>NZ_JAEMXM010000009.1 GCF_016482785.1 Paenibacillus alkalitolerans | reverse complement strand
TCACTTTTTTCAAAGTGTCCATCTTACGGGTCACAGTTCAACCTTCCTGGCGGTTTTTTATTCGCACCTGGGTGCAATCACCGGCTGCGCCTGATATGAAACGAGAAGATATCGTTGCGCATATAGTCAAGCGAATAAAATAACGGACGGTTTAGTTCGTCGTAATGAACCTGCTTTAACAGAAGCACCGTAGTCTGGGGATGAAGAAGCAGCTGCTGGCAGTTTCGGTCGATGTGCAGCGGAACGGTAATTTCCGTATCGGCTTTGACGATCTTTACAGACAGGTGATTCTCCACAAAATGTAATAAAGATCCGGAAAACGGGACGCGGTCGAACAAATCGCCAACGACCGACACCGGCAAATAATTGACGGACAGCATGACGGGCTCGCCGTTCGCGTTGCGTATCCGTTGCAACACAGTGGCTTCCTCGCCCGAACGTATGCCTAATTTCACCGCAACCTCATCCGGACAAGGCGAATTCGCAAGCGATATAAGGCTTTCGCTTTCTGTCAGCCCGGCCAAGCGAATCATTTCCCCGGAACCGGATAACCGTTCCAGGTTACTGGCAATCGGCGGCAGCGGATCGATGACAAACGTTCCTACACCGTGCTTCACAAGCAGCCGACCTTCCGCTTCCAGCATCTTAATCGCGTCACGGAACGTTTCCCGGCTCACATGAAACCGTTTCGCCATTTGAATCTCCGACGGCAGCTGCTCTCCCGCATTGTAGACTCCTTGCTCGATCAGCTTTACGATCTGTTGCTTCACATACATCGACTTGGATACCGTATTCATCGTCTTACGTCAACACCTCTAGACATCTTAATCATCTTATTGTCAAGTCCGGTACACGGATTGTCAACCCGCAAACGCGAGAAAATCTATTGTGGTAACTGCATAAACATTTTCGTTCTCACCCGTAGATGCCCCGGCGTTACGGTAAACTGCACTTCTCCGTGAGAGTCGGTGCGAAACACCGCGATGCCGCGCCGTTGAAGTTTATCGATTACTGTCGGATGCGGGTGTCCGTACACGTTGCCCCGCCCGGCCGAAATGACGGCCGACTTTGCGCGCCATGCTTGCAGCCATTCGTCCGATGTGGAAGATTTGCTGCCGTGGTGCGCGATTTTGAGCACATCGATTGACGGTGCGCCCCCGCCTTCGCTATGAAGCCTGTTCAGCACGAACCGTTCCGTTTCCTCCCCGATATCGCCTGTGAATAGAAACGTCATCCCATACATCTCCAGCACAAATACGATCGACGATTCATTCTGTTCTTCCAAGACGGATACTTCATCGTTAGTACTCGGCGGAATCGGGTGCAGCATTCGAACTTGCGTCGCGTCGTCGATGCGGATAGAATCGCCTGCAGATGCGGGGGAGAGAGGAGTAGCTTTACGCAGTGCGGTCCGGAACAACGTTTCGGCGGTGTCGGTTTGTCTCAACGTTCCGTTAAACCATATGCGCCTCACCGGGATTTGTTCGATGACGGCCTGCAAACCGCCTATATGGTCCGTGTCCTGATGCGATATGAACAGCGCGTCGATCCGCTGCACTCCCCGCCTCTTTAACAGCGGTACGAGCAGATCCTCGCCCACCTCGTAAGGGTCTTTCCGTTCACGCCATTGTTGTCCGGGCTTCGTAAACCGCAATGTGCCGCCTCCGTCGATCAACACGGATTTGCCGGAAGGCGTGCGGATGAGGATCGCGTCTCCCTGCCCGACGTCAAGGAACGAGACGGTGCCGCTGCGGTCGAATGCATCCGGCGTGTAGGCGAATGCAAGCAGACCGGACAGCAGCAGCGCTGCGGCCGCGCAGCTTGACTTGGGCGTGAAGCCGAAGCGATGCCCCCATGCGGCGCCGGAGAGAGCGTTCAGCAGCCAAAACAATGCGGCGTAATAGACGGCAATCCACCATACGGGCGGACTCGCCCAGATGGTATACGCGCCTTCCAGCGCATTCATTCGCTCCACCGCCCAAAAGCAGGCCGCCGCCACCCGTTCGCCGCACCAAGCAGCCGCAGACGCAATAGTCGGCGTTAAGAACGAGAATAGCAGGGAGAGCGTTCCAAGCGGCAAAACGACAAAACTGAAAATCGGCACCATCGCCAGATTTGCAGGAAACGAAAGTAAGGAAAATCCGTTGAAATAAAATAAAGTAAGCGGAAACGATACGGCCTGTGCAACGAGCGTGACCGCAACGGCGGAACGGATTCCCCGATGCGCTATGGGGATCGCCGCATTCATTAAGGGAACGCCTATGATAAGTCCGGCCGTGACGGCAAAGGACAGCTGGAAGCTCACATCGTGCATATAATACGGGTTCCACGCCAGCATGGCGACCGCCGCGAAACTGAGCACGTGCAGCCCGTCTTTCAACAAGCGGCGGCGGGCGGCGTAAAGCGACAGGATCGCCATCATTCCGGCGCGAACGACCGAAGGGGAAGCTCCGGTGACGGCGATATAAAAAGGCACGGCGGCGATGGCGCAAGCGAGCTGCGTTTCGCGGGTAAGCGGCGAGCGGCGGAGAAGCCATAACACGGCGCCGACGTATATCGCCACATGCAGACCTGAAATCGCCAAAATATGCGTCAATCCGATTTGCGAAAACTGCCGGAACTGTTCCGGGTCCAGCCCGTCCCTTGCTCCGATGACCAAGCCCTGCATAAATCCCGCATAAGGCTCGGAGTATACGGCAGCTAGCCGCTGCGCAAGAGTCCGGCGAAATTCGTCGACATAAGACTGAGCGCGATCCATCGACAATCGGCTTCCGCTCCCGCTTCCGGCGTCAACGTTGTCCAATCCCTTCACGTTCAGCATCCAATGAATATGCTGCCGCCGCAAATATTCCCGGTAATCGAAAGCTCCGAAGTTCGTCGCGGGGAGCGGCGGCCGCAATGACCCCGAGGCTGTCAGCACGTCTCCTCTTTTCCACGTCAGCCCTTTCTCCTTCTCCTCCGGAGACGCGAAGCGCAAGTATACTTTCAACCGTTCCTTTATTTTCACAGGCCGCTTGCTTCCTTCAACGGCTGCCTCTTCGGTTTCAAGAACGAATTCCGCCCGGTCGCCGTCGATTTCCGGTTTGGACGCAATCGTGCCCCGGGCCGTTATCCCGGTCCCGTCATGTATATCGAAGGCTTCGGCAAGGCGCGAAACGTTATGCTTTTCGTTCCACATATACCAAGAGGCGCCAATGGTCAAAGCGAGTGTGTACAACCATAATCTTTGCAATCCCGTCCTGTTGCCGGCATCCTCTTGAAGCAGGCAAGCGCCGAGCCAAAAAACCGCCGTCATGGCGATCGCAATAAGTACATTCGCGATTTGTCCGCCCGCAGCTGCCGCCATTCCTATTACCCAATGCACCGCGACGCCCACAATCGGTCTTCTCATCCGAACCTCTCCTTGCCGCGGAGCAAAAAAAATAAAAACGCCGCTCTCCTTTCATGGAGAGCGGCGCGTGTGCTTCACGGCCGATAATTTAAATATTTAGGTGACGACTTTGCTCTGCGTTGTCCCGGGCGGCGGAACGTAAGACTCCAACCGCCGGAAGCGAATACCCATCTGCGCCATAAGCGCCTCGACTTTATCCGCGTCTTTCGGATAAGACCGGTGGAATACAATTTCCTTCACTCCGCTGTTGGCAAGCATATTGGCGCACGTCCAGCACGGCTGATCGGTGACGTATACGGTTGCGTCTTCCCGGTCGTGAGTATCGGTGAACAGCAGCAAGTTTTGCTCCGCGTGGATCGTGCGGACGCAGCGCTGCTTCTTAACCAGCGTTTCTCCACTGTCGCCTGCGGACATCTCGTACTCTTCCACGATCATGCAGCCTGCCTCGGAACAATCAGGCACCCCCATCGGAGCCCCGTTGTACGCGCTGCCGAGCAGCTTCTTGCCCTTCACCAGCACCGCGCCGACCTTCCGGCGAGAGCATTGGGATCGGGTTGACGCCATGTAGGCGATATCAAGAAAATAGGTGTCCCAATCTTTGCGCATGTTTGAAAGTTGTCCTCCCGATTTTCTACCTATTCTCGCACACCTTCCGGCGGATGAAAACAATTATTTTGGCGAATCCGCTTTATTGCCGACCGTTAACCGATGCTTCATCTTCGCGAACATTTTTTCCCCGATGCCCTTTACGTTCATAATGTCTTCGATCGTGCGGAACGGTCCGTGCTCCTTCCTGTGAGCGACGATCGCGTCCGCTTTTTTGGCGCCGATCCCCGGCAGCGTATCGAGGTCGGATGAGCTTGCCCGGTTTATATCGATGACCGTTTCCGTTTCGGCCGGATACGGCACTTGCTCCGGCTCCGATGACTTTGCGGATTCCGCAGGCGGAAGTGTGGCCTCTTCTTGTGACTGTTCTTGTGACTGTTCTTGTGACTGCGCTTTTTCCTGCTTGTGTGCCTGTGCCTGAACCTGCGCCACCGCCGCCTCCGCAGCTGTGTCCATCTCTTCCTCCGGCAAAAGCTTCGCCATGGATTCGTTGACTTCGATCCACTCCGATTCGACCGGTACTGACCATGGCGACCACACAAGAACAGCCGCCCCTGTCAAAACGGCAATAGCCGCGATGACAGCCCATGGAGAAAATCGTGCAAACATGAAAAACCTCCATAAAATGGGTATTTGCGTATTTCAACTGGTATAGGACAACATTTACAATTCATATAATCAATAAAAGCGATCTCTTGCTACGGATGAATGGCCCAGATAGAAGGAGGAGGAAACGGATGAACGTCGGATTCATAGGGACGGGCAGCATGGGCAGCATCTTGATCGAATCATTCATCAAAACGAACGCTCTCCAGCCGAAACAAATCATTGCGGCAAACCGCACGTTCCAAAAAGCGGAGCGTCTCGCCGCGGCTTACCCCGGGCTGCGCGCCGCCCGGTCGAATATTGAAGTCGTATTGGAATCGGACATTGTTTTTCTTTGCATAAAACCGAAGCAATTCAAGAAAGTGATTGACGAGATCAAAAGAGTAGTATTGCCGGAGCAATTGATCGTTTCGATTACCAGTCCGGTGCTCATTCGCCATCTTGAAGAGCATTTGCGATGCAAAATCGCCAAGATGATCCCCAGCATAACGAACTATGTTTGCAGCGGCGCGACTCTTGTAATGTTAGGAAACCGTTTGAATACCGATGATGCCGAACGGTTGGAAAATTTGCTTAAGCACATATCGAAGCCGTTAAAAGTTTCCGAGGAATATACGCGTATTAGTTCGGATTTGTCCAGCTGCGGACCCGCATTTTTGTCGTTTTTTGTCGAACAATTCGTGAATGCTGCGGTCGAGAAGACCGGCATTCCGAAAGAAGAAGCGGCCCGCCTCGCCTGCGAGATGGTGCTCGGCACAGGTCTGCTGCTCACGGCCGGCGGATTTTCTCCGGAATCGTTGCGGGAGCGCGTGACCGTGCCCGGAGGCATTACCGAGGAAGGATTGCGCATGTTGTCTATGGATTTGGAAGGCACGTTCGAACGGCTGATCCGCTCGACGCACAATAAGTATCACGAAGAACTGGAGAAAGTGGAGGGGTTGTTTTACAACCCCACCCAATGACTCGATTGTTCGATCACCCGACTACTATATTAACAAGCTTGCCTTTGACGGCGATGACCTTGCGGACTTCTTTCCCTGTCATCGCCTCTTTTACGTTCGGCAGCCCAAACGCGATTTCCCTAAGCGCCGTCTCGTCCGCATCCGCAGGAACGTTCGCGCGTTCGATGATCTTGCCGTTCACTTGAACGACAATTTCGACTTCGTCGTCCACCGTCCAACGTTCGTCATACTCCGGCCAAGGAACGTAACTGATGGAACCGGAATGGCCCAATTTCTCCCACAGCTCTTCGGAGATGTGAGGAGCGATCGGCGCAAGCAGCTGGACGAACTGATTCATGCCCTCAAGAGGGAGCGTCTCCAATTTATACGCTTCATTCACAAAGATCATCATTTGCGATATCGCCGTGTTAAAGCGGAGCGCTTCATAATCTTCCGTTATTTTCTTCACGGTTTTGTGCCATGTCCGCTTAAAGTCGTCGGTGCCGCCGTCCGAACGAATTTTCGGGTTCAGAGCGCCGTCTTCGGTCACGAACAACCGCCATACACGGTTCAAGAAGCGGTAAACCCCTTCCACACCGTTCGTGTTCCAAGGCTTCGTCGCCTCAAGCGGTCCCATGAACATCTCGTACATCCGGAGCGTATCCGCACCGTATTCGTTGACGATATCGTCCGGGTTGATGACGTTGCCGCGGGATTTGCTCATCTTCTCGCCGTTGTCGCCCAGTATCATGCCTTGGTTGACAAGCTTCCAGAACGGCTCTTTCGTCGATACGACGCCGATATCGTACAGCACTTTATGCCAGAAGCGGGCGTACAGCAAGTGCAATACCGCGTGCTCCGCGCCGCCGATATACAGGTCGACCGGCAGCCATCGCTCCTGCTTCTCCTTCGAGCAAATTTCCCGCTCGTTGTGCGGGTCGATGAAGCGCAAGTAGTACCAGCAGCTTCCGGCCCACTGCGGCATCGTGTTCGTCTCGCGTTTCGCGTTCTTGCCAGTCTCCGGATCGATCACGTTCACCCATTCCACGACGTTCGCAAGAGGCGATTCGCCCGTGCCCGAAGGCTTGATTTCATCGACGTCCGGCAGCAGCAGCGGCAGATCTTCGTCCGAAACTGCCTTCATCGTCCCGTCTTCCAGATGCAGCACGGGAATCGGTTCGCCCCAGTACCGCTGCCTGGAGAACAGCCAGTCGCGAAGACGGTACGTTACCTTCTTGCTTCCGGTGCCGTTCGACTCCAGATGCTCGATCATCCGGTCGATCGCGTCCTGCGTGTTCAAGCCGTTCAAGAAGCCGGAATTAATATGCCCGCCGTCCCCGGCGTACGCTTCTTTCGCAATGTCGCCGCCTTGCACGACCTCGATGATCGGCAAGTCGAACTTCTTGGCGAATTCCCAGTCTCGCTGATCGTGTCCCGGCACCGCCATGATCGCCCCGGTGCCGTAACCGCCAAGCACGTAATCCGCAATCCAAACCGGCACCTTTGCGCCGTTCACCGGATTGACGGCATATGCCCCCGTGAACACGCCCGTCTTGTCTTTCGCCAAGTCGGTCCGCTCGAGGTCGCTCTTTCTCTCCGCCGCTTCTCGATACGCGTTCACCGCATCTCGCTGCGCATCGGACGCGATCCGTTCCACCAATTCATGCTCGGGCGCCAAGACGCAATAGGTCGCGCCGAACAGCGTATCCGGTCTCGTAGTGAACACAACGAGCGAATGGCCCGGATGGCCGTCGATGTCGAACCGCACTTCCGCTCCGACCGATTTGCCGATCCAGTTGCGCTGCATCTCCTTAATGCTTTCCGGCCAATCGAGCTCTTCCAAATCCTCCAGCAGCCGCTCGGCGTAAGCCGTTATGCGGAGCACCCACTGCCGCATCGGCAAGCGGATGACCGGATGGCCGCCTCTTTCGCTTTTACCGTCAATCACTTCCTCGTTCGCCAGCACAGTGCCTAACGCCGGGCACCAGTTCACCGGCATCTCCGCTACATACGCGAGACCCCGTTTATACAGCTGCAAGAAAATCCATTGCGTCCACTTGTAATAGGACGGATCGGTCGTACTGAATTCTCTGTCCCAATCGTAACTGAAACCGAGCGATTTGATCTGCCTGCGGAAGTTGTCGATGTTTTTCTTCGTAATGTCGCGCGGATGTTTGCCGGTATTGAGCGCGTGCTGCTCCGCCGGCAATCCGAACGCGTCCCATCCCATCGGGTGGAGCACGTCAAAGCCGCGCGCACGCTTGTAACGCGAAATGATATCCGTCGCCGTATACCCTTCCGGGTGGCCGACATGGAGTCCGTCTCCCGAAGGATACGGGAACATGTCAAGCGCGTAAAACTTCTGTTTCGAAGGGTCGTCAAGCACCTTGAACGTCTTGTGTTCGTCCCAGTACTTTTGCCATTTCGGTTCGATCGATTGCGGGACGTACCCGCCCTGTGTTTGTTTCGCCGTCTCGGACATTGCCTGCACCTTCCTTGTTGTACTCAACTAAACTTAAAAAAGCCCTCGCCCCTAGCGGACATCGCTAGGGACGAGAGCGTTGTTCTCCCGTGGTACCACCCTAGTTAACGGAGCGCATGCTTTGCCATTCCGTTCACTCTTCCTCTTAACGCGAGGGTACGCCGCAATCTAGGGCGCTTATACGTTGCACCGTTCGATTGCGAAGCTTCAAGGCGAGTTCGCCGCCGATCCGCGTCGACTTGCACCGGTCCGTCGACTCTCTGCGTTTGCGGTTTCCGCGCGGTTACTGCTCCTTGTCGTTGCTTTTCGTTTTGCAATTATTTCAAATTATACCCGGCTCGCATCAGCAAAGTCAAGAAGAGTATGTCTGGCATGTGGCCAGAAGCATCTAATACTCATTGATTACCGTTCATGGTGTATTTTTCAAGCGCCTGTTACTGATAGGGTCAAATATGAGACTGTCGATTAATTGTGAACTTCCATGTATAAATTGAGCATTTGAATCTGGCTTTCCGTCTGAATTGCCGCCGTCTCCCGAAAAAGCACGTAATAACTTCAAAAAATGAAACTATTCCCTCCCAAACCCAAGCCTTGCACGTAATAACTTCAAAAAGTGAAACTATTGTGCCCGATCTGACTCATTTTCACCCAAAATGCACGGAATAACTTCAAAAAATGAAACTATTGCCATCAATCCAGCCACTTTCCGTGAAATAACTTCAAAAAGTGAAACTATTGTGCCCGATCTGACTCATTTTCACCCAAAATGCACGGAATAACTTCAAAAAATGAAACTATTGCCATCAATCCAGCCACTTTCCGTGAAATAACTTCAAAAAGTGAAACTATTGTTCCAGTTCATCATTGTGTAACCGGACTTTTTGATGTTTTTTCGGTTACATACAGCGTTTGTTTGTAATGCAAAGTCTGTAGTTCACAATTAATCGACAGCCTCAATATTGACCCTATTTATGTTTCTTCGCTTGCAGCGTCTGAAAATGGCTTTTGCGACCTTGCAACCGAAATTTCTTCGCTTGCAGCGTATGAAAACGCCAACAATTTATCGACAGTCTCAATATTGACCCTATTTATGTGAGTAAGGTCAATTTTTGACCTCACTAGGTAAGCGTGGTGGATATAGGAGGTCAAAAACTGCGCCTAATTCGCCCACTTATCCATAAATTCGGCTCCCGAATTTCGAATAAGATCAAATTTTGACCTCCCCCTCTTTGCGGAAACAGTGGTCGCTAAAGCAAATCATGCGTTCTACATCGCCGGCTTCCGCGCAGTAAAAAACATCCGCAAGGTGGAACGGTCGTCCACTGGGTCGAAAGAAAAGTCTTCATAACTGTTCACGTCGGTAAATCCTGCGTCCGAAAGCATGCGGCGGATAAGCGGCTCCGGATACGCCCGCTGGCGGTGCGTCTCGACCACTTTCACGTACCGTTCCCCTTCGCGGATGAAAATCGAGAGCCGATGCGTGATCGTGTCGGAGTGCTCGTCCATATCGCATGTCCATATGTAGGATACATCTTCCTCGTCAAGACAAAACGGCTCATTATCCGCATATTCCTGAAGCCGGTTGCTGTGATGCATATCGAACAAAAACGTCCCGCCCGGCGCCAACCCTTCCAGCACTTGACGAAACGTTCGCCGCAAATCGTCCTCTTCCAGCAAATAATTCATGCAATCGCATAGCGAAACGACCGCATCGACCGGCGCGCTCCACGACCACGATCTCATATCCTGGCATACCCAGTCGACCGTTCCGGCCAACGGTGTTTCGCTGCGGGCGGACGCCTCCTTATGCTTGGCAACCGCCAGCATATCTTCGGAGATGTCGATGCCCACAACCCGGTACCCGGAAGCGGCGAGCGGTAAAGCGATCGTTCCGGTGCCGCAGCCGAGATCGGCGACGGTGGACGGGCGCCCATGTGCCTCCCAGAACGCGTCAAGCCACCCGAGCCATTCCCCGTAAGGCATATCCGACATCAGGCGGTCGTACACATACGCGAAACCGCCGTACGGCCGGCTTGTCATGGCGCCTCATTCCCCTCGGATGTGGATTCGGATGCTGCGCCGGCCGCTCCCCGCTCCGTCAAGCGGGTCCAGCTGCCTTCCTGCTCGACAAGCCCTTCTTTCATCAGCTTACCTATCGCCCGCTTGAACGCCGATTTACTGATCCCGAACTTCTGGGAAATAATATCGGAGGGCGTCTCATCCGAGTAAGGCATCGCCTTGTTCGGCCGCTCCCGCAAAAAGGCGAGCAGCCGGTCCGAATCCTCCATACGGCCGACTTCTTTGCGCTGGCGCATCGACAGATTGACATGTCCGTCCTCGCGGACGAACGTAACCCTTGCGTGCACTTTCTCGCCTACGCGCAGCGTCTTTGTCCGCTCATGATCCGGAATGTATCCGATCGCGCCGAACCCGAGCACGCCGCCTTCGCAAACGACGAACGTGCCGGTGCGCAGCGTGTGGTACACCCAACCGTCAACCCAGCGATTGCGCCAATCGGAAGGCGCCCTGAACACGCGTTTGCTTATCGCATCTTCCTTCGCCGCTCTGGCCAGGAGCCGCCCGGATTTATCGCGGTCCAGCACGACATAGACTTCATCGCCTTCGACCGGACGGTACTTTGTATCCAAGGGAAGCTCCCCGGCAGGGAGCAGCACGTGGCGCGGAAGCCCGATTTCCAGGAAGCACCCCAGTTTCGGATGAATGTCCGCCACCATCAGACGGCCCAATTCGCCGAAATGAAGCAGCGGTTCCCGCAGCGTCGCCGTTAACCGGTCTTCGCTGTCATGGTACAAGAACGCGTCGACCGTATCACCCGCTTTCAGCTCTCTGCCGAGCGCTTCCGGGAAAGGGAGAAGCACCCTCCCGGCGCCGTTCGTCAAAATGAACCCGTGCTGCGTCTCTTGCGCCACCTGCAGCTTCTCCGTCGTTCCGGCTTCCATTCCCGTCACTGCCGCTCCTCCGTTCATGCCAACTCTACCGCTTTCGCGTCGGACCATATGCGCTCAATATTGTAGTACTCCCGTTCATCCCTATGAAACACATGCACCACTACGTCGCCGATGTCCACCAACACCCATCGCGCCGAGTCGAATCCTTCGACGCCCCGAACGCGGGTGCCGCGTTCTTCGGCTTTCTTCCGGATTTCCGTCGCAATGGATTGCACTTGCGTATCGGAGTTGCCGTGACAGATTACGTAATAATCCGCAACGGGCGATATGCCCTGCAAATCCAAAGCGACGATATTGTACGCCTTCTTGTCTTCGGCGGCTTCAACCGCCAGCTGCAGCAGCGCATCAGAGGTTATTGTCATTCTTCAGCCTCCCGGGCTATTATTGTTTCCAAGAGATCGTTGCGAGTATAAACCGTTAAAGGATAAATTCGTTTTCGTTTGCGAAGCAGTGAAACGATCGTACCGTCGAACGCGGCGAGCAGCGCCTTTTCCAAGCTCTTTTCCGCCAACCGGCGAATGTCCTCCACTCCGGGAAAATCTCTTCCCGGCTCGATATAATCGGCGAGACAAACGACTTTCTCAAGCAATGTCATTCCCGCCCGCCCCGACGTATGGTATCGGATCGCGTCCAATATTTCCGTATCTTCTATTCCGTATTCCCGCTTGGCCGCATAGGCTCCCGCATGCGCGTGCCATAGATCTTTATCGTAATCGAGTGCGCCGAGCGCGACCTCAGCGCCTTCGTGCAGGATCGCTTCCCGCTGCCTCTCGACCGGCCAAAATTTAGCGACGTCGTGAAGAATGGCCGCAATCTCGGCTTTTTCCGCGTCCGCTCCGAACGATGCCGCCAACGACTTCGAGCATGAGACGACACCCAGCGTATGCTTCCATCTCTTGGCGGGCATTTGCCGTTCGACGGATGCCATCAATCGGGAGACGAGTTCCTTATGATTCATAAAGACGGTTCTCCTCAATAAGGATTCGCACCTGATCAGGCAACATATACCGCACCGATAAGCCCTTGCGGATCCGGTCCCTTATTTCCGTCGATGAGATGTTCAATTCCGGCATGTCCGCAAACGATATTCTTCCTCGTACCGATGCGGGCAGTTCCGCCTGTTTGAAATTATAGCCGGGTCTCGCAACGCCAAGGAACTCGATATGCTCCGCGATTTCATCCATCCGGTGCCAGTACGTTAGATATTGAACCATATCCGCGCCTATGATCCATACGAATTGATCGTCAGGATACTTGCGCTTCAGCTCGATGACCGTATCGATCGTATACGATACCCCGCCCCGATTGATTTCAAGCCGTTCCAACCGAAAATAAGGGTTTCCCCGGATGGCCGCTTCCACCATCTTGACGCGATCGGCGGGAGTTGCACCCTGCAGGGGGGGCTTATGCGGCGGTTGATGCGACGGTATGAACCAAATCTCGTCGAAGCCGCCGGTCTCTCTTGCTCTTTCAGCCACAATGAGATGTCCGGTATGAATCGGGTCGAACGTTCCGCCCATGATGCCGATTCGCCTCGTCATGCGCCTCCCCCTCCCGCATTGTCCAACAAGCGCAGCACCTCGGATCGCATTGCTTCGACGGGAGCCGAAAGGCCGGTCCAATATTCGAACGCATACGCCCCTTGGTAGACAAACATGCCGAGACCGCCGTGTATGACGGCGCCCCGTGACCGGGCATCCCGCAAAAACTTGGTGATCAACGGATTGTAGATCAAGTCGCTGACAACGGTGCCCGGAACAATCATTGAAGGCTCTATCGGAGTTTCGTGCGTGTTCGGATCCATCCCGATCGGCGTCGTATTTACTACGAAATCGACTTTGCCTATAATATGGTCGATTCCCTCCCAAGCAATTCCTTCGGCCTCCGTTAACCGGGACAGCTCCTCCGCAAGCGACACCGCTTTGTCTTTCGTTCTGTTGGCGATCCATATGCGGGCCGGACGCTCGGAAGCAAGCGCGAGAGCCACGCCCCGGGACGCCCCTCCCGCTCCGAGCATCAAGATGCTCGAGCCCTCGATCCGGGCTCCGGTTTCTTCTTTCAGCGAACGAACGTAGCCGATTCCGTCCGTGTTATATCCGACAAGACGTCCGTCTTTGTTGACAATCGTATTCACTGCCCCGGCGAGGCTCGCGGTAGCGTCGATTTCGTCCAAATATTCCATGACGTGAACTTTGTGCGGGATCGTGACATTGACGCCCCGAAACCCGAGTGATCTAACGCCTTCCACCGCGCCCCGCAATTGTTCCGGACGAACATGAAACGCGCCGTAAACGGCATTCAACCCTGCTGCTTGAAAGGCTCTGCCTAACATGGCAGGGGATTTCGAGTGGCGGACCGGATCCCCGAATACGCCGTAAAACAACGTTTCGCTATTGACCGCAGTCCCAAGCCAACGCTCCGCTTCCCCCATCGGTTTCTCCTCCCAGCCCTGATCTGCTTTTTTGCGTTAAATCAAGCTCTCCCTGGTGATCACTTTTATCCCCTTCGGGACATGAACGTCTATAACCGCTCCTTCTTTGCCGTGCGAACGAACCCATCCGAGACCCGATATGTAGACATCCGTATTCGAACCGGGCCGTATTGTAAAGCGATGTTTCGTCATTGGACCAAGGCCGCCGTCCTCCTCTTTGCCGGGAGGCTTCAACAGCGTCCCCTTATGTTCCGCGTAGAGCGCGTCCGCATTTTCCAATTTCGTGCGGTGTATCTCGATGCCGTTGCTCACGTAGCACGTGAACGATTGCCTGCCGCCTTCGACAAAATCGAACCGTGCAAGTCCGCCGAAAAACAGCGTCTGACGCGGGTTCAACTGATAAGTGACCGGTTTTAGCGTCCGTGTCGGTACGATTGCGGCCAAATCGGATTTATGCAAACGCTCCGTCAAACGCCATTCGTATACGATCCCCGGAGTGTCGATAATATGCTTCTCATCGTCAAGAGGAATGTGAACAAGATCGAGCGTCGTTCCCGGATAGGATGACACGGTCAGCTCCGCTTCCAGCGAACTGTAGTCGGAGATGAGGCGGTTGATAAACGAAGATTTCCCGACATTGGTCGCTCCGACGACAAAAATATCTTTGCCTTGGCGCAGCTGCCCCAATGTGTCCGCGAGCCGGTCGAAACCGATATTGCGTTTCGCGCTTACAAGGACAGCATCCGCGATCCTCAGGCCTTCTTCTTTCGCCCGCCTCTGCACCCAGTTCCGTATCCGGTTCGGATTCACATCGTTAGGAATCAAGTCGATCTTGTTCACGACCAATACCACCGGATTGTCCCCGACGAAACGCTGCAGGCCGCTGATCACGCTGCCTTCAAAATCGAATATGTCGGTTATATGCACAACGAGGCTGTCCGTCGCGGCAATTCCGCCCAATAAGCGAAGAAACTCGCCTTGGTCGCGCGTAACGGAGGAAGCCTCATTGTAATGTTTCATGCGATAGCAGCGTTGGCACAATAACGGCATCCGCTCCGACGCGGCTTGAGGAATGTAGCCGAGCGCATCTTTATGTTCCGATTGAACGCGAATGCCGCAGCCGGAGCAGCGGACATCGGTTCCCGCCGTGAAATTCACTTTAGGGGAGCCACCCTTTCTTTCTCAATTTGTAAACGAACGCTCTCTCCAGGTTCCGGTTGACGTTGCGCGTTACCCAGCTCTCGTCGTTCACTGCGATCGGTTCAACCAATATCGTATACAGCCCGATACGGTTCCCGCCCAGGACGTCCGTCATCATCTGGTCCCCGACAACAGCCGTCTCCTTCGGCTGCAGCGACATCATTTCAAGCGCGCGCAAGAAAGCCGCATGCAGCGGCTTTCTCGCACGATATACATAAGGTAAGGAGAGCGGCTCGGCAAAGGCGCTGACGCGGGTTTTCCTGTTGTTTGAAACCACGACCACTTGAAATCCGCGCTCTCGAACCGTTTCAAGCCATGCTCCGAGCTCGGGCGTCGCATAAGGCACTTTCGCGCCGACCAGCGTGTTGTCCAAATCGGTGATGATCCCGCGAATGCCGTTTCGCTTGAGCTCCGCCAAATCGATGTCGAATATCGTTCTTACCGTGAGCTTCGGCACCATCAAGTGCAACAATTCGCATTCACCCCGCCGCAAACATCTTGCCAAGATGATACCATAATTGTGCCCGGGAAGAAAATTTTCATGTTTCGATCCACGCCCGCGCACGGCGGGCGGATCAAGCATGCTCTTAACGCAAGCTTTCGCGCAGTTTGCGAATCCGGTTTTCCGCATTCCAATACTCTTGCTCGCTTAAGCCCGTTTTGCTGTACTTCGCTTTTTCGAAAGCGTGAAGCAGCACCAGCATATCCTTTTGCAGCCAGACGTGTTCCGACATCCAACGCTGCATGATTTCGCGAACGGTCTCGTTATCGCTCCAATGAAGCCCTTTCCTCCGCAATCGGAACAAGAGCCTCTCCATTTCGGCCAGAAACTTAATGTTATAATTCATTGATTTTCTAACGGGACGCGTTTGCAGCCAACCGAACCAACCTAGTCGGAAGCCCATCCATACGGCAAGCACGGCCAGCAGTCCCGCAGCGGCGGCGGCGGCCGGACCGGCCGGAAAGCCGGTTCCTTCAGTCGGCTCGGATTGCAGCGTGCCCGCGGCTTCCGTCAAATCGTCAGGCAAAGCGATTTCCGTTTCGTTCTCCGTTTGTACGATCGGAAGCGAAAATCCGGCTGTCGGTTCGAACGGAATCCAGCCGTATCCGTCGAAGTATACTTCCACCCATGAATGCGCGTCCGAATTTCGTACGGTGTAGGTGCCGGGACCGTCAATATCGACTTCTTCTCCCGGCAAATATTGCTCATAGATGAACTCTAAATCCGATTGCCCCGGAACGTATCCTTTCACCCAACGCGCCGGCAGCCCGATGGAACGTGCCATGACGACCATCGCCGTCGAGTAGTAGTCGCAATATCCTTCTTGGATTTCAAAGAGAAAACGGTCCACAAAATCGGCGCTTCTCCCTTTCGACACGTCCGGCACATTCGTATACGGAAACGTAGTGCTTAGATACATCTTTATCGCTTTCGCTTTATCGTAAGGCGTTTCCGCCTCTTGCGTAACCATCCGGGCCAGTCGGCGAACCCGGTCGGGGACGCTCGCGGGCAGCTGCAAATAATCCCGCCATTGTTCCGAATTCGACACCGGCTTTGCTGCGCGCAATTTTTGCTCGTCGATTACGGGCATATGCGAAACAACGGTATACGTCTTAGGATAAGGCACATTATCGGCTTCTCGCCACAGAATCGTGCCTTGCGCCGGCTGCCAAAACATACGGTTCAAGAGAGAGGAGTCCTCTTCTTCTCCAAGCTGCACGCTATTGGCAAACGGGGCGGCAAACAGCACCGGGTACGGTTGTTCGGTGCTTATACGGAACGTTTGTTCAATTTCTACCGTCTCTATCAGGCTTGCATCAAACGCCGGCTCCGGCGCCGTCATTTTTCCGTTCACGGGAACAAGACTGCCGCTGCGTTCCGCAGGGGCCGCTTCCCATCCCGTACCGTTATACAGTGAGCGGGTTTCCCCCCGCCAATAGCTCCTTCGGGTCGTATCGACGTTAAACACCGGAGTGTAGTCGAAATCGAACGCGCCGCCTAAGTTCGTATCGTTACGGCTGTAACCGGAAGAAGAATTGCGGGTTGTCGATTCGTCAAACCATCCTCCGCCTTTCCCGAGCGCCGGCACGGACTCTCCCTGATATGTCTTCCATGCGGTATACGGATCCATAATAATGGGACGGATGTTGGGCGCAAGCATTCCCAATGCCAAAGACGCGGTTATGATGGTCGCAATCATTACGGTGATGGGAATGGGATAACTCATCAGGTGTTCGTAGCCTTCGGGAGCTTTCGTCTTTAATTCCCGCAAATGGTGGATTACCAACATCAACAACCCGCAAGCGATCATAACGGCCACTTGGTCCCAAAATACGAACGTGCTGAACGAATCGACGATGCTGAGGATGACGATTCCGCCGACAAGCAAGGAGATTAATCGCCATCTGGTCGTTAAATAATGATCCAACACGACATAAATCGCCCATGTTCCCAAAGCGAACCAGACGAACGGCGTTAACCGGAGCACATATTCCAATACGGTAAGCAACAGCCCCGACGCCGTTTCTTCCATTCCCTTCACAGGCTCCGGCTTTACGACTTGCGCGGTCACGGCGAATGCGGCGGCGATGCCCGCGATCCTTCTGAGCCATGAAGGGCGCCTAGTAAACCACTCTGCCGCGAAAACCGCAATGAGCGTTCCCGCTACGATCGGCTTCGTCTCATTCACCCAATACGCATCGAACCAAATGACGAATTGATACAAAAAGATGCCAAGAAACAGCCGGATTCCTTTCTCATGCCAATCCGCAAGCAGCCATCGGCGAGCTTCCCGAACCGCCGGACTCATACGCCTCGCCCCCTAAGCGCTTTCGGCAAATCTTCAAGCTGCTGAATGCTGTATCCTGCCATTCCGATTCCGCGCAACGCCCGGATCCAATCTTCTCTCGTCTTCACCGATTGCTCCGTATTCACCCACATATGCGCGGCGCCGACGCCGTGCGCATGCAGCCGTTGAAACGCGCGCATTACCGTTTCGGAACGCTGCGGCGATATGGCGACGATCAAGCTTCCTGCGGCAGGCAGCTTCGAGCGGTCGCTGACAATCCGGATCAAATCATGCTGCGCGTCCGGCTGCACTTCAATCAGGTGACGGTCGATCCGCTGCTTTGCGTCGTAACCGCCGGGAGCTTCCCAGAACGTCTGCCCTTTGCCGACCGACAGCAAACCGACCGACATATTGTGCGATGATCCGTACTCCGAAATAGATGCGGCTACCGAAACCGCGAGCTCGAATGCTTCCTTCGAACGGTAACCCGAAGCTTGGCGATCCAGCAGCAGAACAAGCTTCGGCAACGATTCCCGTTCGAATTCTTTCGATTTCCACGTACCTGTCCGGGCGGTTGCATTCCAGTGGATTTTTGCCAGACGGTCCCCATAAATATATTCCCGCACGCCGTTGATTTGCGTCGTTTCCCTCTGGCTGCCTCCCGCTGACGAATGTTGATGGTTGCCCTTGAACAGCAAATGGAGCTGCCGCCATTCCGGGATGGAAATCGTCCGGGGAAGCACGCTGAACGAGAGAGGTACGGACATTTGTCCCGTATGCTCAAATAATCCGAAAATGTCCGACGTGGAGCACGCGATTTCCTCAAAGCGGTAAAATCCCCGGGACAACGGAGGAGTGACGTATGACAGCTCGCCTCTCCGTTTCCAATCCGGGACGAAAGTTCCTTCATACAGTTGTATACTGCCGTCCCGCCGGACAAGTTTGTCTTTCACCGTTACGTATGGGATCGGCCATAACCCCGGTATGTTTACCGAAATCGCGACTTTCAGCGCGGTGCCCGACTGCAGCGTCGCTCCGCCCGTTACCCCCTGGATCTCTCTTCGGCCGCGCGCGGAAGAAATGCCGCTCCATCTTCCCAGCACCAAATAGACGGTGAGCGTAAGCATAATGATGAACAGCATCAGCGACAGTTTACCGCCTTGGAACAGCACGAAGAAAAGACAGGAGACCAAGCAGAGCAGAAGTACCCAGGCTTTTACCGGCCACCTCGCCGGTTTGGCTGCACGAAGCATACGATTATCGCTCCATTCTTACTGGCGCTTTTGACTCCCGGAAGATCGACTCAAGCACGGAGGGGATCGTTACTCCTTCCATCCTGGCCTCCGTCTCAAGTATGAGCCTGTGGCCCAAGACATAGGGAGCCAACCATTTCACATCGTCCGGGATGACATAATCGCGCTCTTGAATGAAAGCATACGCTTTCGCCGCTGCAATAAGCGACAATGTGGCGCGCGGGCTTGCGCCGAGAAGCAGCTCGCGGCGTTCCCTGGTGCTGCGGACGATGTGGACCGCATAGTGCGATACGCCGTCGTCGATGTGCATGTTTTTCACACGCTGCTGCAGCGCGAGCAATTGTGCGGCGTCGGTCACCGGCTGCAATTCGTCCAGCGGCCGGACTTTCGATTGCACATGCGCCATTCGCCGTTCCGTTCCCTCATCGGGATAACCGAGTGAAAACTTAAGCATGAACCGGTCCATCTGTGCTTCGGGAAGTATATACGTGCCTTCGAAATCTATCGGGTTTTGCGTCGCGAGCAGCAGGAACGGCTGCGGAAGCGGATGAGGCTCCCCGTCGACCGTAACGTGATGTTCCTCCATCGCTTCCAACAATGCGGATTGCGTCTTGGTGGTGGCGCGGTTGATTTCGTCTATCAACAAAATATTCGTCATGATCGGCCCCGGACGGTACTCGAACTGTTCCGTTTTCGGGTGATAAATCGCTACTCCCGTAATGTCGGTGGGCAGCAAATCCGGGTTGCATTGAATGCGGCGGAAATCGGTTTGAAGCGACTTCGCCAGCGCTTTGATCAGAACGGTCTTTCCGGTTCCGGGCACATCTTCGAGAAGCACATGTCCCCCTGCAAGCAGGGCGGTCAGCAGCAAATCGATTTCGGCGCTTTTGCCGTAAATGCAAGATTCCAAGTTTCGTTTCAGGTCTTTGACGATACGAACATCTTCTTCGATAAGCGCTTCCATGTCCGGTACCTCCTCCGTAAAATAACAAGCGTTTATGTCCATATTACTAAAAGAGGCGTGGGAACGTATACCATTTATGACTCTAATTTTTTTTGTAACGGTTTCCATAAGCGTCTCAATTGTTCTTTATCCGCCAAAACCAGAACGACGCAGCGGCAATTAACTGCCGCTGCGTCGCTCGCAATGCTTTGTTATAACGCACTTTCCTTGCTCCAAACCGCTCACCCTCTCGGCCGCGCAATGAGCGCGGCGAAGAACGAAAATACGATCGCTGCCGTAATCCCCGCGCTTGTGTAATGATAAAGCCCGTTCATCAGTCCGACCGCGCCCGTTTGCCCGAGCTCCGTCAACGCCCCGTGCGTCAACGAATTGCCGAACGAGGTGATCGGCACGGTCGCTCCGGCGCCGGCAAACTCAATCAGCGGTTCGTACAACCCGAAACCGTCCATAATCGCTCCGATCACAACGAGCGTCACCAGCGTGTGCGCCGGAGTCAGCTTCAACACATCCAGCATGAGCTGGCCGACGACGCATATCGCGCCGCCTACAACGAATGCCCACACAAAAGGCATAACCGCCTGCATTAGTGCAACACCCCGCTTTCAATCGCAACGGCATGGGCGATACAAGGAATGCTTTCTCTTTGTTGATACGTGATCGGCGAGTGAAGGGAGCCTGTCGCAACGACCAACACCCGCTTCAATTCGCCCCGCTCGATCCGCTTGATCAAGTGCCCGTACGTGACGGCCGCGGAGCAGCCGCAGCCGCTGCCCCCCGCGTACGCCCGCTGTTTTTGCCGGTCATACAACATGAGACCGCAATCGTCGAACGTCGTTTCTTCGATCGGAATCCCGTATTTTTGCAGCAGCTCCCTCGCCAATTGGTTGCCGTATGTCGCCAAGTCCCCGGTTACGATGAGGTCGTAATATCCCGGAGATACTCCGCGATCCCGAAGATGGGCGACGATCGTGTCCGCCGCGGCCGGCGCCATGGCCGCCCCCATATTGTTGGGGTCCTTCAGGCCCATGTCGACGACCTTGCCGATCGTCGCCGAAACGACTCTCGCGCCGTCGCCCTCCTTCGATACGAGCGCGGCTCCGGCGGCGGTCGCCGTCTTTTGTGCGGTGGCCACTTTTTGACCGCCGTATTCGGTCGGATAACGAAACTGTTTTTCGACGGAACAATTGTGGCTGCACGTGCCGGCCAACACCAGGTCCGCGTTGCCGGTATTGACAAGCAGCGAAGCGATCGCCAAGCTTTCCATCGAGGTGGAGCACGCCCCAAAGACGCCTAGATAAGGGATGCCGAACGACCTGGAAGCGAAGGTGGAGCTGACGATTTGGTTCATCAGGTCGCCGCCGATGAAAAATTCCACGTCGTCCATTGCAACACCGGCCTTTTGCACCGCAACCATGGCCGCTTCCTCTAACATTTTCCTTTCCGCGGCCTCCCATGATTTTTCGCCTAAATATAAATCTTCATGAACGATATCGAAATCGCCTGCAAGAGGTCCGGCCGCCTCCTCCGGTCCGACAACGGCAGCGGACGATTGGATGACGGGAGCTTGTTCGAAAACCCATGTTTGTTCGCCCAATTTCATGGCTTATGTCCCCCTGTGCCGAGCATCCAATGCACTAATGCGACGACGAACGCGGAAACCGTTCCGAATGTGACGACCGCCCCGGCTAACTTGAACATCTTCGTCGAGATACCGAGCACCACTCCTTCGCTGCGATGCTCAATGGCCGCCGATGCCATCGAGTTCGCGAAGCCGGTAACCGGCACGGCGGAGCCGGCGCCCGCCCATTGCGCGAGTCTGTCATATAAGCCAAGCGCGGTTAAAATGACCGAAAACAATATGAGTAATACAATCGTAGGCACGCCGGCTTGTTCTTTCGTCATCCCGGCGTAAGTGACGAACAACGTTGTAATGATTTGACCGATAACGCAAATAGCGCCCCCCACGACAAACGCCCAAAAGCAATTTTTCAATAAGGGGCGGGCAGGCTCGTGCTTTTTTGCCATAGACTGGTACTCTTTGGGGGTGATGCTGTATTTTTTCTTTGCCGCTGTTGACACCATTACTCCTCCTTCGTCCGCTGGTCGTACAAATCAAGATACAAATTCCGCCGTTCGTCGACTTGCGCCAAGTACACATCCTTTTGAGTAACCCCGTATTTTTCCAGCTGTTGATGCAGCCACTGTTCTGTTACTCCGACCCGTTTCATCGACTCCCGGATCAGCTTCCCCTCCATAATGACCGCCTCAGGAACGCGATCCGGGGGCAGATGGTTTTGATCACTCGCCGTACCGGGGGTCAATGGCTGCGCGTCGTGCTTTTTATAAACCGATATCGCGCCGGACGATTCCATCACTGCGAATTCTACATCGGCGAGCCGAAACGCGTTTTTTTGGCGAAGCTCTTCAAGCAGCTCGTCCGGAGTCAACCGCACGGACTTCAGGTTGCGTTCAAGTACGTGCCCGTTGCGGATCAGTACGGTGCCGCTCCCGTCGAACATGGTGCGGAACTTTCGGCTTCTTAGGGAGATCAACTCGACGATAAGCGCAAAGCCGAACCATATGCCCAAAGAAGTTGCAGCGTTCATGAACGGCTCGTCGACGGCAAGGCTTAACTCCGCCGCAATCGAGCCTATGGTTATGCCCGTGATGTACCCGAAAAAATTAAGCTGCGCCAATTGCTTCTTCCCTAACAGCCGGGTGAGAATATATACGACGACGATGGCAGTCAGTGTTCTATACATGACTTCGCCTACGACCATCTAACGCCGCTTCCTTTCAAGACAGGATTTGTCGATACTTTCATTATGACCCGTTCGGTCTAAACGTATGTTGTGTCAAATAATCACAGCAATTCATCTCATTGTCTGGAACCTTATGGAACGTTATGGTAATGTGAAACTTAAACATTCTGTATCGTTGAAGAAAAAGTGACGAGGTTGCTCATGACGTTTCCTTTCTATATTCATATCGGCCCGCTCGCGCTGCATCCCCATACCGTGTTCGAAACGCTCGCTTATTTTATCGGCTTCCGCGTATATTTGCGGACACGAAATACGTCCGCATACTCGGGAGCGCAATCGCTTTGGCTCGTCATCGGCGCTGCGGCGGGCGCAGCATTAGGCTCGAAACTGCTGTATTGGTTTGAAGATCCTTCCGCCACATACGCCCGTTGGAACGACATCGTCTACCTGATGGAAGGGAAGACGATCGTCGGAGGATTGCTTGGAGGGTTGATCGGCGTTGAAATTACAAAACGCATCATCGGAGTGCACGAACGAACCGGAGACAATTTTGTGTTTCCGCTGCTGATCGGCATCGCAATCGGCCGTGTCGGTTGCTTCTTGACCGGCTTGTCCGACCATACGCACGGGGTGGCTACCTCTTGGCCGACAGGCGTTGATTTCGGGGACGGAGTACTGCGCCACCCGACGCAGCTTTACGAAATCGCATGGCTCGCCGCGTTAGGCGTCCTGCTCGCCTTCGCACGGATTCGTTATGCCGGTGTCGTTCCGGCCGGGATGCTCTTTCAATGGTTTATGTTCGGTTATTTGCTGTTCCGTTTCTTCATTGATTTCATTAAGCCGACTCCCCATCCGTACGCAGGCTTGAACAATATTCAAATCGCCTGCATCCTCGGCTTGCTTTATTATGCTCAGCTTTTGATCAAAGGGATGATTTCGGTATCCAAGTCCCGGCAGGAGAGGAACGTGCCGCATGCCGAACGTTAGGCCGTACTTATTCACAGATCTTACATTAAGCATTTGTTCAAAATGTTTGCGCAAAACCGAAGCCAAGGTGATAGAAGAAAACGGGAACGTATATATGGTCAAAACGTGCTTCCGTCACGGCAGAGAGAAAGTGCTTCTATCCGACGATCCGAAATATTACCGTTGGTGCCGGGAGTTCATTAAACCGTCCGAAATGCCCCTTCGGTGGAATACGCCGATCCGCTACGGCTGCCCGTACGACTGCGGCCTCTGTCCGGATCATGAACAGCATAGCTGTTTGACGCTCGTGGAAATCACGGAACGATGCAATTTGCGCTGCCCGGTTTGTTACGCGGACTCGTCGCCCGACAAGGGAGCATGGCGCAGCCTGGAGACGGTGGAACGCATGCTGGATGCGGTCGTGGAGAACGAAGGAGAGCCGGACGTCGTTCAAATCAGCGGCGGTGAACCGACGATCCACCCGGATTTTTTCGCTATTCTGGACATCGCCAAACGTAAGCCGATCAAGCATCTGATGGTGAATACGAACGGGCTGCGCATTGCGCAGGACGCGGCATTCGCCGAGCGGCTCGCCTCTTATATGCCGGGTTTCGAGCTGTACCTCCAGTTCGACAGCTTCGAAGAGCATGCGCTGCGCGAGCTGCGCGGAGCTGATTTGCGGGATGTGCGCCGGAAAGCGATTGAGCGGCTCAATGAACTGAATATATCCACTACGCTTGTCGTGACGTTGAAGAAAGGGTTGAACGACGGCGAAGTCGGCCGAATCATCCGCTATGCTCTTGAACAGCGGTCCGTCCGCGGCGTAACGTTCCAGCCGATTCAAGCCGCCGGGCGCGTGGAGCAGTACGATCCCGCAATGAACCGGCTCACCTTGTCGGAGGTGAGGCGAGCCATTATCGAACAGAGCGGTGTGTTTACCGAGCGGGATATGATTCCGGTGCCTTGCCATCCGGATGCGCTCGCCATGGGATATGCGCTGAAGCTTGGCGGCCAAGTTATTCCGCTCACACGCTTGATCGAACCTCATGTACTGTTGGAAGGCGAACGAAGCACGATCGTGTTCGAACGGGATCCGGAGCTGAAGTCGCAATTGTTCCGGTTGTTTTCGACGAATCACTCGCCTGCGTCATCCGCTCTTTCGCTCAAGCAATTGCTATGCTGCCTGCCGTATGCCGCGGTGCCGGAGAAGCTGTCGTACGACAACGTATTCCGCGTGCTCATCATGCAGTTCATGGACACATACAATTTCGACGTTCGGTCGGTGAAGAAATCGTGCGTTCACATCGCGCAGCCTGACGGCCGCATCATCCCGTTCGACACGTACAATTTGTTTTACCGCGACGAAGCGCAGCAAGAGCGGTTGGAGCAAATTCGGAGGGAAATCGACGCATTTCACGGAGGGTAACAAATGAGCGACGAGAACAATAAGAAGGGAAGAACGGCGCAGGTGTGGGCAGGATTTGGGCTCGTGGCGCTGCTTCATCTGTCGTGGCTGGCGCTTCACGGGATCGGCATGCTTATATTTGGAGGAAGCGAAATAATAATGGCTTATATCGTGATCGGAATCAGCCAATTGGTGTATGTGGTTCCGCTGTGCGTCTGGTTTGCTTTGAAAAACCGGGCCATGCTGCAGGGCGCGCTGCTGGCTGCGCTTGCGACGTTCCTATTGAATGCTGCATGTTTCGGCATCGTAATGTATCAGTTTGCAAGCGGGTTTTAGCGCAAATGATTATCGTACCATATATACAGGAATTGGACGGGCGGACTGCTCGCAATGGCAGCTGTGTGCATCTATCGGATGTCAGCGCCGTCAGCCGCTGTTACGGGACCGAGGATTTGTGGCTGGAATCGTACGCTTCGGAATTGACGCTGGCCGCTGCGCGCGGTTGTCTCCGACCCGTGTTAAACTCTTTGCCGCTGGATGAACAAGTTTGGAAAACCTATGAACAGCGTTTCTCTTTGTTTCATCGGTTCGTTCTTCTTCCGTTCCGCCCGGGCGTCAGCAAGCAAAATTATGATGAAAACGTCGATGCCGTCATAGAGCTGGCCGGTCGTTACGGCATTCCGCTTGACCGCTGCATCGTCGACTTATGTATCATGCCGAAAAGCGTGATCCCGGATCTTTCAGTATACAAGGATAGAATTTCAGCGCTGCAGGAGCGGGGGTTGTCCACTTGTGCGGGAGTCAATAACTATATTTACAACGAGGATCCCGCGCAATTGCCGGACGCCGTTCGAGCGATTTCGTCTTACGGCTTGACATACGGTATTATCAGCGAACATTTGTTGAAATATATCTCGTAAATATTCTTTAAATCCTGCCCATGTGTGAAGCACGAGCCCCCCTTTGCCTGCTTACGTGTTTCTAAAAATGGATTCGCCCCCGGCGAAGGGGGCGGATCGTGACGGCGCCGGATTATTGGATCCCGGCTTCTTGCTTCAATTTATCAATATCGGGTTTCAGCTTCTTCTGGATGTTTTCGTCAATTTGCTGAATGATCGCCTTCGAATCGAGATTTTTCTTGATCGCTTCCTGTATGCCCTCGAGCCAGATCGGCCAAGCTTTGCCGTCAAGCGGATTGAGCGTTCTCGCCGGAATCTGCTTCTCGAGTTCCAAATAGAGCTTGAAGTCTTCTTGTCCGCCCAAAAATTCATTGGTATGGTTTATGTACCAGTCCATTTCCTGAATGTGCTCCCAACCCGAAAGTGTATCGCTTTCCAACCAAACTTTCCAGGCATCTTCCGAAACGTTGGTCCACTCGACGAATGCCCACGCCGCTTCCTTGTTCTTGCTTTGCTTTGGGATGACGAACGTGGAGCCTCCGATACCTGCATGGACTCCAAACGGCATCGACGTCGCTCTCCATTTGCCCTTCTGCTCGGGGACTATGTCTTTCAGTGTGGCTGCGCCCCAGTTACCGAGAACCACACCCGTAAGCTCGCCTTTCTTGAGCATCGCTTTTCCTTCATCGCTCCAAACGGATTTATAAGGAGCCCATTGGATTTGCTCGCCGCGCTTGGTGATGTCCAGCAATTCGACCAAACGGTCGCTGTTGCGCGTCCAGTTCATTTGCGTGTCGAAATAGCCGACTTCGTCGCCGCCCCAATGAACCGGGCCGTCGCCCCATTCCATAAAGTACTTGTCGTCGGCTTTCAACGTTTGAGCTATCGTGAGTACGTTCTCAGTATCTTGCATGTATTCCGCCAGTTCGACCGGATCGCTCGGCAGACCCAGCTGTTCGTAAATGTCCGCCCGGTAGAAAAACACTCCCGGCGCTACGTCCCATGGCATGCCGAACAGCTTCGTGCCGTCGACCGACTTCCAACGGTTCCAGTTGTATTCAGATACATAGTCCTCATATTTACCCGCATCGAACGGCGGTTGCAGCAAGTCCTCCAGCACGTCGCCGGTGACGTATCTCGGGAATTGTCCTTGCTCGACGACAGCGACGTCCGGAGCGCCCGAACCGGCCGCAAGCGTTGTCGCCAGCTTGTCGTGAACTTCCCATCCGACGTTCACAACTTTCACCTTGATATTCGGAAATTGTTTCATAAAGGCTTCAGCGACGTGTTTCAATTCAACGAATGTCCAAACCGTGATTTCCCCGGAGAGATTATCTTTGTTGATCATAAAATCGTTGATGTTTGTTTCTTCCTCCGCGGCGACTTCGTTCGTAGCGGCATTATCCGTGGTTGTGCTGTCCGTGGTTTCAGGCTTCTCCGTCGCAGCCGGAGCTCCACCCGTTCCGCACGCCGTAATAACGAGAGCAAAAGCGATGAGCAGAATCAATGACGTGCTGAATAACTTTTTCATACAAAGCCTCCTTTAAGTATGTAAGCCCTTACAAAAAGATGAAAAAACATTGAAGTGCGACACTGATACGAACCCCTTGAGCAATCTTTTCTGCATGCCTTGCGACACAAACATGTCCCATAAGCAATACTATGAGGCACCGTTTGTGTCGCTATTTTTTCGAAAACTACTTGATTACCAAAACGTTCACGGAATGGGGCTGAAGCTCGACAGTAAGATCAGATTTCGTATTCCACTTCAAAGGCTGTTCCACGATGCGAACCTGCTCTCTTCCGATATCGTTGTATGCATCTTTCGAATCGCCGACCACACTATGAAGTACCGCATTCGAATACTGGATTGCACTGCCAAACTGCAGGGAAACGGATTCCGCCCGATCCGGATGGCGATTCACCAAAGCAATTCTCAAATCGTCGCTTCCCGTCCGCTTGGTGGCGACTGCATCTACATGCGGGACGCTTGTTATCTTGCCGGCTTTCTCGACATCGAAAGCCGAATTTTCCGACAACCAAGAGTCAACGACGATATCTCCGAGGTGGCGGGTATAGAGCTCAAACACAAAGTAACTGGATCTCAAGACGATCCCGCCTCGATGCGTAAAGATGGCTCCTCTTGTATTGACGGTCGGGGCGAAATTCGCCATTCCCACTACATCGCTATGTATGTGACACTGATTTAAGAAACAAGCTGTAAACACGGCATCCGCCATGGTGTAGCTGGAATTAATATCGTTTTTATCCCTCGGGGTTATATAATCCTCTGTTCCGGAGTTAATATGCGGATGATGCCAGCCGCGAAGATTCCATTCGTCGTAAGCGATACGAATTTTGCCCAAATAGCCGAGCGAGCCGAGAATATTTTTCGTCTTGAGAATCGGTTTCTCGATGTCCATGGTATACGCCATACAAGTTTCGAAATCCGATAAATCGTTGACCTGACCTAGATGATCCCAATAGTCATGAATCGAAATCCAATCCAGATAATTCCCTGCTTCCCGCAGCAAATTCAGATTCCAATCCAAATCCGAAATGCTCGCTGCCAGCAGCTCGATGTTAGGGTCAACCCGCTTCATCATTTTGGCCGATTCTTTTACGAAACGCCCCCATTCCCTAAGATTCTTGGCACCCATTTCCCAATCGCCGTAGTTTTCATTTCCAATGCTCCAATATTTCACTTTGTAGGGCTCGGGATGGCCATTTTCAATACGGAGCTTCGCCCACTTTCCTTCGGAAGGGAGGTTGCAGTATTCAACCCAATCGCTCATTTCTTCAGGTGACCCTGTCCCGGCATTGGTACAAATATACGGCTCGGCGCCAACCAACCGGCAATATTCAATAAATTCGTCCGTACCGAACAGATTCGATTCCTCTACCCGCCATGCTTTATCAAAGTAAGGAGTGCGTTGCTTGCCTACCCCATCTTTCCAGTGGTAGGCAGAAACAAAGCATCCGCCAGGCCAGCGGATAATTGGAACCTCAATTCGTTTAAGCGCTTCAACAACATCCTGACGATACCCCCTGCTGTCGGAAAGTGCGGACCTCGGGTCAAAGATTCCGCCATAGATTTGACGATGAAAATGCTCCAGAAAATGACCGTAAATTTTCTTGTCTCTTGTGCCTAGTTCTCTCCTTGGATTAATTTCCAATTTAGACATCGATCCACGTTCCCCTAACCAATTATTTTCGTGTGCGCACACGATGATTGATACAACGGCAATATATCTCGAATATTTTGTTTTGTCAACAAAAAATCAAAAACACTGCTAATCCCTTGCTATTACTGATGTCATGTAATAAAATAATCAATAATTACTCCGTGTGCGTACACGGTCATTTATCTTAAAGGAGCCGGATATGACAGTCACCATTAAAGATATCGCTCGGATATGCAAGGTTTCCGAAGGTACCGTCGACCGTGCGTTGAATGCAAGGCCAGGCGTTAGCGAGAAGTCCAAAGAAATGATTCTCAAAGTAGCGAAGGAGTTAAACTATACCCCGAATCATTTGGCGCGAGGTCTTGCCAAAGGTCGGTCAATGACGCTCGGTGTCATTTTATTTGATGTCCGCAATCAATATTTTGCTCAGTTAATGAATGCCATTGAAGTGAAGGCTAGGGAACTAGGGTATGTCGTTTTCCCTATTTTTACTCATAACGACCCGCAAAATGAGAGGAAAGCGCTGGAGTTTTTCAAAACCCGGCAAGTAGACGGAATTATCATGTTCAGCGTACAGTTCGGACATGAATTTGAAAAAGAATTAGCCGATTTACAGATTCCCATCGTCACAATTGGAAATCGTATTTCCGGCCAATGGACCTATGTCGGCATTCACGAACGTGAATCTATGAAAGACGCTGTGAAACATGCTGTAAGCCAAGGTTACGAAGAAATTATATATGTTTGTCCTCCGTTAGCGCGTAGAGGCGAGGTCAACCTCTACACACTGGAAGAAAGATTGGCCGGTTGTCGAGAAGGTTTATTGGAGATGGGAAAAAAGGAGCCGTTAGTCATCATTGATTCGGATTACATCAAGGTTATTAGCCAAATGGATCTGCAATCTCATCCGAAAAAAGCAATTGTCTGCCCTGCGGATATCTATGCATTAGAGGTGCTAAATTATTTTAAGAAAAACAAAATAAGAGTTCCTGAGCAGGTAGGTCTCATGGGTTTCGATCATATCGATATGTTGAAATATATTTCTCCGAAAATAAGCACCGTACGATACCCTGTAAGCGACATAGGAATAACAGCAGTGAATCGCTTGCTTGATGAAATCAACGGAAAACACAATAAGCATTTGAATGTGTTGCTTTTGCAGCATCAAATCGTTACAGGTGAATCTTTGTAGGATCAAAACAAAAAACAAGGAGGGAAACGCCCCTCCTTGTCACTTCTTCGCCTTATAAAACTCATGATACAGCTTCATCAACGCCCGCTTTTCTATCCTCGACACGTACGAACGAGAAATGCCGAGTTCTTTGGCGATTTCCCTTTGCGTCCGCTCCTCGCCCCCGTGCTCCAGACCGAAGCGGCCTTTGATGACCTCCTGCTCCCGCTCGTCAAGAATATCGAGATTTTGATAAATTTTACTCTTCTCAATTTTCAGCTGCACCTTATCGACGACTTCATCCGATTCCGTTCCCAAAATATCTATAAGAGTTATTTCGTTCCCTTCTTTGTCCGTACCGATCGGGTCATGCAGCGAAACGTCTTTTCTCGTTTTCTTCAAGGATCGCAAGTGCATCAATATTTCGTTCTCAATGCATCTCGCGGAGAATGTCGCAAGCTTGGTCCCTTTGTCCGGCTGAAAGCTTTCGATCGCTTTGATAAGTCCAATGGTTCCGATCGATATCAAATCTTCAAGGTCTTCCCCCGTATTGTCGAACTTCTTGACAATGTGAGCGACGAGACGGAGGTTGTGCTCGATCAGAATGTTTCGGGATTCTTGGTTTCCTTCGGCCATCCGTTTCAAGTGCTTCATCTCTTCTTCTTCGGTGAGAGGCTGCGGGAAGGCGTTGTTCTTCACATAGGAAACCAACAGCATGAGTTGCTTAATAAACAATGCAATCGTTGCGAATAAACCCGGCACGACGGAACACCCCCTGAAGTTTTGCCCCGTTCCCACGCAGGGGCAGTACGGATGGAGCATCACTACAATGTATGAGGGCGAATGCCTAATCGTGCCTGTACGGGCAAATCTTCTGTACTTATACTTTACCGGACCAAAGTCGCCTTGTGACGGATAAACCGGCAATCAGCTTGATTTTGAAGCTTGGCTCCACGGTATACCACCGTTTTGCGAGGCGGCGCTTATTCCAAAACCACGATGTTCGAATCCGGGCCGAAGCCGTAATTTTTCCCGTTGTTTCTATAATATGCCCTGACCATAAATTCAGTCCCCGCCGGCTCCGGAGCGGCATGAGTATAACGGTGTTGCTGCGCCGGACCGACGGCCCCGATGCGCTCGAAAATGGTTCCCGCGTACGCATCCGTAACAGGGTGCCTCATCCATACTGTATATCCCGACACATTGCCGTCAGCCGGCTCCCACTCCAGTACGACAGCCCCGCTTTCCGTCCTGAGCCGCACATCCGGCACCCGCCCCGGCGCCGGCATCACCATAATGCGTGTTTCGGCGCTTGCGCCGGGATTCGCCTCGCTTTCCGCGCGAATCGCGACCACGGTCTCTTCCGTTACGAACGGAGCCTCAAACAGGCCGTCTTCCGAAATCGTTCCCGATCGCGGACCGCCGCCCATCACCCCGTTTACATACCAGCGGACCCGGTTTTGCTTGTCGTCCCTCACTATCGCCATGAAGCGGTAGGCAAAGCCTCCCTTGCAGCGTACGGGAAACGGATGCAGACGATGCTCTGCGCCGTTCGAATGCGGCGCTTCCGTTATTTGCCGCGGCCACAGCTCGACCGGGCTCGCGAACGATTCCGCCGGGATCTCCGACGCAAACCACAAATTCGCCAGATTGGCGTACCCGTAATACTCCCAATACTGAAACCGCGGATAATCGTTCACGGCCGACACGCAGTTGAAACCGTTCACCGTGCCGCCCGGATACGCTTTGCCGACCGTATCGGCCTTGTATTGCTGCGACGGAATATTGGACGAAAGACCGTATATGGCGCCCACGCCGTGCGGATTGCAGCCGGTGAAGTAATAAGCGTGCTTCCATGCCGCGTCGATCAATTCCTGATCGTTCAGCCACTTGCCCGCCTTCATCAGGAAGGCGCCGTTGGCCAATTGATGGAACATGCGCCCGATTTCCCCATGATATTGGTAGCTGAGATTGCTGTGCCGGCGGATCAGCCCTTTGCTGCCCGCCTTCATCGGCGTCAAACCGAACACGTTGCGCTTCGAAATCCGCAGCAAATAATCTCGGGCATACGACCGAATCGATCGCTTCCACCGCTCCGTGTCTCCCTCATCCGGAATCAACTGCGCAATGCGGAACAAGCCTTGATAAATCCACGGAACGATCATGATTTCCTGCTCGGGCTTTTCGCCCCAAGGGCTGCGGGTCGCGCTGTCCGGATCGGTGCATTTGCCGTAGCGCGGCGATCGCCCTTCCCACGGATCGGCTTCCTCTGGTCCAATGTAGCGAAACCATCCGCGCGCCGACACTTCGGCGTTTCCATGCCATTGCTCTACCTGCAGCTCCATGAACCGGTCCGCTTCCCGTACCGCCGTATCTCTATATGACGGATCTCCCGTCAGCTTGAACAACAGCGCATTGAGCCACATCCATGAAGAAAGCGAATATTTGTGCGGAAACGGGTCAATCATGCGCTTGATGTTCTCGTATCCGCGTATGACCAACTGCTTGACCCGTTCGAAAAACTCCGGATCCCGGTCGTAGTACGTGATGCAGGCTTCCGCCGGACCGAGCAGCAGCGAGGTGTAGATCGTTTCCTTGTTCCATTCGTTATATTCATGGGCGTTCTGTTCCTCGTCGCGAATCGGATCGATAATCAACCCTTCGTCTCCGTTGTCGAACTCGCCGTCCGTCCCATAATGGATGTCCGGAGTGCGCACGTGCAGCGCGGCTTCCAGCAGGCCGTTCTTGCCGAGAAACGACAGCGTGCCGTCGAGCCCCCATCTCACCTGCTCGTAAATCCAATCCGCCGTGTCCCAGAACGGTTCGCTTTGCTTCAGCAGGCAATATTGCGCAACGACGAGGGAGCCGTTGGCGAAACGTCTCAAGTCGTCGCCGTCCGCAAAGCCTTTGCCTATATACCTGTAGCTTCCGTCCGCATACCGGGCGTCGTCCCAACGGACGGCCATCGTGTCGCCGTAATCGCCTATTACACTGTCTTCCCCGATTCTGCGCACTCCGAAATAATGCATGGCCACTTGCTTTTGGTATTCGCTCCAAAGTCCGCTTTCGATGCGGAACGTGCCGAACGACCGGTCGGAGCCGATTTCGATGTAATATTCCCCAGGCTCGGTTAGCGCAGAAAAATCTCCGGTTTGAAATTGTCCGAAATCGTCGTTCACGGTTTGAAGGCGGCCGATGAATACGGCCGCGCCATTGTCGGCCCGCTTGACGGCGAAGGTTACCGCCTTCCTGAAGCCTTCGAAATTATAGACGACTTGTTTCTTGTGATCCGGGTGATATCCGAATTGGGAAACCCAAACTCTTACGCCCGCGTTGTAATCGGCGTTCTTGCGCACCTGCTCCAACACGGCTTCGGTGAGCACAGCCGGCGGCTTAGCGGTACATCCCGGCGGATGGATTTGAAACTCCGCTACGCTCAAGAACGCCTCCTTGAAGCAGATCCGGATCGCGTCCGCGTGCACCGGAACCGGAAACCGCAGGTGAACCGGTCCCGTGAATTCTCTCGAGTACAGCGTGCCGGGAATCACTTCCCATTGCTGATGCAATCTGCGCTTCAACTCGAACCGGACGGAGTCGTCCGGCGATCCCGTCGGCCAGAAGTAAAGCGAAACTCCGCCGACCGGCACGGCTTCGAGCAGGTCCACCTCCAGCCAGTGCGGTCCTTCGGCACAGGCGGAAGGCTCCCACCGCCGCGCTTCCGAGACGGTACCGCTCACTGCCAGCGGCGGCACGTACGGATTATTGAACGAGCTTGCATGCACCGGTTTGCCGAACGCCAAATTGCTTTCATTCAAATATAGCGACCTCCTGTCAGCCTTTCACGGACGAGCTGGAAATGCCCTCAATGATGTACTTTTGGCCGAGAACGAAAATAATGAGCATCGGTATAATGCCGGCCGTCGCGGCCGCCATCATGCCGTTATAGTCGATGTTGTATTCCAAAATAAAATTTTGCAATCCGAGAGGAACGGTGTACAAATCGCTGTCGGTCAAAAACACGAGCGCATTCTCGTAATCGTTCCAATGCCAGGAGAAATCGATGATCATAAATGTCGCGAGCGCGGGCTTGGCCAACGGAAGCAGCAAGCGGAAAAATATGCGGAAATGTCCGGCGCCGTCGATAAAAGCCGCTTCCGTAATTTCCTTCGGTATTCCGATAAAAAACTGCCGCAGCAAAAACACGCCGAAAATACTGAACAATCCGGGTAAAATCAACGCCCAATGCGTGTTGTAGATACCCATCCAGTCGAACATGATGAATTTCGGAACGAACAGCACCTGCGGCGGAACCATCATCATCGACAAGTAGAACACAAACAGCGTGTCCCTGCCCTTGAATTCGACGCGGGAAAACCCGTACGCCGCGAACGCCGACAAAAATGTGGCGCCAATCGTAGCGATAACCGATATTTTTATGGAATTGAAATAGTATTTCGCAAAGCTTTGATCTCCGGTCCACACTTTCAAATGATGCTTCCACTCCAACCGGTCGGGCACCCATTGGATCGGGTAGACGAACACCTCCGCCGGGCTTTTGAAGGAAGTGCTGATCATCCACGCGAAAGGGAGAATCATCAGCACGCCCAGCGCCAGCATGATAAGGGTGACCAAGCTCTTGTTCCATGAAACGGCTGTAATACGCATCGGGTCGCCCCCTCCCTTCCTCAATAATGCACCCATTTTTTCTGCACGGCCCATTGAATCAGCGTAATGACAAGTATCATCGAAAATAAGACCCATGAGATGGCTGAAGCGTACCCCATTTCGTAATAACTGAATGCCGTTCTGTAAACGTACAGGGATACGATCGTCGTGCTGTTGCTCGGCCCGCCCTGCGTAATCGCCTGAATGATGCCGAACGTCTTGATCGACATGATCAATCCCGTAATTAGCAGCAGGAACGTCGTCGGACTGACGAGCGGCCATATGATGTGCCGGATGGTGCTCCATGTGCGGGCGCCGTCGATTTTGGCAGCTTCAAGCAATTCCGAAGAAAGCTCCTGCAGCGCGGCCAAGTAAATGATCATGAAATATCCGAGCATATACCAAATCCAAATTATGTCGATGGCGTACATCGAAGTGTCCGTCGTCGAAAACCATCCCGGCGGACCTTGCACGCCGACCGCTTTCAGGAATTGGTTGATAGGCCCTTGCGACGGTTGAAACAACAGCATCCAAACGAACGCAATCGCAATGCCGCTTGTGATGTACGGCATAAAAAACATCGCCCGCAGCAGCGATTTCATATACACGTTCTTGTTGAGCACAAGCGCCACGAGAAAAGCGAGCCCGATCGATACCGGCACAGAAGCGAGAAAGATGAGTGTGTTCTTCAGCGACATGTAAAACAATTCGTCTTGAAACAGCCGTCTCAAATTGTCCAAGCCGACGAAGCGGACGTCCGGATTGGAAAATTGATAATTCGTAAACAGAAGTGCGAACGAAAACAGTGCCGGCACGACGAAGAAGAATAATACGCCGAGCAAATTCGGTGCGATGAAAATATATCCCGACAACCGCTCTTTAGTTCTCCAGTTGACCATAACGCTTTACCTCCCAATCGGCGGTTCTCCCTAGCGGAAATAAGAAGGGAGGAGCGGCGCGAACCTATCCTCCCTGCTGTCCGTCATCTATTTGTTTTGCTTCATAAATTCGTTATGCTTCTTGACCATATCGGCCAACGCGCTGTCCACGTCGGTTTGCTGCAGGAAGTACTTCTCGTATTGCTCTTTGCGGAAATCGACCACCTGCTGCGGCAGCGAGTCTACGAAAGTCGGGAACTCGCCGAACACGACATTCTTAAGCGAATCGATGTCGTACAGATCTTCTACGCCTTTCAACAGCAAGTTGATGGCATCGTCCGAATTAACCGCGTTCGAGGAAGGAATCCGACCGCCCGACGCCAACGGAAGCATGCCGCCGTCCGCGTACCACTTCAGGAATTCCCAAGCGGCTTCCGTGTTTGGCGATTTCGGATTGATCGAGATGACGTCGCCCAAACCGCCCGGATACTTCGCATCGGTTTGCGATGCCGAAATTCTCGGCGCCGCCGCGAAAGCGATTTTGAAATCGCGGGGATAATCGGTCAAGTTATTCGCGTTGCGGAAGATGAACTCGCCTGCGTTCAGCATGGCCGCTTCGCCCTTGAGGAACATCGTGTCCACCGGCATCTTGCTCGTGATCTGCTCGCCGAATTGCGGCGTCGTCTTGTCGACGAACATCATGTCGTGCCAAATTTGAAAGCCTTCCTTCATGAGCGGGTGATCCAGATTGGAGGTGCCGTCCGCTTTCGTTACGCCGACAGAAGCGAGCGCGCTGTCGAACTGGCTCATAAATACGGCGTCGTGCCGCACGAGTCCCCACATTTTATCTTTGTTGAGCTTCTTTGCGTATTCCCTAAGATCGGACCAAGTCCAATCGAGCGGAGGAATCGGCAGGCCTGCTTCATCGAGCGCGTTCTTGTTCAGCCATACGAACGTCATGTTTTTCTTCGTCGGCATCCCGTAGTATTTGCCGTCAACCTGCCACAATTTCGCGTCCGGACCCATTCTTTCGTCGATATTGTAATCGGAGAACTGGCTCAGGTCGAGAGCTAATCCGCCGTCTATCCGCTTCTTCAAACGCGGCAGCGTGTAATTGACGTATAAGTCCGCGCCTTGTCCGGTCGTCAGCGCCGTATCCAGCTTCATGTTGCCGGCGTCGTCGTTTACGAAGCGCTCATACTCCACCTGAATGTCGGGATGCTCCGCATTCCATGCGTCAACAACCGCCTGCGGACCCGCTTCGGCCGGGACGCCGCCCCACATTTTCAGTTTAACGACCTTTCCTTCCGCAGCTTGCTTTTCTCCGGCTCCCGGTTCGGTTCCGGCATTTCCGGTATTTCCGGTATTTTCGGTACTTCCCGCGCAGCCCGCAAACAAGCCGGCTGCGAGAGTCAACGCAAGTGAAAGCGCCATCCGTTTTCTTATTTTCACTGTCAAGTCTCCCCTTCATGTAGTAATCCTTGTCTTTGCACTTTAACTATACCGCGGGGAGGTAATGGGTTTAAGGAACGCATTTTGTCGATGAATAGAACGATTTTTGTTTTCTAGCTTCCGGGTTGCTCCTGTTTGAGCTGCTTCCGGTAATGGCTCGGCGTCACGCCCGTGAACCGTTTGAATATTTTTATGAAATAGTTGTCATTCTGAAAGCCGACTCTTTCACCGATTTCGCTGACCGCGTCGCCGGTTTGGGCCAGATAAAACTTCGCGGCATCGACTCGAAGCTGCTTGACGTAGTGCGTCAGTGTCACGCCGGTTTTCCGCTTGAACAGATCGCTTAAATAGCTGGGGTCCATGTTGACGTACTCCGCCATGGCCGACAGCGTAACCGTTTCGTTGAATCTGGTTTTCGCGTAACGGATAATTTTATTGATGTCCGGATGATCGGTCTCTTCGCCGGTGTCTTCCGGCATCGCTTGCAAATACGTCTCCAGATGCTTAATGCGCCCGAGCTTGCGCAGCTCCCCGTCAATTTTCTCCAACGTCATCTTGAACGAGTTTAAGTCCATCGACAGCTTCAACATATAACTCGATGCTCCGTATTCTAGCGCCTGACGCGCATACTCGAACTCGTTCATGCAGGTGAGCATGACGAACCGGCACTCGTAACCCGCCTCGCGCGAGCGCTTCAGCAGCTCTACTCCGTCCATGACGGGCATCATAATATCCGAAATGACAAGATCCGGGCGAAGGCGTTCAATCAATGCAAGCGCCTCCTCGCCGTCCGACGCTTCTGCGACGACGCGGAACCCCGCACCCGCTTTCCTCAGCAGCGTCTTAACATATTCTTTCGCTTCTTGCTCGTCTTCAACGATCAATGTTGTCCACATGATTGGCGGTTCCCTCCGAAACGTATGGCGTCGACAGCAGCAGCGGCATGGTGGCGCGGGCCATCGCCCCATGCTCCAGTGCGATCAATTCCAGCCCGGCCCGGTTCTGAAACAGCAGCTCCAACCGCTCCCTGACGTTGCGGATCCCGATCCCCTTCCGTTTGCGGAACGCTTTCCGCTCTTTCCCCAAACCTGCCCCGTTATCCTCCACCTCGAGAACGAGCATTGGGCCGTCTGTTAACGCCCGCAGGACGATACGTCCCTCCCGGCGTGTCGCAAAACCGTGATAAATGGCGTTCTCGACAAGCGGTTGCAAGGTCGCTTTCGGAACGAGCGCATATTGCAGGGCATCTTCATATTCATACTCTATAGTAAATTTATGCCCGAAACGGGAGTTTTGGATGTGCATATAAGCTTTCAGCAGCTCGATTTCATCCTTCAAAAATATCATGTCCATCTCCAGATCGAGGCTGGACTCCAGCAGCTTGCCCAACGACACGCATATTTCGTGCGTCTCTTCGTCGTCGTTGCGAAGCGCGATACATTTGATCGTATTTAAAGTGTTTAGCAGAAAATGCGGATCCATTTGCGACAGCAGCACTTGGAAGCGGACGGCTTGACGCTGCCGTTCCTCCAGCTTCAACCGGTCGATCAATGCATCCATATCCCGGACCATCCGGTTGAAGCTCCGGGAAAGCGCGATGATTTCTTCGCTGCCCCTATGTTCCGGAAGCTTTATCTTCAGCTCGGTGGACGCAATTTCGTCCATCCGCTTTTGCAGCAGCTTCAAAGGCCGGGTCATCGCGGTCGTAATCCCGAGCGTCACAAGCAGGAACGCCGCTCCGAACACGGCAAATGTCGTGTAGTACCGCCTCTTCTGTTCGTTCACTTCCCGATACAGTACGTCAAGGGGAACCTGCTTGACAATATTCCATTGCAGCGCCGGCAAGTAGCTGTAATTGTACAAACTTTGCGAGTCTTCCCGCACCATTATACTGCCGGCCTCCTCCCGCCCGGCAAGCTGACGGCTTACGACGGCCGGCAGCTTGGCTGACGGGTTCGATTGGTGGATGACGGCTCCTTCGCGGTTGACGATAAAATAATGCTGCCTGCTTTCGACAGGCGGCGTAATCGCCTTGAACCATTGCATGAAGTCGATGCTGATGCGCGCAATGCCGATGGGCTGCAAGTTACCGACCGGCCAAACGTTCTTGTCTCTTAATGTGGTATACAAGGTGATCAAATACGGACTTTTAGAAACGTCGCGGGAGACGTAATTCGGATCGCTGCTGTTCCACTGGTAACCCAAATCTTTAGATTTGTAAGACCGGAACCACGACTGCTCTGACAATCGTTCGTAATCCAACATGTTCTCCGGCCGATAAGACGTATATATGTGCCGGTTGAAATCGACCACCGTGTAATACACCTGCGCACCTGTCAAGAAGAGGCTGTTATCTATGCTGTGAAACCTGTTTTCCATCTTTTGCTGCCGTTCCAAATCGTTATATTGCCCCGGATCCCGCAAAATGGAGATCACTGTGGCATCTTGTTCCAACAGCGTAACGGTCTTCATCACGACGCCCATCAGATTTTCCAGCGACCGTTTCACGGACTCCAAATTTTCCTGGTCCTGCTCACTGATCTTGTTCCGCATGAGCTGTTCGACTTCGCTGAAGTTGTAAAAGCTGAGAAGAGCGTAAGGCAGCAGCAGCATGACGACAAAGGCGGCAAACAGCCGGTTTTTCAACGTATTCGGTATTAGCTTCCGCCATGCACGCATACCCGTCACCTCTTGATTCTCTTGTTGTATGGATTCATATGTAACGTAATACAAAAAACGGCGGAGCACAACCGTCGTTAAAATATGGAAGATTCCCCGATCGTCTAGTTTGTTAGGGTGGTGCAATGGGTGCAACAATGGTGAGAGAATCGGCGGTTCTCCCGAGCGGAAATAAGAAGGGAGGAGCGGCGCAAACCTTTCCTCCCTGCTGTCCGTCATCTATTTGTTTTGCTCCAAAAATTTGTTATGCTTCTTAACCATATTGGCCAGCGCGCTGTCGATATCGGTCTGCCGCAGGAAGAATTTCTCATATTCTTCCTTGCGTGCATCGACGATTTGCGGCGGCAACGATTCCAGGTACGTCGGAATGTCGTTGAACAATACCTTCTTGAGGGAATCGACATCATATTTGTCCTCCACGCCTGTCAGCAGCATTTTGACCGCTTCGTCCTGATTGACCGCGCCGGAGGCAGGAATACGGCCGCCCTTGGCCATCTCAAGAATGCCCCCGTCGGCGTACCATTTCAGAAATTCCCAAGCCGCTTCCTTATTCTCCGATTTCGGGTTGATGGCGATCACGTCGCTGACGCCTCCCGGATATTTGAAGTCCTTCAGCTCGGTTGAAATTCTCGGCGTGGTCGCGAAAGCGATTTTGAAATCGCGGGGATACTCGGTCAAGTTGTTGGCAGTCCGGAAGATGAATCCACCGGCATCCAGCATCGCCGCTTCGCCTTTCAGGAATATCGTGTCCACCGGCATTTTGCTCGTGATTTGCTCGCCGTACGGCGGCGTCGTCTTGTCGGCGAACATCATGTCGTACCATTGTTGGAAGCCTTCCTTCAGAATCGGATGATCCAGATTGGAAGCCCCGTCCGCTTTGGTCACCCCGACCGTTGCCATTGCGCCGTTAAACGGGGTCATAAAGAAGGATTCGTGTCTCACCATTCCCCAGACGTTGTCTTTTTGCAGCTTTTTCGCGTATTCCCGGAAATCCGCCCAGGTCCAATCCAGAGGAGGAATCGGAAGGTTCGCCGCATCCAGCATATCCTTGTTCAGCCAGACGAAGGATGCGCTTTTGGTGGTGGGCATTCCGTAATATTTGCCGTTCACTTTCCACAAGGCGGCATCCGGTCCGATTTTTTCATCGATGTTGTAATCCGTGAACTCGCTCAGATCGAGAGCCATGCCGGAATCGATCCGCTTCTGTAGACGAAACGGCGCATAGTTGACGTACAGATCCGCCCCTTGGCCGGTGGCCAGCGCAGTATCCAACTTCAGGTTGCCGGCGTCGTCGTTGACGAAACGTTCATACTCCACCTGAATGTCGGGATGCTCCGCGTTCCACGCGTCCACAACCGCTTGCGGGCCCGCTTCGGCCGGAACGCCGCCCCACATTTTCAGTTCAATGACCTTTCCTTCCGCAGCTTTCCCTTCCCCGGCTTCCGGTTCGGCTGCGGTATTACCGGTATTACCGGTATTACCGGTATTGCCGGTATTGCCGGTATTGCCGGTATTGCCGGCACAACCCGCGAACAAGCCGGCTGCGAAAGTCAACGCGAGTGAAAGCGCAATGCCTTTTCTAATTTTCACTGTCATGTCTCCCCTTCATGCAGTAATACTTGCACCCTTACTATAAAGCGGGGAGGAAAGCGGTTTAAGGAACGCAATTTGTTTATGAATAGAATAATTTTTGTTTTTTAGTTTGAGGCGGATGCCTCCTCTTTGCGCTGTTTCCGGTAATGGCCCCAATATGTCTTGATAACGGAGAACTATGCGGATCGGCAACAAAGAATTCCACAACTAAACATTTTACCCTTTTTTTGTAATTACTTGGTAGATTCGTATTAGTACATTAAGTAGAGTCATTAAAATCCGTATTGTGGTAGAGTGATAGAGAACGTGATGACGGTATGCTGATACTTTGGGGATGTATTCGGAACCTTACTCGATTTCGACCAAAGCCGTATTCTTTGGAAAGAAACCGGATTAAAGGAGAGGAGTTTATTGATGGAGAAAAAGTTGTCGTATGAGATTCTTTTATTACGCAGTTTAAGTTGCTTGTCGGTAGCAATGGTGCATGCCGTGCTGTTCACCTTTTGGATTCATGAACAACAAATTGATAGCGGGATATTGAGTAAGCTGCTGAATTCAATGAGGCTGTTTTTTAATGTTGGAACTCCGATTTTTGTATTCATCACGATATTCCTATTAGCGAAAAATTATTCGGATGATCTGCCTAAAAACTTTTTAATGAAACGATTGAAGTACCTCATCCCGCCGTATATTTCAATGGGAATCATAGGATCAATCTATAAGGTTCACGAAAAAGAGCTGCCCTTTACTTTCGCGAATCTGGCCGTCGAAAGTCTAAGAAATATATTTATGGCTGACTATAACGGTTATTTCATCCTCATCATCGTTCAATTCATTCTCCTTTTTTACTTTCTGCATCACAAATTGAAAAATTTGCCGCTTAAAATCACCATGTCTGTCTGCTTCTTAATAAACTTCGCATATTTAGCATTTTTCAACTTCGTTCCCCCGATGGAATTTCTAGGCGAAAACGTTGCGAATTATTTATGGTATACCGCAAGTATCGTCCCCTTTATCGGATGGGTATTTTACTTTATTCTTGGATACTACTGCGGGAAATACTACGAAAAATTTATTCAAGTTCTTAATAATCATCAGTTGCTTGTCTGCACAGCCCCTGTCGTCATAACATTGGCGATGATTGCGTTAAAAGCGATGGACATCCCGCAAGTGAATACGTCAAAGGCCGTAACTTATTTGTTCCTGGTTCCATCCGTAATTTTCTTCATATTTTTCATCTCAAACAAAATGAAATCGATCCCGAATATTATCGCAACGATTTCCGACCATTCATTCGGCATCTACTTGACCCACAGCGTGTTAATGCGAGGTTTTCGAGAACTCTATTCCCCTTATGCCGCCAACGTTAACCCGCTGATTACACTAATGGTGATATACATATCATGTGTTAGCGGAGCCATGCTGATCAGTTATTTGCTTAATAAAGTGCCGTTTGGAAAGTACATTGTCGGTATTGCGCGTGCTAATTCAAAGATCGTGAAACAAAAGAAAATATCTCCTATGAGCGCACTGCCTCAACAAGTAATGAGGCCATGACAAGAATAACTCTGTCACACTGTTATGATAAGGGAAGTGTGACAGAGTTATTCTTTGATATGTCGACCGGTACTTTCGATAAAATTATCAATTAAAGATGTCAAGCGTATAGGTACTAAACGCATCTGATAAAAAAAACAATGTGACAGTCGTGGCTACCATTGGCTCAAGCACTTGGGAAACCGCACCTTTAGTTACCCCGCAACGCTCTGCAAGTGCTGTAATATGGATGCCTTCATGTTCTCTTATTTCATTTAGCGTATGAATCTCGGAATGGACCCGTGTGTTGCGGTAAATTTTACCTCTGCAACTGACAAAATAAATTTCATCACTCTCTAGAGGCAAGTTTTACCGCTGTACAACTGTCCAACCACTGTTTGGGCACAATCCGACGAATGCAGCGGCAATTTTTGCCGCTGCATATCAACGAATATCCGATCTCGCTCTCTAGGGGTAACTTTGGCGCTTAATTCGCTTATCAACCGGTCATTTATTTACAGGGACCTTCCTCCGACCGCAATTTGTTGCTTTTCTGTCTCGTTCTCTTGGCTTCCGCATTTCTGGTTTTTGCATGAACTGTAATAAATGATTACCTTCTCGGCGTCGAAAGTATCGATCAATTCCCCGCACGATTTGCACATGATGCTTCCAAGAAGCACCCCATACTTTTGATTATCCATTTCCCTCACCTTACCTTTGCGTTAATGATTAAAATACATCATATTTCGTCATAAAACACATAACGCATCTCGTTTTCTTATATAATTTGTATCATATATGACGTATTAAATGCAATATATAGTACACTATTTTTGCAAATATTCAAAAAAAAGGACGGCCTCTGCGGTGAAACACCGCGTGAGATCGCCCTTAAACCGAATTATTATTAAGCGCCCTTGCCCAGCGCTCCGATTCCAAGCGCCAGTGCGCCGCTTAAACCGGCGTTTTCGCCAAGACCGGGAGGGACGATGTATTCGTCCAAGCTGTCGGTCACCATGCGATGGCTGACGTAGCCGTTCAAATTTTTCCGAACCTCCGCCCGAATCAGCGGGAACAACTGCTCTTGGTGCATGACGCCTCCGCCTAAAATGATTTTTTTCGGCGAAAGCAAGAGAATGGTTCCTGCCAGAGCCTGTCCGATATAAAAGGCCTCTATCGCCCATGCGGGATGGTCGTTCGGAATGTCGCTGCCTTTAATCTTCCAACGCTTCTCGATCGCCGGTCCCGCCGCCATGCCTTCCAAGCAGTCGCCGTGGTAAGGACATGCTCCTTCGAACGTATCTTCGGGGTGGCGCCTTGTCAAAATATGCCCGCCTTCAGGATGCACTAGACCGTGAACGAGCTTGCCTTCCGCGTAAACGCCGACGCCGACGCCTGTTCCTATGGTGTAATAAACGCAGCTGTCCAAACCTTTCGCAGCTCCCCACGTCGCTTCACCCAAAGCTGCGGCGTTCACGTCCGTGTCCCATCCGAACGGCACGTCGATTGAATTCTTTAATGTGCCGAGAAAATCATATCCCGACCAACCGGGCTTCGGGGTCGTCGTGACATACCCGTACTCGGGACTCGAAGGATCGATATTGATCGGACCGAACGAACCGATTCCGATCGCTTCGACTTGTTTATCCCGGAAATAAGAGATCACATTCCCCAACGTTTGTTCCGGCTGTTCCGTCGGAAAACTGACCCTGTCTTCAATCTTCCCTTGTTCATTCCCGATTCCGCAGACGAATTTCGTTCCGCCCGCTTCTATTGCCCCGATCCGCATGTCATATTCCTCCTGTGCAGTCATTCCTCATTCATACATTGTCGGCCAAGCCGCCGTCTAATGCAAGACTTTTTCAAAGAAATGACATCAGGCCCCCGTCAAACGGAACACCGCCTTATTGCTTCCTACAACCAAGCCCGCGTCGTTCTTCAACTCCCGCGGGGTCAAGGAGTACATCCGGTCGATCGTCTCTTTATTGCCGTAATCGATTTGTTCAAGAATGGACGCGATGATGAGAGGCCATTCGTCTTCCGAACCGTCCAGCACCTTCAATGCAAAAGACAGCCGCTCCTTGCGCAGCGCGAAGCCGTAAATGCCTTTGGCTCCCCCCTTGGCGGCGATATTCGGATCCTTCAACAGATTCGAACAGATAAACCAAGGAGCGGACACCATGTCGTGATATTCGTTCATGATGCGCGAAATATGCTCCGCCGCCTTTCTTACCGCCGGATCCTCAATCAAATCCGGGCAAGCCAGCTTCAAGAACATGGCCGCGATCCGGTTTAACGGCAATGCGAACACGGGAAACCCGCACCCGTCCGTGCCGAGCTGTATTTCTTCCTCCTTGCAGCCGGAGAAGAGGGAGACCGTCTTTAATATTTGACTTTGAGCGGGGTGCGAAGGCTGATCATATCCTTCGATGCCGTAGCCCAATGCTTTGCATAAAGCGAGAACGCCGAGATGCTTGCCCGAGCAATTGTGATATATGCGCCGCCGCGGTTTTCCGCCGAGCACAAGCTCGTCGCGGGCAGACATGCTGAACGGGTACGTTTGCGCGCAAACCAAACACTCTTCGCCGATGCCGATTTTACGCGACATCGACTCGAGCGCTTCGACATGATACGGCTCGGCGCGGTGGGATGCGGTGAGCAGCGTCAGCTCCCGGTCCGTTAATCCGTATGCATCCCCGATACCGTGCACGAAAGCCGGGACCGCTTGAAACGGCTTCGCGGCCGAACGCATGAATGAAACCCAATGCGGATCGCCCGCGCTGTAAACCACTTGTCCGGTATCGTCGATGCCGCAAATATGTCCGTAATGGATGTTTTCAAGCGTGCCTCCCCTGTATTCCTCCACTAATCGTTCAGCCATGGCGGCGCATCCCTCCCCAAAAATGTGCTGTTAGTCTCCCCGCGCCTCAAACTTGCCCGGCAGCTTCAATCAGCGCTTGTTTCGCCTTCGCCACCAGCTCCGGATCGGCCGGGAATTGGAAGCTGCTTCGATGCCGCACGCCGGAACCGATATGTACTTCGCGGATGCGGCATCGCTTTACAACGCCGCGCAGATTTTCAATCGTCAACCCGGCGCCGGCCATAATAGAGACATGCGTCGTTGCGCTCAGCTCCGAAAGACGCTTTAGCTCGGGAATGGCTTCCGGAGCGCTGTTTTTGCCGCCGGACGTTAATATTCTGCGAACCTGCGGAAACCGTGATATCGCCTCCAACGCCAGCGGTAAATTCGCGCTCTCGTCGAAGGCGCGGTGGAACGTAACCCCCATGCCGTCGGCCGCCTCAATCCAGTCGCGCAGGCGGGGCTCGTCGATATGTCCGTCATCGGTCAAACCGCCTGCGACAATGCCTGCGGCTCCCAATTGCCGGCAGACGCGAATATCTTCGAGCATAACGCGCACATCGTCCGAATCGTAGCGGAAGCTGCGGCTATGGGGCCGGATCATGACATATACGGGAATGCTCACGCTTGCAACGACCTGTTCGATCATTGCATAGCTCGGCGTGAGTCCCCCTTCCGCCATCGCGCTCACCAATTCGATCCGGTCGGCTCCTCCCGCTTCCGCCGCTTTCGCGTCGGCGACGCTTGTCGCTATGATCTCTAAGACCGGATTACTAAGCTCCGGATGCGGCAACTTAACTCTCCTCCCACATGCGCCGGACATTTTCCATCCCGATCTTCGAGCCTTCCCTGCAATCTTCCATTCCTTCAAACTCGACCGTAATATAGCCGTCGAAGCCGGATTGCTTGACAAGCTTCACGATCTCGACGATCTCGATATCCCCGTGGCCGACGATGGCTCCCCGCAAATAGTTCCCGTGCGTCGTCGTAAACCATTCGCCGCCTGTCGGCTTGTTGTAATAAGGCCGAATATAAAAGTCCTTGAAGTGTACGACGGAAGCGTACGGCAAATTGTTCATTACACCGATAAGAGGCTGCTCGTCGACGCATAAAAAATTCCCGACGTCGAGCGTTGTCTTAAAATTGCCGCGGTTCACTTCCCTAAGAACTCTTTGAACCCGGTCGCTCAATTGCACGCAAAAGCCGTGATTTTCAATGCTCGTCGTAATGCCGTACTGCGCCGCGTAATCCGCGATTCTCCGGCTGCCTTCCACAATGAGCGGGAGACTCGTTTCAAAGTAGTCCAGTGTCGTCTTTTCCGGAGGCAGCGTGAAAGCCGTCACATCGTGGCGCAGAAACCGAATCCCCATCCGATGCGCAATATCGACGTGCTGCTTCACCCGCTCCACTTCCGCATCGAACGCTTCTTCTGTATCCTGGACAAAGTTGGCGGGCATGCTGTAGTTCGACAACTCGATACCCGCTTCGGCCGCTTTGTCGCGAATTGCGTCCGCGAGCTCCGGATTATCGACAACCGTGTATCCGTACGGCACAAGCTCCATATGCTCCCCGCCGTTGTCCTTGATCCACCGCGGAATGTCCAGCACGGACATCGTACCGGCTTTCAAAGCTTTCAACAAACTGTACGTGCTTAATCCGATTTTCATAGTCTCCCGCCTTTTCTTACAACATTTTTTGTTACAAAACGCCTCGCTCCATGGCACGATAAACCAATTGCGAGAACAGACTGTTAGACCATGCAAACCAAGGACGCGTGAACCGGTTCGGATCGTCCGCATGGAAGCCTTCATGCATAAATCCGGTGCCGGCATCGGTCGATTCCAGCATATCGATCATCTGCAGCATTTCTTCATCGCTCGATGCGGTCAGCCCTTGCATAGACAACGCCATCGGCCAAATATATTGCGGCGGCGTATGCGGGCTGCCTATTCCTCTGGCGGCCGTTCCTTCAAAGTAGAACGGATTATCATTGCTTAATATAAATCGGCGCGTATTTTGATAGATTTCATCGTTGGCGTCCGTGTATCCGATATACGGAATCGACAGCAAGCTCGGGGTACCGGCGTCGTCCATCAGGCAGTAATTGCCGAAACCGTCCGTTTCATAAGCGAAAATTTTCCCGTATTTCGGATGATTGTATACCCCATAGAGTTGAATGCCGTATCGAACCTCCTGCTCCAGCCGTTCGAGTTCCCTGTCAAACTCCTCGTCGCGGTATATCCGTTTGGCGATCTCCCGCATTTGCGAGAGCGATACGGCGGCAAACATGTTTGACGGGATATTGTAGTGAAATTCGCACGCATCGTCGCTCGGGCGAAAGCCTGACCAAATCATGCCCGTAATGTTGACCGGCATCCCGTAACCTTCATTGCGCAGAGTATCGATAGCGGGACAGTTATGACGCATGAACCGGTATTCCGATTTGTCGTGATGACGCTGCTCCGTCTTCCATACGCCGGCTATCGTATGCATGACCTGCTTAAACTGCTCGTTGAAAATATCCGTCAAGCCGGTTTCTTTCCAATACATGTAGGCCAACCGCATTGTGAAACAGACCGAATCGAGCTCGAATTTCCGCTCCCATACCCACGGGGACATCAACGTTTCATCGTTCGCGTCCCAATGCCAATCGTTGGCCGTTTCGTTAAACGCGTTGGCATAAGGGTCGATGCTTATATACATCAGGTGGCGTTTGATCAAACCGGAGATGATCCGCTGCAGGTCCGCATCGCTCTTGGCGAACTGTACGTAATGAATCACCTGCTCGACCGAATCCCGCAGCCACATAGCCGGTATATCTCCCGTAATTACAAAAGTCGTGCCGTCATCCATCAGCTTCGTTGTCGTTTCCAGCGTATTCGGGAAACAATTGCGAAATTGCTGCAACAGTTTAGGACGGTGCGCCAGCTTTTGCTCCGCTTGCTCCAACACTTGCTTGACGGCTTGCGGAAGCTCCATCTTCGGAATCGTCACAGTAGGCAGCTTATGTTGTTCCATTGTACATTTCCCTCCCGCTTGCGCCTTATTTAACGAGTTTGACCGTCTTGATTTCAAACGGCTTGAACGAAAGTTCGAACGATCCGTTTCGGACGTCGATTTCCCCGGCTTGTTCTTCCAACAGATTGGCGGCGAACGCTTTGACATTCGTTTCGGGCCATTGCACCGTAACGGTTTGCCTGCCTCCCGACGATTCGTAGAACCGCAGTATCGTCGCGCTTCCGTCTTCCGAGCGTTTCACCGAGTCCAAGACGACGTGATCGCTTTGCAGTCCAATCCATGAATATTCCGCCGGAAGCTTTCCGGAATGAGGTTCGGCGGCAACCGCCAACGCCGGATGGTTCAATTCCATTGCGCGGCGAACGACTTGCGCGCTCCGCCAATCCTGCGCATGCGGATACAGCGAATATGTGAATTCGTGCTCCCCTAGATCGGCGGAACGATCGGGCCATTTCGGCGCGCGCAGCAAGGACAGGCGGATGGCGCCTTCCTTAATGTCGTAGCCGTACTTGCAATCGTTTAATAAGCTGACGCCGCCTCCGCCTTCCGAAACGTCGGCCCATCGGTGGCCGCACACTTCGAACTGCGCCCGCTCCCAGCTCGTATTACGGTGGGTCGGCCGTTCCAACGCGCCGAATGGAATTTCATAAGTCGCCTTGTTGGCGACAATATCGACCGGGAAAGCGACTTTGAGCAATTTGTGACTCTCCGACCAACGAACCTTCGTTTTAAAGTCAACCCGGCGGTTGTGTTTGTAAAAGATGATGTCTTGAGAAATTTCGGATTCGTTAACGCTCCAACGGAACCGAAGCACGTCGCGCGCCGAACCCTGTTGTATGACTTCCTTGGAAAGCAGCCGCGCTTCTCCCGCTCGCTGTTCCTCAAAGCGAGGATCGATATCCCATGCATCCCAATAGGTCGGCTTGTCATGGAAAAATTGAAACTCATTGGCTTTCCCGCCAGGAAGAATCCAGTCGCGACGTTCGGTTTTGTCGTACCAGCGCACGATTTCCCCGTTGCCGTTGAATTCGAGCGTGTAATACTGCGACTCCCATACGGAAGGGAACGCTTCGTCCGACGCGCCCGGTGCGTTCGGTGAAGCCGTATCCGGAGCCGGGCGCAGCCATATCGTCTTATATCCGAATGCGGGAATCGCCGGAACGGCGACGGACATCGAGTACCTGCCCGGGTCGTCTCCGCTGCGGAGCACATCGGCTTCCAAGCGGTTGCCCTGCGAATCGTAGGCGGCTAATCCGAGCAGTTCCGCATTCTTCTCGATGCAAACCGTTTCGTTTCTCTCCCATCCGAGACTGTTGAAAATCACATAAGGCTTGCCTTCTCCGGCGGTGTCGACCGACTCGGTCAAAGCCCGCAGCGAGGCCGTCAATGAAGCTTCGCCCAGCGCGAACACTTCCGTATACTCCTTGGAAGACGTTTCGTACACTTCCGGAATCGATGTGCCCGGGATAATGTCGTGGAACTGGTTCAGCAAAATCAGCTTCCAGCCTTCATGCAGTCCGTTGTTTGCGCCGGAGGTTTCCGCAGGGAATGCCATCCGGTCCCAAATTTCCGCCTCCCGGTAAAGCACTTCCGCCTTCCGGTTGCTCCGTTTATTCCTCGCATGAGTGGTGTACGTACCGCGGTGAAGCTCCAAATACAGATCGCCGTGCCATTTCGGAAGCGCGGGAGCGCGCCGGCCGATTTCCCCGAAGAAATCGGCGGCGGTGCCGAACCGGCTTGCAGGAAGTCCCGGAAGAGCGGCGGAACGAAGAACAAATTCGACCATCTCGCGGGTAACTCCCCCGCCGCCGTCTCCGTGCCCGTACAGCAGCATCTGCTCGTCGTGCCGGTCTTTCTGCCGGAACGACTCCCAATGCTCATGGACGTCTTTGGGCCTCGTATGCTCATTCACCCCGTGGTTCAAGTACGAAGTGATCGACGTTCCGTCTATTCCGACCCATTCGAACAAATCGTACGGGAACGGATTCGTGTCGTTCCAATTAAGCTTCGTCGTCATGAAATACTCGACGCCAGCTTGCTTCAATAATTGCGGCAGCGATGCGCAATAGCCGAACGTGTCGGGAAGCCACTCGATCGACGATGTTTTCCCGAATTCTTGCTTGTAGAAGCGCTGACCGTATAAGATTTGCCGGACAAGCGATTCGCCGCTTGGAATGTTCAGATCGGGCTCCACCCACATGCCGCCTACCAGCTCCCACCGGCCTTCGGCGATGCGTGCCTTCATCTTTTCGTACAATTGAGGATAATGCTCTTTCGCGAACGCATATAACAGCGGCTGGCTCTGCGAATACCGGAAGTCCGGATATTCGTCCATCAACGCGCAGACGGTGGAGAACGTGCGGCTCACCTTCCGCACGGTTTCCCGGACGGGCCATAACCAAGCGACATCGATATGGGACTGGCCGACCATGTGCATAATGCCGTCGGGCTGTTCATTCGTGTTCTCCTTCACCTTGGAGACGATCGACTGTTCCAAAGAAGCGATCCATTCCGCATCCGTCCAACGGCTGTCAGGCTGGTCGTACATCGTATCCATTGCGCGGTGCAGCGCTTCACTTAGCCGCAACCGCCTCAAATCCTGCTCCGGCAGCAGACGAACCGCTTCGGATATCACCGTCACCGTATAAAGCAGACTTTGCAGCGGCTCGTTCACACGGGCCAGCGCCGCCCGGATACCGCCGATCGGCGGCTGGATCACGGCTTGCTTGTTCAACGGATCGTGCGGCTCCGGAATCGGATCGTACAGCTCGATCTCGAGCAGCGGACTGCTGCCGACCCGATCAAGCGCCAGGGGAACAAACTGATGATTGCGGTCCAAGCCGTGGTACGCAACGCCGTTTACCTTCAACAGTCCTTCTCCGCCGGCTTCAAATATGAGACCGACCGGATCGGCATGCCATGAAGACGGAATATCGACGGTGTTGCTGAGAAAATAGGTCGTCCCATGCTTGCTGTGGAGCGGATTGACGCTTTGTACCGCTGCGGTCTCCGTCTCATATTCGTATTGACCGGGGAGAATATAGCGGCCCTTCCGCATGTGCCATTCGGGAAGCTCTATCGTTTCCAACCATTGCTTCGCGGATAAATCCTTGATAAACCGGCTGACGCGAATCATTTCAACACTCCTTGCTACGTTAAATTGTTATCGCGGACAACCTTCGGTTGCCTCTTTGCTGCAATATATTCTTATCGCGGACAACCTTCGGTTGCCTCATTTTCGTACATGCAAGCTGCTCGTGATAACATCCTTCGAATTGCGCCCGACCATGATGCTGAACGCTCCCTCTTCGACGACCGGCTGCAATCGGGCCGAAATAAGCTGCAGATGCTCTTTGTTCACGTTAAACGTTACCGTCTTCGTCTCTCCCGGCTGAAGCCGCACTTTGCGGAAGCCCTTCAACGCTCTCTCCGGCAGAGTCACCGATGCGGCCAAATCCGAGATATACAGCTGTACGACTTCATCGCCGGCAACCGGGCCGGCATTCGTCACGTCAATGCGAACCTCGGCTTCGCCTTCCGGGTCTATTTGCTCCGGAACGACCTTCAGATTGTCGTATTTGAATTCGGTATAACTGAGTCCGAAACCGAACGGATATTGCGGATCCAAGTCCGTCTCCAAGTACCGCTTCCCGCGGGTTCTCTTGGCATTATAGTAAACAGGCAGCTGTCCGACATGCTTCGGAATCGATATCGTAAGCCGGCCGGAAGGATTCACATCGCCGAACAAAATGTCGGCGATCGCATTCCCGCCTTCCTGTCCCGGATACCATGCTTCCAAAATCGCGTGCGCATGCTCATCGATCCAAGGCTCAGAAATCGGCCGGCCGTTAATGTATACGACGATCACCGGTTTGCCGAGCTTATGAATTTCCTGCACCAGATCGAGCTGCATGCCCATGAGGCCGAGCGTCGAGCGGTCGATTCCTTCGCCGCACTCCATATCGTTCCACGGATCGTCCGTCACGACGGAGGCGCCGGTTTTCAGGTCGATCGTTCCTTCTCCGAAATCGCGGGCGCTCGAGCCTCCGATCACCATGACGATCGCATCCGCCTTATGCGCGCAAGCGACCGCATGCTCGAATCCTTCTTTCGAATCGCCCTTAATTCTGCAGCCCGGCGCGTACAGCACCTGTTCGGGTCCGAGCTTGCGGCGGACGCCGTCCAAGACGGTCACGATCTGCCCTCTCGGCTGCGGGGACGTGTAATCGCCCAACTGATTGTAGGTATGGTTGGCATTAGGACCGATGACCGCTACCGTTCCGATCTCCTTCTTCAACGGAAGCGTACCTGATTCGTTTTTCAACAAAATGACGCCTTCCTGCGCCACTCTTCTGGCCAACTCGATATGCTCGGCGCAGCCGATGACTTTCTCCGCGAAGTCCGGATCCACATACGGCCGTTCGAACAAGCCGAGCCGGAACTTGATTTCAAGCATCCGCCCGACGGCGGTATCCAAATCAGCTTCGGAAATAAGTCCCTGCTGCAGCGCCGATTTCAGATATTTGCCGTACATGTGGCCCGACATTTCCAGGTCCACTCCCGCTTTGAGCGATTGGGCGACCGCTTGCTCGCCGTTCTCCGCCGTATTGTGCCCGTGAACAAGCATATTGATTGCGCCGAAATCCGTAATGACAAAGCCGTCGAACCCCCACTGTTCGCGAAGCACGTCATTCAGCAAATATGAGCTGGAGGTGCAGGGTACGCCGTCGATTTCGTTGTAAGCCGTCATCACCGAACAAGCTCCCGCTTCCACAGCCTTCTTGAACGGCATCAAGTCCGTCTCATGCAGCTCTCGCAGTCCCATATGGACGGGAGCGGCATTGCGCCCGCCCTCGGAGCTGCCGTAAGCGGCGAAGTGCTTCAGCGTAGCGGCGATTGCGCTTTCGCCGTCCAATCGTTCTCCCTGCAGCCCCTTTACCGCCGCAACCGCCATCTCCGCGATCAAATAAGGGTCCTCGCCAAATGTTTCCTCGGTTCTCCCCCATCTCGGATCGCGAACTACATCGAGCACGGGGGAATAGGTGGCGGCGCCGCCTTGGCTGCGGGTCTCGAGCGCAATGGCGCGGCACATGTCCCGGTACAGCTCCGTGTTCCACGTGCTCCCGACCGTCAGCGGAACCGGGAAGACCGTCGCCCCGATCGCCATGTGTCCGTGCGAGCATTCCTCGCCGAACAGCACCGGAATGCCGAGCCGCGAATTCTCAATCGCATAACGTTGGATTGCGTTCGTTGCCGCCGCGCCTTCCTTTGGCGACAGCCCGGTTTCCAGCGTCACCTCGGTCCACGGATCGGCGCGAAGAACACCGTATAAAGAGCCCACGCCTCCCTGCGATATATCGTGTTTAAATTGTTCGGCGATCGATACGGTGCCGTCGTTCTCCTTGCTATACGTCTTCCATCCCATCGGTTGAATCAATTGGCCGATTTTCTCCTCCAGGGTCATCCGTGCGAGCAAGTCCCGAACGCGTTCTTTGATCGACAGCGAAGCGTCTTTATATTTCATTCCCGCATTCTCCTATTGTTTTGTTATTTTTGTTATGCAAATATAAAATAACATTATCTAACTCCAGTCTACCTACTCCGCTTCATACCGTCAATAAAAATCACGAATCAACAAAAGTTTCGGGCATGCCAATATTATCAAGCTCCGTGCCCTTAGGATCTGTACCGGTACAGATGAGAAAAATTACGTGTAATTTAACGTATTTTTTATGTTTTTATCAAATCTGTATCTGTCTCCGGCAACATTTTTTTATAAATATCAACGTGTTTTTTGCATAAAATGCTTATCTGTACCGGTACAGATTGAAAGAGAGTCGGCAACGCCCCCGTTCCAAGCAGGATTAGGCCGTTCATATTTGACAACTCCAACAAATACACGCACAATTAATTTCGTTATGTTTGTTATTATCCGTACAGGTAGGAGATGTACTATGCCCCGAAAAATTTCGATCCAAATGATTGCCGACCAGTTGGGATTGTCCAAATACGCCGTTTCCCGGGCGCTCAGCGGCAAATCCGGCGTCAGCGAAGCGACCCGCGAACGCGTGACGGAGCTGGCCCGCACGCTAGGGTACCAGCTGCCCCGGCACGATGCCGCTAAAGCGAAGGCGTCCGCCGACCGGGAGTCGTCTTTTGTTATGATCTGCATCAATCAATCGAACCGCGGCGATCCGTACTATTGGCAGCGGGTGTTGGAGGGGCTCGTTTACGGCTGCAGCGAACGGGGATGGCATCACGTCATCGTGTCGCCGGCGTTATCGTTTCCTCCCGACGCACCTTCCCCTCAAGCGGCGATCGCGCCTCATCTGGACTGGAGCAGCTGCGTCGGAATCGCCGTGATGGGCGCGTTTCCTTACCCTGCTTTGCAGATGATGGCGCGGACAGGCAAGCCTCTTGTGCTTGTCGATCACAACGAACCTCTGCTCGTCTGCGACACGGTGAATCACGCCAATATCGATGCCGGGATCGCCGTCACGCGGCATATGCTGGCCCGCAAGTGCCGGCGAATCGCGTTTCTCGGAGACGACGGACGCTCCGCGAGCTTCGCCGAACGGCGGATTGGCGTCCGCTTGGCGATGGAACGATACGGCGGCAAAGAGGCCGAACTGCTGGAGTGGGAGCTCCCATATGAAGAGGGTAAGTGGGAGGAACCGGCGGCGAACCGGCTCTCCCGCATCGCTCCGGACGAGCGTCCGGATGCATGGATCGCAGCCAACGACGATATCGCGATCCGCTGGATGAAACAGCTGCAGCGGATGGAATTGTCCGTTCCGGGACATTGCCGCGTAGCGGGCATCGATAACGTGGAGGCCGCCGCAATGGCGTCGCCCCGGTTGACGACGGTCAATCTGTGCAAAGAAGAATTGGGTCAGCGCGCCATCGAATCGCTTCAACGCCGAATGCATTTTCCCGGCACGCCGATAGAAAGAGTACAGCTTGCCGCCGAGTTGATTCCGAGAGATTCCGCTTAAACAAAGAAGCAGCACCGTCCCATGATTACGGGTGTGGTGCTGCCGTCTGCATATTTACATCGGAGTCGGACACTTTCTTCCTGAAATCGCTTGGAGAGAGGCCTACAACGTTCTTGAACGCACGATTGAAAGATATATAGTTCGTATACCCTATTTCCTCGCTTATCTCTTGAATCGGCTTGTCGGTCTCCAGCATCAGCCGCTTGGCGTTCATGATCCGGTGCCCGATCAAGAAGTCCAAGAAGTTTTCGCCGAATTCATCCTTGAACAGCTTGCTCAAATATTTGCCGTTAATTTCAAACAAATCGCTTAAATAATTCAGCGACAGCTCCGGATTGGCATAGTTTTCTTCAATATATTTGCGGATTTGCAAAATAAGCGCACGGTGACCTTTCGCATTGCGGATCGCTTGCATTTGCTCCGCAAGCTCTTGGAACGTAACCAAACACCGCTGCTCGAGCTCCTCCAATGTCTCCCATTCCTCCAACCTCTGAAGCAGCCGGTGGAGCGACTGTGACCAGATCTCCTGGTATTCTCTCGACAATTCCGCAAACTCTCGCTCGAAATGCTGAATCATGAACTGTAACATATTTACGATTTCTTGCCGGGACAGCAGCGATTCCGCGATTTGATCGAACAACCGTTCAAAATGCTTCTTCCACTCTTCTTCGGACAGACGCATCGATTGCACAAGCATGGAAATCGTTTTCAACTGCTCGTAAACGTCATGCATCGCATCCGGAACTTCTTTGCGTCTTATGATTCTACTCGTGCCTAGTACCGCTTTATACTGAAGCGCGTGGGCGGCACCTTGGCGGGAAGCTCTTAACCCTTGCAAGTCCGTTGCGGCGCCTCCGATTCCGATGGTCACCGTAAACCGGACATTGTTCTGTATCCATTCGCGATAACCGGACAACACTTTGTCGGCGATTTCTTCCTCCTGCGCGGAATCCGGAAGCCACAGCATGCAGGAAAGCCGGCGGTCCGAAATCCATTCCGTCCAAGCGTACAATCCTTCCTGCTGAGCGGTTTCCTGAAGAACGCTGGACAAGACGAACTTCATTAACGATTGGTCCTGCCGGTTATACTCTTCCGTAAACCGGCGGTAACCGTCGATTTCCATAATCAGCACCGACCAACGCTTGCCGCCTGCCGGAAGGTTCAGCTTGCCCAACTCGGACTTCCACTCGTCTTCTTCCATGCGGCGCACACCTTCAAGCAGCTCCTGAAAAAAATATTTCTTTTGCAAAATAAGGTTATCTGCATACTGCCGCTGATACTGTTTCGTTTGCTCAATCATGCTTTCAAGCGTCGTTTGAATGATATTGAACTCATTTTTGCCGGAATGCCCGATGCCGGAGTTTTTCGTGAAAGCGAAAGAATCGATCAACGCCACAATCTGTTGAATCGGCTTATAATTTCGCCGCGTCACGTAGAGCACCCACATGCCTCCGATCAGCACGACCGCCACCGCGAAAGCAAACCAGACGTTATATAATTCAAGCGCAAGTCTGATAAATACGTTGCGCATACCCGTTTGAACCTTCCACCCGGTATAGCCGGAGGATAATTCGGAGAACACTTCGGTCGAATCGCCGCGGACTTGCGGCGCCCCGCCGGAAGTCTTCGAAACCAGCAGATCATGGCCGGAATTGTCCACAACGTTCACGAAAGTGATATGCGGATCAAACATCCGGCTGATCGATCCCCGCAGCGAATTTATATCCGAATTTATATCAACATTGACGACCACCATGCCGTCTTCATAGTTCGAAACGCCGCGCACCAACGTTACTACCCGCTCCGCCGCTTGCGAATCGAACGACTTGAACTCCCTTGCACCCGTCCATTTATGCCCGGTTTGGCTTCGGCTTTGTTGTATAAAAGCGGCATCCGGAAATTCGCCGATCGGAACCGACTTCCCGTTGCTCAATACCGTGTCATCTTTAAACTTGACATAATAAATGGAATGAATCAAAGGGAAATCCAGCTTAAGGTCGTCCATGACTTGAACCGCTTGGATGACGGCATATACGTCGCTATTTCCGGATTTTTCAAAATACCCCTTAAGTTTCTGATTCGTCAATATTTCACGGAGCACTTTATAATCGATGGCACGCAGCGAATTATCCAGGTACTGCAATACCTGGGAGGCTAAAAACTGATTCGCTTGCAATGCCTGTTTTCGGTTTTTCTCGTTAAAAGCTTGGAAAAAGAGAATAAATAGTATCGTAGTCACGATAATGAATACGGGCAGATACGATATTAACAAACGCCGGAACCAAGTTTTGTTCATTATCAGGATCCCCCACCTTCATATTATTTATCAAGCCGGTGCGGTTTTCCCACTTCCCCTTAGATCATCCTTATATTATCTCTTATATTTTCTCTTATATTTTTAGGACAGTTTATCTAATTATAACGTTAATTTTTGAAATTTGCAGGCTCATGGGGCCTAGTTTTCTATGTAAAAATATTGAAAAATTAAGAAAAAAGAGGAAGAAAACCTGAAGATGACACTCCAGGTTTACTTCCGCCTTTACTCTAAGTTAGCCTTTAGACGGCTTGCGCAGACTTTATTTCTTTTCAATGGCGCGCTGATAAATATCGATGTACGTCTGCAGGTTCAAACCGTCGAACCCTTTAACATAAGCATCCCAGTCCTTCTCGATATCTTTCGTGCCGAGGATAAATTGCGCCATATTCGATTGAACGTAATCTACGATTGCAGGCGTCAGCTGAGCCGCCGTTTCGGTATCTTCGGCGCTGATCCACGCGCTCGACGGATAAACCTCTTTCGGAGCGAACGGCTCGTATTCTTTCGTCGCCAACGCGAGGCGCGTTTCGTAGCCTTTCGAGCTCAACGGATCCTGCGCCGAGGCGAAAGAATCGCGGAATTCCTTCGTCATGTCTTTCGGACCGAGCAGCGACCAGCTGTCGTTTCTTACAGTGTTCTCATCTTGCGCTTTCAATTTTTCAAAGCTGTACTTCGCCTGCTCGCCCCAGATGTTCAAATCGCCCGGCTGCGCTTTGCTCCAACCTACGCCCTCGTTTACCCCATATTCGCTGTACAAAGCGCCTTCTTCGCTAAATGCATAGTCCGCAATTTTGATCGCGGCGATTTGCTGCTCTTCCGTCGCTTTGTTGGTGATTACGAACGGGAATGTGCTGAAACCTTGGCTCATGCCCGCCAGTTGAACGCCGTTCGGCCCTTTGACCGGCGGAACGATCACCCAATGCTTGTGGCGGGTTTTCTCGTCTTCCCAAACATTGACGAGATAGCTGAGCAGCGCAGTCGTTATGGAGCCGACGATTTCGTCGCCTTCGCGGTTGCCGAGCTGGCCGACCGCCTGATCGTTTTGCGTGAACGCCGCCTCGTCGATCAAGCCTTCTTTGTAAAGCTTGTTCATGAAGCGGATGCCTTCTCTCCACTCCGGCTTGTTGGCCGCAAAATCGACCTTGCCGTCCTTCAACAACAAATAATTTGTGTTGTCGTTGTATATGAACGCGTTCATAATGTAGGCGTCGATGTTGCCGTTCCATACCGATTTATTCGGCGCGCCGGTCAGCGGAATTTCGTCGGCTTTGCCGTTGCCGTTCGGATCTTTCGTTTTGAAGGCTTTCAACACTTCATACAATTCGTCTGTAGTCGTCGGTACATTCAAACCGACCTTGTCGAGCCATTCTTTGTTCATCCAATACTTCTGCGAATATGTGCAATGGTAACATTCATTGACGCGCGGAAGGCCGTAAATATTGCCGTCCGGTGCCGTCATGGCGTCTTTCAAATACGGCTTCTTCTCCATCAACGCCTTAAGATTCGGCGCATGCTGGTCAATCAAGTCGTTCAGCGGAATCAGAACGCCTTGCTTGCTGTACGTCAGCAGGTCCGTTCTGGTGAAACCGCCTTCAAGAAACACTTCCGGATAGTCGCCGCTTGCAAGCAGCAGCTGTCTGCGGTCCTTCAATGCGTCCGCGGGGGCCAAATCCCACTTGAGTTTTACGTTGAATTTCTCTTCTACAAGCTTCGTATACTCGTTCTCTTCCATAGGTGCTTTGCCTTGCGGAGCGAAGAACGTCATTTGTACGGGTCCTGCAGGAGCTTCCTGTTCTGTCGCTTCCGAATTACCCGTATTACCCGTATCGCTTGTTCCTTCCGTTCCTCCCGCACCTTGGTTCGTGCCGCAGGCAGCGAGCACGGAGGACAACATCAACAGCAAAGCCAAAATCATGATGACCGACTTTTTCAAGAAAGACTCCTCCTTTTTGATAGATGTCCATTAAATACACTACTATATCCAAACCCTTTACGGAAGCCGAATTGACCTTCCACCTCCTTCCAAGGCTTTCCGAAGCGGGGATATATGCTAACCCTTCAAGGAACCGATCATGACGCCTTTCACAAAATGTTTCTGCACAAAAGGATACATGACAAGCACCGGAACACAGGCGGCCACAATCAAAGCATATTTAAGCACCTGCTCGAAGCCTTGATCCCGAAGCTTCGTTGCCGTTTCCGCCAACATCGTCGGGTCGGTAGAGTTGAGAATTAGGATGTTGCGAAGCACATATTGCAGCGGGAACAAGTGCTCCGACCGCAAATAGATTAAAGCGTCGAAATAAGCGTTCCAATGTCCGACCGCGTACATTAGCGTCATTACCGCGAGTATCGGCTTGGACAGCGGCAGCGCTATGCTGAGCAAATACCGGATGTCTCTGCAGCCGTCGATTTGAGCCGCTTCCTGCAGCTCGGACGGGATGGACGTCTGGAAAAACGTTCTCGCGACGATCACTTGAAATACCGAATAGGCTCCGGGCAGCCATAGCGCCCAACGGGTGTCCAGCATATGAAGTTCCTTGACCAACAGATAGGTCGGGATGAGACCGCCGCTAAAAAACATGGTGATCAGCATGAGTGTAATGAAAAACTTGCGTCCGTAAAATGTTTTTGTCGCCAGCGGGTAAGCGATCATGACCGTCAGCGCGACGTTGATGAACGTTCCGACTACGGTGTAGATGATCGAGTTCATGTACCCCGTCATCAGCTGCTTGCTTTTGAATATCGATTCGTAAGCCTTGACCGAAAATTCGACGGGAAACAGCCAGACTTGACCGGATACGACCGCTCTCGGGGAGCTCAGCGACGAACTCAAGATATACACCAGCGGATACAAAACGGTAAACATCAACGCCGTCAAGAAAATATAGAGGACTATGAGCAGCAGGCGATCACCCAACGGCTCTTTGATGCGGTTTTTATTGAACATGAGCGACCTCCGTTGAAGCAGATTTGGCAATCATCACCATAAACTCGTTTCCGAAATTTTGCGAGCAATGTAGTTCACGATCAACAGCAAAATCAGGTTGATCACGGAATTGAACAGTCCGACCGCCGACGAGAAGCTGAAATTCGCGCCGAGCAAACCGACCTTGTAAACATACGTCGAAATAACTTCGGAGGCGCTTACGTTCAACGGATTTTGCATCAGGTAAATCTTTTCGAAGCCGACACCCATCACGTTGCCCAAGCTCAGAATAAGCAATATCGTCGAGATCGGTATAAGCGCCGGGATGTCGATATGGATAATTTTCCTAAACCGCGACGCCCCGTCAATGCGCGCCGCTTCGTACAAGGCGGGATCGACGCTGGCCAAAGCCGCGATATAAATAATCGACGCGTACCCCATTTCCTGCCACACGCCGGACCAGACATAGATCGATTTGAAATATTGCGGAAGCCCCATGAAGTTCGTCGACGGCAGACCGAAGAACGTCATAATGCGTTCGACCACGCCGACATGCGGCGAAAGCATCAGAATTATAATGGATACCATAACGACGGTAGAAATAAAGTGCGGCGCGTAGGTCACCATCTGAACCGATTTTTTGAAAAATCCCGTGCGGATCTCGTTCAGCGCGAGCGCGAGCAGGATCGGGACCGGGAAGCCTGCGAGCAAGGAATAGAAGCTGATTCCGATCGTGTTTTTCATAAGCAGCATGAAGTTCGGCGACGCGAAAAACGCCTCGAAATGCTTGAAGCCGACCCACGGGCTTCCCCATATCCCTTGCACGACGTTAAAATTTTTAAACGCAATGGTTACGCCGCCCATGGGGATATATTTGAAAATTAGAAGGTACAGCACCGGCGGCAAAATCAATAAATACAGTTCCCAATGATTCCTCAAGCTCTTGACGGCGGGATGCATTCTTTTTTTGGGTTGACTCGTTTCTTTTTGGTTGTTCAACCCGGAATGCAATTTCTCTGTGTTGGTTATCATTTTTCCACTCCTCTTCCCCCGGCTTTGACAATCGGGCTTGCCTTATCGCTTGGGACGATTCTAACGCGATTTATTCCATGAATACAATTTGCAATTTTCACGCATATAACAAAATTCCCAAACGCCATCTGATAAGGAGAATCCCTGTTGTTGCAGGGCAAATCAGCCGTCAAGAAAATCCGTATACGATTTCGCCCGCTTAACAAAAATCCTTGGACGCTTTCGGAACGCCCAAGGATTTTCGCATCTCATCATTATTCGATTGTCATCCTGAATACATGGGCGATCGGCGTTTGCCCCGATGCTTCGGATGCCGGAAGTTGAATGCCGATTCCTTCATCGGTTCCTCGGAATTCCAAGACACGGTTCGTTCCCACTTGTTCGACTCGCCCGACCTTGCCTGCGTATGGGATGGTGATGTCGGATTCGACAGGTTTGTCGGAATTTTTATAAAGCCGGAATGCGTACACGGTATTTTCTTTACGTGTGAACGCCCACTCGCCCGTGAAATACGGCGCGCAAATCCTTGTACCGTACACCCCTTCGCCGTACACTTTCAACCAAGCGCCGAGCTCTTTCATTCTTTGAATCGCCCCTTCCGGAAGTCGGCCGTCCGGCTGAGGCCCGACGTTGAGCGCCAAATTTCCACCCTTGGCGACGACTTCGAGCAGGATGTGAACGAGCTGCCTGGCTGTTTTATATTTATCTTCGTAGCGGAAGGAGAAGGAGGTGCCCATCGTGATGCAGCTTTCCCAAGGAATGTTCATCGGTCCTTCCGGAATCGTCTGCTCAGGCGTCACGATATTCTCATAAGGACCTCCGACCGTACGGTCCGCGGAAAGCAGCCACGGCTGAAGCCGGCGCGCCTTCCCGACAACTTCGCCGAGCCTGATGTCCTGCCCTCTCCGCCCGGCCCGAACCCACCCGGCATCCAGCCAAAGCACGTCGATCCGGCCGTACCGGGTCATCAATTCCATGATTTGATCGTGAGTGAATTGCACGAACTTCTCCCACAGCCACGGATACTCTTTCGGGTCGTAGGACGGTCCCCGCCACATGTTCCGCCCGCGTTCCATGCCCGGAGCCCAGTAATAGGGCGTGTGCCAGTCCGCTTTCGAGAAGTAGGCGGCAACGGCCAACCCCTTATCTCTGAACGCGTCGAATAAATTTCTGCAAATATCGGCATATTTATGAGTGTGGAACGGGCAATCCTTTCCGGTAATGCGGTAATCGGTCGTATGGGTGTCCCACATGCAGAAGCCGTCGTGGTGCTTCGTTGTGAACAGCAAATATTTGAACCCGCTGTCTGCCGCCAAATCCGCCCACAGTTCGGGTTGAAACCGGACCGGGTTGAACGTCTTATTTAAATCAAAGTATTGGCGCTTGAATTCCTCCATATCGCTGATCCAATCGATATCGTTGCGCGACCATTCTCCGTCTTCGTCGCTTAGCGCCCAGGACTCCACTAAGCCGAGCTGGGAATAAGGCCCCCAGTGCATCATAAAGCCGAGCTTCTGATCCTTGAACCACTCCAATCGTTCCAGAAGCATCGGATTATCGGGCTTCACCCATTCTTCTTCTTTGCTGAAATTATGCACGCCCGTCTCGACGACTTGTTCTTCCTTGTCCAGTTCGACTGCGTTATTGTTTTCGCCCACGGTCATTCACCCCCTAATTGAATTTCGCGGCCTTCGCGTGCCGATTCGTATATCGCGCACAATATTTTCATCAGCTCCACGCCGTCCTCTACCGGGCTGAGCGTTTCTTTGCGGCCCAGAGAGCTGTCGATAAAGTGATTGATTTCGTTTGAAAAGGCCCCCATGAAATCAAACGATTTGTGGTCGACCTGAGGAGACACGTTCAATATCGTATCGTACTTCTCCGACACGAGCTGCAATTCCGGTTCGAGCTCCGCGCCGCCTCTGTCGCCGTAAAGCTTCACGTACAGCTCGTCTTGTTTCGCATGAAGCGTAAAGCTTACGTCGATCATAAGGCTGGCGCCGTTCTCGAAGCGGATGACGGCGTTGGCCATGTCTTCGACATCGTTTCGGGCGGCGTCATAGTCTGCGGCCTTGTAGAAAGACAAATTCCGGATGTTGGACCGGTTGCCTAGCTTGTTATACGCGTTCGCCGACACGGATTTCACCTTCGGTCTGCCCATCAAATACCAACAAACATCGATGATGTGCACGCCTAGATCGATGACCGGCCCTCCGCCGGAGCGATCCTTATCGGAAAACCAGCCTCCCGGATTTCCAAGACGGCGAAGGCACGATGCTTTCGCGTAATAAATGTCGCCGAGCTCCCCTTGATCGATAAATTGCTTCAACACTTGAGTGTTGCTGCTGTACCGGCGCACGAAGCCGACCTGCAGCAGGCGGCCGCTTCGGCGTACCGCCTTCTCTACCTCCAGCGCTTCCTCAACCGTCTGACACAGCGGTTTTTCGCAAAGCACGTGTTTGCCGGCGTCCAATGCGGCGATGCTGATCGCGGCATGGGAATTGTTCCATGTGCAGACGCTGACAGCATGAATTTCGGGCTGCGCCAGCAGCTCGCGGTAGTCGGTGAACACTTTGGACGCTCCGTATTTATCCGCTTTTTCCTTCGCGCGCGCTTCATTCAAGTCGCAGATCGCGTATATCTCAACCTCGGGATTTTTTTCGTATGCTTGCAGATGCAGGTCGGAAATCGATCCGGCGCCGATCACGGCTATTTTCAGTTTGGACAATCTCTCCACTCCCCTTATTATTCAGTGTTGCGCTTACGCTTCATCCCACAATCTGCGAGCGTTCGCCATAGCGATGCGGGATGCCGTTTTGCAGTCTTCCATGCCCTCGAATTCGATAGACAGGTAACCGTCATATCCGGAGCTTTTCAGCACTCGGAACACTTCAGGCATGTCGATGTCGCCTTGCCCGACGATCGCGCCCCGCAAATAGTTCCCGTGGGCGGAACGAAACCAGCCTTCCCCCGGATTGCGGGAGGCGGGGCGGCGGTAAAAATCTTTCGCGTGAACCATCGACGCATATGAAATATTGTTCATGACCGCGCTCACCGGGTCTTCATCGACGCACAGGAAATTACCGATATCGAGCGTAGTCTTGAAATTGCCGCGGTTCGTCTCGTGAATCAATCTACGGACGCGTTCGCTCGACTGAATATAGTATCCGTGGTTTTCCACGCTCGTCGTGATGCCGAACTGCGCCGCGTAATCCGCGATGCGGCGGCAAGCTTCGACGAGCTTCGGCAAATCCGCTTCGAACCTGGCGACGGTGCCTTCCGCAGGCGGACGGAACGCGACGTCGTGCCGCATCCTGGTCACGCCGAGCGCATGAGCGGCGTCTACATGCTTCATTACGACGCGAATCTCGTTCTCGTACGCTTCGGAATCTTCCTTCGTGAAATCGGCCCCCACCGCGTAGTTCGAGATGTCGATGCCTTCTTCTTCCGCCGCCTTTCGAATCCGGTCGATCAAGCCGGGCTCGTCGATCAAGCTGTACCCGATCGGAACGATTTCCACATGCTCTCCGCCCTGCTCCGCGATCCAACGGACCGCATCGACGACAGTCAAGCGTTTCTTGTCCAACTCTTGCTGCAGGCTGTATGTGCTGAGGCCTATTTTCATCTTCTCCGTCATCCTCTCTTTGGCAAAATGGCTCACAACCACCTATACTCCGTTTACCGGCATTGCGCAATTAACAAAAATCGACTTGTTTTCTTTTTTCCGCTTCGGCCGTTCGGCCGTTGTCAGCCGAGATCCGGGCAATCCGCGAACGTGACGGCGGTTTGGCGGGTCTCATGAAGCTCGAATATTACGATTTCATTGTCCCCTTGCCGCAGCAGCGGCGCCGGCACGTACAACGTCCGCTGGGGTCCTTTGTTCCAATAACGTCCGAGGTTGAAGCCGTTAATAAATACGACTCCTTTGGTCCAACCGTCCATATCGAGGAAAGTATCAGACGGTTCATGTTCGTCAATATGAAGCGTCCCCCGGAAGAAAGACGGCGCAAGCTGCGCGCCGAGCGGCTCGTAACCCAGCTTGGATACGTCGTCAAGCGGAAGCGTGCGGATCGTCCAGTCGAACAAAAACTGGAAGCCGTGTCTTACGCCTTCGGTTATGCCTTTCATATCCCTGAGATACGGCCCGTAATTGACGCGGCCCATATTCTCGACCAAGATGCTTATTTCAGCGCCCTCCGGCCGAACCGCGAACGAAACCGCCGCATCCTTGTTCCCGCGTTCGAGCACCCCTTGATACCGTCCGTCGACAAATACGAGAGCGCGGTCCCGCACCTCTTGAACGACCAATTCCTGATTTTCTCTCGGACCGGAGATTCCGGTCGTATAGAGGATAAAACCGTAACCCTGGCCAAGCTTCTCCATCGGCTCGGGATTCGTCATGCGGACTGCGTGCGACAGCCGGTCCAGCTGTGAAAACAACGCCGTTTGTCCGCTCATTGCCACGCGGCCGTACGCCTTCTTGCCGATCGGGTCGGGCAGCTTCAACTCGCCGATATTGCTGTAACGGGAAATGGCTTCGCGCACCGTGTAAAACTTTTCCGTCGGCTCACCCGATTCGCTCAGCAGCACGTCGTAGTCGTAGCTCGTAATGGTCGGCTCGTATTGGTCCTTTTGTTGGCAGTTAGCCCCGTTGTAAAAACCGAAATTGGTGCCGCCGTGAAACATGTAAAAATTGACAGAAGCGTTCTCTTTGAGCATCTCTTCAAACACCGTCGCGACATCGGCGGCGTCGCGGGTATGGTGGTTATCGCCCCAATGATCGAACCACCCGTTCCAATACTCCATGCACATGAGCGGCGCATCCGGTTGGTACTCCCGCAGCTTCTCGAAAGCGTGCCGCGGCCCGGACCCGAAATTGACCGTCGCCAGCGTTCCGGGGACGGTACCGGCTTGGAGCATCGCGTCGGTCGGCCCGTCGGACGTGAACAGCAGCACGTCCATGCCTCGTTCTATCATGCCTTGACGCAAATATTCCAAGTATCGGGCATCGTTGCCGTAGCTCCCGTATTCGTTCTCGACTTGCATCGCTATGATCGGGCCGCCGTTCGTGCACAAGAGCGGCTTCAATCTCGGCAGGAGCACGTCGTAATATGCGTCTACCCGCGCGAGAAACTTATGATCGTAACAGCGCAATCTCATATCGGGATCGGCAAGAAGCCACGAGGGCAGTCCGCCGAACTCCCATTCCGCGCAAATATAAGGGCTCGGACGTACGATGACGAACAATCCGAGATCGCCCGCAGTCCGGATGAAACGTTCGATATCCGCCATGCCGTCGAAACGAAATTGTCCCGGTTTCGGCTCGTGAAAATTCCACGGAACGTATGTCTCCACCGTATTAAAGCCGCACGCCTTCAATTTTTGCAGCCGGTCGGACCAATACTCCGGCACGATCCGGAAGTAATGCATCGCCCCCGATATGAGGCGGACCGGTTTTCCGTCGTACATGAATTGCGTGCCTTTATAATGAAATTCGGCCACGCTCCATACCTCCTCCACCGCCTAAGTACACCCCGAAGCTCGACAAAGTCGGGCACCATCTCGACTCGGTTATCGTTAGTCTTATATATCTGCTCGTCACAGTGTCGAACCGGCAAATGCGCTTATATCCGACAACCGTTCCCCGGTATATTTCGCGCCAGCCATCCCCTTCCTTGCATTCGAGAGTAAAGCTTTCGATTCTTTGACCTGATTTCAAATGCTCCATCAAGACGATTGTGTTGAAGGTTTGCAGTTCATTCAGGTCGATCTCTATTTCCGCTTGCTCGGTTCCTTCGGACGGACACCAGTACGTGTCGCAGCTTCCGTCAAAAATGTTGTTTGCGTCTCTCTCTTCGTCCAACGTATCCGTCGCGCGGGCTGCGGCACGTTCCGTCAGATTGATTTCGAACGTTTCGCTGATCGCTTTTCCCAGCTGCTTCAACCGCTCTGCGTCGTTCTCGTGAATAAGACCTCGCTTGTCCGGCGGAAGGTTGAGCAGGAAATTGGCATTACCTCCGACGGATCCGTAGTAAATGTTCAGCAGTTCGTCCAGGGGGCGGACCTTGTCGTCCTCCGAAGCGTGGTAAAACCAGCCCGGCCTGATCGACGTGTTCACTTCCGCCGGATACCATATCAGTTCGCGGACATTTTTAATCACTTGTCTGCTGCCCAAATCGCTGTCTTGCGTGTCGACCCTTTTTGAAAACTGTCCGTCATCGATTTGTTGCGACTTCTTCTGAATTTTCTCGTTGTCCTGCAATTGGGCAGGCACTACGCTCCATTCGGATTGTCTCGTATGACCGGCTTCGTTACCGCACCAGCGCACATCGGGACCGCAAACGGAAATGACGGCGTTCGGCTGCAGCTCCCGGATCACTTCATAGTAGCCGTCCCAGTCGTACTCCTGCCTTTTCCCGTTCGGTCCTTCCCCGCAAGCGCCGTCAAACCAGACGCAGAAAATATCGCCGTAATCGGTCAATAGCTCTCTCAACTGATTTTTGAAAAACTCGTTATATCTCGGCGAATCACCGTAGGTGCGTTCGTGCCGGTCCCATGGGGATACGTAGATTCCGAACTTGATTCCACCTCTTCGGCAAGCGTCGGCCGCTTCCTTCACGACGTCCCCTTTGCCGCCTCTCCACGGGCTGTTCTTCACCGAATGATCGGTGTACCTGCTCGGCCACAGGCAAAAGCCGTCATGATGCTTGCAAGTTAGAATAAGCCCCTTCATGCCCGCGGATTTGCATACGTCGACCCATTGATCCGCATTGAATTCGACAGGATTGAATATCGCCGGATCTTCGTCTCCAAGCCCCCATTCTCTATCCGTAAAAGTGTTTACCGTAAAATGAATGAACGCGTAAAACTCCATCTCCTGCCAAGCCAATTGCCTCTCCGACGGCTTCACCAGCGCCGCCCTCTTGATCGCTTCCGTATCGCCCGTTTGCGTCATTTTGCCATGTTACCTCCTTTGTGCCGCCGCTGCCGTGTCCTTCCCGTCTATTGTGACAGCGCAATCTCCCAAAAAGCGATCCGCTGCCTGTTCCATGAGTAGGTCACATATAATGTAGAATCGGAAACCGTTACGCTCGGATACGAATATTCGCCGGGGCCGTCTTCCATTACCAGCACCTGCTCCCAGTTCGAACCGTTATCGTGCGACAGAGCTAACGCAAGCGGCGTTCTCGCTCCCCCGTCCCCGCTGACGGGATTATACACGAGTGCCAGCGTTCCGTCTTTCAGCTGCGCCAAATCTATGCCGCTGTTATTGTTCGGAACCGTTGTCCGAACCGCCGGACTCCAAGTTCGCCCGCTGTCTGCGGAATCGCTGCGGTAAATGTACCCTTCAGTGCTTCGAAGAAGCATATGGACTTGCCCGTCCCCGCTCTCCCAAAGCGCAGGTTGAATGACGCCTTTTCCCCTGCATTGGGAATGGTCGAGCGGCACCAACGCGCTTGACGTCCAAGTTTCACCCTCATCTTCCGATAGATCGACGAATGCGTCCCAATCGCCGATTTCCAATGAAGCAGGCGCCGCCCACGTACCGCTGCTCAGCACGATCGGCTTATTGCGCACAGGCCCTCTGCCGCCGACGTCGCCTACGACGAGCGGCCGCGGCTCGGACCAAGTGCGTCCGCCATCTTGGGATTGAATGATCCGGGTGTGCCAGTAAGGAATTGTATGTCCGACTTTATAAAATAGATGAACGGTACCGTCGGGGCTTTGAAACAGAACCGGATTCCAATGAGGCAAGCCGTCTTCCTCCGCGACTCTGACCGGAACCGACCAACGTCCTCCTTCGCATCTCGATATCCAAATGTCGACATCCGCGTGGCCTTCGCAAGTCCCGCCAAACCACGAAGCCAGCAAATCCCCGCTCGGCAACCATAAGACGGTTGAAGCGTGGCAGCACGGAAACGGGCGGTCTTCTTCAAATATATACGACTTTCTCGCAGATAAAATCTTCATTAGTAATGTAGCTCCTCCCCGTATTTGTGCGCCTACATATTACCGTCTGCGCCCTTGACCCGACAATAGACACAATTCGCCCGGTTATCGATTTTCGCCTGACAACCGGTATTCGCCGAATCAGTTTGAAACCAAATCGTTCTATGCCTCCGGAAACGGTGATGCCGGTGCTTGTGTATGAGGACGTGAATCAGGCGGTTGACTGGCTGTGCAACATCTTCGGGTTCACGTTGCGTCTGCGCATAGGGAATCACCGTGCGCAGCTTATGTTCGGTGACGGCGCGGTCATTGTGAGCAAACGGCAAATTGATGCATCAGGCACTGTTGATTTCCGGAGTCACTCCTTGCTCGTTCGGGTTGAAGATGCGGATGCTCACTGCGAGCGTGCCAGAAAGTACCGCGCTCAGATCGAGCAGACGCCAAAAGACTTTCCTTATGGAGAGCGGCAGTATACCGTTGTAGACATTGGCGGTCACTTGTGGACGTTTTCACAATCGTTTGCGGACGTCGCTCCCGAGGAGTGGGGAGGCACTCTGGTTCAATTCTAATAGCCCGAACGCGGGAAATCACAATTCGAAAGAAAAACTTCTAACGAAGTTTCGAGTAACTAACAAGAATTGGTTGCGCCAATGGAGCACTATAGTGCAGGATCTGCTATAAGACTTTACATATTACACTATGAAAACTTTTTGTTAATTTACTATCTGAAACCTGCGTTGTTTTTGAAACNGCTATAAGACTTTACATATTACACTATGAAAACTTTTTGTTAATTTACTATCTGAAACCTGCGTTGTTTTTGAAACTCGTCAGCAATAGGTAAGCGTTTGAAGTGATCTCCGGCTTTTCCCCTGCTCCACACGGAGCGTGCGACTTTCGCCGCACTCCGCGCTCCCTCTAACTGAACGTACTAGATCATAAGCATCCTCGTTACTCACAGATTTGGTGTTATTCGAATCCCAATACCGTTAAGCTTGCACTGTGGAAGTTCCCACGTTCATACCCGATCGGTGCAATTCACGCTTGGAGAATGATCATTCTTTTCAGTTAGACTTGGGGCTGTTCCTCCATTCCCATTACAAGAACTTCGTCAGTCATGCCCCTACCCTCACAAGAATAAATGCATTTCGGCTAATGCCTTATAGCAACCGCTTCGGGTGACAGCCCTTGTTGCAACGTTCCTTGTTTTCCAAGTACCTTACATCCTAGCTATCCGTTCTGGACTTAGGTGCTCCCTGTGAGCCTGTGAGCTGGATACCGCCATAGTTCGGCATAGCGTATTTCATAGGAAACATTTTTACTTTACGCCACTCACCCCATCGTTTGATGGTACATAGGCTTTCCCTATGTTCTAACTTTAGACCCGTACATTCGGTTGTTCGTCAGTTCCTTTTGGGGAACGATTCTCACCATATCCAGTTTCTCAGCCGCGCGGCATATCCGTTGGCATACCTTTTCCAAAGGAATGGCTTCAGCCTTCGTTCTGCCGAATCTACCTGTTCTTCACACCCCATGACCTGTCAGCCATGACGCATGCAGGAGTATTGGCGGGATGGTTTCAGGAAACATGGTACCGTCATTCCCATCCTTGGATGTAAAGTTAAGATTAATCAAATTAATCTCCTGCTTTTCACGCTTTTGGACGCTTATAGCAGAACTTGTCGAGCGGTCTCCGTTAGTTGAATAATCTAGGGTTTGAGTTACTCTAAAAGTGAATCCGTTAAAAACGTGGCCCACTCTCAAATTGCATCAGCAAATTGCTTTCGATATAAATCTGCGTATAAACTGTTGCGGATCAGCAATTCGTGATGGTTCCCTTTCTCCGCGATTTTACCGTCCTTCAGCACCAAAATTTGATCCGCTGCCACGATCGTTGACAAGCGATGTGCAATGACAACTGTAGTGCATGACCGCATCAACGTTTCTAAAGCAGACTGCACGTAATGCTCCGACTGCGAGTCCAGATGAGAAGTTGCTTCGTCAAGGATGAGGATTCTCGGTTTTTTCAAAACTGCTCGTGCAATCGCCAACCGTTGTCTCTCACCGCTGGATAACCGATGCCCCCTCTCACCCACAATCGTGTCGTACCCATTAGGAAGGCTGTGGATCAAGTCGTGAATGTACGCATCCTTGCATGCTTTGACAAGCTCTTCATCGGTTGCATCCGGCTTGGCGAACAGCAAATTTTCTCTGATACTGGCATGGAAGAGGAAAGGATCCTGCGTGACATACGCGATGTGCTTTCTAATGCTGTTTAACTTCACTTCCTTAATATTAACGCCGTCAAAGCGGATGCAGCCGGAGGTCGGATCATACAAACGTGCCAACATTCCGATCAAAGTTGTTTTACCTGCGCCGCTCGGTCCCACCACTGCAAGTTGTTGCCCTGCCGATACTTCGAAGTTGATATGGTGCAGGACATTTTTCCCGGCGGAATATGCAAAACTTACACTGTCAAATGAGATATCGCCCTTCACATCGGGAAGTTCCCGGGCATTGTCCTTTTCCGCCACATCCGGCACAAGATCCAGATACTCGAAAATCCGTTGGAAGACTCCCATAGAAGTGACGAAATCCATATAAAGATTCAACAACTGTTGCGTCGGCCCGTAGAGTCTTCCTAAATAAATCGTGAACGCCACCATGTCGCCAATCGTCATCGTACCTTGAATTACACTATAACCGCCGTATAAATAAATCATTACCGTACCCACCGCAGGCAGCGCGCCGTTAAACATCGTGATCCATTGGCCTAAGAGGTTCAGTTTCAATTCTTTCTCCATGATGTTCTGATTAACGGTGGAGAATCGTTCCTTAAGCCACGCCTCTCTTCCGAATATTCTGGTTAGCAAGGCGCCTGAAATACCGAAAGCTTCCGAAATGAACGAAGATAACGTAGACTTCCATTCTTGGGTTTCGCTCATCAGTGCCTTCCGTTTTTTCGCCGTTTTCCGGGAAGGGATGACATATGTGGGTAGCAAGAGGAGGGAAAAGACAGCCAATCTGTAATCAAGGAAAAATAAAATACCCGCTGCGGTACACCAAAAGATGAATTGTGTAACTGCGGTGATGACGCTTTTGGCCGCAATGTTTTGGATCATTTGCACGTCTGATATGAGCCGATGAACGATCTCCCCGGAACGGGAATGGGTAAAGAAACGCATCGATTGCAACTGCAAACGTTCCATCATTACCATGCGGATATCCCTCAACACCTGCTGGCCGACGATGTGTTCCCGGTGACTCTGCCATACACTGAGCATTCCGCCGACGGTGACGACAGCGAAAAAACAGCCACAGAGGATAACCAACAACCGAATATCTTTCGCAGGGATGGCATGATCAATGATCTCTTTCATGAGTAACGGGGTTGTAAGTGACAATAAAGCGGCGAGCAGCGACAACAGAATTACAAAAACGAAGGAAAGATGATAAGGGCGAAAAAAAGAAAGAATTCGTCTCGTAAAACTCGCTTCCATACGCTCACCTCCTAGATAATTCCTTTAAAATTTCATCATCCAACTGTCCTTCCATTACTGCCGCTTCAATTAATGGACCGTATCGCAGCAAGTCCAAATATGGAATCATGACTGCAAGCAATGATCCATGTAACTCACCGTCAATAATTTTTGAGAAAATAATCCCCTTCGACTCTTCGTCCAGAAAAGGGATGAATTTTTCCAACATGTCCTCATCAAGTTTATCCAATGAAGCTTTTTTCATCAGTTTCGTGAGCCCTGTCTCGTTCATATAAACGGCAAGCTCAACGATATGTTTGATTTCAACGCCGTGTTTTTCAAAACCTTCGGCAATCAACTCCAGTGTACTGGCTTTCACCAGGGGGGCGATGTTCACAACCGATTCCGCACCCACTTCCTCTTGTTTCAACAACCCAATGACTTGATCCGCACGCCCGTCGACGATATACCGCAAAATTTTGCTCTCGTCTTTTTCTTCCTCGCCGCAGTTTAATAGTTGATCGACCGTAACGCAGAATATTTCTGAAAGTTTCGGTAGCATTGCAATGTCCGGGAATGAGTCGCCCACTTCCCATCTTGAAATCGCTTGTCTTGTGACGCTCAGAAAATCTGCCAGATGCGATTGTGTTAAGTCATGTTCCTTCCGCAGATGGGAGATATAGGCGCCAAACTTTTTTATATCCATACTTCACAACCCCGCAAGAAGATTTATCAACATTCTACTTGATAAAATGTGGAAAATTAAGCAATCATTCGTTGCGCACAATCTCCAATTCCTTATAGTTCTAAGAATGCGCCCCCTGAGACAATAATAATAAGGTGATTGATCTGTTGACGGGGATCATGCTTTCGACGAGAATTTTTTCTTTGAGGCGAAGTACGACGGTTGGTGGATTTTCCTAAGGGGACAGGATAGAGGGTTGGTTAACATACCAGTGATAGTGACCACAGTGGCATGAATCTCTATCCTTTTTTTAAATCAGGAGTATTAAATTCCTTGATTGCGAAATGATCGTTTTATTTAATTCTTCACGCAAATTCAATTACCTTTATTTGTAACTAAACTGCCCGTTAGCTGAGCGATCAATGGTGATTCCTCCATCAACAAAAGGGTTAAGTTCTTGTCTATCGGAAATTCCGCTGTTTATGCGGGGTTGAATCGGCTATTGTTGTTGTCGTCCGACGACAACTTTCTAAGGAAACACAAAAGGCCCAAGTTCTTGTCGTTCGTTCGCGACAAGAACTTGGGCCTATAAATAAAAAAGCCCGCGAATTAAGCGGGTTTGAATCGGCCCATTACTTGTCGCCCGACAATTCCGCTGCAAACTTCCGATAGTTCAAATACAAGCTCGCTTCTTGCTGTTGCGGCACGCTGCGCTTTCGCATGTGGAACATAGCTAGTGTGCAGCGGTAAAAAATACCGCTGCATACAAAAGCGTGTAACGTATCAAGAGGCGATTTTTCGCTTTAAGCGCCGCTCTCCAGTTTACTTCACCACTTTCACTCGTCGCAAAACAAAGAAACGATCCGAATCCCTTCCGGGGATATGCGTACGAGGCCGCGGTCGGACAGCCGGAGCGTCGGAATGACCACAAGCGCGAGCAGCGACAGCGTCATGAACGCGTAATTCATTGTGCAGCCTGCGTCGTAAAGCGCTTTGCTGATCGCCGCGGATTGTTCGGCCACCGTCTCGAACGGCTCGGTCGACATGAGTCCGGCGATGCGCAGGGGAAACTCAGTACGCCCCTCCCCGGTGACGACGGCCACCCCGCCTTGTATGGCAACTACCGCATTGGCCGCTTGAGCCATCAACTCATCCGAATTGCCGATGACGAGCAGATTGTGGCTGTCGTGGGCAACCGTCATCGCAATGGCCGCAGGTTTGTGAAAACCGATGTTCGAGACGACTCCGACGCTGCGACCGCCCGTGCCCTTGTGTCTTTCGATCACGGCGATTTTGCACAGTCCGTCCCCGCCGCCGACCGCAAGCCGATGCCCGCTAACCGGTAAAGATACGACCCTTTCTGCGGTCTCGACATGGTTTTCGCGCACTTCAATGACCCGGGTGCGAACCGTCCCGGATTCAATCGGCGCATGAATTATAAAATCATCGGGAACGGCCGGCTTCGACACATGCACCGAATGCAGCACTTCATCCGGATACTCGTAACCCGGCAGCGATACCGTCATGCGTCCGTTCTCGGCCGCGACCCGTCCGGCGGCGATCGTCATCGCCACGTTCACATCCGCCAAATTGCCGTCCAGCAAAATAATATCCGCGAACGACCCGGGCGTAATCGATCCGACGTCGCGGGCGACGCCGAACCGTTCGGCCGTGTTGATCGTCGCCATCTGGAATGCGGTCACAGGCTTCACGCCTTGTGCGATTGCGTGGCGAAGCACGAAGTTCATATGACCTTCGTCCCTCAACGATTCCGAGCTGCGGTCGTCGGTGACGAGCATCATTCGGCGCGTATCCAATCCGGACTCCGTATGCGCTTTGATCGTCTCGGCCACATCGTGCCATGCGGAGCCTCTGCGCATCTTCGCATACATGCCCAACCGGACGCGCTCGATTACGTCCTCCGGCGTGACGCACTCATGGTCGCCGGTCACTCCGGCCGCGGCATACACGGGAAGCCTCCAGTCGTCAGCAGGCCAAGTGAAATGACCGTCCGCCACTCTTCCCGCACGCAATGTCGCCTGTATTTCACCGATCATCTTTTCATCGCCGTACACAACGCCGGGGAAATTCATGACCTCTCCCAGCGCGATCACGTCGTGCCCCCAACCGAACGCCTCCGCCACTTCTTCCGGACCGAGCGCAGCGCCTGCCGTTTCAAACTCGGACCCCGCCGACGGAACGCATGACGCGACCTGCATATACGCAGCTAAAGGAGTCGTCCGCGCTTCCTCCAGCATATGGCGGATCCCCTTCAAGCCGAAGACGTTGGCGATTTCGTGCGCATCGAAAAATCCCCCCGTCGTACCGAGCGGCAGCACGGCTCTCGCAAATTCGGTTACGGTCAGCTGCGTGCTTTCGATATGGCAGTGACCGTCCAACAAGCCGGGTGCGGCGTAAGCTCCGGCCGCATCGATGACCTGAGTCCGCTCGCCGACCATATGGTCTATCGTTTTGCCGACATAGGCGATGCGCGAGCCTTGCACTCCGATGTTCATACCTCGGAGAATTTCGCCTGAACAAACATTGACCAAGGATGCATTTTTAATGACGAGCGTCGCCGCTTTTTCGCCTCTTGCCGTCGCAACCAATTCGGGAACGCAATCAGCCAAAGGCTTTCGAAAAACATTCATGACAATCCCCCCGAGCTTGACACACCGTTTTCACCGATCATAATCCCTTGCGCTTGTCCCATTATACCATCCCAATCGGGAGCAGCTCCACCTGATGCCCTCACTGCCGAAGCGTGTCGGCCGTCCGGTCCCTACTAACTACCCCGGTAGGTGCTGTACCCTCCCGGCGCCGCCAGCAAGGGGACATGATAGTGCTCATGGGGATTCGATATCGTGAACCGCACCGGAACGATGTCAAGAAACGGCGCCGGCGGTTCCGCTTCATGGCGGCATCGGGCGAAATAGTCCCCTGCAAAGAAGAGAAGCTGATACGTTCCCGCCTCCATCGTTTGTTGCTCAAGCAGCGGACGATCCAGCCTGCCGTCGCAATTCGTCAACGATTCCGCCACCAAGACGGACGCCTCTCCGTCATCCAGTCTCCAAAGCTGAACGCGCATCCCTTCAGCCGGCTTTCCTCGCGACACATCCAGCACGTGAGTGGTCAAACGGCCGCTCATCCGAGCTTCCCGCCCGTGTTCAAGTCTTCCCGAGTCATCGAAAAACCTTGAAAACCGTATGGCGGGCGCGGTTCCGTAAATACGCCGCCTTTCGAATCGCCGACGTTTTCCGCGATCGTTTCCCACGTGCGGTTGTTGGATTCGAAATTCACTTCCGCCAATTGCGGAAACCGTTCCAAAATCTGGATTCCGATTTGACAGATGAGCCATTGTATGGACGGGCTGTTTTTTTCGTGGAACACCGTCTGCGCGATGTCCCGGATTTGCTCCGCCGCGACGTATTTGCCGGAGTCGCCGTCAATCGCGTGCCGAACCTGCTCGTATGTCCACCCGATATTGAGGAAAATAAACAGCGGACGGTCGTAGCTGTCCGGAAGCGTCGTATATTCGTCCCGGATAAATCCGTGAAACGAGCTTCCGCTCACCTTGATCAATTGCAAATCTTTCAGCATGCACCGATGCGAAACGATTGCCGCCCCTTCGGCCGTGCGGCGAATCTCCAACGACGCCGACGCGGATTCATTGTGCGATCGCCGGAACACAAGCCCGCTCTCTTGGACTCCGTCTCCGCCGGCCGCAACCCGCACGCCGTCGAACGGCAGCCGGTCCCCGGCAATCGAGATGGCCGTGATATGACCGTACTTATTCATAAACCGTTCGCTTACGAACGCGAGAAAGCCCTCGGTCGTGCTGCCTTCATATGATGCCCCCTGGCGCAATATAAAATTTTTCATAGAGTCCGTCGCCACGACCATAGAGTTGTCTCCCTCGGAGAATGACGGAAGAAACGCCTCTCCCGTGACGGCGAATTTGATATTGTGGGCAAAAATGACGTTCTCGTTGCCGAGAAAGCCGGATTCGGGAACCGGCGAAACGGCAAGCGGCTTCGAGTATGTGCGGTACGCCAGCACATCGCCTTTGCCGTAATACATCGTGCGTCCGTTGATCGGCTCCAACATGTTCATTCATCCTTCCCAAGTTGGTCTAATAGGTCGTTCAGGCGGAATCTCGCGATTTTCCCGATCTCCTGCAATGCTTGCTCCCGTTCCTCCTTAGGGGAGCACAGAAGTCTTCGCTGCATGGCCTCCATTATGTCAGCCTTCGTCTTACCGCGAACCGCGAATATGAACGGAAATCCGAACTTGCGGGTGTATGAGAAATTATAAGCGGAGAATCGTTCATATTCCGCCGGGGTCAACCGGTCGAGACCGGCCCCTTGCTGCTCCGCCGCGGAAAGCTCGCTGATTCTGAGCCGTGTCGCTAAATCGGGATGGGCGCGGAATAACGACAGCACCCGGTCTTCACTCGACTCGCTCACCTCCTGCATCATCGTATGATGCAGTTCATCCACGGTACGAAACGGAGCAGATGCAAAAGCCTCTTCCGCCACCCAAGGCGAATGTTCGAAGATGCCTCCCAACGTGCGCACAAACTCGTGTTTGCTCAACGAGTTGATGCGGTCCAATGCCATTTTTTCCCCCATGCGGTTTATCCCCCTGTACCTATCGCCTTTTGCACAGCCCGCACGATGCCTCCGTACCCTGTACACCGGCACAAATTGCCGGATAACGCTTCTTCAATCTCCGCTTGACACGGCTTCGGGTTTTCATCCAACAGCGCCTTGACCGAAACAATCATGCCGGGCGTGCAATACCCGCATTGAAATCCGCCCTCTTCCAGGAAAGCTTGTTGAATCGGGTGGAGGGCATCATCACCGCCGCTCAATCCTTCAATCGTCGTAATTTGCGCGCCTGCGCACTGATACGCCATGGTCAGACAAGAGTTGACCGGCTTGCCGTCCATCAATACCATGCAGGCGCCGCACCGCCCGATTTCGCAGGAGCGCTTCGTTCCGGTCATCTGCAGGTCGTCCCGCAAGATGGAAAGAAGCCGTCTCGATGGGGGAACATCGAGTGTCAGCGGCGTCCCGTTGATTTCGCACTCCAAACGGTATTTCCCGGCGCGTTCCGCTTGTTTTGTTTCATTCAGCATTCCGGCCACCGCCTTCCGCAACGATAAACGGCGCTTCCAGCAGCAGCTCCGGCTCTATCGGAAGCTTGACGACCCGCTTGCCGACCGCTTGATATATAGCCGAAGCGATTGCCGGCGCCAGCGAAACCGATCCGATCTCTCCGACGCCTCGGGGACCGTATACGTCGTGTTCCGGCAATTCCTCGATCGGCTCCACGCGAATCTCTCCGTTCATATCGGCGATCGTCGGAATCAAGTATGTGTCCAAGTTGTTCGTTAAGTAGCGGCCGCCGTCCATCAGAGCGTCTTCCATGAGCGTAAAGCCCAGCGCCATGCCGCTCCCCCCTTCGATCTGGCCGAGATAGCCTTGCGGATTCACAACCGGACCGGCGGCGACAGTGTGGAACTGATCCAATACGCGCACGCGTCCGGTGAGCGTGTTCACTTCAACCTTTACCGCCACCGCCGCGTAAGTGTAAAGAAAATGTGCGCCGACGCGTTCGTCCGGCGTCAGCGGATAATGGAATTTGGTTTCGCACACGATCGGTTGTCCGATCGCGCCGGCAAGCTCGGCGTAGGACAGCACTATGCCGCCGCCGTTCTCCGATATGCCGCCGGGCCCCACCGTCAGGCTGCCGGCCGGTTTGCCGGTGACGGAGGAGGCTGTCTCCAGCAAGCGGCGGGTAAAGTCGGGCTTCAGCCGCGAAAGAGCCGTCCACATCATCGTCGTCGCGCGGGAAGCGGTGCTCGAGCCGCTGTCGGGTACGGCATCGGTGTCGCCGATTACGATCCGCAAGTCGTCCGCGGCAAAACCGAATTGTTCGATCAGCATCTGCTCGAGCGTCGCGAGCAACCCTTGCCCGAACTCTTCGTATCCGAATACGGCCTCGATTTTCCCGTCCGAAGCGAGCGATAACCGCCCTGCGCCCGGATCCGGTATGCCGAAGCCGAGACCTGCGCCGTGCATGGCCAACGCGGCTCCGACGCCGGTACGAATCCATGGCTCGAGTTTGGAGGGGGCGTTCTCTTCCTTACTTTCCGCCCGCAGCGCGCATTGCTCAATCGCTTCCCAAACTTGCTTCGCGCCGTCCGTCTGGGCGATCCGCTGTCCCAACGGCCCCGGATCGCCGTACCGGCGCAAATTCAAAGCCCGAAACTCCCACGGATCCATGCCGTACGCTTCGGCGAGCCGGTCCATCTGTCCCTCCAAGGCAAAGATCGCCTGATTTCCTCCGAAGCCCCGGAATTCTCCGGAAACGCCGTTATTTGTATAGACTGCAACCCCCTCGACGTCGACATTCTCGAATCTGTACGGTCCGGTGACATGCTCGGTGCAAAAATTGAGCACTTGGGCGCCCAACGTCGCATAAGCGCCCGTATCCGAAACGATGCGAACCTGATGGGCAATCAATCGTCCTTCTTCGTCCGTGCCGGTTTTCATCGTAATTTTCATCGGATGCCGCTTTAACCCGCCGCGCACCGATTCCGCCCTCGAGTTGTGCATCTTGACCGGGCGGCCTGTCCGCAGCGCCAGCAATGCGCCGTACGGCTGGACGTTAAGCTCGTCTTTGCCGCCGAACGATCCGCCGATCGGGCTCGATATGACGCGTATATCCGATTCGGGAACGTCAAGAATGCGGGATAGCTGCATCCGGTCCATAAGCCCGTGCTGCGTCGCCGAGTACACCGTTAATCTTCCATTCTCTTCAGGGACGAACAGTCCCCCTTCCGTTTCCATATACGTATGCATTTGCCGCGGCGTCCAATACGTTTCTTCGACAATGCGCGCGCATCGCGCAAATGCTTCCGCCGTATTTCCTTTCCTGTACTCGGTGCGATGAAGCACGTTGCCTTCCGCATACAGCCGGGGCGAATCGTCTTCCAGCGCCTTCTCCGGATCGTCGATAACGGGCAGCGGCTCGAAATCGACCTCGATAAGCGACAAGGCGTGTTCGGCGATGTCGCCGCTGTCCGCGGCGACCGCGGCGATCGCGTCGCCGACGTACCGGACCCGGTCCTCGCAAAACACCGGTTGATGGGGGAACGCGATGCCGAACCGGTTCAAGCCGGGAACGGCTTTCGAAGTGAGCACCGCCCGCACCCCCGGCAGACGCTCCGCTTTATCCGTTCGCACGGACACGATCCAAGCGTGAGGAAGCGGGCTCCGCAGCACGCGGCCAAACAGCATGTGCTCCGCGCTCATATCCGTTAAATAGACGAGCCGTCCGGACACTTTCTCCTTGCCGTCAGGCCTGATCCGCCAACGGTTTCCGCTTGTTTGACGATTCAGAGTCATCGAACGGCACCCCTTTCTTTATTGCGCAAATGCTGACCAAATCTCGGATACGACGAGGTTTCCCGCCGTTTTCTTCCGATAATCCGCGGATGCGAACGCATCCGGGCAAGCTTCATATTCCTCGTACACTGCCATATATAAAGAACCGTATGTCAATTCACTGAGAATCGTCTCGCGCAGTAACGCTTCGGCGGCGGCCAGGCGCTGCGGCGTCGCCGATCCTCCTCCGGCCGCGATGCGGATATCGGTGAAACGGCCGTCCCGATCCACGGTTGCGGATAATGCGACCGTTACTAGCGAAGGAGTGAAAGCCTCTCTCCGGCCAACTTTGCGGTACGCCTCAAACTTACGCAAACCGTCTCCTCCGCTTTGACCGACGGCGTCAACCGCGCGCAGACGGATTTCCGTCAAGATGCGGTCTTCGGGCGCGGAACGATATTTTAACCGCCGCAGCCAATCCTCCGCCGGCTCCGCCGCCGCATGCCGGCCGTCAAACCAGACCAATTCGGCGTCATAAATCAAGAGCGCCGGCAGCGCGTCGCCGGCTCCCGAAACGACGTTGCCGCCGATCGTCGCCAAATTTCGCACCGACGGAGCGGCGATGGAGCGAAGCGCTTCATGAAGTGCCGGTGCAACACGCTGCAGCAGAGCGTTATTGCGGCAATCCGACAACGGAGACAGCGCGCCGATCGCAATATGGTTCGCCGTCATGGAAACCCCCGTCAATCCCTTGATCGATCTCAGATCGATCAAATACCTGGGAATCGGAGCCGCTCCGGTTTCCCACCGGGTACGAAGCAGCGTTCCGCCGGAAATATAGAGGCTCTCGTCCCCCAGCTTATGCTTCATGCGCCACGCGTCGCGGAGGTCGTGCGGCTGCAGCACGGCCGGCGCAAGAAGCAACCCCTCGTTTCCAATGGCCACGTCACAATCACCCCCGCACCATTTTTTTTAAAAAACTATAATCGCTGTTCCCGGATATACGGCACCCCGAGCGACTCCGGCATGCCGGAAGGCCTGTTCCGGTTGCGCCATCCGAGATACATCAGCACGGCAATCGTGACGACGTACGGAATCATCTTCAAGAAATAAGCGGGGATGCCGCTACCGGTCAGCTGTATACGGAATCCGAGCGAATCCAGCGCGCCGAAGAAGTAAGCGCACAACAACGCCCGCACCGGGTTCCACCGGGCAAAGATAACGAGCGCGACGGCGATCCACCCTTTCCCCGCCGTCATCCCTTCGGTCCAACTCGGCGTATAAACAAGAATCAAATCCGCACCGGCAAGGCCGATCAGCACCGAACCGGCGATGACATATCCGTAACGGAGCAGCTGCACGCGGATGCCCATCACGTCGGCGGTCGCCGGATCGTCGCCGGCCGCCCGCAGATGCAGCCCCCAAGACGTACGATGGATGAGCAGGTGAAGCGCTGCAATGAGCAGCAGACTGAACCACGTCAGCATATCGAGACGGGCGAAGATGTCCCCTATGACAGGTACCGGTTCCAACCACGGTATATGAAGCTTCGGCATTGCGCCGGAAAGCGGAATCCCGCTGAACGGTTTGCCGAGATAGGCGCTCAAGCCGCTGCCGAACAGCGTCATAGCCAATCCCGCCATAATCTGATTCGCGCGAAGCGTCACGCATACGAAAGCGTGCACGAGCCCCAGCACGGCGGACGCGCACAAGACTGACAGCAGCGTCAAAGCGATGCTTCCGGTTTGCAAATAGGTAACGCATGCGGTGACCGCTCCCATTAGCATAAGCCCTTCGGCCCCCAGCTGAATGATGCCGGAACGTTCGTTCAATATGCCGCCCAAAGCGGCCAGAAGCAGCGGGGTGCCGGATGCGGCGGCCGCGATCAATAACTGAATTGTAAAATCCATGCTCTGTCCCGCTCCTTTCAACCGCGCCGCACACGGAATTTCGCGATCATGTCGCCCGCGATGAGGAAAAACAATATCGCTCCTTGGAGCATTTCGGATATGGAGGAAGGCAAACCGATCGTTTGCACGCTGTATCCTCCCACGATCAATCCGCCGAACAGAAACGAAGAAACGATGAGACCCGCCGGATTCAGCTTGGCGAGCCACGCGACGATGATGGCCGTATATCCGTAGCCCGGCGAAACGCCCTGCATGAGCTTATGGGTAACGCCGGAAACCTCGGCCATTCCGGCCAAGCCGGCCAATGCGCCGCTGATCAGCATCACGGCAATAATATGCTTATTGATCCGAATGCCCGCGTTCGCCGCTGCAGCCGGATTCGCTCCGATCAACCGCAGCTCGTAGCCCCATCGGGTAAATCCGGTCACGATTGCATACAACGCAACGGCGATAAGGGCGAACAACAATCCCGAATGGAGCCTCGTATCCCCCAGAACGGGCAAAGACTGCGCTTGCGTAAATACCGGAGATCCGGGAAAATTAAAGCCCTTCGGGTCTTTCCATGGTCCGAACACGACGTAGTCCAATGCCAGCAAGGCTGCATAATTCAGCATGAGCGAGGTGATCAGTTCGTTGACTTGGAAGTGCGTTTTCGGAATTGCGGTCAACAGCCCCCATAACCCGCCGGCAGCAACGGCGGCAACGATCATCAACGGGATGGCCCAACCGTTCTGCAAAGCCGGTACATACACCGTAACCGCCGTCGCGGCCATCGCGCCGGCGATGAACTGGCCCTCCGCTCCGATATTCCAAACGGAAATCCGGTAGGCAATGGAAACGCCGATACCGCACAGCAGCAGCGGGATCGCTTTGACGAGCGTCTCGGTGATGCCGAACGTTGTGCCGAAAGCGCCCGTCCACATCTTTTGATATACCGGGATCGGATTCAGTCCGTTCACCGCCAAGAACAAAGCACAAAACGCAAGCGCCAAGACGACGGACGCGACCGGGGTCCACCATGGGCTTCTTTGCACGGACGGATCAAGCGAAAGCCGGAATGAGAAGCGCTTCTTCTTCGACGGAGCGGCCATCTCTAGGGACAGGGCGTCAGACAAAGTTTGCCGGTTCATGATGAGTCCCCCTCAATTCGCACACGCCTGCCATCAGCATGCCGATACGCTGTCTGTTCGCTTGGTCCGGGCCGGATTCTCCGAAAATTTTACCGTTATAAATAACTACGACCCTGTCGGATAACTGCAGCACTTCATCGAGATCCTCCGAAATGAGCAGCACGCTGCTGCCGCTATTGCGCAATTCCGTCAGCATGCGGCGGACGCTTTCCGCCGCGCCGACATCGAGACCCTGTGTAGGGTGTACCGCGACCATAAGCTTCGGTTTTTGCGCAATTTCCCTGGCAAACAACAGCTTCTGCTGATTGCCTCCGGACAGCTGCCGGACGGGGGTATCCAAATTCGGCGTCTTCACGTCGAATTGCTCGACAAGCGACTGCGACCATGCCCTGTTCTTGCCGGTACGGAGAAAGCCGAACACGGAGCGGTCTTTGTCCCTGTAAGACTTCATGAGCAAGTTATCGGCGACGCCAAGACCGCCGGCCAACCCGCTTTTCATCCGATTTTCGGGAACATGAGAAATACCGGATTCAATGGAGCCTCTCACCGAAGCGGACGTTAACGTCTTGCCGTTGAACCGTACGGTTCCGCTCTTCCACGTCCTCAACCCGGTAAGCACTTCCGCCAATTCCTTCTGTCCGTTCCCCGCGACGCCGGCGACACCGACAATCTCCCCTTCGTTTACGCAGAGGCTCAGATTGTCCAGCGCTTTGCGCCCATGCTCCGCATAAACTTCAAGCCCGTCTACGATCAACAGCGGTTTCCCCTGCGACGGGTTTCTGAATTGCCGGTTCAGAGACACCTCTCTTCCCACCATCAGCTGCGCAAGCTCCCGCTCGTTCGTAGCCGCCGTTTCCGTCGTCGCGATCATGCGGCCTTTGCGCATGACGGAGATCCGGTCGGAAACGGTCATGACCTCATTCATTTTGTGCGTTGTCATGATGACCGTTTTCCCTTCCCGTTTCATCCGCTCCAGCGTTAGAAAAAGCTGCTCCGTCTCTCCCGGCGTCAATACGGAGGTCGGTTCGTCAAGTATGATAATGTCGGCGCCGCGGTAAAGTGTTTTGACGATTTCAATGCGCTGCTGCTCGCCGACCGACAGCTGCCAAACAGGCCGGTCAACGGGAAACGTCAAGCCGAACCGTTCGGCGATCGACACGATTTCCTGCCGCTTCTCTTTTATCCATTTGCTTCCCCGCCATATCGGCGTCGATTCGCCAAGCACTATATTTTCCGGCGCGGTCAAGCTTTGAACGAGCCTGAAGCTTTGAAACACCATCCCGATGCCGAATGCCGCCGCATCCTTGGGCGAACGTATTCTCGCCCGTTTCCCGCGGATGTATATCTCGCCCTCGTCCGCCCGGTACACGCCGGACAGCATGCTCATTATCGTGCTCTTACCAGCCCCGTTCTCCCCGAGCAGCGCGTGAATTTCTCCGGCTTTCGCCGAAAAATCGACGCGGTCGTTTGCTATTGTCGTACCGAACCGTTTCACAATTTGCCGCATTTCGACGGAATAGCCGTGAATCATGATTATCGCCTCCTTTCGGTTCTATGTAGAACAATCCCTTTGGGCAAAGGGATTGTCGTACCGTACGATATGGACGCTGCGCCGCCGGCTGTCGATGTTTATATTCACTATATGCATACGTGACATAAACGTAAATATACTTAACATCAATTTGTAACTTGTTATAAAATTGGTCTCTATTCATTGTAGATTTCGCACTAAATTACACAACGACGCACATCTTAGCCATTTCATGTAATGTCTATGAAAGCTTTGATTTCTTTATCCAATGGTTTTGGATGTGCTGGAAATCTTGCTCCGTGTCGGCGTCCATAAAGTATTCCGGCGATTCGACATCTATAGTGATTCCGCGATAATCCGGCGATTCAAATATACCTCTCGCGCCCCGGTCCCCTTCCAATCTCTCCAGCACGGGAACCATGGTTTTAGAGAACAATACCGGAGGCATGCCCGCCCCGTTATTGCCGCTTGCCGCATAATCCAAATCGGGCTGTTTGCGGAATGCGTCAATGAGCCGCTTGACCGATTCCGCCCGGATGAACGGCTGATCCGCCAAAGTGACGAGCACAGCGTCCGGATTGTAAGGCAGGACCGCATTCAAGCCGCAGCGCAACGAGAAAGAAAATCCGAGCGAAGCCGTAAAACAAGTCTCGACTCTCCAGTTACCCGCCGGAGGCAACCAACCAAGCGGATCGTCCGCTCTCACCACCACAACGAGGGGACTCAGCTCTTCGCAGCGGGCAAGCTCTTCAAGAGCGACCGCCCCCAATTTCCTACCCGAAGACAGCTCCAGAGACAGCTTCGGCGTCCCCATCCGCCTGCTCTGTCCCGCCGCCAAATAAATACCGGCCACCAACATTTCGAATCTCTCCTCTCCAAGTTTCCGGCGCGTCTCGGCGCGCGATTTGAATAAGCTCCGCAACTATGCTGACCGCAATTTGTTCGGGTCCGTCCGCACCGATGGGCAAGCCTGCGGGGGCATGGAGCGAAGGCGGACGCTCAATCCCGTCCAGCAGCGAACGGATTCTGCTTTGCGAACCGATGATCCCGATATAGGCAGGCGCCATCGGAATGACCGCCTCCAACCATTGTTTATCCCTGCGAAAATGATGGCTGCATACCAACACATAATCTTTGCGCCCGATTCGGAGCGAGCGGACCGCATCATCCGCCTGACCGACCGCCAATTGAGCCCCCGGAAACCGTTCGTTCGTACATAAATCCTCCCGCCAATCGGCAACCGCGACCTGAAAGCCGAGCCGCCCGGCCAATGACGCAATGGGCTGCGCATCCAAGCCCGCTCCGAAAATGATGAGTCGCTGCCGCGGCGAATATTCGGTTTCGATCAGCAGCGGACGACCGCCGTCGCCATACATTACCGCCGATTTGCGGGAATTATGACCGAATACCAACCGGTATCTGACGGCTCCCCTCTCCAGCCAACGGTGCAGCCGGAGCGATTCCCCATTGGACGTACGATCATGGATTTCACACAGTATATCCCGAAGAAAGCCTTCGACCGGCTCCAACAGCACGCGTATTTTCCCTCCGCAGCCAACCGCTTCCCCCCAAGAGAAATCTTCGGTCGACCTCATATCGTATTCCACGATTTCGAATTTGCCCCTCGTTAAAATATCCGCCACCCGAAGCTGCAAATCGCTCTCGAGACAGCCGGGGCTAATGCTCCCGAGCCGTTCGCCGTCATCCCGAAACAGCAGGCACGCCGCCGCCTTCCGGTACGAATGCCCTTCGGCATTAACGATCGTAGCTAACACCAACGAACCGCCGCCACGTTTAACGCATGATAGTATTGCATGCACATCCATGCGACCGTCACCTCTTTCGCGCAAAACATTCCCACTCTATCAGCATTCGCGTTCCAACATACGGCGGAATAAAAACACCAGCTTCAAGCGCAGCAGATCGTTTATTTTCTTCAAATCGACCTCCAGCATCTCGCTTAACTTCTCGATCCGGTACGTCGCCGTATTCCGGTGAATAAACAGTTTCTTTGCCGTCTCGTTTACATGGCCGTCATTTTCCAAATAAACCTCCAGCGTCCGAAGCATCTCTTGAACATAATCAGGTTCTTTGCTTAGCAGACCGTTAAGCATGTTATTGCAGTATTTCTCCATCCGCTCTTTCGAAACTTGTTCGAACAAGAAAGACAAATCCAGATATTGATAGTGAACGACGTGTTCCCGAAGCCCCCAGCGAAGAGCCATCCGCAGCGTTTCCTTGGACTCGGAGAAAGCTTCCCGCAGATGCTCCGCTCTTGTTTTCCGCCCGCTCACCGCCGCTTTCGGAAACGATTCCCCCTGAAACCCCAAGCTGTTAAAGCAGGCGCTTAAGAGCTCGGGCAGCTTCTCGATTCCGGCTTGATCGGCGGGATACACCGACAGCAGCCCTTCATCCATCACGACATGGATGCCCCTCAATTCGTGTATGGCGGGATGACCCAAATACTCTTCCTTCAAGCGAAGCAGCCGGCCTTGACGCGCGCCGGCATCGTCCGGAGGACCGGCGATGTCGGTCAGAACGCATTGAAACGCTCCGTGAAATAAGCCGATATCCAGCTTATCGGCGTAATCGATCAACCCTTCGATCGACAACCCGTTATTTAAACAGCGTTTAATCAACATACCGAAATCCTTATGAAGCGAACGCTCAAAATAATCTTGATAGTTGAAATTCATATGAAAGGATATCAACTCTGCCGCTTGGACAAACAAATTTTGTTCTATTCCGAGATCAAACGGTTCCGTAGTGAAAAACAAGACGAATCCGGCGTTCTTATCCCTGTTTAAGAGCGGAACCCTGAACGCCTGCCAATCGCCGCCTCTCATGCGCTGATTCCTTGGCTGCCACGGCCAACCGCGCAGCACTTCCGGTCCGGGATATCCCGAGTTGTTATACACCAGTTGTCCTCTGGCGCCGATAACGGCGATCGGATAGCCGATGACATCCGTGAAAGCGTCGAACAGCTGCTCCATATGATTGGACTGAAGCGCAAACCGGATCAATCGCTTCTGCTTTTCCAACACGGCGTGCAGCGCACGGGTGTTGCGCTGCATCTCCGCACGGAACAACCCGTTCATTTGGTCGGAAAATGTGAATTGGTAAGGCAGTTCGATGAGCGGAAAATCAAGCTCATCCGCTTCCGCCGCCAACGACACCGGGATTGAATCCCAGAAACGGCCAAGCTTGATGCCGAGACCCGACGAACCCCTGCCATTGAGCTTATGCAGCAGTTGCGCCGCATCTTCCGGGTGATCCTTGATCAAATACGCGGTTGTGAACAACATCTCCCCTTCCTTGATCCAATCGGAAATATCCGGCGCGTCCATAACGTTGATCGATTTGACGACCCGATTTTTGCCTCCCGACCCCGCAATCAATTTCCCCTCCGACAAAGGATAGATCGATAACGCTTGCTCTACGGTAAGATGCATGTTGTTCACCTCCACAATGTTTCGCGTTACCTTTATTTACATATACATGACTTATAATGATAAATGATTATAATAACAAACTATATTGATAATTATAGGTCAATTTTTATTACATTTGAATACTGATTTCGGATCGTTGATCAAAAACTACGGCATATTATATAACACTAATGTACCATATTTATAAATAATAGACCGCCACACAATCAAGGGAGGCAGTCATCGTATCGTTATCAGGTACATAAATTGCTCAGCCACGAAGCGCATTCCGTCAAACCGGTAGGAGGTTATTTTCTGTGCATTCCCTGGAAATGTCAAAAAATTGGGGTAAAATTCCTTTAATTCATCAGGTATGGCCCGATATTTGTTCATGATAAAATGTAAGCGCATTCACAAAAGACAAAATGTCCCATTTTAACTAACTACGGCAGGAGGTGTTGTTTAACAAGGCAAACTGTGTGGTGATTCATAGGGAGGTGAGGCCTAACAGCCACTATCGCAATCTTCCTTCTATCGGCTCGGATCCGTCACATTGAATGTATTTTCATTTAGGAGGCATTTCTTAATGAGACACATGTTGAAAAGCAAAAAGACGATCGCTTTCACCGCAGTTTTGGCGGCAGTGATGCTGTTTGGATCAATTGCATATGCGGCATCTTCGTCTACGCCTTTTGCCAAGATTTATTGGGGGAACAACAAGTATTATTTGTTCAATAATACGTGGGGCAGCAACAGCGCCAGCTCCGGTTGGTGGCAATCGATCTATTACAATAATAATTACGACATGGGGTGGACGTGGAATTGGGGTACCGCGAATCCGGGATCTGTAAAGGCCTACCCTTCCATTGTATCCGGTTGGCATTGGACTAACGGCTATACGACAGGAAGCGGATTTCCGACACGCATCTGGGACAACAAAAATATTAACGCGTCGGTCAACTACTCTATTAGTGCGAACGGTACCTATAACGCAGCTTACGACATCTGGGTACATAACACGAATAACGCGGTTGACAATTCGACGCCGACGGACGAAATTATGATCTGGCTCAATAATACGAATGCCGGACCGCTCGGCTCTTATGTTGAAACCGTTAGCATTGCCGGCTCTTCCTGGAGATTGTACAAAGGTTGGCTGAACGCCGGAAACGGCACTGGCTGGAATGTATTCTCCTTCGTAAGAACGTCCAATACAAGCAGCAGCAGCATGAACTTGCGGGATTTCATCCATTATGTCGTGTACACGAAAAATTGGATGAGCAATTCGAAATTCATCAGCAGCGTGGAATTCGGCTCTGAAATATTTACCGGAAGCGGAAATTTCCATATAAACAGCTATAGCGTAAATGTCCAATAATGGCGTTGAAAAGGAGGTTCGAAAACGATGAGAAAGTTGTTGAACGCAATATTAGCCTGCATGCTGGCGGCCGTTGCGATTGTCTCGCCGGCGATTGTCCCGCCCTCGAATGCGGAAGCGGCGGCGAGCCAGCCCTATACTTGGCGCAACGTCGTGACTGGCGCCGGCGGCGGCTTTGTTCCCGGCATTATATTTAACGCCTCCGAACCGAATTTGATTTACGCTCGAACCGATATCGGCGGCGCATACCGCTGGAACCCCGCCGACAGCAGCTGGGTTCCATTGCTCGATTTCGTCGGATGGGACGATTGGGGCAAACTCGGCGTCGACGCCCTTGCGACCGATCCTGTCGATCCGAACCGCGTCTACGCCGCAGTGGGCATGTATACGAACGAATGGGATCCGAATAACGGTTACATTATGCGCTCCACCGACAGGGGAAATACGTGGCAGGAGACGCAGCTGCCGTTCAAAGTGGGCGGCAACATGCCCGGCCGTTCGATCGGCGAACGGCTCACGATCGACCCGAACAACAACAGCATCCTCTTCTTCGGGGCACGCAGCGGCAACGGTCTCTGGAAGAGCACCGATTACGGAATCACATGGACTAAGGTAAGCAGCTTCCCGAACCCGGGCACTTACGTCCAAGACCCTTCCAATTCCTATCAATCCGACATTGTCGGGCTCGCCTGGATTACCTTCGATCCGAGAACCGGCACGCCAGGCAACGCCACCCAGACGATTTATGTCGGCGTTGCGGATAAGGGAACCAGCATTTACCGCAGTACCGACGGAGGCGCGACGTGGTCGGCCGTGCCAGGTCAGCCTACCGGCTATCTGCCTCATCACGGTGTGCTGTCCGCAAACGGCAATCTGTATATCAGCTACAGCGACGGCGTCGGCCCGTACGACGGGACGAAAGGCGATGTGTGGAAGTTCGATACGGCGACGGGCGTATGGACGAACGTCAGTCCGGTTCCGAGCAGCAGCAGCGACAATTATTACGGCTACGGCGGCCTTGCCGTGGACGCGCAGCATCCGGATACGCTCATGGTCGCCAGCTTGAACTCCTGGTGGCCGGATGCGATCATATTCCGCAGTACCGACGGAGGCGCTACATGGACCCGGATATGGGACTGGGCGAGGTATCCGAATCGAACGTTCCGATATACGCAGGATATCTCCGCAGCCCCATGGCTCGACCTCGAAGCGCAATATGATGCAAGGTCGCCGGAAGTATCTCCCAAGCTCGGCTGGATGATCGGCGATCTTGAAATCGATCCGTTCAACTCCAACCGCATGATGTACGGCACCGGGGCCACGATATACGGAACGAACAATTTGACCGATTGGGACACCGGAGGGAAAATCAATATTTCCGTCATGGCCAAGGGATTGGAAGAAATGGCGGTCGCCGACCTCATCAGCCCGCCTGCCGGAGCGCCTCTGCTAAGCGCCGTCTTTGACGTCTCCGGCTTCCGGCACACAGACATTACCGTCGCCCCGGACAAAATATTGGCCAATCCGAACAGTACTGCGAGCATCGATTATGCGGAGTTGAAACCGAGCTATATAGCGCGGGTCGGAAAAGCGGATTACGAGTCGAATACGCGGGCGAAATCGATCTCGATCTCCAGCGACGGCGGTGCAACCTGGTCCAACCCGAGCGCGGAGCCAAACGGTACGAAAGGCGGCGGCATGATCGCGGTGGCAGCCGACGGCAGCTCTTTGGTATGGAGTACGCCCGATGTGGGCGTATTCTACTCGAAATCGGGGGGCAAATCATGGAGTGCCAGCTCCGGCGTTCCCGCCAATGCGGAAATTGCCGCCGACCGCGTGAACAAGAACAAATTCTACGCCGTCTCTGCCGGCAAATTCTACGTCAGCAACGACGGAGGAGCCACCTTCGCTCAAACCGCGGCAACAGGTTTGCCAAGCGAAGGCGGCCTCAACTTTAAGGCGATGCCGGGCAACGAAGGAGATATATGGCTCGCCGGAGGCAGCGGTGCTGCAGGCGTTTACGGTCTATGGCATTCGACCGACTCCGGCGCTTCGTTCGCCAAGCTGGCGAACGTCCAGGAAGCCGACGTCGTCGGATTCGGTAAAGCGGCGCCGGGAAAAACTTACATGGCATTGTACGTGTCAGCCAAAATCGATAACGTAAGGGGTATTTACCGTTCGGACGACGCTGGTGTTACTTGGGTGCGGATCAATGACGACCTGCATCAATACGGCGTCACCAACAGTGCGATAACGGGCGACCCGAGAATTTACGGGCGCGTCTATCTTGGAACTAACGGCCGCGGCATCATTTACGGCGATCCGTCGGAATGACAGGAAAAAAAATCTCGCTTGGCGGCACAGCAGCCGTCAGGCGAGATTTTTTATTACGTCTCGATGGCGATCCATCTTCTTTCCGCTGCGGATTGCTTGACGGCATCCATGACGGTCTGAACTTTCCAGCCATCGGCAAATGTTTATCCGGAGGATCGGATGAGCATATCCAAAACTTTCTGGTTTTCATATCCGTCGCGGAAATCCGGCAGCTCTTTCGTTCCTTCTCCACGAATCATGTTGAGGAAATCCTGGAGCTGGTTCAGCTCGAACCGTTCGGGGACGTTAAGCGTCTCCACATTGGAATCGACCTCTGCGGATCGCTTCCCCCAACGTCTCACCGTTTTCGGATGCTCGCAGTTCACTTGGATCGTCGCCTTTGTCCCGAATAGCGTAACTTCCAGATGGTTTCCGAAGCCGATCGCATTTCTCGATGTGGTGAACACCCCTGCCGCCCCGTTCTCGAAGCCGGCGACGAAAGCGGCGAAATCGTCAACATCGACCGTTCGCATTTGTTCCGAATCAGGCAGCCGTCTCTCCTTCACGAACGTCTTCATTACGGCCGACACATAAGCAAATTCGCCTGCGAAGTACCGGGCGGCGTCGATCATATGCGCGCCCAAGTCTCCCAAAGCGCCGGATCCCGACATCGTCTTGCTGAACCTCCAGCTGTACGGAGTATCGAACATTTCCGCCCCCCACTGCTGCAGGTAATTTGCCGAGATATGCCGAATATCGCCCAGTTCCCCTTGTTCGATCAGATGCTTGGCGTAACGGAACGACGCCACGTAACGGTAAGAGAAGCCGACCATACATGGAATCGGCGATTTCTCGTACTTCTCTTTGAGCAGCTCCGCCTCGGCGAAATCCACCGTAAACGGTTTCTCCGTCATGCACGGCTTCCCGTATTGAATGCATAAATCCAATATTTCCGCATGAAACTTGTTCGGAACGACGGAGACGATGCAATCGACGTTCGAATCCTGGACGATCGATGCATAATCTTGGTATCGCCTTGCTACACGCAGCTTATCGCCGACCGTGCGCAATAACTCGGCATTGACATCGCAAATAGCGGTAATCTCGGCTTCCGGTATTTCGGACAGCAGCCGGGCGTGATGGTTGGCCATGCCGCCCAGCCCGATCAAGCCGACTCTGATTTGGTGCCGGGTCATACCGATGTCTCCTTCTTGCTCTTGATCGTTTCCAGAGGAACCGCATTTCCGTAGACCGGAACCGGCGTATTTGCGGGAGCCGCCCATTTCGCTGCGTTGCCGATCACCTTTAACACATCCTTGCTGTAATAGGTCGGATACGTTTCATGACCGGGACGGAAGTAAAAGATTTTCCCTCTTCCCCTCGCATACGTCATCCCGCTCCGGAACACCTCGCCGCCCTCAAACCAGCTGACGAAAATAAGCTCGTCCGGCGCGGGCACATCGAAATGCTCACCGTACATCTCCTCTTTATCCAGCTCAATGAATTCGCCGATGCCTTCCGTAATCGGATGCGACGGCTGCACGACCCAGAGCCGTTCTTTCTCGTCCGCTTCGCGCCATTTCAGCCTGCACGTTCTCGTCCCCATCAGCTTGTTGAATATTTTGGAGCAGTGGCCGGAGTGAAGCACGATGAGCCCCATGCCGTCCAACACTTTACGGTGCACCTTGTCGACGATTTCATCCGAAACTTGGTCATGCGCGAGATGTCCCCACCAAATCAATACATCGGTATCATTCAACACTTGTTCGGTAAGACCGTGTTCGGCCTCGTCCATCGTAGCGGTGCGAATGGCGAAATCATGCGATTCCAGCCCGCGCGAAAGCGCCACGTGAATTCCTTCCGGATAAACGGCCGAAGCCGCCCCGCCCTTCCGCTCATGCACAAACTCATTCCAGATCGTTATTCTAATCAAGTTCATCCCCTGCTTTCGTCATGAATTGCTTTCATTGTACACAAGGAAAAAACCGATCCGGGAGAAATATATACACGAAATGGTGCAATAAATTCACTTGTTCGCAAGCAGCGCATCGATCTTGGAAGATGCTTCGTCCAAAGTTTCCCTTATATTACGCCCGCCCACAAATATGTCTTCCATCGCTCCTTCATATATTCGCTCAATTTCATTCCACTGCGGAAGGGGAGGCCGGTAAAAAGCATCCTCGACACCTTTCATAAAAGCGTCAATATACACGTTGTCCGTCCTGCCGATCTCATACTCTTGAAAAGCTTCCATATTCGTCGGAATTAATCCGGCTTTAAACATAACGGATTGCGTTTCTTTACGCATCATCCACCGGATAAACGTCCACGCCTCTTCCTTATATCGGCTTCCTTTCGTCAATACCAGGCTTTCCCCTCCGATGATAGATCCGTACACCCCGCCGGATGGGAATGGAGCCGCTTGCGTAGCTTTCAGCAAGTCCACCTTTAATATTTTCGTGTTTAGCAAAATGCTGTAATACCACGGTCCTTCGTCGATCATGAACAGCTTCCGGCCGGAGTGCACACCGGTCCATAAATCACCGTTTCCGGTGAGCAAATGCGGATTGATCACACCGTCACGATATAAGCTCACGAGTGTCTCTATCGCTTGCACGCTTTCATCGCTGTTAAAATACCCTTCCGTTCGCGTGAAATGCTCATCTGCAAGCCTTCCCCCCAATCCGAAGAAGTAGGGTAAGCTCGACCATAAATTAAGCTCGGCCATCCCGATGATATAACGATGTTTCCGGGCCGCGTCTACGACTTCCCGCATGGAGCTCGGAGGCGCGTCAAACCCCGCTTCTTCCAACAGCGTCCTGTTGTAAATAGCGGCCTTCGTATTGATATTGAGCGGTAAACCGTAGAAGCTGCCGCCGTACCGGTTCGTCTCCAGCATATGGTCGCGAAGCTGCATTGCAACGTCTTCAAAATCCGAAAACCGGTTTAACGGATACAGCAGTCCCCGATCCGCGAACCTCGGAACCCACGAATAATCCAGCCGGATCACATCCGGCGGTTTGCCTGCGGAAGCTCTCGCAATAAGAGCAGCTTGATATTCCTCGTTGGATGATTGGCGGACAGATTCGATATGAATGCCGGGGTACTCCCGCTCAAACTCAGGAATGACTTCCTGCTCGAACAGCCTCGTTTCTTCGTCGCTGTACGTATGCCATATGACGACGGTTTTTTGAGGTTCGTCTTCCAGCCTTTGAACGCCTGCAGCATTCTCTATGATTCCGGTATTCGCGCAGCCGACGGTTGCAATTACCGCCATCAACGCGAACGACAGAGCAATGATGAGCACTAAGCGCTTCCGCACGGCCCCTCCCCCTTACGATCTTAATATATGGTTATCTCTGTATTCGATCGGCGTTAATCCGGACATCTTCTTGAACAGCTTGCTGAAATATTTGACATCGTTAAATCCGGACCGTTCCGCCACTTCGTAAATTTTCAAATCCGTGCCGGCCAATAGCTCTTTCGCTTTTTCGATGCGCAAATGAATGATAAAATCGATAAAATTTTGCTCCGTCGTTTTCTTGAACAGAATGGAAAAATAATTTTTACTCACGTGCACGTAATCGGCAACCTGCTGCAGCGTCAACGGCTCAAGATAATGTTCCCGGATAAATTCCAACGCCTTGTCAACCGGATTGTGGGAGGCCAGTCTCTCCACATTGTCGGAATTGTGCTTTCGAAGCTCCAACGCTTGCTCTTCCAACAGCTCGCACAGCTCTTCCAACGTTTCGGACTTGAACATTCGATCGAACGATTCGACAAGCGCATATGGATCCGCAGAATGTTTAAACAGCATCGAAAGTACCCTGCATGCTTCTTCTTTCAACGCCGAAGGGGATTTGCCGCCGGACGACCACCTGGAGCGCCATCGTCCTATGATTTCGCACAGCTGATCGCCGCTATGGCTCGGAACCGTCTGAACCATCATCGGAAGATGCCGGTCGTCACGTTCAGCATTCCGGATCATCGATTCGTATCGATAAATGCCTTCTCCTTCAAAGAAACGTCGCCCGCATGCTGCTTTACTGTTGTGAAAGCACGACTTCACGCCGTCTGCGTCCTCGCCGGTATCATAACCGAGCGATACGGTCGTCCCTATTTCTTCTTCCAACGCCATTTTCAATAAAACCAACTCATTACTCAAATGTTCGCCGCCGCCCGGCAGCAAGAGAAACAATTCGTTCTCGGCCGCAGGGAATGCGATCCCTTCCGGAATGCGCCGGTATAACGCGTCAACCAGCTGATCGAGCACGATGGATTTATGGAGAAATCCATACGTTTCTTCCAATGCATTGACACGATTCAGCATGACATATACGGCTGCATACGGCTCATTCAACCAGCTGGGACTGTCCGCAGGAAGTCCATCCGATTTGTCGATCAAATACCGTTTCAATCCCTGCTCATAACTGCGTCTTCTCCGCTCCAGCTCTGCCGAGCGGACCCCTATAAGCCTGCTTTCCAAACGCGCTTCTTCCCGAATTTTTTCCGAACATTTCTTCACAACATCAAGCAAGTCTTCAGGCTCCAACGTCGGTTTCAAAATATAATCCGCTACGCCGAGTTTCAACCCTTCCCTTACATAATCAAATTCGCTGTAGCTGCTGACCAGAATGACCTTAAGTTGAGGATGGAACTCCAGAGCCCGGCGGGTCAATGTCAAGCCGTCCATCAAAGGCATCTTTATATCCGTAATAAGAATGTCTGCCGGTGCGGCTTTCATTGCTTCCAGCGCATCCGCACCGTTGGCATAATCGCCCGTGACCCGGAATCCCTCCCGTTCCCAATCGACAGAAGCTTTGATGCCGAAACGGATCACCGGTTCGTCATCGACGATGATCACCCGAAACATACTCCTCACTCTCCCGTCCGCTCTGGTTTAAGGTATAGAACAATTGTCGCGGTAGTACCTTCATCCGGCCGGCTGCAAATCGACGCCTCCGAACCTCTCCCGTAATATAACCTGATGCTTTCATGCACGTGTCGCAAGCCGATTCCGGTATTCCCGGACGAGACCGCTTCTTCCAACGTCCTTTCCAACAGCTGATTGCCCGGCTGCATACCTATTCCGTTATCCCGCACCGTGATGAAGACGGTACCGCCGCTCGATTTTGCATGAATATGGATTTCACCGTCCGTCCCCTTCGGAACGATTCCGTGAAAGATCGAATTCTCGACGAGCGGCTGAATCAGCATGCGCGGGATAACAAACTGCGCGGCATTCGCATCAAGCTCCACCTGCATCACGAACTTCTTGCTGTACCGAAGCTCGAGAATCGCCAAATACTTTTCTATAATTTCGAGTTCTTCTTCAACCGTAATGAAATTGCTCTTTTTCCCCATATTCGCTTCCAACAACCGGATAAGCGCGGAGATGCCGTCGTACGCTTTGACCGATTGATCGTATTTGATCAACCATCGCAGAGTGCTTAACGTATTGAACAAGAAGTGCGGATTGATTCGATGTGTCACCGCTCGCAGCTCGGCGTCCTGTTTCTGCTGCTGCTCAAGCTTCACTTGGTCCATCAACCGGTTGATTTCAACGATCATGCGGTTGAATTGGATGCTCATCAATCCCAGCTCGTCGTTGGAATGCACGTTCGTGCGTACGGTCAGGTCGCCTTGTTGAACCAGCCGCATTTGCTGCGTCAGCTGCTTGATCGGCCGTGTAACGCGATTCGCGAGCACGAGCCCGATCAATATGCCGACCAATGTAAACGCGGCGAACGACATAACAATATTATGGTGCAGCGCGTCCAATTTGTTGGTGATCTCATGCACCGGCACGATGCCGACAATGAGCCAGCCGTTGCTTAAGCGCTGCTTCACTCCATAGTAAGGCACATCTCCTTGCTTGAATTCGAACTCGACGAAATCGTTTCCCGTAATATGACCTCGCAGTTCCTTATTGGGGACAATCGTATTGATCAATGACGGTTCCGCATCGATCATAATTCGGCCATCCTCGTTTACCACAAAGAACCGGCCCGATTCCCCGAGCTTCATTTGCCGGATTTTCTCGATAATTTTTCTCCCGTTCAAATTTACGAGTATATAACCGATGTTCTCCATCGTGTCGAAATCCTTTAGAACTCTGGCGATCGGAAGCACCAGCTCCGTATCGTCTCCCCCGCCGCTGAACCGGTCCGCCGTCAGCCCCAACCAAACGAGTCCCCCGTCCATCCTCCGCGCTTCCCGCGCCCAATCGAGCGTATCCAGCTTGTACCGCGCCAGCTTCACCTTGGAAAATGTCCCGCTCCCCCAACCGTTCTCCGTATCTTTCAGAACATATAGCATGTTGACGGAAGAACTGGAGTATACGATGTTATTTAATACGCCTTTCAAATAGTCCTCGTTCTCTCTCCATTCTTTCAAATTCGCTTTCGCCAAGCCTTCGTCCGAAACTACTTTCTGAATGCGGAGATCGCTGTAAATCAAGTCGGACACATCGCTTCCGGCACTCAGTATGAACGACAACGAATCGGCGGCTTGCTTCGCTATTTGCACGGACGATTCTCTGACATTATTTTTCACGGTATTGTTGGACACCACATAGAACGAAGCGCTAGTGAACAATGCGGGGATCAGGATAACGATGACGAATGCTAGAATCATCCTTACGGCGAAACTGTTGTTCCATTTTATCGTTTTTTGCATCGCGACCTCCCCCCCTTCTCAGTTTACTACGCTTCGGCTTGAATCGCGGCGTGGGATTTACTGGAAATCCTACTCAACGCGAAAGACGCCTCTATGAGACGTCTTTAAAACCGGCGCCGGAAGTCCATTCCCGCTAATTGTCTTCGTAATCAATGACGATCACATCCCAATAATGCAAGTGGGGGACGGTTATATCAAGAATGCCGTTTTTTTGCGTAAAATTAAGATCGGTCGCCGATCCGCCGTAAAAATCCGGAGAAGCCATCCAGACGTTGCCCGCTATCCGGTCCGTCTTTAGCGAAAGCTTCACGTTTTGTTTTATCTGCGGCTCCGTCTGCGTTGCATCGGTGTCATTCCACAGCATGTGGCCCGCATCCGTAAAATTGATGAGATGCATGATGTCCATGTTCTCTTTTTGCTTGGCGAACATCCACACCTTGCCTTTCTCCGCTCCGCTCACGGCCTTCACTTCCAATTCGGCTTCCTGAACCTCGTCTCGAAGAATATTTTGGTAAGCCGTCAAAAAGTCGTAGTATCGAATCAGCTGCCGCTCCAACTCCGGCGTTATCGTTAAGTTCTTATGGGGGAAATATTCTTTGGACAGCATGTTCTCTCCAAGCTCGAGATGCGAACCTCCTGAAGCGAATATCACGGCATCGGTCAATAATACGCCCGGGGCATTAAATTCGCCTTGCGAATTGGAATGATTATAGTTCATATATGCGGCAAACACGGTATTGAGTTTGCCTTTGCTATACCTCAAGTTTTGATCGACAATCTGTTTCAAGTTCTTGTATTGCGGATGTCCGTTCCACACTTCCGTATATAGAAACTTCGCCGGAGCCTGCGAGGCGATAAACGCCTGCCCGTATTGGCCGACCGCATTCATCACATAGTCGACGTCAATGGCGCTTTTGGCCGCTTTAAGAAATGGCGCATACGCTGCGGCCAAGTTAACGCTCTTTCCGTCATAGTTCCAACGCGCCCCCCTGTCTCCCAGTTGGTCCACGTGCCAACCGTCGAACGGCAAGTGCCGGAACGTCTCTTTTTCTTTTTCAAACAAATAATTTTGCCACTCCGGATTGGACGGATCCATCAGGAAAATATCGCTTGCCCAGGAATCGGGAAGCGGATGCCGGTCCTGGTTTTTGTGGAGAGGATCTGAAAACAATCCCCACTCTTTCTTTACCCCGTCTTGTTCCGCATCTTCATAGGCGCCGAAAAGCAGATTATAGTTCATCGCTTTCATATTTTTGTCATGGGCCAAATCAATATAGCTTTTTACCGTCTCGAATGATACTTCGCGCTTCGCGATATCCGGCCATGATGCGGTTGGCTTACCGGACTCCGTCTTTAACGGAATATGGTGTTTCCATTGCCAATCGTAGAATTGGATGCCGTTGATATGGAACCGGTTCAGCCGCTCGATGACGGCTTCCCGCTCAGATCGCTCCATTGCCATGAAGTCGGCCAAATAACCGTAACGCGGGAATTTCCCCCAATCCGACGACACATCCACCGCAATGTTCGTATGATCGGCGATGTCGTCTCCTTGCTTTATAAACATCTCTGTCATGTAACCCGTATAATCTTCCGCCGGCGGCAACCATTCCCATTCGATCTCCGGAGCCCCGTTCCATTCGATTTCCGTTTCATCGACGGTACGATTCAGCTGTTTGTACCGTACGACCAGCGTCCCTTTCCCATCGCCTGCGTTCATCTTCACCTTATAGCGGACGCTATCACCCGGATTGTACCGGGATTTATCCGTTGCAACCGCTCCGAACAAATCGCCGTCTCCGGCATCTTGCGGTCGAATCGGATCGTTATTGAAGCATGCCGTAGCGGTCAGAGCAAGCATCGCCGCCGCAGCTGCCACCGCCGCCCTTCTCCAATGGCTTGTCATATCGTTTTTCACCTCTATGAGCTTTACCCTTTCACTCCGCCTTCATTGAAGCCGGATTGCACGAATTTCTTCTGGAACGTGACGTAGATCAGGATGACCGGCAGCAAGGCGATCATGGAAGCGGCAAAAATTTGCCCGTAGTTGGTCGCGTATTTATCGTTGAACATCATAATCGCAATCGGCAGCGTGCGAAGCGCTTCGCTCTTAATTAACGTCAGGGCGAGGAAATACTCTTCCCATGTTCCTTGGAAAATGAATATCGCAAGCGTACCCATGGCCGGCAGGGATTGCGGAAGGTAAATGTTCCAAAATATTCGCCAGTTTCCGCCGCCGTCCATCAGTACGGATTCCTCCAATTCCTTCGGTATGCTTTCGAAGAACCCCCTAAGAAAGAAGACGTTTCCGACCACGCCTCCAGCGATATATACGAGCCACAGGCCGGAGTACGTATTTACAAGTCCGAGATCCTTCACAATGACGAACGTCGGTATAATGTTGATGACGGCCGGTATCATCATCGTCAGCAGGAAGAGACGGAAGATGAATTCTTTCCCCGGAAAAGCGAAGCGTGCGAAACCGTACGCCGTCAACGCGCCGAGAAACAAGGAGCCGGCCATCGCGACGGAAGTGACGATCACGCTGTTCATGAAATAATTTACGAAATTGTTTTTGTTCCAGACGGTGACGTAGTTTGCAAAGTTCGGCGTAACCGAAAACACTTCATGCGGTTTCGGCAACGTGTTCGTACCCAGAAAAAACGTGGTCAAGATCATATAAATGAATGGAAATACAAACAGAAGGGCGCCTAGGACGATAATAACGTATACCGCGATTTTTCCTGGCATCGAAGTGTTCATATGGCATCTCCTTCCTAGAACATTCTCTGTCTTCCTATTTTCTTCATCTGCGAATAGGTGAGAACAAACACCATGATTCCCATCATAAAGCCCATCGCGGAAGCCGGCCCGAATTTCATATGCTCGAAAGCCTGCGTATATATCAAGCTCGGTATGACCTGTGTTTGGTCCATCGGACCGCCTTTCGTAATGAAGTACACTTGTGGGAAGAAACCGAACGCTCCGTTCACCAGATTGATGATCACGAAGATCGTGATCGGTCTCAACACAGGAATTGTAATTTGCCAAAACCTCTGCACTGCTCCGGCCCCGTCGATGTCCGCCGCTTCATAAAGATCTTTCGGGATGCCCTGCAGCGCTGCCAAATAAATGACGACGCCCCAACCGACGGTTTTCCAAATATGGAACAGCCAAATCATGATCATCGCCGACCAATAGTTGCTTCTCCAAGAGACGGCTTCCGGCAAAATACCCAACTGCTTGTGCAACATGTAATTGACAAAGCCGCCGTCCCCGTCAGCGAACAAATATTTGAACAGAAGCGCAACGATGATCCATGACGTGACGATCGGCAAGTAGTAGATCGTTCGAAAAGCGATTTTATACTTTACGAATTTTGCATTTATCAACACGGCAAAAAATATCGCCAAAAACCAGTTGAAGGGCACTGTGGCCGCAACGTTAAGAAACGTATTGCGCAGCGCAATCAGAAATTTGCCGTTCGGATCTTGAAACACCTTCACATAGTTGTCGAACCCGACCCACGTATTCTTTGCGTTCGGCATAATGCTGAAGTCCTGAAAGCTGATCATGATGTTTTTAATCATCGGGTAGATGACGAAAACCGCCGTACCCGCAAAACCGAGCGCCACGAAAGGCAAGACGGCCAGCCATTGCTTCATTCCGACGGCAAACTTGCTCTTCTTTGGTTTCAGATTCGCATCGCCGCCGGACAACATCACTGCATTGGACATATCACGCATCCTCCCTTCTATCGAAATGAAAGCTACTTCACCGAAAGCAATCGGATCGGTGAAGTAGCGGATAGCCAAGCCGGAGGCTGAGTCTTATTTAAGAATGGCCTCGATTTGTTTCGCCGCTTCGTCAAGCGCTTCCTTCGGTTTTTGCTCGCCGCGGATCGCTTTTTCAAAAGCCAGATTGAAGATCGTTTCCATCTCGCCCCATTGCGGTAACGGAGTGCGCGGCAGCGCGGTTTCGAGCTGTTTCACATATTCGTCGATAAACGGGATATTCATCTCTTTCATCGCTTCCGCCGCCTCTTTATTTGTCGGAATAAGCCCGACTTGCGCCATCATTTTCTGCGGTTCTTCCGTCAACATCCATTGCGCGAACGTCCACGCCTCTTCCGGATGCTTCGAGTTTGCGAAGATGACCAAGTTTTCTCCGCCGATGACGGAACGGCTGCCGCCCGGTCCTTCCGGAATCAATCCGCGTACCGTTTGAGTCATCGGATCAAAGCCGCTGTTTTGTTTTTCCGTCTCGCTATTTAGTATGCTGTAGAACCAAGGGCCGTCGTCGGCCATCAAATATTCCCCGCTCTTTAACCCGTCCCACATTCCCGGCTCGCCGCCAAGCAGCACGGGAACGACCAAACCTCTTTTGTTCCAATCCACGATAGTTTCCAGCGCTGTCACGCTTTCCGGGCTGTTGAGGAACCCTTCGACTTTGGTATAGTCATCGTTCGTGATTTTGCCGCCAAGGCTCCAAAACCACGGCCCCAATCCCCAAGCGTGCATTCCGGAAACGCCGATTCCGTACTTGCCTTTGCTTTTCAACGTTTCGGCAGCTTTGACGAGTTCGTCCATCGTCTTCGGCGCTTCCGTCAATCCTGCTTCTTCCAATGTCGCTTTATTGTAAATCGCGATTTTCGTGTTGGTGTTGAGCGGTACTCCATAATAGCCGCCGTCAAATGTATTGGTTGCCATCGGCCCTTCGAATACGCTGTTCTCCACCTCGTCGAAACCGGGCATTTCAGCTAAGTTTTTCAAAGCGCCTTGAGAAGCGAATTCCGGAACCCATACGATATCCATGCGCATCAAGTCCGGAGCCGCATCGCCGGCCACGCCCGCAATCACCTGCTGCTTTAATCCCTCATACGGCATCCGGGTCAATTTCAATTCGATATTCGGATATGCTTTCTCGAATGCGGGCTTTACTTGTTCTACAAGCACCTTCTCTTCCGAGTCGCTATAAGTGTGCCAGTACTCGATCGTTGCTTTTTGTTTCGCTGCATCTGTATTTCCGGCGGATGCCGTTCCCTCCGAAGCTTCACCGTTTCCGGAATCTCCGATGTTAGAGGCGCCGCCGCATGCCGCAAGCGTGAAGACCAGTATTAACATCAGGATGCCAATCGGTGTTTTTCTCAAAGTCTGCATCTTTATATCCCCTCTCGAAATTTTGAATACAACATAATTATGAATCGAGGCCGGATGTTCGGTAACCGTTTTCATACTGAAAAAGGTGTCGTATTTATCGATTCCGTTCAACAATCGCAGCTAATGCTTACGATTTTTTTGTGAACGGTGTCTTATTTTCCTGCCGCAACGTAAAAAAGAACACCCCGGCAATGCCGGGATGTCCTGGAGGGATAAGTTACTTTTTAATTAATTCCGCGATCGTCAATCCTCTGTGCGGAATCGATTCGCCGTTGCGAACAAGCTCGCGATATCGACCGCTATACATGAAAAATTCGGTGAGGTAAGCCTGTCATCTACTCCATACGTTTCCAACAAACGGTACCGGTCGTCATCCAGTACGAACTGATCAAGCGTATAAGTGACAGGGTCTACCACCCAATACTCCTGTACACCAAATCTTGCATAAAGTGCGCGTTTTGTGATTTTATCCCTGCTTCCTGTGCTGGGAGACAGCACTTCAGCCAATAAATTGGGCGTTCCTTCAATCCGGTTGTTTTTAATAATATCTATGTTTTCGTTTGTAATATATATAAGATCGGGTTGAACGATATTGTTTTCATCCAGTGTTACGTCCATTGGTGCAAGCAGTATAACTCCATTCTGATGACAGGTTGACCGTAGAGCGGTATAAAGTTCCGGCAAAATTAGTTGGTGATCAACCTTTGGAGATGGCTTAAGGTCATAGCGTATCCCATCAATAATTTCAAATCGTTCAAAGTCATAATTTGCGGTTTGCTCCTGCATCTTTGTTGGCGGCTTATCCTTTTTCTTCATAATGCGCACCTCCTGTCGACATTATAATGAAACACCTCCTTTCATCGTTTCGATGTAGAGAGGTGTTTCGCTTTGTTAACCGGCTGCATGTTGATTCGCCTTTTGAGACTCGTCGAAATCTTCCGCTTGTTTGTTCTGGATGATTGAAATAAACGGCTCGATAAATTGAGGGTCGAACTGTTTTCCGGCATGTGTTCGCAGCTCCACAACCGCTTCTTCGAACGTCTTCGTTTTTTGGTACGGCCGCTCCGTCGTCATCGCATCGAACGAATCGAGAATACAGAGGATGCGGGCGAGCTTCGGAATTTCCTCCCCCTTCAAATTGCGGGGATACCCGGTCCCGTCGAAACGTTCGTGATGCAGTTCGATAAGCGGAAGAAGCTCCTTGAATTTATCGTTGGTGGATGCGATCTCTTTCCCCCAAAGAACGTGTTTCTTCACCATTTCCCACTCGTCTGTCGTTAGCTTCCCTTTCTTATTCAACACATCGCGCGGTATTTCCAGCTTGCCGATATCATGGATCAACGCACCGAGAACGAGCGTCTTCTTCTCCGCATCGGTAAGAGGGAGCATGTCGCACATCTCTACCGCATAGCGGTACACCCGTTTGCTGTGCTGGAATGTGTAGACGTCTTTCGAAAGGAAGATGCTCAATTGCTGCTCGATTTCGCGCAAATCTTGTTCAATGTCGATCGTTCTTTGAAGCAGCGAATTATCGTTGTATATATGGACGTTGTTTTTTCCCTGGGCTTTCGCATAATAAAGCGCTTGGTCCGCCCGGTCGATCAATTGATTTTTGTCGTAAATATCCTTGGAATACTCGACGACACCCGCCGAGAACGACAAGCACCCATGAGGGAATAATTCGACTCCATCAAAGTAAGTGTCGTTTACCGTCTTTCGCAGTTTGTTAATATATGTAAAAGCATCGTCCGCTGAAGCACCTGGCAAAATAATAGTGAATTCTTCTCCGCCGTAACGCGCAACGACAAAGCCGTCTTTCTCGCAATATTCCTTTATCAAGTTCCCGAAAAATTCGAGCAGCAAGTCTCCTTGTAGATGTCCATATGTATCGTTATATTTTTTGAAATCATCAAGATCAAGCATCCCGAGAGAAAATGTTGAATGATCCCTTTTGCTTTGCTGCAATTGCTTTTCCAGCTCTTCTTCAAAGTATCCGTGGTTGAAAAGCCCGGTTCTTTGGTCTTTGATGGCCCGTTCGGCAACACCACTGTAAAGTTCGAACAACAATCGGAATGATTTGGAGATCAGCACCGAAATACACATAAACAGAAATAATCCAAATAAACCGTTGTTTTTGATGAGAATCGTAAGCACAAGAGATAACAAAAGGGTACTTAAGTAAGCCGAAAGAGACTCTTTAATCATTCCATTCAAAATAGAGTAGTATTTGTTCTTTGTTAGAAAATAACTATAAATACTTATTAAAAACGTATTCACTGTGAAGTAAAGGCTTAGACAAACTGCATAAGTATATATGTTTTGAGGATTCAATATACCCACTTGTCCACCTAACAGTGAGAATGTATTCCAAGAAATAAATATCATTATGGAGTACATGGAAAAGTTGGCCAGATGTTTCCAATAAGCTTTCTTTCGATTTAATAGATAATAAACGATATAACTAAGTAATAAACAGTATAGGGTCATATTGACACCGTAAACAAACATTGTCGCCAATATTACAGCTGAATCCATAGATTGTTTCGTTCCGCTAGGTGGAAGCTGAAACGTTAAATGGTTCAGTGTGACAATTGCCGCAATTAAAGAATAGAGGAGTACCCACTCCTCCAGCTCCCTAACAGGAAACTGATAATAAAAAATAAAGCATGAAATTCCGGCTAGAGATAATAAGAATATATACAAATTTTGTGGAACTGCTAATTTAGCTGCGCTATGCCATTTCACACTGATTTCTCCCTCCTAAGAGGACCTTCTATTTCTTTAATTATACTAAAATGATCCCCAAATTTATAGTGAGAAAAAAAAAACGCCGGAAACTCCGGCGTTTTTTGATTATTCAATTAGTCAATTTGATATCCAGAAGTCAAAGCTATAATTACGGAAGCAACGATTATCACATTAATGAAGAGTTTCCCGAACTGAACGCCTTCTAACATTTTCTTCATAATAATATTTCCTCCTTAAATATTTAATAATTAGTCAATTTGATATCCGGAAGTCAAAGCTACAATTACAGATGCTACAATGATCGCGTTGAAAACCAACTTGCTGAACTGAATACCTTCTAAACGTTTTTTCATAAGAGGTTCCTCCTCTATAATATTTAAATTCTTTATTATACTTTTTTAGGATGCTTCGGAGCTCTTTTGAAGTGATTCCTTGTTGTTATGCTTTGAATGCACCATTACACTCTGCAGAAAAACATATATGCCAATATTCATAACAATGTCACCGATGCTTATGACTTGTTGCCTAGGATACGGTGAAGTTAACGGGATGATATCCCCTAGAAACGGTAATAACGTATCTTCCCGAAGCATTGCATGTTTGTAAATAACATCGTTGTTTTGAAGCTCCGCTACAAAATTCCCTCCAAGCACCTCAGCCGCTTCAATGGATACCGGCATCACACCACCATTCAATGCCATTACAAGAAAGTTAAGAAACACTCCTGTAAAAATTAGCTTGAATCCGCTATTCTCTCGATTGAGGAACAAGAATATGAGTCCTGCAACATATACCGCCATGAAGAAGTAACCACTATACTGAGTAACAACCTCATATCGACCTTGCAAGAAAAATACTATGAATTGCAAGATCAACAGTAGAGGAAAAATCCAGCCGGCAACCAGTTTAAGCTGAGACAAACCTCGGAGGCCTTGAAAAAAACCGCTTCTGATCAGTCCGACGACCAATCCTATCACAATGCCGTCATAAACCATGTCGTTTCACCGCTTAGAAGTTTGTCTATGTTTGTCGATGTTTGTCCTTAACGTTGTTTTTATATTAACATGAATAATTATACTTGTCTAGTATATTTTTCATAAACAGTAAAAATTTATTATTAATTATTTTGCTATATCGAATTAACGCTTTAAATCGATGACTTGCCATCTTTGCAATTTGCAGGTCGTGCGCCTGATGTTAAAAAAGCAACCCGTCAAAGGGTTGCCTCTCCTAAGTCGAGAAATTAGCGGGGATTGAAGGCTGCTAAAAATCTTCGCTGCTCTATGAAATTATTTGTTACAATATGTATGGTCAATAGGAGGATAGTTCTCATGAAACAACAAGATATTGAGGTTTTATCCGCAGGATATTCTTATCATACTAAACCATTTCACTCTTCCGCAAGAGAAGGCTTGAAGCAATACTTGTTCCGACTTCAAAGCGAAGGAAAGTGCAAAGTATTGATAAACGGCAAGTTGACCGAAATCGAACCCGGCGACCTGCAGCTCTTTAAACCTTCCGATCCGTATGAACTATTGATAGAAGAGAGTTTCAGATCGAAAGATGAACCGAAGGAAACAAAAGCGTCAAGCGGCGATTATTTTATCTTTTGCCGCGGCGATTGGCTCGACCGGTGGTGGGGGCGCAATCATCCTCCGCAAAAACTGAAAGTGTCCCTGCACAATCATTGGCTCCCCCACTTTCGCAATATCGTAGCGGAGCGGCGCAAAGGCGACGGTATCGGTTTGCAAATTAGCGAACACCTGATGAAGGTGCTTTGTTTGCAAATCGAACGCTTTATTGCCATCTACGGGAAAACGCCGTCGGACAACCGGTCGATCCCCGCGATCCGCATGAAAACATTTGTGGAAGAGCACGCGCTTTCGTCGTTTACCGTCTCCGATGTAGCGGATCATGTCGGACTAAGCGTATCCCGTGCGGTGCATCTGTACAAGGAGATGTTCGGTAAAAGCATCATGCAGCATGCCATGGACATTCGTCTCGAGGTTGCTTTGGAACGTATGCTGTACAGTCCGTTAACGCTTGAACAAGTAGCCGAAACTTCGGGATTCGGAAGCTATTCGTACTTCCACCGTCGTTTTAAAGAAAAATACGGCTCGTCTCCGCGGGATTATCGCTCCGCAAAGGAATAATAAAGCTCGAGATCAAAAGAATTTCCGATCTCGAGCTTTCGATTTTCTTAAAAATATTAGTCGAAAAATATCGGTTTGCCAGTATTTGCGGATTCGTAGATTGCTTCCAAGATTTGAGTCACCACTAGCGCCTGTTCCGGTTTGACCACAGGCTCGGTATCGTTAACGATGCTGTCGATCCACAATCTCGCTTCCAATTCGGCGTCGGATTCCGCTTTTCCTTCATAGAAAGCAACCCCGCCGGCCTTAAGATCCACTTCGTTGACGAACAGACGGCTGTAACGCTCGCCGTTCAACCGCAATCCGTTCTCCATATCCGCGCCGCCTTCCGTGCCGCAAAGCACGCACTTCGCTTCGCCGATCTGCAGCGTATTTAACGCCCAACTGGATTCCAGAATTATGGTCGCGCCGTTCTTCATCGTAATAAATCCGAATGCGGAGTCCTCCACTTTAAACTTCTCCGGATCCCACGGTCCCCATGCGTTGGCTGCGTTTTCCCGGCTGCCCAGCTTATGGTATACGTTCCCCACAACGCTGCGCGGTTCATAGTTGTTCATCATCCATAGAGTCAAATCAAGGGCGTGAGTGCCGATGTCGATCAACGGTCCGCCGCCTTGCTTCTCCAAATCCAAAAACACGCCCCAGGTCGGTACGGCGCGGCGGCGAATCGCCAGCGCCTTGGCCAAATAAATTTCGCCAAGCTCGCCGCTGTCGCATACCTGCTTCAAGTACTGGCTGTCTTTACGGAACCGGTTGTTATACCCGATCGTCAATTTCTTTCCTGTCCGCTTCGCCGCTTCCACCATTTTTCGGGCGCCTTCCGCCGTCTTGGCCATCGGCTTCTCGCACATGACGTGTTTACCGGCCTCTAACGCATTCACCGTAATATCCGCGTGCGAGTCGTTCGGCGTGCAAACATGCACAACGTCGATCGACTTGTCTTCGAGAAGCTTGCGGTAGTCCGTGTATGTTTTCGCTCCCTCGGCGCCGTATTGAGCCGCCGCTTTCTCGGCGCGGTCCGCTTCGATGTCGGCAAAAGCGACCATCTCCACGTTCTTTAACTTGGCGAGGCTTGGCATATGTTTTCCAAAAGCGATGCCGCCGCAGCCCACAATACCTACTCTTACCATATCCTTCGCCATTTCAAAACTCCTCCCCGTTTACAATTGTTCACTATTGCTTTTATTATCTCAGTCCTTGTTGTCTCATCCATTCGATTGAATTGCCGACGCTTACAAGCGGCGGACTCTGGCAATTGTCCTGCTCGACGATCAACCATTCCGTCCCCGCTTCCGAAGCGGCTTTCGCAATGCCGATCAAATCGACCTCTCCGCGGCCGAGCTCCACCGTCTGAACATTGCCGCCTTCCCGGTTCAAATCTTTGAAATGCACCAACGGTATGCGTCCGCTGTATTTCTCGATATAAGCGATCGGGTTCGCACCGGCGTTATGCACCCAGCATGCATCAAGTTCAACGGATAAATATTCCGGCGACACTCCGCTGAAAATCGCATCCAGCATCACTTGCCCGCCGACGGATTTCTCCAGCTCGAACGAGTGATTGTGATAACAGAAAACCAACCCGCGTTCCGCGCACTTTTTGCCGATCGATTCCAAATCTTTGATTGTTTCGCGGATGGCCGCTTCGTCGGCATAACGGTTTTCGTTCAACCACGGAACAATAAGGTATTTGCTGCCCAACGTCAGGTTGAACTCAATTTCCTCTTCCGCCGCTTCCAACATCCGGTCAAGCGGCACGTGGCTGCCCAAAGAAACAAGGCCCAAGCCGTCCAATTCCGCTCGAAGATCCGCCGCGGGCATTCCGCCGTAACCGGCGAATTCTACTCCTTGATATCCCAACTTCGCCACTTCACGCAATGTTCCGAGAAAATCTTTCGCTGTCTCGTCCCGAAGTGTGTACATTTGCAATCCGACTTTCGCTTTGCTCACAAGACTCAACTCCTTTTGTCCGACTCTTAGCCCATCTTACGAAAAAACGTTTTCAAAGTACATGCACGAAATCGCAAAACATGAACAATTTGGCTATCAATTTGCTGAAATGACTGCTAATCGAACCAGCCTTTACCCTTAAACCACGCGAACATGCCTACACCTATCGAAAACATTACGGCAAGTATGATGTAATACCCATACTTCAACGACAATTCCGGCATTACTGCAAAATTCATCCCGTAAACGCCTGCAATAAAGGTCAGCGGCATGAAAATGGTCGTAATGACGGTCAACGTCTTCATAATCGTATTCATCCGGTCTGAATTCAACGAAATATAGCTGTCCCGAATGTCCGCCGTCATATCCCGGTTCGATTCGATCACGTCCGAGAGCTTCAGCAAATGATCGTAAATATCAGTGAAATATGCGCGAAACGGCCCCATCCCGTTTATTCGCTCCGAATTCACGATCCGGTACAACAATTCCCTCATCGGAAATACGGTCCGCCGCAGCTTCAACAGCTGGCCCCGAACTTCGAACACGCGATCCATAATTTCGTTGTTGCCGCGCATCGAACGGTTGCCTTCCAAATCGAACAATTCGTCCTCTATGCGGAAAACCGTAGGGAAGTAACCGTCCACGATCTTATCTATTATGTTGTATGCCGCAAAAACCGGCCCTTGCGAGGCCGCCTCAGGGCTCATCAACCACTTCTTAAGAGCGTCATCAAGCTCCGCAATGTAATTCAGATGAAACGTGACCAAATAATTCCCCGATAAGAAGAGATCCAATTCATCGGCAACAAGCGTAGAACCGTTCAACGTATGCAGTACGAAAAAATGAACGTCGTCGTAATGATCCAGTTTCGGGCGCTGCAGCAAATGCATGCAATCTTCCACCGCCAGGGGATGAAAGTGAAAATGAGAATCCAACAATTTGATCTCTTCTTCGGTCGGTCGATCGAAATCGACCCAGTACCATTTGTACTCGGGAGTTTGAAGCCGGTCGAGCGGCACATTCTCCCGGATTTCACCTTTCTCCGTCACAGCCCATGTTTGTATCAAAACAGTATCCTCGCAATTTCTTGAATTTCCCACTAGTAGGGTATCCTTTATTCCGGCCGTTTATGTCAGGAATTGTTCTTCCGCCGGCGCAAGAGGAAGCCGGATCGTGAAGGAAGTGCCGACGCCGACCTTGCTTCGTACCGAGATATACCCGCCGTGTTCGCTCACAATGCGCTGACAAATCGACAACCCGAGGCCCGTACCCTTTGATTTGGTAGAGAAGAAGGGTTGGAATAACCTATCCAGGTGGTTTTCAGGTATGCCTCTGCCTGTGTCGGCGATCTCTATTATGCCGTATTCGCCTCTGCGGGCAACGGCTATCGTCAATGCGCCGCTTTCATCCATCGCTTCGATTCCGTTGCGGATCACGTTCAGGAGCACCTGAACCATCTTATCTTTATCCAACCATGCATAAAGAGGTTCTTCTTCCGCGACGATATGCAGATGATGCCCGTGGCTTGTAATATCCGATTCGGTAAGTTGAATTCCTGCCAGAACGCAATCCTGAAGGGGGATGAGCTTCGGCGAGTGGACGACGGGTTTGGAAAATTGCAGAAATTCCGCGGTCAATTCGCTCATTCTCTTGATTTCATGCATGATGATATCGTAATAAGAAGCTATGTTGTAATTGCTTTTTCTTGAAACTTGGAGGAAGCCTTTCACCGTCGTCAACGGATTTCGGATCTCGTGCGCCATCGCCGCGGCAAGCTCTCCGACCGCCTTCAACCTCTCGCTATGGAGCCAGTGCGCCTCCCGCTGAAGCCACAGTCTCCGCTTTGATTCCAACAATCGTCTTTGCACCAAGGTAACGAATGCGATGGGGTCCTTCTCCTCATCCGGATAGACGGCATAACCGAACGACAGTTGAATGTCGGCTTGTTTCGGGATCTGTTGCTCCAGCGCCTCATGCAACACTTCCGTAATCCCTTCGCTCTTGGGAATGACTACAGCGAACTCGTCCGAACCGTATCGCCCCATTATAAGCGCATCCGGGAAGCAAACCCTGAGCAAATTCGCGACGTTCCTAAGCGTTCCGTCCACCGTATGAAATCCTTGCTCCGTATTCAACGACTTGACGTCATCGCAATCGATCAATACAAACAGCAAATTCCGATTGTTCGCCAGCAATTGCTGAAGCCTGGATTGAAACGTCTGGAAGTTGAGCAAACCCGTTAACAAATCGTGTTGCGTTAAATATGTATTTTCAGTGGCTAAGATCCGGCGGCTGTTGTCGTAACGAACGAAGGTGTCTGCAGCGAAAGCGACGGATGCGAGGGACAAACCGTAAAGAGGAAGAGACGTCCAAAGATTTTCATAATTGTCGGTTTGCAATACGACGGCCAAGCTTTGCAGGATGAACGCGATGAGCACCATAGCGGACCATTGCACGAAACGGTGTACATTCCACTGGGCTAACAAACAACCGATCACAGCCGTAACGAGGGGTATGACAGCGTTAAATGAAACATGAGATGTGAATTGGCCGATTGTCGCTATCGTCGAACCGGTAACTACAGCTGCTGTAATGGATCCGGACCAGCCGCAGTATATCGATGCCAGTAAAACAAGAACAATCGAAAAATCGATAGGCAGTTCCCCGATATTCGCGTGAAAATGGATGAGGACTGAGCCGATTAGCCCCAAGAAACATCCGTAATATATACGAGGCCACCTTGGCGATTGTGGAACGATCGAATGACGAAACAATTGGCTGCCAATGTACAAGCCGCAAATCAGAATGGCCGCATTGACGAACAATTCACGTAACACGATGCACCGCCTTCTTCCTAACGGTCAAAATTTGCCAGTAACCTATTATTCTCTTTCATCGGGAAAATTCCTTCCCCCACCAAATTGCAATAATGTTAAATAAGCATTACGGCTTATGAATCCGAAACTCCATCAATCGCAATCGGAATTAATAACGGCTTGCACCGCATATTTACATTTGCGGTACAAGCCGTTGCCGACGAAAGCGCCTATTAAAGACGTATTAGGCCAGTTGTCCGTCAGTCGCTTCCGGCCGTCCTGTTTCTAATGCGGTAACTTGGGCGACTCCATAGCGCCGGGACACTTCCTTCATTGAAATAGCGATCCGTTTGGGCACAAGCATCTCCGAACGTTCTCCGAGCCGTTCCGCCCCTTTCGGATGAATAACCGAGAGCAGGATTCGCAAATACAGCCGGGTAGCGGAAGCGAACCAGCTCTTCGGCAGTTCCGACACGGTAAATCCGAACTGCTCCACTCCACGGTGAACCATGGTGATGCCCATGACCGCTTTAATGGATGCCGCATCGGCTCGGGACAAAATTATGGAAGCAAGCTGCGGCATCGTTTGCTCCATCGCTCGAATGAGCTGTATGGCCAATTGAACCGGTGAACGCGACTTTTTGCCTAGATCGTATAATAATGCATTATCCATGTGAAGCTCAACGACGCGATCGCCTTTCATAAGCGTCTCGCCTTCATTCAACCGGATCGTTTCCCCTTGATAATCCGTCAACCGGAAATGCAAAAAGCTCCGATTCGCTTCCGGATTTGCCGGCTGCAAGCGGAACAACGCGTGAAAACAGCGCTCCCAGGCAAGCCAGGCGCCGACTATCAATCGCTTACCCCAACCGATTTTCTTCTTTACCATACGTGCGGTCACCTGCATTAAATCGTCTACTCGCACAAAGCGGAAACCTCTGTCCAATGCGGTCGGCAAAAACTGTTCAAGCGCGGCGATCATATTTTTCGGTGCGTCGGCGTTAGCGCCGAACGTGTTGCCGCAATCGTGAAGCAAGTATATTTGGCCGCCCTTTAACCGTTTGAGCATCCGGTTTCGGATTTTGTCCGCGCCGGTGGACCTTCTCCAATCGTTGACCATCACGGACCATAAAACAATGTGAAGATCGTTGCGGCTGGTGTAGTCGAATAAATTCAGTATCCCCCAAGGCGGGCGGTATAATTGAGCCTTCTCGCCGGTTACTCTCTCAATAAACTTTGCTGTGCGGCGAACGTGTTTGACTACGGTTTGAGGACGCATCAGCCAGTTGGATCTATGGCGATAGTTATGTATCCCTATCGCATGTCCTTCGCGATGCATTCTGCGAACTATGTCAGGATGTTCTTCGGCGTGCTTGCCTACAATAAAAAACGTGGCCTTGATATCGTAACGCTTCAACAAATCCAGTAATTGAGGCGTATACACCGGATCCGGGCCGTCATCGAAAGTCAAGCATATGTCCGATTGCGACCGTCCTCTCTTGAATACCCGAAACCCGAACATTCCGCTGACCAACCCCGGAAGGAACGCATAAAGCGTAAAAAAATAAAACAACCAGAGCAGCAGGTTTCCCATTGCTCTCCCCCTAATTCCGTCTTCTCTCCCTATCTTTGTATTATAACATCAGAAAGAACAAGTTTGAATTGATAAAACAACCTTTGTGATGTTTCAAGGAACCCTTCCTTTATTCGCGGTCTTGCTTCTTTGTATTTACTTCGATGAAGGGTTCCTTATAACATCAGAAAGAACAAGTTTGAATTGATAAAACAACCTTTGTGATGTTTCAAGGAACCCTTCCTTTATTCGCGGTCTTGCTTCTTTGTATTTACTTCGATGAAGGGTTCCTTATAACATCAGAAAGAACAAGTTTGAATTGATAAAACAACCTTTGTGATGTTTCAAGGAACCCGTTACGGATCCGATGCCTCGGCCAACACGTCCATTACTTCTTTAAATAACGTAATTGCCGCATGCGGCGAATTCGGAGGGCGCCGTTCAAATACGACGGCCGCCGCATACCGCGGGCTCTCCGCGGGACCGTAACCGACAAACCATTGATGCACGAACGGCTTCCCCTGAACGGTCACCTCGGCGGTGCCCGATTTGCCCGCCAGCTTCCACTCGGCTCGTTTCAATGCGGTTCCCGTGCCTTCTTCGACGACCTTGACCATCATCGATTTCAGCATATCCGCCGTGCCGCTTGACAACCCCGAGCCGGGTGAAGACAATTGCCGTATTGCATACTTCTCCATCGTCCTCTCGTCAGCGAACCGGATTTCTGACGCTGCCCTCGGCGTCAACGCGTCGCCGTCATGCAGCAGCGTCACGATCCAATTGGCGGCGGACAGGGGAGTCATCCGCACATCCCGCTGCCCGATTCCCGTTTGCGCTAGAACGCCCCCGTCAATCGTTCCCGCACCTTTGGCAAAAACCGTTCCCGCTTCTTCTTCGGGAAAATGGAGCAGCGCCTTTCCGTCGACGGAAGACGTCCCGCTCCATCCGACCCTCCCCGTTATTCCGAAAGCTTCTGCATACTTCTTCAGCTTTGCGGCGGAAAGCCGCTCCGCTACCTGTGCAAACACAATATTGCACGATTGCGCGAAGCCTTCCTCGAACGTCACATGTCCATGACCGCCTTCTTTCCAGCAAGTAAGACCGTATTTACCATAATCCCCGTCGCAGAAAAAATGTTCCTTCGGCGAAACGACCCCCTCTTCCAAAGCAGCGGCGGCGATCACACTCTTATACACGGAACCCGGCGTAATGCTGACCAACGCATGATTGCGCCAGCTGCCTTTCGAACCGTGCGCAACGTTCGGTTCGAATTGCGGCCGGCTAACCAGCGCAATGACATCCGCGGTTCTCGCATCCAATACCACGACGGACCCGCTCGTCAGTCCGCTTTGGTCGGCCGCCTCCTCTATGCGCTGCTGCAATCTCTTGTCGATCGTTGACACCAACTGCAGCGGATAATACGCATTGTCGACGACAGTCTTGCGTATGCCGATGCCTGAAAGCGGCTGACCGCGATTGTCGGTATGGAGCGCGACGGCGGACGTCCCGATGCCTTGTAAAAACCGGTCAAACGCCAACTCCAGCCCCGACGCGCCGATCGGTGTCGCAGCCGTCAGCGCTCCGCTCTGCAACCGGTCGGAATAAGCCGCTTGAATTCGTTCCGGCCACTCGGCGACAAAACCGATGAGCTGCTGAGCAGTACCGTCCCTCGGATATCTGCGGACCGCATCGACGGGTATTGCGCCCGGCGCCCCCAAAGCCTGAATTCGGTTATCTTGATCCGAAGTCAATTCTATAGGCGCTTTCCCGCCCGGTTCCAACCATAATCCGGGTTGCGTCAACGATTGCCACGTATTCTCCAGGTACGCCGGATCAACCCCAATAATCCGCGCAAGCTCAACGATTTTCTCATGGGCAGGAAACCCGGACTGGACGGGCAGCAGGAGCAATGACCGAATAGGGATGCCTGCTAACGGTTCGCCGTTGCGGTCCACAATGGTTCCCCTGCCGCTATCCAGAACGGCTCCTTTCGCCCGCTGAGCTACGGATCGTGTCACCGCGCCGTGCTTATCGCCGTCAGGGGCGAATGCGGCATGCGCCTGCAGCCATAACAGCCTTGTCCCCAAGATGCCGATAGCGAACGTCATGATCATCAATGCCAAAAATATGCGGGATTGCCGAATCAACTTTTTCACCTCAACACCATTATTATCAAGTTTGGCGCAAAAAACACCGCCCGGATTAGATTACCGAGGCGGCGCTTTCTGATCACATACTGAATTTTGTTAAGGATTCCTTCAAAGCGTTCGACACTTCCTCCAACCGGTTCGAAAGGTCAACAAGCGACTGGCTCACCGCCAATTGCTCCGAGCTTAATCCGGCCACTTCTTCGGACGTTGCCGAAGACTGCTCGGCGACCGCGCTTACGTTCGTCATCGCTTCATTCAGCGATTTCTGCGTTTGGTCCAGCTGCGTGATCGATTCCGTAACCGCATCAAGCTGCTCGACGAAAAGCCCCATCCGTTCGTTAACCGAATCGAATATTTCGTTCGACTCCTTCACCGCGACGATTTGTTCGCGGAACATCGGGTACGCTTCGGATACCAACAGTACGGTTTCTTCAATTTCTTTGCGGATGCGTTCGATCATTTCCCCCACGGAATCGATATTGTGCTTCGATTGGTCCGCAAGCTTTCGAATTTCGTCGGCCACAACCATGAAGCCTCTTCCGGCGGCGCCGGCACGCGCCGCTTCGATCGTTGCGTTAAGAGCCAAAATATTCGTCTGCTTCGTCATGTTGTTCAACGTATCCAATATTTTTCTAATGGAACCGGTGCTCTCTTTAAGATCTTCGACTTTTCGGACCATCGAACGGGTGAGTTCTTCCGTGGCGCTCGTCTTTTCGCTCATCTCCTGCATATGCCGGGAGCCTTGGACGCTGGAATTTTGCACTTCCGCCGCCGCGCTCGCCATCTCGACATTCGCTTCGATCGTCTGTCTCATCCGTTCTCCCATTTGCAGCGTAAGATCGGTTCCCTTCTCCGCTTCAACCGCCAGATTGCCCGCGCCGCTTGCAATTTGCTCCGTTGCCGTCGCGATTTCACTCGCCGACGCCGCCGTCTTCCGGGACGAATCGGCAAGCTCCGAAGCGGTGCGAAGCACTTCTTCGGCGGATCGACTCGTTTGTTCGACCAGCCCCCGGATATTTCCGATCATCTCGTTGAAGCTTTGCGCCAGCTTTCCAATCTCATCCGTGCGGCCCGTATGAGGGGAGCGAACCGACAAGTCGCCGGCTTCGGCCTGCCTCATCAGACCGCTCATCTGTTGGAGAGGGCGGCCGATGCGCAATGCGACGAACCAACCGATGAGTACGGCCGCCAATGCGCCCACAATTGCCATTACGATCGTCAAATTGAATATTTCGTTCGTTTCATTCACAAGCGTACGGTACGGAATAGTCCCCACCATTTGCCAGCCGTTCTTGCTGACGATCTGATGGGAAATCAGCATGTCCTCACCGTCCACACGCTGAACGGACGAACTGCCTTTGTTTTCATCGGGTTTCAGCTCAACGGGAAGCTTCGAGCCGATCAATTCCGCATTGGGAGAGGAGACGATCGTTCCGTCTTGGTCCAGAACGTACATTGCTTCCTCTGCCGTCAATGAGGTGGAACCGGCCTCTTGCAGGATCGATTCCTTAAGCTCGATAAGCATGACATAGTTCGGCGTGAACGTGCTCGTATCTTTAACGAGTCTGGCAAAACCGAAAGCCGGCTGCGGTTGGGAGCCTGCAGGCCCTTTGGCGAATGTGGGGACCCAAACGCCCTTGCCCTCCGCATCGATTACTTTTTGGAACCAATCGGTCTTCTTCAACGTTTCCGGTTCAACCACATAAGAGTAGAAGGGCAGAAGCTTATCGTCGAGCGGGATCAAAAAGATGCCGCCAATATTTTTATCGGCGTGCATATAGCTTTGAAGACGCGCTTCCACTTTGCGGCGCAATTCGATTTGTTCAATAGTTACCTTGTTGGTAAGCCGGGACTCGGACACCAATTCGGCAAACTCTGGAATAAGCAGCGCCTGCACCGATAAGCTCTCGTAATTCTCAAAAATAAGATTCAATTTGCCGCTGATTTGAAACACCGTCTGCCGGTTCGAATCCGATACTTTCTTCTCGATAATTTGTTTCGATTTCGAATAAGAAATCAGTCCTACGGATGAAACACCTATAAGAATGACGGCAAAGAAGTAAATGAATAACCGCATTCCTATCGATCGGGCCGGATTGACAAAACGAACCTGTGAAACGTTGCTCCGTGTGGAGGAAAGGACTGCACCCACATTCAAACGTCGATTTCTAATAAACCCGGGAAGTTTCGGGGCCAAACCCACCATTCCTTTCAGCTATGACTACAGAACTAATTGATTTCTCAATCGACTATATTCGACACAACCGTTAGGAATCCTCTCATTACGGAAAAATTTTGCAACCGTTTTACCGGCATTCCCATGTTTTATTGGGAACGCTTGCTTTCTTTAATATTTTTCAAGTGCTGCTCATACGTTTCTGCGAAATAATGCTCGCCTGACCCGTCTTTTTTCGTCACGTAGTATAAATATTTAGTCTCCTCCGGATATAGCGCCGCCTCTATCGATTTCAACCCGGGGCTGGCGATTGGACCCGGTGGAAGCCCGTTATTCCGATAAGTATTGTATGGGCTCTCGATTTGCAGATCCTTCTCGAACAACCGGTCTTTTTGCTTATCGAATAAATATTGCACAGTCGCATCGAGCTGGAGAGGCATGTTTCGCTGGAGGCGGTTGTAAATAACGCCCGCAACAATGGCCCGCTCTTTGTCGACCGTCACTTCCCGTTCGATAAGCGAAGCGATCGTCAGCATTTTGTGAAACGATATCCCCAGCTCCGTAAGCCTTTCTTCCCATCCTTCAGGCAGCTGTTTCACCTTGTTGTCCAATTCGAGCAGCATGCGGCGGACGACATGCTCGGGAGCCGCGTCTTTCGGAAGCTCGTACGTTTCTGGAAACAGATAGCCTTCCATCATATATTTATAGTCGGGATTGTCCGGCACGGTCGCGGCCCAGACGGGCTTGTCCGCCTCCTCCTGCGCCTCTTCGACGGCTTTCCGGCTTCGTATCAAACCGGCCAATGCGTCACGCGAAAATCCGTGCTCCTCTGCCAGCAGATCGATGATTCGAGCGGCCGTAAACCCTTCCGGAACCGTAATACGTATGACTTCCTCTTTCACGGTTTCGCCTGACGAAAGCTGACGAATGATGTCGGCAATCGGCATTCCCGGTTTCATCTCGTAAATTCCCGCTTGAAAGTCGCTCCCAAAACCCTTGTATTTTAAATAATAAGAAAAGATCTTGCCGTTGCGAATAATGCGCTCTTCTTCCAAAATATCCGCTATGCCCTGGCTGTGTGTGCCTTCCGGAATTTCTACAAGGATCGGAATATCCGACGGATCGGTCGGCTGCAGCTGTTTCGCCGTATACAAACCGAGTCCCGCAACAACTCCTATGGCTATCGTGCCGATCAATGTTACTATTTTCCATATTTTCAAAATGCAGTTCCTCCCCGTAACAGGAAAAAGAGCGACTTTCGCCGCTCAAATGTTCAAGCTTTATAAATGGTGAAAGTGAGCTTTGTTACGTATCGTCCGAAAATCGGGTCGTCATTTCGTCCACTAATTCAGAAACGTCTTCCCATTCTTCGTCGTCGTCAATCGTCTCGATTTCGTACTGTCCGGCACCCGAACCGTTAATCCGAAAGAGCAGGTACTCCCCGGCGTCTTCCGAACGCTCGTCTCCAGGTTGAAGAACCGCGTAGGACCGGCCGCCCACATCGAATTCCAGAACGAGACGGTAAACGGCGGCCGTATCCTTCCCGTCCTCCGTAAGTGCGATTTCTTCGCCGTACGACTCCCGAAGCCGGTTCGTTCGAATAACATCCTGCAACCGGTATCCGGACATTACTTTTCGCTCCCGTCCATCTCTTCAAGCAACGTATTGAACGTCTCCTCGACCATATCCCATTCTTCTTCGTCATCGATTGTGTACAGCTTCAATTCGTCGCCTTCTTCTTCATAACGAAACGCGTACACTTCGTCGGTTTCGTCGTCGTCGCTTTCAAGCGGCACCACCATCATATACTTGTTGTCCGAGCCGTCCACTTCAAATTTCATAATGACTTCGAACTCTTCTTCGTTGCCTTCCTCGTCCGGGATATAAATGATTTCCGGTTCGAGCTCATCGGTTGCTTCCATATCGTGCACTCCGTCGTGTTGATCCGCCATTATACTCACCTCTTTGATGTTTTGGAATCGATATAATTTTGCAATATTAACGCCGCGGCTATACGGTCGACGACGCCCTTGCGCTTCTTGCGGCTTACATCCGCCTCAATCAGCATTCGTTCCGCGGATACGGTCGTTAACCTCTCGTCCCACAGATGCACGGGAATCGCGACGGCCGCTTTGAGCGTTTCAGCAAACTCCATGGCCAATTGGCCGCGCGGACCGACGGTTCCGTTCATGTTCTTCGGAAGCCCTACGATCAATTCCCCCACGTTCCATTCCTTCACCAAATTCACAATGTCGTTCAACACCCGCTCGTCGCGAGAGTTGCGCAGCACCGTCAGCCCTTGAGCCGTCCATCCCAGCTCGTCGCTCACCGCTACGCCGATTTGTTTGTCCCCGTAGTCCAGTCCCATGTAACGCTTCATATTAGCGGCGATGATGGCTCACGTAAAATCGAACGAGCTCCTCGATCAATTCGTCCCTTTCACGTTTGCGTATCAGGCTGCGCGCGTTTTCGTGGCGAGGGATGTACGCCGGATCGCCGGACAACAAATATCCTACGATTTGGTTGATAGGGTTGTACCCTTTCTCCTGCAGGGCGTCATAAACGCTCATCAACACCTCTTGGGCCGACGCTTCCCGGGAATCGGCTTGAGGCACGTATTTCATCGTTTTGTCCATGAAATCCATACCGGCACCTCCCATGCGCAAAAATATACTCATACTTCTTTAAAGCTATATTATCTATATTCTGTGCCAAATGCGAAAAATCCTTTTTTTGGCCGAATTAGACTTGCCCTTGTTTTTCGGCGAGCATCGATTCCACTTTTTTGAGCGCTTCTCCGAGCTTTGAAGCGTCTTTGCCGCCGGCCTGCGCCATATCCGGCCGCCCGCCGCCGCCGCCGCCGCAAATTGCCGCCGCTTCCTTGACAAGTGCTCCCGCGGAATAGCCTTCCTTCACCAAATCCGAAGTTACGGCAGCCACCAGGTTCACCTTGCCTTCGAAAGAAGATCCGAGCACGATGATCACGGAACCGAGTTTCTGTTTCATTCGGTCGGCGATGCCGCGCAAGCTCTCCATGTCCGCGCCGCCCACTTCGGCGGCAAGCAGCGGAACGTTGCCGATCTTCTTCACCGCATGTTCCAAAGCGCCGGCTTCCAGCTCGCTCAATTTGCCGCGCAACGAGTCGATTTCACGCTGGGCATCCCGCAATTGCGCTTGCACGCCTTCGATTCGTTTCGGCAGGTCGGCCGGATTCGACTTCAGCATGGCCGCACTGTCGCGCAACAGCTGCAATTGGCTGTCAAGGTACAAATAAGCCGCCTTGCCTGTCACCGCTTCGATGCGCCGGATGCCGGAGCCGATACCGCTCTCGTTAACGATTTTAAACAGCCCGATTTGGGAAGTGTTGCCGACGTGGCAGCCGCCGCACAATTCGATGCTGTAGCCGGCCACCTGGACGACGCGAACGATATCGCCGTATTTTTCCCCGAACAAGGCAGTCGCGCCCATAGCCTTCGCTTCGGAAAGCGGCAATTGTTCGATTTTCAACGGAGTGCCCAACCAAATTTGCCGGTTGACTCGGCGTTCCACTTCCGCAAGCTCGTCGGCCGTGACGGCGGCGATGTGCGAGAAGTCGAACCGGAGCCGGTCCGGCTCCACAAGCGAACCCGCTTGGTTTACGTGTTCGCCCAGCACTTCTTTCAGCGCTTTGTGGAGCAGATGCGTTGCGGTATGATTTTTGACCGTTCCTTCACGCGATTCCTTCGCAACGGCGGCCGTCAATTCGTCCCCTTTGCGTAAAACCCCGCGTTCGACGGTTACATAGTGTACATGCTGGCCGTGCGGCGCCTTCGATACGTCTTCGACTACGGCCGACACATCCCGGTTCGACAATGTTCCGCCGTCGCTCGCTTGACCGCCGCTTTCCGCATAGAACGGCGTCCGGTCAAGGATGACCGCCACTTTCTCGCCGGCGCCCGCCATGTCGATCATGGCATCGTTATGAACGATGGCGATGACTTTAGCAGCCGTTACCAGTTCAGTATATCCAACAAACTCGCTTTTAACCGCAAAGTCGGAGAGCGCGCCTCCTTGCACTTTCATGCTTTCGGTCTCTTGCCGGGCGGCGCGGGCGCGTCGGCGCTGCTCTTCCATCGCCGCATCGAATCCGTCCCGGTCTACGGTCATCCCCTTCTCCGCTGCATAATCCTCCGTCAAATCGAGAGGAAATCCGTACGTATCGTAAAGCTTGAACGCCTCCGTTCCGGAAATGGAGTCCCGGCCTTCGGCTTTCGCCCCCGCGGCAAACGACTCGAGAATGCTCAAGCCTTCGGTCAACGTTTCATGGAAGCGTTCCTCCTCCATACGTATGACACGTTCGATGAACTCGCGTTTATCCACCACTTCCGAATAGTAAACGCCCATGATTTCGCCGACCACGGGAGTCAGCTGATACAAGAACGGCTTCTCTACGCCGAGCGTCTTTCCGTAGCGGACCGCGCGGCGAAGAAGTCGGCGTATGACGTAACCGCGGCCTTCGTTGCCGGGCAGCACCCCGTCCCCGACGGAGAACACGACGGTGCGGATATGATCGGCGATTACTTTAAGAGCGACATCCGTGTCGGTGTCCTTGCCGTAGGTCACGCCGGAAATATGGCAAGCTGCGTCGATGATCGGGCGGAACAAATCGGTGTCAAAGTTCGAATCGACATCCTGAAGTATGGAAGCAAACCGTTCGAGCCCTGCGCCCGTATCGATGTTTTTGTTCGGCAGAGGCGTATACGACCCGTCTTTATTGTGGTTAAATTGCGAAAACACCAAGTTCCACACTTCAAGGAACCGTTCGTTCTCGCCGCCGGGAGTGCATTCGGGATCGGACAGATCGCCGTATTTCGGACCGCGGTCGTAGAAAATCTCTGTACAAGGTCCGCAAGGTCCTTCGCCGATGTCCCAGAAGTTGTCCTCCAGCTTAAATATACGCTCAGCGGGAATGCCTATTTTTTCATTCCAGAGCTTGTAGGCTTCTTCATCCTCAGGATGAATCGTCACGGACAACCGCTCCGGATCGAAGCCTATCCACTCCGGGGACGTAAGGAATTCCCACGCCCATGTAATCGCCTCTTCCTTAAAATAATCTCCGATGGAGAAGTTGCCGAGCATTTCGAAGAACGTGTGATGCCGGCGCGTTTTGCCGACGTTCTCGATATCGTTGGTGCGAATGCATTTCTGCGCATTGGCGATCCGCGGATTATCCGGTTTCACCCGGCCGTCGAAATACGGTTTAAGCGGCGCCATCCCCGCATTGATCCAAAGCAGCGTCGGATCGTTGTGCGGAACGAGCGGAGCGCTCGGCTCGATTTTATGTCCTTTACTCTCGAAAAATTGTAACCATTTGCTTCGAATTTCGCTTGCTTTCATGCTTCTCAAGCCTCCTGCTTTGGTTATTGAATAAAAAAAATCGCCCCTGCTAACACAGGGACGATTGCTGCTCGCCAATCGCGGTACCACCCTCATTTTTCCTTCTGGCGTCAGAAGGAAACTCTCAAGCGGAACGATAACGGGTTCCTGGCCGGCGAATTTGGTTTCGCACTCCGAAATTAGCGTTCGGCTGTCCTCTCCCGCAAGGCTCTCTCAGCCGGGTGCGTTCCTTCGAACGTTCTCCCGAAGCCTTCTCTCTGATACAGGGGGTTGCAGCTTACTCGATTTCATCGTCGCATTCAAGTTTTCAATTCGTCCAATGCGTAAATTATATCCTGTACCGTAAGCAAGAGTCAATCCGCTTCTTCCCTTCTTCGCTCATTGACAAACGTTCTCATTATGGGTACACTGTAAACAATCCCTTTGATAATGATTTTCATTATCTCTAATAACCATCTTGCGGCAAGCAACCCTCACAGCAAACCCCCTGCCTGTACAAGGCGAGGGGGTTTGCTGTCGTCCAGGGCCTCTGAATGCGTTCCTACATCGTCGGTTTTCGATTGTAATAGTACAACCAAATATGATGAAAAATGACCTTCCCCACCGCAAACAACGGCACCGCCAATATCATCCCGAAAATTCCGCCGATTTCCCCTCCGACCAGCAGGACGAAAATGATGACCAAAGGGTGCAGGTGCAGCGTTCTTCCAACCACTTGAGGAGACACGACATTTCCTTCCAAAGCTTGACAAATTAAATTCACCAAAGCGACGAGGAGCATCATTTGTAAAGAAACGGTCGAGGCCACAACCAGCGCGGGTGCCGCTCCGAAGAACGGCCCGACGTAGGGTATGATGTTGAATATTCCTACGATCGCCGCAAGCAAAAGCGGATAAGGTATGCCGATCAACCAATATCCGATATACGCAAATATTCCGATGATGACGCAGACGATAAATTGCCCCCTTATGTAGTTCCCAAGCGCTTTATCGATATCCGTCAACAGCCGTATCGTCCGTTTGCGGTGGTTTGAAGGTACGAATGTGAGCACCGTTTTTTCAATCAATTGAAAATCCTTTAAAATATAGAACACCAAGAACGGCACGATAAAAGCGATGAACACGACGTTGAGCGTCGCTCCGATCCTGCCGATAAAATCGGTTATCGTTTGCGCCAATTGCCGCTCCGCCTGCACAATGGCGTCTTGAATGCCGATTCGAACGCTCTCGGGAAGCAAGGAATTTTGATTCAGTCCATGCATCAGCGATTGAGCCTTCATCGTAAATTCAGGCAAATGTTCGTTCAATTCGTTGAGCTGGGTGACGAACATCGGAATGAGGTTCATCACAATAACGGTAATCGTCAGAATAAAGATGGTGTATATGAGCAGTATGGCGACGGTGCGCGGCACATTCCGCTCGTTGAGCAAATTGACGACCGGATTGAGAACGTAAGAGATGATCACAGCGATGATGAACGGCATGAGCACCGTCTTTAGAAACGCGAACAATCCGACAAACAGCGGTTTCGTCTGCAGCAACATGTAGATCACAGCAAGACCCAACAGCGTATACACCAAGGCCGCAAACCAAACGCTCTTTAGAAACCGTTCCACCGCCCCTTCACCCCCACTTGTCCAGAACGGCATATTTTCTAAACAGTATATGTGGGGATGGACAAAATCATCCGAAAAAAACCCCGAATGTGACGTTCGCCCGCCGCAAATGCGGCGGCGACCCGTCCCCTTCGGGGATTTACGCAATACGGTCAGTTCGCGTGTACTTCGGGCAAATCTTCTTCCGGGAAAAACAAATCGTCCAAGGAACTCAGCGTTCCGTCTTCTTCCACCTGATATACGGACATCTTCTCGCCGTTCACCGTCAACTCAATGAAGCATCCCCAGCAATAAAATTGATGGGAACCGATTTTCCCAATATCTTTTGAATTACAATTCGGACAACGCATCATCAACAATCACCTTCACCCATCTTAGTAATGTTCCTATTTATTCCCAACGAAACGCCGTGTTATCCCGTCAAGTTGAAAGATTCGCTATATAAATTCTATCGAAGTACTTACTGACAGTATAAAGCTTATTACGTAAGACGTCTCACGATCGTTGCAACTTTTTCGGCGGCAAATGTTACAGATTTGAGGCAATTTCCCCAACCGAAACTAAACCGGATGGCGGAACGCAACAGCTTGTCCGGCAAACCCATCGCCAGAAGCACATGCGAAGGCTCCAACGCACCGGAAGAACACGCGGAGCCGCTTGAGGCAGCCACGCCTTCGAGGTCCAAATTCATGAGCATGGACTCTGTGTTCGTTCCGGGAAAGCTCACATTTAATATATGCGGCAAATGTTCGGACGGATGGCCGTTCACAACGAACTGCTCCGCGGAAAGACGCGTGCTTAATTGGTCCAGCATCGCGCTGCGCAGCGCCGCAAGAGACGCGCGCCTTCCGGCCGGATCCGCCAACGCGATTGACAGAGCCCGCGCAAAGCCTACGGCTCCAGCCACGTTCTCCGTACCGGCTCTTCGCTTACGCTCCTGGGATCCTCCGAACGTTCTCGGCGCCAGCTTAACCTTCCTGTTCACATAAAGCGCCCCGATTCCTTTCGGGCCGTTTATTTTGTGAGCGGAAAAGCTCATGAGATCGACCGGCTGCTGCGACAAATCGATATCGACCGTGCCTAAAGCTTGGACCGCGTCGACATGGAACAACACTCCGCGCCGCTTCGCCATTCGTCCGATCTCTTCGATCGGCTGTAGCGTGCCGACTTCGTTATTGCCGAACATTACGCTGATCAGGGCCGTATCGTCTCCGACCGCCGCTTCCACATCCTCCGCGGCGATGCGTCCGGCGGAGTCGACGGGCAGATACGTCACCCGGAAACCAAGCCGCTCGAGTTCCTTGCATGCATGGAGAACGGCGTGATGCTCTACCGCGGAAGTGACAATATGCTTCCGGTTCGCCGGTGCTGCCATTGCCGCGCCGAACAGCGCCATATTATCGCTTTCCGTGCCTCCGCTCGTGAAGACGAGCTCCCCAGGGGAGCACCCGAGCATAGCTGCCAATTGATCCCGTGCGTCGGTCAGCGCCTGCTTCGCAACGCGCCCGAAACGATGCACGCTCGATGGATTTCCGTGATGCTGCGTGAAGAACGGAATCATCGCCGTGAGCACGTCGGGGTGCAAAGGAGTAGTCGCCGCATGGTCGAGATATACTTCTTCATCGACTGATTGCATTGCATGCTTCTCCTGAACTCGTCAAATATAAAACATGTAATTCTCGTTCTTGCCTTCGTCTTTGTAAGAAACTAAATATGAGAGCGTGGTCGAATCCAAAACGGCCGCAATCGCGTCGCGAATGCGGACCCACAGATCGCGCTTCGCCGGGTCGTCTTCTTCCGTGAAGTCCACGGGAGAAATCGGTCCCTCAAGCAGCCGGATAATTTCGCCTGCTGTCACATCCTCCGGATTCTTGGACAGTACATATCCGCCGTATGCGCCCCGGATACTCTTCACAAGACCTGCGTTCCGAAGAGGCGCAATCAATTGTTCCAAGTAATGTTCGGATAAACCGTGCTTCTCCGCAATGGATTTTAAAGACGTCGGCCCTTCTCCGTAACGGACGCCCAGCTCCATCATGATCGTCAGCCCGTAACGGCCCTTCGTCGAAATTTTCAAAGGGAACACCCCAGATTCTTAAAAACGCATCTATATAAAGCATAGACGAGTTAGATGAAATTCAAACTATGCCGATAACGTTTATATGTTATCACATCGGAAGCCGATTGGTAAGAAAAACTTCTTCGAAGTACATGCAAAGAAGCAAGACCGCGTTTAGAGGAAGTTTTTCTTGAAACATCAGAAAGGCGTTTTTTCATAAAACTTATACTTTCTGATGTTATAAGGAAAACCTTTGCGTTTTCATGAAATTGTAGATTATTGTGGTATGATACAAAGTGAAAACGAACGGAAAGAAGGTGTGTGGCGTGAGCGATAATACGGTCGACCGTTCCAAAATCCGGGTCGTCGTAGGCATGTCCGGCGGAGTCGACAGCTCCGTAACCGCGCTGCTGCTCAAGCGGCAAGGGTACGACGTTATCGGAGTTTTCATGAAAAATTGGGACGATACCGATGAATTCGGTTTTTGCACCGCTGAAGAAGATGCGGAAGACGTGCGCAGAGTATGCGCCCAGATCGGAATCCCTTCTTACACTGTGAATTTCGAGAAGGAATATTACGAGAAGGTGTTTGAATACTTCTTGTCGGAATACCGGGCCGGCCGGACGCCGAACCCGGACGTCATGTGCAACCGCGAAATCAAATTCGGCGAATTTTTGCAAAAAGGCTTGGAGCTTGGCGCAGACTTTATTGCGACGGGCCATTATGCGCGCGTTATCGAAGCGGACGGAGAGTACAAGCTGCTCCGCGGCGTCGATTCGAATAAAGACCAAAGTTACTTTCTGAACGCTTTGAACCAGAAGCAGTTATCGAAAGCGATGTTCCCGCTCGGCGGCTATACGAAACCCGAGATCCGGGCGATTGCGGCCGAGGCGGGGCTGGCTACGGCGAAGAAGAAGGACAGTACGGGAATCTGCTTTATCGGGGAGAAAAACTTTAAAGAGTTTTTAAGCAACTTTTTGCCGGCAAAGCCCGGAGATATCATGACCTTTGACGGAGAAGTGAAGGGCCGGCACGACGGCCTCATGTACTATACGTTAGGCCAGCGGCAAGGGCTCGGGATCGGCGGCGGAGGCAGCGGCGAACCCTGGTTTGTTGCGGACAAAGATCTGGAACGCAACATTCTTTACGTCGTCCAAGGGGAAACCGATCCGAGATTGTACTCCAGCAGACTGTTTGCCACAGGCGTACAGTGGATTAGCGGACGCATCCCGGAATCCGCGCTGCGCTGCACGGCGAAGTTCCGCTACCGTCAACCGGATCAATCGGTTGCGGTTACGATGACGGGAGCCGGCACGTGCGTCGTCGACTTTGACTTGCCGCAGAAGGCGATAACTCCCGGGCAAGCGGTAGTTTTTTATAATGGGGAAGAATGTCTCGGAGGCGGAACGATCGACCGCGTGGAGAAAGCGGAAGGCGCCGCCGGCAGGCTGCGTACGGCGAAAGCATAAGCGACCAAGCAGAGGGCCGTTCCGAAGTCTGCCGGGGAGCGGCCCTATGAATTGTTTAAAAAGATCTCACGAAAAACACAAGAGAGTTAAACAACATATGAGATCCGATGGGAATGAGCAAATTTCCGGTGGCTTTGTAAATACGGCACCAAACCAAGCCAAGGCCGAAATATCCGAGCCAGGCGGCATAATCGTAATGGGAGACTGCAAACAGCAATGAACTGATGATCGCCGCAAGCCAAAATCCAATCCGCCGATCCAGGAATGAAAAGATCATTCCCCGAAAAATTATTTCCTCAAGCGGAGATGAAATTAAGACCGATACTAAAGGAGCAGCGAGCGGTGTCGCGAACCCGATCTCCGGGCTGGCGATCCCGAATCCGTATTTCACAACGACTATTCCAACGGCTTGCATGATGAGTCCTGCAACAAGCGCATGATATACCGCTTTCCAATACGAGGACTCTTTCACGAAATTATAATCGATACTGTTCAATTCGTTCCGAAATAATATGACTGCCGTTAATCCCAAGGCTACCGGCAAAACAAGTGCCACTTCTTTAACGTGTGCGGCAAGCTCGGCAGTAATCATAATGATATAAAATGATAAGAGCCATATTCGTCTATCTAATTTCCGCAGCATTATTCCGAAACTCACCCCTCGCTTTAAGCAAAATAATTCGGGGTTGACGGGTAAAATCCTTTTTGCAAAAAACAATCTTGTCGTCCATTCTTAATCTTGCGGTTTCATTCCCGCAAACACGCGTTTCTATGCCTAGCCTGTTATAATAAGTATCAGGAGGCGGATTCATAATGATGGCATATGCTAATGAAGCAGGAAAACTTTTCGCTTATTTGAAGAGTGAATTGGGATGGATAGTTATTCGGGGAGACGGAAACGGAATTGAATCGGTGCATTTTCAAACAGAGAAACCTGAGCTTGAGACCCGGGTTACATCTTCGGAGGACAGCATCGTTCAACGGTGCGCGAAGCAAATTCAGGAATATTTGAATGGAGAACGGATAACTTTCGACTTGGCGCTGCGGCCTGCAGGAACGGCGTTTCAACAGTCCGTATGGGAACAATTGCTCCGCATCCCTTGCGGGGAAACAAAATCCTACGGCGACATTGCTCGTTCCATCGGCAAACCGAACGGAGTCCGCGCGGTGGGTGGCGCGATCGGCCGCAACCCAGTCAGCATTATTATCCCCTGCCACAGGGTGATCGGGTCCGACGGAAGCTTAACCGGTTATGCCGGAGAATTGTGGCGTAAACAATGGTTATTGCAGCATGAGAAGCGGTCGGATACGGATGTCGAAATATCGCAAAAGGAATCGTTTTACGCATGATCAAGTTCCCGCTGCAAGTAACACCTCCGTTCGATCCCCACGCCTTGTTCTCGCGCCTGTCTTTTACAGGCAACCGTCCCAGTTTGATCGCCGCTGACACCGAGCGCCAACGGCTCATCCGAACCGTGCGTGTCGGGCCTAAAGCGCTGCCGCTCATTATCGATTTCGGCGGTACGGTGGACGCGCCTCTCGCGTCGCTTTCCATTCCAGAAGAAGCGACGCCGAACGAACGGGACCAACTGTTAGAAATCGCCTCTCACATGGTCTCGGCCGATATCGATCTTTCGCAAATGTACAACCATTTTGCCGATAACGACCGTCTTCATTCCTTATTCGCCCGTTTACGAGGATCGAAGCTGTTTCTCGACCCCGATCCGTTCGAATGTTTGGTAAGGACGATCATTTGTCAACAGTTGAATTTGTCATTTGCGGGAACTTTAATTGAACGGCTTGCCCGGCTCGCCGGGGAGGAATATGTGATCGATAACCGTTCGATGCTGGCTTTTCCTACCGCCGAAGCCATTGCAACGTTAAGCGTGGAACAACTGCGCAAAGTGTCGTTTTCTCAACGGAAAGCGGAGTATGTTATCGATGCCGCCAGGCTAGTCGTTGACGGCGGAATCGACTTCGCAAAGCTTGCCGCTATGCCGGACGAGGAAGCGATTGCGCAATTGATCCGGTATCGCGGGATCGGCCGCTGGACGGCGGAATGCCTGCTTATTTTCGGATTCGGTCGGCCCGACCTGTTGCCATCGGCTGATATAGGTCTGCGTAACGGATTAAGAAAAATGTACGGACTTAGCACGCAACCGAGCGCTTCCGAAGTCGAAGCGTTCGGAAAAAGCTGGTCGCCTTGGCGGACCTATATCACGTTTTATTTATGGGAGTCTTTAAGGCTATGAGATACCGTAACAGAAAAAATTAGAGGGAAGATCGCTCTTCCCTCTCACCAGAAAGCCTATTGATAAGTAAAAACCAATTGACTACTTACCCAATTTTTCTTTCAATTCCGCCGGAGCTTCCGGATGATTCCAGTACATCGCGCTCGGAGCTGCGGCAACGGCTAATGCCAGTACCGCAAAAAACGCACCAGAGAGGACAGCGATTGTTCTTTTCATCGAAAACTACCTCCGATCAATGATTTTAAATAATAAATAAAAGGGCTTTGTTAACGTAAGGGATTGTAAAAGAAAAGCGTTGGCGACAACGGATGATTGAATCATAAAATTAACCGCCACGATCAATATCGAAATCCATTTGAGCTTCCCGCTGTGTTTTTCCACAAGTTTATAAGTGAAATTCGGATTATTCGGAGAAAATATAGCAACAAGCAGCAAGGCGATTCCATTCGTCACCCAACCGTAATCGGCAAACGAATAATCGATGTGCGCGATTGACAAGATGGCTACAACGGAACATACATCGCACTTCCAAGAGCTGTGCAGGTGAGCGCCGCCGGAAAAAATACGAAGGATAACGAACGAAGCGATCGCGATGAAACCTTGCATAAGATGGGCGGTAATAAGAGAAAAGAATAGAATTATAAATGTTGTTGCTACAGAATGCAAAAAAACGCTAATCCCATAAACCAGTACCTCTGTAGAGGCTGCTTTCTGATTATGTTTTCGGATGAAATGTGCCAACCATTGAGAGGCTGCGACGATCATTTCTTCCTCCTCAGATATCTCTCTTCTATTTCTTTCATATTAATTAAGTATGTAATAATCAATCCGATAATCATGACAACGATTAAACCTATCAATTCATATACCATCGGCCTTTTGTGGTAAAAAGCGACTATCGCGGTTTGGGTCAAAGCCACTGTAGATATAAAGATTCCAGCAATAAAGAAATCTCTCGGCTTAAGCTTGTCCTTCTTTAAAGTAAACCTGTTGGCGATCAACATGAATCCAAGCTTTTTCTTGTGAATAACAAACAGAATTATAGAAATAACGATTGTACTCGGTATGATCATATAAACCGATTGCAACTGATCCGGGTCAATCAATCCGGTTAACGAAGGAATCAGGATAACAGCCGTCTGCACCACACCGAATACAATATAACCGGTTGCCATGATCAACGCGGAATAGGCGATTGGCAGTTGAAACAAAGCTGCGACCAATATAATTCCGACAATAATATTAACCAAGATGTACATATCGGTATAGCCGAGAAGTTCTTTCTGAAAATAATTCACTGCAGTTAAGACGGCCGCAGAGCTAATGAGTCGAAAAATGTTATATTTCATCGGCAATCGATAGATCGAAAACGCAAGAAGCAGAAGAGATAGATTGTCGACGAACCCTGCCAAAAGGGTCAATATAGTAGCTGTCATGTGGAATAATCGCTCCGAACCAGCAATGAATGATTGCTCTCTGGTTCTAGAATACTACAAATCTAGTCTTTCGACAATGAGAGAATTGAACGGAACCTGCGGTCAGTCCTTTCTCCTCCGTTGCTGGTTCTCTCTCATCTTCGCTTCGGTGCCTTGAAGCGACGCCTCAAAGAACGTATATCCGGACAACCGGTCCGGCAAGTATTGTTGATCCACATAGTGCCCGGGGTAATCGTGCGGATATTTGTAGCCGGTGTGCCCGAGCTGTTTAGACCCTTTATAATGCGCGTCGCGAAGGTGAAGCGGAACCTCGGCCGAGCCGATTGTATCGAACGCTTTATATATACGATCCATAGCGTTGCCGATGGAATTCGACTTCGGACTTTCCACCGCGAACAGTATCGCCTGGGCAATGTTGTATCTCGCCTCGGGCCAGCCGATTTTATGGTAGGCGTCCATTGCGGTTACGGCCTGCACCATCGCCTGCGGATTCGCCAAGCCGATATCTTCGCTGCATGCGACAATGAGCCGGCGCAAAAACACCATCGGATCCATCCCCAATTTCTCTACAGCGTAAAGAAACCAGAACAATGCCGCGTCCGACGATCCGCGCACGCTCTTGTGAAACGCCGAAAGCACGTCATATTGCGTCGATTCGTCAGCCGCCACCGTCGGTTGGCGTATGGACTCTTCCGCGGCGGCAAGCGTAATGCGGATGGTGCCGTCCGCGGCGGGCGGCGTCGTCAACGCAGCCAACTCCAACGCGTTCAGCGCCCGGCGAAGGTCGCCGCCCGCAACAAGCGCGATATGCGACAACGCCTCATCGTCGGCCTGTACCGGCAGCGCGCCAAGCCCGCGCTCGCGGTCGGCTAGCGCGCGGCGCATCGCCTCGAGCGCATGCCCTGGCGTAAGCGGCTCCAGACGAAACAATGTCGACCTCGACAGCAGCGCCCCGTTGATCGAGTGAAACGGATTTTCCGTAGTAGCGCCGATAAAGACGATCGTTCCCGCTTCAACGGCGGGCAATAAAGCGTCTTGCTGCGATGTCTTGAACCGGTGAACCTCATCTAAAAACAATATCGTCTTTTTGCCGTATAACGCCCGGTTATCTTTCGCCTGCTCAATAGTTTCCCTCACGTCTTTGACCGAGGCGTCCACCGCGTTCAATCGAACGAATTGTCCGTCGGTCCGGTTGGCGATGACGTGCGCGAGCGTCGTTTTTCCGGTTCCCGGGGGCCCGTACAGCAATATCGACGTCACTTGGTCCGCCTCGATGGCACGCCGCAGCATTTTGCCGGGGCCGACGATATGTTCTTGCCCTATATACTCTTCGATAGTCCGGGCCCGCATCCGCTCCGCGAGCGGCTGCCGTCCGGCGTTCGCTTCAGCTCCGTATGTAAACAAATCCATAACTCGACACAACTCTCTTCATTTCGATATATGTCTATTATAACTGGTTTTTGACGAACTGAAAAAACAAGCGTTCTACGAAAGCCGCAGAACGCTCACTTATATTCAATGAACTTACGATTGTATTCCGTGCTTCACAAGCAAGTCTCTGACGATGACGCTAACCATAAACAATCCGGCCACCGGGGGCACGAACGAATTGCTCGAAGGCGGATTTTTCGCTTTACGAATTTCCGGGGCATTCTCGGGAACGATTCGCTGCGTCACGTCTTCGCGCGGCCGTTTCGGCTCCTCGGTCGAGAACACAACCTTGACGCCCTTCTTGACCCCCGCTTTGCGGAGCTCGCGGCGGACGACCTTCGCAATCGGATCGGTATGCGTCTTGGAGATGTCCGTCACTTGAAACTTGGTCGGGTCCATCTTGTTCGCCGCGCCCATGCTGGAGATGATCGGAATGCCCCGTTCCAGGCACTGCTTAATCACGTGGATTTTGTAGGCAATCGTATCCGAGGCGTCCATCACATAGTCCAGCGGGTATTCGAACAGCTTCTCGTACGTCTCTTCCGTGTAAAACATGCGGAGCGATACGGCATCGCAATCCGGGTTGATCAATTTGATCCTGTCGCGCATCAAATCCGCTTTCGGTTGGCCTACCGTTGTAGTCAGCGCGTGTACCTGCCGGTTAATGTTGGTCACATCCACTACGTCTTTGTCGATCATCACGATGCGGCCGACGCCGGTGCGCGCAAGCGCCTCCGCCGCGATCGAGCCGACGCCGCCGATGCCGAGCACGGCCACCGTGCTGCGCCGCATCACATCCAATCCTTCCGGACCGATGGCCAGTTCCGTTCGAGAAAATTGGTGAAGCATAGGTTTAACGGCCTCCAAAATAAGATGATAGGGTCAAAAATTGAACTTATTTATCCCGCTAAGATCATTTTTTGACCCTATTTTGCCCGTCACATGTACTGTACGGCCAAATAAGCTCAATAATTGACCTTATCCTCGCTTTTCGCCTATTCATTCAGGTCAAACATGATGGAATAGGGTCAAAAAAGGGTCTTATTGCGATCGATAAGCTCAAATTTTGACCCTATCCGGTACACGGTCTGTCGGCCGGTCTCAGGCTCCGGCGGTCCCAGCGCCTGTTGCGGCAGGCGCCTTCGCCGCCACGCGAATCGATAGCTGCTGAAGCTGCTTGTCCTCGACAGGCGACGGCGCGCCGCTCAGCAGGTCGGATGCGCTGGCCGTCTTCGGGAACGCGATCGTCTCGCGCAGGTTCGAGCGGCCGGTCAGCAGCATAACAAGGCGGTCGAAACCGAACGCGATGCCTCCATGCGGCGGAGTGCCGTAATCGAACGCGTCAAGCAAGAAGCCGAACTTGTCGTGCGCTTCCTCCATTGTCAGGCCGAGCGCCGCAAACATGCGCTCCTGCACGTCGCGCTTGTAAATACGCATCGAGCCGCCGCCGACCTCGTAGCCGTTGAGAACGAGATCGTACGCCTGCGCCCGGATGCGGCCCGGATCGGTCTCGAACAGCGGCAAATCCTCGTCGCGTGGACGGGTGAACGGATGGTGCTCCGCGACCCAGCGCTTGTCTTCTTCATCCCAGCCGAGCAGCGGGAAGTCGACGACCCAGGCGAATTTATACGCATTCTCGTCGATCAAGCCCAGCTCCTTGCCGATCTTCAAGCGCAAATTGCCCAGCACGTCCGCAACGACCTTCGATTTGTCCGCGCTAAAGAGCAGCACGTCTCCCTCTTCCGCACCAAGCCGTTCGGTCAACGCAGTAATTTCCGCTTCGCTCAAAAACTTCACGATCGGCCCTTTCCACTCGCCGTCCTTCACGACGATGTACGCCAAGCCTTTGCCGCCGTAACGAGCCGCGAACGGAGTCAGATCATCGAGCTCCTTGCGGCTCCAGTTCGCGCATCCCTTGGCGTTCAAAGCCTTTACGACTCCGCCGCCGGCTACGACGGACGCGAACACTTTCACGCCGGATTCGGAGACGATGTCGGATATGTCCGCAAGCTCCAACCCGAAGCGCAAGTCGGGTTTGTCGGAACCGTATTTGCCGATCGCATCCGCATAGGACAGCCTTTGGAACGGCGTCGGCACGTCCACGCCGATCGTTTCTTTGAACAACCGCGCAACCAACCGCTCCATAATTTCAAGCAGCTGGTCCTGCGACAGGAACGACGTCTCGATGTCGACCTGCGTAAATTCCGGCTGCCGGTCGGCACGCAAATCTTCATCGCGAAAGCAGCGCGCGATTTGGAAATAGCGTTCCATTCCGGCCACCATCAACAATTGTTTAAAAATTTGCGGAGATTGAGGCAAGGCGAAAAATTCCCCCGGATGCACACGGCTCGGCACGAGATAATCGCGCGCGCCTTCCGGCGTGCTCTTCGTTAAAATCGGCGTCTCGATTTCAACGAAGCCTTCTTCCGTCAAGAAGTCGCGAAACAGCTTCATCGCTTGCGCGCGAAGCATGAGCGTGCGCTGCATCTCCGGACGGCGCAAATCGAGATAGCGGTGCTTCAACCGCACCGTCTCGTCGATTTCGATCCCGTCTTCGATAAAAAACGGCGGGTTTTTCGCCGTATTGAATATTTCGATTTCAGTCACCTGCACTTCGATTTCTCCGGTCGCCAGGTTCGGATTGACAGTTTCGGGATCCCTTTCCACTACTTTGCCCTTAACGGCAATAACGTACTCGTTGCGGCACCGGTCCGCAATCTCAAGCGCTTCGCCGGAAAAGGCAGGATTGAACACGATTTGCATAATACCGCTCCGGTCGCGCAAATCGATGAACAGAACGCCTCCCAAGTCGCGCCGGCGCTGTACCCATCCGTTGAGCACAACCGCCTGGCCCACGTGCTCCTTCGTCAACAATCCGCAATGATGCGTCTTCAACATCATGATGTTCAAGCCCCCTATATAATTAAAAAATGTTTAACTTAACCGACTCCTATTGCCCTTCAAGCAGACGATCGGCAAGTTTATCCAATGCCACGGCTTCCTGTTCGCCGGTAGCGAGGTTTTTCAAAACGATTTCTCCGCGCAAAAGCTCGTCATCGCCCAAAATTGCAGCGTACTTCGCAGCCAGCCGGTCGGCCGATTTCAGCTGCGCCTTCATCTTGCGTCCGCCGTAATCCTTCTCCGCCGCAATCCCCTTCTCGCGAACCGCGTTGAGCAGCGATACTGCGCGTCTTTCGGCAGCCTCGCCGAGCGCCACGAAATACACTTCGGGTTTCGTCGCGGCAGGGAGCTCCGCGCCTTGATTTTCTAGAACCAGCAGAACCCGTTCAAGACCGAGCCCGAAGCCGACTCCCGTCTGCTCCGGTCCGCCGACGTCCGAAACCAAACCGTTGTAACGTCCGCCTCCGCCGATCGTGTCGATCGAGCCGATACCCGCCGCTTTAAACTCGAAAGCCGTGTGCGTGTAGTAATCCAGTCCCCGCACCAGCTTCGGATTGATGTCGTACGGAATGTTCATCTCCTTCAAATACGATTGCACTTTGTCAAAATGATCCGCGCATTCCGCATCCAAGTGGTCGAGCAGCGACGGCGCGCCCGCGAAGTGCTCTTGGTCGACCTTGCAATCGAGCACGCGGAGCGGATTGCGTTCCATCCGGGACCGGCAGTCTTTGCAAAGCAGATCCTTCTTGGGCGCCAGGAATGCAAGAAGCTCTTCGCGGAACGCCGCGCGAATGGCTGGCGTACCGACGGAATTGATCTCAAGCGTAAATCCTTGCAAGCCGATTTCCTTGTAAAATTGATGCCCGAGCGCGATCACTTCGGCATCCAACCCCGGATCGGAAGAACCGAACGCCTCGATGCCGAATTGGTGGAATTGCCGGTAGCGGCCAGCTTGAGGCTGCTCGTACCGGAACATAGGTCCGATGTAATACAGCTTCGTTATGTCCGGATCGCCGTACAGCTTGTTTTCCACGTACGCCCGAACGACGCCGGCCGTTCCTTCCGGGCGGAGCGTCATGCTTCTGCCGCCTTTGTCCTCGAACGTGTACATTTCTTTCTCCACGATATCCGTCGTTTCCCCTACGCCGCGTTGGAACAGCTCCGTCGCTTCAAATATGGGCGTCCGTATTTCGCCGTACATAAACCGCCGACATACTTCCCTTGCTTTGCTTTCAAGAAACTGCCACCGTTCCACCGTTCCCGGCAGCAGGTCTTGCGTTCCTTTCGGTTTTTGAAACGCCATAGTCTAACGACCTCCAGAAAAAAATAAGAAAAACTTCTATCTGAAATAAAAAAACTCCCGCCCCTCTGCCTAATCGCAAAAGGGACGAGAGATATGCAATCACCCGTGGTGCCACCCACATTCCGAAAACCGCTCTTCTTTCGCGGAATTCGCTTTATACGTATAACGCCCGTCTAGCGCATGGGGCTAATAACCGGTTCGAAATCGATCCGCCGTTCGCCGCATGTTCTCGGGGAAGTCTTTCGCTCGTCCATCGCAAAGGCGCTTGCAGCCGTATGACGCCTCTCTCTGTGTGCGTGGGTCCGAACTACTTTGTCCCGTCACCGAATCATCGTGTTATTGAAATTGTTATTTATTCTAATCACCTTATGCCGGAAAGTCAAGAAAAGAAAGAACCTGCAACGAAACGGCCGCAGGCTAAGGAAAAAATATATGTCAAAAAGGGGGTCAAGAACAGTGTATTCGATTTACGTTAAAAGGACATAGAAATTGCATTACAATACGGTTACAATTTGGAAACCGTTTCCACGGTTGTCTTGTCGTTATACGCCGTTTGCAATAACGCCAGTTTTTTCGACGTATATTCCTTGTAAGCTTGATTGTAATGAAACGGTTCTTTCGGATTCGGAAATCTTTCTATACGTTCCTGGACGTGTTGTCCGTCCCCAACGGCAGCGTCCGTTTTCGGGAACACGACTTTACTGACCGCACCGCATCCCAGACCGACAACCGTTTGCCGTTCTTCCATCATCAAGATATTGTACAGGCTTTCCTTCCCTTCCAAGCTGTAGCCGACGTTTTCCAAGTTGCCAAGTATGTTCTTCTGCCTGTACAAGTAATAGGGAACATAGTTGTGCCGCTTTGTCCACCGGATCGCCGCCTCCATCATGTCCCTTATTTCATCCCTCTCGGCCACATCGTATTTCTCGCGGTCTTTCGTCATCTTGGATGCCCGTTTGAATGAGAGCGTGTGAACGGTCAACGACTCCGGCAGCAGCCGCTCCACTTGATTCAGCGTATGCCCGAATTCCGCCATTCCTTCGTTCGGCAGACCGATAATAAGGTCCATATTGATGTTGTTCATTCCCATTTCCCGGGAAAGTATGAATTTGTCGACGGTTTCTGCCACGGTGTGGTGGCGACCGATCGTATCGAGCGTCGACTGCGTGAAGCTTTGGGGATTGATGGAGATGCGGTCTACGTTCCATTTTTTCAAAACTTGCAGTTTTTCCGGTGTGATCGTATCCGGCCTTCCCGCCTCCACCGTCAACTCCCGTACGTTATCCATGCCGGGGAACGATTCGTGCAGCGTGACGAACAAGGCGTCGATTTGCTCCGCTTCGATGCTTGTCGGCGTCCCTCCGCCCCAATAAATCGTCGTGATTCCGAGTCCCGCTTCTTTCAACCATCGTCCCGTCTCTCTGATTTCAAAGTGCAATCCTTCGAGGAAGGCGTCGACGGAGCCGTTGTTTCCGCGAATGTCGTATGCGGGAAACGTGCAATATGCGCACTTGGTCGGGCAGAACGGTATGCCGATGTATACGCTCACTTCCCGTTCGTTAATGCGGTGCAAATCGGGAATCACCTTCAATTGGCGAATTGCGACGTCCGTAAGCAAATCCGCTTTTTCCCCGGAAACGAAATATACCTCCCGCAGCATTCGCCGTGCCGTCTCCCCATCGTGTTTGAGCAGCATATTGTGCATCAGCTTGGTGGGACGCACACCGGTGAGCGTCCCCCAGGGCTGCTCCAGCCCGGTCGCATGTTCAAGCGCCTTCAGCAGGCCTGCTCCGATCGTCCTCTTCAACACCTTCTTCCGGTCGTCGCCGGCGATGCTTGCAAGAGGCCGCGAGTACTCGCCGGTCCAAGCTTGTTCTTCGTCCTTCTGTGTGAGCGTTACGTGAACGCCTGCCTCGCCGGCAATTTCGCGAATGTTTAGTTCGAGCCGTACGGCGATATCGAATGGATGAGCTTGATCCGGCTGTTCCCCGTTCTGAATGTTGACCTCCGCGTCATCGTAAAACAGCTTGCAAAGATGAAACAACTCCATATCGAAATCGGTAAAACCGATGCGTTGAATAAGAAAGTTCATTGAAAACGTCCCCGCTTCCCTTAATACATTGTACGTGGTTAGCATACCACAAGACGAAAATAGGCGCTAACGGTCTGTCGCCGTTAACGCCTAACGCTTCATTCCAGGTTGAATTCGGCGCGAGGCCGGATCGAGCTCCCCCGGCTCCGACGCGAATTCGGCAAACTCGCCCGCCGCGGATGCAGCCGACGCAGCTTCCCGCGGCTCGGGCTGCAGCCATTTGGCGAGTCCCCTTTGCAGCGACGCTTCTTTACCGGATTGATGCATGATGTAAGTAGGCCCCTTCCGCCGGTACATCTATAATGTGATCTTCCATCAGTGTTACCAAGCGGAACGGAAATTAGTACGGATATGAAGTTGCAGCGTCACGGGAGACGCTTTCCAGCCCGTTCGGGACGTTCGTCGCGGACTTGATGAGAGACAGGCGCTCAATCCCTGAGCCACATCGCCGGAATATCGCCCGTAAATACGAAGACGGTGCCATCCGCAAGCCGCTTGACCGTCGTTGCGAGCGTATTCGGATAACAGTTGCGAAACAGCTCCAGCAGCTTCGGATGGCCCGAAAGCTTCACCTCCGCCTCTTGCAGAACGGACAAAACGGATTTCGGCAATGTCATCAAGCGATCATCCTTCTAAGTAAATTGTACGGCTTCTCCGTTGTCCAGACGCAGCCATGTTACGAAGGACCTTCGCCCTTCGTGCATTCGAACGACCCGTGCGCCGCGCCGCAGCCCGCCGTAGCAGTTATATCCGGTCACCCGCCCGTAGCAAAGCTTGACGCCGTGGAGCGTTCCGCAATAATCATTATCGTGGTCGTGCCCGACGAAGACGCCCATGACGTCACCCGTCTCGACCATCGCCGCAAACATGCCGCTGTTGATCTTCGGACAGCATACGTCCTCGCTCTTGATCCCGACCGCCTTGCCCAACCGCCATACCGTCTCGTATTCGGGAAGGGGAATGTGGAAGAAGGCTAGCGCCGGGAGCGGAGCGGCCTTGCCGGCGTTCAACCTCCTTGATTGCGACGTGTACCAATACACCTGATCCGTATGAAGCCATTCGTAGCCGCCTACAGGTTCAGGCGACTCGGCCCCGGAATCCAGAAAGTAGAACACGGCGGCGTCGCTTCCGGAATCCTTGCTCCCGACCGTCAACGCATAATTGCCCGTTCCGCTTACATCGGCGGGACCCGATTGAGTGAGGCAGCCGGAGTTTTCCAGTTGAATCGCCAGGAGCTCTTCCCGGGTCACGCCCTGCTCCGCGTCGTGATTGCCGAAGACAGCCGCCCAAGGCACGCCGGACGCCGTTACGGGCGCAATCGCCCGCCGGAACGAGGAAGCCGGATCGGTTACCCCGGCGCTCCATATCATATCGCCGGTCAACACAACCAAGTCGGGCCGCTCGGTCGCGATAACCCGTTCGACCAGAGCGGCCGTCTTTCCGTCTTGTTCCATCTCGCCGCCGCCGCCGAAATGCATATCCGTAAACTGCACGATCGTAAACGTGCCGTCCGCGCGAAACTTCAGTCCGCCGCCGCTCATTTCCAGTCTCCCAAAATATCCCGGTACACATCCGCATAATCGTGGAAAAGCCTCTTCGCCAGCGAATAAGAGCCGACGAGCGGGTGAACCGTCAGCGCCTGGACAGCCAGCTCTACAGATCGCTCTCGGACCGCCTGCACGGTTAACCGTTCGAACAGCTTGACGTTCCTCATCAGCAAATACATTTCCTCCTGAACGGCGCCGATGATGACCGGCTTTACGCCATCCTTCGTAACGGTGCACGAAACCTCCACGACATCGTCGTCGCGAAAGCCATCGATGCTGCCGTCGTTCGGTACAGACAATACGATACGGTTCCGTTCTCCGGTTTGAAGCGACTCGACGAAATCGAGCATCACGCCGGCGTAACCGAGCGAATCGGGCAGCCCCAGCTGCCCGGAAGACGGAAGCGTCTTCGCCTGCGCATTCGTCTCGATCGCCATGTAAGACGCTTCGCGCTTGTGCGTGTAGTACAAATAGGTTTGAATCGCCCGGTCCGGATCGCGCTCGATATCGATTTCACGCAGCGCCGCGAGCATGTCCCTGTTGTTTTGAACGATCATCTGCCCCCGCGTCATACCGGACTTCACAATATTGTTGATCGCTTTCTCGCGGTGATAGTAATAGTATAAATATTCGTTGGGTAAGTAAGGAAGCGACTTCAACAGATCGGGGTCGAACATCTTGAATTCATCGATCCGGTTCGTTAACGCAGGGTCGTTCTTCAACCGTTCCAGCAAGTCCTCACCCTTGTAAACCGCCTTCCTCATCCACGACAGATGGTTCAACCCGAACCATTCGACATACAGCTCTTTCGGATGAGCGCCGAGCGTCTCGGCTATACGCAGCCCCGTATGGCTCGGTGTGTCGCATATCCCGATCACCCGATCGTAGCCCGCGGCGCGCAGCGCCTGCGTCACAAGGCCGGATGGGTTGGAAAAGTTAAAAATCCAGGCGTCCGGAGCGTATCTTTTCGCCATTTCGCAGTATTCCAGCAACACCGGAATCGTGCGGACCGCCATGGAAAATCCGGCAGGCCCGGTCGTCTCCTGCCCGATCACTCCGCAGTTGAGCGCAATCTGCTCGTCGGTATAACGCGACGGTTCCTTGCCGACGCGAACAGTGGTGACGATATAATCGGCGCCCTTGATCGCTTCAAGGCTGTCCGTCGTCGTCTCCAACTGCAGCGGAACGCCGCTTCGCCCGATCACGACGGCGCATAGCCGGCCAATCAACGCGAGCTGCTCCTCATCCGTATCGTGAAGCACCAGCTTCGTAATGTTCGCCTGCTCCGCTTTCAACGTCAGGCTCTTCGTAAACAGAACGGCGCGGACGCCGCCGCCGCCGATCAATGTCAATTTCATAACGCCGCCTCCCAAGCGTCCGATATCGTTCCGTCGAAGCCGGCAACAAACGCTGCCAGAGCTTCCCGATCGGGCGTTCCCGCACTGCCTCCGTACGCTTCAACGGACAAAGCGCCGCAAGCGTTTCCGTAAATCAAACAGAACTCGACCGGCTTGCCCGTCAAATACCCGTACATGTAGCCGGCGTTGAACGAATCCCCCGCTCCGGTCGTATCGACCGCTTTCACCGCGTAGCCGGACCGGTACAGAAGTTCTCCGCCGCGCAGCGCAACCGCGCCTTTGGAGCCGAGCTTCACGACGACGTGGCCGCCGTGCCGCGCCAATTCGCGAACACTCTCCTTCATTCCGCGGCAGCCGGAGTAATGGAGCGCCTCGGTCTCGTTCATAAAGAACACGTCCGCAAGTCCCATCACTTCGAAAACGCCGGAATACCATTCGCCCGTATCGTCCCACCCCACATCGCACGATACCGTCGCGCCTTTCGCCTTAAGCGTTCGAATCGTGCCGACAAACTCGTCATGATTGCGGCTTCCTTTATATCCTGTCAAATGCACGTGCCTTCCCGCCGCGACGCTTTCCATATCAAGCTCCCGCACATTCAGCTCGGCGTTCGAGCCCGCATAGGTGATGAAAGAGCGGTCCTTCTCCGGGTTGATCGCGATCGAAATGCCGGTATGATGAAGCGAGCTTGTTTTAATGTATCTGGTATCGATTCCATATTGGCGAAAACGATCCAGAATGAATTCGGCATAACCGTCCCCGCCCAACACGCCGTTAAATGCGACTCTCAAACCGAGTTTGGCGAGGGCCAACGCAAACAACGCCGCTCCCCCGCCCACATGCATCGTCATATTGTCCACAAATACTTCCTGCCCCGGCAAAGGCAGCTCGTTGCACCCGGCAACGACCAAATCGATATTCGCATCGCCGAACACGACAACGTCGTATGTTTTCAAATGTCGTTCACCTCAGAGTTTCTTGCAGCTGTTTCGAACAACGAGCTTATGTTTCAGAATAATATCGCTTGTCGCCGCATGCTCGTCATCGGAAATCAGTCCGAGCAGCGTCTCAACCGTAATCTTCCCCATATCGTGAATCGGCTGCTCCATGGAGGTGAGCGTCGGGCGAACGAGCTCCGTCAGTTGGCTTCCGTCAAACCCGATGACCGATATGTCGTCCGGCACCTTCAATTGATGATCGCTGATGCAATTCATCGCCCCGACCGCCATATCATCGCTTACGGCAAACACCGCCGTAGGGAGCGGATCGCAGCGAAGCAGCTCCTTCATCATGTCGTACCCGCTTCTAATCTTGTAGTCTCCGAACCTGATGTAGTCGTGGACGATTTTTTTGCCGCTGTCCATCAGCGCATTGCAATAACCGACATAACGGCTTTGTCCCGACGTGACGTCTCTCATATCCCCGCCGATAAAGGCGATTCGTTCATGGCCTAGATCGAGCAAAAAACGCGTCGCATCGTAAGCCGCGTCGTAATCGTCTACAATGACGGAGATGAACCGCTGGTCTCTGGGTCGGACGCTGGAAAAAATAACGGGAACCTGCAGCTTGGTCAGAAACGAGCTTATTTCCTCGTTAATTTTTTCATGCATAATGATAATTCCGTCCACGCGCATTTCGTGGAACACGTTCAAATATTTGAACTCCTTATCGATATCCTCGATAATGTTGCAGACGAGCAGATTGTAATCGTTCATGCTGGCCGTTTCTTCAATGCTGCTTAGAATCGTGGAATAAAAGTTGGAAGTCAGGTCGGGCACGATGACGCCGATCAAATTCGTTTTTTTCCGAACAAGGCTTCTGGCGATATGGCTCGGCGCGTACCCGAGCTCTTCAATCGCGCGCTGCACCCTCTTTTTCATATCGTCCTTCACATATTTCTCGCCGTTAAGCACCCGCGATACGGTCGTGACGGACACTCCCGCTTTTTTCGCAACATCTTTAATCTTCGGTACCATCGTCCTCATCCTGCTTTCCGCATCCTAGCTCTTCACGGCGCCCTCTGCGATTCCGGCGATAATGTGCCGGCTGGCCAAAAAGAAAAATACGATCAACGGCACGGTGGCCATTAACGTCCCCGTCATCACCATTGCATAATCTTGTGTATGAACCGATTTTAACTGGGCCAGCGCGAGCATTAACGTAAACTTGGACGTATCCGTCAATACGATCAAAGGCCACATGTAATCTTCCCAGTTCCCCATAAACGTCGTAATCGCGAGCAATGCCAGCGCAGGGCGCAGCACCGGCAAGCCTACGTGCCAATACAGCCGGAAATTGTTGCAGCCGTCGATCCGCCCGGCGTCTAGCAGCTCGTCGTGTATGGCCGCTGCATACTGCCTGATCCAGAATATGCCGAACGCGCCCGCCATGCCTGGAATAATTAACGCCTTGTAGCTTCCAAGCCACCCTAACTGCTGAATCATAATAAATTGCGGGACGAGCAGCATTTGCCCCGGAATCATCAAGGTCGCCAGCATCAAATAAAACAACGCTTTCGAGCCTGGGAACGTAAATTTGGCAAATGTAAAACCGGTCAACGATTCAAAAAACAAATGAAGCGTCGTGCTCACCGCGGCCACGAACAGCGTATTGAGCAGCGCGCGGAAAAAATCGATCTTCTCCAGCACATGTTGAATATTCGTCATGAAATAGCCGCCAAACGTCAGCTTCGGCGGAAACGCCAGCACGGCGCTCGTTTCATTCGTGGACATGACGACGAGCCAATAGAACGGGAACACGGAAATGGCGACGCCGATCAATAAGCAAGCGTGCGTGATTATCTTTTTCCATACGCTTTCATGAGTCATCCTGTCGTTCTCCTTATTTTATCAATCGCCGGATCTGCTGAAAAGCTTCCAATTCAATACGGACAACAACCCGATGATGAAAAACAACACCCACGATACCGCTGCGGCATACCCGTAGTGGAAAAACTTGAACGCTTCCCGGTACATATAAAGAACGATCGTTTCCGAACCGGGATACGGCGCCGCGCTGCCCGCAAGCACCTGAGGCTCGGTGAAAATTTGAAACCCGCCGATCGTCGACATCATCACCGTAAACAATATGACCGGCCGAAGCATCGGCAGCGTAATGCGCGTAAACGTTTGAACCATGGTGGCGCCGTCAAGCTGTGCCGCTTCGTACAAATCTTTCGGAATGTTTTGCAGACCCGCCAAATAAATGATCGCGTTGTACCCCATATATCTCCATGCGATCATGGACGCAATCACCACCTTGACGCCGAAGCCCGAGTTGAACCAGGCGACCTTCTCCAGACCGAAATTTTGCAGCACAAAGTTAATGAGCCCGTATTGGCTGCCGAACAAGGATTGAAAAATAATGACGACAGCGACCATGGAAGTCACGTTCGGCAGAAAATAAGCGACTTTGAAAAAGCTTTTGAACCTTACGATCGACAAATTGATGACGAACGCGATGACCAGCGCGCACATGAGCTGCGGCACGTTCCCCAGCAGCCATAACCCGATGTTGTTGGCGAGCGCCTGCCAAAAGCCCTGGTCCCCAAACATATAACGAAAATTGTTAATGCCGACGTACTCCATTTCCCCGATGCCGTCCCACTTATGGACCGACAAGTAGATGGAAAACAAAATCGGAAACACGGAAAAGACCAGAAACAAAATATAAAAAGGAGAAATGAACAAATACAACGTTCTGGATCGGTATATTTGCTTAAGCAGGCCGTTGCCCATCCAGTTCCACCGCCAATCGGCCAAGGCGGAAGTCCCGCGAGGACTACCGCCCTGACATTTATAATCGATTTCGTTCTCCGTTATCGATTCAACTGCTGTTTGATTTTTTCCTGAGCGTCTTTCCAAGCCTGTTCGGGATCTTTCTTTTGAGTGTCGACCAAAATAATTTCGGCGATCAACGCATCGCTGACAATATTGTCCCTCGGGTCCGTATGCGCGATTTTGACGTCTTTCGCCGCTTCGCCGAACACGACGCTCAAGTCCTGGCCGCCGAAAAACTCGTTTTTGTTTTCCATTTCCGGCTTGCCGTACAATTCGGGCGTGGACGGGTAGTTGCCGAACTCCTTATACGCCGTAATCAGATTTTCCGGGCTGACGAGAAACTGTATCACTTCGAAGGCTTCCTTCGGATGCTTCGTCGATTTCAGCGCACCGAAGAAAGATCCTCCTTGATTGCCCACGCCCCCCGGCGGATAAGCGATGCGCCAATTGCCCTTCGTGTCCGGCGCCGCTCCCATCAAATCACCGGCGGACCAAGAAGCGCCGATGTAGGAAGAAATTTGTCCGTTGTTGAGCGCTGCGTTCATCTCCGAGCCTTGGGAATAAGGGAACGTCAGGCCCATCTGATAAGCTTTCACCGCCTCGTCCCAAGCTTGCTTCACATGCGCCTGGTCGCCGATATAATTGCCGGATTCGTCGAAGAACCATTTGCTGTTTTGACCGATCGTGTTACTGAAAATATCGGCGATTGAGCTGATTTTCGAGCCTGTGGCGTCCATTACCGTCTTCTGAAGCTTGAAATAGTCGTCCCACGTTTTCACTTGATTCTTAAGCTCTTCCGGCGTGCTCGGCACTCCGGACTGTTCGAACAGGTCGCTGCGGTAGAACAGAACGACCGGCGCGACGTCGATCGGCATGCCGATCAAGTAGTCGTCTTCAGGGGTTGCGGCCATCTCCCACTTCCACTCCAAATACTTGGATTGGACATCTCTGGCTCCCACGTCGTACAGATTGACGAACTTCTCTTTATAGGGGAGCATCGACGGCACCCAGCTGTCCATCGCCACGATGTCCGGTCCCGCGCCTCCGCCGGCAATCGTCGTTTTCAGCTTCGTCAAATATTCGTCGCCGGAAGGAAGCTTCTCCGCCTGCAAATCGATATTCGTAAATTTCGCCTTCGCTACCTCGATCGTCGAATCCGATATCGCGCCGTTCCAGTACCACAGCTTCAGCGTAATTTTCTCGTTGGATGCGTTTTCAGCCGCCGATGCATTCGGCGTTTCGCCGGTATTGCTTGAAGGTTTCGCTCCGCTGCCGCTGCAAGCAGCCACCACAAACGCCAAACTCAGGACCAGAAGTGCGCTAAGTAACGACTTGATTTTCATCGATCGTTCCCCCTGTACAGGTAATTTTTGTGGAAATGAACGTCCGAACATTCGCAATTTCAGCAGTCAAGCTCCATTCGACCAGTGCCATGCATGCGCCGTCCCTTGCCTTCGGCATTCCAAGCGTGCTGCATCGGCTTTCACCACCTTTACATAATTTACCTGGAATCGATACCATATTTTTGTTAACGCTTACATAGTTTGTTTTCTCTCGATTCGGTGATTGCCAGGAAACTCCTTGCAATTGCGGCGCGTAGTCTGGCCGTTCTTTAGGCAGCTCAGCAACGACGGGGGAGACATACTGTTAAGCGAAGTGACACGTTAGGTTTATGGTATCGATACCAGAATGAGGCAAAAAATAACAATCCATTGAAGCCCAAGCTGTAAATATTAAGTTAACTATATTATATTAGCCAGGGGGTGACAAGATTTTTTTCTACCTTCTCGCCGTAATTCCGCAAAATATTTGCTGCTTACGCATTATGGCAAGACAGTGGTCATAATCGGTCTTTTTGGCGGCGGGTTATGAACACGGGATTTCCATAACGTTTGCAGGGCCTTCTCTGCTTCAGAGTCAACCTTTGCTGTCCAGCCAGATCGTCACCGGTCCCCAGTTGACGAGCGACACATCCATCATCTCGCCGAATCGCCCCGTCTCCACATGGATGCCGCCGTCCCGCAGCAGCTCATTGAACCGCTCGTACAACTTCAGAGCATGATCCGGCTTTGCCGCCGCCATGAAATTCGGCCGTTTCCCTTTGCGAACGTCGCCGTACAGCGTGAACTGGGATACGGAAAGCAACGCGCCACCGGTATCGGTCAGGGACAAGTTCATCTTCCCCGACTCATCTTCAAAAATGCGCAGCCCCACCACTTTCTCCGCCAAATAAACGGCATCCGCATCGCTGTCGTCATGGGTTACGCCGAGCAGCACGACAAGCCCGCGGTCAATCGAACCGACGACTGTGCCGTCAACCGTAACTTTCGCTTCCTTGCTGCGTTGAATAAGGGCGCGCATGCGTGTAATTCCTCCAAGATCCCGGTTATTGCATGATGCGCTGAACGGAATACACGTCGCGCACCCGCTTGATTTTTTCCACCACCGACTGAAGATGCTCCGTATTCCGGATCAATAACGTCATGTGGATCATCGCTACTTTGTTTTTATCGGAGCGGCCCGACACCGCGGACATATTCGTCTTGGTTTCCGAAACCGCCTGCAGCACTTCGTTCAACAACCCGCGCCGCTCGTGGCCTGTAATTTCAATATCGACGCTGTAATTGGCTTCGGGCATGAGAGGGGACCATTCCACTTCGATGACCCGGTTCGCGTCGTCTCCGGCGCCTTCCTCGCACAGGGCGATATTGGGGCAATCCTTGCGGTGCACCGATACTCCGCGCCCCCGCGTAATATAACCGACAATATCGTCGCCGGGAACGGGATTGCAGCAGCGTGCGAACCGGACGAGCAGATTGTCCACACCCTTTACCCGCACGCCTTGCGCGGAACGGGGACGCGAAGACCGCACGGCCGTTTGGGAAGCAGGCTTCAATTCCCTCACTTCGGATGTAAGCTGCAGCTGTGACGTTTCTTCCGACTCCTTGCGCAGTTTCTCCGTCAAGCGCGTAACAATTTGCGCGGCGGTAATGCCCCCGAAGCCGATAGCGGACAGCATATCCTCGATATCGTTGAAATTAAACCGCTTGGCCGTCTCGAGCAGCTTTTCGTCCGTCAACACCTCGGACGTTTCGTAGCCGAGCCGTTTCACTTCGCGCTCGAGCGCTTCCCGTCCCTTGGCGACGTTCTCTTCCCGCTTCTCTTTCTTGAACCATTGCTTGATTTTGCTTCGGGCGTGCGAAGATTGGGCGATCTTCAACCAGTCCTGGCTAGGACCGTACGAATGCTTCGATGTAAGAATTTCGACGATATCGCCGGTTTTCAATTGATGGTCGAGAGGGACGATTCGCCCGTTTACTTTCGCGCCGATCGTGCGGTTGCCGATCTCGGTGTGAATCCGGTACGAAAAATCGAGCGGCACGGATCCGGCCGGAAGCTCGATCACTTCGCCTTTCGGCGTAAAGACGTACACCAAATCCGTGAAGAAATCCATTCGAAGCGACTCCATGAATTCCGCGGCGTCTTTCGCTTCGTGCTGAAGCTCCAATATTTCGCGGAAGAACGTCATTTTCTCTTCGAACGAACCGGACGGCACCGCCGTGGCCGAACCGTCCTTTCCTTCCTTGTACGCCCAATGCGCGGCAATCCCGTATTCCGATGTGCGATGCATATCCCATGTTCTGATTTGCACCTCCGTCGGCTCGCCCTTCGGACCGATGACGGTCGTATGCAGCGACTGGTACATGTTCGGTTTCGGCATGGCGATGTAGTCTTTGAAACGTCCGGGCATCGGCTTCCAAAGCGTATGGATGATGCCAAGCGTAGCGTAACAGTCTTTCACGTTGTCCACGATGATCCGAATCGCCAAAAGATCGTAGATTTCATTAAATTGCTTGTTTCTGGACATCATTTTCTTATATATGCTGTAGATGTGCTTAGGGCGGCCGCTGATGTCGGCTTCGATGCCCATCTCCACCAGCTTCTCACGGATTTTGTCCATTACTTCCGAGATATGGAGCTCCCGTTCGGCACGCTTTTTCTGCATGAGATTTACGATTCGATAATACTGCTGAGGATTTAAATAGCGAAGCGAGATGTCCTCCATCTCCCACCGGATGGCGGCCATCCCGAGCCGGTGGGAGATCGGACAGAAGATTTCAAGCGTTTCCTCCGAGATGCGGCGCCGGGCCTCCTCGGATTGAAATTTCAACGTACGCATATTATGCAGTCGGTCAGCCAGCTTGATAATGATCACACGAATATCTTGCGCCATCGCGATAAACATTTTTCGATAATTTTCGTTCTGCGCTTCTTCTTTCGATTTAAATTCGATTTTCTCAAGCTTTGTGAGGCCGTCGACCAGAAGCGCGCACGTGCGCCCGAACTTCGCTTCCAAGTCTTGCGTCGTCACGTTGGTGTCTTCGACGACATCATGAAGCAGACCGGCGATGACGGTCGTTGCGTCCATTTGGAGGTCCACCAAGATGTCGGCAACCGCAACCGGATGAAGAATGTAAGGTTCGCCGGATTTGCGGGTTTGGCCGCGGTGGGCTGACTCCGCGAACGCATACGCCTCCCGGATGCGCGCCAAGTCGGCTTCTTTAATATATGAAGATGCCTTCTCGAGCAATTGCTCGATTCCCATCGGCTGCCTTTCTTCCATAAACGCTTTAGACTCCTAAAATCGAATTTTGTAATCCATTATGCCTTTGTTTCATGCTTTACGTCAAGAATCGCGCATATTGCAAGAGAAATACTACCAGACGAATTGTGAAGTTTTTGTTAATATGTCGAATGAAATGGAAATAACAAGAATTTTGTCGAAAAATGTCCACAATCATTTGAAAGGGGAACTCGATCCGCCATGTCCACTGAACAACGCTCCATCGGAGTGCAAGAGAGGCCTCCGCTGCTTGCGGCATTGCCGCTTTCCTTGCAGCACTTGTTCGCCATGTTCGGCGCAACGGTGCTCGTGCCGGCGCTGTTTAAAGTCGATCCGGCGACAATCCTGCTGATGAACGGGATCGGAACGCTGTTTTATCTCATCATATGTAAAGGGCAGATTCCTGCGTACCTAGGCTCAAGCTTCGCTTTCCTTTCCCCCGTATTCGTTGTGCTCGGTTCGAAAGACTACGCCCATGCATTGGGCGGGTTCGTCGTCGCCGGCGTTATTTTTACGGCGGTGGCGCTGCTTGTATGGGCGGTGGGTACGCGTTGGATCGACGTAGTGTTTCCGCCGGCCGCGATGGGCGCGATCGTTGCCGTCATCGGCCTCGAGCTTTCGCCGGTCGCCGCACGGATGGCGGGATGGCTTCCCCCCGAGTATACGCGCCCGGAAGATTGGACCCCCGATCCGAAAGCGATCACGGTGTCCGTTATCACGCTGCTCGTCACCGTAATCGGTTCGGTGATGTTCCGCGGATTTTTGAAAATCATTCCGATTTTGATCGGTTTCGCCGCCGGTTACGCGGTTGCTGCCGCGTACGGGCTCGTCGTCTTCGATCCTGTGCGCGAATCCGACTGGTTCCGTATTCCGACGTTCACGGCTCCGGTATTCGATGCGGCTAGCATCGCGATCATCGCGCCTGCTGCGCTCGTTGTCATCGCGGAGCATATCGGCCACTTAATCGTTACCGGAAACATCGTCGGCAAAGATTTGACGAAAGAGCCGGGACTCGGACGCTCGCTGCTCGGCAACGGCATCTCGACGCTGGCGTCCGGCTTCGTCGGCTCGACGCCGAACACTACATACGGCGAAAACATCGGCGTGCTGGCCATTACGCGCGTATACTCCGTGTGGGTCATCGGCGGAGCGGCCGTCATCGCCATTCTCCTTTCCTTCGTCGGCAAATTGGCGGCGCTCATCGCGACGATCCCGGAAACGGTCATGGGCGGCGTGTCGATCCTGTTGTTCGGCGTCATCGCCGCATCGGGCGTGCGTATGCTCGTCGAGACGAAAGTGGATTATTCCAAACCGTCCAACCTAATTTTGACCGCCGTCGTTCTTGTCATCGGCATCAGCGGCGCGACGTTGGCGTTCGGCAGCTTCTCGATCAAAGGGATGGCGCTCGCAACCGTCGTTTCGATCCTGCTCGGCCTCTTCTTCAAGCTGCTGGAGCTGCTCAAGCTGAAGAACGAGTAAACAATCCAAAAAAAGGACGCCCTCGGCGACGAGGACGTCCTTTACTCTTAGTATGTGATTAAAGAAGCGACATCGATCTCTTGCAGTTTTTCTCTTCCGGACAAGTAGGAAAGCTCAATCAAGAAAGCCGTCCCGACAACTTCCCCGCCTAGTTTGCGCACCAAGTCGACACACGTGGAAATGGTGCCGCCGGTCGCCAACAAATCATCCGCGATCAGCACCTTCTGGCCCGGTTTAATGGCATCCGCATGGATCGCAAGTTTGTCTTTGCCATATTCCAAATCATAGCTTGCTTCAATGGATTCGTATGGCAGTTTGCCGCTCTTGCGGATCGGTACGAAGCCGATGCCAAGCTTATACGACAGAGGGGCTCCGACGACGAAGCCTCTCGCTTCCGGACCGCATATGACGTCGATCTGCTTGCCTGCCACCAACTCCGCAATGGAGTCAATCGCCTCTTTGTACACGGGACCGTTACTAAGCAGCGTCGTTATGTCTTTAAACCGAATTCCCGGCTGCGGATAATCCATGATGACCCGAATGTGGTCTTTAAAGTTAATGCTCATAAAATAGCCTCCGTTATTTGTTCAGCTTCTTGATCTTCAAGGAGGTCGAGCGGCGCAAGCAACCTCCGCGTCAACGTTTCAACCGGACATCCCGCCCAATAGCGGCGGGCTCTTTCCGCTTCTTCTTCCATTCGGTACGTCGGCGACTCCCGCAAATCCCTCTTCCTCGGAGAAGGCGGGCACCGGATGATTCCTTCGCCGGCCTCTTCTTCCAACAGCTGAAGCTCGCGAAACACCTGAAGCGCAAATCCGGCTTGTCCGATATCGAAACCGGTAAGGCGGGAAACCGTTTCCACAAGCGCATTATGCGGTGCGGGGCATGCTTCTTTCACGGCCGAGTACATAACGCCAAGCGACGACCTGTCACACAGCCGGTTCGCACCGGTGTTTCGTTCACCGAACGCTGCGTATATCCGCTCTAAAGAAGCACACTGTTCTAGTATATGACGAAATGAGTGCAAAGGAAACGGGCAGCATGCAACGATCATATCCGTAACGTTCTCGAACGTCGGATTGCGGGCGGCCCCAGCGTTGGCCGGCTCGCACTTCCCGTCGTATTGAAACTTATGTACCGGCATGGATTCGGCCCACGGTTCGAAGAGCGGAGGAACTCCGTCGCGCTCGGAAACAAGTATGGCCGCATTTCGTTGCGCAATTCCCCATTGCAAGAAGTTGTCGTTCATCGCCTTCGATGTCACAGCTCCGCGCCAATCGAACAGCTGCCTGTGCGGAATGCGCAAGTCCTTCACGATCAACTGCGCTGATTTCCGTCCTTTCCACTCGTTGACGGACAGCTCGCCGAGCAGATCGACGCGGGCTCCTGAGCTGATGAACGGAGCAAGTCCGCCCATTCCGAAGCATACCGCATTCACCTCCGCGCCGGTGCGGTCGCCCCGCAACGCGATTTTCAAGTGCTTGCGGTCTTTGCCGAGCACCGACGCGCTGCCGGCGACGGCGCCTCTGAGCACAAACCGGGGCGTCGTATGCTGCATCCCGTATGGAGCGAGCTTGTCCAACTCCTCTATATTTTCCACCGTAATGTCCCCTAAGCTTAGCTCCGAATCCGCGGCGAGAGACGGGAGCTTCATTTCCGGAGTAATCGTGCGTTCGGCATACTCGTTCAACCGGCGGACGAACTGTTCCAAACGATCAATCCGCACGGTAAGTCCGGCGGCCGATTCGTGCCCGCCGAAATGCTCCAAACAATCCGCGCAGTGCTGAAGCGCTTCAAACAGATGAAAGCCTGGCACCGCGCGGGCGGATCCTTTGCCGAGTCCCGTCTCCTCATCAACAGCGATAACGATGGAAGGTTTGAAGTAACGCTCCACAAGCTTGGAAGCGACGATCCCGATGACCCCAGGATTCCATCCTGAAGAAGACACGACGATGGTATCCGACGGTTCCGGAAACTTCTCCACTTGCTCAAAAGCCTCCGCCGCCGTTTGTTCAACGATCGATTGCCGTTCGCCGTTCAAGGCGTCAAGCCGCAGAGCGAGCGTCTCCGCCTCGTCCTCCTTGTCCGTCACGAGCAAGCGAACGGCCTCGTCCGCGCTGTCGAGACGCCCGACAGCGTTCACACGCGGCGCAACGGAAAATCCGATCTGACCCGCAGTGACCTCTTTGCCGGAAATGCCGGCAACTCGAAACAATGCCCGGAAACCGGCATACGGGCTGTCCCGCATTCTCTCCAAACCGAGCTTCACGATGCAGCGATTTTCCCCGGTTAGCGGCATTAAATCGGCGATCGTCCCGAGGGCGGCATATTCCGCAAGCTCTTCGGGGACGCGCCGCAGAAGCGCTTGAGCAAGCTTGAAAGCGACCCCTACGCCTGCCAATCCTTTAAAAGGGTACGGGCAGGCTGATTTTTTCGGATTTATTACGGCCACCGCATTCGGCAGCACTTCCGGCGGCTCGTGATGATCGGTAACGATGACATCCAAGCCGAGCTCCGTCGCCTTGTCCACTTGCTCCGCCGCGCTGATCCCGGTGTCGACCGTCACAAGCAAGCCCACTCCTTCGCTATGCGCTTGCTCGATCGCATGGACATGGAGGCCGTAGCCTTCCGTTACCCGATGCGGAATGTAATAGTCGAAACGCGCGCCCAACATCCGCATCAGCCGAACCATTAACGAAGTGCTGCTGACGCCGTCCGCGTCGTAGTCCCCGTATATGCGTATGTATTGTTCGTCCCGCACGGCCCGTTCGATACGTTCCGCCGCGACTGCCATGCCGTCAAGAAGCATCGGGTCATGAAACTCCAATTTCGCCGAAAGCAAAATTTCCGCTTCTTCCGCACCGATGCCTCTTGCGGCAAGCAGCGCGGCGAGCAGCGGACGTATGTTCAAACGGTCTTGAAGCGCTCGGGCGCCGGCCGGATCGGGGGAGCCGATCTTCCAGCGCGCCTTCGATGAAAGCATGCAAGCATCGCTCCTTTTCCCCGCCCTAATGCAAATTAATGTAATAAGGTCGGAAAATCTTCTTGATTGGTATCGCTTGCGCTTTTGTACGGATAACCCGGATCATACGGGTTCACGTGAATGAATACGTCCGACACATGCGTGTACGACTTCATCAGCTCATGCTTTACGGCTTTGGCAATATCGTGGCCTTCCATCACCGTAATACGCGGATTTACACTGATTTTGCAATCGACAATGACATAATGGCCGTGCTCTCTCGCCCGAAGCTCATCCACCGTAATAACGCCCCGCACGCTTTGAGCGGTTTGGATCAATTCCTCCGCGTCTTCCGCATGAAGAACGTGGTCCATCGTGTTATGGATCGATTCCATAATTAATTTGTATCCCATGCGAAGCACCAACACCGCGACGAAAAATCCTGCCACCGGGTCGGCATAATACAGCCACGGCATCCCTAGGCGCTCTCCCAGAACTGAAGCGCCCACCCCAAGAAGCGCGGCGGAAGAAGACATTACGTCGGTTCGATGATCCCATGCGTTAGCAATGAGCGCTTGGGAATTCAACTCTTTACCAAGACGGAATTTATATTGAAACAGAATTTCCTTGGCTACAATGGCGATAAGCAGCGCTACAATGGCATACCACTTAGGCGCCTGCGGCGGTTCATCGGCGAAAAAAATCGCATGAACCGCCGACTGGGCCACTTCGAAACCGACCAATAACAGCAGCACCGACACGATAATCGCCGCTATCGATTCGGCCTTGCCGTGCCCGTACGGGTGATCTTTGTCCGGCGGGCGCTTGGCCGCCTTTAAGCCGATCAATACGGCGAACGATCCGGCGACGTCGGAAGCGGAGTTGGCGGCATCGGCAATCAACGCTTTACTGCCCGACAGAAAACCGACGACCCCTTTCATAACAGCCAAACTCAAATTTCCGATAATGCCGAGCCATGCGGCGAATTCCGCCCTGGCGTGACGATTCTCCGTCATTTGGACCTCCCGAGACTCCTTTTTTTCAATTCAAACCATATCGGAGATGCGATACATATTGAAGAATATGCGCCGCTGACCAGACCGATGATCATCGCAAGCGAAAACAGCCGAATCGATTCGCTGCCGAATATGAATAGGGCGACGGCGGCAATCAATACGGTCATCACCGTGTTGACGGATCTTGTGAACGTCTGCCAAATGCTGTTGTTTATCATAGCGGATAAGTCGCCCGCCGATTTGAGCTTCGCAAAACGCAAATTCTCGCGGATCCGGTCGAAAATAACGATCGTATCGTTAATAGAGTATCCGATGATTGTCAATATCGCCACTATAAACGGCAGATTCACTTCAAGGCGGAATATGGAGAACACGGAAATGACGATAAATGCGTCGTGGAGCAGCGCCGCAATGCCTGCAATAGCGAAGCGCCACTCAAACCGGATACTGATATAGATGATGATGAAAATGCTCGCCACCAGTACCGCAATACCCGCGTTGGTAAGCTGCTCCCGTGCAAGCTCCGGGTCCACCGTATTCTCTTCTTTGGATACTTGATCTCCATACTGTGCTTTAAAAGCCTCTTCGACGGCGATCACTTGCTGCTGCGTCAAAGGATCTTTAAACCGCACCGTAACGCGCTCGCCCTCACCGCCTACGGTAGGCGTTACGTCCGCGAATCCCGCCTTCGCGAATACTTCTTTCGCTTCCGCCGCGGTCGTCGGTTTGCCGACATCAATATCCAGCGAAGATCCTGCGCGAAAATCGACGCCGTAATTTAACCCTAACGCAACGAGCGTAATAATCCCTAGCAAGGTCAAAGCGGTGGAGAAGACGTAAAATTTCTTGCGATGCTTGATAAAATCGAAGTTGAACTTATAGCGCACTGATTTCCGCCTCCTTCACGCCGAAATAGCCCGGTTTCTTCACAAGATTGCTTCGCACGAGAAGGTTGAGCAGCAGCCGCGAGAAGAATACGTTCGTAATGATGCTCGCCACAATGCTCGCAATGAGGATCAGTCCGAAGCCTCGCACGGAAGACGAACCTAGGAACATGATGACCGATGCGGCGATGATGGTCGTAACATTCGCGTCCATGATCGTGCGGAAGCTGTTCTTCGAACCGGCGCGCAGAGCGGATAGTATGGACTTGCCGCTGCGAATCTCGTCCTTGATTCGTTCGTACGTGATGATGTTGGCGTCGACCGCCATTCCGATGCCGAGCACGAACGCCGCGATTCCAGGCAATGTGAGCGTGACGCCCATCAGCTTGAACGCAAGCAATAAAAGCCATGTGTACGATATTAAAGAAATGCTGGCAACGACGCCGGGTATCCGGTAAAACGACAGCATAAATAGCAATATGATCGCGGAACCGATGATGCCGGCGAACATCGTCTCTTGCAGAGACTGCTGTCCGAGCGTCGCTCCGACGCTTTGCGTATATTTTTCGGTCAGCTTGAGCGGCAGTGCGCCTAGATTGATAATGTCGGCCAGTTCCTTCGCTTCATCGAAGGTGTAGTCGCCCGTAATGATCGCCTGGCCGTTCGTAATGACGGCATTGACGGTAGGCGCTGAAATCATCTCTTCGTCCAAATAAATGGCCAGCGGTTGGCCCAACAATCTCTCCGTCACATCGGCAAACTTTGCCGCGTCCTTCACCTTCAAAGCAATGTACGGCCGCCCCGCCTGATTGAATTCAACGGATGCGCCGCCTTGCACGAAGTCGCTTCCGATCATCTCTTTCGTTCCGTCCGGACCGCGAAACGTCAGCTCCGCCGGTTTGCTAAGAATGGCGCGAACCTCCTCTTCATTCTCCACGCCGGCAATCTTCACCCGGATCCGGTCTTTGCCTTCCGGTGTAATTTCCGGTTCCGACGTCCCGACGTCGTTTACCCGCTCCTCCAAGCTGCGGGCCGTCTCGCGCAGCGAGTCTTGGGTCACGGCTTGTCCCTCTTCCAGCGGTTCAGCCACGTAAAGAATTTCAAACCCGCCCTTCAAATCGAGTCCGAGCTTGATATCCCCCAACAAGGACGGACTAGTCCCGGCTACGACCCCTAGCGTTACGAGCACGATGAGAATAAAGGCCGCGATTCGTTTCATATCCATAGCAGCAAACTTGCTCCCTTCTTGTGTCCAATAGTCTCATTATACCACCTCGTAAAATCCAGTCAAAAACGCAAAAAAGAACGGCCGACGGGCCGCCCTTAAGCTTCTCAACTCATTTTCCAAGCGCTTAACGTCATCCAGTTCATCAGCTGCGTAGTCTTTAAAGACAATATATCGTTGACGACCCGGTGCAGCGGAGGAGTTTCTTTATATTTGCTGCTCACGCAATCCCATATATCTTTGCCGGTGACGCTCCCGTAACCGAGCATGTGAAATTCTTCCGCTTTACTCATGCAAATCGTTTCAATCATGGCGTTCAATTCATTGTCGCTCATTCCCTGTACATCTTCGCGTTCCTCGGCGATATCTTCGCGCCCAAGGCGTTGATCCCGTTCGGTCATTGCCGGTCTCCCCCGATCCAGTCTGACTCCTCTTATTGTATCACAAAAGACAAGCATGTTGGCGATAAATGACACATAACCATAAGGAAACGGACAACTTCCGCCTCGTCCGTCCCGTGAAACGGATGCGGAGCTCGAGGAAGGATCGCGCGAAGGAGCGGCTATGAACAGACAATCGTTCATTCAAGGGACAATGATATTGCTGGCGGCCGGGTTGATTAACCGCATTCTCGCATTTGCGCCGCGGATTGCCATGCCCAGGATCATCGGCGCGGAGGGGGTGGGACTGTATCAGTTGGGTTATCCGCTGCTGATCGTAGTGCTTACGTTTATAACCGGAGGCATACCGCTGGCCGTCGCGAAGCTGGTAGCCGCGGCAGAATCCGACGGTGAAGAACGGAAAGTGAAGACGATCGTCCGGCTCTCTCTGTTTTGTACAGTGCTGCTAAGCCTGTTGTTCACCGCGGCGATCGTTCTCGGCTCCTCTTGGATCTCTTCGGCGCTGCTCAACGATTCGCGTGTACGTTACACGATATTGGCCATGAGTCCGATGATCTTGATCGTAGGCGTCTCTTCCGTGTACCGCGGATATTTTCAAGGCAGGCAGAACATGATTCCCACCGCTCTTTCGCAAATCACCGAGACCGTCATCCGCATTGCCGCCATGCTTCTGTTCGCTTACTGGCTGCTGCCCTACGGACTTCATTTTGCGGCGGCGGGCGCCATGTTCGGAGTTACGGTCGGGGAATTGAGCGGACTTGCGGTGATCGCTTTTCAATACATGCGAACGAGGGGCTTCTACGCGGCTGCGGCGCTCAATGAAAATTCAAAGAATGAAGCTTCCCGAACGTCACCGGCTCTGTTTCGTTCGTTAATGCGAATCGCCATCCCGGTTACCGGCAGCCGGCTCGTCGGATCCGGCTCGTATTTTCTTGAATCGGTCATGACCGTTCAAGCGCTGGCGGCCGCGGGCGTTGCTGCGGCGGTTGCGACTGCGCAATACGGCGCTTTGCAAGGAATGGTCATCCCGGTGCTTCTGCTTCCGGGGGTACTGACCTATTCGCTCTCCGTGTCTCTCGTCCCGTCTCTTTCGGAGGCGGCCGCCCGCAGCGATATGAAGACGATCCATAAGCGTTTGCATCAAAGCTTGCGGCTCGCTCTTGTTACCGGTGCGCCGTTCGCCGTCTTTATGTACGTTCTTGCCGAACCCATTTGCTACTATTTGTACAACGAACCGGAAGTGGGAGCGATGCTGAAAATGATGGCTCCGGCCGCTATTTTCCTCTACTTCCAAGGTCCGCTGCAAGCGACGCTGCAAGCGTTGGACCGGCCGGGAGCCGCGCTCTTGAACACGTTCTACGGGGCTGCGATTAAATTGACGCTCATATTCCTGTTAGCCACACAGCCCAGATTTGGAATATACGGCGTGATCGCCGCCATCAATGTGAATATCGTTTTGGTGACGATGCTTCATTGGAACAGCGTCGTCGGTTTCATCAAATACCGCTTTCCGATTGCCGATTTGATCAAGACGGGCGCCGCGGCTTGCTTAACAGGTTATGCGGCGCATGCGTTATTCGTGACGGAGTGGTCTTCATCCCCGCTTCTCCGGTTTGCCGCCGCAGCATTAGGGGGAGGCTTGCTGTATTTGTGCTGCGTCTTTTTGTTAAAGCTGGTGGATAAGGACGACTTCGGCCGGCTTCCGTTTCACCGCAAAAAATAAAATTGAACGCCATACCGCTACTTCTTATCGATAAACATTTTGCCGCGATGGTCGATCGTACATAGAAATACGTCTTTCGCATCCGAGATGCCCCGGTTTTGCAGTTCGTTCTTGAGCCAAAATCTTGTCTTGCCGATCACTTTCAAGTTTTCGTCATGAACCTTGCCGTCCATGATGAGCGGAATGGGCAAGCCTTCGTACCGAAACGTGACGGGCTTGCCTTCTTTGCCGTTGAATTGCACAACGGAGGACTTCTTCGATTGGCCCGAGTCCTGCGGATCGCGGCCGTCTGCTCCACGGAACTCCTGCCGGGTCGTGACGGACAGCTTCCCCGTTGTTTCCAAGATCGCGAACTCGACGTCCGCTACGTTGTTCACTTTGCTCTCCCGAAGCTGCATCATGAGGTCATCCAAGCTGTAACGCTGTCTTCGCATCTCTTCGCGGTTCAGTTTCCCGTTTTCGATAATGACGCTCGGTCTGCCTTCAAAGACATTCCGGACCGTGCGGTTTTTTAAGGTGAAGTATGCAATCGTCACTTGCGTCAAGGCGAGCACGACCATCGGCAATACGCCTTCCCATATCGGCCGGTCAGTCTCCCCGATGAGTAAAGCGGCCATCTCTGCGATCATTATCGAAATGACTAAATCGAAAACGGACAGTTTGCCGATTTCCCTCTTGCCCATAATTCGAAGGATGATGTTGATTACAAAGTAGACCAGCAGTGTCCGCCATACGATCGAAAGAGCTTCCATGCGCCTCCTCCCTTCGCAGTGAATCCGCTAAACGTATTCTCACCGCGGTTTTGGCAAGCCATGCAAAAAATGCACGCGTAACTTTTGGCAGCTTGGTCTTTTTTTCACGGCTTGACCATATGGTGTACTAATGAATAGCTGCGGAGGTCGATGGCATGAATACGATGAAGGGAATGACGTCCGGCGTGCGAGCGGGATCTCCGATACTTACGGGTCTCCTCTATTCCCTCGTTTCGATGGCGCTTGCAACGGTTATCGTCTCGTTGGTTTTAAAGTTTTCCGGCATGAAAGAAGGTTCGATGACGACATACGTATATGTCATTCACAGTGCGGCGTTGTTTATCGGCGGGTTGGTGACGGGGAAACGATCGGGAAAACGCGGCTGGTATAACGGAGGCATGATGGGTGTATTGTACAGCGTAGTGGTCGTATTGATCGGATTTTTAAGCTACGATGCGGCTTTGACGATGTACACGTTAGTGTTGTTCGCGCTGTCGTTCTTCATGGGAGCGTTCGGCGGCATGATCGGCGTCAATTTGCGGAGATGATTTGGAACTGGGGCAATTTTTTCGCTTTGCGGGAAAATAACGGAAAAAGGAGCCTGTCGTATAAACAGACAGTCTCCTTTTTTGTTAGTCAGTCCACTTTATATTGTTTCATCCGCATTACTCCGGCTTCGTATCCGATGCCGGCGCGCTCGATACGACCGTCTCAATCGCAGCGCGGTTAAACGTCAGACGAGTCGAGTCGTTCACAAGCACTACGGCCACGTCGTCGGTCAATTCCACAACTTTCCCGTGAATGCCGCCGAGCGTGATGACTTTATCGCCCTTCTTCAAATTCGCAAGCATCATATTTCGAGTCTTTTGACGCCTCTGCTGCGGGCGGATGAGCAAGAAATAGAAGATTGCGAACATCAATACGAAAGGCAGCAGCGACATCCACGCGCCCGCCCCGCCTTGAGTTCCTTCCGCCGCAGCCGCGGCACCAGCCATAATAAACATCCAATTTCCTCCTTGTGCAATAAAAATTGATTAAAAACCTTTGTCATTGTCATGCAATCCGTATTTGGAGAAAAACTGCTCTCTATAATCGCCTAACCGATCCTCCACGATCGCTTGGCGCACGTTGCGCATCAATTCAAGCAAGAAATGCAAGTTGTGGTACGTCGTCAGCCGGATGCCGAACGTTTCGTCGGCTTTAATCAAGTGGCGTATGTATGCGCGGGAGTAATTCCGGCACGTGTAGCACGAGCATTCCGGGTCGAGCGGACCGAAATCGCGGGCGAATTGGGCGTTGCGTATGACCAGGCGGCCCCCGCTCGTCATCGTCGTGCCGTTGCGCGCAATACGCGTCGGCAGCACGCAATCGAACATATCGATGCCCCGAATGGCGCCGTCGATCAACGCGTCAGGCGACCCTACACCCATCAGGTAGCGCGGTTTGTTCGACGGGAGCAGCGGCGCCGTATATTCAAGCACCTCGTACATGAGATGCTTCGGTTCACCCACGCTTAATCCTCCAATAGCATACCCCGGGAAATCCATGGAAGTCAAATCCGCGGCGCTCTGCCTCCGGTATTTCTCGTACATTCCCCCTTGCACGATCGCAAACAGCGCCTGATCGTGGGGCCGGGCATGCGCCTTCAAACAGCGTTCCGCCCACCGGGTCGTCCGTTCCGTCGACTGCTTCACGTAATCCTCTTCCGCCGGATACGGCGGGCATTCGTCGAATGCCATCATGATATCGGATCCGAGGGCGTTCTGAATTTCCATGGCGGTTTCCGGACCGATGAACAGCTTGTCACCGTTAAGATGCGAGCGGAAATGGACGCCTTCTTCCGTAATTTTCCGCAGATCGCTTAACGAAAACACTTGGAAGCCGCCGCTGTCGGTCAAAATCGCCCGATCCCAATTCATGAATTTGTGAAGCCCGCCCGCTTCGCGGACCAATTCATGGCCGGGCCGAAGAAAGAGATGATACGTATTGCTTAAAATGATGCCCGCGCCCATCTCCTTCACTTCTTCCGGGCTCATCGTCTTCACCGTCGCCTGCGTGCCTACCGGCATGAATGCCGGCGTGTCGAAGGTGCCGTGAGGAGTGTGCACTTTGCCCAATCTTGCGCCCGTTTGCTTGCATGTTTTGATCAACTCATATGTCACTGCTGCCATCCGTCACACTCTTTTCCGCATCAATAAATGAACATCGCGTCTCCGAAACTGAAAAAGCGGTATTCCCGATCCACTGCCTCCCGGTACGCTTCCAACACCCGTTCCCGGCCGGCAAGCGCGCTGATCATCATTAGGAGCGTCGATTTCGGCAGGTGGAAATTGGTGATTAATGCGTCCACCGCCAAAAACGTATAACCCGGATAAATGAAAATGTCGGTCCACCCGCTCACATCTTCGTCCGTACCGGATAAAATCTGTTGCGCGGCCGTCTCGAGCGTTCGCGCCGACGTCGTACCCACCGCCACGACGCGTCCTCCGCGCTTCTTCGTTTCGCGAACGGCGCGCGCCGTTTCGCCCGGAACGTCGTAATATTCCGCATGCATGACATGCTCTTCCACTTTGTCGGCGGATACGGGACGAAACGTTCCGAGCCCTACATGAAGCGTAACCGTCGCCGTCCGGACTCCCGAAGCGCGGATCCGTTGCAAGTATTCCTCGGTAAAATGCAAACCCGCCGTCGGCGCGGCGGCCGAACCCGGATTCGCCGCATATACGGTCTGATACCGGTCCTTATCTTCCAGTTGCTCTTTAATATACGGAGGAAGCGGCATGTGGCCCAGGCGTTCGAGCAGCTCCAAGAACACTCCTTCATATTGAAAGGCGACGATTCGACCGCCGCCTTCCGTCTCCGCTTCCACCGTCGCGCGCAATAACGGCGACAGCGGATCGTCGCCGAATACGATAACGGCTCCTTCTTTTAAACGTTTGCCCGGTTTGGCCAATGTTTCCCATCTGTCGTCTCCGAGCGGCTTCAAAAGCAGCAGCTCGGCTTTCGCTCCGGTGTCGGCTTTGACGCCGTATAATCTTGCCGGCAGCACCTTCGTGTCGTTCATGACAAGCAAATCGCCGGGCGCGAGCATATCGATCAGGTCGGAAAAATGTTTATGCTGTATTTCCCCAGTCCGGCTATTTAGCGTCATAAGACGGGATGCCGTCCGGTCGGACAGAGGTGTCTGAGCGATCAAGCGCTCCGGCAAATCGAAATCAAATGCGCTGACGTCCATGAGCTCAACCTTTCACAAGGGTAGCGTCTTTGTAGTAGTATTGCAGAATTTTCCTATAGTCATACCCGAGCTCCGCCAGTCCGAACGCGCCCCATTGGGACATGCCGAGACCGTGACCGAAACCGTACCCCAAAAACCGGAACTGCGGTTCTCCGGTTGCATACCGCGCGGTGCCGTCGCCCGTCGTGATCAAATAGCCTTCTCCGTTCAAGGCGCTCTTGCGGCCGCCGGCGGCAATCGCCGACAGGGAAGCTGCTCCGCCGGCATTCGGCAAGGCCGTTGTTCGCCCACCCGATCCGAGCACGGTCACTTTCGCCGTCTCTTCCACCTCGAACCGCGTGCTCGGGAGCCCGAGAAGCGTTCGGTAATGCTCCGGCCGGTTCATCTGAAGGAGACGGTCATTGACGGTCATGCCGGTCACACGGCCGGTAGCCGCACCCCGGGCCGAAACCTCAAGCTCCCTGACGGCGGTTATTTGAGCGAGCTCCTGCGATGCCACACCGCTTGATGCCATGAGGGTAAGCAGCCGGCCGGCCGAAACCGGTCCGCGGATCCACTGGTATGAGGTAGACTCCATGTCGCGGCCGAAAATCGTCACTTTGTCGCCTGCGTTCAATTGGCCGATCGGCGCATTCGTCTCGTTATTTACATATGGAGCTTGTCTTACGTTCACCGTTTCGGTCGCCGTTCCCGTCGGAAAACCGGCGCGGTTCGTCCCGTCGGAAAGAAGAATGAAGTCCGACCTCACGTAACCGACGGTTCCTTGACCATAAGCGACCCGATACCATACAAGCTTCCCGCGTTCGGCGGAAACGTCCAAACTCGGAACGGGGGAAATCCCGGCGATCGGCTGCCCCGTCACTTCCGTCGGATCCGCCGTCATGTTTCCGGAATTGCTATGATAGAACGCATCGAGAAGCTGCCCGTCGGATCTCATCAGCACCTCGCCCGACGTCGCCGTCACGGCGCTCTGAATCGCCGGAAACTCCCGTTCGATCCCCCGGTACGACTGATCGTTCGTCGTATCGCTCACATGGGCGACGCCGTATTTCAAGCCTTGTTTCAATGCGTATGTTCTTGCGGCGACCGCTTGCGCTTTCAGCGCCTCGGCGGGCCACGCGGCGTCGAGCTCGGACCCGACGACGGACGTTACGTACGATTCGAGAGGAACGCGGTTAACAACCGCCAGAGCGTTGTTGTAACGCGATAACTCGACCGTTCCGCGGTACGTTCGTCCGGAACGTTCTTTGACGCGCACGCCCGCGCCGGAATTTTTCGGAGCGGCGACGACCGTATGTCCTTCTCCTCCGAACGAATAATGAACCGTTGCGGCGCCCAATGCGGTCGCGGTAGTGCCGGAACGATCGATGCGGCGGATAAGATAGGGAGCGGCCGCGTTCACGGAGACTGTCGATATGCCGCTCACTTTCCGGCTTGCCTCATCGACCGCTTTCTTCAGCTGTGCCTCGTCCGCCGTTTCGCCGATCCAGACGGAATATAGCGTCGATCCGCTCTCATTCGGAGCGGCGGCGATAACCCCAAACACGCCTGCGTCCCACAAGGCGGCCGCTGCGGACAGCGCTTCCGCTTCGGTCGAATAAGAACCGGCGCTGGCGTACTGAGGACCGGAGAGCGTCGGCTGCGCGCCTCCCGACAGCTTTGTAATCGCGGCATTGCCGGCTAAAGATATGCGGACCGTATCCGCTTGGGAGCGGCTGGAGAACGGACCGGCGTAAATGCGGTACGCCGGGTTTCCTTTAACCGTGTGCTCGTACACTGTGCCGGGCTGCTTCGCTCTTTGCAGCTCGGCAAGAAGGGCCGCGGCTTTCGCTTCGTCGCCGGTTTGGGCGACGAACACCCTGTAAACGTCCAACGAAAACCGGGTTTCCGCTTGATTCGCCGCTTCCAGCCACGGCGCTACCGCGCCTTCCTTCATCATTGTGCCGAACGACAAACCGCCTTCTGCGGACAAAGTCACGTGCGAAGACGCAGCGGCGTATTTGTCGGTCGTAATAAATAAAGCGACGCGAACGTCCTGCAAGGCCGGGATAGCTCCGCTTTCAGCGGCGGATGCGCCCGGCACAGACAATGCGATGCATATGCATAACGATAACGCGAAGCGAAACCAACGAATCTTCATTCCCCATCATTTCCTTTCGGAGCCGGCAAGCCCAAATGTTTGTAAGCCGACGGCGTTACTACGCGTCCTCTGGGCGTCCGCTGCAAAAATCCGATCTGCAGCAAGTACGGTTCGTATACGTCTTCAATCGTCTGGCTCTCTTCTCCGATCGTTGCGGCGATCGTGTCAAGCCCTACGGGACCGCCCTTGAAATTGCCGATTATCGAACGAAGCATCTTATGGTCGATCGCGTCCAGCCCAAGCTCGTCTACTTGGAGCATACGCAGCGCCGTATCCGCGGCTTCGCTCGTAATGATCCCGTCGCCGCGTACTTGAGCGTAATCCCGCACCCGCTTCAGCAGACGGTTGGCGATGCGGGGCGTGCCGCGCGACCGCAAGCCTATCTCGCGCGCCGCCTCTCCTACGATTTGAACGCCGAGAATGTCCGCCGCCCGCGTCACGATGTAGGTAAGCTGGTCGACGGTATAAAATTCGAGACGGCACACGACGCCGAAGCGGTCGCGCAGCGGGGACGACAGCAATCCCGCGCGGGTTGTGGCCCCGACTAACGTAAACGCCGGCAAATCCAAGCGGACGGAACGGGCGCTCGGTCCTTTGCCGATGATGATATCGAGCGCGAAATCCTCCATCGCCGGATAAAGAACTTCCTCCACCGTGCGGTGAAGCCGATGGATTTCATCGATGAAAAGCACGTCGCCCTCCTGCAAATTCGTCAGGATGGCGGCCAAATCTCCGGGGCGCTCTATCGCGGGGCCCGAAGTGGTTCGCAAATTTACGCCGAGTTCGTTCGCAATAATGTTGGACAGCGTCGTCTTCCCTAAACCCGGCGGTCCGTACAACAGTACATGGTCCAAACTTTCCTTGCGCATCTTGGCGGCTTCGATATAAATTTTAAGGTTTTCCTTCACCTGTTCTTGTCCGATATACTCGGACAAGTAACGTGGACGAAGGCTGTACTCCACTTGATTGTCTTCCATCATCAAGTGAGCCGAAATGATCCGATCCTCCATGATGCTCCCTCTCCCATGTTACTTTGCCTGATACAAAGCCTGCAGCGCCAGCTTGATGAGCGCATCCGGTCCGGCGCCTTCTTGAGTCTTATTGCGGATGTCCCTCCATGCGCGTTCCGTTTCGGATTCTGAATATCCGAGCGACAACAGGGCTTCCTTCGCTTCCCTCCATGCAGAGGCGATGGAAGCCGGAGTTCCGTGCGCCGCGGCGGCGGCCGCGGTAGGCACGACCTCGCCCCCCGACGACGTTCCGGACGGAGCGCCCGCTCCGATGCCATCGAGCTTGTCTTTCAAGTCCAATACCATTCTCTGCGCCGTCTTTCGCCCGATGCCGGGCAACCGCGTGAGGAACGTGATGTCCTCATCCTCGATGGCGCGTGCGATCCGTTCAGGGCTCCCTCCGGACAATACGCCGATCGCCACGCGCGGACCGATGCCGGAAACGTCCAGCAGCTTGCGGAACAGCGATTGTTCCTCGCGGCTGCCGAAGCCGAACAGCTGGATGGCGTCCTCCCGCACATGATGATGGATGAACAATGTCACCGGTTCTTCCCCTTTGGCTGCAACCGCATACGGATTGGCGCAAAAAACACGGTACCCGACGTCGCGCACGTCGAGCACGACAAAATCGGTATCCACAAACACGGGCTTCCCCCGCAAAAAATCGATCATGGCTTATGAACCTCGTTCATTTTGTCAGTAAACGTCGATGTGTGCGCGTGGCAAATCGCTACGGCCAACGCGTCGGCGACGTCGTCCGGTTTAGGGACGGCGACCAAGTTCAAAAACATGCGGACCATCTCCTGCACTTGGCGCTTCTCCGCCTTTCCGTAACCGACGACGGCTTGTTTGACTTGCAGCGGCGTATATTCGGCGACCGGCAGGCCGCGCTGCACGGCGGCAAGGAAAATAACGCCGCGGGCTTGTCCGACGCTCAGGGCCGTCGTAACGTTCTTATTAAAAAACAGCTTCTCAATCGCCACCGCATCGGGTTTATATGTATCGATCAACCCAAGCGTCGATTCGTAAATTTCCTTCAAGCGCACCCCTTGATCGGTTTCCGCTTCGGTTTGGATACAGCCGTATTGAATCGGCAGCAGCCGGCTGCCGTTCTTATCGACAAATCCGAAACCGACGATCGCAAGCCCGGGGTCGATTCCCATTATGCGCAACAGCGCCTCTCCCCTTGTGCGAACATATGTATTCCTTCCGTTATTTTATCAGAGGAAAACGGGAGCGTCCATCTCCCGTTAGCCCCATTTGACCTCGGACAGCCATCCGTGCTTGAACAGCTGAAGCAGAAAGTCGGCATAGTAATCCGGGCTACCGTGTATGTGAGCATCCTTTGCCCCCTTTCCTCATGCCAAATACCTTAAATACACATATGCTGTGGCGACGACGATCGACAGAAGCATGAGCGGAAAGCCGACTTTCAAATATTGCAAAAATGAGATCGGATGACCTTCTTTAGCCGATAACCCGGCGACAATCACGTTTGCGCTTGCCCCGATCAGCGTCCCGTTGCCGCCGAGACAGGCGCCGAGCGCCAGACTCCACCATAATGGCTCTAAATCATCAACACCGAGCGCGCCCATCTCTTGAATGAGCGGAATCATCGTCGCTACGAACGGAATGTTATCGATGAATGCGGAAGCGATGGCGCTCAACCATAAGATGAGAATGGCCGTCGGCGCGATTTCGCCGCCCGTCAATTCGATCGCGGCTCGCGCAAGGTCCTCGATTACGCCCGTGAATTCCAAGCCCGACACAAGCACGAACAAGCCGACGAAGAAAAAGATCGTCGTCCATTCGACTTTTGCAAGGGAATGCTCCAACTTATGTTCGCCTGTAAGCAGCAGCAGCAAAAACGCGCCAGCCAACGCAACGGTTGCGGATTCAATATGAAGAGCCTGATGCAGGAAAAACCCCGCGATCGTCAGCCCGAGCACCGACAACGCTTTAATAAGCAGCTTTTTGTCTCCGATTTCCAAGCGCTCGTCCATCTTCATCATATTTTGTTTCAAATCTTCGGTCGTTTGGATCTGCTTGCGGTACATGAATGCAAAGATGACCAGCGTAACGATGAGTATTGCCGCGGAAATAAGCGCCAAATTGTCAATAAATGCTATGAAGCCCCCAAGCTCCTCCACTCTGCTTCCGATCATAATATTCGGAGGATCTCCGATCATCGTCGCCGTGCCGCCGATATTGGAGGAGATGATCTCCGATATGAGAAACGGCATGACCGGAAGCTTCAGTTGCCGAACGATGCTGAACGTCACCGGCACCATAAGGAGCACTGTCGTCACATTGTCCAAGAACGCGGACGCGATTGCGGTAATAAGGTTCAATGCGACAAGGATCCGCACCGGATCGGCCTTCGCTATTTTCGCCGATTTAACGGCCAAGTAGCGGAATATTCCGGTCTCCGACGTAATATGCACAATGATCATCATTCCCGTCAGCAAGCCGAGCGTGTTGAAATCGATCGCGTGGACGGCTTCTTCTTGCGATACGATTCCGAACGCTACGACCAGAACGGCCCCGGCCATGGCGACGATGGTGCGGTGAATTTTTTCGGCAATGATAAATCCGTACGTGATCAAAAAGATCGCGACGGCCCATACCGCTTGTTGTTCCATGAGTTTCTCTTTCTCCCTTCTTGCGCTGCAATAACATTCTGAAATTATATAAGAAAACCTGCTTCGATGCCAACAGAAAACAGCTTCGACCGAAGCGATACAATGCACGGGGTACAGAAAAAAAACGGCCCCGGGAAGCTCAATGCTTTCCGTGAGGCCGTTTTATTGTTATTGCCGTTATCCGTATTTATGGATGGGGTTTCATCACTTTCTCCGTCTCGTCGACGGCAAAATCGCTGAAGGTCGACAATACGCTGTTGTATTCGGCGATGTCCCGAATGCGTATGCCCCGCTTCAAATCCTCGACCACCTCTCCGGGGAGACTGCTTTCGAGATGCCCGACATCGAGCTGGTAAAATGTCTTCACCGCTCTCTCTTCCCGAGGGGGACCGTCGTACAGCGTCAAATTGCCCCCCGCGTCGATTCCTATATACGAATTCATTTTGCATTCGGAGGACAAATCGTCAACGTGCACTTCGAACGTTGCTTTATTATCGATCACCCCGACATACTCCCAATTGGGATGCTCTTTCGCAGTTTTGCGGATGTCATCGGGCGATAGAACGCCTAGTGAAGTATACTCTTCTCCGCACACGTATATCGTATGAAGAATGGTCTCGCTTGCTTTGACTAAGTTGGCTGAAGGCTCCGCCTCTTTACGGATGCCTGCCAGCGTTGCGACGGCGGGTTCGGGATTGTGGGATTCGGAAGCCGCGTACCAAACCAAACCGCCGAGAGCCAACACCCATACGCCGAGCGACAGCCAACGCCGTTTGAAACGGATCCGCTTTTTTAGTTGTCTTTTAAACGCACCGAAAAAGCCCATTTTCTCTCCTTCACCCCTGACTTTTAAGTGGCAATTGCAAACAATCCTTTCAAAGGTTGTTTGCTTACTATTTTAGCCAGCGGGCAAAGAGGATATACGCATTCGCAGCGCGGCGGGCTTTCCCGGAGCGTGTCAATTATAAATCCACGGTTTGTTAGCCCGGCGGCCCGGCTTCCGCTTCGCTTTCGAGTTTTTTAACAGCTTCCGCAGCGCCTCTACGCGAGAGGATACTTTTGCGTGTTTCTTTGTCTTTGCAGCGGTTCGTTTGCTGTCACCGGCTTGTTCCGCTTCGTCGCCGGCGGCCGCCGCGTCGCCGGTTTGGGCCGGCTGCTGCGAAGGGAAGCCGCTGACTGTCGGCCATTCCGCGAATGCGTCGGATGTGTACGGAAGAGCGTATGGCAACGATTGACGGGCGCCCTTGCCCCCACAGCCGCAATCGTAATCAGGCGCTCCGTATGGTGCAGGTGCGGTCCCGTACGGAGTCAAACCGGGATAGGCTGCGGTGAAAGCGTCGGTTTGCTGCATGCCGAACAAAGGTGTTGTACTGAAAGGCGCGGCTCCGAAACCCGGCATTGTACCGAATGCTGGTGCGGTACCGAATCCAGGTGTCGTATCGAATCCAGGTGTCGTACCGAATCCGGGTGTTGTACCGAAATCTGGTGTCGTGCCGAACGTAGGCATCGTCCCGAAAGCAGGTTGGCCGTATGCGGGGTACCCCATCATGTCCTGACCGCTTCCAAAAGCTGCGGCTGTGCCGTATGGTCCGGCCGCCGGTTCGTACGGCACTCCCTGCGGGAACTGAGCCGCTGCGCCGTAAAGCGGATTCGCATAAGCGCCCGCTTCAACCGTTGGCGTCGGAAATTGCGCATACGGATGCACCGCGTCTCCGGTATTTCCCGTCAGCTTGACGTTGAGCGGAGAATAAGCGGATGCCTGCAAATCGGTCTTGTAGGAAGCAGGCTGCTGTTCGGCGAAAGCGTGAGTTTGCGGGAGCAGCGCCGGGTTCGGCGTCGAAAAACCTTGAACCGGAGGTAAGTATGGCGCGCTTGGCAACGCTCCTGTATACGGCACATTCCCAAAGCTTGGAGCTTCTTGCATCGGCAACGGCGCGGCGGGATACGCTGAGTACGGATTGACGGAAGGTATGTTTTGCGCGTAAGCTCCGGCTGTAATGTTTATATTCGGCTCGAGCTTCTTGTCGGGCGCGGCAGCAGGAGCCGTTGGCTGCTGCACCGGGCTCACTTGTTGTTTCGGCTTTGCAAAAGGGGAGTAGGTTTCGGCTTCGATGTCGGTAGCCGGCTTTTTCTCCTGTGCTGCGGCGATAGGCGCCGCGGGCTTTTTCTCCTTCGCAGCAACGGGTGCCTCAGCCTTTTTCTCTTCCGCCGCGGCGACAGGCTTCACCTGCTTTTTCTCCTCCTCCGCCGCCGCAACAGCCTTCACCGGTTTTGAAGGAATCTTCACCTTCTTACCCGGCTCGACTCGATTCGGATCGGTAATATCCGGATTTGCCGCGATAATGTTTTCAAGTTCGACTCTGTATTGTTGCGACAGGGAATACAGCGTATCCCCTTCCTTCATGATATGGATTTTCATGAGCTCCCTCCCAAGAGTAGTATTCCGATCGGCGGACGCGCTTTAGGTGTGCGAACGCCCAGTGCACTACATCTTATGCAGGGAATGGGCATTTGACATCATAAAATTTGCGTTATTCAAAAAGTCGTTCGCCGGAAGAGCAATTTTTGCGGTTGAAAATGTGTGCCGCCGCCGACAGAGAAGTACATTCAAGCATACAGCTTGCTTTTCCGTCGACATTTGGGCGAAGGCGGAGCTTGACGACCGTGGATAAGGCACAAGAAGGGATTGAAGATTGTAAGGTCAAATTGCGCCTGAATAGCCATTTTCTGAACGAGAGGGATAGTTCCCGCAAGAGTAGTAGTATGAGGTGGGAAATCACGCCCAAATTGCTTTATTTGGAAAATGAGGATAGCACCTGGAACAAAAGTGGGAGCCGAAATAGAGGTAATAGCAAAATCACCAAATCGGCTTATCTGAACGAAGGGTATAGTGCTGATAAGGGAGTTCGAAACGGATGTCAAGCCGCGATCGGCCAAGCGAACCTATTGGATCGTTCCTAGAAGCTAATAATTTGTCCAATAACCATAAAAAAATTTTAAGCCTCCCGTTTTGCCGTAAAAATTATACTTATACAAGAAAAACTTCTATCGTAGTTCATTCAAGGATGACCGACCGCGATGTAGAGGAAGTTTTTCTTGGTATAGAATTTACTCGTTTCATGTTGTGGCACAAAACTTATAAATTCTGGCGTTAAAAAAGACGCCAAACGGCGTCTTGGCGTCTCTTATCTATATCTTATACGATTACTTAAAGACCTTCACGCCGTCCTGATTGACGATGCCGCGGAATTGCTGCAGCAGACGCGTCGTAACCGGTCCGGCTTTGCCTTCGCCGATCACGCGCCCGTCGACTTCGCGAACCGCGATTACTTCAGCCGCCGTGCCCGTAAAGAACACTTCATCGGCCACATACACGTCATGCAGCGTAAACGGCTCTTCCTTCAGCGGGATGTCTTCGCGGCGGCAAATCTCCATGATCGCGGCTCTCGTAATGCCTTCCAATGCCCCGACATATGCCGGAGGCGTGAACACGAAACCGTTTTTCACAATGAAAATATTATCGCTCGAACCTTCCGCCACATATCCTTGCGAATTGAGCATGATCGCCTCGCCGACGCCGGCCAGGTTCGCTTGAATTTTAACAAGAATATTGTTCAAATAATTGAGCGACTTGATTTTCGGATTGAGCGCGTCCGGCACGTTTCGGCGAGTCGATACGGACACCGTCTTCAGCCCGTTCACATAAGCTTCCTCGGGGTAAATCGACAGCTTCTCCACGATTATGATGACGTTCGCTTTCGGCGAACGGCGCGGATCGAGTCCCAAATCGCCGGGACCGCGCGACACGACCAGACGGATGTACCCGTCGCGCATCCCGTTACGGCGAATCGTCTCGACAAGCGCTTCTTGCATTTCGTCATACGACAACGGAATGTCAAGCATGATCGACTTCGCCGAGTCGTACAGTCTCTTTAAGTGTTCTTTGCATTTAAAAATGTTCCCGTCATAAATGCGAATGCCTTCGAAAATGCCGTCCCCGTATAAGAAACCGTGATCGTAAACGGATACCTTCGCATTTTCTTTGGTAACGTACTCACCGTTTAAGTAAATAACCTGCGACATATTATCCTACACCTCCGAATTTGCTTTAAACGTATGAATAACTGGGGTAAGACCCCATGATGCGCACACTACAGCCTACCGCTTTTATTTCCTCAATAGCTCCGGCCAGCAGCACCGATTCGAGCGGCGCTTGCACGTCGATGTAAAAATAATATGTGCCCAGCTTTCGTTTGGTCGGGCGGGATTCGATTTTCGACAAGTTCAGCCGTCTCCAAGCGAAGGCCGACAACAGCTGATGCAGTCCGCCCGGGAAATCCGCGTCGGGCATCAGGAGCAGCGTCGTTTTGCGCTCAGCCGCCACGTGCGCTTCGCCGGATCGGGAGGGCAGCGGCGTCTTGCCGACCAGAACGAATCGCGTGTAGTTATCTTGGCTGTCCTGTATCGATTCCGCCAATATCGACAGTCCTTGGCGCTTCGCCGCCAATGCGGTGCCGACCGCGGCCGTATGGACGTCTCCGCGTTCTTTCAGGAGCCGCACGCCTTCCGAGGTGGTGCCCACCTGTTCCAGTTCGGCTTTCGGCAGCCGATCCGCAAGAAATCTTCTGCATTGGCCAAGCGCGACGGGATGCGATATTACTTTGCGTATCGTACCCAGCCGGTCTTCCACCGGCACTTGAACATCGTCCGGCGGCAGCCCGATTAAATTGACCGCGATCGGGTACACCCACTCCGCTTGAATGGGCAAATCCACATCATGGACGAGCCAATCCAGATGAAGCGAAACCGAGCCTTCGATCGTATTCTCGATCGGGATGACGCTGTAATCTGACATTCCGGATACGCACGATTCGAACACCTCGGCGATCGTCTTGCAAGGTACAAGCTCGCAATCGAATCCTTGCAAGAACCACTGAGCGGCTTCTTCCGAGTATGTGTTCGGACCAAGCAGCGCTATCTTTAACATGATGAGCCAACTCCTCGAACCGCATCCATCAGCGGCAGTTCCGCAGGCAATTGCTCCAACCCCGCGGATGCCGGTTTGAGCCAAACCGTATCAGCCTGCACGCCGTGTTCTGCTAACGTATTCTTCATGAACGATTCCAATTCGCTCTTGCGGTCGGACTCGGTATCGACAAGCGCAATAAGCGTCGGGCCCGCCCCGCTCAACGCGGCGCCTAACGCGCCGTGGTCGGCGGCTTCTCGAAGACAGCGTTCCATGCCCGGCACGAGAGGAGCCCGGTACGGCTGATGCAGCCTGTCCTCCATCGCCGTGCGGATGGCGCCGAAATGACCTGTCGCAAGCGCCGCGACAAGCATGGAGGAATGCGACAGGTTGAACACTGCGTCGGCCCTGCTCACCAGCTCGGGGAGCGCGGCGCGCGCCTTTCCCGTCGACAATTCGAACGACGGGATGGCCGCCAGCGCCTCGAGACGCGGGTGCGGTTCGATGCGCACGTGCGATGCGCGCGCCCCGTCCCATACGGCGGCGACTATGCCGCCGTAAAGAGCCGCCCCCACGTTGTCCGGGTGGCCTTCGATCTCGGCGGCCAGTTGAAACAGATCGTCTTGTCCGAACGGATGGCCGATCAAGGCGTTGGCCGCGCCCAGCGCGCCGACGATCGCGACGGCGCTGCTTCCGAATCCCCTCGCCAAAGGGATATCGCTGTAAAAGGAAATATCGAGCTCCATCTCACCGGCGCCAGCTTCCGCGAACACCCGTTGAGCGATTTTGTACAATAGATTCGACTTATCCGTCGGCAATCCCTGCATTTTTCCGCCAAGCAGCGTCACTTTCGTCTTCTCCGCCGGAGCCATATCGATCCAGGCGTATAAATTGAGCGCCATGCCGAGCGCATCGAAGCCGGGGCCCAGGTTCGCCGAGGAGGCGGGCACCTTCACACGCACGTTACGCATAAGATTTAACCTCTTCCGCTCTCGAAATGGCCTCAAGCACGGCCTCTTCCGTATCCTGCACGACGATCGGTTCCCCGGCAACCGTCTGTATCGCAATGTTCGGATCTTTCAAGCCGTGGCCCGTCAGCACGCAAACAACGGTCGCGCCTTCGGGCAGCGTACCTTCCCGGCGCAATTTCATCACGCCTGCTATGGAAGCTGCGGAAGCAGGTTCCGCAAACACGCCCTCAGTCGCCGCGATCGTCCGGTACGCGTTCAATATTTCCTCATCCGTTACGGAGTAAATTCCCCCCGCCGATTCCGTGTACGCTTCCACCGCCGTATTCCAGCTCGCCGGATTGCCGATCCGGATCGCGGTCGCCACCGTCTCCGGATTCGGGAACGCGGAGCCTGTTACAAGCGGGCTCGCCCCCTCCGCTTGGAAGCCGAGCATCTTCGGCGCCGATGAAGCCTTTCCGATGCCGCGGTATTCTTTGAAGCCTTTCCAATACGCGGAAATGTTGCCCGCGTTGCCGACAGGTATCGCCAAATAATCCGGGGCGCGGCCGAGCGCGTCGACGATTTCGAACGCCGCGGTCTTCTGCCCTTCGATCCGGTACGGGTTTACCGAGTTCACGAGCGTAATCGGATGCTTCGACGTAATGTCGCGAACGATCTCCAGCGCGCGGTCGAAATTGCCGTCGATCGCGATCACCTTCGCTCCGTACGCGAACGCTTGGGCGAGCTTGCCGAGCGCGATGTTGCCGTTCGGAATAAGCACGATGCAGCTTAACCCGCCCCGCGCGGCATACGCCGCCGCCGCTGCCGAGGTATTGCCCGTGGAAGCGCACATGACGGTGCGGCTGCCTTCCTCCATCGCTTTGGCGACGGCCATGACCATCCCCCGGTCCTTAAACGATCCGGTAGGATTCATGCCTTCGAACTTGAAATATAAATCGAGCCCCAATTGCTCCGACATCCGGTCGGCGCGCATAAGCGGCGTGTTTCCTTCGTGCAGCGTCAGCATCGGCGTCCGTTCCGTTACGGGCAGCAAGCCGCGGTATCGATCGATCAAACCCATATATCTCATAACGGCGGATAGTACTCCCTTCGAAAACTCCTCATGTTACCCTATTACCCGGTATACGCTCTTCACCTGATTCACGACATCCAAATTTTCGCATTCCGCGATAACGTTTTTCATGCTGGCTTGGTCGGCGTCATGCGTAATGATGATAATTTCCGCACTCGGATTGGCCGCGTTCGGATGCTGCAGCACCGATTCCAAACTGACGTCATGCTTTGCGAACACTTGCGTAATTTGCGCAAGAACGCCCGCTCTGTCTTCCACATGCAGCAGCAGGAAAAACTTGCCGCGAATCCGGTCGTCCGTCTGAAGCCGCTTTTCTTTATAAGGACGGCTCAAGCGTTGGCCGTTCACGTTGAGGCGCATATTTTTCACGACGGACACCAAATCCGCCACGACGGACGTAGCCGTCGGCATCGCTCCAGCTCCTTGGCCGTAGAACATTGTTTCGCCTACCGCTTCACCATACACATAGACTGCGTTAAACACGCCGTTGACCGAGGCCAACGGGTGCGACTTGCGGACCATCGCCGGCTGGACGCTTACGGATACCGAGTCGCCGTCGCGTTCGGCGAGTCCGAGCAGCTTCAGCTCATATCCAAGCCGCTGTCCGTATAATATATCTTCCTTCGTCACTCCGGTAATGCCTTTCGCTTCGACATCCGACAGCGCAACGTTCATCCGGAACCCGAGCGTCGCCAAAATCGCCATCTTCCGCGCGGCGTCAAGCCCTTCCACATCCGATGTGGGATCGGCTTCGGCATACCCGAGCGCTTGCGCTTCTTTCAGCACTTCCTCGTAGGAGGCGCCTTCGAGGCTCATTTTCGTCAAAATAAAATTCGTCGTCCCGTTCACTATTCCGAGCATCCGCATGATCCGGTCGGACGAAAAGCTCTCGGTAAGCGCGCGAATGATCGGGATGCCTCCCGCAACGCTCGCTTCGTAGAAAATATCGCAGCCTTGTTCCGCAGCGACGGAGAGCAGCTCCGCTCCGTGCAGCGCCATCAAATCTTTATTCGCCGTAACGACATGTTTGCCGCTGCGCAGCGCCTTCTCCAAAAGAAGCTTTGTTTGCGGAACTCCGCCCATCACTTCTACGACGACATCGATATCCGGTGCTCCGGCAATGTCCTCCGGGTCGGTCGTCAGCAGATGCTGCGGCACGTTCACGTCCCGAAGCTTTTCCGTCGATTGCACCAAAATTTTGCGGATTTCGATATGAGATCCGGTTTGACGAAGCAAATCGTCCCGGTGATTTTCCAATATGCGAACAACGCCCGAACCGACGGTTCCGAGTCCCATTAAACCGATGCGTATCGTATCCATTCGTCTTCCTCCTCTGAACTCCCAGCCATGATACTTTCTTTGTTTCTCTTGCTCTTGATCAGCCTTGCCCGATAATCGCCGCTCTCTTAACCCCGTCTTCCGCCCGAAGCGCCTCCATCAACGGATTCAACGTATCGGCGGCGTTCGTTTCCACCGACAAGACGACGTTGGCCAATCCTTGAAGGGGTATCGTTTGGTGGATGGTCAATACGTTGCCTTCGAACGCGGCGACCAGACCAAGAACGCGCGACAACACCCCCGAACGGTGTTCCAAGTCGATCGACACGGTTACGATGCGTTCCCGTTCCAACAGGTTCAGCGGGAAGATGCCGTCTTTATATTTATAGTAAGCGCTCCGGCTCAACCCGACTTTCTCGGCGGCTTCCCCGACGGTTGCGAACTCCCCCCGGGCGATCGATTCTTTGATTTGCAGCGTCTTCAACAAAGCTTCCGGCAAGATGTCTTCCCGAACGAGATAATACGGCGCATGTTTCGTTTGTTTCACAACATTGGTTTCAGACACGCCTCGAGTCCTCCGTGGGTAGACTTTTGTTCTCGTATGATGGACATTATATCTTATTCGACGCCGCTGTTCAATGATTTTATTGTGTTAACAAAAAAGTAACCCCGCCCAAAATATCGGCGAGGTATTTCCATACATATATCTAATCCTCATGCTCCACAAACTCGAATTCATAATCGCCGATGCGGACGAAGTGGCCGTCCTGCGCACCACGCTTGCGAAGCTCGCGGTCAACGCCCATCTTGCGCAAAATATGCGCGAAGCGCTGCATGGCGTCGTAAGAGCCGAACTGCGTCCGCTTGGCCAACCGCTCGATCGCTTCACCCTCCACGATAAACGTGTCGTTCTCGCGGCGAATGCGGAATTCGTTCTCACGGTCGCGCCCCTCGTATTTGTATACCTTTCGTTCTTCCGTCTTCGGCGTTTCGTCCACGAGCGGCTCGACGGGAACCGCTTCGACCATATCGGCCAACCGGTAAAGCAGCTCTCTGATACCTTGCCTGGTCGCCGCCGAAATTGCAATAATTTCCATCTCTTCGTGCCCGTGCTCCTTCAACTGCTCTTTAAACAATTCCAGATTATCTTGGGCTTCCGGGATATCCATCTTGTTGGCGACGACAATTTGAGGGCGATTTGCAAGCTTCTCGTTATACTCGCGCAGTTCTTTGTTGATGACCACCCAATCATCGTACGGATCGCGTCCCTCGGTGCCGGACATGTCGACCACGTGCGCGATGACCCGCGTACGCTCCACATGCCGGAGAAACTCATGGCCGAGTCCTACGCCTTCATGCGCGCCTTCAATGAGACCGGGCAAGTCGGCCATTACGAACGAACGGCCTTCCTCGACGTCAACAACCCCGAGATTTGGCGTGAGTGTCGTGAAGTGATATGCGCCGATTTTCGGCTGAGCGGCGGATACAACCGACAGCAGCGTGGATTTCCCGACACTGGGGAAGCCGACCAATCCGACATCGGCCATTACCTTCAATTCAAGCACGACCCATCGTTCCTGGCCTTCTTCGCCCTTCTCGGCGATTTCCGGCGCCGGGTTGTTGGCCGTCGCGAACCGGGTGTTGCCCCGTCCGCCTTTGCCTCCCTTTGCCACAATCACTTCTTGACCGTGGCGCGTCAAGTCGGCGATCACTTCTTTCGTATCATCGTCAATGACGACCGTTCCGGGCGGGACGCGAACAATCATATCTTCCGCGTTCGCCCCGTGCATGGACTTGGTCTTTCCTTTCTCCCCCCTGGGCGCTTTGAAATGTTTCTGATACCGAAAATCCATCAAGGTCCGGAGCCCTTCGTCCACCCGGAAGATGACGTCTCCTCCGTCTCCTCCGTCTCCGCCGGCGGGTCCGCCTTCCGGTACATATAATTCGCGGCGATAAGAGACGATGCCGTCGCCCCCGTCGCCTCCCTTAACGTATACTTTAGCTATATCGACAAACATGAATACCCTCCCGGTTATGCGCGTAACGGAAACAGCAGCGAAAGCAGCGCGGCGCCTTCCGATAAATCAGTTTCGATCCTGTTTGGGTTACCCTTATTCTTCCATATTTCGGCGATCTCCTCCGCTGCGCTTCTTAACTCCGGAGAGGCGTAAGCGCCTGTAAACACCAATTCAACGAGCATATCCTCCCGTCGTTTACGGAAACAGCAGCGGAGAACGTTCTCGTTCCCGGAATTCCCGTTCATTACAGCGAGTTCAAATGCGCCAAGCGCTATGCGTATGGACGCCGCCACATCGTTCCCAGGGGAAAGACATTCGGTGACGTCAATGGGCTCGTCCAGTTCCAATTCGAACCGGTACGGGAGCGGACGCGCCCGGTATGTATAAAGCAGCTCGATCAATCCGGGATCGCCGAGCTTGGCGGCGCGGCTCTCTTCCGTCAGTCTTTGTTTTAGCATGTCCACGCAAGCGGCCAATTTATCATACTTTTTCATTTGTGCATATCCCATGATCAGCTGCAAATCGTTTAACCAATCGTGTCGTGCGTGGTTCATGGTATTGATCCACAACTTCCGATGCTCGTCGAGCATATTCGGGAATGAAACAAACTCCTCTGCGCGTTTCATGCCATTTTCCCCGTTTCCATCCTTCATTTCCTAAGTGCGTTATCTAGTATACCAAAGATTTCCGACTCTGACAGCAAGGATAAACGGCCTACTGGAAAAACTATCTGAATCGGCGAAAAAAGAAAGCCCCGGCGCTATTCCAGCCGAGGCTTTCCATTCGAATATGCAGTCGATTACTGCTCCAAAGTCGCTGCCACAGGAGCAACTTCAGCCGCATATACGCTAACTTTCTTGCGGTCGCGGCCCAAGCGCTCAAACTTCACAACGCCTTCGACCAATGCGAACAGCGTGTCGTCGGAGCCTTTGCCTACATTGTTGCCTGGGTGAATCTTGGTTCCGCGCTGGCGAACGAGGATGCTTCCCGCCGTCACCGTTTGACCGTCTGCACGCTTCACGCCAAGACGCTTCGCGATGCTGTCGCGGCCGTTCTTTGTGGAACCTACACCCTTCTTCGAAGCGAATAACTGAAGGTCCAATTTCAACATGTCCGTCAACCTCCTTACTAATGTTTGATTAATCATATTTGTTAAACGAAACGATCCGTAACCCTTATATATTCACCGTATGAATCTTCAATCGACTTCAGCATGACAACCATGCTTTCCAGTACAATTTGCAACGATTTCCCGGTTTCGTCCGGCAGCCCCTCGGGAACGCCGACGTGCAATATGCCCCTATCCGTCACAGCATCCAGCTTTACGCCTGCAACCGCTTCGGCGGCGTTGACGGCACCGACCGTTACGGCCGATACTCCCGCGCAAACGATGTCTCTGCCGGATTCGTCGAAAAGCGCATGCCCTTCGGCTTTAAATCCCCGAATGACGTTCGACGCGCGATCCCTGCGAATGTTTACCCGAATCAACGGAAAACCCTCTTAACCTTGGATCTGCTCGATGATTACTTTCGTGTACGGTTGACGATGGCCTTGTTTGCGGCGATAGTTTTTCTTCGGCTTGTACTTGAACACGATGATCTTTTGGCCTCTGCCGTGCTTGTCCACCTTGCCCGTTACGATTGCGCCGGTCACGAACGGTTCGCCCGCTTTAAGACCTTCGCCTCCGGAAACAGCCAATACGCGGTCGAACGTCACTTGTTCGCCTTCCGCAGCTTCGAGCTTCTCGACGTAGATGACATCGCCTTCCTGCACTTTGTACTGCTTGCCGCCGGTTTCAATGATTGCGTACATTCTAAGCACCTCCCTCATAATATAAAGACACGCCTCATGCGGGTGGCGAATCGTAGCCGATCACGCGCTTTGTAAATAACCCGATCAGTGCGGTGGTCGTTAGACGACGCACTCGAATATATTAACACAATACCAACGGAAAAAGCAATACGTAATTTTCGCTTCCTAACTTTGGCTTACATGAACGTCCTCGTTTGAATTTTTCCGCGTCCCCCGCATGCCTTACACGGTTCAAAGTACAACGTATCCTTATTTTCTCTCACTTTTTTCCTTGTCATCTCCAACAATCCCAGTTTGGTCCACCCGATGATGTGCGATTTCGTCCGGTCGCGCCGCACCGCCTCTTCCAACGCTTGAATAATGCGGCGCTTGTGTTCTTCGAATTCCATATCGATAAAGTCGATAATGATGATGCCTCCGATGTCGCGAAGCCTCAGTAAGCGGGCGATTTCCGACACCGCTTCGATGTTGGTGGCAAACACCGTTTCTTCCAAATTCGTTGTGCCGGTAAATTTTCCGGTATTTACATCGATTACGGTTAGCGCTTCGGTTTGATCGACGACCAAATATCCTCCGCTGGATAACCATTGCTTCGGCTGGAGAGCTTGTTCGAGCTGTTTGCGCACTTGGAACACTTCATTGATCGGTTCTTTGCCGGTGTGATGGTGAACGCGTTCCCGAAGCCCGGGCGCTATCGATTCAAGTATCCGATGAGCTTGAAGCAGCTGCTCTTTATTGTCAACGATGAACTCATCGGTTTGCTCCGAGAATATATCCCGGATCAAACGCGGAACCAGTTCCACGTCGTGGAACAGCTCGCGAGGCGCTTTCGCCCGTTCGGCGCTTTGTACGATTCGCTGCCATTGATCGCGCAGCACGCTCATATCAATCTCCAGGGATTGTTCGGACTCGCCTTCGGCCACAGTCCGAAGAATAACGCCTTCCCCGGGCCTGCATAGCCGCTCGCCGACCGACTTCAATCGGCGCCGTTCTTCTTCCGATTCGATTTTCTTAGATAGCGCCACATACCCCGCCTGCGGCATATATACGAGCCACCGGCCCGTTAGAGCGTAATGCGTCGTAACCCGTGCTCCTTTGCCTCCAAGCGGCTCACGTACGATTTGGACGAGCAGCTCGTCGCCCGGTTTGACCAACGTTTCGATGGGCGGCTTCACTTCCGGCTGTTGCTCCAGGTGCGCCGGCAGCAAATCGTCTATATAAAGAAAAGCGTTCTTTCCAATTCCGATATCGACGAATGCGGCTCCCATTCCGGGGAGTACGTTTCCTACCCGGCCTTTGTAAATATTTCCGACCAATTTCCGGACGGAGGGACGTTCGACGTAAAATTCGGTCAATTTGCCGTCTTCCAGCAGAGCGACCGTCGTTTCTTCTTTATGGCTGTGAACCACAATTTGTTTCAAGGCAGCTGCCCCTCTTTTCATTACAATAATTCCCTCTTTTTTATTTTACATGAAAAGATCGGCGACTGCACTGTCCTTCTTTTTTTCCAAATAATGCGTCGTGCAATATTGTTCGGGCAGGACGGTAAGCAATTGTCCGCGTTCATCCATGACCAGTACGATATGAAGCCGTTCCCGCAATAATTTCGTAACGACGGCGGGAAGTTTGTCCTTGTGTTTAACGAGAATCGGCCGGGCCATAACACCGCGGCGCATCCAATCCTCAACGCGTGCATTGCGTCTCATTAGAAATCTAATGAACCTGTAAGGAAGTGTCTTCCATTCATACCAGTTCGAATACAGCAAGAACGATGCGATCATTGCCAAATTCAGCTCGATTCCCCCGGAGCCGAACCGGCTCAGCGCCGTTCCGAGCATCGCGGCGCTCGCAAGCAGCGAAACCATAACGGTTACGCGCAGCGTGCGATGGTACGGAACCGCCAAACTGAATAAAGATTGAAGCAGCTTCCCGCCGTCAAGCGGCATCACAGGGATCAAGTTAAACAACAGAAGCGTCATGTTCGCGCGGACCCAATAATGCATCCACGCTTCCGTCCATACGCCCGCAGCCTCCAAACCGTACGCAAAGCCGATCATCAGCACGTTCATGAGAGGCCCGCTAACGGCGACGACAGCTTCTTCCCGGGCAGGAACGGAACCCGCTTCATCCGTCACCGCGACGCCTCCGAACGGAGTAAGCCGGACTTCCCGCATTCGCCACCCGAAATGTTTCGCAGCGGTTATATGACCGAGCTCATGGATAACGACGATGCCAAACAACGTGATTATTTCGATAAAATGCCCGGTAACGGCCGACAATAACAGCACAATCGTCAGCAGCGGATGGATTCGGAAACGAACGCCCCAAATATTAATCAAGCGAAACCACATCGAGGGGGTTCACATAGCCGCCGTTTCGATTGACGGCGAAATATAGCATTCCGTCCGATCCGTCTCCGCCGATCCCTTTCACCGACCCGATTTTCTCTCCTGCGTCCACCCAATCGTCTTCGGTTACGTTCACCTTCCCCAAATGGCCGTAAACCGTCTGAACGCCGCCCGGGTGCCTGATCGCAACCGTCATTCCCGTTTCGGACGTCTCACCGACGAAGGTGACCATCCCCGTGTCCATCGCACTGACGCCGGCCCCGGGACCGGTGCGGAGGACGATGCCCGCACCGGCGCGAACGCTGCCGAACGGTTCGACCACATTTCCGATCGCCGGTAGGGCATATTCCCTGGCCGGGCTGGCATCCGCCTTGCGAGCTTCCGCCCCCGACCTGTCCAAAGCCGGTATGAAGGCGGGCATATTTCCGAGCTTGTCGCGATACCAGGCGGCGAATTGCTCAAACGGAAGCTCTTCCGTTAATGAGGCCGTGACGAAGGATTGCGTTCTTGCCAAAACCGGGTGATCCCATTGGAACAATGCCCATACGGCGGCAAGCACAACGACCGATAAAGCCGTTTGAATACGCAATGTCCGCGTGAATCCCGGGGACGGACCTCTCCACGGGTTAGTACGGTGATACCACAGATATTCGGGATCTTCCCGAAGCCTTCGATCATGTTCGTAATAGCCGGGGTACAGATGGGTTTCCGGCGGCCCATAGTCGTCGTATCGGTCCCCTTCGCTGCTCAATATATGTTGAATGCGCCGCTCGCGCCTTTTTCGCAATTCATCCTTGCGGTCCATCGTCCACGCTCCTTTCCCGATCGTTTCCAGGGCTTGTTTATAACCCTAGAATTTATAAGTTACTACAAAGTAATAGCAATTCTAGGGTTGCAAGAAAAACTTCCGCTAAAGGACGTACCCGCTCTCCTTGGATTTGCTTCGATAGAAGTTTTTCTTATACCATCATATGAGTTGTCCAACCGGAATATGTGAATTGCAAGGATAAACCGGCCTTACCGTCCTCATATCGTCAAGGATAAACGGCTTCGCCGTCCTCTTCGAGGTCGGCGCCGTTTACCGTTGAAATATAAGCCAAGTATAGATGTGAAACTTATACTTTCTTATATTTTCAAAAAAACCGTCCGGACATTTTGAACTGTGACCCGTAAGATGGACACTT
>NZ_JAEMXM010000080.1 GCF_016482785.1 Paenibacillus alkalitolerans | reverse complement strand
TGGAAGAAATATGAGAAGGCTAGACGGTATATCCTCTCCAAGTCCGAGAAATAGTTGCGAGACGGCTTGCACAAGACCACGCGAAGTTTTGTCGATTGGTGCATCCAGCAGTCGGTATCGGATGTGCATTTGGGCAAGGTTGAGGGTGTGCAACGGAATACGCGCAAGAAGAAACGCGTCAATCGGAAGCAAGCGCAGAAATTATCGAATTGGTCTTTTGGCAAAGTGAGGAAGTATCTCGCGTATAAGTTGAAACAACATGGCATCCGGTTGCATTTGGCGGATGAATCGTATACGAGTCAGACATGTCCTGTCTGCACGAAGAG
>NZ_JAEMXM010000079.1 GCF_016482785.1 Paenibacillus alkalitolerans | reverse complement strand
TCATTATGACGTGACCTTTTTATATGGCGAGATTTCGTACGTCAAAACGAGCGCAGCCGATATGCTGAAACAACATAAAAAACAAAGGAGAACAAAAAATGAAAACTTACAGAATGACTGCAGTGATCGTAGGTGTCCTCTATATCATCGGAACAGTATCGGGGATTTTAAGCCTTGTTGTTACCAGGGATCTGCTTGCTGGAGAGGATTTTCTAACCCGAATTGCCGCCAATCCGTCTCAGCTTAACCTGGGCGCATTTTTTATTCTCATGATGGGGCTTTCGCTGGCGGCGATGCCTGTTTTCCTGTACCCGCTCTTCAAAAAAAAG
>NZ_JAEMXM010000008.1:78897-236522 GCF_016482785.1 Paenibacillus alkalitolerans | reverse complement strand
CGTCCACCGCCTTCGCGGCGACAAGCAATAATATATCACACGGAAAAACCGTAAGTCAACTACAATAAAAGCTCTAATTTAATGCAATGCGGTTAAACCGACCCAGCTGTGCCAAGCCTCTTAAAAGAGCACCCATTTCAATGCGGCGAGCATCAAAATACCCGGCACGCCCAAGACCGCCACAGTAGCAACGGTCACTACATTAATTGGTATATCCACGCGAGTATACGGCTCGGCCAATTCCGCAAAATACAAAAGAACGGCAGCAAGCACCGCATTCAGCGCTATAGCGGACAGCCAGCGCAATCCGAGCTTGGACCGAATCATAACAAAAACAAACATAAGAGTAGACACAATGAAGACCCATAACCATATCCCGTCCATCGCTCGTCCTCCTTATCACTGAATTCGCAACGTATAATAATATGCAGCATTCATACTCTTCGCCTTCGCCTTCATCGCTTTCGCTTGCCTCAACAGCATGCTGTAACGTTTCTCGGCAGCCTCGAGCGCATATACCGCATAATCGATTTGATCCCAATCAAGAGCGTAGTCCAGACGCTGCTGCGCGCACAGCCATTCCATATGCGCTTGCCGCACTTCTGCAATCATCTCCGACTCGGCTTCAAGAATTTTCTCTTGTTCCCGCCGTTTCGGCATCCGCTGCAGCAACCTACTTAACCATTTCATCGTTTCGTCCTCCCGCAACATTTTTATAATGTATGAATAAGTCCATCCCCTTGCTTAGCCCTAAAGAGGGTTATTAATAGATATGGTTCTAACCTTCAAAAATAGAACAAGCTGTCCCATCACCCCCGGCAAATAAAATGTCCTTCTTCACCTGTACCCGCCACTGCACCTAGTCACCGACTTTCAGCCATCTAAATCCGCTCAAATCCGATACAAAGGTTTGCTGAAACTCGGCGACTGANCACTGCACCTAGTCACCGACTTTCAGCCATCTAAATCCGCTCAAATCCGATACAAAGGTTTGCTGAAACTCGGCGACTGATCAAACAAGAGAAACGGCCGGAGGACAAACAAAAAAAAAAAGGAGCCCGCAGGCTCCTTCGAATACTCATATGAACAGGCAGAATCACACCAATTCCCTTCGGCCTTCCAACGCCTTGGACAACGTGACCTCATCCGCATACTCCAAATCGCCGCCCACCGGCAAACCGTGAGCGATGCGCGTTACTTTCAGCCCGAAAGGCTTGATCAGCCGGGACAAATACATAGATGTCGCTTCACCTTCAATATTCGGATTCGTCGCCAGGATCAGCTCCTGCACCTCGTCATCGGCCAACCGCTTCAGAAGCTCCGCCACGCGTATATCGTCGGGTCCGACACCCTCCATCGGCGAGATCGCCCCTTGAAGCACGTGGTACATTCCGTGAAATTCCTTCGTGCGCTCCATCGCTACAAGATCTTTCGCTTCTTGCACAACGCAAATGACGGAGCGGTCCCTGTTGCGGTCCGAACAAATACGGCATGGATCCGTGTCCGTAATGTTGCAGCAAACGGAGCAATATTGCAAATTCCGCTTCACGTTCACGAGCGCCTTAGCAAATTCAATGACATCTTCTTCTTTCATCCGCAACACGTAAAACGCAAGCCGAGCGGCCGTCTTCGGACCGACACCCGGAAGGCGGGAGAAGGAATCTATAAGTTTGGCAATCGGTTCCGGATAATACAACGGATACGCTCCTTAGAACAGACCCGGGATGTTCATGCCGCCCGTGAATCGTCCCAGATCTTGGTTTGCCAGTTCGTCGGCTTTTGTCAGCGCGTCATTCACTGCAGTCAATACAAGATCCTGCAGCATATCGACGTCGTCCGGATCGACCGCTTCCGGCTTAATCTTGACGTCCAACACTTTCTTGTCGCCGCTCATCGTAACGCTGACGACACCGCCGCCTGCCGTGCCTTCAACCGTCTTGTTCTGAAGCTCTTCCTGCGCTTTCATCATTTGTTCTTGCATTTTCTTCACTTGCTTCATCATTTGATTCATATTTCCCATTCCGCCGCCACGCATCATACCTCAAGCACCTCTTTATGTTTTTTTGAAAAATGTCACTCTTTCACCACAACGATATCCTCGCCAAACAACTCTATCGCCTCGTTGATCCACTTTTCTTTATAAGACTTTCCTTCTTCTCCTTCGCCGTCCGAAACGAGCTCGAACTCTTCGGTTTGTCCGGCGGTGCCGGAAGCCGCTCCCGCCGCCGTCTCCGACGCGGCTTCCCATTCGGAAAGCATCAGCGTCGCCAGCCGGTACGGTTTGCCTAACGTTTCGGCGAGGACGCTTTCGATCAGTTCTTTGTTTACGGGTTTTTCGGTCGTTTCCCGGTGGATCGTATTCTTGAACGCCACGAGAACGACATCGTCCGACAGCGATACGGGTTCCCCGTCTACCAGCCAAGCATGAACCGTTATTTTGCGCTCTTTCACACGGCTGAGTATACGGGCCCATTCGGAAGCGACGCTGCGATATTCCGGCGAGCCCTTCGCCGCAATGAACGCGGCAAGCGCAGCGGGCGTCTTGCCGGAGACGGCTCGCGAAACGGCTGCCGGCGGCCTTGCCGGCGCGGGCGCCGCGATTTGCGAAGCGCCGGCCGATCCGGACGCAGCCGCGGACGCGGTTGCGCTCCGCGCTTCGAGCCGCTCGACGCGCGCCGCCAGACGCCGCAGCTCCGCAGCCAAGTCCGCAGTCGCTTGATTGCCGACGGCTTCCGCGGCCGCGGCGCTAAGCTCGACGGCCGCTCCTGCAGCTTCTGCAGCGCAAAGCTTGAGCAAAGCAACCTCAAGCATCGTTTGCGGTTGCGCCGCATAGCGCATTTCGCCCAGATAGCCGTTGACGATGTCAACCATGCGAAATAGACGCTCATGGGTAAACCTGCCCGCCACTTCGCCTAACCGGGCCGCTTCCGCTCCGGACAACCGTTCGTTCACCGCCGTCGAATTCGGGACCAGCTTAACCAGAAGCAAATCGCGCAGATACGTCAAAAATCCTTCAAGGCATTTGTCGGCGCTCTTTCCTTCCCGCATCAACCGGTCGACGAACTCAAGCACGAAAGCAACGTCCCGCTCGGACAAGGCGGCTGCAAGAGCGCCGTATTGCTCGATCGCGACTCCGCCGGTCATGGCGACGACGCCGTCGTACGTTACGCTGTTCCCGGTGAAAGACACGGCCTGGTCAAGCAAGCTCAGCGCATCGCGCATTCCGCCGTCGGACAGCCGCGCAATCAACGCAAGCGCATCTTCGTCCGCCGTTATGCCTTCGTCTTCGCATATGCGCCGCATCCACGCCGTTTGTTCCGATGGACTAATGCGGCGAAAATCGAAGCGCTGACAGCGGGAATGGATTGTGGCGGGAACTTTATGCGGTTCGGTAGTCGCCAATACGAACACCACATGTTCCGGCGGTTCCTCCAACGTCTTCAGCAGAGCGTTGAACGCTTCCGTCGTCAGCATGTGAACCTCGTCGATGATATAAACTTTATATTTCACTTCGGTCGGAGCATATTTGACCTTATCCCGGATATCGCGTATTTCCTCTACGCCCCGATTGGATGCAGCGTCAAATTCGTTCACGTCGATGCAGGCGCCGGACGTAATGCGCTTGCAGGCACCGCATTCGTTGCACGGTTCGGCCGCAGGCCCCCGTTCGCAATTGACCGCTTTGGCCAAAATCTTCGCGGTGCTTGTTTTTCCAGTCCCGCGAGGGCCTGTAAACAAGTACGCATGCGAAAGCCGGTTTTCCCGAAGCGAATTTTGCAGCGTCTGCGTTATATGCCTTTGTCCGACGACGTGCTCGAACGTCTGGGACCGCCATAAGCGGTACAAAGCCATGCGGGCCATAAAATCCCCTCGAATGCTTACTTGAATGTAGTTCGATCAAAGCTTTTTTTTAGAGATCACAGATATGTTTCAAAGACAGTCATCCTGATCTCGCAAGAAAAGCTTCCTCTAATCGACGTACCTGCTTCATTGAATGTACTTCGATGAAAGCTTTTCTTTAGAGATCACAGATATGTTCCAAAGGCAGTCATCCTGATCTCGCAAGAAAAGCTTCCTCTAATCGACGTACCTGCTTCATTGAATGTACTTCGATGAAAGCTTTTCTTTAGAGATCACAGATATGTTCCAAAGGCAGTCATCCTGATCTCGCAAGAAAAGCTTCCTCTAATCGACGTACCTGCTTCATTGACTGTACTTCGATGAAAGCTTTTCTTTAGAGATCACAGATATGTTCCAAAGGCAGTCATCCTGATCTCGCAAGAAAAGCTTCCTCTACTCGACGTACCTGCTTCATTGAATGTACTTCGATGAAAGCTTTTCTTATTATAACAGTTCCGCACCATAAGAAAAACTTCTATCGAAGTAATTCAGGGATGAGCGACCGCGATGTAGAGGATGTTTTTCTTGGTATAGAATTTACTCATTTCCTGCCGATGCAGAAAACTTATAAATTCTATATCGTTAAGAAAAACTTCTATCGAAGTAATTCAGGGATGAGCGACCGCGATGTAGAGGATGTTTTTCTTGGTATAGAATTTACTCATTTCCTGCCGATGCAGAAAACTTATAAATTCTATATCGTTAAGAAAAACTTCTATCGAAGTAATTCAAGGATGAGCGACCGAGAGGTAGAGGATGTTTTTCAACGAAAAAGCGGCTGCCGAAGCCGGCTGCCGCTTTTATGATCCTGTGCAAGGGATCGATACGATGAATATGGTTCCGTAGCCCTTGGAAGATACTCTGATTGTACCCCCGATATCGTGGATGATCCGTTGGCACACCGACAATCCGAGTCCGGTCCCTTGCTCTTTGGTGGTGAAGAACGGATCGAAGATTTTGTCGATCAAGAACGCCGGAATTCCCGGTCCGCTGTCTTGTATGAACACGTTCAGCCTTTGCCCTTCCCCATCCATCTTCTCCGTAATCGTCAAGACCCCTCCTTCCGCTCCCATCGCTTCAATGCCGTTCTTGCTAATGTTGATAAACACTTGCTTCAGCAGTTCGCGATCCGCCACAACGAACGGCATGTCGAGTGATGATTGGTACTCGACGGTTACTCCGTGCAATATCGCCTCATTATTAATGATCGGCAAAATATCCCTTATTACTTCAGCGACATTGACTTTAGTCAAGGTGGCGTTGCGGGGTTTGCTAAGGAGCAGAAACTCGCTGACCAGCTCATTGATTCTGTCGATTTCCTTCAGCATGAGCTCCGTATACCCGTATTCCTTGTCCATTCCGTTATCCTTCAATGTGTTTTTCAACACTTGCAGGAATCCTTTAATTGAAGTAAGCGGATTTCGGATTTCATGCGCCGTACCCGCGGCGATTTGTCCGATCATGGCAAGCCTGTCGCTGCGCTGCACCTGCTGTTCCAGAGATCTTAAATTGGACACGTCCTTAAACATCACATATGCTCCGACCGTCCGGCCCGCCCTGTCCTTCAACAGGTTCGAGTCCATGAGCAATTCGTGCCGTTCTTGATTGTTGGTCCATGAAACGGCATGATTTTTAACGACGACCCCGTCCAAGATCGTCCGTTGGACTAACCGGTGCTCGGAAGGAACCGAAGCGAAAACTTCTTCCATCGGGCGGCCCAGTACTTTATCCCTTTCAAAACCGAGTACGCGGCATGCCATATCGCTTATATCAACAAGCAGAAAGTTGGTATCGATCAAAATAACTCCCAGATTAATGTCCCGGATGAACGAACCGGCAAACCGCTGCAGCAAATTCATCTTGCTGTCTCCGCCCAAATCGTGCAGCGCAACGACCGACCCACCCTGACCGTTATCACCGCCGATAAGGAATACGGAGTAGTCGCTTGTATGTACGGTGCCGTATTTATCGATAAGACTTGCGCTTGGAAACGCGGGACCGGCTGCCGATTGAGTCAACTCAGCGATTGCAGCGGGGTAGAGGAAGATGGAGGAAAAATGTTTCCCTTCCAATTCTTCAACATCGTACCCCAAGAAAGCGGCCAATTCGGTTTGAACCCTAACGATATACCCGCCTCTATCGATCAAAAGAGGAGAACTGCGAAAAAAACGTTCGATTTGCTTATCGAACGCTTCAAACTTTGTAAGCAATGTCCATTGTTTCGCCTGCAGCAAGTTGGCACCACCTTCCGCGGAAGTCCGTGCAAAAGCTCCATTCCGGCAAATATGGTAAAGCATGACTGTTCCAGTACAATTCGCCTTTTTTATTGATTTTCCTCCCGTAATGACAAAAAAACACTTCGCTTCCTCAGCAAAGTGTTCTCTGATTCTTCCAACATGAGGCCAGGCAACCCCCGGCACATGAGACTTCCTACTTACGGCTGCTTCCTTCCGGACCTGACCGGGTTCATAGGCACCCATTGCGGGGGACCCGACCGAACTTCAGTATAGCCGATCTTCGTGTGAAGTTCAAGCGGTTGACGAAAGTTGGCAAACGCTTATTCCACGAGAATATTATAATTGTAACGCGGATTATTGCCTTTCAGTAACGAATAAGCGTCCCAACGAATCGCTTCCGCCTCTTCGCCGGAAACATCTTCATTAAGGTGTATGGTGACAGTCACTTCCGGACCGTTGATCACGATGGTCGATCGCTTATCCAAGCCCATCTCGCGCAGCGCCTGACGCATCAATTGGCGGTCTTTCTTATAATTGTGATGGGTCGGATTCGTTCTGAAATTCGGATTGGAATCGCTCAATCCCATATAACCGTCTTGGTTGTAGTGCGATTCGACATTCCGGTCGGCGCCGCAGCCGTTAAGCAGCAAGACGGCGGCGAAAGCTCCCAATGCGAGTATTCGTGCTCTCATAAAAGAAAAAGACACCTCCCACGGATATTATCCCCGCGAAAGGCGCCTAACGATGCTTGGAAAATCTTAGATACCGTATTTCTTCTTGAATTTATCCACACGTCCGCCGGCGTCGACAAACTTCTGCTTGCCCGTAAAGAACGGATGGCAAACGGAGCAAATTTCGACCCGAAGGTTCGGCTTTACGGATCCGGTTTCAAAGGAGTTGCCGCAAGCGCAAGTAACCGTAGTCACGTGATATTTCGGTTGAATTGCTTCTTTCACGTGGATTCACCTCTTTCCGCCCTGAATCTGTAATTTCCCTTGCGATCCAGAGTTAAAATACATGCGTTCGTTATTGTAACACGGCCCCTCTACAATTGCAACAGTTCCGCTGGAGTTACTTTACCGCTTTCGGCGGAATGTGGGTATACGAACCGATCATGACATCCGGCAGCTCCGCTTCAAGCAATTCAATCGCTTGTTTCATTCCCAATAGTTGCCCTTTGGCTTTAGGAATGAGCGCGAGATAGCTTTCCGGGTCGATATTGAGATTTCTTAACTGAATCAGCTTTAATTTCGTCCGCCGGGCAAACCCGATCATCGCTTCAAGCTCCTCCTCCCGGTCGGTTACTCCGGGGAAGATCAAGTAATTAATGGAGGTGTGCACGCCTTTATCCGCCGCATAAGTCAATGACTTCTCGACATTGGCCAGTGTATATCCGCGCGGACGATAGTAAGCGTTATAGTGATCGTCGAGCGCGCTGATCGTGCTGACGCGCATCAGATCGAGTCCGGCATCGACGATTGCGCGAATATGGTCCGTTAGCCCGGCGTTCGTGTTGATGTTGATGTATCCGATGCTTGTCCGCTGTCTGACCCTCTTCATCGCTTCGACAATGATGGCGGCTTGCGTCGAAGGTTCCCCTTCGCAGCCTTGGCCGAAAGAGATGATGCTCTCCGGCGTTCTCAGATGCTCCATCATGATTTCAACGATCTCATCCGCCGTCGGTTTGAATTGGAGCCTTGTTTGCGGAGCCGGAAACTCGCTGTCATCGGGTTGTTCGGAAATACAGCCGAAGCAGCCGGCATTGCAGGAGAAAGATACCGGCACCGCGCCTTCCCAGCGCTGCAGGAACGTATTGGATGCAGTCAAACACTCATATCCCAGAGCGCAGTGCGACAGATGCTTGTACAGACGATTATCGGGATACGCTTCCGTCAGCCTCTTCACTCCTGCTTCCAAAGCATCCAAATCGCAATTCGCCGGGTTCCACTTCTCCGGATCGTCCGATTGCCTGGCGGCGACGTAGAAGCCGTCCTCCTTCCAGACTACGGCGGAATAACCGAACAGCGGCAGCGCTTCGGCTCCCGGGCGCTTTACGTAACCCGGCAGCAGCAGCCGTGTGTAGCCCTGGGGCAAGAGCGCACCGACAGCGTATACCTCATCCTCGCTCAATCGTTCCATCGCATCGTTATCGATGCGGATGCCGACGGGCCTGGTTCCGGGAAGAGAGACGAGCGTCGCGCCTTCGGGCAGCGGAATCAATTCGTCGTCCATAATTTCCGTTACGACGTCGCCGTTTCGCCCCAAGCCTGCGTAATCCGGATGATCATACACGTTGCCTTGTTCGTCGGCGTAAACCAGACGCATGAGTAACACCTCTAGAAATACAATCTCGTTTCAGACGTTTGTTTCAATCCACGCCCGCGCAAGGCGGGCGACTCGAGAGTTTTACGCACGAGGAGGAACACTGGCCGGCGTCTTAGCCCGCCGCGTTCCGGAAGCGGAATTTCCTGCAGCAGCACCGCTTTCCCCCGCTCCGCTGACGTTGGCGGGAGCTTTCTGGGCTGCCGGCGCGTTCGATGAAGCTCCGGCGCTCGCACTTGTACCGCGGCCGCGATTCGTCTCGATTGTGGCCAAAAATTCCGCGTTAGTCTTCGTATCGCCCAGTTTCTTCAAGAACGCTTCCGTATATTCATGCGAATCCTGCATCGTCTTGCGGATCGCCCATACTTTATCCAGCTCTTCTTTCGTAAGCAGCACTTCTTCGCGGCGCGTCCCGGAGCGGCGAATATCGACGGCCGGAAAAATTCGCCGTTCGGCAAGCCTCCGGTCCAGATGCAGCTCCATGTTGCCTGTTCCTTTGAATTCTTCGTAGATGACGTCGTCCATCCGGGAACCGGTTTCTACGAGCGCGGTAGCCAAGATTGTCAAGCTTCCGCCCTCTTCCACATTGCGGGCAGCTCCGAAGAACCGCTTCGGCCGGTGGAACGCCGCCGGATCGATACCGCCGGAAAGCGTTCTGCCGGAGGGCGGAATGACCAGGTTGTAAGCCCTCGCCAAGCGGGTGATGCTGTCCAGCAATATAACGACGTCCTTCTTGTGTTCGACCAAACGAAGCGCCCGTTCCAGCACCAATTCCGCTACTTTGATATGATTTTCAGGCAGCTCGTCGAAAGTGGAATACACCACTTCCGCGTCAACCGACCGCTGCATATCCGTTACTTCTTCCGGCCGCTCGTCGATCAGAAGAATAAACAATTTTATATCCGGATAGTTGTTTGAAATGCTGTTGGCGATTCGTTTCAATAACAGCGTTTTCCCGGCTTTCGGCGGGGCGACGATCAATCCGCGCTGCCCGAGCCCGACCGGAGTCAGCAAATCCATCAACCTTGTGGACAAATCGTTAGGGGTTCTTTCCAAGACGATTTTCTGCTGCGGATAAAGTGGAGTAAGTGCGGGGAAGTGCAAACGTTCGGATGCGGTTTGAGGATCTTCGCCGTTAACCGCTTCTACATGCAACAATCCGAAGTAACGCTCGTTTTCCTTCGGCGGCCTGCACTTTCCGGAAACCAGGTCTCCCGTTCGCAAATCGAATTTGCGTATCTGCGACGCTGAAATGTAAATATCTTCCGAGCTCGGCAAATAATTGATCGGTCTCAGGAAGCCGAAGCCTTCGGGCAAAATGTCCAACACGCCTTGCATAAACATGAGACCGGACTTCTCAGCTTGAGCCCTTAGTATCGCGAACACAAGCTCCTTCTTCTTCAATTGGCCGTAGTACGGGATCTGATACGATTTGGCAAGCTGGTATAGTTCCGTCAACTTCAGCGACTCTAACTCGGCTAAGTTGCGATCCATTTGAATAAACCACCACATTTCTAAGAATAAAAAACATATTTTTAAACACGCGACAAAACTTCCACTCTAGTCATTGACGAAAAATAATAGATTTATTCGGGTTCCGTCCAAACTTCCGCGCCGAGCGCCGTTAAATTTTCCACAAGATTGTCGTAGCCGCGTTGAACATATTCGTAACCGGCGATTTCGGTAACTTCGCCTGTCGGCACCATAAGACCGGCGATAAATAGTGCGGCGCCGGCCCGAAGGTCCGTAGCCTTAACCTTCGCTCCGTTCAATGTGCTGCCTTCAATAATGGCGGACCGGCCTTCAACGCGAATTTTCGCTCCCATCCGCTGCAGCTCCGGAACATGCTTAAACCGGTTGTTGTACACATAGTCGCTGAGGATGCTCAACCCGCGGGCTTTCGTCAGCAAACTCGTCATCGGCGACTGCAAATCGGTCGCAAAGCCCGGGTATACGAGCGCTTTCACGTCAATGTTGGAATATTCCTGCTGACCGACAACTCGAATCGACTCGTCCATCTCGTATATATGCGCGCCCATTTCCTGCAGTTTGGCCGACAACGCCTCCATGTGTTTCGGTATGACGTTATCCACCAGTACGTCACCGGCGGTGGCCGCCGCTGCGATCATGTACGTACCGGCTTGAATGCGGTCCGGGATGATGGAATGGCGGCAACCTTTCATGCTGTCGACGCCTTCGATGCGGATCGTATCGGTTCCCGCTCCCTTTATCCGTGCGCCCATATTGTTCAAAATAGTTGCAACGTCTATAATTTCAGGCTCTTTCGCCGCATTTTCGATCATAGTTGTGCCTTTGGCCCGAGATGCCGCCAGCATGATGTTGATGGTTGCTCCGACGCTCGCTACGTCAAGATAAATTTTGGCCCCTACCAGTTCTTTGGCAAAAATATGCAGCGCGCCATGCTCGTTCGTAACACGCGCACCCAACGCTTCAAACCCTTTCACGTGCTGATCGATGGGACGAGGCTCGAAGTTGCATCCTCCGGGCAAACCGATGACCGCTTTGCCGAAACGCCCCAATAAAGCTCCCATCAAATAATAAGATGCCCGTAATTTCTTAACGTTGCCGTTCGGCAGCGGAGTCCATACGGGACGGGAAGGATCGATCGTCATTGCGCCGTCGACATTTTGAACACCTACTCCAAGCTCTTCAAGCAATTCGGTATAGATTTTGACATCGCTGATGTCAGGCAGATTGTCTAAGACGACCGGAGTTTCCGCTAACAGAGCCGCTGGTATTAGTGCCACTGCGCTATTTTTCGCGCCGCTGATGGTGATGGTGCCCCGAAGCGCCCGGTTGCCGGCAATCATTAACTTTTGTGCCATTCGTTACAGTTCCCCCTGACCCATGAAGAAAAAAAGAGAGAGGGAAACCATTCGTTTCATGCCCGCTCGAATGAATTCCCCTTGTTTCAAGTTAAGCCTGATCGCTGCTGCCGAACAATCGGATCTTGGAACGCACCACTTCGACCATGGCCTTCTTCGCCGGACCCAAGTATTTGCGAGGATCGTATACGTTCGCGTCCTTGTTCAAAACTTGACGAATCGTATCCGTGCAAGCGACTTGGTTTTCGGTGTTTACATTGATCTTGCCCACGCCCGCTGCAATCGCTTTGCGGATCGACTCGTCAGGCACGCCTGAACCGCCGTGGAGAACGACCGGTACCGGGATCGCTTTCGCGACTTTCTCGATAATATCGTAGCGGATGTTCGGCTCGCCCTTGTACATACCGTGAGCCGTGCCGACAGCGATCGCTACGCAATCGACGCCTGTTTCCTCATAGAAACGGATCGCTTCATCCGGATTTGCCAAGCTCGCATTCGCCTCATCAACGCTGATATCGTCTTCGACGCCGCCGATGGTGCCGAGTTCCCCTTCTACAGAGACGCCCATCGCGCGAGCCGCCTTAACGACCTCTTTCGTTAAACGAATGTTTTCCTCAAACGAGTAGTGGGACCCGTCGAACATTACGGACGAGAATCCCCCTCGGATACATTTCATCGCGACTTCGAAACTGCTGCCGTGATCCAGATGCAACGCAATCGGCAATCCGGATTGCTTGGCGGCCGCTTCCGCCAGAGCAACGGTAAACTCCATGCCCATATACTTCAGGGCTCCCTCGCTCACACCGAAGATAAACGGAGATTTCTCTTCCATCGCCGCTTCCACGATGGCTTGCGCAAATTCAAGATTGTTCATGTTAAATTGGCCTACGGCAAACTTGTTCGCTTTCGCCTTAGGCAAAAATTCGTTCATTGAAACAAGCGGCATTCTCTAACCTCCTATGCTATGTACGTCCATGCAGTTTATATCCGCTGGCGTTTAGTCGAAGCACATTATAACACAAACAATTGCGAAATGGTATGAGTCTGTCCGGCTACGAGCCCGCTGCCATACGGGAGGAAGAAGATCCGCCGCGGAGTTCCGAGTTGACGGCGTTGCGCAGTTCGTCGATATCGAACGGTTTCGTGAAGTGCATAAGCGCACCCGATTCCGTCGCTTCTTTAATCATGTCGAGTTCCCCGTATGCGGTCATCATGATCACTTTAATCGCGGGATTGATTTTCTTAATATGTTTGAGGATTTCCAAGCCGTCCATTCCCGGAATTTTCATGTCCAGCAAAACAAGGTCCGGCGACTCCTTAGTTACGATATCGAGCGCAAGCTTCCCGTTGGACGCCTGAAACGTGCGGTATCCTTCGCTGCTGAACACTTCCGTTAACAACACGCGAATCCCATTCTGATCGTCGACGATCAGCACCTTATTCTTGTCCAAGCAAAGTTCCCCTCCAGCCTCAACCCTAGACAAAGGGCAGACATAGTGTATAACAACCCTATAGTTCGAGAAATGTCGGAATATTCCTTCCAATACAAGCAAAAAAAGAATAAGAAAAAGAACTTTCAGCCATTGAACAGGTCTGAAAGTTCGGAATTACGCAGCGGATTGAGGCTGGTTCTTCAACGCCCTCCCATCGGCAATCCGAGGGAAGGGCGTATCCATTAGCGGCTCTATTCCCGTAAAGAAAGCGCGGCTCGAACGAATTCCCGGAACAGAGGCTGAGGGCGGTTCGGACGGGACGTGAATTCGGGGTGGAACTGCACGGCCAAGAACCAAGGATGGTCGGACAATTCAACCATCTCTACCAGACGCCCGTCCGGGGACGTGCCGGATACCTTCAAACCGGCCGATTCGATTTGGTCGCGGAACGAGTTGTTAAATTCGTAACGGTGACGATGACGCTCATATACCAGCTCATCCCGATAACACGCGTATGCCAAAGATCCTTCGGCAAGCTTGCACGGATATAGGCCAAGACGCATCGTACCCCCGAGGTTCTCGATGTCTTTCTGTTCAGGCAGCAAGTCGATGACCGGGAATTGCGTCTCAGGGTTTATTTCGGACGAATTGGCTCCTCTGAATCCGAGAACATTGCGAGCGTATTCGATCACGGCAACCTGCATGCCGAGGCAAATGCCGAAGAACGGAATGCGCCGCTCTCTCGCATAACGGATGGCCGCGATCTTCCCTTCAATTCCGCGGTCTCCGAACCCGCCTGGCACTAAGATGCCTTGGACGCCGCTAAGCAGTTCGTCCACATTATGGTCATACACTTCCTCCGCGTTCACCCAGCGGATGTTCACTTCGGTGTTGCTGTCGATGCCGGCATGTCCCAATGCCTCTACAATGCTCAAATATGCGTCATGCAGCGCCACATACTTGCCTACGATCGCAATTTCGGTTTGCCGTTCCAATGTCTTAACGCGGCGGACCAAATCTTGCCATTCGGTCATGTCCGCTTGCGGCGCTTGAATGCTGAGGTGGCGAAGCACGATGTCGTCCATTCGCTGCGCCTGAAGCATCAGCGGCACTTCATAGAGCGTCTCGGCGTCGCGGCATTCGATCACCGCGTCCGCATCGATGTCGCAGAATAACGCGATCTTTCGCTTCAAATCGTCGGAAAGAGCGTGCTCCGTCCGGCATACGATGAGGTGAGGCTGAATGCCTATGCTGCGCAGTTCTTTCACGCTGTGCTGCGTCGGTTTCGTCTTCACTTCGCCTGCCGCGTTCAAATATGGGATCAATGTCACGTGAATGTACATGACGTTTGCCCGGCCGATATCGTTCTTCATCTGGCGAATCGCTTCGAGAAACGGCAAGCTCTCGATATCGCCCACGGTTCCGCCGATTTCCGTTATGACGACATCGGGTTGGGTCTCGCGCCCCGCGCGAAGAATACGTTCTTTAATTTCATTAGTTATGTGCGGGATGACTTGGACCGTTCCGCCCAAATATTCCCCGCGGCGTTCTTTGGTAATGACGGAGGAATAAATTTTGCCGGTGGTGACGTTGCTGTTCTTGCTTAGATTGATATCGATAAAACGTTCGTAATGCCCGAGATCGAGATCGGTTTCCGCTCCGTCGTCCGTAACGAACACTTCCCCGTGCTGATAAGGGCTCATCGTGCCGGGATCGACGTTGATGTACGGATCAAATTTTTGAATCGTCACTTTCATGCCGCGGTTTTTAAGCAACCTGCCCAAGGATGCGGCCGTAATCCCCTTTCCAAGGGATGACACAACGCCTCCGGTAACGAAAATATACTTAGTCATGGCGCAAATTCCTCCCAGTTTAAAAGAAAAAAAGTGACACCCGTCGCGGGACGGGGCACTTTTCATTTACCGTATCTGTTAAAGCCCAAAGGATAGTTTACTCCGTCCGCCGGGACGTGTCAACCGGATTTCTTGACGTTCATCCGTAAAGAGAATTTACTTCTCTTCTTCCTCTTCTTCGTCGTAGAATTCATCCTCATCGTCGACCTCATCGTCGGCGTCTTCGTCGCCCTCTTCCAGCTCGGCCTCCGGCTCTTCTTCCTCTTCTTCACCGTCTTCGTCGACGATCTCTTCCTCGATCTCTTCTTCCTCTTCTTCGAAAAACTCGTCGCGGTCTTCGTCTATCGTATCGAAGTCTTCGCCTTCGCTTTCGTTCTCATATGTGTCGTCATCTTCGCCGAAGACATCGTCGTCGATATCATCGTCATCGTCATCATTAATAATCCGGGGTCTCTTCGCGTTGCCAACGCCGCTTTCGTCCGCTTTCTCGACAGGATACCAACGTTTCAAGCCCCACAAATTGTTCCCGACGCAGGCGAAACGGCCGTCGATATTAATTTCCGTATATACTTGCGCAATGACGTCCATCATCTGGTCATCGGACAAGCCTTTGATCTTTGCAATTTCTTTCATCAAATCGCGATAATAGAACGGCGTATTTGCAGCCTTTAAAATTACAAAAGCCAAGTCGACCATCGGCATTTCTTGCGCTTGGTCGGGGCTTACCTTCAATGTATATTGCTCGCTCACGTCAGCACAACCTTTCCTTTTACTCACAGCTCATACAAGGAAATATGTATACTGTTACCCTTTCCATTTTCCCATCTTAGTAAAACCTATTTTCTAGAAAAATGCAACTGGGCGCAACCGCCTTCCAAAAAGAAAGGGACGGAGGGCAAGCCCTCCGTCGAGACTGTATCCGCTAGTGGCAAACCCCCTGTTCGCCACCCGTAAGTCAACGAGCGTATTCCGCTCTCCCTTCCATATTATGAGATAAACTCAATAACGCTACGTTCAACAGCCCATTTATTTAGAAAACGGCGGATGCTCAAGCACGACCCCGTCCCGAACTCATACAATGTTCCAATGTCCGACCTTGCTACAACCATCCTTCCACACGGGGGGTTTGTCTATGGAGGCTTTAGCATTCGTACAAATGCTTAACCAATTGCTTTCGCGCTCCGAAGCGTCCACAAAGCGGCATATCATCCGCTTGAGCGACCCGTCCCAATTCCGTCTGTTGAAAAAAACGATTCAGCGCAGCAAAGGGATTTACAAACGTTTAAGCGCAGTGCAGCCGTTGCCGATTATTTCAGCCTTCGTTTGCCCCGTGCCGCCTTGCCCGCAGCTGCTTCGCAAATTTGCAGGCATCGTTTCGGTTGAAGAAGACGTTAAAATTTCGGTTCATGCATTCTCGCAGCCCTCGCCGGTTGCCGGAGCGCGCTTTAGAACGCCATTCGTGCCTAGCGGAATCCGTTTGCTGCGGGTCCCCTCCGTCTGGAACCGCGCATCGGGGGCTAAGGTCAAAATCGGAGTGATCGACACCGGCGTCGATTATCAACACCCGGATTTACAATCGATACTCTCCCGCGGGATCAATCTGGTAAACCCGCGAACGCTTCCGCATGACGACAACGGGCACGGCACCCATATCGCCGGAACGATCGCGGCTACCGGCCGTTGGGGCATGTCGGGGATTGCGCCCCGGGCAACCATATATCCTGTGAAAGCGTTCGATCACAACGGTTCCGCATTCGTCTCCGACATTATTCACGGCATCGACTGGTGCGTCCAAAACGGCGTAGACATCATCAACATGAGCTTCGGGATGCGCAAGCGCAGCGAAGCGATGCTTGAAGCCGTCCGTAACGCAACGCGTTCGGGGGTCGTCATCGTCGCTTCCTCGGGAAACGACGGTAAACGCGGGTACGTCGACTACCCGGCGCGCTTTGCGCAAACGATCAGCGTCGGAGCGATCGATTCGAAGGGCAAAGTGGCTCACTTCAGCAACCGGGGCAAGCGCATCGACGTATACGCCCCGGGCGAACGCGTGCTTTCCACATGGCCGAACCGCAGGTATCACGAAATGAGCGGGACATCGATGGCCACCTCTCACGTAACCGGTATCGTCGCTCTCCTGTTGTCAGCCAATCCGCGACTGACTCCTCAGCAGCTCAAACAGATTGTTTCCTTGGCTCAAGTGCCGTTCTCGGACGAAACAAAGAAGGCCCGGTTGCCGGGCCGCATCGATGCGATCAAAGCATTCCGCCGCCTCCGAAGCTAACTACATTCTCTCCGGAGCCGAAACTCCGATCAAACGCAGGGCATTGGCGAACGTGTGGCGAAGAGCGAGCAATAGAGATAATTTCGCTTGAGATTCCTTCGGGTTATCCGTAAGGATTCTTTCCGCTTTATAATAACTGTGAAATTCGGAAGCCAACTCGTACGCATAGCGAACGATCTTATGCGGCGCCAGCGCCAGCGCCGCATCGGCCACCTCTTCTGAAAATTCGCCCATCTTGCGAAGCAGGTCGTATGTCGCCTCGGAAGATAGAGGGGAAAGATCGGCATCGGCGCCGGCGGGTACGGATACTCCGTTCTCCGCCGCTTGCCGGAATATGCTGCAAATCCGCGCATGCGCGTATTGCACGTAATAAACCGGATTTTCATTAGACTGGGACACGGCGAGATCCATGTCGAAATCGAGATGCGAGTCCGTGCTTCTCATCGTGAAGAAGTACCTCGTCGCATCGACGCCCACTTCGTCCATTAGGTCCTCCATCGTTACCGCTTTGCCGGTACGTTTGGACATCTTCACTTTCTCTCCGCCTTGGTAGAGACTGACCATCTGGGAAATAAGGACGGTAAGTTTGCCCGGATCTTCTCCTAACGCTTCCATTGCCGCTTTCATTCTCGGCACATATCCGTGGTGGTCGGCCCCCCAAATATTGATCATCCGGTCGAATCCGCGGCGGTACTTGTCCAGATGGTAAGCAAGGTCCGGAAGCAAATACGTATAGGAGCCGTCGTTCTTAATAAGCACACGGTCTTTGTCGTCTCCCATCGGCGTCGTCCGCAGCCATAATGCTCCTTCCTGTTCGTATACGTGCCCGTTCTTGCGAAGCTGTGCGAGCGCTTCGTCGATCTTTCCGCTCTCGTAAAGAGAAGTCTCGCTGTACCAATTGTCGAAGCGAACCCGGAAGCGCTCCAAATCGCGCTTGATTTTGTCCAGTTCGCGTTCCAAACCGTATGCTCTGAAGAAAGAGAAACGCTCTTCATCCGGTAAAGAAAGCAGAGAACCGCCCTTCTCCTCCGCCAAAACGCGTCCGAATTGTACGATATCCTCGCCGAAATATCCGTCTTCCGGCATGTCCGCTTCCTTGCCGAGCGCTTGCCGGTAGCGGGCTTCGATCGACTTCGCCAGATTCGCGATCTGGTTGCCTGCGTCGTTAATGTAATATTCCCGCTGAACCTCGTATCCCGCAAAATCGAGCACGTTGCAAAGCGCATCGCCTACAGCGGCTCCCCGCGCATGACCGAGATGCAGGCTGCCGGTAGGGTTCGCGCTTACAAACTCGACCTGAACGCGCTTTCCCGCTCCGGCATTCGTTCTGCCGTACCGTTCTCCTTGGTTGATCGCTTCCCGCACAATGTCCCTCAAGAACGACTTGTCCAAGAACAAATTGATAAAGCCCGGACCCGCAATTTCGGCTCTCTCGATGCCGGCCGAAGCCAGGTCCAGTTCCGCCGTTAAAGCTTCGGCGATCGCCCGCGGCGGTTTCTTGGCAACCCTGGTCAATTGCATGGCAATATTCGTCGCCAGGTCTCCGTGCGTCTTCTCTTTCGGCACCTCAAGCGCGATATCGGCGTGCTCTCCGGCGGGAAGCAAGCCGGTCTTGCGAACGGCCTCCGCGAACGCCGCTTTCACTTTTTCCTTCTGCTGCTCCAATGCGCTCATTTACCTCATTCATCCTCCCGAACTTCCAATCTTAAGCGGAAATGTCCCGCGTCAACCCCTGCAACGAGGAGCGAATACGACCATTCGACGAATCCGATGCCTTCCGTCAAGCCGATGTCGAGCTTCTTCGTCGTCGTCTCCAATCGAAACGAGCCTTGAGTGTTTTCAAAATAACCCGCCGTTGTTTTGCCGGGCGCGAAACGCTGCTCCGACCTGACCCCTCCTTGCCGGAACACGGTCACTTCCCCGCCGGCGATTTTAATCGTCGTCGCAACGCGGTTTCTCTCAGTTCCCGGTTCCTCGAAGCGGATGTATATATGCCGGCCTTTTAAATACACATGCCCCTGCGCTTTTACCGTATGGCGCTCTCCGTCATGGGCCGTATGAAGGCGGATTTGCACTTGGCGTTTGGACTCATTCATGAATTCCAGTGTACTCCAACGATCTTCCCTTTTGCAACAACGGGCGGCAATCGCAACCGTATGACAATATGACTCTATTATTTTTATATTCCGCTTGTATTCACCTATTAATTTTCCTGGTAATATAACAATATGAAAAAAAAGCTCAGGAGTACATGCCGTGGTCGATGAAAACATATTCCCCGTGTTGACCGATATGGAGCTGCGCTTGCCTCTGTACCTTACCAGCGCCGGAGGTTGGCGCAACCAGGACAAAATCCAACGGGCGGACGGATTCCCTTCCTACCAATGGCTTCTTTGTTTGAGCGGGCAAGGCAGACTGGAATTGGGAGGCGTAACGGCTGAGGTTTCCGAAGGACAAGGGATGATTTTGCTACCTCGCTTGCCTCACAGTTATTATGCCGTACAGGAGCCATGGACCGTCAGATGGGTGACGTTTCACGGATGGGTGGTGCCGGAATTGCTGGAACGGTTCCAATTGAACGATTCCGGTGTTTATTCCGTCGCCAATGCCGAAGAGCTGCTGTCAACGATGCAGGAAGCGGCGCGAGTGCTGAAGGGTGACGATCCGTTTCGCGGTTACGAGGGATCCTCCCTTCTTTATCGCATGCTGCTCGATCTTGCGAAGAACGCATCCTTGAAATCCGGTTCCTCACGCAAGCAGCACCTGCAAAATCTTACGCCGATGCTGCGGCTCATCGAGCAGAAATACGCCGAGGATCTGACGTTGGACGAACTCGCCGGTTCCATCCGGGTCACTCCCCAATACGCTTGCTCGCTGTTCCGGCGAAGCTTCGGCATGCGGCCGTTCGAATATATAACCAGATACCGGCTTCGCAAAGCGAAGGAGTTGCTGCTCGAAGACGTGACTCTCCCCGTGATCGAAGTCGGCCGTCTTGTCGGATACGCGCACTCAAGCTATTTTATCAAGCTGTTTAAGGAGCATGAGGGAATGACGCCGAGCCAATTCAGGCGGCTGTACGCGGGTTGATTCGCCGGCTTCTCCGGCTGTGCGCCGCTGCAGCGGCAGTATTTGCCTTTGCACCACTCTTAGTAATCTTTTGTCTGTCTCTAACGGTAACTTTTACCTCTGCAAATCTGCCGCACCTTGGTATTCGTACTACCTCCGGCTTTCAGCGGCAATATTTGCCGTTGCAATTCAATAAGCAATCTCCCGTCACTGTCTAAAGGCAGCTTTTGTCTCTGCAAATCGGCAGCTGCAGCTTTCATTTCTTGCACACATCAAAATAAGCCGGCATCGGCAGGTTCATACCGAAACCGGCTTGCCGCATTCAATTCACTTGCACTATGCGCCACTGCTGATTCGCTCCGTTGTTGTCCGCCCATTGGATGACACCCGCGCCGTCGGCGGTCGAGCGCCCTTGCACGTCGACACACCGGAGCGCGGCAGCCAGAATGCGAACAAATATTCTTGTTGTCTATGGAAGATGATGGTACAATGGATTGTAAGCGAGTGTAAAAGTATTACCGGTCAGGCGGGAGAGAAGAGCGTGCAATCAATGAAAGCCGTAAACTTGACAAACAGGCAAGCGAGGAGATTTCTGCTTGCGCACCACGGATTGGGAGCGCAGCCTGAATTTACGGGCAAAGCGGGGGCATTATCCTACATTCGGAGGGTAGGGTGCATCCAATACGATCCGCTGAACATCGTCGGCCGCAATCCCGAATTGGTGCTTCAGTCCCGCATTCCGGATTTCAAACCGCCCCTTCTGCAGGCGCTGCTTTACGAGGATCGCTCGCTGATCGACGGAATGGACAAGGTGATGTCGATTTATCCGGTGGACGATTGGCCATACTTCAGCCGTTACCATGATGAGGCAAGACGATATTACGGATCGCAAGAAGCCGTTGCCGGAGCGCTCTCCGAGGTGCGGCAGGCAATATTAAGCCGCGGACCGCTGTCCTCCGACGATCTGGATCTCGACCAAACCGTTGACTGGGCATGGGCGCCTACCCGGTTGGCCAGAGCGGCTCTGGAAAGCATGTATTTCTGGGGGGAGCTCGTTGTCCACCATAAGAAGAACAACCAGAAGTATTACGATTTCGCCGACCGGCATTTGCCGGAAAGTGTGCTTAGTGCGGATGATCCGAATATAACGGATGAGCAATATTGGGATTGGCGTGTATTCCGGCGCATCGGAGGGGTCGGCGTGCTGTGGGAAAAGTCCGGCGACGCCTGGGTCGGCATTCGGAAACTGAAAGCGAAGGAACGCCGGGAAACTTTCGGCAGATTATACAGCGATGGCCGGCTCATCCGGCTGCAGGTGGAGGGTATCCCGACCCCGTTATATGCGAGAACGGAAGATTGGGAACGAAGCGCAGCCGCAATCGACGATCCGATAGAGAGTCCCCGTGCTTCTATTCTTGCGCCGCTGGACAATCTGCTATGGGACCGCCGTCTGATCGCCGCGATTTTCGGATTCGAGTACATATGGGAAGTGTACAAACCGTTACAACAGCGCACCTATGGGTATTACGTTCTGCCGATCTTATACGGCGACTCGTTTGTAGCCAGATTTGAACCAGGCAGGGACAAGCGTACCGGAAATCTCGTAATCAAAAATTGGTGGTGGGAGAGCGGAATCGAACCGACGGCGGACATGATGGCCGAGTTGAAGAGGTGTTTCCGCCGATTCATGGATTTTCTCGGGGCGGACACGATGGAGATTGATAGCGGATTAGCCGCACGCGAGTCCATTGCCGGTCTGGCAACCTAAGCCAGACGTCCAAGCCTGCCCATTCGATTCGATGCAAAAAAGCTGCGGGAGCCCGCAGCTTTCTTAATATTTCAAAAATCCGAGCAGCATCTCCCGAATGATCTTCGCCGCCACGATCGGCGTCTGCTCCGTCGGATCGTAAATCGGCGCCACCTCGACCAAATCGGCCCCGACTACCTTCGCGTCGCTGCCCGCAATCGCGTGAACGGCGGCCAACAGTTCTTTCGAGGTGATGCCTCCCGCTTCCGCAGTGCCCGTTCCCGGGGCGGCCGACGGATCGAGCACGTCGATGTCGATAGTGACATATACCGGTTGGCCGGCGAGCTCGGGCAGCACCTTGCGGATCGGTTCCAGCACATCGAACGGATGAAAATTCAAGTGTTCGCGCGCCCATTGGAACTCTTCTCGCATACCGGAGCGTATGCCGAATTGATAAATGCGCTTGCCGCCCATCAGCTCCGCCGCTTTGCGGATAGGGGTCGAGTGCGAAAGCGGCTCCCCTTCGTACGATTCCCGAAGATCGGCATGAGCGTCGATATGAATGATGCGCAAATCCGGATATTTCGCATATACCTCGCGGATGACCGGCCACGAAACGAGATGCTCTCCGCCTAGGCCGATCGGAATTTTGCCGTCCGTCAACAGCTTGTTCACGTAATCGGCGATAATGTCCAAGCTGCGCGCCGGGTTGCCGAATGGCAGCAGCAAATCGCCCGCGTCAAAGTAACGGATCTCCTCCAAATGACGGTCCAGATACGGGCTGTATTCCTCCAAACCGATCGACGACTCGCGGATGCGGGCCGGCCCGAACCGGGAGCCCGGACGGAAGCTCACCGTGTAGTCCATCGGCATTCCGTAAATAACGGCGTCAGCGGAACCGTAATCATCGGAGCTTAATATAAATACATTGCCGGAGTATGCTTGATCGAGTTTCATTTCACCAAATCCTCCACAAATTTCGGCAGAGCGAAAGCCGCTTTGTGCAGCCGGGGAGTGTAATATTTCGTGTCCATCTCCGGAATCGACGCTTCGTTCACCGCCAAAGGATCATGCTTCTTGCTGCCCATCGTAAATGTCCAAAGGCCGCTTGGATATGTAGGAATGTTGGCGCAATATACGCGAACGATCGGGAAAATTTCTTTCACGTCCCGGTTCACGCTGCGGATCAAATCCGATTTAAACCACGGATTGTCCGTCTGCGCGACGAAGATGCCGTCTTCCTTCAACGCTTCAAAGATCCCTTGATAGAAGCCCTTGCTGAACAACTCCACAGCAGGACCGACCGGCTCGGTCGAATCCACCATAATCACGTCGTATGCGCCCTTTTGCTTTGCAATATGCATATATCCGTCGTCGACAATGACTTCGACGCGAGGGTTGTCCAGCTCGCCCGCAATTTCCGGCAAGTACTTCTTCGAGTATTCGATCACTTTGCCGTCGATTTCGACAAGCACGGCCTTCTCGACTTTCGGGTGCTTCAACACTTCGCGGATCACGCCGCCGTCACCGCCGCCGACCACGAGGACGCGCTTCGGATCCGGATGCGTTACCAATGCCGGGTGCGCCACCATCTCGTGATAGACGAATTCGTCGCGAACCGTCGTCATCACCATGCCGTCAAGGACAAGCATGCGGCCCCACTCGTTCGTATCGATCATCGCAAGATGCTGGAAATCCGTCTGTTCATCTACATAAGTTCTCGTTATTTTCGCCGTTATGCCGAAATTTTCGGTCTGTTTCTCCGTGTACCACAAATCCATATCGATATCCCTCTTTCTCGCTATCCAAATTCTGCCCATACTTCACAATGTCATTATAGATAACTGCGAAGAAAATGCAACCGAATAAAGATGCCGGACGAGTATAGCAACGCCCCCTTTTTTCCATAATGGGAAGTATAGAGCTAAAGGAGGGACCGTCCGTGGAAGAACCGCTGCATAAACCGAATACTACAGTTCGCCCCTCCGACGACAGCCTACGGATCATTCGTTTGGCCCGGCGCGTGAAACGGCTCATAATATTGGCGATAACCGTCGTCGTATTCGCGGTTGTCGGTCTCGCGGGATTCCTGCTTTATTTACGTTCTCAGCCGCTGCCGCCAATCTCTTTCTCGCAGTCTTCCCAGGTGCTCGACGTTAACGGGGAATTGATCGATTCATTCCATGGCGGGCGAAACCGCCACATCGTAACGTTGAAAGACATTTCGCCGCATATGATCCAAGCGACTTTGGCGATTGAAGACCGCCGGTTTTATCAGCACTTCGGCTTCGATCCGATCGGTCTCGCCCGCGCGGTGTGGATCAACTTGCAAAACATGGAGCTCGATCAAGGCGCCAGCACGTTGACTCAGCAGTTGGCTCGCAATTTATTTTTATCCCACGAGCGCACGTTTACCCGGAAGATCAAAGAATTGCTTTATGCCGTCCAACTGGAGATGGAATATACCAAGGACGAAATTTTCGCGATGTATTTGAACCAGATTTACTTCGGACACGGCGCTTACGGCGTGCAAGCGGCTTCGCAAATGTATTTCGGCAAAAACGCGTCCGATCTGACATTGGAAGAAAGCGCGCTTCTGGCGGGTGTCATGAAGAGTTGGAAATACTATTCTCCTTATATGGATATGGAACGAAGCAAGTCCCGGCAGAAGCTTATTCTTGAAACCATGGCGGATCAAGGCCTCGTTACGGCTTCGGAAGCGCAATCGGCTTACGACCGCCGTCTCGATCTGAAGCCGCTTGAGGAAAAGCAGCCTTCCAAAGCGCCGTATTTTCGCGACTATGTAAGATCTGTAGCCGTAGGGAAGCTCGGCATCGACGAGAAACTGTACGACTCCGGGGGCGTTACCGTGTACACGACGCTCGATTTGCGGGCGCAGCAAATCGCCGAAGAGACGATGGCGAAATATTTGGAAAACCATCAAGATCTTCAATCGGCTCTTGTCGCCATCGATCCCCGCAACGGCCACATTCGCGCCATGGTCGGGGGCCGCGACTACGAAAGCAATCAATATAACCGAGTAGTTTCTAATTCCCGGCAGCCCGGATCGTCTTTCAAACCGTTCTTGTATCTGACGGCTTTGCAGCATGAAGGGTTTTCGGCGGCGACCAGGTTTAAAAGCGAGCCGACCGTGTTTACTTATGACGATGGCAGAAAGACATATTCGCCGAAAAATTTCAGGAACAAATACAAGAACGATTACGTCGATTTACGATATGCGATGTCAAGATCGGACAATATTTACGCGGTAAACACGATCCTTCAAGTCGGCGCCGACAAGGTGATCGAAACCGCCCGAAGCTTAGGAATGCGCAGCCCTATGAAGCCGCTGCCTTCTCTCGCGCTGGGCACTTTTCCCGTCAGCCCTTTGGAAATGGCTTCCGCTTTCGGCACGATCGCAAACCAAGGCGTTCGCGTGGAGCCGGTCGTTATTTTGAAAATCGTGGATTCGTACGGGCGGGTCATCTACAGCAGCACCCCGAAAGCGGAACGTGTTGTGGAAGCGAAGTACACATATGTCCTGACCCATCTCATGGAAAGCGTATTTAACGACGGCGGCACCGGCAACCGGGTCGCGAAGCTTGTGAAGCGGCCTGTCGCAGGCAAGACGGGAACAACTGACACGGATGCATGGATGGTAGGATTTACGCCGGAGCTTGCGACGGCCGTATGGGTCGGTCACGATAAGGGGCGCTCCATTTCCTCCGTGGAGGCGCATACGGCATCGCCGATGTTCGCCGAATTTACCGAGAGAACGTTAGAAACCGTCCCGCCGAAATTGTTCGAAGTACCCGACGGCGTAGCCATGGTCTATATCGATCCGGCAACAGGCATGCTGGCGACCGAAGATTGTCCGGAAGCCCGGCTGGAATCGTTCATTGCGGGTACGGAACCGACGCAATATTGCACGGTGCATTCAGGCGATCCGGAGCCATTAAATACGAACGATAACGGCAGCAAGGAGAAGAACAAGGGCTGGTGGGAAGATTTGAAGCGTTGGTGGAACAGTTAAAATGGAGTGGGTATATGCCTACGGCCGCTCATAAAACAGAGAACTTGAAACATCATGCGGTAATATCTCGGTTTTAAAAAGGCGGCACGTAAACTCTTCGGCATACAGCTCTCTCCAATAGTAAATAAAGGCTCCGAGTTATCCTCGGAGCCTTTATCATTTTTATACCTCCAACGCCTTCTTCAACTCTTCGCCGGAATTGTTCCATATTTCCTCATTATAATTCTGCAGACAACGTTTGAGGGCAGCCTTCTCCGCCTCGTTCAAGCCTTCCACCATAATGCGGCGTTTCATCGCGTAATCCATACGGTTCACATGGTCGGCCAATACTTTCCACCCTTTGCGCGCCTCTTCGTCGACAAGCATTTCACATGCGGTTACACCGGCATAACGGGGACCCGCTTCGGCATTCTTGTCAACGGCAACCCATACGATCCAGCACCGGCGTCCGTTCGGAACGTCTTCTTTATTCGAGGAAAATTTTATGCCCCGTTCCACCTTGCTCTTCGCATGCATGGCTCCGAGATCGATGTAAGCTTCGTCTCCGTCGATAATGACCGAGGATACATTGTTTAAATCGATCGCCCCGGCTCCGAAGCCCTTGTGCTCTTTGTTGCTCACCACATTTAAAGCGTTCAACTTTTTCTTTCCTATGTCCATGTCGGCACCTTCTTTTTTCGCGTCATTTTTTCTATAGCTTCATGATAACACATTTATTTTCCGCCAGAAATATTCCGAGACAAGCAGACATATACATGCCTTAGAAGCTTGTCAACGGGGTGAGTGCGATGAAACGATTCATGATAACACATGGCCGGACGACCGTTCTTCTCCTTTTTGCCGTGGCGGTGTTGATAACGGTATGGACCGGCGGCCGGGAGCCTTCCGCCTTCGACGCTGCGGTCATAGCGGATGAAGCGGGTCCGAAACGGGAAGGAAATCAGCAGAAACCGGCCAATCAGGGGAAAAGCGGCAAATCGACGCAAACCGCTCCCCTCAAAGCAATGCCGGAGCCGCCCGCTCCGGAGAAACCGAAGGCGCCGGAACCCCTAAGCAATCGCGTCGTTGAATATCATATCGGCGTGAGACTCGATGCCGGCTCCAAGAAGCTGCTGGGTAATCAAACCGTAACGTGGCGCAATCCGGGCAGCCAGCCTGTGCAGGAGCTATACTTTCATTTGTACCCGAACGCGTTCGAATCGAAACAAAGTACATTTAACCGCGAATCGGGCGGGAAGCTTCGCAACGACGAAGCTTCGGACAAGAGCATCGGATACATGAACGTCACCTCCATCCATACGACGGAAGGGCTCGACCTCACTCATCGGATGCAGTATGCGCAGCCTGACGACGGAAACAAAAACGACCGCTCGCTCATGAAGGTGAGGCTCGCGCGCCCGGTATCCCCGAACGATACGGTGACGCTGAAGATGGGTTTTGAAGTGCAGCTTCCGGAAGTTTACGCACGCATGGGCTACTCCGGCAATTTCGTTATGGCAGGACAATGGTTTCCGAAAGTCGCCGTATATGAGCCTGCCGGACGGCGCGGACGCACGGCGGAAGGCTGGAACGCCCACCAGTATCACGGCAACTCCGAGTTTTACTCCGATTTCGGCATATTCAATGTCAAAATTCAAGTTCCGGAGAAGTATATCGTGGCGGCGACCGGATTCCCGACGAAACCCGCTTCCATTGACAAGAAGACCGGAATGAAAACTTATCACTTCTATGCCGACGACGTCCACGATTTCGCTTGGGCAGGATCCCCCGACTTCGTGTATACCGAGGAACCGTTCTCCGCTCCGAACGTTCCGGGAGTCCGAATCAAGCTGTATCTCGATCCGAAGCATATCGAATTAAAGGATCGCTACATGTACGCAATCAAGAAATCGCTTGAGAACTACAGCTCATGGTACGGAAAATACCCGTACAGCACGCTGTCGGTGGTCGTCCCTCCGGAGGGAGCGGACGGCGCGGGCGGCATGGAGTATCCGACGTTGATTACCGCATGGGCCGCGGACGCCGCCGATGCCGGCTATGAGCTTGAGAAGGTCGTCGTGCACGAGATCGGCCATCAATATTGGTACGGCATGGTTGCCAGCAACGAATTCGAGGAGGCTTGGCTCGACGAAGGATTTACATCCTACGCCGAAGACAAAGTGATGGAAGCGGAATACGGCGTCCCCCCGAACACCTTGGTTGAAGCGAGCTATATGACGAACCCGGCCTCGCTGACAAGCGTATCATGGAACTTCAAGAACCACGACCATTACGCGGACAATGTATACATTCGAGGCAAACTCATCTTGCTGGCTATCGAGAAAGAAATCGGCGAGAAGAAAATGAAACAAGTGATGCGAACTTATTTCACCCGTTGGAAATTCCGCCACCCCGCCACGGGAGACTTCCAGAAGACATTGGAAGACGTGACGAAACGCAGTTGGGCCGAATTTTTCGACCAATTCGTATACGGCGACCTAATGGTGGATTACGCCGTTGAAAGAATCGTTTCGAAGAAAGTGCGCACCGACGGCGTTGAGCGAAATGAGTACCGGGTCGTTGTTTCAAGCCGAAGCGGCCTTCAAGGACCGGTAACCGTCCGCTTCCGGTTCGACGACGGTGCGACGTTAAACGAACAATGGAAAGGCGACCAGAAGAGCGTTGTCTTCACGCTGCCCCCGACCGAATCCAAGCTGCGCTGGGTGGCCGTCGATCCGGAATACGCATCGGTGCTGGAGCACAAACGGATGAACAACTTTATGAAGACGAATGTGAGCGACGAATTGAAAGCAAGATGGAATCTCGGCACGGCAAAATTTATCGAGGCGATCATCGGATCGTTCGTTTGGTAGAGAGGAGGACACCCTTATGTGGTCTTACGCCCGCAGCGGATGGACGGTCGCCCGCAAAAGCTGGTTCCTGTTGTTTCTTCTGTTCTTGTACCAATATATTTGGGGATTTATCTTATTCAACTACGTAAAATCCACCGTCGAACCGCTTCTTCACCGGTATCCCGGGGAGGAGCTGCCTGAAGCGGCAAATCGACTGTTTCTGCTCGAATCTCAATTCCAGTTGATGAAGACGGATGCAGTCATGCCTTTCGTCTGGGCGTTCCTGTTTTTCGCGCTGACGCGAATGGCGTTGACGCCCATCATCAACAGCGGCCTGTTCTCGGCATTGCACCGCCGGTCGGAAACGAAACCGCGCATCGCTTTCTTCCAAGGAGTGAAACGATACGCCAAACCGTTCCTTCTTCTCTACCTGCTGCAGACGGTTCTCACGTTCGCACCGCTCATATGGCTTATTCCCAAGGCGATCGAATCCGTGACCGGTGCATTAGATTGGCAAACCGCGGCTCTCGGATTCATACCTTACGCAATCGGTTGGCTTGCCTATCAAGGTTTGCTTGAATTGTTGTTCATGTACGTCGGCTTCGGTATCGTATCGGGACGCAACGGTTTGCTTTCGCTCGGAACGTTCCTGCGCCACTGCCTCCCCATTATCGGGCTTGCGCTTTTGCTATTTGCGGTCACCGGAGGGATCGGACTGATAACTACCGCCGCATCTCTTTGGTGGGCCGGCTTTGCGGCGGTTCTCGTCCATCAGTCGTACCCGCTGGTTAAAGCGCTGTTCAAACTATGGGGAATCGCCTCTCAATATCAATTTTGGGCGTCGAAGTGATGACCGGAGAAAAATAAGAATACTTATTAAGGGGAGAATACGATTCTTCCCTTTTTCTTTTTTCCCCGCTCAACCGGTATCCCTCCGTAACATGTTCGATCGAGTAAATCTCCGAACAATTTTACCCGAACGACAATAACCCGCCTCTTTTTTGTCGCAGCTTTAAAAACCATGTCAGAATAAGTTGCTAAAATAGGAGGATTTCGCCGAAACGCGTCGAATTGTATTCAGCGGAAAAAAATACGCGCCTAAACATCCGGACGTGCAAAGCCGGATTACGGGGGAACCAATTTTGGGTGAATTGATCTCGCATCAGAGGGATCATAGGGAACCTTCGACCGAACCCTTAAGCTAACCTCGTCGGCGTCGGAAGGAGTTCGACAATTGAAGAAAGCCAGCATTGCTCTGCTTGCGGCGGGAATCGCTTTTGGTTCGATGGCCGGCACGGCTATGGCCGCAACGACGCTTGAACGCACTGTGGACAGCGTAATCGGCGTAGACTACCGTTGGGGCGGAACCACGACGGACGGATTTGATTGTTCCGGTTTCACTTCGTACATCTTCAAGAAGCTGGGAGTTGATCTCCCTCATCAATCGAAAGCTCAAGCGAAGATGGGCGTTAAAGTCGGACGAGACGAGTTACGACCCGGCGATCTTGTATTTTTTAATACAAGCGGCAGCGGAATTTCCCACGTTGGCATCTACATGGGTAACGATGAAATTGCGCATTCTTCCAGCAAGCATGGAGTCCGCATCAGCAGCATGAGCGACTCTTATTACACGAAACGCTACGTAACGGCGCGGCGTATACTCGGATCCGAAGCGTATGCGAAATTTGCAACGGAAGCTCCGAAAGTAGTTGAATCCGCCAAGGAAGCGGCTGCTGCGAAAGAAAAAGCGCCTGCTCCGGTTGTAGTTACGGTTACCAATCCCGCCGATCCTGTTGCGTCAGCTACCGAAGAGGCGGAGCTTGCAGCCGAAGAAGCACAGGAGAATGCGGTACAAGAAGAAACCGCACCTCTTGCTGAATAGGCAGTAAACCGCTCGAACGAAATCAAAGATTATATTACGAAAGCCACCTGTGTCAGGTGGCTTTCGGCATGTTACAGTAAGACAATATCAATTGTACAGACCAGCTAATCCTAGAAGCCTCCGGTTGAATGAATGATTTGGCCGGTTATCCACTGTGAATCGTCACTGGCCAGAAATCCGATCAACTTCGCCGCATCTTCAATCAACAGTGCAGAGGCCGGACACCTCAAAAAGGTACATCTCGGGCTGTTCTACGTATACAGCATAGCTCCCATTTCTTCCAGCGTGACGCGGCCCCATTGCTTCACCAACAGGCAGTATGTTTCAGCATCCTGCATTTGCTGAGCCACATCGGATATGGTCATGGACCAAGCCACTTTGGGGAGCGGCGGCGCATCTGCCGGTCTTCTGGGATTCCATTTGCGATCGGCAGCGGCTATTTCTTCAGCGGCAATTTGGCGAAGTTCCGTGCCTGTGAGGTCGTTCTCAAGGTAAGTTCGCAGCTTCGCTCGCACCCAAACAAGCGCTTCGTCGCTATAGCGCCCATGCTGGGTCATGAAACATGCAACAGTGAGGAAGTGAACCTGACCGTAACCAGGATTGGAAAATTCAAGTGCAAGAAATTCATCAAAGAGCGATTGGCATGTTCTTCCTTCAGGGAGCACCGCACCGCACTCCGTGCAACGTTCCGACATGTTGTCGCCTCCTATCAAATGGGAATGATTTCGACTCCGAAATCAGTCTGCATCCAGACACGATCGGCTGTTAATACCGGGGCATTGAGGCATTAGAAGCGCATGATCGAATATTGCGTGAGCTGGTGGTGCCGGTAGATGGCGGAGAAACTGTCAACGGAGATGAACAATAAATAAGGCCGATAGCGAGGAAAATCGCTATTTCGGCATTATCATCTCGTCAATTAACTTTAACAAAGTGTCGTTTTTTGAACTTAAGATTTTATATTTTTTCTTACTGTTCCTAACATCTACGACTACATATCCACTATCATTTATAACAATTGAATAATTGTTCGAATTATGAACTATTACAATATCATATGCGTCTGCTTGACTTTGAATGTTCGTCTCACCAAAAACCCTTCGGTACTTGGTCATCTCTAATAAATTTATAAAATATTCCACTTCTTTTCCTTTAATTTCAGCATTTACAAACTCAATATCTTTCTTTTCATCAAATCTCACACTGAAAACTATTCTTTCTACATTTTCCAATTCAAGAAATACGTTATTTGCATTTAATGGGCGAAAATAATACATTGTGCCAACTATCGATATGAAACAGAGAAGAAATATAAGGATGCGTATGTACTTATTCTTCTTGGTCAATATTCATTCTCATCCCTTCTATATTAGGATGGAATGAGAATGCGGCCGCCTTCTCCAAGTTTCACCGGTGTTTGTTCCATACATGCGTCTCCTCTCCTTCAAGTTGCCAACTCGCGAACGGAATGTCATCAAAATAATCTCATGCCACAATTGGATATGCAATGAGATAAACTTGAAGACGGGCAATTGTACAGAAGCGGAGTTTCTAACCCCTTACCGGCATCAAACCGCATCCCGGTTCACTGCCACAACCCAACGGGTACCGCTAACACCGTTATCCTTTAATCTTTCTACTAGTTGTCCGGTATGATGCTGAAGATGTCTGATTGAATACAGATGCAATTCCATTCTGTTAAACGGCAGCCAGTCAAATCCGGAATTTGCGTTCAAATCATCTTGATCGATTCGGCTGACCGACTCCGCTTTTATCTTCTCTATATATTCATTAAGTTCAGCTCTCGAATAGCTTTGTTCGATTTTCGGAGTATAGTGCGGCGGCCAAGGAACCGGCCCCAAGAATTGATACTCGTTTCTTGCTTTATCCCAGCTCTTGAACCGGTCCATAGAAGGGCTTAAATAAAGATCAGTAAAATATAATGCATGATACACAATGTGCCAGTATTTATTCTCGTGCTCTTCATTGTCCCAAAGCTCATCAGGACAGTTATTGACAGCGTTTTGCAACATTGCAATCGAAGATAATAGTTGAGAGATAATAACCTTCTTCATAAACCAATTCTCACCTCAGCTATGGATTTTGTATGGTGCTTACAGCGCAAACAATACCGCACGAATGTTCGCTTGTAAAGCGGTCGGCGAGAAATTGTTGCAGCAACCTATAACATTATCATTAAAGCATATGACGGGTATTTATCTTAAATACGAGGATTGATCCATTAAACATTAGCATTTGCATTAGTGTTGTACGATAAGGTGGAAAGCTAAATTCACTAGTGAATGAATGAGAGTCACTTTAAACGTGGAGGTCGGTAACTTGCCAACAAATCGGATCGGGACGGCAATTCCTATTTTCCCTTGCAGATCCATTGACGAACAGTTGGATTTCTATCAAGCATTAGGTTTTGAAGTAACTTATCGGCAAGCCAAACCGAACTTATACGCTTGCGTCCGTCATCGTATTGCGGAACTGCATTTTTTTGTACTTAAGCAATTGGAACCATCCAACTCTTACAGCATGTGCTACATTAACGTTCCAGATGTGGATGCCGTGTTCAGGGAATTTTGCGAAAATTTGAAAACGACATATCAAAAGATTCCCTCCCAGGGATTCCCGAAAATAACCAAACCCAACAACTTAACGGAAGACCGCAGGTTTAACCTCGTCGATCCTGCCGGAAATCGCTTGTTGGTTGGGCAAAAGCACGCCTATACAAATCCCGAGCACCGGTCAAGGTTTGCAAATGCGTTCGAAACTGCCTACCGGTTGGCGTATGCGAAAGACGAACCCGCAGCCGCAGCCAAGGTGCTGGATCTTGTTCTTTCGAAAGCTGCCGGCGAAGAAGTATCGGCAATTCTTCGCTTTAAAGCTTTTGTATTACGTGCCGATATCGCCGCCTCAATGGACGAGATAAATCTCGCGAAAGCTTTTATTAAAGAAGCGGATAATTTGCTGCCTGATCAAGACCTTGAAGGTGTGCAGGAGGAAATCGAAAGATTGGATGAACTTAAAAGTCTAAGTTAATTTGTCAAAACGCGCATTAAGAAATCCACATTCGGCAGCCCGTGCTCTTCCTGCCAAGCTTCCTCCATAATGAGGGAATTGACGGTATATATGTACCAGGACAACAGCTTCAGAGGGTCCCCCGCGGAGAATTCTCCAGCTTGCTGACCTTTGATAAAAACCGGAACCAGCCGATTAAGTAATCCGTCGACAGGATTTTGTTCAAGAATTCGCGCTGCCTTCTCAGGGATTACTTCCGCCTTGCGTGCTCTTAGAATGAACATGAAAGCATACTTGTTGTTCTCGTCAAGCATTCTTTCGGTCAATGCTTTGATTTGTTCATAGGGCGATCCAGGCAAGTATTGAATGTTCTCGGTTTCTTTCGTCGCTTCTTCAATTAATTCCTGAACAAGTGTGGTGAAAAGTTCGTCTTTGGATTTAAAGTAGCGGAATATTAATCCTTCACTGATTCCCGCTTCCGCAGCGATCATGCTCGTTTTCGTTCCTGCATATCCGCGACGGGCGAATATTTTGAGCGCCGCTTGCTTAATTTGCTCTTTTCGTTCGTCGCGGAGCTGATCCAGCTGTTGTTTGTTTAATGGTGACAATGAGCTTCAATCCCCGATTCTTTGAAGATGTTATCCCTCATTGTATCATGAATTTTCCGAATTTATCGCTTATGCGACAGGTTTGCCGCATCCGCCGTTAGCGGGCGTACCCGCTTGATGAGTTCTTCCAGGAATTGTTCGGACCGGGCAAAACACGCAAGGTGGCCGGCATTCCGAATCAGTACAAATTCTTTGTATGGAGCTTCAATCTTATCGTAATATTCTTTAGCCGTTACAGTTGGCGTTATGATATCTCTATCGCCGTGAAAAACAAAGAAGGGCAGTTCAAAGTGATATCCAACCTTGTCGAAGTCAAAATTCATTAATTCGCCAAACAAGTGATCGAGAGAGAAACTCATCCCTTTGAAGATGTCTATGATATCGCTCATTTTGTGTTCCGGGGATGAGAGCATAGACGGCAAGAAGAGGTCCATAATCATGTTAGGCACATCCCTAATTGCCTTTACCATAAATTGATTTCTCTTTTCGAAATCATTGCGGTTCCATCGGGATGGATCCGGCCCCATTTTCTCAACTAATCGAACTGCTTTTGAATTGCCGGCAGCGCGGAAAGCGTCCATCGTCAAACCGTACGTAAGATGCCGAGGATCCGGAGCATTCTGGTCTGTACCTACATAGGCATGAAAAAGGTCTGGACGCTGTTTCGCCATCATTATTCCGGTCAGGCTGCCTACGGAACTGCCGACGAGAACAACTTTTTGATGGAGTTTGCTGCATAGGTATTCCGCTAGTTCTACCCCGTCTTGAACGAGGCGGTTGAAGGTGATGGCTCCGCTTCCTTCCTTTCCGTTCCTGGCGTACGTCTTGCCCGCACCTCGCTGATCCCATTGAACGATTGTAAAATGTTTCTCCCAAGAACGTAACAACGGGCTGAAAACGGAGTACGTGGAAGCAGGTCCGCCATGGATAAGCAGTAAAACGGGATTATTATGATCCTCTCCTCGTATCGTTACCCACTGGTCGATGCCTCCGATTTTAACGTAACGGCTTTCAACGATACGATTTGGCGAATTGATATGAAGTATCTTCGCATTATTACGCTGATTTCACCTCTGCTTCATGATCATCCCCTTTTTTTTGCGCCAGCTTTCTACCGGTAACCACAGTATAAAAGATTACGTCACGTCACGTTCAAGTGTTTATTTAAATTATTCTTGGAATCGTTCGCTGCGCAGCAGCAGAGCAACCCAAAGAGGGCTGTAACAGCTTGTCTATCGACAAACTGTCACAGCCCCCAAACCCGCGTCCGACACGGCTTCTCGCTCTTACTCGTCCCCCGCCGCCGCAATCGGGTTCCCGTCGTTCGAAATCCAATCGCTCCAGCTTCCCGCGTACAGCTTCACGTTCCTGAATCCCGCTTCGCGCAGCATGAGCACGTTCGGGCACGCCGTTACGCCCGAACCGCAATACACGATAATTTCCTCCGCCCCTTGGAGCGGCTCGAACCGTTCCAGCTGCGCCTTCAGCGGGCGGAAACGGCCCTCCGGATCGAGGTTCGCCTTCCAGAACGAATGCCGCGCACCGGGAATGTGTCCCGCTTTCTTGTCGAGCGGCTCGACCGTTCCGCGGAATCTTGCCTCTTCGCGCGAGTCAAGAAGCACCGTTTGCCCCGATGCGATGCGATCCTTCCGATTCTTGATATCCTCAGCCGTAACGAGCAGCTCCGGCCGAAGACGAGGCACGAATTGTCCGGCATCGGCAGGTTCTCCCGGCAGCTCCGCAGTCACCGGGTATCCCGCCGCCTTCCATGCGGCCAAACCGCCGTTCAGCACGTAAGCTTCATCATGCCCCATATATGTAAGCAGCCACCAAAGCCGCGAAGCCATGGCGCCGCCTTGATCGTCGTATCCGATTACGGCCTTTCCTTCGGTGACGCCCAACCGGGTCAGCTTTGCGGCCAACTCCGCCACATCGGGCAGCGGATGGCGTCCGCCTTGGCCGTCGGCGCGTTTGGGCGAGGACAGGTCCTGTTCCAAATCAAGATAAAAAGCGCCGGGAATGTGTTCTTGGATATACGCGTCTCTTCCCGATTGAGGAACTCCAAGCGCGAACCGGCAATCGATGACGATGCCGTCCCCGTCTTTCAGGCGCGAATATAAACGTTCCGGATTAATGATATGACGCATTGACGTCCATCCTTTCCATTCCCGCTTTTCCAACAAAAAGTAACTTAAGCATACCAGAACGACGCTCATGTGAGAAGAGCGGGCGATAATGTATAATCATGTGTGTGCGTATAAGCCCCCGATCCTGTGAAAAAAGGAACGTGCAGCCGATGAATGCGGAACGCGAACAAATCCGGTTCGACTTCGTGCCGATGACGGAAGCCCACGCGCAGGCCATCTGCGCATGGAGGTACGAGCCGCCATACGACCGGTACAACTGGGAACCGTGGGAGGAGCTCGTCCGGCTCGGCAAAGAACTGGCGGACCCTCATATTAGGGCCGAACAATACCGTAGCGCCATGATCGCGGACGAGCTGTGCGGCTTCGCGCAATGGTTTCCGCTTGCGGAAGACGGCCGGGCCGGCACCATACGGCTCGGTTTAGGTCTGCGCCCCGACTTATGCGGACAGGGGCGCGGAATCGGCGCGGCGTTCGCGAAAGCCGCGGCATCATATGCGCTTCGGCTGTTTCCCGGCTGGGCGGTCGATCTTGAAGTGGCCGCGGACAACCGGCGGGCGGTCGCCGCTTACGAGCGGGCCGGCTTTACGATTGCCGATACATACGAATTGCCGACGAGCCGCGGACCGGTACTCACTTATTGCATGGTTTGGAACGAATCGTAGATTGAGTCGTAAGCTGCGGCCGCAGCGAAGTCAAGCGCGGTCAAGCCGCCCGCGTGCCAAGTCGTCAACCGCAGCGTAACCAATTTGTAATCGATCGAGATGAACGGATGGTGAACCGCGCGCTCGGCTTCTTCGCCGATTCTGTTAACGAACCGGAGAGCATCCGGGAACGAGGAGAACCGGTACTTCTTCTCCAGCCACTTGCCGTCTTTTCGCTCCCACTTCGTTTCCGATAACGCGGACATTTTGCCAACGATCTCGTCTTCCGTCAGTTTCTTTATATTGCTCATGAAAACACCCTCCCCGGCACGTGAATGCCGTCTTTTCGCGCTCTTATTATTTTAAGCTTAAATACCGGGATCAGGAAGTTTTTCTTTGAAAATGTACTACAATGAAACGCCCCGCGTGCCGATATAGACTAATAGACTAGTGCTTACAGTAGGATGAGGAGAGTGCTTTAATGGAAAAATCAACGATAATCGGCTTGGTGCTCGGTGTATTGTCGGTTTGCGTCGGTATGGTGATGAAAGGCGCCGATTTGATAAACCTGGTTAACAACCCTGCCGCTTATATGATCATATTCGTGGGCACCGCCGCATCGCTGTTTATCGGATTTCCGATGTCGGAAATCGGAAGATTCCCCAAGCTGCTGAAGATCGCCGTCGTAGGCCAGAAGCTTCCGCAGAAATCGCAAATTATCAGCATGTTTATGGAATGGGCAACCATTACGCGGCGTGAAGGATTGCTTGCTTTAGAAAGCAAAGTGGATGAAATCGAAGATATGTTTCTCCGCAACGGCATGCGCATGATTATTGACGGCAACGACCAGGATTTCGTGCATGACGTTCTTATGGAAGAGCTGAGCGCAACGGAAGAACGGCATAAGACCGGCGCCCTCATATTTTCCCAAGCCGGCACATACGCTCCTACGCTTGGGGTGCTTGGCGCCGTTATCGGCCTCATAGCCGCTCTCGGCAACTTGACCGACATCGAGAAGCTCGGCCACTCCATCGCCGCCGCGTTTATCGCGACGCTGCTCGGAATTTTCTCCGGATACGTTCTTTGGCATCCGATTGCAAACAAATTGAAGCGGCTGTCCAAACAAGAAATTTTGCTAAGGACGATGATGGTGGAAGGTCTACTCTCCATCCAATCGGGCGTCTCCACCATTGCGATTCACCAGAAGCTCTCCGTTTACTTAACTCCGACCGAGAGATTGGCGGAACAGAAAGGGGAAGCCGCCGGTGCGCAGAAAGCAGCACAAACAGCATGACCATGAAGAACACATGGACGAAACATGGCTGATACCGTACGCGGATTTGCTGACGCTCTTGCTGGCGCTCTTTATCGTACTGTTCGCCTCCAGTCAGATCGACCAGAAGAAGTTTGAAGAAATCAGGAAGTCGTTCATGTCCGCTCTCAGCGGCGGGAAAAGCTTCTTCGACAATGCCTCGCCGGTTCCATCAGATATAAATGTGGGAATCGACACGAAAGACAAGTCGGAATCCGATATCGAACAGGCCGAGCTGGAGAAGCAGCGGACGAAAGAAACGCAAGAGCTGCTTGAGCTTAAGAAGAAGATCGATCAATTTATCGACGACAACGGGTTGACGAATCAATTGGAAACACGTCTGGACAATCAACAGTTGAAGATCACAATCAGCGACAACACTTTATTCGCATCCGGAAGCGCCGCGTTAAAGCCGGAATCACGCGAGCTTGCCGTATCGATCTCGAAATTGTTGGAGCAATACACGAATTACGAAGTCGTTGTTGCAGGCCATACCGATAACGTGCCGATCAACACGTCGCAATTCCCGTCCAACTTCCACCTTAGCACGGAACGCGCCTTAAACCTGCTTGCGGTTATATTGGAAAACAAGAACGTAGGTCCGGAGCGCTTTAGCAGCGTCGGGTACGGGGAGTATAAGCCTGTTGCCACAAACGACACCGCGGAAGGCCGGTCGAAAAACCGCCGCGTGGAAGTGTCGATCGTCCGCAATATTAAGTAAAACAACAAAGCTGCCTGCGTTCTTGGAGAACGGGCGGCTTTTTTGTTTGTTCCGGCCTGCGGCTGCAATTATGAGTTTTCATGCGCGTTATGTTAAGATAATGGTACTACATTTTTTCCAATAAAGGTGACCGAGAAATGACTGCGACAACGACCAAACCTTATCGAATTCTACTTTACTATAAGTACGTGCCTATCGAGAATCACGAGGAGTTCGCGAAGGAACACCTTGCCTTCTGTAAGGAACTCGGATTGAAAGGGCGAATCCTCGTCGCTCACGAAGGAATTAACGGAACGGTATCGGGAACGGTGGAACAAACCGAAAATTACATGAACACGATGCACGCGAATCCCATGTTCAGCGATATGGTGTTTAAGATTGACGAGGCCGAAGAGCACGCATTTAAGAAAATGTTCGTACGCCCGCGGTCGGAGCTTGTCACGTTCCGGTTGGAAGATGACATTAATCCGAATGAGTTGACCGGCAAGCGCTTGAAACCGAGGGAATTTTACGAGGCGCTGCAGCAGGAAGATGTGATCGTATTGGACGGACGCAACGATTACGAGTATGACGTGGGACACTTCCGCAACGCGATTCGTCCCGAGGTCGAATCGTTCCGAGAATTCCCGGAATGGATCCGTGAAAACCTGAGCCAGCACAAGGATAAGAAGATACTTACTTATTGCACCGGCGGCATACGCTGCGAGAAGCTCTCCGGTTTCCTGCTGAGAGAAGGGTTTAAAGACGTTGCCCAGCTGGACGGAGGCATCGCGACATACAGCAAAGATCCTGAAGTGAAGGGTCGTTTATTTGACGGCAAAATGTATGTGTTCGACGAGAGAATCGTTGTTCCCGTTAATTATACCGAGGAAGCGACGGTGGTCGGCAAGTGTCTTCATTGCGGCACACCGTCCGAGAAATACATCAACTGCACGTACGATTTCTGCCATAACCACCATATTGTGTGCGATAAGTGCGAAGAAGAGCACGGCGGTTACTGCTCCGCGGAATGCGCGGAGAAAGACGAGCAGCTGCAGGCTTCCAGAATGAGCTGACGCGTTAATCCCGGGGACTCCCTGCCCCGGGATCGCTGTATGGAATCTAGCTCCCGCTGAACGTTTCTACGAACTGGATAAGTATCGGTCCGAGCAGAACGATAAAGAGACACGGAAACACAAAGATGACGAGAGGGAACAGCATCTTAATCGGCGCCTTCATCGCTTGCTCTTCGGCGCGCTGCTTCCGCCGGTCTCTCATTTCAGAGGATTGGACCCGCAGCACCTGCACCATTCCGACACCCAGTTTTTCCGCTTGCAATATACTTCCTACCAGCGACCGCATTTCGTCAATCGGAACGCGGTCGCGAACGCCGATCAGAGCTTCCCGGCGCGTTCGGCCGAGCCGTATTTCTTCCAAGCATCTATGGAATTCCGTTGTCAAAACTCCTTCTTTCTTAGATGCGAGTTTTCCGAGCGCCGAATCGAACCCGAGGCCTGCCTCCAAGCTTACGGTCAGCAAGTCGAGAGCGTCCGGCAGCTCGCGAATCGCTTTGCGGCCCCGCTTCTTAATCTTCCCTGACAAATAAACATAAGGCAGTCTCCACGCCGCAATAACCGCGCCAAACACAATAAGGATCGTGACGCCTAAACTTAGACGCAATAAGAATACGCTGTACAGTATGCCGATTGCCGGACAAGCGGCGAGTAAAGCCATCTGTACGAGACGGAATTCCACAACCGACATTCCGTGAGGTCTCCCTGCCTGCAAAATGAGAAGATCGATTTTCTCCTGTTTACGCTCGTCGATCCGTTGACGAAAACGGCGGCGAAAGCGAGTGAAGACCGCCCCCAGCATCCTCTTTATCAGCGCCGGCTTTTCCTCTGCGGCACCAGTTGCAGCTGCTGCCTCATTGCTTGCCGTCCCCTTGCCGTCGCCCATAATGTGGGCAAGACGGTTCTTCACCCGTTGTTTACGCTCATTAGGAATCGCATAAACCGCATAAACGGCTAACGTTATCGTGATAAAAAACGCAGCATATAACATAAACATCGCATTACACCTCGATCGTCGTTACTTTCCTAATAAGCAGGAACCCGATCGTACCCGAAATAATTCCCGCGACAACCATGGCGATGCCTACCGGGTGCTGAAACAGCGTCATGATATGCTTCGGCTCCATAAAATAAATTATTATGGAGATGCCGAGCGGAAGCAATCCGATCACCAGGCCTGACAATCGTCCTTGTGCCGTAAGCGTCCGAAGATGACGCTGAATTTTATTCCGGTCCCTGATGGTGCTCACGATCGTTTCCATAATAGTCGCCAAATTGCCCCCGACTTGCTTCTGAATCAATATCGCTTGAATCATCAACTCCAAGTCTTCGCTTGGCATCCGCTCTTTCAACGAGTGCAGCGCCGCTTCCATCGTAGCCCCGTACTGCATTTCCTTAAGCACGATATCGATTTCCGACTTGATCGGTTCTTCCGCTTCGTCAACGACGGTCGTCAACGACTGAGCAAAGCTAAAGCCTGCACGCAGAGAGCTGATGAGCGTCGTTATCATATCGGGCAGCCCGTCGTTAAAATCCTTCAACCGGCTCGCCTGCTTTCGCCGAAGCCACCATCGTGGTCCGAACCAACCTGCCGCCAGTCCCGCGAAGATAAATAACCATTGCGATGTCACAACATACCCGATTCCCGCCGCCAGTGCCATGATGATCCACTGGTACATTACGAATTCTTCCGGTTTGAGAGCGATTCCTGCGCGGGTTAGCGCATCTTCCAGCTTCGCGTTGTTTTTCTTGGTAAGTACCTTTTCTTTAACGGCTCTTTTGGAGCTTTGTATTTGGACAAACAAATCGAATTTACGCCGCTCGATCGGCCGCTTCCCGTCGGCGTCCAGCTGCAGGTATCTTTTCATCCGCTTTTGCAGTCTGCGGTCTGATAACAGAACGCGAGAGAATAAATAATAAGAGAGGAGAAACACGGTTAAAGCGAAAAAGAGGACCATCAAGTATATCATCCGGCCCACTCCTCCCGGTCGATGAACACCGATGTCGGAATATAAATCCCCGATGTTTCCAACCGTTCGTAAAATTTCGGCCGCACGCCGGTGGGCACCAACCGCCCGATGATTTTCCCTGAGATGTCCACTCCCTGTTGTTGAAATACGAATATATCTTGCAAAACGACCGTATCGCCTTCAAGCCCTTGAACTTCCGTAATGTGTGTTATCTTGCGAGTACCGTCTTTCAAGCGGGACTGATGGATAATGAGATCGAGCGCGCCTGCGATTTGCTCCCGAATCGCCTTCACCGGCAATTCGATTCCCGCCATAAGAACCATCGTCTCCAATCGGGAAATCATGTCGCGCGGGGAGTTCGAGTGGCCTGTCGCGAGCGACCCGTCATGACCCGTATTCATCGCTTGCAGCATGTCCAGCGCCTCTCCTCCGCGCACCTCCCCGATGACGACTCTTTCCGGGCGCATCCGCAAAGAGTTCCTAACCAGATCGCGAATCGTGATTGCGCCTTTACCTTCAATATTCGGAGGTCTCGATTCAAGCGAGACGACATGCTCCTGCCATAGCTTTAACTCCGCGGCATCCTCAATAGTAACGATACGTTCGTCGCTTGGAATGCAGCTGGAAAGTACGTTTAACGTCGTCGTTTTTCCCGAGCCGGTTCCGCCGCTGACAAAGATGTTTAGCCGCGCCTTTACACAGGCTTCAAGGAACGTCGCCATCTCCTCGGTAAGCGTACCGAATCGAATGAGGTCTTCTATCGTATAAGGGTCTTGAGAAAATTTCCTTATGGTGATCGTCGGGCCGTTAAGCGCAAGCGGCGGAATGATAACATTCACACGCGAGCCGTCCGGCAACCGGGCATCGACCATCGGGCTCGATTCGTCAATTCGTCTTCCGATTGGAGCCACAATACGGTCGACAACCGCCATCACATGATCGTTATCCCGAAACTGCACACCGGAAAGTTCAACCTTGCCGGCGCGTTCGACGTAAACCTGATTCGGTCCGTTGACCATCACTTCGCTCACTTCAGGATCCAACAGCAAAGGATTTATCGGACCGAAGCCCGTCAAATCGTTGACGATCTCCTCGACTACTTTCTTCCGGTCAATCGCTCCGCGGAACGTCTCGTCTTCTTTAATGATTTCGATCGCCATGGAATCGAGCTTCGGAATAATCTCCTCTACCGGAGCGTTCTGCATCTCATCCAGAATCTGTTTATGCAGCCGGTTTTTTAACTCTTGATGCTTCGTAATGCGCGGCGCTTGTTCTTTCGGTTTTGCCGGCGAATCCGGCCTTTTCAATTCTCGAAACGAAGCCATCAGATCTTTCTTCGGCGTTCGCTGCCCATCCGCAGTAACGGCGTCTTCCTTCTGTTGTTCCGTGATTTCAGGCCGTTTCGCTTGAATTCGATCCAATAAACTCATCCGGTCACCCCCTGTCGATTAGAGCACTTTCGGTTTGGAAAATAGAGTTTGCAGAAAGTTCGGCGTCTTCGGCTTAAAGAACGTGATTTCCCTTCGTGAAATCAAATGCTCGGCTATTTTGAAAACCGCCTTCGCTACGTCCGACTTCCCTTCGTTCACAACAAACGGAATCCCGACATTAAGCGACTGGGAGACGATCTGAAATTGATTCGGAATATACAAGCCTATCTCAACGCCCAGAATATCGGGAACATCGGATGCTTGAATAACGCTTTCCATATTGGACCGGTTGACGACAACCTGCACTTTGCTCTGGAATCCGAGAAGCTCCAACGTATCCAACATAAGCTTGGTGTTCTTCATCGTCGCCATTTCCAAATTGGTCAGCAAGAAGATTTGGTCCGCTTTTTCAACGATATGCAAATTTTTTTCATGAAGCCCGACACCGGTATCGACGATGACATAATCGTGCTGCGACAGCATGAGATCGCACGCTTTGGAAATGACTTCCGGTGTGACAAGATCGGCATATTCCGGCCGGTCGGGAGCGGCCAACACTTTGACGCCGCTGGGATGATGCATGAGGAATCCGGACAAACCGAATGAATCCAGCTCATCGATGGATTCTACGACGTCTTTGATGCTGAACGTGGGGTGTAGATCAAGAGCGAGGCAAATATCTCCGAACTGGAAGCTCCCGTCAATAACGCCGACTTTAACATTCTTTTTCGAAAGCGCCACAGACAAATTGGTTGTCACAACCGTACGCCCGACGCCGCCTTTGGCGCTGATTACCGCGATCATCTCGCCGCGGAATCCTTTGCTTTTTGCCGTTTCTCCTTCGCTCATTCGTTCCGACTCTCCTTTCATCAAACTGTAAATCTGAAATTACTTCGATTGAAGTTTTTCTTACTTCGTTTTCTGTGAATCCGCAGCCGGTTGTCCATTGTTTACACGGGTATGAAGCGTAAGATGGAGCGTGCCGTTCACGTATGCGTCCACGAGCTTTACCGACTGATTCCGGTCAAGCTCGAGAGTAACGTTGCTGTATTCTACATATTGCGTTTCCATATCGCTTTCGATCATCCGTCTTCCTATCGCTAATACCCGCACCTTCTCGAATAGCAGCTCGGTGTCCATTTGCTCGCTCCCGGCAACCTTTTTGCTGACAACCACATCCACATAATCTTCAGGCTCGATTAAATTCGCTACCGTCTGAACAATGTTTACCCCGATGGAGACGGCTCTGTGCCCTTCTTTAATTTTGCGGGACACGAAGAGAGCTTCTTCTTTCGCGTCGGTAAGGCGATGGGAAACAATTACCTCGCCTGCCGCAATGTCCGAGTCCGCCAGCTTCCCCTCCGCCATCGACATGTCTCGAACGGCGTTGGCGTGAACGCCCAATTCAGGCACGCGGGCTATCGCAAGCTTGGAACGGACGATTCGTTCGTTCTTCGCGATCGTCTCTTTCGCCGTCACGACTTCAACGAAAGCTTCAGTCACGGCCGATTCTTGCTGATATTTGCTCATGTACTGATAAAACAGCACTGTCGTTACGGCGCCCATGACAATCGCGAGCGCCAGCACCACTTTCGTTCTCATATGTAAGTATGCTCCCTTATTCAGTCAGTCTGATGGCGAATGCGCCGGTGCCGCCCGACGGACCCGGTTTAATGATTCCGGTACCGGCGTACTCTATGAATCTGCCTTTAACCGAGTCATCGTTATGCGCCATCGGTTTGGAAATATAGAAGAAGGCAAAGTCAAGCACTTCAACTGTATCAATATGTTTTGATCCGGAATAAGTAAGAGGTTTATAAACCGGTATAAGAAGTATTCGTTTACAGTCGCGAGCCGAAGGATCCGGGCAGTTTTGGATTCTATAATTGACGCCTTCGCGCGTCTCCCCGGCTACATTGCCGTCTCGAACGTTTATTTCGTCACCAATACTAATAGGTTTTTGAAAACCGTACATTAAATTGTATCCATACGTTTGTGCCTTCTGATCGTCTAAAGCCAATATGCCGAAATACCCTGTGTCCGAATCACCGGGTCCTACCTTCAACGTATACTCTTGATCGAATGCGAGGGGAAGCATTCTTTCATCGATGCCCACTGGCGCAACACCGACGGCTTCGCCCATTACGCCCAATTCCGCAGTGGCCTTAACTGAAACCGGGGTACTCGGAAGCCCGAACAACCCTCCAAAGCCTAACCTAATCTCACGCGTTAAACCGACGGTCACCCGGTCTCTCATGTGAATATCCAATATATCCATACTTTCGTTCTCATCATGGCTCATGAGTATATTATGAACTACCTCTTTTACGGCTGTTTCCGAGTTCAGCAATTCTTGCGCCCCTGAGAGAGCTGCGGCATTCGCTGTTTTCTGGAGCTGGGCCCTTGTTACATACATGGTGCCGCCGTCAATGACAAGTCCGGATAACCCCAATAACACGGCAATCGAAATCGATACGAGCGCTAAGACGTTGCCGCGCTGTTCTTTAATGAGTCGGAGCCGTTTCATCCTGTCACCTCATTCCACTCGAATCGTCGAATACGCGCTAATTCCGCTGACGCTTGTAAGCAGATCGTTCGCCAGCGGCGTTACAAATTGATACGGGGTCTGCAGAGTTACCGTAACGTAATCTCCCGAATCTCTCTGCGAATCGGGCGGACTTATGGTGATCGTTAACTTGGCCGGATCCGATATATTCAAATAATCCCTGGCGAACGACTCCATTTCGCTGTCCGATCTCCCTAATCCGCCAAGCCGAACCGTTTCCTGCGCGGCCATTTGCAGCTCTAAATATCCATAGCAGAAACGTCCGAAATCAATGATGCCGGAAACAAGCAGCAGCAATAAGGGCACAATGAGGGCAAATTCGGTCAGCGATTGGCCACGTTGATCTTTCCGGAATTTGCGGATCATAATGGCAAAGCTCCCCTTGCAATTAATGTCGCTACCGCGCCGCCGCCGATCGCCACACCATACGGCAGCATTGCTGCCAACGACTTTTCTTGAACGGGCCAAGGCATGCGAACTCCGCGCATCCTTGCGCATAACGCATATATTGCCCCTATGAAAAACTCTCTTGTGCTTTTTCGAAAAATAAGAAAGACAATACCCATTAATCCTCCGATGAGCCCCATATACACCGATGCAACCGCGACGAAAGCGGGGCCTTTTAACGCCCCGACCAATGCGAGCATCTTCACGTCTCCGGCGCCTATTCCACCCATCAGGTAAGGAATTAAGAGGATTCCCAATCCGGCAAATAAACCTGCAAGAGAGTATCCTAATCCTCCCCAACCGCTTACAAATCCGTGTCCGATGAAAGCTATCAGCAATCCGGGAAATACAACGGCATTATAAATCTTTCGGTTATGTAAGTCTGTGGCTACGCATATGGCAGTAATGACACAAAGCAATATATCCTCCCACACAGGTGTCACCCCTCCTCAAGGGAGAACAAGGGCCTATGCATACAAGCACCGGCCCTTGTTGGTTTTGTTCTTAAAATAATGAATGGCTGGTATTGTTATCCACCATTTACAATTTGATGTTCCGCATCGTCGCGATTTTGAATGTCTGTTACCGCTTCCTCATAGAGATTTACAATCTCATCGCGCAATAACGCAATGACACCGATAACCGCAATCGCGATGACGCCGAGAACCAAACCGTACTCCGTCAAACCTTGACCTTGCTCGTCACGTACCAAATCTTTGAATTTGCTCAACATAATTAACCAATCTCCTTTGTTATGTAGTCTGTTGTTCGACAAACGTTACCGCTTGTCCGATCCGGGTTTCCGTTGCCCGAATGCGTCCCGCCGGCAGCTCTACCACCGAGCGGGTATTCGGCACTATCGCGCCGATGCGTCCCGGCTGCATGTTCTCTTCGATTCCGACTATTACGCCGGACTCGTCCAAATAAAGAACGTCAATCGGATAATACATAAAGTAAGTGTGCACCGATCGGCAGGGTCGTATATGAAGCGCACTCTCTTGCGGCAGCTCGCGCGTCAGCATCAATCCCCGGAACCTTCGAAAGAAGGACGATGCGACTATGACGCGCCCGGCGATTTTGACACCGTTTTCGCGATTGTACAGCTCCATGATCGCTGAAGTTCACCTCCGTCTGAATAAAAATAACCCTGCCTTTCGTACCGAAAGGAGGGTTACGTCTAAGATGAATCCACGTAACAAGTTCCCCTGTCTCTTTCGGTAGCTGGCTGGCGTAGCATTCTTTCGGCCTGTGCCGATCGAACGCCTTAGCCCCTGTAGCTTTGCGCCGCTGGCTTTCGCCAGCTTTGCCTTTATCGAGATTCAGCGAAAATTGTCTGAACCTGACGACTCCAATAATAAAGGGAAAATGTTCCCTACTACCATCCGACTAATTGATTATTTTAAAATGAACTGCAACAAGAATAAAGAACTATGGAGTTTTGTCGAAAAATGCGACGATAAAGACTATTAGATATAGGATCAATGTCCCATTATTCACTCACAAAAAAGGAGCGATTTGGAAATTCGCTCCTTTTTTGCGCCCTAAGTCATAATTTCGACAAGATTTGCAGCTGCCTCCGAAGTTCTAATACTCCACTTTATCCGCGGATGACGACCATGCGTCGAACGGCGCATGATATCCGTCCGGAGTCATGCGTCTCATGGGAAGTCTCCGATGTTCGATCGGCTTGTCGATCTCCTCGTATATGAAATGATCGTCAAAACCGATGGCCGCCGCTTCTTCCTTCGTCGCCGCATAATATACCGCCTTCGGACGCGCCCAATAGATGGCTCCTATGCACATGGGGCACGGTTCGCAGCTGGTATAGATTTCACAGTCGGACAGTTGGAACGTGCCGAGCTCCTTGCAAGCGGCCCGGATCGCTTGAACTTCCGCATGCGCGGTCGGGTCGTTCGAGGTTGTCACCTGATTGACGCCGGCGGCAATAATGCGCCCGTCCTTCACTACTATAGCGCCGAAAGGACCGCCCTGTCCGTTCGCGGCATTTTCGCGAGCCAGCCGTACCGCTTCCCGCATCCACTCTTCTCTATCCATATATACATCCCCCTTGCTCGTCTTTGAACACTGCGAGCCAATCGTACGATTGGCTCCTTAACGATTCATCAAAGATGCTCCATTATTTTAGCATATTTTCATCATCGGCCGATATTAATTCATGCGTTTCGTAACTTGTTTCCTTTTTGTCACAAGATATGTACAATACAGTGAAAGGGGCTTACCCTCTAGATTCTAGAGTCAAAGAGGTTTTCTTATAATTTGAACAGACAAGGACGGTGTGAACATGATCATCGATGTGTTTTCAGATATGGTTTGTCCATGGTGCCGAATCGGCAAGAAGCATTTGAAGGACGCGCTTAAGGAATGGCAAGGCGAACCGGTGCAAGTCCGCTTCCGTGCATACATGCTCGATCCGAATGTGCCGATGGAAGGCGAAAATTTTCGCGAATGGTTTATTATTCGCAAGGGCGTGAGCGAAGCGCAGCTGGAGGCGATGATCTCCCATGTGACGGAGGCGGGGAAAGCGGCCGGGGTACGGTTCGACTTCGATCATCTTACCATCGCCCCGAATACCATGTACGCCCACCGGTTAATGGCTTTCGCTCCCGAGGATTTGCGAGAGGCGTTATTTGACGCTATAACGGAAGCTCACTTTGAACGCAACGTCAATATCGGCCTTCCGGATGAATTGGCTAAGATAGCGGTAACGGCCGGCATGCCGGATTCGGAGCGCATTGCGGACCGCCTTGCGGCAGGCGAAGGATCGGACGATGTGAAGCGCGACTTGCGAGACGCAAGGGCGATCGGTGTAACCGGGGTGCCGTTCTTCCTGATCAACAACAAGTACAGTATGTCCGGAGCGAGGCCGCCCCGCGATATGCTTCGCGCAATGGAATGGGCATTGCAGCAAGAAGGGTCAGCAACACAGTAACATCGGTCTCCCGGCATCATAGGATACCAAATGATGTCTTCTCAAGTGATTATTTAGGCGAGGATAAAAATAAAGACCGGCTTTCAGGCGCCCTGAAAAACCGGTCTTTATCGTCGTACGTTATTCGTAGTAAGGCGATATCATCAGATAGACGATTACGCCCGTAATGCTGACATATAGCCATAGCGGCATCGTCCAACGCGCGATCTTTCGGTGAAGCTCCACCTTGTTGTTCAACGCCCGGGCCGTCGTAAGCAGCGCAAGCGGAACGATCACAATCGCCAGCACGATATGCGTAATCAAGATAAAGAAGTACACGTACCGGATAATCCCTTCGCCGCCGTATGGGGTGGATTCGGTAGCGTAATGGTAGGTCACGTACGATAACAAGAATAATAAAGTTGAAGTAAATGCGGCAAAAATAAAGTTTCGGTGAACCTTAATATTTTTCTTTCTGATAAAAAAGAGCGCCATTAAGAGAAAGACGAAAGTGAAGCTGTTGAACACCGCGTTGAGCATCGGCAAGATCGTGAAGTCGATATGTTCGAGTCCCTCCGCCTCCGGCAGGAAGAAGAGAATGGCGACAATCGCATTGACCGCAATCGAGAGCGTTACGATAAGCGGCGTATAGTTGCGTTCTTTGGTCGGTGACATGTGCGAAATCCTTCCTTCTCGATACATTTATACCCTCATCATAGCGAAATTTATCCCGCGAAAGCAAACTTCGGCGCCGGGTGTCACAATAAGTTCATGAAATCATCTCCGCACTGTGCATAGGGAGCGGGATTCATACATTTCCATTGAGCACCTTTTAATCTGTACCGGTACAGACGCCATTTTTTTTGATATTATCGGATGTAATTCGCTTATCTGTACCTGTACAGATACCGATAAATATTCTCAACAGCAGCAATAAATATAATCTGTACCGGTACAGTTCATAAGGAAGCTTTGAAACAAGTCAATCTTAGGTTATGCTTTCTTCTCCCGGGGGAATCAGGAAAGGCGACTTATTGTACGGTTAGCCGGTTACGCCGGCTAACGCCGAAATCAACCTTATACTTTCTGAGATCACGAAAAAAGGCTTACTGCAAGCACTTTGCAGTAAGCCTTCGTAACTACATGCTGGGAGCGGCCGCAGGGGACGGGACGCCTTTGCCGGATTCGGTTCCGGCGGGTCTGCCCGCAGGCCCGTGCCCTTGCTGCAGCTGGTACATCTGATAGTATTTGCCGCCGACGGCCATCAGCTCGTCATGCGATCCGCGCTCCGCAATTTCCCCTCGGTCGAGGACGAGAATGAGATCGGCGCTCTTGATCGTCGACAACCGGTGCGCGATTACAAACGTCGTGCGGCCTTTCTTCACAACATCCAACGCATCTTGGATGACCGCTTCCGTCTCGGTGTCGATGTTCGATGTCGCTTCGTCCAAGATCAAAATCGCGGGATCGAACGCAAGAGCGCGCGCGAACGAGATGAGCTGGCGCTGTCCCGCGGACAGCGTGCTGCCCTTCTCAATGACGGGCTCGTCGATACCATTGGGAAGGTGCGCGAGCGACCGGTCGGCCCCTACGTCCTTAAGCGCCTTCTCGATTCGTTCTCTTGAAATCGACGGGTCGTCGAGCGACACGTTGGAAGCGATCGTTCCGGTGAACAGGAACGGATCCTGCAGCACGATGCCCATATGACCGCGAAGCGTCTGGCGCGGCAGCTCGCGAATGTCTTGCCCGTCGATCGTAATGCGTCCCGAATCGACGTCGTAGAAGCGGAAGAGCAGGTTCAGGATCGAGCTCTTGCCGGAGCCGGTATGGCCTACCAGCGCGACCGTCTGGCCCTGCTTCGCTTCGAACGAAATGCCTTTAAGCACCGGCTCTCCTTCTGTATAGGAGAACCAAACGTTGTCGAACACGACATTTCCTTTATAGCGCGCCATTTTTTCATCGGAAACGTCTTCGCCTTCTTCATCCAGCAGGACAAAGACGCGCTCCGCGCTGACGAGCGCTTGCTCCAGATTCGGGAGCTGGTTGACGATATTGACGATCGGGTGGAACATGCGGTTCAACAGATCTACGAACGCGTATAGAATACCTAACGATATGCCGCCCGCTACAGAGCCTAGAGACACGCCGCCGAAATACCAAATCATCGCGACAAAAGCGATATTCCGGATGACGCCGACGAGGTTGTGCGAAGTCAATGCGTTCAAATTCAACAGCTTGTTGCGGTAGTCGAAATAACGATTATTATACGCTTCGAATTCCTGCTCCTGCTTCTTCTCCCGGCGAAACGCCTGGATAATCGGCATCCCTTGGATCGATTCGTTGATCATCCCGTTCATCTCGGACAGCGTCGACCGGATGACTCGGTTGTAATTAGCCGCATATTTCCGGTATATGACGATCCATACCGCCAGTATCGGAATGATCAGCATACAGATGAGCGCAAGACGGGCATCCAGCAGGAACATCGCTCCGATAATCGACAAAATATAGAGCGTTCCGGAGAAGAAGTTCGCCAGCACCGTAACGTACAAATCTTTGATCGCTTCCGTGTCGTTCGTAATTCTCGATACCACTTTGCCGGCAGGCAAATTGTCGAAGTATCGGATCGGCAGACGGTTGATGTGCGCGAACACGTCGTCTCTCATCCGCCGTATGATCCGGTTCGCCGACGCCTGCAGCCAATAGCGCTGGCCGTAGCTGAAAATCGCCGACACCGCCATCAATCCCAAGTAAATCCACGACAAATCGAGAATGCCCGCAATTTCCGGCCTGTAGAATGCGAAAACTTGATCGGATGTCAATGGGTTCGCCTCGTATGTGGAGGCCGTTCCGTCTTTGGTGATCGTTAAGAAGGCGGTACCGTTGTCGTTCTTGCTGACGGTTCGTTCGCCGTCCTCCTTAATGCCTCCGGGAATAAAGAAGAACTCGCGGCCGACTTGAAGCACGCGCGCTTCTTCCCTTCTTGCCTCCTCCGGGACACGGTCGCCCCGCTTCCATAAAGCTCCTTCATACTCCACGCCGCCTGCCTTTCCCGCCTCTACCTTGTACCACGGTTTCTCGATGCCGGAGACGTGTTCGTCGATCATTCGCTTGGCGATGAACGGGCCGACCAATTCCGTCCCGATCGCAATCGCAAGCATGAGAAGCGCAAGTATAAGAGGCGTCTTGTAGAGCAGCGCGTAATTCCATAACCGCTTGCCCGGACGCGCTCTGCGCACCGCTTCGCGGTCCAGCTCAAAATCGAAATCATTGTTCATCGGTTGTTCTTCCACCTTCCCCTTTAAAACAGTTCACAGACGATACACGGAGATTACGCGCCTTCCAACGTCGCTTCCGCCTGCTGCCGCTCCCATTGCTCGCGGTACCACCCGCCTGCGGCAAGCAGCTGCTCATGAGTTCCCTCTTCCACAATGCGCCCGTCGTCGAGCACGACGATATGATCGGCGTGCTGCACGGCCGAGAGACGGTGCGTTACGATCAACGTCGTCTTTCCCGCGCGGGAGCGGCGGATGTTCGAGATGATCTCGCTTTCCGTCTTGGCGTCAACCGCGGAGAGCGCGTCGTCGAGAATCAATATTTCGGGATTGGCCAGCAAGGCGCGCGCAATGGATACGCGCTGTTTCTGACCGCCGGAGAGGGCGACGCCCTTCTCGCCGACAAGCGTCTCCAGTCCTTGCGGAAGAAACTCCAAATCTTTCTTGAAAGCGGACAACTCGATCGCTTCATTCAACCGGTCTTCCGCTTGATCTCCTTTGGCGAACAATATATTTTCACGAACGGTCCGCGAGAACAAGAACGGATTTTGCGGCACGTAACCGATCCAGCGCTTCAAATCGTCGAATGCAATGTTTTCGATCGGTTCGCCGGAGACGCAAATCGAGCCGTCCCCATTCGGATACTCGCGCAGAAGCTGCTTAATGAGCGTCGTCTTCCCGCTTCCCGTCCGCCCGACGATACCGAGCGTCTGGCCCCGTTCAAGCTTTATATTCAGGTCGCGCAAGTTGTCTCCTTCGGAAGACGGGTAACGGAACGTCACATTGCGGAACTCGATCGCCGCCGGCTCATCGACACGAACCGCGTTTGGCGATTCGTCCACATCCGCAGGATACGAGAGCGTTTCATTCACCCGATCCAACGAAGCGTTGCCGCGCTGCATGATGTTGATCAGCTCGCCGATCGCAAACATCGGCCAGATCAGCATCCCGAGGTACACGTTGAACGTGACGAGCGCGCCGACCGTCAATTCGCTGCGAAACACGAGATAAGCGCCGTATCCGAGCCCTATGAGGTAGCTCAGTCCGACAATGATCTTAATGGTCGGCTCGAACAATGAGTCGATCTTCGTCACGGCGATGTTCTTGCTAAGCACGTCGGCCGTAACGCCGCCGAACTTGCGCTCCGCCGCCCGTTCTTGAACGAATGCGCGGATCACCCGCGTCCCCGAGATCGTCTCCAGCACGCCGTCGTTCATGTCGCCGAATGCGTCCTGGGCCGCCTTGAACCGCAGGTGAATCCATTTGCCGTAAAGCTGCATGCAAATCGCCAAGATCGGCAAAGGAATAATCGCGGCCAGCGTCAATTTCCAAGAGATCATTACGCTCATGACCGCGAGCAGCGTCATCATCCAGACGGTTGAATCGATCAGCGTCAAAATCCCGAAGCCTGCCGTCATCGACACGTCCTTCAAGTCGTTCGTCGCTCGCGCCATGAGATCCCCTGTGCGGTTCTTCTCATAGAACGTTGGAGTCATCTTGAGAAAATGCCGCATCAATTTCGATCTCAAGAGTCGTTCCACCACGAATGCGCCGCCGAACAGCTGGTACATCCACACATACGTGATGAGGTAAATGACCAACGCAAGACCTCCGAGAAGCAGCAGCGTTTCCGTTACCAACGGCCACGTAAGCGTCCCTTGCTGGATGCGGTCGATCGTATCCCCAACAATTTTCGGTGGAATGACCTCAATCAACCCCGCCAAGACCAGAAGCGGAATCGCGATCGCGTACCGTTTCCATTCCAATCGGAAAAACCAACTTAATTTGCCTAAAACCGAAAGCATAAACTGATCTCTCTCCCCTCTATCTAAAAAAAGCACACCGCAAAACGTTAGCAGTGTGCTTTTCCTTTACGGAAAATAAAAAGCGCACGCCACGATCGATTCGTGACCTGCGCCTGGTTTATCGTACGTACGTCTGACGCTTAATTAAGAAAAAGCGTCAACGCGCCCGAAAACGGAAGCGAGAGGTCACATCATAATTGTCGAAATGAACACCGTTTAACGAACGACGATCGGCAGCCATTAATACCAACATGATGTGAACCCTCCTTCCATAGTAATTTTCGCCAGATGTTTACATGTCGTAAGTTAACACGCCCTCGCGCACCGTGTCAACATTTTTTTTCCAGGCGTCTCAACGCTTTATGAAAATCCGTCCCGTGCCGCTCCACGTTCGTCCTCCCATAATATATGATATTTATTCGCGCGTATGAATTTGTGAAATGTAACCCGCAATGTCCACGTTCAACCCCTGCGCCAACCGTTCGCCCAATTGCCGGTCCGCCCGGTAAAAATTGCAGATCGCCAGCAGCTTCGTGCGTTCGTGAACGGATTGCAGATCGCAGGTCAAATTCCGGATCAGATTATCTTGTTCCGTTCCGGTAAATTTGCGGTATGTTTCCCCAGCCTGGGCAAAATCGTTGGTTTTACCGATTTTTTGCCTCCCCGCGTACCCATGAACCGGAACGGTGCTGTCCCGGTACTCCGGCGCTTCTTTCGGCGCATCCTCATGGCGCGTAGGCTCGTAATTGACCGGGGAAGGCTGCTGCTTCGTCTGCATGAAGCCGTCGCGTTGGTTGTTTCGCACCGGCGCATACGGACAATTGACCGGAATTTGCAGATAGTTCGGACCGAGCCGGTGGCGCTGCGTATCCGGGTACGAGAACAGACGGCCTTGGAGAAGCTTATCCTCCGACGCTTCTATTCCCGGCACAAGCGCGCTCGGCGCAAACGCGGATTGCTCCACTTCCGCGAAGAAGTTGGCCGGATTGCGATTCAACGTCATAGTGCCGACTTTGTGCAGAGGGAACCGGTCTTCCGGCCACAGCTTCGTCGGATCGAGCGGATCGAAATCCAGATCGTCGATGTCCTCCGGCGCAAGCAGCTGCATATGCAAATCCCACTTAGGGAAGTTGCCCGCTTGAATGTTATCGAACAAATCGCGCGTCGCATGGTTGAAGTCGTTCGCTTGGACAGCCGCCGCCTCTTCTTTCGTAAAATTACGCACTCCTTGATGAGGCTTCCAGTGATATTTGACATACAAATAATTGCCTGCCGCGTTGATCCACTTGAACGCATGGACGCCAAACCCTTCCATCTCCCGGTAATTGGCCGGCGTGCCGTAATCGGAAAACACCCACAGCAGCATGTGCGTCGACTCCGGCGTCAACGTCATGAAATCCCAGTAACGGTCCGGTGTTTGGATATTTGTATCGGGGGCGGGTTTGAGCGAATGAACCATATCCGGAAATTTGATCGCGTCGCGGATAAAAAACACCGGCAGATGGTTTCCGACAATATCGTAGTTTCCTTCCTCCGTATAAAACTTTACGGCGAATCCCCGCGGATCGCGCGCCGTCTCCGGCGATCCTTGTCCGTGAATCACCGTCGAGAACCTTACGAACACCGGCGTTTCGGTTCCGGGCTCCTGAAGGAATTTCGCTTTCGTATACCGCTTCATGCTGTTTTCCAACACGAATACGCCGTGAGCTCCCGCGCCGCGCGCATGCACAACCCGTTCGGGTATGCGCTCGCGGTCGAAATGCGCCAGCTTCTCAATCAGATGATAATCCTCAAGCAAGGTGGGCCCGCGCTGCCCGGCTGTCCGCGAATTTTGATTGTCTCCTACCGGCACGCCTTGATTTGTCGTCAATATGTTGCGTTCGCTCATTTTGGCACCTCTCACGATTGGGATTTTTATTTATTTAAAATAATTCTAATTTAGTACTGAGTATAGATAAGCTGATAATGATTGTCAATGCGTAAATTTCCTCCTTGGTGCTTTTTACTCAAAATTTACAATTCGCTTAACCCTTGTTTACAATCTAGCGCTATACTAAAAACGTAAGAAATAATTGGGAGGATGGGAAAACGATGTATCAATACTCGGGGAAAAGAGTTCGCCGCATGCTTGTTGCAATGCTGCTAATCGCAACTCTATTAAGCATGCTCTCACAGCCGAACGCTAGAGCGGCTGGCGAATTCGAAGTTACGGTCATATTCACCAACGATACGCACGCTCATCTGGAGAATGTCGCCCGCCGCGCGACGGTTGTGCGGCAAATTCGCGAAGAAGCGGAAAACTCGATTTTGCTCGATGCGGGGGACGTGTTTTCCGGCACACTGTTTTTTAACCAGTATCTGGGACAAGCAGACCTCGAATTCATGAACAAAATGGGATACGACGCCATGGTGCCCGGCAACCATGAATTCGACAAAGGCCCGAAGCCGTTCGCGGAATTTGTAAAGAAGGCGGAGTTTCCGATCGTTAGCGCCAATATCGACTACAGCAAAGAACCGGAGCTAAACCCGCTTTATAAAAATGAAGTGAGCGCTTCCGCGGCGGGCGGTTCGATTTACCCGGCGACCGTACTGGAAGTCGGCGGCGAAAAAATCGCCGTGTTCGGCTTGACGACGCCCGAGACCGCGTTCCTTGCCAACCCGGGCGAGAATGTGGTTTTCAAAGATGAAATCGAGACGGCTAAAGCGGTTGTTACGGACTTGAAGGCGAAGGGGTATGACAAAATTATCGCGTTGACCCACCTCGGTTTCACTTATGACAAAGCGCTCGCGGAGGAGGTCGACGGCATCGACGTGATCGTCGGCGGCCATTCGCATACGCGGTTGGACGATCCCGTGAAGGCGGGTTCCGACGATGAACCTACGCTGATCGTTCAAGCGAACGAGTACGGTAAATATATCGGCCGTCTAGATGTAAGCTTTGACGCAGACGGGAAAGTTACGGGGTTCGAACACCAATTGGTTGATGTAGACGCGCAAAACGACAAGAAAGAATTTGTAATCGCATCGGATGAAGAGTTTGCAGCGCGGTTGGCCGAGCTGCAGAAGCCGATCGACGAGATGAAGTCGAAAATTGTGGGCAAAACCGATGTTGCGCTGGAGGGCGACCGTACGGTTATCCGCCGGGGCGAGTCGAATCTCGGCAACCTGATCGTTGACGGCATGCTCGCCAAAGCCCAGGAATCTACGAAAGCGACGATCGCTATCCAGAACGGCGGCGGCATTCGAGCTTCGATCGATGCGGGCGACATATCGCTCGGCGAAGTGTTGACAGTACTGCCGTTCGGAAACACGCTGGTAACGCTTGAGCTGACCGGCGAAGAAATCGTTGCGGCGCTTGAGAACGGCGTGTCGAAAGTGGAGGAAAACGCCGGCAGGTTCCCGCACGTCGCAGGCATGAAATATACGTACAGCATGGCGAAGCCGGCGGGCTCCCGCGTCATGGACGCAATGGTGAAAGAAGCCGACGGTTCATATGCCCCTATCGATCCTAAAGGAACATACATTGTAGCTACCAACGCCTATGTGGCGGACGGCGGCGACGACTATCAAACGTTCAAGAAAGCGAAAGACGAAGGTCGCATGACCGAATTGTTCTTTGTCGATTACGATGTCTTTACCGAATATCTCGACAAGTCCGGCACGGTTAACCCGAAAGTCGAAGGACGCATTACTCGTCATGTGTCCGACTTGCCTGCGGATGACGAAGGATTTGACGATGTTCAAGCGTTGGCGGGACTTAACGTGTTCCCGGAATTCACAGGGGATGAGTTCCGTCCGTCCGACCCGATTACGCGCCTGGATGCTGCGTTATGGGTAAGCCGCGCAATGAAATTGAAGCTTCCGGAAGCCGGCGCGGCGTTTGCCGATATTGCCGCGGATCATCCTTCCGCGAAGGAGCTGTTGGCCGTGAAGGACGCCGGCATCTTCAAGGGAATGCCGGACGGCACGTTCGGACCGGAAGCGACGCTTACCAAGCGCCAAGCCGGCCTTGTGTTCGAAAGGGCATTCGGCATAGCACCCGTGGACTCCGGCTCGAAGGAAGCGGTAACGCGCCTCGAGTTCGCGATGATGTTGAACGCGGCGTTACAGAAGTAAATGATTCTCCGCAGCAGTATGAGCCTGTTCGACCGTTACGGTCGGGCGGGCTTTTTTGAGGTAAAATAACGGAAGTACAGTCCTTTATCATGTTGATTTGAGGGGCTCCAGCGGAAATAAAGGAAGTACAGTCCCTTATTCCGAAGTTATTATGTATTTGGACGTACTTTTTAGTCAGAATAGAGGACAGTAGTTCCTCTATTTTCCGACATCGTCTGAGAAACTCGTGAAATAGAGCCCTGTACTTCCTCTAATTTCGCACTGGGGAGCGTTATGATGAAACCGAGGGTGACGGAGAAACAACCGAAGACGATGCTTACCCCGACGGGGGGATTTCTGTCGGGGTATACACATACGCTGAACCCGTACGGCGGATGTGCTTTCGCCTGCACGTACTGCTACGTGCGGCGCATGCCGGTCGCACTGTTCCGAGGCGATCCGTGGGGCGAGTGGGTCGACGCGAAGCGGTTCGACCCGGACGCTTTCCGCCGCGAGCTGAGCCGCGCCAAGCGCAAAGGGCCGGTGGCGGTGTTCATGTCGAGCGCCACCGACCCTTATCAGCCGGCGGAATACCGGCTGAAGCTGACCCGCACGCTGCTGACGATCATGGCGGAGGACCCTCCCGCGTTCCTGTTCGTGCAAACGCGCAGCCCGCTTGTGACGCGCGACGCGGATCTGTTCCTCAGCTTCCCGAAGGGGCGCATCCGCGTCAGCGTCACCGTCGAAACCGATCGCGAGGATGTACGCAAGGAGTTCGCCCCGGCCGCGCCCCCGATTCCCGCGCGGCTCAATGCATTGCGCCGCCTCGCCGAGGCGGGCGTACCCACGCAGGCGGCCGTCGCGCCGCTGCTTCCTTGCTCGGCGCATTTCGCCGCCGCGCTTGCAGGGGTGACGGAGCGCGTCACCCTCGACACCTTCGCGCTCGGAGACGGCGCCGGCGGCAAACGCACGGAGGCGCTCGGAATCAAGCGCATCCACGATTCTCTCGGCCTCTCGGAATGGTACGAAAGCGGCAAATATAAAGAGGTGTGGACGAAGCTCGGCGAACATTTTCCCCCGGATCGTCTCTTCTTAAGCCAAGCCGGATTTCATCCCGACGCAGGCACCCTTTGAGTATACAAGCACCATCGGCTGGGCTTATGCATATGCTGGCAATGGCAACAATATTATCTTGGGGGTATTCGTTTATATGTATCAAACCATTGCACAGCAGAACGTCATTTACCAAGCCGATCCCGATATGGTGCAATCACTCAGGTCGATAAGGGACAAAGTCCACGGTCTCGGAAATCTTCATCGGAACAAACATGTCCGGGTGCAGACGATCGACGGCCATGTTTACGAGGGTGTCATTCTCGGCGCCGAAGGTGGAGTCCTCCATCTGGGCATCCGGCAGCCGGCAGGATATCAGCGGTTTTTCTATCCGTACTACAATCCGTATTACAACGTCATATTGCCGCTTGTCTTGTACGACTTGCTTGCAATCACACTTCTGACCACATAACACAGCAAAAAACAAAGAACCAAGAGGCGCTCTTGCCAGGCCTATGGTTCTTTGTCGTGCTCACCGGACGGCTGCCGCCGTCATACAACCGAGAACGTTCTCAACGTGATAACCAACAAGATGTACAGGACTAAAATAACCGCGGTAGAAGTGAAGCCGTAACCTACTGCGCCCATTGTCATCCCTCCCACTGATCAACATACGATATTATACAACATACGATATTATTTAAATGCCTTCTTGTATGGTTTTGCCACCGGCTGGTGAGGTTTTCTTATTTCGCGCCAAAAGTCGGTTGCATCATGAAATAAAAACGTGGTTCATCCGCGAACCACCGTGTTTCAATGTGAAACAAGCACTCCCGTTTAACCGCCTCCTGTTTCACTTCGGCACAACGTGGTTCATCCGCGAACCACCCTGTTTCAATGTGAAACAAGCACTCCCGTTTAACCGCCTCCTGTTTCACTTCGGCACAACGTGGTTCATCCGCGAACCACCCTGTTTCAATGTGAAACAAGCACATCTGTTTAACCGCCTCCTGTTTCACTTCGGCACAACGTGGTTCATCCGCGAACCACCCTGTTTCAATGTGAAACAAGCACATCTGTTTAACCGCCTCCTGTTTCACTTCGGCACAACGTGGTTCATCCGCGAACCACCCTGTTTCAATGTGAAACAAGCACATCTGTTTAACCGCCTCCTGTTTCACTTCGGCACAACGTGGTTCATCCGCGAACCACCCTGTTTCAATGTGAAACAAGCACATCTGTTTAACCGCCTCCTGTTTCACTTCGGCACAACGTGGTTCATCCGCGAACCACCCTGTTTCAATGTGAAACAAGCACATCTGTTTAACCGCCTCCTGTTTCACTTCGGCACAACGTGGTTCATCCGCGAACCACCCTGTTTCAATGTGAAACAAGCACATCTGTTTAACCGCCTCCTGTTTCACTTCGGCACAACGTGGTTCATCCGCGAACCACCCTGTTTCAATGTGAAACAAGCACATCTGTTTAACCGCCTCCTGTTTCACTTCGGCACAACGTGGTTCATCCGCGAACCACCCTGTTTCAATGTGAAACAAGCACATCTGTTTAACCGCCTCCTGTTTCACTTCGGCACAACGTGGTTCATCCGCGAACCACCCTGTTTCAATGTGAAACAAACACTCCCGTTTCACTTCGCGCCGTGATGTTACTTCCTTTAACGGAAGCTGTAACGCCGGAATTGCTCTTCACTCGATAAGAAAAACTTCTATCGAAGTGCATTCAAGGATGAGCGACCGCGATTTGGAGGAAGTTTTTCTTGGTATAGAATTTACTCGTTTCATGTTGTGGCAGGAAACTTATAAATTCTGGCGTTAAAAAACCGCACCCTGAGGGATGCGGTTATGGCTAAGTATGTCCGTATTAAAAATTGAAATTGTCCGGATCCGGGCCGAGACGGCGATTTTTGTTCATTGCATTGATGCGGTCCATATCTTCCGGGGACAATTCGAAATCGAACACGTCCGCATTTTCCCGGATGCGCTCCGGGCGAACCGATTTCGGAATCGTTACGACTCCGTTCTGCAAATCCCAACGGAGCACGATTTGCGCGGGCGTCTTCCCATATTTATCCGCCAGTCGGACAAGCGTCTCGTCGTTGAGGTTGTTTCCCTGCATAAGCGGGCTCCAAGCCTCAAGCTGAATTCCGTTCTCTTTGCAGAACGCAAGCAAGTCGCGCTGCGACAGCAACGGATGATACTCCACTTGGTTAACGGCCGGCACGATGTCCCCGTCAGCCATAATATCTTGCAGATGGTGAATGTTGAAGTTGCTAACCCCGACTGCGCGCACGCGGCCGTCCGCGTACAGCTTGCGGAGCGCCTTCCATGTGTCGCGGTATTTGCCTTTCACCGGCCAATGCACGAGATACAGGTCGACGTAATCGAGACCGAGCCGCTTCAAGCTTTCGTCGTAAGCGCGCAGCGTGCTTTCGTAGCCTTGATCCGCATTCCACACTTTCGTTGTGACGAACAGATCTTCACGCTTCACGCGGCTTTCGCGGATCGCTTTGCCTACGCCCGTTTCATTACCGTATACCGCTGCCGTATCGATGCTCCGGTATCCGTGCGCAATCGCGGCGGAAACCGAATCCTCGACCTGCGGTCCTTCCTCGACCCGCCACACGCCGAGTCCGAGCCACGGCATCTTGACGCCGTTGTTTAACGTTACGGTATCGGTGAGTCCTGTCGGCATAACATCTCCATCCTTTCTTTTTCAAAATACACACACTATATTACCAAACTCAAAGCAATATCGAAATCTCGCGCACAGGCGCCGCTTCATACTTTGCTCCGTTACGATAAGTGTCGGATTTTTTTCTGGGTCAAAAGTAACCGCTTGTACATTGGGAAAATAATCCTATTTTTGAATCCTTGTCGTAAATGAAAAGGAAATGCCAAATATTTGTGAAATATATGTTACTTGAGTGACATTCACATAGGAGGCGGCTTATGAAAAGTAAGAAACTTCTTTCTGCAACTATGGTTCTGGCGCTAGGAATAGGCAGCATCGGTTCCGCATCTTTTTCCCCGGCTCTTGCATCGCTCCAGGGAAGCGCCCAATCGCAGTCGCCGCATTCGTACACAGACGCTTTTGATATGGGGGTGGCGAATGATGACAAGCTGATTCAGATGTTGAAGAAGAACGGGACGATTCCCCCCAACGCCTCAGCCGCAACGGCGGAAGCGGCTCTTCACTCCTTCCTTCGGGCGAAGAGCGCGGCAGCCGCGACACAAGAGAAGGGCGAGCTTCATAAGCATGAATTGAAACGGGAACAGGCGCTGAAACAAAATTTGCTGAACGACGGATTGTTCAACGGCAGCGGCAATAAGCTGGGCCAAACGAAGAAGAACGGCGTCGATCCGGCGCAGGAAGCAGCATGGACCGGCGGAAAGCGGACAGACAAGGTGCTCGTCCTCCTCATTGATTATCCGGATTTCCCGCATAATAGCATCCAACCTGACGAAACCGATATGTATTACAAAGATTACGTCAAACAACATTATGATGACATGGTGTTCGGATCGAACGGTTACACCGGTCCGAACGGCGAACGATTGGTGTCCGTCAAGCAATACTATGAGTCTCAGTCGGGGGGCAGCTATTCCATCGAAGGCCAAGTGGCGGGATGGTACATGGCCAGCAAGCCTGCGGCCGAATACGGCGCAAACGTGCCGGCTCCCGACGGCAACGACAAGGATGCCCGCGGTCTCGTTCGGGAAGCCCTGCTCGCCGCAGCGAAAGACCCGACGCTCAACCTCAATGAGTACGACAAGGAAGACCGTTACGACTTGGACGGCGACGGCAATTACCGCGAAGCGGACGGCCTGATCGATCATCTGATGATCGTTCATTCCTCTGTCGGCGAAGAAGCCGGCGGAGGCTCGCTCGGCGGCGACGCCGTCTGGTCGCACCGTTGGAACTTGGGCGGAGTCTTTACGCTGCCGGGAACGTCGGCGGACGTCGGCTATTGGAACGGAAGATTGGCCGCTTACGACTACACAATGCAGCCTGCGGACGGAGCCGCCGGGGTATTCGCTCACGAATTCGGCCACGATCTCGGTCTTCCTGACGAATACGACACGATTTACTCCGGTCAAGGCGAAGCCGTGGAGTACTGGTCCATTATGTCAAGCGGCTCCTGGGCAGGGGCGATCCCGGGAACGGAACCGACCGGCTTCAGCGCTTGGTCCAAGGAATTCTTACAGGCGAACGTCGGCGGAAATTGGCTGAGCGGAACCGCGATTCATGTGGACGATATTCCGGCGTCGGGCGTGGAAGTGTTGCTCGATCAAGCGGTAACGAAAGGGCAAAACAACGACGCGGTCCGCATCGACTTGCCGATGAAACAACTGCAAATAAACACGCCTTACAGCGGACAATTCGAATATTTCAGCGGAAAGGGCGACGAAGTCGACCATTCGATGGTTGCGACGCTCGATTTGACTTCTGCGGCGTCCGCATCGCTTTCGTTCAAGACGTGGTACCAGATCGAGCAGGATTGGGATTACGCATCGATCCAAGTGCGCGAACCCGGCGGAAGCTGGATGGCGATCCCGGGCAACTTGACGACGACGGACGATCCGTATCAGCAAAATCCGGGTCACGGCATCACGGGGCATTCCGACGGCTGGGTCGACGCTCAATTCGATTTATCCGCTTACGCCGGCAAATCGATCGAGCTGCGCTTCAATTATTGGACGGACGTTGCAGTATCTGAAGCAGGTTTCTATGTAGACGATATTTCCATTGCCGCCGACGGCAGCACGGTGCTCTTCGACAACGCCGAAGAAACTCCGAAATTCGCTTTGGAAGGCTTTACGGTCGACAAGGGGACAATTTACGCCGAGCACTACTACCTGCTTGAATGGAGAAATCATGCGGGCGTAGACGCCGGTCTCGCGCACATTCGCCGCGGCGCAAGCCTAATGTCCTACGACGCCGGTCTTCTTGTCTGGTATGTAGATAACTCTTACGACAATAATTGGACCGGCATCCATCCTGGAGAAGGCTTCCTGGGTTTGGTTGACGCCGACCAGAAAGGCGTTATGTGGAGCGACCGAATTGTGGCGTCGTCCCGTTTCCAATTGCACGATGCCGCGTTCGGCTTGGCGAAAACCGCAAAGATGGATATCGATTACACTGCGCTGTACGGTGCGACGATCAAAGACAACAGCACTGCAATGAATCCGATACTCGATGACAGCCAATCTTATCTCAACCCGGATTTGCCTGATGCCGGCCGCAACATTCCGCAATACGGACTGAAGATTCGCGTAATCGGAGAGGCGTCCGACCGCTCCGCCGCGAAAGTGCTGTTGCATAAGTAAGCTCAGATAAGAAAAACTTCTATCGAAGTACACTCAAGGATGAGCGACCGCGATGTAGAGGAAGTTTTTCTTGGTATAGAATTGACTCGTTTCATGTTGTAGCAGAAAACTTATAAATTCGTTCAAAAAATACCCCTTCGATTGCCGTCGGCAACCGCTCTGCGATAACATCCGCAATCGAAGGGGTGCTTTTTTTTAAACCGTATCCTATTGCATCATTCCTTGAATGATCCAATTGCCCGCCAGCATAATAGCACCCAGGATTATATTGAACCACCCCAAGATACGGGCCGTTTTCTTCTCTTTGTGCATCTTTTGTTTGTCATAGTCCTTCACGTCAAAAGCCAGCATTCCCGCTCCGGTAAGCAAAAACAGCAATATGATGTAGGTGAAATGGCCGATGTAAGTATTAATCATTTACCTGGCCTCCATGCCGACGCGCCGCACATTCATCTGAACGTTGACTTCCACGGGTATATCTTTGTACATATCCTGCCATTTTTCTTTTGTTTTGATATGTTGGTTCCAATATCCCGATTCCCTCGCCCGGACATACTCTCCAAACCCGAAAATATCCGAGCCTTTCTCTTGGGTTTTTCGAATCAAATCAATATATCCTTTTCTCGCACCCTTTCGCAGCTCTTCTTGTATTTTCAAAACCGTCGCGCTGTCAAGTATGAACCGGTCGTTGGATTTTTCGAGCAAGTTGCCCTCGACGGATATGTTTACCTCTACATGAGGGGTTCCGTTCTTAATTTTCACTTTTATCGCCGAATCCCTGCTTGTGCCTCCGAACACGACAAAATCGTTCTCCGTTCCGGGAACCTTCACATACGTCTGACCCCCGGCCGGTCTCTTGCCTGTAATGCCCATGTAAAGAGGAATATCGATCGGATCCGTAGTGCCCACCATTTTTTCGCCCCGGAACAACGCTAAACCGCTGATTTGCACGGTGTCTTGACCCTTCAGTTCGATGTATGGCAAAAATCCTTCCTGCCCTTTAGCCGAGGATGAGCTCCAGAATAAGCCGAGAAAATCGTCCGGAAACCTTCCCATCTTCACCGACTGATCCATCGAGGTCAACAAATAAAGCGTAGGGACCCTCTCCAATTGAGGGGAGGCAAGCATTACCTCCCTCGCCTTGCCTTTGGAAATAAACATCCAATTCATTCTTCTCACTTCGGGATTGCGGCGGAAATAGTCGTTCAAGTTCCCCAATCCTTCTTTTGCGACGGCCTCGGACACGACGATAATTCGCAAATGGCCGAAAAACAATCTCGCGGCAACTTTTTGCTGCATTATATTGATTGCATCCTCCATCGTATGCCCCGCAGCTTCGACTACCCAGATCGATTGCTGCCCTCCGCCCCCTCCACCTCCTCCGCCGCCTTGGCCGGGTCCGAGCGGAATGCGCCCCGGTACGGCGATTTGTGCTGTAAGACGTACCATGTCCGTATCGGGCGGCGGAAGCGCACCTCTCTTGAAGGTTATTTCCTCCTCCTTTTCTTCGGCTCCCGGGCGGGCGACATCAACGCCGATTCCGAGAATGACCGCCCGTTCTTCGATTTCTTGGCGGTCCCAACATCCAGTAAGTTGAGAAACGGCGAGAACCGCAACGATAAGCAAATTAACCCGATTGATCCGTTTGCCTCTGCGCACGATGACCCTCCCTCTTTCTGCGGATGGCGGCGATGACAAAGAGAATGAAAGGATACGCAATAGTTATCAACAGACCGATACGGCCCACGACCTCAACAATTTCATACATCTGCAGTATGTTTTGCGGCAGCATCGCCATGATAAACACGAATGGAAGCATGAACATGGAAAACATCTTGTGGTCACGCTGCCGAAACAGCTTGCTGATGGCATGGATCGTTAAATAGTAGCTGGAAAACAAAGTCGTAAATACGGCCGTCACCCACACGCCAAGGAATGCCGCATCCAGCCGTTCCAAAATATTCGCAGGCAGAGTGGTCGTCTTCGCAAGCTCAAGCGTCGGCCATAGCAGACGTTTCGTCTCCTCGGAACCGAACACTCCGACTACCGCGATCACAATTGAAAGATAAATCCCTCCGGCAATGATGAGTCCGCATACGGCCGCTTTCATCGCCCTCTCCGGTCTGCGCATGGCGGGAATGACGATGGTGAACACGAACGATCCTTGAAACAAGGCGGCAACCGTCAGTATTCCCCCCATCATTCCGCCCGGCTCGTTGCCCATGATCGGCTGCAGGTGGATCCAGTCCGCGTTTTTCAAAGACAAAGCGACGATCAACAAGACGGGAAAGACGAGAATGGGTAAGTAAAAATGGTGAATATACGCAAATGTCGTAATGTCGTTGCGCGCCGAGAAGACGGCCAACAGCAGCATGACGATGACGGTAATCTCCAGGGGCGTCTGCTTCAAGACCGATGTGATGACTACTTCCCCGAATTCCCGCGCCGCAAGAGAAGTCAGTATGGCGAAGAAGGCGATTATGAACAGACTGCCGACTGCGGCGATCCATCTGCCTAGTAAATCTTCACTGTACAAAATAATGGACTTGCTCGGGAAGTACATGCCGAGCTTCGTGATGAGCCACAAACCGATTAACGCAACCACAATGGCTAACGATGTGACAAGAGGCGCCCCCGTATCGGCGGCTTGAACGGCGAAAAGCGGCAGAGGAAGCACCCCTACCCCAATAATGGTGCTAATCAGTACGGCTGCCGCTTGAATCGCTGTGATCTGTCGAGGATACTCCATCGGATTCACCCCATTTTTCATTGCCGACTTTTAACGGGTCTAACGTATTTACAGGCGGTTGTTTAATATGTTCGACAGTGCTTTCGCTAAGACGGGTACGGTTGGGCGTATGGAGGAACGACGGCCTCTTCTTCATCCACCATAGCGGCGCGCGTATTACGGTATCCTTCATGCCCTGGAAGTTGCCCGGAACAAGCGGTGTGATATAAGGCACGCCGAACGATCTTAGCGACAGCAGATGGTTCGCGATAAGGATCAGACCGACCATCACGCCGTAGAGCCCGAACATACCGGCAAGAATAACGAGCGGGAAGCGCAATAATCGCAGAGCAAGGGCAGCATTATACGCCGGCGTTGCGAACGAGCCGATCGTCGTGAGCGCAATGACGACCACTGTGATCGGATTGACGAAGCCCGCGGACACCGCGGCTTGTCCGATTACAAGCACGCCGACGATCGACAGCGCGCCCCCGACTTGCTGCGGCAACCGGACGGTCGCTTCCCTAAGAACTTCCATCGACACCTCCATGACGAACACCTCGACCACGGACGGGAAGGGTACGCCTGCTCTGCCGCCGGCTACGGCTACCGCGAATTCCGTCGGGATCAGCTCCGGATTGAAGGAGATGACCGCCACATAAAGCGACGGAGTGATCAAGGAGAAAACCAAGGCGATAAGTCGGGCTAAACGTATGAAGCTGACAAGCAAAAACCGTTCCGTATAGTCCTCCGTCACTTGATAGAACTGGTTGAATACGGTCGGAACGATTAAGGCGAACGGAGAGCCGTCAACGAGAATGGCCACCCTGCCCTCAAGCATATTTGCGACCGCTTTGTCTGGCCGCTCGGTATTTTGCACCTGCGGAAACGGCGTTATATGATTATCCTCTATAAATTGTTCAAGCTGCCCGACATCCAAAACTCCGTCAATATCAATGGCGGACAGACGCCGCTGTACTTCCTCCACTAATGCGTCGTTCACGATCCCCTTAATATAGCAAACCGCCACTTTTGATTTTGTGATGCGGCCGATCTTCATCGTCTTCACCCTGAAATCCGTCGAAGGCAGGCGATACCGCAGCAAACCCAAGTTCGTCTGGAGTTGTTCGATAAACCCTTCGCGTGGCCCTCGAATCACTTGCTCCGTAGCAGGCTGATCGATGGCTCGCTTTTCCACTTTCCGGGTTTCTACTACAAACGCTTGATCCAGACCGTCGACGAATACGACGGTTTTTCCGCGCAATACGGCTTCGATCGCTTCATTCAGCCGGTCCTTCGCTTTCCCTTTGCTGTGGTAAAGCGCGTCTTGCAGTATTATGTCTTTTAATTGGGATAATTCTATATGCTTGTCTTCCAATTGACGGGGCAAATACATGAATGATTTCAACACTTCCGTATTAACCATCGTCTGATTGACCAAATCCGTTATATAAAGCATTGCGGCCGGAAACTTTCCGAAAATATGAAATTCGCGAACCTCGAAATCGTCGTTCTCACCTAACAGGTTATTGGCGGTAGCCAACATTTCTTGCAGGTCGCTTGTAACTTTAACGTCTTTCAACCGCTCCATCGCTTGATCCGGTATTTCTTGTTCGGTCTGTTCTACCGGATTTACCCGCATTTGATTTGTATGCCGTTTAAACCGCCGCCACATTGAGCATGCACACCTCGCCCCGTCCGAACTGGCTGAATTAAAATATTAGTTATTATTGCCATTGACGGCGAGGTTAATCACTTGGTTAATCTTTGGGAGCGGGCTTCCACTTCATATTAATCCACGTAACGGCGAAGCACAGCAGTCCGAGCACGAGCAGGACGACGATCCGGTACAGCGAGTCTTCGTCGATCATGTCGAAAAACAGCGCCTTGACCGCGACGACCGCAAGCACGGCGGAACCGAAAATCCGGAACGCGTTTTGGCGCGAGTATGCTCCCCACAGAAACAAGAGCACCGAGTAGATCCCCCAGGCTATGGAAAGCGTAAGATTCAAGCTTACTGCATGATTCAATGAATCGTACGCTTCGAACAAGTTGATCGTCTGGACGGTCAGAAGGCCGCCCACCACCATGTGGCTGAGAATGGACCAGCAAACCGCCAATACCCGGTTGTCGCGCTCATTCGTATTGGAGAACCGGACCCGCATCGAATAATAAAACCCGATTCCCGCAAGAATGATCCACGCCACAGCGCCCCAATTCAGGAACGGAATGAACGTGCCGAACCATTCTCCGATCGGCGCTTCCCATGTGGTGAAAAACCAGTATGAACCCGCGCACAACCATACAAAGACGGATAATCCTTTCAATATGTCGATTCGCTTCCACTGGCCTGCAGCGACCAAGAGAACCGCAACGAGCTCCCAGAATATGACGTCGATCAACGGCTTCGCTTCGAGCGACCCGCCGAACTGCGCCGCTGCAATAAGCAGAAGCAGCGCGCCACCCAGCAGCTTTGTCAGCACCGGTGCGGTTGCGGCGCGGCCGCTCAATCGGTACACCGCCCAACCGAGCGTTAAATAAATAACCCCCATACCGAGCAGCGGCACCGATGGTGCGGCGAAGTGTTCGAGAATAGTGACGCTCCATAATCCGAATAACACGGCGTTGGCGATCCCGAGATATAAATTCGAGCCTTCGAACTTGAGGTTGTTGCGCCACGACGATACGAAGAATGCGATGACGTAGAAGAGGAAAGCGGCGGCGGCGTAACGGAACGGCACATGCCAAATCTCGTCCAGGTCCGGCGAGAAATGAAAATAGTAGACAGCGAACATCAGCCATGTGCCTGCGAACGCCACGGACCGCAGCTCCGGCCAACGTTTATAAATGCTAAGGGCGAAAAATACCGCATTAATCACAAACAGGTATAGAAACAAGGTGAATACTTGATCGGTTTCCGGTCTCATGACGACCGGTGAAATCAACGCGCCGGCGAGTCCCACATTCATAAGCAAACGCGAATGGAACCGGTACGAATACAACCCTAAGACCGCCGTCACTCCGACCATGCACAGAAACACAGTCATCGGATTCCACAAGTCAAAATAAATGCCCGCAAACGAGAACGTCGTATACAACACCGCAAATCCGAGTCCCGAGACCATTTCGCTTAACGCGGCGAATGCGGTCTTCTGGAGCAGGGCGTATCCTCCTACGACGAGACCGCTCCCGAGAAGCAAGCCAATGCCTATCTTGATTTCATCGGTAAGCCACCCTTGCTCGGACGTGTACTGAAACAGCGTGACAAACGCGAACAAAATAAAAGTGATGCCGAGCAGCGAGGTCCAATGCTTTCTAATCTTTTGATCGGTCATGTGTCTTCCCCCATTCGGTAATTATGGCTTCATTGTAGAAGTCATGGAGGAAAAGCATAAGTTCAAACTTTTCATAGTACCGAACGTGCATTCGCGTTTTGATTGCATTCTAGATAATTGTGAATCACCGGTGTGAGGAAAATAGTGTTACAATATGGATTAAATCGTGGGAAAAGGTGGAGGTTGCATTGATTACGCAAATGAAATCCATGTTGAGCCATATGATATGGGCGGACGATCGCATTGTTCGAACATTGAGCGCGGCTGAGGCGGCTCCGCCGGAAGCGGTTCGTTGGTTCGCGCACATATTGGGGGCGGATCGCGTCTGGCTCACCCGGTTGAACGGCGAGGACAGCTCGGGTCTGCCGGTGTGGCCGGAGATGGATCTTGCGGCTTGCGTCGCATTGGCGGAAGAGAATGCGGCAGGATATGAGCGATTATTGGGGCGGCTCGATGAGGGGGCTATGCTGAAAGATGTCGTCTACCGAAACAGTGCGGGGGCTCAGTTCTCTACGTCCGTGACGGATATTTTGACCCACGTGTTTTTGCATGGAGCCTATCACCGCGGACAAATCAACGCCTCGCTCCGGGGTTCGGGATATGAGCCTGTAAATGTGGACTTTATCACGTTTGTGCGCGAGCGCTGAGCTGCAAGAACCTTAACGGAAAATCTTGTTATTAATTGGGGATCAGTCGGTACGGAGCGAACAGTTAACGGAAAATCATGTACTTAAGTCGGAGCAATCCAATAGAAAAACACAATAAGCCGCTGTTTAAGCACACAAAATTCCGTTAATGTTGCAAGAGCGGATAAAAGGAGTTGTGCTGGGAACATTATTTTCCGCTATCGTTAAACAATCCGGCATCGCCCGCCTTCTTTGCGGCTTCTTTGCTGCTGCCGGCTCCAAGCTTCTTGATGATGTGACCCACGTGAATTTTAATAGTGCGCAAGGATACGACAAACCGATTTGCAATCTCGGGCTGCGTATGCCCATCGTGGATCATCTTCAACACTTCAAGCTCGGTCGGCGTAATGCGGTCGCGAAGCTCTTTCACCTGCACGTCCCGCTCCAGCTTCTTCAAGCGCCGGAATTCCGCGCGCATCTGCTCGGCGGCATCCGCGGAAATCGCCGCACGGTTGCGGTGGGCGGCCCTCACCGCATCCGGAATGCTCTCGAAATTCGACTTGATATGATAGTCGATCGCCCCCGCGCGGAACGCATCGAAGATCGTTTCCTTATCCTCCAGCGAAGTGAGCATGATCACCTTCGCTCCGAGCGCTGAGGTCAATTCCGCCGTAAGGTCGATGCCGGCCGGCGACTCCGCCAGCATGATATCCATGAGCACGACGTCCGGATCGTGCTCCTCCGCGGCGCGGCGGGCATCCTCGGGTGTAGACGCCGACGCGGCGACGCGCAGATCCGGCTGCGCATCCAAGTATGCCTTCAGCCCCCGCAGCCAATCCGGGTCGTCCTCCACAAGCAGCACCTTAATTCGTTCCCGTTCCAACCTCTGCTCCATCCCGAAGCACCCTCCCTGCCGTCCGATCTAAAGCCGCTTTCATTTTTGCCCGTTTGCCCTTGGGGAAGTTCAATGACACGGCCGTCCCACGGCCGACCTCGCTATGCAGATCGAGAGTACCTCCGTGTTTTCGCATTACGCTGTAACAATACGCCAGCCCGAGGCCGAAATTAAGCGCTCTTCCGGCTTTCGTCGTATAGAACGGCTCAAGCACCTGGCTTATTTGCTTCCGATCGATGCCGACGCCCGTGTCCCGTATTTCAACCGACACCGTACGTTTCGTTTCGTATATTTTCACATAAAGCCGGCCGCCTTCCGGCATCGCTTCGACGGCATTGCGGACGATGTTGGTCAACACCTCCGCCGTCTGCGCTTTGTCACAGTCGACAAGCAGCTCGCCGCTCCACTCCTTCGTAACGGCGATTTCGGCGGCTCCCGCGGTTTCCGCCTCGAGCACATCTTCGCACAACCGCGTTAACGAACACGGCTCGATTCGCAGCGGCATCTCTTGCGTCTTATCGTGCACGCGGGAAATCATCTCTTGTATGTGCTCCGACGAGCCGAGCACAACCTTGATGTCCTCCGCCAATTCCTTCTGTCCGGTTTGTTCCGCGTATGCTTGAATTTTCGCGCCGAACAGACGCATTTTGCCCACATCGTTCTTAATGGCATGGTTCAGGATAGCCGTGCCGGACGTGACCGCCCGCAGCGTGGAGTCCAACCGGCGGGTTTGCACCAGAAGCTGCACGCCCATAAATCCGTATCGAAACAAGGAATATAAGAAAACAGCGAAGCCGGCGGCAACCACCCAAGTATTATGCCGCCAAGCGCCGATCATGCCCAGGGACTGCAGAATATAGTTCAGCACCATAAAGAAAGCTATTGGAGGCAGGACGGCTAAACAAGTGACGATGTGGCCGCGCCGCAATACGCGGTTCACTTCCCGCTTGCTCAGTACAAGCCCGATTCCGGCCGCAAAATAAGGAACCGCCCACGAGGCGACGACCGGGAACGCGATCGGGTACGATTCGGTGTAGCCCGGGGTAAGCGCTAGACATAAGCCGATCGGCACGAACAACAGCGCGGGAACCACCTGCGCCCATTCGCGGGGCAGCCGGACACCTCTATAATGTATAGCGAACATGAGGAAGCCGTACGGCAATCCGTAATACGACGCCAACGACGACCAGGCCTGCAGGCGGTACAACGCCGCCGTCACGCCTAACTCCGCATAATGCAACTCAACATATGGATAGATCCTGTTGTCGATGAGCGCCGCAAGCGCTCCTAACGCGCCGCATAACGACGTAAAGCTGAGCCATCTCGCCGATTTTCGCCGCGGGTCCGCGATAAACAATATGATTGCTGCCGTCAGCAGCGCCGTGAATACGAACGGCATGAGGCCTACTCTCCTATCCGACGCTACGCAAAGTCTTGATCCTGCCCCCAATTGTACATCCTGGCCGCAACGATAGGCAATTGAAAATATTAACGTGCCGCTTGTCCGCATCAGGCCCGAAAACTAGCGGAAGCACAGGGCTTTATTGACCGGTATTTTCAATACTTATTCACGCAGGGAAGGTTCATTCGAAAAACCAATTGTCCGCCGACACCTTCGGTAGATTGCGCGGCACACAGCAACCAACATCTCCTTGCTCGCGTCTTATGAGTATGTACAATCGATGCTCCATGAAAGGAGAACAATGAATGATACATCTTAAACTAATGCGCACTTTTGTCAAATGGCTCATCATCGTGACATTACTGCTTCTGGCCAGCGGATGCTGGGGGGCTTCGGATACAAAGGACGTACGCACGGTAACGGAGGGCGAGGGGATACCGCCAACCGAATCAAGGTCCAATGGCAAACCAACGCCAACTTCCGGCAATGAATCCAATGCCGCAGGTCAGCCCTCATGCGGTTCAGCCGTTACGGTTGGCGGCGAATGCGCTGCCGCCGACGCTGACCATATCGAAATTCCGGCGACGGACGGATTGCGTCTGACAGGTATAGATACCGTTGAAAGAGAATCGGAGCTGCGAGAATACCCGATGGCGGGTCCTTTCTTTTTCAGCCAAGCAAGGACCGATCTTTTGTTTAATTTTTCGGTACCGGACAAATTGCTTCGGGAAAACTTCCGCATTGACGAACTGTACGATGGCGCGGAAGCGTACGCGCTCCTGCCGGACGGCGCCAAACAGACACTTGCCGTACAGCGCAACAACAACGATGCAGGGACCGTGCAGCAAATCCGTCTCATGTTCCAAAATGCACCCAAGCAGGACATCCTTGTTCAGCTAACCGGCAACGGCGACGACAAGGGCCTCCGAACGATTGAACTTGTGTTACGATATACGGAACCTTTCACATACGGGATTTATTTCGGCGGTCAGAACATAAGCGCTCCGGAGGTAGAAGACGGAATTATCGACTGGCGAAGACACTTTGTAGAAGCCGGGACGGAAGCGACCTATCGGCTTGAGTTCAGCAAAGCCGTCGACCGGAATTCCGTTCGCCGTCTGTTGACGGAAAGACTTCCCTACGAGCAGTGGAAAGAGAACTGGCTGGACGAGAATTCGCTGGATTTGACGTTCATGCTGGATCCGGAACGCGGCAACTATTCGTTCCACTTGTTTCTTGACGGCATCGTTGACCGGGACGGTTACGTGCTGGCAGGATCGCGATCGTTACACATCCAGCCGTCTCCCAGAAAAACTTTTTATGCCGTGAATACGGTTACGGGAGAGAAGCGCCAACTTTTCGATACCGTTAATGACTACTTGAAGATGAATTTTTCTCCGAACAGCAAATGGGTGATCGTACAGGAGAGCAGGATGACGGAGGAATCCCCGTCTGTATTTTCAATAAGGGAAGCATACGGCAGGCACGAAACGGTGAAACGGTTCGATCCGAACCGTGCCGAACATTTGCAGTGGTTGCCCGGCGGCGATCGCTTCGTATATGTTGATCAGCAACAGCGGTTGATCGTACACGATCTGACGGACGGATCGGAGAAGCTTGTGTGGGAAACCCCGGTAACCAAGGGGGAAAACCTGAATCAAGAGGGCGGCGGATGGCTCTGGATCGTACCCTATGTAGACGCCGACGGACGAATCGACATATTGGCGATGCGGACCGGGCCAAATCCGGGGTATTCGTTCGAGTTCACTGCCGATTTATATTCGCTTGACGGAGCCGAAGACAGGACGCCGCGCCGTCTGAGCGGTTTCCAGCACGGAATATGCGAACTGATGCGTTGTTCGCTGAATTACACTGTCATCGACGGAAATTATTCGGTTTATATACAAACAATGAAGCAAACGGACAACGGCGCAATCCCGCTTTATCATTTGTTGGATCGCCGCACAATGAAGCTGTCTCCTCTTAGCGGCATTCAAGGGCGGTTCATCGGGGCCGCTCCGGACGGCCGGTTATTGTTCGCCGAAGAGATGCCGTCAATCGGTACGGCCGAATTTAGGTACGAATATGTGCTCTACGACCCGTACACGTCACGCAGCGAAAAGTTTGTCGAAACGGAGAAGACATGGTTCGGCACAACCGATTACGGAGCAAGCAAAAATCTGTATGCGCGCGGACGAAATCAAATATATCTATACGACGGCGGCGAGTCTTGGAAGCTTGCGCATTTGAATCATAAAACGTTCATTGACAGCGATGAATTTCCGGTGGACCAAAAGGGTGCAGTTCTCTACCTATATACAATAAACAAGTCACAGCGCTAGTTTCCGTCGTCCGAAAACAAATCCAGCTGCTCCGGCACCGGCTCGCCGCGCTCAAGCCCGAGCATGCGCATCAACCGTTTGGCGTTGCCCGCTCCGTGACCTCCGGAGTTGTTGTTGAAGATAACGCATATCTCCTTCGTGCCGGCAAGCATGCCCTGCAGCACCCCGAGCCATTCGGTCAGCTCTTCGTTGCTGTAATCGTATAAATAACGCACATTGCGCCAATTCGGGCTGCCGCTGGAGTACCATCCTTCGGCGTTGCGCCCGTGGAAGCGGACGACCGTACGCTCCGGATGGGTCGGAACGGGCACCGTCGGAACGGACCCGCTGCCTGCCTGCGGCTCGTCGCACACGCTGTGCATCCATCCTTCACGCTCCATGAATGACAGCGTGCGCTCGCGCATGCCGGGAGCGAACCAGCTTTGGTGGCGGAACTCCAATGCGACCGGCCACCCGTCCATCAGCTCCTTCGCGCGCCGGAGCGTACCGACATTGTCGCGGGTGCAATCGAACCATGGAGGATACTGAAACAATACCGTCTTGAGCTTCCCCGAAGCGAGCATCGGTTCGAACGCTTCCCGGAAGGCGCGGAACACGGCTGCGTCATCCTTGTCGGCCGCCGGATCGGCTGCCGGACCAGGCGGTTTCGTCCGCCCCCGCTCATGCCCCGTCATCGCCTGGTTCGCCTTAACCACGAAGCCGAAGTCATCTGCGGTCTCGTCCACCCATTTCCGCACCGTCTCCGCCGCAGGAATCGCATAGAACGAGTTGTCCACCTCCACAACGGGAAATTGCCGCGAATATAACGCCAGCTTCCTTCCCGCAGCCGTTCCCGGCGGATACACGGACGGATGATCGCCCCACCCGGCAAGTCCGATTTGTATCATTGAAAGCTCACCCCCGCCTTCCCATGATGGCAAAACTTTGTTTATATAGTGTCGTCAGATTGCTCAACTTCCCGGCTATGTGCCATTAGCTGTATCCGGCATGGCAAAAGTGTGTTCATAATCGGTTGTCCGGGCAACACGTTATGAACAGCAGATTGCCATATTTGAATGACTGGGCTATTTTTTGCTGGATTTTTAGCAACGAGACAACAATTAACGCGCAATCAATTGCCTATTTACCGCCTTGGCGTGCCTCAATCGGCAACATCCATATCACTGCGAAGCGAATCACCGGCCAATATCCATATTGCCGCTTACAGACTTTTCATCTCGCGACAAACGACCCTTGACAAGCTTCAACTGCGCTACGATCAAAAAGCTGACGATAACCAACAAGAGCCACGAGCTGACTTTGCCCAGATGCACAAGCTCCCAAGCCCGCGCCTGATTCGGATATTGCCATGCCCCGAAGTAGGTGCCGATATTTTCCCCGATCCATATGAAGAAACCGATCAATACGAAAGACATCGCCAACGGCATCCGGTACCGCGAGCTCCCTACCGTAAATTCCACCGAAGTCCGCCAAAAGAGCACAATAACCGCAGCCGACAACCACCAACGAATGTCGATCCAATAATGGTGGGTGAAGAAGTTCAAGTAAATCGCCGCCGCAAGCGGCGCAACGAGCCCCATGCGCGGCCAACGGATCAGCCCCAAATCGAGTCGGCGCCAAGCCTGGCACATGTAGCTCGCGATGCTCGCATACATAAATCCGCTGAACAGCGGTACCCCGAACACTTTAAAGATGCCCGCGTCCGGATATGACCACGATCCCATATTCACCTTGAAGACTTCCAGAGCCAATCCGATCACGTGAAACACGGTAATCACTTTCAGTTCGTCGCGCGTCTCCAAGCCCGAGCGCACCATCCACCACTGCATGCCGATACAAACCAACAGCAGCCAGTCATACCGCGCCAACCATGGGAGATCCACGACCTTAGTGACCGCCAACGCAGCAAAAATAACCCCCGGAAACAAACAAGCGAGCGCTTGCTGCACTCCGAATCGAACCGTCTGATTGAAAACATGCCTTATTCCGAGAGACATTTTCACAGGCTGCATGCTACGAATCACTCCCCAACAAATCTTTGCCCCGGCGCAGCCAGCGATACCCCTTGCGAACCCCGTTCAACAACGCGTCGGGTACGGCAACCGGCTGATCGTGCATGTACGGCAAGTACACTTTATAATACGCCTTCCTTAAATCCCGCCACATGTTGCACGGATCCGTCTTCAGAAAGTCCGACACGTCGACGACGGCGCCGCGGCCGTTCTCGCTTACCATGACGTTCTTTCCGTGCACGTCATGCGGATTCAATCCGCGTTCCCTGGCGTATTCAAGCGCTTCGTCGATATCGTTGACGGCCTGCTCCGGAATGCGAATGCCGCGTCTCATGCAATCGTAAAGAGTGACTCCGTATAATCGGCGCAGCACCAAATAACGAAGTTCCCTGTTGGAGTGAAAGCATTCGGCGTATGCGGGATGATTGCCGAGACGCCGGTACACTTCGACCTCGTCTTCCCAGCCTTCCCTTCCGGGCGCGTACAATTTCAATACCCGGTCGGGGTATTCGGGATGCGACACGACCGCCGCATAGTTGCCCGCCCCAAGCACCTTCCACGGTTCAGGCAGATAACGGACCGTAATAGGCTCGAGCGGGTTCGTGCTCTCAATATCCAGCAGCGGCAGCAATTGCGATTGTATCAAGCTCAGATAACGGTGCATCACCGGTTCTCTCCGATCTGCGCCAGCTCCCAATCATCCCTTAATGCCGCATATATGGCGAGCGCCCAAAGAACGGCTTGTTCATCCAGCAGCCTCTGTTCCTGCACTGCCGTATGCGGCTGTGCCGAGCCGAAAGTTGCGGAAGTTCCCTCTTCGGACGGTTCCCTCAGCTCTCTCCAGCGCTCCTCCAATTCCAGCTTCGGCGCAAGCAGTCCGACGATTCCTTCGGCCAATTGATCCGCCCGTTTCGGGGCAAGCGTCCGGAGCCGTTCGACGAATCCGGACAGTAAGGACCACTCTTGTTCGGTTACTCGTTCTCTTACCCATGGTTCGAATGCAAACTGCGGGAGCTGCGCCTGCTTATCCTTCAGCAGCTTCTCGATCCGTTTCCGCTGCCGTTTCCCGCCGCTGCGCTCAAACACGACGACCGTTGCCGCCGCCCAATCGCCGATCCTCTTGTCCTTGGGATGAAAGAAACTGAATAATATTCCGGCAAAATACAGCGATGGCAGCATATCGATCAGACGGAACAGGTTGCGTATGACGGCGGAGAGAAAGCTTAACGTCCGTCCGTTCTCTTGAATGACGCGGATGCCCATCGCCCGCTTCCCGATCGTCCGGCCGCCCGTCGTATATTCCGCAACAATAAAATATAACGCGTTGAATGCGGCGTAGAAAATAATCATCGCCGCAGCCCCGTATTCCTCCAGCCAATCCGGCATCGCGCCGCCGATCGCTTCGGAAACGGCCCAGCCGGCAAACGCAATCCCGGCATTCACCGCAAGTATGATCAATCCGTCGATCAATTGCGCGCCGGCGCGGCTGCCGATGCCTGCCGTCTCGAAACGCAGCTCCACCTGCTCGGGCGTCATAACCGTCAGCCGGCGCTCCGGGTTTCGCTCGTGTACAGCTTGCATATCGGTCTTCCTCTCCCCCATCATTCAATGTTAGTATTGGTGTTATATTACTTGCAAAAGGAGTGTCCCCGCCCCTAATGGAATTAACGTCGTTCATCAAGAGGCACAAACCGCTCTGGTCGGAGCTCGAACGGTTGACGGACGCTCTGTCCCGGAGAGACCCGCGTCCGTCCGCAGAGACGGTCGAACGGTTCACCGCGCTGCACAAACAAGCTTCGGCCCATTTGTCATATATGAATTCGAACTATCCGGGTCATGATGTAACCTTCCATCTCAACAAGCTCGTGTCCCGCTCCCATAATGTGCTGTACCGCGATTCGTGGAGCAGCACGGAGACGTTCATCCGGTTTTTCCAAACCGGCTTCGTATCGCTCTTGCGTGAACGATCCCGGTTTATCGTTATCGCCGGCCTGCTGATGCTCGCGGGCTTCGTATCGGGCTTCGCCGTCGTCATGAACGATCCGCAGCACTTGACCGCCATAGTGCCTGCGGAATTTGCGGACATCGATCCGTCCAAGATTACGGAGGACCGGGGCGACTTGCACTCGTCGGTCGATTCCGCGGCCATTATGACCAACAATATCCGCGTCGCCGTGCTTTGCTTCGTCAGCGGAATAACGCTGGGAATCGGCACGGTGTACTTGCTGGCATACAACGGCGTGTTGATCGGCGCGCTCGCGGCCGTGTTTTACCGCGCGGGCGAAAGCTACGCGTTCTGGGCGTATATTTTGCCGCACGGAGTCATCGAGCTGGCCGCGATATTCATTGCAGGCGGCGCCGGATTGTATATGGGATACGTTATGATGGTGCCTGGACCCTTTTCGCGGAAATACCGCTTCTTCGTCTCCGTCCGCGAGTCGGTACTGCTGCTGCTCGGCACCGTGCCGCTGTTCGTCATTGCGGGCACGATCGAAGGCTATATCACGCCGACAACGATTTCGTTGGAAGCGAAATACGGCGTCGCGGCCCTCACACTTGCGCTTCTCGCGCTATATTGCCTGTACGGCATCCAACGGCTGCGGCTACAGCGCGTCTCGTGATTTCAAATCCAAATACGTATTCACGGCCGCCAGCGCCAGTTCGTCCGAAGGCACGTCGAGCACTTCGATTCCGAGCGCCGACATCCGGGCGGCATACCGCCGGCGGTCTTCTTGTAATTTATGCGCCGTGCTCTTGATGTAGGCGTCCTTCCCCCCGCGGACGGCGATGCCCGCCCATTCGTGCAGCAGCGGATCTTCCAGCGACAACAGCAGCAGCAGATGCGTTCTCCTTAAACGGAGAAGGTAAGGAGCCAATTCTCCCTCGAACAAATAACTCTCCATATCCGAAAAGAGCACCATAAAGCTTCTCTTCTTCTGAACCCTTGCCAGATGCGTAAGCGCCAAGCCGTAATTCGATTCAGACATGTCGCTCTTCAAATCGTACAGCGCGTCGATAATCGTCTGCACATGCTCCATCCCTTTGGCCGGGGGAACGTAAGCTTTCAGCCCGCCGGAGAAGGCGAGCGCCGCCACCTGGTCGCCGCGCTGGAGCGCAACGGCCGCCAACGTCAGCGCCGCTTCAAGCGTCCGGTCCAGCTTCGTCTTGCCGTCCAGCTCCGTGCCCATCATGCGGCCGGAATCGATCAGCAGCGTGACGATTTTGCCGCGCTCCGGCTGGAACACGTTCACTTTCGGCTGCATCGTGCGGGCGGTGGCGGACCAATTGATCGCCCGCGGATCGTCATCCGGAGTGTACTCGCGGATGCTTTGGAAATCCGTGCCGGACCGCGCCTTCTTAAATACGCGCTTGCCGTCGAGTATGAGGCTGCGCTGCATCGAAGCGAGCGTGCCGCGCACGCCGCTCAAATCCGGGAGCACGCGGATTTCATGCGTGCAAGGGATGTGCGTTTGGCGGCGCCACAAGCCGAGCGCGCCTCCATACCGTACGAAGACGGTATGGAGCACGTACCGGCCGCGCTCCGTCGGCCGGGTTTCGTACGCGGCCTCCGCAGCGCGGCCGCGAAAGCGCAGCGCGGGCCACTCGTCGGGGCCCGCAAACGTATCCGGCAGGCCGTCTATAGCCTGCCCGGACAGCGGCTGCCTGCCGCCGGCCACCCGTATCGCGAGGCGCACATTCACCGGCCGGCCGAGGTCGACCCGGTCCGGCGCCTCGCGATCGGCGGTGAGCCGCCCCGGCCCCGGCAGCAGCGCCAATTCCGCTGCGCTCAGCACCGCGAGCGTTCCGTTCCACGCCCAGAATACGAGGGCTCCCAAATCCGGGCTAGCCGCATAAGCGGCTGCCGTAAGAGGCGCTCCCGCAAACAGGAACGCCGCCAGCCGCTTCGTCGGCACGACGCGCAGCGCCGAAAAGATCTTATCGCGGTACGGCGACCGCGGCGAGCGTTTCTTGGACGACTGCGTCACTCGTCACACCCTCCAATTCCGCCTGCGGAGCGAGCAGCAGCCGGTGCCGCAGCGCGGGGCGCGCCACCAGCTTCACGTCGTCAGGCGTTACATAGTCCCTGCCGTCCAAATACGCCCACGCCTTGCCGGCGCTAAGCATGGCAATGCCGGCGCGCGGGCTCGCTCCGAGCTGCACTTTCTTGTTCGTCCGCGTATGTCTCGCAATCGCGGTAATATATTCGACTACGCTATCCTCAACGGTCACATTCGCAAGCGCGGCCCGGTGCCGCCGAATATCTTCCAACGCGCAAACCGGCTCAAGGGCGGCGCTCCCGGCCATTCCCGCACCGGTCCCGACACCCGCATTGTGCGCTTTGTATATTTCCGTCTCTTGCTCCTCATTCGGATAATCCAGCACGAGCTTGAACAAGAACCGGTCCAGTTGAGCTTCCGGCAGCGGATAAGTACCTTCGTACTCCACCGGGTTCTGAGTCGCAATGACGAAGAACGGATCGGCGAGCTTATGCGTCTCTCCTTGAATCGTCACTTGACGCTCCTCCATCGCTTCGAGCAGCGCCGCTTGCGTCTTTGGGCCCGTACGGTTGATTTCGTCCGCCAGCAGCAGATTGCTGAACACCGGGCCGCGAACGGTGACATACCGGTTTTCGTGCATGTTGTAAATGACATTGCCGGTAATGTCGCTCGGCATCATGTCGGGCGTAAATTGAATGCGCCGGTAATCGCCCGATATAAGCCCTGCCAGCGTCCGGGCCAGCTTCGTCTTGCCGAGCCCCGGCACGCCTTCCAGCAAAACGTGTCCGCCCGCCAGCAGCGCCGCGACGGTAAGCCTTACGTTCATCCGCTGGCCGAAAATAGTTTCATCCATTCTAGTAAGCAGCTGTTGCATCTATCCTTCCTCCTCAAGTGAGCGTACCGCTTCGTCCAGTACGGCGCTGTCCGCCAGCCATTGCTTTTCCGAATATGCCGATGCTTCCGCCCGCTCCCAGCGGTCCAGCACCCCGGCCAACGCTTCGGCCGTCTTCGGCGGAAGCACCCGCTTCGCCGACGCCAATATATCCCCTGCGTTCGCTTCATGCCGCAGTCCTGCCCCGCGCGCGGCGAGCGCCCGTTTCATATGCTCGATCCGATAGCCGAGCGACTCGCGCGTCAGCTTCCCTCTGCGGTACCAACCGGCTACCGCCAGCAAAGTTTCGTCGCTCCTGCGCACCCGAAACTCTCTCGGCGTCACCGCGGGTCCGAACCGTTTCCCCTTATACCACAACCAGAAGACGACGGCTATGGCCGTCTGCGCGAATGCGGCGATCAGCCAAGGGGGATATACTTGCGACAAACCGGGCGACACAGCGTATCCATGGTGATATTCGTCAACATAGACCGCCCGGTCCGCAACGCTTGCGCCAAGCATCCACCAGAGCAGATCAAACCGCGACCCGTCCAAAATCCCCGAGTTCTGCGTCCATTCCGGGACGACCGCCACCGTGACCGACCCTTCCCCGACGGTACGGCGAGCCGCGATCACTCCCAGTTCATCATGCAGCAGCACCTCGTTCTCCTGAACGCCGGCAAGCCGGTAATCGCTGCCGACCGCCGCCTCATACACCCATTCCCCGTCCGCGCCTACGGCCGTCACCGTTGCCGCTGCGCCCGCCGTTTCCGGAAGTTCCACTTGTTCGGCCTTCCAGTTGCCCATAGAGCCCGGAACGCTTTCCAACACAACGACATCATTGCCGTATTCCGACGCCCACCGTTCCAACTCCGAGGCCGCCGTGTTCGTCATGGCGTCAGGCTCGATCGCCAAGTACAATCCGCCGCTCTCTTCCGGCAGCCTATCGGGCGCGAACCGCCACTCCCGCACCTGCGCCCTTTCGCGTTCCAGCAGCGACCTTAGCGCCTTCGTTCCGTCCACATCCGGCGAGAACGACAAATACGGCCGGTAATCGGTTAACCCCGGACGTATAAATGCAAATCCGAGCCCGATAAAAAGAAATACGCAAACAGCCAAAGCGGCCTGAAGCCTTATTGTCCGAGTCATGCAGCTTCCCCCTTGCCGCCGGTAATCGCCAGCTCCAGGCGTTCATGCCATGCGCTGAACTCCTCCTGCGATATGCTCCGAAGCCCGTACCATACCGTATCAAACCGCAAGGCGGATTCTCTGAACGCCTCCAACCACGGAGAGCCCGCTTCGGATAATTCTTCCGCATACTCCCAATTTGTCTTCCACGAGCGGATCGCAATCTCTTCCCGCTCCTGCAGCGCAAGCAGCGAGGACAGGAACAGCAGCCTCGTCGCTTCCCGGACATCGCCCTCATCCGCCGCTTGGCGCGACAGCTCCAACAGATCCGCCGGCGGCCGTTCCATCTCCTCGCCGGTCATGGACGCACTCCGCTTCAAGCGCCGTTCCACCCACAGCAGCTGCGTCAAAAACAATAGCAGCGCCGCGAGCACCACAACGCCGATGCCAATAATGACATATGTCAGCACATCCTCGGATCCGCCTGTCATCTCCAGCTGAGGGAACAGATCCTCAAGCCAGTCGAGCAGCCGTTCCAACCAAACAAACAGCAGGTTCCGCCCTTCTTCCCCGCCGTTCGAAGCGTACGCCGTATATTCATCACCCGACAAAATGCCGCGCAGTACCTCTTTTTCCTCTTCATAGGACGACGGTACGGCACCCGCCCATCCTTTTGCCGTCCGAATCACGCTTCTCCCCTCGCCGCCGTCAACATATGCTCAATATCCTCTCCGTCGCAACGAAGCTTCTGCACGCGGTAGGCCACCGTGTAAACGACCAAGCCCGCGGGCAAGATGGCGCAAAACAAAAACAGGATCGACAGCAGCCCGGTTATTGTAACTCCGAGAGCTGCGAACACGATGACGATGGCGATCGAAAAAGCATACATCAATACGCCGAAAATAAAATATATGCCAAGCAGCGGCCAAAACGATTTTCTCGTCAGCGACCAGCTGCGGCCGATTCCGACTCCTTCGTTTTCGAACAAAACCGGGGGCAGGAACATTCCGAATCGAATGACAAAATAGTAGTACGCCAATGTACCCGCGTAAGTAAAAACGAGATACATTACGAGAAATATGACTCCCGAAACCGTAGCGGCGGCGGAAGAAGGCGACAGCGCAGCGGACGACATGACTACCGCGCCGTACAACAGCGAAAGCATTCCGTTCGCCGTCATTACTCCGACATAGATGCCGATGCAGATCAACCAAAACAACAGTCCGTTGCCGAGCACCCGCCAATATCTTTTCAGCGCTTCCCTGAATGCCGAAACAAGCCCGGTCTCTTCGCCGTCGATCGCCCGGTTCGCCAGAATGACGCCGGTTGCCAGATGGAGCGGCAGCGCGACGAACGCCAGAAGCAGAGCAAGCAGCACGGTTCCCGCGATTTTGATCCACAAGTCGATTCCACCCGAGAATAATTGCTCCGGAAACCTGCTCAGCCAGAACGATTCCAGATTCTCGAACCCGTCAAACTTCGGGAACACGGAAAGCGCTCCGATATCGATAAGCAGCAAATTGGAGATTAGATAAAACGGACTGAAAGCTAGAAGAGTTAATAGAAATAAGGGGGTAAATAACGTTCTGTACAATTGAAATGACCGGTCCAGCGTCTGGCCGACGCCCAACAACCGTATCGGCATCCGATCCATTCGTTGCGTTCCTCCACTATGAAGATTGTTTCATCTTAATCAATAACGTCACCATTGTATCACGGGTTTCGCCCGCAGAACTCAATAATTTCAAATTTTGAAACTATTTCCTTGTATCGCGCCGCTTTGGGCTGAATAATTTCATTCTTTGAAGTTATTTATCGGACTCTGCCTGCTTTTCGGCTTCTTACGCGTGAATAATTTCATTTTTTGAGGCTATTGCTTGTATTTCGCCTATTGCGCCCCGATTAGTTTCATAAAGTGAAGTTATTGTTTTACTAGGGAACATATGTTCTGTATAATAAGCTCAAAAGTAATTTAAATGAGGTGTAGCCGCATGTCCAAATTGCAATGGAATTTTATCGACGACTTACATCAGTTTGACTTGGGGAAATCCGGTGCGGAGTTAGGGGTATGGCGCGGTTGTGACGCATTGCGGTTTGAAGGCGGACATTGCTATCCCGTGCTGCTTCGCGAACCGTTAACTATGGACTGTTTTCTTCTGCGGGCAGAGATAGCCTGCACGCCTGAGAGCTTTGCCGGTCTTGTCTTTGGAGCTGCCGATTCAAACAATTTCGAATTGGTTTACGTTTCGGCGGACAATGAATGGAATTTGCCGAATGTCCAATACGATCCGGTCATGAACGGGTCCAGCACTTGGCAAATATATCACGGCCCCCGTTATCAAGCACTGGCGCCGGTACCTTCCGGAGAATGGGTCAAGCTTTCATTAAAAGTTGAGACAAACCGTGTCACTGTATACATTGGTGAAGATGCAGCACCAAAGCTTGTCATTCCCAACCTTATGCATGGAAGTGTATTGGGAGGAAAAATCGGCGTGTGGGGCAGCTCTTCGAGTTACCTTCGCAATCTGTCGGTAGAGAAAATCGAAGAACCCAATTCCCGATTATTTGAAAATGCCCCGGCACCGATGCAGCTAGCAGATGAAACACTAATAACGGAATGGATGGTATCCAAACCGTACAATATTAAAGATGGAATCGTACCCGGAGTACCGTGGATTGCAGCTCAAGTCGAGGAAAACGGAACACTCAATTTAAACAGACTCTACACTTCTGCAAAAGGCGCCGCCGTTCAAGCGAAATGTTCGTTTTACCTTTCGGAAGAAAAAGAATCGCTGCTGAGCTTCGGTTTCAGTGACAGGCTGCGGTTGTGGGTAAACGAAACAGAGTTTTTCAAAGGGGAGTGGAAATGGCATTCTTCGGGGAAAGCAACGGATGGTCGGATTCGTTTCGACCATGTAAGCGTCCCCATACGCTGGCAGGCCGGCTTGAACACGATACGGGCGGAAATCGTCAGTGATGAGGTTATGTTCGGTTGGGGAATCAGCGTAAAAACAAGGCTGTCCGGCTTGACAAAAAACTTTATTTTGCAGGCTTGAACCTTACGTTACGTAATGTTGTAGACTGGAATTACCGGTAAACAGCTGGCGCAACGAAAGGAGATGATCATGAAATCACGGTGGAAAGTTGGAGAGCTTGCGAAGTTGACGGGATTAACGGTTCGAACATTGAGGTATTACGATCAAATCGGCCTGTTGTCCCCATCCGGCTATTCCGATTCCGGTCACAGGCTGTATAACGAATCCGACATTTCACGCCTGCAGCAAATTTTGTCACTGAAGGAATTAGGTTTATCGCTAGAGGAGGTCAGATCCGTTCTAGCATCTGATAATTACAGTCCGTTAGAGATCGTTTCGCTGCAAATTTCCCGGATTAAAGAAAACATAAGGCTCCAACAAAAGCTTCTAAAGGAATTGCAAAATGTATCGGGCCAGATGCGAAAGAAAGAACCATTGACTGTCGGAGATTTCACGAAACTGTTAGCAACGATGAGAAAGAGCCACGAAAAATATTTCACCGAACGGCGGACAAGCATGGAGCGCCATCTCGACACGCTTGGCGGCATCCTTGCCAATCACCCGCCAATGGAGGATTGAATCATGAACGAAACATTCGCAACGCATGACACCTTCGTCATCGAGAAGAAGTTTGACGCTTCGCCCGCGCGAGTGTTCGCAGCCTGGGCAGACCCGGCAGCGAAGGCCCTATGGTTCCCGAAGGCCGACGAGTTCGACTTCAGAGTCGGCGGGCGGGAATTGAACCGCGGCGGACCGCCGGGAGGCCCGGTCTACACCTTCGACGCATGCTATCAGGAGATTATGCCGGACGAGCGCATCGTGTATACCTATAACTTGGACATGGGCGACACCCGGATATCGGTTTCGGTGACGACGGTGGAGTTCAAGCCTTCGGGCGGCGGAACGCTGATGATCTACACCGAGCAGGGCGCCTTCTTCGACGGCCATGACACGCCGGCGCAACGCGAGCACGGGACGACGCTCATGCTGGACAAGCTCGGCGCAGTATTGAAGAATACTTAGCATCCCAGTGTGCAGTACATTAAAATAATAAGAACCGTGCGAAATTATTTTCTGCACTGTTCATTAGAAAACAAACCGTTCGGCAAAATTTGCCCGAACGGTTTCTTTCCGCACGGTCCTTGAATACCCATATACACTTATGCCGTTCCAGTCGGTTTCGCCGTCGTGAACGGATCCGCCTGCTTAATAGTGACGCCCGTAGACATTTCGAAATCGTACAAAGCTTTCGTCGTTTCGGAGAAACGGTCCAGCTCGTTATAGGCCGGAATGCCGTGATACGCCATATCAAGCCCTTCTTCTTCCTCTTCGGCCGAAGCGCGCAATCCCACCGTCGCTTTCGCGATATATGCGATGCCGGCTCCACCGGCGAATCCCCAGATGCAGATTGCCAGCACGCCGACGGTTTGAGCAACCAACAACGAAGCTTGTCCAGTCGTTAGAAGCCCCGCCTCGGTATCGAACAAACCGACGGCGATCGTGCCGAACACTCCGTTGAAGCCGTGCACGGCGACCGCGCCGACCGGATCGTCGACTTTGATGCGGTCGACAAGGAGCGTAGCTCCGATAACGATAATCCCGGCAATAAGGCCAATGATGATCGACTGGCCCTGATTGATATATGCGCAGCCCGCGGTGACCGCAACGAGACCGGAAAGAACGCCGTTCATGACCATGCTCGGGTCGGATTTGCCGAAGCGAAACATGGTGAACAGCAGCGAAGACGTTCCGCCCGCGGCCGCGCCCAGCATCGTGTTCAGAGCGATGGTCGACAGAGCGGCATCCCCGGCGCTAAGCGTGCTGCCCGCATTGAATCCGAACCAGCCGAACCACAGAATAAACACGCCCGACGATGCCAACGGAATGTTCGACGGAGCGAAGACATTCACGCTGCCGTCCGAATAGCGGCCCTTGCGCGGGCCCAATACCCAAGCGATCGCCAGAGCGGCGGACCCGCCAAGCGCGTGAATAACGGCGGATCCGGCGAAATCCTTCATGCCCATCTGCGCCAACCAGCCGTCCGGATTCCAAACCCAGTGGCCCGAGACGGGATACAGCACCATTGCAATTAAAGCCGCTACGATGATATACGCCTTGAAATTCATACGTTCGGCAACGGCTCCCGAGACTATGGAGATGCACGCCACCGCAAATCCAAGCTGAAACAGTACGTAAGCCGCCGAAGGAAGGTCGATCGAAAGCTCGATCGCTTCCGGAGAACCGAATAAAGTGGTTCCGAAGATACCGCCGGCGTCAGCTCCGAACATAAGTCCGAAACCGATCGTCCAGAAAGCAAGCGCGCCCACCGTCAAATCTACGAATATTTTCATCGTAACGTTAACCGCGTTCTTTGTGCGCACAAGGCCGGCTTCCAGCAAGCTGAACCCGCCTTCCATAAACAGCACCATCGCCGCGGCGAGAACGACCCAAACCGTATTGATATGAATAGCTTCCATCCGTTATGCATCCTCCCGCGCAGGCTGTAACTCGTCGATCGTTTCGTCCGTCAGACCTGTTCGAATATTGATTGCTTGCTCCACTGTCGATATGAAAATTTTCCCGTCGCCCGCTTCGCCCGTCTGCGCCGACTTTACGATCGCTTCAACGGTGCGGTCGACCATATAATTGGAAATGATAATTTCCAGCTTCACTTTCGGGTGCAGGCTTACTTTGTAGTTTTGTCCGCGGTATATGCCGCTCGTATCTTTCTGCTGCCCGCGCCCGACGACTTGATTGACCGTAAATGCCGTAACGCCGATAGAATGAAGCGCCTTTATCGTGTCATGAAGCTTTGCCGGTCTTAAAATCGCTTCAATTTTCTTCACGGTTTCCCCTCCGAATTGTCAGCAATGTTTACAATTGGCCTGTAATGATGCAGACATTGCGCTCTAAACTATGTTACATAATCTCACACGCATTAAAATCCGTCAATATACTAACGTAAAAATGAGTAGGAATAAATATGGTGCAGCCGAATAGACTATGATACGATTTCATAGACCGGAATCTATCGAAACCCGCCAAATATTAACAATAATCGAGGTTGAATCATGACGTCGTTGGAAGCGTTTATACTAGGTCTCATTCAAGGACTTACCGAGTTTTTGCCGATTAGCAGTACAGGACACTTGTATTTGGGCCGGCACGCATTCGGCTTGAATGAAGCGGGGCTGTTTCTGGATACGATGCTCCATATCGGGACGCTGTTCGCCGTCTTGTTTTATTACCGCGAAGAGCTGGTGCGGATCATTCGCAATCCGTTCAGCAAATTAACCGGACTTCTGGTTGTCGGCACGATACCGGCCGTAGTTGTCGGAGTCTCGCTGGAAGATTTGTTTGAAAATATTTCGAATACAGGAGTGACCGTCGGTTGGGAGTTTTTGGTGACGGGGACATTTCTGTGGTTTTCGGACAGCATCAAGAACGGCCGGAAGAAGATGGCCGACATTTCATACACCGATGCGCTTGTGATCGGAGTGTTTCAGGCCGGAGCCATATTCCCGGCGATTTCCCGCTCCGGTTTGACGATCGTAGGCGCTCTTATCCGTAAGCTGGATCGGGAAACGGCGGCGTATTTCTCGTTCTTGCTTTCGATTCCGGCCATTGCGGGCGGTATCCTGTTCCAAGGCGTGAAGCTGCTTGACGGCACCGGGCCGGAAATTTCGGCGGTTTCGCTTGTCATCGGCACAATCGCTTCCGCCGTCTTCGGTTACATAGCGGTCAAGTGGATGATCGACTTCTTGAAGAGAGGCTCGCTGAAGCTGTTCGCGGTGTATGTGTGGGCGCTCGGGATTATCATTATTACAGCGCAAGCGTTAGGAAAATGGTAGAACAATGATTGGGGGTGAGCGTAATCGCGACACTGCATCTGATGGTCGGTCTCCCGTGCAGCGGCAATATCTTCCGTATCCCCGAGACTATGCTGAAAGAGTGGATAACGATATTCGAGCCGCCGGCGGAAGATGAACTGCAATATACTTGCGTGTATTGAACGGCATGTGGTCAAAAAGTGACCCTATTCATACAAATAAGGTCATTATTTGACCCTCGGACCATGCCAGCGGTGCGGTTTGTAAGGCTTAGAGCTCAAAAATTGACCCTAAGCCTTTATTTTGCCTCGAAAAGCACTTCACCGATTTGATTTAGGGTCAATTTTTTACTCTATTTCTGAGGATAAGGTCAATATTTGACCCTACGGCCGGAGTTAGGCGGAAGCCATTTTTAAGAAGTCCTTCTTCATTCCAGCTATGCAGTCTTGTTTTTGTTGTAAATATCGAATCCGACCGCGAGAAGCAGCACAAGACCTTTAATGGCTTGCTGCCAATCGATGCCGAGGCCGACGATCGACATCCCGTTGTTCATTACACCCATAACGAGGCCGCCGATAATGGCGCCGCCCACCGTACCGACGCCTCCGTAAGCGGAAGCGCCGCCGATGAAGCAGGCCGCGATCGCGTCAAGCTCAAACAGATTGCCCGCCTTCGGAGTTGCCGCATTCAAGCGCGCCGCGAAGACGAGACCTGACAATGCGGCGAGCATGCCCATATTGACGAATACCCAAAACGTTACCTTCTTCGTCTTTACCCCTGACAAACCCGCCGCCTTCTCATTGCCCCCAAGCGCATACACATGGCGGCCCATCACCGTGCGGTTCATCACGAACGAATAAAGCAAAATCAGCGCCGCAAGAATGACCAATGTGTTCGGAATGCCTTCATATTGGGCCAATACGTAAGTAAATACGTTGATGACGACAACAATTAGCCCGATTTTGGCCGCAAACAATCCGGCAGGCGATACGTCGAAGCCGTACTTTTGCCGCGACGCTCGAACGCGCCACTCTTTCCACACATAGACGGCCGACAGTACGAGTCCGATTATTATTGTGAGCAGGTTGAGCCAACCGCCCCCGAAGAGATCGGGGATAAATCCCGAGCTTATCAGCTGAAAGCCGTTCGGGTAAGGCGAGATCGACTGGCCGTTGAGCACGACCATCGTCAAGCCGCGGAATAACAGCATCCCTGCCAAAGTAACGATAAACGACGGTATTCTGACGTAAGCTACCCAGAAGCCTTGGAAAGCTCCGATGAGCCCCCCGAGCAGCAAGCAAAGCGGAACCGCAACGACTGTCGGCATGCCGGTCTGTACCATGAAGATCGCGGATAACGCCCCGATAAAGGCCGCCACCGAACCTACCGACAAATCGATGTGTCCGGTAATGATGACCATCACCATGCCGATCGCCAGAATCAGAATATGGCTGTTCTGCAAAATCAAGTTCGTTATATTTAACGGCTGCAATAAAATACCTTCCGTTAATATTTGAAACAACACCATGATAAAAATTAACGCGATGATCATCCCGTACTGTCTGACATTATTGCGCAGCATTTTGACCATTGTGCTCATATCGTTCCGCCCCCCTGCCCTTCGTCATGCTTCGCATCAATATTTCCTGGCTTGCTTCTTCTCTGTTGAACTGCCCCGTGATCCGGCCGTGGCTCATTACATAGATCCGGTCGCACATGCCGAGAATTTCCGGCAGCTCGGAGGAAATCATAAGAATGCCTTTGCCTTCGGCCGCCAATTGATGAATGATCGTATAAATCTCATACTTAGCCCCTACATCGATGCCCCGCGTCGGCTCATCCAGGATCAGCAGGTCCGGTCCGGAAAATATCCATTTGCTGAGTACGACCTTTTGCTGGTTGCCGCCGCTTAAGTTCACCGTCTTTTGCAGGATGCTCGGCGTCTTGATTCTGAGTTTGCCGCGGAAGCGTTCCGCCTCCATGATTTCTTGATTTTCATTTACAACCGCATAGCGCGAAAGTTTGTCCAATCCCGTCAATGCAATGTTTCGCTTAATGTCGTCTATAAGAATGAGCCCGTACTGTTTCCGGTCTTCGGTAACGTATGCAAGTCCATGATCGACCGCTGCCCGAATGTTCGGAAGCTCGATTTCCTTGCCGTCTTTTATGATCGTTCCGGTGATCTTCTTCCCGTACGCTTTGCCGAAGACGCTCATTGCAAATTCCGTTCTTCCCGCCCCCATAAGGCCTGCGATGCCGACAATTTCACCCTTGCGTACGGTAAGATTCACATTATCGATCACTTTGCGTTCTTGATGAAGCGGATGGTACACGGTCCAGTTCTTCACCTCAAAGAACGTGCCTCCGATGTTCGGCTCGCGAACCGGGTACCGTTGAGTTAAATCTCGTCCGACCATACCCTTGATAATGCGGTCCTCCGTAACTTGATCGCTGCGCATGTCGAGCGTCTCGATCGTCTTGCCGTCGCGCAATACGGTAAGAGAGTCGGCCACCTTGGAAATTTCGTTTAATTTATGGGAAATGAGAATGGAGGTCATTCCTTGTTTCTTAAACTCCAACAGCAGCTGCAGCAAATTCTCGCTGTCCTCCTCGTTCAAGGCTGCCGTCGGCTCGTCCAGAATGAGCAGTTTCACTTGCTTGGACAACGCCTTGGCGATTTCAACGAGCTGCTGCTTGCCTACTCCGAGATTGGTGACAAGCGTCTCCGGCGGCTCCGATAAGCCTACTTTACGCAGCAGTTCCCCGGTTTTCACCGTCGTCTTATTCCAATCGATAACGCTCCATCTCGCCTGCTCGTTGCCAAGGAATATGTTCTCGGCTATCGACAACTGGGGAATTAACGCCAGCTCCTGATGAATAATGACGATGCCAAGGCTCTCGCTTTGCTTAATGTCTTTAAACTCACAGCGCTTCCCATTAAATAAAATATCCCCGGTATAAGAACCGTAAGGGTACACACCGCTTAGCACTTTCATCAGGGTGGACTTACCCGCCCCGTTCTCGCCGACCAATGCGTGAATTTCGCCGGCTTTAACCTTGAAGTTTACGTTTTCCAACGCGACGACTCCGGGGAAAGTCTTCGTAATATTTCGCATCTCCAGTATAATGTCCGCCATTCCCTCACCCCGTTCCGGTATGAAATGAAATGGAATGATTTAGCGGCGGAGCATCTGCCTCACTAAATCATTCCGCGTATTGCGTCTTACATTATGTTACAGCCCCAATTGTTCCTTCGTGTAATATCCGCTCTTCACAAGAACTTCTTCCACATTGCTCTTATCAACGGAAACCGGTTCGAGCAAGTAGGAAGGAACGACTTTTTCCCCGTTGTCGTAAGTTTCCGTATCGTTCACTTCGGCTTCTTTGCCTTCCAGCACCGCTTCAGCCATTTCCACCGCTTTCTTCGCCAGTTCCCGGGTGTCTTTAAACACGGTTTGAGTTTGCTCGCCGGCCAAGATCGATTTCACCGACGCCAATTCCGCATCTTGCCCGGTTACGATCGGAAGCGGTTTAACCGGCGTACCGTAACCTACACCCTTCAAGGAAGATAGAATACCGATGCTGATTCCGTCATACGGAGAAAGAACCGCATCGACTTTCGCATTCGAATAGTGGGCGCTCAACAGGTTATCCATTCTCGCTTGCGCGGTCGCTCCGTCCCATCGCAGCGTCGCCGCTTGCTCGAATTTCGTCTGACCGCTCTTCACGACCAGCTTGCCGCTGTCGATGTACGGCTGGAGCACGGACATCGCGCCGTTGAAGAAGAACCCGGCGTTGTTGTCATCCGGAGAACCGGCAAACAGCTCGATGTTAAACGGACCTTTGCCGTCTTTGAGCCCTAATTTCTCTTCGATATAAGATGCTTGCTGGACGCCGACTTTGAAATTGTCGAACGTTGCGTAATAGTCTACATAAGGAGATTTGCGGATGAGGCGGTCATAGGAAATAACCTTGATGCCCGCTTTGTTCGCCTTCTCCAACACTTTCGTCATCGATTCGCCGTCGATCGGCGCGATTACGAGCACGTTGACACCTTTTGTAATCATGTTCTCGATTTGCGAGATTTGGTTCTCTACGACGTCTTCGCCGTATTGGAGATCCGTCTTATAGCCGGCAGCTTCGAAATCCTTCACCATGTTGTCCCCGTCGTGCACCCAGCGCTCGGAAGATTTCGTAGGCATCGAAATTCCTACGTAACCTTTGCTGTCTCCTCCCGCTCCGCTGTTGCCTTGACCGCACGCCGCCAAGGCAATGACCAACACCATCGCCAATAGTAATACAATCGTCTTTCTCATTTGAGTGAGCTCCCCTTCCTTTGTACCTCAAATTGATAACAAGTTGATTATAGAAGTGGCGCTCTTGATCGGTCTTTCCAATAAATCAGCCTTTTTTATAAATTTTTAACTTGAATGGGAGAAGGGTAGCACAGCGAAATTAATTCTTGATTTGAAGTGATTGCTGCTTTAAATTTGATTTATTAAGGCTTTAACAAAAATTGGGAGGATGTCTAAATGTGTGTAACATCGGATTAATTGGCGATCACGATGAGGAAGTCGCAGCACATGCGGCTATACCTCGAGCAATTCAATTGGCGGCAGATAATATCGGTGTCCGAAGCCATTTCGAATGGGTACCAACGCCTTCGTTGGATCAAGATTTCGAACAAAAGCTCTCCAAATATCAAGCACTATGGGTGGTTCCTGCAAGTCCTTACCGCAGCATGCAGGGGGCTCTCAATGGTATCCGGTTTGCTCGCGAGCGTCGGATTCCCTTTCTAGGTACATGCGGTGGTTTTCAGCACATGATTATTGAGTTTGCAAGGAATGTCATGGGGCTTACTGAAGCGGATCACGCTGAGGAAAACCCTTCGGCTTCATTGATATTAGTTGCTCCTCTCACTTGCTCGGTCAGTGAAAAGACGCACACTTTTAAGTTAACGCCCGGATCAAAGGTAACGGATATTTACGGAACACATGAGATTAATGAACAGTATGGGGTTTGTAATTACGGTTTGAATCCTGAATTTAGCCCTATATTAGAAGAAGCAGGCTTACGCATTGCCGGAGCAGACGTTGATGGTGAAGTTCGCATTATGGAGCTTGACCAGCATCCCTTCTTTATTGGGACGTTATTTCAACCGGAACGTTCAGCATTGAAAAATATCGTTCATCCATTGATCAAAGCCTTCCTCCGTAAAGCCATCCAATCATGATAACCTGCAATAATTAGCTGACAGGCGGATAATACTTGAAGGCCGCTGCCGTGCCCTAGTCACCTTCCCGACGTTAATGGGAACGTTAAATTATAGAGTTCATTGCGAGGCAACGATTATTCCCCTGTCCCCGTTCATGGCTACACTCTTCAATCTCTCCCCGCTCGGCAGCCGCACACTCCATTCATTCCGCTCTCGTGGTGTTACACTACAAGGGCTAGAAGAGTTTTTCTTGTGTCCGCGGCCTCTCAACCTTATAGAGATATAAAGAAAGAGCCATTGTCAGCATAAATATCAACAGCGAACCCCCAACCACGCCCGTCCACCGGTAATGCTGCCAAAACCAGCCCAAGTAATAGCTTCCTAAACTTCCGCCCAAATAATAGGAAAATAAATACAAGCTTGTTGCGCTCGCCTTGGCTTGCCCGGCCCTTGCGTTCACCCAGCTTGCCGAAGCGGAATGGGAGAAGAAGGCTCCGAAGCAGGTTAACACGAGGCCGGCAAATATGAACGCCAGCAGCCCTGTTAGCGTTAATAGCAGACCTGCCGCGAAGATCGCAATGCCCGCCATGACGCAGCGCGCCTTTCCCCAACGATCGGACAGCTTCCCGGATAGGATCGAGCCCAGCGTCCCCGCCAAATAAGCAAAGAACAGCAGCCCGATCGCGCTCGCGGACAGCCGGAACGGCTCCCCGCTCAGCCAGAAGGTCAAATAGTTGAAATACCCGATAAATACAAAAAAATGCAACCCTCCGACGACCATCGCGGCGAGCAGCGGCGGGTTGCGCACATGACCGAGCAATGCGAGACCCGCCGACCGCAAAGTTACCGGCATAGGCCGGAATGCGCGGGAAGCGGGCAGCAGCCAGACAAAGAGAGCGAACAGCACGATCGCAAGCGTCCCGATGACCGCAAACGACGCCCGCCACCCGAAGTGGTCGGCGATTACCCCGCCAAGCACGCGCCCGCTCATCCCGCCGATCGTATTCGCCCCAATGTTAATGCCCATAGATACGCTCAACGCTTTTTCCGAAAATTCCTCGCCCATGTAAGCCATCGCCAGCGCAGGTATTCCTGCCAGACACAAACCTTGAACCGCTCTCAACACGATCATCAGCGAATAGTCGCCGACAAAGGCGGTGCACAGCGTTGAAACGGTCCCTCCGGCCATGCAGAGCACCATTAACGGCTTTCTGCCGAAGGCATCCGATAACGGTCCGTATACTAATAGGGCCGCACTGATACACATCATCACGACCGAAACCGATAAGCTCGCTTGCGTTTCGCTTAAAGCGAATTCTTCGGCCAGGAGCGGCAGCAGAGGCTGAGTCAAATAGACAATGGTGAAAACAAGGAAGGATCCCATGCTAAGAGCTGCTGTCGCTCTCCAATAATCGGCCGTCCCGTAATTCATGAAGCTTGTCTCCTTCCAAAGCTAAGTCGCAACGGCATTCCTCCGAACCGCTTAGCTTTCGAGAGCGGCATCGGCGCCGACCGCTTCTTTCACTTTGAGCTTGGTGCGACTGATCAGGATGAGGGAAACGACAAGCAGAATCGCAGCCAAAACCAAGATCGACAACGAGATCGGACGATTCACGAACACCGCAAAACTGCCGGAAGACATGGTCAGCGACTGTACGAACGATTGCTCCATCATCGGACCTAAAATGAAGCACAATATAAACGGAACGACCGGCCAGCGGTACTTTTGTAAAATATATCCTACAACGCCGAAGATGAGCGCTATCAACACGTCGAACAAGCTGTTTCTTATCGTATATGTGCCGATGATGCTAAGAATCAGGATAATGGGCGCCATTACGCTGTAAGGTATGCTGGTAAGCTTTGCCCACAAACCTACGAGAGGCAGGTTGAGCACAAGGAGCATGATATTGCCGACAAACATGCTTGCGATGACGGTCCAGACGAAGCCGCCGTTCTGTTCAAACAGCATGGGACCCGGCTGCAGACCGTAGATCATTAAGCCGGCAAGCAAAATCGCAAGCGGCGGCGAGCTTGGGATGCCAAGCGCAAACAATGGAATGAAGCCCGAAGAGCTTGTCGCGTTGTTGGCCGCTTCCGGAGCCGCTACCCCTTCCATTGCGCCTTTGCCGAACCGTTCCGGCGTCTTCGACATTTTCTTCTCCAGATCGTAAGCCAGGAAGGTAGAGACCGCAGTGGAGCAGCCTGGAAGCAAGCCCAGAAGAAATCCGACCAAGCCGCCGCGAACGATGGATTTGGAGCTTTGCTTCAGATCCGAGGCGCTCGGGTAAGGATTTTTGATTTTACCCACAGAGATTTTACCCGTCTTTTCCTCAAGGCCTTTGAACACTTCCGCAATGGCGAACAAACCGATGATCACGCTGATCATCTCGACGCCGGCCATCAACGATTCGTTTCCGAACGTAAACCGCATCTGTCCGCCGGAAGGCCCCATCCCGACCATAGCGAACAAGTAACCGAGCAGACCCATGATTAAGCCTTTGATGATCGAGTTTCCCGCCAAATTCACAATAACGGTGAGCGCGAGCAGCATAAGCGCGAAATATTCCGGCGGCCCGAACTTCAGCGCTTGGTCCGCCAATGCCGGCGCGAAGAACACAAGGCCGACCACGGCGATCATGCCGGCGGCAAACGATGCGATGGCGGCAATGCCGAGCGCGGCTCCTCCTCTCCCTTGCTTCGCCAGCGGATACCCGTCCAGGCACGTCGGAACCGAAGACACCTCTCCGGGTATGTTAAGAAGGATGGCGGTCGTTGAACCTCCGTACATCGCGCCGTAATATATTCCCGCCAACATAATGATACCCTGCACCGGATCGAGAACCGTCGTCAGCGGCAGCAGTATCGCGATCGCTGACGTCGGTCCGAGTCCGGGAAGCATCCCGACAAGCGTTCCGACGAGCGCCCCAAGTATAGCCATCGCTATATTCAGGGGTGTCAGCGCTTCGCCAAAGCCCGTTAACAGCATCGAAAGAGCTTCCATATATTCCACCCCGTTAATTAATAGAACATCCCTTTAGGGAATGACATACCAAGCCAATAAATAAAAATCATATAGAAGACCGAAGTCAGCAGCGCTCCGAACAAGGCCGACTTAATCAGGCGAAAGCCGCCCATCACCTTAAACAGCCCGATCGCAATCAACAATGTGCTGATAACGTAACCCAACACCGGTATAATCACCCAATATACAAAGAGCAGGCCGAAAGATAAAAGCATTGAGATCACAGTAGACTTGTCCGGAAAAGTAGCGACAAACTTCTCTCCCTTTACCGCCGCAAAGGCCAACAGAAGCCCCAACAATACGAGCAGCGCTCCGACAACTGCGGGCAGAACATGGTCCCCCGCAAAATAGTCGGTGCGGTACGGATACAGGCGTACAGCCTCCGAAATGGCGACGCTTCCAAACAAGATGCTGATAATTCCTCCGATACGGTCGGCGATCATCCGCTCTCCTCCTTTCTTCGCAAACTTTTGAGCCTCGCGATCCTTTGAAAATAGAGGGAAGAAAGGACATCGACTTCATATCCTTTCTTCCGATCCGATTCTCAATTACTTCACCAAGTTTTTCTTTTTGACAATGTCCACGAATCTTGCCACTTCTTCTTCCACGTGCTTCTTGTATTCCGCCGAGTTTTGGAAAATCCCTTGAACGTTCATCGACTTGAGCTTGTCCTGGAACGCCGAATCCTCATGCATCTTCTGAATCGACGATTCCCATTTCTTCACTGCGTAGTCCGGAACGCCCGCAGGCATAGACACGCCGACCCAGAACGATGCGGTTACGCCCGAAATGCCTTGTTCCTCCAACGTCGGCACGTCCGGGAAGAACGGACTTCTCTTATCCGAAGCGATACCAAGAATTTTCAGCTTGCCCGCCTTCACGAGATTGGACGCTTCGCTCACGCCTTGCACGCCGAGGATGATATGTCCGCCGGCAACCTTCGGAAGCGCATCGGCCGAACCGTTCGTAACGACAAGCTTCGCCTTGGAGTAATCCGCCCCGATGCTGTCCATCCATTGGATGACCCCGAACGAAGCGATCGCCGTAGGTCCGTTGCTTGCGAAAGTGAGTTGATCCGTGTTGTTTTTCGCCCATTCGCTGAACTCTTTCATGTCTTTCCAAGGAGCATCCGCTTTTACAATGTAAGCGAGCGGGTCGTTCGTCGTTCTTGCTATGAATTGATAATCGTCTATCGTGAACGGCAAATTTTTCTGGCCGGCGATGAGGCCCGACACAGCGGAAACGCTTTGCACGATCACCGAATACCCGTCCTTCGTCCCTTGCTTCAGGACGGCTTGCGTCGCCGTCGCGCCGCCTGCGCCCGGCTTATTGACGACCACCAGCGGCTGTCCCCATTCCTTGCTTAAATACTCGCTCATGGCGCGCGCGTACAGATCGGTTCCACCGCCTGCCGCGAACGGTACGGTTACCTCGATTTGCTTCGTCGGATATTCCGGTTCCGCATTCGCCGGCGCCGCCGCCGTTCCTCCCGTCTTCCCTCCGGAGGCGCAGCCGATCACCGTGCTTGCCAGCAATGCCAATGATAATAATGCTCCAACCGCATTCCTCTTCATGCCGAAATCCCCCTATACATTTGTCGCTTGTGTATAAGCGCTTTCAGTAAGCGCTTTCACAACTCGTAATTTCAATTCTATTTCCTTTTGCGCAAATTACAATCCATTCGGTCATATTGTTACTTTTGGTCTTTTTGGTCGTCGTGGCAGCACACCCGGTCAGCGGCACCACGTTGAGGTGCAATAGTCACTTTTCCTGACAAATAAACATACTTGTCCCGACTAATTGTTCGGACTGGCTGACTAACGGGCAATTTCGGCGAGTAATTGGCGAAAATAAGCAGCTTGAGCCTGACTAATAGTCAGGAAAGGCGATTATTAGTACGGGTAAAGCTGACTAATTTGCAGCCAAAACGCCGATAACGAATGCATTAGTCGCCAAACCCGACAAATAAGACGAGTCAGCCTGCCTAATAAGCCGGTTTTCCTGACTAGCGCTTAGTCCGGTAAGCATCCGGTCCGGAAGGTACGGCTAAAAAATACAAGAGCCGTCCTAAAGTCACCTGGTGATGACTCTTAAGACAGCTCTCGCATCCTTCGCCTGCGCTAATCCGTGCCTTCCGCTCCCGCTGCCGGCCCCTTGCGGTATTGAATCGGCGGCACTCCGACCACCTTCTTGAATGCGGTGCTGAAATAATGCTGCGACTCGTAGCCGACCTGTTCCGCAATTTTGTGAATCGGCCAATCGGTCGAGTTGAGCAGTTGAATCGCCCTCTGAATGCGCAGCTGCGTTACGAACGCCACGAAAGAGACTCCCAGCTCGTTCTTGATCACGCGGCTTAGGTATACCGGAGACACGTTCAAAAGCTCAGCCAACGATTCCAAGGTGAGCGACGCATCATGCAGATGGGTCTGAATATACTGCTTAGCCCTCTTCGCCACCGGTGATATTTGCGTTCCTTGATATACCGCAGTCTTACAAGTTTTATAAGCAGCCGGAACAGCAGCGAGCCCGCCGCTCACCTTCTCGGAATGGAGCACGACCGACAGTTTAAGATAGCCTTGAACCGATTGCTCGATCCTGGTCAACACCTCCAGCGGGCACGGGCCCCAAACCATTATAAATATCAAGTCGGAATAACTGCGGAATATGACGGAAGGATAAGCTTCCAGCAGCTCCCCGGCAATATTCTCAATGGCGTAAAGGAGCAGCTGGCGATCCCTCTCCTTCATCAGCGATTGATTCGGACTAAGCTCCGGCCAACGGATGACGGCAAGGATGTCCGGAGCGTTGTCCGGCAAGCGCAAAAACTGCAGCTGCTCGCGAATTTCTTCGTACGACAAATGCCCCTCCATCCACTCCAGACAAAACCGTTCGCGAAGCATGTGGAGATTTTTCATAATCTGCTCCGAGGCCAGCTTCAAATGCCTGCTCTGGTGCATAGAGTTTTCCAGCTGCTTCACCGTTCTGGAGAGCACCGAATGCAGCTGCTTCGGCTGAGCCGGCTTCAGGATGTAGTCGTCGACTTGAAGCCGAATCGCTTCCTGCGCATAGCCGAACTCATCGTGTCCCGTAATGATGATGATCCGGCATTCCGGCAGCAGCTTCCGCACCTCCTTGATCAGCTCCATCCCGTTCATGATCGGCATGTTCAGATCGACAAGGAGAATGTGGATTTGATGCCGGAGCGCGAGTTCCATAGCCTCTTCGCCATCCTCCGCCTCCGCCGTCACTTCCATGTGCAATGCGCTCCAGTCGACGGCGTTGCGAATACCCTCCCGTATGATCGGTTCATCGTCGGCAATAATGACTTTCCATACCTTTTCCATGCAGACATCCCCTAATATTCGTCTCTATTCTTTCTTACGGTCCTTCTCCGTTAACAGCGGATGCAAAATCGTTACCGTCGTCCCTTGTCCTGCTTCACTCTCCATGGAAATGCCGTACGCGTCCCCGAACGTCAACTGCAGACGGGCATGAACGTTGCGAAGGCCGTATCCTGGCGGCGGCGGATAACTGCCCTCCCCTTTCATCGCCGTATCGCTTAATGCCGACCGCAGCTCCGCGAGCTTCTCCCGCGTCATTCCTTTGCCGTCGTCATGCACGCGAATGATCAGCCGGTCCTTCTCCTCTGCCGCCTCAATATGAATATGCCCCGGGCCTCTGCGTTCTTTGATCCCGTGGTAAATCGCATTTTCCACAATCGGCTGCAGCATGAATTTCATCACATGCCGATGCTGCACATTCGGCGCAATATCAATCGAATAGTTCAACTTTTCTCTATATCTTGTCTTCTGGATAATCAGATAACTGCGTACATGCTCGATTTCCTCCGCAAACAGGATCATGTCCTGCCCCTTGCTCAGACCGATACGGAACAGCTTCGACAACGATGCGATCACATCGGCCATGTCGTCCTGACCCCGGTTTCTCGCCATCCAGTGCACGGTATCCAGCGTATTGTACAGGAAATGCGGCTTGATATACGCCTGCAAGCTGCGCAGCTCGGCTTCGCGCTGCTGCCTCTCCTGAATCTTCGTCAGGGAAAGCAAGCGGTTAATTTGCGCGAGCATTTTGTTAAAGCTGCGGCCGAGCATCCCGATCTCGTCGTCCCGCTTCCCGATGTAGCGAATGGCCAAATCGCCGGACTCCGCCTTGTTCATGAAACTCATGAGCTGGCCGATCGGCTTGGAAATCGAGTAAGACAAGTAGAGTGAAGCGGTCAGCCCGAACAAGCAGCCGAAGAAGACGAAGCTTACGAGATAAAACCGGATCTCCTGCACCTCCGGAACGGACTCCCTGGCCGAAAAGACGCCGACCGTCGTCCAATTGGTGAACGGCGACGTCCGGTATATGAACTGGTACGTCTTGTCCGACACCTTCTTGGAGAACGTACCGGAAAAATGATCGCCGATCCATTCCCTCGGAATTTCCCGCACCACAGGGTCCTGAGGCAAGTAAATATTTTTGCCGCTCTGATCGATCACCATAAGATATCCGGTTTTCCCCAGATGAACGTCCTTTACCGTTTCCGCTATGACGCGCATCTTGAGATCGATAAGCACGACCCCAAGCACCCGCTGCCTTGACGTATCGTATATCGCCCGGACAACGGACACGACCTCCGTGTCTTTGTAATTGTTATGATTCGCCAGGTTTCGCTCCACAGGGTGGCCGATAATTTTGAAAATCCCCTTGTTCTCCACCGCCTCGCGGTACCATGAATCCTCCGTCAAGGGAGAATCGGTGCGGGCATACATTTCGTTGCTCACGTACTCTCCGTCGGCGTTCGCCAGCAGGATACCTGCAATTTCGGGATAAAGCGTAATGAAATTTTGCAGAAACTTCCGAAGCTCGTAACGATCGTCCTGCGTTAACGCTTCCGTTCCGTCCTTCATAAAGCGCTGCACTTCCCGCTTATTCGCAGTAAAGTACGTTACGTTTTGCATATTGCCGGCATGGAATTCCAAAGCTTTGTTCACTTTGCCGATCAATTGAAACGTATTGTCGTTCGTCTGCTTCTCGATAATTCTCGCGGTCTGCCAATCGACCAGCAAACCGAGACCGACGGCGGGAATAATGCTGACAAGCAAGAAGAAATAAATGAGCTTATATCGAATCGGCACATTGTTAATGTTGAATCGCTGCCATCTTTCCATCTGCATCAAGTCCGTTTCGTCCGCAAATTACCTGGCGTAAAATTGATCCACATTTTCCTTCGTCACGATCGTAATGCCCGTATCGGTGAAAGGCGGCACAACGGGTCCGCTGCCGGATGCCGCGCCTCCCGCATCTTGAGCGATCATGTGATGCAGGTGGAACAGCTGCAGCAAGGACCAATACCCCATATTCCAAGTGCCTTGCGCCAGCGTTGCCGAAATGACTCCCTGCTTTACGAGGTCCAATGTGCCCAAGTCCGTGTCGAAGCTGATGATTTTAATATTTTTGTTTTGCGCATAATACACGACGGCATCCCCGATACCGACGCCGCCGTTCGCTTCCGTCGCGAATACGCCGCCCAAATCGGGGTGCTTCTTCAGCGCCTCCAACACCGCGTCCCGTGACACGGCTTGGTCGCCTTTGCCGTCCAATACCGCCACAACTTCAAGACCGGGGAACTCCGCCGCGATTGTCTCCTTAAAGCCCTTCGTCCGTTCCTGATGATTTTGCTGATTCGGCTGCGTAACGACGGCCACCTTCCCCTTACCGCCTAACAGCTCCCCCATCTTCCGCGCGGCCGTCACGCCCGCATTGTAATTGTCGGTCGCGAGGAATGAGTAAGCCTTGCTGTTTTCCGCGCCGGAATCGAACAATACGACCGGTATACCCGCGTCCACCGCCTTGTTGATCGTGTCGGTCAACGCGATGGGATCGATCGCGGATAACGCGATGCCGGCGGGCTTCCTTGCAATGACCTGCTCGAGCACTTTAATTTGCTCATTTACGTCATAATGCGTCGCACCGCGGTATTCCACGGAAACGTTCAGCTGCTGCGCGGCGTCTTCAAACCCTTTCAAACAGCTTTTCCAGTAATCGATGCCTGCCTGGAACGTCACCATTACGTACTTCTCGTCTATTTCTCCGCGAAGACCTCCGCTTTCCCACCCGGTCGGCGCGGCCTCGCGGAAATGGTAGTTTAGGAAGTATGCAAAAAACGCGCCGATCAAAACTGTATATAGGACTATAATCCTTTTCATCTGTCTGTGACCCCCAATCGTTCATATCGGCGATGATAATGAATTCGCTTTCATGAATGGGATATCCTTTGTCAAAAAATGAAAAAGAAACCGACACGGCTCCCCGCATCGGCTCGCCTGTTTACCGAATAGCTCTCCAGTGCGGTTAGGTAATGATTGTCGGCTGCCCGTTCGATTTTGCACGCTTTTTGTTGTATCATGTTGTGCATCAAGGGGAATACGACAGGAAGAGAGTGGTTTCGTTGGCAAATCCGACTGGCGGATTGAATTTAAAGATGGCTAAGCGTAAAGGCGAGTGGCTGGAGCTGCGCCTGCCGGATACGCTTGCGGGTATACCGCTCGCGGGGTTGATGCGTCTGCTTCCGGTCCCGCAGAAGGTTGCGGGAAAGCTGATCGCCACGAACGGCGTCGTGCGGCAAGGCAAGCAGGCGCGGCTGCGGCTGTTTCCGCGGGAGCGTCCGGAATTTGAAGCCGAGTGGACGGAATTGAACGTGCTGTACGAGGACGATTTTACGCTCGTGGTGAACAAGCCGGCCGGCGTGGAGGTGCACCCGAGCCACAAGGGGCAGCGGGATACGTTGGCGCATGCGGTAGCCGCCTACTACGACACGACCGGACAAGCTTGCCGCGTCCGGCACATTCACCGGCTGGACAAGGAGACGACCGGGCCGGTGCTGTACGCGAAGAACGAGCTGGCTCATTACGTATTCGATAAAGCGATGCGCGAGAAGAAGATCGAGCGCATCTACTCCGCCGTGGCCGAAGGCGTGATCAAGGATAAGAAGGGCGTCATCGACGCGCCGATCGGGCAGGACCGCCATCACTCGACGCGGCGGCGGGTAAGCGACACCGGCGAGAAGGCGGTGACGCGGTATGACGTGATCGAGCGGTTCGCCGATCACACGTACGTGCGGCTGCGGCTGGAAACGGGGCGCACGCATCAAATCCGGGTGCACCTGGCGCACATCGGGCACCCTCTGGCGGGCGACGGCATGTACGGCGGCCACCGCGAATACATCAAGCGCCAGGCGCTGCACGGCGAGAAGCTTATCTGGTCCCATCCGTGGACCGGGGAACGCATGGAGGTCAAATCGCCGCTGCCCGACGATATCGCCGCCATGCTGCGGACGCTGCGGGAATCGAGGCAGAAGTAGTTGCAGCCGGTCGAACCATGCTGCAAGGAAATGATAATCCCGGAGACGTATTACTTTAAACCGCACTCCGGGAGATCCCGATGGTTCAACCCGAACCTGTGGGAAAAAACAACAATAGGGGACTTTGGAGTACTTATTATCTAGCGTATCAGTCGGTTCAATGGCACATAGGGGATTCTCGGGTGCTTATTTTATCGGAATTCATGGAATTCAGCCTGAAATCGGAAAAATAAGTACCCGGAAGTCCGCTATCGCTTCTTGCAACACAACCGTGCTGAAAAATAAGTACCTCAAAATCCCCTATTCCTGCACAAGCCTTACCGTTACCCCGTCATATCGTCCGCCGCTTCCCGGATCTCTTCGACGAGCCGGTCAAATCCCGTGCGCACCGCATCCGTCAAAGCCGCGAACTCCCGGCTGATACCGGATAATGCGGTATTTTGCTCCCGCAACACATCCGTTTGCTCTTGAATCGAACCGTTTACTTGGGACAACTCCTGCGAAATGCCGGAAAGCCCCCAAAATATGAAGACGGCGCTAACCGCTATAACGACCGACAAAATCGGCCACGCGCGGCCATACCAAGGTTTCTTGCGGGCTTCCTTGCGGCTTATATACACGGTGCGTACCTTATCTGCCGCGTCTCTATCTTGATTTGCCGTATTTTCATGAATCTCATGCTTCGTCATAGGTATTCCTCTCCTTTGTACGAAGTTTACAATCCCTCCGCCGCTTAGGCAGATATTATAATATTCGGAAATACCGGCGCTTTTCGGTCCGTCAAACGGATTATCGGGCCCATGCCTCATAATTAACGAACCGTCTCCAGATACTAATCCGGAAACTAACTTCAGACAAAACACAAGGAGGCGTAACGATGGCCAGAGGCCAAAACCGAAGAACGGTCGACAACAACGAATCGCAGATGCCGCAATCGCCGAAATACGAAATCAGGAAACGCGGCGACGACATCGAGATTGCGCAAGAACTGGGCGACAGATACAAGATTGAGCAAAAGCCGGGGTTCCCGCCGACAGGCGTCACCCGCAAAGACCGGGAATAACCCAACCACGCTACCGCAAAACAAAGGCGCTCTCACCCGCATATGGGCGATTGCGCCTTTTATTCATCGGACGACTCTCCCGCATCATATACTTACAGAAGGAGAGATGCATATGAGAATCAATGTGCAGTATATACCTCTTGAGAAGCTGAAGCCCGATTTCAACGGAAAAATGACGCGAAGCATCAAGAAACTTCGAAACGTGCTGTGGGATAGCGCGAATTTGTTGGCGGTCCGCAAAAACCGCAAAGACGGAACGTATATCATCGTCGCCGGTTTGGACCGCTATCATTATCTCCGAAAACATACCAAAGCCAAATCCGCGCCCTGCATCGTCGACTCGAAACACGAATCGCCTCTGCTCGAAAAATTCCCTTGCCTCAGGCCGAAGCGAATCACCCCGGCCGGTTGGTCGATCATCCGCACATTTTTGAAGCAAGAACCGAGGTTCCGTACTCTGTCCCCCTTGCAGCAGGCGAAAGTACTGTATCTTGGCGTCCGGTTTAAGAAAACTGTGATCCGTTCGATGAAATTGTCGGTGGATGAGTTCATCAAGAAAAAAGAGCAGCGGTAGAGAAGCCGCTCTCTTACATATTATATTTAAAACTTTCTCACGAAAATTGCATTGCCGCATGAACCGCCTTTTGCCACCCTCCGTATAAACGCTCTCTCCTCTCATCGTCGATGGCCGGCCGGTATGACGTTTCATGCTTCCATTGGCTTTCGATCTCCGAAGTATCGTTCCACACGCCTGCGGCGAGCCCCGCCAAGTATGCCGCTCCAAGCGCCGTAGTTTCATTTACGGTCGGCACGTCGATCCGCAATCCGAGAATGTCGCTTTGGAACTGCATGAGGAACCGGTTCTTCACCGCACCGCCGTCGACGCGCAAGGACGGAATCTTTATGCCCGTATCCCGCTCCATCACATCGATGACATCCTTCGATTGATACGCGATCGCTTCCAGCGTGGCCCGGACGAGATGCTCCCGCGACGAGCCCCGCGTCAATCCGAAGACGGCCCCTCGGGTGCGGCTGTTCCAATACGGCGTGCCGAGGCCGACGAAGGCGGGCACGACATACACGCCGCCTGTATTCTCCACGCTTCCGGCCAATCCTTCCGATTCCGCCGCGCTCACTATGACCCGCAGCCCGTCACGCAGCCACTGTACCGCAGAGCCGGCGACAAATACGCTGCCTTCGAGCGCATACGATACTTTCCCGCCGATGCTCCAAGCGACTGTCGTCAGCAGCCCGTGGTCGGAAAACACCGGACGGTCTCCCGTGTTTTTCAATATGAAGCAGCCGGTTCCGTACGTGTTTTTCACCATGCCTTCTTTGTAACAGGCTTGACCGAACAACGCGGCCTGCTGATCCCCGGCGATTCCGGCGACCGGTACGTCCAACCCGTGACTGACGGATGGTTCCGTGCGGCCGTATATGTGCGATGACGGTAACACATGGGGAAGCATCGGCTTCGGCACGTTCAAGAGCGACAGCAGCTCATCGTCCCAATCCAGCGAATGAATGTTGAACATCAACGTGCGCGAGGCGTTCGATGGATCCGTGGCGTGAACCGTTCCCCCGGTCAGTTTCCACAGCAGCCACGTATCGACCGTTCCGAACAACAAATCGCCGTTCTCCGCCGATTGTCTGGCGCCCGGCACCCGGTCCAAAATCCACTTCACCTTCGTACCGGAGAAGTACGGATCGATCACAAGGCCGGTCTTCGCGCGAAACAGCGGTTCATGCCCCGCCTCCTTAAGCTTTGCGCATATATCCTCCGTCTGGCGGGACTGCCATACGACGGCGCGGTGAACCGGCTTCCCGCTCCGGCGATCCCATACGACGGTCGTCTCCCGCTGATTCGTAATGCCGATGGCCGCGATCCTGCCGCTGATGTTCTCGCCGCCGGACAGCACTTCCCCGATCACTGACAACGTGGATGACCATATCTCTTCCGCGTCCTGCTCCACCCATCCGTCGGCGGGATAATATTGCTTGATCTCCCGCTGCGCCATGCGCAACAAACTTCCGTCGGAACCGAATAATATCGCCCTTGTGCTCGTCGTGCCTTGATCAAGTGCCAAAATGCAGTCCATTCCGTTCCCCTCCTCCTTGCGTTGAAAGCGCTGCAATAACTTTGTTTTAATCATAAATTACAGCCGCTCCGACGACAATGAAGATTATGGAAAAAGATGATGTGTGTCGCGAAACCTCGTTGAATTTAAAGGAATTTCTTGTGCCTAACCGAATCTTGATTGCATGAATAGTAATCCTTAACGGAATTATGTGTATTTAAAATGACCGACTTCCCCGATTTCCCGCCAAACACGACTCAATAGGTACATGATATTCCGTTAACGCGCCAAAACCGAGCAAGCCTTCCGGCTATTAGTACACGGTTTTCCGCTAACGTCGATTAGCGGCCGCTGAAGAACAATAAGGTATTATCAGGTACTTATATATTCAATGTTACCGCACGTACATGGGGATAAGGGATTTTCCGGTACTTATTTTGCCGATCACGGGCAACACGCTTCGAATCCTTTAATATAAGTACCCGGAAATCCCCTATACTGTCATCAATTCGCAATATAAATAGTAAATAAGCACCTGAAAATCTCCTATTTCATTTTCAGGGCAGGAGTTCGGCAAAAAAAAAGAGCGGCCCTCCCGGCCGCCCTCCGCCTCACACTTACACCAAATTAAGCTCCAATTGATCTTCTTCGTCGCGATTGAACGCTTCCCGGTCGAATTCCCCTTCCGACACGGCAACGACAAGGGACGATACCGTAGTACCCGTGGCGTTCACCGCCGTACGGCCCATATCGACAACCGCATCGATTGCGAGCACGAGGCCCAGCCCCTCGAGCGGCAAGCCCATCGCGGTAAGCACGACGGTTGTCGATATCGACGCGGGTCCCGGAACGCCGGCTACACCTACGGAAGCGACAATGCTGGCTAACACGATCAACACATAATCTGAAATATCAAGCGGAATACCGTATACGCGCGCGACGAACACGGCGACCACGGCCGGCCATACTCCGCCGCAGCCGTTCATATTGATCGTGGCGCCAAGCGGCGCAACGAAGCTTGCGATTTTATCCGAAACGCGCAGACGCTTTGTTATGACCTCTAAATTTACAGGCAGCGTTGCGTAGCTGCTTCGTGTCGTGAACGCAACGGCGACGGTCGGATACGCTTTTCGGAAAAACTTAACCGGATTCACTCTCGCGAGCAAGCTTGCCATGCCTCCGAACACGAATACGAAGTGCAGCAGGAGCGCGACATACGTCGCCAACACGAGTTTGATCAACGGCATCAGCGTATCCAGTCCGTAGCGCGCCGCCATGGCAGCAATGAGCGCGAATACGCCGTATGGAGTCAACCGGATAACGTACTTCGTCACTTGGAACATCACATTTTTGAACGATTCGACAAACTGCTTCACGGGCTGAACCGTTTCCGGCTTCCGCGATCCGAGCTGAACGATGGCGATGCCGATAAACAGCGCGAAGATAATTACCGGAACGACTTTGCCGTTCGCCATTTCATTCACCGGATTGGCCGGCACCAAGTCCAAGATGACCTGCGAGAATGTCGGCACTTCCCTCGCCTCGAAGTCCGCCGGCGGCGGCTGCGAAATTCCGGCTCCCGGATCGAAGCCGAGCGCTACGACCAATCCGATCACCGCCGCTATACCGGTTGTGATCAGAAACAACGCGACGGTTTTCACGCCGATCTTCCGGAGCTGCCCCACATTCGAAATCGACGTGACGCTGGAGATGATGGTTGCCGTTACAAGAGGTATCACAAGCATCTTGATCAGGTTGACATATATCGATCCGATCGTGGCCATCGCTTTAAAGTCATACTTGAAACTGTTGAGGAAAATACCCGCGGCAAGACCGAGACCAAGAGCGATGAGCACCCGGTTTCCGAAGCTTACCCGCTGTTTCGCCAAGTAATACAGGAAGCCGATAAGAACTGCCGCAATAAGAAGCGACACCCAGTTCGACTGAAACGCCAAGATCAAATTATTGTTCATAATTCCTCAAACCCTCCTTATTCCGACCTATTCAATCGGATTTGAAAGTAATAGTACTCCCGCACAGGCTGTCCTGTCAATAGCTAACTTTGAATGTCACCTTTTTGCTATGAAACACAGGATAAATAATAGGGTTATACTTTTTCCGAAAAATATACGGCTGCGGCCGAACGCTGGAAAAAACGCCGCCCACCGATTACACTCATAAATAAAGGCGGTGCAGACGCGCGTATGTACGAAAGATGGAAGAGACGATGGGCCGAGTGGAGGCGCCGTTGGGCGGAAAGACGGTTCGGCGAAGGCACGGTGGTGCGCGGGAGATATCGGATCGTTATGCCGCTAGGCGAAGGAAGCTACGGAGTGGCCTATCTGTGCGAGGATATCAAGAACGGCAACCGTCCATGCGTGATGAAGCGCGTGCAACCGATGCGGGGCGGACGATCGCGTGCGGAAGCCTTGTTTGATCTGGAAGTCCGGATGTTAACGCAGCTGCATCATGAGTCGATACCGGAGCTGTACGAACAATTTCATTACTACGGTTATTACTGCTTTACAATGGAATTTGCGAAAGGGGCGAGCCTTGAGCGGCTGCTGTTTGAGAAGGACACCGTTTTCTCTGAGGAACAATCCCTGACCATCGTGAACAAATTGCTTGATATAATCGGCTACGTGCATTCGAAAGGAATCGTCCACAGGGACGTTAGAATAGCCAATGTTATTGTTGACGGCGATCAGGTTCGTTTAATAGATTTCGGTCTGGCCCGAAGCTTTGCGGCGGAGCAACATGAATCCCCCGGGCCGCCGCTCGCGGATGACGTGAGCGATAACGACCCAATGGAAAAACAAATCCGCCGGAAAATTCACCCGAGCAGCGATTTTTATGCGGCGGGGCACCTACTGCTCTTCCTTCTCTACAGCGGTTATCCCGAACCGATGGAGAGCGGGGACGGCGACGAACGAAGCTGGGATGAGGAATTGGCCGGCCTTCATCCCATAACCAAACGGCTGCTCCGCCGCATGCTGCTTTCGGAGGAACAGCCGTATGAACAAGTTCAAGACGTACAAGCCGACATCTCGGCCGCTATCGATGCGCTTCAATCGCCGGACTCTTCCGCTTAGCTGCTGGAATAGCTGGAATAGCCTTTCTTCTTATAGTATCCGTGACCGTATTGGTTATGTTTCGGCGGGTGGCCGTAATGAGGTTTATAATGATGATCGCTGCTGCTGTATTTGCGGCCGTATTTGTAATGCCTCTTGGAAGAGAGCGAAGAATAAAGCAGTTTCTTAAGGATTTTCTTCAACATGGCTGAGTCCTCCTTTTCTTCTTTATTACGTTCGACTTCCTTTATAAGTTTCATTCTACGACGATTCGCTCCGGATGAGAATAGACGTTAAGGGACCGGTCACGGATAAACCCGACGGCGGTAATCCCTAGATCGTCCGCCAAATCGACCGCGAGCGTTGTAGGAGCAGATTTCGTCAAAATGATCCCAACCCCGATTTTCGCCGCTTTCAACAGCACTTCGGAGGAGAGACGGCCGCTGAACGCCAACACTTTGTCACGCATCGGAATTCGCCGTTGAAGACAGTAACCGAATATTTTGTCCAACGCGTTATGCCTGCCGATATCGGTGCGCATGACAAGCACATCATCCGCCGTGCACAGCGCCGCGTTGTGAACGCCGCCCGTCAGCCGGAAATCGGACGACATATCCCGCAGCCGGTCCATCAACGTGAAGCATTGGCCGACGGAAAGCTTCGTCTTTGCGGTGATCGTCCTCGCCGTCCTCATGTCGTTGTGGAAATAAAACTGCCTGCTCTTGCCGCAGCAGGAACCTATGAACCGCTTCGAGAAAAACTCCTTACCCGCCGCTTGTTTATTCAACAGCTCGACGTAAGCGAAGCCGCGCTGCCGGTCGATTCGGATCGCTTCGATCTCTCCGGCGCGCCTGATCAATCCTTCGGATGCAAGAAAGCCGATGACGAGCTCTTCAAGCTCCGCGGGAGTGCAAACCATCGTAGCGAACTCTTCGCCGTCTACGACGACCGTTAACGGATATTCCACCGCCACCCGGTCGGCCTCTTCCCTTATTCCGTCCCGGTTATACCGGACAATCGCGCGCCGTTCCGCAACGCGGTCGAATTCGAAATCGCCCATGTCAGCTCACGTCCATCTCCAGCTCTTCGATGCGCTTCTCGACGTACTTCGTATCCTTGAAAGCGTGGAACGTCTCCGCTTTCTCCACCGCAACGACCGTATTGTATTCGGGGATGCCGGCATGCGGTTCGTAGACGCCCTTCGGAACGAGCACATTACCTTCCGGCCAATATACCTGCACATTGCCGCGCCGCGTGTCGGCGTACTTCGCCCGGCCGTGGAACGTGCCGCACCGGTTATATACCACAACGGCCTCGCCGTCCTTAATGCCCGCCTCCCGAGCGTCTTCGGCATGAATAAGCACGTCGCAGCGGTCCGCGCCGTTGAACGGGTCGGTGTCGCTGTAAATCATCGAGTTGAACTGTTTTCCTCTGCGCGTCGTCAGATAGAATCGGCCCTCCGGCTTCCTCAGTTCAGGCAATTGAACGGGAATCAACCGTCCCCGCCCGTCTTTCGTCGGACATACGCCGTCCTCGCACAGCCACGCCCCGCCCCATTGAAAGACGTCGCCTTTGTTCTTCAAGTGCTGAATGCCGTCGTAATTCGGATTGGCGAGCGCGATCTCGTCGCGGACGTGCTGCGCGCTCGCGAACGAGATCAATTGCTTCTTCTCCGGCTTCACCCGCGCCGCAAGCTCGGTATAAATCTCCCATTCGCAGCGAGCTTCCCCGATCCGGGGTCCCATAATTTCAGGAGAAAAATACACCATGCGCTCAGTGGACGTCGACGTGCCCCCGCCCGGCTGCTCGTAACGCGTCATCGCCGGCAGTACGATAACGTCCTCCTTCGCGTCAACGAGCGCGGACGTATTAAGCATGATGTCCTGGTGAACGCGAAGCTCCACATTTTCCAAGCACTGTTCCATAAATCCGGGGTCAGGCATCGTCTCCAAGAAATTGCCGCCGGATGTGTACAGCACCTTCAGCTTCCGCTCATGCGCGTCCGGCAGCATCGCGTTTTCCAGCGAAACGCCGACGATGTCCCCCTGCCACCTCGGAATGTCGAAACCCCATATCGATTCAATGCGTTCGATCGTTTCCGCGTCGTCGAAGTCTCCCCCCGGCAGCGAGAACGGATCGGCGCCCATCTCGGACGACCCCTGCACCCCCGAATGGCCGCGGATCGGCATCACTCCGCAATGCTTGCGGCCGATAAAGCCGCGCAGCATGGCCAGGTTGGCGACCTGCGTCACATTGTCCGTGCCGAACCGGTGCTGCGTCAGGCCCATCGACCATACGAAGACGGCGCTCTTCGCCTTCGCGAGCAGTTCCGCAAACTCGCGCATCCGCTCCTTCGTAATTCCTGACGACCTCTCGAGAGCTTCCCAGCTCTGAGCTTCGATATGACGCTTCAGCTCTTCAAATCCGTTCGTATGCGCTTCGACGAATTCTCGGTCCACTGCCGAACCCGCGGCCGCCGCCTCCATCTCGAACCAAATCTTAATGACGCCGTTCATGAACGCGATGTCGCCGCCGATGTTGACCTGGTAAGCGTCGTCGACGAGCTTCGTCCCGAACAAAGCGCTTTCAGGAATGGACGGGATCCAATATTGTTCCATGGCAGGCTCGCGGTACGGATTGATCATAATGATCTTCGTTCCTTTCCGTTTCGCCGCGTACATATATTTCGTGGAAACCGGCTGGTTGTTGGCGGCGACGGACCCCCAAAACACAAGCACGTCCGTGCCGATCCAATCTTGGTAGCCGCAGCTCGACGCCCCGATGCCGAGCGACCGTTTCAAGCCGGTTTTGCTCGGCGAATGGCATATCCTTGAAGCGTTGTCTATGTTGTTTGTGCCTATAAACCGCGCCATTTTGCCTGCCGCATAATATGTCTCGTTCGTAATGCCCCGCGCTGTGAGGAAGAACGCGAGCTGCTTCGGATCGACGGCCCGAATTTTCGTCGCGATTCGGTCGAGCGCCTCGTCCCATCCGATCCGCGAAAACCGCGAGTCGACTCTGCGCCGCAGCAGCGGATACGGAATGCGGCCGAGGCCGCGAAGCTCGGTGCTGCATAATTTGCGCAAATCGGCTATGTCCGAATGGAGAATGTCCGGCTTAATGGCCGGCATCGTGTTCAGCCTCAGTACGTTAAGACGCGTCGTGCACAGATGCGGACCGGTCAACGTTTGATCCCGAAGGCCCGCAACTCCAAGCGCGCATCCGTCGCACACGCCTTGCGTCAATATCCGCATCGCATACGGCAAGTTATCGCGGTTTTCCCATACGGATTTCAACGTGTCCCTGATATGCTTCGGTTTCACTTTTCCCAGGCCGAACGGAACGGGACTCACCCACAGCTTCGGATTCGGAGTAAAAGGCAGCTTCATCGGACCTTCGTGTTTCGTTTTCCCCATTTCGCGGCACACCTCCAGGAGAGCTTCTTTTATTAATTGTACATCAAATCTTTCCGGAAAAAGCATTCTTCCTAATCTATCGAAATTATGCTATATTCAGGGCACTTATCATAAGAAAAACTTCTTCGTAGTAACTCTAGGAAGCCAGACCGCGATTAGAGGAAGTTTTTCTTGAAACATAAGAATTCACCTTTTCATGACCTGATATTTATAAATTCTTATGTTATAGGAAGGCGGTTTTTGCGTATATGAATTGGAGACGCATCGTAACAGGTTCCGTACTCGCCGCAGCCTTATTATTGGCACCCCTGCATTATATCGCCGCGGAAACGTCAGAGACGGATAAAAATAAAGAAACTTTGCTGAAAGCATATGAAGACTTATTGCAGCACTATTCGAAGCCCGGCCAAGAGAAGCTGGTTGAGGCCGCGATTCAAGGCATGATCGAATCGCTTAACGATCCTCATACCAATTATATGCCGCCGGACGATTATTCGACGTTCATCAATTCGATTAACCAAAATTATGCGGGTATCGGCATTGTGGCCGTTGCGGACGAAGAGCGCAAAGGTTTGGAGGTTAGGGAAGTTTTCCCTAATACGCCGGCCGAGAAAGCGGGACTTGCCGTCGGCGATCTCATCGTAAAGGTGGACGAAACTTTGCCGACACCGGGCAAAGTGCAGGAGCTCAACCGGCTTATCCGCGGTAAAGAAGGAACGGTCGTAACGCTGCATGTGGTGCGTGACGGTAAGAATATCGTCATTCAACCGACGCGGCAAATCATTCAACTTCCGCTTGTGAAACAAACCGACGCCGGCAACAACGTTCACATGATATCCATCTATTCTTTCGGTGAAAAAACAGCGGAAGAATTTCAGAAAGCGTACGATGAAGCGATTCTTTCGAATGCCAAAGCACTGATTCTTGACTTAAGAGGAAACGGCGGCGGTTATGTCGACAGTGCGATTGAGATCGCGGATTTCTTCTTAAAGAAAGGGGATATTGTCGTATTTCACGATAAGTCGGGCAACGACCAACCGGTCGCCGCCGATGCGCAAGGAACGGATATTCCGCTTGCCGTCCTCATCGACGAGAACTCGGCCAGCGCATCGGAAATATTGGCGGGCTCGCTCCGCAAAAACAATAGAGCTCTCTTGATAGGAACCACTTCATTCGGCAAAGGCACGATGCAAACTACAGTGAAGATGCCCAACGGCGCCTTCATCAAAGTTTCAATCGAACAATGGGAGCTGCCCGACGGCTCGATCATCGACCATAAAGGAATTCAGCCGGATATCCGCTTGTCCTACCCTCAATTGTTCGTCAATGCGGCCGTTCAAGCTTTGGTTCCGAACCGGAAGCAGGAATTGACGTATTCCCAGGGGCAAGGCGCGGCAATTCTCAACGGAACGAAATTAGCCGATTCACCTGTGCTCATCACTCTTAACGGCAAAGTGTATATCCCGTTGCGTTTCACGGTCGAAGCACTCGGTTCCGCAGTGAGTTGGGCGAACGGTGTTACGTCCTTCAACCTTGGCGGCAAGGAAATTGCCGTGCCTAAAGGACAAGGCACAGCCCTCACCGGCGGCGTAACGTATATTGAGGCGGGAGCCTTCGCCAAGCTGATCGGCAAGCCGATCGCCATCGACAAAGATAAGGTAACGATACGGTATTAAGTAACCGCGACCTCGACGAGAGGATATAATTTGAGGATAATGATTTACGGAATTTCATGTACTTAAGTTTTTTCTTGATTGGCTGACAACAAGACTTAACGGAATTTTGTGTACTAAAAAGCGGCCGCAACTTATGAATAATGCTCAAACCTTGTCCCTCGATAGCATTTTTTTATCTTAAGTACCCGCGAGTCCCTTAGGCATCCAGAAGCTTTCCAAATGATCTCCAATCCATCTGCTTTTATGTTTTATATCTATCAATTATCTGTTTCAAATCATTTAACGCTTCGCCGATATTTTTCACTTTCAAAATAATTGGTTCAGACTCATACTCCTTTAACGAATGCTCATATTTTGGGTCGTAGTAATACTCCAAAAGCAATCGGAAAGCCTGCTCAAATGTTCCGGTTCTTAAGTGTTCCTCAATATCTTTAGCGATCGGTGTATGGATGTGTCTTTTAATTTTTTGGAAGGCTTCAATAAACTGTTCTTGATACTGTTGGGGATTATAATCATTAATAATATTTCGTACACGTTCTTCACGCGGCATGTCTAAAAAAATATGCAGACCTTTCTTCTTGGAAGAAAGCAGAAATTCAGGAACGGTGATCTTTCCTATCCGTTTACTCTCAGCTTCCATTATAAAATAAGGGTGGTTTTTATGTTTAATCAGCTCGTGTATTAAAAGTGAATCGAATGTTTTTTGATTGTTTGCTTCGAGCCCGATTCGTCCGAATACCGATCCGCGATGCCGGGCCATGCCCTCTAAATCGATTACCGGCTCACCTTGTTCAGCCAACATCTGTAATATTTTGGTTTTCCCGGATCCTGTTAGACCGTTAATAACTAAGCATTTCTGCGTTATAACGAAATTGTCGAGTTCATTGACAACCCATTGACGATATGAGCGGTAACCCCCTGACAATCGTTTTGACTTAACATTCATAAGATCTAGAAATGTTGCAGTGGCTAAACTCCTCATCCCTCCGCGCCAGCAGAACACCACTTTGTCCTTCTCTATCGCTTGGAATTGTTTAACGAATGCAGGAAGTTTTGCGGATACGATTTCCAAGCCTTTCTCTTTAGCTTCTTTTATCCCAACCTGCTTATATATAGTCCCAATTACTTTTCTTTCTTCATCATCAAATATCGGAATATTGATACTTCCGGGGATGCTTCCCTCCAAAAACTCCGAAGGTGAACGCACGTCGATTAATTGCAGATTTTCATGATGTGTTTGTTGTTCCACTAATTGCTGAATAGCTATGTCCGTTACCATTTCGAATCCCCTTTTACCATTTGAGCTTCTACATATTTTATCATTGTTTCCAATGAACTCAAGAATGAGTATAATGTATACACTTCTTTGGAGTGGCCGCGCCCGATCCGCTCGGATCCTTATCATCATTGAGAATGAAAAATGCCGCACCTCTTCCATCATCGGAAGTGAACGGCAATACTTAATCCGAAATGCTCCTTCAGGCCTTTCTTGTAGATAATTCGACGTTTATTTATTAAGCGGTGAGGTATCGTCACTTGTATCTAACCGTATCATTATTGCATAAACAATAGTGAAAAAATTAACTGAGTCCCCTTGAAAAAGTTATAACTACATATTCCAGTGGTGAGGGATGAATATGTCTCGAAAAATATTGCAAAGTAAGTTTAATTATGTGTTAGGCATCGGCTTTGTTCTAGGGATTACCTCGATATTTCACCCGAATGCAGACAAAGGTCTTTTCATTGGATTGATTTTGCTTTTTTCGTATTTAACCTACGCTTATGTTGTTTTAAATAAAAAAATGGTTCGGCCGATGTTACTGGTATTCTTGATTTTTTACTTTTTTGTCAATGTGGATGCAGTACTTCCATATGGGATTGATTTTGGAAACGATCGGTTCGGATCGGTATTAACTGTAGTAAGTCTGCTTGGAGTAATACTGGCAGTTATCATAAGTTTTTATATATATTCCAAAGAAAACAATCGAAAATTATAAGGTCTATTCTCTATGATATTTCTTGTCTATTCCTCAAACTAAAAATTTCGTCATAAACTCCCCTTTACTGTGTACTTTTGTCTTAGCGTACACCTTCTTAATCATATTGCGAACGGTCCCTTCAGTTATAAACAAATCGGCGGCGATTTTTACGACCGATTCGTTCCGTAACCAACGGATACCGACCTCCTTTTCTCGGGCGGTTAGGCCGTAGTTATCGAGAAATTGGAATCCTTCCTCAGGTGCCGGGATTTTCGGGATGGACGCTATTTTTGCTTCTGCATTCGAAATAATCTGATATAGCAGCAGCGCCGGAAACATGACGTTTTCACCCGCTCCGAAACAGAGATCCAAATATCCAATGATATTCCCGCGCAATCGAATCGGCGAACAGATCGAACTTCGTCTCTTCAACAGCGGATGTTGGTGCTCCGAACCTGACACCGCGACAACTTCGCCCAATTTTATCGAAGCGGCTGCCGCGTTAAAGCCGGCGTCTTTCATTGCAAGGGAAGCGCCTATTCCGAATTGAATCCCGTCTTTCCATTGCTGTTCTTTACCGGATATCGAATCTACGATGACCCCATCTATGTCGATCAGGAGTACAGCAACCTTGGATGAAAAATGTTTTCGCAAACGAGACACTTCACCGCGAACAATGAATATCAACTGATTGATTTTGTCCATCTTTCTTGCTTGAGCTTGTCTATATACTACAGCCCCTCCTTTATATTCCTTCTTCCAGTCTCTCAAGATTTCCGGTGCTACATCCCTCGCTTCCACCCAAAACCTTCCGTCTGTTTCTGCCAACTCAGCGGCAACCGAATCCATCATCTATATCACCTCAATATGTTTCACATAAAATATTGCTGCTATGCTCAAATATTGATGCTTTCTATAGCGCATTTTCTATTGTCAATGATAAAATAAACGCGCGATCATATTAATACTTTTGTACTGAAAGGCGAGTATTTTAATCCGAAAGGCAGACGGCGAATACACAACGGTTAACGCGGAGCCTTCAAATTAATATTAAAAGTCTGTCTAACGATGAAATTAATGCCGTAGTCAAAAAAACATTTAACTAACCTCCTCTACAATAAATAATTAAGTAACGATTTTATTATGTACCGGTTAATCCAATAACTTGTCCTTGATTCCAAATTATTCGATGTTACGATCGTCGTCATCCCCTAAATTTTGTAACATCATAAATAATTTTGTGACATGATAAAAGGTTGTAATTCGGTTTATCAGGAATTTACAACGTTTGGTGCTAAAGTGAGGGAACTTATTATGATGAATGATGTTTATAGCGGAGCTTGGTGGGACGAATTCAGTAATTTTTTTTCTAAGGAAGAATTATGGGATCGGGGAAGTAGAGGCCTCTTATTAAAGTATTTTTCCAAGTTTACCCAAACAGGTTCAGGAAATCGGGTGCTTGATGTCGGGTGTGGCCCAGGGATTAGTATAAAGCGGTTAAATGAGATGGGATATAAGGCTGTAGGTATCGATATCTCTCCGAAAATGATTGCAAGTGCAAGAGAAAAAGGTTTGGAAGCTTATTTGACGGACTGTAATCCTATTCCCTTCAATAATGGAGAATTTGATTACGTCTTTTGTTGTACAGTTGTGGAATGGGTACAAAATCCTTTCAAGCTCATCACTGAAATGGTTAGAGTAACTAGACCTGGAGGTGGGATCGTGATTGCTTGCCTTGGTCCTAGAAGTTTACCTCATGAAGAAGCATTTAAAAGGCTGCGTGGTGAACAGACCAATTACAATATGTTAATGCCGGTCGAGTTGCATAAATTATTGGTGGACGTCGGATTAAAGATACGGTCCATGACAGGAGTTAAAAATCAGAGCATCCCTTCTGAGATTTACTTAAATCTGGACTGGATCACGAAATCATACTGCAGCAACCTATGGATTATAGGTGCTGATAATGGAAGTGATCTCAATGATCCTGAATAACTTTGGGCAGTTCGTTCGTACGGGACGTGAAAGCATCAATTTGCTGCAGAAAGAACTTTCCGATGGAATTTGTACAAGGAGCATGATTTCACGGATTGAAACTGAAGACTATTTCCCCCATATTACCATCGTTGAAAAATTACTGGACAGGCTTATGGTTCCGATTCCTGTTTTTTTGGAAGAGCTATGCAGAGAGGACAAAGAACAAAAAGCCTTAGGGATTATCATTGAGTTTTTGAATGAGAAATACGAGAAGGAAAGAGACTTTCAAACCATCCAGAAATGGATTCAAAACATGCAGGAAATCAGGTTTGAGATGATAACAATATTCCGGGCCCATATGCACTCGCTTCGTGCCTTCGTTGAGGATGTAAAGCAAAACTTCGAAGAAGCGGAAAAAGAATACAAAAAATTTATTGAGTTAGCAAGGGGGCTTAATGATGTTTCAATGCTGGCGTCGGGTTTAAATAGGCTTGCTTTCATGTATGTAAATATCGATCTTGATAAAGCATCCGAATTTATCGAGGAAGCCTATTCATTAGCAACCCTGCACAGTATTCCAACTGAGTTAACCATATCTATAAACCTGACTTTATCCGCCTATAAGTATGGGATTGGGGAGTATCATACCGCTATACAAATTCTTCAAGCCGTCAAAAATCGTAAAAGGTTATCCCCTGTCTTTAGATTTCGCTCGCATAACCTATTAGGCAGGTGCTTTCATGCAATTGGGAAATATACGGAAGCGGAACAAGAATACAAGCAGACCCAAAACTATTTTAAGTATAGTACCAGCGGTGAATTGATATTTAACAATAACATCGGTAACTTGTATGCTGATATGGGCAAATATGATTTGGCTTTTAAGCATCAGAACAGGTCCATAGAAATTGCACTAGAAACAAATCAACCATATTTTGGTGAGATTTGTCGACTCCGTTTGGCGAAACTGCATAACTTGACTGGCAGAAATGGCGAAGCTGAATTGATATGTAAAGAGATTATCGAAGAAAGTTGGAATCCGCGAAACATCAGTATTGCTAAGCTGATTTTATCGGAATCACGCTTTGAACTGAATAATGAAGACTGTACCGAAATGATATGTGACGTGATTAATTTCTTCAATGAGCAAGGTGGAAGGGATGATGTACAATACCAGAAAGAAGCGTATAAGCTGTTAGCCAAAGTAAAAATGCCCAAGGATCATGTAAACTTATTTCCCGCACAATTGCTGATCTATTGAAAAGGTTGCGTCGAGGTGCCGACAGTTACAAGGACGGCACCTTTTACCTTTGGTGGAAGAATGCCGCAAGCGTCCGATCCACCAATATTATTTGTCCCTATGTAATAGGTGTTACAACGGACATGGAACGAATCAACTCAATTCTGCAGCTTGAGTTACAGGACCTAGGCTTACGTATGGTAGTATATACTTTTGTGACGATCCTGATACTGTATACTATATAGGGATTGGCTTAACGATTGTTAAGGAAAAAGTAATGAAGTTACAGAGGTGATATCTCCGTGGTAACACCTGAAGAACATTGTATTGAGTTTCGGGTTTCCTTGCCCTTATCCGCATAGTAGGAGGAATGCATATTGCGCGAAGTCACCATCATATACGATTATGCCGGCTATATTCGGGAAGATTTCTATCCCGCTTGCGGAATTGACATCCCTACAATAAGAAGAGCATTTGAGAATAAAAATTTCTCTGTGAACGAGTACAGTTATGATGATTTAATAAACGGAAACGTGCAAATTAAAAATAACTATATTGTATACTCCAGTTCCCAGAAACCGGAATATAAAGCCTATATCGACGATTGCTTGTACCAGCTTTCAAAGAATAACGTGCTTCTCCCCCGCTATGACATCTTCAGGGCCCATGAGAACAAGGGGTTTCAAGAATTACTTAAAAAGGAACTCGGTATACGCTCTTTATCGTGCGTGTACCTTGCTACTTTGAAAGATATCTATAAACATCGCGATAAAATTACTTATCCCGTCGTAATTAAAAAAGTGAACGGCGCGATGAGCTCGTATGTGTCGAAAGCCGACACGGAGCAAGATTTGATAAAACAAATAAAATCGATGAACAGCCCGGTCAACAAACTGCTTTATTTCCTGGATAAATATTTGGATCAACATATCTTAAAGAAAAAATATATCCATTACGACAGGGAATGCGATTACTTCGGCAGATACGTGCTGCAGGAATTCGTACACGGTCTTCAAGAAGATTGGAAAGTCGTAATTTGTTATGACAAATATTATTTGTTTCGGCGCAAAGTTCGGCATAACGACTTCAGGGCGAGCGGCAGCGGGAAGTTTGATTTTCTTGTCCAACCGCCCGAGGGTTTGTTGGATTTTGCCGAGCAAGTTTTTAATATGTTGGATGTACCTTTCTTATCCGTCGACATCTGCTTTTCGAATAATCAATTTTATTTGATCGAATACCAAGGCACCCATTTTGGTCCAATCGCGGTCATTAATTCTGAAGGTTATTACACTAGAACGGATCAAGGCAGTTGGACGAAAATAAAAACTAAATCTGTTTTTGCCGAAGTGTATGCCGATAGTCTGATCAGATACGTTGAAAAAATGGAAAATAATGCGTGAACGGCATCGCTCCGGGAAGCAGGCGCACCGCACTAACGGCCCTTGTTTCACTTCGGCACTTCGTAGTTCATCCGTGAACCACATTGTTTCACTCTGGAACAAGCGCAACCGTTCAATCGCCTCCTGTTTTACTTCGGCACTACGTAGTTCATCCGTGAACCACAGTGTTTCACTCTGGAACAAGCGCTACCGTTCAATCGCCTCTTGTTTCACTTCGGCACTACGTAGTTCATCCGTGAACCACGTTGTTTCACTCTGGAACAAGCGCAACCGTTCAATCGCCTCCTGTTTCACTTCGGCACTACGTAGTTCATCCGTGAACCACGTTGTGTCACTCTGGAACAAGCGCAACCGTTCAATCGCCTCCTGTTTCACTTCGGCACTACGTAGTTCATCCGTGAACCACGGTGTTTCACTCTGGAACAAGCGCAACGATGATAATTACCTAAGCTTAAAAAAACACCCCGCCAAAGCCAAAAGCGGGGTGTCCATCCCTAGCGATCAAATCTCGAACGAGCTCTTCAGCGACACGATCCGGTTGAACACCGGCCGGCCCGGCTGCGAGTCTTTCGGATCGACGTTGAAGTAGCCATGACGGAAAAATTGGAACTTCTCCTGCGCGGCGACATCCTTCATGTTCGGCTCGACATACCCGTGCACGACTTGCAGCGAATTCGGATTGATTCGCAGCTTGTCTCCCTTGTCCGTTACCGCACTTTCGCTTTCCAGCGCATCCGCCGGTTCCTCGTCAACATTTTCAGCGCCTTCTTCATCAAGCACCAACGGCTCATACAGACGAAATTCCGCCGGCACGCCGTTCTTCGCATCGACCCAATGGATGGTGCCTTTCACCTTCCGGCCCGTAAATCCGGTTCCGCTCTTCGTCTCCGGATCGTACGTGCACCGCAGCTCTACCACATGTCCGTCGGCATCCTTCACAACTTCCTCGCACTTGATGAAGTACGCGTGCTTCAAGCGAACCTCGTTGCCCGGGAACAAGCGGTGATATTTCGGAGGCGGGTTCTCCATGAAGTCGTCCCGTTCGATGTAGATTTCGCGGGAGAACGGAATTTGCCGCACGCCCATCTCCGGATTTTCCGGATTCACTTCCGCATCCAGCAACTCCGTCTGATCTTCCGGGTAATTCGTAATAACCACCTTCAACGGATCGAGCACGGCCATCGTCCGGGGCGCCTTCAACTTCAAATCTTCTCTAATAAAATGTTCCAGCATCCGCGCATCGACCGTGCCGTTCCCCCTGGAAATGCCGGTAGCCCGAATAAACTCCCGAATCGCTTCCGGCGTATATCCGCGGCGGCGAAGTCCGCTGATCGTCATGACGCGAGGGTCGTCCCAGCCGTCCAGCACGCCTTCTTCTACCAACTTCTTGATATGGCGCTTGCCGCTGATCGAATTGGTGATGAACAGCTTCCCGAACTCATATTGGCGCGATACATGCTCCATCTCGCATTCGCGTATGACCCAATCGTAGAACGGGCGTTGGTCCGCGAATTCCATCGAACACAACGAGTGGGTGACGCCTTCGATCGCGTCTTCAAGCGGATGTGCGTATGCGTACATCGGGTAGATGCACCATTCGTCCCCGGTATTGTGATGCGTTGCGTGAGAGATCCGGTACAGCACCGGGTCCCGCATATTTATATTCGGAGAAGCCATATCGATTTTCGCGCGGAGCACTTTCTCCCCGTTCTTGAACTCGCCTTTGCGCATACGTTCGAACAAGTCCAAGTTTTCCTCAACCGTACGGTTGCGGTATGGGCTATCGATGCCCGGCTGACTCAACGTTCCTCGCGTTTCCCGAATGCGGTCAGCCGACTGGTCGTCAACATAGGCTAATCCTTTGCGGATAAGCAGCAATGCGCGGTTATACATCTCTTCGAAATAATCGGATGCGAAGAATAGGCCGTCCCATTCGTACCCGAGCCACTTGACGTCCTCTTTGATCGCCTCGACAAACTCCGGGTCTTCCTTCACCGGATTCGTGTCGTCGAAGCGCAGATTCGTGCGGCCTTTGAATTCATCCGCGATCTCGAAATTGATGAAGATCGCTCTTGCGTGGCCGATGTGCAAATAACCGTTGGGCTCGGGCGGAAACCGGGTGACGATCTCCTTCACGCGTCCGGCTTTCAAATCGTCGACTACAATGGATTTAATAAAGTTCGAGGTTGTCGTTCCGCTCTCCGGGTTAGTAACCGTCGTTGTTTTATTGTCGTGTTCCATCGGCAATTTCCTTCCTTCTTCGCGTGTGCTCGATATACCCAGTCTGTCCGCTTTTCCCATAATGGTACCACAAAACGATGCTTTCTGAAAATTTCGCCAAGGATAAACGGCTTCGCCGTCCTCTTCGAGGTCGGCGCCGTTTACCGTTGATATATAAGCCAAGTATAGATGTGAAACTTATACTTTCTTATATTTGCACAAAAACAGGACACCGTGCCGGCGCCCTGTTTTCTATCGGTTTAATAGCTCCTCACCTGAAGCTCATCCAACCGTTTAAACTCGTAGCCTTGCTCTCTTGCGCCGTCAATGATGGCGGCCATCGCGTCCGCGTTGTCTTTGGATACGGCATGCAGCAATATTACGGCTCCGGGATGCAGCTGCGGCATCACTTTATCGTATGCGTACCGCCAGCCTTTCTGCTTCTTGGTGTTCCAATCGGCATAAGCGAGCGACCAAAATACGTTCGTGTACCCGAGCTCTTTGCTCACATACAGAGTACGATCGTTGAACAGCCCTCTCGGCGGCCGCATGTACGCCATCCCATGCTGCCCGGTGACATTGGCCACTTCAATTTTTACCTTATCCAATTCCTCCTTTATTTTTGTGTTGGATAAGCGCGTCATGTCCGGATGGGACCACGTGTGATTGCCGATCAAGTGCCCTTCGGCGACCATTCGCTTTAGCAGCTCCGGTTGATCCTTCACGTAATGTCCGGTTACGAAGAAGACGGCCGGCACCTTCTTGCTTTTCAAGACGTCCAAGATTGCGCTGGTGTGCCCGTTTTCGTATCCGTTATCGAATGTAAGGTACAATTCTTTCTTCGTCGTATCGCCCAGGAAGATCGCTCCGTGCTTTTCAACTATGTCTCTAAATCCTTCCTGGTTAATCGAAGGGAGCTTGCCTTCCTTGCTCTTCTTGAAACCGAAGCTGTACGGCGCCTCCGCCCGGGCCGTTGCCGCATTGTCTATAAGGAAGCTTCCGAGCAGCAAAAGCACCGCGAGCAACAGGGAATATCGTTTCAAGTGAATGATCACTCCTTCTATGGTTGTACTTTCTTTATTAATTTTCCATTTTCATTGAAACGTTATGTACTTTATCTTCGAGTAACGCACCAGGTATTCGCCTATGTCATACACTGAAGAAGTCATTAATTCACTTGGAGGTAATTAGACGGATGAACTTTCAAGAAGAAGCGTTGTTTGAGTTGCGTTTTTGGATGCAAATATTGGGTGACCACAGCCGTTTCATACACGATTCGTTGGCAGCGGAAGAAGTGAACCGAATTGCGGCAGCGAAAGCTTTTATCCAACTGTTCGATCAATTGCTTTACCGATCCAGACAGCCCCTGGACGACCGGCAGCTTATGACGTTATTGCAGGAAGCAAGAGCTGCAAGCGATCAAGTCCGCGCGTTTAAGCTGTCGCTTCTAAGTGAACATCTGGTCGGGAGTATAAAGACTTCTCTCCCGCCCACTTTCCTCAATCACATGGTGAACGAGACGGAAGAAGCGCTCAGAGTGCTGACCCCGCTTTCCCAAGGGCAAAAACCTCCGGTTGTTCACCCGCTGCACCATGACCTTGTGTGGCTTTTGGATGCCGTGGGCCACGCCGGGGCGATCAACGACCGGCTTGATTTAACGGAAAAGAACTTGAAACAGCTCAGCCATCAATATGCCAAAGAGTGGGAAGAGTTTTATCTGAAAGCAGTCGAGTTGGCGGGTTACTTGCGAACAAATATTACACATTTCCCCGCGTTGGCGAAGTTTCATCGGGACATCGAGCTTGAAATGCTCATGTTCATGAAGTTCTTGAACGAATTGGAGGAGATGAAGCTGGATAAAGAGGTATTGGGAGTGCTCACTCCGTTAATGGCTGACCATATGGCCCGCGAGGAATGTTACTATTTAATGAAACTGTCGGAGACGACGAAAGTGAAAGCTCCGCCGTGCGATCCGACTAAGCCGAGAACGGAAGAGGCTGCTGCCGCGAAGAAAGGCTAGACGGCAAAGACCATCACACCGCCAACAGTATGATATGGCACAGCTGCAAACGGGGTCCCGCTCCGAAATTGTCCGAATAGGTGATCTTCACGAAACTTATTTTTCAATCGTGTCGTACATTTGTCCAGCGAATGATCATTATGGCAACGGAATGTACGCAAACGGTCGTTGCTATGTATGTCTATCGGGTATATTTTTTCGTACTTCTGCGACTATGGCAATAGTGTGTGCGTAATGTGTCGTCTAAACAACCGTTTATGAACAGAGTATTGCCATAATAGATCCCGGTCGTCGGAATTCGCTACAATTATGGCAATCCGACGACCATTTGTATACAATCTATTTCCATAGAAGTTATCCGACTGCCGCACGACTCCGTCGACATATCGCTTTGGCAACGGAATGTACATAAACGGTCGTCATGAAACCTTTGCGACACTCCCCATCGACAGTCTCTTATTAACCATCCGCAGCACGCCACAACAGAACCAACACTCGTTTTGCGACGTGTAACTGCTCTACAACTGCTGCTTTTGACGCACGGTCGTACTGCCAGGCGTCACCCGGCATTGCCCGGAATCGCTTCGTATCGCTCAGCAATACTTAGCAATACCCGGTAATACCCAGAGCCGCCCGATTCGCCTACATCCAAGATTCAATATCCGCATCGTCGATTTCATCGTCACGCCTTACCGCATCCGCAACATTCGGCTGATGACCGGCAAAAACTCTCGGCTGCTCCAAAGCTGACGCAACTTCATTATTAAACGGCGGTAGCGGAGAGGAGACGAAAGACGGTCTTTCGGCGGGTATCGTCAGCTGCAAATTGCGCACCCCATTCATGCGTATTTCGTTCTCAATCAAATAACGGATGGAGTCCATTAAATTCGTTTGACTGTTCAACCATTCCATAACCGCCGCTGATTCGTTCTTTTTCGTTTTCAGACTAATATTTTCACCTGGCTTCTTCCATTTTTTCACGATTTACCTCCATTATGCGCTTTGCAGAGCTTTATTTTTTAAAGTTTCGTAGATTTTCCCGCGGACAAATGCATCAAGTCCTTCGGCATTCATCGTAATCGAGTATTCGGCAGGGATGTAAAGAAGCTTAATTTCACGTTCATCGCACAATTGTTTAAGCATCGGATACAGGATCGGACGCATTAGTATACTTCCTCCTCCGTACACGCAAATCACATCGATTTCATTTCTTGCTTTTGTCAGCTGCTTGCGGATATTTTGAAGAATTTGCTTTGCTTGTCCCTCCAGCGGGCGTGTGAGCGTCTTTATCGCTTTAGAGTAATACTTGTGATTCGGATTCTTGATCACGTCGCTGAAAAATTGTCTCGGACTATCCGGCAAGTGAATGAGCCGATTGAAATCGCCTAACGCCTCTTCTATTGCATGCCCGGCTCCGTGATGGCTGCCGTGCACAAACTGCCGCAGAAACTTATTTCCTTCCGTAATCGGATATTCCGTCGACCCGTCTCCAATATCGGTATGTAGAATGCGCTTGTCTTTAAAATAACCCCCGTTTACATTCCCCTTCAGTCCGTATGTTTCAACGAACTCACGCAGTATATCCCCTTCCCTCCACTTGCCTTCGGAATCCTTCTGGAGTGCGAATATTACCGGGGTAGCTTCCGGTATCGCTTTGGTGAACAGAAACTGCACCTTTACCGTTACCCGTTGTTTCCCAAGATGAACCGTCACATGATGGGGGCCATCCACAAACTTCTTCTCGAACTTGGCGGAAGACTCGTCGCCGTATTGGGTAATTGGCAGAGCGGTTGCCATATCGACTTGAACCTCGATATGTTCGACAATCTTCTTCTCTTCTTCGTAAATTCTTTGCACGGCCGCGGCGGCAATTTGCGCCAACGTGTTGACAATCGGCAAGTCTACGTCGCATTTCACGTCCAGACCGACTTGCATACTGTCGAGAATTTCGCCGCTATCCAGAGCAAACTTGCCTATATAATACATGCCCGGTCTTGCCGCAGGAGAGTCGATCGTGACGATTAACTGGTCCTGCAGGTTCCTTATAAAGCTTTCCGCAGATTGCTCATCGCTCCACGGCAGCTTGTCGACCATACAATTCACATTCGGCTGACGGATGAGCTTTCCGTCAATGATAATATCGTGCTCGCTGTTTCCGTTATCGTTCCCGACAAAAAAATGAAGTGTCATCGCGCTTCCTCCCGAACGAAGTATTATTAGGTAATACACGATATTCGAAAAAAAATATTACCCCGTGTTACGAAATCATAGTTTCTGAGCTCTCGCAGGTAACTAGTACTATTTTATTGAAAAGATATGATCAAACTATGAACGAATAATTAAATATTTTGTACAATTGCGAAAGGACAGCCGCCGCCGGCTGACCTTTTACCTTTTTATGACTTTTGTCCAAAATCCCCCATGGAACTGTCTAGGCTCAATAGTAATTACGAATGCCTTGGGATCCAACGCAAGAATCGAATTGTAAAGCTTATTGTGATTTTTTCGCTTGGCGAGTATTTCCATCACCACGCGCTCCCCGTCGCGTCCGAATCCGATCCAAGAGGTAACGCCATACCCCTTGTCGCGCAACGACTGTGCGATCTGTCCGCCCGATTCGTTGCTGATGACTTTGACAGTAACGTAACCGAGAGCGATTTTTTCCTCAATCCACGACCCGATCAAAATCCCTAAAGCGTAACCGAGTGCGTACACCGCCAGGCTGATAAATTGATTCAAATATTGCAGCACCAAATTTAATCCAAGCACATAAACCGTTATCTCAATCGTGCTTATCGCGGCGGCTATGTACTTTTGGCCCTTCAACGTCAATATCATTCTTAAAGTAAAAGCGGTGACATAAACGATCTGAATAAGAAAAATAGAGAGTAAAATGACAGCCACTGCCCGTAACACCTCCCGAGTTTATACTGCACCCGATGTGCACGCCATATTACCTTGTATCTACATAAATCGGCACGAAAGTTGAAATACTGGTCTGAAAGGAGGCATTGCCCGAAATGAAAAAAGTTTCCACCGTATTTTGGATTTCCGTGCCGATAGCCGTTGTTTTTGTGAGTTGGGGGGCCTTTTGGCCCGATATTCTCATTGGCTTCATGAGCGGGTTGCAATCGTTCTTCCTGGAACGGTTCGGATGGTTTTTTCAATTGTCGGCTACCTTCTTCCTTATTTTCGCAGTATTTCTGATCTTCAGCCGCTATGGGAAAATCAGATTGGGCAAGGACGACGATAAACCGGAATTTAACCGCGCCACTTGGTTCGCTATGTTATTTAGCGCCGGAATGGGCATAGGCCTGCTCTTCTTCGGAGTGTCCGAGCCTATTTCCCACTACGCCAGTCCGCCCGTCGGAGAAGGCGGCACAAGCGAGAGCGCCAGACTGGCGCTGCGGTACACGTATCTGCATTGGGGTTTTCACGCTTGGGCCATATATGCGACCATCGCTCTGGCTTTAGCTTACTATAAGTTCAGAAAAAATCTACCCGGCTTAATGAGTGCGACTTTATATCCATTGCTCGGAGAAAGAACGAAAGGCCCGATCGGTATGCTGGTCGACGTATTCGCCGTGTTTGCGACCGTCTTCGGCGTTGCCGCATCATTGGGTTTGGGCGCTGCCCAAATAAACGGCGGCTTAAGTTACTTGACCGGCATCCCGAACACAATTGCCGTACAGTTTATTATCATCGCCGTCGTTACCGTTCTGTTCATTCTCTCCGCCGGAACCGGAGTGAAGCGGGGCATCAAATATTTAAGCAATACCAACATGGTGTTGGCCGTCGTTCTGTTCGTCTTCTTCCTTTTCCTCGGACCGACCGTATTTTTATTGGATCTGATCACGACAACCTTCGGCGGATACGTCCAGAATTTGATTGTTATGGGTTTGCGGCTGGCGCCCTTCGACGAACAGCAAGCAACTTGGCTTAGATCGTGGACCATCTTTTATTGGGCGTGGTGGATTGCGTGGGCTCCTTTTGTAGGCACCTTTATTGCCCGCGTGTCGAAAGGAAGAACGGTAAGAGAATTTGTCATCGCCGTTCTTGTAATTCCTTCCGTCGTTTGCGCGGCGTGGTTCGGCGTATTTGGCGGGACAGGCATATATATGGAGCATGTATTGGGACTGCCGGTATCGGCACAAAGCCTTGAAACGGCGCTATTTTTCGTGTACCAGCACGTCCCGCTGTCCACACTGCTGGCGGTCGTCACTTTGATTTTGATCGGCACCTTCTTTATTACTTCCGCCGATTCGGCCACCTTCGTATTGGGAATGCAGACGACGCACGGCAGCCTGAATCCGCCAAACTCGGTCAAAATAATTTGGGGACTTATTTTATCCGCGTCGGCCGCGATATTATTGTACTCCGGGGGACTGCAGGGCTTTCAAACGGCGATTATTGTAAGTGCCTTTCCGTTAGCGGTCGTGCTGATCGTCATGGCCTTCTCCTTGTTGAAATCGTTCAGCTCCGAACAGCGTCCAAAACCGGGGGAACGTGCAAATATAGAAACCTCTCCGGCGGAAGAACGCGAAATAAAACCGTTCCGGCAAAAAGCGCGCTAAATCCATTTGCGCTGGAAAGCCGCAATGCTTGCGTAATCTTCCTTCAGCGCCTTGAACACATGAACATAAATTGGAATCAGCTCTTGGTATATGCGGACATTGTCTTGATTCGGCCGGTGATGGTACGAAGCGCCCACCATTTGCGAAACGATACGGAGCGAATCCGCCTCTCCCAGACTGTATAAACCGAGAATGGCGGCGCCCAAGCACGAGCTTTCAAAGCTTTCAGGCACGTATACGTCTTTGTCAAAGATGTCGGCCATCATCTGGCGCCACAGTTCCGATCTTGCAAAGCCTCCGGTAGCGTGAATTTTGTTCGGCGCGCCGATCAGCTCTTCCAATGCAAGAAATACGGAGTATAAATTAAGTATAATGCCTTCCATAACAGCCCGAATCAGATGCTCCTTCTTATGGTGCAAACCTAGCCCAAAGAACGATCCGCGCGCGTTCGCATCCCAAATAGGCGCCCGTTCCCCCGACAAGTACGGATGGAACAGGAGCCCGTCCGCACCGGGCTTCACTTGGGCCGCTATGTCCGCAAGTATCTCATACGGGTCTTTCTTCAAGCGCTTGGCGGTTTCGATTTCGGAAGCGCCGAGCTGATCGCGAACCCAGCGTAAAATCATTCCGCCGTTATTGACCGGACCGCCGATGACCCACTGTTTTTCCGTCAGCGCATAGCAAAAGATTCGCCCCTGAGGGTCAGTCACCGGCCGGTCCGTCACTGTCCGGATCGCTCCGCTCGTGCCGATTGTAATGGCTACGACTCCGGGGTCTATGGCGTTTACGCCCAGATTGGACAACACTCCGTCGCTCGCTCCCACGACAAACGGCGTGGAGGAGGGCAGATTCATCTCTTTGGCAAAAGACTCGTCCATTCCCTTCAAGCTGTACGTCGTCGGGACCGGCCCGGAAAGCTGATCCTCCGAAATTCCGGCGACCTCAAGCGCTTCCGCATCCCAATGCAAAGAAGTTAAATTGAACATCCCCGTTGCGGAGGCAATCGAATAATCTATCACATATTTCTTGAAGAGCTTATAGAACACATATTCTTTGATTGAGATAAACTTATAGGTGTTTGCAACGAGCTCCGGATGTTCGTTTCGAAGCCAGGTTAATTTGGATAGAGGCGACATCGGATGTACCGGCGTGCCGGTCCGCATATAAATGTCGATGCCGTTCATCTCGCTGTTTATTTTATCGGCCCACGCCGAGCTTCTCGTATCCGCCCAAGTGATCGATTTCGTTAAGGGGCGACCCTCTTTATCCATCGCAATAATGCTGTGCATAGCCGAACTGAATGACACGCAAACAATATCGCTGGGGTTTACTTTACTTTTCTCAATAGCGTTATGTATGGTTTTGATCACGGCTTGAAAAATCTCTTCCGGGTCTTGCTCCGCTATCGCCGGCGCCGGGGAATGCAGCGGATATTCAATGCCGTCGGTTGAAATTACGGAGCCGCCGGCGGAAAACAATACCGATTTCGTACTGGTCGTGCCGATATCCACTCCGATTACGTATTTTGCAGTCATCAGCCTGTCCTTCTTCCTCAACGGTTTTACCTTTGATTGTATACGATTACAGGAGGAAGTAAAACCATCAACGTATATTCTATCCGCATTCCGAAATACTATTTCAAACAAGACGGGAGGTGCCGAGCATGAATATTATGGATGGAATGGACGCCGCGAGGTTTAACTCCGCCAACCCCGACCAAAAACCCAAGGAAAAGGAAAAGAAAAAAGAAGATAAGGAAATGCCGATGGTGTTAAGGAATTTGAATAATAAATAAGTCTGAAGAAGCCGTCAGCGGCGATAAGTCGTCCTTACCGCCGCTCACTTCAACCGACCCCCTCCCGCAAATATAAGGTGTACCGTTAAAAGCCACTTTTTGGGCGCTGCGGAAGCGCGACATTGATTTTGCCGCAAATTTCCTTTCTAATAGACGTAACGGGTTTCATTTCGTCGGAGGAAAGGAGCGGTGGGAGCATGGATTTGGAATTGTTGTATAAGCAGTACTATCCGCTGCTCTTCTCCATTGCATACCGCATGCTTGGCTCGGTGGCCGATGCGGAAGATCTCGCGCATGATGTGATTCTTCAAGCCGAACCGCTCGACGCCGATAACATAACGAATATGAAAGCGTACTTAACGAAGATGGCCGCGAACCGATGTTTGAATCTGTTGAAATCTTCCCGCAAGAACCGGGAAGTTTACACCGGCCCATGGCTGCCCGAACCTCAGGTAAGCTTGCATGAGGAAAGCCCCTTGGAGACGGTGGTGAAGAACGAGACGATTTCTTACGCCCTTCTTGTTTTAATGGAGCAGCTTACACCTGTGGAAAGAGCCGTGTTTGTCTTAAGGGAAGCCTTCGAGTATGAATATGGAGAAATTGCGGAGATATTGGAGAAATCGGAAGCGAATTGCCGGAAAATATACAGCCGTGTGAAGAAGAAGCTGCAGCCGGGTGTCCCGCAGCTTTCGCGAAGCGCGGAACATATGGACCGGTTGGTGAAGAAATTTATCGACGCGTCAAAAACAGGAAACTTCAGTGATTTTATCGGCATGCTGACCGACGACGCGGTGTTGATTTCCGATGGTGGCGGCAAAGTGCTTGCCGCAATCAATCCGATCGTCAGCAAAGAGCGTGTGGCCGCGTTTTTGGAAGGTCTTGCTTCGAAAGGAGGCTTTCAAGGGGATATTCGGCCGGCTTTTGTCAGCGGACAAAGCGGAATCGTGCATATCAAAGACGGCCGCCCGGATAAAGTCATTTGTTTTGATTTGGATGAAAGCCGAAAACACGTCAACCTTATTTATCTCGTAAGAAATCCCGATAAGCTTAAGCGCATTACGGTGCCTTAATTATGTATAGAGCCACAATGAGGCTCTTTTTTTGTTGTCACAAATAGAACCCGGTAATTGTCTTAGTAGAGAAATAATTTTTTTTTACCGGAGGAGATATTCATGAAACAACGCATTAATTACACACGTGTTGCCCCAGAAGCGTTCAAAGCGATGCTGCAATTCGAGGAATATGTAAAAACAACGGACTTCGATAAAAAACTGATTGAACTGATCAAGATCAGAGCGTCTCAAATTAACGGCTGTGCGTATTGTTTGGACATGCACACGAAAGATGCCCGGGCAATCGGCGAAACCGAGCAAAGAATCTACTGTTTGAACGCCTGGCGCGAGAGCCCGTTCTATACGGACGCCGAGCGTGCGGCATTGGAATTGACCGAATCGGTGACTCTTGTTTCTGCGAAAGGAGTGCCGGATGAGCTGTACGAGCGCGTCCGCCGGCACTTCGACGAGAAGCAGTTTGTCGATCTCGTAATGATTATCATCGCCATTAACGGTTGGAACCGGTTGTCGATTTCAATGAACAATATTCCGGGTCACTACAAACCAAATATACACTAACATACAAACGGGTTATGGACTTTTACTCCCTAACCCGTTTTGTCGACGAAGGTTCCTTTCTGACGATTTTACTTTTGTATTCTTCTCCCCACTGTTTCATTGAAAGAATAATCGGCGCAAGCGACTTGCCGAACGAAGTGAGAGAATACTCGACTTTCGGAGGAATCTGATGATACACCTCCCTGTGAATTATTCCGTCTTCCTCCAATTCCCTAAGCTGCAAGGTCAGCATTCGCTGGGTTATCGCAGGACATATTCGCCGAAACTCGTTAAACCGCTTCTTACCGTCGATCAAATGATAAAGAAGAACCCCTTTCCACTTCCCGCCTATCACATCCAGGGTAAATTCTACCGGGCAGCCTTCAGCGTTACCGCTTGCCCCATATCCGCTTTTCCGGTTTCTCATTTTCGCCCTCCACAGTATATATTTTGATACTACATAACATAAATGTGCGTACTTATTGATTATATATTATTTACGATATAATCAACATTGGATGTGGAGCAACTGATAACGCCGGAGAACGGAGGAACCAAAATGAATAAAGAGCAAATTCTTAACGCTTTTCACTTTAGACACGCCTGCAAGGAATTTGATCCGGAGAAGAAGATTTCCCGCGAAGATTTTGATTATATTTTGGAAACGGGCCGGCTTTCGCCAAGCTCTTTCGGTTTCGAGCCATGGAAATTTGTCGTTGTGCAGCAGCCGCTTCTTCGTGAAAAGCTTTTGCCGGTTACTTGGGGAGCCCAAAAGCAGATTCCCACCTCGAGCTACTTTGTAATCATTTTGGCAAGGACTAAGAAGGATTTGGTTGCAGATGCAGACCATATCCGGAACATCATGGAGAATATCCAACAATTGCCGGAAGAAGTCGTCAAGCGCAAGGGGGAAATTTATCACCGATTTTTGGAGACGGATTTTAAGATTCTGGACAACGAGCGCGTCATGTTTGAGTGGGCTTGCAGGCAGACGTATATCGCCCTGGGGAACATGATGACCGCGGCCGCTCTGATTGGAATCGATTCCTGTCCGATTGAAGGATTCGACAAGGATCAAGCCGAGAGTATTTTAAGGGACGAGGGCCTCTTGGAAGGGGATCGTTTCGGCATCTCCTGCATGGTCGCTTTCGGATACAGGGTTAAAGAACCCCGGGATAAAACAAGGCAGCGAATCGAACAAGTTGTCGAATGGGTTCAATAAGCCGCTGTCTAAAAATTCATATAGCTGACTGATGCCAGCGTATGTGACTGTCGACAACATTACCGTCGGCAGTCTTTCTTTTTGTGCAAAAGTATTGTTTTGGATTGTTACGCTCATAATATTACATTGACAGTCATAGTAATTTGATTTACATTGTACTCAAGGAGGTGAGGAGGGTGGCCGACAATAAAATCTCATCGGATCTGCTTAGAGGACACACCGACACCATTATTCTCAAATTACTGATGAGCGGCGATAAATACGGATATGAAATCAGCAAATTGGTGCATTCGGGATCCGGAGGCGAGTATGAACTGAAAGAAGCGACCATGTATTCAAGCCTCAAGAGGATGGAGCTCGAAGGAAACATTACCTCTTACTGGGGGGATGAGACCCAGGGCGGCCGCAGAAAATACTACCGCATTACGGACAAAGGAAAGAGAACGTATGTTGAAAATAAAAACAACTGGGAGTATGCGAAATCAATTCTAGATAAATTAATTTGAGAAAGGCGGAATCATGGATGAACGATAAATTGACCCGGTATTTGGACAGCGTGTTTTTGCCGTATGAGGACATAAAACAAATTAAGGAGCTTAAGGAAGAACTGAGGAATGATCTGCAGGAGAAATTGAGCGATTTAAAAAACGACGGCTATGACGATGAGGCGGCGTTTCATAAGACGATCGAATCCATTGGCGATATTTCCGAGCTTATCGAAACCATCAACGCAAAGACAAGAGAGCTTCAGCAAATAGTCGGAATGGATTTTTCCAAGAGCAACTTGAAAAACTCGGATTTTGTGGCCATAAAAATTCGTAACGGAAAGTTCAACTACAGCAATTTGCAGGGCTCCGACTTCAGCCATTCCGATTTAACCGGGAGCACCTTTAAGTGCAGCAATCTGGATAACGCGAAGTTTGACGGAGCCAATCTTACAGGAGCAAATATCGTTAAATCAAACCTGAGAGGAGCGAGCTTTAACAATAGCGTGCTGCATTTCGCGGAATTTCGTTATTCGGACTTAAACTGCGTGTGCTTTGATCATCTGACTTTCAACGGCACCGTGTTCGATCACTCCAGCTTAAGGGGAACTTCTTTTAGAAATTCCATATTCACAAATGTATCCTTCAAAACCGACGTTAAGAAAGCGATATTTGACGGTGCGACGATGGATAAACCGACTTATGCCATTCTCAAGGGCTTTAAAGCAAACCTGGATAATGTGACCGTAATTTAAGGGGGAATTGTAAAGAGTGCCACTAGGAAAAACAAATCTCGGTCTCGTCGTGGCCGGCCTCCTAATAGGTATTCTCGTTTCGGCTATGGACAACACAATCGTGGCAACCGCAATGGGACACGATAGTCGCCGATCGGCTTGCCGCGGCAAGCCCCTTTCAGTTATTAGCTTACCGCCGGCTTCCCGAGAAACTAATCCCGGGTGAGCCGGTTTGTGATTTCCATAAAAATTCTCAACGCCGGCGAAATCCATTTATCTTTATGCCAAGCGAGCTGCGTGACAACTGAAAGCTCATCGCCCGCCCATCGAAGCGCAGCCATGCGGCCCGACTCGATCTCCGTTCTTACGGCCATTTCAGGAAGCACCGCGATACCGATCCCCGCCATCACATTTTGTTTAATCGCCTCGACGCTTGTAAATTCAAGCTTAACCCCCGGACGCACTTCTGCCGCATGCAGCTGCTGCTCAAATAATAGCCGGTAACTGCAGCCTGTCTCGGTTAAAATCAGCACTTCGCCGGCGAGGTCATCGGAAAATACGGTTTCCAACTCGGTCAGCGGGTGATTGGGCTCCGCAATGACACATAACCGTTCCTTTAGTAAATGCTCAATATTCAACGTATCCGATTGGAACGGTTCATCAAGCAGCAAAGCCACGTCCAGCGACCCTTGCATGACTGCTCGTCTAAGTTCGCTGCAAACCTGCCCCCGCTGGAAATCAAGCTCCACCTTCGGGCAACGCGTACGAAACTCCCGCAATATCGGCGGCAGCCGGTAAGTAAACAAGCTTTCCGGAGCCCCGATCCGCAACGTTCCGCTCGGTTCGTCGTTTCCGGGCACCACGCTCCTCGCTTCGGCTTCCAGCTGCAGCATTTTCTCCGAATAATACAACAACCGCTTCCCCGCTTCAGTCAAGGTGACTCGTTTTCCCAATCTGTCGAACAGAGGCACGCCGAGCTGCTGCTCCAAATCTTGAATCTGCGCCGTTACACTCGATTGGGCGTACGACAATACTTCGGCAGCCCGCGTGAAGCTTAACTCGGCCGCAACTGCGCGAAACGTTTTCAACTGCTTAAGCTCCATCTCGAAACTCCCTCCGATCGGAAATGCCGATTAATAAAATCGGTATTATCGTATGACACGATTATACCTTCTGTTGTAATTTATGAGAAGAGAGATTGGAGGGATTCGAATGATTAAGAAAATCGGTTTGACTTTCGTTTTGTTGTTTTTGCTGATTGGTTTATTATCAGGCTGCGGAGGCGGACGGTATGCCCATGAATCGATTCTCGGAATGCCGGATAAGCCATTCGGCAAATCGACATCAATTCAAAATATGACGCACTGCGATTCTCAATAATGACGGCAAGCTTTCTTTCCGCACTCAAACCCCTTTGCCGCCGACAACTTGCAGCTTGACTCCGTCGATGCCGGCAATTATCGGTCTGGCCCGTTGAATAAGCTCCTTTGTCGACTCTAGAGCGAGGGAAGCCGCGTGATCCGCCTGATCCCGCCACAACTCCATCACATACACCGAATCAGGATCCGACTCTGAAATGTTCACGGCATACATCTCGCAGCCTTCAACCGAATGCATCGCTTCCGCGGCTTCCAATAAAATTTGCAGCAGCGCGTCGCGTTGCCCTTCGAGTGCGGTTATTTTACCGCTCATTCCGAAATTAGCCATATGCACCATCCTTTTTTTTGGCAGTTGCACTTATTGTACAAATTATTCCCTGACAATTACAGTCAGTTAAGTCCCCTGCTGTTGAATGAAGACGCCCCGGACAAAAGAGCACCGGGGCGCCCCAGCTTTGCCTGCACGACGCTACTCAGTTTCGTTTTTCCAGTAACGCATCGGCAAAACGCTGCAAATTATAGAATGAGTACTTCATCCCGCGATCGGCGTATAATTTCGGCGACGGTTTCCGCCGGCGTCAACTTCAGTAGAATCAAGCCACATGCCTCTATACCTTGTTGCAAAATGGCGTGCGCTTTTACAAATATCGGTATGTTTTGAGTAATTTGTTGTCCGAATCTATCGATTCTGTTACATTCATATAGTAATTAATAGAAGCAGATAGAGGAGAGAAACGATGAAACGTTGGGGAAAATTGTTGGCGTGCGCGATGCTTGCGCTGGCAGCAGTCCATGCTGCAGCGGCGCCGCATGCGGCTTCGGCAGCAGCGGGGAAGATCGGCATCATGCTTGACGGCTATCCTCTGCCTTTCGCCGCGGAGCCTGTCGTGGAGAATGGAACAACGCTCGTGCCGTTCCGCTCCATATCGGAAGCGCTTGGAGTGAACGTCGTTTGGGATGCCGAACACAAAAGCATTACCGCAACTAAAGATACAAAACAAATCGTGTTGAAGCTCGGCGACAAGAAAGCATGGGTGAACGGGAAAGAGGAGCTTCTCGCCGTCGCTCCGCGTTCGGCCGGCGGGCATACATTGATCCCGATCAGCTTCTTCAGCCGCCAATTCGGAGCGATAGTCGAATGGAACGGAGCAGCCAAAACAGTGACGATCGTTTCGCCCAAAGAACCGATGTATACACTGGGTTTCTACGCGATTTCTTCCTTTTCGGAACGTTCTTATATTTCGAAATTCGACTCGGTCGCGTTCGGATGGAGCAGGCTCGATGCCGGCGGAAGTTTTACGCTGGAAGGCAACGACTTCAAGTGGCCTCAACCGGCCGGCGACTACACGCCGGAGCGGTTGGTTGAAGATACGTACGCTAACGGCTCGACGCCATACCTAATGGTGTTCTCAGGGGATGCAAATTTGGAGCTTTCAGGCGTGCTGGCCGACAAGGAAAAGCAGGAAAACCTGATCAACCAGGTAATACAAGCCGCGACCGACAACGGCTTCAAAGGCGTATTGCTCGACTTTGAGGGACTCGGACTCACCGGTGACAAAACAACGGTTAGAGCGGAATACAATGCTTTCGTTAAAAATGCAGCGGATCGCGCGAAGCAATCTGGACTTAAACTTGCGATAGCGGTCCATCCTCTGAACGGACCATATAAGGGCTACGACTATGCCGCTTTGGGGAACCTCGCCGACGAATTGATCATAATGGCATATGCTTACGAAGACGAAAAAAGTCCGGAACCCGACAACAAAGTAGATGAAGCAATCAGGTTGGCGTTGAAGGAAACCGCGAAAGAAAAATTGGTGCTCGGCATTTCGTTGGCAAGCGAAAATGTGAATTCGGTCCACGTGAAGACAGGACTCGCCAAGCGATACGGCTTGAAAGGTATCGCCATATGGCGGCTCGGGCTGATCGGCAGCGACGCAATGAGCCAAATGGAATCGTCCATCGAATTTGGTAGGATGAAATAACTTTTCGCTGCATTTTTTTAAATTGATTTTTTTTCGATTTGGTTATAATATTGACAAAATATCGCAAATTCGATGACCGGGAGAGTAGCTGTCGGCATAAGTTCAAGCGAGCCGGGATGGTGAGAGCCGGTACGGAGCTAACAGTGAAGCGGGCCCATGAGAATGGCTTCCGAATGTCACAGTAGGAAGTCACGGCTAAGACCGTTATCTTAATGAGTGGTTAAACGCAAGTTTAACAACAAGAGTGGTACCGCGAACGGAACGGATGAGCCTTCGTCTCTTAATGGAGACGATGGCTTTTATTTTTTTCAAGGAGGTTTTTTAATGATCAGCCTGGCTATTATCAACGGAATAGAGAGAGCGGTGGAAAGTCTTTTTCACGAACTGGGTCTCAAATTTACCGCTGACATAAAAATCAATGTGGAACAACCCGCTCACTTGGAGCACGGCGACTATTCGACGAATGTTGCCATGCAACTTGCCAAAGCGTTGCGCAAGGCGCCCCTACAAATAGCCGAAGCGTTGAAGAGCAAACTCGAACAACAAGGCAGCATTGATAACTTGATTGCAAAAATCGAAGTCGCTCCTCCGGGATTTATCAATATGCATCTCGATTGGAAGCAATGGGCTCAACGAGAATTCGCATTGCCTGCAGGTACCGGTGAAAAGGCGGTCGTTGAGCATACATCCATCAACCCCAATAAATCGGCTCACATCGGACACCTAAGAAATTCATGTATCGGCGACACGGTGGTGCGGCTGTTAAAGAGATCCGGATACAACGTGGAAGTCCACAATTACATCGATGACTTGGGAAATCAGCTGGCTGACACTGTTGTAGGTGTATTGAACATTCCCCACAAGAAGGAACATTCGCGTTTCGGCGACTTTTGCTGGGATGTTTACTCTAAAGTCAATAAAGAGTATGAGAATAATCCCGAGCTGCTGGAGCAAAGGACTAAAGTGCTTCACTCGCTTGAGGAAGGGAACGAGAACCTCTCTTGGATCGGGTTCATTGCAGCTGAACAGATTGTACGCGAGCATCTCGAAGAGATGAACGAGTTCGGAATCAACTATGATTTGTTGGTGTGGGAAAGCAATATTGTGAGAGAAGGATTCTGGGCTTCTGCTTTCAGCCTGCTGCAACAAACTCCGCAATTTTATCGGGAAAGCTCCGGAAAGCTGGAAGGGTGTTGGGTATTAAAGCAGCCTTCATCCGAAACGGAAGAGAACGATAGTTCCGAACACAGCACGGACAAAGTGCTCGTTCGCTCCAACGGCATATTGACCTACACGGCGAAAGATATCGCCTATCATCTATGGAAATTCGGGCTGCTTGATAAAGACTTCTTGTATAAACGATTTTCGGACGGTTTATGGACGACCCACAGCAGCGGGACTGATTCATCCTTCGGGAAAGCGGATATCGTGATCAATGTCATCGACCACAGGCAGCAATATCCGCAAGCGATGGTCAAACAGGCGCTTGAAATCTTAGGCTATGCGCAACAAGCGGAGAAGCTTCGCCATGTGAGCTACGGCGTCGTTTCATTAAGTCCGGGAGCGGCGAAGGAGCTTGGAATAGACACCTCGGACGGCAAAGCTTCATACGCCATGTCCGGACGGCAAGGGATCGGAATTAAAATATCGGATTTGCTCGACATTATGGAAGGTGTCATCGAAAATAAGCGTTCGGATAAAGACGGTTTAGCGAGCAGAGCGATTGCCGCCGCCTCGATCCGTTATTATCTTCTTCGCTTCAGCTTATTGACCGAGGTTGTGTTTGACATCCAGCAGGCGACCGAAGTAACCGGCAACACGGGCGTTTACTTAATGTATTCCCACGCCCGGGCGGCAAATATAGTAAGCAAAGCCGCAGCCGAACACAATATGAAGCCGGCGATACCCGATGAGATCAATCAATTGGATAAATCAGAGTATGCTTTGCTAAGGCATTTGGCTGCTTGGCAGGATACTTTATATACGGCCTGCATCGAACTGTCTCCCAACATTGTATGCAACTACGCTCATGAGCTGGCAACGCTGTTTAACAACTTCTACGCGGCTTGCCCGATTCTGAAAGCGGATGGAGACAAGAAGCAGTTAAGGCTTTGGCTCGTCTCCAAATTCAAAGAAACGCTCGGAGACGCATTGAACGTGCTCGGACTCCCGGCGCCTGACCGCATGTAAAGGGCGCCCTGCGGTACGTTTCATAATATTTTTCAGTCATCGTCTTCCAGCAGCTCCGCCAGTTCCTCGCGATCCGCCTGATCGGCCGTCTTATGGATCGTTCCGTACGGGTGCTCGGCCGGAGCGTAAATGCTGTAGATTTTGAGCGGTTTACTGCCGGTGTTGATGACGTTATGAAACATCCCGGCGGGAACCATAATGGCGCTGTCAGTTTGCGCATGCCGCTCGAAAGAAAGCTCGTCTTCGCGCGGTCCCATCCGCACGATGGCCTCTCCATCCTCAATTCGCAGAAATTGATCGATATTCCGGTGCACTTCCAGGCCCACTTCTCCGCCTACGGGAATCGACATGACCGTCACCTGCATTTGCTGGCCGGTCCAAACCGCGGTGCGGAAATTTTCGTTTTCAATCGTCAACTTCTTTATATCTTCCACGTACGGTTTGCGGCCGAAATCCGTCATGCTGTTATAATCACGTTGATTTGTAAGAAACAGGTAAGCCGCGAGTGCAACCGCCAGTAATCCTGTAACGGCAAAGACGATTTTAGCGCCGAACCCCGTCCAAGCGAAACCGATCGCAAGCGTTCCAATAAGTGTGGCGGCTGCCTGAAATGCCATCATGACGCCAAGTCCCGAGGCGCGGTCTTTCTGCTTTATATGCAGCGAAATCCAGGCGCTCGTTAATCCTTCGTAGACGCTTTGGAACACCGCATAGATGATGAATGCGGCAAAGACGAGCAAGAGCGGCAGTTCGTTTTGGCTTAGCAGCATATACGTCGCGGCGAGCGACAATGCACCTACGGCAAAAGTTTTCGCAAACCCGATCCGATCGCCTAGCGAGCCAAGGTAATAGATAATGAATGTGCCTGTCAGGTTATAAACTACGTAAGCGCTAATAATCAGAAGATCGCTCAGACCGAGCTCGCGGGCGCGCAGCAGCAGGTAAATGTCGGTGCTCTTAATCAACGTAATGATCGTAATAAGATACAGTACGCGTTTATAATTGGGCGAAGCCGTCCGGTATTGCGTCTGCAATCGGCGGTACAGCCCTCTCATACCTGCCTTCTCTACGGCAGGCAGCTCCGTCTTATTGCCCGGTTCTTTAATAAACCAACCGGCAATGATTGCCGCAACGCCCGGAATAACCGTCAGACCGATAATCAGCGTAATGTTTTCGCTATAAAAATACATAATCGCCAATGTAATAAGCGGACCGAGCGTGGCGCCGAGCGTATCGGCGGCGCGATGAAAGCCGAATACCCGGCCGCGATTGACAGGGGTGGATGCATCGGCGAGCAAAGCGTCACGCGGTGCGTTGCGTATGCCTTTGCCAAATCGATCCAGCAGCCTGAAGCCAAAAATCGCCCAATAAGTCGGGAAGAGCGCCATCAGCGGTTTGGCGAGCGCCGAAATCGTATAACCGGCATTCACCAGGCCTTTGCGCCGCTGCAGGTGGTCGGAGTACACTCCGCTTGCGAGCTTGATCACACCGGTGACAAGCTGCGAAATGCCTTCGATCAAACCGATTAGAATGATTCCGTAACCGATATCGCTCAGGTAAAGCGGCATTATGGGATAAAGCATCTCGGTTGCGATATCCGTAAAAAAGCTGACAATCGATAAAATAATGACATTACGGGATAAAAATGCGGCGGTTTTTCGTTTTGCGGTTATCCTCATTTTTTAATAGGCCAGAATGAAGGCCCCTCCTGCTATAATTTGGCTTTCATTCGAAAGATTTGTGAGCATCGGTGTGGAATTGTAGTCGGTCGCAGCAATTCCGGGCGCCTGATTGTTTTTGTTCACACCCCATGCCCAAACGCGTCCCTCTTCGTCGAGCGCAAGGGAGAAGTCGTGTCCGGCGGCAATGCTCGCAATCGCCGGCAGTCCCGCGACAGCTTCGGGTTCAAACACTCCTTCAAGGTTGCCGAGATCTTTTCCCAGCTGCCCGGAGTTATCGGCACCCCACGCCCAGACCTTGCCTTGTGCGTCAAGCGCCAAGGAGTGTCGTGTACTGGCCGCAACCTCCACAATGTCCGTCAGCCCCGGTATCGTCTCGGCCGGTACAATGTCAGCCGTCGGATACCCCAACTGTCCGTACGCATTACAGCCTTTGGACTTGACCGTGCCGTCGGCCTGCAGTGCCAACACATGGCCGAAGCCCGCCGCAATTTGAGTGCTTCCGGCCAGTTCGGGAATTTCTACCGGCGTCAGGCTGCTCACGGCGACAAAGCCCTGAAACTCGCAAAGCTCTTGCGTGTCGCTGCTGCTTGGATCCGCATTGGCATCGACATAGTAACTGATTCCTGTGGCAGACTGGCCGATCAGCTGCAACAGTTCGGCAAATGTCCGTTTGGTGTCTTGTTTGCATTTGGCGCCCCAGCCGTATACCTTTTCATTATCAAGCGTCACTAATGAGAAACGATGCCCGGCGGATATACCGGAGGCTGTGTCCGGCAAGCTGATTTTTACCGGTTTCCGGCGGTCGCCCCGGTCGCCCGTGCCGAGCTGTCCTGCGATGTTATTGCCCCAAACCCAAACATTCCCGTCCGCGTCAAGCGCCATGCTATGGCGGAACCCTGCGCTGATTTCCGTAATGAGCGGAAGCCCTTCAATTTTTTGCGGACCGCTGACAATTCCCTTTGCGCTGTCTATGCCGACTTGTCCATACGTATTGTCGCCCCAAGCGTACACCGTGCCTTTCTCCGTCAGCACTAACGCATGGTCAAATCCGGCCGCCGCCTGCGACACCTTTTCAGAAATATCAATCATGCTGCTCGTGCCGCCGGTCGAATAATTGCCCAACTGCCCGTGGGTATTTCTGCCGCTGGCCGAGATGACAGTCTCGCCGGCGGCTGTTTTCGGAAACAGGGCATAAATGACGCCGGCAACCACCGCAACAGCTATAACGCCGAAAATAATCGTATGCGGAGCTATGTTTTTTCTCATATGCTAGTTCGCGGCGAGTCTGTAATTAAAAGTAGTCATAGGCACACCGTCTACATCGGTGAACGTGACTTGGTTATATGCCGGCAAGCTTTGGGCGATATTGTCCTGATCGGCGGTCATCCGGTCGCCATCCAGATTCGGAATGATCAACTGAGTAATCACGCCCTTATAACCGTCCGCCGTAGTATTGGTATGAATGTGCCGCGTACGCCCCGTGTACTCGCCAGGGTAAATCGTGGTGTATTCGTAATATCCGTTTTCGTCGGTCAGCACATAGCCGCGCAGCGATATCTCATCTTCACTATAGTTGCCGGCCGGGCCGTTGTTGTTCGGATGGTAATTGCCGCTGTCGTCGGCATGCCATATTTCGACTTTGGCGCCCGCGATCGGCGTTGTGCCCGTTGCTCCCGCATAGACGTATCCTTGCACTTTGATCTTTTCGCCCGGCAAGTTGTCATAGTTCAGATTGCCGTCCGTCAACTCACCGGTACCGGTTACGTAGTAGGGACCTTGAGTGGCTTCCCGGGTCAACCCGGTATCGTTGGTTGCCGTTGCAGTGTCAGTCTCTGCGGACTCGTTATCGTCCTCTGAGGTGCCGGTTCCAGCCGACTCGTTATTGGCTGGCGGCGTATCGCTGTCGCTTGGCGACTCGGAGGAACCGCCCGTAGAACAGCCCCCTATCATTAATAGAGCTGCCAGTAACGAAACGACAAGTAGTTTGTGTTTTTTCATCATTCATCTCTCCTCTCCATTATCCGGAATTATACACGCCCGGCGGTTGATTGTTCCTGAAAACTCGCTTAAAGTTTTCATGTTTCGAGAGCGGACATTTTTGCCTATCATATTATAAGGGCCTCGTCTAGAGGCCCTCATTGTTGTTTGCATACTATGCTTTATTCAATACCAGTTCTAGCTGCACCGTAAGTTCGTTCTCTGTCTCTAGAACGACCGTATGCGGGCTGGTCATGCCGAAGTCGGCAAATGTCACCTTTGTCTTGCCGGACAGAAGGAGTTGTCCGTCCCGGTACATCGCTTCCGAATCGAACGTCACTTCTTTTTCTTTCCCTTTCACGACCAAAATTCCTGTAATCTGCAGCGGTAAAGCGGTTCCCTCGATCCATTCCGCCGGGAGCGCCGAGAAGGTTGCTGCTTTGAACGTCGCCTGCGGGTATGTCGCGGTATCCAATAAATCTTCTCTCGTCTTCACATGATCGTCGCGTGTGCCGTTTCCGGATTGAAGCGCGGTCATATCGAGGACGCCTTCGCCTGTCATGGCCGCCGCGTCGTTCAGATCAACGGTCCAAGCGCCTGTGACCGCTTCGTTCACGAAGTTGACCGTTTCTTTCGACGTTGTGACCGACCAGTATACTTTCGAGCCGTCCGCTATGCTCCATTGGCCGTTTACGTCTTCAGGCGCTACTGTTGCGGCGGCTGTGTCCGTCGCTTCTGCTCCTGCTTCCGTTGCTCCGGCCGCTTCGGCTGTTTCGCCTCCGCCTGCCGTCTCTTCGATTGGAGCCATTACCGATTCAATGTCCACATTGTTCCCTACAAAGCGGTCAAAAGCCGCATATCCGCCGATTCCAACTACTGCCACAATCATTAAAACCAATAAATAAATTTGTTTCCTCTTCATTTCATGATTTCCCTCCTGTATATTTGCCGGACGCCCGTCCCGACTATCGCCAGAATAGTGTATCAGCTGAATATGTCCAACATATGTCGAAAGGAGAAAAATGTAAATGTCGAAACTCTAAGCGTATCCGGACGATATGAGGGCTATTGCCGGGGTGACATTCGGTTGCTACAATGGGGGCATCACGCACGAAAGGAAGTTTCCGTTGAAAACGATTCTGGTTGTCGAAGACGAAGCTTCTATCGCACGCGTGTTGTCCGCCTATTTGCGGAATGCCGGTTTCGGCGTTACGCCGGCAGCCGACGGACGGCAAGCGTTGGAGTTGTTCTCGAAGGAACCGCCTGCTCTCGTTATTCTTGACGTGATGCTCCCTCATATGGACGGCTGGGAGGTGCTTCGCCGTATTCGCGAATCGAGCAGCTGTCCCATCATCATGCTGACGGCGCGAGACGGGATCGACGACAGGCTCACCGGACTGAACGGCGGCGCGGACGATTACATGCCGAAGCCGTTCGTTCCCGAAGAAGTCGTCGCCCGCGTTCAAGCGGTGCTGCGGCGCCCGGCGCATTGGACGGACGGCGGGAGGCAAAGGCGGTTCGGACGCTTGAGCATTGATTTCCTTGCTCAGCGCGTCTCCCTCAACGGCGCTGAAGTCACATTGATGCCTCGCGATTTGGCCGTGCTGCTCTTTCTTGCGGAATACCCGAACCGGACGTTTACCAGGGAGCAGCTTATTGAATATGTATGGGGTGCCGATTATGAAGGAAGCGATCGAGCGGTCGATTTGTCGATCAAGCGGATTCGGCAGGCGCTGTCCCATTGGCCTGTGGAAGAAGGGGAAATTCGGACGCTTCGGGGAACGGGGTATCAATTTTGGATCGAAAGCTGAAGCAAACCTCCATATTGTCGTACTGGACAATACGATATTTTGTCATTCTGTGTATCGGACTGTTGGCGCTTGCCGCCGCTTCGGTTTGGTGGACACAACGGGAAACATTGGACAGCCGCCTGCAAACGGTCGCGCTGCTTGCGCAGGAAATCGCCGACCGCGTCGGCGGTTCGAACGCAATTACGGTGCCGCCGGACCTTAGTGAATTGATCGATAAACGTACTCGCTCTTTCAAGCTTGGACGGGTTTGCGTCATCGTCACCGACAAGGCCGGCAAGCTTGTGTACTCTAACGATCCGATCACGCAAGCGGATTTGCGGAAGAAGCTGAACGACAGTCTAGACAAGGCGCGCGAGCCCGGAATCAAGGCGGTTACGGCTCCGATTGAATATAACGGCACCAAGCTCGGACAAGTGGCGCTGCTGCAGCCTACGAAGTCATTGACCAACATGCCCGAAGTAAGATGGGCGCTCGGCTTGCTGCTCTTCAGTCTTACCTTGCTGGGATGGCTGACGATATATTTGCTCTCCAGAAAGCTGGCGCGCCCGATCCTCAATGTGGCGTCGGCCGCCCGCGAGATTAGCCTCGGACATTACGATATTCGGCTGCAGGAGAATGCGAAGGAACGCGAGCTCAATGAGCTGATCGGATCGTTCAAGGAGATGGCGGGCAGGCTGAAGCAATTGGAGCATTCCCGCCAATTTATGCTAGCCGGCTTGACGCATGAGTTGAAAACACCGGTTACATCCGTCAAAGGCCTCGTCCACGCGGTCAAAGAAAAAGTAGTGACAGACGAAGAAGCGGAAGAATTCCTCGAGGCCGCGCTTCAAGAAACAGGCAGACTGGAACGGATGGTCGCCGACCTGCTTGATTACAACGCATTGGCCGCCGGGCACATTCAAATTCGCCGTGAACATATTGAGGCGTCCGCACTGATTTCCGAAATCGCCTATCAATGGTCGCTGCATCAAGGCCAGGACGTCCGCGAACCCGAGCTTTCGCTCCCCAAACAAACTATAGAAGTGGAAGGCGATCCGCTCCGCATCCAACAAATATTGGTCAATCTGCTCAATAATAGCGTACAATCCAAGCATCCGGACCGCCCGCTCGATATCCGCATCGCCTTGCGCGACCGGAACGACGGATACGCCGAAATCGTCGTCAGCGACAACGGGTGCGGCATCCCGCCTTCCGAGCGGAATTTCATATTCGAGCGGTTCTTTCGAGGGGAGAGCAAGAAACGGGCCGTGCGCGGCCTCGGTCTCGGTCTGGCTTTCAGCAGGCTGCTCGCCGAAGCCCAGGGCGGTCAGCTGGTTTTACTGGAGAGTTCGGAAGAAGGAAGCTCGTTCGCTCTGACGCTTCCGGTTGCTGAACAGTAGGACTTACAAAGAAAACAGGCCATCCATTGCGGGATGGCCTTTAATTTGCGGTTAACTTGAATGTATTAAGATTATTACCATGTTTCATCAAGGTGTTGCGAATAGAATACAATCGGCCGTTTGAAGTACTGAAGTTTTTCGTCAGAGGTGGTCTCCATTAAGTTGGCCAAAAGAAGTTCCGTCGACTCCTTATAGTTCTTAGTATTGTACAAAGCAATTGAAAGAAATACTTGAAGTGCCCTATTATCGGGAAACTCTCTCACGCCCCTGCGCAATGTTTCTTCCGCTTGCTCATAATAGCCTAGATAACGGTACGTGCTTCCCAGTCCAAGCAGGGCGCGTTCCAGATCAGGGCCGGCGAGCCCTAGCTCGAGAGACCGTTCATAGAACGGAATAGCTTCTCGTCCTAAACCCGAATTATCATGCGCCACCGCTGTCTGAAAGTTGATCTCGGCGTCATCCGGGTAAGCGGCAACCAAGTCTAACAGGAGCGTTCGAGCTCTCTCCAAAATAGCTTGATCTTGCTTCGCTCGTCCCTCTTCACGCAGTTGAATGGCTTCTGCTAAACGATCCCGTAACATGGTTTAATTCCTTTCTTGAATCAAATAATTTTTCATTTTTTGGCGGCAATCATTTTCCTCCGCATTGTTGCTATGACCTGATCGTGTTCAATCAACTCCGCTCCTTCAGCAACCTGCTTTTCCGCAATCAGAAGCTTGGACTGCAACATGTTACGAGCTTCCATTTTGTCGGAACACTTCATCACTGTTCACCTTCTGCTCCATCAATCCCTCACCCTTCACAGTCCTCAATTCAGTATCCTATCTACATGAAACTCACATATTCTTGATTATGTCAATCCCCCTAAAGATCAAACACCAACCGCACTTTCTCATTAAATCCCGCTAGTGTCGTTTCCAGATCCCGCGCCTCCTCTTCCGTTAAATCCAATTGGGGAGCCCGCATATGCCCTGCGTCTATCCCTCTCAGCTTCAGCGCACTCTTAAAGAACGCCATGTTGCTTCCGTTCCTTAATGCTTCGCAATATTGAATGGCTATCTTCTGCATTTTCCTTGCCTTTTCAAGGTCATTTTCTTTAAAAGCGTCATAAACGGCTACAAAAGGTTCGGGATACACACAGGAAATGCCGGATATCGTCCCGTCGCACCCCATCGCCAGAGCGGGAAGAAAGAGCCGGTCGGTGCCATGCATCACGGAAAAATTGCCCCCGTTAATGTCAAGATACTCGTTCGTTCTCAAGAAATCGGGATAGCTGTATTTGATTCCGATGACGTTTGCAAATTTGTCGGCCACCCTTTGTGCGACCTCCGTTTTCAAATCGTTGGCCGCGCATTGCGGGATATTGTACAGGTACATCGGGAAATCCGCCGGAATGCTCGACGCTACCGCCGCATAATACCGCTCTATTTCACGATCGTTTGCCCCGAAGAATGCCGGCGTTACGGCGCCGATCCCGTCCGCCCCGACTTCCGCGGCGTGCCGGGCCAACTCAACGGTGTCCTCTTGCGTCATGGCGCCTGCATGAATGTATACCGTTACGCGATTAGCCGCAGTTTTAACGACGGTTTCCGCGACAGCTTTTCTCTCGTCCACGGAAAGCTTGAACATTTCTCCCGTCGTGCCGAGCGGGTACAGACAATGAACGCCCTTCGATATTAAAAATTCCGTAAGCTTCTCTACCCGTCCCAAATCTACCCGTCCGTTATCATCGAATGGAGTTACCATTGCAGTCGTTACACCGTATAGATGCTTCATAGCGGTCATCGTCTCCTTACTTCCATGTGTGCGAGCTGTTAAAAGCCTAATAACCTTGGAACGAACAGAACAATTTCAGGGACATATGCAATGAGGAGCAGTACTCCTATCATGACATAAACCATAGGCATCGTTTCTTTAATAACTTCTTTCAGCGGCGTTCCGGACACTCCTGAAGAAATAAACAGCAGCATTCCAAACGGCGGAGTGGACAGGCCGATCATCATGTTGAGCACGATCATGACCCCGAAATGCACTACATCAATCCCCATGCTTGTAACGATAGGAATCACGATCGGAATAAACACAAGCATAATGACGGACGTATCCATAAACATGCCGAGAATGAGAAACAAAATATTGATAATCAACAGGAAAAGGTACGGATTGTCCGTAATGCCCAAGATCAGGTTCGAAACCATGCCTGGAATATGTTCGGACGCGACGATGAATGAAAAAGAATACGCCGCCCCGACCAATAACCCCAAATTACCCACCGTAGCTACCGTCTCTTTCAATAGCCGGCCGAGCGCCTTAAAACCCAGCACACGGTATACGAAAATGGAGATAAGCAAGGCATAGAAAGCGGCTACGGCACCCGCTTCGGTGGGCGTCATGACGCCTCCGTAAATTCCGCCCAGCAGAATGACCGGAGCGAGCAAAGCGGGAAACGCCACTATCGTATAACGGAGGAATTCAGCCGGCGTAAAGCGTGTGCCTCCCGGATAGTTTCTTTTCCTTGCGATATACACGATATAAAGCATGAGCGCAATGCAAATGAGCAGACCCGGAGCGATCCCGCCCGCAAACATCGCGCCGATAGAGGCCCCGGAAAGCATGCAATATATAATCATCGGAATACTTGGCGGGAAAATAGGGCCTACCGTCGCCGAAGCGGACGTAATCGCGCAGCTGAACCCGCCGCTGTAGCCGTGTTTTTTCATGTGCTCGATTTCCATCTTCCCAAGTCCCGCGGCATCTGCAACCGCCGAGCCTGTCATACCGGAAAATATAAGAGAGTTAACGACATTTACATGGCCGAGCCCGCCTCTATAACGCCCGACCAATGCGTTGGCGAACGTAAACACCTTGTCCGAAATCGCACCGTTGTTCATCACATTCGCGGTAAATACAAACAAAGGAACGGCGATGAGTACATAGGAGGAGTACAGGCTGTACATAACGTTATCTACAAGCAACCCCATGTCTTTGCCTGTCAATATAAAGTAAGCCACGGCGGTTGCGATCATTCCAAGCGAGATGGGAACGCGGATTAAGAAGCATATGACAAACAGCAGCAGCGGAATCCCGATCGCCATACTCATATCTGTTCTCCCTTTCTAAGTTGACATAATGAATCTGCAATATCGCGGAGGGAATGTCCGATCATCAGGAGCATCATGATGAAGAACGGAAAGAAAGCGATATTAAACGGGACGCGCAATATCGTTGACTTCTCGATTTTCAGAAACTGAATATAGTCATATACGGGATACAGTGCCGCAGCTAACCCGACCGCCACGATTACGTTTCCAAAGATATTCAACATATACCGCACTTTCTTGGGGAACATATCGAATACGACGGCAAACTCCACCATTTCCTTCCGCCTGCGGGCATAGCACGCTCCAAGAACAACGGTCCATACGAATGCAATCACGCTCACTTCATATGGCCAACTGAGGGGATTGTTGAAGAAATAACGGGTAACGATTTGCAAAATGAACGCAAGGAACATGATCACGAATGTAACGGCGGGAATATAGATCTCAAACAAATCGAGCAAAAATTTGCCCAGTCTTCGGAGTTTCGTCATAAGAAGCACCTCCAATATAGGAGGCATCCCCCGCCCTATAGCGGAAGGATGCCCGCCAACCCGTACTATTTCGCCATGTCTTGTACTTTCTTGTAAAGATCCATGTCCCACGTGGACACCATTTCTTCATTCTCAAGATATTGTTTCTGGACATGCGTCCTGAATGCTTCCACATCCGGAGTGACCACATTTATGCCTTCCGCTTTAAACTGATCGACAAGCTTTCCCTCAGCCTCCAGGTTCGTTTCATCGCAAAATTGTCTGGCCTTCTCTACCGCTTCGAGCATTTTGCTTTGCAGATCCGGGCCCATTTCCTCCCAAACCTTCTCGTTGATCGTTGGCCAGACGGAATCCACCACGTGACCGGTTAAGCTAATGTTCTTCGCGACTTCGTAAAACTTCGCGTTCAACACGGTCGGCAGCGGATTATCTTGCGCATCTACCGTACCCGAGCTAAGCGCCATATATAATTCCGAGAACGCGACCGGAGTCGGATTGCCGCCAAGGGACTTGCCCAGGAAAAGCCACGACGGCGTATTCGGCATTCTCAGTTTGACGCCCTTCAAGTCTTCGGGCTTCATGATGTCTCTGCCGATGTCTTTGTAGTTCAACTGCCGGGATCCGAGATAGAAGGCTCCAAGAGGCCGCATTCCGGTTGCTGCGGCAACGTCGTCGAACACCTTCTTGCCGATTTCTCCGTTTAATACCTTCGTCATATGGTCGTAATCTTTAAAGACGTACCCTGCGGTAAACATGGACAAATAAGGGACTTGTTCCGACAACCATGGCGCCGATGTGTAGGCCATATCCAGGTTGCCTCTTTGCAATGCTTTACCTTCATTATCCTGGTTAAAGAGAGAGCCCGAATGGTGTATTTCAATTTTCACTTGGCCGTCGGTGCTTTTCTCAACCTCGGATTTCAATACTTCAAGCGCTTTCGTATGGGCGTCATTAGGAACGCTCTGAGTGCTGAATTTTAAAGTGAACGTTTTGCCCGTATCTTCCTTGGTATCCGTTCCGGCAGCCGGTTGCTGTCCGGCATCGTTGTTTACTTTGCCCGGACTGCCTCCGCAACCTGCCAAGACGAGAGCTGCTATGATCACGCCGCCGAGAATTTGCAATCCTTTTTTCCCCATATCCGTGCTCCCCCTAATGTTAAATATTTAAGTCAATCCTTTCAGCCTGCAACACACTCTTCTCACCCGATAAAAACCCCCCGCATGTGTCCCGTACAACCAGATACGGCTGAAACATTTGAGACACCGCCGGCTGAATCTCATGTCTTAATAATTTCGCCAGCATTTGGACGCTAGCCGCCGCCATCTCGGCGACGGGCAGGTTAACCGTGGTCAAGGGAGGCACCGCAAACCGCGCATTCTCGTAATTGTCATGTCCGACAATTTCAATATCGCGGGGAACCTCGATGCCATGCTCCCTTAAGGCGAGCAGCGCTCCGACAGCCATCTGATCGCTGAGGACAAATATGGCGGTAGGGCGTTCCTTTGAATCGAGCACTCGCTTGGCCGCCTGATAACCGCCTTCTTCGGAAAATTCATCTTCAGCAATGTGGTCCGGATCAACGCTTATCCCGTACAGTTTGACTGTGTCTAGAAAACCTTCTTTTCGGTTGCGGATAGCCCTGGAAGAAATATCCGGACTGATCAAACCGATCCGGTTGTGGCCCCTTGAATGGAACAACCTCATCACTTCCTGCCCGGTGCGGTAATTATCGACGTTCACCGAGCAGTATTTGTCCGAGTTCCTTTGATACAAAACAATCGGAACGTTTATTTGCGCGTCATTTAAAAACCGTTCATCCTCTTCCGAGGCATTGGCGATAATGGCTCCGTTAAACCGCGTACCGGTCAGCAAGCTGTTCACTTCATTAATTTTGGAACTTACATAAGGCTGGATTAACAGCTCGTATTCCGAATCCAATGACCGCATTCCCAATTGTACTCCTTTAAGGAAAGGCCCGATTAGCGATGCTCTTGTATCTAACGTCCAGAACAAAGCCAGGACGGGCGATACCGTTTCTCCTTCGCTTCGAAGCCGCCTTGCCGAAATATTGGGACGGTAATTTAACGTGCGTGCCGCCTCGAGGATTCGCTGCTGCGTTTGAGCTGAAATTCGGTATTGGTCCCCCTTCCCGTTAATAACTATGGATGCGGTGGTTAAAGACACTTCCGCCAACTTTGCAATTTCTTTAATACTGGACATTTGCTCGCGCTCCTAGTAAGCTATTCAGCTTGCTATAACGTTTTGCTGTAACGTTTAGCTAAAACGTTTCTTCAAAATCATAATACACATATGTAAGCGTTGTCAATGGTTTTCGCACAGCGTAGTTCATCCGTGAACTATCGTGTTTCACTGTGGAACAAGCGCACCTGTTCAATCGCCTT
>NZ_JAEMXM010000008.1:0-78807 GCF_016482785.1 Paenibacillus alkalitolerans | reverse complement strand
GAACAAGCGCACCTGTTCAATCGCCTTTTGTTTCACTCCGGCACAACGTAGTTCATCCGTGAACTATTGTGTTTCACTGTGGAACAAGCGCACCTGTTCAATCGCCTTTTGTTTCACTCCGGCACACCGTAGTTCATCCGTGACCTATCGTGTTTCACTGTCGAACACGCGCACCTGTTCAATCGCCTTGTGTTTCACTCCGGCACACCGTAGTTCATCCGTGACCTATCGTGTTTCACTGTCGAACACGCGCACCTGTTCAATCGCCTTGTGTTTCACTCCGGCACACCGTAGTTCATCCGTGACCTATCGTGTTTCACTGTAGAACAAGCGCACCTGTGCAATCGCCTTTTGTTTCACTCCGGCACAGCGTAGTTCATCCGTGAACTATAGTGTTTCACTGTGGAACAAGCGCACCCGTTCTGCCGTCACTTGTTTCGTTTGGAGCGACTGAGCATTAAATTCTTATGTTATAGACAAAAAAAACCACCCAATATTGCCGAGTGGATTTCCAAATTTCTCTTAAGTATCGTTCGTTTCTTTCTTTTTCAAAGCGACATAATGCTCGCCCGCTTCGACCATTCGTTCGAGAATAGGCTCCAAGCTTTTGCCAAACTCCGTTAACGCGTACTCCACCTTTGGAGGAACAGATGCGAATATAGTTCGCTGTACAATGCGGCTCTCCTCCAGTTCCCGTAGCTGCATAGTAAGAACATGCCTCGACACTTGGGGAATTAACCGTCGCCTTGATGCGGGCTCATTTTATCCTTGGTTTCACAGACGCGGACGGCAATCCGATTCAATTGCAAGGTCATACTTCGGAAATTGTAAGAAAGCAACCCGACGGAAGCTGGAAGTACATCGTGGATCATCCGTTCGGTTCGGATTTATTGGAACGGCTTCCAAGATTGGACCGCAATTAAGCAGGCATATTTTCCGATTTTTCAATCTTTCGGCCGCTGTGGGACCAGATAACGACCGGGATCAATAACAGTGAAAGGAAGCCGCCGGCAAGCGAGAGTGTCGCGAAACTGGAATGTGCCGCAACCATGCCGGAAAGCGCTCCGCCTGAGGCTCCGGCCAAAGCAATCAAGACATCGACCGTTCCTTGAGTTTTTGCGCGAGCGGCCGGATGAGTCGCATCCACAATGAGAGCTGTGCCGCTAATTAAGCCTAAGTTCCAACCAAGCCCTAGCAGCGCTAAAGCAGTGACCAGCAGCGGCATGGAACCGGCCGGCGCAACGGCGGCAACAGTTCCGGCAGCAAGCAAAATGGCGCCGGAAGCAACCGACATTGCGGTTCGTCCGACCTTGTCAACGAGGACGCCTGTTATGAGGGATGGAAGGAACATCGCACCGATATGAATTCCGATTACCAATCCTACGTCACCCAAACCATGTCCGTGGTGCTTCATATGTACCGGCGTCATTGTCATTATCGCGACCATAACGATTTGGGTTAACACCATTACGGTCACCCCGACCACGAGCCCTCTGCTGTTTGTTGATTGAATAGCCAAGTTTATGCTTGAGCGACCGCTCCGATCCGTTTCCTGCGCTTGAGCGATTGCTTTCGCCACAACGAACGGGTCCGGCCGAAGGAACACCAGAAATACCAGACCGGCAAGAGTGAACGCCGCAGCGCCTAATATGAAAGGACCTGCTAATGCGGGGATGCCTAGCGATACAGCAAATCCGCCCATTACATCAACCAAGTTAGGTCCCGCAACGGCGCCGAATGTGGTTGAAACCAATGCAATGCTGACTGCGGTTGCCCGCTGTGCGGGCTTTGCCAAGTCAGTACCTGCATAGCGTGCTTGCAGGTTTGTAGCCGTGCCTATTCCATAGACAAGCATGGAAGCAAGAAGAAGCGCAATATTTTCACCTACTGCAGCAACAATAACCCCGATCGCGCCAATGCCTCCTGCAAGGAAGCCGCCCGCGAGTCCCCATCGGCGCCCGAAGCGTTGAGAGAACCGCCCGACTAGCATTGCGCCGGCAGCGGAACCCAGCGTGAACAACGCGGAGGGAATACCCGCCAAGCTGTCCGTTCCGAACATCTCCTGGGCAAGGAGCGCTCCCACTGTAACGCCTGCCGCAAGTCCCGCTCCGCCGAAAACTTGTGCAATGACAACGATAAGCAGCGTCCGTTTATACAGCTTTTCCTGCATAACCGGAGAATCAATGTAACTCCGCAAACTCGATGTTTGGCTATCTATATCACTTGCAGGTTCATGCGACATCGCTTTGAACCACCTTTCCAATGTCATCCTAAAGCCGAATCCCTCATCTCTCTACTTTACCAAAATATATACAATACAAATAGTACTTTTGATTTACGTACTTATTGCGGCTAAACGTACTACCCCGAGATAGAGCAATACTCTACAGTACGTTTTTCAAGACTAAGTATGAATAAAGAGCGTACTTTTCAAAGATAAAAATCGAATCGATAATAGGGGGGTGTAAACAACATAATTTTTAAATAGCCAGGAGGACCATGAAATGAAGATTGTTACGATCGTTGCACATCCGAACTTAGAGATATCCCGCGCCAATCGAGCCTTGATGCATGAGTTGAATAATCATGAAAACATCGATGTCCGAGATCTGTATCGGGAGTACCCGGATTGGAATATTGACGTGGAGAAGGAGCAGCAATTGCTCCTAGTCTACGACCGTATAGTTTTACAATTTCCCTTTTTCTGGTACAGCTGTCCGCCGTTATTAAAAAAGTGGTTTGACGATGTATTTACGTATGGATGGGCTTTCGGACCGGGAGGCGAAAAATTGAAAGGGAAGGAATTTATAATTGCAACAACGACGGGAGGCCCGGAAAATTGCTATCGTGCCGGCGGGGACAATTGGTTTACGATCAGTGAATTTTTAAGACCGATCGAAAGAACCGTCACCAAGTGCAACGGTACTTTCCTTCCTTCTTTTGTTACCTATAGCGCTTCTCAAGGAACCGATGCCTATCTCTCTCAAGAAGCTAAAAGATATGCCGAACATATCCAATCCCCTTCAAGCTTGCTCGTGAATTAACAGGGTGATATTACGATGGCTATTATATTTATTGAGGGTTCATCTCCCTAAACGTTCTTTACGTCTAGCGTAAAACTCCGCCGCCTTCTGGCGGTTGCCGCATAAGTCCATGCTGCACCAGCGGCGCTTGCCGCTTTTGGATGAGTCTACGAAATGAATGATGCACGCCTCATGCTCGCACTTACGGATCCGTTCCGGCGGAAATTTGCCAATCGTCTCGACGAGGGAATTCAGCACCGCATAACCCACCCTGCCGGCTAGGCCCCGGCCTTCGTGGATAAGCGCAAGCCGATCTTCCCTAATGTCGATGCAAACGTCTACAACGAGCTCGCTTGATTTCTTCGCGAGCCTGGAGAAGGTTTGATCGGACAGCCGGCCTTCCGTAACTATATCGGAGATCGTATCCGTGCAAATTTCCCGTAGCAGTGCCAACTCATGCTCAATGGAGTCCGGAGTCGGAGCTTCATCGATTTCTCCGTTTAACAAGCCGTTCTCCTCCAGCCACCGCCGGATGTTCGCCGGCTCTTTGAGAACATCCGCTTTCTTCCCGTCTTGCATCATGATGGTATTGGCCAGATTAATCCACAGCGCGCCGCCGAGTGTAAACTTGTTTTGTTCCATTGATGATTCTTCTCCTTATGCTAAGTCACGGTATTACAAAGTAACGTTCTCTGTCGCCTTAATCATACTCAGCTTCACTTTGTCTTCCGCGGCTGCCGCAAGACGGGGCCCAATATCCGGCGTCTCATTGTAGATTGGCGGATAGTGCAGCGCTCCATAGTGAATCGGGACGAGCGTCCCGGCTTCGAGAATAGCCGCCGCGGAAATCGCCTGCTCAGGCGTTAAGCAGATTGGCTGAGAGCTGGACGCCATGCCCGGCAGTTCAAGAACGGCGCCGTTGACAGGCAGGAAAGCCGCATCGAAAGGTCCGTATCTCTTGGCAATCTTCCACCAATAGCCGTGCCACAACGTATCCCCGCAATGAATGACCTTACGGCCGGCTCCCTCAATAATCCAGGCTACCTGTATATCGCCGATCCCGTCAACGGAAAATGTCGCGGTTACAGTTATGCCGTCCCCAAGCTCGAATGACGAACCGACCGCTGCGCCGGTCACCTTCTCAAGACCGGCAGCCCGAGCGGCGTCTGCAACTTCAGCAGGGACATAGACCGGAACCGAAGCTCCGTATGCAGCGATAATCGCTTCGGGGTCGAAATGATCGTCATGCAGATGAGTTATCAATACGGCATCTGCTTTGCCGAAACTGTCCAGCGGATACATAGGCTCCCGCGAACCTCCGAACTTCTCGGGGATTCGGGTTATCGGATCGATAACAATCGCTGTATCACCTGCTAGTATGCGGATTCCTGCCCAGGGTAAACGTTGAAGCTTCATTTACAATCATCCTCTTTGCCTCTTTATTCTAACCTTTAAAATTTATATTTACCGGTTTATGATGTAATCATATCAGAACCCATATAACCTGTAAATATGTTTTTTAGAGGTTATACACCAACACGGGCCCGGCTTTTTGAACATAGTTACTGTTTGGCCTGGGTTAGAACCGAAAAGGGGCTGTCCCAAAAAGTTTGAGGTGACGGCCTCTTTTTCTTTGATCGGCGGTCCTTCTTAACGAAAGAGCAGTTGGACAGGGTTATCCTTGTCCGACTGCTCTTTGGATTTGGTCTATCGCGGCTCAAAATTAGTCAGCTCATCAATCATTATCCGGCAAGGCCCCTGCCGTGCCTCCTTCTCTGAACATACTGCAGCGTCAGCATGCCTCCGAGCGTACCAAACCCGACAAGATCGGTAACAAGTCCCGGGATAATGAGCAGAAGCCCCGCCGCTATGACGATTAACCTTTCGAAAGTATGTAACCGCCGCAGCCAGAATCCGATCATTCCCGCTCCGACACCGATCATGCCGATTACGGCGGTAACCGTCACGTTGGTCGCTTCGACCCACGTAGTATCGATAAGCAGCAGCTGAGGCTGGTAAACGAAGATGAACGGAATGATAAAGGCGGCAATCGCCACCCGTGTCGATTCCACGCCTGTTTTCAGCGGGTTGGAATCGGCAATGCCCGAAGCCGCAAAGGACGCTAACGCAACAGGCGGCGTAATATCCGCTGCGATACCGAAATAGAAGACAAACATATGAGCGGCCAACAGGGGAACGGGATAGTCCAGTGCAACAATAGCCGGCGCGGCAATCGTCGAGGTAATAATATAGTTGGCCGTAGTCGGCGTGCCCATGCCAAGCAGCAAGCTTGCCAGCATTGTGAGGATCAGCGTAGGCAGCAGCAGGCCGCCGGCCAGCTCCAACAGTCCGTTCGCGAATTTCAAGCCGATGCCCGTCAACGTGACGACGCCGACGATCATCCCTGCACATGCGGTTGCGGCAACCACGCCAAGAGCCGATCTAGCCCCGTCTGCCAGTGCCGATAAAATATCCCCAAACGACATACGCGTAGCTTTACGAACGGCACCTACCGCTATAACCGACAAAATACCATAGATCGCCGAGCGCATAGGGGACATGCCGGACATTAGGAATCCGATCATCGCAAAGATCGGGATCAATAAGTACAGCTTTTGCAAAACCTCCTTGCCCCCCGGCAGCTCTTCCGATCTAAGCCCCCTCAGTCCGAGCCGCTTCGCTTCAAAATGCACCATAATCCAAATCCCTGCAAAAAACAGCAGTGCCGGAATTAACGCGGCCAGCGCGACTTGGGAGTAAGGGGTGTTCGTGAACTCAGCCATGAGAAATGCAGCCGCGCCCATGATTGGGGGCATAATTTGGCCGCCTGTTGAAGAGGACGCTTCCACCGCTCCGGCAAATTCGCGCCTGTACCCGATCCGCTTCATCAGCGGGATCGTGAAGGCTCCGGAGGTCACCACATTAGCGACGGAACTGCCGCTAATCGTACCCTGCAAGGCGCTTGAGAAAATCGTCACCTTAGCCGGTCCCCCGATCCGCCTTCCCGCTACAAATAAGGAAAGATCGTTGAAGTAGCCGCCTACACTCGTTTTGTCCAAAAATGAACCAAATAAAAGAAAAAGAAAAATAAAGCTTGCGGAAACCATAAGCGGCGTTCCCAATATCCCTTCCGATGTAAAATACATCTGGCCGATCAACCGTTCAAGCGATACACCCCGGTGCTCCAGAAATCCAGGCATCTGATTGCCGTAATAAGCATAAAGCAGAAAAACTACCGTAATCGCCACGATTGGAACCCCAACCACACGGAGCGCAGCAATGAGAACCAGCACCACCGCAAGTCCGCCGACGATCATATCGGTTGTGGTAAAGCTGCCGATACGGTTAAACAGCGCCTCAAAGTTCAGAAGCCAGTATAGCCCTACTCCGATCCCTAGTGCCGCCAATAAATAATCGTACCACGGGATTCGGCCGCCCCGAGCTTTTTTCGTGGAAGGATATAAGAGAAAGATAAGACCTAATCCGAAAGAAAGGTGTACCGCACGATGCACTTGATCCGGTAACGGGGTAAAAAAGCTGACGTACAGCTGATACACCGAAAACAGTACGGCAAACGTGAATGTAACGGCTCTCATCGTTCCTTCAAGCCGCCGCAAAGCAAAATCAGGATCGTATTTGCCGATCATCTTCTGTATCTCTGCCTGGCTCATGGATTCCGGCACCTTCGGATTATCGGTCAAGGCGAACCCCCCCTTTCAACAACATCCATACATGCAGACGGCTGATTTCAAATCGTATCGCCGAACCCGGCTTACTTAGCTGCGAAAGAGGGATTACTTGATCCCGGACACGCAGCTTGTGGTCGGCCACAACCTGCCCGATTCGAAGATCAAAGGAATCCAACGTCCGATGGATGTTCTCGATCCGCATCTTTCCGTCTGCCATTCGAAAGGTTTCACTGCCTTCGAGCGAAGTCGGCATCCCAACCCCATAAGATTCAAATACCATGGAGTCGAGAACGATTTGCCTATTCTCATTAATGACAAAAAACTCCTCCACCGGCGTGCGGTGAATCGAATGAATGTATACAAGCGAGAATCGGCTGCCCTGATCTACCGGTGATTGAAAGACGACGCGTCCGTCTGCTGCTTGTCTGATCGTTAAGGCCGGAATGGTCGAAGCCCATAACCACACCGCCGCAGATACAACCGTTACGAACAAGATCAGCCACAGACCGATGCGATGAAAAACAGGTGCGGGAGCCCGCCCCCACACCCGCGATGTTACGTTAATCATTTGATTACGCCTTGTTCCTTAAGGTACTTCTCCGCACCCGGATGCAGCGGAATACTGATACCTTCCAACGCTTTATCGGTTTGTATTTCATTCGCCTTCGCGTTGATAGCAATGAGCGGCTGCGTATTTTCATAGATCGTCTTGGTGATGTCGTAGACGAGCTGCGCGTCCAGTTCGGCTCTTACGGTCATAATGGCTTTCACCGCGACGGTTTTGACTTCTGTCTCTTGTTTGGGGTAAGTATTGGCAGCTATCACTTGCTGGCTGTAAAACTTGAAATTATCCGTAATGGCTTTAATCTTGTCGTCTTCGATCGATAGAATCCGGATTCCGGTCGTCGCAGCCAGCTCGTTTATCGCCGCCGTCGGCGCACCCGCCGTTACGAACGCCGCATCCAATCCGCCGTCTTGAATTTTTTTCGCCGAATCGCCGAAGGACAGACGCTCCAAGCTAAGATCGTCAAAGGTAAGGCCGTACACTTCAAGAATTTGTCTGGCATTCACCTCCGTGCCGCTTCCCGGCGCGCCTACGGAAACTTTTTTGCCTTTAAGCCCCGACACGGATGTAATCCCGCTCTTCTCCGATACGACGATTTGAATCGTCTCTTGGTAAAGAGCGCCGATAGCCTGCAAATTCTTAACCGCTTCGTCCTTAAACATTTCCGTACCGTTTGCCGCGTAATCCGCTATATCGCCTTGCGTAATCGCCAGATCGACTTCTTTCTTGCCGATTAAGCGCATATTTTCGACCGCCGCTCCGGTCACCTGCGCAGTGGCGTTCGTATTGGCCTTCTCTTTAATCAGGTTGGCGATTCCCCCGCCAAGCGGATAATAAGTGCCCGCGGTGCCGCCGGTCGCAATGATGAGGCTGGACGGCTTCTCTCCCGTTTCCGTCGTTCCCACCTGCGACGTTCCTCCGCAAGCGGTCAAAGCCATGATAAACACCAGCCCAATAACGAATCCTCTGCTTACTCGTCCGATCATTGACATCCCCTCCATACTTTCAATCATTTCTTCCGCATCGCAGATGTATTGTCCTCGGAAGTATGTATATGCCGGTGACGCGGAAATAATCTGGTTTTGTCAATATGACAATGCAAAGAAAAAACCGACCTTTACATTCCGAAAGGCCGGTTCTCCATGTAAGACAGTTCTTTTACTGGGAAATTACATTAACAATTTCACGCAAGGACTCACCGATTGGCGTTATTGGACGGCCGAGCAGCTTTTCGAAATCGTTGCTTTCGATTTCCAACGCACCTTCCCGAATAGCAGCCTGGATTGCAACGAGAATGGGTATTACGAATTCCGGTACTCCCGCACCTTTCATGATTTCGGCATAAGTCTCGTCATCGACCTGCTGCACAGGGACTTCCTTGCCTAATACGGTTCCAAGAGCGGACGCCAGTTCTTCTTGCGTCATCAGCTTGCCGGAAAGCTCGTAAATCGTGTTCTCGTGTCCGCTCCCGGCCAGCACCGCCGCTGCCGCCTCCGCATAATCTTCTCTAGATGCCCAGCCTGATTTGCCCGTTCCTGCGGACGTTACCCAAGGCGCTCCAGCCATCACACCTTGAATGCTTGATATTTCGTTCTCCAAGTACCAGTTGTTGCGTAAGAACGAGTAGGGAATTCCTGTTTTTAAGATAGCCTCTTCCGTAGCTCGGTGTACTGGAGCAAGGAACAAAGTGCTTTCGCTTGCATTTGCTACACTGGTATAAGCAATGAATCCAACTTGAGCGCGTTGAGCCGCAGCTACCGCATTGGCGTGCTGACGAATTCTTGTTTCGTTGTCTCCGTCGGCAGATATGATTAGTAACCGGTCTATACCTTGAAAAGCCGAAGTCAATGTTTCAGGAAGGTCAAAGTCTCCATGTCGAACATCTACTCCCCGTGCCCGGAAACTTTCAGCTTTCTCCGGGTTGCGGACACTGACAACGAGTTGACTGGCCGGCACGGTTTTCAATAACGTCTCGACCACTTTCATTCCTAATTTCCCTGTTGCGCCTGTGACTAACATTTTCATCGTACATTCCTCCCAATATTTGTTGTTGTAATCCATAACGTTATAACAATATAAGTTACAACATAGGTGAAAATAAAAGCTCTAAAGAGCTCTCGTTTATTTAAACTTTGCAGTCAGCCGGCTCAAAGTCGTTTGCGCCAACCTTTGTTCCATTACCGATTGAGCCTCTTTTAATTCGGATTGGAGAACCGTCTCAATATTCCGTCCGACAGGGCAGTTATAATTGGGTTCTTCGTGAACACGGAATAATTGGTTATCTTCAATTAAATTCACAGCCCGATACACATCTAGAAGCGTAATTTGTTCAGGACTCTTGAGTAAAGAAGCGCCTCCTACCCCAGGACGTACTTCCACTAAACCCGCCTTCTTCAGCATACCCATAATCCTGCGGATAATTACCGGATTCGTATTTACACTGCCCGCGATGAAGTCCCCGGTGCAATCGTTCCCGTTCGTGATTGCAATGACGGACAGAATATGAACAGCAATAGAAAAACGCGTGCTTATTTGCTTCAAAGACATCACCACCAGTTGTAACCATTATAGTTACTACTATGTTCTATGTCAAACATTCGTTTCATTCATTGGCGCCGGCGTCCTCCAACCGATAGCCAAGTCCTCGAACAGTGCTGATACGGACGCGGCGGTTCCACTCCGCAAGCTTGTCGCGAAGTTTGTTTACATGCACATCGAGCGTGCGTTCGTTGCCGTCAAAATCGAATCCCCAGATGTGCCGGATCAACTGCTCTCTTAGAACGGTCCTCCCTACATTTTCTGCCAGCTTGAACAACAGACCGAACTGCTTCGGCGGCAGTGTAACGACTTCGGTGCCAACGACTATTTCGAACGACTGCAGATGCAGCGTCATACCCGCGGCGTTCAACGTCGGCGACGATGTGAGGCGATAACGCTTCAGCAATGCTTTCACGCGGGCAAGCAGCTCGACGGGATCGAACGGCTTGACGAGATAATCGTCGGCTCCGGCGTCAAATCCTTTCACCTTATGCGCCGTCTCGCCTTTCGCAGTGAGAATTAGAATCGGAATGTCGCGGTCCCTGCGAATTTCGGCGCAAAGCCTCCAACCGTCCATTCCCGGAAGCACGATGTCCAAGATCGTCAGTTGCACGTCCCCCCGCTCCATCTCCATCAGCGCTTCGTCCGCGTTGGTCACCTCCTTGACAGCGAAGCCCGCCCGGGACAAGAAGCTGCCGACAACCTTCCGAATATACGAGTCGTGATCTACCACTAATACGGTTGACATCCTCTTTCCTCCTAGAATGGATTGCGGTCGCCTTCCCCAATTAATCGCTTTGGTCTTTCCCCGGCCGGTTCCCGTCAGCAGCTGCAAGCATTATGAACCTCTTCTTGTTGATGATTTGCCTTCTAACCAGGAGAAATATCGCGATCACAGAAACCGCTCCCACAGCAATATAGAGCGAAACATCCTTCACCATACTTTCAGCAGCTTGACCATACATGTAAAACAGGACACCCACTGCATAAAACTTTACCGCCCGGCCAAGTGAGGCATATGCCAGCAGCTTCCATAACGGATAATTCAGACTGCCCGACAGGATGGTGAATACTTTGAACGGAATCGGTGTGAATGCCCCGATTAGTATGGCCGGTTCCCCGTGTTTTTGAAATAATTGAGTCGCGGAATCGACCCATTTCTTCTTTAACATCTTGTACATGACCGCGTTTCCCAACGTTTTGCCGATGAGATAGCCGAACGGCGTCCCCAGCAGGCATGCTATATATCCGGCAGTGGCCAGCCACAAGGCCGACGACGGGTCGACCATACTTAAGGAAACTTGCAGAAAAAAGGCTGGAATCGGAAAAATGACGGCATCCGCAAACGAATGCACGGCTAGACCCCAGACACCGAAATCCTCTAGAAAGTCCAGTATGTTTTGGAGCAAATCGCATCTCCTTTCTAATTGTTTTCCGTCTTTAACGTTACGGTGACCTTGAATAAATCTCCGTCAATGTCCATCTCTAAATTTCCCTCGTGCAGATCAATAATCGACTTGGCAATGGCCAGGCCGAGGCCGGAGCCCTCCGTATGCCGCGACGCGTCGCCGCGCTTGAAACGTTCGAATAATTCGTCGATATTTTCGCTCAGCTCGTATTTCGTCACGTTCTTAAAGGTGATGACCGCCCGATCTTGCATTGTTTTTAGCGAGATATAAACCCTCGTGTTTTCCAACGAATATTTGAGGCAGTTTCCGATGAGGTTATCGAATACACGCCACAGCTTTTGTCCGTCAACAAGGGCAATAACCGGCATATCCGGCGTTGATACCCGGAATTGTAATGCGGATTCCTTGATCGCTTCGTTGTTTTCGGCCAGCGCCTGCTGCAAAAGCTGAACGAGATCAATTTTTTCCTTAACCAATTGGATCTGCCCGCTAGCCATCTTGGTCGCTTCGAATAGATCGTCGATAAGCACTTTCAAGCGCTGCGATTTGCGGTCGATAATTTCCATAAAAGCATCCCGGTCCGCTTCGGATAAATCCTTATTTTTCAGCAGCTTGGTATACGTTATGATCGATGTTAACGGTGTCCGCAAGTCATGGCTGACATTCGTGATGAGCTCCGTCTTTAGCCGCTCGCTTTTGGCTTGTTCCTTTTGCGATGTTTTTACGCCGTATTTCAGAGTGTTGATATTTCCCGCCAGTTTTGCTAAAGCGGACTTACCCTTTACAGGTACATCTTGCTCGAAGTTTCCACGTGCCGAATCGGAGGAAATATGGACAATCTGGTTAAAATAGCCGGCTCGTTTAATAATAAACAGGAGTATAGGGACACCGACAGCGAGAAGCAGTGGAACATAAACAATAAACACTTCAGGCTCCACAATCGCAAATGCCAATCCCGCTCCGAAAGCAAACATAATGAACATAAGGATGAACACCTGCGCGGCAACGGATTTGATCATAAATGCCGTCTTCAGCCTCTGATATCCTCTGTAAAGAAGCGCCTTGCGCCAGGCTCCGCTAAATCCTCCCTTAAGCAATCTGCCTTGGATTAGGACAAGCGATAGAAAGAGAGTAGAGAACACCAAGTGGTATAACGATTCAATAAGCACGGTATAAGCATCTTCGTAGTAGAGAGCTTCGTCTCCTTCAAATAAAAAAGCGAATGCAATCACCGTTGAAAAGATAAGAACTATTACTCTGACATCTAACGGAATTCGATTGTAATACGGCTGAATGTTCGTAACAGAAGTCATCTCGGCAACCGGATATCTTCTGTACAGTTGAATGCTGCCTATTAAGGCCAGAATACTGATAACGGTATAAATGAAGAAAGCTGTTCTCCTCTTAGTAAAATCATTGTAACTTGACATAACATAGCTTGAGGCCGACGCCGATTCCGCTACTCCGATCTCTCCTTCGAAAACTCCGGCTTTCCTCGTGAAGAGATTCATTTCATCATAAATGTAGCGGTATGCACGTCCTTCTGCGGATAATGACGGATAGCTTCGGACAAACAGCATATCTTCGCGCTTGAGAACCGGATTTGCGCCATCATCGGCCGATATGTTGGTGAAAACTTTCCCTGTGGCGATGTCCCTCAGGACATACTTGAACGCCGATCTATATTTCATAAATTCCGATCCGCGGCTCTCTTGCTCTTGATATTGCTCATCGATTTTCTGCTCTTTCTCTTTAATAATGATCGCTTTCACATATTCATCGCTTTTGAATATATTTGTGATCTCTTCGATCTTACGGTCCCGTTCCGCAATATATAGGTCCGCCTCATCCCTATTGTTTGAGGCAATCGCATCCTCGATCAGGTGGTCGAACCGGCCCTTGATTTCCGATATTTGCTGCGGTAAATCTCCATTGCGGTAGCGATATTGCTCAATTTCCCAGTCGTTAACCGTGATCAGCTTCTTCGCTTCTTCTTTGGGGATGTAATTCAATTCGAAAACGCTTAAATAGTCTATAAATTGAGCCAGCTGATTCTCAAATTTCTGAGTTTGAAAATAGTCCTTCTTTATATAGGTGCTCCCGTCAGTTAACAAGTTTAGAATCCCATTGATTCCCATCGTAAACAAAAGAGCCCAAGCGACGAGAAGCGATCTATTTTTCCATCTTGTATCCAATCCCCCACACCACCTTTAAATACCTCGGATTCTTCGGGTCGATTTCGATCTTCTCACGGATTTTGCGGATATGTACGGCTACGGTATTTTCCGCGTTCAATCCCGGCTCTTTCCATACCCGTTCGTATATTTCATTAATGGAGAATACCCGACCGGCGTTGACCATCAGCAGCTCGACAATCTTGTATTCAATCGGAGTGAGCTTCACAACCTCGCCGTCAACCGCAACCTCCTTGGCGGATTGGTTTAACGTCAGCCCGTGCAGATTGACAACCTTCTGCATACCGTCGTAATTGCCCAATGTTACGTACCTTCGCAGCTGCGATTTCACCCTGGCGATCAGCTCAAGCGGATTAAACGGCTTCGTGACGTAATCGTCAGCCCCCGCTTGAAGCCCCCAAACCTTGTCCGTATCCTCGCTCTTCGCGCTCAGCATAATGATCGGAATGTTTTTCTTCTCTCTAATTTTAAAGGTGGTCGCAATCCCGTCCTGTCTCGGCATCATGATGTCCAACACGATAAGGTGTATGTCTTGCTCGTTCAGCACTTCGATCGCTTCTAATCCGTCTTTAGCTTTCACAACCGTAATCCCTTCATTTTTCAAATAAATCTCTATTGCATCCCGTATTTCTTTATCATCATCAACGACCAGAACACGATATTGGTTCACCACGGTCCAGCCTCCTTTCAGCAATTTCCATACTGTCTTTAATTAACACAATTGTAAAGCTTATTTCCTAACATAATGGAAGGACAAATCTTAAGAAATGCTTAATTTTGTCTGACCGGACCTTAATAAACATTTGAATTATTTATGTTGACTATGACACTAGTGTCATACTTTATACTTGCGTTGAACACTAATTCACAGCCTTCAAGCGCGGTTGAAAGGAGAACGAAGATGACGATTTTGGTAACTGGAGCAACGGGCAATGTCGGCCGTCATGTAGTCAATCAACTTGTCCGATCCGGACAACATGTACGCGCGTTGTCGCGCAATCCGGCAGCGGCAAATGTGCCTGAAGGAGTGGAGACGGTATATGGCGACCTTACTGCGCCGGAGACCCTCGTGCCCGCATTAAAAGGGGTCAAGGGCATATACTTAATGACGAGCGTCGCCGGCGGTTCCCCGCTTCAGACCGGAAGCGAGATTATTGAACTCGCTGAGAAGGCGGGGGTACGGCGAGCGGCAATTTTGTGGAGCGGCGAGAAGGGGACAGTGGAACGGGCAGCGGAAGCAAGCGGCCTGGAATGGACCTTTATCCAACCTTATTGCGAGTTCATGTCCAATACGCTAATATGGGCCGAATCCATTCGCTCGGAAAGCGTCGTTCGGGAGCCGTTCGGCGATTCGTTGAATGCCGTCATCCATGAAGCCGATGTCGCATCAGTCGCGGCAACCGCTCTGTCGAAGGATGGCCACGCCGGAAAAACGTACATCTTAACGGGTCCTGAAGCGCTTACTCCACGCGCTAAAGTCCGCATTATCGGCGAGGCGCTTGGCCGGGATGTTCGATTTATCGAACTTACGAAAGAACAAGCTCGCGAACGGCTGAAGAAATTGGGCGTATCCGAAGACATGATTGAGTACGTTCTCAAGTGGCATGAGAATCTTCCTAAAGAAGCGTACACGGTCGTTCCGACCGTTCAAGAAGTTACCGGCCAACGAGCACGAACCTACGCGCAATGGGTTGCTGATCATTTACAAGACTTTAGCTAAAGGCTGAATTAAATCCAAAAGCACTCTTCCATCATGAGGGTGCTTTTTTGTTGTAGCGACATAAACGCTTATGTCATACTTTAGAAAAAAACCTTGATTAACCAAGTTCAAAGGGGTCAATTTCATTGAAGATTAGTGAATTAGCTCAATTAACCGGTGTAAGCATCCGTTCGATACGCCATTATGAGAAGAAGGGATTAATAAAGGTTTCCCGCCTTGCCAATAATTATCGCGAGTTTGACGATTCGATCGTTGAGACGATTAATACGATCCGGCTGTATCTAGGATTAGGTTTAACAACGGATCAGATAAAGGGCATTTTGTATTGCGAATATCCTGAAGTTCAAGTCAAAGACAAAGAAAGCGAGTATTGCGAAGAGTTGCTGCAAATATATGAAACGAAACTGAAGGAAATTATCAAACAAAGAAAGGCGCTGGCTGATGCTCAATTACATTTGGAGAAGCAAATCGATTTCATGAAAGCAAACCGGAATCAGTGGGAATCGGGTGAGGATGAACGATGACGATTACAAGTTTGCCGCATCTATTGCTGATCATTCCTTCGGAAACAAAATTGCTTAATTGTTCCGTCACTGTCGACGCGATCGTACAGGATGGCCATCCTTTGCCGGATGGCCTTTATCTTTTTCCCGTACCTATGATTCGGTTTGCCTCACCGAAAGGTAAAAAATTTGTCATTTTTTACAGGATTGTTTCGAATTATGTCGAAATAATTGTTTTATAGCTCGCTAAATCATCGAGGTGTAAAATGCAAACGTTCCGACTAACGGTGATTCTAGTATTGATTTGCGGCATCGTGCTTGCCATTTTGTCCATAGGCCCAAATACCCCGAATACTGAAGTTTCCGAGATTCGCATTACAGATTGGAATATACAATGGATCAAAGGGCCGGAACCGATAAACCAAATTCCGCCCTCGAATGGATCTTGGCATTCCGCCACCGTTAACGAGCCCCTCACAACGATCCCGGACGGGGTTACCGGCGCATGGGTGCATATTATCGTACCGCCAACCTCCCGTTTGATGCACCCGGGATTGTACATAGAGCGGTTGTACGGACTCGACATCACCGTATACGAAGACTCAGAAGCGATTTTTCGCTCCTCGCACGATTATGATTTCGAACGAAACATCGTACTGATCCCGCTTACAGCTAAGCCGGTTTCCAGCGATATATACATCCGCATTGAATCGAAAGAACGTGCAGGGATAAGCAGCGCTATTCAAATCGGCGAATTCGACGGTTTATCTTCCTTGAATGTTCGCAAGGAGCTGCCGAGCCTTCTGCTCGGCGCCGGTATTGCATTTTTAGGCATAATGATGCTCGTGTGTTCGGGATTCTTTCTTTGGAAACAGAGAAGGCTAGCCACGTCCCTCAGCCTGTTTGTCCTTTCGACAGGCACGCTGATCGCCGCTTACTCTTCCATGCCTTATTTTTATTTCCCCGAGTACGGACATCAGCTGCTGTTTTTGTTCGATACTTCGATGTTCGTCTTGTTTCCGTCGCTCTTTTATTTTGTAATCCATATATTCGAGGAAACCTATCTGTTATTGAAGAAGTTCGCAATATGGCTGTCCTGGTATTATACCCTTAGTTTTCTCGTCATGTTCGCGTATCAATGGATCGGCGAGCCGTTCTACTTTTATTACAGACTCATTAGCTTCTGGATTCCGGGGCCTCTAATCTTGCTTCAACTGCTTATAACCATTGTCCTTGCCTTTCGCAATGCATATCGGGGAAACCGAAATTCCATCATATTATCGACAGGGCTCATCGGACTCGCTCTTTCGGGTGTCGCCGATCTTATTATTTTCTATACCAGCAATCGCCCGTATGTGTTGTTCTTGTGGAAGTTCGGCATCGTGTTCCTGATCGTTTGCCTCGTTATGATTTTAAGTCGAAGAATATCAGCCGATTATTCCAAACTGCTTTCCTATTCTAAAGAACTGGAGTTGTACAACCATCAGCTGCAAAGGACGGAAAGAATGAAGATCATCAGCGACCTTGCCGCCTCAATTGCCCATGAAGTCAGGAATCCGTTGCAGGTCACAAGAGGGTTCTTGCAGCTGCTCTCCAGGAATGCGAACGAGGAAAGGAAATCCCTTTACTCCATGGCCATCAGCGAGTTGGATCGGGCCGCTGCAATCATTTCGGATTTTCTAACATTCGCTAAGCCCGAGCAGGAGACCGTTGTTGCGATGGATGTAAAGCAAGAATTGTGCAATATAGAGACGATCATGCGCCCTTTGGCCGCGATGCACGGGGGAACCCTGAACGTAAACGTACCCGATCATCTCACGATTTTCGGTAACCCGTCCAAATTCAAACAAGCATTCATCAATATGATTAAGAACAGCATCGAATCCTTTCAAGACAATGGAAAAATCGAGATTGAAGCTTTTGCGGAGAAGTCCACGATTGTAATTCGAATTTCGGATAACGGGCAAGGAATGGATGAGGAACAAATCGTCAAACTTGGCGAGCCATACTTTTCCACGAAGACCAAAGGAACGGGTCTCGGACTTATGGTCACTTTCCGAATCATTGAAGTGATGAAGGGAACGCTTGAATTTCGCAGTATGAAAGGAAAAGGAACCGAAGCGATCGTCCGATTCCCTCTGATTCATCAAGATTAACTCCAAACGTACTCAGTGCTGCTCATCCCGCCGTCTTCACTGTCCAGATCAGCCGGATTGGGCGGAATGACCAAGTAATACCGGGATGGAGTTTCTTCTACTGTTATGAGTTCGATTTCCTGTGGAATCTTCATGCCGAACGACGCTTGAAGCGCGCTTTTGGGATCAGCCAGCAGCTGCGCCTTAAATTCCGGATCTTCCCAAGCCTTCTTAATAATCTTCACTTTCAATGTTTCCATGGACATAGGACTACAACCCTTCATTAGTAGAATGGACTAGCCCTTTTATCATATCATTGGTATGGTAAAATTGTCCTATTATTTTCTCGATTTCGACAAAATATTAGAAAATCCGCCCTCTAGAGCTAATTTTTGAGTCGATTCGTCTACTTGCAGGGCGTTTTTCCGAATACTTTGTGCGATTGCATAGGCAAACGCAATGAGACGATCCGGTGTGTTGGGAATCCGTCTCAGTCGCCCGACATAGCTCTCGGCAATCTCTGCGAGACGGTCCACGGCATGGCGGTTGTATATCGCCCTTCTGACAGAGCGTTCGTCCAATACCTCCTCGTTACGCAGGCTAAGCAGATCCCGCACGATCGACAGGAATGCGTTGCAATTGGATACAGGCAGATCGTCCCGCCAATCCGCCCAATCATCGGACAGTTGGAGCACCGCAAGCGCCAAGTCGACGGCTTCCTCCACATCGGGGATTCGATCCGGCCGCCCCGCATGAAGCATCATGCCGGTGGCGCATATTTTAACGGGAGCCGCTTTACGGGCCAACTGTCCGGAATCACTTGGATTCATCGGTTTTGCCGATTCTGAATATACTGCAGACGCCCACTCCCCCAAATATTTGCGGTAGCAGTTCCACAGCGTGGAATCATGCGGAAAATGGCGGCGGTAACGCTGCTTGAACAGCTCATCCAGTAACTGACTAAGCGCCAATGAGCCGCGGACTCCGTCAGGGTTCTCTCCACTTCCGTCCATCGCATCGTCCAGCAGAAAAAAGTGGAGCATCGCATGGATATTACCGACCGCTATATCGCGGTAAAGCTCGATCGGGCCGTGTGTCTGTTCCCGTAACCAGTAAGGAAGAAGGTAGCTGATCACATTGGCTCGTCCCCCGTTATACAACGGATGGCTAAGCGCCAGTAACTCCTGCCCCCTCTCGCTCAAACCTGCAGGCAGTGCGGCAATTTCCTCCAATGCTTCCGCAAAGATGAGCTCCAACTCATCCCGATAATCCTCTATTTCAAACATGCCTGCATATCTCCTTAGTAGTGCCAACGAAATGTCAAACGAAAAAAGTTTACACCAAGTTATTTATAGGTACTTTTCGGTTCCTACAGTACTTATAGGTGCTAATATTACAATAAAGTGCGTACTTCCCTTTATCCATTATATCTTACATAATACCCCTATACCAGTATTTAACATGGTGGCTTAAATACAAAAGGAGTGGAGAGAAATGAACGTAACTCAAGGAGAAGCAATGATGAATATATCGGTTAATGATGCAGTTTTGACGACAGGCAAGAACTCGGAGGTGACAGTCATCGGCTTGGGAATGTTGGGCTCGGCGCTGGCCAATGCTTTCTTAATGGATGGCCGCAGGACGACTGTCTGGAACCGTTCGCTGGGCAAAGGTCAAGACCTCATTACCAAGGGAGCGTTACATGCCGCCGATGTGGCAGAAGCGCTGTCGGCGAGCCCGCTTGTGGTGGTATGCGTATCCGATTACGATAGCGTGCGCGAGATTCTCGCACCATACAGCGATACTCTCTCCGGTCGCGTCGTCGTCAACCTCAGTTCAGGCACGCCGGAACAAGCACGTGAGATGTCCAAGCGGGTATCATCGGTTGGTGCCGAATATCTCGATGGTGCAGCCATGAGCGGCACCCGACTTGTCGGAAGACCTGAAGCCGTCTTCCTCTACAGTGGATCGCTTTCCGCCTTTACCGCTCATCAATCTTTGCTGAAGAGTCTGGGTGGGGCGACACACCTTGGAGAGGACCCCGGACTAGCTTCGCTCTACGATACGGCCCTGTACGGCATGAACTGGGGAGTGCTCAGCGGCTTTTTCCACGCCGTCTCATTAGTTGGCAAAGAGGTCGATGCAAGGACATTCGCAGCAGTGGCGACCGCGTACCTCCCATTCGTGACTTCACTCATGACAGATTACGCTCATCAGATTGAGGAAGGACACTACCCGAGCGGAGAGGGTACGCTTGAAATCCACGCGGGGGCGGTCGATCATCTCATTCATACCAGCCAGGCTAATGGAATCAGCGCAGACGTGCCGTCTCTTTTTAAAACTCTGATTGAACGGGGAATTGCAGCAGGGCACGGTTCGGACGGGATTGCGAGCATTCATGAGGTCATCAAGACTCAAATAATCTTAGAGTAATTATTCAAAAACTTGCCGCAAGTTTTGATAAAATAGAGATACCCACTCAGGGTATCACATCCGAGGTGTAAGGTTAGGAAGGAACAGGCAATGAGCATAAGGTTAACAAAGCAATCTATGAAACAATGGTGCGGCCGCTATGCTTATCAAAAAGGCGAACGATTATGCCGCACGAATAAGGTCGGCTTTGTACGATTCGATTCCGAAACCGATGAATATGCAGCCGAAGTGAGCGGAACCAGCCGCCATGAGGTATACCTTGCGTTTGATTCGAACGGCAAGCCGAATGCGCAATGCACCTGTCCCGCACTTGGCTCGTTCGATACATTTTGCCATCATATTGCCGCAGTTCTGATCCGTCTGTATGACATACAACAAGCCGGTGATTTGACTGCTCCGCCAATCCCTGACATTGTGCAGCCCGGAGAAACTCCCGAACGTAACGAAAATATCCGCATCGCTGAGCGTATTCTCGGACTATTCGACGATAAACCCATACGCCCCATCCACAATAGGACACTTACGGAAACGAGAACGCCTCTTGAAGTGGAGTTCATTCTGAAGCTCTTGAATTACAACAAAAACACCGCCATGTTCGGCATGGAGCTTAAGGTCGGCCCCAAAGCATTATATATTGTTCAGAATATCCCTTCCTTCTTGGATCAGCTTGTCCGGGGGGAAAGCGGCTCTTTCTCGTCAAGGTTCGGCTACGATCCGGAGCTCCACAGCTTTTCGAAAGAAAACGAAGCCGTCCTTCGAGCTTTAATCGATATGTTTCGGGATCGCGCCGCTTATCGTGAAACGGACCGCTTGCATTCGGTTTACACCTCGGCTAAGAACGGCGCCCGCATGCTGCCGCTTCCGCCACAGGCATGGGCACGCCTGCTTCCTCTGCTGACGCAAGCGCCGAAGGTCACCATTATGGATGGAGACTTCAAATATAACGGCATCTGCCTAACCGATGAACCCTTGCCTCTGCGCTTCGAGTTCAATGAAGCGAGCTCAGGCGGCTATTCTTTGCGTGTTCACGGCCTTGAGCAATTTACGGTTATGGAACCCTACGAATTGGCCTTCCTAAGCGGTAAGCTGCTCCCGCTTCCGGCAAAGCAGTGCAATCGGCTTGCAGAGCTTAAGGCGATCCTCGACGAATCGGGTACTCACGATATTCCGATTCATATCGGTCAGATTGAGTCTTTTATAGAAAAAGTAGTCCCCGGCCTCATGAAGCTGGGCAACGTCAACATCGCCCCGGCCATTGCCGAGCGTGTCACGCAATCTCCACTTCAAGCGAAGCTGTATCTGGACCGGGTGAAGGATCGGCTTCTGGCGGCCGTTGAATTTCAGTACGATGACGTGCTGATCAATCCTCTGGAGGATAGCCGGAAGCAGCAGGGCTCTCATCGTATTCTGATCCGGGACCTCGAGCAGGAGCGGCGGATCATCGAAACGATTGAACAAAGCCCGTTCACGAAGACGGAAGCAGGTTACTTCATGAGTGACGAAGAGGCGGAGTTCGACTTCCTATATACGGTCGTTCCGCAGTTGGAGAAGCTGATGAAGGTGTACGCAACGAGTGCGGTGAAACTCCGGCTGCAGAAGTTGGATACGCTGCCGAAGGTCAGTGTGCAGGTATCCGCGGCCGGGGAAATAAATTGGCTTGAATTTCGCTTAAACATGGGTTGGATACCGGAAACCGAAATTCGCAACCTTGTGAAATCGTTGGAGGAGAAGCGGAGATATTACCGCCTGCCGAACGGTTCTTTATTGCCGCTCGACAGCGCCGAGCTTCAGGAACTATCGACGTTCCTCAAGGACATGGGGCTTCGCAATACGGATATAACAGGATCGAAGGTCCTTGTCCCCTTGGCCCGCGGAATTCATTTGATCGATCACGATTTCAATGCGTTGAAGCTCGACAAGCCGGTTCGCCGGCTCCTTGATAATCTGCGAAATCCGGACAATCTCGACTTCCCGATCCCTGCTTATCTCACGAATGTGTTGCGGGATTATCAGAAGCACGGCTACCAATGGTTGAAGACGCTCGCTTATTACGGGTTCGGCGGCATTTTGGCGGATGACATGGGCCTGGGAAAGACACTGCAGAGCATCGCCTTTATCGCTTCCGTCCTGCCGGAGATTCGGCAACGGAGCATCCCTGCCCTCGTGATCTCGCCGGGGTCGCTTGTCTACAATTGGCGCAATGAGCTGCGGAAATTTGCGCCGGAGATCCGCGTACTAATTGCAGACGGCAGCCAAACCGAGCGGGCGGAGAAGATGCAAAGGTTAGCGGAGGCCGACGTCGTTATCACGTCGTATCCGCTCTTGCTGCGTGATGTGGATCTCTATGCCAAGCAATCGTTCCACACCCTGATCCTGGATGAGGCGCAAGCCTTCAAAAACCATACGACGCAAACAGCTCAGGCGGTCAAATCGATCCAAGCCGGTTACCGGTTCGCCTTGACCGGAACCCCTGTCGAGAACCGCCTCGAAGAACTGTGGTCGATCTTCGACGTCGTCTTCCCGGCATTGTTTCAAGATCGGAAAACGTTCGGAAACTTAACGCGCAAAGAGGTGTCCAGGCGGGCGCGGCCTTTCATGCTGCGCAGGTGGAAGAGCGATGTGCTTCAAGACCTGCCGGACAAGATGGAGTCGATCAAGCCTTCCGAGCTGCTTCCGGAACAGAAGAAATTGTATGCCGCTTATTTGGCCAAGCTGCAGCAGGAAACCTTAAAGCATCTAAGCGTAGACGGTTATCACAAGAGCCGTATCAAAATCTTAGCCGGCCTCACCCGGCTTCGGCAAATTTGCTGCCATCCCGCCCTATTTATCGAAGGATACAAGGGAAGCTCTGCGAAGTTGGAGCAGCTGATGGAAATCGTGGAAGAGTGCCTGGCCAATCGGAAACGGATGTTGATCTTCTCTCAATTCACGGAGATGCTCGGCCTGATTGGCAAAGAGCTGAGCGGTCAAGGAATTCCGTATTTTTATCTGGGCGGAACAACTCCCGCCAGTCAGCGCGTCGAGCTCTGCAGCAGGTTTAACGATGGCGAAACGGACATCTTTCTCATTTCCTTGAAGGCAGGGGGAACCGGTTTGAATTTGACGGGAGCGGATACCGTTGTACTATATGATCTATGGTGGAACCCCGCAGTCGAGCAGCAAGCCGCCGATCGCGCCCATCGCATAGGGCAAAAAAGCGTCGTCCAAGTAATCCGCCTCATCACCCAAGGAACGATGGAGGAAAAAATGTACGAGCTCCAGCACAAAAAGAAAAACCTGATCGACGAAGTGATGGGGCCCGATCAGGAGGCGATGTCTGGGATTACCGAACAAGAGCTTCGCGAGATCTTGATGATATAAGCGTAAGAGAGGGACATGCATCCGCTGTGTCCCTTTCTTGTGCTAAAGCGGCCGATTAGGATTTATGGAATTCTTGGCTTGAGAATGCAGGAACTGCGGCGTAATTTATTATGAGGTAATATCGTCGAAATTCTGTAAAAGGCGCTGCTCCAACCCTTTTTCGTTTGTTGTTAGTTCCTGCATGATCGGAATACTCATATCGGTATTTGGGTTGTATTTAAGGCCCCAGTGCATAATGGCAAATACGACCGGAAACAGATCAAGTGCCTTTTGTGTTGGTCGGTACATCGTTTGTGCGCGGTTTGAAACGCCTTCTATCTTGACGAGCAGGCCTGCTTCAGTGAGCGATTGGAGCCGTGCGCTCAAAATATTGGTTGAGATGCGCTCGCGTGAAGCAAGAAACTCGCGGTAATACCGCTTGTTGTGGATAAGAACGTCACGAAGTATGATTAGGCTCCATGGGTCACCCCAAATGTCGAGCGAATATACTATTGGACAAACTGAGGAAGTTCGCTTTTTCATGAGCATGATTATACTATCTGTGCTTGCATTTTGCAATTCATGTGCATGCTTATACTTTTTGTGCTTGTATTTTGCAAGTACGTGCTTTATACTCGGGATGTTAGTCAACAAATTGCGAGAGGAGATAACTTGCATGAATCAAAATTTCAGCACTTCTTTTACGGTAGACCAAAACCCCGAACAAGTCTTCGCCGCCATCAATAACGTCCGCGGTTGGTGGTCGGAAGAAATTGAGGGAAGGACCGACGAACTCGGAGAATTTAAGTACCACTACCAAGACATTCACCGCTGCACCATCAAAATCACCGAACTTGTTCCAGGTAAAAAGGTTGTTTGGTACATTGCAGATAACTACTTTAACTTCGTAAAGGACAAGAGCGAGTGGAAGGATACCGACATTGTCTTTGAAATCGCCGAGAAGGGCGACAAAACAGAAGTTCGCTTTACGCACGTAGGCCTCGTCCCCACGTACGAATGCTATGCCGTCTGCTCGGACGCCTGGAGCACCTACATAAACGGCAGCCTGCGCAACTTGATTACCGAGGGTAAGGGCCGGCCCAACCAAAACGAGCAAATTGCAAACAAACACGGCATAGAAAACTCTTAAAAGGCCAGGCTATAGACCGAAGCTCGGCGCTTAGAACCGAGGCTTTGCCAAGAGATTGCGCTGGAGAGCGGACATTGTAACGGGTCTAGATTCCCCGATATTGGCCCAAAGTTAAAACAAAATCACTCCTCATAGGGGTGATTTTGTTCTAACTATAGAACGTTTCTTCTTACAGCCTTTCCTTATCATAGCGCAATTCTTTAATATGATATACTTCTACCTCCGTACATACAAATAGCTCCGGATAAAAAATGGCTAGATTTTGTCCACTTAGATTTATGGTGCTATTGTATTCTATTCCAGCATACTCGGGTTTACCCTCATGTGAGATACTTTTGATAAAATCGGCAATGTACTGCGTAGGTATGTAATCTAATACACTGTCGCTTCTTCTCAAGGCACGCCCAATCTCCATATTTATACGTCTCAAATGTTCTTTGTTAATTATAAAATCACATCCGTCAAAAAACGGACTGATATGATCAATAGCTTTAAGATCGACAACAACAATATCCTTAGTCAACTCAAAGCGTCCAATCGAAATATAGTCAAAGACACCAGCCCGTATCTCATGTATAGTGGTGTCAAGATCGCTTGCTAGGTATAAGCAACGTATACCGGCTGAATTTGCTCGACCTGCTGTAGCCTTGTCAGAAGGAGGTGCACCCATTTCTTCCGTTGGAAAGCCCTCCTCCGGAGAAATGCGGCCTCTAAAAAATGCAGTTCCCTTTTTGTATACTTTCCGGATAAAAGAACAATAACGATTAAGAATATCCAATTCGATATGGTTAGTGTGAAATCTATTTTGTATTTTCACAGACTCAACGAAATCATCCCATGAATTAGAACGAAGCAAAGAGCGACTTTTTAAGTACTCTATATCGTTAAGTTCGGCGATACCTACTGGCGCATCAAAAAGGTTTGGCATGCTCCCATATTTTTCAGCACATAATGCCCTCATGATGCGGTATACATCTGTCGGGTTCAACTTAGTATTAAATATATGCCAACGATCTGTTAATTCTGTGACTAACAACTTTTTCTCCTCAGCCGGAAAATCAGGAGGGAGCATAGATTCAGGAGTATAATATTCTAACAGTTCATTAAAATATCCTATGAGTTCCGTATTAACGTCAGTATCATATATGAATGCTCTTCTTTTCCCGCACACAGGGCAGGAACTTTCCACCTGTCCCAAACCTTCAATGATTGGCTGTAATTCACCATCAACTATGCAGTAGCTACAAAATTTCATTTTACTTTACCCCATCTAAATACCGGCTCATAAGCTCTAGATGATGCATAATTGAGAGTTTTTTCACAGTACCTAGTCCAGGATATGAGCGATTTCTGTATATTTCCTCGAAAGTCTTAATTCCAAATGTATCAAGTTTATTAATTTCGTTCCATGCTACTAGTTTTTCCAACGCCTCTGCAAATTTACCTGCAGGGTCAGTAATATCATCATTTGTATCGGCTACAAAATGGCGAACACGTAAGGCTTGATCATCTGCAAAATATACAATATGAATTGCAATTGCATAAGGAGCAAAACCCGTTTCAGAATATTCATCCCCAACTACCGAAAAGTCTGAAAAGCCCAAGTACCCATCTTGCTTATAATAAAGGTGATCTGAGGTAAAGGATTCATCCTCCTGCTCTAAATAATCCACATTTCGGTTTCTTTTCGGGAAACGATCCTCAAACAGTACTCTCTGATTTGGCATGCGTCTGCGATATACACTTTCGTCCCTAATAAAATTTAATCGCGGGATATCGGTAGCATATACGGATTCGAAATGGGGGATCGCGTCTTGGTTTATACAAATAGTGGCAATATCTTGCTTTGTGATTCCTTGACGCTCAAACGAAGAAAGATGTGTGGGTAATTTTGCATTGGAATATAGAAAGGATAGAATATCAGAGGTGTTTAGTAATTCAAGAAACCGGTCTTTATCCTTCTTATTCTTTTCGTCAGCTAAATCTTTAAGCATGCTCCCTACTTGAGGATTTCGAACTAGTCCCAAAGCGCGGTCGCTTTCTCGAAAGGATACCAAGGTTTTAATTAAGGCTGCCGACAGTTTTACTGGCTCGACAATTGGCATCACACTTCTATTTATTAGCGACTTTTCTATTAGTTCTCTTATGGCAATGAGTTCAAACTGACGGCCTCTTAAAAAAGGGAAGTACATGGAATAACCTCCTTTTGTTCCAGAAACAATTGTAGTTTTTTATACTCATCTGATTTAAAGTCTGAAAAGTATACAAGAAACTTTAACTCATATGGAATTTTCTTGTAGGGTTCAATATCAATCTTAACACGTTTTTTAAGAATAGATATAAAATCTGTATAGACTTCATCTGTTTTAATCTCACAAAATAAACGTTTACAAACTCTGTAGTATTCAAATTGAGATACATCTGGCAACATACCAAAATGCTTAATGATAATTTCTTCATACTCCGACTTTCGAAGTATCCTAAACATTGTATCCTTATTTAACTTATCGGTGTATTCTTGTGGTTCTTTTTTCTCGCTAATATTACCCCTCTTTGTTAATATACAGATTCCTACTGGAGAGTTCCCTAGACGTTTCTCTAATGTGTCTACATACTCTTCACTGGCTAGAACGGAGACCCGTGTAAACGCATTGAAATAATTCGAAATTTGGGTATCAAGGCGATCAAGATTATCAAGTTCAGTCTTGATTTCATAAACAACCGCACGACCATTTATTAAAACAAAATCCGCCTTTGATTTACCAATGGAAATTTCAGTTAAGGCTGTTGTTGTTGTAGGCTTATGCACACCAAGAAGTAATTTATTTAAAATCGTATTTTTATAATAATACTCGTTTCGATATTCTTTTTTAAGAACGGTATATAGTTCACTGAGTAATTGTTTGTTGTCCTTTCCTGATGAGTCGACAACGTATCTGCGAATGGCAGTCGCAAAGACATCGCTATAACTGCGCTCCACTATTTCACGTAACGTATTTCGTGTAAATACACGATTTAACAGAATTGAGTTGTCTGTGCTCATGCATCTACACCTTCCTTTGAATTATAAACAACAAATACAACATGGATGAATCTGGAGCTACGGCTTTATGTTTTGGTTTGATCTCAGCTTGAACATTCCTTATACCATACGCTTTAGCCGGGCAATCCAGTGACAATAATATTATCGGTCAATAGAGTAAAATTCACAACAATAAACAAATTATTTGCTTATCCCACATCTTATATTCCTCGTTACAACCATTATTTCTACCCTACTGCTAAAACAATCACTGGCTTAGTAAACATTGGAAAAATTTCGCCTCACTTGTGATACGGTTCCCTGCGGTTGATCTTGAACGCCCGGTACACCTGCTCAAGCAATAACAGGCGCACGAGCTGGTGCGGGTACGTCATCGCGCCGAACGAGAGGCACTGGTCCGCGCGGGCGAGGACGGAATCGGCCAAGCCGAGGGAACCGCCGATAACGAAGGCGACGGAGCTGCGGCCGTACGTGGCGAGGCGATCGAGTTCTGCCGCAAGCTGCTCCGACGACCAGCGGGCGCCGTCGATGGCAAGGGCGATGACATAAGCGTCCGGCTTCAATGCCGTAATAATACGCTCGCCTTCGCGGTTTTTTACCTGCGACTCCTCCGCGGGGCTAAGGTTTTCCGGCGCTTTCTCGTCCGCCACCTCCACGACCTGCACCTTGGCGTATGCGCCCAAGCGCTTTAAATATTCGCCGATTCCTTGCGTCAGGTACTTCTCCTTCAGCTTTCCGACCGCGATCACTTGTATGTGCATGCACAAACTCTCCTCGCAAAGAAATTGAGGAAGATCAGGCTCTTATTCCGCCCGAATACGCCCTCGATGAAAAAATAGCGGAACTCTGGTCACTTATTTAGCCGGTTTCGGGGACAATCTCCCGAATTCCGTAGGAATAAGTGACTGTAGTTCCGCTATTTTTGCCAAGCAGCCCGACATTCATGAAATAAGGGAATGGAGTTCCTCTAAAACCGAAGACGGACGGCGGGAAACCGCCAACAGTCACGAACGTCACTGCTCCGGACTCTCGGTTAGACGCACGTCAACGGTGTTCTCCTTATTTCCCCGGTAATACTCGACCCTAACTTTATCGCCGACCTTCTTGTTCGTATACAAGAATTTGCGCAGCGCCAGCGTGCTGTCGATCGAAACGCCGTCCAGCGACACGATGACGTCGTTCGTGCGCAATCCCGCTTCTTTCGACGGTCCATACGCTTCAAGCACAATTATTCCGTCGGTCACTTCCGCCGGTATTTTCAGCACATCTTCCGTTTTTCCGCTATCTCTATACAAACCCAAATCCACCGTCGCTACGCCCATATAAGGGCGGCGGATTTTCCCGTATTGCTCAAGCTCGCGAATAATGGGAGAGGCGACGTTGCTCGGAATCGCAAAACCGAGTCCTTCAACGCCCGGCTGCGCCACCTTCATGGAGTTGATGCCGATCACCTTGCCGTCCAACCCGACCAACGCTCCGCCGCTATTCCCGTGGTTGATCGCCGCATCGGTCTGCAGCAAGTCCATTTCCCAATCGATGTTGCCGTCCATCGCTAATGAAATCGGAATAATGCGATGAAGCGAAGAAATAATGCCTAACGTGAACGTCGGCGAAAATCCGAGCCCGAACGGATGGCCGATCGCGATGACCGCCTCGCCCTCGCGTAATTTCCCCGAGTCGCCGAATTCCGCTATGCGCGGCAGCTTCCGTCCGTCCGCCTCAAGCACGGCCAAATCCGTCAACGCGTCTCCGCCGATTAGCTTCGCATCCAGCCGCTCTCCGTCGGAAAGCACTACTTCAATGGAGGTGGCTCCCTCAATGACATGATAATTGGTGACGATTCGTCCGCGCGTTCCGTCTTTTGCAATTACAATGCCGGAGCCGATAGACGCTTCCGAAATCCCTTCCGAGCCTGCTTCTCCTTCATGTGCGCTGACTACGCTGACAATAGCCGGCTTCAGCGCTTCGACGACCCGAACGACCTGCTCCGGCTGCTCGGCAACGTCCGCTATTCCGCCGCCGCCATCGTCTCTGTCCGCCCAACTTAGAACAAACAACGGAGTAACGAGAATCAGCATTAGGAGAGCTCCTCCCGCTACCGAAGCGGCAATTAACGAAGTGTACCTTCCCGATCGCCGCCATGAAGGCCAGGGAGCGGAAGCTATACGTCTCCTCCTCCAACGGGACAACTTGGGAGAATAAAACTCATCGTCGTCAAACAAACTCATCGCAGCGCCTCCTCCCCGTACAAGCAACTAATCATCCCGTAAGTTCCATTCCTCTCAACATTTTACCCAAAAATCGGGCCGCGCACAAAAAACAGGAATGTTTTCCCCAACATCTACCTAAAATAGTAACAAGAGATTCTCATAAGAATAATAATAGAATTCCAAACCGAAGGAGACTTTGACTATGAAACGGAACGCAAACGCTTGGGAACAAGTAAATCTGGCCGGCAGCATCGCCGATTTGAAACATTCACACTATAATAACACCCTCGCAATAAGCGCATTGATTGAAATCCTTATTGAAAAAGGTGTCCTCACCGCCGAAGAGTTCCATATGAGAGCCGCCCGGCTGGAGCAAGAAGATGACCGGATCGCAACCGGCTTCAACAACGGGACGGATGTTTCTTCGTAATATTAGGCGGAGGACGCTCCATGGGCGTTCTCTTCGGTTTGTTCTTCCCGATTCACCCAATCCCATTCGGTCGGACGATCCCAGTATGTATCCATTATTCGCACGGGGCGTTCCATAGTACTGATGCCGGACTCCTTCAATATGTTATGCACCGTCAGCTTGGCCAAATCCATTTGATTGTGATCCCTGCTTAAATGCGCAAGATAAACCCGCTTCGTGCGCTGAGACAGCAGCTCGCAGAGGGCTTCCCCGGCCGCGTCGTTGGACAGATGGCCGAGATCGCCCAATATGCGGCGTTTCACATTCCATGGATATTTTCCGACTCTCAGCATCTGTATGTCATGATTCGACTCCAAGACAAGCACGTCGGCGTCCCGGATTTTCTCTTTCACAACGGGGCTCATATACCCGATGTCGGTCGCAATGCTTAGTTTGAAGTTGTCCGCGCAGAAATTATATGCGACGGGATCGGCCGCATCGTGCGAAATCGGGAACGACTCCACCGTCAGTTCGCCGACGCAGACCGATTCCCCGGTGACGAACGTCCGTCGCTGCTCTTCCGAGATATCGCCCGCCAGACGGTCCAATTCGTTCCACGTCTTCGCATTCGCATAGACCGGGAGCGAGTATTTCCGCGCCAAAGCGCCGAGTCCTTTCACATGGTCCGAATGTTCGTGAGTGACGAACATACAGCTCAGTTCATCCGCCCGAACGCCCCTTTCCGCCAGCAGCTGCTCGATCCGCTTCATGCTTAAACCCGCATCCAGCAGCACTTTCCGATCCCCACATTCCACGAGCGTCGCATTCCCTGTCGACCCGCTCGACAGCACTGTAAAACGTATCCCCATACCCGCACGTTCTCCCCTGCTTGACTGTGTCATTTTTTATCCTTAGTATCCCCTAAAGAGATCGGCCCTTCCACGGCTCCGTTTATAGCGTGCACATAATACACATCCCCGCCGGCGAGAGCAACCCGCCAGTACGGAGCCAATACTTGCGTCTCCGATTCGAAGATGGGACCGTGATACCCTAGACGCACATCCCTAATCTTCGCACCGACAGGCAAATAATTTTCCGCCAAGCTCGAGAGCACGATATAAGCGGATAGCACCTGCTGCCCTTCTCCGCTCCCGGTACCCGCATTCTGGACCTCGGCGTAAAGCTTGCGGTAAGATTTAACGGTGTCTTTCTCGGCGTAAAGCTCCACTCTCACTTCAAACATCGGAAGCCCGTTATGAAGCTGGTTCATAATATATACCGCTTTCGCCCCGTTAGCGGCATGAGGGTCCGGTTCGTATTCTCCGATTTCCGGCACTTCCTTTACAAGCAATCCTCTGATGTCCGCTGCGCTGGACAGAAGCCTCAGCTCAAACGGATAATCAAGGGGTTGTTTCTGTGGAGACGGCACACCGTCTTTTAACCGGACCGTTATTTCATTCAACTTCGGGGTCGCTTCCGGCACCTCAGCCTCTATCGCGATTTGTTTCGATGCGAGCAGCCGGTTCATCTCTTCCCTTCTCTCTCCCGCTTCGGAGAACGTATCGATCCCCATTTTGCCGGCCCATAATTGAAATCCCAGAAGTATGTTCAGCAGGAAGAACGATACGATGAGAACCGATTTCGCGCGGCTCCAATCCATTATCTCGCCCCTTTCCCCGACAAAGCTTCATACGTTCCGTCGATCAATTCCACCGACCAAATGGGCTCCAATGTCGCTTTATCGTTTTCCTCATCCAACAGCAACCTGTACGCGGGCATCACATTGCGTACCAGTTCGTACTTTTCGTACGATCGAAGCATGTCTTCCAGCGTCTCGCCTCCAGGCAGTTCCTTTAATTTACGCTCGGATTTCTCCCCTTCCAATTGGATGACCGACCGCTCGTATGCGGTAACGACACCGTTTTGAAGAGTCAGCCGAATCGTTCCGAACGGCAGTCCTCCCTCGGAAGATACGATGGGGAACGATCCCGGATAATTGCCCGCATATTGCCGGAACCAGATGGTTTGTTCGTCGCTCACCGCCGATTCCCGCCTCAACGCGCTTACCATATAATTGCCGTTCCAGCCTCCGTGACGATTAATAAACTGGACCGCCGATAAAGAGGTACGCAATTCATTATGGGTCCCTTCGACAGGGGCAGCCGGATCCGAGTAACTCATCCAATGCTGCCCTGTCGATAGCCGCAATCCCCGCTTGCCGTCCGTATAAATTTCAGAACCGTTGCGTTCGCGCAAAATTCTTGTGCTGTACGGGTCGGGGAATAAGCTGCGCTGAAGCTGCTCGGCTGTAAACAGGCGGTAATTGAGTTCATAGCCGACCATCTGCAGCGGCTCGGCCGGCAAGTAATGTCTCCCCCCGTACATTCGATATTTCGTGCGCGCCGAACCGAATGCGACAAACCGTTCCACGTCCTTCACCGTTAAATCCGCCTTGGCGGCTTCATACACGGTACCTCCGCTGCCGGCGAAAAATACACGCACCTCGTCCCGGTCGGCTCTTGTGAAGATCCAGATGCGGTCGACCGGCTTCGCATCGGCCAAAGAATCGCCCTTTAGCTGCATGATTTGCTCCAGCAATGTGAACGGGATTCCGGAGGGAAACCGAATCTCCAGCCCGAGAGAATCCCGCGGACTTTGTCCGGATGGCAGTTCGCCCGCTTCGCGTATGCCGTCGAACGTGCGTTGTTTCACTACGTCCAATATCATTTGGTAGAACGTCATATTGGGGTAGAGTATCGTGTGCTGATCATCGCCGAAATGCAGAACGATATCCTTCGGAAACAGCAGTTGGCTTAACTCGGCTTGAGTCCCTTCCAGTTTCGACTCCACGTAATCGACAGGAATCATCGTATCGAATTTCGGGGAACTGTATGCGAGCAAATAGCTCTGAACGAGACTGGCGCCCACAAGAACCGTGAGAACAAGCGTTTTCACTTTTTCCATCACCGTATGTCACGCTCCTCTGTAAACACCGGCAAAGTAAAGACAACCGTTGTCCCCTCTCCCGCTTCAGAATCGATACGAATGGTCCCCCCATGAGCCTTCACTATTTCCAGGGCAATAGAAAGTCCGAGCCCGGTTCCCCCCATGTTTCGAGACCGTGCTTTATCCACACGATAAAATCGTTCGAAAATCCGTTCCAAATCTTTCTTCGGTATGCCGATGCCGCGGTCCTTGACGGAAATTTCGACCCATCCGGCCGACACCGTCTCTCCGATCTTTTGCAACCGCGCAGACAGCATGATTTCTCCGCCGTCCGGACTATATTTGATCGCATTCGACACAAGGTTGTCCAATACTTGATCGACGGCGTCCTGGTCGGCGAACACCGGGGGCACGCCGCGTTCCGCTTCAACCACCAACCGCATTTGTCTCTGCTGGGCTTGGAATGAAAAGCGGTCTGTCACCTCATCCAGCATGGCCGTTATATCGGTGCGCTCCCGGTGGAGCGCGGTTTGACTTGAATCGAATCTCGACAGGTGGAGCAAGTCGTTCACTAGCCGGATCATCCGCTCCGTCTCGTTGCGGGTAACCCCGACGAACCGTTGAGCGAGCGAAGGTTCGTCCAATGCCCCTTCGTCCAACGCTTCCAAATAACTCTTGATTGTCGTCAGCGGAGTACGCAGTTCATGCGATACATTGGCCACGAATTCTTTGCGCGATGCTTCCAGCTTTTCTTGCTCCGTAACGTCGTGCAGAAGCAATACGGTACCTGTAACGCCCCGGTCCCGGCGATGAAACGGAGAGAACGTAGCCCTTACCGTCAACGGCTCACCCGCCGTCCCGTCTCCCAACGATACAATTATTGTCCCCCCTTCTTTTTGCCATGTCGAATTGGTAATGCCCGTCCGTTGTAAACCGAGCAGCGTGTACACATCTTTGCCCTCGGCGGGCTCGGTGTCCGGTAATTTTAACATTTCGCGGGCGCGCCGGTTCATCACGATCGTATGTCCTCTCTCATCGGCCGCAATGACTCCGTCGCTCATGTTCGCCAAGATCGACGCCAGCTTATCTTTCTCTTCCTCTATCGAAGACAGAGCTTCTTTCAGCCGGTTCGTCATGTCGTTAAACGCGTTGCCCAGCTGCCCGATTTCATCGTTCGTAAGCACGGCAACCTGTTGATTGAAATTCCCTTTCGCCATGGCGGCCGCTTTTCGCGTGATGTCTTTAATGGGCGCGGTTATCATATTCGACAGTATGATCCCCAGCAGAGCAGTAAGCGCCAGTGCGATAACGGTCCCTGAAAAGAGGATCTGCTTAATGCGGTTCATCGTAACGAACAAATCTTCCATTGACGCGGCTAAGTACACCGCGCCGATCACTTTGCCGCCCTTGCGGACCGGCATCGCAATCGCATGCTTGCGGTTTCCGTCGGCGTCGATCATCGTGTGCTCGTTGCCGCGGATGCCTTGAAGCGCCCTCGTCACTTCCGTCTGCACGTTCTTCTGGCCGACGATGCTCTGGTGCCGGTGCGCGGAAGCGCTGACGACGATCCCGTTCGCATCGATCACTTGGATCTCCCGGTCGTTAGGCGCGAAGTTTTGTATAAATTCATTGAGATCTTCGTAAGTTTTTTGATCTTGTCCGGATGTTCCGGACATGTTCGCGTCCAGATAATGCTCTACGCTCTCCGCCAAATAATACGCTTCTTTGTTTAACGATTCGTAAAAATTGCCGAAGAACGAGCTTTCGAGCGTTCGGATGAAATACACCCCGATAAGCTGCATCGCAATTAGGATGAGCAATACGTAGATGACAATGAGCCGGATCTGGATCGTCTGCAGCCGACGGATGCCTTTCATTGCAAGGATAAGCCTCCCAGCTTCGGGTTTCGCATCATATAGCCCAGCCCTCGGCGCGTCAAAATATATTCCGGCCTGCTCGGGTCGTCCTCAATCTTCTCCCTCAACCGCCGGATCGTGACGTCAACGGTGCGCACATCGCCGAAATATTCGAACCCCCATACGGCTTGAAGCAAATGTTCGCGCGTCATCACCTTCCCGTTGTTCTTCGCGAGATAATGAATGAGCTCGAACTCCCGATGCGTCAAATCGACTGCCGCACCGTCTTTATATAGTACATACATATCGCTGTCTATCACGAGATTAAACAGCTTCAACGTGTTGTTGCCTGCAAGCTCGGCGCTTTCCGCCGCCGTCGCGCCGTTTCTCTGCCGCCGCAGATGCGCTTTCACTCGGGCCAACAGCTCCCGGTTGGAGAACGGCTTCGTCACGTAATCGTCCGCTCCGAGCTCCAATCCCAATACTTTATCCAATTCGGTGTCTTTCGCAGTCAGCATGATAATGGGAGTATTCAGCTTGGCGCGCACTTCCCGGCATACGTCCATCCCGTCTTTCACCGGCAGCATCAAATCCAACAATATTAAATCCGGCTGTTCAGCAAAAGCAAGATCAACCGCCTGCTGCCCGTCGAACGCGCACACGACCTCATAGCCTTCCTTCTCCAGATTGAATTTCAAAATGTCCGCAATCGGCTGTTCATCGTCCACTACTAAAATTTTACCTTGCATGCCGGTTCACCACCTTTCCCACTATATTACCATAGGAATAAAAAAGAGGCACAGACAAACCGCAACGTTTGCCTTGCCCCATTTTACCAGAATACATAAATATAAGTTCATGTTACGGCAAATACTTCATCGGATTGCGCGCGCTTCCGTTGACGTGCACTTCGAAATGCAGATGAACGCCGGTCGAGTGGCCCGTATCGCCCATAACGCCGATCTTGTCGCCCTTCTCTACCGTCTGCCCTTCTTTGACGGATATTTTGCTGAGGTGAGCATACAACGTACGGTATCCGTTCTTATGATCGATAATAACCGATTTCCCATAACCGCCGTCCGTACCCGCATGAACGACTTTGCCGTTATCGGCCGCAAGTATCGATTTATTGCCGGAAATCATGTCGACGCCTTTGTGCTGGCGTCCCCATCGCGTGCCGTAACCGCTTGTCAATCGGGCTGAAACGACCGGCCATATGAACCTTCCCGTTCCTTCACCCAGAATGACCTTCGTTCCCCGCTTTACGATCGCCGGAATCGGTTCTTCGATGACCGTTTCGCCGGCAATCTTCTCGTCCATTAATAACCCGTTCACTTTGGTAAGCTTATAGGTTACTTTCTTCTTCCCGTCTTTACCGGTACGAAGCGTCTTCGTTTGGCCTTGGCGCATCGTTTTGTCTTCTTCATAGATGGTATCGTGCTGTATCCCAATCGTCTCTACAACGGTTTCAACAGTTTCGATAGTCACTGCCGGCTGCGGCATTGTCAGGTCCAGCACATCCCCGGTGCGAATGAGATCGCGCTCAATGAGATCCTTATTATGCTGGTTCTTCGTATAGATCAATTGGAGCGGTACGTCGAGCTTCTTCGCGATGTCCGAAAGCGTGTCGCCCTCTTGAACGATATATTTGGTCGGTTTCGTTTCCCCTTTTAAGAGATACGCGAGGACATCATCCTCGTCCATCACGTCATTCGGTTGAATTTCCCGCTTCATCAGCTCGACCGGTTCGATAATGCGAACAGATTCGACGACTGCTTCGCTCTGCGCTAATAGATCGTCGTCGTTCTTGCTAGCCGCTTCTGCCGACAGTATCCCGACTGCTTCGGCGGCTCCTTGTCCGGCGAATTTTTGCTTTATTTTGTTCAATATACGATCGGCCGTCTCTTCATCCTTCACAATTGCAACCGATTTGCCGTTCACTACGAGTTCTACACCGACAGCCTTCGCCTCCAAGACGGAAGCCAATTGCTTGGATGTATCCTCATCCTCGCCCTCGCCCATAAAGATGCGCTCTTGCTCCAGGCGAAGACCGGCACGCTCGATTTCCCATTGCACTTCCGGGTGTTCGTCCGAATACTGCTGTAATTTGGCGGCAATTACACTTTCAATTATAGATGGGTCGCTGACTTCACCGATGAGTTCATCGTCGACATATACTTCGTAGATTTCGTTCATGTTGGCCTGCACGTACTGATTGCCTGCGTAAGCGATTCCTGCTACCAATGCGACAGCGCCGATGCTTCCGGCAACTTGTATCTTATATGTACAAAGCCATTGCTTCGAATCCCGCATGCCGTCGTTAGTCCGCAACTTCATCTTCGTGTAAAGGCCTTTCGACTTCAAGTTCAGTACCGCGTCTTTGAGCTTCTCTGAAGCTCTGTAAAACGGAAGTGTCCCCCTGAACTTTACCATGCACGCCTCCTCCACGCTGTTTAGCGATACAAGTTTCATGTTTTTGCATAAAAACAGTGAAAAACGGTGAAAATATTCATTTACCGTCAATTTTCCTCTACTTTAACACAGTTAATCTCTCTCGAGCAACCTCGTTATACGAATTTGGCCGATTTGTGAAGAAAGGACGATTCTGCACGCAAAAAGACCGGATTTTCTGTGCAAAATCCGGATCAATCGTTCAATTCGCTTAATATTTCATCAGTATCGCGATCAGCTTCTCGTATTCCGCCTCATTCAAGTGCTCTTTCAGGATGTCCGCCGCTTCTCTTAATTCCGCCGATGTGATGCCGCCTTCCAGCAGTTTGGAGATGTTTTGCATCTCCTCAGGGGGCAAACGGCTTGTCATGATCGAGAAAATTTCCATTCGGTCCTCGGAGGATATGCTGTCTTTCTTCGCGTCAAGCTCTTCCGTGGAAAGATACACTTCGTCTTTCTCTTGCACATTCCCCATAACCGGCAGCGCATCCTCGGGCGAGCCGCTTTCGGATGCGGGCGAATCTTGCGTAGCAGGGGGCGCATCCGGCGTGTCGTAAGGATTGCCGTTAGTGCTTCCGTTAGTGCTTCCGTTTGTGCTTCCGTTAGAGTTGCCGTTGTCGTTGTCGTTAGCGTTGCCGCTAGGCTCCGTGCGATATTCGTTCCCTGCATTCTCATCTTGTGTCTCGGACGTATTGCTATTTTGAGATAATCCCGCCTGAGCGGTCATATATGAAAGTAAATCTGATATTGCGACGGGACGCGTCAAGTGTTCCCCTTGGAACGGTCCCATCAATTGTTGTATAAATATGTTCATCATCGACCACGTTACCGTAACCGAAACCGCCGTTATGATCGCCGTAGTAATAACCGTCTTGAAGAGCCACCCAAGCCATTTCACTTTCCGAATTCCCCCGTCTCTGTGTTGTTCATTATCTCCAGTATTGACGGAAGACGGGGAGCGCAAACAATGATATTGATAGTTACCGATATTTTTGAGTGAGCCGGCCGCAACTCCGAAATTTTGCGGACAAGACCCAATGAAAGCATGTGCAGGGTCAAATATTGACCCTATTTATTTGTATAAAATCAATTTTGAAACTGTCGATTAATTGTGAGCAATAGAGTTAAATGCTGTTACCTGAAAAACTTCGCTTACACGGCCGCGAATACCGAATTCAAAAAGTTGAATCTGAATTCAATATACACAGCCTCAATGCGCCGACCCTATTCCTGTGGATAAGGTCTATTTCGAGGCAGTGGATTCATTGTTGACACGAACTTGAAGCCGAAATTTTTCGCTTACAGCATGTACTCGGCACTTTCGGCCATCTGCGTCCTCTTAACCGGAGAAACTCCGGTCGCCCGTTGCACCCTCCTAACCGGACAAACTCCGGTTACATCACTCACTTTCGGCCATCTACGCATTCCTAACCGGACAAACTCCGGTTACATCGCTCATTTTCGGCCATCTGCGCCTTCCTAACCGGACAAACTCCGGCTACAACGCTCACTTTCGGCTATCTGCATCCTCCTAACCGGACAAACTCCGGTTACCTCGCTCACTTTCCGCCATCTGCGCCTTCCTAACCGGACAAACTCCGGCTACAACGCTCACTTTCGGCTATCTGCATCCTCCTAACCGGACAAACTCCGGTTACCTCGCTCACTTTCCGCCATCTGCGCCTTCCTAACCGGACAAACTCCGGCTACAACGCTCACTTTCGGCTATCTGCATCCTCCTAACCGGACAAACTCCGGTTACCTCGCTCACTTTCCGCCATCTGCGCCTTCCTAACCGGACAAACTCCGGCTACAACGCTCACTTTCTGCCATCTGCATCCTCCTAACCGGACAAACTCCGGTTACATCGCTCACAATGAATCAACAGCCTCAATGCCGACCCTATTCCTGCGGATAAGGTCTATTATTTCCGACCTTATTGCATCCACCAAGCACATCGTAGTACTTACAATAGAAAAACCCCCGAGGAGCTCCTCGAGGGCTTGCGTGTTCAAGCATATACGGGGCGAACCAGATTTGTCTGCTCGCGGTTGCGCCCGACGGAGAAGATCGAGATCGGAATTCCCGTCAGCTGCGAAACCCGTTCCACATAATGGCGCGCGTTAGGCGGCAGCTCATCCAGGGAGCGGACGGACGACAAATCCTCGTGCCATCCCGGAAGCTCTTCATAAACCGCTTCGCATTCGGCAAGCACGCGCAAATTCGACGGGTAATAGTCGATAACTTCTCCCTTGTACCGGTATCCGGTGCAAATCTTGACCGTGTCCAGCCCGCTTAGAACGTCCAAAGAATTGAGCGACAGCCCGGTTATTCCGCTTACCCGCCGCGCGTGGCGCACCACGACGCTGTCGAACCAGCCGACTCTGCGCGGACGCCCGGTAACGGTGCCGTATTCATGGCCGCGCTCGCGTATATTGTCGCCGGTTTCGTTATGAAGCTCGGTCGGAAACGGGCCGTCGCCCACACGGGTGGTGTATGCTTTGGCTACGCCAATGACCTGATGAATCTTGGTCGGACCGACTCCGGAGCCGATGCACACGCCGCCTGCGGACGGATTCGATGACGTTACGAACGGATATGTGCCATGGTCGATATCGAGCATTACGCCTTGCGCCCCTTCGAACAGAACGCGGCGGCCTTCATCGATGGCGTCGTTCAATACAATCGATGTGTCCGTAACATAAGGGCGCAGAAATTCCGCATAGCCCAAATATTCCTTCAGAATCTCCTCAGTATCGAGAGCAGGAGATCCGTATACTTGCGCCAACAGCCGGTTTTTGTCTTCCATGATGCGGCGCAGCTTCCGCTCGAACTCGTCGGCATCCATCAGATCGCCGATTCTGATGCCGCTGCGGGCGGCTTTATCCATATAAGCCGGGCCGATGCCTTTGCGCGTCGTGCCGATCTTCTCTGCGCCCTTCCGTTCTTCTTCCAGGCCGTCAAGGACGAGATGGTACGGCATAATAAGATGCGCACGGTCGCTTATTTTTAGATTAATTGTCGAAAACCCGTTCTCGTGAATGTACTCGATTTCCTCAATAAGCGCTTTCGGGTTGATCACCATTCCGTTCCCGATCACGCAGCGCTTTTCTTTATAAAAAATACCCGATGGCACCATAGTCAATTTATATTTCTTGTTTCCGATCATAATCGTATGACCGGCATTGTTTCCTCCTTGATACCGGGCGATCACTTCCGCCGTCTCGGCAAGATAATCCGTAATTTTGCCTTTGCCCTCGTCTCCCCATTGCGTACCTACCACAACGACCGTCGACATGAGCGTTCCCCCTTCGGGTTCATATTGAGAAGCATAATTAGTTTACCAACGCAGACCATTGTAAGTCAATGAAAAACCGAACGATTATGCGAATACCCGCATAAACATTCGGCAATTGTCATTGTTTACGAGATCAAATCGCGGCCGGCATTGAATCCGGGTGGTTTTTATCGAGAGACACAAATTTGTTGAAGCTCTTCAGGAACACCAGCTCCACGGTTCCCACAGGACCGTTACGCTGCTTGGCGATTATAATCTCGATAATATTCTTTTTCTCCGAATCTTGATTGTAATAATCATCGCGGTACAAGAACGCGACGATATCCGCATCCTGCTCGATGGAACCGGATTCGCGAAGGTCGGACATCATCGGGCGCTTGTCCTGCCGCTGCTCGACCCCCCGGCTTAACTGCGACAACGCGATGACGGGAACTTCCAGCTCACGGGCGATTTGTTTCAGCGTCCGGGATATTTCAGAAACTTCCTGCTGACGGTTTTCCCCCGCCTTGCCCCGGCCTGCGATCAACTGAAGATAGTCGATCAGAATCATGCCAAGACCCTTCTCTTTCTTCAACCTGCGGCATTTTGCGCGGATGTCGGCTACCGTGATTGCGGGCGTGTCGTCAATGTAAATTTCGGCTTCGGACAGCGTGCCGATCGCCATCGTAAGCTTCTCCCAGTCATCGCCTTCAAGATGGCCGGTACGCATGCGGCCAGCGTCAACATTCGCTTCGGCGCAAATAATACGCTGCACTAGCTGAGCCGCCGACATCTCCAGAGAGAAAATCGCGACCGTCTCTTTCGCCCGTACCGCGACGTTCTGCGCGACGTTCAACGCGAAGGCGGTTTTGCCCACTGAAGGACGGGCGGCGACGATAATAAGGTCGTTGCGTTGAAAGCCTGCGGTCATTCTGTCGAGATCCGGGAATCCGGAGGGAATGCCTGTCGTGCCGCCGCGCTGGTTGTACAGAGTTTCGACCCTTTCAAACACTTCCATGAGAACATCCCTGATCGATACGAAGCCGGAGCCGGATTTTCGATTCGATATTTCAAGAATGCGCTGCTCCGCTTCTCCCAGCAAATCTTGAACGTCCTCGGCGCCTGCATAACCGTTGGTCACGATCTCGGTAGCCGTGCGGATGAGCTTGCGGAGAATCGCCTTCTCTTCAACGATCTTCGCATAATAATGAACGTTCGCCGCAGTCGGAACCGCACTTGCCAGCTCCGTCAAATACTTGATGCCGCCGACTTCCTCAAGCTGCTGCTTGGACTGAAGCTTTGTCGCCAAAGTGATGAGGTCGACGGGCTCATTCTCGCCGTTGAGATCGACCATCGATTCGTAAATACGGCGGTGCGCTTCCCGGTAAAAATCTTCCGGACGCAGCAGCTCCATTACCGTAATAAGGGTTACGCTATCCAACAACACGGCTCCGAGCACGGCTTGCTCGGCTTCCAGGTTTTGAGGAGGAATTCTGTCGAAATTAAATTCGCCGTTCATATTATTGCCCTTCTAACACTTGAACTTTCAACGTTGCCGTCACTTCCGGATGCAGCTTCACCGGCACGCTGGTAACGCCTAACGTGCGGATCGGTTCATCGAGGACGATCTTGCGCTTGTCGAGCTTGTATTTCATCTTCTCAAGCTCTTCCGCGATTTGTTTATTCGTAATGGATCCGAACAGCCGGCCGCCTTCCCCCGCTTTGGAACGAAGGACGACCGTCAATTGCTCCAGCTTCTTGCCAAGCTCGACAGCGTCCTCTTTCTCCTGCTCTTTGCGCCGAACTTCGGCTTGTTTTTGATTTTCAAGCGTCTTTATGTTTCCTTCGGAAGCAGGCTTCACGAATCCTTTCGGAATTAAAAAATTCAAAGCGTATCCTTCGGAAACCTCTTTCACTTCGCCCTTTTTGCCTTGGCCCTTCACATCTTTTAAGAAAATGACTTTCATTCGAAAATCCCCTCCCGATCTTCAATTTCATTCAACAAAGCGAGCAAACGCCCGCTTACTTGCGCAAGCGTACCCTCAACTTGCGCGGCGGCATTCGTCAAATGGCCTCCCCCGCCGAGCTGCTCCATTAGGAGCTGAACGTTGACCTGCCCCATCGACCGCGCGCTGATGCCGATCAATCCGTCCGGCCGCTCGCTTACGACGAACGAGGCGACGATCCCCTGCATGTTCAGCAGCGTGTCCGCCACCTGCGCTATAAGCAGCTGCGGGTATTTCTGACCCGGCTCCGTAACCGCCACAGCGAAATGCTCATGTACGATGCGGGCATGACGAATAATACTCGCCTTCATCAGATATCCGGTTAAGTCGTCTTTCATTAACCGCTGTATGAGTTCCGAATCTGCGCCGCTGCGGCGCAGGAACGACGCCGCTTCGAACGTCCGGGCGCCTGTGCGGACCGAGAAGCTCTTCGTATCGGTGACGATGCCCGCAAGAAGCACCGTAGCTTCCAAGACACCGAGCGTCAGGCCCTCATGGATGTACTGCAGCAGCTCCGTCACAAGCTCGCATGTGGACGATGCGTACGGCTCCATATAAATCAACATCGCTTCGCTGAGAAAATCCTCGCCGCGCCGGTGGTGATCGACGACGACAAGGCGGCTCGTCAATGCGAGCAGCTTCGGTTCGGCCACAAGCGAAGCTTTGTGCGTGTCCACGACCACCGCTAACGTGCGGCCCGTCGTGATCTGCAGCGCTTCTTCCGGTGAAACGAACTTCCTGCTTAGATCCTCATCCTCGTAAATAAGCTCCATTAAGCGGTGTATCGACGGATTGACGCCTTCAAGAACGATATATGCTTCTTTTCCGAACGTTTCAGCAGCCTTCATCACTCCGATCGCGGCTCCGATCGCATCGGTGTCCGGAATCTTATGTCCCATGATGACAACTTTGTCGCTATCTCTAATTAAATCGCGCAGCGCATGCGACACGACTCGGGCGCGTACCCGCGTACGCTTCTCCACTGCATTCGTTCGTCCGCCGTAAAAGTTGATCTTCTGCCCCACTTTTACGGCTACCTGGTCTCCGCCGCGGCCGAGCGCCATATCCAAACTCGACTGCGCCAGCTGGCCAAGCTCTACCAAGTTGTCGGCACCGGACGCGACACCGATGCTCAACGTCATGGGCAGCTTCAAATGGCTTGTCGCATCGCGCACCTCGTCCAATACGTCGAACCTGGCTTGCTCTTGTTGGTTTAGCGCCTTTTGGTTCATCAACAATAAGTACCGATCCGAAGCCGTCCGGCGCAAATAGATTTGATTGCGGGCGGACCATTCGTTAATAACGGTCGCGACTTTGGCCATCACGATGCCGCGCGACTGGTCGTCCATCCCTTGCGTCACTTCGTCCACGTTATCGAGAACCAATATTCCGAGCGCCAGTTTTTCTTCTTCATACCGTTTGGACAACACAGCCAGCGAAGTAACGTCCGTAAAATAAAGAAGCCGCTCTTCGGGCTTTGCGGTAACTTTAAACACGCGCTTGCCGACGGAAACCTCTTGTACGGTCTCTTTTTCTTTCAGCGGTTTTAAAGCCGGCCATAACCCCAACACCGATTCCCCGACCAGCGTGTCCCGCTCGAGCATTTTTGCAATATAAGGGTTATGCCATTCGATTTTTTTATCTTCGTCATAAAGAACAATACCGATCGGCATCTCATTGGTCAGTTCATTCGTTGCCCGTTTCACCCGATGCGATATGGTTGCGATATATGATTGCAGCTCCTTGCGCTGCCGTTGTTCCTGCCTTATCGAATAGTGCGCGAGTGCCGACAAAACCAACAACCCGGCCGCACCGGCCGCCCAATGCCAAGCAAACAAAGCCAGGGAAACCGCCGCGAATGCCGCCAATGTCCAAATCGTTTGCGGACCGGGCCATTTACGGTTCAACCATTTCGGCATGCCGGACATCTCTCCTTCCTAATGTTTTCGCATCCGTTCGCGAAGCGGAAATGCGGTATCGATTACCCCAAGCAAGCTGAACGCCGAGAAAAATAGATAAGGCACAAGCAAAATGAGGGCGATCCTCAACCACGGAATCCATCGGCCCCAACGTTTCGCATCCGCGATGAAAAACAGGAACGCAATACCTTGTACGGCAAATACAAACATAAATATTGGAACAACATTCATGATTACCGTCGAAAAAAACGAATCGTTCTTAACAGGTGTCAATAAGTCTACAAACAATACGATCAGGTAATACCAGACGAACGCTCTGGGCAATCTCCACTGTCGTATCGGCTTCAACCCGGCCAACGTTTCGCCGAGCCGGTTCAACACTCTTCGGCCGATCGCGTGAGTAACGGCCGCCATAAAGAACGATGTTCCGAAAATATATAACGGAACAAGCATTTGCGTCAATTGTACCAGCGAACGAATTTCTTCCGCGGCAAGTGTTTGCCGGACGGCTTCGGGCAATATTTCTATGCTCTCTCGAACCGTCGCATCGATCGAAGGATTCAACTCAAATCCCAACGACGCAGCGATAACCAACACAGCGAGGAACATGGAGATGAAGGCCACGGTCCCCCTTGTCAGCACAACGCGGGCCGAATGCAATCGACGGTACGAGTTTCCGATCACAATAGCGGGGATTAGCGAGAATAGCGCCAACATCAAGATCTGTGCCGCTGCTCCACCGGCAAAACCGGCGCCGATAAGCACCGATGCGGTTATCGTTCCCCAAAATAAGACACGATTTGTCTTGACATAAAGAATCACGGCCGGGATCGACAGAAACCAAAACGTAAGCACCATTAGCGGTGTTACCAATGAGATAAGCAATACTGAATAAAGAATTCCCCAAGTCAACGCGTGACGCATTCCACGCGGTTGTTCCGACGACAATCGGTTCACCTTCCATCCATATGACGTTCCAACGCGGACATATCTCCATACCATTGTTCCAGTTGGTGCTCTTCCTCCGCATGCGCCCGAATCTTATCGGCTATCGCTTGGTCCAAATCTCTGTATGACAACCCGATACGGCGCGCAAGCACATAACAAGACACAACGAGGCTGGCGAGACTGTCCGCAATTTTTTCTTGTTTTCCTTCCCAAAGTCCGCGAAACAGATGGGCGATCTGATCCAACATTTCCGTTTTCAACCAATCGATAACTTTTGCTTTTTTGGCCACATCCATCTCTTTATCGTTCCGCATCGTCCTAACTCCCCATGTCTGACGTCGGAATGCGCAATGTTGACGGCAACACCGTTTATCCTTGCATTATACCATAAATTTACGTTCTTTTCGTAACATGGCGCGCTGCAGGGTACAGCGCCGCCCGAAGCTATAGCTTCCAAAGAAAGAACCGCCGGCATGTCCTCCGGCGGTTCATCAGCTTTTACAGATTCATGGGCACCCCGTCTTTGTTCACCGCCGCGGTTTCCGTTTTCTTTCCGGAAAAGGTCAGCTTCAGCAACGGCGGCGCTGCGATTGTCGTAGCTAAAATCAAAATAATGAGCACGGTGAAGAGAGGGGGATCCAGCAGCCCGCTTTCCAAACCGAGCGCAGCCAATATTACGGCCACCTCTCCGCGGGATACCATCCCCGAACCGACCGCAATGGAGCTCCTCCAGTCATAGCCTGCCAACCGGGCGCCGAGACCGCTGCCGACGAGCTTCGTCAATACTGCCAGCAGGCAAAGAGGCACCAGCAGCCAGACATATTCGCCCACCCCGTCAAACCGGGCGTGAAACCCGATGCTTATGAAAAATACCGGGACGAATAAGGCGTAGCCGACAGATTCCGTCTTTTCCATGACGGAATGACCGTAAGAGGTCAATCCTACCGCGATTCCGGCCAAATAAGCTCCGATTATGGCGGCTACGCCGGTTAACTCCGCAAAATACGCTAAGACAAGGCACAGCAGGAGGGCCGCCCCCAACGGAGCCTGAGGAATCTTGAACTGGGCCAGCCGATTCATGACCCATGGCAACACTTTCCATACCAGCACAATAGCCGCGGCAAAAAAGACAAACTTCTTTAATAGAACTAAACCTACGTTAACGTCGCTTCCCATGAAGCTCATCAAGAACGCGAGCATGACAATGACCAATATGTCGTCCAAAACCGCAGCGCCAAGAATCGCCACGCCCTCCTTCGACTTCAGCTTCCCCATCTCACGCAGTACCTGCACGGTTATGCTTACGCTTGTTGCAGTCAAAACCAGGCCGAAGAACATCGACTCGAAGGTGCCCAATCCCAGCCACACTCCCGAAGCGTAACCCCCTGCGAAGGGGATGATGACGCCGCCGAATCCGACATAGCTTGCGGCCTTGGCGTTCCGTTTAAATTCTCTTACGTCCGTCTCCAGCCCGGCGATAAACATAAGAAGAATGACTCCGATCGTGCTTAACTCTTTCAGGATATCGCTGTTTTCCACCCAACCGAACACAGCGGGACCGATCAGTATGCCTGCAAGAAGCTGTCCCAGCACCGTAGGCTGCCCAAGCCGGGCGCTGATATGCCCCGCGAGCTTCGCCGCAGCCAGTATAATAATCAATTGCAAAATAAACATCTTGAGTCCGGTTTCTCCCTTCTGTCTTTACTCCAATAACCGCATGACCGCGAACCCGAGCGAAATTATGCCGATAAACGCCAGCCCCATCCTTCGTTTCCACCTTCGAATATACAAGATGAATTTTTCCTCCTCCTCCGAAGGAACGTGCGGTCTGTCTTCCGGCGCTTTCGCGCATGCGGGTTCCCAGTTTTTGTTTCGGATCAGCTCGGTTCGCACTTTTCCGCACTTCGCGCACCATCTCAAATGCCGGTCGATGAAGACGGCGGTTTCCTTCTTGACCATTCCGTCGACATAAAGAGGCAGCAGATCCTGAATGATTTCGCATTGGCCTCTCACTTCTCAAGCACCTCGCTTTGATAATGTTCCCTCAGCTTCTGTTTCGCCCGGTGCAGGAGTACCTTTGTCGTTTGCGGCGTTTTTCCGAGTATTTGCGCTATGTCGGCGTGGGCAAGCCCTTCAATTTCCTTCAGCACCAGAACCTCGCGATAGTCCATAGGCAATTGCTGAAACGCACGCACCACTTCTTGCCGTGAATTTTGCTGCATTACAATCCGCTGTGGGTTATACGTTTCATCACCGTACTCCCCCATCTCGCCGAAGTCCCGGTATTTCCGCTCCTTCACCCATGATCGAACCTTATTGCGGTACATATTACGGGCGATCTGAAGAAGCCAGGTCTTCATGGAAGACCTGCCCTTAAACCTGTGGATCGATTTCACCGCCTGGTAGAACGTCTCTTGGGTCAGCTCTTCGCTCTCTTCCCGATCTCCCGTGACTCGGAAAAAATACGCATAGACTATATTCCTGTGCATCCGGTAAAATCTCGTCAGTTCCTCCTCCAGCGTGCTGAAGCCGGCTTCATTCTTTTTTCCAAACCAATCGAAAAGAGACAAGAGCGTTCCCCCCTTTCTCCCTCCGCCAATGTAGTAACTGAAACGCCCGAAAAGTTACACTTCGAATGAAAAAAAAATCGGCCGAAAGCCGGCCGAGAGGTTTACGATTGAGAAACCGAATATTTATAATGCAAGCCCGGTATAATCAGCACGCCATGCTCCACTTGAAGCTGAAAGGGATCCTTCATCCCCTTGTATCGCGGAATTGTCGCTTTGCGCTTTTTCCCTGTCTGAAAATCGATAAGAGGTTCTTTGCTCCATTGGTTACCTTCACGGTCCGCTATTTGGAAGGTGAGCACATACAATCCGACCTTTTTGATATCCTCCAACTGCCTGTAATGGATTGTAATGTAATCCCGGCTTACCTCCGCTTTTTCGATCAGGAATTCTATGTTATGGATTCTAATCGTTTGATTAATCTCGGTTTCGCCTTGTTGATTCAGATCCTTACGGAACGGCTCCGGTTTATAAAACACGGCTACGCTCGGAAGCTGGACCCCGACTTCCTTCGTATCATGCTCGATTCCCTCAAGCTCCCAAATTTCTTCGTCCTGGTGGTACCCTGTGGAGCTGGTGTTATTTAACCGTTCCAATACTTTATTATGAGTCAGATCCATGACCACCAGATGATTGGGCCAATAAATATCTTCTCTAACATAATCGATATCCGGATCGTCCCATGTATACCGGTAGCGGATGTGGCTTTGTTCGTGCGCGAATTGTTTCTCAAGAAACTCCAGGCGAACGCCGGATTCCCGGAACATCTGCTCTTGCGGCGGAGAGAGGAACAACAAATCGCTGTCCATCCGGATCAGTTCTTGGTCCTCCAGCCGTTTCTCGTGCTCCGACGCTTCCCGTCCGCCCCACCAACCGACGGCCAATACCGCAACGGCGGCAATTACGCATACGATCGCCGCCCGCAAGATCAACCGCTTAAGACGCCTGATGAAAGGAGGCGTCCCGGTCTCCGGTTCGACCTCCGGCTCTGCATCCGGAAAGTCGTATCCGGTTTGCTGCTCAAACCGTAGCTGATCCAACAAAGCCCGGCACTCCGGACATTCCGCGACATGCGCCTCGATCAGCCGTTTGGACTCCTCACCCACTGCGTCGTCTATGTATAAGCTCAATAAATCCTTAACCAAAGGATGGTTCATTGCACATCGACCCCTTGGCTCTATTTTAACATAAAAAAAACCGATTCCATCCGGAACCGGTTTTCGTACGTGTGATTACTCCGTAGTGTAAGGAAGCAACGCCATTTGGCGCGAACGCTTGATCGCGACTGTCAATGCGCGCTGATACTTCGCGGAAGTACCCGTAACACGGCGCGGAAGAATTTTCCCGCGCTCGCTGATGAACTTCTTCAGCAATTCGATATCTTTATAATCGATGTGCGTAATTTTGTTCACTTTGAAATAGCAAACTTTACGGCGTTTGCCGCCGCGCTTGCCGCGGCCCCCGAACTTGCGCTCCGGACGGTCCCCGCGCTCCGGGCGATCGGTGCGCTCTGGACGTTCGTTTTGTTGTTCTGCCATCTTGTCCACTCCTTTCGTGTTTAATTGCTTAATTGCTTATTGACCTAGGCTTCTACGCCTGTAAATTGCAGATGATTAGAACGGCAAATCATCATCCGAAATATCGACCGGCTTACCGTCGTCAACGAACGGATCATAGTTGCTGTTGTTGTTGCGCTGTCCGCCGCCTGTACGGCCTCCGCCTTGGGCGCCGCCTCCGGCAGGTTCACGCATTCCGTCATCCCGGTCCCGGTTGGCCGGTTCGAGAAAGCGCACGTTATCCGCCACTACTTCCGTAACGTAGACACGCTTGCCCTCGTTATTGTCGTAAGTGCGGACTTGTATCCTGCCTTCCACCGCCGCAAGACGTCCCTTCCGCAAATAATTCGCCACCGTTTCGGCCAACTGCCTCCACGTGACCACCGGAATGAAATCCGCCTCTCTCTCCCCTTGTTGGTTCGAAAAGCCGCGGTCCACCGCCAGCGTGAATTGCGTTACCGCAACCCCGGACGGTGTATAGCGAAGCTCAGGATCCTTCGTTAATCGACCGATCAAAATGACGCGATTCAGCAACGTTATCCCCTCCTGCACGAGCAGAAATTCGCCGGTACGGCGTTACGCTACGTCTTGTACGATCATGAAACGGATGATTTCATCGGAAATCCGCATCACCCGGTCAAGTTCCTTGACGACATCCGGCGCTGCTGTAAAGTTCACCAGCACGTACACACCGTCGCGGTACTTGTTGATCTCGTACGCAAGACGACGCTTACCCATCACGTTATGCTTCGTGATTTCGCCGCCGTTGTTGATGATGCCCTGGAATTTCTCGATTACCGCTTGGATCGCTTGATCCTCTATATCGGTACGGACAATGTACATCACTTCATACTTGCGCATCGAATTCACCTCCTTTTGGACTGTGGCCCCGCTCTTAGCGGAGCAAGGAGTGAGAGGTTTAAAAACTCGCACTAAGCACTAATATACCAAATTCGGACCATCGTGACAAGTAAACTTTATGTATTCACATTGTGGCACATTTCGGAAATCATCGTTAGAACAGACAACGGTTATCCTAAAAAAAGGAGGTGACAGCAGATGGGAGAACGTACGGAATTACGCCCGGGCGATAAAGCGCCTAACGACGGAAGATACATGGAGGTTGGAGTGGACGACTTTCATATGGGGATCGAGGGACCCCAGCGAGTCGTGATGAAGAAAGGCCAGAAGCTTCCGGATACGCAAAACCCTGACCGGCGTTGGCAGCTCACTCGTAAAAACCACCCGCGGTAACTTCAGCACGGAAAAAAAGCATAGGTCCGAACGCTCCCACGCGTCCGGCCTATGCTTTCTCCATAAGCTTCCTCTCCGTCAGTACCAGATATGTGAAAACCATCCGGCCCAAACTCCAATCCCGTACATCAACAAGTCCTTCAACAAAGCAAATTTTGCGTTCGCCAACGGCCCCGTTCTTTCCATCCTGCACTCCTCCATTTGCAGCGAATAAGAATTGGCGATAGATAGTTCATCCTATTCGCTCGAGGAGAAATCGGTTAACGGTCTTTTATATTCAATTCTTTTTGGATCGGGTACGGATTATGACGTTGGTTCAGATTCAGTATCTCCTCCGCATATTCGGTGTCGTGCGCGTAATAATTCCCTTTGTTCTTCTTGAATTTCGGTTTATTGGCCACACTTCTCACCCCCCGTTACACGTAGGGTGCTATATCCACCAGCTCGGTATTCATGTGGATAATTGGGTCCGCTTCCGGAGGCTGCGAAGTAAGAAAAGCGACTCCCGCATTTCGTATCAATTTTCCGGACATACTTTTTACATCAGCCGTCGTTTGTGTGCGGTGAAAACTAAAGAAGGGGGATAGATACTACATGGCTCGCGATCCTGTTCGGAGCGGAAAATCGAAACCTGGAAACAATCACGATTCCGCAGTGCCGGGTTCAACCAACAAGAAAAAATAATCGGATACAACAGGTCTTCCACTCTAAGGAAGGCCTTTCAAATTCGGAGGAGCGCCGCCGGTTAAGCGATGACTCCCTTCGAATTGTTACCGATAAATATGCATCCGTCCGAGTATTACGTATGTCTGGTCGTTACTCATCGACGAAACGATAACGCGCTCACCGACCTTCAACTCGTTCTCGACCGTATACTCACGGAGAACGCCGTCAGAATCTCCCTCGGACAGTCTCGGGATGACCGTAAGGCACGTTTCCTAAGCGGAAGTTAGCACCAAGAAAGGATTTCGCCTCTTGGATACCGTTGGTGATCGTACCGAAAAATCCGCTAAACGACTTCGGCGAAATAAACGAATCTAAGCCGCAATTTTTCCGTAATATTTCCGCCTTCGCCTTTATGAAGACGAGCGATATTCCCGTCTGCTTTGACCTCTGATAGCCCGTTATAATGTGAGCCTGTTTGTCCAATTCTTTGCAAAAAAGAAAACCTCCCACGTTAATAATCCGTAGGAGGCGCTCGTAATCAGTTAGATTCGTGCGGATTAGCTAGCGCATTATTTCGTGCTAATTCGGGTCAGCTAACGAACCACATATCGTTAATAAACCGCATAACAGCGGGGATGCGTATGTATGGCGGAAAGGGTGGGGTACTCCTCCAGCCGTACACGTACGGCCGTCGGAGGCTGCGAAGCGAATCCTCTCGAAGCGCATGCTCCGGCGAACCCACTTCTCAGGCTCTCACCCACCCTTTCTTATGTAATTTCATTATTTATAAATTATGGCGGAAAGGGTGGGATTCGAACCCACGCACGCCTCGCGACGCCTAGTTGATTTCGAGTCAACCCCCTTGGGCCTCTTGGGTACCTTTCCACATCTCAATAATGACGACAAGCAGTATGATACCACAGCCGATGCGCCTATGCAATCCCCCGGAAAACATTCCCGAGGGATGGCGATTATTCTTCTTTTTTCGGCGCTGCGACAAGCACTTTCTTCATGCTTTTCTCAAACTTCGAACGTGGAATCAATACGCTGTGCTGGCAGCCGCGGCATTTGATCCGGATGTCCATGCCCATCCGGATGATTTCCATCTCGTTCGTTCCGCACGGATGCGGTTTTTTCATCATTACGATATCTCCAAGGCCGAATTCTTTCGGTTGCGTCATTGTCCCGTCTTCTCCGTTCTTTGCAGCGTAACAAGTCTTGGATACGGAATTTCAATGCCCGCCGCATCCAACGCTTTTTTGATTTCCGCGTTTAAAATGCGTCCCACGCCATAATGTGTATTCGGTCTGCACTCCGCTGTCACCCGTATCACTACTTCGGATGCTCCGAGCGCTTGTACGCCAAGTACTTCAGGGTCCTTTACAATGTTTTCGGATTCCTCATATACACGTTGCGCCGTTTCTTTAATTACCTCGATCGCCCGGTCGATATCGGTCTCATAAGCGATCGATACATCCACTACACCGACCGAGTTGTTGGTGGAGAAATTTGTAACCTCAGTGATCGCTCCATTCGGGATAATATGTACTTCGCCGGTCCAGCTTTTAATTCGTGTCACCCTCAGTCCGATTTCTTCTACGGTGCCTTGAAAATTGCCGGTCCTGATCACATCTCCTACAGCAAACTGGTCTTCAAAGATGATGAAGAATCCGGTAATTACATCCTTCACCAAGCTTTGCGCCCCGAACCCGATAGCTAATCCAAGCACGCCTGCTCCCGCGAGCAGAGGCGCCAAATCGACTCCGAGCTCCGCCAAAATAAGCAGCAAAACAATAAAATTTACCGTGTAGGAAACGATATTGTTAACGAGCCTTCCAATGGTTTGCGAGCGGCGCGTGTCGATGCGCACCGGTCCTTCCTTCTTCCGTTCAATCATCATATGGTGAATGGCCCGTCCGACAACTCGGATTACGATCCGGCCCGCAATAAAGTACGCGATAACTTTGACAATAATCCAGAAGATGCCCAACCAGAAAGCCGGATTGCTTAATGTCTCGATGGTTATATTATACAATTCGGCAAAACTCGCCGCCTTGTCCGTTTTCAATATTGTGTTGAACATATGCGGAATCCCCCTTATTCGTCAATGGTAACATACCGTCCGTCCTTTTTTAAATAAATCCCGCGTATCTCCACCTTCTCCGCCTCAATGATTTGCTTCACGTTCCCCAAATCATTGCCGCCGAATCCGATGGAGAGGGCGCAACCGGCTGTAATTTCTTTAGGAGTCGGACGAATATCGATATCGATATCGGCATATTCCAGCAGCATTTCGGCGCGCAGCGCCTGCTGTGTCGAATCGAAAGCGATCAACAAATCGGATGGCAATGCTTTTCCTCCCCGCGTTTGGTTTTCTATCGTAAATTCTATGATTTTCATCTTCCCCGCGTATAAAAAAACCACGTCTTCCGTATACTGTTATTACTTATCTTGTAAAATGACAGGCGGGTAATCTATGAACTTTTCTATCGGATCCTTCTCTTTGCCATCTAAGAAGCCGACTGCGGCCCCTGCACCGTTCAAATTATCCCATACAGAGCCCGAAGCGGTTCATCAGCTGAGCGAGCTTCTCGGCAAAGTGTTCTCGTCTGTACCGGCCGATCGCGCCTTGGTTATTGTGTGCGTAGGTACCGACCGGTCGACCGGCGACGCTTTAGGACCATTGGTCGGTTCCAAATTGGCAAAATCATCGCGGATACCGGTATACGGCACTTTGGACGAACCTGTTCATGCAATGAATATGACCGATCGTTTAAACTCAATATCCGCAATGTACCGAAACCCTTTTATTGTCGCAATCGATGCTTGCCTCGGACAATTGTCCAGTGTGGGATGCATTCAGGCGGCTGAAGGACCCGTTAAACCGGGTGCCGGCGTAAACAAGGAACTTCCTCCCGTCGGCGATTATCACGTGACCGGAATCGTCAATGTCGGCGGATTCATGGAGTATTTCGTACTGCAAAACACCCGTTTAAGTTTGGTCATGAATATGGCTGATGTGATTTCCGACTCCATAAGAATTGCGGCTGAACAGCGATTAACGTTTTCTTCTTAGTTTTTCTTTTGTATCGCTAGCTGTATTGCGTCTTTCTCTTCCGGCGTCAACGTATATGATGAACTTCCGTTGTTTACCGGTTTTCCGTAAACGAAGCTTTCATCTCTGCTGTGGATGGAACTGATTACCACGCCGTTCGAATCGTCATCAATAATGGCCACCGAAAAACTTAAATCGCTGCCTCGCTCGGCGAAAGCGTTATAACGAATGACAGCCACATTGCCTTTCATCGCGGCTGTCTTTTTTTGAATTTCTTTTATCGCGATTTCTGTATTGCGGCTGAAACTCTCGAGTTTGTCCGTCTTAGCGTGCAAGTTCCCAATGACCGCTTCCAATCCGGTAACATTGGAGCCGTTCAAAAATGCGTTCAGCCTTCTGCGAAGCCTCCCGATTTTTACCAACGCAATAATATACAAAATGAGCATAAGCAATGTAATGAGAACGAAACCCGAAACCCATGCCTCTAAAGGAAGCTCAAACACCCGTACCTCTCCCACGAAGCTGCCCCCTATTATTTATCTGTATTTTAGCAAGTTTTAATTTACTTTTTTAGGTTCTGTACGATTTTGCAATTTGATTTATTGCGCCAAGCAATTCGTCTATGTCGTCACTAGATGTAAAGACGCCGACGCTCGCCCTAACCGCTCCCGACTTCATCGTGCCTGCCGTTTCATGCGCCAGCGGCGTACAATGAAAACCGGACCGAACCGCAATCCGAAAATGTTGATCCAGAATGAATGCCACTTCCGAGGAGTCCGCTTCATCCAATGTAAAGGCGACGGTGCCTGTGCGATCTTCGCCCAAATCAGGACCCAGTACCGTTATTCCCGTAATTGAATGCAAGCCCTCCATTAAGCGTTGCGTTAGCTCCCATTCGTTATTATGGATCTTTCCGGGGGTCTCATGCAGAACAAAATCCACACCTGCGCCGAGTCCTGCAATCCCCGGAGTATTTTGTGTCCCGGATTCGTAACGGTCGGGTCTCACTGTCGGTTGTTCGACCGCTTCCGACTGACTGCCTGTCCCTCCGACCACCATCGGATCCAAGTCTAATTCCGGCGATATATATAAACCTCCGGTCCCTTGCGGTCCGTACAATCCTTTATGTCCCGGAAACGCCAACATATCAATCTGTAACGAGTTGACATCCAAATCCAGTACTCCCGCCGATTGCGCGGCGTCAACAAGCATCTTCACCCCGTGTGCTTTTACAATTTCGGCAATCTCCGCCAAGGGCACGATGCTTCCCAGTAAATTCGAACTATGATTTACAATCACAAGCTTTGTCTTGGAATTTATCGCTTGCGCAACATGCGCCGGCTCTAATTGCCCCTTTACCGAAGTTTTTACATATGTGATTCCAATGCCCTTCACTCGTTTAAGATATTCCAACGGTCTTCTCACCGAGTTATGCTCGATAGCGGTGCAAACGACATGATCGCCTTGCTTCAAATAACCTTGAATCGCCAAATTTAGCGCAGCGGTTGTATTTAAGGAAAACGCGATATCGTTCGGATTTTTCACGCCGAACAATTTCGCCAGCTTCTTCCTCGTTTGAAACAATATCCGGCTCGCTTCTACGGCCATTGCGTGACTTCCCCGGCCTGGGTTGGCGCCGCATTCCGTTATCGTTCTGCTTACCGCTTCCGCAACTCCTACCGGCTTCGGCCATGTGGACGCCGCATTATCCAGATAAATCAACCTGCCGTCCATGCTGCTCTCTCCTTTCCGTTTGCCGGTAATGCATCTCATGTTCTTATCGTTATACATTCAATGATGTTATTATAAGAAAAACTTCAACCGATGTACATTCGAGGAAGCAGGTACGTCTTTATAAGGAAGTTTTTCTTGCGAGATCAGGATGTTGCTCCTTCGATGTTTCACCCTCTGATCTCTAAAGAAAAACTTCAACCGATGTACATTCGAGGAAGCAGGTACGTCTTTATAAGGAAGTTTTTCTTGCGAGATCAGGATGTTGCTCCTTCGATGTTTCACCCTCTGATCTCTAAAGAAAAACTTCAACCGATGTACATTCGAGGAAGCAGGTACGTCTTTATAAGGAAGTTTTTCTTGCGAGATCAGGATGTTGCTCCTTCGATGTTTCACCCTCTGATCTCTAAAGAAAAACTTCAACCGATGTACATTCGAGGAAGCAGGTACGTCTTTATAAGGAAGTTTTTCTTGCGAGATCATACTTTCACACCATTCATACCATTGTTCTCTTACCGTCCAGTTATATCGAAACATTGTTTTCACGCCTTGTCCTCCTTGTAAACGCAATACTTTGCCGCTCATTTCCTAATTCTACGTAAAGAAAACAGCATACCGTCTGCCATTTCAGGCGTCTGGTATGCTTCTATTTTACCCTGTATGTTTACCTTGCATGATATCGAGCAGCCTTTGTAAATCTTCCGAGGAATAATATAATATTTCAATCTTTCCTTTATTTTTATTTGTCTTAATCTTTACCGTTGTTTTTAACATTTCACGCAAATTTTCTTCTAAAGCGTGAATATATGGATCTCTTTTTGCCTTCTTAGCAGTAACGTCCTTTTTTTGCTTTTCTTCATCTCTTTTTCGAATTTCTTCCTCCAGCTGGCGGACGCTCCACTCTTCCGCAATCGTCTGTTCCGCCAGCTGGAAAATTACTTTTTCGTCCTTCATGCCTGCGATTGCTCTCGCGTGTCCCATTGATAATGTTCCACGTGAAACATATTCTTTCACTTTAGGAGGCAACTGCAGCAAGCGTAAAAAGTTTGCAATATGGGATCTGGATTTACCCACCTTAGCCGAAAGCTCCTCTTGCGTTAAAGAGAACGTATCGATCAAATTCTGATAAGCAAGCGCAACTTCCATTGCATTCAAATCTTCACGCTGCAAGTTTTCGATTAATGCAATCTCCATGACTTGCTGGTCTGTGAAATTACGAACGACGGCTGGAATTGTCGCTAGTCCGCTTCTCTGGCTCGCTCTCCATCGTCGCTCTCCGGCAATAATTTCGTATCCCTTCAACACCGAACGGACAATTATCGGTTGAATTACTCCGTGCTCTTTAATCGATGAAGCCAACTCGGATATGCTTTCATCATCAAAATGCTTTCTCGGCTGATACGGATTTGCCCGAAGTTGAGTAAGGGGAATCTCTACAACTTTATCGTCTTCTTTAATATGAAGAGCCGGAATCAGCGCATCCAAACCCTTCCCCAATCGTTTATTCAACCGAAACCACTTCCTTCGCAAGCTCCATATAAACTTCTGCACCCTTCGATTTCGGGTCGTACGTGATGATTGATTGACCATGGCTAGGCGCTTCACTTAAACGAACATTGCGGGGGATAATCGTTTGATACACTTTATGTTGGAAATATTTTTTCACCTCTTCAATAACTTGAATGCCTAAATTCGTTCTTGCATCAAGCATCGTCAATAACACGCCTTCGATCTGCAATGATGTGTTCAAATGTTTCTGCACAAGACGAATTGTATTTAAAAGCTGACTTAATCCTTCCAGCGCATAATATTCGCATTGAATCGGTATGATAACGGAATCCGCGGCCGTTAGAGAATTGACGGTTAATATTCCAAGAGAAGGAGGACAGTCGATTAAAATGTAATCAAACATGTGACGTACCAGCTGCAACGACTTCTTTAAGCGAACCTCACGGGATATCGTCGGCACAAGCTCAATTTCCGCACCGGCCAATTGGATGGTAGCGGGGATCATCTTCAAATTCGAGACATTCGTATCTACAATCGCATCTTTCGGATGAATGTCGTTAATAATGACATCGTAAATACAATAGACAACATCGGCCTTATTGATGCCGATCCCGCTTGTTGAATTACCTTGAGGATCGATATCAACCAACAGCACTCTTTTCCCCAGCGAGGCTAACGACGCCCCTAAGTTTACGGACGTTGTCGTCTTCCCGACACCGCCCTTCTGATTCGTTATTGCAATGATTTTAGACAACGAATTCACCTCAAACATAAAAATCAATCAACTAGCAAATATTAAAGAAATTACAAAGTACATCAGAATGAACCGATGCGGTAAAGGTGAGAAAAAAAGCGGCTTTTCGCCGCCGTATCATAATGCCGCATTTATCGTTTCGGGATTTTAATGACGATTTCGTACCGGTCTTCATAATCATGCTCGTCCGTAACAATCGGCATTCCCGATCCGACTACCATATCAACCGATTGCCGAATCGTATTGACCGCAAGACGAACATCTTTAGAGAATGAATACCGTTTCGGTTTCTTCTCCTTGGCTTGATTGATAGATTCAAGAATGAATGCAATTCTTGTTTCAGTCTGTTTAACATTCAACTCTTTGCTTTCGACTTCCTGTAAAATCTTGAGCTGCAGCTCTTCACTGGGCAATGCGAGCATCGCTCTTGCGTGCCGTTCCGTAATTTTGCGTTCCAACAAAGCAGTTTTTACCGGTTCGCATAAGTGAAGCAGCCGTATTTTGTTTGCAATGGTCGACTGACTTTTCCCTAATCGTTGCGCCAAGCTTTCTTGCGTTAATTGATGTATCTCAATTAACTTCTGATACGCTATCGCTTCTTCAATCGAAGTGAGCCCTTCACGCTGCAAGTTTTCAATAAGGGAAATGGAAGCCGCTTGAGATTCATTAAATTCACGAATAATGGCCGGAATCGTTTCCCATCCGAGCTTCTTCACCGCCCGCCATCGACGCTCTCCCGCAATAAGTTCGAACTTTCCATCCCTCAAGCGACACACAATCGGTTGGATCACGCCATGAGTCTTTATCGTTTGGCACAGTTCTTCAATCCGGTCATCGTCGAATACGCTTCTTGGTTGATAAGGGCTTGGGACAATTTCATTAACGGGTACATGCTTTACTTCTTCGTTGGACTGCTTCTCCGCAATCCCGAAAAATCGATTGAATTGATCTTTCATCATGTTGAACCTTACACCCTGCTTTCAGTAGTGATCGGTATCGAATGGAAGTACCGATTCGGACGATCAAGAGGAACCGAGTACGGCCCATGAGGAAAACAAGCCTCCGCCAGGAAGTATGCTGCGGAGACGAGTACACTGGTATTTACTTATAATGTCAGACCGGTTTGAGTATAAACAGCCATACTGACATTTCAAGAGTAGCTTCCTCTAAAGGACGTACAAGCTTCTTTATTAACACCAGAAATGACAAGTTATTAGCCGGGTATGGCTTCCTGATGTTTCAAGAGAAACTTCCTCTAATTGTCGTCTTGCCACTATGCATCTGCTCCGATAAAAGCTTTACTTAAAACGTCAGACGTGTTTTGAGAATGAAACGATTTTACTGACATTTAAAGAATTACTTCCCCTAAAGGACGTATTGGCTTCTACGAATATACATCGATAAAACTTATCATAAACGTATTCGATAACAAAATTCAATTTCCTGCCGAACATACTGAAAGAATTTCTGTTCCACGTGGAACATATTTCATACTGAATCGAAAACTTATTATACTTCGACAAGAGGTGACTTTAACGGCACACCCGCTTTTCTCGGATATTTCTTCGGTGTGTTTTTCCGCTTGTCAATTAGTATGATATGCCGCTTCGAGCCGTCTTCCGGAAGCTCAAAAGAAATGATGTTTCTGAATTCCCCGCCTAATTCATGAATTGCATACCGCGCCTCATCCATTTCCTCCTGTGGATCGGCGCCCTTCATTGCCGCAAACAACCCGCCCGGTCTTACAAGGGGAATGCAAAATTCAGACAAAACATTTAACCTGGCAACAGCTCGAGCCGTGACTATATCGTATTTATCGCGATATTGAGGATCGCGCCCGACATCTTCCGCCCTGCCATGGATACATCGAACTCCGTCCAAGCCGAGCGTGTTCGTTAAGGACGTTAAAAAGCCAATTCGCTTCTGAAGTGAGTCAATAATGGTTACGGAAAGGTTAGGAAACAAAATTTTTAAAGGGATGCTTGGAAATCCGGCACCGGAACCGACATCTGCTATCGTAGAAAGATCAGTTGCAGGGATGAAGAAGAAAAGAGAAGCGGAATCGAAAAAATGTTTCACATATACCTGTTCCCGATCCGTTATTGCCGTTAAATTCATCCGCTCGTTCCATTCCGTCAGCTCACGGAAATATAATTCAAATTGTTCGAGCTGCCGTTCCGAAACAGTTACCCCCCGCTTATTCAACAAGCCGCTAAAATTTCTTTGAATTTCATCCATTTCTTTGCATCCTACCTTGCGTTCGCTTCAGCAACCGTTTTTTTATTGAACTGCTCCAAATATACCAACAATATGGAAATGTCGGCAGGAGTTACACCTGAAATCCGGGAAGCCTGACCTATGGAAATAGGACGAATGGAAGACAGCTTTTGTTTCGCTTCCGAAGCTAAGCCGTGCACATCGTTGTAGTTCAATTGTTCCGGAATGCGTTTTTTCTCCATCTTCTTCAATCGTTCAACTTGCTGAAGCTGTTTTTCAATATAGCCGATGTATTTAATCTGAATTTCGACCTGCTCCTTCATTTCTTCATCCAGATCGAACGGTGAAGGAAGCATTCTTTCAATATGCTGATACGTAATCTCGGGACGCCGCAAGATCGAGGCTGCGTCTACGGAATTGTTCAGCAACACAGAACCGGCTTCCGCCAGTATCGACTGAACATGCTCCTCGGGACGAAGCTTGGTTTTATGCAGTCGGGACACTTCTTGCTCGATCATCGATTTCTTATGAAGAAACCGTTGATATCGATCTTCCGGAATAAGACCAATGTCATGGCCGATCCCCGTCAGACGCAAATCGGCATTGTCATGACGAAGTAACAGCCGGTATTCCGCGCGGGAGGTTAACAAACGGTAAGGTTCATTCGTTCCCTTCGTAACCAGATCGTCAATCAGAACGCCGATATAAGCTTGCGAACGATCTAAGACAACGGGTTCTTTGCCCTGTACCTTGCGGGCGGCATTAATTCCTGCCATTATTCCTTGGCCGGCAGCTTCTTCATAACCTGAAGTGCCGTTAATTTGACCCGCAGTAAACAAGCCAGGAACAATTTTCGTTTCCAAAGAAGGCCATAGCTGCGTCGGTACGACCGCATCATATTCAATGGCGTACCCGGTTCTCATCATCTGCACATTCTCAAGCCCTGGAATCGAGCGAAGAATCCTGAGCTGAACTTCCTCAGGCATGCTTGTGGAAAGCCCCTGAACATAATACTCGGAAGTAAATCTGCCTTCAGGTTCAAGAAACAGCTGGTGCTTCGGTTTATCCGCGAAACGCACGATTTTATCTTCAATAGAAGGGCAATACCGCGGCCCTGTTCCTTCAATTGCGCCGGAAAACATAGGAGCGCGATGCAGATTGGAATTAATCACTTCATGTGTTTCCGCGGAGGTGTACGTCAACCAGCATGGCAATTGTTCGCCGGAAGGACCTTCTGTCGTCTCAAACGAAAAAAATTGCGGCTTATCGTCGCCCGGTTGGATTTCCATCTTGTTGAAATCAATCGTATCTTTATGAACGCGTGGAGGTGTCCCGGTTTTAAAACGAACCAATTGCAATCCAACTGCGCGAAGGCTTTCCGACAATTTGAGGGAAGGCTGTTGATTGTTCGGTCCGCTTTCGTACATGAGCTCGCCTACGATAACTTTACCGCGCAAGTACGTTCCGGTAGTCAACACGACGGCTTTCGACAAAAATTGCGCGCCGGTCTTCGTTACGCATCCGCGGCAAACACCGTCCTCGACGATGAGCTCCTCCACCATCCCTTGGGAAAGCGTCAAATTCGGAGTGCGCTCAAGTGTTTCTTTCATCGTTTGTTGGTACAAAAACTTATCCGCTTGCGCTCTTAACGCATGAACGGCAGGGCCTTTGCCCGTGTTCAACATTCTCATTTGTATAAAAGTTTTATCGATATTTCGACCCATTTCCCCGCCTAACGCATCAATCTCTCTGACAACATGTCCTTTGGCGGGACCGCCGATGGAAGGATTGCAAGGCATAAACGCAACCATATCCAAATTAATAGTCAGCAAAAGCGTGTTGCAGCCCATACGCGCCGAAGCCAACGCCGCTTCACAGCCCGCATGGCCCGCACCGATTACAATTACATCATATTCTCCGGCCAAATAACTCATTGAAAACCCTCCTTGCTCGTTATAATCGCTACGCAGCAACCTCACGGTTGCCTCCATCTAACTCATTTGCCCAAACAGAACTGCGAAAAAATTTGATCGATCAACGAATCGCCAACGGCATCGCCGATAATTTCGCCCAGTTGCTCCCACGCGTTTCGGACATCGAATTGAATCATATCGATCGGGACTTTCCCTTCGACGCCCTGCAGCGCTTCTTCCAAAGAATGCTTCGCTTTCTTTAACAAATGAATGTGCCTTGCGTTGCTTATATATGTGATATCTCCGGCCTCCAATGACCCGCTGAAAAATAATGACGTAATCGATTTCTCCAATCGTTCGATTCCCTCTCCCTCGCGTGCGGATATGCGAACGACACGTTCGGCCGGAAATTGCTGCATTATATCCTGAAGTTGTACATGAAGCGGTAAATCCATTTTATTCACGACAACGACTGTCTGTCTATCCTTTAGCGAATTCATCAGTTCGACTTCATCTTCCGACAAAGGCTCGTTTCCATTGACTACGAATAAAATGAGATCGGCCGAAGCCAGTGCGGTGCGGGAACGTTCGACGCCCATTCGCTCTACAACGTCCGTTGTCTCCCTAATCCCGGCCGTATCCAGCAATTTTAAGGGTATTCCGCCTATGGTCACATATTCCTCAATCACGTCGCGCGTCGTGCCGGGTATTTCCGTAACAATCGCCCGATTTTCTTGAGCCAAGGCATTCAACAACGAAGATTTGCCGACATTCGGTTTGCCGATGATCGCCGTTTCGATGCCCTCCCTCAACAGTTTCCCTCTCTCAGCCGTCTCCAGCATATCATTGATCGACTCAAGGGCGCTTTCGCATTTTTCCCGGATGAACGCACTCGTCAATTCCTCTACGTCATGCTCCGGGTAATCGATATTTACTTCGATATGAGCCATCGTTTCGACCAAAATTTGTCGCAACGACCTCACTTTGCGGGACAGCACACCGTCCACTTGCTTCATTGCAACGGCAAAAGCGCGGTCCGATTTCGAGCGAATGAGGTCAATCACCGCTTCCGCTTGCGACAAGTCGATTCTTCCGTTTAAGAAGGCGCGCTTCGTAAATTCGCCGGGTTCAGCAAGACGCGCTCCGTTCTCAAGAAGTACATCCAGCACTTTCTTTACGGAGACAATACCTCCATGGCAGCTTACTTCTACTACGTCTTCGGCGGTGTATGTTCTCGGCGCTTTCATTACGGTAACTAACGCTTCCTCTATATGTTCGCCCGATTCCCGATGATAAATATGTCCGTAATGTACCGTATGTGAAGCCGCCTTCGATAATTTCGTCTTCGAACGAAACACCGATTCGACCACCCGTACCGATTCCGGACCGCTAACCCGGATAACGGCTATGCTGCTTTCCCCAAGCGGTGTGGCAATCGCGGCAATGGTATCCTCCGTCATTAAACATTCACCCACTCAATAACCAAAATGTCTTTGTTTCTGTTTTCAACGACTTATTGTTCTTGCGTTAATGATAAAGAAAGTACAAGTTCATAAATGCAATAAATCGACGAGTACTTTTTTTACCAAGAAAAACTTCCTCTAAATCGCGGTCGCTCATCCTTGAATGTACATCGATAAAAGTTTTTCTTATATCCTTTACCTTTTTTATTCAAAATAACGCAAGGACATTGGAGTGGAAAACAGAAACAAAGACTAAAGAAAAAGCAATGACCTTCTGGTAAGAGTGTCATTGCCGCAAGCTTATTGTTTTAAAGTAATGACGATACGCCGGTTCGGTTCTTCGCCTTTACTGTAAGTTTGAACTTTGGGATGGTTCTGTAATTGGAAGTGGATTATTCGCCTCTCCTGCGCCGTCATCGGCTCAAGCACCACTTCTTTCCTCGTTCGAACGACCTGATTTGCAAGGCGCAACGATAAATCTTCCAACGTTTTCTTGCGGCGTTCACGGAATTGTTCCGCATCCAGAATGATTCTGATATGATCTTCCGAGTATCGGTTGGCATGTGCGTTAAGCAGCAGTTGAAGCGCATCCAACGTTTGGCCTCGGCGGCCGATAATAATTCCTAATTCCTTGCCGGATACTTCCAACACGGCGTGACCCTCATCGTCCGTGCGATGCGATATTTGCGCGTCCACTCCCATAGCCCGAAGCAGATCGGCCAGATAGTCAATCGTTTGTTCAACCGGATCGGCGGCATCAACAATCGGAATTTCGATAATTTCCAATTCCACCTCGGCATCCTTGCCTCCGATCAAACCGAGCAGCGCCTTCTTTGGTTGTTCAAGGACCGTAATTTTCACGCGATCCTGCGTCACGCCCAATTGATCGAGGCCTCTTCTTACGGCCTCTTCGACGGATTTGCCCGTAAAAACCCGCTTTGTCATTTCGCAGGTACACCTTTCAATTGAGGTTTATAAATAAAGTACGATTGAACGATCGTAAACAAGTTGCTGTACACCCAGTACAATACAAGCGCCGCCGGAAATTGCAGCGACATGACCAAAATCAAAATCGGGAAAATAAACAATAAACTCTGCATGTTGCTCGGCATCTGAGCTTGCATCATCTTCTGTTGAATGAATGTTGTAAGAGCGGCCAAGACCGGAAGTACATAGAGCGGATCCACCTCTCCAAGCTGCATCCACAAAAAGTTGTGTTCCCGAATATGAGGGTTCCCTAAGATCGAGTTATACAGCGCAATAAGCACCGGCATTTGAATAAGAAGAGGAAAACAACCGGCCAAAGGATTGACGCCGTGCTGTTGAAACAGCTTCATTGTCTCTTCCTGCTGCTTCTTGGGATCGGTGCTGTGTTTTTCACGCAGCTTCTTTAATTCAGGCTGCAATGCCTGCATTTGCTTGGACGACTTGTACTGTTTCAATGTAAGCGGAAGTATGGCAAGCCGGACAATAACCGTAATTGCCAATATCGCCAAGCCGTACTGATTGAACAGCGCTCCCGCCAACCAATCCAATGAATCGGAAAGCGGTCCTACGATATATCGATTCCAAAAACCCGAGCGATCAATGGTGTATTCTGTGGAACCGCAACCCGCGAGGAAAACGAATGGAGCAAGCGCAGCCCACTTCCAAGAACGAGACAGAGACAAAACGAATACCCTCCCAGACTCCATATAAAACCTAAATTCAACTATACCATATCTTTCAAGTCAATGAAAACTAACGATCTTGCCGGAAAGCGCCGGTTAACAATCCCGCGCGTTTGAATACGTGCTGAACGCTCCGCTTCAATTCAGGATGCTGCAGTTCCACGGCCGGTTTGCGCACAATGAGGACGATATCCACACGTTTGGCGATACGTTCCTCCATATGGCGAACGATCTCTTTCAAGCGGCGCCTCATCATATTTCGCACCACGGCATTGCCGATTTTTTTGCTGACCGATATTCCCAACCGAAACGAAGCCGCATCGGATGAAGGCTTGTAGTAAACGACTAGCTGGTGATTGGCAGCAGCTCTCCCATGCTTAAACACCCTCGAAAAATCTTCTCTTTTCCGTAAACGAAGCCTTTTTTGCACGGCAATTACCCCGCAACGATAATTTTGTAACTATGGAATATAAAAGTTTTACGGAAAAAAAAAAACAATTCTAGAGTTGCCGGAAAAACTTCCACTAATCACGATCCGGCTTCCTTAAATGTACTTCGAAAAAGTTTTTCTTTAAAGGGTACACAGATTCAAAGCAAAATAAACCGTTCCAACAAAAAAGACCACGCAATGTGGTCTCTGATCGCGCATTTTATGCACTCAATACTTTTCTTCCTTTAAGACGGCGTGCGGCAAGCACCTTACGTCCGTTCTTCGTGCTCATCCGCTTGCGGAATCCGTGTACTTTCTTCCGTTTGCTTACATTCGGTCTAAAAGTCGGTCTCATCGGTTGACACCCCCTACATAGCTTGCATCTCAAAACAAAGCGCTTTTTCTATTTAATCATTTTGGCTTATTGTTGTCAAGGAAATCAAGATGCAAAGCATTCATATCCACATGTGAATAACCTTTGACGAAAACAATCGGATTATGTCGGGTTGTGAACAACGTACCCACAAAAGGCAGTGTTGTGAATCATTTTTTAATGAAAATAGTGAAAATGTGGATAACATACGAAATTGCATTGAAACTGCTCGGTCATTTTGCTATATTGATATTGTTTTCGTTGTGAATAATTTTATTTATCCTCCAATTTATCAACAGATTGTGGATATCTTTGTGAACAATTTCCCCCCTTCCGGATAATAGCTTATCCTCTCCTGTGGGCAAGTTTGCAGAATTTCGACAAGATTCCGGAGCAGATTACATATTTCGATTGAATGGCGTGACAGCTCATCGCTTGTCACTGCGGTTTTTAAGGAGTGAATGGATTGTGGACAACCATCCCCAAGACGTCTGGCAGAATGTGCTCCAAGTGCTGCAAAGCAAAGTGAGCCGTCCCAGCTTCGATACGTGGTTAAAATCGACGCGAGCGGCCCAGCTTAGCGAATCTGCGCTTGTGATATGCGCACCGAACAACTTTGCAAGGGAATGGCTTGAGACCAGGTATACAAGATTAATTGAGAATGCGGTATTGGAATGTACGGGTTCGGAAGTGGAAGTGCGGTTCGTAACGGAGGAAGACCGGGATTTTACGCCGGCGCCACAACCGCAGAAGCGTATTATCAACGCTGAGCCTGCTTTAGGCACGGGATCTTCGATGTTGAATCCTAAATACCGGTTCGAGACGTTCGTTATCGGAGCGAACAACCGCTTTGCGCACGCCGCATCGCTCGCTATCGCAGAATCGCCGGCGAAAGCGTACAATCCGCTGTTTTTATACGGCGGCGTAGGGTTGGGAAAGACGCATTTGATGCATGCCATAGGCCATTACATAATCGAACACAATCCGAGCGCCCGGGTGCTTTATTTGTCATCGGAGAAATTTACGAACGAATTTATTAACGCAATCCGGGACAACCGCGGTGAAAGCTTTAGAAACAAATACCGCAACATCGACATTCTTTTAATTGACGATATTCAATTTTTGGCAGGCAAAGAGCAGACGCAAGAAGAGTTTTTCCACACGTTTAACTCGCTGCACGAACAAGGCAAACAAATCGTCATCTCCAGCGACCGGCCGCCTAAGGAAATTCCAACGCTTGAGGAAAGGCTTCGTTCGCGTTTCGAATGGGGATTGATCACAGACATCCAACCGCCGGATTTGGAGACGAGAATCGCGATTTTAAGAAAGAAAGCAAAAGCGGAAAACTTGGATATTCCGAATGAGGCCATGATGTATATCGCCAATCAGATCGATTCCAACATCCGCGAACTGGAAGGCGCTCTCATTCGAATCGTCGCCTACTCGTCATTAATCAATCAGGATATAACGACACATTTGGCCGCGGAGGCGTTGAAAGACATTATTCCGAATAACCGCAACCGGGTCGTCACCATTCAGGACATACAACAGAAGGTCGGAGAATATTACGGCTTGAGAACGGAAGATTTCAAAGCGCGCAAGCGTACGAAAGCGGTTGCGTTCCCCCGGCAAATCGCCATGTATTTGTCCAGGGAATTAACCGATCATTCCTTGCCGAAAATCGGTGAAGCATTCGGCGGCCGCGATCATACGACCGTAATTCACGCTCACGAGAAAATTTCGGCGTCGCTGCAGCAAGATCAGGAATTGTTTAGAATCGTGCAATCGATTCGGGAAAAAATAAAAAATCCGTCTTAAAAATCGAATATATCGACTAGCGGTTAATAACTAGGCGCATACTCGGAAGCCTATACACAATTCATTCACATGTGGATAGGCTTCTCTTTACGTCATTTCGGGAGTTATCCACATAATCTTCCTCCCTACTACTATGACTACGATTTTAAAAGATATATTATTACTATATGATGACGCGGAGAGTGATAGAATTTGAAACTCAAAATTCTTAAATCCTATTTGAATGAATCGATTCAACATGTAAATAAAGCGATCTCAAGCCGAACGACAATTCCGATTCTAAGCGGTATTAAAATCGATGCCGGACCGAGCGGAATTACGCTTACCGCAAGCGACACGGACATATCGATCCAAAGCTATGTTCCGGCCGAACACGACGGTGAAACGATCGTCAGTTTAGAGCGCGGCGGAAGCGTTGTAGTGGCTGCTAAATTTTTCGTAGACATCGTAAGAAAATTGCCGTCGGACGACGTCTATATCGAAGTAAACGAAAGTTTCCAAATCGGAATCAAATCGGGATCGACGGAAATCCAGCTTGCAGGCTTGGATCCGGAAGAATTCCCCCTTCTCCCCCGATTGGCGGAAAATCAAACCGTATCAATGCCAAGCGATGTTCTGCGTTCCATGATTCGGCAGGTAGTATATGCAGTGTCATCGAACGAATCGACGCCTGTGTTAACCGGTGTTTTATGGACACTAGAAGGCGGCAAATTGAAGTTCGTGGCTACGGACCGGCACCGGTTGGCGAGCATAGAGAAACCAATCGATACCGCTTTCGATCTAAAATTTCATAATATTGTGATTTCAGGGAAAAATTTAAATGAATTGAGCAAAATTTTACCGGAACAAAATACGCTGATCGACATCGTCGTAGCAGATAATCAGGTGTTGTTCAGAGTGGGCAATGTTTTGTTTTATACGCGAATCTTGGACGGCACCTATCCGGATACGTCGAAAATCATACCGCAGTCGTACAGGACGGAGATCGTCTTTGCCACCCGTCCTCTTGCCGATGCGATCGACCGCGCATATTTATTGTCCCGCGAAGAGAAAACGAATATTGTAAAATTGCTCGCGGAAGGCGACGATGCGGTGGAAATATCCTCAAGCTCTTCCGAGCTTGGCCGGGTAACCGAGACGCTCCCCGTACAGCACTTCTCCGGGGAATCATTGAAAATATCGTTCAATTCCAAATATATGCTGGACGTGCTTAAAGTGACGGAAGAAGAAGCGATTCGAATCGGGTTTACCGGCGCAATGAGTCCCATGATTCTGACGCCGGCCGACGAAGGCGGAGTTCTCCACTTGATTTTGCCGTATCGCACAACGAACTAATCCGCCCTTAGCCGAAAGGATTTTGCCATGAAACAAGTAACGATTCATACCGAGTATGTGACGCTCGGACAATTGCTGAAGATCACGGATTGCATCAGCACGGGCGGGGCCGCCAAACCGTTCTTGGCCGAGACGAAAGTGACCGTAAACGGAGAGTCCGAAAACCGGCGCGGCCGGAAGCTGTATCGAGGCGACCGCGTTGACATTCAAGGATTCGGAGCATTCGAGATCGTATGAACGTAACGTCCCTGTCGCTGCGGAATTACCGTAATTACGAACAGGTCGATCTCGAAACCCGCCATCGGGTCAATGTGTTCGTAGGACAGAACGCGCAAGGAAAGACGAATTTACTGGAAGCCATATATATGATTGCGCTCACCAAATCCCATCGTGCGGGCAAAGATAAGGAACTGATCCGGTGGAACGAGGAGCATGCGCAGTTGGCGGCAACCGTCGAGCGGAAATACGGGGGCTGCCGGCTGCAGCTCGATTTGACCGGCGGCGGGAAGAAGGCGAGAATTAACGGCCTGGAACAGAGGAAGCTGAGCGATTATGTAGGTACTTTGAACGTGGTGCTTTTCGCCCCGGAAGATTTGGAGATTGTCAAAGGATCCCCCGGTGTGAGGCGGCGTTTCCTCGACATGGAGATCGCCCAAGTCCATCCTTCATACCTCCACTCTCTCGCCCAATATCAGAAGGTGCTCGCGCAGAGAAACAATTTCTTGAAAAGCGGGGAAGCGCACAAAGGTTCCGGAGATGCGCTTCTTTCCGTATGGAATGAACAACTTGCGCAGTACGGTTCTAAAATTATGCAAAAACGTCAAAACTTTATTACAAAGCTGCAAACGTGGGCGGAATCGATTCACGGCGGCATCACTGCGGGAGCGGAAAAGCTTGAAATCGGTTACTTGCCGTCCGTCGATGCCGACGGTTACCAAGATGAAACTGTCTTATTCAATCGTTTTATGGTAAAGTTATCACAAGCGAAAGAACAAGAGCTGCGCAGGGGAGCGACGTTGGTCGGTCCTCATAGGGACGATTTGTCGTTTGCTATTAACGGCAAAGATGCGTACAGTTACGGATCGCAAGGCCAGCAGCGCACTACGGCGTTATCTTTAAAACTGGCGGAAATCGAGCTCATTCGCGAAGAGACGAACGAATATCCGATTCTGCTGCTGGACGACGTGTTGTCCGAGCTTGACCGCCATCGCCAAACACAGCTCATCGAGACGTTCCGTTCGAAGGTACAGACGTTCATTACGACGACCGGCGTTGAGGGCATCCGCTTGGAATCGCTCGACGACGTCCGCTTGTTCCATGTACGGGAAGGTACAGTCACAGAGGAACCGATGTGACGCGAGGAGGACAAATCCCTTATGTTCATTCATCTCGGCGGAGAGAAAATTATTAGGGCGGCCGAATTGATTGCGATCTTCGACATATCGATCGAAGCTTCATCGAAAATATCGAAAGGCTTCATCACGAATGCTGTGAAAGAAAAAATTACGGAGCATATAGGCGAAGAAGAACCCAAATCCGTAGTCGTCACAGTAAACAAGGTATACTACTCTCCTATTTCTTCCACAACGTTGAAGAAACGCGCGCAACAGCCACTGGCGCTTTGAGTGTGCATCCGATTTGGCAATTGGCAATTATAGCGAAAGACGATGGAGTGATGGATCATGTCAGTCAACCAGCATGCGTACGATGAAAGCCAAATACAGGTGCTTGAAGGCTTGGAAGCGGTCCGTAAACGCCCGGGGATGTACATCGGCTCCACGAGCGGCCGCGGATTGCATCACCTCGTATGGGAAGTCGTCGATAACAGTATCGACGAAGCGCTTGCGGGGTATTGTACGAAAATTACGGTAATCGTCCATAAGGACAACTCGGTTACGGTAATCGACAACGGACGGGGCATTCCTGTCGGCGAGCATCCGAAGATGAAGCGGCCGACTTTGGAAATCGTCATGACCGTTCTTCATGCAGGCGGTAAATTCGGCGGCGAAGGCTACAAAGTGTCCGGCGGTTTGCATGGCGTCGGCGTATCCGTCGTGAATGCCTTGTCCGAACACGTAACGGTTACCGTACGCCGGGACGGCAAAATTTTCAAACAAGAATACCGACGCGGAGCTCCGCAGTACGATGTGCAGGAGATCGGCGAAGCGGAAGAAACCGGCACGACGGTTACATTCAAGCCGGATGCGGAAATTTTCACCGAGACCACGGAATACGATTACGATATATTGCAATCCCGCTTGCGTGAGGTTGCGTTCTTAAACGCCGGAATCGAGATTACGCTGCGTGACGAACGTACGGATACTGAAAATACGTTCAAATTCGACGGCGGCATCCGTTCGTTCGTCGAGTGGCTGAACCGGAACAAAGAGCCGATTCATGAACCGCCGATTTACGTCGAAGGGCGTAAAGACCACACAACGATAGAAATATCGCTGCAGTACAACAACAGCTATACGGAAAACATTTATTCGTTTGCCAACAACATTAATACGCACGAAGGCGGAACTCACGAATCCGGTTTTAAGAGCGCTCTGACGCGAATCATTAACGATTATGCCCGGCGCACGGGGCAAATGAAGGAAAACGAGTCCAACTTGACCGGTGAAGACGTCCGTGAAGGTTTGACGGCGATCATATCCGTTAAAATTCCGGAGCCGCAGTTCGAAGGGCAAACAAAGACGAAGCTTGGAAACAGCGAGGTTCGCGGCATCGTTGAGTCGCTGTTTGCGGAGAAATTCCAAGATTTCATGAACGAAAACCCGGCCGTCGCCAAGAAGGTCGTAGAGAAATCGCTGCAAGCCTCACGCGCACGCGAAGCAGCCCGTAAAGCCCGCGAGTTAACGCGTCGCAAGAGCGCCCTTGAAGTGAGCTCCCTGCCGGGGAAATTGGCGGATTGCTCCTCCAAGGACGCATCGATTTCCGAAGTGTATATCGTCGAGGGCGACTCGGCAGGCGGTTCTGCGAAGCAAGGGCGCGACCGGCATTTCCAAGCGATCCTCCCTCTTCGCGGTAAAATATTGAACGTTGAGAAAGCGCGATTGGATAGAATTTTGTCCAACTCCGAAATTCGGGCGATCATTACGGCGCTAGGCACCGGAATCGGCGAAGATTTCGATATAACAAGGGCAAGATACCATAAGATTATCATCATGACGGACGCCGACGTCGACGGAGCCCATATCCGCACGCTGCTTCTTACGTTCTTCTACCGCTATATGAGGCAAATCATTGAAAGCGGTTATGTGTATATCGCGCAGCCGCCGCTCTATAAGATCGAGAAGAACAAAGTCGTTCGATACGCGTACAACGAGAAGCAGCGCGATCAAGTATTGGCGGAATTCGGCGAAGGCGCGAAACCGAACGTGCAGCGGTATAAGGGTCTTGGCGAGATGAATCCGTCGCAATTATGGGAGACGACGATGGACCCGGAGAGCCGTACTCTGCTGCAGGTATCGATTCAGGATGCGGCGCTTGCCGACGAAATATTCGACACGCTCATGGGCGACAACGTCGAACCGCGGCGCGACTTTATTCAGCAGCATGCGAAATATGTCAAGAATTTGGACATTTAACGCAAAAATGGTTGAGCAGACATGTGCTGCTCAACCATTTTTATCATTCAACAACAACCGGCGCTTTTAGCGGGCGGTTCTGTGCTGCAGCAGTTCGGATCGCAGCAATCGCCGAGACGCTCATTCTCATTGCAGCAATACCCAGCTCTGCACCCTTCTCTCGTCTGCGAGCTGATGTATCGAATGATGAATTTTGCGAAACACATCCTGTAATATGTCTTCCGCATCGTATTCGTTCTTCACGCGGTTTTTTATATATTTCATTAAGACCTCATTGTAATCCGTCCAAATATGCTGGGTGTTCATTAGCATGCACCTCCTGATGCAAGAAGTCGATTTACAAAACATGATATTAGAAATTATTGCAATTATCAACTATTATATGATACAAATGAATCGGGTGATAAAACATGAAACAGTTGCAACAGTACGTAGACCTGCGTGAAGTGCTGCAATTGCTCGTGAGACGATTCGGCTTGCTTCAAAAGGACGGCGCACAGTGCTGCGGAGTATCCGTCGTTCAAAGCCATATTATTTATGAATTGTTCAAACGGCCGAATATTTCCTTGAACGAGCTTTCCGAAGTGCTGAATATCGACACCAGCACATTGAGCCGCCAAGTGCAGCAGCTTGTTGTAGCCGGTCTGCTCAGCCGATTTCCTGATCCGAAAGACCGCAGATATGTGGTTCTTTCCCTAACGGAGAAAGGCAAACGACAGTATGAACAAATTGCGGAAACAATGGAAACATATATCCAAGATATATTTCAATATGTTCCGGCGGATAAAAGCGCTCAAATAATCGAAAGTTTAGAGCTTTTGAGCGATGCCATGCGACAAAGCCCGCATTGCTGCAAGCCTCCTCTCTAAAGAGGAACAGCCAGACGAAAGGGAACCCCGGCGGGGTCCCCTTTCTTTGTTGGGAGGGGGATCAACATGACAGCGGGTGTTGATCCGCAATATATTAGATTCAATAAGCATATGAAATGTCTGTGCATTTACCGTTGGAAATATGTCTAAGCTTGGCGCTCTGCTGTTTAACGTGAACCTTTTGTGCAAAAAATAGATGAAAGTGTTATAAGAAAAGCTTCTGTCGAAGCACATGCAATGAAGCGGGTACGTCGATAAGTCGAAGCTTTTCTTGAAACATAAGAATTTAATTTTTAGATCTGAAATTTATAAATTCTTATGTTATAATAATAAGGTTATGAACCAGAACTTGTCAGGAGGCCCAAAATGCCGGACGAGAGACTACAACAAATACAAGATCGGGACATAGGCACCGAAATGCGAGAATCGTTCATGGGTTATGCGATGAGCATTATCGTGAGCCGTGCCCTGCCTGACGTAAGAGACGGGCTTAAGCCCGTGCATAGAAGAATACTGTTCGCCATGTCCGAGCTCGGGATGGCCCCGGACAAGCCTTACAAGAAATCCGCCCGTATCGTCGGCGAAGTCATCGGTAAATACCATCCGCACGGCGACTCTGCGGTGTATGAAACGATGGTTCGTATGGCACAAGACTTTTCGCTGCGTTACATGCTTGTCGACGGACACGGCAACTTCGGCTCCATCGACGGCGACGCGGCTGCCGCCATGCGTTATACGGAAGCCAGACTGTCGAAAATCGCGATGGAGCTTCTTCGCGACATCAACAAAGAGACGATCGATTTCGTACCGAACTATGACGGAGAAGAGCACGAGCCGTCCGTCCTCCCCGCCCGATTCCCGAACTTGCTTGTGAACGGCATTTCCGGGATCGCCGTAGGGATGGCCACGAACATTCCCCCGCATAACCTTAGGGAAGTGATCGAAGGAACGTTGATGCTCATTCGCAACCCGGACGTAACTCCGCTGGAGTTGATGTCGGTTGTGAAAGGCCCGGACTTCCCTACCGCCGGGTTTATTCTTGGGCGCGAAGGCATCAAACAGGCTTACGCGACCGGACGCGGCTCCGTAACGATGCGGGCAAGAGCCGAGATTGAAGAAAATAACGGGAAAGCGCGCATTATCGTTACCGAGCTTCCCTACCAAGTCATCAAGGCGAGATTGATCGAGAAGATCGCCGAGCTTGTCCGCGAGAAGAAGATTGACGGCATTACCGATTTGCGCGATGAATCCGACCGTAACGGTATGCGAATCGTGATCGAGCTTCGCAGAGACGTCAACCCGAGCATCGTATTGAACAATTTATACAAACAAACGTCGATGCAGCTGAATTTCGGTATTAACATGCTGGCGCTTGTCAACGGCGAACCGAAAGTGCTCAATTTGCGCGACATTCTTTATCATTATTTGCAGCACCAGATCGAGGTTATTCGCCGGCGCACCGAGTACGATTTGAAGAAAGCGCGCGCGCGAGCTCACATCCTGGAAGGTTTGCGAATCGCGCTCGATCATCTTGACGCCGTTATCGCATTGATCCGCGCGTCCCGCACCACGGAAGAAGCCCGCGAAGGCTTGATCAGCCGCTTCTCTCTTTCCGAAGAACAGGCGCAAGCGATTCTTGACATGCGTCTGCAGCGCCTGACGGGCTTGGAGCGGGAAAAAATCGAGAACGAATATACGGAATTGCTGCAGAAAATTGCGGAATACGAAGCGATCCTTGCCGACGAGCAGCTTGTGCTGAACATCATCAGCGAAGAGTTGACGGAGATCAAGGAAAAATTCGGCGACGAGCGCCGCACCGAGATCACGATCGGAGAAGAAGCGATCCTGGACGAAGATTTGATTCCGCAAGGCGAAGTGCTCATCACGATTTCCCACACCGGCTACATCAAGCGGATTCCGGTAGCGACGTACCGCAGCCAGAAGCGCGGCGGCCGGGGCGTAATCGGAATGGAGACGAAAGAGAGCGATTTCGTCGAGCACCTGTTTGTAACGAATACTCATAATTACTTGTTGTTTGTTACAAACAAAGGGAAAGCGTATCGAATCAAGGCGTACGAAGTGCCGGAATTGGGACGAACCGCTCGAGGCACGCCGGTCATCAATCTGATACAGATCGAGCAAGGCGAGCGAATCAGTGCCGTAATACCGATCCGCGACGTCGCCGAACCGGACAAGTATTTGTTCTTTGCGACGAAACACGGTATCGTGAAGAAGACGCCGCTCGACGAATTCGGCAACATTCGGAAGGTCGGCATAATCGCTTTGCTTCTGCGAGACGATGACGAACTGATCGGAGTTCGGATGACAGACGGCAAGAGACAGATCGTCATGGGGTCTAAACAAGGCATGTCCATCCGTTTCCCCGAGGAAGAGGTCCGTTCCATGGGCCGTGCCGCGACGGGAGTCAAAGGCATCCAATTGTCGCAGGGCGACGAAGTCATCGATATGGACATCGTCGAAGAACATGACGATGTGCTTATCGTCACGTCCAAAGGATACGGCAAACGGACGCCGATGTCCGAATACCGCATTCAATCCCGCGGCGGTAAAGGCATTAAGACGCTGAATCTTACGCCTAAAAACGGTCACGTGGTCGGTTTGAAAGTCGTCCGGGAAAATCAGGATTTGATGATCATCACCGCTTTAGGCACAGTCATTCGGACCAGCATGGAGGGTATCTCCACAATGGGCCGAAATACTCAGGGTGTAAGACTCATTCATATTCGCGACGACGACGAAGTAGCGACCGTGACGAGAGTCGAGCGCGGCGAAGAAGAAACCGAGCATCCGGAAGACGATCACGATATGAGCGAAACGGCCGGAGAGGAAAACGAATAAAAACTTTAAAGGATTGGTCTTTAACGCCAATCCTTTTTGTTTTAAAATTAAAGCATAGTCGAATTAAAAGGTGAGGTTTCCATAATGGCGACAGTAGCGGTTTCCATGTTGAAATCAGGTGAACGCTTAATTGAGGAGGTACATACGGCGCTTGGCGGTTTATTATTGGAAAAGGGCCGGGTCCTTTCTCCTAGAGATGTGGAAATCTTGCGTGCTTTTATGGTGCGTTACGTCGTCATTGAGGTAAAAAACGCTGAAATAGAGCCTGAGCCCTCCGGAGATTCCAACTCCGAAGTTGAGACGAATGACGATTTGCTTTCTTTCTATAAAGAATACGACGGCATGTATAGAGTGTTGAAGCGTTTGTTTGCCTTGGCCGCAACTGGCGGCGCGCTTCCGATTTTGGATATGAGGAACCAATTGGAACAGTTGTTATCGCAAATCCATTTTTACAACCTGCTCACTTTTACCCCCCGCCGGTCCGGAATACAGGATTATTTGATCCATAACAGCATTATGGTGGCACTGTCGTCTTATCAGTTGGCACGTTGGTGCGGATACCCCCAGAAAGATTGGATTCCTGTCGCCTTGGCGGGGCTTCTGCACGATGTCGGGAATGTCCGCATTGACGACGACATTTTACTCAAGCCCAACCGTTTAACAAACAATGAATATGAGGAATTAAAAAAACATACGATTATCGGGTACAACATATTAAAGAATGTTGCGGGATTGAACGACGGGGTCAAGTTGTGCTGCCTTCAGCATCATGAACGCGAGGACGGAACCGGATATCCGCTGGGCGTGAAAGGCGACAAGATACACTTCTATGCGAAAACGATCGCCGTAACCGACATGTTCCACGCGATGACAACACACCGCGAATATAAGAAAGCCTCCTCTCCCTATCTGGTGTTGGAGCAATTGATGAAAGAAGCGTTCGGCAAGCTGGATCCGGGTATCGTTCAAACGTTTATCAATAAGGTAACGGAGTTCCATAACGGTACGGTCGTTCGTCTTAACGATAACGCGATCGGCGAAATCGTGTTTACCGACCGGAACAATCCGACCCGGCCGATGGTAAGCGTGAACGGTAAAATCATCAATTTGGCGCAGGAACGCAGTTACTTTATCCAAGAAGTCATATCGAATTAAAGAAGCAGCTTGAACCTGCCGGGATTACCGGCAGGTTTTTTTGTTTGCGATCCATAATTTAGAGTTGACGGCGGGGGTTGAAGCATGGTAGATTAGATTTCGCCGCTTCGAGAGCCGGCAGCTAACACAAATTGGCAAGGAATTAAGTATTGCGTAAAGCGCCCGTGTGTGTTAGTATATAAAAGTCGCCGCTAAAACGACGACGGTTATAAAAACAGCTTGTTCCTTGAAAACTGAACAACGAGTTCGGATGTTT
>NZ_JAEMXM010000078.1 GCF_016482785.1 Paenibacillus alkalitolerans | reverse complement strand
GATAACGTTTGTGCATTCACGACGCCCCACCACCTTAAGTGACCGAAGGGAACGGCCGCGATGCGGTTAGGTGGTGCGGGTGTGTCCCCTGAATTCACTTCCTCGAAATGCCTCTCGGGGACCGAGGATCGGCGGAGCCGATCCGATGCGTGAATGCGGTGTTAGGCGATGTTTCCGACTTCTTCGAATGACTTTCAAATATCATTTCTTTTCTTCTTTATTGCTTTTCATCTGCCTAATTGAATCACAGCACGCATAATGACCCATATATCCCGAATCTTATTCTAACTCCCTAGGTTTACCCAAACAAAATCTACTCAAGTATGATTATTGGGTTCTGCCCAAAAAAATCAAGACTTCAAAAATCGATGCTTTTCATCTGCCCTTCTACTTCCCAGCACGTAAAATCCCATATACCTCGAAATAGTGCAAAAGGGGAC
>NZ_JAEMXM010000077.1 GCF_016482785.1 Paenibacillus alkalitolerans | reverse complement strand
TAACGTCTCTCGCATTCACGAACCCCCACTGGCTTAGATAGCTCCTATCTTAGCCAGTGCGGGGTTGTCCGCCTGAATCCGCATCCTCGAAAATGCTTCATGCGGACCAAGGGACGGCGGATGCCGGCCCGCTGCGTGAATGCTGTGTTATCTGAAGGAGTCCACTTCCCCGAGTTTACTTTCAAAATTCTTTTCCTCTTCCTTCTCGAAACATGTAATTAGAAAATATCCAAATAAGATACTTGAAATTACACTTGTATATCTAGAGTTATAAATGAGACCTCCAAATACGGGCGTTAAAATGTCTAGCCATCGTGGAACGAAATAATAAAGGCTGATATACAATGAAGGAACGACCAAAAAAACAAATCGGTTACCTCTAAATTTCCATCTCCCTAACTTCCTATATTCCCTATAAAGCTGTTCAATACCCACAGCAAGTCCAATTATTGAGGGTAAAAGAGCATACAGAAATATTAAGT
>NZ_JAEMXM010000076.1 GCF_016482785.1 Paenibacillus alkalitolerans | reverse complement strand
CGTACGAAATCTCGCCATATAAAAAGGTCACGTCATAATGATTAGTCTATAGAATAAAAGCAAAAAACATTTCGCATAACAGTGGTTTTCGGAAATATCGCCTAACGTTTTCGTGTTCACGACGCCCACCACCTTAAGGTCTGAAGGACCGGCCGCATGCGGTTAGGTGGTGAGGGTGTGTCCCGGCAATCGCTTCTTCGACTTTTCTTCCGGGACCGAGGCGGCTTGACCGCCGATGCGTGAACACAATGTTAGCTGATGTNATGCGGTTAGGTGGTGAGGGTGTGTCCCGGCAATCGCTTCTTCGACTTTTCTTCCGGGACCGAGGCGGCTTGACCGCCGATGCGTGAACACAATGTTAGCTGATGTTGCTGGCATCTTCGAATAATCTTACATCCCAATTTTCTATTGCTGTCCTTACCTTATCTGCTGTCTGTTCGATATGTGAGCGGCAGTGGTAAAATCCCCAATAACGGCACTTGAAAATTCCCCATAATCGGCACACAATCTCCC
>NZ_JAEMXM010000075.1 GCF_016482785.1 Paenibacillus alkalitolerans | reverse complement strand
GTTATCAGAAATCAGCGAAACAGATCTTGTCATAACCAAGGAGAAATGGCTATGCAACGAATTAGGAAGAATTTAACCATAATACTTACTATAGGTTTTATTACTAATGTGATAATCGCTATACTCTCATATATCGTTGGCGTGATTATTATGAATGATACACTTCCTGGAAGCCATCATTATGGAGCCTTTATTTATTACTTTAAGGTCGCTGTATTTGTGATAGTTTTGATTCCGCATTTGAGCTACAAGAAGTTAAAAGAATTGATGACTAAAGATTTAGTAATTGTTTCGATGGGAAGTGGGAGCCTTTTCATATTATTTTCGATATTTACACATAATCTATTTTTGGAATTTATTCAAAAATCAAAGGGCAGTTTCGGGTTGTTAGAATCCTTCAGTATAAATAATAATGCATTTTTATATCTAGGGATATTATTATCTGTTTGCTTATTTTCTTTCGGTTTTAGTATGAATAAGTTACTTAAAGAAACGAAATGAATTAAAGACAAGACAGAAAATTTCATCATGTGGGTATTTCAAAGAGGTCGCTGACATCTGATAACAATGCATTCACG
>NZ_JAEMXM010000074.1 GCF_016482785.1 Paenibacillus alkalitolerans | reverse complement strand
GGACGCTGTAACCGGAGTTTCTCCGGTTAGGAGGGTGCAGCGGGCCAAAAGTGCCGGATACATGCGCGTAAGCGAAAAATTTCGGCTGCAAGTTCGTGTCAACAATTAATCGTCAGCCTGATAATGAGTCAAACTATGCGTCAGCCGGCGCGCAAACGTCAGTATTTTCAAGTAAAAATGTTGTTGCAATCCGAATACCCAGCTGTTATAATGACACTTGTCGCCAAAAACGGACGACTTCTGCATNGTGTCAACAATTAATCGTCAGCCTGATAATGAGTCAAACTATGCGTCAGCCGGCGCGCAAACGTCAGTATTTTCAAGTAAAAATGTTGTTGCAATCCGAATACCCAGCTGTTATAATGACACTTGTCGCCAAAAACGGACGACTTCTGCATGGCCCGTTGGTCAAGGGGTTAAGACACCTCCCTTTCACGGAGGTAACAGGGGTTCGAATCCCCTACGGGTCATATTTTATGAGCCATTAGCTCAGTCGGTAGAGCACCTGACTTTTAATCAGGGTGTCGAAGGTTCGAGTCCTTCATGGCTCACTCTTGTTTCTTCATCTGAATATGCGGTCGTGGTGGAACGGCAGACACACCATCTTGAGGGGGT
>NZ_JAEMXM010000073.1 GCF_016482785.1 Paenibacillus alkalitolerans | reverse complement strand
GACGTTATCCGAAAGTGCGAAGTGATTTATTAAAAAGACAATAAACCAAGAGACTCATTAATGTGGGTGATGAATTTGGGGTACGTAGAAGAACTTAGAGCCATAGTTGGCCCAAGACCATTAATATTCGTTGGAGCAGTTGTAGTTGTGGTGGATGATTTTGGAAGAATATTAATGCAACAGAGGAAACATCCACACGGATCATGGGGTATTCCAGGTGGTTTAATGGAACTAGGAGAATCAGTAGAAGATACGGCAAGAAGAGAATTATATGAGGAGACCAACCTGAAAGCAGGAAATTTACATCTGATAAACATTTATTCCGGATCAGGTAACTTTATCAGGGCTGCCAACGGAGATGAATTTTATGTTGTAACCACTGCGTTTTTTACTAATGAAATAAATGGTGAATTAGAGGTCGACCAGAGAGAAGCAATTACGTTTGAATATTTTTACCCAAGTCAATTGCCCGACCAGATTGTAAAGAGCCACAAAAAGATAATTGATGAATTCATTGTGAAACATTATAACAAGACTTTTTAAAAGCATTTTTTGAGGGTAACTCAAAGCACCTTCGGATAACACCACATTCACGCTTCGGGCCTCAAGGCCCTCGGTC
>NZ_JAEMXM010000072.1 GCF_016482785.1 Paenibacillus alkalitolerans | reverse complement strand
TCATGGTGGACCCAAGCGGGATCGAACCGCTGACCTCCTGCTTGCAAGGCAGGCGCTCTCCCAGCTGAGCTATGGGCCCGTATACAAATGGAAATGGTGGGCCTTAGTGGACTCGAACCACCGACCTCACCCTTATCAGGGGTGCGCTCTAACCAGCTGAGCTAAAGGCCCCAGTTATTCACTTTGCCATCGCTAGATGGCCGGCTTGGCGGNACGCGTGGTTCCCTTCCGCCATTACCACCAAACCGGTAGATCATCTTAGCACAGTCCCGGTCACCGATTCAACAGCAAGTGCTGCCAATCGTTCCGGCATATGCCAAGCGATTCGATTAAGGGATTCTCGAGTACTTATTTGCCTGCAGCCAATCGATCATCCGCACATATAAGCGACTTTCGAGTACTTATTTCCACCCGTTTCCCCTCATAGAAGGAAAAAACGCGGCAAATAAGTACTTCAATATCCCTTACAGGCGGTATATCTCGACCATGGAGACCGAATAAGTACCTCAAAGTACCTTAACCATTTTTTTGAAGGGTATCGCATTTTCGCGAAGCGAAATATGCTTGCACCCTCAAAACTGACAACGAGATCGGACTTTCCGCGAAGCGAAAATGTCCCTGCATACACTGATGGCCGAAGCCAGATTTGTACCTTGACGCATCGGTCA
>NZ_JAEMXM010000071.1 GCF_016482785.1 Paenibacillus alkalitolerans | reverse complement strand
AGGGGGCTTGTAGACAATGAAACTGATGCACTGGACTTGACGGACGTTGTCAAAGCCAATAACCCTGATGAATGCGTCGGGGTAGTGCTTCTTGGCCTCCTCAATCTCCTGAATCACCTGAGCCGCATCGGTGCAACCAAACATGGGCAACTTCCACATGGTCCAGTAGCGTCCATCGTAGTATCCTGGTGACCTGTGGTTCTCACGGTACACGAATCCGTCATGCACGTCGAATTCAAGGCAGGGAACCCATCCCTTCCTGAGAAGGTACTCTACTTCTTTCGCCAATTGGGTTTGATCAAGATCAGGCAGGTAAGACAGAGTCTCGAACTTCTTCAATCCAAGTGGTGGCCACACCTTCATGCACTGAACTCTTCCACCATTGCTGGCCAGAGTGGTGATGTCGNGGTTTGATCAAGATCAGGCAGGTAAGACAGAGTCTCGAACTTCTTCAATCCAAGTGGTGGCCACACCTTCATGCACTGAACTCTTCCACCATTGCTGGCCAGAGTGGTGATGTCGTTGTTCTTGCGAGTGATGGGGAAGGCGGCGCCGGATTTCAGGCCAGTGAAGGGTGCTACCATGCTAGCTTGAGCAGGGGAGGCCCTGTTCACAGAGGCAACAGCCGCGGATGAGACGATGGAGGAAGCCATTGATGCCTCTTTTCCTTGGGAGTTTAGAGGGATTTACTAGAAGCTAGCTAGTAGAGTGCTTGAAA
>NZ_JAEMXM010000070.1 GCF_016482785.1 Paenibacillus alkalitolerans | reverse complement strand
TTTTTTCGGAAGAAGATTGTATCGGTTATTTTTTCTCTATGAAGTGGCCGAACGGCTTTCGTTGCCCGCGGTGCGGGCACTCCCGCTACTATACGATTCACACCCGCAGACTCCCTCTTTACCAGTGCCATCATTGCGGACACCAGACTACTCTGACCGCTGGTACAGTCATGGAAAGAAGCCGCACTCCGTTGTATAAATGGCGTATCGCCTTTCAACTTTTTTCGCAACCGGAAGGCGTGAACGCCGTTCATCTCTCCAAGCTTATCTCCGTTACATATAAGACAGCGTGGCGGATGCTCCACTTGATCCGACAGGCCGTCAGCGAGAAGGATACAAAGCAACCGCTCACGGGCAAGGTTCGTGTCGGGGTTGGTATTTATGGGAAAAGAACGCTTCAGCCGTATTACCGCCATCCGAAAGAACATCCGGTGATGGTGAGCGCTTCTTTCCAAGCGGGTGGAGAACCTGCATACGTGAAACTGAAGGTCATTGCCGTTGAGCACATGGACGGTAAGTCGCTGCGCCATTCGGGAGAAGTTGCATTCATGAAGCAGCACGTGCAACCCGGCACCTTTGACGTGCGATTGCTGAAGCGAACCAGCTTTCATTGGACGCCGCTGCCCCGCATCTTTCAAGATGCCAAGAGATGGATCGACCGTACGTTCCACGGAATTGGCGTCACTTATTTGCAAGCGTATTGGGACGAGTTTTGCTTTCG
>NZ_JAEMXM010000007.1 GCF_016482785.1 Paenibacillus alkalitolerans | reverse complement strand
GGCAGCGCTTGTTCCACAATGAAACACGGTGGTTCACAGATAAACCACGTTGTGCCGAAGTGAAACAGGAGGCGGATGAACGGCAGCGCTTGTTCCACAATGAAACACGGTGGTTCACAGATGAACCACGTTGTGCCGAAGTGAAACAGGAGGCGGATAAAAACGGCAGCGCCCTCGCTTCGTCTAGCCTGTGTTTATAGGTCTGTCCCCACAAAATAAGGGGCTGCAGCGTTCTGCCGAACTCGGTCAGCGAGTATTCCACTTTGGGAGGGACCTCGATGAAGGCTGTCGGTTTCTATCGCACTCTCCCTTTATCCGTGACCGGCTTGGAATCAGCCCCCGGGAGCACGAGAATCGCGGAAACTCGTCGATGCCGGGCTTGTGAGAACGACGCTGACGGAGCGCCTCGAACCTATTAACGCTGCCAATCTTCGTTTCGCGCACGAGCGGTTGCTGGCCGGAGACATGATCGGCAAGTTGGTGCTCGAACATTTCTAATGCCACGATGGCAATGCCTTGCCGCGTTCGCCGACAACGGTACGATATTATGGACAGTTTTCACCGTTACAAGCAGTTTCGCGTTTGAATAAAAAACCGTTCCGGAAATGTTGCCGGGACGGTTCTTTATTTCGTCTATACCCAATTGCATCATTGGTTTTTGCACATACTAATATTACGGTTAAATTTACTTATTGCGCAGTTTTTTGTTAAAATATTTGGGGTTGTTCACTTTGAGTTTGCGTCCAATAATAGAATTCGCAACAAAAACTACTTTGCATATACGCCGGGGGAAGTTTTTGTTATAATGGTAACGTTTTATAGGTAAAGATTGCGTTTTCTATAAGAGAAGCTTATTTGTAGCCAAGCAGAGAAGCCAGACCACGTGCAGAGGAAGCTTCTCTTGCGAGATCAACGGAGTCATTTCAAGAAGTGAAACAATATTGATCTCTAAAGAGAAGCTTATTTGTAGCCAAGCAGAGAAGCCAGACCACGTGCAGAGGAAGCTTCTCTTGCGAGATCAACGGAGTCATTTCAAGAAGTGAAACAATATTGATCTCTAAAGAGAAGCTTATTTGTAGCCAAGCAGAGAAGCCAGACCACGTGCAGAGGAAGCTTCTCTTGCGAGATCAACGGAGTCATTTCAAGAAGTGAAACAATATTGATCTCTAAAGAGAAGCTTATTTGTAGCCAAGCAGAGAAGCCAGACCACGTGCAGCGGAAGCTTCTCTTCAATATCAATGCTTTGCCTAAGACAGGAGGACTGGAACCTTGCAACATTACATGAACAACTACGTGCTGGTGGCGATCTTTATCGCGCTAGGCATCTTCCTTCCGGTCGCCGCGCTGACGCTCGGACGATTGCTGCGCCCGCATAAGCCGACACCGGAGAAGCAGACAACGTACGAGAGCGGCAACGAGCCGGTCGGAACAGGCCAGGTGCGGTTCAACATCCGTTACTATCTGTTCGCGCTCATGTTCGTTATCTTTGACGTGGAAGCCGTATTCCTGTACCCGTGGGCGGTCGCGTACGACCAACTCGGTCTGTTCGCGGTTGTTGAAATGTTGATATTTGTCACGCTCCTTGTGATCGGCCTCATATATGCATGGAAGAAGAAGGTGTTGAAATGGACCTCGATTTAGCGAAAATCACACCCGAAGAACACGAGGAAATGCAGCGCAACGTGTTCATGACGACATTGGAACAGTTGAAAGCATGGGCCCGGAGCAACTCCCTGTGGCCGCTCACCTTCGGCTTGGCTTGCTGCGCCATCGAGATGATGGGCACGGGCGCTTCGCATTACGACCTTGACCGTTTCGGGGTTATTTTCCGCACGTCGCCGCGCCAGTCCGACGTCATGATCGTCGCCGGCACGGTAACGAAGAAGATGGGCCCGTTATTGCGCAAATTATATGATCAGATGCCGGAGCCGAAGTGGGTCATTGCGATGGGATCGTGCGCCACCGCCGGCGGACCGTACGTGAAATCGTACTCCGTCGTGAAAGGCGTGGATCAAATCGTGCCGGTGGACGTATACATCCCTGGATGCCCTCCCAATCCGGCCGCACTTATTTATGGGATTAACAAGCTACAAGAGAAAATCCGCTACGAAGCTAAGACCGGGAAGCGGGTGACCGACCGGTGACCGACGACAATGTAAAAAGGGACGCGAAGAAACCGTCAGTGCAAAACGAACCGAAAGCGGACGACAACAAGGCGCCTGAAACACCGGTCGAGAAAGCCGCAGACGAGTTGGCGAAGGAAAGCGGCGGGGCCGGCGAGCCGAAGAAAATGCCCGAAAGCTACGACGTATCCGTCCCTGTGAACGAGAAGGATGTCGCCGAGTTTACGCCTGAGCCGGATAAAGACGGCCGCGTGCTGGAGAATGCGCCCGGCGATAAGGTGAAGCTGGAAGACGGCAAAGCTACGCCTACGGAGGAAACCGTAAAACTAACCATTGAGAAGCAGCAGCCGGGCGGCGATACGGCGGAAGCGCTTGCCGCGGAACAACGGCGGGATGCGGAAGCCGCAGCCGAAGGCAAGAAAGACGGCGTGGAAATAGGTTCGGCAAACACGAATCCGAAAGCGCCGGTCAGCGACGAAGAGCGGGAAGCTCGCTTGAAGCGTGCGGCGGAAGCGCGCGCGGCGCGTGCGGCCGCGAAAGGCGAGGACGCGGGGGAAGCGGCGGCAGCTCCCCGGAAGGCGGCCGGCAAAGCGGAAGCGGCTGAAGAAGCAAAACCGAAGGAGCCTTCTCCTAATCAGCCGCAGCTCGACCGCGCAGCTGCGATTATTCGGGAAGCGGTGGCGGCCGATGCCGTTGAAGAATCGAGCATCAACGAGAAGAGCAACGACATGCCGACATTAACCGTACGCAATGAACACTGGTTGAAGACCGCCGAAGTGTTGAAAAGCCATCCCGAGTTGAGCATGAATTACTTGCGGAACTTATCGGGAGTAGATCAGGAGTCGCATTTGGAAGTCGTATACCACTTCATCAATATGACAAACAAACATGAGCTGTGCGTAAAGGTGAAGACGGATCGGGACAATGCGTCGGTTCCGTCCGTTACGCCGTTATTTGCGACGGCGAATTGGAATGAACGCGAAGCGTACGACCTGCTTGGCATTGATTTCCCGGGACACCCCGATCTGCGCCGAATCATGATGACCGACGACTGGGAAGGCTACCCACTGCGCAAAGACTACGAGCCGATCGATCCGGAGGTGTGAGCCGACATGGCATTGAGAACGGAAGAATTGTTACTGAACGTCGGTCCTCAGCATCCGAGCACGCACGGCGTGTTTCGTATCGTGGTAAAGCTGGACGGCGAAGTGATCAAAGAGGCGACCCCTGTCATGGGTTACCTGCACCGCGGCACGGAGAAGCTTGCGGAAAACTTGACATATACGCAAATCATCCCGTATACGGATCGAATGGACTACGTGTCCGCGATGACGAACAACTATGTGCTCTGCCATGCGGTGGAGAAATTAATGGACCTGGAAGTGCCTGAACGCGCGGAATTTCTAAGGCTTATCGTCATGGAGCTTCAGCGCGTCGCTTCCCACCTTGTCTGGTGGGGCACGTATTTGCTCGATATCGGAGCGATGAGCCCGTTCTTATATGCGTTCCGGGACCGCGAAATTATCATCAATCTGTTTAACGAGCTTTGCGGCGCACGCCTGACGTATTTCTACATGCGCGTCGGCGGAGTGAAGTGGGATGCGCCGGAAGGCTGGATTGAGAAAGTGCGCGATTTCATTCCATATATGAGAGAAAAACTCGAAGAATACGACCGGCTTGTCGGCGGCAACGAAATATTCCTTGCAAGAATCAAGGGAGTGGGCAAATACGACGCTCAGACGGCAATCGATTATGGGCTCAGCGGCGCGAATTTGCGCTGCACCGGCGTAAACTGGGACATCCGCAAAGAGCAGCCGTACAGCTTATACGACCGATTCGAATTCGACGTTCCGGTCGGAAGGAACGGCGATTGCTACGACCGTTATCTCGTGCGCATCGAAGAAATCAAGCAAAGCTTGCGCATCCTTGAGCAAGCCGTGGAACAATTCCCGGAAGACGGGCCGGTTATGGGAAAGGTGCCGCGCGTCATCCGGCCGCCGGAAGGAGAAACATATGCGGCTATCGAATCGCCTCGCGGCGAAATCGGGTGCTACATCGTCTCCAAGGGAAAAGACAAACCGTTCCGGCTCAAATTCCGCCGTCCGTCATTCGTCAACCTGCAAATACTGCCGAAGCTGCTTGTCGGCGAAACGATGACGAACTTGATTACGATCTTGGGCGGCATTGACATCGTTGTCGGGGAGGTTGACGCCTAATGCAAACTTTATTTGAAAACCCGCTCACTTGGACCGGGTTTTTCATCATGCTGGCGGTCGGCGTGCTTACGCTGTCGGTCGTTCTTGGCTTCGTCACGTACGCCATTTATTTCGAACGGAAGGTTATCGGCTGGATGCAGTTTCGGATCGGTCCGAATCGCGTCGGGCCGTTCGGATTGCTGCAATCCGTCGCGGACGTATTGAAGCTGCTGCTTAAAGAAGATACAATTCCCGCGAGAGCGGACCGTACATTGTTTATTCTCGCGCCGGTCATTGCATTCGTTCCGTCGTTCGCGGTCATAGTAACATTACCGTATACCGGTAACTTGTACGCGGCGGATTTAAACGTCGGCTTGCTTTATTACGCGGCTTTGTCCAGCATATCCACATTGGGCATCGTGCTCGGCGGATGGGCGTCCAACAACAAATACTCCCTGCTTGGGGGCATGCGTTCGGCGGCGCAGATGATTTCTTACGAAGTCCCGCTTATATTGTCGGTCACCGGCGTCATCATGCTCACCGGCAGCTTAAGCTTGAAGGATATCGTCGAGGGCCAAGCCGGAGGATTTTTCACTTGGAATATCGTGCCGCAAATTATCGGCTTCGGCGTATTCATCATCGCTGCCGTGTCTGAGTTGAACCGCACGCCGTTCGACCTTCCGGAAGCGGAGTCCGAGCTCGTCGCCGGATATCACGTAGAGTACAGCGGCTTTCGCTTCGCATTCTTCATGCTGGCAGAGTATGTGTATGTGTTCGCAATCGCGGCATTGACGACTGTTCTCTTTCTTGGTGGTTGGCATGCGCCGATTCCGTGGTTGGATCAAGCGCTGCCCGGACTCGCCATCGTATGGTTTTTGCTAAAGTTCTCTTTAGTAGTATTCTTCTTGTTCTGGCTGCGCGCCACGATGCCGCGTATCCGCGTCGACCAGCTCATGGGGCTCGCTTGGAAATATTTGCTTCCGATCGCGCTCGTGAACATTTTCTTGACTGCATTGTTTAAAGAACTGTTTTAACAAAAAAAATGGGATTGGAGGGGTGAGACGATGAAAGGGTTGGCCAAAGGATTAGGAGTCACTCTCAAGAGCATGACCAAAGAAAAAATCACCTATGCGTATCCCGATGTGCCGATGGCGATGCCCGACCGGTTTCGCGGCGTGCAGCATTTCGACCCGGACAAATGTATCGTGTGCAACCAATGCGCGCGGGTTTGCCCGACGGAATGCATCACGCTGACGGGCAAACCGAATCCGGATCCGGAGAAGAAAGGGAAGGTCATCGACACGTACGACATCAACTTCGAGATTTGCATTCTATGCGATTTGTGCACGGAAGTATGCCCGACCGAAGCGATCGTCATGACGAACAATTTCGAGCTTGCGACGTACAGCCGAGACGATTTGTTCAAAAATATGAAGTGGCTCAATGAGAACAATACGAACGTCCGCAGCGAGAACAGCAAAAACTTGACGCCTGCCGCCAAAGGAGGAGCCAATTGAGATGCCGTTTCTGACAGGCGAATTGGTCGCCTTCTTCATATTCGCATTATTGATCATTGGTGGAGCGATCTTTATGATCTCCTTCACCAAGGTCGTACATATGGTCGTTTCGTTGGCTTTTACTTTCTTGAGCCTCGGCGGATTATACGTGCTGCTTGAAGCCGAATTCGTCGCTTTCGTACAAATCTTGATTTACGCGGGCGCGATTTCGATCTTGATGATCTTTGGAATTATGCTGACAAAGCATACGGATGAAGAGAGGCAGGCACCGCGAATCGCCCACGAATCGATAACGGCGCTCGGATGTCTGGCGTTGTTCGGGATGTTGTTCTACGCGATCCAGAATGCGGACCTTACCCCGAACGGCGTGTTGAATCCGGGAGAAGACAATACGCGGGAAATCGGCCTGCTGTTGTTTACCGAACGCGTCATCCCGTTCGAGCTGGTCTCCGTCCTGCTCACGGTTGCGTTCATCGGAGCGATCGCTCTTGCCCGAAGGGAGGAAGAAGAATGACCGTTAACCTTGCTTCATCCTATCTGACGCTGGCGGCGATTTTGTTCTGCATCGGTTTGTACGGCGCGTTGACGAAGCGAAACGCGGTCATCGTGCTCCTGTCGATAGAACTTATGCTCAACGCGGTTAATTTGAATTTGGTGGCATTCGCAAAGTACGGAATCAATCCGTCGTTGAACGGACAAATCTTTTCGCTGTTTAACATTACGGTGGCGGCCGCCGAAGCGGCTGTCGGCATCGCGATCCTGATCGCGCTGTTCCGCAAGCGGGGCACGAGCGAAGTGACGGATATGGATGAGTTAAAGCATTAGGAGGGGGAACACCGATGGATTACACATATTCGCAACACGCATGGTTGATTCCGCTCTTTCCGCTCCTTAGCTTCCTTATCCTGACCGCTATGGGCCGGGGCGCGAAGAAAACAGGCGCATGGATCGGAACCGCGGCGGCGTTCCTCTCGTTCGTGTTCGCGGCCCTCATATTTATGGAGCGTCTTGACGGCGCGGCCGCGGCCCGTACATGGGAAGAGTGGAAATGGCTCGACATTGCCGGCATTACGCTGCATATGGGGTACGAGATTACGAACCTGAACGCTCTAATGCTCGTCATTGTGACCTTGGTAAGTTTCTTGGTCAACCTGTATTCGATCGGATATATGAGCGATGACGACCGGATATCAACGTTCTTCGCTTATGTGTCGCTATTCACATTCTCGATGCTCGGACTTGTCATCTCGTCCAATATCGTGATGCTGTACATTTTTTGGGAGCTGGTCGGGGTTTGTTCGTTCCTGCTGATCGGCTTTTGGTACTTCAAACCGGAAGCGAAAGCGGCCGCCAAGAAGGCCTTTATCGTTACGCGGATCGGCGACGTCGGCCTCTTCATCGCCATTTTGCTGTTATTCTGGGCGATGCCGGGCAATGCGCTCGATTTCACATCCATACATAACGCGTTCGAAGGCGGCGAGATCAATGAGGGGCTGGCGGCGTTGATCGCCATTCTCATCTTCATCGGCGCCGTCGGAAAATCGGGACAATTTCCGCTGCACACGTGGCTGCCGGACGCAATGGAAGGCCCGACGCCGATTTCCGCGCTTATTCACGCGGCGACAATGGTCGCGGCCGGCGTATATTTGGTGGCGCGCACTTACGACATCTTCCAAGCCGCGCCGGTCGCGTTGGAGGTCGTAGCTTACGTCGGCGCTTTTACCGCGCTGTTTGCGGCGACGATCGCCGTCGCGCAGAACGATATTAAACGCATACTCGCATATTCGACCGTTTCCCAGCTCGGATATATGATGCTGTCGATGGGCTTCGGATCGGATTTGGGTTATTCCGCCGGAATATTCCATCTGTTCACGCACGCTTTCTTCAAGGCGCTGCTGTTCCTTGGCGCAGGAAGCGTAATCCATGCGGTGCACAAACAAGACATTCGGGAAATGGGCGGCTTGTTCGGAAAGATGCGCATCACGGCCGTTACATTCGCGATCGGCGCATTGGCGCTGGCCGGCCTGTTCCCGTTCGCTGGCTTCTGGTCGAAGGATGCGATTTTGGCCGAAGCGCTGCACGCCGGACGTCCGCTGTTGTTCGCGGTCGGATTGATCGCGGCATTTTTCACTGCGTTCTATATGACTCGATTGTATGTGCTAGTATTTCTCGGGAAATCAAGTGAGGACGATCATGCGCACGAATCTCCGCTCGTCATGACTTTGCCGCTGATCATACTGGGCGTTCTTGCCGTAATCTCCGGCTTCGTCAACTTTCCGGGCGAACCGTGGCTCGCCGGTTGGCTGTGGGGGGAGACGATCGAAGAGCACGCGAATTGGAACGTTATTCTCCTCTCGAATGCGGCGGCTCTTGCGGGAATAGCGCTCGGATATGTTGTGTTCGGCCGCGGCCGGCAAGCCGGAAATCGGGAAACTGCCGGCGGCTGGCACGGCGTGCTTCGCAACAAATATTATATCGATGAAATATATGAAGCGGTTATCGTTACTCCGTACAAAGCGATCGGGCACATACTGCATGCGTTCGATGTTTATGTGGTGGACGGCATTGTGAAGCTGCTTACAGCCGCAACCGTCGGCATCGGCCGGGCAGGCATTAAATTGCAGACGGGACAACTGCAGACGTACGGATTGGTAACATTGCTCGGCTTAGTGTTGTTCGCCGTCTTGTTGGCGGGAAGGAGGTTCTTCTAGATGCCGGATGGATTTCCGATACTGTCGCTTATTACCTTCTCCCCGTTGCTGGGTGTGCTTGTCTTGTTGTTCGTGTCGAAGGAGAAGGGCAACCTTATCAAGTGGATCGGCGTAGCCGCAACATTAATCCCGCTGCTGCTGTGCGGATGGTTATACGCAAGCTTCGATCTCAACAGCGGCGAAACTCAGTTTGTCGAGAACGTAACATGGATCGACGCTCCATTGAACAAAGAATGGTTGGAACGCGAGGGGGAAGGCCTTGAAGGGTATGGATTCCGGTTCGACTATTCTTTGGCTGCCGACGGAGCTTCGCTGCCGATGGTGTTTTTGACGGCGCTTGTAGCCGCGATGGCGGCGCTTGCATCCGTTCACATTAAGAAGCGGTGGAAGACGTATTTCATCTTGTTCCTGCTTCTTTTAACGGGCATGTTCGGCGTGTTTATGTCGCGCGACCTGTTTTTGTTCTTCCTGTTCTTCGAGATCACGATCGTTCCGATGTTTTTCTTGATCGGCATTTACGGATATCACGACCGGGAACGGGCCGCAAATCACTTCCTTGTTTATAACGGTATCGGCTCGGCATTGATGCTTATCGCTTTCTTGACGCTGGTCGCTACGGCGGGAATGACGTTTGTCCAGACGGAAACGGGAGTGACGCTGACGTATTCCGGAAGCTACGACGTCATATTTAACAATATGAGCGATCCGCAGTCGTTCGCGAACGCGGGACCGATGTTCGGAGCCGATTTTCCGAATCCGTTCTATCTTACGGAAGGCCAGCGAACGGCTCTGTTCTTCCTGCTGCTGATCGCATTCGGCATCAAGCTGCCGATATTTCCGTTCCACACGTGGATGCTCCGCGTTCATACCGAAGCGCCTCCATCGATCGTCATGATCCACTCCGGCATATTGCTAAAGATGGGCGCGTACGGATTGCTTCGGTTCGGAGTGCTTCTGTTCCCTGCCGAATCGAAAGAGTGGGCCACTCTGCTGGCAATTCTCGGTGTGGTGAACATTTTGTACGGGGCGGCGCTCGCTTTCGTGCAGAAAGACTTCAAGCTGGTGCTTGCTTATTCCTCAATCAGCCATATGGGCATCGTTCTATTGGGATTGGCGGCGTTGAACGGGATCGGCCTGGAAGGCGCCGTATTCCAAATGGTGTCGCACGGCCTCATATCCGCTCTCATGTTCCTGCTTGTGGGCAGCTTGTACGAGCGGACGGGCACGACGCAGCTGCATGAACTCGGAGGGCTTGCCAAGCCGATGCCATTCATGAGCGGTATTCTAATGGTCGCGGGAATGGCGTCGTTAGGGCTGCCTGGACTATCGGGTTTCGTCAGCGAGTTTTTGGCTTTCCTGGGATTGTTCAATGAAATGCCTGTTATAACGGCTGTCGGATGCTTGGGCATCATTTTGGCGGCGGTATACGTGCTTCGCGGGATTCTCGCGATTACGTACGGGGAGGCTCGCGGCCAGGCGCTTCATTATAAAGACGCTCGCTTGGTCGAGGCGCTGCCAATGATCGCGCTTGTTGCGTTCATTTTGCTGCTCGGCGTGTATCCCGCGGTGCTAAGCGAACCGCTGCACGCGACGATCGACGGCTTCGAACAAGCGCTGCAAGGACTTCAAGCGAAGGTGGGGGGTTAAAAGATGGATCAGCTGCAACGTTTGCGCGTTGAAGATATAAGCTATCTGGCTCCCGAACTGACGCTGGTGATCGCCGCGGTTATTTTGTCCGTACTCGATTTGCTGCTGCCGAGATCGGCGAGCCGAACGCCGATAGGGTGGTTGGTCATTGCAGCGCTGGCGGTGTCCGGCGTCTTCGCGGTGCTCCAAGCAGGCGTGGATCAACCGGTTGATTTGTTAAACGGCGCTTACAGGATCGACGGTTTCGCCGTTGTGATGAAGCTGGTGTTTTTGGCGGGCACCGCACTAACGGTGCTTCTCGGGCTGGGAGAAGGCAAGAACCGGTTAGGCACCGAAGACGTAGGCGAGTACTATTACTTCTTCCTCCCGGCTACGCTCGGCGCGATGATAATGGCGTCTTCGACCGATTTGATCACATTGTTCGTCGGCCTGGAATTACTGAGTATTACTTCCTATATATTAGTCGGCATTCGAAAGAAGATTTCCGTCTCCGTCGAAGGCGCGTTCAAGTACATTGTAATGGGAGGCATCTCATCCGCATTCGTATTGTACGGGATGTCGTTCCTCTACGGCTTGTCCGGCTCCACCAGCTTGTTTCAAATCAACGACGCTCTGCGCAACGTGGCGGAAGGCAATGCCGCGCTTGTCTATATAAGCTTCTTCTTGCTGTTGGCGGGTCTTGGATTTAAAGTGGCCGCCGCGCCGTTCCATACATGGGCGCCCGACGTGTATCAAGGCGCCGCGACGCCGGTTGCCGCGTACTTGGCCGTCGTATCCAAAGCGGCGGGATTTGCGCTGTTGTTCAGGCTTATGTACACAGTGTATTGGGGCGCCGGCGCGGGAACGGGTCAATATCCGATTCAAGAGGACGTATTTTTTGCTTTCGCCGTACTGGCGGCAACGGCGATGATCGTCGGCAACGCGATGGCGCTGCGCCAGATGAACACGAAGCGGCTGCTTGCGTTGTCCGGGGTGGCCAATGCGGGGTATATGCTCGTTCCGGTCGCCTCGCACCTCGGTGTGTTCCACGCAAGCGGCTTCGCCGAACTCGCGTATTATTTAGTCGCATACTTGTTCATGAATTTGGGCGCTTTCGCGGCGTTGTCGATCGTCAGCATGGCGGAAGGCCACGACGAGCTTCGCGGTTTCGCCGGTTTGTATCACCGCGCTCCGCTGACGGCGATCGCCGTCGTCATCTTGGTGCTGTCGCTGGCGGGAATTCCCGTGACGGGCGGCTTCTTCGGGAAGCTGTTCATACTGTTCGGCGCACTGCAGATGAAGCTGTTCTGGCTCGCAATCATCATGATTGTGACGAGCGCCTTCTCCTTCTATTACTACTTCGGGTTAATTCGCCAGATGTTCATGCGTCCCGGGTACGGAAGCGCGGAAGTGCGCGTTCCCGCCGCACTCGGCGTTACGTTATGGATTTCCGCGGCGGCAAGCGTCCTTCTAGGTTTGCTTCCGGGTCCGGTACTCGGCATGCTCGAGGATGCTTTCCGGTTCGGCACGGATCTCTTTTATCGCTAAAGAAAGTTTCCTTCAGACTGCCTGCCTTGCGGCCAAAAGCCGTTCAGGGCGGGCAGTTGTATTTTTCCTAAAGGGATTCAAAAAAAGTTATCGAATATTATATACAATGTGTTTATAACATTGAAAATGATGATGTTCATGCAGAGCTGCATCATATCAATGTTGCAACCAAACCTCCCCTGTCTGGCTACCTTCGATGAAGGTTTGGTTATATGATGATTGAAGACTCAAAGAAGATTAGGGTGCGTTGGTTATGAATAAATTTTGGGCAGGGTTGGCGGCGGCGGTTGGAATCATTACAATGATAACGATCGGCCCGGCGGTTCCGGCCGTTGCGGCGGAGAAAGCAGCCGCAGCCGTGAATGACCCATTATATGAAAAACAACATTATTTGCAACAAATTCACGCCCCGGAGGCGTGGGGACGGTTGCGCGGACGGACGCTTAAGCCTGTAACGGTCGCGGTGGTCGATACGGGCGTCGATTTGGAGCACCCGGATTTAAAAGAAAGAATCGTTGCGGGCAAGAACATTGTGAATCCGTCCAAACCCCCGAAGGACGACAACGGTCACGGCACTGCCGTGGCCGGTGTGATCGCGGCGGTATCCGGTAACGGCCAAGGCATTGCCGGCATTGCGCCGAACGTCCGGATCATGCCTGTCAAATCGATCGAAAGCGACGGCCAAGGCGAGGAGGAGAATCTCGGCGAAGGCATTCGTTACGCGGTCGATAACGGGGCCGACATTGTCGTGCTGTCCTCCGGATTAAATGTGTATTCGACGTATTTATTGGAGATTGTGTCCTATGCTGAGAAGAAAGGCGTTCTGCTGGTGGCGGCCGCCGGCAATGAAGGCAAGCCGGTAAAATATCCTGCCGCCTATCGGACCGTTCTGGCTGTAGGCGGAGCTTCCACGATGAACGAATACAAGGCTTCATCCAACTTCGGACCCGAAGTCGATCTTATCGCGCCTTGGTATGTGTACACGACCGCCAACGGAGGCGGTTACGTATATAAAGAGGGTACCTCGATGGCAGCTCCTCAAGCGGCCGCAGTAGCCGCATTAATGCTTGGCGTGGAGCCGGATCTTAAGCCTGAGCAAATCCGGCAACGGCTTATGCAATCGGCGGAGGCGCTCCATTTCGGCGGGTGGAATCAGTATACGGGTTACGGCTTGCTTCGTGCGGACCAGGCTTTGGCGTTAGCGCCGGTCGACGACATGCACGAGCCGAACAACGGCCTGTCATCGGCAAAACCGATGTCGGTCGCGGCCTCCGTATCCGGTGCGATCCAAGGCAAGGAGGACACCGATTGGTTTTATTTCGACGCCCCGTACAAGGGCGACATCGAGCTGAGTTTGACGGGTGACAACAAACAGTCTCTCCCTATGGAAGTTTCCCTTTATGGAGAGAAGGGCGGCAAACCGAAACAAATTTATAACATGTCGTCGGGCAAACCGGTGAAAATTCCCGCCGGGACAGATCGCATATATATTGCGGTGCGCTTGCAACCGGGCACAGCGAATTCGGTAAAAGAGACGCTACGGTATTATTTAGAATCCGATTTTCATATTTACCGCGATCCGTTCGAAGACAACGATAAAGCGTATAAGGCATATTTGCTTCCTGAGCGAAGCCAGGAAGTAACCGGTACGTTCCATCAGCTCAACGATGATGATTGGTATGCGCTGCAGTTCACAATGCCCGGGGCGCTCCGGCTGAAAGTGGAAGCGGACACGCCCCGGATTGATCCCGAGTTGTACTTCGCGCCGGAAGGAGAAGGACAACAGTTGACTATCGATGAAGGCGCGGATGCCCGACATCCGGAAAGCGAAATCAGTCCGGTCATTAATGTGAAGCCGGGGAGATATTACGTGCGCGTGCGCAATGTAAAATCCCTGTACCCGCTGCCCGTTACTGGGGAGTATAAACTTTCCGTCACCTTCGATAAGATGTTCTTGGACGGCAACGAGCCGAACAACAAGCCGTTTCAAGCGACAACCGTCGCATTCGGTTCCGGTTACAAGGGTGTATTCAATAGCGCCAACGACGAGGACTGGTTTAAGTTTCAGCTTGGCGGAAGAAGCTTTATAACCGTCGAGATGACAGGTATTCCGGGCGACCGTTATATGAGTTATACATTGTATAATTCAAACGAAAAGCAAAAATTTTCGAACAAAAACAAGTTCGGCGAGACGGAAATGCGGGTAACGCACGATTTGCCGGTCGGGACGTATTACATTAAATTAAAGACCGACGCGGCGTTCCAAGATAAGCAATACCAAATTCGCATACGCCAAGAGCCGGTCGTCGCCGGTTTCCGGGACATATCGGGCCATTGGGCGCAAGAATCGATCGAAAGGCTGGTAGGCGACAAAATCCTTCAAGGTTACGGCAACCTCCGGTTTATGCCGAATAAAACCGTGACGCGCGCCGAAGCGGCTGCAATGCTCGTTCGGGCTTTCGCTTTGAAACCGGCGGCTGGGGGAGTGAGGTTCCCTGACGTAACCAAGGAACAGTGGTTTAGCGACGCGGTTGCGAATGCGGCCGCCGCAAAAATCGTTCGCGGTTACCCGGACGGCACGTTCCGTCCGAACGAGCCGGTGTCCCGCGCCGAGATGACCATCATGGCGGCGCTTGCAACCGGCATCCGCCCCGAGAGAGGCACGCCCGGCTTTGCCGATTTGCCGGGCAAGCATTGGGCTGCGGGATACGTAAGGGCGTTCAATAAGAAAGGCTATCTGCTGGGTATCGGGGACGGTACGTTCCGTCCGAACGAGCCGGCCACGCGCGCCGAAATAGCGACATTGATCCACAGGCTCAAGAGGTAACGGGAAGAGGAGAGGACCGTCACATGGTGGGATCTGAAGAGATGTTAAGCAGTTCCGTCATATATTATTCGATCGCTTCGTTGCTCGTCATGCTGCTGAGCATCGCCGTTTGCTGGTGGGCGCTGCTCGGCTTGAAATTCGAACGCTTCGTGCGGGAACCGGGAAGCGTGCAGGCAAAGCTGCTTCACTTGATATTTGCGGTTATTTTGGGGCATCAATTCGGGAATTTTCTGTTGGATTACCTCCGTTTATCAACATGGTTCCGCGAGTACTTCTAGGGCGAATGGAATAGGAAGCCCTCACTTTGTCAACACTGGATAGTACAACCGTCTCAAAAGGAAAACTCGTTACGAATACTGTAGAAAGTTAACAGTTGTTTCATGCGCTTCCTGATGCTACACTGGGATGAGCGTGCCGAAACACGTCGATTTATGTAGAAAATTCATAACGATCTTCTTTCTTAGAGCGGAATGCGCGGAGGGAACCAACATGAGCAAAATTGTAATCCGCGGGGGCAAGCGATTGTCCGGCAAGGTAAAAGTCAGCGGAGCGAAGAACGCCGTATTGCCGATTATCGCGGCCTCGATCTTAGCGTCGGAGGGGGAGTGCCGCATTCAGGATGCGCCTCCGTTGGACGATGTGTTCACCATCAGCCAAGTGCTGCAAACGCTTGGCATTCAAGTTCATTATAAAGATGAGACGGTCTACATAAATGCTCAAACGTTGGATCGCTGGGAAGCGCCGTATGAGCTTGTCCGCAAGATGCGCGCTTCGTTTCTTGTCATGGGTCCGCTGCTGGCGCGCAAAGGCTATGCAAGGATCTCCTTGCCCGGAGGTTGCGCCATTGGCACGCGTCCGATCGATCAGCACCTGAAAGGCTTCGAAGCCATGGGAGCGGAAATCGATCTCGGTCAAGGCTATATTGAAGCGAAAACCGGCGGAAAGAGACTTCAAGGCGCGAAGATTTACCTTGACATTGCGAGCGTCGGAGCGACCGAGAACATTATGATGGCCGCCTCCCTTGCCAACGGCATAACGACGATCGAGAACGCGGCGAAGGAACCGGAAATTGTCGATTTGGCCAACTTCCTCAACGCAATGGGCGCGAAAATACGCGGAGCCGGTACTGGAATCATTCGCATTGAAGGCGTAGAGAAGCTTACGGGCGTAACGCACACGGTCATTCCCGACCGAGTAGAAGCCGGAACTTACATGATTGCGGCAGCCATTACGCAAAGCGACGTCTACATAGAAGGCGCCATCGCCGGCCATCTGGCTCCGGTCATCTCGAAGCTCCAGGAGATGGGCGTCGTATTCGAAGAAGACGAGAACGGCGTCCGCGTCCGCTCGAACGGGAGATTGAAAGGCGTCGACATCAAGACGCTTCCTCATCCCGGATTCCCGACGGATATGCAGGCGCAGATGATGGCGCTGCTCACAGTATCGGAAGGCACGAGCATCATCACGGAGACGGTGTTCGAGAACCGCTTCATGCACGTTGCGGAGTTCAAGAACATGAACGCGCAAATTAAAGTGGAAGGCCGCACCGCAGTTATTAAAGGAAACGTGAAATTGAAGGGCGCGAAAGTGTGCGCCACGGATTTGCGCGCAGGCGCGGCGTTAATTTTGGCGGGGCTCGTCGCTGAAGGCGAAACGGAAGTTACCGGCCTTCACCATCTGGATCGAGGCTACGTCGATATCGCCGGCAAGCTGAGAGCGCTCGGCGCCGATGTGATGAGACACGACGGCACTCAAAGCATGGTCGAGGAAGAAGAACAGGGTATGCCGCTGTTCGCATCTCAACAAATTACGCCTTCGTTGGCGTAGCAATCACAGCCCCGCAAGCCTGCAAAGGCTGCGGGGCTTGTTTGTTCTATAAGAGTCTTGTCCATATTCCCGCCGGAAACGTCATTCTACGAGCCGATTTGCATTTTCGCTTTGGCAAGGATGTCGCTAATTTTTTTCTCATGCTCGTATATTTTCCGCTTTTGTTCGACGATTTGATTTGACTTGGCGATTAACGATGTCAGGGACGACGATGTTGCCTTGGGATCGTTCTTTTTTACAGATTGGGTAAAGTAGCTCCACTCCGTCGAAACGTTCTTCTTATAAATACTTTCCGTACTTCGCTCGGCTTTAATTTTTACGTCAATCGGCTTGATATCGGCCAAAATATTACGTACCCGTTTAATCTTCGCAGATCGCTCCTTCTTCGCCGTACTTAACAGGGTCGTCTTCGCCTTTATGTCTTGGCGAGCCAATTGGACAGGCACTTTCAACGCTTTGGCTTGAGCGTTTAGCGCGGACGCCAGTTCCTTGCCGCCAAGCGATTTCGCAACGGATATTTGTTGATTCAGAGATTTGTACATGTCGAATAAAGGTTGGTGCCGGTCGCGCGCTTGCTTGACTGCTTGTTCAAGGTTCTTTATTTTACCTGAGTCGATCTGGTACATCAGTTTCCGCACGGCGATCTCCGTATCTTCGTTCTTGTAGTGGATTGTTTTATTTCTTGCGTCACCCGCTCTTTCTTGCTCCTGTAAATTGAGAAAATGTCCGAATTGTTTAGTGAGCTTGTTTTTCATTTCGGTGTCGGCGGATGCGATTGTTTTGTCTAACGCCTTCTTTGTGGTTGCCGAGACGGATACGGCAGCGCCAGCCGTTCCTGCGGTCAATACGCTTGCAGCCAAAAAAAGCGGCAAAAGAAACATTGTCAATCCCGTCTTCTTATTCATAAGAATCCTCCTCGTAAAAATGAAAGTCACTTCTCGCGCTGAAGACAACAAAAAAAGCACCGGCAAGAAGGGCGGTCATGCCCATCTTACGGGTGCTTCCATCGTAAGAGTCGCGCAAATTCAATATATTGTCAAATATAAAGGACATATTTTCAGATGTCAAGCAGATATTGTTTTTTGCAACCGCTATCAACAATTTGATAGGGACTTTCGGCTCACTGTTCGATTGTTCTAGCAAGTTATTCCCATTCATATAATAGGAGCGAAAGGGCAGGGGATACTACATGCGGAAAAGACACGGGAAAACAAATCGGACGGCATACCGTAAAATGACGCACAACCAAAGGAAGTGGATCACGGGCATATTCGGCGCGTCTGCGTTGTTGGCGGTTATTTTGCTCATCCCCCTCTTCCTAGTAAACCGGTTCGAAGAATGGAACGCCTCGCAAATTCTACCATTGCGTCCTCAAGAAACGCTGCAGTCCGCTCCCGGGAGCGAGTCGCTCATTGTGCCTGTGTTTTTAAGCGGGAAGGAAGAAGTTGCAAACATTCCTATCGAAGAGTATGTGAGAGGAGTGCTGGCCGCGGAGATGCCTGCGGAGTTTGAACACGAAGCGCTGAAAGCTCAAGCGATCGCCGCGAGAACGTATATTGTCCGCAGGCTGGCCGATGGCGACCGCAGCTCCATGCCTCCGGAAGCCGGCGCGGCTGTCGTAACGGATACGGTTCTCCATCAAGCATATTTATCGGAGCAGGATCTTCGGGAGCAGTGGGGATTTTTCGCTTATGCGCGCAATATGGATAAATTGACGAGAGCGGTCAATGAAACGCAGGGGCTTATACTGACTTATGAAGGAAAACCTATTCATGCCACTTTTTTCTCTACCAGCAACGGGTACACGGAAGATTCGGAGAAATATTGGTCTGAGCCGTTGCCGTATTTGCGCAGCGTGAAAAGCCAGTGGGATAAAATATACTCTCCCAAATATAAAAGTACGACGCGCATTTCAAGGAAGGAAGTGTTTCAGAGGCTCGGATTGTCCGAAGCGAAAGGCAATCTGAATCTGAAAGTGTTGGAGAAATCGCCCAGCGGAAGAGTATTGAAGATTGAGGTTGGAGGGCGAACGTTCACGGGCAGAGAGTTTAGGGAAAAGCTGGGACTGCCCTCTACCGATTTCGGGTGGACGGTGAAAGGGCAATCGTTGGAATTCACCACGCTCGGGTTCGGACACGGCGTCGGCATGAGTCAGTGGGGAGCCAACGGACTAGCAAAACAAGGGAAGGATGCGAAAGAGATTTTGCAATATTACTATACCGGTGTCGATATTGTGCCGCTGAAAGACGTATTGCCGAAAGTATAAACTGAAAAATATTTTCACTATCACCCTGTTTAGCCACGTATAAAAGATTTCATGCTGGCAACAATGGCTACTGAGGTGATAGAACAATGAAAGAAGATAACAAGATTACTCCTTTGCAAGGAGAGCAAAAAGATTCTCCTAAATCTAGCGAAGGAAGAGAAGCGGCGGTAACGGGAACGTTCTGGAAACGTCTGCTCGCAAAGAAATGGGTGTTCCCGGCAACGTACATGGCGGCGGCGGCAATTATTCTAGCTCTGATGTGGGTCTATCAAGACTCCGCAAATTCGCCGATCCCGCAGGATGAAACCGGTCTGGAAGTGAGCACCGGCGAAAAGACGACCGATGGAAACGCAGTGCCGGCAACGGCGGAAGCCGAATCTCTCGGCTGGCCGGTCAGCAACAAAGACAGCTTGGAATTGACAATGGAATATTTCGACGTCAACGCATCCAGTGAAGACAATCAAGCTGCTATGGTTGAGTACGGCGACACATTCACGCCGCATACGGGCATCGACCTTTCAAGCCCGAATCAAGAGCCGTTTGAAGTGCTGGCGGCTATGGGCGGCACCGTCACTCGCGTCGATCAATTGCCGATCGCGGGCTACGTTGTTGAAATTAAACACGACAACGGCCTAAGCACGCTGTACCAAAGCTTGGACGATGTGCAAGTCGCCAAAGGCGACGAAGTGAAGAAGGGCGAGAAGATCGCAATGGCCGGACGAAATGAGCTTGAGAAAGAACTTGGCGTTCACCTCCACTTCGAAGTATGGAAAGACGGCAAGCCTGTAAATCCGGAAACGGTAATTCAATAATTTGAGCAGTTCGCGCAACGCTTCGGCGTTGCTTTTTTTTGCCTATTTTTCCCCTCATAACTCAAAAAAATGAAAATATTGCGAAAGTACAGGCTTGTCAGGCTTGGTTATAGAGAATAACTGTGTCTACCCCTCAATATAATGTACCAAACATCTCGAACACAGGGAGGCGAGGGGCGTGCACGATTACATTAAGGAGCGAACCATTAAGATCGGGCGCAGCATCGTTGAAACCAAGAATACGGTTCGAACCATAGCCAAGGAATTCGGCGTGTCCAAAAGCACGGTGCACAAGGATCTCACGGAACGGCTGCCGGAAATCAACCCGGAATTGGCCAACCAGGTGAAAACAATACTTGAATATCACAAGTCGATACGCCACCTGCGCGGCGGAGAGGCTACGAAAATCAAGTACAAGAAGACGAAGCCGAAGGCAAAACCGGCTCCCGTGCTTTCCGGTCGTCCGTAAGTCTCAGAAAGCGTAAGTTTCCCCTGCCCCCAAAAGAGGATTTTGCCAATTTGCAGCGAATAATTTTATAGTTAACGTGCTTAATTTGGTATATCGGACTTTTCTCCCGTTTTTTTTGGGTACCCCGTGAGGAGGCTTACTGGATGTTTGGCAAAGATATCGGTATTGACTTGGGAACGGCCAACGTTCTCATTCACGTCAAAGGCCGCGGAGTCGTATTAGACGAACCTTCAGTCGTAGCAATCGAAAGCGAAACCAAACGCGTGCTCGCTGTGGGTGAGGAAGCAAGGCGGATGGTCGGCCGTACTCCCGGCAATATCGTGGCGGTTCGCCCGTTGAAGGACGGGGTGATCGCGGACTTTGAGATTACGGAGATGATGTTGAAGCATTTCATCAGCCTCGTCGGCGGGAAGAGTTGGTACAGTCATCCTCGCATACTCATTTGCGCGCCGACGAACATCACGTCTGTAGAGAAGAAAGCGATTCAGGAAGCGGCGGAACGCAGCGGAGCGAAAGAGGTGTTCTTGGAAGAGGAGCCGAAGGCGGCGGCCGTCGGTGCCGGAATGGATATTTTCCAGCCTTACGGCAATATGGTGGTCGATATCGGCGGTGGAACGACGGACGTTGCCGTCTTGTCCATGGGCGATATCGTGACCGCCTCTTCTATTAAAGTCGCAGGGGACAAGTTCGACTCTGCCATTATGAAGTACATAAAAGACAAGTATAAGCTTTTAATCGGCGAACGGACCAGCGAGGATATCAAGATTAAGATCGGGACGGTGAATCCGGACGGACGCAGCGAGGAGATCGACATTCGGGGCAGAGACATGGTGAGCGGTCTCCCGCTGACGGTAACGATTCACAGCCGCGAAGTGAGGGAAGCGCTATGGGAACCGGTGTCTTCCATTGTTGCGGCCGCAAAGTCGGTGCTGGAACGGACGCCGCCGGAGCTGTCGGCGGACATCATCGACCGCGGAGTAATCGTCACGGGCGGCGGCGCGCTTCTTCACGGTCTGGACCAGCTGATGGCCGAGCAATTGAAGGTTCCGGTGCTTGTCGCGGAAGATCCGATGCATTGCGTTGTGAAGGGAACCGGAATTATGTTGGACAACCTTGACAGGGTTTCAAAGAGAAAATAAGCGGGGTGACGGCACGGCGTGTTAAGAGGATTATATACTGCGGCGGCGGGCATGATCGCGAACCAACGCAGACACGACTCCGTAACGAACAACATTGCAAACATGAATACCCCGGGCTATAAAGCAAACGTCGCCATTGCGCGCTCGTTTCCGGAAATGCTCATTTCGTTCTCCGGAGGAGGCGGCGCCCCGGCGAAGCTCGTCACGGGCATCGGCCGCCTGAACACGGGCGTCTTCGTGGAGGAAACCCCGCACATGTTTAAGCAGGGAGATTTGATGGAAACCCGGGATGCGTCCGATTTCGCGCTTATATCGAACATTCAGGTGGACGGCGTCGCGTTCGAGGCTTCCGGTAAGTCGGTTTCGCCGGACGGGGAGGTCACCTACCAGCCTCAAGCGATGTTTGTCGTCAGGGACGGCGAAGGACGCGAGCGATACACGCGCAACGGTAAGTTCACTATTGACGCCGCCGGACAATTGGTTACTTCCGACGGCCATTTAGTGCTGAACAGCGAGCGCCGTCCGATCGTGTTCGACGGTTCCGTCTCCGAAGTGAAAGTTACCGAACGGGGCGTGCTGATCAACGGAATTACCGGACAGCCCATAGAAGAGAACGGCAACGCGGTTTCGCTGTTCGTTGCGAGGATTGAAAACCCGAACCGGCTCGTCCGGGACGGCTTCGGCAACTTCCGGCTGCCGGAAGAGGACGCGCCCCCGATGACAGCTGCGCCTGGCGACGATATAACAGTTTATCAAGGCTTCGTGGAGCGCTCGAACGTGGATCCCGTTCAATCGATGATCGATTTGATGGCGGCGCAGCGCGCTTACGAGACCAATCAGAGAATGGTGCAATTTTATGACCGGAGCTTGGAGAAAGCCGTCAACGAGGTGGGCCGAGTATGAATCATTCGATGATCAACGCTTCCGTGTCGATGCAGGCGCTTCAGCAGAAGCTGGATGTATTGTCGCATAACATTGCGAATGTGAACACGGCGGGTTATAAGCGCCGAGACGCATCGTTTCAAGATATACTGACAAGCGTGTCAAACCAGCCCGCACCGTTCGAACGATCTGGGCGGCTCACCCCGCTCGGTTTGCCGCAAGGCTGGGGCGCGAAGATCGGCCAAATCGAATTGAATTTGGAACAGGGAGCTCTCAAAGCGACGGGAAACCCGTTCGATCTCGGGATTGAAGGGAACGGATTGTTCGAAGTGGAGACGGATAGCGTGGACGCCGATGGAAACCCTACTATTGCTTGGACGAGAGACGGTTCGTTTAAACTCTCCGTAATTCCCGGTAACGCCGAGGGTCTTCATCTGACGACGCAAGAAGGTTACAGGCTGAGGGGTGCGGGCGATCAACCGATTGTCGTACCGATAAATTCCGAAATTACCGTTGCGGAAGACGGTTGGGTGTTCGCCCGAAATGCGGCGAACCCGGAATCGGTTCCGGCGCCGGTAGGGCAGCTGAAGCTCATGCGGGCGGTCAGGCCTCAAATTTTGATCAATGCTGGAAGCAATTTGTTCGGTCTGCCGGCCGGCGTTGATGCGGCCGGAGTTCTGGATACGATAGATGCCGCTTCCAACAACGTAAACGAGCAGACTAAAATCGCGGTTCGGCAAGGCTTTATCGAGCAATCCAACGTCAACTTGACGGATGAGATGACCGAATTGGTGGCGCTTCAACGGGCGTATCAGATGAACGCCAGGGCGATCACGTCAAGCGACACGCTGATGAGTCTGGCGAATAATTTGCGCACGTAACAAAGAGGCAACCGAAGGGTTGCCGCGATCACGAATATATGGCAGCAAAGAGGCAACCGAAGGTTGTCAGAGACAACTAATATATGAAGCAACACGTAATTTTTACACAGCAAGGATGTATGCTTATGTCTAAAGGCAATAACACGGAGCCTAAAGGAAAAGCCGCAAAAACTTCACCCGGAGTCCGTCGTTTGTTAAAAGTAATGAAGTGGTTTGCGTTTCCGCTTCTTTGTCTCATGGCGCTATACGCCGGACTGCGTATCGGATACGTCAGATTCGGCGGCGGCGATCCGGAGGATGTGCTCCAGCTGGATACATGGAAACATATGTTGGATTTGGTATTTCAGAATACGTAAACAAGCTGCGCTCCCTCTCGAGAGGGAGTTTTTTTTTCCTTACGGGAACGGTATAATTGATTGGGACTGCCGGGAAAAAAGGGCATAAGCCGCTATTCGCAACGGCATTATGCCCCCTTATATCAACCTTCACTACTGCAGATCGTGAAGGGACATTGGTTAGTGTAACCGAAGGAGGACTCATTATGCTTGACGTGCAGCAAATCCAGCAAATTATACCCCATCGGCCGCCGTTCTTGCTTGTGGATCGGATACTTGAACTCGAATCGGGAGTTCGCGCGGTCGGCATCAAGAACGTTACGATGAACGAGCCTCATTTCGTCGGGCATTTCCCGGAATTTCCGGTTATGCCGGGCGTATTGATGATTGAGGCGCTTGCGCAGGTCGGAGCCGCCGCCATACTCAGTGTGGAAGAGAACAAGGGCAAGCTCGCTTTCTTTGCGGGAATCGACAACGCCCGGTTCCGGGGGCAAGTCGTGCCCGGGGATACGCTTCGGCTGGAAGTGAATATAACCCGGATGAAGGGGCCGATCGGCAAAGGTTCGGCAGTTGCAAGCGTTGAAGGCAAAGTCGTCGCCGAAGCCGAGCTTATGTTCGCAATACAGAAGTGATTACAAATTTAGCATGACAATAAAGAAACATAAGGGATGAGGAGGAAGTTAACGTGATTGAAGTGAGTGTTAAAGATCTGTACCGCCAATGGTTGAACGACCCGGTTGTCGACGACGAGACGAAAGCCGAGCTGCGTGCTCTGGAAGGACAAGAGAAAGAGATTGAGGACCGGTTTTACCGCGATCTGGAGTTCGGAACCGGCGGTTTGCGCGGCGTGATCGGTGCAGGGACGAACCGGATGAACCGTTATACGGTCGGACGGGCGTCGCAAGGGCTGGCTCAATATGTCAACAGCCTCGGAACCGCTTCTCCTTCCGTTGCAATAGCATACGACTCGAGACACCGTTCCCCCGAATTCGCTTTGGAAGCCGCTCTCGTGCTGGCCGCTAACGGAGTGAAGGCTTACGTGTTCGAAAGCTTGAGGCCGACCCCGGAATTGTCTTTCGCCGTCCGGCATCTCGGCGCTTCGGCAGGCATCGTGATTACGGCGAGCCACAATCCTCCGGAATATAACGGATATAAAGTTTACGGACCGGACGGCGGACAGATTGTACCGGATGCGGCGGAGAAAGTGATGGCGCAGATCGCCGCGGTCGATTCGTTCCGGGATGTCAAGCGGATCGAACGCTCGAACGCCGAAGCGGAAGGCAAGCTTGTATGGATCGGCAAAGATATTGACGAGAAATACATACAAGCGGTCGTGGAAGCAAGCCCGAATCCAGGCGTAGTGAGGGCGGCCGAGCAAGCGGGAGTTTCTTTGCGCATCGTCTACACGCCGCTTCACGGTTCCGGTAATTTACCGGTGCGGCAAGCCCTGGCCGCTGCAGGATTCCGTGACGTCCGCGTCGTGGCGGAGCAGGAGCTGCCCGATCCGCAGTTTTCCACCGTGAAGTCGCCCAACCCGGAGGAGCGGGACGCCTTCGAGTTGGCCATCCGCGTTGCGGAAGCGGAAGGCGCCGATCTGCTGCTGGGCACCGACCCCGATTGCGACCGGGTGGGGGCTGTCGTTAAGGATGCCGATGGCAAATATACCGTATTAAACGGAAACCAGACCGGCGCACTCATTGCCGAATATATTATGGAAAATTTGTCCGCCCGCAACGCAATGCCGAAAAACCCCGCCGTGATCAAGACGATCGTTACCAGCGAGTTGGGCGCGGAAGTGGCCCGCCATTACGGCGCGGCAGTGCTGAATACGCTGACGGGTTTCAAATATATAGGCGAAAAAATGACGGAGTTCGAACGGACCGGAGAGCATTCGTTCGTTTTCGGTTACGAAGAAAGCTACGGTTACCTCGCCGGGACGTATGCAAGGGATAAAGACGCCGTCGTTGCGTCGCTGCTCATTGCCGAAGCGTGCATTTACTGGAAGAGACAAGGATTGACCTTGTACGATGTGCTGCAGCGGCTATACGAACGCCACGGGTTTTACTTGGAAACGCTCGAATCCAGGACGCTGAAAGGAAAAGACGGGCTGCAGAAAATGCGGGAAATGATGGACGAATGGCGCCGGAATTCACCGGCAGCGGCCGCCGGCGTTCAGATAACGGAAAAGCTCGATTATATGCAGGACGTGCACGGCTTGCCGCTGGAGAACGTTTTGAAATTTTTGCTTGCCGACGGCTCCTGGTTCTGCTTGCGTCCGTCCGGCACGGAGCCGAAGATCAAGATGTATTTCGGAGTAAAAGGTGCAAATAATGAAGACGCCAGGAACAAACTGGACTCGCTGGTCAGCGATGTCATGTCCCGGATCGACGCGGCTATTTAGGTGAGGAGTGTTATTTTTGTTTTCTTTGTACAACCGCTTATCGCAGAATATAAAAATCATACTGTGGGCGTTAACGATCGTAGGGCTTTTGTGCACACTTCCGCTAGCCGCTCAACGCATAGTAACGGAGCGGTCATCGGATACCGTCGAATTCGTCTTCGATTACCGCGATTTGCTGGAGGTTTCGTCTTATCGCAGCAAACCTTCGGAGTACACGCTTGAAAAGCTCCTTGCGATCAAGGAATCCGGAGTCGGTTCGATGGCCGTGTACGAAAGCACGCTTCGCGAATTGGAGCTAAGCGGACGCATTCAAACGCTCTCTTCTGCGGAAGCGGCTCTCCTAACCGGCTTTGAGGTAGCGGCGAATGAGAAGAGCACGTATGTGCTCTTTCTTGGGGACCCATCGCAAAGGCTGATTCGGCCTTTGGTCGAACAGGCGTTCACCGATCTCGAAGTGGAAATAACGCCGTGGTCGTACCGCGGCCTGGACGGCGTCAAGCTCGCCATGCCTAAAGACGAAGCCATGCTTCAAGCGATGGATCCGGACCCCATTACGATGGAGGAGCTCCAGAAGCTTGGTTTTCACCTTGTAGTAAGATTATCCGATCAACGGCAGCCGTTCGATGCCGGACGGATGGAGAAGCTCCTCGACCAATTGGCGGAAAGGGGCGTCACCCGGATCGTGTTTGAAGGAAACAGCGTCACCGGCGCCGAGGATGACGGGGACCATAATTCGGTCGCGGCAATGGCGGAATTGATGGAAGATCGCGGCATCGGCCTCGCTACCATTGAATTGGCAAAGCCCCAACAAGGGCAAAATAAACTCGCTTATCTTACCGGATACAACATCGTTCGTCTGCACTCGCTGCCTGCCGGATTGTCGAGCAGGACTCCCGATGATCTTGCCGACCGGTTTGCTCTTGCCGTGCAGGATCGCAATATTCGAATGATTTTTCTCAACGCGGAAGCTGCGATGGATACCCAACTGGGAGTTCGTAAAGATTCGATTGACAATGTGCTGGAAAGTTTGCAAGGACCGGACGGCGCAATCGCACGCATCCAAGAGAACGGATATATGATTGGAGTCGCAGAACCGTTCCAGCCGGCACCGATTTTCCCTGCGCAACAGGCCGAACTGCCGTTAAAAGCGGGTGCGGCGCTCGGCGCCGTCGCGTTGATCGCCCTGTTGGCGCATGCCTTCTTTCCCCGCATTGCCCTAGCCGTGTTCGGCATCGGCTTGGCAGGCTCGGCAGCGTTGTTCGTGCTTTCTCCGGCACTATTGTCCCAGGCATTGGCGCTTGGAGCGGCAATCGCTTCGTCAACGCTCGCCATTGTATACGCTTTGAAGAAAGCTTCGGTCGGTAACGGCAGCAGGCATACGGGAATTCGCGCTGCGCTCCTCGGGGTCGTATTGTTGGCCGCCGCAAGCGCGATATCTTTTGCAGGTATCTTATTTATTGTAGGTTTGCTGCAAGAGGTCAGCTATTTATATGTACTCCAGCAATTCCGCGGAGTTGGTCTGCTGCATCTCGCTCCCATTGCATTGTCGTTCGCTTATTTGCTGTTTTTCCATGAACAGCATGACGCGAGAACGGTCGGGAAGCGAATCGCCGATTTCCTGAATACGAACATCACCGTTTTATGGGTAGTGGTTGCCGGAGTTTGCGGACTCGCAATTTTGTATTATTTGTCTCGTACAGGCAACGAAGGGCAAACTTCGTCAATTGAGCGGCTATTCCGCGAAGTGCTGCAAGACACGCTTGGCGTAAGGCCCAGAACCAAAGAGTTTTTGTTCGCGCACCCGTTGTTCGTATTGGGCGTTTACCTCGCGGCAGTGGGACGCAAGAGCATCGGATTGTTCTTGATTGCTGTCGGTTCCGTCGGGCAGCTGTCCATTGTCGATACGTTCGCACATCTTCATACGCCGATCGGGATTTCACTCATTCGCGTTGTTTACGGCCTTGCGTTCGGAGCCGTCATCGGCGTCGTTCTTGCAGCGTTATGGCGGTTTGCCGATAAAGGATGGAAAACATGGTCAAGAAAACTCAGCGAATTGTAATATCCGGGTATTACGGGTTCCGAAACAGCGGCGACGAAGCGGTGCTGCACGCGATACTGACCGCGCTGCGGGAGGAAGGCGAGAAGCAGGGGGCTGACATTACCCCCGTTGTACTCTCGGCAAACCCGGAGGAAACTGCACGTCTGCACGGCGTCGAGAGTGCGCATCGGATGCGCCCCGGAGCGTTGACGGCCGCGATTCGCGGCGCGGACGCGCTTATAAGCGGCGGAGGCAGCTTGCTGCAAGACGTGACGAGCGCGAAATCGATTCCTTATTATTTGGGAGTTATGAAGCTGGCGCAATGGTTCGGGAAGCGGACGTTCGTGTATGCGCAGGGTATCGGTCCGGTAATTCGGAAAGGCTTATTCGGACCGATGATTCGCTCCGCGTTTGACCGGTGCAAGTATGTTTCGGTTCGCGATCGGGAATCGAAGGAACTGCTTGTTTCGTACGGCTTATCCGCTCATTCGGTCAACGTTGTGCCGGATCCTGTCATGGGATTGGGTATGGCGCGCAATGAACGTGCCGAAGCTGTTGATATCCCGACGGTCGGGGTTTCGGTCCGGTTCTGGCGAGAAGACCGGAACGATCTTGACACAATCGCAGCGGGGTTGGCTTTGTTGCTGCAACGATCCGATGCCCGCGTCACCTTTTTGCCGTTTCACTTGCCCTCCGACGCGGCAGCTTCCCGCTATGTGGCGGATAAGCTTGCAGAGCTCGGTGCGGACAAAGAGCGTATTCACATGCACGAAGGCGCGGAGCATCCGAGCGACATGCTTAAAGAGGTGTCGCGCTGCGATGCGTTGATCGGGATGCGGCTGCACTCGCTCATCTATGCCGCCACCGCGTTCGTTCCGCCGATCGGCGTTTCATACGACCCGAAGATCGACCAGTTTTTACGCCGTCTCGGGGAAGCTCCGGCGGGTTCGACGGAAAGTTTGTCGGCGGAAGTCCTAGCCGATCTGGCACTCGACAGGATAAGCGCCATCGGCCGAAATAACGCATGGGTTGAAGAAAAACGTGAGACTATCGAACGAATTCAGCGGGAATCGCGCGAACCGGCGCAACATATTGTTCGTGAATTACGTATATAAGGTTGGTCGATAATGGAATTAGCGAAAGCGTTTGAGACAGTCACTCTGTTCGGTATTCCGGTGTCCAAGATGAATATGGCGCAGACGGTGCGGTACTTGAGCGAAGCCGTTCGCGAACGGCGGCCCCATCAAGTGGTGACGGCGAACCCGATTATGGTCATGACCGGGGTGGAAGACCCGGAATTCATGAAGATGCTCCGCAGCGCGGATATGGTCGTCCCCGACGGAGCGGGACTTGTTTGGGCGGCGGCCCGGTTAGGCAAGCCGGTTACGGAACGGGTGGCCGGCTACGACTTGATTCAGGAGTTGTTTCGCGTAGGGAGCGAAGAGGGTTGGCGCGTCTATTTCCTCGGAACGACGCAAGATGTGATCGAGGCGGCGCGGGACAATGTGCAGGAGCGGTTCCCGGGTCTTCGCTTTGTCGGATGCCGCAACGGATTTTTTGGTCAAGATGAAGATGATGACGTAATCAGCCAAATTGTTGAAGCGTCTCCCGATTTGTTGCTGGTGGGTCGGTCTACATATACTCAGGACCCTTGGATTTCGAAATATCGGGAACGCCTTCGTGTTCCGGTTATGATCGGCGTCGGCGGAAGCTTCGACGTCATGTCGGGCAAGCTGAAACGCGCTCCCGGTTGGATGCGGCGTCTAAGGCTGGAATGGCTGTACAGGCTGCTCCAGGAGCCGGCACGCTGGAGACGGATGCTGGTTTTGCCGCGTTTTGCGGTTAAGGTGTTGCTGTATGGAGAAAACTTACGCTAACGAATGGACAGTGGCGCATATTTAATGAAATAATCGTGAAAATGAATGAAAACAGCTGAAAACGGCCCTCGACTGCTCTAGCAAACCGACAACCTGACGATGTATAATGGGCACTGTCAGTTCAAGAAGGGGTGAAGGACGGGAAAAGATGGTTTATTTATATATTCTTGGATTCGTTGCCGCGTTGGGGATGGCTTTGGCGTTAACACCCGTTGTGAAGAGGTTTGCAGTAGCCGTCGGGGCCGTTGATGCGCCGAACCACCGGAAAGTGCATACTCGAATAATGCCGCGTTTGGGCGGATTGGCGATATATTTGGCTTTTGTGTGCGCATTCTTTATTGTCCTTCCGGTGCTTGAAGGTTATAAGGCCCACGTTGTATGGGGATTGGTGATTGGCGGGGCCATTATCACCATTGTAGGCGCGCTAGATGACAGGTTCGATTTATCCCCGAAAGTGAAGCTGTTGGGGCAGATTGCGGCAGCCGGCGTTGTAGTGGCATTCGGCATAAAGGTGCAATTCGTGATGCTGCCGTTCGGCGACGGAACATCGATCGGGTGGCTGTCGGTTCCATTGACGATATTTTGGATCGTCGGCGTGACGAACGCAATCAACTTGATTGACGGATTGGACGGTCTGGCTGCCGGAGTATCCGCCATTGCCACCGGAACCATCCTTGTGCTGGCGTTGATGACGGGCAACGTTACCGTTGCGGTTCTCAGCTCCGTGCTGCTCGGCAGTATCTTGGGATTCTTGGTGTTTAATTTTCACCCGGCGAAAATTTTCATGGGCGATTCCGGGGCGCTCTTCCTCGGGTTCAGCTTGGCGACGTTATCCGTGCTCGGATTTAAGCAAGCGACGCTCGTTTCGTTCGTGGTGCCGATCTTTATTCTCGGCGTGCCGTTGTCGGATACGTTCTTCGCGATCGTGCGCCGCACGTTGAACAAGACGGGGATCTCCGTCGCGGATAAAAATCATATGCACCATTGTTTGCTGCAGCTCGGTTTGAGCCACCGCAATACGGTGCTGGTCATTTACGGTATTGCGGCGATGTTTGCGACGAGCGCCATCCTGCTGTCCACCGTAGTGCAGTGGGTCGCATTGATCGTGATCGCCGTGACGCTGTTGATTTTGCAGCTCGGAGCCGAGGCGATCGGCATCGTCAGCAAGAGCCGGCGGCCGATCATTCATTTCGTGCAGCGGCTGTTGTCGATGAAATAATGCTTTCGTGTGTGCTGCGCCCTTCGGGGCGCTTTTTTTGTTTGACGGTTACATCGATTGAAGTAATTCTTACACTAAACTTTTGCCCGCGTTTGACCGATATAGAGGATATTGCACCTTTGTTTTTCTGGGGGATTATGATGAAGAGATTTTGTTTGCTGCTGCTCGCCGTTTTGCTTCTGAGTCCGGTTTTTGGAAATAACGCCCACGGGGCTGCAACAACTTATACCACCGGCACGTTAGTAAAGGCGGACCATTCGAGGAAAACAATTACAGTACAACCGGCCAATCAAACAATGCATAAATCATACAGCGTCACCGCAGCTACCGCAATTACGATCGACACGGTTCCCGCCGGATTGGAAGCGTTCAAGCCGGGCATGAAAGTTACGACGGCTGTTGCCGGCAAGAAGCTGGTTTCATTGAAGGGCTGGTCCGTGAAGAAGGAGCGCAGCGGCAAGATTCCGTCCGAGGGGAAGATGAGAACCGGCGTTGTCAGTCAGGTGGACGGCAATCGGTTGTGGGTTCAGCTGGCATACGGCGAAGTGAAGCCCTATATTGTTACGAATGGAACCGCTGTGTTAAAGAACGGGGTGAAGAGGGATATACGCACGGTGTTGGAAGGCGACCGGGTGAAAATGTATTTCTCATCAACAACGTCATCCGCGATTCGGAAGCTGGAAATCCAACACGATTCAATTGAAATCAAAGGCTTGTATAAAGGTAAGCTTCATCGGTATGACCGGAAAACAAGCCAATTAATATTGACGGACGTTCAGGTGTTCAAGGATGCCAAATGGCAGCCCTACAAGGCGTTACTCAACATTCATAGCGGCACCGACTACCCGGTATATTACGGCGAACAGAAGCTGGATTCTTCTACCCTCGCCCAATATGCGGGATCGACCGTCTTTATCGCGACGAAATTATTTTCCGGCCGGGAGCAGGCGGAGAGAGTCGTCATCGAAAGCCGGAACGAACGCACATACTCCGAGCCGATAGACGGTTATAATTTCAACACCGAGCAGATCGTCTTGAACGGCAACCTGAAATTCAAGATTCATGCGGGCACATTGCTCATTCGCAACGGCCGGTTCGTAGACAAATTCGGTTTGCAGCACGCGACACACGCCTTTGTTTCCGGCGATGCGGGACATCAATCCTCCCCGCTGCTAGCTAACATAGTATATGTCTACAACGAGGGCATGGAGAAGCCTCAGCTGCACAGCGACGGCATCTACTGGGGAACGTTGGATACGATACTTGACGGAAAGCTGTGGCTTAAAGATTTCTACACCTTGACCGAACATACATGGGAATACCAATTCAACGACATTCGAGAGTTAAACTACGACAACGAGACGATGCTTATGGACTTCACCAACGGCATTGTTGTGAATCCCGATGAGTTCGACAGAAAAAATTACGCCGTCGACGAGAGGGACCCGTACGCAATTTATCATCGGTTGAAGGATTGGTTCGGATACATATACGTAAGAGACGGCCGCATCATCCAGATGGGCATGTGGAGGTACCCCGACAATTTAACGGCCCAAATCGTATCGATCGGCATCGCCGGCAGCCTCTCCGGAACAAGCCTGACGATCAACGATCCGAAGGACTGGAGCGTGAGCCGGGTTCACTGGTTTTCAACCGGAGCTTCCATAACCTTGGATCTTTCCAAAGCCGTTATCATGAAGGACGGAGCTACCGCCCAACTTAAAGATATTAAGCCCGGGAACAACGTTTACGTTATTAGAGAAGGCACCAGGGGAGTCGTTGTCATTGTTACATAATCAGACTTGCTCGAAGGGGGTGGGCCGTTGAAACGCTTCGGATGGTTGCTTCTTCTCTGTACGTTGATCGTTCCGTCGCCATCCTTCGCGGCTCCCGCGGAATATTCAGGAGGCGTCAGCGACGAATACCGGTACGAAGAATATGTGTTTATCACGGGGGAACCGATTAAATTTGAAGGAAAAATGACACGCAACGAACGAACAAGCAAGGACAAAACCACGATAAGCTACAATTTTAGTCTGAAGTCGACGAATCCCGGGAGACCGGGCACGTTGGACAGACGGGTTACATATGTGACGCAAGCGACCGCGCGGCCGGATAAGGGGCAAACAACGACCGTTACGACCGTTACGGACAATTACCAAGAGACGATTGAAATTTCAGGCCAGAAGTTCACTTTGGACGATTACCGGTTCTCCAAATCGGATGTGGTCGACGTTCGTCCCGCTGCGGATTACTATTCCGGAAACATCGTCGGCCGGAAAATATTTTTGTTGAATAAGGGTAAAGCGAACGAGAAAGAAATCGTTGTAACGATCAGCGGCGGCGACGTGGGGTACAAAAACTTCTGGGGAAACACGGAAACTCAAATAATCGATTATGAATATCAGAGCGACACTTGGACAGGCACCGTTAGAGCCCAGACGTCGGACACGAAAACCAAAAAGCTTGTCTATCAAGGCAACGGAGCTGCGTACTCCAGCTTCGACGGCGGGTATGTGCGAGTTACGGAAGCGGAACAGACGGCGACGTACAGCTACAACCTTCCTACGGTAACATCCAACGGGTATGTCGACACTCAGAGGAATATTGGGGAAAGCAAGCTTATCTTACAGAGTGTCCCCTCTGTCGAGAGGCTCATTGTTCCGAAATTTCGCGATACGGTGGGGCACTGGGCCGAGGAGGCGATCGAGAAGCTGTATTCGCTCGATATTTTTGAAGAAAACACGCAATTTTTCGTCCCGGATGTCCCGATGAGCCGGTACGATTTCACGGTGGCGGTAATGAAAGCGGCAGACGTGCGGCTGGACAATCCGAAGAGCAAAAAAGCCGCCGCCGAAGCCGCGAAAAAACCGTCCATGTTTAAAGATTTGAAAACAAGCGACTCCAACTACCAATACATATATAGCGCGAATGAGAAAGACATCGTGAAGGGTATGACAGCCGATCTGTTCAAACCGGACGACCCGCTGACGAAGGCGCAGGCCATTACGATCATGCTGCGGGCGCTCGGATTTGAGCACAGGGCGCCGGCGCCGGAATACCGGACGGAGTTTGCGGACGACGAATCGATTCCTTATTGGGCGAAGGATAAAATTTACGTCGCCCGGGAAATCGGCTTGATGATGGGGGACGAGTCGAACCGGGCGCGGGCGGGCAAGGTGTTAAGCCGTGCGGAGACGGCGATGCTGCTTGAACGTTTCCTCGAGTTTCTGGAAAAGGATCTGCAAATCGATTACCGCGAGAACATCATTTTATACTAAGGAGGGATCCCTTTGCGAAACAGATCAAGAAGGCTGGGACGGCACTCGGCTGCCGCAGGCTGCGTGGTACTCGCCGGCTCCATATTCGTTTCCTCGGCGTTGGCGGCTTTGGAGCCTCTTAAAGATATGAGAGGACACTGGGCCAACCATGACGTTCAACTGCTGCGGGAGCGCGGCGTCGTATCCGGGTTTCCGGACGGCACGTATAAACCGGGCAATCCGGTCTCGAAAGCGGAATTCATTACGATGCTTAACAAGGCGATGGGTTTCCAAAAGACCCAAGTGCCGCTCTTCTCGGATGTCTCTGCGAAGGATTGGTTTTACGGCGAAGTGGCGAAAGCGATTTCCGCAGGGTATTTGCAAGGAGAGTACCGGGACGGCGGAGAGCTGAAACCGTCCGCTCCGATTACGCGGCAGGAAGCCGCCTCGATGATTATGAAGGCGTTCAGGTTTGAACCGTCTAAAGATCTCGCAACTTTGAGGGCTGCGAATTTCAAAGACTCGAGTCAGATCGATCAGTGGCGGAAAGCGGCGATTGATGCGATCATGGCCAAAAATATTATGGGCGGGTTTCCCGACCGTACGTTCAAGCCTAAGGACAAGGTTACACGCGCCCAAGTCGCAGCCATTATGAACCGTGTTTTCGAACTGAACGGTTCGGTCGCTTCCAATGCTCCTGCATCGTCGAGCGGGTTCGATATTGTTTCCATTGTTCCGATCAATCCGATAACCGTAATGCAATACCAGTCGGTGTCGACGCTGCTGCCGAAGACGGTAACCGCCAAGTATGGTAACGGATATGTAGGGTCGGCAAGCGTAACGTGGGATCCGGTCAACACGAGCGAATTAGGCAAGCATGTGCTCTCGGGCAAGGTTAACGGTACGACAGTGAAGGCGCAACTATTGGTGTTTGTCGTTAACAGCACCGCACAGAACGGCACGCCTGTAAACAATGGCGGCGGCTCAGGCGGCAGCGGGGGATCCGATTTGCCGGCACCTACGACACCTACGGTAACGACCGGCCAGTCCATCGGCAACGTGCAGGTGAGCTTCAGCTCGTTGATGTCCACGATTCAAATCGATGTCAGCGACAAAGTGACAAGCGTCAAAGCGAACGGCATCAGGATGCACTATGAAGGAAACAACCGGTACAGTCTGGCCACCGCAGGCTTGAAGCTCGGCGACAAAATCACGATCGTCGCTTACGACATACAAGGAAAAGTGCTGCAAACTTATGAAACGACGGTTCAACAAACCAATAATTAGTTAGTTGGAGGGTACACTATGAGTACTTATGCAATCCGGCCTTCGCGCATATTGTTCGGACTCATGTTATTGATCGCTTTTTGTTTTGCGCTTATTATGGCGGCTCCCGGCAGCGCGTATGCGGCAGTGCCGGAAATCATCGACGGCAGCCAATATCCGGAAAACGGCGCCGTAGGCGTTCCTTCGGCGTTGGAGTATGTACGCGTAAGCTTTAAATCGAACCCGAAGGGTGAAGTGGATGGTTCGAACAATCCCGTAAATTACCTGCCGATCAAGAAGGACAACCCGGGCGGTACGGTTAAACCAAATTGGGAAAAAATCAGGGTTATTGAATTGAGCACGAACACACAAGTGCAGGCTGTGAATGCTTCCGGGCAGCCGGAGGTGTGGTTCGACGACGGCAGCGCGAGCAACACCGATGCAACTCTTGTTATTAAAGTAAATAAGTACCTGACTTCAGGGAGCGCAAACGACAACCAAAAACGTTTGAAGCCTGGAGAAACTTATCAAGTCATCATTCCTCAAGGAAGCTTGGAATACGAAAACGACGGGGCTTCGGCCGATCGCAACGCTGAAATCAGCTGGACTTTCACCGTTGAAAGGAAACCGATTCCCGCAGTGTTTTCCTTTCAGCCCGGAAACCAGACGTTTACTGTGAAAAACGGTATTTCTACCTTGCCTAACCGCGTCGATATTCAGGGAGTCGGATACCGGAAATCCCTCGTTATGGAATTTATGAACGACATGAAATCGAACTTTGATCAAAATACGGTGGTAGTATCGGGGAATGAGCTTTCCGCATCGGCTACCCCGCACACGCCGCAAACCGAAATTTCGTTGGACGGCAATTCAGCCAATACGCTTATTATTAAACTGCCGAATGACAACCCGTTAAAACCGAACCATCTATATACAGTAACAATAAACTCGAATAATTTGGAAGATGCGGAGAGCGATACTCAAATTTACTTCGCTCAGCGCGGAAGTAACGTGACTACACCGGTTAAACCGGCAACTGTTACGGAAGCAAGCGCGATCTCTTATGCGAACGAAGTTATTCGTTTCGCGTATGACTACATTTACGCATACTTGCCGACAACGCAAGCGGCTTCTTACGAACCGGCGAATTCCGCCGCCGGCTTGGCAAATCAGGCGCAGTTTCTTATCGATCGTGTAAGATCGTTCTCCACATTGTCGACGGAAGTGAACAATCTTGAGACCGCGGTAAATAATTTTATTGCAACCACCAACACCCCGGTAGCTAATAATACATATGCTACTTCCGCTGCAGCTGCAACAGGGGCAACTAATGCGAAATATCCTTTGAAAAACGATTCGGTCACGATCAAATTTTCTACCTTCCGCGATTTCAAAGCGACATTGATCGACCCGCAAACGGCAACGATTGCGAACATCAATAACACGATTCTCTCGATCGAACCGCCTAGACGCATCGCTGTTGTCGTACCGAAAAGCTACATTAAGAACATCGAGACGATACACTATGTACAGGGCTTGGTTCCTTCCATGCAGGGAAATAACCTGACGAACATCGATATTACCGCCGATATCGATGTCGCGAAGATCGTCGTTACGAGCAACCGCGGTCCGCGAATATTAACCAACAAAATCAATAACGTATTCACTGCCGGTTATTCCGGGCTCGAAGCTGACGGCTTAACCGAGGTTAAGCTGCAAGCATTCGATAAGTACGGCCAGATCCTGGAGGAACGAAATTTCAAGCTTGGCGTCGACGGAACGAATCCTGTAAAGAACGATTACATGCCGAAAGAATCGAAAGCATTGGGCAAAACGTATACGCTTTACGAGCTCATGGCCGATCCGAAGCTGTTCGCGGAGATTCTGCAGCACTATCCGGTCAGCCGTCTGAGTGAACTCGGAATATTCTTGCCTTATACGCCTTAAAGTCTGCTTGCGCCGGAATTGCCCGGCGCAAGCTTTTTCTTCACCGAAAAAATGCGGCAGACTCGCATGAAAACTGGAAAATCTTTAGTGATGGACGCAAGTGAATGATAACTATATACTAGGTTTCGTAGACGCTTGATATATATGCCATTGCAACATATGCGGTTTGAAAAACTTTTTTCAAATCGGCGCAACTTTTTTGAAAACCATGCGTTTAATATGTTGACACTGAGTCGAAAAGGGCTCGGAGTTGCATTGGAAGTTGCTTCAGGCGTCGAGGTATGGTTTGGGGTATGGAACTTTTTCTCAATTTCCTCTTTACGCTGTTTGCCTACCAATGTATAATTGTAAAGTGGTTTTTCTATCATTTTGTTTACTAGTTTCTGCACCATAATTGGTAGCAGACTCCAAAATAGCAAACACGCTCAACCTTGGAAAGGGGGTGAATCGGCGATGAGGGAATCGAGCTATTTTACAAAGACATCTCACACACCGAACCATAATCGAGGAGGAGAAAAAAAGGTTATGAAGAAAGGTTTAGCGCTGCTTCTTGCAGCCTCCATGTCTCTTTCCGCATTCTCGACTGCATTCGCAGCTGACGATATGACGGCACAAGAGAAATTTGATGCATTGAAAGAAAAAGGTATTTTCGAAGGTTATGACGACGGCACTGCAGGTCTTGACAAAGACATGACTCGTGCACAGTTCGCTATGGTACTTAAGCGTTTGTTGAAGCTTGAGGAAGTTAAACCAGCAACTCCTACGTTCAGCGACGTTAAAGCTGACCATTGGGCATATGGCGCGATCGAAGCTTCTGTTAAAGCCGGTTACATCAACGGTATGGGCAACGGCGTTTTCGCTCCGAGCGCTAACGTAACGTTTGAACAATTGGCGAAGTTGCTTGTTGAAGCTCTTGACCTTGAAGTTGACGCAAACGCAACTGTTGACGGAAACGTATCTCCGACAATGAAAGGTTACGTTGCAGCAGCAATCAAAGCAGGACTTATCACAGCTCAATCCGATTATAAAGCTGCTGTAAAGCGTGACGTTCTCGTTTCCGCTACTTACACTGCAGAAGCAGAAGTCAGCAAAAAGCAAGTTGCTGAAACTTACAGCGTTAAAGCTGTAGGCGCGAAGACAATTGAAGTTACTTTCGGTGGAGCTGTAGCTGACACTTCGAAAGTTGAGTTTGCGGTGAAGAAGGGCACAATCACTGTAAACGTTGCTGAAGTTAAATTCAACGACGCTAAGACTGTTGCAACTCTTACGCTTTCCGCTAAACTTACGGACGGCGAATATACAGTAACGGCTAAGAATGCAGCAGCGACTGAGTTGTCTGCGAAATTCACGGCTGAAACCGAGAAAGTAACTGCAATCAAAATCTCCAGCGACAAAGCTGCATTGGATCGCAACGAGAACAATGACAACATCGCTTGGGCTTCGTTGACAATCGAAAACCAATACGGTGAAAATGTTACTAAAGCTTATGAATCCGAGCTTAACATCTCCAGCAGCGCAGATGACGAAGATGTTGACGCTGACGGAAACATCAAGTTCACTAACGATGCAGGCGATGAGTTCCGCCTTGGCGAGCAAATCGTGTTCACAGCCGTTCACACGAAGACTGGCGTGTATGCACAACAAACATTCACAGTATCTCAAGCGGCGAAAGTTGCTGACATCAGCATCGTAAAACTTTACAACAAAGACAATAAGACTTTGAGTGTAAATTCCACTCCGTCTGATTTCAAAATTGTTGTTGAAGGCAAAGACCAATACGGCAATGCTGTAACGGCAAAAATGCTTCAAGAAGACATTAAAGTATTCGTGTCCAACAACGACATCTTCGACGTTGATTATGTAGTAGACGGCGACGATGACTCGGATGCTGAATTCAAGAAAGAAGACGACATGTTCGTTCTTAACCTTGCTCGCCCGGCAGGCGAAACCAAATTCGGCGCTGGTAAAGCAACGGTTCACATGACTTCCGTCGCAACCGGCAAGCGCGCATCGATTGATATCGAAGTAATCGACGTAGCGAAAGTCGACGTATTGAATTTGTCCGCTCCTGAGAAAGCTGTAGCTGGCAAAGACGTTGAAATTCCGTTCGAAGCTGTCGACCAATTCGGCAAAGCGTTGACTGACGCTGACGCATTGAACAATGGCTTGACTTCTATCGATGTTTCCGGAGCAAATCTTGACGAAGGCGACATCAAATTCGTTCAAGATTACGTAAACAAAACTGCGAAGTTGGTTCTCACTACTACTAACCACAATGTAGGCGATTCCGCAAAACCGGTTTACGTAAACGTTGTAACATCGACTGGTAAGTTGTCTCGCGTTTCCTTCAACCTTCAACCGGCTGCAAAAGCTGAAGTTGTAACAGGTCTCGACGATTTCGGAAATGCACTTGCTCTCCAAGGCACTGACAAGGCTGAGTTCAAATTCAAAGCTGGAGCGATCAACGTTCTTGATCAATACGGCGACGAGTATGCAGTAGCTGACAACCTTGGCACTTACAAAGTTGTAATCACGAAGGATGCTGGCGATAGCGAAGTAACTATGAAACTTGGAAACGATGTGAACAATAAAATTGTCCTCTCTAACAAGGATCAGCAAGTTACTTTGACACCTAGCAGCACAGGTTCTTCCACAATCAAGATTGCTCTTGCTAAGAGCACTGATGCAACAATCGCTGATGACGAAATCATCGATGGCAGCGAGAAAGAAATTACCGTCAATGTGGTTGACCGTTCCAGCATCACAGGATACGAAGTTGGCGACCTTGGCAAAATCTACGTATCTGACGATGCATACTACAATGTTGACCTCAGCGTGAAAGGTCTTACTTCCAACGGTACTAAAGTAACAGTTCCAGTAAGCAAAGAGTTCTACTCTGTTACTGGTGACGTTTACTTCGAGAATGGCAAACTTTCCGCTAAAGGATTCAAATTGGACGCGAATTCTGAGAAAGAAGTAACAGTATTCGTAATTCCTGTAACAAAGGACGGAGTAGTTGCACCGATCGAGAAGAAGATCGTAGTAAGCAACAAAGATCCTGAAGCTGCGAAGTTCGAGCTTAAAGACGGAGACAACGGCGTAGCGAAGAAATCCGATACTGTTCTTGCTGTACCGGCTGCATTCGCAAATGCTAACCTTTCTGATGCTAACTTCGAAGCAAACATTGCTAACAAAGCAGTGAAAGTTGTCGACCAGTACGGCAAAGAACTTAATGGTAAGGTTGCTGACTTGTTCAAGTACGTTATCATCACTGGCAAACCAGCTGATAACAAGCCGGTTAAAGCTGGCGACGAGCTCAACGTTTCCGTTGTCGCTCACAACAGCAAAGTATTCTCCTTTAAGGTTGTTGTTACTGAGTAATTCAACAAATGAGAAGACCGAGCATATGCTCGGTCTTTTCTTTTGTCCACATTATTGAATGTTAACGAGCATTGGTCACTGGGACAACTTTGTGGGAAGCATAGGGAGAAGTTTGTCCGAACGTCATAAAGAAAGTAGAGTTTCGAGGATACGGTAACCCGAACAATGGATTTAAGCAGAAAAGAGTCCGTCCGTTTCTGATAAGGATGAGCGGCGTATTCTGTGCCTTATCAATGTGCACAAGTTCACATAATCATTATGGAAAAGAAAAACCCGCACAATTATTTGTGCGGGTTAATGTTATTACGCTATTGATTTGAGTACCAGTCAAACGGAATGGATGCCAGCTTCTTCCTAACGCCCTCATACTCGTCATACACGTGTATTTCGAAATTAGAGCTATATTGCAGCTTAATAAACAGTGTGGAGTTATCGTCTTCGAATAGCTTGGAGTGCTTTCCGAGTTCCAATCTTGTGTCGTTCGTTTCCGAATCATTATCTCCGAGTGTAAACGTTTTGGACAACAGCTCACTGCCCGACTTATCAACCAATTCAATGGTGAGCTTATGATCTTTGTCAGCGTTTTGTACGAATGAATTTTTCGACAGTTCATAGTCAAAGCTAAAGGCGAATCTCTCGGTTGTGGTCATGCGCGCTCGGACATTTTTCAGCGTGATGGTGTAAGGGAACAGCGTCAAGTCTTCAAAGTTTGATTTCGGAGCCGGTTCAGCCGGCAACTTGTAGTCTACCGCATTCATGTACGCGTCGGCTGACGGTGTTGATCCGTTGCCTGTTGTGCCGCCTATGATGCTCTCCCCGAGAACCAACTGCAGGCCTGCCGTGTTAACGGATGCAGGAATCGAAGCGGATGCCAGCAAAGTCGCGGTTCCTTGAGGTGCCACTTTACCGCTGTATTCCGTAAATTGAACCGGGAACAACAGACCGTCGCTTGATTTGAAGTGGCCGACAAGCTTGGTTACATCCGTATAACGCTTCTCAAGATTTTTCACGTCGATAAGTGCTGTAAACAGGTTTCCGCCGTCCAAGCCTTCGTACGTGCGCACGCTTCTCATGGAGACGGCAGCAGAGCGGCCAGCGCCTTCGATATTGTGCGATTTGCCCAAGTCAATGACCGGAAGTGCGGTGACGTTACTGTCGGTACTGAATTCCACGACTTTAACAGCGGTATTCTCATCCTTCTTCTCTTCCAACACAATCTCAACCGTGCTGTAATCATACGTATAAGGAATTTTGCCATACAGCATCGTTCCGATGGATGTACCTGGTTGAACCGCTATTAAAGCGTCTTTGTTCACCATCTTCGCTTCTACCTTGATTTTGCCGTCGAGCATAAAGTAGCCCTGAAGCTCCGGAATCGGCAAGGAACCGTTTGCTTTGTTGGCGATGGTAAAGCTCGCCGACAATATGTCTTGATCTTCCCAAGGCAAACGCTGGACATTATTGAACGTTACGTTATACGTTCCGTTATCATTGGAATAGTCGTACGATGCGCCTTGGTTCAAGCCGGATGCATTGTCGTTGGAAAGATCGAACAAAGCGACCTGATCCCCGTCAGTCGTGCTTGATTCGACGGGCTCCTCCATAACAAGTCTCCATCCGTTGCCTTCCGCCGTGAGCGGAATAGTGACTTTCATTTCCACTTCTTTTTCCACAAGAGGATCCAGCCGGATATTTTCCATGTTGACTGCAGCCGGATACGTCAGTCCCGAAGATGTGCGGATCTTGAATATGTATTTCGGAAGCGTCACCGGTTCTTTCCCTTGATTCACGAATGAAAATCTGACCGTCGCCAAGTAGTTCTTATCGTTCTCGTTCCGGATGAGCTGTTCCACTTTCGTTTGAACCTTTTGATCCGAAATAATGAGCTCTTTGGAACCGTTAACCGGAACGGAGTTCACTGTTTCCGCGCCGGAAGACGCCGGGAGTGAGTAAGCGGATACAGGGAGCATAGGGGACGATTCGCCCTTCTTCTCGGACAACACCAGCTGCCATCCCTTATTAGACACAGTTGCCGGCAGTTCGCCGTTCAACGTAATTTCTTTCTTAAATCTCGGATGCAAGCTTTCGTTTTCTTTCAATCCGGTAACTTTCAACGGATACGAAAGCCCTTCCGAAGTTACTACTGCATATTCGTAAGCAGGAATCACGAAGCTCTTGGAACCGGTATTCTCAAATACAAAGGTGAGATTCGTTACATATTCATCGCCCGTCTTGGCCGTGTTTACACGTTTGATCGATGTTTTTGTGGAGACATCGGCAATTAACATCGATCGTACGGATCCGGCCGGAGTGACCGTCTTGTACGTGGCTGGAATACGAATCGTCCCCAACGTGCGCTGGAACGAAGGCTGGCTAAAATCCCACTTAATAAAATCAAAGGAAAGATCGGATAATTTCGTCGTATCCCCTACCGTTGTATAGAAGGTGAAAGTTTCTGTAGACTTTGCGGCGATTTTGGTTTTATTTTTATCGCTTTCCGCTTGAGTAACTGAAAATTGGCTGCCGGTCGCCGAACGAAGCTTCACCCAGTAATCGATAAAGTTAATGTCGCTCGAACCGCCGTTCGTGAACGAGACGGTAAATCGAACGGTGCGACCGAGCTTATTGACGTCCTTCAACTCTATGTAGCTGGAACCGCCTAGGGAAACTTTGCCCGCAGCCGGAGCGACATACACGGACGATTTGACGGCGTCCGCTGCTACGGCAAGGCTTGGGGGAATGCCCGCAATGCTGCCGGCAGACAAGGAAGCTACTAAAATATAGCTCAGCGCCTTTGCTTGGCTGCGTTTTGGTTTTTGGTCCATAGTAATCCTCCTACGATATAAATTCCTCACTATATAAAACGTTAAAAAGGGGTCAAAAGTTGCTCTTGCCCGTATAGAAATTAATGCTCAAGAAATAGGTTTGATATAAGTTGTTGCCACAATCCGACATTGTTCGTTATGATATAAAATAGTATTGCATGAACGGGGGAAGTTGATGGTGGACGAATTGCTTAAACAGATTATTGCGAAGCTCGACGGATTGGATCGGCGGTTCGATGCGGTGGACGAGAAGCTTATAAAAATCGAACAGGATCAAAAACTTACGCTTGCCGAACTCCGGGGTTTCAAGAATGAAATGCGCGATTTCAAGTCCGAGGTAAAAGGATGGCAGCGTTATACGGATGCACGGCTTGATTCCATCGATGGTACGTTGGACCGGATGAGAGACGCGATCCAGTAACAGGTAAGTAAAAAAGGATCCCACAAGAAGTTTCAGGCAACAAAGAAATAGAATGCGAAGAAGAGAGGAAGTCATAATATGCGTTGGGGAAAAACAGCGGCCGCAGCTGCGGCTATCGGATGCGGCGTTTTAATAGGTTCGATGCTGACAACATTCGCTAATAGTATACCTCCGGCGGGACAACCCGGCTCGTCGGAAGATCCGGTCGTGACTAAGAGTTATGTCGATGAACAGATCCAGAGAGCGTTAAGCGGGAAGCCGGTTGGCCAGCCGAGCGAAGGCGGTGGCGCCGGCAGCGATTCGGCGGGCAGTGTTCCGTTTACAGTGGTCGTCTTGAAGCCCGGTCAAACGCTTCTTGGCGGAATGGGTACGGAGTTCATCGTTCGAACGGGTAAAGCGACGATCGTCAGCAATACGGAGAACGGGATTCCGGATTTAACCCAGGGCGCCGATTTGAAAAACGGTACGCAAGCCCCGAACAACCATCTTCTAATGATACCTAGGGAAGGGCGCGGGCTCAAGGTGGACGCAGGCGCTAAGGGCGACGTTTATGTCACTGTTAAAGGCTCATACCTGCATATCGGCGCAGACGGTAATCAGCTTCCGGCAACTCCATAAATTTTGCCCGCGCTGACAAGATGTTATGCACTTGAGCCGAAGCTTTCCGGGCCATAATATAGGTACCCCGATTCGATGCAACATTGAGGGTTAAAACTCGAGCATGGAGGTGACCTGCTGTGGCAAGAGGTTCGGCGAAACGCAGACAAATCGTGCCGGAAGCGCACAAAGCGTTGGATGCATTGAAATACGAATTCGCCGCGGAACTGGGATTGCCGGTTGGACGAAACCGTACGGCATTCAACGGTGAAGATACCGAGTTTGCGGCTGAGCTTGGTTCGGCATCGTCCGGTACAGGTTCGTCAGGGGAAGATTACTGGGGACATATTGCATCCAGGGACGCCGGCGCAGTCGGCGGACGAATTACGCAGCACCTTATCCGTAGAGCTGAGAAGGAATTATTAGGTTTATAACTGCACAAGGGAACATCGGAGAAAAAAGACGCGGGCTCCGGTGTTTCAATAAGCCAATACCAAGTCGTATCCCTCGCGGGATACGTGGATTGAAACAAAAATTGACACCTCTCGACAAATGCTTTAAGATGAAATATCGAAAGGCTAGAAACCTTTTCCTATCGGAAAAGGTCCTTTTTTTATGCATTGCGTCTTTCTAAGCATAGATTGTTACACGGCGCAGCAAAATATTCTTTATAGGAGGTAGATCTCATGACATCTATCCGCGGACGTCGCCTGTTTACGTCGGAATCGGTAACCGAAGGCCACCCGGACAAAATTTGCGACCAAATTTCCGATTCCGTACTTGACGCGTTCTTGCGCAACGATCCGAATGCCCGCGTGGCGTGCGAAGTTTCCGTTACGACCGGTCTTGTGCTGGTGGCGGGAGAAATCAGCACTCGTTCCGAATATGTAGACATTCCATCCATCGTACGCAGCACGATTAAAGATATCGGATACACCCGCGCCAAATACGGCTTCGATTATCAAACTTGCGCGGTATTGACATCAATTGACGAGCAATCGCCGGACATCGCGCAGGGCGTGGACAGAGCGCTTGAAGCGCGCGAAGGCACGATGAGCGACGCTGAAATCGAAGCGATCGGCGCCGGCGACCAAGGACTCATGTTCGGTTTCGCCGTTAACGAGACCCCGGAGCTTATGCCGCTGCCGATTTCGCTCGCGCACAAGCTGTCCCGCCGTCTGACCGAGGTGCGGAAAGAAGGCATTGTCGAGTATCTCCGTCCGGACGGAAAGACGCAAGTATCGATCGAGTACGACGGAGACAAAGCGGTTCGTGTCGACACGATTGTCGTTTCTACGCAGCACGCTGACGAAATTTCGCTTGAACGCATTAAACAAGACATTATGGAGCATGTGATCAAACCGGTTGTGCCTGCAGGCTTGCTGGACGGCAATACGAAATATTTCATCAATCCGACGGGCCGGTTCGTGATCGGCGGGCCGCAAGGCGACGCCGGGTTGACCGGACGGAAAATCATCGTCGATACATACGGCGGTTACGCCCGTCACGGCGGCGGCGCTTTCTCCGGCAAAGACCCGACGAAAGTGGACCGCTCGGGCGCTTATGCGGCCCGCTACGTAGCCAAAAACATTGTTGCCGCGGGCTTGGCGGACAAATGCGAAGTGCAGGTCGCTTATGCGATCGGCGTCGCGCAGCCGGTTTCTATTGCGGTAGATACGTTCGGCACCGGGAAAGTGACGGAAGAGAAGCTGGTGGATTTGGTGCGGAAACATTTTGACTTGCGTCCTGCAGGCATTATCAAGATGCTCGACCTTCGCCGCCCGATTTACCGCCAAGTCGCAGCATATGGCCACTTTGGCCGCAACGACCTCGACTTGCCTTGGGAGCGCACCGATAAGGCTGCGGTTCTAAAGAGCGAAGCAGGAGTCTAAGACTTAAACCCGAATCGGCGAATTCCGGACGGAAGGCAGTAAGCCTCCCGACCGGGATTTTTTTGCATCTAATCGACGTACCCATCGGTATTCGCCCAGCGGAGCAAGAGACGTTCGAACGGGTGGTGCTTCTGTTCCACAGTGAAACACCATGGTTCACAGATGAACCACGTTGTGCCGAAGTGAAACAAGAGACCGTTCAACGGATTCACTTATGGATGCAGGCTGCTTGCTTTCCTGGAGACAATAGAAAGTAGCTGCCAAAAAGCGAACGCTCCCGATGCGGCAGCAATATAACCTTCCGCTAAAGCATATACGCCCTCCTCGCTATACGCAGTCCTGCTTCTTTGGATGTGACCTCCAATGAGCTTATCTTACTTTGGATGTAAGGTACTAATGCTCAATTCTTATGCATAAGGACATAGCCGCACTACGTAACACCTAGTAATACTAAATAATACCCAAAATTATTGATATAATTACCTACATTTTTTGATATAATTTTTACGTACGACGGACAGAAAGAGGAGGACCATTACGAAAGTTATAGGAAAAGGGACTATCGAGTCGCGAAGGAAGGTGAGATAGTAAAAAAATATTGTTAAAATAGGCCGCTAAAACTGTTACCCATAAAATACCGAGCAACTTTTCCCAACATTTAAGAGTCTATTAACGTAAGAAATACTAGATATGTTTAATGGACGGGAGAGAACATCGGATATGTTGGGGAATCGGAAAAAAAATCGCGGGAAGAGAGTAGCGGCCGCAGTGTTGGCAAGCAGCTTGGTGATGACCGGTCAGCCTTTAGCATTGCTGCAAAAGGTTTACGCATCTGACGGAGCGGTGGAACAAAGCACTACAACAACAACAACAACAACAACAACTACAGCCCCGACACTAGCTTTGTTTCAGGAGGAAGTAGTGTCCACGGGTGTCATATTGAGGGAATACCAGTGGAACGGGGCCCCTGTGAAAGTGATAAGAGCGGATCTTGCCAATCCATATGTGAGATTGGATGTCATGACCGGACAATCCGGACAATTCCCGAAGCGAGACACCGTGTTGAATATGAGCCGCCAAACCGGCGCCATTGCGGGTGTCAACGCAGACTTCTTCGATCCGCGCAACTCCGTATCGTCGCCGTTCGGGGCGCAAATCAGCAACGGGACGTTAATGGGCAGCACAATGCCGGGTTCCGGATTTTCGGGAATGTACGCTTTCGGCATTACGAAGGACAACAGACCGGTAATCGAGTTGTTTAATTTCAAAGGAACGGTAATGGCGGCCAACGGGCAAACCTTCGACTTCTCGGTGATCAATAAGACGCCGGGACGGTATGCGATGGCAATGTACACCGGCGCTTGGGGAAGCAAGACAAGAGGGCAGAACGAGCCGACCCCGCCGACGGAAGTGTTGGTCGAAGACGGTTTCGTGAAGCTGATTTCCTATGGCGCGCCGATCGACGGATTGCCGCCGGCCAACGGCTATATTTTACGGACATCCGGCAAAGGCGCCGAATTTATCGCGGCCAATGTGAGAGAAGGAGAAAGGCTCGAAGCGTCGTACACTCTCACAGCGATAAACTCAGCGGCGGGATCGTATACGCAGGACAGTTTCAAAATGTTGGTCGGAGGACACACCATTCTCGTTGCAGACGGAAAGCCGGCGGTGTTTTCCCGCGACGTGAGCGGGATCGGAGGCAATAACACGCGATCCCGCACGGCGGCTGGCTTTTCGCAAGACGGCAGATTCGTATTTCTCGTTGTTGCGGAGAGAGCGGGGGGCAAAGGCGGCGTCAAATTAAGCGATTTGCAGCAAATATTAGTGAAGCTTGGCGTGTGGAGAGCGGTGAATTTGGACGGCGGGGGTTCGACGACGATCGTATCCAGACCGCTTGGAGAGTTCCGGGCCGAACTCGAGAACAACCCGGAAGACGGTTCGATGCGCAAGGTTGTGAACGGCATTGGAGTGTACACGACGGCGTCGACAGGGGAACTGCAAGGGCTCATTATCGGCGGAGCAACGTTGCTGTGGAAAGGCGAAACCGCAACCTATTCGGCGAAAGCGTACGACACGCACTACAATCCGCTGGATCCGTCCGCTCTTGCCTCGGTACCGGTTTGGAGCGTCGCCGACGGCAATGCTATCGCTACGCCAACCGGCCAAGTGACGGCGACGGCGGCGGGCAACGCCACAATCGCCGTAAAATCCGGCGCGGTGAAGCAAACGCAGGCGATCGAAATTGCCGACGCAAACTCCATCGTCAAGCTGGACGTAACATCTGATATTCCGCCGGAGCGGTGGATTTCCGGCAACACTTATCAGCTGTCGGTGACGGCGACGCTTCGGGACGGCCGCCAACGCACCGTTCCGCCGGAATTGGTTCGATGGGAGAGAACAGGCGCTTCGGGCGTAATGGAGGCCGGTGCGTTTCGATTCACCGGATTCACTGAGGGCGCTAAGGAAGCGATGCTGATCGCCCGGTACGACGGTTACAGCGCGCGACTTGCATTTCAGGCGCCGAATATCAAACCGCTTGCCGATTTCGAATCGGTTCCGTGGCCGATTACGTTCTGGAATTATCCGGACACGGCAAGCGGCAGCGTAGCTATCACTGATGCTTATAACACGCCAAACAAATCGCTTGCGCTCCGGTATGATTTTACGGGCGGCGACGATTCGACCGATAAGGCGGCTTACGCGCTCTTCAACGGAGAACATGGAATAGGGCTATCCGGAGAGCCGGGTTCCGTGCTTGTCGATGTCTACAGTGACGGCAACGCGGCATGGTTGCGTGCCGAATTTGCGGATAAAGACGGCAACGTCATCCGCAAAACACTCGCCGAGAAGTTGGATTGGACCGGTTGGAAGACCGTATCCGTCGACTTGACCGGAACGGGCGCGGTAAAGCTAAAGCGCATCTATGTTGTGAGCAAGGCGCAAATGAGCGGAGAAATCGCCATTGACAATCTTGGCCTCGTTTATCCGGAGAGTGCCGGGAAGCAAGGCGTGCAGGTGAAGATGACGGTCGGCAAGCGCGACGTGACCGTCGGGGGACAGCCTCAGAAGCTGGATCAACCTCCGCTAATAGAAAATGAGCGCACATTCGTACCGGTCCGGTTCGTCGTCGACGCGCTCGGAGGCAACGTAAATTATGTTGCGGCGGAGAAGAAAGTGACAATACGCAAAGGCTCTCATCTGGTTGAATTATGGCTCGGGAAGAATGATCTGATCGCCGACGGCGAACGCGTGACATCGGACGTGACGCCGCTGGTTCGCAAAGGAAGAACGCTGCTTCCTATTCGCGTCGTATCCGAACGGCTCGGGTTAAACATCCAATGGCTGCCGGAAACGCGGGAGATTACGATTGATGAAGGGAAGTAGCATTTAGGAGGCATTTTTCATCATGAGAGAAGGTTCGGCCTTAGATATTCAAGTAGATTCCATTGAACGGGTGCTGAAAAACGCGACGGAAGTGATGGAGAGCAGCAAATATCAAATATTTGAAATTTGCGAAGCGGCCCGGAACGAGCATGAGGCGTTGAAAAAAGAGCTGCAGCAGATTTTTGAAGAGCTGGATGCGACCATTAACAACGTCGATCGGCTTGAATCGGAATACCGCCGCTCCCGCGCGCGATTGGTCGAGGTCAGCCGAGATTTCCAACATTTCGGCGAGAAGGATATTCGCGAAGCTTATGAGAGCGCCACACAGCTTCAATCGGAGCTTTCCGTCAACCGGGAGAAGGAAACGAATTTGAAGTTGCGGCGCGACGAGGTCCAAAAGCGCATCCGAAACATCGAACGGACGATCGAACGCGCTGAAGTGTTGTACTCTCAGATGAATGTTGTCCTTGAATATTTGTCGGGCGATTTGAATCAAGTGACGCGAATTCTTGAATCGGCCAAAAACCGGCAGCTGCTCGGGTTGAAAATTATTTTGGCACAGGAAGAAGAACGCAGAAGAATCGCCCGGGAAATTCACGACGGCCCCGCACAATCGATGGCGAACCTCATACTGCGGACGGAAATTGCGGAGCGGATGCTTGCCAAGGGCGAATTGGATGTTGTAAAAGGCGAGCTTGGCGAGTTGAAGGGGCAAGTGCGGACGGAGCTTGAAGAGGTGCGGAAAATCATCTTTAATCTTCGTCCGATGGCGCTTGACGATCTTGGACTGACTCCGACCATCCGCAAATTGACCAAAGATTTTGAAGAGAAGAACAGAATACGAACGAAGCTCGATGTGAAAGGGAAAGAACGGCGTCTAAATTCCGGATTGGAAGTCGCGTTGTTCCGCTTGGTGCAAGAGTCGCTGTCCAACATCGTAAAGCATGCGGAAGCTTCATATGTGCACGTGGAGTTGACATATGGAGCGGAAACGGTGAGTGTGGTTGTGCAAGATAACGGCGTCGGATTCGATAAGGCAAAGATGGCGCTGAAGTTAAGAGAAGAAGGAAACGACCATTTCGGGCTCGTCGGGATGAAAGAACGGGTCGAGCTGCTGGAAGGAAATATCGAGATCGAATCGAATGTTAATGCTGGCACAAAAATCACAATTGAAGTTCCGTACGGCGAACTCCAGAGGGAGGATGGTAACCATGCTTGAACGTACAGGCAGCATGTCCGAAGTAAGAATTATTCTCGCCGATGACCACTCGCTGTTTCGCGAAGGGTTGAAGAGGATATTGAATATGGAACCGGGAATGCGGGTAGTGGCGGAATGCGGCGACGGTCAGCAAGTAATGGATAAATGCCGGGAGCTTGCTCCGGATGTCGTATTGCTTGATATCAACATGCCGGTTGCGAACGGCGTCCAGGTAACGGAACAGCTGTACCAATCGATGCCGGATTTGAAAATTATCATACTTTCCATTCATGACGATGAAAGCTATGTATTTGAGACGCTGCGCAAAGGCGCTTCCGGGTACCTCTTGAAAGACACGGAGACGGAAACGTTGATCGAAGCGATCCGCACCGTTGTGCTGGGACACGCGTACATTCACCCGCGAGTCACGGGCAAGCTGATTTCTCAAATCCGCCGTATGACCGATGCGGACGCCGAAACGGAAACGGCTGTAACGGGCGAGATTTTCGCGCAAGGGCTCGGCGTGAGGTTCGTTCATACGGATGACAATCCGTTGACGAAGCGCGAAGCGGAAGTGCTGCGCTTGATGGCCGAGGGCAAGAGCAACCGGGCCATCGGAGATCATCTCTTTATAAGCGAGAAGACAGTGAAGAACCATGTAAGCAGCATCCTGCAGAAGATGCACGTCGACGACCGCACGCAAGCGGTAATCATTTCCATTAAGAACGGTTGGGTTACGTTGTAAGAAAAACTTCTTCGAAGTACCTTCAAGGAAGCCAGACCGCGATTAGATGAAGTTTTTCTTGAAACATAAGAATACACCTTTTCACTCGTGAAAAGGTGTATTCTTATGTTATAAACCACCGCTGCGGCCCGTCTGTCACCTCCTTTCCTTCGACGGCATATGTTGAAGACATAAGGAGGGAACAGCGATGGTGGAAGAACTGCTTGCCATTGCCGCCGCTTACGGATTGGGGATCTGCCTCATGCATTTGCTGCATGGCCGGTTTGCGCGTGAGGCGGTCCATATCGTGTTCCTGACGAATCACGCCGGTTCGACCATCGAGTGGCATCTTCGTTCGATCGCATTGACGAGCTGGATACAAGCACGCAATACGTCCGTGACGGTGCTTGACGAAGGATCGACCGACGATACGGTCCGGATCGCTGCGCGGCTCGTGCAGAATCCCCGGCTACACTGGAACGTTGTATCGGTTTCGTCGGCGGAAGAGGCGGAGAGATGGCTGAAAGAGGCTCAAGGCGTCGATCAGGTAATTCGCCTTCGCGGGTTTTCGGGTGAAGACGAAACGGCGGAAGCGGCGTCACTGCCTTGAATGCGGGAAGCGTTGTCAAGTTTGCTGTTAGTTTGAGGGTTGTCAGTTCGGCTGCACGGCGTTATAATGGGACATAGTGAAGCACACTTTTTTGAGGGAATCCTCGGGGAAGTGTGTTTTTTGTTGTTTGGATCGGGGGGCTGGGGTCAGGATGAGAGGTTGCGGTTACGGTGTTTATTTTGAAGAATGCTGGCGATGGCATGTTTCCGTGTCGATCGAGGCGGATATGGAGTGGTGGTGGAGGCACGGGGTAAGGCGGATATGGATAAGGAATCGTGTGAAAATGTCGCTCGGACAAGCTTTCGAGTGGAGAGAGAAGTATATGGAGAATCAGAGGTTGGCGCCGAACGAGGATGAGGGGGAGTGGTTATCTTGCGGGACAGGCGAATTATTGCGGCGGTGGGATCAGCGCAAGTACTTGCGGCTCGTTGAGGCATTGAAGGGCAGGTGTTTGCTGCGGGAGGAGATGGAGCCGTTTATTTTATCGCGAGGTTTGGAGATGGAAGAGAAGGAATGGCTCTATTACGTTCAATGGGGCGCTCTGGAAGGAGATGTAAAGCTGCTGCAAGGTGTGGAGCGGGTTGTTGGGCGGAGGCTGTTTGCGGGGGCGTTTAACTTAGGCGGCGGCGGATACGGGCGCGGAAGGAAGACGCCGTATCGATGCATCCGGTGCGGCAGCGGGGAGGAACGGTTGCATCGCACGTTATGTCCGCACTGCGGTACGGAGTGCCCGTATTGCGAAGCGTGTTTGACGATGGGCCGGGTAAGGTTTTGCGGGTTATTGGTGCAAGGGGTAGTACGAGGCTGCACGGATGGGGGGCGGGTTCCTCGAAGCTATTCAGGCGGCGCCGATGTAAAGGCGAAATGGGGGTTAAGCGCCGCGCAAGCGGAAGCCGCGCGGGAGGCTTTGAAATTCTTGCAGGGAGGGGAGAAGTTCGGTGCCGGAGGCAACTCGTTCTTGCTGTGGGCGGTTACGGGAGCGGGAAAGACGGAGATGATGTTTCCGTTGATCGATGATGCGCTTGGCCGGGGAGGAAACGTATTGATCGCCACTCCAAGGAAGGACGTGGTGCTCGAGCTTGAGCCGAGGTTAAAGGCGGCGTTCCCGGAGGAGCGTATCGTGACGCTGTACGGGGGAAGCCGCGATCGGTGGGAGAGCGGGAGTGTTATTCTGGCGACGACTCATCAGCTGTTTCGTTTCCGCGAGGCGTTCAATCTTGTAGTCGTGGATGAGATTGACGCTTTCCCATTCCATGGGGATGAACAGCTGTTGTATGCTGCGAGGGCGGTTTGCAGGCCCGGGGGAAAGTTCGTGCTCTTGTCCGCCACACCGCCGAAAGCGTTGCGAGATCTGGCGCGGCGCGGAAAGCTTGCGCATGCGAAGGTATGCGTCCGGTTTCACCGGCATCCGCTCCCAGTACCCCGGCGTATCCGCATTCCCGCTTTACGCCGTTTTGCGGGGAACGGGCTGCCGGACGCGCTGCGGAATGCGCTTCACCGGAGTTTAACGCGCGGAGCTCAAGTATTCGTATTCGTGCCGCACATCGGCTCCATTCCGCCGCTGGTGCGGACGCTTCGTTTCGCATTTCCGGATGTGACCGTTGAGGGCACATCGTCCCGGGATGAAGAGCGATCCGGCAAGGTGGAGAGGTTCCGGGGGAAAGAAATTCGTGTCATTATAACGACTACCATTTTGGAACGGGGGGTAACGGTTCCGAAAACCGACGTGTTTATCTTGGATGCGGATACGCCTTTATTTGACGACGCGTCGTTAATCCAGATGGCGGGGCGAGCCGGCCGGAAGCTGGAAGACCCGCAAGGGAACGTATACTTCTGTGCGCCGGAATGGACGAGGCCGCAGCGGGATGCGGTCCGGCAAATTTGCGCCATGAATTCGCTGGCGCGGAAGAAGGGGTATCTTGTTTCGTGATTGCGATCGGACAGAGTCGGATTAGCGGATGGTTGCGGCAGGCGGAGCGATGGCTGTCTCCTTCGAGTCCGCAATGTTTGTGGTGCGGGGGGAGTCAAGAGCGTATGAGCTTTTCAGGTACAGGTGCGGCTTTCGGAGGAATTGACAGATTACTGTGCGCGGAATGCTGCGGGGCTGTTCCATGGATCGCGGAAATCATGTGCCCGGTGTGCGGGAGGTACGAGGAATGTCCCGACTGCAAGCGGCGGCAAGAAGGAGAAAGAATCGTCAACCGAAGTGCCGTGCGGTACGACGCGTTGATGAAAGAGTGGCTTGCTCGTTATAAATACCGTGGAGATGAGCGGCTGGAACCGTTATTTTCGCATATGATCGGCTATGCGTTCGGGCTGTTGGCTGACGAGCTGGCGCGAACCGGGACCGGCGAGCGGCCAACGGTGGTCAGTTACGTTCCGTTAAGCGAACGGAGACTCGGGGAACGCGGCTTTAACCAAGCGGAAAGAATGGCGGTGCGGTTAAGCAGGGAAAAGAGGCTGCCGCTCGTTTCATTATTGGAGAGGACCCGGCATACGGAGAAACAAAGCTACAAGAGCCGAAGAGAGCGTCTGGAAAGTCTCGACCGCGCATTTGCGGTGCATTCCGGCGGGTTGCGCCGCATGCGGGATATGTCCGCGGGGGGAAGCGTCAATATTGTTATTGTCGATGACGTTTATACTACCGGCAGCACACTTAACCGGTGCGCGAACGAAATCAAGTCGGCGTTAGGTGGCGGGGTTGTCGTCTATGGGTTAACGTGGGCGCGTTAGGCGGCTGCAATCAACCGATGTACAAACCTTCCATGGTACTCTATAATGTCAGAAAGAGTAAGTTTCAAGCATAAATAACCTTTCTGACATTGCAAGAAAAACTTCCGCTAAACGCGGTCTTGCTTCTTTAGAATTGGCCTCGAAAGAGGTTTTCTTATAATGTCAGAAAGAGTAAGTTTCGGACTTTATACGGCCTGTCTCACATAGCAAGCAAACTTCCTCTAATCTCGGTTCGGCTTCTTTTCTTAATACATAATGAATTTCTTCAGCGAGGGATTACGGTATGAGCCTTAATATTGCGAATTGTCCGAAATGCGGAAAGCTCTACGCGAGAAATGCGAAAAATATGTGCCCGGATTGCTTTAAACAAATAGAGGATCAATATCGGAAATGTTTGTTGTTTTTACGAGAGAATCGCAAGTGCACTCTTTCCGAATTAAGCGATGGAACAGGTGTCGGCACGAATACGATCACCAATTTTATACGCGAAGGACGTATCTCAATTGCCGAGTATCAGAATATGTCCTACAAGTGCGAAGTGTGCGGCGCCTCCATTCGCGAGGGGCATATTTGCGAATCCTGCAGACAGAGATTGTCCAAGGACGTACAAAATTTAAGAGAAGATGAGCGCAGAAGGATAGACCGGCAACAAGGAGACGGGTTCTTGAAGGATCGTTAATGTCAAGACTGGGACGGGCGAAATGTTAGAGTTATAATCATTCTATAATGCGCTGGAGGGGAAATGTTATGTCCGAAGCTCAGTTTCAGCAAGAAGTTTTGCAAGCGCTGCGTGAACTGATGCTAGAAGTCGGAGGTTTGTCAAAGCGGGTGGACAAGCTGACCGAACGAGTGGATACATTAACTGTGCGAGTGGATACGTTGACCGAACGTGTTGATACACTGACTGTGCGAGTGGATACGTTGACCGAACGTGTTGATACACTGACTGTGCGCGTGGATACGCTCACCGAACGTGTTGATACACTGACTGTGCGCGTAGATACGTTGACCGAACGTGTTGATACATTGACTGTGCGCGTGGATACGCTCACTGAACGTGTGGACACATTGACCGACGATGTTAGGCGAATCGATGGAAAGGTAGATCGTGTACAGAAAGATTTGGACGGCATGAAAATTCGCATCTACGAAGTCGAGGAAGAACAGAGGCATCTGAGAAGACGGATGGCATAGTTCTAATTTCATATTAATGATTTGCGTAGAGGAACCGATATATTAATTATAGAATATCGGTTTTCTTTTTTTTATGTCGACAAGGCGGTGGTCTCTGATGAAAATTAACGAATCCGGGCGGCTTTCTTCATTGAACGCATATCGCAATAATGTTAATGCGAAGGACGCGAAAGCGTCGGGCAAGAGTTTGAAAGCGAAAGACGACGTTCATATATCCGCGGAAGCGAAAGAGCTGCTGGAAGCCCAGCGGACCGGCGATACGGAGCGAGCGCAGCGCTTGGAACAATTGAAATCGTCGGTGCAGGCGGGCACTTACCATGTGGATGCGCACCGCATCGCGGAGAAGCTGCTTCCGTATTTGAAATAATTCAGTATGAAAATATAAGGGTGAATAACATTGCCTGTACAACAACTGATCGGCATTCTCGGCCGGCTGGCCGAGGCGCATGAAGCTTTGCTGGATTTGGCGGAACAGAAGAAAGCCGCACTTATACACAACGAAGTTGATAAAGTATCGGCAACTGTAAATAAAGAGACGAAGATAATGCGGAGCGTAGACGATTTGTTGAAAGAACAGGCGGATTCGACGAATGCGTTCTTCCGGTCGCGGGGCTTGCAGCCTGCACGGGCAATTTCGGTAACCGAATTGTCACGGCTCGTATTCGAACCGGATGCGAAGGAAGCGCTGTTATCGGCTCGCGATCGGTTGACGTCAAACATTGAAAGATTGGCAGCCGCCAACCAGCTTAACCAACAGCTTATCCAACAGTCGCTCGCTTTTGTAAATTATTCGATAGATTTAGTTCTTGGTCCGGATGAAGAACCGGTTTACCGGAATCCTGCAAGCAATAACAGCAGCCCGACGAAACGGGCGGGCTATTTCGATTCGAAAGCTTAATAACGGGTTGTACGGAGAAAGGGGTTATTATTAGTGAGATCCACTTTCGGCGGATTGGAAATATCCAAGCGATCGTTGTTTGCGCACCAAACGGCGCTTTCAACCACCGGCCATAACATTGCGAATGCAAACACCCGGGGATACTCCAGGCAAACGGTTAATTTCGTCGCGGCACGGCCGATCGAAGCTCCCGGATTCATGCGCAGCAATACCCCGGGCCAACTCGGACAAAGCGTTGAGTTCGATTCGATACGGCGCGTACGTGAAACATTTTTGGACGATCAATTTATGAGCGAAAACAAATATCTCGGTGAATGGTCCGTACGTCGGGACACTATGGAGAAATTGGAAGCCATTATTAATGAACCGACCGACAGCGGCATTAGGCAGACCATCGAGAGCTTTTGGAACTCATGGCAAGATTTGAGTAAGGAACCGGACAATCTAACCGCGCGGGCCGTAGTCAAGGAACGCGCTCTTGCGATGGTGGATGCGTTCAACCATACGGGGAAACAATTGAAAGATTACGCTGGCGATATTACCGGCAATATTAACGCGAAAGTAACCCAAATTAATACTTTCGCGAACCAAATAGCGAGTTTAAACAGAGAGATTTATCGCGTCGAAGGGTTGGCCAACGACGCCAATGACTTGCGCGACCAACGGGATCTCATTATGGATGATCTGTCCAAAATCGTGAACGTTTCTCTTGAACGAACTGAAGCAGGCTATAACGTGCGGATGGGTGCGATTCAGCTTGTTAACGGTACCACGGCAGGAGGGCCGTTTACGGCGGAAATGCTCGAAGCGGCGGTCGACTCCGGCGATCTTTCCTCCGGTGAAGTTTACGGGATGTTTCTTTCCCGAGATCAGATTATTCCGAACTATCAACTCCAGTTGGACAGCATGATCCGGGCGATGGTGGAAGGCAAGACGACAATTACATTGCCGAAAGGAACCGTCCTTCCTGAAGGAACAGTTATCGACGGGACAACATACAGCGGTGCGAATCGAACTTTAACGTCCGATTTGAAGGTAGTCATCAATGGAGTGAACGGACTTCACCGGTTGGGGTACACTCTAAATCCCGGCGTTGTGCCCGGAGGAGACTTCTTTGTAGTGAAAGATGGATATGATTCTTTGTCAGCCGAGAGTGTGGCGGTCAATCCCGAAATCGTGGCAAACGTGCGGAACATTGCGTCGTCTATGCGTACTTATATCGATAGTTCGGGCACGGAGCAGGTAGTAAAGGGTAACGGCGATATGGCGCTTCTGATCGCCGGTATTCGCAACCTGCGCGTCAACTTTGATCCGGATGAGACGGGTCTGCCGATTCTTACCGACGGTTCGTTCGACGAATTTTTCCGCGCGGTAGTCGGGCAGCTTGGCGTGCAAGGTCAAGAAGCGGCCCGTCAAGCGGATAATCAAACGATTCTTGTGGAACAAGTCGACAACCGCCGGCAAAGTGTAAGCGGCGTATCGCTCGATGAAGAAATGGCGAATATGATTAAGTTCCAACATGCTTATAATGCTGCCGCACGGGCTATGACAGCCGTGGATGAAATGTTGGATAAGGTAATCAACGGTATGGGTGTTGTGGGCAGATAATTTTGTTTCGCGAGTAAGTTCAGGAGGTGATCTTTCTTGCCTAGTCGTGTGACGCAAAATATGATGAACTCTCAGTTGTTGCGCAACTTGAACAATAACATGCGGAGAATGGACGACTTGCAAAATCAACTCGCCAGCGGACGCCGAATTAACAAACCTTCGGACGATCCTGTCGGTATTAGCTATTCGATGCGTTATCGCAGCGAATTGTCGGCTAACGATCAATTCGAGAAGAATGTGGACTCTGCAAACTCTTGGCTCGATTATACGGATACGATGCTAAACCAGGCTGGTGAGGTGTTTCAACGCGCCAGGGAGCTGGCGGTTCAGGGCGCTAACGGTACGAACCCTCAAACTGCGCTTAACGCAATAAAGAGCGAGGTCGAGCAGCTGTACCAACAGATGGTCAAAATAGGAAATAGCGAATATAACGGCAAGTATGTGTTTAACGGGCAATTAACGGACGTCGCGCCCTATACGGAAGCAGCAGCTATGAGCCAGTCCAGCGATAACGTCGACATTCGGTTTGAAATAAGTCCGGGGGTGACGATGCCGGTAAGCGTGACAGGCAATCAGGTGTTCGGCACACCGTCCGAGACGGATAATACATTCCGGGTGCTGCAAGACCTTATCACGGCGCTTGGATCCGGGAATCAAGCCGGCGTTAACAATGCAATAGGGAAATTGGATACACGTCTTGATAAATTTCTCGAAGTCCGTGCGGAAATCGGCGCACGTTCAAACCGGCTTCAACTGGCTGAGCAGCGTTTAAAGGATATCGGCATCAACCTGCAAACCCTCAAGTCCAAAACGGAAGATGCCGATATGGCCGAGGTTATTACGAATTTGAAGATGAGTGAAAACATTTACCAATCCTCTTTATCTGCCGGCTCACGTCTTATTCGGCCGAGTTTGATTGATTTCTTGCGTTGATGTGCAGGTCATATGCGGATACCAATTATACAAATTAATCAGCAGTTTGCGAAAATCGGGATTGATGCCGATCTCGGCAAGTACGAGATGCGTCAACCGCGGGCGGATATGCAAATTCGGCAAACGGCCGCGAAGCTCGATATTCGTGCCGGGCAAGGCCGATTGGAGATCGACCAAAGCAAGGCTTGGGACGCTTTAGGATTGGGCGGCATTTTGGAAGCTATGAGCAGAATTCGGTCGGAAGCGCACCGGGTAGCTTTAGAAGGGATCGCTCGCATCGCGGAAGAGGGCGACCGCTTGGCTTCAATTCATCTTCGGACGGATATGATTGCGGAAATCGCTCAGGAAGGGGCGTTTCGTTCCCGCGATTTTAATTATATGGGTCCGGCTTCTTATGATAATGTTGACTTGCACTATACCGTAAGCAAACCGGATATCCGAATTAGCGAAGGGGGCGCCGATATTCAAGTGCAAGTTCGGCCGCCCGAGATTTCCTATGCACGCGGGAAGCTCGACATCTACATGCGGCAGCGCAACCAAGTGGAAATAATCCCGCCTGCAATTGACCTTACATTGTAAAACGGCTAACCTTGCTGTAGGAGCAAACGGACCTACAGCTTTTTTAATAACTATAGAATATATAATACGAGCAAACAGCAATTCTAAAGTTTTAAGAAAAACTTGCTTTAATCGCGGGCTTGCTTCCTTGAGTGTACTCCGAACAAGTTTTTCTAATAAGAAAGGGGTAGTTTATGAAAATTCACACCTCCCGTTTCGGCGCCATCGAGATCGATGAGACGGGAATTTATACGTTTCCCGCAGGGGTACCCGGTTTTGAGTATTGTAAACAATATGTTTTGCTGCAACCTTCGCAGGACATGCCCTTTTGTTACTTGCAATCGGTAGAAAACGGCGATTTAGCTTTTTTGGTCACAGACCCGTTCCTTTATTATCATAACTATGAATTTCAGCTAAGCGAGAGCCAACAAATTGAATTGAAGATCACACAAACGGAGGAAATAGCGATATGGTCCGTCGTTACCGTTCCGGCTTCTCTTCAAGATGCAACCCTTAACTTAAAAGCCCCGATCATTCTTAACGTTAGAGAGAAACAAGGAAAACAGGTCATACTTCATGAAACAGATTACGGGACGAAACATCCGTTGCTGCCCCCCGTACGTTCCGTTTAACAGGAGGATACAATATGTTGGTGTTAACTCGGAAAAAGGGTGAATCGATCACGATCGGGGATCATATTGAGGTGGTTGTTCTTGGGATCGAGGGGGATACCGTAAAAATAGGAATTCAAGCGCCGAAAGAAGTGGAGATCTTCCGTAAAGAAGTATATCTCTCCATTAAAGAGTCGAACCAAGAGGCGTCGAAAACAGAAATTGGAATTGATGAATTAAGGGTTTTAGCGATTAATTCAAAGAAAATTAAAGAAAAATAATGATAAATCACAAATGATTAATAATTTTTCTTGTTTTTCGCGAAAAACATCCGAATTTCGCGAGATAATTCATTAATAAAAACGAGAATTTTGTCGATATAAATAATGTGAGACTTAATGGGGCGGCCGACCCATCGAGTCAAAGCTTACCACATGGAAGTGGGATACATATTCAAGGAGGAATTGGCACATGAGAATTAACCACAATATTTCCGCACTTAACACGCACCGCTCGCTAACGGCTAATAACTTTGGAGTATCCAAGTCGTTGGAGAAATTGTCTTCCGGTCTTCGTATCAACCGTGCAGGTGATGACGCGGCAGGCTTGGCAATCTCCGAGAAGATGCGCGGCCAAATCCGCGGTTTGGACATGGCTTCTAAGAATGCGCAAGACGGTATCTCCTTGATTCAAACAGCCGAAGGCGCTTTGAATGAAACGCATTCCATTCTCCAGCGGATGCGCGAACTTGCGGTTCAATCGGCGAACGACACAAACACGGATGCGGACCGTGCGGAGCTTCAGAAGGAAGTTGTGGCTCTGCGTTCCGAGATCAACCGGATTGCTACAACGACGGAATTCAACACTCAAAAGCTGATCAACGGCACGTTCACCGGCAAAGATATGCATATTGGTGCAAATCAAGGCCAAGTGTTGACATTAACGATCGGTACAATGACAGCGTCCGCCCTTGGTATCAACACTACGACGATTTCCACACAAGCTGGCGCCAATGCAGCTCTCACAGCGTTGGATAAAGCAATTTCCAAAGTGTCCGGGCAGCGTTCCAGCCTTGGTGCCATTCAAAACCGCCTTGAGCACACCATCAACAATCTTGGAACAGCATCCGAGAACTTGGCCGCAGCTGAGTCCCGTATTCGCGACGTAGACATGGCCAAGGAAATGATGGAGTTCACGAAGAACAACATCTTGACTCAAGCTGCTCAAGCAATGCTTGCACAAGCAAATCAAGCACCGCAAGGCGTTCTTCAGTTGTTGCGATAAGCGAAACGTTCTCGGTTTGAATGATCAGTTAAAAATGATAGATAGCCCCGCGCTATCTATCATTTTTCATAATTAAGGAAAAGGTGGATAAACATGGTGTTCGTCAATGGACAACTGGTACCGATCGGCGATTCGCTTCAACAAACATTTGATAATGTTATGGCTTTATTGAGAGAACAACAATGGGTTATTGTAGACGAGGAAGGTCAGCCAATGAGCCAGGAAAAAGTCATGCATCACTTGGAGAATAAAGATGCCAACCTGCAAGCTATTGCGGTTTCCGAGTTGGAAAGCGAAACGGTGCAGACCACGCTCGAATTCTTGGAGGACGCAATCTTGCAATTGCAAGGACTCATTCAGACAGAGGAAGTTTCGGTTTTGTACCGGTCCTTCTCCGATCTTATGGAATCGTTGTTGCACTTGGCACATCTCGGGGAATACTTTAATATTGATGACATTAAAGAAGAACAAGTTGAATTGCTTGCAAATCGTGTGCTCACGCAGATTGAATCCAATAACGACAGTTACTTGCGAGAAGTTCTGGAGTACGAATGCATTCCTATGCTGGAAAATTTCAAGAAGTCGCTTGAAGAAAGGAAACCGGTTCAATGATTGATACCTATACGATTACTGAGTCATTCTCCGATCAAGGAGAGAAGGTGTTCGTATATGAGGAAGGAGCCCGCCGGATACCTCTGGGATCATTGTATTCTTCAAAGCGCGAGGCGCAGAAGTTCGCCGACACGCATTCGAAGCGTCATGCCGTCTTTGTGTTGATTGGATACGGGAATGGTGATGTTGTACAAGAGCTGATCCGGCGAGGTGAATATCTTCACTTGTTTATTCTAGAACCGTTTGAAGAGATTGAATTTTTAAACGAACATTGCCATACTGACCGTGTAACGGTCGATCACTATACAAACTTCGCATTTTTAACCGCATCGTTCCGGAGAATTCTGGAACGTTACCGTGGCGTAGACTTTCAAATCATGTTCCATCCCCATTACGATCGAACGAATCCGGAATATATGAAATCGGTCTTGCTATCGATTCATCGGAGCGTGGAGCTCGTCCGGTTGAATTATATAACGCAAATGAAATATCGCAAAGAGTGGCTGTTGGAGCCGATACTGAATTTGGAATACAATCGGGAGATACTTCAGTTGCAAGAGCTTAGGGGTCATTTCGTCGGACAAAAGGCGATATTGGCGGCTGCGGGTCCTTCGCTGAAGGATAGCATTCCGTATCTTTCCGCCATGCAGAAGTCGGCGTATATTTTCGCCGCGGGTTCCGCGGTAAACGGACTCACTAGCCACGGGATCAATCCCGATTTTACAGTAACTTACGATTCAAGCGAGACGAACTTTGAAGCTCATTTCAAGGATACCCGTTATGAAGGCCCCATGTTCATCGGGACGACGGCAAATTCCAATATCATTAGGAATTTTAAGGGCCCTGTGATTTTATTTGGACTTGAATCCGACGATATATCCAAACGTTTCTTTCCTGCCCTTCCTTATTTGCCAAGCGTTCCTTCCGTAGCGAATGTAACCTTAAACATCCTGAATTACTTAGGTTTTTCAGAGGTGTATTTGGTGGGACAGGATTTGGCCTTCCAGAACGGAAGTTATTATGCGGAAGGGGTTCGTTACCACAGTGCCGCTAAAACCCTTGCCATTGAATTTGAAATTGACAGCAACAGCGGGGAGAAGGTGGGGACGAACAGCATGTTATACGCCTTCTTGGAAACATTTAATGGAATGATCAGTATGATGGACCCGGAACGCATCAAAATTTACAACCTTGCGAAGCATGGAGCAAAAATACAAGGGGCTCCTTATTTGCCGGCAGAACAATTTCCATTCTCATTTGTGAGGGAAGAACGAGATCTCAAGCGTACTTTGGCGGCTTCTACGGAGACTGGCAGAGAAGCTGTCGATATTTGCATGGCGGAACTGAAAAAATTGTACAAGCAGTTGAAAGAGGTTTTACGAAAATTACGGAATGTGAGCGAATATACGGCGACGGTTAAAGAGTTGAAGCTCGTGCTTCGGCACCTCGTTCGTTTGCGTGAGAACGAATGGTATGAAGGCGTAATTTTGAACCAGTTTTCCTACTCCCTTCAACGTCTGAACAACTTCTTCGAATACGAGATGGATAAGCCGGAATACAGCAACGAAGACCGGGTCCGCATGGTCAAAGAAGTGAAAAATATGATACAGGAAACGTCGGATTTCTTAGAGAAGTTTCTTAACGAATCTAAACTACAGCCATTCTTATAGGTGGGGTAAAATGATGAACGGCGGTAAAACTATTTTTGTTACGGGGGCGGACGGATTTATAGGGTCCCATCTAACCGAAACTTTGGTGCGCGAAGGCTACAACGTGAGGGCTTTTGTGTTATACAATTCACTCGGCTCCTGGGGATGGTTGGATCATGCGGATAAAGACGTCAAGACGTCTCTTGACGTTGTTCTGGGCGACATTCGGGATCCGCACGGCGTCAAGCAGGCAATGAAAGGCTGCGATGCGGTTCTTCATTTGGCTGCTTTGATTGCCATCCCGTACTCTTATCATTCGCCGGATACGTATGTCGATACGAATATCAAGGGAACATTAAATGTACTTCAAGCGGCGCGGGAACTGGACGTATCCAAAGTGGTGCATACGTCCACCAGCGAAGTGTACGGCACGGCCCGGTTTGTGCCCATCACCGAAGAGCATCCTTTGCAAGGCCAATCCCCATACTCCGCATCAAAAATTGGAGCGGATCAAATGGCGATGTCATTCTATCTGTCTTTCGGAACCCCGGTATCCATCATAAGACCTTTCAATACGTACGGTCCCCGACAGTCCGCTCGTGCTGTCATTCCCACGGTTATAACGCAAATTGCTTCCGGCAAACGCTCGATCCGTTTGGGGTCGCTTCATCCGACTCGCGATTTTAATTACGTAACGGATACGGTGAGCGGATTTATTCAAATGATGGAGTCGGAACAGGCGGTGGGCGAAACCGTCAACATCGGGAGCAACTACGAAATTTCGATAGGCGAGACGGTCGAAATGATCGCGGATATCATGGAAACGCAGATCCGCATCGAATCCGATGAACGGCGGCTACGGCCTGAAAAGAGCGAAGTCGAGCGGTTGTGGGCGGATAACTCCAAAGCGAAACAGCTGATCGGTTGGGAACCCCGGTTCGCCGGGAAAGAAGGTTTGCGAAGAGGGCTGGAAGAAACAATCCGCTGGTTTAGCGAGCCGAAGCATCTCGAAATGTACAAGACTGGTATGTATACGATATGAAAAATGAAGATTGGATTCAAAGCATCGTCGGTGCCGTCCGTTCCGTCGTCCCAGAAGCGGACACGCCCGTTTCGCTCCATGAGCCGTCGATCGGAGGCCGGGCATGGGATTATGTGAAAGATTGTTTGGATAGCGGCTGGGTTTCTTCCGTCGGACAATATGTGGATCGGTTTGAAAGGGATTTGGCCCGATTTACCGGATCAGGGTTTGCTGTCGCTACCGTCAACGGTACCGCCGCATTGCATGTGGCTTTGCTATTGGCAGGAGTGAAGGCCGGGGATGAGGTGGTCGTTCCTTCCTTGACGTTCATCGCCACAGCTAACGCGGTATCTTATATCGGAGCAGTCCCGCATTTCGCGGATATTGAAGAACGTACGCTAGGCATCGATCCTGTGAAGCTGCGAACTCATCTTGAGAAGATCGGTTACATGCAAGGAGGCGTCTTATATAACCGGCAAACGAACCGCCCGATTCGAGCCGTCGTTCCTATGCATACATTCGGCCACCCAGTCGATTTGGACTCGCTTGCCGAGCTTTGCGATGATTTCGGTATGGCACTTGTAGAAGATGCGGCGGAATCGTTGGGTTCGTATTATAAGGGCAAACATACCGGCACTTTCGGCGTCTTGTCATCGCTAAGCTTTAACGGCAACAAAATCGTTACGACAGGAGGCGGCGGGGCTATCCTCACGGACGACCCGGATCTTGCGAAACGGGCGAAGCATCTCACGACAACCGCCAAACTTACTCATGCCTGGGAATATATTCACGATGCCGTCGGTTTCAATTATCGGCTTCCGAATATTAACGCCGCGTTAGGGTGCGCGCAATTGGAGCAGTTGACCGAATTTGTCGAAGCGAAACGAAGGTTGTTCTCGTCATACGATGCTTCGTTTGCTCAAGTGGAAGGTGTCCGTTTATATGCTGAACCTGAGCAATCCAAGAGCAATTACTGGCTTCAAACGATTATTCTCGAGCCTGAAAACGCAATATATCGCGAGGATGTATTGTTTGCATTACACGAAGCCGGATACTTGTGCAGACCGGCTTGGCGGTTGATAAACCGATTGGAGATGTACGCCGGCATGCCTTCTATGGATGTGAACACGGCGGACTCATTGGCGGCGCGTATCATCAACATTCCGAGCGGAGCCGCGATCGGGTGAAATAGAGTTTATTTGGGCGGTGCGATGGAATTGCGAAAAAGAAAAGTGTGCGTATTCACCGGCACCCGGGCTGATTACGGACTGCTGAGCGGATTGATAAGACGGATAGCCGATAACGGAAAGTTGGAACTGCAGGTGATTGCTTCCGGGACGCATTTGTCGCAGACGCATGGGTATACCGTCAATGAGATACGTAAAGACGGAGTTTTCATTAATGCTGAAGTTAATATGCCATTGGGAAGCGATCGTCCGGGGGCGGTTTTAGCTTCAATGGCGGCGGTTTTAGACGGCTTGGGCGATGTCTTGGGGAAGTTGCAGCCGGACCTGGTCGTGATTCTAGGCGACAGGTACGAAGCGTTCTGCGCTGCAACGGCGGCTACTCTTTTTACAATTCCCATCGCGCATATCCATGGCGGCGAAATTACGGAGGGTGCAATCGACGATTGTTTCCGTCATGCGATTACGAAGATGTCCCATCTTCACTTTACGTCTGCCGAACCGTACCGCGAACGTGTCATTCAGATGGGGGAACAGCCGGAACGGGTTTTTAACGTAGGTGCATTGGGAGTAGATAATGTCGTGCGGACGAAGCGAATGTCTCGCGAGGAATTAGGAACGAGGCTGGATTTTACTTTTCACGCGCCCACGTTTCTTATCACCTATCATCCTGTGACACTTGACTCGCAAACTGGAACGCGGGCGTTAGAACAATTGCTGCTTGCTCTTGATCAATTTGAAGAAGCTTCTCTTTTATTTACTATGCCAAATGCCGATCCCGGGAATGAAGCTATTCGCCGGATGATTTTGGATTATTGCTCCAATAAACCGGATCGTGCCAAATGTGCGGAATCGTTGGGGCGGCAGAATTATGTAAATGCGATGCGGCATTCGAAATTGGTGATCGGAAATTCATCCAGCGGAATTATTGAAGCTCCTGCGGTAGGTGTACCTACCGTAAATATAGGAATCAGACAGAAAGGGCGAATTCGTGCGGCGAGCGTTATCGATTGCGGCGAACGGTGGGAAGAAATCGCCGCAGCGATTCGAATCGGCACCAGCGACAGTTTCCTTGAACGAATACGTAATATGAAGCTGCCTTATGGTAACGGTACGGCTGCTGAACGAATAGAGCGCATTATAGAACAATCGGACCCGAGAGCCTTGCGGATCAAAACGTTCCGCGACATCGCCGAGCGACCATAAGATGATACGAGGAGTGGGCCTATGAAACAAACGTTCATAATCGCGGAAGCCGGTGTCAATCATAACGGTGATGTTGATCTGGCTTACAGTCTTGTAGAAGCGGCGTCGAAAGCCGGGGCTGATGCCGTGAAATTCCAGACGTTTAAAGCGGACAAGCTTGTAAACAAAAATGCCGCCAAGGCCGAATATCAGAAGCGGTCGACCGATGCCGCCGAAAGCCAATACGACATGTTGAAACGGTTGGAGCTTTCGGAGGAGGCCCACTTTCTGTTGGCGGAGAAATGCAGGGCTTTGGGGATTATGTTTCTATCGACGCCGTTTGACTTGGAAAGCTTGATCTTTTTAAATTCGAGATTGCGAGTTCAGAAAATTAAATTTTCTTCCGGAGACATAACGAATGGCCCCTTACTGCTGGAGGCTGCTAAAACCGGCAAACCGATTATATTATCAACCGGCATGAGCACTCTTGGTGAAATAGAAGATGCGTTAGCCGTGTTGGCGTACGGGTACACAAATTCGCAGGAACCGCCTTCGAAGGAAGCCTTTTACGCCGCATATGGGTCTAGTGAAGCGCAAGAGCTCCTCAAAGAGAAGGTTACTTTGCTTCACTGTACGACAGAGTATCCTGCTCCGTTTGATGAAGTCAACCTTCGCTGCATCTTAACGTTAAGAGACTCGTTCGGACTGCGGACGGGGTTTTCGGACCATACGGAAGGGATTGCCGTCCCTGTGGCGGCCGCCGCATTAGGGGTTGACGTTATTGAAAAGCATTTTACGCTGGACCGTTCGTTACCCGGACCTGATCATAAGGCTTCGTTGGAACCGGACGAGTTGGAGCTGATGATACGCAGCATTAGGCAAGTAGAATTGGCTATGGGTATACGGGCCAAGCGGCCGACACCGTCCGAGCGCAAAAATATCCGCATAGCAAGAAAGTCCTTATATGCGCTTGAGGACATCGGCGAGGGGCAGACGATACTGCCGGAACAAGTTACTGTTAAACGTCCCGGGGACGGCCGCTCTCCGATGGACTATTGGGAATTGACAGGCAAGCTGGCGCAAAGAACGTATCGGAAAGACGACCATTTATGAACTCGTTAGCGAATCGAAAGGTAGCGGTCATCGGCTATGGCGGACATGCGAAAGTACTGATGGATAGCTTGGAATTGTTGAATGCCGACATCGCATGTGTCGTTCTCCCTGAACGCGACGGGTCAAACGGACCGTATCCAGCGATAACCGATGAGGAGTTCCCGGATATTTTTCCGGTTAGTGACATTTTGCTTGTTAATGGAATTGGAGCGGCTTCAATTCCGACGACAAGACGCAAAGTGTTTGAGCGGTACAAGTCGTTAGGGTATGGCTTTGCCGCAGTTGTTCATCCGGCGGCGATAGTTTCAAAGAGCGCAATCATTGAAGAAGGAGCCCAAGTTATGGCCGGTGCGGTGATTCAGCCGTCAGCATCGATCGGTGCCAATGTCATTGTAAACACCAGGGCTTCCGTAGATCATGATTGCGTCATAGGAATACATTCCCACATTGCTGTCGCTGCAGTATTATCGGGCAATGTGACGATCGGTCAGGAAGTGTTAATCGGAGCGGGAGCGGTCGTAATGCAAGGCGTGAGAATCGGCCGGGAAAGTGTTGTAGGCGCAGGCGCCGTAGTTACACGAGATTTGCCCCCTTATATTACGGCTGTAGGAGTCCCGGCAAAGGAGTTGAGACGAAGTGGCGATCGTTAGAGATATTTTTATCGATTCGGAGATGTCGATTATTCGTGCGTTGGAAATGATTAACCGGGGTGCGATGCGAATCGCGTTGGTCATAGATGAGAACGATCGGTTGATCGGGACGGTAACTGACGGTGATGTGAGAAGGGGTATTTTGAGGAACGTCACATTGGAAGCTCCCGTCCGGCAAATTATGAATAATAACCCGGTTGTATGCCGTACGGACGATAGCCGCCAAGTGGTGTTGAACCGGATGAAGGAGAAACGGCTGGAGCAAATTCCGATCGTAGACCAATGGGGGCGTGTGGTTCGCCTGGATTCAATCCATGAATACCTGGCGCAGGATCGAATAACAAATCCGGTTGTCTTGATGGCCGGTGGGCTGGGCAGCCGACTGAGCCCTTTGACAGATGAAGTACCAAAACCGCTCTTGAAAGTAGGGTCGAAACCGATCTTGGAGACGATCATTGAAAATTTCCTTGAACAGGGTTTTGTTAAGTTTTTTATATCGGTGAATTACAAAGCCGATATGATAATGGACTATTTCAAAGACGGAGCGGACCGAGGAATTGAGATCTCGTATATTCGCGAACAGAAACGATTAGGTACTGCGGGAGCGTTAAGCTTATTCCGAAGGGAAAGTGTGAACGAACCTGTTATAGTGATGAATGGCGATCTTTTGACAAAAATGGACTACCGTCAATTGCTGCAGACGCATCTTGAAACTAAGGCAAAGGCAACAATGGCGGTTCGCGAATACGAGTTTCAGATCCCTTACGGTGTAGTGAGCACGGACGGAACCTTTATTCAAAGCATTGAAGAAAAACCGGTCCAGAAATTTTTCGTTAACGGCGGAATTTATGTGATTGAACCGGAAAGCTTACGGTATGTACCGGAAGATACATTTTTTGACATGCCCTCCTTGTTCGATCATATTATCGGGTCAGGCGAGAAAACCGCGGTTTTTCCAATTCGGGATTATTGGCTCGACATTGGACGAATGGAAGATTTCCAACGGGCGAATTTGGAATATGGAGAGGGAGCCGTATGATCGGGGGACGACGCATTTTGACCGTAATCCCCGCCAGAGGAGGGTCCAAAGGCATACCCCGGAAAAACTTATACCGGGTCGCCGGAAAGCCGTTGATCGCCTGGACGATCGAAGAAGCGAAAAAGTCCAAGTTTATTGACAGGCTGATCGTATCGTCGGATGACGAGGAGATCATGGAAACGGCCGTACGGTATGGGTGCGAAGCTCCTTTTCGCCGGCCAAACCAGCTTGCCAAGGATGAGACGCCGGGTGTCGAACCGATTTTGCATGCGGTGGAAGAGATCTCCGGCTACGACTACGTCGTGCTGCTTCAACCGACATCTCCGCTCAGAACGGTGTCGGATATCGACGGTTGTTTGGAGCTGTGCGTTGGAAGTCGTTCCGCTTCCTGCGTGTCGGTGACGGAAACCGAAGAAAATCCGTATTGGATGTTTCGTATCAATGAAGACAACCGGATGCTTCCCGTGCTTCCGGAAGGATCCGGTTTCACGAGGAGACAAGACCTCCCTCCTTGCTATGTGCTTAATGGAGCTGTGTATGTTTCGGAAATTACCGCGCTGCTGAAAAACAAAAGCTTTCTGCATGAGGATACGGTTGCTTATCGAATGCCCCGGGAACGGTCTCTCGATATCGATGATATGGAAGATATATTGGAGTTCGAGCGGCGTGTTCAAAATCGTTCAAGTTCAAAGATGAAGCTTTAACCGCATCCCTCTGCAGCTAGCAGAGGGGTTTTTGTTTAAGATCGAAAAAGCCTCTTAAACAAAAAAGAAACCGAACCGATATAAATAATATGAGAAAAATAGCCGAAAAGGAGGCGTTGCGAAATGGCATCTGAAATGAATGCAGTAACCCCCAATATGACAATCGGAGCAAAATATACACCGGCGGATGTTCCGATTAAAACAAGCAGCAATTCTCCTTCTGAATCAGTCGCTTCGATAACAAATACTAAAGAATTAAAGCAAGCTGAACTGCAAGGCAAGCAAGTACCTCTGCGCGATGAACAGTTGATCAAAGCAATTGAAAAAGCGGTAAAATCCATGCAAGGGCCTTATACTTACCTTGAATTCTCTATTCATGAAACTACGAAACAGATTGCGGTAAGCGTACATGACCGTGAAACGGGGGAAGTTATCCGCGAAATTCCGCCGGAGAAAATGCTCGACTTCGTTGCCAAGCTATGGGAAATGGCCGGAATTCTTGTGGATGAGCGCAGGTAAACGTGAAATGGAGGTGTAAGTTATGAATCTTCGTATTGGCGGTCTCGCCTCTGGAATTGATACAGATCAAATCATTAGAGATTTGATGAAGGCGCATCGCATCCCTGTCGATCAGATGAGACAAAAGAAGCAATTGATCCAATGGCAACGCGACGCATATAAAGAAATCAACGCAAAACTCCTCGATTTCCGGAATAATACATTGTTTAATCTTAAGAAAGAAGCTACTCTCGCGGCCAAAACGGCAATCGTTACCGGGAATACCGCTGCTTTAACGGCCACGGCTACGGGATCGGCTATTGCAGGAACTCTCACTGTTGAAGTCCACGCTAAAGCCACTGCTGCAAGCAATCGAAGTTCGGCAGATATTCGGAATTCAACCGCGTTCGACCCGTCGAAGCCGTTAACGGACGAAATTGCCGCAGGTCACATCAATGGGTTTACATCGAACACTTTTTCCTTGAACGGAAAAACTGTCACCATTGAAAGCGGTGATTCGTTAAATTCAGTCATAGAGAAAATAAACAGAGATACGAACGTTACTGCATTTTACGATTCAGTTACCGGCAAAGTATCGATTGTGTCTAAGAATACGGGCAAGGTTAATGGAGCGGCCGGCAATGAGGACAAGATATCATTATCGGGCGACTTTCTTAGCAACACGCTTAAAATTGCCGCCGGTTCGGCGGAAGAAGTGGCAGCAGTGAACGCGGATGTTACGATCAACGGAATCAGAACCGAAAGAACAGGCAATACATTTGATGTTAACGGAGTTACAATCACGTTGAATACGGCGGGCGGGGCTGCGGCAATCATTGAGGTCAAGACGAATACCGATGCCATAATAAATTCAATAGCCGAATTTATTGATGCATACAACGAAATGAATACGTTGTTGTACGATAAGCTTAACGAACAGAAGTTCCGCGACTATCCGCCTCTCACGGATGAGCAGAGGAAAGAATTGTCCGAGAATGAAATAGAACTGTGGGAAGAGAAAGCAAAGAGCGGCCTGTTAAGAAGAGATACAATATTGGAACAAACGTTTGACCGGCTCAGATATGATGCTTCGGGAAGTGTAAGTAACGGGTCGAAATATAACATGCTTAGTACGATAGGAATTGAAACCGGGAATTATTTGGAGCATGGCAGATTGATTTTAAAAAACGAAGAAAAGCTTAGGAAAGCCGTCGAGGAAGATCCGCAGGCCGTGCTTGCTTTGTTCACCGCTGACGGGAACGGCGACAGCGACAACTCTGATGTCGGTATTATGGAACGAATGTATACCAACTTGGAAAAAACATTAAAAGACTTTTCAGATAAGGCGGGTACTTCAAGGTTCTCGGATTTGTCCGGATTTAATGAGAATAGTCTGATGGGCCGGCAATTGCAAGATATCGACAACCGATTAAATCAAATGCTGGATCGGTTGAAAGACGTTGAGGACCGTTATTACCGCCAGTTTAGCGCGATGGAAACCGCTATTCAACGATTTAACTCCCAATCCGCCTATCTGGCCAGCCAGTTCGGCACGGGCGCTCAATAACAGTATTTTAGGGGGAAACGGGATGTTACAAGCCCAACGCAACAAATATCTAGAGACAACGATTCAAACGGCATCTCCGGCTCAGCTGCTTATTATGCTTTATGACGGGGCGATTCGGTTTTCCAAGATGTCAATCGAGGCGTTGAACCAGCGTCAAATGGAAGAAGCGAACCGCAACTTGTTGAAGGTGCAAGACATTATTAGAGAATTTATGGTTACCCTTGATCAAACCTCGCCGGTGTCGGAAGGTTTAATGAGATTGTATGAATATTTCCTTCAGCGGCTGATGGAAGCCAATATGAAGAAAGAAGTCGAACCCATTCAAGAGGTTTTGGGCTACTTGGTTGATTTGAAAGAAACCTGGATTCAGGCTGCGAAACATGCCAGCCAAGTTGCCAGCCATTCATGAGTACGGCAGTTGACATGGAAGAAATAATCACCGAATTGGAAAATATTACTTTACAATGTGTTTCCCGGTTAAATATAATAAGTTACGAGGATCTTCAACAATTTTTGCTCAATCGGGAACAATTGATATTTAGAGTAACCCGGATGGTTGTTAAAGAAGATCATAGAGAGTTATATAAAGACCGAATAGCGAGCATTTTGAAATATGACGAGTCGATCTTAATCAAGATGAATTCATTTAAAGCTTCCGCAGCGGAAGAAATTGCAAAGATGTCTTCAGCCCGCAAACAGAAGCATGCTTATGAATCGCATTATCAAGAAAGTTATTTTTTCGATAAGAAAAAGTAAATATAAATATTGGACGCAATGAAATATACTTCTTACTTGGGCATCTGAAGTATATGGAGCTAGTGATGCAACCGGCCGATGAATTATTCATTGGTCTATTTTTTTAGGAAGGATGTGAATAATTTTGGTGCAGAGCATTTCATCCGGGTTGCAGAACTACGGTATTGAAAAAGTCACCTCTATTCATGCAACTTCTGCAATTGTTCCGGTATCGTCCCAGTACTCTAGAGTAAAGAAGGAAAGTGAAGATCTCGTAGCGGTATACGAGAAAACTCAAAACAGCAAAAATCGGCCTACACATCAACAGATCTATAAGCACCCGCTATTGGAATTATTTGAGGGTAATTCGTCCTTTTTAAATGGTTTTGGGAAGAAACTGTTAAGCGATATAAATCAATGGGCAGAGCAGTCAAATGAGGAATCCGGGACATATTTGGATCACGTTCGGCAGAGGTTCGCGGATAACGGCATTGAGGTCACGGATGAAGAATTGTTGACTATCGGCCGGGGAATGGACGAATGGCTGCAAGGCGTCCAGTCGCGGATCGAACAACGATCGGAGCATGCATCGCCGAAATTGAAAGAAAAATTGTTAGACCAAGTAAGTCAGATTAATAATGCAAGGGGACATTTGCAGAATGCAATTCAAGATATCATAGATCGTTTGAACGGCGGGGGAGGTCCGGTTGAACCGCCACCGGTTGAACTGCCGCCAGTGGAACCGCCGCCAGTGGAACCACCACCGGTAGAACCACCGCCGGTGAATACGAACCCGGTACCGCCGTTGAGTCCGACTACAATATTCACTCAGGATCGTATAACAATTGAGATCGGTTACGGTACCAATAAATCTGCTGTTATAATGCAAAGCCCAAGCAGCGTGAATCGATCGGATACTCTGTTTTATGCAGTCGATGCATTAGGGAACAAAAAAGCGGTTACCTTTGATTTTTCGAACAGCGCCTTGGAACGTGAATTTTTCAATCGCTTCAAGAAGAGCAGAATGTACGGGGAAACCGTGTCTTTGGAAAAGTTCAACCGCTTTGTCGATCGTTTGAAAGATTATTTGAGGTCATTATCGGATATTGACATTGATCGCTTGAAATCCAGGCTGTCGGGAGAGTCGGAAAACTCCAAGTTTGACTCGATCATTCAACAACTCGATAAGTTCCTGCATCAGCTCAAGTAGTGCGTTTCGTAAAACCCTGTCGTTGTGGACGGGGTTTTTCCATTCAAATAGTCTGTGGAATTTTTTGTACTTAGCAACTGCCGCAATAACTCCTCGAGTATTCACAATGGGCAAAACCGATTCAATGACTCGGGTTACCGGTTATTGTCAACAGCCCGCTAGACAAAGACAAGCTTTTCATGATCAAAACTGTGAACAACTTGAACAAAATCCTGTGGATAATGTGGACAACTTTGTGCATAACTAATGAAAACAAGCTTTCATGCGCCTATTTGTATCAAAGAAGATGTTTGTAACGGAATTTTCGGAACATTTCCAATTGTCGATAATGTGTAGAAATTACCGCTTGACCTAATTGACTTTGCAAAAATGTGATGGTATATTCGAGTTGTGGTATGACATCCACGTACTTGAATATGAAGGGATTGTGTCACATGCAAGGTAAAGTTAAATGGTTCAATGCAGAGAAGGGCTACGGCTTTATCGAGACTGAACAAGGTGGAGACGTATTCGTTCACTTCTCCGCAATCCAACAAGATGGTTTCAAAACACTTGAAGAAGGTCAAGCGGTAGAATTCGACATCGTCGAAGGCGCACGCGGTCCTCAAGCGGCTAACGTAACCAAATTGTAATCATCGCGGCGAAATATTACCGCCGACCCAATAGATGGTTCATAAGGATTCGTAGCAAGCAACACACCTCGGAACGATAACTCCGGGGTGTTTTTTTGCGTTCATTTTGTAAGCGGTGACTTGTCTGAATATTTTGAAATTATCCGGATGTTATGTTAAAATATTGTTAAGCTTAACCAAAGGAGGATTTCACCATGAAGTTTTGCATTCGCGGTAAAAACGTCGAGGTAACAAATCCTTTAAAGGAGTATGCAGAACGAAAAGTGAGCCGGTTGGAGAAATATTTTGAAGCTCCTCTCGTTTCCGAAGTGAACGTCACGTTAAGCGTAATAAAAAACAAACATACTGTGGAAGTTTCGATCCCTGTGAACGGGGCAATACTTAGGGCGGAAGAAAAATCGGAAGATATGTATGCATCCATCGACATGGTCATCGATAAATTGGAACGCCAGATACGGAAGCTGAAAACAAGAATTAACCGCAGGGCCCGCCAAGAGGGTACTCAGCGAAGCGTGTTTAAAGAAGCATTCGAGCAAACCGCAGCCAGCCGTCCGCACGAGGAAGAAGATATGTTTGAAGTGGTCCGGACGAAAAAGTTCACGTTAAAACCGATGGATGTGGAAGAAGCGGTACTGCAAATGAATCTGCTCGGACACAATTTTTACGTATTCGCGAACTCGGCCACATCGTCGGTAAACGTTGTATATAAGAGGGAAGACGGAAAGTACGGTTTGATCGAACCGGCAGTGTGATACAATATCAACCAAAATAACCAGTGAATAATGAAAGCCCGTCCGCAACGGAACGGGCTTTCTTTGCGTATTAAACAAAGGGGCAAAGTTGCTTACACCATAGACAAACTGTTACAATATTTGCTGAAAGTTCAACCTGGAAAGGGGAACATCGAGTGCTCGGTCTTGTTAAGAAAATCTTTGGAGATACGAATGAGCGGGAAATAAAACGCATGCTCCGTACGGTGGAGACGATTAACGGTCTCGAAGCAAGCATGGCGGCGCTAAGCGACGATCAACTGCGCGGGAAAACCGCTGAATTTAGAGATAGACTGGATAAGGGCGAAACGTTGGACGACCTACTGCCGGAAGCTTTCGCGGTCGTTAGGGAAGCGTCGAAGCGTACGTTAGGTAAGCGGCATTACGACGTGCAGCTTATCGGCGGCATGGTGCTTCACGAAGGTCGCGTTGCAGAGATGCGTACAGGAGAAGGAAAGACGCTTGTCGCCACATTGCCGACCTATTTGAATGCGCTCGAAGGCAAAGGCGTTCATGTCGTCACCGTCAACGAATATTTGGTTCAGCGGGACAGCGCGGAGGTAGGCCAAATTCACCAATTTCTCGGCCTTACCGTCGGAGTCAATCTAAACGGCATGTCGCACGGCGAGAAGCAGACCTCTTATGCGTGCGATATTATTTACGGCACGAATAACGAATTCGGCTTCGACTATTTGCGCGACAATATGGTGCTTTATAAGGAACAAATCGTGCAGCGGCCGCTGCATTTTGCGTTGATTGACGAAGTGGACTCGATCTTGATCGACGAAGCGCGGACGCCGCTAATTATTTCCGGTCAAGCGGCGAAATCGACGGAGCTGTATTATGCTGCCGACCGTTTCGTGAAGAAGCTGGTGGAAGGCGAAGATTACACCGTCGACATCAAAGTGAAGTCCGCGGCACTCACGGAAGCGGGCGTCGCGAAGGCGGAGCGCGCGTTCGGCTTCGATAACTTGTATGACCATGCGAACGTGCTGATCAACCATCATCTTACGCAAGCGCTCAAAGCGAATGCGATTATGAAGCTGGATGTCGATTATGTCGTCAACGAAGAGCAGATCGTAATCGTCGACGAGTTCACGGGGCGTCTCATGCACGGACGCCGCTACAGCGACGGGCTGCATCAGGCGATCGAGGCTAAAGAAGGCCTTGAAGTGCAGAACGAGAGCATGACGCTCGCGACCATTACGCTCCAAAACTACTTCCGTATGTACAAGAAGCTGGCCGGAATGACCGGTACGGCTAAGACGGAGGAAGAGGAGCTCAAGAAAATATACGGCCTCGATGTTGTCGTCGTCCCGACAAACCGTCCGATGATCCGTGAGGACAAGCCGGACGTCGTGTACAAGTCGACGTCAAGCAAATACCGCATGGTAGTCGAGGAGATCGTCGAGCGCCATAAGAAGGGACAGCCGGTACTGGTGGGTACGGCTTCCATCGAGGCTTCGGAGTACTTGTCCGGGCTTCTGAAACGCCGCGGGATCCCGCATAAAGTATTGAACGCGAAGTATCATGCCGAAGAAGCGGAGATCGTCGCGCAAGCCGGTCAACGCGGATCGGTCACGATCGCGACGAACATGGCGGGCCGCGGTACCGATATTGTGCTCGGCGAAGGTGTCGCGGAACTTGGCGGATTGCATATTATAGGTACGGAACGCCACGAGAGCCGCCGTATCGACAACCAGCTGCGCGGACGCGCGGGACGACAAGGCGACCCGGGTTCGACGCAATTTTATTTGTCCATGCAAGACGAATTAATGCGGCGCTTCGGTGCGGACAACGTGATGGGCATGATGGAGAAGCTCGGCTTTGAAGAGGACCAGCCGATTGAAAGCCGCCTCATTACGAAATCGGTCGAATCCGCACAGAAGCGGGTGGAAGGCAACAACTTCGATATCCGTAAAGTCGTCCTTCAATATGACGACGTCATGAACCAACAGCGTGAAATCATTTATAAACAACGCCGCGAAGTGTTGTACTCGGACAACATCCGGGACATCGTTCTCGGGATGATCGATTCGGTCATTGAGCGAATTGTGACGGCACATTGCCCTGCTGACGAAGTTCCGGAGGATTGGGACTTAGGCGCGATCGTCGAGTACGGCAACGGCAACTTCCTGCATGAAGGCCAAGTTTCGCCGGAACAGTTGGAAGGCAAAGAGAAGGAAGACATCATTGAGTTTTTGAAAGGTGTCGTCCGCAAAAATTACGAAGAGCGGGAAGCCCAGCTGCCTCCGGAGTTCATGCGCGAATTCGAGAAGGTTATCGTTCTTCGCGCCGTAGACAGCAAGTGGATGGATCATATCGACGCGATGGACCAGTTGCGGCAGGGCATTCACCTTCGCGCTTACGGCGGCACCGACCCGCTGCGCGAGTATCAATTCGAAGGCTTCGCCATGTTCGAAGAGATGATCGGAACGATCCAGGAGGAAGTGGCGAAGTACATCACGAAAGCTCAAGTGGAAGCGAACCTGCAGCGTCAGGAAGTGGCGAAAGGGCAGGCTGTCAACACGAAAGAGGAGCAAGTGAAACGCCCCGTTCGTTCCGAAAACCAAGTCGGCCGCAACGATCCGTGTCCTTGCGGAAGCGGGAAGAAATATAAGTATTGTCACGGTGCGTAGGCGCCTGCCGCCCGGCTTCGGCCGGGCTCATTCATTATAAGAAGGAGCTTTAATACTATGATTGATCCGGAAATCCGCCACCTACTCCGCGAGGCGGCACAAAAACTCGAAGCGCTTAGGGGGTCTCTTTGACTTAGACCTCAAGCTTGAACAGATTGCCGATTACGAGCAAAAGATGTCCGCGCCCGATTTCTGGGACGATAACGAGCGGGCTCAGAAGATGATAGGCGAATTGAACGCAATAAAATCGGTAGTGGACAGATACCAGAAGCTTCAGAGCGACTGCGACGACTTGCTCCTCATGCAGGAGCTCATTGAAGAAGAAGGGGACGCCGGACTGGCGGAAGATTGGTCGCAAGGCGTGAACAAGCTGGCCTCCGATCTCGATCAGTTTGAACTTACGCTGCTGCTCAGCTCTCCATATGATAAATACAGCGCCATTCTGGAGCTGCACCCGGGCGCGGGCGGCACGGAGTCGCAGGATTGGGCGTCGATGCTCTACCGAATGTATACGCGTTGGGCGGAAGACCGCGGCTTTAAAGTAGAAGTCGCAGATTATTTGCCCGGTGACGAAGCGGGGATCAAGAGCGTAACGATTATCGTGCACGGGTACAACGCATACGGCTACCTGAAGGCGGAGAAAGGCGTGCACCGCCTTGTGCGCATTTCGCCGTTCGACGCGTCCGGACGCAGACATACGTCTTTCGCGTCATGCGACGTCGTGCCTGAAATCGAAGACGACGATTCGGAAATCGAGATTCGTTCGGAAGACCTTAAAGTAGACACGTACCGGGCCGGCGGCGCCGGAGGGCAGCACGTCAACAAGACGGAATCCGCGGTGCGCATTACGCATATTCCCTCGGGTATCATCGTAGCATGCCAATCCGAGCGGTCCCAAATTTCAAACCGCGATAGAGCGATGAAGATGCTCCGCTCCAAATTGTTCGAACGGCGTCTGGAGGAGCAGCAAAAAGAGATCGCGGCGATTCGCGGCGAACAGAGCGATATTGCATGGGGCAGCCAAATCCGTTCCTATGTGTTCCACCCCTACAGCATGGTGAAGGACCACCGCACCGGGGAAGAGACGGGGAATGTGGGCGCCGTCATGGACGGAGATATCGACCCTTTCATTAACGCGTATTTGCGAAGCCAAATCCGGAAGAGCGAATAGGTTGCGCAGGAGTTCTCCATGACCATCATGAATCGTTCAAGAAGGAAGGCTCCCCGGTTTCCGATCGGCACCCCCGTCCATACGGCGTATGAATATGCGCTGCTGCTGATCGGCTCGTTCCTCGTTGCGGTCAGCTTCAATTTATTTATGGAACCGAATCGGATCGCTTCCGGCGGCGTTTCCGGAATATCGGTCATTGTTCGCTCATTAATCGGCGTCGAACCGGCCATTACCCAATGGCTTCTTAACATACCTCTTTTCATTGCCGGTATTGCGCTGCTGGGCGGCAAATTCGGCCTGAAAACCGCTGTAGGCACCGCGGTGCTGCCGTTGTTCGTCTTGTTGACGGACAATTGGGCGCCGTTAACCGATAATCCGTTGCTGGCCACCTTGTTCGGCGGCTTGGGCATCGGAGCGGGCTTGGGGATCGTCTTTCGCGGACGGGGATCTACCGGCGGTTTGGATCTCGCTGCACAAATTGTGGCGAAATATACAGGGTTAGGGCTTGGGTTATCCGTAGCGCTGTTGGACGGATTCGTCATTTTGACGGCGGGCTTCGTGTTTTCCCCGGAGCAAGCGTTGTATGCGTTGATCGGGCTGTTTGTGACGACGAAGACGATCGATGTGGTGCAGATCGGCTTTTCCACTTCGAAAGTGGCTTACATCATCAGTGAGGATGTCGAGTCGATCGCCCGCACCGTGCTTTACGATTTGGACCGCGGATTGACCCGATTGACGGCGCACGGCGGTTATACGGGGCAGGCCAAGACGGTTCTTATGGTGGTCGTCTCGCAGACGGAAGTGACGAAGCTAAAAGCTCTCGTACAAGCGGCGGACCCGCAGGCGTTCGTGATCATTACGGGGGCGACGGAAGTGTTGGGAGAAGGATTTAAGGTGCAGTAACGGGAAAGTCCGCCGATTGCAGCCCGCTGCATGCAGCGGGCTTTTTTTGTGCAAATATAAGAAAGTATAAGTTTCACATTTATACTTGGCTTATATTTCAACGGTAAACGGCACCGACCTCCAAGAGGACGGCGAAGCCGTTTATCCTTGTGCGCGATTCGTAAAATGCAGGAAAAATGAGGGAAGACCGAAACATTTCCATTTCACAAAAAAACGGTTGTATCAATATGCATACCTATGTATAATAATTCATATCTTGAACACATAGAACGGCGACCGCGGGAGAGGGGCCAGAGTAAGAAACATGAAACAGGTAAGAGTTGCGATTGTAGGTTCGACGGGATACGGCGGCGTCGAGCTGATCCGGTTTTTGCTTCAACATCCGCACGTGGAAATCACATCGGTCATTTCGTCATCCAATGCAGGAGAGTCGATAACGGAAGGGTACCCTCATCTGCAGGATATACTGCCCGTGACGGTGCTGGACGCCGTGGATCCGGAGCTCATCCGAAGAAAAGCGGACGTCGTGTTTGCCGCAACGCCTTCCGGCATAAGCGGAAAGCTGGTTCCGGCCTTGCTAGACGCTGGACTGCGGGTGATCGACTTGTCCGGGGATTTCCGGCTGCAGTCGCGTGAAGCATATGAGCAGTGGTATAAACACGAGGCGCCGGAACCGGCGGTGCTGCAGCGGGCGGTGTACGGACTGGCGGAAGTTTACGGCGATCGTGTGCGGGATGCGGAACTGATCTCCAACCCGGGATGCTATCCGACGGCGGCACTGCTTGGACTCATTCCTGCCGTCGAAGCGGGAGCGGTCGACCCGGCGACGGTCATCATCGACGCGAAATCCGGGGTTTCCGGCGCGGGGCGCGGGCTGGGAATCAACTACCACTACTCCGAGATGAATGAAAACTTCAAAACATACAAGATCAACAAACACCAGCATATTCCAGAGATCGAATCGGTGTTGTCGGAACGGGCCGGAAGCGCGGTGACGGCGACGTTCACGCCGCACCTTGTACCTATGACCCGAGGCATTCTATGCACGACGTATGCATCCGTGACGAACGATGCGTACCGGATGGAGGACGCATGGATATCGTTGTACCGGCAGTACTACGAAGGACGGCGATTCGTGAGGATTCGCGACCGGGGCAGATGGCCGGCAACGAAGGAAGTATGGGGTTCGAACTACTGCGATATCGGTTTTGCGTACGATGAGCGGACGGGGCGGATCACGATCGTTTCCGTCATCGACAATTTGGTGAAAGGCGCCGCGGGGCAAGCGATTCAAAATTTGAACTTGTCGTTCGGGTGGGACGAAGGCGCGGGGCTTCAATCGGCGCCGGTATATCCGTAAAGCGGAACAGGAAGAGGGGAGAGCGGGCATGATCGGGCAAAAAGGTTTCGCGTTGGCACCCGAAGGCACGGTAACGACGCCGAAAGGCTTTAAAGCGGGCGGCGTCCATTGCGGCATCAAGAAGGTGCGGCGGTATGATTTGGGGGCGATCGTATGCGACGTCCCGGCGATGACGGCGGCGGTATATACGACGAACTTGGTGCAGGCGGCGCCGCTCGCCGTAACGCGCGAGTCGATCGCGCGCGAGGGACGGCTGCGAGCGATGCTCGTCAACAGCGGGAATGCCAACGCGTGCACGGGAGAGCGGGGCTTCACCGACGCCCGCGAGATGAGGTCGGCGTTCGCAGCCGCCCTCGGGGTGCCCGACCACCTGGTAGGGGTGACGTCGACGGGAGTCATCGGCGTACATATGCCGATGGATAAAGTGCGCGCGGGAGTGGGCGCGCTGGCGAATGGGTTGTCGCCGGACGGAGGCGGCGATTTCTGCCAGGCGATCATGACGACCGACTTGGTGCAGAAGTCGGTGTGCGTTCGCCTGGAAGCCGGCGGCGCGGCCGTGACGATTGCGGGCGCGGCGAAAGGTTCGGGCATGATACACCCGAACATGGCCACGATGCTCGGCTTCATTACAACGGATGCGGCGTTGAACGAGGGAGTCCTGCAGTCGCTGCTTAGCGAGACGACGGACGTCACGTTCAACATGATCACCGTGGACGGCGATACGAGCACGAACGATATGGTGGTCGCCATGGCGAGCGGATTGGCGGGCAACGAACCGCTGCATCCCGGCCACCCGGATTGGGAATGCTTCGCCGCGGCGTTCCGGTGCGTCTCGGAGACGTTGGCGAAAGAAATCGCCCGCGACGGCGAAGGCGCAACGAAGCTGATCGAGGTGAATGTCTCAGGCGCCCGCACCGATCAGGATGCGAGAGCGGTCGCGAAGACGATCGTCGGCTCTAGCTTGGTGAAATCGGCGATGTACGGTTCGGATGCGAACTGGGGCCGAATTATCGCCGCGGCCGGGCGCGCGGGAGTGCCGATCGACGCAAACACGGTGGATATCCGATTGGGAGATATCCCGGTACTGCAAGCGTCGGTGCCGATTCCGTTCGACGAGGCGGCTGCGAAGCGGTATTTGGACGGCAGCGAAATCGCGGTTTACGTGGATTTACACATCGGCCCGGGCAAGGCAACGGCTTGGGGATGCGATCTGACATACGATTATGTAAAAATTAACGCTTCATACCGCACATAAGGAGCCAATCGTAAGATTGGCGCGTAGTGCTCAATCACAAGTTAGGAGAGGGGAGCAAGACATGAACGGAAACACGTTCGTCATTAAATGCGGAGGCAGCACGCTTGCGGCGCTTCCGAACGGATTTTTCGCGGAGCTGGCCGCATTTCAGCGGCAAGGGCTTCAGCCGGTCATCGTGCACGGCGGCGGACCTGAAATTTCGCAATCATTAGGAAAATTGGGTATTCATACGGAGTTTGTCGACGGCTTGCGCCGCACGACCTCGGAAGTGCTCGACGTCGTCGAGATGGTGCTCGCGGGCAAGATCAATAAGGAAATCGTGCGCCGCATGACGCAGAACGGCGCCAAGGCGGTCGGTCTGTCCGGTACGGACGGAAGATTGCTGACGGCGCAGCCGGTCGCGAACGCGGATAAACTCGGATATGTGGGCGAAGTGACCGAGGTGAATACGGAGCTGCTGAACAGCTTGCTTTCCGTCGGCTATATACCGGTCGTAGCGCCGGTAGGACTTGGAGCGGACAATCAACGGTACAACATTAATGCGGATACGGCGGCGGGAGCGGTCGCTTCCAGCCTCGGCGCGACCCCGTTCATCGTCGTGACCGACGTTCCCGGCATCGCCGGAACGGTGGGCGGCGTGAAGAAAGTGCTGCCGAGCGTTACGCCGAGCAAGATCAAATCGATGATCGAGAGCGGCGAAATTTACGGAGGAATGATTCCCAAGGTGCAGGCAGCGCTCAAATGTCTCGGCGGAAACGTCAACGAAGTAGTCATTGTGAACGGATCCGAACCGGGCGTGTTGGGCAAAGTGCTGCGCGGCGAAAATATCGGCACGAAAATTACCGCGGAACAGGCTGCGGCGCCGGCATAACGCCGGACGACGAATGGGAGGGATCGCTGTGAGCGGACGCGAGGCGTTGTTTCCGAATTACGCTCCTTTTTTCTCTGCGCGGTTGGTGAAAGGCAAAGGCAGCAAAGTATGGGACGAGAACGGCCGCGAATATCTCGACTTGATGAGCGGCATCGCCGTCACCGGCCTCGGCCATGCACCTGACGCGGTGAAACAGGCGTTAATCGATCAATTGGAGAACTTGTGGCACGTATCGAATTTGTTTGAAATTCCGGGGCAGGAGAAGCTGGCCTCGATGCTGGCGGAGGCAGGCTGCGCGGATTTGGCGTTCTTTTGCAACAGCGGGGCCGAAGCGAACGAAGCGGCGATCAAGCTTGCCAGAAGGTACAACCGGAAGGTGCTCGGCAATAACCGTTATGAAATCATCGCGTTCCAAAGCTCGTTCCACGGGCGCACGTTGGCGACGTTAACGGCGACGGGCCAAGACAAAGTGAAGGACGGGTTCGACCCGCTGCCGGCGGGATTCGTTCACGTGGAGTATAACAATCTTGAAGCGTTGGAAGCGGCGATCAACGACCGGACCTGCGCGATTATAATGGAGTTCGTGCAGGGAGAGGGCGGCGTCAATCCCGCCGGCCCGGCGTTTGCGGCCGGAGTGAAGCGACTGTGCGAGAAACACGGTCTGCTGCTCATTGCGGATGAAATCCAAACCGGTATTGGCCGCACGGGCCAAATGTTCGGGTACCAGCACTACGGCGTTGAACCGGACATTATTACGCTCGCGAAGGGTCTCGGCAGCGGATTCCCGATCGGCGCGATGCTCGGTAAAGCGTTCCTGCGGGACGGATTTTCCGCGGGAAGCCACGGGTCCACGTTCGGCGGAACGCCGATCGCTTGCTCGGCGGCTATTGCGACGCTTGAAACGATGAAGCGGGAGGAGCTGCCAAAGCGTGCGGCCCGGCTCGGTACGGAAGGCATGCTGCGGCTGCGCGCCGCTTTGGCGGATCATCCGGAATTGGTGAGCGTTCGCGGACTTGGCTTGTTGATCGGCATCGAGCTCGCTTCACCGGTTACGGATATCGTGATGGCGGCTCAGAAGGAAGGGCTGCTCGTAATCACCGCGGGACCGAATGTCATTCGGCTGCTGCCGGCGCTCACCATTGGGGAAGACGAGTGGTTCGGCGGTTTGGATGCGCTCGCGGGAATCATTTTGAAATCGAAAAACGGGGTTGCCGTGTAAATACACGCGATGAAGAAAGGGGAGAGGCGGTCATGATGGAAGCAGCGTTGAAGGTTCCCGCCGAGGGAAGCGCAGACGTATTGAGAGGCAGGGACTTCCTGGCTTTGGTCGATTACACGCCGGAGGAGTTAATGTATCTGGTCCGATTGGGGATCGAGTTGAAGAAGAAGCAGAAGTCGGGGGAAACGTATCACCCGTTGAAGGGCAAGACGCTGGGTATGATTTTCGAGAAGGCGTCGACACGTACGCGCGTTTCGTTCGAAGTCGGGATTACGCAGCTGGGCGGCTCCGCGCTGTTCCTCTCCAAGAACGATATCCAGCTGGGGCGCGGCGAGACGATCGCGGATACGGCGAAAGTGTTGTCTCGTTACGTGGACGGCATCATGATCCGCACGTTCGCCCACCGCAATGTCATTGAACTTGCCCGTTATGCGACCGTTCCGGTCATCAACGGGTTGACCGATTTGTCGCACCCGTGCCAAGCTTTGGCGGATTATATGACGGTGCTCGAGTATAAAGGGAAATTGGCGGGCTTGAAGGTTGCGTATATCGGCGACGGGAACAATATGGTGCATTCGCTCATGATGGGCGCGGCCAAGTTCGGCATGCACATGGCCGTGTCTTCTCCGGACGGCTACGAGCCCGATGCGGGAGTCGTGCAGCTGACGAAAGAGCATGCGGCTCAAACCGGAGGCAGTTACACGTTCTGCCGCGATCCGAAAGAGGCTATTGCCGGTGCGGACGTTGTGTACACGGATGTATGGGCGAGCATGGGCTTCGAACAGGAGCAGAAGGATCGCGAGAAGGCGTTCTCGAAATATCAAGTGAATGCGGATTTGGTGCGTTATGCAAAGCCGGATTACTTGTTCATGCATTGCTTGCCGGCCCACCGCGGTGAAGAAGTAAGCGCGGATGTCATCGACGGAGCCAACTCGATTGTGTTTGACCAAGCGGAAAACAGGCTGCACGCTCAGAAAGCGATTATGGCGGCGTTGATGGGATAGCGGATTGAAATTAAACGAATTGGAAAAATGATTCATGCAAAAGCAGGAGGAGCGGCGGCTATGTCGAAGCAAAAAATTGTACTCGCGTATTCCGGGGGTCTGGATACGTCGGTCATTCTCGCGTGGTTGAAGGAAACGTTCGACGCGGAGATCATCGCGTTCACGGCCGATATCGGGCAGGCGGACGAATTGGACGGTTTGGAGGAAAAGGCGTACAACACCGGTGCGTCCAAGGTATACATTGAAGATCTTCGCGCGGAATTCGCGAAGGATTTCATCTATCCGATGTTTCAAGCGGGAGCGTTGTACGAAGGTCAGTATTTGCTGGGGACTTCGATCGCGCGGCCGTTGATCGCGAAGCGGATGGTCGAGATTGCGCGCGCGGAAGGCGCGTTCGCCATCGCGCACGGCGCAACGGGCAAAGGGAACGACCAAGTCCGGTTCGAGCTGACGGCCGCGGCGCTTGCGCCTGAGCTTGAGGTTGTCGCGCCGTGGCGGATCGAGGAATTCCGGGCGCAATTCCCGGGTCGCGCGGAGATGATCGCGTACGCGGAATCGCACGGCATTCCGGTGAAGGCGACGGCGTCGAAGCCTTATTCCACGGATCGGAACCTGCTGCATATTTCGTTCGAGAGCGGCATGCTGGAGGATCCATGGTTTGACTCGACGGCGGTTGACGTCCGCGATATGTACGTAATGAGCGTCGATCCGGAGCTTGCTCCCGATGAGGCGGAATACGTGGAGCTCGAGTTTGAGAAGGGTGACTGTGTCGCCGTCAACGGCAAGCGGTTGACGCCGCTGCAGGTGATGGAGACGTTGAACGAGATCGGCGGCAAACACGGCGTCGGGCGGATCGATATGGTGGAAAACCGGTTCGTCGGCATGAAGAGCCGCGGCGTATACGAGACGCCGGGCGGAACGGTGCTGTTCAAAGCGCACCGGATTATGGAGTCGATCACGATGGACCGCGACGTAATGCATCTGCGGGATTCTTTGATCCCGAAATACGCGTCGCTTGTATACAACGGATTCTGGTTCGCTCCGGAACGGCTTGCGCTGCAGGCGCTCGTCACCGAGAGCCAGAAGCACGTTGCGGGTACGGTCCGGTTGAAGCTGTACAAGGGCAACGTGATGGCGGCAGGCGTGAAGAGCCCGGTCAGCTTGTACAACCCGGACATCGCCACGATGGAAGCCGATCCGACGCAGGCGTACAATCAAGGGGACGCTACCGGATTTATCCGGCTGAACGCTCTGCGGCTTCGCGTCACGTCGAGCGTGCACGGCGCGGAAGGCGTCGGCGGCGCGTCGGCCGGTACGGCGAAGGCGGAGCAGGCGGTACCTGCGGGTAAGTAAGAGGCGATAGCTGGGACGACAAGGCAGGTGACGAGCGTATTAGTCGCCTTTCCTGACTGAACATAAATATGACGGGCTGGTGGGGGTCGGCAAAGCTCATTGCCGGCTCCCTGCTGTGTTAATTAGGAGGGTAAAGATAATGGCGGAAAAGCTTTGGGGCGGCCGGTTCACGAAAGCGACCGACGCGTTGGTCGAGGAATATACCGCTTCCGTCTTTTTTGACCGCGAGCTGTATGAAGAAGATATTCAAGGAAGCATTGCGCATGTGACGATGCTGGGGCGCTGCGGCATTTTGCCTGAGGAAGATGTAGACAAGATCATTGGCGGTCTGCAGCGTGTATTGGGCAAATTATCCCGCGGTGAAGTGGAGTTTTCGGCTTCCAGCGAAGATATACACATGACGGTGGAGAAGCTGCTGATCGAGGATATCGGTCCCGTCGGCGGCAAGCTGCATACGGGCCGCAGCCGCAACGATCAAGTGGCGACGGACATGCATCTGTACTTGCGCAAGCGGATCGTTGAGTTTGTGGAGCTGCTCGCCGGGCTGCAAGAGGCTTTGATTGCGCAGGCACAGGAGAACGTGGAGACCGTTGTTCCGGGGTATACGCATTTGCAGCGGGCGCAGCCGATCTCGTTCGCCCATCACTTGCTCGCGTACGTGGCGATGTTCAGCCGCGATGCGGAGCGGTTCATGGATTCGTATAAGCGCGCGGACATGCTCCCGCTTGGCGCGGGCGCGTTAGCGGGTACGACATTTGCGATCGACCGGATGATGACGAAGCAGCTGCTCGGGTTTTCGCGGATTTACGATAACTCATTAGACGCAGTGAGCGACCGCGATTTTATCGTAGAGTTCTTGTCGAATGCGTCGCTGTTGATGACGCACCTGTCGCGCTTGTGCGAGGAGCTGGTGCTGTGGTCGAGCACGGAGTTCGGCTTCGTCGAGCTGGACGACGCGTTCTGCACCGGCAGCTCCATTATGCCGCAGAAGAAAAATCCGGACGTGGCCGAGCTCGTCCGCGGCAAAACCGGACGGGTATACGGCAACCTCGTCGGCTTGCTCACCGTGCTGAAATCCCTTCCTCTCGCCTACAATAAGGATATGCAGGAGGACAAGGAAGGGATGTTCGACACGGTGAAGACGGTCGGCGGCGCGCTGCGGTTGATGGCGCCGATGATCGCGAGCATGCAGGTCCGGAAGGACCGCATGCGGGCGGCGGTGGACCGCGATTTCTCGAACGCGACCGACATCGCCGACTATCTCGTGCACAAGGGCATCCCGTTCCGCCAGGCGCACGAGATTATCGGCAAGCTCGTGCTCTACTGCATCGAGCGCGGCAAGGTATTGCTGGAACTCTCGTTGGAGGAGTTTCAAGAGTTCGCTCCCGAGTTCGGGAGCGACATCTTCGACGTGCTCCAGCCGGAGCACGTGGTGAACGCGCGCGCCGTATACGGCGGCACCGCGTTCGCGCAGGTGCGCGAGGGAGTCGCGCGCGCCGAAGCCGCCGCCGCGGAAGCGCGCGCCTGGGCGGCGGAGCATGCGCCGCTCGCAGGACTGGCCGGACCCGGCGAATAACAATGAAGAGCTATTAAGTGGAACCAAAGTAAATTGAGCAGGCCTATGCGCACGCGCATAGGCCTGCTCGATTTCATAATAATATTGTACCGTTGTTACAACAAGGCGATGTGCTCGCTTCCAGGTTATTTCTGAAGTCCGTACGCTTCCCGGAGCAGCGAGAAATAATGATCCGCCGTTACGGCCTCGAATTCCTCTCCGAGCGATTCGGTAATTGCGACGACATCCGAAGGCGTCATGCTCCAAGCGAGCAATCCCAAAGAGACGAACAGCGGCGACTTGCCGTCCCAGTTTGCTTTGGCGTTCGCCAATATGTTCTTTCCGTCCTGTACGGTGCTGATGCCTTGAATCGTGGACACCGGGATGCTGCCGTTCGCCAGTTCGACGCCATAACGGTCCTCCCAGCTCAGGAAGAGGCCGGGGACGTTATATTCGTCCCGGTAGGCGGAGACGACCGATTCGCTGAGCGGCACGTTCCGGCCTTCGATCCGGTTCAGCACATACGGGATCGTCATGCCGGTCTTATTTAAGTAAAGGTTGGTACGCTTCAGGAAATCGGAAAAAGTGTTTTCCGGCCACACGTTCGGATAAAAGTATCCGGCTCCCGAAGGCCCGGCGATGAGCAGGTCGTTCGCGGTCGCGGTCGACCGGTAATAATTCAGCATGGCCGGCGCGCCGTCATAAAGCAGCGGGCTCGACGTCCAGTTGATCGGCACTTTGCCGCGGTTCGGGTCGTCCCACAGGATCCGCATCCGGTGCTGGTTGTATTGGAAATTGTCGCCCTCGCTGAACGTATACGTGACGTAAATTTTGTTCTTCAACTGCGGCGCTTTGACCGGCTTCTGAATGTAGGGCTTTACCTTCGTTCCAGAGAAGACGGTCAGGTTGCTGAACCAGTCCGCCGCAAGGACGTAGACGCCATGTCTCGACGTTACTTCGACGGAGCTGAATTCGCCCTCGAAGTCGTTGCTGAACCAGCCCAAGTACGGCGTTCCCGGCTCAACGTCGGACAGGATGCGCTCGAACAGCGCTTTCTGTTCGGGCACGTTCACTTCAAGCCAGAATACCATCGCCTTATTTGCAACCGCATAATCGCGAAGATATCCGTATGGCTCTTTCTGCCCTGAGGTAGGCGGCTTCTCGTTCCCGGCGGAAACCTTGAATTGGTTCCACATATCCACGGACGCGGTCAGCTGCTTCGTTCCGGCAGGCGGCGTGAACTCGTATACGAAGTAGCGGCCGTTGTCCGCGAAACGGTGTCCGCCGCTCCCCGCCGATAATTGCGAGTTTTGGGGGTCGTACAGAAACGGCGTTTCTTCAGGAGTGCCCGGAATAAACTGCGCAATCACCTGCCCGTCGGCTTTTACGGTTACCTCATGCACGGCAGGCCCCCAGCCGTCTTGCGGGAAGGCGTCGTCAAAGCGGAGATAAACGGATTCTTTCCCAAGAAAACCGGACAAATCCAAATCGTAGACCTTCCGGTTGTTCGCTTCGCGCTCCTGCGTCGTCTCCTCCGCGATGATCCGGAATGAAGCGGGAAGTCCCGGCGGCATTCTGACGGACGTATCCGGGCTTAAACCGATCAGCATCCGATGAGTCGTTTGCTCCCAAAGATGATCATATTGCCATTGATAAGCGTCCAACCGGTCCTTGAACCGGCCCCGCAGGTCTTCCAGTACCTCTAGGTTGAAGGGGGCTTCCGTTAATTTCGACGCGAGCTCCGGACTCGCCACTGCCGCGTCTTTCAACCCCGCCAGCGTGGTCGCCACGTTGATGGAGTCGGGAACTGCCGGGTCGTATACGATAATGCCTTCGATCTCGTCTTTATATTTTCGGACGATATCCCGGTAATCGCCATGAACATGATAAGGGACATCCAAATCGTTCAGCCAAGTAAATTCGCCTTCTTCTTTGTTTTCCAACAGGTAGATGCGCGGCTCCGCGCGGTTGACGACGCCTTGCAACGTGGCCATCAGGAGCTTGATGTCTCCGGGAGCGTCATAAATATCCGTGACATCCAGCTTCTTTGCTTCCGCGAACGTTGGCAGCCCCTGGTGCTTGGGCCATGTAATGGAGCCGGCTTGCGGGCTTGACGCCGAGTCGGCGGCTGCGCCGATAGGCAAGCTCAGCATGCAGATTAATGCGAGACTAATAACCGTCAGCTTTCGAAACACGATTCACACCTCTTTTTCGCAATTTGGTGGAGCTTTCGTTCTTCGCCTTCCCGATTCACCGCCTTCTTCGGCTGTTTATGGTTATTCCCACAACGAAGCCACACAATATATATTAAATATGTTATTATATAATTATTTCAAGTATTTCGACAAAGGTTACTAAGTAATGACATGGAATGACAAATAACGACGCTAATCTTATGAAAAAATAGGTCGTAAGGCGATAGGAGACGGGCAGTCGTTTGATACTTTGTTTCCGCCAAACGCCAATAAAGGATATCTGTTGCGGAATATCGTATATATATATAATGTATATAAGGAAAGCTTCTATCGAAGCAATAAAGATAAACTTCATCGAGCACATGCATAGAAGCAAGACCGCAACTAGAGGAAGCTTTTCTTGGTACAGAATTTACTCGTCATTGCAGTGCTATTAGGAACTTTAAAATTCTGTATCAAAAATACAAATATACGACAGAAGCTTGGTGAGCCGAAATGAACACAACCGACCGCATACCGCTTTATCAGAAAATACAAGACTATATCCGCAAGCTGATAGAAACGGAAGAGTTGAAGACCGGCGACCGTATTCCGATGGAGAAAGAGCTGATGGATCGTTTCGACGTGAGCAAAATAACGGTCGTCAAAGCGTTGTCCGGCTTGGCTAACGAAGGACTTATCACCCGTGTGCCGGGCAGAGGCAGCTTTGTAAGCGGCCGGGAGCCGGAGGCCGCCTCCGAAGCGCCGGACATTTCCGCCGCAACAGTAAAAATCTCGGAACGGGCAGCCGCCCGCAGGCAGACGAAAATGATCGGCCTCATCATGCCTTCCATCTATGATTATTTCGCCATCAGGCTGATCGAAGGGGTAAGGAAAGCGCTGGGCGAGAGAGGTTATCGACCGATCATCCTGTTATCGGGCGGCGCGGTCGAGGAAGAAAAAGAAGCCATCAAGACGCTTCAGGAAATCGGCGCGGAAGGGCTGCTGATCTTCCCGGTGGACGAGGAGCAGTATAACGAGGAAATACTGAGCATGAAATTCGCCGGCTTTCCGTTCGTGCTCGTCGACCGTTATTTGCCCGGCGTTGAGACCCATTATATCGCTGCGGATGGCAGGCTTGGCACCGCTCTCGCGGTCGATCATCTATGGGAGCTCGGTCACCGCGAAATCGCGATCTGCTCCGATTCGCCGCTGCAAACCGTCACGGTGCAGGAACGGATCGAGGGATATATGAACGCGTTAAAAGAGAAAGGGGCTCTTATCAACCCGGCACACATCATAACAGGGTTCCAGGTGGAGAGCCTGAAAGACGCCGAAACGCACCCGCTGTTCCGGTATATCCGCAACCGGATGGCGACGGCATACATTACGCTTAACGGGAAGCTCGGAGTCCAAATCTATCAGATGGCTCGCCAAGCCGGTTTAAGCGTGCCGGACGACATGTCCATCGTCAGCTTCGACGACCCGACATCGATTGTGGAGGAGTTCAGTTTCTTCACCCACATCAAACAGTTCGAATTCGAAATGGGTTACCGCGCGGCGGGCAAGCTTCTCGAAATCATACAAAGCGGCGCGGGCCGCGGCGGCAAGTACAGCAAAACGTTGATCGAACCGGAACTGGTCGTACGGCAGACGTCCGGCCGGCATCGCTCGGCGCCATCCAATTAAATAAGTATAAAAATAAGACCTTTTCCGACATGGAAAAGGTTTTTTATGTATATTTAATAAAAACATATTGAATATGCACAATAGTTATATTATTGTTAAATTACAGAAAATTGAAACAGCTTACAAAGGAGACTGAAAAATGCCGTACGAAACAGTCAAACCGGAGCAGTTGAAATCAATGTTGAATCGGATCAAAGAGTACATCTATGCGCCGATTTCGGCACTGGACGTGACGGCTTGGGTGACTCCGGAGCCTGTATCCTACGAAGATAGAATGTCGGGGCGAAAGTTGGAGCTTACACCTGGAGACAAATGGGGCAATTTGTGGGACTGCGCATGGTTTCGCTTCACCGGCCGGGTGCCGGAAACCGCGAAAGGCGCCAAAGTCGTGCTGCTCATAGACGTGAACGGTGAATTGTGCCTCGTAGACGACGAAGGTTCGCCCTCGCAAGGGTTAACGAACGTCAATTCCGAATTCGACCTCTCGCTCGGCCTTCCGGGCAAACGGGTCGTGGACGTCAGCGAAGCGTCGACAGGCGAAGAGACGATCGATTTGTGGGGCGACGCCGGCTGCAACGACCTGTTCGGGCGTTACCGGAGCGGGACGCTGAAAGAAGCGGTGATTGCCGTTTGCCGCGAAGATGCGCGGCAGCTGTATTACGACGCGGAAGTGCTGCTCGAAACGGCGGAACGGCTGCCGGCAGGATCGGTGAGGAAGGATAGAATTTTTAAGGCGCTGTACGACGTTTCTTTACTCTTGACGGATCTGACGGATGAACGCGTTGCGAAAGCGCGGGGCATCCTCGGCGAACAGCTGACGAAGCGGGGCGGAGACCCTGTGCTGACGATCAGCGCCGTCGGTCATGCGCATATCGATCTGGCATGGCTGTGGCCGATCCGGGAAACGATCCGCAAGGGTGCAAGAACGTTCTCGACTGCGCTTAAGATGATGGAACGTTACCCCGACTATGTATTCGGCGCGAGCCAGCCCCAGCTTTACGACTGGATGAAGAAGCGTTATCCGAAGCTGTACGGGCGGGTTAAGGAACGCATTAGGGAAGGGCGCTGGGAGCCTCAAGGCGCGATGTGGGTCGAATCGGATACGAATGTGCCCGGCGGAGAATCGTTGGTTCGGCAAATTCTTTACGGCAAGCGTTTTTTTATGCAGGAATTCGGCCAGGAAATGAAAACGTTGTGGATGCCGGACGTATTTGGGTACACCGCAAGCCTGCCCCAGATTTTAAAGAAATCCGGCGTCGATCACATGATGACGCAGAAGTTGTCCTGGAGCGAATACAACCGCCATCCTCACCATACGTTCATGTGGGAAGGAATCGACGGCTCGAAGGTATTGACGCACATGCCTCCGGAGGATACATACAACAGTCCGGCCGCGCCGCGGTCGATCGTAAAGGCGGAACAAAACTATTTGGACAAAAACGTGTCCGAGCACTGCCTGATGCTGTTCGGTATCGGCGACGGCGGCGGGGGTCCGGGGGAAGAGCATCTGGAGAGGCTCTCGAGAGAGAAAAACTTGCTCGGCTTAAGTCCGGTCGTGCAGGAGCCGTCTTCGAAATTCTTCGACAAACTCAGCGAAGGCGCCGGCCGATATCAAACCTGGCGCGGAGAGCTTTATCTGGAGAAGCACCAAGGAACGCTGACGAGCCAAGCCCGGAACAAACGCTACAACCGGAAACTGGAGAAGGCGCTGCGCGAACTTGAGTTTGCGGCCGTGATGGCGGAGATGGCTGCCGGGATCCGTTACCCCGCCGAAGAGCTGGAGGAAATATGGAAGGAAGTGCTGCTTTACCAGTTCCACGATATTTTGCCCGGTTCTTCGATAAAGAGAGTTTACGATGAATCGCTGGAAAGGTATGCTGAATTGCTTGAACGAGTAGAGCGGTTGATTACCGAAGCATACGGAGCCGTGGCCGGTCGGCTGTTCGTACCTGGCGTGGATGAAAGAGCCGTCGCCGCATTCAACTCGTTGCCTTGGGAGCGGGAAGAATGGCTGAAGGCGAACGGACGCTGGCTGCGCGTTCGCGTTCCGGCGATGGGCTGCGCAATGACGAATGCAGAGCCGGCTGCGGAAGCCGAAACGGCGCCGGCCATCGGGACGGAAGCGGAGATTCATTCCTTTCCGGAGCTTAGGGCTTCGGCAGCCGGACGCATTGTGGAGAACGATCTGCTGGCAGTGAAGTTCGCCGAAGACGGCGCTATCGTCTCGATCCGGGACAAGGAATACCGCCGGGAAGTGGTGCCGCAGGGGCAAAAAGCGAACGAACTGCGAGTCTTCCACGATCGGGGCGACGCATGGGATTTCCGGCACGATTACCGGCAAACCGGCGGAATGCCGCTTCAGCTTATCGAAATGACCGAATTCGCCGACGGACCGACGGCCGGCTTGAAGATGCGTTACCGGTTCGGACAGTCCCTTCTGACGCAGAAGGTCGTACTGACCCAAGGCAGCCGCCGGATCGATTTCGTAACGAACGTCGATTGGAAGGAATCGGACAAAATGCTGCGCACTTCGTTCCCGGTCGATGTCCGTTCGGACAGCGTAAGCTGCGAAATCCAATTCGGTTACCTGAAACGGCCGACCCACCGCAATACGATGTGGGATTACGCCAAGGACGAAATTTGCGCCCAACATTGGATCGACTTGTCGGAGCCGGATTACGGCGTCGCCTTGTTGAACGATTGCAAATACGGGCATCGCGCCGAAAACAACGTGCTCGATCTGAATTTGCTTCGCAGCCCGTCCTACCCCGATCCGGAGGCGGACCGGGCGGAGCACGAATTCACGTACTCGCTTTATCCGCACAAAGGCGACCATATTCAGGCGGAGGTTTATAAGCGCGGATATGAATTGAATATTCCGCTGAGGACGGCCGTAAAAGCGAATAACCTCGGTTCGGAGGGCAAGCTGACCGGTACGCATTCGTTTCTGAAGCTTGACCATCCGAATGTGATGATTGAAACGGTGAAACGTGCGGAGGACGGCGAAGATGTCGTCATCAGACTTTACGAGACGGCAGGAACCCGGATCCAGACGAACCTGTACATAGGATTTCAGATGTCTGAAGCATGGCTGGCCGATTTAATGGAAGAGCGCGTGCAACAACTGGATATTAACGAACAGACACTTACACTTTCCTTTACCCCTTTTGAAATTAAGACTCTTAGATTGACAGCCTTTTAAGTGATAAGGTTTCAGCGAAAAGTGCTGCTTAAGCTTTGTATTTTAATCAGGAGGTGGTTGGAAAATGATTGCAAAAGGAGCTGTTATACCTAGATTTGATCAATTGAAAAAGAACAAAAAATTATCAAAAATATGGTATTTCAGGCATATATATTTATTTTTGCTCCCAGCTATCCTATGGTTTCTGATTTTTGCTTACTATCCGATGTACGGCATTTTGATAGCGTTCAAAGATTTCAAATATAATCTGGGGATTTTGGGGAGTCCGTGGGCAGGATTTAAATATTTCGAGCAGTTTTTAAACGATTCCAGTTTTTATGATGTACTCCGCAATACGCTGTCCATTAGCGCCCTTAAACTTATTTTCGGATTTCCGGCTCCGCTGATCTTGGCGTTAATGCTGAATGGCGTATTACACGAAAGAATAAAAAAAGTGTTTCAGACCATTTCCTATCTTCCCCACTTTGTATCATGGGTCGTTGTCGTTACGTTGCTTCAAAAAATTCTTTCCCCTAACGTAGGGCTTGTCAACGACATTCGTTACCAAATGGGGCTGGAGCCTATATTCTTTATGGGTATGCCGTCATTATTTTATCCGTTGGTAGTTATATCCGATATCTGGAAAGGTGTGGGCTGGGGATCGATCATTTATTTAGCCGCGTTGACCAATATCGATCCGCACTTATATGAAGCCGCGGAAATCGACGGAGCAGGCCGATGGAGCAAACTATTTAAGATCACGCTTCCATGCCTTACTCCAACGATAGGCATATTGCTTATATTCTCCCTCAGCGGAATACTGAACGCGGGTTTTGACCAAATCTGGCTGATGCAGTCCCCGTCAACATTAAGCGTCTCGGAAATATTGGACACTTATGTTTTGAAAACAGGCCTCCAGCAGGGGCAACTTGCATATTCCACGGCAATCGGTTTATTTAAGTCCGCGATCTCGCTGCTTCTCATTGTTGCTGTAAACAATATATCCAAACGTGTGAGTGACGTATCGCTATGGTAAAAGACAAGCGATGAACATGAGGAGGTGCGCGTATGGGAGCGAGAAGGCTGTCGGCGGCAGATAAAATGTATATGACGCTTAACTATTCGGTGCTGCTTTTATTCTGCGTTACGGCACTATATCCCTTTATCTATTTTCTAGCCCTTTCTTTCAATGACGGCTATGACGCTATGAAGGGCGGTATCTATCTTTTTCCGAGAGTATTCACATTAGAAAACTATGCTAAGGCATTTACCCACCCGTTGATCCTAAACTCGTTTTTTATATCCATTTCCCGAACCTTTGTGGTAACGGTACTTTCCGTAATTTTGACGGCTTTATTAGCTTATGCGCTTTCACGGAAAGGTTTGCCCGGAAGGAAGTATATCGTCTTCTTCTTTTTCTTTACCACTTTGTTTAGCGGGGGACTTATTCCTACCTTTATCTTGTTCAGGCAATTGCATATCCTGGATACTTTTTGGGTGCTGGTATTGCCGTCGCTTTACAACTTTTTCAATGCGATTATCATGAAAACCTTCTTCGACGGGATCCCCGAAGCTCTATCGGAATCGGCCCGAATAGACGGAGCAAGCGAGTTGTCGGTATTTGCAAGAATCATGCTGCCTCTTTCGATGCCGGTGCTTGCCACCATTGCCTTGTTTGTCGGAGTCGGAGTTTGGAACGACTGGTTTACCGGGCAGTTTTTCATACAGAATGAGCAGCTCCAGCCTGCAGCTACGTTCCTTAACAAGATGATCAGCGAAGCGTCTTTCCAGTCGATGACGTCGTCGTCGGGAAATAGCGGATCTGCTATTCAAAACATGACCGAGACTCAGATGGAGCTGCGAGGAGTGACTCCGGAAGCCTTGAGGATGACTTTCGTCATTATTATTACGACCCCGATCATCTGTGTGTATCCGTTTCTTCAGAAATATTTTGTAAAAGGCGTATTGGTAGGTTCTCTTAAGGAGTAGTTGGTATAAAAGGCTAAGCCTTTTGTATAAAAAAATGAACTTGAAAGGGGTTTCTAGAATGAGCAAGAACAAGATGAAAAGGTTTCTTTGCACGACTCTTGCCATACCGCTGCTAGCCTTAGCCGCATGCAACGGGTCGGGCGGGAGCGAGAGCAACAACACGGAGCCAAGCGAAACGGGTTCGGATCAACCTGAGCAGGTAACGGTGTCTTTTCTTAGTGCTTGGAACGGCGGCGGGGCCGGTTTCCCGCAGGACCAGGAGAATAATCCCGTGGCCGAAAAAATTAGGGAAAAAACCGGGGTAACGTTAAAACTGGAATCCATCACAACAAGCGAAGTAGAAAAACTGAACACCATCTTTGCTTCCGGTACGGTTCCGGATATCGTTAACGCACCCTTCTGGTCTACTACAGGAGGGGAAGGACAAGTCATCAAGAAGGCGGCTATGGAAGGACAGCTTCTGGATTTAACCCCTTATCTCGATAAATACCCGAATATTAAAAGACTCGTGACTACCGGGATTGCGAAGGATTTTGCCGAGTTTGATCTCAATAGTCCCGATTTTGAAGGCAAATCTTATCTCATTCCTACGGAGACCCCAGACGGAACCATTGAGAGCATCCATAATTGGAATTACGGCCTCTATGCGAGGGGAGATATCCTGAAAGCTTTAAATGTAAAAGCAGAGGATATTGATACTCATGATGAGCTGTATGATCTATTGGTAAAGATTAGAGACGGCGGTTTCAAGGATATTGGCGGGAAGCCGGTCATACCGGCCGGAACAATGTGGAATGGATGGGATTACGGCCAATTCCTTGCCGGGTGGACGGATTACAATATTTCGGACTTCCGTGAGGTAGACGGAAAGCTGATCCACTGGACGCAATCCAAGGACCATGAAGCCAGGTTGTTATACATGAGAAAGCTATTATCGGAAGGTTTGTTTGATCTTGAAGCCTTCAGCAATACGAGTACAACAGCGAATGAAAAGCTTACTACGGGCAAGCTCGCCGTATTCGGAGCCCAACCTATGTTAGGTGATTTACAAAAAACGCTTTATAAGACGAATCCGGAAATGCAATATGAATTATTGGGGCCGATGAAGAATAAGAGCGGAGAAATTAGAACGCAAGTGGAAAAACCCGGACGTTCCGGTTTCCCTGTCCTATTCTTAAGCGCTAACATAAAAAATCCCGATGCGGCATTGCGGTACATTGATTACGTCAACAGCGAGGAAGGCCGATTGCTTGCGTATTTCGGGATCGAAGGGACGCACTACACCATGGAAAACGGGGTACCTCAATGGATTCCTGACGTGAAAAAACAATTCGATGAAAATCCGGATCTGAAAAGAGACGCAGGGCTCAATTTCCTTCCAGGCAGGTTCATTGGTGCATTCTCCGACAAAGTCACTTGGCCAATGCCCGAAGATCAAAAGACGGAGTGGGATAAGCTGAACGAAAGCTTCTCGGCAAAGATGCCTATCAAAATTATTGACAAGGTTAGTGCCAGCTACCTTGCAAGAGAGTGGCCGAAATACGAGGAATTTAGAAATGCAACCAGCAGCTTGAATTTCGATGAGGAATTTAAGAAAGCATTTTTTGCGGCGTCGGATGAAGAAGCTCTACAAATGCTTCATAATGTCCAAGAGAAATTCAAGGCTGCCGGCGTGGAAGAAATGGCGGAATTTGTGGCCCAAAAAGCTGCAGAAAGAGATGATATAGGTTTTTAGGAACATTTCAACAGAGGGGGGAGCGGCTGCGCTCTCCCTTCGTTCAGGAGGTGTATTCAAGTGAAGCCAACCTTTCGTCCCCCGTCGGTACCGCTCGTTACGGCGGATCCCTATTTCAGCGTGTGGTCGGCTGCGGACCGGCTTTATGACGATCATACGGTGCATTGGACAAACAAGCGCAACAGTATGGCCGGCCTGATTCGGATCGACGGCAAGCCCGCAAGATTTATGGGCAAAACGGAGCTTTTCGGTTCCGCCGCCGGGTTGGAGCAGGAGCCGGCCGCAATGGAGCAAACGGCCTTGCAAGTCGATCCTTTGATCACCAAGTACAAATTTGAAAGAGGCGGGATCGAGCTTGAAGTCGACTTTATGACGCCGCTCCTTCCGGATGATTTGGACATTTTGTCGAGACCCGTTTCCTATATCACCTTCCGGGTGCGTTCGATTGACGGGAAGCCGCACAATGTAAAAATCTATTTCGATGTGACTGCGGACTGGTGCGTGAACACGCCGGATCAGCAGGTGGTTTGGTCGCGTGAAACGATAGGTAGCCGTTTGACGGCAATGCGCATGGGCACATTGGAACAGCCGGTGTTGGGGCGTGCCGGAGACGATACCCGAATAGATTGGGGGTATTGTTATGTGGCCGTGCCGCAAACAAGGGGACTTCAGACGGTTATTCATTCTTACGGCGTGAGAAATCAGTTCTTGGAAACCGGGGTGCTGCCGCCCTACGACGATGAACATCAGCCGAGGCCGGCTGCCGAGAATACCCCGGTCATGGCTGCGGCAATTGATTTCGGGAAGGTGGACGAAAATCCTTCTTCGCATTATGCGATCTTGGCATACGACGACATCCATTCCATCGAATATTTTGGAAACCCTCTAGATGCGTATTGGAGAAGGAACGGGACGACGTTCGAGGAGATGCTTTCGTCAGCCGAGGCACAATATGAAGAAATCCGGCGAAAATGTGAACGGTTCGATGTTCAGCTCATCGTTGAAGGCGAACGGGCAGGCGGGGAGAAGTATAAGGATTTATTGGCGCTTGCTTACCGGCAGTCGATCGCAGCCCATAAGCTGGTTACGGACGAAAACGGGGAAATCCTGTTTTTCTCGAAAGAAAACTTCAGCAACGGCTGCATCGGCACGGTTGATGTCAGCTATCCGTCGATTCCGCTATATTTGCGCTATAATCCGGAGCTTGTCAAAGGCATGATGCGGCCGATATTCAAGTACGCAGGCAGCGGGGACTGGAAGTTCGACTTCGCTCCTCACGACGTGGGATGTTACCCGAAAGCCAACGGGCAGGTTTACGGCGAAAATAAACTCGAATACCAGATGCCGATCGAGGAATGCGGCAACATGCTGATCATGGCTGCGGCCGTTTGTCTCTATGGAAATGATACGAACTTTGCTACAGAGCATTGGGACCATTTGACACGGTGGGCGAACTATTTGCTCGAAAACGGGCTTGATCCGGAAAACCAGCTGTGCACGGATGATTTTGCCGGTCATCTGGCGCATAACGCCAATCTGTCCATAAAAGCGATCCTCGGCATCGGCGCTTATTCCATGATGTGCCGTAAGCTGGGCAAACCGGAAGGCGACAAGTTCGTTCGCGCAGCGAAAGAGATGGCCTCGAAATGGGCGGACATGGCCGATGCCGGCGATCATTACAAGCTTACGTTCGACGGGCCGGCAGAAACTTGGAGCCAAAAGTATAACTTGGTTTGGGACCGCTTATTCGGATTACAGTTGTTCCCCGAGCAGATTGTCGAGACAGAAATTCCTTATTATATATTGAAGCAAAACAAGTATGGGACGCCTCTGGACAGCAGAAAAACGTATACGAAATCGGATTGGCTCGTTTGGTGCGCCTCTATGGCGAGGTCGAAGGAACATTTTGAAAGATTGATCGCTCCTTTGTGGGATTTCTTGAACGAAACCGAGAGCAGGGTCCCTTTCACGGATTGGTATGACACGGTTACCGCCAAGCAGGTGGGCTTTCAGAACCGGTCGGTTGTCGGTGGCATTTTCATCCGATTGTTGGATCATTTCGCCGAAGGGGGCTTCGAGCAATGAGCCGGATCGCAAAAAAAGGAGCGGAATGGACCGGTTTTCAAGAGTCGCGCCCATATGGGCCGAAGTACGATTTGCGGACGGATTTCGTCATGGTATACGGTATTTCGAACGATTTGCCGGAAAGGATCGAGGGTTGGAAGAAGGCGGGATATACGATCCATCTGATGACGGGCGTGTCATGGGGGCAATATCAGGATTATTTGTATGGCCGGTTCGACGGTCGCGATCATTGGGACGAAGCTCAGACCGACCGGAAGGGCAAGCATTTGCTTCACGGGAAAGACGTGCCGTATATGGTGCCGACGATTTCGTTCACCGAATATTTGGCGACGTATATCAAGCGGGCGATCGATTGCGGCGTGGAAGCGATCCATCTGGAGGAGCCGGAGTTTTGGGCGTCGGCGGGATATGCGGAGGCGTTCAAGCGGGAATGGCTTAATTATTACGGCGAGGAATGGATTCCTCCGCACGCTTCGCCCGACGCCCAATACCGGGCATCCAAGCTGAAGGCGGCGATGTATTATCGGGCTCTGGACCGGCTTTGCAGCCAAATGAAAGAATATTCGCTCGTTACCTACGGCAGAACGGTGCGATTCTACGTTCCGACGCACAGTCTCATTAACTATACGCAGTGGCGAATCGTCAGCCCCGAGGCGCTACTCGTCTCCATGCCGGCGTGCGACGGCTTTATCGCCCAAATATGGACGGGGACGGCGCGCACCCCTAACGTCTATAAAGGCGTTGGCCGCGAGCGGACGTTCGAGACCGCTTATCTGGAATACGGGATTATGCAGGAGCTGACGCGCGGCACGGGGCGGGAAATGTGGTTTCTGCACGATCCGATCGAGGATAATCCCCGCTACACCTGGAGCGATTACCGGAAAAATTACAAGTCGACCGTCGTCGCTTCCTTGCTGCATCCCGGCGTCGAGCAGTACGAGGTTTGTCCGTGGCCGCGCCGGGTATTCGAAGGGAGCTATCCGAAGGAGGACGCATTAGGGAAGGAGACGATCCCGGGCGATTACGCCACCGTGCTGCTGACCGTGATGAACGTGCTGCGCGATATGCACAATTATGATGAAGAGGACGGCGGGACGTATACAACGGGGATCGGCCTTTGTCTGGCCAACTCGGCGATGTATCAGAGAGGCGACGTCATTCCGGATGCGTGTCAACAGGCTGGCGAAGGCGCTGCGTTCAAATACGACGGTACGACGGCCACCGATATGTTGACTTCGGAGCAGCGGGAGCTGCTCGATTGGTCGGCTTTTTACGGTTTGGCGCTGCCTCTCGTGAAAAGCGGCATCCCTCTCCGCCCGGTGCAGCTGGATAATATCCTGACGTTCCCGGGTTATTTGGAAGGTTATCGGGTGCTGCTGCTCAGCTATGAATTTATGAAGCCGGAGCATCCCGGCATTCACCAGGCCATCGGCCAATGGGTGAGGGAAGGAGGCGTGCTGATCTATTTCGGGGACGGCGCGGATCCGTTTCATTCCGTTCGCGAGTGGTGGAACTCCGCCGGGGGAAGGGTGTACGAGCGGCCCGAGGAGCACCTCTTCGAATCGATGGGGCTCGGGCGCAATCCGGAGGAGGGGGAACATGCGGTCGGTGAAGGAAGCGTGCTGTTTTTCCGAGAGAATCCGGCTGCGTTGTCCCGTTCCATTGCGGGCGATAAGCAGGTGCGCGACAGCGTCCGCCGGGCGCTCGAAATCCGCGGAGAAGCGGACGCCTACAAAGAGAGCGGACTTCTTCAGATCAAGCGCGGACCCTACTTGATCACCCATGTGCTTGACGAGACGGAGAACCGGGAGCCGGTTGCGCTGCGCGGGGAATTCGTCGATTTGTTCGAAGCCGATCTTCCTGTGAAGCGTTCGGTGGAGCTGGAGCCGGGGGACGACAGCCTGCTTTATGACCTGAGTTATGCGAAGAAGATAGCCGGCAGCGTTCCTTCGGTTCTCGTCAGCTCCTCACGGATTCGCGAAGAGAAGCGGGAAGCGGACCGCTACTTCTTCGTCTCGGAATCGCCTTCCGAAATGACCGTCAGCACGCGGATTCGCGTCGCAGTCGAACCGCATATGGTTACGGCCGGAGGCCAGGAGGCAGTAGTAAGCCGCGATCCGGAGTCAGGAACGTTGCTGGTCCGGTACCCGGGAACCCCCGAAGGAGTTGAAGTGGTTTTGGAGTGGTGATGTAGTTATTAAAAAAGCGAGAAGCACACGCCGTTCGATCCGCTGTTTGCGGATTGAGCGGCGTTTTTGCATTTCGTACGAGCAACAGCCTACCCCGCTCAATCGAACACCGGACCCATCACGCCGTCCTCGACGATCCCGCTGCCGCTACCGCTGCTGCCCGGACCGGGTGCGGCGCCGCCGGCGTTAGAGGCGTACAGCGTCGGCTGCGCTTTGTACGTGTCGCGGGATAACTTTTCCCTGCCGACGACTTTCCCGTCTACCTTCTTATAACGGTACGTCTCGACGACATACCCCGGTTTGCCTTGCTGCAGCAGCTTCACCGTTCCTTTCGCGAGCGAAGGATTCTTCACGTATTTGACGGGCGGCTCGATCGTCTTCACCGTTACCGACTTGATTTCGTACGAGACGTTCTTCGGCGTCGAACCGAACAGCTTTACGGTCAGAACACCGCCCTCGGATTCCGTACGAATGAGAAGATGCTTGCCGGTAGAATTGCGCCACTTGAAATTGATGTACCCGCTCGAGAACGTCGCATCCTGCCCCATCGGAGCGTACCCGATCGGCAGCGAGTGGTTGCGCCTCTCCACGATTTCCAGCCCGGCGCGAAGCACGGCGTTATACAGCGTCGTCGACACCTGGCAAATGCCGCCGCCTATGCCGGGAACAAGCTTGCCGTTGAATATGACGGGCGCTTCCCGGAAACCGAACCGTTTCTTCGTCTCGGCAATCACTTTGCCGTAATCGAATACGCCGCCGGGAGGCAGCAAAGTGTCGTTGACGACGGCCGCGGTGGACCGCACGTTGTGTTTGCGGCCTTCGGCGCTCGCGGCGAAGGAGGTGCTGAACTTTGCGATCAACCGTTCGACGCCCTCCGCGCGCAGCGATTCGACCGTCACCTCCGGTTCCAATTCGAACAATGGCATATCCACGGCAATCGGCTGTACCGCCGAGCTAAACAGCCTGCGGGCGACGAACGATTCCGGGTCGGCGCCGCCGGGCACGAGAACCGAACCGGAGGCGGCGCCTTCCAGCGCATAAGCAACCTCTTGGCGGAGCGCATCCGTCTCAATGCGCGTCGCGGTCCGTCCGGGCACATATTTGACTGTATCGTAAGCCGTGATCTCGCGCCGGGCATCGACCGGCTGTACCGAATATATCTCCGGCCACATCGACTGCACCTTCTCTTCGAAGACGCGCTTGTTCAACCCGACTCGCAGCGTCAGCTCCCTGCCGCGCCATTCCCACCGGCGAACCGCCTTCTCCCATAAGCTTCCCTCGCTCATCGAAGCGATTTCCGTCCGCAAAGCGTCCGCATTGAGCTGCAATCCCAGCTCGCCGAGCGAGGCCGTTCGCTCCTCGGCAGCCCGCCCGGGCGACGCAAGGCGAAGCGTCACCTTCGCTGCGGCCAACGCTCGAACCTTTTCCTTCAAACCCGCATCGAACTCCGAAACGGTCAATCCGCCGATGTCCCAACCGGAAACCGACATTCCGCCGGGCAGTTTGCCGGATGAACCCCATATCGCGACCGCCGCAACGGACGACATTCCCAAAAGCAATAAAAAAACGATTGCCCGCAAAGACCATGTTTTCATCGGCGCACCTCTTTGCTGCGATTTTTGCAAAATCACTTTTACACATGTATATGTAGCAAATGCCAAATTTTACTTCGCAACTTTTGGCCATAATCGGCCTTTCGACTAAAAAATGATGCTAGAATGTTACATGTTGTTGAAAAGCGTAATTAACTGGAGGATTTTCGCGTCTTTTGTCGAAATGGTTCTCATGAGCAAACAGGAGTGATTGTTTTGATCGATATGCACGACGTATGGAAGACGTATCCGAACGGCGGTCAAGCGCTGCGCGGCGTTTCCGTCCGTATTGAAAATAACGAGTTCGTTTATGTCGTCGGCCCTTCGGGAGCGGGGAAATCCACTTTCATGAAACTGATTTACAGGGAAGAAAGACCGACCAAAGGCTCGATCTTTGTAAACGGCTTTAACCTTGAGAAGCTGAAGCAGCGGAAAATTCCGTTCGTGCGGCGCAATATCGGCGTTATTTTCCAAGATTTCAAGCTGCTGCCGCAGATGACCGCGTATGAAAATATCGCCTTCGCCATGGAAGTGATCGAAGCGCCGGCGAGAATCATCAAGAAACGCACGCAAGAAGTGCTGGAGCTTGTCCGGTTGAAAGACAAGGGCAACGCCTATCCGGCGCAGCTGTCCGGGGGCGAGCAGCAGCGGGTGGCGATCGCCCGCGCGATCGTCAACAATCCGGCCGTCATCGTCGCCGACGAACCGACGGGAAACCTCGACCCGGACACGTCCTGGGGCATCATGCGGCTGCTGGAGGAAATCAATTTCCGAGGAGCGACCATTGTAATGGCGACCCATAATAAAGACATCGTGAACAACATGCGCAAAAGGGTAATCGCCATCGAGAACGGTCTAATCGTCCGCGACCAGATTAGAGGGGATTACGGCTATGAGGATTAGTACGATCGGCCGTCATTTCCGCGAAGGGTTCCGCAGTATTTGGCGCAACGGATGGATGTCTTTCGCCTCGATCAGCGCCATCTCGATCTCCTTGTTCATCTTGGGCGTGTTTATGGTCGTGGCGATGAATGTGAACAAGATGACGGAGGACATCGAGGACGAAGTGGAGATCCGGGTTTATCTGGATACAAACTTTCAGCGTTCGGATGTGCCCAAGCTGCAAAACGAGATTAACAGCATTGATGGAGTAAAGCGGTCCGAATTCGTCTCGAAAGAAGAGGGACTCGAGTTTCTCAAGGATCGGTTGGGCGAGGAAGGCAAAGAATTGCTTGAAGGCCAGGAAGGCGACAACAATCCGCTGCCGGACTCGTTCACCGTGGAGGTTTACGAACCGAGAACGATCGACGCCGTGGCGAACAGCATCTTGGCGCTTAACGAAGGCCGGGATCCGCCGCCGATAATGGAAGTGAATTACGGCGCGGATACGGTAAGGACGCTGTTTAAAGTGACGGATATCGTGCGCAACGTCGGTTTGATTCTTGTAGGCGGCCTGGCGTTGATGTCGATGTTCCTGATCGCGAACACGATTAAGATCACCATAGTCGCCAGACGCCGCGAGATCGCCATCATGAAGCTGGTCGGCGCGACGAACGGGTTTATCAGATGGCCGTTTTTCATCGAAGGCGCCCTGCTCGGTATAATCGGTTCCGTCATTCCGGTAGCGATACTATTTATCTGCTACTATCAACTTATTTCTTTGACGAAGATGGAGCTCGGCCTGCTGCAAATCGCGCTGCTGCCGCTGTCCGAAGTGGCGTCGGTACTGGCGGGTCTCTTGATCGGAATCGGTTTTGTCATCGGTGTTTGGGGCAGCATGCTGTCCGTCCGTAAATTTTTGAAAGTGTAGGGAGGCTTGCCCAAGTGAAACGGTTCCTATTGCCGTTAACGGTGGCGGTGTCGGTGGCTTTTTCGTCGATCGCGATCCCCGGAACGGAAGTATTGGCCGCCTCGGAGCTGGAGAAAATCACCCAAGAATTGAACAGAGTCAAGCGCGAGATGAAGAAGGCCGAAGAATTGGAAAATGCGGCGAAACAAGAGATTAAGAGAATAAAAGAACAGAAGGAACAATATTCTTCCCAATTGTCGCAGCTGCAGAAAGAGATCGACTCGACGAGCGCGAAGCTGTCCCGGCTGAATAAGCAAGTGAACGATGTGGAGACGAATCTCGTCCACACGACGAAGGAGCTCGAGGAAGCGCAGCAGCGCGTCGAGAGCCGGGATGCGCTGCTAAAGTCGCGGCTTCAGCTGCTGTATATGAACGGTTTCGTGAACTATCTTGATGTGCTGCTAAGTTCCACCAGTTTCGTAGACTTCTTAGACCGGTTGAATGCGATCCAATCGATCGTCGAGCAGGATAAGGAAATTTTGGCTTTAAATATTATGGACAAGCAGACGGTGGAGCGGAAGAAACAGGACATCACCGCACAGCTCGACTACGTCAGCCAGCTGCTGGCGCAGACGGCGGACCTTAAGAAGACGCTGGAGCGGAAGCGGGAAAACCGCGAAGTCGCCATAGCGTCGCTTGAAACGAAAGAAGAAGATCTGGAAGAGTTGACCGCAGAGCAAGAGAAACAACTGCTGCTTTTGGCGGATAAACAGAGCACGCTCATCAAGAAGCAGCAAGAGATAAAGAATAAAAACAAGAAAAAGAAAACCGCGAAATATAAGGGCGGAAAGCTGGAGTGGCCGGTTCCTTCCAGCGATCTTATCACATCCCCTTGGGGAACGAGGGTTCACCCGATTACGAGGAAAAAGCATACGCATTCCGGTGTGGACATCGGCGCGCCGAACGGAACGAAGATCGTGGCCGCGGAATCCGGAACCGTCATTCTGGCGCAGTGGTACGGCGGATACGGAAATTGCGTCATCATCGAGCATAAAGAAGGGTTCCGCACGCTGTACGCGCACATCCGGTCCGGCGGCATCAAAGTGAAGGTCGGAGATGAAGTCTCGCGCGGCGAAAAAATCGCCGAAGTCGGCTCAACCGGCAATTCCACCGGCAACCACCTTCATTTCGGAGTATATGTGAACAACGAGTCGGTTGACCCGTTACCGTATTTGAGAAAATAATTTCATAAGATGTACAGGCCTTGCATATGCTTATTTAGTATTGAACGGATTCGCCGGCGAGATAAATAAGGTGGTGGGTGCGCATGGTGTTTAAAGGCCGTACGGTTGTTGCGTTTGTGCTGCTGGCGTTATTTGCCGGCAGCATTTTGACGCTTACGGTTACAGGTTCGCTCGACACCCGGACTCTTACCCGGGATGTAAGGGAAGCCGCGTCGATATTGGGAGGCGGTTCCGCAGAACAATCCGGCCGATCGGAACTGCCGGGTGAATCGGGCGGTTCGGGTTCCTCCGGAATGACCGAGAAGGAGCTGTCGAAAATATCGACGGTATTCGAGCTGATCAACAGCCGCTTTATCGACAACGTCGACCGGGAGGCGTTGGCCGACGGCGCGTTGGACGGGCTGGTCGCCGCTTTGGGCGATCCGTACTCCGAGTACCTGGATAAAGAGGAAATCGAGGCGTTCTCCGAGCATATCAATTCTTCGTTCACCGGCATAGGGGCGGACGTCACCGTTCAGGACGGCAACATCGTAGTTGTCGCGCCGCAGAAGAACACCCCCGCGGAGCGGGCGGGCATTCTGCCCGGAGATATTATTCTGTCCGTCAACGGCGAGTCTCTTGAGGGGCTGGATTTGCACGACGCTGTCGATAAAATTCGCGGGCCGAAAGGCACGCAAGCGAAGCTCCGCGTGCTTCGCAAGGGCTCGCCGGAGCCGATCGACATCATCGTCGTTCGGGACGATATCAAGTTGGAGACCGTATATGCGGAGATGCTCGAGCATTCCATCGGCAAGATCGACATCAACCAATTTGCCGTGAATACGTCCGACCGGTTTGCCGAAGAGCTGAAGCGGCTCGAGTCCAAAGGCATGAAAGCTCTTATTATCGATGTGCGGAACAACCCCGGAGGCGTCGTGTCCTCCGTGCAGTCGATCGCCGAGCAGTTCGTGCCGAAAGGCGGGACGATCATGCACATGGAATACAAGAACGGCAAGCGGGAGAAGACGGAATCGAAAGGGAAAGGCAAATCGTACCCGGTCGTCGTGTTGATCAATAAAGGGTCGGCAAGCGCTTCGGAAATTTTGGGAGCGGCCATTAAGGAATCGGCCGGCGGCGTATTGGTCGGCGAAACGACGTTCGGCAAAGGCTTGGTCCAAACGACGGTACAGATGAAAGACGGCACGGGCGTCAAGCTGACGATTGCCAAATGGCTCACCCCGGACGGAGACACGATCAACAAGCAGGGCATCGCGCCCGATATTTTAGTGGAACAAGCCTCGTTGTTCGAAGCGGTCGCAATCCCCAAGGATCATGTATTGAAGTTCGACATGGCGGGCGATGAAGTAAAGAACGTGCAGGCTATTTTGAAAGGTCTCGGCTTCGAGCCCGGCAGGTCCGACGGGTACTTCAACGATTCGACGGTTAAGGCGGTCCGTGCGTTCCAGCGGGACGCGGGCTTGGAGGAAAGCGGCATCGTCGACGGCGAAACGGCGGGCATGCTGGAGCAGTATGTGATCCGGGAGTACCTCGATCCGGCCAACGACAAGCAGCTGAAGGCCGCGCTGGAACAAATCCAGAAAATGCTATAACCCGAGGAAGGAAAGCAAAGTCGCAACGTCGAATAAGAAGAGGAAGGCCGGACGGTTCCGGCCTTCCTTTTTCTATCTAACTATTATGAATCCGGGAGTTTTGACATATGGACATGCTGGCGTATTGGGGACGCGCTTTCGCCGCGTTATGGACGTCGCCCTTTTATTACCTTTCGATTCTGTTTGTCTTCTGGCAGCTTCGCAAGCAGATCGCTATGGAGCGCCGGTTGTTTTCGGTACGGCTGCACTCGTGGCAAAGCGAGCTGTGGCGCATCGTCGTTTGGGGAGCGGCCGCCGGCGCGGCGAGCACCGTCGTGTTCGCATTCATTGGAGCCGTATTATCCCCTGCCGTTTTGTTAATGCTTTGGATTATAGCTTTGTTATTATCGGTCATACGCGTGCGGTTTTTATGCTTTGCTTATGCGGCGGGCGTCCTCGGAATTCTGCAAGCGGTTGCGTATCTCGCGGCCGATGTTTCGATGCCGGGAGGATTAGTGTTATTGCGCGAGGAGCTGCTTCAAGTTCACATGCCGTCTGTGCTTGCATTCGTCGCTTTGCTGCATTTGGCGGAAGCGGGATTGGCGGCCCGCAGCGGCGGGCGGTTGGCGACGCCGCTCTTCTATGAAGGCAAGCGCGGCAAGATGGTCGGAGGATTTCATCTGCAAGGATTTTGGCCGGTGCCGATGCTGATGCTCGTACCGCTGGATGCCGCGGGCGGCGGTTTGTCGTTGCCTTGGCAGCCGCTGCTCGGCGGTTCCTTGTGGGAAGGCGGGTGGACGGTGCTCGCCTTCCCGGTCGTCATCGGCTTCAACGCGATGACGACAAGGCAGCTGCCGGCTTCTGCGGCACGCCGAAACGGCCGGAGGCTGGCGCTGTACGGGCTCGCCTGCGCGGCGCTCGCTGCGGTGTCCGCTCTTGCGCCGGGTTCGGCGGTCGTCGCTGCGCTTGCCGCCGTATGCTGCGCCGGGCTGCATGAGCTCGTTCATGCGGCGGGCCGCATGGACGAGAAGCGCGGCAGCCCTTATTTCGTGCACGACGATCGGGGACTGAAGGTACTCGCCGTGCTGCCGGGGTCTCCGGCGGCGGCGCTTATCATCGAGCCAGGGGAGATCGTGCACAAAGTGAACGGCCAGCGGGTGTCCGGCAAGGCCGATCTGCACGCCGCGCTGCGGCTCAACCCGGCGTTCACGAAGCTGGAGGTGCTCAACCGCGACGGTCACAGCAGATTTTTGCAACGGGCGCTGTTCGCTAACGAGCACCACCAGCTGGGACTCATCCTGTGCCCGGATGAAGAGGCTTTTTATTACGCGGAGTCGCGCGGCGGCGGGTTGTTCTCGTTCCTTCGCCCGCGCCGGGCGGGAGGGGCCGGAGCAGCCGGTGCGGGTGCGAGCGGCTCCAGGCCGGACACGACGGTCGGCATGTGACCGGATGCGTATGAGAATCCGGATATAGAACAGGATCTAGACCTGGGCCGCTTCCGCAATAGGACGTACCCGCTTCGTGCGAAGTGAAACCAGTGGCGGTTAAACGATAGCGCTTGTTTCACAATGAAACACGGTGGTTCACGGATGAACCACGTTGTGCCGAGGTGAAACAAGAGGCGGCTATACGGTAGCGCTTGTTTCACAATGAAACACGGTGGTTCACGGATGAACCACGTTGTGCCGAGGTGAAACAAAAGGCGGTTATGCGGTAGCGCTTGTTTCACAATGAAACACGGTGGTTCACGGATGAACCACGTTGTGCCGAGGTGAAACAAGCGATACGTTATACGGTAGCGCTTGTTTCACAATGAAACACGGTGGTTCACGGATGAACCACGTTGTGCCGAGGTGAAACAAGGGATGCTTCTGCTAAGATAGAAGCTTTCTTTTTCCGGAAGGGGTATTTCAGTGTCATCTGTTGAGCTCATGCAGCAAGCAGCGCAAACGTTAAAAAATATATTCGGTTACAACGAGTTTCGCCCTGGGCAGCGCGAGATCGTCCAAGATGTGCTGCAGGGCAAGGACACGCTTGGCATCATGCCTACCGGCGGTGGAAAGTCGATTTGCTATCAGCTACCGGCGCTGCTTTTTCCCGGAATTGCCATTGTCGTTTCGCCGCTCATTTCACTCATGAAGGATCAAGTCGACGCTTTGCGGGAATACGGGGTGCCTGCGGCATACCTCAACAGTTCGCTTTCGTGGAAACAAACGCAGCTGGTTCTTCAACAAGCGTCTCGCGGCGAATTGAAATTGCTCTATGTGGCGCCCGAGCGTCTCGAATCGGAGCAATTCGCCACGCTGCTTCCATCGCTTCCGATATCGCTCGTTGCGATCGACGAAGCGCATTGCGTGTCGCAATGGGGGCATGACTTCCGTACGAGCTATTTGGCGCTTGAACCGTTTATTTCGCGGATACAACCGCGTCCGCGGGTTGCGGCGTATACCGCCACCGCTACGGAAGAGGTGCGTCATGATATTGTCCGGCTGCTCGGCTTGCGGATGCCTGCGGTTCACATTACCGGATTCGACCGTCCGAACCTAACGTACAGCGTCGAGCGGGGCGTGAATCGGGAGGATTATATAAGACGCTATTTAGCGCAGCATGCGGATCAATCCGGCATTATATATACGGCGACGAGGAAGGAAGCGGAGAGGCTTCACACGATGCTTAACGGTTGGGGCGTGGCTGCCGGCAAGTATCACGCGGGGCTGAGTGACGGCGAGCGAAGCCGAATGCAGCAGGCGTTCCTGCAAGACGATGTGCGGGTGATGATCGCCACGAACGCGTTCGGCATGGGGATCGACAAATCGAATGTGCGTTACGTCATACATTGGAACATGCCGAAGAACATGGAGGCCTATTACCAAGAAGCGGGACGCGCGGGCAGGGACGGGGAGCCGGGGGAATGCGTGCTGCTGTTCCAGCCGCAGGATATCGTTACGCAGAAGTATTTGATAGAGCAGTCGGTGGAGTCGCCGGAACGGCGGGCGATGGAGCTGCGCCGTCTGCGGCGGATGGCGGACTATTGCCAGACGCGTCTTTGTTTGCGGGCGTACTTGCTGTCGTATTTCTCGGATGCTCCCGGCGATGCGGCGTGCGGCCGATGCGGCAACTGCAGCGACGACAGCGAGTTGGAAGATATCACGACAGAGGCGCAAATGATATGTTCGTGCGTGAAGCGAATGAACGAACGTTTCGGCATGACATTGGTCGCTCAAGTGCTTAAGGGAAGCTCGAATCAGAAAGTAAAGGATTTCAAATTCGACCGGCTGCCCACATACGGACTGCTCCGTCACAAGACCGAGAAGGAGATATTGGATTTGCTCCAAGTGCTTCTGGCGGACGGCATACTGGGTTTAAGCGACGGCAAATTTCCGGTCGTTCGGCTGCTTTCTTCCGCGGTTGACGTGCTGAAGGGTGAGAAAACGGTGTACCGCCGCTCTCCGCGCATCCGGCGGAAATCGCATGAAGGCGACGAGCTGTTCGCGCAATTGCGCGCGCTGCGCAAGCGGATCGCCGACCGGGAACGCGTGCCGCCTTACGTCGTGTTCGCCGACAGCACACTTCGGGAAATGGCGCTGGCACAGCCCCGCTCCGAACTGGAAATGCTCAATGTGAAGGGTGTCGGCCGATCCAAGCTGGAGAAATACGGCGAGGAGTTCCTGCAATTGCTTCGGGAGCTGCCGGGATGAGTTTATTAAAAGCCTCCCGGCTTACAATAGGGAAGCGCCTGCGGTCCAGGAATGCGGCTGTCCTTCCATATTTGCGTGGTAGGCGTAGTTGTAGAGCGTCGAAACTACCGTAAGCCACCAATTATGTTGTTTCATTGGCTTGCCCTAAGATGGGTAAGCTTTTTCTTTGGAGGAAAAGATTGTTTACATGGGAACGGGATGAAATGCTTTCTTTCCCCAGCAATTTCGTCATACATCAGTGCTGCTCTCGCCAAGGAATTTCTCATATCCGTGCTGCTTTTAAATATGGCGTTGGCGAACAAATCGTATTGCACCTGTAAATTCAAATCATCTAATCGCCACCAACGGTTAAACTAACGGGATACGATAGTGAAATAGCCCAACATCATAAAACAGATCGCTTAATGGTATCTATTGCTCATCAAGCGATCTGTTTTTATACGTGTGTCGGCTGCATTGCCGCTGTCGTGGCACCATCAGATGATGAAAATGAAAGGAAACATCGGTCAAATAATTGGAAAATATATGCAACCTCCGTACCGGTAAATATGTATACATAATTGGAAACCGCACTAAAAACAATCTTGAGGAAATATGTCTAGGCAGCAAGTGATATTAACCGACCGGACGTGCACTGCGATAAGTCGGTGCATGTTCATTTCTTGTTGATGCACTAACCTAACGAGCGACCGGTATGATTCATAACGCTCTGAAGGAAGGACTGTAATTCTTCAATAAATAACTTCGCCGCCTGCCCCATAAATTTGTCTGTACGATATAAGATGCAGATGTCTTGTATGGGTGTGGGATTAAGCAGTTTTACGGCGGCGATATGCTCATGATTCATATAATCCAGCAGCATCCGGGGGAGAATAGAGGCTCCTATGCCTTGCTCGACCAAGGACAGCAGCGTCGATAAAGTTGAAGTTACAATCGGATTGTCAATCGCAATTCCTTTCTCACCACAGCACGACTGAATGACCTTCGTGATCTGATGTTCGGAACTGAACATGACCATCTTTAGATGCTGAAGCTGTTCGAACGGAATCGCCTTTGACTTCGCAACAGGGTGATCCGATCGGATGGCTAGAGCAAACTCTTCGTGAAACAAAGGAATAATCGAAATACGTTCATCAGGCTTGAGAGGTACCGTAGTAACACCGAGATCTCTTGTGCCGTTAAGAACCTGTTCATAGACATCCATGGTCTCCGTAACGCTTATCGTGAGCTTAGGATACTTCTTATGGAAATCGATGAGTAATGCGTCAAACAGCAAATCCCCGTCTCCCGGTAAAATGCCGATATCCAGCCTGCCTCCCTCCAGACTCTTAAGATCCGATATCGCCCTTTTTGCATAGTCAACGTGTTTAAAGATACTTTCACTTTGTTCGAGCAGGATTTTTCCTGCGTCGGTTAATCTGATTCGCTTGCCGATACGATCGAATAAAGGGAGCCCCAGCTCGTTCTCTAAAAACTTGATCTGCTGACTCAGATTCGACTGTGTGGTACAGAGATTTTCGGCCGCCCTGGAGAAATGCATCTCCTTACAAATTGCAGCAAAATATTCAAGCTGTCGAAGCTCCAATGCTCAATTCCCCTTTCGCTTATCGATCCTCCTCCGCCATTATAACGGAGAAACCTGAGTTCCAACAATTTCTAATTTACCATTACTGAAACCGATCAATTGCATCGGAATCTCGTGATTGTTGCGCTGAGGTATGTAACGTAAGCTTTAGAAGTAAAACGAACAAACCCAATAGAAGGAGGATTCAAGAATGGCACAATCGATTATCAATACGGGGAAAGTGCTTCGTCAAATTATAATCGGCCAGCTTCAGAACGTGTCGGAGTCACAGATGGACATTCAACCTGAGGGATTTCGTAATTCGGTACGCTGGAATGTCGGTCATATCGTTTATTGGTTGGATAAATACGCTTCACTAAGCTTCAGGTCCCCATCGGCCATTCCGGCTCAATACGAGACATTGTTCAACTCCGGAACGAAACCTTCGGCTTGGACGGCAACGCCCCCGTCCAAGGATGAATTGATCGGGATGTTGGCGGTACAGCTTTCCCGCCTTTCCGAACTGACACCCGAAATGCTCGAACAGAGGCTGCAAACGCCGTTTGAAATGGGTCCGTTCCAATTCGATACAGCCGGCGAATTATTTAATTTCGCATTGATTCATGAAGCGATTCACCTTGGAGTTATATCAAGCCAGCTTAAGCTCATCAAATGAAGACCCTACGCTCGGGTGCATAAAGCGAGCTGGAACAATGAAATTAGGAGGCTTGTTATGATGACAAACCATGAAGCGTTTGATGCTTTTAGGCGTGCTTTCGAAACAGGGCATACAGACGATTTCCTTAAAAAGGTTACGGATGATTTTCATTTCTTCGTTCCGCTCCCGCTGGAAGGGTGGAATCGGAAGCAGCAAGGCCGAGAGCGGTTCGAGGAATTAATCAGGTTTGAGCGCTCAGTATTTCAGATGCGCCTCACTCCGCTGATCGAGCTAGAGAATGAGAGCTACGGGATGGTAGTATTTCGCGCGGAAGGATTGCTGAACGGTAGACCTTTCCGCAATGAGCTTTCAGTCGTCTTCGAGTTCGAGAAGGATCGGATCCGCTCCTTCCGAGAATATGTAGGAATGCCGTTAAAAAACTACGAGAACCCGTGAAGAGCTTCCAAAAATAAAGGAAGAATTGCAGTCGGTCGGAGCGATCCGACTGCTTTTTTTTCATCCTGACATCACCCAATTGAACCACAAGGTGGATTTGGCAACGATGCCCCACATCGAAGCGTCCTCATACGGCGGGATTTCGTGCTGCAGACGGTATTCGCTGAGCAGCAGCTGCTTCTCCAACGCCGCCTTCTCCCTGTCGGAGATGCCGGTATCAGCCAGCATGTCTTTATAGCTTTGCATCGCAGTTCTCCCATTTCAATGCAGCTAAAAACAAACCGCCTCGATGCAGATTCATGCCAGCATGAGAGCGGTCTGTTGCCAGGAATAGACCGAGAGTTGATTAAGCGGGTAACGATAACGAATAAAGGAAGTACAGCCAGGTCAAACGGCGGTTCTCTTCTCACCCTTATTCCGGAGACCGAACGGCTGTCAGCGTGACCAAGGCGATCACCCCTTTCTGGAAAGCTCACCATGGCCACCGCCAACGAAGTTATCGCCCTGCTTGCGAAAAAAAGACGGACGCCGCAAAATTGTCAGATGCCCGGTCACCCCAAGAGTCCGAATCCGTGAACCAACACATAACCGAAAGCGGACAATAAAACGGACCCGGCGAGTCCGGCGGCGAAAGCTTTCATTCCGGCGCGGAAAAAGACTCGCATATCGACATTCAAGCCGAGGCCGACCATGCCGATCGCCATTAAGAAATAAGCGGCGGAGACGACCTGATTCGCAACCGCCGGCGTAATGACGCCGGCGGTATTAAGAGCGCTCATAGCGAGAAACCCGACAATAAACCAGGGAAACGGAATGGAGCTGCGGCTTTCCGTTCCGGCCGTCCCCGAATGTTCCGTTCGAAATGACCGTCTTCTCCAGAATTCGATGCCGAGTGCAACAGGGACGAGCAGCGCGACGCGCGTCAGCTTCACGACAACAGCGATATCGACAGCCGCCTTCCCGCCCGGCGCGGCGGCGGCAACCACATGGGCGATCTCGTGAAGCGTGGCTCCCGAGAATACTCCGTATCCGTACGGCGTGAAACCAAGGAACCGGTATGTTAAAGTATACATAATCGTAAACAGAGTCCCCAGGACGGCAACCGTTGCGGCGCTTATCGCGGTCTCGTTTGCGTTCGCTTTGATTTGCGGCGAAATGGCGGCCACCGCGGCGGCTCCACATATGGCCGTTCCGCATGCCGTCAGCATTCCCAGCTTTTTATCAACCCGCAAGAGCCTCGCAAGCGCATATACGGCAAATACGGCAAATACGATATTCAATCCGGCCAGAGCCAGTACTTTGGGCCCGGCGGCGGCGATATCGCCGAGGTTTAGACGCATGCCCAGCAACACGATTCCGAGCCGAAGCATCTTCTGATTTGCCGCCGCAACTCCGTCAAAGGCTTGAGAAGGAACGCCGAACAACGCTCGCCAGGCAATCCCCAATATAATCGCAATTACAAGCGGTCCGATAACGCCGAGCGGCGGCAAGACGCCAATAACGTTTGACATTGCGGCAAGCAGCACCGTAAGTGCAATGCCTTTGGCAGTCGCGAACCCCTTTTTCTTTCTCAACGTCAGGCCATATGATTTATCCATTCAATCAGCTCCTCCTAAGGTTTCACTATAGTCCGAAGCCGATGAAAACAGAAATACGGAACCGTTATCCCAACGATGAGGAAAATTAATGATTGGGGGTGAGCATGCATGATTGTCGAGCCGTTAAAAATATTCGTCACAGTGGCGGAGCAAAGCAATTTCTCGCGTGCCGCGCAGCTGCTTCATCTGTCCCAGCCCGGCGTCAGCCTGCACATCCGCAATTTGGAGAACGAGCTCGGTGTCCGGCTGCTGCACAGGTCTCCGAAGCAAGTGAAGCTTACGGAAGCCGGGACGGTGCTATACGAGCGGGCGAAACAAATTCTTTCGCTTTACGAGGATGCCAAACAAGAAATTCATCTCTTGCGTGACACGGTAACCGGAACGTTGAACATCGGGGCGAGCTTTACGATCGGGGAATATGTACTGCCGGGGCTTATCGCCGAATTTGCAAATCAATATCCCCAAGTGGACATCCGGGTATCCATCGGGAATACCGAAGAAACCGAACAAGCCGTTCGGGAAAATGCGCTCGATTTCGGATTGGTGGAGGGTGGCGTTTTGCATCCGGATGTGCTAATGGAGCCGTTCATGGAGGACGAGATGGTCGTCATTGCCCCGCCTGACCATCCTTTATCGTCAATGAAAAATGCCGGGGTTGATTCGCTGGATGAACAAGTGTGGGTTTTTCGGGAAAACGGGTCGGGGACCCGGTCCTTCAGCGATCGATTGATCCAAAGCGCCGCTTTGCATATCAAGCGGGCGTATGTGTTTAACAGCAGCCAGGGAGTGAAAGAGGCGGTTGCCGCCGGCTTGGGGATTGCGGTTTTATCAAGATGGGTCGTGCGGAAGGACATAGACAGGGGTGAATTGATCGAGGTCAATCTTAAAGAAACGGATCTTAATCGGGAGTTTTCTATCATTCAAAGAAAAGACAGTGCAGCGACCAAAGCGGCAGGAATGTTTATTCAGAAGCTGCACCTTATAAGTGCCGAATCTTAGTAGAGGTAAGCTGAAGACCATTCCCCAGGCAGCGGCTCATCGGACAAAGACGGAAGGTTGAGCCGCTTCGCCGCTTGCTCCAAATACTCCCCCCGAAAATGTAAAGCGCCCGCAGAATCGGAATCCGCCAAATTCTCGAGCGTTCTCAAGTCCCGCGCATAGGCGGAGGCGTCCCAACGCACCTGGGAGCACAGACGGGCAGCCAACTCAACCGGAAAACCGGTCGACTGCGAAATGATTCTCGCGGCTTTCAACGGACGGTCCCGCACGATCCGATGGGCCCGCAGATGCGCCTTCAAGTATGCCGTAACGACCGATTCGTTCGCTTGAATCCAATCGTCTTGCGCCACGAGTCCGGTCAAATAATCGTCCCTCACTTCGTTCTCCAACAATATGGGTCCCGCACCTTGAAGGCGGGCAAGGCTTACATAAGGCTCCCACATTACGCTTGCCCCTACATGACGGTGCATGATGCTGTTCAAGCTGTCATCCATTTCCTGATGAATAATGCGGATGTGCTTCTTGTCCTTTAGCGATAGCAAGCGTGTTAGCCTGGAGCCTGCACTTGAATTTAATACGGTGGAAACCGTCTGATTGGCGAGACCGGTTGAATCCCGGATGGCGGACCCCTTGGGCACAACGATCGAGATCCCTTGGCCTTGCGGCGTTTTTCCATCGAAGGCGAGCAGAACGGGTTTGAAATTCGGCAGCTTTTGTCCGATTTGGTGACTGACGACAATGGGGTAATCGCCCAAAGAGGCGAGCTGGATCGTCCCTGCGATCATGCCCTCGACCAGCTCCAAGCCGTTTGCGGCATTGCGCCAGCGAATCGCGAACGTCCTCGAAGGCTCGACGGCTGCGAGCTCCTCTTCGAATAAACGGAGTTCTTTGACGATTAAGGCGCTCCACATGTGAGCGGTTCCGCTTTGATAACCGATCGTTATCGATTCGGCAAGCGGTTCGTCTTTTGCTTCGGATGAAGTTGGAGTTTTGACCCGGGAGTGGGAACGAAGCCAAAGCTGCAGGTCTTCTTTATGGAAATAGATTTCCTTTCCGATTTTGACGAATGGCATGCGCTGCTCTTTCCGCCACCGGTCGAGCGTCGACCTGCTAACCTCCAACGTATCCATCACTTCCTGCAAAGTCATCAAGTTTAATCGCTTATCCGACATTTGCATCCCCCCGCGGTCTGGCTTCCTTATTTAAAATATTATGTTGGAATCGTAGTTACGTCAATTAAATGTAATATTGTCTAACATTAAATTACAATTTATTGGCTGTATTCGTCGATTTTCATCATTCATCCTTATTTAGTGTCATAATCTGTTATGAATATTGACGTATAAAAACACCTGGTGCTACAGTGAAGTCAAGAATAATTTCATTAACATTACTTCTGTATAAGGAGGCGGCCGACATGATGAACACGCGCGAATATGAAACGGATGTACTTATCATCGGGGGAGGAACTGCCGGAACGATGGCGGCGATCAAAGCGAAGGAACAAGACCCTGAAGCCGAAGTGCTTGTATTGGACAAAGCGGACATCAGGCGCAGCGGAGCGATCTGCATGGGGATGGACGGCTTGAACAACGCGATTGTGCCGGGCAAGGCGACACCCGAGGAATATACTCAGGAAATTACCGATTCGAATGACGGCATAATTGACCAAAGAGCCGTTTACCGGCAGGCGTCCGAATGCTATGAAATCATCAAGCTGCTTGATTCATGGGGAGTCGATTTTGAAAAGGACGAGAACGGCGATTTTCAAGTCTACAGGGTGCACAGGAAAGGAAGATATGTTCTTCCGATGCCTAAGGCGAGCGACCTGAAACAAATTCTCGCCAAGCAGGTTAAGAAGAGCAGATGCAAAATCGTTAACCGCGTGATGGCGACACGGCTTCTGACTAACGGAGACAGAGTAATCGGCGCTTTGGGCGTGGATGTGATGAACGGAGACTTTATCATCGTCAAAGCGAAAGCCGTCGTCTGTACGACCGGAGCGGCCGGCCGGATGGGAACGACGGATTCGGGATATTTATACAGCACTTACGAGAACCCGACCAACACGGGTGAAGGCTATGTCATGGCTTATCATGCCGGGGCGGAATTGACAGGGATCGAATGCTATCAAATTAACCCGACGATGAAGGATTATAACGGACCGGCTTGCGCTTATGTGGCCGGGCCGTTCGGAGGCTTTACAGCGAATTCGAAAGGGGAACGGGTGACGGGTTGCGACTATTGGAGCGGCGAACTGATTATGAACATGTGGAAGCTGGCCAATAAAGGCCAATGGCCGCTGTACTTGCGGATGAACCATCTGGATCACAGCGTCATCTCGCAAATCGAGGACATTTTGCATCAGAACGAACGTCCGAGCCGCGAACGATTCCATCAAAACAGAGGTCTGGATTACCGCGATCAAATGGTTGAACTGCATTTCTCCGAGGTGGGGCTCTGCAGCGGACACAGCGCCTCGGGCGTGCTGGTCAACCACGAAGCGGAAACGACGTTGAAAGGCTTGTATGCAGCAGGCGATATGGCTTGCGTGCCTCATCAATATTTGCTCGGCGCGCTGACATTCGGCAAAATCGCCGGCATGAATGCGGCTAAGTTCGCCCGGCAACAATCCGATTACGAGCCCGATCCGGCCCAAATCGAAGCGGAACGCGAACGAATCTACGCGCCTCTAAGCAATCCGAACGGCATTCCGCACCAGCAGGTGGAGACGAAAATACGCCGCATCGTAACTCAATATTTGATGCCGCCTAAAATCACAACGAAGATGGAGATCGCTTTGGAGAAAGTCGAGCATTTCCGCAACGTCGATCTAAAGCAGCTTGGGGCGACAGACCCGCACGAGCTGGGCCGGGCGTTGGAGGTGCACAGTATCGTGGATTGCGCGGAAATGATGGCGAAGGCTTCCTTGTTCAGAAAGGAAAGCCGGTGGGGATTTTATCACTATTATCTTGATTACCCGGTGCGGGACGACAAAAATTGGATGAAGCGGGTTATCGTCAAGAAGGACGCTAACGGAGCAATGGCGCTTGGCACGAAAGAGCTGCCCCCCTATATTCTGAGACAGGAGTTGGTCGTCAATGAATAATTTCTCTTCCAATATGATCGGGCAAAGAGTGGAAGCGGGTGTCATTATCGACAAGGACAAATGCATCGGCTGCGATATATGCGTTCAAGTATGCCCGATGGGAATCCTGGCGCTGGATGAAAACAAAAAGGCGTATATGAAATATGACGAATGCTGGTATTGCACGCCCTGTGAGGTGGATTGTCCGGTAGATGCCGTGAAGGTGAACATTCCGTATTTGGTTAGATAAAACAGGAGCTCTTCGACCTTCGGCTTTGAGGTGAAATTGCCGGAGGTTGAAGAGTGAAAGGAGATGCCGGTCATGGCCAAAAAAATGTCTGTTATCGCCATATGCATCCTGCTGCTTTCGGCTTTTGCCGGCTGCTCGGCGGCGGACCCGGCTGCAGGAAGCGAAGGAGACAAATCCGCGCTCACTTCGGACTCATCGGCTGCGGCAAGCGCATCCGGAGCTCCTTCCAAGACGGTCAAAATTACCGTCGGTTATCAAAGTCCAACTGCCCAAACCTGGGGGGCGCTGATCATGAAGCACAACAAGCTGTACGAGAAGCATCTGAAGGAAGCCGAGCCCGATACGGCTTTCGAGGTGCAATGGTTCGACGCTCCGGCCGGTGCGGTATTGAACAACAACATGATCGGCGGGAAAATACAGATGGCCTTTATGGGCGATTTGCCTCTGCTTCTTAACGGCATGAAGGGCTTGACGCAAGACAACTACCGGTCCGTGTTTTTGGCGTTTGACGGCAAAGGAGTGATGGGCGTCAATCAAGCGGTCATCGTCCCGAAGGACAGCGATTTGAAAGATATTAAGGAGTTGGCCGGCCGGACGGTCTCCACGCCGATCGGAAGCAGCGCTCACCGCATGCTTCTGGACGCTTTGAAACAGAACGATCTTACGGATAAAGTGAAAATCGTCGATCAAAGCGTGACGGTGGGCATGCAAAGCGTCGAGCAAAATAAAATTGCCGCACATTCCACCTGGGAGCCTTATCCCAGCCTCATCATGCATAAGGATACCGCTAAGGTGCTGTATGACGGGGCGGAGACAAAAATCGATTATTTGGACGGCGTTGTAGCCAATCTGGACTGGGTTAATGAGAATAAAGCATATACCGTCGCTTTCATCAAAGCGTTGTTCGAAAGCCATGAGTTCATACGGGAAAATCCGGCGGAGGCGGCGGACATTTTCGCGCAGGAGAGCGGATTTCCGCTTGAAGTTTGCATGAAGCTTACAAAGACGATCCGTTTCGATGCCGCAGTCTATGATAGGGATATTGAAACATTGAAAGGGAGCATTGAATTTTTACGCTCGATCGGGAAGGTGGAGAAAGAACTGGACGTTGAAAAGTTCATAGATGTGAGCTATCTGGAGGAAGCGGCCTCTTCGGCCGGAAAACCTTATCTGACGGATGAGCAACGGAAGTCGGACTATATCGACGGGTTGGAGTTTTAATTTATAAATGGACGGAGGAGTCGCTGATGGAATCCGTGGGTGTTACGACAGCTCTGCAGGAGAAAGAAGCTCTTTCGGCAATTGGGCGAAAAACGCCTTATCAAAGGAAACTCTATGAAAACTTTGGGAAATATACGCTGCGTGTAGGGTCGGTGGCCGCATTTTTAGTCTTATGGCATGTTTTGTCCGCAATCAACTTCATGTGGCCATTGCAATTCGGCAACTTGCCTTCTCCGTTAGAGGTTCTTCAGAAGTGGAAAGAAGTCGCCGTCAGCGGACATTATTATGTGGATATGCTGTACAGCTTGTACCGGGTCACGCTGGGGATCGTGCTTGGTTTGATCTTCGGCGTGCTATTAGGTGTTTGGATCGGATTATCGAGTAAGGCGAATGATTCCTTGTTCCCGACGCTTGAAATATTTCGTCCGATTCCGCTGATCGCTTTTTTGCCCGTTACGATGCTTTTGTTTTCAACGATTGAAGGGGGAATTGTATTCATTACGTTTATCGGCGCATTTTTCCCGATACTCATCAGCACCCGCAATGCCGTCAAACGTGTTTCTCCGGTGCTGATCAACGCTTCCAGATGTCTGGGTTGTCCGCCAAGCAAAGCGGTATGGAAGGTGTACCTGCCGGCTGCGGCCCCTGGTATTTTTTCCGCGCTTACCGTCGGTGTTGGAGCGTCCTGGATGGCCGTCATTACGGCCGAGATGATGGCGGGGCAATACGGCGTCGGCTACTATACATGGGAAGCGTATCATCTCATGCAATACGAAGAATCGATCGTCGGCATGTTCACGATCGGTTTATTGGGCTACGTATTTTCGGCTGTCATCAGAGTGATCGAGAAGCTGTTCGTTAAGTGGAAGACCGTATAAGGGGCGGTGACGTGCGATGGAGTTGGAAATCGTAGATGTTTCCAAGCATTATCTAACGGGAGCGGATTCTCAAGTTCAAGCTTTGCAGCTTATCAATGCGACCGTCGAGCAGGGAGAGTTTGTTTGCTTGCTGGGACCTTCAGGCTGCGGCAAAAGCACGCTGCTCCGATTGATCGCGGGTATCGAACAAGCGGACGCAGGCCGGATTTTATGCGGAGGAAAGCCGGTTACACGTCCCGATCCCGACAGGGGCTTTGTATTTCAGGATTTCGGTCTGTTTCCTTGGCGGACTGTTCGTCAAAACATTGCGTTCGGTTTGGAAATGAAAGGAATTTCGAGGAAGGAACGAAAGGAAATAACCGACTATTATTTGAGACTGATGGAGCTATCGCAAGCGGCTGATCTTTATCCGGAGCAAATCTCGGGCGGCATGAAGCAGCGGGTGGCTATCGCCCGCTCGCTCTGCTTGAAACCGGAAGTTTTGCTGATGGATGAACCGTTCGGCGCATTGGATGCCTTAACAAGGCTGAAAATGCAGGAAGAACTTATGAAAATATGGCAGCTGGAGAAAATTACGGTCGTCTTCGTTACGCATGATATAGAGGAGGCGTTGTATTTGTCCGACCGCATCATTATCATGACTGTGCGCCCCGGCCGCATCAAGGAAGTGGTGCCCGTGCCGATCTCCAGGCCGCGCAGCCGGACAGGCGAACAATATTTGCATATTCGAGCGCAGATATTTGCCTCCATGGGACTTGATGCCAATCATACACAGACTGCCATCTAGCTGATGGATTCTAGTGTAATTCGGGAGGTGGACTTTTATGATAACGAAACAGGCCGTTCTTGACGCTTTGCGCCACTTGGAGGAGCCGGGATCGAAACGACGCATGACGGAGTCGAATCTCGTAAGAGACATAGTGATTAAAGAAAAGGGAGTTTATATGTCGATGTCGGTATCGAGCCGCAACGATTCTGAAACGGGCCGGCTAAAAGAAGAGACCGAGCGAGCTTTGCGAGGTATCGGAATCGACAGTGTACATATCCGGTTCAGATCGATGACCGAGCGCGAAAGATCCGGACCTGTCTCAAGTGCAGCTCGGAACGAGCCTCCCGAGATTGCTGTCGGCAAAGATACAATATTCATTTCCGTCGCAAGCGGGAAGGGTGGCGTCGGCAAATCGACCGTTACGGCGAATTTAGCCAGAGCTTTGGCGGCGAAAGGAAAGAAGGTCGGGCTGCTTGATGCCGACATTTACGGCTACAGCATACCGGCGATTATGGGGATACGGGAGCGTTCCGAATTGGATGGGAATATGGTCGTTCCGATTGAAGCTTTCGAGGTGAAACTAGTGTCGATGGGCTTCTTCAGCGAAGATAACGCTCCGGTCATCTGGCGCGGACCGCAGTTGGGCAAGATGCTGCGCACTTTCTTTACGCTGGTGAAATGGGGAGAATTGGATTATATGCTGATCGATTTGCCACCGGGGACAGGCGACATTCCGTTGGACTTGCATTCCATTATTCCGCTCAGCAAGGAGATTATCGTCACGACGCCGCACGCCAACGCGGTTCACGTTGCGGCGAGAGCGGGAGAGCTGGCCAGGAAAACGAAGCATGACATCGTGGGGATCATTGAGAATATGTCCTACATGGCGGTCGGCGGCGAGAAAATACCTATTTTCGGCACCGGCGGCGGGGAGCGCTTGGCCATGGAGTTGAATGCAAGGCTGTTGGCCAAAATTCCTCTCGAAGCTCCTTACGAAGAAAGGCCGGATTTATATGTGGAGGGAACTTCTCTGTTTCGTGAAACGAGCCAAGCAGGGCGGCTGTTTGCGAAGATCGCGGGAGAGTTGATTGGTTGTTTGCGAACGCTTGATCGCATTCCTGCTTTGTGATATAATGAGAGAAACATTGTGGCGAAGCACGCCCCGTAAGCCTTAACCGGCTGCGGGGCTTTTTTGCGTTCGCGAAGGAGGAGCATGGTATGCGGTTTGGCGGGTATCATCCTAAGTTGGCGGCATTTATGGGGCAATGCGAACGAAAGATTTCGGAGGAATGCGGACGGGATTGGCCGTATTTGACGCCTGAAGAAGTATGGTTTCTGGAGGAAATATGGGGGCGCGTTTCACATTATGACTTTACGCACCTTGAGGCGGGGTTTCCATTGGAAGGTTACACGCCCCGGGATTATTGCACCTACTTTGTGTATCATCGCGCCCGTAAAACCAAGCGCCCTATCGTCTTTGAAGTGCTTGATTACAGAAGCTGTAACTTGCAGCTCTCCGCCGCGGAGTATTCCGAGCTGTTGGAACGGAAAGAGAGATTGGAGGGTGAAGGATTCATCGTAGTGAGGATCGTGAAGACGGATTCGAGATATGAAACCAACGATGCGCGGGACTTGGTACTAAGAGCGCTCAGCCGGAGCGAGATATGATATAATCGGTTTTAATCGGGGAGGGAACGGGATATGGTTGAGTTGAAGTCCATGTTGCAGGCGATTCTTGAAAAACAGCAAATGACTAATGCGAAACTCGATGCGTTGACGGAGCGGGTAAGCGGATTAGAGTCCGGGATGGATCGGCTGCAATCGAGGATCGATAAACTTGAGTCCAGAATGGATAAGCTCGAATTCAGCATGGACCGGTTGGAAGCGGCGGGTCGGAGCGTTAAAGAGCGAACTTTCCGATTTCAAAGAGGAAACGCGCCGCAATTTCAACAGTTTCCAGCGCACGCTGAGAGCATTCGAAACCGATTTGGATGTGACGATGGACCGTGTCAATTACTTGAGCGAGAGATCTTAAATGAAAGAGCTGCACCCAAATTCACTTGGGGCAGCCCTTTTTTGCATATTCTCGGTATTGCCGCTAAAGAGTAGTTCCAACGAAACTGTTGTAGATCAAGCACCTTTAGGATATATTCCTCCCGCGCCTTCGCTTGGGCTGCGTCCTCTATCAAAACAAAATACATATTTTTCATAGATCGTTCCGATGGATAGACCTGCCAGCACCCTCAAACTTCCTGACGTATCCAGGTGTCGGAATGGCCGAGCACGGATAGGGTCAAAAATTGACCCTACGTGCATTAATAAGGTCAGTTTTTGAGCTTACAGGCCAGGTTCCGGGATGACCGGGCATGGATAGGGTCAAAAATTGACCCTACGTGCATTAATAAGTTCAGTTTTTGAGCTTACAGGCCAGGTTCCGGGATGACCGGGCATGGATAGGGTCAAAAATTGACCCTACGTGCATTAATAAGTTCAGTTTTTGAGCTTACAGGCCAGGTTCCGGGATGACCGGGCATGGATAGGGTGAAAAATTGACTCTATTTCCATTAATAAGGTCAGTTTTAGAGCTTAAGGACAGAAGGTGGCACGCCGAGGACATGGTCGCGAAGATACGCCGGCTCGTGGAACGCTGTTCACAGCAGCATCGCGACAGTTCCATTCAACTTACTTAACCTTCAGCAGCTCGCGCTTGCGGGCCAACAGGCTCCGGAACTCTGCGTCCAGTTTCACCGGGTCGTCGTCCGGGCGCGGCATGGACAATCTGCCGATTGTCTCGGCAAGCGCCCGTTCGACCTGAAGCAGCTCCATTTCCGCTTCTTCGTCCGGTGGCCCCGAAACTTTTGAAGATCCCGAAGCCCCTGAAGCGCCGGCAGCCTGCATATCCGCCCCGGCAGGCGCAAAGCTCCACCGTCCGTCCGACAACGTCAGGACGTGTGTCGCCACATTCTTGACGAATGCTTCGTCGTGCGCGGCAAACAGGATGATGCCCGGATACTGGACCAACGCTTGTTCCAAGCTTTCCCTCGCAAAGATGTCCAAATAGTTGGTCGGTTCATCAAGCAGTAGCGTGTTATACTCTCCAAGGAACAGCTTGGCGAGAGCGGTTTTGATTCGTTCTCCTCCGCTCAGATCGCCGACGCGCTTGTGGACCTCCTCGCGTTTAAACAGTGTGCGGGCGAGAACGGTGCGCACATGCATTTCGTTGTAGTTCGTCGTGGACATTACGTTCTGAAGCACCGTCTTCTCCTCATCCAGCAGCGATAAGTCTTGACGGAAATAACCGATTCGGCAAGCCGGAGAGTACGCGATTCCGTCGGCGCGGGCGTCGATGGCGCGCAGCAGCGTCGTCTTTCCCGAGCCGTTCGGGCCGACCAGCGCGATTCGCATGCCCGGCTTAACCGGAAGATTCAGTTCGCGGAACAACAGTTTCTCCCCGAATGCCGCCGTCAAGTTCTCCACCCGGAGCACATGCTTGCTTCTGCACGGCTCGTGAGCCGTCACATCGAAGAGAGGCGCTTCGGCAGCCCGCGGCTTTTCCCTTTCCTCAAGCTGATTCAGCCGCTGCTCGAGGATTCCGGCTGTACGGTCAAGTCTGGCTTTAGCGGAATTCCGTTTCATTTTGCCCAAGCGCGCTTCCTTATCGCTCATTCGCGAAGGCTTCTTTTTCACCGATTTGGATTTGTTCTTCGCTTCGACAATGGCGGATTCCAGCCGCGCTTTCTCTTTCGCGTATTGCTCGTATTCGAATTGCTCGCGGGCTTTCCGGGCTTGCTTTTCCATTTTGTAATCGGAGTAGTTGCCGCCGAATACGGAGAGCCTGCCTTCATCGAGCTCGATGATGGAAGTGCAAACCGCGTCAAGAAGCATCCGTTCGTGCGATACAATAATTACAGCGCCGTCGAAGGAGGCGAACGCGTCGAATAGAAGCTTCGTTCCTTCTTGGTCAAGGTGGCTCGTCGGTTCGTCCGCGATCAGCAGCTCGGCGCCGCTGCTCAACAGCAGCGCGATGCGGCGCCTGGTGCGCTCGCCGCCGCTGCCGTGCGAAGCCGCCGCCTCTTCATCGGGAGCGCGCCACCGCTTCACGGCTTCCGCCGCTGACGATTCATCCGTCTCCGCACCACTGACACCGCAAACTTGCTCCCAATCTCCGCGGCTTCCGGCCGGCTGCATCATTTCCGCGACGGTGCACGATCTTTCAATTCTTCCGGCATCCGGCTCGAGGCGTCCGGCCAGCAGCGCAAGCAGCGTCGATTTTCCCGCCCCGTTTCTGCCGATGATGCCGATCCTGTCGCCTTTATCGACGGTGAACCGCCCTTCCTGTTTGAACAGCAAGCGGTCCCCCACATACTTCTCCACATTCTCAATATATAAAAATGGCACAAAAAAACCTCCCCAGGCCGAAAATCGATCCGAAGAGGATTCGCATCATCCAAATATCCTAATAAAAGGGCAGGCATATCCCGCACAGGGGAACATGCGCGATACCTAAAGAAAGCCGACTAAATCCGCAGCGGCTAAGGCATCCCTATAAATGGACAGTCGAATCCTATCTTCAGAACAAGCACAAGTATGAAAATTCATACGAGTTAACAAGTCTAAATAGTAGGATTAGTTATCCATGTTCAGGGTACCTCATCTTTCCCGCAATCCGAGTTTGCGTCATAAATGTTTCTGCCACATTGTAACGAAAACCGGACGTTATCGTCAAGAACGAAAAACAGGGGGGTGTCCGCCCCCTGCCCTCAGGTTAATCTTGCGCCTGCCGGACGCTCTCGTCCACACGGCGCAGAACTTCGTCCGCCGTCATGCCTTGCGCGTTGATAACGGACGCCATCGTGGCGCGGTCCGCCATGCCCATCATGTTTTTATCTTCGCCGGAAATGACGCAGCAATCGCAAGCATCCAGGCCGCCGGACAAATCCATAACTTCGTGGCCGTTGTTGCGGAGCGCGTCCTTAACGTTGTTCAAGCTGTTTTCTACGGCAACTCTTGCCATGGTCGAGTTCCCTCCCGATGTCAATGGTAATGTTGTACATGGGATATTGTGGCTCGTACCTCGGCTTGTTATGCATGAGGGAGCGGAGGGGTGGACGACGCGTTTCGGCCGGCCGCCGCCCGAAACGGAAACGACGACGGTCCGCCGCCGGTGTCCCGCCAGTATCTTCGTTTGAACAAGAAGGCAGCCTCCGCCTCCATAATGCGTTCGCCTCGCACCAGCTCGGACGCCAGCCGCTCGTACTCCGCCGCCATGCTCTTCGCCGTAAGCCGTTCGGCCCGCCGAACCGCCGTCTCCAATTCCCGCCGTACCGTTTCCTCGGAATCATTTTGAAAAGTTCTCAAACATTCCGCAAACGACTCGGTGTCCCATGGATCGAATATGTAACGATATTGCCCGCCGACGATTTCCGTCATGCCTCCGCGGCTGCCGACGATCGGTGGGACGCCCGTGCGAAGCGCCTCCAGTACGACATACCCGAACGGCTCCCAGCGGGAAGGCACGAGCAAAGCGTCCAATTTGCCGAAAAAGACCGCCTTTTCCTCTCCTTTGACACGGCCCGCCCATGTCACCCGATCGGATAGTCCGAGACGCCGAATGTCCTCTTTTGCGGCATTTTGATATGAATCGTCTTCCTGCCCGCACGCAATGATCAACTCCCCGGGAACGGAAGAAAGCACTTGTATGGCTTCCCGCAGCCCTTTGCGATAATCGCATCGTCCGAGAAAACCGAATGTCGTTCTGCGGGACGAAACGTTCAACCCGGCGGAAGAAGGCGTGGACAGGCCGTTATGAATGACGCATGTTTTCGACTCAAGGTCGGGGTACAGCAATAGCAGCTTGCCTCGCTCCGCCTCCGAAACGCAAACGATTAGGTCGGCCCTGTCGCACATGCGCTCGAAATAGAAAGGGACTTCATTGGCGCCGCCATACGGGTTCAGCAGATTCCACGGTTCCGTAGTCGGAACGGAATGCACTGCATAAATCAATTTGCGCCCCCGCAAAAATGTTTCATCCGCCAAATAGCCCAATCCGTAAAAATGAAACACCGCGACATCGAACTCAAGCGAGTTCAGCACGTCCATATCGTAAAAACCGGCACACCGAACCTTGTCTGCAGTCAATGAATGGCCGACGTCCCGCGACAAAAATATGATTTGCGTGTCTGGGCCGCTCGCTTTATGAAGTTCATTGATGCATGTTCCTGTGCCGCCCGCAACGTTCGTTCCGAATTCGGTCGTAAAATGCGCCGATCTCACCACAACTTTCCACGCTCCTCCGTTTGCACCCCTAAGTACATAATGGTATAATTGAAAAATGGGAACAAATATTCTCTTATTGGTTGGGTGATCCAATGAGCGGTTTTGCAATGATGGACAAAAAATTCGAGCTTGTGTCCGAGTTTTCTCCGCAAGGCGATCAGCCTAAGGCGATCGAGCAATTGACGGAAGGCGTATTGAACGGGAAGAGATATCAGACGCTGCTCGGGGCGACAGGGACGGGCAAGACGTTCACGATCGCGCAGACGATCGCCCGCCTGAACCGGCCGACGCTCGTGATCGCGCACAACAAGACGCTGGCGGCGCAGTTATGCAGCGAGTTTAAAGAGTTTTTTCCGAACAACGCCGTCGAGTATTTCGTAAGCTATTACGACTATTATCAACCGGAAGCGTACGTTCCCGCAACCGACTTATACATCGAGAAGGACTCCAGCACGAACGAGGAGATCGACAAGCTTCGGCACTCAGCCACAAGCTCTCTCTTCGAGCGGCGGGACGTCATCATTGTAGCGAGCGTATCCTGTATTTTCGGTCTCGGTTCTCCGATGGAATACCGGGATCTTACGCTCAGCTTGCGCGTCGGCACGGAGCGGCCCCGCAACGAGATTTTGCATAAGCTGGTGGACATTCAATACCAGCGGAACGACTTCAACTTTGCCCGCGGAACGTTTCGCGTTCGCGGCGACGTAGTGGAGATATTCCCGGCATCCACGCATGAGCGGGCGATTCGCGTCGAGCTGTTCGGCGACGAAATCGAACGAATTACGGAGATCGACGTACTGACGGGTGAGATTGTCGGGGAGCGGGAGCATGTCGCCATATTCCCGGCGTCTCACTTCGTCACGCATGAAGAGACGATGAAACGAGCGCTGCTCGACATCGAACGGGAACTGGAAGAGCGGCTGGAAGAGCTGAGGGGTCGTGGAAAGCTGCTGGAAGCGCAGCGGCTCGAGCAGCGGACGCGGTACGACCTCGAGATGATGCGGGAGGTAGGCTTCTGCTCCGGAATCGAGAATTATTCGGGTCCGCTTACGTTCCGTCCCCGGGGGGCGACACCGTACACGCTGCTGGACTTCTTCCCGGATGACATGTTGATCGTCATTGACGAATCGCATGTTACATTGCCGCAAATCCGCGGCATGTATAACGGCGACCGCGCCCGGAAAGAAATTTTAGTGGAGCACGGCTTTCGTCTTCCCTCGGCGCTTGATAACCGCCCGCTGCGGTTCGAAGAGTTCGAGAAGAAGATCAACCAAATCATATTCGTGTCAGCGACGCCGGGGCCGTTCGAATTGGAGCATTGTCCGGAGATGGTCGAGCAGATCATCCGGCCGACCGGTCTTCTGGATCCGGTCATTGAAGTGCGCAAGACGCAGGGGCAGATCGACGATCTGATCGGGGAAATCCGCGACCGGATCGACAAAGACGAGCGGGTGCTCGTAACGACGCTCACGAAGAAGATGGCGGAGGACCTTACCGATTTCATGAAGGAGATCGGTATTAAAGTGCGCTATCTCCATTCCGATATCAAGACGCTGGAACGGATGCAGATTTTAAGGGATCTTCGTCTCGGCGTATTCCACGTGCTTATCGGGATCAACCTGCTGCGCGAAGGTTTGGATTTGCCGGAAGTGTCCCTCGTGGCGATTCTGGACGCCGATAAGGAAGGCTTCCTGCGCGCGGAACGCTCATTGATTCAGACGATCGGCCGCGCCGCCCGGAATTCGGACGGAAGGGTCATCATGTACGCAGACAAGATGACTGAATCGATGGAGAAGGCGATTCGGGAAACCGAACGCCGCCGCTCTACTCAGATCGCGTATAACGAGAAGCACGGCATCACGCCGCAAACGATCCGCAAGAAAGTGCGAGATGTCATTGAGGCGACCAAGGCGGCCGAGCAGAAGGCCGATTACTTGGCTGAATTGAAGACCGGGAAGATGTCGAAGAAGGACCGGGCGGAAATCGTCGAGCGGTTGGAGCAGGAGATGAAACAAGCGGCGAGAGATTTGCAGTTCGAACGGGCTGCCGAGCTTCGCGACGCTATATTGGAATTGAAGGCGCAGGGCGCGTAACCGGGGTTCGCCGGGTAGAAGAAGACGCTCGAGCAAGGAGGAAAAGTTTCAATGGCTCAAGAGAATATCGTTATTAAAGGTGCCCGCGCCCACAACTTGAAAAATATCGACGTAACGATCCCGCGCGACAAATTCGTCGTGCTTACGGGGTTGAGCGGCTCGGGGAAATCTTCGCTTGCGTTCGACACGATTTATGCCGAAGGGCAGCGCAGGTACGTTGAATCATTGTCGGCATACGCGCGGCAGTTTCTCGGCCAGATGGACAAACCGGACGTGGACTCGATCGAAGGGCTGTCGCCCGCGATATCCATCGATCAGAAGACGACGAGCCGCAACCCGCGGTCCACAGTCGGTACGGTAACGGAAATCTACGACTATTTGCGCTTGCTGTTCGCGCGGATCGGGCGTCCGCATTGTCCGACGCACGGTACGGAGATTTCATCGCAAACGATCGAACAGATGGTCGACCGCATCATGGAGTACCCGGAACGGACGAAGCTGCAAATTTTGGCGCCTGTCGTAAGCGGAAAGAAGGGCGAGCACGCGAAAGTGTTCGAAGATATCCGCAAGCAGGGCTTTGTGCGCGTCCGTGTAGACGGCGAAATGCGGGAAGTAACGGAAGAAATCGTATTGGAGAAGAACAAGAAGCATACGATCGAAGTCGTCGTCGACCGGATTGTCGTCAAGGACGATGTCCATGCGCGGCTTGCGGATTCGCTGGAGACGGCCACGAAGCTGTCCGAAGGTAAAGTGTTGGTCGATGTGCTCGATACGAAGGAAGAGCTTCTCTTCTCCACGAGCTTGGCATGTCCCGATTGCGGATTCAGCATGGATGAATTGGCTCCGCGGATGTTTTCGTTTAACAGCCCGTTCGGCGCATGTCCGGAATGCGATGGGTTGGGCGCGAAGATGATCGTCGACCCGGACTTGTTGTGTCCGGACAGCTCGCGAAGCATCGACGCCGGCGCGTTCGAGGCATGGGCGGGCAGCACCTCCAACTATTACCCGCAGTTTCTTGCGGCGGTTTGCGACCATTACCGCATTCCGACGGACGTTCCGGTCTCTCAATTGACGAAGGAACAGATGCACGTACTGCTTCACGGGACCGGAGGAGAGCGTATCCGGTTCCGGTATGACAACGAATTCGGAGTTACGCGGGAAGCGGTCGTGCCTTTCGAGGGCATTATTCCGAATCTGGAGCGCAGGTACCGCGAGACGGGCTCAGACGGCATTCGCGAATACATCGAACAGTATATGAGCGCTAAGCCTTGCGCCAGCTGTAAGGGACAGCGTCTGAAGCCGGAAATTCTCGCGGTTACCGTCGGCGGCAAAAATATCGCTTACGTTACGGATTTGTCCATCAATGAAGCGGCAAATTATTTCGAGAGTTTGAAACTCAACGAGAAAGAGACAACGATCGCGCAATTGATTCTGAAGGAAATCCGTGCTCGTCTCGGTTTCTTGAACAACGTCGGACTCGATTATTTGACGCTCAGCCGCGCAGCCGGAACGTTATCCGGCGGCGAAGCGCAGCGGATACGCCTGGCGACGCAGATCGGTTCAAGCCTTATGGGTGTTCTGTATATATTGGACGAGCCGAGCATCGGACTGCATCAGCGCGACAACGACAGGCTCATCCGGACGCTCGAGCATATGCGGAACCTCGGCAACACGTTAATTGTCGTGGAGCATGACGAGGACACGATGCTCGCGGCCGACTATATTATCGACATCGGACCGGGAGCGGGCATTCACGGCGGCCATGTCGTAGCGGCAGGCACGCCGAAAGAAGTGATGGCGGACGATAATTCGTTGACAGGCCAATACTTAAGCGGGAAGAAATTTATCCCCGTTCCGTTGAAGCGCCGCCAACCGAACGGCAAATGGGTGGAAGTGCGCGGCGCCCGCGAGAATAACCTTAAGAATGTGAACGTGAAAATTCCGCTCGGCGTGTTTACGGCGGTAACCGGAGTATCCGGCAGCGGGAAGAGTACGCTCGTTAATGAGATTTTGTATAAAACGCTCGCCCGCGATTTGAACGGCGCGCGCGTGCGACCCGGGGAACATAAGGAAATCCGCGGTCTCGAGCACATCGACAAAGTCATCGATATCGACCAATCGCCGATCGGGCGGACGCCTCGATCCAATCCGGCGACGTATACGGGAGTGTTCGACGACATTCGCGACGTGTTTGCCGTGACGAACGAAGCGAAGATTCGCGGCTACAAGAAAGGCCGCTTCAGCTTTAACGTGAAGGGCGGACGCTGCGAAGCGTGCCGCGGAGACGGAATCATCAAGATCGAGATGCACTTCCTGCCGGACGTGTACGTTCCTTGCGAAATTTGCAAAGGACAGCGGTACAACCGGGAAACGCTCGAAATCAAGTTTAAGGGCAAGTCCATTGCGGATGTGCTCGACATGACGGTGGAAGACGCATGCGAATTTTTCAAGAACGTGCCAAAAATTCACCGTAAAGTACAGACTTTGCTTGATGTCGGTCTCGGGTACATGAAGCTCGGGCAGCCGGCTACCACGCTTTCCGGCGGCGAGGCTCAGCGCGTGAAGCTTGCCTCCGAGTTGTATCGCCGGAGCACCGGACGCACGCTTTACATTCTGGACGAACCGACGACGGGACTTCATATTCACGATATCGCCCGTTTGTTGGAAGTGCTGCATCGGTTGGTCGACTCCGGGGAATCGGTGCTCGTCATCGAACACAACCTCGATGTGATCAAGACGGCCGATTGGCTCGTGGACCTCGGTCCGGAAGGCGGCAACGGCGGCGGAACGATCGTTGCGGCAGGTACGCCGGAAGAACTGTGCACGGTGAAGAGCTCGTACACCGGCAAATATTTGAAGCCGGTTCTGGAGCGTGACCGCGCCCGGACCGAAGCGGAACAAGATCGCGAAGAGCAAAAGAAGATTCAAGCGGTGTGACGGCACACCGAAACTGCATGGGTGTGGGATACGCTTAACGGCGGCCCGCACCTTATTTATTAATCAGAACCGACAACGTTTCGGCTGTGTCCGGGGAACATGTATAAATGATAACCTTCTGATCCGTATTTTCAGGAACATGCAAAGTCACATATTCAAATTCGAGTTTTCCCAGCGTCTCATGATTCATTAGCTTATGTCCGTCGGGCACACTCTTCACATCATATATTGACCACCATAAACGAAAATCTTCGCTTATATTTTTCAGATCTTCTATCAATTCGCGAAACCAAGGATCGCCTGGATAACGCACGCTGTCAGCCCGGAACTGGCCGGTTAAGTTTCTCGCAAGCCGCTCCCAGTTGGGATGGGCCCGCAGCACGGGACTGGTGAAACTGCGCCAAACGAAATTTCTCGTATGCGGCGGAGCGATGTCCGAATAACCGAAAACAAGTTCAGCCGCCCGATTCCACAGCAGCAAGTCCCAACGTCTGCCCATAATATATGCGGGATGGGGATTGAGCGCATGGATCGTTTGTTCCAGTGCAGAGCCGACGGTTTCCTCTTCAGGGGGCAGCGAATTGGCAAAAGATTGCGGCCGCGCCAACAGAAACAAATGCCTGCGTTCCGTGGGTGTGAGACGAAGAGCGTGGGCAATACTCTCCAATACCTGTTCCGAGGGATGAACGTCCCTTCCCTGTTCCAACGCCACATACCACGAAGTGCCGATGTTCGCCAATTGAGCGACTTCCTCACGGCGCAGTCCCGGCGTCCTTCGGCGGCTCCCCGCAGGAAGGTCTACATCCGACGGCGAAAGACGGGCTCGCCGTGTGCGGAGAAATTCCGCCAATGCGCGGCGGCGGTCCAAATCGTCCAACGATACTTCCTCCTTATCCTGACAGTCACAATCGTACGATAAACGAAATCTGGTAGTACGATAAAAAATACATAATACTGAGATTATAACATTGGATACGAGGAGAAGATCAAATGAACATATTAGTTACTGGGGCAACAGGACGAATTGGAAGCAGGATCGTTCCGCGGTTGCTGCAAAGAGGAGATTGTGTACGTGTTTTGGTCCGGCAGCCGGAACGCGCTCAGACATTAAGAGAGCACGGCGCGGAAATTGCGGTGGGAGATTTGCTGCAGCCGGAAACTCTCAACCAAGCAGTGGCGGATATCGATGCAATCGTTCATTTGGCTGCATTTTTTCGAGGCGCAACCGAGGAACAAACGCGCGCCGTAAATTTGGAAGGTACGGTTTCATTGGCACAAGCGGCTTTGCAGGCGAATGTCCGCCGCTTTATATTTGCCAGCACCAATCTTGTATACGGTACGGATATAGGCAGAGCCTTCAATGAAGAAGACTCGCCAAAACCGGCAGGCCCATATCCGGAAACGAAAGCTGCCGCCGAACAGGCGCTCATGCAGCTTCATTACACAAGAGGACTTGATTTGCGTATACTTCGTCTCGCCTTCGTATACGGGGACAAAGATCCGCATTTGTCGGAGGGAATGCAATGGTTTCGCAACTGGAATCCACAGCAGAGAATTCACATGGTTCACCATGCAGATGTCGCCCAAGCCGTTATGCTGGCGACGGATACGCAAGAAATTGGCGGTCAAATTTACAATGTGGCCGACAATGAACCGGCGCCGGCGGAACAGATTATGAAGCTATTCGGAGAGCCTGTCGGTGAGGATGCGGCTCACCGGCCAATAGACACCGCCTGGCTTCAAATTGCGGATACGGCAAAAATTCGGGAAAAGTTAGGTTTTCGTCCTATATATCCTTCTTTACGCAATGCAGTTGAGGCGAACGCTCTGTAGCCGGAAAATGGCTCTGACCTTCAGTTTATTCATTCGACACCGGCACGGCGGCATTATAGTATTCTTCCAGCGTAATTCCTTGACTCGTAATGCTTAGCGCTAATTCAACGCCTATATAACGCAAGTGCCAAGGCTCGTACTTGTACCCGGTAATCGATTCTTTTTCTTTCGGATACCTGATTATAAATCCGTACTCCGCGGCATGCTTCTCGAGCCATTCAGCCTCTTTGGTACCGGCAAAGCAATCCTGTGCCGCACATTTGCCGTTGCTTCCGCTGACATCGATGGCGAGACCGGTTTGATGTTCGCTGTGACCGGGTTCTGCGCTGTATCTTCGCGCATTTTCCAACCCGTCCTTCTTAACATAACGGTTGAACAACGCTTTCTGAGTGTCGTGAGAACGGTAACCCGAAACGCCGGCCAAGAAAATACCGTCCTCTTTCGCAGCTTCGAACATTTCCTCCAATGCATCAGCCGCGACTTTACGCAGCTTGCGTTTATCGATCTTTTCATCAAAAGTAAAATCGACATCGGGATAAACCAAATCGGACGGCTCGTAATCTTCAGGAAGCGCATATTGTTTGTTTACGAGCGCGGCGATGCTTTCGGGAGCTGCGGTGGCCGGTTCCACAACCAATTGGCCGGAATCCGCAGTTACATTTTCAGACTTCGAATTAGAATCGTTTTTCACTCCGTCATCCGGCTCGGGAGAAGGCTGCTCGACATGCGGCGGCTCTGCATCTTGATCAGGAGGAGGTGTTGTATTTTCAACAACAGGCGGTTTATTCGATTGAACGGTTACAGATGCCGGCTCATCTTTGTCTTTAATAGATGCGTTAATTTGCAGCGAGTTGAAAGCCGCAATTGCAATAATGAGAATAACGGCCAAACCAAATACGGAAATTGTTGCTTTGCGCATAAAATTACCTCGGTTTATGTCGAATTTTGCTTCTACTAGTAATAGACTGCAAATCTATATATTTAGTTGCAGTGATAAGAGATTTAATGGCAAAATAATTGCGATAATGTATTAAAAGATTGTCGAAATACGCGCTAATATAGGGAATGCATAATGTCTAGGAACGATAGAAATTAACTGTGGAAGGACGTCTCCTTTGTGGGGGAAATTTGGCGGGATGCTCATTACATTGCCGCAAAAAAAGAGGATGACGCCAAAGCATCACCCGCACCGCAAAATCTATTAAATATTACCCCTTGATACCGGTCATTGCGATACCTTCTATCACATACCGCTGCGTGAACAGATACGCGACCAACGCAGGCACGAGCGCAATGGTCGAGCCCGCCATCATGAGCGTCCAATCGGTAATATACAGCCCTTTAAACATATTCAGCATGAGAGGAACCGTATACAATTCAGGCGTGCTCAAGAAGATGACCGGGTGGAAGAAGTTGTTCCACATGTACAGAAACGTAAAGATGCCAAGGGCCGACAGCGACGGTTTAATCAACGGCAGCATGATGCGGAAGTAGATCGTCGGCAAGCTGGCGCCGTCCACGATGGCGGCTTCCTCCAGATCGTTCGGTATCGTCTTGAAAAATTGCCTCAGCAAGAATACGCCGAAGGCGCTGAATAAAGCGGGTGGCACAATAATGGACAGATGAGAGTCGAGCCAGCCGATTTCTTTCATGATCAAATACAGCGGAATGATTGTAACCTGTTCAGGCACCATGAGCATCGCGACGAACAGAACGAACAAGACGTCACGGTACGGAAAGTTTATCTTTGCAAATGCGAACGCCGCCAACGAACAAGTAAACAGCTGGAGCACGACGACGAGAACGGCAATATATATACTGTTGAAATACGCTTTGTCGAAAGGGAGCGCTTTCAACGATCTTTCGAAGTTTCCCCACACGAACGGATCGGGAATCCATTTCGGCGGGATCAAAAATATTTGCGAAATGTCTTTCAGCGAGCTGGACGCCATCCAAAACAACGGCAAAATCATCAAACAAGCTCCGAGAATAAGCACCGTATGAAGGACGATGCTTCCGATCGAGATGCGAAGAGGGAATGCGGCAGCCAATCGTGGTTTGCTATCGGTAAATGTTGCGTTGTTAGCCTTCATAATGCACCCACCGCCTCGAAATTCTCATTTGAATCAAAGTTAGCAGCAAAATGATCAGGAACATTAACACCGCGGCCGCGGAGCTTTTCCCGAATGCAAAATCTTGAAACGCGTAATCGTAAATGTGGAACACTAGCACACGGCTCGCATTGCCCGGGCCTCCGCCCGTCATGACGAGAATTTGGTCGAACACCTTGAAAGAGTTGATAATGGCGATAATCGTAATAAAAAATGTCGTCGGAGACAGCAGCGGAAGAGTAATGTTCCACAGCTGCTGCATACGGTTCGCCCCGTCGATTTCCGCCGCTTCGTAATACGACTTTGATATTCCCTGCAAACCCGCCAAAAATATGACCATATTGAAACCGATGCCGAGCCATACACTCAAGATCGAAACGGAAGGTATGACATAATTCGGATCGGTCAACCAGCGCGGTCCCGCTATGCCGAACAATTGTTTTAGATACGTGTTCACGATTCCGAAATCCGGGTTCAGCAGCCACATAAACACAATCGCGACAGCCACGGTGCCGGTAACCGTCGGCATGAAATAGATGACGCGGTATACCGTTTTGCCCGCTACGCGGTTAAGCGCCAACGCCACCAACAATCCGATGACGATACTGCTCGGCACCGACAACAGGCTGTACCACAACGTATTCTTTAAAGCGACATGCAGGTCTTTGTCATGCAGCATATAAACAAAATTGTCCAATCCGATGAAGCTTCTTGCCCCGAACCCGTCCCACTTCATGGAGCTAAGCACGAACACGAATATGAGCGGGAGGAGCGAAAAACAAAGCATTCCAATCAACTGCGGGAAGATGAACACGTATCCCCATAACGCATCCGAACGACGTTTATTCATCAGCTTTCCTCCTTCTGGGATAATCGGTGGAACAAAAGGAAGGCGCGCAGGGCACGCAGCCTTCCTTCATGATCGCTGTTCATGTCTTATTTGCCGGCTTTGTATTCTTCGATTTTCTTTTGCGCCGAATCGGCGACATTTTTCAACCCGGCTTCGAAATCGACGTCCGTCAGCCACAGCTCTTCGAGCTTCGTCTTCACTTCGTTCGCCAAGCCCGGAACCGCAGCTTCCTCTAACCAAAGTGCATAACCCACTTCGCGTGCGTCAAGGAAGTATTGAGCATGCTCCGGATCGTTGCCTTCCAGCACAAGATCGTCCGCGCCGAGAACGGAAGGAACCGCATTGCCACCGCCTTGGAGGCGGAACGTTTGACCTTCTTTATTTACGAACTCCGACATAAATATCCAAGCGGCGTCTTTGTTCTTGGTGTTTTTGTTCATGACGAGATAAGCAGTCGGGATAGCGGCGGGTTCCATCTTGTTGCCCGTATTCGTCGGGTACGGCACAACGTCGTATTCAAGAGCGTCGTTCTTGCTGAACACCGGAAGCATCCAGCGGCCGGCACCAAGGAACCCGAGTTGGTTGGACATGAACATCGCGTCGCCGCCTTGCCCTTTCGGAAGCGAACCGGAGAACGTGAAGTTGCCCGCTTTAATGTTGTCAAATAAGAACTTCATCGCTTCCTTGCCCTTCGTGTCTTCATGAAGAACGAAGTTGCCATTCTCGTCATACACTTTGCCGCCGTTGACGGTCGCCCAGCTATAGTAAGGCCCCCACCAGGAATCGAGAACGAAGCCGTATTTACCTGCCGCTTGTATTTTCTCGGTCATCGCCTTGAATGCTTCCCAATTCCATTGGCCCTTCTCGTAGATGTCGTTCGGCATCTCGGTAATTCCCGCTTCTTGCAGTACCTTCTTGTTGAACCAAAGCAGCATCGGGTTACAGTCAACGGTCAAGCCCCATACGTCGCTTCCTTGTTTGGCGGCACCATACAAACCATCGACCAGATCGTTCGGGCCAAGCGCGCTGCCGGGCTTCTCCATGAACGGTGTCAACTTCTCGACGGAGCCGTTGGCAACCAATTGCGAGATCAAGCCGTCTCCGGAATAGAAGACGTCGGGAGCCGTGCCGCCGCTCAGCTGTGTTAACATTTTCTGCTCGTAGCCGTCGTTCGGAATCGGGATAAGCTCCGCTTGGATGTCGGGATGGCGCTTGTTGAAATCGTCAGTAAACTCTTGGAAGCGGCCAAGCTCGCCCGGATTGCCCCAGGTCGACCAAGTAATTTTCACTTTCTCGCCCGATCCGCCGCCACCGCTGCCGCCGCCGTCACCGCCGGAGCTGTTCCCGCCGCCACCGCCGCATGCTTGAAGGAAAAGCACAGAACTTAGCAAGACTGCTGAAAGTACCTTCATTTTCATCATAACCAATCCCCCTATTATTGAATTTGAAAGCGCTTGCTAAGATTATTTTAGCAAGCGCATTTGACGGCTGTCAGTGGGGAATAGTTCAAAAAAGGTGTGTTTTCTTCGGAATCAATCGTGAAAAGATATGAAAACGTTTAACATATTACATAGAGGGTTTGCGGAAACTAAGTATTACTATTGAAAAGTTGATTTCCGTTAATTACGGAGATATGTTCTTGCCGTCTGTCAGCTGCCCAAACTTGCCTTGGAACTCTTTCGGGGATTGGCCGAATACTTTTCTGAATTGTTTGCTGAAATGCTTTACATCGTTAAATCCGCATTGCTCGGCCACTTCGTATATTTTGCACTGCTGGTCTTGAAGCAGCCGTTTGGCGGCGTTCATCCGAACGCCGGTGACGAAATCTATAAAGGTGAGGCCGGTGTGCTTTTTGAATTGTTCGCAGAAGTAATTCCGGCTCATCGACACGTGGGCGGCGGCGTCGGTCAAACTAATGTCGTCTTTGTAATGGGTTTTAATGAATTCGATCGCTTTGGCGATCGCTTTGCTATGATAATCTCCGGTACATTCATGTTTGGGAAAGAGGCGGTCGAGACGCGTGAACAAACTTGCCTTTAACGACTCAATATGCCGGCAGCGGTCGACCGCTTCCAATTCTTCCGCTAACTTAGCTTTCGGATCGCGGTCGGCGGATAAGAACACGTGAACCAATTCCTTCGCTTGCCCTATCACATCTTCGCGAGTCCATGTTTCGTTCCAACAGGAAACGATCTTCACCAGCAATTCATATGCTTTCTCGGTGAAGCCTTCGTTAAGCGCGTTTTTGAGCGCCTTCTTGCACTCCTGAAATTTTGCCGGATCTCTCCGAGCGAATGCGGAGCGCACCGGAGCTTTATATATTCGGCCGTCGCCTTCGAAAAATTGGCGCTGAACCGCGGACGCCGCTTCAAAGAACGCAGAGCGAATGCCGTCCCGGGTAGGGTATACGGCTGAGAGCCCGATCGTGCTCGGTATGTGTCCATTGTTCCAGAGAAGGTGAAGCCGGCATATTTTCTCCCATGCGGCGCTTTCGACTTTGGCGGAAATCCATAGCACCAGCTGCCGGCTGCCGTATCTTACGGCGAAATCGTCAGGAAGCTCGCGATAATAAATGCCGGTCATCCGTTCGTACAGACCGGCTTCGGAGCGTGCGTCCAGCCCGGTCTTTAAGGATACAGGGACGCATACAGCGATGACGTATTCTCCGGTATGGCCGCCCGAAGAAGCCCGCCAATCGTTGATGTTGTCCAATGCGGAGAGCAAGGAACGTTCACCGGCGCTCCTTCTTTCCCGCACAAGCTGGTTATAAATTTGCATTAAAGAACGGTGCAAATCTTCCGGCTCCAGCTTGGCTTTCAACAAATAATCGGATGCGCCGAAGCGCATCGCTTCGCGGGCGTAATCGAATTCGTTATGACAGCTGAGAAGCAGTATTTTTGCTTCCGGATACCTGCGACGGGCCTCCCGGGAAAATTCCAATCCGTCCATCACAGGCATCGCAATATCGGTGATGACGATGTCCACATGCACCTTTTCCATCAATTGAAGCGCTTTCTTTCCGTCGGAAGCTTCCCCTACGACTTGAAAACCGTTGGATATCCAGTCGTACATGGCGCGAAGCCCCGCTCTCGCCAACGGCTCGTCGTCGACAATAAGAACGTTATATGGCATTTCGCTCCTCCTTCGGCGGGGCCCCCGCCAATCGAAGTATGATCGACGTGCCTTCCCCATACGTACTTTCCACTTTTAGCCCGTATTGCGGTCCGTAGAACAATCGCAGCGTCTGATGAACATGAAATAAACCGATCTTCGTCATCCCGCGCAGATGATTTTGGCTCTGCTGAAGCAGCTGCGGGAGTTTCTCCGCCTCGATCCCGATGCCGTCGTCAACCACATTAATCAGAATGTCGTTGTTGTCTCTGCATACGTCGATAGCAATCGTCCCGGCGCCGTCTTTAGGGGCGAGTCCGTGAAAGATCGCGTTCTCGACGATCGGCTGCAGCAGCATGCGCGGTATCAGGATCGAATGCAGTTCATCGGGACAATGAATATGAAGCGACAGTGGTTTATCGATGTACCGGTACTGCTGTATGACCATGTATTTCTTGAGTAAATCGAATTCCTCGCCCAAGGGGACGAACGTGCCGTCCCGCTCGATGCTGGCTTCCAAAAGCGGTATTAAATTCGCAATGGAACGGCTTACATCGTCGGTACGTTGAAAGCGGGCCAAGTGCCGGATCGTATTTAACGTATTGTATAAAAAGTGAGGGTTGATCTGATACCGGAGCGCGCGTATTTCAGCCTTCATTTTCTCGGCTTCTTCCGTTTCTTTCTGAATGATCAGCAGCCGGATTTGTTCGATCATCCGGTCGAAGCTCCGGCCGAGCTGGCCGATCTCGTTAGCGCCGAGAAAACGGCTGCGGACGTTCAAATCTCCTGACGCTCCCCGCCTCATCAGACGGTTCAAGTGGACAAGCGGCCTCGCAATTTTCGTAGTGACAATTACCCCTATTATTAAGGCGTATACGGCGGAGCAGGCAAGGATAATCGCGGTCAAACGTCCGATTTCTTTGGAATCTTGAAGCAATTCTTCGATAGGAATGATCCCCGTCGCATACCAGCCGTTCATAAGGCGTTTAGGGATGACAAGCAGCTCGCGCCCGTCGAGTTCAACACGGTGCTCATTCGGGGACAAGTCGAATGCGGACGCTCTGCCGTACTGCCGCTGATCGGGGTGGTAAATATAGTTGTTGTTCTGATCAACGACAAACGTATAACCGGTTTCTCCGAATTTTACGTTCTGAAGCTCTTGCGTCAGGTGCGTCCCGCGCACTTCAATGAATAGAACGCCCAACAGCTTGCCGTTATACCTGTTTTTCACCGTACGGCCGAGGCCGAATACCGGGATGCCGATATCCGCGCGCTTGAGGAAGGATTTGTTTGTAAGTCCGAACCATACCGGTTTGCCGTCCGCCTCAATAATTTGACGATACCAATCGTCATCCCAATGGCCCGTTACATTCGCCGTGGAGCTGAAAATATTGTTTTGTTTGTTCACGTCGAAAATATATATATCCATTATTTCATTGGAGTTGATAAAGATGGAGTACAGCAGCTCCGAAGCCTGGTTGCTTAATTGAAAGTATTCAAAGCTGTCCCGGTCCACATCGTCCGCTTCCAGCGCTTCCATGATCGTCTGATTGCCGAGAATAAACATCGACCAGTCTTCCAATTTTTTAAGGATGAGATTCACTTTGTCGCTTGCTTGAGTTACGGTTACCGATGCGACGTTGCCGACTTGCTCCTGGACGATCGCGGTCGACTGACGGTGGTTGAGATAGCCTCCCGCCGCGACGGGAATAATCATGCCGATGAAAAACAAGAAGAATAGCTGCCCAGTAATGGAACGGAAAAATGTGCGCCATCTAGGGATCAACTACCATCGCTCCCTTCTGACCATCGTCTGTAACACACATTATCGGGGAGGGGGAAAATTTTCGCAACAAAAAAAGAGGCTGTCCCAAAAGTCATCGTAGATGACTGAGGGACGCCCCTCTTTCAATTTTGTAAACAAAAAGAAACCTTTCCTTGGTAAAATGGAAGTGTCGAGCAACCATTACAAAAGGAGAGGTTTCTTTGTTTACTCAATATACCATGGACCAACTGTTTCTGCCAATGGACCTGGAAGAGGATATTCCTCAGAATCACGTCGCCCGTGTAATTAACGACACCGTCAATCGTATCGACGACGGGATTTTTGAAGCTGCCTACACGGGAGGCGGTCGCCCTAGCTTTCACCCCAAACTTATGACGAAGGTCGTCATCTACTCCTACACCCAGCGGATCTACTCCTCCCGTCAAATCGCTAAGGCCGTTCGAGAGAACATTCCCTTCATGTGGCTTGCTGCCCGGCAGCGCCCGGATTTCCGTACCATTAACCGGTTCCGTTCCGAACGGATGAAAGATGTGTTGGAGAAAGTGTTCACGGCGGTGTTGGAGCTGCTTGCGGAAGAAGGCTACGTTAAGCTTGAGCATTACTTTGTGGACGGCACGAAGATTGAGGCGAATGCGAACCGGTATACCTTCGTCTGGGGCAAGGCGGTGGTAAAACAACAGGCCAAACTACAGGAGAAAGTCAAAGCGCTCTTCGCCGAGATTGAGCAGAAGGAGTTGCTGGAGGACGCGGAACACGGCGGCAAGGATCTGACTGAACTCGGCGAATCTAGCGAATTAACCAGCGAGAGACTGGAGAAGGCCGTTACGCGGCTGGAGCAAAAGCTGAAGGAAGAGCCGAAGAATAAGCCGGTGAAGAAGGCGGTCCGCGTGTTGCGCAAAGACCTGCTCCCCCGCCAGCAGAAGTATGAACTTCAGCAGAAGCTGCTTGGTGAGCGCAACAGCTACAGCAAGACCGATCCAGACGCGACCTTTATGCGCATGAAGGAAGACCATATGCGCAACGGCCAGCTCAAGCCGGGGTACAATGTGCAACTCGGCACGGAAAATCAGTTCATTGTCGGCTACTCGCTGCACCAACGGCCGACGGATACCCGCTGCCTCATCCCGCACTTGGAGAAAATAAAGGCCAATCTGGGAAAACTGCCGAAGACCATTATTGTGGATGCCGGTTACGGCGGTGAAGAGAACTACGCCTACCTGGAGAAGGAAGAACTCGAAGCACTAGTCAAGTACAACACCTTTCACAAAGAGAACTCGAAAGCGTGGAAGCAAGACATAAGCAAAATCGACAACTGGACCTACCAACAAGATACAGATACTTGGCTGTGCCCGAACGGACGAACGCTCCCTTTCCTGCGAGAGAGCAAACAGAAAAACGAGAGCGGATATGAGGTGCGGATACGCCATTACCGAAGCATGGACTGTGTAGGATGCCCATTGAAGGATCTCTGCACCAAGGCGAAAGGAAACCGAGAGATTCAGGTGAGCTTGGCTTACCTTCAATATAAGGCCAAGGCTAGGGAAAAACTCCGCAGCGAAGAGGGCCGTGAGCTTTCGGTCCGGCGTATGATCGAAGTTGAAAGTGTATTCGGGCAAATGAAGAACAACCGGGGATTCCGGCGGTTCCTGCTTCGAGGCTTGCCAAAAGTGAGCCAGGAGGTCGGGTGGCTTTCGCTCGCCCACAATTTGCTCAAGCGAGCGACAATGAGCCAAAAAATGAAAACGGTCGGTCAGGAATAAGTCCCTGATCGACCGTTTTTAATACTCTTACCGTGAAAATCGCTATCCCTCATTGGATGTTTACCACTTTTGGGACAGCCCCGTTTGACGATATATTCCGTTACGCGATCTTCGCGTTGATGAAATCGGACAGCATTGCCTGGAACGGCTCGGTTCCTACGCGCGTGAAGAATTGATGGAACGATTCTTCTTCGCTGCTGCGGTTTTCCTTGTAGAACAAGATCAGCTTGGCGAGCACTTCGCCGACGTCGTCGCCTTTCACGCGTCCCTTGAGCACTTGGTTGAACTGCGCGTTCGGTCCGAGCGTGCCGCCGACGGCGATATCGAATGCGTCCACCATGCCTTCCGGCGTCTTGACAAGAGCGCCTTGGAGGCCGATATCGGCGATATGCTTCTGGCCGCAAGCGTTCGGGCATCCGATGAAGTGAATGCGGACTTCTTCGTCAAGCTCGACGTTGGCGTCCAAATATTCGGCGACTGTGCGTGCGCGCTCTTTCGTTTCGACAACGGCAAGGTTGCAAAATTCGTTGCCTGTGCAAGAGACGGTACGGCTTATGAAACGGGACGGGAACGGAGTCAAGCGCTGGAGCACGCTCTCGTGCAGCACGGCTTCGACCTTCTCGTTCGGGATATCCGGGAGAATGATGTTTTGCGAAACCGTCGTCCGGATGACGCCTTTGCCGTATTCGTCGGAAATGCGGGCAAGCTCGGTCAATTCATCGGCGTTGAGGCGTCCGACCGGAACGCTGAGTCCGATGAAGCTGTAACCTTCTTGCTTTTGCGGATGAACGCCGTCGTAGTACGCCGCGTTCCAGCCGGCGATTTTGTCCTCGCCGCGAGCCGGCATCGGCCCGATCAATTCAACGAGCTTGTCGCGGAATTTCTCGGCGCCCCAGTCGGCAACGAGGAACTTCAAACGAGCATGGTGACGCTTCTCGCGGTACCCGTGATCGCGGTAGATGGTCGTTACGCCGACCGCGACTTTCAATACTTCTTCCGGACGAACGAACATATCAAGCTGCTTCGCAAGATGCGGCTTCGCCGACAACCCGCCGCCAACCCAAGCGTGGAAGCCGAGCACTTCTTCTCCGTCAATTTTCTTCGTTGCCGGCGTGAATGCCAAGCATTGAATTTCCGCATGAGCGCTGTTATAGATGTTCGATGAAATAGACATCTTATACTTACGCGGCAAGTTGGAGAAATCCCGGTTCATTAAGAAGAAATCGTTCACTTGGTTCACGATGTCGTTAGTGTCCATCAACTCGTTCGGATCGATTCCCGCAAGCGGGTTCCCGACGATCGTTCGAGGACAGTCGCCGCATGCTTCGTAAGAGTAGAGTCCGACGGATTCGAGCCGCTTGAAAATATCGGGCAGTTGTTCGACGCGCAGCCAGTGGAATTGAATCGCTTGGCGCGTCGTAACGTCCACCAGTCCGCGGCCGTAGTCGTGTGCGATACCGGCGAGCACGCGCGCTTGATCCGAAGTCAAGACGCCGCCGTTGATGCGCACGCGCATCATGAAGTGACCGTCTTTCGGCTTTTGCTCATATACGCCGGCCCACTTGAAGCGGTTCATATCGTCTTCCGTGATTGCGTCGTAACCTTTTTCCGCATATTCCTCAATAATCGTACGAATGACGTCCAACCCGTCTTTCTCAAGCTTCAACAATTCGACCTTATTCAGCTTCGAAGTGTCTTCCGCCCAGATCGGTGTGTATGCCATGCTGGTTGCACCCTCCCTATAATAAGCGCAGAATTCCGAGTGTAATGGTATGATATAAAAACATCGTACCACAGACTAGCCTGATCGACAATGAACAAATATTTATAATTACTCTAAGGAGAGCTTATAACACCAAAGGCAATGGACACTAAATTAATTTCCAGCCTTATGGTGTTGCAAGGAAACCTTCCTCTACATGCGGTCTTGCTTGTTGTGGGTTTACTTCGAAGAATTATAATGTTGACAAAATCGTTACATCTGGGACCGACCTCTTGCATTCAGCGGGATGGACGGGTAACATATGGTTGATAAGCTATGTTGTGAAGACTTTTCGGTTTTTTGAAGGAGGGCCCACGATGCTGTTGGCAGCGACGGAACAGACAACTACTGCTGCGGTTAATTTTCACGGTTTCGATATTTTCATGATCTTGTTTACGATTCTGGTCATTTTCGCACTCGTGCGGGCGATCAGCCACAAAAATAAGTTCGCCATCGCATTCAGCACGGTAGTGTTGGCGACGTTCCTGTTCGCGGATGCGATTATGGTGCTCACTTGGATCGGCGTCGAGTTTTAAAAATAAGAATCGATTGAAACCGAAGGGCGGCGATGTGCCGTCCTTTTTTCGTGCGTTCTGTTGGGGTTTGAGGTGTGATACTCGTTGTTGTTTCGCAGTGGGACAAGGTGAGTCGCGGATGAACCACGTTGTGCCGGACTGAAACAAGGAGCGGTCGTGGCGGCGGTGCTGTTTCACAGTGGGACAAGGTGAGTCGCGGATGAACCACGTTGTGCCGGACTGAAACAAGGAGCGGTCGTGGCGGCGGTGCTGTTTCACAGTGGGACAAGGTGAGTCGCGGATGAACCACGTTGTGCCGGACTGAAACAAGGAGCGGTCGTGGCGGCGGTGCTGTTTCACAGTGGGACAAGGTGAGTCGCGGATGAACCACGTTGTGCCGGAATGAAACAAGGAGCGGTCGTGGCGGCGGTGCTGTTTCACAGTGGGACAAGGTGAGTCGCGAATGAACCACGTTGTGCCGGAGTGAAACAAGGGTCGATGTTGGCGGCGGAGTTGTTTCATAGTGGGACAAGGTGAGTCGCGGATGAACCACGTTGTGCCGGAGTGAAACAAGGGTCGTTGTTGGCGGCGGAGTTGTCCGGGCAAAAAGCGGGAAAGGCGATGAAACGGGAACGCGGCGACCGCACGCAAACAAAGAGCCCCCGACCCGCCTAAAAACACGGCAACCGAGGGCTCTCAGTTTCAACCTACACCCACCACATCTCCGTCAACGGTTCGCGGATGAGCACTTGCTGCAAATTTTCCACTGCTTTCGTAAACCCTTCCTCAACCGACATGAGACCGTCTTCGTGCTCGATCGATACGACATAATCGTAACCGACGAGACGCAGCGCGGAAATGATGTCCGCCCAGGTCTTCAGGTCGTGCCCGAAACCGACGGTGCGGAACTGCCAAGCGCGGTCGAACATTTGCGCGTACGACTGCATGTCGGTCAAGCCGTACTTGTTCACGTTGCTTTGCTCGATCGTCGTGTCCTTCGCGTGGAAGTGGTGAATCGCGTTCTCGCGGCCGAGAATACGGATCGCTTGCACAGGATCGATGCCCTGCCACCACAAGTGGCTCGGATCGAGATTCGCGCCGATCGCTTCGCCCGCCGCCTCGCGCAATCTTAACAGTGTAGCCGGAGTATGTACGGAGAATCCGCCGTGCAGTTCAAGGCCGATCTTCACATTGCGGTCGGAAGCGTACTTGCCCGTTTCCTTCCAATAAGGAATCAACTTCTCTTCCCACTGCCACTTGAGCACTTCTTGGAACTCGTTCGGCCAAGGAGCGACCGGCCAGTTCGGATATTTCGCATCCTCATGGTCCCCCGGACAACCGGAAAATGTGTTCACGACCGGAACGTCCAGCCGCTGGGCCAGGTCGATCGCCTTGATAATATCTTCGTGGTATTGTTTCGCCACTTGCTTCTGAGGATGCACCGGATTGCCGTGCACGCTGAGCGCGCTGATGATCATTCCCCGGGATTCAACGGCCTGCTTGAACGCTTTCAGCTTCCCCGCATCGGCAAGAAGCTCGTCCGGCTTGCAATGCGCATTGCCCGGCCAGCCGCCCGTGCCGATTTCAACGGCTCCAAGCCCTTTGGACGCAATGTAATCGAGTGCCTCTTCGAACGGTTTTTGACCAAAAAGTACTGTAAAAACACCTAATTTCATGTGCCATGCACCTCCGAAATATGTAATGAGACGCCAACTCAAATTATAACATTGAAATTCATCCAATTCATACATAATTGCATTATTTCAATGTTTCAACCAAACCTTCCTTTATTCGCGGTCTGGCTGCCCTGAATATACTTCGAAAGAGGGTACACTAACACCGGTAATTGTGCTCCATAGCAAGCATTGCTATTATTAATGGATAAAATGAGCGGAGCAAAGGGGTACCTTCATGAACAATCACATTACTCGCGATAATATAGAATTGCTCGCGCCCGCCGGCAATTGGGACGCGATGCGGGCGGCGGTGGCGAACGGCGCAGACGCCGTCTTCTTCGGAGTAGAGAAGTTCAACGCCCGAGCCCGCGCGCATAATTTTCACACGGGCGAGCTGCGGGACATCATGTCGTTTCTTCACGCATACGGCGTAAAGGGGTTTCTTACGTTTAACATTCTCGTGTTCGAGGACGAGCTTGACGACGCGAAGCAGCTGATCGAAGCTTGCGTCGATGCGGGCGTTGACGCCGTTATCGTGCAGGATCTCGGCCTTGTAAAACTGATCCGGGAAATATCTCCCGACTTCCCGATCCACGGCTCAACGCAAATGACGATCACGTCGCCCGAAGCCGTCGAATTTACGAAGCCGTTCGGGCTGGAGCTCGTCGTACTCGGCCGGGAGAACAATTTGAAGCAGATTAAGACGATCGGCGAGCAAGCGAGGCTTCCCATGGAAGTGTTCGTGCACGGCGCGCTGTGCGTATCTTATTCCGGACAATGTCTCACTTCCGAGATGTGGGGCGGAAGGTCCGCCAACCGGGGCGAGTGCGCCCAGGCGTGCCGGCTCCCGTACGATATGATGGTCGACGGTGAGCACCGGCCGATGGGCGACGTGGCTTACCTGTTGTCGCCGAAGGACCTTGCCGCATTGGAGCTGGTTCCCGAGCTGATCGAGGCCGGGGTCGCTTCCTTCAAAATCGAAGGGAGGCTGAAGAGCCCGGAATACGTCGCCAACGTCGTAAGCAAGTACCGCGCCGCCATCGACAAATATTTCGAAGGCCGGGACCCGAAGCCGTCGAAGCAAGAGCTGCAGGAGCTCGAACAAAGCTTCTCCCGCGGGTTTACTTACGGCTTCCTACGAGGCACGAACAATAAGCAGCTGGTGGACGGAACGTATCCCAAGAAGCGCGGCGTATATCTCGGCAGAGTGAAGGAAGTAACGCGCGAAGGCGTCATCTGTGAATTGGAAGCGGCGCTCAAGAGGGGCGACGGCATCGTCTTCGACGCGGGGGACCCGACGAAGGACGAGGAAGGCGGACGGGTTTACGACATCAAGCAAAAAGGCGTAAAAGTCGAAGGGGAGCTGCCGGGCGGATTGGCGGAAATCGTCATGGGACGCAACGACGTAAATCTCAAGCGCGTCCATGTGGGCGACCGAATCTGGCGTACAAGCGACCCCGCGCTGGATAAGCGGCTGAGAGCGACATACGAGACGGACAAGCCGTACCGGACGTTCCCGGTTTCCGTCGCCGTGTACGGCGAAGCCGGCCAGCCGCTTGTCGCGCTATGGACGGATGAGTCGACGGGGCACACGGTGTCGGTGCAGTCCGGGCTCCCACTGGCCGTTGCCGAGAAACGCCCGATCGACGGCGCGCTGTTGGAAGAGCAGTTCGGCCGCCTCGGAGGCACCCTGTTCGAGCTCGCATTGCTCGACAACGGCCTTACCGGCCAAGTCATCGTACCGATGAGCGAGCTGAACCGGATGCGCCGCCGCGCGGTGGAGCAGCTGGAAGCGGAACGCCGCCGGCCGCCGCAATATGTGAAGCGCAGCGTCGACGTGTACGAGGACGCAGTCACACCGGCCCCGCGCCCGGCGAGCCCGAAATTGACGGCGCTTTGCCGCAGCCTGGAGCAGGTGCAAGCGATCGCCTCCCGAACGGATGTCGATTTCATTTACGCGGACTTCGAATTCATCAAGCAGTTTCCGGCGGCGGTGGATGCGGTCCGCGCGGCGGGCAAACGTATTGCGCTCGCCACCCCGCGCATTCATATGCCTGGAGAAACCGGTTACTTCAACAATATTTTGCGGTTGAAGCCGGACGCGGTGTTGGTGCGGAATACGGGGGCGGTGTATTGGTTTGCGAAACATTTTGCCCAGAACCCGAGCGGCGCGCATCCCGAATTGATAGGCGATTTCTCGTTGAACGTGGCGAACCACAAGACGGCGAATCTGTTCTTGGATACCGGACTGTCGATGGTAACGCCGTCGTACGACCTCAACATTCAGCAGATGATCGATCTGTTGGAGCGGTCGGACACGTCCCGGCTGGAGATCGTCATTCACCAGCATATGCCGATGTTCCATACGGAGCACTGCGTCTATTGCACGTTTTTAAGCGAAGGCACCGATTATACGAACTGCGGCCGCCCTTGCGAGGAGCACCGTGTCAGCCTGCGCGACCGGATCGGCATGTCCCACCCGGTTCGGGTGGACGAAGGATGCCGCAACACCGTGTACAATGCGATCGAGCAGTCAGGTGCGGAATATTTGCAAAATTTCCTCGATCTCGGCGTATCGACTTACCGTGTGGAATTTTTGGAGGAGACGGGCGACAAGGCGGTGGAGGTGCTGAACCTGTACGGGAAAGCGCTGCGTGGAGATGTGAGCGGCACGCAGGTGTGGCGCTCGCTCAAGGCGACGAACCAGCTCGGCGTGACGCGCGGGCAGCTGGTGAAGTAGCTTGGCGTGACGCGCGGATAACCGGTGTGCCGACTTGGCCTCTTGCCGGGGCAACTTCCTACTGCTGGCAGGCTAACGGAAAATCGTGTGCTTAGGCTGACGCGCACAATGACAACGAATGGTGCTTAGCGGAAATTCTTGTGCTTAATCGGCGCATTTTTAGGTAAATGTGCAGTTTGGCGCTGATTTAGGCACAGAAATTTCCGCTAGGCATTATTATTCGATCATTAGGGGCTGTGAAAGTTAAAGTCTGTCGCAGTATATGTGCATTGCTTTCTGCAGGAACGCCGCGTAACCGGGCTTGTTTTTGTCGAGGTTGGCCGTGAATCGTTCGTCCGTCACATACAAGTCCGCGAGACCGCGAAATATTTCTGGCGTACAGTCATAAAAGCGATCTGTAATCCAGCCGCGAAGCTCCGCGACGCCTTCTTGCACTTGCGGGTCGTCCGGACCGTTGTCCATGGCGGCGATGATTTTCGCGTTGATGCGCTCCGTCTCCGCCATAATGTTTGCCCAATCGGCCTTCGAATAATTGTCCGTGCGCCTTTCGACGGCGTCCATAACGGCATCGCCGTACAACTGCCGCGCTTCGGCGGAATACTTCTTCTTATGCTCTTCGATCGGAGTCATGTCGAAACCGCCGAACATGTCTTTCCCTGTCATCGCAATCCCTCCTTCGACGGCTAGAATGGTTTTATCCACCGTCTCGATGATCTCTTCCAGCCGCTTCTTCTTTTCGATTAACAATTGTTTATGGGTTTGCAAAGCTCGTTTGCGGTCGAAGTCCGGGTCATCCAGAATGGTTTTGACCTCCTGGAGCGAGAAGCCGATTTCCCGGAAAAACAATATTTGCTGCAGCCGCTCGAGCTCGCGATCCGTGTATTGCCTATATCCGGCCTGATTGACGGATTCGGGCGCAAGCAGTCCGATTTCATCGTAATGATGGAGCGTACGTATGCTCACGCCGACCAACTCGGCCACTTCCTTCACTTTATAAGGCATTGCGCGTACCCCCTTGCTTTCATCACCGCGGACAACCTTCGGTTGCCTCTTCTTCATTGATCATAAATCATTGTGCCGGCGGGAGACATCCAATCTTAAAAGTAACACGATCCTTCTACGACTTCCCGCCAAGGCACATAAGTCGCTTCCGCGGCGGATTTGCCGCTTCTCCGCAAGTATTCGTTAACCATCCTGTAGCCGACCGAATAACCCGAGTATGGCGGCAAGCCGATGTTCACAGGCGAGGCGAAGTCTCCCTCCAGATCGCCGAATATATATCCCCGGATTTCGTTAAAGCCCGAGATGTGAAGCGCATCGCGGTAACGCGGCTTGACCTCTTCATGCTGGGCATCGTTTAGCGAATGCACCCACGGCCCCAACTTATCTTCTCCGCACATTTCCGCGGCAAACGCCTCAGCCAGCCCTTCAATAACAAGATATTGACCGACCGTCGTTTCCTGTGTCCATGGTTCGTAAGTTAATCGGACATTGTGGTGAAACTCGTGAACGGCGATCGCCGGCAAACGCGGCACATTGTAGTCATTAGGCCAAACGACGACGATGAATTGTCCGGGCTGTCCTCCGGAACCTGTGTAGCCGGGCTCTTTCCCGAATTTTTTCGGGCTCCCCAGCGCAAGAGCGAAGAGCAAGCTTTCCAATATGACTCCGTGCTCTTCCGGGCGCAATATGCGAATCGCTTGTTCGACGGCGTCACGGCAGGCGTTCAAAGATTCGGCTCGGGCCAGCATCGCAAGGCGCTCCAACGCTTCTTTGTCGGATTCAGCGTTAGAGGAGTCGTACACGCCCATGAATTGCATCGCATCGGACGCTCCTTGCCCGGCAGGCATTCTGGCCAGCATCGGTTCCCAGAACGGACGCAAGGGCTCGACGACGTGCTTCTGAAATAAGTCCTTGCGCCGTTCAGGCGCGGCTTCCAACACGATACGCTGGTGAGTCAAATTATCGATTGTGTTAATAATCACTGTAATTACCTCCCTTTCGTGGCTCGAGATGAATATTACACCCTCACGAAACGTGAGGGTCAAGGGGATAATTTTGCTGCAGGAATGTATAATTTTTTCCAATTTGTGCATCATACAAGAGATCATTGTGCGAAAAGGAGGACGTTTCCATGTTCAAGTCTGCCGAACCATACCGCAACGCAATCACCTCAAAAGAGCTGAACCGCTTGGCCGATCATGTGAGGAACGAAGCGACGCTGGCTTATTTGTGCACGCAGGCCGCGGTGGAATGCGCCAATCCGCAGCTGCGGGGCTTCTTCGCCCATCAAGCCGAGGAGCGGAGCCGCAAGCTTGAGGACTTGTCGGGCGTGCTGCAAAAATATGCCGGTTTCGGCCGATAGATACAGATTCGAACGGAGGAAATGCCCAAAGTGATACATACGATGCCGATGCACAACGAAACGTTCGCCGCGCGGCCGCATTGCGAATTGCCGGATCAAGCGCTGGCGGACAACATATTATGCGAATTGAAACGCGTTGCGGTCGAGTATTCGGCGTCCGCCGCGGAAGCCTGCACGACCGAATTACGCCGCTTGTTCGAGCGCTTGTCAGGCGACACGCTTCGCGCGCATGAGCAGTTGGCCGAGGCGATGCGCCAAAGCCGTCTCCATGAGGCTGCATACCCCGCTCCTCCGCATGAAGTGCAGAGGGAGGCACAGAGAAGTCAAGAGACGATTCGATCGGTACGTCAGTTCATGCGGGACCGTTCGAACGGGGGGGCGGCCGGCGGCGCACAGATTATGGGAGGGGGCGCCGGAGAGGCGCAGCATTTGGGGCGCAACGCTTTTGCGCCGGCATACTCGGCCCAACCGATGCTCTTCGAGCCGGGGCCTGCCGCGAATGGGGGCAATGGTTTCGCGGGCGCCGCATCTTTCGGGAGCGCTCCCCGATTGCCGGAATTTGCGCTGCCGCACGCTTCGCCGTTCGGGGGGCTGCAGCAGTCCCACTACGCGCCGGTTCAAACGTCTTTTGCCAATATTAATGCCGCGAATGCCGCGCGAGCGGATCAGTCTAATCCGTATAACGAGCCGATGTCTTCTTACCCGCCGGCGGACAATTATGCGATCGCCGAAGAAGCGCCGTCCGTCACTGCGGCGGAGAAAGCTCAAGGCGCCGAGTCCGGCGGCGCCGAGGTTTCCAAGACCGTAACCCCGGCCGAATTTACTTATGAGACCGATGAGACGGACACGTCCGCACCGGTCCGAAAGCGCGGCCGCCGCAGCAAAGCGGCTTCGACGGCGAGTGCGAGACGGGATGCCGACTGACCTGTAACGCGCGAAAGCAAGCATACAAGCATACATAAGAGCGGTACGCCGCAAGGCTCTGCGAGCATCGCTCGCGGGGCCTTTACTATTTTCACAGGAGGCTGTCCGACGAATGGAGAAGCGGGAACGCGAAGAACTGGAGCAAATGATCGAAAAGACGCTGACTGTCGGGGAAATGGACAGCATCGATCCGCAGGAAGGCGCGAAGGGGAAGCTTGGAACGCGATACGAGTATGCTGTCAAGGCGGAGTCCGATCCGGTGGCGGAGGAGACGAAAATCATCCGCAGCATGGCGAAGGAGCCTGACGACCGGTACGACCGTTGGGTGAAGCCGCAGAAGGAAAAAGAATAGATTTTGCGGTTTGACACGTGCCTACCCCTCGATTAGACTGAAAGAGAACAAATGTTTTGTTATCATATGCCGGGGGCTCTAATGGTCGACAGTCTCATTAATGAATGGAAGCATGTATTTAAGTTGGATCCGGATAAGCCATTAGGCGACGATGCGCTGGAAGCGTTGTGCGTTTCCGGCACGGATGCGGTCGTAGTCGGCGGCTCAAGCGGCGTGACGTTCGACAATACGATCGAGCTGCTTTCCCGAATCAGACGGTTCGAGGTGCCGTGCGTATTGGAAGTAACGTCGCTCGATGCGGTCGTTCCCGGATTCGACCTCTATTTCGTTCCGGTCGCCTTGAACTCGGAAGATGCAAATTACATCGTCGGCCACCATCAACGCGCTTTGAAGCGGTATGGCGGCATACTGCCATGGGACGGGCTGCTCGCGGAGGGATACGTCATATTGAACCCCGACTGCACGGCTGCCCGCATCTCTTCCGCCTGCGCGCCGCTCGATGTGAAAGATGTGCTCGCCTACGCCCGATTTGCCGACCGGCTGCTTCGGCTGCCGATCGTCTATTTGGAATACTCGGGCGTGTTCGGGGACATGTCGCTGGTCGATGAGACGAAGAAGACGCTCACCCAAGCCCGGTTATTCTACGGGGGCGGCATCGACGGCTACGAGAAGGCGAAGGCTGCGGCTGCCGCGGCGGACACGATCGTGGTCGGCAACGTCATCTACGACTCGCTCGATCGGGCGCTGGAAACGGTGCGCGCGGCGAAGGACTCCGCCGCCGGCGATCGGTAATCCCCGGGCCGCGCTCGATAAGGTCAATTTTTGACTCTATCTGTTGCAATAAGCCCAATATTTGACCTTAAAAGTGACCGACAGCGCCCGCCTTACTGCCCATAAGGTCAGAAATTGACCCTATTTGTGCCGTATTACTATCAAAATTCGGCTCACCGCTCAAAATAGGCTCAATTATGAACCTTATTATTCAATTAAGGTCTGTTTTTGAGCTTATCCGCAATCCGAAAGAAAGGTTTGAAGCGCATGAACAATCCCAATCCCAATCCCAGTCCCGTCGACATTCATCAAGCGATTACGAAGCTGAATCCGAGGCAGCGGGAAGCCGTCGAAGCGACGGACGGGCCGCTGCTGATCCTGGCGGGCGCCGGCAGCGGCAAAACCCGCGTGCTCACGCACCGGATCGCCTATCTCATCGGAGCGAAGCGCGTCGCTCCATGGAGCATTCTCGCGATAACGTTCACGAACAAGGCGGCGCGGGAGATGAAGGATCGCGTATCTAAGCTTGTCGGCCCGCACGGGCAGGACATCTGGGTGTCCACGTTCCACTCCATGTGCGTGCGCATCTTGCGGCGCGATATCGAGCGGATCGGTTTCTCCTCCAGCTTCACGATACTCGATTCGACAGATCAACTCTCTGTGATCCGAAATTGCATGAAAGACCTCAATCTCGATACGAAGAAGTTCGAACCGAAAGCGGTCCAAGCCGCCATATCCGCAGCGAAGAACGAGCTCATCGATCCTCAGCGCTACGAGCAGAAGATCGGCGACTACTTCCAAGGAGTCGTTTCGAGAGTTTACGCAATGTACCAGAAGCGGCTGAAAGCGAACAACTCGCTCGATTTCGACGACTTGATCATGTCGACGATACAGCTCTTTAAAGAAGAGCCTCAGGTTTTGGACTTTTATCAAAATAAATTTCAATACATTCACGTCGACGAATATCAAGATACGAACCGGGCGCAGTACATGCTCTGCCGCATGCTTGCCGACAAACACCACCGCATATGCGTCGTAGGCGACTCCGACCAGTCGATTTACCGCTGGCGCGGAGCGGACATATCGAACATTCTGAACTTCGAGGCCGATTACCCGGAAGCGCGGACGATACTGCTTGAGCAAAACTACCGCTCGACGGCGAATATCCTGAACGCCGCGAACCTGGTCATCAAGAACAACTCCGGACGCAAAGCGAAAAATTTGTGGACCGACCGGGGAGAAGGCAGCAAAATTCAACTGTACGTCGCCGATTCGGAGCACGAGGAAGGGTATTTCATTTCGGGGACGATCCGCAAGAACAAAGAAGCCGGCAAAAGGTTCTCCGACCACGCCATCCTGTACCGCACCAACGCACAGTCCCGGATCATCGAGGAAATTCTCATCAAATCGGACATTCCGTATCAAATCGTAGGCGGCGTCAAGTTCTACGACCGCAAAGAAATCAAAGACATCCTCGGCTATTTGCGGTTAATATCGAATCCCGACGACGACATTTCGTTCCAGCGGGTCGTCAATGTGCCGAAGCGGGGCATCGGGGATACGACGGTGGATAAGCTTGCCGAAGCGGCGGCCGCCCGCGGCGTATCGATGTTCGCGATGATCGACGACATCGAATCCGCAGGGATTACGGCACGCGCTGTAAACGCGCTGCGGGAATTTAAGGACACTGTATCCAACTTGGCGCGCATGGTGGATTATTTGTCCGTGACCGAGTTGACTGAGAAGACGCTTGAAATGACGCAGTACCGCGATGAGCTGAATCGCGAAAATACGCTCGAATCGAAGGCGCGGCTGGAAAACATCGACGAATTTCTGTCCGTGACGCTCGATTTCGAGAAGCGCAACGAGGACAAATCGCTCGTTTCATTCTTGACCGACCTCGCGCTGATCGCGGATATCGACTCCATGAATAACGATCCCGCGGAAGCGCAGGACGCGGTCATTCTGATGACGATGCACAGCGCGAAGGGTCTCGAGTTTCCGGTCGTGTTCATTGCGGGCATGGAGGAAAACATATTCCCGCACAGCCGCGCCCAGAACGACGCCGAGGAGCTGGAAGAGGAACGGCGGCTCGCATATGTCGGCATTACGCGCGCCGAGCGGGAGCTGTACCTCACCTGCGCGCGCATGCGGACGTTGTTCGGCCGCGTCGCGGCGAATGCGCCTTCGCGCTTCCTTGAAGAGATACCGGACGAATATAAGGAAACCGTATCTCCGGCACGCAATGCGTTCGGGGCACGTTCGTTCGGAAGCGGGGCCGGGTTTTCCCGCGGGTTCGGCGGCGGCACGCCCGCGGCATCGGCCGCAGGCGGCGCATCGCCCCGCGTGACGGTGAAAGCTCCCGCCTTCGTAGGGGGCGGAGCGGCCGGCGTCGATTTCGCCGCCGGCGACAAAGTGTCCCACAACAAGTGGGGCGTGGGCACGGTGGTTTCCGTCCGCGGGGATGGGGACGACAAAGAGCTGCAAATCGCGTTCCCGGCTCCGGTCGGCGTAAAGAAGCTGCTGGCGCGCTTTGCGCCGATTGAGAAAGTGTAGTTTCCCGCTCTGTCCTCGTTGTCTTTATGCGGCGGGGATGGCGGGTTTTAGGGAACATTTTCCCAAGATTCGTTGTGGAGGTTGGTCGGATGAGCGCGTCATTGGAAGAAATGAAACAGTTAGTGGAGCAGCTGAATCATCACAATTATTTGTATTACACGTTGGACCGGCCGGAGCTGAGCGATGCGGAGTACGATAAGCTCTACGACCGGTTGGCGGAGCTGGAACGGGAAACCGGCGTGACGCTGCCGGAATCGCCTACGCTTCGGGTCGGAGGCGGTGTGCTCAAAGGCTTCGAGCCGCACCGGCATCTGTCCCGGCTGTGGAGCTTGGACAAGGCTCAAAACAAAGACGACCTGCTCGCGTGGCACGCGCGCGCGGTCAAGCTCATCAATGATTATAACGCGAAAAATCCGGGCCAACCTCTGCCTGAACCGTCGTTCGTACTCGAGCTTAAGTTCGACGGACTGACGTTAAACTTGACGTATGAGAACGGCGGGCTCGTGCAAGCGGCTACACGCGGCAACGGCACGGTCGGCGAAGGGATTTTGGCGCAGGTTCGGACGATCCGTTCCGTGCCGGCGCGCATTCCTTACGATGAAGGCACCATCGAAGTGCAGGGCGAAGGATTTATGTACTTATCCGTGCTCGAGGAGTACAACAAGACGGCTGCGGAGCCGCTCAAGAACGCGCGCAATGCGGCGGCCGGGGCGCTGCGGAACCAAAATCCGGCCGTAACGGCGGAGAGAAAGCTGGATGCTTTCTTCTACAACGTCGGGTATACGTCCGAAGAGCGTCCTTATTCGACGCATATGGAAATGATCGAGTTTTTGCGGGAAAACCGGTTTAAGGTGAACCCTTACGTCAAACACTTCGACAACATCGAAGACGTGCATGCGGAGCTTGAGCGGCTGGCGGGCGAGCGGCATACGCTCGACTTCCTTATCGACGGAGCGGTCGTGAAGCTGAACGATTTGCGCACGCGGGACGTGCTCGGATATACCGACAAATTCCCGCGCTGGGCGGTCGCTTATAAATTCGAGGCGGAAGAGACGACGACGATACTTAACGAAGTCGTGTGGAACGTCGGGCGCACAGGCAAAATTACGCCGCTCGCGATCGTCGAGCCGGTCGATATCGCCGGGGTCACGGTGCGCAACTGCACGTTAAACAATATGGACGACATCGAGCGCAAAGGGCTGCGGCACGCGATCGGCACTTTGATCCACATCCGGCGCGCGAACGACGTCATCCCGGAAATTCTCGGCAAAGTCACGGAGGAAGCGGACGGACGGGAGGTTGTGGCGCCGGCGGAATGTCCGGCTTGCGGACATGCGCTCGAGCAGCGCGGAGCTCACTTGTTCTGCCCGAACAAGCTCGGCTGCAAGCCGCAAATTGTCGGGAGGGTGACGCACTTCGCCACACGCGACGCGATGGACATCGAGACGTTCAGCGAGAAGACGGCGGAGCAGCTGTACGACGAGCGCGATGTGAAAGATCCCGCGGACTTGTTTTATTTGACGAAGGACGACTTGGTCAGTCTGGAGCGATTCGGGGAGAAGAAGGCGCAGAAGCTGCTCGAAGCGATCGAAAAGTGCAAGACGCGCGATCTCGCTTCGTTCTTGTACGCGCTCGGCATTCCGAATACGGGGAAGACGACGACGCGGATGCTCGCCGACCATTACCGCGGCCTGGAGCCTCTCATGCACGCAACGGCCGAGGAGCTCGTCGGGCTTCCGGATGTCGGCGGCATCGTGGCGGAAAGCATTCACGGATTTTTTGCGGATCCGTTGAACCGGGAGTCGATCGCGCGCATGCTGTCCGCCGGGGTTTCTCCGACGGTGGAGGAAGCGGGGGCCGCATTGGCCGAGAATGCGGAGGATTCGCCGTTCTTCGGCAAGACCGTCGTGTTGACGGGCACGCTCCAATCGATGTCGCGGGACGATGCGGCGAAGCGGCTTGAGTCGTTGGGCGCCAAAGTGGCCGGCAGCGTGTCGAAGAAGACCGACTTCGTGATCGCCGGCGAAAGCGCCGGAAGCAAGCTGGCGAAAGCGCGCGACCTCGGCGTGACCGTCATCGACAACGAAGACGAGTTTTTGCGAATGCTAGGGAATGTGTGAACTAACGTGCCGCCGAAGCCCGAATAACCGGAGAAAGTCCGGTTACAGCTGCCGAGAAGTGTGGTTGAAGCCGAAATAACCGGAGAAACTCCGGTTACAGCTGTCGAAAAGTGTGATTGAAGCCCGAATAACGGGAGAAACTCCGGTTATGGCTGCTGAAAAGTGTGATTGAAGCCCGAATAACCGGAAAAACTCCGGGTGCAGCTGCCGTGAAGTGTGGTTGAAGCCGGAATAACTGGAGAAACTCCGGTTATTCCGGCGTTCAAAAGTTATCTAAGCCCCAAAGAAACCTCCAAAACCACTTATAAGTGGAACTGGAGGTTTCTTTGCGCTCTACACGACGGTACTACAAAATTCATTCCGGATAGCCGCAGGCTCCGTTTTCCGGTCCCTCCGTGCGGGCTCGTACGCCCGCCGCAAGATCTTCCGCCTCGTCGTTGTCGTTGGCCAGCGTTTCGCCGAATTGGTCCAGACGCGACGGGCTGCTGCGCTCTCCGTCACGGTCCGGGTGCGTGTTGCGTCCCGACATGCAAGAACACCCCCTTAAATTGCAGTGCCACTCATTATCAAACGTTGCCTCGAATAGTGTTTGCAACCTGTGACCGGATCAACCGTAGAACAAATTACCCGAATCGTTGGAAAATGCCCCGCGCCCACGGTATGAACCCCCCTCCAAACGTAAACCATAAGTAGTAACAGAAGCACTTGGCAAACGAGAAATTTTTGACTATAATGAATTTAAAGTCAAAGAAAGTCAAAGTCAACGAGGGGCAGTGTCGGCGTGCCTCTTGCCGCTTGCCGATCGGGGCGGCAGGGGGCTGGCAAACAACAAGCGCCCCGCGGAACACGGAGGCAACCTTCATGCGGAATACGTCCGACATGATCGAGCAGTATTTAAAGAAGCTGATACAAGAAAGCAAGGATGGGCTTATCGAGCTGCAGCGCAATGAGCTTGCCGAGAAATTTCAGTGCGTGCCGTCGCAAATCAATTATGTGATCGGCACCCGGTTTACGCTGGAGAAAGGATATCTCGTCGAAAGCAAGCGAGGCGGCGGGGGGTACATCCGCATTCAGAAAGTCGATTTGCCGATGCACGAGCCGATACATGTGCATGTGTCGCAGACGATCGGGCCGGAGATCGATCAAGGGGCTGCGGAAGGCTTGATCTACCGGTTGGAGGAGGCGCAGCTGATTTCATGCCGCGAAGCGAGCTTGCTGAAAGCGGCCGTTCATCGCGATGCGATTCATCTAAACCTGCCGCTGCGCGATCAAGTGCGTGCCCGGCTGCTCAAGGCGATGCTGGTCGCCCTGTTGACGAAGTGAAGTCCTAATGCTGATGTGTAGGAGGGGTACGAAGTGCTCTGTCAAGAATGCGGCAAACGGCCGGCGACGCTTCACTTTACGAAAATCGTCGGAGGCGAAAAGACGGAGTTTCATTTCTGCGAACCTTGCGCCAGAGAGAAGGGTGAGCTGATCCCAGGGACGGCCAACGGGTTCTCAATCCATAACCTGCTTTCGGGGCTACTGGAGCTCGACCCGAGCGCCAAAGCCCAAACCGGCAACGCCGCCAAATCGGCCCAGACGCGCTGCGATTATTGCGGATTGACCTATACTCAGTTCAGCAAGCTGGGACGATTCGGCTGCAGCGAATGCTATAAGCATTTCTCCGAACGGCTCACGCCGCTGCTGAAACGGGTTCACGGCAACACGGTTCACGTCGGGAAAGTGCCGAAGCGGGCCGGCCGTCAGTTCCAGGTGCGGCGCCAAATCGATCAGCTGAAGCGCGAGCTTCAGCACAAAGTCCAGCACGAGGAGTTTGAGGCCGCGGCCAAGCTGCGCGATGAAATTCGCGAACTTGAGAAGAAGGCAGGTGGTTCGAAGTGATGAACCGGTTCACCGACAATGCGCTCTCCTCTTGGATGAAAGCGGACGGTCCCGATTCCGATATCGTCATTTCGAGCAGGGTCCGGATTGCGCGCAATTTGTCCAGCGCACCGTTCCCGATGCTTGCGACGAACCAACAGTCGCAAGAAGTGCTCAACCGGGTGTCTAGCGTCATTAACAGCGATGAACTGCATGAGATATGCCGCTTCGAGTTGGTGCCTTTAAAAACGATGAACGAATTGGAGAAGCGGGTGCTCGTCGAGAAGCATCTCATCTCGCCGAATTTGGCCGACGACGCCCGCAACGGCGCAGCTATCTTAAGCGAGAACGAATCGATCTCGATTATGGTGAACGAAGAGGATCATCTTCGCATACAGGTGTTGTACCCGGGTTTTCAACTGAAGGAAGCTTGGGAGCTGGCCAATCAGATCGACGACGTCTTTGAGGGAGCCGTGGATTACGCATACGACGAAAAATTCGGATACCTAACAAGCTGCCCGACGAACGTCGGCACCGGCATCCGGGCGTCGGTCATGATGCACCTTCCCGCGCTTGTCATCACCAAACAAATCAACCGCATTTTGCAGGCGATTACGCAGGTGGGGCTGGCGGTCAGAGGATTGTACGGGGAAGGCAGCGAGGCGACGGGGAACATTTTTCAAATATCGAACCAGATAACCCTCGGCCAAACCGAAGATGAAATCATCGACAATTTGCACGGCGTCGCCCGGCAAATTATCGAGCACGAGAAAGCGGCCCGGCAGAAGCTGATGGGCGAATCGAGAACGAAGATTATGGACCGCATCCGGCGTTCATTCGGTATTATGAAGTACGCCGAAGTGATGGATTCGAAGGAATCGGCGCAGCGGTTGTCGGATGTACGCCTTGGTATCGATTTGGGTCTGATCCACGAAGTTCCGGCCATCGCGATGAACGAATTGCTCGTCATGACGCAGCCGGGGTATTTGCAGAAGCATTTTGGCAAAATGTTATCGCCGGAAGAGAGAGACGTGCACCGCGCGAAGCTCATCCGGGAAGTATTCGGCAATAAGTAACCGCCTTGTGCGGGACATCTTCAAATATAATCAGATTTTCCGGAGGTGTAACCATATGATGTTTGGACGATTTACGGAACGCGCTCAGAAAGTGTTGGCGTTGGCGCAAGAAGAAGCGGTGCGGTTGGGGCACAATAATATCGGTACGGAGCATATTTTGCTCGGGTTGATTCGCGAAGGCGACGGAATCGCGGCGAAGGCGTTGATCGCGCTCGGCTTGGGTCTTGAGAAAATTCAAGATGAGGTGGAAGCGCTCATCGGCCGCGGACAGGAGCAGCCGACAAATATCGCATATACTCCGCGTGCGAAGAAGGTTATCGAGCTGTCCATGGACGAAGCCCGCAAGCTCGGCCATACGTATGTGGGAACGGAGCATATCTTGCTCGGACTCATTCGTGAAGGCGAAGGCGTGGCGGCGCGCGTGTTGAACAATTTGGGCGTGTCCTTGAACAAGGCGCGCCAGCAAGTGCTGCAATTGTTGGGATCGAGCGAGGTATCCTCGAGCGCCCACGGCGGAGCGCCGGCGAATGTGAACACCCCGACGCTCGACTCTTTGGCGCGCGACTTGACCGCTGTGGCGAAGGAAGGCAATTTGGATCCGGTCATCGGCCGGGCGAAAGAGATCGAGCGCGTCATTCAAGTGCTGAGCCGCCGGACGAAGAACAATCCGGTGCTCATCGGCGAGCCGGGTGTCGGTAAGACCGCGATCGCGGAAGGTTTGGCGCAGCGCATCATCGCGAATGAAATTCCGGAGACGCTCCGCGATAAGCGCGTAATGACGCTGGATATGGGCTCGGTCGTGGCGGGAACGAAATACCGCGGCGAATTCGAAGACCGGTTGAAAAAAATTATGGATGAGATCCGTCAAGCGGGGAACATTGTTCTCTTTATCGACGAGCTGCATACGTTGATCGGAGCGGGCGGCGCGGAAGGCGCGATCGACGCGTCGAACATCCTGAAGCCTTCGCTGGCGCGCGGCGAATTGCAGTGCATCGGAGCGACGACGCTTGACGAGTACCGCAAATATATCGAGAAGGATGCGGCGTTGGAACGCAGGTTCCAACCGATTATGGTCGACGAGCCTTCGGTGGAGGAAGCGATTCTAATTTTGCACGGCTTGCGCGACCGCTATGAGGCGCATCACCGCGTAAAAATAACGGACGATGCGATCGATCAAGCGGTGCGCTTGTCCGACCGGTATATTACCGACCGTTTCCTTCCTGACAAAGCGATCGACTTGATCGATGAAGCCAGCTCCAAAGTGCGTCTTCGTACGTACACGGTGCCGCCGAACTTGAAACAGCTGGAGGCGCGTCTCGAAGATATCCGGAAGGAAAAGGACGCCGCGGTGCAAAGCCAAGAGTTCGAGAAGGCGGCGTCGCTTCGCGATACGGAACAGAAACTTCGCGACGAGTTGGAGTCCACCCGCAATGAGTGGAAAGAAAAGCAGGGCCGCACCGATTCCGAGGTAACGCCTGACGATATCGCGCAAGTGGTCGCGAGCTGGACCGGAATTCCGGTCGTGAAGCTGGCCGAAGAAGAAACACAGCGCTTATTGAAGATGGAAGACATCTTGCACAACCGGGTCATCGGCCAAGACGAAGCTGTGAAAGCAGTCGCCCGCGCCGTGCGGCGTTCCCGGGCAGGCTTGAAGGATCCGAAGCGGCCGATGGGTTCTTTCATCTTCTTGGGCCCGACAGGCGTAGGTAAAACCGAGCTTGCCCGGGCATTGGCGGAAGCGATGTTCGGCGACGAGAACGCGGTCATCCGCATCGACATGTCGGAATACATGGAGAAGCATTCGACTTCGCGACTTGTCGGCGCGCCTCCGGGATACGTCGGCTACGAAGAAGGCGGCCAGCTCACGGAGAAAGTTCGCCGCAAACCTTACAGCGTCGTGCTGCTTGACGAAATCGAGAAGGCGCACCCGGAAGTGTTCAACATCTTGCTGCAAGTGCTCGAGGACGGCCGGTTGACCGACTCGAAGGGCCGCACGGTCGACTTCCGCAACACGTTGATCATTATGACCTCCAACGTCGGCGCGGAAACGATCAAGAAAGGCTCCACGCTCGGCTTCGCAACGGGCGACGTAGCGAACACGGTGCGGAACCAGTATGAAGCGATGCGCGACCGCGTAATGGGCGAGCTCAAGAAGAGCTTCCGTCCGGAGTTCCTCAACCGGATCGACGAAACGATCGTCTTCCATCCGCTGGAGCAGGAGCATATCGCCCAGATCGTCTCGCTTATGTCCGAAGAGCTGCGCAAGCGTCTTAAAGAGCAAGAGATCGACTTTTCGCTCACGGACTCGGCGATGGCTTTCCTCGCGAAGGAAGGCTTCGACCCGGCGTACGGCGCGCGTCCGCTGCGCCGCGCGATCCAGAAGCATATCGAGGATCGGCTGTCGGAAGAGCTGCTGAGAGGCACGATCAAGAAAGGCGATACGGTAGTCATCGACGAGAAGAACGGCGAGCTTGCCGTGAATAGCGAAGTAATGCAGAAGTAATTGTTGTGCATGCAGCGGGAGTAGCGCCCGCGGCCGCCGTTCCAAGTCATTAAGCGCCGTCCGATCCGCGAAAGCGGGCCGGGCGGCGTTTTCTTCTGTACTGATTATTTCTTTTAACCATTGCTTTTAGATAACGGGATGATTATAGCGGCATTTTTTACACAATTGCACGAGTCCGTCAGATTGCAGAGTCATTGCAGTGGTAACTTTTTCCACTACATCCGTGGCCAACTCCCGATGTAAAATTAGTGTTAGGCTGTGTCACGCTCTTACCGATTGCAAGCGCTTCCAATCATTGATAACCATCCTATGCGGAAGGAGCGGACTATGGCAAAAAAACCATCCATCCTCGTTCAACTAATAGTAGGTTTCTCCGGTATTTTGATTGTCGTGATGTCCGTTACGAGCTTTTTCTCATATCACTACTCTTCGCAGGTCGTATCCGAAAAAGCGACTCAATACATGCTGGAATCAGTCGTTCAGATGCGCGGCAAAACCGATGTTCTGCTCCGCGAATACGACAAGTTTTCCCAAAGAGTCGGGTTCAGCCCCACCCTGCAGCAATATTTGTCGGAAATCAAATCGGGCAAGAGCACGGTTGAGAGCCCCGTTACGATCGACAGATACTTGTCGAATAAAGCGAGATATATCGGATCGGAATTATCGGTGCATGTGCTGGATTTGCACGGCGGGTTTTATTCCGGCAGCAACACGATAGTGATGTACTGGCGAAAGGCGGAAGAAATCAGACATTTGAACTGGTACCCGCAGATCGAGAATAACCGCGGCCGCGTGTTGTGGGTGTTGGGCACCGCATGGAGAAGCGGCAAAATACCCGCTGTAATCGGCGCCCGCCAAATAAACAACTGGTCAAGCTTGGACCGGCTTGGCGATATGTTCCTCGTCATCCCGCTCGAACAGCTGGCCCGTACGATCGAACAGCGTGAAACGACCGGAGACGGGACGAAAAGTAAAACTCTTATTATCGACCAGCTCGGACAAGTCGTTTATTCGAGCAACCTGCAGGAAATAGGAACCGTCGTAGAGAGGGATCTCCTCAATCAATTTACTGGCAAGAAGGCCGGCGTCCTCGAAGGCGAATGGTACGGCAAGCCCGCGTATATGTCTTATTCCGTATCCGATTACAGCGGCTGGACGGCGGCGTCATATATTGAGGTGTCCGAAGTGACGCGGGATTTACAGAAGATTCAGCAGAGCAGCTTCTTCATCGCGCTGTTCGGTTTGGCCGCCGCTTTGTTGTTAATCGTCTTCTTCTCATGGTCGACCGCACGTCCGATTCGATATTTATCGGGAATGCTGGCCAAGGTGGAACGCGGCGTGCTCTTTTCCTATCGGGGAACGATGATGAACAGGGAGGTCGCCTCTCTCTATGAGAGTTTTAACAGCATGATTCTTAATTTGAACAAGACGATCAAAGATATGTCGGATTTACAAATCAGCGAAAAGCAGGCGCAGCTCGTCGCTCTAAAGGCGCAATTCAGGCCGCATTTTCTATATAACACGCTCAACACGATTTATTGGTCGCTCATTAACGAAGGCCAGGACCGGGTGGCGAAAATGGTGCTCACGTTAAGCGATCTATTGAGGTACAGCGTACAGCCCGGTTCGGACATGGTCACGATCGAAGAAGATTTGCACAATTTGGAGCGGTTTATGTTTTTACAGAAGGAGCGATATAAAAATAAACTGCAGTTCGATACCTATGTCGAACCGGAGCTGTTGAAATACAAGATGATGAAAATGATGCTTCAGCCGCTTGCCGAAAATGCGTTCACTCACGGTCTAGAGCCGGTAAAAAACCGCCAATGGATACTGCGCGTTGAAATAACGCGTGCGGAAACCGGCAATATCCGGCTCGTTGTGGAGGATAACGGGTTAGGCATGCCGGAAGACAAAATGGCCGACGTGCTGAACTTTCGAAGCGGCGCCGACGAGAAAAACTCCGTCCATACAGGACTGGGCCTTGCGAATTTGAATCATCGCATTAAATTGATCTACGGCAGGGAATACGGATTGAAGCTGTCCAACAGCCAAATCGGCGGACTGAGGGTAGAAATCGTTATTCCGGCGACAACGGGAGGTGCGCAGCAATGATGCGGAAAATGAAAAGAGTGATTCTTCTTGTTGCCGTCTTGATATTGTCATTGTCAGGGTGCGCGGAGAGTGCTCTGAAGCCCGAAAAAGATACCGAGCAGGCGTCTTCGCGGACAGAACTCACGGTGTGGCTTTGGCCGGGAACCGGCTTGGAACCGTTAATCAAGGAGTACGAGAAGCGGCATCCGGAGCTGCGTATCGCTATTCAATCGATGATTTACGAGGACGTGCATTTCAACCTGCAAACCGCCTTCGCAGCAGGGATCGGTGCGCCGGATATTTGCCTTATCGAAATCAGTTATATCGAGCGGTTCAAATCGTTTCCGGACTTTTTTCACAATCTGGCAGATTTCGGCGCGGGCGAATTGAATACGCGGTACTTGGACTGGAATTGGCAGCAGGCGCAAAGCAAAGACGGAACGTTCATCTTCGGGCTGCCTACGGATATCGGTCCGATCGCGATGGTATACCGGACCGAATTGTTTCGGGAGGCGGGTTTGCCCGCAGACCGGGACGAAGTGGCGGCAAAATTATCCGAGTGGGACGATTTGATCTTTGCGGGAGAACGAATACTCAAGAAAACAGGCAAACCGATGTTCGATAACATCGTCACGCTTTACCGCGCCATAATCGAGCAGTCGGAGATTCAATATTTCGATTCGGTTACGGGGGAATTTATCGCCGAGTCGAATCCGAACGTCAAGCGCGCATGGGACTATGCGGTTGACGCATCAATGCGCGGCCTTTCCGCGGGGATACAAACGTATACGCCGGAGTGGGGGACCGGGTTGAACAACGGGGATTTCGCAGTAGTATTGTCCCCTGCCTGGATGACAGGGTTCATAAAGAAGAATGCGCCGGAGGCCGCCGGAGCATGGGATATCTCTTATATGCCTGGCGGAGGCGGAAATTGGGGAGGATCGTTCTTGACAATACCGAAGGAGGGAGCGCATCCGGAGGAAGCATACCGGTTGATCAAGTGGTTGACCGATCCGGAGCAGCAGCTGGCGGTATTCGAGAAGAACGGCAACTTCCCGTCGAGTCCCGCCGTTTACGAGCATGAATTGATCGGCAAACAATCCGACTCTTATTTCAGCGAAGCGCCCGCGGGGAAAATTTATGCCGAAGCGGCCAAGATGGTGAAACCGGCCGGACTAAATCCGAACATCTCCATGGTTCAGACGGCAATGGAGCAAGCGCTTCTGAAGGTCGAGAGAAGACAAGCCGATCCGGAACAAGCGTGGGACGACACGATGAAACAAATTATGAGGGACTTAAATAAGTACGGCGCTCCAAGCTTCGACTAATCTGCTTCTAGAGGGGAGTAACGCGATGAATATTTTGGTTGTCGATGACGAACCGTTCGTGCTTTCATCCATGGCGCGGCTCATTCGTTCCCAGTATGCAAGCTGCGAGGTTGAAGAAGCGGAAGACGGCGAAGGAGCCATCAAAATTTTGCAGCGCAAAAACATCGATTTGGTGATCACGGATATTCGCATGCCCGGTATGGACGGACTCGAATTGGCTTCCAACATTAGCGTGAATCACCCATCTACCGTCGCAGTCCTGCTTACCGGTTACGCCGAATTCGATTACGCCGTCGCCGCGATCAGGCAAGGCGTGTTCGATTATTTGCTTAAACCGATATCCAAGGAGAGCCTCATGCAGACGGTGGAGAGGGTTAAGCATTACCTTACCCAACGGAAAGTCCAAGACGGAATCGACAAATCGAAGCCGTCCGATTCGACGCATAGGCTGATCCGGTCGTCGCTGGAATGGATCGCCGAGCAATATGCATCGCCCGAACTGACGCTTGCGTCGATTGCCGAAAAATATTTCGTCAATCCGAATTATCTCAGCGGACTGTTTAAATCGGAAACGGGGCTTACTTTCACTCAGCACCTAACCAATTACCGGCTGGAAGCGGCGAAGCAATTGCTGCGGGAAACGAACTTGAAAATATATGAAATTTGCGAAAAGGCCGGCTATACGGATCAAGCCTACTTCAGCCGGTTATTTAAAGCAGTGGAAGGAATGACCCCGTATGAGTATCGCGAGTCCTATTGCTCCTTAGGAGACGAACATCTGAAATAGGTGCAAAAAATACAAGAATAGTCACATACGAATATTTCCCCCGGTTTTATATACTTCTTGTAAGCGCTTTATTGTAAGCGCAAACATATTGAAATAGGGGGAAATGATCATGGTCAAACGTATCGGAATCTTGTTGATGGGCTTGATGCTGGCGTTCTCAGTCGCTGCTTGCGGCGGCGGTAATAGCGGAAGCGGCGGAAGCGGCGGAAACGCCGGCAGCGGCGGCGGAAGCCCGGAGAAAGTAAAGCTGACCATATGGTTGTGGCCGGGAATGGGCATTGAAGACCAAATCAAGGAATATGCGGCGAGCAACAATCTCGAAGTCGATATTCAGCTCTCACCGTTCGCCGACGTTCATAACAACCTGCAGACGGCATTGGCTTCCGGCAGCGGCGCCCCCGATATCTCCGCCGTAGAAGTGAAGGTCATCGAAAAATTCAAAGCAAATCCGGAACATTTCACCAACCTGTTGGAGCTTGGCGCGGATGAAATCAAAGACGATTACATCGAATGGAAATGGGAACAAGCGTTAACCGGGGACAAAAATGTTCTCCTAGGCATACCTACGGACATTGGCCCGATGGCGATGGCTTACCGTACGGACGTATTTGAGAAGGCCGGTCTTCCGACGGATCCGGCGGAAGTAAGCAATGTAATCAAGACGTGGGACGACTTCATTGAGGCGGGAAAGAAGGTTCGCCAGAACGCGGGAGTCGCGATGATCGACAATGCCGCAAGCTTGTTGACCGTCATGGTCGGCCAAGGCGACAAGAAGCACTTCGAACAGGACGGCACGTTCATCTCCAAAGAAAACCCGCAGGTGAAGAAAGCTTGGGAATACGCGAACAAAGCGATTGAAGCAAACATTACGGCCAATATCGACGCCTGGTCGAGCGAATGGGGCACAGGTATGACGAACGGCGATTTCGCGGTCGAGCTGGCTCCTGCTTGGATGGGCGGATTCATGAAGACGAACGCGCCGGACGCGAAAGGCAAATGGAATTTGACGCTGATGCCTGAAGGCTCGGGCAACTGGGGCGGCTCGTTCTTGACGATTCCGAAGCAGTCCAAGCATCCGAAAGAGACGTACGAGCTCATCAAGTGGCTCTTGTCGCCGGAACAGCAATTGGTCACGTTCAAGAAAAACAGCAACTTCCCGTCGACGCCGGAGCTGTTCGAATCTCCTGAAATTCAAGACTATAAAGACGAATACTTCTCCAACGCTCCGGCAGGCAAAATTTATGCGGAAGCAGCAAAGCTGGTGAAGCCGGTTTACGAGGGTCCGGACTCTCAGTTGGTGGAGGACGCTTTGAATCAAGCGATCGCCAGGGTTGAAGACAAGCAGCAGTCCGCTGAAGACAGCTGGAATCAAGCGTATCAAGACATTGAACGGCAATTGTCCCGCAAATAAGAGACGCGAAGGCTGGTGTGACGCATCAGCCTTCCCTTTTCGCAACTTTCGTGCGATTGGAGGAACGGCGATGAGATGGAACCAAGGCGTGCGGGACCATGTTTCCGCTTATCTTTATATCTCTCCCTTCTTTATTTTATTCGGAATTTTCGGCGTGTACCCGATCATCTTCACGGCGTGGGTGTCGCTTCACAAGTGGAATATCGTCGGCAACAAACAATTCATCGGCTTCGATAATTATCAATTTTTAATGGAAGACCCGTATTTTTGGAAATCGCTCTATAACACATTCAGCATCTGGTTTATATCCACCATTCCGCAACTGTTCATGGCGCTGGTTTTGGCTTTCTTCTTAAACCAAGCTTTTCTGAAAGGCAAAGACTTCTTCCGAGTGGCGGTGTTTATGCCGAACATCACTTCCATAGTGGCGGTAGCCGTTATTTTCGGAGCGATCTTCGGTCAGCATTACGGATTGTTGAACTATTTGTTAACGGTGCTCGGATTTGAGCCGTACGATTTCAAGAGCTCGGTCATAGGTACGCATATAGCCATTTCCTCTATGGTCATGTGGAGATGGACGGGATATAACGCAATTATTTATTTGGCCGGTTTGCAGAGTATTCCGAACGACTTGTACGAAGCCGCGACGATTGACGGCGCATCGAAGACGCAGCAGTTTTTCTACATTACCATCCCGATGATTCGTCCCGTCATCATTTTCACCGTCATCTTGTCCACCATCGGAGGCATGCAAATTTTCACGGAACCGATGATTTTCTCCGGCGCCGGAGGAGGCTCTCAGGGACAAGGATTGACGATCACCCAGCTCATTTACGAGGAAGCCTTCACGCGTCAATCGTTTGGGTACGCCGCAGCCGTCGCATGGGTTCTGTTCTTCATTATCGTTGCCTTCTCGGCAGTGAACTTGTTCTTAACGAAAAAGTTACAATCCGCGGACTAACAGGCAACCGAAGGTTGTCCGCGACCGCAAGTATATAGCAAGGGGTGAAGGAGAATGAGTGTGAGGGTCGGCATCGGCCGGGTATCGCTTTATACCTTCTTGGTTGTAATTACGTTGTTGTCGGTGTTTCCTTTCTACTGGATGTTCGTGATCGGCTCGAACACAACGGCCGCGATTAACAAGTTTCCGCCTTCCTTAACTCCGGGAACGCAATTTTTTGCCAATTTGCAAAAGGTGTTCGACAGCGTCAATTTCTTGGGGTCCATCTGGAATTCGGCGTTGGTGTCCGGCGCGGTAACATTGTCGGTGTTGTTCTTCAGCTCGTTGGCCGGCTTCGCTTTCGCGAAGCTGCAATTTGCCGGCCGCCGCGTGTTGTTCGTATTTCTTCTGGGAACGATGATGGTGCCTTCACAGTTAGGGTTAATCCCCTCATACATGATCGTCAGCAAGCTGGGATGGGTCGATTCGTTGAGGGCGGTCATCATCCCGGGCATGGTGAACGCGTTCGGCGTATTTTGGATGAGGCAATATATTTCCGCCACCATTCCGAACGATTTGCTGGAAGCGGGAAGAATCGACGGCTGTTCGAATCTCCGGCTGTATTGGAACGTTACGATTCCTTCGATTCGTCCGGCGCTCGCGACACTTGGCATCATCACGTTCATGGGAACGTGGAACGACTTTCTGTGGCCGCTCGTTGTGTTGAAGGACCGCAGCGTTCATACGGTGCAGATCGCGCTGAAAAATTTGAACGGCGCATACTACACGGATTATGCGATGATTTTGGCGGGTACCGTGTTGGCGACGCTGCCGATTTTGGCCGCTTTCCTCATGTTCAGCAAGCAGTTTATCGCCGGCTTGACCGAAGGCGCGGTGAAGTGATTTAGGCCGCGTTGCGGCGTATGCCGCTGCCGGCGGGCTTGCTCGATGCAGGTCGGAAACGCAGTTAACGGAAGCGAATGTCCGCTAACCTCTAGCGGACATTCGCTTCCGTTAGCTACAAACTCAGCAGCGTGAACAAGACGAACACGGCGGCTAACAGCAGCACAACGATAATGACCGGCAGCAATAGCAGGTCAGCGCCTTCCAGGCGGAAAATCGGTGGGCTTCGGCGAGGCATTTTAGAAGAATGACCACGGACCATACCGCGACAACGACCTCAATAGCGGTAATCGCAAGGAACAACCACAACAACGCCGGGTTGGCGTCGATCATCGGCGTTGCGCTCGTGAAGTTTTCTTCCCGGAATAAGATCAGCGATGGAATCCAAGTGATGTACGTGTAAATGAGCGGTATTTCGAATATGCAATTGCCAGGCGGACATCCCGGTAGCTTCCTTCGCCGCCAAGCCTCCGGCCGGACCATGTGAGCACCGCTCCCGCGACATAATACCCGATCAATCCTCCGACTATAGCCGTGACTCCGGCAATAATAAGAATGCTGACAAACCCCATACCGTCACCCGCGCTTCTGCCGGCCGCGCGATCCAACGTGTTGATGAACGTTCCGGCAATCATCAGCCAGAACGCGGCAGCCGACTCCCCTCTCTCCAGCATAGCCTTCATCGTTTCGCACGGTCTCGTCCAAATGGATATCCACGGGTTTATACTTCGCATCATAACGATACCCCTTCCGCATGTCATCGATATTTGTATTATCGGCGGAAATATACGTCGTCTAAAGCAGTTTTCGCCTTAATAATGTATTTTTCGATTGAATCCGACATCTTTTCCCATTATAATGAGACCTAGCCAAATAGTAGTACTAATTTCATAGGTTCATAGAATCAAAGGCAAAATCGCCGAAAGGCGATGACGCAAAGCCATGGGTCTTCCGAACCGGATTTTGAACTCCGGAACGATGATCGCCAGGTTGCTCTTGGATCGCGAAAACATTTTCGCATGCACATTGCTCCCGGGCGCCTCGAAACAGGCTTTCGGGAGTTTTTATTTTTCCAAATAGGGAGAGGAAATCGAATGAAAAAATGTACTAGAGCTCTACTATTAATCGCGGCACTCCTGCTCGCAGTTCCGGCAAACCCGGCGATCGCCGCAAGCTATGACGTCGACGCAGATTCAACCGGTTTCGTGCTGCCGGCGAAATCGACCGTATTCGGGAATCAAGCGGCATGGATTGCAAACCAACATATCTTTCATGCAAACATCACTTCCAAAGAGAAACGCCAGTTGACGACGGTCGCCTCTTTCAAAGACACGATCGCTTTCCATGGGGATCTGATCGTATGGGAAGACAAGCGGGAGATCGACGCGAAAGCGCAGCCGGCGGCTCGCCATATCATCCTTTACAATCTCGCAACGAACAAAGAGAAAGTGATCAGCTGGTCTCCGGCTCAGCACGTGAACCCGTCCACGGACGGCAAGTTTATCGCCTGGTACAACCGCGACACACGGGGAGATATGTATCTCTACGACTCGGACAAAGATGCGACCGAGCTGCTCGGCCAAGGGCGCTACCCGATCGTATCAAACGGGCTCGTCGTATACAAGCAAGCGGGGAAAGACGGCCTCAATATGTTGGATTTGGGCACAAAGGCGGATACCGTGCTGTATGAAGCAGAGCGCGGCAATTATATCGCAGGATTCGCATTCCAAGGCAACACGGTCATATGGAAAATCAGAAACTTCGACGGCTTGACGCACTATATGGCGATGAAAATCAACACTCCTGGAGCCGAGCCCGTACAGCTTACCCAACCCTCAAAGAAAGATAGAGAATTCCCGATCATGGCGGCAGGCGACAATGTGGTCGCGTGGGTGGAGGATGTGAACGGCGTCGCGCAAATTATGGCCGCGGATTTGAAGACGAACGAAACGTTCCAGGCGACCCACGGCACAACCGATCAAACCTTCCTCAAGATGGAGAACGACAAAATGATCACGAAGGCCGCCGACGGACGATTGACGGTACTGACCGTTGTTCCGGCGAATACGGCGACCGGCTCCAAGCAAGACACTTCGCCGCAACCGGTCATATCGGTCGATTCGATCACACGCAAGATCGGTGCGGAAGGCGGAACGGTGGAATCCGCTGACGGGGCATTCAAGCTCATCATTCCGGCCGGCGCTTTCGATCAAACAGCGGACATTACCGTAAAGCGCGAGAGCGTTTCGAAATCGGCGGCGGAAGGCTTCGTTCCGAAGAGCGACGCATGGACGGTCACGTCGAGCAGGCCGTTTGCCGCGGCTGCGAAGATGACTCTTGCATATGCGAGCAGCGGTATGACCGGATTGGACCATGAGAAAACGGGACTGTTTTTGCAAAATGGCGAGCAGTGGACGTACTTGGGCGGAACGGCCGATGCTGCGGCTTCTGCGGCAACGGCGGTTTGGACGAAACAAGAGGGGACCGTCGCGGTTGCGCAGCGAAACGCTTCGTTCAAGGATTTGTCCGCGCACTGGGCGAAAGACGCCGTCGAAGTGCTTGCGGCGAAGAACATCGTCAACGGCTTCGAGGACGGAACGTACCGTCCGGACACGCAAGTGACGAGGGCTCAATTCGTGAAGCTCCTTGCCGGAATTTTCGGTTTGCAGGCGGTGTCTTCGGGGAATGAGGGACATTTTGCCGATGTGGGTCGGAATCATTGGGCGTTCGGCGTCGTCGAAGCGGCGGCGAAAGCGGGCTGGGTGCAGGGTGACGGCGGTTCGTTCCATCCCGATGCGCCGGTGACGAGGGAACAGATGAGCGCCATGATCGTCCGCGCGATGGGCGCGAAGGCGCCGGTATTGCAGCTGGAAGAGACGGAAGGCCTCTTGAAGTTTAAAGACGCGGCAACGATCAGCGGCTGGGCGAAGGCGAATGTCGCGGCCGTCGTAAAGCTCGGCTTGTTGAAGGGCAGCGACGGCCAAGTGATGCCGTTAAAGACGACGACCCGCGCGGAAGCGGCGACGGTCGTGTACCGGCTGCTGCCGCTCGTAGCGAACGAATAATGGGGAGGAACCGGACTTATGAGTCGTTTGTTTAATGCGCTGCGGCGCAAAAGAAATTCGATCATCGCATCCGTATTGGCGGTGTTGATCGCGGTCAGCGGCATTCCGCTGTACCCGGGCGACGCGCCGAAGGCGAAAGCCGCGACATCGGTGGACGTGGACCCGGATGAAATTATGACCGTTTACGGACAACCGCTCGATATTACTTTCAGCTACGATAATCCCGGAGAAGGCCAGACGAGCCATCCGACGGACATTTCCATCTGCGGCGAGCAGACGCTCGTTTCGGGCGCCAGCTATTCCGTCATTGAAAGTCATACATACCGCTGGGACGGAAAGCTGAACGGTCAGCCGGCTCCGGAAGGAAGCTATGAAGCTTGCGTCACGCCGACGGATTTCACGCAGTTTTTCGGTTCGGAGCCGTTCACGGTGAGAAATCCTGCGCCGCCTGCGCCGATTGGAGTGGAGATCGTTCCCGACCCGGAGCTGCGCAGTGAGAAGCATGTCATTCGCGGATTGGCGGAAACCGATACGTTGGTGACGCTTGAAATGTGGGTGACGGTGAAAGAAGGTACGAACCGGAAGGTCGTGAAACCGGAAATTATAAAGATCGCGGAAAATGTGCCTGTCATCAAGCAGCGTACGTGGTCCCAAGACATTTCCGTAAGCGGCTACTTCCCGGAATTTCCGGCGTCCAGCGACCCGGAGGATTATGTGGGCGAATGGCAAGTGGAGGTGGAGCTGCCCCTCTACGAAATCGCGCATATTCGCGCCGTGACGAAGCGTCCGTTCGACGGCAAGACGTCCGGTTATTCGGAAGTGCTCGAAGTGCTCAAATACAAAGCGAATATTTGGGGTGTGAACTGGGCGCACATCGCCGCTTTGTATTATGACGATGTTTCGAAAGCAGGCATCGCGGCGAACGTTGTCAAAATCGCGCAATACAACAACCAGGAGCTGAGGCATTGCGAAGACGGCGAGATTTGCATGGGCTTCCTGGATAAAGATGCGGTCGTGCTTGTTCCGCAGCCGCAATCGGCCGGCAATATCGACAATACGGATATCGAGCGAATTGAGGAAGCGTACGCGAACAAGGAAGGACATCCGTTAGTCGAGGCTTTCGATCCGGTAAATTTGGCGACCGGCGACTTCGTCTTCTCGCATACGAATATGTCGCTTGCCGGATTGATGCCGCTGGATTTTAAGGTGACCTACCACAGCCGCGACAAATATGACGGCATTCTCGGCGTCGGCTGGCACCACTCGTTGGATTGGCATCTTTATCCCCGGGAAAATACGCAAGTATTGGTCACGCCGTCCGGAGCGAGCTTGGTGTATGAGTCGGCGGGGAACGGTCAATTCCACACCCCTCCGGGCGTGTACGATACGCTTGTTCAAGAGCCGAACGGCATGTTTACGCTGACCCGCAAGGATCAGTCCCGCATGGTGTTCCGGGAAGACGGAACATTGTACCGGATGGAGGATGCGAACGGGAACGGCGCTCAATTTTACTATGTAGGATCGGTGTTGGACCGCATCGAAGCGGAAGGCGCTTCGTTGGATTTTACATATGGTGCGAACGGGAAGCTGATTCGTCTTGCGGATCAATCCGGACGCGAGGTGATCTATGAATACGATGCCGTCAATAACGATTTGACGGGAATCGTGCTGCCGGACAGGGCGAAGATCGGCTTCGAGTACGATGAATTGCACCGGATGACCGGAATGATCAATCCGGAGCAAACGGCGAAGCTGATCAACGAATACGACAATCAAGACCGTGTCGTCAGGCAGCGGGACTTGGGCGGCGAATGGGGCGATATCGTCTACTATCCGGAAGAGAAGAAGACGGTGACGATCGACGCGTTAGGCCGAAGGACGACGTACGAGTTCGACGACCGCCAGCGCCGGACGGCCATTCATCATCCGGACGGCACCTCGGAAAGATTCGTCTATGACTCGAACGACAACATGACGCATTACACGGACCGCAACGGCGAGACGTGGGAGTTTGTATACGATGAATTGGGCAATATGCTGCAGCAGATCGATCCGTTGGGTACCACGACGACGATGCTGTATAACGGCTTCGGCAAGCCGACGGAAGTGACCGACGCTTTAGGCAATAGGACGTTGTTCGGTTATGACGGAAGAGGGAACCTGATCTCCGTCACCGATGCGCTTGGAGGCGTGTCGACGATCGAGCGCGACGCGCGCGGCGTGCCGACGGCGATGGTGAACGCCGAAGGGGAACGCACCGTGCTGACGAACGACGACGACGGATTCGTGCGTTTCATCACCGACCCGGAAGGGTTCACACAGGAGCTGGTGCGCGATCCGCTGCATCGCGTCACCGAGATCGTCGATGCGCTCGGCCACCGGACGAAGATTGCCTACGATCCGCGTGACCGGGTGAAGGAGCGTCTGAATCCGCTAGGCTACAAGGATACGTTCGATTATGACAAGAACAGCAACTTGAAACATGTCGAAAACCGTGGGAGCGAGGCATACGAGTACACATACGACACATTCGACCGGTTGAAGACGGTGACGGATCCGGACGGCAAAGTGACTCAGTTTGAGTATGATGCCGTCGGCAATCGGACCAAGATCATCGAGCCGAACGGCGCGGTGACGGAACTTCACTACGACGCTGCCGATCGTGTGGATTGGGTCCGTGACGCCGAAGGCAATGTGACCGACTACGAGTATGACGGCAACCGCAACGTGACGGCCGTCGTGGATCCGCGCCAGGGCCGCACGACGATCGAGTACGATGCCCGCAACTTGCCGGTCAAATTGACCGATCCGGAAGGCAGGGTAACCCAGTACGGATACGATGCGCTCGGACGATTAACGACCGAGAAGGATCATTACGGCTCGATCACCTCTTACCATTACGACGCTGTCGGCCGCCTCGCGAAGGTGATCGACGCGCTCGGCCAAGCGACGGAGTACGGCTACGACAGGGCGGGCCGTCTGACAAGCGTGAAGAAGCCAAACGGTGCGATCTGGGCGATGGAGTACGACGACCGCGGCTTGCTCGTGGCGACCGTCGACCCGCTCGGCAATCGAACGGCGATGGAGCGCGACGAGCTCGGCCGGGTGAAAGTGTCGCGCGATGAGTCCGGATCGCCGACGACGTATACGTACGATGAGATCGGACGCGTGAAGACGATTACCGACGCATCGGGCGCCGTCACCGAATTCGGCTATGACGAGATGGACCGCATTACTAGCGTGAAGGATGCGAAGGGACAGATAACGGTCTACGACTACGACGCGTTAGGCCGTCTGGAAGCGGTCATCAACGCGAAAGGCGACGCAACGAGGTACACGTATGACGCGGTCGGCAACTTGCGGACGAAGACGGACGCGGAAGGCCGGGTAACGGAGTACGAATACGACTTGCTCAGCCGCTTAAAGTCGCAAATCGATCCGCTCGGCAAAGTGACCGAAATGCTGTACGACGGCATGGGCAACGTTACATCCGTGACGCATCCGGATCAGACCGCCACGGCATACAACTACGATTTGGCGAACCGGTTGACCGGCATTGCGTACCACGACGGCGCTTCGGTTTCGTACACGTACGACAAACTCGGCCGACGCACATCGATGACCGACTCCACGGGTACGACGACCTATGCATATGACGCATTGTCGCGATTGACGAGCGTGACCGATTCGCGCGGCCAGACGATCGGCTACTCGTGGACCGAGAACGGGCAGCGCAAGAGCATGGCGTATCCGGACGGCAGCGTCGTCACGTACGACGTCGACCTGCTGGACCGCATCGTCGGCGTCATCGACGGCTCCGGCCGCCGCACGTCATATACGTACGATGCGCGCGGGCTGCTGACGGAGAAATCGCTCCCGACAGGCGCAGTCAGCACGTACCGCTACGACGCGCTCGGCCAGCTGCTTGAGTTGACGCATAAGAATCAGTACGGTCACGCGGTAGAGCAGCTCATCTACGCATACGACCCGGTCGGCAACCGCACGAACATGGAGCGCATCGAAGGCGGCGGCGACGAGGACGACAACGCGGAAAGCCGTGTCGTGTCCGAATATGCGTACGACGCGCTCAACCAGCTTGTCACCGCAAACAAATACAACCACGGCGATCCGGGGTCGCTCATTACGACGAACTACACGTACGACAAAGTCGGCAACCGCTTGGCGAAGTCCACCGCGTGGGGCGACCTGGTCGATCGGGAAGAGTACACGTACAACGCGGGCGACCAATTGATCCACTGGCAAAACGGCCTCGACTATAAAGATTATACCTACGATTTAAGAGGCAACGTGCTGCAAGTGATCGGGGTGCTCGGACAAGCCGATCCGACACTGACGGTAGCGGCCTCCGTGTACGACGAATCGGTGACGCCTTCGGTGTATACGGATGTGTATGATCCGCTGGCCGAAATGCTGATGTCCGAACCGGGAGTTCCGGAAGTGCTCGAGGAATATACGTGGAACGGCGCAAATCGTCTGACACAGCACATCAACGATATCGGGGACATCACCCGTTACGCGTACGACGGCGACGGAAACCGCGTGTCGATGATCGTGGACGTAAAGCATGGCCCGAACGGACGCGGCAACGGAAAAGGAAACGGCAATGGTAACGGAAATGGTAATGGTAATGCCAACGGAAACGGAAACAAGAGCGAGTGCGACCACGTCGTACCGCCGGGCTTTGTGCCGCCGGGGCTTGCGAAGAAATGCGATCCGGTCAACGGGGAATATCCGACGGACCATCCGTTCGGACCACGCGACGGCTGGGAGTTGCAGCATAAGAAGAAGCACTGGGAGTTCCATTACACGAACGATGTGAGCATGGCACTGCCGGAGCCGATCCAAATCACCGAAGCGGACCCGACGAAGTGGAAAGAAACGTTCGTCTACGGCGCAGGCGGGGAACGCGTCTCGTACACGTACCTTCCGGCGTACGACCCCGACAACGGTTGGGAACCGACCCCGGGAGACGGCGGAGCGGAACCGGGTGTTACCCCGAAGACGCTGTGGTACTTGACCGACGCGTTGGGCAGCACGCTCGGCTTGATCGAGCAAGACGGCCGCATGTCGTCTCGTTACCATTACGACGAATTCGGCATCCCGCTCGACGCGAAGAAATTCGACCCGAACTGGCCGGGACCGGACAATCTTTTCGGCTACACCGGATTAGGGTATGATTTCAATAGTGGTCTCACCTATGCGCGCGCTCGCTACTACCAGCCGGAAATCGGGCGGTTTGTGAGTGAGGATTCGTATAAGGGGGATATTTGGAGTCCGCAGAGTCAGAATGGTTATGCTTATGTTCATAATAATCCAATAATTTTTACCGACCCTAGCGGACATAAAGTTTGGCTGATTCATGGTACATTCTCAGATGGAGATACTTGGACCGATGATTTTGTTGATTATGTTGAGGACTTATTTCAAGAGTCAAGTGAGAAATTAAATTGGTCCGGTGGTAATTCTAAAGGTGCTCGTTCGGAGGCGGCGGAGTATTTTGCAACGAAGGTATATGAGTGGCATAAGGAAAACCCGGATGAACCCATTAGATTGGTAGGTCATAGTCATGGAGGGAATGTGGCTATAATGTTGGCAAATCTACTGGAGGAAAAAGGTTTGGAAGTGGATACTTTAATAACCATCGCAACTCCAGTGAGGGAGTATCAACTAGAAACCGAGGTTGGGCAACATATTAATGTGTATAATAATAGGGATATCGTACAAAGCGACTTGGGAGGTAGATGGTGGTTACTGGGATATACTTTTACCCGAAAATTTAAGAACGCAGATAACGTACGTGCTAAAGATGCCGAGACGGGAACAAGAATTGGAGCTCATTCAAACATGCACAGCAATATTGATATCTGGGAAAATTATATTGAACCAGTATTAAAGAAATAATAGCAGAATGGTACTATAAGCAAAGGGGGGGCGGGTATGCACTTGTGGTTACGGTTACTAACGGTAGTGCTAATACTTTTTAGCATCTCATCACTTATATGGTTTTTTGTAGGTTCCACCGCATATTTTCAACGGATGATGGATATTATAGGCACAACTATATTAATTGGTGCTGGTGTCCCAGTTCTTGTATTAGCCATTTTGTATACTATATTATCGGTAAAAGGTTGGACTCCGACAAGCTCAGCAGTTTATGTAGGTTTCTTTTCTGGACTGTTACTACTAACGTTGCTTTCCGCCTCCTTAATTCACAGTGTCAATTCACATGGTTGGATGAAGGAAAAAATCGCCAGTGATACATTAAAGATTACCGAGGATGGGAAGTATGAATATCGAATCGAATTAATTAACTTGTTCCAAAGAAACAGTCGTGCTCAACTTTATCTAAAGGATGTTGGCTCGGGAGAGGAGAAGTACATCCCGGTTGATATTCAAACACGCAAGATTGCAGGACTTGGGGTTAAAAAGGTTAATAACTGGGTGGTGCTCGAACCAGCGGGGACTTCATCTCGGTATATTCTGTACACTACTAGAGAATTGGGCATACCTGAAGAGAAATTTGAAATTGACATTATGGCAGGAATTTCGAGCAGATTAGATTAGAGGTAGAAAAACTAAACCACAATGTGATTGACCATCGCATTGTGGTTTTCTTGTACGCCCAGCATGGGCGTTATCTCTACGGTGAAAGTCCGGAATGGGGGCTGGCAAGCGCCTACCATTAGCCAAGAGCAAGGGTGTCCGCTGTGAGGCGGAATCCGAAGGAAGCTGGAGGCAAACGCACAGATCGAGGTACACGAATCCAATTTGAGCGCTCAACCAGCTCGTCACGGTGAACAAATACAACTTCGGCGACCCGGCGTCGCTCATCACGACGAACTACACGTACGACAAAGTCGGCAACCGTTTGGCGAAGTCGACGGTGTGGGGCGACTTGCTCGACTTGGAAGAGTACACGTACAACGCGGGCGACCAATTGATCCACTGGCAAAACGGCCTCGACTACAAAGACTATACCTATGATTTACGAGGCAACGTGCTGCAGGTGATCGGGGTGCTCGGACAAGCGGATCCGACATTGACGGTCGCGGCTTCCGTGTACGATGAAGCGGTGGCGCCTGCGGTGTATACGGACGTGTACGATCCGTTGGCATTCGCATTGATGTCCGAGCCGGCGGTACCTGAGGTTCTTGAGCAATATACGTGGAACGGCGCGAACCGGCTGACGCAGCACATCAACGATGTCGGGGACATCACCCGTTATGCGTACGACGGCGACGGAAACCGCGTGTCCATGATCGTCGACGTGAAGCATGGACCGAACGGACGCGGCAACGGAAAAGGAAACGGCAATGGCAATGGTAACGGAAATGGGAACGGCAACGGCAACGGTAGAAAGAGCGATAAGTGTGACCACGTCGTACCACCGGGCTTCGTTCCTCCGGGGCTCGCGAAGAAATGCGATCCAGTTAACGGAGAATATCCGACGGACCACCCGTTTGGACCGCGCGACGGTTGGGAGCTGCAATACAAGAAGAAGCACTGGGAGTTCCATTACACGAACGACGTGAGCATGGCGCTTCCGGAACCGATTCAAATCACCTAAGCGGACCCGACGAAGTGGAAAGAAACGTTCGTCTACGGCGCAGGCGGAGATCGCGTCTCGTATACGTACCTCCCGGCGTATGACCCGGACAACGGTTGGGAACCGACCCCGGGTGCGGGCGGCGCGGGAGAGGGCGTCACCCCGAAAACGCTGTGGTACTTGACCGACGCACTCGGCAGCACGCTCGGCTTGATCGAGCAAGACGGACGCATGTCGTCGCGCTACCATTACGACGAATTCGGCATCCCGCTCGACACGAAGAAATTCGACCCGAACTGGCCGGGCCCGGATAATCTTTTCGGCTACACCGGATTAGGGTATGATTTCAATAGCGGTCTCACTTACGCGCGTGAGGGTCGTTGTTTTTACCCCCACCCAGTGCCGAATGAATCGGGCGACTGAATCCAAACAAGCTTACCGTGAGAAACGTATAGATCGATAATTTCACGTATGTCCCTGATATCGAAAGCATCCGCAATTCTTTCAATGCGGCCTAAGCTAATCGAGTTCGCTTAAAGTTGCGTGGTGGAAGTCGCTAAGCCGGGATAATTCCCGTAAGGAAACACCATGTTTCTTAAGAAAATGTGCCCGTCAACAGGCAGCGTACGTGGTCCCGGGACATTTCCGTCAGCAACTACTTCCCGGAATTTCCGGCGAGCAGCGCACCGGAGGATTATGTAGGCGAGTGGGAAGTGGAAGTGGAGCTGCCCCTATATCAACTCGCGCATATTCGGGCTATGACGAAGCGTCCGTTAGACGGCAAGACGTCTGGTTATTCAGAATTGCTCGAAGTGCTGAAATACAAAGCGAACATCTGGGGCGTAAACTGGGCGCACATCGCGGCGTTGTATTACGCGGCGAACGTTGTCAAAATTGCTCAATTCAACGACCAAGAGCTCAAACGCTGCGAAGACGGCCAGCTGGATAAAGATGCGGTCGTGCTTATTTCGCAGCCGCAATCGGCCGGCAATATCGACAATACGGACATCGAGCGTATCGAGGAAGCGTACGCGAACAAGGAAGGACATCCGCTCGCGGAAGATTTCGATCCGGTAAACTTGGCGACCGGCGATTTCGTCTTCTCGCATACGAATATGTCGCTTGCCGGATTGATGCCGCTGGATTTTAAGGTGACCTACCACGCTGTTCAGACCAATACGCTTTCTTATAACTTAGCAGACACTTCAAGCCTCTATCAGTAGAGGAATCTAATATATGTCATCACGACAATAGCGGAGACCGTGCAAATCTTGTTCAATTACTGGATCTATTGAAACGGCAGTAAAAGCTAGCGCTTTGCAACACGTGGAACGACAAAGTGGAACGCCCGCTCCCGTTAAGGAGCAAGCGTTCCTCTTTAATGACTTCATTTATTTAGAATTGGTATTTCTCCAAGCAGATTCTTCAAATTAATAGCATCCCACGGCATATGCTCCGTTATACCTAATCCAACGACATCGGTCTCTTCAGATAGTTCTTGAATCAAATAAAGCAGTTGAGGCAATTGCATGGTTCCAGCGGCAGAAAAATCATAAGGCGTTGCAGGGTTGGCGAATAATAACGAACGAAATGCCTTCGGGTCAAGCACATCTAAATCAAGGTGAATAGCCAGATGCTTAATGCCGTATTCATTAATCCACTCTTTTACAGATTCAGTACTGTTCATTAACTCTTGGGTTCCGGCAGTTTTAATACCCAGTCTTTGAATGATTTCAACATCTTGTTCAGTAGGAGAATTTAGTCCCGCGATAAAGACATGTTCAGGTCTAAGAGGGATATTCACATGTTTTGCGAACTCTTCATCTCCTTCTCCCAGTAGGTTCCCGAGCGGTAATGTATGTCCATAGTCATACCCTACTATTCTTGCCAAATCGGTGTGAGCATCGATCCAAATTAAACCTAATTCCCCACCGTACCGTTCATTCAGATAGGCAAACGGGGCTTGTTCGACTAAGCAATCACCGCCAAACATGACAATGCGATCCGGCTTATGAGCCTTAAGTATATACTGAGCAGCCTCTAATTGTGCAAGGAGGTGTTTTCTTCCATACGTACCGTTCTCGTAAACAAGCGGCGTTCCATCATAAGCTTGAACTGGAACTTTAATAAGAGGTTGATCATTGTCCGGAGCCAGCCAAGCCAGCAGTTCGGCTCCAAAAGCATAGTTAGGGTTATTTCCTCCTTGCCATTGCGGCATTAGAAGACGGATTGTCTTGTCGGTCATTTTTTCTCTCCTTAACTCAAAGTAAGATCACGCGGATTTCGATCAATTGCTCAGGGAAGGCCAGATCGGTCACGCCAATGAGACTGCCGGCCGGCCGGTGTTGTCCCACGTATTCCTTGAACAACCCGACGACGGGCTTGAAATGCCCTTTCGCGTTAGTCAGATAGATCTCCACATAAACAAGGTTTGATCTCGAGACACCAAAACGTAGATAGTGCCGTTAACACTGTAATCTTGGGAAATGCCGTGATCCCAAAGACCGTGATCACAGGTTTTGATATTAACCATAGTCCCTCTCCTTTACTTCAAAGTAAGATTAGTATAAACTGAGCACAAATTATTAAGTAGTACGCACTATTTTGATAGGTACTACCCGAAAGGATAGTGTAAACATGAGCGTGGCTGACTATAAGGGTAATATTAAAGAGACACCTTTTGGTTACACCTTGTCTGTGATTGGCGGTAAGTGGAAATTGCTTATTATTTACCTTCTGGCAGAAAACCAAACGGTTCGCTTTAATGACCTGAAAAGACGGATAGGCGCCATTACTTACAAAACATTGAGTGCACAATTGAAAGAACTGGAGACAGACGGTATGGTGAAACGGAAAGAGTATCCTCAAGTTCCCCCTAAAGTCGAATACAGTCTCACGGAGAAAGCGGAAACTTTGTTACCAGTTTTGGAGGAGTTGTGTGAGTGGGGGGCGAAGAATCAAAGCAAAAAAATAATATTATAAGATTTCGGAAAGTGTGGGGCCGGTTCAGTATTGATGGCGAATATGCCGTTTCTGTAGCTATACGGCGCATGATCCGGATAACGGTTGGGAACCGACCCCGGGTGCGGGCGGCGCGGAAGAGGGCGTCACACCGAAGACGCTGTGGTACTTGTCCGACGCGCTCGGCAGCACGCTCGGTTTGATCGAGCAAGACGGCCGCATGTCGTCGCGCTACCATTACGACGAATTCGGCATCCCGCTCGAAGCGAAGAAATTCGACCCGAACTGGCCGGGACCGGACAACCTTTTCGGCTACACCGGATTAGGGTATGATTTTAATAGCGGCCTCACCTACGCACGTGCACGCTACTACCAGCCGGAAATCGGGCGCTTTGTGAGTGAGGATACGTATAAGGGGGATATTGAGAATTCTTCGACGTATTAAAGGGGAATCAAGAGATGTTTAAGAAAAAGTGGTTTAGGATCACTGTGCTTTTGTTCGTTGTCATAGTAGGATCAATAATCATATTGCTAAAAATTCAAGTTTCAAATGATCATAAAAATCGTGTTATTGAAATTTTAAACACAATGGGAGCAGACTTAGTATCGATGGATTCGGTTAACGCGGATGACACCCAATGGCGAATCGTTGAGTAATAAAAGCGCGATTGCTTCCCATGACATTTGGATATATAAAATCAGCATGATGCCAAATGAAGAAGCTGTCGAGACATTCTGGCCAGTTACGGATTGATTGGAAGTGAACTCCAAAAACACTTGGCGTCAAAGTTATCGTAATCCGCTACCCCGAAAGAGATGCCGGAGGATTGCCCCGCATGTTCTTCGCGTTCAACTTGTTGCCCATCACAAACCATAACGTCCCGATCCACCCGCAAAGAGACGCGAACAGCAATATCGCAGATAGCGGAAGGGTGTCGGCAAGACCGGTGCTCAGCAGCGGTCCGATCGTTCCCCGGATGCCGAACAGCATCAAGTGCAGCCCGAACACGACGGCCTCTCTGCCCGGCGCCAAGCGGAACACATAGGATAGGATACCGATATCCCATATCGCGTCGCCGATGCCTTGGATGCCGCTGGCAACGATGACGGACGGATAGCTTCCGAACAATCCGTACAGCATCGGAACGGCGGCGAACGCGCCGAGTCCGTAGGTTAGCGTCCGTTCGGGGGAGTAGCGGTCAATGGCCCATCCTGCAAAGAGGTACGTTATCAGCAGACAAGAAAAGTAAGCGACGCGGGCCAAGCCGATTTCCGCGTTCGACAAGCCGAGCTTCTCCACCTGAATGATTTGATAAAGCGGCCCTGCCAAAATATTGCCGAACCCCGCGAACGTCGTCGCAATCAGAAAGACGGCCAACGGCCGGCTTTGTTTCACCAGCTTCCATTGCTCTTTAAGAGATGCTCTCTTCTTTGGCGACGCATCTTGCGGCGGGAGCGGTTCGGACTGTTTGACCGGAAGGAAGACGAGCAACGAAACGACGCCGGCGCCGACGGCAAACAGCAGCGGACCCGCAGGGCCGGAACTATCCGCCCATGCGCCGATCCCATAAGCTAATGGAATCATTATAAGTACCATAGGCACGCGTACGTAACCCATAATCCTTCCGCGCAGCTGCGGAGGATATATTCTCGTCATTAATGAAGCGTAGGCAGGTGCGGGAATGCCCATCATCATGTGGAACATGAGAGCGGTGGCCACATAAACCCAGGGCGCGCCGAAAAACGCAGGAAGCACAATCAATATGCGAGCAATGAAATTCGGAATAATGACGAACGGTTTGGGGTTGCCCGTTCTCTCTATCCAGCTTGCCCACAGCGGCGAGAAAAACAATCCGATGGCCGGGGCTGCCGCGAGTATTCCGACTTGGATGTTGGAAGCGCCTTGTTGGATGGCGAAAGGCAAATAAAATTGGTTGAACACGACGTTAAACACGCTGAATATCATCGCCGACGAAAAGTCGCAGCGGAAGTTGTGCCAAGAATCCGGGCTCATGTGCAAACCTAGTTTAGAGGCGATGCCCCTGACTGTCATATAATATTCTCTGCCTTCCGTTTCATGGGTAGTCTATCATTTGCTGAAATGGTAAAATGTAACGTGCATCCATCAATGCGGCGAATATACCAACGGTCAAAATGTACCTTAATTAATAAGTGCAGTGTATTGATAACGATGCCGGCGCAACTGCCGGTACCAATCTCAGTATCGTTATCTTAACAGAAATTGCGCCGCTCAAGTATATGGAATGCAAACATTTTGTCAATTATTGCAGGATATTGTCGGTTCATGGAGAATATGTCCTACAGCTTTAAGTTGCATGAAGCGAACGACCTAAACAACCAAGCGAAGGGAACCAAGGCAAACCCGCCGAAAGGCGGAGACGCAAAGCCACGGGCCTGGGACGGCGGCATGAGCCGCCGTTACGGCAGCCGGGCCGCTCTACGGTGCTTGGTTTATTTTTGCTACATATACTCTTGGTAATCTCCGCCGGAAATTGTTACACTTGTTAGATAATAGACGTAGAGCGAAGTGGTTGCATGGCAAAAACAAAGACGAAATTCGTCTGCCAGGAGTGCGGATACGAATCGGCGAAGTGGCTCGGCAAGTGCCCCGGGTGCGCCGCTTGGAACACGTTCGTCGAGGAGACCGAGACGATCGTGAAGACGGCGGGCGTGGCGGGCGCGCCGGTCGCAATGACGAAGGAGAAGCCGCGCTCCATCGCGGAAATCGCCGCCGCGCAGGAGCCGCGCATCGATGCCGGCAGCGCCGAGTTGAACCGGGTGCTCGGCGGGGGGCTCGTCCCGGGATCGTTGATCCTGGTAGGCGGGGACCCGGGCATCGGCAAGTCGACGCTGCTGCTGCAGACGTCGCAGACGCTTGCCCGCAGCGGCTTGCGCGTGCTGTACGTCAGCGGCGAGGAATCGGCGCGGCAGATCAAGATGCGCGCGGAACGGCTCGGCGCTGCAGCGCCGGCGCTGTTCGTCCTGTGCGAGACGAACACGGACCATATATTCGAAGCGCTGGAGGAGGTGCGCCCGGACATTCTCGTCGTGGACTCGATCCAGACGGTGTATCAGCCGGGCGTCGCCTCGGCGCCGGGCAGCGTGTCCCAGGTGCGCGAGTGCACCGGGCTGTTCATGCGTGTCGCCAAGCAGCTCGGCGTGGCGACTCTCCTCGTCGGTCACGTGACGAAGGAGGGGACCATCGCGGGCCCGAGGCTGCTTGAGCACATGGTGGATACGGTGCTATACTTCGAGGGCGAGCGGCACAACTCGTACCGCATGCTCCGCGCGGTGAAGAACCGCTTCGGCTCGACGAACGAAATCGGCATCTTCGAGATGGCCGAGAGCGGCCTCGCCGAAGTGACGAATCCGTCCGAGCTGTTTCTCTCGGAACGGCCGATCGGCGCGGCGGGCTCGACTGTCGTCGCCTCGTTGGAAGGCACCCGTCCGGTGCTCGTGGAGCTGCAGGCGCTCGTCGCCTCGACGAATTTCCCGAGCCCGCGGCGAATGGCGACAGGCGTCGATTACAACAGGCTCAATCTGATCATTGCGGTGCTGGAAAAGCGCGTCGGCTTGCACATGCAGACTCAAGACGCATACCTTAATGTGGCGGGTGGCGTGAAGCTGGACGAACCGGCGGCAGACCTCGGCATTGCTGTGGCGGTCGCGTCGAGCTTCCGGGACCGTCCCACAAACCCCGGCGACGTCGTCTTCGGAGAAATCGGCCTTACCGGTGAAGTCCGCGGGGTGTCGAGAATCGATCAACGTGTCAATGAAGCGCTGAAGCTCGGGTTTTCGCGGGTCATTTTGCCGGAGAAAAGCTTGAAGCAGTGGGCGCCTCCGAAGGGAATCGAAGTCGTCCCCGTCCGCACCGTTCAGGAAGCGCTGCAGGCGGCGCTGCCGTAATATAAGAAAACCTCTTTGAGGCCAATTCAAAGAAGCAAGACCGCGTTTAGCGGAAGGTTTTCTTGAAACTCTAGAATTGCTGTTTATTTCGTGAAAACTAATTAATTCTAGAGTTATAAAATAAAAATCGGTGAGCGATTCTTCAAATCGGTATGCAAACTCGATAGGTTTTTAAATACAATAGATAGTGCAAGCGGTGTTCGCGAGTCGAACATCCGGTCGGTAAGGGGGTACCTATGGTCAAGGAAGATAACAATCAGGAAATTATGAGCGAACTCCTGCAATTGGTTGCGCCAGGAACACCGTTTCGGGAAGGATTGGAAAACGTGCTGCGTGCGAAAACCGGCGGTTTGATCGTATGCGGGTACTCTCCTGAGGTGATGGATCTTGTCGACGGCGGATTTTCGATTAATTGCGATTTTTCGCCGAATTATTTGTACGAGCTGGCTAAGATGGACGGAGCGATCATACTCAGCGAGGATTTGAAGCGGATATTGTTCGCCAACACCCAGCTCATTCCGGATTCGTCCATACCTTCCTCAGAGACGGGAATCCGGCACCGCACGGCGGAGCGGGTGGCGAAGCAAACCGGCAAGCTCGTCGTATCGATATCGCAGCGGCGCAATGTCATTACGTTGTACCAAGGCAATCTAAGGTACGCGCTCAAAGACATCGGAGTCATTCTGACGAAGGCGAATCAGGCGATCCAGACGCTTGAGAAGTACAAGGCCGTGCTGGATCAGGCGTTGACGAATTTGTCCGCCGCGGAATTCGAAGAAATCGTGACGCTCCACGACGTGGCGAACGCGGTGCAGCGCATCGAGATGGTGCTTCGGATTAAAGCCGAGATCAACCGCTACATCAACGAGCTCGGCAACGAAGGACGGCTGATCTCGATGCAGTTGGAGGAGTTGGTCGCCGGTCTTGAAACCGAGGCGTACTTGCTGCTGAAGGACTATTGCCGCGAACCGGCCGACGAGAAGATTAAGGATATTATGAACGGGTTCAAAAAGTCGACAGGAGACGAGCTGATGGAGGATCATCAAATCATCAGGCTCCTGGGGTATCCGAATACTACGGCGATGCTCGAAGAATCCGTGTCGCCGCGCGGTTACCGGGTATTGAACAAAATTCCGCGTCTTCCGACTGTCATTATCGGCAATTTGGTGGAGCAGTTCGAGCATTTGCCTCACGTATTGATGGCGACGATCGAGGAGCTGGACGAAGTCGACGGCATCGGCGAGGTGCGGGCACGCACCATTAAAGAGGGCTTGAAGCGCATTCGGGAGCAAGTGTTGGTCGATCGGCACATTTAGGGATTTTTTGGGCATAGTAATATCAGCTTGTTCGGAGTACATTTAAGGAAACGAAACCGCGACCGGCGGTATGTTTTCTTGCGGGATCGGGATGCCGCTGTGCGAACGCCGGCGCTTTCCGATCGCTGACGGTAGGAGTGTGTTCGATGACATTGAAGTCGCTTCCCAATTGGTTTACCGTTGGGAATTTATTTTTAGGGATTATAGCAATCATCATGGTTTTTAACGACCGCCCCGATGCGGCGTCGATGACCGTCATCGCCGCCATGCTGCTTGACGGGTTGGACGGCAGAGTGGCCCGGGCGCTGAATGCGCAAAGCGAGTTCGGGAAAGAGCTCGACTCGCTTTCCGACGTTATTTCCTTCGGTGTGGCCCCCGCGTTCATTATGTACGTCGCGGCGTTCCAGGATTTGAATCCGGCGCTCGGATGGATCGTAACGGCCGTCTTCCCGATCTGCGGGGCGCTGCGTTTGGCCAGGTTCAACGTAAGCGACGGTTTGCCGGGTTACTTTCTCGGTCTGCCGATTCCGGCCGCGGGCGGAGTAATGTGTACACTGGCTTTGTTTTCGGAGCACATTCCCGCTTTCGTGCTCGTCATAACCTCACTGGGATTGTCGGCGTTGATGGTGTCTTCCGTAAAATATCCGAATTTTAAACAGTTCAAGATGTCGCGCCGCGCCGTGTGGATCACGCCTATTGTCATCATCGCCGCCGCTTCCGTTGCGGTGCTGCATCCCGGCGCGTTGTCCAAGCTGCTGTTTATTCCGCTGCTGTTGTACGCCTTGTTCGGTTTGCGCAAGAACGCGGAGACGATCGCGCGAATCGCCGGCCGGAGCGTGCGCGTCCGCGCGCCAAGGCTGCCCAAGGGCGGCATCAAGCTCGCGCTCAGACGCCGCGGGAAAGCGAAGGATGCCGGCGAGCATCCGCAAGGCGCAGAAGCCGCCGGCGATGCGGATCGTCCGGAGCCGAAGCCAGGCGCTGGGAGCGAATAGCGGACCTCATATTCGGGGGAGAAGGCTGCTTCTCCCTTTCTTCATGTGATTCGACGTGAGGAGTTTTGAGTCGTTTAAGTGTGCGCGTATTCGCGGTCCGTATCTCGAGGCGGCGGAATCAGCAATACTGCGTGTAAAATAGCCCCCGAATTGTCTATAACGACAATCGGGGGCTTATTTTTGCTGCCGACGAAAGACCTGAGATTCCGTCTGTCGCTTGACTGATTCTTTGCTAGATAATATGATAATTACAAATGTAACATGGATGAACAAATGTAAAAAACGAATGGAGTGATTGTATGACGGTCTCTCAAAAGCTGCCTCCGATGGTTACGAACGAACGCTTGAAGGATCTGTACCACCAAATGTGGCTCATCCGCTACTTTGACGAAAAGGTGGACGAGTTTTTCGCCCGCGGAATGATTCATGGCACGACGCACCTGTGCGTCGGACAAGAAGCGACCGCTTCGGGAGCATGTGCGGTGCTGGAAGAGCGCGACAAAATAACGAGCACGCACCGCGGCCACGGGCACTGCATCGCGAAAGGAGCGGATGTGAACCGAATGATGGCTGAACTGTTTGCGAAAGAAACCGGCTACTGCAAGGGAAAAGGCGGTTCTATGCACATTGCGGACGTCGACAAGGGCAACCTGGGCGCAAACGGCATCGTCGGAGGCGGTATCCCGATTGCGGTAGGCTCCGCTCTGACGTCGAAAATGAAAAACCTCGGTTACGTTACCGTCTGCTTCTTCGGCGACGGAGCCTCCAACGAAGGAAGCTTCCACGAATCGATCAACCTTGCTTCCATTTGGAAGCTGCCGGTCGTATTCTTTTGTGAAAACAATCAATACGGCATGTCCGGTCCTGTCAAAGAAATGATCAATATCGAACATATCGCCCACCGCGCCTCCGCATACGGAATTCCGGGCAAAGTTGTGGAAGGAAACGATATTTTTTCGGTGATGGAAGCGGCGCATAAAGCGGTGGAGCGCGCCCGCAGAGGCGAAGGTCCGACGTTGATCGAGGCAAAGACGTACCGTTACAAAGGCCATTCGAAGAGCGACGCGAAGAAATACCGGACGCGCGATGAGGAAGAGTACTGGCGCAATGAGAAAGATGCGATCGCCTTTATGAAGCGCGCGCTACTTGATGCGGGCATCGCCACGGATCGCCAGCTCGGAGATTTGCAGCAAAAAGCGAAACAAGCGATCGAAGATTCCGTTGCGTTCTCCGAGCGAAGCCCGGAGCCGAAGCCGGAAGATTTGGAAACGGACGTCTATGCGTAACGACGAGGGGGAGTGGGAGTGAGAGAGCTTACGTATTTGGAAGCGGTTCGGGAAGCGATGTCGCAAAAAATGCGTGTAGACGAAGACGTATATATTTTAGGTGAAGACATCGGCGTATACGGCGGGGCTTTCGGCGTCACGCGCGGAATGATTGAAGAATTCGGGCCGGAGCGGGTGAGAAACACTCCGATTTCGGAATCGGCGATCGCCGGCGCGGCTGTCGGATCCGCTCTGACCGGCATGCGGCCGATTTTGGAGCTGCAATTTTCGGATTTCATTACGATTGCGACGGACCAAATTGTCAATCAAGCGGCAAAAATTCGCTACATGTACGGCGGCAAAGGAAAAGTGCCGATGGTGCTGCGCACGCCGGCCGGCTCGGGCACGGGCGCGGCGGCGCAGCACTCGCAAAGCTTGGAAGCGTGGATGGCGCACATCCCGGGGCTGAAGGTCGTTCAACCGTCGACCGCATATGACGTGAAAGGACTGCTGATCTCTGCAATTGAAGATGACAATCCGGTCATCTTCTATGAGCATAAATTGCTTTACCGGACCAGAAGCCATGTCCCGGAAGATATGTATACGATTCCGCTTGGCAAAGCGGACGTCAAGCGCGAAGGCAAAGACGTCACGATCGTAGCGACCGGCATCATGGTGAACAAAGCGCTCGAAGCCGCGGCCAAGCTCGAAAAGGAAAGCGTTTCCGCGGAAGTCGTCGATCCTCGCACACTCGTGCCGCTCGATCTTGAAACGATCGTCGAATCCGTAATGAAAACCGGAAGGCTCGTGGTAGTGCATGAAGCGGTGAAGCGCGCGGGATACGGCGCGGAGATCGCGAGCTCGATTGCGGAGAGCGAAGCGTTCGACTACCTTGACGCGCCGATCCGGCGTTTAGGCGGAAAGCCGGTGCCGATACCGTACAACCCGAATTTGGAAAAAGCCGCGGTGCCGCAAGTGCCGGACATTATTGAGGCCGCGAAAAACACGTTGTACCGCAAAGCGTAAGCGCGGGACGGACAGGGGGAGAAACGCATGGCAAAGCCCATCTTGATGCCTAAGCTCGGGATGACGATGGAGAAGGGTGTCATCATGCTGTGGCTGAAGAAAGAAGGCGAACCGGTCAAAGTCGGCGAGCCGATTTTGGAAGTGATGACCGACAAAATCAACATCGAGGTCGAAGCTTACGAAGAAGGCGTGCTGTTAAAAACGTACTATGGGCCCGACGACGAAGTGCCTGTTAACAAAATTATCGGCTATATCGGCGAGCCGGGCGAAGCCGTGCCGGATACGCCCGGCGATTCGCTTGCGGCAACCGAAGAGGAGAGTGACAGCGGTCAGCTAGCCGGTGCAGGAGCGGTCCGCGCAACGCCGGCGGCGCGGCGCATCGCCCGGGAGAACGGAATCGAGCTTGCCGAGGTGCGGGGCGGCGGGGTGAACGGCCGCATTCAAGCCGCCGACGTAGAGGCACATACAAGCGGAAAGGCCACGCCGTTGGCGAGAAAGCTCGCCGAAGCGTCGGGCGTTGACTTGCGAAGCTTGGCCGGATCGGGCACAGCCGGCAAAGTAATGAAGGACGACGTCGTCCGCGCCGCGGCTACGGCGGCGAAGTGGGCTCAGTCGGCTGAGGCTGACGACGGGTACGAGACGATTCCGGTGCGAGGCATTCGGGCTGCAATCGCGCGGCGAATGACGGAAAGCGCCTTCTCGGCTCCGCACGTCACATTGACGGCGGAGGTGGATATGGGCGCTGCGGTCGAGCTGCGCAAACAGCTGCTGCCGGAAATCGAAAAACGGACAGGGTACAGGCTGTCTTATACTGAAATTATTTTCAAGGCGGCCGCGAGCGCGCTGTTCAAACATCCTCGGCTCAACGCAACGTACGAGGACGGCACGATTCGGCTGCATAAGGAAACGCATATCGGTTTGGCCGTCGACCAGCAGGAAGGGCTGCTTGTTCCGGTCGTGCGCAGCGTCTCCCGCAAGTCGCTTTCCGAACTGACGCAAGAATGCAAGACGATTGCGGCGGCGGCGCGCGACAAAAAGCTGACACCGGAGCAATTGACGGGCGGAACGTTCACGATCAGCAATTTGGGCAAGTACGCGGTTGACGGATTTACGCCGATCATCAACGCCCCCGAAGTGGCGATTCTAGGGGTCGGGCGCATCCGCGAGAAGCCTTCCGCCTTCGAGGGAACGATTCAGCTGCGCCCGATGATGTCGCTTTCGCTGTCCTTCGACCATCGCGCCGTGGACGGAGCGCCTGCGGCCGCTTTTTTGACAGACCTGAAAAACATGCTGGAATCGCCATATTATTTGCTGGTGTAGGAGTCAATCGTAAGATTGACGCGCAGTGTAGAAACAGAAGCAGGGAGGATACCATGAGAACGTACGATGTGGTGGTTGTCGGCGGCGGCCCCGGCGGGTACGTCGCGGCGGCGGAAGCGGCGAAATACGGCAAGACGGTGGCGCTCGTTGAAGCGGATCGTCTGGGAGGCACTTGTTTGAACCGGGGGTGCATTCCCTCCAAAACGCTGCTCCGGTATGCGGAGACGATACAATTAATCGAACAAGCGAAAAGCTGGGGAATTGAAACCGGAGAGATGATGCTCGATTTCGCCAAAATGATGGAACGCAAGGACAAAGTCGTCCGCCAGCTTCGGAGCGGTGTAGCCGCACTGATGAAGCGCGGCCCGGTCGATGTAATTCATGGCTTCGGCACCGTTCGCGCGGATAAAACCGTCGTTGTCAAACAAGAGGACGGAGAAGAGGCGATTCGAGGCGGCAGCGTCATTGTGGCCACAGGGTCCGCACCGGTCATTCCGTCGATCGAGGGCTTAAAGGAAAGCGGCGTATTGACGAGCGAAACCGTCTTCGATCTGACGGAAGTGCCGAAGAGCATCCTCATTGTCGGCGGCGGCATCATCGGCGTCGAGTTCGCCTGCATATTCTCGAATCTTGGGGCCGAAGTTACGATCGTGGAAGCGGCTGAACGCATCGTGCCGAGCGAAGATAGCGATGCGGCCAACGTGCTCAAGAAGACGCTTCTGAAAAACGGCGTCAAGCTGCTAACCTCGACGAAAGTTGTGTCGTTCCGAAGAGAAGACGGCGCAATGAGAGCCGTCTTGGAATCAGCGAACGGCGAACGCAGCGAGATGAAAGCGTCGCATGCGGTCGCATGTATTGGCCGAACTCCGAACGTCCGGGCCATTGAGGCGCTCAATTTGCGGAAGAACGGGCCGTTCGTGGCCGTCAATGCGCGGATGGAAACGAGCATCCAGGGCATCTATGCGGCCGGGGACCTCGTCGGCGGCTGGCAGCTTGCTCACGCGGCAAGCGCTGAAGGCGCCGTTGCCGCGGCGAACGCGTGCGGGTGCGTCCGTGAATTGGACCAGCGTGCGGTGCCGCGCTGTATTTATACGCAGCCCGAAATCGCCAGCGTCGGCATCGGCGAGGAGGAAGCAAAACGGCGCGGCTTCGAGGTGAAGACGGTCGTCCACTGTCTGAGCGGAACCGGGAAAGGGATGGCGATGGACATCAAACAAGGTTTTATTAAATTGATTGCGGACGTCAAGTACGGGGAAGTCGTCGGTGTTGTCATGGTCGGTCCGCATGTTACTGAAATGATTGCCGAAGCGTCCGCATTTATACATTTGGAAGGCACGGTCGAAGAGTTGGCGAGCCTCATCCATCCGCATCCGACGCTGTCCGAAAGTTTGATGGAAGCGGCTCAGGCGTGGATATCTGATCAAAATTAACAGAATATATGTTATATTCTTGTGAAGGGTGTGACAAAACAGACCATAGAACAAATGAAGAGGGTAGGCCGATGATAAACCGCGAGGAAAAGAAGGTTTTGATTAAAATAGCCAAATTATATTACTTCGAAGAGCTGACACAGGCAGAAATCGCCAAGAAGATCGGCGTTTCGCGGCCGATCATTTCCAAAATGCTGCAAAAGGCGAAACAGAGCGGCATTGTTGAAATTATCATACATGACGATACCTTTGAAACAGTCGATTTGGAGCAGAGGATTGAAAGCGCGTTCGGCCTGGACGAAGTGTTAGTGTTTCCGAGCCGAGGTTTGACAAAAGATATGCTTTTGCCGGCTTTCGGAAAATTTTTTGCTCCCCATCTGTCCAAGGCGATCCGCGACGCGAAAAAAATCGGGGTGGGTTGGGGTTCCACGCTGTATCATCTCGTCTCTGAATTTCCTTATGAAAACCGTGAAGGAATTACCGTCGTGCCGCTGGTCGGCGGAGTCGGAACGAAGCTCGTCGAATACCATTCGAACCAGATCGCATATGAACTGGCCAAAAAGCTCAACGGACGAAGCGAGTCGCTCTATGCTCCGGCCGTTGTCGGAACCGTCGAATTGAAAAACCAGTTGACTGACTTTCCGAATATCGCGTCCGTATTGCAGGAGGCCGTCGAGGTGGATGTCGCGTTGATCGGCATCGGCACACCCTATTACCATTCCACGATGAAGGAAATCGGTTATCTGAACGACAACGATATCGAGGAGCTGCGCGCAAACGGCGTGATAGGGGATTTGAATTCCCGCTTTATTATGGAGAACGGCACAGTGTCCGACCATCCGATAAACGACAAAGTGATCGGCATCGACCTAGAACAATTGAAAAATATTAATAAGGTGATAGGTGTAGCAATTGGCGCCCATAAAGCACAGAGCATCATTGCGGCGCTGCGCGGAGGGTATCTCGATGTGCTCGCCATCGACGACCAAACGGCGGAAACGATCGATGGTTTGATTGGCGGCTCGGAATAAGCAAATATTCCGGCCGTTTTTTATAACTCTCAGAATTTATAAGTTTCACGAAGTAAACAGCAATTCTAGCGTTGCAAGAAAACCTTCCTCAAATTACGGTCTTGCTTCTGTGCATGTGCTTCGGTGAAGTTTTTGTTTATTGGCCTCGAAAGAGGTTTTCTTATTTAATATGATTTGTAAGCGCTTACACAAAATGAAAGCGTTGACATAATGATCGGATCGCCCTATAATAAATTTACAAATGTAATGACGATGAACAAATGTAAGGGGTGGTGCAAATGGATACATGGGGAGCGGTTATCATTTTATTTGCGGGCATGTGGATGCTGCAGGTCGCTCTTACATTCGTTCAATCCAAGCATTATAAGCTCACCATACGCGAGATGAGCGCTTACGGTCCGGGGTTCTTAGGCGTCGGTGTGGCTAAACGCAAACTTGGTGTCGGATCCGTGATCGTGTTGGTCACCGACTTATCCGGGAAGGTGGTGGAGGCCAGGGAAATGACAGGAGTGACATTGTTCGCCAGGTTCCGCAAAAACGCGGAACTGGCCGGAAAGAGCATCGAAGTATTGAGCAAAACGGAGGACAGCAGCAGCCGGTCCGACGCGATCCGCATGGCTGTCGAACGGATTCGCGAGCAACAGCGATTGAATGCGGAGGCCGTTATGTAATGAAACAATAAGAAGCGGGCGGATATCAATGGCCTAATATGAGGGAGGTTAAAAGCATGGATTTTTTTGTACAGATCGCGGAAGGCTTTATCGGAATGTTTCAAAAAGGCGGGGAAACATTCATCGGCTTGGTGTCGGGCATCATCCCCACTCTTATTTGTTTAATCACCGCTGTAAACGCTTTTATCAAATTCCTCGGGGAAGACCGCATCAACGGTTTCGCGCAAAAGTGTACGAAAATCGCGATTTTGCGCTACACGATTTTCCCGATTCTCGCCGTCTTCTTCTTGACGAATCCGATGTGCTATACGTTCGGCAGGTTTTTGCCGGAACGCCAAAAACCGGCTTTTTACGACTCGGCCGTATCGTTCGTGCACCCGATTACCGGCTGGTTTCCGCATGCGAATGCGAGCGAATTGTTCGTCTATCTAGGGATTGCAAACGGTATCACGACGCTGGGCCTGTCGCTCGGGCCGCTCGCAACGCGCTACTTGATCGTCGGCATGTTGGTCATCTTGATCCGCGGTCTGCTCACGGAATGGATTACCGCCATCATGATTAAGCGGAGAGAAAACCAATTGCAAGCACAGGTACAACAATAACGTGAAAGTGAGGCCGACAAAATGACAAATTATCAAGCGGTGAAGGTGTCCAAAGGTTCCGGCGGGTGGGGCGGACCGCTTGTCATCCAACCTACGGAACAAAAGAAATACGTCGTTTCGGTAACCGGAGGCGGCATACACCCGGTAGCGCAGCGGATCGCCGACTTGACGGGCGCGGAAGTGAGAGACGGCTTTATTTCGTCGGTTGAGAACGATCAAATGGCATGCGTCATTATCGACTGCGGCGGCACGGCGCGCTGCGGCGTGTATCCGAAGCTCGGCATCATGACGGTCGACATTACTCCGGCGTCACCTTCCGGACCGTTGGCATCCTACATCAAAGAAGACAACTTCGTCTCCGGCGTGCGAATGGAAAACATTGAAGCGATCGACGAAGTGGCGGCGGCAGCCGCTGCGAAGCCGGCCGCGGCAGCGCCGAAAACCGCGGCCGAAATCAAGCAGGAAGCGAAAGCAAAAGCGGCTCAAATGTACCCGCAGAAGAAGGGCAACCCGATTGAAAAAATCGGCCGCGCGATGGGCGGCGTCGTCAATGTGTTCTATCAAGCCGGCCGCGAAACGATCGAAATGGTAATCCGCAACATTTTGCCGTTTATGGCTTTCGTCAGCACGCTGATCGGCATCATTCTCTATACGGGCATCGGCGATTTTATCGCAAACTTTATTTCTCCTCTCGCAGGGTCTCTGGCCGGCCTCTTGATCATTTCGATCATTTGCGGTATTCCGGTGTTGTCGCCGCTGCTCGGCCCGGGCGCGGTCATCGCGCAGGTCGTCGGGGTGCTCGTCGGCGTCGAAATCGGACGCGGCAACATTCCGCCGCAAACGGCGCTTCCGGCACTGTTCGCGATCAATCCGCAAGTCGGCTGCGATTTCGTCCCTGTCGGGTTGACGCTCGGCGAAGCGAAGCCGGAAACAATCGAAGTCGGCGTGCCGGCGGTCCTCATTTCCCGGCAGATTACAGGCCCGATTTCCGTATTGCTCGCGTATTTGTTCAGCTTCGGATTGTATCAATAATGTAATTAGACAAAGAGGAGCGGAGTGGATCTCTATGAAAACGATTTTCCAGGCGGTTGTGGTACAGGTTGGCGAAATGGTGCGGGATATCGCCGCGGAGAACGTACTGATCTTTTTTGACAAGAAGGCGCCACAGGAGCTGCATGACATTGCCGTCTTGCACGAAGGCGGAAACCTTGCCGAAGACATCGTCGCGGGCGACGTGTTCGTCATCGATGACGCGCGCTACCCGATTATCTTCGTCGGCGACAAAGTGAACCCGGCCGTTAAAGAACTGGGACACGTCTCCGTGAAATACGGGGGTGCAACCGAAGATATGCCCGGCAGCATCTGCATCGACGCGGCGAACGTTCCCGCACCCGAAGCCGGAGACGTCATTCAGATATTGCGGGCGTAAACAGAGAAGGAGGAGGGAGAAACCATGTTAATTCCATTTAAATTAAAAGAACTTCAAAAATCGGGGCAATATATTCGTGTCGGTCTAATAGGAGCCGGCCAAATGGGCCGCGGGATGATATCCCAAATCGAAAGCATGCAAGGGATGCGGGTCGCCGCTGCGGCCGACATTCGAATCGAAAACGCGAGGAACGCTTATTTGCACGCAGGCGTCAAAGAGAGCGACATCGTTCAAACCGATTCGGTTGAACCCGCGGAACGCGCAATTCGCCAAAACAAAGTAGTTGTTACGGACAATATGGATGTAGTGTTGAACTGCGCGGAAGTGGACGTCGTCGTCGACGCTACGGGCGTTCCGAACATTGGAGCGGAAATTGCATATAAATCGATTTTACAGAAAAAACATATCGTCATGCTCAACGTAGAAACGGACGTTACGGTCGGATTGCTTCTGTCGCAGACGGCGAAAGCTTCCGGAGTCGTTTACACCGGGTCCGCCGGAGACGAACCGGGGGCGGTAATGGAGCTGTACCATTTCGCCGAAGCCCTCGGGTTTGAAGCGGTCGCCGTCGGCAAAGGCAAAAACAACCCGCTCAATGTCGAAGCGAATCCGGATACGGCGCGCGAAGGGGCGCTCAAAGTCGGAGCAAATCCGAAAATGATCGCTTCATTCCAAGACGGGACGAAGACGATGATCGAAATGACCGCGGTCGCCAACGCAACCGGCTTCGTTCCGGACGTTGCGGGCATGCACGGCCCGACGGCAACGGTCGCCGAGCTGCCAGGTTTGTACCGGTTGAAGTCGGAAGGCGGCATTTTGAACAGGAAAAAAATCGTCGATTACGTAAACGGTGTTGCGCCTGGCGTGTTTATCGTCGTCACGTCTGACAAACAAGAAGTTCACGATGCAATGCGTTACTTAAAAATGGGAGACGGCCCGAATTATGTGCTGTTTCGCCCATACCACTTGACAAGCTTGGAAACGCCGATTTCGATAGCCAAAGCGTACTTTTATAAAGAAGAAACGATCGTCGGCTGGCACGGTCATGTTGCGGAAACGGTAGCCGTCGCGAAGAAGGACCTCAATCCGGGCGACCGGTTGGACGGATTGGGCGGATTTACGGTGTACGGCACGATCATGGAGGCTGGCGCGGCCGAGTCGATGAGCGCGCTGCCGGTCGGCCTCGTGCATCCGAGCCAAGTCGTTGCGAAACCGGTGAAAAAAGGCGAGATCATCACATACGACGCTATTGAAAATACGGAAGACCTGATGATTTGGGAGCTGCGCAGATTGCAAAGCAATGTGATCGGAAAGGCGTTGAAATTATGAAGCGGCTCACGGGCATACCCGCTTCTCCGGGAGCAACCCTCGGCAAAGCGTTCCGGTTGGAAGAGAATCGGAGTGCCGTCGAAAAAAAGCACCTCTCTTCCGAGCGGGCGGAGCGCGAGAAAGAGCGCTTCAAGGCAGCGGTAAATAAGGCGGCTGAACAGATCGGGGCAATAATCAAGAAACTGCAAGATGACGGTTTGGAAAACGAAGCCGGAATTATTGAAGGCCAGATGATGCTGCTTGATGACCCTCAGCTTTCCGATGATGTGTTCCGCCAAATCGAAGCTGAATCGGTGAACGCCGAATGGGCGGTTTCGGAAACGTTCCGGAATTATGCCGCAATGTTCGAACAGATGGATGACGATTATTTGCGGGAACGGGCAAACGACATTGCCGATGTGAAGCAGCGCGTCTTGGGCTTCTTGAGCGGTGAATCCGCCTCGCCGCTTGCCGGATTAACCGAGCCGTCCGTCGTGGTCGCGCACGATTTGACGCCGTCCGTCACTTCGCAACTGGATAAAAAGCTCGTTCTCGGATTCGCCACCGCGACCGGCAGCAAGACGAGTCACACGTCCATTCTTGCCCGCACGATGGGCATTCCGGCCGTAGTCGCTTGCAACGAACTGCTGTCGAATGTCAAACACGGCACGGAGCTGTTTTTGGACGGGGATGAAGGCGTCATCATGATCGAACCGGACGATGTGTTACGTTCGTTGTATGAGGAGAAGCGTAAAGCGACGGTGAAAGAGGCGGAAAAGAATGAAGAGATCCGCGGTGTCAAAGCCGTCACAACCGACGGTACGCATATTGAGCTCGCCGCCAATATCGGCCGCCCGTCCGATGCCGCTTACGTGCATGAGCACGGCGGGGAAAGCGTCGGCCTGTTCCGCTCCGAATTTCTGTTTATGGACCGTTCTTCGATGCCGAACGAAGAGGAGCAGTTCGCGGCGTATCGCGAGACGGCGGAAAAGCTCGACGGCAAACCGATGATCGTCCGCACGCTCGATATCGGGGGCGACAAATCGCTCGATTATTTGAGCATCCCGCATGAAATGAACCCGTTCCTCGGCTGGCGGGCGATCCGGTACTGCTTGGCGGAGAAGGATACGTTCCGCACGCAGCTGCGCGCGCTGCTGCGCGCCGGCGTCTACGGTCCGATCTCAATCATGTTTCCGATGATCTCGGGTCTTGACGAACTGCTGGCTGCCAAAGATCAGCTTCTGCTCGCCATGCGGGAGCTCGATGAGCGAGGGGTGGAGTACCGGAAAGACATGAAGGTCGGCATCATGATCGAAATTCCGTCGGCGGCGCTGACGGCTGACTTGCTCGCACCTCACGTCGATTTCTTCAGCATCGGAACGAACGATTTGATTCAATACACGATCGCCGTCGACCGTATGAACGAAAAAGTTAGCTATTTATACAATCCGAATCATTTGGCGGTGCTGCGGCTCATTCGAATGGTATGCGAAGCGGCGGAGAAGCACGGTAAATGGGTCGGAATGTGCGGCGAGCTGGCGGGGGACCCCGCGTTTACCGAAACGCTCATCGGACTTGGCGTTACGGAGCTCAGCATGAGTCCCGCGCAAATCCCGAAAGTGAAGCGGGTGCTGCTCGGATTGTCCGCGCAAGCGGCGAAACAAAAAGCGCTGTCGTCATTAGGCTGTCCGGCTCCGGTTTTCCGCTGAATTCGCCTTTGTTAGTTTAGGATAGGAGGGGTATAATGGTAGAGAGGGAAATTACGATCATCAACCATACTGGGCTCCATACGAGACCTGCCAAGGAATTTGTGAAGGTGGCGAATTCATTCCAAAGCGATATCACGGTCCATCGGCCCGGGAAAAACGCGAACGCCAAAAGCTTTATCAGTGTGGTTACGCTCGGCGCGGCCAAAGGCGCTTCCATCACGATCCGTGCGGACGGACCGGATGAAGCGGAAGCGGTCTCGGCGCTGTGCAAACTGATTGAAGACAAATTTGGCGAGGAAGAGTAAACGAACGGCTTGGCAGCGAATGGAGTGACATTCGGGGGGATTCGCGATGAAGGAAACCAAACTCGAAGCAGAACTTTTTTGCCCCAGATGTTCTAATAACACCATTCATCAAATCACCTATTTAAACAGCAAAATATCCAGTATCGAATGCGAAGCGTGCAACCGGAACACGAAAGTGCGCGTCGACGCAAAAGGCGAACTATATAATGAGCTGTTGAACCGGGTGATCACCAAGCCGTCCCGTATCACCAAAGAATACCGGGAAGATCTTGGGCGTTTCTTGCGCTCGTTCCCTAAGCGGCTGTCCAGCAAGCCGTTTCGGCTGATGAGAGAAGCGAAGCACGTATTGAAGGTGCTTGAGAAGTACAATAAAAATACAAAGTAATAACCGGGACCCGCATGCTCCAATCGGAGTTTGCGTTTTTTTTTCAAGAAAAGCTTCCTCTAGCATGGTGATGTCGCAATTGCACGACGTTGTTTGCTACCCCCAATCTGTCAATAGCGGCGATTGGTTTTTTTTATTTATGTTACAAGCCCAGCAGCATGAACGCACCCCATTCCCCAACAATTGTACCGGCTAGCGGACATTCGTCAGCAATAGGTAAGCGTTTGAAGTGATCTCCGGCTTTTCCCCTGCTCCATACGGAGCGTGCGACTTTCGCCGCACTCCGCGCTCCCTGATTAATCAAATTTATCTCCTGCTTTTCACGCTTTTGGACGCTTATAGCAGAACTTGTCGAGCGGCTTCCGTTAGCGGCATCAAACCAATTTTTCCCGGAAAAATGTCCCTTCCTAAGATTAGCCTGCCAACTTTTCGCCCATACTTGTAAAGAATTTATTTTAGGAGGTGGGTCCCGCGTGATGGGAACGAAAGGCGTTCGATGGATCGCGGCTGTCCTCGGCGGCTTGTTGGGATATGAGGCGAGCGCGGCGTTTGGGCATGATGTGTTGGGGTATACGGTTCCGGGTGTGGAATTCGGATCGGTCGACGGGCAGATGTACGGTATGATCGCTATTTTTGCATTGATGTTTTATTTTGGCGCTTCCCGGTTCACTGCCATGTTGAAGGGTATGTTGATGAAAGGCGAACAATCGTTGGACGACGTGCCGGTCGCGGATTTCGTCGCGGGGATCGGCGGTTTGATCGTCGGACTTGTCGTATCGGCGCTGTTGTACCCCGTATTTTTGGTATTCGGGACGGCCGGTTCTTGGCTGACGATCGGCATGACGGCGGTATTGGCGCTGTCCGGCTTCCGGTTCGGCATGCGCAAGCGCGCGGAGCTGTCCGCGATGCTTGCCGCCCGGCGAATTGCATTGGCGGAGGCGGAAGCTCCGGCGACGCTGAAGCACGAGCACAAAATTCTCGATACAAGCGTCATCATCGACGGCCGGATTGCGGATATTTGCAAAACCGGATTTTTGGAAGGCGTGCTGGTCATTCCGGAATTCGTATTGGAGGAGCTGCAGCACATAGCGGATTCTTCCGATTTGCTGAAAAGAAACCGCGGACGGCGGGGGCTCGACATTTTGAACAAAATCCAAAAGGAACTGGACGTCAAAGTGTTGATCTACGAAGGCGACTACGAGGAAATTTCGGAAGTGGACAGCAAGCTGGTGAAGCTTGCGAAGGCGCTGCAGGGGAAAGTCGTGACGAACGATTTCAATTTGAACAAAGTGTGCGAGCTGCAGGGCGTGGCGGTGTTGAACATCAACGATTTGGCTAACGCGGTTAAGCCGGTCGTGCTGCCCGGCGAAGAAATTATGGTCCAGGTTATCAAGGACGGCAAGGAACACGGCCAAGGCGTCGCGTATTTGGACGACGGCACGATGATCGTCGTAGAAGGCGGCCGGGACTTTATCGGCATGCATCTCGAGGTGCTTGTGACAAGCGTTCTGCAGACTTCTGCGGGACGGATGATTTTCGCGAAGCCGAAGCTGCTCGAGAAGGCTTTGTAACGATTCGCGCCCCTGTGCTATCATAGTCAAGAGTTTATATCGGTTGTGGACAGGCAGGGGTATTGTAACTATGGGGAAAACGGGAGCCGTTATCGTCGCCGCTGGCTCGGGCAAACGGATGGGCGCGGCGATCAGCAAGCAATATTTGCCCCTTCGCGGCAAGCCGATTGTCGTTCACGCTCTGGAGGCGTTCGAGCGGTCGGTGGAAGTGGATGCGGTCGTGCTGGTTGTGGGAGCGGATGACGTCGATTACGGCAAAGAGTTGGTGGAGCGGTACGGGTTGCGCAAGGTGGCGCGCGTCGTGCCGGGCGGCCAGGAGCGGCAGCATTCGGTGAAGTTCGGCGTGGACGCGCTTGTCGGCGCTTTGCCGGGTGTCGGGTGGGTTCTCGTTCATGACGGGGCGAGGCCGCTCGTTACGCCGGAAGTCATCGCGCGCTGTCTGGAGGCGGCAAGCGGCACCGGAGCCGCGATACCGGCCGTACCCGTGAAAGATACGATAAAGGTGGCCGATCCCGACGGTTTCGTTGCGGCGACGCCGGAGCGGCAAAGCTTGTGGGCTGTGCAAACCCCGCAGGCTTTTCGCGTTGATTTGCTTGTGTCCGCGCATTACCGCGCGGAGGCCGAAGGGTTTCTCGGCACGGACGATGCGATGCTGGTGGAGCGGATTGGCGGCGCGGTGCGGATCGCCGAGGGCGATTACCGCAATGTTAAGGTGACGACCCCTGACGATCTGGGGCTCGCCGAACGGTTGCTGGCGGAGCGGGATTCGGAGCCGGAGCGGAATCCGGGGCCGGGACGGCATCCGGATTGGGATCGGAGTCGGGATCGCACACACACAGATGAGGGAGAGAGAAACATGTTTCGCATAGGTCAAGGCTTCGACGTCCACCGGTTTGCCGAGGGGCGTCCGTGTATTATCGGCGGAGTGAACATTCCGTTCGAGAAGGGGCTGCTCGGTCATTCCGACGCCGACGTATTGCTGCATGCGGTGGCGGATGCCGTGCTCGGGGCGCTCGGGCTCGGCGATATCGGGAAGCATTTTCCCGATACGGATCAGGCGTATAAGGATGCGGACAGCATGAAACTGCTGGACCATGTGTGGGGGCTGGCTCGGGAACGGGGGTACCGGCTGGGCAACCTCGATTGCACCGTTATCGCGCAGCGTCCGAAGATGGCGCCGCACATTCCGGCGATGGTCGAAGGCATCGCGCGCGCGCTGGAAGCGGAGACGGACCGGGTCAATGTGAAGGCGACGACGACGGAAGGGCTCGGCTTTCCCGGGAGGGAAGAGGGCGTGGCCGCGCAGGCAGTCGTTTGCTTGGTGCGCGGGTAGGCATGCTGGAACGGCAATTTTTTGCCGTTACGGCCGATTCGGTTGATCATCGGCTGCCGCTGCGGAACATTTTTTCCGTCGGAGAGGTTTGGCTATATGCGGCCTTTTTCGTATAATAGTAATTATTTTCTTAAGCGAGGCGAGCGATATGTCCGGCAAAGGCACGGTTCGGGTAAGATATGCGCCCAGTCCGACGGGACATCTGCATATCGGCGGGGCGAGAACGGCATTATTCGATTATTTATGGGCGAGAAATCAGGGCGGCCGATTTGTGATCCGCATCGAGGACACGGACCAGTCGCGCCACGTGGAGACGGGCATCGACAGTCAGTTGAACGGCCTGAAGTGGCTAGGGCTGGATTGGGACGAAAGCGTCGACGTCGGCGGTCCGTACGCACCGTACCGGCAGTTGGAACGACTGGATATATATAAATCGTACACAGAGAAATTGTTGGCCTCCGGACATGCGTACTATTGTTATTGCACTGAAGAGGAAATCGAGGCGGATCGCGCCGCGCAGGAAGCGCGCGGTGAAATGCCGCGCTACGGCGGACGCTGCCGGACGATCGGCCCGGAGCAGGCGGAGGCGTTTCGCTCGGAAGGGCGGAAGCCGGCGATAAGGTTCCGCGTTCCGGCCGGCAAGACGTATGGGTTCGACGATCAAATCCGCGGCCGCATCGAGTTTCAAGCGGACGACGTCGGCGATTGGGTTATGGTTCGTCCGGACGGTATCCCGACGTACAATTACGCGGTTGTCATCGACGACCGCGAAATGCGCATCACCCACGTCATCCGCGGCGAGGAGCATCTCTCGAACACACCGCGGCAGCTGATGGTATATGAAGCGCTTGGGGCGGAGCCGCCGGTTTTCGCGCATCTTCCGCTGATCCTGAGTACCGACCGCAAGAAGATGAGCAAACGCGACGAATCGATCATACAGTTTATCGAGCAGTACCGCGACCTCGGTTATTTGCCGGAGGCGGTAGTGAACTTTATCGCGCTGCTCGGCTGGTCGCCGGGCGGGGAGCAGGAAATATTCAGCAAAGAAGAATTGATTGAGCAGTTCAGTTTGGAACGCATTACGAAGAGCGGCGCCGTATTCGATACGGAGAAGCTCGCTTGGATGAACAATCACTATATTAAGAAAACCGATTTGCCGAGAGTTGTGGAGCTGACGCTTCCTCACCTGATTAAGGCGGGACGTCTGCCGGCAGAAGCGGAAATGACCGCGGAGCAGAAGGATTGGGCGACTGCGCTCATCGCGCTGTACCAAGAGCAGCTGCAGTACGGCGCACAGATTGTAGAGTTGACCGAGCTCTTCTTCGCGGATGAGCCGCAGCTTGACGAAGAGGCACAAGCGGCCGTCGCCGAGGAGCAAGTGCCGGCGGTGCTCCGCTCGTTCTTGACGGCGATTGAAGCGGCTCCCGCGGAGGAGTACACCGTTGAAGGCATCAAAGCGATGCTGAAGACGGTTCAGACGGAAACGGGGTATAAAGGAAAGCAGCTGTTTATGCCGATTCGCGCCGCTCTGACCGGTCAGACGCACGGACGGGATTTGAATCAGACGTTGTGGCTGTTGGGCCGGGGTAAAGTGATGGCTCGATTGCGCGAACGGTTGGACGGGTAACGCGTAAAGCGGCGGTCGGCCATTACGGGACAGTGCGGTATGTTGTGTGCGCAATGGTCTGAATAATGGTCCCGGCAATGGTCCGAACAACGGTTGTCAAACGCGGCCTTCTGCCTTATACTAATGGGAATAATCAATAATGGCATGGATCAGGAGAAGTAACCCGGGAGGGCGGATCCCCAGAGAGAACGGCGCAAGCTGCAAGCCGTTCGTTCCGCGTCCGGGCGAAATGCGCCTGTGAGCCGACCGGCCGAAGCGACAGTAGGCCGCGTCCGGGTTGTTCCCGTTACGGAACACACAAGTTGGGCGGCGCCGGAGTGCGGCGTGAATTCATGCCCAAGCAGAGTGGAACCGCGCATAAATCAGCGCCTCTGCAGCCGAGCGACCGGCTGCGGGGGCGTTTTTTTAGTTTCGATACCCGAAAGGAGGCCAGTACAGCATGATACGTTTCTTTCAATCGATGCGGTCCGACATCGACGCAGTGTTCGATAACGACCCGGCCGCCCGCAGCACGTTGGAAGTCATCCTTACTTATTCCGGCCTTCACGCCATCTGGGCGCACCGTATCGCTCACGCGCTGTACCGCAGCCGCCTCTTCGGCCTCGCGCGCGTCGTGTCGCAAGTCAGCCGGTTTTTCACCGGCATAGAAATTCATCCCGGCGCCCGAATCGGCAAGCGGCTGTTCATCGACCACGGCATGGGCGTCGTGATCGGCGAGACGTGCGAAATCGGGGACGACGTTATTTTGTATCAAGGCGTCACCCTCGGAGGAACCGGGAAGGAGAAGGGCAAGCGTCACCCGACCATCGGCAACAACGTCGTGATCGGCTCCGGCGCCAAAGTGCTCGGTTCTTTCACGGTCGGCGACTATTCCCGCATCGGCGCTAACGCCGTCGTGCTGCAGGAAGTGCCGGATAACAGCACCGTCGTGGGCAACCCGGGACGAATCGTGAGGCGCAACGGCCAGAAGGTCGACAAGCTCGACCACTGCAATATAAGCGACCCTGTGATGGAGCAGTTCCGGCTGCTCACGCAGCAGATCGACGGTTTGCGCAGCGAATTGGAATCGGTGAGGCGGCAGCTTCGTCAAGAGAACGAGTCCGCGAACCGCGAAAAAGATTTGATCTTAAGCGAGCAAAAGGAGTAACGCGAGCATGCCGAACGTGTCAAATACGAATCGCGAGCCAACGATTCAGATTTACAATACGATGACCCGGTCGAAGGAACGGTTCGTTCCGCAAACGCCGGGAAAAGTCACGATGTATGTGTGCGGACCTACCGTGTATGATCTCATTCATATCGGCAACGCGCGCCCGCTTATTTTTTTCGATGTCGTGCGCCGGTATTTGTCTGTTTTTTACAACGTGACGTATGTCGTCAATTTCACGGACGTGGACGACAAACTGATCCGCCGCGCCGAACAAACCGGCCGCACCGTGCCGGAGCTCGCGGAACAAAACATTGCAGATTTCATGAAAGACACGGAGGCTCTTAAGGTTTCACCCGCAACGCTTCATCCGCGGGTCACCGAAAGTATGGCCGAAATCATCTCCTTCATCGCCGAGCTGGTCGAACGCGGCCTGGCATACGAAAGCGGAGGCGACGTCTACTTCCGCACATCGGAATTTCCTGAATACGGCAAGCTGTCGCATCAGAACCTCGAAGAGCTGCAGTACGGCATCCGCATCGGCATTGACGAGCGGAAAGAAAATCCGCAGGATTTCGTCCTATGGAAAGCTGCGAAGCCGGGCGAAATTTATTGGCCGTCCCCGTGGGGCGAAGGCAGGCCGGGGTGGCATATCGAATGCTCCGCCATGGCGCGCAAATATTTGGGCGAGACCATCGACATACACGGCGGCGGGATGGATCTCGTCTTCCCTCACCACGAATGCGAAATTGCGCAGACGGAATCGCTGACGGGGAAACCTTTTGCCGTTTATTGGATGCATAATGCTTTCTTGAACTTCAACAATGAGAAGATGTCGAAATCGATCGGCAACGTCGTCAACGCAAGGGAGCTGGCAAAGCGCTATAAGCCTGAGGCGATCCGGATGCTCATGCTGTCGACGCATTACCGAAACCCGCTTAACTTCAGCGAAGACGGACTCATTCAAGCGCAGAACGGCATCGACCGCGTCGTGAACTGCAGAAACAACCTCAAGCATCTATTGAAAAATGTTCCCGCGGAAGCTGCCGGCGAGAATCGGACGGAAAGCGGCGGAGGATCGGCGCCATCTCCGGCATTGGATGGAATCATGGAGATGTTCCATGCGAAGATGAGCGACGATTTCAATACGCCTGATGCAATCACTGCGGTGTTCGAGCTGGTGTCGGCAGCGAACGGTTTGATGGCGGGTACGGCTTCGGACATTGCCGTGCTGCGTCGGATCGACGGCATGTTTAAGCAAATGGACGAAATTTTGGGCATACTACCGGATGAAACCGAAGAATTGCTTGATGAAGAAATCGACCGTCTCATTGCTGAGCGGACCGAGGCGCGGAAGGCGAAAAACTTTGCCCGCGCCGACGAAATTCGCGATCTGCTTGCGGCGCAAGGTATACTGCTGGAAGACACGCCGCAAGGAATCCGCTGGAGGCGGAAGTAAGGATGGCCGACTTAAGATGAATATGGACGAAGGATTGCAGTTTTACGCCCCCTCGCAGCCTCCGCATTTGATGAATCCGCTGGCTCTCGCATATTTGGGCGACGCGGTGTACGATTTGTTCGTCCGGCAATATGTGCTCTCGCACAAGAGCCAGCGGCCGAATCAGCTTCACCGCGCGGCTACCCGGTACGTATCCGCGAAGGCGCAGGCGAAGGCGCTGCGGCTGTGGGACGGGCTCCTCACGGAGGAGGAGCGGGACGTGCTTCGCCGGGGCCGCAACGCGAAGGCGCACGCCGCGCCGAAAAACACCGGCGTGCAGGAGTACCGGCACAGCACCGGTTTCGAGTGTTTGATCGGTTATTTATACTTATCGAAGCGTTACGACCGGCTCGAGCAGCTGATGCGATTGACGGTGGAAAGCAAAGAGGAAGAAGGGACAACCCCATGAACGAGGAAGTGATCGCCGGGCGTCACCCGGTTTCGGAGGCGCTCCGCTCGGGGCGAGCCATTCATAAATTGTATTATGCCGAAGGAGCGCAGGGCATCGGCGGGGTGCTCGCGGAAGCCCGGGAATTCGGCGTCGTCTCCCAGCAAGTCGATAAGCGCAAGCTCGACCAGCTGGCTCCGGGCGTGCGGCACCAAGGCATCGTCGCGCTTGCGGCGGAGCGGGCGTACGCGGACGTCGAGGACTTGTTCGCCGCAGCCGAGGCGTCGGGCGAGCCTCCGTTGTTCATCCTTTGCGACGAGATCGAGGATCCTCACAACTTGGGCTCGATATTGCGCACGGTCGATTGCGCCGGCGCGCACGGGGTGATTGTGCCGAAGCGCCGCTCGGCCGGACTGACCGCCACCGTCTCGAAGACGTCCGCTGGGGCAAGCGAGCACGTTCCGGTCGCGCGTGTCACCAATCTGGCCCAGACCATCGACGAGCTGAAGGAGCGCGGCGTCTGGATCGCCGGAGCGGACGCATCCGCCGACCGCGACGTATACGAAGCGGACTTGAAGCTTCCTCTTGCGATAGTGATTGGCAACGAGGGCAAAGGTCTCGGCCGGCTTGTCCGCGAAAGGTGCGACTTCCTCGTGAAGCTTCCGATGTACGGCCGCATCAATTCGCTGAACGCTTCGGTGGCGGCGGCGCTTCTTATGTACGAAGCGGTCCGGCAGCGGCGCGGCGCCGCCGCTAGAACATGAGCGGCGCGAGCGTGAGGCGTCTGTGCCGTAATGGATGAAATATTGATCGTCGACGGGTATAACGTCATCGGCGCTTGGCCGAAACTTCGCGGATTGCGGGACAGGGATTTGGACGGAGCCCGCAATCTGCTCATAGAGTCGATCGCCGACTATCAAGGCTACTCGGGCACCCGCTGCATCATCGTGTTCGACGCCTACAACGTGCCGGGGCTCGGCCGGCAGTACCGGCTGCGCAACGTGGAAGTTTACTATACGAAAGAGAAAGAGACGGCGGACGAATGCATTGAGCGGCTGGTGAAAGAGCTGTCCCGCAGGCGAAGACAAATTTACGTCGCGACCTCCGACTTGACGGAGCAAAACGTGGCCTTCGGAAGCGGCGCGCTGCGGGTCTCCGCGAGGGAATTGTTGTTAAGGATACAAGAGAGCGAGAAAGAGATAAGCGACACCATTCGCGACAAACCTGTGTCGGAACGCAATACTTTCGACAAGTTTTTGACCGGGGAACTGCGGTCGGTATTCGAGCAATGGCGAAAAGGCCAGTAAAATAAAGGGTTTTTGGCACTTCTCCGGTTGACGGTTCGAAAGACGTTCATGTATACTTGTCTTAACTTCGAGCGGTAAACGTAGCTCCAGTGCAGGCCGGAGGGATATTAGTGAGCGTCGACTACAAGGCTTCAATAAAGTCCGAGTACGAATTTATACCAGACGAAGAAGTGGTCGAAGCAGTCCGTGCCGGCAGCAGCGAGGCATTGGAGTACCTCATTCACAAGTACCGTAACTTCGTGCGCGCGAAAGCGCGATCCTACTTTCTGATCGGCGCGGATAGGGAAGATATCGTGCAGGAAGGCATGATCGGTTTGTACAAATCGATTCGCGACTTCCGGGGGGACAAGCTGGCATCGTTTAAAGCGTTCGCCGAATTGTGCATCACCCGCCAAATCATAACCGCAATTAAAACCGCGACCCGCCAGAAGCACATTCCGTTGAACTCATACGTTTCTTTGGACAAGCCCATTTATGACGAAGATTCCGACCGGACGCTGCTCGACGTCATATGCGGAACCAAGGTGTCCGATCCCGAGGAATTGATCATCAATCAAGAGGAATTCAGCGGGCTTGAAGACAAGATGGGCGAGATTCTCAGCGATTTGGAGCGGCGGGTGCTCATGTTGTATTTGGACGGACGCTCGTATCAGGAAATCGCCGTCGACCTCGACCGCCACGTCAAGTCGATCGACAACGCGCTGCAGCGTGTGAAGCGAAAGCTTGAGCGCTATCTGGAAGTTCGAAATATCAGCTATTAATGTCAACGAAGCACCCGGTATGGGTGTTTTTCAACGATATAGAATTTATAAGTTTTCTGCTACAACATGAAACGAGTAAATTCTATACCAAGAAAAACTTCCTCTACATCGCGGTCGCTCATCCTTGAGTGTACTTCGATAGAAGTTTTCTTATTTTATCCGCATTATAGCAAACACATGTTCGAGTTTCAAGCGCCGGCGGAGAAATATTTCTCATAACGGGAAAGCAGCTCACTATTTGAAACTATTGCGTACTTTTTATTGGGGTAGGCGGGAAGCGCGGCGGAATCGACAGCGCCGAGAATGGCACTATGTTTACTCGCGATTTCTTTTGCTTATAATGGGTGAATAAACGGATTGCGAGCGAGTGGACGAAAAGCCCGGAGCGTCAACATATTTTCCTTGACACGACATACCCCTTGTGATAAAGTATTGCAGGTAGCCCAAAAAATATGCTGCAATTTTCTTTTTTTTCACGGGCTTTTATTGCTGTGAGAAAACTTTATATCACGCTTCTGTTTAGAAGGAAAGTTCAGGAGGTGTCGACATGCGGGTAATCGTTACGATGGCTTGTACGAACTGCAAACAGCGGAATTATACGTCAAGCAAGAACAAGCGCTCTCATCCGGACCGCATCGAGTTGAAGAAATTCTGCCGTTACTGCAATTCCCATACGGCTCATCGCGAAACGCGGTAATTGGAGGTGCTTTTGTGGCGTTATTGGCACGTTTGAAGCAAAGTTTCGGCACTACGTTCTCCTTCTTCGGCGAGGCTGTAGCCGAGTTGAAGAAAGTGAAATGGCCGACTCGCAAAGAACTGACCAGTTACACTCTTGTCGTCTTGTTCGCCGTCGTGTTCGTAACGGTGTATTTTGTCGTTTTAGACCTCGGAATTTCCAACGTAATCCGTGCGATATTCGAATAAGCGATTCGGAAGGTGACCCGACATATGGAGAAAACCGCTCCGAGCATGGAGAGAAGATGGTACGTCGTTCATACGTACTCCGGTTATGAGAACAAAGTGAAAGCGAACTTGGAGAAGCGTGTCGAATCGATGGAGATGCAGGACAAGATATTCCGTGTCCTCGTTCCGACGGAAGAAGAAGTCGTTACGAAAGACGGCAAACGCAAGACCGTCACGCGGAAAGTTTATCCGGGTTACGTTCTTGTAGAGATGATCCAGACGGACGACTCGTGGTACGTGGTGCGGAACACCCCTGGAGTAACGGGCTTTGTCGGCTCTACCGGTTCCGGCTCCAAGCCGATTCCGTTATTGCCGGAAGAGGCGGAAACGATATTGAAGCATATGGGCATGGACGAGCCGCCTCGCGAAACCGTCGACTTCGAGTTGAAGGAATCGGTTCGCGTGAAAGTGGGGCCTTTCGCCAACTTCGTCGGAACGATCGAAGAAATTCTTACGGATAAAGGAAAACTCAAGGTTCACGTCAATATGTTCGGTAGAGAAACGCCGCTTGAACTGGACTACACACAAGTGGAAAAGTTATAAGCGAACGGCGCCGTTACGCGTGAGGGTTTCGCGCTGGGGTAATGTATACTCTGGCAACGAGTGAACGAAAGTTCACGCCAGAGAGTGAGTATACTCTGGCAAGGAGGTGTAACAGATGGCAAAGAAGGTCATAAAACTTGTTAAGCTTCAGGTTCCTGCAGGCAAAGCGAATCCGGCTCCGCCGATCGGTCCTGCGCTCGGTCAAGCCGGCGTGAACATCATGGCGTTCTGTAAGGAATTCAATGCTCGCACGGCGGATCAAGCCGGTTTGATTATCCCGGTTGTAATTACCGTATTCGAGGATCGTTCCTTTACGTTCGAGACCAAGACTCCGCCTGCTGCCGTTCTGCTTCGTGTGGCTGCCGGCATCGAGAAGGGCTCCGGCGAACCGAACAAGAAGAAAGTAGCTACCGTTAAGCGCGACAAAGTTCGACAAATCGCAGAGCAGAAGATGCCCGACCTGAACGCGGCTTCCGTTGAAGCGGCAATGCGGATGGTCGAAGGCACGGCTCGCAGCATGGGCATCGTCATTCAAGACTGATTCTCATGCGCCAACGGTGCGATCAGCGGATCGCGCCGCAGTGGGAGGAATTTCCGCTAATACCACATTGGGAGGATACACAACATGCCAGGCAAAAGATATCAAGAAGCGGAGAAACTGTTCGACAAAGAAGCAGTTTACGAACCGCAGCAAGCAATTGAGCTTGTAAAGCAAGCATCCAAAGCGAAATTCGACGAAACCGTCGAAGTCGCCGTCCGCTTGGGCGTAGACCCGAAGAAGCAAGACCAGAACGTTCGCGGCGTAGTTGTATTGCCGCACGGTACAGGTAAGACGAAGCGCGTCCTCGTGTTCGCCAAAGGCGACAAAGCGAAGGAAGCGGAAGCTGCCGGCGCCGATTTTGTTGGCGACCAAGATATGATCAACCGGATTCAGCAAGGCTGGTTCGACTTCGATGTTTGCGTAGCTACGCCGGACATGATGAGCGAAGTCGGTAAACTCGGCCGGATCCTCGGCGGCAAAGGCTTAATGCCGAACCCGAAAGCGGGCACCGTTACGTTCGACGTGACGAAAGCCGTTCAAGAGATCAAAGCCGGTAAGATCGAATACCGTCTGGACAGAGCGGGTCAAATTCACGCTCCGATCGGCAAAGTATCATTCGATTCGGAGAAGCTTATCGAGAACCTTAAAGCACTCGTTGAAGCATTGAACCGTGCGAAACCGGCCTCTGCGAAAGGCGTGTATTTGAAAAATATCTCGGTTTCCTCCACAATGGGACCGGGCGCTCGCGTGAATACGCAAGTGTACCGATAATATCGAACGAACCGTAAACTCGTTCGACCATCGAAAACAAGAATATTCCAACCGTAGACAGCAGGCGCCGTAGAGGCTTAATTTCCTGCCGAGGTGTTATGATATGGCTTGGCAGCCGTCTCTTCCGACAGGAAGAGCGTCTGAATTCGAGCGCCTTCATGCAGCCTTCGTGTCTACGGAGGCTTTTCTCGTTTCTGCGGCCCCATTCAATCGAAACAGGAGGTGTCTTTATGCCAAACGCTAAAGTGTTAGCTGAAAAACAACAACTCGTATCCGAAGTGGCGACAAAGCTTCGCGAAAGTGCGACAACCGTCGTTGCGGACTATCGCGGTTTGACCGTTGCGCAAGTAACGGAGCTCCGCAAGCAGCTTCGCGAAGCGGGAGTCGAGTTCCAGGTCATCAAGAACACGCTTACCCGCCGCGCAACCGCGGAAACAGGTTTGACCGAGCTTGACGCGCATCTGACGGGTCCGAGCGCAATCGCGTTCTCCGCCGATGCTGTCGCTCCTGCGAAAATCTTGATGGATTTCGCAAAGAAGAACGAAAACTTGAAAGTCAAAGCAGGCGTCGTTGAAGGTAAAGTGGTTGACGCAGCGCAAATCAAGGCGCTTGCCGACCTGCCGTCCCGCGAAGGCTTGCTGTCCATGCTCCTCAGCGTATTGCAGGCTCCGGTCCGCAACTTCGCGCTTGCGGTTAAAGCCGTTGGAGAGAAACAAGAAGCACAAGCATAAAAATATAATTTAATGGAGGTTTACCCATGAGTAAAGAGCAAATCATTGAAGCCATTAAAGGCATGACCGTTCTTGAGTTGAACGACCTTGTTAAAGCAATCGAAGAAGAATTCGGCGTAACTGCGGCAGCTCCGGTAGCTGTAATGGCAGGCGGCGGCGCGGCGGAAGCGGTAGCCGAACAATCGGAATTCGACGTAATCCTTACGAGCGCCGGCGCATCCAAAATCAATGTAATCAAAGTTGTTCGCGAAATTACAGGCCTCGGCTTGAAAGAAGCGAAAGATTTGGTTGACAACGCACCGAAGGCGATTAAAGAGAAAATCTCCAAAGAAGATGCGGAGAAGATCAAAGCTCAGCTTGAAGAAGCTGGCGCAGCTGTAGAACTGAAGTAATTCGGTAAAGGCCCCTTGTGTGAACGGCTTCGTTTGCGCAAGGGGTTTTTGTGCGCTTAAGATACTGACAGGATTTAATTTTTCCCGCTGAGGAAAAATAAGGTGCTGTCATGATCTTATTCAAGAGAGTTTTTAAGGGGAGCGATCCTAGTGAGCGAACATTATTATTCCAAGCGACCCGCCGTCGAGTCGGACCGGGCCGTCGTGCACGCGAAGCTGAGGGGATTTGAACTCTCATTCGTAACGGATGCCGGAGTGTTTTCAAAGAACGATATCGATTTCGGCAGCCGTCTGCTCATTGAGACTATGCGTATCCCTGAATCCGCGGAAGTGCTCGACGTCGGTTGCGGATACGGCCCGATCGGCATATGCGCAGCAAAGCTGGCGTTTCGCGGCAAAGTGACAATGCTCGACATTAACGAACGCGCTGTCGAATTGGCGTCCGAGAACGCGAGAAGAAACGAAGCCGGGAATGTGAGGGTGATGCAAAGCGACCGGTTAGAAGCGGTGAAAGACGAGACGTTCGATGTCATTTTAACGAATCCTCCGATACGTGCGGGCAAATCCGTCGTTCACGACATTTTTGCAGGCGCGGCCGAGCGATTGGTTGCCGGAGGATCTCTTTGGGTGGTCATTCAGAAAAAACAAGGGGCTCCTTCCGCGTTCGAAAAGCTGCAAACGTTGTTTTCCCGCGTGGATGAAGTAACGAAAGACAAAGGATACCGCATATTTGAAGCGAAAAAATGAACCTATATACATGAGTTGGGATTCGTGAAAAAGTCAACCGATTTCTGTTGACTTCGATTCTTTGTTGTGGTAGGATTAGAAAATGTCAGCATTAGAATGCCGATATTGTCTTTAGTGTAGTAAAATGTCAAGAGGTATTTTGAAAAATCTTAATACGTGCCGGGACGGTTAAGCTCTCCCGAACGACGGAAGACAACCTTCGCACCCTTGCGCAGAGATCAATCATAAAACCGGTCTGGCATAAGCGGTTCAACGAAGGAGTTTTCTTTTTTTTCGAGTCGGCGTATATTGGCAAAGTTTTCCGACTACCATAATAAATATGGAATTTTTGGGGCTTTTGGGCTCTTAATCGACATTTTCCATACGGTCATCGAGAGACGCTTCTCAACAGCGCCTCTTGTTTCATAATGTCAGAAAAGCTTCGATAGAAGCACATTCAATGAAGCGGGTACGTCCTTTAGAGGAAGCTTTTCTGGAAACATAAGAATTTATCTTTTCATGTGTTGAATATTTATAAATTCTTATGTTAGCAGAAAGTGAAAGTTCCCATTCTGACATTGCAAGAAAACTTCCTTTAATCGCGATATTGCTTATTTGAAGCTGCTGCGGTGAAGTTTTCTTCTTTTGTTCCATTTTTTCTTGTTTGGCCTAACGGCAGTCCAGAAGACATGAGGGGTGAAGGTAAGTTGGCAGGACATGTGATGCAATTTGGTCGTCGTGAACGCAGAACCTACTCGCGAATCAAAGAAGTGCTTGATATCCCGAATTTGATCGAGATTCAGCAGAAGTCTTACCAAAGCTTTTTGGATAGCGGGTTGCGCGAGTTGCTGCAGGATATCTCTCCGATTCAAGATTTCACCGGCAATCTTTCGTTGGAGTTCATTGACTATAGCCTCGGCGAACCGAAATATTCGGTCGACGAGTCGAAGGAGCGCGACGTTACTTACGCTGCTCCGCTTCGGGTCAAAGTGCGCTTGATCAACAAGGAAACCGGCGAAGTGAAAGAGCAGGAAGTGTTCATGGGCGACTTCCCGTTGATGACGGAAACGGGCACGTTTATTATTAACGGGGCCGAACGCGTCATTGTTTCCCAGCTAGTCCGTTCTCCCAGCGTCTACTTCAGCACGAAAATCGACAAGAACGGGAAGAAGGCTTACACCGCTACGGTGATTCCGAACCGCGGCGCATGGCTGGAACTCGAGACGGATATGAAAGACATTATTTACGTTCGTATCGACCGTACTCGCAAAATTCCGGTTACGGTACTTTTGCGCGCGCTAGGTTTCGGAACGGACGCGGAAATCATCGAGCTGCTCGGCGACGACGAATACGTCCGGAACACGCTCGAGAAAGACAATACGGACTCTACCGAGAAAGCATTGATAGAAATTTACGAACGGCTTCGTCCTGGCGAGCCGCCGACGCTTGATAACGCACGCAATCTGTTGATTGCGCGGTTCTTCGATCCGAAGCGTTACGACTTGGCGAATGTCGGCCGATACAAAATCAATAAGAAGCTTAATATAAAGAACCGTTTGTTCAATCAGCGGCTGGCCGAAACGCTGGCCGACTTGGAAACGGGCGAAGTTATCGCCGAAGCCGGCCAAGTGTTGGATCGCCGCGTATTGGACCAAATCATTCCGTACCTCGAGAAGGGCGCAGGCTTGAAAGAATATCGCGTCGGCTCCGGCTTGACGGAACACGACGGCATTCCTTTGCAAACCGTCAGCATCTTCTCGCCGACGGAAGACGCGAAAGTCGTAAAAGTCATCGGCAACGCTCAAATCGACAAGAGCGTAAAGAACATCACGCCGGCTGACATCATTTCATCCATAAACTATTTCATCAATTTGCTTCATGGTGTGGGCAGCACGGACGATATCGACCATTTGGGCAACCGTCGTCTCCGCTCCGTAGGCGAATTGCTGCAAAACCAGTTCCGCATCGGTTTGTCCCGGATGGAGCGCGTCGTTCGCGAACGGATGTCCATCCAAGACGCCAACGTGATTACTCCGCAAGCGCTCATCAACATACGTCCGGTGATCGCTTCGATCAAGGAGTTTTTCGGAAGCTCCCAGCTGTCGCAGTTCATGGACCAGACGAATCCGTTGGCCGAATTGACGCATAAGCGCCGTCTCTCGGCATTGGGACCGGGCGGATTGACGCGCGAACGCGCAGGCTTCGAAGTCCGCGACGTTCACCATTCGCACTATGGACGCATGTGTCCGATCGAAACTCCGGAAGGTCCGAATATCGGCTTGATCAACTCGTTGTCGACATTCGCCCGGATCAACGAATACGGCTTCATCGAAACGCCGTACCGTTATGTAGATCCGAACACGGGTGTCGTTACGGACACGATACACTATATGACTGCCGACGAAGAAGATAACTACGTTATCGCCCAGGCGAACGCCGAGCTGACAGATGAAGGCAAGTTCAAGAATGACACGGTTATCGTCCGCTACAAAGACGATATTCTTACGCTCCCGAAAGACCGCGTGGATTACATGGACGTATCGCCGAAGCAGGTCGTTTCCGTGGCGACGGCAATGATTCCGTTCTTGGAAAACGACGACTCCAACCGCGCGCTGATGGGATCGAACATGCAGCGTCAAGCGGTACCGCTGCTCGTTCCGAAAGCTCCGCTTGTCGGAACCGGGATGGAGCATAAATCTGCGAAAGATTCCGGCGTGTGCATCGTTTCTAAGTATAACGGCGTAATCGAGAAGTCTTCCGCCAATGAAATTTGGCTTCGCCGGCATGAGATCGTCGAGGGCAAGCCGGTCAAGGGCGATCTCGTGAAATACAAGCTTCACAAGTTTATGCGCTCCAACCAAGGCACTTGCATCAACCAACGGCCGCTTGTTCGCAACGGCGACGTTGTGAAGGTCGGAGACATTCTCGCGGACGGTCCGTCGACGGAGATGGGCGAACTCGCTCTCGGACGCAACGTAGTCGTCGCGTTCATGACATGGGAAGGCTACAACTACGAGGACGCGATTTTGCTCAGCGAGAAGCTTGTGAAGGAAGACGTCTATACGTCGATCCACATTGAAGAATATGAGTCCGAAGCACGCGATACGAAGCTCGGGCCTGAAGAAATTACACGGGACATCCCGAACGTCGGCGAAGATGCACTTAAGAATCTTGACGAACGCGGCATTATCCGTGTCGGCGCTGAAATCGGTGCCGGTGACATTCTAGTCGGCAAAGTAACGCCGAAAGGGGTTACGGAGCTCACTGCGGAAGAGCGTCTGCTTCACGCCATCTTCGGCGAGAAAGCCCGTGAAGTTCGCGATACGTCGCTGCGCGTGCCTCACGGTACGGACGGTATCGTTGTCGACGTCAAAGTGTTCACCCGAGAGAACGGCGATGAGCTGCCGCCGGGCGTGAACCAGCTTGTGCGAGTATATATCGCTCAGAAGCGTAAGATTTCCGAAGGGGACAAAATGGCCGGACGCCACGGAAACAAAGGTGTTATCGCGCGCATTTTGCCGGAAGAGGATATGCCGTTCCTTCCGGACGGCACGCCGGTTCAAGTCGTGTTGAACCCCCTGGGCGTTCCGTCGCGGATGAACATCGGGCAAGTTCTTGAAGTTCACCTTGGAATGGCGGCATTGCGTCTTGGTATCCATACGGCGACGCCGGTATTCGACGGCGCTCGCGAAGGCGACGTGTTCGATACGATGGAAGAAGCGGGCATGCAGCGTAACGGCAAGACGCTGCTATTCGACGGCCGGACGGGCGAACCGTTCGAGCGCGAAGTGACGGTCGGCGTTATGTATATGATCAAGCTTGCGCACATGGTCGACGACAAAATTCATGCCCGTTCCACGGGTCCGTACTCGCTCGTTACGCAGCAGCCGCTCGGAGGCAAGGCGCAGTTCGGCGGCCAGCGCTTCGGCGAGATGGAGGTGTGGGCGCTGGAGGCATATGGCGCGGCATATACGCTGCAAGAAATTTTGACGGTGAAGTCGGACGATGTCGTCGGACGCGTGAAGACGTACGAATCGATTGTCAAAGGCGAGAACGTTCCGGAGCCCGGCGTACCGGAGTCGTTCAAGGTATTGATCAAGGAGCTGCAGAGCTTGGGCATGGACGTAAAGATCTTGTCCGAAAACGAGGAAGAAATCGAGATGAAGGAATTCGACGACGAGGAAGATACGTCGAGCGACAAGTTGAATCTGAATCTCGAAGGCGCCGAAGTCGGAGTAGAGTAAGGACAATTTCAAGTGCGTTGAGGAGGGTTGCTTCTTGATAGATGTGAACAACTTTGAATACATGAAAATCGGGCTCGCCTCTCCGGATAAAATCCGGTCCTGGTCGCGCGGGGAAGTAAAGAAGCCGGAAACGATCAACTATCGTACGCTCAAGCCGGAGAAAGAAGGACTGTTCTGCGAGAAAATTTTCGGTCCGACGAAAGACTGGGAATGTCACTGCGGAAAGTACAAGCGAGTTCGTTATAAAGGCGTCGTCTGCGACCGCTGCGGCGTCGAAGTAACCCGCCAGAAGGTGCGCCGCGAGCGGATGGGCCATATCGAGCTTGCCGCTCCCGTATCCCATATTTGGTATTTCAAAGGCATCCCGAGCCGCATGGGCTTGGCGCTGGACATGTCGCCTCGTTCGCTCGAGGAGATCATTTATTTTGCGTCTTATGTCGTGACGGATCCGGGCGACACTCCGCTTGAGAAGAAACAGCTTCTCTCGGAGAAGGAGTATCGCAGCTACCGTGAAAAATACGGCTATGCGTTCCAAGCCGGCATGGGCGCCGAAGCGGTGAAGAAGCTTCTTCAGGACATCGATCTCGTGAAAGAAGTCGATTCCCTCAAGGAAGAATTGAAGACCGCACAAGGCCAGCGCCGCAACCGCGCCATCAAGCGCCTTGAAGTGCTTGAAGCGTTCCGCAACTCCGGCAACAGCCCGGAGTGGATGGTTATGGACGTGCTGCCGGTCATCCCGCCGGAGCTTCGCCCGATGGTTCAGCTCGACGGCGGACGTTTCGCCACATCGGACTTGAACGATTTGTACCGCCGCGTCATTAACCGCAACAACCGGTTGAAGCGTTTATTGGATCTCGGCGCTCCGGACATTATCGTTCAGAACGAGAAGCGGATGCTGCAGGAAGCCGTCGACGCTCTGATCGACAACGGCCGCCGCGGCCGTCCGGTAACCGGACCCGGCAACCGTCCGCTTAAGTCGCTCAGCCATATGCTGAAGGGCAAGCAAGGACGTTTCCGTCAAAACTTGCTCGGGAAGCGCGTGGACTATTCAGGACGTTCCGTTATCGTTGTCGGTCCGTCGCTGAAGATGTACCAGTGCGGCTTGCCGAAAGAGATGGCGCTCGAATTGTTCAAGCCGTTCGTTATGAAAGAGCTTGTCAATAAGGGGCTCGCTCATAACATCAAGAGCGCGAAGCGCAAGGTCGAACGCGTGTCGCCGGAAGTGTGGGACGTACTTGAAGAAGTGATCAAGGAACACCCGGTTCTGTTAAACCGCGCTCCGACGCTTCACCGTCTCGGCATTCAAGCGTTCGAGCCGATTCTTGTGGAAGGCCGCGCCATCAAATTGCATCCGCTCGTATGCACGGCTTACAATGCCGACTTCGACGGAGACCAGATGGCCGTTCACGTTCCGCTGTCGGCGGAAGCGCAAGCGGAAGCGCGCATTCTGATGCTCGCCTCCGGCAACATCTTGAACCCGAAAGACGGCAAGCCTGTCGTTACGCCTTCGCAGGACATGGTTCTCGGAAGCTTCTATTTGACATTGGACAATCCGGAAGCTGAAGGAACAGGCATCGTGTTCCGCAATGTGAACGAAGCGGTCTCCGCTTACCAACGCGGCGCAGCTGCGCTTCATGCTCGCGTGGCGATACCGGTTCGCCAGCTCAACAAAACTTCGTTCACGGAAAAACAGCAGGACGCTTTGCTGATCACGAACGTCGGCAAAATCATCTTTAACGAGATTTTCCCTGACGATTTCCACTATATTAACGAATCGACGAAAGCGAACTTGCTTAATGGCGTAGATGAGAAGTTTTTCATTTACGAGAAGGGCGCAAACGTTCGCGAACGGCTCATGGCGGCGGATTTCAAAGGCGCTGTCGGCAAGGATTACTTGGGATCCATCATCGCCGAATGCTTCCGCAAGTATCATACGATGGAAACGTCGGTCATTTTGGATAAAATCAAGCAGTTGGGCTTCACGTACTCCACTCGCGCAGGCATAACGATCGCGGTTTCCGACGTGACGGTGCCGGCGGAGAAGGCGCGCATCTTGGGTGAATCGGAAGAGAAAGTGCGTGTAGTCACGAACCAGTACCGCCGCGGATTGATCACGGACGACGAGCGTTACGACCGTGTCATCAGTATCTGGGGCAAGGCGAAAGACGAAATTACGGACATCTTGATGAAGTCGCTCGACAAATTCAATTCCATCAACATGATGGTGGAGTCGAAGGCGCGGGGTAACAAATCGCAGATCACTCAGCTTGGCGGTATGCGCGGACTGATGGCGAATCCGTCCGGTCGTATCATCGAGCTCCCGATCAAATCGAATTTCCGGGAAGGTCTCACGGTCCTTGAGTACTTTATCTCAACGCACGGCGCGCGGAAAGGTCTTGCCGATACCGCGCTTCGTACGGCCGACTCCGGTTATTTGACCCGCCGTCTCGTCGACGTGGCTCAAGACGTCATTGTCCGCGAGGACGATTGCGGTACGGACAAAGGCTTTGTTGTCAGCAAAATTCAAGACGGCAAAGAAGTTATCGAAGATTTGTACGACCGTATAGAAGGACGCTACGCGTTCGAAACGCTTCGCAATCCGGCAACGGGCGAAGTGATCGTTTCGCGTAACGAGCTGATCGATGCCGATGTCGCGAACCAGATCATCCAAGCGGGCATCGAGAAGCTTCAAATTCGTTCCGTATTGTCGTGCCGCACGCGCCACGGCGTCTGCAAGAAGTGCTACGGACGCAACCTTGCCACCGGCAAATTCGTTGAAATCGGCGAAGCCGTCGGTATAATCGCCGCTCAGTCGATCGGCGAGCCGGGCACCCAGCTGACGATGCGTACGTTCCACACGGGCGGCGTCGCCGGCGACGATATCACGCAAGGTTTGCCGCGTATCCAAGAGCTGTTCGAAGCGCGCAACCCGAAAGGCCAAGCGATCATCACCGAGATCGACGGCGTCGTGAAAGAAATTCGCGAAGCGAAAGACCGCCGGGAAATCGAAGTGGTCGGCGAAGCCGAATCCAAAGTATATTCCGTCACATACGGTTCGCGTATCCGCGCAACGGCCGGCCAACAGGTTGAGGCGGGCGACGAATTGACGGACGGGTCCATCGACCCTAAAGAGATGCTGCGGATTAAAGGCATTCGAGGCGTCCAAAACTACATCCTGCAAGAGGTTCAACGCGTATATCGAAACCAAGGCGTTGAGATCAACGATAAGCACGTTGAGGTCATGATCCGTCAGATGCTGCGCAAAATCCGCATCGTCGACAGCGGCAACACGACGCTCTTGCCGGGTTCGTTCGTTGACATTCACGAATATGAAGAAGCGAACCGCGCCGCCCTCATGAAAGGGTTGGAGCCGGCAGTGGCGCGTCCCGTTCTTCTCGGGATCACGAAGGCTTCGCTTGAGACCGATTCGTTCTTGTCGGCAGCATCGTTCCAAGAGACGACTCGCGTCCTTACCGATGCGGCGATCAAAGGCAAAGTGGACCAGCTGCTCGGCTTGAAAGAGAATGTCATTATCGGCAAGCTCATTCCCGCAGGCACGGGTATGTCCAGGTATCGCGGAATCCGTGTTGTGGATCCGAACGAAGAGACGGTCCAAACGCCGGATGCCGTATCGGAACCGATTGCCGTGGAATAACCGTTAATGGGAGAGCAGGCCGGCATCGGCCTGCTTTCTTTTTTTGTTCTTGACATGGCTCACGCCTAAGTGCTAATATGTCTTAGTGTGCCAAAAAGATACGGTGTCTGGAAATAACGTTCTTTGGAGGATATTGACTCAATGTCTTATGAAAAAGAACTCAGCGAAGGCGAACTTCGAATCGGCACCAAACAAACGACGAAAGCGGTAGAGCAAGGGAAAGCCGCCAAATTGTTTGTCGCAAAGGACGCAGATCCGAAAATTACGGTCAAGATCGTAAATTTAGCGAGAAAGATGGGCGTCGAAGTGATGTACGTCGATTCTATGAAGCAGCTTGGGAAAGCTTGTGGAATCGAAGTGGGCGCTGCGATGGTTGCAATAGTGAATGAGTGAAACCCATGTTTTTGTCAGGGTATCGCCCCGGCAAAAACATTTCCTTTGTTCGCTTATGATTCGCCTGGATCTGTGGACTTAATATTGCGTTAATAATCAACTCATCAGAAGGGGGTGCAATACATGCCAACAATTAACCAGCTCGTTCGCAAAGGCCGCAAAGCTAAAGTGGTAAAATCGAAATCTCCTGCGCTGCAGAAAGGTTTTAACGCGCTTCGCCGCGAAGAAACAGATCTGAGCGCTCCGCAAAAGCGCGGCGTTTGCACTCGTGTAGGCACGATGACTCCGAAGAAGCCGAACTCAGCACTTCGGAAATACGCGCGTGTTCGCTTGACGAACCGTGTTGAAGTCACGGCTTACATCGGCGGTATCGGCCACAACTTGCAAGAGCACAGCGTTGTACTCGTGCGCGGCGGCCGTGTTAAGGACCTTCCGGGTGTGCGTTATCACATCGTTCGCGGCGCTCTTGATACAGCGGGCGTGAACAACCGGATGCAAGCCCGTTCCAAGTACGGAACGAAGCGTCCGAAAGCGAAGAAGTAATAACTTTTATAGCGAGTAATGTTTGACCGTGAACGGGCAAATATTGCGAGCTTGGAATGATTTGGATGAGAAAGGGGGATAACTATGCCACGTAAAGGTGCAGTGCCGAAGAGAGACGTATTGCCGGATCCGATTTACAGCAGCAAGCTTGTAACCCGTTTGATCAACCGTATTATGGTCGACGGAAAGCGCGGTGTCGCTCAGACGATTCTTTACGATGCGTTTACTTTAATTAGCGAGCGCACGGGAAAAGAACCGATGGAAGTGTTCGAAGCCGCGTTGAAAAACATCATGCCGGTACTTGAAGTTAAAGCTCGCCGCGTCGGCGGTGCGAACTATCAAGTTCCGATCGAGGTTAAACCGGAACGCCGCACGTCGCTTGGACTCCGTTGGTTGGTGAACTATTCGCGCAACCGCGGCGAGAAGACGATGGTGGAGCGTCTGGCAGCTGAGATTATCGATGCAAGCAACAACACCGGCGCATCCGTTAAGAAGCGTGAAGATACTCACAAGATGGCTGAAGCGAACAAAGCGTTTGCCCACTACCGTTGGTAATCTTCCATACACAAGAAGGATAGAAGGGAGACAAACGAATGCCAAGAGCGTTCTCCTTGCAGAACACACGCAACATCGGCATCATGGCCCATATCGATGCGGGCAAGACGACGACGACAGAACGCATTTTGTTCTACACCGGCCGTGTTCACAAGATCGGCGAAGTGCATGAAGGCGCCGCAACGATGGACTGGATGGAACAAGAACAAGAGCGCGGCATCACGATCACGTCTGCCGCCACGACTGCACAATGGAAGGGTCATCGCGTCAACATCATCGACACGCCCGGCCACGTAGACTTCACTGTTGAAGTCGAGCGCTCGCTTCGCGTACTTGATGGTGCGGTAGCGGTATTCTCCGCCAAAGAAGGCGTAGAGCCCCAATCCGAAACCGTATGGCGCCAAGCGGACCGCTACGGCGTACCGCGGATCGCGTACGTTAACAAGATGGACATCATCGGCGCGGACTTCTTGAACGCCGTTGAATCCATGAAAGACCGCCTCGGCGCGAACGCAGTTCCGATTCAATTGCCGATCGGCGCAGAGAATGATTTCAACGGTATTATCGACTTGATCGAGAACGTTGCTTATATGTATAAGGACGATCTCGGAAAGGATATCGAGAAAACCGAAGTTCCTGCCGAGTACAATGCAAAGGTAGAAGAGTTGCGCAACTTGCTTGTCGAGAAAATCGCCGAGCTTGACGAAGATCTTACCATGAAGTACCTCGAAGGCGAAGAGATTTCTGTTGAAGAGCTTAAGGCGGCGCTTCGCAAGGGTGTCGTAAACGTTAAGATCTTCCCTGTTATCTGCGGATCCTCCTACAAGAACAAAGGTGTTCAGCTGATGCTTGACGCCGTAATCGACTACCTGCCTGCTCCAATCGACGTTCCGGATATCCGCGGCGTTCTGGAAGACGGTACGGAAGTAACCCGTAAATCTGCAGACGATCAACCGTTCGCTGCACTTGCGTTCAAAATTATGACGGACCCTTATGTCGGTAAGCTGACGTTCATTCGCGTTTACTCCGGCGTATTGAACTCCGGTTCTTACGTTTTGAACGCTACCAAGGGCAAGCGCGAACGGATCGGCCGTATTCTTCAGATGCATGCGAACTCCCGTGAAGAAATCAGCGAATTGTACGCTGGTGACATCGCGGCGGCGGTAGGCTTAAAAGATACGATCACCGGCGATACGCTTTGCGATGAGAAAAACCCGGTTATTCTAGAGTCGATGAACTTCCCAGAACCGGTTATCTCCATTGCAGTGGAGCCGAAATCTAAAGCGGACCAAGACAAAATGGGCGTCGCTTTGACGAAGCTTGCTGAGGAAGACCCGACGTTCCGTTACTATACGGACGAAGAAACAGGCCAAACGATCATTCAAGGTATGGGCGAGCTTCACCTTGAAATTATCGTGGATCGTATGAAGCGCGAATTTAAAGTCGAAACGAACGTTGGTAAGCCTCAAGTTGCTTACCGTGAAACATTCCGTCAGGCTGCTAAGGTTGAAGGTAAATTCGTTCGTCAGTCCGGCGGTCGCGGTCAATACGGTCACTGTTGGATCGAATTCGAACCGCTCGAGCCAGGAACAGGATTCCAGTTCGAGAACAAGATTGTCGGTGGCGTTGTTCCTCGTGAATACATCCCGGCGGTTCAGAACGGTATCGAGGAATCGATGAAGAACGGTGTACTTGCGGGCTACCCGCTTGTTGATATCAAAGCTACGATCGTTGACGGATCGTACCACGATGTCGATTCGAACGAAATGGCGTTTAAGATTGCGGGATCCATGGCGCTTAAAGCCGCGAAAGACAAGTGTAAGCCGGTTCTTCTCGAGCCGATCATGAAAGTCGAAGTTACCGTTCCGGAAGAGTACATGGGCGACGTAATGGGCGACTTGAACTCCCGCCGCGGCCGTATCGAAGGTATGGACAACCGCCACGGAGCGCAAATCATTCGTTCCAAAGTTCCGCTGTCCGAAATGTTCGGTTACTCGACTACGCTTCGTTCCCGTACACAAGGCCGCGGAGTGTTCGCAATGGAAATCTCCCACTATGAAGAAGTGCCTAAATCTATCGCTGATGATATCATCGCGAAGAAGGGCTCTTAATTATAATTTTTCTCTAAGGAGGAAATCTTTCTCATGGCAAAGGCAAAATTTGAACGTAATAAGCCGCACGTAAACATCGGTACAATCGGTCACGTTGACCACGGCAAAACAACTTTGACGGCGGCAATCACAACAGTATTATCCAAGAAATACGGCGGCGCAGCGGTAGCGTTCGATCAAATCGACAAAGCTCCGGAAGAGCGCGAACGCGGTATCACAATCTCCACGGCTCACGTTGAGTATGAGACTCCTAACCGTCACTATGCTCACGTTGACTGCCCGGGCCACGCCGACTATGTTAAAAACATGATCACCGGCGCAGCTCAAATGGACGGCGCTATCCTCGTGGTATCCGCAGCTGACGGCCCGATGCCGCAAACGCGCGAGCACATCTTGCTCTCCCGTCAGGTAGGCGTTCCGTACATCGTCGTATTCATGAACAAGTGCGACATGGTTGAAGACGAAGAATTGCTTGAGCTCGTAGAGATGGAAATTCGCGACCTTCTCAGCGAATACGAATTCCCGGGCGACGACACTCCGATCGTTCGCGGTTCCGCTCGCGAAGCTCTTCAAAATCCGGACGGAGAATGGGCGCAAAAGATCATTGAGCTCTTCGAGCAAATCGACACTTACATCCCGACTCCTGAGCGCGACACTGATAAGCCGTTCTTGATGCCGGTAGAAGACGTGTTCACGATCACTGGCCGCGGTACGGTTGCTACGGGCCGCGTTGAGCGTGGTACGGTTAAAGTCGGCGACGAAGTTGAAATCATCGGTCTTGCCGAAGAAACTCGCAAGACGGTTGTTACAGGCGTAGAGATGTTCCGTAAATTGCTCGACTCCGCACAAGCGGGCGACAACATCGGCGCATTGCTCCGCGGCGTTGACCGTAAAGACATCGAGCGCGGTCAAGTTCTTGCGAAGACGGGTTCCGTTAAACCGCACACGAACTTCTCAGCTCAAATTTACGTCTTGACTAAAGAAGAAGGCGGCCGTCACAAGCCTTTCTTCACAGGTTACCGTCCGCAGTTCTACTTCCGTACGACGGACGTTACAGGCATCATCAACCTTCCGGAAGGAACGGAAATGGTTATGCCGGGCGACAACATCACCGTTACGGTTGAGCTCATCGCTCCGATCGCTATCGAAGAAGGCACTCGCTTCGCTATCCGCGAAGGCGGCCGTACAGTAGGCGCAGGCGCAGTTGCTACAATTACGAAGTAATTAACGTTTCAACACACGACACCCTCGGTCCCTAAGATCGGGGGTGTTTTAATTCAAGATTTCTTCATTAATAAAAGAAAAACAGGAAGATGACCGGCGACGCGAAATTTTCCTTAATCAATTTTATCATTCCGCAAATCAAGTCACTTCTCACATTGAACGTATTAGAAGCGGCGGGAATTTATCCCATGACGAAGTATACCGGCTGCAGGCGGATCTCCTCCGCTTGGATGAAACTTTATATGCCGGTACGCGTTATGTGGATACCGATTTATATTACAGCCGCTATTATCGAAGTCTCGCTGCTGTATTGGAAGGATGGATCAATAACGGGAAGAAGATGGTCGATCATTTTGGGAAAGACGAATCGCTTTCTAATGAAGAAGACTTTATTTTGTCGCAAACGGTAAACGACTTAACGCTAATAACGAAAGGCATGTACTCTGAAACAACCAAACAAGAAGATCCGGATATGCCGTTGGAACGTTTCAAAGAACTGATCAAACCGGTTGCTGCATCGGATTTGAGCAAGTTGGCGGACAAGATGCAGGGAAAAATTGGAATAAGTACAAGTGAATAAGTTTTGTCTTGACTTTTGTGTAGGCATTTTTATATAATAGTGAGCGTTGGTCTGTGACTGTGCGATGATGTGAGAGGTTGCCGACACACCCGGCTCCTTTGCCATGAAGGAGTAACAGGGTGTTCAGTTTTGTCGGAGAATTTTCACGGAGTATGTCCGATTACTAAATTGGGCGATAGAAGGAGGGACTACTACATGGCAAAGCAAAAGATTCGTATCCGTTTGAAGGCGTACGATCACAGAGTTCTTGACCAGTCCGCGGAGAAAATCGTCGACACGGCGAAGCGTTCCGGAGCAGATGTTTCCGGACCGATTCCGTTGCCGACGGAAAAGCAAATCATCACGATTTTGCGCGCGGTACACAAGTACAAGGATTCCCGGGAGCAGTTCGAAATGCGCACTCATAAGCGTTTGATCGACATTGTCAACCCGACGCCGCAAACAGTCGATGCTTTGATGCGTTTGGACTTGCCGTCCGGTGTAGATATCGAAATTAAGCTTTAATTTTGGGATAGACGAAACATTTTTACAGGAAGAAAAGAGGTGTCAACATGACAAAAGGTATCTTAGGAAAGAAACTTGGCATGACCCAAGTGTTCACCGAAGAAGGTAACGTGGTTCCGGTTACCGTGATCCAAGCGGGTCCGTGCGTCGTTCTTCAGAAGAAGGACGAAGAGAATGACGGTTACGCAGCGATCCAGCTCGGATTCGACGAGAAGAAGGAAAAGAACACGACGAAGCCTGCTTTGGGACATGTGAAGAAGGCCGGCACAACCCCTAAGCGCTACATTAAAGAATTCCGCGATGTCGACTTGTCTCAATACGAAGTTGGCCAGGTGGTTAGCGCCGACCTGTTTGCGGAAGGCGAGTATGTTGACGTAACGGGCACTTCGAAGGGTAGAGGAACGCTCGGCGCGATTCAGCGCTGGAACATGAGCCGCGGTCCGATGACTCACGGTTCCAAATACCATAGAGGTCAAGGTTCCTTGGCGATTCATCGCGATGCGAACCGCGTGCCGAAGGGCAAAAAGATGGCGGGCCGCACAGGTAACGAAACCGTTACTTTGCAAAACCTGCAAGTCGTTAAAGTAGACACGGAGCGCAACGTGATCTTGGTTAAGGGTTCGATCCCGGGACCGAAGAACAGCTTCGTGAAAATTAAATCGGCAGTAAAGAAATAAGAAAGGAGGAGCATCCATGCCTAAAGTAGCTTTATATAACATAAGCGGCAAACAAGTTGGTGAAGTTGAACTCGCGGACACGGTGTTTGGCGTCGAGCCGAATACGCACGTGCTGCACGATGCTGTGTTGATGCAGCGGGCTTCCCTGCGCGCCGGCACACACAAGACGAAAGGCCGCAGCGAAGTTCGCGGCGGCGGACGCAAGCCGTGGAAACAAAAGGGTACCGGCCGCGCGCGCCAAGGTTCCATTCGCGCACCGCAATGGAAGGGCGGCGGTGTCGTGTTCGGACCGACTCCGCGCACCTATGCATATAAATTGCCGAAGAAAGTACGCAGATTGGCGATCAAATCCGCACTCTCTTCCAAAGTGATCGACAACGAAATCATCGTTCTTGACGAGCTTGCGCTTGCGCAACCGAAGACGAAGGAATTTGCGTCGATTCTTAACAATTTGAATGTTGAGCGCAAAGCGCTAGTCGTTACGGCGGAATACGACGATAACGTGGCACTTTCCGTGCGCAACTTGCCGAACGCGAAATTCGTGGCGGCCGACGGCATCAACGTGCTCGACGTACTCGGTTACGACAAGCTCATCATCACGAAGGATGCCGCCAAGAAAGTCGAGGAGGTGTTCGCGTAATGAAAAGCCCATACGATATTATTAAGCGTCCGATCATCACTGAGCGTACAAGCGAAATGATGGAAAACAAAAAGTATGTTTTCGAAGTGGATTCCCGTGTGAACAAGACGGAAATCAAGCAAGCTGTCGAGCAGATCTTCAAGGTGAAAGTAACGGGCGTGAACACAATGCGCGTTCCCGGAAAGCCGAAGCGTTACGGCCGTTATTCCGGCTATACGTCCGAGTGGAAGAAAGCCGTCGTTACGTTGAGCCCGGACAGCAAAGAACTAGAATTCTTCGAGTCAGTTTAAAAAAAAATTGCAAGGTGCAACGAGGGAACCGAAGGTTCCCGCCTAAGAAGGAAATCAGGCAAGGAGGGAATAAGCGATGCCAGTAAAAAGTTTTAAACCGACGTCTCCATCACGGCGCCAAATGACGGTCTCGACGTTCGAAGAGATCACGGCGCAAGAGCCGGAGAAATCTTTGCTCGCTCCGCTGATGAACAAAGCGGGCCGCAATAACCAAGGTAAAATTACGACTCGCCATCAAGGCGGCGGACATAAACGCAAGTACCGTATCATCGACTTCAAGCGGAACAAAGACGGCATTCCGGGCCGCGTTGCCACGATTGAGTACGATCCGAACCGTACGGCAAACATCGCTTTGATCAACTATGCGGACGGCGAGAAGCGCTACATTCTCGCGCCGAAAGGGTTGAAAGTCGACGACGTCATCATGTCCGGCCCCGATGCGGACATCAAAATCGGCAACGCGTTGCCGCTTGAGAACATTCCGGTCGGTTCCGTGATCCACAACATCGAGTTGAAGCCGGGCAAAGGCGGACAGCTCGTGCGTGCCGCTGGTACCGTTGCGCAATTGCTCGGTAAAGAAGATAACTACGTTATCGTACGTTTGTCTTCGGGCGAAATGCGCCGCATCTTGAAGGTGTGCCGCGCGACGATCGGCTCCGTAGGCAACGAAGACCACGAGTTGATCAACATCGGAAAAGCGGGACGCAACCGTTGGTTGGGCAAGCGCCCGACAGTCCGCGGCGTCGTCATGAACCCGAACGACCATCCGCACGGCGGCGGCGAAGGCCGCGCTCCGATCGGCCGCAAATCGCCGATGTCTCCGTGGGGCAAGAAGACGCTCGGCGCGAAGACACGGAAGAAGAACAAAGCGTCCAATAAATATATTATCCGCAGCCGCACGAAGTAACACGGGGAGCGCGGAAATGCTTTAGCAAAGAGGCAATCGAAGATTGTCCGCTTAGAGTGAACGTACTCAAGCAGCGAAGGGAGGATCATCCATGGGCCGCAGCTTAAAGAAGGGGCCGTTCGTTGACGGTCACCTCATGAAGAAAGTGGAAGAGTTGAACACGCAGAACAAGAAGGTCGTTGTCAAAACTTGGTCTCGCCGTTCGACCATCTTCCCGCAGTTCATCGGACACACGTTCGGCGTATACGACGGCCGCAAGCACGTGCCGGTGTACGTGACGGAAGACATGGTCGGCCACAAGCTCGGCGAATTCGCGCCGACTCGTACCTATAAAGGTCATACGGACGACGACAAGAAGACAGGCAAGCGCTAATTGATAAGATGGTTGGGAAAAGGGTGCGCCATTTGCGGATCGTTTTCCCAATGAACGGCAGAACTGATGTAACTTGAGGGGAGGTATACCCGTGGAAGCGAAAGCGCATCTCAAATTTGTGCGCATTGCGCCTCGTAAAGCGCGTCTCGTTGCGGACTTGATTCGCGGCAAGCAAGTAGGCGAAGCGATCTCGATTCTTCGTCACACTCCGCGCGCAGCATCTCCGATCTTGGAGAAACTGTTGAACTCGGCGGTTGCAAATGCAGAGCACAACTTATCCATGGACCCGAATAAATTGGTCATTACCCAACTTTATGTGAACGAAGGTCCGACAATGAAACGATTCCAACCGCACGCGCAAGGCCGCGCATTCTCGATTTTTAAGCGCACAAGCCACATCACGCTCGCGGTAGCTGAAAAATAATCCGAACTATAAGGAGGGAAACGTGTGGGTCAAAAGGTTAGCCCGGTAGGTCTTCGTGTAGGCATCATTCGCGACTGGGAATCCAAGTGGTACGCTGACAAGGATTTCGGCAAGCTGCTTATGGAAGACGTGAAAATTCGCGAATATTTGAAGAATAAATTGAAGGACAGCGCGGTATCCCGCATTGATATCGAACGCGCGGCAAACCGCGTCAACGTTACCATTCATACGGCGAAGCCCGGTATGGTAATCGGCAAAGGCGGCGCCGAAGTGGAAGTTCTTCGCGGCTACATTGCGAAGATGACGGATAAGAAAGTACACATCAACATTTCCGAAATTAAAAACCCTGAGCTTGACGCGATTCTCGTAGCGGAATCGATCGCGCAACAGCTTGAGCGCCGCGTATCGTTCCGCCGTGCGTTGAAGCAAGCGATCCAACGCACAATGCGCGCAGGCGCGAAAGGGATCAAAACAGCGGTTAGCGGCCGTCTTGGCGGCGCGGAAATCGCACGTTCGGAAGGTTACAGCGAGGGCACGGTTCCTCTGCACACACTGCGTGCGGATATCGACTACGGCACGGCGGAAGCGCACACGACTTACGGCCGCATCGGCGTAAAAGTGTGGATTTACCGCGGTGAAGTTCTTCCGACGCGGAAAGCGAAGAAGGAAGGAGTGGAATAACCCATGTTATTGCCGAAACGCGTAAAACACCGCAAAGAACATCGCGGTAAGATGAAAGGCCGAGCAAAAGGCGGCACTGAAGTGGCATTCGGCGAATACGGTCTGCAGGCTCTCGAGCCGGCATGGGTAACCAACCGCCAAATCGAAGCAGCTCGTATCGCCATGACCCGTTACATCAAACGGGGCGGAAAAGTTTGGATCAAAATATTTCCTTCAAAACCGGTCACTCAAAAGCCTCTTGAAGTGCGGATGGGTAGCGGTAAAGGTAACGTAGAAAAGTGGGTTGCAGTCGTGAAGCCGGGCAGAATCTTGTTCGAGTTGGCCGGGGTGAGCGAAGAAGTGGCCCGCGAGGCAATGAGACTCGCGTCTCACAAACTTCCGATCAAGACGAAATTTGTGAAACGCGAAGAATTGGGTGGTGAAGCAAATGAAAGCAATTGAACTTCGTAACTTGACCACTGCCGAAATCGAACAAAAAGTAGCGGGTTACAAAGAAGAACTGTTTAACCTCCGCTTTCAACTGGCGACCGGCCAATTGGATAACCCCACCCGGATTCGTGAAGTGCGCAAAGAGATCGCGCGCGCCAAAACGGTGCTGCGCGAACGTGAACTCGGGATCGGATCTTAATCGAGAGGAGGCCATTCGATGACTGAGCGTAACCTTCGCAAAGAGCAAATCGGCAAAGTAGTCAGCGACAAAATGGACAAAACGATCGTAGTAGCGGTCGAAACGTATAAGAAGCACGAATTGTACCACAAGCGCATCAAGTACACGAAGAAATTCAAAGCGCACGACGAGAACAACGAAGCGAAAATCGGCGATACCGTCCGCATTATGGAAACTCGCCCGTTGTCCAAGGACAAGAACTGGAGACTCGTTGAAATCGTAGAAAAAGCGGTAATTGTGTAACTGTTTTTCATCTATACGGCTTATAGGTAAGCGAAAGGAGGACACAACATGATTCAACCGTTTACGCGTTTGAGAGTTGCCGACAATTCCGGCGCGAAAGAACTCATGTGCATCCGCGTATTGGGCGGTACAGGACGCCGGTTCGCAAACATCGGCGATATGATCGTTTGTTCCGTCAAAGAAGCAACACCAGGTGGCGTTGTCAAAAAAGGCGACGTTGTGAAATGCGTTATCGTTCGTACGAAGCGCGGCGCGCGCCGTAAAGACGGTTCCTATATCTCGTTCGACGAGAATGCAGCGGTTATCGTGAAGGAAGACAAGAGCCCGCGCGGAACCCGTATCTTCGGACCTGTCGCTCGCGAACTCCGCGACCGCGATTTCATGAAGATCGTTTCCCTGGCTCCTGAGGTAATTTGATCCGCAAAAACCATAGCTTGAAATGAACTCACTTCGGTTAGACGGAGGTGTAAGAGGTAACATGCCACGATTGAAAAAAATGTTGGAAAGCCATAACAACAAGCTTCACGTGAAAAAAGACGACACGGTGATCGTGATCACCGGCAAAGATAAAGGCAAGAAAGGCCGCATTATCGCCGCCTATCCGCGCGAAAACCGCGTGCTTGTGGAAGGCGTTAATATGGTGAAGAAGCACACGAAGCCGAACCAAAAGAATCCGCAAGGCGGAATCGTCGAGCAAGAGGCGCCGATCCACGTTTCGAACGTTATGCATATCGATCCGAAGAGCGGCAAGCCGACTCGAATCGGGTACAAATTGCTTGAGAACGGTAATAAAGTGCGCATCGCGAAACGTTCGGGCGAAGCGATCGACAAATAATACCCGTGCAGGAAGGAGGGCAATCCTTAGATGGCAGCAAGACTTAAAGAACGGTTTCTGAATGAAGTGACTCCTGCGTTGATGCAGAGGTTCAATTATAAATCGGTAATGCAGGTTCCGAAGATCGAGAAAGTCGTCATCAACATGGGCGTAGGCGACGCAGTCGGCAACTCAAAGGTGCTGGACGCGGCGGTTGAAGACATGCAGCTGATCGCAGGCCAAAAGCCGGTAATCACGAAGGCGAAAAAATCGATCGCGGGTTTCAAACTGCGTGAAGGAATGCCGATCGGCGTGAAGGTTACGCTTCGCGGCGAGCGTATGTATTTCTTCCTCGACAAGTTGTTCAACATTGCGCTTCCCCGCGTTCGCGACTTCCGCGGCGTATCGACGAAGGCGTTTGACGGTCGCGGAAACTACACGCTCGGCCTGAAAGAGCAATTGATTTTCCCTGAAGTCGAGTACGACAAAGTCGACAAGGTGCGCGGCATGGATATCGTCATCGTGACGACCGCCAACACGGACGAAGAAGCCCGTGAATTGCTCAACCAAATGGGAATGCCGTTTACGAAGTAATTTAAATCTAATGGAGGTGACTCACGCAAGTGGCAAAAACTTCGATGAAGATCAAGCAACAACGGAAACCGAAGTTTAAAGTGCAGGCGTATACGCGTTGCGAACGCTGTGGCCGCCCGCATTCCGTATTGCGGAAATTCCACATCTGCCGTATTTGCTTCCGCGAGTTGGCTTATAAAGGACAAATTCCCGGCGTGAAAAAAGCTAGCTGGTAATATACCCGATTGAGGGAAGGAGGTACGTATTTCATGGTTATGTCCGATCCGATTGCAGATATGCTTACACGCATCCGCAACGCAAACACGGTTCGCCACGAAACAGTGGAAATACCGGCTTCGAAGATTAAGCGTGAAATCGCCGAAATTTTGAAGCGCGAAGGTTTCGTTCGGGATGCCGAATATGTTGAGGACAACAAGCAGGGGATCATCCGCTTGTTCTTAAAATACGGTTCGAACAACGAGCGCGTAATTACTGGATTGAAGCGCATCAGCAAACCCGGCTTGCGCGTATACGCGAAGTCGACTGAACTGCCTCGCGTTTTGGGCGGTTTGGGTATTGCGATCATTTCGACGTCCAAAGGCGTCATGACCGATAAAGAAGCCCGTCAGACAAAGTCCGGCGGCGAAGTTGTCGCTTACGTGTGGTAATACATCAAGCACGAACGGAGGTGTAACGAACGATGTCCCGTATTGGACGCAAACCGATCGCAATTCCGAACGGTGTGAACGTAGCGCTTGACAACCGTACGATTACGGTGAAAGGCCCGAAAGGAACGCTCACGCGCGAATTGCACAAAGATATGAAAATTAACGTAGCGGAAAACGAAGTAACCGTAGAACGTCCGTCCGAGCACAAGCTGCACCGTTCCCTTCACGGAACGACTCGCAGCGTTATCGCAAACATGGTTGCCGGCGTTACCGAAGGTTACTCAAAAGCGCTTGACCTTGTCGGCGTAGGTTACCGTGCGAACAAATCAGGCGAAAAGCTTGTCTTGAACGTAGGTTACTCACACCCGGTGGAAATCGTGCCGGAGAAAGGCGTCGAGTTCGATGTGCCTGCAAACAATAAAATTATTGTCAAAGGTATCGATAAAGAGCTTGTAGGCGCGTATGCCGCAAAAATCCGCTCCGTACGCGAACCGGAGCCGTATAAAGGCAAAGGCATCAAGTACGAAAACGAGCGCATTCTTCGTAAAGAAGGTAAAGCCGGCGGCAAGAAGAAGTAATTGTAAGCCAGGCTGCATAAGCAGGAACGCCGCATAACCGGCGTTGATCAAGCAAGAGGGGAGTGAAAACAGCCCATGATTACGAAAAGCGATAAAAATAAAACACGTAAAGTGCGTCATCTGCGTGTGCGCAAGAAAATCCAAGGCACAACCGAACGTCCTCGCTTGAACGTGTTTCGTTCTTCGAAGCACATTTACGCGCAAATCATTGACGACGTACAAGGCGTAACGATTGCAGCCGCATCTACACTCGACAAGGAATTGGACGGAATCGAGAACGGCGGCAACGTCGAAGCGGCACGTAAAGTCGGTGAATTGATCGCGAAGAGAGCGACGGAGAAAGGTTTAAAGAGCATAGTTTTCGACCGCGGCGGTTACTTGTACCATGGACGCATTCAAGCGTTGGCGGACGCGGCTCGCGAAGGCGGGTTGGAATTCTAATCTTACAAACAAGGAGGGTTACCACTTGCGCATAGATCCATCTCAAGTAGGCGAATTAACGGAAAAGGTCGTTAACATTAACCGTGTCGCCAAAGTTGTTAAAGGCGGACGCCGCTTCAGCTTCAGCGCGCTTGTCGTTGTAGGCGACGGCCAAGGGCACGTAGGCGCGGGCATCGGCAAAGCTGCCGAGGTTCCGGAGGCGATTCGTAAAGGCATTGAAGACGCGAAGAAGAATCTCATTAAAGTTCCGATTGTCGGAACGTCAATCCCGCACCTTGTTGTCGGCAAGTTCGGCGCAGGCCAAGTTCTGTTGAAGCCTGCTTCCGAAGGTACAGGCGTTATCGCCGGCGGCCCGGTTCGCGCGGTATTGGAACTTGCGGGTGTCGGCGACATTTTGACGAAATCGCTCGGTTCTTCCAACTCCATCAACATGGTGAACGCTACGTTGGAGGGTTTGTCCCGTTTGAAGCGTGCGGAAGACGTTGCGAAGCTTCGCGGCAAAACGGTAGAAGAGTTACTACGATAACGAGGAGGGGACGTTCGTGGCGAAACTGCAAATCACCCTCAAGCGCAGCTTGATCGGTCGCCCGGAAGACCAACGCGTTACGGTCCGGACGCTGGGGCTGCGCAAGATGCACCAGTCTGTCGTTCATACCGACAATCCGGCCATTCGCGGAATGGTCAACAAAGTGATACACTTGGTAGAAGTGAAAGAAGTCGAATAGTCAAATATTCAAATAGTACAATCAATATAAAGATGTTCGGAACAATTCAAAGGAGGTGCGACGATGAAAATCCACGAACTGCAACCGGCACCTGGTTCCCGCCAAACGCGCAAGCGCGTAGGGCGCGGCGTCGGCAGCGGCATGGGTAAAACGTCGACAAGAGGTCACAAGGGTCAAAACGCGCGCGCCGGCGGCGGTGTACGTCCCGGATTCGAAGGCGGTCAAAACCCTCTGTATCGCCGATTGCCGAAACGAGGTTTCCATAACCCGTTCCGCAAGGAATACGCAATTGTGAACCTTGACCAGTTGAACGCTTTTGCCGATGGAACGGAAGTGACGCCGGAACTCTTGATCGAATCCGGAATCATCAAAAACCCGCAAGCCGGCATCAAAGTGCTGGGCGACGGCGAGTTGACCGTTAAGCTGACTGTGAAAGCCAACAAGTTCTCTAAATCCGCAGCCGAAAAAATCAATGCTGCAGGCGGCACCGCCGAGGTGATCTAATGCTAAAGACCGTTAAGAACATTTGGAAGATTAGCGAACTTCGGAACCGGATTTTATTCACGCTGGGTATCTTGATCATCTACCGTCTCGGCGCATTCATTCCGGTGCCGAACATTAACATCGATGCGCTGAAGGCTGCGGACATTCAAAACTCGCAGGGCGTATTCGGGCTAATCAATACGTTCTCCGGCGGTGCATTGTTCCAATTCTCCATCTTCGCGATGGGGATAATGCCGTACATTACCGCATCCATTATCGTTCAATTGCTTACGATGGACGTTATTCCGAGGTTCACGCAGTGGGCCAAGGAAGGCGAGGTAGGCCGGCGGAAATTGGCGCAAATTACCCGATACGGGACTATAGTGCTTGGCGTGATCCAAGCATATGGTTTGTCCATAGGGTTCAACAACTTGTTCCCGGGGCTCGTGCTGGACACCAGCTTTACCACATTCACGATTATTGCGATTGTGTTGACGGCAGGCACCGCGTTCCTTATGTGGCTCGGCGAACAAATCACCGAGAAGGGAATCGGCAACGGCATATCGATCCTCATCTTTGCGGGGATCATTGCGGCGATTCCGACGGCCATCCAGCAAATCAACCAAACGCTCTTTACGAACGCAACGGAAAACGCCTTGTTCTTGAACATTTTGAAGGTGGTCCTCATCGTGCTTGTCATCATCGCGATTGTGGTCGGCGTCATTTTTGTTCAACAAGGTGTCCGTAAAATTCCGGTTCAATACGCAAAACGCGTTGTAGGAAGAAAGATGTACGGCGGACAGTCGACGCATATCCCGCTTAAGGTGAACGCCGCGGGTGTCATCCCGGTAATCTTCGCCTTGTCGCTGCTCTTGTTCCCGTACACGATCGCCAGTTTCTTCAGCACGCATCCGGTCGCACAGTGGGTTATCGACAATACGTACTACACTGCGCCGCTCGGTATGGTGCTTTATGTTCTGCTCATCGTCGGGTTTACGTTCTTCTACACGTTCGTGCAGATCAACCCGGTGCAAATGGCTGACAACATGAAGAAGAACGGCGGATATATCCCTGGCATTCGCCCTGGCGTTACAACTTCGAAATATTTGACGAAAGTCATTTCGCGCATTACGTTGTCCGGCGCGATCTTCCTTGCTGTCATCTCGATCCTGCCCGTATTCTTCGGAAACCTCGCAGGTCTTCCGAACACGGTGACGGTCGGCGGAACGAGCTTGCTCATCGTAGTGGGCGTTGCGCTTGAGACGATGAAACAGATTGAGAGCCAATTGATCAAAAGACACTACAAAGGGTTCATCAATCGATAACCGTACGGAGCAGGAGGAGAGAAACCGCGCTATGAACTTGATTCTCATGGGGCCCCCCGGGGCTGGCAAAGGAACGCAGGCGGAACGGATTATATCTGAATTCGGAATTCCGCACATCTCCACAGGAGACGCGTTCCGAGCCGCAATGAAAGAAGGCACGGCGCTCGGCCTTAAAGCGAAGGAATATGTCGATGCCGGATTGCTTGTGCCTGACGACGTGACGATCGGTATCGTTCGCGAACGTTTGCAGCAGGACGATTGCAAGAAAGGGTTCATGCTTGACGGATTTCCCCGGACGATCTCGCAAGCGGAGGCGCTTGACGATATCGTGGCTTCGATGGGTAAGGCGATCGATCATGTAGTGAACCTGAAGGTTGACCGCGAGCTGCTTCTTGCCCGCCTGACGGGCCGCCGGATATGCCGGACATGCGGAGCGACGTACCACGTCATCTTCAACCCGCCGGCCAAGGAAGGCGTTTGCGATAAAGACGGAGGAGAGCTGTATCAGCGCTCCGACGACACGGAAGAGAAAGTCGGCACCCGTTTGGACGAATATATCAACAAAACGGCACCGCTCCTTGACTATTACGGCAATAAAGGTTTGTTGCGCGAATTGAACGGCGAGCGGGAGATCGATGAAGTAACCGCAGAACTCTTTAACGTGCTGCGAGGCCGTGCGTAGATGATCATTTGCAAGTCGCGAACGGAACTCGATTCGTTACGGGAAGCGGGACGCATCGTGGCTGAGACCCACCGGCTGCTGGCCAGGGCGATCCGCCCTGGCGCGACGACGGCGGAGCTCGATTCGATTGCCGATTCTTACATCCGCAGCCAGGGGGCTGTGCCGTCTTTCAAAGGCTACAACGACTTTCCTGCCAGTATATGCACTTCGGTAAACGAGGAATTGGTTCACGGGATTCCGAGTTCGAAGAGGGCGCTTCAAGAAGGCGATATTATCAGCATCGACGTCGGAGCGCAGTTCGAAGGTTATCACGGAGATTCGGCTTGGACATACGGTGTCGGCCGCATATCCGAAACCGCCCAACGGTTGCTGCAGGTGACGGAACAAGCGCTGTATGCAGGACTTGCGCAGGCGGTGCCGAATGCTAGATTGTATACCATTTCTCATGCCATTCAGAAAGTTGCGGAAGATGCAGGCTTCTCGATCGTTCGGGAATATGTCGGTCACGGCATCGGCTCAAAGCTGCATGAAGAACCGCAAATCCCGAACTACGGATTGCCCGATCGCGGACCGCGCTTAAAGCCGGGCATGACGCTCGCCATCGAACCGATGGTCAATGCAGGCGAGCGATATGTAAAGACGCTGTCGGACAACTGGACGGTCGTTTCGGTGGACGGATCGCTATGCGCGCATTTCGAGCATACGATCGCCATAACGGACGACGGATACGAGATATTGACGAAATGCTAACATTCAGGTGATGCGCGTGGTTTCAAATGCGGAACCGAAGCTCGGGCAAGTCGTTAAGACGTTGCGCGGCAGAGATCAAGAAAACTTTGCCGTAATTGTCGGCATTATCGACGAACGGTTCGTTCTGATCGCAGACGGCGACAAGCGAAAGTTCGATCAGCCCAAGAAGAAAAACGTGTTGCACCTCGAATTTACGGATTTCGTCAGCAGCGAGGTTGCAAGCAGTTTGCAGGAAACCGGAAGAGTCACGAACGGCAAGCTCCGGTTTGCGCTTCTAAAATTTCTGGAAAGCAATCCTACCGAAGATATTGGAAAGGAGACAAGGAATGGCTAAGGAAGATGTGATTGAAGTCGAAGGCACGGTCATCGAGCCGTTGCCGAACGCCATGTTTCGCGTCGAGTTGGAGAACGGGCACCAAATTCTCGCCCACGTCTCGGGTAAGCTGCGCATGCACTTTATCCGGATCTTGACGGGAGACAAGGTCGTTATTCAACTTTCCCCGTACGATTTGACGAGAGGGCGAATTACGTACCGCAAATGATTCGCCTTACGTAACACGTTTTTGAGGAGGTACTCCCAATGAAAGTTAGACCATCGGTAAAACCGATTTGTGAAAAGTGCAAGGTCATCCGCCGTAAGGGCAACGTGATGGTCATTTGTGAAAACCCGAAACACAAACAAAAACAAGGCTAAGGAGGTGCACCGCTAACTTATGGCACGTATTGCTGGTGTAGACTTACCCCGCGACAAGCGCGTCGAGATCGCATTGCAGTATATTTTCGGCATCGGTAAAACAAACGCTCAGAAAATTCTTGCGGCTACTGGCGTAAACCCGAATACACGGGTTAGAGACTTGACGGAAGACGAAGTAAGCCGATTGCGCGAACAAATCGACAAGAACATTAAAGTGGAAGGCGATCTTCGCAGAGAGATATCTCTCAACATTAAGCGCCTTATCGAAATCGGTTCTTATCGCGGACTTCGCCACCGCCGCGGATTACCGGTTCGCGGACAACGGACGAAAACAAACGCACGTACGCGTAAAGGTCCTCGTCGGACTGTAGCAAATAAGAAGAAATAATAAGGGGGGATAATGAACAATGGCCAAACCCGCTAAGAAAGCGGTTCGTACGAAACGCCGCGATCGGAAAAATATCGAGACCGGCGTAGCGCACATTCGCTCTACGTTTAACAACACGATCGTAACGATTACCGACCCGCATGGAAACGCGATTTCTTGGGCAAGCTCCGGCGGCCTCGGATTCAGAGGTTCCCGCAAGAGCACGCCGTTCGCGGCCCAAATGGCAGCGGAAACCGCTGCGAAAGCCGCAATGGAACACGGCTTGAAGAGCGTGGAAGTCATGGTTAAAGGTCCGGGTGCGGGACGCGAAGCTGCGATCCGCTCGCTCCAAGCCGCCGGGCTTGAAGTGAACCTGATCAAAGACGTGACTCCGATTCCGCACAACGGTTGCCGCCCGCCGAAACGTCGTCGCGTGTAAGTAAGGCTCATGGTGTGGTATAAATATCCGATACATGTGAATAATGGGTGTGAAGGATAGGCATACTACGGTTTTTGACTTTTTTAGTTTGAGCTTAAGCGACGTTTAAGGAGGGTATTAGTCGATGATCGAAATCGAAAAGCCGAAGATCGAAACCGTACAAGTTAGCGAGGACGGCGCCTACGGCCGGTTCGTCGTAGAGCCTCTTGAACGGGGTTACGGCACGACGCTCGGTAATTCGCTGCGCCGAATCTTGCTGTCGTCGCTGCCGGGCGCTGCCGTGACAAGCGTACAAATCGACGGTGTTCTGCACGAGTTTTCCACCGTTCCCGGAGTTATAGAGGATGTTACGGAGATCATTCTTAACTTGAAAGGTCTTTCGTTAAAAATTCACTCGGACGAAGAGAAGGTACTCGAGATCGACGCCGAAGGCGAAGGGGTCGTTACTGCCGGCGATATTCGCGCCGACAGCGACGTTGAGATACTGAATCCCGATTTGCATATCGCCACTTTGTCTTCCGACGCCCGGCTGCACATGCGAATACAAGCGCAGCGCGGCCGCGGGTACGTGTCCGCGGACAAGAACAAGAGAGATGATCAGCCGATCGGCGTCATCCCGGTAGATTCGATCTATACGCCCATTACCCGCGTTAACTACAGTGTGGAAAATACCCGCGTCGGTCAAGTGACAAACTACGACAAGCTGACACTGGAAGTATGGACTGATGGCAGTATCCGCCCTGAAGAAGCCGTAAGCTTGGGCGCGAAAATATTGACCGAGCATCTGTATTTGTTCGTCGGTTTGACCGATGAAGCGAAAGATGCCGAGATCATGGTCGAAAAAGAAGAAGACAAGAAAGAAAAAGTGCTCGAGATGACGATCGAAGAGCTTGATCTGTCCGTCCGTTCGTACAACTGCTTGAAGCGTGCCGGCATTAACACGGTTCAAGAGCTCATTACGAAGTCGGAAGAGGATATGATGAAAGTGCGGAATCTCGGACGCAAATCCCTTGAAGAAGTGCAGGAGAAGCTCGAAGAGCTCGGTCTTGGACTCCGCAAGGAAGACTGACCGGAAGCTTTCCGCCCTCCTCATACGGAATAGACACGATCTTTAAGGAATGAGGCAGCCGAAGGTTGTTCGCTGTCATGAAAATAAACAGCAAAGGAGGGACTTCCCATGACGGCATATCAAAAGTTGGGCCGCGATTCCAGCGCCCGTAAAGCGCTGTTCCGCGATTTGGTAACGGATTTGTTTATCTACGAACGCATCCAAACGACGGAAGCGAAAGCTAAGGAAGTGCGCTCCATCGCCGAGAAGCTGATTACGCTCGCGAAGCGCGGAGACCTTCACGCACGCCGCCAAGTGGCTGCGTTCGTTCGCCGCGAGGAAGCGCAAGAGGGCAAGGACGCGATCCAGAAGCTGTTCTCCGAATTGGCGCCTCGTTATGCTGAGCGCCCGGGCGGTTACACTCGGATCTTGAAGCTTGGTCCTCGCCGCGGCGACTCTGCGCCGATGGTGTACTTGGAGCTTATAGACCGCGCGGAAGCGTAATTTCTGGCTTACGAGAGAAGGGCGGAAGGAATCTGCCGGATTCCCCCGAGCCCTTTTTTTGTAGGTACGGTTAGGAAGCGATGATCTTGCGTAACGTACGACTAACCGTCAGTTACGACGGTTCGGCATACTTCGGGTTTCAAAGCCAACCGGGAAAAGATACGATACAAGCCAGATTGCAATCGGCCTTACGTGCCGTAACCGGCGTTGAAACAACGGTCATCGCTTCCGGCCGCACGGATGCGGGGGTTCATGCGCGCGCTCAGGTGGTGAATTTCATTACCGGGTCGTCCATACCCGCCGGCAGATGGTGCCGGGCGCTTAACTCTTATCTGCCGCCCGATATCGTCGTATGGAGGGCGGAGGACGTTCCTCTCGAATTCCACGCCCGGAAGTCGGCTAAGCGAAAGACGTATTGCTACGCGATTAACGGTAACCGGTACGCGGACGTGTTTTCCAAACATACGCAGTACCACCATCCCGGGCCGCTTAACGTACAAGCGATGAAGGACGCGCTGCCGGCAGTCGTCGGCGAGCATGATTTTACATCGTTCTGCAGTATGCGCACCGGATGCGAATCGCGCATCCGAACCATATACGAAGCCAGGCTCGAGCAAGAAGAAGTGCCCGGAATGAATAACGTGCCGGGTACGGGGGTACTTCGTGTCTTTTTGACGGGGAACGGATTTTTGTATCATATGGTGCGGATCATAACGGGCACGCTCATCTCCATAGGGGAAGGAAAGCTGAGCAGCTCGGACATGAGGCGCATCTTGGAGGCAAGGGATCGGACACAAGCGGGACCGACAGCCAAGGCGCAAGGTTTAACTTTATGGGAAGTTCGTTATGACGACTGATTCCCCAAAGAAATGCTTGCTATACGCCAGGATATGTTGTATTATGTTGTATGGCTTCGCTTTGTCAGCTCTCCCACAGCCCCGGCAAAGCTCTTCCATAGAGCCGCTAAGTCTTTTTCTAACGAACATGGCTTTGCCGTCGGCATGACGGCAAATTGACACGAACATATAGATGACAGATGGTTAAGGAGGATTTTCGATGCGTACTACCTACATGGCCAAGCCTAACGAAGTCGAGCGCAAGTGGCATCTCATCGACGCCGAAGGCAAGACGCTCGGACGTTTGGCAAGCGAAGCGGCATCCTTGCTTCGCGGCAAGAACAAGCCTCAGTTCACTCCGCATATAGATACAGGCGACTTCGTCGTCATCATCAATGCAGAGAAAATTGTTTTGACAGGAAAGAAGATGCAGCAGAAAAACTACTACCGCCATTCCGGTTATATGGGCGGCTTGAAAGTTACCCCGGCGCACGTCATGATCCAGACGAAACCGGAGCGCATGCTTGAAATCGCCATCCACGGCATGTTGCCGAAGAACAAGCTTGGCGATCGTTTGAAGACGAAGTTGAAAGTGTACGCCGGCAGCGAACATCCGCATGCCGCACAAAACCCGCAAGTTTACGAGTTGCGCGGTTAAGGTAGGAGGAGGTTCGACATATGGCACAATTCCAATACTATGGCACCGGTCGTCGTAAACATTCCATCGCTCGCGTACGTCTTGTTCCGGGCGAAGGCAACATCATCATCAACCGTCGCGACTTGAACGAATATTTCGGATTGGAGTCGCTCAAGTTGATCGTAAAACAACCGCTTGCTCTTACGGATACGCTCGGTAAATACGACGTTATCGTACTCGCTAACGGCGGCGGCATCACGGGTCAAGCGGGCGCAATCCGTCACGGTATTTCCCGCGCTTTGCTCAAAGCAGATCCGGAATTCCGTTCCCCGTTGAAGCGCGCTGGCTTCCTGACCCGCGATCCGCGGATGAAGGAACGTAAGAAATACGGTTTGAAAGCCGCTCGCCGCGCTCCGCAATTCTCGAAGCGTTAATCGAAGCAGCGATACGTATTACAATTATGCCCCGCAACGACGTATTTTCGTCTTGCGGGGTTTTTTGCCGTTATACGTTGCGATAATCAGCATAGCCGTCTTCTTAGACGAATTAAGGCGATGAGCGGCGGGCTCTTTTTTGCACCCCGCGCGGCATAATCGAATATGGATATATAGTCTATAGCCCAATTGACAATCTGACTCAGACATCTATAATAAGGTTATCCCTATAAAGTTGAGTGTATTAGTTGGAATTATTCGGAGGAGGGCCGGAGATGAACTTGTTGGAGAAAGAACGTCTCATTGGGGAAGCAGCGGAGCGTTTTGAGAATGAATCCCCGGAGGAATTGCTGAAGTGGGCGGTAGAAGCTTTTCCGTCCATCACGCTTGCGTGCAGTTTTGGAGCTGAAGACGTCGTACTGGTAGATATGTTGCAAAAGGTGAGCCAGGGCAAAGACATTTTTTATTTAGATACCGACTTCCACTTCAAAGAAACTTACGAAACAAGAGATCGTCTTAAAGAGCGTTACCATAATATACAATTCGTTCAAGTGAAGCCGAAGCTTACACCGGAAGAGCAAGCCGCTCAATTCGGCGAACAATTGTGGAAGAGCGACCCGAATCAATGCTGCAACATCCGCAAAGTGGAACCGCTTGTTGAAATTCTTGGCAAGTACGACGCTTGGATTACCGGTATTCGCCGTGACCAGGCTCCGACGCGGGCGAACGCCAAGAAGGTTGAATACGACGTAAAATTCGGACTTGTGAAGTTTAACCCGCTTGCTTCTTGGACTACGGAAGACGTGTGGGATTATATCCGTGCAAACGATGTGCCGTACAACCCGCTGCACGACAGGAACTTTCCGAGCATCGGCTGCGAGTATTGCACGCGTCCGGTGGCCCCGGGCGAAGATCCTCGCGCAGGGCGTTGGTCCGGTACCGAAAAGACGGAGTGCGGATTGCATAAGTAAGGAAAACTTTATCGATGCAGGAGGAACAAAGTACATGTCCACCATTCAACCTCACGGCGGTACGTTGGTTAACAGGTTGGCGCAAGGCCAGGAACGGGAAGACTTGCTGAACTTGGCTAACAGCCTCCGCAAGCTCCCTGTGAACGCTTGGACGCTGTCCGATATCGATTGTATCGCGGTCGGTGCGTTCTCGCCTCTTACCGGGTTCCTTAGAGAGGCGGATTACCGTTCCGTACTCGATCGGATGCGGCTTGCGGACGGTACGGTATGGAGCATCCCGGTCACGTTCTCCGTAGAGGAGAAAATATTCGGAGATTTGATCATCGGAGAGAAGGTGGCGCTAGTCGGGGCTTCCGACGGTATCGTGTACGCCATTCTCGATGTTGAAGATAAATACCGTGTCGATCAGAAAGAAGAAGCGATGAAAGTATTCAAGACGAGCGATCCTGAGCATCCCGGCGTAGCAAAGCTGTTTGACCGACCGGCGTCGTACGTCGGCGGAGAGATTACGGTTCTGAACCGGCCGAAACGCGACAAATTCCAAGAGTTTTATTTCGATCCCGCGCAAACGCGCGCCTTGTTCGCCGAGAAAGGCTGGCGCACGATCGTCGGTTTTCAAACTCGAAACCCGGTGCACCGGGCGCATGAATATATTCAGAAGAGCGCCATGGAGATCGTGGACGGATTGTTCTTAAATCCGCTCGTCGGCGAAACGAAATCCGACGATATTTCTGCCGACGTCCGCATGCGCAGCTACCTTGTGCTCTTGGAGAACTACTATCCGAAAGACCGCGTTCACCTCGGAGTGTTCCCTGCGGCGATGCGTTACGCGGGACCCCGCGAAGCGATCTTCCACGCAATGGTCCGGAAAAACTACGGCTGCACGCACTTCATTGTGGGTCGCGACCATGCGGGTGTCGGAGATTACTACGGCACGTACGAAGCGCAAGAAATATTCCGCAATTTTACGGCGGAAGAGCTCGGCATTACGCCGCTCTTCTTCGAGCACAGCTTCTTCTGCACGAAGTGCGGCAACATGGCGTCGAGCAAAACTTGTCCGCACGACAAGAGCGATCACATGCATCTTTCCGGCACTAAGGTTCGCGCTCTGCTGCGCGACGGCCAATGCCCTCCTCCGGAATTCACACGCCCGGAAGTGGCGAAGATATTGATCGAAGGCATGGCCGAGAATGCCGTAACATCGGCAGCCGAGTAATATTTGTCCACCCTGTCCCATATAGATGAGTTATCGAATCTATTGGGTACGGGGTGGATTTTTCTTTCGACGTACCCGCTTCATTGAGAGTACTTCGAAAGGAGTTTTTCTTATGAGAAGGCGCAAGCGTGTCGTCTTTTTGGTCGCAGGCCTTAACAAGACGAAGATGATCACAATGGCGCTGATAGCGGCGCTTCTTGTGTATGTGTTCACAAATCAGCTGCCTGCGGACAAGACTTGGACTTACTGGACACTGCCGCTTTCGGGTAAAATCATCGCCATTGACCCCGGCCACGGCGGACCGGACGGGGGAGCGAACTCGCGCGACGGTCTTGTAGAGAAGGATGTGACGCTGGCCATCAGCTTGTATTTAAGGGACTATCTACAGCAATCGGGAGCGGTAGTCGTGATGACCCGAGAAACGGATACGGATTTGGCGCCGGAAGGAATGAGAGGTTACAGCCGGCGAAAAACATATGATTTAAAAGAGCGAGCGGAAATAATTAAGGAATCGGGTGCAAGCTCGTTTGTTTCCATACATCTTAATGCGATCGGTTCATCCAAGTGGTACGGGCCTCAAACATTTTATACATACAATCATGAGGACAATAAAAGGCTTTCGCTCTTCATTCAAGAGGAGCTTAAAAAAAATGTAGTGCAAACCGACCGGAGGGCGAAGAGAATCAAGGGAATTTACTTGCTCGATCAAGCGGAGATGCCCGCGGCGCTTGTCGAGGTCGGATTTTTGTCCAACCCCGAAGAGGCCGGCAGGCTTGCTCAGCCGGATTATCAGAAGAAGGTGGCCGCTGCGATCTACAGAGCTTTCCTGCGCTATGCTTCCGGTGAAAAAATTTCGGGACAAAAGACTGTGGAGGATATGGAGCAAGGCGTTCAAAGCGATGCCGGGCAGCCGGAGGTCCGCGGTCCCGAGCACGAGCCTGGGGCGGATGGGCCTAAACCGGATGACGGCGCCGGCAACCCGGAGCACCCGGTTCCATAATTGATATGTCCTCCGTTACATTGGAGTAGAGAAGCTATTTATGCTAATGTAAAAGAAAACTTCGATCGAAGCACATGAATAGAAAAACAGAACAACGATATCATTCTTGAGGGTGAATTTATTTGGTTACAAGAGACGAAGCGATAAACGCGCTGCGCAACATTCAGGATCCCGGCACGGGGCTTAGCTTGGTGGACCTGGGATTGATCCGGGACATAATGGTGAAGGAAACCGGCGCTTCTTTAACGCTTGTGGTGGCCACCGACAGCGCTGAAGCGAAGCGGGAAATGGAAGACGCGGTGCGGGAGGCCCTTAGCGCCGCGGGGATCGGCGAAGTGCACATCCGGAGCCGGGACGCTTCGGATTTCGAGCGTGCCGAGATTTCGAAGAAGCTGCAGGCCGCTCAAGCTCAAGCGCCCGAAGAGCCGCAAACCCGCGTTCGGCCGCTGCTGGAAGCAAACAAAGACGCGACGTTCATCGCCGTCGCGAGCGGCAAGGGCGGCGTCGGCAAATCGACGGTTACGGTTAACTTGGCCGTCGCGCTTGCCCGCCGCGGCCAACGTGTCGGCCTTATAGACGCCGACATTTACGGCTTCAGCGTGCCCGATATGATGGGTATTGAGGAACGCCCGGCCTTGGAAGGCAACGCCGTCGTTCCGGTAACGAGCCACGGCGTGAAGGTGATCTCCATGGGCTTCTTTGTCGAGGAGAACGCTCCGGTTATTTGGCGCGGTCCGATGCTAGGCAAGATGCTGCGCAACTTCTTGACCGAAATCGATTGGGGCGAGCTCGACTTCGTCCTGCTCGACCTGCCGCCGGGAACGGGAGACGTCGCGCTGGACGTACACCAGATGATTCCGCAGAGCAAGGAAATATTGGTGACGACGCCGCATGCGACCGCCGCTTTCGTCGCCGCTCGCGCAGGCGCGATGGCCCTGCACACGAACCACGAAATTCTCGGCGTCGTCGAGAACATGGCGTGGTACGAGCGGGGCGACGGTGAAAGAGACTACGTATTCGGCCGCGGCGGCGGAGCCAAACTGGCGGAGGAGCTGCACACCGAGCTTCTGCTGCAAGTTCCGCTCGGCGCTCCGGACAACCATCCGTCCGAACCGGACTACTCGCCCTCCGTATATAAGCAGGAATCCCCGACGGGACGACTATACCTCGAGCTTGCGGACAAAATTATCGCAAGCACGCGATAATCCAGCACGAATACCCGGGATGCTTTCCATCAAAGCTTCCCGGGTTTTTTCGCCTTAACTGCCGCCGCCGCCTTCCGCCTCGCCGGCCGCCTTGTCTTTTTTCTTCGGCTTCGCTTGCTCTTCCAGCGCTTTCTGCATAAGCTTGATCAATTCCGCCTGAACCAACGGGCTTTGCAGCGTATCGTTCATCACTGTCATTATTTGCTGCCGGTATTCGGTGCTCTTCATCGTGTCCATCATAATTTTCGTAAATTTCGGATCCTTCAACACCTCGATCAGCGCTTCCCGGTATTTCGGATCCTTTAATAAATCCTTGTGGACGTCTTTGACTTCTTTGTTTAGAGCTTTGGCGAAATCGCCGGCAAATTTCGGGTCCACCATCATTTCTTTAAGCGCGGTCGAGTAGGCGGGGTCGGACAATACTTCCTTCACGGCCATTTTCAGCTGCATCCCTTGCCCGGTCTGCAAAATTTTCATTGTTTCCGATTGCTGATCGCCTTGCGCTTTCTTTTGCGCTTCCTCGATCGCCTTTTGCCCGTCTTCCGTCTTCAATATGTCGACAACCATGTCCTTGACTTCTTTATAATCCGGCGGTGCGGCCTCCTGCTGCTCCACGGCGCAAGCCGTAAGCAACGATAGTGCGGTCACCGCGCTCAGCCAACGAGTTGCATAAGTTTTCATGAGGACTGCTCCCTTTCCTCGAGTTTGGGTTTATTGTTTGTCGCGAGGCACAGGATTATGAAGCGGCTTCGTTGGCTTTTTTTGACGGCGGTTGGTAAAATGAAGGTTGCGGCGAACTTTAAAAATGTCGGCGCGCAAGCGACAAAGCAAGAGGAGACACGGAAATGAATCTCGCAAGGTGGACTTTTCTGTTTATGAGTACGGTGGGAATCGGCATTTTGGTTGCGTTGGGTATTGGACTTGCGGTTCAATTTGCCGACCCGGATTATAATCCGGTACAAATCGGGCTGCAGGGGTTCGGGTATAACCTCGTGGGAACGGTTATCGTAGGGGCGCTTCTTGGCGCGTTCAGCCACCTCGGCTTTTTTGCGTATTTAACGATGAATTATTTCGCTCAAGGCATCATCCGTTCCAAGACGATATGGGCTTATGCTCAGATTTTTCTTATTGTCGTCATCTCCGTGTATTCCGCGGTGCTGCGCGCAAAAGCAGGGGAGCCGATCATTCCGTACTTTTTCGTTCCGGCCGTCCTCCTTATTGCGTCGCTGCCGATCGCCCGGCTGAAAGTTAAGCAAACGAACCGGAATTCGTTCGTGCCCACGTTGTTTTTCCTTACGGCGGTCACGCTGCTCGAGGCCGTGCCGGCGCTCCGTCAATATAACCCTTACGGCACCTTATTTATGGTTGCGCCGCTCTTTGCTTGCAACGCATGGCAAATCATGCAGCTGCATAAACTGCTCGGTACGGAACGAAACGAACCGGCAGGCCGCGCATAAGTGCGCTTAAACCTGCCGGTTTATTCACGACGCGCCGCTATAACGTCGGCGATTTCCGAGGCTGTGCGGGCTTTTGTTCTTGCGCTTTCGCCCCCTTCGAGTTCGCGCCTTCAATCAACTCGGTAACCGACGCGAAATCGTAGCCCTTCGCTCTCAGCTCATCGATTATGATCGGGAGCGCTTTGTGCGTCTCCTTGCTCGAGTCGCTCGCATGCATCAGAACGATGTCTCCCGGATGAGCTCCGGACAATACGCGCTTCACGATATTGTCGACACCGGGGTTTTTCCAGTCCAGCGAATCGGTCCCCCATTGAACGGTCCGGTAACCGAGCTCGTCGGCGATACGAAGGACGCGTTTGTCGAAATCGCCGTTGGGCAAGCGGAGCAGCTTCGGGCTTTGCCCCGTTACCTCCGTCAATATCGCATGCGCGGTACGGATTTGCTTGCGTATTTCTTCATCGGACAATTCGCTGTAATTCGTATGTTTATGGCCATGGCTGCCGATTTCGTAACCGGCGTCCAATATTTTCTTTACAATTTCCGGGTGGCTTTTGCTCCAGGGCGAAGACAAGAAGAACGTCGCTTTTTCAACCCCTTTTTGCTTCAAAATGTCGATGATCGGCTCGGTTCGAGTTTCTCCCCAGGAGATGTCAAAGGTGAGCGCGAGCACTTTTTTGTTTGTGTTCACCTGGTAAATGGCCGCCGGGCCGTCGTCTCTTTGGAACACGGTCAAATTTTCGCGTTCCGCGTAGATGACGCCTGCTGTAAACAATGCCGCCAGGAACACAATGAAGTATTGTTTCAGTTTTTTACCGTTGAGCACATAAAATACGTTCACTGGTAGGTCCTCCTTTGTCCCGGCTTGGAGCGTCCCCCTCACGGGCTTGTTTCATCGGTAGTACATGTTTATGCCGGAGGAGACAAGTTATGCAAGCATTTTTGGACAAAAAAGGGCACGAATAAACCGGGGACTGAAAACACGAAGGGAGAGTGGAGCCTTGAGCAGTTTGAGGGAATTTGCGGCGGACTTGGCGAGGTTGAAGCGTTATATCTTTACCGGCGCTCTCATATTTATCGCGGGGATTGCGATCGGATACGGAACCGATGCGCTCGACCGGTTTTTGCTTGGTCAAGCGGATTCGCTTCGGCAAACGGTGGAAAGATTGGATCAAATGGATAATGCGCAGGTTTGGATATTTTTGTTCATCTTCTTCAACAATTTCATTAAAGCCGTGGCCGTTGTGTTTTTGGGAGCGCTGTTCGGTATTTTTCCGGTGTTTTTGCTGACGGTGAACGGCATGCTGTTAGGCTATATCGTTTCGGTGGCGGCGGAATCCGGGATTGATGCCGGCAGTATGGTGGTACGCGGCATTTTGCCGCATGGAGTGTTGGAATTGACGGCTATAATTATTGCGGCTGCTTACGGCCTTCGTTACGGGGGGCTTATATTTCGTGAGTTGGCCGGCGCGATTCGCGGGAGGAGAAGGGACGAACGCGGGGAGCTCAAACGGTTCCACGGATCGTTGAAACGTCTCATTGCGTTTTTGTTCTTATCGCTTCTGGCGGCCGCTTTTATTGAAAGCACAATTACATTTTGGCTTGTTCGCGGGTGATTTTGGGGAAATATGGGCAATTAAGCCTCCTTCAATTATAAAAATGGCAAAAGATGTACATAACAATAAGGCGTCCGGCGTATGTCTCTTTCAGCATTTGAGCCGCGATAATTCTTGTTTAGTCCTTGCTGTATATGTACTTTAATTGTTAGCTGTGAGGGGGCTTGCGTTCGATCATGCTCGGAATATTATTTTCCGATAGGGAATGCCGCGAACTGGATTATATTTTGCGCAAAGAGTTGGATGAAATGCTGTTGGACTTGCGCGACAGCCGAATCGACGCCGATATGAAGACGGCGATCGAAAGCCGCTATAAAGTAATATTTCGGATGTATGCGCGATTGGCGTCGCCGAAGGATCTGTCCCGTTATGCACTGAATCGTAAAACGCGTTAAGTAGCCCGGTTTGCGCCGGGTTTTCGTTTTTATAACTCTGATCTGAAAAACTTGCTTTAATGGCGGTCTGGCTTCCTTGAATGTACTTCGATAGAAGTTTTCTTATGCACATCGTGCGAAGTGAAGCAGGAGGCGGATGAAACGGTAGTGCTTGTTTCACATTGAAACATGGTGCTTCACGGTTGAACCACGTTGTGCCGAGGTGAAACAGGAGGCGGATAAACGGAAGCGCTTGTTTCACAATGAAACACGGTGGTTCGCGGCTGAACCACGTTGTGCCGAAGTGAAACAGGAGGCGGATAAACGGAAGCGCTTGTTTCACAATGAAACACGGTGGTTCGCGGCTGAACCACGTTGTGCCGAAGTGAGACAGGAGGCGGATAAACGGAAGCGCTTGTTTCACAATGAAACACGGTGGTTTGCGGCTGAACCACGTTGTGCCGAAGTGAAACAGGAGGCGGATAAACGGAAGCGCTTGTTTCACAATGAAACACGGTGGTTCGCGGCTGAACCACGTTGTGCCGAAGTGAGACAGGAGGCGGATAAACGGAAGCGCTTGTTTCACAATGAAACACGGTGGTTTGCGGCTGAACCACGTTGTGCCGAAGTGAAACAGGAGGCGGATAAACGGAAGCGCTTGTTTCACAATGAAACACGGTGGTTCGCGGCTGAACCACGTTGTGCCGAAGTGAGACAGGAGGCGGATAAACGGAAGCGCTTGTTTCACAATGAACCACGGTGGTTCGCGGCTGAACCACGTTGTGCCGAAGTGAGACAGGAGGCGGATAAACGGAAGCGCTTGTTTCACAATGAAACACGGTGGTTTGCGGCTGAACCACGTTGTGCCGAAGTGAAACAGGAGGCGGATAAACGGAAGCGCTTGTTTCACAATGAAACACGGTGGTTCGCGGCTGAACCACGTTGTGCCGAAGTAAAACAGGAGCACTTGTGCTTCGATAGAAGGTTTTCTGATTGAGGTAAATTTTAGCGGGGCTTGACCTTGAAGGCATGCATGTGATAAATTATTTCTCGCTGTTCCGAAAATCGTCCGATGACGAGGGAACTGTACAAAGTATTGATGTCGCATCCGGCAAGATGAGGTTGAAATTTCCTGAAAAAACAACTTGCATTGTATATGCTGGATGTGATAGTATATAAAAGTCGCCGCTAAAACGGTGGCGGTTGAAAAAGCCGAAGCTTGTTCCTTGAAAACTGAACAACGAGT
>NZ_JAEMXM010000069.1 GCF_016482785.1 Paenibacillus alkalitolerans | reverse complement strand
CATGGAGTCACAAGCTCAACTTTCGAGCGCAGCGGTTTTACTTTATGCGCTCATCTGCGGCTCGGCAGTAGCCACGGTTTATTTTTCTCAACCTTTGCTTGATGCGATCGCTATAGAATTTGGCATCAATAGCTCTATCATCGGCACGGTAGTAACAGCGACACAGATATGTTATGCGTTGGGATTATTTTTTCTGGTCCCGCTAGGGGATTTGCTCGACCCGCGTCGGCTTGTAACCGGGATGATGGTGTTTATAGCGATCGCATTAAGTATCGTTGCGTTAGCTTCGAATACTTTGTTTCTATTCCTCGGCATGGGGATGGTTGGTTTCCAGGCTGTAGTTGCACAAGTCCTTGTTGCACTTGCCGCTGATCGAGCGTCGCAGCACAGTCGTGGCCGGACCATTGGAGTCGTTACAAGTGGTATCGTAATAGGGATTCTACTGGCCCGCACCTTCTCGGGCACCTTAGCGGATATGGCTGGATGGCGATCCGTTTATATAGTCACGGCAGTAATCACGATCTGCAGGGCTTATTTATTCCTAACCGTTACACCCGCTACACGGCGTCCGCCAAGTCAAAACACGTATCGGGGGATGCTCCGCTCCATGAAGGATTTATTCGTTCAAATTCCGCTATTGAGAATTCGTGGACTACTTGCCTTCTTCATTTTTTCGGACTTTAGTATTTTATGGTCCTCAATGGTATTGCCGATGAGCTCCCCTCCACT
>NZ_JAEMXM010000068.1 GCF_016482785.1 Paenibacillus alkalitolerans | reverse complement strand
GGCGCATGAATACAAGCGAAGAAATACAGCATAAAAAAATTCGGCACTTGCCATCTTGGCGTCGAAAACAGCACTTTCGTTACGAATCGGCGCTTCTTCCACTCTTCCGTCGTTATTTTTCGGTTTTGCAGCAGACCGGCCGCATTGAGCGCCGCCGCTATCTTCGGATCGGCCGGCAGCACGCCTTCTTCCTCCGGCCCTTCCGTACACTCGGCTGCCATCAGCGCCTGCTCGTCAATCCCCATTCCCTCTTCTACATACGGATCGCTCAATATAACGGCTAACGGGTGACTCAAATCCTTTAGCAGCTCCCGGTTGTAATGCCTTAACGCCGTGCTCATCTTCCGAATAAGGAGCCATGCCGTCTTATACGACACCTTGATGAGTCCGCTCATTGCCGTTGGCGAGTAGACGTTATGCTTTGTATATAATTGCAATGCTTTAAACCATTTGCGCAGAGGCAGCTTCGTGCGATGAAACATCGTTCCTGAAGTAATGGAGGTCTGGTATCGGCATTCGCGGTTCGCGCACTCCACCAAATCGCGGGACCGCATCTCGTAGCCGCTGACGTCGCAGCAGCGGGGGCACGCGAAGCCGGAAGGCCATCGCTGCAGAAACAGGTAAGCGCGGCAAACCTCTTCGTTCGGAAAGTAACGATCGAAATCGAAAGCGCCTGTGAGCACCGACCAATCGTCGATGGCGGCGGCGAAAACGTGTGCCGTGTCCCGATCCATGAGCAACCTCCGAGTACCATTTTTTTCATTATATCAAACATGTGTTCCTATTTCAAGTCCGAAT
>NZ_JAEMXM010000067.1 GCF_016482785.1 Paenibacillus alkalitolerans | reverse complement strand
GCGTCGTCAAATTGGATCTGCTCACCGTTGAAATAAACTTGGACCTCCGTTGCTGCTGAAGCAGCGTTGGCAACGGAAACCATCGATACGGCCATGAAAACGATCATGAGACTCATTAGAAATTTTTTCACTGATCTTATCCCCTCATATGAATGAATCTTCGGACAATGGACGGCTTTTTATGTTTTTCCGGTTATTGTTTTTGCAGGGCCCAAACGATAATGTTGGTGAAAATCTTCCATCCGTCATCGGTTAATTGCTTGTGGAATCCGATGGCTCCGAAAGCGTACGCGATGCGTGCGGGCACGACGCTGCCGTCATCCGCTTTCGATCCTTTCTCGTAGAGGTAAATGTACGGTTCGTTCGGTTTGCCTTCGACGGTTGCGACCACTTTCGCATTTTTTCCCATTTTTGTGCCGGCAACCCCAAGCTGTATCATGTTGTCCTTCTTTTCATCAACCTTCCTGAACACTTCTACTTTTGAGGGGGAACTGAGACCGACTGCGAACGGATGTTTAGGGTCCTTAAAGGAAATGAATCTTGTTTTTTCCTTTTCTTCTTCCTCGTCGTCCCCATCTTCTTCCGGCTTCAGAGGAGGAGCCAGACTAATGCCGGCCATACCTTGTCTCTTGCCGTAAATTTGCGGCTTGTCGAGACCTTTCATTTGACCGTCCTTGACATACTTTTCGTTCACGGTCGGAGAGAAATAGACGATGTCATATTCTTTGAGCAATTTAACGGTGGCTTGTTTTTCATCCACAAGTGTGACCTTCATGCCGAGAACCATAAACCGTTTCGCGACTGC
>NZ_JAEMXM010000066.1 GCF_016482785.1 Paenibacillus alkalitolerans | reverse complement strand
ACGGCACTTGAAAATTCCCCATAATCGGCACACAATCTCCCCATCGGGGGAGAGACATCATGATCAGAAATGGGGAATTCTACGTGCTGCAACATATGAAGCGGCAAGGAATGAGTACCACCCAAATTGCCGAAGAATTGGGCAGAGACCGCAAGACCATCAGCAAGTGGCTGAAGGAGGACGGCCCGAAAGCGTACGAGCGCCAAAAACGTCAGCCTAGTATCTTAGAGCCGTTCAAAGCGTACATTCTCAGCCGGATGGAAGAAGGTTGCCTGAACGCCGTGGTCTTGTATGACGAAATCAAAGCCAAGGGTTACAACGGCCAAATCCGGCTCGTGCGCTCCTTCATGGAACCCCATCGACCGGCGGTGCTGAGCAAGGCCACCGAGCGTTACGAAACGCCGCCAGGCAAGCAGGCGCAAGTGGATTGGGGACATTTCAAGGCCGACTGGAACGGTGGCGTCAAACGGTTGTACGCCTTTGTCATGGTGCTCGGCCACTCTCGCATGATGTACCTCGAGTTTACGGAAGATGAGCGCCTGGACACCCTCATGGGCTGTCACCTTAGAGCGATGCAGTACTTCGGCGGTCGCCCGGATACGATGCTGTACGACAACATGAAAACGGTCGTACAAGGACAGGACGAGCAGGGCCACCCGCTATGGAACGAACGCTTCGCCCGCTTTGCTGCCCATCACGGATTTCTGCTACGTCGCTGTGCTCCTTACCGGGCGCGAACCAAAGGCAAAGTGGAGAACGGCGTCGGCTATGTACGCAAGAACTTTTGGCCGCGCGTCCGCACCTTCACGGGACTCACCGACCTAAACATACAGGCTCGCTTATGGC
>NZ_JAEMXM010000065.1 GCF_016482785.1 Paenibacillus alkalitolerans | reverse complement strand
GACCGAGGGCCGTCAGGCCCGATGCGTGAATGCGGTGTTATCGGATGTTGACTCTTCTCTGACTAACCCCACAATAAGCATTCGATAATCTGAAAGAATCTTATTCTCTGTCGGTCAACGCCATTCATTCCGTAGTATTTATAAAACATATCAATAAATTCCGACCCATAATTCAATACTATACTTTTCTCTGCCACTGCTAGATCATAATAGCGATCGGATATTCCACAATTACCAAGGTCGATAAAACCACTTATTCGTCCATCTGAAATCATAATATTCGGCATGCTGTAATCACCATGCGTAAACACAAGATCTTCTTTATGCTTCCTTGCAAAGGCTTCAACGTCAACCAAGAGAGCATCAATGTTCTCTATCCCAAAATTCCTATTAAGCTTTAATGCGTTAATATGTCCATGCATATAGTTGTATCTAATCATTTCCATCAGATTATTTAGCCGATTATCAAACGAACAATTGGCTATTGGTACTTCATGAATGGTTCGAAGGCCTTGAGCCACTAATTTAACTACTCCATCTACGTCATTTTGAAAACATTTATCGGACGCTGGTGCGCCCTTTATTTCTAGTGTTAGTAAGTACTCATAATTCCCTAGAATGCCTTTATCAACTACTTCAGGTACGGACAGTTTACCTTTCAACCATAATAACTTTTGAGCCTGAACTTCTATTGATTCAATACTGCCTACAGGTTGAATCTTTAAATATTTATTAGTTCCATTCCTACTCTGGATAAAATATGTTCTAGCCAGGTTCTCCCAGCAAAGTGTAATTTGATCTTCACTAAACTTATTAATAAATTCTGGTGGTAATTCATGATTCACATTCTCTTCCATGATTAGGCACTCCATTTATGGTTTTAGGCAATTTCCGATAACGTCTCTTGCATTCACGAACCCTCACCGACTTAAGG
>NZ_JAEMXM010000064.1 GCF_016482785.1 Paenibacillus alkalitolerans | reverse complement strand
GTCGGTGAGGGTTCGTGAATGCAAGAGACGTTATCTGAAACTGCTGAAAACCATACAAAAAACAACACTTTCATGAAAATCGGGAGTGATGTTGATGAAGAATTCGATTTGCTATTGGTGTGGATCAAAAGCAAATTCGATGGAACACGTACCGCCAAAGTGTTTGTTTCCGGAGGAAAAAGACGTAAAAGAAATTACTAGAAAGACTTATCGAGATAATCTTATAAGAGTTCCGTCATGTGAAGAACATAATTTGAAGAAATCAAATTTAGACGAATATCTTATGGTACATTTGAGTGGGAGAGTAGGTAATAATTTCGTAGCTTATCTCAACACTGTCACAAAAGTTAGTAGAATTAGACTTCGTAACCCAAGAATTATAAATATCGAAAAAACGGATGTTGTTAGAATTAGAAACAAAGAATTCCCAGTGTTATGGATTAATGCAGATACAAGCAAGCTAACTTATTCGTTCGAATCAATAGCAAGGGGATTATATTTTAATGAATATGGAAGTATTTTTAATGGAAATTGTCTAGTCATCACAAAGTTATTTAAACACCCGAATGATCCTGAAGGATCCAAGTTTATAAGTCGATCTTTTAATCTAATTGAAAGTGAACAGAAGCATTGGAAGACAGAGATTAAAGGTAGTAACCCAGAAATTTTCACTTACCAATTCAGTAAGGTTGATGGTTTTAATTGTCAGACAGTGGCTCTGAATTTTTATAGTGGAACGATGGTTTATGTAGTATTAAATGGTATGACAGAAGAGCAAAAAGTAAAGTTAGAACCATACACTAATACAATTACGGGCATATTTTTTGGTGATATGGACTGAAATGGCAAAATCTCTTGATAGTAGTTCAAGATGTCAGCAGCATCGGATAACACCGCATTCACGCATCGGGCCTGCCGGCCCTCGGTCCGCAGAAGCAATTTCGGGGAAGTTGGAGCTGCGGACAACCCCTACGGGGTTCGTGAATGCGAGAGACGTTA
>NZ_JAEMXM010000063.1 GCF_016482785.1 Paenibacillus alkalitolerans | reverse complement strand
GCTCACTACGTTCGCTTAAGTCGGTGAGGGTTCGTGAATGCGAGAGACGTTATATGAAACCACCCGAAAAACCGAAATAGCCCCAAAATGGGAGTGACCCGTCTACTTATGGGTGATCAACGGCGCGTGATGGCACGCATGGTTGCTGCAGCTGACAAAGGAGAACCAAACAATGAAAAAGTACATACTCTTCGATCATGATGGTGTTCTAGTTGATACTGAATTCTGGTATTACAAAGCGGGAGAACGCGCTCTGGCTGACATTGGATTTACCTTGGATAAAGATCAATACCTCCGCGACATGACCCAGTCATTGGGCACTTGGTCCCAAGCTAGGGCGGCAGGTATTGATGAACAGACCATCAGCAAGCAGCGTGAGGTCCGCAACGTCTATTATCAGGAATATCTAAGAACAGAAGCCATAGAAATTGAAGGCGTAGTTGAAACTCTAGCCGAACTCTCAAAGTACGTCCGCATGGCCATCGTGACGACTGCAAAACGTGCGGATTTTCAACTTATTCATGAAAAGCGCCAGATTAGACAATTCATGGAATTCGTCCTTGTTCGCGAAGACTACGAGCGCACTAAGCCGCACCCGGAACCATACTTGACCGGCCTAAAGCGCTTCGGAGCTGCCAAAGAAGAGACCCTGGTTGTAGAGGATTCAAACAGAGGGTTGAACTCAGCCGTGGCGGCTGGTATCGACTGTGTTATTGTCCATAACGACTTCACAAAAACACATGACTTCTCACAGGCCAGCTATCGAATCAAGACTCTGATTGAACTAAAGGACATTATCCTGAATGTAACCTGAGCCGGATTAAAGGTGAAATTGCTTGAATTCTGTGACGAGGCAGGAGAGTTTCATTTTCAAGAGAGGGATCAAGCGGAATGATTTTGTGAGTTATTCGAGGAAGTCGGGTGGCATCATATAACACCGCATTCACGCTGCGGGCCTGACGGCCCTTGGTCCGCGGGAAGATTTTTCGAAGAAGATTATTCAGCGGACAACCCTGCACC
>NZ_JAEMXM010000062.1 GCF_016482785.1 Paenibacillus alkalitolerans | reverse complement strand
GATCTAAACTAAAAAATCCATAATTATCAATCTCCGTATTATCAACTTCCAATCTACCTTCGTAAGTACGTGCTCTAAAAGTATAGATATATCTATTCTTATGTGGCTGAAAATATAGTCCAGACACTTCAATGTCTTTAGCAGTAATATTAATTTCTTCTTTTAGCTCCCTCGCCGCTGCCTCCCAAACTGATTCTCCATCTTCAACCATACCACCAGGTACGGACCATTGCTTCTTTCCATAAGTATGATGTACTAATAAGACTCTATCCTGATCATCAATAACTATTATTCCTGCTGCATCTTGACCTCTCTCCATAGGTTTTCCTCTTTTCTTGAGTATTTTGCAAGGGTTTCGTATAACGTCCTTGAATTCACGAACCCTCACCACCTTAAGGTGGCCTTCGGGACTTAGATAGCTCTTATCTTAGTCCCGAAGGTCGCCGGCCGCTTCGCGGTTAGGTGGTGAGGGTTGTCCGCTGAGTACTCTTCCCTGCTAAAACTCCTCGCGGACCAAGGGCTTACTCCTTCGATTCTGCTTCCCTGCTAGCCCGCAGCGTGAATTCTATGTTATCTGAAGTTTCCGCCTGAATCCGCCCGAGCAAAATCCATGTTTGAATTTGCCTTCTTCTCAACCACATTAATTCATTGGGTTGAAAAGGTTTTACCAATAATACTCTTCCTCGAGCTACTGACGTGGCACGTTTCATACTCGCTGTATCTAGGTAACCCTTTGCATTCAGAGTGTACCTAGACGCCGCCGATACCAATCTAATCAATAATCCTCCGCCTCTTTCCCATTCTATCGTCAAATCCAATACATGGTTATAAAAAGAGGCTTTTATCCTTTGATTGAAACGTGCCACGTCTTTCTTCCTTGAAGTATTAATTATTGGTTTTAAAGGTGAATTCAAATGGATTTTGCGTCCAGACCATATGAACAAATAATAAAAAACGTCACCTCTAGCTCGATCCGCGAACTTCTAAATGTAATATCATGTTCTTCGAGCTTTTCAAGGTGACACCCATATATTAACATATTAAGTTGGTCTGGTGGGCTCTTCTTGTTAAAGCTTCAGGAAATTTCAGATAACGTTTGTGCATTCACGACGCCCCACCACCTTAAGTG
>NZ_JAEMXM010000061.1 GCF_016482785.1 Paenibacillus alkalitolerans | reverse complement strand
GGGGGCCGCAGTGAAAAGGCCCAAGCGACTGTTTAGCAAAAACACAGGTCTGTGCGAAGCCGCAAGGCGAAGTATACGGGCTGACGCCTGCCCGGTGCTGGAAGGTTAAGAGGAGGGGTTAGCCGCAAGGCGAAGCTCTGAATTGAAGCCCCAGTAAACGGCGGCCGTAACTATAACGGTCCTAAGGTAGCGAAATTCCTTGTCAGGTAAATTCTGACCCGCACGAATGGCGTAACGACTTGGGCGCTGTCTCAACGAGAGATCCGGTGAAATTTTAGTACCTGTGAAGATGCAGGTTACCCGCGACGTGACGGAAAGACCCCATGGAGCTTTACTGCAACTTGATATTGGACTTGGGTACGATCTGTACAGGATAGGTGGGAGCCGTAGAAGCCGGTGCGCCAGCATCGGTGGAGGCGACGTTGGGATACCACCCTGATCGTGCCTGAGTTCTAACCTGGCACCGTGAATCCGGTGCGGGGACAGTGTCAGGCGGGCAGTTTGACTGGGGCGGTCGCCTCCTAAAGAGTAACGGAGGCGCCCCAAGGTTCCCTCAGAATGGTTGGAAATCATTCGCAGAGTGCAAAGGCAGAAGGGAGCTTGACTGCGAGACATACAGGTCGAGCAGGGACGAAAGTCGGGCTTAGTGATCCGGTGGTACCGAATGGAAGGGCCATCGCTCAACGGATAAAAGCTACCCTGGGGATAACAGGCTTATCTCCCCCAAGAGTCCACATCGACGGGGAGGTTTGGCACCTCGATGTCGGCTCATCGCATCCTGGGGCTGAAGTAGGTCCCAAGGGTTGGGCTGTTCGCCCATTAAAGCGGTACGCGAGCTGGGTTCAGAACGTCGTGAGACAGTTCGGTCCCTATCTGTCGCGGGCGTAGGAAATTTGCGAGGAGCTGTCCTTAGTACGAGAGGACCGGGATGGACGTACCGCTGGTGTACCAGTTGTTCCGCCAGGAGCATCGCTGGGTAGCCAAGTACGGAAGGGATAAGCGCTGAAAGCATCTAAGCGTGAAGCCCCCCTCCAGATGAGATTTCCCTGCTTGAAGACCCCTTGTAGACGACAAGGTTGATAGGTTCGAGGTGGAAGCGCAGCAATGCGTGCAGCTGACGAATACTAATCGGTCGAGGGCTTATCCA
>NZ_JAEMXM010000060.1 GCF_016482785.1 Paenibacillus alkalitolerans | reverse complement strand
TTTTTTCATATTGTTGTTGCAGTATCTTAGTTAAACTAAATACAATCGGTATATGGGACAAGAATATAGAAGAACCGCATCAACGGTGTCGCTCATCAACTATCATTTTGTGTTTTGCCCTCGCTATCGCAGAAAGGTATTGACGGGTCAAGTAGAGGTTCGATTTAAAGAGCTTCTGCAGGAGATTTGCACGGCTAATGATTGGCTTATTGTAGCGATGGAAATGATGCCTGATCATGTACATCTATTTCTTAACGTACTGCCGGATGATTCTCCGGCGGACATTATGGCAAAATTGAAGGGAGCGACTTCACGGCATTTGCGTCAACAATTCAAACATTTGAACCACCTGCCGAGCCTTTGGACCCGTTCGTATTTTGTCAGTACGGCAGGGAACGTCTCGAGTGAAACGATTAAGCGCTATGTTGAAGAACAAAAGAAAAGGGGGTGAATCCATGCAGACGGTAACCGTTCAAATACGCATATTTCCAAGTGATGTTTCTGTATTGAAAGAGATGGGAGACGAATATATCCAAACGGTCAATCGGCTGACCGAACATGTTGAATTATTGGGTACATTTCCAAAACTGACATCTAAGGATGTGGCGGCCAATCTTCCTTCCGCAGTAAGGAACCAAGCCATTCGAGATGCGAGAAGCATCCATAACAAGACGAAAAAGCAAGGGAAACGCCCGATCCTAAAACGTAGAGCCTACTACGTAAACAATCAAAACTATTCGCTTGGAGATCATACCGTTTCATTTCCGGTGATGGCGGACGGAAAAGTACGGCGTCTAATGATTGCGGCTCATATAACGGAACGGGAGCAACGCTTGCTGTCAAGCGGTAAGCTTGGACTACTAAAAGTGGTCGAGAAATCAGGCAAGTGGTACGTTCAAATATCTGTTGAATGCAGGACGGAACCAACCAATGGCGATATGACTATGGGTGTCGACTTGGGATTAAAGGTCCCCGCCGTTGTTGTACCTCCACAGGCAAAACCAAGTTTGTCGGCAACGGCAGGCAAAACAAGTACATACGCCGCAAGTATAGTTCGCGTCGGAGAAAGATGGGAAAGCTTAAAAAGCTGTCAGCCATCCGAAAGCAGCAGAATAAAGAACACCGGTACATGAAAGATCAAAACCATAAAATCAGCCGAAAGATTGTGAATATGGCGATCAAAGAGCAAGTTTCAGTTATCAAGATTGAGAAACTGGCAAACATTCGCCAAACGACAAGAACAAGTCGTAAAAACGCTGCAAATCTGCACAACTGGTCGTTCTATCAATTGCAACAGTTTATTGTGTATAAAGC
>NZ_JAEMXM010000006.1 GCF_016482785.1 Paenibacillus alkalitolerans | reverse complement strand
ATTCACCTCGCCACTTATAGAAGTGGGAGTCCTCTCGGTGAAGCTGATAGATTTTAGGACATTTCAAGGAATAATTCTTTTTTACTAGTACCCGCGGCATACTGGATAAAATTGATGGCAGCAACTGTTTTGGTGGATAACTGGAAGAAGATTAAGGCGAAGGGAATGGTAGTTGACCTTTTTAACGTTTCGCCCGGCATCACTTCCAATCACGCCAATATTTCCATTGCTTGTTCCGGAAGGATCGTACTTCGATTTATATTTTGACTATTGGGATAGGATTCCGCCGTTTGGCGTTGTGGAGTTGTATGAGTTTGATTTATCCTATAATCATCTCTTACGGATGCGCAGATACAAGACCAGGGGGGTTATGGAATTGATCGTACGCGAAACGGAAAGGGCTTTCATAATGATCACGCAGCATGACCACGCGAATTTGTCGGGACAGCTTGCCTCAATGTTTAGAACCACTTTGCTCGCGGATGACAAGTTCAAGGATGACGTATTATTGGCTATATATGAACATGATCGCGGTCATATCCGGCTGGACGACACCCCGATCTGGAACGACCGCATCAATGCGCCGTTTTCTTTCATGGATTACCCGCTTTTGCCGAAACTGACGCATTATAAACTGGGACTGGATGAAGTCGAAGCCCAAAGTCCCTATGCAGGATTGCTGTGCAGCCTCCATTTTTCCTCTTTTTTCCTGGACAGCGGACAGGCGGATTGCATTGAATTTGTTCAGACCGAAACGGAGCGGCAAGAGAAAATTGCGGAAGCTTTGAAGCTTGACGACCGGAAATTGATTGATCAGCATTTCCGTCTCTTGCAATTATGCGACGATCTTTCGCTTTACGTATGCTTGAACGAACCCGGCGTATCTAAAGAAAGGGAACATCCGTGGTACAGGGGAGGTTTCGCGCGTTCCGAATTATTTAACGAGCAAGGTCATAAACCATTAATGGCAATTTGGAGAAACGAGAAAGAAATAGCGCTGAACCCTTCGCCTCTGGAACATGATGTCGTCACCGCATTGAGACTGAAAAAGGTTGAAAAATCGTTGATTCGTCAAAAGGGAATCGAGCAGGCATACAAGGAGACGGAATGGACGGTGCAGGAAACCGCTTTTTGCGCATCGGAAGAGTAATAAGTAAAAAAGAAGGGCCACTCCTTAGAAAACGAGTACAAGAGCTCAGCAAAACAAAACGAGGCTGCCGCTGGTCTGAAAATGTACAGTAGCCTCGTTAAGCTATAGGGCAAACCGGCAGGCCGCGGCACTTAGCTACAATTCCGGTGTTGAACACAGCGGTCTGGCGCCGGCGAATAAGGAGTCAGATTAAGACTGAAAGGGGTCGAACGAGGCCTCCGTCCGATCGAGCCGGCCTCCGCGACTGCGTTCCGTGCGCTTGCGAAAGCCAGATGCCGTAATGGCCGCTGCGAGGACGGCACCCACAACCGGTACGATCAGAGCGGATCGGAAGCCGTCCAACATGGCTTGGGGCGATCCATCTGTTCCAGTGGAGGTAACGCTGACGGCGGTCACGACCGAGAGACCAAGAGCCGCACCGAACTGGATAGATGTGCTCAGAATGCCGCTCGCAACCCCTTGTTCTTCTTCTGCGATGCCGTCTGTGGCCGCAATGGTGAGCGGCCCATAGGTCAGTGCGAAAGCGATGCCAGTGAGAATCATGGTCGGAAACATAGCCGCATAAGTCCAGTCGAGATCAACCGGTAGGAATAAGGCGTAAGATATGGCGGCAAGAGTAAATCCTCCGAAAATGACCCGGGTGTAGCCGAACCGGTTGACGAGGCGAGGCGTAACCGTGGGAGCAAGCACAGCGTCGATGCCGATCGCCAAGAGCGCAAGCCCGGTCTCGAGCGCCGACCACCCGCGCAGCTCTTGAAGATATAGTACCGCGATAAACTGGAAGCCGAAGAAGGATCCGGCTAACAATAGAGCCCCCAGGTTGGCACGTACGAGCGCACTCGATCGGAGAATGCCGAGCCGCATAAGCGGCGAGGCGGAACGACGTTCGATGGCGACGAATGCGATCATAAGGACGAGACTGGCGGCAACCGTTCCGATCGTCCAACCCCATTCCGTTTCCGGCGCGTTGACTACCGCAGAAACGAGCAGGAGCATCGCCCCTGTCACGCTGACCGCTCCGGCGAGGTCGAAGCCATGCGGCGAACGCTCCGGACGTCCCGAATTAGGGATAAGACGAATCCCTGCCAGTAGAATGATCAGTGCCAAAGCGACCGGAGCGAAAAAAACCCACCTCCAATCGACCGCAGTTAACAAACCGCCAACGACGAGACCGAGTGAGAAGCCTGCAGCCGCCGTCCCCGCATAGACGAGCAGAGCTTTATTGCGCGATGGTCCTTCCGGAAAGCTAGTCGTGATGATGGATAGACCGGCCGGCGTCATGAAGGCGGCGGCGATCCCCGTTACGAACCGCGAGAGGATCAGGATCCATCCCTCGGTCGCCATCCCTCCGAGTCCGGAGAAGAGAAGGAATACCAAAAGCCACCCCAGAAACATCCGCCGCCGGCCAAGCAAATCGGCGGCACGTCCTCCCAGCAGCATGAAGCCGCCGTAACCAAGCACATAGGCACTCGCGACCCAACTTAGCTCGCCGGTGGTCATGTTCAGTTCATCGCGGATCGACGGCAGCGCCACTCCCATCATCGATACGTCGATTCCTTCGAGAAATATCGCCCCGCAAAGTACGAGCAACAACCCCCATGAAACGTTAACGTCCGCATTTCGAAGTGCGCTTGAACCGTTGTTTATCATTCGGAGACATCCCCTTTCAGTTCAGTGAAGCGAAAACCCAGGTCATAAGCTTGCGCCAACAGCCGTTCATGCAAGCCCGGCCTTGCATCCAGCGTATTGTATAAGATCTCGACTTTGGAGACGGGGATGCCGGCGTAAGCGGCCATCCCCACATTGAGCTGACGCTTGAGCATTTTGTCGTATTGTCTCTTCTCGAGATGTTCTCGCGAAGCGCCTGCGAGACCGAGCCAAAGTACCCGCTCATGGTGAAGTTTGCTAGAGCCGTAGGCAACGCCGTCGTTCCACACACGATCGATATATCCTTTGAGCATGGCCGGCATGGTGTACCACCAAATCGGGAAAATATAGGCCAGCGCGTCGTGCTTCTTCATTCTCGCGATTTCCGCCTCCACCTCGGGAGAATACATTTTGCGCGAAGAAGACCAACTGGGCTCATCCGTTTCCCGCAGAGCGGGATCGAAGCCGATGCTGTACAAATCCAATAACTCCGGTCGATGTCCGGCATCTTGAAGACCTTGCGCGAAGCGGTCCGCAACCGCAAAAGTGAACGAATTCGTTCTTGGGTGGCTTGCGACTATTAGTACATTCATAACGTTTCCCTACCTCCAACTATTATTTTGTGGCATATGGGGATTATGTACCCTATAATGGATATTGAGAAGAACGCACTTTATTGTGCCATTAACACCAAAAGGTTATATAGGTACCAAAAAGTATCTTAGAACATAATGAAAGACACGTTGATCGACGGGAGGAGATAACCAATGGAAACCCAGCCGAAACGCACGTACAATATGCCGGCAGAAGCCACCATCGAAGTCATAGGGGGCAAATGGAAGATGTTGATTCTATGCCACTTGTCCTATGGCCCCAAACGAACGAGTGAGCTTAAGAAATCCATGCATGGTATTACGCAAAAAATGTTGACGCAGCAGTTGCGGGAATTGGAAGACGACGGAATTATTATCCGGACGGTTTACAATCAAGTACCGCCGAAAGTGGTGTATGAACTGAGTGAAATCGGAGAGTCGCTAAAAGCGGTATTAGATCAACTGTGCGAGTGGGGAGAAAAGTTCATTCAAGGCGAGTTTCACCGGGGAAAGAATTAATGGAAATCGATACTGAAATAACGGTTGCTTCGGCAGCCGTTTTTATTTTTTCATTTCTCTCCGTCGATGAAGGTGATTTGCAGGTACTTTCCGGTATCTATATAACTTTTTGGTGTTAACAGCACAATAAAGTGCGTACTTCCCTAATCGAATTTCAAACGTTAGAGTTTGATTCGAAGGTAATTTACCTAACTATTTAAGGGGGGGATTCATATGAACAAGTTCGCTGGAAAGAAAGCCGTCGTCACAGGTGGTACCCATGGTATGGGGCTGGCGATCGTCAAGGAACTCTTGAAGGGAGGAGCAGAAGTCGTGCTCACCGGTCGAAATGAGCAAAACATTGAGAGGGCCCGGACCGAGCTCCAATCGGAAGCGGCGCATGTCGTTCGCTCCGATGCGGCGAACATGGCCGACATCGAAGCGCTCGGCGGGATCGTCGAGAATAAACTGGGCCACATAGACTACGTGTTCGTCAACCACGGCATCGCAGAAATCAACCTGCTTGAGCAGGTGACCGAGGCATCCTGGGATCGGCACTTTAATATCAACACCAAGGGAGCGTTCTTCACGATTCAGCGCCTTGCCCCCCTCATTAATGATGGCGGCGCGATTGTCTTCACTACAGTTGCCAATGATAAGATTTTCCCTGGTATAAGTGCATATTCCGGATCGAAGGAGGCTGTAGGAGCTATCGCTCAGGTGCTCGCTGCCGAGTTCCTGCCAAGGAAGATTCGAGTGAATTGCGTGGCCCCCGGCTACATCGATACCCCGACCATGGGTGTTCCAGGCTTGACAGAAGAAGAACGGGCCGAGTTTATGAAGCAAGGCGACGAAATTACTCCGTTGAAGCGGCACGGTTCGGTCGAGGAGGTCGCTGCAGCCGCCTTGTTCTTGGCCGCCGATGCGACCTTCACCACCGGTGTCGAGTTGCCTGTTGACGGTGGATTTGCACAAGGCCTATAGTAACCATTAACTGTAAACAATGTACAGGTCTTTATATTTCAAGGTTTTTCACGTTTAGATAACGTTAATTTGTTGGCGGTACTCCTACTTGCATCTCTATCGCATTGCTCGCCTAACTCTCTCTTTATAAAATGAAGCCCCCGCAGGAACGATCTCCTGCCGGGGCTTCCCTGCTCCTATTATAGCGCAGGAGCTTCCATATTCATCTCCGCCCACTCTTCGCGGGCAGGTCCGTAAACGCCGGGAACCCGGAGACCGGCTTGACGCATCAAGACCGTCATCTGTCCGCGGTGATGGATTTGGTGGTCTTTCAGGAGGGAGAGAGTCAAGCCGTTCGGCCACTGAAAGCCGAATACATTCCGAACTTCCTGGAGAGAGGCGTCCGTCCATTGGGCGGCAACCGCATCGGCCAGGTTTCCGCTAGCTTTTCGGTAGCTGTCGGCGATCGCTTGCGCGGAAGAAGGAATGGCCGCATCGGGGCCGGGAGCCTCGAATTCCAGACCTGTCGGTGACGCAAAATCATGCAAGGAAGTCACGATGTGCCATGCGATCCTTCCCAGAGTCCGGTCCTGCGGGGTAACCTGTTGCGCCAGTGATGCGTCGGTGAGGGCGTCGAGCAGCTTTTGCGTGGATTCACACTCTTGTTTCCAGCTTTCCGAGAACGATTGAATGGATGTAAACATGCCATCAACTCTCCTTTAATGAGAATAATTTATTTTTTTCCTAAGAGTATATTCGACACGAACATACTTTCCCCTCCAAGGAAAATGCATCCATAAAAAATTTTTTTCAACGAAGCATAAGCTTGTCTAAGCGGCAAACTTATGGGTTAAGTGAGCCGGGACACTGTATTGACCTTCACACGATGTGATGGTTTAAAATGTGTGATATCGATCGACAAGGGGAGATTAATATTCATATCAGTGAACTGTCCCGCAAAACCGGAGTAAGTCTTCGTTCTCTAAGATACTACGAAGAAAAAGAACTATTGAACCCGGCACGCCGGGATAACGGTTATCGTGATTACACTGAATCCGATATCGAGCGTGTCAGAATTATTCAGCTATATTTCAGCCTTGGTCTTAATGTTAATGAAATTATGGATTTTTTTCATTGTGCATTTAGCGAGGAAATCAAGCATCAGTGCTTACCGAATGCAATACATATCGGTGAAAAGAAGCTGGAAGAAATCAGAACGCAAATCGAGACCTTAAGAAAAGCGGAAGCACACTTGGAATCTTGTCTCGGAAGCTGGAAAGAAATGTTGAGAAAAGGCGGAGGACAAAATGTTTGAACGGCGAGTTGCAGCAGTCACAGGCGGGAACCGCGGTATAGGAAGAGAAATTACACGGCAGTTGGCGTTACGAGGGTTGCATGAGGAGCGGATGCTCCGCTAACGGTCGAAGAAGGGGCCGATACGGCCGTTTGGCTGGCAACGTTGGATAAAGACGGCCCCAATGGAGGATTTTTTCGCGAACGCAAGCTAATCGCTTGGTGATAAACGTCAGAACCCGCACCATGAGAGCATGGTACGGGTTCTCCCTTTATTTCAGCAAGAATGATCAAGATTTACCGGCATTCGGCCGGTATTCTTAATATACGCAAGAGGCGGCGACTCTTGCCATAAATTAAGAAAGGATGATTATCGTGCTATCGTACGTCGGAAACGGAGCCTATTGCTACGCAAATTCTACTTCAATGCTGCTTAATACTATCGGGGAAAAAATCCCGCCGGAGACAATAGAAGTATTAACGGGAGTCGGACTTGGAACCGTCTGGTTTGAAGAAGACAAGATGTTCTATTTCTCGGTTGGAGTGCCGCACACCGGCGTCAGCAAAGCACTGGACATATTGGGATTTGCGTATGTTGAAAACTCAAGTACGAGTGCAGATCGTCTGGAGGAGTTGCTAACATCCGAGATTACGCGGCAGCCGGTGATGCTAGGGCCATTGGATATGGCTTATTTAAGCTATAATCCGAATCACAGATTTTTGCAAGGTTGCGATCATTACGTATTGGCTTTTCGAATAGAAGGCGGGAATGTTCTTATTCATGACCCGGCCGGATATCCGAATGTCATCCTTCCGTTGGATAATTTATTCAGTGCAAGTAAAACAAGCCGGCTGCAATTCCGAATGTATCCGCGCGATTTAGCCTATCATTATTGGTGTGCCCCAAAGAGAGTGAAGCATCCGTCGCCCAGGGAAATATATCAGGAAGCGATCCGATACTTTAGACAGGTGTATCAAGAAGCCGAAGGCACAACCTCGGAACATAATTGGCAAATAGGCAGAGATGCAATCATGACGCTGAAGAGACATATGCAAGAGAGAACTATGGAACCTGGAATAAAGGGTCATTTAACTCACTTTGCGTTTCAGTTAGGCGCCAAACGAGCACTGAATTATAGAGAGTTCTTTCAAAGCGAGAACGAAACGCTGGCAAATTTGAAGCTGCAGCAATCCGAAGTATTCGGCAAGTGTCACTCGCTCGCCGTCCAAGAGAAATGGTCTGCAGCAGGGGAGGCGTTAAACGAATTGGCGGATTTAGAAGATCAATTTCTAGAACTCTTATTCCGGTGAAGCGGAACGATATTTTCAGAGAGGGGCTCAGGTCCCTCTCGAGGTTAAATTATAGATCGTCTTCGTCTTTCGGCCAACCGCCCATATACCCAAGCGATTCCCGTTCGGGTCGACCGCCTGTCATGACAAGCTGAATAAACAGGAGCCATACAAAGACGGCGACTACAATGTTGAGCCGCGCCAATCTAGTTTCTCTTCGGAAGGTGTTCTTGCACTTTGTTCAAGGGTGGTGTAGGATCCGGGATTTCGATGTCGAAAATCGATCCATTCCCCCGTCATTCGGGTTTGTCGGGAGTTTCATCAACTTTTTGAATTCTATTAAGTATGTAAAACTTTTGTTTTTTCCGTAATCCGTCGATCCCAGTAATGAAGAAGTATGAGGTTCAATTATGGTTTCAAACTGAGATTAATGATTTGAATCACCGCCGTTTGGAAGCTGCCAGTCGATTTCCCCGAGTCCCGCATCCCGCAGAAACCGGTTCGCACGCGAATACGGCCTGCTGCCGAAAAAACCGCGGTTTGCCGAGAACGGGCTCGGGTGAGGTGATCGAATGATATGATGATGTCTGTTCGTAATGAGTGCCGTCTTTTGCTGCGAATGGCTTCCCCACAGCAGAAACACGACCGGTTCGCGCTTTCGGTTCAGCGTCTCGATTACTTTGTCCGTAAACTGCTCCCATCCCATACCTTTGTGCGAGTTCGGGCTGTTCGCCCGTACGGTCAACACCGTGTTCAGCAGCAGTACGCCTTGCCGTGCCCATCCGGCCAGGCAGCCGTGATTCGGGATCGCGCAGCCGATGTCGTTGCGCAACTCCTCGAACATGTTCTGGAGAGAAGGAGGCGGTTTGATTCCGGGTTTGACCGAGAAGCTCAGTCCGTGGGCTTGTCCCGGGCCGTGGTACGGATCCTGACCAAGGATGACTACTTTCGTTTCGGCAAACGGGGTGTAGTGCAGCGCGTTGAATATATCGTATTTATCCGGATATATGGTTTTCGTCCGGTACTCATCCACGAGAAATTTGCGCAAATTTATATAGTACGGCTTTTCAAACTCCGGTTCGAGATAGGATGCCCAATCATTTTTCAGGATTGCCAACGTAATCTCCTCCCATATCCATTATGACAAATCGGACAAAATTGTCTACCGCGACACGATCAGGCTGCCCTAAGGCGGCCTTTTTGCATTCCATCAATTTACAAAATATTAACACAGCAATGAAATCGTCATAACAATTTGTCTTTATCATTGTGGTATCTTTTTGGATTCCATTCTGTTGTTCTGCACTTTTGCCCGTTTATATCCCACAATTACTAGGAGGCACTCTATTGAAGCGCATTGCCATTGATATGGATGAAGTGATAGCCGATACGGCGGGTACGCATTTGGAATGGTATAACCGGGATTACGGCGATTGCGTAAAGCCGACGGACCTCAACGGTACGACGCTGTCGCAAGTAAGGCCCGAACGGTTGAAACAAATCGAGAGCTATTTCGACCGGGACGATTTTTTCCGCCGGCTGCGCGTTATGGAGCACAGTCAGGACGTCATTCGCGAACTGAGCGAGCATTACGAAATCTATATTGCGACCGCCGCCATGGAGGTGCCGGCGTCGTTCAGCGCCAAGTACGAATGGTTGCGGGAGCATTTCCCGTTTCTGTCCGACATGCGTTTCGTATTTTGCGGGGAGAAAAGCGTCATTAACGCGGATTATTTAATAGACGACAACGTCAAACAGCTTCGCCGCTTTCGCGGACAAGGGATATTGTATACGGCTCCGCACAATATTTACGAATCGGAACATATACGGGTTAACAACTGGCTCGAGGTAAGGGAACTGTTTTTGGATAAGGACCGGCTGGCGCCGTTGGCGGCGGCAAACCGCAGCGCGAAGGAAGGGGAGTGACGGCGATGTCTCTCTTGTCGGAGGAACGGAAACGGCATATTTTGGAGCTTCTCGACACGATCGGTAAGGTGCATGTCATCCCGCTGGCGGAGCGGTTCGGCGTATCCAACGAGACGATACGCCGCGATCTCGATTTGCTGGAGAACGAGGGCAAGCTCAGAAGGGTATACGGCGGAGCGGTAAAAGTGCAGTACGATAACGGCGAGCCTCCGTATCAGCAGCGACAAATATTGAATTTTGAGGCGAAGCAGGCGATCGGACGCCGCGCGGCCGACTTGGTTGACGACGGCAATACGATTTATATGGATACGGGAACTACGATACATGAACTGGCTCGTTCCTTGAAAGGAAAGAAGCGGATTACCGTCATAACTAATTCCTTGACGGCTGCTAACGTGCTGAGAGATTCGTTGTCGCAAGGGTTGTTTCACGGCAAGGTCGTCATCCTGGGCGGGGAAATATCGCCGGATCAGCAGTCCGTCAACGGGCATCTGTGCCAGGAAATGTTGAAAAACTTTTATGTGGACAAGGCGTTCGTCTCGATTGGCGGCATCACCGTCTCGGGAATAAGCGACTATGACATGAACGATTCCGTCATTTCCCGAATGGCGATTTCCAACGCGAAGGAAGTGATTGTTTTGGCGGATCACAGCAAGATAGGCATTCAGGCTTTCTGTCATATCGCTCCATTGGAAGCGGTCGACGTCATTGTATGCGACCTGGACCATCCGCGCGCATGGTCGCAGGAGCTTGAGTTGAAGGGGATCGTGTGGATTACAGCGGATTAACCGGGCTTAAAAAAACATTAATACGACGTTAACATCACGAAAACACTCGCTCTTTATATTGGACATGTCACATAAACGGTCAACAAAACAAACGATTCTGGTATCGATTCCAGAGTCAGGTTCGGATGCGGGAGGGAGTTGCATTGAGCCACATTGCGAGAAGAAGGAGATTATGGAGAAAAATCGTTTTGCACCGATATTTGTACTTTATGCTTCTGCCCTGCCTTCTCTTCTTTGTCGTCTTTTCTTACATTCCGATGGGAGGGTTGCTTCTCGCTTTTAAGGAATACAAATTCAACGCGGGAATACTTGGAAGTCCGTGGGTAGGATTTAAGTATTTCGAAACGTTTTTTAACGACTACCAAAGTTGGACGCTTATTAAAAACACGCTGATCATCAGCAGTATGAAACTGTTTCTCGGACTGCCGTTTCCGATCATTCTTGCGCTGATGTTTAACGAAGTAAGAAACAAGCGGTTCAAGGGGATAACCCAAAGCATTTCCTATTTGCCGCACTTCTTGTCGTGGGTCATCGTTATCGGGCTGGTCCAGAGAGTTTTGGCGCCGGATACCGGGTTGCTGAATCAGGCGGTCCAATTGTTAGGGGGCGCCGGGGATACGTTCTATATGAATGAACCCGAATACTTTTATTCGGTTATGTTTTGGAGCCATATTTGGAAAGGGATCGGCTGGGATTCGATCATTTATTTGGCTGCGATCGCCGGCATCAATCCCGAATTGTACGAGGCGGCGAGCATTGACGGGGCATCCAAATGGCGCCAGATATGGCACATTACGCTGCCGGGCATTCGTCCGACCGTTATCATTCTATTCATTCTGTCGTTGGGAAATATTTTATCTGCGGGATTCGATCAGCTTTACTTGCTAAGGATGCCGGGCAATATGCATCTCTCGGATATATTGGACACCTATATTATCCGGGTAGGGCTGCAGGGCGGACAGTACGGATACGCCACGGCTGTCGGGTTAATGCAGGGGCTTATCGGCTTCCTCCTCGTTATCGTTGCCAATCGCGTTTCCCGCCGCATCGGCGAAACTTCGGTATGGTAACAATTCCATACATAAAAGCTCGTCAATCGGCAGTAAGGCGCCATAAGGCGGTTTTCATAAAATATGAACAAGAAAGAGGGAGAAGCCGTGAGTACAAAATGGTTTAAATTGTTGGCTGTTCCACTGATCGTCTCTTTGCTTTTGGCAGGATGTAACATCACGGAAGAAACATCAAAACAAACAACTGAAACACAGTCGGAAGAAAATGCGGAACAGACGAGTACGGAAACCGCCAAGCCGGCAACCTGGATTGCTGATCGGACAATTGAAGGACTCATATTTATGGGCGCCGACGACTACACCGAAGATATGAACCCCGAGATTTTGCAGAAGCTTAAAGAGCTTACGGGAATCACGTTAAATTTGAAAATCATGCCTGCGGAACGGTCGATTGAAGGATTGATCGCCGGCCTGGCATCAGGCGATTTGCCGGATTTTATCACCTTCTACCTGAACCACAGCGGCCGCCCGGAAATGCCGGTTCTCTTGAAGGCTGCGCGTGAAGGAATGTTTACGGATCTCGCTCCTCTAATCAAAGATACGAAAGTATACAGCAAATATTTGCAGGACGGTTATCTTCCTTTGGATACGCAATACGGCGTCATGTTCCGTCCGGAATTTAACGGCTCGGTTTATTTGGTCCATATGAACATTGCCAGAGAAGGCGGCTACGATACGAGAAAATGGGTGGGCGGACCCCACATCCGCAAAGATATCGCGGAAGCGCTGAACGTTGATCCGAGAACGATTACGACGTCCGAGCAGCTTTATGAACTGGCCAAGAAAATCAATGAAGGCAACTTCAAAGACTACAACGGCAAAGAAGTGTCCGTAATCGGCCCGAGATATTGGGGCGGTACCGAAGTCCCGCGGTTGTACAGCGATATGGTATGGGGCAGTTACGGCTTTAAACGAAACGCCGAGGGAAAAATCGTTCACGAGAGCGAGACGGAATACCCTCTGAAACGAATCGAGTTCGTTCAGAAGTTGTTGAAGGAAAAGCTGATGCATTCCGAATATTACACGATAGAAGAGAACAGGGCGACTGAAGGCATTCTGAGCGGCTCGTTCGCAATCGTGGCCGATATGCACAACTATCAAGATTTCAACAAGGACATGCATTACTTGCCGATCGGTCCGATTAACAATGTAGACGGCCCGTACCGGATGGAGGTCTCTTTCAAGACCGGGTACTCCGGTTGGGCGATTCCGGCAACGACGAAAAATCCGGAAGACATCGTCAAGCTGGCCGATTTCTTGGCGAGCCGCGAAGGGAAGCTGTTGTGGCAATACGGCATTGAAGGAAGAGATTATACGCTCGATGAGAAAGGCAACCCGGTCGTGAAAAAAGAAGTGCTTGAGCTCAAAGAAACAGACCCGAATGCGGCGAAGGCGCTCGGATTTGCAGGCGTCGGAAACTATTGGGGAGAATTGCTCGGCGGCACCGATCTTGACCGGAAAGCCGATTTCGGAGAAATGGAATACGGCGATTCGGCGAATCCGGAAACGAATGCGGGCCCATTGAAAATCGCCGAATATTGGGGTTGGGACGAGAAACGGAAAAATGCGCTCGTTAGAGACGGATATGAGCCGCTCGCTTTCCTCGGCGAGTTTGAAAAATCAACGGAATTGAAGGCCGCTCTCGACAATTACGACGACAGCATCGTTCGCGCTTACTATGCGAAAAACCTCGCTGAAGCGAAGAAAATTGTCGAATCCGCCTCGGCCCAATTGAAGGCCGCAGGTTTGGACCAGTACATCGAACTTCTTGAGCGGAAAGACGGGGATCCGAAGACAAAATTAAATATATAGTGCAATGTCTTTCCATTCGGCGACGGACGGCTCCATCTTTTCCTAAGACGGGGATGAAGCCGTCCTCCCGTTTGGCATCTCTTTCGAGCCGGTTGGCGCTGCATGCTTTATGAAGGAGGAGAAGGAGTGGGGAACGAATTTTACAAACTTTCCGCAGGAGAAAAAATATTCAAGTTCATCAATTACTTGCTGATCATTCTTTTATGCTTGTCGATTATTTTGCCTTTCTTTAACATATTGGCCCTGTCCTTCAATGCCGGCAAAGATGCGGAAAGAGGGGGCGTATATTTTTGGCCCAGAGTATGGTCGCTGGAAAATTATAAAGAAGTGTTCTCCTCATCCAATATTGTTAATGCATTCGGTATTTCATTGTTCAGAACGGTTACCGGAACGATCGCCAGCGTGTTTTTGACGGCAATGGCGGCATACGCATTAAAAAGCAAAACGTTGCCCGGCGTAAGATTTTTCACGCTGCTTATATTTTTCACCATGCTGTTCAGCGGCGGAATGATTCCCTATTACATGCTGTTAAAAGATCTCCATTTGATCAATACGATCTGGGTTTATGTGATACCCGGGCTGTACAGCGCCTGGAATATTATCATTATGCGGACGTTTTTCCAGCAAATCAGCATAAGTCTCGAAGAGTCGGCCCGCATCGACGGGTATAACGATTTTTCGATATTTATGCGCATCATTATGCCGCTGAGTAAACCGGTCATCGCCATCATTGCGTTATTTAACGCCGTCGGCCATTGGAACGATTGGTTTACGGGATCGTTCTTTGTGAGGGACAGCGAGCTGAGGCCGCTTTCCACGCTGCTTCAGGAAATGCTGACAAGGGCGGAAGCGTTGAGGGATACGTTGACACAGTCGGGGGGAACGAGGCAGTACGAGCTGCTTGAACAAATTCAAGTAACCGGCAATTCATTGAAAATGGCGACGATTGTCATTGTGGTAACTCCGATTATATGCGTCTATCCTTTTGTCCAAAAATATTTTGCCAAAGGTGTCATGATCGGTTCACTGAAAGAATAGGGGGAGAGGAACGAGTTTTGCGATGAAAATATGGAATCCATACGATGAAATAGACCGTATTCCCCTCCAAAAAGGACGGTCTATTTCTTTTGACATCGAAATCAGGCTGTAGTATAAGAAAAGCTGCTATCGAAGCACATTAAGAAAAAATTTCTTCGAAGAACATGATTTATAAACTCATATGTTATAACAAAGACTTTCTATGGCGATAATGTAAATTATCAGAAAATTCTTATTTATCCGACTATTAATTATTGCTATAATTAATATACAACTGAATAGTCGGTAGAAAGAGTCTTTTCTCCGGAACCACACACCGTCACGATTTCATATTATCTCACTGGCAGCAGTAATGGAAATACGAAACGGTGTATTTTGCATCTTCGGCAACGATCATATAAGGAGGGAGTCTTATGGCATTTTTGGACAAGCTGGCCGACTATCGGGAGATGGAGCATGGCCTGCACTGGGAAGGCACGTTTGTGGAGTACTTGGCGCTCGTAAGGCAACGGCCGGAAATTGCCGCGCTCGCGCATGACCGCATTTACCGCATGATCGAATTGATGGGGATCGAAGACAAGGGTGAGGGCAAACGGGAATACAAGTTTTTTAGTTCGGCGCTGTTCGGACTGGAGGACGATCTGCAGACGTTGGTCGAAGAATATTTCCGCCCGGCGGCGCAGCGGCTTGATGTCCGGAAACGGCTGCTGCTTCTGATGGGTCCCGTCAGCGGAGGCAAGTCGACACTGGTTTCCCTTCTGAAAGAAGGACTGGAGAAGTTCACGCGAACCGATGCCGGAGCTGTGTACGCCATCAAAGGCTGCCCCATGCAGGAGGAGCCGCTTCATCTCATTCCGTCCGAGCTGCGCGAGGAATTTGCGAAGGAGTACGGCGTCCGCATCGAAGGAGACTTGTGCCCGGTTTGCAGGCTTCGCCTGGAAACCGAATATGGCGGGCGGATCGAGGCGATGCCGGTCACACGCGTGCTGTTCTCCGAGGCGAAACGGACAGGAATCGGCACGTTCGCACCGTCCGATCCGAAATCTCAGGATATCGCCGATCTGACGGGAAGCATCGACTTTTCCACAATCTCGCAGTACGGCTCCGAATCGGATCCGCGGGCTTATCGATTTGACGGAGAATTGAACAAAGCGAATCGGGGGCTGATGGAATTTCAGGAGATGCTCAAATGCGATGAGAAGTTTCTGTGGAACTTGCTGTCCTTGACGCAGGAGGGCAACTTCAAAGCCGGGCGTTTCGCGCTGATTTCCGCGGATGAGCTTATCGTAGCGCATACCAATGAAACGGAATACCGTTCGTTCATCGCCAACAAGAAGAACGAGGCGCTGCATTCCCGGATGATCGTCATGCGCATACCGTATAATCTGAAGGTCAGCGAAGAAGAGCGGATCTATGCCAAGCTCATCGGCCAATCCGATATCCGAGGCGTGCATATCGCACCGGCGGCCCTATGGACCGCTGCCGTGTTCAGCGTATTGTCGCGGCTTAAAGAGTCGAAGAAACCGGGCGTCGACCAGATTAAGAAAATGTACCTGTACGACGGAATCGAAGTGGATAATGCGAAGAGCGGCGATGCCCAGGAACTGCGGAAGGAATATAACGACGAAGGCATGTCGGGCGTCGATCCCCGTTATGTAATCAACCGTATCTCCAGCGCGTTGATCAAAGGCGACAAATCATGTCTCAATGCGTTGGACGTTCTGAAGTCGCTGAAGGAAGGTCTTGATCAGCACGCTTCCATCAGCCGGGAGGAACGGGAGCGTCTCTTGAGCTTCATTACGCTGGCGCGCCAAGAATACGATCACAAAGCGCGGACGGAAGTGCAGCGGGCGTTCGTCTATTCCTTCGAAGATTCTGCGCACACGATGATGAACAATTACTTGGATAACGTGGAGGCGTACTGCAACGGGGTCAAGTTGAAGGATCCGATTACCGAAGAGGAGCAGGATCCCGACGAGAAGCTGATGCGTTCCATCGAGGAGCAGATCGGCATCTCGGACAATCAGAAGAAATCGTTCCGGGAAGAGATTCTGATTAAGATTTCCACACTCGCCCGCCGCGGCCGCAAATTCGATTACACCTCCCACGAGATGCTGAAGGAAGCGATCGAAAAGAAGCTGTTCAACGATTTGAAGGACGTGGTGAAAATTACGACGTCGGTGAAGAATCCCGACGAAACGCAGCTGAAGCGGATTAATGAGGTTTCGGCGCGTCTGATCGAGCATCACGGCTATTGCGCGACATGCGCCAACGAACTGTTGAAATACGTAGGGAGCCTGCTAAACCGCTAGAGGAAGGGGGGAGCCGAATGAATGAGCCGCTGTTCGTATTATCTCAGAACGATTGGTCGCTCCACCGCAAAGGAGAGCTTGACCAACAGCGCCATACGAGGAAGGTTAAGGAAGCGATCAAGCGCAATTTGCCCGATTTGGTCAGCGAGGAGACGATCATTACGTCGCAGGGAGACCGGATCGTAAAGGTACCGATACGCAGTATGGACGAGCCGAAGTTTCGTTACGATTACACGGACAAGGATCAGGTCGGTCAGGGGAACGGAGGGACCGAAGTAGGGGACGTTATCGGACAAGTCCAACCCGGACGAAGCGGACAGAAGGCGCAGGGACGGGAAGGCGCCGGCGATCAGCCCGGCATCGATTATTACGAGGCCGACATTACGGTGGACGAGCTGGCGGAGCTCATCTTCGAGGATTTGCAGCTCCCCCGGCTGAAGCCGAAAAGCGAAGCGGATCTAACGGTCGAGGACATCCGGTTCAATGACGTCCGCCGCAAAGGCATGATGGGCAATATCGACAAGCGGAGAACGTTGATCGAATCCATGAAGCGCAGGGCGTTGAGCGGTTTTGCCGGAACTTACGGCCATGAAGCCGCAGCGGGACAGGATGACGGCCATGGGCTGATCCGGAATGAGGATATGCGGTTCAAAACATGGGAGGACATCCGCAAGCCTCAGAGCGCCGCCGTCGTAATCGCGATGATGGATACGTCGGGCTCCATGGGAACATTTGAAAAATATATCGCCCGCAGCTTCTACTTCTGGATGGTCAGATTTCTGCGTACAAAATATGAAGAGGTTGAGATCTGTTTCCTGGCCCATGACATGGAAGCGAAACGGGTCGGGGAGGAAGACTTTTTCACCAAAGGGGAAAGCGGAGGAACGAAGTGTTCCTCCGTCTATAAGCTTGCCTTGGAGCTGTTGGACAGCGATTTTCCGCATTCCCGATACAATGCGTACGGGTTCCACTTTTCCGACGGCGATAACCTCGATTCGGACAATGCCGCGACAGCCGCCCTGGTACGAGAAATGCTGGTCCGGGTCAACATGCTAGGCTACGGCGAGATCCGCCGGCACGGAACGGGGGGACGGCTGTGGGATGCGATGTCAAGCATTGACAATGAGGCGTTCAGCCGCGCGGTTTTGCGTGAGAAGGGGGATGTGTATCGCACGCTGAAAAGCTTTTTCGGCGAAGCCGCAGTAGGGTGAGGAGGAGATGGGCCATGAACAAAGCGGATTATGAACGGCTGGAGCAGTCGATCGGCCTCCTGACGAATATGGCAGCCGGGGAAGGGCTGGACTTTTTCCCGATGCGTTACGAGGTGTGTCCTTCCGAGGTGCTGTACTCGATCGGCGCTTACGGAATGCCGACCCGCTTCGCGCACTGGAGCTTCGGCAAAGCCTACCAACGGATGAAGTCGGAGTACGATTACGGGTTGAGCCGGATCTATGAGCTCGTGATCAATTCGAATCCTTGTTATGCGTTCTTGCTTGATAGGAACACACTTCTGCAGAATAAGCTGATCGTCGCCCATGTGCTGGGACACAGCGATTTTTTCAAGAATAACGCAATGTTCGCGGTCACCGACCGAACGATGGTTGAGCGAATGGCGGTGTTCGCTTCGCGAATGCGCGCGTTCGAGCAGGAATATGGCCCCGATGAGGTCGAGCGTGTGCTGGACGCCGGCTTGGCGATCCAGGAGCACATCGATCCGCAGATCCGCTTCGGGCGGAAGGGCGGCTTCAGCGAGACGGAGGGCGGCACGAAGGATGTCGTCGGGTTTATCGCAGGCAACAGCAGGACGCTCCAGGAGTGGCAGCGGGAAATCCTGTACATGCTGCGCGAAGAGATGCTGTACTTCTGGCCGCAGATGGAGACGAAAATCTTGAACGAAGGATGGGCGACGTTCTGGCATCTGCGGCTTGTGAGGCAGTTGGAGCTCGAAGATGCGGAAATCGTCGAGTTCGCGAAGATGAACTCGAGCGTAGTGCAGCCGGGCCGAGGAAGTCTGAACCCGTATTACCTTGGACTGCGAATGCTGGAATACATCGAGCGGCGGGAAGGTCTAGAGGCTCTGTTCGATATACGCGAAATGGAATCGGACGTGTCGTTTCTTCGCAATTACTTGAGCAAAGAGCTTGTGGAAGAGATGGATCTGTTCCTGTACGGACGCGACGGCGACGTCTACAGAGTGACCGATAAGGACGTTGCCTCCGTCCGGGACACGCTGATCCGCCAGCGCACCAATGGCGGCTATCCTTACATCACGGCGATGGACGATGACTACGGAGACCGCGGCGAGCTCCTGCTTCTGCACCGGTACGAAGGGCTGGAGCTTGACCGCAAATATGTGGACCGCACTTTGCCGCTCGTGCACCGGTTGTGGGGACGGCCGGTGCACCTGAAAACGCGCGGCAAGGACAATACTGAGTTGAGGTACTGCTACGACGGTTACAATATTCAGATGGTGTCGTGACCCGGTGCTCGTGCTGTAAAAGTCGCCGCTATGGAGGAGTAAAAATTACTTTGGCTGTTGCAGCGGCAAAAAATTGCCGCTGCGCAGGTTTATGGATATATATCCGGCAGCAAATGAAGAGGAAAAAGAATTATTGACCGCAATGAAAAAGTCCGATGTTATGCTCTATGAGATTTTATGGCCTTATTCTTCCTGGAAACGGTCCAGAATTGCAAATAGTTTGCGCAATTCAATCGATACGCATGGGAATCTCGACGAGATAAGCGTTCCCGAGGAGCCGAACGTCTGCTCCAGAACGTATTTTCCTTCTTGAAGAACGAACTGGTCAATCGTCTTGTGGTGCGGATCAACGATCCAGTATTCTTTGATGCTAAAACGTTCGTATAACGCTTTTTTACGCACCTTGTCATGCTCGCCCGTACTAGGCGACAAGATTTCGACGAGCAAATCCGGAGCGCCTTCGATGCGCGTTTTCAAAATGTGCGAGTTTTCGTTCGATACATAGATAACGTCCGGTTGGACGATGTTTTGCTCGTCCAAATGGACGTCCATCGGAGCAACGACGATCATACCGTCCAATTGGCAGGCGCTATGCAGGGCATTTGAGAGTTGGGTGACTAGCAGTTGGTGTTTGAGCGTAGGCGAAGGCTGACACTCGTAACGGACGCCGTCGATAATTTCAAACCGTTCCTCAATGAGCGGTGGTTTATACGATCTGTTTTTCACCATCGGCACCCTCCTTCGTTCCATTTTAACATACACGCATCCATGCTTAGAATCCGGAAACGCTCGGTGGCCTTTGTTGCAACATGAAAAATACTAGTTGACTTTGACACAGTGTCAACCTTTTAAGATTAGGGCAAAGGAGGAGATACACCGAATGAAGGAAAGTACACAAATCGAGAATACCGTAGTAAGCCATGAATGGAACACTACCGGCGTTTATCGCCCACCGGTGACCGTCATCGGTTTAGGTATGATGGGGTCTGGCCCAAGCATTTCTGATCAATCGCGGGGTAGCGGGAGGCTACGGTGCTGATGGCCTTTCAAGGTTAGTTGAACTGCTCCGGAAGCCGGTCTCGGTTTAACGGATTGCAAATCAAGATCAGAATTTGTATTTAGATATGGAGGCGGTTCTGATGACAACAACCGGACAAATTCAACAATTCAACCATAACAGCGAAACTCATACCCTGAACCGTGCACCGGTGACAGTAATCGGCCTTGGTCCGATGGGACGTGCGCTGGCCGGAGCTTTCCTTAAGGCCGGACATCCTACAACCGTCTGGAATCGGACGGCCGGCAAAGCCGATGCGCTTACCGCTCAAGGAGCGGTCCTCGCGGAGACCGCCGCCGAAGCTGTTGCGGCAAGCCCGCTGACGATCGTATGCGTACTCGATTATGACGTCGTACATGCGATCGTCGGACCGCTTGGAGAAGCTCTGAGGGGACGCACCTTGGTGAATCTGACAGCAGACTCGCCGATTCGCGCACGCCAAACGGCCGAATGGGCCGCAGTCCACGGGATCGAATACCTCGACGGAGCGATCATGACTCCGACGACTACGATCGGCCAAAGCTCGGCCGTCGTCTTATACAGCGGAACGGAAGCCGCCTATCAAGCACATCTCCAGACTTTAGCAAGCATCGGCGGTACTTCCGTGCACCTCGGGGAAGACCCTGGCCGGGCTGCCGCATATGATGTGTCGCTTCTGGATATTTTCTGGACGTCTATGAGCGGATATATTCATGCCCTCACCCTGGCGAAGGCAGAGAACATAAGCGCGAATGAACTTCTTCCATTCGCTCAGGGCATTAGCAGCATTCTGCCGGACATCATGGCCGGACTGGCTGAGCAAGTAGATAGAGGACAATACCCGGGACACGGCTCCAACCTCCGTTCGGCAGCTGCGGGTATGGAGCATATTATTGATACCGCGAATTCTCATGGCATCGATACCAGCGTACTGATTGCAGCTAACGATATTGCCAAGCGTGCGATCGACGCCGGCCACGGTACGGACGGGTTTGCCCGTCTCACTGAAGTGATTCGAAAGAAGTAAGATTTAGTCTAATAGGCGGCATCGGCATCTGTCTGAACTTTTAAGAAAAAGGCCGGTCCATAACATGGACCGTGCCTTTCCGTAAACCTTTTGCCGCTCATGAAGTTTTGCTTGTTTGTTCGGCGGAGCCGCTCACCTTACTCATCAGCGCCCGTCGGACTCTCATTTGTTCAATACGTTGGTCCAGCTTCTGCTGTACCGCAGTCAGCGACTGAATTTGTTGGACGATTTCTACTCGTTTTTCCTCGTAGGCCTCGAGCATTTCCTCACAGAACCCATCGCTGTCTGAATAAGCGTAATAATCATCATGGCACTTCAAAATTTCAAGAATTTCCTTCGTAGACATCCCAAGCTCCAAATAAATCTGGATCGTTTTGATCCGCTTGACGTCAGCCTCGTCGAATTCCCGATAATCATTATCTAAACGCTTTGCAGTGAGCAGCTTTTTCTTTTCGTAATATCTGATCGATCGGGCGCTGACACCGGTCTTTTTGGAAAGCTGGCTTATTTTCACGGGATCGAATGAAGTGTCACAATTCCTAATATATAGTATCATCCCCCAACTTAAATGCTGGCAAGACATTTTTATACATTTCGTAATCTTGCTGGTACCCTTCAAAATTGCAGGTTACACATTTCCATTTTATGCTATGATCTGTGGTAGAAGCCGCCCTGTAACGGCGAACATTGAATGGTCGGTAGAACTTTCCGAAAAGGAGACATCTATGCCAACTTTTCAACTGGAAGAAGCAACGATAAAAACAATGCAAGACGCGATGAACTCCGGCGAGATAACTTCACGAGATTTGACGGCGATGTACTTGGAGCGGATCGCACAAATCGACAAGTCCGGGCCAACCTTGAACTCGGTGCTGGAGATCAACCCGGATGCTATTTATATTGCGGAACGGCTTGATGCTGAGCGCCGTCAGGGCAAACTTCGAGGACCTCTACACGGCATTCCTATCCTGTTAAAGGACAACATCGATACCGCGGACAACATGCATACCAGTGCCGGTACCCTTGCCCTTGCAGATTCGTTCGCTATGGAAGATGCTTTTTTGGTAAAAAGGTTAAGAGCTGCAGGCGTCGTTCTTTTGGGCAAGACCAATATGACGGAACTGGCCAACTTCATGACAACCGGTATGCCCAACGGTTACAGCTCGAGGGGTGGGCAAGTGCTCAATCCCTACGGACCGGGCAAGCTGCAGCCCGGCGGTTCAAGCTCCGGTTCAGGCGCGGCAGTTGCAGCAAACCTGTGTGCCGGTGCGGTTGGAACGGAAACATCCGGCTCCATTCTCAACCCGGCCTGCCGCAACGGAGTCGTAGGGATCAAGCCGACGCTTGGGTTGGTTAGCCGCAGGGGCATTATCCCAATCACATACACGCAAGATACTGCCGGGCCGATGGCCCGTACTGTCCAGGATGCCGCCATTCTGCTGAGTGCGATGGCCGGAGAAGATCCCGCGGATGAGGCGACCCTGGGGAGCGGCGAGCGGGTGTGCCTGAACTATACAGACTTTCTCGATAAGGATGGGTTGCGTGGGGCCAGGGTCGGCATCAATCGAGGATACGAGGCTAACTTCACGGAAGACGAGAAACGGTTGCTGTCGGAAGCGATAGTGAGTATGCGAGAAGCCGGCGCAGTCATCGTTGAACAGACGAACCTGACGCACATCGCCTCCAACTCAACCGTTCTGCTATATGAATTCAAATCGGCGCTCAACCGGTATTTGGCCGGATTAGCGCCGAATTATCCGATTCGGACACTGAAGGACATCATCGATTTCAACAATCGGCATTACGAGCAAACCTTGAAATACGGGCAAACGCTGCTCCTCCGGGCACAATACGAAACGTCAGGCACCATGACGGAGCCCGCTTATATCCACGACCGACTGCGAGATTGGCGACGCTCGCGGGAGGAAGGCATCGACCGATTGCTTCGGGAACATCAGTTGGACGCGCTGCTATGTCCGGGTGTGACGGATGCGGCAGCTGTTTCCGGCTACCCCTCGATCATCGTTCCTGCCGGCTTCCGGGATGACGGCATGCCGTTCGGAATCGCTTTTGTAGGTACGGCCTACAGCGAACCTGCATTGCTTCGCCTTGCTTACGCTTACGAACAAGTATCGAAACGCAGGAAGCCTCCGGTTTTGGACTGACAGAGGCTTGTTCAACAAACGGGCAGATTTGCCCAACTCAAGGATACTTTCAACAGCAATTGGGATTAACAACCGAAAACTTCGAAAGGAATTTCAACAAATGCGGAAAACCGGACTATATAGTCATTAACGTCGGGGTCGGGGGGAGTTATATGAAATCTCGGTTAGAAACAGAGAAGCCTTTACCTGTTCTTGCTTCCGTTCTATCGCCCAATGCTTTGGCAGCGGAAATAAGTCATGCATATTCAATTGGAGTTATCTCAGAATGCACTTTAATACGCGCTTATGTAAATGATATTTATGCTGTAAAAACACAGTCAGGAAAATATATCGTTAAAGTATACCGGGCAAACTGGCGCACAGAATCGGAACTCAGATACGAACTTGATTTTCTACTCCACCTTAATCAATGCGGTGTTGGAGTATCTTTGCCGATCCCTAGAAAGGATGGGAATCTCCTCCACCAAATATTTGCGCCAGAGGGACTCAGATATATCGTTTTATACCATTTTGCAGAAGGTGAAAAACCCAGTCCACCTTTTTCCGATGATCTTTATTTTCGATTGGGACGGGAGTTAGCCAAACTCCACAAAGCATCTACCCATTTTCATACTCAGCATAAGCGCTTGGACAACCTTCATATAGCGGATCAGGATCGTATAACTTTTTATGATTTTGATGCAGGTGGTCCTGGTTGGTGTGCATATGATCTTCTTGGAGTATACATGTATACGAAGTTCGATAACGGACAATCTCGATGGGATTCTCACATTAGAGGGTATCAAGAAGTTATGAAATTGAACGACAATGATATTGAAGCCCTTCCTTATTTTCATGTGATGAACAGTATATGGTCATTAGGGTGCGATGCAACGATTTGGGCCAATACAAGTGGATTGTGGCGGATTAGCGGGGAGCGATTGGATAACCAAATTATCAACTTGAGAAAATGGGTAGATTCAGAAATAAAATCATATGAATAGTTGTATCCCTAGATAACAACCCAACCGTATTGGACGGATAACGATAATACAACAACGACCAATAGCTTGCTGACAGAGGTGGGTTGGGGCACAATCGGTAAAACGGAGCGCTACACTGTCACCAGCTTGCGCTGAATCGAACAGAAGCGAGGCGACCGGCAGCAAAATCCGGTTGCCTCGCTCCGTTAACGGGCAGCGCAGGATTAAGAAACCTAAAACTAGAAAAAATAAAATGGGAGTGATGGATTTGAGGACTGATATAAGTAATTGGATGCCACTAACTGTGTCGGAAATAAATGAAGTGTTTTCTGACATTCCGCTTTGGTGGTGTATCGCTGGCGGTTGGGCCTTAGATTTGCATCTATGTAAGCAGACAAGGGAACATAGTGATATAGATGTTATTATCACTCGTGATGAACAATTAATCGCTTATCAGTATTTAAAGCGAGATTGGATGTTATACAAGGCTGAGGATGGTAAGCTTGATCTTTGGGAAGATGGAGAGTATTTGAATTCGACAAACGACATATGGGTTAGTAAGAGCAGCGAGACGCCTTGGGCTTTTCAAATTATGATAATTGATACCGAAGAAAATTATTGGATTTATAAGAGAGATAAATCAGTTAGAAGGCCAATTGATGAAATTTTTTTGAAAACTGTTGAAGGCATACCTTATTTGAGACCTGAAATCCAACTTCTTCATAAAGCAGGTGGTTCGCAGGTACGAGAAAAGGATTATAATGATTTCCAAACAATGCTTCCGTCACTTCTGCCACAAGAAAAAGCATGGCTGAAATCTTCTTTAAATCGGCAATTTCCAGAAGGTCATGCCTGGGTCAAATTCGTAACATAACTTCGCTAGCAACAAAGGAAGCCACTGAACAAAAGACTTTGACGGAGGAATAACACTGGAAACCTTAAGATGTTACTTGACCGAAATTACCCATGACGATTTTGAAGATGTGAAGAAAATATACGTTAACGATCAGGTTAGAAAATACTTAGGCGGCGTCATTCCTGAAGAACATACACGAGCAAAGTTTAATGATACATTAAATCGTACCTACATTACGGATTCGTGCTTTTGGGTTGTTCGGTTAAAAGCAAACAATCAATTTATCGGGTTGGTATCCTTAGACAAGCATGTTGATGGTGGCACAGAAGTGTCATATGAGTTTCTTCCTAACTGGTGGGGTCAAGGATGCAACTGAAGTAATAAGCCGAGTTATTAAGAACGCCTTCGAGGAGTTGGGAATTGTTAAGCTATTGGCTGAAACTCAGACTGCCAATGTTAGTTCATGTAAACTCTTAGAGCGGGTAGGAATGAAGTTAGAAAGGAAAGTCCAGAGGTTTGGAGCGGAACAAGGAATATTTTCTATTGAAAAACGGAGCTCATTAAACTCACGGAGACGCTAGTGCATTATTTAGACAAGGAAAGATTTATCCCTCCCAATCAAAGCCCGCTTCATTGATGTGTACGACCCAGATGGTCATATGATAAAGGTATCAGGGATGGGATTAACAAGTTTGGAATTAAAGTAACGGGTAACGATAGTTCAGCCATGACAATGCCGCTAGCTCGATCGGCAGCTGTTCTGTACGGAGAGTAGCTAAATAAACAAAATGAGCACTTTCAATTAATGAGTTAGCAGTAATACAGTAGAATAATGCGAGAACAAGGGATGAGGGTTGAATGGACTATGGCTATTAAACTAACGGATAATCGCAAAGTATTCAAGACGGTATACCAGCTAAAAACAAACACAATTGGAATAGTGGAAATACCCGATCTGACGTTCCTTGCAATAGAGGGCGTAGGCCCTTTAGATATCTTAGAGAAAGAACGAAAGTTTGGGGTATTTATTAAAATCCAGAATCAACTTAGATCGTTAACCTCTAAAAGACTGACATACAATTTCAGACAGATGCCCATTGAAATCGAATGGAATCACGAGAATCGAAATGAAGAACGCTCATGGACCGCCATGGTCCAGGTGCCTGATCTAGTCGATGCAGCTTTGTATGAAGAAGCACTAGATAACGTGAGGGAAAAAAATAGGGATAAGGAATATTCAATTCCTAACTTATTAAGACAATCCCAAGGTTTGTGCGCTCAAAAATTACATGTTGGTCACTGGAGGGAAGCCGAAACAACGATTAAACAAATTGAAACCTATGTAAAAGATTACGGTTACAAGCCCAAGGGATTGCACAGAGAAATATATATGAGCGTACGGCATATGAATCCAATGGAAAAATGGCGGACTATTATTAGAGTACCTCTTGAGATTTAAGCTTAACGGATTGATGGCTATATAACACATTTGTACCAGCCTGCCTACCTGGCCGCCTCGCTGAGCTAACGGATGACAAGAGCTGAATACAATATAACACCATGAAGCTGCTGCGGAACGATGCCGGCAGCTCCATTAAGCTATTGGGCAGGGTAACAAAGACAAGCTGAAGAGGTGAAATATGATTCGGGGAGTAATTATCGAAGGGTTGTCTACCGCAGGAAAAACATCAGTATTTTCGGCAATTAAGAGAATACATAGTCAAACACACAATGTTGAAAGAACGATAATTGCAATAAGTGAACACTATTCGCAAGTTTTGCATTCATACCACGGCGTCTTAAGACCGATGGACAAGGATGAGCATATTCAGCTTTTAAATCGTCATGTTGATTATCTTGAGCAACAATACAATTGGATTGATTCCCTTGGTCATACGAAATCATCAAACGGTTTATTTTATCTTTTAGAGAGGTTCCATGTAAATCATCGGGCGGCATTTAAAGATTCTACAGAAATTGAGATGCTGGAAAAACGTCTATCAAAGTTGAATGCACATTGTGTACTCTTAACTTTGTCCCAAGATGCAGTTGAGCCCAGATTTATTGAAAGTCGTAGCGAAGCTTGGAAATCATATGTGATGGAAAACCACTCCACGGTAACGGAGGCATGTCAAAAGTTCTTAGATGATCAGGAAAAACTTCGCATGTGTGCGAAACAATCGCTAATTCCTACTTTAGAGATAAACACAGACGAAGCAGACTGGGATTCTTATGCAAAACGAATACTCATGGAAATAAACTAACGGATACAAGAGTTCAAAAAACTGGCTGCCGCGTGATCGGAAGCCTTTGCTCACCTAACTGGCAGTTTAACGCAATCATGGCTTGTAATTTACGAGCCGGGACAACCACCACAACCTTTTATGCCATTGGTAGCTATTCCCATACCCCCGATATAAGTTCTTTATTTACAATACCTCCACCGATAGTGATTTGATAGCCGTTTATATCCCGAATTGTAAACTCACTCCAATGTTCAGTGTATTTCGGTTCTCTGACGATGGTTACGTTTTTTTCCATAAATTCTTGAGCTAGCAAATCTACGGCATTAGTATAACAATACACATCAAAATATTGTTCCTCATAACTGGAGCTGATTGGTTTCACCTCATCTTCTTGTTTAGCTTCAAAAAGAATGAGAGTCAGTTTATCTCTCGAAACATGGTGGTGCAGTACTTTCGTACCAATCACTTCATGTTTAAAGCCTAATTCGGAATAAAATTGAATGGTTTGCTTCAAGTCCTTTACTAACAAAACGAAAGATGAACCACCAATATTAATTACTGACATAATGAACACTCCCAATATGGAAATTATTACTTAAGGATATTTTAAATCTTGGTCATATTCTTGTAAACCTTTCTATCTAACATAAGTCGGTTTAACAAACACTCAAAAGGTCTAAACTATCCCACCACTCTAGTCCCATCGTCAGAACGCCTAAAACAGCCTTCTAGAATCAGCCAACTGACCTTCTAAGTTGTAGGATAAAATACGGTGAACCATACCATAGTTGAGAATAGGTCATTCCGAGGGAAGGGCAGTTATGCACAATAAAGTCACTTAAAACGTTTACTATAGAACGTATGTACGATACAATATGAGTGTTCTTCAATGAGAACATTATACATACGTAACAAGAACATGTGCTTGGAGGTGGGCTATTAATGGTTGTCCTTTCAATAAAGACTACGTTATCTGAAGAGCGTTTTGAGAAGGAAATTAAAGGACCGTTAGAAAAGTCAATTAAGCACATTAAACTAGCGCATAGATCTTCAGAAGAGAAAGCTGATGTATATCTATTGAGTCAGAATTAACTTGAGCAATTGTTTGAACAAGGTGAATTATCGGACTTTCGTTTGTTAACAAATTCGAATGAAGTTATTCCTGAACGATTCGAACCCAATTTATTTGCCTGGGGAAAAGATGAAAACGGAGCAGTGTACGCATTACCATACAATAATGCCAATGAATTCCCTCTTTTTTACAACAAGAGTATCTTTGATAAGCTTGGCGTTCCATATCCTTCTGACAAAATGACTTGGGAGGATGTTATCGGACTTGCCGAGAAAGTTACTGCGAATATTGATGGAAAAAGAATTCACGGGTTTGACCCGGCTGATTTAGCCCTCATGCGGATGCAGTTGGCTGTACTATATCTTGACTCGAAAACCGGTCAACCCAATTTACTTCACCAGGATTGGATGAAAATAACACGAACTGTCAAGAAAATCTATGCTCTTAAGGAAAATATCCTTCCGGACAAAAAACGCTTGCTTCGGTTTAATGGATACTTTGTCCGTCATCAGACCGTGGCAATGGGAATGATTTGCGCAAGTTGTTTTGACCCCAAAGATCTTAGTTTTGAATGGGATATCGTATCGTATCCAATTTATGAGGATGGACCTGCTTGGAATGCTAATATACCGGGACTTGGACTTGCCATCAGTACGAATTGTTCGGATCCCGACGCAACCATTGAAGTTGTCTCTTATCTGATTTCCGATGATCATCAGAGGAGAAATGCACGCAACGGAATCCGTCCTTCGATAATTGATCCGCGGATTCATGCGGAATTCGGTATGAACAATCCACTTTATTACGGAAAAAATATTGCTTCATTCTCGATACATTCCCCTGCACCTCCGCATAAAAATAAGTTTGAGCGTGACTGGAACGGCTATAACATTATTCGCTCGAGTCTTATAGAAAAATAGAGATTAACACATACGGCACCTAAAACAAAATGGGCAACATGCTCGTTGGTAACGAGAGCTTCATAACAACAGGCTGCCAACATCAACGGCAGCCTGTTGAACTATCGGGCAGACTAGCGGAGGATACCTAACTGGATATAATGCAACCCAGAGTTGCAATAATTACGATATCGCATTCAACTTTCACTCGATTATGGTTCTTTTCTCAGTGTGATATTATTAGCTTGAACTTTAACGAGGAGGTTTGAATTCTTTGCTGGACAATAAGAGGATTGGGAATAACATCTTAAACCTGCGAAAAAAATTAGACTTGACACAGGTGGAGCTTTCCAATTTATTAGGTGTTAGTCATCAAGCAGTATCTAAATGGGAAAATGGTGAGTGTCTACCCGATATCGAAGTATTGTTGAGACTTGCAAAGATTTCCAATACATCAGTTGAAGAGCTTTTGTTGAGTAAACAGCTTTTAAATGATGTTGTTACCGAGGAAATAAACCATCCACATGAAACAAATGATGTTAAATGGGGTAGTGTACTACAAGAAATAAGAAAACAAATATCCTTTCCCAGTTTTAATACATGGTTTAAAAATACGTCCGCGAAATATGAAGATAAGACCTATATCATTTATAGCCCTAATGACTTTTCAACTCAATGGTTATACAGCAGATATTCTTCACTTATCATAAATACACTTGAGGAACTCACAGGTGATTCAAAGTTTAAAATAGAATTTCGAACCTGGACTCAATCAATCAACAACTCTGATATGATTCCAGATAGAGCAAAATTAAACCTTAAGGCAACTGAGGGTTAAAGAGTCATTAAATTAACGGAGACGATAGCACCATGCCAAGACTGCCGGCACAACGGCAGCCTTTATTGAAGTAGCTGGCATGTGACAGCGCGGTGCGGCCGCTTTATCCGACGCCATATTTGGCGAGATACTGCGGATACGAGTGAAGATGAACGGCCCTAGCCTTGCGCTGGGCCTCCTCCCGATGCTCCGGTACCTGCTCCGCCTCGACATAATCGGCCAGCACGTCGATGACGTCGTCGAGCAGCTTCGCCCGAAAATAGAGCTCCAACCGCTCGACGGCCGAAGCGCCTGCTCCTGCCAGCGCCTTCTCCCTCCATATCGGCCATGACGGATCATGCGTTAGTGGCCAAAGCAGTACCGAGTAGTCCATCGCCGCATCGCCCTGGCCGGACAGGTCGTCCCAGTCGATGATCCGGAAGCCGTCCTTGCCGCAAGTTAGTACGTTGTTGCCGTTCAGGTCATTATGAACAACATCGCCCGCAGGGAGTAGAAACTCAGGTGTCTGCCTGACTGTTTCCCTCAGCCTCCCGATCTCTTCCCCGAACCAAGAAATCGTCTCGTCCGACACGAAATCCCTGAGCAGCTCGCGCGACCCGCGGATTCCGTCGAGATCATCCGTAAACCGGGAAATGTACTCGTCCTCGAATGCCTCTGCATAAGTGCGCGTCTCCGCCTTAGGTAGCATTCCGCGAAGACGATCGTCGCAATGGAGCTTCGCGGCGGTCTCCATGACACCCGTCAGCGCGGCCTCGGGATTCCGCGTTTCCGCAAGCGGGGTTGCATCCTCGATATATTCGAAAACAAGGCCGTACGGATACCCTGGCACGATCTCGCGGTCAATCGCATGGACCAGCCTGGGCGCGGCGTAGTGCTCGGCAAGATAATCGCTGACGCCCGCCCACTGCCGTAACCGCGCGGCTTTGCTAGGTGGAGCTAGCTTGACGTGAAGCCGCGTCCGTCTGTCCGTCAAACGAATAGACAAGTTGCCGAAGCCTCCGGGGTTATATATATATGACGCCCGGATTTTATTCGGGCCTATGCGAATCGCATCGGCGTTCGCCGATGCCCACTCCTCAATCATTCGTTCTGCTAGTCGTACCTCCAATCTACACCTTGCCTCCTCGCCATATTCCGGTCTATACCGGATATTTTAACATGGAATTGAGCATTGATGCAGGTAAAGGAAGGTTATAAATCGAATTGAAATATATATTTATTAGTTATACAAAGGGGATCTCATGTTAATGGGATATATGGTTATTTAGTTGATTGAACTAACGGATTACAAGAGCTCAATAAACTACACCATGAGGCTGCCGCGACCGGCAGCCTTTGCTCACCTAACGGGCAGTTAACCACCACTTCCAGGTTAGTATTTGACATACACAGCTGAAGGAAGTTAATGACAATATGTCGAATAGCTTTTCGTGTAGGATGAAAGGGGCGGTGTCAATGAAAAGAATGATTGAGGTAAATATGTTCGGGCACAATTTTGAGGGGATGGCGTTACTGGCCCGATAAACACGCGAAGCCCCTCACATAAGAAAAGGGGCAAAATACATTGAATCAAGTATTGCAAGAAAATCCATTCTTGAAATTGGATCCTCTAAAAGCTTGGGGACCTGCTTCATTCGACATGGCTTTCCCATTGGTCAAAGCTGTAAATATTAGACCCGGTATGCGAGTCCTTGAGGTTGGCGGTGGTTTAGGCCATATTGCTACAACAATTTCCAAGCATTGGAATGTGTCGGTAGTTACTCTTGAACCGTGGGCCGAAAACGGGAACAACGAAATCCAAGCGTATGCAGCGGAGCAAGACGTGGAAAACCAAGTGTTGCAGCTTAAAATAGAGGCGCAGTCAATGCCTTTTGCTGATAATACATTTGATGCCGTCATCAGTATTGGATCGTTTGAGATGATCGGGGATCAACGCCCGTTAGCGTTATCTGAAATGATTCGGGTAGCTAAACCAGGCTCCAGAATCGGAATTGCTGAACCGATGTGCCAGCCAGTCCCAATGCCTGATGAGTTGGTCAAGCTTGACACCGAATTCAGTATGGGATTTCAGGCGTGCTTTAAAACCTTGGATTGGAACTGCAATTTGTTCGCCAGTCAAGGCTTACTCGTTACGGAGAGTTATTATTTCGACGAAGCCTATCAGTGGTGGTTGAATTACCGCGACCTAAGGCGTATTTCTGAAGCTGAGCAAGAATTGATTACGCTTGATAATGGACGATGGATCTCTTTGGGTCTGCTCGTCGGGGAAAAACGAGTATAACTGCATAGAGACCACTCGTTAAAGGGTGGTCTTTTTTTCACGCAATGACATGTAACTAACGGAGAACGATAATTCCATCACGACAGGCTGCCGGATGATCGGCACGCCTGCTCAGCTAACTGGCAGGATAGTTTAATAATAGTTATTTATAACCAGCTATCTAACTACATAATCGAGTAATATATTGGTAATGTCATAATAAAGTAAGGTTGATTTTTGATTTATCTGAATATGAGAATAAACAGGAGGAATGAAGTCTGATTGTTCTAAAAAAAGATGAATATGGGAAGGTAAGACATCTTGTTAAAAGTCAGAACGAGCTCTCAGTGTTTTCGGTTCTAGACGGGGAAATGTTGGGAAAGGTAATGGTCAATTCAGAGAAACACCCGGATGCTGTACTTATTGAAACCAGTGAAACAAAACTATGGCAGGCAGTACCGCCGATGAGGATTTTAACAAGAAAATTTCGAGGATGTTGGATTTTTGGGATAGTGTAACCCCCGATACAGATGAGTGGAGAGAGAAGATAGCGGATATTCATCCTAACCGGTTCATCAGAGAGTATACAAGATATAAGTATACCCTTACCAACGGGGATTTCGTTAAAGCGGAATCCTCTCTTCCTGAGGGATATATTTTGGAATCTGTCAATCTAAAGGAGCTGAAGCACAGAAACTACAGCAATGCGAACAGGATTCAAGATTGGGCAGAGGCATGGGGAAGCGAAGAGAGATTTGATTCATCAGGTTGCGGTTGCTATATTCGTAATGATGATTGCATTGTCAGTTGGTCATTAAGTGACTGTTGCGCAGAGGACAGGATTGCTATAGGAATCCATACTGATCCTAAATACAGGAAAATGGGATTTGCTAAGAAGGTCGTTTCAGCAGTAGTCCAGCGCTGCTTTGAAAAAGGTTATAACCAAATTGAATGGCTGTGCGTCTCATCCAATTCCGGTTCCAAAGCCATTGCGGAGAGTCTAGGTTTTAAGCTGGTGAATAAGTACATCTCCTAATCATGAAACTAAGATAAAAGCTTTCCAAGTCTCCTTTTAAGGTTGATGAACATTTACATCATTGGGACGGGTACGTTAGCTCAATAAAGCAGCCGCAGTCTAAGACTTTATTTTTCAAGTCTTGGTCAGCGGCTGTTTGAACTTTGGGGCCAGTCTAATACTTATTTTGCACGGACAGACGATTTTTCCTCATAAAACTTACGCCATATCAAGCATTCCAGTCTAGTACTTTATTTTTCCCATACATTTATTACAGCAATTAGCGACGGAGTTTTGTCAGCTTATATTCTCCTGTTAGAGGTTTTACCCACCCATCAAAAACAAGGTATAGGAAGTATTTTAGTAAAACACATGCTTAGGAATTGTCGGATATTTGCATGGTGGACCTAATCTGCGATGAAAAAATTGCACATTAAGCTATTGGGCAGATTAACTCGATAAGTAATTTGATGTTAATCCAATCCCCCATCGCCTAAATAGTAACAAACACTTACTAGTAAAGCGTTAATTATTAAAAGGATACTAAATAACGGCAAGACTTCAAGCGGATTAATAAAAAAAATACGCAACCAATTAAATGCGGTGTTCCACCCATTGTAATTCGGATCGTGAAAGTTAGCGATGGACGACCGCCGAGTCTGGGAACGATGCTGCTGCGAAATGTGGTGACCGGCCTAATATATGGGATTACACTCGGCATTGCCGTTATTGTAAGCGCGACGATGGTGGGAGCCCGCGAGGACAAACGGTCACTTCATGATTTTATCGCCGGGACCGAAGTCGTGCATGAAAGGCTCTAACACATTGTAGGTTAAACTAACGGGAGACGTTTGTACAGGAGCTGCTTTACCGCAGTTCCTTTGTTTTATTGAAGTAACGGGCGGTTTAGCCGATATTTTTGGTATTATTAGAACAAGTATGAAATAGGCAAGACAACGAATTTGTTGAGGAGGCAGGAATGGCAACCACAATAGGGCTTATCAGGCATGGGGTCACCGATTGGAATAATCTTGGTAAAGCTCAAGGTATATCCGACATACCTCTAAACGAAGAAGGTATAAAGCAAGCCACGGCATTGGCTTATAGACTTTCTGGAGAAGAATGGGACATTATTTTCTCCAGTAATTTAACAAGAGCAAAGCAAACGGCTGAATTAATTCGGAACTCTCTAGGAGCAGCCTCAGTAATCACTGATGAACGAATTAGAGAAATCAACTGCGGACTGACTGAGGGCACAACCGAGGAAGAACGCATCGCTCGTTGGGGAGTAAAATGGCGTGAACAAAACCTTGGTATGGAAGATTTTCAAATGGTCGCTAAGCGTGGACTAAATTTTCTCGAAGAACTGGTCGTAGAACATACTGATAGAAGAATTTTAATTGTAAGTCATGGAGCATTGATTGGTTTGTCATTACAACATCTATTACCGCAGAGCTTCAAAAAAACGTATATTGATAACACCTCTATAACAATTCTTACTCACAACAATAATAAGTGGGAATGTCAGTTGTATAACTGCACCAAACATCTTTAACAAGTGTAGATTGAACGGGCAGATTAGCTTAATCATAGTCTCCCAGCTTTATGTACTAATACGGCTATTCAACAGAATTCGGTGGAAGTGCTCAACTGTACTTGAGATGAGTCAAACAGAAAAGAAATCTATAGATCATTCGGCTATAGACGAGGGCTACGAATCGTCCTGCCTTACTCAAATGGAACATACCCTATTAAACCTTCAATGACAAAAAGAAATATCCCGTGAGAGGAGTACACGGGATATTTCGTCTTTTCTGCGTTCTTCTGTTAAGATACTCTTCAGCTTAGATTCGAATCGCGTACAATGAACCGCCTTCAATCCGGAACCAGGCGCCATACTGATATTCTCCGCCTTCCGGACCGCTGAAGACATGCTCCCGGTATTCAAACTTCCCCGAACCGGATACAGGCACATGTTTATTCACTTGAGCGGAATAAAGATACGTCTTGGTGTTAGTGTAGCTTCCCGAGGACACCGTGTATACCAAAGAGCCGTCCGCGCCCAACTGGTTGATAGCGAGACCATCTCTGTTATACCACGACTGTTTCCACGTATTCTCTGGGGTTTCGAAAATTGGTTTGGTTTCGCCTTTCGGCGATCGGAGATACAAGGTCCAATTATCTTTTTCTAAATTATACTCCTGATAAGCAATCCATCCGTTGTTGATCTGATAGGTTGCTCTTGGGTCGGAAAAAAAGTCAGAATAAAAAGGATTTATCGCTAATGTGGTAACCTTGTCATCGGCGCTGCGAACACGGAGCGACCACTTGTAACCTCCGTTATACAACATGAGTACCTTATAGATGATGTTTTTTCCGTCCGTCAAAGCCCCGGAGTATGTGTAGTAGTTGGGTGAAGGCGGCACATACGTCGTTAACGTACCGTCCGGAAGCGACTTGTAGAGGTTCGATTGATTAGTTTGGGACGTATAAACCACCATTCCGTCGGCTGACAGATCAAAGCGGTTCCTGCCATTTTCAAAATTAGAATTCGGCAATGAACGGTACTCTCCCGTAGTTAAATCCACAACGTTGCTCCTTAATACCGCAAAATTCCCTTTTACTTCGTTCAGAAACTGCTGCTTCTCCCCAATCTGTCGAACCGCACCGTCCTTCCAATAGTACGTAATGAAATCTCCGGATCCGTTTGTCGACCATAAGGTATAAACAACGCCTTCAGCGGATAACTTCGCTGGTAGCGTCTGCCGTCCATAATAACTTTCAAGCGCTGTCGACCAACCTATAATATAATCGGACCCGGTGGCATCGTGAACCTTCGCTTGGCTTCCATCCTTTCGATTGTACAGCCAGAGCACCTTATCGCCGGTTTGTTTCCACAAAATACGATTTTGGTCAAAGTCGAGAATGGTTCCGTTAAACCGGTAAAGCAGCGTTTCGGAACCGGACTCGGCGGCGGCTGCTTGAAAGGGCAGAAGCACCGTCAGCAGCAAAAATCCACAAACCAAAAGCATAAACCGTCGTCTCATCTCATTTCCCTCCAGTGGACGATTTTCTTTAAATCTACCATAATTCGGAAAAGATGAAATTACTCCAACGATCCATATTAAATGACCTATATTGTGCGACCAGAGCCAATGATAAACTAATCCTATCTTTAATGAAAATTCGTTTAGCCGATTTTTCTGGATAGGATTAGTGTGGGCTTTTTTAATATTGGCAAGGGGAGCGTTGCTTTTTGATAAAGTAATGTAGCTCTTTGTTCGTGCATGCCTGCCTCCTATCCCGTAATGTCGGAAGGTGGCTTTTTTGTGTTCGCTAAAAGGATTGTTTTAAGCGAAGGAGGAATTACTTTGTTTAATGTATTTGAGGTTGAGTACGAACACCGAAAAAGTTTTAGCGACGAGGGTGTAATCCAAATAGCTCTTGCTAACATTTACCTCACCATTTTTACGTAAGAAGGGGTATGCAAGTGCATTAGTAGCTGAATTATGTTTGATATTAGGCCAAAATGGCTTGGTTCCAAAGTTATATGCAGATTTAAAAAATCCGGATTCAAATAAGATCTACAAAAACATAGGTTTTGTGGAGGCCGGTAAAATCGCTGACATCAGATTTCATGATTACTATAAATGGAGGTCAAAACATGGCGCTTCAACCCAGATGGGGCAGCGTTTGTTACCCAACGTACATCTGTTGTGATTCAGCTGCTCCACCACTTTAAAATTGTGCTGTGTTAATCTTTCAGTTGGACTTTTTGGTTATTCTTAGAATTGCCTGCATAAGCAAAAAGTGGTTCACTAAGTTTGAATTCAAAGGCTTCTCTGTCAACTCTACCAACAGTCATGTTGCTATCATAAAGCTGCAAGAGAAAATTGGCCATTTCATCGCTTGTGTGGTAAGTACTAAAAATTTTGTCATAGTCATACTCGCTCGTATTGTTTGCCACTTTTCCAAATTCGCTTTTGGTTGCCGCTGGTGCCAAAACTTTAGCTTGCAATTTTGCATTGGCGGCTTTCAGTTCATGGGCCAATCCCTCGGTAAATGCACTGACAAAAAACTTGGAAGCACAGTAGGTAACGGCCGTTGGCACGATTGTGTATCCACCGGCTGAAGAAATATTGATTAATTGTGCACCATCCACGTCTCTATAATCACGTACATACAAGGACGAAAAGATAGTTAGGGCTTCCACGTTTAGGCGCAGCATTGTTTCAATCTTTTCCAAGTCTTGACCGGACACACTGTCATAGCTACCGACACCTGCATTATTAATCCATGTTTCGATTTGATACGGATTTAACTCTCGATAGAGTTGATGGGCGTTTTGACTGACGGATACATCGACTGCTTTTATCACAATATCCAGCTCAGGAATTTCCTGCAAGATTTCTCTTTTCAGTTCGTTCAGATTGTTTTCACGGCGAGCAACAAGTATGATATTTTTCTTACGTTTTGCGAAAGCCTTGGCTGTCGCGTAACCTATACCAGAGCTTGCTCCGGTAATAACTGTATATTTCCCCTGTGTATCCATATTAATCTTCCCCTTTAACTTGGCATACTGACCCCTTAATTCGGCATCCTTATTATGCAACAAATGAAAAGGCGACCGTTATCTCATTCTTCTCAAATGATTGCCTAATCCTCTCACAGCCATTTACGTTACGTTCGAATATGAAATATGATGGAACTGTCAAGGATGGAGGAACAAGGAGGATCTTATGTCTGAACGAATATATAAACAGCAGGAGGAGCTTGCCAAACTCATTGAGCGTTATTCAGGCCGGGACGGTGTTCACGCGACTGCTATTCCGTCTTTATTTTTCACTCGTCGATCTAATGTTACTGGATCAAATTTTGGAGTTTACAATCCTTCCTTTTGCATTGTCGTTCAGGGTGTGAAGGAGGTATTGCTGGCACAGGAGCGCTTTAGATACGGTCCTGCCGATTACCTTGTCGCATCCGTTGACTTGCCGGTTACCGGCCAAGTCATGGAAGCCTCTTCCCAAGTTCCGTATTTGTCTCTCAAACTTGAATTTACCACGAGTCAAATCTTAGAGATTTTAAGCGATTCTGAAATTCGAGTTGGCCCGAAAGAAAACGCTAAGCGAGGAATGTTTGTCAGCCGGATGGAATTATCTTTGTTGGATGCGGTAAACAGGTTAGCTCGTTTGCTAGACAATCCTAAGGATATCCCGGTACTTGCTCCTCTCTTCACGAAGGAAATTCTCTATAGGGTTCTGCAAGGGCAGCATGGTGTTGTGCTGGAACAAATTGCAATAGAAGGAAGCAGTACCAAACGAATTAGAGACGTTATCGAACATATCATGAATAACTATGATAGGTCTTTTCGGATTGAGGAGCTTGCGGAAATAGCGAATATTAGTGTTTCTTCGCTTCATAGGCACTTTAAAGAGGTAACCGCTATGAGCCCTATTCAGTTCCAAAAACAACTGAGACTGCAGGAAGCACGGCGTCTGTTATTATCCGAGTCAACGGATGCCGCGGATGTCGCATTCCGGGTAGGTTATGAAAGTCCGTCGCAATTCAGCCGTGAATATTCCCGAATGTTTGGTTTTTCACCTATACAAGATATAAAGCACCTGAGGGCAATCTTTATTCACTAATGTATATCTTATGGTCAAACTGTAAATGACATCAGTTGATATGGGGTTATTGAATATAAAAAAGGCGGCCATCCTGTACCGGCTGCCCTCTGTTCGCGAATGGTTAATCGCCCATCTTTTGAGCAGGGGAGTGCCTTGACAGGTTACGGAGGGATATAGAAATAAGGACTTCACTAAACCGAGGNGGTTAATCGCCCATCTTTTGAGCAGGGGAGTGCCTTGACAGGTTACGGAGGGATATAGAAATAAGGACTTCACTAAACCGAGGGACGGAGACGAGAGCGCAGCGATGGAACCGATCCATCGCTTTTTTTGCATGATCAGACAATTTACTCAACAAACGGAGGATAGTGCGGTCATGTGAATGATGTAATTGCAATTTTCGTATAGATTTAAAGCGATCAAAGAGGTTCATTGTTCGATAATAAGGAGGTGTCCAAAATGGAGAACAATAGACAACCACGTATTGGAATGCTTTGGGGCGATTTTCCTTGGACTTCAGCCCCCAAAAAATTAGGGAAACTTTGGAGTATGGGAAGAGTGGCGCGTGATGTAACTCGGGCAATCAGCAGCAACATGGAAATAGTACCTTATCAGCCACCAGAAAATAATAATGATGAACGTGAAGCAATGGCATCATTTCTTAAAAAAATTGATATTCTTTGGGCAGATATATACCCACACAGTGCCTTTGCACTCAATCTTCGTGATGAATTAGGTGTTGACATCCCAGCTATCTTGTTTGCAGGAGGTGCATTACCAAAGGGGGCAGAAGCAATGCTTTTTCCCTGGCAACATATACTTCGCTCGGATGATGCGCTTCTTTTCACCTGTCAAGCAGATCAAGACATTTGGAGTCGTCTCGTTGCGTGGAGTAATTTAAAGCAATGGGTAATTCCCCTCAGTGTCGACGAGACGGTATTTTATCCTCGTTGTATGGATGAACGGGAAGAAACGCGAAAAAAATATTCAGTACCGTCCGATGCACTGATTTTACTTTACGTCGGACGGCTAAATATTCAAAAGAATATCCATACATTACTTTATATGTTTAAAGCAGTGAATGATCAAATATCAAACTCTTACCTTTGTATTGTTGGTGAGGAAGATGATATTTCTTTAGGAGAGTTTCGTGTTCGTAATACTGGGTATCTAGAATGGCTATGTTCAATCGCAAACAACTTGGGAATTACGGAAAAAGTAAAATTTGTTGGTCCTCTTTTTGGCGAAGATCTAGCTCGAATGTATTCAGCCGCAAATGTTGTGGTTAATTTTGGTTTTTATCATCGTGAAAACTTCGGTCTGTCACAAGCGGAAGCAGCTGCGTGTGGTGTCCCTGTAGTATGCACTTCATGGGGTGGATTCAAGGATGTAGTACAAGATGGTCAAACAGGGTATTTCGTCGATGCAGTATTGACGAAAAATGGGATTCGGGTGGATTGGGCTCACGGTGCCAATCAGGTAATAAAATTATTGCAACAGCGTAGTCTTCGAGAGGAAATGGGAAGAAAGGCAACCGCCTATTCTTTACAGCACTTTAGTATAGCTGCGCTCACAAGAAATCTAACAAAGATGGTGAATGAGGTACTACTCCGTAAAGATAATACAAATAGAATGTCATCTCTGGCATATAAGCCTAGTGAATTTGCCGAAAGGTATGAAGTCCACAAACGATCATCTGGATGGAATGCACCAAGCATTAAACCCCCTCAATGGTATCCACCCATGTTCCAGGGAAGAGAATACGAATTATATGAAATACTAATGGAACCGTACTCAACGTATCTTGCAGAAAAATGGGAAATGGATTTCATTCATCCAGAGCAAGTGCCATACTTTCCATCACCAGTAGTACTCGACTCAACTCGCTTATTGATTTCGAATGAAGATCCGATTTGGGCACATCGACGCTTTCTATTACGGGAGGAGTGGGAAGTTTTAAAATATGTTGATGGTAGTCGTACGTTGAAAGAGATTGCTGAATTGTCGGGAAATGATCTTTCAGTGTGCATCACAATTTTGTGGGTTACATATGTTGAGGGATTTATCCTTTTTACAAAAGCTATATAAGTCGGATATATTGTTTCGCCGAGGGACGGTTACGATAGTTGCGGCAACGGTTTCGCGACGAGGCCGGGTTGTTTGCAAGAAAATATACATGTTGATTCGAGAGAAAAGGGATATGTTTTCCCATTTCTCAATGCCCAATAGTGCGGAGTTAATTATTTGTTGCTTGAATGAAGGGGAGCACAGCAGCGAAGGACGCATCTGCGTCCCGGTCTGCCGTTTCAGAATGTTGCTTATGATTCGAAAATCTTAGCGTATTCCCCGTATCCTTCGGCTTCGAGCTTGTCTTTTGGCACGAATCGAAGCGCGGCGGAGTTGATGCAATACCGGAGGCCGGTTGGTTGCGGTCCATCTTCAAACAGATGACCAAGGTGAGAATCGGCTGCCTTGCTGCGGACCTCGGTCCGAATCATATTATGGCTGACGTCAATATGCTCCGTAACGCCCGCCTCTTCGATCGGCTTCGTGAAAGACGGCCAGCCGCAGTGCGCATCGAACTTGTCGCGGGAGCTGAATAGCGGCTCGCCGGAGACAATATCGACGTAGATGCCTTCCTCTTTATGATCCCAGTATTCGTTGCGAAACGGAGGCTCGGTCGCGTTGTTTTGAGTAACTTCGTATTGCATTGGAGAGAGACGGCGTTTCAGTTCTTCGTCCTTCGCCCGGTCCTTCCATGCTTCCTTGATGAACCGTTCCCGGCCTGAGCCCGCGAAATACGCTTTATACCGTACCGGATTGGTTTTGTAATAATGTTGATGATATGCCTCGGCCGGGTAAAACGTAGCCGCCGGAAGAATCGGCGTGACGATCGGCTTTGCGAATCGACCGCTCTCGGTCAGGCGGCGTTTCGACTCATCCGCGACCGCTCGCTGCTCTTCGTCGTGCACGAAGATGGCCGTGCGGTAGGAGTGGCCGCGGTCGCCGAATTGGCCGCCGGGGTCGGTCGGATCGATTTGCCGCCAGAAAAGCTCGAGCAGCCGTCCATAAGGAAATATGTGGGGATCGTACGTGATCTGCACCGCTTCGTAATGGCCCGTCGTATCGGAGCACACCTGCTCGTACGTAGGGTTTTCGACATGGCCGCCGGTATAACCGGAGACGACGGAGTGAATGCCGGGCTCTTCGTCGAACGGCTTCACCATGCACCAGAAGCAGCCACCGGCGAATGTAGCCAGTTTAAGCGTATCGCTCATCGATTTGACACCTCGTTATATTTTGACTAACTGTCACCGAAATTTTATCAGATAACGCGACATATGCAAATTGCTCGCTTCGCACGATAAGGCAAGAAAGGAATTAGGCCGTCGAGAGGGCTCGACGGCCTGAGGCTCAGCGGTCGCCGCAAACGTCCGCCAAGATTTCGAACGAACGCAGCCTGGCCGAATGATCGTAAATTTGCCCAGAGGCGATGATTTCGTCAGCTCGCGTCATTTCTACGATGGTGGCAACGCCCTCGCGCACCGCGTCAGGATCACCCGCCACCGTGTACTTCAGCTGGCTCTTGACCATCTCTTTCTCGTATTCACTCCAGAACTGATCCATCGAGTCCACCGGCGGGGAGAGCAAGCCGCTGCGACCGCGAATGATGTTCAGGAACGCAAGCTGGTGTGACGTCGAGAGCCGCTTCGCTTCCTCGTTTGTATCGGCTGCGACGACGTTGATCGCGACCATAGCGTATGGTTTGTCGAGTGTTCCCGATGGGCGGAAGCTGCTGCGGTAAAGCTCCAGAGCGGGCAACAGGTAATCCGGCGCGAAATGGCTGGCGAACGCGAAAGGCAGACCCAGCTCGCCGGCGAGCCGGGCGCTGAAGCCGCTAGACCCGAGCAGCCAGATCGGAATGTCCAGTCCTTCGCCTGGGTGCGCGCGCACGCTCTTTGCACCTGGAGCGGGCGAGAAGTATCCGCGTAGCTCTTCGAGCAGTTGCGGGAAATCCTGGCCGTCATGGTTAAGTCCGCGACGCAACGCTCGTGCCGTCAGTTGATCGGAGCCGGGCGCGCGCCCGAGTCCGAGATCTATGCGTCCGGGGTACATCGACTCGAGCGTGCCGAACTGCTCGGCGATTACGAGCGGAGCGTGGTTCGGCAGCATAATGCCGCCGGAACCGACACGAATCTTCGAAGTACCTGCCGCGACGTAGCCGATGACGACGGACGTCGCGGAACTGGCGATGCCGGGTATGTTATGGTGCTCCGCAAGCCAATACCGGCGATAGCCCCAGCGCTCCACGTGACGCGCGAGGTCGAGGGTATTGCGAAACGTGTCGGCCGCCGTACCGCCATGTACCACGGGCGCTAAATCCAACACGGATAATACAGTCATGGGGGATCCCTCCGCAAGCATAAAGTTGACTTCATAAACTGTTGATTATACTGTAACAGATATGGTCACAGTTCGCAAACGCGGGCCGCGAAGAAAAAACGATGCACCGAAGAATTAAAACCTTTTGTTACACCTTACCATGTTGATGGTAGCGGTTATTGTTATGGTCAATAACTAAAGGAATTAAGCTATCGAGCAGTTTAATGTGACATTTTCATTTTTAAAACGTTCTATAATTTGGAGAAAAAAATTGGGGACTCTATAATGAAAAAATAATAGTAACACTATTGGCACTGTGCTTCATTATGGGATGTCAAACAAATACTTCATCTCACGAGAAAAAATTACTTCAGCTCAAATTAAAGACTTATTCGAGAAAAATGGGATCCAGTTATCCGAACCCACGGGATTGCATCCAGAAAATGTGGCTAATTTATTGTTGTTTTATGTCCCTAAAGGTTTCCCTGAGGACAAGCGAATCGAGTTGGTTGTCGATGAAATGAGGTCTCTTTGCGAAGCAATATGACTCTGCATAAATATTTGTTATTCAGGCTAAACCGAGGGACGGATACGATAGTGGAATAGCGGTTGCTGTGCAACCGTAGTTTTCTGTTCCGCCAATGGGCAGCATAGTTCAAAAACTGTCGCAACTCTTACAAAATAATTATCGTCTTAGTTTATTAACAAAAGCTAATTCTGCCAAAGGGGGATTAATTCAGACATGCATAAGATATTTTTTATTACATTATGTACTTTTGCTTTGCTGATTGGGTGCGGGAAAGGAACGACCGAAGAAATATCGGAAAAGCATATTCAATATTTTGATTCGTTTGGCTGGCATGTTAAGGACAAAATAAGCGAAAAATTGGAAGTAATGAATTACCTCCCTGAACTCATACAAACCTTACGCATTGCGGGGTTGGATTTAGAGCCTTATAAAAATAAAGAACTCGTTATTACAACCTATGTATTAAAAGAAAAACAAAAAACAGGCAAAAAAATGTACGTCTCTATTTATGAAATAGAAGGGAAAATTATTGGGGGTCACGGAGGATTAGAAGATTGGTCTCCAGGCGCGTTTGCTTTGACGGATAAACAAAGATTGATAAATGATGGGATTATGACTCAATGATGATGAGATTCCAATTGTTCCAAAGAACTTAACTAACGGATAACTTACGAAAAGGTGATAATTATCATGACAATTCAAACTGAAATTCTGAGTGAATTGATAGAACCGCATGTTGGGCTATCCAAAAAGTCGGAAGAAGGATTAGTATTATACTCAGGTAAAACAGATAAACAAAGAATGCTTTCAGTAGTTCAGTATGTAGTTCCTTTAAAAATAGAGACGGTTATAAAGACTAACTCAACTCGGTTATATTTTTCTCAAAAAGGACGGCTTATATTTAATTGGGATAGTAATCAACATGAGGTAAGACTTCATAGTCCATTTGAAAACTCAAAGAGATGAGATTGCCGCTGTTTCTTATGGGCAGTTAGATGTGCTAATAAAAAATAAACAGACATTGCGCAGACTTTTTCATATTTTATGCCCCTTGAACGTTCTCATTGTTTTATAATTAATAACATTATGGCTTCGATACCGAATTCAACTGATAAAAGTGAAATTAACGGTTCGAGCATAGGCCGAGATACATTCAAGAGTAGAAAGCGAGGGTGAACCATGTGGCACGAATACTGACCAAAACATATCATATCCCCGCCGAAGCGACATTGGAGGTCATTGGCGGAAAATGGAAAATGCTCATATTATGCCACTTGACCAAAGGAGCCAAACGAACAAGCGAGCTGAGAAAAGTGATGCCCTCAATCACCCAGAAAATGATGACCCAGCAGCTCAGAGAACTGGAAGAGGACGGTTTGGTCATTCGAACCGTATACAATCAAGTACCGCCGAAAGTCGTCTATGAACTTTCGGACTTAGGCTGGACTCTGAAACCAGTACTAACCCTGCTGTGCGAATGGGGGGATCAATACCTCAATACATGAAAGATCAACAGGTAACGGAGCCTAGTCAGGTTTAAGAGTTATTTCGGAGGCTTGCCGTCCTTGGCATGAATTCGTATAGGATGGAAAGCCGAGTGACGGAGGGGCCTTTTTTCGTTCTTGGATTAGTCTGGGCATTGTTCACGCTTGAAGATTATTGGATTGCCCTTCGATGAAGACAGATGGCCGCTCGAAATTCGTAGCCCCGCGATGACGGTCGCGATGAACAAGATCGTCATCAACACGCCGCACAAAAATGCGAATGATTCGACATGCTCGGCCAGTACCGGGCCGAAGCTTGCGCCGACGAACACGAAACATGCATTCAAAGCAAACGCGCTTCCGCGAGACTCACCCCCCAATTGACCGATGATGACGATGATGCTCGGGTTCGCGATTGCTATTCCCGATACAAAAACTACACTGGCCGCAACCAGGAATACAAGCGATTCCGACAAAGCCTCACCCCCTAGACCGATTACTGCCGCAGCTAACCCGGCGATAAAAACTCGCTTTGCCCCGAAACGCCCGATGAGAGGACCTGCCGCAAGCGACATCAATATGCCGAGTATCCCGGCGATCCGCAACCACATCAACCCTTGTTCCGGAAGATGGAACCGATCCGACACGTACGGCCCCAAACCCGAATACATCGAAACAAAGCTAAATAATAACGTTGCCGAGACGGAAAACGTCAGCAAGAGGGAAGGAGAGGCCGCTAGCTTGACCGTTCGTCCGAACACTTGAGCTAGAGAGTTATCGGCCTGAGGACGCAAACCCGCAGGAAGCCTGTAGACGAAGTAAAAGAGTGCCAGGTAGCTTACCGTCAAAATCTCGAAAACACCTCTCCACCCGAGCCACCCTACGACGGCCTGCGCATAAAGCTGGCCCAAGATTCCGGACATAAGAAAGCTACTGCTTAAAACCGAAATGGCGATTGGACGATACCTCGGCGAAAGCACATCCCCGATATAGGCTAGGGCGACGGTCGGAAAGGAAGCCGCCGCGAGTCCTTGTACGGCTCTCCATCCAATCAACCACGTCAAAGACGGACTCCATCCGACCGCCAGGGTGCTAAGCGCCAAGAAGGCAAGACCGATACCCAATATCGATTTTCTATGAAACCGGTCCGAAACGAGTCCAAAGACGGCGTTCCCGACCGCATACGCGAACCCAAAAGCGCTTCCCGCCCATACCGTATGCTCGGTAACGGTCTGGAATTCGCGCCCCCATACCGCAAATAACGGGATGGAGACATACATCAATGAAACGACTAAAATCGCTCCCGTCCCTAACGTCAAGATAACCCTAAGAAATTCGTTACGCTCGCTGCGCTTTTTCATCTCGATCTCTCCGATTGATGTACTTGCGGGAAATTACCGACCCAAGAGCATTATGGATGAATTTCGCTAACTTGCGAAGAAGGCACTTTTTAGTGGTTGAAGCACTTTTTGGTGCCTATAGTACCGTTTGGTGCTTAAAGAACAAGAAAGTGCCTTCTTTTCAGCAGGAACCAAGCTCCTCCATAATCGACATTGTCAACACTTCGACGCCAATAATAGAATCGGAGGTAAGATTGATGGATATGTTCGTTAAAGTACATGTTATGCACACGGGGGATTTGAAGTATGACCGGTCGTTAGCCTTTAAGGAGCTTGAAGTCATACCACCGGTGAACCAAAGAGGGGAAGCCTGCCAGGAGCTGGTCCCCGTTTCCGCTTACTTGATCGAGCACCCGAAAGGTCGGGTCATCGTCGATGCAGGGTGGCACGAAGACATTCGCACGAAGCCGAAAGAGCATTTCGGCGAAGATTTGTATCAATTTATCGAGTACAGACTGCCGGAAGGGAGCTCGCTGCGGGAGCAGCTTGCCGCCAAAGGCTTTGCGCCACGTGACATAGACGCCGTCGTCATGTCGCATTTGGATGAAGACCATATCAGCGGATTAGAGCTGTTGATTGGAGCGAAGAAATTCCTTGTCAGCGAACCGGAATGGAAGAACGTGGCGAGCTATAAGGAAAAATGGTTCAAAGGCGTATCGTTCGAAACCTTCGAACCGGAATCCATTCCGTACGGACCGTACCGGCTGGGCAAAGATTTGTTCGGCGACGGGCTCGTCTATCTTGTCCTTACGCCCGGACACACGGCGGGTCATGTTTCGGTTCTTGCACGTGTAGAGGCAGGATGGCTGCTGCTCGTATCCGACGCAGGCTATGCGGAGAAATCGTGGCAAGAGCTTATTTTGCCCGGCTTTACGTTTGACGAGCGGCAGGCACTGGATTCTTTGAAGTGGGTGCGGGAATTTTCGCAAAGAGAAGACTGCGTAGCCGCGATCGCGAACCACGATCCGTCTGTTCGTCCAGGAATCTATTAAGGTATTGTCATTACATTATAAGCCAAAGAAAGAAAGCATCCCCTGCGTTTGAAGGCGCCAAGCATGGTTGGGCTAAAATGGCCGGCGAGCTTGAAAAGGTGTTGGAACACTAACCGCAATCGAAACAGAGCCATGGCGGGATTCATACCATGGCTCTGTTGCCACATGCAATGTAAATATGATCGGTTGCTTTTCTCGGAAACCCGTTTATGTTGGACTTGGAAAGTTGTTAGGAGCAACATAAGATACAATTTCAATAATCATCCAATTGCTAAACTAAACGGAGACGATAGTTGAGGAGACAACGGCAGTCATGGGCAATTATTTTCATAGTCCAAGACTGCCGTTCTTGGTTCAACCTCGTTCAATGCGTGGTCAGGTTGTTCAGGAGGTTGAATTTAACTTTCAACTCATTGACACTCTTTGCTTTTGTATACGTCCAATTCGCGATGGAAAGTCGGGCGACGCAAATTCGGCGATGGACCTGTGGCTGCAGAATGAGAGGACAGCTTCGATTCGCTGCCTTTGTTCAGCAAATAGGGTATCAAGGAAAATAGACCGAGAATAGCCAATAGCGCACCAACCCATAGCGGGGACGCGAGACCGAAACCAGCATCGATGGTTAGTCCTCCGATCGAGGAACCGATGACGATACCTAAACTGATAACAGAGCCATGAACGGTGGTTACGAGCGATCCAGTGCCGGCTACCCTCGTAATGCGGGTTGCCATAGCAGGATTCATCGGTACTCCCGCCAGACCAACTACCATAACGGCAATCATAGCCACAATCGGGTTGTGGGCAAAGAGGCCGAAGGCAACCAGTGCTACAGTAAGAGTCACAAGTCCAATGGTTAATATAAACATCATGTATCGATCGGCGAGTCTGCCGGTGACAATATTTCCAATAACGGTGGCCGCACCGTAGATCGCAAGGAGTAGCGGAACCGTCCCGGCAGCGTAGCCTGTAAGATCGGTAAGAATCGGTGAAAAGTAGCTGAATGCAGCGAAGGTCGCACCGATTATCAGCATGCTGGTTGCATAAGCCACCCAAAGGTTGCGGTTCCTGAACGCTCCAAGTTCGTTGCGAATACTGACCGATTCCGGTCTTGGAGTCGTTGGAATAGTCAGCTGCCCCAACAATCCGGATAAAAGAACAAGGACAACAACTGCCCAGAAACTGGAGCGCCATCCGAAGTACTGATCAAATATTATCGCCGCCGGCAGACCGATAGCGGTAGCGACCATTAGACCGCCAAGGACGATGGAGGCTGCACGGCCGCGCGATTGAGGACCGACAAGGTTAAAGCAGATCGCAAGAGAAACACCGAAACATGCCGATGAAGAAATACCTGTTATGATCCGCGCAATCAGCATTACTTCATAGCTGTATGCCAGCGCCCCAAGGGTTTGGCCGATAATAAAAATGAATGCCATTGTCAGAAAAGCTTGTTTGCGCGGCACCTTCAAAAGTCCGACCGTCAGCATCGGACCGCCTATAATCATTCCCGCAGCATATGCGGAAATAAGGAATCCAATAGCCCCGACGGATACTCCGAACTCCTCCGAAAGTGAGGATATCATTCCGGCCACCATAAATTCCGAGGTGGTCATGGAAAATATCATCAGACCTAGTACATAAATAGCAAATGGCATAATAAACATCTCCTTGTTTCTGTAATGATCTGTACAAAATTAGGCGCAAGCAGCCAAACAATATGGTGTGCTTAAAAACCTTTGGTAAAACACGGAGGCACATGAACACGAGTGCTCATAGTGCCGACAGTGTAGTCTCCACAACATCCATCAGTGCCCCACGGTCCTGCTCAACCTTGCTTAAAACACGCAAACCGTAGAAGCTGCATCTAAAAAATCTGGCCAATTGCATGGCAGGCCGATTTGAGGAGATTTCACCCGACCGCTGACCAAGCTCCATAATATGACACAAAGCTTGTTCGAGACTTGAAAAATGATGGGCAACCGCGCGTGCAATCTCGGGATCTTTCCCTCCGCGTTCAATCGCAGCATTAATAGCCAGGCATCCTCGGCGAACGGGATCGTTCAAATCGATATCAATGACCGCCTCCATTAACGCGCGAAGCCGATCCTTAATCGGTCCGGGACGATCTAATATTTCCATATTTGCCTGGTGCCCCAATTCGAAATACCGCAACAAAGCTTGTTTATACAGATTTTGCTTGCTGCCGAAAGCGTTGTATAAGCTCCCTCTGCCAAGACCGGTACTTTTGCATAAATCCTCTGTTGAGCATTCTTCGAAACCTTTTACCCAGAAAGCTTCCATTGCACTGTTAATCACCGATAAATCGTTGAATTCTCGAGGTCTTCCGCTCACGTTTGCCACTCCTTTCAAATTGTATATTGTACAGACCAGTACATAATATCCTAAAAAAAAGCATACAACATTTGCTCGTTGCATTTTGGACTTTGTTAATTGTATATATTTTGTAACGACCTGTCAATAATTGATTGTCGATATGTTGAAGTAACGGGCAGAATAACGCAATCACGGACTCTCAATTTATGATACGGTTTTAGTTTTAGCAAATATTTACCAACAAAAGATGGCGTTTATTATATAAAATAGTGTGTGAATATACTTGGGAGATACAGGAGGATTCATATGAGAGAAATTGATTACAGCGATTATTTTTGGCAAGATGATAAAGTTAGATTGCGTGCAATACAGGTTGAAGATTGGGAAAGTTGTTACATAAACGGATTTGACACTCCTGCACGTCGTCTTTTAGAATGTGCAATTGAACTGCCGCCTACAATTACAGGGGCAAAGAAATTTACAGAAGAAAATGCTGATTTTTCTTCAACTAATAGACGGATTATGTTTACTATTGAAAATTTGAACACAGAAAGTATAGGTGGTATTAATTTAAACAGTATTGACGAGAGAAACGGCACCTTTAGTATTGGTATAGTAATTGATAAACAGTACCGTGGTAAGGGGTATGGTACAAGTGCTATGAAAATTCTCTTAAAGTATGCTTTTCTTGAACGAAGACTTAACAAATTCAATGACTATGTTCTTGAAGGAAATGAAGCTTCTGCGAAGATGATGAAGAAACTCGGGTGCGTTCAAGAAGGTGTTCGTCGCCAGGTAGTATATATTAACGGACAATATTTAGATTTTATTTTATTTGGGCTAACTAAAGATGAATTTATTGAAAAACAAAAAGAAGATGGTTTGTTCAATTAATATGGAATCACGCTAACTGGCAGCTTAGTTGAATAAAGGTGTTACTAATCCTTTTAGGTGATGCAAATGGATTCCTTGAGAGTAAAGTTAATAAAGCTATTTGAAATATTTCTTTTAGCATACAGAGAGCAGGAGTTGAGTCATGCAAGCTAAATACACCTTATCGGGTCTGCTGAGAGATCAGACGTTTCGCAAGCTGTTTCAGATCATTCGGAAATATAAATGGATTTACGTTTGGCTCATTGGCTCCCAGGTCGCGCTGACCGGCATTACTCTTGTTTTTGCGGAGACGAATCGGCGTCTGTTCGACCTTGCGCCCAATATTCCGATGAAGGTTCTGACGGTACTGCTCGGGGTATATGTGACACTTGTAGTGGTGCGTACGGCGATTACCTTTTTCCAAAACTGGTCGACTTCTTTCTTGAATGAATCCGTGGTATACGCTATGCGCCGCGATCTGTTGAATCATCTGAGGGATCTGCCGCTGGGCTTCCATGAGAAGGAGCATAGCTCGAACTCTGCCCACGTCGTGTTGAATCAATTGGAGATCACGAAAGATTTTGTCGTCTTCGATATGCAAAAGCTTTTGTTCCTGCCGATTTCGTTCCTCATGGCGGGAGTCTATTTGCTCACGGTTCATCCGCTGCTTGGCATCGTGGCAATCTGTATCGGTCCGATGCAGCTATTAAGCAACGTCGTGCTTCGCAAAAAATTTATGAAGATTTCGGAGCTTCAGCAGGAAGTGACGAGGGACGTCTTCCATCGGATATATGAAACTCTTCACGGCATACGTGAAGTGAAGGCGAACCGGATGGAGTCGTTTACCGACGGGTTGATGGGTGAAATACAGAAGAAAGGCGTCGAGTATAACGTCATCTTGACGAAGGTATCCAGCATTCGCAATATCTTCCGGGAGCTGCCGGGTCAGGTAGGGTATATCACTGGGATCGTCATCGGTGCCTACTTAATGTCTAGAGGAACGATCAGCGTCGGGGGGTTAGTTGCGTTCATTACACTTCTGGAGCGGGTAGTCGAGCCATTCACGAATCTAGTGAATGTCATTACGAACCTGCAACGCTCCATCTCGGGCGGCCGGCGATTCTTCGAAGTGATGGAGATGAGAGGGGAAGACTTTAAGACCGGGATGCCGTTGGCTTCATAGAAATCCAGATCGATCGTGTCGGTTTCGCGTATTATGCGGATAACCCGATTCTGAAGGATGTTAGCTTTCAAATTCCGAGCGGATCCTCCGTAGCGTTGGTCGGACCGAGTGGGGCTGGGAAGAGCACGCTTGTGAAGCTACTGCTTCGGTTCTATGAACCCGAACGTGGAAATCTCTACATCAACGGACTGCCGATTACCCAATATTCAATTGATTCGCTGCGCTCTAATATGGCGCTTGTCTCTCAAGATATTCATATGTTCGATGGAACGGTGTTGGACAATATTCGGGTCGGACGAATGGACGCGACGCTTGAAGATGTTACGCGGGCGGCAGCGCTCGCGCAGGCGCTCGACTTCATCCAAGCGCTGCCGGAGGGTTTCGATACGCATGTCGGAGAGCGAGGGGTGAAGCTATCGCATGGGCAGAAGCAGAGGATCTCGATCGCGAGGGCGATTCTGCGCGACGCGAAGCTGCTCATCCTCGATGAGCCGACATCTGCGCTCGATGTAGAGACGGAGGCGTCCTTCCAGAAGGACTTGGGCGAATGGGCCGAGCATTGCACGAAGCTCATCATTGCCCACCGTCTGACTACGATTCGCGAGGTCGATTACGTCGTATTCCTGGACGAAGGAAGTGTCGTCGAGTTCGGACCGCCATCTCAGCTGCTTGCCGCTGGCGGTCGGTTCGAGGAATACTGGCAAAGACAAGGTCAATTCCAATTCACGGCGTAAAGAGGTAAGAAGAAGGCATCCAAGGAGAGGCATTCGCGTTTTCACTGAGCTAAACCTTCCTGTTAGGGCTAAGAAATAGCCTTTGTCAAAAAAGGAGCGCCTCGGTATGATGGGTTTGTCCACGGGTTCGAAACCCAACACCATCAAGGAGGCGCTTGTATGAAGTTTAAACAATCAGACGGACTAAATCAACGGATAGAAAGAATTACTACAACACATTTGGTAATAGGCATTGATATGGCCAAGGAAACTCATGTTGCCCAAGCTACGAATTTCCGAGGTATTGTTCTTTCAGCACGACATCTGGCGTTTTCTAACAGCAAGGATGGGTTCGAAAAATTAAGAAGATGGGTAAACGAGCTGCAACAGAAACATCATTTGAGCAACATCATAATCGGTATGGAACCGACCGGACACTATTGGTTTAATCTAGCTAACTGGCTGCTTGAACAAAGATTTAGTGTTGTTCTAGTAAACCCTATCACGACTAAACGTAATAAGGAAAACCGAGATAATAGCCCATCTAAAAGTGATCCGAAAGATGCTCTTGTGATTGCAGATGTTGTCAGTCGAGGATACTACTCGGAGTACACCGCATTTCTTCCAGAGATTAAGGACCATAATGAGTGATCGAGAGTTTTGGGTGTCAAATTGTACCCGGCTTAAGAATAGAATCGCTCGCTGGTTAGATATCCGTTTTCCGGAGTATTCTTCGGTATTTTCGGATTGGACCTGTAAGCGATCCATGGCGTCGCTGTACGAATTCCCCTTTCCTGTAGACCTACAAGGCATGACAGCAGCAGAAGTCATTAACGGTTGGAGAAAACACATGAAGCGGGCAAGAGGAACTTCAGGGTTAGAGAAGGCTGCGCAACTTATCTCTTACGGAGCGAGAAGTATTGGAGAAACATCCGCTATTCACGAAGCTAAACAGGACCTCCGCAGGTTGTTAGATGAGTATTGTCGAATCGTTGAGATTCTAGAGAAGATCGAACTAGATGTCCTAGAGCTGCTACAGCAGATCCCCGCTGCGCAACAACTTCGTTCTATCTATGGTCTTGGGCCTATATTTGTCGCGGCAATTCTATCCGGTGCAGGTGATTTAACTTTGTATTCGCATGGCCGCAGCTACTGAGGAAGATTGGTAGCAATCCCGTGTTTCGGAAATGGCATGAGTATAACGTACAAGTAAGACACATGAAGAAGCACCGCTCAGTGTTTAAGTTAATTGGGAAGTTAGCACGGATTATAGTTGGTATAGTTCAACGGGGAGAATCTTTTTCTCCAGAAAAAGCCGTATTTAACGACAAAGCAGCTTAAGAAAGATACGTATTACGTAGATTGGCTCATTCGCAGGATTACAAAGAAAGCACGGAGTACCGATTTCCCGTTACTTAAGGGCACTGACCCGTACATTGAACTTGATCGGCCTCCACCCCTTGGCAAGGTGTTACGAAGGAAGGTAAGGGCTTAGACCCATTGAGACTTGGGAGGGTAAACCTCTGAGGGCGTTGTGGAGAATGCGTGCAGTAAATGGAATTATGAGGGAGTTTATATCTCATCCTCTATTTCCGCATGCCTTCATGGCTGTCAAAGGTTCCCGCCAACTCTAATACACCTTCGTATTCCGGTTTTCAAGAGGGCGTAATCCTGCGAATGAGCGAGCATGCGTGAGAAAATCCCTTAATACCGAGGGAAGTAACGGGAGGATAGTTAAATGATAAGGTGAACGAGAGTTCAATAAAGTGACAACTTATGAAAGTTTATTTAACCGTCTTTGGAAAAAGCGAAGGGGCTTGGCATCAAGGCATTAAAGCCGAGCCAACTTTCTACAAAAGAAGACTTGGAAACCATTGCCCACTTGTTCGAAGAGGAAATCGTAAAGACCTTTATTGCGAGAACGTTTCCTTTGCATGAAGCCGGGTTTGCCCACGAATTGAGCCAGCGAGGACACGGACGTGGCCGTATCGTGCTCCATATTTCCGACCTCCGCACCCATACCCTAAGAAATTAAGGTCAAAACCAAAAAAAATAAGATGGTGCCTATTGACAGAATAAGGAGGGTGTGATAATTTGGAAACCAAGGAGAACAAAATAGTTTCTACAGTTCCATCGTATCGAGGAGGAGCTTCCATGAATATCGTGAATAGTCATTTGCATTTTCCGAAAGCAAAACTCGCTGCACCAAACGGCTACGGTTATATTCATGTAGCAGCAGAGCTGGAAAGACCGGCCGGCCCGTTTCCACGCAGCACTGATCTGAAGCGCAGCGTCATTCGGCAATGTAAAGCAATTGCAGACCGCCTTCAAACGCTGCCTCACGTTCGTAACGTTCATGTTTTCGAAGCCGTGCTAATCGCCCCCGGTCGCGGTAAACTGCTCAACAAGCGTAAAGGGCAAGTTCATCTCGCTAAATATTCAACTATTTTTACGCTGACGATGTCCGAGAACTATTGCCCGTTTGGGAGTATACTGCTGGATGGTTTATGGTAAAGACCGGCCTCGACAATTCAACTCTGCTTTTGCCCGCCGAGGGGGAATCTTCACAATATGGGGTTATCAACCACTGCAGATGGGACCGCTTGTCCGATATCGTCCCGGATCTCCTGTTTCGCAGATCGTTCCGCAAATATGTGTTGGACAATTTCGAATCCAACGGTATTGCGGCGATGCCAATCTTGTATAAACTCGTATAATCCAAACTTGGAGGTTGTATAAATGGAAGAGACCATCAGCTTGAGAATCGTTCAAACCGCCCATCAATTATTCACGAGTAGAGGATACCGCAACGTTACCATCCAAGATATAGCCTCTGAGCTCGGAATGAGCAAGAAAACGATCTATCTATACTTTGCTTCGAAGGAAGAGATTGCCGAGGCGGTTATCAAGAAGACCTTGCAGCAAATATCCGGTCATATTGATTCAAATGCCGCAACGTCAGGTGATCCCATTATGATTCTACGGCAAACATTGGAGCAAATCAAAGATGAGGTAGTTCACCTTGGTCCATTATTCCTAAGCGATGTTCAGAAATCAGTTCCGGAGTTATGGAATCAAATCGTCCATTTCCGCATGGAAAAGGCGAAATTTGTAGGGCAATTAATTGCGGCAGGCAAGGAAAAAGGGTTGGTAAAAGAGTCCGTACATCCGCAATGGGCGACAGTTCTCTTTCTGGAATCATTGCAAGCTTGCATCAGGCCGGATGTATCAGCTCGCCATGGTATTGCTATGAATGAACTTATGGATACCTTTTTTCGTGTCTTTATTGACGGAATCCTGGAGCCGATATATGCGTCTGAACAATAAGGGGTCACCGTACCATTTATGAGCGAAAGAGAGGGATCTCAAATATGGAAAACGCTAGATTAACAAGTCTCTTAACAGTAGTGTCATCCACTATTACTTTATCCGTCATACTGTTCATTACTATAGGATCTGGTATTGCCATCGAGTACGGTCTGATCAGCTTACTTGCATTAATTGGTTGGTTAAAATTTTCATATAAGTCAACACCTAGTCAAACTAATACCATACCAAAATATATATTAGGCATTATATTGATTGTTGCTTTAAACACAGTTCGATATACAGCTGACTTCTCACAATTTATTTATTTGAATTACAATCAGTGGTTCACAGAATCTTTCACACTTAATCACACGCAATGGTTTGTATGGATGGTATGTCTGCCAGTCTCCCTTTTACTTTTTGGTGGATATTACCTGAGCAAACGTCAAACCGTCGGTTACTTCTTCGCTTGGTGGGGGTTTATTTATTTCACAATTGAATCTCTCATACAATTACAGGTAGAGTTAGGAAATTATTCATCCTATAATCATGTTTACTATTTGGGTCTCATTTTGGCGATGTTGCTATTCTATATCAGTGTATCTGGTATCTTGAAGCTCATTAAACCTAAAGAAGAAGAGCAAAAAATTGAAGATTATCAGCCTTTGACCAAAAAGCAAAAGAATTTATGGTCTTTACTATTGGTCACCTATTTCTCGAAATGAACAGAAGCTTTTGCACTCGGGAAATATAGATTTAATAAAAAAGAAAGATAAATCGATATACCTTGCTTCTGTTATAAATGGGTCTGTCGAGATCAATACATTAGAAAACGAGATGATTCAACAGCTGTGCAAAGTGGACATCTCAGGATTCGAAATAAGGCTTCATGATTTCAGTTACGATGCGACATATGTATTTCTAACGGCGCAAAGAGGTATATCCAATTATTTATTATCTATCGAAGCTTCCACAGGAATTCTGAAACAACTGACGGACGATGCAAGAGTCGTGAATACAAAATGGCACACTGCTGGGACAAGAAGTTTCCATCGGTCAAACTCCGTGATCTTTCCGTATGGCGGTCCAACCGAGCCGATGGAAATTTGGAAAATAAATGCAACGGGGGATATGAAGAAGGTGAGCCGATTTAGCGATGCTATCGTTCATTTTCCAATCCCTGAAGTGAAGGTGATAAACTATAAGAGTGACGGCTGGAACATTGAGTCAATACTTGTGCTGCCCGTAAAATACGAGTCAGGAAAACCTATCCCCACACTTGTTTATTTGCACGGTGGACCCGAAGGAAAAATTATTGCGGACTTTAAAGAATTGAACTGTGCAGGAGGGCAAAGCGCGGCATTCTTCCTTGCTAATCAAGGATACGCCGTACTCATGCCGAATTTTAGAGGAAGCAGCGGGTATGGCGCGGAATTTGAAAAGGAACTCGGAAACCTGAAAATTATGCGAAATCCTTATAAGGATGTAATGGCAGGTGTCGATTATTTAATAGAAAATGGGATTACAGACCCCGACACAGTTGGAGTTTACGGGTTCAGTTATGGCGGCGGACTTTCGACATGGATTGTTTCACAAACCGATCGTTTTAAAGGAGCTATTGGGATATGCGGAATTCATGATTTTCTACATGATGATCGGAATTATGGGGTTCCATTCCATGCTTTTCGTCCTAACCGATTAGGGGAAGCAAATCCAAAGGATATGTGGCTAAAATCTGAAGTCTATAAAGAACTATCAACACTTGAGAATGTTGGCTCAATCCAAACTCCTATCCTGTTGATTGAAACAGGAGCAGAACGACACTGGGATGGTGCACTTTGGGAAAGCGCTGCAAAAACCCTATTTATAGCGTTAGAAGGTCTTGGGGTTGAAACGTATTTAGTTTGTTACACAAAAGCATTCCATGGTGGCGGATGGAATGTGAAGTATCAGGAAGAGTATCTTTTTCGGATACTCGCGTGGTTTGATTATTGCCTAAAGGGGAAACCATTACCTAAATGGTTCGAGGCAAGTTACTCATATGATATCGAGAAATGAAATAATTTAAAAAATGAGTTTTCGTGACTGGGGGATTTATCTATTTCCCCTACGTCACTTAAGCTAACGGATACGATCACCATTTAAACTTTATGAGGCTGCCGCGGGATCGCTTGGGCGGCCTCATTGAGCTATTTGGCAGAATTGCTTAATACTGAAAAAGGAAAATGTAGGTGGTTAGTGAATATTTCAATAATGTTCAACTGTCGGTCCTTCATAACGGAATGAAGAACAATCCTAAAAGTTGATTTATGAAGGTGGTGTCGATATGAGTTTACTTGTCCAAAAGCTGGTCTCTGATTATTTTAATGGTCCGCTAAAACATCAAAGTAACAGGTAGTTATTCATTTGGAATGTTTAACGAGTCCTCGGATCTTGATTTAGAATTCATACTGCCTGACAAACAATAAATTGCTTTAGTCGAAAAGGCGGGAGGGTTTCCTATTGCAACTCCTTCTGAAACGGCCAATGGGGCAATCTCTCGACCGGTGACCAAGTAATCGTGAAGTATACATCCGATCGCGTCCTGGAAATCAAAAAAGGGGAAGGGGGAGGCATGAAGTAGTAGATGGGCCGGACCGCCCCATGTGTTAGAGAACACATGTTGCTTACTGTAGGAACTTCAATGACACCCCATATATCGTGTATGGAGTAGACGCGACAAACCCGCATCTAGGTTGGTGCATGGAAGATGTTGATGGTAAGAAGCCCCGACTTCAACTTGCGATAGCAAGTAAGTGGGGGAGGTTCACACATCTAAATAATGAGCTTCTTTTTATCATTGCCGTAAGTCACAGACAGCTGTCACGCCCTTCGCGCAAAAGTTCGGAACATGAGAAACAGGAAATAAGGCGCTCCAAGCAGCGTGATCAAAATTCCGGACGGGATTTCCACGGGAGCTATCACGGTCCGGCCAACAGTGTCCGCGAGCACGAGGAGCAGCGCTCCAAGCAAGCTGGAAAGCACGATCGAATGCCTCGTGTTATGCCCGATCAGGACACGGACAGCGTGCGGCGCGATTAAGCCTAGGAAGCCGATCGTTCCGACGCAAGCGACGGCGCCCGCCGCCAGGAGCACACCGACCGCCATGGCGGCCAATCTCGTGCCGCGAACCTGCAAGCCGAAGCCGATGGAGCTGTCGTCTCCGAAGGCGAGCAGGTCGAACCGCCGCCCCAGATACCAGGCGAGCGGAAGCAGCACGAGCAAAAATATCGCGATGGTATTCACCTGATCCCAGTTGCGCCCGTAAGTCGTGCCGGTCAGCCAGATGAAGCCCGTGCTTCCCCAGAGCGAGCCGCGCACGATCAGCACCTGGATGCCAGCCGCACCGATTGCCGATACCGCGATGCCGAGCAGGATCAGAACGGATGGATTAAGCGCCTTGCGCCAAGCGAAAGCGAAGACGATCGCGGCGGACCCCACGGCGCCGATGATTGCGGCGATGGGCAGCAGCGAGATCGGCAGCTGCGGCCAGGCGATGAGCACCGCAAGCGCTCCGAACCCCGCACCCGAGGTGATGCCGATAATCGAGGCGTCGGCGAGCGGATTGCGGACCGCACTTTGGATGAGCACTCCGCTGACCGCCAGGGCAATACCCGCTCCGGCCGATACCAACGTCCGCGGCAGCCGTAAGTTAAGAATTACCGAATAGCCCGCAGCGCTGTCAGAGCCGATAAGACTTGCCCATAGCTGCCTGATCGGCACTTGCGTTGCTCCCATCGTCATGCTTACCAAAATAAGCGCAATAACAAGTACGAATAGAATGACGACCAGCCGTGAATAACGGATCATCATCGGTCGGCCCACGACGCTCATGGAGACGCTGCCCGCCGAGCCGGATATTGCCTTCATTTTCCGCAGGACCAGCCAGATTAACCACGGTGCTCCGATGACCGCCATGACCGCTCCGACGGGTACCTCCCCCATTCCGCTCCGCACCATGCGGGCAAGAACATCTGCGCCGGTAATGAGGACGGCACCCCACAGCGCGGTGGCCGGAATAAGCCAGCGATGCGAGCGCAACCCGCTTAGGCGGACAAGGTGGGGAGCGACCAGACCCACAAATCCGATCGGACCGGCGACGCTGACGACGACGGCCGCCATAAGCACAGAAAGCGCCAAACCGAGAAACCGGGTCAGGTCGACCTTCTGCCCGAGCGACCTGGCCGTCGCTTCGTCAAGATCCAGCACGTCGAACTGCTTGCCGAACAGGAAAGCCAGAACGATCGCTCCCATAATCCAAGGCCAGGCATACCGCACCCCACTCCAGTCCATCTGGTTAAGCGAGCCTGCACCCCATAAGAATAAAGATTGAGATTCATAAGCGTAGAAAATATGCAGCGCGTTCGTGAAAGACGCGAGTACGAGCGATACGATCATTCCCGACAACGCCAGCCGGATGGGACTTGACGCTTTGCCGCCTGCCAGAATATAGGCTGCCATAGCGGAAGCCGCTCCTCCCAGAACAGCGATGAGGAATGGCGACTGATGAAGCGTGGCAGGAAAGAAAATCGTGCCCAGCACCACAATGAAATACGCGCCGCCGTTAATGCCGAGCGTATCGGTGGCGGCCAGCGGGTTCTTGGTGATCGTCTGGAGCAGAGCTCCGGCAATGGCCAGCCCGGCACCGGTGAGAAGGCCCAGCATCATGCGGGGCATCCGGATATCCCATATTAGATTGTGATCCATCAAGTCCTGACGGTTCTGCAAGGCAGCGATGACCGTGGTTACGGAAACCTTCGCCTCTCCGAAGCATAAACTCGCGAACATGAGAACAACGAGGGCGGCGACGCCGCCCCCGAATATCGCAATGATACGTTTGCTGCCGGTCGTACTTGAAATCTTCATTTGGTCAAAACTTCAACGACGCGATCCACGAGAACCTTCGAAGAGGTCGGGCCACCGAACGTCCAGGTGCTTCCGTCCAGAGCATAAGTACGATTTTCTTTGACGAAGTTAAGACCTTTCCATACCGAATTGTCCTTCAGCGCGTTGGCGAAGACGTCGTCTTCCTTTTGCACGATATAGAGGAAGTTGGTGTCCGTTACCGCGGGAAGAGCCTCGACGGTCGAGTCTGTGAAGCCGTATTTCATGAACTTGTCTGATTTCCATTCGTTTACAAGACCGATACGGGCCAGCGTCTGGGAGACGACGGACGAATCCGTGAACAATCTCAATGCCGCATTGTTCTGCGAGGTAAACGCCTGGGTTAAGACGTACTTGAAATTTTCTTTGCCCGCTGCGGCCAGCTTTGCTTTGGCATCTGCAAAGTATTGGTCCAGGTCGATCAGGTATTGGTCGGCTTCGGCTTCCTTACCTACTGCGGTCGCAATGGTCTTAAAGATTTCGATGGTCCTCGTATATTGGTCAACGCCATCCGGATACGGATCGAATTCGATGGTCGGTGCAATGGCATTCAGTTGGTCGTAGATAGCTGCGTTGTTGTCGGTGTTGGAAATGATGAGGTCCGGTTTCAAAGAAGCAATCGTCTCCATGCTCGGCTCCCAACGCATTCCTACGTCGGTTACGTCGCTAGCAAGCGGAACTTCGGGAGTCACCCAATTGGCGAACTCCTTGTTGTCTGCGTTCCCGATCGGCTGCAAACCCAGAGCGAGCAGGTCCTCGGTGAAAATCCATTCGAGCACGACGACGCGCTGCGCCGGCTTGTCTAATGTCGTTTCGCCTCTGGCATGCTTGATGACGATCGGGCTGGCTTCTGTAGATGGGCTAGCGGAAGGACTGACCGAAGGACTCGCGCTGTTCGATGTCCCGGCTTCGTTATTATTACTGGCGCCGCATCCTGCGACGATAATGGCCATAACTATAGATACCGCCATAATGCTTAGCAATTTTTTCATGATATGTAGTTGCCTCCAGATAAATGTTTTATTAGGCTTTGGCAGGGGCTTCGGCCTGGCCATAGACATAGCTTAAATCTAGGCTGTCGCTTCGACCTTCGGCTTGCTCGCTTGAGCTGCGGAATTTGCCGTCGGTTCGTCTGCACCCATTTGAACGCTTGAAGGTGAAGGAGCTTCCGCCAAGCTGTAAGGCAGGCAGAGCGGAGCGCCCGTACGAGGATCGGGGATGACATCCGCGTCGATATTGAACACCTCGCGCAGCATCTGCGACGTCATAACTTCTTCCGGCTTGCCTTCGTACAGCACGTTCCCGTCTTTCAGCGCGACAAGATTCTGGGCATACCTGGAGGCATGGTTCAAATCATGAACAACCATGATGATCGTCCGTTTCTGCTCGCGATTCAGCTTCTCGAGCAAGATCATGACTTCTATCTGGTGCGCCATATCCAAGAAAGTCGTTGGCTCATCGAGCAGTAGCACTTTCGTGCCTTGTGCCATCGCCATCGCGATCCAAGCCCGTTGACGCTGCCCGCCGGAGAGATGATCGACGGGCCTGCCGCTAAACGCCGACATTCCGGTCGCTTGCAAGGCCCATTCGATCATCAGGTTGTCTTCCGCAGATAAATTCCCAAAGCCTTTCTGATGGGGGTAACGGCCGAACGATACAAGCTCGCGCACCGTCAATCCTTCTGGAGAAGTCGGGTTTTGCGGAAGGATAGCCAGTTGCTTAGCCACTTCTTTCGTCGGCTGGCGGTGAATAAGCTTACCGTCCAAATACACGCCGCCTTGCACCGGGCTGAGAATACGAGCCATTGATTTCAGAATTGTCGATTTGCCTGACCCATTAGCGCCGACAAGCGCCGTAATCAAGCCGTCCGGAACATGTAAATTCAGATCCTGCACTATTTGCCGGCTGCCATAGGCTAGGGATAACTGATTTGTACTTAACCGTGACATCGACATCCACCCTTCGCTGAAAATGATTCTCATTACTTCCCACGTTTGATAACCAATAATGCAAATGTGCGTGATAGACAATGATAACGATTCTCATTCGCAATTACTACTATAATTTTATTCAATAAAAGTTGTCAACCATTATTTTTCATGTTGATAAAAAAATTCAATGTTGCAATGTTAGTGGAATGAAAATGAATGATGTAAATTTGACAGGAATTAATATCTCCAATGCTAATTTAAGCGAACTCGTCATTGATGGTGCCCAATGGGGAGGCGGACAACGGGAAATGAGAACGCGGCGATGGATCCGATCCATCGCTTTTTCATGTTTCCTAGTGCGCTCAACTAACGGAGCAGAATAACGCAATACATATTCATATACCTGCGGTAAAATATCACCAGTAAAACTGTTGAAAGGGAGTGTGTGAATGGAAAATCTAATAATTGAACCCTACAAACCCGAAAGGGATAAAATTGCGATCAGAGCCATGTTACGTGGAAATGGACATTTTGACGAAATGTTTCAAGAGAGCGAAGAAAATTTTCATGGCGGTATATTTGTTGCTCGTTACAACGGCGTTACGGTAGGTTTTCTTTCATTTAGTGCTTTTAAGAGACAAACTGTGACGACGATATTTGTCAGCAAGGAGTACAGAAGATTGGGTATCGGTACAGAACTTATGGCAAAAGCGGATAAATTGCTTTCCCCCAAAACGAGGCAGTAGAACGTTCGATTGGTTTATGTATAGAGGGGGATCGTTCTTCTCTGCAATTTTTATATAAGAACGGTTATTATATAAGTTATTCATCTTACATCATGGAGCGTGAAGGTGTACCTCTTCCTGAAAGTAATATTTCTGTCAGGCAATACGAAGATGATGATTATCTGATATGTCATAACATTTGCGAAATAGCTTTTTACCAAATGCATGAACGCGTGGGTATTCTTCCGTCATACTATTTTCCTCCTAACGAAAGGGAGCGGAAAAGATTTGTGGAAGACAGAAACAATAGATTCGTGATGCTTATCGACGGTGAAATAGTGGCAGTCGGAATTATTGACGGTTGTGAACTAAGTCATGTATCCGTTCGCCCAGATCTTCAATCGCGTGGATACGGCAGAGCTTTTGTTTCATTTCTTGTAAATGAAATAATCCGTCGCGGCGAAGAAATCGTGAAGCTCGGGGTTGTCAAAGGCAATCCTGCAAAAAAATTGTATGAGAGTCTTGGTTTCAAAGACAAGTCATTAAACCATTGGGTAACAAAATATTATAAGCCCGACAGCCGATTGAGCAGACCGCCACACGAGGGTATGTCATCGAGGGACGGAGACAAGAGCTAAACGATCTATTGGGAACTGTGTTAGCATGTCGGTCTGCTTAGTTTGCATATATGTTAACTCTCTCCGTATATCCGCGTACATACTAAAATCATAAAGAAAATGAGACCGATCCACAGCGACTGTCTTTCCTTAAGCGGGTTTGCTTGGCGAATCGACTGTACCGCCGCGACACGATGCTGCATGTATCCCTTCCATTCCATCGCGATAATCAGTTCTTCCACTGCTTGGAACAGCGCGATCAAGAGCGGGATGACGAACACGGGTAGATCCAAGACGTGAATTTGTCCCCGCTTCGATGCTCGTTTGCCGCGCGCTTTCGCGATCATGATGAACCGCTCTGTCTCTTCAATAATAAGAGGAATGAAACGCAGCACTAGCGAAGCGGTAAGCGCCAATATTTCAATGGGAACACGAATCCGCCTAAGGGGCATCAACATCGTTTCAAGTCCGGATTTCATAGCCGCGGAGCTTGTCGACAACGTAAATACGAGCCCGATGACGGTAATTTCGAAGAAGGCGAACCACCTCCGAAACGTATCGGCTGCATGACTGAAAGAAAAGGAGAACCCCTCCGACCCCGTCCATTGTATGCCGGAGAAGGCGACCGCAATCGTTACCAGCCAGAGGAGGGGCTCGCACATGCGAAGCAGCTTGGAGCGGTCCTCGGCCGTTAACGTCGATACGCTCCCCGCAACAAACAGGAGCGCAATTCCAAGCCCTTCCCATCCGGTTTGCAGCACGATCCCGATGGAAAGAAGCGTATAGACAAGCCACTTTAGCTTCGCGTCCAGCGCATAAACGAAGCTTCGAGCGGTCTGCGCGGGTGATTCCAAAGCAGGCGCCTTCAGGGTATCTTGCACGACCGATTGCACTTGCGTATGCGCCTCTTGCTTCGGCCCCCTACGCAGCTCGTTGTCGATCGCTTCTGCCAGCCGCTCAGGGGAAAAAGCGATCGAAGAGAGCCGGAAACCCGCTTGCTTCAAGGCTGCGGCCACTTCCATCGCGTCGGTCAAGCCGATGTCGTACTGCCGGAGCAGGTTAGGGTTCGCCATCAGTTCTTCGGGGGTGACGTCTGCCGCGATCTGCCCGCGATACAGCAGGAGCACCCGGTCGGCAATTGGCAGGAACGCGTCCAGATCATGCGTCGCTAACACGATGCCGCACCGCTCCTTCCAGCGAAGCAGTTCTTCCTTCAACCGCGACAGTGAAGCGGCATCAAGCCCGGCGGACGGCTCATCAAGGAAAAGCCATGGCGTCTCGGCGGCCATGATCGTTGCGAGCGCAACCCGCCTCTTCTGTCCGCCGCTGAGAAGGAAAGGGGATCGTTCCAAACATGCAGCCGGGAGGCGCTGCCCCGCTAAAGCATCTGTGATGCGCCGAACTCTGTCCGCCTTCGGAAGCCGGTACGCTCGTAGGGAGTAGTCAAATTCCCCTTGCACCGTTCGAGCGAACAATTGATGCTCGGGAAATTGAAACGCTATAGCGTTCTCAAGTAGTGATGCCCGATCAATCCTTCCACCTTTCCAAAGCAGGCGTCCTCCATAATAGACGTTACCGGCGGATCTCTCGGTAAGGCCGGCCAACACACGAAGAAGGGTGGACTTGCCGGCACCCGTCTTGCCGATCACGAGCGTGATCGTTCGATCATTCAGAGTAAATGAAATATCCTTCAGTAGCGTTTTAGGCTGCAGGCCGGCGGTGGAGACGGAGATTCCTCTCGCTTCAAGGGACAAGCCGAATCACCGCCTCACTGAGCTGCGAAGGTGACAGCGGAAGGAACGGCAAACGAATTCCCCGCGCTTGCAGAGCCCGCGTCGCGCGTACGACGTAAGGCGGTTCGAAGCCTAACCGGTCGCACGCCCCCGTTTGATCTCTGTCTTCCTCCCCGTAGAAGAACGCTTTACACGTTCCGTCAAAGATGATGCGCCCCTCGCTTAATGCCAAGATACGGTCCGCGCAGCATAGCTCCTCCATCCGATGCGTGACCCAGAGAATCGTCCTGCCCAAGCGGTGAAGCTTCGCCGTTGCCGTAAGCACCGTCTGGCGGGAGGCTGGATCCAGCATGGAGGTCGCTTCGTCGAATAGAATGCAGGACGCTCCCGCAGCTAGGCAGCATGCGATATTCAACAGCTGCTTCTGTCCGCCGGACAGCTGCTTAATGGGCGTGTCATACGGCACAGCCAGCCCAACCTGATTCAGCGTCCCGGTTATGTCGGCAACGCTCAAGCCGGACGTGCATAACTGCATTTCCTCATAGACGGTTTCGCCAAGAATTTGCGTCTCAGGATTTTGCATTACCATATGGACGGTTTGGCCGTCCGCAACGATCCGACGGCCTTCGGATAGCGGGCTCATGCCGGAGAGAATCCTAGTCAGAGTACTCTTGCCGCTACCGTTGTCCCCGACAATAGCCGTCCAGGTTCCTTCATGAATATGCAATGAAATACCCTCAACCGCGGCCGAACGCTCGGGGGAGCCGTGGAGGTATCGAACGGTCGCTTTCTCCAGCGAGATTACTTGTCGAATTTCTTGCCCCATACGCCTGTTCATTCCTCATTATGCGTGCTATAATGCTGACTGTTTACCTTAAGAGGTGATAAAAGGTTAACAATGATAGTGAAACCAATGTATCATGCCAAAGGAGAGAAATTCAATTGAGTAACTTATTCTCACTGCGCGGCATTGCGTTCAGCGCCTTGTTTGCTGCTCTGGTCGTGGTGTTCGGTTATGTTAGCATCCCGCTCGGGTTTACTCCGGTTCCGATCACGCTTCAGACGCTCGCGGTTATGTTAGCCGGGGGCTTGCTCGGAGCGCGTTACGGGTTCTTCAGCATGATGATTATCGTCGTGTTGACGGCGCTCGGGTTGCCATTGCTGCAGGGTAAGGGCGGTTTAGCAGTGCTTCTTGGTCCAACAGGGGGATATGTCGTCATGTGGCCGTTCGCCGCTACGCTCATTGGTTACGCCGTAAGCAAAGTACGAAATGGCGGTTGGTTGGCGACGACGGTCATTTTCCTCGCAATGGAATGCTTTGGTTCGCTGCTCTTATACGTGACCGGCGTGCCTTGGTTGGCGCAAACGCTTGGTTTTACCATGCAGAAGGCGCTCGCCGCAGGATTTTATCCATACCTTCTAGGCGACGCGATCAAGGCTGTCGCAGCGACATTCATTACGATTTCACTCCGGCAAGTATTCCCGCAGGAGCGGTTGACGGGGCGCAATCATTACAACGTACAGCAACAGCAGCAGTCGAATTATAAGTAATTGTTATCCGTTTAAAGCTGAAAAGATCATGATCCTTGCAGCTTTTTGTCATTCGATCGTCTGTAACGGTACGGGCTCAATCCGACCTGTTTCTTGAACAAATTGCAAAAGTAGGAGTTGTTCGTCAACCCGACCATTCGCCCGATTTCCTGGACCGGCAAATCGCTTGTTTTGAGCAGCCAGCACGCTTGGCGAATACGGCGGGCGGTCAAATACTCGGTAATGCTGGTTCCTACTTCCTGGCGGAAGACGGCAGACACATAATTCGGCGTCAAATGAACCTCGTCGGCGATTTGTTTGAGCGCAAACTCCTCCATGTAGTGGTTCTCCACCCATTTCATCACCCGCTCTGCTACGGATGATTTCCGTACCTGCGGCGGGTGTTTCCGTTGCCTCGGACCTTCGTGTGCCTTCAATAAATGAAGGAAAGCAATCAGAAACAACATCTGCTCTTCAAGCCGATGCTCCTCCGAGGTTTCCTCCATCCGTTCTTGATAATCTTCTAACAGCCGGTGAATCTTCTGTTGCGGCAATCCGAACAGCACTTGCGGCTGATCCAGCGGTTCCTGGCATATTCGGTGGAAAAATGTCCGCAAAGAAGCGAAAGGAGCGACATACCGTTCGAGAACGGACGGCTCAAACACGAACAGAGTACGGATATATCGTGAATCGGGCACGAGCTTCATATTGATGCGATGCAGCTGAAACGGACGGAAATAAAACAGGGAACCTGGCGTAAGCTCGAATATTTGTTGATTGACAATGACTTGACCTTGACCCTCGTGAACGTAAAGCAGCTCCATCCCTTGATGAGCATGATAGATATCGACGAAATCCCGCGTACGGTCTCTCATAAACGAGAGATAGACGGGATGACGGTATAAATTCAAGTAGTTTAAGATTTTCATCTATATCCCCTTCGTTCCGATCGTATTCTAGCGACATTTTAACATAAGAGCGCCAAACTTGGGGTTCTCCCTTTTTACTACGATCAAATGGAACAAACGTATGCGATATCAAAGAGAGGAGAACGTAGCTCGAATGAAAAATGTTGCATCGATTTGGGAGTCTCTTCAAAACAAGGTGGACCGGATGATCGAACAAATCGGGGACAAATCGCCGCACTTCGCGCCGCCGGATACAGGCGTCTATGACGATATGCGTCTCGATTGGTGGACGGCGGGGTTTTGGCCCGGCATTTTGTGGATCATGTACGACATGACGGGCAAGAAGCGCTACAAGGAAGCCGCATGGGAATGGGATATCAAGATCGAGCGGAAATCGTTGGAGGACAACAATTTCCACCACGATGTCGGCTTTCAATATTTGCCCACCGCTGTGATCAAATACAAGCTCACGGGGGATCAGGACGGCAGGCGCCGCGGGCTGTCGGCCGCGAATTTCTTGGCGGGACGGTTCAACTTGGCCGGCGGCTTCCTGCGCGCATGGAATCAGGAGAAGACCGGCTGGTCCATCATCGATACGGCAATGAACCTGTCGATCCTGTTTTGGGCGGCGGGGGAGAGCGGCGATCCGCGGTTCGCCCACATCGGCAAAGCCCATGCGGATACGATAGTGAAGCATTTCATTCGCGGAGACGGCTCGGTCCGCCACATCGTCTGTTTCGACCTCGGGACCGGAGAGGTCGTTGAGACGCGCGGAGGGCAAGGAGCGGGGCCGGATTCGGCCTGGAGCCGCGGAACCGCATGGGCGCTCCACGGTTTGGCGAACACGTATCGGTATACCGGAGATCAGTCTTATTTGGAGGCTTCGCAACGAGTCGCTCATTATTTCTTGGCCATGCTGCCTGAAGATTATGTCGCGCATTGGGATTTTCGGGCTGCGGAAACGTTGGAAGGCGAGCCGCGCGATACGTCGGCGGCCGCATGCGCGGCTTCGGGACTGCTCGAGCTGTCGGCGGCGCTGCCTGCGGCGCAGGGCCGCGCGTATCGCGAAGCCACCGGGAGAATCTTGCAATCGCTTACGGAGAACTACGGCACGTTGGATCGTCCGAAGCACGAGGCGATACTGCTATCCGGGACCGGCAATAAGCCTGCAGGCTCTAACGTCAATGTCTCCCTGATCTACGGGGATTATTTCTATATTGAGGCGATCGCGAAGCTGAATGGGTGGAAGCATCGCATCTTTTAAGGGAGGACATTGTGGTGAAGCGCGACGAACGAGATGAATTGAAGCTCTGGTACCGGCAGCCGGCGGCCGGTTGGACGGAGGCGCTCCCGATCGGCAACGGCCGGTTGGGCGGCATGGTGTTCGGGAAGGTGAAGGAAGAGCTAGTTTCCCTAAACGAGGATACGGTCTGGTACGGCGGTCCGCAAGAGCGGAATAATCCGGATGCGGCGGAGCATATGGTCGAGATCCGTCGGCTGCTCTTCGAAGGCCAGGTAAGCGAAGCCCAATATTTGGCGAAGATGGCGCTGACGTCGATCCCGAAATATTTCGGACCGTATCAGCCGCTGGGGGACCTGCATTTTACGTTTGCCGGTCATGATGGCGATGTTCGCGATTACCGGCGGGAGCTCGATTTGGATACCGGGGTCGTGACGGTGAGCTATACGATGGACGGCGTGCCGCACAAGCGGGAGTTGTTCTGCAGCGAGCCGGATCAAGTTATGGCCATCCGGTTAACCTGCGACCGCCCGAAGAGCATTACGGTGAACGCGCATCTGATGCGCCGTCCGTTTGACGGAGGCTCGGCGGCGATCGGCGGAAGCGGAAGCCGGATCGCGATGAGCGGGGTCTGCGGTCCAGACGGCGTGAAATATTGCGTGATGCTGGAGGCGGTTGCGGAGGACGGGGGCGTGAAGACGGTCGGCGATTTCGTTTCCGTGGAACAGGCTACCTCCGTCACGTTCATCTTGGCTGCCGGCACCACGTTCCGATACGGGAATCCGCGGGAGGCTTGCGAACGGATCGCCGCCCAAGCGGGAGCGAAGACGTACGAACGGTTGAAGCAGGCCCATATCGCCGATTACCGGGAGTTGTTAGGCCGGGTCAAGCTGCACTTATCCGGTGCGGATGAATCCGAAGTCCGTTTATTGCCGACGGATGAAAGACTGAAGCGGCTCCAGTCGGGAGAAGAGGACCGGGGCTTGATCGCCTTATATTTTCACTTCGGACGTTATCTGCTGCTGAGCTGTTCGCGGCCGGGGAGCATGGCGGCCAACCTGCGAAGCGGCCGGGCGGGGGGTATTCGCCGCGGGTGCCGGTCGGCGAGCTTCACCTCGAACTGGCGGGTTGGTTGTACCAGCATTTAAGCATGCGTTTGGATTTGTGGAACGCGGAGCTTCGGGCGGACATTAGGACGACGGCCGGACATGTGGAGGCTGTACGGTTTGCCCGTATGGCAGCCCGGCAATGCCGATACGATTTGATTGAAGGAGGCTCGTAATCTTATGCCGACAACCGAAATGTTAAGTGTTTGGCGAATCGATCCGCTGGAAATCATTGTGAAGGCGAACCGCTCACTGAATGCGCCATTGATGAGCATAACGGATCACCCGGCCAAACGGAGTGCTGGCGGCAAACACGATTATTACTCCAATGGCGATTATTGGTGGCCGAATCCGGATACGCCGGACGACCTGCCTTTCGTCAGAAGGGACGGCGAGTCGTACCCCGGCGCATTTTCCGCTCACCGGAAAGCGCTGCGCTCCATGCGCAGCCATGTTGCAAATTTGACGGCGGGATACGCGCTGACGGGACAACGGACATATGCGGAAAAAGCGGCTGCTTTGCTGCGAACATTTTTCCTGGACGAATCGACCCGGATGAACCCGCACTTGCTTTACGCCCAAGCGATTCCCGGCGTTTGCATGGGACGGGGTATCGGCATCATCGACACACTTCACTTGATCGATGTGCCCGCATCCGTACGGTTTGGAGGAGCGGGACACGGACAACAATCACGCGGTATGCTGGCATGTTTAGGCTGCTGCGTTCGCGTTGTTTACCGACAACGACGATGTGCTTGCGATGTGCCGTGAACGGTACAAGACGGTGCTGCTGCCGCAGCAAATGGCGTCGGACGGCAGCTTCCCGCGGGAGCTTGCCCGTACGAAGCCTTACGCGTATTCGATATTTGTGCTGGATAACATGGTGACCCTTTGTCAGCTGCTGTCCGCGCCTTCCGACGATTTATGGTCGTTCCGACTGCTGGACGGACGGGGCATTAGCCTCGGCCTCGATTTCCTGTATCCGTTCTTGGCTGACAGGTCGTCGTGGCCCTATCCGCCGGACTGGAGCATTTCGAAGGCTGGCCGGTCCGGATGTCGTTCATGCTGTACGCCGGATTGGCTTTCAATGACGAGCGGTATTTAAAGCTCTGGGCCGAGCTTCCGCCCGATTCCGCCGACGAGGAAATCCGCCGCAATACGGCGATCCGGCAGCCGGTGCTTTGGTTGTTACGGCAGGATTTATAAAGGAGGACTGATTTGACAGTCATTAGCGGCAAAGATTAAGGTTATCTTTCAAGCGGTTAACGGCTTAAGGATAACCTTTTTTTCATGCAAACGGGGGCTCGCTAATCGCGGTATGTATTCCGCGAAAGTGTAGGCTCACTCTTCCATTCGCTCAGGATTGTTCCGCTAAAGAACGTACCCGCTTGTGTGCTTCGATTGAAGTTTCATTTAAGGCATTCTGAGTCACCGGGAGAGCGAGCGAAAGGAGTTGGCGGGATAAGATAACGAACGGATCGACGGGGGTGATTCCGTCAAATGCAGTACGAATGTATTGACACCGGCCCGAACGTATATAAAATAGTAGTTAGCACTCCCGTTGTCTGAGTGCTAATATCGCGACATTTTTCATAATGAAAGGATATAAATTATGGCGAAAAAACAGTTCAAAGCAGAGTCCAAGAGATTGCTGGAATTGATGATCAACTCGATTTACACGCAGCGGGAAATATTTCTTAGAGAGCTGATTTCGAATGCAAGCGACGCGATCGACAAGCTGTATTACAAAGCGCTAACCGACGATAAGCTGGTGTTCAACAAAGACGATTATTACATCAAAGTGAAGCCCGACAAGGAAAATAGAACATTGACCGTCTCCGACACCGGCATCGGCATGACGAAAGACGAGCTGGAAAACAATCTCGGCATTATAGCCAAGAGCGGCTCGCTTGCGTTTAAACAAGAAAACGAATTGAAAGACGGGCACAACATCATCGGCCAATTCGGGGTGGGCTTCTATTCCGCATTCATGGTTGCGGACAAGGTTACGGTAATCACCAAAGCTTTCGGCGGCGAAGAGGCGTTCAAGTGGGAGTCGTCGGGCGCCGACGGATACACAATTGTGCCATGCGAGAAAGATGCCCCTGGTACAGAGATCATTTTGAAAATTAAAGAAAATACGGAAGAAGACAAATACGACGAATATCTTGAAGAATTTCGTCTAAGGGCGATTATCAAGAAGTACTCCGACTTTATCAGATACCCGATCAAGATGGACGATCAGACCGTCAACAGCATGGTTCCGATTTGGCGCAAAAACAAGAACGAGCTTACGCAAGAAGATTACGACAATTTTTACGCCGAGAAGCATTACGGCTTCGACAAGCCGCTCAAGCATGTTCATATAAGCGCCGACGGCGCGGTTGTATACAACGCTATATTGTTCATCCCGGAACATACGCCGTTCGACTATTACACGAAGGAATATGAGAAGGGTCTCGAGTTATACTCCAACGGCGTATTGATCATGAATAAGTGCCCTGATTTGCTGCCCGATTATTTCAGCTTCGTCAAGGGAATGGTCGATTCGGAAGACTTATCGCTCAACATCTCAAGAGAGATGCTGCAGCACGACAGGCAATTAAGTCTGATCGCCAAGAATATCAAGAATAAAATCAAGAGCCAGCTGCAAAGCATGCTGAACGATGAAAGAGAGAAGTACGAGACGTTCTATAAATCGTTCGGCAGACAGTTGAAATACGGCGTGTACAGCGACTTCGGAGCAAATAAAGACGTGCTTCAGGACTTGTTGATGTTCGTCTCTTCCAAAGAGAAGAAGCTCGTCACGTTGGACGAATACGTATCGGGAATGCGAGAAGACCAGAAGTACATCTACTATGCTGCCGGAGAATCGATCGAACGGATCGAGAAGCTCCCGCAGACGGAAGTTGTATTGGAAAAAGGGTATGAAATACTGTACTTTACCGATGACATCGACGAGTTCGCGGTAAAAGTGCTGATGAAGTACAAGGACAAAGAGTTCAAATCCGTGTCGAGCGGCGATTTGGGATTTGAAGCGGATGGAAGCGACAGCGGAACCGATGCGGAAGAGAAGGATAAGGCGCTGTTTGAGCATATGAAAAACATTTTGTCGGATAAAGTGAAGAGCGTACGGGCGTCGAAAAGATTAAAAACGCACCCGGTATGTCTCTCGACGGACGGCGAAGTTTCGATCGAAATGGAAAAAATATTGAACGCGCTGCCGAACAGCCAAAATATAAAAGCCGACAAAATCCTGGAAATCAATGTGAACCATGAGGTGTTTCAGTCGTTGAAGCATGCTTATGAACACGATAAAGATAAACTGCAGCTTTATACGAATTTGCTGTACAATCAAGCGTTGCTAATCGAAGGGTTGCCGGTGCAGGACCCGGTTGAATTCACGAACGATATTTGCAAAATAATGGTTTGATAGCGTAATCATGGGGCTGCCTCGACGTTGAGGCGGTCTTTTTTTTTCGCCAAAACAGGATAACATGATATATAATGAAGAAAAATTCGAAGTAAGGGGATACGGATGGATTTTATCAGCACTCGCGGCAACGTTGCAAAGATCGGCTTTATCGACACATTCTTGATGGGACTTGCGAATGACGGCGGGCTGATGGTTCCGTCGTCATTGCCGGTCATCCCGGCGCATCGGCTGAAGGAATGGGAGCAATTAAGCTTTCAAGATTTGATGCTGGAAATATTCCTGCATTTTACGAACGATGAAATATCGCGCCAAGATTTGAAGCAGCTGATCGACAGCAGCTATTCGGGATTCCGCCACCCGGAGGTTACGCCTTTAAAGGAAATCAACGGCAATCTGCATATTTTGGAGCTGTTTCACGGTCCTACGTTCGCTTTTAAAGATGTGGCCTTGCAGTTTATCGGAAATTTCTACTCCTATGTCTCCAAGAAGCAAGGTGAAATCATTAACATTCTCGGAGCGACCTCCGGCGATACGGGCGCCGCAGCCATTGAAGGCGTAAGAGGCAAAGAGGGGATAAAAATCTGCATTTTGCATCCTCATGAGAAAGTGAGCAAAGTGCAGGAGCTGCAGATGACCACAGTCGATGACGAAAATGTGCTCAATTTATCGGTGAAAGGCAACTTCGACGATTGCCAGCGTATCATCAAGGACTTGTTCGCCGATATCGAGTTTAAGAACAAGTATCATTTGCGGGCGATCAACTCGATCAACTTTGTCCGCATTTTGGCCCAAACCGTGTATTACTTTTACGCCTATTTCCGGATCGCCGGCAAATCGCCGGATGCGAAAGTCAGCTTCAGCGTCCCGACCGGTAATTTCGGGAATATTCTTTCCGCGTACTTGTCGAAGCGGATGGGACTTCCGATTCACCGGCTCATATTGGCTACCAACGAGAACAATATATTGGAGCGGTTTGTTGAAGAAGGGGTTTACATGCCGGAAGATTTCCGCAGCACGTACAGCCCTTCGATGGATATTCAGGTGGCCAGCAACTTCGAGCGGTACCTGTACTATTTGCTGAATGAAGATGCGTCAACCGTATCCGCGATGATGAAGCAATTTCAGTCCGAAGGGAAGATCGTTATTGAACCGCAGCTGCTGCAGAAGGTTCAGAATGACTTCGCGGCGCACGGGGTCAAGAACGATGAATGTCTGAGAACAATTGACAAATATTCCCGCGAAGCCGGCTATTTGCTTGATCCCCATACTGCTTGCGGCGTTGCGGCTTATGAGGCTTGCGGCAGCGGGGACGAGGTTTACGTCGTGCTGGCTACGGCTCATCCGGCCAAGTTTGACGAGGCGATCCGGCAGAACGGGATCCCGCAGGAATTCCCCGCCGAAATCCGCGCGCTGTTCGACAAGCCTCAGCACCAGAGTATTGTGGAAAATTCGAATCGGGAAATCGCGGACCGGCTGGAACGATTTTTCGGATCTAAATAATATAATGGCTAGGACTCGAGCAGAAACCTGCTTGAGTCTTTTTTGTTTTGAATTTACATAAGGTTAATGTGGAGTTAACGACTCTATTACCTTCATTTGATAGTATGGTTGCCAAATCGCGGCGGCTCGGCTCGCAACGGGGGGTTACTATGATCGGGAAATTGAATCGCTCGCCCGTATTTTACAAGTATCTCGCTTCTTATATTGTCGTCTTGCTGATTCCGCTGTTGTTTCTGGGCGTATCCGGATACGAGCAGATCGTGAAAGTCATTCATAATGAAGTGACAATGAACAACCGGGATAAACTGGCTCAATTGAAAGACAGCGTGGATGCGAAGGTGATTCAAATGAATAAGATTGCAGCGGAAATCGCCGTGAATCCCGATCTGACCCCTTATGCGCTGACAAAAAGCTTTTACCGGGTGTATGAGGCGAAAAGCTTGCTTAATTATAAAATGGCGAACGAATTTTTGAAGGAAGTGCTATTGTACATACGAGGGGGAGAGTTTATGTATTCCTCCGTCAGCACTTATAAAGTCCCGCTCTTTATTAACGATATATATCGATTTCGCAATTGGAATGAAGACGCATTTTATAAAGATATAAATTCTATGACGATTTCACAATTCCGCCCCGCCGAAGAAGTGAGAATGTGGAACAATGACGATGTCAGGATGGTTACGTACATCGTTCCCATACCGGCGAAAAGCAAAAATCCGTACGGCACGGTGCTGTACTTGATTCCGGAGAGCGCTCTGCTCCACGATGAGTATACCGGCCGGAGCGGAAATACGGTCATTCTGGATGAACGAAATCGTGTGATCGCTTCTCTGAAGGATGAAAGCTATTTGCTTGACCCCGGCTTTTATTCGTCAGTCATGAAGTCAAGCGGCGGCCAAGGCTCCGAAGTCAGGACATTCAATGAAACCGATTATTTTGTTTCGCACGAGAAGTCAAAGGCAACCGGATGGACGTATATTACGCTTCTTCCGGTTGCCGAGGTGTTGAAGCCGGTTGATGAAGTAAGAAACCGATGGCTGCACAGCCTGGTTGTCATCCTCCTGATCGGCAGCGTGATCATTTACGGACTGATCCGTGTGAATTACCATCCTGTCAAGCAATTGATGCAGTGGGCCGAAATGCAGCTGTTGAACAGTCAACCGGCTATCAAAGATCACCTGCTGTTAAGCCTGCTGAAGGGAGAGTTTGAAAGCATCGAAGAATTTAACGAACGCGGCAGGGTTGCGGGTCTGGCTTTTACAAACTCGCATTTCTTTGTCGTTCTTTTTGAGTTTCCGAAGAATCAGGCGGCTACTATAAAGGAAAAACTGATCGGGGTGGTTGCGGAACGGTTGACGGAACGCATCGAAGCATACAGTAAAGACAGCGTGGAAGAGGACAGAGTCATATTTATATTGTCGACAAGTCTGGATGGTGACCGGTTGGAGCAATGGTTGAAGGAATTGCATCGATCGCTTATCGAGACTGTAAGTATTCCGGTTACGATGGGAGTCGGGAGTTTGTACCGGGACGCCGGTCAAGTCGGCAAATCGTACATAGAAGCATCTACCGCGGTTGACTATAAGCTGATTAAAGGAAATAACAAAATAATATTTTTCAATGAAGCGGCGGCCGTCGACAGCCGCAGTATCGCTTATCCGACACAGTCGCTTGAACAATTGGAAATCTTGATCAAGCAGGGAAATGCCGACAAGATAACGGAAGCGCTTGCCGATATATCGGATAAGATAAGGGCAAACGCCACGACGCTCTTCGCGGCCCGCTGCTTATGCTTCGATATCGTGAATACGGTTATGAAAGCGATGGTTGAGATATATGCGGTTGTTCCGGAAACCAAGAAACAGTTTCCTGACGTGTTGTCTCTCATGCAGTTCGATACGGTAGAAGAGCTTACGGAGGCTATAACTGCCGCTTGCGCGGATTTATGCCGCGTGATGCGGGAAAATAACGCAAACTCAAGCGAGCCGTTAATCACTGCAATAATTGCGTACATGAGGGAGAACTATACAAACCCCGATTTTTCTATTCAGAATATGGCGGACCATTTCTCAATTTCGATCTCTTATGCGAGCCGGTATGTTAAGGAGCAGACAGGCCGCAACATCTCCGATTACGTCAACCAAATGAGGATCGACTATGCAAGACGGCTGCTCAAATCCGAAGATTGCTCCTTGAAGGAAATCGTTGAGCGGATCGGGTATTACGACGTCTCCAGCTTTATCCGCAAGTTCAAAAAGACGGTCGGGGTTACGCCGGGCGAGTACAGAAGGCTGTACAAGAACGCAGGTTAGCCGTATGTCCGAAATTTTCGCATACCGGTTCAACAACGGCCGATTCCCTCATGAAGCCGGAAGGTCAATTCTCGCATAGTACCCAAACAAGAGCATATATACACGTCCCGACGGATTCTAATACAATCAGAGCGTCATCGAGCTGCGATGGGCGGCACAAAATCAAACCGGCGGGAGGGGTGTTGAAATAGCAAATAACCGTTACGCAAAGAAAATGCTGCACAACTATGAGCTGTATCTTTTGCTGCTGCCGACTGTCTTATACTTTATTGTATTTCACTATGTGCCTATCTACGGGATCCAAATCGCGTTTAAAGACTTTATCGCGGTGAAAGGCATTACCGGAAGTCCGTGGGTCGGATTCGAACATTTCGAGCGGTTTTTCAACTCGTTTCAATTTTGGGTCATTTTGCGGAACACATTGGAATTGAGTTTATACGAACTGCTTATCGCCTTTCCCGCTCCTATTATTCTAGCGCTGTCGTTGAATCAAGTGACCGTTCAACGCTTCAAGAAATTGGTGCAAACCGTCACATATGCGCCGCACTTCATCTCGATCGTCGTCGTTGTTGGAATGCTCAATCTATTTTTGTCGCCGCGCAGCGGATTGATCAACCAGGCGATCTCATTGTTTGGGGGCGAGCCAATCTTCTTCATGGCCAGTCCCGAGTGGTTTAAAACGATATTCGTGTTTTCCGGAGTCTGGCAAAATATCGGCTGGTCGGCAATTATATATTTGGCCGCTTTATCGGCCGTTTCTCCGGATTTGCATGAGGCTGCCGTAGTGGACGGGGCTAACAAATGGGACCGGATCCGGCATATCGACTTTCCAAGCATTATGCCGACCGTCGTCATTTTGCTGATTCTCAATATCGGCAGTTTTATGGTCGTCGGGTTCGAGAAGGTGTATCTCATGCAAAATTCCTTGAACATCGATTCATCGGAGGTTATTCAAACCTATGTGTACAAGGCGGGACTGCTCGGCGCGCAATACAGCTATTCCTCCGCAATCGGGCTGTTCAATGCGGTGGTAAACTTCGTGCTGCTCGTTCTGGTAAACCTGTTAGCCAAGAAAACGAAGCATACAAGCTTATGGTAGAGGAGGAGAGGCGTTGGTTGGAGGCCGAAGCCGTGCGGACAACATGTTCGATGTGTTCAATTACTCGCTGCTGACCGTATTGTTGATCGCCGTGCTGTATCCGCTATACTTCGTCATCATCTCGTCCGTCAGCAATCCGGATCTGGTCAACGCCGGACAGCTCTGGTTTTATCCGAAAGAGACGACATTGGAAGGCTACAGACGAATATTTAATGACGATACGATTTGGCTCGGGTACCGCAATACGATTTTTTACACCGTTCTCGGTACGGCCATCAATGTCGTGTTAACCCTTACCGGCGGGTATGCGCTGTCAAGAGCGGATTTGTTCGGAAGAAACTTCTTCACGTTCTTGATTGTGTTTACGATGTTTTTCAGCGGAGGGATTATCCCGACCTACTTGCTGGTCAAAAGCTTGGGGATGGTCGACACGATTTGGGCAATGGTCGTGCCCAATGCCGTCTCGGCCTTTCATCTCATCATCACGAGGACGTTTTTTCAAAGCACTATTCCGAAGGAGCTATTGGAAGCGGCTGTAGTCGACGGATGTTCGAATACGAGATTTTTTCTTCGCATCGTGCTCCCTCTATCGCTGCCGATCGTGGCGGTCATTACGTTGTTCAGCGCGGTGGGCCACTGGAATTCATACTTCCAGGCTTTGATTTATTTAAACGACGATGCGCTGCATCCGCTTCAAATTGTGCTTCGGAACATTTTGATATCCAGTCAAATGTCCGAAAATATGGTCGATGATTTAGTTTCTTCGTCTCAGCAGCAGCGGGTGGCGGAAGTGATGAAATACGGGGTCATCGTGGTGGCGAGCCTGCCTGTTCTCGTATTGTACCCGTTTGTGCAGAAGTATTTCGTGAAAGGCGTAATGATCGGCTCTTTAAAAGGGTAACGGGATAGAAAAACAAATGATAGAGGTGAAGGTGACGGATATGTCGATGGGAAACCGACGGAACGTTGTACTTGTACTGATTCTATTGCTTACTTTGATGTTATCTGCGTGCGGCACCTCCGGTGAAGCGCCGAACGGGACCGCCGGAGAAACGAGCAATAATGAGAATACCGAACCGGATAAAGAAGCGAAGCCGGCGGAGGAAAGCGGATTTCATCCGACGGGGTACCCGATCGTTGACGAGAAAATCACCCTGCGCTTTGCCGCGGCCAAAGGATCGGTTTCGAAAGATTTTGACGGATTGCCGTTCTTCGAAATGGTTGAGAAAGAGACGAATGTACATATCGAATGGAGCATGAACCCGGATTCGAGCTGGAATGAGAAGAAAAATCTGTTGTTCGCCAGTGGAGAATTGCCGGATGCATTTTACGGGCATCACATCCTGAGCACCGACGAGGTTTTAAGATACGGAACGCAGGGAATGTTCGTTCCGCTGGAGCAATTGATCGAACAATATGCGCCGAACTTAACGGCTATATTCGAGAAAAATCCGCAGTTCAAGAAGGAGATCACGGCCCCGGACGGACATATTTACGCCCTGCCCACGATCGACGAGGAATACCCTGATTCCCGCGACGCTTTGTTTATCAACAAGAAGTGGCTGGATCAATTGAAGCTGCCGATTCCGGAGACGACGGAACAATTCTACGAGACGTTGAAAGCGTTCAAAGAAAACGATATGAACGGAAACGGCAAGCCCGACGAAATTCCGTTCACGTTCCATCACCATCAAAATTACGGGATTTACTCCTTCTTCGGGTCGTTCGGATTGACGGATACGCCGGATCATATCGTCATGCGGGGAGACAAGGCCGTATTTTCCGCCGTGCAGCCGGAGTATAAGGAAGCCTTGCAATATTTTCACCGGCTTTTCAAAGAAGGATTAATCGACGTGGAGAGTCTTACCCATGACAAGAACGTGTATTTCTCGAAGATTAAAAGCAAGGATAACATCGTCGGGGCGTTCAGCGGATGGGATACGCTTGACGTATTCGGATCGGACCCGCATGATTTTGTTCTGCTCCATCCGTTAAAGGGGCCGGAAGGGCATCGGCTTTGGAACCGATACCCGTCGGGAGTGTTGAGCAAAGGCGCATTCGCGATCACTTCCGCCAACAAGTATCCGGAAATTACGATGCGCTGGATCGATTACAGTTATGATCCGATGATCGGTTTGCAGGCCGTGGAAGGTCCGGTTGGGATCAATTTGAAGGTGAATCCGGACGGAACCATTGAGAATACTCCCGCTCCGGAAGGCATGACCTCCAACGAATTCAGACATTCCACGGCTCCGGCTTCGAAATCCGTCTTTATACGAACAAAGGAAATACAAGCGAAAAGAATTCGCGTGGAGGGCGGACCGGGCGCATTGACGAAGAAAGATATCGATGAGCTGTATCAACCGTATTTGGTGGAGAACATTTATCCTTCGTTATTTTTTACCGAAGAAGAAAATGAAGAGAGAATGAAGTATTTCACCGACATCGACGCTTATGTCAAGAAGAAGCATGCATCTTGGATTATGCAGGGCAACGTCGAGAACGAGTGGGATGAATATGTGAATACGATGAACCGAATGGGCTTGGAAAATATGATGAAAATTTACCAAGCGGCGTATGATCGCTTCAAGGCGGGCGAGTAATGAAAATAGCTCTTAACACCAGTTATATTAGCGATACGGGCAATGCCGATTCCGTTCTGAAGCGCATTAAGGAAGCGGGGTTTTCCGGCATACAGTGGATCCACGATTGGAATAGCGACTACATGTATTCGGAATCGGAGATGGAACAGATAGCCGGGTGGCTTGCCCGCTACGGTTTGATCATGCACGATGTTCATGCCAGCAAAGGCGACCGAAAAGATTACATGTCGTTTGACGAGTACAGGCGAAGAGCCGGGGTCGACTTGATCAAAAACCGGATCGATCTGGCCGCGCACTGCGGCGCCGGCGTCATCGTACTGCACATGCCGGTTCCTGTCGCTTTCCGGAATTCTCCAAGCTGGGATCGCCTGTTTGCTCAAGTGTTTGCATCGTTTGACGAGCTTCAGCCTTACTGTCATAAGAAGGGCGTCAAGATCGCCGTCGAAAATTTGGTGCAGACGAATTTTGATCTTGAGGTCCGACAGTTCACCATGTTGTTTGAGCGCTATGACAAGGACTTCCTCGGGCTGTGCTACGATTCCGGGCATGCTAACTGCGCCTTTCAAGGGCATGAGGAAAGCATCGGATTTTTGGACATGTTTCTCGACCGTCTGCTGAGTGTGCACTTAACGGATAACGACGGAACCGGAGACTTGCACTGGGTGCCGTTTACCGGAACGGTGGACTGGGACGGCATCGCCCGCTTGATCGCGAAATCCGGATATGAAGGCGGCATTACGCTTGAATCCGTGCTGCGCCGCAGCGGGTTGGAGGACGAAACCGCGTATCTGGCGGAATGTTTCCTGCGAGCCGAGAGGTTCCGCGAGCTGGTGGAACGATACAAACAGATCTAGCGGTCAAGCACGAAGCCCGGTGTTCGCGGTGATGCGAACTTCCGGGCTTCTTATTGCTTGAATATGGCAATATGTTGTTCATAAGTTGTTGCTTCGCTGCTCTTTTTTCGCGGTAATCAGCTGTGGAATTTAGTTTATGGCAAAACTATGTTGAAATCGTGTTCTCCCGACTGCAGGTTATGAACATAGATTCTCCATAACCGTCGATCGATAGTTTAAATGCTGGGAAAATAGGCAACGGGGCAACGAGATATGAACAAAACATTGCCATAAATGATAGATTGTATACGGCTCAGCTTCTCAAGAACGGGATTCCTTTATCAGGGTTCCCGTTCTTCTTTTGCTGATCCATAATGTTGTTATTTAAATGTTAAAAAAAATGACACAAAACAATCAAACATATTAGTATACACTCAATTTACGTAAAGTAACATGACATATATAATGGGTGATAAAAATACATCGGGGGATTGGCTATGAAAATTGGATTTCGGACGATCAAGACGGCTTTCGGGGTGAGTGTATCCATTTTGATAGCGCAATCGCTTGGATTATCATATTTCCCGTCGGCTGGGATATTAACTTTGCTGTGTATACAGAAAACTCGTAAGGAATCGATCGCGGCCATCTTGGACCGGTTGTACGCTTGTTTGATCGGCCTCGCGCTATCCAGCGTGTTATTCAGCTTCATCGGCTATCATGCGATGGTATTTTTGCTTATGTATTTGATATTCATTCCGATTTGCGTGAAGTATAAAATCCAAGGCGGTATTGCGAGCAGCTCCGTTATTATGACGCATACGTATATGCACGAAGCGGTGAATATACAATTTTTTATTAACGAATCGGCGATTATCTTTATAGGTCTAGGCATTGCGCTGCTCGTCAATTTATATATGCCGGGAATAGACAAGCAGATCAATCGGTACAAACAAGAAATCGACAGTAATATGGCCGTTGTTTTGAATGAGCTCGCGAAGTATTTGAAAGAAGGGTACGGTCTTTGGGACGGGAAGGAGATGCTGACTCTATCGGATTTGTTGAAAAAAGCGAGAAATTTGGCCATTCTGGAAGTGGAGAACAATTTGACGCGGAAAGATAATCCGTTTTTTTATTATTTCGAACTGAAGCAGCAGCAATTTCAAGTATTGGAACGGATGCTCCCCATCGTGTCCCGGATCGATGCGAAGCTGGAGCAGGGCGTGAGGATCGGTGAGTTTATGGAAGATATAAGCGGGAATATTCATCGGCTGTCCGACACCGGCACCGGCGCTTATATTGAGAAGCTTAAGAGAATAAGAGAATATCACAAACAGCTGCCGATGCCGGAAAATCGGGCCGAGTTCGAAAATAGAGCGAATTTGTTCAACCTTGCCAACGAGCTGGAAAGCTTTATCCAGAAGTATTAAGGTTGGCTGACGGCCGGGGGCACTAGATTCTTTTTATGGTCAAAGCGGCGGGGTCACTCTAATCTTTCCAAAGTGTTCGCTCACTCTCCCATTCATTCAGGTGGTAGATATGAAGGTCCAGGGATACTAAGACATGCAACCGGTCGCTCGAAAAAGGATTCCTGAGTGAGCGGGAGAGCGAGCGAACGAAGTTTGGAAGGGGTATGGGGGAGCCGAAACGGACTTCTTCACAAATGCTTAAAGACTCCTTAACTTCGTTCTTGCATACGAACCGAATAAATAACCTTTCCAGTCTCTCGACCCCGTCGGGAGACTTCTTTTTTTGAAATATTAACAATTTTAATAGAAAGTTCACTTCGCGTTGACAATCCTCTGATGTCGACAAGTTACGTTCTGTTTAGAAGCCGGTACAAGCGGGAGGTTGAAAAGTTGTGTACCAGAGATTGGAAAATGCCGATCCGATACCGAAATTCATCGAAATTGCCGACATCTTGCAGGGGGAAATTGAAAGCGGAAAATATCGTGTCGGGGACAAAATTCCTTCGGAAGCCCAATTGTGCAGAAGATTCCACGAAAACCGCTATACCATAAGACAAGCTATTGATTTGCTGGTCAATACCGGCGTGATCCGCTCCCATCAAGGCAAAGGACATTACGTTTGTGAAAAACCGCTCGACATCCAATATACGATCACAGCTTCCATGCGGTTTTCGGAGGTTATGAAGCAGTTAGGCTGTAATCCTGAAGCGAAATTGCTGCGAAAGGAGGTCATGCTCCCGCCGGATAACATTAAGCAATCATTGCAGCTGCAGGAAACCGCGTTCGTCTATCGATTGGAAATTCTTCGGTACGCCAACCGGATTCCGCTCACTTGGAACGTAACTTGGCTGCCCGTCGATATTTTCCCCGGTCTGCTGCAATATCTCGAACCGATGCATTCGTTATATGCGGTCTTGGAACACGAATACGGCGTGCGATTGGAAAGAATGTGGTCCACTTTTCAAGCGACGTATCCTAACGCGATTGAAGCGAGTTATTTGCAAATCCCGCCGAACCAAAATTTGCTGCATATTGAAAGCTTGATGAGAGACAAACGGAATCGGCTCGTAGAGTACACGTCCGCTAAATATCGCGGAGATTTGTGCCGGGTGTCCATTCATTTTTAATCAGTTCCAATAAACCTTATAGGGGGATGTTTTTTCATGATGAAACATGTTTTGGGATTGTTCATGGTTTTGAGTTTAGTCGTAATAACGGCATGCGGCGGCGGTACTCAGATGACTGCAAACAGCACGAAAGAGGCGACAACCAGCGCGGCGCAAGCGGCCGAAGATCCGAAAGCGGACTGGCCCGAAGTGCTTCGTCTAGGCGTCCTGCCGGGCGAGGAAGAAGGGAAGATGTCGCGCGGCAACCAAAAGTTTGTCGACGATTTGGGGGCGGCCCTCGGCATTAAAACCGAATTGTTCGTCGGCGACGACTATACCGCGGTCATTGAAGCAATGCGCACGAAGAAAATCGACATCGCTTCGTTCGGGCCGTTCTCTTACATTATCGCCAACGAACGAAGCGGGGCGTTGCCGCTCGCCGTAAAGGCCACAAGCAAGGAAGCCGCGTATTATCACAGTTTGGTCGTTGTGCCGAAGGATTCATCTGCGGAAAAGATCGAGGATTTGAAGGGCAAGACGTTCCTGTTCGCGGATCCGGCGTCCACATCCGGACACTTGTTCCCCCGGGCGAAAATTATCGAAACGCTTGGAATTACGAATGATGAAGTGGAAACCTATTTCTCCAACGTATCCTTCTCGGGCGGTCATGACAAATCGATATTGGCCATCGCCAAAGGTACTGCGGACGGTGCGGGCGTTTGCGACAGTTGCGTGCAGCGCGTCGTGGACGCCGGGCTGATCAAACAGGATGATTTCAAAGTGATCGCCAAGTCCGACCCGATTCCGAGCAGCCCGCTCACTTACCGCAGCGATCTGCCGGCGGATTTGGTGGAAGAGATCAAAGCGTTTATCTTCGAATATCACAAGCAAAACTCTGAATTTTTCAAAGAAGGGACGCAGCAGTATTTTCCGGTAGAGGATAACGACTATCAAGTTGTGCGGGATACGGCCAAGGCGTTGAATATGAGCCCCGAAGAGTTGTTGAAATAAGGACGTTACAAATTACGAAAGGAAGTTGTGAAGTCTATTATGTCAACCATACTCGAAATACGCAATCTTAAGAAGGTGTATTCGGACGGCACCGCGGCGTTGAAAGGGATTGATTTTAGCGTGAACCGCGGAGAATTCATCGCGGTGATCGGACCGAGCGGAGCAGGGAAAAGCACCCTGCTTCGCTGCATCAACCGGCTGGTCGAGCCGACTGAAGGTGTAGTAGTGTTCAACGGTATCGACGCCACGAAAGCCGGAAGCGGAAATATTCGCAGATTAAGACGCGAAGTGGGCATGATTTTCCAAAGCTTTAATCTTATTCAAAGAGTTACCGTTCTTCGGAATGTGCTTCACGGTCGTCTCGGCTACATGAACCCTGTCATCGGGGCATTGGGGATGTATTCGAAGAAGGACATGGAGGAAGCGAAGCAAATTTTGGCGCGTCTCGGCTTGCAGCAGCAAACCTACAAGCGTGCCGATGAATTAAGCGGCGGCCAGCAGCAAAGAGTCGGCATCGCCCGCGCGCTTTCCCAGAAACCGTCTCTTATATTGGCCGACGAACCGATCGCCAGCCTGGATCCGGTCACGTCGGAATCGATCATGCAGCATTTGTACACGATTTGCACGGAAGACGGCATTACTTGTCTTGTGAATCTCCATCAAGTCGAAGTCGCCAAAAAATATGCCACCCGAATTGTAGGCATTCACAAAGGAACCGTCGTATTTGACGGCCCTCCGGAGCAATTGACCGATGAAGTGATCGAGATGGTGTATCAACGATGAGAGCAATGCGGAACGTTCAAGACATGCGCACCCGTTCGGAAGACCGTCTCGAAGAGCTGCTTCGGCAGAAGAAACGGCAGACGTGGATGATCGTGATCGCAATCGTTGCGATTACGGCATGGTCCGCGTGGGAAACCGATTTTTCCTTTGTTGACGTGTTTACAGGGGTCGAAGAAATTTTCCGGTTTATATTCATCGATTTTCTGCCTCCTGATTTTTCCCGGTTCAATCAATTGATCGGTCCCGCTCTGGATACGATCTATATCAGCTTTGTGGCGATGGTGGTCGGAGCGCTTTTGTCGATGGTGCTTGCCTTCTTTGCCGCGGCGACAACGAGTCCGTTCCGTTCGGTGCAAGTGGCGGTTCGCGCATTGTGCTCGGTGCTTCGCAATATCCCGACTTTAATTTGGGGCATTTTGCTTGTTGCCGCGTATGGGCTGGGTACTTTAGTAGGCACGCTGGCGCTCATTATTACCGCCATCGGGACGCTTACAAGAGCATACGCCGAAATTCTCGAAGAGATCGATATCGGTCAAGTGGAAGCGCTTAAGGCTACGGGAGCGTCTTACACTCAGATTCTCGGCCAAGCGGTGTTTCCGCAATTTATGCCCGGGTTTATCGGATGGTCGTTGTATAAGCTCGAATTAAACGTGCGGGCTTCGACGTTAATCGGAATGGTCGGCGGCGGCGGTCTCGGATTCGCCATTCAGAAAGGGTTGAAGCTGTTTCAATTCAAAGAGGTGAGCTTGGCCATCATCATGGTAATGGTTCTGGTCCTGATGACCGAGTTTATTACAAGCAAATTAAGGGAGAGGATCATATGAGTCCGGAATGGGTTCAGGCCGGCCGGAATAGCGCCGGCGGCGTCAATCTGAACGCAAGGGACGCCGAAGCCGGACAATGGCCCGACAAACCGAAGCGGGATCCCGTATTGGTTGCGGCCGCCGTGATCGGCGCCCTCTTCTTCGCATTCAGTCTTTACCAGTTGAATTTCGATTACAGCTTGTTGTTCGCCGGGACGTTGAAATTCATACAGTCTTTCTCCTACATGTTCCCTCCGAACGCGTCGGAATGGAAGCATGTGCTGGCCGCCGCATTGGAATCGCTGCAAATTGCGATCGTCGGTACCGTGCTTGCCGTTATTTTCGCTTTTATATTGTCATTTCTTGCCGCGGAGAACGTCTCGCCTCGTACGGCATGGTTGTTTAAAGGCCTTGCGTCGTTTCTGCGAACGATTCCCACTTTGGTATGGGCGTTAATATTTATCGTTGCCGTCGGGATGGGGCCTCTGCCGGGCGTTCTGGCCATCTTTACGCATGCCGCGGGCATGTTGATCAAAGTGTTTTCCCAATCGATCGAAGAGATCGACGAAGGGGTGCTTGAGGCGATGCGCGCCACCGGAGCCGGGTGGCTGCAAATCATGCTTCAAGGCGTGCTGCCGTGTGTGGTCACTTCGTTTCTCGCATGGAGCGTGTTTCGTCTGGAGGTGGACATCGGCGAGTCGTCCATCCTCGGGGTCGTCGGAGCGGGAGGCATCGGATGGGAAATTGCGAATGCGATGCGCGCTTACGAATTCGATACCGCATTCTTTGTGGCATTGGTCATCTTCGCTATGGTGTTCACGGTGGAGTTTTTCAGCAATCGCTTGAAAATCCATATTCGAAGGAAGGTTTGAATTTGAACAGATCGCAAATCACGCGTGTGTTGATTGAAGGTGACCGGGAGCTGCTGCGAAAGCTATGCGGAGAAATCGAGAGCCGTTATCCGGTTTCCATTGTAAGGGCTCCCGAGAAATCGCTTGTGATGAGCAAAGCTAGAGATTCCGTGTCGCAGCAGCCGTTCTTTATCGGGGAGGTCCTTATTACGGAGTGCACGGTGGCCGTAGAGGGAACGCACGGTTTCGGCGCATTGATCGGCGAGGATGCGGAGAAAGCGTATGAACTGGCTGTCGTTGACGCCGCAATGAATGCAAAGCTGCCGGCAACCGAAGGGTGGATTTCCGAATTGCTTCAAGAAGAAGAGCGTATTGCCGCAAGGCTTCGGAAAAAGCAAAGCATGGTTATGAGAACGAAGGTGAATTTCGACACGATGGAGGAATCTTATGGAAAGCGTTCATGAAACGCAGTTCATCTACCGTGCGCTCTTGGATTCGATCGCTTATCCCGGAACGGTTCGGGACATCCGGACCGCCATCCTGAATTTGAATCCGGCGTCTGCGGCCGGCTTTTGCCCAGCCGCTGCCGGAATTGCGCTTACTTTGCTTGACGGGGAAGTCGGTCATGCGGTTCGGATGAAGGATAGCTCCGAGTTGTCTGATTATGTCCGGCGCATGACGTTCAGCCCGGCGGTACCGTTGAATAAAGCGGATTATGTATTTGCGGACGGCGATATGTCCGCCGAAGAAATAATTGCGCTGTCGGCGGATGTAAAGTGCGGAACTCATGAAGCCCCCGATTTAGGCGCGACGCTCTTTATCAAAGTAGAGACGCTGGGCGATGAAACGGCAAGAGGAAGAAGGCTGACATTGAGCGGACCGGGAATCGAAACGGAGAAGGACTGTATTATTTCCGGACTTTCGCCGGAATGGTTGGCGGAGCGGGAGAAAATGAACGCGGAGTACCCGGTCGGGATCGATCTTTTCCTGTTTACCGGGAAGGGTGACATCATCGCACTTCCGCGTACCGCGAAAATCAAGGAGGTTGACCGGTAATGGCATACGTAGCAGTTACGGGCGGGCAAGAGGCGATCGCCCAAGCCGAACAACTGACGCAATATTACCGGTTGAAGGGCGCGAATGTCGAACTGCCGGTGGAAGCGATTGAAAAGCAGATGCGGCTGTTGGTCGACCGGATATTAAGCGAAGGGGGCATGTACGCTCCGGCATACGCGGCGCTTGCATTAAAGCAGGCCGAAGGCGATCCATCGGAAGCGGCGTTTCTTATTCGCGCATACCGGTCGACGCTTCCGCGCAATCATTACTCTTTAACGGTCGAACCTTCGGACATGCGGATTATTCGACGCATTTCATCGTCGTTCAGGGACATTCCCGGCGGTCAGCTTCTCGGGCCGACCGTCGATTATACGCACCGGCTGTTAAAATTTTCGCTCAAGGAGGAGAATGAGGATGAAATTCGCGGCTTTATGGAGCGTTTTCTGGGGGAAGCTGCTGCGAAAGCGCCGACGGACACGGCTCATTCCGGCGTAGAAGAACATGTTTCGCTAACCTTTGCCAAAGTGGCGGATTTGCTGCGGGAACAAGGATTGATGAGGAAGCCGGAATTCGCCGGCGAAGCCGAACCGTTCGATATTACCCGGCAAAAGCTAAACTTTCCCGCCCCCCGTTCGGCACGGCTGCAGACGCTTTCCCGCGGGGAAACCGGAGCGATGACCGCGCTCGCCTACAGCAGCATGCGCGGTTACGGCGCAGTGCATCCGACGATCGGAGAGCTTCGGGTAGGGTATGCTCCGGTGCATATTCCGTATCCCTTGGAAGAAGGAGCGGATGACGCAGAAGGAATTTACATCGGCGAGGTTCTGTTGACGGAAGTGGAATCGATTAACTCGTTCACCCAGGACAAAGAGTCGGGAGAAGTTCAATTTCTTCTCGGCTACGGTCTTTGTTTCGGGCAGAACGAGCTGAAGGCCATTGCCATGGCTATTCTTGAACGCAGCCTTGAAACAAGCGGCCTGGCGCCCGCTCAAGATGAAGAATTCGTGCTTATTCATATCGACAGCGTCGAATCTGCCGGCTTCGTCTCCCACTTGAAGCTGCCGCACTATATTACGTTCCAGTCCGCATTGGACCGAATACGCGACACGCAATCAAGATTCGAGATGAAGAAGAAGGAGGGGCAATATAATGCGAACGCGTCCGAGCTTCAAACCAGCGGCATATAATTTCGCGTTTCTCGATGAAGGCTCGAAGCGGGAAATTCGCAGAAAGTCTCTCAAAGCGGTCGCGATTCCCGGGTATCAAGTGCCGTTCGCATCGCGCGAGCTGCCCATCGGCCGGGGATGGGGCACAGGCGGACTGCAGCTGACACTTTCGTTAATCGGCAAGAGCGATGTGGTGAAAGTGATCGACCAAGGCAATGACGACAGCGTCAATGCCGTCAGCATACGCCGTCTGATAGAAGAGACAAGCGGTATATCCACAACCGAAGATACGGCGGAAGCGAGCGTCATTCAATCCCGTCACAGGGTTCCGGAGGAACGGCTTGCGCAGGGACAAATTCTCGTGCTGCAGGTTCCCCAACCGGAGCCGCTGCGCAAGGTCGAGCGAAGAGAGCAGGCGACAAGACGCCAACATGCCGAGATGGATTACAGCGCCATGTGGCTGACGTTATACGAAGGGATCGTCAAGTGGGGGGACATAACGTTAGGCGCGGATTATCCCGTGACGGTGCACAACCGGTACATCATGGCGCCGAGCCCGATTCCGCGTTGGGACAACGAGAAGCTGCACCGGGCGGAGCATTTGACTTTATTCGGAGCCGGGAGGGAGAAGAAAATATACGCCGTTCCGCCTTACACGAACGTTCTCCCGCTGCAGTTCGAAGATTACCGCTTCAAGAGGGAATCGTTTGCAGGCAAGTCATGCCGCCGCTGCGGAAGCACGCATACGTTCCTGGATGAAGTGACGGACGAGGCGACCGGCCGGCAGTTGTATCAATGCTCGGATACGGGGTACTGCAAGAAGATGGCCGGATCGGAAAAGGGGGAACCCGCATGACGTTGCACTCGGAACAGAAATTGCTTGAAGTGAGCGGGTTAACCAAGCGGTTCGGACCCGGCTGCCGGCAATGCGAACATCCGGAAAGCGGCGACGCATCTTCGCGCTGTACGTATTGCGAAACGATATGGGCTTGCCGGTCGTTGGATTTCCACCTTTATCCAGGCGAAATTTTGGGAGTTGTCGGAGAGAGCGGTTCCGGCAAAAGCACGTTGGTGAAGTGCCTCTACTTTGACCAAGAAGTTACCTCCGGTTCTATGACTATTTCCACTTACAAGGACGGCCAAACGAACGTCTTCGAAGAATCTTCGCAGCAGAAACGGTACATACGCAATCATCTGATGGGCATGGTGTATCAAAATCCGTACCTGGGATTAAGAATGTCGTACTCTTCAAGCGGAAATATAGCGGAAAAGCTGTTTGCAGCCGGGCATTTCCACGTCGGACGCATACGCGAACGCGCTTCCGACCTGTTGAGCCGAGTAGAAATTCCGGTTCCAAGGATGGACGAGCCGCCGAAACAGTTCAGCGGAGGCATGCAGCAGCGGGTGCAAATTTCGAAAGCGCTGGCGAACAATCCGCCGATTCTGTTACTGGATGAAGTGACCACCGGTCTCGACCTGTCCGTCCAAGCGAAAGTGCTGGACCTCATTCGCGGCATCCAAAGGGAATTGCAAGTGGCAATGATCGTCGTGTCTCACGATTTAGGCGTGATCCGCATGCTTGCGGACCGGACGATCGTCATGCGGCACGGCACCATCGTGGAGCAAGGGCTGACAGATCAAATTCTCGAGGATCCGCAGAACGCTTATTCTCAATTGCTGGTGCACTCCTTGCTGTGACGGCGCTTCAGGATACGGAAATAATGAAACGGGAAAGAGGCGAGGATGGTGCTGACCGTCAAAAATTTAGCAAAAACGTTTGAGCTGTCGTTAACCGAACGGATGATAGTGAATCCCTTCTATAATATCTCCTTCCATGTCCCGAAAGGCTGCTTCATGGGCATCGCCGGTCCGAGCGGTATCGGCAAATCCTCCATTCTGAAATGCGTCTACCGCAGTTATCTCCCGACAAGCGGAAGCATCTTGTACGACTCCGAGCTCTACGGACGCATAGATTTGGCGCAAACGGACGATCGCCGGTTGATCCATCTTCGCCGAAACGAGATTAGTTATGTGACGCAGTTCTTGAAAGTAATTCCAAGAGTGTCCGCTCAAGACGTGATCGCCGAACGGCTTCTACCGACAGGCTGCGGCATGGATGAAGCGCGCGCGAAAGCAAGGGAGATGCTCTCAAGGCTGCGGATTCCGAAAGAGCTTTGGGATGCGTTCCCCGCCACGTTCTCCGGAGGCGAACAGCAGCGCGTGAATCTTGCAAGGGCGTTCGTCTCGCGGCCGAGACTGCTCATATTGGATGAGCCCACCGCCTCTCTCGACGATAGGTCGAAGGAGATCGTCCTAACGGTATTGCGCGAGATGAAAGAAGACGGAACGACGATGATCGGCGTGTTCCACGATTGGGATGTCATGGGCAAAATCGCGGATCATATTTTCGACATGAGCGAATGGAAGCGGGAGACCGTCGCAAGCGCAAACTTTTAAGATCGAGAGAGGGGGAAATGCGAATGCCGGACGGTACATGGAAAATATACGGCGGGAAAATTGTGACCCCTGGCGGCGTAATCGAGAACGGAACGGTTGTCATTGATAATGGCGTTATTACGGAAGTGTCGCGAGCGGGAAACGTCCAGCGGGGAGCGAACGATGTGGATGCATCCGGTTACTGGATCATACCCGGGATCATAGATACGCACAGCGATGCCATAGAACATGAGATGCAGCCTCGACCGGCAAGCCGCTTCCCTATTGAGTGGTCGTTCGTGGAATTGGAGCGAAAGCTTGCGGCGCAAGGAATAACAACGATCTACCATTCATTGAGCATGTGGGATGACGGAGCGTCGAACGCCGCCCGCCGCAATTCGAGCGTGATGCAATTCGTTAAAGATATTCACCGGATGAATACGCAGCCGCGGCTCATCCGGAACCGGATCCACATCCGGTTCGAAATTACGAACCGGAACGCGGTTCCGTTCATCGAGCAGCTGCTGCGGGACAAGGCGATCAATCAACTCTCCTTCATGGACCATACGCCCGGACAAGGGCAATACCGCGATATTGAAGTGCATAAACGGTTCGTGATGGAGCGGCAAAACAAGACGGAGGATGAAGTGCTGCAAATCTTTGAAGAACGCAAGAGCAGACCGAAGACGAGCTTCGACGAGCTTCTAATGCTGTCCGAGCTTGCCGCCCGGTACGGCATTCCGCTTGCGTCGCATGATGACGATTCGATTGAGAAGCTGGATGTCGTGAGTGAATGGAATGCTTCCATTAGTGAATTTCCCGTCGATTTGATCGTGGCGGTCGAAGCGAAACGGCGCGGAATGCACGTTGTTATGGGGGCTCCCAACGTAATGATGGGGAAATCCCACAGCAACAATCTTTCCGCTCTTGAAGCGGTAAGGGAAGGCGTCGTCGATATTTTTTGCTCCGATTATTACCCCCCTTCCATGCTTCAGTCCGTGTTTCTGCTTCACCGCCTCGGATATGACCTGAACTGGGCTGTGAATATGGTGACTTTGAATCCTGCAAAGGCGCTCGGCATCGACAGCCATACCGGTTCCGTCGAACCGGGTAAATCGGCGGATTTGCTAATGGTCGGTCTCCATGGGGATCAACCGGTCATCGACCGGGTTTGGGTCGGTGGGAGAACGGTCTGCCAAATGCTGTACCAACAATTTGACGCTGTTTCCGCTTACTAACGAAGGAGTGGTATGCATGCAATCCAGAGGGATAGGAATCAGTCTCGTCTCCAACGAATCGGTGGGCAATATCGAGCTTCTTAAGAAAAAACTGGAGAAAGCCGAGGAAATCGGTTTCGATAGCGTCGAGCTGCCGATCCAAGGTATGAAAATCATCCGCAACGGCGAGATCGACGGGCATCGCCTGAACGCATACGCCGAGGTTTTGAAACAATATTCGCTGCGGTATACGACCCACGCTCCGTTCGACATTAACTTGTTCCGTTCCGCAGATCGTGAAATCGACCGCAAATGCTTCATTGCGTCGTTGGAGATATCCGGCGCGTTGGAAGCGGCGACGATGGTTTATCATGTAGGACGGTACATAGGCGAGGAGCATTTTTTATATAAAGATCAGTGGCCGTTATATAACGATAGAGAGAAGCAGCTGCTGTTATCGGAAGAGCGTTCTTTTCTGCAGTACGCAGGGGAAATGGCAACCGGGTTAAACGTACGGATCGGAATGGAGAATATGCGGCCGTACCTGGATTGTCCGGATTATTGCTATTCCGTTATTCCCAGCGTGTTAGCGGAGCAAGTGCGACATATCAACCATCCGAACGTCGGGATTACGCTCGACACGGGGCATGCCTTCTTGGCGTCGAACATGTATCAACTCGATCTGCAGGCGGAAGTCGATGCGATACGTCCGTATGTCGTTCATTTGCACGTTCACGATAATTTTGGAAGACCGTGTTTTTCCACCGAAAAAAATCAATATGAGTTATATACGCTGGGCCGCGGCGACATGCATATGCCGATCGGAGACGGGGCGGTCCCGATGACGGAAATCGCCCGGTGGCTTGGCGGCGCGGTTGACGGGTATATGGTGCATGAAATCCGGGAAATGTACGAGCCTCAATGGCATACGCTGCTTAATCGCACGCAGAGGCACTCAGGCGGAAGCTTCGGAACGCCGTCGGTTTCGTTGACAGGAAGTAACCTATGCAGACCGGCCGCTCGGTTCGAGTCATCTCCTTGGCGACGGCAGTAAGTTTAATCGGCGATTCAATGCTGTATATCGTGTTGCCGCTTCATTACCGGGAGGCCGGATTGGATTCCTTATGGCAGGTCGGTGCGGTGTTGGCGTTCAATCGGCTGGTTCGTCTGCCGCTCGGGCCTTTGACAGCCTTATTAATTCGGAAGCTGCAAATCAGAGCGTCGCTGCTTATTGCTTGTATATTGGCTGTCGGAGCCACGATCGGGTACGGATTCGTAAACGGATTCGCCGTTTGGCTTGTGCTTCGAGGCTTGTGGGGTATCGCTTGGGCTTTGTTCCGGCTTGGCGGGATGCTTGCAATTTCGGAGTTGACCGAATCGTCAAACCGCGGAAAGTGGATCGGGATACAACGGCTGGTTCCGGCTCGGCAGCATGTTCGGAATGTTGGGCGGCAGCATTTTGGCGGAAGCGTTCGGATTTCGAACGATATCGGTTACACTTGGTCTCGTCATGCTGGTTGTTCTTCCGTTTCATTTCCGAAGCTTGCCTCATATTGCCGTTTCCGCCTCAGTCTCCGATTTTCCGCACGGCGTAAAACAAAGTCTTAGAAGGAAATGGAACCGGGGACTGTTGGCAATTTGTATAAGCGGTATTTTCTTTGCGGCCGTACATCAAGGCGTGTTTACATCAACATTAAGTCTGCTGGTAGAATCCCGTATGCAGAAGGACCTTGTGCTGTTCGGTTCTGTGATCGGTCCGGCCCCCGTTCAATTGGAACAAGGATGTGAACATCGGTGAACCGTTTCGTCAAACGAATCCGTAACGGGGTTTTGGTGCTTCCGGATTAGCCGGTCAAGGGCGATTTTCATAGGCACTCAACTCTTTCAACCAGTTCTCTTCTAAGCTTTCGTTCTCCCGCTCTGTCCGTCACTCAGGTTACTTCTTTTGTGACTTTTTCCATAATGTTGCCAGCTCTTGAGTCATAAGATTGCCCGAAATAACAGGTATTTAGGCAAAATTATCATCGCCAATGACTTGGACTGACACATATGTTTGCCATAAGCTTTATTTAGAATCAAAAGCTTGCCATTAGTCGGCAAGCTTTGTTTTTTTGTAATACAAGGGATCAGCAAACTATTCCGGCGACTACAATCTTGTTTATACAGTACCTAGGAGTCGTTGATTCGTTTTTAGAAATAGAGATGCCTTTTGAGATTGATGTCATACTATTTCTTGAGTACATTGAAAGAGCATTGATTGAAGAGGACTATTTTTAGTATTGGCGCGGAAATGGCTTTACAGCAGAAATTCGTCATCATACCACGAGAGTTGTCAATCATTATATTGAGGAAGATGTAGAAGCTGGTAAAGCAATAAACCCCATATATGAATACGAACAGGTTATTGAAGCTCCGGTCGTCTCGCTCTGCTAACGGGCAGTAGAATTTGATAAAAAAAGACATATATGGGGCGTTTTAATGGATGGTATACTTTCCTGTATAGGAGGTGAGTTCTTGAATCAAAGTGCAAAAAAAATAAATGATGGAAAGAATTTTGATGGGTACAGGCCGAAAAATGTCCCTAATGCGTTAAAGGTAATACATAGTGAGCTAAACTCTATAAATCAGGAGGAGACAAACGTGACTCAAACCGATATTTTGACCGCCAATTCACCAATTAACGGAAAAGTAACACTTTGGCAGTATGTTAAAGACTTACCGAAAGCAGTGGAATGGTATTCGGACATATTCGGAATTGAGTCCTCAGACAATATTGGACTCGCCTACTTCTTTCCAATTAATGAAAATACGAGGCTGGCACTAAGCGACTTGTTTATGGGGGATGAGAAAAATGAACTGCCGAGAAGTGTTATGCTCGACTTTCAGAGTGACGACATCTTTCAGACGCACCGTTACTTGATTGAAAAAGGAGTTAAAGTCGGGGAAATAGAAAATCCAGCATGGATATATCATGAATTTTATTTATGGGATTTGGAAGGCAATCAAATTCGCATTCATGGGTTTGTACATGAAAAGGAAAACGATGCACAGTGAGTTTCGTTACGCTATCGGGTACAATAGCGCAGAAAACACACATGAGGTCGCCGCGAAAATTAATCGGGCGGCCGCAGGATAACGTAGTCTCCACGGGTATTTTATTACTAAGTTTTCCTTGGTTTCAATCGATGTAAGCTGACACAAAGGCAGCCGGTCATTCCTCAATCTGGCCGGCTGCCTTTGTTCATTGATCATTTTCACTAGATGGTATCAATAAAAGTAACTCAATGAATATGAAATATATTCCTAACGTTCGTACGCCTCAAGCCAGCTGAGCCGTAGGTCTGACAACGAGTTCATTCACATCGACGTCGGCCGGCTGCTCAATGGCATAAGCTATCGCACGGGCTATGGCGGACGCCGGAATAGCATCACGCCGATACTCTTTCATCAGTTGCCTAGCCTTGTCGTCAGTGATGCTTTCAGCGAGCTCGGACTCTGTCACGCCCGGCGAAACGAGCGTCACGCGGATATCGCGCCCAGCCTCTTGCCGCAAACCTTCGGTGATCGCTCGAACGGCGTATTTGGTAGCGCAGTATACCGCCGCTGTCGGAGACACCGCATAGGCACCGATGGAAGCCACGTTGATAAAGTGGCCGAATCCTTGTTCTTTCATGAGGGGAAGCCCAGCGGCAATGCCATGTAGAACACCGCGGATATTGACGTCGATCATGCGGTTCCATTCATCGATCTTCAAGGCTTCCAAGGGCGAGAGCGGCATCACGCCAGCATTGCTTAGTACTACATCGAGACGTCCAAACCTGCCCTGCGCCAAGCGGATGATCGCCTCCATCTGATCAAGTACCGTCACGTCCAACTGTTGATACTCCGCCGAACCGCCTTCTGCACGAATGGCGGATGCCAGAGCTTCCAGTCTCTCCAAGCGTCTGGCGCCAATGACGACATGAGCGCCTTGGCTTGCGAGTAACCGCGCCGTCGCTTCACCTATCCCGCTGCTTGCTCCCGTAATGACAACAACTTTTCCGTTAATAGCAGACATTGTACATCTCCTTTTTTTTTCACATAACAGACTCCATTGATACACAGTAAAAAGTTGCCGCGCCGCTACTCTTCCCGATAGAGCACCATGCCCGCATGGTAGAGTACCCCGTCCCGAAAATCGCCGTCGGCCGTGAACCCCGTGTCATCCACATATTCGATATGATCGCCTTCGATAGTATAATAGCCCTGATAGGCGCTCTTGCGATTGCCGCGTGCTTCGTCGTATCGACCGTTCGGCAGCAGCTCATGCCGGATATAACCATCTTTCGTCACCCACATGCCGACATAGGGATGCGGATCTTCGTTTCTGTTGTTCATCTTACCTTCTCCTTTCGCGTTCGAATCTCGGATTAACGGCTCATCTTGACAGGACTGCAGTGTCATGGTGCTAAGCAGTATGACAAGAAGCAGGATTTTGATTGGCATGTCGTCACCTCCAGACTGACCGCTAGATACAAATCAATTATGGCGCCGCTCGAAGGCAAGACGGTAGCCGGATGATACGCTGCTATTGCCTAATCCTCCAAAAGATCATATTGTTAAGGTAATGAGATCGAAAAACTGGGAGGCGAGAAGAATGGATGAAAGGTCCGTAAAGCGGAGGGGAGAATTGGTGCAGGTGATTGAGCGATTCGCGAAACAGGACGGTATACATGAGACGGCGATTCCCGCCTTGCGCTTTATTCGCGCGTCCCGGATATCCGAACCGGTCTATTCCGTCTATGAGCCCTCTCTTTGTATCGTCTCGCAGGGCTCAAAGGTTGTCATGATGGGGCAAGAGAGTTACCAGTACGATCCAGACAGCTATCTAACAGCATCCGTGCATTTGCCGATTACAGGGCAAGTCGTGGAGGCTTCGCAGGAGGCGCCGTATTTAAGCCTTCAATTAAAATTTGATATGAACCAGATTCTCGATGTCATTCAAGCATCCGAACACGCCGTAAGAACCAAACGCGAATCCGGACGCGGCCTGGTGATAAGCCGAATGAACGGCACGCTTCACGATGCCGTGCTGCGACTTGTCAAGTTGCTGGAGGCGCCGCAAGACATTCCGGTGCTTGCGCCTTATGCAATCCGCGAGATCATTTACCGGGTTCTTCAGGATGAACAAAATGCTGCCCTTAAGCAGTTTGGATTAATCGGCAGCCATGCACAGCGGATCGCAAAGGTGATTGAGCGGCTTAACCGCGACTTCGCATTGCCTCTGCATGTTGATGAATTAGCAAAGGAGGCTCGCATGAGTGCCTCGTCCTTGTATAATTACTTCAAGGAAGTAACGGGATTGAGCCCGATACAATACCAAAAACAGATCAGGCTGCAAGAGGCGCGCCGGCTGCTCCTCACCGAAACGATAGAAGCGGCCGAGGCTGCGTTTCAAGTCGGCTACGAAAGTCCCTCACATTTTAGTCGCGAATATGCCCGTATGTTTGGTCTGCCCCCGGTCCGAGACATCCGGCGTTTTCGTGATGCGCTGCTTACCGGGGAGTCCGTTTCATAGGTGCAAGGAACAAGGAGTAACTCAATATCGGTTACCAGGACGGATTGAACTAACGGGTACTTTAGTGACAATTATTCACAGTTAACTCTTGACGGAAAATTCTAAAAATTATAGACTGGAGGAAAATTTATGTGAAAATGCTACGAAGAGGACAATTAGATCTCAGTGTACTGTACAGAGAGCTGCTGATCGGTGCGAAGCAGTCAGTAACGGGATTCGAAAAATCACCTCAGAGCAGGTCTCCGAAACTAAAGTAAGCGGACCCGGAATCCTACCGTTACAAAGGAGCATCATTGATGGATGATGGCAAAGGAGGGTGTATTTTTTCTACACCAACCAGGGTGGTAACGCGGAGCAACTCCGTCCCAAGTGGGACGGAGTTTTTTGCGTTCAGACACTTATTTGAGGAGGGAAAGTATGTTTGAAAACCTTGTTCAGAACGATATTGCTTTAGGACAGCGTCAGTTCATGAGTGATGAAGTTCAGTACAATTTGGTACATCGTATTACAGAATCAGAAAGTTCAACATGTCTCAAAACACCTGATGGGAGAATGATCTTTGCTCAATCACAAGGACACAATGGCTGGTTATGGATTTCAAGGGATGTAACCAGTGATCAAAAGAAATTCATGATTCTGCAGTTAGTCGAACATTTAAAAGACCATACTTTACCTGGAGTATCCGGGGAGCCTCATACGGTAGAAAACTTTGCAGAGGAATACTCAAAGGTAAAACATCTTAAGTATCAGACTTACATGACAATGGAATCTTATTTTTGTCCTAAAGTCAATAAGCCATTGAATGTTAGAGGAGAGGTACATCAAGCCATGAAACAGGACGTTGAGACAGTCGCTCAGTTTATGGCTGGATTTTCTGAAGGAGCATATGGAGTCTCAGTTGATCGGACAAGTAAAAGATCAGCTGCAGAGAATGCTGTTGAAACAGGTAATTTATATCTGTGGTTAGTAGATGGGGTTCCTGTCTCGATGGCTAATATTGCGCATCGATCTCCAAGACACGGACGAATAAATGCTGTATTTACCCCACTATTTTTACGTAAGAAGGGGTATGCAAGTGCATTAGTAGTTGAATTATGTTTGATATTAGGCCAAAATGGCTTGGTTCCAATGTTGTATGCAGATTTAAAAAATCCGAATTCAAATAAGATCTACAAAAACATAGGTTTTGTGGAAGCCGGTAAAATCGCTGACATCAGATTTTCATGATGACTTTAAATGGAGGTCAAAACATGGCGCTTCAATTTGAAACAACTCGTTTATTGCTTCGGTTTTTTGAGCTATCTGACGCAAAAATGGTTCAACAACTAGCTGGTAATGAAGAAGTAGCACGTACAACTTTAGCAATTCCTCATCCTTACCCAGATGGGGCAGCGGAACAATGGATTGAAAAAGTTCGTCAATCCTCAGAAAAAGGGGACAATTATGCCTTTGCCATGATAAAAAAAGAAGATGGATCATTGATTGGCAATATGAGCATGGGAGTATCTCAAAAGCATAAACGTGCTGAACTTGCTTACTGGGTAGGTCAACCGTTTTGGGGACAAGGATTTGCAACAGAGGCTGCTCGCAGGATCGTTCAATTTGGATTTGAAAATTTAGACTTAAATCGCTTTTTTGCCGCTTCAATGACAAAAAATCCTGGGTCATATAAAGTAATGAGAAAAATCGGTATGAAAGAAGAAGGCACTTTGCCTCAGCATGTATTGAAGTGGGGGATCTACGAAGATTTAGTGTTTTACGGAATGGTAAAATCAGATTATTTAAAAGAAGCTTATTAAGCAAACGGGTACAAGAGCTCAATAAACACAAAGGCAAGGTTGTCGAGTGCATGGATCGGTGGCCTTCTCCGCTAACGGGAGAATAGTTAAAATTGTCGTCAAGGAACTACGCAGATAAGCATGTGTATTACCTAAACCTACACTGTGATGAAGAAACTCGTGAGAAACGCTTACGTGGAAGAAATTGGTCAGATGAAATGATTCAAGACCACAAAAACTTTGCAAAGAGATTGCTTGAAATTGCCGATAAGGACTATAACCCACCTATGCCTACTATTGATACAACGGATACTGATGTAACCATTGTTGCATCTCAAATAAAAGAGTGGGTTCTCCGATACGTTTGACGGATACGAGAGCGGAATAAACATCTTTGAGGCGGCCGACCGCCACGATCCGCTGAAATGACCGCAGCTTTGCACCATCATGCCAGTAAGTGGCAGCCCCCTTCATCTTTTGTCCGTCCAACGATTAATAGTGCACGCATACGGCTCGCTCTGGACATGCTCAAACAGCGGGTATGGGAAGGAGTTTTAGATGAACATGATGTTCATATATTAAGTGTCGCTGGGGAGAGAGCGATAGCCCTGTTCGACACACTCCCTAAAAATAAGATGACTTGGGGCGTATTGCACGGTGATATCGTTCCTCCCAATATCGTGTTTGTAGATGGGGTTGCAAATCCCATTGACTTTGGCGCATGTGGATTCGGTTTTTTTCTCACTGACTTGGCCATCACATTTTTTTTTATTCACCCCAATGCCAGACAGCAATACATTGATTGGTATGGAAAGCACTTTCCGCTACCGAATGATTATGTGGCACAATTAGAAGGATTATTTATTGCTTTACGGCTAATAGTGATGATGAACGCTCTCGGTCTGCTTGACGCGAACAACTGGCTACCGACGGATGTGCAAAAGTCTGCGTCTCGTGAATTTGGCAGGTATGCAAATGGGGAAGACTTTTTATTTACAGGTACACCATTTTGGGAATGAAAAGCATTTTAAGATACAAAAGCGAACCAAGGGCCGATTCCATCTGCACAGTCAATCCATTCAAGCGGTTTGTCATAAGCGACAAATCAAGGAAATCGAGTTTTGTTATGACAACGGGTTATATCTCACCGTTTCTTATGAGGATGGAACCGAGAGCCAGCCTTATCATGAGCGTCATTCGGCAGGAGTCGACCCGGGTGCGGACAAGCCTGCCGTCGGAGTCGGTGACGATCGACACGGTCACCCGGTAGTTTTAGTTAACTTGTCGCTAGTACCGCGTCTGACCGCAGCGACAATGAAGCACTCCACCTGTGTGACGTTCCCGATTTTCACAAGCTTTCAGCTTTTGCTAATGACAACGGACAACTTGTAGTTGGTGTAGTGATTTAACTCGACGAGGAAGCGATCCAGTTCCTTATTAGACGGGAATCTGCACTCCATCAGGTAGCAGCCCTCTCCGCTAATTTTGTAATTGTTCGCCACCAACGGGCGCTGACGTTCTACAAACGACAAGAACGGCTGATGATCGTAGCTCTTCGTAAAAATGGTAATAAACGCATGGACGGTGTAGCCCGCTTTGGAATGATTCACCTGAACGGTGTAGCCTTCAATGACACCGTCTTCCTCCAACTTCAATACCCGGTTGGCTGTCGCTTGTCCGCTCAGATGCACCTTCTCTCCCAGCTTCTTCATCGTTATCCGACCGTCCTTGGAAAGCTCTTCTATTATTCGTTTATCAGTATCGTCCAGCACCCATAACAACCTCTTTCAACATTCAAGTCATAGGGCCGAAATTCTTGAAAATTGTTATGTACGCGCCCTTGGCTAAAATATTATCCTAACTGTGAGGATAATGAAAGGGAGGGATGCGACATCATGAAGATATCACAAATACGAAATGCCACCATAGCACTGGAGTACGGTGGCGTACATTTTTTGATCGATCCGTATTTAGGAGCGAAGGGAGACTATCCACCCGTGCCTAATACGGCCAATCAAGTTAACAATCCGACAGTCGAATTGCCGGTTGCGGTGGAGGAGTTAATTCGGGCCGATGCGGTCATCGTCACTCATCTGCACCCCGACCACTTCGACACTGCTGCGATCAGCGCGCTGCCCAAGGATGCAAGTATCATTGTGCAGTCGGACGAGGATGCCGAGACGGTCCGGACGGACGGTTTTCGCAACGTACAACCGATAGAGCGGGTACCCCATGTGGGCGATGTTCAATTGACCCGGACAAGAGGCCGACACGGCACAGACGAGATCGGACGATTGATGGGCCAGGTATCAGGCATTGTCTTCCGTCATCCCGACGAGAAGACATTATATATCGCCGGCGATACGATATGGTGCGACGAGGTCGATGAAGCGATCCGCGAGAATCGTCCCGATATCATCGTCGTAAACGGCGGCGCCGCGCAATTCCTGCAAGGCGACCCTATCACGATGGGCAAGGAAGACATTGTGCGGACGCAATTGGCGGCGCCGCAAGCTACGATTATTGTGTCCCATATGGAGGCTGTCAATCATTGCTTCTTATCCAGACGCGAGCTCAAAAATTTCGTTGAAGCGAAAGGGCTTGCTGCTCGAATCATCGTACCTGACGATGGCGACACGATTGAATGCTAAAAGGCGCTTTGCTGCGGCGCTCGTCTCGTTATGGCTGCTTTGGGGCTCGGTCTTTCTTGCCTTAAAAGTCATCACTGTAATTCCTCCGTACTTGACCGGTTTCCGCTTCGTCATCTGCGGTGCGACATTACTGCTGTGGCACGCTTGTCGCGAGCATCGACTCAAGTCCGTCGAACGGACAAGCAAAGAGCGAACGCAGCGCTCGTCGGAGTTCTGCTTATCGCCGGAGGTCAAGGGATGGTGATTGGCGGCGCCCAATATTTATCCTCGGCCATTACCGGCTTGCTAGTATCCACCATACCAATATGGACAGCACTTTCGATTGGAGATTGTTCCGCAACCGTCCGAGCAGGCACGGTCTGCTCCCCGGATTAGGCGGTCTTGTCCTGCTAGTATCCCCTCGGGACAAGAGTCATTAAGCTTTGTCGGGTTCATCGTACTTGCTTCTGAGTGGGTGGATATTGATGAGGCAGACCAATTAATGCCCTACTATAATGGCGGATTTAAAGCACTCATTGAAGGTGGAGCAATATCCTATAATAATCAAGGCAGGCGGTAGGATTGCGCTAACCTTAATAATACACTAACGGAAACAAGAGCTTCATGAGCAGGCTGCCAACATCAACGGCAGCCTGCTGAACTATCGGGCAGTTTATCGCAATTCCCAAGTAATTCAAGGGGGCAATTCTTGGGCAAGAAACTGCTTTTTACATACTAAATAAAGGAAAATCTATTCTGGTTGGCGTATATTATAAAATGATCATAGGTGAATGATGACACTAAATGACATCATGAAGTTGACGCAGAGGAAATATCGGCTTATATATATATTCAATCAAGGAGATACCTGCTTTGAGCAAAAAGGTAGATTATAAAAAAGATTATAAGCAACTCTATATGCCAAAAACGGTGCCGGAAATTGTGGTGGTGCCGAGGATGCCATTTTTTATGGTCAGTGGATCTGGGGACCCTAATGGCGAGGAATTCGCCAAGGCAACAGAAGCTTTGTACAGCATGAGTTATGCGGTGCGAATGTCCTACAAAAGTGAAGATGTACCCGTTGGATATTATGAATATACGGTTTTTCCACTTGAGGGCGAATGGGACTTGCTTGATCGGTCAAAACCCGCGACAGACAAAAACAATTTTAAGTATACGATAATGATACGCCAACCCGATTTTTTGACTGAAGAAAGGTTCGAGCGATTTTTGGAACAGACGAAAAAGAAAAAACAAAATCCGTTCCTTGAGAAAGTTCGGTTCGAGCATGTGGAAGATGGATTGAGCTGTCAAATGATGCATATTGGAAGCTTTGACAATGAGCCGGAAAGTTTTGCACGAATGGAAGCATTTTGTACTGAACATGGATTTATCCGTTCAAGCAAAATTCATCGGGAAATTTATTTGTCGGATCCCCGTAAGACTGAACCGTCAAAGTTGAAAACGGTGTTAAGATTCCCTGTAAACAAACCCTGATTTTCGGATATTTGAATTCGACTAACGCTCCGCTAACGGATACGATAGCTGAATAATGTTATGACGGCAGCCAGACAGCTCGTTTGGCTGCCTTTGTTCACCTAGTTCGATAGTATATTAGCTTCACAAGATTCTTTGCTTTTCTAGGAGGCGATCGGTAGCTTAAAATAATGTTGTTGGAACTTAACTTACAGAACGAGAGGATAACGCCGAAATGAAGGATGGCTACGAGGTATTATCGAAGCGGGGATTTTGGGGAGACCAAAGAGACGGCACCTATGTCAATCCTGTTTTGCCGGGGGATTATAGCGATCCGGATGTTATTAGAGTCGGTGAGGATTACTACTGTATCTCTTCTACTTTGCATTGCTCCCCAGGGATGGCGGTGTTGCATTCCAAAGATCTTGTTAGTTGGAGAATGATAGGGCACGTTGTTAAAGATTTGACAAGCATCGGCTCGGAGTATAATTATGATCGAATGAACCGTTATGGCAGAGGAGTCTGGGCAGGCTCGATCCGATTCCACAAGGGAAAATACTGGGTTTATTTTTTTACACCCGACGAAGGACTGTTTATGAGTACGTCTGTTGAGCCGGCGGGGCCTTGGGAGCCACTTCATCAAGTTTGGGAGGTTAGCGGCTGGGACGACTGTTGTTCGTTTTGGGACGATGACGGACAAGGCTACTTGGTTGCCACTAATTTTGCCGATAACTATAATATCCATCTGTTTAAACTAAGTGAAGATGGCAAAGAGCTGCTGCATGACAGCGATAAGATTATCCATCAGTACAAAGGGAGCGAAGCAAATAAGCTCTACAAAATCGACGGATATTACTATTTTTTTCACAGTGAGGTTCGCTGTGAGGAAGGCAAGGACGTTAGAGTCGTCATGATGTTAAGGTCGAAGCATATCTATGGGCCCTATGAGGAAAAGGAGCTTATCCATACCCACGGCATGGAAGTAGACCGAGAGCCTAATCAAGGCGGACTTGTTCAGACGGCCTCCGGGGAGTGGTATTTTATTACTCATCAAGGAACAGGCGGGTATTACGAAGGGAGAACGCTTCACTTGCTGCCCGTAACGTGGGTTGACGGATGGCCGATAATCGGAAACGATACGGACGGCGACGGAATTGGGGAGATGGTATGGGGAGGCAGGAAGCCGATAAACGGGTATCCCGCGACGGTTCTTTCAACAAACGACGATTTTGAGAGATCGGTACTTGAGCCGCAGTGGGAATGGAATCATCAGCCGAAAGCCGGCAAATGGTCGTTAACGGAACGGCCCGGCTATTTGCGTCTGTACGCATGCCGACCCATCGAGAAGGACAATTTTTTTACCGTATGCAACACAATTTCACAAAGAGCGTTTAGAACCGTTCACAATACTGCAACCGTAAAAATAGATTTAAGCGGCATGGTTGACGATCAAGAAGCGGGTCTTTGCCATTTTGCACAAACCTATTGCACGATTGGCGTTCAACAGCAGAAGGGGACAAGGGTTCTGAAGTATAACAATATGGGTATGATTGAATTGGGCCCGCAATTATCGGTTTCCACCCTTTGGTTAAGATCTGTGTGGAACATAGACGGAATTAACCGATTCGAATATAGCGTCGATGGGGCGCATTTCACAAGCTTTGGAGGAGTCTATCAGCTGGGATGGGGGAATTACAGGGGAGATCGGATCGGGTTATACTGCTATAACCGTGAGAGTGAACAGGGTTATATCGATGCAGACTGGTTTTGTTATGAGGTTGCTGAAGCAGTAAAGACGCGGTAACGAAAGTAAATAAGCGGTTCATTTGCTCTAGTTCGGGAGTACATCACAAGATCAGACAGGCGGAGAAACGTACCATATATCAAGACTAGATCATTGAGCTCTAACGGGTGACATTAGTTAAGTAACGTATGGGCTGTTGCGTGGCGGCCTTTCGCTCAACGATACGATTTGGCAGTTTTACATAACAATCCAATTGTTCCTTTCATAAAGAGAGGATTCTTGTAAAGCCCTCTTTCTGACGGAAACTCACCCTGTTGATCGATTGAAGCAATTACCGGATGGTGAACAAAAAGCCAAAGAAACAAAACGAATGATCGACCTAATCCGTAATTTCATCGGTTATCGGGAATATCCAAAATACGGCATGGTTAATCGCTACTTCGTTTAAGTGTGGCCTGGGATTTGCATTGGATTTCCATCCGTACCTTCTGTTTGAAGGATAAAATGTGCACGGAGTAAAGCGATATTTTCAAAAGGGATACAGTATATATTCTTGAAGCTCCCAGGAGAGTTAGGAATCCTGCAACATGCTAAGCCTGGAACCCATTCTGGAGCAAATGATAAAGGTGGGGGAGCATTACATTTCACTTCAAAAAAATGAAGTTTCAGAGAACTGAAACTTATAAAATACAATCCTCATTAAGCGGGCAGTTATCTAGAACCGAACGAGATTAATCAAGCAGTCCTGTCGCCCACCAAAACTGAGTCATGATCAAGAAGCTTCGGCATTATCGCGCCGAGGCTTTTTAACATTTAGTCAAAGAGCCAAATGGCATAAAATGTTGTCACACATTGCTAACTGACGTTTTCATGCGGAGTTTAAAAATGTTGTTGACAGGACACCAAATGGTGACCTATAATCAAATTGTCACCATATGGTGTCCAATTGGGAACTAGTCATTTGGAAAGTTTTGAGCAAGTAAATAGTTCATTTGAATCAACAATTATGAGGAGGAAACAAAACGAGTACGATCTTTGGTACGGAAACAACCGCGATAGTACAAATCCAGCCCCGAGGAAAAATGATTGCTTATTGGTCAGTCACATTACTACTCGCTGCAGCTGTTATGATGAGTGGTATCGGGCAACTGATGCAATATGGGGGAAACCTCGAGTTAGTGACGAATCTTGGTTTCCCATTATACGTTTTGACCATTCTCGGGATTTGGAAAGTGCTTGGAGCCATCGCTCATGCTGCACTAAATATCGCCTCGTGGGCATTGCGCCCGAAGAGCCGCAAGCTTTAAGGAGGTGGTGAAATTAACGGCGGTCCCTTCGTACACAAGTAGATGTCTGCTACTGAAAAAGATATTTAGGAGAGGGTGTTGTGAACGGAAACAACCCGTTGCGTGATGTGTTTGACGCGATTGCAGATCCGACTAGGCGCCGACTGATTCGTCTGTTAGCGGAGGCAGAGGAGCTGCCGCTTCATGAATTAACGGCACAATTCCCAATGGGCCGTACAGCGGTATCCAAGCATTTGACAATCCTTAAACAGGCCGGACTGGTACTTGACCGAAAAGTCGGCAGAGAAACGCGATTTAGGTTAAACGCCTCTCCACTCAGAGAAATTCAAGATTGGGTGGCTTTCTACAGCAAATTCTGGAGTACGAATATGTTGCGCTTGAAACAACTATTAGAGGAGGAAGAAGAATGAGTTTAACGTTATCTATGGATTTTCAATTCACGACATCGATCGAGAAGCTTTGGTCCACCTTAACCGATTCAAGCAAGCTTGCCAAGTGGGTGGCCAACATCCACACCGGTCAGGCGATGGATAATGATTTTAAGCCCGTCGTAGGACATCGTTTTCAGTTTCGCACTCAGCCGACCGAATGGTGGGATGGAATTATTGACGGCGAAGTGCTTATCGTGGACGCACCAAACCGGGTGTCCTATACCTGGGCCAGCGGAGGGGAGAAGCACATGGTCACCTGGACGCTACAGGAGTTAGGGAACGGAAAGGTTAACCTTCATCTCGAACAAACCGGAATCTCAAACGCTCAAGCACTCGAAGGCGCTAAGTATGGCTGGAGTAAATGGTGCGGCGAGCTTGAAAAGGTGTTGGTCTAAACTAGCCGGGGCAGCCGGTCTTGTCATCGGATACTGGTATCCGGCAGCAGCGGCATGGGCAGGCGTTTGGATTGGCATCACGATGCTGGCGGCAGAGAAACGCGATCTAAACGCTTCCCCACTCAGAGAAAATTCAAGATTGGGTGGCTTTCTACAGCAATTTCTGGAGTACGAATATGTTGCGCTTGAACAAACTATTAGAGGAAGAAGAATGATAACTTCAAACTGGCGGTGAATCCCATGCAAATCGTTTCGATTGTGATTCAAAGTTGGCTGCTCGTCTGGATGTCCTATATGGGCGTAAGCAAAATCGTAGGACAAAAACATCAGGTCGAACTGTTTCAAACGATCCAACTGCCTCAGTGGTTCCGCGTCGTCACCGGCATCGTCCAATTGATCGGCTGCGCTGGGCTGGTCATTGGGTACTGGTACCCGAGGATGGCCGCATGGGCAGGTGTTTGGATCGGTATTACGATGGTGCTGGCGTGCCTTTCGCATTTTCGGGTTAAAGAACCCGCTGTCAAATCGCTGCCGGCCTTCATCACTCTTATGCTCGCCGTTGCGGTTCTAATCCTGTTTGTTGACGAAATGCCGAATCCTATGACCTAACTTGCACCAACGATTAGAGAAGGGGTGTACCTTGATGACAAAAGGTGAAAGGAATCCTAAGATTGATCCATTTTTTAGCAAGGCTAAAAAGTGGAAGGAAGAATTCGAGCTGTTGAGAAATATCGTTCTTGACTGCGAGTTGACCGAAGAGTTTAAGTGGATGCATCCTTGTTACACGTTTGACAATAAAAACATCGTTTTAATACATGGTTTTAAAGAATACTGCGCGCTTCTGTTTCACAAAGGTGCCTTGTTAAAAGATCCCCATGGGATCCTCGTCCAACAAACGGAGAATGTGCAGGCGGCGCGCCAGATTCGGTTCACCAATGTTCAAGAGATAGATGAGATGCAGCTTATCTTGAAAACTTATATCGATGAAGCCATTGAAGTTGAAAAAGCCGGTTTGCAAGTGAACTATAAAAAGAATACGGAATACATAATTCCTGAAGAATTACAAAATAAATTCGTTGAAATCCCTGACTTAAAAACTGCTTTTGAAGCATTGACGCCGGGACGGCAAAGAGCGTACATTCTTCATTTTTCTGCACCCAAACAATCCAAAACTCGAGAGTCAAGGGTTGAAAAATATTTTCCGCATATTCTCAACGGAAAGGGACTAGATGATTAGGATATTCGATGAGAAAATAAATTAATCAAACTTTAAGATATTACCTTACTTTGCGTCATTCGAACTCTTTTTTGGATCGCACGTAACACTCTAACAAATAATTTAAAAATGGAAAAACAAAAAAACCAATTTGCTAAACGACGGAGAACGATAGTTCCAACAAATTAAAGGAGTAGTTTGCCGCGGCAACTGCTCCTTATTTCATTAAGCTAAATGGCAGGATAGTACAATAAGCAAAATACTGAAGGAGAAACCTCTTATGGTAAGATGAAGTGATTATGTGAACCAGCGGGCGAGTATAACTGCCGGCAGCCATTCTGCGGATACAAACTCGATTAATTTCGATATATTTGTTTCATCCCCTTGATAATCAAAAGCACGTAATCCTTTTCTTTTAACCCGTGGCTAGAACTTTGTAATGCTCCCCATTGTCAAGACACGATTTTTTGAGGAATAAGTTATGTCCTCCATTCTCGTAATCTGGTAACTTAGGACGCGATTTTCTCGACGTTGTGGGCATAGAATTGATTGGGCTATCGTAGTGGACCCCGTTGTCACGGGCCTATGAATCAAAGACTTTTGATGTTTACTTTAATCGGCTGATTTGGGTCGATGGAAGGTTTATCTAGGACTAGCCTAATATCCACTTCTCTATCTACGTACTTCCATTCCGGAGATTTTCGAAGAATAGATACTAACTCTTCAAACTCATCCGAATGGGCGGGCGAATATTCAAACCAGGTAAGAAAATCAAATGGTTCTCCAACAAGATCATGGGAGTGGTGCAGTCTGCGCGCAATGGCCGGTAAGTATTTTAATCCTATCTTGATATGTTCAGATTGTGCTTCAAATATTGTACGTCTTTCGTCTTGTGCAAGCTCCCACCAAGCTTTAGACTTTTTGATCGGAATCAAGGCGGCGCATGTATCGCCCTTCCTACCCAACGGAGGTGATTTCGCATCCAATTGTTCTTTCTCCTGACGTGTGGTATACCGCAAATTACTTGTTGTACCGTGCAGTACCCACTTGGTTTCCGCCTTCGATGAAGTAATAAATTCATTGACTATTTCCAATCGGTCGATGGGTTCCATAGCTTTTCCTGTCACGCTGTTGATGGACACAATCTTCCACGGACCTGTAGATCCCCCAATAAATGAATACATTTCATTTGACATGATAATTCTTCCTTTCCAATATTAAAATTAACATTGGTATTTTGGTAAGAGTTACAGCACCCGTCATAATAACCGTTAAATGTAATACAGTCATTTTTACTTGTATGCAGAATTCGATAATAAAATCTTAACAAATAGTAGAAACTATATCAAGGATTTATCCATTGTCAAGACACCAGCGGTATCGACGGTATGGCGATAGAATTCAATCGGTTTTGCATAAGCGAGTGACTGATGACATCGTGTTGTTTGTTTTTATACAATAAAAAGGAACACGAAAAACAGGACTATGAAAAAGGATTTAGAGAAGGTAATTTAGGACTAATGGAGTCAATAATATTTCCAATTATCGGAAAGATTATACGAAGGCTACCCTGGTGGACTATAAAGGCATTATTTATTGTAATTGGTGTTGTCCTTATAACGTTAGGCGTAGTATTGATAATGGAATAGCGGGCGTTTGCTTCCGTTTTCATTTTTTGTTCCACTAACGGAGAACAAGAACTAAATAACCAAACCACAAGGTTGCCGAAGGATTTCGCTCAGCTATCGAGCAGGTAAAGGAAAAGAGGTTGGTAAAAATGACAAAAGATAATTTCACGAAAGCTATATTAATTGGAATTTTAGCTTGTTTGATTGTAATAGCATTTAAATTGAATAATAAGGAATATGTTCAATCACCAACACCAAATGTACATGTTAATAACCAAGGTGGGAGGGTAGTGCAAATTGCACCTAATAGAGTTGGAGTTATTGATACAGGACATGGGAGTGGTTGGGAACAACTTGTCGTTTTTGAATATAATCCAGATACTAAAACATTTGAAGTAGTCAGTTCGTTGACTTATGAAGATTATTTTAATCATCCTAAAGAACATGGTATTCCTGTAAGAACTGATAAGTATGGAAATTAAGCTAACGGAGACTTTGTTCAATAAGCATGGTAAGAAAATGGTTATGGAATTTTGTCGAAGTCCTTGATATTAAAGTGCTTTTTTTGTTTTAGAAGCTTAAGTTTGCCATGGTGAATTGGAAGCATAAGCTTGCCAATGCGGCAAACTTATGGGTTAAGTTACATCTTTCCCCGTTCTCCCGTCGCTATGCTTGAAATATTCGTTCTGTCACTCTTCCTTTTGCTCAGAAAACTTTTTCACCGGAACAAGATCCATAAGTTTTGAACAAGAAAATATCCGGAAACCTTCAAACGATAGTGTTGAGTTGAGTGTTGGACCGATTGTTGGGCAAGAACGTTGAGAGACTGGGGTTACCTGAGTGACAGGGAGAGAGGAAGAACGAAGTTTCGGTTAATGTGCCGGGGCAGCGTGATAAATTTCTGAGCAACGGGGAGAGTGAGCGAAAGAAGTTGACGGGTAATATGATTTTGGTTGGCAGGTTAAATCCCGAAAACCGGAAACGTGCCGAATTTACCGCGTATAATGATTACATAACGCTGCAAAGGGTGATCCGCCATGAGCCTCGGGTATGGAATGCTTCAAGAGCAATCCGCGCGAATGCATCTCACGCCGCAGCTGCGTCAGGCGGTCAAAATTCTCCAATTGTCCACTCCCGAGTTATGGGAATATATCAAGCAGGAGCTTGACGACAATCCTGCGCTGGAATATGACGGCGACGACCGGTGGTCCTGGACCGGGACCGGTGAGGCTCGCGATAATGACTATGATCCTCTTACCCTTGCAGTATCGAACGAAGTCTCGCTTGAACGGCATTTGACGGAACAACTGCATTTCATTAAAGAAATTTCGCTTCCGATCCGTAAGCTGATTCGATACATGATCGGCAATTTGGACCGCAACGGGTATTTGGAACCGAGCTTGGACGAAATCGCCAATACGCTTCGTGCCGATCCCGCGCTCGCGGAACAGGCGTTATCGGTTCTGCAAGGATTTGACCCTGCGGGCGTTGCGGCGAGAAATTTGAAGGAATGCTTGTCTATTCAGGCCGGACGGATACCGGACTGCCCTCCTCTTGTACCCGTATTAATCGATAGTCACTTGGAGGATATCGCCAATAACCGTATCCATAAGTTGGCGGCGCAACTGAAGGTGCTTCCCGAACAAATTCGGGACGCCGTTAATGTGATCAAGCGGTTGAACCCCCGGCCAGGCGCGTCGTTTCATCCGGGGGAAATCAAATATATCGTTCCGGATGTGTCGATAGAGTTAACGGGGGAACGATTAGAGGTTCGTATTGCGGACGCTGCGGCTCCCCGACTCTCGGTGAATGCGGCCTACCAGCAAATGCTGAGGGAAAGCGGGAGAAATCAAGAGGCGCGCAGGTTTCTTCAAGAAAAAATTAATGCTGCGGCGTTCTTCAAGAGGTGTGTCGAGCAACGAAGGCCCACGCTGTTTCGCGTAATCGAGGCGATTGCGGTGGAGCAGATCGAATTTCTTGAACATGGCGTTTCCCGTCTCAAACCTTTAACCTTAAGGCGGATCGCGGAGAAAGTCGGCCTGCATGAATCCACGGTAAGCCGCGCAACTGCCGGCAAATATGCGCAAACGCCGTGGGGACTGTTCGAGCTAGCGTTCTTCTTTCCATCGGGTTTGGATACAGACGCGGGAGAAACGGCGTCCTCCATCAGCGTAAAGGAGAGACTCAAGGAACGGATTCATCAAGAAGATTGCCGGAAGCCTTACTCGGATCAACAGTTGGCCGATTTGCTGGCGAAGGACGGCATTCGGATCTCGCGTCGTACCGTTGCGAAATATCGCGAACAACTCGGCATCGGTTCCTCCGCGCAAAGAAAACAATTGTAGTTCCTAAAATTGTTTGACCCACAAATTCATATCCTCGAATTTATCGTAAATATCGCAATTTTTCGTGAGCCGGCCGCAATACCGGTACCCCATCCGGAAAAACACGGCGTTCATTCCGAAAGAGAGCGCTCTGGTCAATGAGTATGCGCAGAGGATACCCCTCCGGTTCAATTCATTTTCCAACGCATGAACGAGCAATCTCATTAGTCCTTTGTTTCGGTAAGCGGGGACGGTCGCACAATCGGTTATTTCTGCATTACGGTACATCGCGTTGATTTCCGCGGAAGCCGCGCTGACCGGCCGACCGTCCGCCTCGATGACATAAAAAATCGTTCCTTCCCGTACCGCTTGTTCAATATAGCGGGAATCATCCATTGGGGTCGGATATGTCCGGAAGGTTTGCGCGTATAAGGCGGCAAGCGGCCGGGCATCGTTCTCCGCAGCGATGCGGAGCGAGCACCCTTCGGGCAGCCGCGGACGATCCGGTTTCGGCGGAAGGGCGAGCACTTGCCCGAGTATTTGATCCTCCTCCATCCAATAATCGCTGGTCCGGCGTTCCAAAGAAAAATAAATCGCCATACAGTACGCATCGTGTCCGTTAAAATATCCTTTATATATCCCTTCCAGCATGCAGCCTGACGACAGGAACGATTGCCAATCTTGTTCGCGGGATTTTATAAACACTTTGGTCAGTGCATTGTCGATGGCGATTTCGGAAGCCCGCTTCAAGACGGAACGGGCGTCTCCCCGGTAATCGTCCACGCGCAATCTTTTGTTAAAGAAATCAAGACAGTATTGCACTGTGCAGTCGTTTCCGCTCTCAACCCGATGGATGTAGTACGGATCATCTTTCGGCATCCCGATTCCTCCTTTTCCCATGTAACTCAATAAACTTACCTGCAAAATCGGTGCCATCTCCCAAAGTGTATTCATTTGAAGGCAGAACCGGCATGCACGCCGCAAAATATTGATAAAACCGCCAAAAAGTTTGCACCAATTTAGTGCCGAGCCAACGGTTGGTTCGAATGTCGGAACCGCCAGGGCAATTTTGGCATCAAGTTTGCTTGTTATACATCGTACACATATAGATAAGCGGGGTGTGTGCCATGAGTCGGGAGCATCTGATCAAGCCGGAATTGGGCCGCCATTATCCTTCCGTCAAGTACGGGAAAGGCATTTACTTGTACGATGATCAAGGAAAATCGTATATCGACGCTTGCTCGGGAGCGGTGACGGCGAGTATCGGGCACGGGGTTCGGGAAATCATCGATGCGATGCTCGAGCAAGCGAACAAGGTTTCCTTCGTGTACCGCTCCCAATTCACGAGTGAACCGGCAGAGCGGTTGGCGAAGAAGCTAAGCGATCTGTCGCCGGGAAACGACGGCTGGGCGTTCTTCGTGAACAGCGGGTCAGAGGCGGCCGAGACCGCGATGAAGGTGGCGATACAGCATTGGCAGGAGAAGGGCCGTCCCGGCAAAGTGAAAGTGCTTTCCCGGCGGATGAGCTACCATGGGATTACTTTGGGCGCCTTGTCCATGTCTGGCCACGTTGCCAGAAGAAGGCGCTTCATCCCGCTGTTGGAAGAATTTCCTGTGGTGGCGCCTTGTTACTGCTACAGATGTCCATTCGGCAAAATATACCCCGAATGCGGCATGCTTTGCGCAGATGATTTGGAGACGGCCGTCAAGCGGATCGGAGCGGAGCATATCGCCGCGTTTATCGCGGAACCGGTCGTCGGCGCCGCCGGCGGAGCCGTAGTGCCGCCCGACGGTTATTTCCGGAGGATTAAGGACATCTGCGAACGCCATGAAATATTGCTTATTGCCGATGAAGTGATGACCGGCATTGCACGTACCGGAGCGATGCTCGCGATGGAGCATTGGGGCGTCGAACCGGATATTACCGTTCTCGGGAAAGGGATGAGCGCCGGCTATACGCCGATCGCGGCGGCGCTCGTGAAAGATCATGTAATGGAACCGATCTTGCACGGCTCGAAAATCGTCATGTCCGGGCATACGTACAGCGCGAACCCTCAATCGGCGGCCATCGCCCTGGCCGTGTTGGAGTATATGGAGAAGCATCGTTTGGCGGAGGCGGCCGAGGAGAGAGGAAAGTATTTGCTGGAACGTTTGCGCCGGACCGGTACGGCATTATCGGAGATGTGCGCGGGAAAGGGATGCTGTTGGCGATAGAGTTTGTTTCGGACCGGGACAGCAAGCTCCCGTTCCCGGCCGGGCGTGGAGTTACGTCGCTGATCGTTGATAAGGCGTTTGGCAAAGGCCTTCTGCTTTATCCGGCCGCAGGCGGGGTGGACGGAGCCGGAGATGCCGTTATCGTAGCGCCTCCATTAGTTATAACCGTGGAAGAAATCGACGTGCTGGCGCGCATTTTGGAAGAAACGATTCGGGAAGCGGCGCTTGAGATTCGGCAGACGGAACGGAGGAACGCGGATGAACAAGATCAGAACCTTGGATGAAGCGCTCGCGGTTATTACGGACGGCTGCTCTCTCATGTACGGCGGATTCGGCGGGGTGGGGACGCCTCCTGCGATTGTGCAGGGCATTTTGGAGAAAGGGGTTAAAGATCTAATAGCGATCGGCAACGATGCGGGATTTCCCGACATCGGAATCGGTAGGTTGGTCACCGCGGGGAGGGTTAAGAAGATGATCGTCTCGCACATCGGCTCCAACCCGAACGCCGGGCGGCGCATGGAGAATGGAACGATGGAGGTCGTGTTTTATCCTCAAGGAACGTTGGCGGAAAAAATCCGCGCGGGCGGCGTCGGACTTGGAGGGATATTGGTCGATGTCGGTGTCGGAACCATTATGGAAGAGGGGAGAGCGACGGCGGTCGTCGGCGGTACGACGTATTTGATCGAGCCGGCGCTGACGGCCGACGTCGCCGTTGTTCACGCGAAGCGGGCCGATCCGTTCGGAAATCTCGTTTACGACAAGAGCGGCAGAAATTTCAATCCGTTGGTCGCCATGGCTGGCGAAATTACAATCGCGGAAGCGGATGAGATCGTTCCGTTGGGCGAACTGGACCCTGAATGCATTATAACGCCGGGGGTATTCGTGGATATGGTCGTACCGGGCAAAGGGGTGAATTGGGTATGGGCGTGGGAGAAGAAAGCCGCGGCCGAATAGCGAAGCGGGCCGCCCGGGAATTGAAGGACGGCATGGTCGTCAATCTTGGAATCGGTATGCCGACAAAGGTCGCGGACTTTATCCCCGAGGGCATTCATGTCGTATTTCACGCCGAGAACGGAATATTGGGCGCGGGGCCGAGTCCGGTGCCGGGGGAAGAGGATCCGTTTTTGTGCAATGCGGGCGGATTCCCCATAACCGTGATCGACGGAGCCTCCTATTGCGACAGCTCGGTCGCCTTCGCTATGATCCGCCGCGGGTATATTGATATGACGATACTTGGGGCGCTGGAGGTGAGCGAGCGAGGCGATTTGGCCAACTGGATCGTCCCGGGCAGGCGAGTCTCCGGAATCGGGGGCGCGATGGAGCTCGCGCAGAAGGCGAAGAAAGTGATCGTGCTCATGAACCATGTCAGCCCGCAGGGCAAACCGAAGATCAAGCGTCAGTGCGAGCTGCCGCTGACGGCTCTGGAGTGCGTCGACATCATCATTACGGACATGGCTGTGCTGGAGGTGACGGATGACGGGCTCATTTTGAAAGAAATCATGTCTCCTTATACCGTTGAGGATGTAGTGCGGCATACGGAAGCTTCTTTGAACATACCGGAAAACATTGAGTTCATTCCTTGAAAAACGAGGCAACCGAAGGTTGTCCGCGAATTGATGCTTAGTACGAGCAAAAGGGGGTTTCTCCATTGAAGCATGAAATCCGGGAGTGGATGCGGCAGCATCGCGAGGAAGGAACGTTAATGCTGCAGCGTCTTGTGCGCATCCCGACCATTCAGGGCTATGAAAAAGGGGCGCAGGCCGTTATTGCCGGCAAGCTGCGCGAGCTGAAGCTGGATGTGGAGCTGTGGGAGCCGGATGGCGGCGAATTGAAGGATCACCCGTATTTTTATTCGCCGAGAAGCAGTTTTTCAGGCAGCCCCAATGTCGTCGGAGTAATGAGAGGATCGGGACGGGGGCGCTCGATCATCTTAAACGGGCATATCGATGTCGTGCCGGAAGGCGAACGCGAGCAATGGAGCGTCGATCCGTTCAGCGGCAAGGTGGAGGACGGGAAGCTGTTCGGACGCGGCGCGACGGATATGAAGGGCGGCATCGTGTCGATGCTGCTTGCGGTGCAGGCGATTCGGGAGCTTGGAATCCGGCTTAGGGGCGATGTCATCTTCCAAAGCGTCATCGAAGAAGAAAGCGGCGGTGCCGGAACGCTTGCGGCTGTTTTGCGGGGCTTCAAAGCAGACGCCGCGCTTATTCCGGAGCCTACCAACATGCGGATATTTCCGAAGCAGCAAGGCTCCATGTGGTTCCGCATTGAGGTCAAGGGGCGGTCCGCCCACGGCGGGACCCGGTACGAGGGGGTGAGCGCCATCGAGAAGAGTATGCTCGTAATACAGCATATACGAGAGCTTGAGGATCGGAGGAACGCCGGGATCACCGATCCTCTGTACGCGCGCAACCCGATCCCGATTCCGATCAATATCGGCGTCATTGAAGGAGGGAATTGGCCTTCGTCCGTTCCGGACACCGTGAAGCTCGAGGGAAGAATGGGCGTCGCTCCCGAGGAAAAGCTTGAGCATGCCAAGGTGGAAATGATCGGGTGGATGGAGCGGTTGAAGGATAAGGATCCATGGTTCGAAGCGCATCCGGTTGCGGTTGAATGGTTCGGCGCGAGGTGGATCCCGGGCAGCATGGATCCGGAGCACGAGCTCTTGCGGATTTTGGCGGATCAATACAGGGAGGCGCTGTCATGCGAGCCGGTCATTGAAGCGTCGCCATGGGGGACGGACGGAGGGCTGCTATCGGAGGCGGGAGGCACACCGTGCGTTGTTTTCGGTCCGGGCGTGACGCAAGTGGCGCACTATCCTAATGAATACATTGAGTTGGACCGTATGTTTGAGGCTGCGGAAATTATCGCATTGACCTTGATTCATTGGTGCGGAATGGAGTGAACGTGCCATGGGGCATAACCGTAACCGGAAGAAATATATCGATATGAAGACAGAATTGCCGGGGCCGCTGGCGCGGCAGCTGCTTGAGCGGCGCATGGAGCATATCCCTAGAGGTCCGTTCAATACGGTTCCTACATTCGCGGCCAAAGGGGAGGGGGCATTACTTACCGATGTCGACGGGAACACGTTCATTGATTTAGCCGGAGCGATCGGTTCGTTGAATGCCGGCCATTGTCCGCCGAAAGTGGTGGAGGCGCTGAAACAGCAGCTGGATCTATATCTGCATCCGTGCTTTCACGTCGTCATGTACGAGCCTTATGTTGCGTTGGCGGAAAAGTTGAATCGGATCACACCGGGCAGTCATAAGAAAAAGACGTTCTTCCTTAACAGCGGCGCGGAGGCTGTAGAGAATGCGGTAAAAATCGCGAGAAAATATACGGGACGCAGAGCCGTGATCTCGTTCGAACGCGGGTTTCACGGCAGAACCTACATGGCGATGTCGTTGACCAGCAAAGTGAAGCCGTATAAGCACGGGTTCGGACCGTTTGCCCCGGAAACTTACAGGCTCCCGTATCCTTACTACTACCGGGCGCAGTCGGGGATGACGCCGGATGATGTTGACGATCAAATGTTGTCCAGGTTCGAGGATTTCTTTCTGGCCGAGGTACCGGGCGAGGAAGTGGCCGCCGTCATTATGGAACCGGTGCAAGGGGAAGGCGGCTTCGTCATACCGTCGGTCGGGTTTGTGCAAGGGGTGAAGGCGTTGTGCGAGAAATACGGTATCGTGTTTATAGCGGACGAAGTGCAGACGGGATTCGGCCGGACGGGCAAAATGTTCGCAATGGAGCACTTTGGAGTTATACCGGATCTCATGACGATGTCCAAATCGATCGCCGCGGGACTTCCGATCAGCGCCGTAACCGGACACGCTGAAATGATGGAAGCGCCCGGTGTCGGCGAAATCGGGGGCACCTACGGGGGAAGTCCGCTCGGCTGCGTCGCCGCATTGCAAGTGATAGAGATGATAGAGGAGGAACGGCTAGCGGAGCGTGCGGCATCGATCGGGGCTGCGGTGAGCGAACGGTTTGTCCTGCTGCGCCAGGACATCGGCCGGATCGGCGACGTGCGCACGTTGGGCGCGATGAGCGCGATCGAGCTCGTTAAGTACCCGGAGTCGAAAGAACCGGATAAAGAATTGACCGCCCGTGTATTGCAGGAAGCGCATCGGCGTGGTGTAATCGTGATGGGGGCGGGTTTGTACGGCAACGTTATCCGCATCCTGAGCCCGCTTGTCATTACTGACGATCAGCTGGCCGAAGGCTTGGACGTGCTCGAACAAGCGGTCAGAACTTGCACCGGAGGGAGTTTGGCGACATGAAGAAGCAGTTGTTTATTGATGGGGGATGGGTCGCTGCGGACGGCTATCGCCCTTTATTTTCGCCGTACAGCGGCGAACAAATCGCCGAAATCGCGGTTGCGGGTGCCGCCGAAGTCGACCGCGCAATTCAGGCGGCGGACCAGGCAAGGCCGGTCATGGCGCGTTTGCCGGCGCATGAACGGGCTACGATATTGGAGCGGCTGTCGGCTTTGATCCGGGAGAAGTCGGACGAGGCCGCGCGTCTGATTGCGCTCGAAGCGGCCAAACCGTTAAAGACGGCAAGGCTTGAAGTCGAAAGAACGGTCATGACTTATAAATTTTCCGCGGAGGAGGCGAGGCGGATTCATGGCGAAACGATTCCGATGGATGCCGCTCCCGGAGGAGAGGACCGGGTAGCGTATACGTTGCGTCAGCCTCTTGGAGTCGTTGCCGCCATTACGCCGTTCAACTTTCCGATGAATTTGGTCGCGCACAAGGTCGGTCCCGCTATCGCCGCGGGAAATACGGTCGTGTTGAAGCCGGCCGGGCAAACGCCGTTATCCGCATTGTTCTTGGCGGAGCTTCTGAAGCAGGCGGGTCTTCCCGACGGTGCGCTGAACGTGGTCACGGGCAGCGGAAGCGTGATCGGGGACCGGCTGGTGACGGATGATCGCGTGAAAGCGGTAACGTTCACAGGGAGTCCGGAAATTGGAGCGGCGATCCGCAATAAGGCAGGTTTGAAGAAGGTCACGTTGGAATTGGGTTCGAATTCGGCGCTCATCATCGATCAAGGCGTCGATGTCGATTCGATGGCAAGCAGGGCGGTGACGGGGGCATTTTCGTATTCGGGGCAGGTTTGTATTTCAATACAGCGTATTTATGTGCATGAACGGCTCTACGATGAGTTTGTGATGAAGTTCGCCGCGCATGCGGAAACGTTGAAAATTGGCGATCCGCTGAGTGCCGAAACCGACGTGTCGGCATTGATCAGTTCCGGCGATGCGGATCGGACGATGCAATGGATCGGGGAGGCGGTAAAGCGTGGCGCTTCGGTGGCTGCCGGTAACCGGAGGGAAGGCAATATCGTGTATCCGACGGTGCTGCTCAATGTTGATCCTTTGTGCAGTGTTTCGTGCAGGGAAGCCTTTGCCCCGGTTGTTATGATTAATAGGGTCGGTTCGATGGAAGAAGGGGTTCGTGAGGTCAACCGCTCCAGGTACGGACTTCAGGCGGGCATATACACGGAAAATATCCGTACCGCGCTTGCTGCTGCGGAAGCTCTGGAGGTCGGCGGCGTGATGATTAACGATATTCCTACGTTTCGCGTCGACCACATGCCGTATGGAGGCGTGAAGGAAAGCGGCGTCGGGCGAGAAGGCGTGAAATATGCGGTAGAGCACATGACGGAGATGAAGCTGGTTTGTTTTAAGAAGTGATTTACCCATCAGACTCATGGATCGGCGGTCGTTGTTGCGAGGGACGGGCAGAATAACGCAGAAATAAACACGAAAAAAATTAGAGGCCATATCTTCGAATTGAAAATGGTCGTTTTATATAACAGGGAGGTTCAGATTAGGGGAGAAGTTAAAAAAGAGACTAGGAGGAAGCAACTTGGAAAAAATCGTAGCAAAAGTTAGCGGTATATTTATTCCCGTAACAGACATGAAGCGTTCGACGGAATGGTATTTGAACGTATTCGGGTTGGAGGTCATTGCACAGGATAATTGGTGTACAGGCCTGAAGTTCCCTGGAGCTGAAACCATTGTAAACCTATGGAAGGTAGAAAGGAAACAGCCAGTTGACTTCGATGCAGGTTCCTACCGGATATGCTATTTTAACTTTGAATCATTTGATATTCTTGCTTCACGTAGAGTGTTGCAGGAAAAGGGCGTAGAGGTTGGCGAGCTTCATGAGGAAAATTCAATCAAGTTCTTCGATTGTTATGATCCGGATGGCAACGGGCTCAGCATCGTAGAGGAGCTTCCTTCGTCGCCATACTATGAGCACAAGCAAAGATTTCGAAACAAACCCTAATGGCAGCAGCAAATAGTGGCGTGCGAGGGGCCTTTCTAGAAACCTTCATGTCTAATCAAGCGGCATTAAAACGATACTGCTATATCAAGACCTGCTCCCAATGGGACGCTGAGGACTTGCTGCAGGAAACGTTAATCAAAGCATTTCGCTGGCATGAGCGGCATCCGGACAGGGAGATAACCCGCACCTTTCTGTTCCGGATTGCGGCGAATGCATGGATTGATGGTTTGAATAGAAGCTTATGGCTAAAGATGGAACCCAATGGATTTTTGATTTGAATATGAACCAATTTATTGAAGTCGATCGCTTTGGATTGTAACAAAAAAGGAGGCTTTCAGATGAAATGCAAATATATCATGATCATGTTTTTATGCTTGTTAGTAATCCTAAGTGGTTGCAGTAAAACGGATGATATGACATCAGAAGCCCCCGTTAACCAAAACGAATCACTTACAGCGGATAATAATAAACCAAAACAAACAAAACCCAGTCAAGACAACGAGACTAACTCCCCAGACGAACCTAATATCACGAAAGTCCAAGATTTAACCGCTGATTGCTCCAAAGTTGTCATTCCTACGAATAAGGAGAGAGATACACACCTTGATAAAGAAAAGGAAATGCTTACGGTCTATTGGTATGATGAAACAAAAGAGAAAGATGTAGGAGTCGTTTTTCGGTATACAGATCCCAATTGTTCTGAAAGTGCCAGTCAGGTCTCGGCCCACGTATTGCAGGATACGCAGTCAAAGATCATATTGAACTCTATCCATATGATTAATGAGACAACCGGTTGGGCCATGACTAATCGTGGTGTGCTTCGTACCATCAATGGAGGGGAACAATGGGAAAATGTTTTTCCCTTGGATTTGGGTAAGGCAGGTTACGATAACCCCAGGTTTAAACCTTACTTTTTCATGGACTCGTTGCACGCTTGGGTGGCACTAGATGGTGGACCGATAACTATTTTCCGTACATCAGATGGTGGGGAAACGTGGGAAAAATCAGAGATAAAAGAGCAGAGTATGACCAAATACTTAACATTCTTGAATCCTAATGAAGGATGGTTAATGTCTTTTATTGACGCCGAGACCGGAGGAAAGGAATTAGTTGATATATATCAAACCCGGGATGGTGGAAGTAATTGGGTGAAAATTGCTTCAACTTTTCCTAACAACGAATTGAATAATTTTCCCTTAGAAGGAGTGAAATCCGGTTTAACCTTTTTGAATGCAACCAAGGGATGGGCTGCGGGAGCATTAACCAATGCCGAAGGCGTTACATGGCTGTATCAAACGGATGATGGCGGTCACAACTGGAAACAGATTCAATTACCGCCGCTGCCAAATTTTAAAGATAGCCTTATTGCTACAGAACTACCTATGTTTTTTGATGAAAAAGAAGGCATTCTTCCTGTCTGGACGAATCAACTTAATATTTCTGAGAATCGGTTTCATAAAATATTTTATTCGACAATGGATGGAGGAAAAACCTGGACCAGCTCTACCCCTTTGAAAAGTGAGGGAGGAGCGATCCATGATTTTATAAGTGTAAAGCAAGGTTTGGTGATAACAGGTGGAAAATTATATGTCACGGATAATGGCGGAGAAAGTTGGAAAACCATTGAACCGAATGAAGAGTTTAAAAAAAACTTACAGATAATCAAGTAAAGGATCTTGATTTAATAAATAATCAAATTGGTTATATTCTGACATCAGCAAATGAATTATTTAAAACGAGTAATGGCGGGAATTCGTGGACTAAGATATCTTTTTATATGGACTTAGCTGAAGAAACAAAAAATGAAAAGATAAGCCAAATTTCGGTAGAGGGGAATGGTTTATATAATGAAATGGAATACTACTTTGTAAATGTTAAAGATGAAAAGCTTGGGCTCGAAGGAGAAGTTATTCTTACAAAACTATACAATTTGCTTGGGGAGCCAAATCAAGAAAGAGAATGGAAAACTGGTAAAGGAGCAGATAGTTATAGCGGGATGCCCCACAGAGAAATGATATATAATGGAATTAAATTACTTATGATTGATTTAGAAAAGAATGATAGATTCACAGTAATTGATATTGAAGTGAAGAGTGACGAATATCCCACATTTCATGGTGTTAAAGTGGGGGATGATATTAATAGACTAATAGAAATATATCCGAATATAAAGAAGGAAACTGACGGATCATACTTGTACCATAACCATGCAATTTATAACGCGGTATTTGAATTTAAGGACGAAAAAATAGCCTTAATAAGGCTTTATACTGAATTGCCTTAGGCAGCTCAATCAGGGGGATCTCATTTTAAACGGAGCTTAAGAAAGCAATTCATTGACCGTAGAGAAAAGTTAAGTCATTACGACGGCTCATCGCCGACAGTGCGAACAACCCGATCTTGGACGGATTCACGCAATCCTTAATGAATCTATTCGACGCGACTCTTAAACAAATCCCGATGATCCACCGAAACCATGCCGTGACTTTGGAAGAGCATAAAGCAATTTACGAAGCATTGGAAAAGCGCAGCCCCGTGGACGCTTTCGCGAGCATGTACCGTCACCTTAGCAATACAAGAGCCAAGATTTTGAAGAAATTGGAAGACTCGGGCACGGAAACGTAGAAGTGATCTCAATATAAAAAAATGTAAGCGCTAACACCGAAGTTGTCGGTCCTGTAAAAGAAAACTCTTTTTGGGCAGGTGGGACATCATCATGGAAAGCAAACGCCAATCGGCGCCGCATGAAAGCACACCGGTGATTACCGGAATGAAGGTTGTTCCCGTGGCTGGACATGACAGCATGCTCTTGAATCTGAGCGGAGCGCACAGCCCATATTTTACCCGGAATATAGTTATCTTGGAGGATTCCAGCGGAAACACGGGGGTGGGCGAGGTGCCCGGCGGAGAAAGTATCCGGCAAACGTTGGAAGATTCTAAACCGCTTGTCGTCGGCCAATCGATCGGTTTTTATCATCGGATTTTGAATAGCGTTCGACACCGGTTCGCCGAACGCGATTCCGCAGGAAGAGGACTGCAAACATTCGATCTGCGAATCACGATTCATGCGACCGCTCCGTACAGTATCAACTGGTTGACACGTTCGCGATCGGCGGCCTGTGGGCGCATCGGTACGACAGTCTCACGTTCGCAAGCTGGGGAACGTTTCGGGGCGATAACGGCAAAGATAACTCTGCCAATGCGGCTTGGGGCTGGGACGACGGCGACGACGGCAATGTGCTCCGCGGGGAGATGGCGACGGACCCCGCGAAGTTGGTCGCCACGTATTTTAGCAACATTGGAAGCTTCAGCCGTACGTACTTGCTCAACGGTTATAGGTAAGAAGCAATCAAGAGCAGCCCCTTCGGCATTTGAAGAGGGCTGCTCTTGTTCTGTCTGTCTCGATCATTCATCCGTCACCGTAATCGTGCCGAACATTCCCGCCTCCTCGTGTCCGGGTAAAGTACATTTGACCCTGTAGACACCAGGTTCTGCAATCGTAACCGACGACTGAACGCTCTCGCCCGGCATTGCATGAATATGTATGTCTAATGCAGATACCGCAAAATCGTGTTCGACGCTTCCGTTGTTATAGAATGTTATCAAATATGGAGTGCCCGCCTTCAACTTCAGCGTGTTCGGAGAAAAAGCGAAATCCGAAGCGGTGATGTTAAGCTCAATGCCGTTATGTGGCGGAGATGCTTCATATCCGTCGTGATGATGGTCGTGATTCGGTTGATGAATGGCATATACATTTTCGGCCGATGTGTATGCAAAAATGAGGGAAGCTGTAGCGAACAACATGAAAGCGGGGCTTTTTGCCGCCCACCCGGCGTTGCTCAAGCGTTCCTCGCGGATTTGGCCTTGCAGCATTAACGACTGAACAAAATGAAACAGACCTCCGGCAACCATCCCGAAGAAAATCGTCTGCTCCCATTGCGTGGAAGGCAGCATCGCAACAAGCATCGCCCCCATCATTCCCGCCATCATTCCCGATAACGCACCGTCCAAAAATGCAACCAACCCGAAATATGCTCCAACGGCCGCTCCTGCGATCAATCCGAGAAGAGCGCTGGCCACCGCAGATAACAGAAAATGCAGCGGAAGCAGCGCCGCAATAACGGTTCCCCCGCCAAAGCCCGCAATCATCCCTGTTGTCATGGCGCACATCATACCGGTCATAGGGGTTATGTGTTCACGAAAGCGAAAAATAAAGATGAAAGTCCAGATGAGAATAAAGCCGTAAAAGATCACGGAAACCAACCAACTTGGCATGTATCGTTCGTTCTCCTTTCCCTGCACCTTGAGTACATGATATGAGAGGAAAAGGACGAACATGTATTCAAAAATAGGGTAAGCCCCTATTCTATAACCAAGGCCACTGATGCTCCATCTTATTGCAATAAAGCCTGCACAACCGTCTCCAACTGCATCCCTCGTGACCCTTTGAGCAGGATGGCATCGTTGTCTTTTAACTCCGTCTTTACATGCTCAATCAACTCATCTTTGCTGGAAAACGCCCTGACTCTGCCGCTCGGGAACTTCTTTTCCGCTTCTAACGCAATATATTTGCCAAGAGTACCTACGGTATAAACATAGTCGATTAGGTCGGGGTCAATATTCCGGCCGGTTTCCCGGTGAAACTCCTCCTCTTGTTCGCCGAGCTCGAGCATGTCTCCCAAGACTGCATATTTTCTTGAGTAACCGGGTAATTGTTCGAAAGTTTTTATTGCCGCGGCCAAAGATACCGGACTCGCATTCCACGCGTCATTGATTATTGTAAAACCGGAAGTGGTGATGATTTTCTCCATTCTCATGCCGGTTATCTTCAATGCTCTAAGACCCTCATCCGCTTTCGCCGGCGGTATACCCATGATTGCTGCGACTGCTATAGCGGCTAGCGCATTTGAAATGTTGTGTGCGCCAAGTAGAGGGATATAGAATTTATCGTCACCGACTGTAAAATTGGAACCTTCGGAACTCGTTTCGACCGCTCCTGCACGATAGGCATTTGTCTCGTCTTCCCCGAAACTAACTAAAGAAATTGATTTCTCGATATTCATTTCCTGCAGCCCACGGGTTAGAAGCGGTTCATCTCCGTTGTAAATTAATACCCCGTTATCCTGCATGCCGGTTACAATCTCAAGTTTAGCAGCCGCAATTTGTTCACGGGATCCGAGGGTCGACAAGTGAGAGACGCCTATCATTGTAATAACAGCTATGTCCGGCCGGGCTATGTGTGAAAGTCGGGCGATCTGGCCGCGTTCACTCATTCCCATCTCAATTACCGCAGCTTCCGTGCTCTTATCCATATCCAAGATTGTCAAGGGGACACCGATTTGGCTGTTTAAATTTCCGGCAGTCTTATGAACCCGGTACGTTGTTGAGAGCACCGAGTTTATCATATCCTTCGTTGTTGTTTTGCCGTTGCTGCCAGTAACGCCGATCACTTTGAGAGATAACTCCCTCCGATAAGACGCGGCAATATTTTGGAGCGCTTCGAGGCAATCATCCACGTAGATTAACGGAACATTGTCGGGCGCGTTCGGGTGATCCATTTGCCATAATGATGCTGCCGCCCCCTTTGTTATTGCCTCTTCCACATAGTTATGTCCATCCAATTGGCGTATGATCGGGACAAAGAGATTGCCTTCCTTTATTGTCCTGGAATCGATGGACACGCCTTGAATCGTAATATCCTCAAAATGTGCCGCCAGCCCGTTGCCTTTTGCCATTTGTTCAATAACTTTTAGCTTATGGACAATCACCGAAACACCTCTTCGCTAACTTAATCTTGTTTCACAACCTCCGACCACGCTTTTTTCAGCAATCGTATACCGCGCTCCATGTCACCAATGCTTGGTCCGCCAAAGCCCAGCTATATTTTGGCATAACCTCAAACACTGTCGTTCCCTCATCTGCCCCTAAAAATTTTTATAACGCTGAACCTGTTTATATGGCCAAAAATAGTATAGACTGGCAACAAGCTTCGATCAATCCATATTTGCAATTGGGAGGTTTCTATGAGCACAAAGCCAAAGCCGGACGAATATGTACCATTAGCCGAGCAATATATCCGCTTGGTACCGGATGGTAAACTGGCGGATATTTTGCGGGATCAGCATGACCGGTCACTGTCGTTGTTGAAAGACTTATCGGAAGAACAGGCGGTATACCGGTATGCCGAGGGAAAATGGTCCCTTAAAACCGTAGTAGGACATATTGCCGATGTCGAACGGTTATGGAGTTACCGAATTCTTCGTATCGCACGCGGCGACGCGCGGGAATTGCCCGGCTATGACCGTGACGTCTTCGCAAAATCAGCGTGTTGTGACGACACGGCATTCGATGCGGTGATTGAGGATTTTTCGGCGGTCCGAAAATCCACGATTACTCTTATTGCCAATTTGCGCGAGGAAGCTTTTCTTCGGCGCGGAGAGTTTAACGGCCACCCGCTGTCCGCACGCGCTGCCGCTTTTATTATAGCCGGTCATGAAACTCATCATATGAACGTTATTAAGACTAAATATCTTCACTACAAGGAGGAACCCGCATGTCCGAAGGAGTAATTGAGAACAGATTGAAACAATTGGGAATCGTGCTGCCGGAGGCGAGCGAGCCGGCGGCGAAGTACGCGAATTTTGTGATCGTCAACGGATTGCTGTTTGTTTCCGGCAAAGGACCTGCGGGGAAACCGAAGGGCAAGCTCGGCAAAGATTTTACAACCGAAGAGGGATATCAATTTGCCCGGCAAGCCGGAATCGAGGTACTGGCAGTGCTTCAGTCGGCATTAGGGACTCTGGATAAGGTGAGAAGGGTCGTTAAAGTCCAAGGTTTTGTCAATGCAAACCCTGCATTCGAGGAACCTCACAAAGTGCTGAACGGATTTTCGGATTTGATGCTGGAAGTGTTCGGCGATGACAAGGGCTTTCATGCACGCTCCGTGTTGGGCGCCAGCTCATTAAGGGACAACCTTCCGGTTGTTGTCGATTCTATTTTTCAAGTTGAAGAATGAACAACCGCTTACAATGCGATAAAGGATCATTTGTCCGTTATTAACGGCCTCGGCCTCAGCCCTCGCGAAACCAGGCTCAGGACGTTAATAACGGACTTTTATTTCTCAATCGTGGACAAGGTCCGCAATTGCCCGCGTATGATATAATGTGGTTTGCATTACACGCGATGAATGGGAGAGTCAAACATTGACCATTAAACTTAGAGGACACCACTTGTTTTGCCTGCTCGGCTATCGGGGGAAGGGGTATTCGGAACGCTTTTGCGAAAACATGACCGGCATTTACGAAACGCTCCGTCTGCATCCGGAAACGCTCGTTGAAATCGTTGAAGGACCCGACGATATTTGCAAGGCGTTCCCCCAAGACCAGCACGCCCACTGCGAGAACGAAAGCGTTTATCGGAAAGATAGAACTATATTGGATCGCATCGGCGTTGCCGAAAGCGCGCTGGCTTGGTCGGAAATTTGCGAAAGAGTGGCGCAGAGAGTCGTACCGGAAGACATCCGGCGTATTTGTCACGACTGCCAATGGGAGCCGTTAGGTCTGTGCAGAGACGGGGTACGTCTCATTACGCAAAATGAACCCTTACCGAAAATTTTGAGCAAGTAAACGTTCCAGCNAAAACATGACCGGCATTTACGAAACGCTCCGTCTGCATCCGGAAACGCTCGTTGAAATCGTTGAAGGACCCGACGATATTTGCAAGGCGTTCCCCCAAGACCAGCACGCCCACTGCGAGAACGAAAGCGTTTATCGGAAAGATAGAACTATATTGGATCGCATCGGCGTTGCCGAAAGCGCGCTGGCTTGGTCGGAAATTTGCGAAAAAGTGGCAAAGAGAGTCGTTCCGGAAGATATCCGGCATATTTGTCATGACTGTCAATGGGAGCCGCTCGGCCTGTGTAGAGACGGAGTGCGACTCATTACGCAAAATGAACCGTTACCGAAAATTTCGAGCAAGTAAACATTCCAGTTCCAGCTTCAGCCCTTCGGTTATCGGACTCATAGGAAGGCGCACCGTTTCGGAAGCAATCAAGCCTCGGTAAGTAAGCAGCCATTTCAGCGGCGCCGGGTTGGATTCGCGGAACAGCAGCCGAATCAGCGGAAGAAGCGAATCGAACGTTCTTTTTGCCTTCATATACTTGCCCGCTTCGGCGTGACGAAATACTTCGATAAATGTGCCCGTGTTGACATTTGCCGATGCCAAAATACCGCCGGACGCACCTGCGCATAACATAGCGTGGAAATACTCATCCTCCCCGCACAAAACCGGCTTGGAGCCGAGCCGGGTCAGCTCGGAGACGAGCCCGATTCCTCCGGAACAATCCTTTAAACCGATTACCCCGTCGAGCTCCATAATCCTCCTTGCCGTGTCTACTGTTAACGTGACACCGGTACGGGAAGGAATCTCATACACAATGACGGGAACTCCAACTCGTGCGACTGCCCGGAAATGCTCGATTATCCCCTCTTGCGACGGACGGTTGTAATACGGCACGACGACAAGGGCGGCATCGGCTTCCAGATTGCCGGCCAACTCTGTCAGCTTCACGCTGGCGGCGGTATCGTTGCTTCCCGTGCCGACGATGACCGGAATGCGATTTCCCGCCATTCGCTCTTTCGTTACCTCCACGAGCAGCTCTACTTCCTCCCAAGATACCGTAGGAGATTCCCCGGTTGTGCCGTTAATAACCGTACCCTGGATTCCCTGCTCCATAAGCTTCCCGGCATAACTGCCGTACGAATCCAAATCGAGCTCCCCGTTCGGCAAGAAGGGGGTGACGACCGGTACGAACACACCTCTGACATCCCGTTCATTCATCATGTAACAATCCCCTCGCAATCTTCATTGATTTGATGAGATCACTTTAACATGGTTTATTTCATCGGTGTTATCTATAATAAGTGATACATAATATCAATATTATTGATAATGGATGGTGAAGGAATGGAACTGACGTATTTTCAGACGTTTCGGGAGGTTGCGCGGCGGCAAAGCATCACCCGGGCCGCAGAGGAGCTCGGTTACGCGCAATCAAGCGTCACGACGCAGATTCAAAAGCTGGAGAAGGCGTACGGAGTACAATTATTCGAGCGGTACGGGAGGCGGCTCAGGCTTACATCATCCGGCGAAGCATTGTTGAAGCTCGTCAACCGGATGCTCGATCTGTATGAGGAATCTATGGAAAAGGTTGCGCAACAATCAGGGGGTACTCTCACGATCGGAACGATCGACTCGCTGGCGTCATATTACCTTCCGCCCATACTGCTTCGGCTGCGGGAACAATTTCCCGAGCTTGCTATCAGGCTTCAGGCGGAAAGCGAATCGCTGGTGATCGAGAAGGTCAAGGAGGGAGATTTCGATATCGGCTTTCTCCTGGACGATAATCCGGCGGACCAATCACAGCGCTGTGTTCCGATTAAGGAGGAACCGCTTATCCTTGTAGCCCGGCCGGATCACCCTTTAACCAAGCTTTCGAAGGTTCGGCTGGACGATCTCGCCGGGATGGAGTGGATCATGCCGGAGGAAAGCTGCAATTACCGGATTATGCTGGAGAGTGTGTTAAAAGCGGAACATATCCCGTTTCGAATCGGATTCGAGCTTGGCAATCCGGAGGCTGTCAAAAGATGCGTAATGGCTGGACTCGGCGTCGCGCTTCTCCCGCGTATCGTAGCCGAAGAGGAGGTTCGAAGCGGCAAGTTGGCGGCTCTCGCTTTCGCACATCCCGGTATCCGGCTGAATTTGCAATTGGTCGTCCACCCCAAGAAATGGATGTCGCAGCCGCTTCTTACGCTTATGGAAATGGTGAAGAACGGATAGCTGAATCCGCTAAGGGAACTTTAGACCGCTTCCCGGCGTGTCTATGAGAAAAAGTTTACGTGATTTCTTCGACAATAATAGTGTTTTTTCACCAAAGGAATCGACAAAGAGGGAGAAGAATTAGTTCATTGTAACTAATAAATGAGGGGAGATTGAAAATGAAAAAACGGCTGCTCGCGTTCACAGGTTTAATTGCAATTGCGGTAATGATGTCAGGCGTCGCCACGGCGCATCAGGCTCCTCCTTGCAACGACTCGGATGGAGACGGAAGCCCTTCAGGCTATGACTATGCGCAGCATCACATTGTGCCGATGGCCCAAAACCAGACGCTGGGGGACGGAGGCCATAAGCCGGGAGTGCATCAAGGATTCAGCGCTTGCCAACGTTGACCGTATTAATGCAACAAAAAGTAAAGGCCAATTCTCAATAATCTGTACCCTTTGTGCTCGCTCATTCTTGAAAGTAAGGCGCGGGGAAAGCATAGGGTCAAAAGTTGACCTTATTTTAAGAAATAGGGTCAATTTTTAACCCTATATCATCCCAGGGATCTTAATTTTTTGGATAAGACGCTGAATTAGGCTCAAAAGTTGACCTTATTCCCTTCCACCGAGCCCACCGATCTCGTGATAGGGTCAAAATTTGACCTTACAAACATAAATAAGCTCAATATTTGACCCTATTTGTAACTTTAAGGCAGCATTTCAATGAACCGGGTGGCGGCGGACGACATCGGCACATCCTTCAGGGTAATGACACCGATGTTGCGTGGAGGAATGGGCTTGTCGAGCTTGATTTCGAATAATCCGAGCTGCTCCAGCTCACCCGCGATAAAGTTTTTGATGACGCACGCAATCCCAAACCCTGTCCGGGCGAATTCCACTAACAGGTCGATGCTGCCGAGCTCGATCTCCGGCTTGATCGCAACACCGTGCCGGCCGGCGAACGAATCGATGTAAGCTCGGGTGCTGCTTCCTTTTTCCAACAAAATAATGGGGTAAGCAGCCAGAGTTTCCAATGAAACGGTTCCCTCCGAAAGCTGCTTATATTTGTGCCCGGCAATAAAGCAATCCTCAATCCGCAAGCTTTCCCGTACGTTTAATTTCGCGTCCGCCACCGGCAGGTTGACTATGCCGAAATCGATATTTCCTTGTTTCAAGAGATTGATCGTCTCCGGCGTCGTCCGGTTCGTTACTTGGATTTTCACTCCGGGAAAAGCCTCATGGAAAGCTGCAAGATACGGCAAAAGGTAGTGCTTGCACAACGTATCCCCCGCCCCGATCTTGATCTCGCCGTCCATCAGCTGATGCATTTCGGCGATTTTCCTCTCGCCGGTGCCGATGAAATTGTACGCTTGTTCGATGTACTTGAAGAGAACGGCTCCCTCCGCGGTTAATTTAACCCCTCTCGAAGTACGGAAAAACAGCTGCCCTCCGAGTTTCGCCTCCAATTGTTTAATGGAATGCGTGACGGCCGGTTGGGTAATATAAAGCTCTTCGGCTGCTCTCGATAAGCTGCCGCTCTTTGCCGCGAAGTAAAACACGCGGTACCACTCCATGTTCTCCACCACGATATCAACCGCCTTTATATTTTGTATTATTAATATTAATTTTATTTATGGCATTGATCAAATTATAATTAGAATCAGGAAGTGATTTCAAGCGAGAGGAGACCCGATTTGCATGAGTATTACGGCTGTTGTGGGAGCGAACTGGGGCGATGAAGGGAAAGGGAAAATTACAGACGTACTGGCGGCGCAGTCCCGGTATGTCGTCAGGTATCAAGGCGGAAGCAATGCGGGTCATACGATTATTAATCAATTTGGCAAGTTTGCGCTGCATTTGCTTCCGTCGGGCGTTTTTTATCCTGAAGTCGTCAATGTAATCGGTCCGGGTGTCGCTTTAAACGTTCAAGATTTCTTGCGTGAGCGGGAAGAGCTGGTGTCAAGAGGTGTGCCTGAGCCGATATTGCGCGTGTCAAACCGGGCGCAAATCGTGCTCCCTTATCATAAATGGTTTGACGAGTTGGAAGAGGAGCGGCTGGGGGAGCGGAAATTCGGTTCGACAAAATCCGGGATCGCACCGTTCTATGCCGATAAATATGTAAAACTGGGCGTTCAGGTGGCTGATTTATATAATGTGCCGAGACTTAAGGCTCGATTGGAATCGTCTCTTGAAGCAAAAAGCGTCCTGCTGCAGCATCTATACGGTAAACCTGCCATTCAGGCCGACGAGTTAATAGACGGTCTGTTGGAAGATGCGGAACGGTTGAAACCGTTCGTCTGCGATACGTCCGTACTCTTTCAAGAGGCGTTGGCAAGGGGCGAGCGCATATTAATGGAAGGGCAATTGGGAGCGCTGAGGGATCCCGATCATGGAATCTATCCGTATTCGACTTCGTCATCGACGCTTTCCGGATTTGCGCCGGTCGGAGCAGGGGTGCCTCCCTATGCGATCAAGAAAGTCGTTGCTGTAGTAAAGGCGTATTCGAGTTGTGTCGGGGCTGGACCTTTTGTGACGGAAATCTCTGGTGAAGAGGCTGACGAACTGCGGCGCCGGGGAGGGGACGCCGGCGAATACGGCGCGACGACGGGCCGGTCGCGGCGGATGGGATGGTTTGATGCGGTGGCTACAAGATACGGGTGCATCGTGCAAGGCGCGACGGAAGCCGCGTTGACGAACTTGGACGTTCTCGGTTATTTGGACGAAATTCCGGTCTGCACGGCTTACCGGACAGATGGGGAGACAACGACGCATTTTCCTGTAACCGCACGGCTCGAGCATGCGATGCCTGTGTTGGAGAAGCTGCCCGGTTGGAGGAGCGATATATCGGGCATCCGGAAATTTGACGAATTGCCGGTAAACGCTCAACACTATGTGCTCCGTATTGAAAAATTGATCGATGTGCCGATCCGTTGGGTATCCGTCGGCCCGAAACGCGAGCAGATTATCGAGAGATAAGATATAACCAAACCTTCATCGAAGTATATTCAAAGAAGCAAGACCGCGAATAAAGGAAGGTTTGGTTGCAACATTGAAATATTCGGTCTTCAAGAAACTTCATGAATTTCAATGTTATAATTTCCTTACCAAAGCAGAGATGTCGAGGGGGCTGCCATGACCCGGAAACGAGCGCGCGAGGAAGAACTGAACGCGTTGAAAGAAATTGCCGAGACGCTGAACGTGTCCAACGAAATGCATCTCAGGCCGACACGAATTTGCCGCCGGCCTTCTCGTGGGGCAATAAGACGCCGATGTGTGCGGACAGCTGCTGGTGCGTGGACAAATATTGGAGCCGTCAGCTGGACAAAGCGGTAAACATCATTAATTGCAAAAGTGAAAATCAAAGGCATGCGGTCTTTGCGGACGCGCTACGGTGAATGCACGGTTGAAATCGTTGAACAATAAGGCGGAAGTTTGCAGGATGACTCTGGATTTGTTCGAACTCCTTGAATCATGAATTGTAACATATCCTCCAAAAGTGTAGAGCCACTCTTCCATTCGCTCAGGTTTTATGATTTCACTTCGGAGTACAGGCAAAAGAATTTTGGCGAAAACCGGCGCTATATTCATTTCCATCTGGATGAAACACGCGCGATAATGACGATCCCCGTAGCTGGTTGCTGCGGTTTTTTTATTGACACAATCGGAGGTCGTTGTTAAAAAAATCCATGTAAGGCGTTCACCCAGTTCATAGTTCTTGAGTATGATGGGGATATGAAACCTTTGGGGTGAGTGTCGGACGATGAGTGTTAAATTGCTTTGGTCGGAACTGATCTACGCAGGAGAGAGGGAGCCTCCTTCCGATCCGGTTGACCCTCTTGCCGGTTCTTGGCAGACCTATTACTTACAGAACAAAGGAAATGGAAATTTCACAACATTAGAGGGAATGCCGATCAATTGGGAAATTGCGGATCCGTCGTCGATCGATTTCTCGGAGCAGCTAAGAACGGTCCGGAAAACTTTAAAGTCTTTGACCAGAACAAAAATAAAAATTGCAAAATATTGGGGCTCGGGTGTGGCAACGAAACAATGGACCCCGGTCGCCGACCGCTTGGTTGACGCATATGATGTGAGCCCCGCCAGAGCTTCGCGCATATTGGCGGCCATGTATGCGGCTATCAACGATGCGTTTGTCGTTACTTGGCATCTAAAGTATCTATATAACATTGCCCGGCCGAATCAATTGGATCGGAATTTGGCCCCGATTTTATGCACACCGCGGTTTCCCGCTTATCCGTCAGGCCATTCCGCCATGTCAGGTTGCGCCGAAACGGTTTTAAGTTATTTCTTTCCCGCCAAATCGGCAGACTTGAGGAAATTGGCTGAAGAATGCGCGATTTCGCGTTTATATGCCGGTGTACACTTCCCTGCCGACAATGAACAAGGTTTGGTTCTGGGCAGACAGATCGGTAATATTGTCGTTAACACACTACAGAATCAAGATAACAGTGATTATCAACCTATTGACATGCCGTTCAACCGAAAACGCAAAGTGATTCTGCCGCCGGCGAAATCATACAGGCAAGTAATTCCTTATAATTTTGACCATTACGTATGCAGCTGCCGGTCCAAAGTCAGTCCGATGTCAAAACGCATTTGCGCTTGCCGTAAGAAAACGTTAAGAAGACATACGGTGAGTCGCGTGATTTTAGATAAAAAGCGAATATGATTGAAGCGGCCACCGAACAAATCTACCTTTTATCTCGGCTATAAAGCATATAAAGAGCATTTCGTGGATAAGATGAGAATAATACCAACTTGTCCCATGAGGTGAAAAGGATGTCAGAACAAGCAATCCGCAAGGATTCGTGGACGCCGGATGATGATAACATACTGGCCGAGACGGTAATAAGACATATAAGGGAAGGCAGCACGCAGTTGAAGGCGTTTGATGAAGTAGGCGAGCGTTTAAACCGGACGGCGAGCGCCTGCGGCTTCCGGTGGAACGCAACGGTACGCAAGCAGTACGAAGTGAAAATACAAGAGGCGAAACGGCAGCGGACAACGCAGGGACCGAGACTTCACGCACATCAGGTTCATCAAATTCAAGAACAACAGCCGGCTGTCGAGGTTATTCTAACGGATTCCGCAGTCGAACAGCTCGATATGATCATCGAGATTGCGAATCGGTATAAGATCACAATTATGAACATGGCGAGTGAAATTACACGGCTCCGTCAAGAGTTGGAGAGAAAAGACGTGGAGATCAATCGTCTGAACGACTTGCTTGTGAATGATCGCCCGGCTGAGGTAATTTCCGAGGATTATCAGACATTCCTGAAAATATTGGAGAATGCAAGGAAGTTGAAGGCTCTTTAGGAAAATAGCGATGGAATTTAAAAAGAAGCAACCCGCGCAGGGTTGCTTTCTTATTGTAAGATCATTCTTTGATCGCAGAAACTATGCAGACCCCCGGATTTTTGTCATGAATGAATATATGTTTAATCTCTAATCCTGCATTCAGCAAATTTAGGCTCATGCGTTCGGTGATATACCGGAGCTTTGCTGCGGCAGGCGGATAATTGAACAAGTAAACGGCGCCTTCCGGCAGCAATCGCTCTTTAATGATTTCAAGCTCTCTTGCAGCATTCATCCAGAACAAATTAACGTTTACCGCAAATATTTTGCTAAACCGGCTTTGCCCCAAATCGGCCTCGTGCAGCGCAGCGTGAACGAAACTCACCTTCCCGGCCGAAATATGATCGGCATTGTTCCTTTTGGCGAGATGTATCATTTTCTCCACCGCCGTTCCATTCCCGCACCCTATTTCAAGCAGGCGATCGGAAGAAGCCGCCGCAAGCCTGTCCACTACCCATATGAACCTATCCGCTATCGTCTTTGCCATGACAAGTACCCCCTTTTGCAAATATATCCTATTCTAACGTACAACTAGCGCGGCGATTTCTTTTTGATTGCTCAGTTTGCATTTTCTCTTTAGAATTGAACGTGTGAAATGGAGGGATGCGGTATGTTCACTATAGATGGCGTAACTTTAAGACCGATTGAATCTGACGAAATCGACACGATGTATGATTGGCATCTCGATTTCGATATAGATATGTACTCTTCTTGGGGCAAAAAGCGCTCGCGGGAACATTTTAAGGAAAGGTTGCAAAAAGCTCTTATGAACCCGCCCGATGACGCAATTGAATTCGGCATTGAAATTGACAAAGGGTTGATAGGAAGAGTCAAGCTGGAATCCATAGACAGACTGAATCGGCGCGCCTCTTTGGGTGTGAACATAGGCAATCCCAATGCCAGAAATCAAGGTTTCGGAAAATCTACGGTAAGAATCATGTTGGATTATGCTTTCAAAGTGGAAAACTTAGAAAAAGTATACGCCGAAACGTACGGTTTCAATGTCCGCTCGCAAAAGTGCCTCGAATCTGTCGGGTTCATAAAAGAAGGGCTGCTTAGAAAACATGAAGTGCATAACGGCGATCGTCATGATGTGCATTTCTTTGGAATATTGAAGGATGAATTTTACGAACGGTATGAAACATTATTTAAGCTGTCTGAGTCAAAGGAATAGTGTTACCGGAGAGGAGTCAAACATACGTGAAAATAAAAACATACCTGGCTGCCGCCGCGTCAATCGTTGCAATAGGAGCTGCCTGCCTTATAGGCGTGAACATGTGGATCGGTAGCGCAACCGCCGAACACATCAAGGAACCCGGCCGCACTCCGGAAGCTGAAGCGATTCTAATTCTCGGCGCTCGCGTATACTCCGAATCACATGTATCACCGATGCTGAATGACCGTCTTGAAGGAGGTTTAGAGTTATATCAAGCCGGAAAAGCGCCGAAGATCATTGTAAGCGGCGATCACGGCACCGTGGAGTACGATGAAGTGAATGCGATGAAAGGTTTTTTGGAAGAAAGAGGCGTACCGCCTGAGGATATCTTTATGGATCATGCCGGATTCAGCACATATGAGAGCGTGTACCGGGCGAGGGATATTTTCGGCGCGAAAAAAATAATCATAGTGACTCAAGGCTATCACTTGAAAAGAGCGGTGTACGTGGCTCGAGTACTAGGAATCGATGCGTACGGCGTTGCCAGCGATCCAAGGAGCTATTACGGTGCGGAGAAATACGAAGCAAGGGAAAAACTCGCAAGAGTCAAAGATTTCCTGTTCGTACACGTCACAAAACCGAAGCCTACATATCTTGGCCAGCAGTTCCCGATTACAGGGGACGGCAGGGCAACGCATGATTAGAAAAAAACGATTGACGCAAACATATGGCACTCCATAAAATGGTATAAATTACTTAGGGAGTGGTTTGTGTGGGCAGACTAAGGGCGGCGATTGTCGGAGCGACCGGGATGGCCGGTCAGCAATTTGTTCAAGCGTTAACGCGGCATCCGGATTTTGAAGTCGTAACTATGGTTACTTCCAGAACGGTCAAGAACTACAAAGAGGCGCTTTTGGAGGCAAACGGCTCTTCAAGATGGACGCAAAGTACGCCGGTTCCCGAGGATATGTCGGATGTGCCGGTCATTTCTTCCAAAGAATTTGATCCCAAATCCGTTGATGTCATATTTACGGCTATCGAATCGGATCTAGCCAAAGAATTGGAACCGTGGTTCGCCGCGACGACTCCCACCTTCTCCACAGCTTCCGCTTTCCGGTATTATGACGATACTCCCCTGTTGATTACCGGCGTCAATGACGAGCATGCGAAGCTGGTTATCAGGCAGCAGAGGGAACGAGGATGGAAGGGCTTTGTTCTGCCTGTTCCCAACTGTACCGTTACCGGACTCGCCATAACCCTTAAACCTCTGCATCAACACTTCGGGGTGAACAACGTGCTGATGGTTTCGATGCAATCCGTCAGCGGCGCGGGGAGAAGTCCCGGGGTAAGAACCTTGGATGTGCTTGACAACATTATTCCATATATACCGAACGAGGAAGGCAAGGTAAGAAAAGAGCTTCTGAAAATACTCGGAGAATGCTCGAATGACGCTATATCACCCGCCGAGATTAATATCAACTGCCTCTGCACGCGGGCGAATGTGCTGGACGGACATACGGAATCCGTATTTGTCGGATTAAGAAAAAGACCGGATCTGTCAGAGATCAAGAAGGTATTGCAAGATTACAACCCCTTTCATGGAAGACGTTTGCATTCCGCGCCCGACCGGATGATCCATGTATTTGACGATCCGTACCGCCCGCAGCCCCGATTGGACCGGGATTTGGGCGACGGAATGACCACCAGCATCGGTCGTCTTGAGGATGAGCCGGTGTTAGGCGGCGTTAAATATGTGCTGGTGTCCCACAACACCAAGATGGGTGCGGGCAAAGGAGCCGTGCTGCTCGCCGAATCGATGTTGGAGCAGGGATTGTTGGGGTAAGTTTTCGATAAAATTTTCACTCAATGAGCTTCTAAAAAGTAACTCGTCTCTTGCGGATGCAGGGGGCGGGTTACTTTTTTTCGGGTGAAATCATATGCGTATCGAAAAAATCGTAAGTATAAATAGGCGGTGGTTGCAAAAAGGGAAAAAGTGCGGGCAACGGGAGGAGATTCGAAATGTATTATTACGATCCGAGAGTATTTCATGGGGTTCAGTACATGAACCCAGTGCATCCTGCTTACTATTATCAACCGGGACCATACCCATACTATCCGCATCCGCAAGCTTTTCCTCAGCGGATGGATTGGTATCGGTATTATCCTGTTCCAATGGCTGCACCGACGGGAGAACGAATCCGGCACATCGTGCTGTTTTCTTTGAAGCCGGGGGTCAGCGCTGAGGAAGCGGGAACCTTCTTCTCTTCAGCATGGCAAGTACTTGGTTCTATTCCGGGGGTCGAGCATTTCAACGTTTTTTGTCAAGTCAACCCGCAAAACGAGTATAAGTACGGTTTTACTGCGGAATTCGCCAATCCATCTATCTATGAAGCGTACCGGAACCACCCCGCCCACGTAAAATGGAGAGAAGAAGAGTGGGATAAAAAGGTCGACCGTTTCCTCATTACCGATTTTAAAACATGCTGATCGCTCACTTGCGAACGTCGTTTCGAACCGATATAATTGCTTATCAATCAAGGCACGAAGGAGATCGAAACATGTTTACAAGCATGCGAAATCAACCTAAGCGCGCAGGACCATCGGGTCCGGCGCGTTTTTTATTTTCCTGGGGGAGGCGTTGGATCATGAACTGGAACCGTTGATAGGGCTGCTCGATAAATACGGTGTCGAGTATGATGTTGTGTTTACTAACCATGTCGGAGGATAGAAGTATGGAGTAGAACCGGTGGGGCCGGGTATCGAGAGATATCATGACGATATGACGGACCTGATGCAATTATTGGTTCCAGTCGGTCGGTAAGCAAAAAATCCGTGCAAATAAGCCAAGTCATTACTGATTATCGTTGCTGAAGCGCGACTTTTAAGCCTAGTCCGATATAAATCGCCCCTACAATCTTGCCGCTCCATCGACTGATCCAAGTTGCGCGCTTAACCATCCGCCCAAGTGTACGGATACTTAGCGCAATAATCGTTGTATACATTGCGCTTAAAATCACAAAGATTAATCCGAGCATCAAAAACTGAGCAATGGCTTCTCCGCGTTCCGGATGAACGAATTGCGGTAATAATGCTAGAAAGAAAAGCGCTGTTTTCGGGTTCAGAATTTCCGCGATAATTGCCAGTCCGTATGATTTTAATGGCGCCGCCAATGCAACCTTTGGCAGCTCAGGGTCCGCGGGCTTTTCCATTATCGCGCGAATGCCCAAATACAGCAAGTACGCCACTCCTGCAAACTTAACAAAGTTAAATGCGAGTGCGGACGTCATCAATATGGCAGAAAGCCCTGCCGCGGCAAATAACGTATGAATGAGATCACCGGTAGCTATGCCAAGTCCGGCCATAATGCCCGCTTTATGTCCGCTTTGAAGCGCACGAGTTACCGTAAGAAGAACAGCCGGACCTGGTATTAAAAATAGGCCAAGCACAACTGCCGCAAACGTACCTAAAGTTGGAATGTCGAACATTTAGTTTCCTCCTACTGGTAAATTATGTTATTAAAGAGGGTTTAGATTCTGTAGGCAGAATTATATATGTAAAATGCACATTGGGAGGATAATAATGAGTAACGTATTAAATAATGATATGCAATCCAAACTTTCGTGGATAAATGAGCCTGAACAATGGAGATTTACAGATCAAGGGGGCATAATCATTGAAGCTCCTATAGGAGCTGATTTCTTTTGCGATCCTGCTGGAAAGCATATCCGTAGTTCGGCCCCTTTTCTTTCCATGCCAGTAGGGCAATCCTTTGAAATGACAACGCAGTTGACAGTCGATATGCAAAAGAAATATGACTCAGGATGCTTGATGCTTATGGCTGACGAGAAAAATTGGTGTAAATTATGCTTTGAATTTAATGGAGAGGCTGCAACCATTGTTTCGGTCGTTACGAAAGATGGCCTGTCGGATGACTGCAACTCGGAGGAAGTTCAAGTAGCCAATCCCTATTTGAAAATAAGAAAAGTAGAAGATTGTGTTTCTTTTTTCTACTCCGCAGACGGTGATAATTGGAAATTAATTCGTTATTTCGGCATGCTTATTCCAAGCGGAGGAAAGGCGGGGATCGTAGCTCAATCCCCCCAAGGAATTGGAAGCACTGTTCATTTCATGAATCTAATTATTACCGAACCGGAGATTGAAAGTAGGTTTTGAATGCATGAGGTCTGTAGAAATTCGGGAATACGCCGGACAATTGTTTAGTGATGCGGCATCATCCAATCCGGGAACATGGGTTCAACACTCGATAAATATCGGAAGAGCGGCTGAACGCAATTTTCACTGAAAAGGGGCAAATACTTCCATAATCAGTTTGCCTTCGCGCAGACCGTCGTTCGAGAACAAGTATCTTTCGAGAACCATACCCTCTTTCTTGTCCGTGCTCATTCCTGTAGCTGAAATCCCCGTGTTTGTGCGGCGAAAAATTTTGTTGTTGGCGTCATTTTTATTAAAATGGTACGCCAATTTGCGGTTATTGTCATCTCTTTTCTCACGACCTCAACACTTATCGCCCTGAAACGTCTTACATAGTGACAACACAAACAGGAGGTTTGTTACATGCAGGATAACAGAGTTGGCGTGATCGAAAACTTACCGTTGTTGGATCTCACAAGTCTAAAAACTCCCGAAGAATTGACATCCTTAAGAAAAATATCAAATGTCGCCCTCATCCTCGTCCCGGAGTCGCTTCATTCGAAGTTGTTGCAAATTTCCATAGAAAACGTAGCAAGCATCGTCTCAGTTCCCGAAGGCGAAAATGTTATTATTTGCGGAGAGACGAAAATGAGCGGCGAATCATTAGCTAATGCAGGCGGGAAAGATTCTTTGGTTATTGTTGGACAGCTGACGATTACATCCGCAGTGCAGCAAGTTACTTATAAGCGGATTATTGTGATAGGCCAACTTCTTGCGCCGAGAGGAAGCGAGCCTGCTCTTGCGCCCGCCATTACGCGCTGCGACGGCCAACTCGTCTACTATGGAGCGAATCTACGCTTCTTCACGGGTTCGGATCATTTTACGAAAGATTTTTTTGAACTGTTGGACGAACCGATTTTCTGGGTGTTGTGCGGAATGTTCACGATTGACGACGACGTAACACCGGAATTGCTGAAGTCCAAAGTATCCGAGATCGTACTCGCCGGCACTTTGAAGGCTCCCAAATCCCTTACCGGGATACTGCAAGTGAAAGCAACGGAAAAGGCGGGCAAAATCATACCATTGAAAGATGACAAAATCAATGTGGCGCTATGACGGAACACGGGACTCTTGACGCTGCGTTTCAAACCATATATGATCGGCACTATCAAGGATTATTTGCTTTTTTTGTAAGCAAAACCGGCCATAGGGAAATCGCAATTGAACTGCTGCAGGAGCTGTTCTTGAAAATTTGGAAGCAGATCGCTTACCTCCATTCGTTGGCAGAGGCGAATCAGCGCTACTGGATTTATAGGGTCGCACAAAACATGGCGGCGGATTATTACCGCAAGAAAGGTATACGTGCAGAGGAGACAATGGACTCCATACCGGAGAAGATGATTTCTGATCATGGGCAAAAAGGACCCGCGGAAATCGTGGAAGCGAGAGAAAGCTACCGAGAGCTCTCCAAAGCCGTTAACGCACTTCCTGCCGATCTTCGGACGATTTTTTGCATGACTTCGATCGGGTGCATGAACAGTAGTGAAATCGGTGCGGCGCTGGGGCTGCCGTCGGGAACAGTGAGACATAAATTAATGAAGGCCCGCAAATTGATCACAACTATGATGGAGCGGAGCTTTGGAGAGGGGGGTGAGTCCCGATGTCAGACTTCCGGCAGTGCGAATTGGAGCAGTTAATCGAAGAATGGGCGGATCAAACGCGTCTGAGCGTTGATGAAAGGAAGCAAATACGAAGTAACGTGTTGCACAAGCAACCAAATGACAATCTGGAATGGCTGCCTTATTTATATCAGAACCTGAACTTTCTTCTTCGCATAAACCAACTCACCGGCTAAGGAGAGATCATTGTGCCCAGAAAAAAAATCCCCCGTTAATCCCGTGGTCCTCCGCCTTCTCTGTTCATGTTGAATCGGTTTCCCATGAATAGAGAGGAGCGGTAATAGATGTGGCCGAAAATAGTGGATTGGAAAAACCTTAGATTTGGCGTTGAAATTGAGTTTATTGGCGGCAAGCCTGAACAAGTGGAACTATTGCCCGGTTGGATCATGTCATTGGACGAACTGCAGATAGACGAAACCGGAGAGGATTCCGGCAGCGAGTTGAAACCGCCACCGATGCTCTGGGAAGACCGGGGACAAATCCGGGAGATGTTGACCAGACTTCAAGCACTAGGTGCATCGAGCAATTGGAGCTGCGGTCTGCATGTTCACATCGGTCTGGAGCCGTGGGGTCAAGATATTGTGCTCCCTCTGCTAGATGCGGCGGTGAAGTATCAAGAATCGATACAAGCACTGCTGAACACCGCCGAGCACCGTTTGGTTTATTGCCCTCCTGTTACACCGGAGATGCGGGAAAGGTTTCTAGCCGACCCGGGGCCAACGGCGTTTCATCATCGCGGACGACCGCAATCGCATCGGTGCGGTATTAATCTTGCTGCATGGTTCGATATTAGAACCGTTGAAATCCGTTACGCGAACGGATCGCTCGGTTATGACGAAGTGATTAATACGATCGAGTTTTGTTTACGCTTCGTTGCGGCAGTTGGCGCCGGTCGCGAACTTTCAAGCGATCCTCAGCAAATGGCAGCGCAATTGGGCGCCTCGCTTGACGGATACCCTCCTTCGGTTCCAACACCGCGTTGGTTCAGGGAAAGGACATGGCTGGAGGAGTCGCTCATTCCGGCGCTGCAGCCGCTTGCAGCACACCATGTGAAGGATGGAGAAATCCATCACGTTTTGCCCGTCCCCGACGGTATTTTGGTATCAGTAGAAGATGCTGACGGAAAACTCACCGAATACGTCCTTCGGCCGCCTGCCGAAGGTTGGGAACTTGTAAGAGGCCCACTCATGTAGATGACGTCCCCTTTCGCTGAACAAGCGGAGGGGGATTTCATTTTTTTTCTTTACCGCGGTAACACCGTCAGGTTATATTTGGGAATGAAACACGGTTTGGAAATCCGCATTGAGGCGCTACAAGTACAGGGAGTTAAGTATGAATTCATCAAACAAGGACCTGACTGCGATCAAGCAAATCGTTACAAGATACAGTTTGAAAATTGCCGGAGACAAGTGGGATGCGGAGGATCTGGCGCAGGATGTGCTCGTGAAAGTCATGAGAGCGCTGGAAACCGAACCCTCAAGAGATATCACGAATGCATATTTGTACCGAATCGCCGTGAATACTTGGAACGACAAATGCAAGAAAGAGAAACAAAACAAGCGAACCGTTCGAGACGATCCTTTCATGCAAGCGAGAGAAGACGACAATCTTTCTACACGGGAGCTATTAGAGGTATTGGCTCACCGATTGTCTCCGCGAGCGATGGTCATCTTGTTGCTTATGGACGTGTTTGATTTTACTGCGAAAGAAACGGCTGGGCTGCTAGGTTCAACCGAAGGAGCAGTGCAAGTCACGTTGGGGCGTGTACGTTCCCGTCTCAAGAAGCTGGCTCAACAAAAACTGGCGGATCCGTTCTTCGAGGAATCTCGCCCCAGCATCAAAACAAGTGACGAAGAAGAACCGATCAATTTTGACGCCATCGTGGACGCATTTAGAAGAAGAGACCCGAAAGCTATTTGTAGAGCATACCTCGGACTGACAGAGCAAGGCATTGTAATTAGCACTATGAAACTAGTGGACGGGAAGCTTTCGTTCTACTTCACGGACCCTGATGGAAATATGTTCAGGGTAACCGCATAATTTTTTTGTCGTGTGTTTGGTTTGTTGTCTGGAAACCGTTAATTATATATCAAAAGTTAAGGAGGTAATGATGCAGTGAGAGGGAATGTGCAAGGCATTGCTTATAACATCATACCGGTCACGAATCCTGAAACATCCGCTTTATGGTATAAGAACATGTTTGGGTTTCAAGTCGTACACCGAACGGATGACTTCGTCAGCTTGTTTGTAAACGACCGGCCGATCCTTGTTTTAATGAAGACGGACGATCGTTCCAGAGCATCGTTTACATTGAAAGGGAAGGAACACTGGATCATCACATTTTGTACGGATGACATCCATTCGCTCCATGCACATATGTCCCAAAACGGTGTGAATATCGGTGGCATTAACGATGAAGGCGAAATGGGGAAGTTCTTTTCGTTCCATGACCCTGACGGCAACTTGATTGATGTATGGGAAAACATAAGCTTAACCCGCAGACTCGAATCGTTAAACGGCCAACTTGCCGGGATTTCGAGGTGAGTGTATGGATCTTAACTATCGTTACAAATCCGGGACGATCAGACGTCTGCTTACCATTCGTTTGCCGGTAAGTGATCTGCAGTCGTCAGTCGCATGGTATTGTGAGCATTTTGGAATGGTTGTATTGAACGAGGGAGTAAAGCACGCTGAGCTCGCGGTAATGGAAAACGGCGTCAAAATATATCCTTCACTCATTTTATCGCAAACGGATGCCGGCCACCGACTTAACTATAGCAAACATGGCGCCGTTAGAAGCATGATTATGATGCACGCTTCTAATATGGAAGGGCTGTTTGAGAAGATGGTTCGCTCGGGTGCGAAGGTCGTTCTTCCTCATTCCGGTGAAGAGGGTGACGGATGCGGCCGTTTCTTCGAAGCGACGGACCCGTCGGGAAATGTCATTCAAATTCAAGCAAACGACGGGGAAACGCCGGCGAATCATACGAGAGTCGAGGCTATATTTAATCTGGAAATACCGGTGAGAGATGTGCGTAAGTCCGCACATTTTTACGCTAATGTTCTTGGATTTCAGTTGATTCGCGAACCCGACGATCAATTGGCGATTGCGAAAGTCGGTCCATTCTATGAATCCAGATTCGGATACAGGGATGTTCAGGAATTCGGTTTCTTCCTGTTTCGACATGATGTTCCGACACCATTACACTACCTTGATGAAGGGATGATACAAGAATGCCTTGTTCTGCAGGCTGACGACCTCGCGGGTTTGCGAGAAAAAATGTTGAATATTGGATACAAGGCGGGAGATTTGAGAAAAAATGAGTCCGGAGAAGAAATGAGTTTCACAATAGCCGATCCGGACGAAAATTATATTAAAGTGATTTCGTTGGAAACAATTAATGTTTCACCGGGGGCATTGACTGAGGAATATGTTCAATAGCTAAAAAACCCGCATTTTCCATTAAGGGAATGCGGGTTTGATTTTTACTGATGGAGTTTCCCAATAAGCTGCGCGTATTGCTTATGCCACTTTTTCCAAGAAATACATTGGGTACGCGTGGAATTTTTTTAGCAAGAAATGGAGGTCATATTACTTCTCAAAAGAGTGTGCGCACACTCTCCCGTTCACTCAGGCGCTAATTGCCGCACATAACAGTGGCCAACGAAAGGATTCTTTCGAGCGGAATCTCTCGATCGAACTACTTTCTACAATTCTCCTGATCGAAGGGGAGAGCGGGCGAAAGAGTAAAGCGGCTAACATCTCCCCTCCTTCATAAGTTTAGTCTACCCTTGCAAAAGATCGCGAGTAGTAATAGCAACGATTAATAATAAATATACTGAACCTTTACCACGGCGATGATCTTCAATTCCCCCGGTTGGATCGGAGTCGGAGCGGCTGCTCCTTCCGTGAGAAGAGCAGCTTGATAAGGTACCGGAGGCGGTTCGATCATACGGGATTGTTCCGTAACTTTTACAGGAGTTCTAACCAGCGTCGCACCTAATGTTCTCGCGATGGTTATAGCCTTGCTTTCAGCATTTTTTATGGCTAATGACAGGGCTTGATTATAGAATATTTCCGGGTTTGCAATTGTGAATTGTATGTCTGACACGAAGTTCGCGCCGATATTGACAGCCGTATCGACAACAAGACCCGTCTGCTCAATTCGGTCTATGTTGACTTGAAGCAGATGCGTCACCCGATAGCCCCGGAAGATTTGAGTCCCGTCTCCATAGTTATACTGTATCTCGATTCTGTATGAGGCTGTTTGAATTTGTTCTCTTCGAATGGCCAGTCTTAACAGAGCGTTAATAACATTTGTTACGGCGGTGGAGTTTTCGCTTTGTGCCGTAGTGAGGGTTGGGTTTTCTGTTATTACACCCAATACGATAACGGCTCTGTCGGGAGCGGCCGAAACCGTTCCTTCGCCGGAAACCTCAATCATGGGCCGGTTATGCTGAGATAAGGAGGCGGCCATCATGGCGGGTGGAGGCAGCGGTTGAGAATAATACATTAACGCAACAATCCTTTCCGTCTCATATTTCGATTCCTGCCGCCGACAACGTTTGCCTCAAGACGTAAGACATGATGTTGTAGCCGAGCACGTTGGGATGAAGTCCGTCATCCGCCAATTCCGCGCGTAACGTTCTTCCGTCACGTTCGGTCATGTAAGAATGATAATCTATATATATATATTGCCCGCTCGTTGACGGCAAGCTGCCGTGCACCCATGGTTAATCCCGGCCGAATAATCGAAAACTGTCCTGGTTGCTTCAAGCGCATCAGCTCTCCTTCCCAACTTGCTTCCGGCAAAAGAAGAATACGGTTCGCTAATGGATATGTGTGTATGGCCGGCTGTATGTGTGACAGGTCTTTTTGGGATTCGAAGGGGAACTTATTCGAAGAGGCAGGTTTTCCCACAGGCGCGGAGAATATGGAGATAGACTTTTGAGCATTAGGAGGATACTTTTGTCACAAACGGATGCGGACTTACTAGAAAGTATCAAACAGGGAGATCGGGAAGCTTTTGCAACTCTTATGAACAAATATGAGGCTATTGCACTGAACTGGGCTCGGGAAGTGGTGAGGGATCATCACCTCGCGGAAGATGCGGTTCAGGAAGCTTTCATACGGTTGCAAAATAAGATTCATAGCCTTCATGATCCCGCGAGCTTTCGTCCGTGGTTTCGGCAAACAGTTCGCCGCACGGCCATCAATATGATTAGAGGAACCGGCAGCCGGTTGGATTTGCAGGCGGAGCTTCCTGAATATGCCGTATCGCTGGACTCGTTTGCCGCCGATCCGCTTCAAGAAGTTCTTCACAAAGAAATGAAGGAGCAATCCTCTGCGGAAATATTTCCGCTTTTGCCGGCAAAGGCGCGTTCCGTCATGCAAGCTTTGGCTGATGAAGATTCCTCTCCGGAAGAAATCGCCGAGCGGCTTCAACTGGCAAAAAGCAACGTATACAACATCATTTCGCGTTCCCGCGCCAAAGCAAACGACGAACGGTTCCGGATGGAAATGGATGCATATTTAGCGGGCCGAAGACGCGCTGCTTTGCCGAAGAGGATGAAGCTGTCGACTCCCGGATTTACCAGACCCTACTCCCTGTTATCCGTTTGCGTATACGAGGCGCTTCGATTCGCCGGAGAACACGACTGGACGTTGACGGATATTACGGGGATTTCCGGGGACGCCTTCCGGTTGAATATTGCCGAGGGCTGTCACTGGCGTGGTATTTCCACTTTCGACTGGAGCTACGCCATGTATCAGACGGTGGAGCGGTTGGGATGGCGAGCGGCTTGTTTCGGCCGGCCGGGCCGCACCGCCGTTTCGCACGAGCAGCAGGTTGAACTGCTGCGAATAATCCATAACTCGATCGACCGGGGCTTACCGGCTATCGTATGGAATTTATCCATTAACGAATTCTCGCTTATATATGGCTATGACGATGAATCGCGAACGATTTTTTGCCGCAGTTTCCGCCATGCCGAAGCTCCGTTTGAATATGAACAACTGGGCAGAAACTGCGAGCAGCCCGGGATATTTGTTGCAGCTCTGGAGAAACGCGTAAACGCTCCGGCTTCAGATAAATCCGTCATTCACGGCATTGTCAGGCATGTGAGGGGTGAGGAGCCGCTCGTTCCAAGATTTGCTTTCGGCCTTAACGGTTACCGGCTGTGGATGGAATCCGCAAGGAGCGGACACCTCGATATGTTGGGACATGCGTATCAGGTAGCCATCTTATCCGAGTCCCGCCATCATGCGGTTCAATACCTTGAGCGGCTGGCGGTATGGGCAAGATCGAAGCATGTGCGGTCGAGCTTGGCTGATGCCGCCGTCTGCTACCGTCATGCGGAGGATGCGCTTCGGCTTTTATACCCCTCTTTTCCGTTCGGTTACGGCGACGGCACTACAGGATCTTTCGAACGGATCGCGGCGGGATTGCAAGAGGCGTTCGAAGCGGAGAAGGAAGCGGCGGTACGCTTGGAGGAAGCTATGGTTTAGAAAAAATTTTTAAAAAGAAGTGATAGAAAATTTCCCCGAGCCGTGTCTACGAGTTGAAACTATAAAACAATATGGAGGTTTTACACATGTCTCACCCTATTGCACCGTACATGCCCACTGTCTTTATCCCGGTGAGCGATTTGAAACGATCGATCGATTGGTACTGCGAGCTGTTGGAAATTCCGGTCCAACCCAAGCAAAACGGAGGCGGAATCTACTACTTTAATCTCGGCGGGACGGACATTATCCTTGACAGCAACATGTGGGGCTATCCGCCAATGATCATGTTCGACACCCCCGATATCGACGCTGCTTACGATTTTTGTAAAAATCAGCAGTTTGCGTTTATAGGAGAGATGTTCCGTCGTCCGGGTGTGGCTCATTTCAGTGTCGGAGGAAATATGGTATGTCAGGCGGAGCATTCTGGCATAATGGATAAACCGGACACCGCTCATCCTCTGCTGAAGCGAATTTGCCGGGTGATCGTTCATGCGGAGCATCAAGGGGAGTCGGAGCGGTGGTACGGGACGTTTCTTGACAAGCCCGCGGAACCGGACCCTTGGGTGGACGGATTAACATCGTTTCGGATGACGCGAGGAGCTCATCTGCTAGTAGACGATAACCGGCTTTGTCAAACGGCAACAGTGCATTACGACAAGCTGCAAATAGACATTCGGGTAAACCCGATTGCGATTATCGAATCGCCGGATCTCGAAAACGCCAGGTCTCATGTATTAGCGAAAGGGGCGGCGAACGTAAGCGATATTGCTGCAAGACTTGGGCTTTCCTTCTTCACTTTCAACGACCCTGACGGAAACGGCCTCATGGTTTGTCAAACAAAATAATGTTCATAACAACCCGGTGATGATCCGGGTTGTTTTTGTGCTAGGATGATGTTAAGACTAATATTTCAAAAATGAAGCGCGGTGAATTATCGTTTGAAGATATTGATCGTAGGTGCGGGATCGCTCGGATTACTCTTTGCAGGAAAGCTATTGTGTGTCGCAGGCACCGAAGTTCGACTAGTAACGCGTACAAGGCAGCAAGCGCAGCTTATTAACCATAACGGCATCATTGTGCATGAGGGCGATGACCGGGAGGTACGTACGAACATTATGTGCACATCTTTCGAGGAACCGATTCATGCCGATGGTCCGTCCGATGGCCGCTTCGACTGGATCTTCCTGATGGTGAAACAGACGCACATCAACGCTGCATTGCTGAATTATGTAATGAAGACCGCGGCGGGCAGCACCAAGCTTCTTTGCTTCCAAAACGGGGTCGGTCATGTAGAAAGATTGGTAGAAGCGAGCATCCCGGCCAACCGTATTTATGTTGCCGTCACAACGGAAGCGGCGAGGAAAGATGTGGACAACGCCGTGGCGCATACCGGCGCCGGAATCACATCAATCGGCTGCGTAGAAAAAAGAGAAGCCCGCGACGCGATGTTCATGTTGGAAAATGTGTTAAAAAGTGCAGGTTTTCACGCGAATATAGCCGAAAACATCGAAACGATTGTGTGGAAGAAGCTTTTGGTCAATTCGGTCATTAATCCGCTTACTTCGATCATGGGCATCCGTAACGGACAATTGCTTTCAAGTCCGCATTGTTTGAAGCTGATGGAGTCTCTGCACATTGAGGCATGTGAAGTGCTGCAGCGGTACGGACTTCATATTTCAGATGAATTGTGGGAGCAACTGCTTGAGGTTTGCAAGAAAACATCGGCAAACTCATCATCCATGCTGCAAGATTTGCTTGCGGGCAGGGAAACGGAAATCGAGTGGATTAACGGGAGTTTAATACGTCTGGCGGCAAAGCAGCATATCAAAATACCTGCTCACGAAGCCGTTTATAACATGGTGAAAGGCTTGGAGCAACTGAAACGTTCAAAGCATTAACAACATGTGCAACTTCTTAATCGAAGCGGTGAAATAAATCTATTCCAACGGTTGACCGTTCAAAGTCGGAGGATCTTCCTGCTCCATCACAGGTCCGAATGCATCGTCAACGCTGCCGGGATTTCCGTCTTGATTCCATGCGTCAAGGGTCATAAATTTACGGTCTCTCCCTTCGTAAATGGAGTCCGTCTTTCGGTATTTTTCCAGGTTCTCCAAGTTATTTTCGTTGTTTTCCATGACGAAATACACCTCGGCTTTTTTTACGAATTAATGTTCCACAATAAGGCATTTAATTATTCAGAATATTTAGGGCCATCATTTTGCTGAGAACATGATACAATTCTAATAAAACTTAAAGATGAGGTGAACGACGATGCCCATGCCGTATCCCCCTTTTGCCAATGTCATCAAAGCCGTGAAGGAACACGTTGTCGATGGAATATGGCTGCGTGATTGGTTGGAAGTAAGCATTAATAAAGAAGCTTCAAACACGGTGTTATATATTTTAATGAACCCAAGCAAGGCGGATCAGGAAGAGTGCGACGATACTGTTGAAAAGCTTCTGAATTTCACAATGGATCAATCGAATGACAAAGACAGCGTGATTCCGGATGTCGGCACGGTTATTATTGTTAACTTGTTTCCATTTTATAAGACGGAATCGAATAAATTATATGAGGTTCTGCTAGAGCTTACCGAGAAGCGCGGCGGATATGAGGATCTAATGAAAGCGAATATGCGTAAAATACGAAAGGCGATTAAGAAATCGCAGTACATCGTACTTGGGTGGGGAGACGCGCCGAAACATGTTGACGAGTGGCATCATCGTGAATTGTGCTCCGGTATTTTGAAAGTATTACATAAATCAGATGACAAGCAAGTTTTTGTGTTTCATTCGACTCGGGAAAAAACCGTTACCAGAAAAAGAAACCCCCGGCATCCGATCATTATTTCGTTAAAAGGACTTGAAAAGTGTAAGATTAAGCCCATGTACACAGTACAGGTCCGCTAATCACGCCGGAAGAAAAAAACTCCTCGCATGTGGAAAAAAGCGAGGAGTTTTTCTATCTAAGCCTCTTGCTGTGGTACATTCGACGAGCCGTCTTTCTGCTGCCCCGCTTTAATCAACCGCTGCTTCATCTCGTCCCTCTTCTGACGGAAATCCTTCAGCGACGCATGCTCCTGCGATTTCTCGTACAGCTTTCTTCTGCCGATCCGGTGCAAATTTTCCGGCACCAAGTTAAATTTTTCGTCTTTCATAAGCGCGATAATTCCGGTGTGCTCCGGCTGTTTCTCGATGCCGTACACTTCGTTGAAATAGTCGTCCGCGCGGCCGGGAACATAATTTTGCGGCTCGGGGTAGCCGACGATGACGCCTTCGTAGTTGCGGAGGATGACCTTATCCTGGCTTTGCGATATCATGTAGTTCGGCTGCAGCGCGATTTTGCCGCCTCCTCCCGGGGCGTCCACAACGAAGGTCGGTACTGCATACCCCGAAGTGTGGCCGCGCAGCGACTCGATGATTTCGAGCCCTTTGGAAACCGGAACGCGAAAGTGACCGATGCCTTCCGATAAGTCGCACTGATAGATGTAGTACGGACGAACGCGTATTTTCACAAGCTCGTGCATGAGCTTCTTCATTATATGAGTGCTGTCGTTAATTCCGGCCAGTATGACCGATTGATTCCCGAGAGGGACTCCGGCGTCGGCCAGCATTTCGCAAGCGCGCTTGGCTTCGGGCGTAATTTCCAACGGGTGGTTGAAGTGGGTGTTCAGCCAGACGGGGTGATACTTTCTTATGATCGTGCACAAATTGTCGGTAATTCGCTGCGGGAACACGACCGGCGCGCGCGTGCCGATTCGAATAATTTCGACATGGGGGATCGCCCGCAAATTTTTCAGTATATACTCCAGAATCGTGTCGTTAATCAACAAGCCGTCGCCGCCGGAAAGCAGAACGTCGCGAACCTCCGGCGTATTTCGAATGTACTCGATCGCATCGTCCATCTGTTTCTTCGGAACCCCCATACCGACTTGACCGGAAAAACGGCGGCGAGTACAGTATCTGCAATACATGGAGCATTGATTAGTCACCAAGAACAGCACGCGGTCCGGATAGCGGTGGGTCAAACCGGGCACAGGGGAGTCTTCGTCTTCGTACAGCGGATCTTCCAAGTCGTATTTCGTCTTCATTAATTCCGCGGACACCGGAACGGACTGCATGCGAATCGGGCAGCGCGGGTCGTCCGGATTCATTAAAGACGCATAATAGGGAGTGATATTCAAGGGGATCGTCTGCGTCGAAATGCGCACGCCCTCTTCTTCCTCCGGCGTCAAATTCACGACTTTCTTCAAATCCTCCAAGGTGCGAATCGTATGCGTCAACTGCCAAAGCCAGTCGTTCCACTGTTCATCCGTCACGTCTTTCCAAAGCTCCACTTGTTTCCAGTGGCGTATTTCCATTGGCGGCACCTCCTGAATTGCTTCCTTCATACATCATTAAGAAGCAAGAAGCGTGCCAAGTCCGAATGTCACAATATCTACTTTTTTTTCACGATGCCGTAACGGTTCATTTTATATTGTAGAGCCTGCCGTTTGATGCCTAAAGCCTGTGCGGCAAGAGTGATGTTATATTCATGATTTTCCAGAGCGTCCATAATCGCTTCACGTTCCATCCGTTTGACCGTATCCGCCAGATTGCCGGATGACGGCAGTGCCGCATGCCGAACGCGCTGAGGCCGGGCGAAGAAGGACGCGCCGGGTATCGAACCGTCATCTTTCAAATAACCCGGCAGATGCTGCGTTTCGATCGTTTCGCATCCGAGCTCCATCATAATGTAGGCGGATTCGATGACATGGCTTAATTCGCGGATATTTCCGGGCCAAGCGTATGCCATAAAGCGGTCCATGACTGACGGTGCGATCCCGGTCACTTTCTGGCCGAACATCGGATTGAACTTTTCTATAAAATGGTGCGCAAGCAGCGGAATGTCTTCTTTTCTTTGCCACAGAGGAGGAAGATACACGTTCACGACATTGAGGCGAAAATAAAGATCGTAACGTAGTATTCCTTTCTCCAACGCCTCTTTCGGTTCCATGTTCATAGCGGCTATAATCCGCACGTTCACTTGCTTCTCGGATAGCCCTCCAACCCGGCGCACCATTCCGTCTTGAAGCACCCGAAGCAATTTCGCCTGAAGGAACAAATCCAAGCTGTTCAACTCGTCCAAAAAAAGCGTACCCCCGTCGGCCTGCTCGAATAGACCGGCGCGATCGATCGCACCGGTGAAAGCCCCTCTGGCCGTTCCGAACATTATGCCCTCCATAAGCTCGCTTGGGACGGCGGCGCAATTTTGGGCGATAAACGGACGGCTTCTGCGGGCTCCCGCGTTATGTATGCTTTGTGCGAACAATTCTTTGCCGGTGCCGGTAGGCCCGCAAATAAATACCGGAGAATTTGTGCGGGCCGCCTTCTTGGCGAGCGTAACGGCAGCCGAGAACGATTCGCTCTTCCCGATTAAATCGCTGAAATGATAACGGGCAGTACCTGTCACTTTTTTGTCTTTTTGCTGCGTTTGGTATAATTGGTGTCTAAGGTCCAAAATTTGATCATGCAGGTGAACGATGCTTGTAATGTCCTTCGCCACTTCCAAGGCGCCGACGACTTCACCGTCTTTAAGCAGCGGATAAGTGCTGTTCACCGTTGTGATCCGTTTGCCCGTTACGTTGACGTATGTTTGTATTTTTTCGCGTATCTCTTTGCCCGTTTGCAGCACCTTGACAAGCGTGCTTGTTTCATCGGTCAGGGAAGGGTAGAGGTCGAAAATATTTTTGCCCATTACTTCTTCTTGCTTAAAACCGTCGATTTCCGCCATTTTCTCATTATAAAATACGGTGTTTCCGACTTTATCGATCAGATGAACGCCTACATCGACGACGCTTAATATCCATTCGAAAACATTGGATCCTAAGTCGCTCCGACCGGGCATGTTGTTCACCCGCCTTACGGATCACAGCGTCATCCCATGTGGGATCGATCCATTATATGCAACCGGTGCTGCAGAGCGAATTTGGCGTTCCTTACGTTCGCGATCGCTTGCCAGATGTTTTTCATACACTCCATATCATTGACATGCGACGCTATTTGGTACAGTGTGTTCAAACTGCCGATCGTCTGGTCTTTGTCTGTCGTTCCGTTCTCGAAGTTTTGCAGCACCCGCTGCTTTTCCAAATGAATGAAACGCAGCGCCTGTTTCCTAATCTTTCCGCAGATGATGTCCTTTTGCTTTACAATTGTCACTTTCAGTTTCAGACTCCTTTCAATGCTTGCTCTTGAAATATCATACATGGTTACAATCACGAAGTTTGTCAAAAACCGCTGTCGGTTTTTATATTTTTTTCAAAGATAAGAGAGGGATGTTTATGATTCGCTTCGGTGTGATCGGAACGAACTGGATTACGGACGAATTTATTAAGGCGGCTGGGAAAATTAACGATTTCTCGTTAACCGCGGTGTATTCCCGCAGCGAAGAACGAGCGGGACAATTCGCCGAAAAGTGGGACATCCCCAATACGTTCACGGATCTCGGCACAATGGCCGCGAGCGATGCGTTGGATGCGGTATACATCGCAAGCCCGAATTCTTACCACGCGCAGCAAGCCATACTCTGCATGAATCATGGGAAGCATGTGCTGTGCGAAAAACCGCTCGCCTCGAATACGGAAGAAGTACGGCAAATGATTGAAGCGGCAAAGAAGAACAACGTCTTATTAATGGAAGCGCTGAAATCGGTCCTGATGCCGAATTTCTACTCGATTGCGGAAAATTTGCATAAGGTGGGGAAAGTGCGGCGGTATTTTGCGAGCTATTGCCAATATTCCTCTCGTTACGATACTTATAAGGCCGGCACAATCCTTAATGCCTTCAATCCGGAATTTTCGAACGGCTCATTAATGGACTTGGGCATTTACTGTATTTATCCCATGGTCGTATTATTCGGAAGCCCGGAACAAGTCAAAGCGAGCGGAGTAATGCTCGATTCCGGTGTCGACGGAGAGGGAAGCATTGTTTTGCAATATCCTGAGATGGATGCGGTCGTTATGTATTCCAAGATAACCGATTCCGCATTGCCTTCCGAGATCCAGGGCGAAACCGGAAATATCGTCATCGACAAGATCAACCAGCCGGAAAAAGTTGAAATTCGTTACAGAGACGGAAGAGTTGAGGATATAAGCGTACCTCAGGGAGCGCGTTCGATGACATATGAAATCGAACATTTTATCGGATTAATTCAAAGCGGAGACGTCGAATCGCCGGTCAATTCGCACTTGAATTCCATGAAAGCGATGAAAATTATGGATGAAGCGAGAAGACAACTCGGGCTTGTGTATCCGGCGGACAAATAGTAATTAAACCTCTTTCGGAGTATTTCAATGTTATAATTGTCATCGTGTATGCTCAATACTATAATTGTTGTGTGAACTTATTGAAGCCATTGTGTTCGTTTCATGTATAATTTAATCATCTAGGCTCGTAGACATACTAACTTTGAAGAATTATAGGTGGAATCAATGATTTTCTTCAATGGCTACAAGGATCTACTCCTAAACGTAGGCATTATATTATTGCCGCTTGTATTTTACCAATACACGATGAAAGACGCCAAATGGTTTCGTGTATTTTCGCTGTACATATTATTTGTCATTCCAATGATTTTAACGATGTCTTCGCCGATCAAAACGATGGACACCGTATATGATTTGCGCGCCATTCCATTAACCATCGGATCGCTTTACGGCGGCGCTCTGACATCATTGCTGCTGTACATAAGTTTGATCGCGTATCGTTTTTCGCAGGGCGGGTTGAATTTAGCCGATTATATTATTGCGCTTTCTCCCTCGTTTATTCTCGTATTTTTCGCCGTCAAAATATATAGCTCTCTTCGTTTCCGCAATAAAGTCCTCGTTTCGATATTCATATGTTTTTTTATTCGGCTCACTGCATTGTCCATCTATCAAGCTTTGGGAGGCAAATCCGCCCAAACGCTGCTCCAAGTCTTGCTTTCCTCGCTGCCCCTCTTTATAACGCAAAGCTTTCTGACCGGTTTTTGCGTATACATCATTGAATCCGTGAGAAAGAACAAGCAGCTGCAAGCGGAAGTGATCAGAACGGAAAAAATTAGGATTGTCAGCGATATCGCCGCATCCGTCGCTCATGAAGTAAGAAATCCGCTTACGGCGGTAAGAGGCTTTATCCAATTATTAAGCGAAAACGATTTGTCCGAGGAAAAGAGAAGATCGTACACCAGAATATGCTTGGAAGAGCTGGACCGGGCGCAGCATATCATATCCGATTATCTTTCTTTGGCGAAACCGGAGCACGATCATATAGAGTATTTTGACATAAAGGGCGAATTTCAATATATAACCAGCATACTTGGCTCTTATGCAAATTATCAGACCGTGGAAATTCACAATTATGTCACGGAAAGCGTTACCGTTATCGGCAGCAAATCGAAATTCAGGCAGGCGATTATCAATTTCGGTAAAAATTCGATAGAGGCGATGCCCGACGGAGGAATTTTGGAATTCCGCAGCCAGATCGTCAACAATGAACTGCAATTGCTGCTGATCGACTCCGGCATCGGCATGACTTCCGAGCAAATCGGCAGGCTCGGCACTCCGTTTTATTCGACTAAGGAAAAAGGTACCGGGTTAGGGACTATGGTGTCGTACAATATCATTCGAAATATGAAAGGGAAAATTGAAGTGGCGAGCAAGATCGGAACCGGCACTACTTACACAATTACATTGCCGCTTCCTTCGTGAGGCATGAGAAATCCGCAGGCAGAAATAACTGCGGATTTTCCTTTGTGTTTATACACTAAATCGTTTATAGTAAGGGGCGACTTCGTTCTAATAGACAGGAGGAGCCGCTGTGAGAAAAGAGATGATCGAAGAAGTTACTCTTCTTAGAGGATTGGCATTCCTGGCCATTACGCTTCAACACTGCATCGGCGAATATATTTATCGTACCGACATTGAGGCGCAAGACTCTATTATGTTGGCGATGCTGTTTCATTTCACGCGGTACGGGACGCCGACGTTCGTCTTTCTATCGGGATTGATTCTTTTCTACAACTATTATGAGAAGCTGAACTATGTTTCTTTTATGAAGAAACGATTCACGGACATTGTCGTGCCGTTCGTTATTTGGACCGTCATTTATTGGATTTTTGCGAAAAGCGGCCGGATTTTTTCCGCGGAGGCTTTGACGGAGCTGGGCAAGCAGCTGATTTTGCCCACGCACGGCTATCATCTGTGGTTTATTACGATGATATTTCAATTTTATGCGTTGTTTCCTGTTTTTGTTTGGGGTGTGAAATGTTATCAAGAACGGATTCTAGCAAAACTTAGGGACGAGAACGTGGAGCGGGCCGTCATTTGGACGATTGCGGCCGGCGGCGTCTTGTTCGGCGTCTTGCTATGGTTATCCTACTATGTAATACCGGGTATGCCCGAAGGCATCTGGAAATCCATTCTCCAATTCCGCGACAAGTATGTGCCGTTCCATCTGTTTTATTTCCTGATCGGCGCCGTCGCCGCGTTGGGATTGCCGGTTTGGCGTTCGTATGCGGCACGCTTGCTGTTGGCATCCGCGATTTTGTTTGCCGGAATGTATGTATGGCTTGGGTACGAGGTGCTGTCTCATTCGATGGAACGGATGAATTTGAACGTTGCCACGTATTTGAAGCCTTCGACATTCGTACTGATTGCGGTTCAACTGTTTTTGCTTTACGGCTTCACAGTTATTGTGAAGGAACGCGGAGGCATTGTCCGAAGAGCGTTAATGTTTATCGGCACGTATTCGTTCGGCGGATTTCTGGCTCATGCGCTCATCCTCGGACTCGCGGCAGGATTTACGCGTCCGATGCAGCTGGCCGGTTATCACTTGCATGCGACCGTATTGACGTTCCTGTTTGTCGCCGCCGCCTCGATCGCATTGGCGAAGCTGCTCAGCCTGCTCCCGTTCGGCAAATGGCTCATCGGCTCTCTCGGACCAATAAACGATCGTCCGCACGGAAAACCGCAGTCGTCCGCAGCAGCCGATCTGCGGCGCTGCAGTGAAATAATAATAGTGAAATAATAGTTGAAATGTTTGCTGAAAACAGGTAAAATATGTAACCTCTCTTGATTTTCAAGGGAGGTTTTTTGGATTGGAACATGATAATACGGGGGGGACGCATCTGTTGGATTACGAAACCGAGCTCGACCGCGAACGGAAGCATCTAGGAAGTATCCGGGAGCATATCGAACGGCAGATTCAAGCAAGCGGCGCCGATATTAAGCTGACGGACGATTTCACGGAGCTGGCGCTTAACGTTCTTCGCACGAAGGAGGTTGAACAGCTTCGAAAATCGCGCGTTCGTCCTTACTTCGCCAAGCTCGATTTTCTGGAGAAGGATCAGCCGTATCCGGAACAAGCGTACATCGGTAGATTCGGGCTGTATGAGCGTTCCACCATGGAGCCGCTCGTCCTCGATTGGCGCTCTCCGATGGCAAACCTGTATTACGAGCATAGCTTTACCGATGTGCCCGTCGAGGTGAAGCGCGGTTCAAGCCTTCGATTCGACGTCGACCGAAAGCGGCAGTTTGAGATGGAGAACAACGAAATTGAGCGTTTCTTCGATATGACGGCCGCGTCCGGCACGAACCGCCTTCTACTTGAGCGGCTGCAGCAGCGGGGAGAACAGAAGCTGCGTGACATCGTGGAGACGATCCAAGCGGAGCAAAACGCGGTTCTCCGGGCTGACGCCAGACAAGCATTGATCGTTCAAGGCGCGGCCGGCAGCGGGAAGACGACGATCGCTCTTCACCGGCTTGCATTCTTGGCTTACTCCTACAGAGACCGCGGCACCTTCGACAACTTCCTCATCATCGCGCCTAACCGGCTTTTCATCGATTATATTTCAGACGTGCTTCCCGACCTCGGCATTGAGGGCGTCGTGCAGACTACATGGGAAGATTGTTTAATACCCTTCATCCCCTTACCGAAGAAATACCGTTTCACCGATACATCCGCAAAGACGGCTTTGTTTCTGGAGCATGGTTCTTCAGGGAAAGCCGGCCTGCCGCACAAGCCCGAAACGATCCTGCAAGCATCGAGACTGCGCGGGTCGATGGCAATGAAGAAGCTGCTTGACGATTTCATAGACAAGCGTGTCGGTCAGATGGTGCCGGAGCTCGATCTCGTCCTGAGCAAAGCGCACCGGATGCAGCACCGGGAAATCCAGCGCAAGTTTCATACGGATTTCAGACATTATCCTTACATGCAGCGGCGCAAACGGCTGCTCACCGTCCTCAAGCAATGGAAGGAAGACTGCTTAAAGGAAGCGGTGCAAACGTTGGAGTCCCGGATCAAGCAAGGCGAGTATGCGGCGACGGAACGGCGGGTGGCGGAGGTGAGGGAGCAATACCGCCGTAAGTTTGAGGAGTATTGCGAGAAGGTGAAAGGTGTGGAGATTGCGTCCTTTTACCGGAATATCGTCTCAAAGCCGGCCAACATCGCCAAACTGATTCAATACGCCGGAGCGGACTTCGCGCATTACGATGCGGAGCGGATTGCCGCATACTTCGCGGACCGCAAAGAGACGCATCCTTATGAGCTCGAATGGGAAGATATCGCGTCGGCGTTTTACTTGTCGTATCGATTCTACGGGCTGGGGAAGACCAAGTCGTACAGCCACATTATTGTCGACGAAGCTCAAGATTTCGCGCCGTTTCAGATGTTTGCGCTGCGGTTGTTGTCGTCCGGCGGGTCGATGACGATTCTCGGCGATTTGGCGCAATCGATATATCCGTACCGCGGTTTGACGAACTGGGACGACCTGCGGGAAGGCGTGTTCGAAACGGCCGTATCGATTGAGCGTCTCAAGAAGAGCTACCGGTCCACGGTGGAAATTATGACGGCTGCCAACCGGGTGCTGCGTCATTGGGACAATCCGCATATTACGCCGGCGGAGCCGGTGCTTCGGCACGGCGATGAGCCGAAGACGGAGCGGTTCGCTTCGGAAGACGAGGCCATGCGGGCGGTCGCCGCGTTGGCGGAACGGCTTGCGCACGGAGGCATGCCGAATATCGCCGTCATTGATAAGACTGTGGCTCACTGCAAATCGGTGCACAAGAAGCTGACCGGGCTTGGGGCCGACGCGCGGCTTATCGCCGGCAAAGACACTCGGTATGAGGGCGGTATGAGCGTCGTTCCGATCTATTTGAGCAAAGGGATGGAATTCGACGCGGTTATCGTATTAAACCCGTCCGCGGCGGTTTACGACAGCTCGCGCCCGGAAGACGTGAAGCTGCTGTATGTCGCGATGACGCGCGCTTTGCACCGCTTGTATGTTTACCATTGGGATGAGCTCAGCGGACTGTTTGATTCGCTCTAATAAGGACGCCGGTCAGGCGTTCTTCTTTTTTTGCAGCATAGAAAGAGGCAAGACTTTCTTTAGATTTTCGCAACATGTTCGAATAGGGAATGTTTTATTGACCGGCGAATAATTATTGTACATCTTGTTGACGGGAGGTTAGACGGTTCAGGGTAAGATCGGTTGCATTATATCGTACAAGGAGGCAACCGAAGGTTGTCCGCGAAGGTAATATACGAAGCAAGGAGGAATTTCTTTGAAGAAGCTTATCTCGGTACTCATGGTGTTTGCGATGATTTTGGCGCTTGTCCCGGCTATGTCCGCAGGCGCATCGGATGCGCAATCCTTTGTCGTTGTATTCAAGAAGGAGTCGCTTACGAAGGAATCGTATGATTTGATTAAGGAAGCGGGCGGCACGGTAACGTATGAAGTTCCCGAAATCGGTGTGCTGGAAGCAGCAACAACAAATCCGGCGGCTTTTATTAAATCGCTGCTGAAGAACAACTCCATTCAAAGCTTGGCGCCATCCTTCGAACTCCCGCTAAGTTTGCCGGAAACAGCGGCCGAAACCGAGCAACCGGCAGCGTCGCTTGCCCCGGTGCCGGCGGATCAAAGCATTTGGGGTACGGGTTGGCAGTGGGACATCGAACAGGTGACAAACAACGGCGCCAGCCACGAAATCTCAAGCGGAAGCAAGGATGTTGTCGTCGGAATCATCGATTCCGGAATCGACTTCAACCATCCGGACTTGAAAAACAATATTGTTCCGGGGTCGCAAACGTTCGTTCCTGAGACAACAGATGCGTTCGATTACAACAGCCACGGAACGCACGTTGCGGGAACGATTGCGGCGAACGGCCGGTTGAAAGGCGTTGCGCCGGAGGCAGGCGTTCGCTCCTATCGTGTATTCGGAGCAACGGGCGGAGCGCAGCAAATTTGGATCACGAAAGCGATCGTGGCTGCGGCGAACGACGGTGTGGACGTTATTAATATGAGTTTAGGCGGTACCCGTATTGCCGGTCAGTGGTATTATACCGATCCTGAAACCGGGGAAACGATCAGGCTCGGGAACGATGCGGCGGATCTCGTCGCGTACCACCGCGCCGTGCAATATGCGGTGATGAACAACGTGACGGTGGTCGCAACCGCAGGCAACGACGGTCAAGACTTGAGCAATCCGGCGAAGCTGACGGATTGGTATAACGCTTATCTGAAGGCGAACGGCCTCGTCGATTATAATGTACAGGGCGCGGCGTTCAAAGTGCCGGGTGAAACGCCGGGTATCATAACCGTGTCGGCCACAGGAGGCGGTTTCGGAACGTCGGACCGCATAGCGTTCTACTCCAACTATGGGCAAGGCGCGGTCGATCTGTCGGCACCGGGTGGAGATTTGGGACCCGATTATCCGAACAGTGTGCCGGCCGATTACTACAAATATTTGATTCTTAGCACGATTCCGACATATTTGCGGCCTTCATCGACCGCAAAAGCCGTATTCGGTGAAGGTCACTATGGGTGGAAAGGCGGCACATCGATGGCTGCTCCGCAGGTAAGCGGCGCGGCCGCAGCGTATATCGCCCGCGTGTATGCGGCAACCGGCAAGAAGCCGTCGCCGTCGCAGGTTCAAGCCCAATTGAAGAATACGGCTGTTGATGCAGGCAAGATCGGATACGATCCTCTCTTCGGCAGCGGTATTGTGAACGCTTATAAAGCATTGACGGAATAAGCTGCTAATGTTGGACATTCCCGATTGTTTGTTCAGTCGGGGGTGTTCTTTGTGTTTGCGCGGCACGATGTACTTGTCTCCGGAGTGAGCATGTACTTGTCTCCGAAATGATCAATGTACTTGACTCCGGGATAAACGATCTGCTTTCTCAGGCATAAATAGCATATTATCCGCGAATACGGGTTCCGGAGTTATGGTGATTGTTCGTGTCGAGGGAGGTGTGCCGGGGAGGTCGTCAAAAAGCGGTTCGTTTGGGTGACGATCGGAATCCAAATACGAGCAGCGCTAAAAATCCTGATGCGATATGAGTCCGGCGGGCATCCGATTATCGTTACTTTAGTCAGTCCCTTACTTAAGGCCGAATTTGGACGACCGTTCCAATCGGCACGATTCGGGCCAGCTCTTCGACTTCACGGTTATACATTCGCACGCATCCCTTGGAAACTCTCTTTCCGATCGAAGACGGGTCGTTCGTTCCGTGTATGCCGTAATGCGGTTTGGACAAGCCGAGCCAGTACGACCCGTATGGGCCGCCCGGATTCGGGGCCTTGTTCACGATCGTAAACCGGCCCGTCGGGGTGGCCGCCGCGAGTGTGCCGATTCCTACGGGGTAAGTTTTTTTCAACACGTCCCCGTCGTATAGATACAATTTGCGCTCGGACAAATCGACGGTAATGCGGTATCTGGACATAGGATCGTCTCCTTAGCGGTCTCTTCTCATGTTATATATATGTCAAAAGGCCCTGGCAGGCATGGGTTCTTCGTTTTAATCGTAACAGTTACGATTTACTTGACGCGGAGGGTGGAATTGTTCTACATTAAGTATATAAATCGTAACAATTACGATTAAGGTCGAAGGAGTGACGTACATATGAATACAAAGAAAGTGCCGGTAACCGTGTTAACCGGTTTCCTGGGAGCTGGTAAGACTACGCTGCTGAATCATATTCTTACCGCCGAACACGGGTTCAAAATTGCGGTCATCGTGAACGAATTCGGAGAGGTGGGCATAGACAATCAGCTGGTTGTAGGAGCCGACGAAGAAATATTCGAAATGAACAACGGCTGTATTTGCTGTACGGTCCGCGGCGACTTGATTCGAATTTTGGGAGATTTGATGGATGCGAAGACAGGGAAGTCAGACCGCAAAGTCGATTTCGACCGGGTCGTGATCGAGACGACGGGATTGGCCGATCCGGCCCCTGTCGCACAGACGTTCTTCGTTGACGAAGAGATGGCGGAGTTTTACGATTTGGACGCTATCGTTACGGTAGTGGATGCGAGGCATGCGGACCGGCATCTTGATGAAGGACATGAGGCGCAGGAGCAGGTGGCTTTTGCCGACGTTTTATTGTTGAATAAGACCGATCTTGCCGATGCCGGCGAGCTTGAGAGATTGGAGCAGCGGCTTCACAAGATGAACCCGGCGGCGAAGATTTACCGGACGCAGCGGTCGAACATTGAACTTGAGAAGGTTCTCGGGATTCACGCGTTCGATTTGGAACGCAAGCTTGAGGTCGATCCGGGCTTCTTGGAAGAAGAAGATCATGAGCATGACGATGAAGTCGGGTCGATCGCGCTGCGGGAGGAGCGGCCGCTTGATCTGAACAAGCTGGAGCGGTGGTTCGGGGAATGGCTTTCCGAGCATGGGCCGGACACGTTCCGTTATAAGGGAATATTGAACATACGAGGAAGCACGCACCGCGTCGTGTTCCAAGGCATTCACATGCTGTTCGAGTCGAGTGCGGACCGCCAGTGGAGGGACGGTGAGGCGAGAAGAAGCGAGATCGTAATCATCGGGCGCAACTTGGACGAGGAGTATTTCCGTAACGGGTTGGCTGATTGCGTGGCCGTATGATCGATCTTGCGGGTGTCAAGAACCACGTTCTGTTGTGCAACGGCGATAGCTGCATGATTCGGGGCGGAGAGGAACTGACGCAGGCGTTAAGAGACGAGATTGCATTAGCGGGAGCGCAGCGTTCCATCCATACGACCCGGACTCGCTGCAACGGCCACTGCGCCGACGGATGCGTCGCTATTGTGTACCCGGCCGGCGTATGGTACGGGCGCATGACGCCGGAGGACGGAAGGGCGTTGGTTCGTCGGTTGAAGGCCGGGGAGCATTTGGACAGTATGGCGTTTCACAGGATGTAATTAAAATCCTTCGACAGTTAGTCGAAGGATTTTTTGTACGGCTTCATGCTAACGGAAAACATGCAGACAGCGCCTTCACGCCGGAGTATAATACTACTAAGGTGTTAGAAAAAAAAGAGGAGTGACAGCAGTGCGGGAAATACCCGAAGCATACATTCGAGCGAATCAGGTCGGTGTCGTGTTCTCCGTCGTATTGGCGATGGTGTTACAGCTTCCTGTAATTGTTTTGGTATTATGGGCGGTTCAAACGGCCGGTTTGCTGACAGGCGGCAAAGCGAACGTGTTTGTGCTTGCGGCAAAACCGTTCATCCGGCGCTGGGTGAACCCGAAGCATACACAATCTGAAGAATTGGCCCGGTTCAACAATTCGTTATCCGTGTTGTTTTCGACATTGGCTGTCGTATGCTTTTACTTATTTCAATGGAATACCGCCGGTTATATCATCGCCGGCATTCACGGCGCCGCGGCATTCGTTGCGGTTTGCGGCTTCTGTGTCGGGTGCTTCGTATATTTCCATTACAAGCAATTGAAGCACCGGATGTCGAAGGGATGATGTTTATCGCGGACTGCCGGGACCGGCGGTCCGTTTTTCTTGTCAGGCAAAATAGAGGAAGTACAGGGCGCTATTGAGCGGTTTTTCGGGAGACTACGCACACAAGAGGAACTACAGGGCTCTATTCCGGCGCAAAGCAGTTACAAACAAGGAGTTTCGTCATATTAAGTCCCTGTACTTCCTTTATTTCGCCGGCTGAATCCCCAGAATGCCAAATAGAGGACTGGACTTCCTTTATTTTACGCTGCGGGGAAGGCTGGGGCAGTCGGGATGTGGCAGTTGAGATCGGGCAGTTGAGCTGTTGCGGTACGGTTTACCATATGTTATCATTAGTGTTAGCTTTGTTTATTCGAATCGAGGAGGTGTCAAAATGTTGCAAGTCGCCGAGCGTAGCAAGTGGTCCCAATTTTGGGTGCATCAAGCTACGATTGTATTCCGTTGGGACGTGAACGGGAGAAGTGTGTCTTTTTTCGGCGAATGCAACGTTTTGACCCTGTAGAGCGCGAACCTCGGAACGGCATGTAATGATGCCGTGTCCGGTTTAAGTTCATGCGGCTATGTAAGCCACGGGTGAAGGGTTGCCTTTTGCCTGTGGCTTTTTTGCGTTCTTGTTGTACCCAAAATTTTACAATTAATCGAAGGTGATATATATGTTATTGTGTGCGGCGGAGAAAATGAGCAAGATGTGGGGTGGGACGCCCGTTTTTCAAGATTTGTCGTTGGAGATTCATGAGGGGGACCGTGTCGGTCTGGTTGGGCCGAACGGCTGCGGCAAGACGACCGTACTGAAGTTACTGTCGGGAGCGGAGCCGCCGGACGGCGGATCGATACACTATAAGAAAGGCAGTCAAGTCGGCCTGCTGGCGCAAATTCCGGAATTCGGCCCGGCTGTTACGGCGATGGAAGTGCTTCTGGAGGCGTTCGCGGATCTGTTGCGGATGCGCAAGCGGATGGCGCAGCTGGAGGAGGATATGGCCAACCCGGATCCGTCTGTCATGGAGAAGGCGCTAAAGGAATATGGGGCGGTGCAGGACGCATTTTCGGCAAACGGCGGCTACGAGATGGACGCGAACCTGTCGCGAGTTGCGGACGGGCTCGGAATAACCGGTTTGCTGCATCAGCCGTTCAGCAGCTTGAGCGGCGGCGAGCGGACGAAGGTGTGCTTGGGGCGGATTCTTTTGCTCGGGCCTGATTTGCTGCTGTTGGACGAACCGACAAACCATCTGGATTTGTTCGCGGTGGAGTGGTTGGAGTCGTATTTGCTCGATTACCGGGGCAGCGTATTGATCGTTTCGCACGACCGCTACTTTCTGGACCGGGTCACGAATAAAATATTCGATATGGAGGGCGGGTCGGTCGACATATATCACGGCAATTACTCGTACTTCGTCGAAGAGAAGGAACGCCGGTTGTTGGTTGAGTTTGCGGCTTATCAAGAGCAGCAGAAGAAGATCAAGAAGATGGAAGAAGCGATCAAACGGTTTCGGATGTGGGGCGCGCAATCGGATAATCCGAAATTTTTCAAAAAAGCGGCCTCGATGCAAAAGGCGATCGACCGGATGGAGAAGCTGGACCGGCCGGTTCTTGAGCGCAAGAAGATGGGTCTGACGTTCGAGCCGGAAGACCGCAGCGGGAAGGATGTCGTTGTGATGGAAGGCGTCGGCAAATCGTTCGGCGGCGGAAGTGACGACTGCTTCGGGTGCGGCGCTGTCAAAATGTTATACACGAACGTCAACATGCTGGTGCGTTACCGGGAGTCGGTGGCGATTGTCGGCGAGAACGGCAGCGGGAAATCGACTCTGCTGCGCATGGTGACGGAAGGTTTGGAGCCGGATGCCGGCAAAGTGAAGATCGGCAGCAACGTGAAGATCGGATATTTGGCGCAGCACGATTTGTTTTCGGACGAAGAGATGACGGTGATCGGTGCATTTCGGGATACGGTGATGGTGGAAGAGGGAGTGGCGCGCCATTTGCTCGCGAAATTTTTATTTTACGGCGCTTCCGTGTTCCGGAAAGTGAAAAGCTTAAGCGGCGGCGAGCGGATGCGGCTTAGGCTGGCGCAGCTTATGCATCAGGATTTGAACGTGCTTGTGCTTGACGAGCCGACGAACCACTTGGATATCGATGCACGCGAAGCGTTGGAGGATGCTTTGAAGTCGTTCCCCGGCACCATTATTTGCGTCTCTCACGACCGGTATTTCTTGAACAAGTTGTTTCCGGTGACGTTTTGGCTCGAAGAAGGGACGCTTACGCGTTACGAAGGGAACTACAACGAGGCGAAAAGGAAGCGCGAAGAACGGTTGGCCCGGGCTGAACGAGGAGGATCGGTTACTGCGAAGGCGGCGGTGACTGGCGCCGGTGAGCGGCGAGTTGCGGAGCGCGTAAGCGGAGGCGACCGGCGGGTTGCGGAACGAGTGAACGGCGGCTTGCGGCGGAATACGGAGCATGTCGGAGGTGGCGATCGGCGGGTTGCGAAACATATGCGAGGCAAAGGGCCGGCGGAGGATGCCGCGAAATCGCTCGCCCGGCTGGAAGAGGATATTGCGTCGATTGAACGAAAGATTGCGGTGCTTGAGAGCGCGATGATGCAGGAGTCGGACGCGGGGAAGCTGACGGCGATGCACGGCGAGAAGTCGCTGCTTGAGGCGGAGCGGGAACTGCTGTACCATCGATTAGGTTCGTTATAAGTTTCTGTTGAGGACTCCTGGTTAAATAGCGTACTGTCTGGCGACCGTTATTGCGGAGTCCTTGGCCGGTAATGAGGACATGGGAACTACGGGTTTATTCTGCTGATTTCCCAGCTTTGTACTGGGGTCGCATACGGCAGGATTAAGCTCAGTAGTTCCTATTTTTTTTCTGATGCTGCTCCACCTGTTCCACCGCCAAATTTACATTTAGTGTAAAATCTGATATCATATTAATATCAAAAATGAATTCAAGGGGAGATCGACGTGAGAGAATTCGGCGCATGGAAGATGAATGGGTTTTTCGCTGTGTTGATTGCAGTGCTGTACGTTTTGTTGGGAGTGTTCGTCATAGCATCTTTTCCGCGGATAGCATTTGTCGGAGTTATATTCTTGATCATAGCGTTCATTATGCTTATTTCCATTACCGTAATTCAGCCCAATCAGGCCGCGGTCGTAACGTTCTTCGGCAAGTACAAGGGTACCGTTAGGGAAGCTGGATTTTGGATGGTGCTGCCGTTCTCTGTCCGGAAGAAGATATCGCTTCGCGTGCGGAATTTCAATAGCTCGCAGTTGAAGGTGAACGACGTGGAAGGCAATCCGGTCGAAATTGCGGCGGTGGTCGTCTTTAAAGTGGTGGAAACCGCGAAAGCGACTTTCGACGTCGACAAGTACGAGGAATTCGTGGAGATTCAAAGCGAGACCGCTCTCCGGCATGTGGCGAGCAAATATCCTTACGACAATTTTCTCGACAAAGGCTATTCGTTGCGAGGCAACGCGGATGAAGTATCGGAGGAGCTTGCGCAAGAGCTGCAATCCCGTCTGTCCGTCGCGGGTGTGGACGTGTTGGAAGCCCGCTTGACGCATTTGGCGTATTCGACGGAAATTGCCGGCGCTATGCTGCAGCGGCAGCAGGCTTCCGCAATTATCGCCGCACGGCATAAGATTGTCGAAGGCGCGGTCGGAATGGTGAAGATGGCGATCGATCAGCTGGAACAGCAGAGCGGCATTACGCTGGATCATGAGCGGAAAGCGGCGATGGCGAACAATTTAATGGTGGCGATCGTGTCCGACCGCTCCGCCCACCCCGTCATAAATACAGGAAGCTTATATTAGGAAGCTGGCTGGGTAATGTCGGGTAAGAAGCAGTACCCATTGCGCATTGACGCTGCCGTTTACGATGCGTTGGAACGGTGGGCGGCCGACGAATTTCGCAGCGTTAACGCGCACATTGAATACGTGCTCCGCGAGGCTCTAGCCCGCGCAGGACGTCTGCCGGGGTGCCCTCGGCCGTCGCAGCGGCATGAAGGAACAGAAGTAGACAAATGATTTGGTGGGGCATTCGGGACCGTTGCACCGTTCCGGGTGCCTTTATTGTGTCTCTCTCCATTACTCCCCCTTCCTAATGCTCTCCTTATACCCATCTACTACTGACTTCGGCCTCGAGCCTGATCTTCTATCCCGAGTTCTTCTTCCTGGAACCCTACTGCTCCCGATCCCAACTGCTCCGTACCCAACTGCTCCGTACCCAGCTCTTCTTCCCGGACCCTTATCATCTGCTCGTATCTAATACTTCTCCCCCGACCCCAATCATTATTGCTAACTTGCTTGTTGGACGAGGCGATATGCGTATACTTTTTTTCTCCTGCTGATCGGTTCGAATAATCCTTCTTTCGTCGCTTTGACAATCCAACGGTAAGCTGTTGATCTGCTTATATTGTGAGCTTGGGCGAATCGGTTGGGCGTTATTGCTCCTTTTTCTTGTGATGCAAATAGTTGAAGCAGCTGCTTCCGGTAGTGCCATGTTTCCAAAGCTTTCAAGGGATGAGAGACACTTGCCGTGCTCCAGCAATAGCCGATTGCTTTTAGCAGCTCAGCCTGGCAAACATCCGCTTCTTGTTCGATTTCATCCGCAGTGAATCGCAGCAGGAACCAACCGGTGTACATTAACCGGTTTTGCCGGCGAAGATGGTCTTTAAATTTGTCTTTTGATATGCTTTTTGCGTGTGTGGTGTATCCGTCGATTTCAACAATGACTTTGACCGGGCCGCGGACATAGAGGAAGTCAATAAATCGCTGGCCCCCGTCGTGATCGATGAAAGGATACTCCGGATAAAGGCCTTCGAAATTGTATTTCATCGCCGGTCCCCATATGTTTTGTAAAAATCTCTTTTCCGAAAACCCGATTGTGAAGCGGAGCATACCATTTTTTCGGGCATTCGTCTCGACATAATCGATAAATCGTTTAACTTCCGGGTGCAGTGCCACGTCTACCATTGTTTTATCGCCTCCATTAGAAATTAAAAAAGCACACCCCGACTATGATGTCGGAGTGTGCTTCACTCGTGAGTATAAGTATAGCTTCCGGCCTAATTGGTTGGCAAGTAATTTTTTCGCTAGTTTCATAGTGAAACAAGGTGGTGCGCGAATGAACCACGTAGTGCCGGGGTGAAACAAGAGGCGGTCGAGCGTGTGCGCTAGTTTCATAGTGAAACAAGGTGGTGCGCGAATGAACCACGTAGTGCCGGGGTGAAACAAGAGGCGGTGTATCGTGGGTGCTAGTTTCATAGTGAAACACGGTGGTGCGCGAATGAACCACGTAGTGCCGGGGTGAAACAGGAGGCGGTGTATCGTGGGTGCTAGTTTCAAAGTGAAACAAGGTGGTGCGCGAATGAACCACGTAGTGCCGGGGTGGAACAAGAGACTGTCGAGCGTGTGCGCTAGTTTCATAGTGAAACAAGGTGGTGCGCGAATGAACCACGTTGTACCGGAGTGAAACAAGAGGCGTCGAAGAACGGTCAGAGTACGTTGCACCAACTTACTCTTCCATAAATTATTAATAGCATTATATAATAAGCTCTAGGACTTATTTCATAGTACTGGAGGAGCGTATGGGAACCGGAACATCACGAACCGCAAGAATAACCAAGATAACCGCCGCCGCCATTGCCGTCATGCTCATGGCAATCGCCGTAATGGCGGGCTGGGTGCCGCAACAGGCGAAAGCCGCGAATATTTGGGCGTTGTACAAGGATGGTCAAGCCGCCCAAGCGAAAGGCGACTGCGCAACCGCCATCAAGAAATACACCGGAATGCTGCCGCAGCTGACGAAGGATAAGAGCTACGGCAACGTCGCAAACATCCAAAAGCGGATCGGCGACTGCCACGCTGCATTGAAGCAATACGATCAAGCGGTGGCGGCGTGGGACCAGGAGTCGGCGAACTGGAATAAAGCCGGCAAAGCGCAAGAAACCGCCGCGTCCAAGCGGAGAGCGGACATGCTTCGCAGCACGGTCAAGCTTTTCATCAAAGAAGACGCGAAAGCCGCCGCCGGCCAATACTACCACGGCGCGAAGTTCGAGCCGAAAATGGGAGCGTACATAGGCGCATACGCGGAGCTGGATCAGAAAGTACACGACACGAAGAACTGGAAATACTTCTACACCGAGAAGTTTCCGGATTTGACCGGCCGCAAGCACGCCGCCTACCTACTATACACGACGTGGGGTAAACCGTTCGACACGCTCGCAAACCACGTGAAGCATGCAAAGAATCACGGGACGGCGCTTCAAATCGCCCTGCAGCCGATGGGCGGACTTGACGAAGTAACCGACAATGAATACATACGCACATTCGCGAAGCAGGCGGGCGAATCGGGCATCCCCATCTTCCTGCGCTTCGCCAACGAGATGAACGGCAACTGGGTTCCTTGGAACGGCGATCCCGCGAAATATATCGAGAAGTTCGGTCTCGTGGCGGACATTTTCCATGAGGAAGCTTCCGACAACGTCGTCATGGTATGGGCGCCGAACGACATTCCGACGAATACGATCGAACAGTATTATCCGGGCGACAAGTATGTCGATTGGATCGGCGTGAGTCTGTACAGCATCTATAACCCGACGCTCGATCCGCTGAAGGCGGGCATCGACCGGTCGAATCATCTGCAAAAGTTCGAGCACATCTACGAGCTGTACGCAAAGAAGAAGCCGCTGTTCATCTCCGAAGGCGGAATTGCATTCATATATCCCGAGGCTAACCGCAACGTGGAAAAATGGGCCGCATACCGCACCAACGAGTTTTACGCAACATTGCCGATGCTTTACCCTGCGGTGAAAGGCGTGTTCTGGTTCGATGCGAGCAAGAAAATAGCCGGAGAGCGCGAGAAGCACTTCATGCTTTCGGACAATGCGGCGCTTCTGCAAGCTTACCGGCAATCGGTCAAGCATCCGTTCTACCTCGATACGATCGGACAAGAAAGCTCCGTGGCGTACATTAACGCGAGCGAGAAGGGCATTCCCGCCCGCAAGGCCGAATTGAGCGCATATGTGAAGACGCTGGAGCCGATGCTCGAGAAAGTGGAGTATTACATCGGCGTCAAACCGATCGGCTCGAGCAAGGCGGCTCCGTGGACGATCGAGCACGACTTCTCCTCGCACAAAGGCAAGACCGTTACGATTACCGTCAAAGCTTTCGGCCCCGGCGGCAAACTGGTTACGAAGCAGGAATTGAAAGTGAACGTGAAATAAAAATATCCGGCCGGGATGAAGGATATCCCGGCCGGATTTTGTTCTTAGTTAGCCGTACCGACGACGCTCGTTCCATTCTTGGTAATCGTGTACGTGACGATATCGCCGCTCCAGAAGTGGAACTTCAAATTCACGGCTTCACCGTCGCGTACTTCATTGAAGAAGGTTTTAGTCAATGTGAGTTCGTTCGTGTCGTAAGAAGGCGAGAACGCTACGGCGAATTCCTTGAACGGAGTCCAACCGTGCGGTCCGGCATTTCCGCCGCTCGCGTAAACTGCTTCCATCGTAGCAAGGCGGTCGCCGTTGAACGCGGCCGGAATCGCGAAGGCGTCTGTTGTGCCTTCCGCGTCTTGCAGCACCGGCGTGTCGTAGTAAATCACATCGAAGTTCCAGTCGACGCCTTTGTTGAATTGAGCCTTTAATACCGCATTTTCGCCGAACTCGCCTGATGCGGTCAGCTTGTCGAGCAGACTCGCTTTAACGGTCAGTACGTCGCCGTCCAGCTCGTAGTCCGTACCCTTACGCAAATTGCCGCCATCGGCCCGGAGCCCGGTGAATCGATTGCCGTTCAAGCTCAGGCGGATATCGGTGTCTTCGGCTGCGGATCCTTTCTTGATGAAGATCATATCGGTTTCGCCGATCGCCGAACGGCCTTTCCAGCTTGCCTTCATCATCTCGTACAGCACTTGATCCGACCATTGGAATGTGCGTCGGTTGAAATGCTGGCCGTTGTCCCACAGCATGTGGGTAATGTTTTTCTCTTGGACATAGTGGAGCAAGAACTCGAAAAACTTCAGCTTCTCGCCCTGTTCGATCGTACCCGTGTTTCTGTCGAAGCCGAGCAGTCCGTATTCGCCCAGAATAACGGGTATGCCGTTGGCCACCAACGTATCGTGAACACGATCAAACGCCTCAATAATATGATTCTTCGTCACATCGTCAAATTTGGTGAAGCCGGCAATGTTAACGCTGAACGGCCAAAATCCGTAAAAATGGATGGTAGCGATCAAGTTCGGATCGTTCAGTTTGGCGATCGTGTCCGCAATGGCGTCCAGTCTGTCTTGTGCGTCGTTCGTGCTTAACGTCGGCAGAACGAGCGGTCGAACGGCGTTTTGCCCTCCGGACCCCCGCACAATGCTGTGGAAGGACGTATTCAGCTCGTCCAGCAGTTCCAAAGACTTCGCAGTATCCGCCCCGCTAAAGAACGGTTCGTTGATACTTTCAAACATCAGCTTATCGGAATGATCCTTGAAGCGGTCGGCAATCTGGGTCCACGCCGCTTCATAACGGGCCAGCACCGCGTCATGATCCGTTCCCAATTGATGCACCCACAACCACGAGTCGTGGTGGAGATTGATCATGACATACAGCCCCGCATCCAACGACCAATTTACAACTTCCTCGATGCGGTCCATGAATGCCGGATCAATCTTATAATCCGGACCATCACCCATCCGCTGATTCCATGTAATCGGAATACGGATGCTTTTGTATCCTTGGGAGGCAATTTGGCGAATCATTTCTTCCGTTACGCGCGGGTTTCCCCACGATGTTTCGTCGTTGCCGGTCGCGTCGAACGTATTGCCCAAGTTCCATCCGGGCTGCATGGCGTCGACATACGTTTGAATAATGCTCTTCCGGGCATCTTGCGCTTCGCGGCCGTCTTTGGCGGCGGCAAAGGCAGGCGAGATCAGAGTGAGAAGCAGTGATACGACCAGCAGCAACATGCTTTTCGGCTTGCGAACATAATCCATACTACTGTAAACCTCCCTATTGATCGCTGGTAACAGCTTAAATGAAAGCGCTATCCGGATTAAATGTACCACAGCGGGCTTCTGGGTAAATATCCCAATAATTAGACATTATTTCATGTGAAAATTTGATTTCAAAGGAAAATTATAGACTTTCGCAAACGCCTTCTGCTATGATTTTCGTAATTTTTAAACTTGCGCAAGGGAGGGTTTGGAACCATGAAACAAAATAAATATGATGACCCCGAATTTTTCGAGAATTACAGCCGGATGCCCCGTTCGACCGGAGGATTGAGCGCTGCCGGGGAATGGCCCGCCTTCCGGGCCCTGTTTCCAGTGCTGCGGGACAAAAAGGTGCTTGATCTAGGCTGCGGCTTCGGCTGGCACTGCCGATATGCGCGCGAACGGCAGGCACGATCGGTGGTAGGTATTGATTCCGGCTTCACGATTTCGAAGCTCTCCGAACCGCAACCGACGCAAGAAATTTTGGCCCTGTTTCCCGAGATGCGCGACGAAACCCGGCGTCCGATTTTCCTCTTGATTGCTGCGGTTAAGAATATAGGTTGAGAGTGGCGGATGAAGAGGAATGAGCGAAAACCTTAAGTGGATGGAAGCCATACGGGCGGGAGAATACGATTCGTATCGCAGTATCGTCGCCCGATATAAAAACGCGGTTTATTCCGTAGCATACAGCGTGCTCGGCGATTATCACCTGGCTGAGGACGCGGCGCAGGAAGCTTTTTTGCAGGCATTTTTGCGGCTTTCCGATATAAGAGACCCTCAGAAATTAGGCAGTTGGTTATACTCGATTTCGTACCGGTGCAGTATCCGAATGAAGAATAAGCGAAAACGGCTCGTGCTTGAAGAAGACATGTCGATGTACGGAGATGTGTCGGAATCGGCGGAGACGGCCGTTCTTCGGCGGGAAGCGCATGCCCGGATATTGCAATCGATCGGAGAGTTGGATGAAAATAATAGAATAACAACCGCTTTATATTATATGTGCGATTTATCAATGAAAGAAATCGCCGATTTTCTCGGAGTTTCGGTCAGAGCCGTGGAAAGCAGACTTCAGCGGGCCAAAAAACAACTGCGCGCCTCATTGCCTGCGCTCGATGAAGCTGCGGTGCGCAAACCGGCCCTCGGACCATCCTTCGATGACCGCATCATGCGGGAAATCCCGAGACTTATGCGGATTCCGTGCGTCTTTGTGGATGTTCGCGACATCGATTACGCCATGGCGTGGTATGAGTCGGTACTTGGGATCGACTTCAAAGCTCGCGAACCGAATTGCGGAGTCAATATTGCTTTTCGAGAAACATCCCAGGCAAATCCATCGCAAACGCCGGTGCTTACTTTTGCCACTCCTTCGGTAACGGAAGCGTATTCTGCTTTGCAATCAAGGGGAGTAAGCGTCAGTCGGATGTCACCCGACGGTCGTTCATTTGCGTTCGAGGATCCGTTCGGAAACGTGCTTGCGTTTGTGCAGGAATAAATTTTTTCGTAACGCGACGGGTTTTTCGGTGAAGCTGTCTCTATATGATTGGGAAATCAAACCCGGATATATTTCGTGCGAGGAGAGGTAAAAATGAACGATCAAACGGTATTGATTCTGAATGACGACATGGAGATTCGAAACAAACAAAGCGTTCCAAGCATCAGCCGAATTATTGTGGCGACGATTCCGGTTCGGGACGTTGAGAAGGCGAAAGAATGGTACTCTCTGCATCTTGGCATCGATTTCGACGCGCGCAAGCTTCATGCAGGTAATTTGAACATCGGATTTTCAAAGGTTGAACACCATGTTCCTTCCGAGCACTCCGTATTTATTTGGGAGACATCGGATCTGGCGCATGCTTATGAGACTATGAAAGATAACGGTGTAACGCTTCACGGCGATATTAACTGGAATTGCAGGTACTTTATCTTCTCCGATTTGGACGGAAACCGGATGACGATGTGGCAGCAGGACGAAGAAGCGATATTCCGGTTAGCACAAGTAAACACGGCCGAGGAACTTCAGGAAGTGATCAAAAGAGCTCTCTTCTGCAGAAACAGTTACGGCCGGACTTGGTCGGCATTCGAGGAAGAGCTGCTGTTATGCAATACGATTCGCGGCCGAAAGATCGTATTGGACGGTTGGAATTACTTGAAATCGGTACTCCCGGAAGAGGCGCGTATGCTTAAAGAGTGCGTACAACGGCACAATGTGAGATACCCGTCCCATGAATGGCTCCTGGAAGTAAGGAACTGAGCGTGAACATGATATGTAATTGAGAGGGTGCCTCGGCACCCGCTTTTTTTACTAACCTTCAAATGCTGCAGAAACTATTGACTTTCACATTAGTGTGAACCTTTACAATAGAGCCGGTAACTATTTGAAGGGGGGAATTTACTTTGGAGAGAAATGATCAACATGAGAGTTCGGTTAATGCAGGGGCTGTCATGGAGAATCGGGATCGCGCGCCGGTGACTGTCATCGGACTAGGGCCGATGGGACAGGCGTTAGCAGGTGCGTTTCTGAAGAAGGGTCATCCAACGACAGTTTGGAACCGTTCGGCAAGAAAGGCGGAAGATGTTGTGGCGAGAGGTGCCATCCTAGCCAATACCGTCGCTGAGGCAATCACGGCGAGCCCGGTGGTCATCATCTGCGTGTTAGATTACAACGTCGTTGACACGATCCTGAAACCCGCGGGAGAGAACTTGAGAGGACGAATGTTGGTAAACCTTACGACCGGTTCTCCGTCACAATCCCGACACATGGCTGATTGGGCTGTCGAGCATGGTATCGAGTATATTGACGGGGTCATCATGACACCTACTACCACTATCGGAACTGCAGCATCTGTTATCTTGTACAGCGGACCCGAAATCGTCTATTCGTCCGTTCAACCGACCTTGGCGAGCTTGGACGGTACTGTCGCCTATCTGGGCGACGACCCTGGCCGCGCTGCGGCACATGACGTCGCCTTACTAGATCTCTTCTGGTCTTCCATGGGCGGGTATTTGCATGCTCTTGCCGTCGCAGGCGCAGAGAATATTGCTGCGAAGGATTTTGCCGCCTACGCCCAGGCTATGATAGCAACGCTGCCGGAACTTATGACAGAAATTGCTGATCATGTGGACAAAGGCCAATATCCGGGTGATATGTCCAATATCTTCTCGGCAGTCTCAAGCATGGAGCACATCATCAATACGGCTGAGCGCCATGGTATTGACGTTAGTTTATTGAACACGATTAAGGCAGTTGCCCAACGCGCAATCGACAAGGGCTACGGAACCGAAGCCGTCTCACGCATAACCGAGTTGCTTAGGAATCCAACCGCGTAAACTCCAGGAGACCCTCTCTATACGGATAGGGTCTCTCTTCTCTCTAATTCGCCCGCTGTTTCTCCATCATTTTCGTCATTTGTACAATGTGTTCATCCAATCGTTGCTTCACAATTTCCAATGAACGAATCCGACTATCGATTTCATCAGCCTTCTCCAGATATGTTTTAAGCACGTCATCGCAAAACTCATATTCTACGGGACCGGCATCCTCGCATTTCAGCACCTCCGCTATTTGCTCGGTTGTTAATCCCAGCCCAAGATAGAATTGAATCAATCGAATACGTTCGACGGCAGATTCATCGAACTCTCGATAATCATTGTCAAGTCGAACGGGAGTAATTAATTTTTTCTCTTCATAATGTCTAATGGATCTGGTGCTTGCCCCCGTTCTTCTGGATAGCTCGCTTATTTTCAATGAAAACGTCCTCCTTTTCGAGTACAGGTATTTCCATTATGTACCTCCATTTTAACATGAACAGCATGAGCCGTCGGACTGATCGGCCTTTCCGTGTTGTATAATTGATTGGATAGTGATTTGGGTTACTAGCATGCGTGTTTGTAAAGAAGGGGGCGGTTGCATTGGCTTTTATAAAGGGTATAGAGTTGAGCCGAAGATTTTACCATGAGTTTGTGGAGCCGCTAATCTCAAGCAGCTTCCCGGACTTGCGGTACGCTTCGGCGCTCATTGGGCCGGGGAGTGAAGTGCTCGGTTATGACACCGAGATGTCAACGGATCACGACTGGGGGCCTCGAGTGCTTCTGTTTCTTCAGAAGCAGGACATGGACTTGGCTGATGAGATCTTCAAGATACTGCTGACGAACAAGCCCGTACAATTTCATGGATACCCTGTAGACCTTAATCGGACAGTGATTACTACGGTGGCGCAGTTTGTTGAGCAAAAGCTTGCAATAGATATTCACCGGGGTCTCGATTTATTGGATTGGCTTACATTCCCGTCTCAGGTTTTGGCCGAGATTGTCGGCGGGGCGGTTTTCCGGGACGATACGGGGGAACTTGCGGCTGTCCGCAAGCAGTTCCAGTACTATCCGCATGACATTTCGTTATTTCTTATGGCGGCAACCTGGAACAGAATCGGACAAGAAGAGCATCTGGCGCTTCGAGCCGGATACGCGGGCGATGAGCTGGGATCGGCCATTATCGGGTCAAGACTTGTAAGAGATATTATGAATCTATGTTTTTTGATGGAACGAAAGTATGCGCCTTATCCGAAGTGGTTCGGAACGGCATTTAAGGAATTGAGCTGCGCCAATCAATTGCTGCCGTTGTTGACGCAGATTCAGACGTCCGCGACTTGGAGAGTACGGGAACAAGCGCTCTGTAAAGCATATGAGTTCATCGCGCACAAACATAATGGACTGGAAATCACCGAAAATATGCCCGAGCAAACTTCTTACTTTTACGACCGGCCGTTTAAGGTCATTTATGGCGGGAAATTCGCCGAGGCCATCGCAAATTCAATTAGCGACCCGGCGATTCGCAAATTGTCCAAGATACGATTAATCGGCGGGATCGATCAAATTACGGATAATACCGATTTTTTACTTATTAATCAGTGGTGCGGAAGTGAAGCGGCAACGGAGAGTAATATCGTCCGTATGCTTTACGGCAAGATATTGGAGTAATGCTGCAAAAATAAATCTTCAAACGGAGGGTCGCCGAAATGAGAAGCGAACAAGAGATGATGAGTATGCTTGTGGATTTTGCTATGAATGATAGTAGAATCCGATTGGCGACTTTGGAAGGATCACGTACAAACAAAAATATTCCTCCTGATACATTCCAAGATTATGATGTTTCTTACCTTGTAACAGATATTGAATCTTTTAAAGAAAATGATCAATGGCTCAACGTATTCGGGAAACGCATTATGATGCAAAAACCCGAGGATATGGAGCTTTTTCCGCCGGAATTAGGCAATTGGTTTTCATATTTAATTGTATTTGAAGATGGCGATAAATTAGACTTAACGCTTATTCCGGTTATCGAGACGGAGGATTATTTCGCTAATAGCGACGGTTTAATCGAGGTGTTGCTTGATAAAGATGCCCGCATCAAAAATGAAGTGCACGCAAACGATCGACAATATTGGATCAAAAAGCCGACCGCAAGACAATTTGATGATTGCTGCAATGAGTTCTGGATGGTTTGGACTTATGTGGTAAAAGGACTAGCGAGAAAAGAAATACTGTTTGCGATTGACCATTTACACGAGAGCGCGTCCGAACTTGTTAAGAATGATGGCTTGGCACATCGGATCGGAGCAAGGATATACCTTTAGCGTAGGCAAGAATTATAAATTTATCGACCGTTACCTTCCAAAAGAAGTTTGGGAAGCATTACTATCCACCTATTGTCAGAATGGCTATCCGGAAATGTGGCAGTCTTTATTTACTTGTTACGATTTATTTAGAAAATACTCTAAAGCTGTGGCAGGAAACCTCGGATATAAGTATCCGGATTACGATGAAGCTATTATTAAGTATACTGCAAATATTTTTGACTCATTGAAGTGAGCTGTGAAAATTGACCGCCGCGGCAATAACAGAGGTCAAACCCTGTTTGATAGCAACAGTGCATTTGAAATTCCGATGAAATACTCGGATTCTCTGCGGATATGATTGAGAACGACGATGGCGGTTTGGTTGTTTTTCAATGCTTCGCTTTCTGTGAGAGCGCATTGCCGGCAGCGATGAGGTCAGGGGTTCGATCCCCCTCGCGGTGTGCCTCTATATCTTTCAGGAGATGTACCTGTTACCTTAATAAAAGCCCTATAAAATTGACTCATACTTGAAAAACCTAGTTCGAAGCTAATATCGGTAATACTCATGTTGGTTCCCCGCAGTTTAACCTTAGCTTCTTCAATTCGCAGTCGGAGGAGGTATTGGTATGGAGTTATACCGACAATGGACTTAAATGAACGAATAAAATGGTACCGACTCTGTAAGGCAATTGAAGAAAGTGTATCCAGATTGAGTTTTTCCTTGTAGTGCTCGTGCATGAATTCAAGCACCGAAGCGATATTCCGATCCGATAAACTCAAAAGATTAGCCGTATTAGCCATGGGCCGTCTGTCCGTGAACATCCTGACAAGGAATGAAAGGACCAGGTGCTCTGTTTCCTGTGTCGCCAGCGGCTCTGCGTCGTGATGCAATAATACTGAAGCCCATCTTCGAAAATGCTTCTTTATCTCCTCGGGTTCAATTCGCTGCTTCTTGTAAAGATCCAATGTCGTATTTCCAATAAACTGTGCCAGCCTACTATGATTGACTTGAATGACGATTACGCTGGATTCAGGAGAAATGAGCAATTCGTGGTTTTCCTTAGGATACACGACCAATCCTTCCCCAACGGAGAGTTGATGTGTCTTGTTGTCAATGAATATGTGGCAGGAGCCATGAACGGGTACTGTAATCTGAAAATCATTTTCATGAATATGAGGTGGGGCTTGGAGTTCCTCATTGATTTTCCATAATGATGTTTGTCCCGTATCCATTCTGATTTTCAACCTCAAATCACCTGCCAATAATGATTAGCAACAAGTATAGCAAAAATTGCTTTCTACTTCCGCAGTTTTCACAATGATGATGAAGAGTCCATTGTCTATAATGATTGAAATACGGAGGGTGAGGAGGAAGATCTTGAATGAACCGTAATATCATCGTGCTCGACACAACTCTGCGTGATGGGGAGCAGGTACCAGGTGCGAAAATGAATAGGGCTCAAAAAATCGAATTTGCTGAGCAGCTGAAACGCCTTCGTGTGGATATCATAGAGGCCGGTTTTCCTGCTTCTTCAGAGGGTGACTTTCAGGCTGTGCAGGATATCGTGCGGAGCGTCGGGGATAGCGTCTCCGTTACTGCGCTGGCCCGCGCGGTGAGAAGCGACATTGATGCTGTTTACGATAGTATTCGAGCCGCACAAGATCCTTTCATTCATATTGTACTTGGTACATCCAACGTTCATGTGGAAAAAAAGTTCAATCGATCCAAAGAGTCGATCCTGCAGATGGGAGTGGATGCGGTAGCCTATGCCAAAACGCTGCTGCCCCGTGTTCAATACTCAACAGAAGACGCTTCCCGATCAGAATTCGAGTATTTATGGCAGACAATAGAAGCTGTCGTGAAGGCGGGCGCGACCATCATTAATGTACCCGATACCGTCGGTTTCGCAGAGCCTGAAGAATTTGGTGAATTAATTTATAAAATAAACGATCGATTGAAAAACATCAACGGTAACGTGATTCTAAGCGTACACTGTCATAATGACTTGGGGCTTGCGACAGCAAATACACTAAGCGCAATCAAGAACGGAGCAGAAAAAATCGAGTGCACAATCAATGGGTTGGGTGAAAGGGCTGGGAACGCTTCATTGGAAGAAGTGGTAATGGCTTTGAAAGTCAGGGAGTCGCTTTATAAATCCACTACAAATATTGAAACCAAGGAACTTCTCAGAACCTCCAGATTATTGTCCTATTTAACAGGATTGGAGGTTCAGGTCAATAAAGCCATAACCGGTGAAAATGCGTTCGCACACTCTTCCGGTATTCATCAGGACGGGCTTCTCAAAGATAAGAACGTATATGAGATTATGTCACCCGAGCAAGTGGGGGCAGAGAGTATGGAACTGATTTTAACTGCACGTTCCGGCAGACATGCATTTAGACATGCAATAGAAAAAATGGGGTTCGATACTTCTGATGAAACGAAGCTGGAACAATGTTTTGAAGAATTTCTGGCTTTAGCTGATTTGAAGAAAGAAGTATATGACCATGATCTGTTCTACTTGTTAAGAAAGCAAAGAGAAGAATCTGCGGACAGTATTAGTCCGATGCTAGAATTACTATCGTTCCAAGTGGTAACAAATGACCTGTATCCGACTGCTACAGTGTTGTTAGAATACAATGGTGAAAAACTAAAGGGATTTGCTGCCGGAGATGGACCGATCGATGCATTATACAGTGCGATCAAATCATTGATTCATCTGGATGTAAGCTTGACCCAGTACAAAATAAACAGCCTGTCCAGAGGAAAGGAAGCGATTGGCCGAGTGAACATTCGCTTAAACCATCAAGGGAAAACTTACTCTGGCCGGGCGATGGACACCGACATCATAAATGCGAGTGCGCAGGCGTTCTTGAATGGAATCAATGCGATATTGCTGGACACTAGTAATGGGTAAGAAAGTGGGAATAAACAATGGAGGAAGTTATAAATCTGGAGCAAGTCTCATATCGCAGAGGGGAGAGTGAACTCCTAAAACAAATTAATTGGACGGTGAGAAAAGGGGAGCATTGGGCTATTCTTGGTCTGAATGGCTCAGGCAAAACGACCTTGCTAAATATAGTCAATGGATACATATGGCCGAGCTCAGGCTCGGTCTCTGTATTTGGTCAGGCTTTCGGCACCATGGACTTGCGAGAGTTACGGACTATGATCGGTTGGGTAAGCTTATCCTTGCAGGAGAAGCTATATATGAATGATAATGCTGAAAAAATTGTCGTAAGCGGCAAATATGCTACTATCGGATTATACGAGAAACCGAGCGATTCGGATTGGATGTTAGCTGCGTCTTGGATGAAGCAGTTAGGCTGCTTGCATCTAATGGGGAGAACGTATCAGTCTTGTTCCCAAGGTGAAAAGCAAAAATTGCTGATTGCAAGGGCACTAATGGCTTCGCCGAGACTGCTTATTTTGGATGAGCCTTGCAACGGACTTGATCTATTCTCACGTGAGCAGCTTTTAGAGTCAGTCGAGACCCTGGCAAAAAGTCATAATGCGCCAACTTTAATCTATGTAACCCATCACACAGAGGAGATTCTGCCCATCTTCCGTCATACCCTGTTACTGAGAAGGGGAGAGGTCTTCACGCGGGGCGAGGTCCAATCTATGCTAACGAAAGACAGGTTGACGGATTTTTTTGAAGTGCCGGTTGATGTAATGCATCGCGATGAACGTTATTGGGTACTTCCAGCAAGTTGTAAATAATCATACGATGGGTGCTGTCTGGAAGTTGGAGTTCGGGAGGGGCTCCGCGGGAGCGAAGCGGATGATCACGTTGCCGAGTGGCTTCGCTTCACAGAATCATAAGGATAGCGTGCCCTCCGAAGCGCATACTCGAATGCGTCAATATCGGGCATATTGCACTCTTTTGCGCGGATTATAGCTTTTTCAATATCATAAGAAACTCTTCTTAACTGAACAGCTATATCTTTCTTATTGAAGTCAACAATTGCATAACTGGCCCGGTTATCTCCGTCGAACGGCAATCCAATGCTGCCGCAATTAACGACTAACCGGCCTCTTCCTTGCCTCACATGGGCATGGTGTACATGGCCGTAGAGAACAAGTTTTGTTTGCTCATTCTTATGTAAAGTATCCAGTTCATCAAGCGTCGCCCACGGATATACAATATCTACGAGTGAGTTTGGGCTTGCGTGGTACATCTCCGTGGGGACTTCTTCGAAATTACAAGATAATTCCGTCGGTAAATTTGCAAGCCAAACTTGCTCTTCCTTGGATATTCTTTCACAATCATACTCAAATGCGCGCAAAACGAGTTCTTGCTTATAATTGCTAGGCGTCCAGCCGGGTTTGGGGAATCTGGTGAATCTGTTATCATAGTTCCCCCTTATGACTGAGAGAGGCTGCAATGACTTCACTAATTTAATGCATTCGCCGGGTTGCGGCCCCCGCATAACGATATCTCCAAGAAAAACGATCGCATCCGGGCTTTGATTTTTAATGTCGCGTACTACCGCTTCGAATGCCGTTGCATTTCCGTGCGTATCTGAAATAACCGCCAGCCTCATGTCTTACCTCCAAAATTAACGATTTATGGATTATTCGACATGTTGCGTTATTATCCTACATTTTTCTTAGAGTTCAGAGTCACTTTCTGCCGTAAAAAACGGCGAAATCCAAATATTTATACATACAATCAACATCTTTAAACCCAGCTTGCTCCATCCAGTTGATTTGCTCTCCTAATTTGGCGTTGATATCGAACTTCCTTCTCTCAATAGATGCATTTATCGCTTCCTTAGGAAGATCGCTGTCGTTAATGTACTCTAACCAACGTTTTCTATTATAATGATCGGTTTGAGGAGTGCTGCCCGCTACTTGGTCCGCATTTACAAAAATACCGCCTTCGCGCAGCAACCGGTATACATTTGCAAACAATTGTTTTTTCGCCGGATGGGTGAGATGATGGATGGATAAAGACGAAATGACGATGTCAAATGGATGGGAATATGTGTAGTCCGAATAGTCGCCGACGATGTATTGGATATTGTTTAAATCACGAAATCTGTGACGTGCTCCCTCCAACATTTTTTCGCTAATATCAATCAGTGTCATATGTGCGTTTGGGTACTTTTGCAATACCATGCCGGAAAACAGTCCTGTACCGGCCCCCAAATCAAGAATTTGCGGGCAAGGGCTGTCGCTTTCCACCAACGATAAGGCCATTCCGTAAAATTGTTCAAAGCAAGGGATAAGTTGTTTCCTCTGCCGGTCATAATCACTTGCGACGGCATCGAACAGCTTCTTAACGGACACGTCCATAACATTTCTCCTTTTTTAAGCTATTGTATAGGTGGAGAGTTAATTATTGAAATATATAATACATATTGTCTTGATAGTTAATTCCTATAAAACATATGCAATTGACATGACCGAAAATCGCGTTGCATTACGTCTATTTTATGAATGACTTCGACGAGGTGAAATATGGCTGCAGACGAAAAGGAACTCATTCTTAGAGCCGCGAGAGGTGATATGGATGCATTCAGATATTTAATCGGTAAATACTCGAACGCCGTCTACGCGATTGCACTTAGTAGGCTAGGTCAACGAAGCGATGCTGAAGATGTTGCACAAGAGGTATTCATCAAAGCATGGTACAATCTTATCAAGTTAGAGGAGCCGGGCAAATTTGGCGGTTGGCTCATGACGATCGCTCGAAACACCACTGAGGACTGGTGGAGGAAGTATCGGCGGCAAACGGCACGGCACCTTGAAGATGGATACGGACTCAATCTTTCGAATGAAACACAAACAACAGAGGAAGAAGTGCTGCAGAGGGAACGCGATCGGCAAGTACGTGAGGCTCTTGCACAGTATGAAAAATACCGGATTGTCGCAATCATGTACTTCGTCAGCGGCTTTAGCGTGAAGGAAATAGCAAAGCTCCTGAACGTCACCGTTAGTGCGGCGGAAAGCAGGCTCAGAAGGGCCAAAAATAAATTGCAAAAGGAGTTGTTCGAATTGGCGGAGCAGACGATGAGCAGACAGAAGTTGGGCGAAGAGTTTGAGCAAATAGTAGTTAAAAGAATCGTCGGTATTTCATGCATCAACTTTCCGGTTAGGAATGTAGATGTTTCTGCTCAGTGGTATGTAAAGCATTTAGGGTGCAAATTGGTTCGTGAACCGATCCGCTCCGCAAACGGCGCCAATGCCATAATTCAATTAGGTGACGGAGGTCCGAATGTGTTTTTGCATGAAGAGGCGGAGAGAACTCCATTGCATTTTACGCGAAATGGAGTACCTGCATCGCTGTTTGAGTTAAAGACCGATGATATTGAAGCTTTTTATGCGCAACTGGTTGAAGAAGGAGTGCAAGTGAGCGAGCGGTACGATAATTATCCGTGTTCCAAATACTTTGACGTCGTTGACCCGGACGGAAATACAATTACTATAGCTGAATGGTATAAAAACTGAAGATGTTTGTAATCGAGGAATGGCCATCCGCAAGGATGGCCCGTCCCGCCATGACAGCATTTTCCAAACCCCTTGCGAGCACTATACCCATTGTTCAGGTAACGTGCCACATCGGGCTACGCCTATAAATTGACTTCTCTTTGCAGGTCATATCCGAATGTTCTCCAAATTAAGCTGGCTCCAGCTCTCCCTCCTAGTACTAACTCTCTTGCGCTCACTATCCCCCTGGTTCAGCTATCGCTCTGGTTATCGCTTTCTTTTACATGCTAGGAGTAATTTAACATTAGATGAGTTGCGGGGATAATGTACGCAAGAGAGTCTGAACAGCGCATAAAAGGTGTGCAACCGAAAGATTTCGGTTGTGCTGGAACCGATGATGGCCGCAGGGGCGTTTCATGGCGAATTGGGATCAACCTGGGAAATGAGAAATGCCGATCATATTACCTTCAACATCAGTGAATTGAAACCCGGAATGATCGGATCTTTCAACGAGCTCCGACACGGTTACACCCTTCTCTTTCAAAGATAAATAGGCATTATGGATATCATCGGTGTCCAAATGGAAGCTCGGCTTCCGCAGCGGAGAGGCATTCGTATCTTTCAACAGATGCATCACATGGCGTCCGTTCAGGTGAAGCTCGACAAAGTCGTTATAGTCATGAGGTCCCATTGTAAAACCAAGATGTTTGCAATACCAATCCGCTGCTTTTTCCAGGTCTCGCACATATAATTGAATACTAAATTTTCCATTAATAACAGTCGGCATTATCGCTGCTCCTTCAAGTATTATAGTAGATCGAGTTTTCTTTTTCGTAACATACTCCAATAGGATGACCGTACGGATCGAGAAAATGGAAAGTTCGAATTACCCCTTCGTCAATAATAGGAGTGACTTCGACTTCTTTTCGTTGCAGTAATTGATAGGAGTAGTCCAAATCCCGAACCAGCAAGTTGAAACAGGTGATGAGATTCGGTCTACCGTTGAAATACAATGGCTTCATGTCCGGCTGCTCAATTAGAGTAAGCAGTGTTTCTCCATCGGGCGGGCGAAGATCGGCGCCGGACTCCCAATCGTGAAGCAATTCGAATTCCAAAATGTCCGCATACCAAGAAATCGATCTCCGCAAATCGGTCACGGGCAATAAGTTACGGTCAATCCGAGTGAGCAACCGGTCACTGCATGGATTTGAACTGGATTCCCCGCTTTTGTTCCAAACACTGAACCTATGTCCATCCGTGTCAAAAAAATCAAAAGTTTGCGTGGTCCCAATGTTAATTAGCTCAGTCACCGGCAGTCCTTTTCGTATCATTTCATTCCTTGTTCTTTCCGGATTGGAACAGAGGAATTCAATGAAATGGAGGGGGCGGAATGTATCGCTCTCAATTAACGTCAACATTGTTTTGCCGCTATTATACATAAGGTCGGCGCCTTGTATCCAGTGTTTGATCAGCTTCATTCCTAATTGACCGGTATACCACTCGACAGAGGCGTTAATATCACTAACAGGGAGGAAATTACTATGTATTCGGGTGAAAAGCTGTCTGGTTGGCGGTTTCATCAAATTCGCTCTTTCTTGAAGTGCAATCACTTGCCGATTTGTACGGTACGACCCGGGAGTAACACCGAATTGTTTTTTGAATGCGCGTATGAACGCTTCTTCCGAAGAAAAGCCATACTTCAGTGCGATATCCAATATTTTTGCGTTGTGTGAAGTTAGGATATCGTAACTTGCTTTTGTAAGTTTGCGCTTTCGTATATATTCCATTGCATTCACTCCACATTTGCCAAGAAAATGCGGTGGAAGTGATACATGGAAAGATGAGCCTTGCTTGCAAGATCCGTTAAACGGATCTCTTCGAACAGATTGTGCTCAATATAATAGATTGATTGATGAATGAGCTCGGTATGTTTCATCTCAACCCCCTGGCACTAATTATAAAGAAAAAAACGTGACTTCACCTGATCGATTTTGCGTTTTTTTGACGTGCCATGTGCAGGATTAAGGCGTTATAAGATTTTATCCGAATCGGGAAACAAGATAACGGAAATATCAATTTCAGACAAAAAACCATTCAATCTCCGTCATTGCCGATATAGAAGGAAATCGGTACGATATAAATGTGAACCCAAATCGGCCGAGAAGGGTATTCTCCAATGCAAAAAGGAGGGGATGCAAATTGGCGGAGAGCAATAGAAGAAGAGATTACAGTCTTACGGGACCGGAAGGCAAGCTGGCGCAGGAGAAAGGGCTGGTCGCCGCAGAATGGTATACGTGCCCGATTCCCAGGCAGCGCTTGAAGCAATTGATGAAGCGCAAAGACGGTCCCGCGATACGGGATACATTCATCTGGTTCGGATCCCTTATTGCGGCAGGCATTCTCGCGTATTACAGTTGGGGAACATGGTGGGCGATTCCGGCTTTTGCGCTGTACGGCATTTTATATGCAACACCTGCCGATTCGCGCTGGCATGAGTGCGGTCATGGGACCGCTTTCAAGACACAGTGGATGAATGAGGTCATTTATCAAATTTCATCTTTCATGGTGTTGAGATCGGCGACCCCATGGCGGTGGAGCCATACCCGTCACCATACGGATACGATTATCGTCGGACGGGACCCCGAGATTGTAGCCGAGCGCCCTCCGATTTGGCGTATTATCCTCATGGAGCTGTTTCATCTGTACGGGGGACCGCGCGAAATCGTACGTTTCGCCCTTCATTGCGCCGGAAAGCTGGATGCCGAGGAGAAGGAATATATTCCGGAGTCCGAGCATGCCAAGACATTTCGCGAAGCGCGAATTTATTTATTGATCTTCGTTTCGGTCATCGCCGCTTGCGTTTATACGGGAAGCATTTTGCCGGCAATGTTTATCATTCTTCCTGCTTTCTACGGCTTCATTGTGGTTTTGCTTTTCGGCATGACGCAGCATTTGGGGCTGAAAGAGGACGTTCTGGATCACCGTTTGAATTCGCGCACGATTTACATGAATCCGGTTCTTAGATTTCTGTATTGGAATATGAACTACCACGTAGAACATCATATGTTCCCAATGGTGCCGTATCACGCGCTGCCGCAGCTGCACGAAGAGGTGAAGTCCGATTGCCCCGCGGCGAATCCGAGTCTTTGGTCGGCTCTGAAGGAAGTGTACGGCGCTCTGCGGAAGCAGAAGGACGACCCGTCCTATGCGATTGTTCGCCCGCTGCCAAGCACCGCGAGGCCGTACCGGGTTGGCCCGGCCGCCCCGGAACGCAGCGTTGACGGCATAAATGTAACCGCTTAACTTTTTTTGTGGTATTATTTTTGCAATTAGATTAATCGATTACCCAAATAACTTGGTACAAAACTCTTACTGTGGGGGGTGAGAACCATGGCATTGGAAGGTTGGATTGAAACGTGCGCAGCCGGCGAAATTGACGAAGAAGACGTAATCCGCTTCGATTACGGCGGTCGAACATTTGCAATTTATCGCACCGAGAAGAATGAGTATTATGCAACGGACGGTTTTTGCACCCATGAGAAGGTTCATTTGGCCGACGGACTGGTGATGGGCAATCTGATCGAATGCCCGAAGCATAACGGCCGGTTCGACATTACGACAGGGGAAGCCAAGCGGGCGCCGGTGTGCGTGAGCCTGAAGACATATCCCGTTAAAATCGAAGCGGGCAAAGTATATATCAACGTCGGATAAAGTCCTTGCTTTGAACGATGACTATCCTGCGAGACCGGAGGTGGCAGCATGCAGGGAAGCAAACGCGGAATTGACAAAAGCCATCTTCTGGCTATGGTGGATGATGCAACGGCCGGTTCGACGGTATATCCTCCCGGCGGGCGATGGGGTCCGCGCATTCAGCAGAATTTGCAATTGGTCCTTGTTCATACCGGTCATGTGCATATTCATGTGGACGACGAGGTGCATTTCGTTCCGGCAGGCCACGTGGCGCTGCTGCACCCCGGACATCGCGAGGACTTTTACTTTTCCGAGAAATCCGAAACTTGGCATCACTGGGTTCATATCCAATTGAACGATAACGTTCCCGAACAACGGGCGATGCTGGAGCGGCTGCCGAGGTTTATACCTTTGTCGGACACGATGAACCGGCTCACGGATTCGCTGCAATCGTTAACGCACAGCTCCATCCAAAATATACAGGAGGACGTGAGATGCACGCTTGGGGTCGCGGCTATCATGCTGTACCAATCGGAAAGTCGGCACGGCTATCTGGAGAAGGGGAAGCATCCGTCCATCGTCAGGACCAAGGACGAAATTCATAAAAACTACGATCAACCTTTGCATTTAGATCGGTTAGCCGCTTTATCCAACGTTTCGCCAGAGTATCTGATACGTTTGTTTCGGCAGGCAGAGGGCGTTACCCCTATGCGCTATTTGTGGAAAGTCAGGATGGATCACGCCCAAGAGCTGTTGAGAAGTACGGGGCTTTCGCTGGGAGAAATCGCGGAACGGACCGGGTTTAAAAGCGTCTATCATCTATCCAGATTAATTAAAAATTTCTCGGGGAGAACGCCGACGGAGATTCGCAGAAACAGTTAGGACGTCGGCGGGCACTTGCCTGGTGAGGGGGATATGCAGCATGGAAATAAAAATTTTCAAAGCTGCTTGGGGGATGGAGGGAGATTGGGATACGAAACTGAAACGGATTGCGGAGGCCGGGTATGACGGAGTGGAGACGCCGATGCCGGCCAAGGAAGAAGAACATCGCTTCAGAGAGCTGCTGGATCAATACGGTCTGGAGCTTATATTGCATATATACACCGGCAAAGAGGACAATGAGAAGCCTTACCCGGATTCCGCCGAGGCTCATATCGCTTCGCTTGAAACTCAACTGGAAAGAGCGGCGTCCTTCCGTCCGTTGATGATCAACTCGCACAGCGCCAAAGACTCTATGCCATATGAGGAGCAATTGAACTTCTTCAGTCATGCCGTCCGTCTTGAGAGGCAGGCGGGAATCCCCCTTGCGCACGAAACGCATCGGGGCAGGGCCACCTGCACTCCATGGGCAACGGCCCGGTTGCTTCGCGATTTGCCGGAGCTGCATATCACAGCCGATTTCAGCCATTGGTGCAATGTGTGCGAATCGATGCTGCACGATCAAGAGGACAATTTGTCGCTTGCTATGCGGCACTCCATTCATATTCATGCGCGGGTAGGGTATGAGCAAGGACCGCAGGTGCCCGATTTTCGCGCTCCGGAATACGAGTATGCGCTGCTGAGACATGAACAGTGGTGGGATGAGATTTGCGGCATCCACCAAGCTGCCGGCCGTCCCTTCGTGACATGCACGCCGGAATTCGGTCCGCCCGGTTATATGCATACCCATCCGTTCACAAGACAACCTGTAGTAGATCTGTGGGAAATCTGTCTCGCGATGGCCCGGCGGTTCCGGGACCGCTACCGGAAACAATTTTCATAACCGCGGTCGGCAAATGAAATTATTTGATTATTTAAAAAAGTTGTTGATTTATAGAACCGATTCTTGTATTATCGGTTTAGGTGAAGCGCTTAATCAAAAATGCTGCTGAAATCGTCCTGTTTTCTTATGGGAGTCATTAATGCCATATGGAAAACCCAGTGTATTAAGGGTTACGCAGCAGTGAATCTGAAGTCATGCGGGTATATCGATTTCCCTACACCGATAATCCTCAAGGCAGGCGTACTTTCAAATCGCTTCGCAGTGAAGCGACTTCACTTCCAACATAATTGCAAGCGGTTACATATCGAGGATGCCGGATGACTTCCAACGGAGGTGAGAAAGGCGGCGAGCGTCAAATTGTCCCTGCAAAGCAGAAGGTTAATTTGTCGGCATCATATTTTGCATAAATCTAAATTTTCTTGAGGGGGAAGCAATTCCATGAAAAAGCCAAAAGTTTCGGTACTGTTATTGAGTTTGTTATGTCTTGCACTCATCTTCACAGGCTGCGCAAGCACAGCGACGACTTCCGGCGGCACTTCTGCAAGCGGTTCCAATTCCGGTGACGGCGGCAAGAAGCTTGTGGTCGGCGCGGCGCTTCCGGATTTTAGCGACAAGTGGTTGAGCTATCTGCAGGAAGGCATGAAGAAATATGAAGCGACGCAGTCGGACGTTCAGGTTAACTATGTGGATGCGCAAAACGACGCAAGCAAGCAATTGTCGCAAATCGAAACCTTTATTTCGCAAAAGGTGAACGCGATCGTTATCGTTCCAGTGGACACGGTGTCCGCGGTGGATATCGTGGATAAAGCCAACCAGGCGAACATTCCGATCGTCGTCGTGAACCGTTATTTTGACGGAGTGGAGAAAGCGACCGCATACGCGGGCTCGGAATCGATCACAGCAGGCGTCATGCAGATGGAGGAAGTGGCGAAGCTGTTGGGCGGGAAAGGAAGCATCGCCATTATGCGCGGGCAATCGGGCCACGAAGCGGAAATCAAGAGAACCGAAGGAAACAAGCAAATCATTGAAAAACATCCGGATATGAAAATTGTCCTCGAAGGCACGGCATCCTGGGATCGCGCGAAGGGTATGGCGTTAATGGAGAACTGGTTGAACTCAGGCAAGAAGATCGACGCGGTTGTGTCCAACAACGACGAAATGGCGATCGGAGCCATTATGGCGGCAGAGGCGGCAGGCAAGGAGAAGGACATTGTCTTTGCAGGCGTTGACGCGACTCCCGACGCGTTGGAATACGTCAAGTCCGGCAAGCTTCAGGTTACCGTATTCCAGAATGCCGACGGTCAAGGACGCGCCGGCTTGGAAACTGCGATCAAAGCGGCCAGAGGGGAAACTGTGGAGAAAAACGTGTTCGTTCCTTATGAGCTGGTGACAAAGGACAACGTAGAGGAATACATCAAGAAGTGGCAATAAGAAAAACTCTTTCGAAGCCCATTTCAAGGAGATGGTAGAGTGAGCGAACCAGTTGTACTAACGGAAAAGAAGCCGAAGGCCAAGGGCGGCCGGTTCAAGCCTACGGCCTTATTGAGCCGATTCGGAATGCTGTTTATCCTCATCGGTTTAATGATCCTCATGTCCTTGTTGTCTCCGACCTTCTTAACGTCAGATAACTTGCTCAACATTGTCAGGCAGATGTCCGTGGTCGGGATTGTGGCGATCGGCGTAACTTTCATCATCATCACGACGGGAATCGATTTGTCTTCCGGTTCTGTGATCGCGCTTACGTCGGTTGTCGTTGCGACGTTGGCCCATCCGGGCGAGTATCCGCTGCTCATAACGATATTGGCCGGACTGGGCGTAGGGATGCTGACCGGCGTCATTAACGGAACGATCATAGCGAAAGGCAAAATCGCTCCGTTCATCGTAACGCTCGGCATGATGACGGCCGCAAGAGGCGCCGCGCTGATGTATACCGGAGGCAGACCGATCGGCAACTTGTCCGACCCGTTCAAGTTTATCGGTCAAGGAAGCATAGCCGGAATTCCGGTTCCGATCTTGATATTCTTTTTTGTAGCGTTTATCTCTTATCTGCTCTTGAATAAGACGAAATTCGGAACATATATTTATGCGATCGGCGGTAACGAGCAAGCCGCCATTATTGCCGGTATCAACGTCGAAAAGTACAAAATCATGCTTTACGGGTTTGCGGGGCTGCTGACGTCTGTCGCAGGCATCATACTGACTTCCCGCATCGCGTCCGGGCAGCCGACGGCCGGCACGATGTACGAGCTGGATGCGATCGCCGCCGCCGTAATCGGCGGAACGAGCTTGGCAGGCGGCGTCGGGACGATCGGCGGAACGGTCATCGGAGCGTTGATTATCGGCGTGATGAATAATGGGTTGGATTTGTTGGGTGTGTCGTCTTATTTGCAGCAAATATTGAAGGGCGCGATTATTGTAGTCGCCGTATTTATCGATTCGAGAAAGAACAAGAGGAAATAAAGTTCTTAACGATCGGAGGTGAGCATTGATGAGCTCGGAGTACATTTTGGAATTGACGGATATAACGAAGGAGTTTCCCGGCGTCAAAGCGTTGGACAATATCCGGCTGAAGGTCCGCAAAGGGACCGTACATGCGCTGATGGGCGAGAACGGAGCCGGCAAATCGACCTTGATGAAAATTATTTTCGGTATTTACACCCCCGACAAGGGAACGGTCAAATTCAAGGGCGAGGAGCTGAAGCTGTCCGGGTCAAGGGACGCGCTGAGCCGCGGGATCTCGATGATCCATCAGGAATTGACTCCCGTTCCTTACATGACAGTTGCTGAAAACATTTTTCTGGGACGGGAAATGACCTTGGGCTACGGTTGGGTAAACAAGAAAAAGATGATCGACGAGACAAGGAAGCTGTTCGATTCGTTGCAAATCGACATCGATCCTACCGCCAAAATGTTCGAACTAAGCATAGCGAATATGCAGATGGTCGAAATCGCCGCCGCCATTTCCCACAACGCCGATCTGATTATCATGGATGAGCCGACCTCGGCCATTACGGATAAGGAGGTCGAGCAGCTGTTCCGCATTATCGCGTCTTTGAAGGAAAAGGGAGTAACGATCATCTACATTTCCCACAAGATGGATGAAATATTCCGTATTTGCGACGATATTACCGTATTCCGGGACGGCCGGTTTATCGCTACCAGGCCGGCAGCGGAACTGAACCAAGAGAGTTTGATTCAGATGATGGTCGGGCGGGAAATCAAGCAAGTATTTCACAAGGATGAAGTCGAAATCGGCGAAGTGCTGCTGTCCGTGAAACAATTGACCCGCAACGGAAAGTTCCGCGATATCAGCTTCGAGGTGCGAAGTGGGGAAATACTCGGGATCGCGGGGTTGATGGGGGCCGGACGGACGGAAGTCATCGAGAGCATATTCGGCATTTACCCGCCCGATTCGGGCGAGATATACGTTAAGGGCAAGAAAGTGAATATCAAGACGACGCGGGACGCCATTAAGCAAAAGATCGGACTGCTGACGGAGGACCGCAAGATTACGGGCGCCTTTCTGCCGTTATCCGTGAGAGACAACATGATCATGTCGAGCATCGACAATTACTTGAACAAGTTCGGTTTCTTGAAGAGCAAGCTGGTCAACGATATGTGCAGCGCTTTCGTCGAACGGCTGAGCATCAAGACGCCGAATCTGAGCCAGAAGATCGTCAACCTTAGCGGCGGCAATCAGCAGAAGGTGCTGCTGGCGAAATGGCTGCTCAACAATCCGGATATTCTGATCTTGGACGAACCGACACGCGGCATCGATGTAGGGGCGAAATCGGAAATTCACAAGCTGATGTCCAGATTGGCCCAAACCGGCAAAGCAATCATTATGATTTCCTCCGAGCTGCCGGAAATATTGGGAATGAGCGACCGGATCGTCGTTATGCACGAAGGCGCGAAGAAGGGCGAGCTGATCCGCGCCGAGGCAAGCCAGGAGAAAATTATGGAATTGGCTTTCAGTTAATGTTCCGATAGGAGGTGTGCGCGGAGACAATGAGAGAAACGATACGCTGCGCGGTCATGGGGTTGGGCAGGCTAGGCTATTGGCATGCGGACAATTTGGCATCCAAAGTGAAGGGCGCCAAGCTCGTATGCGTCGCGGACACGGTTGCGGTGCAAGCGGAGAGAACGGCACGGGAGTTGGGTTTGGACCGATGGACGAAAGATCCCGAGAGCTTGTTTACGGATCCCGACATCGATGCCCTCGTCATAGCAACACCTACGGGTACTCATGCCGAAATGGCTATTAAAGCGGCGGAGCACGGCAAACACATTTTCGTGGAAAAGCCGTTAACCCGCCATCTGGAAGAAGCGGATGCAGTGATTGAAGCAATCCGCGAGCACGGAGTGCTTTGCCAGGTCGGCTTCATGAGGCGGTTCGACCCGGCATATGCCGAAGCGAAACGGCGCATTGCGGCTGGAGATATCGGAAAGCCGGTTTATTTTAAAGCCGTTTCCCGCGATCCTGTCTCCCCTCCCGCACAGTTCATCAAGAACAGCGGCGGCATGTTTCTAGACATGGCGATACACGACTACGACGCCGCGCGCTTTCTGATGGGCGCTGAGGCGTGCAGCGTCGCGGCTCACGGCAGCGTATTGGTCAACGAGTTTATGGAACGGCTCGGAGACGTGGACCAGTCATTGACGTATTTGACGTTCGACTCCGGCGCGGCGGGAGATATCGAGAGCAGCCGCATCGCTTTGTACGGTTACGATATTCGTGCGGAGGTCATCGGCACCGAAGGTACGATCGTCGTCGGCTCGCTTCGACATCACGACGTGAAAATATTGACTCCTAAAGGCGGTCTGCATGATATCGTGCCCGCATTTCCGGAACGATTTAGGGACGCTTTCCAGTTGGAGATGCAGCATTATATCGATTGTCTGAGATCGGGAGAAAGGCCGGCGGTTACGGAGGAAGACGGCAAAGCCGCGCTCGAAATCGCAGCCGCGGCGCAATTGGCGTTCGAAACCGGAAGCAAGGTCGAGCTGAGTGAATTGAGGCGGCGAGACACAAAGTAGTAAAGGGATGGTATTTTCCTGCCGATCAAGTACAATGGAAGAAAAAATGACGGGAAAAGTGACCATGAAAACCACAATATACGATATCGCCAGGATCGCCGGGGTTTCAACGGCGACCGTATCGAAGGTTATTAACAATAACGGCAGAATCAGCGATAAAACAAGGAAGAAAGTACAGAAAATAATCGATGAGCTCCAGTACCATCCCAACGTCCTGGCATCGGCGATGAAGGGAAAGTTTACTTATCAGATCGCGCTGTTGATTCCCGACATCGATAATCCGGTTTATGCGCAATATTTGAAGCACATCGAGGAATGCGGCCAGGACGCAGGCTTTAGCATCGTCATGTGCAGCACGGATAACGATGCCGGGAAGGAAGCCAGGCATATCGCGTTAATGCGGCAAAAGCGCGCCGACGGGTTTATCATCGCTTCCAAATTCCAAAACGAACCGCTGCTGCAAGCGCTTATCGACGAGAAAGTGCCGGTCGTGCTGTTCGCTTTCGAGAAGCCGCAATTGTCGGTCGACTGTGTTACGGTGGACGATTTCATGGGCGGGTTTGCGGCCGCGGAACACCTTATTTCTCTGGGCCACAGACGGATCGGGGTCATCGCCGAGCACTCTTACAGCGGAGCGGAGCGGGTTAGAGGCTATTTCGCGGCTTTGCAGTCCGCCGGTATTGGCGAAGAAGACGGTCTTGTCATATATGCCGGTTCCGGATTGGATGAGGGGGAGAAAGCCTGCGGGAGGCTGTTGGATTTGGACAACAGACCAAGCGCCATATTCGGCTGCAACGATGTAATGGCCGCCGGTGCGCTGCGGGCTGCCAGAAATCGCGGCATCGCCGTTCCGGGCGAGCTTTCCGTCATCGGTTTCGATGATACGCCTTGGTGCCGGATCGTGCATCCCGAGCTTTCTTCGATTGCCATGCCGGTCCACGAATTGGGTAAGAAGGCGATGGAAGTCATCGTAAACCATATTGAACAGAAGGATACGTCAAGACAATCCATACGAATGTTTCCGAAGCTTGTAGTTCGCGGTTCTACCGGCCCGTACGGGTGATGATGGGTCTTATTGCACATGTTGGGTAATCGATTAACCTTTTTTCATTGGAGGCGTTTTATGAAAATTGCATTCAACCAAGCCACGACGATGAAAAATTCCACGCTTAAGACGGATCTGGAATACTGCGAGAAGCATGGATACGACCTCATAGAGATACGCCTGGATAAGCTCAAAGACTATTTAAAGGAACATGCGGCGGAACATCTGAAACAATTTTTTGACAGAGGCCGGATCAAACCTTTCGCGTTTAACGCTCTCGAATTCATCAGCTTTCGGGATGAGGCCGGTTACAGGCAAATCGTCGACGATCTGAAGTTCCTGTGCGAAATCGGGGACGTTATCGATTGCAAGAAAATTATTGTAGTTCCTACCTTCGATGTCGGCGATTATACGAGAATGCAAATTCAAGACGAGACGGTCCGGGTGCTTCATGATTTGTCTGACCGCGCGCAGCCGTACGGCGTAAGCTTGGCTTTCGAATTCGTCGGTTATCCGAACTGCTCGGTCAATACGTTCGGACAAGCGTACGACATCGTGAAGGCGGCGGATCGCGACAATATCGGCGTCGTGCTTGACTGCTTCCATTTCCACGCGATGAACTCGAGGCTTGACGATTTGCGGCAGGCGGATCCGGCCAAAATTTTCGTGTTCCACATAGACGATTGCGAGGACTTGCCGGCGGGCGCGCTGCGTGATCGTCACCGCGTGTGGCCGGGGCACGGCTGTGTGAATTTGGATGCAATATTGGGCACGCTTCGGGAGATCGGCTACAGTGATATGGTTTCCGTTGAGTTGTTCAGGCCGGAATACTGGGATTGGGATATCGAAAGAACGATTCGGACCGGAAAGGAAACGACGGAAAGCATCGTGCGCAAATATTTCCCGTAAACAACGCTGCAGTGATGAGTTTGCGGCAGTTATTGGTCTAACGGAACAAAATATCCGCTGCACCTCTACTTTTCTTCTAAAAAGTATTGTGGAGACACTTGGAAGGGTGTATCCTATTAGAAAAAGCGCTTAACCTGCTTGTATTGTAACTGAACTTATTCAAGTTGGAATGATGGTATGTTTTTGTTTGGTAAAGCGCTTAATCAAAAACGGAGGATAGCTATGGCAAAGATACGTTTAACGATGGCTCAAGCTTTGCTGCGGTTTCTCGATGCCCAGTACATTTCGGTCGACGGCGAGGAGACAAAGTTCATCCGCGGCGTCATGGGCATCTTCGGTCACGGCAATGTGACCGGAATCGGCGAGGCGTTGGAACGGAGCCCGGGCGATCTGATTCTGATTCAGGGCAAAAATGAGCAAGGCATGGTTCATGCGGCGGCCGCTTACGCGAAACAGAAAAATCGGAAGCAAATTTTCGCCTGCACTTCCTCCATCGGTCCGGGAGCGCTGAACATGGTGACGGCTGCCGCGACGGCTACCGTAAACCGGATTCCCGTTCTGCTGCTTCCAGGGGACAATTTCGCGTCGCGCCAACCGGACCCCGTTCTCCAACAGCTCGAGGTGGCTAGCGATTATACGGTTTCGGCGAACGACTCGTTCAAAGCGGTGAGCAAATATTGGGACCGCATCGTTCGGCCGGAACAATTGATGTCGGCGGCGCTGCAGGCGATGCGGGTGTTGACCGACCCGGCGGAGACGGGAGCGGTTACGCTGGCGCTCCCGCAGGACGTGCAGGCGGAGGCGTACGACTATCCCGCAGAGTTCTTCGATAAGCGTGTCCATTACGTTGACCGGAGACCTCCGGCGGAAGCCGCGGTGAAGAGAGCGGCCGAGCTGCTCATGAGCAAGAAAAGACCGCTGCTTATTGCGGGAGGCGGCGTTCACTATTCCGAAGCTATGCGGGAGCTTCGCGAGTTTGCCGAAGCGTTCGGCATACCGGTTGCCGAGACCCAAGCGGGAAAGAGCGCGCTTGCGTGGGATCATCCGCTGAACGTCGGAGCGATCGGGGTTACCGGAGCGCTGGCCGCCAACCTGCTGGCCAAAGAAGCGGATGTGGTAATCGGTGTGGGCACGCGGTATTCCGATTTCACTACTTCGTCCAAATCGGCATTCATGCACTCCAGCATCCAATTTGTGAACATCAATGTCAACACGCCGGATGCGGCCAAGTGGGGAGGAGCCGCTCTGACGTGCGATGCGAAGCTTGGGTTGAAAGCGCTTAGCTCCGCATTGGCGGAGAGGGGTTATTCAAGCGGTTACGAAAACAATGAAGTCTCGGACTTGAAACGCCGGTGGGATGCTGAGGTGGAGCGGCTTTATTCACTAGAGCATCAGGAAGGGCTCGCCCAGACGAGAGCGCTCGGAGTTATTCAGGAGACGGTCGATCCCAACGCCGTCGTTGTGTGCGCCGCAGGCAGCCTGCCGGGCGACCTGCACCGGCTGTGGAGAGCCTCGGAGCCGAAGACGTACCATATGGAATACGGTTTTTCCTGTATGGGCTACGAAGTGAGCGGCGCTTTCGGCGCGGCTATGGCGGAGCCCGGACGCGAAGTGTACGCGGTCGTCGGGGACGGCAGCTATCTCATGCTCCACTCGGAGCTCGTGACCAGCCTGCAGGAAAGTACGAAGATTACGGTGCTGCTGTTCAACAATCACGGCTTCCAGTGCATTCACAATCTTCAGCGGGCGCACGGAAGCGACGGCTTCGGCAACGAGTTCCGCTATCGGGACCGCGAGACGGGCCGGCTCACGGGCGGTTACATGCCGATCGATTTCGCCGCTCACGCCCGAAGCCTCGGCGCCAAAGCTTATAAAGCATCCACGGCCGATGAACTGAAGGCGGCACTGGAGCAAGCGAAGCGCGAGCAGATTACGACTTTGATCGAGATTCCCGTCGTACCCGGAACGAATACGGGCAATTACGAGTCTTGGTGGAACGTCGGCGTGCCGGAGGTTTCCGTCAGCGAGAAGGTCGTCGCGGCGCATCGGGAAATGAAAGCAAAGATTCAAGAGGCTAAATCATATTGATTTCCAAAAGTCCGAGAGGGGATGATACGATGCCCGATTTTCCGTTTCAATTAGGTGCGCATCCGATCAATTGGGTTGGGGAAGACGTTCGGGAGCACGGAGACGGCACGACGTTCGAGCAAATCGTTAACGATATGCAGCGGCTAGGATTGAAGGGGACCGAGATGGGGAGGAAGTATCCGCGCGACATTCAGGAGCTCAAGCGGGAACTGGCCGCAAGAAACATCCAGCTTGTTTCCCAATGGAAATCCGTGCTGTTCTCGGACCCGGCGTACCGGGAACAAGAGCTGCAGGCGTACCGGGAACACGCCAAATTTCTTAAGGAGATGGGCAGCACCGTCATCAGTACGTGCGAGATCGGAGGATCCTTGCATTTCGATCCGCGCAGGACTCCTCGCGAGAAGCAAGTGTTGAGGCTGGACCGTGAAGGCTGGGAAAGCTTGGCCGAAGGGCTGAACGCTGCCGGTGCGATCGCGAGGGAGTACGGATTGCAGCTTACGTATCATCACCACGGCGGCACTGTCGTGGAGCGTCCGGAAGAGATCGACATGCTGATGAAGCTCACCGATCCGGAGTTGGTCTTCCTTCTCTATGACACCGGTCATGCCTATTACGGAGGGGCGGATCCGCTGAGCGTGCTGCGCAAGCATTACGACCGCATCGCTTACGTGCATCTGAAGGACGTTCGCAATGCGGTGCTGGAGCAAGCGAGAGCGGAAAAGTCCGATTTCATCACCTGCGTCCGCAAAGGGGTATTTACTTTGCCGGGTACCGGGGATCTCGATTTCCAGCCGATCGTCGCGGAGCTCGTTGACCGGGGCTACAGAGGTTGGGCGATGCTCGAGGGCGAGCAGGATCCGGCGGAGCATCCGCCATATGAATACGCAAGCAAAGCGCTGGCTTATCTTGAATCCTTAGTTTCAGCGAAAGCGGGGGAATGAACGATGACAACGGCTTATATTAGTTTTCCTTCCGGCAAAAGCATCGATTTCACGGCGATCGGCAGGCTTTGCATCGACCTGAACGCCAACGAGATCAACCGCCCGATGGAACAGACCAGAACTTTCACGAAGTATGTGGGAGGCTCTCCGGCCAACATTACCATCGGGATGTCGCGCTTCGGCCTGAAGACGGCGTTCATCGGAAAGATCGCCGACGATCAGATGGGACGCTTCATTCACAGCTACTTAACGGACAATCGGATCGACACCGTCAACGTAGTGACGGACAGCACCGGGGCGGTTACAGGGCTCGCATTCACGGAAATCAAGAGTCCGACCGATTGCAGCATTCTAATGTACCGCGACAACGTCGCCGACCTTAAATTAACGCCGGGCGAAGTGAGCGAGGAGCTCATCTCTCGAACGAAGATGCTTCTCATCTCGGGGACCGCATTGGCGCAAAGCCCGTCCCGGGAAGCGGTGTTCCAGTCGCTGCATTATGCGAAGAAACATGGAGCCGTCATCGTTTTCGATCTCGATTACCGCCCTTATACATGGACCTCTTCCGAGGAAACCGCAGTTTACTACAACCTGGCAGCGGAAAAATGCGACATCATCCTGGGTACACGCGAAGAATTCGATATGATGGAGCGGTTCGAGCATAATCCGGAACGCAGCGATCAAGTGACCGCCGCCAAGTGGTTCGATCACTCCGCCAAGATCGTCATTATCAAGCACGGAAAAGAAGGCTCGATCGCTTATACGAAAGACGGCGCGAGCCACCGGGCCAAGTCGTTTCCGGCGAAGGTCGTCAAGACGTTCGGCGCAGGCGATTCTTACGCGGCAGGCTTCTTGTACGGACTGACGCAAGGCTGGACGCTGGAAAAGAGCATGGAGTACGGAAGCGCCGCCGCCTGCATCGTCATCTCGAGCCACAGCTGCTCCGATGCGATGCCGGCCGCGGAGCAAGTACACGAATATATCGCTCGCTGCGAGCGCGGAGAAATTGTTGTATAAGACAATATTCATACCAAGCAGAAAGGGGCTTGCACCATGACGCAAGTATTGAGGAACTGGATCGGAGGACAATGGGTAGAGGCGCAAACGGACAAAACCGAAACCGTATATAACCCGGCAACCGAAGAAGCGCTCGCTTATGTGCCTCTGTCCATGAAGCAAGATGTCGATCAAGCCGTTCAGAACGCCAAAGAAGCGTTTAAAACTTGGAGCCGCACACCGGTTCCCCGCCGGGCAAGAGTGCTGTTCAAGTACCAACAGCTGCTGGTGGAGCATTGGGAAGAGCTGGCCCGCCTCGTCACGCTCGAGAACGGCAAAAGCTACACCGAAGCCTACGGCGAGGTGCAGCGCGGAATCGAATGCGTGGAGTTCGCCGCGGGCGCCCCGAATTTGATGATGGGCAAGCAGCTTCCCGATATCGCAACGAACCTGGAATCCGGCATGTTCCGGTATCCCGTGGGCGTCGTCGGCGGCATCACGCCGTTCAACTTCCCGATGATGGTGCCGTGCTGGATGTTCCCGCTGGCGATCGCCTGCGGCAATACATTCGTGCTGAAGCCGTCGGAGCGGACGCCTCTGCTGGCGAACCGTCTGGCCGAGCTGTTCCACGAGGCGGGGCTGCCTGCCGGCGTATTCAATATCGTGCACGGGGCGCATGATGTCGTAAACGGCATCTTGGAGCATCCGTCCGTCATCGCGGTTTCCTTCGTCGGCTCCCAGCCTGTGGCCGAGTACGTATACAAGACGGCTTCCGCGAACGGGAAACGGGTACAAGCGCTCGCCGGAGCGAAAAACCACTCGATCGTCATGCCTGATGCGGACCTGAATCTGGCCGTCAAAGAAATTATTAACGCCGCGTTCGGCTCGGCGGGCGAACGGTGCATGGCATGCTCCGTCGTCGTGGCGGTCGGAGAAATCGGGGACGAGCTCGTCGGCAAGCTGGTCGATGCGGCCGATACATTGACGATCGGGAACGGGCTGGAGGAAGGTGTGTTCCTAGGACCGGTCATCCGCGGACCTCATAAAGAACGGACATTGAAATATATCGAGATCGGGGAGAAGGAAGGCGCGCTGCTGCTGCGTGACGGCCGCAAGGACGCGGCTTGCGAAGGCAAAGGCTACTTCGTCGGTCCGACCGTGTTCGATCAAGTGCAAGCGGGGATGAAGATTTGGGAAGACGAAATATTCGCTCCGGTGCTGTCCATCGTTCGTGCCGACACGCTGGAAGAGGCGATTGAGGTCGCCAACCGTTCGGAATTCGCCAACGGGGCTTGTCTCTTTACAAGAAGCGGGGCTTCGATGCGGCAATTCCGCGAAACGATCGATGCAGGCATGCTGGGCGTCAACTTGGGGGTTCCGGCGCCAATGGCGTTCTTCCCGTTCTCGGGCTGGAAGAAGTCGTTCTACGGCGATCTGCACGCGAACGGCATGGACGGCGTTGAATTCTACACCCGCAAGAAAATGGTAACGACCCGCTGGTAACCGGGCGGTGGAAATCGGACATTCGGAGGTAGAACATCCAATGACGCTCGTTTCAATGACGGCCATGCTGAACAAGGCTTTGGAGGGACGATATGCGGTAGGGCAATTTAATTTGAACAACCTGGAATTCACGCAGGCGATTCTTCTGGCGGCGGAAGCCGAACAAGCCCCTGTCATTCTTGGCGTCAGTGAGCCTTACATTCCATATATGGGCGGACTGAAGACGATTTCGGGGATGGTCCGGTCGCTGATGGAGCATTACCGGATATCTGTTCCCGTCGCTCTCCATCTCGACCACGGCTCCACCTACGACGTATGCATCCGCGCGCTTCATGCCGGATTTACGTCGGTCATGATCGACGCTTCGCATCACGACCTCGAGCACAACATCGGCGTAACGTCACGCGTTACGCAGGCAGCCCATGTTCTCGGGGCTTCCGTCGAAGCGGAGCTCGGCCGCATCACCGGCAGGGAGGACGATCTCGTCGTCGACGAGGCGGAAGGGATGTACGCGGTATCCGAGGATTGCGTCAGACTGGCGCGCGAGACGGGGGTTGACTGTTTGGCTCCCGCGCTCGGCTCCGTTCACGGCCCTTACCGCGGACAGCCGAAGCTCGGCTTCAAACGGATGGAAGAAATCAGCCGCCTTACCGGCCTTCCGCTCGTTCTGCACGGCGGCAGCGGCCTGCCGGACGAAGAGATCCTGCAGGCCATTTCGTCGGGCACAGCTAAAATCAATGTCAACACCGATAACCAAATGGCTTGTACGGCAACGATTCGAACGTACTTACAAGAACACCCCAATGCGTACGATCCGAGGAACTATTTGATTCCGGCTCGTGAAGCGATTCAAGCGTCGGTTCAAGCGAAGATCCGGTTGTTCGGCAGCGCGGGGAAAGCATAGGAGGAAGCGGAGATGACCAAAATCAAGGTCGGCATTATCGGCGCCGGACGAATCGGGAAAATTCATGCGGATAATTTGCTGCGGCATCCGGACGTTGAGATCGTCGCGGTCAGCGATCTGTTCGCCGGGGAGGAACTGAAGGCTTGGGCGGCGGCGCGGGGAATCGGAATACTGACCAAAGACAGCGACGATATTATCCGGCACCCGGATATCGACGCAGTGTTTATTTGTTCCTCCACGGATACCCACGTCCCGCTTATCAAGCAGGCGGCTCTGGCGGGCAAGCATATTTTTTGCGAGAAGCCGGTCAGCATGGAGATCGAGCGGACGGAAGAAGCGATTGAGGCGGTCCGGCAAGCGGGCGTCAAGCTCCAAATCGGGTTCAACCGCCGCTTTGACCATAATTTCAAACGGGTGAGGCAGCATGTTGAGGACGGCACGATCGGCACGCCTCACATCGTGAAGATTACGTCCCGCGACCCGAGCCCGCCTCCAAGAGACTATATTAAGGTGTCGGGCGGTCTGTTTATGGATATGGCGATCCACGATTTCGACATGGCGAGGTTTTTATCCGGCAGCGAGGTCGTCGAGGTGTACGCCCAAGGCGGCGTTCTCGTCGATCCGGTGTTTGCCGAATACGAAGATGTCGATACCGCGATCATCACCTTGAAGTTTGCCAACGGGGCTCTTGGCGTCATTGACAACAGCCGCAAAGCGGTATACGGGTACGATCAGCGCGTGGAGGTGTTTGGCTCGAAGGGCAGCGTCTCCGTCGCGAACGATCACCCGAATACGGCCGTTGTGAGTACAGAAGAGGGAATTTCTTCCGACAAGCCGCTGCACTTTTTCCTCGAACGGTACACGCAAGCGTATGCGGAAGAAGTAGAGAAATTTATCGACAGCCTCGTTAACGGCGCGCCGCTTCCTGTGGACGGCAATGACGGACTGCAGGCGGAGCGCATTGCGCTTGCCGCGAAGCTGTCTTACCGGTTGAACCGCGCCGTCAAGATCAGTGAGATCGGAGAGCTGCGCCGTTCAATGGCAATCCAAACTTAGAAAGCGAGGTGTTTCGTCTTGTCTAAGCTAATCGTATCCCCTGAATCCAATAACGCCGCTGACGGCAAGCTGATATCCATTACTCCCGAGTCGGCGGGATGGACTTACGTCGGATTTGAAGTGATTAGGCTGTCCGAGGGACAGTCATTGGAACAAGAGACGGGGGACCGGGAAGTATGCGTCGTCTTGCTTTCAGGCGTTGCGGACGTCTCGACAAGCCGCGAGCAATGGAGCGGGATCGGACGGAGGATGAGCGTGTTCGAGCAAACGCCGCCGTATTCCGTGTATGTGCCGAACGGCGATTATTACCGGGTGGAAGCACGGACTGCCGTCGAGCTTGCCGTTTGCTCCGCGCCCGGCCGCGGAAGTCATGCCGCGCGTCTGATCGCGCCGGAACAAGTCGGCGTCGAGATGCGCGGCTACGGCAATATCGAACGCCGCATCCATAACATCCTTCCGGAGCAGGAGCCTGCCGACAGTTTGTTGGTGGTTGAGGTGTTCACGCCGAACGGGCATTGGTCGAGCTACCCGCCGCATAAGCATGACAGAGACGCTTTGCCGGACGAATCGTTCCTGGAAGAGACGTATTATTTTCGGGTGAAACCCGAGCAGGGCTTTGCGATCCAACGAGTATACACGGACGACCGTTCGCTCGACGAGACGCTTGTCGTCAAAGACGGCGAAGCCGTGCTCGTGCCGAAAGGTTATCATCCTGTGTCCGCGCCTCCGGGGTACGACGTGTACTATTTGAACGTCATGGCCGGACCTCACCGCACCTGGAAATTCCATAACGATCCGGATCATCATTGGATCATGACGGCTAACTAAGTGAAACTTGCAACCGTTAACGGCATTGCTCATAATGAATCCGTAGGGGATGTCTTGCGCATCCCCTAAACTAATTTCTCAGAGGTAACATCAATGAAAGCTACTATTTACGATGTGGCCAAAGCGGCGGGAGTTTCGATCGCTACCGTCTCCAACGCTATTAACGGAAAAGGGAAAATCAGCAAAGAGCGGCGCGAGCAAATTTTAAAAATCATGGAACAACTCGATTACCAGCCGAGCTTGATCGCTTCAGCGCTTGTGGGGAAGAAGACCTTCACGTTAGGGCTGCTTATCCCGGACATTTCCAACCCGTTCTTTGGGGAGATTGCGCGCGCGATTGAGGATCAAGCCCACCAATCCGGTTACAGCGTTATTATTTGCAGCACGGATAACAAGGACGAGCGCGTCGAGCGCTACATCTCTTTGCTTGAGCAAAAAAGCGTCGACGGCATCATAATCGGAACAGGGATCGATAACATAGAAATCTTGAAGCGGCTGGAAACGAGGTCCATACCCTTCGTGATGATCTCCAGGGAAACGGCCGCGATTGCGGCGGATACGGTCGTCACCGACGACTATATCGGAGGCATGTTGGCAGCACAGCATCTTGCAGGGCTCGGACACCGCCGATTGGCCATTCTGTCCGAGAATTTGAAGGTGAGCAGCAGCCGCGAACGGATCCGTGGCTTCAAGCAAGGATTATCCGATTTGAATGTTCCGTTCGACGACTCCGGCATCGTCATCTGCGAATACCGGGTGGAGGAAGGAAGACGAGGCGCCGACGAATTGCTGAGTCGAGGGGACAAACCTACGGCGATATTTTGCTGCAACGACCTGCTCGCCATAGGCGCCATGCAGGCGGCCAAGAAATCCGGCGTCAAAGTGCCGGACGATCTCTCCATTGTCGGCTTCGACGATACTATATTGGCGGGAGTAACGGATCCGCCGCTCACTTCGGTCGCACAGCCGATCGAACGGATGGGGAAGCAGGCATTCGAACTCCTAATCGATAACTTGGTGAATACTGATGCCGTCAAGCAGAGAATCGTTCTCCGTCCGGAGCTCGTTGTCCGCCAGTCCACGCAGCAAGCGAGATAACTGAATATAGAACCGGGGACCCGCGATCACCGCGGGTTATTTGTCGTTCAGGGGGATTTGATATTATGTGAAAACAGGCAATATGCGTAACTCAGGATAAAAAAGTGCGATGGTTGCGGAAAATGCTCCGGAGTTAAGGTGATCGGCTTTGGCCGAGGTATGTCCGATATTGACTCAGTGCCGATAAAGTGACGGACGTCACGCGCGTATGAGGGTTAGAGTGCTTGATCGAAAAAATCTGTTGAATAATTTGAATATTCGGAATACAATAGTGGAAATATCTTGGTGTGCGCGACTGGCGTAACGTGGATCACCACGAGGGAGCGCACATTCATAAAGCCGTACGCCTGGGCGAAGTATTTGATCCTTGAGATCAAATACTTTTTTTATTTATGACGAAAGGTCAGGTGTTTAGTGATGAAGATGGGATTCATTTTGTTTGACAGGATGACGGCGCTGGATTTTATCGGATTTTACGAAGCGGTGACATGGTTGGGAATTTTAAAGGTAAAGGAAAATGTGTCATGGGATTTTTGTTCGAACAAAGAGCAAGTAACCGATGATCGCGGGTTGTCTTTTAAAATAAATCGTATTTCCCCCGATCTGTCGGTGTACGATGTGATATTTATCCCCGGAGGACTCTCGACAAGGCAGCTTAGATTCGACAACGAGTTCATTTCATGGATCCGGACCGCCAAGGATGTCCAATACAAAGTGTCTGTGTGTACAGGAGCATTGATTTTGGGTGCGGCCGGTTTTTTACATGACAAAAAAGCGACGACAAATCCCTCCGCATACGAACTATTAGTCCCTTATTGCTCGGAAGTGGTAAAGAAGCGTTTTGTCAGGGATGGAAACATTTTTACCGGCGGGGGAGTATCGGCATCCATTGATCTGGGTCTATATTTTATTGAATCTCTCACTAACGAAAATGTCGTTCGGGAAGTGCAAGAGAAGATGGATTACCCGCACTATTCCAGCATCCAAAAGCATGGAGGGGATATGAATTGATTATTCGTTCATTAGAGCAAACCGACCAGGTTTATGTCAGGGAAATTATGGGCGGGTACCCTCTTCAATTCCCGAAGTTTATCATTGAGAAATATGATCTGGGCAGTAAGCAAGTTATTCTCTACACGTTAGGCCATGTTGGTAACGAAGCGACATTATTGTTTTATCGGAAAATCGGTTTTGAAATGGTAAAATACGAGAAAGATTTTTTTAGACCCGGTTACGATAAAGTCACTCTTGTTAAACATATTTAATAATTGTTGTAAGTTTGATAGGCGGCGACGGGTGTCCGGTAAACTAATGGATGAAGACTCAATGTACATAGCTCAGGATTAATAGGTCGTATATTTGCTGAAAAAGCTCCGGAGTTATGGTGATCGGCTTTGGCGGTGGAGTATGTGATCATACGCACAATAGCCTTCCGGTGATAATTTGCAGAGGAGTGGTATGGTGGAGAGGGCATTTATCATAACGGGAACGTCTCGCGGTTTGGGTTTTGAAATCTGCAAACAGCTTATTAAGCGCAACCATACTATCTTTGCTCTTGCGAGGAACAATAACGATTTCTTGTTAGAACTAGCCGCTCAGAAAGACTGCAGCATACAATTTGTAAAATACGATCTGCAGCACACGGAGGGTATCCCAGCTTTAATTAATGGGCTTATTAATCAAGTTGCGAAGGATATACAGTCAATTGCATTGATTAATAATGCCGCCCAAGTAACTCCGTTAGGCCGTATAGATTGCTGCGATCCTGCAGAAACAGTCAAGAATGTACAAACAAACTTACTAGCCCCAATCTTATTGACCCAATCTTTTATAAAGCATACAGAGCAATGGGATATTTCCAGAACAATAGTGAACGTCTCCTCAGGTTCAGCCAAACATGCGGCAGCCGGTATGAGCTTATACTGTGCTTCGAAAGCTGCATTGAATATGTTCACTTCCTGTGTGCAAATTGAGAATCATAGATCGTTGACGATCTACACAGTAGATCCGGGAATGGTCGACACCGATATGCAGACTGAGGCTCGTAACGAAGAAGGTCTGCCGCTTGCGGCATTTTTCAGGGAGGCAAAGGAATCGGGAGCTTTAATATCTGCTGAAAATGCTGCAAAAAAAATTGTTAGAAGGTTATTAGGATCATCGGGGAAAGGGTAAAAGGACTGGGAAGGCAACTACAGGTACAGCGCCTCGGAGCTCCATATTCCCGAAGGCTTGGAACAAGTACAAGAATTCGTGGCTCGCGGCACTCAGGGGAAGTTCCGCAACGCATTTCTGAGTAAATATATAATGGGGAATTATTAATGGATAATCATAGTAACAAAATCAAAAACAGTTGGAATCAATGGTCCGATACGTGGTATCTAAGATATAGGACAGACGAAGCGATATCAAAAATAATAGAGAATCCTGGATCAGCCTTTCATCATACGACGTATTCAATGATCAAAAAAACATTGCCAAACCTGCAAGGCAAACGAATTTGCGTCCCTTCGAGCGGTGACAACCATGCTGTTTTCGCTTTCTACTTGATGGGTGCAAAAGTAACTTCTTGCGATATATCTGAAAGACAGCTGGAAAACAGTGCAGAAATTGCCCGTAAACAAAGTTGGGATATTGAATTCATTTGCGATGATTCAATGAGCTTAAGCAAAATTAAGAGCGGCGAGTATGATTTTGTATACACGTCAAACGGCGTTCATGTATGGATTAACGATCTGCAAGATCGATAACCTGTGTAACTGGCAATTGAACCCTCTGGCAGCTCTGCCTCAATGGTTATCGATATATGCGAGGAAATATAATGAGTAAGGAAGCGTAGTGCTGTTCCAACTCCGCACCCCGGCACAACGTGGTTCATACGTGAACCACGTTGTTCCACTGCGAAACAAGACACGCCGTTCCAGCACTACCGGGGCGTCTGCGTCTGCAATAATATCCTATAGAGCGGTCCAACCTGCAGATTATAATTCATGAGAAACCTTGCCGGGAGGCGGTCAATCATGAATATTACGTCATTCATAATGTACTGCATGATTGTAACTTTCACACCTGGACCTACAAACATCCTCATATTAAATTCGGTCCAAAATTTCGGACTAAAAAAAGTAATGCAATTTATATCGGGAGCTACGATCGCTTTTGGCGCGTTGCTTGCGGCTTCAGTTATGCTGAGCAGTGCGCTTGCGGCGGTTGTTCCAAATATTTTGTCGGTTGTTCAGATCATCGGTACCTTTTATATGCTTTACCTTGCTTACTTGATCTCCAAAATGGATGTATCAAAGGAACCCTCAAACCAAGCCTCTTCCTTCTTATCGGGCTTCCTTCTTCAGCTAATAAATCCTAAAGTCATACTGTTTACAATGACCGTTATTCCAAGCTACGTCATGCCGCACTATAAGTCACCGCACATATTATCGGTCTTTGTCGCAGTTGTAACTGTGATCGGCTTCTCAGCATTTGTGATGTGGGCGCTTTTTGGTACGCTAATAAGGGGAGTTGCGCAACGGTTTCAGAAGGCTGCCAATCTGATCATGGCATTGTTTTTGGTTTATTCAGCGATCATGGTGTCGGGACTGGTTGATTTCATTACGGGGTGAATGAAATGAACAAATTTGTATATCGAAAATCGGCAGGGATTACCGCATTGTCGGCAAGTTTTACCGATTTCACCTACAAAAAGCATTCCCATGAGGAATATGCGTTAGGTGTGACTTTACGCGGCGTTCAGCAATACAACTTGGACGGCAGTTTTCAATCATCCCATGCAAGCGGCGTTATGCTGTTTAATCCCGAGCAAATCCACGACGGCAGATCGCAATATAAGACGGGCATCGATTATGTCATGCTCTATATTCACCCCGATCATTTCACCGAGGTGCTCGAGAAAAGGGATCTGCCGCGATTCACTTCACCTATCGTCTATAATGCTGATTTAAAGCAAAAGATATTGCGGCTTGCACATGCAATATCCAATGGTAAAGACGAATCCTTTTGCAGCGAACTGCTGCTGACTCTTGTAGAAAGTTTTTCCGAAGCAAAAATGAGCCCGGAGGCATACAAAACAGATCATCACCTGACAAAGAAAGCGAAAGAAATGATGTATTACAGTATAGACAATGTTTTACGGCTAGACGACATATGCAAAGAGTTCGGGATGTCAAAATTTCAATTCATCAGAGCATTTAAAGCGAATACCGGAATATCACCGTATCAATTTTTTTTAAACTGTAAGGTTGAGTATGCAAAGAAATTAATAGAAAGCACCAAGGACATCTATCTGGCGGTTACGGAATGCGGTTTTGCCGATTTGACCCATTTAAACAGACACTTTAAACGCGTATATGGCACTACGGCATTTGAATATTTGACACACATAAATTGACTTCTTCGCAACTTTTAAGGCTGCCGGATTGATGCGGCAGTTATCCTTCAGCCGGGACCTTCTCGTTCCAGTCGATATGGTAATCGTACATCCACGCATGCGAGTGCTTGCCCGCAGATTTCAAGAAGTGAGGGAGCAGCAGGTCACGGAAAAATACCTGGATCGGGTTCGTCGCATGCTTGCGTTGACCGATGGTTCTAGAGTAACGCACAATCCGTTCCACCCGTTCCTGCCGGAGCTGCTGAAATCGGGCAAACGCCCGCTCCACGCCGTCTATATCTCTTAAGCATTTTGCCAAGACCATGGCGTCCTCCAACGCGAGGGATGCGCCTTGCCCGGCATTCGGAGAAACCGCATGGATCGCATCGCCGATCAGTACGGCTCTGCCGCTGTGCCATGCCGGTTGTGTGAGCATGTCGTAGATCGGGTACACACCGAACTCGCCTTCCGTCCGCCGAACAATGTCCGGAACAGGATGGGGATCGTGACGGTACAGCCCGGTAATCGTTTGCCGCCACTGAGAGGCGGGAATCGCCTGCAAATCTTTGCGCGTCGGCGTTCCCGGATAATTCATGTTTCCGAACCAGTAAATTTCCCCATCGTCCTTGACCAAATATCCGAAAAACGCTTTCTTGCCGAACACCATATGCTGAATTCCCGGCTCGCGGACAATGTCCCGGCCGTGTGTAAAACCGCCGAAACTGATCAAGCCGGTATATGAAGGCTGGGCAGCGTTCGGCAGAATTATGCTGCGAGTCTTAGAGTGAATGCCGTCGCAGCCGATCACAAAATCTCCTGTCGCGGATGTCCCGTCCTGAAAATATGCGGTCACTTGATCGGCAGTCATTTGCAAATCGAGTAGCTTTTTGCCGAGCTCGATCGGAATGCCCTGCCGCTGCGCTTCTTCACGCAGTATCCGATGAAGGAAGCCTCTTTTGATCGTTACTCCATGAGGCTCAGAGGTTTGCTCACCGATGTTCCCCAGCAGTTTGCCGGTGCCGCTCCGGAAGCTCATAACTCGCATTTCGAAGCCGTCCTGCCGAATCGGTCCGTCCACCCCCAGCTCATCCAATACGCGCATGCCGTTGCGGCCTACATTCAGGAACAAGCCCTCGTAATCGTCATGCCCCTTCATCGCTTCGAACACGACCGGTTCGAATCCTGCTCTTTTCAAAAACAGAGCGGCGGCAGGTCCGGCAACTCCGCAACCGATAATCAAAGCTTTCTTCGTCTTTCTCATTTCGTATCCTCCTGTCAATTGGATGCGATGCATTTATCTTAAAAATTAAGATAATATGCATCGATGCGTCCTTTCCCTGTATCATAAATCACAGACGAACCATCCGGAAAACGGCCTGAGACTGAATTGGGGCTAGACTTTGGTCGGGTTTAAAAGAATTGCTTAGTTCTTTTGGATATAATCAATCTTAGTTTCAATTTTATCCATATGATGTGAGGAGGGGAAGGAACAAATGGAGCACAATCGATCTATACGGCCGGATCTCAGTCAGTCTCTTCAGGAAGCTTCAAAGCGGCTTTCCACTCAAACGATTATGTTTCACCAGACGGTGGCCGGTTATCTCGGACTGAACATAACGGATCATAAAATATTGGACATTGTGCTCGGCATGGGAAAGGCGACGGCCGGGCAACTGGCCGAGCTTACGGGGCTTACCACCGGAGCTATTACGAGTGCGTTGAACCGGTTGGAGAAATCCGGATACGTCCGCCGCACGAAGGATCCGAAAGACCTCCGTATCGTCCTTGTAGAGCCTCTCTACGGGAATTTGTATATGCTCATCGACGCATTCGCTCCATTAGCTGAAGCCATGAACGAGCTTTATTCCCAGTATGACCCGGACGAGCTGCAGGTATTGCTCGACTATATGGAGAAGGCGAATCAAATCCTGAAACACCAGACTCAGCGGTTAAGGAATCAAGGGCGAAAGCGGTCAAGACAGAAATAGTATTAACGACTATAACCAAACCTTCCCTCTCCATCACATGTTTTTGTATTAAGATAAGTTGTATGGATTCAAGGGGGAAATGATGATGGCACACGACTCGAAACAATCGCCTGCGCAACCGGGAAGATAAAGCGATGTGGACCGATGAAATGCTTAAATCCCATGAAAAATTTGCACAGTGGCTTATTGATAATGCGGAGACCGCATACAATCCGCCGATGCCCATTATTGACACTACGACCACGACGCCATCCGAAGTAGCGGAGCAAATCAAAAGCTATATCCTCCGAAAATGGAATGAGCGGAATGCGGGGGTCCCGGCGGGAAAGGAGCAGCGTTCAATTTGAATGGAAATAATCCATTAAGAGAAGCATTTTATAAAACTACCTTCCAATTAGTCGGCCATGGTAAAAGAACCATTCAAGTTCTGAAAGAACCATTGGACGAAACGGACGGCAGCCTTGACAGCGATATGTATGGCGCAGGGCGGCTGATTGAAGTTTTCCAAGACCGAATGGCACATTATTTAGGCAAACAATCTGCAGTATTTTTCCCTAGCGGAACAATGGCACAGCAAATCGCTTTAAGAATATGGTGTGACAGGAAGGGTCTGAAAAAGGTCGCCTACCATCCGTTATGCCACTTAGAGATTCACGAAGAAGACGGGTTAAAGCAACTGCATCATATTGAGCCCATTTTACTGACAGATAAAAACAGGCTGATTCAACTGGAAGATGTGCTGAACTTAAATGAGGATATTGCGTGTTTACTACTGGAATTGCCTCAGCGCGAGATCGGCGGACAATTGCCGGAATACAGCGAACTGGAGGCTATTTCGGCTTATTGCGTCGAAAGAGGGATTAAGCTGCACCTGGATGGCGCGAGACTTTTTGAAATATTGCCTTACTATGGAAAGTCGGCCGATGAAATTTGCAAGCTTTTTGACAGTGTTTATGTATCGTTTTACAAAGGGATTGGCGGGATTGCCGGGGCGATTCTTGCCGGCGACGAAGAATTTGCGAAGGAATCCAAAGTATGGAAAAGGCGCCACGGAGGCGATCTGATCAGCCTCTATCCATACATCGTCAGCGCCGATTATTATTTAAAACAAAGATTGCCTCACATGGGCCGGTACTACGAAGAAGCTAAAGAGTTGGCCGGATTCTATAATCGGTGCCATGGCGTTGCAACGGAGCCCTTAGTGCCTGTGTCCAATATGTTTCACGTACATTTCGATTTGCCGAAAGCTACGCTGGAGACTATTTTGATTCGTTTGTATGAGGAAACGGGTATCGGTTTAACTTCCTACATAAGTGAAACGAGCGAGACGAACTGTTATTTCGAAGTTTCTATCGGTGACCAATATGCTCTTACGCCAAAACTAGACATAGAGAAAGTTTTTCAACTGCTTGATAAGAGGATTAGGGATGCTTGACGAAGATAGATTAATGAAAGGAGGGCGAGCCCATCGAGGGCCGCCCTCCTTATTTCTTTTGCTCACTCTCCCCATCAATCAGAAACTTTAAAGCTCCATTCCTGCAAACGCTCCGATTCTATTTTTTATTTTAGGCGAGATGACGGTGGTTTCTGATTGAATGGGAGAGTGAGGGTACATATTTTATCAGGGTGGAAGGCTGCGGCGGGAAAGCCGCATTTCTAACGGAAGCTTACGGTACGACAAGCGTTCAATATGCACTAATCGGTCATGGCAGCATAGTCATATCCGGTCAATCCGGTGTTATCCGTACTGACTTTGCCGATAATGTCATAATCCAGCCAGTTTTCTATTGAAATAATGTTCGGCAGAAGTACCTCATTGGCAATTATTTCGCTTTTTTGAAAAAAGGAAACGGTAATGGCTTTATATAAACGCGGACATTTTTGGGTTTGTTATGGATTAGTAAATGAAACATCTTTAATCGCCCGTACGGATTAGCACTATGGATAATGATTGTTTTAGGGAATAGCCTTTTATTCACCATATATTTAACAACATCATATCCGGTACGGTTCTTTAAGCCAAGATTGTAGTCCAAAGAAATTACCTTAATTTTTTTTGATTCCAATACCTTAATACATTGTTCTGCTGTTTTTACTAAGTAAAAACCTTTGGGCTCAGCTCGCAAATCATCTAGAAATACATTTATCATACTTAACCCAGTCCTTATCAAGTATACAATGAATGTAGAAATAGTGTATGAAGTGATGCGGATCGACGCTTGGGTTTTTTGCACCCGTCATAATAACCAGCAGTAAAGGTAACACAATTTACTTGTACGTTCAAAAGAAGTAAACCTTCACATATTGCTTCTTTTGGATGATCATTGAGTTATTGGATTCGTCGCCCATACCTGTCGGGCGACAAGAACATTGGCCGATTCAAACCGCGTATTATCGCGGTTTTTTTATTTATAGGCCTTAGTTCTTGTCGCGGACGAACGACAAGAACTTGGGTCTTTTGTCGATGAGCGACAATAACATGGGCCTTTTGTCAATATAACGGCTCGCATCATTAAGAATCATATCTCAGGCAATAATCGTTTGGTGTTACAAATGACATCGGAACAGAGTTGCTTATTCTTTTAATTCAATTTTTCCATTAAAGCCATCGGGCAATAATGTAAGAATGTGTATACATAGAAGGAAATTGTTTGTTTGAAATAGAAGAAAGTCGTGTTCGCATTATTTTGACGTATTTAATAACGGGACAAAATGGTTACTCGAGTAGAAATGACCCGATAGCCCGTCTAAGCTATGTTTTTGCGCTTCAAATGATTATTAGAAATTCAGTATTAAAGATTAAAAGAAGATGTATAGTCATCATATGTGGTAGAACAATACGATAAGCGATTTAACCCTAACTCAGACGACAATGAAGTGGAAATCTAATGCCGGTAAAAGGCAAGAGAGTAATATACAATCTTTACCCAAGCAAAGTGAAAATTTTTTTGAAAACATTCCGATTTCTCCATGAGAATTTCGAGTCGGCCGGCATCTACTCGTCGGACGGAGAAGAGGAGGGGCGACATGGAAGTGCCAGATGAGCGCAGACTGATCGAAGCGGCGCGCGCGGGAGATCGAGATGCGTTCAGTGAGCTAGTGAGACGGAACCGGACCAAGGTGCTTGGCTTCGCCGCATCCTTGACACGGGACCGTCACCTGGCGGAGGACGTGCTGCAGGAGGCGTTCCTGCGCGCTTTTCTGCACCTCGGTTCGCTGCAAGATTCGGACAAATTCGTGCCGTGGCTGCATCAGATCGTACGCAATGAAGCGTATATGCGATTGAGACGAGGCGGTCCGTATGCCAAGGAGCGTCCATTTACTTCGCTTGAGTCTTCGGTGAAAGCAGGTACGGCCCACATGGAGAGCCGGAGAGATTTCCGAGACGCATTTCACGCCAATCCAATCGGTAATCCGGAGGAACGGCTGGCACGCCGCATGTTCTGGGACTGGGCTGAGCAGCTTATGGAGACGCTTACGGAACGGGAAAAGCACGTTTTCCAAGCGTATGTGTTTCGCGAGCTGGAGCCGCATGAAATTGCAGAGCTTCTATCGGTCGGCACGAACCACGTCTATAACACGTTATCCGCCTCAAGGCAAAAAGTGCGTGAGCAGAAGGAGCGTATCCGGTTAAACGAGTATTTGCACGATCGGGAAAGGGAACGTACGCAAGGGCGAAGCGAAAATAACGGCACGATCGTTCTTACTGTACATTCTAAACGGCTGAACGCTGATTGGAAAAGATGTGCCCTATCCATCGGAGTATGCTTGCGTCATTCGTTGGATGCTCTTGTACAAACCGGTGGAGGAGAAAAGGACGGCACAAGAGGCCTATTAGCCTTTAAGCAAAAGCCAAAGGATCGGAAAGAGCAGAAAGATCCGAGAGAGCCAAAAGCTTACTCGTTAGCCGATGTGATGGGGCTCTCCGCTCTGGCATTCCGGAATACGGTGGAAGTCGAACGAATCGATGCATCGGGTCCGTGGTCGTTTTTCTGGGAGACCGTTTTTACCGATGCTGCGCGCAACCTGGGGGCCGAATGCGACTTGCTTGGAGATGGCGGCGTCTTCCCGTCGCCCGGGCTGCTTTATGATGGGGTCGCTTTTGTGAGAGAAGCGCTGCGGGAAAAGAGGCCTGTCATCGCCTGGGACTTGTTCACGCCGGAGTTCGGCCTGATTTATGGGATGGACGAGGGGAAACGGCAAGTCCATGCGCATGACCCGCGGGCTCGACGCTCACTGCCGTTCGCAGCACTGGGCAGAGGTTCGTCCGGGGGCTTGTTCCTGATGTCGCTCCGCAAACCGGATAAGCCGGTCATTCCGGATCGAACCCGGCAGCTTGACTGTGCGCTCGGCATGGCGGTCCGCCATGCGTACGGGGAACGAGGACTTACCGGATACGTATCGGGCCTCGCCGCTTATTTCGCCTGGATCGACGCACTGCGAAGCGGACGGATCGATCCGGTCGGCAGCGCGTATTGTGCTATGCTGACGGCGGACGCGAGACGCTGGGCGGCCAAGTTCCTGAACGAAGCTGGACGGGCTGCAGCTGGGGAATGTAGCCGGCTTCTGCAGGAAGCAGCACTGCTGTATAATGATACGGCCGAAGCGTGGATGAACTACTGCCGCCTCTTTCCGTTTCCTTCCGGCGGCAAGCCACACGATCGCGCGGAAGCGGCAGCCGGTATCGAGTTGCTGGGCAGCGCGTACGAGGCAGAAGCTTCGGCGGTTGAACGGCTTGAGCGAGTCAGGCGGTTGTTGCCCCTTTTTCATCCGTGAAACATAGGAGAAGCGGAGGTTTTTCATGAACGAAAACACACAAATGAAGGTTACGGCAGGCGAATCGCAAGTGTTGTTTCCGATCCGCATCATTGGATTGGACGGCACCGGAGAGGACGTGTTGATTGCTTCGGCTGAAACTTGTCCGCAACGGACGACCGAGGGCCTCGTCATGACGGATCAGCACGATAATATCGTTCATCTGGCTTTTCCGACAAGCCATTATGCGGTTACCGCAGGAGAATACCGTGTGCCTCTAAGAATAGAAGCCGTCGCGCGAACCGATTCGTCCAATCTGAGGCTCTATCTCGGGGATAAAGGCCGGGTCGTACTGAATTCGGAAGCAAACGAAGTGAACTTCTACATCAAGCACCCGATGACGAGGGCTCATATGACGTTCGATCAGCACGGACCGCTCGAACCAGGAAGATGGTACCGGTTATCGCTGACCATTACGGAGCGGTTCATGAGGCTGGAGGTCGACGGGGAAGTTTATGCGGAATGCCCGGGATATTTTGTGGACTGGAGCGGCACGATCGGGTTCGGCGGAGCGTTCGGAGCACGCGTCGGTTTGCGGGAGATGGCGATTTTTCGCCTGAAGCCGGAGACAAGTCTGCTGCCGTGCGGGGTCATTCCGAAGGTTCTGGTTAAACCCGGCGCTGATGTTTTCATGGCGTGCTTGTTGGGCTGTGCGGAGTCGTTAAACCTGACGTTGTCCGATGCATGGCTTCCGTTTAGCGAGGCGATTTTGTACGGTGTGACAGGACAGGCTTTTCGTTCCAAGGTGAACATGGGGCCGACTGATGAAGAAACTGCAGCCCGCTTGGCGGCGAATATCGGGATCCACCTAACCCGCCATGAATCGGGTTTGCAAGCGATATTGGAGGCGGGCACGCTCTGTATCGTTCGGCTTAGGCCGGAAAATGGCGTCGACGGTTGTGCTGTCTTGTTCGGAATCGATCCGGAAACCGGCGGTTACTTTTACTCCGCTCCTGGCTCTGTCGGCATCGCAACTGTGGAGCGAGTGGCTGAACTGCCGTTTTACGGTGTGAAGTGCTGCCGCCAGGCCAGCGAATTGCAGCAGCTGCGCGATGCGCTTGCATTCGCAGTGGAGCGCATAGCCAGCGGAGAAAGTGTCTTCCGCCAGTCGGATGCATACGGCGTTGGTGATGAGCGGCGCAAGATGGTCAGGCTGTGCGGCTTCGCCGCGGACTTCCTGCTCCACGCCAATAGGCGTGTCGGTGGAGACGCCTCCGGGCTGCTTGAAGAGGCGGCAAACTGGTTCAGAGAGGAGAGCCGTTTGCTTGAAGCGTCTGTCTCGGCCTCGACCGACCCCGGGCTGCAGGCGGAAAACCTCGAAGCCGCAGCTCATGCGGAGGAGAGGGCTTTCGCCTCCATGCAGGCGGCGATCGAGCGGCTAAACGCGAGGAAGGAACTTTCGAAGCTGTGGTTCACGGGGCTGAACGTATCGCAGCTCGGCGCCATTCATTCGTGCTTCAACTTTTTGGGTATCCGATGCTCCGTTCCGTGGCTTTATGGAATAACAGGTCATGGGTTTCTGTTCATCGCGGACGATAAGATCAGCATTCCACCATACAACCACAACTTGCCGAACGATGAGATACGCCGATTGGCAGAACACGCCGGCGCCCGGATCGGCGGCATCAGCCGCTATGTCACTGGAGACGACTTGCGCGAGGCGCATCGTGAAGCGTTCTCTGCCGCGCGGAGCGCCATTAATAACGGCTGGCCGTGTTACGGACTGGGGGTCACCGAAGGTAGCGAGACCGCCGTCGTTTATGGATACGACTCCGAAGGGTACTATGCGCACGGTTGGCATGGACGCGGAGGCGGAGTTATTCCCTGGGACCGATTGGGTGTGGCGATGTGCCCGTGCGACGGCTGCACGGATTGGCGCCGAAAGAACGGCCTCGACGGCCCGGTTCGCGAAGGGCTTGTCGATTTGCATTGGGTCGAGCCTGCCGAGCCTGCGGACGATTTCACTGCCGTGCGGGAAGGTCTCCGTTTCGCGCTGGAAATCTCGGCTCCAGGAGACCGGCGTATCGCCCCGGGATTCCATACCGGTCTGGCCGCATACGACGCCTGGATACGCGCCTTCGAGAACGGGACGGCGTTCGCTTTCTACATCGGCTATAACGTCTCGCTCTTCTACGAATGCCGCAAGCATGCGGCGGCTTTCCTGCATGAAGCGAAAGAGCGACTATGCACAGCGACGAACGCAGCCGATACTACGGGGGGGCGACAACCCGCCGGCAATTTAGACAATCGTCTGCTTGCGGAAGCCTTCGACGAGGCAATTGCTCCGTACGAGGAAGTTGCCTCAGCTTCCAAGGAGCTGGATGCTTTGTTCCCATGGCGCCAGCCGGACGATTATGTACGTGATGCAGAGAAGCGTGCGAAGGCAATAGCCCTCCTGCGCAAAGCACGGATGGCCGAAGTTCGCGGTTTGTCCGCGCTTCAGGCTTTAGTTGAGCGGCTGGAAAGCTGCCATGAGTAGTGGAGTAATATTCAGTCACAACCTCGCACGTAATCACTTAGACGGCCGGACCAACAGAGTCGACGGATAACATTGCGAATCAGAACTACTTCCCGACCATTTTGCGGCTAAGGATTCAGATTCTGTACAGCAGGTCATATCACTAATGACATATAAAAAGCGAAGGATGATAAACATGGATATTCACATTGTTACGCTGAAAGAATTCCACATTGTCGGACCGATGATCACTACAAAAATTGGTGAGGATAAGATACCTGGCCTCTGGGATGAATTTGGACGGAGAAGGCATGAAATAAAAAATCGAACAGATCCTTATTTCGCGTATGGTTTGAGTGAATACAGTCCTGACCCCCGAAAAAGTTTTAACCATATCGTTGGTTTCTCGGTACAAAATCTCGATGATATCCCTGACGGCATGGTCGGAAGAACGATTCCGATGCAGCAATATGCGCTTTTTGTATATACAGGTCACAGGATTGGCGAGGTATATGAATATTCCGACAAGTGGTTCGCTACATCGGAATATAAGTGGGCAGAAGCAGCTGACTTTGAGCTTTATGATAATCGATTCGTGCGAGGCGATGATGGAAAGAAAACGATCTCGGTTTATATCCCCATTACTAAGAAATAAAGTCTTGATGGGCGCTAGTTCATCTTGACCCAAATAATACGTAAAGATGCCCTTTATTTCTATCGAAATAAAGGGCTACGTCACGCCATTCCAATAGATCAAGTCAGGCAAGGGAAAACCACTTATCGCGACAACTCAACAACCCAAACCGACTTTATTTGTCGCCCTGATTTGATGGCGGACGATGCGTTCACTTGTTTCAGCTTAGTGCTGTTATTGTAGTCATCCGGGTTCGAACCTGCAAGCCAGATGGAACGTTACGATTTAAGCAGTTTATCAACATTTCAATGGATGATTCCTGTATTACATTCGGAATCATAGAGGAGGAGTGTGCGAAGTTGAAGCAGATCGAAGTGCGCGGCGCAGCGATCCATAATTTGAAACAAATAGATGTCAGTCTGCCGAAAGGGAAATTCATCGTATTCACCGGCGTCAGCGGCTCAGGAAAATCGAGCCTTGCTTTCGACATCCTGTTCGAGGAAGGGCGAAAAAGATACTTGCATTCCATTGGTCTGCATAGCGATACGTTTGTAAGAAGCGGTGAAGAACCCTTCATCAGTATTATGGGTTTACCGCCCGCAATTGCCGTAGAACAGCGGACTTTACGACAGACGAACCCAAGGAGCTTCGTAGGAACGCGCACCAAATTGCTTGACGCACTTAAATGGCTCTTCTCGACCGAAGGGCTCGGCCCGGACGGAAAGCGGACATCGCTCCTTGTCGAAGCGTTTTCGTTCCATCATCCGGAGGGTATGTGCTTAGCTTGTTACGGCCGCGGGGTTACTACCTTTTTGGATGAGAAACGAGTCGTTTCGGACCCAAGAAAACGGTTGGAACAAATATGTATCGAAGGCGGAGAATTCGGCCGTCAGCTCGTGAAACGGCTGCCGGATTTTGCCACGCATTACGGCTATGATTGGAAGAGTCTCACATTCGATCAACTGAAAGAAGAAGAGAGGCACGCCTTCCTTCACGGCATTGAGGGAAAGTTCATCGGTTATATACCGTATATCTATTCAAAGCTCACTACGCCGAGACGGAAAGTGCAGTTCGAGCATTTGTTTGCGAGCCGCGTAACGTGCGAAACATGCGGCGGGTTCAGGTTATCTACGCCGGCACTTAACGTCTTTATTGACGGAAAGCATTTGGGAGAACTGAATGCAATGCCGTTCTCCGAACTGGCTCCTTTCTTCAAAACATTGGATATGAGCGGCTTCTCCGAAGAAGGGCGCCACATCGTAGACCAGATTCTATGGAAGCTTAAGCTTTTGGAAGAGGTCGGTTTATCTTACTTGAACATACTGCGCACTATTCCATCCCTGAGCGGTGGCGAGCTGCAGCGGTTGTTCTTAATGCATCATCTCCAATCCGAATTCGATTCGCTTCTGTACATATTCGACGAACCGACCGCCGGGCTGCACGAGGCGGAGAAACAAGCACTTGTCGGCAAACTGCGTTCGTTGACGGAAGCCGGCAACACAGTGATCGTTGTCGAGCACGATTCCAATGTTATCCGCAGCAGCGATTACGTCGTTGAATTTGGACCGGCAGCGGGAATTCACGGCGGTAACATTTTGTTTCAAGGGCCGGTAACCGAGTATCCCAAAGCGAACAAGTCGGTACTTGCTCCTTATTTGTGGGGAAAACGCCGTCTCCCTAGCAAAAGCGATAGCGGATACCGTTCCGCCAAACAAGATGGCCCGAAGCTCGTAGTTCGGAATGCCGGACTGCATAATTTGCGACAAGTAGACGTCGCTATACCGCTCGGCGCTATGGTCGGTGTAGCCGGAAAATCAGGCAGCGGGAAAAGCACGCTCATCTCGGGGACTCTCGTACCATTGCTTGAACATCACTTAAGCATAGCTAAAGAAAGTGAAGTTGAAGAGATGGAAGAAGGAGGAGCGCTTACGGGTTCGCTGGGATGGCTCGAAGGGAGCGAAGCGATAGCGGAATGTGTGGTTGTAACTCAAGCTCCGATTGGGCGGAACCGGATGTCGACGCCGATCACATACATTGAAATATGGGACAAAGTTCGGGAATTGTTTGCAAATCAGCCGCTTGCAGTGGAGAGAGGGTATACGCCGGGACATTTTTCATTCAATACGGATTATGGGGCTTGCCCGCAATGCAATGGGGATGGTTCCGACTCACTTGACATGGGGCCGATCGGCGTGTATGAGCGTTCATGTCCAGTGTGCAAAGGAACTAGGTACAAGTCGGAAATATTGGAAGTCAACTATAACGGACAAAACATTCATGACGTGTTATCTATGAGCGTGGAACATGCGTGCCAATTGTTTGCTGATCATAAAGCGATCCTTCCTGGACTCGACATTATGCTTCGGGTCGGACTTGGGTATTTATCACTCGGACAACCGGCCCCTACATTGAGCGGAGGGGAAGCGCAGCGGTTAAAGCTCGCGAAAGCGCTGGGCAAACAGCGCAAATCGGGCGCCCTCTATGTACTGGACGAGCCGACAACAGGATTAGGAGCGACGGATATTGAGCGATTGATGCTGCTTTTGGATGAACTGGTTGAGCAGGGAAATACGGTGATCGTCACTGAGCACGAACCACATCTACTTTCCTATTGTGATTGGTTGATCGAAATGGGGCCGGGTGGAGGTAATGAGGGAGGACGAATTATTGCCGAAGGTTCACCTCAGGATCTGGCTAAAAACCCCGATTCGATCATTGGACCTTACCTGGTTGGAGGGTTTACTGCAATGGTAAGCAGTCATTAATGATGAGCCAAAGTAGGAGAATGTTTAAGAGTGATCGTCATGTAAGTAAAAGAAATTCTGATGGTTATAAGCCAACCTTTATCCCGAGGGTATTGAAAGTACTTCATGGCAACCTTGCTCCGAGGGACGGGCAGGATAGCGCAAAAATACACATGAAGGAAATCTTTTTCCGGGTAATATTAGCTCGTTCAATTGTCATAGTCTTTCTTCGGCGACTTTATCTCGATCATTGTTAAAGTCAGATTAATCAACTTAATAGCGCCATCATGGTATGGCCTTTCATATTGCCGACGCCGACGGCTTGGCCCGCTGCTTTCGCGGCGGCTCGGGCAACTCGGTACCGAGACTTCGTTAAAAAAAAATTTTATAAATGATGAAAGATAATTAACAGTTACGGGATCAATGTAATGGCGGATGGAATTTTGCTGAGTGATAGATTTGAAAAAAACGATTGAGCCGGTCCGTTTGACCTGGTCGCCATCCGCTCAGGCGGTTTTCGGGTTGCTGCAGTATACGGATAAAAAGGAGTTATATTCTCTCGCAGACATCATGTTTATTACAAACAGCGCGTTTATGATTAATATTCATCCTGAAACCGTCTATGGTGCCGGTCCGACGCTTTTCTCTCCTTTTCATTTGATGGGATCCGGGTTGCTCGCGATGGGATTTGATATCGGCGTATGCTTCTCGGAAATTCCCGCAACGCCAGAACAACTTGAGGTTTATGTTAATTTTATGAAGAACAGTGTGGATAAGGGGCTGCCGGTGATCGGCTGGGATTTGTTTTGCCCGGAGTTCGGCATCATTTACGGATACGACCATGACAAGCAGGAGCTGTACGCGCGCGACGCGGAGAGGGATGGTATCATTCCATACTCCGAAATCAATAATCGCCGGTTTACCTGCATCCATGCTACGGCCATTCTGGACTCAAACCCCGTAGATCCAATGGATACTTTACAGGACTCATTGCAAAGGGCTATTCAATTTTCTGACGAAACGGATCGGCCGCTCTCATCGGATTATCGACACGGAATTCCGGGATATGATGCTTGGATTCAGCATTTACGACTCGATATTCGAACAGACGCCGCTTGGTAGTATTCTTGCGCCGTATGCTGCGGAAGCGGCCTTGTACTACCGGCAAACGGCCGACACATTAGCGCAATTGCTGCCGCGATTTCCGTTTCCTCACGGGGGAGAGCCTAATGATCCGCAGGAGGCCGAACTTGCAATCCGTTTACTGATTAAAGCAAAGTCGGAAGAAACGAACGGTGTCACAGTGTTGAAAAAATGCTCGACATCTGACTATCCATAATGGAGGAAGGCCATTGAAGTTGGGCAGTTTTAGAAAAACAGTATAACTTGGAGGGAACGAAACGAGAGAACAAGCGTTTGACTTGCAGAATGAGATTAAAGTAAGAACTGAAAATTTGCCGGAACTTCATTTTGTAGGCATAAGGGTTTCACCGCCAGGCCATGATGTAGCCGCCATTAAAGTATTGTGGGATCAGTAGGAGTCGAAGCTGCCCGATATTGAAAATCGGATCAACGAGGGCGTCACCTATGAAATATCGGATGATAAGTTTGCGGTCGCGGTTGCTGTGTCGGCTTTGGGACGTATACCGGAAGGACTGGTTGCCATTACAGTACGGGCCGGCAAATATGCGGCATTCCATTTTGAAGAAAAATACATTGGCGACTTCTGGAGTTCTTTCTGCCCCAACCCCGAAGTCAAGGCAAAGTATCGTTTGAATTATGCTACCCCGCGGTTCGAAGTGTTTAATCAGGATTTACAGCCGAACGGGTACACCGAGGTATACATTCCTACAACCGATTGAAAGTTGATGATCAGCAAACTACCGCGGAATCTATGCAATGGCAGTGCGAGGCGAGGTGGCAGAGGCTTTGGCGGGACACAATGTTAGTGTAAACGATAGTGTAGAAATAGAAGACAGCGGTTCAGGAATTGATTGGGAATGGACAAAGGAAGAACAGCTTGTTGAGCAAGCTCGAGCCGGTGACCGCGAAGCTTTCAACGAGCTCGTACGCCGTCATAGAGCTAAGGCGTTCGGATGGGCGTCAGCAATATCCAGAGATACGGCTATGGCTGAAGATATCGTTCAGGAAGCGTTAATATCTGCGTTTTTGCATATCGGCAAGCTTTCCGAGATCTCCCGGTTTCACTCCTGGTTCCATCGCATCGTGCAAAATCAAGCTTATCGTCGCTTGCGGCGGGGAGGTCCGTACGGTAGGGAGCGCCCGTTTACGAGTATAGAAGAAGAAACCTCTACTATCGGTTTCTCATCCTGGAACAATACGGATTGGAGTGATATTGACTCTATCCTCTTTCACTTCAGCGAGTCATTGAAAACTCGACAATCGGATGAAGACCCGGAAACGCGGGTCGTCCGTTATGAATTGGTGGAGAGTATAAGGTCTCTAATGCAATGCTTAAGCAAGAATGAGCGGAATGTATTTGAAGCGCACTTCTTCCGGCAACTCCCGCCTGCCGAAATAGCCGTTCTATTCGGCACCTCTACTTCGAACGTGTATACGCTGCTATCGCGGTCACGCAGCAAGGTGAAGAAGGAGCGTATACAGGTGTATTTCCGGGGAGTGGCTAAGCAAATGGCTCAGGACGGGAAAACTACCAAACGCATACTTAAGCGACCTTTTGACTTTTAGAATGTCGAAAAGTTAAATAATGAATGAAAAGGAGAATTCAACATGGGAATTATTGAAACACGAGTAGTCCAAAAAGCTGTTTTCCAAGCAGTCGGGATGCAAATCTTATGGAAACCGGAGGCAGGCAACCCATCGGGAAATCAACTTTCCAAGTTATGGGGGGAGTTTTCCCCTCGAATCGAGGAGATTTCTCACTCGGTACCTAGTAAAAAATACGGCTTAGAACGCTTTAAGCCGGGCTTTAAGCAGGGAGACCCTATTGAGTACACAGCATGTTCAGAGGTTACAGAGATTGGAGAGATACCCGAAGGGATGACGGGAATCGAGGTACCGGCCGCCACCTATGCCGTTATTACATATGAGGGAACCATTGATGGTATTAACTCGGTCTACGGACATTTTTGGCAAAATTGGCTTCCTCAATCAAAAGAATATGAGGCCGCTGGCGGTTGGAATTTCGAGTACTATGATGAGCGTTTCTTCGGGAATGCCAATCCGGAATCCATCTATGAGGTTTGGTTTCCGGTGAAAGCAAAGCAAGGATAATTAGTAAACGGAGACAATAGCTCAATAAAAGCACCACGAGGCTGCCGCATCAATCAATCAGCAGCCTCGTTACGCTAAACATTCCTAACTTCCATTATCATATGGTGGTTTTCCCTTTGGTCAAAGTGGTGATTCACGTATACAAATGATTGGTACAATATCCTACCCAACAAAAGGCCCAAGTTCTTGTCGTTAATCGGCCCAAGTTCTTGACGTCCGACAATACCGCCTATCATTTGGGGATTCCAACTTATGATCAATTCCGATAACCTTCTTTATGTTCACTCCCTAAACGGGTCTATGAATCAATGCAATAGTAACGCTCTTCCTTGCGAACGCTTCGATTCGAGTTTTATACATTTAGGCGAGGGGAGCAGAAGCGGAAGCGTGTTTATGACACTTGGCAAATTCAGGCGAGAGGCGTCAAGTGAGGGGCTTTAGTCCCGGTCAAAACCCCCTTTTTTCAAGCCTCCAATTATGGTTATAAATACCTATTGATATCTTGCCTGGTTGCGGGATAGAATCAGAGTGCAATTAAAACAGCATACAGCGGGATTGTTACTGTTCAGCAGGCAAGACCTAAAATGTTTTAAGGATAAGTGCACCATTCGGTGCGTTATTCTTGAACGTTTTAGGTCTTTTTTTGTGCCCGTTGTGCCGGGGGAGGGATACCGAATATAGGGGGTTTGTTGGCGGCGAATAAAAATGGTGTTCAGAACGATCATGGCAATTACTAATCAGGAGGAGAATCAATGAAAATGGGTTTTAAGACGAAACTTGGCAAGTTGATGTTGTGCAGTTCAATTCTTGTGGGCAGCTTGGCGGGAGGTTCGGCATACGCGTCCGTATCGGACGATTTCACCGCCATCTGGTCCCGTCAGCAAGCGGAGCAAGTCGCTCGGACGACAGACACCACGGCTCCGGTTATTGATACGAACTTTGAGCTGGCCGCTCCGGATGTATGGATTTGGGACACGTGGCCGCTTCAGAACAGAGACGGTTCACTTGCCATCGTGAAAGGCCATCGAATCGCCTTCGCATTGGTCGCTCCGCGAGATTTCGGTTGGAATGACCGCCATACGGAAGCGAGAATCGGCATGTTCTATTCCAAGAACGGTAAAGATTGGACGTACGCCGGTATTCCTTACGACTATGACAATGCGTTCGGACACATGCAGTGGGCCGGTTCCGCGATGTTGGACGAGAACGGAAAAGTGCATTTCTTCTATACGGCTACCACTGATATGAATGCGAACGGCGGCAAAGAATGGAATCAGGACGGATGGGTGCAAAGAGCCGAGCAGCGCCTCGCGAAGACGACGTTCGACATCAGTGCGGACAAAAACGGCGTGCATCTTACGAACGAAGGAGAGCACCTCATTATTGCAGAGCCGGACGGAAAATATTACGAAACGATCGAACAATTCCAAAGCCACGGGAATGTCATTACGGCGTTCCGCGATCCGTTCTTCTTCCGCGACCCGAACACCGGCAAAGAGTACATTCTCTTTGAAGGCCAGGCCGGCAGCGGCTATGAATTGAAACCGGAAAACATCGGCGACGAGGAATACCGCAAAACCCATACAGTTCCTGAAAGAGCGAAATATTACAACGGCAATATCGGGATTGCGGAAGTGCTTGACAAGGACGTCACGAAATTGAAACTGCTCCCGCCGCTTATCGAATCTGTTGGGGCGAACCATCAGCTGGAGCGTCCGCATGTCGTGGTGGACGGCGACAATTACTACCTGCTTACAATCAGCCACACCTTCACGTATGCGCCCGGCTTAACCGGTCCGGACGGATTGTACGGATTTGTGGGCAAGGGAGGCTTGCGCGCCGACTATAAGCCGGTCAACGGCACCGGCCTGATCGTTGCCAACCCTGCGGAAAACCCGTATCAGGCATACTCCTGGATGGCGCTTCCGGACGGTCAGGTCATCAGCTTCATCAACGAACCGTTGGATGAAACCGGAAAAGTGAAACATGGCGGCACGTTCGCGCCGACGCTGAAAGTGTCCTTCAACGGCGACACGACGAAGATCGTGAAAGAGATGGAAGCGGGAGAGATCAAGCCTTTCGGCCCTTACGGCAAGCTTAAATAGCAATTGTAATCGTAAGTCGATTCATAAACGAGAGGAGTAGTGAAATGTTCATTCGAAATTATAAAAAAGCAGCGACGATTTTCTCTTTGGCGGCCACACTTATCAGTTCTTCCATTGTTCCGATCCAGGCGGAGGGTGCCGATACGACCGTCAACTGGACCCGCGAACAGGTATCGAAAATCGAGCTGGATGAAAGCAATACCCTGCCTTATACCGATATCAAGAAGCTGGAAAAAATGACGCCCGATTATCACATCTGGGATACATGGCCGTTGACCGACCGCGACGGCTCGATCGCCAGCATCAAAGGCTGGAAGGTGATCTTCGCGCTATCGGCGCCGAGCGACGTTCTGCCGGGTAAAGTGCATGATATCGCAACCATCCGTTATTTCTACTCAAAGAACGGAAAAGACTGGACTTTCGGCGGCGAATTGTTCCCGGCAGGAACCGCGCTTGGTTCCCGCCAATGGGCCGGCTCGGCGATGACGGACGGCGATCGGATTTACGCTTTCTACACGGCTACCGGCCGTGAGAACGAAGAGCGGGTCACTTTCGAACAGCGTCTCGCCCTCGCTACCGGCAACATTGTTGCCGACAAGAACGGCGTCCGCTTTGAACATTGGGATAAACACCGCATCATTCTTGAACCGGACGGCAAATGGTACCAAACCTTGGCGCAAGCCCACCAGGGCGAAGGCGGAGGTTACGCGTTCCGCGACCCGATGTGGTTCCAAGATCCGAAGACGGGTAAAGAATACGTGCTGTTCGAAGGCATGTCCGGCGGCTCTGTAAGCGAACGGTCTTGCAAACCCGAACACGCGAGCAGTCCCGAGTATGAGGCGCCTCCGGAAGCTGTTCACCAGAACGGCAATATCGGCATCGCCGAAGTGATTGGCGACGTGGAAGAGCTCGAGATGCTTCCTCCGCTTGTCGAAGCCAATTGCGTGAATGAAGAGTTGGAGCGTCCGCATATTGTCGTGAAAGATAATAAGTATTACTTGTTTACCGACACGCACATCAATAAATACTCGCCGGGATTGACAGGGCCGGAAGGTCTGTACGGCTTCGTCTCCGACACGCTAATCGGCGGATACAAGCCGCTCAACGGAAGCGGCCTCGTCCTGGCCAATCCTCCGGAAAATCCGTACCAAGCGTATTCCTGGCTTGTATTGCCGAGCTTGAATGTCGTCGGATTTGCGCATTTCGGCGATCTGGACGGCATGTCGATCAGCGATATCGGCCACCAGTCTCCTGAATACCAGTTTGAGCACTGGGGCGGCACGCTCGCGCCGACGGTGAAGATCTCCATCGACGGCGATCGTACGAAAATCGAGAAGGAACTCCCTCAAGGTTGGATCAAATAATTATTCGATTCGTCCTATGTAAAAGAATGCCAAGCGCGCTCGGCTTATGCCGGGCGTGCTTTGGCGATTTTTGACCGCGCACTGGCGGAAATATTCTCGCAGCACATGATATAATAACCTCAACATGTTAAGGGAGGAATCAGTGATACGAGCCGAAGCGGAAAAAATTGTCGAACAACTGCTGCCGCTATTGGGCGGGAGAAACAATATTATTGGAGCAACCCACTGCACGACCCGGCTGCGGTTGAATCTGGTTGACGAAAGAATAGCGGACAATGCCGCCATTGAAAAGCTGGATCACGTACAAGGGGTATTTTCGAGAGCCGGACAATTCCAGATCATTTTCGGCATTGGCATTGTCAACCAGGTCTATAAAAGACTTGAGGAAGCGATCGCAGATACGTCCGAAGACGACGGGAACCCCACAGCGGCCACTGAAGCAAGCGGCAGACGGAATCCCCTCATTTCGATAACGAAAACATTGTCCAATATTTTCGTTCCGATACTCCCTTTTATTGTAGCCGGCGGATTGCTTATGGGTATGACCGGGACGATAGAGTCTTCAGGTTGGGCTGCGCCGGATAGCGCGTGGATGAACATATTGGACATGTTCTCGACATCCGCACTCCTGATTTTGCCGGTCGTCATCGGATTCAGCGCCGCGAAGGAGTTCGGCGGCACGCCGGTTTTGGGGGCTTTTATAGGAAGTATATTGGCTCACTCCGATTTATTGAAATCCGGGGCGCTTGGCGCCCTTACCCCGGAAAGTCTCGGCGTATCCGGATTTCATGCCGTTTCGGCCGGATACCAGGGCACGGTTATTCCGGTATTGATATCCGTTTATCTGATGACTAAGGTTGAGAAGGGTTTAAGGAAAGTCGTGCATCCGTCAGCGGTATTGTTCGTAATCCCGCTTGTAACCGTCCTGTCTGTCGGGATTGCCGCCGCGCTTGTGATCGGACCGCTCGGAGCATTCATCGGCGGATTTCTGTCCCAAGGCTTGCAGGCTGCGTATACGCACGGTACCGGATTTATAGGCGGCTTCCTGTTCGGCGGAATTTATCCGCTCATAGTGGTATCCGGACTTCATCATAGTTTTCACGCGGTCGAGTACGGTTTGATTGCAGACCCTGAAGTGGGGGTGAATTTCTTGCTGCCTGTATGGTCGATGGCCAATGTCGCGCAAGGCGGCGCCGGAATGGCGATTTATTTTATGACAAGAAACAAAAAGCGGAAACAAAACGCAATCCCTGCATCGCTTTCATCCTTTTTCGGCATCACGGAGCCTGTCATTTTCGGCATGAACCTGCGGTTAAAAACACCGTTTATCGGGGCTTGCATCGGGGGGGCGGCAGGCGGCGCGTACGTCGTATTTACTCACGTTGCGGCAAATTCTTACGGTTTAACGGGTGTTCCGATGATAATTCTTGCAGCGCCCTTAGGTTTGTCCAACTTAGTCAACTACCTCATTGGATTCGTCATTGCAGTCGGTTGTGCATTTGCAGCGACCTGGATTCTTGGAATTGATGAAAGTAAAGGAGTGCCCGATGTTTAAAAATTGGTTTCGCCTGCGGGAACGGACAACGGAAGAGATTGTGATCTCTCCTCTAAGCGGGAGAGTACTCGCCATGGACGAAGTTCCGGATCCTACTTTCCGCAAGATGGCTGGAATGGGGATCGCGATCGATCCCGAGGAAGGTACGGTCGTCTCTCCTGTGGACGGAGAGATCGTTCGTCTGTTTCGAACAAAACATTCGATATGGATTCGTGCGAAAAGCGGATTGGACCTGATGATTCACATTGGTGTGGATACCGTTCACATGAACGGATTGGGATTTCAAAATTACGTCATGGCAGGTGACCGGGTCACTGCGGGCCAGCCGCTCATCGACTTCAAGCTCGAATTGGTAAGGGAGAAAGCGACAAGCCCCGTCACTCCCATAATCCTGATCAATCCGGACCAAATTGAAGAGACGGACATCCGCCCGCCTGCCCGCGCTGAAATGGGGTTCACACCGCTGATGAAAGTTAAAATAAAATCTCAGGGACTCCGCTGAGGGGAAGTGGACTATGAAGATCAACAAGATACTGAACAATAATGCGATCGTCGTCAAGGATTCGGATGGGGAAAAGATTATTCTCGGATCAGGGATTGCCTTTCAGAAAAAGAAGAACGATCGCGTGGATCAAACCCGGATTGAAAAAATCTTCGTCATGAAAGACCATACGAGCCATCAGCAATTCGAAGAAATATTGTCCACCTTGCCGGAGGAGCATATTCAGGTATCGGAGAACATCATCTCCCACGCCGAAAATCAGTTGGGCGTTAAAATCAATGAGCATATCCATATCGCGCTGACGGACCACTTATCGTTTGCGCTGGATCGCCTGGCCAAAGGAATGATCATTAAAAATACGCTGCTGAACGAAATCAAAGTGTTATACCCGAAAGAATTTCAAATCGGACTCTATGCGAAATCGTTAATCCAAGAAACGCTCGGTATCGATATTCCGGAGGATGAAGTAGGTTATATCGCATTGCATATTTATACGGCAAAAATCAATGCGGGCGAAATGAGGAGAACGCTCGACATCACCGCGATGATCCGGGACATTGTGAAAATAATCGAAGACTGTCTGAGTACCAAGATTGCGGAAGAAACGGTATCCTATGAGCGGTTAATGACGCATTTGCGGTTCGCCGTTCAGCGGTCGGAGTCGGGCGAGCCTTTTGACGGATTGGATCCCGAGATGGTCCGGATCATCAAGGAGAAATATCTCGAATCGTTCTCCATTGCCCGAAGAGCTGGTGATTTTGTCAAGAAGGAGTACGAATTTGAGCTCCACGATTCGGAACTGGCCTATATCGCCATGCAGATCCAACGGATTAAAACGAGAGTGACGGTATAGGCGGAAATCAGGTCTATCCATACGGTGCTGATTTTTCCTGCACTGCGAAGGGCTGACTCCGTTGACCATTTTAGAGGCGAAAACGGCGGACAGCTCTTTGTATTTTGCATATTGACGATTCCAATGTAAGCGGTTAAAATCTAGTTAATCGATTACGTAATCGTTTTCGTTTGTGTACATAGTGATTGGAGATTCGCAGAAATGGCCTGTCTCAAAGATGTGGGTTACGTAATCGTTTACGCGTATAAAACTTTAAATCCGGGAAAAGAGGTGTACAACGTTGAACGCTGCAAAGTGGTTCCATTCTTTAACGGCAAGAGTTCTTATCTGCTTTCTGGCGGCCGGTTTGATACAACCCGGCCTGTTCCTAGCTTCGGCTGAGGGAGCCAACACGATTGCGAATCCCGATTTCGAGTCGGGCGATCTTACCGGATGGACGGTCGTCAGCGGGAATGCGTTCAGTTCCGGTGATGTGACGGCCGACAGCGACTTCTGGAATTTGCGGACTTTTAACCAGAATAACTTCTGGCATATTCGGAGCGGCGGAGGAGACAATGCCAAGGTCGGCGTCATGGAATCGGAGACGTTCACGCTTGGCGGCGACGGAAAGATCGATTTTCTCATCGGCGGCGACAGCGATCCGAATAACCTGTATGTGGCGCTCGTGAGAGCTTCCGACGGAGTTGAACTTCTGAAAGCCATCGGCGGCAACAGCGACACCTATTCCAGAGTTCACTGGGATGCGAGCGCTTTCGCCGGTACCGTTTGCTACATAAAAATTGTGGACAATTCCACGACGGGTCACCTGAACGTCGACGATTTAAACGTGCCGCCCGCACCCACGCTTCATGATCATGTGGAGCCGTCCATTTACAACCACGATTTTGAGTATACCGAACTTGTTCCTTTTGAGATTAGAGGTTGGAACGTTATAAGCGGGGACGCATTCGGCCCGGGCAGCCTTACGCATGAAACCCTATACAGCCAAGGGGGGAAATTCAATCAGCACGGCAGCTACCACCTATGGGGGTTCAAGGAAGGCGGTGACGAGCAGATCGGGGAGCTGAAATCGGAGACGTTCACTCTTGGCGGCAACGGAGGCATCGATTTCCTCATCGGCGGGGGAAAGGACATCGACAACCTGTATGTCGCGCTCGTCCGGGCGTCGGACGGAGCCGAACTGTTCAAGGAAACAGGCCGCAATTCCGAAGCGTACCAGCGGGTGTTCTGGGATGCGTCCGCCTATCTGGGAGAAGATCTATACATCAAGATTGTGGACAATGCAACCGGCGGGTGGGGACATATTAACGCAGACGACTTCCATGTCTTCAACTCCGTATTTGCCGGCGGCCTTCTAGGGTACTGGAATTTGGACGAGGGGGCCGGCAAGGAGGCGGCTGAATCGGTTACAGGGACATCGGATCAAATCGCTTATCATCTGAATACCGGCGTATACCAACCATCCCGGGATCCGTTATGGAAAAGCGACGGAATCAAGAATGGCGCGCTGCTGTTTGACGGTTATTCCACCTGGATTACGCGGACAGCCGACAAAATCCCTGCACCCCGGCAAGCGATCACCGTCGAAGCGTGGGTTGCGCCGAGAAACTTTGAACACGGCGATGAAGGGCGCTTATCAGCGATTGTGAACCAGCATAACCGCGAAGCGAAGGAAGGCTTTATTCTTGGAAACTATCGGCACGGAACGTGGGGATTTCAGTTCGGGACGGGTACCGAATGGCGTGAAGTGATGTCGGACACGCTGCTTCCGCTCAATGAGTGGTCGTATGTGGCAGCCACGTATGACAGCGCCGCGGGCAAGACGGTCCTTTACCTCAACGGGAAACAGGTCGCATCCGCGAATTTTCCCGCCGGGGAAACGATCGCTCCTTCCGCAACCGATCTGCTGATCGGCAAAAACAATCAAGGCATGTGGCTCTACGGTTATACGCTGAATATGTTCAGCGGACTGATCGATGAAGTGAAAATCCGAAGCAAATCTTTGAGCGCGGCGGAAGTGCGGAACGAATATGACGCGTATGTAAATGCATTGGGCGGAAATGTGCCGACGGCCAACGTAAGGATCGATCGAAGCAAGCTGGAGCATGATGTCCACCGTCCTCAATTCCACGCCGCGCCTCCCGTTCACTGGCAGAACGAACCCGGCGGCCCGATCTATTTTAACGACCAGTATCATGTATTCTACCAGAGCAATCCGCGGGGACCGTACTGGAACCATATTCGCTGGGGGCATCTGGTGAGCAAAGACATGGTGCACTGGAGAGATGCGCAGGATGCGGTCATTCCCGGCCGGCACGATGTCGACCCGGAAGGCGCGTGGGCGGGCGGCGCCGTCGTTGACGATTCCGGCGTTCCGGTTATTTTCTATACGGCCGGAGACGACCGCAAATCTCCTAATCAGCGGATCAATATCGCCAGAAGCACGTACCCCCGGGATGAGGACAATGATCTCAACCGGTGGAATAAAAATCCTGAGGTGGTTGTGGACCAGGAACCGGGACAGGGCATCATGGGTGAATTCCGCGATCCGTTCGTATTCAAAGACGGAGACACGTGGTTTATGCTGGTGACGTCAGGTGTCGAGAATGTTGGCGGCACGGCACTCGTCTACTCGACGCAGGACTCCTCTTTCCGGAATTGGACGTACCGAGGGGAACTGTATGTGGGCGATTATTCCGCTTATCCGAAAACCGGAAGGGTATGGGAGCTTCCGATCCTGCTTCCGCTCGGCAATTCGGGCAAGCATATTTTCCTGATCAATCCGGCGAAAATGGAGCGTCAGGAATATCAATCGAGATATACCTGGTACTGGATCGGGACGTGGGAGAAGACGACCGCGAGATTCGTCCCGGACAATCCGGAGCCTCAGCTGCTCGATGTCGGCGAACATTTTACCGGGCCTGCGGGGTTTGTGACGCCAGACGGCCGGACGGTCATCTACAGTATCGCGCAAGGGAGAAGGACGGCGACACAGGATTACAACGCGGGTTATGCCCATAATTTCGGGCTCCCTGTAAGCGTTTCCCTTCGTCCGGACGGCAGGCTGGGCATCGAGCCGATCGCCGAGCTTCAATCCTTGAGAGGCGAACAGTTGATCAATATTACGGCGGATACCTCGTTTGAAGCAGCGAATCAGGCCCTGTCCGGCATCGCCGGGGACATGCTCGAAATCGAATTGGAGCTTGACACGGGTACCGCGAACGAAGCCGGCATCAGTGTCAGACGTTCGCCCGGCGCCGAAGAAGAAACGGTCGTATATTACAAGAGAAGCGCGAAGGAGTTCTGGGTGAACAGGACGAAATCGAGCCTCCACCCCGACGTTGAAAAATGGTACCAGGGCGGTCTTGTTGATATCGGCGGGGAAAATGTAAAGCTGCGGCTGTACATCGACCGTTCGATGATCGAAGCGTACCTGAACGGATTGAAGGGATTGACCACAAGAGCATATCCGACCAGAAGCGACGCAACCGGGCTTAGGCTCTGGGCGAATGCGGATTCCCATACGGTTACGGTCAAGTCGTTGAAAGTCTGGAGAATGAAGTCCGCCTATCCGGACGTGAATCCGACAGGGATTGCCGTCACGCCGTCCGCCATGCAGCTTATTGAGGGAGACAGCGAGCTTCTGGCGGCCATTGTGTCGCCCGCTAATGCCACGAACAAGGATGTGATCTGGACTTCGAGCAACCCGTCCGTGGCATCGGTGGTCAACGGAAAGGTGACGGCGAAGGCGGCCGGTACCGCTGTTATTTCGGCAAAAACAAGAGTCGGCGGGTTTACGGCCGAAGCCGCGATTACCGTCGTTGAGGAGCCTGCCCACGACGAATTGATCAATCACGATTTTGACGACAATTTGACCGGATGGACGATTCTGAGCGGCGATGCTTTCAGCTCCCTCGATGTGACCGCGGCGAATGACTGGGGCTGGGGCGGCCCGTTCAACCAGAACGGCGCTTATCACCTGTGGGGTGCGAAAGACGGCGGCGATGCCCAAGTCGGCGCGATGAGGTCGCACAAATTCATTTTGGGCGGAAACGGCCAGATCGATTTCCTCGCCTCCGGCGGAGACAACATTTACGACCTGTACGTCGCCCTTGTCAGAGTCTCGGACGGAAGGGAGCTGTTCAAGGCAAGCGGCGGAAACAGGGAAGGCTATACGAGAGTGTATTGGGACGCCTCCGAATATATAGGAACGGAGTGTTATATCAAGATCGTCGACAATGCCACCGGCGGGTGGGGGCATATCAACATCGACGATGTGAACGTTCCCGTGCAGCCACCGGCCGAAGCCACCCTTGCCAATCCCGATTTCGAAACCGGGGATTTGACCGGATGGAGCGTTGAAAGCGGGAATGCGTTCAGCAGCCAAGATGTCACTTCGGACGGCGGCTGGGGCTGGGGCGGTCCGTTCAATCATAACGGCACTTATCACCTCTGGGGGTTCAAAGACGGCGGCGACAGCCAGGTCGGCTTCCTGAAATCGAATCACTTCACCCTTCACGGCAGCGGCTGGATCGATTTTCTGATCGGCGGGGGCGGCGACATCGGCAACTTGTACGCGGCGCTGGTCCGGGCTTCCGACGGAGCCGAGCTGCTCAAGGAGACGGGGCGCAATGACGAAGCTTACCGCCGGGTATATTGGGACGCTTCAGCCCATGTCGGGGAGGAAGTCTTTATCAAGCTGGCGGACAATGCCGCCGGAAGCTGGGGACATGTGAACGTCGACGATTTTCACGTCTACAATACGCCCGATGAGGTGGCTAACGGAGACCGGTACCAGAAGTACCGGTCTCAATTCCATTTTACGCCGGACCGGAATTGGATGAACGATCCGAACGGGCTTGTGTACTACGATGGGGAGTACCATCTGTTCTACCAGCATAATCCGACGGGCACTACCTGGGGTCCCATGTATTGGGGGCATGCCGTCAGCACCGATCTGATCCATTGGCAGAGGCTGCCCGTCGCGCTCGAGCCCGATTCGAACGGCTATATCTGGTCCGGCTCGGTCGTCGTCGACCGGAACAATTCGAGCGGCTTTCAGACCGGCGCCGATAAACCGTTGGTCGCGATCTTTACGCAAGAAAAAGGAGGAGTGCAGGTCCAGAGCCTTGCATACAGCAATGATAAGGGGCGGACATGGACGAAATATGCCGGAAATCCGGTAATATCCATGCCGGCGGGACTTCATGTGTTCCGCGATCCGAAGGTGTTTTGGCATACCGGTTCCGATCAATGGGTCATGGTGATTTCGGCGGGCGACCGCGTAAGGTTTTATACTTCCTCCGATTTGAAGGACTGGACATATTCCGGCGAGTTCGGCAGTGCCGACGGCTCGCACGGCGGGACCTGGGAAGTGCCGGACTTGTTCGAACTGCCGGTCGACGGCAATCCCGGAAATACCAAGTGGGTATTGACGGTCGGCATGAACGACGGAGCGCCTGCGGGAGGTTCGGGCGTACAGTATTTTGTCGGCCGGTTTGACGGTGAGAAATTCATCAATGACAACCCGTCAAGCACCGTACTGTGGACCGATTACGGTTCGGATTTTTACGCCGGCCTGTCATGGAACGGCATTCCGGAAGCGGACGGCCGCCGCATCTGGCTCGGTTGGATGAATAATTGGAAGTACGCCAACAACATCCCGACCTCCAACTGGCGGGGCGCCATGACCATACCTCGTGAAGTGAAGCTGGCGGATACGGTGTCCGGTGTCCGGCTCGTTCAGAATCCGGTTGCCGAACTTGCCGCGCTGCGCGCAACCGGCCGCAGCTGGGCGAACCGGACTATATGGCCAGGCAGCAACCTCTTGTCCAAAGTGACCGGAAGCGAACTGGAGATTATCGCCGAATTCCGGACGGATACGGCGACTGCGGACGAATTCGGCTTCAAGGTCCGCACGGGCGGGGGCAGTTGGACGACAGTCGCCTACGATAATATCCAATCAAAATTAGCGGTCGACCGTACATCATCGGGAGAATCCGGATTTGAGGGGACATTTGCGGCGAGACATGAAGCGGCGATGTCGCCGAAGAACAACAGGGTGAAAATGCGAATTCTCGTGGATCGTTCGTCGGTCGAAGTATTCGGCAACGACGGCGAGGCCGTTATTACCGATCAATTATTCCCGGATCCGGCGGACATCGGTCTCGAGCTGTATAGTATCGGCGGCAACGTGACGCTCGAAAGCCTGACGGTCTACCAATTGAACGGAGCGTCGTTTCCATAATTAATACAGGAGCTGCTTCGAGAGGCTCCTTTTTCTAAAGCCGGGGACAGGTGTCATACGGCCCCGTTAGGGAAGTGCCGACCGGTTCGTTCCGAACGAATGGCCTGCGTTTTCTTCACCATGAACGAAATCAAATTAGAACATAGACGTACGGGATGAAAACGCATACCGATTTGTGATAAGATATCGGCATAAATCTATCACGACAAGGGGGACGCTATCTGAGAAAGTTCAATATTATGCGTCCGTTGCTTCTGCTCGCCGTGGCCTTTTTCGTACACAATATTACGTCGACGATCTGCCTTGCACTCGGGGTAAACGAAGAAAGCACGGGCAATATCGCCATGGGGGCGATGATTATCGCTGCATTTATCACTTTTATGAGATTGAACCGCAGTAGAAATAACAAGTAACACTGCCGCCAGAAAAGAAATAACCCGTCTCCTTGATGAAATCAATGGCGGGTTATTGTCATTAAACTGGAGTGAAAACAGATGAATTGGGCAGATAAAACAAGTATCAGGTGTCTTTTACAGCAACAATCAACAGATCACTTTTCTGCTGCACGCAGCGACTGAAGCAGCCTACCCCCGAGCCGCCGCATCGGCGTAGAAAATCACCGTATAGAACCTGGCCGTCTCCGCCCCCGTATTGCGGTATGCATGAGTGCGATTCGCCGAAAAATGCATCGAACACCCCGTCTCCGCCGTAAAGGTTTCTTCGCCGACCGTCAGTTCCAACGCGCCCTTTTGCACGAAAATATATTCTTCGACACCGTCGTTATGCCCCTCGGACAAATGGGTGCAGCCCGGGTCCAACTCCACCAAATAAGATTCGAATTTCGTTCTCGGATTGTACGGAAATAACGGATACGCCCGGTACGCGCCTTCCTCTTCCATGAACGGTTCGACCTCTTCAGGCGAAACGACGGTCACCTCCGGTTCGACGTCGTCGATCAGCGCCGTGAACGAAATCCGCAAACCGTTGACGATGCGCCACAATACCGAGATGGTCGGATTGGAATCGCCCCGCTCGATTTGGCCGAGCATCGCTTTGCTAACCCCCGTTAGCTCCGCCGCGTTGTCCAGGCTTAACGCTCTGGACTTTCTAATGGCTTGCAGGTTTTTTCCAACTTTCTTGTGAATCGGTTCCATGTCCCGTCTCCCCTCTCATTGACTGACAGTATCATAACAAAAAATATCGCGCCGCAACATGAGAAATCACTATCATATATACGCTTATGTACAATATAATAAACCAAATGTATAATATAATACACACAGGCAAAATGATCCATGATACATCCATACCACCACGAACGGGGGAACGGACGCGATGAAAGACGTGAAAACGGCGGTTGCAGAGCTGGCGGGAACATTGTCCCGCGCCGGTGCAAGTAGAACGACAATGAAGGCGTTGATGAAGACGGAACGCGGTCCGGGCGCCGTTCTGGTTGACGCCGCCGTGCCGGACATCGGCCCCGATGAAGTGTTGGTGCGCGTTAAGGCGGCGTCGATTTGCGGGACGGATCTTCATATATACAACTGGGACGAATGGGCGGCCAACACGGTCCGCACGCCGATCGTGTTCGGGCATGAATTTGCCGGTGTCGTCGAAAAAACCGGCGAAGATGCAGGGCACGTGAAGCCGGGCGACCATGTATCGGCGGAAGGGCATATCGTGTGCGGCCTATGTCGAGCATGCCGCACAGGCAACGCACATGTGTGCCCGAACACGGTCAGCTTCGGAATTACGACGAACGGCTGCTTTGCGGAATATGCCGTCGTTAAAGCGTCCAACATTATCAAGAACGATCCGTCGGTGCCGCATGAAATCGCCTGCTTGCAGGATCCGCTCGGCAACGCGGTGCATACGGTGCTGTCCGGTCCCGTTGCGGGCCGTACCGTAGCTGTGATCGGAGTCGGGGCGATCGGCTTGATGGCCGTTGCGGTCGCGCGCGCTTGCGGCGCGGGGCGGATCATTGCGGTGGACGTCAACGATTACCGGCTGAGGATGGCGGAATCGTTCGGTGCGGATATTTGCATTAATTCGGCGGCAACGCCGTTGGCGGACGCGGTTCGCGAAGCGACCGGCGGATGGGGAGCGGATGCGGTGCTCGAGATGAGCGGACATCCTGCGGCCATTCCGGACGCGTTCGCCGCGGCCGCCAACGGGGGACGGGTGTCGATGCTCGGAATTCCGGCACAGGAGGTTTCTGTCGATTTCGGCAGGGATATCATATTTAAAGGCCTTACGGTTCACGGAATTACCGGACGCCGGATGTACGAGACATGGGAGCAAATGAAAGGCTTGCTCGGCGGCGGACGATTGGATATGAGCGGGCTTGTGACGCACCGGTTCCGCCTGGAGGAATACGAAACGGCATTCGAGCTTGTACGATCGGGGCGCTGCGGGAAAGTCGTCTTCGCGATCGGCGAATAAACCGAAATAGGAGGATAAAAGTATGGCGGATTGGCGAGTGCTTACGGAAGAGATGGAGCGTTTGAAGCTGGAGGGCCGCTACCGGCCCCTGTCGGTATGGGATAGCCGCTCGGATAAGTGGATGACAATCGGCGGGCGGAAGGTGCTGCAGCTGTCCTCCAACAACTATTTGGGATTGACGCACCATCCGGAGCTGAAGGCGGCGGCGAAGGAAGCGGTCGACGAGTACGGAGTCGGCAGCGGCAGCGTGCGCACCATTACCGGCACGCTGGACATACACGACGAGTTGGAGCGGGAGCTTGCCGCATTCAAAGGCACGGAGTCGACGCTTGTATTCCAGTCCGGATATGCGACGAATGTCGGCGTGCTGTCTTCCATACTCGGCCCGGAGGACGTCGTGATCAGCGACGAGCTTAATCACGCCTCGATCATCGACGGCATCCGGCTGACGAAGGCGTCGCGGAAAGTGTACCCGCACAAAGATATGGACGCGCTCGAGGCGGAGCTTCGCGACAGCGGCGGCTTCCGTCAGCGCGTCGTCGTAACGGACGGCGTCTTTTCGATGGACGGCGACATCGCGCCGCTGCCGGATATTGTGGCGCTGTGCGAGAAGTACGACGCGCTTGTGTACGTCGACGATGCGCACGCGAGCGGGGTGCTGGGGCGCAGCGGGAAAGGGTCGACGGATCATTTCGGCTTGCACGGAAGGGTGCATGTGCAGGTCGGGACGCTGTCGAAAGCGGTCGGCGTAGCCGGCGGTTACGTCGCGGGAGCGCAAGTGCTGAAAGATTTCCTCATTCATCGCGCACGCTCGTTTCTGTTCTCCACGTCCGCCCCGCCGTCCGTCGCAGCCTCCTGCCTGGCGGCCGTGCGCGTGTTGAAGAACCATCCGGAGCTGGTGGAGCGGCTGTGGGATAATACGCGCTACTTCCGCGAGAAATTGCTTTCGCTCGGCTTCGACACCGGCGCGTCGGAGACGCCGATCATCCCGATCATTTGCGGAGCGCCGGAACGGACGATGCGGTTTTCGGACGCGCTGCTCGCGGAAGGCGTCTTCGCCCAAGGCATCGTCTATCCGACGGTCGCAATGGATAAAGGCCGCGTGCGGCTGATCGTCACGGCGATGCATACGCGCGAAGAGCTCGATTTCGCGGCGGACGCGATGTCGAGGGCCGGTAAGGCGCAAGGATTGATTTGACGTAAACCTTTAGTCACGTCGGCATCGAGCCGGCATTTTGTTGGGTTCCGGTAAAACAGTTGGCCGGAGATGATTATTTGCACGCATTTTGTCTCGTTGGAGTCTCCGATCAGAAAAGTGAAATGGCTGAAAAGTACATTGAAGAACTTGCTTCATATTGGAAAAAGCCCCCCCGAGGATTTCTATATGCCTCTTAAGCGAGACACAATGTACGTAACTCAGGAATAAAAGGTACCATAGTCGCAGAAAAAGCTCCGGAGTTATGGTGATCGGCTTTGGCGGTGGAGCATCCCGTCCGGGGAGATTGCCGATAAAAGCATTAAAGTGTTAAAGCGGAATTCCAGCGGAGACGTGCTTGGCCGATCGGTTCGGTTGCGCACGTCTTTTTTTCTTCCATCAGATCTCTGTTGTAGAGGGAACTAGCAAAGACTATCATGTAAAGGGATACAACGGGAAAGGATGTGAGACAATGGGATTCATTAAGAGTATGTACGAATATTTTTCCCTCAAGAGAAGAATCACTATTTTATTCGTGGCAAGCTCCATAATTCCGTTTATCGGGATCGGACTCATCTCGTACTATACGATCGATTCGATCTTAACCAATAAAATACAATCAGCCATACAAAGCAATGTGAAACAGGTTCAGTTGTCGTTGCAAAATACGTTCAATAACTTGAATCATGTGTCCCAGCAGCTCGCTATCCAGGGTACCGTCGGCAAAAAGCTGGATAAATTTCTTACGGAGAACGAACCTTACGAACGATCCCGGCTCGTAAGCGATATTAAGAGCGATTTAGCCGCCATAACATTCACTAATCCGAATATCGGGTTAACGATGTATTACTTTAAAGACGACGGGACGACGCTTTTCGAAAATTTGCCGGTGAAGAAAAGCTTTGCGCCGGACAAGCATCCGCTGCTTGCCGAATATTACGGCATCTCTTATTACGGCCCGCATATAAGCAACGGCCCATTCACGAATCAGTACGTATTGTCCGCTTTACGGAAGGTGGATCTTCCGGATCGGGACGATGTATATGTATATATTGAAACAGGACTGAAGCTGACGCAAAATATTTTGGAAACCGACCGTATCGGCGAAAACGTATTTTTCCTCATTCTCGATAATGACGGGCGAATCGCATACAGCGAGGTGCCGGACGTGTTTCCGCAGAACGCAGTGTTCAAAAGCGATCCGGGCAAAGAAAGCTCCGGCGTCGGAAACGGTTATTTCTGGTACAAGAGAACGGGCAATCAGGGCTGGAGCATTGTTTCCGTCGTCCCGGAGGCAGAATACAACAAGGAAAAAAACCGCTGGATGATGCAGACCGCATTATTTTCACTGCTGGTGCTGGCGATCAGTCTCGTTCTGGCGTGGTTGCTGTGGAAGATGGTGTACCGGCCGCTGACCAAATTTCATAACGAAATCAAATGGGCGGGCCAAAGTAATTTCCATTCCGAGTCCGCGAAGACGAACATCCCGGAATTCGACTACTTGCTGAACCAATTCCAGAAGATGAAGCAACAAATCCGGGAACTGTTTGCGGAAGTGGAGCGGAAGGAGAAGCGCAGGGCCGATCTGGAAATCGAAAAGCTGCTGTATCAGATCAACCCGCACTTTCTGATGAATACGCTCGACACGGCGCACTGGCTGGCCGTCATGAACGGGCAGAACGAAATCGACAGGCTTATCGTTTCCTTAAACAAGCTGTTGTATTACAATCTTGGCAAGCTGGGCGAGCATTCCACCGTGAGAGAAGAGCTCGATGCGCTGCGGGAGTACGTTACGCTGCAGCAAATCCGCTACGACTTCAAGTTCGACGTGCGGATCGACGCCGAAGAACATGTGTTGGATATGACGATCCCGCGGTTTATTTTGCAGCCGTTGGTCGAAAACGCTCTCTATCACGGTCTGGACGACAAAGGGCATATCCATGTGGAAGTGAAATATAACGACCGAATTGAAATAGCCGTTCGCGATAACGGAGCGGGCATCCCTGTGGAAACGGTCGAGCGTCTGCTGAATAACGAACAGGCGGAGAAGCAAAAAGTCGGCATGGGAATCGGAATGAATTACGTGAAGCGCATGCTCGAAGCCCATTATAACGGCGAAGCGAAGATGGAAATCGAGAGCGAAATCGGGAGAGGAACAACCGTGTCGTTGCGCTTGCCGGTTCGGGAGGTGTCAGAAGCGTGATTAAAGTGCTTGTCGTTGACGACGATAAATTGGTCCGCAAAGGACTCATATCGGCAATGCCGTGGGCCGATTTCGACATGCAGGTCGTCGGGGAAGCGAATAACGGAGAGAAAGCGTTGGAATTCCTTGCGTCTAATGAAGTGGACTTAATGCTAACGGATCTCGCGATGCCGGTCATGTCGGGCATTGAACTGATGCGCGCCGCCCGCCGGAAATACCCGAAGCTGTTTATCGTCGTGCTGACCCTCCATCAAGATTTCGATTACATTCAAGAAGCGTTGAGACTTGGGGCGATCGATTACATCGCCAAGGTGCAGCTTGAGAAAGAACGGTTTGAAGAAGTGCTCGGAAGAGTGCATTCGCGTATCAAGGAGGAGTTGAAGAAAGCCGGTCCCGCGGATGCCGCCGACACCTATGGTTCGGATACAGGCTATGTTTTCCTTTCCAAGGACGACCAACCGGATACGGGCCGGCTGTTTGAGCTGCCGCTGCTGGCGGAAAGGGAACCGGAAGAAATCGATGCCAACGTATGGCTTTGGGCGCAGGACGACGATACGATCGCGGCTGACGAGGTGCGATCCGAATTAACAGAACGACTGTCCGGCCATGCCGGATGGACGGTGATGAAGTTGCAAGGACTCTCAGGACAGAAGAAGAGCTTCATCCACCGTTTATTAAGAGGATACCGTCAAAAGGACTTCTTCTATGATTACGATCCTTCGGAGCGGTTCTTCGAAAAGTCCGTCGAATCGATGCAAGCGGGGCATCCCGCTGCGGACGAGGAATCTTTCGCATCTTTGAAAGAACAATGGTTGTCGCTTGAATGGATCCATCAAGAAGAGCTTTACAACAAACTTAGGGACCAATTACAAATGCAGCGCCTCCCGGTGCCGAGAATCGTTCAATTGCTCTACCTGCTGGAGAACGAGTGGAACCGGGTTTATTCATCCGTAGCGAAGAAAAGCATCGTGCAGCCGGAACGGATCGACAGTTGGCATGAGTTTGAAAGTTGGCTGCAATCGGTTCGCGGCTTTACCGCGCAAATCACAAATCAAGCACAATATTCGCAAGAAGTGGCCGATTGCATCATGAAAGCGGTGAAGATCGTTCAAGAGGAGATGGACAAGCAGCTTTTTGCGGTCGATGTGGCGAGAAGAGTGAATATGAGCCGCAGTTATTTCAGCCAATGCTTTAAAGATATCGCAGGGAAACCGTTCAACGAATATTTGCGCCACGTGCGGATTGAGAAGGCGAAGGAGTATTTGATTCATACGAACAAATCCGTTCAATGGATCGCCGAGCGGACGGGCTATATGGATGAGAAATATTTCAGCCGGCTGTTTCGCGAACATGCGGGAATGCTTCCGAGCGAGTTTAGGCAAAGCCGCGAAGGTAGAAATATGTCCGATGCATAGGGTGACAAATGTCTTCAGGCATTGTATTTATGTTCAACGTTCTACCCTAATCCGCAACCGCTCTCTAACCGTTAAGCGCTTTCAATCATGATATCTTATTCTATGTAGAATAAATCGATAGAAAGAAGGGGAGCAAATGCAGCACTTGAAAAGAGGTTTGGTGTTATTGCTCGCGGTGATTCTTGTAGCGTTGAGCGCATGCGGTTCCAACGGCTCAAACACAGCGGCAAACAATGACGCTGCAGGCGGTGCGGGCTCCGACACAGGAGCGACTGCCGGAGAACAAGAACCGGCGGATCCGTTCGGCAAATACGAAGAGACGGTCACGATCAATGTCGGTCAAGCGATCGACCCTACCGACACAAGCTTGCCGGCGGGAGACACGCCTGAAAACAATCAATATACCCGACATATTAAAGAGCAGTTGAATATCGATACGAAGATCATTTGGCAGACGGCCACGGGCAAAGACTATGACCAGAAGGTCAACTTGGCCATCGCGAGCAACGACTTGCCGGATATGGTCGTCGTCAACGACGCGCAGCTTAGACAGATGGTGAAAGCCGGGCAAGTGGCGGATTTGACCGAAGTATATGAAAAATACGCGTCGCCCGGAATTAAAGGAATCATTGAGAAGACCGAAGGGCGCGCGATGAAGGCAGTCACCTTCGACGGAAAAATGATGGCGCTTCCGAGCGTCACCGCCAGAGGCGACGCAGTGCATACGATGTGGATCCGCAAAGATTGGCTCGATAAGCTCGGATTGGAAGTTCCGAAGACGGTGGACGATTTGGCGAAGGCGGCCAAAGCGTTCGTCGAGCAGGATCCGGACGGCAACGGCCAGAAAGACACGATCGGCATTTCGGGACCGCAGGCGGGAGGAAAGCTGCACGCGAACTTTATCGCATCCAGCAATAACGTATTCGGCTTGGATCCGATCTTCTCGGCATTTAATGCATACCCGGGCTTCTGGTTGGAAGGCGAAGACGGCAAGCCGGTGTACGGTTCCATTCAGCCTCAAGTGAAAGAAGCGCTCGCCAAATTGCGCGAAATGTACGCGGACGGCTTGATCGATCCGGAAATGAGCGTACGCAAAGATTCCGCCGAGCCGGTAGTGAGCGGCAAGACGGGCATCTTCTTCGGTCCGTTCTGGATGGGCTATTGGCCGCTGCCGGACGCGATCAAGAACGATCCGAAAGCGAACTGGCAAGCGTATGCGCTGCCGCTCGACAAAAACGGCGAATTCAGCCCGCATATGGCGACACCGTCCACGAATTTCCTTGCGGTCCGGAAAGATTTCGAGCATCCGGAAGCCGCGGTCAAATTGATGAACCTGCTCGTCAGGGACGAAGCGAAATTTGACGTCAGCGTCTCCTTGAACCACTATCCGGTGCGGATCGTATATGCGCCTGTCGATGAGATCGAGTTCACGGTGGAGAAGCTCAAAGAAGTATTGGCAGGCACGACGACGCCGGAACAGCTCGACATCCCTGGTTATAAGCTTCTGGTGGACGATGCGAAGAAAGTGAAGAACGTCAAGCTGGAGCCTTATGACAAATACGATATTCAATATTGGAACACGAAGGATATCGGAACATGGAGCCGGCAGTACTCCTTGTTTGTCGGCGGGGCGCCGCTTTTCGAAAAACGCAACGAAGTGTACAGCTTGACTTATTCCCAAACGAAGACGATGGAAAGCCGTTGGGCGAACCTTGAGAAGCTGGAGACGGAAACGTTCCTGAAAATCATTATGGGCGCCGCTCCGCTCGAGTCGTTCGATAAATTCGTCGATGATTGGAAAAAGCAGGGCGGAGACAAAATTACGGGTGAAGTGGAAGAAGCGATAAAGGAATAAATGATCGGCTGAGGCGTCGGATTTGTTCCGGCGCCTTTATATGACCACAAGGATGGGAGTGAGTTGAAGCATGAAAAACAGAAGCTTTGAAATTCATTACTATCTCATGCTTCTGCCGGGATTGGTCTGGTTGGTTTTGTTCAGCCTTGTCCCCATGTTCGGCATTGTGATGGCTTTTCAGGACTACAATCCCGGCGCCGGCATCTTTGGCTCCGAGTGGGTCAGGTTGGAGAACTTCGAATACATGTTCGTGCTGTCGGACAGCAGGGTCGTGTTCTTTAACACCATATATATAGCGGTGCTCAAGATCATAGGAAATCTCGTCGTTCCGCTCGTCTTTGCGCTCATGTTGAACGAATTGCGGATTCAGATCGTGAAGAGATGGGTGCAGACGATCGTTTATTTGCCTCACTTTCTATCTTGGGTTATTTTGTCGGGCATTTTGTTGGACGTATTCGCCTTCAAAGGTCCGGTAAACTCGATCTTGGCCGTCTTCGGCATAGAGCCTGTGCTGTTTTTCGCCCGGGCGGACTTGTTCCCTTACATCATCGTCGGAAGCGACGTGTGGAAAGAATTCGGCTTTAACACGATTATATATTTGGCGGCATTGACCGGTATCAACCCGGCATTGTATGAAGCTGCGGCCATGGATGGCGCGACCCGGATGCAGCGCCTGCGGCACGTTACGCTGCCGGGCATAACGACAACGGTCGTGCTGTTGGCGGTGTTAAGCCTTGGAAACGTATTGAACGCGGGATTCGATCAAGTTTTCAACTTGTATAACCCGCTTGTATATTCGACCGGGGACATCATCGACACGTGGGTGTACCGTGCCGGCTTATTGAATCTCCAGTTCAGCTTGGCGACGGCGATGGGACTTTTGAAATCCGTGGTAAGCTTCGTGTTGATCGTCCTGTCGTATTACTTGGCATCCAGATTTGCAAACTACCGCATCTTTTAGAAGGAGGATCAGCATGGTCAGAGAAACGACGTTCGGCTCCAAAGTCTTTGATATCCTGCTTTTAGTCCTTCTGCTGGGTATCGCGTTAGTGTGCGTATTGCCGATATGGTATACGCTGGCCGTCTCGTTAAGCGACAAAGCCGCCGCCGCCGCCGGCATCGTCCGGCTGTGGCCGGTCGGATTCAACTTGATCTCGTATAGTACGATCATGACGGACTCGAAATTTATTAATTCGTTCGGCATTTCGCTGCAGCGGGTTGTATTAGGGACTGCATTAAACTTTATCGTAACCGTATTGATGGCTTATCCGTTGTCCAAATCCGTGAAAGAATTCCGGATGCGCAACGTGTTTATGTGGCTTCTCGTGTTCTGCATGCTGTTTAACGGCGGATTGATCCCGTGGTATATGACGGTGAAAGCTTACGGATTGATGAACACGATTTGGGCGCTCGTGCTCGCCGGCGGCGTTCAGGTGTTCCACGTCATTCTCGTCGTCAACTTCTTCCGCAACTTGCCCAAGGAGATGGAGGAGGCGGCGTTGGTGGACGGAGCGGGTCCATGGTATATGCTCATCCGTATCTTTATTCCGCTTGCGGTGCCGGTGCTGGCGACGATCACCTTGTTCAGCATTGTGTATCACTGGAACGAGTTTTTCCACGGGCTGGTGCTCATGAAGTCGGCTGAAAGTTATCCGCTGCAAACGTACATTCAGCAGCTCGTCGTGGTGATCGATACGACCAGCATGACGGAGGACGAGTACAAGAAGCTGAGTGAGCTTTCCAACCAGACGTTGAATGCGGCGAAAATCTTTATCGCGATGATCCCTGTATTGCTGATCTATCCGTTCTTGCAGCGGTTTTTCATTCACGGCATTACGCTCGGGTCGGTGAAAGAGTAGAAGAAACGGCCCATCGTACGACACTTGTATATTCGCCGTTTGTCGGTGATCGTCACACAAAAAGAGACTCGGCAACAGTGCGCGAGTCTCTTCATCATTATTAAAGAGTAAATTCAGTCCAGCGAGTAAAAGTAAAATCAAGGGCAACGTCTCCTGCGCATTCCTAAGTTCCGAATCATATGGAGTTAAGCCGGTTTATTCATTACAACTGGCTTCGGTATGATGTTGCTACATAGAAAGATGTGATATTCCCGCTAATGGATTTTTTAGGATCGAATTGCCGTCTAAAGCATTATTGAGGGATCCTTAACTTTTGCCCGACTTTGAGGTAAACGTTCGGATTTAGATTGTTATACTTGATAATCGTCTGCATACTCACACCAAATTTTTGCGCAATTTTCCACAATGAATCACCAGGTTTCACTGTATAGTTTCGAACGGTGATAATATTGATGCGTGACCAATCAAATAGCTTCCCAGGATCCGTTTTTCTTCCCGGAGCATACTCGCTATGGCCCACAATATGTTTTCTGTCCCGTTGAATAGTAGGGTGGCGTTTAAGAATCTCATTCAATAAGCGATTTAGAGAGCGATACTGAGCATCGGTATATCCGATATTGGCAGGGGCGATCAAATCATACATTTTTCGAGGCATGAGAGGGAGCATCTCATCTCGTGTTCCAATCGCTAACATCTCAATTCCGATCGAATACTCATTCATTTTGTTTGTGTGCTCCGGGAATCCTGGCAGACTCCCTTTTCCAGCGTGTAATGCGACGCGGTCTTCACTCACCAACCGGTAAATTTCTCCGTTCCGCCCAATCATGTAATTAGCGGAGACTCCGTAGGTGATAAAAATGCGATAAACATCTTTTACATCATACGGGTTCAGCGGTTTCTGTACGGCATTAGAAATAAAGTGAATCATGACATGTGTGACTTTGTTGGTCCGGGGGTACGAATATTTGGGTGGAAGGTAAAGATTATGAATTGGGATAGTGGCGGCATACGCGCGAACTTGTGAAATGCCGCGATTGAGCGCCTGCTTTTTGTTTTCCGGGATCGGCGCCGGTTCCGCGCTTTGGCCGCTGCATCCTAATAAGAGCAAAAATCCAAAAAAGAGCGAAAAAAAACTTCTCAGTCTCATAATTAGCGCTCCTCTGTAAATGAAATCCTTGGTTTGTGATTATCATCCACTGCAGGAGCGCCAAATATGCAAGTCTCATTCTTGATGATTCGCCGAGAATTAGCATTAAAGATGACCAACACCCGTTCAGGAGGCAACGCACCTAATCCATTTAGCTTCATTACATTATCTGGATGATCAAAGCTCAGTGAAAAATAGTTAAAATATTTTTATGTGATAATGATATAAAATCCGGCCTTCGGCCGTCTTATATATAGCTGCAGCGGAAAGGAGCAGGAACAATTGTCCGATACATTTAAAGATATATTTTACAAGCATTACCCTTCCGTAGTGAGGAAGTTAACTCTTTTGGTACAGGATGAGGGCGTTGCGGAGGATCTTGCTCAAGAAGTTTTTCTGCGTCTGTACAGAAATCCGCCGAATGAGCTGGAGGCCGTGGGCGCATGGCTTCACCGGGTGCTGACCCGCGTCGGGTACGATTATTTAAATAAACGAACACGGGAGCGGGCTTTGATTCAAAAGCAGGAACAGCTCGTAATCGGTGACGAAAACCGCGCTCTGTCCAATGAAGATGTTACACTGCGGAAGATGGAGCAGAAAGAAGTGCGCGATTGGCTGGATCAGTTGCCGGAGCGGGACCGCCGGCTGCTGATGCTGAAATATTCGGGATACAGCTACAATGAGATCGCAGAGAAGCTGCGTGTTCGAAGGCCTTTAGTGGGCACTATGCTGTTAAGAGCGACGGAAAAGCTTAGGAAGCAAGCGGAGTTGAATATGCGCAATCAATACGAATAGGAGAATGACGATATGGCGGAAAACAATAAATGGAATGATAAGAATGGAAAACATCTGGATGAAGCTTGGAAAAAGCTGCAGGAAAAATTAAAGGATGAGCCGGTGAATCCCAGATGGACTCAATGGGATAGCGAACAGTTAAGAGAAGAAATTATGTGGGCGCCTGAATCGAAAAACGATCTCGAGCCGACCGTTCCGGAAACCGGCAATGAGGGAATGAAAGATACGTCTCCGGTTGCCAAGCCGACGTTCGTCAACCGCTGGAAACGCAACAAGCACGCAAAATGGATCAATGGTGCGGTTGCAGCCGGCGTGCTGGCATTGATCATAGTCACGCCGGCAGGCAATAATGCGTTAGCAGCCATCCTTAACCAATTCCAAATGGAACAAATCACAACCATTCAAGAAAATGAGGCGGAGCAGCTGTTTAATACGTTCACCGCGGACGGCAAGCTGCGCGAATCGGAAAACAAATTCGGCAATTTCGCAAGAGAGTCCGGAACGATGCACGGCGAATTCGATGTAACCGAAGTTTCCAACGTATTAAACCGTAAAATTGTGGTTCCGGAAAGCTTTAAAAGCGATAAAGTGTATGTCGGCCCTTCGGATACGGTCACTTTAACGATCAATGTGGCGGAAGTGAACAAAGCGATGAGCAGGCTGGGGGCTTCAAAGCTTCTCCCGCAATCGGTTGACGGCAAATCGATTACGATCGAGCTTGGAGAATCGGTTCAAATGGATATGAACAACGGAAAAAATAACTATGTTTCCTTCACTCAACAGCCTGTCCCGAAAATCCATGTAGATCCGTCGGTCGACGTTAAAGTAGCGCTCGATGCGCTCATCGATTTCCCGCTGCTGCCGGAACATCTCAAGAGCAGCCTGAAATCCTCCAGCATTCTTGACGGCGGGTCCGTGCCGCTTCCGGTTATTGCCGATGAACGCACGACAATGGTTAAGGTTGAAGGTCATGACGTATTGCTGGAGAAATACGGGGAACAGAGAGGTGCTTACTATCACTCGATGTGGATTAAAGACGGAAATATATATACACTTTCGGGAAATGGATTCGGCTCTCAAGAAGAGCTTGAGGCCCGGATCGCGGAGCTGATCCGCCAATGAGCGAAGCGGTTATACAAACGAACGGTCTGACGAAAGATTACGGCAACGGCCGCGGTTGCCGAAATATTACACTTACCGTTAGGGCTGGGGAAGCTTTTGGCTTCCTCGGCCCTAACGGCGCTGGGAAAAGCACTCTGGTTAAGATGCTGGTCGGGCTGATCCGTCCGACAGCGGGACAAGCCTCCCTCTTCGGGGCGCAGGCCGGAACGATTGAAGCACGCCGTCACATCGGATACTTGCCGGAATTGTACCGGTACCAAGAATGGCTGACGGGCGAAGAAGTGCTATGGCTACATGCGAAGCTTTGCAATTTGGAACACTCGTACGCGAAGAAGCGCATTGCCGAATTGTTGGAAGAAGTGGGGATCGGATTGCGGGGGCGCGACCGAATCAAGCATTATTCCAAAGGAATGCAGCAGCGGCTCGGTTTCGCGTGCGCGATGATAAGCGATCCCAAGCTTTTATTCCTCGACGAACCGTCCTCGGCGATGGATCCGGTCGGCAGGCATGAGGTTAGACAGCTTTTGCAGAAGCTGCGCAAACAGGGGAAGACCATATTTTTAAACTCGCATTTGTTGGAAGATGTTGAAGTTTTGTGCGACCGGGTGGCCTTATTAAATAACGGGGAGATTATGGCCCAAGGTTCGGTGGAGGAAGTGCTGCAGGAGAAAAACCGTTGGCAGCTGCGTGTGGGCGGCTTGACGCCTTTGCATCTGGAATGGCTTCGTGAGACGACCGGGCTGCCGATGAAGATCGCCTCAATCGTATCTTTGCAGACAGGCGATCTCGTGTGGTTGGAAGCACAGTTGAAGGACGACGAGCAGATCGGCTGGTTGAACAGTCTCATTGTTGAACAGGGCATGACGTTGTACGAAGTGAACAAGGCGAAGAACAGACTGGACGAATGGTTCGTGAACGCCGTCTCCGGACTGAACCACAGGGGGGAGCGGGCATGAACAGCATCATCGCTATGACATGGAAAGAAATGATGCGCAAACGCGTCTTGTCTTTAACATTGATAATGACGGCCGTGTTCCTCATCGGTTTCTGGTATGTGGCCAAGACGATCGGAAGCGACATGGCGTCGGATCGCTTCGATCCTTCAAGTATGGAATATGTGTTGGAACAATTCCGCAACGGAACGATTATCCTGTCTCTCGGGTTTTTCTTCGGTACTTTTGTTGTCGCCTTTTTATCTATATTCAGCTCATTTTCCACAGTTGGCGGGGAGGCGGAATTAGGGGTCCTGCAAGCGTTGCTGCCCCGGCCGATCAGCAGATGGAAATGGTATATGGGCAGGTGGATCGGTTATGTCAGTCTCGGCGTCGCGTATTGCGCAATCCTTTTCACCGCTTTATTAGTGATCACCGACATGTATGCCGGAGTGCCGAAAGATGCGGTTTTGCTGCTTAAAGCTTTTGCCTTGTTCGCTTGGGTTGTGCCGATGCTCGTTTCCGTGGCGATGTTGGGCTCGTGTTTTTTCCCCGCATTCGGCAACGGCGTCTTTATGATCACGCTGTATGGCGCAGGCTGGCTGGGCGGGATGATTGACAAAGTTACCGCGGTCGGGTTGTTTTCGGAGGAGTCGCAGCAATCGCTGAACATGGTTTCGGGGATAATGTCGCTGGTGATGCCCGCGGATACGCTGCAAAGGCGAATGCTGGCCGAATTGTTCTCCGTAAGGGAAATACAGAACTTTATGGATTTAAACGATCTTGGGCCGTTTAGCTTCTCGACGATCCCTTCAAATTCGTTCCTCGTCTATTGCGCTCTGTATACGATCCTTGCACTCGTTCTCGGGATCAGGGCATTTCAACGGAAGGATTTGTAGAACCAAACCGTTCCTGCAGGGACGGCTGTTTTTTATTTGGACGAAGAGCGATTAGAATAGGCCGGACCATATTTCGACAAAAAATGCCAACGAAGAAGCATGTGAGAGCATTCGCGAGAATGAAACCGCTTTATCCAATAAATCAGAAAAATCTGAATATTTACATTATTGTCGAAATCGATATACAATATAGCCATCGAAAGGACAAGCCTAACGGCGGTATTATTCAGCTTCAGGCGAATCGAAGGTGACCTAATGGCGATCCGTAACCACACTCATACGGATCGGACGGTTCACACCCAATAATGCATCGCCTGTACTGATTAATATACATTCTACATAGAAGGGAGAATCATCCGGTGAAGTAGGTGAGGCGAAGCATGCCAGCACACCTCCCGGCATGCGGGGACGAAGGTGAGTGTAGTATGAAACGTGTGTGGTTACATGCCAGGCATGTTTTTGTAAGAGGGAATTGTAATGATAAATATGCGGTGCATGTATCGGAGGGTTGAGGTATACAAGTGAATAAAGTATCGGCCGAGTAGCCCCGTTTATGGAAAAAAATCCATGGACGGGGCTTTGACACGTGCGACAATCTCCTGGCATACGGGTGCTTGCACGATTACAATGCTAAAGTACCAATCGGCATCAGTGCCGGTTTCTACGGTGTAGTTATATTTGCATATGTTGCTTGACCGACTGCTCTTTTTTTGAGCGAATTACCGGTGATCCGTATATACATTAGCTTTGCTGAGCCGCTGGATTTGATGAACTTCCTCCGGCGTCAGCGGAGGGATGCCGGCCGCTTCAAGATTGCTTATCAGCTGCTCGCGGGAGCTTGCTCCCGGTATGACGGTTGCGACCGCGGGATGCGCAAGCGAATAGCGGATCGCAAGATGAGAGATGCTGCGTTCGCGTTCGTTGCCAGCCAGCTTGATCAACCGCTCGCGAAGCGTCCTTAGTTCTTCAACGCTGTAGTCCAAAAAACCTTTCTCCGGCTGCCTGCTCTCCGCCAGCGCGCCGCGTGCGAGCGGGCCGCGTGCGATGACGCCGACTCCGCTTTCTTTCAGCAGCGGCAATACCTCTACCTCGGCACGCCGATCTAGGATGCCGTACTGGTTCATAACGCTGACGATGGAAGAGCGCTTTACATATTCTCGTATGACATTCGGCCGGATAGAGGAAATGCCGTAATAATGGATAACTCCTTCCCGCTTCAATTCCTCGAACGCTTCAATCGTTTCGTCGATCGGATCGCCGATCGTTCCCCCGTGCAGCTGATACAAGTCGATATAATCGGTTTGAAGTCTTCGCAAGCTTTCTTTTACCGCCGATTGAATATACGCTTTGGACGGATCCCACACCCATCCCTCTTGTCCGGGAATGCGCCGGTTGCCGACCTTCGTGGCGACGATAACGCCGCTGCGGCGTCCGCGGATCGCCTTTCCGACCAGCTCCTCGTTGCGGCCGTCATCATACAAGTCGGCGGTATCCAAAAAGTTTACGCCCTTATCTAAAGCTTCATGTATGATGGAAACCGCCTTCCGCTCCTCCGTGCCGAGCGACATGCAGCCCAATCCTATTTCGCCGACCAGCAGATCGGACGACCCTAACCGGTTCTTCTTCATATGCGCCGTCTCCCCTTTCATTGAACCTGCTGACTTTTATCCCATTATGTGAAAAGGTTCCGCGAATGACAAGAGAAAGCCGCATTGCACGAGGAGAGATGAAAAGAATTGCGAAATAACGAAAGATGCCGCACAATTGGAGAAACTGCGCGAGTTCGTATTCAATATCGTCAAAATAAAGAAGAGTACAAGGAGTGGAGAATGTTTTATGAAAAAGAGAATTGCAATAGATATGGACGAAGTGATAGCGGATTTTAACGCGAAACATTTACGAGTGTTTAATCGCGACTACAATGAGAATTTTACTGTGAATGACTTGCAGGGAACTCGGCTTAGGGAATTACGTCCTCATTTAAAAAACGAGATTACTGCATACTTAAACGATCCCGCTTTTTTCCGCGATTTGGATGTCATGAGAGACAGCCAAAAGGTTATCAAACAATTAAGTGAACAATATGAAATTTTCATCACAACGGCGGCGATGGAGTTTCCGGCTTCATTCACCTCAAAGTACGAATGGCTTAAGGAACAATTTCCCTTTCTGAATGAGATGAATTTTGTGTTTTGCGGAGATAAAAGCGTTATCCGAGCGGATTACCTGATTGACGATAATTCGAGACATTTTCAACGTTTTGAGGGTCAAGGAATTTTGTTTACGGCGCCGCACAATGTGAATGAAACGGGATACGTTAGAGTAAACAACTGGTTGGAAGTACGGAATTATTTTCTGTAAGGGGAGATTGATTCTGAAAAAGGTTATTAGCGTACTTCTTTATGTGGCGTTCCTAATTCCCTTGATATCCTGCAATGCTCAACCGAATGATAAATACTCGGCGCTTCAATTTGCGTCTGAATACAAGAAAGCGCTATTTGAAGTCGCCTACAAGCAGATTCCCACGGTTGAGGAGCGGACCGCCGCAGTAAGCAAATATGTTTCAGATGAAGCTTTGAATGACATCTCCGCAGACAGAATTGTCAGCATTCCTTTGGAAATAGCCAGAGCGCACCAATCGGATGTGCGAGTGAAGGACGTTTCATTCAGCGATCCGTTCGAGAGCGGCGGAAAGTTTGTTACGGAATATTCATTGGTTTTAGTTGTTGCGGCAAACGGAAGCGGCAAAGAACAACAAGTAAGCGGGAATATACAAATCGAGAAACGGGAGGGGGACTGGAAAGTAACTAAAGATTTCGTTAACTCGCATGCGCTGTCGGAATTGGTCTTGCTGACTAAAGCGGACCGGCAAGGTTTGAACGACAAGCTTTCATTCGTGCCGGGCAAGTCGGTAGCCAGCTACGCAGAAACCGAAGCTGAGACGGTGTTGGTCGTGGAGTTCACCGTCGTTAACGAGTCCGGCAGCACGACGGATCCTTTCGCCTTCAGGATCAATATCGCCGACCCGGCGTTGTCGGATCTGCTTGAGCAGGACCCCGGCGTGGCCGACCACTATATGGGGCAGCGGTTCACCTTGCTGCGCGACGAAAGCCACGTGTACGGCAGCATGTTTAATGTCAAAGATGGAGTATCCGCCGAAAAGCTTCGAGCCGCCATTGAGGGAGCCAAGAGCTTGGAAGTTCGGTTGATCAATGAGGCAGGGGAAGTGATCGCCTCGCAATGGATTCAAAAATTTCGTGTATTGGAAGACCCGGCCTTGAGCACTTCCGCTTGAAAGAGTACAATTTCAATAAACTGGCAAGTGGAGGGAACGTATGCCGATTCAATATGATTTTGACCGTATGATCGACCGCCGGAATACGGCTTCATACAAATGGGATCAACTGACCGCCTTGTTTGGCGGGGAAGACGTGCTGCCGCTATGGGTGGCGGATATGGATTTTCCTTGCGCGCAGCCGATTGTGGACGCTCTTGTCCGCCGCGCTCAAGAGGGCGTATATGGATACACAATCCGAACCGACGATTGGTATGACTCAATTCGCGGGTGGTTCGAGCGGAGGCATAACTGGAGCATCCCCGCCGAATCGATCCTCATGAGCCCGAGCGTCGTCACTTCGCTTTCATTGGCAGTGGAATTGTTTACGGAACCCGGCGCGAATGTCATCGTGCAGCCGCCTGTGTACTATCCTTTCTTCGACGTGATCCGGATGAACGGGCGAAATGTCGCCCGCAACCCGCTCATACTGGGCGAAGACGGGCGTTACCGTATGGACTTGGAGGGTATGGAGAAGCTCATGCAAGACAGTGCGAAACTGATGCTTCTGTGCAACCCGCACAATCCGGGCGGCCGAGTGTGGACGCGCGAGGAGCTGTCGAGCTTGGAGGAATTGGCCGCCAAGTACGGCGTAACGGTCGTCTCCGACGAAATTCATTGCGATCTCGTGTTTCAGCCCGCGCGGCACGTACCATACGCAACGGTAGGCGATTACGCGGCTTCCCATTCGATCACGCTGCTTGCTCCTACGAAAACCTTTAATATTCCTGGCGTTCAGTCGTCTTTCATCGTCGCGGCGGATGCCAAGCTTCGGACGAAGCTGGCGAACCGCATTAAGACGCTTTCGTTGCATATGCAAAACTTTTTCGCCCATACGGCGACCATCGCCGCTTATAACGAAGGCGGGGATTGGCTGGATCAGCTGCTGCCTTACCTGAAAGAAAACATCGATGCAGCGATCGGGTTTTTCGAGCGGCGGCTGCCGGTCATTCGGCCGGTTCGTGCGGAAGGTACGTATTTGCTTTGGATCGACTGCCGCGGGCTTGGGATGAGTGTTGCCGATCTGAAACGCCTCATGTTTGCCGAAGCGAAAGTCGCGTTCAGCGAAGGATCGGTGTTCGGCGATGAAGAGGGATCCGGCTTCTTGCGGGTGAACTGCGCATGCCCGCGGCCGTTACTGCTGGAGGCGTTGGAGCGGTTCGCAGCTGCGGCCGCGCGCGCCGGCGAAGTCAGTAAGTCATGATTAGCTGCCGGAAAGTGGTTAAGACGTTCCGAACCGGCGGTTCGGCGTTTACCGTGTTGAAGGGGATCGATCTGGACATCGCCGCCGGGGAGTTCGTCGCGATTGTCGGCAAATCGGGCAGCGGGAAATCGACGCTGTTAAACATGATTACCGGCATAGATGAGCCGACAAGCGGGGAAGTGACGGTGAACGGCACGCGGCTGAGTCAGCTGAAATCCAGCGCTTTGGCGCAGTGGAGAGGAAGGCAGCTCGGCGTCATTTTTCAATTTTTCCAGTTGATGCCGACACTTAATTTAATTGAAAACGTAATGCTCCCGATGGATTTTTGCCGCATGTGGGCGGCGAAGGAACGCAAACGCAGGGCGATGGAGCTGCTGGACAGCGTAGGTATGGCCGGCCATGCCTACAAGATGCCGTCCGCCATATCCGGAGGACAGCAGCAGCGCGTGGCGATCGCCAGGGCGCTTGCGAACGACCCGCCGGTCATCATCGGAGACGAGCCTACGGGGAGTCTCGATTCAAAGACGGCGGAGAGCGTCTTCCAATTGTTTGAAGGGCTCGTCAAGCAAGGCAAGACGGTCGTCATGGTGACCCACGACAACGATCTTGCGCATCGCGTGCAGCGAAGCATCATCGTCGCCGACGGCGAAATCGTCAACCAGCATATCGTTCACGCGTTCCCGGGCCTCGATGTCGACGTGCTTACCGCGCTAGCGAAGCGGTTTCGCAAGGTTGAAGTGGCTCCCGGCACGATTTTGCTGCGGCAGGGCGATGAAGCGGATTGCGCATATGTGGTGACGAAGGGCGAAGCGGAGGTGCTTGTGAAGCACCCTGGCGGGAACGATATTTTGGTGAGCAGCCTTGGCCCCGGGCAATATTTCGGGGAGATCGCCTTGGTGCGCGGAGGACGGCGCACGGCCACGATTCGTGCCGGCGCGAAGGAGACGTTGGAGGTGTACGAGCTCGACCGTGAAACGTTCGGAGGCATACTTACCCAATCGGCTATGACAAAGGAAGACATCGACCGCAGCATTCGCGAACGGTTGGGCGAGCTGCACCGGCTCCAAGGAGAATTGAGCCATGGGTAACACGCGATGGCGCAAGATGTTTCGCGATTTGCTTTCGGATCCGGGGCGTACGCTCCTTGCGGTTCTGTCCATCTCCATCGGCGTTGCGGGTGTGAGCTTAATCGGCCAGACGCTGCATACGTTGAACCGGGGTATGGCGGAAAGCTACGAAGCTGCGAATCCGTCGGATGCGGTCGTGTTCACAAGCGGCTTTGACGGCTCCGTCCTTGATGCCGTCCGGGAAGCCGACGGGGTTGCGTCGGCCGAGGGCCGCTTCGCCGCATCCGTTCGCATGAGCGCCCTGGATTCGCCGGCTGCCGAGGATTGGCGCAAAGTGCAATTAGTCGCTATCGACGACTTTTCTTCTATAAGCAGCGACCGGCTGCTGCCTGAACAGGGCTCCTATCCGCCGGGCCGCGAAGAAGCGTTGTTCGAACGAACAGCTCTCTCGTATTACGGGCTGAGCGTCGGAGATACGGTTTGGTTGGAAACGCCCGGAGGAACGTTAAAGCCGCTGCGGATTTCGGGAACGGCGCGCGATCCCGTAAGGGAGACGGCGTCGTTGTCCGGGACTGGGTACGTGTATATTACATTGGATACATTGAACGATTTCGGCTTTCCGCGGCTGTATAACGCCGTTTCGTTCGCGATTGCGGACACCGGAGAGACGGAAGCGGGCCGCTTGACACGGGAAATCGAGCGTACCGCAGCGGCGGTTCGGGACGTGTTATACGCAAGAAACATTCAAGTACATACGACGAATATTCCGGAGCCCGGCAAGCATTGGGGGGCGGACATCGTCGGATCGATGATCGCCATCCTTCAAACGTTGGGCACCCTTGCGCTATTGTTGGGTATGACGCTGGTCGTAAATACCGTATTAGCCATTCTTGGAGGGCAGCTTCGGCAAATCGGGGTGATGAAGGTCATAGGGGCGACTCCGCGGGCGCTTTTTGCAATGTACTCATTCATCGTTATTATGTTTGGCGCGCTTGCGATCGCCGCGGGGCTGCCGCTCGGATTGTTCGGCGCGTCAGCGGTCATGGCCGGAACGAACGAACTGTTGAACTTCGACAGCTCGGGTTACGGGTATTCGCCGCAAGTCATCGTCGCCGCAATGTTTATTGGTGTTTGCGTGCCGTTCCTCGCAGCGGCGCTGCCTATTTATCGCGGAATTCGCATTTCCGTACGCGAAGCGATTCAGACGGGAGGCGCAGGCGGAGAACGGTTCGGAACGGGTTGGATAGACCGGTTGTTGGAGCGGGCGCGCGGCTTGCCCCGTCCGCTGATGCTTTCGCTGCGAAATACGTTTCGCCGCAAAGGAAGATTGGCGCTTACCATAACCACGTTAAGCCTGAGCGGAGCTATCGTTGTTTCCGTGATTAGCATTTACGCAAGCATGGACTTAACTTTGGAGCGGTCTCTTCAATACGCCGGGTACGACCTGCAAATCGCTTTCCCGTCTCCTCAGCCGAAATCGCGTGCGGAACAAGCGGCCGCTTCTGTTGAAGGCGTTGCGGCCGTCGAAGGCTGGGGAGCTTCCATTGCGAATCGCGTAAGGGAGGACGGTTCGGAGAGCGTCGATTGGAGCATGGCCGCCCCTCCTCCCGGAACGGAACTGATGACGCCCATTATTACCGATGGCCGCTGGCTGACGCCGGACGACCGCAATGCGATCGTCATCGATTCGTACATATTTAACGATGACCCCGGGGACATACGTGCGGGCGACACCGTAACGTTCGAGTGGAACGGTAAGCCTTCGGAATGGAAGGTCGTCGGCATCCTGCGCAAAGTCGTCGGCAAAGTGGAGTCGTTCGTTTCATACGATGCATGGGAACAGACGACCGGGCTTGCCGGTCAAATATCTCATTTGCATATTGTGACCGCCGAGCATGACCGGGTCGCGCAGGCCAGGACGGCCGAGAAGCTTCAAGCCGCGTTGGAAGCGGAGGGAATACCTGTGGCGGGCATTTCGCTGACTTCCGAATACCGGGAGCTGCAGCAGAGCCGATTCGGGATTATGTTGGGATTTCTCGCCGTCATGGGGACATTGCTTACCGTCGTGTCGACGTTGGGCTTGCTTGGCTGCATGAGCATTAACGTCATGGAGAGAACGAGAGATTTCGGCATTTTGCGAAGCATCGGCGCTACGAACCGTTCGATCTGGAGCATCGTAGTCGCGGAAGGGATGATCGTCGGCCTTATCGGTTGGGCGGCGGGCTCGCTGTTGGCGGTACCGGTCAGCAAGCTTCTGGCCGATGCCGTCGGAGAGTCGCTGTTCAAAAACACGCTCGACTATGTGTTTCCGGCGCACGGCATATTGCTATGGTTTGGCGGCGCGCTGGTCTGTTCCGCGGCCGCGAGCTTTCTGCCGGCTTGGAGAGCGTCCCGGCTTGCGATGCGCGAAGTTCTTGCGTTTGAATAAACAACAGAGAAGTAGAGAAAGCAGATACCTTATTTCGGACCTTTCGGCATCGTCGAAAGGTCTTTTTTTGGCATTATAGGGATATAGTCCGCGCGTATGTTCTGTACTGATGAGGACTGAAGCCGACGTGGTTTCTGAAGAAACGGCAAAAGTATCCGGTCGATGAAAACGACAGCTGCGCCGCGATGCTGCTGACCGGCAAGTCCGACCGCTGCAACAGCTCCTTGGCCTTCTTGATCCGGACCTGCAGAGCGTAATATTTCGGTGACACTCCGTAAACCTCTTTGAAACAGTGGCTAATATAAGCGCGATGGACATTCAGTTTTTTGGCGATATCGGAAATTTGCAGCTTGGACTGTTGAAGACTGCACCGAATGCTCAACGTATTGATGTTCTTTTTGCAAATGTCGGCTATAAAAGGCAAGGAATTGATAAAACGGCCTCCTGCGCCGAACTTCTGGCGTGCTCCAACCGACAATGACAGGGGCAGCAAGCTGCCGGTCAGATGCGCGACTTGGAAGAGAGCGGGCGAAAATGGAGAGCTTGCGCATTTCAATGTGGAAATATCCCCGTACAAGGTTAGAGTGAAAGCCGAGTATATGCTGGCGACCGCATCCCCTTCCATCTGCAGTGTGACCTATACGGTTTTTGGCAACGGGGAAATCGGAGTCGTACAAAGACTTCAACCCGGTCAAGACTTGCCCGAGATCCCGGAAGTCGGCATGATGTTTGCCATGGACCGGTCATTCGACAATTTTAGTTGGTTCGGCAAAGGCCCGCATGAAAATTATTGCGACCGGGCGACCGGCGCCAAGCTGGGCATCTATGAAGGCAAGGCGGCGGAGCAATTCGTCCCGTATTTAAAGCCGCAAGAGTGCGGGAACAAAACCGAAGTCCGTTGGGCGGAAATAACCGACAGCGATGGCGACGGTTTATTGATCCGGGGTTGTTCGACGGTTGAGGTCAACGTGCTTCCATATACGCCGTCCGAGCTCGAAGCGCATGACCACGCGTATAAGCTGCCCCCGTCCGACAAAACGGTAGTCAGGGTAAATTGCCGTCAGATGGGCGTCGGCGGCGACGACAGCTGGCATGCAAAGACGCATCCCGAATTTACGCTATACGCGGACCGAACTTATGAATACTCCTACATAATGGAATCCGGCGCCCTGCGTCAGACTCGACAACCATTGCGCCTCTTCTTCCGAGAAAGGCAGGGAATACACTTTGGTTTCCCTCATAATTGCAATGATCGTCAAAGCCTTTGTAATCAACGCTTCTTCAAAGACAGCTTCTTTGTTGGCTTTTTCTTTATTTTCATATAAAAAATAAAGAATAACGGCTAATGACAGCACAATCCCCAGAAAAGAAGCAAATACTAACGTCCGGTGTCGCAGCATTCCCCTTAACCTCATATCGGGATTTGAAAGGGGAATTCATGGGACAACGAGTCAACCGCTTCGGGAAGCAAAAACGTTGAACTTCCTTTCATTGCCAAAGGACAGCTCCATGGACACGTGACCGTTTCATTTGATCCTAATGAAAGTAATGTAATGGTGAACGCCAGTCTCCAACGGTTTGCAGATTACGATGCTGCATCGATCGTTCTGTTATTTATTTGGTTGAGTTATATCGCGGCGGGAAAACTGACCGAAAATACGGATGTATTGAGCCAATCCGCTTTGCGCGTCCAGCAAGGGCGCCGTATTCCGGACATACCGGTGCAAGGGTCGAAAGAATTGAGGCAAGTCATTCAAACGATGAATGACTTGATTGGCGATGTAAACCGTCAGGAGAGCATGCGCAAAGATATGATGCAGGATTTGGCGCATTTGTTGAGCCGTTGAAATAACATTTTGTAATATTTTGTTTCAACACCACTAGTTTTGTCATGTTTCTAAAAGAAACAAGGACTCTTGGCTTTCGAGTGGAATTTGTTGGTTACCACACCACAAAACACCGAGCGGAGAGTCCGATTTCATGGTAACCCTGTATCCTGAAGCCGGCGGCAAGCAACGAACGGCTGCAAATAAAGGACGATCCGAACACGGGTATTTCATCGTGGAGGACAGAAGAAGCGGGGCGGTCTGGAACTCTTTCCCCGATCCGTCGGCTTGGCCGGAGGAAACGAGCCAAGGGCAGTGGCGGACAATTATGAGATCTCCGTTTATCCTGGAGTATATCGATCCGAAGTTGAAAAACGACAAACCTCGAATGACCAACTTTATAGGAGCAACAAGGAAAAGTCGAGAGACGGACGGAGGCTTTGAACTGACCTATCGTGGCGCAGCAAATCAGCGATCTGATGGGCGCCGACCGGTACATCTATTTGAATATCGGGACGAAATATTCCTACATCATACAAGGCATAGAACGGGTATGACGCAGCGCGACATTCGTTTTTCCCAAGCGGACATTTAGTTGTACCGTCGACAAGCAAATTGCATTGCCTGCGACGTACTTGCATTTGAATAAACGATGATGAGGACCTTTCGGCGGGAGGCGCCGAAAGGTCCTTCTTTGTGCGAAAGACGCTGATTAGCGATCGATACTGCGTTGTATGAAAAGCGGTTCTTGTCGTTTTCACATAGTGCCGAGCGCCGATAGATGAAATGAATGCAAAAGTTACCGCCGCATACGGGGTTGCTAAGTGAAGGCAGCTAAATGCCGGGGGATGGGGGCCGCTCGACATGGGCATTAAGACGGGCAGGGGACGACGATTCGTTACGATGGCTAGCGGTAAAAATCGCCGTTATTAACGAACCATTTGCTTTATCGGCGGTATGAACGGTCGCATAGAGACTATCGATTAATTGAAGATTTCTATTTTCAGCGCCTGTATCCGGCATTCGCAGCACACATATCCGGACATTAATTGTCCGAATAGGTGATCTTCACGAAACTTATTTTTCAAACGTGTGGTACATTTGTCTAGCAAATGATCATTATGGCAACGGAATGTACACAAATGGTCGTTTTTGTGTATGTCCATCGGGTGAGTTTTTTCGTACTTCTGCGACTATGGCAATAGTGTGTACGTAATGTGTCGTCCAAACAACCGTTTATGAACAGAGTATTGCCATAATAGATCCCGCTCATCGGAATTCGCTACATTTACGGCAATCCGACGACAATTTTTATACATCTCTTTCCATAATAGTTCCGTAAAGTCCTTTGAAGGCGATTCAATAGAAGCTTTTCTCTATACAATGACGCTCGTGAAATTGAGGTTTGAAGAAGCAGGTAAATGTACTCATTTTGTCGAATAGGTTTTGTCGAATAAGATCATAAATTGCAGCTTTGCCAAATTGTTGAGGTGTTATAGTGAGAAAACTATTGGGGCTTGTTCTAGCTTGTTCTTTATTGACCGCTTGCGGAAGCGAAAATACGCCGGCATCCGGGACCGATGCAGGGAAGGAGTTTAAGCCTGACTTGGAAGTCTCGTTGGATATTTCCGGCGATGACGTAACGGTTACGGTGAACACAAATTTGGTCATATCCGAGGAGCACTACGGTCAAGAACGCAAGGCCAGAGAAGGCCATATACACATGTACTTGGACAACGGCGAAAAAATCGGAGTGAAGCATGCGAAAAAAGTGTTTCCCGACCTTGCTCCGGGCGAGCATACGCTTAAAGTTTCTTTGCATAACAACGATCATACCCCTTACGACGTCACGAAAACGATAGATTTCGTCATTGAATGAAGGGACGCGGGAGAATAGACGTGTACCGAAAAATGAGCCTGCAATTGAAAACCGTCATCTTGGTATCTGCGGTAACTATCGCGATGATGTCCGTCATCGTCGGCTTCGATTCATACAGCCTGCAGAAGTCCGTAGAAGAGACGTATATCAGCCAATTACACGGCATTACGACGGCGATTAACGGAAGATACGAAGAATCCCATTCCATCGAAGACGTACAGCAAATCTTCGACTATATCCAATATAAAGAAGAGAACGTTCTGCAGCTTACGCTCTTCGGCAAAGAAGAGGTGCTCGCCTCCAACGACAGAGACTTGATCGGACAGCCTTCTCCGGAAGGCTTGCTTCAAAGCTTGGAAGCGAGCAGTGTTCTCGTATCTCCTATTCAGAGGGATGCCGGAGGAATATCCAAAGTACGTTTGACCGCTCCGCTGAAAGAAGACGGCGTAACGGTGGGCGCCATTGAGCTGTTGTTGAACGCATCGGAGAATACGGCCCTCATCCAGAACCGGATTCGGCTCATCATTGCGGTAGGCGTATCGGCAACTGCGCTGCTGCTTGCCGTGCTGTCGTTCATTATCCGAAAACTGTTGATAAAGCCGCTTATGACCATTCGGGAAGCCGCCGTCTCCGTTAAGCACGGCTCGGGGTATAAAGAAATACAATTGAATGCCAGTCAAGAAATTAACGAAGTGGCGTCCGCCTTCAACGATATGGTTCATAATTTGGAGGAACGGTACCGTGAATTGCAAAATGCCGTCGAAACCATACAGCATGCGCAAAAACAGCTGGTAGAGTCGGAGAAGATGGTTGCGCTCGGCAACCTGGTTGCCGGTGTTTCCCATGAGATCAATACTCCGATCGGCATAGGAGTTACCGCGGTTTCTTACCTAGACGAGAAAACGAAAGCTTTCTCGGCTCTCTATCGGGAAAATAAAATGAAACGTTCGGATCTGGAAGAATATTTGCATAAGGTGCGCGATACGGCGGGCATGATCCAAACGAATCTGCTGCGGGCCTCCGAGTTGGTTAAAAGCTTTAAACAAGTTGCCGTTGACCGGTCGATGGAAGCCAAACGGAAGTTCCGCGTGAAGGAATACATACAAGAAGTGCTGATCAGCTTAAAGCCGCAAATTAAGAAGACAAAACATCAAGTCGAGCTTCACGGAAACGATAACTTCGAAGTTTTCAGCGATCCGGGAGCCGTTTCTCAAATTATTACAAACCTTATCATGAACTCGATTATTCACGCTTACGATGAAGAAGATCAAGGACGAATGCGCATTGACATCGTCGAACAAGCGAATCGGCTTGTGATTAAGTACAGTGATGACGGAAGAGGCATGCCGGAACAAGTCCGTTCCCGGATTTTCGAACCATTCTTCACGACGAACCGCGGCGGAGGCGGTACGGGCTTGGGCATGCACATCGTATACAATCTTGTCACCCAATCTCTCGGCGGAACGATTGTTTGCGACAGCAAGGCCGGGCACGGAACTTCATTCACCATTCATATTCCGCTTCAAGAAGGAGAAGGCAATGGCTAGCGAGATGAGCGAAGAGTTACTTTTATTTGCGGATGACGACGGCAGTCAACCCGAATCCGCATCGGCTGAGCAGTATTGGAAAGTAATGATCGTCGATGACGAACCGGAAATTCACCGTTTGACGAAGATGGTGCTTGGCGATTTCGAGTTTGCCGGCAAGACTCTGCATTTTCTTAGCGCTTATTCGGAGGAGGAAGCTTACCGGGTCATCGGAGAGAACCCCGATACCGCGCTTGTCATGCTGGATGTCGTAATGGAAAAAGAAGATTCGGGTTTAAAGATCGTACAGTATATCCGCAACGAACTAAGGAACCAATCCGTCCGCATTATTCTTCGAACCGGACAGCCCGGACAAGCGCCCGAAAAGACCGTTATCATGGATTACGATATTAACGACTATAAAGAGAAGACGGAGCTGACAAGCCAAAAGTTATTCACGACCGTCGTGGCTGCGCTTCGCTCCTACCGGGATATTACGGTTATTGAAAATAACAAGAAAGGTCTCGAAGAGATCATCAAGTCGTCGGGGGCTTTGTTCGAGCTGCAATCGCTGAAGAAATTTGCAAGCGGCGTTCTGACGCAGCTCACCTCCTTGCTGAACCTGCAAAACGCCGTTCATTGCAAGAGCTTCGCCGTCTCCAAGGGGCAGGAAGATATTTATATTTTGGCGGCTGCCGGAGGATACGCGGTTGATAAGGAGAATGTCCGGGAGATCGTTCCGCCGTCCGCCCTCGAGTGCATTGAAGATACGTTCCGTGAGAAGAAGGGCCGCTTTTATGACAGCCGCTTCACCTGCTATTTCCGGAGCAAGACCGGGACCGAGAACGTTATTTACTTGGAAGGCATTGCTAGCCTGGACGAATGGGACAAGTATTTGATTGAAATTTACTGCTCCAACGTATCGGTTGCATTCGAAAATATTTATTTGAACGAAGAAGTGGAAAACACTCAGAAAGAAATTATTTTTACATTGGGCGAGATTGCGGAGACCCGGTCGAAAGAAACAGGCAATCACGTAAAGAGAGTGGCCGAATATTCCAAGCTGCTCGCATTAAAGTACGGACTTCCCGAGGAAGAAGCGGAGCTGCTGCGGTTAGCTTCGCCGATGCACGATGTCGGTAAAGTCGCCATTCCGGATGCCATACTGAACAAGCCCGGCAAGCTGACACAGGAAGAATTCGAGGTTATTAAGGATCATGCAAATTACGGCTACGCGATGTTAAACCACTCCAAGCGCAAAATATTAAAAACGGCGGCGATTATTGCCCATCAACACCACGAGAAATACAACGGCCAAGGATATCCGAGCGGCATAGCCGGCGAGCAAATACATATTTACGGCCGCATTACGGCGATTGCCGATGTGTTTGACGCGCTCGGCAGCGCCCGGGTGTACAAGCGGGCGTGGAGCTTGGACGAAATATTGCAGTACTTTCAACAAGAGCGCGGCAAGCATTTCGATCCCGTTCTCGTTGATTTGTTTATTGAGCATTTGCCTGAAATATTGAAAATCCAGCACCGGTATTCCGATGCCGGGATCGGTTAATTCCGGGCAACCGCGGCGCGAAATTCGGTCGGAGATTGCCCGTAAGCGCTCTTGAACTGCTTCGAGAAGTACAGCGCGTCCTGAAAGCCGACGGAGGACGCCACCTGCTCGACCGTGAGCTCGGTTCGCTCTCTCAGCAGCCGGCGCGCGCGGTCGAGCCGCAGCCGCACTAGAAACGTCACCGGGCTCACTCCGGTGTGCCGCTTGAACAAGCGCGATAAATACGCACGGTTGTAACCCAAGCTCTCGGCCATGAGCTCGATGGAGATCGGTTCGGCGTATTGCGCCGTCAAATAATGAATCGCCTGTTTCACCAACCGTTCGGAGGCGTCGCCACCCGCTCCTTCCGGCAGCGATACGTCTTCGGCGGCGAGCACCGCGTCCGCATATTCCGCCAGCAGCAGCTGCAGGCAGGCCGCCGCCCGCAGGTTCGTACCCGGAGGCATTTCCGCAAACGTGCGGCGCACCCGCTCGAAGCACATGCGGACATGCCTGCGCCGGCGCGGGGCCGTCCGCACCGTCGGCCGTTCGGGCGCGATCCCGGCGGACTCCACAAGCCGTTGCGCCGACGGTCCTTTAAAGGCGATCCACCGGTATTTCCACGGCGCGGCTTCGTCGGATATATAGCTGACCAAGACACCGGGATATATGATAAAGCTGTCTCCGGGACCCAAAGCGTATTCCCGGCCGTCGCATACATACGTGCCGGATCCCTCTTCCACATAATGAATCAGGAAATAATCGACCACCTTCGGACCCGACCGGTGCGAAGGTCTCGTCTGGCTGCTTCCGGTGAACAGAAGCTGCAGATCGCCTTGTTCCGGGAACGGATTCGATAGGACGGAATACGAATACTGTAAACTGCCGGGGTCCATTGCCATCATATCGCCTCCAAAACATTTTTCCCCTTCCATCTTAACGAAAAAAATCACATTACTCCATAGCGTACTAACATCGTTCCATAGCGATCTATTCGAAAAGTATCTATACTGTACTTAAGAGGTCACAACAATCAAGCAAAGGACGGATAAACGATGGCGGATTTGAAGGAACTTCAAGGCAAGTTTTTGGAATTGTTCGGAGGAAGCGCCGACGACATCGAAACATATTTCACGCCGGGCCGCGTCAATTTGATCGGCGAGCATACGGATTATAACGGCGGCTACGTATTTCCCGCGGCGCTTACGTTCGGGACGACGATGCTCATCCGGGCGCGAGATGACGGCCGGTTGGGTCTCGCTTCGACGAACTTTCCGGACGAGGTGAAACATTTTTCCATGGAAGGGTTGGTTTACGACGAGGGGGACGGCTGGGCCAATTATCCGAAAGGCGTCGTCGACGGATTGAAGAAAGCCGGTTTCGCCATTCGCTCCGGTTACGACATCTTGTATCACGGGGAAATCCCGAACGGCTCGGGCCTTTCGTCTTCCGCTTCGATCGAAGTCGTTACGGGATACGGATTGCTGTCCATTGAGGGACACGAGATCGACCGTGTGAAACTGTCGGTGCTCGCGCAGAAGGTCGAGAACGAATTCGTCGGCGTAAACTGCGGAATTATGGACCAATTCGCGGTGGCGAACGGCAAGAAGGACCACGCGATATTGCTCATGTGCGACACATTGGAATACGACTTGGTACCGTTCAACAGCGGGGAGTACAAAATCGTTATTTCGAATACGCACAAGCGACGCGGATTGGTCGACTCGGAGTATAACACGCGGAGGGCGCAATGCGAGCAGGCGGTAGCCGACCTGCGGGCGGCGGTTCCGGGATTGAACTTGCTGGGCGAGCTTTCGCTCGATCAGTTTGAAGCACACGCGAAGCTCATCAAGGATGAGACGGTTTTGCGCCGGGCGCGGCACGTCGTGGAGGAAATCGACCGCGTGAAACAGGCGGTGGCGCGTCTGCGGGCGGACGATTTGGAGTCGTTCGGCAAGCTGATGGACGGTTCGCACGACAGCCTGCGCGACTTGTACGAGGTGAGCTGCTTCGAGCTCGACGTGCTTGTGGAAGAGGCGCGCCGCGTGCCGGGCGTCCTAGGTTCCCGCATGACGGGGGCGGGCTTCGGAGGCTGCACGGTGTCGTTGGTGCACGAAGACAGCATCGGCTTGTTCCGCGAGCGGGTAGGGGCGGCATATAAGGAGCGCACGGGGCTTGAAGCTTCGTTCTACGTGGCGGACATCGGGGACGGGGCTAAGAAATTGTAATTCGGCAAAAGGTTTCAGTTAAGGCGGGACATTTTCTATAAATCTAAGGAGTGGAGAGAAATGACTGTATTAGTGACGGGCGGGGCCGGTTATATCGGCTCTCATACGGTGGCGGAGCTTCTGGCGCGCGGCGACGACACGGTGGTGATCGTCGACAGCCTGCAGACCGGCCATAAGAAGGCTGTGCTCGGCGGCAAGCTGTACGAGTGCGATTTGCGCGACACGGAAGCGATGCGGCGCGTATTCCGCGAGAACGATATCGATGCGGTGGTGCATTTTGCCGCGAATTCGCTGGTGGGCGAAAGCATGACGGACCCGGCGAAATATTATGACAACAACGTGTATGGAACATTGTGCTTGCTGGAGCGGATGAACGAAGCGGGCGTCAAGCGGATCGTGTTTTCGTCTACGGCGGCGACGTACGGCGATCCGGAGCGGGTGCCTATTACGGAGGGCGACCGGACGGATCCGTTGAACACGTACGGCGAGACGAAGCTCGCGATGGAACGGATGATGCGCTGGTTTGACGTTGCGCATGGGATTAAGTACGTATCGCTGCGGTATTTTAACGCGGCCGGCGCGCACGAGAAGGGGCTGATCGGCGAAGACCACCGACCGGAGACGCATCTCGTTCCGCTTGTGCTGCAGGTCGCGCTCGGGCAGCGGGAGTTTATCGGAATATACGGCGACGATTATCCGACCCACGACGGCACGTGCATCCGGGATTACATCCACGTAATGGATTTGGCCGACGCGCACGTACTGGCGGTGGAGAAGCTGCGGTCCGGCGGAGAGAGCGGCGTGTTCAACCTCGGCAACGGCCGGGGGTTCACGGTGCGCGAGGTTGTAGAGACGGCGCGCAAGGTGACCGGGCACGACATCCCGGCCCGCGTCGTGCCGCGCCGGGCAGGCGACCCGGCGGCGCTCGTCGCGTCTTCGGAGCGCGCGAAGGCGGAGCTCGGCTGGCAGCCGAAGCGCGCGTCGCTCGAAGCGATTATCGAGAGCGCGTGGAAGTGGCACCAAGCGAATCCGCGCGGCTACGGCGACGAGTGAGCCGATGATTAAAGGGGGCGTGACCCGTGAGTAACATTAATGCTGCCTATGAGATCGAGAGGCTGCTCCAATACGCGGCGCAGAAAGGTTTGATCGAGCCGCTCGATATGGTGTATTCCCGCAACGGTCTGCTGGAACTGCTCGGTTTGGCCGAGCCGTTCGACGGCGCTCCGCCCGCCGAAACGCTCGAGTCGCCGGTAGAGGTGCTCGAGAGGCTGCTGGATTACGCGGCGGAAACCGGCATCCTTCCGGAAAACACCTTAACGCACCGCGATTTGTTCGATACGAAGCTGATGGGCTGCCTCATGCCGCGGCCATCGGAAGTCGTATCCAAATTCGGCAAAGCGGCAAAAATATCCGGCATCCGGGCGGCGACCGATTACTTCTACAAGCTGTCGATCGATTCGGCATACATCCGTATGGACCGCATCCGCAAGAACCTGTACTGGATGACACCGACCGAGTTCGGGGACTTGGAAATCACAGTCAATTTGTCCAAGCCGGAGAAAGATCCGCGCGAGATCGCGCTGCTCAAGAAGGCGCCGTCCGTCGCGTATCCGCAATGTTTGCTGTGCGTCGACAACGTCGGATATGCGGGCCGCTTGAACCATCCGGCAAGACAAAATCTCCGAGTGATCCCGTTAAAGCTCGACGGTGAAGACTGGTACTTGCAGTACTCGCCTTACGTGTACTATAACGAGCACTGCATCTTGTTCAACAGTAAGCATGTGCCGATGAAAATATCGGATAACACGTTTTACAAGCTTCTCGATTTCTTGGATCAATTTCCGCATTACTTTATCGGGTCGAACGCCGACCTGCCGATCGTGGGCGGTTCCATTTTGAACCACGATCATTTCCAAGGCGGGCGGCACGTGTTTCCGGAAGAGAAGGCGCCCATCGAGCGGGCTTTCACCCATCCGGACTTCCCGAAAGTGCGGGCGGGCATCGTGAAATGGCCGATGTCGGTCGTCCGCGTGCAGTCTTACGACCGCCAGCTGCTGTTAAAGATGTGCAGCATGCTGTTGGAACGCTGGCGCGCATACAGCGATCCGTCCGCAGGCATATTCGCGTTCACGGCGGATATGCCGCATAACACGATTACGCCGATTGCGAGAATGACGCCGAACGGTGAATACGAGGTCGACTTGGTGCTGCGCAACAACCGCACGAGCGAGGAGCATCCGGAGGGCATTTACCATCCGCACCGGGAGCTGCACCACATTAAGAAAGAGAACATCGGCCTGATTGAAGTGATGGGGTTGGCCGTGCTTCCGGGCCGCCTTAAGGATGAATTAAGCGATCTTGCGGAAGTGTTGACGGGCGACCGCAAACTGGAGACAATCTTAGCCGATCCCGCTAATCCGCTGCACAAACACGGGCCGTGGATTCAAAGCGTGGCGGAGAAGCACGGCACAAGCATGAGCATGGATGATGCGCAAGCGCTTCTTCGCGACGAGGTCGGACGCATATTTATGGCAGTATTGACTTGCGCCGGCGTATTCAAGCGCGACGATGCCGGTCAACGGGCGTTTGACGCATTTATGCGATCCGTCGGCTTCGAAAACTAGTAACTGTAACGCGCATACGGAAAGTCCTCCAAGGCAAACTAAGAAAAACGCTTGGAGGGCTTTTTTGTGCATAATGACGGTCTTACTTTGGGACAAAGGGTCGAAATCGACCAAGTAGGCGAGGGAACGATTGTCGGACTGACGGATGAAAATGAACTCGAAGTGGCGGTTTCGGAGCTCGAGACATACATAGTTTCGGAAGATCAGGTAAGGCTGGTATAATTAGGAGGTTGTTATCCTTTTTATACTTGAGGTGCTTGAATGGTTCGGTTTTGGAAGGTTGCAGGAAAATTAACGCTTTTGCATGTTTTGATGTTTGCGTTCGCCACGATGGTCACCATTCCGTTTACTGTGATCGCGGTCATTAATATCGGGATGGAGCAGATTGCCGCAAATCCGGAGGTCATTACCGAATGGCTCGAAGAAAATATGGCGGTCGGCAGAATCATGCATACGTTGAGTTCCGCCACGGCCATCGGCGCGGCGCTTATCATGTATACGGCATTTGAACGCAAACAAGGATGGAAGCTCGGTTTCCTCCGGCAGGGAGCGGGAACGGAATTGGCGGCGGGACTCGGTCTGGGGATCCTGTTTATCTCGGCTGGATTTCTAATTATCCTCTCGCTGCAAGGCGTAAGGATCGTAGATGCGGCTTTCAACTCCGGCATAGCCGTCGGTTTGCTGCTTGATCTTATGTTATTCGTCACCGTAGGCTTCAGCGAAGAAATATTCAGTCGCGGTTATGTATACGGTCTTGTGAAGAGGAACTCAAACATCGTGACCGCGGTGATCGTCTCCTCGCTTTTGTTCGCGTTTCTCCATTCGCTCAACCCCGCCGTGTTTTCGACGCCTTTTCCGATAATCAACTTATTTCTGGCGGGCGTATTGCTGGCGCTGCTCAGGGAATGGAGCGGCGGGCTGTGGCTGCCGATCGGCGTGCACATCACTTGGAACTTCTTCCAAGGTGACGTTTACGGGATGGCTGTTTCCGGCTTGGAGACGGAGTCGATATTGAAGCTCGAGCGGTTGAACGAGTTCATATCGGGCGGAGAGTTCGGTTTAGAAGGCAGCTTTGCGGATACGATCGTGTCGGCGGCGGCCATCGCCGTGTTGATCGTGCTGCTGCGCAGACGGAGAGCCGGCGCCACGTGACGGTGCCTTTATTGTAAGGGAGTGTGGGTTATGGGGAATAAAGTTGCACTTCTAGCGGTGCTTTCCTTTTACTTATTGGTATGTGCAAACCTTAACCATGCGTATGCCTGCTCGCCCGCACCTTGGAGCTTTGAGGAAGCTTATGAATCGAAGGCTATGGTTTATGGGAAGGTCATCGATACGTCAAATGACGGCAGAAAAGCGACAGTCGACGTCATTTCTTATGCAGGACCGGATGAGCCGCCAAAGCGGATCCATATGCCGGAAACCGTCGATGATAGAAATAAATACCCTGCAGGCTATGAATGTCCAGACTTCTCAATGAAATTCAAGACCGGCGAGGAGTATATATTTTTCTTATCGGATATACCGCCTAACTTACAACTGCTTTCCCCATCCTATAGAACGGGCTCTTTGGTGGAAGACGGCCGAGTCGTCGTCGGACTGCCCAGAGGAGAAACGGATTCATTGCAGCGTCGTTTGCATCACTTTGCCGAATACAAAGGCTACACTATACAATCGCCGAAAGATGCTTCTCCTGTTTGGGGCGCAGACACGCGTCTGTTTTGGTTGTTATCCGCAGTGATCGCGTTGGGTACCATCTTTGGTCTCGTCTTTTTCTATAGAAAGTGAAAATGGCGTGCTTAAGATGGCATTCCGAAGAGGAATGTAACGGTAGATATTTTCCGCTGCAGCAATGATTTCACGGATTTGATAGATGCAGCGGAAAAAAGTTTCCGGTATAGCTACTAATGGGTCTTCTTTTAAGCATCGAAATCAATGTAACGGTAATTATTTTCCGCTATAGCTCGGATTATTCGGGATGAACAATCGCAGCGGAAATTTGTTTCCGCTGCAGCGTGCGGATGAGGCTACAAGCCGACCCAACGCAGCCCTTTAGGGTAAAAGTTTTTGACCGTACCCTTGGACTCCTTCCCCCAACCGAGCGGGAAGCCGCCGTACGTGACCGCGAGCCAGCCCCGGTCGCCGCCGCCGGGGAACGTTTCGCCGCGCAAGTAGGCATGGGCGTTAGCGGGATCGGTCTCGATGCGGTGCGCGAAGCTTTCCGCAGGCAGGGCGAGGGCCAGCGCATGGTTCGGCTCGAAGCGGCCCTTCTTCACTTGGCCAAGATGCAAGCCGGCCCGAACGACCCGCAAGCCCGATAGGTCGGGCGCACCGTCCGGCAGAAGGAACAGCTGCGATCCGTGCAGCGAGAACGCACCGCCGTCCAGAGAAACCGCAAGCGTCTTCTTCTCAAACTCGCGGTATAACGACAGCGGCTGGCGTCCGGCGTTGGATGAGGCGGCGCGGCCCCTCCAAGCGGGCGTCTCCGAACCGGCTTTGCGCAGCTTCGCGACGTAGTGACCCTCGCCGCGAAGCCGGTGCGGCCATAGCCTTGCAGTGGCGGCAAGCTCCGACGCGCGCCGCCCGCCGGGAGACGCAGCCCATTCGGGCACGCCGCCGGAAACTCCGTGCTCATGCGGCAGCGGAAGCACGGACATATCGGGGTGGCGGTCGTGAAAGGCGTCAATCGTCCGCTCGTTCTCCTCGGGAGAGAACGTGCACGTCGAGTAGACGAGGATCCCGCCTTCCCGAAGCATCGTATAGGCCGCATCCAAGATGCCGGCCTGCAGACGCGCGCACGCGGCGACGTGCGCTTCGCTCCAATGGGACGCCGCCTCCGCGTCCTTCCGGAACATGCCCTCGCCCGAGCACGGGGCGTCCACGAGCACCCGGTCGAAGAATCCGGGGAAGAAGGCTGCGAGGCGCTCAGGCGTCTCGTTCAAGACGACGGCGTTGGTCACACCTAGCCGTTCCACATTTTCCGACAGAGCTTTTGCCCGCTTCGACTCGAGTTCATTGGCGACGAGCAGCCCGCGTCCGCCCATCGCGCCGCCAATGTGCGTCGTCTTCCCGCCCGGTGCGGCGCACAAATCGAGCACGCGCTCGCCCGGCTGCGCTTCCAGCGCTTCCCCCGCGTACATCGCGCTCGGCTCTTGAATATAATACAAGCCGGCCGCGTGGTACGGATGTTTGCCAGGGGCGTCGCCACCGCCGCCGTAATAAAAGCCCGTGCCGCACCACGGAACGGGCTCCAGACGAAACGGCACTGTCCGCAATAGCAGCTCAGACGAAATTTTTAACGGATTCGCACGCAGCCCTTGCGCCTTCGGCTCCGAATAAGAGGCGAGCAGCCCGTCCGCTTCCTCCCTCAACAAATCCCGTATCCGCCGCTCGAACGCGGCCGGCAGCATAAACTCTGCCACAGCGCAACGCTCCTTACATTTCCAAAATTTACGATCTTAATGCTGGTTTCAACCGTTTTCCACATGATATGATGTTTTTGTCCAAAAAGAAAGGTGGAGCGTCTGTTGCCTAACGCACATGCATCGCAATCCTCAGCGATACTCGTAACCGGAGCCGCCGGATTTATCGGTTTCCACGTCGCGGAGCGATTGCTGGCGCAAGGATCCCGCGTCGTCGGGATCGACAATATGAACGATTATTACGATCCGAGCTTGAAACGGAACCGGCTGCGCCTGTTGGAGCGGCACGAACGGTTCACGTTCGGCGAGATCGATATCGCCGACATGAACGCAATGGAAACTCTGTTCCAAGAGGAAGGCCCCATTACGGCAGTCATCCATCTGGCGGCGCAGGCGGGAGTGCGTTACAGTCTCCAGCATCCCCATGTTTATGTCCAATCGAACGTGGTCGGTTTTCTAAATATTTTGGAATGCTGCAGGCATCACCGCGTCGGGCATTTGATATACGCTTCTTCCAGCTCCGTGTACGGCGCGAATGTAAGCATGCCGTTTCGGACGGCCGATCCGGTCGATCATCCGCTAAGCTTGTACGCCGCAACGAAGAAGTCGAACGAGCTCATGGCGCACTCATACAGCCATTTGTTCGGCTTGCCGGCGACGGGATTGCGCTTCTTCACCGTATATGGCCCGTGGGGGCGTCCGGATATGGCGTACTTTTCGTTTACGAGGGACATTTTGGCGGGAAAAACGATTTCAATATACAACAACGGCGATATGAAACGGGACTTTACATACATTGACGATATTGTGGAAGGCGTCGTTAGGATCGTGAAGCGTCCGCCCGCGCCGAATCCGGCATGGGACCGAACCCGGCCGAATCCGGCGGAAAGTTACGCGCCATATCGGGTGTATAATATCGGAAACAACAAGCCGGTATCGTTAATGGAATTTGTGAGAACGCTGGAGGACGTGCTGGGGAAGAAGGCGGTTATTAAGTACGAACCTCTTCAACCGGGCGACGTGCTCGAAACGTATGCGGACATCGAAGATTTGCGGAGGGATGCCGGCTTTCGTCCGGACACGCCGCTTCGGGAAGGCTTGCGGCGGTTTGTGGAATGGTACAAGGACTATTACGACGTTACCGATTAGGTTTTGCGCAATTTGCCGAGCTCGGAAACGATCGCTTCGATTTCGCTGATGCTGAATCGGTCCTTGCTCATGACCATATCGTAAATATCTTTCAGTTCTTCGAACTGTTCTTCGTTGAAGTGGGTCGCTTTAATGGCCGCGCCGGTCGCTACCCGCAGTTTTTTCTTGATTTCTTCCACCATGAATTCGGCATTCTCGGGGGACGGTTTGTTCAGATCCATAACACGCGTCCTTTCGCAAATGGTTTCTTGGATCATTGTAACACGGTTTATGGAAAAATGCTTGACCAGGACCGAGCAGCGAGGGGGAACATAACGGATGACGTGGTGCGAAACGGTGGATCAAGCTGGATTGCGCTTGTTTCTGCGGCAGTTAAAGGAGCAGATTGGGGATCGCTCCGTAACTTTTCTTTGTATTGGAACGGACCGGTCTTCCGGCGACGCGCTGGGACCGCTCGTCGGCACAGGTCTGCGCAAAGCGGGATTTCAGCGCGTCATAGGCACACTTGACGCCCCGTGCGATGCGAATACGCTGCCTGCCCGGCTTCTCGAACTGGAGTCGGGCCCGCTGTCCGGCGGAATCGTCATTGCGGTGGACGCCGGACTCGGACGCGCCGAATCTATAGGGAAGTATCAAATATCGGACGGGCCTGTAATGCCTGGCGCGTCGCTCGGCCGGAATCTTCCGGGGGTGGGCGATTACGGCATCGCGGGCATTGTCAATACGGCCGGAGTGCGCAAATACGCGATTTTGCAAACGACATCCCTTCACCGGGTGATCGGCATGGCGGACGAAATCGTTGCAGCCGTGCGCGAAGCGTTCGGTTAAAGCGTTGCGGGCTCGATGCACTCCGGCGCGTCCCACCTGACGTTGCCGACCGCTGTGGAGACGGGGTACGCCCGCATATTGCCGCCGTTGCCCGGAACAAGCAGCGGCAGCAGCCGGTCCGCGTCGGTGATGCTGCGGTCGAGCCATACGGTTTCGTCTTCGCGGCGAAGGATGGCGGGCATCCGTTCATGTATCGGAGACATGAAGCTGTTCGAAGCCGTAGTAATGATGACGCACGAATGATGCTTCGCGCCGTCAGGTTGAACATACGTCTCATATAAAGCGGCAAACGAAAACAGCGGCCGGTCCGTCAGTGTAATGCGGAGCGGCTGTTTTTTGTTATTTTCTCCGGCTTGCCATTCGTAAAAGCCGTCCGCCGGTATGATGCAGCGCTTGCGAGCGAGCAGCGAGCGGAACGTCGGCTTCACGGCCAGCGTCTCCGCTCTCGCGTTGATCAGGGAGCGCTGAAACCCCCAGTTCAGGAAGCCTGCCCGCCGTTTGCCATCATGCGCGATGACGGCAAGCACATTTTGCCCGGGTCCGATGTTGTAGCGGGGAGCGATTTTCTCCATTTGCTCCGCCAACTCGATGAAAAACCAGTCCCGCACGAGACCCCATTCGGCCGATAACGTAAATCTTCCGCACATCGCTTTTCCGCCCTTTCTTTACTATGTATAATAATCCCATGATGATGACGATTCAAGAGATGGCCCGCACGCTTGGTCTTACGCCGCGGGCGCTGAGGTTTTATGAGGCAAAGGGGCTCGTGTCGCCCCGAAAGATGGAGCATAACGGTTACCGGATGTACGGCGAATCCGATATGTGGCGTTTGCAGACGATAGCGGCGCTTCGGGAAGCGGGGATGCCGGTCGCTGCGATCCGCGATTTGCTCGCCGGTGTCGACAGGGGTGACCCGGAGGAGACGCTGTACTACTTGGAAGTGCAGCGGTCGGCATTGCACGCGCAGATGGCGCGTACCCGGGAAATGCTCGCGACGACGGACGATGCGATAGCGGAAGTGCGGGCGCGGGGCGCCCTGCGGCCCGAACGCGCGGATAAATTGGCCGCGGAAGCGCGGCGCATGCGGGAAGTGAGGGACGGCTGGGCAGACCGCTGGGGGTTCGACGTGCGGGCGGCGACTCACGACGAAGATGTCCGTTCGAGGCATCCGGGTTATGACGAAGCTCTTACCGGGATTGTGAAGGCAATCGAACCCCAGCCCGGAGAACAGGGCATCGATATCGGCGCCGGGACCGGCAATTTAAGCGGCTTGTTTGTGCAAGCGGGTGCGCTGATGAGCGCCGTCGACCAGTCCCGCGAGATGGTGAGGAGGTGCAGATCGAAGCTGCCGGACGTCGAGACCCGGCTTGGCAACGCATTGGCGATCCCCTTCTTCGATGCGTCCTTTGATTTCGTCGTATCGAGCTACGCGCTGCGCTTGCTGGACGACTCGCAGCTTGAGGTTGCGGTGGAAGAGATGGTTCGCGTTGCGAAGCCCGGCGGCCGGTTTTGCTTCGCCGACGAGCTTGCCTCTGAGGCGGATCGGTTATGCCGCCTGTTGGAGGAGCACGGATTACATGTCATAAGCAAGCCCTTGGACGGCAATGACCTGTACCTCATTTATGCGGCTCCGCCGCGAAGGAGTTGAACTTGTTTCCATGATTTCGTTCGATGCGCTGCATTACCCGTATCCTTCGCGACGAAATGCCGTCTACGCCGGCCGCGGCATGGTCGCGACGTCTCAACCGCTCGCCGCCGAAGCTGGCCTGGAGGCGCTTCGCCGCGGAGGCAACGCGATCGATGCGGCTGTCGCCGCCGCCGCTTGTCTGACCGTCGTCGAACCGACGTCGAACGGCATCGGAGGCGACGCGTTCGCGCTCGTCTGGACCGGCGGCAAGCTGCACGGCCTGAATGCGAGCGGTCCGGCGCCAAAGCTGCTCACGATCGATGCCGTTCGCGCCGCCGGCCACGAAACGATGCCCGCCCACGGCTGGCTGCCGGTAACCGTGCCCGGCGCTCCGGCCGCATGGGCGGAGCTTTCCCGGCGGTTCGGCCGCCTGCCGCTCGCCGAGTCGCTCGCTCCCGCGATCCGGTATGCCGAAGAAGGCTTCCCAGTATCGCCGACGGTCGGCTATTACTGGACGCTCGCCGCCAAGCGGTATCGCGACATCCTCAAAGGCCCGGAATTCGAGACTTGGTTTGACGTGTTCGCGCCGGGAGGGCGCGCGCCTTCGGTCGGCGAATTATGGCGATCCCCGGATCATGCCGCGACGTTGAAGCTGATCGCCGCTTCCGGCACCGCTTCCTTCTACCGCGGCGAGCTGGCGGAGCGTATCGACTCGTTCTCGCGGGAGCACGGGGGCTTCATTCGCGGGGACGATTTGGCGGCGTATGCCCCGGAGTGGGTCGAACCGATCGGCGTCCGCTATAAAGGATACGACGTGTGGGAAATCCCGCCGAACGGACAAGGCTTGATCGCGCTTATGGCGCTTAACATGCTGTCCGGAGATACGTTCGCCTCACGGGAGGACGCCGCTTCGTACCATCTGCAAATCGAAGCGATGAAGCTCGCGTTTGCCGACGGCAAACGGTACATTACGCAGCGGGAAAAGATGACGGTCGATCCCGCATTGCTGCTGTCGGCGCGTTACGCCGCGGAACGCCGCACCCTCATAGGGCATGAGGCTCGCCAGCCCGAAGCCGGCAGGCCTGATGCCGGCGGCACCGTCTACTTGGCCGCAGCGGACGGCGACGGAAATATGGTGTCGTTTATCCAAAGCAACTACATGGGGTTCGGCTCCGGTCTCGTCGTGCCCGGCACGGGCATCGCCCTCCAAAACCGCGGCCACAATTTCTCGCTCGATGAAAGCGACGCCAACGGTCTCGAGCCGGGCAAGAAGACGTACCACACGATTATCCCCGGCTTTCTGACGAAAGACGGAGCTCCGGTTGGCCCGTTCGGCGTCATGGGCGGCTTCATGCAGCCGCAAGGACACCTGCAGGTCGTCATGAATATGATCGACTTCGGCCTTAATCCGCAGGCGGCGCTTGACGCCCCCCGCTGGCAATGGACGGAGGGAATGACCGTCGAGCTGGAGCACGGCGTAGAGGAATCGATCGCGCTCGCCTTATCGCGGCGCGGCCACAACGTTCGCCGGGCGCTTGGATCGGGCTCGTTCGGCCGCGGACAAATCATCGTGCGCGACCCGGGCGGCGTGCTGATCGGCGGCGTCGATCCGCGGGCGGACAGCGCGGCGGCGGTTTTGTAATGTTGCATACACCTTTGCCACAAACGGCGCATGTACATGACTCAGGTTCATCACAACGGCGCATGTGCATGACTCAGGTTCATCACAACGGCGCATGTATCCCTCACAACGAATGATGTACATAACTCAGGAGCATTTTCACGCAATGTCGTCGATTTTATCCGGCAACTTCAACACTTTGGGACAAACGCCTTCACCGGAGTCATGTATATTATGTTTTTCGAAGGTACTGCCTGCCGCCGGGGCGAAAAAACACTTGACGCAGCGGGGAGCGGTTTCTAGACTGTTACTAAATTAGAAAAAAAGGAGAAACCATCCCATGACTCAACTCGCAACGAATGCGCGGGCCGCACCCGCACCCGCTGCAGAGAAGACCGTCTTTCCGATTCTGTTTGCGGTGAGTCTCATTCACATGCTCAATGACAGCATGCAAGCGGTCGTGCCCGCGGTCGTGCCTGCGTTGAAGCAAACGTTGGCGTTGACTTACACTCAAATCGGATTCGTGTTGTTTGCGCTGAACATGACGTCATCCGTATTGCAGCCGCTTGTCGGTTACTATTCGGACCGGAAGCCGTCACCGTTCATGCTGCCGATCGGAATGACAATGAGCTTCCTCGGCATGATCGGCATCGCTTTCGCTCCGAATTATCCGGTTTTGCTCGCATCCGTCGTATTGGTCGGATTAGGCTCGGCCGTCTTTCACCCGGAAGCTTCCAAGGTGGTGTACATGACGGCCGGGAATCGAAGGGGATTGGCGCAATCCGTCTATCAAGTAGGCGGAAACGGGGGAAGCTCAACAGGCCCGCTGATGACAAAATATATTTTTCTGCCTTTCGGGCAAATCGCGGCATTATGGTTTACGGCGGTGGCCGCGCTGGCTGTCGTCGTTTCGCTGATCGTCTCCCGTTGGTATAAGGGCAACCTTCATCTCCGCCTTCGCAAGCCTGCTTCGAAGGTACCGCAAACCGGCGAAGCCGCAGCGGCTGCGGAGAAAAAACAAACCGCCGGTTTCGTTTGGATCGGCCTGGGACTGCTCGTGGTTTTGGTGTTCGCCCGATCGACGTATCACGCCGCCATCGCAAACTATTATCAATACTATTATGAATCCACTTACGGGCTCGATGTGGCGCACGCGCAAATTCCATTATTCCTCTTCGGCATATTGGGCGTCGCCGGAACGCTGTTCGGCGGGCCGCTAGCCGACCGTTTCGGTCCCAGGAACATCATTTTTCTATCGATGGCGGGAGCTGCGCCTTTTGCCCTGCTGTTGCCGTTCGTAAGCTTGTTATGGGTAGCGCCGGTAATGATGGCGTTAGGATTTATTCTTATGCTCGGCTTCTCGGTTACCGTTGTCTACGCCCAACAGCTGATGCCGAACAGTATCGGGATGGCTTCCGGTCTCATCGTCGGGCTTGCCTTCGGCATGGGCGCGCTCGGAGCCGTGGCGCTCGGCGGCATGGCCGACGTATTCGGGCTCAAATCCGTCATCGTGGGAGCGAGCATCTTGCCATTGCTGGGAATACTCACTTACAAGCTTCCGAAAACCGAATAAAAAATCCGCAATAAAATTTGAGACAGGGGATGAGCGGGATGAAGAAACTGGAACATATCGGCGTGATGGTGAAAGACATGGAACAATCGATCCGGTTTTATACCGAAGTTTTGGGAATGAGGCTTGACAGAAGAGAGAGGTTGAACGAAGATATTGAGCTCGTGTTTCTTCACTTCCCGGGGCAGGAAAGCGTCGAAGTGGAGCTCATTTCGCGATGGGACGACAGTCTTGCCGCCAGCGGCATCGTGAACCATATCGCATTTACGGTAGATAACATCGATAAAGAATTGGAGCGTTTAAAGCAAGCCGGAGTTTCGCTGATCGACGAACAGCCCCGCACGATTTTGGACGGCGTCCGGATCGCATTCTTCTATGGACCGAGCGGCGAACGGTTGGAGATGTTCCAGAAGCCGAACAAAGGGTAACGCCAAGAACAGCCTGGCAACCGTCTGCCGACGAAATGCCAGGCTGTTCGCTTTGCCTTCGATCCGTTAACCGCCGAGAACAGCTGTGAACCGCCGTCAATCAACCGCCGTATCCGCTGCGAAACGCGCGAACGAGCGCGCCTTCGTCGATTTGCCACAGCTTTGCAATGTCGGGAGCCACGTGTTCCTCCCACCAATCGGCTTGTTTTTTCTTATTGTCCCGATGCTCGAAAATATAAATCAAGTTTCCGACCACTTTCTTAAAATATAATTCTTCCGCTTCCGTCAGACGTTCCGGGGGAATGTATACGCCCAACCGCTTCACCGTACGGTATAATTCCCGGCTGCATGCCCGCCTTATGCCGCGAGGCGAAGGCAGAGGCGCTTTGTGCTTTTCATTCGGCTTCATGTTCGACTCACTCCTTCCCCACATCGTATGCAGGGGAAGGCGCGGGCGTCAGTCGACCACAATATAACCGATCATCGGCCCGTTGTTGGAGGCGTCCGGATGAGCGAGACAGATGATGCGGAAGATGCCTTCTTTCGAAGCGTGAAAGTTGACGATCGTTTCTTTGCCTTTGGTGACGCTCCCTTGAATGTTCAACCCTTCGATGACGAACGGATGGTTTTCCCCGTTTACGCCGAGCAGCACGAGCTTCACATTTTCTCCTTTGTTTACAAAGACGGTGCCGGGATCCCAACGGTAAGCTTCGAGCTCTTCGCCGTCTTTCGTTATCGTTTTGAACTCCCCCGTCACCATATGAATGACGCGTTCGCTCACAGGCATCGCATCGGCCGGCACCGCTTGGCTCCTCTCCCAAAGAACCGTCATGAATGCGATCGCGCAAATACCGGCGGCAAGCACAATCAGCTGCCCTCTGCGAACAAAAATGGTCTTATACATACAAGTCCCGATCCTCCTTGTTTTTGTAACAGTGTATGTCCTGTCCCTGCGATTATGTCGCTTGTCTTTCTCGGGCATGTTCCTTTCATTGTCCGAATGCTTTACAATGGTTATCGAAACTATCGGATAAAGGCAGGTCTATTATGCACGATATTATTGAAGGTTTATTGGCGTGGTTGGAGCAGTTGGGTTATTGGGGCATTATGATCGGATTGATGATCGAGGTTATTCCAAGCGAAATCGTGCTGTCCTACGGCGGCTATCTTGTTTCTCAAGGGAAAATATCTTTTACGGGCGCCGTGGTGTTCGGTACGATCGGAGGGACGATCGCGCAGCTTTTCGTCTATTGGATCGGCAAATACGGAGGACGTCCGTTTCTTGAGAAATACGGCAAGTATATATTAATCAATAAACATCACATAGACGTTGCGGAAAAATGGTTCGATCGTTACGGGACAGGCGTTATTTTTACGGCAAGGTTTATCCCCGTCGTCCGCCATGCGATATCGATTCCCGCAGGCATCGCGAGAATGCCGATCGGCCGTTTCACGCTGCTTACGACGCTGGCGGTTATTCCATGGTCGATTCTGTTTGTTTGGCTCGGCTTGACGCTCGGGGAGCAATGGGACACGATTGACGAAGTGGCGGGACAATACATACAACCGGCAATGATCGTTGCAGTGGCGCTGCTTGTGTTTTACGTCGGGTGGAAATGGGTGCGCGGGCGCCGCCGCGAGTCCAGGCGTCAACGTGAAGAAGGCATACGCCGCGCGGGAGAACAAGGCGAACGGGAAACGGCTCACCAGTTAGGTTTCCTGGGCAAGGATCACGTCATATTCCATGGCGTGAAGCTGCGTGCAGGAGGCCGCGTCCAAGAGTTCGATCATATTGCGGTGGGACCGAAAGGCGTGTTCCACTTCGAGTCCAAGCATTGGAGCGGGGAGATTGCGTTCGAAGCGGGCGGAATGCTGCGTGACGGCGCTCCGTCGAAAGATCCGACCTCGCAGTTGTATCGGCACGAATATGTGTTGAAAGAGCTCGTTCGGTCCGTTGGGGTCGAAACCGACGTCACCGGCGTTCTTGTATTCACGCATCCCGATGTCAGATTGCTAGGGAAAAGTCCTGCGTTTGCGACGGTGAGAGCGGATCGGCTGCTGCACTATATGAACGCTTTCCGCTCAAAGAGACCGCTTGACGCGCGCAATGTGCAGCGCATCGCGGCGGCGATCCGCGAGCATACGGTGAAATAATCAGTCAAAATTTGGTGCAGTCGGCACCGTTTGATACAATTAGTACGGATCGAATAAACGAACGGAGGCGGATGTTTGTGACGAAACCACTTACCGAAAAACTGGGTACGGGTTTGACCCCGCAAGCTTTCATCGATGGCATGACGAAAAACAAGGATAAATTTGAGGATTGGCTGCAGAAGTTCGAATGGATGAATGAGGAGGATAAGGAGTTCTTCGAAAGCTTAAATAACCGCGATGACTTGCGCTGCCTCATCCTTGCGGCCGATTGGTGCGGAGACGTCGTCCGCAACGTTCCGGCCGTGTTCAAGGCGCTTGAAATTAGCGGCGTTCCGACGGAAGTGCTGATCCTCGAACAGAACTTCGACGTGATGGATCAGTTTTTAACCATGGGCGGCAGATCGATTCCGGTCGTCATCTTCACCGATACGGGCGGATTCGTGCTGGGCCATTGGGGGCCGCGTCCGAGTCATGTTCAAGATGTGATGACAAAGTTCAAGACGGACAATCCGGACCGCGAAGCGCCCGATTATCAAGAGAAGCTCGCGCAAGCGAGAAAAGAGATGGGCGAGCGGTACGGCGAAGGAACGGGATATCAGCACATAATCGTCAAAGAGCTTCGTGAATTGATTTCTTCATTCTAGGTGATTATATGGCGCTCAATATTGAAACGTATTCTCTCGGTCCGTTAGCCACCAATGCATATCTTGTGTTCGATCCCGAATCGAATAAGGGATTCGTCATCGATCCGGGGCAGCGGCCGGGAAGGCTGTTGAAACGGATCGAAGGAATGCACATTGAAGCCGTGGTCCTTACTCACGCACATTTCGATCATATCGCCGGGCTGAACGAGATCCGGAAAGAGAAGGGCTGTCCGGTTTATCTGCACGACGCGGAATCGGATTGGTTGACGGACCCGGAACTAAACGGATCTCTAAGATGGCCGGACACGACCGAGCCGGTCGTTTCGGAGCCGGCGGAATTTGCGCTGGACGAAGGCATGGAGTTAAAGCTATTAGGTGAAACATTCAAAATATTGCATACTCCGGGACACTCGCCCGGGAGCGTCACGCTTGTATGGGGCGGATATGCCTTTGCCGGAGACGTGTTGTTTAAGCTGGGCGTAGGCCGTACGGATTTGTACGGAGGAAGCTCCCGCGAGCTGTATGACTCCATTCACGACAAGCTGTTCCGTTTGCCGGGAGAAACCGTTGTTTTGCCCGGACACGGTCCGAAGACCACGATCGCTTATGAGAAAGAACATAATCCGTATGTGTGACGGGGAGGCCTGAGTTCTTTGAACCCGACGGCGAAATTTCTAATCATCATCGGAATCGTCTGTGTCATAGCAGGATTGGTTTGGCAACTCGGCGGGAAGTACTTGACGTTCCTCGGCAAGCTGCCTGGAGATATAGCGATTGAGCGTGAAAATTTCCGGTTTTATTTCCCGGTCGTGACATGCATTGTCATCAGTGTGGTCGGGTCGCTCATTATGTACCTCTTTCGATTGTTTCGCTAATTTTTCGTTGCTCGACAACAAGACTTGATTGCAACACATTTTGTTCTCTTGACAATGCAAATATCTCCGCCTACAATATTAAACAAACGTTTAATTAAAACAATTGTTTAATGGGAGAGAGAAGCATGGGAAATACACTAAGAGCATTGCTTAGGATGCCGACGACCAGGGTGGGAATCGCCGTGGCGGTCATGTTCCAACTCATTTTCAGTGTGGTTTGGATGACCGGATACGACGGAGTGAGCGACAACGCCGGTAATTTAAAGGTGGCGGTTGTCAATGAAGATCAACAGCTCGGCCTAACGGTGGCCAAACGCATTGGCGAACAAATGCCTTTTGCGGTTGTGGAAATGAACAGCTTGGAAGAAGCGCAACAAAAATTGGATCGACGCGACGTCCAGATGATCGTCCATATTCCGGCGCAGTTCAGCGCAGCCGTAATGTCCCCGGAGTCGAAAGGGACGCTTGATTTCTATATCAACGAGTCGAACCCGGCAACTGTGAAAAATATGATGACCGGTGCAGCCGGGGGCATCACCGCCGCAGTGAATCGCATAGCTGTGCAGAACGGAACGCAAGCCGTATTGACCGGGTTGAACGTTCCGGCGGAGCAAGCGGCCGCTATGGCCGCAGGAATATCGGAAAGGGTTACGAATGAGTTTCACTACACCAATCCGGTGTCCAGCATGTCCAAGCAAATGGTTCCCATGATGATGGTGCTGGCCTCTTATGTCGGCTCCATGCTGCTTGCAATGAACGTGGAGCAATCGTCCGCAGCCATTGCAGGGGGGCATTCCAAGTGGAAGCGGTTTGCCGCAAGACAAATCATTAACGCGGCGGCTGCGATCGCCGTTTCGCTGATCGGCACAACGCTTGTCGTACTGTTTGGAGGTTCTGCGGCACAAGGGTTCATAACCTTATGGGGCTTCCAAGCGTTGTTCTTGTTCGCGTTCATGTCGACGGCGCAAATATTCGTCCTCCTTCTCGGACCGGCGGGAATGGTTTTCAACATTATTTTGCTCTCCGCGCAGCTTGTCTCATCCGGAGCGATGGTTCCGAGGGAGTTGCTCTCCGATTTCTTCTACCGTCTTGGCGGCCTGTTCCCGGCTACTTATGCGGTGGAAGGTGTGATGAACGTTCTGTTCGGCGGTCCGGACGTATCCGAGCCTGCGCTCGCACTTCTATGGATTATACTTGCCGCACTAGGTTTAAGCGTTTTGGCGGTGCTGGCGCGCAAGGAAAAGCATGCCTTTGCAAGTTCGGCTGCCGAGCCGGCACAATCATCCGCCCTTCATGCGAAACCGACCGTCTAGATTATAACGGAGCGTCCTTCGGGGCGCTCCTTTCAATTGAAACTTCCATATTTGAAAGAATCGAAAATTTACGGTTTAATTAAGGTAAGCGCTGCCAAACATTCGCATTATCGTGTAAGGAGTTATGGTATGCAACAAGATTCAAGCTTGGATATGAGAACGAAGATATTAAATGCCGCCATACGGCTATTTTCAAAGCAAGGCTTCGGGGCGACCACCGTAAGGCAAATATGCGAGGAAGCCGGAGCCAATGTTGCGCTTGTGTCTTATTATTTCGGCGGCAAGGAAAATGTCTTCTACTCGATCGTCGATGAATATTTTCCCAGTGCGGAAATGCTGGAAAAGAGCGGTGAAGTGCTCCGCGACCCGATCGCCGGACTGATGCTCCTGATAGAGCAAATCACGGTTTACCGGACCCGCGCTCCGGACGTTGCGAATATCATCGAGCAGGAAATTTTGATGCGCTCCCCGAGGATGGAATACATTCAAAGCCGGGCATTCCCGGTCTGGACAAAGTTAAGAGACCTGCTGCAGAAGGGCAGGGAACAAGGAGTATTTCATTTCCGGTCCTTGGATTCCACACTTATGATGGTCCTCGGATCTTTGCTTTTCTATAAGCGATCCTACTATTTCAGCCCATTGTTTACGGAAGGCGAGCAAACGATGGAAGACAGAATTCACGATACGATTCGCTACGTGTTCAACGGCCTTGGAGCGTCCGGGCATCTTCCCGAAAGTTAATTGCGATTGCCGGAGGGATTTGTATGAAAGCTATTGGAGTAACTGTTCCTGGTGGACCGGAGGCGTTGACGATCGTCGACCGGCTTGTTCCGGCGGTCCGTGAAGGAGAAATATTGGTACGCATCAAAGCGACCGCGTTAAATCGCGCGGATCTGCTTCAGCGAATGGGAAAATATCCGCCCCCGCCCGGCACAACGGATATATTAGGGCTGGAGATGGCCGGAGAAGTGGAGGAAATCGGGCCGGACGCGACCGGTTGGAAACCGGGGGACCGGGTATGCGCGCTGCTGCCCGGCGGCGGGTACGCGCAGTACGCAGCGATCCCTTCCGGCATGGCCATGCGAATTCCGGAACCGTTAAGCTTTGAACAGGCCGCCGCAATTCCGGAAGCTTTCTTAACGGCTTATTTAAACTTGGTGTGGTTGGGCGGCATTCAGCCGGGAATGCGCGTGCTTGTTCACGCCGCCGGCAGCGGTGTAGGAACAGCCGCAATCCAGTTAATCCGCGAGATCGGCGGCAAGGCATACGCAACGGCCGGAACTCCCGAAAAGCTGAATAAAGCGACGGAGCTGGGCGCCGCTGCTTGTTGGAACTACCGGGAAGGCTCATTTCTCCCCTGGCTGAGGGAGCAAACACGAGGCGAGGGCGTCGATATCGTGCTGGATTTCGTCGGCGCACCCTATTTCCCGGACCATATTTCGGCGCTTGCCATGGACGGTAAGCTCATTGTTATCGGCACATTGGGAGGCGCATCCGTCGACGGCGTCCATCTCGGCAAAATTCTCTCCCGTCGATTGCAAATCATCGGGACCGCTTTAAGGTCGCGAACGGTCGAGGATAAAATAAAGCTTACCGGACAGTTCGCCGATTTTGCGCTGCCGAGATTTGCGGACGGCCGTTTTCATCCTGTTATCGACTCGGTATTCGATTTCGAGGATATTGCCGCTGCCCATAATTATATGGAATCTAACGCCAACATCGGAAAAATTGTCGTCCGGGTTCCTTAGCTTGCCCCTCGTTCGATTGTGTAAATCGGTGGCGCATGAATACAAGCGAAGAAATACAGCATAAAAAAATT
>NZ_JAEMXM010000059.1 GCF_016482785.1 Paenibacillus alkalitolerans | reverse complement strand
TGAACTGTGACCCGTAAGATGGACACTTTGAAAAAAGTGACCCTCTTACGGGTCATTTATGTTTTAATCAGAATAATGAGGACAGTGGGGTAAAACATCATGATGAAATCGAGAATAAAGTTTTCAGCGGAAGATTTGCAACAGTTAAAGGACAATCCTAATATTCAACAGGTATCTGAGAAGAGCATTTCGTACTCTTCTGCTTTTAAATTAGCGGCGGTGCTGGCATATAACGATGGAGTGACGCCGTTAGAGATATTCATTAACGGCGGGTTCGACACGGCTGTAATTGGTCCCAAAACGCCGAAATGGTGCTTGAAACGTTGGCGTACCACTTTTGCGAAATACGGGGAGGAAGCGCTGCTGGAAGAGCGTAGAGGCAAGGGCTCTAGCGGAAGGAAGCCAGCTGGAGAGATGTCGGTAGAGGAAAAGCTAAAGAAGGCCGAAGCGAGAATTAAACTTCTTCAAGCGGAGAATGAGTTGCTAAAAAAGCTCGAAGCGCTCGAAAGAAAAAATCGTAATGCATTATCCTCTTCCGAGCGCTTCCAACTCATTGAACAGGTTGTTCGCAAATACCGATTGAAACGCATGACGAGATACCTGTGTGAGCTTGCAGAAGTAAGCAGAAGCGGTTACTACAGTTGGCTATCTGCCCAGGAGCATCGCCAACAGCAGGAGCATATCGACGAACATGATTTCCAACTGGTAAAGTCCCACTTTAACTCTTTGGACGGCAAGGCAGGAGCCCTGGTCATTAAAATGAGGTTGGAAAAGATCGATGGCATTGTCATGAATCATAAGAAAATTCGCCGATTAATGCGTAAATATCGCCTTGTAGCGAAGATCCGCCAAGCGAATCCTTATCGCAAGATGGCTAAGGCAACACAGGAGCATTCCACGTGCCCTAATCTCTTGGATCGCTGCTTCGATCAAGGGGAGCCTGCGAAAGTACTGCTTACAGATATAACATATATGCGTTACGGCAGAGGCCAGTGGGCTTACCTCTCATGTGTGAAGGATGGGACGACGAAAGAGATCCTGGCTCACTTTCTCTCCTCTTCGCTTGAACTTTCCATTGTGGAGCGAACCCTAGACCTGCTGTCTGATCGTCTAGCTGGCAATGTTCATTCTCAAGCTATTTTCCATTCCGACCAAGGGATGCATTACACGCACCCCAGGATCAGAAAATTGGTTAAGAAGAACGGTTTCAAGCAATCCATGTCCCGTAAGGGCAACTGTTGGGATAATGCCTCTATGGAATCATTTTTTGGCCATTTAAAGGATGACCTTGATTACCGACACTGCGATACAATTGAAGAATTACGTATTTGTGTCGATGAGTACGTACAGTACTACAATACTGAACGCTACCAATGGTCATTAAAAAAGATGACCCCTGAAGAATACAGGAATCATCTTTTGGCTGCTTAAGCCGCCGAGGGCTTTCTTCAAA
>NZ_JAEMXM010000058.1 GCF_016482785.1 Paenibacillus alkalitolerans | reverse complement strand
CGGTCCGGCCCCTTAATTTTGGAGTGTTATAGTGAATTGCTCCAAATATCGTAGTTTCTTGTTGTTTTTGCAGGGAGCACGCCCCCTGCACCCCGTCACTCGGCGTGAGCCGTCCCCGGCCTTTGGCCGGAGAGATAATTGAGTGTGGGCGGTATGCGACGCTCCTTCAAGGCTAAATAGAACCGCTTTGCGGGCCTTGACGGGCGTTATACGGCAATTTTAATCTCAGGCAGCTTCTTAGCCTTCCAAGCATCGTAGAACTGAGTGGGAGTCATGCGCTTTAAGCTGCCGTGAAAGCGCCGCAGGTTGTAAAACTCGATATACTCGTGAACCGATTGATACGCTTCTTCGAATGTGGCGTATTCTTCTTTAGAAAACAGATCACGTTCAATAATGCTGTGGAACGATTCGATGTACGCATTCATGTTCGGTGTTTTTGGTGGTATCCGTTCATGAATAAGGGGGTTCTCCGCATCTTCCCGGCACATATCACCAAACTGGTTGCTCATGAATTGAGGACCATTATCCGATCGTACGACCGGTTTCTTATCGCCAGGCTGCAAGCGGCTCTGTAATGCCCGTCTCACGGTGGCGCAAACATCTTTGGCTTCGCAGCTCGATCCAACGTGATACCCTACAAGGGTGCGGTCAAATACATCGATTATGTCAAACAGGAAGAAGAAGCTGTCGTACCCGGCCACATAACCATACTTAATGTCCATTTGCCACAATTGGTTCGGACCTGTGATCACTCGATTTTGAGGCAGTCGTCGTGGATACTTGAACTTCTTCTGCCGTTGTTTGTGCAATAGGCCTAGCTTCTTGCACAGCCGATAAGACTTTTTATGGTTCAGAATCAACCTTCGTTGAACATAAAGAGCATGTGCTAAATTACGGTAGCCGTAATTATGTTCTTCGCCTTCGGCTAGTTCCATTAACCACTCTTCAATTTGGGCATCGCTGATCTTCCGACCATCGACTGTGAGCGAGTATTCAGGAAAGGGACGCCCAGCTTGAACGTGCTTTTTCCTAGACACTGATTGCTCCGATTGGCGCTTTTTTCGGGCATAATACGTTGACTGATGAACGCCGACAAGACGCAATACGAGAGCTGCCGCGTAACCCCGCTTAATGTACTTGTCGGCTATTTCAATTTTGTCTTGTAAGCGGGGTTGCTCTTTTTTAACAGTTCTTGCAGCAGTTCGATCTGAAGATCCTTTTCACCAAGCAGTTTTATGGCTTTCTCGTATTTATCTTCTAATTCCTGAAGACGCTTCGAATCAGATTCTCTGACTAACCGAAGGAACCGCCTCATCACCGAATCGTTCTTTGTACATCTTTACCCAACTGCGTATGGTTCTGGGCGATACCGAATATTTACGAGCGAGAAAGGATATCTTTGTCCCACTGAGTGCTTCTTGCGCCACTTTTATCCGCTGTTCATCATAAAGTGTGTTAGTTTTCATGGCTCTTGTCCCCCTCATCATTAGTGTACATTAATTCACTACGATGACTCCAATACGATTAAGGGGCTTTAGAG
>NZ_JAEMXM010000056.1 GCF_016482785.1 Paenibacillus alkalitolerans | reverse complement strand
GGAATGTTCCCCGGCGCCATGAAGGAAAAGCATCAATCCTTTAGGGTGAGCGGGTTCCCACAAACGGTAAAACAGTTTCATATCCCGGGCGCGGCTATAGTATGTACGTTCGTTGGAATTGTTATACATGTACATATGTCCTCTCCGAATATTGTGGTTTCATTATTGGGTGAGAAGGTCTATAACTGCTTTCACTCCGGCTTGCGGATCTATCTTTTGTTGAAACTGTTCAATGTTTTGAGATAAACGTTCGAACGCTTCGGGAAAGAACAGCAGCTTTTCGATCCAACGATCCGTTTCTTGCCGGTTATTGATTCGAATGGCCAGCTGGTTCTGCACCAGATAATTGCAATTGTATTCCTCATGCCCCGGAATCGGCTGATAAATAAGCATCGGAACTCCTTTACTCAATGCTTCGAAGGATGTTAATCCGCCCGGTTTCGTGATCAGCACGTCCGCTGCATCCAGTAATTCATCGATGTTGTCGACAAATCCGACAGTAACGATATGGGGGTGTCGAAGATGTTTATCGCGCTCAAACGAAATCCTGAGCGAATCGTTGTGTCCGGTACAAATAATTATCTGGATGATTTCTTTCCACTTCATTAACCAATGAACCAGATGGCCGATCCCTCCTAATCCGAGTCCCCCTCCCATCACCAAAACGGTAGGCATGTTTTTCAAATTCAGTTTTCTTCTTGCCTCTTGCTTGCTGCGTTTCATCCAAAACTTTGATGTTACTGGAATTCCGGAAACTGATATCCTATGTTTTGGAATTCCCATTTGTACTAATTGCCCACATACTTCATCATTCGCTACAATATAGAGATCCACTTCGGGTTGAGCCCACACCCGGTGTGCGTGAAAATCGGTAATAACCGTACATAAGCTCACCGGATACCCCATTTTTTTTAGCCGAGATAACGATGAACTGCTGAAATAATGCGTACAGATCACCAAATCAGGCTTGATTTGTTCCAGGACCGTTTCAATATTGCGGTGAACCAACTGGTAAATCGTAAACTGCAACCAGTGAGGAACCGTGTCATTTTGTTTTGTCAGATGATGATATATTTTTTTCCATACATAAGGACAAGACGCGATGATTTGCTTATAAGTGCGGAGAATGAATTCACTTTTGACCGGGTGAAGCATTTTTCCGATTTCGATGATTTGCGTTTGGATTAACGGTTCCTGAAGTGAAACGCCTTCAGCCAATGCCTCCGCTGCTTTTGTATGGCCGCTGCCGAACGCTTCCGATAGGATTAATACGTTCTTATGCACAAAGTTTCCTCCGCTGACAATTCTCTGAAACCTATTATGCGCGAATTGATTAACTGTATTCAGGCACTGATCCGGAGATTATGACTGTAAGGACAGATTGTGAGGGGCATTCTTTTTTGTGATTCCCGCCGGCTCGGGGAATGTTTTTGCCAGGGCGTTGGGGATTCCGTTACATCGATATTAGAGTACGAAAAAACGCCAAGCGACATGATCGACGCTTAACGTGTAGTTTCGTTAACATCTTGGCGGAACCGCTTCTATACCCCTTGAAGTTCCTCTCTGTTGCTCCGAGCAGAAAATCTGTTTAAAAAGCCGCGTGTGTCATATACGATATTTGCCGCCGTGCAAGCGACGAAGTGCCGGCTCGTCTGCAAAGAATGAGTGAACTTCGAACGACTTCTTAATTTCAGAAGATGCTTCGCCGTAATTCCCTTCTTCCTTAAAGCTTCTTCAAACTCTTTCTGGGCGGACTGCTTTGCTTTGAACAACATCATTTGCACCCTGCTGTATA
>NZ_JAEMXM010000055.1 GCF_016482785.1 Paenibacillus alkalitolerans | reverse complement strand
TAATCCTAGTACGACATAATGGAGTCACCTTCGGGTGGCTCCATTTTTTTTGTGCGATCATCCACCTTTTGCCTAGTAAAAAATATCTATATGAGGACTTTTTTACTATGCAAATTATTAATCACGTGATAGAATTAGTATCGACATTTCCCCATTTCTATAGTCTTAAAATTATTTCCATAGCTTTATGCCTTCTCCTTCATTAGACCGATAGCACGGCCTTCAAGCCTAGCTATATATACCCAGAGCCGATGGGAGGTGAACAACATTGCTCAAACTAAAACATAAAAACAGCATGTCTCATGGGAGGAACAAAAGTTTGTTAAACCGTAATCTAACCAGCAAAGTATCTCAATCATTAGTCGCCCTGTTGATAGTTTCATTATTGCTTCCTGTAGTCGCGGCGGCAGCTTATTTCACCAACGTCTCCTACGACGGTGAAACCGTATCCGGTAACGTATACATCGGACCTAATGATGTCCTGGAAGACGGTACGGTAACGCTTAGCATTTACACTGGAGGAACCGAAGGTTTGAAGACGGTGGTTGACGCAACCTACGTTGAAGAACTGGCAAACGGAACGAAAGTGTATAAGTTCAAGAAGCGAATCGGTACATATTCCTATGTCAACATGTACGAACCGGTAACCGATACCGTCTATGATTTCTTTTACGACATCCCGGATCCAGATCCGCAACAGGTAAAGTTGTACCGGATCAACTTCAAGGCGGAATACGATGACGAGATCTTTAATCCAGGCGTTTTCACTGCAACGTATGGTTCTACAGTGGCATATTCCGTATACGCGGAATATTCGGACGGAAACCTCGTTGATATTTCAGACTCCGCTGACATCTGGTCCGAAGACAAGTCCATTGTAACGTATGATAAAGAAGCGAATACGTTCCAAACCGTTTCCGAAGGCTACACTGTCGTAAAAGCAACATACGGCGGACTTGACGACTACCTTGAAGTGTATGTAACTCCTAAACTTGCGTTCAGCGAGAAAGAGTACGCTTTGAAGGTCGGAAGAGAAGCGCAAACGCAGCTTACGGCGGCTTATTCGGACGGCGAGGTTGTTACTGTTGATCCAACTGACGCCTATTTCGTATCTTTGGATTCCAAAGTTGCCACGGTAAGCGATAACGGTGTAATCAAAGCCGTCGGAGTAGGGAAAACCAAAGTATACGCTCTTTATGACAATGCGATCGCATCCGTTGAAGTCACCGTCACTAAGAGCTCCAGCAACAGCGGTGGTTACGTTTCATCGACCGGTCTTGCTGACAGCAACGGCGCAGTAAGCGCAAGCGCATTGACTGCTGCATTCGCTAACAAGACTACGGTAGAGATCGAAATCACCGGCGACTCCGCTACGCTTCCGGCTTCCGCGCTTGCAGAAGCTGCGAAGAAAGCAGGCGCAGCAATCGTAATTAAGAACAAAACAGGTTCCTACACTCTTCCGTTGTCTGCTCTAGACTTCGAAGCGTTGGCGAAAGATCTCGGCGTTGATCTAGCTAACTTGAGCATCAAAGTTGAGATCAAAGCTTTGACAGGCGACGCTGCGAAACCGGTAACGGACGCAATCGCTGCGCTTGGCGGTAAATCCGCGGCTCCTGCAGTTGACTTCACTGTTTCGGCAGCGGGCAATAACAAGACGGTTGTCGTGAAAGACTTCGGCAGCACGTATGTCGCGCGTACCATCAATGCTGACAATGCGTTCGGAAACAATGCAACCGGCGTTCTTTACAACCCGGATACGAAAGAAACAACCTTCATCCCTGCTACGTTCGCCGACAAAGTTGCAACGTTGAAGAGCACGTCCAACTCCATCTA
>NZ_JAEMXM010000054.1 GCF_016482785.1 Paenibacillus alkalitolerans | reverse complement strand
CAGCGTATGCACGAACTCGTTGTCAGTTTTGAGGGTGCAAGTAATTGCATCTTCAACGCTTGGCATAAGCCGGAACGGTTGGCAGCAGTTGCTGTTGAATCGATGGCCGGAACTGTGCTAAGATGATCTTCCGCCGATTTGATCGAGCGGAGTTGTTCCTTGAAAACTGGATAGCGAAACCGCTGTTTTGCAGGACATTTCCTTGCGGAAACGTCCGATGCAAAATCAGCATGAGAACCGAAACATCATTCCGCGCAAAGCGTTAATGCTTTGAATTAATCTTTAAGCAATGAGCGAATGGTTTGTGACGGGAGCGACTTTTGAGGCCCGACGGCCACCTGTTGACAGGTGAAGGCGGGACTCAAGGAGCGAGCGGCACAAATCCATGAGCGCATGGATAAGCTAGAAAGAGCGCACGGAGGATGCCTAGGCGCTAGGAGCCGACGAAGGACGTGGCGAACGACGACATGCCTCGGGGAGCCGTAAGCAGGCTTTTGATCCGGGGATGTCCGAATGGGGAAACCCGCATGGTGTAGACGCCATGCACAACGTACTGAATCCATAGGTGCGGTGAGGCAGACCAGGGGAACTGAAACATCTAAGTACCCTGAGGAAAAGAAAACAATAGTGATTCCGTCAGTAGCGGCGAGCGAACGCGGAAGAGCCAAAACTAAGGGAATTTATTCCCTAGGGGTCGTGGGACGTCAAACGGCAAAGAGCAGGGGAGTCGAACGGTCTGGAAAGGCCGGCCATAGCAGGTAACAGCCCTGTACGCAAAATCTTGCTTGAGCCAGACGGATCCCGAGTACCGCGGGGCACGTGAAACCCCGTGGGAATCCGGCAGGACCATCTGCTAAGGCTAAATACTACCTAGCGACCGATAGCGAAGCAGTACCGTGAGGGAAAGGTGAAAAGCACCCCGGAAGGGGAGTGAAACAGAACCTGAAACCGTGCGCTTACAAGAAGTCAGAGCCCTGTTTATGGGTGATGGCGTGCCTTTTGTAGAATGAACCGGCGAGTTACGTTCACGTGCAAGGTTAAGGTGAAGAGCCGAAGCCGCAGCGAAAGCGAGTCTGAATAGGGCGCATGAGTACGTGGGCGTAGACCCGAAACCGGGTGATCTACCCCTGTGCAGGGTGAAGGTGAGGTAACACTCACTGGAGGCCCGAACCCACGAGCGTTGAAAAGCTCGGGGATGACGTGGGGGTAGGGGAGAAATTCCAATCGAACTCGGAGATAGCTGGTTCTCCCCGAAATAGCTTTAGGGCTAGCCTCGGATGAATAGTTGCGGAGGTAGAGCACTGATTGGGTGCGGGGCCCGCCAAGGGTTACCAAGTCCAGTCAAACTCCGAATGCCGCGTACTAGTATCCGGGAGTCAGACGGTGAGTGCTAAGATCCATCGTCAAAAGGGAAACAGCCCAGATCATCAGCTAAGGTCCCCAAGTGTGTGTTCAGTGGGAAAGGATGTGGAGTTGCACAGACAACCAGGATGTTGGCTTAGAAGCAGCCACCATTGAAAGAGTGCGTAATAGCTCACTGGTCGAGTGACTCTGCGCCGAAAATGTAACGGGGCTAAACACACCACCGAAGCTATGGCTCGTGACGTCTTCACTTCATGAGCGAAGGGTTTGGGCCTGGAACATTCGCCAGAATCGACCTCTAAGGTCGTTCAAGATTCTGGCTAAATGCTTCCAGGGGCTAAACAACACTTCGAAGATGAAGTGAGGACGTCACTTGGGTAGGGGAGCGTTGTGTACCGGGTTGAAGCACGACCGGAAGGACGTGTGGACTGTACACAAGTGAGAATGCCGGTATGAGTAACGAAAAGACAAGTGA
>NZ_JAEMXM010000053.1 GCF_016482785.1 Paenibacillus alkalitolerans | reverse complement strand
GGCCGCGATGCGGTTAGTCGGTGCAGGGTTGTCCGCTGAATTCACTTCCTCGAAATACCTCTTGCGGACCAAGGGACGGCGTGGGACGGCCCGTAGCGTGAATGTGGTGTTAGATGAAGTCCCCTTCTTCTTGAATAACCCTCAGAATACCTGGTTTTACTTCTTTTAGGTTTGTTGTCGCCACTTCCCATACAATCGATTCATCTACCCCAAAATATTCATGTATCAGCACATTCCTCAGTGCAATCATTTTCCTCCAAGGGATTTCCGGGTACTTAATCCGAATTTCTTCCGGAACATTCCCTGCAGCTTCGCCTATTACCTCAAGATTTCTTATAACGGCATCAACCATCATCTGGTTATGACAAAAGGAGTCATAACTGACTCCCTTGGTGTAAGTTTCTATACGCTCGATTGATTCTAAAATATCTCTCAGTGGTAACAATTTTCTTTTGTTCATTGAAACTGCACCTCAGCCATAATCTCATCACGAATCAATGGTTTTAATGCGTTCACAGTTACTAAATCAATTGGTTTTTTTAGGAGTTCCTCTAAATAATCCTTTAGATCAAAAAATTCAAACCCAACTGGTTTTGAAAACTCCACCAATAAATCAATATCGCTTTCTTCCGACTGCTCATCACGTACATAGGAACCAAATATTCCGATCCTTTTCACGTAATATTTTTCCTTTAAGAAAGCTTTTTGTTCCTTTAATATGCGTTCAACATCACTACGCATCATCGGATTACCCTCTTTGCAATAAATGTATGTAACCATTATAGACCAAAATGGCTCTGTTGATTATTAGTTTTTCGGTTTTAAGGGGATTTCATCTAACGTCTNCCTTTAATATGCGTTCAACATCACTACGCATCATCGGATTACCCTCTTTGCAATAAATGTATGTAACCATTATAGACCAAAATGGCTCTGTTGATTATTAGTTTTTCGGTTTTAAGGGGATTTCATCTAACGTCTTTGCATTCACGAACCCTCACCGGCTTAGATAGCTCCTATCTTAGCCGGTGCAGGGTTGTCCGCTGAATAGCTTCCCCGAAAATGCTTCTTGCGGACCGAGGGGCGTCAGCCCCGATGCGTGAATGCGGTGTTATCTGATGCCGCCCACTTCTTTGAAATACTCACAAAAATTACTTATATCCTTCCAACCTATGGCGATTTCAACAAGATTGTCATCACCAATTAATACGTTCTTTCTTCCAACTATCTCCCCACCGTTCTTTATATAAAAACCTAGTGTTGGATTACCCTCCAACACCCATAACATTAATGATCTACATCCCTTTCCTTTAAGCGATACTACCGCCCTATCAAATAATAATTGACCAATCCCTTGACCATGATAATCCTTCAAGAGATATAGAGAATATAACTCTCCATCATGTTCAAACTCACTATTACGATTTTTCCCTACGTTTGAAAAACCAATGACCCCTTTATTGGAGTCCTCCGCCACAAAAATCGTCTCATCTTGGTTTAAATTATTGAATGTCCATATCCAATTACGTATTCGCTTCTCTAATGTAATATTTGATAAATATGAATCGGAAATGAGCTCTTTATAAGTAGATTTCCAGCTTTCCAAATGAACAAATGCAATCCCTTCAACATCATCAATGCAAGCTTCCCGTATAAGCATAATTCACCACCTTATGATAAGATCTTTCCATGTTTTTGGGCGGTTTCAGATAACGTCTCTTGCATTCACGAACCCTCTAAAGCCCCGTAGGGACAGGCGCGATGGCTTAGTCGTGCAGGGTTGTCGCCTGAATCAACTTCTTCGAAATCCCTCTGGCGACCAAGGGAAGCTTGTTGGCCCGCAGCGTGAATGCATTGTTATCAGATGTCAGCGACCTCTTTGAAA
>NZ_JAEMXM010000052.1 GCF_016482785.1 Paenibacillus alkalitolerans | reverse complement strand
GCGGACAACCCCTACGGGGTTCGTGAATGCGAGAGACGTTATAAGAAATAGCCGAGAACTGAAAAAACTAAAATTACACGGGACGTAAGTGGTTTATTAGTAATATCCCTGGAGGTATCTAATTGAAACAACTACAGAAGGTAGAATTATTCGAAATGAGTGATATAAAAGTTAATTATTATCTTGGAGCATCGGATGTTTTTAATTATAAAGAAGTGTTAATGATTAAGTACTCAGGAAAATACGAATTTGGTTCAACTGGGAATTCAGATGCTACATATATGAGTGCAATGGGAAAAGCAGCTATTGAGGCGTGGGAACCAAGTGCAGTAATTATTGAATTACAGGAGTTAGAATATGAGTGGGGAGACAGGCTAGATATCATTTTTAATATTGGTTCTGATAAGTATGCTGATGAACCTTTCCCAGTGGCCGTAATTGTTGGTTCAGGTTGTGAAGAGGCGTTAAGAACATTACTTCTTGGAACACATAGTAAAGAACCAATTGATAGTATTGAATGGGTGTTTAAGGACTTTGACACTGCATGGAAATATATAAATAAACAACTAAAGGAAATTGAGAGTAACTCATAGAAGCGGCTACTTCTTATAACTGTCAACTGCAAATGAAAATTCCTCAATATATGCACTCGAATTTTCCCCATAAGGGGTAAAGGTAAGGCCCCCCTAGGGGGGCGGCGATCGCCCAGATTATTCCATCTTCTGTCCCTTCTCTTCCTCGGATTCGGGGCGGAAGAATCCGGCTTTCTTCTTCTCTTTAATCCGGTAGCTCTCACCCTTGATGTTAATGGTGCTGGAGTGGTGAAGCAAGCGATCCAGGATGGCCGTGGCCAAGACGGAATCACCAAAGATCTCTCCCCAAGAGCCATACGATTTGTTAGAGGTGAGGATGATCGAGCCGGTTTCATACCGCTCGGCCACAATCTGAAAGAAGAAGTGAGCGGCCGTATCGTCCATTCTGCGGTAGCCGATCTCATCGATGATGAGCAGATTGGGCTTGGTCAGCGCCTTCATCTTCTGGGCGACGGTATTGCTATGATGGGCCTGCTGCAGCATTTGCACCAGAACATGCGCGGTTGTGAAGTACACCGTATACCGTTGCTTGATGGCTTCAAGCGCCAGCGCGACGGCCAAGTGGGTCTTCCCGACGCCGGGCGGACCGAGAAAGATGAGATTCTCCTGATGCTCCACGAAGCGGAGCGTGGCCAAGTCGCGAATGCGACGTTCCTCGATCGACGGTTGGAAACTGAAGTCGAACTGATCGAGTGTCTTGTGGTACGGCAGATGGGCCATCCGTGTCTTCATGCGGACAAAGCGCTCCCGTTTGGCGACAATCTCTTCCTGCAGCAGCTTGTCGAGAAACTCCAGATACGAGCTGTTGTGCTTGGCGGCTTCCTCCGCATGCGTATGAAGAATCTCCGGAATGCGGCTCCATCCGAACTGCTGAAAGGCTTCTTGCAGGCGTTCTTGGACAACGATCATTGCAGCACCGCCTCCTCGAGAAATTGTTCATAGACCGAGAGTTCTCGTTCCACGACCTGCGGTGACTCCTGTTGCACCAGACGAGGCATGGGAGCCTGTGTGGGTTTGCCGCCGGCTGAACGGATGCCCTCCATGTGTTTGCGGTTCATGATGAGCTGATGGCGCCCAGTCGCTTTCTCGTGTTCGACAATACACTCGTTGCCGGCGTAAATGCGGATGCATCCGTTCTGCTCATCTTGCAGATACACAGTCTGTCCGACGTAGCGCCAAGGAACTGAGTACCGATTCGCCTCATAGGAAATGAGCGAGTCTGCGGATACTTTCCGAGCGTGCCGTTCCACTTCCTCAAAGGGGATCAAATTAAAGGACTGCAGCCGTTCTTGCTGGAGGCGCTTCATCGGCACCTCATGCGTGGTGCCATGAATGCGGACATTCGCGACCGTATCCAGCCATAAGCGAGCCTGTATGTTTAGGTCGGTGAGTCCCGTG
>NZ_JAEMXM010000051.1 GCF_016482785.1 Paenibacillus alkalitolerans | reverse complement strand
GCGGACAACCCCTACGGGGTTCGTGAATGCGAGAGACGTTAAGTGAAATTCCGCAAAAGATTGGAGATGAGAGCATGATCGAGGTAGTAGATATTACTTCGGAAAACATACAAGAAAAAGGATTTTTTTGTATGAGAAGCAAACCGAAATCAGAAGGCTATCAAAGTAAACTTACATGGCTTCTCAATAGATTTCAGGATGGATTAAAGCTTAAAGTGCTCGAAGACAACGGACATCCAAAAGGATTTATCGAATATATACCAATTGAAAATAGTTGGCGAGGCGTTAAGGGTTCCAATTATCTGCTTATTCATTGTATGTGGATTGTAGGAAAAGCAAAAGGGAAGGGTTATGGTTCGAAACTATTGTTGGACTGTATTGAAGACGCAAAATTACATAACAAATCAGGAGTAGCTATGGTAGCAAGTAGCCAAACTTGGTTAGCAGATAAAGATTTTTTCATTAAAAACGGATTTGAATCTGTTGAACAAGCACCACCGTGTTTTGAACTAATAGTAAAGAAATTTAATGATCATCAAGTTATTCCCAAATTTAATCATGGTTGGGAAGAACGAGCAAGTAAATATCGCGATGGAATAACAATACTGAAATCAGATCAATGTCCTTATATACACGATGCTGTCGAAACAATATTAGAAGTTGCAGCAGAAAGAGGTATTAATTCAAAAGTAATAGATATTGATAATTCGAATGCAGCACAGTTTGCTGCATCTGCATATGGAACATTTAATGTGATTTATAATGGTAAATTGCTTACCTATCATCCTATTAACAAGAGAGAACTCCACAAAAAGCTTGATCAAGCATAATCGAAGAAGTGCGGAACATCACTTAACACCGCATTCACGTATCGGGGCATACGCCCCTCGGGTTCAGCCCCAGTCGTAAGGGATACGACTGGAAGGCAATTCACCACATCCTTTCTGACTAAGCGCATCGCGCCCAGTGAACCCTGACCATAAGATAAGAGCTATCTAATGGTCAGAATTCACTTTAAGTCAGAAAGGCGTCGTGAATGCTACAACGTTAGATGAAATAATATGCAAATAAGGATGAGAGAATGAATTCAAATATACCTAATGAATTTGAACGAGCAATAAAAAAAGTAAAGATTAAAAGCTGTCTAATTATGAGGGAAGATAGCTTAGTCTTTGAATATTACAAAAATAGAAAAATAGAAATTAATCCTCAAAAAATCAATTCGTGCACTAAAAGTATTTTATCAATACTTATTGGTATTGCACTTGATAAGGGATATATAAAAAGTATTTCAGAACCAGTTTGTAGTTATTTTCCAGAAATCAATAGGCTAGAAGATACTAGAAAACGATACATCACTATTGAAGATTTGCTTACAATGTCGGCGGGATTTGACTGGCCAGAATTCGGTGAATGGAATTGTTTCGCCCCAATGGTATTTAGTTCAGACATTGTAAAATATGTGTTTGAGAGAGATCTCCAAGATAACCGAGGGGTAAAAATGAATTACAATTCTGGTTGTTCGCACGTGTTAACAGCGATCTTGCAGAAGACTACAGGAATGAAAGCTATAGAGTTTGCAAATCTTCATCTGTTCAGACCTTTAGGAATCACGAAAACGAATTGGTTCGAAGACAGTAAAGGTATTAACCGAGGTGCAGACGGCTTGACTATGACCACTATTGATATGTTAAAGATAGGGACTTTGTTTTTGCATGAGGGAGACTGGAAAAACAGCCGTATTGTTTCATCAGACTGGTTGAAGAAATCTACACAACCTTATTATTTAACTTATGAATCTATTGGTTATTATGCTTACCATTGGTGGGTAAGAAACCTAAATATGAACACTGCAGAAACAAGTAGGACAGAAATGATTTTTGCTTTGGGGTTTGGTGGTCAATATATATGTGTAATACCTAGATTGAGTATGGTTATTGCAATAACTAGTGAGATATATGAGGACTCGTTGAAACCATTAAGAATACTTGAGGAATTCCTTATTAATTTATAGGAGGGTGGATTCGAAGAAGGCATATTACTTCATCTAACACCGCATTCACGCATCGGGCTTACGCCCTCGGTCCGCAGAAGTGATCTCGGGGAAGCGGGAGCTNTCCTTATTAATTTATAGGAGGGTGGATTCGAAGAAGGCATATTACTTCATCTAACACCGCATTCACGCATCGGGCTTACGCCCTCGGTCCGCAGAAGTGATCTCGGGGAAGCGGGAGCTGCGGACAACCCTGCACCACCTAACCGCATCGCGGCCGGTGAACTGGGAGGCTAAGATAGGAGCTATCTAAGCCTCCCAGTCCCCCTTAAGGTGGTGAGGGTTCGTGAATGCAAGAACGTTATCTGAAAGATCTGAAAAAATAAAGTAAAAGAAAAATTAGTGGTTAATTGTCGGTAGATGAATTTTGGTGCATGCAATAATCAAATTCAAGCAGAAATAAAAGACGAGTTGTGGGCTAAGCAGAGAAGCAGGGGTAAAAGATGAGTTGTAGGCCAAAGCAGAGAAGCAGAAGTAAAAGACGAGTTGCGGGAGAAGCAGAGAAGCAGAAGTAAAAGACGAATTGCGGGCTAAGCAGTGAAGCAGAAGCAAAATTGCGAGTTAATCAAAGAAGCAATAGTAAGGAAGAGATGGGTAAATCGGTAATGAAAGGCAAGCGTTATCGGTTGGTCATGGAGGAAGGAAGTAAGCAACTCGAAGATGTCAGATCCTTCGGATAACACCGCATTCACGCGTCGGGCCGGCTTACGCCGTCCCTCGGTCCGCAAGAAGAATTTTCGGAGAAGCGGATTCAGCGGACAACCCTGCACCGACTAACCGCGTCGCGGCCGCCCCAATGGGGCTTAAGTCGGTGAGGGTTCGTGAATGCAAGAGACGTT
>NZ_JAEMXM010000050.1 GCF_016482785.1 Paenibacillus alkalitolerans | reverse complement strand
CTATCTAAGCCAGTGGGGGTTCGTGAATGCGAGAGACGTTATAGGAAATTACCGCAAATATCAGAAAACAGCCAACAATATTAATAAGATTAGGGATGCGAACAATTGAGTACTATTCTAAATTACATTCCAAAGAATGCAGAAGTCGGAGTCGGATTAGCATTATTGGATCAGAATCAAGAATTCATATTTTTTCTACCCGGTAGACATAGGTTGGGATCAGCCGAGATATTTTACGCTGGTATAGGAGGACATTTGGAGAAGGATGAAGACCTACTAACTTGCGGCAGGAGAGAAGCACGGGAAGAAATAGGTGTCGAAATTCTTTATGAGGATTCTTTCTTTGAGCCGGTCTATATTCCTGTTAATCGTAACATAAGGACGATAGAAATCAAAGATGATATTAAGCCTGTGGGAATTTTCGAGATGACTCATCCTGAAGGAAGTCCACGAGCCGGTAATGTATATCATATTGTAATTTTCCAAGCTCGTTTGAGATCTTTTATTCGTGATATTAAATTAGACGGGGTATCTGGGATCATAACAATGAGTAAGGATCAAGTAAAGAAGGGGATATCAAGGAAAGTAACAATACAAAAGCTGATGGATGAAGGTTCGAGATTATTTCTACCTGAGGATACGATCATTGACAGAGAAATATCAGTATATCCAATTGGCACCGCTGAAGCAAGTATTATGAGTAAGCAAACTCAAAGAAGGCGGTAACTTCCTATAACACCACACTCACGCTTCGGGCTTACAGCCCTCGGTCCGCAAGATGAGTTTTCAAAGGAGTAGATTCAGCGGACAACCCTGCACCGACTAACCGCATCGCGGCCGCTCACTACGTTCGCTTAAGTCGGGGAGGGTTCGTGAATGCAAGAGACGTTATAAGAAATTGGCGCAAAAAAATAAAAACAAAAAAGAGGTGGTTTGATGAATATTACTGTAAACAATTACATCCCAGACTTAATAAATCTCAATGATTTTGACTATACAGAGTATTTAAATAGTTTAATCGAGGAACTTTCCTATGATCAACCACATAAATGGATGATCAAAGGCAGTATAAAAAATGCAAGTATTCCGTTTGTATCTATACAAAACCGGGATCAACTTTTTCAAAGACTGATAGAATTTGATTTGTCTCATATTGCTCATGAAACAGTCAAAAAAGTCTCCGCCTTACTTCCTTGTTCAGTTGGAGAAGTCAATTTACATATTATACCTGCAATAGAGTCGAAAGGTGGAGGAGCGTGTTATTCACCCGGCAATATATTATTGGCGATCCGGATTGACGAATTATCTCCTGTTCGTTTACAAAGAAATATTGCACATGAGTATAGCCATACTGTTCGTTTAGTACAAAAACCAACAGAGACTGAATTTGGTTTCGGCGAGGCTGTTCAATACAAAGTACGTGACTATCTCATTTTTGAAGGCTTAGCAAACGTTTTTCCTGAGCTTTTATTTTCTCATCCTAATATTCATGCACCTGAGGTAACAGAACAACAAGAAGTTGATTTTTGGAACACTGTAGATTTAGAAGCAGAAGGAATAGAAGGATATATAAATAATATAGGACTGAGAGCCTATGAGATTGGCTCCCGGATTATAAGACATTATCTAAACAAACATGGTACGACAATAGAAAAAATGCATTATAGTACTGATGATGAATTATTTTGGAATAGCGGTTATCCATATATAAAAAGATAAACGATATTTTTTTGAATGTATTTCAGGGATGGCGCCAAAATCTTATAACACCGCATTCACGCATCGGACCGGCATTCGCCGTCCCTTGGTCCGCAAGAGGCATTTCGGNTTCAGGGATGGCGCCAAAATCTTATAACACCGCATTCACGCATCGGACCGGCATTCGCCGTCCCTTGGTCCGCAAGAGGCATTTCGGAGAAGTCGATTCAGCGGACAACCCTGCACCGACTAAGCGCATCGCGCCCGGCCCTAAGGGCCTTAAGCCGGTGAGGGTTCGTGAATGCAAGAGACGTTATCAGAAATCAAATGCAAGTTCAAAAACAGGGGGATTCGATGCCTATAATTTGCCTCGAAGGTGCCAGCGCTGTGGGGAAAACTACAACAAGTAAGAAACTCTCGGATGATCATAACGCTTTTGTTATTGAAGAAGTAAATAAATTATTTGGAAAGAGAACAGCTAATGACTCTGTAACAAATTGGTATTTAGATAAACAGGTCCAGAGATGGTCAATAGCATGCAATAAAGTTTTAAAACATAACTTGATTATCCTAGACGGCGATATATTACATGCTCTTTGGTATAGATGGTGTTTTAATTTTTCCGGTTGGAATACATTAGATAACATTCGTGAGTCTTACAGAAGTAAATTAGCATCAGGGTATTTTGGACTGCCCGATAAGTACATAATTCTTACAATTGATAACAGAGAAGAATTAAGAAGGCGCAAAGAGAATGATTCGATAAACATTAGAAAGAATTTCGAGTTGCATTTGGATTTTATAGATCCTTTAATGCGCTATTTTAAATACATGTCAACCCTTAGGAATAATTATGTGACATTTATTGAAGCTACTTCAATACAAGAAAATATTGAAAAAATACTTAATGAGTCTCTAACTGTAAATAGTATGACGAACGAAGAAGCACTTAATATTTTTGATAACTTAGTTGAGTGGATAAGAAACAATAAAGCTTTTTTGTGAGAAATTTCAGGAAGGCATATGACATCTGATAACACCACATTCACGCATCGGTCCAGCTACGCTGTCCCTCGGTCCGCGAGAAGCATTTTCGGGGAAGTTGAGGCAGCGGACAACCTTGCACCGGTTAAGATAAGAGCTATCTAAGCCGGTGAGGTTCGTGAATGCAAGAGACGTTAGCTGAAATTGCTGATAGAAAGGAAGAAGAAAATGCCATTACCTATGGTTCACCTAGCTATAGCGGTTAAATACTTTGAAAGTCAGAACATTCCTAATACGTTCTTACTAGGCAGCATTGCTCCAGATTCAATTCACATGAGAAATAACACTAGTCGGGATGATAAGATTAAAACTCATTTTGGTGGTGAACAAACCGAACCTTTTTTATTAGAAAGCCGTTATAAAGAATTAATTAGTCAGGATATAGATCCGGATTGGAAATGGTTTGTAAGAGGTTATTTTGCTCATGTACTAACTGATTATTATTGGGTACAAAGTCTTTACTCTAGATACCAAGACGAAGTATCAAAAAATGACTTAACTAAAGAAGAAATTAGAAAAACATATTGATGGAAACTGATGAAGTGGATTTCTATTTATATGAAACGAAAGAATGGAAAGATAAAGTATGGAATGGCTTAATACACACAAAGATATACAGCATGACTCCTTTACTTACTGAAGAAGAGATCAATTATTGGAGATTAAGAACAATTCATTGGTTTGATCTTATAACAAGTAAGCCAGGAATTGAGCCTCGATACATAACCAAATTATTAGTTGAAGAGTTTGTCGAACAGACAGCGGATAAGGTAAGGACAGCAATAGAAAATTGGGATGTAAGATTATTCGAAGATGCCAGCATCATCAGCTAACATTGTGTTCACGCATCGGGGCTGTCGCCCCTCGGTCCGCAAGAGGCA
>NZ_JAEMXM010000005.1 GCF_016482785.1 Paenibacillus alkalitolerans | reverse complement strand
CCTGTCCATTTGTCAAACGGTTCCTCATAGACAAGAAATCCCATTTCATCACATAGATCCAGGAATTCCGATGCAAAGATGTGGTGTGACGTACGAACGGCATTGCATCCAATTTCTTTAAACTTTGCAAGCCGCTCTCTCCAGATTTCCGGCGGTACGGCAATTCCCAGACAGCCTGCGTCCTGGTGGATACATAGCCCCTTTACCTTTGTCATTTTGCCATTGAGAAACATCCCTTTACCGGGAACCATGTTGATTTCTCTGATACCAATTCTGAGTCCAACCGTGTCGACGATTTCATCCCCTTCATAAAGGGACAATTCCAATGAATACAAATGAGGCTGTTCAGGACACCATAACTTTACATTGGGCATTTCGATACAGATCATTCCGTCTTCAGATTCACCCGTATAACGCGCATTTTCATCCAATATACATGCTTTTACCAAGGAGGAGACTCCGGTCATAATGGTAATAACGCCGGTATTNTAACGCGCATTTTCATCCAATATACATGCTTTTACCAAGGAGGAGACTCCGGTCATAATGGTAATAACGCCGGTATTGCCCTGAATGGCGGTTTTCACTTGAATGTCTTCCGGATTGAGGTGACTCTTATATAATTCAAGCAACTTGACGGTTCTGTATATCCCTGCCCCGGAATACCATCTGTCTGCGGGAAAAGAAGTGTTGTCCACCTTGACCAGGATCTGATTGTCTCCTTCATGAATGAAGTTTGTAATATCCAGCGTAAATCTGGAGTAACCGTACTTCTGGCCGCCAACTTCTTCACCATTCACCCATACCGTACTGTTCTCATAAACGCCGTCAAATTGCAGCTGGTAAACATAATCCGCTTTGATCTCTTCAAAACCAAGATTTCGTCTGTACCACCCGATCCCCCAACGGTCTCTAAATCCTTGATCCGCTCCCTGCCTCATGTCTTTATTGATTGGAGCATGAATGGCCCAATCGTGAGGAAGCTTAACTGGCTTGAAGTTTTGATCTTCCGGCTTTTTTAATGTAAACTCCCAGCCATCCATCATTTTTGTCTCAACTCTGTATATCATTTCCATCACTGCCTTTGCCGAATTTTACATTTTCACTCTGGTACTATCCTTTGTATATTGTTATATTTAATTATACAACCACTCAAAAACACTCATCAATCTGACGATCTTAAGCAGAACATTAAAATATTAAGGTGATACAATGAAAAGACTTTTCCCTGTCGTAACAGAATCTGATAAACAACTTCCGTTTTATCTTATCGATGCGGCATGTGATTGGGATCAGGAACATATCGTGCAGCCAAATGGATACTTCTACCAGTGGATTCAATGCGTTAAAGGCGAAGGCGAATTGCTCACGGATGGAAAAACCTTTCGAGTTAAAGAAGGTACGGCTATGCTCCTTTTTAAAGGGATACCCAGTGAGTATTATGCCATCAGTCCAACCTGGATTGTGGATTGGATTGTCTTCGACGGTCATCAAGTAGAACATTTTCTGAAACATGCGGCCGGGATCAAAACAGCCGGAGCTTTGTATTTATCCAGACCCGATATTTTTCTTTCCATATTTCGAAGCTTATTGGACGCCGACGAATTGGACTATACTTTAATTAGCATCAAATACTCCAGCATCATATACTCGCTTCTTACAAACATTGTGCAATACGCTTCGATCAATCCAAATCATAGTGCATCCAACCAATATTTCAGACTCAAACCATTATTCAATTATATTGAACAAAACTTTGATAAACCTCTCACGCTAGAGGATATGGCTGATGTCATTGGCGTCACACCACAGCACTTATGTACGGTTTTTAAAAGAACAACGAATATAAGAATTTTTCAATATATCAATTCCGTTCGTATAAAGAAAAGCAAGGAACTCCTGTTGCAAAATCCTCATATACAAATAAAAGAAATTGCTCTGATGGCCGGTTTTGAAGATGCTAACTATTTCAGCTCCGTCTTTAGAAAGCTTGAACAGATCAGTCCCAACCAATTCAGAAAGCTGCAGCATCTTTAATAACACTTCTTCTACCCTCCGTTATTTAAGGTTCCTTCCTTATAATTTTCTTGGATATACCGGATGATGACAAAAAGACCAAGCCTAATTAAAATTGGCTTGATCTTTTCATGTGGAACTTACTTTTGACTTTTCTTCCTTCAACCAATTCCCTTGTCCGGATTTCAAAGATGATTTGGAATATCGCAATGTTATTTCAGGATTTCTTCGATCTGCAATAAAATATTTTTTTGACATCATGAGTCCCTAACATCAATAACCAGTTGAGCAGGATGCATGCCTTCTGAAACCGCGGATAATACTACATGCCATTTTTCACCTGTAAGCCGAATCAGAGCCCCCTACAGGAGTGTTAACATCGAACCCACCGGTAATCAGCGGTATACAGTTTGGTGACGGTAGGCGTTCGATAGCCGCCGTTCGGGACTTTCACCCGTACACGAAAAAACGGCTGCTCCGTGGCAGCCGTATTTAGTATTGTAGCCGGTAGTTTCATCCATCTAGGTAACTATAAAGACGAAATTGAGGTCCATCTTTCGATCAATTTTTGACAAATCGAGAATATCGTTAACCCTGCTGCGCTTCTCCCTCTCTCCTATGCTTCGACCCTGATCAATTGGCCGATTTCCAATGTTTCACCGGCTAAGTTGCTTGAGTTGTTGCCAATTACTTTAATGTAAACGCGATTTTCGTAGTAACCGGTCGTACGGGCTACCTCCAGCAGTTTTTTCGGCCATTCGCCCGCCCAGCGGTAACCGTCTCTTCTTTCTTGCTCAATTTCGAGAATGTTATGTTTGATCACGCCATCGCGCCCCGAGAATATCGGAAGATTGGTGCCGATTTGGTAAAACCGGTACCATGTCGTGCTTAACGGATCCTCATAGAAGTATTGTCCTTGCGGATCACGGTGTACATATTTTATTCCTTCCAGCTTGACCTGATCAAGCCACTGCAAAGCGCCGTCAATAGCTGCTTGCACCTCCGGAGACGGGTTCGGCAAAGCCATTAAATATTTCACGATACCTACAGACTCGGAGCCCGAAATCGACGGATGTTCGTAAGAACGGGCTCCCATGGGTACATAAGTGACTGGATCATGCTGCGCGCACCAGGCGGTCAGATTGCCGTCAACCTTGATCTGGGATTTCAAAATATAATCCAGACCAGCGCCCAAAGCTTCATTAATCCGCACAATGAGCGCATCCGGCGCCAAATCGGAATTAAACGGATATTGCTTCTTGGATACCATCGTTAACACATTCATAACCCGAATCATTGCGTTGTCGTTAAAAGTGACATAATCGGAATAGTTGCCTCTGGCCGGATAGGCTTGCGGCCACCCTCCGCTCGGATACTGCGCTTCCAGCAAATAGTCAAGTCCCCTGAGTACGGAAGCCCTGTACCGTTCGTCCCCAGTCTCTTTGTACATGACGGCAAGAAAAAGAATTTCATTGGTCGTAGCGTCATTGTCGATGGTGCCGATATAGCCATTCTCACTGGAATACCAGTCGGACTTCGCTTCCTGGCCGTCCCAGGCCCGGCCATACTTTTCCTGCATATTTTTGAACCAGGCGCCGTTGTCCAACTGCCAGCTCAGAAGATAATCGGCTTGCTGAATGTTTTTCGCCGCGTCGCTGGTATAGTATGAGTATGACAAATATGGAATATTATGCGGATCCTCTGCGATCTCCCGCTGGATTGTGGCATCCGGGTTCAATGTTTCTTGTATACGGAAGACGGCAACCGTCTGTCCGCTTTTGTTCACCCGGGTGCTCACCTCGTTGACAGTCAGATTTGGAGTAAGACCGGGACTGAGTGACTCCCAGCTTCCCATCGCCGACAGCAATTGAAAATCGGCTTCGTCAAAGTGATTGAGTTTGCTATTAAAGGTGACTTCAATCGTATGAGCGTCCGTTGCTGCTGCTCCAACCATTTGCACAGGCCCTTCCGGCACGCTGTTGCTTTTCAGAGCGACATAAAACGTAACCGGTTCGGCGGCATTGCCAGCCAAATCCATAGCGGACACCGTGATTGTATTTTTCCCTTGTTGCAAACTGACTTTCGTTGCGAAAGTCAAATCTCCGGATACTTTGATTTCCTCGCCATTGACCCACACCGTACTCGCTTCACTTAATCGGCCTGAAACCGGATAAGGATTGGAAGACGTAGTATAGCTATTATCGACTTTCTCTCCTTCCGGGTTATCCAACATAATGACAGGAGCGGTATTGTCAAAGACGACACGCAATGAAACGGCAACCGTTATGTTGCTTGAGGGATCTGTCGCTTGAACGGCAATGATATTGTCTCCCGGCTCCAGTTCCACCGTTGTGCGGAAGGTAAGATCGGAAGCCAACTCGATATGCTGGCCGTTCATCGTCATGACTGCTTGCTTGTTGACTCGTCCCGATACGGTGAATGTGGGATTGTTCACGAGAGTATCCAAAGGATCGAGTGTTAATACAGGGGCGGATACATCGCTTAACGGAATGATGCCGATCCGCAGCGGGTTCCAGTTATCATTGCCCTTTAACACATTTTGTACCGTGTACTGACTTGCTTCCTCCGGCGTAAGCTGCTTCGACCAGCCGGCCCGCGCTTTGGGATTCGCCCCCGGACCTCGGCTGTTATACTCTGAGTATCTGGCTGTTTTCTCGTTTTCCGGATTATTCCAATTATTCCAGCCGTACGGTGCGATTGACGAATCGATCATCGTATCGATGAATGCCACGGAAGCATACGGACGCCAAGGCCTTCCGAAATAAACGTTCTGGATCCCTGCGTCAGAGGTAATCTCCGAGTTCAGGAACACGTACCCGTACGGTATATCCTCCGGCGTACTTGCGGCCGTCAGCATTCCTCCGTTGCGTTTGCTGTTGATTTGGCAACGGTCGAACACCGCAGTAGATTGACCGAATATAAAATCGACATCCCCTTCAATAAAGCAGTTACTATAATAATGTCTGCCATTATTGGTGAACAACGTATCCTGGTAACCGAGGAAACGGACATGGTCGAAGTAAGCGCGATCGCCTCTGATATAAGCGGCAACGGCTTGACTCGTACCCTGGCCGGAATCATTCTGGATCGTTACATTTTTCGCAATAAAATCGGTAGGATAAATAAAGAGACTCGAGCTTTTGGACGTACCCAGCGGAGTTCCGTCAGGACCGAGCGTGTTGGCGTTGTCGTTATAGACCAATACCGTGCCTTCCCGGCTCTCGCCTATGAAACTCAGATTAGTCTTGCTGCTCGGAACATTCAGCTTCTCGCGGTATACGCCGTTTTTGATATAAATAACATGGCGTTTCTTACTGTAGTTCGGAGCCGCATCCACTGCCGCTTGCACCGTTGTAAAATCACCCGTCCCGTCTTTCGCGACAACCACGACATCCGCCGGCGTAACCGCAATCGGTTCGGATGGATAGCTTTCTCCCTGAGCGTTCACTGCCGAAATCACATAATCATATGTTGTGCCATTATCCAAACCCACATCCTGATAGCTTGTACCATAGATATGGGAGGCGATGGTCTCATATTGACCGCTGTTGAAGGCTCCGCGTTTGATGGTATAATATATTGCTCCGCTCGTCTCTTGCCAAGTCAAGATCACTTGGGCGTCTCCGGCAATCGCTTCTATCCCTTGCGGAATCGAAGGCGCTCCGTTACCGGGTGCAGGGACAATTTGAACGGAGGCAGAATTGGCACTTGCGGTCGCCGGACTTGCGGCAGATACGACATAGTAATACCTAACCCCGTTACTGACCGTAACATCTGTAAATTCGGTTCCCGTTACACCGCCGGCAACCATCTCATAGTTTATGCCATTTTCTGTACTGCGCTTCACATCATAGGATTCGGCTCCGGCGACCGGGTTCCAACGAATCGTCGTCTGGCCGTCACCACTTTCGGAGGTCAAGCCGGTCGGGGCGTTTAACGGCGCCATCGGCATGACACTAACCGTCGCAGATGGCACACTTTCCCCGCCTGCACTGACGGAAGTGACCTTATAATAATAAGTCAGACCGTTATCCAGTCCGAAATCACGGTACTTGGTATCCGCTACCTCGGCAACCATCGTATAAGGACCTTCCGGATTGGTGCTCCGGTAAATTTTATACGAATTGACCTTATTTGCATCCACCGAAGTTTCGGAGCTGCCCTCCAGCCCGATCGCCCATTTGACCGCGGCATCGATAAGCGTCCAGCCCTCTGCCGTCATCACGGCTTCCTGACCGGCGAACAGAAAGGTGGAAACTTGCCGTGCGAGGATCGGCTCTCCGTTAACGTTGCTCGCGCCTTGCTCATAACCGAAAATAACCGCCTGACTCTCATTGCCTGCAGCAGTCGCAATAATAACCGCCGACTCGCCCGGCGTTCCGTAATTGATTTTTCCCGCTTGCGTATAGACGTCAACTACTCCGCTTAATCCGGCAGCAAGCGGATGAGCGCTGTCCTGAATGACAACCGAGGTTTGGCCCGCGATATTGCCAAAGTCTCCTTCATTCGCCTTACTGAGACCTGCGTCGTCCAGCGCATACGGCTCGGAATAGACGACGGGCACCGTCGAATTTTTGAATTTGTCAGCAATATAGGACGAACTGGAGGATTCACTAACAAATACCAGATCGTTGCTCCCTGCATCGGCGGAAGTGACGGTCCGATCCTCCGCGAACGTTACGGTGAATCCCAGGGATGTAAAGTGTTCCATCGCAATACGGTCCGAGTCCGTACCGGTTCCGACGTATAGAATCGCTCTGCCGTTGCCGAATCCGGGCGGTGCCCAGCTTATATCCGCTTGGCTGTTTCTGGGTGTGGCCGCAAGCTCAACCGGTGCGCCGGGCGGACCCGGAACAATCGTGTCCGCCAGTTCCGCAGACACCTTAGTCGCAGTCAAGGAACTTCCCAACTGAATCAATGAGAACAAGAGCAAAAAGACAATTACCGGTATTCCTTTTCTCATAAGCTGCTCCTTCACTTTCTGGATGGATTGTAAGCGCTTTTATTTGTTCACCTTTGCTCTGCACTTCAAGATCCTAAGATCTCAATCACGCTTAAACACACCTATTTTAGCGATGAAACGTCGTTTTCAGCTTTTACAGCCTGCTGGAGAACCCACATGAAGTACAGGGCTTTAGCAGCTTTCTCTCGGGTTACTGCCACTTTCGGTTCAAGCTCTGTGCCGTTAACCATTTGTCCCCTGGCAATTCCTTTCTCGGAACGGATCAGGCCCAATTCATAGGCTTCCTTAACTTTAGAAGCCAAGTGGGGTGCGATTTGCGCGGTATCCATTAACTGCTGCCAGGAAACAAGAGGATAGTACATCGCGCCTCTGGAACCCGGGTCCATATACGGATCATAATCCGGGTCACCGGGTACCACAGCTGTTCCGTTATAATCGGTCATGTACTTCGGTTTACTGGTGAACTTCGCATGATACGCGTCAACCAGAATAGCGCCCATTATTTCCCTAGAAAGCTCCCCATTCGGGTAGTCGGCGAATGTCGATTTTTCCAAATTCATCAGCTTGGAAATACATCGAATGAATTCGCCAACGGTCATCTCCTCATCCGGATTAAAGTTTCCGAGAGGATCCTTGCTCATAACTCCCAGCTGAATCAACTTCTCAATCTGATTGCGGTAATAAGCACCTTCACCGGTCGTTGTATCGCCGGCCATTTCGGGAAAAATCTTCGACCAGTCTCCTGATAAGGCTGCAACCCTAACATCCGCTTTAAGATAAGAAGCGATCGCAGCTGCTGTGGAATCGCCGGCTTTCACTTTTTTCACGAGTTCGGTAACAATGATCCGGGCGAATTGTTTGGCCAACGCTTCTTTATAGTGAGTCCCGTCAATCTTTTTGGACGGATGACCGTTAGCGTAGCTTCCGCTGTTCGTCTTGCCGGGAGTTTCCCCCGCTTCAATGGACATGACGACGGCTGTCGTCGCTTCCACTCCGATCTCGTTATAAAACTTTACGCTCTCCGAATTAAGATCGATAAGTGTCACTCCTGATTCTTCGGCCGACCTTTTCATAATGTCGGGAAACTTTCGGTTTATAAAAGAATTGGTGTAGACATATCCCGGAGCCGCATTGCCTCTGACTCTTGACATCGGAGTTATCAGGACAGGGATCATGCCCCTTTCGCGGATTGCAGGAAGGTAGATTTCTTTAATATAGGTTTCATACATCGATTCTGTCGACCCTCTGCCAAAACGCCTGAACTCATCTGTGCTCTCATCATTATGTCCGAACTGAATGAACACATAATCCCCGATACTGCCGCTCATTAAAATATCATTAAATCGCCCCTCCGTGTAAGCGTTCTTGAACGAACGCCCGCCCATGGAATAGTTAATCACATTCACTTTGTCCGGATTAAACATGGCGTCGATGACTTGGCCCCAGCCACTCATTGGAGTTTCGTCGAAGGTGTAGGATTTGACCGTTGAATCTCCGAGTATGAATATCGTCGGAAGACTTCCATCCTCTCGCTGTTGCGGCGGGATCGGCTGCAGAACAATTTCCTCAACACCGACGGGAGTATTGATTTTGTTCGGCTCAATTTCAATATCCAGATAGTCCCGTCCGTTTACATACGTATAGGTCCACTCCTTGCCGCGCGCGGTTGCGATATACTTTTTGGGCACCAGCTTGGCTGCATCCCATGACCCGCCTCTCAGCAGACGGCTGGTCTCCATTCCCGATACCGAAACGATCGTGTCTGCAGCGTCGGAAGTCGTTTTCACATACACGCTGTAAGCACCGGGAGGGGCTTGAATACGGAAGGCCATGCCGTAATTATTATAATTAACTTTCTCGTAATTCGGTTCTGCATAGAAAACAGGCTCCGTAATGTAAAAGCCCGTTCCATCCGAAGTAATGGTAGCGGTATGAACTTCCCTGGACGGCATAGCGCTGGTCTCATTAACAAAACCATATCCGACAGAAGAGTTATACAGCGGGGCACCACCTTTTAACAAATCATAGGTGACAGACTTATACCCTGGTTTTTCTTGATTAGTAAAGTTGAATTTGTAGGGACTTTCCATCGAAGTAAGAGTGCTTCCTTCTGCATTACCAGTCAAAGATGCGGCCGCTTCTGTTCTGGTTAAACATGGAGTCAAGAGAGCTGCTAGTAGCAGAGACGACAGAGCGATATTCCAGAACTTTCTCACAAACTACACTCCTTTCCCTGATCGAATTGAAGTTTTGTATAACATGTAAACAAACAAAGCGTAAAAGTCGACTCGCCTCCTTCCGACTCCGTAATTCCCGTTTTTGAAAGCGCATACAGAAAAGCTGCTTTTATTCTACCGTCTCTCTTGTCCAAATGACATAACGATTTCATTCCTTTTTTTGACCATTTGTAATAACCAGTGTTACTAGAGAAGACTTCCTTGATATAATAACGGCAAACCATGATAGGGGGTAAGCTGCTTTGGCATACAAAGTCTGTTTCCCGGATTTTACAAGCACATTGCAGGTCATTGGCTTTCATTTCCGAGTAGCGGAACCCGGATGGACATATCCCGACCATTATCACAAAATGTTCGAAATCCTGTATTGCTACGACGGCAGCGCGGTCCAATATATCGAGGATCGCTCCATTGCCTTCGGCCGCGGGGATTGGTTAGTCATTCCGCCCGGCATGCGTCATCATGCTGTCAATTCTGGTCCTAGCAACTATATTTACCTTTCCATTCATTTCGACATCGATGATCTTGACTTTCGCCAATGGCTTCAAACCCAAAACGTGAAAAAATGGAACAACAGCCAACTTCCACGTGTGGGTTTAACCCGTCAAATCGAGGATTTAGATGAATTAATTATGAACAAAATCCTGGCTATGACATCATCCACCGGTTTTCCACGAGAAGTCGAAAGTACCATTCTCGTAAAAGAAAGGTTCCGTTTGCAAGCAATTATTCTAACGGTTCTGAGTGAAATCATCGAAGTTCAACTTCATAATTCGGAGCCGCGCCAAATAACTCGACAAGAAAACTCGTTATACGAGGTGGAAACCGCTCATCGAATCGAACGATATATCTCGGAGAACTTACATATACCCAATATTTCCATTAATATGATCGCTAAGCAGCTTTGCATAAGTCGGGTACAGTGCCATAAGCTGTTTACAAAGGTGTACAAGATTTCCCCTCGGCAGTATATGACGAATAAAAAACTGCAGCATGCAAAATATTTGCTGCTTCATACCGATTTGAAGATCCAGATGATTTCGGAGCTGCTCGGCTTTTCTTCGCAGAGCCATTTCAGCCGACAGTTCAAGCGGTGGACCGGCATCTCTCCGTTGAGATATCGGCCCAAATCTTACTCGGTTAACCACCTCGAACCAAAGAGCTGGGTGGAGACCGCAAAACCGTAGCAAATAACCAAGCCTCCATCGAAGTATGTTCAAGGAAGCCAGACCGAGCCGAGGATATTTTAAGTCAAGATTCTTAACTTCCATACAGTTCGCGGTGGGGCCGGTCTATGGAGATAACCAACTTCCGACTCATCTGGGGATATTAATGGTGGGCGATTTAACAATGGCATCAACTGATTCTCTACCCCAATTAACAACAAAAGGGTCCGGCATTTTCAAGGTGCCTGACCCTATTTGTTTTGTTACAATTCTAATGAAAAGAAGCAATCGTTCGTTCTACTGATGATCCAAACATATTCTTACCATTAATGTACCTGTTTAAAAAAAGTACAATCAACATGATCCCAGATTAATTGTATGGATATGCATTGGGTGCATAAATAGTTCGCGACATATTTTGAAACAAGAATTACAACTTAATGTGAAACATTTACAACTTTTAATGAAAAATCACATTTCTTTAGCGAAACGCCGGAAGAAGACAGCGGCCAACTCATTCGCGAAAGCAGAAATGACGCGCCCGCAGTCGCTTTGGCCGATCTGCTCATGGGAAGGGAACTCCCGCCAATCGTTTCTCAATCATCTCCGGCTGTCACCTGTAATGCCTCATTAACCGCGACAAAACATTTTTGCTCAACATTTCCCCTCATACAATCACACTCTTTCATAATAAACCTAATTACATTTTGTTAGTAGAACTAAAAAAAGTGCCTCCTTAAAAAATTATAATGCATGAAATACAATTTCAACAGGGCTTATCAGATGCTATATTGCTTTACTCACGCCCAAACCAATTCATTTAGGAGGAAGTTTATGTCTGATTTGAATAGGAGCATTTTAGTGATTGGAGCTACTGGTCAGCAAGGTGGTGCAGCTATGAGACAATTACTTGCAGACGGTTGGAAAGTGCGAGCATTAACCCGGGACCCATCAAGCCAAACAGCCCAAACCATAGCTCAGGCTGGAGCACAACTTTTCCAGGGGGACATGGAGAATCGCATTTCATTAGATGCTGCTATGCGAGGAGTGTACGGAGTTTTCAGTGTGCAGCCTCCTGAATGGAATCCGAGCGATGCAGCTACCGAAAAAGAAATACGAATGGGTAAAAACGTTGCCGATGCGGCGAAAGCTGCAGAAGTTCGCCACTTTGTTTATTCATCGGTTAGCGGTGCAGACAAACAGGCTCGCTTTCGTTATCTCGCCAAGTGGGAAATCGAAAAATATATAAAAAAATTGGGTCTTCCTGCAACAATATTGCGACCGTCCGGTTTCATGGAAAATTACGCTAATCCATTGTTTGGGATTCAGAATGGTACGTTAACAGAAGCGACTAAACCAGATATTCCTGTCAAACTTATTGCTGTCGAAGACATTGGCGTTTTCGTAAAAACTTCCTTCAGGCATCCGGATGTATTTTTGGGAAAGACTATCGAAATCGCCGGTGACTCCGCCCAATATCGCCGCAGCAATTGCTAAGTCAACCGGTCGTCCCATTAGCTATGTTCATCTTCCTATTGAGACTCTTCGGAAAAGTAATGAAACATTAGCCGATTTATACGAATGGTTAAATGGTGAAGGATACGAAGTAGATTTTAAACTACTGCGTAATTTGCACCCAGAACTTATGAAATTTGAGGATTGGGTAGAAAGGCAAGGAAAAGCTTTATTCCAGAAGTAGTGATCGCCCCGCTATCCTGCCAGTTAACGGAGAAGGCCACCGATTCATTGTTCTCGGCAGCCTTCTCTTGATATTTATTGAGCTCTTGTACTCCGTTAGCATAGTAACCCTAGAATAGGGATTCGCTGAGTTAGAATCTACGTTTACAACAACGTTTATTTAAACGCCTTCACGGCCATACATCAAAAGATCAGACAACGCCGTTTGCACCGGATGGCATCAACTTCCTGCCCCTAACGTCTTAGTACGCTTAGACTGTATTCCCGCCCGAACTTGGGAGCGAGTACGCTCCAAATCGTCCCGATCGCCGTCTCTGCCTTCGCCATAGCGTCCGGGCCGCCAACGTCTACCGGATCGAGCCCGATATCGGTTGCCAAATTGGCGACAGCTGCCACTGCTGCGGGGTCATCCCCGCTCAAGAAAGCTGTCGCGGTGCCCGCTTCATACCGTGGGTTCGCGAGCACTTCCCAGGGCAGTGTGTGAAAAGCGCGGACGACGCGCGCATTCCGAGCAAGACGCCGCACCTCTACGTCCGCGGACGCACCGTCGTATCGGTTGGTGCAGTTAATGAGTATCTTGCCGTCCAGATCCCCCGCCTCGGCCAGCGCGCTCTCCACATCACCGGGCAGCACGGCCAGCAGGATCGCCTCGCCGAACGCGACCGCTTCCTTGATCGTGCTAGCCTGCGCGTTAGCGCCCGCAACCTGCAGCAAGAGCTTCATCTTCTCGCTATGCGGATCCCGCGAGCCAAACATCACACGATGCCCAAGAGCGGCCCATCTTTTGCCTAATGTCCCGCCCATATTCCCAGAACCAATCGAAGCGATTTTCATTTTATCGCCGCCTCCTTTTCCAATATCCCATTGTAGAAATCCAACTTCTCTCTCGTCTGCCCGATTACGCTCGCCAGCGCTAAATACTGAGCCTCCATTCTGGCCAGATGCTCCGAGAGAATTTTCGATCGGCTCGCGATAACCTCCCTGTCCTCGGCGCTTAGCGGGAAAGCAGGATTCGCGAAGCATTGTCCTTCCTGCAGAAACTCCTTCATTTCTTCTAGCGACAAACCCGTCTTTTTCAGGCAGTGCAAGGAAGAAAGCATCCGCACGTCTTCCTCACTATACGACCTCAGGCCCCCCGGCCCTCTCTCGGGCGGCTTCGTCAAGCCGATCTTCTCGTAATACCTGAGCGTATCGATGCTGAAACCCGTCAACTCGGCCGCTTGCCCGATCGAATACATCTGATCGCCACCTCTCCCTACTCCGGATATTATTATTCTAGAGGCTGGAGCCGCCTCCAGGTCAACACCCGATTTGCGGTCCCATCTCTATTCTTAAAGAATAGATAAGGTTGTGGTACCTTCAGGCCCACAGCTTTGCTTAAACTATGCTCCCGATAATTCAGCAGGCTGCCGTTGCTGGCAGCCTGCTTCATGAAGCTCTTGTAATCCGTTAGTTCAATCGGTAGCAGGCTTAATTTTATAAAGCCTCATTGACGTTAGGGAACCCTCATAGGCGAGATGACCACTTTGAATTAGACATCTTAGTCGCCATTCAATAAAGGTATCAATAATTTTTTGTTTTGAACGTCCCACGACTTCGCCGACCAACCTCATAGCCGGGAAAAATCCATTACTATTACGATACATCTTTTGGTGACTAATTTTTTTCGCAAGGGCTAGAATCAGTTCATCAAAATAATCTTCCGAAACCATCTCAATTTGACGGTTTTTACGAATTCGGAGAATGCCGTCATCCTTGAGGAGTTGCATCCAGTTGTTTACGTATTTCTCTCTAACCCGTGGAGAAAGGGATTTTGCTTCCTCTAACAGCGGCAGCATTTTACCCGGTGTAATTTCCCCAGCGGAGAATGGTTTGAAGCCTCCGTATCTTTTATAGTAAGCCGAAGACGCCATAATGACTGATACTGGAATGGAATCAGGAAGATAAGCTAACAAACACATCATTCCTGTATATTCTGTGACGCTGTCCCCAACCCAAAACAATAGCGAATCCTTATCGGTAATATCCTGTATCCAATGATTAAAATTCTGATATGACTCATGGAGAAAATCCATGTAAATTCGTTTATCTTCCTCGCTAAAAATCCGTTCCCACCATTGCAAACGCTGTTCTTGAACATCCTTCAAAAATATATTGCCAAGTGGACCCAGCATCAAATCATCAGGCAGTAAGACAATTCGTTCGTTGATTTCTTCATCCTTAAACACTTGCTTAAGCGTCATACCTGCCGATGTTTCCAAGATATGTGTTCTCATTTGACTATTTCCTCCAACGAAGATATTTCCTCCCCTTTAAAAGTTTATCTTTTGGCTAGTCGTATTCAAATATTCCGCGAATAAACTCAATATCGAATTATCCTGCCCGTTACTTCAATGAAATAAGGAGCAGCCTCGAAGCAAATTCACATCAATCTGGATATTGGGTCTATGTCCTTCTTACATTACAAAAACAAAATAAGCGATGAGATCTGTCCCATCGCTCACTTTGATAATTTATTTCACTGTGCTACCTATCGAATCAACCGGCTTAATTGATGGGCTGTTTATCGTCTCGGCTTTCTTTGCCTTTACGAGTTTTCGGTACCACTCATATCGTATCAACATCGATGCCTCTCTCCCTCCATCATCTATAAGTTCAAATCGCCTCGGATAATTAAAAAACTATATTTTATGAAGTGATACTCCAAATAAGCATTCATTAAAAAACATTATTTTATATTTAAAAACTTTATTTTACATTAAAAAACTATATTTTATTTGGCCGCTTCGGCTTTGCACAAGTGACCGATCCACCACCCCCGAAGACATCAACAAAACAATGGTGCTTCGGGAAAAGCGGGATGATGTGCTTACATAGGAGAAATTTACCACCAAACCACCTGATCGGGCAGTGCGTTCTTACTTCCGTTTGAATTGCGGTTGTCATACCAATCTTTCCATTTCCGGATCGTTTCAAACTCGATTCGGAAACAGGCAGGACTCATTCTGTCCTCACGCGCACAAGGCGCGAGTGCTACTTATCCCGGTTGGGAGCTCGCTGAAGGGGGGCTACATTGAACCTCAAAACGAGAGAGGGACACCGCATTAGTTTGTATCCGCTTTTACTGAAGTCGTGTTCTAATATCTAGCCTGCCATGCAGTGATTCGGTTCCCATCAGGATCATACAACTCAAAATGGCAGCCGCATTCGCCCTCATCGATAATATCTTCTGTTTGAACTCCCTTTTCTTTTAAATAGTCATGAAAATCGTTGATGTTATCGCAAAAATAAGCGGTTCGCGGAAGCGGCTTTCCACCAAGCATGTTTTGAACAACTGGAGCATCTGTCCGTAATAATTGAAGGTCGGGTTGCAGAATAGCGTGTGAGTCGAAAACTAAATCAGGTTGAAATCCTAAAACCTCCGAGTACCATATCGCAGAACTTCTTACATCCGTTACGGGAATATAAGTAAAGCACAAACGAGCAATTTTTCTAACAACTTGTTCACGGAATTCATCACCTAGTCTGTTCTCCATTAGAACGTCACCAACCATCATTAACAACTCCTTCTTTAGTTTTTCTCTACCCCTTCTTAATCTGCTTTCGATTGTATTTTTGGAGACATCAAGAAACCGAGCAATTTCTTTGGTGTCAAAACCGCTCATATAATACATAAGAATGACGACTTTGTCCTTTTCTTTCAAATCATTAATGATGTCCCAAACGACCTATTCCGCTCATTCCGAATAACAATAGCTTCCGGGGACTCCTCACTGGACATTACCTTTAGTTCATTAAGGGGTGCTAGTTTATATCTATTTCTTTTTGACGTGCAAAAATAATTAGAATCATCCCATTCATCCCAGAAAATTTGCTTTCTGTTAATACTATATATTTCGATCGTATATCACAGGTATGCAAACATCCATCACAAAATCCTCTTCGCTTACTCCCGTAACCCTCTCATGGTACGCTTCAATCGTCTCATAAAATATTTCCAATTGATATGCCAGAGGTTCTTGGTCGTTATCCGCTTTCCGCAATTGCTGGCCGTTCATATACTCCCGAACAATACCATACACATCGCCCACTCCGCCGATTTCCTTTCGTACGACCGCATATTTATTTGCCGGCACTTCAATACAATCGAATTGTTCCGGAACACCGGTGAAATCATCAACTTCAACTGCAATGTAGTATGTATGTGTTTCTTGCTCGTCTTGCGACTTTGAACACGGGGCAACGCCAAAATGAATCTCGGGATGTACGCGGTTCGGTATTTGCTCCAACTGGCCGACCAGTCTCTCAATAGCGTCGGGAATGAGCTGCCCGAAGTTCGTCAGACCGACGCACTTCACCGCCGCCAATTTTAAATCTTTGACAGTTTGCACGGAACCCTGCGCGTTCATAGCGCTCTCCCCTTTTATCGGAAAAAAGCTGCCTTGAATGACCTTCAAAGCCTGCGGCACACTATAAGGCCTGTACCCTTCAACTTCTTTCTCCTTAAACGGCACATACACATGAACAATGCTGTCATCCTCAACTACTTGAAAATGTTCGTCCGATACCTCAACCATGCAGCCTTCACCGTAATCGCCGTTTTCAAGTATCCATAGATGGAGCTTGGAATAAGTATCCCCTATACGATGAATCCCGTCCCGATGCCGGTAATACGCATACTGGGTCTCGGGCAGTTCAATCGCATGCATGCCGTCCGGAATTCGTTCGAGCTTAGACACTTCCGCCGTTACGCGGCATTTTTCCAGCCTGCTGTCGCCCGTTTCCTCGCCGATCCCGTGAATCATCAATCCGTTCCCGGTCCGATGCGGAATTTCTTCCAGTCTTTCGAGAAAAGCGGCGTGCGCTTGCGGTATTTTCACCAGCTTGTCCTCGCATATGAACGCATGCTTCGTGCCGATTGCCAGAAATGATCTCCTGACGACTTGAATTCCTCCGTCGACTTGATCGGAGTCCGCCTCCCTCCGCTCTGTTCCGGACTGTCCCGCAATCACTTTTAAAGCTCTCGGCACATGGTTCGGCTGATAATTTTCATTCGCCTTGATTCGCTGCTCCACTATGTCTTCCCCTCCGATTCTTCTAATAATCGCAATACGCCCGATCCTGGTTGACCCAAATATAATGACCGTCCGGCGTGTAAAACTTCAGATAGCCCCCGCACCCTGTAAACTCCAACTCTTCATGCATCGTACCGCCGTTTTGAATGACCTTTTCGCGCAATATTTCAATGTTTTTGGAGTGCAGCTCCAGCGCATGTTTGGGCCGGCCATCCAGCATCCAATGCATCGATCGGACGGCACCCTCCCGCACTTGTACAAGTTGAATGAGCGGTTGGTTTTCGCTTCCTTCTTTGACACGCACATACGATTGACCGGATGGATCCCGTTGAAAACCGAGCGCATTTTCGAAAAAGTCCGCCGTTCGATTCACATCCGCAACAAACATCTGCATATGCCGAAAACCGGTAATATTGGATTGGAATTTCTCATTGACGGCCGAATCCGCCCGCTCGTAAACGCCAATCATATGGCCTTCCGGATCGAGAAACGACATATATCCGTTCGAAGGCTCGCTCACAATCCGCACACCAGCTTCCCGCAGCCGGCCATTCAGTACCTGCAAACTTTTGGCATATAAAACTAATTCGAACGGACGGAACTCGGACGCAGGTGTTTGTAAAATATGAAGACCCGGGCCGATTCTCGGAACGGTGCTGACAAAAGAATTCACTTCAAGCGGCCTTTCCGGATAATCCAACGCTAATCCCATGACTTCCACATAAAACTTGACCGTCTTCTTCAAATCAATAGCCGGTAATTGGATGAGAGTCATCAAGTCGACATCCGAATCATGACCGGAAGAAGCCGCTGTCGACGCCTGCCGGGGCAAACTAATGCCCTCATCACCTGACGGCTGTCCGGCAATAACTTTGAATGCTTGCGGAACTTGGTTCGGCTTATAATTGTCTGGGTCAAAACGTTTCGCAGACTGCCCCATATTTCACACTCTCCTCATAATCGGTATATATATCTTCACAATGGAGTCGGTTTCGATATCCGTTCCTTCAAACGTATGATATTCCGCGAACCACTGCCTGTCCTCGTCCAACGTGAAGTTTTGGTTGGCGGCGATCCAACGGTGCATCTTATCCAGCACGCCGGTCAACAAACCGTATGTTTTGGTCACGCAGCATGCATATAAACCGGCTCTGAAGCTCTTCTTCCCGACTTCCCCTGAAAGTTCCGCTTCGAGGTCCGACCCTACGATGCCGTTTTCCCACCAATAGTCCTCTTCCGGATCTTGGTTGCCGTATTGAAAGGACATGTAATACCGGCCTCTCCATTCAAGTTCGCGGGCGCGGCGGGCACGTTCGAACCAACCGATTAACCGGCGTTCCGCATCCTGCTGTGCCTTGCTGCCGCAGCCCCGGCAGAAAACCGCGGCTGCCTCCTCCAATTCAACGATTTCAATCTGTTCCGGGTGCACTCTCCGCTCGACGGGAAGGTAAAGGTACATTCTCGATATTTTGCCGTTGTACGCGATAAACTCTTCCACATACTGGTGCTTCGCGCGTTCGAACGTGCTCTTCGGGAGCCATTCCGCCAACAACCGGTCCCATGCTTCAATGACGAGTTCCGGCTGCGATGCCGGCGTTTTTCTAACGGAGTAAAGTCCCCCGGGAAACTCTTCCTCTCGAAAAAAGTCCTCGTCATACGTTGCAGTTTCTCCTTCGCCGGCCATTACCATCATCCGGTAACCGTAACGCGGACTGCCTTTGTCTGCCGGAAGGTCGACGTTATGTCCGAAATAGCGCAGCTTGGAGACGTTCCATTTCAGCCGGGATATTCTTTCATACACTTTCTGAAAAGCTTCCTGCTCTATGCCTTCTTCCCGCTCCGCAACGTGCAGGAGAGTGTGCACTTTTGCCGGCCAAAGCCGGACCACCTTTACATCCGGAAACGCTTCCGATTGCTCGCGCTCTTCCACATAGGCGACCTTCTCGCGCAGACGGATCGGTTCGAAGCTGAAATAGATATCGGCTTCCCGATATGCCGCAGGGGTTAAGCCGACGATCTTTTTGAACATTTTGGCGAACGAATGGTACGATTCGAAGCCGCTGTTCCACGCAATATCCGTAACGGACTGCCTTGAATTGCGCAGATGCTCCGCGGCGACGCTCATTCGCCTTTTGCGGATGTACTCTTTCACGGGGTGGCCGGTCAATGCATAGAAAACTCTGTACAACTGCGCTTGCGACATAAACGCTTCATTTGCAACGCTTAACAGCTCGATCTCTTGGTGCAAATTTTCTTCGATAAAGTCGATCGCGCGCTGCACGGAATCCACGTAGTTCATCGGAGGGCCCTCGTTCATGATTGTGGTTGTTACTCCCAATTATATCGAATCGCCCGTGTTTGGATATGTCCGAATTTATCAGATATGAATAACTGTGGACGCTTACGGTTGGCCTCAGCGTGATACCTTTTGCAACCTCCTTGCGGGCACTATACCCATGGTTCAGAAAAAACTTGATGAGACGATCTTACTTTCTCTATATAATTGCGACTTTATGAGCCAAAGGGAGAGTGCCCGCAAGGGCATGCGAACGGTGATGTTGGGGGAGCAATGTTGGAGAGAGCTAGAGTTGGAGTGAGTTGAAGTTCGAGAGAGTGTACCGGAACGGAGGAACACAAGGTCTGAAGCTAGGGGATAGCGTGCGCAAGTGGAGACAATACGTGACGTCGGGAGGCGAAATAACAGAGGGCTCAGCCGTCTGATACGAAGGGATAGCGTGTGGGACTCAAAACGTGAAGTCGAGGGGGGAGGCTGCCCCCCGAAGACTCACTTCACGCCATTATACACAAAGGCGCGGATGATTTGCCGCTGCGCGAAGAAGAACACGATCAAGATCGGCAGCACCAAGATCAAATTACCCGCCATTAGCACGTTCCATGTAGCAACTCCTTCTACTTCGCGAATCTTCGCAATCCCAAGCGGCAAAGTCCTTGCGGCTTCATCCGTCGTCATCACCAACGGCCAGAAGTAGTCGTTCCAATGCGCGATAAAGCTGAACAACGTAAACGTGACCAAGACCGGCTTCGCCATCGGCACCATAAGCTTCCAAATAATTTTCCACTCGCCCGCGTTATCCAACCTCGCCGCTTCGATCAGTTCTTCCGCGACCTGTTTGAACGATTGCCTCAACAGGAAAATCCCGAACGCGCTCGACGCAAACGGCAAAATAAGCGCAAGATGCGTATTAAGCAGCTTCCAAGCGCTCAACTGCAAATAGACGGGCAGGAAGATCAGTTGTCCGGGAATCATCAACGTAATCATAACCAATCCGAACAATATACCCGATCCCATAAACCGATAGCGCGCAAAAGCATAGGCCGCCGGAATGATCGTCAGCATCTGCAGAACGAGAATGCCGACGGCGATAATGACACTGTTTGTGAAATATTGCAAAAACGGCCCCGAGCCCCAAGCCTCGGCGAAATTTTGCCAGACAAAGTTCTTAGGAATCCATTCGGGCGGAAAAATCATCGTCTCGGGCAGCGTTTTTAAAGAAGTCGAGAGCATCCATGCAAAAGGCAGCGCGAACACCAGCACCAGCAAAAGCAAGCCGGCCAAATTTACCGCCTGCACGGCGTAATGTACCGCTTTCCTAAACCACGCCTCTTTAGACCCGGCTTCGGACCAAACACGGCCGCTCTCTATCGCACGGTCAGCAGCTTTCAAAACTTACACCTCTTCCTAACGGTAATGAACGCGGTTCGCCAAGAGCTTAAAGTAGAGGATCGTTAACAGTCCGACGATGAAGAGCAATATGACCCCGGCCGCCGAGGCGTATCCGATTTTAAAGAACCGGAAACCGTACTGATAAATATAGTAGACCAATGTATTGGTCGAGTTGACCGGTCCCCCCTGCGTCATGATCGCAATCGTCTCAAATACTTGGAACGAACCGATCATATTGATGATGACCAGGAAAAATATCGTCGGCGACAGCATCGGGAACGTCAATTTGGCAAAGGTCCTCCAAGGCTTCGACTTGTCCAAGGCCGCGGCTTCGTATATATCGTTCGGAATGCTTTGCAGTCCCGCGATAAATACCAGAGTGTTGAAACCAATCCCTTTCCAAACGGCGACAATAACCAAAGAGATCAAAGATGTGCTGGGATGGGAAAGCCACGCCAGTTTTCCGAAACCGAACAAGCCGATGACCCAGTTCAACAAACCGTACTCCGGATCCATCAACCAGCTCCAGAGCAAGGAGATGGATACGAGAGAAATAATATGCGGACTGAAGATCGCGCCTTGCACGAATCCGTAGAATATCCCGGTTCTGTTGAGCCACAATGCGAACAGCAAAGAAATCGCGATCGTTAAGGAAACCGTCAACACGGTATAAATCGTAGAGTTTCTCAACACCTGCACAAATTCGCTGTCCTGAAACAAGTCGATAAAGTTTTGCAAACCGACGAACGTCTTGTCCGGACTGATAAAATTCCAATCGAACATGCTTAAATAGATCATGTATAGAATCGGATAAATAAAAAACAGCGAAAAGACAATGATTGCCGGCAAAACCATCCCATAAGGACGCAGCCTATCCAACAGCGCCATATTACACTCCCCCGGCCCCGACGGAAACGAGACTTCTTTCCCGTGCTTGAATGCCGCGCACCCTTTGTCCGTGCCGTTCGAAATAATAAAGATGATCGTAAGGTATTACCGCTTTAATATGGGAGGACGTCTCTAATGGAGAAAGGAACGTTTTCGCGAAAAATATTCCCGCCTTCGACTTAATCTGATATATATTTTCCGCTCCCAAGCTCTCCCGGGTGATTACCTCGCCTTCGATAACAAAGCCTTCGTTGTAGCGAGTCGATCCCAACATGACATGTTCCGGCCGGAAGCCCAAGTAACCGATGTCGGCGGGCGCTTCCAGCTGCAAGCCTTGCAATTCCCGGAAATTCAAGATGTTCATCGCCGGTGTGCCGATAAACTGCGCGGTAAAAAGATTCTCCGGATCGTTATACAGCTTCAACGGGGAATCGGCTTGCTGAATGGCGCCTTTGTTCATGACGACAATCTCGTCTCCCATGGACATCGCTTCCACTTGATCGTGAGTTACATACACGAAAGTGGTTCCCAACCGTTGATGAATTTGAATCAATTCCGTTCTCATCTGATTGCGAAGCTTGGCGTCCAAATTCGAGAGCGGTTCGTCGAGTATAAATACCTTCGGCTTCTTCACCATCGCGCGTGCGAGCGCGACCCGTTGGCGCTGACCTCCGGACAACGTTTGCGGTTTCTTGTCCAAATAAGGCGTTAAACCGACGGTTTCGGAAATATCTTTCACCAAAGCTTCCCGCTCTTTCTTCGGAACTTTTCTGTTCTTTAGCCCGAATTCGATATTTTCACGCACGGTCATGGTCGGATATAAAGCATAGTTTTGGAACACCATGGCGACATCGCGCATTCCGGGCGGAGTATCGTTCACGCACTTGTCTCCGATCCAGATTTCACCGCCTGTCTGCTTTTCAAGTCCCGCAATCATGCGCAAAGTCGTCGATTTGCCGCAGCCGGACGGCCCTACGAGAACCGTAAAAGATCCGTCTTTTATCGTAAGATTCAGATCCTTGATAACGACTTCGTCTTTAAACGTTTTCGATATATTTTTCAATTCGATCTTGGCCATGTTAATCATCTCCTCCCTCTGAATAGAGGAAGGCTAACCTCCGGTGCGGGAAGTTAGCTCTTCCTTCAGCGATTTATTACTTGCTCAACAGTTTGTTTGCTTTGTCCGCAGCCTCATTCATCGTATCCTGCGGTTTCGCGTTCGGATCGAGAATCGCCTTCTCAATCGCTTCTTTAATAATTTTCGCAACTTCCGGATACGCGTTTACCATCGGACGCGCATTGGCATACTCCAACTGATCGACCGCGACTTTAAATTGCGGATACTCCTTGAAATGCGCCTGCAATTCTTCGCTTTCCACCGCGGAGACGCGAGTCGGCAGGTAACCTGTGTATTTATGCTGATAGACGGTGTTTTCCTTCGAAGTCATCCATTTAATGAATTCCCATGCGGCTTCTTTTTCCTCATCGCTCATCTTGGCCGTCATGACCAGATGGCATCCGCCGGTCGGAACACCGTACGATTTATTCGCCGGCATGAACGAGGTCACCAATTCAAAGTTGTTGCCTTTCGCGATTTCCAAGCTTGCCGCAACACCGGCGGTCGAGCCGAACTTGAAGGCGGATAGCTGGTTGGCCCAATCTTTGTCTGCCGTTGCGCCCGCTTCGTTTCCTACCGGAATTTTGATGAGACTTTCGTTGGCAAGACGCTTCCAAAACTCCACAGGGGCAACCCCTTCAGGAGAGTTGAATGCCGCGGACTTCCCGTCTTCGGACAGCATTTGTCCGCCGCTTTGGAAAACATGCGCTTCATAAAACCAGATGTCGACCGGCATAGTGATCGCAGTCTTGCCCTTCTCTTTCAATACGCGGGCGTATTCTTCAAATTGCTCCCAGGTGCTCGGACCCGCCGGATCCAATCCTGCGTCTTTCAGCAACGTAACATTTTTATACAAGATCGGAGTGCTGCGCATGAACGGAAGACCGTAAAGCTTGCCGTCCACATAGGAGTTCCCCATAAGACCCGGAATAAAATCGTCGATGTTTACTTCCGCCGCATCCCGTTCGGCGAAAGGCGTCATATCTTCCAACATGCCCGAGCGGCCGAACACGCCGGTGGATGCGATTTCGAGGTCGGTTACCGCCGGTGCGTTCCCGGCAGCAAACGCAGCCTGTACCTTCGCATGGAGATCGTCGTATGTTCCTTGATGCTCCGCGACCACTTCAATGCGGTCCTGCGATTTGTTGAACTCCTCCACCAGATGCTTTTTCGCTTCTTCAATTTTGCCGCCCCAAGAGAACCAATACTTAATGACGATCTTTTCTTTCGCTTTCCCATCCGGTGCCGCTGCGGACTCGCTGTTCGTGCCGCCCGCCTCCGTATTGCCGCCTGCGCCGCTTGTGCCGTTCGTCTCGCTTGTGTTGTTTGCGCTGCCTGATCCGCATGCCGCCAGAGTAAATGCCATCACGAGCGCGAGTGCGAATAAACCGAATTTTTTCAACATATAAACCCTCCTATTTTTTTGAAAAAAAAGAAACCTGAATCGAACCGCGGGCTAGTTTTGCCGGCAAGCTGATCAGGTTTCTCCCAAACTCTCCAACCTATTGCTATTTACTTTTCTGTGCTAATAGTAAACAGCAAGTATTAATTCAGTGTTAAACCGGTGTTAAGATTATATGAAATCAACTTTCACACCATTTTCAAAGAATCCGATGCTTGAAATGTCTCACGCCACAGCTCATGTTTGGAGCAAGACACTGCGGTTGCGCCATGGCGAAAGCATTCTATTACATGCTTACTTTCCGACAATAACCCTCCGGTAATGATCGGGACCGATGTGAACCTCTTTACCGTCTCGATCATCTCCGGAATGCGCGCCGGCATAACCTCTATAATGTCGGGCTCTACTTGTCCGACGCTTTTCGATATGTTCTCCAGCCCTTCGCTATCAACCAGGAAGAAACGTTGAATGGTGAGCAGTCCCATTTTCTTTACTGCTTTCACAATATTTGTTTTCGTGGTAATAATCCCGGTCGGCTTGATGGCCTTAGCCATATATTCAAGGCCGTAAGAGTCGGTACTCAAGCCGCCGATCTTCTCCAAATGTAAGAAAACCGGGACTTGATGGGCTTTGAATAAATCTACGTATCCTTTGATTACTCCGATGTGTCCGGTCAACAGAAATACTCCGCTTAACCGGTCCTTCAGCGCCACTGCGGTTTCGAGGTGTTTCGGCTCTTTTATGGAAGCGACCAGCCTGTGCGAATGCAATCTTTCGAAAAATAGTTCGCCGTTGCTCTGCTTGTTCATTACCGTTCCGACGCCGCAGTAAGCAATGAGACGATGCACTCGCGTTCCGAATCCGCTCCCCGCGCATCCGGATTATGCTTGAAATGCTTCATATTCCTGTAAAGTACAGTCGCATGATCCGTTACGCCCGCTTCCGTAACATCTAAGGCGGAAATACGAATCTCCTCTTCGCCGATTTCAACCATGCGGAAACCGTGCTGATCCAGACAAGCGGACAATTGAACGAACGTCCAATTTTGCTGCTTTACTATGGAGTCGACATGAGTGTGCCCGTTAAAATAGATGCCCGCCCCATCTTTGCGGCTTAATATTCTCCACATATCTATGCTAGGATGAATCGACCCTTTATCGAGCTCGGATCTTTTCGTCGTGTTATAGACCGGATGATGCGCGAATACTAACAGCGGCTTCGTCCCCGATGCGGCGACCGTATCTTCAAACCACCGCAGCTGCTCGTCGTCGATCCAGCCGCCCCAATCGTCGTAGTCCATCTCTTTGGCCGTGTCCAAGAATACCAACACCGCCCGCCCGGCGTCAATCGCGTGATAACGAGCTTGTCCCGTAATATCGAGTACGTCCTTCCTCGTTTGCGCATACAGGTCATGATTTCCGAGAGCGTGATAGAACGTTCTTTGCTTCATTCTTAATATCTCATAGACTTCCTGAAGCTCCCGTGTTGTTCCGTAGTTGGTCAAATCACCGAGTGAAATGTGGGCGTCGGCATCCAAATCCAAGAACCGTTCCAGCAAAGTCCGGTAAAATCCGTTGCGCGCTTCGAACCAACCCGTGACCGATTCGTCGACATCGTGATAATGCAAATCTCCCATAATAACAAGCTTCATAAGTTTTTTTCCTCCCTACTGCAAAATGGTCTTGTTTCCGACTATAGCTGTTGACTATTAATCGCAGGTAAAGTGAAGATGTAGTATTTGTAAAAATTGTCGAGGTCAAGTTATACCAAAGATATGATATCGTAGTGTAAGATATATCATATAAACAATCACTTGATAAAGGACGTGACCGCCATCATCAATAAGAGCGCAGTACCGGAGCCGAACATCACATTTTCGCCGAAGCATTACTTTTGCAGGAAGGCCGGTCAACCGCATACGCTTGACGGGCGGCTCGACAAACCGTTCTGGGATCAGGCGGAGTGGAGCGGCGATTTCGTAGATATCGAGGGCGACCTCAAGCCCCGCCCCTCCAAGCGGACCCGGTTCAAGATGCTCTGGGACGATGCGAATTTATACTTCGGAGCGGAGCTCGAAGAGGATGAAATTTGGGCGACGGTGACCGATCGGGATGCAGTCATTTTCTACGACAACGACTTTGAGATATTCATCGATCCGGACGGAGACACCCATAATTATTATGAGTTCGAAATGAACGCGCTCAATACTATATGGGATCTGCTCCTTATGAAGCCGTACCGGGACGGCGGGCCGGTCGTCAACGGTTGGGACATACGCGGAATACGGACGGCGGTACATATTGTAGGCGCATTGAACGACCCAAGCGCAAACAACCGTTTCTGGAGTGTAGAAGTCGTCATGCCGTGGGCGGCGCTTAAAGAATGCGCACATGAAGGGCGTCCTCCGCGTGCGGGAGAGTTTTGGCGAATCAATTTTTCGCGAGTTCAGTGGCAAGTTGAAGTGAAGGACGGCGTATATGTAAAGAAACCCAATCCCGCAACCGGAAAACCGTACCCGGAAGACAACTGGGTTTGGTCGCCGATGGGAATTGTGAATATGCATTATCCGGAGTTATGGGGATACGTGCTGTTTACGGGTGACGATGGAGCACCCGCTCATTTTGAAATTCCGGAAGACGAGAAGACGAAATGGAGCTTGCGCAAAGTGTATTACCGTCAACGGAACTTTTACGCGGGGAACGGTTACTTCAGCAGAGATATTGATCATATGACGAGTAGTGATGATGCGGCCGGCATTACAATAGAAACGGACGCCACCGGCAAAACGTTCCTGGCGTCCGCACCCGCTTCCGACGGCCAAAGCCGGATATACATACGGGAAGACGGCAAAGTTTGGAGGGAATGACGATGGCGGTCCAAAAAAGCGGAGTACTTTCATTAGATGAAAAAACAAGAAGAGTGATTGAGGAAAAGTTCGTCTACAAACGGCAGCTGGCCAAAGCGAAGGAGAACCAATTGTTCGGCATCTTCGATCTCGCGTTGACGGCGGACGAGGAATTGGCGTTAAAGTTTTTGTACGCCTGCATGCCGTTGAACGATCTCGCGGATTACGACGGCTCGTTGTTTCTCAGCCACGTCCGGCAGACTCTGCGAATAAGAGACGTCGTTACATGGGGGCATACGGTCCCCGACTCGGTGTTTTTCCATTTCGTGCTGCCTTACCGCGTGAACAACGAAAATATAGAGGACGTTCGCGGCGTTCTGTTTGAAGAGCTGTATCCGAGAGTCAAAGGAATGTCAATGACGGAGGCCGTGCTGGAGACGAATCATTGGTGTCACGAGAAAGCCAACTATATAGGCAACGACATCAGAACGGTGTCTCCGCTTACGCTAATGCGCACGGCTTTGGGGCGGTGCGGCGAACAATCGACGTTAGCCGTCGCCGCTCTCCGAAGCATCGGCATCCCTGCCCGGCAAGTGTACACTCCCCGTTGGGCGCACTGCGATTCGAACCATGCTTGGGTGGAAGCGTGGACGGACGGCGGCTGGCACTTTCTCGGAGCGTGCGAGCCGGAGCCCCGCTTGGATCAAGGCTGGTTTCGCAAGCCGGCGCGCAGAGCGATGCTCGTTCATACGCGGGTACCCGCCAACTACCCGGGACCGGAAGAAGTGACGTTCGAACGTCCGTGGTATTCGGAGCTGAACCTGTCGAGCAACTACGCAGCCGTGAGGACAGTCAAAGTGAACGTGGCCGGCTCGGACGGCAAACCGGCGCAAGCGAAAGTGGACTTCCAGTTATACAATTTCGCGGAGTTTTCGACTGTTGTTCCGATGGTCACTGATGAGTCCGGAGAAGTGTCCGTTACCTTGGGATTAGGGGACGTTCTCATTTACGCATACGGAGATGACGGATGGGGCTTTGCCAAATGCGACGTGCGGCAAACGGATCAAGTGACGATAACTTTATCTAAGACCGCACTCACGGATCATACGATGGAGCTGGACATGGTTCCTCCTCCGGAATTGCCGGACATGGAAGGTGAGTCGATCACCGAAGAGGAGAGACGCTCGAACGACGAGCGGGTCAAACGCGGGGCGCAAATTCGCGCCGATTACGAGGCAACGTTCCTCAACGAGAAAGATGCGGAGTCGCTCGCAGCCTCGTGCTCTCTCCCGCCGGACCGCGTGTGGAGCGTACTCAAGAAAGCGCGCGGAAACAGCAAGGAAATCGCAGCTTTCCTGCGGGAACAATCGCCGGTTTACGGCGAGTGGTGCTTGCGGCTGCTTGAGTCGTTGAACGATAAAGATTTTACCGACACGTTTCGTCCCGCCCTTAAGGATCACTTAGTGCAGTCGATGCCTTTGAAAGACGAATATGACGAGGAGACATTTTGTAAATATATATTGCGTCCGCGCGTCGATTTCGAGATGATCACGCCTTACAGAGTTTACTTCCGCGTGCGGTTTCCCGGACCCGGCGGCATGGATGCTTTCCGTAACAACCCTTTGAAATTGGTGGAACGGATTCGAAACGAGATTGAAGTGATCGAAGACTTGACCCATTACAAAGGATCGGCGACTCCGGTCGGAACTTTCAATCTTAAGAAGGGCGACCGGCTGTCACGCGATATTTTGTTTGTGGCGGTTGCCCGCACCGCCGGCATCCCGGCCCGTCTGGATCCGGTCGACAAAACTCCGCAATATTTGAGCGGCGGGACCTGGGTTAACGTTTCTTTCGGAGATACGGAGGGTACCCGCGGTGCCGATGCGAGCGACAACGGCAGCGGCGGCAGTACGGGATATCTTCACTGGGTGAAGGACGAATCGAGCGGCGAGCAAGCGAAATACTTCCACAACTTTACGTTGGCCCGTTTCGAAAACGGCGCTTACAAAACGCTCTATTACGAATTCGGTAAAACCGACGTGTTCGACGAGCCGTTCGAAGTTGCCGCAGGGCATTACCGGCTGACGACCGGAACCCGGTTAGCGGACGGCACCGCGCTGGTGCGCTTCCATTTCTTTGAAATGACCGCAGGAAATCATTCGTACATTCCGCTCGTATTCCGCCAGCCTAATCTGCATATTCCGGTGATCGGGTCCGCTGAGCTGAATTTCGTATTGGAGCTTGCCGGCGGGCAAAAACGCGCCGTATCCGATCTGAAGAGCAATAACGGTATCGTGCTTGCTTGGTTTGAACCGGATCGGGAGCCTTCGAAGCATTTTATTCGGGAAATGCGGGAGTTGAAGGGCGACTGGGACGCGCTCGGAATACCGATTGTATGTATCGTCGCGGAAAATAAAATGAATGCGTCGTTCTCCCCGGAATCGTACACCGATTTGCCGGAGCTTGCCCGGTTCGGGCAAGAAGCCGCTGCGCCCGCCGGTTTGCGCTCGATTCAAGCGGCCGCCGGTTCAGAGGGCGGTGCGGATTTCCCCGTCATATGCGCGATCGACGGCGAAGACCGGATCCGGTACTATTCCGCCGGTTACAAGCTCGGGATATGCAATGAAGTTGTGAAGATTTTCAAAGCACTTGATAGGTAATTGAAAGAAAAACCATGTAACGGAAAGATTTTTCCGCTACATGGTTTTTCACAGAAAACACTATTTGCAAAGGAAAAATTTTTCCGCTGCGACCGTTCTTTCCCCCCGATTAATGATGCTTTCCAAGCTGCAGCGGAAAATAACTTCCGCTTCCTGAGACAACCCAGCAGATCAATGTTGTAACGGAAAAAGATTACCGCTGTAACCACTGAGCATCACATTTTTGCCTCTGTAGATAATGAAAAGAAACGGAATCGCATTTCCAGCGACGAAATTTTCCGTTGCAATGAGGGGGACGCAACGGTAAAAAGTCACCGTTGCGCATCCATCTCCATGCTTAACGTCACGATCTCGAAGCCTCTCACGGGAAGCCGGACAATGTTTCCACCTCCGGTAACCGCCGGAACCGCGGAATCCGCCGTCCCCTTCCTTCTCTCGAGAACATCGCTCGCGTAAACCGTCTTGCATGGGAATTGCGGCCGTACCTCCAAAACCTCATCTTCCGCCCCCGTATTAAACCACCGTGCAATGAGATCGCCAGTTTGCTCCGAAACCTTGAAGGCGGACCATGCCAACGTTTCCCCGCTCCACTGCAGCCAAGAATGCTCGGCCGGCACGGTTCCCCCATGAACCCCCGACTGCACCGCCGTCCATGGGACTTGGAATTGGTACGCTTGCGCATATACTTGCGACCGTTTCGGGTCGCCGCCGCCATGCGGAATGACCATGTATTCCAGCGTGTGCGGTCCTTGACACTGCGCTTCGGGTGTCGGAAATACGCCCCAATCGCCCAGCTCGCCGACGGCTCTGAGCAGCGTAACGGCAATCGTGTTGCGGCCGTCGCGCACAATCTCGTATTCGTTCAAGCCCTTATTGGCGATCGTTAATCCGGCCCGGCCGTCGTATAGACTCACAAACGCATGTTGATGATGGCAATTGCTCGGATTTTTCCACTCGGGCGCAGGTTCGTTGTCCCGCTCCGCGATTTCAAAGACGGAATCGGCGAAGTGCGTCGAACCGTTCAACCCGGTAGGGAACAGCACCCGCAATCTGTGATCTTTCGCCGTATTCTCGAAAGAAGTAGTAATACGCACACCTTGCGCGTGCCGATCCAGTGTAATTCTCGTCACTACCTTCACCGGGACGATGTTCTTAGATCGGCGCGACTTCCGCTGCGTGAACCAAACAAGCTCGTCTCTCTCCCGCTCAAGCAGCTCATCCGCCTGTTCCGGCACATTCAGGACGTGAACCGTTTCGAACGAGGCGCGGTACGGCGTGTTCTCGATCAGCCGTATGTCCGCGGATTGAAACTGCGTTGTAATCGGTTCGTCGCCGGCCGGCTGCTTGTACATGTATTCGTTGCCGACATCGCCGGTATTTTCATACACTCCAAGCCCCGTGAACGTATATCCGCCGTACTTTTCCGTCACTTCCAGCGTTCCGTTGTCGGCGATGTGTACCCGAATATGTTCGTTCTCCATCGTCCGTTCCGCAGTGAGCAGCCCGCCGATCTCCTCGGCTTCCCCGCTCTCCGCCGCCTCCACCCATGCATAGGCGGTATGCCCGAGTGCCGGAACGTCGACCGCTTCGAATTCAAGCTCGACCGCTCTTGCGAAATACGGCTGGCGAAACTTGTCGTCCGGCAGATCGTAACCGAACCGGATACCGAGATCTTTCACCGTGCAAGGCACGGCGTTTCCGCGGACGTCCACCAACCGGCGCGGGCCGAGGGACAGATGCTTGATGCGCCGCCGCATCTCGTCAAATCCGATTCCATCCCGGAAATAGACCCGCTCCACATCCAACCTAACCCGGACAACGCCGCTTCGCCGCCATCCGGTCGTATTCCAGACGACCAACGGCAAACTGGACTCCCCATACCGCTCAAACACCGAAGTATCGATCAACTTTTCCATATGTTCAACGCTTTGCTCCGCGATCGATTCCGCCACTTGCCGGCTTTTCTCGAAGCGGATCATCATCTCCCGGTGAACTTCATCCACGCTGCAGCCGCAAATGCTGTCGTGCGGATGATTTTTCATCAACGTCTTCCAACCATATTCGAACCAATGGTGCGGGAACTCTTTGCCGGACAAATATGCGAACGCGGCAAGCGGCTCGGCGACTTTCTCCAGCAGCGTCTGCCCCCGCTCGTTCGCCTGCTTCAAGTACACCCGGGAGGATGCCGTATTGACGAGCGTCCCCCATCCGTGCGTACGCTGGCTTCTCAGCTCTCCCTTCACGATCTGCAGCTGCCGGGGCAGATGCTCGTTAACCGAGGCAATGTACTCGTCAAAACTCGAATGCACGAAGCTTACTTCCGGAAACAACCGCGCAGCTTCAGCCAACGCTTGAGGTAAGTCCTTCTGGACGGGCTGATGGTCGCAGCCGTTCATGAACAGCAGGTGCGGCGTCGAGGCGAATTGCTCCGCCGCGGCCAACCGCTCTTGCCAGTACGCTTTCGCCTCCGCTTCTCGAACGGGAACCTCGTTTCCGTTGCTGTACCAATTGGCGAACAGAATGCCCAACACTTGCGAACCGTCGGGCGACTGCCAGAGCATCTCGGAATACGGAGATTCGTAATTTACGCTATGCTCTACCGAGTTGTTGAATCCCGTCGGCGTCACGCCTCTCCCGAACACCGCCGTCCCGATATCGGCCTGCCTTAAAATTTGCGCGGCTTGCCCCATATTTCCGAACGAATCCGGGAAATATCCCAGTTTGGATACTCTTCCGAACGCGGCTGCATCTTTATGCCCGTACAACAAATTTCTGACGTTGGCCTCGCTGCTTGTCAAAAATTCATCCTGCAGCACGTACCATGGGCCGATATGGATGCGTCCGTCCCGAATATGCTTCTCCAGCGTCTCCCGCCGGCCGGGCCGCACTTCCAAGTAATCTTCCAAGATGATCGTCTGCCCGTCGAGGTGGAATGACCGGAAACCGGGATCGTCGTCCAATATATCCAGTAAATCGTCCATTAATTTCACGAGCCGGAAACGGTGCTTCTCGAACGGAAGATACCATTCCCGATCCCAGTGCGTATGAGATATGATATGTGCTGACTTACCGCGCATGGATGCATCCTCCGGCCTGCTCAAGGGCTCTGTTATCAGGTTTAACCTTCCGCCCAACGATCGTAAGCTGCTTGGTAAATGTCAATATATTGTTGAACATTCATACCCTCGATCGTTTTTACATATTGATCCCAGTTTGATAACGGTTCTACTCCCGTAATGAATTTCGCTTCCATCTGTTTTACGTAGGATTGGAGATCGGGCGCAATCGTGTTTACGGTATCCTGTTCTTCGTCAGTCAAGTATACAAGAGGGTAGGGCACTTCCGCGTACGGTTCGATTTTTTCCTTTGTTTCCTTCTCGATGAATTGGTCGAATGCGGAAACTTCCTTTCCTTCCATTCGGGCAGTGACGGTCGGCGCCGCAATACCGTATGCAGGTGTGATCGTTCCGCGGTAGTCTTCGGAACTGTCGTAACCTTCGGGTGTGTCCAAATAGACGCGCTCTCCGTTTGCTCCCTTTTCCCACATGTATCCTTCCGGACCTTCGTTCAAATATTCCCATCCTTCTTGCGAGTAGAAATAATCGACCCACATTATGGATGCTTCGGGATGCTCGTTGTTGCTCGTAATGGAAAATGTCCCCCTCGAAATGCCCGTGCTGCGCGGGAACAACGGCTTATCGTTCACCGGACTTGTCAGCGGATGGAACATCGGATTGATCATCGATTCTTCTTCTTTTTGTCCTGTCGTAAAGAATGAATACCAGTCCGGGAACAGCCCCAATCGATTTTCTTGACCTTTTGCTTTCTTCTGCTCGCCGGATTGCGAGAACGTTTCCCGATCCAACAGTCCTTCTTGGTACAGCTTGTTCATGTACGTCAAGTATTCTTTATAGTTTTCAGTAATCGGTGTGTAGCGAACCTTTCCGTCAAGTTCATCGATTCCCCACTCTTTTAAACCGAATGCGCCAAGCAGCCACGGACGTATACTGTCCAATCCTCCCGAATCGATGAGCGGAATTTCATCCGCTTTGCCGTTTCCGTTCGGATCTTCGGTTTTAAAGCGAACGAGCAGATCATACAATTCATCCGTCGTTTTTGGCAACTGTTCGACCCCCAGCGCTTTCAGCCAACTCCCGTTATACCACATCGGTCCGCGATACCAGGGCGAAGTGGGATGTATATTAATGGAGGGCAAGGAATAAATGTGACCGTCCATCGTCGTTACCGATCGCTTGATCTCGGGCCTTTCCTCGAACCATTTTTTAATATTCGGCGCATACTCATCGATTAAATTTTCCAGCGGGATGAGTACGCCTTGCTCCCCATAATCGACTTCCATGCCCGGCGTCAAATTGGACGTGCCTGCGGCGTAAATGATGTCGGCAATATCTCCGCTGGCAAAAGCCAAGTTCAGCTTCGTCTGGAATTCGCTTAATGGCGGCGTTTCATACTCGAAATTTATATTTGTTTTTTTGGAGTACTCTTGTAATGTGGGCATGTCCCCCCATTCGGCCATGCCTGTTCCGGGCGCAATCATGGTAAGTGTAATCTCCTCATTGACAATCGGAAACCCTTCCTTATTTACTTCGGCGGAAGAAGATGAAGAAGAAGAAGATTGTTCGTTACTCGGTTGGGTGTCGCTGCAAGCCGCTAATAACAACGAAGTAATAAGAACGGTTTTGGTGATGAACAGCTTTCTTTTCATTCTGAATAAACTCCCTTCTATTGAATATTTCTTCAAAATGATAGCTTCTTACCGGGATTAACTGTGATCACCCCCTGTCAGCAATTTCCGTTTTTAACCTTTCAAAGATCCGATCAATACCCCTTTGACGAAAAAGCGCTGCAGAAACGGGTAAACGATAATGACCGGCAAGGATGAGACGATCATCACTCCGTATTTAATAATGGCCGCAAGCTGCTGTTTGGAATGCAGCGCTTCAGCGCTCGTAATATTCGTATTTTGGGATGACATCTCCTGTAATACGAGAATTTCCCTTAATACAAGCTGAAGCGGATAACTCTTGCTTTCGGATAAATAGATCAGGGCGTTAAAATATCCGTTCCAGTGCCCCACTCCGTAAAACAATGCCATGACGGCAACGATGGGCGCCGATAAAGGCAAAATAATCAGAAAAAATAATCTGAAATTGGAAGCGCCGTCGATAATCGCCGCTTCCTCCAATTCCTTCGGTATCGAAGTCTGAAAAAACACCCGTGAAACAATAATGTTCCATACCGCAGCCGCATTCGGAAGCACCATTGCCCAAACCGTATCAATCAATCCCAAGTTTCGCACAACTAAATAAGTGGGGATTAAACCGCCGCTAAAAAACATGGTCAGCACGAACATTCCGGTGAACATATTTCTTCCGTAAAAATCTTTCCTTGCCAGTGCATATGCCGCCGGAATCGTTACGGCTAAGTTAACGAATGTACCTAACACGGTATAGTAGAACGTGTTCGTGTATCCCCGCCAAATGTCGCTGTTGTCCAAAATCAGTCTGTAACCGTCAAAAGTGATATCTTTCGGCAACAGCCACATCTCTCCGGAATTTACCGTCGAAGGGCTGCTAATAGATGCGCTAATAATGTAAATTAGCGGATATAAAACAACGATTAGTGCAACGGCAAGGCAAACATATACAAAAACAATAAACACTCTGTCCGTTGCCGATTCTTTCATTGCCGGATTCATCAAGCCGGTCGCCTCCTTACCACAAGCTGGTTTCGCTCGTTCTCCTTGCAATTTTATTTACACTAACCAGTAAAATCACATTTATAACTGCGTTAAATAACCCGACGGCTGCAGCGAAGCTGTACTGTGCATCCAATAAACCGGCTTCATACACGAACGTTGCGATCACGTTCGAAGATTCGAGGTTTAACGGATTTTGCAGAAGCAATATTTTCTCGAATCCAAGCGCCATAATATTTCCTACATTTAGAATTAATAGAATGACCATTGTCGGCAAAATCGTTGGAAAGTTAATGTACCGGATCCGCTGCAAGCGGGACGCGCCGTCAACGATCGCAGCCTCGTGCTGCTGCGGGTCAACTCCGGATAATGCAGCCAAATAAATGATCGTTCCCCAGCCGGTATTTTGCCATACGCCTGATAGCACATAGACGGTTTTAAACCAGGCCGGTTCGCTCAAAAAAGCGATAGATTCGAAGCCGAAAAATTGAAGCAAATGGTTAATGATGCCGGTTGAAGGGGATAAAAACGCAATGATCATGCCCGCCATCACGACTACGGATATAAAGTGCGGCGCGTATGTCACCGTTTGCACGGTTCGCTTAAACATCCCGTCTTTCGCTTCGTTCAACAGGAGGGCTAAAATGACCGGCAACGGAAACCCCACGATAAGCTCATAAACGCTGATCCCTAACGTATTTCGAATTAAATCCCAAAAATAATAGGAATTAAAAAAGCGAATGAAATGCTCGAACCCGACCCATTCGCTTCTCCAAATACCCAACGTTGGAGCGAAGTCTTTAAACGCTATCTGTATCCCGTACATCGGAATATAGTGAAAAATAAAAAAATATAGGAATGCCGGCGCAACGAATATGTACAGTTGCCAGTTCTGAAGAACCTTCTTCGATTGATTTTTTCTTTTGATTTTTGTTCCGACCGGTTTCGCGTCAATCGCCGTATCCGGACTCGTGCTCATGGTCATCATCCCCTTCTGCAATTGTTCCTGTAACCGTCAACCTATCTAACAATTCAGAAAATTTTGTTCGCACATTGAAAGCATGAGGCACAGCTTCTCGGAAAATTAGATATATCATAACCAGGTAATTTTGTTTCCATTATATTCATGTTGGGCTGAATTGTAAATATAATGTTATGACATCTATCAAGTAAATTGTTTATTTGGTATATCATAATCATATTTTTACCGCAAAAAAACAGCGGAACTAAGATTTCCGCTGTAACGATCCTATCCGCCGGATGAGGCTGAAACGGTAATATTAACTTCCACTGCAGCACCTGCTACCCGCTTTATTGCGGCTGCTGCGCGTCTCCGGCAACCGGTCCGGTCGTCTGCCGCCCGATCCACTCGACGTCGACCTCCACTTTCTCCTGCTGCTGCGGCAGCCCCCGTTCGATCCGGTCGACGATCATCTCCGCCGCTCTCCTGCCGATTTCGTAGAAGTTCTGATTGACCGTCGACACCGGCATTTCCACAGTTGAAGAAATCTCATGATTGTCAAACCCTGTGATCGACAGTTCGTCCGGCACTTTCACATTCCGCTCAAGCGCCGCCCGCAGCAAATCCACCGCCAGATGGTCATGCTCCGCTTGAATGCCCGTTACGCCCCGCTCCTTCAGCTGCCCTATGAGCGTTTGAAAGAACTCATGCTTTCCCGCACTCTCGTACGTTTCCGGAAAATCATGAACGACGATCTCCATGTCGATCGCAATGCCGGCATCCTTGAGCGCTTGGCAATAGCCGTAAAACCGGTCACGAACCGAGCTCCGGTACTGCAGCCCGATGCTTGATACGAAAGCGATGCGCCGATGCCCCAGCTCTATCAATTTGGATACGGCCTCGCGGCCGCCGTTAAAGTTGTTCGAAACGACGCTCCCCACCGGGACGTTGTCATAATATTGATCGATCGTGACGATCGGAAATTGGTTCATATGCAAAGAGTAAACCGCGTCGAGATTTTTCAGTGTGCTCACCGGATAGAGGAGAATTCCCGACACTCCGCGGCGGGGAAGATTGAACAGGAACTCTTTCTCTTTATCCTTGCTCCAGTTGCTGGAGTGGATGGTTAGATAATATCCTCTCGTATCCAAATAGTCTGTCGCTCCCTGAATATATCCAAGCAAGCCGTTGGCGGCGACATAAGGCATAATCATCGAAACGATTCTGCCTCCCGGCACCGCGCGGCTTTCAAGCTTCTTCACAAAGCTGCCGCTGCCTCTCTTGCGATATATCAACCCTTCCCGCTCCAACTCGATTAACGCCCGTTTCGAAGTAATCCGGCTCACCCCGTACATTTCAGCGAGTTCGATTTCCGTGGGAAGCTGCTGCTCTTCCGCATACTCTCCGTTTTCAATCCGCTTCTTCAATTCGTCGTAAATAATACCGTAAAGCGGTCTGCCGGAATCCGTCATTTATCCAATCCTCTTTTCACGCCAAGTTTATCATGAAAAGAGTATATCAAATTGACCGGAATATACAATCCGTTTGGCGGCCGCCCTCCGCATTCACTCTTTTACCGCGCCGATTGTAATACCGCTAATAATAAATCGTTGAAAGAACGGATACGATAAAATAATAGGCATCGTTACGATCATAGTGGTGGCCGCTCTAATCGACAAAGGGGTAAGCTTCCTCATTTCCGCCATCTGCTTTTGCTCGTTCGTTAATTTGCCTACCTGCTCGACGTCCAGAAGAATCTTCCGCAAGTATACCTGCAGCGTATCCCACTTCCCCGACGAGTTGTACAGAATGACGTCAAACCAAGAATTCCAATGACCTACCGCGCTAAATACGGCAACCGCGGCAAAAACCGGAGTGCACAACGGCGCGATGATCTTAATATAAATCATAAGCTCGCCGCACCCGTCCATCCTCGCCGACTCCGCCAACGAATCGGGCAGGTTATACATGTAAGAAGCGATCAGCAGCATGTAGTAAGCGTTAAAAAGTCCCGGAAGCCAATATACCGTGAACGTATCCATCAAGTGCAGCTTGCTCATTAACAAATACGTCGGCACCAAGCCGCCGCTGAAATACAATGTGATTAAAAACAAAATCCTTGTGAATCTTCTTCCGGAAAACCACCTTACAGTCGTGATATATGCAAGCAACCCCGAACAGAATAATGTCGTCGCCGTTCCGACCACTACCCTTAAGACGGATATTACCGCTCCTCTTCCCAATTCGCTGTTATTGAACATGTACTTGTAATTGTCAAACGTAAGCACCCTCGGCCAAAAATATAAACCGCCCTTGGAAGTGTCGATCCCCTCGTTAAACGAGACGATGAGCTGGTTCCAGAAAGGATATAACATAACAAACGCCAATATCAGCATCAATAAAACGTTCAAAAAGTCGAATATACGTCCGCCTACGCTGTTTTTCACATAAGAAGCATGCATGAGCCGTTCCCCTCCTTCTCCGTCAGATGATGGACGTGTCGGTTAACTTCTTCGACAGCTTGTTCGTCAACAAAACAAGAATCAATCCGAGGACGGAGCTCATGAAGCCGACGGCCGTCGCGAACGAATACCTGCCGAGCTGTATCCCGTACCTGTACACATATGTATCGATGACCTCGTGGTACTCTCTCGTCTTCGGCGTACCGAGAAGTAATTGCTGCTCGAAGCCGGCGTTAAGCAGAGAGCCGATTCCGAGAATGAACAGCAGAAGTATAGTGGGCCTGATTCCGGGAAGCGTAATATGCCACACCATTCCGAATCTTCCGAGTCCGTCGACGGCGCCGGCTTGATACAACTGCTGGTCGACGCCGGCGATCGCGGCGATGTATATGATGGACGACCATCCAATACCCTTCCAAATATTAGAAAATGTGAGCAGCCCCCAAAAATAATGACCCTCCCCGAGAATGCGCAGCGGCACATCAATAATTCCGGCTTTCAACAGCGCGTCGTTAACGACCCCCTCGCTCCCGAGCATGGTGAAAATGATGCTTGCAACGACAATCCATGAGACGAAGTGGGGGAGATACGAAATGGTCTGTATCGTCCTCTTGAACAATGAATGGCGGATCTCATTAATTAATAGAGCCAGAATGATCGGTGCGACAAAACCGATCGTCAGCCCCAACGTGCTGATTACCAAGGTGTTTCTGATAATAAGCCAAACGTCCGGGAGAGAAAAAAACTCAATGTAATATTTTAGACCCACAAATTTGGATTCGCTGAGCTTCTTTCCCGGGAAATAATCGTAGAAACTGTAAATAATGCCGTACATAGGCGCATACGCAAAGATGAGGACCCAGACAATGGCGAACGAGTTGATGAACCACAACTCTTTCTCCCGGCGCAAACGTCTTCCGATTTTGATCAATCTGTCCACTGTTTCGCCTCCTTCACCCTGCAAAAAAGATGTGCTTGGGCAGCATCGCCAACATCGTCGACGACAATACCGCCCAAGCTGCAACCATCATTCCATATTGAATTTTTCGAGATTTTCTTTATAAGATTCCGCTACGAACTTTTCAAGATCGTGCAGCCCAAGCTCGTTCAGCTTGTTTTGCGCGGCATTAAAATTTTTCTCAAGCTCGGCTTCCGAGCCGCTTGTAATCATCTTCGCCCATTCCGAAAGCAGTGTGTCTTTAATCGTCTGATTGACGTTCGTAATCGGGTTATCCGCTTTAAACGAAACCGTATAAAGCGTCGAATCCCAGCTTTTCCCCTGCACGTTCGCCCAACTCAGATTCACGCCCTTGTCGAGGAACTTTCCGTCGGAGTCGACCGGCCACATATCCCATACGCTCACTCTTGTAACGCTCGGATCGAGATGCTCGTCTTTCAACCACCCGGCCGGCGCAACCATCCAATACGCTTGAGCGCCGTATTTTTCCCTGACCGCATGGAAGTTCTCGTTCTTCTTGGCGTAATCTTTCGCGCTTTCACTGAAGATCCATTGCCCGTCTTTGATGTCCCATACGTTGTTCGGATCCGGCTTTCCGAAGCCGGTGATCATGGTGCCGATGCCGCTCAATTCCCAGTTGAACCACTTCATGATTTGCTCCGGATTTTTCGCCTTATCGGTTATGATGACCCTGGAATTGCCGATGAAGTTCGAGGACACATCCGTCGCTTGGTCCACATTCGGATCCTTGACCGTTACGTTCATGAAACGTTTCTCAATATTGAAATTGCTTCCTTCCTGCTGCGACCACGCCTCTTGTCCGGCGACCCACACATGCCACCACGTGCCGATGTTTCCGATGATTCTTTCGTTCATCACTTTCGCTTGCCAGTCTTCAAATTTGTTGTTCAGGAAATCGGGGTCGAGCATTCCCTCGCGATAGAACCGGTTGATATACCTCGCAATTTCGAGCCCCTCCGGCGTATTCATCCAATGCGTGAACTCCCCGGTGCTCTCATTGACCTTGTAACCGTTCTTGAATCCGTATGCCGAGAGCATGGCGCCGTACAATCCGGACCCTTGAGTGTTGTCCGACAACGCATAAATCTTCTCGCCGTCGGCGTTGGTCGGATGCTTCTCCATTATCTTCTTGAGCGTCTGATAGTACTCTTCGGGGGTCTGATACACAGGGGATCCGATCTCTTTCCACCAATCGTAACGCACGGCGAAATCCCAGCCGGCCACGTTCGGATTTTCGCCCCACATGACAGGCAGCTTATATATTTTCCCGTCGTCCGTCTTCATCAGATTCAAATACTTGCCGAGTTTATCTTTCACGTTCGGAGCGTATTTATCGATCAGCTCCGTAAGGTCGACAGCCCTTCCTTGCGCGATGAACTTCTCCGCCAGTTCATCGTCCATAAAGGTGATCACTTCCGGATAGTCTCCGCTGGCCAGCATAAGGTTCAGTTTCTCGACCATTTCGACGCTGTAGACGGTTTTCTTAATCTCGACGTTAAACTTTTCTTTGTAAAACTCGGCCATAGGCTTCGCCAGTTCGTCGGCCTCCGCCTGGTCGCCGTAACCGGCATAGAAAGTAATCTTCAGCGTCTCTTTCGGAACGTCCCAGCCGTATTCGTTCACGCCGGTCGTCTCCATCTCGGCCGGCTCTTCCCCGGCGTCCTCTTTCTCCGTTCCGGTCTCTGCGGAATTGCTGCAACTGCTTATAAGCATGACAAGCGCCAGGAGCAAAACAAACCATTTTTTCATAGAAACATGCCTCCCGATTTTTTTTTCGCAGATCCACTTGCCGCCGTATATTTATCTCTTCTTGATGCTGACCGTCACCTCTTGGGCATTCACCGCAATCGGCACAACAACCGGCCGGCTCTCACCTCCCGACAGCGACACTCTCAAACCGTCCGTACATATGTCATACATTCCCTCAAGCAAGCCCGAAACGGTCAAGTGTAAGGTGTGCCCGCATGTTGTGGAGCTTTCAATTTTGAAAGAAAATTCAGATAAATCATCGTTAAAAAATACCGGTGTCGAAGAAGAGATGTGATCTGTATCTATGAACATGCCGAATCGCCGCCCGCCCATCACCGCATAAAGCCTTCTCCGCACCCCGTCCTTCATCGTCACTTCATATCCGCCGGGAACTTTCTCGTATTCTCCCCCGTAGCAGAACAGCCCGAAAACCGGGTCGTCGGCCAGAACGGCGGCGGCTCCGCGCAATGCGCCGCAGTAGCCGAGGTCGATCTCGCAGGAGTAATACCATGAACCTCTGTGATGCTCTTGTTCAAGCCACGTGGTGCCGAACGGCGCCGGTTCGAACCCTCCGCCCGCGCCGCCGTCATTCTCTTTGCCAGGGTACCAGTAACCGTAATCGCTCCCGGGAGTGCCGCTGTTCATAAGCGCCCACGAGCTTAACAGCGACGCATAACCTAACCGGAGATATGTATGGGGATCATTGCTGTGGCGAAGAGCGTAATCCAGGATCGCCCAGCCGCCCATCTGCGACATGTAGCTTAGCGTGTATGCCGCGTTCCCGCTCGCGCGGTAATCGCTGCCGTACAAATAATACGCCGATTCGAGCCAGCCCCGGCATGCGATGTTCGATTGCATTTGCGCTTCCATAAACTTCAACGCATCGCCGTAAGCAACGACCGGGTCGGCATGCCTTTTGGGCGTTTCATCGACGGCGTTCACCGAATGCTCCAGTGCATATTTGGCGATCGCGTGCGTGCTTTCGAAGCCGGTGGAGTCGAACGGATACTCGGAGCCGAACACGTCGGCGTTTTCTTTCACGAATGAAAGCACTTTTTTGTTCCAATGGCTCTCCAGCCTCAACGCTTTCTCCTTCCAGCCGATCGCCTTCATTTCCCGAACGATGTCTTCAATCACCAATTCGTTGTACAGTCCGGTCTTGTAAGCCGACCAATCGGCCGTCTCGACCGGTATCGTAAACATGGCCAGCGCCGTTCTGTAGGCGCGTTCGAGATACGCTTCTTTCGGCAAGTACATGCTCACGTCGGGATGATTTTTGCCGATCCTGTACATGTTCCAATACATAAGAAAAATGTGCGGGTAATCGTAAATTCTCCAAATGTGCAGCTTCCCCCGCCGGCCGTCGTCTTCGCTTTCGCGCAGCGCATTCCAATCCGGTATGCCGTATATGCCGTAGGAGTACTCTTCTTCATCCGTTCTTTGAAGGCCGCCCCAAACGAAACGTTCTATGTAATAGTCGAGTGCTTCGACTTCCTTCTGATCCGGGAATTCCGCGTTCTTGGCCGCCAGGAATGCCGGTTTCGACAGCCCGGGGTCGTCGCACGTCACCGCGTAAATTCTCCAGCCCTTGATCTTGTCGTAGTTGTCGGGTCCGAGCAGCGTCTTTGACTCCATATTCCATTCCGCAAGCAGTCCGTCGTACCACTTGGCCGGGTCCCGGTGCTGTCGTTTGGTTATGAAAGCGGCTCTCTTTTTAATCAGCGTCTCAATCGGTTCGGTACAGAAAAATTCCAGTATCAAATGTTTGCCGCCGCCGTACTTTACGGTTATGGAATTTTCGCCGAGCCGCTCGAATCTCGCTTTGTAGATATGGCGGTTGTCTCCCTTATTCCCTATATAAGAGATTTGCGTTTGTTCGGGAAACTCGGGGATCAATGCTTCTATTGGCTGCTTCGTCCGCAGCGAGAACATGGCGGATTGGTCGTTCGGCACCGTCATGCCGGGGATGACCTGCACGTCGATAAGCCCTTCATCAACTAAGATTTTCCGAACATCGTCGTAATCGGCCGCCCATTGAAATTTGAACGGGTAAGCAACCGTATCCCCTTCTTCTCCAACAGGCGCCAAGGTAATGCTCGTGACGGGCTGCCGCCAATTGCAGCCTTTCCGTTTCGCGGCGTCCGCTTGGGCGGCGGAATGAATATACGCCCGGTATTGCAGACTTCCGGGTTTGCCGTTGTCCGCTTCGTACATGTCGTAATACTCAAGCTTGGAGCGGCCTTGCGGCGTCATCGTCAGATATGGACCCGCGCCGTTGCACCGCATCCAAAACATGAACGAACCGCAGCCCGACACGAAGCTGTGTCTGATCACGCTCTCCGTCGGCTTCGTTCCCCACTCGAACGCGTGGTTCATCGGGAACGGTACGGCCAGATCGCCGATTTCAACCGGTACGCCGCTGCAATTCGAAATACCGATTGTGTAAAGCATGCTTGTATCGTCGGCTTCAAACGTTACGGTGACGGTAAGGTCGGGATGTTCCGCACCTCCCAGCGGATAGCTGGCGGCGTACTTTGAATGGTTCTGCGATGCGCCGTCAACCGTCGCCAGACCTTGTTCGGCTAACGATAACGTATCGGTCCTTTCCCAGTCGCCCTCCGGCTTCCTATAAGTTACATACACGTCCCCAAAACGCTTGTTCGGCCAAATATAGTTCGTATCGTGCGTATCTCTGAAACATTTGAGACCGGTCGCCGCTCCGTCTTTGAACTTCAGATCGAAGCGGCCTTTCGTCATTATTGTTTTCCCGCCTGCGTTCGCGCTCCCACTCATGCTAATCACCCGCCATATTTGATCGCGCATGTTTTGACCGCGCTGTAGAAATCGAGCGCAGCCTGCCCCTGCTCCCGGGTATGCGAGCTCGACTGTTTCATGCCGCCGAACGGAGCTTGGTATTCGACGCCGGCCGTTTCCAAATTGACCCGGACCATTCCGGCCTCCGCCTCGTCGAGAAAACGAAGAGCGGACGATAAATTTTGCGTAAAGACGGATGCGCTAAGGCCATACACCGTCTTGTTGCATAAATCGATTGCGTGCGAGACGTCCTCCGCCTCGAGCACGACGGCGACGGGTCCGAATATTTCTTCTTGCACAAGCGGGTGTCCGTCCCCGACTCCGCTGACGGCCAGCGGCGTCACATAATAGCCGTCGTGTTCGATGGAAGCGCCGCCTCCGCCGCACTCCGCAACCGTCTCCGCGTCCTTGCGCGCCAAATCGACGAACGACATCACGGTTTCGTACTGGCTTGCGGATGCGACCGGTCCCAAGTATGCCGACGGATCGAGCGCATGGGCGATACGGATGCCGCTCATCGCCTTCCGGAGCGCTTCCCGGAAAGCGGGCGCAGCGGAGCGCTCGACGATGATGCGGCTCGTGGCGGTGCATTTTTGCCCGGCTGACCGGAACGCCCCGCTCACAATCGCCGGCACTGCCCGTTCCAGATCGGCGTCGCCGAGCACGACGGCCGCGTTCTTCCCGCCCATCTCCGTCTGGTACTTGATATTGCGTTTCGCGCATATTTCCGCGACGCCCGCCCCCGTCGCCGACGATCCCGTAAAACTGACGGCGTCGATCCGGCATTCGGAGAGCAGCGCTTGCCCGACTTTGCTTCCTTTGCCTATGATCAGGTTGACGACCCCGGGAGGAAGCTCCGTCTTCGCGAAAATTTCGGCGATGCGGGTAGCGGTCAAGCATGCGAACTCCGCCGGTTTCCAGACGACCGTGTTTCCGCAAATAAGTGCCGGAGCTAGTTTCCAAATCGGAATGGCCACAGGGAAATTCCATGGGGTAATGATTCCGACCACACCGAGAGGAACCCGCCTCGTGTATTGCAGCACATGGGATTCGTTGGACGGTATGACGTTCCCGAACGCCCGGACGCCTTCCGCCGCATAATATTTCAGCAGATTAACGCCGCGGGTCACCTCGCCTTTCATCTCCGCGATCGGCTTGCCCATCTCACGGGAAGCGAGCTCGGCGAGCCCGTCCCGTTCCGCTTCCAACGCCGCCGCCATCCGCAGCAGAATCTCCCCTCGCTGCGCGCCCGTCAACCGGGACCAGCCGGGGAACGCGTTTCTCGCCGCTTGCTCCGCTTGGAACACGTCGGACGCGCCGGACAGATGGATCACTCCGACTTGTTCTTTAATATCGGAAGGATTGGAAACCGCGGTTTCACCCTCCTGCGGAGTCGTCCATTCGCCGCCGATCCAGTTTCTCGAATGCATCATCGTTCACTCAACTCCCTTCTCGCGATTTAGGCAATCAAGATTTTACCCGCTGCGGCCGGTTCACCGCATATTCGTATGCGGCCCGCACTTCCTGCTGCTCCTGCTCGTTCAGCGCCAGACGCGGCGGTCTTGTCGGACCGGCGGGAATGCCGGCGAACTCCATCGACAGCTTGATCGCCTGAACCAGCTGAGGGCCGGCGTCATAGTGGAACAGCGGGAGCAAGTACCGGTAAATATCGAGCGCCTCCGCAACTTTGCCCTCTCTCGCCAGTTCAAACACTCGGACACTGTCGCCAGGGAGCACATTGGTCAGGCCGCCGATCCATCCGGTTGCGCCGACAAGCGCGCCTTCCATCGCCAAATCGTCGACTCCCGCCAATACTTCGAGCTCGGTTTCTCTAAGAATGTCATGGATCCGGCGCACGTCTCCGCTAAATTCTTTCACCGCAACGATATTTTCGAATTTCGCCAATTTGTTGAGCAGCGCCGGCTTCAAATCCACCGGGTAATCGTGCGGGTTGTTGTATACGATAACCGGCAGTCCGGCGTTCGATACCGCTTCATAATGAGCGATAACTTCCTCTTCCTTCGGCTTGTAATTGATCGGCGGCAGCGCCATAACGCCGGATGCGCCTTTCTCTTTCGCGAAGCCGATCAACTCGACGACTTGCTTCGTCGACGGAGCGGCCGAGCCGATGACGACGGGCACTCTGCCGGCGGCGGCGTCGATCGCCGTCTCGATCACTTTCGCCCGCTCTTCCCTCGTCAACGCGGCATACTCCCCGACGGAACCCGAAGGTATGATTCCGTGAACTCCTTGATCGATAAGCCAATCCACATGCTCTGCAAGACGTTGGTAATCCACCTCATACTGTTCGGTAAAAGGCGTAACGATCGCAACATATACACCAGGAAACCTTGCCATTGCTCACTTCACTCTCCTGTTTCTCATTAATTGCCATCCGTCAGGACAGCACGAAACCTTCACCGATCTGATCCGTCGGATCCAGAACAAACTGGTGCGTTCCCGTGATGAACGCCCTCCCCGTAAATACAGGGACGATCGCATCGGGCCGGTTACCGCCGCTTTGGCTCGCCTCGTCCGCCAGGGCGGCCAGCCTTCCTCCGGAAATACCTTCGAATATTACCTTCTCTCCGCCAAGCGGCACCCTCTTATGGCGGAGAAGCGCCATGCACGAGCCTAACTCCGCGGTGTCGGGCATCCGGGCGACGTTTCCGCTGCGATCGGCGGCTGTACACCGGACCGCGGAACCGGGCGGAGCGGACAAATCGGCGAATACAACCGATTCGGCGCCGACAAGCTTTGTCAAATGTTCAAGAATGCTGCGCGCCAACCTGTTAAACTCCGGTATGGACGCAATCTCGAGCTTTAACGCAAGCTGTCCGCAGTCCACGACCGCAATCGGCCGTCCGCATGAAGCAACTGCAACTTGCACCGGCCGCTCATGCAACGCAACGTTCATGCGCCGTTCCTCCAGCACGAATGCTGGCTGCTCGGCATATTGAACGGACTGCACTTCCGTTCCGCAGCAGGCTGCCGTGACCGTCACGGTTCCCCAAGGCGTATCGATCGCCGCGGTTGTTTGTTCGCCGCGAATGGGGATAATACCGGTTTCCAGAGCGGCGGCGGCGGCCGACATTGCGCTCAATCCGCGGAAACGGTAACCTCCGTTGTCCATCATTATCATTCCGAAGCCGGATATGCCGTTGTCCGCCGAAGTGATGACGGCCGCCCGCATTCCGCGGTGCCCGCGCGGTTCCTGCAGCAAAATTTTGCGTACGGAATCGAAGTGCCGTTGAAAATATTCGAGTTTCTCTTTCATCGTCGAACCGGATACCGGGGGAATGCCGCCGGTAACGATCCGCAGCGGTTCCCCGCCGATATGCGCGTCGATTGTGGAAAAAAATCGTTGAATATCCATAAAACCACCGCCTAATCTCCTCGGCTTCCAGACTAGCCGGAGAAACTCCGGTTACGGTACCCGAAACAACACTTTTGTAGCCTTGTAGCCGGAGAAACTCCGGTTACAGTGCCCGAAACTACACTTTTGGAGCCTGGTAGCCGGAGAAACTCCGGTTACGGTGCTCGAAATAGCGCTTTTGGAGCCTGGTAGCCGGAGAAACTCCGGTTACAGTGCCCGAAACAGCGCTTTTGGAGCCTGGTAGCCGGAGAAACTCCGGTTAACAAATATTCGCCCAGTCTCACAGGTCTGTTTTGTTCCATCCGGTTCCCGATTCACTTTGTTTGCCTAATGGCCTTCCATCGGAGGGATCAAGAGGAAGCCGCGATTGAGATTGTCATCCTCGTGGGCAAAGAAGGTATGCGTGCCCATCAGCCAAGCGGTTCCGGAAATTTGCGTCACGACCGCGTCCAACGGCCCGACTTGGGTCCGGCTTAAAACACGTCCCCTGAACAAGGATCCGACAATGCTTTCATGCACGAACGGCTCCCCGAGCCCGATCCGCCCTTTGGCAAACATAGCGGCTAGTTTCGCCGACGTACCCGTTCCGCACGGGGAGCGGTCAATGCCTCCCGGCGGAACGACGACGGTGTTTTTCACGTCGGCCTCGGGGTGCGTCGGACTGCTGAAAAATTCCACATGGGTAACGCCGCGAATATACGGCGCTTCCGGATGTACCGCCTCCAGCGTGCGGTTGACGGCTTGCCGCAAGCGAACGGCGCAGTCAATGATGCGGGAAGCTTCGGACGGAACGAGCTCCAGACCGAAAGCCCGGGCATCGGCGATCGCGTAAAAGTTGCCTCCGTAAGCGATATCGCATGCGATGATTTTGCCGTCTATCTCTAACTCGACGCTTGCATACAAAAAAGAAGGAATGTTGCAGAACGACACTTGCACTGCCTTCCCGTTCTCGACCGTGATCTCCGCTTCCACCAGGCCGGCCGGCGTATCCAGCTTCAGGCGCGTCAACGGCTCCTGAACATCGACCATTCCCGTTTCCACGAGCGCCGTGCATAAGCCGATCGTGTCGTGTCCGCACATCGGCAAATAGCCGCCCGTTTCGATATAAATCACCCCAATGTCGGCATCCGGCCGGCAAGGATCGACCAGCAAGGCGCCCGACATGACATCATGCCCCCTCGGTTCGTACATAAGAAGGGTTCGTATCCAGTCGTATTCCGCCTTCATATGCAGCATCTTTTCCGCCATTGTGCTTCCCTGAAGCGGAGGAAGTCCGCGCAGCACCGTTCTTGTAGGATTACCCCCGGTATGCGTGTCCACGGTATAGAACACGCGGTTCGTTTTCAAATTATCTCGCCTCCCGCAGCCATGAACCGGTTCCATCGAAGCGGCTCGACCGGCACCGAAGTCCGTTCCTGTTCCGAAACGAGCTCATGCATGAGCTTCCCTGTGATGGCCGCCAAGTTGATGCCGTCCCCTTCGTGGCCTGCCGCTATATAAAATCCCGGAATCTCCTCCACGCGCGATATGATCGGCAGGTGGTCCTTCGTCCACGGCCGCAATCCCGCATAAGTGCGAATGAGATGGAAATCCCCGATGTCCGGGTAGAAACGGAGCGCCCGTCTCGCCATACACCGGATTACATCCATGCTCACCCGCGTATTGAAGCCTGCAAACTGCCGGCTGCTGCCGATCAGGAAGTTTTGGCTTTCTGTCGGTTCGAATACTAGAGCCACTCCATATTTCTCCGTTTCCGGATCGACCTTCCGCGTTCCTCCGAATTTGGACATAAGGTAGCCGAACTCCATAACCTTCCGCATGCCGACGGGAACTTGGCGGGAAGCGACGATCAGATGTCCCTTCCTCGGCAGCACCGGAATGTCGATCCCGATCATACGTCCGATTGCCGGCGCCCAGACTCCGGCGGCGTTGATCACTTTGTTCGCTTTTATATCGCCTCTATCGGTCGAAATCGTGAACGTTCCGCCGGCCGCCCGCTCATGCGATACCCCTCTCACTTCGGAGTTCAGCCTAAAGGAAGCACCTGCCTTCTTGGCTCCTTCCGCCAAAGCGTATGTGAGCATATACGGGTTGACGGTCGAATCGCTTGCGCATTCCAATCCTCCCGGCAAATTGTCGGCAAAAAATTTCGATTCCTGCCGAATATCGCTTCGGTCCAACATGCGAAACGGCAGCCCGTATTCCCGTTGACGCTCCACCCACAGCTTGGCGGCCTCCATCTCTTCATCCGATTCGCATACCAGTATGCTGCCAGGGGCCCGGTATTCGAACGGATGCTCCAGCTCCTTGCTCAACTCGGCGATGATGCTTTGGCTTTTTAGCGACATTTGGCTGTCAAATCCCGGATCCTTGTCGATCGCCAATATGTTGCCGTCGCACCGGGAGGACGTACCGCCGGCAATTTCTCCTCTTTCAATAACGGTGACCGAGAATCCGCCCCTGGCCAAAAAATAAGCGATGGAGCATCCGACGATCCCTCCGCCGATGACGGCGATTTCCGTGCTTCCGATCCTCTCCATGAAATCCCCCTTTCCTGGCGATCCCCTCGTAACATAACGTTGCAAGAACCGTGCCAAGTCGTTTGCCCGTCATGCGGAACCGATGCGAAATCAATGTGTCTAAAAAATCATACACACTGTATGGACACGGTGTATAATAAAATAGACAAAATTTTCCGTCTTCTGTCGGGAGGGGGCGCACGTATGCGATTGCGGTTGCCGTTGCCGGCCGTTAAAGAGCTTATTCAAAGAGACTATCTCTATTTCAAAGAGGGTGAGCCGGTTCAGCCGATTGGCAAAAATGTCCCCGGGAAACAACAAATGACCTCCCGATCTCCGGTATTCAAGGAATCAGGCGGCCGACTGGTTTTCCTGCCTTTTTCTATCGCGGAGAATATGACGGAGAAGGAACAACTTCCATGGACGCCTTCCGCGGCGATAGATGAGAGCGCCTCTTTATCCGACTTTGTCGCTGCGCTTCGCGAGTTGGACACGGTTTTGGTGACCGGAGGTGCAGGCCCTCTGGGATACTTGTCCTCCTCCTCTCTCTCTTTCGATCTTTTTCAATCGTACCGGTATTTGGAGTCATATTTTGAAACCGTTATAGAAACGCTGGATGCTTCCCTTTCAGCCGTGGACGAATCAGGAAATACCGTCATTTGGTCGTCCGGCGCGGAGCAGCTGTTTTCCATCCGGCAAGAAGATATTCTCGGCAAACCGATGTCGGCGTTTTTTCCTCCGGAGATGATCCAGACGTTAAAAACGTTGAAAACCGGTGAATCGGTCCGCAGACGACAGCATCAACCCGAGCCCGACCGCGTCGTCCTCATCAATGCGATTCCGGTTCGCATTAACGACCGAATTATCGGAGCCGTCGCTTCCGAGGTCGACATTACGAGCCAAGTCCGGTTGAACCGCGAGCTGTTCCAGATGTCTTCCAAGGTACAGCGTCTCGAACAGGATATCGCGCGGTTGACGCCCGGGAAGGATCCGTTCAGCGCGATCAAGGGAAACAGCAAACCGATCAGGAACGTGATGGGGACGATCAGAAAACTGGAGAAAACACAGGCGACCGTCCTCTTGCTCGGCGAATCCGGAGTCGGGAAGGAATTGTTCGCAAGGGCGATTCACGACGTGCGGGAGCAGCCTTCGGCTCCTTTTGTCGCCATTAACTGCGCCGCGATACCCTCCGCCTTGTTTGAGAGCGAGCTGTTCGGGTACGAGAAGGGGGCTTTTTCGGGTGCCGATCAACGAGGGAAGAAGGGGAAAATCGAGGCGGCCCGGGGCGGGACGCTGTTTTTGGACGAAATCGGGGAAATGCCTTTGGAGATGCAAGCGAAGCTGCTGCGCGTGCTGCAGGAACGCAATTATTATCCGGTCGGGGGGTCCCGGCTCATGGAAGCGGATTGCCGCATTATCGCGGCGACAAACCGGAATCCGCTTGCGATGGTGAAGGAAGGGAAGTTTCGCGAAGATTTGTATTACCGCCTGAACGTCATTTCGATCGATATTCCTCCTTTGAGGGAGCGCAAAGACGACTTATTGGAGCTCATACACGGCTTTGTTCAGGAATTTTCGGTCCGGTACAACCGCTTCGTCGAGCACTTCCCGCATGAAGTCATCGAGGCGCTGCTTCAGTACGAATGGCCGGGCAATGTGAGGGAGCTGCGCAACACGATCGAGCGGCTCGTCGTTCTCGCATCCGACGGGACCGTCAAGCGGGACGACTTGCCGCACCAGGTATCCGGAGACGGGCAGCCGGCGGATACCGCAGCGCCCGCGCCGGGTGCACAGCATTCATTGGTTGAAGAGCGCAACGCGACGGAAAGACAAACGATCGAGAAGGCGCTCGAGCTGGAGAAAGGCAACCGGAAAGCCGCCGCGAAGCGGCTCGGCATCTCCCGGGCGACGCTGTACAATAAGATGGAAAAGCTGGGCATGAAGCCTGACGGCTAACGGTTACACCGGCAGCCTTATCAGCTCCTTCGGGTATCGCGTCAGCACTTCCACGCGGCCGTCCTCATGAATGCACACATCGTCCTCTATGCGCACCCCGCCTGTCTGCGGCACATAAATGCCCGGTTCGATCGTGAACAATGCGCCGGGCGCCATAAGCGAATCGGCCTGTCCGTGGACGGAAGGGGGCTCATGGATTTCAATCCCGAAGCCGTGCCCGACCCGGTGATTGAAATACGGGCCGTATCCGCGCGATTCGATATGCGACCGTGCCGCTATATCGACTCGGGAGAACGGTTCTCCGGGTTTCACGGCTTCAATCGCCCTGCGGTTCGCTTCCAGCACGGTTTCGTATATGTCGTGCTGTTGTTTCGTGCCTTCGCCCAACAGGAACGTGCGGGTTATATCGGAACAGTATCCTTGAAGATATACTCCCATATCTATCAATATGTAATCGTTCGGTTGAAAGCGGTATACGGCCGGCTTTCCGTGCGGATTTGCGCTGCGTGCTCCGCCAAGCACGCTGGTGGCAAATGCCGGCCGTTCGCCGCCCAATACGCGAATTTGATACTCGATTTCCGCGACTAGCTCCAACTCCGCCATCCCCGGTTTAATGAGCTTCACGCCGAGCTCCATCGCTTGTTCCGCCACACGGACCGCCTTGCGCACCCGGTCAAGCTCCTCTTCGGTTTTGCGAAACCGGAACGACATGATCGCGTCCTCTATTTCGGATACGGTGTCCGGCGCCAACGCCGCGGCGATCCGCTCATAGGCATGTTGGCTGATGTGTTTCTTTTCGATTCCAAGCGTCTTGATGCTTCTTCCCGTCCGGCTCGCCAACACTTCATAAGGATCCTCCGTATCGCCGACCGGCACGATGCCCGACACTCCGGACGAAGCTCTAGCCGCTTCCGCGTCGAGACCGGGCACGAACAGTATATCCGCGTCCTTTTTTATATCGACCCACAATGCCAGAAATCGTTCCATCGGATCGCAGTAAAATCCGGTGAAATAGTAAACATTCAGCGGCGAAGTCACAAGCGCTCCTTCTATACCCATGTTCGATAAACGCTCTTTTAACCGTCCCAATCGGTTTTGTTGATTCATATTGACCATTCTCCCGTTCGACAGACATTTTTAATAACCGGATTACTACTTGAACTCATGCAAAAATTATGCCACACATTCACGGCCTTATCTATCCCGGGGCAAACTCCCGATTATATTTGGCACGATTCTTGCAGATTATCAAAGTGACGGTGACACATAAAGAGAGAAGGAGAGATAAACCAGCATGAATGAGACCGAAACGATCATTTGCCGCTGCGAGGAAGTTACGCTGAGGCAGCTGATGGAAACGGCCGAGCGGTACCGGTGTTCGCCGCGTGAGCTTAAGCTCCGTACGCGGGCGGGCATGGGGTACTGCGGCGGGCGAACTTGTCGTGAATTTATAGAAACGATTGCGAGGCATGTGAACGGAATTTCGCAGCGGGATGACGTACCGCTTGTTTACCAGCCGCCGGTTCGCCCGGTTTCGTTTCATACGCTTGGCGGTGACGGTAAATGAGCGGAGGAAGAATCGTTCATCATCCCGTTCTAGGACAGCTGCCGCAGCGCAGGGAAATCTCGTTTTTTTATAATGGAACGGCTGTCCGGGGATATGAAGGGGAAACGGTCGCTGCGGCGCTATTGGCGGAAGGTGTCCGAACGCTGCGATTTCATGAAGAAACGGGGACTCCGCGGGGAATATTTTGCAATATCGGCCACTGCATGGAATGCCGGGTTACATTGAACGGAGTTGACGGCGTGCGCGCTTGTCTCACGACGATTGAAGACGGAATGGACGTACGGGAAGGACGAACGCTGCCGGCCCCATTGAAGAAGGGGGGACGTTCGGAATGACCGATGTCGTCATTATCGGCGCCGGACCGGCCGGGCTGGCCGCAGCGATTGTGTGCGCCGATCACGGGTGTAAGGTCAAGGTTATCGATGAGTTTATGAAACCGGGCGGGAGGCTGCTCGGACAGCTCCATCAGGAGAAAGACGGCAAATGGTGGAACGGCATGGCGGAAGGGGACGAATTGACCGGGCGCGCCGTACGGGCCGGGGTGCAAATCGAGCTTGGCGTTTCCGTCTATGATTTGCAGCGTTCGGAACCCGGTTGGATTGTACATACATCGAAGGAAGTGATTGCGGCGCGCAGCGTGGTGCTTGCCACAGGCGCCTCGGAGCTTCCCGTAAGCTTGCCCGGTTGGACGCTACCCGGGGTCATGACGGTTGGTGCGGCGCAAGTGATGGCGAACGTTCATAGGGTTAAGCCCGGCAGCAAAGGGATCATCATCGGTATCAACATTCTTTCGTTCGCGATCGCCCGCGAGCTTCAGCTTTGCGGGATCGAGCTGTCGGCCATGGTACTGGCGCCGAACCGGATTTTGCACCCGGAATCGGCATCCCCCCATCGCGTGATGGATACGCTCGCCGGAGCCGCGCACATGGCGCCGTCCTCATGGATGCGTATAGGCGGCAATTTATTGAAATCATCCTTCTTGAAGAAAACGGCGGTGCGCTTTTATCCGAAGAGAGGCGTTACAGTTTGGGGGATTCCCGTCCAGCTACGCAAAGCCGCCGTGGAAATCGTGGGGGATCGGCAAGTGAGCGGCGTGCGTGTTGCGGATGTGAATCCGGAAGGCGAAGTGCTCCCTGGCAGCGTTCGCGAGCTTGCCGCCGACTTCGTCTGCGTTTCCGGCGGCTTATATCCGTTGGCGGAGCTTGCGTCCGTCGCCGGCTGTCCGTTCCGGCACGTCCCTGAGCTGGGCGGCCGCGTTCCGTTGCATAGCGAGCGAATGCAAACTCCGCTGCAAGGGCTGTACGTTGCAGGCAACATCACAGGAATAGAAAGCGCGAAAGTTGCCATGGCTCAGGGCTATGTCGCCGGCTATTCGATTATGTTCGACCGTACGCCGGAAGATTTGTCCGTTCGGGACCGTTTGGCCGATGCGGTCGCTTCGGTCCGGCGGATCAGGGAGGAAGCGCCGATCCAATTCCATGACCGCATCTCGGAAGGGCGGGCGGCAATGGAACGGTTGTGGGCTGAATTTCAGGCCGAGAATGGAGCTCAGTAGCGAACTCCTCTCTCGGCCTTTTCGGTTGCAGCCGCAAATTTCGCAGGGGGCAGAAATTTCACTTTACCGGGTTTCGCGGCCGACCCTCCGCAAGGCTGCGGCGAGGATCCGCTTTTCCTCGCGGTACTTCGCGACCGTCCTGCGGGAAATGCGGATGCCTTCACCGGCCAACAGCCGTGAAATTTGTTGATCGGACAACGGGAAACGCTTATCTTCGCCATCGATCAATTGTTTGATGCGTTCGCGCACCGACTCCGCCGATACGCATTCCCCCCCGTCCGTCTCAAGCCCGCCGCCGAAAAACCGCTTCAATTCGACCACGCCCCGCGGCGTATGGATCGCTTTGTTCTTCACCGTCCGGCTGACAGTCGATTCGTGCTTGCCGATCCGCTCCGCGACCTGCTTCAAGGTAAGCGGCTCGAGCCGCGTACGCCCTTCCGCAAAGAAGTTTCTCTGCAATTCCACGATGGCGGCGATCACTTCCAAAAGCGTGGAATTGCGCTGTTCCAGGCCGTCGATTAACCGGTTGGCCGATTTCATAAAGCGTTGGAAGTATTCGGCGTATGCAGCCCCATCTTGCCGGAAGTGCAGCACATAGTCGTGCCTGACAGACACCTTCGGCAGCACGCGTTCGTTCAAAGCGACCGCAATTCGGCCGTCATCTTCCAATCGTACATAAGCGTCAACTGTGATATTCTGGAGTCGTCCGGGCGCAATCGAGATGCACGGTCTCGGGTTCAACCGGCGAATGTAAGCGGCGGACTCCTCGATTGCGGACAATTCCGCCCCCAGCGCTCTTGCAATACTTTCGTAGCGGCGTTTCGCCAAATCCGGTAAGTGCCGAACCGCTATCTGGTATGCGAGAGGGGGAGCGGACGGGTCCCACCGAATTTGGAGAGCCAAACATTCCCGCAAATCTCTCGCGCCGATGCCAGGCGGATCGAACGATTGCAACAGCCCCAACGCTTCTGCAACTACCGCCTCCGGCAGCTTCAAGTCCGAGGCCGCTTGCGAAAGCGGCACGTCCAAATAGCCCGAATCGTCCAAATTGCCAGCCAAATACATAACGGCTCTGTACACATCGCGCGAATACGGTATCAATCTAAGCTGCCGGCTCACCCACCGCTCCAAAGTCATATCGACATCGTCGGGCACTGCAAAACAGGGGTCATCGCTGCGGTCACCGAAGGAACTTTTCCGAACGTTTTTCCTGCTTCCGCCGTCGCTTGCAATACTCCACTCGATCTCAATCAACGGATTTTCGTACGATTGCTCCTGAAGAAAGGCCGCCAGCTCCTGGGCGGAAAGCTGAAGAAGCTCGATCGACTGCCGCAGTTCCGGCGTCATGTGCAGCTTCGCGTTCAACTGCTGTCCCAACTGCAATGCTTGATGGAACATACTCACATCCTCCATTCCGCTTACTCAAGACAATTCCTCCCTCCAACCGGCAACCGCCTGGAAGTACCGATCACAGACAAATAAGCGATTTATCCGAACGGGTCAACACTTCGACTCCGGTTTCCGTCAGCAAAATATCGTCTTCGATCCGTACGCCGCCGAAACCGGGAATATATATTCCCGGCTCCACAGTGAGGACCATGCCGGGCAAAAGCTCCGTCTCCCTCTGCTGCGACATAAAAGGATTCTCGTGAATTTCCAAACCGAAGCCGTGACCCAAGCCGTGGCCGAAATAGTCGCCGTAACCGTACTTTCCAATGACATCGCGGCCGAGCGAATCCGCCTCTTTGCTGCTCATCCCGGGCCGGATCCGCTCCAGCACCGTCATATTCGCTTCCAGCACGATATTATATATTTCCTTATGCTTCTCTGACGGCTTGCCGACAAATACGGTTCGCGTCAAATCGCATAAATAGCCTTCATAATTCGCGCCGAAATCCATGGTGACAAACTCGTCGTTCCCGATCCGCTTATCGCTGGCCACCCCGTGCGGCAGCGCCGAACGCTCCCCCGATGCGATTATCATGCTGTAGGCGAAGCCGAAGGCGCCGCCCGTCTGCATATAATATTGAAGCTCCGCGGCGATTTCCCTCTCCCGCACCCCGGGACGGACGCGGGTCAATATATGCTCGAACGCTTTGTCCGCCAAACCGGCGGCTTTCTTTATCAAAGCGATTTCGTCGTCGTCCTTCACGTTTCGAAGCGATTCAACGACATCCTTCACCGGCACCAACCTGATTCCCTTCAGCTCTTCCTCATAAGTCAAAAATGTATCCAGCGTTATTAAATGCTTCTCGATGCCAAGCCGCTCGATCCCCATAGCAACAGCCGTTTCCTTCACGGTTTCCGACAATTTGACCCCTTGCCGGATCGTCCGAAACGCGGCCGCCTGCTCCTCCGCCTGCGCCGTATAGCGGAAATCCGTAATCAATGCCGCATCGTCAAGGGTAATGAGCACGACTCCGGCTGTTCCGGTAAAGCCCGTCATATACCGGCGGTTGTGCGGGCTTGCGATCAACATGCCGTCCACCTGCAGCTCGTCGAACTTGCTCCTTAACTTCTCCAATCGCCGAACGCTCAACTGCCGCTCACCTCCGCATCATTTTTCAATGACAATCCGAGCTTTTCATACTCCTTCTTATTAACCGTCCGCAAGCCGAACACCCTTCTTACCCGGTGGCCCGGATACGCTTTGAACTCGAAGGCAACCGTTCCGTCATCCTTCGCTGCCGTATCCCCCGGGACCGGATAATTCACATTGTAGAACACATCGCTCTCGCGAAATCCGCCCGCAACCTCCTCGACCTTCATTCCGCCGACAATAACATCAAACCCGATATTATTCATCTCTTTAGCCGACGTGTAGGTCGCCACGAGAAGCGTTTCGACGCCGGGTTGAACTTTCATGTCGAAGGAAAACCATCCGTCCATGCCCGCAACCCTGCAAGGACGATTGTACAATTCATCGACCCTTGTCACATCGCCTTGGAAGTTATGATCCCGTTCGGGCTGCATCTCACCCGGCTGCGCGTAATCGATCGTGCAGTTCTCCAAGAGCAGCAGCCTTTCACGCGCTCGCCGGTATTGTATTTCCGCCTGCGCCCACTCTTCCGGCGTAAACAGATCGAAATATACCGAGTAAAGCTTGTCATGCATGCGATAGAACGGGTACAACGTTATATCCCGAGGATGGCCGGCGCCTTTCGTCCGGAACGTTGCCGTCCGCCCCGGAATCGGCTCCAGCCACTCCGAAAGCGGTTTATGCTTTACGATCATGACCGGCGTAAACAGATGGCTCTTTGCATCCGGGTCATCGAGCGGCCCCAATTCTCCCGCCAAAACCAGCGGTCCGTACATCACCGCAATCCGATTAGGGTTGTCCGGCATCGATTCCAGACGCAGCTCCATCGGGATGGCAACGCGCACACGATCTCCGTCCATCCATACCCGGTTGATCTCAATGAAGCTTCCCGGATGAGCGTGCACCTCCACTGCCTCTTCATTCACTTTCACCGATACGCCTTCCACCGGAGCCCAAGACGGATATCGCACACATAATGTAAACGCCGCCGGAGCCCCGCAGTTCACTTGCAGCGAGATCGTGTCCTCCTCCGGATAGTTCGTCTCTTGCGTCACGGTCACTTGCTTGTCGTTCCACCGAAGTACGGACGGAATGAATTGATTGACGAACAACCGGTCTTCTTGATGAAAGTAGATGCCGCTTCCGTAGTTTGCGTGATTTTCCATCCCGGTGCCGACGCAGCAGGTGAAATCTTCGAACTTGTTATTGTAATCTTTGCGCCCGCCCATCGCTAAGGAAACGTAATAACAGACGCCTCCTTCCTTCGGATCCTGCGACGCCAAAATATGATTGAACAACGCCCTCTCGAAGTAATCCGCCTCTAGCGCCGAAGCGTTCCACTCAAATAGATGCCTCGTCAGCTTGAGCATGTTGTATGTGTTGCAAGTTTCCGTCGTATGCGGCCCGATCCGGTCGTTCAGCGTGTCCGGTTCGCCGAAATATTCGCCGAAGCTGTTTCCCCCGATGACATAGGAATGATGGCGCACGACACGCTCCCAGAAAAATTCCGCCGTTTCCTTTCTCCTGGCGTCATTCGTCAATTCATATTGTTTGGCCAGACCGATCAGCTTCGGGATTTGCGTGTTCGCGTGTTTGCCCGGCAAGCAATCCGTCTTGTCCGCAAGCGGGTCCAACACGAGCTTGTGCCAAAACCGTTCGGCCAGCTTCAAGTACGCTTCATTGCCGGTATCGGCGTAAAGATCGGCCAGCACCTCGTTCATTCCGCCGTATTCGCAGAGCATCATTTGTTCCATTTGCTCATCCGTTAACGGCGCGAATATGCGCGCCAGCCAATCCGACAGCTTGACGGCGACGCCCAACGCTTTCGGGTTGCCCGCTAACCTGAATGAATCGCGCAGCCCGGCCAGCAATTTATGTATCGTATATAAAGGAGCCCATGCCCCGTTCAAGTCGAAGCCCTTCGACCGGATATCGCCCGACGACACTTCGAGAAACATTTCTTTTCCGCGCGGAATCGCCGAAACATATCCGTCTCCGTGCGCATTTTGGCATATTTCCAATTCGTCGACGATGTAGTCCGTCCGTTCTTTAAACGAATCGTCCCCGAGCGCGGCGCACATCATTGCGCAAGCCGACATGTAATGCCCGAGCGTATGCCCGGACAAGCTCATGGATTCCCAGCCTTCATACTGCGGCGCTTTCGGCTCGAGACCCGCATATTCGCGGAATCTCGCCAACAGCCGGTCAGGCTCCAGTTGCAGAAGATATGCTTTGTTCAGATCCATAGCATGCTTGAAAGGCCCTCCCGTCACGGTGACGTCTTTTAAATCGAAAGCTCTTGCCTTCTTCGCCGCTTTCAAGTGCACTGCCATTCGAATCGCTCCTCTTTCATAAAATGAATGCCGGAAGCGGACTGGACAAGATGCAAAAAGTAATTCTCTACATTTATGGTAGCAATCGGAGCCGGTTTTGTCGGTAGCTATTATAAAAGAAAAGGTGTACAAAACTGACTTTCATACCGCTTTCAAAGATGGGCAAAAATGCAAACGGGCTATCCCAAAAAAGGTATTTGAGACAGCCCGCAGCGGGAAATAGTTTTATTTTTTGAAATCGAGTTCAAAGCCTGTGACTGTTGCGATACCGCAGCGGGGTCGTTCCGACGACTCTTTTAAACAGCTGTACAAAATATGACGCATTCGGCAGCCCGACCTCATATCCGATCCGTTCCACCGGGAGCGCAGTGGTCTGCAGCAACCTGCATGCCTGTTTAATTCTTCTGGCCGTCAAATAATCCGTGATGCTGCCGCCGGTTTCTTGCCGGAACACGCGGGATACGTGGAATTTGGACAGGTGCAGCGCTTCCGCCATCCGGTCCAAATGAACGTCCTCCATGTAATGCTGCTCAATCCACTGCATAATCATCTCCGAATATCGCAGCGGGCGATGGCCGCCTTTGCCCGCAGCGGGGCCTTCCTCGGCTTGGCCGGCAGCTGAAATTGCGTTTAATAACTGGAGAAAAAGCAGCGCGATTTCCTCATCGTCTTCCCCGTTGCCTGAAGCAGCCGCGTCTTCATACATTGACAATGCCCCTTCGACAAAGCCCGCTTGCCGGTTCATATCCACCGCTTGCAGCGCCTTATGCGACTGCCACAATTCAACGAACAAGCTGTGGCGCTGCGGAAACGCACGAATGCTTTCCGCCAAGACGGCAGGGTTGAAATGAATGACGCTCCGTACGTAAGGACATTGGCCCGTGACGCTGGGAAATACTTTATGCAGCTGGAAAGGTTGGAAGAAGAACAGCATTCCCCGCCGAATCTCGTAAGTATGCCCGTCCAAAATAACGTTTCCCTCTCCTTCGTGGACAAACAGCATCTCGCAGCATTGGTGCCAATGGTAGAAGCCTTTAAAGTGTTTGTCGGCACGGCTTCTGTAACCCCACAGAAGAGGTTTGCCGTCAAAACGCACTGGTTCGAATAAAGGGTTCATCGGTTCAAGCTGCCTCCTCCGGTTCGGGCAATGGTGTAATGGCCGTAATATTAATGGTAATCCCGAAAGCGCAACATTTCAACATTACACCGCATGGAAATGCAACTTTTAACCGGATTGCGGCGATATGATTTAGAAAAACAGCAATGGAGGAACAAAAGGTGGATGCTTCGTACAAAGCGGATATCATGAAACGGCTGGAAACGAAAGTGGATCGCATGATCCGGCAAATCGGCACAAAAACGCCGCATTTCGCGGGCGGGGACGGCAAATTCGACGATATCGGGTCGGATTGGTGGACGACCGGCTTCTGGCCAGGCATTCTTTGGGTAATGTATGACATGACAGGCAAAGATCACTATAAAGAGGCCGCCTGGCGTTGGGACGAAGAATTGGAGCAATGGTTCGTCAAGCCTACCGAGGAGCTTCACCACGACGTGGGCTTCCAGTTCTTGTCCACTGCCGTTATTAAATACAAAATCACCGGCGACCGGGACGGGCTTCGCAGAGGTTTGGAAGCGGCCAACTTCCTTGCTGGCCGGTTCAATCCCGTCGGCAATTTCATCCGCGCATGGAACGCCGACAAAACCGGCTGGGCCATTATCGATTGCATGTTGAATATTTCGCTGCTGTTTTGGGCAAGCGAAGTAACCGGCGATCCGCGTTTCCGGCACATAGCCGTCCGCCACGCCGAAACGACGATGCGTTACGGCGTTCGCGAGGACGGTTCGACCAACCATATCATTTCGTTCGATCCCGAAACCGGCGAATACATCGAGTCGTTCGGCGGTCAAGGGCTGTCGCCCGAATCGTCCTGGAGCCGGGGAACGTCCTGGGCGCTGCACGGCTTCGCAAATACGTACCGTTATACGCGCGATATCCGGTTCCTCGACACGGCTAAACGGATCGCCCACTATTTTATCGCCGCGCTTCCGGAAGACCTCGTACCGTACTGGGACTTCCGCCTGGAATCGTTGGAAGGTCAGCCGCGCGACAGCTCCGCCGCCGCCATCGCCGCATCCGGTCTGCTCGAGATCGCGGACGCCGTGCCTGCCGGCGAGAAGCAGCTGTATGCCGGAGCCGCCGAACGGATTTTGCAATCTTTGACCGAGAATTACGCCACCTGGGAAATGCCGGAACACGAAGCGATCTTGCTCCACGGCACAGGGAGCGGGACATCCTTTATCGACGTATCTCTCATTTACGGAGATTATTACTATGTCGAAGCTATGGCAAAATTGAACGGGTGGAAGCACCGGATTTATTAATAGATGTACCCCTTCGGCTGCCGGCCGGAGGGGTTTGCTTTGTCAACGATATTGACAAACACCGCGGTTTACGCCGTCTCCAGGAAAGCGTACTGCTTTGCAAACTTGCGTATTGCGGCCCGCTGCTCATCGTTCAGCTGTTGAATCGGCTTTCGGGCATTCCCCACATCCAGTCCCTGCAGCTTCAATATTTCCCGCTCGAAGGCGATAAAATCGTACTTCAGCAACTCGGCTATGACCGCATTGACTTCGGATTGAATTTTTCTTGCCGTCTTCAAGTCTCCCTTGACGAACGAATCGTACAGCTGCACAAACTTAGCAGGCATGATGTTATATGTACTTCCGATCGCCCCCGCGCAGCCCATCACCAAGCCTGACAAACACGCTTCATCCGGACCGTTGAACACGAGAAAATGTTCCCCGCACGCATCGATCAGCTGCTGCAACTCAAACGCGTTCTGAGACGTGAATTTAACGCCGGCAATATTCGGTTCCTTGGCCAGCTCCGAATAGAAGGATGCCGGTGCCTGAACCCCTGTCATCGCCGGAAAGTGATATATGATCAGCGGAACGTCCGCCGCATTGGCAATATCCAGATAGTGGTTTCTCACCTGCTCCAACCCGTGCTTGTAATAGAAAGGAGCGACCGCCGACACCGCATCGGCGCCTGCCTTCGCGGCATGCCGCGTCAGCTCCGCGCTTGTCGCCGTATCCATGGTGCCGACATGAGCGATGACCGGAACTTTACCGTTCACCTCGCCGATCACCAGCTCGAGAAACGCCTTCCTCTCGCCAGGGGTTTGCAGAAAGCCTTCCCCCGTGCTTCCGCTCAAATAGAAACCGCTTACTCCTTTCGACAGCAAATGGTTGACCAATTGCCGCGTTACCGTTTCGTTAATCGCGCCGTTATCGGAATAGGGGGTGATCAACGCCGGGATAATGCCTTTCATACGTCTTACATCGGTTTTCATCGTTTTCGTCTCCTCTTCAGGAAAATCTGTCGTATTGATTTCAACAACATTATAAATCTGTCTGATCGATTTCCACAACAAAAAAATTACGCCCTGTTTTTCAGAGCGTATGATCATCGACAGTTTCTCCACAGCTTTCCCGTATCGACATGCCCGGCTGTAAAACAACCGTCGCGGCACTGCCGGCCGCCTCTCCCCGCATCGCGCGAAGCAATATTTCCGCAGCATGCTTCCCCGTCTCGTAAGTTCCGTATTTGACGCTCGTAAGCTTGACCGGAAGCCGGTCGCAAACGCGCGTATCCCCGTACCCGACGACAGCCAAATCTTTCCCAATCTCAAGACCGGCCACCTTGGCGGCCTCGTAAAGTCCTTCCGCCATCTCATCGTTGAAGCATACGACCGCCTCCGGGCGATCCTTGAGCGCAAACAGCATGCTCGAAGCTTCGTAGCCGGCCTTCTTCTGGTTCGATTCGTCCAACATGACGGCCATCTCCGGTCGCGGCACGATCCCCGCCTCATATAGCGCCGCCAGATAGCCTTGATAGCGCTGATCGGCGACCGAATAAAGCGGCGAAGCGATATAAGCGATGCCGCGGTAACCGAGACCGGTCAAATATTTTGAGGCCAAGTATGCGCCGTAAAAGTTATTCGACAATACCCGCGGAGCATCCACCCCATCAACAATCCGGTTGCAAAACACGAATGGGATGCCCCGTGAAGCAAGCAGGTCAAACGAATCGGAGACCGGAGCTCTTGTAATGGCCGGCACAACGATAACACCCTGCACTTTGGCGTTGGCCAGCTTCTCGAAGTAGGCATGCTGCTTGTCCGCATCGTTGTCCGAATTGCACAAAATAATGTGAATGCCGTGAACATTTGCCGTATCTTCAATGCCTCTGACAATTTCCGGATACAAGTCTTCCGTAATGCTCGGCAGGACGACTCCCCAAGTTCGACTTGCCGCCAAACCTGTCCGACCGGATCCTTCGGGCATGCTGTCGGAAACATAGGTTCCGCTGCCGTTCACCGAATACAGATAACCGCTCCCCGTAAGCTCCGAAACGGCTTTCTCAATGGTCGTCCTCGTCACGCCGTACCGCTTCATCATGGCCGTCCTTGAAGGAAGCCGCGTGTGGGGAGCCATGTGCTTAATATCCTCTTTGATTCGTTCCTTGATATCGATATAAAGATGGGTCGGTTTACCGTTGTCCAACGCGGTCATCCCCTTACATCGGTCCGTCCAATTCAGTGTAAGGAACCGCAAAGCATTTGTAAAGAAATCAACGGCGCGGCATTTCGTTCACAACGTTCTCGGGCGTTCCGTTAATAAACGCACGCACATTGTCTACGGCAGTATCCAGCAGACGGCTTCTCGCTTCGCGCGTCGCCCATGCGATATGCGGCGTAACGATACAGTTGGCGGCGCGAAGCAGCGGATGATCCGCCGGCGGCGGTTCAACGGAAAGCACATCCAGCGCCGCACCGGCAATCGTTCCATGATTCAGCGCATCCGCCAGATCCTGTTCGTTAATCAACATTCCTCTGGCGGTGTTAATCAAGAATGCGGATCTCTTCATGCGGCGCAGCGCCGAGCTGTCGATCATATGTTTCGTTTCGGGTGTCAACGGGCAGTGCAGCGACACGACATCCGACACTGCCAGCAGTTCGTCCAGCTCGACGATGCTCATGCCTTCAACCGGCGAACTCTTGCGCGACCGGGTATGTGCGACCACGTTCATTCCGAACGCCGGCGCAATTGTTGCGACCTGTTCGCCGATCCGTCCAAGGCCGACAATCCCGAGCGTCTTGCCGGAGAGCTCGACGAGATCCGATTTCCAGAAGCAGAAATCGGCGCTGCCCGCCCACTCGCCGCCGCGGGAGGCGTCGCTGTGCATCCCGCACCGGTGGCACAGCTCCAGCAGCAATGCGAATACGAACTGGGCGACCGAAGCCGTCCCGTACGCCGGGACATTCGTCACCGGTATTCCGCGAACGGCCGCTTCCGCCACATCAACGACGTCGTAACCGGTGGCCAGCACCCCTATATATTTCAAATTCGGGAGTTGCTTTAAAGTGTCGGCGCGCAGCTGCGTTTTGTTGGTAAGCAGCAGATCCGCCCCCATCGCCCGCTCGACGAGCGATTCGGAGCTTGTCCGATCGTAAACGACAACGTCCCCTAAATCCTCAAGCGGGCTCCAGCTCAAGTCGCCCGGATTCAGGGTGTGTCCGTCCAATATGACGATTTTCAATATCATTTCCCCCGTCCTCTATGCTTTATCATTATTTCTCTATTTAATATTTTCACTCCTGCCCGTTGACCGCATATATTTTCTCCGTTCGACTAAATGCCCGATTCTTGCCATCAGCATGGAGACGGTTACCGTAAAGATAACGATGCCGTAAAATCCCGCTCCGATTCCTATGCCTACTCCCCCCGCGAACAATATCATGGCCGCGGACGTCAACCCTTTCACCTGCAAACCGTCCTTCAAAATGACACCCGCACCCAAGAAACCCAACCCGGCGACAATCTGTGAGGTCAATCGCATCGGATCCATCATCGTTCTGTCGCCGATCGAGCCGAATTTCTGTACGCTGTATATCGAAATTAACGTGATTAACGTGCTCGCCACACAAACATACATGTATGTCTTCAACCCGGCCGGTTTGCTTTTCGCTTCACGGTCCCAGCCGATAAGAAAGCCGAGCAAGGCGCTGATAACGACACGAATAAACATTTCGTAATGAGTCAGCCAATAAAGCTCATACAATGAGTGAAGAACCTCCATTTGCATTCATCTCCATCCCGGTTACTATGACTTCACTCCCGGCGCGTCCCGAAGCTCTGGGGGTATATTCATATCGTTCGTCACGGCAGCATATAAATCCCCCATATAATGCAAAAATGTCCGCAAAGTCAACATACTCAATTTCACCGTGTTATGTTACTATACGTACGCCTCTGCCATTGAAATTCCAGCAATACTTTTTTCCATCCCCGGTGCGGTAATCCGAAAGCGAACTCTCTGTCCGAAACGCCCATCATTATTATATGACCGCCGGGGTTCAAGATGTCGATCGCCTGATTATCGGCGCTTTCCGAGAGCTTGCCTCCCGTGCACTCTACAGCAATGTCGAAGCCGTCTCGTGGATTGAAATCATATTCCTCTTTGTCAGCCATTCCTCTTTGTTAGCCATTCCACTTTGTCAGCCAATCCTCTTTGTCGCCTTTCCTGATTTATTAAGACGAAAAACCTGACTAATTCGAAGCGAAAACGGTATTTTTTATGCTTTAGTCAGGAAAGGCGACTATTAATACGGATCAAGCGGACTAAATAGCCGGGGTTCCTGACTATTAGCGTCCAAACACGCTCACGCAGCTGAATTAGTCAGCCTCCCTCTTACTAATAAGTCAGGAAAGGCGACTATCCGATGACAAAGTGTTGCAAGAGAAATTGGACAATGCTTTAAGACGACGATAACGGCAAATAATGACATTAGTTTATTAAAGACTGCAAGTCTCCGTCTCGACGGAGGTTAATTAATCGGATATCGGGTGAAATATAATGAATGAAGCGGGGAGCGGTGAACAGTCGCGGGGATTAGAAATTGCACATTCAGCAGCAGCGGCGGCAATATCCGCCGCCGCATTCATTTCATCAATCAGCATGCGGCACACTTAGTTGATTTTTTTTTGCAAAAAAAACTACTACTGACCAATTAACTGACATCGACCGTCTTGATCGCAGTTAAGCAATATTCTGTATGGTTTTGGAAAACATTTTCCGTAATTCTATTGAAAAAATGCTGCTTGCAGAGCGTTATGGCAAAACTCTGTTCATAAGTGGTTGTCGCGACATCAGGTTATAAACACAATATTGCCATAACCGACGCGAGGCAACATATTTCATCGAAATTATCGCAATGTTGCAACCACGTATAAACATACCATTGCTATAATGTCACAAAGAGTAAAGTTTCACACCTAAACTTCTTTTGACATTGCAAGAAAAACTTCCGAAAATTAGTTTATTGGTCAGTCGTAGAAAAAAAAAAAAAAAACCGCCCCAGAAGCGGATCACCAGATCCACCTCCGGAACAGTCTCCAATACTATACAACATCCGTCAGCTGCTTGCGGCTGTGGCCGTCGAGAGCGCGCCAGTCCGTTATTTCGCACCTTTTGCCGTTAATGTCCGTCAAGATGATGCGGCTTCCGCCGGGAAACTGCATATGCTCGTGCAGGTTTCGCATCGCCATGCGGGTCGGGCCCAGCGTCGTCTGCAGCTCCCAGAGCCACAAATCGGTTTTGTGCTTCACGCTGTCCACTCGCGTAACCCTCGGAAGGAAGTAACGAAACTGCAGCTCCCTGTCCAATTCTTTGCAGCTTTCCTCGTCGAGCTTTTCGATATCTCGGACGATGCCGAGCTCCTCACCCTTCGCATCCCGAATCGAAATGTATTTCGTCGTATACAAGAAAGGAAACGCCCGGAATACGACAAGCTCTTCATACGGTTTGCCGCCGATCACGCCTTGAAACACGCCGCCCGGGCCGCGGCTGAACATAACGCTTTTCGGTTCAAATATGTGTATTTCGTAAGTGTCGCTCATCCGCCCTCAACCCCCTTGATCTTGGACAGCTCCTTCTGCGCTTCGACGAGCTTAAAGTAAGCCCCTTCTTTGGTGATCAGCTCTTCATGCGTGCCGACTTCGACGATTTTCCCCCGCTCGAGCACGACTATGCGGTCCGCGTTGCGAAGCGTGGACAGCCGGTGCGCTATGGCGAACGTTGTGCGGCCATCGATGAGCCGGGCGATTGCTTGTTGAATTTGCCGCTCCGTCTCCGTATCGACCGAAGCGGTCGCTTCGTCGAGGATCAGAATGCGCGGGTCGTGTATGATCGCGCGGGCAATCGCCACGCGCTGCTTCTCACCGCCGGACAGCCGGTGTCCGCGTTCGCCCACTCTGGTGTCATACCCGTCGGGCAGCCGGATGATAAAATCGTGGGCGTTGGCGATTTTCGCTGCCCGCATAATTTCTTCCGGCGTGGCATCCGGCTTGGAGTAGGCGATATTTTCCGCAATCGTCCCGTCGAACAGAAACGTCTCCTGCAGCACGACGCCGATTTGCTTCCGCAAATCCGACTGGCTGATGCTTCGCAGATCGATCCCGTCGATGCTGATCGAGCCTTCATCCGCATCGTAGAACCGGCAGATCATATTGATGAATGTCGATTTGCCCGCACCCGAATGACCGACCAACCCGATCATCTCTCCGGCCTTCACTTGCAAATCGATCCCCTTCAAGACCGGATGATGCTTTTCGTAACCGTATGAAACGTTGTTGAAATCGACCTCGCCCTTGATCGTTCCGATCGGATAAGGATCGCGAACGTCCGGCACCTCGGAAGGGGTGTCCATGATCTCGAACACGCGGTCGGCCGCGGAAAGCGCATGACTCGCCCAGTTAATCATCTGGCTTACCCATTGCAGCGGGCCGAACAGCATGCCGAGATAAGCGATGAGCGCCATTAACACACCGAGCTGAAGCTCGTCTCTCAGCACGGCTTGACCGCCGTTATACCATATGAGCAGCGTGCCGATTCCCGCGATGAGCGAAAACAGCGGGAACATACCCTGCCACAGTCCCTCGATTCGAATGTTGTGGCGCACGACCTCGCGGTTCGCTTCGTTGTAACGGGACATCTCCGTCGATTCTTGGCCGAACGCCTTGACGACGCGAATCCCTTGGAGGGAGTCGCCGACCAGCACATTCAGACGGAAGATGGACCGCCACTGCTGGTACCAGCGCCGGCCGATCTTGGGCCATATCGTCATCGATACGGCAATCATGACCGGCACCGGCAGCAGGGCGTACAGCGTCAATTTCCAATCGAGGCCCATCATGATGACGAAGATGGCGACGACCCGGAGAGACTCGCCGCAAACCCAGACGACGCCGTCCGTCATGAACTGGCGCATCGCTTCCGAGTCGCTGTTGACGCGCCCGATGAACTGGGAAGTTTGCCGCCTGTCAAAAAAAGCGAGCGACAGCCTCATCAGCGAATTGTAAATATCTTTGCGCAGATCGCCCATCAATTTCGACCCGACCCATACGCCGATCAGTCCTCGAACCGTCTGCATGACCGACATAACCAAGGATGTGGCGCCAAGTCCGAGCACAACCCATAGCAGCGTCGATCCCATATCTTTAGGCTGCAGCACGTCGTCAATCATCACTTTGGTCAAGTATGGCGGGATCATTTCCACGGCGGCCGTCAAAACAAGCAGGAATGCGGCGGCGATCATCTTCAGCTTGTACGGTTTGGCGTACCGCAGCATTCGGACGAGCACCTTGCCGTTATTTCTGCAGATCGGGCATACTTGCGTGCCCTGCGCGAGCGGATTGCCGCAGCGCGCGCAATAACGCGGAAACTCATTCTCCGATTGGACCGGACGCTCCTCGTCCTTGGCAACCGCATTCAGCAATTTCGCGGCGAATCCGAATACGGACGATAAAGCCGCGGTGTATCTTACAATGACAACCGGCCCTTTCATCGTGTCGGCTATCAGCGTTCCGCCGCCGACTCCGTTCACGGCCCGGGCTTCTTTAATTTCCTTCATTTCAAGTTTGAGAGATTGCGTTCCGTCGGCGCGCCAAAGCATAACTTCGCTCTCCGAGAAAGTCAACCACTCTTCGCCGAAATGCCCGTTGGGCTGAAGATCCGTTTTCGCGCTGAATACCGGCTCTCCGGAAAGCTGCTTCCGGAAGCTTTCCGGAAGGGTTTGTAATATCGACATAAGTTCCTCCGTTACATGATCAGCTTATCGCGCGACTTGACGATAATTTTCCGGATGCTTTCCCCCGATAAGTGGTACTTCCGCTCCAGTTCGGCGACGGACCATCCGTTCGAATAATGGCGGTTGATCTCTTCGTTCCGTTCGGCGATCATCTTCCGGGTTCCGCTGAGCTCGCCCCAGCTTGCCCGTTGATCGGCGGGCTTAGGGATGTAAATAAGCTCGCCTTGAATATATTTTTGCAGTTCTCTAAGCAAACTAGGGGGAAGCACATCTCTTCCATTTTTGTAATTCAAGATAAAAATCCTCCTCTAACAAGTACTTCCTTACATGATGAGCAACAGCCTTTACTCTCAACATGTTGCCTGCCTCCCTTCAAAATAGTTAAGTGATTTTTCAGCGTAAAAATAAAAAAACTGTGGATCGTAATTTCTCCACAGGAACGCCCTACATATCGCATAATAACGAAAAACAATACAATTACCGCATTGCGCCAAATCGACGGTGACTTCATTACGGCCAAGTTCCATTGTGTGCTATTCAGTTAAGTATCGATCAACTTGATCGTATTCGGCATGATAGTCACTCCTCAAGTATAATGAAAGCAGTTTCATCTTACAACAAAAATTTTCCCAAAATAATCCACTCGTCTGAAACGCAAACAATAAGAAAAACTTCTTCGAAGTAACTCAAGGAAGCCAGACCGCGCTTAGAGGAAGTTTTTCTTGAAACATAAGAATTTACCTTTTCATACCTGAAAATTTATAAATTCTTATGTTATAGAAATGGAGGAGGCCTTGCGGCCTCCAGCCTCAAATGATTTCCGTCTAAACGGAAATCACCTCAAGGTTCTGAATCAAGTCGATCAGCTCCTTTCCGCGATATTTCGTCGGCCCGACACAACCATTGTATCTCCAAGGCCATAGCGGCGGAAGCGAAAGAACATTTATAACCAAACTTTACCGCTGTTCCGTATATAAACCAGTGCTTTGACGGACGACCAAACTAGGTTGGAGCAGCGTCAGCTTTCTTATCTTTTCCCGATTGATCAGCTGATGAAGAATTTGAACCGCCTGTCTGCCAAGCTCGTGGGATTGCTGCGAAACCGTGGTCAGTTCCGGTATGACTGTCGTCGATAGAGGCGTATCGTCGTATCCTGCAATCGAAATATGCTCCGGAATGCGCATTCCGCGTTCAACCGCGGCTTTGATCGCGCCGACCGCCGTAAAATCGTTCACGCATATAACGGCGCTCGGCCTATGCGCCATATCGATCAGCCGATTCATAAGTTGTTTCCCGGATTTGACCGAATATTCTCCGTAAACAATCCACTCTTTCCTGACGCGCAAATTGTTTTCTTCCATTTTCCTTCTGAACGCTTTCAACTTTTGGACGGTGGGCGCAATGTGCTCCATACCGCCTAGAAAGGCGATTTCCCGGTGACCGAGGTCAATGAGATGTTGAGTCAGCAGCTCCGCTCCGAAAGCTTCATCCGTCACGACCCGGTGAATGTTGCATTTCGGCAAATTGCCGTTTATTAGAACGACAGGAGTTCGTTCGGCCAGCTCGGCCACTTCTTTCACAAGCTCAGGCTTATTGCGCACCAAATTCACTCTGCCCCCGAGAAAAATGATGCCGTCCACCCTTTTTTCATTCAACACCGACAAATATTCCGATTCCCGATAGTACTCGCCGCCGGAATTGCAGAGAAAGAACGTATATCCTTTATCGCGGGCTTCGTGTTCCGCTCCAAGAAACACTTCGGTAAAAAACGGGTTCGTAATATCCGGCAATATGACGCCGATCATGCCCGTCGACTTGCTTATGAGACTTCTGGCAAGCGCGTTCGGCTGAAACTGATATTTATTGATGATCGACATGATCTTTTCTCTTGTGCTTATCTTTACCGGGGCCGTGTCATTCAGCACACGCGAGACTGTAGCGACCGAGACATTAGCTTCCTTGGCGATATCGTAGACCGTAATGTTTCTCATTTCCTTATTCCTTTCGGAAGATAATGCTTCTAGGATAACAAATATCGCAAATGATTGTAATAGTTGACAAAAGGCAAACCCCCGTTCCGCCAGCAAGGCATAGGGAGTTTGCCTTTTATCATAATACGGCAGAGCACCGCTAATGTTTGATGTTTATCCTTCGATCAATTTCTTATACTCATCCATCTGGCGCTGCAGCTCCGCCAACACTTTGTCGTAGCCCGCGGTTTTCAGTTTCGCGCGGAATTCTTCAACCGCTTTCACCGGATCGCCCGCTTTTCCGTAAGAAATCGCCGCGCCCATCTCTCCGGTAACCTGGGAGATCGCCGCGAGCTCCGCCTCAACCGGAGTTTTGTCGAAGACGAACTGGCCGTAAGGAAACGGCTTCTTGTATTTATCGTACTCGGCGTAGATCGTTTCGTCGATTTGATCCCACGTCGTTTCGCTTGGAATTTCAAGCTTATCGACACGTCCGCCCCAGAAGTCGGAGTAGAATCCGTGCTTCGCCTCGTCAAATCCTTCCGGACGAACGCGTTTTCCGTCCTTAATCTCATACTGCACGCCTTCGATTCCGTAGTTGATCAGACGGTACACTTCTTCGTCGTTGCGGATGATGTCGTACGCCATCAGCGCCCGCTCCGGGTTTTTGCTGCGCGCGCCGACCGAAGTGCCGCCATGGGTGATCGACATCTCCAGCAGGTTGCCGCGCGTTCTGGAGAACGGGAAGAACTGCAGCTCGGAGCCCGGCTGATGTTTGTCCATGTCAACGCGCAGCCCGGAGAACGTCATCGTGTGGTGTTGATCCATGCCAGACAAACCCGCCTTCAACGCGACACGGTTATCGTTCTTATTGTTCAGCACGTCTTCGCGCCAGAAGCCCTTGTCTCCCCATTCTTTCATCTTCACGGCGAAATCGACGAACATTTGGTCAAACACCGGACTTACGACCGTATATTTTTCGTCGAACGATTTCGTGAAGAAAACAGGCAAATACCCGGTCGAGATCGGCAATCCAAGGTTGTCGCTATTCGACGTGACCCAGCCGTCCCATACGCCGCCCGCTCCCGTTGCGTCCCACGGAATGACGTCCGGCTTGTTGTCTTTCACATATTGCAAATATTTCCCGATTCCTTCGAAATCCTTGATAGGCTCCGTAATGCCCGCTTCCTTCGCCCAATCTCCGCGATACATGAAACCGTGGTTTACCCATTGCGTAAAGCTGTTTTCCGGGATGAGCACGATTTGGCCCTTGAATTTGCTCTCCGCCCAGTGCTCTTCCGGGACTTCTCCCCAGGTGATCGGCGCATATTTCGGCAGCAAATCGTCAAGCGGCTTGAACGCGCCTCTTTGGGCGTTGCCCCAAGTATCGAGCCAGTCGGTGCCGATCGTGATCAGATCGAGCGGTTCGCCGGAAGCAAGCAGCAGGTTGTATTTCGTCTGCCAATCGGCCCATTCGACCCACTTCCATTCGAGCTCCGCGTTAATTTTCTTTTTCATTATCTCGTTGACTTTTTCCATCACTGCCTCGAATTGTCCGTTTGTCGGCTTGTTTCCGAGAACTACATAACTGATTTTGACAAACTTGGACGTATCGATTTCTCCGGTGTCACCGCTTGCGGTTTCACCCGATGTGCCTTTGTTGTCCGTGCCCTGGCTTTCCCCGCCGGTTGCATTGTTTCCCCCGCCGGTACAGGCGACGATGCTTAGCGTGAGCACAAGCGCCAGGAACACGGCCATAAGCTTCCTTACCTTTAACATGTGTACTTCCTCCCCGTTATTTGAATAGTTGCTCCGATCGCGTAACCGCTTTCGGTTATATGTGAAGAGGTCGCTGAAACCTCCAGCACAACGTTACCCTTTCACCGCACCTACAGTAATCCCTTTGATAAAGAAGCGCTGCACGAACGGATAGAACAATATGACCGGCCCCGTCGCCACAACAGCCGTCGCCATCTTCATCGATTCGAGCGGCATGTCCCGAAGCTCGACATTGGAAGCGGCCGACGAGTTTCGGATGAAATCGGCGGTCGTCACGACGTTGTACAAAAACAATTGCAGAGGACGGTATTGCATATCCGACGACAGGAAGAGCATGGAATGATACCACTCGTTCCAATAGCCAAGCGCGATAAACAAGCCGATCGTCGCAAGCGCGGGTGTCGTCATCGGCAATATAAGCCTCGTAAAGATGGTAAAGTCGCCGGCGCCGTCGATTTTCGCCGATTCGGTGATCGCATGCGGAATCGATTTAACGAAAGCCTTCATCATAATGATCAGGAACGGGCTCAACAGTCCGGGCAGAAGAACGGCAAGGTAGTTGTCCTTCAAGCTCAAGTAATGCGTCATGAGCAGGTAGAAAGGGACGAGTCCGCCGGAAAACAACGTAGTGAAATATATGAAAAACGAAATATAGTTCCTATATTGAAAATCGGGACGCTGCAGCGCGTATCCGGTCATGGCGACGAGAAACAGTCCGACCGCGGTTCCGACCAGCGTGATGCCGATCGTCACAAGGTACGATCCGATGATGATGTCCGGATTTTCAAATACGATCTTATAGGCGAACGTGCTGAATTCCCGAGGCCAGAAATTGAAGCCGAACTTCTTGATTGCCGTTTCCGAGGTGAAGGACGTGCCGAGTACAAGCAGGAACGGAAGCAGGCAGAAAAGCGCGAATAAGGAAATAAAGACGTAACCGAACACCTTGATAATGATTCCACTTAGGTCGGTACGAATGCTTCGGGACGATTGCTCCATAGTGTTATCCATGTTCGGCACCCCCTAAAATAACGAATTTTCCGGTGAATATTTTCTTACCAGCCAGTTAGCAGTAATGACGACGAAAAATCCGAACACCGACTGATATAAGCTGACCGCGCTGCCCATTGAGAAGTTGAAATTGTTAATCAACGAGCGGAAGACGTAAGTTTCAATAATGTCCGTCGTCGCATATAGGCTTGTGTTGTTGGCGCCCACCAAGTTGTAAAACAGACCGAAATTCCCTTTCAAAATGCCGCCCAGCGAGAATAACAGCAAAATGATGAACGTTGGCTTAAGCCATGGAAGAATGATGTAGATAATCCGTTGAAACGCGTTCGCTCCGTCGATTTCCGAAGCCTCGATAATTTCGTTGTCAAGCCCCATGATGGCGGCGAAGTAGACGATCGAACCGTATCCCGTCGACTGCCACAAATACGTAAGAACGATGATAAACGGCCATATGTCCGGGTTCGAATACGTCTTGAGCGGCTCCATGCCGAACGACTTAAGCACTGCGTTTAAATATCCGAATTCGTAGTTAAGAATGTTGTAAGCGATCAAGCCGATCAATACCGCCGAAATAAAGTGCGGCAAAAACATTAGCGTCTGCGATATTTTTTTGAACCATTTTCTGCGGAGCTCGTTGAGCAGTACGGCAACGAAAATTTGCAGCACGTTTCCAAGCACAATGAAGGCCAGGTTGTATGCTACGGTGTTGAACGTAAGTCGAAACAAATCGCCGTTGATGACCAGGAAGCGGAAATTGTTGAATCCGACGAACGGGCTGTTGAAAATACCGTCCGAGTAATTGAATTGAATGAATGCGAGATAGAGACCGGGCATCGGCAAATAGGCAAATACGATGAAGAACGCGATTGCAGGCAAACACATGATGAGAAGCGTCTTATTGTTCCAAAACCGCCTCCATTTCGACGATGCGCTCAGCGTTCTTGCCTTGCTTGGTTGGACGGCCGCTTTAATAGTCGCGCTCATGGCGCCCCTCCTGTTCGGTATGGATTGATAATTCTTGGAAACTCGGTTTTAAACGGGGACAAACGATAACGCTTTTAACTCTGAGATGCGCTCGCCTTCTACCGCTTCCAGCAAAATCGCGAGTTGATTGCTGCTTTCCCGGAACCACGCGCCGGGCACATAGAACGACTCCGGGTGACCTCCTTTGAAGTCGGGGCGCGAGGAGCTTCCGGGCATCCACAATCGGCCAATGAGACGCCCGTTGATGAATACGGTAAGCTTCACGCTTGTTCCCTTCGCATGGACTCTCCATCCTTTGCCTTCATTCGAATCGCCGACCGAGCCGTACAGCCAGCACATTTCTCCCGTATTGAACGAGACCGGCATCCCGGCATGCACCGCATCCCCTTGAACAAGACAAGCATGCGCCAATAATTCATCTTCTTGGCAAGAGGAAACCCGCCATTGTTTGGCCGACGTTCCCTCATACAGCAGTACCCGGCCGACTGGAATACCCGGCATTCTTTCTACAAATACCGCCACCTGCACCCGTTCTCCCGGCTGAACGAACGGTGAGATGTCTACGTAAGGATCGGCCGGATTTACCGTTCCCGCATCTTGTCCGTTGACGAACACGCGGGACAGCGCTTTCATACCTTCGAAATGCAGCGTCCACGAGTCCGACCGGCCTGACGGCGTAAAGCTTTTCCTGAACCATTCGAGAGCCGGTTCGTCCGTCGACATCCATCCGCCAAAGCTTACAACGGGCCACCTGGAGTCATCTGCCGGTGCGGTGTATTCTTTGCGGAGCTCCCGGTCGTCAACGCGCTTCACCCGCCAATTATCGGTCAAATCCGCCACGTTCGATACCGAGACAAGCCCCCGTATTCCCTTCATCGCGTTCAATCGCAGTCCCGGAAGCCTGTTGTCGTCAAAATTGGAGTGTCCCCAAATCTCGACCCGGGCCGTGATGTTATCGCTTTCATTTCCTACATTGCGGATTGGAATGTAACGGCTTCCTCCTGCCGGCACGACGGTGGCCGCGTATTCCGTCCCGATATAAAGAGAGACAACGTCGCTGCCTTGTTGCAGCAGGATGCCCTTGCGGGTTTCTCCCGGTTCCGTGCCTGCCTTCGCTTCGTACCAAGCAAATCCCCTGAATATACCGTATTTCTCCAAATAATCCGGCTGTCCGCTAACCTGTATTTGCCCGACAGCGGCCGACAACGACGCATCCGGCCGAACGGCTCTAACCGACCAAGAGACCGGAAGCTCGACAGCTTCCCTGGGATACTCGATCTTTTGTCCGAACCGGATGCCTCCCTTCTCGTCTATGTCTTCTATTAACAAAGCTTTCGAACGGTCCGTCGTGACAATTTCAAGCATGCTCCCGTCGGGCAGTTCAATACGGCACGAAGCGGTTTGTCCGGCTTGAAACTTAACGGTGATTGCCCCGTCCCGTTCTTCCGCAAACAAATCCGTTGTCTTCACGGACACCGCGGTTGGAACTCGAAGCGAGATTTCCCCTTCATGATCCGTATGGAACACAAGCACCGTCTTGGAGCCGCACTGCTTCGCTTGACACAGCTCGGCAGTTGCGTACAGCAGCGTTCCGTCGATTCCCCATGTCCGAAGAGGCACTCCGAACGGCAATGCCAATGAACGGCCCTCTTCCAGGACAAGCTTCGTTAAGCGAGGAACACTAACGCCGTCCGTATCGATTGACAAACCATCGATGCGTTTGCCCACGTTCGTAACGAACAACAAATGTCCGCCGTGCCGCAAGCTTAATGCCGCATGCACCGCCGTATCTTCACTCGAGGCGGCCGCCGTCTGAAAACCGCCGCCGTCCTTGCTTGCTTCCGCTTCAATCAGTGTCTCACCGTACGCACGTATGATCCGCTCCAGCAATCTCCCCTCGTAGGCCTCATCGCGAATATGACCTTCCGGAGAAATCATCCCTCCGAAATCGTAGTCGGATGTAAGGAAGGCAAGCGGCGATCCCCAATTGTTCGTTGCGTTCGTAAATCCGAAATTCGTTCCGGACACCTGCAAGTACGGGCCGAGTAGCTTCACTCCGCAGGAAAGCAGCCTTCTGAGCAGGTAGTGCGAACGGTTCGTCTCCGTAACGAGCAGCGGCAACTCCATGCCCGCAAGCAGATCCCTGTAATGCGCAACTTTCTCTTCGAAATGCCGGTCCCGGTCGTTCGGATAGAAATTGCACGTCGGCACGACGCCTTCCGAAAGCCCCGACGCTTCCAACAATCCGCCCTGTCCCGCACATGCGATCATCGGCACCGTTATGCCGTGGCCTGCGGCCATGTCCCGCAACGCCGAGATGTAGCCCGGCGGATCGGAGCATCCGTAAAAATCGAGCTCGTTGTCCAGCTGTACGAATATGACGGTTCCGCCGGCTCCGGCTTGAAATCTTTGAAGCATCGGCATAATGCGGTCAAACCACTTCGATACATAGCTCAAAAATATCGGATCGTTATCCCGAAGCTTCATGCCGTCCACCGCATGCAGATAGGCCGGCAGCGCTCCCCCATCCCATTCGGAGCAGATGTACGGCCCCGGTCTCGCCACGACCCATAGTCCCGCCTCCGCGGCGGTCTGCAAGAACGCTTCTGCGTCCCTCTCGCCGCCGAAATCCCAAACGCCTTCTTTCAGTTCATGATAATTCCACGGGAAGTACACATCGATGCAGTTGTAGCCGAACGCTTTAAGCTGATCCATTCTTTCCCGCCATAGATCCTTTGGGATTCGGAAATAAAAGAGCGACGCGCAGAGCACAATTTCCGGCTTGCCGTTGATGCGAACCGCATTGGGCGAAAGCTGGACCGGAGGTAACGTGTTCGTCGTCAATTCCATGGAATATGCCTCCATTCGATCAGTTTGTGCGGCAATTACTGAAACCTATTTCATGAAACCCATTTCATAAAATTCGATTGAATATATCCCCGATGCGTTACAACTGTCTTTAGTTTTATGTCGGAATGTGAAAAGTAAGTTAAGTATATGCTCGGCAAGCTTGCTTCGACGGACAATTTTCATGAAATGGGTTTCATAAATGGGGATCTTGAGGCTTGAAAAAGCAGCATTGAAATCATTTTAGAAAGCGCTTGCATTTATGGTAGCATTGAACCGCCAACCCGTCAATACCACTTTAATGACTATTCTAAAAAATCCGGTATTTCCTTAAAAATGTCGCTTATGATGAAGCGGACGCACGGCAGCTTATCCGATGTTACCGGATCGTCGCCCTCAAACAGGTTGTGGAGCTCGAAGCTTCCGTCACGCAAAACAAATTGTTCCATCGTTCGAGCGTCCGGATCGACAATCCAGTATTCAGCAACCCCGTACTTCGCGTACGTTTTCAATTTGTCGACCTTGTCCCGCTTCCGGGATCCCGGAGATACGATCTCAACCACCAAATCGGGAACGCCTTCCACGCCGCGGGGAGTCAAGATGTGCAGCCGGCTGCGGTGAATCATAATGATATCCGGCTGCCGGACGTCCGTCTCGCTCAAAATTACATCCAACGGAGCATCGTAGATGACATAATCGGATTTGCAGCTTTGCTTCAAGACGTATTCCAATTCCCCGCCAACCGCTTGATGGGATGTAGACGGACCGGGAGACAGCATCTCCAACACTCCGTCGACAATCTCGTAACGCTGCCCGTCTTCGGGCATGGCTGCATAAACCTCGTACGTGACCGGTTGCTCCTTGACCCGTTCGGCCGCATCTTTTCGCTTCTTATCCGTCATCGCACATTCATCCTCCCTTGCTACATATATTCGTTATCGCGCACAACCTACGGTTGCCTCCTTTAACTAAAAACACCCCGCAAGACAACACGTAAGGTGTTTGGCTTCGCGAGGTGCTTCCCCGTTGCTTTTATTCAATTATTATCAATATCCCGAATGGTGTCAATCTTACTTATCCTAGCCGTGCAAATATATCGGATGTTGATTATCCCCTGCGCCCGCATAACCGCAAGGAATGGCGACTCTTACGTCGAATTTCATATCCAGCAGGGGGAGGATCATCATGAATAAAAAGAAGTTCCGCTTCAAACTCCGCAGCGTGAAGCTTTCTTGGCTGTTGTCTTATTTAATCGTTCTGTTGGTCCCCGTTCTGATAAGCGTAGCGGTCAATTACGAATCCGAAAAGATGCTGAGGAGCGAAATTCATCGGGCGAACGGCGCGATACTGGAGGAAGTCAGGCTGAGCATTGACAGTCAAATCGATAACGCCATCAGACTCACTTCGGAATTAACATGGAATCCCCGGGTTCGTGCCTTGTTGTATTCGAATTATTACAGGATGAACGAAGATCGATACGACTTGTACATGACGGCCAAAGAACTCGGGCTTTACTCGAACTTTTATCCGTTTGTGAAAAATTTTTATGTGTATTGGCGGGAAGGACAAATCGTACTGCTCCCCGGCGTTTACCGGGATCTCCAATTGGGGCACAACACGATCCACGAAGGCGAACGTCTTTCATATGAATTATGGATGGAACTGCTCAATACCTACTTCAACGGCCGTTTCTTGAAACTGAAAAGATCGGATTCCCAAGGAAGCGCGCTGGCCTACATCCATTCCTTCAAAGGCGACAAAGGAGATCCGCCGCTCGGGGCGATTGTGGTGCTTTTGGACACGGACAAGCTTTTGAAGGTGATCAGCAGTGTGCAAGCTTTCAGCGGAGGGGAAGTGATGCTTCTGGATGAAACGAATCGTCTCCTTCTCTCCAGTTCCGGCTCGGATACCGACCCGAATCTGTTGTTCGAACAGTTTGCGGGCGAGAAGGGCAGCTTTTTCTATGACTTCCGCGGACAACGCTCCGAAATCTTTTACATGAAATCCGCGAACCAAAAAATTACATACGTCATCGCCGTGCCGAGCAAATTGTACTGGGAGAAAGCGCAAAAGATGAACAATTTGACGGTTGTGGCGCTGATCATCAGCCTTGCGGGCGGCGTTCTCCTGACCATTTATCTGCTTCGCATCAACTATAACCCTATTAATCGAATCCTTCATGCACTGCACGGCCAAAGAGGTCCGGTCGATATGAAAGGCAACGAATTTTCTTATATTCAGGCATCGATTGTGAACGCACTCAGCGAGAAGGAGCAAATTCATTATAAGATGAAGCAGCAGACCAATATGCTGCGTTCCAACATGCTTTCCAAGCTGCTCAAAGGTAAAGCCGTTCAGGACTTGCCGATCGAGGAATCGTTCGCCGCGTTCAACGTCGACTTCAAGTCGGATCGATTTGTCGTTATGCTGATTCATGTACGGGATTATGAATCGTTTTTCGAACGTGTGCCGGGCGAAAGCAGCCTGGGCAAGCTCAAGCTGATGCACTTCATCATGACGAACATTGTGGAAGAGTTGGTTAACCAGAAGCATCAGGGCGTCATGATTGAAGTGGACGATTGTCCGGTTTGTCTGATCAACCCGAACGGAGCGGACGATGAAGCCGACCTTGAAAATTTGCGGATATTGGCGGAAGAGGCTCAACGCTTTCTGCTGAACAATTTTCGAATCGATACGACGATTTCGATCAGCGGCATCAAACGGAACGAAACGGGAATCTCCGAAGCGTACAAGGAAGCTTTGGATGCGATGGAATACAAATTCGTCGTGGGCGGGAGCAAAATTATTACGCATGACGATATCCGGTCGATGGAACAAGATTCCTTGCGGTTTAGCTACTACTACCCTATGCAGGTGGAGCAGCAGCTGATCAATCAGGTCCGAGCGGGCGACTATGCGCTCGCGGAAACAATCATCCGGGACATTATCGAAAAGAACGTGAACCGCGAGAACGTATCGGTAGTACTTGTCAAATGTCTGATGTTCAACATGATCGGCACGCTGCTGAAAACGATAAATGAAATTGCGGACGTACAGGACAGCATTACGGTCGAGACTTGGAACAAAATCGACGACCTCATCACATGCGAATCTGTCAAACAGATGGAGCGGCAGTTCCTCGCGATTCTGAGCCAGGTTTGCGAGTTTACCGCTCATAAGCGCAAGCAGCAGCAGCAATCCGCTAGAAAGATGCTTGTGGAAGAACGATGCGCGGACATCATCTCCTTCATTCAAACGAATTATGCGGACCCGAACTTGAATATCACGATGATCGCCGATCATTTCGGAATGACGCAAACGTATTTGTCCAAATTTTTCAAAGAGCACACCGGCAACGGCATATTGGACACGATCAATGCCGTTAGATTGGCTCATGCCAAAAGACTGCTCGCGGAAAACGGCAACAGCATTAAAACGATTGCAGCCATGGTCGGCTTCCACGAAGTGACCAGCTTTATTCGGACGTTTAAAAAATACGAAGGAGTCACTCCCGGACAGTACCAGAAAAGGGTTTAAACGATAAACGTTCGAGTTTTGCCAACCGCATTTTCGTTTTTGCCAACATGTAAAACCGATATTGCAAATTTCGTCTCGACTTCTGCAAATTCCGTTTCAGACGGGTGTGCGCCATACTAAAGGTAAGGATCCGGCCGGATTCTCCAATTGCCCTACTTTATACATACGGAGGTCATACGAAAAATGAAACGGAAAAGCAGTCTGATAGCGATGTTCCTTGCACTGGTGCTGCTTAGCATCACGGTGCTGGGCTGCTCGTCGAACAACGGAAATGCCGGCGAGCCGTCCGAGCCTTCCGCGAACAACGAGAACGCCCGCGGTTCGTCCGAGCCTTCCGAAAATAGCGGTGCGACAACTTACCCCATTCAAACGGACAAGAAGCTGACCTACTGGGGCGAATATATCACCGTTAAACCAACTGTGGCAGAAGTCCCGTTCTTTCAAGAGTGGCAAAAAAGAACGGGGGTTCCCGTCGAATTTATCAGTCCTCCTGCAGGACAAGAGAAGGAATCGTTGAACGTGCTTCTCGCTTCCGGCGATTTGCCGGATATGATCGAGTACGATTGGTTCAGCTTCCCGGGAGGACCGGAGAAAGCGATCAACGACGGGTACATTCTCAGACTGAATGATGTCATCGATCAATATGCGCCGAATCTGAGAAAATATTTGGACGAGCATCCGGAAATCGACAAAATGATCAAAACCGATAACGGCAGCTATTATACTTTCCCTTTCATTCGCGGCGACGATTTGCTGCAGGTGTACCAAGGGCCGATCGTCCGCAAAGACTGGTTGGATGAACTCGGACTGCAAATACCGGAAACGATCGATGAGTATTATACGGTTTTGAAAGCGTTTAAAGAAAAGAAGGGCGTTGCCGCACCGCTTTCTTTTACAGGCATAGGAGCTTTGGGCAACGGCGCATTCGTAGGCGCGTACGGCGCGAACAGAGGATTTTTCCAAGAAGACGGCAAAGTTGTTTACGGACCGATGCAGCCCGGTTATAAGGAATTTCTCGCAACCATGCGCAAGTGGTATGCCGAAGGCTTGCTCGATAAAAACATCGCAACGGTCGACGGCAAAGCGCTTGACGCCAATATCACATCGGGACAGACCGGGATTACGATCGGCAACGCGGGCGGCGGCATCGGAAAGTGGACGCCGGCTCTGAAAGAAAAGGATCCCAACGGAATTCTCGCTCCTGCTCCATATCCTGTGCTGAACAAAGGCGATAAACCGAAATTCGGGCAAAAAGACCACAAATATACGACCTATGACAACGTGGCCATCTCGGCGACTTCGAAGAACGCGGAGCTGGCGGCGAAGCTGCTGGATTGGGGTTACAGCGAAGAAGGACACATGTACTTCAATTTCGGCCAAGAAGGAGTCAGCTATACGATGGTGGACGGCTATCCGAAATATACCGATCTGCTGATGAACAATCCGGATAAGCTCGCTCCCGCTCAAGCCATGTCCCTGTATATTCGCGGCAATTCCGGCGGACCTTTCGTGCAGGACAAGCGCTATATCGAGCAGTATATGCAGCTTCCCGAGCAAAGAGAAGCGCTTGAAATTTGGTCGAATACGGATGCGGACAAATACAGTCTCGGACTCTCGACGCCTACTTCGGAGGAAGCGTCAGAGCTTGCGAAAATCATGAACGATGTCAACACGCTGATCGATGAGATGTCGCTGAAAATCATTCTGGGCTCCGAGCCCATCGATGCTTACGACGGTTACATGGAAAAGCTGAAAAGCCTGAAGATCGACAGAGCCATCGAAATTAAGCAAGCTGCGTACGATCGTTATCTTAATCGATAAATCGTTGCAAGGCGGGGACGGGAATCCATGATCCATCATTCCCGTCCCCGTCCGCTACATGGAAGGAAGAGCGCTATGGGAAAGACGAAGGCAGCAACCGTTTCGTTTCGCGGCAGATTGGCCAAAGACTTTTTGTTGAACAAACATTTATATATCATGATGGTTCCCGTCATTGTCTTCTATGTCATCTTCCACTATTTCCCGATGTATGGAGCCATCATTGCTTTCAAAGATTTTTCACCCATTAAAGGTGTCATGGGCAGCAGTTGGGTCGGATTTGAGCATTTCGAATCGTTTTTTAGCACCTATTACTTCTGGCGGCTTCTCAAAAATACGCTTCTGCTCAGCCTTTACAGTTTGATCTTTGAATTTCCCGCGCCCATTATACTTGCCATCATGATCAACGAAGTGCGGAATAAACAGTACAAAAAATCGGTACAGCTCATCACCTATATGCCGCATTTTATTTCGATGATCGTCATCGCGGGCATTATTAAAGACTTTACAAGCAGCAACGGCATCATCACCTATCTCTGGACGTTCTTCGGGGGCGACGGCACGGCGATGCTGCAGCATCCCGATTTGTTCCGGCCGATTTACATCATATCCGGAATATGGCAGAGCGTCGGATGGGAATCGATCATTTATTTGGCAGCTTTGATGGGCATCGATCAGGAGCAGTATGAGGCCGCCCGCATGGATGGAGCCGGCCGCTTCAAGCAAATCTGGCATATTACGCTTCCCGGTCTGCTGCCAACAATCATGATTTTACTCATTTTGCGCATAGGCAACATGATGAATGTCGGCTGGGAGAAAATCATATTGCTGTACAATCCGACCATCTACGAAACGGCCGATGTCATTTCTTCGTTCGTATACCGCAAAGGTCTGCTCGAGTTTGGGTGGAGCTACAGCTCCGCTGTCGGATTGTTCAATTCGGTAATTAACTTGATCCTGCTCGTAGCCGCGAACTGGATCAGCCGCAAGGTCAACGAGCACAGCTTATGGTAGCCCGTTCTTATTTTTGCCCTGTTCGCGAATTGGAGGGTTCCGATTTTGAAAACTAATATCACAGAGGCGTTGTTCGACTGGACGATCTACGCCATACTTTTCATCTTGATGATCGTAACCGTGTATCCCATGCTGCACGTCGCACTAGCTTCTATCAGCGACGGGAATGCGCTTGTGGCCCACCGGGGACTGCTGTTAAAACCGCTTGGCTTCAACTTGGACGCTTACACCAAAATATTCGAGAACGGCCAAATGCTGCGCGGATACCGGAATACGCTGTTCATCGTCGTAATGGGCGTCATTCTGAACCTGCTTATGACCGCGTTTGGAGCTTATGTTTTATCCAGAAAAAATGTGATGTGGAATAAGCCGTTCATGATGATTATTATGTTCACGATGTTTTTCGGCGGAGGTCTGATTCCCTTTTATCTGCTTGTGAAAGGAGTGGGACTGTACAATTCGTTATGGTCCACGGTAATTCCGTTCATGATCAACACCTTTAACTTGATCGTGATGCGCACCGCGTTTCAGAGCGTGCCCCACGAATTGGAGGAATCGGCGAAAATGGACGGCGCAAACCATTGGGTCATTTTATTCCGCATCATTATCCCGCTTTCATTGCCTGTCATGGCGGTGATGGGCATGTTCTATGCGGTTGAGAAATGGAACGGGTGGTTTTACGCTTCGGTATTTCTGAAAGACAGGGAATTGTACCCGCTGCAAATACTGCTGCGCGAAATCCTGATCCTGAACTCAACGGATACCATCACCTCGACTTCTGGCGTCGGCGAACAGTATCAAGTCGGCGAGACGGTGAAATATGCCACCATCATGGTTGCGACGTTGCCGGTATTGGCTGTGTATCCGTTCATACAGCGTTATTTTGTGAAAGGCGTCATGATCGGCGCACTGAAAGGTTGACTTCAGCCGGGGACGGCAACAATAGGCAGCGCCTCCATTTGCGATGGGGATAACACAGGCTGCGTCAAAATAAAAGGCTCTATCGCTTAATTGAAGCGTTAGAGCCTTATTCAGTGGCTTACCTTAATGCTTTTACGGATATAATCCGTCCGCATTCGGGTACCGAATTTCCTCGGACTGCACACGGGTATTATCACCCTCGGGATGTTCCGTTACCTGTTCGAACTCCGGTATCTCGGGTTGTTCGACTTCAGGTACGCTTGGCGATTGAATTTCCGGTTGATTGTTGTCAGGCATGTATTTGAAAACCCTCCTTTCACAAAGGTAGGGTTCCCATAAGCTTACTTATTATCCTTCGACCGTCCTCACTCTGAATACAGTTACCGATATGGAGCATAATAGCTTCGTGTTCATCTTACAATAATTAGGAGACGGGTGTATGAGTGTGCGTTCCGGTGAAGATTCATATTATATTCGTTCACGGGATATGAAGCTGTTTTGCCGATTGTGGAAACCGCTTCAACCGCAAGGATTGATACTGTTCCTCCATGGAGCCGGGGAGCATTCCGGACAATACTCCCACCTTGGCATGGAGTGTTTGCAGCGGAGCGTCGCATTCATTGCTCCCGATTTGCGAGGATTCGGCAGGTCGGGCGGAAGACGGGGCTATATTCGGCAGTTCAAGGATTATCTGGATGACTTGGATGAAGTGGTCGGCCAACTGCAAATTCAATTTTCCGAGCTGCCGATTTTTTTGTTCGGGCACAGTTTGGGCGGTCTTGTCGCCGTACGATACGCCCAACAGTTCTGCGACAGAGTAACCGGAGTCATCTTGTCTTCCCCGGCGCTGGGGATTCGCCTTAAATTTCCGAATTTCATGAAAAAATCCGTCAATCTTGTTTCATTGCTCGCACCCGCTTTGCCGGTTGAACTTGTAAAATGGAATGAAGCTTTGCGAAAACGGAAATGTCTTCAATCGCGGCTGCCTGATTGGACCTCCAACTTGTTGATAGACCCATTGACTACAGTTCACTACACTCCCCGCTGGTTCAGCGAACTGATAAATAACGGTACAAAGGCTTTATCTGAAGTGAACCGGTTCCGTTGTCCCATCTTGTGCCTTTATGATCGATATGACCGTATCGTCAATTCCAATGCGATCGAGCAGTTTTTCGCGAGTATCGCGTCCGACGAAAAAAATTGCTTCGTGCTGACTAAGGGGAATCATCAGTTTTTGAATGACGGAGAAGTGCTGCGGTACATATTTCAATGGTTAAACACGCGCTTAGGAGGCCTGAGTGCGGAATTGCGCGACTCGGCGGATCAGGCGTCCCCGGCGGCCGGCACAATTCGTGCGCCGGCATCCCGGTAATCCGGCAGGATAATCAGGCATCCGTGCAGGAAAATGTTCACCACTCACCGAAACCGTTATTGACGCCAGTGAATGACGGGAGGTAACGCGACATGGTTGACTTTAGGGATGTAAGAGTCCGTGAAGTGTTGAAGCGTCCCTGCTTTCGCAACGCGGAAGTGATTGCGAGCGAGAAAGCGCTGGACCGCCTTGTCAAATGGGTGCACATCATGGAAGTGACCAAGGTCGGCCAGCTGCTCAATGGGAATGAACTGATTCTTACCACGGGCATCGGATGGCAGGAGGAGGAAGAGATCGGCGCCGCGTTCCTGCGCCAGTTGATCGAGAGCAACGCAGCCGGTTTGTGCATTGAGCTGGGGACGTATACCAAGAAGCCGCCGGAACGGATGAAACAGCTGGCGATCGGCGCCGACTTTCCGCTCATCCTGTTTCACGAAGAGGTGCGTTACGTCGACATCACCCGGGATTTGCACACCTTCTTCATCAACCGCAATCACAAAATGATCACGGATCTCGATACGCTGACGAATCAATTCAACCGTTTGCTGTTATCCGGCAAAGGACTGCCGCCGCTTCTGCGGCTCCTTCACGAGAAGACGAAACGGAAAGTCGCCCTTTTGCCGATAGACGGCGAACCGCTTATGCTGCCCCCCTCCTCCAAGCCGGACGATCGCCAATCGGCGGAAGACGAAATAATGGTTCGCCGTCCGATCATGATCATGGGCCACAAATTCGCCGAATTGGCCATACAATCGGACGAGGAGCCGGGCGAATTCGTCTTGCTCGCTTTGGACCGGTGCGCCACGGCTGTCGCTCAAGAGATGATGCGGACGATGCACGTCGAGGAAAGAAGAAGATACAAGGAAACGGGCTGGATTCAGGATTGGCTGAACGGCAAACTGAAATACGCCGAAATATCCGGCAGCGTCCGGTCGATAAAGCCCGGCGCGCAAATTAGCGCGGTGACGGCCTGCGTGTTCGAGCTGGACGGAAAGACGCTTCATGCTCCGGATTTCGAGACGGTATTGGTCCAACGGATCATCTGGGCGCGTTCATTCTTCGATCAGAACGGCTTTCTTCTCGTCACGGCGCTCATCGGCCATCAGCTTGTATTCATCCTGCTGCATCTAAGCGAGCGGACCGCCCGGACCCCGCCGCCGATGCAAGCGATCGAGCGGCTGCGCAAGACGGATAAACCGGGCGGACTCGCCCTGTTCAACGGATTAACCGGAATCGGTCCGACCGTCCCGGAACCGGCCGCGCTGCACAAAAGCTTCGAAGCGGCCTGCGAAACGATTCTTATCCAGAAGACGACCGGACCGCTCCAAAGGCCTTTCTACACGGAGCTCCACGTGCACCGGATCATTGCGGGCATGGAAAAAGCCGGTCAACTCTCCGCCTTCATCGACGACTATTTGGGACCGATACTCCGATATGAACGGAACAAGGACGCCCATTTGCTAAAGACGCTGAAAGTGTACCTTCAGTTGTCCGGCGCCAAGCAGGAGACGGCCAACGCGCTTTTCATCGTCCGTCAAACGCTGTACCATCGCCTCAACAAAATATCCGAGCTGCTCGGTTCGGATTTCACGATGCCGGAGAAGCGTCTCATGATCGAGCTCGCTTTGTACGCCTACGAATATGCGCACGGGCCCGTCACATGACGCTGGCCCGCGCATTCCGGAGCTGCCCGATCAAGACAGCTCCCAAATATTTGCGCGCATCCGCGGTCGACAGCAGAAGCTCTTTCGTTTCCGTCTCTTGATCGCCGGAAACGCGGGCGAACTTGACGGCGTCTCCGTCCAATCCCTCCGCAACGTCTGCAATGACGTATCCTTCGCCGATCAATTCGTCGATCTTCGCTTTTTCCTCCATATATTCATTCCACGCGGACATATGAAGCCTCCCCGAACTTGTTTCTCCTCAAATACCGCCCCGCCCCCGCCTTACCGACGAACCGCTTCTCGCGGATGACGAATTGCCCGCGGGACAGAACGGAAACAGGCTCTCCCGTCACCTTCATGCCTTCGAACGCATTGTAATCGACCGCCATATGATGGCCGGCCGCGGCAATCGTCCGCTCGGCGTTCGGATCGAACAAGACGAGGTCGGCGTCGCTTCCGACGGCGATCGTGCCTTTGCGCGGGAACATGCCGAACAGCTTGGCGCTCCGCGTGGCGACGATGTCGACGAATCGGTTCAGACCGATCCGGCCTTTGCAAACTCCTTCGGAGAAAAGAATGGTGAAGCGGTCTTCGATCGTCGGCCCGCCGTTCGGTATTTTGGAGAAATTTCCGCGGCCGAGCTCCTTCTGTCCTTTAAAATCGAAGGAGCACTGGTCCGAGCCGACCGTCTGGAGCTCTCCGCTGTTCAGCGCGTTCCACAGCGCTTCCTGATGCTCTTTGGTCCGCAGCGGCGGGGACCATACATATTTGGCCCCTTCGAAATCCGGCTTCTCCAGGTACGATTCGTCAAGCACCAAATATTGCGGACACGTTTCCCCGAATACGCGAAACCCTTTGCTGCGGGCTTCGGCTATTTGCCGTACCGCCTCCGCGCATGTCACATGCACTACGTACAGCTGCGAATCGGCGAGCGCCGTCATCGCGGCCGCGCGGCCGGTCGCTTCTCCTTCCAGCTCCGGAGGTCTCGTCCTTGCGTGGTAGATCGGATCCGTGTTCCCTTCGGCGAGCGCCTTCGCGATCAAATAATCGATAACGTCACCGTTCTCGGCATGTACCATGACGAGCGCCCCATGTTCCTTCGCCGACAAAAGCGTGCGGAACAATGTCCCGTCGTCCGCTTGAAGAACGTTTTTGTAAGCCATGAACACCTTCAAGGACGTAATGCCTTCGCTTTCAATGATGCGCGGCAATTCCGACAGCACATCATCGTTCATCTCCGCGATCATCAGATGAAAACCGTAGTCGATGACGGCGCGCCCTCTTGCCTTATCATGCCACGTTTGCACGGCCTTCTCGAGCGGAGCGCCTCTGGCGGTGAGGCAAAAATCGATGATCGTCGTCGTGCCGCCGAATGCGGCCGCGACCGTTCCTGTCTCGAAATCGTCCTTCGTCGTCGTACCGCCGAACGGCATGTCCAGATGCGTATGGGGATCGATCCCGCCGGGGAACACATACAGCCCGTCCGCATCGATCAATTCCGCATCGGGATCTTGCAGGTTCGCTCCAATGGCGGAAATCGTTTCTCCTTCGATCAGGATGTCCCCCTTATAGACGTCGGCGGCCGTTACGACCGTACCTCCCTTGACCAGCTTTTTCACGGCTTCGCCACCTCCTTCGCGCTTGATCCTTCAGGCTGTTTCGTTAATATGGCCAACGCTCTTTGCCGTTCGTTCCACGTCATCGGCGGAGCTTCCGAAGGCATCTCGGCCATCGAGATGACGCCGTCGACCGGACAGACGATGGCGCACAGGTTGCAGCCGACGCAATCTTCCTCGCGAACTTTAAGGTAAGGCTTGCCGTTGGCGTCGACGTGCCGCTCGATGCATTGGTGCGACGTGTCCTCGCAGGCGATGTGGCATTTGTTGCAGCTGATGCATGTTTCCGTATCGATTCTGGCGACGATGCGGTAATTTAAATCGAGATCGCCCCAGTTCGCGTATTTGCCGACCGATTGCCCGACAAGCTCGGAGACGCGGGAAATGCCTTTCTCGTCCAAGTAGTTGTTCAAGCCGTCGATCATGTCTTCGACGATCCGGAAACCGTGGTGCATTGCAGCCGTACACACTTGAACCGCCGTCGCCCCCATCAGCATGAATTCGGCCGCATCCCTCCATGCGGCAATGCCGCCGATGCCGGAGATCGGCACATTCACCTCCGGATGGCGGGCGCACTCGGCCACCATGCTCAGCGCGATCGGCTTGACGGCCGGTCCGCAATATCCGCCGTGCGCGCCTTTGCCGGCCACATGGGGAATCGTGTTCCAAGTATCCAGATCGACACCCATCAAGCTGTTGATCGTGTTGATCAGCGATATCGCGTCCGCTCCGCCCTGCACGGCGGCGACCGCTGTTGCGGTAATATCGGTAATGTTGGGCGTCAGCTTGACGATGACCGGCGTCCGCGCCGCCTCTTTCACCCAGCCCGTCTGGACTTCGACCAAGGCGGGAACTTGCCCGGAGGCGGAGCCCATCCCGCGCTCGGCCATCCCGTGCGGACACCCGAAATTGAGCTCCAGCCCGTCCGCTCCGGTCGCTTCGACGCGCTTGACGATTTCATGCCAAGCTTCGCGTTTCGGCTCCACCATAATTGAGACGACGAGCGCATGGTTCGGGAATCTTCTTTTCGTTTCATAGATTTCTTTCAGGTTCACTTCGAGCGGCCGGTCGGAGATGAGCTCGATGTTGTTGAAGCCCGCCACCCGTTGGGTCCCTATATGCAAGCCTGCGAAACGGGAGGCCGTGTTTATGATCGGATTGCCGAGCGTCTTCCACACGGCGCCGCCCCAGCCCGCTTCGAACGCACGTTGGACCTGGTATCCCGTATTCGTCGGCGGCGCGGAGGCGAGCCAGAACGGATTCGGCGACGCAATGCCGGCCAAATTGACGGATAAATCTGCCATGTCCTCACATCCCCTTTCAAGCCGTTTCGGCCGATATTCCGCCGAAATGACGGTGAACGGAGTAAGCCGCCAGCTTCCCTTGCTGGGCGGCGCTCACGACGGTGGCTTCCCCGTTGCCTTGGCCGAAGACGACGTCGCCGGCCGCATACACTTTCGGATGAGACGTCCGGTAAGTGACCGGGTCGATCGTCACGACGCCCCGTTCATGCTCGAGACCGAACGCTTCGATCAGCGGCAGAAGCCGCTTCTGTCCGATCGCTTTAATGACGGCGTCCGCCTCCATGAGAAACTCCGACCCTGCGACAGGCACCGGAATGGGTCGCCCGTCCTTCCCGGTTTCCTCCGAAAGCGTCATCCTGACGCATTCCAGATGGGTCACCTTCCCGGATTCGTTGCCGACGATCCGCTTGGGAGCGGTCAACCAGCGGAATTCGACGCCTTCTTCCTTGGCGAAGCGGTATTCGAAGTCGTAAGCGGTCATTTCGCCGCGCGTCCGGCGGTAGACGATCTTGACGTTGTCCGCGCCCAATCGGACCGAGCAAGTAGCCGCATCGATCGCCGTATTGCCCGCCCCGATCACGATGACCCGGGCGCCTTGCAGACCGCCGCCGAAAGCGTCCGCCTTCGTGCTTTCGATCAGCTCGATCGCGTCGTATACTCCGTCGAGCTGCTCCCCTTCGATGCCAAGCGCCGGCACACGGCCCATTCCGGCGGCCAGCACGACGGCGTCATAATCGGCCAGCAGCTTCTCCGCGTGCACATCGGTGCCCACACGCACCCCGGTCCGGATCGCAACGCCCATCTTGCTCAGCTGATCGGCTTCCCACATCGGAATGTCCTGCGGCAGCCGGAACGACACGATGCCGTATGTGTCCAATCCTCCCGGCTTTTCCTTCGCCTCGTACACCGTTACGGCATAGCCGAAACGGGCCAGCTCGCGGGCGGCGGACAATCCGGCCGGCCCGCTGCCGACAACGGCTGCTTTCCGCCCGTTTCGGGGTCCGGCAGCGAACAGGGTGTCCCCGGTTTTCATCGCGGCATCGGTCGCATAGCGCTGCAGCAATCCGATCCGGATCGGTTGGGACGCGCCGTTAAGCACGCACGCCCCTTCGCACAGCTGCTCCGTGGGGCATACGCGGGAGCAGGTCGCGCCGACGGGATTGGCGTCCATGATGACCCGTGCGGAGCCCTTCAAGTTTCCGGTCGATATTTTTTTAATGAAGGAAGGAATGTCGATTCCGGTCGGGCAAGATTTGATGCAAGGAGCGTCGTAGCAATAGAGGCAGCGGTTGGATTCTTCCATCGCTTCCTTCGGAGTGAGCCCGGGATGCACTTCGGCGAAATTGCGTCGCAGCATGTCATTCATCGTTCCTGGTCCCCCTTCGCTTCGGATTTCGGTTTCAGTTTCACCGTCCGGTTAACCGTCTACAGCCTAGCGAGTTCCTGATACGTTTCGGGACGGCGGTCGCGGTAAAATTGCCAGCTTTCCCGCACTTCACGGATGAGCGATTTGTTCATATCCCCGACGACAACCTCGTCTTCGTCCCGGCTCCCGATGGCGGCGATGCTTCCTCGCGGATCGGCCAAATACGATTGGCCGTAAAATTCCCCCATGTTCCATGGCTGTTCGAAGCCGACCCGGTTGATTGCGCCCACGTAATAGCCGTTGGCGACCGCATGGGCGGGCTGCTCCAGCTTCCACAAGTATTCGGACGTTCCCGATACGGTTGCTGACGGGTTAAAGACGATTTCCGCGCCGTTCAGTCCAAGCAGCCGGGCTCCTTCGGGGAAATGGCGGTCGTAGCAAATATACACCCCGACTTTGGCGAACGCGGTGTCGAACACCGGATAGCCCGTATTTCCGGGCTTGAAATAGTACTTCTCCCAAAACCCGCAGCCTCCGCCTCCCGCCCCCACATGCGGTATATGATGCTTCCGGTACTTTCCGAGATAAGTTCCGTCCGCGTCGATCACCGCCGCCGTGTTGTAATAAGTCGCGATCCCTTCCCGTTCGTATATCGGCAAAACGAGAACGATACCCAGCTCCTTCGCGGCTTCTTGAAACAGCTTCACCGTCGGTCCGTCCGGAATTTCTTCCGCTGCCTCGTACCATCTCGGCGTCTGCTCGGCGCAAAAATACGGACCGTAAAAGATTTCTTGAAAAGAGACGATTTGCGCCCCTTTCGCTTTCGCTTCCTTGAGAAGTTTCATATGCTTTTCGATCGCCGTCGCTTTATGAACCGCGACCGGTTCGCCTCCGTGCACGTCATGCTTCGCTTGGATCAGTCCGATCGTCACTTTGTCCATGCCGCTCGATCTCCTTGTTCCGAATAGCCGGGCCCGATGCCGGAAGCCATCGATAGCGCCGTATGATACAGCAGCTCCGCGCCGAGCCATATATCGCCCATGCTTGCATACTCCTTCGGGTTATGGCTGACGCCGTCTTTGCACCGGACGAATATCATGCCGAAATCGCAAACGTAAGACAGGGCGAGCGAATCGTGAAACGGCCCGCTCATCAGCTCCGGCGGCGTCAACCCCATCTTCGCCGCCCCTTGCCGCATTGCATCCATAATGTACGGCGAGCAATAGCGCGTTTCGCTGTTCGTATCTTCGGTAATCGTGTAAGTAAGGCCGTGCTCCGAAGCCGATCTTTCGATGATGTCCTGAAGCCGGCCCTCGAGTTTGTTGCGGCGCGGCAAATCGATATCCCTCAGATCGACTGTGAACCGGACGCGTTCGGGAATGATGTTGCGCGAATCGGGAAACACGGTCACCTGTCCGACCGTACCTACCGTCGGCGCCCCCGGCTCGCTCGAAGCCAGTTCGTTCAGCGCGACGATCACCTTCGCCGCTCCGACGAGCGCATCCTTCCTTATCGCCATCGGTACGGAACCGGCGTGGCCCGCAAACCCCGCAAACTCGACCGTCAGCCACAGCGGACCGGATATGCCGGTGACGATGCCGACCGGCTGATCGAGCGATTCAAGCACCGGACCTTGCTCGATGTGCATTTCAAGGAACGCCCCGATCTGTCCCTGCCGGTACTTCGAGCTTTCGAACGAGTCCGGGTCACAGCCGAACTCGATCAACGCCTGGCGCCGGGTCATCCCGTCCTTGTCGCTGCGATCCAGCTCATGTTCCTCCAACCGGCCGAGCATGCCGCGGACGCCGAACAGCCCTTTGTTGAACCGGCACCCCTCTTCGTCGCAGAACGCCGCGATCTCGACGGGCATTTCGGGGACGAAGCCTTGTTCCGCGAACGTTTGGACGACTTCAAGCGCGCCAAGCACGCCGACCGTCCCGTCGAACCTGCCGCCATAAGGCTGGCTGTCAATATGCGAACCCATCATCAGAACGGGAACGTCGGGATTGTTCCCTTCCATCCTTCCGATCAGGTTGCCGAACGCGTCGATGCGCGCTTTGAGCCCCGCGTCCTCGAACCAGCTTTTGACCAGCTCGACCGCTTCTTTGTCTTCCTTGGAGAGCGCCAGACGGCACACCCCGGTTTCGCCGATTTTGCCGATGCGGGAAAGTCGTTCAAGCCGCGCTTCCAGCCTATTGGCGTTAATCGTCAACTTCATGAAGAGCACCCCCGTTCAAAAGGAAATCGTGTTCAATGCGAATTCCAGCGTGCTTGCCATCCAATCCACTTCCTCCATCGTCGTGACGAACGGCGGCGATAACGTTAGTACGTTGGCATAGCCGGCAACCGTATCTCCGTTCTTACCTATTAACAGGCCTCTTTGTTTGCAAGATTCTATGACCTTCGCCACGTTCTCCGCGGATGCCGGTCGCTTCGTCTCTTTATCCTCCACCAGCTCGATGCCTGCGGCAAAGCCGAAGGTGCGGATATCTCCCACCGCCCGATGCGCGGACAGCGCGCTCAGCCTCTCGCTTAACCGGCGGCCGAGCTCCGCCGACGCTTGAATCAACCTTTCTTCTTCTAAAATCTCCATTGTTTTCAGCGCCACCGCGCAAGAAACCGGATTTCCTCCGAACGTGTTTACGTGGCGGAAATGTCCGGTGCCGCTCCGTTCATGGAAGCTTTCGTACAATTCGGCGCGGACCGCCGTCGCCGAGAGGGGAGAGTACGCGCTGGTCATTCCTTTCGCCATCGTGACGATATCCGGCTGTACCCCGAAATTTTGGTGGCCGAACTTCTCCCCTGAACGTCCGAAGCCGCAAATCACTTCGTCCACGATGAGCAGCACGCCGTGCTTTTCGCAAATATCCTTGACCTTCTTCAAATAGCCGGGAGGCGGCACGATCATGCCCCCGCCTGTTATGACCGGTTCCAAGATGACTCCGGCCACCGTCTCGGGTGCTTCCCAAACAATGACTTGGTCAAAAATGTCGGCGCATTCCAGCTTGCAGCTTTCTTGCGATTTGCCGAACGGACAGCGGTAACAATACGGCGGGGGAACGTGTTGAAATCCGCTTCCGAGCGGCTCGTACTTGATTTTGCGCTGGGCTTGCCCGGTCGCTCCGAGCGCCCCCATCGAATTGCCGTGATACGCCCGGTGCCGCGAAATGAATTTGAACCGGTTCGGCTGCCCGGTCTGATCGAAATATTGTCTCGCGATTTTGAAAGCGACCTCGTTGGCGTCGGAGCCCGAATTCGAGAAGAAAATCCGGTACTCTCCTCCCAGCCATTCACTGATTTTCGCAGCTAACTCGATGGCCGGAATGTGGCTGTGCGACAGGGGCGAATAGGCCAATTGCTCCATCTGCTTCGACGCGGCTTGCGCCACTTCTGTTCGTCCGTGCCCGATATTTACGCACCATAGACCCGACATCGCGTCGAAGTAACGGTTGCCGTCAATGTCGGTCAGCCAGCACCCTTCCCCGGACACGAAAATCATCGGGTCCTCGTTATGAACGGACATGTGGTGCCACAAGTGTTTCCGGTCCATCTCCAACAGCCTCTGTTTCGCAGCAACCTGCGTCGAGGGCTCGATACCGGCCATAACGCTCCTCCTTTCCATTTCCGGCGGGGAACGAAGCTTCTCGCCCGCCGGACCGTTGCTACTTGTTCGCTATTTCCACGATTTCGTTCGTATAAGCTTCCTCGAGATTCGCCGGGCTCTTAATTACCCCGAATTGATGGGCGATATCCGCCGTTTGCTTAAACATCGCCTCGTCGATGTATCCCAATTTCTCGATGTCAAAGCCTTCCGGGGCGACGAGTTTGGCCACTTCCTCCATCATTTTCAACTGATGTTCGCGGGAAGTGCTGCCTTCCTCGACGGCTTTCATTACGATATCCACCGCCGCCTCGGGATTGTCGATTGCGTCTTTCCACCCTTTCAATGAAGCGCGCACGAATTTTGCCGCCGTCTCCTTGTTCTCGGCCAGCCAATCTTTATTGGCGAACAAGTTGTCTTCCAGCATGGCCACTCCTTCCGCGTTCATGTCTATAACGCTCAGCTCCGATTCCGGAACGCCCTGCTCAAGTACGACTTGATACTCGTTGTAAGTCATGGCGGAGGCGGCATCCAGCTCGCCCGCCAAAAACTGGTCCATCGTGAAGCCTTGTTTGACGAACTGCAAATCGGCGTTCGGGTCCAGATTATACTTGTCGAACAGCGCCAAAATTTCGAACTCGTTGCCGCCCATCCAGTTGCCTACCTTTTTCCCTTTCAAATCGGCGGGAGCTGCGATTTCCGACGTTTTCTTGGAGACGAGCACGAGACCGCTGTTCTGGAATATCTGGGATATTTCGACGAGCGGCAACCCTTGTTCTTGATGAGCGAGAAGGCTGGCCACCCAGTCTACTCCGATATCCGCGGCCCCGCCTGCGACTTGCTGCTCCGGAACGATGTCTGGCCCTCCGGGCAATATTTCGACCTCGAGGCCTTCCTCGGCGTAATACCCTTTATCCAGCGCGACGTAGTAACCTGCAAATTGGGCTTGAGGCACCCATTTCAACTGCAGCTTGACCGAAACGGCCTCCGAAGCCGAAGGCTCGTTCGGACTTGCGGCGGGATCTGCGGAAGCCCCGGATGAACCGGCGGAGGAGGCCGGCTCGTTCGAGCCCGAACCGCCGCAGCCTGCCAAAGCGCAAACCATTAGTAATAATACGGCCAACAACCACACACCATGTCTGCTCTTTCTCTTTTTCATCATCGATTTCTTCTCCCTTCCCGAGTCCAATAGTAGAATGCACACATCGTAGTGAAAGGTGCGGTCTGTCGTATGCAATCGGTTCGGCGGGAAGCCTGTAACGCCGGCGCGCCGCCTTGGCCGGATGTGCGGAAATTTAATTCCTCTGTGACGGATGCCACGTAATGAACGCCTTCTCCAACCGTTCCACGATCAGATAGAACAAAACGCCGGCCAGCGCGGCCATTACGATGCAGGACCAACCCAGGGGCATTTTCGCCACTTTGATGGAATTTGAAAGCAAATAGCCCAGCCCTCGGGACGATACGAAAAACTCGCCGACGATCGCCCCGATCATACCGGCCGTCGTGTTGATTTTCAAAGCGGTAAAAACATAGGGAAGGCTGTTCGTAATTCTTAAGTACCGGAACACTTCGCGTTTGCCCGCGGCATACGAATGCAAGAGATCAAGCGCGAGCGGATCGATCATGGTCATTCCTTTATGGGCGTTGATCGCCATGGCCGCCATCGTCGTAACCGCGACGATCGCGATTCTCGAGCCAATGCCGTCGCCAAACCACAAATTCATGATCGGGGCCAACGCCACGATCGGCACCGCGTTCATGGAGGCGACGATCATCAAGCCGCCCGCACCCCGCTTCGGCCAAGCGGCGGCGATAAGAGCGGCCGAATAGCCTATGGCCGAGCCCAGAAGCATTCCGAGGACGGCCTCGGCCAGGGTATACCACGTATAAGATATTAGAATGTCGAAGTTGTCCGACAGCGCGGCTGCGATGGTCGACGGCAAGGGCAGCTGGTATGTTTTCAAACCGAACATCCGGTGAAACGCCTGCAGCTCCCAAACAGCGAAGAACAGGACGCCTCCAAGGAGAGGCAGCCATATCCTGCCCCCCTCCTTGTTGTTCGCTGTTTTATTCGCTCTCCCGTTACCGGCAATCGTCTCTTGACCGGCTGAAGCTCCGTTCGGCTGTAACGGCGTTGCCAACGGCCTCTCCATCTACGAGCCGCCTCCTTTGGATCGGAACTCCGGCTGCCACGGCACCGACAGCCGTTCCAACAAGCCGATGAGTACAAAACTGATAATTCCAAGTAAAGCGCCTACGATGACCGTCGACCAGAACATGTACACATGGGACGGCCCGTAATACAAATTCCGCAGCATGAGTACGCCTATCCCGTGTCTGGCGCCCATCAGCTCCACTAAGATCGCTCCGGTGACCGCGAGCGGGGCCGCGATTTTCAATCCGCCGAACAGTCCCGGAAGCGAAGCCGGAAACCTCAATTTCCAATAAACGCTCCACGGCTTCGCGGCATAAGAGTGCATCAGCTCCAGTGCGGATGGATGCGCGCTCCGCAGCCCCCGCAGCATGTTCAAGGAAACGGGGAAGAAGGTGATGTACCCGGCGATAATGATCCGGGCCCATTGCTCATCCCGGACGATTCCGTACACGATGGGGGCAAGCCCCAAAATCGGAACCATCTGCGACGCGACGGCGTACGGGAGAGCGAGCCGCTCCACCCGTTTCGATGCGCTCATAAACACGGCGAGCAGCGCTCCCGACGCCGCGCCTAGCAATAATCCGAGCGCCGCGTTCGTCAATGTAATCCACCCCTCCCTCATCAGCGTGCTTCCGTACTGACCGAAGGCGGACAACACTTTGTGAATGTACGGAAGCTTGGACTGCGCCATAGGAACGCGCAGCACCTCCAGCAAAAACCAGGACGCGGCCTCCCAGACGACGATCAGGGCAAACGCCCACGATGCCGCCGGAAGGAGCCGGAGGCGAAGCTGATTGCCGAACCCGCTCATCCGTCACACCCCTTCGAAGCATTCGCGAATTTGGGCGGCAAGCCGAAAAAACGCATCTTGATTTCGCATATCCCGCGTTCTCGGCCGTGGGATCGGAATTTCGGCCACCGCGGACAGCCTGCCCGGATGAGGCGAAAGGACAAACACCCTGTCCGATAAAAAGACGGCCTCGGGAATGCTGTGCGTAACGAAAACGACGGTATTTCGCACCTTGCTCCAAATCGACAGCAGCTCTTCGTTGAGACGTTCCCTCGAGAATTCGTCCAGAGCGGAGAAAGGTTCGTCCATGAGCAATATTTCCGGTTCCATGGCCAGCGCCCGCGCAATGGCCACACGCTGCTGCATGCCCCCGCTCAGCTGCCACGGATACCGATCCGCGAACTTGGTCAGACCGACCAGCTCGAGCAGCTCCTCAGCCTTGCGGTCGCGTTCGGCCTTCTTCACTCCCATGAGCTCGAGCGGCAAGGTTATGTTGTGTTTCACTTTTCTCCAGTCGTAGAGGACGGGGTTCTGGAATACGATGCCGTATTTTTGCGCCAATCTCGCTTCTTTGGCCGACTTGCCGGCCACCTTAATCTCCCCGCTTGTCGGTTGGATCAAATCGGCCATAATCCGAAGAAGCGTCGTTTTCCCGCAGCCGGAAGGACCGAGCAAAGAAACGAATTCCCCTTTGGCGATGTTCAAAGAAACGTCCTGCAGCGCCAGCACGTCGGACGATGCCGACGCATATCGCATGCTGACCCTCTCCAGCACAATTTCCGGAATCTTCGCCGCTGTCGTGTCGATCATACATCTGTTCACCCCTCATTAAGCGCCATGTTTGTGATAGTTTATATTACATAATAGTAGATATTAGTCTAATTTTCAGAATATTATGTCATCTTTAATTACATCATAGTTGTTCGTCTTGATGATGACATTAGACAAAACGTAAAATGACCGCGCCGAAAAATGTTCCGATTCGTCCAACTCCGAGGTGGAATACACTGATCCCCGTACGCGCACTCTCCCCAAGTCTCAGACATGCGATCCTAAGTTTGATGCTTCGGCCGTAACCCTTGTTGGATCAAGATTCGTAAAGGCAATGGAGATTGGCCGGAAGGAAGTCATGTGACGGCAGAGTGCACCATTCTCTGAACCAGAGGGATAGTGCGTGCAAGAGCGTTAGAATTGCGAGGATGCGCGGCGCGGAATTTGACGGGCTGATATGTCAAAAAAAGGGCCGGCCCGCGAGCAGAATGCCTTACTTGCCCGGGGACAGCCCCATGTGTTTATAAAGTGACGCAATGGATCCTCATCAACTCTCCGACCTTGTTAAATAACGAAGCATTGTGCCCGATCGACATCGCGCAGTGATGCGTCGGCGCTTCCGCAAACCATTGGGCCATGTAGTCGTCGGGATGTTTGCGGAACTTGACGGGAGTTTGGGTGTTGCCTATCTTCATGATCGGTCCGTTTGTAGACTCCCCTTCGCTGACGATCAGCTTCAGTTTCCCGTCGCCGGTCTGAGTGACATTGAGCGTCGTTATCGGCCCCGTCTTGACTTTGGCCTCGACGGAAACGCCGGTTCCTTGCTTCCCGTGATACATTCCCATTCCACGGAGTATCGGCTTTCCTTCCGAAATCGCCACATGGAACGGCCCGTCGTGCCCAAGCAAAATCGTCTCGTCCTCGTAATCGACGACCACAATTTCCGAGAAGCTTCCGCCGGTTCCGAGGATGTCGCATATTTTCATAGCGACGGCGGTCTTTAAGTCGCCTTCCCCCGAGCATGGAATGCCGCGGGCCGTCAGGAGCGAATGACCTACAATGAAGCCGGCCTGCAGCTTCTCGTATTCTCCGCCGGGAGCCCCGTGATAGTAATAGCACAACGCGTCCAGATCGTATTCCCGAACGAGCTTCTCCTGCGCCGCCGCCACTTTGCACGACCATTCCATCTGCTCTTCCGTCGGTTTTCTCGCGATCGGATCGCTCGGCGAATCTCCGCTGATCTCGAACATTTGAACGACTTCCTCGCGCTTTGCCTTCACTTCCTGTTCGGTCACTTCTCTCAGCAGCCGGTCCAAGTCGCACATTTCCAACACTTCTACATGAACTCCGGTTTGAGCCTGAATCATCGTAAAATCGCTGTACATATCCAACATGCCGCTGTACGTATTGCCGAGAAATCCGAAACGGCTGATCTGCAGCGTCCTTGGAACAGCCGCCGCCCGAGCCCATTCCTCAATCTCTCGCCAAGCCCGAATCGCTTCTTTCCGCTGCATCGTCGTTTCGTTGGTCAACGATATCGCAGGCGTATAGTCAAGCCCAAGCAATCCGTTCACCACGCGAAACGGGATTCCGGTGCGGTTGAACGCATTCGCGAATTCCGGCACGGGACAGGCGCCGCAATGCGCGAGCCATTCTCCGGTCGTCGACCGGTCGTAATTCAGCCGTTCTGTCGGCTGCAGATTCAGAAATATAACCGGGGCTTTGCAAATCTGATGGACGGGCAGCACCGTCGAACCGGTGGAGTATGTTGCGGAGTGACAAAACACCACATCCACATGATTTCCTTTCAACCACTCGCCCGCATTTCGCCCTTCGTTTTCAGTATCGACCAATCCGTAGTTGTACACTTCCCCCCAAGACGACAAACGCTTCTCAATAAACTTACCGTACTCGGTCAACCGTTCGCGAAGACCCGGGAACTGCTCCCAATATGCGCGAAGCCCTACCGAATACAATCCGATTCTAGGTTTCCGGCACGGTTTGATTGGTGTAAGCAAAGACATCTTCCCCACCTCGGCTCGATATGAAATAATTGAATATATGTTTATTGTAAGCCCTATCATTTGTTAAAACATCAAACAATCTTAATTAAAAATCATAGAATCTTGGGAGGTTGGCTGCAGATGCGGAGTACGTATCGGGAACGGGCGTCGCATGCGTGGACGGACGATTCGGTGCGGTTGGTCATGACCCCGTCGGCGTTTGCGAAATCGGCCTTGTTTTATGTACAGGAGATCGGATACTTCCGGACCTTGCCGACTTACTTTACCGAACGGGAACGGCTGGATTCTTTCCTTATCGTATACACGAAGTCCGGCAGGGGACGGTTAACTTATATGGGTAAAAACTATACGATGCTTCCCCGCCATATATTCTTTATCGACTGCATGGAATATCAATACTATGCGATCGATTCGGCCGAACCGTGGGAGCTGCTGTGGGTTCATATGAACGGTCAATCCGTGCGCGCTTACTTTGAACGGTTTGTTATGAACGGCGGCCCCGTAAGAGCGCTCCCGCCGGAGTCCGACATACCGGCCATTCTGGAAGAACTTATTGAACTCCACCGAATCAAAAGCATTCGAAACGAGCTGCTCGCTTCGAAATCCATTGCCGGATTGTTGACGTCGCTTTTGCTTTCGGGATCGGAACCGGAGTCATTGAATGCCGGCATGCCCGAATATATTGCGGAGACAACGCGCTTGATAGACAAAAGGTACAACGAAAAGCTTACACTGGATCTACTGTCCAAGACGCTTGCGGTGAATAAATATCATTTGGCCAAAGAGTTCAAGAAGCACACCGGCTTCTCGCCGGGCGAGTATATTATCAACACGCGAATCTCCCGGGCAAAAGAACTGCTGCAATACTCTAATCTGTCCGTTGCGGAGATCGCCGAAAAGATCGGCATCGACAATGTCAGCCACTTCATTAATTTGTTCAAGTACCGTACGGAGCAAACTCCGCTCGCCTTCCGGAAGACATGGCAATTGTCGAATTAAGAAAACCGCCTTGCGGCCGTCACCGGTTGAGCACAATCGGAATTTTTCGGTTGCAGGCTTTTTTCTATGCTCTGTTCCGGACTTCCCAAAGGGAAGGGGAAAGAACATACTCATGCCCGTGCGGAAAGGGTAAGGAACGATTACGCCGACTCCCGTGCTTACACTCTCCTCTTGTTTCAGATTTTCTGTCCCTCCGTTTCTGATGCTCCCCCGCCTTCACTTTTCAGTATGCTCCTCTTGCTTTCTCTCCTACTTCAGCTTTTCACTATCTTCTTCTCGCGTACACTCTCCCCAAGCTTCAGATGGTCTGTTCCTCCGTTCTAATGCTCGCCCCGACTTCACCTCTTGTATCTTCTTGCGTACGCACACTCTCCCCACAGCTCATGAATTGTAATTGCGTACACTCTCCCCAAGCTTCCGATAGTCTGTTCCTCCGTTCAAATGCTCCCCCGGCTTCACCTCTTGGATCTTTTTGCGTACGCACACTCTCCCCACAGCTCATGAATTGTAAATTTGTCCCTGAAATGAATTGATGTGCAAACATTTGTTTGGTATAATCTTCATTAGATATGGAAACATACGTTTGGTGGTGACTGATTTATGGTTCTTGCTGAAGCTAACGTAGATATCCCGGTTTTTTCGGAAGAAGATTGTGTCGGTTACTTCTTCTCTTTGAAGTGGCCGGACGGTTTTCGTTGTCCGCAGTGCGGGCATTCCCGTCACTATACGATTCAGACCCGAAGACTTCCGCTTTACCAGTGCTACAATTGCCAGCATCAGACGACAATTACCGCCGGTACGGTCATGGAAAGAAGCCGCACCCCGCTGCATAAATGGCGTATCGCCTTTGAACTTTTTTCGCAGCCGTCCAGCGTCAACGCTGTACAACTATCTAAGATGATCTCCGTCACTTATAAGACTGCGTGGCTGATGCTGCACAAGATCCGCCAAGCCGTCAGCGAGAAGGAAGCAACACAGCCGCTCGAGGGCAAGGTTCGTGCCGGAGTCGGTATCTATGGGAAAAGAACGCTTCAGCCGTATTACCTCCATCCGAAAGAACGTCCGGTGATGGTGAGCGCAACTTTTCAAGATGGGGAACCTGCATATGTCAAACTGAAGTTGATTTCTTATGAGCACATGGAAGGGAAAAGATCGTTGCTTCATTCAGGGGAGGTTGCGTTCATGAAGCAGCACGTGCAGCCCGACACCTTTGACATGCGTTTTCTGAAGCGAAGCTGGTTTCAATCCACGCCGCTGCCTCGTATCTTTGATCAGGCCAAGAAGTGGATCGACCGTACGTTCCACGGAATAGGCATCACTTACTTGCAAGCGTACTGGGACGAGTTTTGCTTTCGCCTCAATCAGTTCTATCTCAACAATTCGGTCATGGAAGCTCTATGCGCAATCTGTATGTCCTCGCAGGCGCAGAGAACCTAGATTCTGGCTTTTTTCGCATTACCTAGGTGTAAAGAGGGGAATGCGCCGTACTGCCGTCGGAATTCATGTGCCCCGCGCTGATAAGTAATTTCGAAGTTCGACCTTGCGCATTTTCTGAACGAGAGGGATAGTGTGCGCAAGGGAGTTCGAAACGGATGTCACGGCGGGATCAACCAGGAGAACCTCAGGATCGTGCCTGGAAGGTAACAAATTGGGGCACCCATTTATTTTCTAGCCATATGCCATTGACCGCGAAACAGTCAGCTCAGGAAGTAAATCCCATCGTCCGCCGACAACGCCCAACTAATGAGCTGCGGGAGAGCGCGGCAATCATTGCCTGTCCCGAGTCCCAAACCTCTTCGCGGCTCGCGCGCGGGCGCGTTCGATCTCGATCTCCCGGCTGCGCGGCTCCGCATTGGTGACGAGAGAATCCAGCAAAGTCCGGGCAACCGCAGCCACCTCCTCGACGGCCTGATTGAATGCGGCCTCGTTCGCCTTAGACGGCGTGTTAAAGCCCGAAAGCTTTCTCACGAATTGAAGAGAGGCCGCCCGAATCTCGTCTTCGGTAGCCGGGGGATCGAAATTGTATAGTGTCTTGATATTTCGGCACATAGACTTTCTCCTTACTATTAACGTCCTGTTACAAGTATATATGATCGGGATGCGGATGGCTAAGAAAATCATGGTGGGAGATGGCCCATCCGTAAGCTCCGGCTAACAGGAACAAGATGACGTCTCCAACCCGGACTCCGGAAACCGGAACGTCCTTCGCAAGCACGTCCTTTGGGGTGCAAAGCTGCCCGACAACTGTGATCTCGGCATCATTCAGCTCTCTGCGCGGAAACGGGTAATCCCAACGCTCCACAGGAACGACGCGGAACGGATGGCTCATCTGCCAGGAGACCGGCAGCCGGAAATGGTGGGTACCGCCGCGGAGAATGACGTAGTTCTTGCCATGGTTCTGTTTGATGTCCAACACTTCCGCCGCGTAATAACCGCACGAGGCAGCAACATATCGGCCGCATTCAAACAACACGGTCACATTGGGCGGACATTTCTCTTTCAACGCCGGCCCCAGCCTTTCAACAAGCAGATCCCAATCGAACTGCGCCTCCGGTTCCGCGTAATTTACGCCTATACCTCCGCCGGCATTCAAATAAGAGATGTCCTCCAGACCGAATTCCTCGATCCATGCCGCCGTTCGTTCGCAATAATATTGCACCAACCGGACATGCTTCTCCGCGTCAAGGTTATTGGAGAGGGAATGGAAATGGAAACCCTCCAGCTTCACCGAATCGAGGCTTTGCGCCAGCCGAATCGCATCCGGAATTTGGCTTTCGTCTATCCCGAATTGGGTCGGGCGGCCCGCCATGGCCAACGTAGCGTCAGGCAGCGGACCTTGCAAATTGACGCGCAGCAAAATAGGCATTACTTTCCCGCGCTGCGCCGCAATCCACGCAATTCTCCGGACCTCATCCGCGCTCTCGGCATGAATGAGGCTGACCCGGTTGTCCATCGCTCCTTCGATTTCTTCATCCGTCTTTCCCGGACCTCCGAAAATAATCGGAATATCGCGGGAAACCGCACGAACCTTCTTCACTTCGCCAAGGGATGCCACCTCGAAACCTTCCACGACCGGCAACAATGCCCTCAGGATCTCCTCCTCCGAGTTCGCCTTGATCGCATAAAACAGCCTGCAGGAGGGCGGCAGCGTTCGAACGCGCCGCGACACATGTTCGCTCAAATGCTCCATGTCATAAATATAAGCGCAGAGAGGCCGCCGGTGGTTTTCTTTCAACAAGGCAATTTGTTCAATGATCCGGTTCATCTTCCGTTTCCTTTCTGTCCGCCGAAACTTTCCAACCGTGACGCAAAGTCATTATGTTTAGAGACCAGCGCCCGAAACGCAATGCCTCTTTCATCGCCGAGAACGAATGCACGCACACCTTTGTCATACCACGTCAAAATATCTTCATCGGCTCTAGGTATTGCGCAATAAGGGACTCCGTACGTAATGGCAGCTTCCTGCAAGGTGTGCAGCGCTTCTCTGACGACCGGCGCCCGAGTTTGCCAAGGTACCCCGTAAGACTGGGAAAGATCGGCCGCCCCTTCCAGCACCATGTCGATGCCGGGGACCGACAATATTTCGCCGATCCTCTCCACGCCTTCCCGGTCTTCAATCATCGCGACGACCAGCACCTGTTCGTTCGCCTCCGCAATGTAAGCCTGAAGGTCCGACTTCCCGAAAGCGGCCGGCCGTCCTCCGTTCAAGCTCCGGCTGCCGAGCGGATAATAACGGCTCGCCGCCACGGCGGCGACCGCCTCCTCTTTCGTCCGCACATGCGGGACGACAACGCCTTGCGCTCCCGCATCAAGCGCCCGCAATATCGGCCCGGAAGAGCCGTCGGGCACGCGAACCAATGCGGTCAATCCGACCGCCTCCGCCGCCCGGATCATATGCTCCAGCGTCTCCGGGTTGATGCACACATGCTCCGTGTCGATGATCACAAAGTCATATCCGGCGCAGCCGATCATCTCGACCGACACGGGAGAGGGAATGGAGGCAAACAGTCCGCATACCGTTTCCCCCGCACACAATTTTTGTTTCGCAGCATTTTTACGCAGCAAATCTATCCCCCCGCCTTCGCTAGACTTTCATTGCAACAAGGTTGAGCGGATTGGCGACCCGATGAATACGCAGCTCCGAGTCCGGATACAGCCGGCGCTTCGTTAACTGCTCGACTTCAATGGTTGGCGCAAACAAATCGAACAGCCGGAACCGTTCCTCCGACTCGGGGAAACGGCGTTGATAGTTTTCTATCACTTCGCGGGCAAGCGACCAGAAGCGATTCTCATCATAACCGAAGTGATCGTCTAAGAATAAGGCCAACTCTCCTAGATTGATAAAGAAGAACGCGTCATGCATGAAATCTCTCACAAGCGCAAGGTCATCCGTTTCGATAAACGAGTTGCGGTTGATTCTGGCATGGTATTCCGGTGTCGCCAGCAGGTCCGGGCATTTGTCCGGCGAGGAGAGATGCGCTTTAGAAAACCGGATCCCGTCGTGGAAATCTTTCAACGCCACACGGCATGGCATACCGTCCCTATGGATGAGCGCCATATTTTGCGCATGCGACTCCAAAGCGATGCCGTGCGCGTAAAGCATATGCACGATCGGGAGAATACTCGCTTTAAACAGCAGCTCCAACCAATTATCGACACCCGCCGCCTCAACCCACGGCTCAATGAACGGACGTCCGTCCAGATCGAGCGAGCAAAGCGAATTGAACGGAACGGCCGCCTCCCCTTCTTCGAGATAGGAATGAACGCTTTCCCGCCAAATACAACCGGCCGTTCCATACACCGATGACTGCAGCAGCACGGACAACGCGGGACGGTCGTAGGAAACCCCCGCGATTTCTCTCAACAGGATCACACGGGTTACTTCTTTCAAGAAAGGGTCATTATCCGCAAGCTCCTTTAACCAATCGGAAACGGCCGGCGCATTTTCCACCGTGTGAGGCGCCAGTACGCGTCCCGTAGATGTGTTGATCATGCTTAACGACAGCTTGAGATACGCTTTATACGGCGACGTCACATTGGCGAGCGTGCGGATCGATTGCTGCGCCCGGTAAGTATCTTTGGCCGTTCCCAGAACAATCAGCCGCCGCTCATGCACATCCTGCTGGCGCGCGGCGGAAATTTGCTTTTGCCACTGCCACGGATGAACCGGCATCATAATATATTCGGCGGGATCGACACCTTGGCGAATGATGCTGTCTTTAAACCGTTTCAACTGCTCTGCGCCCAATTCGCTTTCCAGGAAACGATCATACTCCAATCGCCGAGATACCGCGACACGGGTGAAATCTTTATGCGCCGCAAGCCAAAGCGGATGAATCTCTTGCTTATACTCGGGACCGTATGTAAAGTGATCCGCATAGTCGAACCCGATCCGCGATTTATAGCTGGGATGGTACGGGTGGCCGTCCATTACGATCCCTTCCAGATCATCGTAACCACTCCCCCGCAGCCGTATCTCCCGTTCGAAACGGTGATGCTGCGCCAGTGCGTCTTTGAACAACGTTTGCTCCAGCTCTTGGATAAACGCGACCAAGCGACCTTCATCCGCACCGAGAGAACCGCGAATTTCAAGCAGAAACTGCGCAAGCGAGCCGGCTTCGGAAGAAGCCCCCGCCGAAGTTCGGATCACCGGACGATTGTTCAACCGGATCCGGCCGAACGTGAACCTCTTTTGCCCCTGACAAGTGTAAAGCATCGGACGCCCCGCTTCATCCGAACCGGGAATTTTGAAAACCGTCTCTCCTTCCGAATGCTCCGTTTCCGGAGAAAGCAGCCCTTCATAGATCAACGATTCGATCAATTGACGGAAAATTCGTCTGCGAACCGCAACATACCGGTCCGATCGGATAGCCTCCATTACTTCCATCGCCTGTATATCACTCATATTCTCACCTCGCACAGCGTCAGCGGATTTGGAATGTTAACATAAAGAGGCGTCTCCCCTCTTTTCTGAAAGCAGCTCAGCAAGTTGGCCTTGGCGGGTAAAGCTTTATTCTCAAGCAAATCCGTCAAATACAACATTCTTCCCTCTCCCTCAAACAGCCCGGTTGATTGAAGCACCCTCCTTACTGTATTCCAAAGCGCGAGCTCCTCCGTCTTCCCGTAATAAGCCAACGTATGGATCAAATGCCCCAGATGATTGACAAAGAAGTAATACTTCAACCGATGCCACGCTTCATGATCCGGGTACAGCGCCGGACTGTCGTCTCTCAATCCGAACATAGCGAACTTCCCGGCCCGTTCCCGGCCGATGCTCACCCCTTCAAGATCTCTCACGTAAAAATGCACCGGCCAACCGTCCCGCAGCGCAACCATCGAATTTTGCACGTGCGCTTCCATGCTGATTCCCCGTTCAAGGAACAACCAAAGCAGCGGCACCAGCGATATTTCCAAATACCGGGTTAACCATACGCCCAAGAAGTCTTGATCCGGTGTCGTACCCCGCGCTTGAGACGCTAATCGGACCGCTTCCCAAACGGGAGGAACATCCGCGCAAGGAGGCTGCTCAAGCAATGCGGCCACCACCGTCGGGGCGTGCTGTATGCCGGTTTGACTGTAAAGCGGGTTTTCGCGGAAGATGACCCCGAAGCTTTCGGCCAGCTTTCGACCCGGTAGATTCAGCGTCCGGTAACCGCCCTCCAGCAGCACTTTAAAGTCGGAACAGGGGATGTCGTCCCTCACCCGCGCAAGCGCCCGGCTGGCATCGATCGTCCGCACAAGCTGTTCCGGCGGGTTCACCCTGATGAAGTTCGTAATTCTTACGTTCAGCGGCAGCTTAAATAGAAACGCATGGTTGAAATCCCATACCGTCCTCACGGAAGACGTCGGATACACGGCGGCTCCAAGCTTTCCGAGATCTACTAACTTTCCTGTTGAAAGCAGCTGTTGAACCTCCGGCCATCTTCGCACATGCTCCGCCTGCCACGGGTGGCAAGGAAGAAGGCGGTACTGCCTGTGCGCTTCAGACAACAGACGTCCGGCCGCCTCGACGACCTTCGGAGTAAACAATTGTTCATCCGCAGCAGGCGAACTCTCTAAAAACCGGTCGTCTATTAATTCCGGAGCCGCGGCAAAATAATGAAGCGGAAAAGCCGCCCCCAACTCCGGCGCATATCGGTGCAATTCCTCGGGTTTAAACCCGTCGGAGCTTTTCGGCGTCGGATGGAACGGGTGTCCGAAGATCAGCGATTGTTCGGCCATGAACACCCGTTCTTTCCCGGTGACATGCCATAGGGAGCGCGGGTTGTTAAAGCTGTGCCGCACGTAACGCTCCGTTTTTTCAATGGAGTTTTCAACCTGCTGAAGCATCGTTCGCGCTCTGTCCCATCCGGCGGCTCCATCGGAATAAACGGCAACGAGCTCAATCAATAAAAGCTTAGCCAATTCCATGTGACCGTCCAACTTTATGCAGCCCGCGTTTGAGTTCCGGACCGTCGTTTGCCAAAACGCGGTTCCGTACCGGTAATGGCCGAAAACAGACAAATAAGTTATTGCGCCGACAATTGCAATTCCTGTTTTCTTTAGCTTAATCCTCATCGGAGTTCCTTGGCTGCGGATTTCATTCGCAACCTGTGCAGGAAGCAGCTGCAAAGCAGTATGTCCGGGTTCGATTGCCGGATCCCGTATTTCCATTTCGCGTATAAAAGCGTTCAATAACCTCTCCGTTCCGGCGGCTGCCGCAAGTTCACGGCTATGTTTGATCATCGTTCATTATTCACCTCGCGATATCGTTGAAGCTTAAATATTCCCGGCTGCAAAGCATGGCCCCGGACGATCGAGAAGGCTCCGGTCAAAAACATCAATCCCATGACCGCAATGATCCATTCCCCCGTCAAGAACCCTCCAAGCATTGCGCCCGTTAATGAGCCGGCGATCTGTCCGAATACCAAAACCGAATTTGCAGTGCCGACGTAAACGCCCCTGTGCTCATCCTTTGACTCCTGGGTAACGGCCAACATAATCGATTGCAGTACGGAGCTGTAACAAAATCCCTGAACGATTCTTAACGGGATCAACCAAAGCACATGCTGCGGCATCGCCTGCAATATGATGCTGATGCCGCATACCGCCATCGCCAATATCAAGTTCGTTTCAATACGGCTGCGGTCGTTTCTTTTGCCCCACCAAGCGGCGCCCGCCAACCCCGCTCCCCAGGCGATTGCCTGTAAAATCCCGACCCATGCGGATGCATTGCCGGAAATGCCGCTTAATTGAGCGACGAACGGCGCAAACACGACAACCAAGCCGAACATCCCGATCTGGGAGAAAACTCCCGCAATCATAAAAGGCCTCAACCGCGAATGACTCAGCAAATCTATGTAAACTTGAGTTACAGATGCTTCCGTCTTCTTCCGATCTTCTTTCTTCCCCGTTTCCTTCAACACGGCTGCTGCCAGTAAACCGCTCATTCCCGTCAAAATGCCCATAAATACCAGCAACGAGCTAAATCCGATCCAATTCACCATAACGCCTCCGACCAGCGGCCCGGCAAGCGAACCGGCGGCTATGGCGCTTTGCATAATGCCGAGAGCCTTTCCTCGTTCCGTCTCCGGAGCTTCCGAGCCGGCGTACGCGGAAGCGGCATCGACGACGCCCCCGCAAACCCCTTGAAGGAGACGGCAAAGAAAAAATTGAAAAGGCGTTTGTGCCGCTCCCATAAGAATGAGGCTGGCGGCCAGCCCGAGCAGCGCCCGCACCACCATCCACTTCCGCCCCAAGCGGTCGCCGGCTTTCCCCCATACCGGAGAGACGAAGCACGCGGTTACGGCCGGAGCCGCCAAGGATAACCCCGTCCAGAGACGGTTATCCCCGGGGTCGTTCGCTCCGAGCTCTGTCATGTAAAGGGGCAGCAGCGGCACTAATACCGTCAATCCCGCAATGGCCAGAAACTGCCCGCCCCAAAGCACCGGAATCCCGCTTTCTCGTAAACCAATGATTGCTTTCATGCTTTGACGGCGGCTCTTAAAGGATTGCCCGTTTCACCGGCGCCGGCCGGCATGCTGCCGCCCCCGGTTCCGGTTCGTTTCAACAGCGGAGTAATCAGCATGCGGGTTGGCCATGAAGAACTTTCCAGCAGCCGGTGCGCGATAACTCCCCGGACCGTTTCCGGCAAACCCGGATTGTGCAGGCAAGATTGTATGGAACGTTGAATTTCCCGCCAAAACTCCGACTCGTCGATCGAATAGGTCCGTGACAACACATCGATGATTGCATACAGGTTTACTTGGATCCCGAGAGTTTGAAAATAAGACAGCAGCAATTCCGGCGTTTCGTTGATTAAACTGTTCGGAGTGCCGGGTTTTACAACGTATTGCGGATCGGCAAAGCCTTCCCGCTCAAGCCACGGAAGGTGCAGTCGAATGGTGTCGTGATCCCGGAGAAGCAGACCTGCCGCGTGCCCTTTTTCGATAATAACCAGAACATTCTGTCCATGGACTTCCGGCATGATGCCATATCGGAAGCAGACGAGCATCGTCTCTATAAACAGTTGACAAATGTCCCGAAACAGCGTTAACACTTGTAATTTGCCGTAATGCGCACCGAATCTGGCGGCTGCCAATTCGTCGAATGCGGGCACGCGCCCCGCGGGATCCATAACCGCCAGCGCGGACATGGCGACCAAGCGGACATCCTGCTTTTCCGTCAGACGGCTCGGGTATTCTCTGACCATACAAGCCAGGTGTCCCGGTTTATCTTCGAACGGATCCCCTTCCGGATCGTGATACCCCCACCACCGCTTCTCGTCGCAAAGATGTAACTTGCCCCGCAATAACGGCTCTTTGTCAATAACTTGCCGCAGCAGCTCCTGCCCTTTCTCCGCGTTGTAGAGATACCGGGGCGGAAGTACCCGGAGTGCGGCAAGGGAATAGATGCCGACCGGCAGCTTGATATGATACCGCCCGCCGTGTACCTGAGCCAATGCGCGCACCGACGATGTGGCGGCGAACTTGCCCAAACCTTGCGCAATCGGTATGACGTGTTTCCTTTCGATTTCCTCCGCAAAGACGAACGGCAGCACATATTGCATTTGCCAAGGATGAACCGGTACCGCCAAGTAATCGTTGGAGTCAATGCCTAATGAAGCCATAGCCGTTTGCAGCTGCCGGCACTCCGAATCGTCCAATATCATGCTCGCGGCATCTTCCGCGGAAGGTCCTTTTATCATATACCGGCGCCTTACAGCCACCCAATCCAAACCGAATTCGCAGCCGAATTCCGGACTGTATTTCCTGTAATCGCCGGAGTCCCAACCTCTCTTCGCGCGGGAAGTCGGATGGAACGGGCGGTCGCGAAGCGAGGAGAGGCGTTCCATTCGATGCAGCGGCGATGATCGGCTCGAATGCCCTTCGCCGCAAAGCTCGTGTGCCGCCTCATATGAAAGTGCCGTATGTTCGACCGCGTCTCTCAATTCCTCTAGAAATCCTTCCAAGTTGGGCAGCTTAGCCGATTGTTCTTCCTTTGAAACCGATGCGCCCAGCACCTGCATCAATTCAACCGGGTCAAGCAGCTTTACGGACGGACCTGCCGGACTTTCGGTTACGGATAAAACAGGAACACGGCTTATTTTCAACGATTGGATGAAGCGCTGCCGGCGAACCCGAAATACGACCGCAAGACCGGGATTTAGCCGCAGATGAAAGTAAAGCTCATCTTCCTCCAATGGATACTGCGACAGCGAAGGAATGTCCGGAACGTTTGACGTTACTGCGCCCTTGTCTGCAATACCGAGTACATTTTCATGCAGCAGCGCATTCGCCAAATCCAGTAAAACCGTTTCCGAAGCTTCTTCATGCCATGTTTTCAATCCGGGGTCCTCCCTTACAAGCTTAATCGGGTTCCCGCGCGGGCGGCGACGGCTTGAAGATATATTTCATGCGCGCTTGCTATATCTTCCACCGCCATTCCCATCGGATTCAGAACAATGATCTCTTCGTCCGTTTCCCGCCCCGGCTTTTGCCCTGTTACAATCTCGCCCAACTCGGCATGAAGCTGTTCGCGGGAAAACTTCCCTTCAAGCACAAGCTGATTGATAACCTTCTTCTCGCGGTTCGATTGATCCCAGTCGTCAACGACCACTTTGTCCGCTCTTAAAAACACCTCTTTATGTATGTCCATGATGGAAATGTTGCTTACAAACGCTCCTTTTCGCAGCCATTCGTAAGGAATGTAGGGTTGATCCGTGACCGTGCAGGTGACGACGACCTCCCCTTCTCTTACGGCCGGCTCCGCATCGCCGGCGACCTTCGCATTGATTCGGGGGAACCGCTGCCGCAGCTCATGTCCAAGCCGTTCGGCCGCGTCTTTGTTCAAATCGAAGAGATGAATATCCGTAAGCTTCGGAAACTGCTCGAGCAGCGACTGCAGCTGCATCTTGGCGATAATGCCGCAGCCCGTGCAAGCAACGCTGCGAAACCCTTTGCGCGCCAAGTGCCTGGCTCCTATTACCGTAACGGCGGCGGTGCGCATGCCGCTAATCAAGCTTGCTTCCATCACGGCGATGGGATAGTTCGTATCCGGATCGTTTAATATGATCAGACCGCTCGCCCGTTCCTTGCCGTGCACCCGGGGATTGTCATGCTTGCTTCCGATCCACTTGATTCCCGATACCGGCGTTTCCCCTCCGATATGCGCGGGCATCGCGATGATCCGGTCGGCGATGTGGCCGTTTGCACCGTGCGCCCGCAAGTACGGTTTAAGCGGTTGGACAAAATCGCGTTTCGCATGAAGCTCCAATGCCCTGTTGACCGCTTTCACATATAAATCAGAGGATGCTCCTCCCAGTTCCGTGATATCTTCCTTGCTCAGATATAAAATAGAATGATCTCGGTTCATTATTAAACGCCCCTAACGTATGATCTTGAGAATTTTTCATATAAAGTCTTTCTACCCATTCTTCGTTGTACACCGTGTCCAGATAACGATCCCCCCGGTCAGGCAGCACCGTAACGACTCTGGAGGACTTCGGGATTGCCGGGACGATCTTTCGAATGGCCGCAATGATGGAGCCCGACGATCCTCCGGCGAAAATCCCCTCGTATTCCAGCAGCTCGCGACAACCTTTCACGGATTCCATATCATTGACATGAACGACTTCGTCAATCTCCTGCGGGGTGAACAATTCGGGAACCCTGCTTGCGCCGATGCCCGGGAGCTCCCTTGGACCGGCCGGCGTGCCGAAGATGACGGATCCTACCGCATCGACCGCAATCACTTTGACATTCGGGAACGCTTCGCGCACCTTGCGGGAAAAACCGAGAATGCTTCCTGTGGTGCTCACTGCGCATACGAGGTAATCGATCGGTCCGTCAACCTGTTCAACAATTTCACTCCCGGCGCCGTAGTAATGAGCTTTCCAATTCAATTCGTTCCCGTACTGGTTGATCCAGTGCGCGTTAGGAGTCGTCTTCAGCAGCTCTTGGACCCGGTTGATGCGTGTTTTGAGATAGCCTCCCTGTTCGTCCGGTTCCGTGACCATATCGATATTCGCACCGAACTGCTTGATGATCTCCAAGTTTGTTTTGGTGATTTTCGGATCGACGACACACGTGAATTGCAGGCCGTAAGTTTTGGCCATCATTGCAAGTCCGATGCCCAAATTCCCGGAAGTGCTCTCGATTAGATGCGTATCGGCGTTGATGACGCCGCTTCGCAATCCGTGCTCTATGATGTAACGCGCCGGCCGGTCCTTCATGCTGCCGCCGGGATTCATCATCTCCAGCTTGGCAAGGACGCTTATTCCGCTGTTTGCAAAAAGCCGGTTTAACCGGACAAGCGGCGTTTGCCCAACACAATCAACTATGGAGTCGGCTATTTCTCTGACGGAATCCATTGCCCGGATACTAACCTTTGACAAAATACAGCACCTCTTTCTTGTGATAATGATTCTCAATGTCAACAATTCAGATGATAACCGTTCTCATTTAGACTGTCAAGAAGTGTTAATGAAAACAATTACGCCAAATTTGCATTCCCGAAAAACGGAATCCAACTTGACATTTATCCAGACACTTCATCACACATAATCCAATCTCATTAATTGACATTTAAATTTACCATAAGTACTATATAACTAGTTATTTAATCACTTGATAAGGAAGGAGATGGTCTCATGGAAAGCGATCGTTTGAACACATCTGTTTATCATCGCGGCGAAATCGAGGTCCAACAATTAGCCGGCGCTTCGAACGCAGCAGAGCAGAACGCAAGCTCCGTACGCAACGAAATACCGAAAGCGGCGGCCGACTTTTTGCACCGACAAACCATGATCATTGCCGGGTCAACCGGCGCTGACGGTGATTTGTGGGCTTCCATGTTAACCGGACCGGCAGGATTTATTTCTGTTTCGGATCCTCAAAACATTATCATTAATCCAATGGAAACGAACGATGTGATTTTCGACAATCTCAATCGCAATCCGGACATCGGGCTGCTTGCAATTGAACTTGTCAAGAGACGGCGAATGAGAATGAACGGCCAAGCCGCAATTGATAAAGTCGGCGGCATTCACGTCAGGATGGAGCAAGTGTACGGAAATTGCCCGAAATACATCCAGGCTAGAGAGCAGCCGGCCATTGACGATGGGATTGCTCAAGTAATCCGACACGATTCGTTAAACGATGCGCACAAACAATGGATAACGCAAGCGGACACATTTTTCATCGCAACTTCCGGTATCGAGGGAAAGACGGACGCCTCCCACCGGGGCGGCGCACCAGGATTCATTCGAATCAAAGGGAATGAGCTTTGGATCCCGGACTACTTCGGAAACTCTATGTTCAACACCTTGGGCAATATTCATGTAAATCCGCGAACCGGACTGCTGTTTGTCGACTTCGAAACAGGAAATATGCTGCAAATAACCGGGCTAGCAAGAATTGAATGGGACCCGAGCTTGTTCGGCGGGTTCCCCGGGGCTGAAAGGTTGGTAGTTTTTGAACCTGCGAAGCTTATCGAAACGGTTTCCGCATCGGCAAAGAAGTGGAAATATATTAACTCCTCACCGTTCAATCCGAAATAATATCGTAAACGGCGACAGCCGCCCGGGTTTCGGGCGGCTGTCAATTATTCGGACCGACTTCATCGTCGATTAAAGGATAATCGGGAAATACCCGTCCTTGATATATTGAGCAAATGGAAGATGCCCCCCGGACGCTTCAGATCCGACCAAAGAAACACCAGCTTTCTTTACCTCTTCTTCCACCTCGAAAAATCCGGAGCAAGCCTGGCAGCCGCCTTTTACGATCCCGGACTTCATCGCTTGTTTGAATACCGGGTTAAACGGATGAGCCGGCTTCTCAAGTTCTTTAACCCAAATCGTGCCAGCACCGTCGAAAGACACGTCAACCGAATACCCGGCTTCATGAAGCTCTTGTCCGTAAAGCAATCCGTGTACTGCGCGTCCAACGTCTTGCTGCCCCGCTTGAATAATAATCACATATTTATTCGCCATTTTTTCCGACCTCGAAGGTAATATGTAGTTCAAAAGATTGATCATTAGTGCGCTGCGCATACCTTCTTAGAGAAATCCGCACCACTTGGCACCCATCGCCACACCCCCTTCGGACAACAGCACTATATTACTAGTTGTCTATTCATTTATAATGATATTCATTATGATATTAAATGTCAATTTATCCAACAAAAAAATAGCATTTTATGATTTAAAATTCCGTTTACATAGGTATAATATAAATAACCGACTAGAACTTTAAGAAAAGCTTCAACCGGAACATGTTCAATCAAGCGATCAGAGGGGATGAATTATGAAGCCTGATAAAGAGTTGTTTTTAAAAGCCGACCCTCATCTCACATTTTCGATGAATACACAAATCAAAGAACAACTGAAATGGCTGATCGGCACAGGCAAAATAAAACCGGGCGAAATGCTCCCTCCGGCGCAGCAGCTGGCCGATACCCTTAACGTAAACCGAAATACGGTCAATCTCGTTTATACGCAGCTTCGCGACGAGGGAATTGTGGGCATTCAGAAAGGGCGCGGTACTGATGTTCTCGATAATGCCATAGTGATTGACTTGGTCAACAAGCGTAAGCCCATGTACAAATTATTGGAGAAGATGGTTGCGGAAGCCGAAGAACAGCACTTCGATTTGGAAGAGTTGGCAACGGCCGGTATGGCATTCGTTCAACTGTTCGGAAATAAGGCGATCGGGAAACTCAAAGTGTTGTTTATCGAGTGCAAAGAGCATGACCATATCTTTTACCGCAATGAAATCGAAAAATATACCGGGGCTTCCGTTACGAGTTTGTTCCTCGAGGACATTCATGGATCCGGAGGAACAAAGCTCGATGAGGCGCTTAGCGGAGCGGATGCCGTCGTCACGACTCTTAACCATATCGACGAAGTGAAAGATCTCGTAGGCACAAAGAAGAACATCATTACCATCGGCGCAACGATCGATTTTTCGCTCTTGTTGGATATCGCCAAATTGTCGCCGGGCACAAAAGTAGGTTTTGTCTGCCTGGGGCAAAAAGGCGGCCAATGGATGGCTGAAAGGGCAAAAGACGCCGGGATCAAACACATCGATCCGGTCATCGCCGGCACAAACGACATGGAACAATTGCAAAAAGTTTTGAAAGAATCCGATAAAATATTTGCCTCGACGGCTGTTTTCGAAGATGTAAAAGCGTTGGCGCCCGATAAAGCAGTTCATTACCCCCTGTTGTTGGAGAAGAGCAGTGAGAAACTGTTGGCCGATTTTGCCTTCGAAAATAAATAATGAAGAAAAGTCACCCGGAAGGATGACTTTTCTTGCTTGTTGCCCGATTAATACCAGAAGGTCGGGTATTTGCGGTTCTTATCCAAATTATTGATCAGTAGAGCGAGTGCCGCGATAACGAAGGCGCCCGCCAAGACGGGGAACATGAGGAACGACCATGCGCTGCCTTCCAGCATGACAACGATCGGATCCGCCCCAGCGGGCGGATGTGTCGTCCTCGTAAGAATCATCGCCGCAATCGCCGCTCCGACGGCAAGCGCTACCGCCCAAATGCCGTTCCCGAAGAGGTGGTAAAACAGCAGCCCGACGAAAGTGGATACCACATGGCCGCCGACGATGTTTCTCGGCTGGGATAGCGGCGCATCCCACAGACCGAACGCCAGCACGCAGCTTGCTCCGAAAGGGGCCATCAGCCACAGCGAGCCCGTATTGTGCGTTAACCAAGCCAGGGCTCCGATGGAAATGACGCCACCGATGAATCCATGAAGCGCATTAAGCGGGACCGCTTTTAAGGGACTCCTTCCCCCGCCTCTCATCTTCCCGAAATAACTCGATAAACTCATAATCGGCTCCTCCATCTGAAAAAATACATAGGTAACTATTCATTTGTATATTAACTATTTGGTTACCGTATGTCAATGAAGGATTACTCTTTTAATGCGAAACGTCATGAAATGAATTTATTTTCCGGCGCTTCGGAATTGCTTCGGCGTCATGCCGGTTTTCTTCTTAAACAGCCGATTGAAAAACTTGATGTCTTGGTACCCGGCCTTTCGGGCGATCAACGTAACCTTTTCGTTCGTCGAAACCAGCAAATTGCAGCACAACGCTATCCGCTGCTCTTGCAGGAACTCGATATAGTTCATTCCGGTCCGCGCGGAGAACCTTCGCCGAAACTGCCTTTCGCTTAAACCTGCTCTGGATGCAAGCTCCCGTATGTGCGGCGGCTCGGAGACCCGTTCGCGGATCAAATCGATTACATACTCGAGCGTATTTTCGCTTACACAGTCGACAAAGCCAGATTCAAGCGCTGTAGCCGAAAAATCTTCGCTTACACGGTCACAAAAGGACAATTCATCTAAAACAGCCCGTCATGACCCAGCAATTGCGCGATCCCTTCCGCGAAGTAATAGTCCCCGTAGATAAGCGGGACATCGATATTTCTGCGCTCCGGATAATGGCTCGTTCCATGCAGGATCAGCCCTTCTTCATCCTCCCGGTCCCAAGCTCCGTAATTCGAGTACAAGGAGTGCAGCATTCGCTCGCCCGCTTGACGATACAAAGCCGACTCCGCGTCCGCCACTTGCTTTGACAGCAGCAGCAAGCCGCATGCCGCGCACGCGCCTGCGGAAGAATCGCGGTATTTCTCCACATCCGGCGGAAGGCGGAAATCCCAATGCGGAACGAAGTCCTCCGGAAGATTGGCGATAAAGAAATGGGCGACTTGTTTGGCAGCCTGCAAATACCGTTCTTCACCGGTGTACTTATAGCCTAAAGCCATGCCGTACAATGCCCACGCCGCGCCTCGCGACCATGCCGATTCCGCCGAGTAGCCTTGTCCTCCGTTCACCCCGATCTTCTCTCCAGTCGCCGGATCGAAGACGACGATATGGTTCACCGAACCGTCGGGGCGGATGAAGTGCGTCAGCACCGTATCCGAGTGCTCGACGGCGATATGTTTGAACCGCGGATCCCCCGTAACCGAGGAAGCCCAATAAAGAAGCGGCAAATTCATCATGCAGTCGATAATCGCCCAACCCGAGTTGTCTTCGCCCGGCCTCCAAGGATTCCATGCCCGGATATAGCGGCCCTTAATATTAAACCGGGCGCTTAACAAATTGGCGGCCAGCAATGCGCGTCGTTTGGACTCTTCTTCGCCCAACAGCTTATACCGTGCGACGCTGGTCAACGTCCACATAAAGCCGATATCGTGGTCAAGGCGGTAATAGTCCGCAATCACCTGGTCCAGCTTCGCTTCGCACTCTTCCGCAATCGTTTTTAACGCGGTGTCTTTCGTATCTCTGTAGACCAACCAAAGCAATCCCGGCCAAAAGCCCGCCGTCCACCAATGAGCCGGCTCCAGCACATACTTGCCGTTCACGCTGGCGTGCGGAAAACCAGATCCTATGCGGCGGCTCGTTTTCGACACTTTTTCTGCGGTTTTGTTCCAAGCCTCTTTCACCCAATCCGGTTGTTGCGCCATATATTACACCCTTTCGTATAATGATTCGTCACTATATATGTCGGTCATGCGCCTCGGTTCCGATAATCGTTCGGGGTGACGCCGGTGCAGCCTTTGAACAGTTTAATGAAGTAGCTTTGGTTGTCGTAACCGAGCATCTCGCAAATTTTGGCTACGGGATGCGCGGTTTGATCGAGCAGCTCCTTCGCGCGTTCCATCTTCGTCCGGATGACGTATTCGATGAACGTCTCCCCTCTTTCCTTCTTGAACAGCCTGCTGAAATAGCTTGCATTCAGATGCAGGTATTCGGCGACCTCCTCCAGCCCGATCCGCTGATCGAGGTTCGCGGAAACGTATTGGCACGCGTCGAGCACTTCCTTGCGCTGCGTCCGCACCCGCGTTTCCTCGGCGGAAACGGCGCTTAACAGATGCTCGGTCAGCCAATCCCTCAGCTCGTATAGCGAGCCGATCTCTGACACTTCCTTGTTCAAGCTCTCCGCGGAATACGACGCCCGGAAACTATAGAGAGAGTAATGTTTGAGGCGAATGTCGAGCAGCAGCTTCAGCGACCAATCTTTCACGGTTTCGGAGGCGTAGCCGGACATTCGGAGGAAGCGCGTCCACTCCTCGGCCTTGGCTTTCGCTTGCGACGCATCCCGCTTCATGATGCACTCGCGAAAACACTCGCTCGCTTGGTCGTAGAAGGCAAACAGATCGCCGGAAGCGCCGGCGGCATGGCGAAACGCCGCAATCTCGCCGCGCTCCATATAAAACCGCTGTCCCGTCCCCGCCAACAATCGGACAAGCCCTTGCTTCAATTGCTCCGGAGCTCCGGACATCTCACCGATGACGAACGACATCGACAGCTTAAGCGTCCGGCGCAGCGCCGATTGAATCCGTTCGAGCAGCTGCCGTACGACATCGTATCCGTTCACCGTCAATGTCGGCCGAAACGAATGGAGCACAACCCATTCCTTGCCGCTGTACGGAAACAGCACCGCTTCTGCGGAACTTTCTCGGACGACTTCCTCGATTACGTTCGAAACCGCGAAACGAAGCGTGTCGTCCGAGAGAAACCGCCGCTTCGCGGACCGGTAGTCGTCGATGAAGCCGACAACGGGAAGCACCGTCCGCCCGTCCGTCGGCAAACCGAACGCTTCGAGTTCCTCCTTCCAGCCGCCGGCTTGCAGCAGCGGCATCTGCACCGCGCTCTGAATCCACTTCTCCTTCATCGCTTCACGCGAACGGTCCGCCATCTGCCGCAGCCGGTGCCGCTCAACGTTCAGCCGCCGCTCCTGCTCCAAGCTGTCCGAGAAGCGGATGAGCACCTGCTGCAAATCGTCCGGATCCAACGTATCCTTCACAATATAATCCTGCACCTGCAGCTTCATCGCTTGCTGCGCATACTGAAATTCGCTGTGGCAGGACAAGATGGCGGCGCGCAGGTCCGGCTTGCGCTCCTTCAACCGGCGGACAAGCTCCAGTCCGTCGATCTTCGGCATTCCGATATCCGTAATGACGATGTCCGGCATGGACCGCTCCGCGGCCTCAAGCGCAGCCAGCCCGTTCTCGTACGCACCTTCCAAGCGAAGGCCGAGCGAGTTCCAAGGAATCGCTTCGGACAACAGCTCCAACACCGGATAATCGTCGTCAACCAACATTACTTTGTACATCCGGCTTGAGCACCTCCTTGATCGGTATAAGCATCGTAACGACGGTCCCGTGCCCTTCTTTGCTGTCTATGCTCATCACGAACGCTTCGCCGAACCTCATGCGCATCCGTTCGTACACATTGGCAAGGCCGATGCCCGAGAAGCCGCCCGAACGCGGTTCTTCCTGTTCCCTGCCGCTCTCAGCCGAGCTTATGCGGTTCCTCAGCTGCGACAATGCCCTTTCGTTCATTCCGGTTCCGTCGTCCCGGACGGCAAGCTTCAAAACAGACTGCTCCTCTACCGCCGCCGTCACCCGAACCGTCCCGGACCGCTGATGCAATGCGTGAATCAAAGCGTTCTCGATGACGGGCTGCAGAAAAAATCGGGGAACCCGCGCGAGCATCGCTTCCGACGATATGTCGATCGCCAGCAGCACCTTCTCCTTCTGACGCATGTTCATCAAATTCATATAGTCCATCGCCGTGCTCACTTCCTCATGGAGCGTGATCGTCTCCTCGTCCCGGTCGATGGTCATGCGGAGCAGCCTGGACAACGACGAGATCATCTCGGCGCTTTCCTTGTCTCCCTTGCGAAGCACTTTCATCCGAATCGAATTGAGCACGTTAAACAGGAAATGCGGGTTGATTTGCGCCTGCAGCATCGCCAATTCCGCCTTGCGCTTGCGCGACTGCTCCGCAGTTATTTCCGCGATCATCTGTTTGATGCGGTCCAGCATCTGATCGAACGAGCTTCCGAGCCGGCCGATTTCGTCGCTGCCCCTGATGTGAGAGCGTACCTCCAAATTGCCCCGCTGCACCGTATGCGCCAGCTTTCCTAGTCTTACGAGCGGTTTCGTAAACATCCGGATCAACCAAATCAAGAGGACAAGAAAGACTGCGAATATCGCGATTTGATAGACAAAGACATTTTCGAATATTTGGTTGATCTTCGAGATCGCATCCTTATAGGGAGTTAGAAGAACCAGTTTCCAACCTTGCACTGATGTCGGCTGACTGGTAACCAAGTAGTCCTCGCCGTCGAGCCGGACAATGCCATAGTCTCCGTCAGCACTCGCAAGGTATGGAAGCTCCTCACCTATCCGGCTCGTGTCTACATGGGATTGAATTCGATTATTCCCGTCAACAAGCATAATTTCTTGACCGGACGCCATCCGCTCAAAGATCGAACGAATCTGGTTCTCCGTTACCGTCACTATGACGTAAGCGTATATTTGCTTGTTCGGCCACCGTAGCGTGCGCGCGACCGAAATTTGATGCCTTCCGATCGTCTTTTCGTAGAGATATTGCGACGGATGCGATTCGACCCAGTACGTATCCATCCCCTGCAGTCGGTCCAGCTCCTTAAACCAGCTCTCTTGAAACAACAGGCGCGGATCGTATTCCTCCACCATATAGTTGATAAAGAATCTTCCGTTAGGCAAAAGAATGGTGACGTACGTCTTCTCTCCGACGATCGATATGTTGTCGATCTTGTTCGTAATCGTATAATACTTGTCGGCGAATTCGCGATATTCCGAGTTTTCCCCCGTATACTGCTTCCCCTTGGCCTGCTCTTGCAAGATGACCCTCATTTCGGGCTCCACCAATATATAATTCGATATATAAAGCATGTACTTGAACAAACCGGACACATTGCCGTCCACAAGCTTAAGCTGATCCTGCGCGTTTGCCACGGCCTGCTCCTTCACGGCATCGCGCGTCAGCACATTCGAAACGGACAGCGTAATGAGCGTCGGGATCAACAGACAAGCAATCGACGCAATGATGAGCTTGTGGCGAAACGATCCTTCCAACGCCCATCGCTTCCATCTTTCCCGCATCCGTTCCCCTCCTCCCGCTTACGGAGAAAAAAGAGGCGGAATAACGCGCCGCCTCTTTTCTTTCTATCATATCCGTATCATTTGTTATTGTCGATAATGCTTTGTACGGCTGCTTGCATGTTTTTCAACGTCGTATCCAAATCTTGCGAGCCCAAAATCATAAGCTCGTATTCTTGGTTGAGAGCTTTGTAGATTTCCGCTTGATACGTGACAGGCGGGATGATCTTGCCCGATTTGGAGGTCGACAACACGTTGATAAGCGACGCTTTGTCGACTTTCTCCGGCGACTTCGTGCCGCTTAGGATCGAATCGATGATTTTCTCCAAATCGCCGGCCGATACTTTAGTCCAAGACGGAACGTTACGGCCGTACTTCGCCAAGCCTTCCGTCGTATACCAGCGGATGAATTTGTACGCTTCTTCCTTATGCTCCGATTTTGCGGCGACGGCCATGAAGTCGGTCGTTACCGGCGTATATCCGATCGTGTCGGATTCGCTGTTCTTCGGGTACGGAGCGATCGCGACGTTGAAATTCAGCGGGTGTTGTTCCGTGCCGCCGAGCTCGCTGTTCATCCAGCTGCCGATGAGCACCATGCTCGCCGATTGATTGAAAAATTGCGTCCGGTAATGCAGCTTCTGCGACAGCATATCCGCATACGGCGTCGCGGATTTATCCGTACGCTCCATCTGCAGGCGAAGCTCGAGTGTACGTTTGAACATCGGATCGTCCAAATTCGAAGTGCCGTCGGCTTTCAGGAAATCCGTGTTTTCCGCTTTATTGGCGAGCGCGAGTCTCAGGAATTCCATCCAGCCGCCGTTTTGCGGTCCGTGGAAGTACGTGCCGTAACGCTTCGACGCGCCTTCGCCGGTCGTGAGCTTCTTGGCGTATTCCGCAAACTCATCCCACGTCCAGTCCGTCGGCACCTCAAGCCCCGCCGCGTCCAAGTGATCCTTGTTCAGCATGACGTACCACGGATTGAACTTGCCCGGCAGCGCGTAATATTTGCCGTCCATGAGCGTATCGACCTTATACTCTTCATTGACGGTGTACCCTTCCGCTTCGATGAAGGAATCGATCGGCGCCACCATGCCGAGACCGACGCGCTGCGCGTAGGAAGCCGGGTCGCTGAACATGAGCACGTCCAGCTGTCCGCCGGATCCCGCCGCCAAGTCGAGCTTCTGCGTCGCCTCCTGCGTGTCGCCCTTCTCGCTCAAGGGCACAAGCTCCACCTTGATGTCCGGGTGTGCCTCTTCGAAAGCGGCGATCGTCGCTGCCCAATTGTACTGCAGTTCCGTGCCGTGCGTATGGAACTTGATCGTCACCTGCTCCGCCGCCGGTTCTTCCGCCTTCGGCTGCTCCGATGCCGGCTGTTCGCCCGTTGCAGGAGTATCTTCCGCCGGCGCTCCGGCATCTCCGCCTCCCGCACAACCGGCAAGTATGCCAAGAATGAGGACGATAGAAATGATGCCGCTTGCGATGCTCTTTTTCATTTTGCCCCTCCATGTAAACGGTTTATTTGTGTACGCTTTGATTGTATCAGCGGAAATAACTCTCTCCATGCGCTTAATTTGACTATTGTTACAATTATTTTTACTTCTTTCAACCATTACCCTTTGACGCCGCCTGCCGCGATTCCTTCGGTCACCCTCTTCTGTCCGATTACAAATATGATCAATAGCGGCAAAATGGCGGAAACGGCGGCGGCCATGATAAGCGAATAAAACTCTCCGTTGATCGTCGTAAACTTTTGCACCGCCAATTGTATGGTAAAGAGCGGATCGCTGCGCAAAAAGATAAGCGGATTCAAATAATCGTTCCAAGTCCATATAAACCGCAGAATCGCATATGTAGCCACGGCCGGCTTGACGAGCGGCAGCGCGATCGTCGCGAAGATGCGCAGATGTCCCGCCCCGTCGATCTTCGCGGATTCGATAAATTCGTCGTGGACGCCCATGAAAAACTGGCGCAGCATGAACGTGCCCAGTACGCTGAAGCCGTTCACCAAGATGAGACCGAGATGGGTGTCAAACAGCCCGATCGTCCGATACAAAATAAACTGCGGCACGATGATCGCCTGCTGCGGCACCATGAACGTCGCCAGCACGATGAAGAACAGCCATTTGCTCGCCCGAAAATGAATTTTTGAAAACCCGTACGCTGCGAGCGCGGACACGGCGCAGGAGACCACGGTCGTCAATACGGTGACTTGAATCGTATTCCAATAATACTGCAAAAACGGATGCTTGCCGAACCACACTTCCCCGTAGTTGCTGAAGCCGATCCACTCGCTCGGAATCCACCGGATCGGATAGGAGAACACTTCGCCCTCCAGCTTGAACGACGCGGACACCATCCACGCGAACGGCAGCACGAACAAAATTCCCACCAGCAGCATGATGAACGTGACGGAACATTTGCGCAAACTGATCTTGGTGTTCATCAATAGTTCACCCACTTCTTCTGCCCGATCCACTGCACGAACGTGATGGCCAATACGCATAAGAACAAAATCATCGCCATCGACGACGCATACCCGACCTTCAAGTTAACGAATGCCGTCTCGTACAGGTGCCATACGATGACGCTCGTCGATCCGGCCGGCCCGCCCTGCGTCATCACCGCGATCAATTCGAACGCCTTGAAGGTATAAATAATGCCGGTGATGAGCAAGAAAAAGGTTGTCGGAGACAACATCGGCAGCGTAATGCGGGTAAAGCGGATCCACCCGTTCGCACCGTCGATATCCGCCGCTTCGTACAAATCCTTCGGAATCGACTGCAGCCCCGCCAAATAGACAATCATATTGAAGCCGATCGAAGTCCAGACGGAAATCATCATGAGGGAAACGAGCGCGAATTGCGGGTCCGCGATCCATTTCGGCGGATTGTCCATCCCGACGGCCATCAAGAACTGGTTTACCGGCCCCAGCGACGGATGGAACAGCACCCGCCATACGGTCGCCACCGCGACAATGCTGGAAACGTAAGGAAGGAAATAGATCACTTTAAAGAAATCCTTCGCGTATACGAACTTATTGATAATTACGGCAAGCGCCAGCGAAATCGCCAAGTAAGCGGGCACCGTAAGCAAGAAAATCAAGTTGTTCTTCAGCGATTTGATAAATTTGGCGTCATTGAACAGCTTGTCAAAGTTGTCGAGACCGACCCACTTGATGCCTTCGAAGCCGGTAATCAAGCTCCATTCCGTGAAGCTGAGATATAAGGTCGCCAGGATCGGCAACAGCACCATGACGCCCACACCGATCAGCATCGGGCTTACAAACAGCAGCCCCGCGATCGTTTCTTTCCGCTGCAGCGCGCCCCGTTTAACGGATAACACGAATCTACCACCTCGTCTGTATCTAATTCCGTGACTGTCTGTCATTATAAAGAAAAATACCGCTACGGCCGTAACGGTATTTTGATCAATATAAAATTATTTTGACTTCTGCAATGTTTCAGTAACCTGCAACCTTCCACAGCAAGAGGGCGAATTCCGCCCGTGTCGCGTTTTCCTTGGGCATGAACTTATTGTCAGGACGGCCTTCGAGGATTCCGAGCTTGGACAGCCCTGCTACGGCTGTCCTCATCTTATCGGATATTTGCGTGTCATCTTCGAACGGCGATTTCGTTTCGGCAGGTACGGATTTCGCGGTTTTCTTTTCGTACAGCCATTTGACCGCGAGCGCCAGCTCCTCCCGCGAAACCGGAGCATTTGCATCCGTGCCGTCGAGGCCGATTTCCTCCCATATCGAAACGCTCGAATCCAAAAACCCGGAAGCCGCAGCCTGAACCTCTCCCCGGGACAAGCTTATTTTGGGGGCAAAACGCCCTTCGCCGACACCGCTCATCAAGCCGCCGCCCGTCAGTTCCTTGACGGCTGCATGCGCCCAATGCCGGGAAGTCACGTCGGCGAAGCCTTTGACAACGATGCGGCCTTCGGTTTGTACGTCAACCGTTTTCAGTTTAGAAGCATAGGCCGCCAACAGCTCGAAATCCGTCAGCGCCTCGTTCGGGCCGACAACCGTTTGAGCGTTCTCAAACATGGAATAATTATCGCCGCCCGCATACATGAAGTTGGACAAAGCGAGCTTGTAGACCGCGTCTTTCTTGATCGGCTGCGCATTAATGTTCGCCTCGGCAATACGTTCTCCGGCCGGCTTGTCCGCGTCGTATGTATAGGAAAGTCCCGACACCTGCAAAAAGCCGCCGGCAAGCCTGTCCACACCGGATACACCGTTTTCGAGAGCCTGCAATACCGTCTCCCCGGTCACCTCCGCCACGACGATCTTGTTGCCGAAGGGTAAGATCGCTTTGGCGTCCTTTAAGGTGAAGTTGCCTTTCTTAGCGCTTGCCCGAATGCCTCCACCGTTGGCGAAAGCAATATCGGTCCCGTAGTAATTGCGATAGGCGTCGGCGATCCAATTGCCTATTGCGGTCTCTTTAAAGCGCGACTCATGATTGTCGCCATACGGCAAATCTCCGGTTATGACGGCTACCGTTTTGCCCAATTCTTCATCCAGCTTTTGTTGGTATTGTGCGGCCAGCCGGGCGAGCTCTCCGTCTTCCGCTACGGTTTCATCGACTTTCATAATCTCATGGGATAAATTGACGTTCCCGGCTTGATCCTTCCGGATGTCCAATCGGATGATTGAGCCCATATTGCCCTGCGGCGAGAAAACGAATCTCTTGCCGTCATCGATTTCGTATACGAACGATTGATCTTCCGCCTCTTCCTCGGTAAAGACGACCCTTATTTCAGGAACGGCCGCCAGCAGAGCCTTGTCATCGGATACCGGCTCTTGGGTCAACGCAATGATCAGATCCGTATTTTCCAGCTTCAATTTGTCCACCGCTTTTTTCGCCGACTCGATGACATCTTGCTGCTGTACCGCCTCATCTCTTGTCGTCGTTTCCATGGCGCTGGTCAGGCCGATCATCCCGATGCGGATGCCTTGCTTCTCGATAACGAGATAATCCGGCACATTGGCAAACGGCTTGCCGTCGCTTCCGATCAAATTGGACGAGATCCACTGAAAGCGGGAAGCCTTCACCAACTCCAATGCGTTAGCCGCGCCGGCATCGAAATCGTGTTGGCCGAAATTGGCTATGTCGACAGGAATCCGGTTAAAGGCTTCCACCATCGGAAACCCTTTAAACACGCCGCCGAACAAAGTGCCTCCTCCGAGATCACCGCCGAAAGCGACGATCTTCTCTCCTTTCAAGCTGTCTACCAATGTTTTGATTCTGGCAACTCCGCCCCGGGTTCCAAGCTTATCCGTCACGGGACCGATCTCGTGGCCGTCATTGAAATAAAGAAAAGATACGGCTTGTCCGCTGTCATTGTTTTCCGCATGGACGTTATTGGGATAGCTCGAAAACGAAACCGCAAAGAAGACTGCAAGCAAAGCGATTCCTGCGCCACGTATAGCCTTGATCATTTCTCCCATCTCTCCTTGGCAATCTACTGGATTTCTCGAAGTTATTATAATATAGAATGCCTGTGGGAAATGTTGAGTTTATATAAAGGACTGCGTCGTTCAAGATTTATGGGTGACCCGGCCACTTGTATTCAACCGGTTCCCATGACCAATTCGCTCCGCGCCTTAAGATTCGCCCAAGACTTGGCCACGGAAAATGATAGGCCAGCACCAGCAGTTTTTCTTCGGCTGCGCGGTCGAGCAATGTTCGCCGCGTGCGAACGGTCTGCTCCGGGTCCAGATCGAAGGCGGTAAGCCAATCAGGATGTTCCGGCGTCAGCCTATAATGAGGCCAAGCGTCACCCACTACTAGCATCGCATCGCCTTTAGAGCAGACGAGGAACGCGCTGTGCCCCGGCGTCTCTCCTTTTGCAGGAATCGCGGCAATTCCCGGAAAAATGACTTCTCCGTCCTCGATCAGCCTCAGCTTCGGTTGAAGGCGAGTGAGGCAGTTCTGAGCCAATTGCACCGTTCTTTGCTTGAGAAGCTCCGGAAGAGCTAGAGAGCTTAAATCAGGCTGATCCATCCAGAATGTCCACTCCACTCTCGAAAGAACATATCTGGCGTTAGGAAAAGAAAACCCGTCTTCTTCGTCGAAGATACCGCCATAATGATCGCTATGAGCGTGAGAAAGGATAATGGTGTCGATCGCTTCAGGAGCAATGTCCTTGACGGCAACATAGAGTTGGAGCATCCTATACTTGGACGTCTGGAATTCGAGCATATGACTCTGCAAGTTCCCAGCGATCCGGACATCAGAATGATGATTTACTTGCCGTCACAGGATACTCGGATCAAGCTGGTTCATTATTTGGAACGCAATCCATAAGTGAAAAAACGGCTCTCTCGCAAATTACTGCGAAAGTGGCCGTTTTCCGCGGGAAGGGCTGTCCGGTGAAAATAATGTATTAGACTGAAACGAAAGAACCTCCAAAACCACTACGAGAGCGGATCGGAGGTTCTTTGTTTGATGCTTTCATATTACACGTATCCGTTCGCCAACCAGCCGCCGTCCGCCTTTATTATTGTGCCCGTCACGTAATCGGACATCGATGACGACAGGAACAGCGCGGGTCCGATCATATCTTCGGTCTCGCCCATACGGCCCGCCGGAATGCGCGCTTCCAACACGGCCGGCTTATGAACGCCTTTTTCTATCAAAGCTTGGACAATCTCTGTGCGAATAAAGCCCGGGCTGATCGCGTTCACCTGGATGTTGTGCTTGGCCCATTCCACCGCCAAGTTTTGCGTCAACTGCATGACTCCGCCCTTGCTTGCCGCATATGCGGCGCGCTGCGGAATCGCGGCGTGCGCCACGATCGACGTAATGTTGACGATCTTGCCGCCTTGCCCTTGCGCGATCATTTGTTTGCCGGCGTGCTTGCAGCACAAGAACGTGCCGTCCAAGTTAATGCTCAAGCATTTATGCCAGTTTTCCAGCGTCAGCTCTTCCGAAGGGGACACCATAGTAATTCCCGCACAGTTGGCCAATATGTCGATGCTGCCGAACGCTTCCACCGTCTTTCGCACCAGCTCTTCCACTTGCGCCTCTTCCTTCACGTCGCAAGCGACCGGCAGCACCGAAGCGCCATATTCGGCCCGGATACGCTCCGCCTGTTCCTCGATCTGTTCCATCGTGCGGCTTGCAAGAACGACCGAAGCTCCTTCGCGCGCATAGCCTCTGGCAATAGCGGCTCCGATTCCTCTGCCTGCCCCCGTCACAATCGCCACTTTACCTTGTAACAGCATCACTCTTTTCCCCCTATCTGCAATCGCCTTACACATTCGGATCGGCCCAGCGGTCGTTCGGGATGATCGGATACCAATCGGGCCGCTTCGGATCGCGGTCATACAAGTATCCGCCCAACCGCTTGTACTCTTCCGCATAGAAGATCAGCTTGTCCCGATCCACTTTAACGCCCAACCCCGGCTGCTCCGGAACGGCAATCTCCCCGTTACGGTACTGAAATTTGCCGCCGATAACGATATCGTCGGTCAAATGGTGATAGTGGCCGTCTATGGCGAACGGCATGTTCGGAATGACCGCACCCAGATGCAGCATCGTGGCCAACTGAATGCCCAGTTCGCCGGAGGAATGGACCGCCACGCTGTATTGGAACGTTTCGCACACATGCGCCGCCTTCAGACAAGGCTTAATCCCGCCCCAAAACGTCGTATCGAGCAGGATCACATCGACGGCAGGATCGAGAATGTTTTGCGCCAGCTGCTCGAAATTGACGACCACCGTGTTGGTCGCCAGCGGCAGATGCGTCTTCTCCCGCACGCGGCGCATGCCGTTCAATCCCCACGTCGGGTCCTCTAGGTAGTCGTTGTTCAACCCTTCGATCGCCTTCGCGAATGCGACGCTTTGTTCAACGCTGTACGCCGCATTCGGATCGAACCGCAGGCTGTCCTGCGGGAACGCCGCCGCCAACTCCTTGTAGCATTCCAGCTCATACGCCATATCGAAGACGCCGGCTTTTAGCTTATGCGATGTGAATCCGTATTTCTCTTTCAACTCGCGCGCATGGGCGATCAGTTGCTCTGCGGTGCGGACCTCGCCTTCGCCGGTCGTCTCGTTCGGATAACGGAAAAACAAATAGCTTGCAAATCGAACTCTATCACGCAATTTCCCGCCAAGCAGCTTATATACCGGAACGCCCAGCTTCTTGCCCATAATGTCCAGGCAGGCGAACTCGATCGCGGCCAACAGCTGCGTGCGGTTATTGTATAGACTTGCTGTCGGGTTGCAAATTTTGAATCGGAGCTGCTCAAGCTCGAACGGATCGTGACCGATCAAATACGCTTTCAACCCTTCGAACGCAAGCTGCGCGCTTTCTCCACCGCCGCCCATCTCGCCCCAGCCCGAAATGCCTTCATCGGTCTCCACTTCGACGACCGTCCGGACGAAGCGTCCCCAGTGCGTGCCGTTGCTGTGTCGCAGCGGGGCTTCCAACGGCAAAGTTACGGTAGTCGCCTTGATATCGGTAATCTTCATGACTTACGGTTCACCCACCTTCAATTAACTGTAAATCCTCCGGCTCCGCTCGTCGGGAATGCCGGATTTCCGGTAAAAATACGTATTGATCATATCCCGCCACTCCTTCGCGTGCTCGACCTGCTCTTCCAAGCGGCCTAGCACGTGGGTGAACCGCCCTTCGTCGATGCGGCTCCTCAAGCTCTCCCATGTGCGCTTCAGCTCTTCGACCCGCTCCACGCCTTCGAAGTGGGAGTCATAGATGTGTTGGATGACGGTTTTCCCCGAGTGCAGCCTATGTGTGTAGGGGACATGATGGAAAAACAGCAGCAGCTCGTCCGGACACGTCTCAAGCGACTCGTACCGGGCGGCCGGTATGTCGTGGTACTGGCCGGCGAAACCCGTTCCCGTCGCAACCGTGCGGTCGACGCCGATGCCATGGCAATCGGCGAAGTGATACGTCCCCCACATGGAGTATTCATACCCGTCCACATTCGGTCCGTAATGATGTCCCGGATTGACCATCCAGCCGACGCCGAGCGGAGCCGTATAACTTTCGTATATTTCCCAAGAGGAAAGGAGCATCCTGCCGATCGCCGCCGCAACCTCCGGATCGTTTCCGAAAGCAAGCTTGACCCACTCGTCGGTAATTTGCTTCGTTGCGAGCTCCGGATTCCAAGCGAGGCGCCCGAAGCCGTATAAATTCGCTTGCGCGAGCACATGCCCGCACCAATTCGCGTCGTCGCCGATGTTGGAAACGGCGGCGAAGCCGCCGTACGGACGTCCGAACACGGAGCCGTCGACGATCTTAGAAACCGTTGTGCCTTCGCCCGCGGCATACGTATCTAAATCGACGATTTCCTTCCACTGAGGCACCAAATAGCACAGATGTCTTTGCTGACCGGTATATTCCTGCGTGATTTGCAGCTCAAGCAAGGTGTTTGTCCGACGCAGGCCGCCGAACAGCGGAGACACAGGCTCCCGCACCTGGAAATCCATCGGACCGTTCTTGATTTGCAAAATGACGTTGTCGCGGAAAGTTCCGTCCAACGGGGTGAAATGATCATAAGCGGCTCTCGCTCGGTCCGTCGAGCGGTCGCGCCAGTCCTGCTGGCAGTTATAGACGAAGCAGCGCCATACGACGATGCCACCGAACGGTTCGAGCGCTTCCGCAAGCATGTTTGCGCCGTCTGCGTGATTACGGCCGTACGTGAAAGGACCGGGACGGAATTCAGAATCGGCCTTCACCAAGAAACCTCCGAAATCCGGAATGCGCCGGTAAATGTCCTCCGCTCTTTCCGCCCACCACCTCCGCACGCCCGAATCCAACGGATCGGCGGTCGGAAGTGCTCCGATCTGGATCGGTGACGCGAAGTTGATGCTGAGATACACCTTTATGCCGTACGCCCGAAAGATGTCCGCCACGTTTGCAACCGACGGCAGCAGCTCCGGAGCAATCAACTTCGTCTCGGCGTTGTTTACGTTCACGTTATTGATCGCGATCGCGTTGACCCCGACGGATGCGAGCATCCTGGCATAGTCGCGAAACCTGCTCTTGTCCCGGATGAACTTGCCGTTCCGGTAAAAGATCGACCGGCCCGCATATCCGCGCTCGATCGAGCCGTCCATATTGTCCCATTGATTGATCATGCGGAGCCGGTTGCGAGGTCTTTCCACAACCGACAATGCGTGCAAGTCCTGCCCGGTCCCGATCAGCCGGAGCAAGTGAAAGGCGGCGTAAAGCACCCCTTTGTCCGTCGGCGACGCCAACACGATGCAGCGGCTCTTCGGACCGTTATCCACTGTTCTTATCACAAATCCGTCTTCCGGAAGCGCCTCGGGTATTTCCGTACCTCCGATAAAAGCCGCGACCTGTGCGCACTCGAACGTTCCCGCTAAAATCGTTCCGTTCCTGCCCGGCTTGTCCGACACCCTCGGCTTCCGGCCGAGCATCGAGGACAGTCCCCGAACAAGCTCCTTGCGGACCGATTCCATAACAACGGACCGTTCAGCGATAACGAGCTGCGAGCACCACGAAGCATATCCGTCACGAATTTGTTCCGGCAGAAGGCCGTAACGGAGCCACGCCTCGTACCCGTTGTCTGCCGCTCCCGTCTTGACCCTCGAAGCATTGTTGTGCGGGCTCATGTTGTTTGTTGTATTCACTGTTGTTTCCTCCCCAATTATTTGTTCTCTTCTCCATGTTCCATCAAGTGTGCTACTATTTTGCATAGTAACGTTCGGAGGTCAAAGGATATGGACATTGATAAATACCAGCATCTTGTCCCCGATATAAAACTGTTCGTCGACAGGCGTTGTTTTCCCGATTGGGAAATTATCGAGGGGAAGATCGATTTTCACGATCTTACATTCATTTTGGAAGGTAAATCCAACTATTTTGTCAACGGCGAGAAGTTTACGGTCGAAGCCGGAGACATGATTTACATTCCGGAGGGCAGCGTCCGGCAAGCGCACACATTCAAGGAATGCCCCATGCATTGCTATGCTTTCAACTTCTACTGGACCGCTCCGGACAATTCCACCTGCCTGCCCTTCGAAACCGTAACGAAAAACCATATCACGAATGAATTGATGGGCTACATCAAAGAGTTCAAGCACGTATGGATGAGCAAGCAACCTTGCTATAAGATGCAAGCGAGAGGATTGTTTCAACTCATCATCCACCGTTTGCTGAACATATCTTACCGGCAAGCCTCAAGCACGCTCATGGACGCCAGAATCAACAAGGTCATGAGCTATATAATCGATCACTACTCGGAAGACATCGACATTGCGGATCTGGCTGAGCTGGTCAACTTGCACCCGGTCTATCTCGGCAAATTGTTCAAAGAAATAAACAATTGCACGTACAAAGAATTTCTGAACCTCATTCGCGTGAACAATGCGGAAATGATGCTGTCCGCCGGCGATTTTACGGTCAGCGAGGTCGCCGAGCGCTGCGGCTTTCACGACATCTCCTACTTCAGCAACGTGTTTAAGCGGATGAAAGGATATCCCCCTTCCATGGTGGCGAAAATCTCCCTGCGATAACCGGCGGGGATGGCGGCAGGAAATATTGCTGTCCCCGTCCGCGCTTCCTCCCCTTCATCTCTCGACTTGTAACAATTAAATCTATTTGAATAAATTTGTTATGTAAATTATATGATCTGCGAACTTTCATAGCCATAGAGGAAGTCAATATTATTTGTAATTTTTAAAAGTGCGCTTAGCAAAAAAATCAATGCCCGTTATTCGGCGGCGCCACGGTATGCAGCGATTTATACTAACTTTAATAACGGAAGGAGGATGTCATGATTACTAACGAAATCGAACGACTTGGACGGCGAAAACAAGCATCTATTGTACCGGGAGCCGGGGGTGCCATGAATGATCCGGGTCCGGAGCAATAAGTGGGTTGTGTTGGTCGTCATTACGATGGTTTCGTTCATCACGAATCTCGACGCTACCATTGTTATCATCGGGCTGCCTTCGCTTGCAGAAGATCTCAACGCCTCCATGAATGCCGGTTTATGGACCATAACATCATTCTATATCACCAGTACTGTTTTTTTGCTTCCGTCCGGTCGATGGTCGGATATATTCGGGGCGAAACGAATATTCGTTTGGGGGTTCGGTTTGTTTACCGTTGCGACGGCTTTGTGCGGGACGGCAAACTCCGTAGAGTGGCTAATCGGTTACAGATTCCTTCAAGGCGCCGGCGCAGCAATGGCGATGGCGTCGGCAACCCCGCTTCTTATGCAGGCATTTCCGCCAAATCAGCTTGGAGTCGCTCTAGGAGTGAACAACATTTCATGGGTGACCGGCTCGCTCCTCGGTCCGGTCACAGGCGGTGCTCTTATCGGGGAGTTTGGATGGCGTTCAATGTTTTTCGTGGCGGTGCCTTTCGGTGTGATCGGTCTGCTCGCGGGCATTCTTGTTCTTTCAAATAAAACTTTAAAGGAGGAAGCTAAGACGGACTGGCCCGGCATTCTGACATTCGGGCTAGGTTTAACCGCCATGCTGATCGTCTTATCCGAGGGGCAAGTCTGGGGATGGTCGTCGGGACGGACACTGGGTCTGCTCTCCCTGTCCCTGCTGCTCTGGATTGCATTTGTGATGCTGGAATTAAAAGCGAGACATCCATTGTTTGAATTGAAACTTTTAACATTTCGTAACTACTCGATCGGCCTCGCCTTAACGATGAGCTATTGTATCGGCTACTTCTCCGTGACCATTTTGCTGACATTATATTTACAAGAAGCGCAGGGTCTGACTCCTTTGGAGGCGGGTATGCTGTTTATCCCTTTATCAGCACCCCAACTTCTTACCGCACCCTTGGGAGGCAAGCTGGCGGACCGATTCGGACCTGCACTCTTGATTTTGCTGGGGTCCTTTCTCATCGGACTTTCGCTGCTCTTGCTCGGGCAATTAGACGACCAAATGTCCAACATGGCCGTAATTATTCCTCTGGGCATTATATCCGCCGCTACGGGTTTGTCCTGGCCATCGCTTGCGAAGGTCGTATTGACGGCGGCACCGCGGGAACACGAGGGTGCGGCATCGGGAATGTTCTGGACGTTATACAACTTATGCAGGGCCGTAAGCCAGGCTCTTGCGTTAGTCATTGTACAATTGGCGGCTCATTCTTCTGTTTCCGGAAGCTTTCAAGGTCTAAACATGTCAAAGAATCAATTAATTCATGCCACGAATACGGGATTTATATATTTTTTGTCTAACGACACAAAGTTGACCTGTGCTGCGATACAAAAATGACCTCACCCAGTTGTGCGACACAAAGATGACCTTATTTAACTGATCTATAAGCGTAAAATACTCCCCACCTTTCAAGCGCCCCAAGCTCATGAGAAAATGGAGACATCCTAAACATGACTAAAGAGAACACCGCCAAAAACGAGTGGGCGAAACGAATTGCATCGTATAAGGCCTGCGGACTAAAAATGGCAGCATAGTGCAGCGCCAATCAATTCACCTTGGAACAATTGAAATATTGGACGCGGAAACTCAAAAAATCGCATCGTTAGATACCGTTTCTTCGACACGCTTTATTCCGGTCACAGTAGCGGAGCTCGTCGCTCCCCCTCATTCAAGACGTGTTCCGATCATATGCAGGCTGCTGGTATCATCGCAGCCAAGCTAACTTGATACCTCAATATAACCATGCATAATTTCGGAAGGGTGGTTGGAATAATATCAGTGTTTGCCCAATACTTCACATAAGGAGCGAAGCATTATGAGGAATATTCAACATAATGACCCTATCCTCCTGCGGACACGGGAAAACCGATTCCTAAATACGGACAACGGTATTGGACCAGAAGTAAAGATGACAGTGAATAACAACCGTAACCCAGCGATAAGTGATGAAGTCTGGTTTGTCGAACGATTAGCTGGCGACGGTGTAGTGCAACATAATGACCCTATCCTCCTGCGGACACGGGAAAACCGATTCCTAAATACGGACAACGGTACTGGACCAGAAGTAAAGATGACAGTGAATAACAACCGTAACCCAGCGATAAGTGATGAAATCTGGTTTGTCGAACGATTAGCTGGCAACGGTATAGTGCAACATAATGACCCTATCCTCCTGCGGACACGGGAAAACCGATTCCTAAATACGGACAACGGTACTGGACCAGAAGTAAAGATGACAGTGAATAACAACCGTAACCCAGCGATAAGTGATGAAATCTGGTTTGTCGAACGATTAGCTGGCAACGGTATAGTGCAACATAATGACCCTATCCTCCTGCGGACACGGGAAAACCGATTCCTAAATACGGACAACGGTACTGGACCAGAAGTAAAGATGACAGTGAATAACAACCGTAACCCAGCGATAAGTGATGAAATCTGGTTTGTCGAACGATTAGCTGGCAACGGTATAGTGCAACATAATGACCCTATCCTCCTGCGGACACGGGAAAACCGATTCCTAAATACGGACAACGGTACTGGACCAGAAGTAAAGATGACAGTGAATAACAACCGTAACCCAGCGATAAGTGATGAAATCTGGTTTGTCGAACGATTAGCTGGCAACGGTATAGTGCAACATAATGACCCTATCCTCCTGCGGACACGGGAAAACCGATTCCTAAATACGGACAACGGTACTGGACCAGAAGTAAAGATGACAGTGAATAACAACCGTAACCCAGCGATAAGTGATGAAATCTGGTTTGTCGAACGATTAGCTGGCAACGGTATAGTGCAACATAATGACCCTATCCTCCTGCGGACACGGGAAAACCGATTCCTAAATACGGACAACGGTACTGGACCAGAAGTAAAGATGACAGTGAATAACAACCGTAACCCAGCGATAAGTGATGAAATCTGGTTTGTCGAGCGAGCAGTATTTCGTTTCCCAATCAGTGGCCAACAAGAAGATAAACTTGGAAACAGTAGAAAAATGAGAACACGCATTACAATTTCTGATACAGGGCGTATTGACGCAGTTACCAAAACTCGCACAAAAGAGGCACTACGTGGATTTCATGGTACGGTGGTTGTTCTCTTAACAGATGAAGAAGGAAACATTTTATATGAAAGCAAACCTCATACCTATGGAGTAAATGGTGAAGCTGTACTTGGGTCACCTAGTGAAAGAGAAGAACCTTGGAGTGAAGAGTTTCCAAGAGAGATTTTAGGACAACTTGCAGGGTATAAGATCATACATTTTGTTGATCCAAAACGAACCTTGGAGGATACATTAAGTGAATTCAACAGGATTTTAGATCAATTAGTAAGTGCTAATCGAAAAATCAGAGACATCTCTCGTGAATGGGAGGAACAAGAACAACCTGTACCACAAGCTTGAAAGCAGAAACCGGTGCCAGTTATATCAAGAATGGTTTTAAGCAGACTTGAGTCGCCAAAACACGATACAAGTCTGCTTAATTATTGGTCGAGCGACACAACAGTGCTTGAATAAGCAAAAAAGCCAGTTAATTCTCTAAGCACACAACTCATCATGAACATTTCCTGGATAAACCGCAACCCAACAATACATATCGCTATCTCTTCCATCGATCAACTTTTCATTCATAGAGGAACGGATCAAATTATTGTCGCAGAACCATTAACCGGGTATGTGTTTGTCGAGATTTTTATTACACAAAATTGCCCTGATCGACCAATAAAGCCTTGACCTAATAACCTTTTCTATCCGGTCAACTTTGTATCGTTAGACATTTTTCAATCTTTCTTGGCATTTCCCTCATATTAGGTTTATTTTTGCTTAATCCGCGCAAACGCAACGCTTGTTCGACAATTTTGACGGGCAATGAATAGACTGCTCGGCGTCCTTGGCCGCTTGATCTCGCTTATTGGGGGTACTAAGCGGCCTCTGCAAATTTATTCAAACGATCCCGCCCAATACACGCATACGATACGAATTCATCGTTACTTTCCCGAGATGCTCGAGCAAATTATAGTTCGCATAAGCCCCGACCACCGCACCGATCCCCGGCACCAGCTGAAGCATTTTCACAAAATCGATGTAGTCGCGGTACTGCTGCTGAAACACCTTCCAATCCATATTGACCAGCTCGCTCTTCCGTTCGTCCCAATGCTCGAGAATATAAAGCATTTTAATACGGTGCTCGTCGTTGGAGAAAGCAAGCTGAAACACGTGCAGAATATACAACCTCTCTTCGTACAAGTCTGTATCGAATCCGTATATGGAAGCCGCTTCGAACAGAAACCTCATCTTGATTCCGAGAAGTAGAGGAAAATCCGCCAATCCGAGCAAAATGCCCCCCGCTCCCGTTCCGGCCCCTTCCGCCGCGGCGACTTTTTTATAAACGTTAACGGCATCCAGAACCTGTCGATCGATCTGTTCGAGCGTCCGCCGGTGCTCATACCGCTTCTTCGTCGTATATTCCGCGCCGAACAGCGCCGCTTGGACCACTTTCTTGATACTCTCGGTGATGATCTCGTGCGCCTTCTCGGGAATCAAACTGTTAACTTTGGTTTGAACCGTATTGGCTATGCGCTGGAACGGACCGCTGCGTTTCGTCATCTCTCTTTTCCACACCGCCAACTCCGCTCTTACTTGATCTTCATATGTCATAAAATCGCGACCTCCAACCCGAAGTTCAATTTTTTATGTAATACAACGTAAGAATGCCTTCAAGGTTTCACAGAGATAAAAAAAAGGCCGTAACCTTGTTCGGTTACGATCCTTACTCCTCGTCTTCCGTTGCGCATTCCACAGTTATGAAGCGTAGTGCATTTGCCACAGCATATGACCTATAGCTTAAGGAGAAACCGGGCTCATGCCTATTTTTTCAAAGATTAAAGAACCTCCAATCCCACTCTGAAGTGGTCTTGGAGGTTCTTTGCACCATCACCCTATAACATCGCGAATAAATCGTTCCAGCGAAGCAACGTCCGTAATGTTCTTGTTGCATTCGCGGCTGTCCATGCACATATAGTTGCCGACCGCTTTGTAGTAGTCCGGCAAAGAGCCGGCCGGTCTCGATTTGGATATCGCGGTAAACAAGACGGTTTCTTCATGCCTGTTGCATATAAAGCATATGCCTTTTTTGTTCGTAGGGGTAAACTTCCCTTCGATCCCCACGATTTGCCCGTCCAAAGGATAAACCATGTACAATTTGTTTACGGATATATCGATCCAACCGAGGTAGGTGGCATAACGATAATCGATTGCCAGTTCGGGAATCGCCAGCTTCTTGTTTTTGTGGAACAGCTTCCTGATCTGCTTTTCCGTTACTTGCGGAAATTGCGTCATATACGGTTCCACCGAAGAGAGATACTGCTGAAAGTCTTCCACGGTTTGCAGCGCGGATATATTCCCCAACAATTGCATTTGAACATCCGCGGCATCCGGAAACAGCTCCATGATTTTCGCTTCCGCGCCGTATCTGACGGACTCCACAATCTTCGGATCGGTAACGGTTCCGCAAGCGTGCCGCACATATTCAATTTGCTTCTTAATAAAGTTATATTGGTGGTTTCTAATAAATGGTTCGTTCATGTAACGTCAGCCCCTTATTTTTAGTACAAAATTGAAAATAAGGTGCAAAACCAATTATTAGAAACGATATAATCTCAGATGGGCGATCTTGATAAAACGTCCCGCCCCATGCAAAGGATCGCTCTAATAATTAGGCTTTGCATGAGTCGTTACTAGCTCTGGCAACATCATTTGCCATGCGTTACCACCTCCGTTATGCTTACTAATTATAAGCATAGCTGCAAGATGATTCAACTTCAATCTCTACTGCTTATGCCCGACTAAGATCAACCTGGGGGATACGGATTCATCGTAAGGCTCCCCGTTATAATTTCCGTATACCCGATCGAGACTCAACGACGTTTGTGCGAGCATCGTTTGGAAATGTTCCAGCCGGTATAGTTTGACCTGTTCCATGTAGCGCCGTTCCGGCTTTCCCCTCTCTTTAATCGTTATACTTTTTTTGACATAACCGCCTTCTATGCTGCGCTTTTCTTCAATTATCAGACTATCGGCCAACCGTTCCGAATACGGCACCAAGTGAGATGCGACGTAATCCGGATTTAGAAAATCAATAATAAATTTACCGTTCGGACTTAGCAGCCGATCCAGCTCTTGAAGCACCTTACTATTTTGCCGGTCTTCCTCGAAATATCCGAATGATGTGAACAAATTTACTATGGCGTCGAATTGGAACGAAAGAGGGACGTTTCGCATGTCCCCTTTAATCCACGTTATTCGCGAACGCTCATCCATCCGCTTCGCCTCGTCAAGCAATACTTGAGATAAATCCACTCCCGTAACGCGGAACCCAAGATCCGCCAGCGCTAATGAATGCCTGCCCATGCCGCAGCATAAATCCAAAACTGTTGCGCGTTCAGGCAAAGAAAGCCATTGGACCATTCCGTTCACTTCCTGAAATGCCCCTTGCATATCACGGTGTTTATATACGACGAGATAGTCTTGGCCGAAACTCATTTCATACCAATTGTTTACTGCGGACACGCTCTCACCTCATCCGGCATCCAAAAGTTGTTCCGCAGCTTGGCGTACCTGTTCCTTATCAAAATGTTCACCGATGAAAACAGCCACGTTCTGAACGGATTGCTGCGGGTTTATTTTTACAATTTCCAACTCCCGGTAAGCGTATTGGAACAAGTACAGCCCCTGATCTTTCGCAAATCGAATAATCCCTTTGGCGCGATATACTTCAGGAGGCAGCATGCCGAACAGTTTCTCGAATTTTTTGTGGTCGATGGCCTGATCAAAGTGATGCGTATACGCCATCACATGGCTATGCGTATGATGATGGGTATGTTCGGCATGATTATTCAACGGTTCTTCACTTTTGTTGTGCGGCTGCACACTATGTTCGCATCCTGCCATGTCGTTGAGCAGGCTTAGATCCACGCTGCACCGCACCGTCTCCGCGAGATTGGCCCGGGAGTTCAGTTCCTTCAACCTCTCGTTTGCATCGCGTGTTTCCTCTTGCGCCAGAAGATCCGTTTTATTCAGAAGAAGTAAATCGGCGCAGCGAATTTGTTCTTCCATCAGGCGCATGGTCTTACCCTTTTCCCGTCGGGCAAGTTCAAGAAAGTGCGGCGCGGAGACAACCGTAATTACGAGCTTGAGATCAATTTCGACGATGAGCGATGCGTTCGTAATGCCTTCCAGCAGCTCCATCGGATTCGCAATTCCCGTAGATTCAATAACGATGACGTCCGGTTTGTCTTGTTGGACAATTTGCAATAACGTCAAGCTTAAGTCTTCACGAACGGTGCAGCAAATGCAGCCGCTGAGCATTTCCGCCATCGGCACGTCATCGTCGACAAGCATTCCGTCCAAATTCACATCTCCAATTTCGTTCATAACGACTGCCGGGCGTTTGCCTTGTTTTTTCAGATAATCAAGCATGCATGTCAATAAGGTCGTTTTCCCGCTCCCCAAAAAGCCGGAAAGCACATATACAGGTACCAATTTCATTCGGTTCTCACTCCAAGTAAATTCGATCCGGTCGAATCACAGTATGTAAATCGTAATAATTACGATTAAGAGTATCAGGTAAATAAAATGTTGTCAATATAAATGCTTAGGGCTTACGGCCATAAGAAAAACCTTGATTGAATGACGAGCACTCGATCAAGGTTTTATTTTGAACCTCTCTTATTGGTTAAAGATCTGGAATGTTGTCGAACCGCCAATTGAATTCGTTTTCCCCCTTATTGCATATGGAAAAAGTCTATACTTAATGAGTTTTTATGGACATATATACACATTCTTCTCAGCGTCGTATTTAAACCGCCACTTGGCGATTAATCCTTTAGCAGGAGTGAATGCTCTTCGGCCAATGACCGCGTAAATGCTTTTCTCCTGCATTTTCTTGCATATGTAAGACGTGAAATACCCTGCATCTAACGCAACGGCTTCCAGCGACTTCTCGAATTTGAATTTCTTTACGATGTGATCCAGTCGATCCACATAAGGGACGGAGTCATGAACGTTGCCGGCCGTGATATGTACATCTGTGATGATGTTGTATTTATGGTCAACCGTTCGGTGGTCGAGGTAGAAAAAACCTTCCGGCTTGCCGTCACGCACCATGTAGCCGCTATCTGGATCCGTTGTACTTACCTTTATTTCTTTTTGTTCTTCCACCTCCTTTCGTGGTTTTAGAGCTTTTTTCCATTCGCCTCCCGGTCTACGCTGATCGCCTCATCTAGTTCATCCATGTACGCTTTCGTGCTTTGCGAAACCTGCTCTTTGACGAACTTCCGCTTGTTCGCATTGGCTTTCAAGTGAGTGGAGTCAGTGATGAGAACCCGACCGGCAACCAGGCGATGATTGATCGCCAGCCATATCACTTCGTCAAATATGTTCTGAAACACGTCTCCCTCCCGAAGACGATCACGGAAATAACTGAGTGTACTATGATCCGGCACACGATCTCTCAGGCCAAGGCCAAGGAACCAGCGATAGGCGTTATTGGAGTGGACTTCGATTTCCAGTTGCCGCTCCGATCGTATTCCGAAAAGATAACCAATAAACAGCATTTTAAAGAGCATAACCGGATCAGCTGACGGACGACCGTTATCCTCACAGTAATAGGGGCGGACGAGATCGAGAATAAATGAAAAGTCGATATGTTTTTGTATTTTACGAAGAGGATGATTTGGAAGAACAAGATCTTCAATACAGACGAATTCATACTGGTTTTGCACATTGGAATTGGAACGAAGCACAAGAACCACCGCCTTCATAGTATTAACTAATTATATCATATTAACGCGGTGAATTGTTAAAGTATTTGAAGATTAAAATAGCCTGTTGAGGGTTTCTCAACAGGCTGACGGACATCCGATGGATGTCCGTTTTGTTAATATGGAGCCTAGGGGGATCGAACCACTGACCTCATCGCTGCCAGCGATGAATATCCCCGATCCGGACCTTTACTTGATTTCCTCCACACATCATTTCGTCAATACATATATGACAACCGAACCAAGACCTTCTGCTTCAACCTTCACCCGGATTTGCCCCGGATTGGGCGTCGATTGCACGATCGCCAGCGCCATCCCATTGAACGCCTTGCGAACGTTCGATTTGTAGCTCTCGTGGCTGTCTGGTTTTCCGCTGTCAACGCCGATCAGCGCGCCATCCCCTTCCACATGGAAAGTTAACGCTGTGTCCGATGTCGGGACGACTCTTCCGGCGGCGTCCACCACACGAACGACAAAGTGGGTTACATCGCGACCATCGGCATCGATGACGTCGCGGTCCGGCATCACTTCAATCGCTGCCGGTGCGCCTGTCGTCGACACGCACGTCTTCACCATGACGTCGCCGTCTCTCGAATAGCCGACAAGCTTCAACTCACCTGCCTCATAGGGCACATCCCATGACAAATGAAGATCCGCCGTCGTGACGTGCACAGGGGTCTTCTCGTAATGCGCCCATTCCTTCGACATTCCTTGACGCGGGAATTCATACGCCTTGACGCCGAAGGACTTTCCGTTGACGAACAATTCAGCCTTGTCGCAATTCGTATAGCAGAGAACCGGAATGACCTTGCCTTCCCTCCCCTGCCAATTCCAGTGCGGGAACACATATGCCATTGGCTTTGTTGTCCATTGGCTTTGATAGAAAAAGTAGCCGTCCTTCGGAAACCCGCAGGTGTCGATGACGCCGAAGCTGGCATTCTTATTCGGCCATCTGGTTTCTCCGATGTAGTCGATTCCGGTCCACATGAAATCTCCGGATACAAAATCGTGCATACGGGTAAATTTCCACAGTTGTTCGGCAGCAATCATTCGAGTCGCGTACGTACCATACCATCGCGTTTTCTCAGGCAACTCCAATAAGTAGTCGCCTCTGACTCCGCCGATGCCCGTGTTCTCGCTGCCGATCAACGCGCGGTTCGGGTAGCGGTGGCGGTCGTCGGCGTAGTAGGTTTCCGTACGGGTGCGCCAACGGTTTACATAGTTGTAGCCTACGACATCGAGTACATCCAAGAACTCCTGATATGCCGGGATCGGTTCCGCCTCGATGTTGTCGCAAGCGACGGTGACCGGTCGCGTGGGATCCTCTCTACGGCAGATCTCGATGAGCCTCTTGGCAATCTTCCAGCCATCCGGCACCTTCTGTTCCGGAATCTCGTTGCCGATGCTCCAGATGACGATAGACGGATGATTGCGGTCGCGGCGCAGCATCATCACCAGGTCTCGCTCGGACCACTCATCGAAATATTCGTAGTAGCCGTGCACTTCCGCTTTGCGATTCTTGTGCTTTGTGATCGTCCACTCGTCGAAAGCCTCGTCCATGACCAGGAAGCCCATGCTGTCGCAAAGTTCGAGAAGCTCCGGCGCCGGCGGATTATGGCTCATGCGGATCCCGTTGCAGCCCATCGCCTTCAAGATCTCCAAGCGTCTCTCCCATACCCGCTCCGGCACGGCTGCGCCGACAGCTCCGCCGTCATGGTGCAAGCAGACGCCGTTGATTTTCACTTGCTTGCCGTTCAACAAGAAGCCGCGATCCTTGTCGAACTCGGCCTTGCGTATGCCGAAAGCCGTCTCCGTCTCATCGAGGACAACGCCATTCTGAACCAACGACGTACGTAACGTATATAGCACCGGGGTTTCGACGGACCACAATGCAGGCTTCGTCACCTGCAGGCATTGGGTGATCTCGCTTGTTTCACCGGAAGCCATGTCCAATTGCAATTCATGAACAGCCGCAATCTCGCCGTCGGGTGCGATAATCTCCGAAAAGAGCGTGGCCTTTCCCTCTTGATCGCGTTCGTTTGCGATTTTCGTCTGCACCTCTACCGCAGCGTTAGCGTCGTTGATGACCGGCGTCTTGACGTATACCCCCCATGACGGGATGTGAAGCTTGTCGGTAGCCTTAAGCCACGTATGCCGGTAGATCCCGGAACCGGTAAACCATCGGGAATTGGGCTGATCGCTATTATCCACGCGGACCGCGATCACATTGTTCCCCCCGTAGTTCAAATAGGGTGACAAGTCGTATTCAAATCCTACGTACCCGAACGGATACCGGCCAAGATGACGTCCGTTGATCCAGACATCGCTGTTCATGTATACTCCGTCGAACATGATCGTTACTTTTCGCGAGTGCCACTCCGCCGGTATGGCAAACGATTTCCGGTACCAGCCAATCCCCGCTTGCACATAACCGCCATCCCCGCCTGACGGATGATTCTCATCAAACTCGCCCTCCACGCTCCAATCATGAGGAACGCTTAAATCGCGCCATAGCCCGTCGCTATAATCCGGCTCTTCCGCCCCCTTGGCGTCACCCAGATAAAACTTCCAGTTCCAATCGAAGGTTTCGTGAAATCTTCCGTTCATCCTGTCTCCTCCTCGAAGGTGCCCCATCGGCTCGTTTGAAATCATTCTCAGATCCTGTGTTTTTTTCTGTACTCGCTCGGCGTCATTCCGGACGATAGTTTGAAATGCCGATTGAAATGGATCATGTTCTTGTATCCCGCTCGATCCGCCACTTCATATATTTTCATGGAAGGGTCTCTCAACAAAGCGCAAACTCTTTTCATCCGCCATTCCTGAAGAAAATCGGTGAATCGCATGCCGGCCTCCTCCTTGAACAATTGCCCCAGGTAATTCGGAGTGAAGTTGAAATGGTCCGCCACTTCCTTGAGAGTCAGCATGCAATCGCCTTGTTCCGTCACATGGCGGATCACGTCATCGATCAGCTTCCGTTTCTGGTTCTGATTCTTGCGATATAGAAGCTCGGATAACTCGAAGAACCTCTTCCTCAACCAGGACAATACATCCTCCAACGTCTCGAATTCAAACAACACCCCAGGCTGATGCGATTCCCATCGGACAATTTCATACAAGTTTACGTTCATTGGAAGCAAATCGGCATGAAGTTTCGAGGTCAGCCGGATAATAAGATCGTATACGTCATTTCGATGGGATGAGGAGAAAGCCGGTTGGAAAAGCTGCAGGAGGCAATCGTCTATGGTTACAAGATCGTATGCCAAGATGGCCTGCAACAGTTTCTCCGCCGTGATATTGTATTTCGGCGTATCTGCCTGCTCCGAGCTCGGCGCGGGCGACTCGCGAACGAGGCGGTTCTTGCCCAGCAGCCACTTTGCGCCCAGCGCAGCTTGCGCCTTGCGATAGGAGGCGTGCAGCAGGTCGGGGCTTTTCGCCTCATCCCCCATGCCCACCGTTATCGTTGCCTTGAAGGTTCGATTCACCTGAGCGATGAGTTCCTGCAATAACAGGATGAATCGCTTCTCCGGGACGGATGACAATACAAGGAACCGATCTCCGACGACCCGGGCAACCATACCCAAATGATGGTCCGAAGCAAACTTATCCACAAATTTCGCTATGTTGCAGGCCAGCATTCGGCGTTCTTCTTCCTTCCGGAATTTCCACTCCAGATCGTCGATCTCGATCAGCGACGCGACGCACCCGCTCTTCAGCAGCGGGTCGAGAAAACCCCGCAGATGCCAGTCCACCGGACTCGGAGCGAGTTCGTTCAACCAGCGTAGTAGCAACTCCCGGTTGACAAGCGACAGAGCTTCCGATACCGATCGCTGTCCCTCTTGCTCCCTTTCGATTTGCTCGCATACATTCCTCAACATGTCGCGCAGCTCGCTGTCATCCACCGGCTTGAGCAAATAACCGGAAGCCCCCATGTGGATTGCCTCCCGCGCATTCTCAAAATCTTGGTGCCCGCTAATAAACACGATCTTTACGTTCGGAAGGATCTCCTTCGCTTTCCGCGCGAACTCAATTCCGGAAAGAATCGGCATGCGAATATCGGACAAAACGATGTCGATCCTCTCGCGTTGCAGCACGTCCAAAGCGGCGAAAGGTGAAGTTACGGCTGACGCTGCACGCAAGGGCAGATCAAAGCGCTGTATACGCTCTTTCATCCACTTCAGATCGATGCTCTCATCGTCGACCAGCAGAACGCTGAAGGCCATGCTCTTCTTCCCCTTTCCATGTTTGATGATCAGGTCGCGGATTATCCCTGGTAGAAATCACGGCAGGCAGCAAAATGCGCGCCGTTGTTCCGGCACCATAGATGCTCGCGATGCTGACCCCGTATTCCTTGCCGTATCTCAGCTTAATTCGTTCATCTACGTTTTTTACCCCGCAACCTCCCGCACGTTGTCCGGCTTCATGCACCTGTTGCACACCCCTGTGAATGCCAATCCCGTTATCGATGACTTTCAACTCGATCTGATCCCCGGTCCTTCTTCCCCTGATGACTACGGCGATTGATTCTCCGAACCAAGCGTGCTTGAAAATATTTTCAACAAAGGGTTGCAGGATCAGCTTAATGACGGAACAAGATAGGATGTCCGGTTCGATGTCGTAACAAACGGTGAACGCGTCCTCGTATTTCGTACGCTGAATGTCAATATAAGCTTTGACCTGTTCCAATTCTTTTTCCAATGCGATCTCGACTTCGCCTTCATTTAGGGACAGCCGATAAAATAACGTCAACTTACGGACCATATCCGTCACTTTCGGGATTTCTCCCATATTCGCCAGACTGATGATGGAGGAAAGCGTATTATACAGAAAATGAGGATTGATCTGTGCTTGAAGCGCTTCCAATTCGGCTTGTTTTTTGCGAAGCCCTTCCCTATATACGCTGTCGATCAATTCCTGAATATTCCCGGCCATCGCATTGAATGCTTCGGCGATCTGTCCAAACTCGTCATTCTCAGAGATCCGGATTCTCTTTCCGAAATCCCCTTGTTGAAAGGAATGAATCTGTTTCACGATGTGACGCATATTGCGCCCGGAGAGGCGGGCTACGAACAGCCCGATCGCCGTCATGATCAGGAAACTGACGGTGCATACGGCGGCAATCCTTTTTTGAAGCTCTCGCGAATCTTTATTCAGATATGCTTCGGGGACCGTCACTTTGATGAAAAAGGTCGTTCCGGGAATCATCTCTTTCAAGATAAGCGGCGTGTCGCGGGTATTCCGGATTTCCTCGCCTCTCTGGTAGAGGGTTATCCCGGTCGAATCGTCCACAAGACTTAATGAGATTCCCTGGTCCAAGGGAAAGGCATCGAAATTGCTCAGAAGGTCATCCAGCCGGATCACGATCCGAACATAGCCGATGACCGTCTGATAGTCCTGGTAGGAGATGAGGCGATGAACATAAGATATATTTCCCAGCTTTCTATCCGCTTCGATCTGAACCCAGCGGCCATCCATACCGCCGCTTACGAGAGCCGCATACCAGTCGGTGTTTTTGACCTCATCCGCGGGGACGATGAAATAATCGCTGTTTTTGATCGGCTTTTGCAGTAAATCATTGCCATAGACTTTCATAATGGCAGGATTCAGCGGATAAATGGCCAGTTGGATACGGTTGCCGAACTGCTGGAGCGGCGACTCCAAGGAGGGGATGATCCGATCGAGCATCACAAGAAAAATTTCATGAGAATTCCCTTGCGTCTCCAAGGATTGATTGAAGCTGCGATCCTTGAACAGTGAATTGGAGATGCGCTGGATTTCTCCCATTTGAAATTCAAACTGGCTTCTCGTTTGCTGAAGGCTTGTCCGAAGGTTGGTCTCGGCCATCTCCGTCCTCGATTGAATCAGGCTGGAATAGGAATAAAAACCGATCCAGAGATCGGTCAGCAGGACGAGCAATAAATAAGGCACCATCAACTTATACGAATACGGAATATGCACGTTTACGCTTAGCCTCCGCTTGTCCATAGGTTTCTCCTACTCATGCTCAATGACCTCCTCCCCCAGATCTATCATACCATACAGCCAAACGGCCAAGAGGGGCCTTCCATTAGAAAGGAAGGTCCCTCTTTTTTTATGGTTGCGCGGCTAGAAAATCGTCGATCTGTTTTTGAGCGATCTGTTGAACCTTATCCAGACCTGCCGCTTTGACTTGACTGATCAAATCTTTTCTTCCCTTGTCCAGGTCATCAATTAACCCGTATTCCAAAGGAGCTCCGTAACGGATCATAGCCTGAGCGATATTGGATGCCTCCGTTTTGATCTCACTGATGTCGAACACGAAGGTTTCGAGCGGCCAGTGATACAATTGGTCAGCCCACTTCTTTTCTAAGTCCAGGGCGTCCTGCGGGTGGCCCTCATTCTGGCGATTCAGCGGCGAATTCCAGCCCCAAGAGGAAATACCGTAGTTGGCTTTATCCGGCCCCGGCTTCATCTTATCGTCTCCGACAGGAATATAGTGTTTGTCTGCGATGCCGTACATGGTCAGATCATGAATTTCCCGATCGCTGTGCAAGAGATCGATCACCATCAGGGCGCGCTCCCATTTTTTCGAAGTAGCGTGGATCGCCATGCCGTTTTGCGTCGAGACGGCGACCGCCCGCTTAGCGTCCGGCGTCACATCGGCGAGCGCTACTTCAAATTGAGTGTAATCTTTTCGTATAATTTCCATATTGCTGCCCAACGTGCCGAGATTGTGTGTCAACATGGCATTCGTGCCGGCCTTGAAGTCATTCCAAGCGTCGAACTTGTTGTTCAAGATATCCTTCGACCATACCCCTTGTTCCGCAAGTTCCTTATAATAAATCATAAGTTGTTGGAATTCCGGCGTTTCATAAATGTTAAATAATTGACCTTTGGGATCTTCTATATTGTACGCCAAGGGTAACGTAGGATCGACAAGTCTCCAGTTGTTTTCCCCCAAGAGCAACACTTCATCAAGCGCGTTGAATTGACCTTTGCCCGGAGGCGAGGACTTGAATGCGATCAAATCTTTTTCTTTCTGGGCTACCGTGATCAGATAATCCTTCAACGATGCCGAGTCCGTAACAGGCGAAAGGTTGTACTTTGCCCGCAAGTCATCGCGAATCATGACCAGCTTGCTCAAGTATTCCCGCTGGTTGTTATTCGGGACCATGTACAGCTTGCCTTTGACTTTCGCCTGACCCCAAGCCACTTCCGGCATATCGGCCCACACCTGCGGCGCATACTGCTGGATCATGTCGTCCGTGAGCTCCAGAAACCCTCCCTTTAACGCTTGATCGCTGTAAAAGGCCCAGTTCGCCGTGTACACCAAATCAAAATCGTCGTTGGCGGCAAACATCAGCGGGTACCTTTGCGTCCAGTCGGACCAGTCTAGGAACTGTACATTTACCGTGGCGTTGATCTTTTCCTTGAATTTGTTGTTGACCTCGGCCCAAACCGTGTCGAAATCGGCCGGTTTGCCGCCCAACAGCACCATCTTTAACTCTTGGTACTCCAGCCCGCCGCTTTCTTCGTCTTTCGCTTCTTCCGTTTCCGAAGAGTTTTCAGTACTATTGGTCTCTGAATTGGCTGTTCCGCCGTCTCCGTTTCCGTTCCCCTGGCACGCACTGAGTACCATCGTCAATGCGAGAACAAGGATCAACAGAATCGACAACCTTTTAACTTTCATGCTTTGCTTCCCCCTTAGTCAAGTAATTGAATTCTATCGATAACCGGGATTCCCCCCGAAGCTATCCTTTGACAGCTCCAATCGTCAAACCTTGAATAAAATAACGCTGGATAAACGGATAAGCCAGCATGATCGGACCGGCGGCAATGATCGTCATGCCCATCTTCATGCTTTCCACAGGCACATCGGTGGAGTGGATCACCTGACCCGATCCGACCATTGCATTCTGCAATTCTTGAAAATTGATCAGCGTCTTGTACAGATAATATTGCATTGGAATCAAGTCCTGGTCGCTGATGAACAGAAGCGGAAGGTACCAGTCGTTCCAGTACGATAAAGCGGTAAGCAATCCGATACTCGCCAATGCGGGTTTGGACAGCGGGAGGATCAAGCGGGCATAGATCGTGAAATCGCCCGCACCGTCGATCTTCGCCGATTCCGTAATTTCCATCGGAATGCTGCTGCTGATAAACGCCTTCATGACGATGATATAAAACACATTGATTACCATAGGCAGAATCTGGACGGCAATCGTGTCCTGCAATTGCAGATAGTTGTTGACAAGGATATAAAAAGGAACCAACCCTCCGCTGAACAACGTGGTGAAGAAAAAGTAAAAGGCGAAGTGATTGCGCCACTTGAAATCTTTACGCTGCAAGACATATGCCGTCATCGACATCAAGAACAAGCTGAGGGCCGTCCCGATCACCGTCACAATGATTGTGATCATATAAGCGTTGATGATTTTGCCGGGCATCTGGAACATCAGCCGATACGATTCCAACGACCAAACACTCGGAATCAATCGGTAACCTTCCGTCAAAATCGCTTTCTCCGCCGTGAGAGAAGAAGACAGCACCAGCAAGAAAGGCAGAAAGCAGGCTGCGGCAATGATAGTCAAGAAGGTGTAGCCGATGATGTTCAGAATCATGACGTCTGATCGCCTAACCCTTATCCTGCGACGATTCAGCTCCAATGGATTAATCTCGCGTTGCATCCGTTCTCCTCCCTGTCCCATTTAGAACAACGCATAATCTTTGTTATATTTGCGTACCAAGTAATTGGCCGTGATTACCGTGAAAAATCCGAGAATGGATTGGTAAAATCCCGCCGCCGCGGAGATGCCGATATCATTGGCCACCATGAGCGATCGGAATACATAGGTGTCGATGACGTCGGTGGTCCCGAACAACAACCCGTTGTTGCCGACCACGTTGTAAAACAATCCGAAATCCCCGCGGAAGATATTCCCAAGCGCCAGCAAAATCAAGATGATGATCGTCGGATACAAGCTGGGCACCGTGATTTTCATAATGCGCTGCCATACATTCGCACCGTCGATCTCGGCCGCTTCGTACATCTCCGTATCTATGCCGGTGATGGCCGCCAGGTACAGGATCGACCCATAGCCCACTGTCTTCCAGGCCATGATGAAGACCAAGAGGAACGGCCAATACGCAGGGGTATTATAGACGTCAATCGATTCAATGCCGAATATTCTCAATGTGCTATTCAACAATCCGAACTTGTAACTCAAGAAATTGTAAGCGATCGCGCCGACCACGACCCAAGAAATAAAATACGGCAGAAACAACAGCGTTTGCGCGATCTTCCGAAACCACTTCTTGGACAGTTCAAACATTAGAATCGCCACAGTGATCTGCAGCAAATTATTCACCACGATAAACGCGATGTTGTACAGACCGGTATTCCTTGTCACTCGCCAGGCGTCTCCCGATGTGAAAAAGTAACGAAAATTATCCAAGCCGCTCCATGGGCTTCCGAAGATGCCGCCGCTGTAGTTGTAATTTTTGAAGGCTAGAATAACCCCCGGCATCGGCACGTACGCAAATACAAATGTCAGCAAAACGCCCGGTGTCAGCATCAGCAGCATGGTACGGTATTTCACAACATTTTTCCTAAAACCGGGCCGGTTCATGGATGCTTCTCCCCTTTCGTCTGTCTTACTTAATACTATAAAGGGCAAGCACCCATGAAACTATTTCCTTTGACAACAAAAACATATACTATTTCAACGATTGGTAAGAGAGGGAACTTGGTATTTTCGACCAATAAAAACAACCGACCCTAATTTAGGATCGGTTTACCCCTTTTACCAAAAAAGGGGCATAAAATCCCGCAGCTTTGGCAGCTGGCTGGCATAGTGACTATTGTGCACTTTAGCCCCTGTAGCTTTGCGTCACCGGCTTTCACCGGTTTTGCCTTTTACAACTATCGAGAGATTCATTCAACTCGTTACAGCGTTATACTTTTATCATCGGCAATTTACAATTGTGGTAATATCCTGCAAAAGGACGATTCTTGTTAGCTGCTTTCTAAAGTAATATTTACTAGTCCCGGCGCATTAGAATAGGCCCTTTGGTACTAATCGTGGTCCATCAGATTACTTTTTAAATCTTTCTAGGCATTTTACATTTACAATGCGAGAACTTTGCAATATACTGGAAACAAGAGTTGGTTGTGATTTATTTCACAGCTGAAAGTGGAACCGACTTTATTTTTTTGATGTTTCATGTGCATTTTTTCACAAACAATCTTAAGGGGATGATTTGATGACTACAGCACTGAAGATTGTCATTATTGGAGCCGGTTACGGAGGTCTCGTTACCGCGATCAAGCTTCAGCGGCATCTTAAAAACAACGAAGCGGAGGTGACTTTGGTCAATAAACACGATTACCATTACATCACCACTCATTTGCATATGCCGGCCGCAGGTACGGATCATCACGAAAATGCCCGCGTGAAAATCTCGGAACTGATCAATGAAGAAAAAATAAATTTCATTAAATCAACCGTTGTGCAAATCAAACCCGAACAGAAGGAAGTAGTTTTGGAGGACAGAGTGCTGTCGTATGATTATCTGGTTGCCGGATTAGGCAGCGAGACGGAAACGTTCGGCATTCCCGGGTTGGAAGAGCATGCGATGACGATCAGGAGCATCAACAGCGTCCGCTTGATTCATCAGCATATCAAATACATGTTTGCAAAATACAAGGTTAACCCAAGCCGTACCGATTATTTGACTTTCGTTGTCGGAGGGGCGGGTTTTACAGGCACCGAGTTTGTCGGAGAGCTGGCCGACCGCATCCCTGTTCTGTGCGAGGATTTTGGCGTCGATCCTTCGATCGTGAAAATATATAATGTGGAAGCCGCCCCTCACGCTTTGCCTCCGGGACTGCCTGGCGATCTGGTTGAATACGGTATGGATGTGCTTCGCCGCAAAGGTGTTATTTATAAGCTGTCTTCCCCGATCAAACAGTGTACGGACGAAGGAGTTATGTTGGCGGACGGCGAATTCATCAAAGCAGGAACGGTCATTTGGTCGGGCGGCATCCGCGGCAACCGGCTTCTTGAGCAGTCCGGATTTGAAACGATTCGAGGCCGCGTAAAGGTGGATCCGTATCTCCGTTCCCTGCAATATCGTAATGTGTTTGTAACCGGAGACTGTGCTGTCGTTTTTGACCCGGACGGGAGGCCTTTCCCCGCGAATGCGCAAATTGCGGTACAGCAAGCTTGTAATGTGGCACGCAACTTGGTTTATATAACTCGCAACGAACCTCTTGAACCATTCGTGTATGACTACAAAGGAACGGTAGCTTCTTTAGGTAAAGGCGAAGCGGTGGGTCTATTGAAAACAATCAAGATCAAAGGAAGAATCGCAGCGTTGATGAAAAAAGTGATCGATGCAAGATATTTATTCGTCATCGGCGGATTGCCGCTTGTGATTAGAAAAACTTCAATTAGATGAAAAAGAAAAGCCGGTTGCAAAGCGCAGCCGGCTACTCGATTGCCCGATATTGGAAATAATCAAAATCCGCATGCTTGCGCGTGCCTGATAAATCCTGAACGCACATGCCGACGAACGTGCCGGTAAACCCGAGCTTGCCCTCGTATTCATCCGACAATTGCCCCAAATCCAGCGGCGACCCGACCGCGGTCCATTCTTCCCCGTCTTTCGAACAGTAGAATTGCACCAGATCGAAGTCGATTGCCACTTTCAAATAACTGCGGTCCCAGCCGTTTATATCGATTAACGCTCCTTCCTGTTCGTCATAACGGCCTTGATCGGTAACAATAATCGCTATGTGTTTGCCGTGTTGTTCGTCATGGCTGATCCGCAAATAGAAATGATCCGATTCGTCGTAGTAACAAACAAGCCCTGCCATCTGCATATAATTGTCCGGCTCGAATTCCACGCACGTTTCAACTTCGCACCGGTAATGCTGAAGGCTGCGAGCCACCATGCTTTGCCTATGCCAAGAGCACAGTGATTCTTGGCCGTACAGCCTCAAATAACCCGGCCGTTCCTCCAGACTTAGCCAGCTGTCGTCGGCTGGAATCCGCAGCGTCTGGAACTGTATGCCGAGCGAGCTTCCGCTTCCGTCGAAGTCTTCCCTTTCCGGGAGCTCTTCGAACGGATGCGGCGGCAAATCTGGAGCAAGCACGGTCAGGTGCGGAAGCCTGCCGCCTCCGGCAATACGCAGCCAGCCGTCCTCCGTCCACTCCACCTTAATGAGAGACGTCTCCCTTCCAAGCGGACATAACCGTCGTTCGGGAAGCGGCCGGGCGCATATGTAAGACATGTACCATTCGCCGTTTTGCGTCTCGACGAGCGCGCCGTGGCCCGCTTTCTGCAGCGGATGCTCCGGATGATCGACGGTTGTGATCAACGGATATTCCGGATCGAACTCGTACGGCCCTTCCAGGCTGCGGGAACGCGCGAGCGTAGCGGCATGGTTGAAACCGGTGCCTCCTTCAGCCAGCAGCAAATAGTAATAGCCGTTCCTCTTGAACATGTTCGGTCCTTCGGTGACGCCGATGTCCGTCCCTTTGCAAATATCTTTGACCGGGCCGATAAGCTTTCTTAACTCGGGACAATATTCCTGCATGACGATGCCGGAAAACCGGTTGCGGCCTTTCCGGAAATCCCACCGCATGTTAAGCAGCCATTTCCGCCCGTCGTCATCGTGAAACAGGAACGGATCGAAGCCGCTGCTGTTCAAGTATACCGGTTCGGACCATGGACCGCATATATCCGAAGCGGTGAGCAGATAGTTGTGCAAATCTTTGTAGACGCCTTTACGGTTGGTCACAATCGTAATCATCAAATAAAACGTGCCGTTGTCGTACGACAAAGCCGGCGCCCATATGCCGCCCGAGCTTTGAATTCCCCGAAGATCCAGTTGGGAAACACGGTCGAGCGGGTACGTCAGCAGCCGCCAATGGACTAAATCCCGGGAATGATGAATACGCACTCCGGGGAACCACTCGAACGTGGAAGTCGCAATGTAGTAATCATCCCCCACCCGGATCATCGATGCGTCGGGATTGAAACCTTTTAAAACCGGGTTGTTGATTTTCATAGTTTTTCTCCTTCAAATAAGATTCTATAACGGCCGCTACACTCCGGATTTTCCGATATTCCACGAATCATGCGATCATTGTACACAGAAACGGCGAATGAAAGTGGCAAAAGGTTGAGTAAAAATGTTGATATCTTGTCGCAATGAAGAGGATTTAGAACGCAATTTTCACCGCAAAGAAACGCCGTCCTTCGCATTTTACGTGCGGAGCGGCGGCGTTCCGATTTGTATCTTATTTCGAAGCCTCGTATGCGTTTCTTCATGATCTCCAACAAGTTCGAATCGAGATGCAACCTTGGGAGTTGTTGGCGCTGCGGCAGCTTTGATCATCTGCGACTACGATAGGTTCAAAAAATGACCCTATGTGCTTTCATAAGGTCACTTTTTGAGCCTATAAGCATTCGACGCATGGGTCACCGGCCGGATAGGGTCAAAAATTGACCTTATAACCGCTTCATCACCCTTATTCCTGTTTTTCAGGATCTGATAAGGTCAAAAAGTGATCCTAAGTGCTGCGATAAGGTCACTTTTTGACCCTTCCAATCTGCGTTTGGAGTAAAGAGAACCTCCATTCCCACCATATCAGTGGGTTTTGGAGGTTCGTTCGTTTAAATAGTTCGCCATATCCAAAAAAAAAGGGGGTACAATGACACATATGCGAGGTGACACCAAATGAAGTTGGATATTTTTATAGTAAAATCATCTTGGATTACAAGAATTTAATTCGGACGACGGCGACCGCCGACCTTATATTTTGCGATAAATCTCCTCTATGATTCGCATACCGGCTTGTTCCGACGCCATAATTCCTTCCAACAACTCTACGGTTTGCATCCTCTTATCCACGTCAACGACCTTGCTGCGCGGCTGCATCCACGGGTACAATTCGTTGAGCCGTTTCCATTTGCTTGCCGATGCGTCGTAATAACGGGCAGCTTCCTCCAACGCTTCCGTCCAATCGGGGTCCAGCTTCGACGCGGCCTCCCGCAAAAACGGAGCCGCATAAGACCTGCACTCCCGCCACGTATCGCATAAATAACCGACATAGAAACCGACCGCATTGCCTTCCTTAACGACACGGATCCAATGCTCGTAAGCGTCCGTGCCATACAAGTAACCGGGCAGGGATGTCCCCGGGCTCCCGGAGTTTTGTTCTAATATATACGAAAATGCCTGCCTCACCGTAGATTCCGCATCCGATGCTTGCACCGCCTCAGCCCAATGAACGCTAATAAAGCCTGATTGCACGTCGACATTTTCGCCGAATTGTTCTTTTCTTCTGCCGGAGCATGGAACGCACGGACAATAAGCCATACCCAAAGCTTCCCACGGAATCGGCAATCCCCGTTGGTGCCACCCGTGTGTAAGATATCCTTGCGGTTCATAACCGTGAAGCACTTCCGTTTCGCTCGTTTCGGCCAGCCCTTGTCCGAAGCAAGGCAATCCGGCATCGATCGCCTGGCGGATACCTTGTATTGCTCTTGACCGCCATTGATGATGATCGTGTGAATCCGTATACACGCGAATGCCGTTGATTTTAAGCCCGATATTCGCGGCGAGCCGGTGAAGATGCCCGTACGGCAATCCGAAAGTCGGCCCCCGGTTCGTTATATGTTCATCCAGAGCCATGACAAATGCATATCCGGTCGCGCCATAAAGCCATGCATTGGTGACCGGTTCGGCCGGAAGAACATCCAAGCACGCTCTTAAAGCCCCGGCATGAGACATATGAAGACCTGTGAACCGATAAGAAAGAAGCTCCTTTCTCTGTTTCAATAGATCAACCGCCTTGCATAGCAGTGTTTCCTTTTGCTGCTCTGCCTGACGTATTTCTTTTAATAAAGCTGCAGCCGCATCTTTCTCCCCAACCGCCTGATGCAACCGTTCCAACGCATTGCCCGACGATCGCATGCACTCTGCCGCCTCAAGCAGTAAAGAAGCGGCGCTTCCCGACATTCCGCTCGTCTCATAAAGAAACTCGGATGAATGCAAACGGCACTTTGACCAAAATGCGGCCAAATACGCAAGAGCGCCGACTTCGTAATTGCCGGTTTCCACATTATGTATGCACGCATCAAGCGCGGCAACTCCCGGATCCGGCGGCAACGGACGAACCATCATATCAACCAGCGAACGGAACGCATCCCTTTCCACCCCCGGCGTTAACCGGTAAACGGCCGTCTGATCGCGGTTCCTGAAACCGTCCCAATGGCGCACAGCTTCGAGATCGGCGGAGCGAACGATACATCCCGTTTCGTTATAGCCTGCAATGAGTACGAAATCCGCAACCTCCGCATCAAACATAAGACAGGGGCATCCGTCATCGATCGATTTTCGGATCTCGGCTGTCAGGCTGCCGACCGCTCCCAGCCGTTCCGGAACGATTCCGATCGTTGAAGCATGTTCCTCAAGCAGTTGCTCCCCCCAAATCCGCTCCCCTCCGATCATGAGTGCGCCGGCACCCCCTGCAAGCGCGAAAAAGCGCGGATCGGGAATGTAACGGTTCCAATAATGCAGCACTCCTCTGAGGCAACCGAGTACACCCGGCGCTTGTCCGTCCGGCACTAACCCGTGCAGCATGCGTACGCCTTCGGGCGCTGCTTTTCCGCCTGGCAGTTCAACGACACGAACGCTCTTGACTGTTACCCTTGACCCCCAAGCCGCGCCGATCGCCACCTTTTCACTCATACCCGCAAAATTACCCTTCATCGCAAAACGTTCCACATGATCCACCACTACAGACATCCGTCCTTCGTCTATCAACCATCTTACTTGCACCCACGAATCGATAGGCACGGTTCCGGCGCGCTTTGCCCGATTTTCCTGATTGGTCGCCGGGTTGGACAAAATTAATGTATCCGGCTGAACCTCCCAATTGAATATCAGGTTCCCTTTCGCGCCATATTTCATCCGGATGTTGGTAGAATCCGTTTTTACCGTTGCTTCGATTAATAACGGTGTTCGGTATTCCCTGTCCGACCATGCGAAATATCGGTCATCATCGTTCGTAAGGGACATTCCTCCGTCCGGTTCCATCCGCGCCTTGCATGCGGCATCCGCAATCAAATATCCGGCTTTCCCTTCGCATTGTATCGGCATATGCAGCTGTTGAGCTTCCGCGCTGAGCCCTTTTGCCATATTCATTGATATTCCGCCTTTCTAGTCGCGTTGATTTTCGAGTTGTTGCGACAGCTTTTCAAGCCAATCCAAACCTTTCGCTTCCGCTTCATATGCCTCTTTCAGCAGCCAAACCGCCTGTTTGCGAAGCACCGGATCGTGGGCGGCTCCGCCACCCGGAAACGGAAAGAGCTCTGATATCCTGCGCAAAAAGTCCGCCGCATCCCGATAGTATTCTTCCGCATGCCGCGCGAACCGGGCGTTCATACCCGAGAGCTTCCGCTGAACGATTTGCAGAAATTGTACGGCGTGCTTTCGGGCATCGGCCGCCACAGACGCCGTATAAGCATTGCCCAATTCATCGACCGCACCGTTATCGAACGCCCGAATCCACATTTGGTAAGCGGCAAGTCCGCTTGTGTATCCGATAAAACCAAGCTCGCCAAGCGAATGATGGCGGATATGCCTTAACGCTCGCCGCAAAGCTTCCTCAAACGGCACCGGTTCCACCCGGTCAATCGAGCATACGAACAAACCTCCCGATCCGCCGCGGCCCAATTGCTCGTATGGGATTGTCTTTCGTTTCTTGCCGTTGTCCGCAATGACATTCATCTCGTTATCATCGTAACCGGTAATCAAATCGAACTCCGGCGCGAATACATCCCATGCGATAACCGGCCGTCCCGATGCTGCCGATTTTTGAATATGCGTGAGTGCGAGGGATAGCGCGTATGGCGATGGCGGCAGCCCTCCGTCGCCCGTATGACTGCTTGCAAAACCCAAGCTGTGCAGCCCTGCTTCAAACACCGGCTCCCAAAAGTATGTCGTAGGACCTGAAGCATCGATTCGGCCTGCCTCCACATTCAGCCGAAACGCCTGTCCGGTCAAGCCCATTACTTCCGGTATCGATACATCCATGCCGAATGAATGACGCATAATCCGAAATACGCTGAAAGCAAATGAACTTCCGGAGCAGCGCTCTTTCTCATTGCCCAACGAAAGCAGCACGCTCTCCGGCTGTCCCGCCTCTTTCCGGCCGTGCATGTACTCTTGCAAGCGCATGCGGAATCGGGCATCCTTCAGCTTGGCCCGCGAGCGGGAGATCGTCTTGTACACTTGGTCCGGTGATATACCAAGAAGCTCGGCGATCTCCGAAGGGGACATTTGACGATAAAAGTGCGCTTCCGAGATACGGCGTTCATGCGGCTTTAGAACATCCGCCATTTGCCTGATCGAAGCGATCAACTCCTGTTGCATGATTTCCTCTAACGGTTCGTTCCCCGTCGTTCCAGGATTGTCGATATACTCCGCCAACGGACGCTCTTTGCCGAACGGGCCTCCCCGGCGCAGCATCGTGTTTGCTTGGTTTCGTACGATCCGCTGCAGCCATGGCACAAACCGTTCGGCATCCTCAAGGCTGCTTACATGAAGAAATGCACGCATCAACGCATCTTGTACGATATCCTCGGCCAAGTGCCGATCGCGGGCGTAGCTTCTCGCAACGCCGAACGCTTTGCTGCGGTGGCGGCGCACGAGTTCATTGAACGCTTCATCATCGCCGGCCTTCGCCTTCTCAACCAGTATCGTGTCCTCTAATAACTCGGTTTCCCGCATTTTTGGCTGCTCTTCGCCCCCTTCTATTTCCGCTATACAGTATGGACGCCGGCAACCGCCGATTTCTGACCGCTTTTTCTGTGGCAGCGGAAAATTTTTTTCTCTATCAAAAATTAAGAAAAGCAGTCTATTAAACTAGACTGCCTTTATATTATATATAGCGATGCTCCCGGAATGCGGCGGCTTGTCCCCGAATCGTACCGTGCTCGCATGGCCTAGACACTTCTCAAATAATTATAGCAATATCTTGTATACTTTCATAAAAATAATTTACTTGTACGTACATTACACTTCCGATATACTGACCTTGGTTAATTATGGGACCCAGGAGGCTAACACATGAAGCTGCGAAACGGTTCGCCGGAAGAAGCCGGGATATCGGAACAAAGAATTGCCGCTCTAGACGCTTTTGCAGATCGGATGTTCGCTGAGAACATTACACCTGCGCAAGCCTACGTCGCCGCCAGGAAAGGAGTTATTGTAGCGCACCGGGCAGTGGGAAAATTAACGCCGGAGGCGGATTCGCCGCCGTTGGATGTAAACGCTTTATTCCCGCTATGCTCCATAACAAAGATTTTCACCGCGGCCGCCATTATGATTCTCGTCGAGAATGGCTTGATCGGACTAAACCGTCCGGTCGCCGATTACATACCGGAATTTCAAGGGGAAGGCAAAGACGCCGTTCGTGTCCACCATCTACTTACCCATACTTCCGGCATTCGTCCGGAGGACTTATGGGAGTATAAACGGAAGGTTGCCGCAGAAGCTGTTATACCTCCTTGCGAGGAGAATGAAAATCCCGAGATTCATAGAGAGATTTACTTAGGCTGCGGAGTACCCCTCGCAAGAAAACCGGGGGAGGTTATGGCGTATTTGGGCTTCGGATACGAGCTGTTGGGGGATATCGTTCGCAGGATAAGCGGGTTATCTTATCCCGAATTTATGAAGCGGAATCTGTTCGAACCTCTCGGCATGAAGGATACGTTCTATAACGTGCCGCATTCCGAACGATACCGGATCGTCAGGCGTTCTCCCGAAGACGCTTGTGCGGGGTGGTTGGAGAATGATTCCTGCATCGAATCCGAATCGGCTGGAGGCGGGCTCTATTCGACGGCGATGGATGTCGCGATATTCGCCCAGATGTTCCTGAACCAAGGAGAGTACGATGGCAAGCGGATTTTAAGCCCCGTGTCCGTCCGCGAAATGACCCGCAACCACATACCCGGCGTCGCCTCCGAATACCGGGACGAGTATTTTCCGGAAGCGTATTGGGGATATGGTTGGAGCATCAACGGAACGAAGAAGGATGGTGGGGACTTGTTCTCTCCCGAAGCTTACTCCCACTGGGGGGCCGCCGGGGTTTTCGTAGCCGTGGATCCGGTCTGTGACGTTGTCTCCGTTTATTTCACGGTGGAACGGGATTTGCAGAAACCTTTTAAAAATATGTACACGGACCACTTCAATAACGTTTTGTTGGCTGCGATAGAGAAGCTTTAAGAAAACTTCAACCAAAAAAGTAAACCTCATAAACCACCAAGGCAGTATTTATCCGAATTGAAGCTGTATGAAGCGAAAGTGCTGATCCAACAGCCCGAGCTTCCTCTTGCGGTCATCGCGGAGCGGCTCGGCTACGCACTCCTGTCCCACTTTAGCAGGCAATTCAAGCGTTGGACAGGCATGAGTCCCTTGCAGTACAGGAAGGAACCATTGCGCGTCAACTGAGCTTGCTTGAAAATTATTCGACGAAATCTCAGAAAATATAAAACTATTTCTTCTCCGCTCCCGCCATATTATGTAGAATAGGAGCGGATTTCGATGAAATTTGTATTGATGGATCGCAGGCATATCGACGGAATAGCGTTGAAGCAGCAAGCCGACCGGCTTATGCCGCTGTTCGACAGCTCGAAGATTATAGACGATAGGCGTCCGTAGGGAAGAGTCGCGCCGGGAAATACACGGTGCCGGTCAACGGAGCAGTATATTTTTCAATTGTTCCAGGTTGTTTACAACAAGATCGGGCGTCACGTCCAATTCGTCGAACGGCATATTGCTCCGGTTAACCCAGCATACCGCCAAGCCGAAAGCTTTCGCGCCCGCCGCATCCCACGAGTTGGCCGAAACGAACAGGATTTCCTCTTTTCTGAATCCCAAATTGGCTGGCAACAGTTGGTAGACTCCCATATACGGCTTATATATCTTTATTGCATCCGCGCTCAGTACAGCCGAAAAAAACGGACCTAATCCCGCATCGTTCACGATCGAATTCAGCATTTGGGGGGTCCCGTTGGATAGTATGGCCAGTGTTGTTACGGGCTTTAATTGCTGTAATACAGAAAACACTTCGGGAAACGGCTTCAACACTAAATACTCTTGAAGCAGCACGATTCTGGTTCGATCGTTAGCCTGTAATCTTAATGTTTTCAGGGCATACTTCAAGGCATCGTCCGTGACTCTCCAAAAATCTATATAGCGGCCCATTAACGATCGCAGCCATGTATATTCCAATTGCTTCTGTCTCCATATTTCGCTTATCCTTTTGCCATGACCGGGGAACAGCCGCTCAGTCTTGGCTGTAACGGAATGTACATCAAACAACGTGCCGTACGCATCAAACGCGACCGCTTTGATCGACTGCATATGCTTCCTCCGTTGACGGATGTGAAAAACTTAATAAGTTCAACGATTAATCATATGCAAGAATGTTGATATACAGCACCATTCTGTGTCAATCGGCCTGCTGCAATCGCCTGAAGCCTTCATTAAAATTTTCGTATGCCCATTTAATATGGTTCCGATTTTCATACTGGCGAAAAGCGCATTCAATGACAAGCAGCAGGTCCAGATAAAAGTCATATAGTACCCTTCTTCTTCGTTCCGAATCGGTGACTATACTCCTTCCGTAACCGTCATTGAAAGCCGCTGAATTTGCAAACCGTCCGAAATAATACTCGATTAACGGCTCCCCCCAAAAAGCCCGCTCAAAATCGACGATTCCGGAGACCTCCCCCTCGTGGATAAACACATTTCCGTCCCATAGATCCCAATGAACCAAACAAGCCTCCTTTACTTCATGCATCGAATCGGACAACCGTATAATTTCTTTCTCGATGACGGAATACGGCGCCGGCAAGCTGACACCGGCTTCTTTCCCGTCGGCCAACACATCGTCAATCATTGCCAGGAACACTTCGGCCCATGTTTCCTTGCAGCCATCTTCCTTGTTGAAATAACCGAATGTCGTCCCTTTGAAGCTATTGATTCGTTTGTTATAAATGCCCAGCTGCCGTTCGATTCCATCTTTTTCTTCGGGTGACAGCGACGGCTTGATTTTTCTCAAGGGAGTGCCTTGCATATGCTCCATAAAGAAATATTCCGCCGGTATTAACGTGAAAGAAGGATCGTACGAGTAGATCCGAGGCACCGGCAAAGGTTCCGCCGAATCGGCGGCGATCGTTAATGCCTCAATCTCGGTCCTCATATTGTTCTTCTCGCAGCGCATTCGAAGTCTGTCTTTCGGGGGAGCGACCTTCAGGACAACACTTCTGCCGTCATCCAATAAAATAGAATAGGCCATATTGGCCCATCCGTCGGAAAGCTCCATGGCAGATATATAGGATTGTTTGAAAGTATGGGACACGACTGCCCTCATTTCGTTCTCCTGCAATTTGTATTTACTCAGACTTTCCATTTAACACCTCCGCCTTCCGCTTCAATATCCCCCGGCAAAACCGTTGTTCGTGCCTGGCGATTTCGGAGCGTTAAACCGCTCCATATATTTTTTTCTTCTTTCCATCGTCTCGTCCGCGGCTCTCAACGCTTGTATTACATCGCCGTTATGCAATTCGTCCACAACCCAACGTTGGCCGAATCCGGCATGCACCACTTCGTCCGCCCAATCGAAATCTTGGAACGTCGTCATCAACGGATCCTTCACCGTATCCCGGCAAAACTCCCACTCTTCCTTCTTGCCCGGCGGATACTTCATCGCCGCCTTCTCGATCGCAATCGTCAAATGGGTGTACGCCTCGTCCGGATCGAACATTTGCAGCGTCATATCCAGCCATCCGGTCCAATTCGGTTTTTCGTAGATATCATAGCCTTTGGAACGAAGCGCCGCCTCGCCGAACCATACGTGTCTCACCTCGTCCCAAGTGTGACGGGCGGTGTCCACATAAAATTCCCACGGTTTACCTTCCGATTTAAAATGTATGCACGCAACCGCCTCCGCAGGCGACATCTCGAAAAACCGGGTGTACATCATCATCTTGAATCTTCCGGCATCCGAATCTTCAAATTCGATTTCTTTGAATTTAGGAACCGCCGTTCGGAATCGTTCGTCTCTAGTGCTGGACACGGGCAGATTAAAGGGTTCGGTCAGAACGGACAAAGTCGGATCCGGCTCATGCTTCTCCCGATCCCCCGCAATTCCGCCTGCCGCCGATAACAAATTGTTCAGATAAGCGATCCAACGAGAAGACGAATGTATTTCCTCAGGGGTTGCAGTCTGTCTAAAATGTTCAATTGCCTCCGTCCCCCACGCTATCTGTTCCTCCCGGTCCAGCAGCTGATGCTTTAACATATGGATCGTAGGCTCGTCGACAATAGGTTGGGCGCAATCCAAATATGAGCGAATCGCTTCCATCTGCGCCGGCTTAACGACTTCGAATAACGCCCGTAACAAGTGTAACGTGCTTGGCGAATCCAGCAGCCGGTCCATGAACCGTTCCAAATCCCGATCCGGCGATTTATCGAATAGCGCCGGGCTCATTCTGAGCTGCTTGCAGCGGCTGCGCAGCTGGTCGCAATGGGAAGCGTCCTGCCACATGAAACGGCCCAATGCTCCCTTCACTTCGTACTCCGGCCGCGCAACCATGTGCCCCGCTTCGATCCTCATCAGCTTCCGGTCGATAAAACCAATACGATGCAATCTGCGCGACGACTCCGAAACGGACATTCCGGCTTTGTCGAATTGCTTAATACCCATAAACGGATGCAGCATATGATGTTACCGCCCCTTTCCACGGATCAATTTTCCCAGCCATGCCGACACTATCTTATCTTGATCCGTTTCAAGCGGGCAATTGGTCGATCTTGTATTTTACTAGGCTGTTTGGATCGTTATTGTAATTGCGACCACATTGAGCGGGCCGCATTCATAAAGTAAAGCGATTGGCTCCAGCGGTCGCTTATTTCATGCTTTCGGCCCGAATATTCATCGACGGTAATGGCGTAAGGCGGCGGGCCGAGCTCGCAAACAAACGGCAACACGTCGCCAGATCCGGCGGAGGCCGACCAGTGAACCATCCCGCTCCTCCACCAGCGTTCGAAGTGACGCATCATCGGGTGCTCCCCGTGTTCCCCCACGTCCACTTGCACCTGCTCTCCGTTCGACACCCTTGCATGAAATGCATGCGTATGCCGAAGCAGCCTCTGGATCAGCGCCTCGGCTTCTTCCGACACCGTGTGCATCTCGCCGGCCACGACGTAATGGGATAAATCGATCGTAAGCCTTAGCGCGTCGAAGCGTTCGGCATAAGAGACGGTCCTTATCAAATCCTGCGTGATCGTTCCCCGATGCGTTTCAATATACGCGGGAATCCCCGCTTGCCGGGATAAACGGTCGAGATCGCGAAGCAGCGACACGGCACTTTCATCCACCACGAACGGCGCCATCACCTGGACATTGATATGTTGGACGCGCCCGTATGCCTTCGCCCGTTCTAGAAATTGAGCCATATCCGCAACCGTTCTGGGGTACGCGTTCACGCTCAAGCTTAGTCCGTACCGGTCCAACAGCCGGTTCCAAGTCTTCTCCTCCTCCGGAGACGGGATAAAACCGTTAATGCCGTCAAACCCCGCTTCCGCGATTTTTTCCACCTTTTCCTCCAAACTGCGTTCCTTCTCGTTTCCTTCAAGACCGGTCATGCCCCACCAGGACATGTACACTTCCAGCCTCGGAGCGATTCGGTCAATGGGGATAGAACGATTCGAATTCAACACCGCAAGGTCCTCCGTCAGGGTTGTCGATCAACTTTATTTCGGAACCGTCCGCCCGGTACAGCGGTTGATAATGCTTGCCGATGTGCGTCGCGGATTCGTTGGCATAGTGGCAGATGAACGCTCTTCTGAACCGGTCCTTCGTCTTATTGCGGTAAGAGCCGTGAATTAAATTTCCATTAAAGAACAGTACGTCGCCCGGCTCCATATTGACCGGAACCGCTTTCTGATCCTTAGGCGGCTTGACGTAATGCGTCGTGAACGATTCCTTCGCGTCGGCATATTCCGGACAAACGATCTCATAATCGTTCGTTTTCGGCACCACCAACAATCCGCCGTTTTCTTCGTCGGCCGCATCGATGGCCGTCCATGCGGCAATGCAATTTCCAGGCTCGACCTTCAAGTAAAAATTATCCTGATGCAGCGCCTGTCCTCTGGCACCCGGCGGTTTGTAATAGAACATGCTTTGCGCAGCGAGCGGCTGCTCCCCGTATAAATCTTCCAAGACCGCCAATACGGGGCGGTGCAGCATATATTTTTTCGCTGTGTCGTTAAAGCGGTGCGGATGCATGACGCGGGGATAGCGCTTTAACGGATCAGCCGCTCCTGCGCTCATATCCGGCTCAAAGTACCCCGGTATCGTCTGTTTGCCGATCTCTTCGAATGTTTGGCCGATTTCCTCCAGCTGCACCTTGGAATACAACCCCTTCACGACGAGGTAACCTTCGGTTTCAAACTGTCTTTTTTGCTCCGCGGACAGAGTGAGAAGTGAATGCGACATTTTCTTAGCTCCTTTCGAAATTGTATATTTCAAGTATAGGAGCACGCGAAAAGAAGTGACAGTAACAATCATGCTAATTAATCACACAATTCTGCTATCCTCTGGATATTATTCAACCAAGTGCGTTATTATGAAACTGCTAGAGATGCAGCAAGAGGCAACCGAAGGTTGTCCGCGATAACGGCAGCATGGAGGGTGTTATGGACAGAATCGATCTCCCGTCGCAGTTCGACGGAAAAGCGTATGGAATTGTCATTGCGGGGCATTTTCAAACGGATGATACGTATATTACCAGCCGCCCTCAAGGGATGGACGATTGGTTGATCGCATTCACCTTGTCCGGACAAGGATATTTTGTAACCCCGGGAGGCAAGAAAATATGCTCCGGCGGGGACGTTTCATTATTGAAGCCAGGCACGCCTCATGTGTATGGAACCGAAAAAAATCAATCGTGGAATTTTGTGTGGGCGCACTTCTCGTCCCGTCACATCGAAGAGAAGCTATTGCCCGTCGAGGAGCTTTCGATTCAAACGTTTGAAACCGGCTCGGTGCGAAAGCGGGCTTACAGAGCGTTCCGAAGAATCATTTCCGATTCTAGGGAAAGAGGCGAATATTGGCACGAGCTTTGTCTCGAAGCGCTGCGGGAAATACTTATGCTTCTTGCGCAAAGACGAAACCAAAAACTCGACCCCCGGATCGAAGAGGCTTTGCATTACCTTTCGCAAAATATGCGGCAGTCCGTACGGATCGACGCTTTGGCCAAATCCGTCGGACTGTCTCCTTCCCGGTTGTCCCATATGTTTAAAGAATACACCGGGCTTTCGGTTATCGATTCTTTAAATAAAATGCGCATCCGGCAAGCCGCTTTGCTGTTGGAGCATACCGGCCGAAGCGCCGCCGAAGCCGCTTACGATGTCGGCTTTCAAAACTATAACCACTTCATTAACCAATTTCGGAAGTGGTACGGAGTAAACCCGAGTACCTTTAAAAAGAACGTTCGCCATCGTACCTCCGGTCTCAAAGAATTAGGTTCCATGACGGGACGGAACGTTCGCGATTCTCTTCGAATACAAAATCGAGACGACCAGCATGGACATCATGGCGGCCATGAACAGCACCATCGTCCATAGTGTTATTTCCGATCGATACGAATTCATTACCTCCCCGGTCAACAGAGGAAGCAGCGCTCCTCCGAGGCCTCCGGCCGCGATAAGCAAGCTTGTCGTACGTTCGGCTGTACCCGGCAGCAGATGATTGGTAAAAATCAACCCGATGGCGAATATCCCCGCCATCAACAGACCGAGGCCGAAAATCAACAAATAGCTTACCGCCACTCCGGAGAAGAATGGGATTAACGCCAAAACCAGCAGCGAACCGATACCGTGAATCAGCAAATATCGTCCGTAGCCCATTCTTTCAGCCAGATTCCCGGCGATTAAGCGGCCGGCAACCATCGCACCCCAAAAGAAAGTGACTCCCAACGTCCCAAGCGCACTGCTCATTCCCGAATGTTCAATAAGGATGGAAGGCAAAAAATTAACCAAGCTCATCTCAATACCTACGTAAAGCACGAAGAAAACCACCATCAATAACAATAACGGCAAGCCCCGGCTCCCATAGCGGTACGGAGATATCGCAGCCTGTGTTCCGTGTTCTGTAACGGCCCCCGCTTCCTCATTTTGCTTGGTTAGTACGTTATTCATTGCGCCGAATGAGGTGAACCACCAGAGCAGCAATACGGCAAACGACACTCCCGCCAGGATCGGAAACGATATTTTCCAAATTCCCATCGCGATTAACAGACTGCCTGCGGCGGGCATCACGAACGCCCCGATTCCGAAGAACACTTCCAACCGGCTCATGGCGACCGCTTTGTTCTCATGGAAAAATCCGATTATCAACGATCCTATCGCGGCCTCCACCATCCCAAACCCGAAGCCGGCAACCGGCGCTGCGGCCAGCATCCATTCCCACGCGGGCAGGAAGCTGTATACGATTTCTCCCAAAGTCAACGCACCCAGCGCCAGCAAGATCGTCCCCCTTCGTCCGATGCGCCCCGCCCACCAAGGAGTAGTCAAAACCCCGATCAAGAAGCCGAAAAACTGTGCGAAGATCAGTTGACCGCCGTCGCTATAGTCCCTGCCGAAATGCCGCAGAAGTTCTTCCAATACCGATCCCATCACCACATGGGCCAAACCGATCAACAGGTAAGATAAACATCCGACCCATAACAGTCGTCTCATCCTTGTAATCTCCTTCCGAAAGAGGGCGATATGTATTTATCTCGCTTATGATTGTGCACAAATAATATTTTATGGACGCACATTTGTCAACAGAAATTAATTATTTCACTTAAATCTACCCCATATCGATAAGTATTAAAACTAAACTTATGATACAATGAACTCAGACATTGAATTGCGGGGGCACGGAAAGATGAGTCAAGACGAAAGAATCCAACGAATCTTGGAATATATGAAAATCAATCTGAAGATAACTCTAGAAGATATTTGTTCCTTATATGGGGTATCGTACGATACGGCAAGACGCGATCTGGTCAAGATGGAACAGAACAATCAGATCGTGCGCATCCGAGGCGGCGCCATGCTGCCGACATTCGCGAACAACGTACCCAGTTACCGGGAGCGGCATTCCAACTTGGAATCGAAACGGCTTATCGCAATGAAGGCTGCCTCTTTGATCAACGACGGCGATTATCTTCTGTTTGATACGAGCACCACGGTGCAATATGTCGCCGAATTTCTGAACACAAAAAACAACGTCGCGGTTACCAATTCCATCGATATCGCGTCGACGCTGAGCAATAAAGAAAACATAGCTATTCACTTATTGGGCGGTGAATTTCATACATGGCACCGTTATACATTCGGTCCGCGCACGCTCGAAATGCTGTCCCATCTAAAGGTAAACAAACTATTTCTCGGCGCCTGCGCCTTAAATGCCGAAGGCGTGTTCTCCACTACGGTGGAGGATGCGTATATGAAGATGGAGATGATCCGCCGAGCCAACCAGGTGATCTTATTGGCCGATTCGAGCAAGTTCGGTAAGGACTTGTTTTATCGTGTATGTCCATTTGATAAGATCGACATCATTATTACAGATTCGGTGCCTTCTCCGGACATGAACAAGACGCTGGACGACGCCGGAGTCAATTTGATTATCGCAAAAACATAATGTTTTGCCCCATTGGAAAATTGATTCGAACTTTGATCAGCTGGCTATCACTCCGTACGACATACGACGTTCAAGCATTCTGATCCTCTTTTTTCGATACTGTCCCCGTGCTACACTATTCGTATTCGTTCACATGCCCCTGATTTCAGCCTCTTGCTCCTTACCTCTCTCTCTCCAAGTTTCAGAGCGCCTGATCTCTTATCTCCTCTTGCATACAATGTCCCTAGTTTCAGTACTTTCCCTATTTTAGAAGCATGAAGTCGGAGAGGTATCGGAAAAGAGGAGCAGGCGGTCTATATCCTTGCGCGCACTCTCCCCTTAACTCATCTACTGAAATATAACTATAGTATTTTGATCACAGAACATTTGTGTTGTGCTTTCATCAATTACCGGGCAGCATAGTTCAGCAACCCGTAACATAAATAAGTTTAAAATATGGGATTTTATGGTACAATCTCTTTACACGTTGGAGGTGTGCTGGTAAACAAAACTCCGACGGCTTGATTATCCAATGCGGTTTGGCGATTTGCACTGTCGATTCCTTTTCAAGTCTTCTGTCGAGTCAGTGAAGCCCCGACGAAATCGCCGAGCCTGAATGCATTGACGATTGAGGTTTCTTCCTGGCAGAGATCGAACGGCAACCCGTCCAACCAGGTTCCGGCGAGCGTCAGACCGTCGATTATAGCCGGATCACCCAGCATCCTTTGCCGGAGGGCAAATGGTTTTCCAGCGGTATCCTCCAGGTATCCGACAATATGATCGTCTTTGGAGTTCGTAGAGATCCGTAAGTCGGGGACGTTCCATACGTCATCGGCAACATATGCGAGCACACCGTTCTTAAGTTCCGTAATCTCGTCTTGCAGACGAGGCAACAAATCAACTAAAAGGCCGAACCATTCCGCTCTCGTTGCATTGATTTCCAGGATCAGAGATATCCTCCATTCACTCTTCCAGTGGGTCGGTCTGCAGATGACCTTCATGTCTCCGATTTCCGGCATCAAGAACAGCCTTTCGGAAGGACATTCACCGGTTACTCCGTTGTAGATCAAATGAAGCACTGAACCTTTTTTGTCATTCGGTCGACTCTCAAACCAAAACTTACCGAGTTTGCCGGAGACAGAAGCATCCAGCACCCGCGGAGTTTTCATGCGAACGTACCCGCCTTTGGTCGCCGCTTCGATTCCGGTTACCACTTGCCCTTCTTTCAATAAGTTCGAAGGCCATACGTGAAACAACACCTGTACCCGGTACCGGCTCATCAGGTCGTCGAAAGCCAAAGCCGCCACGTTCGGATCCACCACGCCGTCAAACCAGCCCTTGCGCTGACGAAGACATTCGTAAAATTCCGCGATGGTTGGCGACATACCCGCATATCGGGACAATCGGACAAAAAGGTTGCGCGCCCGCACAATTTCACGTCCAAGTGTCCCTGTCGGTTCAATGATCGCAACGCGCCATCCTTCCGCCGCTATCGTCCGCGCGGCAGCGACTCCTGCCACTCCCCCGCCCGCTACAACCGCATCATAGATACCCAGCATACGCGGCAAAATTCCATCTGCGTTTTTTTCTAATCGTGCCGTCACGTTTGCGTTTCCCCTTTCGTTTCAGACAGGCGTGCAAAAATGGCAGCGGCAGCCCCCCGAACATAACCGCGTTCGTCCCGAAAATAACGTTCAAATATCGGTTGTCCGCCGCCGCCGGCAACTTCCAGCAAATAGGCGGCCGTCAATTCAATGCTCCACTTGATCGATCTCGTTTCCGGCAACGCCGGAATGGTATCTCCCGATCCGTAATGCAAATAATCGTTCCCCAAATCCTGATCTGCCAGCATTGAACCGACGGATGCCGCGGTTTTCCGTTTTTGTTCGGGGGTCATCTTCTCCGCAACCGCGATTAAATAATGAAGCAATAATAAAATGAGCGTACTTTTTCGTTCCCTGCTCAATAAATCAAGGACATCCCGGGCAACGGAAGGGTCCCCCATACGGCGCAGCAGGATAAGCGCGGCGACCCAACGTTCCTCGGTATGAGCTAACGTATTCGGTCTATCGTTATCCCTTCTTCGAAATGTCTCGACCAGATAGGGCACACCAGCCGGATGTTTCAACAAGCCCAGCGCAAACGCCACACCCCGCTGCTGTCTGCCTGCTGTGGTCCGCAAAACTTCCAACAAAAGAGGTACGCACCGATCCCCGAATTGCCACAACCACCATAAGGCCGTATCCTCTTGCGAGCCTCCCAGGTAAGCTATGCATTGTTTTATATCCTCATCTGTAATTCCATCCCGCAGAGGACGTTGCCGATCCTCCTTCGTCTCCCCTTCAAAAAGCAGCCACGGAGAACTTTCTCTGGAGAGATCCGCCTTGCCGATCACGCCTCTTGCGATCAGTCTTTCTTGCAGTCTGCGCACGTCGAGCTGCCTGGGAAGAACGCCTTCTTTTACGCTCAAGGCAGCGGCCGCGCCGGCGACTTCTCCGATCTTCTGCATGTCCCGCTGCATCCGCAGCATCATCCCGCAATCACGATCCGCCGAAAGAGCCCGGCATCCGATCAACAGACCGTCTATCCGTTTGGGAACCAGGCAGCGGTAAGGAACATCGCCGCCGAACATCAATTTCCATTTTCCCAATACTTCGATCCAGATCTGAGACAAATCGCTTTCATTGGCGTAATCGAACGCATGGTTCTCATGGTGCGCATAACAGCGCATGACCACATCGTCAAATCGTTTATCGAGCAGCAAATCGTCCTGATGCAGCACATATTCTCCGATGATTCTTCGTCCTTCCCGCACGCCCAATTGAGGACCGACCACCGTATAATGCGTGTTCTCGGGGGTCTCAGCACCTCGCCAAGCATACTGGCGTCCGATACGGTATGCGCGCGAAACATCAACGACATCGGTGGCATCCATCCAGCCGACATCATAATTTTTGGATCGAAGCTGGTTATGTTCATCCACAAAACGAGGCACAAGCGAATAGGCGTGTTGACACCCGTCCCACTCCCTACCGAGCGTGTATTCGGCTCCGGCCAAATAGGCGGCATCGCCGTCACCCGTACAATCGACCGTCACCCGAGCCTCGATCTTCAGGCTCTCGCTTTCGCTCTCGACGATCGCCCCCCGCACCAGATTCCCTTCCATGGCCATTTCGGCAACGATCGCTTCATAGATGACCCGGATGTCCAGACCGGCGATGCGTTGTTCGATCGCCATCCCTTTCATCTCGGGATGAAATCCGAGGGCCTTGTTCCCCAACCGCTTGCTCAATAAGACCGTCGAACGATCCACCTCCTTCTGCACGCCTCCATGACTGCCATAATAGTAAAAGTGAACCCCCGCCCGGACGCCCACGCCGCCTAAAGCGTTGTCCCTTTCCAGCATCACGACGCCGGCTCCTTCCTCTGCCGCCGCAATGGCAGCCATAACTCCGGCTGTGCCTCCGCCAATCACCAATACATCGGTTTGGATCTGTTTCATTAATGTTTCAAAGCCCCTTCCGTCAATCCGGTGATGATGAAACGCTGAGTCAGCGCATATACGATCAAGATCGGCACCATTGACATAAAGAAACCGGCAAACGCCAAATTATAATTAAAACTGTATTCAGTCTTGAAATTATAAATATATAAAGGAAGCGTCCAAAACTCATTGCTTCGGTTCAGTATGATCAACGAAAAAATAAAGTCGTTCCATACAAACAGACTTTTCAATATGAGAAAGGTAGCCAAAATGGGCGTCATCAGCCGATAAATAATTCTGGTGAATATTTTCCAAACGCCGCACCCGTCGATTTTGGCAGCTTCGTCGAGTTCCAAAGGGATGCTCTTCAGATAACCGACGCATAAAAAGGTTCCTTGCGTCAACGCATACGTAACATGCATAATAATCAACCCGCTTCGGTTCAATAAATCGAGCGCAGCCATTTGTTTGGCCATCGGCAGCATAATCACCTGAAACGGAACGAAAATGCCGGACAAGATGATGAAATAGAGAAAAACATAATATTTACTTTTGGCGTTTCTGGATATGGCATAAGAAACCATCGGAACGACAACCAGCATCAGCGCAACGGAAATCACGGTTATCATGACGGAATTCATTAGATAAGTCCAAAACTTCGTAGAATTTACAATCTCGTAAAAATTCCCAAGATAAAGGCCGGAAGGCGGCGAAAAAAAGCTGATGGCCGACTGGTGCGGGGTTTTCAGCGCTGTCGACAACGTCACATAGACGGGAATCAAGATGACGATCATACCGGCGGCCAGTACCGCATACTTCGCCATTTGACCCATTTGTTTTGCGATCACTGTTGTCCGACCCCCTTCCGGTTCAATATCCGGATTTGAACAATGGATACAACGGCCATGATGAAAAACGTAAAAATGGACTCTGCGGTTCCGTAACCGAATTTCAGGTTTTGAAATCCATGTTTATAGATTAGAATGCCAATCGATTCGGTCGATTGAACCGGACCGCCGTCCGTCATTAGCACAATAAGGTCAAAAACCATCAAGCCGTGTTTCGTCAGGATGACCAGATTGACGATTAACATCGGGATCAGAAAGGGGATCGTAACATAGAAAAAGCGTTGAAAAGGACCGGCCCCATCAATCGTGGCCGCCTCATGCATGTCCTTTGGAACGCCGGACAGTCCTGCCATGAAGATAACCATCGGTACGGCGAATCCTTGCCACAGGTTGGCCGCCACAATCCCATAGATAGCCGTATGCGGATTCGACAGTATATTTTGGGACAACCACCCGATCCCCAAGAACTCACCGATACTGGGCAGAGCGGCATAAAAAAACTGGTTAAAAATGGAACCCACAGTTACCAAGCTCAAGACAGCCGGAAAGAAGTAAACGGAGCGTATGAACGCTTTAAACCTGATATTTCCATTCAAGAGAAGAGCGGCGCCCAAAGATACAACTGCCAGTAGAACCACCGAAAGACCCGTATAATATAAGGTAAAGCCGAGAGCATGAAGAAAACGGTGATCCTGCAAGATATGAATGTAGTTGTCCAACCCAATGAAACGATAGGCGCCGGATATCCCGTCCCAATCCGTAAAACTGTAAAAAAAGCCCGAGACAACCGGGTAAACGAAAAAGATGGCGTAAAGAACCGCCGCCGGGAGCGTCAACAGAACAAACGTCAAACGACCGGAATTCAACCTGTTTTTTAATATGGCCTCCATCTCGTATCCCTCCATAGAAAAAGGCCCTGGCAACAAAGGAACAGGACCTTTTGTTTTGCAATCCGTTATTGATTCGCTTTATTGTAAAACGCCGCGTCAAGCTGCTTTATAAATCCGTCCACATCTTTGGTTACGATCAATTTTTGCGCAGCCTGGGCCAAATCATCCTGCATCGACGCTTTCGGGAATACCGTTTCGACAAACGGGAACGTTTTCCCCGCTTTGACGAGATCCGAAAGCCGGTTAATTTCTGCCGTGTTATTATTCACGCCCTTAACGGCCGACATAAACTGGGTTTCGTCTACGTAAACCTGAACATTTTCGGGCGAGCTCATGAAATCAATAAATTTTTTCGCATCATCCGAATTTATGGCGCTGCTCGAAATCCCGATCGCCGTGTCAACAATAAATGAAACTTTGGTGTCTTCGGCTTTATCGGCGGGAAACGGAAATATATCGAATTTCAAATTCGGGTTGCTCTGTTTGATCGGAACGATGGACCAAATGCCTTGAAAATACATGGCGGACTTGCCGCTGGCAAACTCCCGCACAGCGTCATCCGGTGACAATCCCACCGTATCCTTCTGACCGTACTTCCTGATCTCGACCATTTTCTCGGCCCATCTGCGAATACCCGGATGATCGGTCATATGCGATTTCCCGTTGAGCACATCCGTAAAAACCTGGTTAACGTCAGGCACATCCAGTCCCAATGTGGCCTCAGCCGCTTGTCTTACTTGGCGCACACCCTTGTCCGGAAAGAGGAACGGCGTAATGCCGGCGGCTTTAATCTTTTCGGATACCTGAATCAACTCGTCATACGTGGTGGGAACGCTGAGCCCTAATTGATTGAAAATGTCGACGTTATAATAAACCCCTAAAGTCGCAAGAGCGATTGGCATCAAATAATTTTTTCCGTTCATTTCCACACCTTGCTTCAAAACACTTTCTTCGGCTCTCTGCATAAACGGCTCGTTTGTCAAATCGGCCATGTAACCGTTTGCCGCCGCCTGTCTGAATGCCGGCATATGCGCAAAATGAGTGAAGAGGGGCGGCGCGTCATTGGTAGCGATCCTCATTTGCCATACGGACGGTCCGTCCGGCACATTATTTTGATTGATGTCAATATTGGGATTGGCTTGTTCGAATTTCTGAATGAGGTCGTCTACCATTTTTACAACTTCTGATTTCATCTGAAAGAATTCCAAGGTAACTTTTTGGCCGCTGTCGTTCGGAGCACTGCCCGTGCTGTTCGCGGAATCGCTTACATTATTCTGGTCACTGCTGTTGGAACCGTTTCCACCGCAGGCCGACATTACCAATATAAGCGCGATCAAGACAATTGAAGCCAACACCCTGTTTTTTCTGCTGTTCAACTTTAACACTCCCCTTTAATTTTTTCGATTTTCACCTCTTATCCTAAAATAATTGCCGCTCGGCATATATAAGTTTCATGGGCATCTGGACATGAGAATTTTGGTCATTCACCTGCAAGGCTTCTCTTATGCTTGCCCGGGGTTTCCCCGAAATGCTTCTTGTACATTTGAATAAAATAAGAGTAATCGTTAAAACCGACGGCTCTCGCGACTTCCGAAACGGAAAGGGCACCGCCGAACTCCAGCATCTTCCGGGCATGGTTCAAGCGGACCGAAATCAGATATTGCGAAAAACTGATGCCGTATCTTTTTGTAAACTGCTTGCTTAGATGGGAAGGGTCTGCGTAAAAGAGGTTTTTGGCTATATCCTCCAGTTTGATGTTATGTTGGTAATTCCGTTCCACATATGCTTTAATTTCATGGATCATATCCGCTTTCGGCTTGAAATTCTCGACCATCTTGGCCACATCAACCAAAACGTTGTCAAAATATTCGACTACATGCTCCAAACGATGAAATTGGAATAGGTTGATAGGCTCCAAGTAGGACATAGCCTTGCCGGATTCGCGATCCGTCGACTCGATGACGGTATTCAAGATGGTGACCAACTTATGACAAATGTCGTTCAGTGTGTAAACGGATAGTTTATGCTCGACGACGATTCGGAACAGATGATCGATCATCGCTTTGGATTCCGCGATCTGGTTCCGGATGATTTTGTTATAAAGCGGATGTAGCATATCGTCCGTCATGTTCGGACGGGTATTGAACTTTTTCTTGGTTTCCTCATAATGATAAACATTCTTTCCTTCATCAAGAATTCGATATAATATCGCGTTTTTGGCTTCCCGATATGACTCGGGCAATGCCGGCAATTGCTGATGAATCCCGCTGATCCCGACCGATAATTCATCACCCGTTTTTTTCGAATACTTCTTCGCGGCCTGCCTAAACAGGCTTCCGTTTGACCATAGCTTGTCTGCCACTGAACTGTCCGAGGCGACCAACAGAACGATAGACATGCGAGAGAATCGTTTTTCCTTCAGATGAAAATGAAAGAAACGATGATCGGAGAAAACTTCGGAGACGATTTCGTCAAGGGATGTAAAATGATCTTCCCTTGTTTGCAAGACTGCGGACGCAAACGAATGAACGGGGGGCAATCCGATTGCTTCTGGACTCGCATCCGACTCTTCATGAAACAGCGAACTGATCTTTTCTTTAAGCTGAAGGACCGACCAGGCTTTCGATCGGGTTTTTGCCTGTTCCAATACGGAGACGATTTCGTTTTTTTCAACGGGTTTTAGAAGGTATTGCTTCACGTTGTAGACAATGGCCTCCTGAGCGTATTTGAAATCGTCGTACCCGCTGATAATTACGTTGGTCACCTGGGGATAACGCTCATAGAGAAGGGATGACAATTGAAGGCCGTCGAGCAGCGGCATGCGAATATCGGTAAATACCAGATCGATCTGTCCGCTTTCCAATCTGGCCAGCGCTTCTTCCCCATTCCTGGCTTCAATCACCGTCAGCGAAGAATCCCAATCTTGAATCATTTGGGCGAGCGCTTTTCTTGCATAATATTCATCGTCAGCGATCACGATATTCATGTTCGGTCATCTCCGTTTCGGCCGGAATTTTGATTTCCACGCGAGTTCCTTCTTTCAGCTTACTATGAACTCTTAGCCAGCAGTCATTTCCATAAAAATGCCTGATTCTCGCGCTTACATTGCGAAGTCCGAAATTCGTTTTCGATTCCTCTTCGTTCCCCGATTCCCAGTCCTCGAGCGAAGCGATCAACTCCCTTGCTTTTTGTTCGCTCATCCCCGCCCCGTCGTCTGCGACACGAATGAGGATCGAATGTCCGGCTTTCGCGGCGGATATCGTTATCCTTCCTTTCCCTTCTTTCCTTTCCAGTCCGTGATAAAACGAATTTTCAACAATCGGCTGGATGAGGAATTTTAATATCCGGTACTGCAGGACGTCTTCCTCAATGTCATAAATGACCTCCACCTTGTCGACGAAGCGGATTTTTTGAATGTTGATATAATTTTTGATCTGTTCCAATTCACTGCCGATCGTGACGATATCCTTGCTTTTCAGGTTATAACGGTACAGGCTTGCAAGACTTTTCGCCATGATGGAAATTTCCCCGATTCGGTGAAGCTCGGAAATCGAGTGAATCACGTTTAGGGTGTTATATAAGAAATGCGGATTGATTTGGGATTGAAGCATCGTCAACTCCGCCTTTTTTTGCAGACGAACCGCTTTCATCTCCGTTTCCCTGCTCGTACGCAATCGACGAATCATCGCATTATAACTTTGCACCAATTGCCCGAGTTCATCCTGTCTGTTGTCATCGTCCGCGATAGGCTCCAGCGTGCCCGAATCGACCAACTTCATCGCTTTTCGAACCCGGTGAATCGGCTTGAAAAAGTATCTGGACAACATCACGGCAAGAATAAAAGCAAAGAATAGCGATAGGATACTGGTCAGCGCATAATTCATAATACTTCTTTGAAATGCCGCTTTGATAATATTTTCCGGAATAAAATGCACCATGAGCCAATCGGTCGATTTCATTTTCTTGACGGACAGGAGAAAGTGTTCGTTTTTGATTTTCATGTGAACCGCTTTGTTGCCCCGATCGCCCGCTTCCGCCAGCCGCGGCAAAACGTTCAGTACATCTTGACGTTCCACCGTTTGATTTTCCGAAAGATAAATAACATCCCGATCCGCTACAACAATCGTTCCAATGTCCATATTTGAATCTGAAATGCCGCCCAACATGGTTTCAATCGTTTGAAATTTTACGTCTATCTTTACATATCCTTCCTTGCTTTGCTTGTTTGTATCGAGGTCAAATAAATAGCGGATGATCGATACCTGTTTGTTGTAGTTATTGCTTCCTGTGTACGGGGCGGTCACCAGTGCTTTTCCCTTGTAAAGTTCCGATTTCGATACGGTTTGCAATAAACGGTTCATATACGAGGGATTGGCGCCCGCACTGCTGTAGACCTTTCCGTTAAAGGCCGAGATCGTTACGCCTGTTATGTTGCCGTTCATTAAAACGATTTGATCCATCGCTCTTTGCATCATGATGTTATCTTCGTAAAATTCCATGGCGTTCTGAACGTACGGTTTTTCGATGATTTTCGTCAAGCTGCTGTTTGTGATATAAAAGAATGTATTTCGCGTTACGTTTGAAATAAAATCATCGAGACTAATATTTGCTCTGTCGCTGTATTGGTTCAATATGGTCTCGTAACTGCTTTTGGTCTGGTTATATAAATTCAATCCGAAAATGAGGAACGCCGACAACATTGGAATCAAGATAATCAGCCAATACGAGAAAAGCAGTTTTATTCGGAACGAATTTTTATATAATGTTCCCATTGCGACCCTCAACATAATTTAAGTCCTCCAAATGATCAGCTTCAAGTACATCATCTCTTATGTCGCGGCCTTGTTTCAACTAAAATACTTGACTCTTGCAAAAATCAGTTTGCATAGCGAAAAAAGGCAGACGGGTAGCGTGAAATTTGGTTAATACAGTTAAGCTGTGATCTTTAATCGCTCTAAGATGTCGAAAAGCGGTGTTTTCGCCAGAGCTTGTTCATAAACGTAGACGATCAGTTGTCCGAAATGCTCCTGCCGAATTCGCCTTACTACATCGCCAAGCGTCAGCGGGGCGTCGGTGTTGACCATTCGACCCGCTACAGTTCCAGAAAGTTTTGGGTTAGAAACTGGATGACCCAGAACCGCTCGATGGCATGAAACGACCACAGTTGATAATGGTCAAAGCCCAACAACTCTTTGAAGTACCGGTATCCCGTTTCGATACGCCAGCGCACGCCATAGAAGCGGAGGATGGTCACGTCATCCAAGCTTGTATCCGTGCACCTCTTTTCATTTGGCATACGACAAAATTGCAATAAGTTACATCAATCGCTCGACAGTATTTTTGCAAGAGTCAAGTTAATTACGGGTACGATAGCTTAACGCCGTCAGGCGCCCCGCTCCGTTTAGGGGATGACTGTATGAGCGAGTATATTCGAGAATTACGTTCATTAGTTGGAACAAGATGTTTAATTTTAGTTGGTGCAGTATTATAGGGAAGTATACGAGGAAACTGGGTTAATCATAAACCGTTTAACCATGTTGGAGCTACTTTCTGGTCCAGAACTTTACATAAAACTTATAAATGGAGATGAACTTTATTCAGAAACAGCAATGTATCTTTGCAATGATTACAGTGGAGAATTGGTGAGCGATTCAACCGAGTCACATGAGGTACGTTATTTTGATGTGGGCGATCTTCCAAATTTAAATCCTGCAAATACGATTTACCTTGCAAAATATTTAAAATCTAAATGAGTTATTAAAAGAACAGATCGTACGGATCGACCGTACGATCTGTTCTTTCATGGCGCGCTGCCGGGAAATACCCGGTCTACTGTGCCAATTCCGCCACTTGCGCAGGAGTCAGCGCTCCTTCGTAAACGCGCAGCTCGTCGATTAAACCTTTGAATGGCGTATCCCACCAGTTAACCGCTAAGCTAAAGTTGGAATCAACCGTAGTGAAAACATTCGGGAAATTGGTTCCTGTAAACTTTTGCTCTCCGTTAACATAAACAATGATCGTACCGTTATCGACGGAGAAAGCCAAGTGTGTCCATTCGCCGGTCTTGATGGTCATGCCCGTAACCGCATCGTACCAAGCGCTTCCCGACCAAACCATCGTCTGCCCGCCTACCGGCCCCGACGGCACGAGGCTTACCCAGTTGTTGCTGTCTCTAGCCCCAAAGAAAGTCGTCGTAAACATCGTTAATTGTTCGGGCTTTACCCACAGCGACACGGAATACGAGTTGCTTGTAATAAGACCGTTCGGCAAGCGTACGCCGGATGCTCCGTCGAACGCTGCGGCTTTGCCGCTCTTGCCGTCCGAATACGTAATTGTGCCGCCTTCATTGTTAATTCGATCGCCGGTTACGGTACCTGTACCAAAATTGCCGGCAGTGTCATTTAGGTTATCTTCAAATGCGTAATGAGCCGTCAATCCGGCGTTCTTGTATGGCAGCACGGTAATGGTAAAGCTTTTTGTCGCCGTCGCATCGCCTTTTGTTATTGTCGCGGTAAGAACGGCTGTCACCTTCTCGGAACCGGCCGCCGGCCTGCTGATTACTCCCGTCTCCGTCACAACGTTCGGATCCGAAGTCGTCCATGTAATGACCGCTTGCTGCGCACCTTCGGTCGGGAGCGTCAAATTGGCAATGACGTTGTCCGTGTCGCCGAGATCCAAATCGTTTACAATGTCAGCCACGATTTCCGCATCCGGTTTATCAAGCTGCTTACTTCCCCAAACGGACACTCCGTCCTTCGACACCGCCGTGAAAGTCAACACGTAGCGCTCCGACACCGGATCCCATTGACGCAAAAACACTCCGTTATAAGTAACTCCATCCACCGTGAGTAACGCTTGGTTATGGCCGGCCTTTTCCCATGTGCCGTTCACACCGCCCGAAATGATTCCGTCCTGTTCCAAACGGATGAATACGGATTTATGGATATTTGCCGAAGTATCTTTTCCATGGTTAATAAATTTGTATAAACCGACCAAATCTACTCTATTCACTTTTTCCAGCGTTTCTCCGGCATAACGGTATGGCGCGACGACCGGCCAGCCTTCGCTGTTCATAAACATCTGGTGAACACGAACCTCGTGAAATTCGCCGGTTTGCGGGAAGCGCGTGTGGAACACCAAGAACCGCCGGCCCGTTTCCGGTTCGATAAACGCCGAATTATGTCCGGGAGATAAATAACCGTAGCCGATTCCGGTGCCCGGGTCCCCTACTTTTCTATCAAACAGGAAATTGCCCATCAGTTTGTTGCCGTATGGAGAATGATCGACATTACCGGGCAGGACGGCGTTCTGATCCATTGCGTCCAGATAAGGACCGTCCGGGTTCGTCGAACGGAACACCCTCATATTGTAGCCGCCGTCGGCGCCCAACCACCCGTACGTTACAAATAAGTAATAGTAGCCTGTCGTTTTATCATAGATGACATACGGACCTTCGCCCGATTTGTAGAATCCGCCTGAAATTTTCGTCCCGAAATAGCGGTCGATCAGTCTGCCGTCAGCCGTCGTTCCGTCCATGCCCGGATATATCGGTTTGCCGGTCATTTTATCGATTTCCAGAATGAAAATACCGCCGGACCAAGAACCGTATGTCATCCACAGCTTTCCGTCCTTGTCGTAGAACAGATTGGCATCGATGGCGTTCGGGAACGTCTGGTTGTTGTATGAGCCGTTGCTGTTGAACCAGTTGGAGTTTGGTCCAGTCAACCCGCCGTTATCGATCAGCTTTTGAATATTCGTATTCGTCCATTTCTTATCTATAACGCTATTGTTGTCATAAGCGGTATCTCTGGTGAAGCCGGAATATACGACGGTGTCTGCATACGTATACGGGCCTTCGATGTTTTGCGACACCGCGAAACCGATCGCGGAGCGGATGTACGTGGAAGATGCGCTGTAGTAAATCATATACGCACCCTTGGTGCCATCCTCGTTAATGTAATCTTTATTCCAGAAAACATCGGGAGCCCATACGGCAAATCCGCCCTTGCTGTCGGAATCGTTCTCTCCTGCCCAAGCGAATGAACCGGCCAAATTTTTCGATAAATCTCCGTAGATGACATTGCCGGGCGTCGTGTAGGCGTTGGTGAATTTCGTCCAGCTCATTAAATCCGTCGATTTGGCGGCTTCGATATGCGAACCGAACACGTAATAGGTATCGCCGTCTTTAACGATCGAAGGGTCGTGAACGGAAACATTTTGGAACATTGGCGCTTCTCCTTGGTAGTCAAGGTGCGGCTTGTTGCTGTTTTCGCTTGGCGGGCTCTGCGAGCTCTCCGAATTGCCGCTTACATTAACCGGCATAGTTAACAAAAATATTAACATAATAACAATTAACCTCTGCGATTTACCCATCCTATGTACTCCTCTCATTTTACAAAGTTCAATTGAAAGCGCATCCAAATCAACGAACTATAAAATGACCCGTTCCCTCGCCCCCCCCCCTTTGTATTCATAATTACTTACAACCGATAAACTGATTAATATAATTATTAATTAGTTTATCGATAAATTTATAATATAATAAATTTCAGAAATCCTCAAGAGCTTTGAACGAAAAAACGGAACCTGCACATTCGCATGGCTCCGTTCTCAATAATTCCGTCAACCGCCCGCTTGCGTGTTCAACCCGGCTTGCCGCCGCGTGCGGTATTCCTTCGGCGTCACGCCCGTAACTTGCTTGAACCGCCGAATAAAGCTGGAAACATTGTAATATCCCACTTCCTCCGCAATCTTTTGTAACGTTATATCTTCGGTCAGCAGCAACCGTTTCGCCGTTTCCATCCGAAGGTTCGTGGTATATTCCAGAAGCGTATAACCGGTCCGTTCTTTAAAATAAGAGCTCATATTCGGAAGCGCCATTCCAAACTCTCGGGCCATGTTTTGAAAGGAAAAATCGCAGCTGCGATAGTTCGCCTCAATATGTTGGATTATGTTCTCCAACGAGCGCGGGATTTCCGCGTCCGGGCCTGATGCCGCTTTTAGCGACTCGCATAAGTCGAGGCATATCGTTCTAATCAGCTGCTCGAAGGCGTCCATCGTTTCAAACCGCTCCAAAGAGAATATATCCGGATATCCGGATCCCTCTCCTTCATTCAATCCCAACTCTCCCCTTGCCTCATTGACTGTTCGAATGATCTCGAAGCAAAGCGCCCTCACCACGATCAGAGGAGGCTGTTTCGTCCGGATCGCCGTCACTATAGCGTTAATGCCGGTTTCCACGCTTGAGGCTTTCCCGGATCGAATCGAGTTCCTTAACTGCTCCAACTCCTGGTACGGATACACTTCATGCTCCATCTTATTTTGCGGGATCTCCTCGAAATAAATCGTACGGTCGTTCCCTTGGATGAACCGGTAATCGATCGCCGTAATGGCTTCCAGGTAAGAACGGGGAATGTCGGAGATGCCGGAGCATGATCCGACGCCGATCGTAACCGGTCCGGTAATCGCATCGCGCAATGCTTCCCGGAAACGGTCCATGCCCGCAATGAAATTCCGATCGGAACGATTGTCCAAAATCATAAGTAAAATATACCGGTTGATATCGATATGCTGGATACCGTATCCCAGCATTTCGTCGGGCAGCAGCCGTTCGATCGCCTGCGCCGTCATACGCCACTCACCCTTCTCCCCCGGAAATTCGACGACGGCGACCCGGAACAAGGAACCCTCATCCGGAAAATCGGCTTGTTCCCCGCTGTCCTTCAACTCTTCGGCGGAGGCGAGGTCCCCCTTTAACAGAGAAAGCAGCCACTGCTTCTTCGCGGCATCCGCATGGGCTTTCATTCGCTCATTGAGCTCCCGGTTTTGCCGGGCTAAAGAGTTTAATGCGTAACGGACCGTCTCCAGCTCGTTCATGGACTTCGCTTCGGAAGGCAGAATTCGTTCCGTTTCCAGCTTCAACTGGTGAATCGGCCGGTAGTTCCAACGCATGCTAAAGAAGATGAACAGCCCGCCCGATAATAAGACAAAGGTAATTCCGTACTGAAATATTTGCTGCGCCTGCCGTACTTTGTCCAGCACGAGACGAACGGGAAGCAGCGTAACGAATTTCCAACCGGTCTGTTCCGACTGGACCATAAACAAATAATGCTCTTCTTCCCCGAAGAAGACCTTGCGATAAGTATCGAACCGATGTTCGGCGACAAGGGAAGATATAACCTCCTGTTGGTCGCCGGCGTTTCCTCCTACTCCGGTAACGATGCGGTCATTTTGATCCAGAACCCAAGTCGAACCGCCCGTATGCACATGACTGGACAATACTTTCTGAATGGAGCTTTCCCTTATCAAATACACAAGCGTCGCGTACGGCTTGTCTTTATGCGGAAGAATCGGAATTAATATCGGCACCAGCCGTTTATGGTTCAATACATTTTTGGAAGGGGACCGCACGATCGGCGCCTCCAGCGTATTGAGGTCGTTAACGATCTCATCCTGCGTCCAATTATCGAATTGATAAATCTGTTTCGATAGCATGGAGAGAGAATATACGCTGTTGCTGGTATAAACCGAAGACTCGCCGCGGTAATACAACCATATTTCATCGATGAACGGATTGACCGTGTAGTAACGTTTCAGCTCATTTACGATCCCCCACGCTTTATAACCGGGATCGTCCGAAGCGCGGTACTGGGACAGATGGTTTTCCTTCAACATTATTTGATACGTTGTATCTTCCACCCTCTTGAGCTGATCGTCCATCACATATCTGACTTTATCCAGAATGTTCAAGTTGCCGGCAATGACTTCTTCCTGAAGCTTTCCGACAAAGAAGTGATATACGACAAAAGACATAATCGAGATCGGCAATAGAAGAATGGTTATATAGGATATCAAATATTTGAAGAAAATTCGGCTCCCTTTTGGCCGTGCCATCGGACTCCACCTCCCGGAAAGCATCTGGACTTCTGCGCACATTCCGAAACGGACTTCGGGTCGGACACAACCGTGCCCAACCCGAACGCGTTATTTACGATTTTGGAACCGTTCGTAAGCGGCTTGATAAATTTCAATCGCCTCTTCAATTCTCATCTTCTTCAACGTATCTTTAAAATGTTCATAGTTTTCGATAGGTTCGTTCCCCATGATAAACTTGACCCACATTTCTTTCGAGTACGTTTCAACCTCGCTCATGATGCTTCCCAACGTCTGGCTTTCTTCGCCGGTGAACGTAAGCGCCGGGAGCAGCAGCGAGCGGTCCGCTTCGAACCAGCGTTTGTTCGCCTCCGCCGCTTCCGGATATTTCAACTCGAATGCGGCCCACGCGTCAAAGCTCATCACTTTCACCATGCCCGACGTCGGAAGCGCATATTTCTTCACCGCGTCCGACGGTTTGAAGTCCGGGTGGTTGAACACTTCGTCTGTATATTTCTTCTTGCCGTTCTCCACCACATAGCTCTTGCCTTCTATTCCCCAGTTTTGCAAATCGCTGCCTTCCGGGCCGATCATGAAGTCCAGCAGTTTGATCGCGGCCACCGGGTCCTTCGCTTGCGAACTGATAACGGCACCGTCCAGCGGCACGTTTTGCACCATTTGCGTATGCCCGCTGTACGATTTTCCCGCAGGGCCGACCGGCGGGCTGAGACCGATCAGCTTGAAGTCCGGAATTTGTTCCTGCATTAAATCTTTAAAGTTGTTAATTCCGGAAATCACGGCGGCATAAGCGCCGATCGTATTGTTTGCGAACTTCGCTTCGAATGCCTTCTTGTCGAGTGCGGCGAATTCGCTGTCAATCAATCCTTCTTTATACCAGCGGTTCATCGTCGTGACATAATCTTTGAAGGCAGGCTCGTACGGTCCGTAAGTTACTTTGCCTGTTTCCGGATTAATGTGAAACGTGTTCGCCAATATTCCGTAACTTGGAGCGAAGGAGCTGATCGAGCTCAAGGAATCGCCGCGTTCGCCAAGCGGGATTTCATCGGCGGCACCGTTTCCGTTCAAATCGTTCTCTTTAAACGCTTTCAATACCGAATACCATTCATCTATCGTGCTCGGGGGCTGGAGGTTTAATTTGTTCAACCAGTCCTCCCGAATGATGTGACCTGAGTATGCGATACGATGCATGTCAATGTCGATCTGAGGAAACTTCGCGATCGTTCCGTCGTCCATCATAATTTGCTTCTTTATTTCGGGATGCTCTTCCAATATTTTTTTATAGTTCGGGGCATGCTCTTCGATCAAGTCGTTCAATTTAATCGCGACTCCGTCTTGGACAAGCTTCTCGATGCCGCCGGGATAATTTCTAGGTACAAACATTATGTCAGGATACGTGCCGGACGCCATCATAATGTTGAATTGCGATCCGTCCCCCGGCAGCTGGAAATTAATCTTGGTGTTCGTGCGTTTCTGTATTTCTTTGAATCCTTCGATTTCCTCGAAACCTTTAACGGCCTTGGCTTCCATATTCGTGTTCATGAAGAAAGACAGTTCAACGGGTCCGGAGCTACCGCTTTCGGAAGCTTTCGAATCGGCGGAGCTCGCGGAACCGCTGCCGGACTCGCCGGCGCCGGAGCTGCTGCAGCCAAAAATCGTGCCTAAAGCCAACGGAATAGTCAGAGCGATGCCGACTATTGTTCTATTTTTCATCTGTTGAGAACCTCCCTATTCATTTTATCGCAATCTTTTATCTATGAAACTGATATTTTTTGAGAATCCCCCCTTTCCAAATCTCGTCAAAAGTATGTCTCACCCTTTGAGAGCGCCGATCATGACGCCCTTGGTGAAATGCTTTTGGATGAGCGGATACAGAATAAGAATCGGCACGGTAGCGACTACGATCGTCGCATGCTTCACAACCTCTCCCAAGAAAGGATCGCTGTCCGTCGCCAGGTTCGTAATATCGCTTGTGTTGTTTTGAATTAATATTTCTCTTAGAACCAGCTGCAGAGGGAACAAGTCCTTATCCCTCAAGTAGATTAAGGCGTTGGCCCATGCGTTCCAGTGCTGCACTCCGTAAAAGAGCACCATTACCGCAAGCAGCGGAATCGATAACGGCAATATGATTTTCCAAAATACGACCCAATCGGAGGCGCCGTCGATTTTGGCCGATTCTTCCATTTCGTAGGGAATCGATTGAAACGAGGTTCGCATAATGATCAAGTTCCATGTCGCGATCAATCCCGGAATGATCAGCGACCAACGCGTGTCCAACATCCCTAAGTTTTTGACCAGCATATATTCCGGAATGATGCCGCCGCTGAAGAACATCGTGAACACGATCATCATCATCATATATTTTTTCCAGTACATATCCCGCCTGGACAAAACGTACGCAAACAACGCGGTGAAGAACACGTTCAATATTGTGCCTACAACTACGTAGAACAGTGTGTTTTTGTAGCCGACGCCGATCATCGGATTCTTCAAAACTAATTTATAGCCTTCCAGATAAAAGCCCGCGGGCTTCCATAGAATGCCTGAGTGCTTAATCAATTCGGTTGGCGTGCTGAGCGAAGCGAAGACGACGTACAGGAAAGGATACAGCGTAATCACCAGTAAGAATGTTAGGAATACATAATTGAAAGCATCGAAAATTTTGTCGCCGACGGACGGTTTGATCATGTGGCGTTCCCCCTACCAAAGGCTTGTTTCATTCAGCTTGCGGCTGATGCGGTTCGCGGCGATCAGAAGCGAGAAATTAATGACCGCGTTAAACAGACCGACTGCCGTGCTGTAGCTGTAGTTCGCTTCCAGAATGCCCCGCCGGTAAACGAAGCTGGATATGACGTCCGCTGTTTCGTACGTCTGGGCGTTATAAAGCAGAATGATCTTTTCAAACCCGACATTCATCATCCCGCCGATTTGTAAAATAAGCAAAATGACGATGGTCGGCATCATTCCGGGCAGTGTGACATGCAGCATCTGCTTCCATCGGTTGGCCCCGTCGACGGTCGCCGCATCGTACAACTGCGGATCGATCGCCGTCAAAGCCGCGAGATAAATAATCGATCCCCAGCCGACGCCCTGCCAAATACCGGATCCGATGTAGATTGTCCGGAATAAATCCGGATTTAACAGAAGGTTTTGGCGTTCTCCTCCGAACCAGGAGATGATCGTATTAAGCAAACCCTCTTTAGATGAAAAATCGACGATCATCCCGCAGATCACGACCAGCGATACGAAATGCGGCAAATAAGTCACTGTCTGTACAAGTCTCTTAAACGCGTTGCGGCGTATTTCGTTCAACAGAAGCGCAAGAATAATCGGCGCCGGAAAAGCGAAAATCAATTCGTACACATTGATCATCAGCGTGTTTCGTAATATTCTTACAAAATAATGGCTGTTGAAAAAATCAACGAAATGCTTGAAGCCGACCCATGCACTGCCGAAGATCCCTTTCGTCGGGGAAAAATCCGTAAATGCGATCAATGCACCGTACATGGGGATGTATTTGAAGATCGCATAGTAGGCAATCCCCGACAGCGCAAATAAGTACAAGATTTTATTTTTTCGAAAATCTTTGCGCAGCATAGCCGTATAATTGTGAAGGCGGGATGTCCCGTTGCCGGCTTCTGTTTTCATATAGGCCGTATTTTTGATCATGCTGCCGTGCCGCCCCTCTCTATTGTTGTTCGTATCGAAACTGTATCATCGTGACAGCGCTTTCACAATGCCCACTATTTATGTGCAGTTTTTATCGCGAAACTAATCAAATGATGATTGTTGATTTAATAATGTTTTCCAGAAAAAATTAAAAAACGGAGTCCGCAAACGAGCGTTCTCCGTTTTCTTGTTTGAGAATTGAATTGCTACCTTTTGAAAGATTTCATTTCCTCGATCACCGTGTCTTCGTATGCGTGCCTTTTTCCGAAGATGATATCTTGGACACGAACCGGTTGGCCGATCGTTGCGGACTCCAGAGCGGCAAAAACGACGCCCAGCGCCTCAAGTCCCCGTTCCGCGCTGGAGATCGGCTCCTTCCGCTCCGCGATCGCCGGATTTCGTACCACATCGGGCGCATAACGTTCAATGATTTCGGATATGGGAATGATTTTTCCGTCCTCAAGCGCCGCATACCGGCCCGGACGAAAGCAGCCTTTGCTGCCGTAAATCCATACACCGCCGGTTCCTTCCCCATGCGCGGCAGTACTGCACATCCAATGTCCCAGCCCGCCGTTCGCAAAGCGGAAAACGGTTACCGAAGTATCTTCTCCTGTCGGACGAATCGTCGTTTCTCCGTCGCTCAACTGCTTCTCGAAAATTTCCGTATAAGCGAAAACTTCTTTAATAGGACCGTTGACTTCAGTGAAAAAATGAGTTCGATGGACGCCGTGATCGTTGATCCAACCCGCTCCCGCTCTTCCCTTCATGTGGCGCCAAGCGGTTCCGGCAAAAAATTTGCGGCGGAGCGTTACTGTCGCGTAATCCATAATCATGTATACAGAACCAATGATCCCGTCTCTCACCGCCCTTGCCATCGCTACATTATCCGCCCCCAATACGCTAGGTTCGGATAAGGTCATGACCTTGCCGTACTTTTCCGCATCCGAGAGCATCTTACGTCCAAAAGAAGGCGAAATAGCGAGCGGTTTTTGCATTTGCACGTGAACTCCCGCCGCAAAACAATCCTCCGCGACCATATGATGCAAATCATGATCCAGCAAGACAGAGACCGCATCCAGCCCGCCATGTTCCAACATTCGGCGATAATCCGTGTACACTTCGGGCCGGCTTCCGAGCCGCTTTTCCGCTTCCACTGCGAACGCGTCGGCCCGATCGAGTCTGAGATCGCAAACAGCGGTTAAATCGAACGTTTGCTTTCCATCCTTTTTTAATTGTTCCAATCCTTCCAAATGTGCTGTCGATATTACTCCGCAACCGATAAAACCAAGCTTCATACTGCTACCTCTCCTTTAATCGGACGCAAAGTATATATTTCAAGCGAATGGAGATTAATACTTCCTCCGGCAGCGTAAACTTCTACTCCCTTTGCATCGGGTTCCGGGAATATCAAATCTGTAATAACCGCCTGCCCGTCGCCGGCAAAAACCTCAACGGATGAGCAGTCCACATACGCACGAAGTTGGATTCGGCCGTTTACGGGCTCAAGCTTCACACCATGCCTGCCAGCGAAATCCTCATGAAAATCGGTTTGACCGGACCTTGTCCGGTCAACAAACAGCTCGGAACTCTGCGAAAGGTAACCGATGACGGTTTCCTGATCGGCCGAAGCGCGCACTTTGAAGCCGAAAGCTTCCGCTGTTCCCGTTTCCAACTCGGCGACAATCTCGTAACTATTCAATCGTAATTCGGATAACCGGGCTCGTGCTTCTTCCATTGATATTTCTTTAATGGAGAAGACAGGGACTCTTTGTTTTTCCAACTCCCGTACAGGCCGTTGAATAAGCGTTATTTCCCCGTTCCTCGATTCAAGCGAAAGCTCCCTCGGCAGCGTCATTGCGCTTCGCCAGCCTTCTGTCGGCGTCTGGTTTGCATATTTCCAATTGCTCATCCAACCGATATAAATACGCCGGCCGTCTTCTTCCTGAATATCCGACCAGCTTACGCCCGCATAATTGTCTCTGCCATGATCCAGCCAGCGCACTGTATCGGCCTCTCCATCGTTCACGAACGTTTTGCCGTCGAAATCTCCTAAAAAATATTGCGTTCTCGAACCTTCGGAAAACTCAGGCGAGCTTCCGATGCTGACAAACATGACCCACTTCGTCTTCGACGGATCGCCGTCAACGGACAGAGGGAACAAATCCGGACATTCCCACACTCCGTCGTGAGAGCCGATGCCTTCTCCGAATTCACTGGCAAACGTCCAATCTTTCAAATTGGGAGAATTATAAATGCAAACGGTCTGTCCCGATGCCAAAATCATAACCCACTGTTCCGTCGGCTTATGCCAGAACACTTTGGGATCCCGGAAATCTACAAACCTCTCATTCTCAAGGACAGGATTTCCTTCATATTTGATCCAGCTTCTTCCTGAATCCAAGCTGTAGGCAAGACTCTGTCGCTGGTGCGCGCGGCTGCCGGCGGGATGACAATGATGCGTAAAAATCGCCACAAGTCCGGGTTTGCCGACAAAAAAACCGGAGCTGTCCTTCCAGTCGACAACTGCACTGCCGGAAAAAATCACGCCGTGCTCATCCGGCGCCAATGCAATCGGATAATGCTCCCATTCGACCAGATCGGTGCTGACGGCATGCCCCCAATGCATAGGTCCCCACGTCGTTCCATAAGGATGATATTGATAGAACAAATGGTATTCCCCGTTAAAAAACACCATCCCGTTCGGGTCGTTCATCCAGTTATCTTTTGGCGAGAAATGATAATGAGGACGGTACTTTTCTTTATTAATAATTGTAACCATACGTTTCTCCCGTTTCTCCTGATAATCTATTTTTTTACGTTTCTGTCATAACCGTCTTGTTTAATTTTCAGCCATTCTTGCAAGCCGAGACGGTCCAACTCTTTCAAGAAGCCGGCCCATTCTTCCTCCACTTTTCCGTTTTGAATCCACTCAGACCGTTTTCTCAGAACATAAGGATTAATATCGGCTTCAATTGCTGACAATCTATCAAGTTCTTCTATGGAAAAGAATACTCTAGGATAAATATTTTCCGCCTTGATGTCAGGGACCATCACTTCTTCATGAGATCCAATCTCCACGCGGCATCGTCCGGCTTGGTCGTAACCGTACCGTAATATTCGTCCAAAATCGCCAACGGCCCGCCGACGAACGTTTTTTGTCTCAACTCCCATGGAGGCGTTCCGTCTAACGGCAAATGCTTCAACATGTTGTTCGCTTCATCCAATTCGAAGATGTTTTGTTGTTTTTCATCCCCATACGTACCCCAGTTGTTTTGTACGGATTGAAGGGGCTCATACAGCGAATCTATCCATTTTGCAGTGGTTTCCAGTTTTTCGTTTGCTTCCGTGATAACCATCCTTCCACGATCGAAGCCCATTCCGTTCGTTCTGGCAACGTTCTTATGACCGTCGGGCCCTTCCAGCGCCGGCATCAGATCATACGTATCATTCATGCCTGTGACGTTTGCTTTATCCCACGTAAAGTACAAGCCGTAACGATTTTCTTTGCCTTTGGCAAGGTAGGTGTTCCAATCTTGCTCGAAGGCCTCGATATCAATTAAGCCTTCCTTGAATAGATCATGAAGATATTTTACGCCTTCCTTGTACCCGTTATCTGCCGGTGCGAATACGACTTTCCCCTCGTTGGTGACAATGGTATGATCCCAGTTATCTCCTAAACCGAATGAGCCGAACAAAAATTTAACATCTTCTCCGCCGCTGTTGCTGATGAACGACATCGGAATTTCATCCGCTTTCCCGTTTCCGTTCGGGTCTTGCGTTTTAAATGCAATCAAGACCTGCTTCAATTCTTCAGTCGTCGTCGGCATCTTCAAACCTAATTTGTCCAGCCACTCTACGTTGATCCACGGAAAATCGTCTACGGAATGGATGCTTTCTTTCCCGGAACCTAACTCCTCAATCCAAGGGAAAGAATAGATATGACCGTCCGGAGCGGTAATCATCGCTCTGTATTCCGGCGCTTGTTCCAGCACTTGTTTGAAATTGGGCATATGCTGCTCAATCAAGTCTTCTACAGGAATGATCGTGCCTTCTTTGGCCAATTTCAATAAATCATAATCGCTAAGGGCCGCATCGAAGATCGCATCGGGAAGTTCGCCGCTGGCGATCGCCAAATTTCTTTTTTCCGCAAATTGATCCCACGTATAGTTCTGCCAATCGATGTGAATGCCGGTTTTTTCCTCCAAGCGTTTAAAAATCAGCTTTTCATTCGGATCTGCAGGAGCAAGAGGCGAGCTTTGGGTCATAAAATGCAAAGTGACTTTTCCGTTCGACGATGAACCGTCATTCGAGCCTTCAGCATCGTTTACATTCGAATCATCGCTGCCGCTGCAGCCGGAAATGATGACCATTGCCGCAATTATCGCGATTGATGCCTTTTTAAACCGTTTCATACGATGACCTCCATTTTTTTGTATAATTGCGAATGAATTTATGTGCAGAAGCAGTCCATTATTTTAATGAACCGACCAGGACACCTTTTTCGAAATACTTCTGGAAGAACGGGTACATCAAAATTAATGGAAGACTGGAAATGACAATGGATGCATATTTGATCATTTCGGAAAGCCGCTTCAGTTCGGCCATCGCCAACTGGTCATTGATCATGCCCGGCATCGTCTGATTTTGTATCAGTATGGATCTTAAGACCAATTGCAGCGGATGTAGCTTGGCGTCATCCAAATAAATCATGGCGTCGAAAAAGGAGTTCCATTGACCGACGAAAGCGTACAATGCCAGAACGAATATGATCGGTTTCGAAAGCGGTAACACAATCTTGAAGAAAATAAGCAATTCCGAAGCGCCGTCAACGTTGGCCGCTTCCTTTAGTTCTTTCGGTATTCCTTTAAAAAAGGTTCTCGCCAAAATGATGTTCCATACATTAACGGCAGCAGGCAATAAAATCGCCCAAACGGTGTTTAACATTCCCAAGTCTTTCACGACCAAGTAAGTTGGAATTAATCCTCCGCTAAAAAACATGGTTATGATGAACAGCGACATGAACGTGTTTTTTCCGACGAAATTGTCGACGGATAACGGATAAGCTGCAAAAATGGAAACGGCAACCGTTATAACGGCAAATGCTACAGAGTAGTACACGGCATTGAAAAACCCTCGGGCCATCGACTCATTGGATAATATCAGCTTGTAACCTTCAATCGTCCAATCGGATGCCTGAAAGGAAATCCCTTTGTTTAATAGCGCGGTCGGATCCATAAATGATGCCACTACAACATAAATCAGGGGAATAAGCACAATTAAAACGGTTATAAGCAAAAAGAATTTGTTAAGCGCCAACAAGATCCGATCCGAACGCGAGTTATTGATGTTCATAAGACAACCCTCCCCTTAATACAGGCCTTCCCCTTCGTTTAATTTCTTCACGATGAAATTCACGATGATAAGCAAGATCACGTTGATAACGGAATTGAACAGACCGACAGCCGAGGAATAAGCATAGTCGCCGGCTTGCAAACCTTGCTTATATACATAGGTCGGAATAATTTCGGAAGTCGGCAGGTTCATTGCGGTTTGCATCAAGTATGCTTTCTCGAACCCGACCGCCATTATGCCGCCTGCCGCCAAAATAAACACGATCGCCATTACCGGTTTGATTGCCGGCAATTCGATATGCCTGATTCTCTGCAGAAGATTGGCGCCGTCAATGGTTGCGGCGTTATGCAGCTCGGGGTCGACGCTTGCCAACGCGGCTACGAATATAATCGACGCCCAACCTGCACCTTGCCATATTCCGGATATGATATAGATGGAACGGAAGTAATCCGGATCGGACATAAACATTTCAGGCTTGCCCGTAATGAAGGTGATGATACTGTTGACTGGTCCGGTCGGCGACAAGAAAATGAATATCATGCCTACAACAACCACGACGGATATAAAATTCGGCGCATACAGGATCAGCTGTATATTTTTCTTAATTGCGGCTCTCCGCACTTGATTCAGCATTAACGCCAATATGATGGGCACCGGAAAACCGATCAATAAACCGTACAAACTGAGTTTGAACGTATTCATGAAGATGACTTCAAAGTTGGGCGATGCCAGAAACTTTTCGAAATGTTCGAATCCCACCCAATCACTGCCCAAAATACCCTTCCTCGGGCTGAAGTCTTTAAAAGCAATGACCGCTCCATACATGGGCACATATTTAAACACGATCGTAAGTATTAAGGCCGGCGCTATCAGCAAATAAAGAAAATAGTTTTTCGCGATGTAATGAAAATTCCGCATTAAATTGTTTTGACTTCTCACCTCCGCATTTTTTTCATCGATCCCCAATGATCTTTGCAAGCCATATACCCCCAATCCGATTATGTAAATGCATAAATAAACAAATGGACAATTAGAAAGGGCTTTCATTTTGCTTCCGCCTTTAGAATTTACCAAAAATCATTGCCAACAGTCAATACATTTGTAAATATTATATTACCATTTGTAATTTTTAATTGCGCAGTAGTTCATCATTAATTGTTCATTTGCACAAATATTCGCCATTTTAATTATTATTTTGTGTTAAATTATCGAAATTCCATTAAAAGCAGCTTGTTTCTATCATCACAAAAAAGAAAAATAACTATTAACGTTTGCAAACTTAATTATGTCTGCATTAAAATTCAACAAATACAACTTATCAATTGTACATTTGTAACATTTTTGTTGATATTTCAAGCAAACTATTATACATTTAACTTATCAATCTCTCAGCTAACCTTGTTAAACGGCAAAGGTGGAACCTTGAATGACCAAAGAGAAAATTACGATACAACATATCGCGGATTCATTAGGCATATCCAGAAATACGGCGTCCAAGGCTTTAAACGGCAACCCGAGCATTCCCGTTGAAACGCGAAATAAAGTTATTAAGAAAGCGATCGAGTTAAAATATAAACAGTTTGCTTTTGTGGATACGGAAAGCATAATAAATAAAACGCCAGGCAACATTGCGCTTTTAACCTGCAACCTTCCGAACAGCTCCCATTTCGGTTCTTTATTGCTAAGCGGCCTCGAGGAAAAAATCAGCTCCGAAGGTTACAATTTATCAATTCATATTGTTCGGGAAACCGAAATGAATTCATTGGCGCTTCCGAATAATTTTGAATCTGCGAAAGTCGACGGAATCATTTGCATAGAGATGTTTGACAAGAAGTACAGCGAAATGGTCAGTACCCTGGGGATTCCTGCGATCTTTATTGATTCCGCAGCGGATATTTTTTATTCCGACCTGAAAGCGGATCTGATCTTAATGGAAAATGAACATAGCGTATATTCGATAACCAAGAAGCTGATAGATAACGGGCATACCGAGATCGGCTTTGTCGGGGATTATATCCATTGCAAAAGCTTTAATGAGAGATGGGTCGGCTTCAATAAAGCATTGTTTGATTCCAAGCTCCAGCCTGACTTGTCTTATTGTATTGTGGAAGAAGACCGGCTCTTCTTTTCTGAGGACGGATGGATGGAGAAGCAGTTGGACCGCATGAAGCGTTTGCCCACCGCGTTTATTTGCGCAAATGACTTTATCGCAATAAGTGTTATGAGAGTTCTTAAGAACAAAAACGTTAAAATACCGGACGATATTGTCGTCTGCGGATTCGATGACTCTCCCGAATCAAGCATTGTAGATCCGCAACTGACTACTGCCCGTATATTTAAAAATGAAATGGGAGTAATCGCCGCAGAAATGTTGTTATCAAGATTAAAAAATCCGTTGAAGCCTTATCAAATCACTCATGTGAGGACTGAACCAATCTTTAGGGATTCAACGGGCAAGCTTAAGTGAAACATAATAAGTGAAGGCCGGCTAGTCGATGACTTCGCCGGCCTTCACTCATGCTGTTATATTATGGTCATATCACAATTTGCGCCCAACGGATCAGAATGTCCGCCTGTTCAAGCGTGAAGAACTTTCCGGTTTGATCCTTCACCTGTTTGATGTAGTCGGCCATCATGCTTTTCGCCGCGTCTATTTTGCCGTTGGCGGCTGCTGCTTTCGCCTGGTCGAGCTTTTGATTCAGCGACTTCGCGACGGTATCCCACGCATTGTAATTCGTTTCCTGCAGGAATGCGTTCGTCACCGTCTTCAAGCTGTCAAACGTGACCGATACCGTAAACGTATGGGTAACCGTCGTTTGATGGCCCGCCGCGTCTTCCGCAACAGCCGTAACCGTATGCTCGCCGGACTCCAGCGTATATGCCTTGGTTTGAAGCAGCGGTACTTCGCAAGGCGAGTAAGTTACACCCGACACAGTGTCTGTTGCGCTGCAGGAAATCAAGATGTCTTGATCGATCGTGTAGTATGTGTCCCCAGTGACCGTTACTTGAGGAGCCGTCAGATCGATCTTAATCTCGAGCGAACCCGTCTCACCAGGATCGACGGAACGGCGATATTGAACCTGATGCGTTCCATCTTGAATCAAGATCACAGGCTCATTGTAAACTGCCCAGGTGACTCCGCCGTCCAGACTGTATTCAGCGATTTTCGCAGGAGACAGCGTTACCGTGACCGGAGACGTATACCATCCGTTCTTGCCGTTCGGCGACGCAGGATCGAGCGATGCAGCGATGTCCTTCCACTGCAGCCCTACGAGCGCCTCAAGCAGACTTGCAGCCGCCGCGTCGAGCTGTTCTTGCGTTGCATCTGCCTTGTTAACCACCGATTGAGCGTTCGATACTTCCACCTGAAGCGCTTGTACGGTCTCCTCTTTGTAGAGCTCGGTGTCGATCGCAGCGGCTTCATCCAGCAATACCGTGACCAAGGTCTTGTCGATAGGCTTCTTATAGAACTCGAGCTCTGCGGCGTTGCCGTTACCGCTTGCGGAATACAAGCGAATATAACGGTAAGCCGCCGGGTCTCCGACCGGGAACGAATACCATCCGTTATCGGTAATGCCGCTCACGGTATACAGATCGACGAAGTTCGTTCCGTCATTCGAGCCCTGAATAACCGCTCCGTTCATCCTGGCTTGATAATTCGTTCTCGGATACAGCTTGAAGCTGCCGATCGCTTGTTCGTTGCCCTCTCCCAGATCTATAAGAATCCAACCGGGATTGAATTCGTTATCGGTAAAGGTGCCCGTATTGCCGTCGAACGCAAACCACCCGTTCTGCGCGGCGGTGTATCTTTTATCCCATGACCTGTGGGAGGCGGTAACCATCGACTGCGTTACAGCGATTTTTTCGGCAGGAAGCGTGCTTGTTGACACCAGCGCCGCTTCGGCTTGAGCGAGCTGCGCGACAAGCGCCGTTTTATCGGCATCCGGCAAATCGAGCGCGGCTTGGATCCGCTCGAATTCCTTCTGATACAGGTAGTAGCTGCCCTTGGTATAGCCGTCCGGCTTCAAAATGCCCAGATTGACCCTAAAATCAACCGTTTGGCTGATCTTAAACAAGCCGTTGCTCACGATAAAGGTGACATAGTTGTCGCCGTAATTCGCATGATCCGGAGTCCATGTGAAGACGCCCGTGACCGGATCGAGCGCCGCGCCCGAAGGCAGCTTGGCTGCGCTGTAAGTCAGCGTCGCCCCCGTCGGATCCGTTGCTTTCACCTGATACGTAAACGCTTGTTTTGACGCAAGCTCCACAGTTTCATTCGGTGCGATGACCGGTTGACCTTTGACGGTGAGCTTGACGGTACGGGAAGTGGCCCCTCCGTCCGCTGCAGCGGTTAAGGTGACGGTATAGACGCCTCCCTGCGTTTTGTCCGGCGTCCATACGACGGTCCGCTTATCCGCATCGAAAACCGCTCCTTGCGGCAGCCCGCTGACACTGAATACGGTGCCTTCAACGGAATTCAATTGATGAAGCTTGAAGACGACCTGATTGCCCGCTATTACGGTTTTGTCCATGACAGGAGCGATCGCCGGAACGCCCGGCAGATAGACCAGACCTTCGTATCGCGCCCGCAAGCTGTCGGCCGCGGCGTCTACTTGAGCCTGGCTTGCGCCGGTGTCGGAGGCGACAGCTTCCGCCTCAGGGATAGCCTGCTGCAAGGTTTGCACGCTGTCATCCGTATAGATGCCGTCATTTCCTGCTTCGACAGCTTGATCCAGCAAGAACGTGAGCAAGCTCTTGTCAGATCCATATCCTGTCTGGCTATACACGTCTTGAATCTCGGTATCGCTTAAGGCGCGATTGTAGACGCGGAATTCGTCGATCATGCCTTTAAACAGCGGATCAGGCCACTGGCTTTTGCCGATGTAGTTCACGCCGGGCTGGAAATCACTCGGTTTGACCGTTACACCGCTCGTCGTTGCCCTCAGCGCGCCGTTCACATACAGCTTTGCCGTTTCATTGCCCAGCGTCACCGCCGCATGCACCCATTGATTGGCCGGCAATTGCGCAGTTTCTACAGCTTTTTCGCTGCTTCCGTTCCTGATCACAAAAGACAGCTTATTATTGCCCGATCTCGGCGTAAGGAACATATATTGCTCCCTGTTGTTGCCAAAGTCGAAGATCCGCTGCCACTGGCTGCTTCCATTCCAATACACCCAACTTGTAACGGTGATCTCGTCGTAAGCAGACATAGGATGCGTCGCCGGCAGCATAACGTAGCTGTCCGTGCCGTTTAAGCCGATCGCTTGCCCGACCTTTCCTGCTGCGTAAGCTGTGGTTCCGAACACGGTTCCGTCGTTAGACGAAGAAAACCCGAACGTATTGCTTGCGTTTCCTTCGAATGAATAGAGCGACGTCGTGTACGGTACCAACAAATTACGGGCATCATACATCTCGTTAATCAGCTCTTGCTCGGTATAATCGGTATTGCCGACGGCGTTCTTCACATATTCCAATTCATTCTGGAACAAGTAATAGCTTTGTTTCGTATAATCTTCGGCAGGCAGCTTCTCCGCTTCTGCCAGTGCTTCGGCAATAGTGCCCGGAATTTGGGTTGCCGTCTCATGACGCTCACCGAAGATTCTGAATTCAGACAATTCTATCAGTGGAGAGCCTGGAAACAGTTCGATCGCCGGCTCAATCATTTGAATTTTCAGGAAGCGGAATTGCTCATTTTTGAGAGTGTCTTGCACCTCGAGTCTTTGCATGTCTTCCGTAACCGTTGTCAGGCCGGGTGTCAACCGTGTCCAATTTACTCGATCGTTGGATCCGAAAACGGAAGTACCGCCGATCCGTTCCGGGAAGCTGGCTCTTACCTGAAGCCCAAAGGCATTGGCCGAAACTTTAAAGTCAGGACCAAAATCCATGATATAACTCAAATTTTGAGCCAAATAATATCCTGCAAAGCTGCCTGCATAATTATCAAGAAGGTTGATGTATTGAGTTCCAAAGGTCGAACTGGCAAACATCCCCCGATAATCTATGCTTCCGTCTTTTAACAACGGGGTCAGTTCTTTAAGACTCTTAACCGCACTGTTCAAGTCAACCAACAGCTGATAGAAAACTTCATCGGATGCGCTTGAGATTTGGTTCATTGCATCGTTATACACGATATTATAGTAATCAAGAGTCGACGAAATATAACTTGTATCCGGATTATATGGAGCAATTGTTGCGGCTACCGCGGATTGCCGGTCATTCGTAACTACAACCGTAACTTCCTTCGCTGTAACCGCGGTTCCGTCCGACGCCGAAACTACAAAGGAGTAGGTCCCGGCTTGCGTCGGCTTCCAGGCAAATGCGCCGGTGCTCTCATTGAACACAGCACCCTCGGGTTTATTGTCGATCTGATAGGTAAGGACATCAGTCGCACTCGCGTCTACCGCCGAAAAATCGAAGTTGATCGCTGCCTCAGAGCCCACATAGCCAAACAAATGTAAAGCTGCATTCCCTGCATGAAACACCGGCGGCGTCAGCTGTGTTCCTGCGCTTACATTGATGTGGTCAATGTCGACCGTAGTGCCGGCTCCTTTTACCGTGAAATAAGCGAGATTGCCAAAGCCCTGGATATCACTCATCGTATAGGTCGCATATCGCCACTGCCCCTTCGTATCCGGCAGCGTCAACGTATCGTTAATACTGTAGCTCATTTCCAGTTTGGCTGCGCCGTTGGTCCGAATCTTGAACCCGATCGTTTTCTCGCCGCCGCCCGAAGCAACAAGGGCAACTTTACTTCCCTCCTCCGTTGCCGTCATCCTGACGAATGAAATATCTCCCTCCTGCATTGTCGCAGAATTACCGTCAATCTTGGTGTATCGATCTTCCATTTCTCTCAGACTCGGATCCTTTGCAACTTTCGGAAGATTTTTCGCACCCTCGGCCTCGGCTTCTTTAGGGATATAAAGCCAATACTCCCCTCCTGCATCCGGCGATTCCCACCAAGAGTAGTGTCTCTTGGCAAACATCTCGGTAAAGTACGGAGCCTCCGCCTCCATGTTTACCCCTGCCTCATACTTATAGTAATAGTACAGGTCATACACGTTGCCGCCAATTCTTCCTCTATATTGCTCTGATAGTTCCTTGTAAATGATGGTCGGATTTCCATCTGCGTCCGTATGCGCCGCGACAGGTATCCATGGCGTATCATAGCCGATCATGAAGCGGGCAAAAAAGTCGGCCGCTTTCAAGATACGGTTATCCAGAAAATCATAAGGGCCTACGGCATTCGGCGCGGTGGAAACCGTGCCCTCTACCGGATCTACTTTGGTTCCTTGGGAAAGCAATAACCGCGATAAAATCTCCGCGTTGGTTATGTCACCGGCGCCATGCGCTTGGTCCCGGCCCATTTCGACATGCTGAACTACCGGGGGATCTACCTCCTCCCCTGTCAATATGTTGGTATCCACCAGTCTGAACAGTGCCTTGATAGCGCCATTTTGCCCCTGATCTACAGCCGTCTTGTTAACGGTAAACCACTCGACTCCCTCATTATATCTGTCTCTGTTGCCGGTAAAGATATACCCCGATATCGATCCGATCAACGGATACAGATGCTGGTTCATAAAGCGGCTATTCGTATAATTGAAGGTTTCGGTGACCGGAATGATCAGATTATTCGTGAAAGCGGCCGTATCTTGAGCCGTCCATTCCAGTTCCGGCGTCTGAGTGCTTGTATACCTCAAGATTTCCGCAGCGGTAACCATACGGTAAAGAGGGATTCCCGTGTGAATATGCGCATCGGTAAAATACGCGTACTTCGCGGGGTCCATCTGGGACCAAATGCGGATAATTCGTATGGCATTTGCCCGATACACCTCATCACCGGTAATCACATACATAAGGGCCTGAGTATACGCCTTCAATCCGTCATCTCTAAATCTTGCGTTAAAGCCCTGGCTGTTAAAAGCGTCACTGGCCGGCTTCGTTGGATCGGTGCGGCTCTGGTTGCTGATACTGATGGACTTAGCGGCGGTTGGAGAATACAGCATGTGATTAAAATATGTATTCCAAGGTTCTTTTTGCGCCCGAACCTGTGTCCTTACATTTTCAAGAATATCCTTGGTCAAACCGACGCCGGGATGTTTGAAACCGCTCTCGTCGACAACCTCGCTAATCGTCGGTTGATAATCCGTAAAAATCGATTCTGCCGATGTTTCTGCCGCTAATACTCCCATTGATAGAGGCAGAATTGTTGAAATCATGCTAATGGAAAGAACAATGGCCCAAATGCGTCTGGATGTCCTTCCACTATGCGGCCATTTCGCGAACTTCATTTGTACTCCCCCACTCATAGTAATGATCTTCGATGACATCTGCGATCGGTGTTAAATATTGGAATCCATAAAACGCTTCCAATTTAACGAAGATTTGTTCCGGAATCCCTCCCTAATGATGAAGAACTTCTTTAGCAGGAGCTTACGCACTGTCTGATACTACATAAACATCACCTCCTAAAAACGAATCACAGGTTACATTAGCAAACGATGCGGAATGTTGGAGCAGGGTTATCCGTTCTCCGGCGAATCTTCCCCTGCCCCAATCCACGGTGCTGCTAATTAAACTCAACGCGATGCGCATGTTCGCCGATCATAAAATTACCGGATTCCGGACTCAATATGTGCTTGCCGTTGATCCGCAATTTCCGAAACGTCACGCCGTCCACAACTCGAGACTCGTCAAAGCCCTTGATGACGCACGGATTATCGCACGTTCCGTCGAACGCGATATTTTCAAAGAGGATGTTCTCCACTCGGGACCCGGGGCTCGGATTATACTTCGGATTGTGGAACACGCGGATATCGATCAGACGCCCCAATTCGAATTGCTCCACCCGGATGTTTCCGAACGTGACGTTCCGAACGGTATTCTTGTCCCCTGCGTTAATGGCCATGCAGCCCCAATATCCATCCTGCGGTTCATGATGTTCCAGAATATCGATGTTGTCGAGCACGACGTTCTCGATCGTATCGCCGTCATGCGCATGATCCCCGTGCACGCCGATCATAACGGGATGGGCGACATCAGCCCAAAGCACCGAATTGCGAACCGTCATGTTCCGGCTGTCTCCGAAAAAGTCCCCCCTGCTTCCGTAAACGGCGATGCAGTCGTCGGACGTCCGCAAAAACACATCGTCGATGTCCACATCGGTTCCGGACATCATGTCGATGCCGTCCGACCATCCGCGGGTACTGAACGTCTTGATATTGCGGATGGAAATATTCTCGGATTGCCCGATCAAGATCGTATAATGGGGCGGATCGACCGTAATGATTCCTTCAACCGAAATATTCTTTGAAAATGCGATCTCCACGCCGCGATAGTACGTCGTCTTTTCGAAATCGGACATATAGAGCAGTCCGCGCCCCCGAATCGTCACATCGTGAACGCGGTCGCACACCAGTGCACCGGCAATGACGGCGCCGCCGGCAATATATACCGTCATGCCCGAAGGGATGCGCAATTGCGGATGCTCCAGTACATGCATGCCGGGCTCGAAATAAATGACCGATTTTTTCAGCGAAGTTTGCCGAAGCAGATCTTCCGTGCGGTGAGTCCCCGGACGGACAACGACGACGCCGGGATCGGAAGGATCCGGCACGTTGTCCTCCAACGGGTTTGCAAAAATGTGCAGGTTATGAAACCGGTCGCCGTTCACTTCGACCGATATTTTTCGCGGGCCATCCATCGTGAACGTCAGCCGGTTGCCGCTGAATACACAATCAATGTTCGCGGACAAAGGGCGAATCGCCGCCTCCTTGATCTCCCCATCATTCATGATCACTTCGACTTCAACCGCGCCGGAGCAATCGAAATAGACCATGGAGGCGTTCCGCACATCGTGCATATCCACCCTCACGTTGTAGCTGAACAACTGCTGCCATTCGCCTTGTCCCTGCCGGACCCGAACCGTAAAATCTGAATTTCCTTTCGCTCCTTCGGGAGCAGGGTACGTAATCAAACGATTTTGCATGGACGTCAATGTTTTCCCTTCCCGTTAAATAAAGTGGTCTCGTTAACCTTTCACAGAACCGAGCAGCACGCCTTTAATAAAAAACTTTTGCGCAAACGGGTACATCACAATCATCGGAATCGACGAGATGACCATCGCCGCCAATTGAAGAGTTTTAGCTGTAACGGCTCCCTCACCTTGAGCCCTGGAGAAAAGATCTGCGACAGCGGGATTGGTGGAACCTGCGATGCTAGCCATCTGGTTCACCGCATCCGTCGATTGAATCAGCTTTAAGATCAAATACTGCAGCGTCTGCAATTCAGCGGATTGGGTGAAATACAGCGTCGCTCCGTAATCGTTCCATACGCCGACAGCCATGAAAACCGAAAGAGCGGCCAAAACCGGCTTCGATAACGGGACGACAATGCGGAAGAATATGGTGTACTCATTCGCTCCATCCATCTTCGCCGATTCAAACAGAGCGTCCGGAATCGCCTTGAAATTCGCATTGAAAATAATGACGTTCCAAAATCCGGCGAAAAGTCCCGGGATGATGTAAACCCAGTACGTATCATATAGCCCAAGCCAGTTCATCAACATAAAGGAAGGAATGAGCCCGCCGCTAAAATACATGCTCGCAAAGCCTATTCCCGCATATATCATTTTCCCTTTCAAATAAGAACGGGAAAAGGCGTACGTAAACATGGCAGTATACATAATAGAAACAACCGTTACAATCACAGTCCGCGACGCGCTGATCCATGCCGCCTGAAGCATCCCCGGGTCCGCCATAACCGTCTGCCAGCTCGCCCATGTAAATTCCCTTGGCCATGCAAATATGGGACCGCGCACCAGATCACTGCCTGTATTCAATGAGTTAACGATAGAAAACCAAAACGGATACAATGTCAAGAGCATAACAATGATCATGATGGTGACATTCGATACAGTAAAAATGCGGTCTCCCCAGCTCCTGCCTCCGACCATACCGGACGCCTCCTATATTTTATTCGCTTTGCTAGAACAAACCTGATTTTGTCAGTTTCTTGGATAGATAGTTGGCTCCAAGCAACAGAAACAACGCAAACACCGATTTCATCAAACCGATCGCCGTGGCGGAAGCGAACTGGAACTGTTGAAGCCCCGTTCGATATACGTACGTATCTATAACTTGGCTGGTCGGCAAGTTCAATGGGTTTTGCAGGACGTAAATCTGCGTAAAATTATTGTTCAGCATGCCGCTAACGGCAAAAATGACCAGAATCATCAAGGTAGGTAGAATGCCGGGCAGCGTGACGTGCCACATCCGTTTGAACCGGCCCGCGCCGTCAATGGCGGCAGCCTCATATAAAGACTGGTCGATGCCGGCGATGGCAGCCAAATACAAGATGGCGCCCCAGCCTAATTCTTTCAACAAATTGGTCCCGATGGCGATGCCCCAGAAATATTGGGGTTCCCCCAAAAATAGAATGGGCTCATCGATCAGGCCCAGCTTCAAGAGCAAATAATTCACGACGCCGCCATCCGGATTGAGCAGCGTAATAAACAATCCTCCGAAAATAACCCAAGACAGGAAATGCGGCAAGTAGGTTACGGTCTGAATAAATGATTTAAACCTTCGACTCGTGATCTCGTTTAACAGCAGGGCGAAGATCAGGGTTGCCGGGATCCCGATCAGCGACCCCAATAGATTGATTCCAAGCGTATTTTTCACCATGGGCCAAAACTCAAAGTGCCGGAAAATCGTCATAAAGTTCTCGAAGTTGTTCCATTGGCTCGTAAAAATACCTTTGATTCCAGTGATGGGATCGTAGGCTTTGAATGCCATCAACAGCCCGTACATCGGTACAAAGTCGAATATGGTGACAAGAATAATTGCAGGCCAAAGCATCGTCTTGAGCTCGAATTGGGTTCGGAAATCGTGTCCGAGCTTGTATGATTTTTTGTTCTTTGTTTTTGCCGACGGGATTCCTCCCTCGTATGCGGATTGCGCCATCATTAGTCCCTCCCTTGGAAGACAATGATAATGCCAAAGTGCAGCATGTCCGCACACATGCACTTTGGCACTATTCATCGTTCAAGACTTACAATTATGAATTAACGCCTTTCACCGTTACACCCATTTCTTGCGACTTCTTTTGCAGTTCCGCGTCCTGCGCCGCATCCAGCTCGTCGACCTTCAATTCCTTCATCTTTGCGACAAACTCGTCATACAGCTTATCGAACGTTGCCTCATCCTTCGCCATGACCATCTTCGCAACCTGGGCTTCGTAGAATTGTTGGATTTGATCTCTGATCTGCGCATTTTTGCTTCCTGGCGCATAGAAGTCACCGGGCAAGGTCAGTACGGAAGCATCATATCGGACGACTTCCGGCGATCTGCCGTAAGCGGTCTTCGCCTCCATTTCAATCAAACCGCCGGCTCCTTCCCTCTTTGTAGGAGCAGGCTGTACGTGTTCAAGGAATGCCATATTGGCGAATTGCCAGAAGATATCGACTGCCGTTTTGGTGCTGTCTTTTTGAGCTTGTATTCCGTCTTCCGTTCTTGTAATGAGACCTTTGTCGTCTTTCGTGTAATGAACACCTTCGATGCCGAAGTGATTGAGCGTCATTCCTTCGGGACTTGTCATATAGCTGAGCCATTTCGCCAATTTTTCCGGTTCTTTCGTCGACTTGGAAATCATCGTCTGCATCCAGCCGCGGCCCGGTTCGGACCAGAACAGGAACACAGGCTTCGTGCCTTCGTTCGACAAGATCGCGCCGGGTGAAACCCAGAAATCGAGCTGATCAAATTTGCCTTGGGCCGTATTTCCGATGAACATAAACACTCGCTTGGACAACAGGTTTGCTTCGATCGCCGCGTTATCCGTTGTCATCTGACCGGGATCGAAGTACCCTCCTTGAGCCGCCTTAAACAGGAACTGAATCGCATGCTTGTTTTCCGGAGACATGTAGATGTTTCTAAATTTACCGTCCTTATCAATCGGCATCGCGCCGAAAGATCTTTGCAGGAACTGGAGCGTTTCGCCATGGTAGTTTTTGCCGTGAATCTGCAGCGGAATGACAGGCTGACCGTCAACCTTCATCCCCTTTACTTTCTCGAGTGCCGCGAGTACGCCGTCCTCGGTTTTCAGATCGGAAAGCTCAATGCCTGCCTCTTTCAAAATATTCGCGTTGACCAATACGCCCTTGTTTTCAGCATACTTCGCCACATCTGCAAAATAATCGCTCGACGGAGGATATGTCTTTCTCGCCTCATCGCTGACCATGTGACTTCCGATCGCGTACCAGCCGCCATAATGCTTGTTCATCTGCTGCTTCACATCTTCAGGGAAATCTTTGAGCAAATGGGATTCCGGATCGTATTTCTTAAGGAATTCTTCCAGTTCCCAAACCTTGCCGGCTTCAACCAGCTTCTTTCCCATATCAGGGCCTACAGTAGTAATCACATCCGGGAAAGCGTCCGACGATGAAACCATCATCAGGTTCAATTTCGTATCGCCGTCCTGCGCCGGAATGTTGAAACTGAAGGTGAGCCCTGTCTTTTTCGTCATTTCGCCCATAACGGTTGCAGACTCAGTGGTCCATTGAGGCGGGTTCCAAAATCCTGTTGTAGCAAACCATGTAAGATTTGCCGGCTCTGCAGACGTCTCCGAAGACGTCTCGGTGTTTTCCGGCTGCGCCGGTTCGGTGTTTGTCCCGCTTCCCGCTTGGTTGGCGCTGCAGCCTGACAGCGCGACGGCCCCGGCCAACGCCAGTATTGAAAACACTTTCAACTTCATACCAGTCGTTCCCCCTTGTGTTGATTGACTTCTGTTTCTTATCATACCGGGCTGTCCCGCCGCATCATATGTCTCCATTTTAATCTTTTTGTGCTTTTCGACAGTTTTCGATAAGGCTACAATTTTCGAAATTTGCCCGGCGTTATTCCGAAATACTTTTTGAAAATTTTGTTGAAATGAAAATAATCCCGATACCCCACCCGCTCTACGATCTCTTGAATGGACAACGAAGTATCCTGCAGCAATTCTTTAGCCAGGTTCAGCCTTTTGTTCATCACATACTCCATATACGTTTTTCCCGTTTCCTTCTTCATAAGGGCGCTCACATATCCGACGGTGATATTGAACTTCTTTGCCACATCAACGAGCATAATATCTTCCGTAAAGCTGGAGTCTATATATTCGATGATTTTCTTTGCCATCTCATTGGAAATGTGCAGCTCTTCGCCGGTTTGCTGCCGGAAAATGGCCTTCAGCTTTTCGAATAACTCATCGAACGATCTGTACTGGCGAAAGATTTGATCGTAGTTCAAATATTCGATTTCATAATTTGTGTCGGTGCTGCTGTAATATTTGTAAAAGAGCAACACGATTTGATTGTACAGTGCGCATAATTGGTCGATCTGCATGGACCGCTCCTTGCATTCGGCGCTTAGCTCATCCAGAAGTCTGTTCACTTGCTCCGGCTTTTGCTCCTTCACGGCCACTTCTATTTGCAGGATCGTTCCCATCAAGACAGAAGCATGATCGGCCGCCGGTTTATATTCGATGATCCGGCTTTCCGGGCGGGTGAAGAAGCTGCAAAGGGCAATATCCGATTCCTGATAGAGCTTGGCGACAGGCGCAGAATAGACGCCGATTCCGCTGATCCCGATACACCGAGCGTCGGACAAATGATCTGAAATAAAATCGAGTAAACCGGCCGGATTCTTTAATTCGTCATAATTGATCAGGAAGGAGACTTTATTCTGTCCCGTACGAAACCGCAAATAGCGGATCCCGGAAACCGCCGGCTGCCTCTCGCCCGCAAACGATGAATGCTGATGCAGACAGCTAATGAACCGAAAGTGCGGATAATCGCATTCGATTCCCCGGCTGGTCAAGAAGTTTTGCAGCTTCGTATTCTCATCGGACTCGAATATTTCGAATAGATCATCCAGCAGCAGCTCCAGACCTTTTTGCGCTTTTTGCGCCTTCTGCTTTTCCGCGAGCGTCTCTTTCAACCGTTCCAACGCATCGGTCAGCTTGTCCTTGTCGACCTGCTTCAGCAAGTAATCGAAGGCTCCGAACCTCAGCGCTTTCTGGGCATATTCAAACTCCGAATATCCGCTGATCAGGATCACGTTACTCCGCAGATCGTGGAGCCGGATTTGCTCCAAAAGCTCAATCCCGTTCAAACCGGGCATGCGGATATCCGAAATGACGACATCCGGCTTCTTCTCCAGAATTGTCTCCAGAGCCGACAGTCCGTTGTGCGCCTCTGCGATAACGGTATAGCCGAGCCTTTCCCATTCGATCATTTCTCTAATCCTGTACACAACCCAAGGTTCATCGTCTGCGATCAATACCGTATGCATGTTATACAACCTCCAGTTGTTCCTCATGGTCTTGAAAAGGGAATGTGATTGTAACGGTAGTGCCGGAACCTCGTTTGCTATAGATGGACATGTCGGCCTTGTCTCCGTATAAAAGCTTAATTCTCCGGTAAATATTGGGCAAGCCGATTCCTTTCGCTGCTTCTCTCGCCATCCAGCCCTGGCTTTCAAACTGCCTAAGCCGGGCGACCAGCTCTTTCAGCTGGATTTCTTCCATCCCGTATCCGTTATCCTGTACGATGTATTGAACCTGGTTCTGCGCAGTCTTCTTCACTTCAACTCGAACGACGCCGCTGTCGATCTTCATCTCCAATCCGTGAAATACGGCGTTTTCCACAATCGGCTGAAGCAGCATTTTAATCGTTTTCAGGTTCAACAAGCGTTCATCCGCGTCGACGATGACCTGGATTTTCCCCATGAAGCGGAATCCGATGATTTTCGCGTATTCCTTGATGTGTGATATCTCATCCTGAATCGTGCTGAAATCGCCGCCTTTGACCGAATACCTGAACATATTTGATAAGGAGGCGGAGATATCGGCTATATCCTGAGCCTTGTAGAAGATGGCCATTGCGCTTATACATTCCAGCGTATTGTACAAAAAATGAGGGTTAATCTGATTGCGGAATGCCGAAATTTCCATCTGATTTTTCATAATTTCGATTTCGTACTTTTGCTTTTGCGTCAACTGAATTTCTTTGCTTAAGCTGTCGATTTCGTCCAGCATTTTATTGAGGTTGGCGGCGAGTACGCCGATTTCGTTATGATAGACCACATGAAAGCGGCTTTCTCTCCCCGTCTTCGGGTAGGATTTCATAAAATCCATCAGTGCTTTTACCGGCTTTAAGATACGGGTGAAAAAAATGATCAGAAAAAGAGCGAGTATACAAAACATAACCGCATACGTCGCAATGTTCAGCCTCTGAACGATATCCAATTCTTGCAGCAGCTCGTTCTTTGGTATGACGCTGATCAGCTTCCACCCAGTCCGGGACAGCGTGCTCGTCTGCACGATATACCGGTTGTCGGTTTTCCACTTTTCCAGTTGGGATACATCGAGGCTGGACGAGTTTCCTTCGCTTGCCATAATCTTTTTGTTTTGGTCCAGAAGAAGCAGCCGGGAATTGGGTGTCACTTTTGCATTCCTCAATATATTGCGGAAATTGCCGAGATCCATGAGAAATACGCTTGTTCCCATGTATTCTTTGGCCGGTGTTTTTTCCAAATTATAGACCGGAACGGTGATGGAATAATTCGGGATAGTTTCGCCCGTATTCGGATCCGTCAATAAACCGGAATATTCGATCTTAGGAGGCGGCAATTTAACGGATTCGCCGAACCCGATACCTGAATCGGCTACCATCTTTCCTTCCGGGCTGTAAAGCTGGATGCCCCGGATATTCGCTTTCAATGCAGTGGTATTGGAGAAGACCGATACGATCTCATCGTTCATGAGAATTCTGGACAAGAAGTCCTCCGAGTTCAAGTAGGTTTGCACCGTCGGACTATACAACATAGAATCCGAGATTCTCTCCATGTCCGCATAAAAGCTTTCCATATTGTCTTCAACCTGATTCAATAACTTGGCGGAGGAGTCCGTTACCTTGCTCTCGACTATGCGTTGGGCAATCGTGTTCGAGATGACGAATGAGATCAGAAGGATGACGAGCATCAACAAAATCAAATAAAGGATTTGCCTGGTAAGGCTTAGCGCGCGAAAGTGTCCCATCATGATTAACAATTCCTCTTCGTTTTGATTCTTACTGTTCTACTGTTATATCAAGAAAGCAAGAGGACGTAAACGCTAAAGTGTTGGGTTTTGGGGATATCGCGAAACTATACGGGCGAAAATACTGAGCCCCAGTCGAGCTGAGGGTTTTCGTATATAAGAAAAACTTCTATCGAAGTACCTTCAAAGAAGCCAGACCGCGATTAAAGGAAGTTTTTCTTGAAATGTCAGAAAGGCGATTTATGCTTAAAACTTATACTTTCTGACATTATAAGAAAAAACCGCCCTCGGGCGGTTTCACACCATTTTTATTGTTGGATTTTTCGCGAACCGTTTTCTGATTTTTAACCCTTAACCGAACCGAGCAATACACCCTTAATGAAAAACCGCTGCGCGAAAGGGTACATGACAATCATCGGAATCGAAGCGATGACCATCGAAGCCAGTTCTATCGTCTTCGCCGTTACAAGCCCTTTTCCGCCAGTGCTATTTAGCAACTGCGACACCGCCACATTGACTTCTTGCACCATGCTCATCATATTATCCACCGCGCGATTGGATTGTATTAATCTTAGAATCATGTATTGCAATGTCTGCAAATCAGTGGATTGCGTAAAGTAAAGCGTTGTTGCATAATCGTTCCAAACGCCGACGGCGGTAAATACGGAGAGAGCAGCCAACACCGGTTTCGAGAGAGGAATGACGATCTGCAAGAAAATCCTGAATTCGCTGGCGCCGTCCATCTTGGCCGATTCGAACAAGGCGTCGGGAATACCTTTATAGTTTGCGTTGAATATGATCACATTCCAGAATCCTCCAAAGAGGGCTGGAATAATATACACGAGATAAGTATCGTACAGCCCCAGCCAAGTCATCAGCATGAAAGAAGGAATCAATCCTCCGCTGAAATACATGCTGGTGAAACCGACGATAATGTAAAACTTCTTGGCCCTCAAATAAGGCCGCGAGAACGCATAGGCAAACATCGCCGTATGCAGGATGGAAACAACGGTCACAATGACCGTACGCGAGGCGGTAATCCACAACGCCTTGAGAATGCCGGGATCCGCCAGCACCGTCTGCCAACTCGCCCATGTAAACTCTCTCGGCCAAAGAAACACAGGTCCACGCACCAAATCATCGCCGTTGTTCAGGGAGCTGATCAGTGAAAACCAGAACGGATATATGGTCAGGACCATCAGAACGACCATAATCAGGACATTCGAATATTGAAATGTGCGTTCTCCGAAGCTCTTGCCACCAACCATCGTATCAATCTCCCCTTAAAACAAGCCTGTTTTCGTTAATTTTTTCGAGAGCATATTCGCTCCGGCCAGCAGCAGAAGCGCGAAGACCGCTTTCGTCAAACCGATCGCCGTCGCCTGGGCAAACTGGAATTGCTGCAAGCCGATTTGATATACATACGTATCGATGACTTGACTCGCTTCCAAGTTCAAGCTGTTCTGAAGCACGTATATTTGTGTGAAGTTGTTATTCAGCATGCCGCTTACGGCAAATATGATCAACACCATCAAGGTCGGCAAAATCCCGGGAATCGTAACATGAATCATCCGTTTCAACCGCCCCGCGCCATCGATCGCAGCGGCTTCGTACAAGCTCTGATCGATACCCGCTATGGCCGCCAAGTAAAGAATCGCTCCCCAACCGAGTTCCTTAAGCAGCGAAGTTCCGATCGCCACGCCCCAGAAATATGCCGGATCGCCCAGAAACTGAATGGGTTTGTCGAAAAATTGCAGCTTCATGAGCAACATATTGACGATTCCGTTCGTGTTCAGCAGCGTAATAAACAGACCGCCGAATATTACCCAGGAAAGAAAATGGGGAAGATAAGTAATAGTTTGGACCAACGATTTGAATTTGGGATGGCGGATTTCATTCAACAGCAAGGCAAACGCGAGCGTCACAGGTATTCCCACCAATGCGCCAAGAAGATTGATTCCCAACGTATTTCTCACCATCGGCCAAAATTGGAAATTATTGAATAGACGCGTGAAGTGTTGAAAATTGTTCCACGGGCTCGTAAAGATGCCTTGAATACCCATAATAGGCTCGAAGCTCTTGAAAGCCATCAACAATCCGAACATGGGAGTAAAATCAAACAAAAAGATCAGAAGCACAGCAGGCCACAGCATGATCAGCAATTCCAATTGTGTTTTGGTATCATAGCCAAACTTGTAACGCTTCTGTCTGCGCGATATCATGTCCTCTCCTCCAATCCAAACAGTTGCAGTGCCAAAGCACGAGATTCAAGCCGCGCTTTGGCACCGCACTTCGTTGCGAATGCAATCAGGAGTTGATCCCTTTCACATCGATTCCGTATTCTTTTAGTTTTTGTTGAACGTACTTGTTCTTTTCCGCGTTCAGCTGCTCAATCCCCAACTTCATCAGCTGAGTAATCATCTCTTCATACAGTTTTTCAAACTCGGCATCATTTTTGGCCATGACGATCTTGGTGATCTGTGACTCTCTATACGCTTTAATCTGCAGTTCATCGTTGGCGAATTTACTGTCAGGCGGGAATAAATCCCCTGGAAGCCCAAATGCCGCATTGTTATAAATATGGGTTTCCGGCGCTTTTCCGTATGCAGTTTGAACTCTGTTGGCCGTCACAGCTTGAATATCCGTTTTCTCATTAGGAGGTTGTTGTGTGCTCCAAGAGAACGAAGTGTGGTGGAACGGCCAGAAGGCGCTCAGTCCTGTCTTCATATATTCCTGGGCATCCTTGATCCCTTGCTCCGTCTTGACCACAAGTCCGTCCTGATCGAGAGTGTAATGAACCCCTTCTATGCCGTATATATGCAGCATCATGCCTTCCCTGCTGCTCATAAAACTGAGCCATTTCGCAACTTTCTCCGGATCTTTGACACTCTTGGATATATATGTCTTCATCCAGCCTCCGCCGGCCCGCTTGTTCCTCCCGAGCACAGGCTTCGTGCCGGCATCCGACAAGATCGGACCAGGAGATGTCCAGTAGTCGTTATTTTGGAAGGACGTGTTCGCCGAGTTGCCGATGAAGGTGAACACCCGGCCCGAAGCCATATCCGCCTTGACTGCGGCGTTGTCAACCGTCATTTGGCCCGAATCGAAATAGCCGCCCTTTTGCGCTTTGTAGAGAAACTTCAACGCTAATTTCATTTCAGGAGCAAGCAGTGAGTCTCTAAAGTTACCGTCCTTGTCAACCGGCATGTACCCGAACGAATCCAGCAGGAAACCCACAGTAGGATACATATAACCCTTGCCATCCAAGAGCAACGGAATGACCGGCGCCCCATTGACCTTCAGATCCATATCCTTGATTTTCTGGTACGCGGCAAGGAGTCCGCTTTCGGTTTTAATATCATCCAGCGTGAGACCGGCCTCTTTCAACAAATTTCCATTGACAACGATGGCCCCGTTGGATAAGTATTCGGTCATATCCTTATAGAATTCGCCGGCAGGCGGATATTCCTTTCTTGCATCCTCCGAACCGATATGGCTCGGGAACGCATAGAAGCCGCCGTCCCGCGATACGATCGTTGCTTTCACGTCAGCCGGAAAATCTTTTAACAGATGGGATTCCGGATCGTATTTTTTAATAAACTCGTCCAAGTCCCAAACTTTTCCGGCCTCAATCAATTTCTTGCCCAACACATCGTTCGTTATCGTGATAACGTCAGGGAAATCGTTGCCCGATACGAGCATCAAGTTCAGCTTCGTTTCCCCGTCCTGCGCCGGAATGTTGAATTCGAAGGTCACGCCCGTTTTCTCTGTGATTTTGCCTGGAACGGTGTTCGGATCCGTGCTCCATACGGAAGGCGGATTCCAGAAATCGATCGACGAGAACCAAACCAGCTTCGTCGGCTCGCCCGACGGCTTATCGTTCCCTCCCGAAGTCTCTGTACCGGACTTCTGTTCATTTGAAGTGTTGGCGCTTTCATTTCCACCGCTTGTGCTGCATGCGGAAAGCAATAGGACCAGCGCCAAAACAACTGCCAATACCGACTTTAACTTCATGTTGAAAAACAACCTCCCCTATTTGGCTTTGATTTCTGACACCTTCATATTAGCCTGCCGCCTGTACACGCCATATGTTTGGATTTGATAATTTTGGTGTTCTGTTCACGAAGTTAAATTTTCCGGTACTTGCTGGGCGTAATGCCGAAATGTTTCTTGAACAGCTTATTAAAGTGGAAATAATCTTTGTACCCGACACGGTGAACGATTTCGTGGATCGACAAGAAAGGGTCGGACAGCAGTTCCTTGGCCAAGCTCAATCTTTTATTGAGTATATAATCGGAATACGTCTTCCCGGTTTCCTTCTTAATGAGTTTGCTAATGTATGCGAGGCTGACCTTGTATTTTTTCGCCAGTTGATTCAAGGAAATTTCTTCTGTGAAAGTAGCGTCTATATCCTCTATAATCCTCCTGGCTTGCTCGTTTGAAACCGAAATATCCGCTTGAGCGCTCCCGAACAACGCTTTGACCGAGTCAAACATCTGCTCGATCGAACGGTATTGCCGGACAATTTGATAGTAGTTGGAATACTCGACTTCACTGGCGGCGGTATAGCTGTCACTGTAATACTTGTAAATGAGCGAGACGATCTGATTGTACACATTGGAAACATGATCGATATACAATCGTTGCGATACGCACTCCTCCGACAACTCATCCAATCTTCTAAGAATCAGCTCCTGCTTATGCTCTTTGATCGCAAGTTCAATATTCCAAATCGACTTCGTCAGCTCCGCAGGCATTTCGGATTCCTTATATTTAATGATGCGGCTCTCCGGTTGGCTGAACGCGCTGAAGAGAGCGATATCCGATTCCTGATAAAGCTTGGCGATCGGCGTCGAATATACTCCTATGCCGCTAATTCCGACGTTCAGGCAGTCGTTCGAATGATCCGAAATGAAATCCAGAAAACCGATCGGCTTGTTCAACTCATCATAATTGATCAAGTACGAAAGCTTGTTTTGCCCGGTGCGGAAACGGATTACATTCATTTCATTGCCGTATGGCGCATCATCATGCAATCCCGAAGCGGTTTCAGACGGGTACAAACAACTAATAAACCGGTAATGGGGATACGAGAAGTCGTATCCTTTATTCAGCAAGAAATTATGAATTTTGATTTTGTTGTCGGGCTCGAATAAATCGAACAGATCGTTCAGCAACAAATCAAACTCCTTCGCCTCTTGCTTCTTTTTATCCAGCTTCTCTTTTAACCGATCTATCGTTTTTGCCAGCAGTGTTTTGTCGATTTGCTTCAACAAATAGTCGAATGCGCCGAGTTTGATCGCTTGTTGAGCATAGGCAAATTCGGCGTAGCCGCTGACAAGGATTACCTCTGCTTCTATTTCTTCCTCTTGAAGCCGATCCAACAGCTCAATGCCGTCCAATCCGGGCATCCGGATATCCGAAATGACAACATCCGGTTTTTGTTCTCTGATGGTCTGCAATGCCGATAGTCCGTCAAAGGCTTCCCCAATAATAATAAAGCCCTTGCTCTTCCAATCGATTAGTCTGGCAATGCCGCAGGTTACCAATGGCTCATCGTCCACGATCAATACTCGGTACATGAAGCTTCCCCTCCCGCTTCTTCCATGTGTGGGACAATCATCGGGAATGTGATGCAGACGGTCGTGCCTTCATGCAACCGGCTCCAAATCTTCATATCCGCCCCATCGCCGTAAAACAGCTTCATTCTCCGATAAATGTTCAATAACCCGATTCCTTTACCCGTGTCTTTATCCAAGAGCGCTCCAGAATCGGCATAACGATGAAGCTTGCTCGTCAAGTCGGAATAGCGGACCTCATCCATCCCATGTCCGTCATCTTGAATGGTGATTCCGATTTGGCCTTCGTCCGTTCTGCAAACCCGGATGTGAACTTTTCCTTTTCCAATTCTTCTCTCCAAACCGTGAAACACGGCATTTTCAACGATGGGCTGCAGCAGCATCTTAAGCATACGTTCCGACATCAATCGTTCGTCGGTATCGATTTCGATTTGAAATCTTCCTCTGAACCGGAACTCAATGATTTTCGAATATTCGTTCACATGCTCGATTTCTTCCCTCACGGTTACAAAATTGCTCCCCTTCACCGCATAGCGGAACATGTTCGACATGGAGGCGGATATGTCGGCGATCTCCTCAACATCGTAAATTAAAGCGACGGCACGAATGCTTTCCAAAGTATTATAGAGGAAGTGCGGATTGATCTGGTTGCGGAATGCGGAAATTTCCATCTGTTTTTTCGCGAGCTCCATTTCATACATTCGCGCTTGGGTCGACTGCACTTGTTTGCTTAACATATCGATGTCGTCCAGCATGTTGTTCAAGTTGGAGCCCAACACGCCGATTTCATTATGGTAAACGACATTGAACCGGCTGTCTCCGCCTTTCTTCGAAAAAGACTTCATAAAATCCATCAGCTCTTTGATCGGTTTCAATATTCTGGTGAAGAAAATGAATAAGAAGATGCACAATATGAAAAACATGATAGAATAAGTGACTACATTGAATCGTTTCACCGTATCCATATCTTCCAACAGTTCGTATCTCGGTATCAAGCTGATCAACTTCCATCCCGACCGGGGCAAGGTAATCGTTTGAACGATATAATCCTTCTTATCTTCCCACTGTTCGACTTGAAACGTCGTTTGATCCGGAGGAAGCGGCCCTTCCGCGGCGATGATGTTGTTCATGGCGTCTATCAGCAGCACCTGGGAGTTCGTTGTGATCTTGGCGCTTTTCAGTATCGGGCTGAAATTGGTGGCATCCATAAAAAAACGGCCGATTCCCTTGTATCCCCTTACGAGTCTGTTTTGATCCAATTGATAGATTGGTGTGGAAATGGCATAGAATGACCGTTTGCTGTCCCGATGGTCTGACAGCGGCGTAGTCAGCAATCCGGAGTATTCGATCGACTGAATCGGAGACGGAACGGAACGCACGGATCCGCTCCCGATCGACGCGATGATGTTTCCGTCCTTATCGAACAGCTGGATGCCTCTTATATTTTTTTTCAAAGAGACCGCATTCGCGAACATCGACACAACTTCCCTATTCATCAAGATTCTCTCAAGGTCGTCTTCCGTTCCCAAATAGTTTTGAATGGTCGGACTGTAAAAGAGAAAATCGAAGATTCCTTCGATATCCGAATTGAAGCTCACCATCTTCTCCTCGACCTGCAGGAAAATCTTGCTGACCGACTCCGTTACTTGGCGCTCTACAATTCGCTTGGCGATCATATCGGAAATTACGAACGATGTAAGCAGGATAAGCAGCATCAATATGATTAAAAAAATGATTTGCCGGATCAAACTCAGCTTGCGAAATCGGCTCATCTTGTTCACTCCCGCCATGTTTTCACGATGCAATTTATATCAATTTGACAAAAAAGCCTGTAGTTCCTTTTTGGAAACTACAGGCTTGTCAATTGGAAGATTAAGGGGATAGCGGGCATTGATATTATGGATTATTCAAAACTGACATTATGAACAAACGGAAGCACCCGGATGCTGCCCGCTTCGGCGTCCGTCACCGGCTTTCCGTCGATCGTGACATTCTTGAATACGACATTCCCGACCGTCCTGTCCGCATCGAAACCGGCGATGCGCGAAGGATTTCCGCCATCCCCGTTGCAGATAATATTCTCGAAGCGGATATTCTCGATCCGTTTGCCCGGCACCGGGTTGTACTTCGGGTTGTGGAGCACGCGGATATCGAACAACTGTCCGAGCTCGAACGGTTCTACCCGGATATTCCGGTAGGTCACGTTCCTGACAGTATTGTTATCGCCGCAGTTAATCGACATGCAGCCCTGATAGTCGGGCTGCGGCTCATGATGTTCAAGCACATCGATATTTTCGAAGAGTACGTTCTCAATGACATCCCCTTTATGGTGATTGCCGTGCCCGCCGGTATTCATCGGATGAGCCACGTCCGCCCATAGGACGGAATTGCGGACGGTGATATTCCTCGTGTCTCCCTGATAATCCCAGCGGCTGGCGTAAACCGCGATGCAATCGTCGGAGTTGCGCATAAACACATCCTCGATCTCGATATCCGAGCTGGCCATCATATCGATGCCATCCGACCAGCCTTTCGTGCTGAACGCTTTGAAGTTCGCAATCCGGATCTGCTCGGATTTGCCGATATAGATGCTGTAATGCGGCGGATCGATAAGAGTAATCCCCTCGACGCGAATCCGCTGGGAGAAGATAATGCGCACACCTCGGAAGGCGGAAAAACGTCCGAATTCGGTCAAGTAAAGAACGCCTCTGCCGCGTACCGTGACATCGCTGACGGAGTCGCAAACCATCGAGCCCGCAACCGCCGCTCCGCCGGCAATATAAATCGTCTTCCCCGACGGGATGCGAAAAATCACTTCTTCTAAATGATGCATCCCCGGTCCGAAGTAGAGCGTTGTCATCTCGCGGCCGTCTGTTCCCGCAGCCGTCAGCAGCGCGAGAAGGTCCTCGGTTCGGTGGATGCCCGGCTTGACGTAAACGACGCCCGGCTCGTCCGGGGAAGGCGCGTTCACCTCCGGCGGATTGGCGAACAGATGCAGGTTATGGAACCTTTCGCCGTTCACTTCCACCGACAGCTTTTGCGGGCCGTCAATCGTCAACGTGATCGTATTGCCGTCTAGCACGTAAGGAACGCCGCGCGACAAAGGACGAATGACGCATGCATCGACCGTCCCCTCGTTCTTCGTTACTTCAATCTCAATCGGGCCCGAGCAATCGAACATGGCCATGGAGGCATGCCGCACCTGATGCATGTCGACTTTGACATCATAGACGAAGAGCTGCTCCCATTCGCCGCCATTCGCTCTTACCCTGACCGTGAAATCGTGATTTTCCGCTACCCCCGCGGGTCCCGGATATGTAATCAGCTTTGTTTCCCTTGACATACGGTACCTCCGCTCCACTGCATTCTTTGATTTAGCGCAAGTGGTCCTCGATTTGAGAACACTGGTTGCGCCCACTGTATCAAATTGCTTCAGACAATGCAAGATCACCGCTTGCCGTCCCTCATCCATCGGATCTCGATTTTTCCGCGATCTGTTGCGGTTGTTGCCCGGTAGAGTCTAACGCAGCACAAAGCCGCTCACCTCCGAACGGAAATGAGCGGCATAAACTCAAGCAGTCAGTATACTCAGTTTACGATCTGCCACCTTTGGTTAGCGCTGCTGCTTCCCGCATATTGGCCCAAGTCCGTCCCGTCGGACGTGCGGCCCATCCCGTCCAGATATAACCCCGTTGCGCGGTTTTGGATCCGCAGATTGTTGCCGTCTATCGACACGGACCATTGCTGATTTGTGCTGCTGCTGGAGCTCCATTGTCCGGCAGCGGAACCGTTGGCAGTGCGGCCCATGCCGTCCAGGTATAGTCCGGTTGCGACATTCTTAAATCGCACATAGCTCCCGTCAGTTTCCTCAATCCACCGCTGATTATTGCTGGTGCTGGAGCTCCATTGTCCGGCTGCAGAGCCATCGGAATTGCGGCCCATACCATCGATATACAAGCCGGTGGCGGCGTTACTGAATCTGACCGAAGCAGTCCCCGAAGTTCCTCCTGTAGTTGCAGATACGGCAGAGGATTTCGATCCTCCGGCTACCTGTACCTGATAATAGTAGGTTGTATCAGGGGTCAAGTTTGTATCGCGATATAATGTCGCTGCAGTGGGGGCGCTGCTAACCTTTGTAAAAGTGCCGTTCGGATCTGTGGACCGGTAGATGTTATACCCTAGCGCGCCCGGCACACCAGTCCAGCTTAAGTAGACCGTATTCGCACCCGCCGCCGTTGCCGTCAATCCCGTTATAGACCCTAACGTGATCCGGTTGCTCAAACCGACCGTCTTGGCTGCATCGGGCGTGTACAGCAGCATGAAAAGCGGATAATCCTTAAACGCAACCTCCGGCATTCTCGTTTCGTAGGCATAAGCCAAATATTTGTACTTCTCTTGGGTCATATCTCTATTTTCGATATATTTGTAATAGTTATATAAAACACTAAAGTAGGCATCGATTCTGCCTCTGCCGTCTGCGTTGATCGTATCGTAATAGATAATCGTACTGCTTTGGTTTGCGCGTGCAGGCGTCCATAACACATCGTAACCCAGATGATACTTGAGCAGATAAGTGGTTCCTGCCAGCAGCCGGTCGTCCAGGAAGTTGAACACATTCACCGCATTGGAGGCTGTAGACCTTGCTCCGGTTACCGGGTCAACCTTCGTGCCTTGGGCATAGATGGTCCGCACCAATGTAGACAGTCCGGCGACATTGGCGTAGGAGTGTCCCACATCTCGCCCCATTTCGATGGCCTGCACATGGTAATCCGCCGGATCCAATGCTTCACCTGTCCGCTCATTTTTCGTCATCCACCGCATCTGATGCTTAATGGAACCGTTTCTTCCCCCTTGGTCGCCTGCGGCATTTACGGTCGCAGCTTCTACAGCCTCATCGTAAAGCTTCAGATTATTGGTGAAGATAGCTCTTCCCATCGTTCCCATCACCGTAAACTGATGCTGATTCATAAAAAAGGTATGAGCGTTATAAGTGACGGAAACGATGTCCATGAGATGGGTAAGATTCGCTGTATCCGCATCCGTCCATTTCAGACTCGCCGTAGGCGTATCGGAATAGCGCAGAATTTCCGCCGCTGCCGAGAGAAGATAACTCATCGTAGCGAAACGGAAGTTCGTATGGGTAACGCAATCCTCTGCGGCAGAATAACTCCTGATGATACGCATGGCATTGGCGCGATATGCTTCATCACCGGTTATATACCACATAATCGACTGCATGAATGCGGTTTCGGAATCGGTATTGGCACGCGCTCCTACATATTCGCTGGGATTACTGTAATACTTGCCCGTCTCGGGGTCGGTAAATCCCCAAGGCCCTTGAATATGTTTAAAGATATAAACATCTTCATAATAGATTCTTGGCGTTTTACTGGATTGGGAATCGGCGGCAAAGGCATTGAATGCCGTATTCCAAGGCTCATCCCCCGCTCTTACGTGATCGCGCATGTTGTCCAAATCCGCCTGTCTCATCGCAATGCCGGGATGGTGAATGACGCCCGAGACAGTATTCCCGAAAGAGTCGGTATAGGAAACATTCGCATCAACATTTTGCACCTGCGGCTTATAAGAAGTAATCAGCGGTGAAACCGCCGCTTCCGCTGTCTCGCTGCTTCCGATAGCCATAAAGGTTGTCATCACCATTGTAAAACACAGAATTCCGGTAAGAATCCTCGAGAAACGAATTCTCAGCTTAATAAGATCCACAATATTGTCCTCCTTTACGTCGTTATAATTCCCGGCGTTTAGCTGTTTCCGGATAAGCTTCCATTTCTGCCCGCCGCGCTACAGTGCGTGAAAGTGGTAGCGCTTGCATTTGTCGGGTGGACCGTAAAACCGAATGGGACGGCCGACAGCTTGAGCAGTATTAGAAGCGAAACCAGTGCTGCACATTCAATGAGAATTCTCACCTCCAGCAAAGTTGGTTAAGTTGAGTGTTACCTGATTCGGTTTGATCACCTCCTTTAAATGAAAGAACTGGAAAAGAGGAAGGGCGCACGTTCCTATTCTTCCGGCAGCCTTCCTTCCAGTAATACAGTTAACTTTCTAGATCACATACGGGCCCACCGGATTTCGCCGGCGACAGCGTTACTGTAAGTTCGTTCCATCCGTATTATACCTGTACCTTGTATGCAATAATGGCAAAACAATGTGCAAAAAATGTTCATTCTTTGGCGTTACTTCGTGCAGCAGTTCTTTGCCGTTGGAGTTCAGCCATTGATTCTTACATTGTTCGAACTCATCGAGTATCTGCACGCTCTTTACTTTGTTGGATGAATCCGGTGCGATACTTTAGCGGTGTAGTTCCGACTTCTTGCTTAAATACTTGAACGAAATAGGATGGATTGGGAATGCCCACTGCGGCCCCGATCTGTTCGACCGATTTCGCCGTCGTTTCCAGTAATCTGCAAGCTTGTCTCATACGTTTGGCTATAAGATATTCCTTGAGCGTGGTGCCTGTTTCATCATGGAAAAGTTTCGATAAGTAAAACTTCGACAAATGCATGGCTTCGGCGAGATCGTCCATGTGAAACGCTTCCTGATAATGCTCGTCGATCCACTGCATGGCTTTCTGCGCATACTCTGTCGAATTCTTTTCGACCATTGCGGACGACTGCCGCGTCTCGGCGGGGGAACTGCGGATCATACTGTCCAACAGGCAGAGAATCAACATGGCAATCTCTTCGACATCCTCGCCCTTCCCGTCCATTCTCGCAAGATGATAATATTCGTAATTTCGCTCCACCGCCTCTTCGTACGAGAACAGATCAAACGCCTGCATTTTTTGATGACCGCGCCATAAAGCATTAAATAAGGCGTAACGCTTGACAAAGGGCCGCAAGAGTTCGTCTGCAAGCTCAAGATCGAAGTGAAGTATGGTTCGCGAGTAGGGCTGACCGTAACTCACACTCGCATAGACATGGTGCAGTTGATAAGGCCGAAAGAAAAAAAGCATGCCCCGGCGGATCGGGAACGTTTCGCCGCCCACGACGACACGCCCCGTGCCTTCATGAACGTACAACATTTCACAGCATTGGTGCCAATGATAATAACCTTTGTAATGGCTCGTATTGTTCAGCTTGTAATCCCAAAACAGCTTGTTGCCCCCAAAATTAACAGCCTCGAACACGCGTTTCATTAGCATTCCTCCACACCCGAGAAACGTTCGACAGTGGAAACGGTACGACTCGATCACTTATATTTCAAAGGTTTTATGTATATCGCTGCTCCTCCCGAGCTTTCCAAATTAAACTCAAATATGGATTCCTTTGTTACTTCAGCAGATTTCATTCCAACCTTAGTGCGCGTATCAAGTTCCGGTACATCCTCATAAATCTGTGCAGCATATGTATACTCATCATCAAGAAAATGAAGCGGAATTTCCACGGTACGTGCTTTCTCATTATTTATGCATCCGATAAACCATACGCTTTCCTTGCGTCTTGCAATAGTTGCAAATTCTCCTATCTCGCCTGATATTCCGATTGACTCATCCCAAATCACAGGCAGCTTCTCCCAAAACCGTATTTCCTGTTCACCCTTCCAATCAGATGGCTTATCATACCAGAACATCATCTGCATAGGACTATAAACAATAACGCCCATAGCCAGCATATGTGCATGAGTGACTTTCAATCGTCGATCAAAATAGCAAAGCGTATAATCGCCCGCACCGGCCTGAAACCGTACAAAAGGCAATGTTGTGTTATGCGAGGCTGTGGGAAAATGCTCGTTCCCCCGAATCCCCTCCTGCGTTAGCAAATTGGGATAAGTACGCGAAAGGCCTGTAGGGCGATAAGCATCGTGAATGTTTACCATCAAACCATATTCATGGCACTTTTTTACGGCCTCCACAACCCAACGCGTCCACTCTTGAGGCCCTGCTTTCACAAAACCCAATTTTATGCCTGCGATCCCCCATTCCTTCCATATAGGCAGCGAAACATCCAAATACGGTTCTGCTGCAGTTCTGTCAACATATAGGAATATCCCTATCCCTTTATCTTTACCATATGAAATCACTTTCCTTAGATCCAGGTCTCGGTCGGGGTCCTCCCTTCTAGGATCAATTGCCTTATTTTCCAGCGAATCAAGTGATCCATACCAACCTCCATCAAAAAGAACATATTGAAAATGATGGTCTGTACAAAAATCGATACAGCTCAACGCACTATTTGTAGTCAGCAACATATCCCGCAATGCCTTTCCAGGCTTTACATACGAAAAATCTTCAGCCTTGCATGGCTCGCTTAGATTAAGCACCAAGTTGCTCCGACATAGCAACTCTGCTGCATGATCTGCAAGTATAAAGGTACGCCATGGCGTTGCAAATGGCGTTTCTCCTTCTACATTGGAAACTAAACTATCATGTTCATCCTCATTTAATGTAAACCCGTACCCTACATAATCATCTTGGCTAAAAAGCCCGCACAAATGTCCTGACAAATGGACTTTTAAGGTGTTTTCGGTTTCTTCATCTTTTGTAATCAACATTCTGGCATAATCGATCAGACCGGCTTCATGAATAAGAACATATCCGCCTTCCGGTAATTGCACGGCAAATGGACGCTCACAATATCCGCTTACGTCTGCCACTGGTTTTACTACATATTCTCCTTCAACTCCATGCTCTTCCCATGCAATACTTCCTTGAGGAAAGGTAAACCTAGTATCCTCACAAGTAATGGTGAAATGATTGATATTTTCCTGTTCGGGCAAGAAGTATTGAAAAGCTGTTCCCTCAGAATACGCACGTAAACGGATTCCCATGATCCTGCCTAAGTCATCTTCCACGCAAATGGTTGCCTCTTCGAAGCTGTCGTCAATCACAGCCCGCTCACCGTATAAAGGCTTCCATGCACCATTCACTTTTCTTTTTGTAACGCTTCTGATTTTGAAACCGTCACATAAAGGAGGGGCATCTGCAAGATACAGACCAAGCCTTGAAGACATAACCATAGTCGATCCGTTACGCTTAACGGTATACCATAGTTTCCCATCGCGATCCAAATCCAAGCTAATACAATTCCCCTCAAATGATGCTTCTATCATCATTACCTCTCACCCCCAGATATATATTGATGGCCATATTTACAAAACCGGCACCCATCATAGATAGGTGCCGTCTGCGCAGCTTCTCTGCTGCTTACTTGCCGCCCGCATCAAGATAAGCTTGGACTTGTCTGAGGACTTCCTCGCGTACTTTTTCCAAGCCCAAATCGCGCCATTCTTTATTGGATTTCTCCGCAAATTGTTTCCAATTCGGCTCCAGTCCGGTCATCAGAATGTCATATGCTTGCTGCAGCTTGGGATTGATCTTTGCGATTTCTGTTGCAACCGGTTTTGTGTCAAAGACGAAGCCGGATAGCGGGACTTGATAGTAGCTGCTCGTGTCCTGCGCATACTCAATGTATTTTATGACTTCCGGTTCATAGCTCGTATTAATTCTGGACAGAGTCGGATTCCAGGTCATTTCATAGCCTGGGAATTTATAATTTGGGGAGTTATCAGTCGTTTTGTATCCGTTGTCTCCATCTGCAATCCAATGCTCGCCCTCGATCCCCAGCTCGAACAAGTCATGGTTCTCTTTGCTGCTGAACATCCAATCCAGGAATTTCATGGTGCGCTCCACATTTTTCGAGCTTGCGGGAACAACCGCACTGTTGTTGGCAATGAAGGTCGTTCGGATCGCGCCGGGCTTCATATCCCGAATATCGTCGCTGGTATAGAAGAAGGGCTCATAATCCGCATCGGGTTTCAATTTCTTAAGCTTCAATCGTTCTTGGCTCAGATTGGAGATGGTCGTTTCAATGGCACCCTGCTTGATCGGATCAAGCGCGTCTACTGCTTGTTTCGATAAAGGATCCTTGTTCGTGTACTTTCTGTACTCCGCTCTCATTCCGAAATGGCCGTAAATCGAATCGTGCGCGTTAAACGGCGCCGGGAGATTGGCGAATGCGGAATCAGGATCGCCGATGGTTGCCGCGCCAAGCACTTTCTTCCCGTCCGGCGAGATGGCAACGCTGAACGGTATTCCGCCAGTAAACGATTCCGGTTTAATAGCGGCAAGACGAATATCATTTCGCCCTTTCTCCTCGGGTATGCCAAGACGGAAAATACCACGGCCGCCAATCACCATCGGTACATAGTCGGGAAGCTTCGTCCTGATGGCTTCCAGATAGTTATTGAAATCTTCCATGGTTTTGACCGGCGGCAAGCCCAATTGTTCCCGGACATCTTTCCGAATCCCTATAATGAATGGATCGGCATAAGCCGTTTGGAAAGGAATCGTATAGATGTGGCCGTTGATTTTATTCGATTCCATCATTTCCGCAGGGAACGCCTTCTTCAGCCCCGGGTATTCATCATTGTTGAAATACTTGTCAAGCGGCTGGTAGTAACCTAGACTTAGGTGGTTATAAAGCGTCGCCCAAGGCGCATCGAAGGTCAAGTCGAACGATTCGCCTGTAGACATCTTTAATAGCGCCTTTTGTCTGAATTCGGGACCGGGAACGAAATCAAATTCGATTTTCGTATTCAGTGTGTCTTTCGTTTCTTCCTCGAATTTGGCGAGCACCTTATCCATATCTGTCGGCTTATCGCCGAAGAACATAAACTTCAACGTTACCGGATCTGGCGTTTGTGCAGCCTTTGTGTCTGTTCCCGTTGACTCTTTTTCCTGCGTTGTGCCGCTGTTATTATTGGCAGCGGGCTCGTTGCTTGAGCAAGCTGACAATGCCGTGCTCAACAGAAGAAGTAGTGCAATTACGGGTAAAGCGACCTTCCTGAATTTCCCTTTCACTTTTTGTTTTCCTCCCTTGGCATGGTGTCTTTTATACTAAACCGCGAAGCGGGTTCAGCCATCTGTGGATCAGCCTTTCACAGCGCCGATCAACAAGCCTTTAACGAAATACTTTTGCAGAAACGGATACAAGAAAATAATCGGACCGATCGTGACAATTGTTGCGGCCAGCCTCGTTGTCAACGTAGGCGTCGTGTATTCGAATACATTAATATTTTGTGCGAGTTCCCTGCTAAAATCGGCACTGTCGAGAATCCGTTTAATCAAGTATTGCAGCGGGTACAAATCCTCATTTCGAATATAGAGCATCGCCTCAAACCATTTGTTCCAAAAGGCCAAGGCATAGAACAGACTGATAGCCGCAATTGCGGGTAAAGAAACCGGAATCATGATACGAAACATAATATAGATCTCATTAGCGCCATCTATTTTGGCCGACTCCGCCAACGATTCATCAATCGATTTGAAAAAGTTGCGCATTAAAAACATATTAAACGGGTTGAGCAACGATGGAATAATCAGCACCCATATCGAGTCGGTCATCCCCAAATATTTGGTGATCAGAATGTAGCTGGAAACCAGCCCTCCATGAAACAGCATCGTAAAGAAGACATAAAAGGTAATATAGTTGCGGTACTTCAAGGAACGCAGAGACAACGGATAGGCCATGGCACACGTAACCAGCATGGCGAGAACGGTCCCGACGACAGTGATAAAGATGGTTACACCGTAGGATTTATAGATCGTGTCGTCCTGTAACAACAACTTATATGCCTCTAACGAAAACTGTTTGGGGTACATTTGAAAACCAAATTCCTGTATCGACGTTTCCGTGGTCAGCGATGAGCTGAGTACGGTAACGAACGGAATCAAACAAACGAGAGCAAAAACGGCAATTGCCGCATACATTAGGATAAGCAGCAGACGGTCTCCGGCACCTTCTTTAATCTTCATGTTCATTCACCTCTGTCCTGTCGAATATTAATACAACGCCGATTCAGGTGAATATTTGCGTGTGATTTGGTTGACAGTCAGCACGAGTATAAAACCGACAAAGGATTGGAATAAACCGATCGCCGACGACATGCCGATATTGGATAATTCCGTAAGCGCACGATACACGTAGGTATCGATCACATCAGTGGTTGGATACAGGAGGGCATTCTTGCCGACAATGGCATAGATCATTCCAAAATCACCGTAGAAGATATTCCCCAAGGCCAAAAGCAGCAACAGGATGATCGTCGGCTTCAATAAAGGCAATGTAATATGCCGTATTTTCTCCCACCTGCTTGCGCCATCCATCGATGCCGATTCATAAATTTCGGGATTAATGCCGGAGATGGTCGCCAAATAGACGATCGACCCGAAGCCCGCCGAATGCCAAACCTTGATGAATACCAATAAAACCGGCCAGTATGCGGCTTCATTGTAGAACTCAACCGATTCGATCCCTATCGCGTTCAAGATTTGATTCACCACTCCGCCTTGATACGGTAAGTAAACCGATACAATCATGGCCACAACCGTCCAAGACAAGAAATGGGGCAAGGTTGCAACGGTTTGAGTGAAGACTTTAAACTTTTTGGACCCGATCTCCGAAAACATAATCGCAAGCGAGACGGAAACGACCGTCCCGCCAAGGATAAACAATATGTTTAAAAAAACGGTATTTAATACAACTCGAAAGACCTCGTCAGATTCAATAAAAAACCGGAAATTTTCGAACCCGACAAAAGGGCTCCCAAAAACCCCTTCTACCGGTCTGAAATCTTGGAACGCAATGACGATCCCGAATATCGGCAAGTAAGCAAAAACAAAAATCAACAGGATACCCGGCAAAGTCAGAAGGTAAAGTAAATAATTTTTGCGAATTTCTCTGATAAACGAATTATTGTTCCTTGCGTTTATTTTTTGCGATGTTTGATACGGTATCGTTTGCTCCATCCGAATCCTCCCCATAGTTGTTAACGCTGTTACCAACATGATGCTTGCCCACGCGATATTTTGCATAGCCTAACAAAAGGCACATTGTATGAAAATGTCCAAAACAACGTATTTAAAAAGCGGCACATTGATTAATTTCCGCAGAAAAGGTCTCATAACGATTAAGCATAGTGGATCCTTGTTGTTTTCGAAATCAACCATATTAAAGATGGAGATGCGCGAGCATCTCATCCAATGTACTCGCGAGTGCCTCGGACCGAGCGCGCCATGACGCAGGAGCACGCCTTTATGGTGGCGGAACTGTGCTTGAAAGAACAGGTAAACTTGGCGGCAGAGCGCGTCGCTGGCAGCGACGAGGTCAGGGGTTTGATCCTCTGGAGTCCATACTTGTAACAAGCAAAAACTCCTTGCCCTGCAAGGAGTTTTTACTATTTTGAGCCATGACAGTAATGTGGAAAGCGGGGATGAGTTATTCAGTTGGGGACGAGTTGCCGGCATTTCACGGTTCCGTACGATAGACGTCTGGAGGAATGGATGATACAAGTCGTGCGGGGCATCATTGTGTTCCAGCTTGAGCACAACGTTCCGAAGAAGCAATTTCCTCTGCCATATTAAATGTGGTCAGCCGAGTTTAAACTTTGCTAATGCTTGATCATAAAAAATGGTAGTCCATTATCGATTTTATACGATTTAAGTAGCGACAAGGGGTCGGTATACTCGATTATGTGAGTACATGAGAAACAAGGAGGAGCAATGTGAATGCAGAAAAACAGAAAGATTTTCAGAAAGCTTGCAATCGGTCTCTCAATATTGGCATTATCAACAACTGCGATTATCGGTTGCAGCAGTGAGAAGACGACGCAGGGGGATACGGGATCCAAAGGATCTACAGGATCTACACAGGCATTGACCAGCTTAACGTATTGGGTAGAGATGCATGCGGACGCGGCCGCAATTATGAAAAGCTATGCAGAGATAACCGCTTATAAAGAAATTGTAAAAAATACCGGTGTCACATTAGAATTCCAACATCCCGCCCAAGGTCAAACCAGCGAACAATTCAATTTGATGGTCGCATCGAAATCGCTTCCGGATGTCGTTGAATACCGATGGAACGCCTATCCAGGCGGCGCAAAGAAAGCTATTAAGGATGGGAAAATCATCCCGTTAAATGACTATCTAGACAACGCCCCGAACTTAAAAAGGCTGTTTGACGAAAACCCGGAATGGAGAAAACAAGCTTCAACGGACGATGGGGATTTGATTGGTTTCCCTTTCATTCGTCCTGACAAAAAACTGCAAACCTTTGTGGGGCCAGTGTTGCGCAAAGATTGGTTGGAAAAATTAGGGTTGACTGAGCCCAAAACGATCGATGAATGGTATACGGTTTTGAAAGCGTTTAAAGAACAAGACCCTAACGGCAACGGAGAAGCCGATGAGATCCCAATCATGATTGCGGCAGGGGATATTGCTTTCACAGGAGCATTCGGGGTACCGAACGATTTCTATCTTGAGGGCGGTACGGTTAAATACGGCCCCATTCAACCTGAGTTTAAGCAATATCTTGCTACAATGAACAAATGGTATAAGGAAGGGTTACTCGACAAAGACTTCGCAGCAAATGACTCTAAAATGTACGATGCAAAAATGACCGGCAATTTGGTCGGCGCGGCTGTTATGACGGTTGGTGCAGGTATCGGCAGGTTTATGGATTTGATGGCGTCGAAGGATCCTCAATTCAAGCTGGCTGCCGTATCCTATCCGACAGTAAATCCGGGCGATAAACCGATATTCGGCCAAAAGGACAATCCCGTTACTGGCCAGTTCGCTGCGATAACCGGAAACAATAAGCATATCGCTGAAACGGTGAAATTTCTGGATTATTTGTATAGCGATGAAGGACATATGATCATGAACTTCGGTAAAGAAGGCGAAACGTATACGTTGGTTGATGGATACCCGAAATTCACGGACACTGTAATGAAGAATCCGGACGGAATGCCGCTTGCGCAAGCCCTTAAAAAGCATGTCATGTCTGCCATTCAGGGTCCATTCGTGCAAGATATGCGATATTTGGAACAATATTTAACCAAACCGGAGCAAAAAGAGGCTCTAACGGTCTGGACGGAGCCCACGAATGAGAAGAAGATGCCCCCCATTACGATCGCCAATGAAGACAACAGTCGATATACGTCGATTATGAACGATGTCAACACGTATAAGGACGAGATGATCGTTAAATTTATAATGGGAGCAGAATCGCTGGATAAGTATGATGAATATGTGAATACATTGAAGCAAATGGGCATCGAAGAAGCAATAAAAATCCAGCAATCCGGGTTGGAACGATATAACAAGCGCTAAACGACGACATAACTGCAAAACCGGGACGGCAAGTTAGCGCCTTGCCGTCCCCCGTTATGTAAGGAAGGAGAAAGCCCATGCATAATTTGCGTGAGAATCTTGTGCAACAGGAAACTCGACGTGTGGGAGTCAATAAGTTGGGCATGATCAAAAGGGACCTGATTCGCAACCGCTTTATTTATCTTATGCTTCTGCCCGTTCTTGCTTATTATATTGTCTTTCATTACGGCCCGATGTATGGCGTACAAATCGCTTTTAAAGATTACGGACTTGCAGACGGAATTTGGGGTAGTCCGTGGATTGGTTTCCGCCATTTTGAAACTTTTTTTACAAACTACTACTTTTGGCGGCTGATCCGAAACACACTGTTGATTAATGTCTATGAATTGCTGTTTGCGTTCCCTGCGCCAATCATACTGGCACTGTTGCTCAATGAAATTCGTGTCGGCCTGTTTAAACGTATGGTGCAAACGATAAGCTATCTCCCTCACTTTATTTCCATCGTGGTCGTTGTGGGAATGATGATTGATTTCTTTGCACGCGACGGTCTGGTGAATAGCATCCTCCACATGTTCGGAATGGAGCCGATTGCCTTTATGCAAGAGGCCCAGTGGTTTCGATTCATGTACGTCTCCTCTGGCGTTTGGCAAGGAATCGGATGGGGTTCTATTATCTACCTTGCTGCAATCGCTACAATTGATCCGTCACTGTATGAGGCCTCCCGCATGGACGGTGCAGGAAGATGGAGACAAGTCTGGCACGTTACCGTACCCGGGATTATGCCGACCATTGTGATTCTTCTCATCCTAAACATCGGATCAATGCTTTCCGTCGGAAGCGAGAAAATTATCTTAATGTACAATCCGATGACCTATGAAACGGCGGATGTCATTTCTACTTATGTTTACAGGAAAGGGATTCTCGGTGCAGATTTCGGGTATACCGCCGCCGTGGGACTTTTTAATTCGATCATCAGTTTCGTATTGATCACACTCGCCAACACCATTAGCAAACGAACGAGTGAAAATAAATTGTGGTGAACGGAGGGTCGGAATGCTTTACAAACGTAATTTTGGAGATTTCGTTTTCTCGGGCTTCAATACGTGTTTCATGCTGCTTCTTTGCTTTGTTACGTTGTACCCGTTCCTCTACGTTCTTTTCGCTTCTTTAAGTGATCCAGCAGAAATAACCCGGTTTCGCGGTATGCTTTTATACCCGCTAGGGTTTAACCTAGAGGCGTATAAAGCTGTTATGGATAACCCAATGATTTTAACCGGCTACCGGAACACCATATTCTATGTCACTGTAGGCACGGCAATTAACCTGTTCATGACAACGCTTGGCGCCTATGCGCTTTCCCGCCGCAACGTTTATTTCAACAATGCAATCATGTTCATCATCGTGATCACGATGGTATTCAATGGGGGGCTTATTCCGACGTTTCTGTTAGTTAACAATCTCGGCATGTTGGACACGCCATGGGCACTTCTGTTGCCTGGGGCAATCAATTCGTTTAACTTAATCATCATGCGAACCGCATTTCAAGGTGTACCTGTAAGTTTGGAGGAATCCGCGCGGATCGACGGTGCGAATGATTGGGTAATCATGAGCAGAATCATTGTTCCGCTTTCGATGCCCGTTATCGCTGTGATGATTTTATGGTATGCGGTCGGTCATTGGAATTCGTATTTTAACGCTTTAATATATATACGCGATCGAGATTTATTCCCCCTTCAGCTTGTGCTTCGGGAAATCCTTATCTCGAACAGCACCGACAGCATGACAACCAATGCAGCGGCTGGAGATCGACTGGACATCGGGATCACGATTAAATATGCGAGCATTATCGTCTCCACATTACCGATATTGTGCCTATATCCATTTTTGCAGAAATACTTTGTGCACGGTGTCCTGATTGGTGCGTTAAAAGAATGAGCCGATGATCCAATGAAGGAACCAAGCTTGCTCTTGTCGAATTCTCACAGGGCAGAGCAAGCTTCTCTCTACTGGGAGTGACTGCAATGATGTCAATCATGCGAAGAAAATATGCTGGAAGCAACAGAAGAAGCATATTCATCAGGATGCTTGTTTCCAATTGTCTTCTGCTTCTTCTTCCGGTCATACTCTGGTTTGTTTTCTATACAAACATCGATCATATTATGAAATCAAATGCGGAACGATCCAATCTGGCGATGCTGGAGCAGCTTCGTCTTAGTTTAGATAGCAATTTTAATGAAGTTGAACAGCTATCTCATCAGATTATACTCAATCCTAAACTCGGATATTTGCTGGAAACGAAAAATAATGACTTGTCGCAACGATATCTTTTAGTGGAGTTTACGAGAGATTATTTGAAAGTATACCCTAATATCATTAGCAGTTTTGTTCACGATTTTTATATTTTCTTGGATCGAAGCGATTCCGTGATCAAGCCGAATCTCGTGACGGATTCCAATACCTTTTATGACAAATATTATTCTTTCGAGAATCTAGCCTATGAGGAATGGCGTAAGCTCATGACCAGCTATCATAGTCAATCGTACATGCCGGTCTCTACCTTACAGCGACATGGAAGCCTAAACGAAGCGCCGCTAAAAGTGATTCCATACATGCAATCATTGCCGGTCGAAGACTCGTCGGATATAAAAGGAAACCTTACGATTTTGATTGATGAAACGAAGATTCACGAGATGACACGACAAATCGAGTTGGCGAACGGAAGTTCTGTTTATGTCGTAAACAAACAGCGTGAAATCCTCAGTAATACACCGGGAGCAGTTCCCTTGCCTGCCTCAATAGTGAATGAATTTACGTCTCAATCAGGTATACTCAATTATATGTTGGATGGCCAAAGTATGATGGTATCGTTCACAACCTCTGGAGAACTTGGATGGTACTATATAGCCGTGATGCCTTTGGACTTATACTTTCAAAAAGTAAAGCAGATGGAACAGCTTGCTTTGTGGCTTCTAATCTTGTGCATCTTTATGGGTGGCGTCGGTGCCTATGCAATCACATATCGGAATTATTTCCCTATTAAAAGAATCGTAGAGTCCATATCATCCAGGATGCCTCATCCGCATAAGCCTGCCGTGAATGAATTTGACTACATTATGGAAATGATGAATGTGTCTTGGGATGAAGAAAAACATATTAAACACAAGCTCACTCAACAATTGCCCATTCTGCGTTCTAACTATTTACACCGAGTGCTTCATGGCTATTTTGAATCTCCTGAGCAAATGATCCAGTCGCTAGAATTCATGGGAATTCGATTTCCATTTCCTCATTTTGTCGTTATTCTCGTTCATATAGATAACTTGTCTCGATTCGCACCCGACCAAAGTGAAAAACAATGGGCACTTGCGCGGTTCGTTATCTCTAATTTGGCCGAAGATTCTGTCTACGATTCTCATACAATCCATACGATAGAATTAGAAAAAGATCAATTGGCAATGATCGTTAACCTTATACCGGAACGGTTGGACCACCCTAAATGTCGGATCGGAAATATCGTTTCAGAATTGCAACAAATTTTGGAAGGCCGATTTAAGCTCGATATCAGCTTTGCCGTAAGCGGAGTTCATCAAGGACAATATCAACTTGGAGAAGCCTACTTGGAAGCGACCGCTGCTTTGGAGTACAAGATGGTAAACGGAAATCAGTCGATTTTTTACTTTCATGATATTCGTCAGGAGAAGCTGAAGTATCATTACCCTGTAGAAACCGAACTGCAGTTAATGAACAGTATCCGAAGCGGTGACAAAGAGCAAGTTGTCATGTTGCTTACACGATTGTTTGAGATGAATTTTCGCGATGAATCCATAACTCCCGAGCTCGGAAGATGCTTGTTATTCAGTCTTGCCGGAACTCTGCTGCGCATACTGAATTCGAATACGATTGCCTACCAGAGACTTTCCGAAGCTGGGATCGACCCTGTGCGTGTACTACTATCCTGTAAAACAACGGAGGAGATGTTTGAAAAAGCAAAGAGCTTGTATCTATCGGCGGCCGAGTCGTTTAAGATGGAGCGGAGCGACCACAGCGAACAGCTTCTCCAGCAAATTCAATCTTACATCGAAGCTAATTTTGCCGAGCCAAATATGAGCCTGAATTTGTTATCCGAGCATTTGCAAATCACACCACAATATATATCACATTTTTTCAAAAAAATGAGCGGCCAGAACATAAGCGATTATCTGACGATCGTACGCATGGAACACGCTAAGAAACTCATGGAGGATCCTGAATTTACGATTTCAAAAATTGCCAAAATGGTAGGATATACAAGTGATACCGCGTTCATCCGAGTGTTTAAGAAAGTAGAGGGAATCACCCCCGGTAAATATAAAGAGAGTATTTCGAGTAGAAGGGAATCGGCCGTTACATAAGGGGGACTTTGTGCGGTGAAAGAGTATACCCCCAAGTATTTTAGGTGCTCATCCACTTTCTTCGATATTGATGCGGCGTGATCCCCATGTGCGACTTGAACAATTTACAAAAATAAGAGCTGTTCATTAATCCGATCTCCTTCGCGATGAGCGAGATCGGTTTTTTTGTTGTCGTTAACAGCAGAACGGATTGATGAATCCTTCGGGTTGCAATGTATTCCGAGATGCTGATTCCTGTAGCCTCTTTGAAGAGATGCGACAAATGGTAAGGAGACAGATGCAATGACTTGGCCATATCGTCCAATCGGTAAGGAACGGTGTAGTTGGTTTCGATCCAGCTTAATATATGTTCTACCTGATGATTTTTGCGACGGGTCTTGTAGGTTGGGCCGAGCTCTTTCCTCTTATCCCATATTTGCTTTAATGAGCGAAATAGGGTGACAAGAAACAAGTACGACGGTGACTCGCTATAGTTACTGGCAATGAACGGCAAGCGGTTCGCCCCCTTTATCATCGTTTCCGTGTTCAAACCGAATATACCACAAAAACCGCAATCTAGTGTTATTTTTTCCCCCATGGCGAATTACATTTGCAGTGCCGCTTCGGGTACGATCTTTGTATTGGGAGACTAACGCTTGGGAGGAAACAATGAATGCTTAAAGTCGCGATTATCGGCACGGGAGCGATTTCGCCCGCTCATATCGAAGGGTATTTGCAGTTCAAGGACCGCTGTAAAATCGTTGCCTTATGTGATCTTTACCCCGAGAAGGCGGAGGCGAAGCGGAAGCAGTACGGACTGGACGCGAAAGTCGTAAAAGATTACAAGGAGTTGCTTGAGGACGGGATCGATTTGGTTTCCGTTTGTATGCCTCCTTATGTTCATGCGCCAGTTACTATCGATTTCTTGGATGCAGGTTGCCATGTCATCGTAGAAAAACCTATGGCAGCATCCTTGCAAGAATGCGATGAAATGATCGAAGCTGCGCAGAAGAGCGGCAAGGTATTGTCCGTAATTGCTCAAAATCGATTCAGAAACCCGATTATGAAACTGAAACACGTGTTGGAAAGCGGCTTGGCGGGTAAAATTCTGCATGCCCAAGTGGATTCTTTCTGGTGGCGGGGCCATTGTTATTACGACTTATGGTGGCGCGGCACTTGGGAGAAGGAGGGCGGCGGCCCCACGCTGAATCATGCGGTTCATCACATCGATGCCCTGCTTTGGATGCTGGGCCGTCCGAGCCAAGTCCAAGCCTACATGAGTAACGTCGCGCATGACAATGCGGAGGTGGAGGATTTGTCCATTGCGATGCTTCGGTACCCGAACGGAGCCTTGGGACAAATTACAAGCTCCGTCGTTCATCATGGCGAAGAGCAGCAGCTTATTTTCCAAGGTCAACATGCCCGAATCTCCGCGCCGTGGAGAGTAACGGCTTCCGCTTCCTTGCCGAACGGGTTTCCCGAGCGCGACCGGGAGTTGGAAGAGAAGCTTCAACGATACTACGACGAATTGCCGGATCTCCCTTACGAAGGTCACACCGCTCAGATCGACAATGTGTTGACCGCGATCGAAACCGGAGCGCCGGTATTAATCGACGGAGTGAGCGGCCGGAGCACGTTGGAAATGATTATGAGCATCTACAAATCCGCAAGCACGGGCGAGAATGTCCAACTCCCGTTGCAAGCGGACGATCCTTTCTATACGCAAGAAGGCGTGAAGCGGAATGTACCTTATTTCTACAAGAAGGGCAACAGTATCGAAAATTTTTCGGATCTGAAGATTACGACAGGAAGAAATTACGACGAAAAATAAATATATAACCATGGAGGCATAAAGAAATGCAGAAAAGCGACGGAATGAACTATGCCCCAAAAGGGAAACCCAATCCGGTGGTTAAGCCGGGTGAGTTTATCATTGCCGCGGTTGCCCTCGACCACGGCCACATTTACGGGATGGTAAACGGACTGCTCGAAGCGGGCGCATCGGTAAAGTGGGTGTACGACCGTGACCGTGCCAAGGCAAAGGCTTTCGCCAGGTCTTTCCCCCAAGTAAAAATAGCGTCTTCGGAGGAGGAGGTTCTTTCCGACCCCGAGGTTCGCCAGATCGCCGCTGCAGCAGTCCCTTCCGAACGCTGCGCGCTCGGATTGCGAGCTATGGACGCTGGAAAAGACTACTTTACGGACAAGACGCCCTTCACGACGTTGGAACAGTTGAATGCGGCCCGGACCAAGGTTCGCGAAACCGGTAGGAAATACATGGTGTACTACAGCGAGAGGCTGCACGTGGAATCGGCGGTGTACGCCGGCCAGCTCGTCGAGCAAGGCGCGATCGGGCGGGTGGTGCAAGTGACGGGGTTCGGTCCGCACCGCCTGAATGCACCTTCCCGACCGGAATGGTTCTTCCAAAGGGAACACTACGGAGGGATCCTGTGCGATATCGGCAGCCACCAAGTCGAGCAATTCCTCTATTATGCCGGTTGTAAGAAGGCAGAGGTGCTTCACAGCAAGGTCGCTAACTATCATTGTCCCGAATACCCTGAGCTTGAGGATTTCGGCGACGCTACGCTATTAGGGGATAACGGAGCTACGCAATACTTCCGGGTAGACTGGCTTACCCCGGACGGGTTAGGGACTTGGGGGGACGGGCGCACGCTGATTTTGGGAACCGAAGGGTACATCGAGCTAAGAAAGTATATTGATATCGCTCGCGACCGTTCCAGCAACCATGTATATCTGGTCAATAAAGAAGGCGAATATCATTTTCATGTGGACGGTAAGGTAGGATATCCCTTCTTCGGCGAGTTGATCCTAGACTGTTTGCATCGGACCGAGAAAGCCATGACGCAAGCGCATGCCTTCATGGCGGCAGAACTGTGTCTGAAAGCGCAGGAGAAGGCTATTCGGGTAACGTAAGGATTTGGGAATACAGATTTAATTGGAACACCCTTTCCCGGCGGGTGTTCCAATTAAACGATTTTGTCTGGAAAACATCCCTTCTGTTACTATCCCTTCGTATGACTTCTCACCATTCATAGCCGTTGTCTTTTCGGTCACGTCAATCGACTTTCCCCCGAACCCAGTCCTCTTCACTTTCGGAGCCTAGGGTAGTATTAGACATTCCCTTGTTTTGCAGGGTTATCTAGCTCCGCCAGCCAACATGGTTATATGCCGCCTGTTCCGGGATTTGCCTTCGCACCCTCCGCACATATCCTAACGGACTATGCACTGAGCGTCAGCTATGTACTTCCGCCGCCTCACGGTATATTAGAGACTTTCACTCTTTAGTCGATTGCGCCGCCAAGCGCACAAAACCGCTAGTTCCGTAAAGGAAATTAGCGGTCGCCCGTCAGCCCATCATCATGTTTTCCAATTTATTCTCTCTGCGATAATGATCCGGCGTCATCCCTACATGCTTTTTAAACAAAACATAGAAATAACTCGTATTTTCAAATCCGACCATTTCACCTATTTTTTTAGCAGGATGATCGGTACGGATCAGGAGTTCTTTCGCCTTGAGGAAGCGATGCTCGGCAATATGTTCGGCGACAGACTTGCCTGTCTCCTCTTTGAAAAGCTGTCTTACATATCTGGTCGACAAACCGACCATTTCCGATAACACATCCAAAGTTAAATTGGGCTCCATATAGTGCTCTTTAATATATGCCGCCATTTTTTCGACTGTCTTGCTATTTTTGGACCTTGCTTCTCTGTCTCGGATCGCGATAATTCTCTCGCATAACGAAAGAAACCAGGTCTCGATTTGTTCCAGTGTTTCCAATCGCAATAATTGCTGTTGACACGTATGAATTTCCAAATCGGCGTCTTCACGGTCAAAGCTTGACATTCCTTTTGCCGTTCGAATGGTCATCACCAATAATTGTACAAGCGAAAGGATAATCTCATCGTACCTGAACGGATGGATCTCCGCAAAAAATTCAGCAGACAGCTCCCGAAGATGGTCTAATTCCCCTGCCTTCAGGCTGTTCATCATCTGCTTCTCTAATTCAACGGGATATTGATATTCTTTGGTTTCTTCCGAGATGACGTTCTCATAGGAAATCAGGCTATTCGTCCCGTATATCAATCTGAAATGAACAGCTTCGTAAGCGCCCTGTCTGGACAGCTTCAGGTTCTCAACTTTGTCTGCGATCGGGCCAATAGATGCCGTAACGGTTATTTTCAGAAATTTTTCTACATTCATCTGAATCTCTGCCAATATCGACTTGATTTTCAATTCGTGTGCATCCCCGCCGGAACCAATAGTAAATATCAGATCAAACGAATCGTAGCCGTCTTCGAGAATCTCCATATTATAACAGCCCAAAGCGATTTCCCTGCTTATATTCCCAATGCCATATTTTAACAACGAAATATCAACCATATCATATTTCTCCGACATTTTATGGAAAGAATCCATCTTTAGCACACAAACCACATACCGATCCGTTTCCGAGCCAAGATCAAGCCTCTTCATCTGTTGTTGTACTTCGGCGCTATTTCCTGCCGTCCCATGCAATATGGAACGCAGAAGGCTTTGCTTGCGGGCCGATACCGACTGGTTAATGTCGGATTGCAGAGTATTTACTTTATTCTCCAATAAAGAAAACGATTTATTTAATAAATCGTATTCATTAAGCAGCGGCTTTTCCTTAGACTCTGTCGTCGGTAATGTTCTTTTGATTAGATGATATATTGGCACATATATGATTTTGGTGAAGAATGCCGAGGTAATCGCCATGATTGCTAAACACAGAAGGGTCATATTTAAAATAAAGCTTTTGAGCGCTGTCACTTTGCCCAGCAGCTTATCTTGATTTGCCAAAATAATGAAGTTCCAACCAAGCCGATCCGCTTTTACGTAAGATACCATATAAGTCTTGTCATTAAGTTTGGAAATCAATTTCCCGCGTTTTCCATTATTACCCAGAATGGACTTCATTATTTCTTTAAGCGTTTCGTTATCCTGTAATATCTCATCGTCAGGGCGGGAAATGATAAGTCCTTGATCATTAACGATCATCATTTTATACGTCGCTTCGCCGCTTCCCTTCATGACAAGCTCCTGCAGCACATTTTGATCGAGATTCACAACCATGCTGTCCCGCTTCCCGTCAGGCCGTACATTCGAGTAAACGATCGAAATCAAATCTTGGGTTTCTGTGATACCGGGACTATCGGGGAATGAAATGGCAGCTTTGCGCGGAATAAAAATACTCTGCTCGTACACTTTGTTATGTTCCAGTATATTTGTCATTCCCTTATCGAAGAAATTATCAATTGTACTGAAAGTCATGACGGAGGAAAAGACTAGCCTGTTATTGTAGTTATATACGTATATAGAAGAAACCAATGGGTTATGCTGTATGAAATTATTAAGCTCCGTGTTAATTCTGTATATTTTGCCTGGAGTGAAGTCCTTGCTATATATTGCGCTATTCACCCATTCATTCTTGAGAAACAATTGCGAATAATAATTATAAGTGGAGGATAGAAGGATGTTAGCCGTATTGTAGGACTGTTCTATCATTCTAGAGGAGGTTTCATTGACCTCTTTCGTCAAATCGCTTGAAACCCTATTCAAAATGACGTATGAAAATCCGGCAATAAATAAAATGCCGACTAGTGAATAGGAGAGAATCATTCTGAACAGCATATTCTTCTTCCGTACAAAAGCTAATATCTTTTTCATTATGCTCTACCACCTAAGAGTTATATAGATGCGGATTATAATATTATACCTCCTATCCGACTATGAATCACTGATGCCGTTCCGAAAAAAGCAACACATGCGCTAATCCGGTTGCCGTTCCGATGTTGTACCCGCACCATACAGCTTCCGGTACGTATCCGGCGTCACGCCTTCCTTCTGCCGGAATGTGGCGACAAAATGGCTGGCGTCGCGAAATCCAACGGCCTCCCCGATGCGGCGTATGGTCCAATCCGGACGGGAGGGAAGCCATTCCTTTGCTTTGCGGAGTCTAATCTGAATCAAATAAGCGTACGCCGATTGGCCGAACAGTTCACGAAACTTCTCGTTCAGCTGCCGTTCGCCGATGCCGAGCCGCGCAGACATTTCCGCAAGTCCAATCCCCGGATCGGAGAAGCTGGTTTCAAGCCAATCCAACAATCCCTGAATGCGCGACAGACGCTTCGACATGGATGGCCGGTTGTCCGTACGGGCATCGGTACGAAGCAGCGTCAGAAAACGATACAATTCCGCCGAGCTTTGCCACCCTGACGGATCCCCCCCTGATTCGGCGAGCCCGAGCATACTTTCCAGTTGCCGCGAAATCCGATCATTGCCGGGCTCCCACTGAAACCGTTCCGCCTCTTTCCACCCCATCTTCTGTACGAAATTTGCGGCCATGCTCCCATGAAACGTAATATAACCGCTCCGCCAGTTTCCGCATTTGGGCTCATATCGGTGAGGCGTCCCCGGGGTCAGCAGCACACCCGAGCATGCCGTCATTTTCCATGTGTTACCGTTGGCCGACAACTCTCCCTCTCCTTCCACCGTCTGAAGCCAATGGAAGAACGGATACCCGTTCGGCCTTTCTATTACCTCTTCTTCGGTATGCATTCCGATCGTTTCCAGCTGCAGGGGAAGCAGCTCCGCCGGTGAGACGGGAACTACGCGGCGCTTCATACAAACCCTCCGTATTCTTATATACGATTTCAAGAATTTTATATAGTTTACGGCAATCTCAGTCCATACAATAAGGTTATCTAATGCAGTTTTATCATATAAGATGAGGTGGGACAAGATGATTTCCGCTGCTCCCCGTTTCATCGATTGTAAGTTGATGCTAAAGAGAACTTGACGGAAGGTGATCAAAATGATTTATGTTGGCACAAACTACCATCCCCATGATTGGCCCCGCGAGCGTTGGCCGACCGACATCCGGCTGATGAAGGAAGCCGGGTTTAATCTGGTGCGTCTCGGACACTTATGCTGGGACAGCTTCGAACCGTCGGAAGGGAACTATGACTTCACTTGGTTCGATGAGGTCATGGACTTATTCTCGGATGCGCAGATCGAGGTCGTTCTTGACATCGCCACCCGTCCGGCTCCTACCTGGCTTCATAAGAAATACCCCGTCATCACGCTCGCCGACAGAAACCGGAATCGGTTGTATGCGGTACACCGATATTATGAAGATGTGGGACATCCGGTCTTCCAGGAATATGCGTACAAATTCGCCAAGGTACTAACCGAACGGTATGCCGACCATCCCGCTTTGTATGCGTTCGGGTTGTGCAACGAAGTAGGAAGCGGAATGCCGACATTCTCGGACGAAGCTCGCCAGCGTTACGTGCAGTGGCTGAAAGCCAAATACGGCAGCATTGAACAATTGAATGCGGCATGGGCAGCCCAAAGATGGTCCCGCAAGCTGAACAGCTTCGAGGATATCGAGTTCCCCGTTTCCGGAAATATGAATGGAGCTCCGGAGCGAATGCTGGATATGTGGCGTTTTTTTTCGGACGAGCAGCTTTCCTATCTCGTCGGATTAAGCGAGATTGTTCGGAAATATGCACCGAATGCGCGGGAAACGACCAATCACTGGGGAGAAAATCCTGTGCTCGGTTTTGACTATTTGAAAGGTTATAGAGAAATCTTTGATCTACCGGGAATTGGATTTTACCCTGGAGTGAATCCGGAAGACCGAAACGCGCTGTTTGGCGCATGCTTTACGACGATGCACCGGATCGCGGAAAAGGATGAGCCGATGTGGTGCCTGGAGTTTCAGACCGGCTCTTACGGAGCATACGCGCCTCCGAAAGGGGCGCTGCGAATGTACGCCTACCTGTCCTTGTTATTCCGCTCCGAAGCCATATGCGCTTGGACATGGAGAGCGATGCTGGGCGGCGAAGAGCAGTACATATTCGGACTGCTCGATCACGACGGACTCCCTGGAAGAAAACTGGATGAATTCCGTCAATTCGCATATGAGATGCAGGAGTTAAAGCTTGCAGGTTTACAATTGCCCTATTTGCCCAAACCGGATGTCGCTCTTGCTTACTCCTTCGAATCGTTTAAAGTGTCCGAAAATCAAAGAGGGTACTACAAAACCGCCTACCTGGATCAAATGATGCAGACATTCCTGGCGCTGTGCGAGGAAAATGTTGAATGTAACATAGCGGACCTCCGCAACATCGAGAAGGATTACAAGCTTCTGCTTGTTCCCGGTCATTGCGTCATGGATGAAGCGTCCGCCCAATCGATCAGACATTTCGTGGAGCAAGGCGGAACCGTCATCATGACGGCTTACTCCGCCAAGGTGGACGAGCACAACCGGGTATTCGGCACAACGATGCCCGGAAGGCTCAGCGATGTGTTCGGCATCCGAGCCAACGCGTTCGAACGTCCGGTGTACCATCATACCGATACGAATGAAGGCGGACTTCAGAAGCAAAAATTGGACCTTCGACGTGAAAATCCAAAAATCAGGATGGCGGATTACGTGGTGGATATCCCGATCAATTATTATGAAATTCTGGAGCCTGCCACGGCGGACATTTTGGCCACTTTTACCGGCTTGGAGAGTGAACTGCCGGCAGTAACCGTCAACACATACGGAAAGGGTCAAGCGGTCTATGTAGCGGTTCCTGCGCAGCTGGACCTCATGCAGTTGCTATTGAATCATTTTTACGCGAAGCTTCGAATCCATAAGGGACCGGAAACACCGCAAGGTGTGGCTGCGCGGCAGGTCGGCGACTATGTGATGTATGTGAATACGACATCTTCCATGCAGCACATCACTGTTCCCGCACCGGGGCAAGGCATGTTGACGGGCCGAAGTTACGAGAGAAGTCTGGAGTTAGCGCCGTATGAGGTGGAGGTCTTTAAAAGGAACACAAAATGAGCTTGAAAAAGACGCGAGGTGAAATGGATCAATATTGGCTTGCTTCCCTTACATGCCCAAGCCGGCACTGACTTCCTGCTGTCTGTGCCGGCTCGGAATGAAGCATGTATTCGACAAAGGTGAAGACCGACAACTCGTTAATCTCGTCGGCCTTCACCCTTGCTGTTCATTTTCTGTTAGATCACAATTTGCGCCCACCGGATCAGAATGTCCGCTTGTTCTTGCGTGAAGTACTTTCCGGTTTGATCCTTTACCTGCTCGATATAGTCGGCCATCATACTCTTTGCCGCATCTATTCTTCCTTTGGATGCCGCAGCTTTCGCCTGATCCAGCTTTTGATTATACGACTTTGCAACTGTTTCCCACGCGTTGTAGTTCGTCTCCTGCAGGAACGCATTCGTCACGGTCTTCAAGCTGTCGAACGTTACGGTCACCGTAAACTCATGAGTGACCGTCGTTTGGTGGCCTGCCGCGTCCTCCGCTGTCGCTATTACCGTATGCTGTCCGGACTCCAGTGTGTACGCCTTGGTCTGAAGCAGCGGTACGTCGCAAGGCGAATACGTTACGCCCGACACGGTATCGGCTGCGCTGCAGGTAATCAAGATGTCTTGATCAATCGTGAAGTATGTGCCCCCAGTCACTGTTACATGAGGAGCCGCCAGATCGACCTTGACCTCCAGCGAACTCGCCTCTCCCGTATCGACCGAACGGCGGTACTGAACCTGATGCGTTCCCTCTTGGTCCAGAATCACAGGCTCACCGTAAGCTACCCAGGTGTTTCCGCCGTCCAGACTGTATTCCGCGATTTTCGCCGGAGACAGCGTCACCGTTACCGGAGAGGTAAACCAACCGTTCTTGCCGTTTGGCTCCGCAGGACCCAAAGATGCGGTGATGTCTTTCCACTGCAGTCCTTCAAGCGCCGCAAGCAGGCTTGCGGCTGCCGCGTCGATCTCCGCCTGCGTTGCCTCTGCATTGTTGTACACCGATTGAGCGTTCGATACTTCCGCTTGAAGCGCTTGTATGCTTTTTTCTTTGTAGAGCTCAGTGTCCACGGACGCGGCTTCGTCCAGCAGAACCGGGAGTAACGTGTTGTCAATCCACTGCTCCGTCGTATGATTCATAACTTCCTGAATTTGTTCCGAATCCAAGACGTAGTTATACAAGCGGAACTCGTCGATCATGCCTTTGAACAATGGGTCCGGCCACATACTCTTGCCGATGTAGTTGACGCTCGGATTGAAATCGCTCGGCTTGAGCGTAACATTGGTGTTCTCAGCCTTCAATTCGCCGTTCACATACAGCTTCGCCGTACGGTTCCCAAGCGTCACCGCCACATGAACCCATTCGCCTACCGGCAGCGGAGCGGTCTGCACCATCTGTTCTCCGCCGCCGTTCTTGATCGCGAAGCGCAGCGTGTTGCTGCCTGAATTCGGCGTAAGGAACAAATACTGGCTCGTATTATTACCGAAATCGAATATTCTTTGCCAATTGCCTCCGCCTTTCCAGTTCACCCAAGCGGCGATCGTAATTACATCAGATGAAGATAACGGATGCGAGGAAGGCAAAGCGACGAAGCTGTCCGTGCCGTTCAGATCGATCGCCTGACCGAACTTTCCTTCCGTGTAAGCAGCCTGCCCTTCGACGATTCCGTGAGTCGTCCCGAAAGCATTATTCGCACTTCCTTCGAACGAGTAAAGCGACATGTGAACGAGAAGCTTCTCTGCCTGATCGAGTTGTGCCGCAAGACTAGCCTTATCGGCTTCGGGCTGCTGCATCTCCGCTTCAATCCTATCTACTTCCTTCTTGTACAAATAATAACTGCCTTTCGTGTAGTCCCCGGCAGGAAGCACATGCAGCCTAACATTAAATTCCACCGTCTGTCTCGCTTCGAAGCTGCCGTTGCTTACCGTGAAGGTAACCGGATAGCTTCCGTAATCCGATTGCTTCGGGGTCCAAGTGAGGACGCCCTTCGCGGAATCGAACCACGCGCCCGCCGGCACGTCCGCCGCGCTATACGTGATCGGTGCGCCTGACGGATCGGATGCCTCCACCTGATAAGTGAACAGCTGCTTCGCCGTCGCGTCCACCGTCGTATCGGGACCGATGGCCGGCTGCCCTTTGACAGTGATCTTGATCGTACGGGAAGTAGATAAATCACCGGAAGTCACGGTAAACGTAACATTATATATGCCGCCTTGTTCTTTGGCCGGCGTCCATTCGAACGTTCGGGTTTCCGCGTTGAACGCCGCTCCCTCCGGTAAATCGGTTGCGCTGTACACAATGTTGTCCGCATTCGATGCTTGAACCGTAAATGCTAGCCGCTCGCCGGCTACAACGAATTTGCTGCTAATAGGATCAAGTACCGGCACTCCCGGAACGTATTGCAGTCCGTTCAGCGCTGCCAGCAGATCCGCGGAAGCCGCATCCACGTCCTCCTGCGTCGAATCGACGCCCGACGCAACCGCATTCGCATTCGCAGCCGCCGCTTGCAAAGCTTCATAACTTTCGGCTGTGTAATAATCGGCAACGGCAGAATCGGCTTCATCCAGCAGCAGCGTGAGCAGCGTCTTGTCAACGCCGATTTCAAGGAACTCGATTTCTTCAAAGTTCACGAATCCGTTATGGTCGTCGTAGATACGAATATAACGGTATGGCGTCGGATCCGGATTGATGGCGGAATACCATTGATAACTCGGAGTATTCGGAATCTTGTATAGATCCGTCCAATTCACGCCGTCATTCGAGCCTTTAAAGACGGTCCCGTTGACACGGCTTACATGTGTTCTTCTCGGCAAGTAGCGGAACGTGTCGATCACTTTTTCATTTCCTGCGCCAAAGTCGACATCCACCCAACTCACAGCAGATCTGGTGTGGGCAATGGTGTCGGGATTCTCATCGAACAAAAACCATGCGTTCTGTTCCTCGGAAATGTTATCATTTTGCCAAAATTTTTCCGAAGCCCTTGCCATCGATGGGTCCATCTGAACTTTCGTCAGCAGCGTCCGAACCGAAACGAGCAATTCCTTCGCTTTGTAGATTTCGTTGATCAACGTTTCCTCGTCTACCTCAGGCTTTTCCATTTCCGATTTGATGCGGTCCAGTTCCTTACGGAACAGGTAATAGCTCGCTTTCGTGTAGTCGGAAGCCGGCAAGCTCTCCGCGTACTGCAGCACGACTTCAATCGGATCCGCGGCCACCGATGCGGCATAGAACGGTTGGGGCGATCCGTCTCCGTGAACCGGCAAAATCTTGTAGTATACGCTTCCGTACCGCAGGTTGGACTCCTGGTACGATGTCGCTCTCGTATTCGCGAGAACAAGCGTCCATGGGGAACCGTCCACCGGCTCCCCCGTACCCGGCTTCAACTCCGGATCGGTCTGACCCGCCGCTTCATCGGTTGTGCGGTAAACATTGAACCAAGAAGCTTGTTTCGGCTTATTCCAGTACAGCGTCACTTGATCCTGCGCTTTGTCCACGAACGGAGTCAAGCTGCCTTGCGGCGTTTCCGTTATCGTAACTTCGCTGAACTGCGCCTGATCCGATGCGGCTACTCCCGTATAGTACGCATACGGCAGCAATGTAGACATCTTGGTTACATACATCCAGTTCGTTCCGTCCTTGGAAAGATAAGCGTACACGGTCTGCGAATCATGATCGCGCATCAGCTTGACGTACGGATACTCCGCCGCGGTATAGCCTTCAATCTTCGTTTTTTTCGGACTTACTACCTCACCCGACCACTGTACGATGGAGATCCGCGTACGGTCTTGCAGCACAAGGTTGCCGTTCTCGTCCGCGCCGAAATAGATATAGCGAGATTTGTCGGCCGCGAGACGATCGCGCATCATGATGCCGCTCGCTTCTCCCGACGCGCTGTCGATTTTCGCGCTGATCGAGCTGTTGCCGGCCGCGACCCGGCTTACAAAGTGCAGCGAATCGTTAATATCCCGCTTGTAGATATTGTAATCGTCGCCTTCGCCGAAGCCTGTTCCGCCCGCAGAGCCTATCGCGATGGACGAACCGTCGATTACCGCGCTGCCTGACGTTCCTCCGATGCGGTCATCGCGCCACTCCGTACCGGCAGCGCCGGACACAGGCGCCGTCAAATCGGCCTTCGCTCGGTACGAATCCCACCCCGCGCCGTAATCGTTCACTGCGGCGACTTTGTAATAGTAAACCTTTCCGTTTTGAACCGTTGTATCTTTATAATAATTGCCTGTTACAACTGTTGCGATCGTCTCATACGGGCCGTCTTCCGTTTCCGCGCGTTTTATCGTGTAGGATTGCCCGCCGGAGGTCGTTTTCCAGGAGATGCCGACGTATCCGTTGCCCGCAAGCGCATTGACGAAGTCGACGTGGAACGGCTTCGGTGCGAGCTCGATATCCGACGTTAATTTCAGCACCATCGCGGTTTTTGGCGCAACGGTCACTTTGCCGTTCGCGACCGGAACGTTCGTCCCCGAAACGAGGTCGAGAACCGCGGTTCCGGTAAAGTCGGCCGGCAATTCAACGTCAAACGTCTGTTTATTGCCGTATTCATCGCGAGTCGTGTTGAAGATGATGAAATATTTGCCGTACCGCGATGTCGACAATTCCGGATAACCGGAGTAAGGATTGTCCACTTCAAAGTTATCGCGGTTCACCGTTCCGACACCCGGCTGATACGAAGCCGGCGCGGGTTCCCCTGCCAGCGCCTGCGGCGCTCCGCTCCAATTGCTTGCCCTGTTGGACTGAAAATCCCAGTCGATGTAGGGCGCCCGCAAGTAGTAATCTTCATACTTGAACTTGTTGTTGGTTGCGATCTGAACGATATGGTCGTAGCTGTCTTTCATCACACGAAGCCGTCCGTTGCTTGCCATACCGCGATTTCGGTAAAACAGCGAGCCGAACATTCGGATATCGTCGTCTCTTACCGACACGTACATATTATCGATATCCGCCCATGCAAACTGCTCGTAGTCTTCCGGATTGACGCCGAGCGCGGCAATTTCTTCCGGCTTGTAGTAATCGAAATCCGAATGCGGAAGGACAACCCCAGCCATAACATTGCCGCCAACCCGGCTGTAATTCGCCCGATCGGCAGTCACATATTGATAGGTTTCCGCCAAGAGGAAATCCGGTCCGCTCATCGAACCTCTATTTCCGAAGTCTTTCACATGCAACAGCTGGTGATCCGCAAGCTGCTGCTGCACGAAACCGACCGCTTCTCTCGCGTACTGCCAGTACTCGTCCCATTCAGGGCCGCTGTATTTTTGCTCGTTCTGAGCCATTGCCATTTCCAAAGATGCAAACTGCATCCCCATTCCAAAGCCCACTCTCGCGCCATACATGTGGAGCCCGCTTATCGTCTGGTTTCGCTCGTCCGTCACTTGCTCCGCTCTCATCACTCTTTTTCCGTCATCGTTCAATGACGGATAACGGACAAATCCGCGGGCGTGGATCGATTTCAATGCCGCTTTCATAATTTCGTCATTCATTTCCTCGTCGCCGGTATGGTTCAACGTTTTATAGTAATAAGTCACAAGATAGTTGGCGGCCTCACCGTAGTTGGCGACATAACCGTTTTCCCTTGTTAGTCCCCCATCCGTCAAGCCGGTATAATGCTTGCCGTAAGGCAGCCGTCTGACAATGTTGCCTTCCGCGTCGAGCTTGCTCTTGGCGAGCCCTTTGCCGACAATATGGATGAAATCGTCCGTGAAATGCGCCTGCCCGTCATGATGGAACAGGGAATGATACAGATCCAGTTCTTCGCCGTTCGGACCGACCAGCACTTCTTCACCCAGGAATGGTCTTATCCCCAAAGCTTCAAGCAGGATTTGATGGCTCCGCCCCTTCCCTTCGTAGAAGCTTGATCCGATCATACGCAGGCCTTCATGAGCTTCCCACGCGCCTTCGTACGTATAGTACACCTGGTTATAAATATATGAAAGCCGTGCGCGGGCAAAGTCGAAGTTCGCCTTCAGCACGCGTTCCCACGCTTCGCGGCGTGTCAGCTCGCCCCCGTTCCAGTCGACGCCCGCCAGAGAGAACTCCCCTTCGGTCGTTCCGGTGACGAACGGCTCGTCCAAAAACGCGTTAAACGCCGCTTCTCCATAGATCGTGTCGTCTTTGATCAGGTTCTCGACAATGTACAGCGCTTCGCCGAGCGCCCCGTAATAGCCGCCCCAGTCGCCCTGGTGTCCGCCGCGCAGCACCAGTCGCGTATTGCCATAATAATCTTTGACATGGTTGTCGATCGTTTTGAAAATACGCTGAAGCGCCGCCCTTTTCTCTTCCGGCGTCTTCGCGGGAGACCAGTCGTATTTCAGGACGTTCGCGTAAAACTTCAGTTCGTCCTGGTAGCGGACGATCGACATTTTGCCGCCGGCGCTGGAATCCACTTTGGCCGATAAATTGTTAAAGAAGTCGATGTGCCCTTTCATATAGCCGTCGATCAGAGCCTGCTTCTCCTCATCCGTCAGATCCGGCGTGAGCATCGTATCCGGAGTCTGATCGGACTTGAGTTTATAGCCCTGTTTCTCGCCATCCACGTTAATATAGGCTTGCGTATGCGTGTAGGCGTTATAATAGCCCCTTGAATCGGTCGTCATATTCCCCGAAGGATTAAACGATTTAATCGTGATCTCGACAGTTTCCTTCCCGACCGTCGATTCCAACGGAAGCATAATCGTATAGTAAAAAAAGCGGTTCGGCAGCTTCCAACCCCTATTAATAGCTTCATAGTCCCCGTAACTGATATATCCGATTTGCTCACCGTTAATATTGACCATGCTGATATAGGACGCTTCTTCACCCGAAAATTTCACGGTGAAGTAATTGCGCAGATACGGGTCGACCTTCATCGTGAACGTCAAATCTCCACCCTGTCCTTGGACCGGAACCCGCGGATTCGAAATCCGTGCAGGCTCGCCGAAAAGACCCGTGATGGCGGTCGTAAATTCTCCTGTAAAATTGTGAGCGTTCTCAGACGCAGCGTTGCCGAAAACGATCTTATCCAAATAACCGCTCGCGGATGCATCCTCTGCCGCATGCGCCGCCGTATCCATCACCGGTCCGAATGACTGGAAAAGCAATACGGAAACCAGGACACCGGCCAAGACGGACCTGGCTTGTCTCGACCTTTTCCTCAGCTGACTCATAAAAATGTCCTTGAAACGACTTTGCATGTAACGTTTGCCCTCCCTCGTATTGAACAGAATAAAGAATGTCACGGTCTCTCCTTTTGAACTAAGCTGGATGTCGGCTATCGAAACCGCTTTCATCCCATGCCATTGAACTCACCTCCCCGACAGTCTCTCTTCGCAAGTAAACAAATTACTTGCATCGTTTGTCGTCCCATATTATACCTGTACCTTGTACGCAATAATGGCAAAACAATGTGCAAAAAATGTTTATTTTTTGGTGTCAAATCCGATTCATCGCCTCTCTGTCCGGTTATGATAACGCTTACATTGCTTGAAACGATCATTAATGAACCTCCTTCTACTAAACAATTCCCAAGCCGGCACTGACGTCTTGCTGCCTGTGCCGGCTCGGAATGAATACCTTGTTGCTAATTATTCTTGATTGTTCAACAAATACTCGGCGTCCCGAAGCAAGTATTGTGCGGCTTGCTTGCTGATAAGCTTGCCGCTTTGCGCCTTCACTTCGTACACGAGTGCGGACAGGTCGTTATCATCCAACTTGTCTTGCAAGCTGTCCGCAATGCCTGCGTTACTGATCCATCCGGCTTCCTCGAAACGTGCGACCAACCTCTTCATGGAGTCGATGCTTGTCGTCGTCTCGAATGTCATCGGTTGACTGCTTGTGTTCCCCGCCAAGTCGCTTGCGGTTACGATCAGGGTGTGTGAACCAAGCGGCAGCGTATATAACGGAATGGTTTCTCCTTGCTGTATGACATACGTATCCAACGTGACCGTTGTCTTGCTGCCGTCGACTCCAGACAGAAGATCGTCAAGCGCAACGATCGGCGTGATATCTGTCGAATCGTAGTAAGTACCGTACACCAGCCCCGTTACCGTAATCGTCGGCGCCGTCGTATCCAGTTGGACGTCGACCGTCTGAACATCCCCCGCAATTCCCGCCTCGTTCCGGGATCGGTAGCTGACCGTATGCTTGCCGTCCTGGTTGAACGTCAGCGATTCCGTATAGCCCTGCCACGTATCCCCGCCATCCAGGCTGTATTCCGCGCGGCCGTAAGTCGACAACGTGACGTTAACCGGTCCCGTCGTATACCAGCCGTTCGTACCATTCGGCTCCGCGGGATCAAGGAACGCCGTAATCTTGTAAATTAAGCTGTCCATTGCCAGCTTCAGACTGTTCGCAGCCGAATCGACGTCGCTCTGGCTTGCTTGCGCATTGGAGTCAACCGACTTCGCGTTCGCCACCGCCGTTTGCAACGCCGCGTAGCTGTCTGCCGTATAATGGTCGGCAACGACCTGATCCGCTTCGTTCAGCAAGAGCGTAAGCAACGTGCGATCCACAAAGAGGAATTCCAACTCGCCTACGTTGCCATAGCCTTTCGGCGTGTAATATCGCAGATAACGGTATGCCGTCTGGTTGTCAATCGCTTGCGTATACCATTGCTGACCGGAAACGCCATTGATTGTATGCAAGGTGTTGAAGTTAACCCCGTCATTGGAGCCTTGGATCAGCGCTCCGTTCATTCGGTCCGCAAAACCGGAGCGCGGTATAAACTTGATGCCGGTGACCATTATGGCGTTGCCTTCGCCCAAGTCAACAGTCACCCAACCGGCTGCGGTTTTGGTGTCGGGGGACGTGTTCGGGTCGCCGTCAAAAGCGCGCCATCCGTTCGCCGCGGCGTTGTACTTGTCGTCCCACGACACAGTATTTGCCGTCACCATAGAAGGAGTAATGGCGTTTATCGTCTCCAGTATCGAGCTCGCCTGCAGCAATTCATTCAGAATGGCCATTTTGTCGGCTTCCGGATTCGCCAATTCCGCCTTGATCTCTTTCACTTTTTGTTGATACAGGTAGTAGCTGCCTTTGGTATAGCCGTCCGCCGCCAGCACGATGGAATCAAAGTAAGCTGCATCATAATCCAGATCGCCGTGAAATCTCACTTCCGCCATATTCCCGAACCAGTTGTTCCCGTTGAAAATGCGGATATACCGGTAGGGGGTATTATTGGTAATCGTCAAGATCTGCCATTCCGGCGTAGATACCGCTAACGGGGAGATCGTCGTCCAGTTCGAATTGTCGTTGGAGCCCTGAATGATTGCGCCCTTGATCCTTGTGTAGTATCCGTCTTGCCTTGCCAGCAGCTCCACATACTTCAATTTCGCATAAGCGCCTCGGAAGTCAAATTCGACCCACGCCCCGGCTCCGCTGCCGTTCAGACGATAATCGGTCGACGTACCCGGATGATCATCGAACAGCGCGTTCGCCATTCCGATAGCGTCCGTCGGCGATCTGCCGCTGGAATCGCTCACATCCGTAATTGACGTCACACCGCGGATCAAGTCCGATTCATCGGCCAGGATTAAGGAAGATCCGTCGGTAGTAAATGTTTTTTCCGGCGCGTCCAACCCTTCGGACGTTTTGTAATTGATGCTGAAATTTACCGGTCCCGGAGCTGCATTGGAACCCATCACCGCTTCCGCCGTCCAGTTGATATTGTCTTCCGACTTGACCGTCGCATCTTCGCCCTGAATCTTCACGTTGACCGAATTGATCGGTTCCATCGAAGTGAAGGCCAGATTCACCGTATCGCCGGGTTCAATCCGGTTGCGTACGGCTTGATCCGAGCTGATGGACACCGAGTTGATCTTCGTCAACACCTTGGACGTTCCGTGAAATCTCACCTCGGCCATATTTCCGAACCAGTTGTTCCCATTGATAATGCGGATATACCGGTAGGGGTTCTTATCGGTCATCTGCAAAATCTGCCAGTCTCGCGTAGAGACGGCTCCTGTTGAGATGGTCTTCCATGTTGCATTGTCATTGGAGCCCTGAATGACCGTACCGTTGATTCTCGTATAATATCCGTCTTGCCTTGCCAGCAGCTCCACATACGACAGTTGCGCATAACCGCCTTGCCCGAAGTCGAACTTGACCCACGCTCCGGCGCCGCTGCCGTTCAAGCGGTAATCGGTCGACGTCATCGGATTGTTATCGAACAACGCGTTCGCCGCTGCGATAGCGTCTGCCGGCGATCTGCCGTAGGAATCGCTCACTGCGGCGATTGACGTCACATCGCGGATCACGTCCGATTCATCCACCAGTATCAAGCGAGAGCCGTCGGTTGTGAACAACGTTTCCGGGGCATCAATACCTTCCGCCGTCTGATAATTAAGTATAAATTTCACCGATCCGGGCGCCGCATCCGGTCCCATGACCGCTTCGGCCGTCCAATTCAGGCCATCATCCGAATGGACGGTTGCGGGTACACCCTGAATCGTAACATTCACATTCTGAATGGCTTCCGTAGATTGGAAAGTCAATTTCGCCGTGTCTCCCATGACAATCCGCCCTCCGAAGGCTTGATCCGAGCCGATGGAGACCGATGAGATCTTGTTGATGACCTCATGACGCTTCCCGAAGATCCGGAACTCGGACAATTCAGGCCAAGGAGCGTCGTACGGCTTATTAATCATTTGGATTTTCAGAAAACGGAATTGCTCGTTCTGGAGTTCCGGCGATACCGTCAACGTGTGCATGTCTGCCGACACGGGGGTCACCTCCGGAGTCAACCGGGTCCAGGTTTCTTTGTCATTGGATCCGAACATGGCGATGCCGCCGCCGCGTTCAGGGAAACCTGCCCGTGCCTGAATCTGGAACTTGCTGGCCGAAACCCGGAAATTAGGCCCGAAGTCCACATGAACTCCCAAATTAGTCGATGAATTACCGAACGTACTCGAGACATTGTCCAGAAAAATCCTCGGGTTGAAGTCGGAAGATAAGAACATATTCAGGTAATTGATGCTGCCGTCGGTGTGCAACGGCGTGGTTAACTCAAGTCCTTGCACGGCGTCATTAAGAGCCGCAAGCTTCTGATAGAAGTCACTATCCGTTGCGGTGTTCATGACGCTCATGGTGTCGTCGTATGCTTGTTTATACGTATCGAGCGTTGCCCAGATATAATCCGTATTGGCGTCATAGGGCGCAATAACGGCATCGACCGCCGACTGTCGGTCATTGGCTACGGTCACCGTGACATCTCTGGTAGATACCGTCGTGCCGTCGGAAGCCTCCACGACGAAGGCATACGTTCCGGCCTGCGTCGGTTTCCAGTCAAATGCGCCGGTGCTTGTATCGAACACGGCGCCTTCGGGCGCATTGGCAATCCGATAGGTCACAACATCGGACGTGCCTGCGTCCGTTGCCGAGAAATCATAATGGAGGGTCGCCTCGGACCCTGCATAGGCAAACAGTTTCAAAGCGGTATTTCCTTCTTTAAACACCGGCGGCGTCAGTTCATTTGCCGCGTTGACATTGATATGGTCGATATCGACCGTCGTTCCGTTGCCAATTATTGTGAAATAATTCATGGTCCAGAGCCAGCGGTCTTTCGGGAGATTATAAAATACATATCTCCATTGCCCCTGGGTATCCGGCAACGTGATCGTCTGGCCGAAGGCTTCCAGCTTCGCCGCACCGTTCGTCCGGATCTTGTATCCGATCACTCTCGTACTGCTGTCGGATTGAACCAAGGCGATTTTGCTGCCGGATTCCGTGGCCTTGATGCGGACGAAGGAAACATCGCCCTCTTGCATGGCGGTCGAGTTGCCGTCCAAGTTGGTGAACCGATCCTCGATCTCTTTCCAATTCGGATTCGGGTTAACCTTCGGGAGATATGCCGCTCCCTCGGCCTCGGCTTCCTTGGGGATGTACAGCCAATATTCCCCTCCGGAATCCCGTGATGCCCAGTAGTAATTCGTCCTCTTTTTGAACATCTCGGTGAAGTACGGAGCGGATTGCTCCATGTCCAGGCCTTGCTCATATTTATAGTAATAGTATAGATCATAGACATTGCCGCCGATTCTTCCGTGATATTCGTTACTTATTACCTGGTAAATGACCGGACTGCCATCCTCACGCATACGCGCTTCCGTCGGAATCCAAGGCGTATCATAGCCGTTCATATACCGGGCAAAGTAGTCGGCGCCTGCCAGAATGCGCTTGTCGAGAAAATCGTACGCGGTAACCGCATTCTCCGCAGTGGAAACCGTGCCTTCTACCGGATCCACCTTGGTTCCCTGGGCCTGCAACAGACGTGACAAAATGGAGACATTGATGACGTCGCCGGTGCTATGGGCCTGGTCCCTGCCCATCTCCACAATCTGCACCTGCGGGGTATCCACCTTCTCGCCTGTCGCCGCATTCGTATCGACCAACCGGAACAGTCTCTTGATGGAACCGTTCACGTGCTGATCCACAGCGGTCTTGTTAACCGTGAACCACTCGACTCCCTCTTTATACCGCTCCAGGTTGCCGGTGAAGATATAACCCGATATCGATCCGATCAACGGATAAAGATGCTGGTTCATAAAGCGGTAATTCGTATGATTGAACGTATCGGTGACCGGAATGATCAGATTGTTCGTGAAATCGGCCGTATCTTTGTCCGTCCATTCCAGTTCCGGCGTCTGAGTGCTGGTGTACCTCAAAATCTCCGCGGCGGTAACCATCCGGTACAGAGGAATTCCCGTGTGAATGTGCGCATCGGTAAAATACGCGTAATTCGCAGGGTCCATCTGCTCCCAGTTGCGGATAATATGCATAGCATTGGCCCGATAAACCTCATCGCCCGTTATCACATACATAAGAGCCTGAGTATACGCTGTTAGGCCATCCCATATGAATCTTTCGTTAAAGCCCTGGCTGCAAAAACAGCCGCCGGAATATCTGGACGAGACCGTCCGGGCCGCAACCTGTTGGCCCGAAGGGTTAACCGACGTCACCATCTGGTTGAAATAAGTTATCCAAGGCTCCTTTTGCGCCCGCACCTGCGTTCGCAAATTCTCGAGTGTTTCCTTGGTCAGTCCAACACCCGGATGCTTGAATCCGCTTTCATCGATGACTTCGTAAATCGTCGGCAAATAATCTGTCATGAGCGATTCCGAAGTGGTTTCCGCCGCGACGGTTCCCGCCGATGCGGGCAGGAACGCGGCGATCATGCTGACGATAACGAGTAACGGCAGAAACCTTTGCAGCACTTTGCTGGAACTTCTGTTGCGAACCTTCATGCTTTACTCCTCCATTTCAATCATTGCATCCGACTTGCATTAGGTGAACGACACGTCATATGCATGTTCTCCAATCCGGATATTTCCGGACTCCGGACTGAGAATGTGCCGGTCGTTGATTCGCAAATTCCTGAACTTCACCCCCTTCACGATTCTGGAGTCGTCGAAGCCCGCGATAACCGACGGATTGTCGCAAGTTCCGTTGAACGCGATATTGTCAAAGAAAATATTTTCCACCCGGAAGCCGGGGCATGGATTATATTTCGGATTAAAGAGCACGCGGATGTCGATTAGCTGTCCGAGCTCGAATTGTTCTATCCGGATATTCCGGTAAGTCACATTCCTGACCGTATTGTTGTCGCCGCAATTAATCGACAAACAGCCCCAATAATACGGCTGCGGCTCATGATGCTCGAGCACATCGATATTTTCGAATAGAATGTTTTCGACGATGTCCCCTTTATCGTGATTGCCATGCCCGCCGACATTCATCGGATGAGCCACATCCGCCCATAAGACCGAATTTCGGACGGTGATATCCCGGGTGTCCCCCTGATAATCCCAGCGGCTGCCATAAATCGCGATGCAATCGTCGGACGTTCGCAGAAATACATCGTCAACGTCCACATGGGCGCTGGACATCATATCGATGCCGTCCGACCACCCTCGGGTGCTGAACGATTTGATGTTGCGGATCGTGATATTCTCGGATTTCCCGATCAGAACGGTATAGTGAGGCGGATCCACGACAATGAGTCCCTCAATCGCAACGTTCGTGGAGAACATGATCTCCACGGCACGGTAATACGTCGTCTTCTCGAAGTCGGACATATAGACGATCCCGCGGCCCCGGATGGTCACATCTTGTACGCGATCGCAGACGAACGCCCCGGCAACGACGGCTCCTCCGGCGACATATATCGTTACGCCGGAAGGAATGCGAAGCTGCGGCTGCTTCAGAATATGCATGCCGGGTTCGAAATAGATGACGGAAATCTCAGGCGAAATCAGGCTCTGGAGTTGTTCCATATGGTGATTGCCCGACCGAATGACGAAGACACCCGAATCGGCGGGATTCGGCGCGTCTTCCTCGATCGGATTGGCAAAGATGTGCAAATTATGGAATCGGTCACCGTCCACCTCAAGCGACAGCTTGCGAGGGCCATCGATCGTGAACGTCACCCGGTTTCCGTTGACAACGCCTTGAATCCCTGCAGATGCAGGGCGGATCGCCGCGTCGCCGATCTCCCCGCCATTCTTGGTTACTTCGACTTCAACCGCGCCGGCGCAATCGAAATAGACCATGGAGGCGTTCCGCACATCATGCATGTCAACCTTTACGTTGTAGCAGAACAACTCCCGCCATTCCCCATGTCCCTGTCGGACGCGCACCGTAAAATCCGAATTTCCAACCGCTCCCTCGGGAGCGGCGTAGGTGATCAAACTATTTGGTGTAGAAGTCATTTTTTTCCCTCGCTCGGTCAGTGGTGTGATATCCGTTAACCTTTCACGGAACCAATCAATATGCCCTTGATGAAATAGCGCTGCGCAAACGGATAGATGATAATCATCGGAATCGATGCGATGACCATCGACGCCAGTTGAAGCGTTTGGCCCGAAACCGTTCCTTTTCCTTCTACTTGATCGTAGAGACTTCCGAGATTGACATTATCTGCGCCCACGGAAGACGCCATTTGTTCTACTGCCTGTGTCGACTGGATCAACTTTAGTATCAAATACTGCAATGTCTGCAAATCGGGCGATTGGGTGAAATACAACGTTGCCCCATAGTCGTTCCACACACCGACCGCCGTGAAAACTGACAGCGCGGCTAAAACCGGCTTCGACAATGGGAGAACAATGCGGAGAAATATGGTGTATTCGGTCGCTCCGTCCATTTTGGCCGATTCGAACAAATCGTTCGGTATGGACTTGTAATTCGCATTGATGATAATGACGTTCCAAAATCCTGCAAAAAGGGCAGGGAGGATGTATACCAAATAGTTATTATATAATCCGAGCCAGTTCATCAACATAAACGAAGGGATCAGCCCGCCGCCGAAATACATGCTCGCAAAACCAACGCCTGCATAAAACGCTTTGCCTTTCAGATAAGGACGGGAAAACGCATAAGTAAACATCGCCGTGTGGAAAATAGAAACAACCGTCACAATCACCGTACGCGATCCGCTGATCCATGCGGCATGAAGAATTTTCGGATCCGACAACACGGTCAGCCAGCTCGCGAATGTGAATTCCCTCGGCCACAAAAATATGGGACCTCGTATAAGATCGCTGCCCGAATTCAGCGAGTTGACGACCGAATACCAGAACGGGTAAAACGTCAAAAGCATGATAATCAGCATGATGCCGACATTCGTTACCGAAAAAATACGATCTCCCCAGCTCCTGCCTCCAACCATAGCGGACGCCTCCTAAAACAAACCCGATTTTGTAAGTTTCTTGGACAAGGTATTGGCTCCGAACAGCAGCACAAGCGCAAACACCGATTTCATCATGCCGATTGCCGTCGCCGCTGCAAACTGGAAGTCCTTCAACCCCGTCGTATATACGTAAGTATCGATGACTTGACTGGCCGGCAGGTTCAACGTATTCTGCAGGACGTATATTTGCGTAAAGTTATTGTTCAATATGCCGCTAACCGCGAAAATGACGAGGATCATAAAGGTTGGCAGAATACCGGGAATCGTGACGTGCCAGATTCGTTTGAACCGGCCTGCTCCGTCAATTGCGGCAGCTTCATATAATGATTGGTCGATGCCTGCAATGGCCGCCAGATACAAGATGGCGCCCCAACCGAGCTCCTTCAGCAAATTGGTGACAATCGCCACGCCCCAGAAATATTTGGGATCCCCTAAAAAATGGACGGCTTCATCAACCAACCCAAGATTCACCAATATATAATTGACGAGCCCCCCGTTCGGATTCAACAGCGTGATAAACAATCCGCCAAAGATAACCCAGGATAGAAAATGCGGCATGTACGTGATGGTCTGAATAAAGGACTTGAACTTGGGATGCTGGATTTCATTCAACAACAGCGCGAACGCCAAGGTTGCCGGAATGCCGATCATGGATCCCAGGATATTGATACCGATCGTATTTCTCACCATCGGCCAAAACTGGAAATTTTGAAAGATGCCCGTAAAGTTCTCGAAATTGTTCCACTCACTCGTAAAAATGCCCTTGACTCCGGTAAGAGGATCATAATCCTTGAATGCCATCAGCAGTCCATACATCGGAACAAAATCGAATAGGACAACCAGAAAGATTGCCGGCCACAGCATGGTCTTGAGCTCCAATTGGGTGCGGAAATCATGTCCCAACTTGAAAGATTTGGAGGTTTTCGTTCTTGCCGACGGGAGCTGCTTATCGTAAGCGCGTTGCGCCATCATATCCACCCTCATGCGTAAAGTGATAGTGCCAAAGCGCTTTGTGAAAGCAAATGCGCTTTGGCACTTTAGTCAATAAGAAAAACTTCTATCGAAGTACATTCAAGGATGAGCGACCGCGATTAAGAGGAAGTTTTTCTTGGTAAAGAAAGTTCTCGTTCCTTTATTGCATTAGCGAACTTAAACTTTCTTTATCGTTCAATTAACTCAGGGATTAATTACCTTCACCTTTACACCCAGCTTTTGTTCCTGCTTATGCAATTCTTCGTTCAACGCCGCATCCAATTTATCAACATTCAATTTCTTCAGCTGATCGACATATTCGTCATAATACTTGTCGAAGGACGCCTGATCTTTCGCTAATACCATCTTGGAAATCTGGATTTCCGCAGCTTGATTAATCTGATCCCTGATCTTTACGTTTTCGCTTCCAGGTGCGTAGAATTCGCTCGGCAAGGTCAACGGCGCAACATCAAATCGCTCAATTCCCGGCGTCTTGCCAAATGCTTGGAACGTCGAATCCCGGACCAAGCCTTCTTCAGTGGGCGCAGCCTTCTTCACATGGTTTTCGAAAGAGAGGTTGGAGAATTGCCAGAACACACCGAGTCCGGTCTTAACAATGTTTTTGGCATCTCTATCTTCTTTCGCTTTGTCCGTTTCTGTGATGAGACCTTGATCATCTACCGTGTAATGCACATCTTTGATACCAAAAAATGCATTTATATATCCTTCGGGAGAGGTGATATAGTCGACAAATCTCGCCAATTGCTCCGGATGCTTGGTGGATTTGGAAATGAACGTTTTCATCCAACCCGCTCCCGGCAAAGAATTGTACGTGAAGACCGGTTTGGCGCCGTCATCCGACATGATCGCGCCAGGCGAGACGTATTTTGGATCGTACTTAACGTTGGCCATATTGCCCACGAAAGCGAATACGCGACCCGACGCATACTGAGCTTTCACCGCATTGTTATCCATCGTGAGTTGGCCGGCATCCAGGTAACCGCCGCGGTACGCCTTGTTCAGGAATTGAATGGCATTCTTTGTTCCCGGAGCCAGCAGGATGTTTCGGTAATTCCCGTCCTTGTCAATCTCCGTGGCGCCGAACATCTGCTGCAGCGTCATCAGCGCCCCGCCCCGCTGGTAGTCCTTGCCATCGATCTGAAGCGGAACGACAGGCTGTCCGTCCACTGTCAGTTTCATGTCTTTGACTTTCTGGAGAGCGTTGAGGAAGCCGCTTTCCGTCTTCAAATCGTCGAGCGTGAGACCGGCCTGCTCCAGGAGATCCTTATTGACCATAACGCCTTGGTTTTTGCTGTATTGGGTATTATCCGCAAAATAAGGATCTGATGGAGGATACATCTCTCTCAGATTATCGCTAGCCATATGGCTCGGGAAGTAATACCATCCGCCGAACCGATCGACGATCTGCTCTTTGATGTCCGCCGGAAAATCTTTTAACAGATGGGACTCCGGATAGTATTCTTTCAGGAATTCATCCAGGTCCCAAACCTTGCCGGAACTTGCCAGTTTAGTCGCCATCCCCTGATCCACCGTCGTAATCACGTCCGGGAAATCATTCCCGCTTGACACCAACAACAGATTCAACTTCGTATCTCCGTCTTGCGGGGGCACGTCAAAGGTGAACTTGACTCCCGTTTTCTCCGTGATGTTGCCCATGACCGTTCCAGGTGTGGTATCCCATTGGGGCGCAGGCCAGAATCCAATCGACGTGAACCAGGTTACATCCGCCTGCTCTAGCGGCTTCTCCTCTGTTTCTTGGTTCGCGGTATTCGAAGTATTCGAATTTGCTGCCGATTCTTCTTTCTGTTCGGCGCTGCTTCCGCTCCCCGCGTTGTTGCCGGCGCAACCGGAGAGCACAACGGTCACAGCCAACGTCAAAATTGCAAGCACTTTCAACTTCATTCCGGTCAATCCCCCTTGTATTAATTCGCTACTGCTTCTTTAGCTTAGCTTGCTGTCCCGTAGCATCATATGTTTGTATTTTTGTATTTTGGTGTGGATTTCAGATGATGATGAGTTTACATTTTGCGATATTCACAGAAGAATGACGAGCATCAATGTAATTTCCCGCCAAAAATAATAAAGCAGAGCCCCAAAAACCGAACAGCTCTGCTTGTTTTGTTTTATTTGTTTTTATTCAATTGTATAATCCCGTTCTTTACTTTTGATCGTCAGCAGTAATATCGGTCACGATATTCCTGAGGCGTGCAACCCACGTTCTTCTTAAATTGATAGGTGAAGTAAGCGGGAGTCTGAAAGCCGACGCGATCCGCTACCTCGTAAATCTTGATTGTTGGGTCTTGAAGCAATTTCTTGGCTTTCTTCATTCGCAATTCCTTGACGAAGTCGGATATCGTCTGCCCCGTCTCCTTCTTGAACAATACGCTTAAATGTCCTGCGCTGAGATGAAACTTATCGGCGAGCTGCTTCACCGTCACGCTGTTCGGCAGCTGATCTTCGATATAAGCGGCAATGCGATTGATGAGGTGATGCTGTTGAAGCGTTCGTTCTTTCCGCGCAAGAACGAACGCCGAATCGATATATTCGATTACAATGTCTTTAAGCGAACCCACTGTTTTGCTCTCCAATAGCCGCTGACAACCGCGTTTGCTTAGATAGGTGAGCGCTTCCGTATCGTGCCAAAACTTTCGGGACAACTCGCCAATCAAGCTAATACTGAAAGATTGGATATAAGCGAACGAGTGGGCCTTGGCATCTAATTCCTCAAAGGCTCGTCGGACCGCTTCTGCCAACTGACCCGGTACGTCGCTTTCCACGAGCGTGAGCAAGCCGGGAAGCATGATTTCGCGCAGCCTAAAATCCTCGTACGCCTTCCGTTCCGCACTTCCGACATGCACGAGCAGACCGTTCTCGTTCAGCCGGGAATCGGCCATGGCATGCTTTACCTCCCGGAGGAGTTGACGGCCCTCTTTCCAATCCCTTCCTCCCCGGCTGATGCCGATCGTAACTGACTTCTGGTAGGTATTCTTCATGTAATCCTGGACGAAACTCATTTGTTTGTCGATTCTGCTTTTCATGTCAGCCGACGGATTTACCAGAATGGCAACAACCTCGTCGGGTCTGAGCTTCGAAACCAAGACAAAGCCCATATCTTGCAAGGATACCGAAACCGATTGCTGAAGAGCCGAACTCAACGTAAGCCTGCTTTGGGCGTCGTGGCCGGAAGCGGAATGGTCATCGAGCGACGCTACAAGGAGTTGAATCCCCTCAGTCATGTAGGGGAGATGGAGAAGCTGGCACCAAGAGGCCAGGATGTCCTCCTCAATAGGCTCATCTTCCAGTAAATCAAACATGAAAGAATCCTTGAGCAATTCCCGGTTGCCCGACACCACCGCTTCAAGTCGCTGGGTTTGTTCATTGATTTGTTTGATATTCTCCAAGGTTTGTCGAAACATAGACAGTTTACGTTCAATTTCCCCTAAATTAAGCGGCTTCAGCACATACCCTTTTGCCCCTACGTCAATAGCTTCCTGTGCAAATTCAAATTCATTGTAGCCGCTGATGATCAGAATCTGAATGTCTGGATACATCGATTTCGCTGCAGCCGCAAGCTCTATACCGTTTATGCCCGGCATTGATATATCGGTTATCAGTACATCGATGCTAGTATCTTGAAGGACACGGATTGCCGATTCGCCTGTGTCTGCGCTAAGTGGAATGGCAAAACCGAGACTCGTCCAAGGGATATGACGTATGAGCCCCTGAACATGAGACGGCTCATCATCCACAATAAGTGCTTGCAGCAAGACTATCCCTCCCTTTTTATTTGCGGCTTGTCTGTACAGACGGGCAATTCGATCGTAACTACCGTCCCCGATTCAGGCGTACTTTCGATCCTTAGTTTACCGGCGTCGCCAAAATATAAATGAAGACGTTCGCTGATGTTCGAAAGCCCGAAACCATTCCCTTTCCCCGCTTTTTCCCCATTCCGAATGAGTGCCAGCGTGTTTGGGTCCATGCCAATCCCATTGTCTCTCACTTGAAAGCGGACCACGTTATTGCATCGCTTGATAACGATGGCAATACAGGCTTCGGAACGCGTAAAAATTCGCCCGTGAATATAGGCATTCTCAACAATCGGCTGCAAGATCAGCTTGATCGAATACAAATCCAATACTTCTTCATCCAGTTCCCAGTCAACGCGAACACGTCCCGGATAGCGGAGCTGTTGAATGTCCAGAAAGGCACGCACATGCTCCAACTCGTTCTTGATTACCGTAAAGTTGGATTTGTTATCAAGTGCGAATCGGTAAAAGGTCGTCAACGCTTCGAGTATCTCCACTTGATACCGATCCCCTTGATCAAGAGCCCGCCACTGAAGCAGACTGAGCGAATTATAGATAAAATGCGGATTGATTTGCGCTTGAAGGGCCTGGAACGACGACTCTTTCTCTTTTAATTTGGCACTGCTCAACATCTCAACCAAGTTCCCGAGTCGACCGGCCATCTGATTAAACATGGTTTCCAAGTCCCCGACCTCGTCCCGGCTCCGGCTCCGGACGGTTACGTCGAAATCGCCCTCGGCGATATCGCTCATTCTGTGGTATAAATTGCGAATGCGCAGAACGACGTTCTTCAGTACGATCAGAACGAGAAACGTAGAGAGGAAAAGGAAGAATACCGTAATGGCCACGATGCTGTAAACGGTCATGGCTGACTGTTTCTCCAATTGCCGCATCTGAATAAGCGCGGCGACTTTCCATTTTCCGTTTATGTGCCTAACCGTAAAATACTCGCCACCTTCCGTAATGCTCTCGGCGCGGTCAACGTTCGTCCATACCTTGGACAGCGCGGTAGCCGCAACCGGCTTGCCGATCATGGAACGATCCGAGGCTGCGACAATTCGATCGTCCTCGTCCAAGAGATACAAGCTTCCAGAGCCGCTAAAAGGCCTATCCATCAACTCGCCGAATACGCTTTCATAATTCAAGAGCATATAGATAGCGCCAAAGACATCTCCGTTGGCATACATTATTTTTCGCGAAAGGATCAGTCGGGCGTTGTCCCCCGGTACGACAGACCATTTTAATACGAATGGCGAATTCATGACGCTGCGGTACCAGGACAACTCGTCCACACCTGCCAATGGTCTGCCGGCCGGCTTCCACAGAAGCCCTCCGTCTTGAAGCAAGGTGGGATTGGCATGATAAATTCGAAAGTTGATGATTCCGGGTAAATACCTGCTTATGACTTGGAATGATCGATCGACGTAATTAACGGTTTCAAGCTGGCCCTCCATATTCTCATAGGTTCGGGCCAGTCTGGAGATGAGTTCGCCGTCCGTCCCTGTCCGGGTCGCAAGAAGATCGTAGCTTTCTTTCCTAAACTCTACGCTTTGCGCAGTCTGTCGGACGGCTTCATTGATCGTGAGCATATAATTGGTCCTGACGTTTTGAAGCGCCAAATACCCGGCTCCGACTCCCAAAAATACGGTAGGGATGAATACGACCAGTCCGTAAAACATGACAATTTTGACGCGAAGATTCATGGTACGGGTCAGTCGGATGATAAGTCTCTCAATCCAGCGTCGCACAAGGCATTCTCCATTCTTCTGCCCGGATCGTTACACGGCCTTGGAAACTGCAAAGGGAGCAGCCCCGTTTCGCGGGTTGCTCCTCTGCACGCCTAAAGCTTCGAATATCCTATTATTTGTTCATTTCTTGGTACAATTCGTGCCACTCTTGCTTGAGTTCGCTCCAATGTGCGCGTTTTTCGAGCGCCGAAGTGAACTCGTTCCAAACGTTCTCGAATTGCGCATCGTCCTTGGCCATCATCAGCTTGGCCCTATAATCAGTATACACTTTACCCAGCTCCGGCAAATACTTTTCCCATGCGCCTCCAGCTTTTGCTTTTACCATGTCGTATTTATCGGCAACTCGGGTTGTGCCCATCTGACCGATCTGTTGGGTAAACTCAGCTGTTTTGGCAAATCCCGCATGTTCGCTCTCCCCGTAGGTCCACCAGGCGTACCACTGATTGCTATAGTTCGTAGTCTGCCAAATATCCGGCCCCAATTGCGCTTTCTTGGCCGGATCGCCCGACTCGCGCAGTTCTTTATACTCAGGATCGATGAACTTCCACTTGCCGTAAGGCTGGTCGATCCAATCCCAGTACTTCCCGACCGGTCCCTCGAGAACGACCATGCTCTGTTCCGGTTTCGGCGTTAATGTAAAATCATAAAACTTGAGAATGGCATCCAGGTTCTTCGTGTCTTTGCTGATATACGTATCATATACCGGATACGGGTTTATGATTTGGGTGGTCCCAGGCTGGTTAACGCCTTCGATTTGCGGATAAGGAATCGGTTTATAAAACCAACCCGGACCCGTAGGGCCGTCGAGCGTTTCCCACAAGTACTGATCGAAATTCCAGAAGCTTCCGATGTTCATCGCATAACGTCCGCTCTTATTTTTTTCTTTATATCTTTCTTTTTTATCGGTAAGAGCCTCGGGGTCGATGAGCCCTTTGCGATACATGCTGTTCAACCACTTGTAAGCGGCTTTGAACCCTGGATGGTCAAACTTAAAGATAAAGTTGTCGCCTTCTTTTTGTACCGGAATAACTCCTCCCGCCGAACCGATCGGCACGCCAAACGCAGCCAGAACAGCATTCTCGTCGTTTGCTTCCGTCAGAATACCTAGCGGCAGAAGCTTCTTGCCCGATTCATCCTTCAGCTCGGCCGCCTTCTCCAAATAAGTCTCCACGCCATCCAGCGTAATGAGATCCTTCTCCGTCATTCCGACTTTCTCAAGGATATCCGTCCGGATAAACCACGCCAGCGAAGACCAGCCCGGCCAAGGATCGGACGGGTCGATATCAAACTTGGAGGGGATCGACCAAATATGTCCGTCCGCATCCTTCATCTGATCGAGATATTCCTTCGGAATGGCTGCCAGGCTCGGATATTTGTCGGGCATGTTAAAGTACTGCTCGAGCGGCTGAATAAGGCCGGAACGCTTCATGGCGTCATCGACAACCGTACTCCTCCCGAAGATCGCCGCGTCTTCGAAGCCGCCGGAGTTCATCTTGAGGTTCAGTGAAGTGAGGGCGTCACCCTGTGTAGCTTCAACCTCAACATCGATGCCCGGTTCCTGTGTTCTCCAAATTTCTTGCATCCAGCTGTCGTTGTTAATCGTTGCCGACCAGCCCAGCCAAAGCTTGAAGCGTCCGGGCTCTTCCGTTTTCGTCGCGGAACTGGATTCTTTGTTCCCTGTGGCGGCGCCGTTGTTATCGGAACTTGCCGTTTCATTGCCGTTGTTGTTGCTTGAACAGCCGGCCGCCAGGACCATGGCGGCTGTCAGGATCAGCGCCAATGCGTGTTTGAAACTGCCTGTTTTCTTTTTCATATTTACCTCCCTTTTCATATGACTGTGGATTTGGTATATGGAATTGCCTTATACCCTATGAGTTTTTGGATGACCGCGCAAGCGGTCGAAAAAAACTGGCTTCGAAAGCATACGCTGTGTTATCCCTTGACCGAACCGATCAAAACGCCTTTGACAAAATACTTTTGCAGGAAAGGATAAACCGTAAGGATCGGCAGCGCGCTGATCATCACGGTCGCCATCTTGACAGACATCAGCGTGATATTACTCAAACTGGAGCCTCGCGCCAGCGCTTCCTGATCTTGATTGTTGCTCAGAACGGATGACAGGTCTTGAGCGGACAGCAACTGCTGCAGGAACGTCTGGACCGGGATCAAATTCCGGTCGGTGACAAAGAAGGCTCCGGAGAACCAATCGTTCCAATGGCCCACGGCCGTGAAGAGTCCAAGTGCGGCAAGCATCGGTTTCGAAAGCGGTATGACGATCTGAAGCAAAATCCTGAGCGGCCCTGCACCGTCCAGCTCGGCGGATTCGAACAGCGCTTCGGGAATGCCAAATATGAATTTCTGCATCACGAACATATTCCAAGCCGAGAATAGACCGGGGATGATATACACCCAGAAGGTATTGGTTAATCCCAACTTCACCAACTGAATGTAGAAGGGGACCAATCCGCCATGGAACAGCATGGTGATGAGAATATAGGTCAGAATGCCGTTCCGAAACGGAAGTTGCTTATACGTTAAGCCGTATGCAGCCGCAAGCGTGACGGCAAGCCCGCCAAACGTGCCGACAACCGTTCTAGCGATCGTGACCAGATAGGCATTGCGGATCACCTCGTTGCCAAGCACAATTTCATAATTGACCCAAGTGAACGATCGCGGCCAGAGGTATACGCCGCCTTTTGCGGCATCCGTCCCGGAATTGAGCGAGATCGCCAGCATATAGATAAAGGGATAAAGAATCGAAATACACATCAGTGCCAGCAGGAACATGATCAGACCTTGTCCCGCTCGTTCAAGCGCAGTCGATTTCATCCGTCACCACAGCCCCTCTCCGTTCATTTTTTTGGAGAGCGAGTTCGTCGTCATTACGAGAATGAGCCCGATTACCGAAGATAACAGGCCGACGGCGGTAGCCGGGCCGAAATAACCTTGCTGGAGCCCGTTGCGAAGCACGTAGGTATCGAGAACATCCGCCACCTCCTGATTCGCCGGATTCATCATCGGATAGATCTGATCCATTCCCACGCTGATTAATCCCGGAATGCTTAAAATCAGAACGATCGATATGGTTGGCATGATGCCCGGCAGCGTAATGTGGCGAATCTGCGCGAATTTGCCCGCACCTTCGACTTTCGCAGCTTCATAAAGCTGCGGATCGATCGTGGAGATCGCCGCCAGGTAGAGTATGGAGTTCCAGCCGACCTCTTTCCACAAACCGCTCGAAATAATCATGGGACGGAACCATTCCGTGGAGCCCAGGAAGAAGATCGGCTCTCCCCCCATCCTCACAATCAGGTCGTTTACAAATCCGCCGTCCAGCGTAAGAAAGGATTGCAGGATATAGGCCACCACGATCCAGGAGAAGAAGTGCGGTAAATAGCTGACCGACTGGACAAACCGTTTATAGGCCGGGTGTGTAACCTCGTTGATCATGAGGGCGAGAAGAATCGGCATTGGAAATCCGAAAACAAATTTTAGAACGGATATATACAAGGTGTTTTGAACGACTTTCCAGAATTGCGGGTCATGGACAAAAGTGAAATTTTCCAGGCCAACCCAGTTACTTTCCCAAATCGAAGACCCGATCGCAAAATCCTTGAACGCGATCTGAATGCCCGCCATCGGGATATAGCTGAACAGAAAAAGCAACACAACCGCCGGCAAAATCAAGAGGTACTGCCAGCGGTATTTATACATCTTTGCGACCATACGCCCCCTCCTTGTCTGTAGCCTCATTCTACATAGGGATTGGAGGAAGGGGTACCTAACAACGATTAGATTTATATCGATTTGATAAGATGTTTGGTTGTGTTGCTAATTCTTTTTTTTTAAGCGGACCGAGATCGGGTATCATGAATAGTCCTTCTTCCCCGACTTCCAAAATACGGTATCCTTCCATGCGGCCCATATCCACCTTCGTTCGTAAAGTGATAGTGCCAAAGCGCTTTAGGAAGCAAATACGCTTTGGCACTATTGTCAATCAAATCGTACTTAGGAATTTACACCTTTCACCGTTACGCCCATTTCTTGTTGCTTCTTTTTCAGTTGCTCGTTCAAGGCCGCATCCAATTTATCGATGTCCAACTTCTTCAGTTGAGCGATAAATTCGTCATACAGCTTATCGAATGCCGCCTGATCTTTCGCCAGAACCATCCTGGAAATATGCACTTCCGCAAATTGTTTGATCTGATCCCTGATCTTCACATTCTCGCTTCCGGGTGCGTAGAAATCGCCCGGCAACGTCAATGGGGAAATATCAAATCGCACAACATCCGGCGTCTTACCATAAGCGGCAAACGTCGCCGACCGGTTCAAGGCTTCTTCATCGGTTGGAGCGGGATTCATATGATTATTGAAATCGAGGTTGGAGAATTGCCAGAAATTTTCAAGTCCCGTCTTTTTGTAATTCTCTTTAGTAATTTTTCCTTGTTCCGTTCTTACGGCAAGACCTTGATCGTTTATCGTGTAATCCACATCTTTGAAACCATAGAATGCATTCATCAACCCTTCGCGACTGGTCATATAGCTGACCCATTTCGCCAATTGCTCCGGGTGCTTGGTGGATTTGGAAATGAACGTTTTCATCCAACCTGCCCCCGGCAAGGATGCGTACGTGAAGATCGGTTTGGCGCCGTCATCCGACAAGATCGCGCCGGGCGAGGCGTAATCTGCATTGTACGGAACGTTGGCCATATTCCCCATGAAACTGAATATGCGACCCGACGAATACAGCGATTTCGCCCCATTGTTATCCATCATGAGCTGACCGGGATCCAAGTAACCGCCTCGGTACGCCTCATTCAGGAATTGAATGGCATGCTTCGTTTCCGGAGCCAGCAGGATGTTTCTGTAATTCCCGTCCTTGTCAACTTCAATAGCGCCGAAGTTATGCTGCAGAAACATCAGCGCTCCTCCGGCCTGATAGTCCTTGCCGTCGATCTGAAGCGGAACGACAGGCTGACCGTCCACTGTCAACTTCATGTCTTTGACTTTCTGGAGAGCCTTGAGAAAGCCGCTTTCCGTCTTCAAATCGTCGAGCGTGAGACCTGCCTGCTCCAGGAGTTTCGTCTTGACCATAACGCCTTGGTTCTTACCGTATTTGCCACTGTCCGCAAAATAAGAACTTGACGGGGGATACATCTCCTTCAGGTCGGCGCTTGCCATATGGCTCGGGATGTAGTACCAGCCGCCGAATCGCTGGACGATATGCTCTTTGAGGTCTGCCGGAAAATCCGTCAACAGGCGGGACTGCGGATCGTATTCTTTCAGGAATTCATCCAAGTTCCAAACCTTGCCTGACTGAGCGAGCTTGGTCGCCATATCCTGATCTACCGTTGTAATCACGTCCGGGAACTTATTCCCCGATGACACCATCAACAGATTCAATTTCGTATCGCCGTCTTGCGGGGGCACGTCAAAGCTGAATTTGACTCCCGTTCTCTCCGTAATGTTGCCCATTATCGTTCCTGTCGTGGTATCCCATTCGGGCGGAGGCCAGAATCCAATCGACGTGAACCAGGTTACATCCACTTGCTTTAGCGGCTTGTCCTCTGTTTCTTGGTTCGCGGCATCCGAAGCATTCGAATTTGATGCCGATTCTTCATTCTGTTCGGCGCTGCTTCCGCTCCCCGCGTTGTTGCCGGCGCAACCAGAGAGCACAACGGTCAAGGCTAACGTCAAAATTGCAAGCACTTTCAACTTCATTCCAGTCAATCCCCCTTGTATAGATTGGCTACTGCTTCTTTATCTTAGCTTGCTGTCCCGAAGCATCATATGTTTGTATTTTGTTGTGGATTTCAGATGATGATAGAGTCTACATTTTACGATATTTGCTTGGCGTAACGCCGAAATGCTTTTTGAACAGCTTGTTGAAATGAAAATAATCCTTATAGCCCACACGCTCTACGATCTCATGAATGGATAGCGCTGCGTCCTGCAACAATTCTTTAGCCAGGTTCAACCTCTTGTTTATCACATACTCAGAGTAAGTTGTTCCTGTTTCCTTCTTGATAAGAGAGCTTAAATATCCGAGACTGATATTGAACTTCCTGGACAAAGCCCCCAACATAATATCTTCCGTAAAGCTGGAGTCGATATATCCGATGATCTTCTTTACCGTGTCGTTCGAAATGTGCAGCTCTTCGCCGGATTGCTGGCGGAAGACGGCCTTCAGCCAGTCGAACAATTGCTCGATGGAGCTGTACTGACGAAAGATTTGATAGTAGTTCAAATATTCGATTTCGTAGATGGCATCGCTGTTGCTGTAATATTTATAAAAGAGCGAGACGATTTGGTTATACAGCGACGAGATTTGATCGATCTGCAATTGCCGCGCCTTGCATTCCTCGCACAGCTCGTCCAGCCATCGGTTTAACAGCTCGGCTTTTTGTTCCTTGACGGCCATCTCGATTTGCAGCACCGCCTTCGTCAGCTCCGCTGCATGATCGATCGCTTTATATTCGATGATCCGGTCCTCCGGCCGAGTGAATGAACTGAACAGGGCTACATCAGATTCCTGATAAAGCTTGGCTACGGATGCCGAGTAAACGCCGATTCCGCTAATCCCGATACACCGGGTGTCAGACAGATGATCGGAGATGAAATTCAGCAACACGACCGGTTGCTTCAGCTCGTCGTAATTGATCAGGTAGGAGACTTTGTGTTGCCCCGTTCGAAAACGCAAAAACCGGATACCGGCAACCGCCGCCACCCTCTCATCGGGATCGGAAACCGGTGATCCATCGTAGAGACAACTGATAAACCGGTAATGCGGATAATCAAATTCGATTCCCCTGCTGGTAAGGAAGTTATGAATTTTCATTTTATGATCGGGCTCGAATATATCGAACAGATCATCCAGAAACAAATCCAGACTTCTTTGCGCTTTTTCCTTCTCCTCCAGATCCTTTTTCAGACGCGCCAACGTATCCTCAAGATTGTTTTTGTCGATCTGCTTCAACAAATAATCGAACGCGCCGAGCCGGATCGCCTTCTGTGCATACTCGAATTCCGAATATCCGCTGATCAGAATGACCTTGCACGGCAATTGATGCAGCCGGATCTGTTCCAGAAGCTCAATCCCGTCCAGTCCCGGCATGCGGATATCCGAAAGGATGACGTCCGGCTTCTTCTCCATGATCGTCTCGAGCGCCGTCAATCCGTTATGCGCTTCTCCAATGACGGTGAAGCCGTGACTTTCCCAATCGACCAACGCTTTAATCCCGTACGCAACCCAGGGCTCGTCATCTACAATGAAAACAGTATGCATCGCTATACAACCTCCAATTGTTCTGTGAATTCCTGTAGCGGGAAGGTAATCTTGACGGTTGTACCCAAACCGGGTTTGCTGTCGACGGTCATGTCCGCCTCGTCACCGTATAAAAGCTTGATTCTCCAGTAAATGTTGGATAATCCGATTCCTTGCTTCGCTTCATTCTCCGTCTGTCCTTGATGCTCGAACCGCTTCAACCGTTCGATCAGCTCCCGGAGCTGCTTTTCTTCCATTCCGTTTCCGTTGTCCTGTATGACGTATTGAACTTTGCTTTTCGAAGCTTTATTCACTTGAATCCGGACCGCGCCGTTGTCGATCTTTCTCTCCAATCCATGGAACACGGCATTTTCCACAATTGGCTGTAGAAGCATCTTAATCGTTTTCAGCTTCAGCACATCTTCATCCGCGTCAATGACGACCTGTATCCTTCCCATGAACCTGAACCCGATAATTTTCGCATATTCCTTGACGTGGGATATTTCTTCATGAATCGCGACGAAATCGCTCCCTTTGACCGAGTAACGGAACATACCGGACAAGGAGGACGAAATATCGGCAATATCCTGAGCTTTGTAATAAAAAGCCATGGCGCGTATACATTCCAGTGTGTTGTACAGAAAATGAGGGTTGATCTGATTGCGGTATGCCGATATTTCCATCTGTTTCTTCGCGATTTCGATTTCGTATATCCGCTTTTGCGATAGCTGTATCTCTTTGCTCAGGGAGTCTATTTCGTCCAGCATTCTGTTCAAGCTGACGGCGAGCACGCCGATTTCATTACGGAATGTGACATGGATGCGGCTTTCGTGGCCGATTTTCGGATAGGACTTCATAAAATCGATCAGCGCTTTGATCGGTTGTAAGATACGGGTGAAAAAAATGATCAGAAAGAGACCGAGTATACAAAACATGACCGCATATGTCGCAATGTTCAGTCTTTGAACGATATTCAATTCCTGCAGCAGCTCGTTCCTCGGTATGACGCTGACCAGCTCCCACCCGGTCTCGGACAGCGTGCTCGTCTGCACGATATATCGATTGTCGTTCTTCCACTCCTCTAACCGGGATACATCGAGGCTGGAGGAGTTCCCTTCGCTTGCCATGATTTGTTTGTTTTGGTCCAGAAGAAGCAGCCGGGAATTGGGTGTCATTTTTGCGTTCTTCAATATATTTTTGAAGTTGCCGACATCCATGACAAATACGCTTGTTCCCTTGTGATCCTTCTCAGGTGCGCTTTCCAAATTATAGATCGGGACGGAAATGGAATAGTTCGGGATCGTTTCGCCCGTATCCGGATCCGTCAATAAACCGGAATATTCGATTTTTGGAGGCGGCGGTTTGTCGGTTTCGCCGGCCCCCATTCCCATACTGGTCACCATCGTCCCTGACCGGTCGTAAAGCTGGATTCCCCGGATATTGTCTTTCAATACAATGGTATTGGAGAAGACCGATATGACTTGACTGTCCATGAAAACCCTGGAGTAAGAGTCCTCCAGGTCTACAAAGGCTTGTATTGTCGGACTGTACAGCATCGAAACCGAAATTCTCTCCATGTCCGCATAGAAGCTTTCCATGTTGTCTTCAACCTGAGACAAAATTTTGGCGGCGGAGTCCGTTACCTTGCTCTCGACAATCCGTTTGGCAATCGTGTTCGAAACGACGAATGAGATCAGAAGGATGATTAGCATCAGCAAAATCAAATAAATGATCTGCCTGGTAAGGCTGAGCGTGCGAAAGTGTCCCATCATCAGCAATTCCTCTTCGCTTGTTTTTCTATCTGTTATAACAGAGAAAGGAAGAAGACGTAAACGCTTTATTTGTGGAATCGGCTTGAGGAAACCGCAAAGCTCTCCGCCTGAACAGACGAAGAGCTTTGAATGGCAATGATTATAGAACGACCACTTCTTCGGGATTCGCGTCCTCGGAGATCGCCACTTTTCGGTGAGACGGGGGCGTTGCGGGAGATAAACACTTGATATCGGCCGATTTGCCGCCCGTTACGACAAGCAGCCTGTCTTCGTCCGGCGATCCCGTTCCCGACAAGTTCACGAGCCGAACCGACCGGCTCTGATGAAGGGTGACGATCGGTTCGTCTTGAACGTGCAGTTCAACATCTTCAATGATCACATGTTGTCCGTTCCGGCAGACGATCCCTTCCTTGCAGGAAAAGACAGCGCGCTTGAGTGAGAGACCGGAGACGGGCATTTCCGGCAGTCCGTTGACGAGCAGCGCAGCTTGCGCGCCGTCGCAAACGATATCTTCGATATGAATATTTCGGAATTCCGGGGTTTCCACGGTGACGGGTACGAAAATCTCCTCCCCGTACTTCCCGGAACCTGATTTCCCTTCGTAATATAAGTTAAACGATATCGCATCCCCCGCGATGTCCTTCATCCGGATCCGCTCGATCGCGATCTGCTCCACAACGCCTCCGCGGCCGCGGCAGCTCTTGAACCGGATGCCGATATCCGTACCGATAAACGTACAATCCGAAACGTGAACGTTTTTCACTCCGCCGGACATTTCGCTCCCGACCACGATTCCGCCGTGCCCGTGATATACGGTGCAATGGCGGACCGTGATATGCTCGCTCGGCATCCCCAGCAGACGCCCCGCTTCATCTTTGCCCGATTTCAGACATATCGCGTCGTCCCCGACGTCGAAGTAGCAATGCTCCACCGTAACGAATTTGCATGAATCTATATCCAGCCCGTCCCCGTTTTGCGCGTACCACGGATTGCGGACGGTGACGTTGCGAAACGTAATGTGCTCCGAAGCCCACGGATGAAGGCACCAGGATGCCGAATTTTGAAAGGTCGGTCCGTCCAGCAATATTCGCTTGCACCTTCTCAAGCTTAACAAGCATGGTCTCAGAAATTCTCTGACACTTTCATAATCTTTCGCATCTTTGCTCCCCGTCCGTTCCAGACGCGCGACCGTTTCCGCTCCGTCCTTGGCGGCTTGCGTCGGCCACCATATGCCATGCTCGTCCACTACGCCTCCGGACCGGACCAACTCGTTCCATTGCTTTTCCGTAAGCTTCATTTTCTTCGCAGGTCTCCAGGCTTCTCCGCCTCCGTCAAACACGCCGCCGCCCGTAATCGCAACGTCCTCCAGACCATCGCCGTCCAATGGAGCCTGGCACCGGAACATTTGCCTGCCTTCATAGCACGACATAACCAACGGGTAATCGGTATATCTCTTGCTGAATACGACCAACGCTCCGGCTTCCGCATGCAGCTCAATGCGGCTCTTTAATGTGAGCGGACCGGTCAGCCATATGCCGGGAGGAATGACGACCCTTCCTCCTCCCGCAGAAGCGCTTTCGTCGATCGCCCGTTGGATCGATTCCGTGTTATCATGAATTCCGTTGCCCACCGCCCCGTATTCGGTAACGGCCACAGACCGGTCCGGGATCGCCGGCAGTTCGGCCGGGTTTTCCGCAATCGCTTTGTTACTCAAAATGTCCCCACCTCTATACCTTCGTTTTTTGACCTTTCGTATGATTTCAGTATAGATGAAGAAAACGCTCAATTCTTCTGTCTTTGATGCCCATTTCAACGTAAATTTTGCTTTACATGCACTCTTGATTTATAATCTGCCCTTGATGATCCTATGTAGGCATGGTATATAATTCATAAGCTGTCGTCTCGTTCGGATTACAGAGGGGAGATATATCCATGAATGATCAATTCGGGCCGAAATATTTCATCGGAGAGAATGACTTTTCGATCCAGTACATGTCGCGCACCGGATCCAACAGCATGCCGCGTCCCCATGAACACCCGTTCTTCGAGCTGTACTATTTGCTTAACGGGGAAAGGGTGTATTTCCTCAACGGCAACGTGTATACGGTCAAGAAGGGGGATATGATGATCATCATGCCGCACGATCTTCATTCGACCGCGAGCTCGGACAAGCTGCATTTCGAGAGGATTTTGGTCAACTTTTCCCCGGACTTCGTTGAACGCGGGAATCCGAAAGTTTCCGAATTGTTGAAGGGAGGGTCTTCCCGGTTGATGAAAATCCCGTTGAAGGACCAACCGGAAATCGAGCGGCTGCTGCAACAGATGCTCGCGGAATGCGAAACCCAAGCGGCCTTCTATACTTCTTTGGTCCGATCGCTCATGAACGAGCTGCTGATTCGGCTTCACCGCATCGACGAGTCGCCGCAGGGGCAAGCATCGCACGAATATGAGCACCCTATGCACCAGAAGGTGTCGGAAATCGCGCAATATATCAACTCCAACTTCGAAAAGAAGATCACGTTGGAGCAGGTTGCGAAACAATTTTATATAAGCCCTTCCTATCTCAGCCGCATCTTTACAAGATTGACGGGATTTCACTTCCGGGAGTATGTGCAGGTGGTGAGGATTCGCGAAGCTCAGAAAATGCTGATTAATACGCGGGACTCCGTGCAAATGATATCCGAGCTGGCCGGGTTCGAGCACATCGCTCATTTTAATAAGACGTTCAAGAAGATCGCGGGCACGACGCCGCTTCTTTATCGCAAACGCCATGCGTAGCAACGCGGCGGCGATGCTGGTTGCGTGCCGCTTCTGTATCGTCCGCCGGCCAAGAGCACATGTAAAGATCAATAGGGTCAAATACTGACCTTATTTATGTCCATAAGTTCAATATTTGACCTTATCGCATCCGTCTGCGGGGTGTGTTGAGTTACATAAGGTCAATAATTGCGTCTATTCCGTTGCTCGGCCCTTAAATAAGGTTGTCTGGGGGAGGAATAAGGTTAAAATGTGACCGTATTCCTGCGAATTAGCTCAAAAATTGATCCTATTTCCCGCCCAAGAAAACCCGTATAATCGACCGCTATCATTCCGGCCGCGTAACTCGAAACCAGTCGCAGTCCGCATACCCTCCGCTTTGCCGGTCGCCGTCGTCCGGCCTGGCCGCAAACATACCGACCTTCGCCCCCACCCAATGGCCCTTGGAAGCTGTAAACGCCGGCTCGCCGCACCGCGCAAACCCGCCGCCGTCCTCAGCGCCATATTCGAAGCGGCACGAAGCCCCGGCGCTAACCGTAACACGAAGAACTACGGTCTGCGCAGCCAAATCGGCTTTCCAGATTACGGTTTCTTCGGTCGCGTTGCCTTCCGCGCGCAGCAGTTCGAACCCGGAACCGTCCTCTTTCGTCCGGAGCGCGACATATGCGTAATTGTAACCGAATACGACCAAACCCGCCTTTTCTCCTGGCTGGAGGGAAGAGCAATCCAGATGAGCTTCCGCTTGGAACGATTCCGCGGGAAACTTCTGCATCAGCAGGTGCGGCGCGCCATACAACGTAGCGACATCCGCCGGCAAAGGTTGAGCGAACAACCGGAGGTGGCTTTCTCTATCAAACGAATGCCAATCGGGATTCGGGTTCGCCTGCCACTGCCATTGAAGCCCGAGCTTCGTGCCGTCGAAGTCATCGGAATCGTCCGGGACGGCCACGGGATATTCCTTTCCCACGTTCGGCTTCCGATGGCGAAGCACCGGTTCCCCGATCCCGTCCCCATTGCGGTCGACCCCCATCAACGGCCAATCGTCCACCCAGCGGACCGGCTGCAGATGAACGATTCGCCCGTACGCATCCTTATCCTGAAAATGCATAAACCAGGACTCTCCCGACTCCAGCTCGACCCATCCGCCTTGGTGAGGTCCGTTGACCGGGGTGTCCCCTTGATGCAGCACGATCTTATCTTCGTACGGGCCATAGATGGACGTTGAGCGCAGTATCGTCTGCCAGCCCGTCGCAACCCCTCCCGCAGGCGCGAAAATATAGTAATACCCGTTGCGCTTATACATCTTCGGACCTTCCATGGTCGGATGATGCTCCGTCCCGTCGAAAATAATTTGCCCTTCGTCAAGCAGCCGCTTGCCGTCCGCGGACATTTTGCACAGTCGTAACTTGTGTTTAATGCCGGCCCGGCTCTTCGCGAAGGCGTGCACCAAATACGCTTGTCCGTCGTCATCCCAGAAGGGGCACGTGTCAATCAAGCCTTTGCCTTCTTTGACTAGGTGCAGCGGCTCCCATTCCCCTGCCGGATCGACCGCCGTACTCATAAAGATTCCTACGTCCGGATCGCCGTAATACACCCAAAACTTTCCCGCGTGATAACGAAGCGCCGGCGCCCACACCCCGTTGCCGTGCTGCGGCTTGTCGTATCCGGGCAAATCCATCCGCGGAATGACATGATTAATCAACGTCCAGTTAATCAAGTCCTTCGAATGAAGGATCGGCAAGCCCGGTATATGACTAAAGCTGGAAGCGGTCATATAGAAATCCTCGCCGACCCTGATGACGTCCGGATCCGAGTAATCCGCATGAAGCACGGGATTCACGAAAGTCCCGTCCCCCTGATCGGAAATCCACGCCTTACGCTTCAACGCGTCCAATGCTGCACTCATTAAAGGTTCCTCCTAACCTATTCTTCATGCAATCGCTCCATCTCCAAGCACGCAAGCAGAAACGGTCCGACACCGATGTGCGCGTCCGTTACGACCTTTTCTCTGATGTAATAACCGTAAGTTCCGTCCCGGTCGGCGCTTAAACCGGCACCGTGGCAAATATTGTGCAGGTGAACGCCGGAATCGTTCTCCTCGACAAACCGCTCGATCAATCCTTGGAACGCCTTCTCCGCGACGATTCTCGCAGGTTTCTCCAAAAATTGCAATCGAATCCCTTTGGCGAGGGCATAGATGAACATGCTGGATCCGGACGTTTCCAAATAATTCCCTTCGCGGAACCCTTGGTCCAAAACTTGAAACCACAAGCCGCTCTCCTGCTCTTGAACTTTAGCCAGTGCGCCGCACATCCTTTCGAAAATGCCGACGATCGTGCCCCGCTTCGGATGATCTATCGGCAGGTGCTCGAGGCTGTCAACCAGCGCCATCGCATACCAGCCCATCGCACGGCTCCAAAAATTTTGCGAACATCCCGTCTTCGGATTCGCCCAGTTTTGCTCGATCGCCTCATCCCAACCGTGATAGAGCAGCCCTGTCCTCGGGTCGCGGGTTTTCCGCTCCACCAACAACAGCTGACGGGCAACCTCGTCGAACAATTCCGGCCGCTCGAACGTTTTCGCGTATTGGGCGAGGAAGGGCGAGGACATATACAGTCCGTCCAGCCACATTTGGAAAGGATAAATCTTCTTATGCCAGAAGCCCCCCTCCGACGTTCGAGGCTGACCGATCAATTGGACGGCAAGCGTGTGCGCCGCTTGTTCATAACGGGCTTCTCCCGTTCGTTCGATGAGCGCGAACAAGTTTTTACCTTGATTGATCTGATCGAGATTATACTCTTCGACTCTATAGCCCCGGATGGCGCCGTTGTCTCCCACAAACAAATCCATATGACGTTTCATGAATTCATAGTAAGAGTCTTTTCCGTAGTACTCACCCGTACGGGCGATCGCCATCAGCATCATGCCCGGCACATATGCCCACCGCTTCGCGATTTCCGGATGCAAGCCGTCGCTTCCGGCTTGAGATATAATCGTATCCGCCGTATGTACCGACCACCGCTTATCATGTTTCAAACCTGCTCACCTCTTGTGCAAACTAATGGATACTACTCTATTATAGAAAAACGGCTGCCCGCGATTTTCGGATTTTATGCTCATTCCTGTTCATTCTTTGCTTTTTATGCTCTTTTGTCCGGTTTCGAAAGCACCCGTTTTTCCGCAACCGTCTGTCTTAAGTTCGACGATCTCCCGGGGTTCACGTACCGGATCCTCTTGCGCGCATTCTCCCCTTGCCTCAGACCGAATCATCTTTTGTGCCCTCCCGGAACTAAGGAAACGAATCGACCGCGGACTTTGCACTTTTCTAATCGGCGCGGCAAGAGGATAAGCGTAAAATGAGAAAGGAGGGGGCGGCTGGGAGAATGGTTGTAGTATAATGTGGGTGCCTAGCATAGACGCTCAATATTGAGGTCAGCTCCATATTTTTTTCTGACGTCCCAACACTTGGCGAAGTCGCGCGTTTTCCTATATGTAAATCAACTCATGATCGAATGGAGGAGCTTGCAATGGAAGAGTTAAAAGTGACGGGGACGACCATCGAGAATTTGGGCGTGCTTGATTTGATCGAGATGAAGCCGGAGGACTTGGCAGCCGTGACGCAGATTCAGAACGTCGGTGTTATTATCGCTCCCGAAGCGTTGTCCGGCGCCTTGATGAAGATTCCACAGAGAAACGTCGGAATGACGGTGACGATCCCGCCGTCATCCGGGAAAATCAAACTGTTGACCGGTCAGCTGACGGTGGACGGTGAAGCGTTCGCGAACCGCTCGGGTTCTCCCGAAGACATGCTGGTCATTGCCGGCCAGATCATCATCACATCCGAGATCGAAGCGGTCGGATTCAAAGAAGTGATCGTAGCGGGCCAAATAATCGCCCCCAAGAAAGCGGAAAGAGCATTGGTGGGCGCAGTAACACGACTCACCGGCCAAATCGCGTACTATACAGGGGAATCGCCCAGGCTGTTCGTCGGGAATGATACGTTCTCGAAGGCTTTCTTCGATCTTATTGACGGCAATATGGCGATGGTCCTTATCGGGAATTTCGAATTCGGCTCGGATGTCGATACCGCCGTGCTCAAGCAGAAAGTTGCGGAATTAGTCGTGATCGGCGAACTGAGAGCTCCGATGGAGCTCGTTCCGCTGCTCCAACTCCTGACCGTCGTTAAATTGGGTAACATTGTGGGAAAAGAGAACGCTGCAGCCCAAAGCGAGCAATGAGGAAAGACTTGTTCCACGATTTGTATGTTGCGTACTCCCGGCAGGTCTATTCGTACCTGCTGGGGCGCACGGGGAGCAAAGATGTCGCCGCGGATCTGCTTCATGACGTCTATCTGCGAATCTGGAACCGGATGGAAGCTCTTGAACGAATCCCCGAAGAGCAGCGGATCTACTGGATCTTCTCCATCGCTTCCAACCTGGTGAAAGATTACTACCGGAAGTCTTCGAACCGGAGGCAAGCGGAAGAACAGCTGCGCGACCGGAACAAAGGGGCAGGAGCCCCAGCCGGTGACCTCTCCCAGTTGTTGGCGGGCCGCGAACGTTATCGCGAGCTTGAGTCGGCCATCGGCGCGCTCCCGGAGGAGCTTCGCTGCATCCTTCTGATGAAAGTCGTCGGCGGAATGAACAGCAGCCGGATTGGCGAAGCGCTCGGGATGCCGGCCGGCACGGCACGCTATAAAATATCGCAAGCCCGGGCGCTTCTTGCCGGACGGCTGGGGCTGCCACAGACCGAATTGGCTGCGGCCGAAAGGAGTAAATCTAATGGATGACGAGCCCATGGATATGAGGCTTCCTGCTGATGTGGATGACCAGCTGAATCGGCTCCTGGCGGAGTGGGCGCTGCAGGTCCGATTGTCGCTACAGGAAGAGGAAGAGCTGTACGACCGAATCTTCGTCATTGCCGACGATTTGGGCTATGACTGGTGGCGTCAATTGGCCGGAGGCTTTTCCTTCCAAACGTTGAACGTCTTTCCGTCATTCGTTTTCGGCAACGTTATTAAACTGTAATGAAAGGTCGGTGCTGGTTTAGCAGAGGGGTAAACAGTTGCTCCACTCTAGCACGCTCCGGTCCGGTACCGACATTTTTCGCCTGCCCCTATGTCAACCTTTCACCGCACCGGCCGTAATGCCTTTAATAAACGTACGCGACCCCGCCAAAAAGACGAGCAATACCGGAACGGTGGCGATCGTCAGCGCCGCCATGCGGGCGGCGTAGTCCGTCCGGTGCACGATTCCGAGATTGGATACGAACAACGGCACCGTAAACCACCTGCTGTTATTGATCGTAACGAGCGGGAGCAAGTAATTGTTCCACGACCACAGGAAGACGAGCGTGGCCAGCGTTGCAAGTCCGGGTTTGATCAAAGGCATGACGATACGGATAAATATCATCGCTTCGTGGCAGCCGTCGATTCGCGCGCACTCGATCAATTCGTCGGGCACCGTGTCTTTAATGAACTGAACCATAAAGAACGCGCCGAACGGGAACGCAGCCCAGATCAGAATGATCGGAAACAGCGTGTTCCCGAGGCCGAGATGCTTCATTTCGATAATATAACCGATAATGCCCACCTGGACCGGAACCATCATTGTGATAATAATGAAGTAATGCAGCGCGCGATTAAGCTTGAACCGGTATTTCGCAATCGAATAACCGATCATGGAGCTCGTCAACACGGCAAGAACGACCGCGCACAACGAAACGATCAAGCTGTTTGCGTATACTTGCGAGAAGTTGCCTTGGAAGACCGTCTTTAAATTATTCCAAGCGTAATCTCCGGGAAGTAAAGGCAGCCCCTTGAAAATATCCTCGGTAAAATGCGTCGACATAACGATCATCACATAAAATGGAATCAAGGAAACGAATGTGACCGCCAGCAAAAACAACCAAACGAGGAGCTTCCTCATCCGCGGTCCTCCTTTCCTGCCGTCAGCCGGTAGCTCGCGATAGAAAACACGATTATGATCATGAAAAGCGCGTATGCGATCGCCGAGCCGTATCCGAATCTGGTGTTCGAGATGAAGGAGTCGTCGACGAATTTCCATATGACGGTGAGCGCCGCGTTTTCGGGTCCGCCGACCTGCACGGAACCGGACCAGCCGCCGTATAACAGCTTCGGCTCGTCGAACAGCTGCAGCCCTCCGATCACGGATGTGACTACCAGAAACACGGTAATGTTTCGCAGCAGCGGGAAGGTAATCGTGCGGAACGTGTGGAAGCCGCTCGAGCCGTCAACCTTCGCCGCCTCGTACACGTCCTGCGGAATCGCCGTCATGCCGGCCAAATATATCGCCATGAAATACCCTAGATTTCGCCATATGATCATCAGGGCGATAATCATGCGCGACGTCCACTCGCCTTGCAGCCAGTACACCCCTTCGTCCGCGAGCCCTGTTTTTAGCAGCAGTTGATTCACCGTACCGGTCTGCCAATCGAACAGGAACGAGAAAATAAACCCGATCGCAACCGGTGTCGTAATATAAGGCAGGAAGTTCACCGTTTGGAAAAAACGGCGCCCCTTCACGAGATGAAACGTCAAATACGCCAGCGTCACACCGAGAATAATCGTAACGGGCACGCTCATCAGCATCATAATGACCGTGTTGTACAGCGATTTATAAAACAACGGATCCCGTGTAAACAGATCGGCGTAATTTTTGAAGCCGATATACGTCTTTGCGCCGACTCCGTTCCAATCGTGGAGACTTAAGAAGAAGGAATATCCGACCGGATACATCTGGAACACGGCGTAAGCGAGCACGAACGGAAGCGCGAAGACGTACGGCCATACATTCCATCGCGGCCGCCGGTTACCAAGCGGCGGCATTACGGGTGCCGTCTTCATTTCGTTAGTCATGATTGATTTCCCTCTTTTATCCCGTAATTTGCAGATGAGCAACCGTCCGCGAACGGAACGGCTGCTCATCCCTTCTTTACCGAACGATTATTTCACCGTCGCGCCGGCGGCTTTGTTCTTCACTTCCGCAATAAATTTCTCCAGCGCCTGCTCTGAGCTAATGCCTGTATCTTTCGTCCACAGCGGGTACAGCGACATGAATGCGCCTTCGACGATCGACTCGTACTTCGATTGCGGCTCGCCCGTTACGCCTGTAACGATTTTCTCGATAAAGTACTTTGCCAAATTTTGGCCGCCGAAAAACGCGTCGTACTCGCTGCCTTGCTCAATCAGGTCTTTATTTGTTTCGTAGAACGACTTGATTCCCGGCGTTACTCCGAACTTTTTGTAAGCGAGCTTCGTGCCTTCGTCGGACAAGTACATGAAGTTCACGTACGCCCATGCGGCTTCCTTCACTTTGCTGTCTTTATAAATGCTGATCGAAGTGCCTCCGCGGGTGAAGCTGCCGCCCGGCGCTTTCACGAGTCCCCATCGGCCGCTGCCTTCCGGATCGTTCGCCGAAATATGCCACTTCGGTCCCCACGGCGCCATCGGGTAAAATATATTTTCGCCCGAAGCCATCGAAGCCGACCAGGACGGCGTCCACAATTCGTGCTTGCCGAGAATGCCCGCATCCCTCATCTCGAACAGCTTCGCAAGCGGCTCCTGCATACGGGACGTCAAATCGATTTCCGTGCCGTTGATGTACGGCTTCGCGGTTTGGCCGCGCAATGCGAGGAACGCATCGCCCAAACCAGGCAGCATCGTTACCTTGCCGCCGCTCTTCTCCGCCGCTTCTTTCCCCTTCGCGATAAAAGCGTCCCAATCCGGCAGCAGCTGCTCCAGCTCCTCCGGAACGTCGGTTCCGAGGTACTCCTTCGCCAAATCCCGGCGGTACGCGAAGCCGGCCGGCGTAATTTGCTGATCGATGCCTACGATTTCGCCCCGCGAATTGGACATGAGCGGAATCAAATAATCAAGCAGCTGCGAACGGTCGAAGCTGTATGGCGCCTGCTCGAGATTATCCAGCACGTCCAGATCGAACAGCTTGCCCCGGTAAGCCGTTTCGCCGAGAATGACGTCCGGAACGTCGGAGCCCGACGCGATGCCGCTCTGAAGCTTCTGCAGGTAATCGTTCGGATTGACGACCGTGTACTCTACTTTAATGCCCGGGTACTTCTTGTTGAATTCGGGTATCATCGTCGTTAAAAATGTTTCGTCCCAATCCCACACTTTAATGGTCGCGGTAAGCGCTTCGGGCGACGTCTCCGGCTTTTCCGCCGAGTCCGAATCGCCGGTTTGCCCCTCCGCAGCTGCTCCTTCTTTCGGGCCCGCCGCTCCGCCGCCTCCTGAGCAGCCCGCGACGACAACGATCGCAATCAAGAGCAGAATGCTTAGCCAAGTCTTCTTTGCCTGTACCTTCAACCGAATCCCCTCCAAGAACTATATAGAAAGCGTTTGCACGATTCATTGTAACAGCGCTTTCAACAAAGCTGCACAAGGTAAAACGGCTATTTTGTTTCATATCCGGTCGCGCAGCGGCAAACGAACGGCGGCCTTTGCGCCGCGCTCCTCCCCGTTAACGACCGTGACACCGAAGCTGCCGCCGTATAAATACCGGATCCGCTCCCGCACGTTGGACAATCCGATGCCGCGCATGCGGTCCCTCCGCCGCCCCGAAGCTTCCTGCAGCCCTATGCCGTTATCCTCCACCTCGATCAGCATCCCGTCGTCCACCCGCCGTACGGATATTCGAATCACTCCCGCTTCGTCCATCGGAATAACTCCGTGAAAAAGCGCATTTTCGACCAACGGTTGAATGACCAGGCGCGGCACGTTCGCCGCCAGAAGCGATTCGTCGACGCTCCACTCCACCCGGAAGCGCCCCGGATACCGGTAATGCTGGATGTCTATATATTTGGCAACGACATGAATTTCTTCTTGCAGCGTCGAAAAATATTCCTCGTCCCCCGTCTTTATCGTGTCTTGGAGAATGCCGATCAACGCTTCGGTTATTTTCGCGGCGTCGTTGCTTCTCCCCGCATGCGACAAATAAATGACGGTATTGAGCGTATTGTAGATAAAATGCGGATTGATTTGGGCCATCAGCAAACTGATCTGCATCTTCCGTTTCGTCTCTTCATGCCGGATGGACGCCTGCACGTATTGACTCAGATCGCCCACCATCCGGTTGAAACCCGCGCCCAACAGCTCCATTTCGTCGCCGCTGCGGATCGATACGCTCGTGTTCAGATCCCCGACGGATACGCGTTTCATCGCCTGGGTCAGCTTCGAGATCGGACGCGTCATGTTCACGATGAAGGGTAAAATGATCAGCAGCATCGCAGCCAGACTGGATACCGTAATCAACAAGTAGTAGTCCAAAATCCGGTTGATCGGGGCGAACAGCTTCTTCTTCGAGATGACGGCGGCCTGCTTCCATCCGTCCGGATCTGGCGCGTACGAAATCGCGATATGCTCGCCGGTCTCCGCGATCCCGTCTTGTTGCATCGCCCGTTCGATCATCTGGCCGAACGACTCGTCCGGGGCGGAGCCTCCGAGAAACAGCACGTCTCCCGTTCCGTTAAAGAGCAGCATCTGTTCGAAATCCGCCGCGCTTTGTTCGAACGCATTCGTGATTTCGGATAGCTGGATGTCCAGCACCAAATAGTAGTCGGGAGAATTTGCGGCCTGCAGGTTTTTATACTTCACGACATAGCTGAATACCGGGCGCTTCCCGTTCAAGTAGAAGAAATCGTGCGGAGCGGTGAAGCCGATGCGCCGCCCGGAATCGAGAAACGATTGAAACCACGGCTGCTTCAAATATTCGGCGAAATAATCTGCATATCCGGAGTTGTTGGAGAACGTCGCTCCGTCTTCCCTTACGATCAATGCGTTCAAAATGAACGCGTTCAATGCGGTAAACCGCTTTAACCGGTCCTGCACCTCATGCATCCTGAAGTATTCCTCTTCGAGCGTTGCGGAACGATTCGGCGCGATGCGCACATGAATCTCCTCATCCGAAACGATATATTCGGCGATCTTGACCACCTGCTCCCGCACCCTCGACAGCTGCACGGATATTTGCGCCAGATGCGTCTTGCTGTCGTTCACGGAACGTTCCCTCAAGATGCCGGTGACGTATTCGTATGTGAAAAAACCGCTTGAAAATAACGAAGCGGTAATGACGAACGCGCATATTGCAATAATTTTCGTACGGATTTTCACTCTCATCGGGGGAGCCTCCCCTTGGTTTCGGCGTACTCGTTCGGGCTGACGCCGACGCCTTTGCGGAATACTTGACTGAAATACTGGCTGTTGCCGTATCCGACCATCCCGGCAATTTCATACACCTTGCAGCTTCCTTCCGCCAGCAGCTTTTTCGCTTGCTCCAGCCGGATGCGGGTCAGGTGCTCCAACAGCGTATGTCCCGTTTCTTCCTTGAACAGGTGGCGAAGGCGGTCTCCGCTCATGTGGAGCGCGCTGGCGATCGTTTCGGCCGTAATGTCTTCGGGATAATGCTTTTGCATGTATTCGATCGCCTGCCTCACTTTGCCGGAAAGCTTGGCCGCTTCGTCCGCCTGAAGCGCCGATTCCCTGAACAGCCGCGCAAACCAATCGCGGATGTGCCCGACGGTTTTCCACTCGTTCGGATCAATCGCGCCGTCTTGGTACAGCTCGTCCAATCCGCATAATTGATAACCGGTACGCATCGTATGCAGAAGCTGCATCCAACGGTCGCACAAATCGTGGAGCAATGCGGCGCTGCGCCGCTCGGCGGCGATCCGGAACGTTCGCTCCAACGCTCCCGCCATCTTCTCGATATCCAGCGCTTCCGCCCATTGTGCCGCACGCTCGAGCTCCTTGCGCACTTGCTCTTCATTGCCTGAGTCTGGTGCTGAGCCTGAAGACGGTTCTTCCCCCAATAGGAAAGTGTTTGCGCAGCCATACATGAACGCATTCTTCTGCAAAGCCGCCGCCGCGTGATAAGTTGGCGACGCTTCCGCGTCCGCCTTGATTTCATCGGCGATACAGATGCTTGCCGTCCTGCCGAGCGACGCTTTAATCACACGATGGAGGGACGATGCCGCTTCATGCAGCCGCTCGCGCCGCTGTTTCCTGCTGACGCTGGCGGGAGACTCCGCGACGGCAACCCACAGGTTCGATTCCATCCGGATCGTTTCCTGGAAAGACGGCTGATGCGAAATACAACCGGACAAGTCCGGCGGCTCCGCCGGTGCCGGGTCCCCGGCCGGCAAACCGGGAATATGCATCGGGAATGGGACGTCGAACCGGATCAAGAACAGCGCAAAACGCCGGCCCGGGGCAAAGAAGGAGTCGTCTTCCCGCAGCCGCAGCAGTTCCTGCTCCTGGAGCCGCCCCGTCAATAGGTTACGCAGCGTCTCGCTGCGAAACGCTTTCGTCCGCAGCCGTTCCCGGTCCAGCATCTCCTTGATGCGCTGCAGCTCGGAGCGCAGCGCACCGGCGTTGATTTCGTGTTTCAGCAAATAGTTGTCCACGCCGATCGTCAACGCCGCTTTCGCGTATTCGAATTCTTTGTACGAGGTCAACAGCACGATCTTGGTGCGGGGATGCTTCTCCAATATCCGCTGACTGAGCTCAAGACCGTCCATGCCGGGCATCTTGATATCCGCGATCACGAGATCCGGCTTTGCCTGGTCCAACGACTCCAGCGCTCTTCTCGGGTTCGTATGCTCCCCGACGATCTTGCAGCCGCACGCTTCCCAGTCCAGCATATTCCGGATATGCTGAACGGCGAGTATTTCATCGTCCACCAACATGACTTTCATCACATCACCGCCAACGTTGTCAGGAAGTCTTTCGTCCTATGCATCATATTATGTTTTCGGCAATACAACAAGCGGCATTCTCTGCTTGGAGAATACCGCCGCCGCGTATGGATATATGATTATGTCAAGTCAGAAGGGGTGGTTGCGGGCCGTGTATGCAGCGGTACTTTTTGCCGTTGTAACGGATAAAATAAACATCACGTTGCCGGAGCGGCAACTTTTACCGCTGTATGGCATCCTAATCGCTCTTCGCGTACGAATCGTCGAATGCAGAGGTGATTTCTGCCGCTGCAGTTCAACGAATAGATGAACTCGTCCTGTAGCGGCAACTTTTACCCCTGCAATCATTAATTTCATTTAGCCGCCGAGGCCGTTTCCTCTCTCGTCAGCTCGCCGCCGCGGTATTCCCTGATTCGCACGGTTACGTCCGACCCGTCTCCGGCAAATCGGGAAATATCAATTTGCTGCAGCCGGCCGCCGGACAACCGCACGCGCAGCGTGTTGTCCGATTCCGCCTCCGCCGATACAATCGACGGCGCGCCTTCGTACAGCTCAAGCAAAGTGATGAAACGGGCTTCGCGTCCTTTCGACCGGAAGCTTACGGTTGTGCGCCGCGCCGGATCGTCGCCGACCGGGTAATCCCCGCCGATTACGGCGTGAAACGAAACCGCATCAACACCGGAAAGATCGAATGAAGCGACGGCCGGCTTGTCTCGATCTAGCGGCTCGAGCGGCATCGCTTCTTCATACCGCTTTCCCTCCAAGTGCACGGGACCTCCGTAATAATCCGCTCCTGTCCCGTTACCCGGATCCACGTTATCGTAACGGACCGGCAGCGCATGCAGCGGGATCTTGCTTCCTGACGCAGTCAACACATACGGATCGCCCCAGAATACCGTCTTTTTCTTGGCGGCCTCCACCGCAATGCTCAACGTTATCTCCCTGACGCCCGCCACCGGAACAGTTACCTCGCGCTTGCCCAATATCCAGGCGCCGAACCGGCCCTCCGCCAACGTCTTGCCGTCTCCCGACACCGTATAAGTCAATCGCTTGTTTACCGCATCCGCTTCCGGGTACCGGCCGGTCATGACCTCCTGCCGTGGAGGCCATAAAGCGTGCACATCCGTGTTCATGCGGCCGCTTTCGTTATATTTTATATGGCGGCCGTCGGCATCGTCCCGCTCCGGGTCGTACTCGTGCGAAAATCTCACAACCGTCGGACCGTCGCACGCATACCAGTCGCAATCGGCGACGAACTGCCCCGCGCCATAAGGGTCGCGGTTCATTGTGGCCGTATGCCGGAGCAGCCGCTTCTCCTTCGCTACGATACCTGCATAGCCCTGAAAGTGATAAAGACAATCGAAGGTGTGCTCCTGCTCCGCCCGCAGCATATCCGCAACCGCAACGTAGTCGTCCGTCACGATCGTCAACCGGCGCTGCAGCACCGGTTCCGAATATTCGCCGATGTCCCCTTGGTTTCGCGGCTCGCCCGGCGGCAGCACTTCCCTGCCTTCGATCCACGCGCGATCCTCGGGGAACCGCTGAGGGTAAGGCGTCTGTCCGCCGTAGGGCGGGTCGCTCCAACGCGCGACCGTTTCGACAACGGCCGCCTGCATCATACAACCGCTATGGAATAAGAGCCGCTTCGATTCGGCCGGTTCCTGCATCCGCTGGTCGACAACGACCATATTGTGCGACAAGGAAGCCTGCACCCACATCTTGAACATAAAGGACGCATAGCCGTACCAAGCGGCCAGCGGCCCGTATGCATTCCGTCCGTACCGCGCCACAGAGACAAGTCCGGTACGGTCGAAGTGGCCGTGATACCCGCCGTGAGTGCCGTACTTGATTACGGCTTGAATCCGCTCGGCGGCGGATCGTCCTTCGGCGCGGGAACGCAGCACGCATAAGCCCGCGTTGTCCGCGTAAGCCGACCGCTCATGCAGCGTGGCGTCAGCCTCCGGCAGTTCGCCTACACCGTAGATCAAGTCTCTTCTTTCCGGGCCGCCGTTCTTAATAACGCTCACATACCGCGGATCGCGCCAAACATAGTAAGCGAGATCATACAGACGGACCACATCTTTGTCCGTCGAGTCGTTCGTCCCGAACAAAATGCCGCGGTAATCGACGAAAGCCAGCATGGCGTCGCATACATCCTTCACCGATCTGCAGTTTCTTGCAACCGGTCCGAATTTCTGAAACGACATGCCGAGGAACGGCTTGTCCCGCGGCATCGACCACGGCGACAGCATCGCGTTCTTGAAAAACGAAGGCGGCACGCGCAAATCCTGCAAATGAATTCCCCACGGTATGCAAGCTTGCGCGGCTCGCGTGAACATATCGGCAAACAATACGACATAGTTGGAAGCAACCTCGAAATACCATCCGTCGTCGAGAATTCCTGTCGCAACCATATCCCGGTAACCGCCGGGACCGTCAATAAAACGGCGGATCCAATGCATATCCTGAATGGCCAAGCTGCACATCAAAGCGCCGATCGCCGCCCCGGACGGAATGTTGTTCGTATCCCCGTCGGTGATTGCCCAATCCGCTTTGTTGATGAACAGACGGAAGGCCGCTTCGATCCGGCGATGATCTTCTTCCGTCAATATGCCGGCGTCATGGATCAAGTCGTAACCGGAAGCGATGCTGAGAAAAAACTCTCCCTCATGAATCAATCCGCCGCCGCACACCTTCACATCCGCCGGGACGAAAGAAGGGAACGGTTCATCTGCCGAACGAATGTGAAACACCGGTGCCTTCGTGCCCGGATATCCGGTATGCGGATCGGCCAACCTGCGCAGAAAACCGGCTGCCTTCTCAAGGAATTCGCGCCTGCCTGTAAGCTTCCATGCGACGGCCGCGGCATAAAAATTGAACCGTTCGTGCAATTCGAAGGCGTACGATGCCCCGGCGCCCCGAGTCTCCGGCACCGCCCAATCCTCGGCCTTCCTCACATAACGGGCTAGCTCGCTTCGCGCCCATTCATGCATGTCCGCCTTGCGGCGAACCTCCTCCCAACCCGCTTCCGTGTGAATGAGATACGGACGGGCAAGCTTCCGGACGGTTTGGAACGTAAGCCTCTTCTTGTAATTGGCGTCCCCGTTCGGCACGGCGAATACAGTCAAAGCTTCATAGCCGCCGGGAGCGATGCCGTCATGTACACGAACCTCCAACACCGCCTCCTTCTTCTCGCCCGGTCCCAGCATGATATGCTCCGGCTGGAGCCGCGCTTCCATCGATTCAAAACCGTAGCGTTCCCATCCTAAAAAGACTGCCTGCGTTTCTATCGTTTCATTCTCCACGTAAAGCTTATAGCCGACGGTTTCCCCCGCTTCCGCCGACTGCGAAAGCAGCGGGGCGCTCAGCCCAATGCGCCCTTGCTTCTTCAAGCGGATGCGCCCGACGCGCAGCGCCGCCCGGCAGTCGCCGTCTATATAACGAGCGGTCACACCTACCCGATGGATAAAGCGCCAAAACGCTCGCGTCATCCGCATGGCATCGAACTGATCGAACGAAACCTCCACCGTCCGCCATCCGGCCCCCGCAACGGTAACCTTGGCGGTCGTACATTCTATGTATTCCGGCCTGCCTATCATGAGCGGGTACACGTGAAAGGTCAGCTCAACAGCTCCCGCAGCTTCTTCCGGAATCTCCAGCTCCAATGCGATGCAATCCCAGTCGCGCCAGTCCTCGGCGATCTCATTCGTGTACACCGCTTCTCGCAACGGTTCCAGAGTGCCGTATTCCGCATCCGGCGAGTCCGCCTCCAACCGAATCCACCGATTCATATTCAACATCTTCATAAAGTCCGGTCTCTCTCCTTTCGATGCAGCCGTACGTTCGGACAATAAATAGTATACATTTCGGACAGGCCGGCATGGAGATATATTTTTTAAACATAACCATAAATACTAACGAAACGGCTTGCCGCCCATCACTACAGTTTCGCTGCCAAGCGGAATATTTCGCCGGGTGTCATGGAAGTAGGGGAATGCCTTGAATACTAGTACTAATAGTAATAGTATTCACACAGAGCTTCCTTCGCCTTTCGGCAGGATTTAACATATACGGTAAATATGCATTGGACTAATTCGCGCTAGCGGAGGAGATGGACACATGAGCACTCGATTCATAGGGAAGGATTACGTGCGGATTTGCTTGTGCAATATGCTTCTTTTCTTTTCGTTTCAGATGATGCTGCCGACCATTCCCGTCTATTTAAGAGACAGCGGCGGCGACCAATCTCAGATCGGAGCCGTCATCTCGATCATCACCTTCGCCGCTGTGCTGATCCGGCTGTTTACGGGATATGCGCTGGATCATTGGAACCGAAAAGTTATCGTCGCGGCCGGCTCGATCGTATTCGTATTGGCGGCTGCCGCCTATCCGTTCTATCCGCTCGCGGGGTGGATGATCGGTTGCAGCATTTGGATCGGCATCGGTTGGGGCATATTGACCGTATCTTACGCAACGCTCGTGTCGGATCTGATCCCGCCAGGACGGCAAGGCGCGGGCATCGGCACGTTTATGCTGTTTGCGATGGCAAGCATGGCGGCCGGTCCGTTCGCCGGAGGATGGATATACGGCCGGTTCGGATCCGCAGTGTTGTTCGGTACTGCAAGTCTGATCGCTTTGCTATCGTTGCTGCTGTTTCTAAGCGGCAAGAGCGCGAATGCGAATGCGTCTTCGCCGCAACCAACCGGAAAAAAGCCTGCATTGTTGTCGGGGATTTTGGAACGATCATCGCTTTTCCCGGCGGCGCTGCTCATGCTGTATACGTTTTGCTACGGGGGAATCATTTCCTTCGCGGGCTTGTACGGCCAGGCGCTGGGCGTCGCCAACAGCGGGCTCTTCTTCCTGTTGTCCAGCGCAGCCTCGATGCTTGTTCGTCCGGTCGCCGCCAGCCTGTTCGATACGAAGGGGCACCCGACGGTTCTTGTTCCCGGCATCGTGCTTGGTATTATCGCTTTATTCGCCCTCTCTGCTGCCGCGGGGCCAATGTTATACATCATCGCCTCGGTTCTTTACGGTCTTTCATTCGGCTCCGTTCAGCCGTACCTGTTGGCTTGGACGATGCAGCGAGCGCGGCCGGACCGACGTGGGGCGGCCAGCAGCACGTTCTTGATCGGCATGGACAGCGGCATCGCGCTCGGCTCGATCGCGCTCGGAATTTGGTCGGGAGCCATAGGGTACGCAACCATGTTCCGCGGGTCTGGCGTTATCCTTGTGTGCCTTCTTGCTATCTACAGTATCAGTCTGTTCCATACTGGCCGCTTGCGCCATCAAGCTCATACAGGCCGGGCGGAGTCGGAAACAGGATGAAGCTCCTTACGGGTGTCCCGCCTCATCCAAATATAGTAAAATATCAGCATGGAATCATTTAAAGCGATGGGTCAGGAGGGGACGTTTCATGAGCGACGATCCACGCCGACAGGAGCTCGGCAGGTTTCTGCGGTCCCGCCGGGAGAGACTGACGCCGCAGGATGCGGGCTTAAACCACGCCGGTAACAGCCGGCGAAGAACGAAGGGGCTGAGGCGGGAAGAAATTGCCGCGCTTGCCGGCATTTCGCTGCCCTGGTACACCTCGCTTGAGCAAGGCCGCGATATTAACGTGTCCGATTCGGTGCTCGATAGTCTTGCCCGCGTGCTTCAACTGAATAAGGACGAGCGCAAACATTTATATTTTCTGGCTGCCCCGCGCCGCAAAAGTGCGAAGACTAGCGCAGAGACGCCGACCGTGCCCGTATCGCTGCAGTTTATGATGGATCAGTTGAGTCATTGCCCGGCGTATATTTCCGATGAAAAGATGAATTTGGTGGCATGGAACGCACTCGCTTCCGCGGTATTCGGTCCTTTCGAACGGGCGGAAGGAAAGGAGCGGAACATGCTGTGGCGCATGTTTATGCTGCCTTCCTACAGGTCCATGTTCATTAGTTGGGACACGCTTGCGGGCTCTTTGCTGGGAGAATTCCGGGCTATGTATTCCCGCAACATTTCCGATCAGTGGTATCAGTCGTTTATCGGGGAGTTGAGCGCTTCCAGTCCGGAGTTCGCCTCTTTGTGGGAAAGCTACGAGGTGGTCTGCACGAGCCAGTATCCTCGCGTGATGAAGCATCCCGAGGCAGGCTTGCTCAATCTCTCGACTTGGCTGTTCCCGGTCCAGGAAAGCAACGGCCGGTACTTGACCATCTTTATACCGGATCAATCCGACGGCTCCGTCGAACGCCTCGCCACGCTGGCCGCCGGCGCCACGTGACCGATAGGCCCGTCAACGTCAAGAATAAGCGGCCGCCCCCCTGCAAATGACGGGACCGCCGGCCGCTTTTACGGATTCGATCATGTGCTTTGCGCTTCGAATTACGAATCGTCACTGCCCGCTCCCAAATCATGAGGACACCGACGGCAGCTGCACGTAAAAATGATGAAGACGACTATGTAACGGATTGGAACGCCGAAAATGCCACGATGATCGCATTGAATGGCGCGGACGCAAGCATCGACGGTACAGGGGCCGAAGCGAAGGACGGGTCCGTGACCATAACGGCTCCAGGAACCTATGTTTTGAGCGGGAAACTGAATGACGGTCAAATCGTCGTTGACGTGCAGGATAAGGAGAATGTTCGATTAGTACTGAATGGTATGGAGCTTCAAAGCAGCGACAGCGCTCCGATTTACATCAAAGAAGCGGGCAAGGCGATCATTACGCTGCAAGAAGGAACTGCAAACACCGTCTCGGATGGAAAAACCTATGTATATCCGGATGCTTCCGCCGACGAACCGAATGCGGCGGTGTTCAGCAAAGCGGATCTTACCGTGAACGGCACAGGCGCTCTGATCGTTCACGGCAATTATAACAACGGAATTGCAAGCAAAGACGATCTCAAATAACGGGAGGAACGATCGAGATCCATGCGGTTGACGGAGACGGAGTCGGAAAGCGCAAAAGCGGTGAAGGCGGCATCGGACGTTATTATCAGGCAAGGGACCTTCCGCATTGATTCGGCCGATGATTCGATCCACAGCAACGGCAATATTACCGTAACGGGCGGAGATTTCAATATAACATCAGGTGACGACGGGATCCATGCGGATACTTCGATCACGATCGCGGGTGGAACCGTTGTTCATTCTAGCCCACGATCACGCCTTTCTTCAGAATAATATTGGCGTATGGGGCTGCTTCGCCTGTCGCTACCACAGCATACGCATCTTTGGCCCGTTCATAAAATGCGAACCGCTCCAGTAATTCGAAAGGAGCTTCCAATCCCGTATGATGCCGGATTATATTCCGATATACGTTCCAGATCGGCGTACTGACCGGGTCGCCCGGGACGACCGCCATCAGAACGGCCGGCTTTTCGACATAGGTGTCCAGAGGAAACAACCTCAATATTGCGTCCAACAATTCAGGTATCGGGAGGCCGTCGGCACGAACGACCCGGGAGCCGATACTTTCCGCGGGGAAGTTCGCATCCGCCAGAACGATTTCATCTCCATGTCCCATTTCCATCAATATCTTCAGCAGTTCGGGTGAAATCAGCTTCGATATTCCTTTCAACATTTGCTTCTCCTCCTACAACAGCCCCCTGTCTTCATATTTATTCAGAATGGAATGTTAACAGACCCTAATCTCGATTACTCAACCCTTATAGTCGCTCCCTATTGTAATCGTGTTGTCATGGAAGTTCTCGATTGACGTGTTCTTCTCGTAAAAACGAATGGCGTTCTCCTGCATCCCCTCGCGAGTATAGAACGGATCGTCCGGTCCGATCGGAAAATTTACGTTTTGACCCCGGCTGGCTGATTTATAAATGGCTACAATCAACTCCAACGTACGGCGTCCGCTTTCTCCATCAATCAGAATAGGGGCGCCGGTTTCAATTGCGGTAAGCACGTTATCCACTTGTCCGGTATGGCCTTCGTATGTCACTTCAGGGAGGCTGTCGTACATCGCTTGTAATTCATCAGCAAGCTGCACGTTCGGAACAGGAAACCCGTTCGGCTTTGCATTCGATGCCGAAATGTGCCAAGAAGCGGATACACGGGCGTTCGCCCCTTGAAAAACAAGCTGCTGCTCTTCTCCATGATGAACGACGGAGCTCGTAATTTGCGCCAATGCCCCGCCCGGATAACGCAAGATTGCAACGGATAAATCCTCCACTTCCGCGTTGACGTGCGATACATTGCTCATGAAATCTCCCTCATCGCTGAAGAAATCGGCATTACGAACTGCTCCTATTTTTGCAAGTTTTTCAAAACCCGGATGGGCGTAACGCCGCATCAATACCGGAAAAGACCGCGATGAGAAAAGCTTCTTTTGAAGTGCGTCCTCTAGGGGAAGCGGAACCGTTCAAATATATGAATTTTTAATGTTTCAGGAACATCAAACAGATAACCGGCTTCCGTTGAAGCTATTGCCCAATCGAACAATGCCTGATAATGAACCTCATCCTTTAACCCGCCCAACCATATTTGGCCTTGCGGGGTTAGGATGCAGGCAACGTTTGTCAAATCGCAAGGCCCAAGACAACCGGATATGGTCAGCTGAACGCTTCGCAGCAGACCCGCTTGCTTCCAACTCGTTTTGAGCCACTCTAACGGAATTTCCGGTTTCCCTTTATCGGTTCGCCCGCAACAACAACCCGAGCAAATAAGCACTTGCCCTAAAACCGGGCGCTTAGTTTCTTGAACAGTTGTAATCATGACTGATACTCCAGCCCTTTGCGGTATTCCATGCATTTGGCTAGAAAACGCTTGGCTGCGTTCGGGTTGGATGAGAAATGGATATGTATGTACCCTGCCATAATGTTGGATGAGGAGTATCCGTCCGGCTTCGTTCCGCGCAGACCGGCCGTTTCGTAAATATACGGGAACGATCCGCCATCCAACGGTTCCATGACGGAATAATGAAACTCGTGCCCCCGAACCGTTTCCCCTTCCCGCAGCAGTAGGCAATCCCGCAGCGCCTTCGCCTCGCGGTAGCCGAGAGCGGACAGCTTGTGACGGACCGTTACGTTTGCCGGTATAATGCCTGCCATTTCAAATTGATTCCCCGCACGGTCGGTAATGGCGCGAGCAAGATACATATACCCGCCGCATTCGGCAAAAACCGGCAACCCGGCCAGAGCACGGCGCCTCAAGTCTTCTTTGACCGCTTCATTGGCGGCAAGCTCGGCGGCAAATTCCTCGGGAAATCCGCCCCCGATATATACGCCGTCCGCGTTTGAAGGCACTTTCTCTCCGGCCAGCGGGCTGAAGTATACCAATTCGGCCCCAAATCGTTCAAGCATCTCCAGATTTTCGACATAGTAAAAGTTAAAAGCCGCATCCCTTGCGACAGCAATAACGGGAGAGTCGGCGCATATCGGATTTATTTCTTGAAACAACCGGCGCTGCGGCCATGTCAGCTGAGGAGCTTCGTTCGCAATTCGGAGCAGAGCATCCAGATCCGCTCCATATTCCATCCTGTCCGCCAGACGTTCAAACAGCGGATTCAGTTCCCCCCGCTCCACAGCCGGGACTAATCCGAGATGCCGCTCGGGCATATGCAGTTCATCATCCCGTCCGAGCCAGCCTAGGACCGGGATGCCGCATTGTTGCTCGATCGCGGATTTTACAAGCCGATAGTGCGAACCGCTGCCGCACTTGTTAGGTATCACGCCGGCAATGCGAACACGACGGTTTAACGATTGATAACCTAACACCACCGCCGCGGCGCTTCTGGCCATACTCTGCACATTCACCACTAAAATCACGGGACATTCCAATAGAATCGCAATCTCCGCCGTTGAGCCCGCATCCGATAACGGATCTTTGCCGTCGTATAAGCCCATTACGCCTTCAATAACGCTGACATCCGCCCCATCCGAGCCTCTAAGGAACGTTTCCCGCATCGCATCATGCGAAACCATCCACGTATCGACATTTCTCGAACGTCTGCCCGTAACTGCGGTATGATACGAAGGGTCGATATAATCCGGGCCGCATTTAAAACCTTGCACGGCAAGTCCTCTTCGCTTCAACGCCGCCATGATGCCGACGGTTACCGTAGTCTTCCCGGCTCCACTTGAGGTCCCTGCGATGACGACCCGGTTCCTTCGCTCGCTCATCGGGTCACCTCAGCCGGCCGCTGTCGGGGAACTCTGGCGACAGATACCGTTACATTACCGCTTTTCCTTTTCTCCATCAGCCAATCTTCCGCGCCGGCAGACAGCAAGGCGGCCGGTTCGCTCACTCCGTATGCTCCCGTATATTTATAAACCGTTTCCGACGGATTTCTAAGCGGTATTTGATTTAACTGCTGCGGTGTGTACGTTTCCAATTTCCATTTGTATTTTGCGCATAACTCAAGCAGTCCCGGCTCGTCTTTCTTTAAATCTATGCTTGCGAGATTGCGGATGCTCTTCGGAGATAACTTCAGTTCCCGCATCGTTTCCAATATGACTTGCTCAATTTCGGCAGCGGGCGTCCCGCGGTTGCAGCCTATACCCACAACCAATGTTTTCGGCCTGTACAGCACGCCGTTATTCAACAGCGCCTCTTCTTCTTCCCCGGTCAACAAACGATCCGTTATCACTAAAGCCGCATCAAATTCCGCTTTCATCGCCTCATCGGCCGTACGGTACACGGTAATATGCGGCGGGATCGGCTTATCGTACGTCCACCAATCGGTTTCTCCCGCTTCCTGGACAACGGCTATGCGCTCCTCATTGACAACGGAGGCGCTTACCGGCGTCGCTTTCTCGAAGCTCTCGATCTGCCAGCCGAACTGCCGGCCGAACAAGTCGACGGGAATCGTCTGCTGCACGTCGGAGGCCGTTGTAATGACCGGCTTTGCTTCGATCGCCTCGGCAACCTGCCTCGTCAATTCGTTCGCTCCGCCGAGATGCCCCGAAAGCACGCTGATGACATGCTCGCCGCGGTCGTCGATGACGACAACCGCAGGGTCCTTCTTCTTGTCTTCAAGCACCGGGGCGATCATGCGTACGACCGCGCCAAGAGAAATGAAGAAGATGATTCCGTTGTATTGCTTGAACAAATCCGGGATGATCAATTTCACGGAACCTTCAAACAAGGCGATTCCCCGCTCCGCTTCATCTCCGCGCGCGAATTTGCTCATGTAATACAAGTCTATGCCATCAAACCGTTCTATTAAATTGCGGCTCATCTCGACCCCGTGCTTCGTAATCGCAACGGCCGCGAAAGGCTTTCCTGCATCACTCACTTGCCGACACCCCTTTCCGATAGCCGTGGGTGAACGTTTTGTCGTACAGCTTGGAACGGTGTTCGTCCCGGTCGACCAGCGTCGGATCGAGCGCCCATCCGGCTAAAATCATCGCATGCATACGAATCCCCGCTTCGCGAAGGTCCTTATCCAAATCTTTCAGCGTCGTCCGGACCACCTTTTGATCCGGCCATGTAGCCCGCTGAACGACGGCTACCGGCGTATGCTCCGACCATCCGGCTTCGAGGAATTCTTTCACAACCTTTTTCGCTAGAGTTGCACTTAAAAATAAGGCGACGGTACAGTGGTGGGAGGCGAGGTCGCGAAGCTGTTCCCGCTCCGGCACCGGCGTGCGCCCCTCCGCCCTTGTCAATATGACGGTTTGCGTCAAATCGGGCACGGTAAGCTCGGCTTGCAGCACGGCGGCGGCAGCAAACACGGAGCTTACCCCCGGAATGATTTCAACCGGTATCCGGTGCCGCTTGAGCAGCGCCATCTGTTCCAAGATTGCGCCATACACCGAAGGATCCCCCGTATGCACGCGGGCCACGCTTTTGCCGGCGGCAACCGCTTCCCTCATGATCTCCACCATTTCCTCCAAATCCATTCCGGAGCTGTGATGCACCTCCGCGTGATCCCCGGCGCGCGCGATCAGCTCTTCGTTGACCAAAGAATCCGTATATAAAATAACATCCGCTTGCCCGATCAATCGCAGCCCTTTCACCGTAATCAAATCGGGATCGCCGGGACCGGCGCCGACAATATATACTTTCGGTTCCAATGCCATTATTTCTTCACCGCCATCAGCGTCAAATATTCCAGCTCCTGCCCTCTCAAGCTGCGGACATCTCTCCATATCAACTCATAAGGAGACGTCGCTTTCGTGACCACCGAGGCTTTATCCGTCAAACCGAGCTCTTCCAGCACTTCGATCATCAAATCGATCACTTTCGCCACTTTCAGGAAAAGAACCGTATCGTGCTCTATAATCGCTTTCTTCATAGCCTCCCTGTCGTCGGTTGCGGGGATAATGGCCACTTGCTCGTCGCCGTCGGCAAGCGGCAGCTGCAATTGCGACGCGGCGCCAAGAATGGAAGAAATGCCGGGAACGGTACGGATGGGAACTTCGGCATGCAGCTGCTGCATCAGACGGGCCATATGTATAAAAGTGCTGTACAGATTCGGATCGCCTTCCGTCAGAAACGCAACGTCCTTCCCTTCTCGTAAATAACTCCAGCACGCCTCAACCGTTTTGTTCCACTCTTTTTCCAAAGTCGCTTGTTCCTTCGTCATCGGGAACACGAGCCCGAGCATCTCTTTCTCTTCCGTATTCAAATACAGCTCGGCGATTTCCAGAGCGTACGATTTACCGCCCATGCGTTTCTTGGGATATGCAATGACGGGGCACTCTTGCATCAAGCGGAATGCCTTCACCGTGATCAGCTCCGGATCGCCCGGACCGACGCCTACTCCATACAATGTGCCAAACATGCGTTACTGCTCCTCTCTTCCTGCGCGAAAACCGGTAATGACGTAGACGGGATTCAGCCCTTCAAAGCGGGTCATGTCCAAAATAGGCTTGCTGCGCGCCGTCTGCACAAGGCTGATGCGCACGGAAAAGCCTTCTTCCGCCAGCGCCTGCCGGCTCTGGGCGAGCGTCTCTACCGTTGCCGCATTGATGACGAATCGGCCATTCTCCTTCAAACGCAGCGCGCAAATATGAATCAGCTCCCGCAGCTCCCCGCCGCTTCCGCCGATAAACACCGCGTCCGGATCCGGCAGCGATTCCAGCCCGTCCGGCGCTTTGGCGTGAATGACCGTTATATCGGCGCGAAATTTGACGCGGTTTTGTTCAATGTTTGCAATATCCCCTTCGTTCTTTTCAATGGCAATAACTTTTCCGTACGGGGACAGCCGCGCGCATTCGACCGCAACCGACCCGGATCCGGCGCCAATGTCCCAGACGACGCTATCCGGTCTAAGCTTCAGCTCCGAGATGCTCAATACGCGAACTTCCTTCTTTGTAATTAAACCCTTCTCCGGCTTTCGCTGATGAAACTCCTCATCGTCGAATCCGAAGCCGGCCAACGGCGAATATTCGGCATCGTTCCGGTACCGCAGCAGTACAACGTTTAAATCGGAAAAGGCCGCTCCAGACATGTGTTCCAACGAATAAAACCCGGTCCGCTCGTCCTCCGAGCCGAGATTTTCCGCCACGAAAGCCTCGTATTCCGTCATGCCGAACTCGAGCAAATACCGGGCGATGGAAGCGGGAGTGTTCTCATGATCCGTTAAAAGCGCCACCTTCCTCTTGCCGTCTATGCGCTGCGCCAAACCTTCTATTGAGCGGCCGTGCAAGCTTTCCAGAGCGGCATCTTGCCAGCTGTCGCCCATTCTCGCGAACGCGAGCTGCACCGAGCTTAAATGCGGATAAATATCGACCGCTCCCCTGCCCAGCTTCTTTACGAACAAAGATGCAATGCCGAAAAACAACGGATCTCCCGACGCAAGCACAACGACTCTGTTGTTTTGCCGCAAATCTCCCAATCGCGCCACGGTGTCGGACAGCCCGCTTTGCAGCACGATTCGCCCTCCTCCAAACTCCGGAAAAAACCGAAGATGGCGTTCTCCCCCGGCCATCACATCCGCTTTCCGCACAAGCTGCAAACACGCGCCGGACAACCCGCTCGCCCCGTCGTCTCCGATCCCGATAATTGCAATCCGGTTAACCAACCGCTTCCGCCCTCCCCAATACATCGCCTTTCATGGTAACCAATATCGTTTCCACCGTCATTCCGCCGCCGATATGTCTGACGGCATGCATGGAGGCGTATCGGCACAATAATTCAAAAAATGCGTTCACGCCCGCCTCAAGAGCAAGATCGCCCGCTTGCGACGCCGTGTTGGCATCGGCAATCGCCGCACGCAGCGATTCATCGCCGCCGGCCTCCACGGCAACGTCGGCGAGAAAGTTCAAATCTACCGGCGCGCTCTTGGAATGAACCATCATCACGCCTTGAGCGACTTTCGAAAATTTTCCCATCATTCCGATCAAGCTGACCTTCTCCGCCCCCAATCTCTTGGCGTGCTGGAGCGAAAAACCGACAAAATCCCCCATCTGGACGAAAGCTTCTTCCGGGAGATCGGAGTATATTTGCATGGCGTATTTCTCGCTGCTGCCCCCCGTGGTAAGCGCTACGTGCTTGCATCCGGACGCCTTTGCTACCTGAAGAGCCTGAATGACGCTTGCCTTGTAGGCGGAAGTGGAGAACGGAACGACAGTTCCGCGAGTGCCAAGGATGGAAATGCCTCCGACGATTCCGAGTCTGGCGTTCAACGTTTTCTTCGCCATCTCTTCGCCGTCGGGAACGGATATGACGACCCGAACGCCTTTATGTACGTCATGTTCGTCCAACACTTCCTGCACAGTCTTCGCGATCATGCGCCGGGGGACGGGATTGATCGCAGCCTCTCCTACATGGACCGGCAATCCCGGTTTTGTCACCCTGCCGACTCCGGCGCCGCCGTCCAGCTCGATTCCGGGACCATCCTTCCATGTGACCGTTGCCACGATTTTCGCTTTGTCGGTCGCGTCGGGGTCGTCGCCCGCGTCCTTGATCGTTGCGCATTGCGCCATATCCCGGGTGTATTCGCACTCAATGACGTCGAACGTATGATAAAACCCGGCGGGCAGCCATATTTCCGAACGGTGCTGCGGCTGCTGCGTGATGAGCATGACAGCCGCGGCCTTCGCAACCGCCGTCGCGCACGCGCCGGTCGTAAATCCGTGACGCATCGGTTTGGATTCCTTGTCGACACCTTCATTCATGCGCCGTCAACTCCCGTTCATCATCCCTGATTCGCCGCCATAATCGATATCGCGTTCAGCGCCGCGACAACGATGGTGCTGCCGCCTTTGCGCCCGATGTTTGTAATGAAAGGTATATCCAGCTTGCGCAGCTCGTCTTTGGATTCCGCCGCCGAAACGAATCCTACGGGCATCCCGATCACGAGGCCCGGCTTCGCTTCGCCTACCTTAATGAGTCTGATTAACTCCAGAAGAGCCGTCGGCGCGTTGCCGATCGCGTAGATTCCGCCGTCCGCTTCGCGGATCGCCTTACGCATCGAGATGATCGCCCGAGTCGTATTCAGCCGCTTCGCTTCCTCAATGACGTCGGGGTCGGATATGTACACTTTCACTTCGCCGCCGAATTTCGCGATCCGGTCTTTGCTTACCCCGGCTTGGATCATCTGCACGTCGGCTACCACCGTTTTTCCCGCACGAATGGCGCGAATACCGGCTTGAATCGCGTCCGGGTGGAACACTATGCTGCGTCCGAGCTCGAAATCGGCGGAAGCGTGAATGACCCGCTGCACGACCGGATATTGCTCAGCCGTGAACGGATGCTCCCCCAACTCCTCGGTAATTATTTCAAAGCTCTTTCCTTCGATCTCTTGCGGCTGTACCGTCAACGGTTTAAACTCCGTTTTGAAATCCATTGCATTCACCTCTCATTTACCCGAAGCCGTTCCCGCAATGTTGTCAGAACGCCTTCGTAATCGGAATACACGTCTCCGAATTCCAACTCGGGACGGGAAATCAATATAACGTCAATGCCCAGCTTCAGCGCCGATTCGATCTTCTCGTCCACCGCTCCCGCTTTGCCGCTTTCTTTGGTCACCATGACCGTCGTGCCGAATTGAGCGTACAACGCCTCGTTCAACTCGCGGGTGAACGGGCCCTGCATGGCGATAATATTTTTCTGCTCGATACCGAGCTGCTCGCACAGCTCCATATTGTCTTTCCGGGGGAGCATTCGGGCAACGAGCCGGATATCCGGGTCCCCTGCAAGATGTTTCGCAAAAGTAGCGAGCGTCTTGCTCCCTGTCGTCAGCATAACGGAGCCTTTGCGCTTCTTCGCTTCCAGCGCCGCTTCTTCATATGTGCCGACCACGGTAAGCTGCGGATGATCGTCGTACGCGAGCGATGCGCGCTCGAATCGGATATATGGCAGTTCGGCCTCTTGGGCGGCTTTCATGGCGTTGCGGTGCGCTTCCTCCGCGAACGGATGGCTCGCGTCGACAATCGCATCGCAGTTCAGCTCTTGAACGAGCCCCGCCATCTCGCTTGCGGTCAATCGTCCGGTTCGCACCGGAACGCCGGCTTCCGTCAAACTGTGCGCCGCGCTTTCCGTAACGACGGAAGCAAGCAGCTCGTGTCCCTCATTCCGGATCCTTACGGCTAATTCCCGGGCATCGCTTGTGCCGCATAAGACGAATATCACGTGACCGCCTCCCGCTCTTTCGCAGGATGAGGATGATCATGGCCATGGTCATGATCGTGGTCGTGATGATCATGGTCGTGGTGGTCATGATCGTGATGATGGTGATCGTGGTCGTGATGGTGGTGGTGATCATGGCCGTGAGACGCTTCCTTCCGGTATTTGCACATATCGCAATTCATCGCCGCCCGGCCTTCGACCGCTTCCGTTACGCGATCGAGCAGCAGCTCCACAAGCTGCGGATGAAAGCCGAAATAACGGGCAAGCTCGACCCGCAGCTCCGGGTGCATGCGGGAGAACTCGGCGGTCATTTGCTCTATGCGCTTGATCAAGATGCCCGTGAAGAGAAAATAAGGAAGCACATATATGTTCTTGGCGCCAAGCTGACGGCACCGTTCCAGCCCTTCCGGGAACGACGGCTCGGTCACCCCGATAAAACTGCTCTCCACCCATTTCACAGGAAGCCTCTCCCACAATAGCCGGGTCATTTTGAAAAAATCGCCGTTCGCATCCCCGTCGCTGCTCCCCCTGCCAAGCAGCAGTACGGCCGTGTCCCGATCCCTTTCGGACGGTTCGCCGGAATTACTGTATCCGGCTTCCTCCAAGCGGGCTTGCAATATTTCCAGCACCTTCTCGTGAATGCCGATGGACCGTCCGTAAGCGAAAGCGATATCGGGATGTTTTTGTTTTGCCCGATCGATCTCCATCGGGATATGAATCTTTGCATGGCCCGCCGCAAACAAAATAATGGGGACCAGTACAATCCGTGCCGCCCCCGCTTCCACGCAGCGATCGATCCCTTGTTGAACGGTCGGTTTGGCAAACTCCAGAAAGCAAGTTTCAACATGAACATCCGGAACCCGCCTGCTTACGTTTCGCGCGAACTGCAGCAGTTCCTCGTTTCCTTCCGCGTCCCGGCTCCCGTGGCCTACCAACAAAATCGCTTCCATCGACAACCCCTCCTTTAGTCTCCGCACACCGCATTCACTTCTACCGGCGCCGCGTTATCTTCATGGACAAATCCGGCCACCGTGCCGACGCGCTTGAAAAATTTATGAAACCGTTCGCCGGGGTGCGCCTTTTCCTTAAACTCCTTATAAATTTGCTCCACCTTCTCCACAATTTGATCGGCCGGTATGCCTTCCGCAACGTTTTGCCCCGCGTGCGCGTTTCGTCCGATTTGTTTGCCGCCCAAAAACAGATCATAACCGCCCTTGCGAAACACAAGGCCTATATCCTCCATCACCGCACCGTAACATGCCATGCCGCATCCGTTGACGCCGATCTTCAACTCCTTGGGGGTTGTCAAGCCGCCAAGTTTGCCGGCAAGCCGTTCAGCCACGGGAATCGCATCGTCTTTCTCCAAGTTGCAAAAGTCGCAAGCTTTCACTTGCACCACATCGCCAATGGGGAAGACGAGCAAGCCTTCATCCCTGAGACGCGCCGCGACCGCTCCAGCATCGTCGGTTCTCATGCGCAGAATCACTTGATGATGCGGCGTATATTCCAGCTCGCCTTCGTCTCCCGCCAGCTCGGCAATAAGAGACATTTGTTTTGCCGTCATCTTTTTGTTGGCGATGCCGGGAGATACTCCTATTTCAAGAATGGATACACGGTTTTGAGCAGCCGGGGGGACGGCAGCCGGCACTGCTCCTGCTTTCCTTTGAACCAACTGCAGCGCCTCCGCCGCAAGCGCCAAAGGTTTTGCGCGGGAATCTTCCCTGGTTTCTTCTTTGGCGTTTAACGACCACGGCTCCGCCTCCGTGCGCAGCCGCTCGTGGGGCTTCAACGGCTGATCCAGCGAGTTTAACGTGTATTTTCGCCGGTATCCGCGCGGCGTGATCATCAATCCGTCGTACATAAAGGTGGTCGAGTTGCCGATGATGACCGTCGTCAGCATGCCGATGTCATGCTCCAACATGCCGCCCAACGTCGTTATAACGATTTGTTCGCGGTCGCGATAAGCGCTCTTTACCAGGCCTACCGGTGTATCGGCGGAGCGGTGCTTCAACACAATGCGTTGGGTTTCCACGATTTGCCGCGTACGCCGGCCGCTTCTCGGGTTGTACAAAGCAATGACAAAATCGGCCGAAGCGGCCGCTTCCACCCGTTTCGCAATGACGTCCCAAGGAGTCAGATGATCGCTTAGCGAAATGGTGCATGCGTCATGCATAACGGGCGCTCCCAGCAGCGAAGCGCAGGAGTTGATCGCGGAAATGCCTGGGATCACTTCAACCTCGATGCCGGATTGCTGCGCCCACCCTTTCTCAATCAGCACTTCGTAAACAAGACCGGCCATACCGTACACCCCGGCGTCGCCGCTCGAGATGACCGCCACTTTCTTTCCAAGCTCCGCTTGGCGGACGGCCTCTTGGGCCCGGCTTACCTCCTCGGTCATCCCGGTGCGGATAATTTCCTGATCCGTAAGCAACCCTCTGATTAAATCAACGTACGTGTTGTAGCCGATAATAACGTCGCTTTCGTCAATCGCCTCCCGGGCCCGTTCGGTGATATGCTCGAAAGCCCCCGGACCAAAGCCGATCACCAATAACTTTCCGTTACTGCTCAACCGTCAGCACCTCCATCCAGCCGCTCATCCGGCAATGTTCCCCATACTTCTTTGAAAATCAATTCATCCAGCGAAATCCGTTTGCGCCAACCGGCCTGCTCCAAAATTGGCGCATCCGGAAACTCATCCGTATATCCAAGCGACAGTAAAGCTACAGGATCGATATGCGGGGGGATGTTGAGAATTTGCCGGACATCTTGTTTTTTGTAAAAGCTGACCCAACCGACGGCGACTCCTTCCGCTCTTGCGGCAAGCCACAAGTTTTGAATGGCGCAGGAGACCGAAGCCAAATCCGTTTCGGGTATGGAATTGCGGCCGAGCACATGCGGTCCGCCTCTGGTCGGGTCCAGCGTCACGCAAACGGTAATCGGCGCTTCTTCCAGCCCTTCAATCTTGAGCTTGGAAAACCGCTCCGCCTTCTCGTCCTCGTAATGGATCATTAAGGCGCGCCGTTCTTTATCCGCCGCTTGCTTAAGCTTCCGCTTCGTTTCTTCCGATGTTATGACGATGAAATTCCACGGCTGCATAAACCCGACGGAGGGCGCGCTGTGCGCAGCCCGGAGCAGGCGGTATAATACTTCGTCCGGGACCGGATCTTGACGAAACCGCCGAATATCCCGCCGGGTCTCGATCGCTTTGTAAACCGCCGCTCTTTCGCTCTCCGTAAATCCATGTTTTTGCTCTGTACCTGTCATCATTTTTGGAGCTGTATCCGCAGAGCGGCCGCCGCTCCTCTTGACGGGAGCCAAACTGATTGCTTCTTCCGCCGGCGCGGGGCTGGGCAGCCCCAAATCGCCAAACGTACCCATCTGTTCCGCTAGGCGAATTGCCGACTGCAACAGCGGGAAGACGAGAGCGGCGCCCGTCCCTTCGCCAAGCCGCATCTCCGCATGAAGAAACGGCTGCAAACCGAGCGTATGTAAAATCACTTTATGAGCGGGTTCGGCGGATAAATGGGAAGCAATCATAAAATCGGTGCATCTCGGTTCGATCCGGGCTGCCAGCAGCGCCGCCGCTCCTGTGATGACGCCATCCAACACAACCGGAATACGATGGGATGCCGCGCCGATGATCAAGCCTGTCAATCCCGCGATTTCCAGTCCTCCGATTTTGGCCAGCACGTCGATCGGATCGAGCGGATTCGGGCGGTTGATTTGAATTGCCCGCGAAATGATGTCGGCTTTTGCTGCGAGCGCTTTGTCGTCTATCCCTGTGCCTGCACCTGTCAATTCCTTGGGGGCCTGCCCGGTTAATACTGAAGTTATGGCGACACTCGGCGTTGTATTACCGATTCCCATTTCTCCCAATCCAATAAGCTGATATCCCTTGTTCGCCAACTCGTCGGCTGTCTCAATTCCTGCTTTTATGGCGCTTACCGCTTCTTCTGAGGTCATTGCGGGACCTTTGGCCATATTTGACGTTCCCGCCCTTACCTTCTTATCAACAATCCCTTCCGGAACATTCGGCAACACGCTCCCTGCATCCACTACCAAGACATCCGCTCCTGCTTGCCTTGCCAGCACATTTATAGCTGCCTTCCCGTTTGCAAACTGTTTCAACATAAGTCCCGTCACTTCTTGGGGATACGCGCTTACGCCTTCTTCTGCCACACCGTGATCGCCGCTCATGACAACAATCGCTTTTCGGTCGATCGCAGGCGAGACGCTCCCCGTAATACCTGCAATCCGGATTGCGGCGTCTTCCAACAGCCCCAAACTGCCAACAGGTTTTGTCAGATTATTTAGCCTTTCCCGCATGTTCCGCATGGAGTCGGGATCCGCCCGTTCAATTCGCTGCACCCTTTGATATAGTTCCTTCATCCAAGCCCCTCCGAAAAGTTGACTCACGGTCACGCTCCGCTTAACATCGTGCAGCCGAGTATTATGCTGTATAATCCCGTAGCGCTTCCAAGAAGTATGTAAAAGTTTCGATATGCTCTTGCTCTGGTGTACCCCCAAACGGCCAAAAAAGTAACAAGCAAAGTTGCCGCCAACGTTCCAAATGCGAACAACAGCAATTGGAGAAGGGCAAGCCACTCGCTTCTTAATTGCGCAGTGGAGGATAGGAGCATCACTTGCGTCGGCGTCTCGGCGCCAACTCCGTGGATCACGCCTATACCTAATGAACCGAGCACGCCAAGCTTCATTGCCGAGGATCGCTCGCGGGTTTTTCCGCGCAATTTTTCAAACAATTCGCCAATCAATTGAATCCTGCTTTTAAAACGGTACTCGCTTCTCTGTTTAATTAGCGAAAAAATAATGAACCCGCCCAGCAGCACCAACGTTAACCCGACCGCCATCTCCATCGCGTGCATCATTCCGTCCGACAGCCGTTTCCCTATGCTGATCGCCGCAAAACCGATAACGACAACAATCCCGCCATGGCCGGCCGCATACAACGCGCCGAACAGCAGCTGTTTTTTCCGTTCCGTTTCCGCGCCTACCATATCGGTAATCGCGGCAATGTGATCCATATCCATTCCGTGTCTGAACCCGAGCATCGAGACAATCAAAGTAAAAGAAATCATTTCAACAAACATCTTTCGCACCTCCAAAAAAATAAGCATTCCCAGCCAGAAGGGGCTGGAAATGCTTGTTTAACTTGGTGATAAGTACAGACACCCATACCGGATAAACAATTGGGGCTGTATCAACAGTTAAAAACATTCCGACACCTTCCTATTCCTCGTAGGACGCAGTGTTACTATGAAATAGGCAGGTCTCCTGACTTGAAGCCCCCGTTTTCCGTCTTCCCGGGCGTAACGCCCAGTGACGATTTGCTGTTGAAAACGGGGTTGAAATGCTTCTTACAGTGGCGGGACCGTGTCGGACTTTCACCGACTTCCCTATTAAGTCCGTTCGTTACGATTCGAACGAATCGGACACCTACTTCACTTTTACAATATTCAGTTTAAACATAGAAAAGAATAGCCTATCCTAATACATTTGTACAGACATTTTATGGGAGACCAACACCCGATGCCGTCTCTTTGCGAACGATGCATCCGTCACGGTATTCCGTCAATTGCACGGAAACGTCGCCGCTTTCGATATGACCGACGGTAATGATCTGCGTTCTGCCGTCCTTCAGCTTCACTTCCACCGTATTTTCATCGGCCGCTTTCACGGAATCGATCACGCTTTGAGCTTCGAACGGTTCAATGACCGTAATATATCTTGCGATTTTGCCGTATGTTCTCACCGCATACGTCATGCGCCGCTGCGCCTCTTCGCCAGGGAAAGCGTCCGCGCCGATCAAGCCGACGAAGCGCACGGCATTCAATCCTGCAAGACTAACCGTGATGACGCCTTCTCGATCATGGTCGACCGGGCTCGCCGGCAGGGCGTGCGGATATTCGTTCCCGATAATGGTGACGCGCCCGCCCTCGTAATCTTTGCCGATGCCGTGTCCCTGATCGACATTGTCGTACACCAGGGCAAGCTCGCTAAGATTGATTTTCGCCCCGTCGTCCGTTACGACACATGCCTCCCCCCAGAACAGTCCTTGCTTCGTTTTCCTCGGATATTTTTGTTCGGTATAGATCGGGCCGTTCCTCACCTTCAGCCGGAGCTGCCGGGCACCGCGAATATCGATGTCGCAAGTCCCTTCGGCAAGCAGCCATGAGCCGAACCCGCCGGAAGCCTTTACTTCGCCGTCGGCCTCAACCTTATACTCCAGCGGGATGTAATATCCGTGATCCTCCGCGGCTCTGCCGACGATTTGCACCGATTTCGGAGGCCATGCGGTGTGCACGTCCTTCTTCAACGATCCCGGTGTATTATGGAATGTACGCGTGCCGCGCAGGTCTTCTCCCTCGCCGAAAATTGTTTCGAAGCTTGCCGCACTCGTGCCTTGAACTTGGTACCAGCTGCAGTCCGGAATAAATTGGCCGTCGGAAAGCGGATCCTCGGTGAATTGGCTGGTGTGCCGCATGTACTCCAACTCATCCGCCCGTATGCCTTTAAAGCCTTTGATCTGGAACAAGCTGTCATACTGATGCTCCCGCTCACCCTTCAAATAATCGAACAACACGATATAGTCGTCGGTTACCCCCATGACGCGCTTTTGCACGATCGGCTCCGTGAACTCTGAAAGCTCATTTGTTTCGACCGCCGCCGCCTGCAGCGCCTTGCCGCTGTAGAACAACAATCTCTTCGAATTGCTCGGCACCTGCAGCTTCTCGTCGACGACGACCATGTTTTTCGTCATCGAATTTTGCACATAAAATTTATACATGAAATGCGGATAACCCCACCAAACATGCTCCGGATTATAGAAGCTTCGGCCGTAACGCATGACGGACAACAAATTCGTCCGGTCGAAATGACCGTGCGCGTACCCGTGCGACCCGTAACGGACGACCGCTTGGATTTGATCCTTCTGCTCCCTGTTTTCGGTTTGGCTTCTCAGCATCGCAATGCCGATGTTATCCGCATAAGCGTTCTTCTTCACATACTGGGACTCATATTCCGGCAATTCGCCGTGCCCGAAGATCGGGTCTCGCAGCAACACTTCTGTTGTCCGCAAAATTGGCTTTGACCGATATTTCGGTCTGCTCCGCCCGCGTCCGGATACGAAGCTTCAGTGCATGCCAGTCCATCGCCTCCAAAGCGGAATCGTTACCTCTTTCAAAGCCGATCGGGTACCAGCCGACCGCATTTGCCGGTGCGGGATATTCCAGTTTCACTGAATCTTGCAAGTCATAACCGCGCTCGCTGTGCCGACCCGTGACGTTCCAATCTTTCAAAAGATCAATTCTTGTTAACACTTCCTCACCCCGGGATATGAAAAATGTCAGCGCTGCGATAATGGTACTTTTTCCGGATATCACGGGTCTACATTAATATTTACTCATTACTTCGAATCGTAACTGCCTGCTCCCTAAATCAGCCGATGGAGACTTTGTTCAACATTACACGTTCATATTCTGTTCATATTTTCTTTCTATCCTTGCTACTGCGACCTTCAGTACAATACAAGGAGAGGAAGAATATGAATTTTCTGATGAAAGCAAGTCTGAGAAACGGTACTGCCATCGTCATTTTGTGCATGATGGTACTGGCGGGTGGGCTATGGTCATTTTCCAAACTGAAAGTGACCGAATTCCCGGATATTGAAGTACACGATGTCGTTGTCCATGTCTCCTATCCCGGGGCAAACGCGGATGACGTCATACAGGCTGTCACGGAACCGATCGAGCGCCAATTGCTTCGTTTGCAGGGATACGACAATGTGGAGAGCACGACAACCGATCAGGGAGCAGGATTTATAGTCAGTTATCCGTTTACGAAAGATATGAGGGAAGCCGTCCTGGAAGTCCAGGATGCAATCGACTCTGTTTCGATGCCGGACAAAGTATCGGTCCAGGTCAATCAAGCGTTCTTTGACATGGAGCCGGTTTATGCGGCTGCCGTAACAAGCGAGCGGATGGGGGACGAAATCCGAACCTTGTTCCTGAATGAAATCTTGCCCAGACTTGAAAAAATACCGGGTGCGGGTAAGATCAACGTGATCGGAATCGGGGCGGCACGAGATGAATCAGGCAATCCGGTCAAGCTGTCGGATGTCGCCCGATTCGAACAGGCAATCGTACTCGACGAAAGATCGCGATTCAATAACCGTGAAAGCTACACGCTTGAAATTTTTCAAGCACGGGGTGCCAACACCGTCGAGTTAACCCGGCAGGCTGCCAAAGTACTGCAAGAATATAAGGACGCGGGCGCATTTGACATTCAAGTCTTGTCGGACAAAGGCCAACAAGCCCGGCTTTCGGTCGATACCATGATGAGAGAAGGCGTATACGGAGCTCTATTTACCGTCCTAATCATCTTTTTATTTCTGCGGAACATTCGCGCAACCATCATCGCCATCCTCTCGTTGCCATTATCGCTTATGGCCACCATCATGCTTCTCGATTACACGAATTACACCCTTAATATTATGACTCTGGGGGCGTTAGCGGTTTCCGTCGGCAGGATCGTCGACGACAGCATCGTCGCCATTGAGAATATCTACCGATGGAGAGCCGTAAATGGAGACAGCATGTCTCGCAACGAAACATCGCTTAAAGCCATCCAGGAAGTCATCGGCGCGATCGCATCATCCACTTTTGTTGCCGTCGTCGTTTTCGTGCCGCTCGGGCTGGTTGGCGGCCTCGCCGGCGAGATGTTCCGTCCGTTCGCCGTTACGGCTGCCGCTGCCGTACTCAACTCGTTGCTCGTATCCGTCGCCGTTATTCCGTTATTCGGAAGCCGCTTGCTGAACAAAGTCAAATCCGAGAAACGCAAACAGAAGAGCAGTAACACTTATGAGAAATGGCTTCGCCATTGTTTGAAAAGAAAGGGAGTTGTTCTTAGCGCGGCAATCTTGTTGACGGCGGGAGGGTTCCTGTTCGTGCCGTTGATCGGCGTATCCTTCCTGCCTAATGCAGATACAACCGTGTTTAGAGCAACCGTTACTCTTCCAGCTCAGACCGAATTGGAGCAAACAGAAGAAGTCGCCGGTGAGATCGGCGATCATTTGACCCAATGGCCCGAGGTTGATTTCCATACGGCATATATCGGTTTGGCCACGGATCCCGAAGCGGCTGATTACGGGCTGCCGAAACCGGAAATCGCCCAGATATTGATTCACACGAAGCCTGGAACGGACCCGGAACAGTTTCTGGATCGTCTAGATGTACGATTGACGGCATTCGTGGAACGCTTATATCCGGGTGTACAAGTCGGCATCCGCGAAGACATCGAATTCGGACCGCCGACCGGAGAGAACATTACGGTCACGCTGTTCTCCGAGAATATGCGGGAACTGTCGGAAGCAGCCCGACAAGTCGAACATTACATGATGCAAAACGAATCCTTGAAGAATGTGAGAACATCAGTTGGAACAACCGGAATCGGAGACGTCGTTGAAGCCTCCGTATCGGAAGAACTCGCGACGGTTCACCGGTTGAATGGAAGGACATACGCGGTAGTTTCGGCAGATATGAGGGGAAACAAGGACATCACAGCTGAAGTGGAAGCCGATCTTAGTACGCTGCCTATGCCGAACAGCGTGGAAATCGCCGTCGGCGGAGGAGCCGAAGATGTACAGGACGGATTCACCGATCTGTTCGTGGCGATGGGGGCGTCTGTCGGATTGATCTTCATCATTTTAAGCGTAACGTTCGGGGGCGTACTGACGCCTGTAATCATCCTGAGCTCACTTGTATTCGTCCCGACTGGCGTTCTTGCCGGACTTTATCTGACTGGACAATCGCTGTCGATCAGTTCTCTCGTAGGAATGCTGATGCTGCTCGGTATCGTTGTGACGAATGCGATCGTATTGCTGGACCGTGTGGAGGCGAACCGGAAAGCGGGCGTCGACCTGGAAAACGCCATTATAGAAGGGGCCAAAATCCGGCTGCGTCCGATCCTTATGACCGCTTGCGCCACGATATGCGGGCTGCTTCCCCTCGCCATTTCAGAAACAGGCGGACTCATTTCGCGCGGACTTGCCGTAACGGTGATCGGAGGGATGACGACGTCTACGGTGCTCACACTGATCGTAGTCCCGGTTCTTTATTCGATGTTCGGAAAATATCGCAGATGGTCTGCAACCCTTCGATGATGTTCAGCAGGGCAGCGATACCGTCACCTCCGTACCTTTGCCAGGCTCGCTTCGAACCTGAATCCGTCCGCCGTGAAGCGTTACGATGCTCTGGACGATGGACAGACCGAGCCCGCTGCCCGGGGTATTGCGGTTTCGGGAGCGGTCCGCCTTGTAAAACCGTTCGAAGATACGATCAAGATGCTGTTCGGGGATGCCGATGCCTGTGTCGGTGATACAAACATTGGCATCTCCGCCTCTTCGAGTAAGCGAAATCCGAATCGTTCCTCCCGTAAGGGTGAACTTAATGCTGTTAGAGAGCAAATTCAACCATACCTGATATAACAGATCTGAATCCGCTGTAATCTGAACTTTATCCAACATCACTTCTACGTGCAGCAACTTATCGGACCAGATCGGTTCGACCGCGATTAACACCTGTCGCAGTTGTTCGTCCAGACGGAAAAGGTTCGGCCTGTGCGGGTATTGTTCGGCATCCAGCGACGCCAGTTTCAGCAAATCCTCGCTTAGACGGGATAACCGTTCGCATTCGAGCGTCACAATTTCCGCATAACGTTTGCGATTGTCCGGGGAGAGGCCATCATTGGCAAGTTCGGCGGAAAAACCTTTGATCGAAGTTAACGGCGACTGAAATTCATGCGACACATTGGAAACGAACTGTTGGCGCATGTTCTCGATTCGTTGGAGTTGTCCAGACATTGTCGCGATGCTTCGGGCCTTCTCGTAAAAACGAGTGACGTGCACCTGCATCCCCTCACGCGTATAGAACGGATCATCCGGACCGATCGGAAACTTTACGTTTTGGCCGAGGCTGGCTGATTTATAAATGGCTACAATCAACTCCAACGTACGGCGTCCGCTCTCTCCATCGATCAGAATGGGAGCGCCGGTTTCAATTGCGGTAAGTACGTTATCCACTTGTCCGTGCGCCAAGGAGCTGATACACGGGCGTTCGTCCCCTGAAAAATCAGCTGCTGCTCCTCTCCATGATGGACGACGGAGCTCGTAATTTGCGCCAGTGCCCCGCCCGGATAACGCAGGATCGCAACCGACAAATCCTCCACTTCCGCGTTATCGTGCGATACATTGCTCATTACCGCGAGCAGTTCACTCGGTTGGCCCATCATCCACAGCAAAGCGTCGATGTGATGAACCGCATGATTTAAGGTGCAGCCGCCGCCCTCCTTCTCCCACGTGCCGCGCCACCAGAGGTCGTAATAGGAGTGCCCCCTCCACCATAAGGAGTCTGCCTGTGCATGGACGATCGGACCGGTCAGACCGGTTCCAAAATCGATTTTAGATTCATGATCGGCGTTTTGAAGCGGTTTTGAGCCACGACAGACAGGATCTTCCCGCTCGTCCGCGCCGCTTCGTTCATCAAATCGCACTCTTGTAGCGATGACGCCATCGGCTTCTCGACGATGACATGTTTACCGGCACGGAGAAAATCAACCGTTATCGGCGCATGGGTATAAGGAGGCGTGCACACCGAAACCAAATCGATATCTTTGTCGAGCAGTTCCCTGTAATCCTTCACGGCTGCTGCCCGGAGGCCATACCGGTTGATCTTTTCTTGCGCCTTCTCGACGTATATATCCGAAACCGCAACAACTTCGCACCTCGAACCGAACCGCAAATACCCGTCTATATGTGCCCCTGAGATCGAACCCGCACCGATGACCGCAACTTTTAACATGAATTGAGTCCCCCCGTAATTGTCAGCGATTTCATTGCTATGTTGATATAACTAAACTTATAATGAAGAAACATTTGTTTTCACAGATTGCGATAAATATAACGCTGCGTTGCGGATATCATCCATCGGACGGGATAGGAGTACGGAACATATGGCGGCTAGCGGATACCACAATTTTACCGACGTTCCCCTTTATTTCGCATACAGACGTATCAATGTTGACAATGAGTTTAAGGAAACCTTTCATGCCCACCAAGGGATCGAAATATTGTACATACACGAAGGCAGAGGAACGATGGTAGTCAACAACACCAGATACGAGATCTCTTCCGGCATGCTATGCGTATTTCAGCCCTACCAGCTGCATCATCTTCAACTGGATTACTCGCATGGCCATTCGTTCGAACGCTCTCTCGCCACTTTCGAACCCGCGATGTTTGAAACCTTTTTCGAACAGTGGCCTGCCCTTTATGACTTCTATAAACATATTTATTTAGGTAAGCTTTCAACGCCGTGCATTTATGGGCTGGAAAACCACTCCGAACTGATAAACGTGTTTCAAAGCATGGATCAAAGATCCTCATCGCTATCCAAGAAAGACGAGCTCGAGGAAATTTCGCTTTTTATCGTTGCACTGTTTCGTTGTCTCAAGCGGATTTGGCATATGCAAAAGGATCATCATACCCCGGCCGGTACGCGTAAGACCCATCAAGCGGAACATGTATTGAGATGGATAGAAGCCCATTATGCCGAACCTTTCCGTTTGGAAACGATGGCCAAAGCGCTTCACTTGTCCCCTTATCATCTGTCGCACCTGTTCAAAGAAGCCATCGGCGTAAGCATCACGGAATACATCGCTGCACGAAGGCTTCATCAAGCCGTTATGCTGTTGACCACGACAAATAAGCCGATCTCCCTCATCGCTGAAGAAATCGGCATTACGAATTGCTCCTATTTTTGCAAGTTTTTCAAAGCCCGGATGGGCGTTACGCCGCACCAGTTTCGTAAGAGGCGGTGATCTAATCATAGGGGCGCCTTCCGGGCGCCATACAATTCCTCTTGACGTTTACGTAGCGGTTGCGGAAATTTTGAACCTGTACGGTTGTTTCGTCTTTCGATCCACCAACCCCACCATTGCAGCTTCAGGTTTCACCCGAGCCGTCAAACCCATCGATTCCACCCTTTCCACCATTTCGGATACATAAGCGGCCGTTTTGTTTTTGATCGTGTCCGTACCGGCATCAATATCGACAAAGTATTTGATGTCGGCACCTTGGTCTATATATGGGAGAATGATATCTTCCAACATGTTTCGTCTGCCGTTATCGAACAAAGCCGCAATCTCTTGGCTGAAGCTTGTTTCCAGTGACAGCTTCTCTTTAACGGAATTAATCTCTCTCGGGAGGATGACCCTCCGGTAACAGACCCATGCACACTTTCCGACTCGGTGCGAAACGATGCAGGTGTCAAAAACCGTGTGACCGGTATGACACTGCGCGTCGGTAGCGACTATGATGTTGTAAACCGCTCGCGGATCTTGAGCCATAAACCGGGCAATCCGTATGAATACATCCTCGATGCTGAGATTCCTTTCCGATAGGTTGTGGAACTCCATTTCATGAATCAATGGGAATTGTCGTCTTTGTCTCTTCATGGGATTCACCTGAAACGCAAGGTTGGCTTCTTCCTTTCATCTGTAAGGTTATACGCCTTTAACGGCGACCATCGGATGGCATTTGGCAACAATGGACGCGAGCTCAGCACCTGTGATGGAATCGATGATTTGGTCGATGTCCTTGTACGCTTGCGGGCATTCGTCCAGAATCGTTTGGAGCGAGCGATGGTTGACGAGAATTTCGTCGTCCTCCCCGACCCGCATGGAGCTTGCGAATTCATCGACGGTCACCAGCTGCTTGGTGGCGGAGCGCGATCGCACACGACCGGCGCCGTGACATACGGAGTAGAAGTTCTTCTCCCCTTCCGGACGACCGACCAGCAAGTAGCTTGCCGTACCCATCGACCCCGGTATGATAACCGGATGGCCGCTCTCTTTATAAGGAGCTGGATTCAAGAAGTGTCCCGGCGGCAGCGCTCTGGTCGCGCCTTTGCGGTGAACCATCATCGGGCGGTTCCGGTGAAATTCTTTCAAGGCGTAGTTATGCATCAAGTCATACAGCAGGGGCATCTGAAAATCGGACCCGAAGATGTCCCTGAACGCTTGCAGGACGCCATAAGCGATCATGTGCCGATTCACAACTGCGCAGTTGAGCGCCGAGTACATTTGGGTAATGTACTTCTCTCCGGCCGGTGTGTTGATCGGAGCGTACACCAAGTTCGGATCGGCGCCGCCCACACCCCAAGCTTGCATATAAGCCTTGAATTCCTTCGTATTCTCCTGACCGATCGTTCCTCCCCACGCGCGGGAGCCGGAATGAATCATGACTATAACCTGTCCGTCAAAAAGTCCCCACCGTTCGGCGGTTTTGCGCGATTCATCGGCGATCTCAAGATGTTGAAGCTCGATAAAATGGTTTCCCTTGTTGTTACTATTACGAAGTCTCCAACGTCTAAGAGTTATGCTTCGCTGAGTACGCTTTAAATGATCAGAAGCTTCTTTAATTGTATGAGACAAAATGTACTCATCCTCCTCAGGGGTCCATTTCTTTCGACCTTCGATCTTTTTCATTCAGCGTAGAACAAGCAATCAGTTGATTGAACTCCTGAAGAATCGAACGATCCTTTGAGTGCAACTCAATAGACAACCTGCCTCGATTCCTCGTTTCCTCGGACAGCGAACCATCTGCCTGAATAAAACCGAATAAGTAAGCCAGTGAAGGATTTCTCAAATCCATATTATTACATCTCCTTAACTCATTTCATGGAGATATTACAACCATTTCATTGAGATTATCAAGTACATTTTCGTAATGGGTTAGTCATTTCTGCTAACCTCTAACACTTCCGATTCGTGTTAGTTCGGAGCACACCTTCATCCCCAGCTTCACCTGGTAGGATGCTCAAGTCCCTCTGCTCTCTACGGGGCGTATTACCGCTTCCCACGGAATTAGCATCTCAGCTTTTCCCGTTTTGGACGAGTTTTTCGCTAGTAGATCACGCTACTAGGGTGGCGGAAAGTCTACCACCAAGCGTTCCGATTGTCTTCCAAGCCCGCGACCAGATCCCTTCTTTTAGATGTGGGTTTTCCGGGTGATCTTCGATGTACTCCGGTTTGTCGATCTTGAAACGGTCCGTCTCCAGATTGACCGTCCAGGTCCGTTGGGATGGCGTGTAGTGATCGGGAACGTACTTTGCCGGAAGACCGTGGACACCGTTCAACACGATATCGGACACTTTAATGTCCTTATAGTTCGACGCCGCCCGTTCTCCTACCGGCGAATGCTTTTCGATCGCTTTGATGATCGACCGCTTCAAAGCCTTGTCTGCGAAATCGTCCTTATGGAGCGAAGTCAGATGCACTCGCATTCCGCAGCCGATATCCGAACCCACCGTAGACGGCGAGACGAATCCGTCGGACATATTCCAAACGGCGGTAGTACCGATACATGTCCCTACCCCGACATGAGCATCGGGCGTGTAGCTCATATGTTGGATCCGCGGTACCGCGAGAATGTTGTCTGCCATTTCATAAACTTTGTTTTCGAACGAAGCGAATACTTCGTCATTGGCAAATACATGAAGACGTCCGTTGTTAAGCGCCACCTCTTTGTGGTTTTTACCGTGATCGGTAAACATTTTGTTGATCCTCCTAATCTTGGTGCAATAAATATGAACGTAAAAGCGACGCGGACGGGACTCGAACCCGTACATCCGGACTTGAAAGGCCCGTGTGTTCATCCTTTTCACCACCGCGTCATGTGGTCGGAACGGCAGGACTCGAACCTGCGGCATCTTGCTCCCAAGGCAAGCGCTCTGCCAAACTGAGCTGCGTCCCGTTGGCGGATAGGAGCGGGGGTGACCCGCACATCTTTCGGTCGACGATATACATACAGCAACCTATCTGATCTTTCCCATCCATAATTGGCTGCCCGAGCAGGGATCGAACCTGCGATCGATGAGTCAAAGTCATCTGCCTTACCGCTTGGCTATCGGGCATTGATTGGGGAGATCAGCCGGAATTGAACCGGCGATAACGGGGCCACAACCCGTCGCGTTAACCATTTCGCCATGACCTCCATCTTGCAAAGAACCAGGGTATAAAAAAAGCTGCCTGTCATGCCGAAGCCATTCCCGCTCCTGATTGGAGAGAGAAAGACACCCGACATTCCGGCAGCTTAGATCAATTATGAGTACGCAACAGATCTAATCAGGAGGATCTGTTAACGCCTCCGCATCTAACCTACCGATAGGGAATAGAGAAATTGGCAATAAGAAACCAAAGAGATCATTCGTTGTCTCTCGATGAAAACCCGTCCATTCCTGTTGTTCATATTTCGGATTTATCAACTTTCTCATTTGATTTCACCTTCCCTACGATCTAATCGGATGAGAAAAAAAGACTACTCTCTCCCGATCCCTTTCCATTCCCAATAACAGGCATGAAAAAAGACCGCTGGAGATCAGCAGTCTTTGCAATAACACTTATATATCGATCTGCTAGGACGGATGCTTGCACCTATCCCCCGCTTCGCTCTAAGCGTTGATTGAAAAGACTACATGTATGAGGTTGGCCGGCGAACGGATGATGCTGATTCCAGAGTTGTTCGAAAGAGTAATTCCTTTCATCGATTATGAATAACATTTGCTCTGCGAACTTTTTCATTTTCGTCACCGTCCTCTCGCTTTTGTTTTACTGTTTCATGGATCACATCATAGCATCGTGCATCCGACACTGTCAACCATTAATTTTCATTTTTTCAAATCATTAACTCTTACTACTTATAATAAGAAAAACTTCTATCGAAGTACATTCAGAAAAGCGGGTAGTCTCAATTTCAATGTTATAAATTCTATGGTTATCAAAAAGGGGCCGCTTGCGATCAACTCCTCTCGTCCCGTTCCTGAAAAGGAACGAAACAAAAAGAGCCGCCGTCAGCAGCCCCTTGAACTCTCCGTTACATAACCTCGAGATCGTCGCGGTTAATCATGCGTCGAGAAAGGATGCAGCTGACGTTTCGAATTTTGTTCATAGGAAATCAAGCGGAAGCCATTATCGTGGCTCCACTGTGGTTCAAGTCTCTTATCGAGGCAGAATTGGCCTTTGAACATTCAAACCGTCTCCTTTCCCAAAATTACTGAGCATTGTTCTAAAGCATATAAGGGAATTTGGATCATGTCAACAAAAAAGTTGTAGTCGGAAAGTCCGCTCCCCTCTATATCACCGCAAAAACCGATCACCTTAACTCAGGAGACATGTTCTAGGCCGTCGAAACTTTAATATCCTGAGTTAGGTACATTGTGCTCTCACGTAATGCCACCGCCGCATGGGCGTACACTATTACGGAGCATCGTGCATGAAAAAGCTCCAGATCCTTCTTCGTCTAAACTGCATAAAGGAAAGACCCTCGGGCACTAAGTGGCCGAGGGACTCTCGAATAATAGATCAGAAGTCTTTTTATGACAGGACGTTCCTTTGTACATCGTAACCTGCTCCTGCGAATACACTTTACATACATACTGATTGTATGTTAATATCCGATTATAAACATGAAGAGGAGAATGTGAAAATGAAAGTTTCCAGTTTTTATCCGGTCATTTTAACCGGGCAGGTAGCGGAAAGCGCAGCATTTTATCAAAAATACTTCGGATTTGAGGCGGTATTCGAATCCGACTGGTACGTAAGCCTTCGACTTCTTCGCGGGAACCAACAGGCGTTTGAACTTGCCATTCTGGGATCCGGACACTCTACTATCCCTTCAGCCTACAGGCATTCCGTAGCCGGACTCATTCTCAACTTTGAAACGGATGACGTAGACGCGGAATACGAAAGGCTGATTAATCGGGAGAAGCTTCCCTTGCAGATGGATATCCGGGATGAGGAGTTCGGGCAGCGGCATTTCATAACGAGTGATCCCAACGGCGTATTGATCGATGTGATCAAAATTATTCCTCCTTCCGACACATATAGCGAACAGTACCACGAGAAGCTATGGTAAGGAGGCAGTGTGGGAGCGGCATGAGCACGATCGCTTTAAAAGATTATTTCGGAGTGGAGTTGGCCGAGTGTCTTGCCGGCTTAATAACGCCGCACTTATGCGAGAGATAACGGAAAACGGGAGAACGGTATGAAGAGAAGCAAAGAAGAAGCGTTTGAAACAATTATAAAGCTGACGGAAGTGGCCAGAAACCATTTTACGGAGTATGGCTATGAGAGAACGTCGCTGGAACTGATTTCGGCTGAAGCACAGTTGACTCGGGGCGCGCTCTACCATCATTTTCGCAGCAAAAGAGGTTTGTTCCAAGCGGTACTGGAATCGGTACAGAAGGAAATCGGGGAGCGGGTGGAAGCTGCCGCCGCCCGAACGGGGGATCCGTGGGAGCAGCTGATTTTGGGCTGCCGCGCATTTGTCGCGGCAGCCGTAGAACCGCGGAACAGACGAATTTTGCTCATAGACGGACCTGCTGTGTTGGGTTGGGATGCTTGGCGCAAGATGGATGAGGAAAACTCGATGTGGCATTTGCGCGAGCAGCTGCATCTCATGCAGCGCGAAGGATACCTCAAACCGGCCCCTTTAGAAGCAATGACTCATTTTCTATCAGGCGCCCTTAACGAATCCGTGTTGTGGATCGCGGAAAGCCCTGATGACCGTCAGGCGTTGGAGGAGACGATGACCGTCATTTCAGAATTTCTGAAGGCTTGGCAATTTGAACGCAGGTCATAGGAGTCGGCCGACAAGCGCCTGGACTCTGCTTTTCTTCACATCGCGATTCGTCTTTAGTTGATGATCGGGGTCGATAATATTCTCCGACTGAGAAGACTTAATGCCCAACACGTTGAGCATGACCGGATCCGACCCTTCCTCTGCGTTCAGGTAAACGACTGTGATTCGGTCAAGCTGCCCTTCCCGGTTCAGCCGTCCGACGATCTGCTCGTGTACCTTGGGCGACCAATCCAACTCCCCGAACATTATGGTCGAGCACCGATACTGCAGCCCGTCTAGCCCGGCTCCGCTGCGCAGGGATAAAATGAACACATCCGTATCGCCCCGGACGAAACGCTGCACCGCCTCCGCCTTCTGCTTATCGGATTCGCTCCCTGTATACATGGCCGGCTTATACATATCCAATTCCTTGAGCCATATCTCATACACTTCGCGATGCCAGCCTACCAGCAGTATCGGGACATTCGCATCGAGCAGCTGTTTGGCATATTTGGCCGCGCCGGCGGCTTTGGCGATGCCGGTCGCCTGCCTCATCAGAAGATCAAGCTCGCGGGCGGCGCGCCCGCGTTCCATAAAGCTTCCCCCGGATGTCTGTAACGCCAGCTTTTTCGCCTGCTCTTGTACGGATCTTAGCTTGGAAACATCCGGTTCCACATACTCCACGATCGTGTTGACAGGGGGCAACTGGCTGCCAACCTCGCGCTTCGTGCGGCGAAGCATGACGTTCTGCTCGCGCAGAAAGCTCCCCAATACGGCCGGATCGCGCACCTCCCGCTCGTTCACGCACCATTCGCGCACAAATTCCTCATACGTTCCGAGTATGCCGGGTGTTAGGTGATAAAAATGTTGGAACTATCTTTATTGATTTTATTGAGTTTGCCACAGCACGTGTTAACCATGAAAAAAAGAAAGTGTGGAACCACTAGAAAATACCATGAAAAGAAAGTTGGAAACCTTTATACAAGCCAATTGCGATAAAAAAAAAGAAGAAGAGGCCACCTAATTGGGTAACCTCTAAGTTATGCTTCATAAAAAATGAATCCAGTCTATCTTGGTGGTTTGGCTTGTTATCAGAAAGTTTGAAGGCTGGATAGTGGTGATTTCTGCAGAAGATTTTTAATGGACATCGGATCCATGCCATACTCACGATAAGCGATTACTGAGCCCAGTTTACAAATTGCTCTTGGTTCCAATAGGTTACATCCCTAGATATTGCCACCGCTACTCTCTCAACAGATGTTGATGGCGAGATAATGACCCGAACAAAATCAATGTTTTTCGATAATTGCGGAACCATCCGCGTAATCCACGTCGGATGATCGTTGACTTGCCTCTCCTTATGCAAAGATATTGGATTTTTACCGTCGGTTTTGTAATCTTCAGCTGCTAAGCAAAAATCACCAACAATCCACCATGGATCGGGTCCCCCATCATTCTCTGAGTTATCTGCTGTATAACCGAGAAGTCTACTTAGATCCACATGAGCTCTTTCAAAACGTTTACTATCCGTCTTTCTAATTTCTCGAATTCGCTCCCCTAACACTGGCTACAGTCCCTTCTTAATAAAAAAGTCCCGATGACCTAACAAAGGCATCATCGGGACTGTTCTAGGAGTTCCACAGTTTTTTTACTGGTTCCACAGTTTTTTTATCACCAGACACCGGGATCGATAAACTGTAGGACATTCCAATTCTCAGTGCCGTAGTTGTAGATCGGAGTGGCGGACAAGCCGATACGATATTCAGCCGATTCGGACAAAACCTTGACCGCCTCGCCCTTGCCGCTCGTCATTCCGGTCCGCAGCTCCTGAATTTCATCATAGACCGCACTGTGGAAGAAACCGCCGGCAAACGTGCGGCTCCAACCCGCAAGCTGGGTATATGTGAACCTCCCCCACTTAATTGCTATCGCAAGTTGAAGTCGGGGCTTCTTATCATCAACATCTTCCATGCACCAACGTAGATGCGGGTTTGCC
>NZ_JAEMXM010000049.1 GCF_016482785.1 Paenibacillus alkalitolerans | reverse complement strand
CCTTGGTTATGACAAGATCTGTTTCGCTGATTTCTGATAACGTTCTTGCATTCACGAACCCCCACCGACTTAAGGCCGAAGGCCGGCTGCGCTTGCGCAGTTAGTCGGTGCGGGGTTGTCCGCTGAATCCACTTCATCGAAAATGCCTCTTGCGGACCGAGGGGCGATAGCCCCGATGCGTGAATGTGGTGTTATCCGATGTCCCCGACTTCACTGAACTACTATCAATATCAATTTCTTTAGACTCACTTTTTAAATTTTCCAAATAAGGTTTTAATTATTATTTCCGCACATTCTTCTGATGTGTTTAAACTAGTATTAACTGAGCAACTATAGCTAATGTTCTTGGCCATTATCTTACTTTGCCATTCCGACTGATCTTCTGCTCTATCACCACGTTCTATATTACGTTTTCGACATATATCTAATGGACAGTACACCTCAACTATTTCAAATGGATACTCATTAAAAAGATCCTTTACCTTTTCATAATGCGGTTTCAGTTCAGGTCTTTCAACAAATATCCCGTCAATTAAAACATTCTTGCCGTTATCAGAAAAAACCTTTGCTGTCTGATACATCATAATAATTACTTCACTTAGATATCTCCAATAATCTTCTTTCAGAAATCTTTCACCGATCATTTGTTCAAAAAGATCATTGGCAACCACATAAAAAAATGGGTCTGAATAAGATTGCATAGCCTCTACTATTGAAGTTTTACCTGAACTAGTTACTCCGTTTTAAAAAATAATCTTTCCTTTATTCATGTGTTCGAGAAGCGGGAGCTGCGGACAACCCCTTATGGGGTTCGTGAATCGAGAGACGTTATCCGAAACCCCCGGTTTTCAAGAGTAATCGAAGAAGCCTAATGACAATGAATGAGGTGATCCTTCTGCGGACCGAGGGCGTCAGCCCGAAGCGTGAATGCGGTGTTATGGGATGGACATGCCATCATCGAGTTACTCACACTATTAGTGCAGGGCAGCAACAGTTTCTTTAAACTCAACTATATTCTTACGTAACTCTTTATAACTGCTCAGTAACCTTACATTTGCAACTAGGATCGCACCGATTAAATAAAAAGCATCTACTGAGGTAAAAGAAACAGCGAGTTTAAATATCATATAAGCAACGGTAATTAAAAATACTAAAAGCCACAACCTGAACTCCCTTACACTTTTGATAAGCTTTTGTTCAATAGTCTTGTCTTGTAATAATAGAACACGAATAGACACGTAAATCACAGTATGAATAATTATCACGATAGAAAATGAAGAAGTTTTATTGGCTTCAATTATTGATATTAGTTGTTCTTCATTTACGAAGTTTGCTACGGCAAATAAAGTTAAAAACGTATTTCCAATAATATATAGAATGAAAACAACAACTTCCATGACGGTCCTTGGAAAAAGTCAACAAAAACAGTTGAATATACAAACTTTCTGTTTGACCAATTAACGATTAATGGGAGAGATAAAGGGAGCAAAAGAAGAAGTGAAATTGCCCATAAGTATTTAAACTCTCCACTAGTATTGATAATTCGGTATAGTATATCTCCAACTATTAAAGGGATTAAAAAAGTTAACAAATATACAAGTAATCCAATACATGCCAATGAGGCAAATCTAGCCAGATGAATTGATTTGGATTCTATCCATGTTCTTTCAAGATCATCTATTTCTTCTAAAAGGGTAATAAATATATTAATAATACTTCTCCCTCTCTTTGCAGGTCTTTCCCATAACGTTTCTTGCATTCACGAACCCCGTAGGGGTTGTCCGCGGCTCCAGCTTCCCCGAAAATGCTTCCGCGGACCGAGGGCCGTTAGGCCCGAAGCGTGAATGCAGTGTTATATGAAGTCAATGCCCTCATCGAATCATCTATCAATTAATCTTTCTTTCGGTGTTTGCCAATCAACAGGCTGCGGGATTTCATAATATTCAATAGCAGGCTGATCTATCTGTTCTAATTTCCCGTTCCCTTTACGAACCCAATGTAATCCACTTGAATCTGTGAACCCTATTTCAATTCCAAATCGCACCCCCATTGCATCACCAGGGTGTGGGGTAAATATTGACCACTTTCCGGGTGGAACGACCAAAATAAACCCCCTATTGTTATCAATTGAACTTCCAAACTCACGTGCGTCTCTTGGAGCAGCTCCTTTAAGCGCTACCGGAGTAACAATACACTCATACGCACAAACGTTTGAATTGTTGATGATAATGATTTCATAACTTTCATCATCTTCACTATGTTTCCAACATGTAATTTGTGAAGCCTGTTCTTTTATCGAATCATTATATTTCTGTTTTTCATCAGCAATTCTTCGTTCTTTTTCTCTGAATATTTGTGTTAAAGCAACTATCAACGTCCCCGCTGTTATGATTCCACCAAACCATGTTGCAAGATCACCATAATCTAAGACCTCAAACCAGTTCAATAAATTCGATACATACATAATATTTCTCGCCTCTTTATCTCTTGCAATTTTACATACTAAGATCAATCAGATTACTTCTGTGGTTTAATATTTGCATTGATTTCAGATAACGTCTCTTGCATTCACGAACCCCGTAAGGGGTTGTCCGCTGATTACTCTTCGTCGAAAATGCTCCTCCCGGACCGAGGGCAGCGTAGCTGCCCAATGCGTGAATGCGGTGTTAGAAGAAGTAGTTGCCTTCCTGACTTAGCTTCCAAAAAAGATTTTTGTTAAGAAAGGACCCAGCCAAATGCCCAATATAAAGAGTATTAATCCTGCTACAATGTTTATAATAAATCCGACAATCCTCTCCCTATTTTTACCACTATCTACTGTAAAGCTTATTTGTCGCATTATTGCTTCTGCTTTATTCTGTTCAATTAATGCAAGTTCAGAATACCTTTGGTAATCATCTTTTAATATAGACAACTTCTCAGTTCTTTCCCTAAGTGTCATCTCAAGTTCGTGGAGAAGCTCAGATGTCTTATTTAGTGAACTAAAAGCTTCTTCAATCTTCTCTTCAATCTCTCTTTTCGATCCTGATATCTCTCGCGATAACTGGATATAAATATCCCTTGGCATTTCTATCCCGGGTAAAAAATAGACGACCTTAGCTGTTAAGTGCAGGATTTTACTAATCTTTGCCGCTAATTTAGGATTCATTAAATCACCTTGTAGTTTTTTGTTTTATTGCAACTATTTCTTCTAACGTCTCTTGCATTCACGAACCCTCACCGACTTAAGGCCCGTAGGGCCGGGCGCGATGCGCTTAGTCGGTGCAGGGTTGTCCGCTGAATCCACTTCCTCGAAAATGCCTCTGGCGGACCGAGGGGCGACAGCCCCGATGCGTGAATGCGGTGTTATGCGATGACCCGCTGTTTAACTTTCAAAATGTGTTATGTTCTTCCTTGTAGTGGCTAATATCTCCATGGAGTAAAATTGAAGGGATTTCATTATTAATCTCAACCTTGCATAAACAAGCTGGGTGAATGTAAGGGGGGTTCCATAAATCTTTAATAATTCTCTTTTCGAAGTACGCCATAAGTAATTTTACAACAACAGTATGCGTAACTATTAAAATGCTTTTGCCAGTACTGGATTTCACGATATCTAATAACTTATTCAAAGCGCGATTTCGTACATCAATAAACGTTTCACTATTTTCAACATGAAATTCCCTTGGGTTATTCCAAAAGTTATTAAATTGTACCTCAAATGTTGCCTTTACTGTCTCCTGTGTCTGGCCTTCCCAGACTCCTAGATTTATCTCTTTAAAATCATCACATTTAGTAATACTAACTTCCCTATCTCTTCTTATTATTTCCGCAGTTTTCAAAGCTCTTAAACTTGTGCTTGAAAAAATAAGATCAATTTGATTTTCACTAAGTGCATCTCCTAACCATTGTGCTTGACTAATACCAAATTCTGTTAGAGGGGAGTCCATATGACCCTGAAACCTATGTTGAACGTTCCATTCTGTTTGTCCATGTCTTACTAGGTAAATAATTGTGTTATCAGACATTCGAATCCTCCGGAATATGTATAAAATTATAATCTTCAGGGTTTTCGCATAACGTCTCTTGCATTCACGAACCCTCACCGACTTAAGGGCTGAATCCACTTCCTCGAGATACCTCTGCGGACCGAGGGC
>NZ_JAEMXM010000048.1 GCF_016482785.1 Paenibacillus alkalitolerans | reverse complement strand
CTATCTAAGCCAGTGGGGGTTCGTGAATGCGAGAGACGTTAACTGAAATTGCTGCAACAAATAAAGAACTACATTTACGGGGGTAAATAATGTCTGCAAGGCTAATAGAAATATTTGAGAATGCAAATAAAAATTTTCTACAAAGTGATCTTGAATTATTTAATCTGAAGGTTTCCGAAAGAACGCTTTGTGGTGCGTTAATGCTTCACTTAAACGATATTATTAAAGACTCGGAGTTTTCTGAATATAAAGTAGACGTTGAGTTTAATCGAAATAAAAATGGAAAATTAAAAACTTTCGTCAAAACAATACATGGCCCTGGTGATGTTATTGTAAAAATTAATTGTGATCTTATTGTTCACAGCCGAGGAAACAATATCAAACAAGACAATTTAATTGCAATTGAGATGAAAAAAGCTAATAGAAAACAAAACCAAAAAGATGATGATAGATTAAGATTGATTGCTTTAACAAAAGACAGCTATGATGACATTTGGTCTTTTGATGGTAAGACTTTACCTGAGCATGTGTGCAGATATGCATTGGGAATATATTACGAAGTTAATTTTAGATCCCGCATTATTACAATTGAATACTATAAAAAGGGGGAAAGGTTTGATGTTAAAGAAATCAATTTTTAATATTGATTTTGGTTTGACAGCGTAATGTAACTCGAAGAGGGCAGCAACTTCAGTTAACACCGCATTCACGCATCGGGCCTAACGGCCCTCGGTCCGCAGGAAGCATTATTCGAGGGNAATGTAACTCGAAGAGGGCAGCAACTTCAGTTAACACCGCATTCACGCATCGGGCCTAACGGCCCTCGGTCCGCAGGAAGCATTATTCGAGGGAGCGGAATCAGCGGACAACCCTGCACCGGCTAAGATAGGAGCTATCTAAGCCGGTGAGGGTTCGTGGATGCAAGAGACGTTATGTGAAATCACAGTAATATATTATGAAAGCTTCACAAGGAGGTTTGTATGAAGACCATAATTTATATGGTTAGGCATGCCGAATCACCATACGATGAAGGAAATGAAAGAACAAGAGGACTCACCGCAAAGGGTAAGGCGGATGCTGAAAAAGTAACGAAGTTACTTATTGGTGAAGGAATAGACATCATAATTTCAAGTCCATATTCTCGAGCCGTATTGAGTGTTGAGGGATTGGCTCAGCACTTAAACTTAGAGATTAATACATATGAAGATCTCAGGGAACGTTATTTTGCTGCAGATGTTTATAAAGATTTAATGTCTAATATTAGAAATAACTTCAACAAACCCGAATATGCCTTACCAGGTGGCGAGTCTAACGCAGATTGTCAGAATAGATCAATTGCAGTACTCAAAACCATAATAAAAGAACACAAAGGGAAGAAAATTGCTATTGGAACACACGGTCTTGTAATGACTTTGATGATGAATCATTTTGATTCAAATTATGGCTTAGATTTCTTAGATCAATTAAAGAAACCGGATATCTATAAAATGCAATTTGAAGACCTAGAATTAAAAGAAGTAAAAAGAATATGGAAAGAATAGATTTATGTAGGTTTATCGAAGAGGACTGTGACATCACATAACAATGTGTTCACGCATCGGCGGACAAGCCGCCTCGGTCGCCGGGAGGCATTTCAGAGAAGAGGATTCAGGCGACACATCCGCACCACCCAACCGCATCGCGGCCGCTCACTTCGTTCGCTTAGGGTGGTGGGACGTCGTGAACACGGAAACGTTAGCTGAAATCAACGGAAAAATAGAAAAAAAGTAAATCAGGTAGAATTCAAAAATGAAAGGGATGCCTAATATGAATGATTGCATATTTTGTAAGATTGTCAACGGAGAAGCAAAATCATGGAAGGTATATGAAGATGAACATGCTCATGCATTCCTGGATATTAATCCTGTCAATGAATTTCATACGTTAGTCATCCCTAAGCAGCATTATGAGAACATTTTTGATATTACTGAGAATGATTTACTAAACGTAATGTCAGTTGTGAAGAAGGTTGTAACATTATATAACGAAAAGCTGGGAATTAAGCATGTTCAAATTATTAATAGTTCAGGTTCAGAAGCCCAACAAGATGTTTTTCATATCCATTTTCATATTGTCCCTCGATACAATGGGGACAATCAAGATATCAAATGGATAACTCATAAAGAATGGCATGAAAAGTTCAATGATTTATTGAACAAGCTTAAATGAAGTAAGTATTTCAAACATAATTGTATGTAAGTTCAGGGATGCCGTTTGACATCAGCTAACAACGTGTTCCTACTTCGCGGCTGCCGCCGCTCGGTCTGCCCGAAGTATTTCAAGGAAGAAAATTCAGGCAGACACATCGATTCCCCTAAGATAAGAGCTATCTAAGGGGAATCGACGTCAGGAACACAAAAACGTTATATGAAATGTGGCAAAACCATTAAAAAGAGTACAAAGGAGAAAAATATGAAAAGCAAGTCTCTCGTTTTTTTTGTAATTACTATTGGAGTAATTGTTTTGTTAGCACTTTGCATTTACGTGTTTAAAATCATTGACACTCACTTTAGTGGAGAATCAAAGCATAATAGGATTATTGAAATTGTAAGTGATTATCTTAACAACAGTAATATCAAAGAAACACAATCAATCCGAATTAATGCGTACAATAAAGCATTTTCTACATTTGAAGTAACCGTTAATAGTGTCAATAATAGTAGTTTTAATGTTTTGGTTAGAGATGATTTGAAATCTTTAAGAGATTCAAGAACAGAAGAACTTTACAACAGGAAGTTAAGCGAATATCTTAAATCCAAATTTAAATCTGAATTTCAAGAATAAAAAGCGAAGTTAGAGTAAATATTATGACCGATAATCAATTCTCGACCCGAAAAGATTATTTTTGGATTACTTTAATTGACCCGAGCGATATAACCAAACAAGAATTTCAGAAGTTGCATTAAATATTCTGGAATGGATCGCTAAAGAAGATAATAAAATGGATATGTTTTATTTGGATTTTATGAATAAAGAGAATTCAGGTAGCAAGTTCTATCTAAAACTAGATTCCAACAATTATAAAGGCAAAGATTTGACACCGTATATTAAGGAAGAAACTAAATAATAACTTTTGAAAGTAAATTCAAAGATGCCGCCACACTTCATATAACAACGCATTCACGCTTCGGGCTGTCGCCCTTGGTCTGCCGGAGGAATTTCGGGGAAGCGGAATCAGGCAGACAACCCTGCACTGGCTAAGTCCGTCGGACCCGGCTCCCGATGGTCGCCTTAAGCCAGTGAGGGTTCGTGAATTCAAGAACGTTATAGGAAATTTGCGCAAACTTAATATAAATCCGAAGGAGGTACTCGCTTTTGATATTTTTTGACATTGATCAAACCCTTTTAGATTTTAAGGGAGCAGAGAGAGCAGCAGTCGAAGCATTATACGAAGAATTATTCTCGAAATCCCGGTTTTCAAAACACGATTTTTATCGCTCTTGGCAAGAGATTGGAGAAGAGCATTTCAAAAAGTATCTTCAGTGTGAGTGTACTTTTGAACAACAAAGAATCAATCGAGTGAAGGATTTATATGAAACCACTGGAGAATACGTTTCGGATCAAAGAGCTATTCAGGTATTTGATCGGTATGTAGAATATTTTGAGGACAGTTGGCGTGCGTTCGATGACGTTCTTTCTTGTTTAGATAGCTTGAAAGGCTTTAGATTGGGAATCATTTCAAACGGTGATGAGATTCAACAGAAAAAGAAACTGGAGAAGTTAGGCATTTATGACTATTTTGAAGTAGTGGTTACTTCTGGAAGAGTAGGGAAAGCAAAACCTGATCCATTCATATTTGAATTTGCTTGCCGCGAAGCTTGTGTAAGGCCTGAAGAAAGTTTTTATGTGGGAGACAACCTGAAAGTAGATATATTAGGATGTGGTACATATAACATGAAGGGTATATGGATTAATCGAGATAATTTATCTGATGAAGGGACTGGAGTAATAACGATATCTAGCTTGAAAGAACTTAAGGATCAATTGTTTAAGTAATTCGGGGAAGGCGCAAACATCCTATAACACCGCATTCACGCATCGGGCCTGACGGCCTCGGTCCGCAAGAAGCATTTTCGGTGTTGCCGATTCAGCGGACAACCCTGCACTGGCCATAGGAGCTATCTAGGCCGGTGAGGGTTCGTGAATGCAAGAACGTTATGAGAAATCATTGCAAGACATTTAATAGTACATAGTTGGAGGAAGAAAAGTGGACGATTTTACAAAAACCAGAGTAACAAAAATTATGGAAAAGTACGTTGAAACAAAAATTCCAAAACACCTTCAAAATCAAATAAAAATGACATTCAAGATAAGAGGAAATAATGTAACGTTATTCGAAGAAAGACCCGCGTATGTTGGTGAAGGATGGACTCAACTAGATATCGCTCAATTTAGATTGGATCAAAACAAATGGAAAGTCTATTGGAGGGACAGTAAAGATAAGTGGCATTGGGTAGAAGATATTAAACCTGATGAAGATTTTGAAAAACAATTGAAGATAGTAGATAAGGACAATAGAGGACTTTTCTGGGGTTAATCGGGGAAGGCAATGACTTCTCATAACACCACATTCACGCTTCGGGCCTGAAGGCCCTCGGTCCGCAAGAAGCATTTTCGGGGAAGCGGATTCAGCGGACAACCCTGCACCGTCTAACCGCATCGCGGCCGCTCACTACGTTCGCTTAAGTCGG
>NZ_JAEMXM010000047.1 GCF_016482785.1 Paenibacillus alkalitolerans | reverse complement strand
CCTGTCCATTTGTCAAACGGTTCCTCATAGACAAGAAATCCTAATTCATCACATAGATCCAGGAATTCCGATGCAAAGATATGGTGTGACGGTCGAACGGCATTGCATCCAATTTCTTTAAACTTGATAAGCCGCTCTCTCCAAATTTCCGGCGGTACGGCAATTCCCAAACAGCCTGCGTCTTGGTGGATACACAGCCCCTTCACCTTTATCATTCTGCCGTTGATAAACATCCCTTTACCGGCAACCATCTTGATTTCTCTGACACCAATTTTCAATTCAACCGTGTCAACAATTTCATCCCCTTCATAAAGGGACAATTCCAATGGATATAAATGGGGCTGTTCAGGACTCCATAGCTTTACATTTGGTATTTCGATACAGATCATTCCGTCTTCAGATTCACCTGTATAACGCACATTTTCATCTGAAATACATGCTTTTACCAAAGAGGTGACTCCGGTCATTATGGTAATGACGCCCGTATCNACCTGTATAACGCACATTTTCATCTGAAATACATGCTTTTACCAAAGAGGTGACTCCGGTCATTATGGTAATGACGCCCGTATCGCCCTGAATGGCGGTTTTCACTTGAATGTCTTCCGGATTGAGGTGATTCTTATAACATTCAATCAACTTGACGGTTCTGTATATCCCTGCTCCGGAATACCATCGGTCTGCGGGAAAAGAAGTGTTGTCTACCTTGACCAGGATCTGATTGTCCCCTTCATGAATGCATTCAGTAATATCCAGGGTAAATCTTGAATACCCGTACTTTTGACCACCAACTTCTTGACCATTCACCCATACCGTGCTGTTCTCATAAACGCCGTCAAATTGCAATTGGTAAACAGTATCCGCTTTGAGCTCTTCGAGTACAAGATTTCGTCTGTACCACCCGATTCCCCATCGGTCTCTAAATCCTTGCTCTGTTCCCTGCTTCATGTCTCTATTGATTGGAGCATGAATGGCCCAATCGTGAGGAAGCTTAACGGGCTTGAAGTTTGGGTCTTCCGGCTTTTGTAATGTAAACTCCCAGCCATCCATCATCTTTGTCTCAACTCTGCACATGATATCCATCACAGCCTTTGCTGATTTTTTGCATTTTGACTATATCCATCGCTGCTCCTTATCCCTTAAGCGATCCGATGAACATGCCTTTGTTGAAATACTTCTGCAGGAACGGATAAATGACCAGCAATGGCAATGCCGTGATCAGGATCGCCGCCATACGCGCCGCCGGGGTGTACGGAAATATCGGTTCGATGAGTTCACCGATTTTTTCGTCGTCAAGGATTAACATCTGTCTTAAAAATACCTGCAGCGGCCATTTCGAACTGTCGTTCAAATAAATCACAGCCGAAAAATAGGTGTTCCAGTTCCCCACAATACCAAACAAGGTAAACGTGGCAATCACAGGCTTGGACAAAGGGATGATGATGGTTCCGAACAATCTCCACTCCCCGCATCCGTCCATCCGAGCAGATTCCTTAAGTTCATAAGGAAGGGATGTGAAGAAGCCGCGAATGACGATTACGCTAAACGCACTTACGGCACCCGGCAGCCAGAGCGCCCAATACGTATCGACAAGATGAAGCCCCGATACGACCAGGTACGTTGGGATGAGACCGCCGGAGAATAGCATCGTAAACAGGATCAAAAAATTAATCACCGATCGGCCTTTGAGCCAGCGTTCCGACAATCCATATGCCATCAAACAGGTCAACGTCATATTGATGATGGTTCCGAAGACAGTAATGACGACGGAGCTCTTGAACGCGCTGACGAAACTGGGGTTGTGCATCAAATATTGATAGGCTTCGATCGTCCAGTTGCTCGGGAAGAGGAAGAAGCCTCGCGTGTAATAGTCCCCCGCCGGCGCGAACGATGTTGACACGACATATAACAAGGGAAACAGGATCAACAGCGTGAAGACGATCAAGAAGGCGTATACGAAGACCGTGAAAACCAGATCGCCCTTCGACATATGTTTCACCATTAGTAGACCCCCTCCTCTCCGAGCCGCTTGGCGATCGTATTGGCGGCGACGATCATCACGAGTCCAACAACGGATTTAAACAATCCGACCGCGGTCGAGTAGCTGAAGTCACCCTGCACGAGACCTATGCGGTACACATACGTCTCGAATACGTCCGACACTTGGAGATTCAACGGATTTTGCAGCAAGAAAATATGCTCGAAGCCAACATCGATAAAATTACCGAGCCGCAAAATAAACATAATCACAATGACTGTTCTGAGCGACGGCAAAGTAATATGCCACATCTGACGAAGCTTGCTGGCGCCGTCCATTGTCGCGGCCTCATACAATGCCGGATCGATCGACGCAATCGCCGCCAAATAGATAATCGCGCCCCAACCGGCGCCTTGCCATATATTATGGAATAACCAAATGGAGCGGAAACTCCCCGGGTCTGCAAAGAAATTGATGCTGTCAAACCCTAAAGCATTGAGGAGGACGTTCACTCCGCCATCTTGTGTACGCAGGAACAACATCGTGATCCCGACGATCACGACCCAGGATAAAAAATGCGGCGCATATAATATGGTTTGAATCGAGTTCTTAACATATTTTTTTCTCACTTCATTGAGCAAAAGCGCAACCATGATTGTAAAAGGGAAAGCGATGATCGTATCCAGCAGGTTCAGGTACAATGTGTTTTTTAACAAAAGCAAGAAGTCTTGTTCCGTAAAGAGGCGGACGAAATTTTTGATCCCGATCCATTCGCTCTGCCAGACGCCTCGAAACGGCGAGTATTTCTTAAATGCGATGAACACACCGAACATCGGTACGTAGCGAAAAACGAGGAAAACCAACAATCCCGGGAAGATCATCAAATAAAACGGGAAAGCGCGCTTCAGATAATCCCTTCTTTTATTCGCCGAAGGTATCCTTTCGGATCCAACGGACTGCGCAAGTGTAGTGGACTGATTCATTCTCTCCAAGCTCCCTTCTATAGTGCCGCAGCACAAGCGCCAAGATTAGAACAGGCCGCACGTGAGGTTGCGGCCTGATTCAAACCAAACTCGTGAGAGACGTTATTTCTTGGCTGCTTCGTTGATTTCTTTAATAATTTGTTCGCCGCCGCCTGCCAGCCATTCCTTGGAAGCTTGTTCGATATATTCGATCGGCTTGTCGCCAACAATAATCTGTACAACTGCTTGTTCAAACTTGGTGTCCAAACCAGCCCATTGATCCTTATACGCTTCCGAGTAGAATGTGAATCTAAACGCTGAATCCTGCACGATATATTTCTTTGCGAGTTCCTCATAGGCATTATGACGGTCGATATCTTCCTGTTCCGACCAGAGGTAGACAATGAAATCAGTGCCAGGGCGTTTAAACAGGTTGCTGTTCAAATAGCGCGGATGGTTGTCTTCCCACTGCTCAGTAACTTGATAGGTGCCGTCGGCATTCTTCGTGTAGTCGATGCCTTCAATACCATTCTTCATAATCGAACTGCCTTCATCGGTGACCCACCAATCGAAAATTTGCAAAATCCGATCGATCTTCTCCTCATCCGCCTTCGCGTTAATGACCACCTTTAGCATGCCCGTCCTTTCGGCAGTGTTTCCTCGGACACCCGTCGGTCCGATCGGCGGAGCCATCGGCACAATCTCCGCATTCAAGCCCGGGTTGGCCTTCTTGATATCCTCTTGGAGGACATGGTAGGCGTTATGATAGTGGAACAGCCCTAACTTGTTGCCCAACCTCATTTCATCAATTTCATTCCCTTTGCGAATGACAAAGTCTTGATCCAGTACCTTCTCGTCGTAAGCCTTCTTCATGAAAGCAAGATAAGCCTTATACTCCTCTACTTGCGTATGACGCGGGATCAGCTCTCCGTCTTTCTCCATCCAATCACTTGCAATGCCGAACGCATTCCGGACCTGCGGGGTCATAATCATGCCGGTCGTGTCGCCGTTAACGCCGTTTTGGTCGGGGTCCTGCGTCGCAAACGCCTTAGCGATTTCATAAAACTTGTCGACCGTAAACTCATCTTCAGTGGGAAGCGGTATGCCAAGGTTATCCAACCAATCCTTGCGAATTTGTACCGTGTCCCGCGCGACCCAGGAAATACTCGGGATCCCGTATAGCTTCCCTTCCGGATTCAGCAGCTTCATCGCTTCGCTGTCGAGCGGGAATGCCTTATTCAGATTCGGGTATTTCGCCCATACTCCGCTCAAATCTGCGAATGCGCCTTCAGAGGACCAACTCAGAAAGTCGGCTCCGTAGGATCTGTAAATGTCCGGAAGATCACCGGAGGCTGCCATAACCTTAAACTTTTCATTATATTCTGGTCCGTTAATGAGCTGCAGCTTGATGTCGACATTGAATTTCTCGTTCAAATACTTAATGGTCGCGTGATCATCCGTCCATTTCCCGCCGCTCCAATACTGTGTAGCGATCGTAATCGGGATCTTCTTTTCATTTTTCACCGGTTCAGATGTTTGGGCTTCACCCGTGTTTGTTGACGTGTTTTCCTTCGTCGCACTTCCGCCGCTGTTGCCGGTGGAACAACCGACGACCAGGCTGAGAGACAGGAATAACAATGTAACCACTTTCAAAAGCTTCATCGTGATACTCCCCTTATGGTTCGTTTTATCTTACATTGTTAATCTTATATCCTCTCACGCCTCTGAAAATTGTACAATCTCACGAAATGTTATCTTTTCTTATGAACGGGATCCTTACCGAAATGACCGTTCCCTGATTCGGGAAGGAATGGATATAGACTCCATATTCTTTGCCGTAATAAAGCACCAACCGATTATGCACATTTGTAAGCCCGAGCGAGTCAGACGCTTTCACTGCATGATTCGGCTGTTCGGTAATCATCGTCAGCCGATCTTTCAGATTTTGCAGAACCATGTCATCGATTCCGGATCCATTGTCCGCAATCTCGATAATCAAGTCATTTCCTTCGGGATACGCGCTGACCATGACAGCGGCCTTCCCATTACGTGGCTCAACCGCATATTTCACAGCATTCTCGACGATCGGCTGTATAGAAAGCTTGATGATGCGCGCGTGCTTATATTTATCGTCCACATAAACCTTGCTTTGGAAATGCCGGGCAAACCGAATGTGGATAATCTCGAGGTATCGCTGGAGCTGATCCAATTCCTCTGCAAGACTAATCTCCGACTGGTCCAGCTTTGCCGTAAACCTGTATAACGATGCCAAATTTTCCGCCATCTTTTCGATCTTGGGGGCCCCCTCCAGATAAGCGATACTTTTGATGATATCAAGCGTGTTGTACAAGAGGTGCGGGTTGATTTGATTTTGCAGCGCATGAATCGTCGCTTCCTTCTGAAGCAGCTGCGTCTGGGCTTCTTTAAGCTCCATTTTGTATACCGTATTTACGAGCTCATTCAGCCGTCCGGCCATACGATTGAAGCTTACACTCAGCAACTGTATCTCGTCGCTCCCCGGAGTGACGGGCGCTCGTACGGTTAAATCGCCGGTCTGCAGCTTTTCCATCGCTTGTTTCAGTTGGATCATCGGTCGGGTGATGCGATTTGCAGCGATCGGCACCGCAATCATGATGAGCAGGATGAGCAGACCCATCACGACAATGGCGGATATCTGCGCGATTTGCAGACCGGTGGCCATCTCCTTCAGAGGCACCAACGCAATCGTCTTCCAACCGGTCAGTTCGGAAATGCTGTAGGAAACAAGATACTGCTTGCCACGCCATGTCTGAAGGGAGTGTGGCTTGTCCAACGCAAGCCATGAAAGCTCGGTTTCCTCGATTGGGGAAGCGAGCATGTCCTCGCCGGGGTGGTATACGATTCTCCTGTCCGAGGAAACCATAAAGATGTAGCCGGTATCGCCTATCCGCATATTTCCAATCATATTCTTGATTTCGGTCAGTCTCATATGCAATACGAGCCGGCCCGAAAGGGTGGTGTCTTTCACGTCAAAGATTGGAATGGCAACTGCAACGAGCGGAATGGCCCGACTGTCCTCGTAGAACGTCGGGAATATTTCCAGTTTTGTATTCAGGGGCCGCCCGTACCACGGAAGTCTTGCCAATTGGATATCCGCGGTTGAGCCCGACGCCTGCAAAACTCTCCGATCCTGCGACATCAGATAAATATCCTCGATCTCGGGATAATTAAACGCAATATACTTGTTGAGAATTTCCCTGATCATGTAACGATGTTCCGAACTCATCGTCGAATCGCCCCTGAGCCAATCCTGAATCAAGCTCGCGTTCTGCCGCTGCAGTATGCTTGAATAACTCAGCACACCCGCGTTCATGGCGTAGGTGGATCTGGCAATCTGTTGAATATAAATTTCGAACTGATGATTCAGACCGACCGTCGTGGTTTCGGCGATATTGTAAAAATCCTGCTGCGTCGCCCGGCTGTAGTAGAAGTGAGAGATATAGTTCATGGATAGTACGGCGACCAATGCGATACTGATAAAGCTGGCGACGATTTTCTGTCTTAAGGACAGACGTTGGAACAGCTGCTTCATATTCATATCCCCATACTCTTTCGATATTCATTCGGGGACATTCCCGTCACATTTTTGAACACCCGTATAAAATACGGCTGGCTTGAAAAACCGACCTTTTCCGCGATCAAGTAGATTTTATCGTTTGAGTTCCGAAGCATTTCCTTCGCCTTCTCCACCCGTACCTGGTTAATATAAGCAATGAGCGACTCTCCGGTATACCTCTTAAACAGCGAACCGAAATGGGAGATGCTTACATTCGTATACTCCGCCATTTGTGTCAGTGTAAGATCGTCCTGGTAATGGGCATGAATGAAATCGCATGCCGATTTAATGATAAGTTTGAAATCCTTTTTATTGCGTTCCGGGTGGATAAACCAATATTCCGCCAATTTACCCAGATGCTGCCTAATTTCCTGATCCGGAACCCCGCTAAAGTGAGACATCAAGGAATGCTCCGCTTCGATGCTGTTCAACAGGGAGCTGATCTTTGATTCCACAATCCGGAGCAAGCTCAAATAAGCGCCGTAGTTTACATGTTTGATCGTGCGGATATTGTCAATAAGTTGATACAGGCGGTTCATGCCCCCTGCCGGGTCAATATCGTTGATCGTATCGAAATACGTCTGGATTTTAATCAAATAATGGTTCATTTTCTCGATTTCCGTCAATTTCCCCATCACTTCGAACAGAGCGTCCTGAAGTTCTTCCCGTTTTACAGGCTTAAGCAGATATTCATTGACCCCGTAACTGATTGCTCTTTGCGCGTATTGAAAATTTTCATATCCGCTGATGATAATGACCGCCATCGGGATTTTATTCTCCGAGATGTTCCGCACCAGTTCCAGACCGTCCATCTCCGGCATCATAATATCCGTTATCAATACAGTCGGCCACAGTTGCTGAATCATGTGCCATGCTTCTATGCCGTTCGTAGCGTCGCCTACGACTTTAATATCATGGCCGAAATCCTCTACCATCTCTACAATGGCCGCTCTGATCCAAGGCTCGTCTTCTGCCACTAAAACCTTAAGCATATTGTGCCTCCCGCATCATTTTCTAACTCAACTTTCGCCAGGTCAAAATCCCAGTAATCCCTTGATGTAAAATGTCTTACATTTCATCGTAGCACAAGCAAAACAGATGACTCAATGTACGGATTCTGGCATGACCACGTTGGAAAGGAGATTAAAAAAACTGCTTCCTTCAAGCAAGCCGTGTGTCAGCTTGCTGTGGAAGCAGCGTTGAGTCCAACTGGATACAATCGCTATCTGCGCTAATTCACATGAATAACCATCATGGCAGGATGCATACCTTCTGAAGCCGCGGATATTACGACTCTCCCTTGTTCACCTGTAAGCCGAATCACGGTACTGACACATCCATGATACATATGCATCGCATGATTGTCGTATGGTTCGCTTGAACAGAGATCGCCATTATCCACACCAATGAGTTCTGCCGGTCCATTCACGCTGAAGGCGACCTTTGCACTTTCGCGGAATACTGGTATTCCCTCCCGGTCTTTTGCCCGAACGGTGAATAGCTTTTCATAACCCTCATTTGCTTCCAGATTGATTTCTTTACAATCAAAGTCAAGGCTGACGGCAGGCCCTGCTGTTTTTAACGTATACTGGCATGCCTCTTTGCCGTTGATGAAGCCCCTTACCGTTACGGTTCCCGGTTTATACGGCAGATAGCCTGTGATCATTCGATTCGGATAGGAGCATGGTTTTTTTACATAAATCGGGTTATCGTTCAGCTCAATGGTTACTTCTTCACAATTCGTTGCGATCATATATGGAATGACCGCCTTGTTAAACTGGGGAAAGTTCCAATGGCTTGCGTATCTTGGGGCATCCCAGTGTTCTTTAGTTCCTTCATCTTGCAAAGAATAGTCCATTACCGCCATATATACCATGGGTTCCTCTGACCAGTAGCTTTGATAGAGCCAGGACATCGGCTTACGCTCATGATTTGTCCGGAACAAGGAACCCGACCATCCTTTGGACGGATATCCCATCGATTCGCCCAAATAATCGATCCCCGTCCAAAGCATACCGCCGATGACATAATCATATTT
>NZ_JAEMXM010000046.1 GCF_016482785.1 Paenibacillus alkalitolerans | reverse complement strand
CAACTCGTTGCTCACCTCCTTTCGAAGGGAGCAACTCCCACTCAAGATTTAATTGTACTTACCCTAAATTATACCATTTGATCCCTTAAAAAGATAGAACAAATGTTTGGTTTATATTATTCAAAGGTTTTCCCGAATTTCCGATAACGTCTCTTGCATTCACGCACCCGAGAACCTTGAGGCCGGTAGGCCTGGCTGCGCTTGCGCAGTTAGGTTCGCAGGGTTGTCCGTTGAATCCGCCCCCTTTGAATCCGCCCCCTTGAAAATTCTTCTCGNGCTGCGCTTGCGCAGTTAGGTTCGCAGGGTTGTCCGTTGAATCCGCCCCCTTTGAATCCGCCCCCTTGAAAATTCTTCTCGCGGACCGAGGGACAGCGCAGCTGGCCCGATGCGTGAATGCGGTGTTATAGGATGTCAGTGCCTTCCTCGAAATTCATCAGTTTTTGCCCGTAAGTTGGGATCCACCTAGATATTTTTCTACCGATTCCAGTGAAAAAAGGCCACTTTCTTTAATAAATTGTGTAAGCAAGTAGATATGTCCAGAACCATAAATCACAAGGATTCTATCTTCAGGTGATGATATTCGAGAAATATTAGCATAAATGATTAGGTTCCGACGATACCAGTAATTACAGAGCCAATCAATTCCTATATTGTTTTTGCCATCTCCAACTCGTGCAACAGTCATGTAAGTTTCGTGGTCCCTTCGTAAAGCGTCAGGATAATTACCTGCTAGTAGAAGATCTTTTATTGTTTGTACTTTCATTGACTTCTGAGCGGCTTCTACTCTTTCCTGACCATTTGAATAGAGCTGTTGATAGAGCTCAGGTATGTACGATTGTGCATATTCATAAACATGCCCTAATGCTACACCTCCAATCCATTCATTCCAATCGACAGGATATATTCTGTGATGACCGAGTTCTGCCGCAGTACGGAAACCTAATTGATGAATTTCATTTGCACCGAGAGTAAATTCACCTGACAAATATGAGAGAAACTGAGTATTAAGCGCCTCATCTTCATCTGCCAGTGCTTCAACAGCAATTTTGGTTGGATTAAATAATTTAAGTCTATCGACAACCTCTTGTATTTCTATTTGTCGTTTTGGTGCTAAGACGTCCTCAGATTTAACATTATGCATATCTAATCCAGGATTGCCCATATGATATGTACCAAGTAACAAAATAGTGCATTTATTAGCAGAATCCATCGAGAAGATAACCTCCATTGATTTATTTTTTCATTCGTAATTTACGATAGTGATGAAATTACTATTTCTTTATATGCTTTTGCGCTGATTTCATATAACTTTCTTGCATTCACGAACCCTCACCGACTTAAGGCCCGTAGGGCCGGGCGCGATGCGCTTAATCGGTGCAGGGTTGTCCGCTGAATCAGCTACTTTAGAAAATACTTCTCGCGGACCACGGGGCGTTAGTACCGATGCGTAAATTCGGTGTTATGTGAAGTTACTGCCGTCTCCGAATATGCTACGTAATAATCTTGCTTTCAATCTTATCGCTGGTGCCCTAAATGTAAATAATGTGTAGCGTTCCCCATACTTTCTGTCTTAATAAACCCCATGGATTGATAAAACCGATCCGCTTCTTCCGAATCTGTCCTCAACTGCAAAACGTCAAAATATCCTTTAGCGGATTCTAGGATTTCTTCAATTAATCTTCGACCGATCCCTTGTCTTCTATATTCGGGCAGCACATAAAATCTTCGTAAACGTCCGACGCGGCTTTGGCCCAAATCTTTGTCCCGATTCAAGCCGCAAACCCCAACTAATCTTGACTTTATATAACAGACATATATGGCCTCACCTGGCTGATCAAATCTATTTTCCCCGCTTTGATAATCATCGATCAACCGTTGTATAAATCTAAATCCTTCTTGCTTGCTCTCATGTAGCATTTCATTGAGATTCTCAATAGTAAGGCCATTAACTTTATGTATTTCTATAATTATTCACCTTCATTCTTTAAGGAAAGGGAATGATTAAATGGTTCTCCCTATTCTGCAGTAATTTCACATAACGTTCTTGCATTCACGAACCCTCACCGGCTTAGATAACTCTTATCTTAGCCGGTGCAGGGTTGTCCGCTGAATCTGCTTCATCGAAATTGCTCCTTGCGGACCAAGGGCCGTTAGGCCCGATGCGTGAATGCGGTGTTAGCAGAAGTCACTGTCTTCTTTGAATAGCCTTCAAAATATCTTCAATAGATATATAGCGGCTAACCACATCACCAATGCCGATACTTTATTAATAACTTTAGTTAATTTTCCTGCCCTATCTTTTATTCCAACATACCTTCCTAGTAATGCTATTGATGCAAACCACAACCAGGATACTGTTATGCACGATGTAACAAACGCTATCTTTTGATATCCTTCGTATTTCAAAGAACTTACACCTATTACTCCAATTGTATCTAATATTGCGTGAGGATTAAGTAAAGAAATCATAATTGTAAATCCAACAACTTTGGGAATGCTTAGATTCTCAATTTCATTATTCTTATCACTATTTTTGTTTTAACACTCCTCCAGGTTACAATACCCATGTAAATTAAAAAGGTGAATCCAGCAATAATTAAAAAGGATTTTAACCAAACAAAACTCATTATTATTAATGACACACCAAGGACTGCCAAGAGGATTAATAAGGTGTCGCAAATTGATGCGGTTACAACTACTGGCATAACATTAATAATATTCTTTCTTGTAGCTCCTTGAGAAAAAACAAAAAAATTTTGGACACCTAATGGAAGTATTAATCCCAATGCAAGTATAAACCCATGAAATGCAGCAATGACCATTGTTCCACCTAAGCCTCGACTGCTGCTCTCTCTGCTCCCTTAAAATCTAAAAGGGTTTGATCAATGTCAAAAAATATCAGAAACGATTGCCTCCTTCGGATTTATATATAGGTTTACGCAAAATTTCCTATAACGTCTCTTGCATTCACGAACCCTCACCGACTTAAGGCCCGTAGGGCCGGGCGCGATGCGCTTAGTCGGTGCAGGGTTGTCCGCTGATTCAGCTACTTCAGAAAATGCTGCTCGCAGACCGAGGGGCGGCAGCCCCGATGCGTGAATGCGGTGTTATCTGATGCCGCTACTTCTTCGAGATTCCCACAATTATATTTCTATCCAGTAACGACAAATTCCATTGTTTACTGTATTGAGCTTTCCATTATTTCTTTCTATTACCTTCCTGGACCGAACATTATCTTCATCACATGTAATTAATAATTTATCTATTCCCTTAGCTTTGGCTGCTTTAATCAATTCATAAAGGAAAAGCTTACCGAAACCTTTACCTCTTTCACTTGGCCTTACAATATAACCAACATGGCCACCATACTCCATTAATTTCTCAGTTAATTCGTGTCTTAACTTTCCATAGGCCACAGGTTTATCGTCAACATAGAGCCAATAAATCGTTTGAGGGACATATCCTTCAGGAAGGTTGATACCTTTCGACTTCTCAACTAAACCTGATAAACTGCCTTTAAATTCTTCAAAATTATGTTCTGGAAAATTAGTTGTAAATCCGTTCTCTCCTAAACCAATCTCTTTAATCATCTCAAAGACATCCAGGCCGTCGTCTACACTTAGTTCTTTTAATTTAATCTTCATTGAGTCTACCTACTTTATATAGTTTTTTTACGGTTTCAGATAACGTCTCTTGCATTCACGAACCCTCACCGACTTAAGCGAACGTAGTGAGCGGCCGCGACGCGGTTAGTCGGTGCAGGGTTGTTCGCTGAATCTGCTTCCCTGCTACTGAATCCGCTCCGTTGTGAATCGACTTCCCCTACTTCTGGCGGACCAAGGGGCGGCGTAGCCGACCCGCAGCCTGAATGCGGTGTTAGATGATGCCTGCGACTTCTAGAGATACCTTCAAATATTCTTATTATCCATAAACTCAACACAAAAAGGTTGCATTTCAGATCTTAAACAATACTCAATTCTTTGTCTAAAATCTTTCCATTCTACTTTGTTAAGTGCTTCTTGAATCGGGAAGAAGCCTGCATCCAAGCTTTCAGATGTTTTAGTTAATTCACCACCAATTGGCTTCGCTAAAAATAAAGTGTTACAAATTGAATTCCCTATGTTCTGAAATATTCCGCAGAATTTGATAATTTCTATATCGATTCCAGATTCTTCTTTTGTTTCTCTTATTGCAGCTTGACTTAAGGATTCTCCTTCTTCTACTTGACCACCCGGCATCTCCCAGCCCCTTCTTGGTCCTTTAATAAGTAATAATTCATTCTTATCATTTACAACAATAGCTGCAGCAGAAAGGATATGCTTAGGTGGGCTCATTCTTTTGCTCCTTTTATTTATATATGTGTGTTTAAATGTTTTTCGCAGGTTTCATCTAACGTCTCTTGCATTCACGAACCCCCACCACCTTAAAGGAAACCGGGACACTTAGATAGCTCTTATCTTAGTCTCCCGGTTTCCTGGCCGCGATGCGGTTAGGTGGTGCGGGGTTGTCCGCTGAATCAACTTCCTCGAAATATTTCTTGCGGACCGAGGGACAGCGCTAGCTGGGCCGATGCGTGAATGCGGTGTTAGACGAAACTCTTGGAAAAACTACAAAAATCATATTCAATATTACATTCTCAAGGAGGATATTTTGAAGAAACCTTTTATTATAGCTATTGCTGCAGTATCTGGCGGTGGAAAGACCACTATAATTAACCTTCTTAATAAAAAGATTGAGAATTCCATAGCACTGTATTTCGATGATTATGATTTTGAAGGTCCGGATAACTTGGTTGAGTGGGTGCATCGTGGAGCAGATCACAATGAGTGGAAACTTGACCCTTTAATAAACGATTTAAAAGCTATATTAGATAGTACGAAAACCCGATACGATTACATTTTCCTTGATTATCCATTTTCGTATTTAAACACAGGAATGAACGATTTTATTGACTTAACAATCTTTATTGATACACCGCTTGATGTGGCAATGGCGAGACGGATTTTGAGGGATTATAGTAATTCGACACCTGAAGATATTATGTTTGATATGCAATCTTATTTGTCTGGAGCAAGGGAAGCATACTTAGCAATGTTAAATACAGTTAGATCTGACTCGAATTTCGTAATAGATGGGACTCAAGGAAAGGAAGAAATAGTAGAGCATATAAAACTGATAATTAAAAACCACATGAAAGTTATTCAATGAGGTCAAGAGCTTCGTCTAACACCGCATTCACGCATCGGGGCATACGCCCCTCGGTCCACGAGAAGCATTTACAAGGGAGCGGATTCAGCGGACAACCCTGCACCGGCTAAGATAGGAGCTATCTAAGCCGGTGAGGGTTCGTGAATGCAAGAACGTTAGATGAAGTTACCGACATCTTGATTAACCCAAAATAGTCATTAGTTAAATTCCGTTATTACACAATGGTATTGTAGGATTATCATCATTTTCCTCAATCTCTGACCATTCTCTATATTGGGTCTCATTTACAAATTGTTTATCAAATGTGCTGATCATTAGCTGAAAGTGTTCAAGTTGTTCAATGATCCAATCCTTTCGAGGTTCGTATCCTAGTCGAGACCAACCCAAACCATTTATTGCTGAAGTTATTGTTCGAATTAAAAAATCTTTTTCTTGATCAAAATAATCCAAAGTCCACGGCATTTCATCAATATCAAAACCAATTGTTCCAATCCCAACAATAGATTGGTCATGTTGGGCCAACCAGATTATGAGTTCTCGCTCACGATTTGTTTGAGTAACTATTGACCCGCTTATTACAAGTAGTTCTATAAATACAGCTGTCAGTCCATTAGACATAGAAATCGATTCAACTAAATGTTTCTGTCCTTCTGGCATTGAAATTGTATTTGCCATTATCTTTTTTTGCTCCTCTTATCTTTTCGGTAATTTCATCTAACGTCTCTTGCATTCACGAACCCTCATCGGCTTAAGGACCTGAAGGGTCCGGCTGCGACTGCAGTTAGCCGATGCAGGGTTGTCGCCTGACTCCGCTTCCCCGAAATACCACTGGCGACCAAGGGTCGCCCGAAGGGCGGCCCGCCGCGTGAATGCGGTGTTAACTGATGTCGGCTCTTCCTCGAATTACTTTCACAGATAAAATTGCACTGACATGTCATCGGTGGAATAACGTTATGCTTTGTTCTCGGTCATTAGTTCCCATCTCATTCCATATTTGTCCACTAAAGATGCAAAGCAACTGCTATATGTTGTTTCACATATCGGTTGAATTATCTTGCCACCATCAATTAATATATTGTAGGCATTTTCGACTTCAGATGGATACTCAAAGGTAATTACAATTGATATGTTTTGACCTTTTGGAATTTCGTTTATATGATCCGAAAACATAAAACGTTGTGTTCCTATCATCATTTCTGCATGATACACATAGTTTTTTTCTTCATCTGATAAGCTTTCAATAGATGTATCTTCTGGATCAGCATCTCGATAATACATGATCATAATAAGTTTACCGTCAAAAGCTCTTTGATATAGCTCAATTGCCTCTTTACAGTCTCCGTTAAAATGATAATTTGGTGTAACTATCATTTTGCTCCTCCTCGTCTTCTTCTTTTAGCCGATTTCAGTTAACGTCTCTTGCATTCACGAACCCTCACCGACTTAGATAGCTCTTATCTTAGCCGGTGCAGGGTTGTCCACTGATTCCGCTTCCTCGATATTCCCCTTGCGGACCAAGGAGCCGTCAGGCTCCGCAGCGTGAATGCGGTGGTAGATGATGTCGCAAGCTTCCTCGAATAATCCAGCATTTATGTATTCTTTAGCCTCTTTATTACAAATGCTTTATCCGCTCTTTCAAATCCTATCTTCTCATAAAATTCAACCGCTATAGGGGCTGATGTTAAAACGAACTGAATTTCTTCATTACCAAGCTTGTTCTTCAAATTATTAATTAATGTCTTTCCAATTCCTCGCCCTTGATATTCCTTATCTACTGCTATATCAGATATAAAACAGCAATAAGAATAATCTGTAATCGCCCTCAAAACCCCTATCAGAATTCCATTGTCCCAAGCTGATATTACTTCATCTGCATTCTTGATCATTCTTTCTATTCTATCCATATCATTAATAGGTCTTCTAATTCCTGACTTTCTAAAAACTTCAACAACTTGAAGTGGCTCAATTAGACGGTCAGTATAATATTCAATTCCCAACGGAATCCCACCTACTTGTTCTTTGTTGTCTTATTAATTCCTTCTTGCGATTTCATCTAACGTCTCTTGCATTCACGAACCCTCACCGGCTTAGATAGCTCCTATCTTAGCCGGTGCAGGGTTGTCCGCTGAATCATCTGCTTCGAAAATGCTCCTCGCTGACCGAGGGGCGTATGCCCCGATGCGTGAATGCGGTGTTATCTGAAGTAAGCTGACATCTTCGAAATACTAATGATCGAATGTAATTTCATAGTCAAAACAATTGAACTTAACATTTGTAATTCTATGCTCTACATTATTGATTCTTGAAAGACTTACTCCATTGAATTTATAGATCGGCTTTTTATCTTTAGGATTACTTTGAATTGTATAGTGCTCGGTTTGATCTTTCATGAATTCTAAATCAAATCGACAAGTGAAAAATCCAGTAAACTTCTTTAAATCTGTTATTGAATCGGTCATCCATAATTCTCCGAATGCTCGGACCGGGAATCTTCTTGCTTTTGTGAATAAGTAGACTTTGTCAATTGGAATGAATTTATCATTCCGAATAATTAGAAAGCAATCATCTACTACTAAGGGGAAAGCCGGTTTCCCAAAGATCTCTTCAATCATCCTTCTCATCCTTTTGTTTATTGATCGCCATGGAAATTAATAATACTTGCTTGAGTTCTTCAATCTCTTTAACCAAATCATGCATTCCATTTCTGTTGACATATAATTGTCCTTTTCTTTCTTCAATGTTAACTCTTATCTCCCTGATGATAGGAGGGTTGTCTTCTGATAGATTTGTAATTGGTGCTTTATAATATTGAATTCGAGCTACCGAATTTTTAGGTTTGTCACTATTAAAATACTCATGTGAAGAGGCAAATAAGAAATTGATTGATTCATTTTTATCTAACACAGGCATGTTATTAAACATTCTAATTTCATTTACCGTACCTCCATGGTACGGTAAATCTGGATCAAAGCTAATTGACACATCGTAAGCAGGACTACCACCTGTATTTTTAATTAAAAAGTTAAGCATTCCAAAATTAATTTCGTCTGGTACTATTCTTACGCTAACAACAGGCTCTTCTTGTAGTTCTCTTTGTTTTTTCATTTCAGTCACCATATTTCTAGTTGCGAGCAAATAAAAGAATGTGACCAATAATAATAACACACTTGTTATTGATGCGAAGGAAGTTGCAATCGAACTTAACTTACTAAACCAATCTGGGGTGAAACCAGAATCGATCAATAAATTCGTAATTACTATTAGTCCAATTACAATCAAAATCCCAACGGCAATATAAAACAAGATCTCGCGGATAATTTTTCTTGCTTTCATAATATCCCTCACTTTTCAGCTTATTTCAGATAACGTCTCTTGCATTCACGAACCCTCACCGACTTAAGCACAACGTAGTGAGCGGCCGCGATGCGGTTAGTCGGTGCAGGGTTGTCCGCAGCTCCCACTTCCTTGAAATTGCCTCTGCGGACCAAGGGACAGCGTTAGCTGTCCGACGCGTGAATGTGGTGTTATCTGATGTGATTGCCGTCCTAGAAATACTCACAAATATTAATAAAACCGACACTAAGTCGGTTAAATTTTATTCCATATATAAGCAAAATGAGTAGCTTCGGCCTCCAATGATATCAGTCTGTCATTTGAATAATTCTCATTAGAAGAAGGATACAATGTCCCTTTCTTTATATTTAATACTGAATGTACTGCATCCTTTACCTCATGAGATCTTTCTGATTGAGCCATTAATGTTAAAATGTTTGATGTTGATCTTTTTTCCATGTTTTCAGACTTTTCTTTGAAATAAAGCTTAATTAAATGCGGATTCCCATCAATTATTAGCCCTAACTCTGGTGTCGATCGGACAGTGATTTCACCAGAAGACCAGAATGCCTTTCCCGGCTCAAACCATTCAATTTTTTTCTTTTTGCAAAATTTCTTATATTGTTTAACTGTGTCGGTATAATTTATCTTCTTTTTATCGTGAACTTTATCTATAACGTGATCTAGAAAATCAAGGGAATACTCATTCTCATGTAATTCTTTTATTGCTTCCCTTAGCTCCCTCCAATAGTCAAATGCTGGATGGTATTCACCCTGCTCTTTAATCTTCCTTACCTCTGCCACTTTTGAAGCGCCTTGTTTCAATGTGAAATCAATAAATTGAGTAAGACTAATATTAATCTCATTCACAAAGATCACACCTTCCAGATAATACTAACATCATACCACGAATTGGAATTACGGGAAAGTGTGTTCTTAATCTGGTTTTTGCAATCATGTCAGGTAACGTTTCTCGCATTCACGAACCCTCACCGACTTAAGGCCCGTAAGGCCGGGCGCGACGCGCTTAGTCGGTGCAGGGTTGTCCGCTGAATCCACTTCTCCGAGATGCCTCTGCGGACCGAGGGCGTTAGCCCGATGCGTGAATGCGGTGTTAGGTGAAGTTACCGACATCCTGATTATGCGGACTCTTTGTCTTTATGCTTGTATAAAACATCAACTGAATACTTAAGATGATCCCATACGGTTTTAGAATATGTCTTTAAATTCTCTAATGGTAAATTCAATCCAACTTTAGGGTTTGGTATGCTGCGTAATGCAAAACTATGATTTGCACATTGTTGAATATAATGATAAAGATTTTGTGCCATTTCATTAGCCGTATACATCTCATCATTAACCTTATCTGGCAGCAGGTTATTCAGACCAGACCTTAAAATGTCGTGGAAATATAAAAAAGACAGTTTATTACCAATAGAAATAAAATAATGCCACTCTTCAAGGGTTGCCTCAGGTCCTACATCTCTTATCGCCTTGTAAAGTTGTTCAGCAGTATTCCGGTTGTCTCTAGCTTCTACACAAACCTTCAAATATTTATTATCAAGTAGCTTTAAATCATCTTTCAACTTATCTTTTGACTGACGTGTAATTTGCCACTTAGCAATAACGTAGGCTAATAACCCACCTATTAGTACACCGAGAATATTAATAATTAGATCTGGCCACTTACTTAATAATAGGTTCAAAAGGATTCTCCTTTGTTTTATTGTTTTTCGGTAATTTCACCTAACGTTCTTGCATTCACGAACCCTCACCACCTTAAGGGGGACCGGGAGGCTTAGATAGCTCTTATCTTAGCCTCCCGGTTCACCGGCCGCGATGCGGTTAGGTGGTGCAGGGTTGTCC
>NZ_JAEMXM010000045.1 GCF_016482785.1 Paenibacillus alkalitolerans | reverse complement strand
TTGTCTTTTTAATAAATCACTTCGCACTTTCGGATAACGTCCCTTGCATTCACGAACCCTCACCTGCTTACTCTTATCTTAGCCGGTGCAGGGTTGTCCGCTGAATCCACTTCCTAGAAAATACTTCTCGCGGACCGAGGGGCGTTACCCCGATGCGTGAATGCGGTGTTAGGTGAAGTTACTGTCTTCTTCGAATATGCTTAGATTAATCCTTACGTTCTTTCTTTAAATCTAAATAATGGGTCACATTTGAAATTCTATATGTTCTAGTGAATCCAAGTGCCTGATAAAATCGACCTGCATCTTCTGTTTCTGTCTTTAAATGTATTACGTCAAAATGCATCTTAGCTTCAAGCAATATTAGTTCAACCAACTTCTTACCGATCCCACGCCTTCTATATTTGGGCAAGACATAAAACCTTCTAAGTCTTCCAATACGCTGCTCCTCTTCAATTAACTCATGATTCAAACCACAAACCCCAACTAATCTTGTTTTGTTAAAACAACATCAAAACTTCCCCAGGTTGATCAAATCTGTTTCTATTGCTTTCATAATCATCTACTAAACGTTGAACAAACCTAAATCCTTCAGTTCGACTTTGCTCTAGAAGTTCAGAGAATTCGTCAGGGTTTAGAGACTCTAATCTTTGCATCCTAAATTCCATAATTCACCTCTAATCGTATGGGGATTGTCTTTATGGTTTTACAGTAATTTCACTTAACGTTCTCGCATTCACGAACCCGTAAGGGTTGTCCGCTGAATCAACTTCTCGAAAATACTCCCCGCGGACCAAGGGCCGAATGGCCCGATGCGTGAATGCTGTGTTATAGGATGTCAGCGCCCACTTTGAGGCTACTTACACAGCACCTATTCCCGTCCCGGTTCTGAGTCCTGTGCCTCTTCGCACAAACTAGCAAATAGATAGAGTAAAATCAACAATCGTTTGTTCAGCCATAACTTCATAGCCTAGGCTTTCGTAAACATGTACAGCAGCTAGGTTCTCTGCCAATACTCCTAGGTAGACATCCGTTGAAAATAATCTGCCTAGGTTTGTAAGTTGGCTCGTCAAGTGCTTTGCTAGCCCTCTTCCTCTATAATCCGGTCTTGTATAGATGTTTCCAAGCTCAACAAGCAAAGGATCATAAAAGTGAAAGCCTCCGACGGCAACATAATGATTACCATCTTTAATTCCAAGGAAAGGGTAATATTCGAGTTCGCCCCTTGTAAAAAATTTCATATTCCCATTTCGCAAAAAATCCATTACTTCTGAAATGTCACCACTCTTAACCAGTTCAGCCATGTTTGAATCGAGAAGTTTCGATAGGTCCATATGCTTCATCGTTAAGAATCGTTGTGGGATACCTGTTATGAGACCATGAGACTGAAATAGTTGAAGGTCACGATTACAGAGAATTGTACCACAAATATTATCTTCCCTAATTTGAGTTATTTCTTTTGTAAACGCAATGAGATATGGAAAAATTAGTTTATTTAGGTCTATGCAATAGAAAGAAAACGCTGGAAATGTGAGCCCGCAAAAATATGCTAAGACAGCCGCCAGATTGTCGTTTACATATTGACCGACAAATTTAACCTTCTCCTTGCGTTGAGTTAAATAGCTATAAAATAACAAGTTCTGGTCTCTGTTGATTTGGTCAGTTAATTGCTTAACTGTTTCGAGCGTCAGCAGTCGATGTGAAATCATTTGCTATACCCTTCCATTACTCATGTTTTTCTAAGACAAAATCTAACTGACCGCTAGATTTAAATTGAAATGTTTTTGTTTTATCCTTTTTGCGCTGATTTCATATAACGTCTCTCGCATTCACGAACCCTCACCGGNATCTAACTGACCGCTAGATTTAAATTGAAATGTTTTTGTTTTATCCTTTTTGCGCTGATTTCATATAACGTCTCTCGCATTCACGAACCCTCACCGGCTTAAGCGAACGTAGTGAGCGGCCGCGATGCGGTTAGTCGGTGCAGGGTTGTCCGCGAAGCCAAATCATACAAAGTGATGATAAGTTTAGGACCAAGGATCGGCGTTAGCCGATCCGCTGCGTGAATGCGGTGTTATATGAAGCTAGCGCTTCTTCGATTACTTCCAAAACCGTCTTTTAACCTGCTACTTCGAATTGCTCTCACAACCATGTGTTTTTAAACCTACTACTTCGAATTACTCCCACAACCATGTGTTTTAAACCCGCTACTTCGAATTGCTCCCACAACCATGTGTTTTAAACTTGCTACTTCGAATTGCTCCCACAATCATGTGTTTTAAACTTGCTACTTCGAATTGCTTCCACACCATGTGTTTTAAACCTGCTACTTCGAAACGCCCACAACCATGTGTTTTAAACCTGCTACTTCGAAATTGCTCCTACAACCATGTGTTTTAAACCTGCTACTTCGAAACGCTCCCACAACCATGTTTTTAAACTTGCTGTTCTCAATTGCATTGTGTTTGTTATACTGCTGCTCCAATATGCTGGATTGTGGATCAAGATTACATTTGTCTTTCAAGTTCTACTTGAGTTACTCCCAAATCCAGTCTTTCGCTAGTTTCATATAACGTCTCTTCCATTCACGAACCCTCACCGGCTTAGATAGCTTTTATCTTAGCCGGTGCAGGGTTGTCCGCTGAAATCCACTTCTTCGAAATCCTCCGTGCGGACCGAGGGCCGTCAGGCCCGATGCGTGAATGCGGTGTTATGAGATGTCACAGCCCTCTTCGAACTAACGTACAAAGGCTTTCTGATTCTCTTTTCTATCATTCATTTACTTCTAAAATCCATTTATCCCACATTGATCCGTCCCATATGATCTTATCCTCTGACAATCGTTTCGCTTGTAAGTGTAATTTATCTATATCAATATCGTTATAATTTCTTGCATCGTTTTGTTTGGGTTTCATTAATAGTTCACCCGGTCGAGATGCCATAGGAATAAAACCGCCTTTCAAAACCTTAATGCTTTTGAGCAATTGATCAGACAGTTTTTGAAAGGCGACAATTACCGTAATAAATTGATCATGGATTGGAACGTCAATAGGCGTTATCAAAATACCGTTTTCCTTTAATTGTTCTACCCAGAGGGGTGAAATATGAGGCGGCTTTGTAGTTGCGATGATACGATCATATTTAGCATGTTCACCAAAACCATACCAGCCGTCCCCTGTTATAAAGCTTACATTCTTTATCCCAAGTCTTGCTAATCTCTTTTTGGCATTCTTTGCAACATCATGGTCCACTTCTATTGTTGTAACTACTCCCTCATTTCCGACAAGTTTCGATATAATTGCTGAGTTATAACCACTACCAGTTCCGATTTCCAGGACTTTATGACCGATAGATAAATTCAAATTTTCAATCATTAAAGCTATCATATGAGGATTTGTAGTTTGTACAACTCTTGAGCCATCCGAGTGGAAGTAAAACAAATCAGAGTTTATTTCTTCTAATATCGTTTTTAAATTATGAACGTTACTATTGTTCATAGGATCTTCTCCCATCTTTTTGCTGTGATTTCTCATAACGTCTCTTGCATTCACGAACTCCCGGAGGGAGTTGTCCGCAGCACTGGCTTCATTGAAAAATCACTTCTGCGGACCGAGGGCCGTAAGGCCCGATGCGTGAATGCGGTGTTAGCTGAAGTTAGTCGCATCTTGAATAATCAATCACAATCTAGGCTTGAAAGTTTTAAAATCACTATACATCAATTCGTAAAATTTCCCGTTAAGTTCATTCGACAATTCTTCAGTTAATTTGTTGTAAGAAAAACTTAACTTAGTTTTATCTCCTGAAGAATTAATTACATCCTCTTCAGTTCTATCCATAATTTCATTGTCGATCTCTTTAATAAGGATTTTCATAACTGCTAAATTTCCGGTATCGGTTTTCTTGTATTCATTGAAATGAAATGATTTCTCTTTCAATATATTTCTAATTTTATTTATCTTCTCGTATATTTGCTTATAAATGTATTCCCGTTTCATTTTGTTATATAAGAGGAAATCTATGTCACCAAATAACAGATCAAAATCTGCGTAATTGAACTGATTCATATCTAAAACTAACTCCATAGTTTTTTCCGGATCTTCATTCTTTTCATATTTATTGAGATTATTTATTACACTCACTACGCTAGTGTAGAATGCCTCAAGAGTCCTCCTTCTCTCCACTCGGTAAGACGCTATCGATAAAAACAGAACTAACGATGCACTTGAAAATAAACCTATAAATACATTTGACCAAAACCCAATAGAAAGAGTATTGAATAACAATGCAACTATAAATGATAAAATGCATATTATCCCTGATACTAAAATGTTATATTTTTGAATTCTCATAAGGATTGAATTCATGCCTCGCTTCTATTCATTATTGACTAATTTCAGCTAACGTCTCTTGCATTCACGAACCCTCACTGCCTTAAGTGACCGGAGGGAACGGCCGCGATGCGGTTAGGCAGTGCAGGGTTGTCCGCTGAATCCGCTGCTTTGGAATATGCTTCTCGCGGACCGAGGGCCGTATGGCCCGATGCGTGAATGCGGTGTTAGATGATGCCCCCGGCCTCTTCGAATATGCTCAATTCAATCTGAATACCATATGCTCTTCGTCATATCTATGTCCCTCATGTTTTAATGCATTTTTCTCGTATCCAAAGACTTCAAATCCCGATTTAATATAAAGTTCTCTTGCATGATTATTTGAAGTAACGACACAAAGAGTGATTTGTTCAAGTCCTTGAAGTTTTTTGGATCGTTTCAATACTTCATTGAGCAAACTCTTTCCGACTCCTTGTTTTCTGTAACTTGGAGTTACATACATTCCCCAAATGAATCCTTTATGTCTAGTCTTAATTGATTGCTCTCTTTTAAATCCTAACATCCCGACAATCTTATTTGACTCCGAAAATGCCCCTAGTATGTAGTTATCATTAGTTGACCCGATCCTTGATCTGACAGCATCGATCGGCGTATCAACTACTTCTTCATAAGTTCCACCAAATGCCTCAGGACTAGTCCGGAGTGCCTCTAATCTTAACTCCCAATACACGTCCACTTCATTTGTAGTTATTTTTCTAATAGTAATCATCTCTGAACAGCCTCTCTGTTAGAATTATCGGGGGTTTCATCTAACGTCTCTCGCATTCACGAACCCTCACCGACTTAAGCCCCGTAGGGGCGGGCGAGATGCGCTTAGTCGGTGCAGGGTTGTCCGCTGAATTCGCTTCTTCGAAAACTCGTCTTGCGGACCGAGGGCGTTAGCCCGATGCGTGAATGCGGTGTTATGGGATGTCAGTGCCTTCCTCGGAAAACTTAATCATCAGTTATTGCCCTTATGTTGGGATCCATCTAGATATTTTTCTACCGATTCCAGTGAGAAAAGGCCACTTTCTTTAATAAACTGTGAAAGCAAGTAGATATGTCCAGAACCATAAATCACAAGGATTCTATCTTCAGGTGATGAAATTCGACAAATATTAGCATAGATGATTAGGTTCCGACGATACCAGTAATTACAGAGCCAATCAATTCCTATATTGTTTTTGCCATCTCCAACTCGTGCTACAGTCATGTAAGTTTCGTGGTCCCTACGTAAAGCGTCAGGATTATTACCTGCAAGTAGAAGATCTTTTATTGTTTGTACTTTCATTGACTTCTGAGCGGCTTCTACTCTTTCCTGACCATTTGAACTGAGTCGTTGATGGAGTTCAGGTATGTACGATTGTGCATATTCATAAACATGCCCTAATGCTACACCTCCAATCCATTCATTCCAATCGACAGGATATATTCTTTGATGACCAAGTTCTGCCGCAGTACGGAAACCTAATTGATAAATTTCATTTGCACCGAGAGTAAATTCACCTGATAAATATGAAAGAAACTGAGTATTAAGCGTCTCATCTTCATCTGCCAGTGCTTCAATAGCAATTTTTGTTGGATTAAATAATTTAAGTCTATCGACAACCTCTTGTACTTCTATTTGTCGTTTTGGTGCCAAGACGTCGTCAGATTTAACATTATGCATATCTAACCCAGGGTTGCCCATATGATATGTACCAAGTAACAACATTGTACATTTATTAGCAGAGTCCATCGAGAAGATAACCTCCATTGTTTTTTCATTGTAGTTAAAATGAAGATGAAATAGCTATTTCTTTACTGCTTTTTGCGCTGATTTCCCATAACGTCTCTTGCATTCACGAACCCTCACCGACTTAAGCCCCGTAGGGGCGGGCGCGATGCGCTTAGTCGGTGCAGGGTTGTCCGCTGAAATCACTTCTTCGAATTTCCTCCTGCGGACCGAGGGACAGTGTAGCTGTCCCGACGCGTGAATGCGGTGTTATCGGAAGTTATTCCTTCATTGATCCAACCCACACATTGCCTTTTTTTATTCTAAAGCATGTATCCCTTATGCTTCCGTTATTAAACGTTACCTCCCCAACAATAGCTTTACCTTCCAGTTTATCTATTTCTGTTTCGGTAAGTTTATCTATTGTAAGGAAATAGAACTCTTCGTCTAAATATTGTTCCCATTCAAACTTACCTAGCACTCTAATATTTTGATACTTCTCCCGAGGGAACTCCTTTAAGCTCACAGCTTTATTAAAGGTTCTGTCGTAAAAATTCAAACTCCCTCTTAAAGCGACAACAACCTCAGAATTAATAAAATTAGGATCATACAACCATATCTTTAAGTAGTACGGTTCACATAAATCATCAAGCTGCTCCTTCCAGTTTAAGTAAATCTCACACAAGCTCTCAAGCATAAGACTCCTAAGCCATTTTGGTGGGTTTCTTCTAATTAATCTATACCAAGGATCTATCCAGATTTTCACATGTGTTCTTTCGTTTTTAATCAAATATTCCAAATCTAAATTTATGAAAGTGTCCTTCCAGGTTGAGATTTTACGCACTTGTCTCTTCCAATTTCTTATCTTTTTCTTATTGGAGAAAGGGTTAGCCAAACCATGCCCCCCATTTATTAATGTTTTAGAATAATTTCCGATAACGTTCCTCGCATTCACGAACCTCCGAAGGAGGTTGTCGCAGCACCTGCTTCCTCGAATCCACGTCTGCGACCGAGGGCGTAAGCCCGATGCGTGAATGCGGTGTTATCGGAAGGATATGCCCTCTTGAACAGCTAAAAGAAAAAAGAATTCCTTATAAGGAATTCAAAAGGGCACCCATAATACATCTTCGAGTTCTGATTCTAGAGTTTCTTTAAATAAGCTTTCAATACCATTGTTATCGTATAATGGAGTGATCTTATTTTTGTATAACATAAGAATATCAAGAAGATTTGTTGATATAAGTATTTGCAAGTTATTTTTTAATTTTTTCAACTTCTCATTAACTTCTTTTATTACTTCATTATCCAGATCATCCATGATAATATCCCATTCGCGAATAGAACCCTTCTTGTCATATAGCTTAGAGCTATTAAGCAGATCATCATATATTACTTGAGTTACTTCAAAAACAGCAGTTCTTTCTTTCTCCGAAAAAACATAGTCTTCCTGAAAATTTATTAACTGAACAATTTTCTTGGTATACATCGAAATTGTTTTTTCGTTCTGTTTTTTTACAGCTTCCTCGTATTGTCCTGTTTCAGATAGAACTTTACGGCCTATTTCATTCACCATCTCATTCATTCTATTAGAAATGTTTTGGAGCTCAGTAACGGAGTTCAACACTTCTTTCTTATCTCTCTGAGATTTAAGATCAATAAGGTAGTTAAAGAACATTGAAGCAATTTGGCTTCTTAAATATGTTTCAATATCATCGAATTTTTCGAAAGTGGCTAAAGCTTTCACCTTAACTTCATCAATAAAATCAAAAACATTTGTACTGTCAACATATGCAAAATTAAACTTTGAGTCCGGTTCATTGATGAGCTTTAAGATTGCATCTTTATTTTTCTTAAACGTATGATATTCCGAATAGACGTTCTTATCAATAAAGATAAAGATTGGAATGTTGTTACTTACAGCTTCTTTAAACTCTCTTCTAGTTATTGAGATATAATTCTTCTCATAACCCTCGATAAATTCCAGGTGCTTCTCTTCACTGGAAGGAGCACCATAACGTCCTCCAATGATTAGTATCATCATATGGCAAAGCTTGACCTCATTGTAACAAGAAATATCCAATTCTTGATTAAATTCAAAATACACATTACCACTTTCAAATAATACGGGCTCAAACCCATATTGCATAATAAATCTTTCAATACTATTTCTGATATGTTTCAAGTCGTAATATGTAGAACTTACAAATACCCTAGGCTTCATAGCAAACCCCCAATGGTTATCTAATATTTTCAATTAATATACCATAAATTGTAATTGAAATGTTGCATATCTTTCCGATAACGTTCCTCGCATTCACGAACCTCCGTAGGAGGTTGTCCGCAGCACTGGCTTCATCGAAATTTCTTCTGCGGACCGAGGGCTGTCAGGCCCGATGCGTGAATGCGGTGTTAGACGAAGCACTATTTCTTCTTGGAACTACTTACAGTAATCATCTCTTTAATAGAAGCGTATTTTCTGGATTTATTTAATAACCCAATCACATAAATCCTGAGCTCATTTGCTGCATCAATTGCCCCTCTGGCGTCATTTATTTCAGGATCAAAGCCAACATGTACCACCTTATTTCTTAGCAAATAAGTTTCTCGGTACCATTTGCCTACAGTTGTGGAAATTTTATTTACATCCCAGCTCCCACCAATTCTAGCTTGGAATTCACGTTTTAACATAGTAATGAAAGGAGTCTTCTCCATCATTTCCTGTATTTTTTGAGGGGTAATACCTTCAATCGTTAGCATTGCTGAATAGAGCGCACTCAAGAAAGTTTCTATACCCGTTTGAGCAAAGATTATTGTTTCCCTATAATTACCATTAAGCAAATATCTTCTTGAGGAAACCATCATTTCTTCAGATGTAATGAATGGATTTAAATAATGCGCAATTGCCCCTGAGAAGAATATAATGTGCTGTTGCTTCTCTTCATCCAGTTTTTCCTTAGGTGCGGCTATGTTTGTGTTTATCAAAAATATACCCATTGAGATTTCCCACGTTTCTGGTGTAACTGTTCGATAAATAGTAAGATATTCAAGCATCTCACGATTAACTCTTTGTACTTTCACATCCTTTGTAATTATTAAATAAGATCTAATTACTAAATTTAAATTATCTAACAGCATGTCGAACGAATCGGATAACTTTTCATCCACTTCTATCTTTTCAGTAGATAAAAGAGTCATAACCACCCTGGTTTTTGACAATTTAAAAAGTGGGATGGTAACGCTTTTGTAGTTACCAGCCCATATATTGTTATCATAAGTTACATCTGTAAAATGAAAAGTTATCACACTGCTGTCAATTTTCATCGTTGTACATCTGCCAGAATCAAATCCTAATTCAAAGGGTAATACAATAGGTATTTGAAGTATAAAGTTTGGTTTGTATTCAAGTTGACTATATATAGGTAAAAAATTACTAGCATACAATTCTTTATCGAATCCAAACATTTCGATTTCTTCGTTAATCATGTTTTTTCCGCCTTTAAATAGTGTTTCGTCTAACGTTCTTGCATTCACGAACCCCCACCGGCTTAGATAGCTCTTATCTTAGCCGGTGCGTGGTTGTCCGCTGAATCAACTTCACTGAAAACACTTCCCGCGGACCGAGGGGGCTGGCCCCCCGATGCGTGAATGCGGTGTTATGCGATGCCCTTGCCTTCTATGAATCAACTTACACTAATGGTTTTGTTATACATTCAAGCTCTCCTTGAGAATCAAAATATCTCAACGTTTTTTCAATCTCCTCTTCATTAAAGCTCTTCATTATAATCATGTGATTACCGATCATCCCAGGTGGATCCAGCAGGGCAATTTCAAAATGTTTTTTAATATTATCTGGTGTTGTTATATTGCACCATCGCGATGAACCGTCATTAAAGCGAATTGTAATTTCTACAAAGTTGTTATCTTTAACATCTTGATCAAATTTCCATTTACTCATCATCAACAAAGCTACGCTTCCTTGTCGAAAATAAGACTTTTCAATCCATATCCTCTTCCCATGGTCGCCAACAACTCTGTATTTTTCATTATCGCTATCAACTACTTCATATTGTTTTCCACGTGTTAATGCGTGCTGATATACTCCGACACTTTTACAAGTAACTAATTCTTCTACCATGGGAACACTTCCATATATTTTTTTATTTTGCAAGGGTTTCGCATAACGTCTCTTGCATTCACGAACCCTCACCGGCTTAGATAGCTCCTATCTTAGCCGGTGCAGGGTTGTCCGCTGCTTCCACTTTCTCGAAAATGCTTCTCGCGGACCGAGGGGCGTCAGCCCCGATGCGTGAATGCGGTGTTATCCGAAGGTAATGCCTTCTCCGAATATGCTACACTTTAAATTCCTCAATCTGTTTAATATTCGACTCAAGCTTATTTCTAATTTGATTTATATTCATCTTTATGGTTGAGAACTCATTATTTGCTGCTTCTTGGGATCCTTGAAATCCAAGGTAGAAACTATGTGCCTTCGATGTTTGCTTGTACCAGTTCTTTAAATTCTCCAATTCGTTATAAGAATCGAAAATATACCTTTCTAGCGATGTTGGTAAAAGTGTACTCAGATATGAGTTACTTAAATGCTTGAATGAAAAAAAGGAGAATGAATCTACATACGTCATTCCCCACTCAAGAATATGAAGAATATCGTTTTTTGAATTCTCATTTTTATTAAGAACTCCTTTGAGTTCGATAATTATTCCGAGATTTTTTCTCAATTCTTCCGTAATTCTGTTTATGTTTTCCCTAAGAAGGGTTTGATTTTTACGACTTTCGAATGTTTCGTTAGCTTCAAATTGCCATCTGGCTATCCTATAAGCTATTAGACCCCCAATAAGAACACCAAGAATATTAATACAAAGATCTTTAAGAAACTCCATCCTTGAAAAACCCTCCTCTACATGATGCATTACTTTCGGATAACGTCTCTTGCATTCACGAACCCTCACCGA
>NZ_JAEMXM010000044.1 GCF_016482785.1 Paenibacillus alkalitolerans | reverse complement strand
GTCACTTTTTTCAAAGTGTCCATCTTACGGGTCACAGTTCACTTGCGAGGCGGCTTTCTTCACCTTCCGGCGATCCACCTGGGCGCCCACCAATTCGCCGGCCCCAGCAGCTTCATCAAAGCCGGGACGATAATCATCCGGATGAACGTGGCGTCGATGAATATGGCGCAGAAGAGACCTACGCCCAACGCCTTAGTAATCTCAATGTCCGTAAAAATAAAGAACCCGACAACGACCATGAGGATGAAAGCGGCGCTCGTAATAACGCCTCCGGTTTTCTTAATCCCTTCCGCCGTGCTCCTGTCGTTGTCCCCCGTCCGCTCATATTCCTCCATAATTCTCGATATTAAAAATACTTCATAATCCATCGATATGCCGAACACGACACAGAAGATGGTAACCGGCAAAATAATGCTGACGTAACCGATCGAGGTGATGTTCAGCGCGTCGGCCATCCATCCGTGTTGAAAGACGGCGACGGCTATTCCCAAGCTTGCGCCGAGGCTCAGCACGTTCATCAGCACGGCTTTCAACGGAAGAAGCACGGATTTAAACGCGAATAACAGCACGACGTAAGTCACCGCCATGACAAATGCGAGCAAGGCGGGGAGACCGTTGTTGATGCGGTCCATCATGTCGATGCGGTAAGCGGTGCTTCCGGTAACCAACGCATCCAGAGAACCGGAGTCCAAGCTGCGAATTTTGCCGATGAGGGTGGCGGTACCGGCGGACTCCGGATCCGATTCCGGAACTACGACAAGCACCGCGGTATGGCGCTTAGCAAGCTTCCGGTCCTCCATTTGCCGCCTCGCCCGTCCTGACTCCAGAAGACCCGCGGTTACTTCCGGAGGGTGATCACCTAAAGCTGTAATATAGCTTTCTACATAGTTGACGCCGTGAACTTCCTTGATTCGATCGGAATAATCGCGAATGTCGCGAATCGTGTCTTCCTCCCAGACGTCCCCTGGCGCCTGGACAACGATTTGAATCGGATTTGCCTCTCGAGCGTCGTATGTTTGCTTCAACAAATCGGCGCCTTGCCTGGATTCATATGAGGGCGGCAGCACGTCTGCGGTCGGGACGCCCAGCTTCATGTTTCCGACCGGCAGCGTCAGCGCGATTAAAACCGCGCTCATCGGCAGTGCGAGAAAAACCGGGCGTTTCATAACGGCGAAGGCGAGCCGCTCCCACAGCGAAGAATTCGCCCGTCGGCGCTGAAATGCCGGAAATACCCGGAAGCTGTCGATTCTACGGCCGAATATGCCTAACAGCGCCAACAGCAGCGTATTCGAGACGATTACCGATGTAAGCACTACGAGCACTCCGCCGAGACATAGCGAGCGCATAACCGGCAAATCGATAAACAGCATCCCGAGCATTCCGATCAATACGGCAAACCCCGAGAAAAGTATAGATTTGCCTGCCGTCCCGCTCGTCCGCGCAACCGCTTTGCTTACCGAACGCTGCCGTTTCAGTTCGTCGCGGAAGCGGCTGACGACAAACAGCGCGTAATCTATGCCTACGGCAAGCCCGACCATTGTGACCATACTCGGCATAAAGTTCGACAAGGAGTACGATTGGGCGATAAAATACGTTATCCCGAGCGTAATTGCGACGCTCATGACGCCGGCAATCAACGGCAGGAGGGCTGCCCATAATGTGCCGAAAATAAGCAGCAGCACAATAAGCGCGATCGGCAAGCCCATCAGCTCCGACTTGGCCATGTCCTTCTTGGTTGCCTGTTGGACGTCGTAAAGCGTTGCCGTTCCTCCGTTCACATAAACCTTCATACCTTCGGGAGCGGCGATTAGGCTGCGGAATTCCGGATACTTCACCAACGCTTCCGTTCTGCTGACGGTAAGCTCTACAAGAACCGATTGAATGTCGTTTCGATCGGCTAGCCGCGTAGTTTCGATTATCGAGATATTGGCTACGTACGGAAGATTTTTGAGCTCGGCCAAGGAATCCAATATCGTCTGAGTTGCATCTCGTCCGGTCATATTGAACGAGTCGCTCGTATATACCAGCGTTAGAGTGGACGGCGCAAAGTCCAACTCCCGCTCCAGCAAGGTCAATCCGATATCTGAATCGCTGCCGCGCGGCGTGAAACCGTTGTCCTTCAGCAGCCCCGGCACCTCTTGGGCGTAGTAAGCCATGACCGCGAACACGAGCGCGGAAATCAAGACGACGGTCCAGCGAAACCGATACATGGCAACACCCCAATGCCAGAGCGCCCCTATTTCCCCTGATTCCCTCATCCGCAAGCCTCATTTCCATCACATAAGTCGTATAAGTCCGGGTTATTATGTTTTGCAAATCATGGCCATTACGCAGAGGTAATTTTTACCGTTGCAGTAGACAAAGTTACTATCACCGAGTCTACAGCGGCAACTTCTACCGCTATACGACTACACAACCGCTCTTTACGCACGAACCGTCGAATGCAGCGGTAATTTTTGCCTCTGCAGTTCAACGAATTATTGATCTCATTGTATAGCAGTAAATTTTACCGCTGCACTCAAGCTTTGGAATGTTATAAATACCCGTATTATGTTCGAAATCGTACCAATTCGAGAGGCCGATATCATAATCAGCAAACATTCGATGGAGCGCGTAATGGATTCGTAACGGTATATAGCTCCATCTGCCGCCGGAGTATGTGCTGTGCCAATGTTTTTCATAAACAGGTCTTTTAAACTCTGGTATGCTTTTGATTACATCGAAAGGAATTTTGGTTCCTTGATTGATCACTTCCGGAATGGGGACGGTTTGCGACGGATATAACCTCTTCGCTTCCGCTTGATACGGAAGTCCAATAATAGTTACCGGTTCCGGAGGCTCGAGGTTTTTCAGCCGCTTTTGCAGCTCTTCCGTCCGATTATTCGGCTCGTCTGTGTGGTGACTTCGGGGACTCGATGATGCGTCGGAGGTATGGAAAACGGAAATAACCAGTACGATTGAAATTACGATAACTAGACCGCTTCTTACTTTTTTCACTTTCACCACCTCGCGGTTATTATGGTTGTTTTGAGACAAAATTAAGCAGAGAAACCGCGTTTGCGAGGTGCCCTCATTGGATAACAATGACTTGAACGAGTTTATTGAAAATGTTCCCTGGTTCTTCAACGAAGACGATAAGATCAATGTAGCTGGCGAAACCAACTTTACATCGCATAATGATTTTAAAAGCAAGTACCCCAAATTAACCCGGTTATTGTCTCAAGCAAGGGTCACAATTATTAATGTGAACGAATTGAACGAATATATGTTGTTCGGTTGGACGAACAAACACGGTGAATCATTCGGATGGCTATGCTTGCCACCACACAAGCTTGACTACCTGCGCAACAGCGAATTGCATGAAGATCATATTTTGTTGCTTCGCTCGTTTGGAGGTATCGTTGAAAGATGGAATGAGCCGGAGGAAAGCTGGTTATGTAACCTTAAAAGCGCTTTGACTTTGAAAGATTCGGTTGAAGGATTTGATTGGCTCGAAGAATTGTTTACGGAACGATGCAAGGATGAAGGATTGGAGCCCGGAATAAATTCTTATGATTACATTGCATTTGCATTTGAAGCAAACGGTAATATGACTCTCTACAACAAATACACAAGCGAGGTGTTAATGTTTGCTCACGACCATTGCTTTGAACATATTCTCCCGTTGCAAAATTGCCCCGATTACACGCTATATCGTTTACAAAACTGCCGTACTTTCTCAGATTGGGTTGAAACAGTCGCGAATCAATGGCTGGACAATATCCAAAAATAAGAGGCTGCCTTTCGGCAGCCCCGCTCGTCTTATTATAACGTTTCCAAATAGTTCTCGATTTTAGCCTTCGATCGAACTTCTTCCAACCAGCTTGTCGACATATTCGATATTCCTTCGGAAATAAGCTGCTCGCGAATGTCTTCCTTTTTCTCTTCCAAGGTCGGTGTATATTCGTCTTTACGGTCTGTGACCTTGATGATGTGGAAGCCGTGACTCGTTTCAACGATTTCGCTTAATTTCCCGACTTCCAATGCAAACGCCGCCTTTTCAAAAGCTTCCTCCATGACGCCTTTCCCGAAATAATCCAGATCGCCGCCGGCTTCGGCCGACCCGGTATCTGTGGATTTTTCTTTCGCCAATTCGGCGAAGTCGGCGCCTTTATTCAGCTCCGTTAAAACCGCATCCGCTTCCTCTTTTGTCTTCACCAAAATATGCGATGCCCTGACTTGCTCCGGTGTTTTGAGCGATTCAAGGTTTTCGTCGTAATATTTCTTGATATCCTCATCGGTAACGGTAACGTTCGGCTCGAGAAGCTTGCGGAGCTTCGCCTGAGTTTCTACGTCCTTCTTCAAGCTTTCCATAGTCATGCCGTAAGACTGCAAAGCTTGTTCAAACTCCTCATCCGAAGAAAACGTCGCCCGGATCGAATCGATTTCCTTCTCGATATCTTCGTCCGTCACGCTGATACCCACCTTCTCCGTTTCTTGACGAATGAGCTCTTCATCAATCATCTGCTGCAGCATTTGATTGCCGCCGCTTTTGAACATCGCATCGAAAAGCTGGTTCCGGTCGATTTCGACCCCGTTCACTTTTGCCACCGCTTCGGCCGTCCCGGCCGCCCCCCTTGCTTGGTTAACAGGCGGAAATAAAGCGACATAGATAGCGAATAATACTAAAATGCCGGAAACGATAATGATCCACTTGCGATTTTGCCGTAATTCAGCCACGCCTCAAACTCCCTTCTCTTCCGCCAATGCGGCGACATGTCCACATTATGCGCCACGAAGCTTAAACAAACTTTAAAGGAAGCTTAATTTTCGCTGAATGGACAAATTAATCACGGTATAACACATCGCCTAGCTCCCGAAGGGACGCGTTGGTAATTGAAGCAGCCGTCCTACTGCCGTCGCTTGTTCCACTTCGGCACAGCGTGGTTCATCCGTGAACCACGGTGTTTCACTGTGGAACAAGCGCGCCCGTTCAAACGGCTCTTGTTCCACTTCGGCACAACGTGGTTCATCCGTGAACCACCGTGTTTCATTGTGGAACAAGCGCGCCCGTTCAAACGGCTCTTGTTCCACTTCGGCACAACGTGGTTCATCCGTGAACCACCGTGTTTCACTGTGGAACAAGCGCACCCGTTTAAACGTCTCTTGTTCCACTTCGGCACTACGTGGTTCATCCGTGAACCACCGTGTTTCATTGTGGAACAAGCGCGCCCGTTCAAACGGCTCTTGTTCCACTTCGGCACAACGTGGTTCATCCGTGAACCACCGTGTTTCACTGTGGAACAAGCGCACCCGTTTAAACGTCTCTTGGTCCACTTCGGCACTACGTGGTTCATCCGTGAACCACCGTGTTTCTCTGTGGAACAAGCGCGCCCGTTCAATGATGCGGGTACAAAAGGCCGTTCCCGAATCAAACGCGGATGATCAGGAACGGCCGCCGCTTATAATCCAAGCATGAATTGCAACGCCTTATCGTTGAAACGCGGCAAATGCTCATGCCCGAAATCCGGGTAAATCTCCAGCGATTTAGGCGCCGTGATTTTGTTGTACGCCGCAAACTGGGTGGAAGGCGGGCAAATCGTATCCATGAGTCCGACGGCCATAAGCACTTCCCCGCGAATTCTGTCCGCCAAGTGTTGAATATCTATGTATCCGAGCTTGTAAAATATTTCGTCCTCCCGCTGATGCTGCGGATCGTGGTATCGGAAGAAAACCTTTAATTCCTCATATGCGTCCTTTGCGAGATCCATTTCCCATACGCGCTTGTAGTCGGATAAGAAAGGAAAGACCGGAGCCAGCCGTTTGATTCTAGGCTCCAAAGCAGCGCACGCAATAGTTAGCGCGCCTCCCTGCGAGCCCCCTGCTGCGCCGACACGCGTTTCGTCGACCTCGGGGAACCCCATCACGATGCCTGCAAGCTGCGCCGTATCCAAGAACACGTGCCGGAACAGCAGCTGGTCGGGATGATCGTCCAGTCCGCGGATGATGTGGCCTTTCAACGTCGTGCCCTTCACTCCGCCCGTATCCTCCGAGGTGCCGCCTTGACCGCGGACGTCCAAAGCGGCGACGGAATATCCCAGCGATGCGTATATCAGCTTGTCCGCCCAATCCCCTGAATTCCCGGAATACCCGTGGAATTGAAGAACGGCGGGGTGCGGCGACGCAGCATGCTTCGGACGGACATATTTCGCGTGAACCCTCGCTCCCCTTACTCCGGTAAAATACAAATCGAAGCACTCGGCAAAAGGAACTTGAAACTCGCTAGGCGCCAGCTCCACTTGCGCGTCCGCCGCTTGCATCTCCGCAACGGCACGGGACCAATATTCGTCGAAATCGGCGGGCTTCGGGTTTCGACCTTCATACTTCTTAAGCTGCTCCAACGGCATGTCGACTAAAGGCATCGCCGCACTTCCTCCATTCCTAGATAGCAAAAATTTTTCCATCAGTCCTTCTCTCCACGTATAATAACAAATCGCGAAAACATAGGGAAGGATTGAAATTGTCTCTATGACTCAGCACCCGATATCCATAGCCGCGCCGGATCCGCGGGATCCCGTTTCACGGGATGCACGAAGTACACGTCTTTCGATTTTCTCGCCTCCTGCGCTTCTAGCACGCTGATCGGTACCCCCGCGCGCGTATACGCCGCCGTCCCGTCCGGATACTTGCGCGGCTTTCCGCCGCAGCGGACCGCAAGCGTCGAATGCAGCATCTCCTCCAATGCGTATACTTCCGTTACGGACAAAAGGTGCTCCAAATAAGGGACATTGACGGAGGAGACGATCTTTCTTACAATATCCCGCTTATAGACTTGCATCGGGTTCAAGGTGCCGCAGAAACAATCGATCCCGAAAAAAGGCCGCCAACGCTCCCACTCCTTCCACAGCGTTAGTGGGAGCGGTTGATCAGCATGACTTGGTCCGTCCGGGCGATCCGGCGAAAAATATTATGAAACACATATTCGACGGAACCGCCTAATACGGGCGGGATTGGCAGCTGCTCCGGGGCGATGACGAGCACCTTCAATAGAACCAAGCCTTTCCGATATATTTGCGAAACAGTACATCATATTCGATGAATCCCTTACTCAACTGGCATTTATCCATGCAGCCGGTTCGAAAAAATTTAATCGGCGTTCAAACCGCTTTCATCCGTCGTTCGTTACTTATTAGTGGGTAACATTTTTCAAAGGAGGATTTTAATAATGGCGAAAAATAGCGGCGCATGGACATCTTTGGTTGTTTCAATCGCACTTGTATTTCTGTCATTCGTCTCCGTCGCATCGGCAGAAGAGAGCCAGGTTACGGTGCAAACGGATGCGGACATTGCGAAAGAGCTCGGGCTGCTGCTTGGAGACGGTGACGGGGTAACCGCGCAGTACTTGAGCAAGAAATCGACACGCATGCAAGCCGCGATCATTTCGCTGCGGCTCAAAGGACTTTTGCAGGAAGCGGCGAATTACACGGGGACCGCCAATTTTTCCGATGCCGGCAAGGTGGGCAAAGAAAATGCGGCAATACTTGCATACTTGAAAGCTCATCCGGAAGAAGGATGGACGGGAACGGGCTCCGGCGCATTCGACCCGCTGGCGGAAATCAGCTCGCAGCAGCTGTATAAAGTGCTTCTGGAAACGCTGGGCTTCCGTTCGGGAGCGGACTTTACATATGCGGAGACGGAACAGTTCGCCGCATCGAAAGGCTTGCGGCAAATCGCCGGGACGAAATCATTAACCAACGCGCATATCGCGACAGCTTTGGTAGAGTCGCTTTCGGCGGCAACGGCGGACAGTGGGACGCTCTTCAGCGCGTTGCAATCCCGCGGAGCGATATCCGCGGATGCCAAGCTTCCTCTGGGCGATCGGATCTCCTTGCGCGCCAATAAAGATTTAGGAACGTATTTCACGGACGAAGAAGGCCGAACGTTGTATTTCTTTACGAAGGACGCGGAAGACCCGAATTCGTGCAAAGACAACTGCTTGAAAAATTGGCCGGTTTACTATACGGATCATCTGCAGATCCCTTCTTCGTTGAATAAAGCCGATTTTGGCGTGTTAGCCCGTACGGACGGAGCCAAGCAGTTGACTTATAAAGGCTGGCCGCTCTATTACTTTGTTAAGGATGCTAAAGCCGGCGATGTGAACGGCGAGGCGGTCAACGGGGTATGGTTCGTCGCAAAGTCCGACTATAAAGTGATGATCGGGACGTCGACGACACTGGGAAATTATTTGACCGACGATTACGGACGCACTTTGTACTACTTCAATAAAGATACGCCGAAAACAAGCGTCTGCGAAGGAAAGTGCATAACAAACTGGCCGGTTTATACTTCGGCTGGAGGCAGTGTGCCTACGACGCTGAAGTCCGCAGATTTTGGCGAGATCACCCGTTCCGACGGAAACGGACAATCGACATTCAAAGATTATCCTCTTTATTATTTCGTGCAAGACAAGAGCCGCGGCGAAACCAAAGGACAGGATGTCAACCAGGTATGGTTTGTGATCGATCCGGCCAAGTTCAACGGAACTTCCGCCTCTGCGTCTTCCGTGAAAACGTACAACGTTGACATCAAAGAGTTTTCATTCGGCACCGAGCCGTTAACGGTAGAGGCCGGTTCGAAAATCGTGTTCACCAATCACGATAATATGAAGCATAACGCAGTCGCGGAGGACGGCTCTTTCTCCACCCCTCTCTTGGCTAAAGGCGAGTCGTATACGATTACGCTGGCCAAAACCGGGACTTACGAATATTACTGCGAGCCGCACAAAGATTTTATGACAGGCACAATTATCGTAAAGTGAGTGGTACATCCGGATGCGATTACATCGAAGTACGGCGCTAGTCATGCTGTTAAGCACATTGTTGATCGTCATGTTTTCCGCATGCGGGGCGCAAGATGCCGCGAAACCGGCGCAAAACAACGCGCACACGGATACGGTCGAGGAGTCTGCGGTGCAACCTGTGGAGGAGTCTGCGGCGAAACCCGTGAAGGAACCGGCGGAGCATCAACCTGTTGAGGAACCGGATGAGAAGCGTATCGACGAAAATGCGGAAAAACCTGCCGAACAACCGGCTGAGCAACCTGTTGAAGAGCCTGCCGCTGAACCGGCAGAGCAAGCCGCCGACGAACAGCCGGCAGCGGCCCATGTCGTGGAGATTGTTGACTTCGCTTTCTCGCCGGAAAAGCTTGAGATCAAGGCCGGCGATACCGTAACGTTCGTCAATCGGGACAAGGTCGGACACACCGCGACCGCCGACGACAAATCGTTCGATACCGGTCAATTGGGGCGAGATGAAGAAAAGCAAATCACCTTTAACGAAGCCGGTGAATTTTCTTACTTTTGTTCGCCTCACCCGGGAATGAAAGCAACGATCGTTGTCACTGAATGAGTCAATTTGGAACCGTCTGGAGGCATCCGGATATGCGCAATCTTTCCGATTATGAACTGATGCAGCAGGTCAAACGCAAACGGCGCAAGGCGCTGTCGATTTTGTATGACCGGCATGCCGCATTCATCTATTCTTTCGCATACAAAGCGGTAAAAGACGAGTCGGCGGCACGCGACATCGTTCAATCGGTTTTTCTCAGATTGTGGACGACGGAATCCGGCTATAATCCCGATAAAGGCACTTTTTCCGGCTGGTTGATCACGATCACCCGCAACATAACGATAGACCGCATACGCAAAGACCGCCGGGAATCGGGTATCGTTATCCAGATGGAACCCGAGAGATGGGAGCACATTCCCGATCATTCGTTCATGTCTCCGGAAGAGAATGCAGTGCGGGATTCGGAAAGACAGCAAATTCGCGCCGCATACCGGCATTTGTCGGAACAGCAGATCATGCTGTTGGAGCATTTCTATTGGCGAGGATACAGCTTGAGCGAATTGGCGGAAATCTACAATCAACCGCTCGGCACGGTGAAAAACCGGCTGCATCAGGCATTGAAAATATTGCGCAGACATTTGCTGACGGAAGGGGAGGGATTATGATGCGCGAAAGCGGGCGGGAAGAAATTTGCGAACTGTGCCTGGCTTATGTTTCAGGAGAATGCACAGCTGAAGAGACTGCGGCTTTCGAACGTCATCTCCCCGGATGCAGCTTCTGCCGGGCCGAAGTCGATGACCTGAGGAGAGTGTGGGAGGTGCTTCCCGCCGATATGGAGCGGATCGAACCGCCTGAAGATTTAAAGAAACAAGTGCTTGACGCCGCTTTCGAGGCTGACCGAAGCGGGAACGCTTCTCGCAGATTATTTGCCAACCGATGGTTAACGATTGCTGCTGCGGCCGCACTCTTGCTGTTGGCGGCAGGAACGTTCTGGAACGTTCAGTTAATCCGCGATCGTGCGGCCGCACCTCTGCCGATCGAACAAGCGTTATCCGTTCCGGCCGCGCAAATCGAGCGTCTCGTATCGCTGCAGCCGCAGTCCTCCGGCACGGAACGCTCATACGGAGTCGCTTGCATCGTAAATAACGGTCAGAGCAAACAGTTTATCGTGTATGTGTTCGGGGCGAAACAAACGACGGGTACGGAAGCCTATCAAGTTTGGCTGATACGCGGTAATGAACGAACGAGCGCCGGCACGTTCCGCGTCGGCGAACGGGGCATAGGCGTGCTTGCGATGCCGATTGCATCCGGCACCCTCTCGTTCGATTCGATCGGCATTACGCTTGAACCGGACGACAGCGGCGCTCAACCCCGCGGAACGAAAGTATTCGGATCGACTTAACGTTGTGAAGGGCGGCCGGCAGCCGCCCTTCACTTTTCTTATTTCAGCTAGCGGCATGCTCTCAGCAGAAAACATGCGGTGAACGAAGTAACGGTCAAAATTGCTTTTATTAAGTAGAACACTTGTACGCATCTAGTAAAAAAGTTACAATGAAAGTACAATTGAATCTTGGGTGGGCATGGCTTCCCTTCGAGAGGAGGTGAGTCATGGAAGTTGAAAATGCATTCGGCATCATGATCGGCTTTTCTACATTTGTAATTGCACTTTTAACAACCTTCGTCAGAAGTCCCCTTCATCAACGAAGTAGGTGGGGGATGAATGACGATTTTCCCGAACATCCCCGCAGGGGATGGGCAGGGGAAACAGCATCTTCTATATGAGCCATTTGGAATTTTCCTGACAATCCCTTCCGAAACGAACGTATGT
>NZ_JAEMXM010000043.1 GCF_016482785.1 Paenibacillus alkalitolerans | reverse complement strand
TTTCATTATATCAAACATGTGTTCCTATTTCAAGTCCGAATCTCCATCACCCGACGTACCCCCTCCCGACATGCCTTCTCCCGACGTGCCCTCTCCCGCAAAAACTCGATGTACATAACTCCGCAGTCGGCCGCACCAAGGAATACGCAAAAAAGCCCGGAGCGGCAAACCCGGGTCTTGTTCATTCATTGCGGAGTCATGGTGATAGTGTCGGGGGATGAGGGAGAGATCACGGTGCACCAATTACTGGAAAACCGGAGCGGAGTCATGGTGATTACGATTTGTTCTCCTCGTACTCCTCTTCGGGCATGCGGATCCACCTTTTTAAATAACCTTGTTCATGCAAAGCCTTGAGCAAAATAATTAGCACAGGCGCCAAAATTAAGCCGGAGATGCCGAACAAAGACAATGAAACTATCATCGCCGAAAGAACGGTAAACGCTGAAACACCCAGCGAATCGCCGGTGATTTTCGGTTCCATGATTTGCCGGAACAGCAGCACGATACCGAGTACGACGCTGAGACCTATACCTAAGAATAAGTCTCCGACGATAAAACAATAAGCGATCCATGGCAAAAAGACGGCAGAAACGCCCAGTACCGGCAAGACATCGACCAAAGCGGCAAGCAGCGAAATGGAGAGAGCATTATTTACGCGAAGAATGAGCAAGGACACAAGAATAATGATGAACGTGAAGCCGATCAATTTGAGCTGGGCCTTGACGTACCCCATAATGCCAGCCAATACGTTATCGCGCAAAAATGCGAAAGCGTTCTTGAACGTCTTGGGTGTCTTTTCCCGGGCAGTCTTACGCCAAAAAGGAATCTCAATGCTTAAGAAGTACGCTAATATGATAGCGACGGAAAAATTGGCGATGAAAGCGGAAAAAGACGTCAGCATTCCGACCAAGGCACCAAGCAAGGATGCGGCGAAACCGCTTGCCTGTTTCGTAATAGTATCAATGTAGGATTGCAGTTGTTCAGCGGTTTCCGGCGGAAGTGCTTTTATGCGTTCATTCACAAACTGGATACCCCTTGTTATTTCGTCGCGGATCATATCGGCATTGTTGACGATCGCGCCTTGAAGCCCGATAATTTGCGTAGTGATTACGGCGCCCAGACCGACGATCGCACCTAAGATGATGACAATAAAAAACAGTATCGCCAACGCGGAGGCGATCGTCTTCTTCACGCCGCGCCGATGCATGAACGCCGCCATCGGTTCGATAAAGTAAAAAATGACCAGGGCGAGAATGATCGGCGTCGCGAGACGGTAAATGAAACTGAAGGTATACATGATCAAATAGACCGTTAAAACAATGAGGCCGATATCGAATGCGGTTCTCCAATACTTGCGGTAAAAGTTTAACAACGGGCTTCTCTCCTTTGTGTGATGCGACCCTTATTTGCAAATAGGCTTGCTCGCATAATACTATTTTACCCGAAACAGTTGTCTTGCAAAGCTAGAATTCATATAATGAAGAAAACCTCATAAGGGAGGGAACGGTATGATGCGTCTTGGTTCGAAAGTGATCATAGTCGGAGACAAATTCGAACAAAACTTGCCGGTCGGCGATCACGGATTTGTCATTGCGTATGACCGAAACGCGGACAATGCATTCGATTATGTCGTTCGCATTCCTGCACTGAACAAGCATGTGTTCGTCCCTAAAGAGGATATCGAATTGGAAGAAGCGCTTTTGCAGAAAGAAGCGGAGCGCATCGAGCGGGAGGCTTTGATCGATTTTGCGTTAGCCACCCGAAATGAATCCCTGTTTAAGAAGCTCATGAACGGCGGCGCGGAAGAGCAATCTCAGGAGACGAGCAAAGATTCGATTTCATCCTCCGATTTTGTGAAACAAGTGAATTTACGTGCTTGGATCTAGTGTTATATAAAATAAGGCCGCACACCCCGTCGGACAAACGGCGGATGTGCGGTCTTTATTTTTTCGATCGATATTAGTTTAACAAAAAAAGCCGGCCTCGATACGCGTAAACGTAACCGAGCAGCAGCGAATGGCCCGCGTGTGGACGCCGGGTTTTTTATTAAGCTATAATATGAAGATATGACCGAACGAAAGCGCGAAAGAAGAGGTGTAGAGGATGAGCGTTACTATCAATGACGTGGAGCATGTGGCGTCGCTCGCCCGCTTGGAGTTGTCCGATGCGGAGAAAGAGCGGTTTACGGAGCATTTGAACGCCATATTGAAATATGCCGAAAAGTTGAACGAGCTCGACACCGAAACGGTGGCACCGACGAGCCACGTGCTGCCGCTGCGCAACGTCATGCGCGAGGATGAAGCGCGTCCTTCTTGGCCGCTGGAAGATGTGCTCGCGAATGCGCCGGAAGAAGAGGACGGCCAATTCCGGGTTCCCGCCGTATTGGAGTAAGAATTATAGAAAGGAATGTTGGCAGTGTCCTTATTAGATTTGAGGCTGCAGGATATTCATAACCGGCTGCATCGCAAAGAACTGTCCGTATCCGATTTAGTCGGCGAAAGCTTACGCCGCATTGAAGAGGTGGACGGCAAAATCCGGGCGTTTCTCACCGTAGACGAGGAAGGCGCGCGCCGTGCCGCTGCGCAGCTGGACAAGACGCTTGGCGACGGCGGCTCGAAAGGCTTGCTGTTCGGATTGCCCGCCGGATTGAAAGACAACATTGTCACGAGAAGCGTTCGAACGACGTGCGCCAGCAAAATATTGGACAATTTTACTCCGATCTATGACTCGACCGCGGTGGACAAGCTTCAAACCGCGCAATCGGTGACGATCGGAAAGACGAACATGGACGAATTCGGCATGGGCAGCTCGACGGAAAACTCAGGCTACCACCCGACATACAATCCGTGGGATTTGGAACGTGTGCCCGGCGGCTCCAGCGGCGGATCGGCCGCTGCGGTAGCGGCAGGCGAAGTATACTTCACCCTCGGTTCGGACACGGGCGGCTCGATTCGACAGCCGGCATCCTTCTGCGGCGTCGTCGGATTGAAGCCCACTTACGGTTTGGTATCCCGTTTCGGATTGGTGGCGTTCGCTTCCTCGCTTGAAGGAATCGGTCCGATTACGAAAAACGTGGAAGACGCGGCATACGTGCTGCAGGCGATCGCCGGCCACGACCCTCACGATTCGACTTCCGCCAATGTGGATATCCCCGATTATATAAGCGCGTTGACCGGCGATATTAAAGGATTGCGCATTGCGGTGCCGCGCGAATATATCGGAGCAGGCATTCAGCCGTCGGTGAAAGAAGCGGTAATGGCGGCGCTGAAGGTGTTGGAAGACTTGGGAGCGGTGTGGGAAGAAGTGTCGATGCCTCACAACGAGTACGCGGTCGCCGCGTATTACTTGCTGTCTTCCTCCGAGGCGTCATCGAATTTGGCCCGTTTCGACGGTGTCCGCTACGGCGTTCGTTCGCCGCAGGCCGATACCTTGTTGGACGTGTTCGTGAAATCCCGCAGCGAGGGGTTCGGCGACGAGGTGAAACGCCGCATCATGTTGGGCACGTACGCGTTAAGCTCCGGCTATTACGATGCGTATTACCTTAAAGCGCAAAAGGTGCGCACGCTCATAAAACAGGATTTCGACAACGTATTCGAGCGGTTCGACTGTATACTGGGCCCGACGGCTCCGACCACGGCGTATCGCATCGGCGAGAACGTCAATGATCCGCTTACCATGTACTTGAACGATATTACGTCTATACCGATGAACTTGGCGGGGGTACCCGCGATTTCGGTACCCGCCGGCTTCAGCGAACAGGGAATGCCGATCGGACTGCAGCTTGTCGGCAAGCCGTTCGCCGAATCCACGCTGCTTCGGGTGGCGCACGCATTCGAACAATCGACAGAATTTCACAAGAGGAAACCATCGTTATAAAACGCGGCGGAAAGGAGGAAGCAAGCTATGACAACCGCAATGGACCGCAAATACGAAACCGTAATCGGACTTGAAGTGCACGTGGAATTGCATACGAAATCAAAAATATTTTGCGGATGCTCCACATCTTTCGGAGCGCCGCCGAACTCGCATACATGCCCGGTTTGTTTGGGCCACCCAGGCGTGCTGCCCGTGTTGAACAGACAGGCGGTAGAATATGCCATGAAAGCGGCTATGGCGCTTAATTGCGAAATCGCGGCCGACTGCAAGTTTGACAGGAAAAATTATTTTTATCCCGACTCGCCGAAGGCGTACCAAATTTCTCAATACGACCAGCCGATCGGACAAAACGGATGGATCGAGATCGAAGTGAACGGCATCGCGAAGCGGATCGGCATCACCCGATTGCACCTGGAGGAAGACGCGGGCAAGCTGACTCACTTGCCGGCCGGCGTCGGTTCGCTCGTCGATTTCAACCGTGTGGGCACTCCGCTGGTCGAGATCGTATCCGAACCGGACATTCGCAGTCCGGAAGAAGCAAAGGCCTATTTGGAGAAATTAAAGGCGATCATGCTGTACTGCGAAGTGTCCGACGTGAAGATGGAGGAAGGTTCGCTGCGCTGCGACGCGAACATTTCGCTTCGGCCGGTTGGGGAAACCAAGTTGGGCACGAAAGCGGAGCTGAAGAACATGAACTCGTTCCGTGGCGTGCAGCGCGGACTGGAATATGAGGAAATTCGTCAGGCGGAAGTGTTGGACCGCGGCGAGCGCGTCGTCCAAGAGACTCGCCGCTGGGACGAGGCCCAAGGGAAAACGCTCTCGATGCGCAGCAAGGAAGAAGCGCACGATTACCGCTACTTCCCCGATCCGGATCTGGTGCGGCTGCATATCGACGACGAGTGGAAGGAGCGAGTAAGAGCGTCCATTCCGGAGCTGCCGGATGCCCGCAAGCAACGGTACGCATCCGATTACGGTTTATCCGCCTACGACGCCGATGTCATCACGTCCTCGCTCCATCTGGCGAATTTCTTCGAAGAAAGTTTGAAATATACGAAAGACGCTAAAGCCGTCGCCAACTGGATGATGGGAGACTTGCTCGGGTACTTGAACGCCAACAACCTCGAGTTGACGGACGTGAAAGTAACGGGCAAAGGCCTCGGCGAGATGATCGCATTGATCGAAAGCGGAACGATTTCCGGCAAAATCGCGAAAACCGTGTTCAAGACGATGATCGAAACGGGCAAAGAGCCGAAAGCGATCGTCGAGGAGCAGGGTCTCGTTCAGATTAGCGACGAAGGCGAAATTAAAGCGGTTGTGGACCGGATCGTGCAAGCCAACCCGCAATCGGTCGAAGATTACAGGGCGGGTAAAGAAAAGGCGGTCGGATTCCTCGTCGGTCAAGTGATGAAAGAGACGAAAGGAAAAGCGAATCCGGGTCTTGTGAACAAATTGATAGTGGAACGGTTGAAACTATAACGACATGGAGAGCCGAACGGTGCGATTCGCCCCTTCGGTTTTCTTTTTGTCCGGAAATTTTTTTTGTAAAATTGAAGGGAGACGTCAAGAGTTGACGTCTAATGATTAAGAACGAGACGAAGGAGGTGACGCGGTGCCGGTATCGGATGAACAATTGGTCGAACGAATCGTTCGAGGAGAGGACACGGGATTGTTTCGCGACTTGGTCGAACGATACCAATCTTACGTGTTCACATTCATGTACCGGTCAATCGGCGACCGCGGCGCCGCCGAAGATCTCGCCCAGGAAACGTTCATAGCTTTATACCGTTCATTAGGCTCGTTCCGCGGAGACGCCAAGTTTTCGACTTGGCTTTACAGGGTGGCGGCGAACGTGCTCCATGACGAGCTGCGCAGACGAAAGCGTCGCCGCTTCCCGCTTCTCTGGGGGATGAAGGGGCGTTCCGAGATGCCGGCGGAAGAAGCGGCGGAGCGCGATGAGGGGCCGGAGACTAGCGTCATCCGTTCGGAGGAACGGGAGACGTTGGCGTCGCTATTTGTGAGACTTCCGGAAAAATACCGCGCGATTCTTACACTGTACTACTTCAACCGTTTAACGGCAGCGGACATTGCAGCCGTTACGGGTTTACCTGTCAAGACGGTAGAAACGAGGCTCGCGAGAGGAAGACAACGGTTAAAACAATTGTGGACGGAGGAGGAACAGCGATATGAAACACCGTCGGCATACGCGCAGCAATCGGTCGGAAAACATGGATAATATGCTTCGAAACATGAAGTTGAGCCAGCCGTCCGAACGGTTTTCCGATCGGGTGATGGAGCGGGTTTCATCCGATGTCCGTCAACCGGTCGCGGTTGCGAACAGGATTCCCGCCGAATGGAAAAACGCCTCTCTTGCCGCGGCGGCGACGCTTGTGTTTATCTCAAGCGGCATCACCGAAAAAATCGCATCCTTGAACAGCGCCGAGGTCGGCTCCTTCATCCAAGTGAAGGTGCTTAACGCAGTGCAATATGGAATTCATCTTATCGGTATTATGTAGAAAGGAAGATCAAGACATGGACGAACGGACAAACAACGACAAGAATGAAGCAAATGCAGCCCCAGAGGTCCACCAGCAATTCGGGACTCCGCCCGCTGTCCCCCCTTATTCGCCGTATTCCCCTTATCCGCCTTACCCTCCCGCGAAACGGAAAAAGAAATGGGCGGCAGGATTGCTGTCGTTTCTGTTTCCCGGACTAGGCCATTTATATGCCGGGGATATGCAGCGGGGGTTGTTTTTCATGCTGCTGTTTGTGGGAAATATCGTCGGCATCGTATTTTTCTCCGAGGGCGGCATTGTACCTCTGATCGTTTTGCTTGCCGTTATGATACCGGTCGTATTTTTTTACAGCTTATTCGACGCATTGCAGGCCACGGACCGCGTCAACCAACAGGTGCAATACCCGTACCAAGTGCCGGATCCCGGCGCGGATTCCTTCTCTCCGCCCGCCGGAAGCACTTACCGGCGATCGATCGGCGGGAGCCAAATCGGCATCGCGCTCATCGGTGTCGGCGCGCTCATATTCCTTACGGTGAACAAACCCGCATGGCTGGAAAGCCTTATCGAATCCTCGGGGTCGATCGTCGGAGCCGTCATATTGATCGGAGCGGGAGTGCTTCTCTTTGTGAATGAATCGCGTAAAAACAAATAGCGAAAGGCAGGAATGTTCATGACCATAAAAGTCGGGCGGTTGACCGCCGCGGCGCTGCTCGTTGCCGTCGGGGCGGCGCTCCTTTTCGACCGGTGGCTTGGAACCTCGTTTCTTGCCGTGCTGTTGGAATGGTGGCCGCTGGTGCTCGTTTTGCTAGGGGTCGAATATTTGTATTACGGTATGGGCCGGCAAGCTGAAGGCGTACGAATGAAAATGGATATCGCAAGTATTGTCGGAGCGGTTGTGGTATCCGCCGTTATCGGCGTTATTACAAATTGGCCGGCATTGGCTCAGCTTGAATCATGGACAAAATCGACGGTTAACGTTCCGCTCGCGGAAATGTCAAACTTGTTTGACGAGGCTGCGCCTTGGCAACAGCGAAGGAAAGGAACCGTTACCGTACCGCTTGCAGGCGAGATTGATATCGTCTCGTTTCATAACGACAAAGGACGGGTTGCCATTCGGTCCGGAAGAGTGGACGACATCCAAGTGGATGTGAAGGTTGCCGCTCCGGGCGCATCGGAGGACGAAATGTCCGGCATAGTTGAAAATACAAAGCTGTACGTTGAGGACGGAAGCAAATTGACGGTAGCAGTCAAGGCCGCTCGTTACGGGGCGGGCAGCGGCCGGGAGCCCCGTGTCGACCTCGATATTACCGTTCCGCAAGGCAGAAGCGTCTTATGGGAAGTTCACGGCAGCGTCGGAGACATTGATGCGGAGGACTTGGACGGGGCGGTGAAGCTGTACGCAAACGTCGGGGATATAAGGGTCAGGTCCGTTCGGGGCAATGTCGCGGCATCAACGGCTGCGGGTGAAATTGAGGTATCCGGAGCGACCGGAGATATCGACGTTGAGACGACGACCGGAGATATTGAACTGAATGAAGTTCTAGGAGCGCTGCGGGCTAAGACGACGAACGGCGAAATAGAAGCTTCAACAGCGCATGTGGGTGGTGCTTGGAAGGTGGAAACAACGCTGGGCGACGTTAAGATCGACATACCGGCAGCCGGTGATTACACCATCCACGGACAGACGACGATCGGGGAAGTGGATTTGGAAGCGGATGACGATTCCGCCGCCGCCGGCTTCTCCGTTACCAAGCGTTCCATGGAAGGGAAGCGCGGCGGCGGTACGCACCCGATTGAAGCGAATACGCAAGGCGATCTTGAAATTGTATTGCGTTAATGTGCGCGTCCGCGTCGGTACAATTTTCTAGCGCGTTGACAAACGGTTTACATCGAACGTACAATGTCAATAGATTCATGGTTACAAACAGGAGGGTGGGGAACGCAATGACTATGCATCTGGATCACGCATTGGATATATTAAAGTCGACCGGCGTGCGGATGACTCCGCAGCGGTACGCTATTTTATCCTATCTCCTAGAGTCGATGACCCATCCGACGGCTGACGAAATTTACAAGGCGCTGGCGGATCGATTCCCCAGCATGAGCGTTGCAACCGTCTACAACAATTTGAAATTGTTTATCGAAGCGGGATTGGTAAGAGAGTTGAAGTACGGTGACGACTCGAGCCGTTTCGACGCCGATATGTCCGAGCATTACCACGCGATTTGCGAACAATGCGGAAAAATCGAGGACTTCGATTACACGCCGCTGACTGCCGTCGAACATGCGGCGGCCGCTCATACGGGTTTTAAAATTTTCGGACACCGGATGGAAGTGTACGGCGTATGCCGGGACTGCTCCAAAGCCGTAACTCATTAATCGGTCGATTGTACAGCAAGCCAAGCATAGTATGACGTGTCGTTATTCCGTCGCCGGAGTTGCGGCACGTTTTTGTTTGTTGGCGGACAAAATTCATGGGAGGTCGAAAGATTGGATACCGCGCAATTCCCTCCTCCGCGCCGCCGCAATAACGGCGGCCGGGGTAAAATACTTCTTGCTCTGCTCATCGCCGCATGTATCGTATCCGTTCTGTCGATCGGGGTATGGAGCTTGTTCGGTCCGAACCGCAATCAAATCACGCCGTCTTACGGCGCGGAAAAGCCTATTTTTTACAAGGGAAAGCTGCTCAACGGGCAAGCGAAGGGAATAGGAGATAGCTTGTTGATCCCTCTATCCGTCATTAAAGATCTTGTAGATCCGGAAATTGCGTACGAGCAGGAAACGAAATCGGTCATTATCACGACCGGAAAGAACGTCGTGCGTCTTCAGCCCGAACAACTGAAAGCTTGGGTGAACGAAAAGCCGTTCGAGCTGCGATTCCCGGTCGAAGAGGAAGAAGGCGAAACGTATGTGCCTGTCGAACCGTTGGCACGGTTTTACGGGGTTCGGTTCGCCGAGTCCGAGGAAACCGGCATCGTTACCCTGTTGAAGCCGGGAGATATCGTCACATGGGTAGCGGCTCCCGCGGCGGACAAAGAAGGCTCGGAGATTTCGGTGCCGGTAAGGGAAGCGCCTACGATACGGGCTCCTATGGTCGGCCGGCTGAAGCAGGGAGAGCGCGCTTCCGTCTGGAGCGAGGAGGACGGCTGGTATTATGTGCAGCTGTCGAACGGATATGTCGGGTACGTTGAAGAGAAATCGATCCTTCTGGCCGGTTCGGAAACGATCGCTTCGGCGAATCCCGAGGAAGAGAATTCGTTCGTCCCGAAGAAACCGATGGGGCAGCGCATAGTGCTGGCATGGGAGCAGGTGCACACGAAGACGCCTGACCCTGGAAAATTCGGGCAGATGCACGGACTTAACGTCGTTTCGCCAACGTGGTTCCATCTGCTGGACGGCGAAGGAGCGCTCGAAAATCGGGCGGATGCTTCCTACGTGCGTTGGGCGCACGATCGCGGGTACCAGGTTTGGGCGCTGTTCAGCAACCGGTTCGATCCGAAGCTTACCGCGCAGGCGTTGTCCTCGTACGACCGCCGCATGACGATAGCCCGTCAATTGGTAAGCTGGGCGGAGATGTACAAATTGGACGGCATCAACATCGATTTCGAAAACGTAAACCTGGAAGACGGTCCGGGACTGACGCAATTCGTGCGGGAACTGACGCCATTGCTTCATGAAGCCGGCTTGACGGTTTCCATCGACGTCACATTCGTGTCGAGCAGTCCGAATTGGTCAATGTTTTACGACCGGAAAGCGTTGGCCGGAATCGTCGACTACATGATGCTGATGGCGTATGACGAGCATTGGGCAACCAGTCCGGTTGCCGGTTCCGTCGCTTCCTTGCCTTGGGTGGAACGAGGCTTGAAGCAGTTGATTGACGAATACGGAATTCCGCCCTCCAAATTGATACTTGGTGTGCCGTTCTACTCGAGGGTTTGGACGGAAGAGACCGCAGACGGGAAAACCAAGGTGTCGTCCAAAGCTGTCGGGATGGAGGCAGTACGAAGCATAATTGAGAAAAACGGCCTAAGTCCGAAGTTTGATGCGGATACCGGGCAAAATTATGTGGAATACGAGGAAAACGGCGCCGTCAAAAAAATTTGGCTCGAAGACGAAACGTCGATGGAATCGAGAGCGAACCTGGTTTTGAAATACGGTTTGGCCGGTTTGGCCGCTTGGAGCCGCGGATTTGAGAAGGAAAGCATATGGGTAACAATTGATAAAGTGCTGCAATCATCGCCATAATTCATTATAAACCCCGTGTCGCCTGATCGGCGATGCGGGGTTTTCGATAATTCGCCAGGATTTATAAGTATTTAAACCGCGGTCGCCCATCCTTGAATGTACTTCGATAGAAGTTTTTCTTATTTGCAAACTATTTTTCATTCGCCTTGGTCGGGTCCAGGGTGAGAATCGTTTTGCAGAACATGCATCTGTCGGTTTTTCCGAGCATCTTCGTCATTTTGCCGCACTCCGGACATTCGAGCGCCACCGCGCTTGTCGAGAGCATTCCGGCCCAGAAATAGATAGCCATGCTGCCCATCATTGTGATGAGCCCCAGTACCAATCCGATTCCCGTAATAATACCGGCGCCAGGGAATTCAAACACAATGGCGGCGGTTCCGGCGATCATCAGGGCCATCCCGCCTAGCGTTAGGAGTAAGCCCCATAACCGGAATTCGTTAATTTTACTGGATTTCCATATCAAATTTACCACTCTTTTCCATAATAAAAATGGTTTCACGTTCAGCAGGAAACCGAACAGTTATTGTAGAATTACATTTTACCTGACAACATACGGAACAATTCTCATTGGGGGTTCAAAAAGAGGAATGAGAACGTTCATAGAGAGCCGATATAAACAAAGAACGGACGTTAAAGGCGTCGTACTGATCGAACGGCCGATGCAGTTTTCCGCGCTGATCGACGGATTTGACGCACTGGTGCTCGTAATGGCCGATGCCGAGGCAACGGCTTACCGCACACACCATTATAGTAGAGACCGGCATTACTTACAAGAACGGTGGTATGATCGCAGTTCTCTGGAAATATTGTTGGCGCCGGGAGGGAACCGCGATGTACAGCACTGGCTGATGGCGGGTGAGATTGTGCTCGATGCGGACGGATTTTTGGCGGATATGAAACAGAAGCTGCTCGAGGTTACGCCGGAAAAGCGGCAGCGGAGGCTGCTTAGCGATTTTTCATCGTTCCTTCGCCACTTTTTGCTCAGTAAAAACTATTTGGCGGACGGCGATTTGTTGGATGCCCACAGCCACATATTGACGGCCGTTCATCACTGGGCGCGCCTGTCGATCGTCGAGCAGGGGTTTGTCCCGGAGCTGACGGTGTGGAAACAAGTTCGTAAGTTGAACCCGGGTATCTTCAAGTTGTACGAAGAGCTGACGATGAGCGAGGAGACTTTGGAACAGCGCATTCGGCTTGCCCATTTGGCATGCGACTTTTCGGTGATGTCGAAGCTTGAGGATTGCTGCGAGCCATTACTGCGGATTTTGGGAAGCCGTAGCGAGCCGTGGAGCGCGACGGAGTTGGAGAAGCATCCAGAGCTGCGCGATATGCAAACCGAACTTCATTTGCTTCTAAAGAAACTGGTGAGAAAGTCGTTGATTAAAGAAGTGTTTGTTCCGACAGGAAACGATTTGGACGTGCTTGAAATGCGGTATTCCAGCTGATTCGTTATTAATGATTATTGTTATCTGAGCTGACTGATATTATCCGGGCTCTGTTTGCGTGCCGGGCGATTGGAGATTTGTCGAATATGCGGAAATAATGAAGGGATTTGCCTCAAGCAAATCCCTTGACTTTGTTAACGGGGCTGTGTTAAATTATCTCCTGCACCTCAAATAACCGGACGTGCCGGCAAAGTTGTTTGAAGATGCCGGATTGAAATGGAAGAAATTGATGGTTGCAAACCGGTGTAGCTATGTGATAGTATATAAAAGTCGCCGCTAAAACGGCGGCGGTTGAAAAAGCAGCTTGTTCCTTGAAAACTGAACAACGAGTTCGGATGTTT
>NZ_JAEMXM010000042.1 GCF_016482785.1 Paenibacillus alkalitolerans | reverse complement strand
CATAGAGAAAAAATAACCGATACAATCTTCTTCCGAAAAAACCTGATCAACAGCGTTGGCTTCAAAAAAAACCACAATTCGTCACCCTCATACAAACATATGTTCCCATTCCTTATGAAGTTTATACCAAACAGGTGTTTGTGTTTCAAGTGACTAAAGGGAAAATATTCAATATATGAGCTAAGGGGACAGTGTGCGCAAGTGAAGCCTAAACGTGAAGTCCGGGAGAGTAATAATCAACGCAAAAGGATACGAAACGTGAAGGCGGGGAGAGCAAGAACTGAGGATCAGACCATCTGAGTATAGGGAAGAGTGTACGTACGGGCATCGGTGTAATCGTTCCTTAAGCCTTTACCGCATAAGTATGAAGTATCTGTAGCGGGCACTACCCCCACCTGATCTCTCAAGAAAAACTTCCATATAAAGACGTACCGGCTTCTTCGATTTACTTCGAACGAAGTTTTTCTTTAGAGAGACAGCCCCCGAAGCAGCAGCCTGATCTCGCAAGAAAAACTTCCATATAACGACGTACCGGCTTCTTCGATTTACTTCGAACGAAGTTTTTCTTTAGAGAGAAAGCCCCCGAAGCAGCAGCCTGATCTCGCAAGAAAAACTCCCATATAAAGACGTACCGGCTTCTTCGATTTACTTCGAACGAAGTTTTTCTTTAGAGAGAAAGCCCCCGTAGCAGCAGCCTGATCTCGCAAGAAAAACTCCCATATAACGACGTACCGGCTTCTTCGATTTACTTCGAACGAAGTTTTTCTTATAATAATAAGGATATACAGCTACATTCTTACGGGGGGACTTATGTCTACATCGAACTCGCGCCAAAGCAAGGTACGCAATTTTTGTATCATTGCCCATATCGACCACGGGAAATCGACGTTGGCCGACCGCATTCTTGAGTTTACGGGCGCGGTGCAGCAACGCGAAATGCAAGACCAGCTCCTCGACCAGATGGATTTGGAGCGGGAGCGCGGCATTACGATAAAATTGCAGGCCGTCCGGTTGTCCTACAAAGCGGACGACGGCGAAGAATATATATTGAACCTGATCGACACTCCGGGACACGTCGACTTCACGTACGAAGTTTCACGTTCGTTGGCGGCTTGCGAGGGGGCGCTGCTTGTCGTGGACGCCGCGCAAGGCATCGAAGCGCAGACGCTGGCGAACGTCTACCTGGCGTTGGACAACAACCTCGAGATTTTGCCGGTCATCAACAAAATCGACCTTCCGAGCGCAGAGCCGGAGCGTATTCGCCAAGAGATCGAAGACGTCATCGGGCTCGACGCTTCCGACGCCGTATTGGCGTCCGCCAAAGCGGGCATCGGCATTAAGGAAATTTTGGAGCAGGTCGTCCAAAAGGTCCCGGCTCCGAGCGGAGACGCCGACAAGCCGCTGAAAGCGCTCATTTTCGACTCCCACTACGATGCATATAAAGGAATCATCTGTTACGTACGCGTAGTGGACGGAAGCATGAAAGCCGGCTCGAAAATCCGCTTCATGGCGACGGAGAAAGAGTTCGAGGTCATTGAGGTCGGTGCGTTCCGGCCGAAAATGACGATCGTCAACGAGCTGAAAGCGGGAGACGTCGGATTCGTGGTTGCGGGCATCAAGAACGTGAAGGATACGCGCGTCGGCGACACGATTACCGATGCGAAAAATCCGGTGAAAGAGCCGCTGCCCGGCTACCGCCGCATCAACCCGATGGTGTTCTGCGGCCTGTACCCGATCGACACGGCCGATTACACCGAACTGCGCGAAGCGCTTGAGAAGCTCGAGCTTAACGACGCCTCGCTGCGATACGAACCGGAAACGTCCCAGGCGCTGGGCTTCGGATTCCGATGCGGTTTCCTTGGATTGCTCCACATGGAAATCATCCAAGAGCGGATCGAACGCGAATTCAACATTCCGCTGCTTACGACGGCTCCGAGCGTTGTGTTCAAAGTGCATTTGACGAGCGGCGAAATTATCGATATCGACAACCCGGCGAACATGCCGGAACAGCAGCGCATCGACCACATTGAGGAACCGTACGTGAAGGCGTCCGTCATCGTGCCGAAAGATTTCGTAGGGCCGATCATGGACTTGTGCCAAAACAAACGCGGCGATTTCATCGATATGCAGTACTTGGACGCAACGCGGGTGACGCTCATCTACGACATACCGTTGTCCGAAATCGTCTACGATTTCTTCGATCAATTGAAGTCGCGCACGAAGGGGTACGCTTCCTTCGACTACGAGCTCTCGGGATATAAGAAATCTAACTTGGTAAAGATGGATATTTTGCTCAACAACGAGAAGGTTGACGCCTTATCGTTCATCGTCCACAGGGATAACGCCTACAACCGCGGCCGCATTCTGTGCGAGAAGCTCAAGGATATCATCCCGCGCCAAATGTTCGAAGTGCCCATCCAGGCGACGATCGGCCAGAAGGTCATCGCAAGGGAATCGGTCAAGGCAATGCGCAAGAACGTCTTGGCAAAATGTTACGGCGGAGACATTTCGAGAAAGAGGAAGCTGTTGGAGAAACAAAAAGAGGGCAAGAAGCGCATGAAGCAGGTCGGTTCTGTCGAGGTGCCGCAAGAGGCGTTTATGGCGGTGCTCAAGATTGACGAGTAAACCTGTCCGGTGACGGTACCCCGACGCATGTCGTCGGGGTTCCTTGTTTAAGAAAGGAGGGACACCGATTGAGACAACGAATCGAAACGCCGGAAGCGGTGTATGTTCATATCCCGTTTTGCACGAACAAGTGCCATTACTGCGACTTTAACTCCTATGTGCTGAAAGGCCAGCCGGTCGATGAATACCTGGACGCGCTGGAGCGGGAAATGGCGCGTACGGTTCTGGAAGTTCCGCCGGGAACGATTCGCACCTTGTTTGTGGGGGGCGGGACGCCGACGGTGCTCACACCGGAGCAGATGACCCGGTTTTTGAACATGACGCGAAACAACTTCCCGCAACGGTCGGCGGATTTTGAGTGCACCATGGAAGCGAACCCCGGAACGACCGATCCGGACAAGCTTGCGGCCATGCGCGAAGGCGGCGTCAACCGGCTGTCGTTCGGCGTGCAATCGTTCCAACCGGATTTGCTTTCGGCAATCGGCCGCATTCACTCTGTGGACGACGTATACCGGAGCTTGGAGAACGCCCGTCAAGCAGGGTTTGAGAACGTGTCCATCGATTTAATATTCGGTTTGCCGAAGCAGACGTTAGGGGATATGGAGCAGACGCTCGATAAAGCGCTGGCTCTCGAGTTGCCTCACTACTCGATATACAGCCTCAAGGTCGAAGAAAACACGCTGTTTCACACGCTGTACGAGCGCGGGGAGCTGCCGCTTCCCGAAGAGGATGAGGAAGTGGCGATGTACCGGCTCATTATGGACCGGATGAAAGCGGCCGGGTACGGGCAATACGAAATCAGCAACTTTGCAAAGCCCGGCTATGAAAGCAAACACAATTCGGTTTATTGGCGGAACGGAAGCTATTACGGAATTGGCGCCGGGGCTCACGGCTATGTCCGGGGGGCGCGCCACGTGAATGTGAAAGGGATCCAACCGTACATCGACGCCGCAAAAATCGGTTTGCCCGTGTTGGAGAAGGCGGACGTTTCGGAAGCCGAAGCGATGGAAGATTTCATGATGGTCGGGTTGCGGCTGCTTGAAGGCGTCAGTCGGCGCGAATTTCACTCGCAGTTCGGCGTGGAATTGGAAGACCGGTTCGGCCCGGCGCTGCATTCCCTCACCGAAGGCGGCCTGCTGGAAGAGACGGCGGCAGGATACCGATTAACCGACCGAGGCATATTGCTCGGCAATGAAGTGTTCGGAGCGTTTATAAATTAATAATTTTGACAAAAAAACCGATTGTGGCCCCCTTCGTTTTAGTGTATATTTATTCATATTCTTGAATATGATTGGTGGGTTCCGCATGATGCAAACGACAGTATGCCGCAAGGCGACGGTAAATGATATTGATTTTCTTCATGAATTGATTCAAGGGTATGCGAATAACGGGATAATGCTTCCGCGATCGAAGGAAATGCTGCGGGACCAAATCGAAACGTTCGTCGTCGCGGAACTGGACGGAAGGCTCGTCGGCTGCGGGGCGCTGACGAAATTGGGAGCGGATCTTATTGAAATTAGGTCGCTCGGGCTCCATCCCGAATATAAAGGACAAGGAATCGGCAAACAAATCGTCGACCTGCTCGTGGAAGAGGCGCGTGCACTCGGCGTTCCCAAAGTAATGGCGCTTACGTATGAGGTCGGTTTTTTTCAAAAAAACGGTTTTACGGTCGTACCGAAAGAGATCTTTCCGGAAAAAGTGTGGCGCGATTGCATTCATTGCAAAAAGCTGCATTGCTGCGATGAGATTGCGGTTTTAAAGAGGCTGGATTGACTTGACAATGGCTTACGGATTCGGTATGTTTGGAATATGGTTAGCACTCACTGATATGGAGTGCTAATGAAGGCGAGCAGAGTAATTCTCCGGCGCTTCAACACGAGTTCGACTTGCATAAGGAGGATGGCGGTTATGTTATCGGAACGCCAGAAGTTGATTTTGACGGCTATCATTGACGATTACATCCGCTCCGCCGAGCCCGTCGGCTCACGGAGCATCTCGAAGCGCGGCGATGTCGGGTTTAGTCCCGCCACCATCCGCAACGAGATGTCGGATTTGGAGGAGCTCGGCTATTTGGAGCAGCCTCATACTTCGGCCGGCCGGATACCGTCCCATAAGGGATACCGATATTACGTCGATAACCTGCTTTGTCCGGGCACCGTTTCTCATCAAGAGAAAGAGTTGATGAAGGCGTTCTTCGAATCCAGGATATTGGAATTGGAACAAGCCGTTCAGCAGGCCGCTTCGATTTTGTCGAGCTTAACGAACTATACCGCCATATTGCTCGGACCGGAGACGTACCAGACCACGCTTCAATCGCTGCAGCTCATTCCGCTCAACGATCATTCGGCGGTCGCCATTATCGTGACCAATACCGGTCATGTCGAAAATCGCAGGTTTACGATTCCCGAAGGCGTCCAGATTTCCGAAATCGAGAAGTTCGTAAACTTGTTGAACGCGAAGCTGAAAGGCGTGCCACTGTACCGGCTGCGCTCCAAGATGCATTCGGAACTAAACGCCGAATTGAGCAGGTATGTAGCCGGGTACGAAGAATTGCTGGCCGTAGTGGATACGGTGCTGCAATCCGACGAAGGAGACAGACTTTATCTCGGCGGAGCGACCAACATGCTGGCACAGCCGGAATTTAAAGACGTGGATAAAGTGAAGACGCTGTTTGAGCTTCTGGAAGAATCGCGGACGCTCGTTCAAGTGTTTTCCGGGGCGCCTGCCGGCATACAAGTGAAAATCGGCGGTGAGAACTCGCTCGAAGCGATCAACAATTGCAGTGTAATTACCGCATCATATAGTTTGGACGGCCAACCCGTCGGAACGATCGGCATACTTGGCCCTACCCGGATGGACTATAAGAAAGTGATTGCGCTGCTGGATGTGTTTACGAAGGATATGACGAGCAGTTTGTCGCGGTGGATGAAATAGCATCCGACGCAAAGCGGACGTTTGCGCAGCAGGAGGCAGTCGTTCTCCTGCTTTTTGGCGCGTTTGGGCGCAACCGCAGGCTGCCGCAAGCCTGATACGGGGCAATGTAAGGAGGTGAGGAGCGCATGAAGCACGAGACGGACAAAGAAACGATTGAACAGGTAAACGACGAGACGACGCCCGAAACGGAGACGGTTGAACCGGCGGAGGAGACGGCGGAAGCGGCCGCCGAGCCGGTTTCGGATACGGAACGCGAACTTGCCGAGCTGCGGAAAACCGCGGAGGAGAACTACCAGAGATTCTTGAGAACACAAGCGGACTTTGATAATTTCCGCCGCCGTTCAAGACAAGAGAAAGAGGAGTTCGCGAAATATGCCTCCCAGAAGCTGATCGAAGGGCTTCTCCCGATTGTAGATAATTTCGAAAGGGCCGTGACCGCGAGCCGGGAACAAAAAGATTACGAGTCGCTCTCCAAAGGCGTGGAGATGATTTTGCGCCAATTGAACCAACTGTTGGAGAGTGAAGGCGTGGCCCCGATCGAAGCCGTCGGCAAACCGTTCAACCCCGAATTGCATCAAGCGATAATGCAGGTGCAAGCGGAAGAAGGCGGAGAGTCGGGCATCGTTGTCGAAGAATTGCAAAAAGGGTACATGCTGAAAGATAAAGTGATCCGGCCGTCGATGGTAAAAGTAAGCGAATAATGCCATCGGGCTTAGAGGTTGCGGCATTGTTTTTTCGAACATAGATATAGGTTGGAATAGTCAAAGGAGGAAACCAAGCGTTATGAGTAAAGTGATCGGTATCGACCTTGGTACGACAAACTCTTGTGTGGCCGTGATGGAAGGCGGCGAAGCGGTCGTTATCCCGAACCGGGAAGGCAACCGTACGACCCCTTCGGTCGTCGGTTTCAAGAAAGACGGCGAACGGATCGTCGGCGAAACGGCAAAGCGCCAAGCGATCACGAATCCGGATCGCACCGTTATCTCGATCAAACGTCATATGGGTACGAACCATAAGACGAAGATCGACGACAAAGAGTACACGCCGCAAGAAATATCCGCAATGATATTGCAGAAGCTGAAAGCCGACGCGGAAGAATATCTCGGCACGACGGTAACGCAAGCGGTTATTACGGTTCCTGCATACTTTAACGATGCGCAGCGCCAAGCAACGAAGGACGCCGGTAAAATCGCGGGTCTGGAAGTGCTCCGGATCGTCAACGAACCGACGGCGGCGGCGCTCGCTTACGGCTTGGAGAAAGGCGAAGACCAGACGATTCTCGTATTCGACTTGGGCGGCGGTACGTTCGACGTGTCGATTCTCGAGCTTGGAGACGGCATCTTCGAAGTGAAGGCGACGAGCGGCGATAACCACCTCGGCGGCGACGACTTCGACCAAGTCATCATCGATTATATGGTGTCCGAATTTAAGAAAGAGCAAGGAGTCGACCTGTCCAAAGACAAGGCTGCGGTGCAGCGTTTGAAGGACGCGGCGGAGAAGGCGAAGAAAGAGTTGTCCGGCGTACTTACAACGACGATCTCCCTTCCTTTCATCACAGTTGTTGACGGCGTGCCTCAGCACTTGGAGATGAATTTGACCCGCGCGAAGTTCGAAGAGCTGTCCGCCGATCTGGTAGAGCGCACCATGGGTCCGACCCGTCAAGCGTTGAAAGACTCGGGATTGTCTGCGGACAAAATCGACAAGGTCGTTCTTGTCGGCGGTTCCACGCGCATTCCGGCCGTACAGGAAGCGGTGAAGAAGCTAATCGGCAAGGAATCGTACAAAGGCGTGAACCCGGACGAAGTCGTCGCCGTCGGCGCGGCCATTCAAGCGGGCGTCTTGACCGGCGACGTTAAAGACGTAGTATTGCTGGACGTAACTCCGTTGTCGTTAGGTATTGAAACCGCAGGCGGCGTATTTACGAAGATGATCGACCGGAACACGACGATTCCGACAAGCAAATCGCAAATATTTTCGACGTTCGCGGATAACCAGACGTCCGTCGAAATTCATGTGCTTCAGGGCGAGCGCGCGATGGCTGCCGACAATAAGACGCTCGGCAGGTTCATCTTGAGCGACATTCCTCCGGCGCCGCGCGGCATTCCGCAAATCGAAGTGACGTTCGATCTCGATGCGAACGGCATTGTGAACGTAAGCGCGCTGGATAAGGGAACAGGCAAGAGCCAGAAGATTACGATCACCGCTTCGAGCGGACTGTCCGACGAGGAAATCGACCGGATGGTGAAGGACGCCGAGAAGAACGCGGAAGAAGACAAGAAGCGCAAAGAGCTTGTCGAAGTCCGCAACAACGCCGACCAACTCGTATATACTGTTGACAAGACGTTGAAGGACCTCGGCGACAAGGTCGCCGACAGCGAGAAGACGAAAGCGGAGGAAGCGAAGGAAGCCGTGAAGAAAGCTCTCGAAGGCAACGATCTCGACGCGATCAAGAAAGCGACCGAAGAGCTCACCAACGTGGTGCAGCAGCTGTCCGTGAAGCTTTACGAGCAAGCCGGCGCCGCCGCGCAAGGCGGCGCAGCGGGAGACGCCGGCGGCGCGGAAGCCGGCGCGAAGAAGGACAATGTGGTGGACGCCGACTACGAAGTGGTTGACGATAAAGATAAGTAATCGTATGATCGGAGGGTTGAAACCTGAGGTGAGCGCTTCAGGTCTCGACTCTCTTTTCATGGGCAGGGGGTGAACGCGTGGCGAAACGTGATTATTACGAAGTGCTGGGTCTTCAGAAAGGCGCTTCGGCTGACGAAATTAAGAAGGCGTACCGGAAGCTCGCGCGGGAGTACCATCCCGACGTGAATAAATCGCCCGATGCGGCGGAGAAGTTCAAGGAAATGAAAGAAGCATACGACGTGCTGTCCGACGAGGGCAAGCGGGCCAACTACGACAGGTACGGCCACGCCGACCCGAATGCCGGTTTCGGAGGGGGCGGGTTTGGCGGCGCCGACTTCGGCGGCGGCATTAACGATATTTTCGACATGTTTTTCGGCGGCGGCGGCGGACGTCGAAATCCGAACGCTCCTCAACGGGGCGCCGATCTCGAATATCCGATGCAGATCGAGTTTAAAGAAGCGGTATTCGGCAAAGAAACCGACATCACCATCCCGCGCACGGAAACGTGCGACGTATGCGACGGTTCCGGAGCGAAGCCGGGCACGAAACCCGAGACGTGCGGCGTGTGCCGAGGCACCGGGCAGCAAGAGGCCGTTCAGAACACGCCGTTCGGCCGCATCGTCAACCGCCGCAGCTGCGGCAATTGCAACGGCACGGGACGCATTATTAAAGACCGCTGCAACAACTGCTGGGGAGCCGGCAAAGTCAAGAAGCAGCGGAAAATTCATATTAAAATCCCTGCCGGCGTAGACGACGGCGCTCAATTGCGAGTTAGCGGAGAAGGGGAGTCAGGCGCACGCGGAGGACCTCCCGGCGACCTGTACATTTCGATCCGCGTCAAGCCTCATGAATTTTTCGAACGGGAAGGCGACGACATCTTCTGCGAAGTGCCGCTCACGTTCGCCCAAGCGGCGCTCGGCGACGAAATCGAAGTGCCGACGCTGACGGAGCGGGTAAAGCTGAAAATTCCGCCGGGAACGCAGACGGATACGTATTTCCGCCTCAAGGGCAAGGGCGTTCCGAAGCTGCGCGGCTACGGACAAGGAGACCAGCACGTGAAGGTCGTTGTCATAACGCCGACGAACCTTACGGAAGAGCAGCGCGAGCTGCTGCGTGCGTTCGCGGGTCTGTCCGGCGAAACGACTCATGAGAATAACGGATTTTTTGAGCGCATGAAGAAAGCGTTCTTGGGAGAATAAGACGATAATTGGGAGCACCGCGTTTACACATGACGCGGTGCTTTTTTTTCTGCAGTCAGTGTCTTATTCGCTCGCTACATAATTCGTCTCCCCGCAGGAAAGTCTACCCTTTGTAGACAAAGAAAGGACGGATGCGAACGATGCCTATGGAAGACCAACCGTTAAACGTGAAGAAAGCAGCCGGAGATGTTTCCGGACTAAGCGCCGAAACGGAACAAACGTTAAACGCCCTTGACAACGACGCGTCCCGGGCGAATTTACGGATGGAACGCATATTTTACGGCCGGGAAGCGGACGAGGGTCCCGCGGAGGCTGTCGATGTTTCGCAAATGTTCCGCAACGAAAGTTAACGGATAATTTCGCGGAATACAGGGAAACTAATCCAGAAAAGCCGGAAGCGAACTGATGCGGGGTGAAGAAGATGGAAAATAACAATCGGGATCATCGGAAGCTGCCGATTGCAAAGAACGAAGATGTGGAATTCTCCAGAGATCTTGCCGACGCGGACGATCTGGAAGCGGCGGAGCGGGCCGAAGCGGCTGACAGGCGCCAAGAATAGAGGCGATGCGCAATGGCAAAGACCAAGCATATCCAAGCTTATTTTAAAGAGTGGAACGACGCCGAAGGGGCGGCGACGGATCTTCAGGCGTTGGGCGCAGCGCATATCATGACGGATCGTACCAATGTGTTCGAGCATTTCATCGACGATCCGACCAGCCTGCTGCCGATGGTGCCGCAACTGTCCGGACAGTTCATCAGCGTGCCTTCTCCGCTTCAGCCTTCCGGCGTCCTGTTGGGCGGGTTGGATGCGGCTGAAGGAGAGGCGCCGGAAGACGCGGACGCGGCGGGAGTGGGTACGCCGGTGTTGAGCGCGATAATTGAGACTAATCTGTACGATAAAGCGATGGACATCGTGAAAAAATACGGCGGAACTACGGATTCGAGAGGTGTGGAGTAGATGGAGAAGAACATTCTCGCGTATTTTAAGTCCCCGGAAGAAGCGGAAGTGGCGGCCAATAAATTGCAAGCGCTTCGCGCGGTCGAAGTAAGCATCGACCGGTTCTCGAAATACCCGGGGGACGGGATCGAGCATCGGGAAAACCCGAGGACCGGCGATTTCGCAAGCTTGGCCACTTTGTCGCTGGATGCCGACATATCCGCGAAAAGTCCCGGCATCCTGATGGCGGCGGGAACCGACGCGAGCGGAATGAGCGACGGAGGCGGCGCACATGTGACCGGAAGGGATATATTGCTTACCGCGGTCGTCGACGAGAGTGTGCATCACCAAGCGCTAAGAGTGGTGGAAGAAGCCGGAGGCATGCTGTAGCGGGCAAAGGCAACAGCCGGCACTGAGGCGCGGAAGCGCAAGTCGCCTGAACAAGAGCGATTTGCGCTTTTTTTCGTATTTTGGCAATAGCTGCATTTTTTCATAAATCATGAAACTTTCCGGCCTGAAAAACGTCTAATTTTAAGCGAACATCTAGAGATAATGGGGAGAGAGTGACTTGAAGTATCGAATTACAGGGATTTTATTGGCCGTCGTATTGATGACCGGAGCATGCATTCCGCATGCAAGCGCCAACGTATCGACATCGGTTATGCGCGTTCTGCTTTACGTCAATAAGCAAGAAGCGTTCGTAAACGGGCAATCCACGATGCTCGATTCGCCGGCAACCGTCGTAAACGGGAAAATGTACGTGCCGGTGAAGTTTCTAGGGGACTCGTTCGGGTTTCCGGTACAATACGACAAAGCGACTTCTTCCATAACGATGACGGCCGGAAAGACGGACGTCCTCATACAATTGAAGAGCAACACCGTATTGATCGGCGGGCTTCCGCATTCATTCGAACCGCTCTTCAAGATGATCAACAACCGCCTGATGGCGCAGTTAACATGGATGATGGACCAAATCCAAGCCAAGTATACTTACAATAAGGAATTGAACCGGGTCGAAGTGACGTATTTGCCGAAGGCCGGTGGAATTGTGGTCGGCGATGGCGGCAACTCGCGGCCGGTCGCTAAATTCGCTCTTGGAAAATCCGTATATAAGATGGGCGAGAAGATCAAATATATTAATTTAAGCTATGATGTCGACGGGGACGGGATTGCATTTTTGACCTGGAAAAATAAACAGGATGCGTTCTTCACCCCCGGCAAACATCAAATTTCGTTGCAAGTGAAGGACAGCAAAGGTAACGTCAGCGACTGGTATACGCGTGAAATTACGATCGGGAACGAGCAGCTTTTTACCCCGGTCGAGTTTGAACTGTATCACGCGCAGCCGCAAAGCTTTATCAAATTGTCGCAGTCGCAGATCGATCAATATTTCCGATCGCTTTCTCCTCTGCCGGTGTCGAGAAGCGAGCTGCCCGGACGAAAGCTGCTCGTCAGCGACAGTCCCGAGAACATAAAGGATTACGGTATCCTTTACGAGGACACGGTCGACGGCAACGGAAGGTTATACGCCAACCATGTAAATTCAACGAATCGAAACTTGCAGTTCATGATTTTGGCGACGAATAACGGTTCCGAACCCGTAACGATCGAAACGACGCGCAAAGGCGAAGTGTACCCTTCGATCTACGCAAATCTGATGGGGCATCAAGCCACGGTTGATTTTCTGCTTGGCGAGACGGGGAAGCCTTCCGTTGTCGTTCCGCCGGGAGAAACGGCCGCTTACGCGCAGCTTCCTGAATTTTTGCCCGGTCAGGGCGTGAACTTGATCTATGATGTGGAAACAACCGGAGAGGTTGCATTCTCTTTTGTCGCCATGGTGCCTAACGAACCGCTTTCCGCCGTCCGGATGTATCCGAAGCTTGCGTACGACGGGCATGTGCGCGGCTCGTTTCCGGTTGCGGATTTGTCTTGGGAGGCTGACGCGGGCGCCGCGAGCGGCGGCGGGACGATTACGATCGGCGACAACAAACGCGATGTGTTTGTGAGCGGATATGACGTCTTCCGCAGTCAGACAGTCAGCAACTACGGCAATTACGGAATGACTTATAATATACGCGTACAGCGTCCGGGCAAGTCGGCGATCCTCTTGATCGCCCGCGGCGGCCCGTTCAAAGGCCCGTTCATGATCAACGGCGAAATAACGCTTGCTCCGGCATCGGGCACGATTACAGCTTATGACGGTGTGTTCTTGCTAAGCCGCACAAACGGAACGGAGCCGTTCGTCGACATTGAATTCAGTCCGCCGGCCGGCTCGAACTTCCCGGTTGACTTGATCGTTTATCGGTTAAACAAATAATTGCGAACGCAGGGAGCTGCCGGATTACGGCGGCTTCTTTTAATGCGAACGCAGCAACAAAGTACTGCTGCATACGATGGCGGCTAAGTGCTGACCGAACGTAATTACGAGGGACGGGGCCAGCTCGTCACGGCCAATCTGTCGACTAATGTGGACGCATCCTCGCATCTATTGCCAGGGCAAGTGTCGCAAAGGTTGCACGACGACCGTTTATGTACATTCCGTTGCCAAAGTGATATGTCGAAGGAGTCGTGTGGCAGTCGGATAACTTTTATGGAAATAGGTTGCATTCAAATGGTTATCGGATTGCC
>NZ_JAEMXM010000041.1 GCF_016482785.1 Paenibacillus alkalitolerans | reverse complement strand
TGAACAACATCATTTGCACCCTGCTGTATACATTGATCGCCCCGTCTCCCGTTGTTTCGATGGGGAGGAAAATCGCATCGGGATATTTTTCGGTGATCAACGACTGTACTCCGTCCGACACGCCGGAAGACGGCATGCATCCGAACGGCTTGACGGAGATGGTCATATTCACTTTCCGTTTCTTCACGTTCAGGATCAGCTTCCCTACTTCCATATGACCCTCTCCGCCGCGAAGCTGGTTGTTATAATGGTCGTTGGCTATATTCGCGATTTCCTCCATGTCGGGCAGATGGTAATGGTGCAGGCCGATTGCTCTGGCGTATGTTTGGAACATGACCCGAAGGAAGCGGTCGGCCAACCACAGCATGCGCAGGAGCATATGCGGATTTTTCCCCTGTAAGCCGTGTTTGCCGGAGTCGGCTTGACGAAGGCTCATTCGTTTCAATGTATCGTACCGCCCCGCCCAAATGAGGTACAGAGTCCAAGCCTTAACAGACTGTACTTCCACTTCCGCGCCTTCACTTTCCAAAAACCGCTGCAGCTCGTAGTTGCCGTCCCCTTCGGTAGTCATCGCCCAAAACTCCCCGATGATGCTTACTTTCGGTTTTACTTGGGTGCGGTCGACCTTGACGGAGAGCAGTTCTTTTCGGCATTTCCGCAGAGCAGGCATCAAGAACTTTCTCCCGCTCAAGGCATCGTACAAATACTGCTTGCAGCGGTCCAGCGCGGCATCCGTTGAACCGGCTTCCACTTCATAAGGACGAATCCGGTAAGCCAACGCGTTCAGTATGTCCCCTAGAAGAACGGCCTTCAGAAGGCTGATAAAGAACGACGTATCCAGTTTCAACGCCGATTCTCCCCCGCTCGCTTGCTTCAACCCGCCCTTCTGCTGGAACAGGAGCACGCGAAATCCGTCAAATCCGGCATCGCGCAGCGCCTTCCGGTACTCGGTGACATACGTGCCGAAACGGCACGGACCGCAGGAACCGGCTGTAAAAAACAAATAGTTGCGGACGATTTCCTCTTTCGATTTGCCTTCAACATCGCGGAGGTGCGTCAAATATTTGATTAGATTGCCGACGGTGAAATACGTCGGGTTGCACTGCCCGCGATTGCCGAATTCTTTACCGTAGCGCAGCGATTCGTTATCCGGACAATCCAAGTGCTTCACCCGATATCCGAGCCCTTTCAACGCACCTTCCATCAAATAATCATGGGCCATCGTAAGCCCTCCGAACAGAAGGGTTGTCGTCTCTCTGTTCTTGGCCAAGAATTGGCGGGGGACCGGATCAAACCATTGGTTTCTTGCCTGATGCAGCCCCAAGGCTTGTTCCTGTTCCGCTTGATACTTCAACAGTTTTTCCTCAATTGTGGCATCGGTTTCGGCATTTTGTTTATTGACAGCCATCATTCACTACCTCCTTCCTTAAATTCGGTGCCGCTTCTTTGAATATGCCTCGAATCAGGATATCTTATACTTTTTTGGTTATTTATTTTGCGGCACCGGTGCCGCGCACGGACAAATCGGCCGTCATAAGCGAATTGTATGTTTTTTTAATGAGGAGACATATTATATTCGTTACTTTCAAAAATAGGCGGTGAAACCAATCGACTTCCAAATTCCTCCTCTGTTATATCATTGGATTGTTCGCCCGAAGTGGTTCACTAAAAGGTATATTCATGATCAAATTACGGCAAAATTTTCATTTGAAAATCGTTCTGTACTTGATTTTGGCTGCGGAACTGGGGCAAATTGCCGCATGGCTTCTCCCGGTTCGTATCTGGGGATTGACCCGGACAGCAAAAGAATTCGATATGCAAGCCATTTATTTCCGGATTACAACTTTCGTACTTTGGCTTCAAAAGAGCTGCCAGTGGAAAACAATACGATCGATTATGTATGGATTATTGCCGTGCTGCACCATATTCCTTCAGATTCAATCACTCATTATTTAAAGGAGTTTCAACGTGTTTTAAAAAATGACGGACAAATTATAATCATTGAACCTTTTCTTTCAGAAAAAACACCTTTGTGCAACCGGTTTATGAAATTGTTTGACCGAGGCAGCTACATTCGGGAAGAGAAAAGTTACCTGCAGTTGTTTGCTGAAAACCACTATTCTTGCAATATCCAAAAGAAATTTCGAAAATGCTTTTTATATAACGAGCTGTTTTTCTGTGCAAAACTTCAAACCCCTTTTCTGAACTGAAATTATCCATTATCAAACGTTTTCTTGAAATGTTAGTCAGAATTTTTACCCGTTAATCGATGCGCTGCCAAGCGTACAAAATACCACGCATGCATGCGTGGTATTTTGGAGGTGCGCATTAGTGATTGGAAATCATCATCTATGCAAAAGATTAACTCCCGAGTTTCACCTGAAACAGGGGAGTTGGTTGGTTCATTACTGTTTATACTGCGGTTCTTGCCTTTCAATCTCCTTCTGGCGCTGCTGCAATGTCTGCACAGTCTGATCCATTGTTTGAGCCAATTGCTGGAATTGATTCTTCATCTGTTGATTCTGTGTTTCAAGAGAAAACGTTTTAAGGCTCGCTGCCGCGCTTTGCACGCTCGCGATACATTGTTGTAATTGGGTCGCTACTGTCATTATGTGTTCACCTCCCTGGCTGCCTGTACTATTTTGACCCGCATGACTTTGCTTTATTTATTCCATTATTGGAAATTTAAGTTATTTATCCCTTAGATCGGAAGATCAGCGAAGCCATAAAACCGAATATGATCGCGGATGATATGCCTGCGCTGGTCACTTCGAATATACCGGTCACGACTCCGATCAAGCCGTATTTTTCAGCCTCGGCCAATGCTCCGTGAACCAATGCGTTGCCAAAGCTTGTAATCGGAACGGTCGCGCCCGCTCCGGCAAAATCAATTAACGGTTCGTACAGGTCCAATCCGTCCATGATCGCTCCGATGACAACCAATGTGCTGGTCGTATGCGCCGGTGTGAGCTTCAACACATCAAACATGAGCTGGCCGATCACGCAAATCAACCCGCCTACGACAAAAGCCCAGAAAAATATCATACGTGCTTCTTCCTTTCGATCGACACCGCATGGGCAATGGCCGGAATCGTTTCATTCTGCTGAAAGGTGATCGGAGAAAGCAGAGCTCCGGTCGCTACCATGAGAATCCGGTTTAAGTTCCCTGCGGCCATCTGCTTCATAATATGTCCGTAAAAGACGGTCGCCGAGCAGCCGGCCCCGCTTGCCCCGGCCTCCACCGGCTGGTCTTCCCGGTAAATCATGAGTCCGCAATCGCCCAACCGGTCTTGCGGCACATCCCATCCATGCTCCTTTAACAGGTCTGCGCAAATCCGATGGCCTACCCGCCCCAAATCTCCAGTCAGTATCAAATCAAAATGATTTGCATCCACATTCATATCGCGAAAATGCGCTTCAATGGTGTCCACCGCCGCAGGAGCCATCGCCGCGCCCATATTGAAAGGATCCTGGATCCCCATATCCACGACTCGCCCCATTGTTGCGGCGGTAATATGCGGACCGTTGCCTTCTTTGAAGATGAGTCCCGCACCGGCCCCCGTAACGGTCCATTGAGATGTGGGAGGCATCTGGCCGCCATATTCAGTCGGATATCTGAACTGCCGCTCCACCGCTGAATTATGGCTGGCAGTCCCCGCCAACACAACTTCGGCCTGCCCGGCGTCTACCATAAGAGCCGCTAATGCCAATCCCTCCATCGATGTCGAGCATGCACCAAATAATCCAATATAAGGCGATCCCACCGTTCTTGCGGAAAAACTGGAAGTGACAATCTGATTCATCAAATCCCCCGCCAGGAAAAATTGAACGTCTTCTTTTTTCATCCCCGCTTTAGCGATCGCCTTTTCGCACGCTTGCTCCAGCAGCTTTTTTTCCGCTTTCTCAAAACTGTCTTGACCAAGCCAAAAATCTTCGTGGAGAATATCGAAATCCGCGGCCAGGGGACCTTGAGCTTCGAACGGACCGCCCACGGCGGCGGAAGAAGCAATGACAGGGCGGTTAGGAAATACCCAGGTGCGTCCTTTTCTCACGGTTAGACGCCTCCCTGCAGCCAAGTGAGCCAAACGGTTTTTATCAATGCGACGACAAACGCGGAGAAGACGCCGAACACGATGACCGAACCGGCCAACTTGAACATGTTGCCGCCTACTCCGAGAACATAGCCTTCACTTCGATAATCAATGGCGGCGGAGGCGATCGTATTGGCAAAACCGGTAACCGGTATCGCGGATCCCGCTCCGGCCCATCGGCCGATATGATCGTACATGCCCAAACCCGTCAGCAAAATGGCGATAAATATGAGTGTGGCCACAGTTGGATCGCCGGCCGTCTTTTCCGTGAAGTCAAAGTAGGTCATATAAAACCAGGAAATGCATTGTCCTATCAGGCAAATCGTGCCGCCTACCAAGAATGCTTTGACGCAATTCCACAAGAGGGGACGGTGCGGCTCTCTCCCTTTGGCGAATACATGGTATTTTTGCTGCACCGACGTGAGTTTCTTTTTCTTTTTGTCCGACATGCTGTATCCTCCACTGCTCTATTTTGAATTGAATTTGTATGCGGATGCGCTATGGCAGCAGCAATGGTTTTAGTTCATCGCGTATCGATTTTATATCCGAAATGCATCGCCGATACATTTCTTTCGCCTGTTGATCCTCCGTTTCGAGTTCATAGGTCATCAAGTCCGCTTCCACTTGCTCCAGCTGCGCCGAGAGCAAAGCCCGCGTCGAGGGAGGCGGAATTTGCAAGACGTCGTCGAACAAATCTACATATAGATCGCCAGAGGGATCGACTTGTCCGATAACGACGTTTTCCGCTGAAATGCCGATTTTTTTCAATTCCGTTTGCAGCCAATCCCGATTCAATCCCAAATTCGACAAGCCTTCATCCAAAATATTTCCGTCCAAAATGACGGTCTGCGGGGCGGCGGCAGGCGAAACCGGTCGCCCGAAATCCGATGGAGTGATGGGCCGGCGTTCCGATTTCAGCAGCACATTCACTTCTCCGTCCGATTCCAGTACGGCAAACTCCGCATCCGCAATTTGAAACACACGCTTCGTTCGAAGCAGCCGCAAAAAATCCTCCGGCGACATGCGCGCATGCTTCAAGTTTTCCTCCATTATTTTACCGTGCTGTATGACGACAATTTCGCGCCCTTCGACCCAATCCCGAAACTGCTTGCTCTTCAAGATCAGGTAGTTCGTCAACAGCATGAGCGAGATCCATGTGGCCAGAGCCAAAATTCCGGGAACAAGCTCAATGAGATTGACCGAAATCCCTGCGGCAATGAACGCAATGACGATTGCCGCCGTTCGGTCCCATCCTGTCCGGCCTGTCAACCAGCGCCGTCCGAGCGCTCGGAAAATCAATATGGAAGAGGCAAATAAAACGGCTGATTGTACGATAACGACTAGAGATTCCGGCATCGGTGTCTCCCTTTCATCCTTGTGAATGTTTTAGAATCCCTTGTATTGCGGTTCTTGAAATTCCAGCGTCTGTATTCTTTTTTCGAGTTGGCCGACAATTTTTTCGCATACGGGAACTTGCTTCTGCCAAATACCCCTGGCCTCCCGGTTTTGAGCGGTCTGCGCGTACTGCGCAATCGTGGAATGAATGCCTTTCATGACCGCCAACGTTTGTTTCACTTGCGTGCTTACTGTCATCGCTGCATCTCCTTAGAGGATATTTGTTCCAAATATAGAAGTTGCGTATTGTGGGCAGTTTATAAACAATTACTGTATCTTTAAGGAGGGTCCATGTTGCGGTTCGTCATTCTCATCCTCTGCTCTCTTCTGGTATGCGGCGGTTGCGGGCAACAAGCAAAAACAGAAACAAAAGCCGCCTCGCAAGATCCGCAGTGCGTTCCAACCCCGGTTCGGAACTTTCAGACGGAACAGAAAGCAAAATCGTTATCCGAGCGAGTCGGCGGAATCGATCAAGCGGTTGCGGTTCATATTGACAAACAGATGATTGTGGCTCTTCAAGTCAGCAACTTTAACCGGCTAAGGCTCAAACCATTGAAGAAGCAAGTATCTCAACAGCTCAAATCAGCTTTTCCCGGCAATGAAATCCGGGTAACGACGGACAGCAAGATGTACAACGAATTGGAAAAACTGAGCAAGAAACCTTGGACGAATGAGCAAGAATCAGCCTGCAAGCAAAAGAAAAAACTGATGGACATCGAAAAAATGAGGGACTAGTAACGCAGCTTTTCGCATTTCCTTATATAATCAAGTTTCCCAATTTTTTCATTACTATTCGGATCTTCTGCCCGAAGAAAAAAAGCAGTCGCCCCCATAAACTGGGAGCACTGCTTTTTGAACGATATAGAATTTATAAGTTTTCTGCTACAACATGAAACGAGTAAATTCTATACCAAGAAAAACTTCCTCTACATCGCGGTCGCTCATCCTTGAGTGTACTTCGATAGAAGTTTTTCTTATTGAAATATTAACTCATGCATTTAAAAATACACGAAATAAATAACCGCCGCCAAAACAATGCGATAAACCGCGAACGGAACGAGTTTAATCTTGTTAATGAGCTTCAAGAAGAACTTGATGGAGATGAATGCAAACAAGAAAGCGCTGATAAAGCCTGCGATAAAGAAGGGCAGCGCCTCCAGCGAGAAATACTGCCAGTTTTTCAGCAACGACAGAGCGCTCGCGCCGAACATGATCGGAACGGCCATAATGAATGTAAAATCGGCTGCGGCACGGTGGCTCATGCCGAGCAGGACTCCCCCCGAGATGGTGGAACCCGAACGGGAGAAACCCGGCCACAACGAAAAACATTGAACGAGTCCGACGGTGAACGCTTGTTTATACGTGATTTTATCGACCGTGTCGACTTTTGGAACGGACGGGGCGAACCGGTCGGCCGCTATCATCAGAATTGCGCCAAGCACCAAGCCGATCAGCACCGTTGCGGTGGAAAACAGATGCTCGTCGATGTAATCCTCAAACAGAAATCCAAGAATGCCCGCGGGAAGCAAACCGACGATGACATGCGTCAGCTTCAGCCGCTTGTTGGACCGGTCGGCCGCTTCCCCTCCACGGCGACTCAACCCTAACAAGTCTATAAACCGGTCTCTAAACAAGATGACTACCGCTAAAATCGAACCGAGCTGAATGACCACTTTAAACGTATTTGCGACATATTTCGTTAAAAACCGTTCCGATTGAAGCCACATATCGTCCACGATCACCATGTGGCCGGTGGACGAAACGGGAGCAAATTCCGTCAGCCCTTCAACCATTCCCAAAATAATAGCTTTAATAATCAAAAATATATCCATTCTCTCTTCCCACTCCTTAAGATGTTCTCTTTCTGCGGATAAACACTGCGAGGAAACCGATAAGTCCGGCTCCAAGCAGCGCATAAGCAATAGTAGAATAAGTATCCATAAACCCGGTTATTTCTTCCCACGATTCTCCCAACGCTGCGCCGACCGAAACGAGAACAACATTCCAGATTAACGTTCCGATCGTCGAATAGAGCAGAAACAGAGGAGAATTCATCCTGGACATGCCTGCAGGGATCGAAATCAGACTTCTCACGAGCGGAACCATCCGGCAAAGCAAAACGGTCCAGTAGCCATACTTGTCGAACCAAGCATTTGCTTTGCGGATGTCTTCTTTCTTCACTCTGAGAACGTGTCCCCAACGGTCCACGATCTTTTCCAACCTGTCCGCGTCAAGGAGACGCCCGATACCGTACAGGATAACCGCTCCGGCAACGGAACCGGCGGTGGCTGCCGCGATGACGCCCTGAACCGTTAAATCCGTATAGGTCGTCATAAATCCGCCGAACGGAAGAATGATTTCAGAAGGGATCGGAGGAAACACATTTTCCAATGCGATCATCAAGAATATCCCGACATACCCGTACTGCTCCATAAAATCCGTAATCCAGCTTTGCATCTCTCTTGGCTCCTATCGATATTTTCTTTGTAAATTCCGCAAATATCTGTTGCGTATAAAGAAGAAGTACAGCACCTGCGCGGTGAAAAAGCTGATCAAGACGATTCCGGTCTCCGATGCGATCGATAGATAGAAGAGACTTTGCAGCGCCGCGAAGGCGAACACGCTATGGTTGACCGCAAAGCCGACCGGAACGAAAAACAGGAGCGACAACTGCCTTGTCACAATGGTGCGCAGCTCCTTGCCGGTTAAACCGAGCTTGGCGATCGCTTCATATTGGCGGCGGTCGTAATCCAAATCGGCATACAGACGGAAATAGAGGAAGCTTCCCGCCGCAATAAAGAACACCGCGCCGGTCAGCAGCGCAACGAACAGCATGATGCCGTATAAGTTCTTCTGGACGACATACAATGTGCCGCTGACCGCAATCGCATACGGCTCGTCCGATTCGTACCTTGTGACGCCGTTGCGTGCAAGATGCTCCGCCATCCCGAACGTCCGGGCGGCATCCCCGACGTAAAACCCCGTATAGCGGTCTGTCTTGGCCGGAGCGGCGATGCGGTCAAACATCAGGTCGCTAACGACTACACCGCCGAAGTCTCCGTAATTGCCGTCAAAGTCGGTTGCCAAGTAATCCGGTATCAGCACATGTTCCGTGTAGCCGGTCTCGCGTATAGCGACGCTGTTTTCTTGCAGAGTATATGTTACAAGACCGCGTTCGTCAGTGTAGCTTTTATCCCTTTGCGAACCGATCATGACCAACGCTTCGTTATCGGGTAGAGGCCGTTCATGAAACGGCAATCCCGCTTTCCCGATCGCTTCTTTATAACCCGAGAACGGAACTACGGGCAATAGGTCCGCGGTATCATAGGAGGTTGATGTTGCGATGCGGGCATATTTGACCGGAATCGTATGAGCTTCATATGCGATACCTTTTTCCTCCAGTTGATGTTCAATCTGCTCCAAGTGCCGCTGTTCGACCGTACTTCCGTCTTTGGCCATATAACCGATTGCCGACGGATAATCTTGATAGAAATCTTTCATTAACGTGTTGATCGAAGCGAATACGCCGACGGCGCAAAACGAAACCGCCGATACGATCGTCACCATGAAAAACATGCGGGCGTTATCCTTTAAACGGTAAGCAAGGGTGGAAACGGTTATGATGTTTGTCTTGTTTAAGAACAACGGCCGATGTTTCTTCAGCAGCTTGATGATTAGCCCGCCTAGCTGCGTGTAGAACAAATAGGTGCCGGCGATCGTCATGCCGGTTACCGGGAACATGCGAATAATTATCGAGGCTGAGGTGGCGGTCGCGGCTAAATAGTAGCCTGCGGCTAACAGCACGGCGGAAGCAATCGATAACGCGACGGACACTTTCGGTTCGGATTTCGGCTTGCGGCCCGCTTGAAACAGTTCAATCAGCTTGCTCGTCCGCACGTTGGCCGACGTATACTTTGAAATGACGGCAAACAACAGGATGAATGAGCCGATCGTGAGCGCCGGCGCCTGCCACGAAAGATGGAACGGCAGCGAGTCTATGCCGAGAAAGCTTGATCCGGCCATCAGAAACAGCTTCCCTGTCAATAATCCTGCGCAGATTCCGGTTACGATCGCACCGGTCCCGATCATCATATTTTCCAAGAAAACCATCCGGCCGAATTGGGATTTGGTCATTCCGAGCATGATTAATATTCCGAATTCTTGCTTGCGCGTATTTATGAAAGAACTGACCGAATACAACACGAAGAAGAACGAGAACAGATACATAATGCATTCGGCTGCGACGACCGCTTGAATCGCAACGGCGTAAATCATCCCTTGTTGGAGCTGCGGATTAAAAATAAACAGGGCGCATAGGAAGAAGATCATGACGGAAAATGCGCTGCTAAAGAAATACGCCGCATATGTCCGCTTATTGCGGACGACATTCCTATAAGCGAACTGTCGAAAGGTCATGACGGTTCCCTCCCAACAGCGACAGCATATCGATAATTTTTTGGAAGAAAGCCTGACGGCTGTCCCCCCGGTAAATCTCATTGTAAAATTTTCCGTCTTTAATGAAGAGTACACGGTCGCAGTAGCTTGCGGCAACCGCATCGTGCGTAACCATCAGTACGGTTGCCGCTTCTTGTTCCTTGATGGCCGCCAATGTTTGCATGACGTCGTTGGAGGCCTTGGAGTCCAAGTTTCCGGTCGGTTCATCCGCCAAGATGAGCGAAGGCTTGTGAATAATCGCCCGTGCGATCGCTGTCCGCTGCATTTGTCCGCCTGAAATTTCGTATGTTCGTTTCGTTAAAATATTTTCGATGCCAAGCTTTGCCGCAACATCATGCAGCTTCTTGTCCATCTCTTTGACGGGTACGCCGTCGAGCGTCAATGGAAGCACTATATTTTCTTCCACCGTTAATGCGTCGAGCAGGTTGAAATGTTGGAACACGAAGCCCAGTTCATGCCGGCGGAATAATGCGGTATCCGTTGCGTTCAACAGATGCGGATTTTTACCGTTAATCAGGACATCGCCGGAGGTAGGTTCGTCGATCGTCGCGATAACGTTTAACAACGTTGTTTTTCCGCTGCCCGACGGTCCCATTATGCCGGCAAATTGTCCTTTTTCCACCGAAAAGCGAACGTTGTCCAGCGCCTTATGCGATACTTTGCCTACGTATATTTTCGATAAATTGTTTACCTCCAGGACAGGCAATTGCGGCAACTCCTTATGTGATACTTTGTTGATTTGATTATATAGAACGTTTTTGCAGGGTTGCCATTGATGAAGCTTACATTGGCTTACACTTTTGTAAGCTCGAATAAGATGCGGACAACGGTGCCGCGGCCGGCCTCCGATTCCAGCTCCACCTGGTGGCCGAGCTTATCGCATATTTGTTTGACCAAATAAAGTCCCATTCCGGTCGACTCTTGAAAGTGGCGCCCGTTCTCGCCGGTAAAGTAAGGTTCGAAGACGCGGGGCAAGTCGCTCTTGGAAATTCCGACTCCTTCATCCCGTATTTCCAGCACGCTGTTCGTTGACGTATTGTATCCCCGCAAATAAATTTTCCCGTTGTCGCGGGCCGTGTAGCGGACCGCGTTCGTAATGAGTTGCGTCAACAAGAAGGACAGCCATTTCTCATCGGACGCTACCGTGATGGTTGTGTCGAATCGAATCGACGGGAAAACCCGTTTGCGGATGAACAGCCGCTTCTGTGCGGAAGCAACCGAGCGGACGACGGCTTCCAGATCGAGCGTTTCCACATACATATCGTGTTCGAACGATTCCAGTCGGGCCGTGTACAGCACGGTTTCGAGACCTTTCTTTAACCGGTCCACCTCGTCGCCTATCGCAGAAAAGCGAGGATCGTCCTCGTCTTGAATCATTAAGTGAATAACGGATATCGGCGTCTTCATTTGGTGAACCCATTGGTTGACGAACTGAATGTGAGCGCCTATTTTGTGCTTGTAATTTAGTAATTCCGTCTGATAATGGCGATAGTGGCTTAGTAACAGCTTCTGTAAGCTTTCGGCTATCGGAGACTGAGGCGAATCGACCGCAACTTCTTCCATGGAGAAAAGCGGATGCTCCAAGCGGCTATAAAAGGTTTTATTGTTTATGTAGCGAAATGCCAGATAGCCGATCAACACACTGCCGCTTAACAATACGGCATACATCATGATCGCGGCATTGCTATACCCGTCAAGCCAGTAAATTAGCGTAACCAAGAACAATTGAATCGAATAAATCCCGATAAGGGGAATGTGATCGCGAATAAACAGCTTCATCATTCGTCCCCCCAGTCCGCAATGAGCCTGTACCCTTGTCCGCGGATCGTTTGCAGGGCATTTTCGATATGCAGCAAAGCTAGTTTTTTACGGACGCGGGTAACGTACACGTTCAACGTATTGTCGTCAACGAACGCTTGATCGTCCCAAATTTTCTCCAGGAGCCTCTCCCTGCTTACGGTTTTCCCCGATTTTTTTATTAACTCGTCCAATATTTTCGCTTCCGTATGGCTGATGTCGATCGTTTCGCCGTTGAAGGAAATCGTCAGGCGCTCGACATTCAGCGTTAATCCCGCAACAGTCACGACCCTCTCATTTTGCGTGAGGGCATACGGGCCGTATGCCCGGCGCAAGTGGCTTCTAATTTTGGCGGCGGCGATTTCGTAATCGAACGGTTTCGTAATGTAATCGTCAGCCCCGTGTTCAAGCGCCATCACTTGGTCCATCTTGCTGTCGCGGGCGGAGATAAAAATAATCGGGCAGGTGGACACATTCCGAATTTGCCGGCACCAATAGTAGCCGTCGTATTTCGGCAAATTGACATCCAACAAGACGAGGTGGGGAGTGAATTGTTCGAACCGGGTCCGCACAGTTTCGAAGTTTTCGACGGATTGCGTTTCGTAACCGTATTTAAGCAGATGCTCTTCAAGCAAGCTGACGAGCTGTTTATCGTCTTCAACAATGAATATTTTGAACACTTCCCTCTCCCTTCCTCTAGCTGTGGTCCTTTTACTTCGATCGAAGCTATTCTTATTATCTCTCAAGGCAGTGAAGTAAAGCAAAAATAGCCTCGTAGACCGGGGCTCCACCATATAATGACCTACAACGAGCGCAGTTGGTCAGCATCAGTCATCTCGTACGCAGCGGTAATAATTATCTATTAAACAAACAAAGCAATTATCAGCAATCTCTAACGGCAACTTTTGCCGTTGATATGAGCAAACCTGTCAACTCCTTGAAGTGCAGTATCCCACGGGGTGCACTCCCTGCGGTTCCCCCCTTTACGAGCCTCTGCATCTTTGAACCTCAGTTCCTAAGACCTCCTCGACTTGCGTTTTGCATCCTCTTGCGTGTACTCTCCCTTAGCTTCAGATCGTGACCGTCTGATCTTCAGCTCCGATACCCTCCTCGACTTACGTTTTGCACCCTCTTGCGTGCACTCTCCCTAAGCTTCAGATCGAGACCGTCTGATCTTCAACTCCGATGCCCTCCTCGACTTGCGTTTTGCATCCTCTTGCGTGGACTCTCCCTTAGCTTCAGATCGTGACCGTCTGATCTTCAGCTCCGACACCCTCCTCGACTTACGTTTTGCACCCTCTTGCGTGCACTCTCCCTTAGCTTCAGATCGTGACCGTCTGATCTTCAACTCCGATGCCCTCCTCGACTTGCGTTTTGCATCCTCTTGCGTGCACTCTCCCTTAGCTTCAGATCGTGACCGTCTGATCTTCAGCTCCGATACCCTCCTCGACTTGCGTTTTGCATCCTCTTGCGCGCTCCCGTTGACTCAAAACCTGTAATTTTGTCCCTATTCTGAATTGAAATACAAACATTTGTTTGGTATAATCATCGTATGGAAACATACGTTTGGATGGTGACTAATTGTGGTTCTTTCTGAAGCCAACGCTGTTGATCAGTTTTTTTCGGAAGAAGATTGTATCGGTTATTTTTTCTCTATG
>NZ_JAEMXM010000040.1 GCF_016482785.1 Paenibacillus alkalitolerans | reverse complement strand
AAGCCTCGGTAAGTAAGCAGCCATTTCAGCGGCGCCGGGTTTGACTCTCGGATGTCGGCGCCCAGATTGCAGGCCAGTTCCGTCCGCTTTACGCTGGCGGCGCGGTATCGTTGGTTCCCGTGCCGACGATGATCGGAACCGCATTTTTCCCCCATTCGCTCTTTCGTAACCTCCACGAGCAGTTTTACTTCCTCCCATTGTCGGAGATTCCCCGGTTGTGCCGTTAATAACGACCCCCTGAATTGTCTGCTCCAGAATCTTTCCGACATAACTGCCGTATGAATCCCAATCTAGCCCCCCGTTCGGCAAATGCAACGAAACTGCATTAACGGTTTTCAGGGGTAACTAATTACAGTAAACTACTTTGTACGGGCATAGATCATAGTAGAAAGATGGGGTTAAATGAAGAGCGCAAATAAATGGTTTAACCGCTTGCTGATGTCCTATTTGCCGATATTTTTGATATTGATGATTGCATTAAGCGTAATCTATTATTTAGCCGCCGCCGAAATTTCCCAAAAGCAGGTTGTGCGGGCAAATCAGATTTTTTCGGAACAGGTCGTGCAGTCGATAGATTATTCTTTACGCACAATCGAAAACGTTATCAATAATGAACTGATCTCGAAGATCAATTGGGATCCGTTTTTTAATCCGGAGCAAAATGATAACAGATATATTATTGAATATGAAATATCCAAAAAGCTGAGTCAAATGAAGCAATCCTATCCTATGATCGATTCCATTTATTTGATTAGAAAGCATGACCGTCAAGTGCTCAGTGATCAATCGATGTTTAACGTTAATTCGTTTGAAGACCGGCATTTTGTGACGGACTTGCTCGAGGGAGATTCGGGAATCCGCTATTTCTGGATGGATCCGAGGGTGAAGACGACATTCGATCAGAAGCCGCATCGCGTCGTTTCCTTGGTCCGTCAATACCCTCTGCTATCCGGAGAGATGGGCTTTATGGTTGTCAATGTAAAACTCGAATCAATTCAGCAATTATTGATAGAATTATCAGGTTCCGAACTGAGTTTCGTCCATTTGTATGATCGCAGCGGAAACTTTATGACGGGTAACGATGCGAAGGCACTGGATGCTGAGTTTAAAGGAAAGCCTTTATCAACTGTGAGGTCTAAATATACGGAATGGGAAATTCAAAGCGGTATTTATGGGAGCGGAATCGGAAGATATTATGCCTTGATATCCTATATTTGGATCGTTCTCATCGTACTCACCTTTGTCATCGGAATCGGTCTGATTTTTTTGGCGACAAGTAAAAACTATAAACCGATCCATAAGATGGCCAAAAGAATTTATGATTATTCTACAATGAACCGGAAAACAAAACCTGCGATTACCGATGAATTGAAATTTATCGAAAACGCATTTGACAATCTGATCAGGCAATCGAACGAGGACTTGTTGTATAAAAGAAAACACTTTTTTCTCGAACTCATTCAAGGCGACCGCCCGGTCAGCATAGAGGTCTGGCAACAAGAGATGAACAGCCTCGGACTGCATGACCAGTTCCACCATGCAGCTGCCGGTCTTATCGAAATCGATCATTATGCAAACAGGTTTGAGAGCTACGGTCATCGCGATCAAGGCCTTCTTCGTTTTGCACTGGCTAATGTCATCAGGGAAATAGGCAGCGAATTCGAAATGGTGATATGGGTGGAATGGGTCTCGAAACAACGGCTGGGTATGATCATGCATTATAAGAAGCCGGTTGACGAAATCGACAATACGTTACTGGAAATTGGAAAAGCGCTGGTAGATTGGGTAACGCAGAACTTAAGGTTTACGGTTACCGTCAGCTTCGGTCTGTCGGTTGAAAATCCTGAGGAATTACCGTTGTCCTACCAGCTCGCGAGCGATGCCCTGAATTACAAAGCAGTCTTGGGCAATTCCAGAGTGATTACACAAAGGGATGTTACCCTCAGAAATGCCGGTGTCGTCTACGATCAACTTACAATTATTCGATCGATGGCGAAGATGTACCGTTTAAATGACGACCGTTGGAAGGAACAGCTGGAAAAAGTGTTTTCCGATCTCCGAAACGGGCTGTTCTCGCGTGAAGATATTATCAATCTTGCGAATTATATGGTTTATTTGTTATATAGGGAAGTCATGGAGCTGTCGGAGGAAATTCAAGAGGTGTGGAACAGCAAGGCTATGCCCGAACTGAATGCCGAAATCGAATTAATGGACACTTTAGACCAGTTCCATCGCAGAATCACGGATATCCTAACGCATTATGATGAACAGATCTGTAATTTACGGCAGGACCGCAGCCATCATGCGCTCATTCAGGAAGCCAGAAAGTTCGTAGAGGAAAATTATGCCGATCCGAATATGTCGCTTACCTATGTTGCGGATCATTTTCAACTGCATTCCAGTTATTTAAGCCGTCTATTCAAAAGCGAAACCGGTGAAAACTTTGTTGATTATCTCGCCCGGGTTCGTATCGAAAATGCAATGAGATTTTTAAAAGAAACTATGCTTCCCATACAGGAAATTTCCGTGTCGGTCGGCTACACGCATTATATATCATTTAACAGGGTTTTCAAAAAAATGACGGGGACGACTCCGGGGGATTACCGCAGGCATACTGCTCGTTCAATGAACTAAAATAGACTATGTGAAGCTTGAATAATCTCTAAACAACTCATATGACGCGTTGACATCTGTCGGCGCGTCTTTTCATTATTTTAAAGCCCAAAGCAAAAATTGTTATGCGCTCAATAATTGTTATATTGCTCATCGTAAATAAGTGTTATGTGAATCAAAAGGTGTAAGTTGTCATCGGCCTGCCCCTGAAGTACATTCACACTTAACAAACGCGATTGTAAAGACGACCATACTTTTGAATTGAAGGTGAAGCTTATGACACCAACGAATCCGGGCAAAGACCTGAATGCGGGTTCGCTTCATAGGAAGCGGAGATTTAATCAAAATAAACCGCTTATTGTAATGTTCATCCCAGTAATTCTCTTTTATGTGGTCTTTAAATTTATTCCGCTGGGAGGGACGATCATCGCCTTTAAAGACTACAATTTCTCGGACGGAATCTGGGGCAGCGCGTGGGTCGGTTTAGATAATTTTAAATACTTGTTTACAAATTATCAGATGACGCAAGTTGTTCGAAACACCCTGATGCTTAGCTTACTGAATGTCGTCATCGGGTTTCCGTTTCCGATTATATTAGCGATTTTATTAAATGAAGTCCGGAAAAAGTGGTTCAAAAGTGCGGTTCAGACATTTGTGTTTATTCCCCACTTCCTGAACTGGGTTATTGTAGGCGGCCTGGTGGTTATGGTTTTTTCACAGGAAACCGGCATTGTTAATCACTTTGTTAAATTTTTTACGGGGGAACCGTATCCTTTTCTGTTTAACGAGTCCTCATGGATCGCCATCTTTGTAGGATCGACGATATGGAAAGGTGCGGGGTTTGCGGCCATTATTTATCTGGCGGCGCTGACGACAATTGATCCGAGCTTGTATGAAGCGGCGAATATCGATGGTGCAAACAAATTCCGGCAAATATGGCACGTAACGCTTCCGGGCATCCGAACGACGATTATCCTTATCTTCATTATCAACATAGGCCACGTCATGGAGGTTGGATTCGATCAGGCATATGTACTTCAGAACCCTGTGGTCAAGAACGTATCGGAAGTGATTCAAACCTGGAATTTCAAAGTAGGCTTGGGAGCCGGACAGTTTAGTTACGGGGCCGCGCTCGGTTTATTCGAATCCGTCATCGGTTTCATACTCGTCATCACCGCAAACCGGATCGCAAGAAAATTCAAACAAGGTCTATGGTAGGGGGCAGACATATATGAGAGTACCGCTCGGGGAAAAGTTATTCTACTTATTTAACTACATGATACTGCTATTCGCGGGATTAAGCTGCATTCTTCCCCTCGTACACCTTGTGGCTTTATCTTTTAGCAGCGGAGACGCCATTCTGTCCGGGAAGGTCGGACTGTGGCCGGTGGAATGGACATGGATTTCGTTCAAAAACTTGCTGCAGGGCACCAATATTGTTGTCGCCTTCAGGAACAGCGTTGTGCTTACCGTTGTAGGAACCGTACTGAGCATGTTGTTTACTATTCTGGCGGCATACCCGTTATCCAAAAAGTATTTTTACTTGAGAAAGCCTTTCACGCTTGCCATTGTGTTTACGATGTTATTTCCGGTCGGACTGATTCCAAATTACTTGCTGATGAAAGGGTTGGGATTGGTTAATACTTACGGAGCGATATGGTTGATTTTATTAATAAAAGTCTATTACATGTTAATTCTGCGTACTTTCTTTCAGAACATTCCGGAAGAGTTGGAAGAGGCTGCGAGAATGGACGGCTGCGGGGAATGGAGGATCATTCTGAACATCGTCATGCCGCTGTCTGTTCCGGTATTGGTGACACTCTCGTTATTTTACGGTGTTGATCAATGGAACGCTTTCTACCATGTATTGATATACATTAACGATTCCAACAAATTTAATCTAGCCGTCGTGGTGCAAAACATGATTCGAAGCCAGTCCATCCTGCAGGAAATGGGCCAATTGAATCCGGAGGATTTTGCGAATGTTTCTTCCGAGTCCATTAAAGCAGCGGGAGTTATTGTTATGACTCTGCCGATGCTTGCAATTTATCCGTTCCTGCAGAAGTATTTCATGAAAGGAGTTATGCTTGGCGCGGTGAAAGGATAAGGAAATAACCTTTTGAAAGGGGGGATGCAGGGAATAAAAGCTGTATTTAAGTAAAGCAGTTTTGCTATTGGCGGACAGCGATTTCAGCATACGAGGGAGGGGTAATACAAATGAAAAGAAAAAATTTCACAATTGCATTGATGGCAGCGTTGATCTTGTCTCTCATTTTGTCCGGATGCACCGGCGGGACGAAACCCGAGACAACGCCGAAACCGACGGAAGAAAATACGAAGGACCCGACGCCGGATCAATCGGAGGAACCGGAAGTCAGAGGCAACATAACGGTCTCGACTTATGACAACAACCAGGTTCCTGCTGAAGAGGGGACTTATACGGACAACCGCTGGACGAGATGGATGAACGAAAACGGGCCTGTGGACGTCACTTTCGTTCCGATTCCGCGTCACGAATCCCAGCAAAAATTCAGCACTTTATTTGCAAGCGGAGATGCGCCCGACCTGATTCTGGAATTCGATAATGGCTTTCGCAATCAGTTATGGTCGCAGAAGCAGCTCATGCCGCTAGATGACCTCATTGAGGAACATAGTACGGAGTATAAAGCATTGCTGGAGAAGTTTCCGGAACTGAGGAAGCTCGGTACAAAACCGGACGGGAAATTGTACGATATCGGAAGAGTAATCCCTACCCAGGTGTTGGGCACGGTTGTGATCAGAAAAGACTGGCTGGATAAGCTGGAGCTTAAGGTGCCTGAAACAATAGATGAATTATTCGATGCGGCATACGCGTTCGCTCATGAGGATCCTGATAACAATGGAAAAAAGGATACGTTTGGCATCAACATGAGTCAAAACGCTCATTACTTTATCGATGGCATGTTCGGAAACGACATGTTTGTAATCGAAGACGGACAATTGGTAAGACCGTTTGACCGGATTCAGCCTGCGGCCGATTTCAAGAAAAAACTGTTCGAAAACGGCATCGTTGACAGAGACTTTTTGACGGATAAAAACGGACAAAAAGCGCAGCAGGATTTCGCAAGCGGCAAGCTGGGCATTTATATCGCTTATAAAACCGATGTAAAGAAAAACTACGAAACGCTGAAGAAGAATGATCCGGGTGCTCAAATTATCCCGATTGCTTTTCCCGTCTCGCCTTTCGGCGCTTTCGCCCCCGATTTCAATCCGCCGATACAGAATGTCGGCGCCGTTAATGCAAATGCGAAGGATCCGGCAGCCGTTATCAAATATATTGACTTTATGGTTAAGCCGTCTACGGCGGAATATTTCCAGTACGGGGAAGAAGGGGTCCATTATATGAAAGATGCCAATGGATGCCCGTCTCCGATCGACGCAGAAAAGAACAAAAATGAGATCAATTACAATGTCTATTATAAGATGCCTATTTCCACCTATGTCTTAAAGGAATGTTTGATTGACGGCGTATCGCCGGATTCGGACAATGCGTTCGACCAGGAGTGGATCAGCATCTCCAAAAAAATGGATGAACTTTATTTGGATCCGAACCGAACGATGCCCGGATTCACTCATGCAAAGCTAAGACCTTCTCTGGAAAAAGAATTGTCGATGACCTTCGAGGACGGCTGGAATACGATGCATGACTTGATGTTGAGGGCCGTTGTAAGCGGGAAGTCATATACGACCGATCAAGCGATGAAAGATCTGATCGATGCCTGGGAGAAGTCCGGCGGCAAAAAGCTCGAAGAGTGGTATGCAAACTGGTATCAAGAGAATAAAGACAAATGGATTTTCATGAAAGACCTTTATTTGATGAAAGTGAATGAAGATTGATCCGTTTAAACAGCATTGGTTAATTAGATGCTCCCGGGGAGGAAAGCTGCTCCCCGGGGCATATGGTGTATAGGAGGGACATGATGATATGTGCAATATGAAGCCTGTTGCGAAAAAAATGCTTCTATTATTAACGATACTCAGCCTCATGATCTCAACGAATCTTGGGAGCGCAATCATCGTTAGTGCGGAACAAAATGAGGTCTATCAGCTTCCGGGGGAAATCTCCGCCGATTTGGACGGAATTCGGATTAACGGAACGGATCTGCAATGGTTTGAGCCGGGAAATTATCATTATAAACTGATACTCAGCTCTGCGGAAACGATTCCGGTTGTGGAAGCGGTCTATGAAAATCCGAATCTCGGCGTCAGCGTCATTCCTGCTGAGGAAGTCCCCGGCACCGCAATCATTGATGTGGTATCGGAAGAAGGGATAAAGCAAAATCGCTACAACCTGGACTTTATTACTCCTCCCTATACGGTGAAGTCGGTTACCGCGAACGGCGCCGATATCGGATTTGGCCCTGAATCGACGCTTGATCAAACGAAAGAGACCCGGTGGAGAGCGGAAGGGAAAGGAATGTTCCTGCAGTATGAATTACACTCGGTTCAAACCGTCGGAGGCGTGGGAATTTCCTGGTCGAGCGGGGACAACCGGAGCTTTTATTTTGCCGTTCAAACCTCGATGGATGGAGAGAACTGGAGCGATGTGTATGCAGGACAAAGCAGCGGCGTGACAACCGATTTGGAAAAATATACGTTTGATTCCGTACAGGCGAAATATGTGAAAATTATATGTAATGGAAGCAGTACCAACGAGATTAATGCCATTTTTGATGTCGAGATTTATGCGCAAGCGGGCGACAGGGAAATTCCCGTCAACTTCTTACTAACCTCCAGCATTGATTTGGATATTGGTTCCGGTAGAACAGGTAATATATTCACGTATCCGGAAACGCCTGCGTTTAAAATTACAGCAAAAAATGTCGGTGATGCCGGAGAGAAGTTGACGATCAATTATAGCGTGTATGGCTATAACGACAGGAAAGCCGCCGGCGGAAGCGTGAGCTTGTATCTGGATCCCTGGTCTGCCGAAACGGAGCTGCTTTCGATTCCGACAGATACTTACGGCGCTTTTATTCTCTATGCGAATCTGTACAGTAACGGCGAATATTATCAAAAGCTCGAGATCCCGTTCAGTAAACTATTTACGCGGGCAAATAATGAAGGAAGCGATTTTTTTGGTGTGAACACCCACTTGCACAACGGTACTAGAGACATTGATAAATCCATTGAAACCGCTGCATTGTCCGGCACCGGATGGATCCGGGATTCGGGATATTGGAGCAGAGCGGAAACAGAGAAAGGAAAAATTGAAATATCACCCGTTTGGGACGAGTATATAAATAAGGCGGTGGATAAGGGACTTCAACCGCTGTATATCCTGGCGTTCGGTAATGTGCTGTACGGACGGTATGCGCCGACAACAGAGGAAAATCGAGAAGGGTATGTACGTTATGTAACTGCGGTCGCAGAGCACTTTGCCGGCCGAATCAATCATTTTGAAATCTGGAATGAATTTAACGGGGGGATGGGCAACCCGAATTTGGAGGCGCCTGAAGTGTATGCCGACCTGCTCAAGGCAGCTTATCCGGCCATCAAAGCGGCGAACCCGGATGCTTATGTCATCGGCGGAGTAACGGCAGGCGCACCGCTCGATTGGCTGGAGCGAATCCTGCAGGCCGGTGCCTTCGATTATATGGATGCGGTATCGATTCATCCTTATATGCATCCCGGCAGTCCGGAGCAGGGAAACTTCACGACGACGCTTGAAAGAGTACACAATTTATTTATGCAATACGGCGGCCCCAAGCCGATCTGGATTTCCGAAATCGGCTGGCCGACGCATGGGACGGGGAGAGGGGTCGGTCCTTTGATATCGGCAAACTATGCTGTAAGAACCCATGTTCTCGGCATGGCGTCGGGCGTTGTGGATCATACTTTCTGGTACGATTTGCAGAATGACGGCAACGATCCTTTGAATCCGGAGCATAACTTCGGCCTGGTCACGGATGACAGATCCCCTGTTCCGTTTGCCGCCAAGGATAATTTCGCAGCTTACAGCGCATTAACCGCCAAGCTATCCAATGCGACATATGTCGAAAGCTATGAATATAACGGAAACACGAGAATCTACCGGTTTCACCGGAACTCCGATGGCCAGGAAGTATTGGTCGCCTGGACGCTGAACGGTTCGGAAACGTTAACATTGGAAATGAATCCGGAAGCAAGCATCCGAATGTCGGATTTATTCGGCACGCCGCTCCTCGTCAACAACGGGAGTATCACCGCTACGATTACGGAAACGCCGGTATACTTTGAAGGGGATTTTACGGCATTGAATGTGGCTGACTCGAAATATCGGCTGGATAAACCTGCCTTCACCGCGATTGTCGGAGAGCCTTTTGCTTTTGACGTCACTTTGCTTTCCCCCGATGAGGCAATCGACAGGATTGCCGTCGATCTGCCCGAAGGCTGGGAACTGGCAGCCCCGATTGAACCGGCCGATAACGGGAACAGCGTAACAATAAATGTGAAGTCTCCGGAACATGCCGAGAGTAAACGCTATGAAATCTATCTGAATTTAATGTCCGGTCAGCACATTCACTCCCGTTTGGCGGTTATCGTTACGCTGTCCAAAGAACGTTTTTCGTCTTCTTTGGTACCAAAGCCCGCCGCAAATGCGGGAAAAGATTGGGTGTTGGAATGGGAGGCAAGAAATTATTCCGGCAGTCAACCGTTAGATCTGCGATTGGAGATGATGGAGCCTTCTGCATGGAGTTCTTCGATCGGAGTACAGGAATTGCATCTGGAAGCGAATGCGGAGACGACGGTTGCGATTCCCATCCCCGAGCAGGTCGGCTCTACGGAGATCGAAGCCGCTTACCGGCTGACAATAAACAATGAAGCCGGAGAAATGATCTATAAGAAGATGGATTTTCTGTCAGCCTTCAGTGCGGATCAACCCATCTCTGTTGACGGGATGGATACAGATTCCGAGTGGTCTGATGCGGTGCCGTTCCTGCTGAATTCGCAAGATAAAGTCAGGAGAATCGACAATTGGGGCGGTCCGAATGATCTAAGCGGCAAAGGGCTGTTGAAGTGGGACAGCGAAAACTTTTACATGCTTGTGGAAGTAGAGGACGACATTCATTTTCAGGAAAACAAAGAAGGGTCAATCTGGTCGGGCGACAGCATCCAATTCGCTATTGATCCGAAAGGTTTGCACGGGGCCGCGGGGTACAGTGAAATCGGTATGGCACTTTCCCAAGGGGAGGTTGTCCTATGGCGTTGGAGAGCTCCGGACGGCATTATCCCGGGTCCGGTCCTTAACGGCCAATCCGCCGTAACCCGTATCGGGACGAAGACAACTTATGAAGTATCCATACCGTGGAACGAATTAATGCCGAACCCTGCTTCGGTAATTCCAGGGAATGCTGTCGGGTTCTCCTTGCTGATCAATGATAATGAAGGAAACGGACGCCGCGGTTGGATGGAATACGGCGGCGGAATCGGTTCGGCCAAGGATGTGAATTTATTCAAGACGCTGTTCATGATCGACAGCACACCTCCGAGCGCTGCGCTGTTTATTAACGGGCAGCCCGCTGAAAACAACTTGACCTTTGAGGATCATGTTCAGATGGAGATTCATGCGAGCGTTAACGATAACCTTTCCGGCACGGCGGGACAGGAGATCACGATCAATGATGTGCCTTATACGGAAGGGACGCTATTTGATCCGGAGGGGCAAATCGGGGCACATATCGTCAGTATATTTGTCCGCGATCTTGCCGGCAATTCGGCACGATATGAAGTCCGGATTGAAGTGACTACAAGTATTGAATCGATGCAGAAGCTGATCGAACGTTATGCAGTCTCAGGAGAACTGAATGTAGCTTTGAAGCAGCAATTGACTTACCTGTTGAACCAGGCCCGGCATCATCTGGATAAAGGGTCTCATAAAGAGGCGGTAAAGTTTATGGAAGATTTCGTATTTCTTTTGAACAACAAGACAAGAGAATCGGATATTTCCGAGAGGGCAAAGCGGGTTCTAAATTCGGATGCTTCCGCACTCATACAAGCCTGGTCTGAAACTGAAAGCTGATTTCAGCCGGTATGCTTTCCCCCCGGCGATACCGCGTACCGGCTGATTTAAGGAGATGTATCCGTGGAGATGAGACTGGAGCAATATCTAAGCAATATGTCGTCCGTGTCAACTTTTCACGCTACCGGCATGTCGAGAGAAACCTATTTGGATCTCCTTGAAACGGTTTTTCAAGTTTATCCGGTAGAACGGATCATGTCGAGAAAAAAAAGATGCGGCGCGTATATGGATCTGCATACTTATTCAAGATTGACAAGTGTATTGGCCTGCCTGCTTGCGGGGGGACGGCTGCCTCATATGTTGAGCTTATGGATGCATATGATGACTGAATGCTGCAAAGAGATTGTATCGCTACGCAAGGATGTGATTGCGGATTTTGCGATTAAAGAGATTATGTTTGCTTTCAAATTAATGAAGGAAGGGGTTCCCGAAAACAAGCTCAAGGAATGGAAGAGTGATCTGAAGAAGATCGACCCGTACGTCCATTACGCGGCAGTGGTCCGTCCCGGTGATCCGGACAATCTTCACAATATCAATATTTACAACATGAGCGGTGAATTTTTACGGGAAACGGAGGGGTTGACGGACACGTCGGATTATTTTAGCAAACATTGGCTCATTCAGTTGAACAATTTCGACGAAAACGGCATGTACATGGATCCCGGGTGTCCCTTATTGTACGACATTACGACAAGATGCCAAACTCAACTCATGATGAAGTTCGGCTACAACGGTCCTTATTTCTCTCAATTGGACGGTAATCTGAGAAAAGCCGGCATCATGACGTTATTAATGCAATCATCCGCATTTGAATTGCCTTACGGGGGAAGAAGCAGCCAGTTTTTATTCGGGGAAGCTCTTATAGCAGCCAACTGTGAATATGAAGCGGTCCGGCATCAAAGGGAAGGGAATTATCTGCTTGCCGGAATGTTTAAGCGGGCAGCGCATTTGGCGGTTCAATCGACCGTTCGCTGGCTTGAACTTCAGCCTCCCCGTCATATCAAAAACATGTATCCTGTTGAAAGTCGCTGGGGGACGGAAGGATATGCATATTACGACAAATATATGATCACATTTGGCTCATTTTTGGCATTGGCCTATTGCTTCTCCGACGATTCTATTCCGGAGAAGGCCTGTCCTTCCGAAATTGGCGGATATGTATTTGAGACCTCCGAAAACTTTCATAAAATATTTGCGATTGCGGGAGGTTATTCGGTTGAGATTGATGTGAATGCTGATCTGCGTTATGATGCCACCGGTCTGGGCAGGATTCATCACACGGGGATCCCTTCGGAACTAGGTCTTTCGACTCCGCTAACTTCAGAAAATTCTTATGAATTAGGTCCGGGGATCAACCGTACTTTCGGGTCGATCTCGCCAGGATGGGAAAAACCCGGTGGCGGAATGCAATTCTTAAGCGAACTAAGTGAAGGCTTGAACTACAGGTTGACGGTTATTCAAGAGAGCCGGACATGCACGGAGTTCAAGCTTGAGTATTCCGGAGATTGTTTGCAGGGATGCAGCGGAATAAAACAGCTTTTTAGAATAGATCGCAATGGCGTACAAATTCATTTTGAATGGATTGAACCGGTCTCTGCAAATCTGTATGTGCAGCTTCCGCTGCTCGCTACTAACGGCAGCGACAGAACGTTAATTGACGTTCAACAAGATAGTGTTGCCGTTTCTTTGGGAAAGCACAGGTATAAGGCTTTTTATAATGGGAAATTGGTCGTGAACGAAGCTGTTTACGGTAACCGAAATGGGGAATACAGAATGTCGTACATTCAGTCGGAAGGAGCGTCGTGCCTATTATTATTGCAATTTCTAAATGATCCGTCAGGGTGACTCACCGACGGTTCATTGGATAGGTAAGGATCGCCGAATGTTCGAACGATACCAGAGGAAGGTCGACCTAAACTATCCGGAAAAATCATTATTCAACTTAAGGTGGATAGTAAAATGACATTTTGGGAAAAAGCGATAGAAGATGCGGCAGTAAAGACGAAACAAAATATAGAGCGGTTCAACGGACTGTTTCCACACGTGAGTAACGGCGATGAGGTTTACGAGTTAAACGACAACAACGAATGGACGAACGGTTTTTGGTGCGGTATCTTATGGCTTTGCTACGAATACACAGGGGATGAAACGTTCAAAAAAGCCGCGGAGCGATCGGTTCAAAGTTTCGGAGTACGTTTGGCGCGCAACCGCGAACTTGACCATCATGACATCGGCTTCCTGTACTCGTTGTCGGCGAAGGCGCAGTGGATGATCGAGCGTGACGAGAAGGCCAAGGAGATTGCGCTCGGAGCCGCCGATGTGCTTCTGAAGCGTTGGCGCCCGAAGGGCGGCTACATTCAGGCATGGGGATCCGAAGGGCATCCCGAAAACGGCGGACGTATCATCATCGACTGCCTGCTTAATTTGCCGCTGTTGTACTGGGCGGGAGAGCAAACGGGTAATCCAGTATACAGGGATGTTGCCGTTAAACATACGGAAAAGAGCAGACGCTTCCTTGTGCGAGGAGACGATTCGACCTATCACACGTTCTATTTCAACCCGGAGAATGGCGAAGCGATTCGCGGGGGCACGCATCAAGGCTACACCGACGGGTCCGTCTGGACGCGCGGCCAGGCGTGGGGAATATACGGTTTTGCGCTTTCCTACCGCTATACCGGCAATGTGAAGTATTTGGAAACCGCCAAGCGGCTCGCGAAATTTTTTGCCGAGCGCATTCCGGAGGACGGAGTAGTGTATTGGGATTTCGATGCACCGGTAAGGCCGGGGATTGAGCGGGACAGTTCGGCTTCGGCAATAGCAGCCTGCGGCATGCTGGAAATCGTCGGCCACCTGAACGATGGCGATCCGGACATGGAACTCATTCGTAAAGCCGCTTTGTGGAGTGTCGAATCATTGGCGGAAAGGCATTCGACGATCGACCAGCCGGACGCGCAAGGATTGATCAAACATGGCTCCTATAGCGTGCGAATCGGTCATGCGCCGGATGATTATACGATTTGGGGCGATTATTATTACTTGGAAGCGCTCATGCGCCTCGCGAAAGGGCACAAGGGGTATTGGTACGAATAACTTCATACATGCGCCGTACTACGTACTATATTAAAAGGTTTATTCTGCAGAAGGTCTCATTGGACTGTTGCAGGATAACCTTTTTTTTTGGGCAGTCCAGCTCCGGTGTAACGCAATCCTGTTTATTACCAATGTCGCTTTATGCGGGCGAAGGAAACATAGGGCATATGATATAATGTGGTTCGCATTACACGAGATGAATGGGAGAGTCGACGTTGTCTATTAAGCTTAGAGGACACCACTTGTTTTGCCTGCTTGGTTATCGGGGGAAGGGGTATTCGGAACACTTTTGCGAAAACATGACCGGCATTTACGAAACGCTCCGTC
>NZ_JAEMXM010000004.1 GCF_016482785.1 Paenibacillus alkalitolerans | reverse complement strand
AGTAGATGGGCCGGACCGCCTCATGTGTTAGAGAACACATGTTGCTTACTATAGGCACTTCGATGACACCCCATATATAGTGTATGGAGTAGACGCGGCAAACCCGCATCTACGTTGGTGCATGGAAGATGTTGATGGTAAGAAGCCCCGACTTCAACTTGCGATAGCAAGTAAGTGGGGGAGGTTCACCGTACATCTCGATTAACAGAAAGTAAAAACCCACCCAAAGGTTGCAGCCGAAGGTGGGTTTTTGAGCTTTTATTAACTCGGAAGGAAACCCATCCAAGCCAATTGTACGAGGCCAAGTGTACCTCCACTTGGTCTTTGTTACACCAATGATACCACAATAAAGGCGATCCCAGCAACATACGACTTTAATTGCACACAACTAGATCAAGGAAGGGAGTGTATAATTATTGAACGAAGACTTTTATCTGACGAACTGGCGAAGCGTTCTAGATAACAGAGTTAGCGAAGTCATTGAAAGATTCGGGTAAGGTTGAAGGGGTTAGAGCGCGAATGGTTATGTATAAAATTTCCTATCGAAAGTAAACCTTAAGCTTCGGGCTCTTTTTGGCTTCCTCACTCGCTTTGCGCCACCATGATAACAATTGCTCCAAATCGTCCAGCAAATCGTCCACATTTTGAATAAACACTTGACGCCGGTCGATCGGGATATCTCTCACTTGTTTAAGGACGGAGTCATTCAGATAGGCAGACTGGGGAATTCTCCTTCGAATGCGAGCCAACCGTTCTTCGACGGTGCACTCGCCCAAATCTTTCTTAGGAAGCCCGGCCTTGGCAGGATGCTGTATACAGAATAACTCCCACAATTTTTGAGCTCCTTCTTCCCGACTCGAAACAACCGTAAGCGGATCGCCGTTTGCATATGCCGTCCAATTGGTACTGTTCCGATTGCGAATGATGTGCCCGATGCACCGCTTCGACTCATCATTATTGAAGTATATTAAGCATATCTCACGATTGGGTGAAACCATAAAACTATCGAATTCAAAATCCATACCGTCGCGCCCTCCTTGTCATCTATTGATAGTTTGACCGAAACGGCATAGTTTTAAGCGATGCTGCGGTTGTTTTACTTGCAAAAAGTGCACAAGTTGTTTAAAATAATTTTTGCATAATAAAATTACATAAATATTAATTAAGTTAATTAAAGGAGATGTTGTTGATGTACGATGTCGCCATTATAGGTGCAGGTCCCGCGGGAGCAAGCGCAGCGCTCTTTACGGCCAAAGCCGGCAAGAAAACCGTCATTATCGATAACGACAAGAGCATCACGAAGCGGGCATGGATAGAAAACCATTACGGCGTTATGGAGATTACAGGACCCGATCTTGTGGAAATAGGGAAAAAACAAGCGGCCAAATTCGGTACGGAGTTGATCGAAGACACGGCCGTGAACATTGTGAAGACGGACTCGGGGTTCCAAATATCGACAGAGAGCCGGCAATTCGACGCAAAACACGTCATCATCGCAACGGGGTTAGGCATTGACCTTGCAGAAAAATTGGCTTGCAAACGAAACCGGGCACGGAGCCCAGAATAAAAACGGTATTGGCCGCGGATGCGGACGGGAAGACAAACATTCCCGGCATTTGGGCCGCAGGGACGGTTGCCGGAGTGAGCGTTCATACGATCATTACGGCGGGCGACGGCGCGAAAGTGGCCATTAATGTAATCAGCGAATTAAACGGCGAGCGCTACGTCGACCATGATGTACTGAAAGCTTAAATACAAACAAGAAGCCTCCGACTCCACTCTCACAGTGGTTTTGGAGGCTTCATCATTATTTGAAGGCGGGCGTGTAAGGTCAATTATTGACCCTATTGTCCGCAATAGGCTGAAAAATTGACCCTATCATCTTTAGCGGAGTTTGGAAATAAGCGGCGAACAACACTTTAGGGTCAAAAATTGAGCTTATTTGCACGAATAATCGGCACAAAAAAAGAAATAGGGTCAAAAACTGACCCTATGATGGAAGATAGGGTCAGTTTTTGACCTAATGATGCCATGGTCCGCCGGGGGCGGAGCCGCGTCTCGTTCTGCGCCGCCGGGGGGCGGAGCAGCGTCTCGTCCCGCGTCACCGCGGGCGGCGGCGTGCCACGCCGTCCTCGACGGCGGCCGCCACAACGGCATCCTTCACTTTATCCGCCACCGTCTGGTTGAACACGCTGGGGATGATATAGTGCTCGTTCAATTCCTCTTCCGTCACCACGGAGGCGATTGCCTGCGCGGCGGCCAGCTTCATCCGTTCGGTCACGCGGGAAGCCCGGCAATCCAATACGCCCCGGAACAGGCCGGGAAAGCAAAGAACATTGTTGATTTGATTCGGATAATCGGATCTGCCTGTCGCCATGACGCGAACGTAACCCTCCGCTTCTTCCGGAGAAATTTCCGGCATCGGATTCGCCATCGCGAACACGATCGGGTCCGCTGCCATCCGCTTCACATCTTCCACCGTAAGCACACCCGGTCCCGACACGCCGATGAAGATGTCCGCGCCGGCGATCACATCCGATAACGTTCCTTGCTCCAGGTTCGGATTCGTGTGCTCGGCGTACCAATTCCACGCTTCGTGCTCATACCGCCCACCCCGAACCAAAGCGCCGTGACGATCGACGCCGATAATGTTCTTCACGCCCGCCGCAAGCAATATCTTCGTGCAAGCGATACCGGCCGCCCCGACACCGCACAATACGACCTTGCAATCCTCCAACCGCTTGCCGACAACCTTCACCGCATTGTAAATCCCGGCCAACAATACGACCGCCGTTCCGTGCTGATCGTCGTGAAACACGGGGATGTCCAATTCCGCCACGAGACGTTCCTCGATTTCAAAGCAGCGGGGCGAAGATATGTCCTCCAGGTTGATGCCGCCGAACGCCGGAGCGAGAAGCTTGATCGTCCGGATCAGCTCCTCCGTATCCTGCGTGTCCAAACAAATCGGAAACGCGTCGACGCCCGCAAGCTGCTTAAACAGCATCGCCTTCCCTTCCATCACGGGCATGGCCGCCAACGGGCCGATGTTCCCGAGCCCGAGGACGGCGGAACCGTCGGAAACGACGGCGATCGTGTTTCTCTTAATTGTGAGCGAATGCGCCCGGTGCGGCTGCTCGTGAATCGCCATGCATACGCGCGCCACGCCGGGAGTATACACGCGGGACAGATCGTCGCGCGTCTTGATGGCGATCTTCGGCGTTACTTCGATTTTCCCGCCAAGATGCAGCAGGAACGTCTGGTCCGACACCTGCAGCACCTTGACGCCGTCCATCGAGTTCAAAACGCTCTCAATCACCTTGCTTTGCAGCGAGTCCATCAAATTCACCGTAATGTCGCGCACCGTAACCGTCTTGCCCGGACGGTTCACATCAACCGCAACGATGTCGCCTCCGGCTTCGCCGATGGCGGTGGCGATTTGGCCGAACGCCGCTTTCTCTTTATCGATCTCTAACCGCAATACAATGCTTGTACTTGCGCCGGCAGGTATTGACACTCTCTCCACATCCTTAGCTTGCATATTTACCATATGATTTGCGCCGCGTAGATGCACAAGGTTACCGTCAACGAACTGATTACAGTCGTGAACAGAACCAGCTGAGCGGCCAAATCGGGACTTGTTTCGTATTCCAACGCGATTAGCGCGCTGTTTCGCGATACGGGAAAAGAACTTGCAATGAATAAAGCCTGCGCAATAATTCCTTTCCATCCGAACAAAAAGATAAGCGCCAATGCGACAACAGGTGACAAGACAAGCCTCCCGAACACTCCGAGAAACAACCGTCCGCTCACCTTCCGCATATCCAACCCGGAAAGCTGCGCTCCGAGAGTGAGCAGAGCGATGGCGAGGAACGCGTCTGAAACGTCCTCCACCGGCTTCCATACGACCTCCGGAATATGAACGTCGAACAGCCTGAAAAGCATCGCCGCGACAAGCGCGTAGACGACCGGCAGCTGCAGCATTTTCCAAATGCCCGCCTTCCCGCCTTCACCGCTATCGCCGGCTTTTCCATTGCCGCCGGAAATCGAATGATAAATGCCGAATGTATAGGTATAAATATTTTGGACGACCGAAATCGTCACTTGGATCGCCATGCCCAACGGCTGGTGCGCAAACACCATTTCGCTTACGGGCAGCCCGTAATTTCCTTGATTGCTTAAAATAAATCCGTTCCGGATGACAGCAGCCTGTCCGCCGCCGTCCCGCCAATTGCGCACAACGACCCATGCGGTTACGGACAATACCGCGTTAAGCAGCAGCCAAAAACCGATTGCCGCCCCCGCGGTTCCGATATTCATTTCGCTTTCGTACAGCTTCACAAAGCATACGGCGGGAAGCAAGTAATAATTGTTCAATTTGGACAGCGTCTGCATGTCGAAACGGAACTTTCGCTGCATCAAAACTCCGCAACCTGCCAACAGGAAAAACGGCACCATCACATTTTGGGCGATCAGCCAAAATACGCTCATCCCTCTTCATTCACAATGACTTTCTTGCCTTTTTTCTTCAACACCAACGGCACCGCCATCCACAAGAACGCAATGATCAAGAATACCAACGACACCGGTTTTTGCAGGAAGATCATGAAGTCCCCGTTCGAAATCGTCAACGCTCTGCGCATGTTATTTTCGATCATCGGCCCCAACACCAATCCGAGAACAAGCGGGGCGACGGGAAAGTCGTTTTTCGTCAATAAATAACCTACAACGCCGCAGCCGATCAACAGCATTAAATCGAACGTCGTATATTGAACCGCATAAACGCCGAAGACGGATATTGCGACGATTATCGGCAGCAAGTATTTGGCGGGAGTTTGAATGATTTTCGCAAAAATTTTGACCAACGGCATATTCAATATCAGGAGCATTAAGTTGCCGATGAACATACTCGCGATAAGTCCCCAGGCAATCTTGGGATGATCCGAAAATAACAGCGGGCCGGGCTGAACATTGTACATAATGAGCGCGCCCATCAGAATGGCGGTCGTTCCCGATCCCGGGATGCCCAAGGTCAGCAGCGGAATCATCGCTCCGCCCGATGCGCCGTTGTTTGCCGATTCCGGACCGGCAACGCCCTCAATCGCACCTTGACCGAACTTGCTTGGATTTTTGTTGATTTTCTTCTCCATGATATAGGAAAAGAATGACGCGAGCGTCGCTCCCGCTCCCGGCAAAACGCCGATAAGAAAACCGAACAGCGAGCCTCTCATAATGGGACCCGAGCTTTCTTTCAAATCTTTCTTTGTGGGCAAAATGCGTCCGACTTTCGCAATCGATCCGCCTTCCGCATCCTTATCTAAAATCGTCTTGAACACTTCCCCAAGCGCGAACAAACCTACAGCCACAGTTAAAAATTCCAAACCGGAATACAACACCGGAATATCGTAAGTAAACCGCGCTACGCCGGATACGTTATCGATACCGATGGTAGCGAGCAGCAATCCGAATACGGTCATCATCAACGCCTTCGTCATCGACTTTCCGGCCAGCCCGCTAACCGCGCATAATCCCAATATCATTAATGAAAAATATTCCGCGGGACCAAAGGAAAGAGCTACTTCCGCCAGCGGATTGGCAAGCAAAACGAGCCCGATCAACGAGATGATGCCCGCTACGAAAGATCCGATCGCGGCTATCGAAAGCGCAGCTCCGGCACGCCCTTGCCGCGCCATCTGATACCCGTCCAAAGCGGTTACCACCGACGACGATTCGCCCGGCGTATTCAACAGAATCGATGTCGTGGAGCCTCCGTACATGGCGCCGTAATATACCCCGGCGAGCAGAATAATTGCGCTTACCGCAGCCGATTCCGGATCTTGTCCGCCCGTCATCGAGGCCGTCACCGGGATCAACAGCGCTACGCCGCTCATCGGCCCGATGCCCGGCAGCACGCCGACGGCCGTTCCGATCAATACGCCGACAAATGCGAAAGCCAAGTTATGCCACTGCAGCGCCTCCGCAAAGCCGTTCATCAAAAATTGCAACGTTTCCATGATGTATTAACTCACCTCCCGCTGTCTGTTTTATCGAAACCATACCGGCAGCCCCGGAAGCGATCCTTGGAGCACTTCTACGAACAAATAGTATACTCCGATGGAAAAGGCGCCGGAGATAACAAGCGTTTTCCACCACCCGCCTCGTTCCATAACTTGAAACGACAATGCGAGGAAAGCAAATGTAGTAATGACATAACCGATCGGTTCGAGCAGCAGAGCATATGCGACGGCGGCGCCGAGAATGATGAAGAACCGTTTATAATCAAGCCCTTCCTTCTTATTAGCCTTATCGGGGTAACGGAATGTTTCGTAGAATAACCTTGCGCTTAGCAGCAGCAAAATGATCCCAAGCCCCAGCGGAAATATATTCGGACCGACGTTGCTGCCGTAAGCGCTCGTGGAGATATTTCTGCTCTCCATAACGAACGCCGCCCCAACGATGAACATCGCCACGCTGGCGTATCTGTCGAATGTTTTGTTCATACGTGGTCCTCCTTTCTAGTGAACGAGGGAGAAGAGACTTCTCTTCTCCCCGCTGTCAAATCATTATTTCGCCATTCCCAGCGCAGTCAGCAATTCGATAATCAACTTGTCTTGCTCAGCCAAGAATGCGCTGAACTGCTCCGAAGCCTTATACTCGCTTTCCCAAGCGTTCGCTTGAAGCTCGGTTTTCCACGCGTCGTTCTCCGAAAGCTCCTTCAACTTCGCATCCCAAAATTTCTTCGCGTCTTCAGACATTTCTTTCGGACCGAACACGCCGCGCCAAATCGTGAATTCCGCATCGACGTCTTGCTCTTTGAACGTCGGAAGGTCTTTGAAATCGCCGCTCAGACGTTCGCTTGCGCTAATTCCGAGAACCTTCACTTTGCCCGCTTTGAGGAATTCGCCAACACCGGAAACGTCCGTCGCGATGACGTCGGCCGATCCGCCGAGCAGAGCGGCTACCGCTTCCCCGCCTCCGTCATACGATACGTACTTCACTTGTTTCGGATCGATCCCGTATTTAAATGCGGGAAGAACGGCCAGCAAGTGGTCCATGGAACCCGGAGCGGAACCGCCGGCTACCGTAATCTTGGAAGGGTCGGCTTTGATCGCATCCAACAAGCTCTTTAAATCGTTGTATTGAGAGTCCGCTTTTACGACGATCGCGCCGTAGTCTTTCGTCAATTGCGCAAGCGGCGTAGTGTCTTTGTACCCGTAAGGGCTGTTGCCTTCTTTCTTGCCGTTGTTGATCAGAATCGGAGGAGAGCTGACGAACAATTTGTAATCGTTCTTCTTATCCTGAGTTACATACTCGGCCAAAAATACCGCCCCGCCGCCGCCCGGTTTATTCTCCACAGTGATGGACTTCTCCACCAGCTTCGTCTCGCTCATCACCTTCGCAAGCGATCTGGCGGTCTTATCCCAGCCGCCGCCCGCTCCGGACGGAGCCACTACCGTAATCGCTTTCTCCGGATACGACGATGCGGCGGCTTCCGGCTCGCTTCCGCCGGCGCTTTGCTTCCCGGTCGAACATGCAGCCAATGAAACGGCTAGAACGCTTGCAAGGATTACTGCCGAAATCTTTTTCATATTTTTGAAATCCCCCTATGAGCTAAAATGATTGCGCTTTCTTGTAAGCGCTATCTCACTGTAACAAAAAAAAAAGACCGCTCCTAGTTTGCGGTCATAAATTGACTAAACGTTATATTAATCATTTTGTTCATAAAATTTACGGCCGTTATAAGAAAAACTTCTTCGAAGTAATTCAAGGAAGCCAGACCGCGATTAGAGGAAGTTTTTCTTGAAACATAAGAATTTACCTTTTCATTCCTGAAAAATTACAAATTCTTATGTTATAAAATCGGCGAGAGCAGCCGGGTGCACGATTCCCTGAATTTATGAATCCGGGGTCTCGCTTGATAATCTTTATACGTCAGTTGACGGCTGTCCGCCATATCCGCTTCGAAAACCGACTTCAATCGGGCGGCGGTCTCCGTATTGTAAATTACGGCGTTCACTTCGAAATCCAGTCTAAAACTGCGAATATCGATATTGGCCGTTCCGACGGAAGCCGCTTTGCCGTCCACTACAATCGTCTTCGCGTGAAGGAAGCCTTTTTCATACAAATAACATTTCATTCCGACGCGCAGCAATTCGCCGAGATAAGAATACGACGCCCAATACACCAGCTTGTAATCCGGTTTCTTCGGGATCATCAACCGAACGTCCACACCCGACAGCACAGCCATCTTCAAAGCCGTCAACACGCTGTCATCCGGAATAAAATAAGGCGTCTGTATATAGATGCTTTCTTTGGCGGAATGAATCAACTTGATATACGCGTTCCGGATATGCTCCACCGGATCGTTAGGGCCGCTCGATATGATTTGGACACCCACATTCCCGATAAAATCTTCCGCAGGAAACAAGCTCGGATCCCATTCCATCATAACAGTCGACGCCAAATTCCAATCCGACATAAATCGCATCTGCATCTGATGAACCGCACGACCCGTGATCCGAAGATGCGTGTCCCTCCAATAGCCGAACCTTGGGCTCAATCCGAGATATTCGTCTCCGACATTAAACCCGCCCACATATCCGTATTTTCCGTCAACAATGACTAATTTACGATGGTTCCGGTAGTTCAGCCGCATGTTCAAATACCGGATTTTGGACGGAAAGAAGGCGGCGGCTTGGCCGCCCGCTTCAATGAAATTTTTGAAGAAGCTTTTATCCAGCGAGGAGCTTCCGATATGGTCGTATAGAAACCGGACCTGTACCCCTTCTCTTGCCTTCTCGGTCAACACCCGCATCAGACGGTTCCCCAGACGGTCGTTCCGGACAATGAAATACATCAGATGAACGTGCCGTTCCGCCTGAATTATCGTTCGGATCAGCGATTCGAACTTTTCATTCCCGTCCGTAAATATTTCAACATCGTTGTCCTGCGTAAAGAGCGCGGAGCCGCTCGTCAAATTCATATAGATCATGTCCCGGTATTGAACGGTGGAGGGGTCGTTGAATCGAATGTTTCCGCGACGGAGCTCGAATCTTTGCGTATCGATCAAACCGGCGAGCATTGTTTCGCTTTCTTTGTTGATGTTGTATAGCTTCCTCTTGCTCAAGTTTTGTCCGAGAATAAGGTACAGTAAAAATCCGGCCACGGGGAGGAAGAAGAGCACCATCAACCACGCCCACGTCGCAGCTACATTTCTTCTTTCCAGGAAAATGACCGCGACGGCGAGCCCCAAGTTCAGGACCGTAATGACGGTGAACAAATTTTGCAAATATGACATTGCCTGCGCTTTAATCGCTTTGTCGGGATTTCGAACGTACGGTTTCATGATGGAGTTTCAAATGTAACCTCTCCCTTTAACGGACCTAAGATTACATTCTCCCTATTCCATGAAGATCATTCGCTCCCAACTTCTCATTTCAATCCCAGATTTTGGGCCGTTCAATACCCGCCATCCGCATGTATTGAAGAAATTGGCCCGCATGCACTGAGTCGTGGTATGCAATGCGAAGCAGCATATCTCCGAGTCCGCGGCGGTAGCCGGCATCGCTGCGGTCGATAATCCTTGTTTCCATATCTTCATCGGTCAAGGAAGACACATAACGAATAAAGTCGTCGAAATATGTTTGCGCTCGTTCGGTTTCTTGTTCAACGCTTTCGATGGGATCGTTCTCAAACGGCACAGACGGATATTCTTTAAGCGAACCGTTGTTAATCACGATCAAATGATACAAATAAGTCGATGTCCCGACGTGCCTGATCATCTCGCCGAAGGACATTGCTTCCTCGTCGGGCCTCCAGGACAACCGCTCGTCCGGAAGCGACCTCCAGAGCTTAATCGAGCGCCGCCGCGTCTCTTGCAAATTAAACACAATTGCGTCTACTGCCGTTTTCATTGAACATCTCCTTTTACATAAAGACATTCCGTGCCTATCTGTTATAAGAAAAACTTTTATCGAAGTACATTCAAGGATGAGCGACCGCGAGTAAGAGGAAGTTTTTCTTGGTAAAGAATTTACTCATTTCCTGCTAAAGCAGAAAACTTATAAATTCTTTATCGTTAAGAAAAACTTCTTCGAAGTAACTTCAAGGAAGCAAGACCGCGATTAGAGGAAGTTTTTCTTGGTAAAGAATTTACTCATTTCCTGCTAAAGCAGAAAACTTATAAATTCTTTATCGTTAAGAAACACTTCTTCGAAGTAACTTCAAGGAAGCAAGACCGCGAGTAGAGGAAGTTTTTCTTGAAACATAAGAATTTACCTTTTCATTAACTGAAAACTTTTAATTCTTATGTTATAACAAAGTGTTCCAGGAGAGGTCAATGCCGGAAGCATATACGCCACAAGAACCGATCACTTTAATTCAGAAAATATCTTACGAAAAAGAGCGCCGGATTTCGCCGGCGCCTCAGTTTTCGTCATTATTTGATTAGAAGCTTCTCGATGTAATTTTTAATGTCCACGATTCGATGATGCTCCAGATCTTGGTTAGTTCCGCAAATAATGATCGGAACGAGCGATTCCGTCCGGTGCAAAGAACCGTGTCCACCGCCCCCACGGTGTTTCGGGGAGCTTCGGTCCGCAAATTCGTATCCTTCTTTGGGGGTCACGGCAAGAAACCGTCCTTCATGGGAGTTCAGCGCGCCGAATAATCTTTGAAGCGCATCCGGATAATCGCCGTATTTCAACCGGTTGCGGTCGTCAAACTCCACATCGGCAACGTCCGGATTCCCGTCCAATGTCCATCTTTGACCGTATATGTCGGGCACCGGGCCGTTCTTCTTGTAACGAAAAGCTCCGGAGACGCCGTTGCGGACTACATGGATCCAGTCTCCTTCCTTCCATGCCGCGAGATCGATCCGCGGTTCTTTCATCAATTGTGCGCTCAACTGGCGCAGCGAGCGCTTCGGATCCAATTGATACACATAAGCCATCGTTTCATTCACCGCGAGCACGATTTTCGTATTCTCGTCGGCGGAAGCTCCCGGTCGAAGAATCCCGTCATCTCCAAGCAGCTTGTGCAGCTCGATGACCGGCTGCCGGCCCGTCGGCCGCAATTGCGACATGCCGCTGTCGCCGGCGATGATGATAACCGCTTCTTGCAGCGCCTTATCGATTGAACCGAACGATTGAAGGAACGAATTCAACTGCTCGTCCAGCTTGGCCGGTCCTCCCAAATCTCCCGGTCCTCTTCGGTGCAGCCGCTTATCGAGATCCGGCAAATACATGAACAGAAAATCGGGCAATTGACCGGTTTCAATCAGGTGGCTTGCAACCTCGAAGGAATAATCGCTATTTAATCCGAGCTTCGCCGTCATGCCGTCGGGCAGTTGTCTTATTCCTTCGAGCGGATTGGCAAAGACGCCCAAAGAAAGCAATGCGGGGCCGTTGACATTCAAATGCTTCGGCAAAGCAGTCGTCGTATGCATCCATGGGGGGATCGTCAATGTATGCTCCGTACTTCCCCGAAAAATGAGCCCGTTGATGGAGCCTGATGTCAGACCGTGTTTAGCCAGCGTTTCGTGAATCGTTTCCGTACTTGGATTCAAATGTTTTCCGTTCAGGTTGATAAATGCGTCGGTAAGCACCGTATTCAAGCCTTGTCTGATCTCTTCCATGAAGCCGGTGCCGTAATTTACGAGCCGTTTTTCATCCGATGAATACCATATCAGTCCCGGAACCCTGTGTTTATCGGGATAAGTTCCGGTGAGCATCGAGCTGTCGATCGTCACCGACATTGTCGGAAATGAACTGACCACGTCCTTGTGGTAAATTCCGTTGTCGATCAAGTATTTGAAAGTCGGCAGTATATTTTGCTTCAAGCCTTGGTCAACCGCTTGATACATCAACGAATCCGCAACGATCAAAATCACTTTCTTCGAGGCATTGCCGCGTTTGGACTTGGCTTCCAACAAATCGCCGTTGTGTTCCGTTCCTCTTCCCAGACAGCCGGAAACCAAAGCGATCATTATGAAAAATATGAGAGTTTGCGCCATCTTCCGCATCGTGAAGTTCACCCCGTATCCTCCGCAGATATGTAGATTATTCCTCGGCGGCAGTAAATATTATACGCAATTTCCAACAATCATATATTTTCTTATAAAAAGGAGCATGTTAGGGTTTTTATAGGCCGAAACTTCACAAACAAATTCTGAAGTGCGGGGGACTTATTTATTACGGCTGCGTCAAGTTTGACGCTCCGTACGGGGTGAATCGCAATCGCGAAGGGTTGTCTCCTCAATCCGAACCCGGCAACTAACCTCGCAGGCTGACAAAAGGAGGAAGAAGCAATTGAATATTAGAAAGATGATTGTCGCGGCAGCACTGGTCGCGCTCATTGCCGGCTTTGCCTTGCCCTTCCAAGACGGACAAGCCTTTGCGCATTCAAATAAAGTAGAGAAAGTTATTGACGCCGGCTTAAAATATTGGGGTACGCCTTATGAGTTCGGCTCCGACCGTTCGAGCACAAGAACGTTCGACTGTTCGGATTTCACCCAACAAGCCTTCCTGGAAGGCGCTGGTGTTAAGATACCAAGCGATTCCAGAAAGCAAGCCGGTTACGTCAAAGACATCGGCGACACTTCAACGAACTGGAAAAATCTCGAGCGCGGAGACCTGATGTTCTTTATGTCGTATAAGGGCTCTGACAAATCGGATTACAGCCGATATAACAAGTCCGCACAGCGGATTACCCACGTGGGCATCTACTTGGGTAACGGAAAAATATTGCACACGTATTCGAATGATGCAGGCGGCGTAACCATTAGCGAGATTGAAGGAACGCATTGGGAGTACCGGTTTATTTTCGGCGGGAGCGCGTTGAAATAAGCAAGAAAGCGGGGCTTGAACACAACCGTTCAAGTGCCTCGCTTGCTTCCTCTGATCAACATTACAACAAAGAGAAAAGCGGGGATAGCCGCTAAAAATATCGGATTGCTCCTGTATTTTACCGCAACGATGTCCGCAACCTCCAAATGAGTCTGCCATCTGGCCGGAAAGAACGACGCGGCATAGATGACGGCGCCGACAGGCAAAATAAATTTTCTGTAATCCGCGTGAAATAACTGTCCGAGTCCAAGGATCGCCGCCAAATACCATAAAGCCGCTTTGAAAAATATCCCCACAAAAAACAGCATAATAATTACAGCGTCAAACCGTTCGAATACTTCTGCAATCTGTATCAATTGTACGGTTTGGAGCAAAGGTACCGTGCTGATTGCCGCGTAATGAGGACCCAAAACGGCAATATTAATGATGTTCATAATGAGAATGACTGTCCCGGATACAAAATAAGCTCGAATCGACGTTTTCGCCATCGCCTTTTTCTCGTCCAACCGGCTCCAGAACATGAGAAACACGATCATTTGCCCGAACGGAAACCAAATCGTTTCATCAACAGCCTCCTTCAATATCGGGTTGATTCCGTTTTCCAGGATGGGAAGAAGTCGTTCCATGTGCACATTTCCCGATGTGAAGTTCATTACAATCAACAATGCATAAAAACCGACTACCCCAGCCACTACAAATTCGGCCACCCGAAAAAAAACTTCGATCCCTTGGAAAAACGAATAAACCGCCAACGCCATCACGATCAACATAATAAGAGAAATGGGCGTGTCGGGAAGAACGGTCATGACCGTAAGATCGCCGAAGTCCCGCACATTTCGGTAAGATTCGTAAGAGAAAAAGATCACATACATAACTGCGAAAATTGTTCCTATTACAGATCCGAAATAGCGGATAAAGATTTGAGTCAAATTTTTGTCCGGTTCCCGGTGCTGAATTTCCATCAAGAGCAGCAGCAGAAATAATCCGGAGAGGAGACCGGCAAGAACCGTCAGCCATGAGTCTTGTTTTGCTTTAATTCCCAATTGAAATAAAGGAGTACTCCCGATTTGAAACAAGACGATCATTGCTCCCAGCTGATATTTGCTTAACCTCTCCATTCCGGACCTCCATTGCTGCATATTTTCGTTATCGCGGACAACCTTCAGTTGCCTATTTTCTCATTCTTTATTGCCGGACAATTTGGACGCCGAGTTATTGATCATTCCGGTTCGGCGAATCGTTACCTTTACGGCAACGTCCAATTGAATTTCCATGAACTCTTGTTCCCACTCCTTGCTGAGCTTCTTCCACGCTCGCGGATATGCTTTGTGAAATGCGTCGCCGAAGCCCAACGCATCGGCTTTCAGCTTTTTCGCCGCATTGAACGTTTGCTCCACATCGTCTTTGATTTGCGTGCGGATCTGTTTCTCCAGCTTCCCCAAATTTTTGGCCTTCGTTAAATCGAGTTTGCACGTCGTTTCAATTAAAGTGCCTTTCGCGGCAATATCAACGGACATAAACAGCTTTCCGTCCGATATTTTCGGCTTTAATCTCGTTTCTGCCTGTTCGACCATGAATGATGACAGCTCTTCCATTCGCTCTCTTTCTTTGCAAGGGAACGCCAGAACCGTGTTTTCCATGCGATTCGTTATCCAAGCCAAGCCTATGCTTTCATTCCGGGAAAACCAGCCCGCAAGCTTATCTTTCTTGAATACTCCCGTTCGATCCAACTTCAATGCAGCGGCTTTTCGGGTTACTTTCAGCGCGTCCAAAGACTTTTGCCGTTCCCAATCCCCTGAAATTTTGATTTCGGGCAATGTGGCGTTGGCGGCAGGGTTCGCAAGAGTGGTGATAAACTCATGCAGTCTCGATTGGACAATATTCGTTTGCCGTTCCGCCACCCCTTCAATCAAATTGTCCATCGCGTTGCCAGGGAATTTCTCCAATGGCAATAAAACTTCCAACACCCTTCTCGCTTCTCCGTCATGAAGGAGAAGATGCACGGTTTCCCTGTTTTCGTTATCCCTTAAGAAAGCGTCCACAAGCTCGCGCACTCCCCTTTTTGCGGCACGCTCCCCGATAACGACAACGCGGTTATGCGGAAAAAACAGAGCGCGAGGCAGCTCGAATCTGGCTTTCTGGGCCGACACCGCTAACGTCTTCCCCGTCGTGGAAAAAGTCATGACGGGAGTTTGGGCGCCTCCGCCTCCGGCTTTCGCATTGATCGACTCCGGTATGATCACTTGAAAGGAGGTTACCCATTCGTTCTTATCGTTCAGATCGACGGCCATCGCGTTAATAATGGCAAGCTCGTTCATTTCCTTTCGGTTCCAGCAGCCGCTCGCGGCCAGTGAAACGATAAGAAACAAAAGCGGAACGAACCGTCGTCTCATATATCGATCCCCCCGTTTTATTCAGTCATTTTCCGGATTCGTTCTCATTTCTTCTTTTCCCTGTCGGAAGGGGCAGGCTGCACGTTCGGGCCTTGGCGGACGATGTTATTATCGGAAAAAAGGCGCGGTCTCGTTGACATCATCGGCCAAGGCACCCTGACGAAGATGTCTTTCCAATTGCCAGGCACGAAAGGAGCCACAGGAGTCAAATAAGGAACGCCGAACGAGCGGATCCCCGCCATGTGAATCAGCAGAAAGAAGAGGCCCGACATAATTCCGAACAAACCTAAGGTGGCGGCAAGAAACATCAAACAGAAACGAATCAAACGGGCGGCAATCGCGATATTGACCGATGGGGCAATGAAGTTGGAGATGGCCGTGAAAGATACCACGATCACCATGGCTGCGGAAACGAGCCCGGCTTCCACTGCCGCTTGTCCCAATACTAGAGCTCCGACAATGGAAATCGCCGGGCCGATCGCTCTGGGCATGCGGATGCCCGCTTCTCTTAAAACTTCGAACGTAATTTCCATCAGTAACGCTTCAAACAAAGCCGGAAAGGGAACCCCTTCCCTCTGAGAAGCCAAACTGATCAGCAGCGTCGTGGGCAGCATTTCCTGATGGAAAGTCGTAATTGCAATGTACAAGGAGGGCAGCAGCATGGACACTGTAAAGGCGCCGAAACGCAAAACGCGCAGAAATGTAGAAATATCGAATCTTTGATAATAGTCCTCGCTGGCAAGAAGAAATTTGAAGAAGGTGACGGGAAGGATAAGAACGAACGGCGTTCCGTCGACAAACACCGCCACTTGTCCTTCCAACAGGGCGGCTGCCGCAGTGTCGGGACGTTCCGTGTTTATCATCGTCGGAAACGGAGTAAATGTCTTATCCTGGATCAATTCTTCCAAGTAGCCGCTCTCGAGAACGCTGTCCGTTTCAATTCGATCCAACCTTAGAAGTACTTCTTGTACAACCGCTTCATCGGCAATGCCCTTCATATACATAACGCTTACATCGGTCCGGGTTTGCCTGCCGATAATCCGGTCGATTTTCCATAGATCCGGACTCTTGATTTTCCGCCGCAGCAATGCGACATTGGTGCTTATATTTTCTGTGAAGCCTTCTTTGGGACCTCGGACAACGGTTTGGGAAGACGGTTCCTCGACGCCTCTTTGTTCCCATTTGGAACAACCGACCGAAATGGCCTTCTCCCAACCTTCCGCAAGAATAACGGCATTGCCGTCGTATAAAGCGGAGATGAGGCCGCCAATGTCGCTGACGGTTGTGATTGCGCCGACGGTAATAATTTTCTCTTTTATAGCTGCAAAAGACTCGGAAGCATCCTTCTCAAGCGGTACATTCAATCCGGTGCCGTTCATGATCGGTTTGAGGACGTTTTCGTTAATGACCGCCTCATCCGATAAACCGTTAATATACACAATAGACAAATCGGAACCGTCGGCTCTTTGAAACGATCGAATGACGACATCGGAGCTGTTCCCGGTTACCTCGGCAATCGTATGTATGTTTTGTTGAAGGCTGGAGGATAACGGTTCATCCCGTTTCGTATCGTTGAACATGGCAGTCCACCCGAATCTGACATCAGTATCCTCATTTTCCCCTCTCCCTATGGCGTTATGCGCGAAAAAGAAAAAACGAACAGGGCGGTTGATCCCTGTTCGTTTTGTTGTCTGCATTAATCAATGTCCCATCATCATGCCGGCTTCCGCTTGGCCATCCGCTTTGCGTTCTCCGGCGGGCTTCGGCTTAGGCCTCGGCCTTCGGAGCATAAATCCGAGCGCAGCGCCGGCGATTGCGATGCCCGCCATTACTAGGAACGTATCGCCAAACGAGGAATATAGCATTTGAGGACCGCGCTCCGCAGCGGAATAATGTTCGATCCGGTTCGCCAAGATGGTCGACAACCCTGCCACCGCGAACGAAACCATAACTTGCTGCGCCGCACCGGTAAGCGACGTGACGCGGCTGACCAGATGCGCCGGAGACGACTGAATGATATGAGTGTTCAACGGCATCATGGACAAACCCATTCCCGATCCGAGCATGGCAAGCGGGAGCATGATCATGGCGAGGGAAGTGTCGGGAGCGAGCCTTGAGAGCAAGAATCCCGCCACGGTGACGATCGAAAGTCCCGCGATAACTACCGGACGCGCGCCGATGCGGTCGTACAGACGCCCGCCGATCGGCATGAATATGGCGGCGGACAGCGCTTGCGGCAGCATGATCAAGCCTGTGGTGAAGGCGCTGTAGCCTTTAGCCTGCTGAAGAAGCAGCGGAACGAGAAACATCGTCCCGAACAAAGCGATCGTCGCAATCCATTGCACGACGATGCCCCGCGTAAAATTGCCCGAACCGAACACGCGCAACTCCAACAACGGATGCGACCGGCGAAGCTCGACGAATATAAACACAATCAGGGCGATAACCCCCACAGTGATTCCTGTAACAGTTTGCGTCGAAGTCCAGCCGTTTCCTTGCCCCGCTTCCCCTCCGGCCGAACTGACGCCGTACGCCAGCATGGCGAACGCGAGCGGAGCGAAGAACATGCCGAGATAGTCCAATGCAGGCACGGTTTGCCGTTCAATATTCGGAAGCGTGCGCAAAGCGATGATCACTGCGATCACGCCAACCGGAACATTGATGAGAAAAATCCAATGCCAAGTCGCAAAATCGACGAGCCAACCCGAGAGGACCGGTCCGAGCGCAGGAGCCAGCAGCATCGGTATGCCGATCATCCCCATTACTGCGCCAACCTTTCCGGGAGGGCTGAGCCGGTAAGTGAACGCCATCGCGATCGGCGACACCATGCCGCCGCCAAGTCCTTGAATGATCCGGTACACGATCAATTGCTCCGCGCTTGCAGCCAAGGCGCATAGCGCTGAGCCGATCGTAAACATGATCACGGAAAACAAAAATATCCGCTTCGCGCCGAACCGGTCCGACAGCCATCCCGCCAACGGAATGACCGCGGACTGCGCAAGCGCGTAACCTGTAACCGTCCACTGCACGACGGAAATCGGGCTTTGGAAGTCGTTGATCAATCGGGGCATCGCAACATTCATCGCCGTGCCGTCGAGAATGACCATAAACATCCCCACAATAATAGCGACAAGCGGCGCGATAATGCTTTTGATCGACGCCTGTTCGTCAGCCGCATTCAATGAAGCTTGAGTCAAGTGTACTCCTCCTATCCTTTGAGCCGGTCTTTTTTATGTATTGACCTCCGATTTTACAAAGGCTACAATACAAAAAATCGCGCTTCTATATGCGGACAATTGTCCGAAAAGAAATATTACCGGACAATTGTCCGGAAGTCAATGTACTTTTTTGTGACTTTCGATTGACGCAAACTTCAGATAAGGAGCAACGGAGGATGAACATGCATGGAAGCCGGAAAGACTCGCAAGAATTAAGCAAATCGATTTTGCAAACCGCCAAAGCTTTGTTTGAAGAACATGGCGTTGAGGCCGTCAGCATGCACCAAATCGCCAAGGCGGCCGGAATCGGCCAAGGAACCCTGTACCGCCGTTACGCCAACAAGGGCGACCTCTGCATGATGCTGCTCAAAGAAAACTTCAGTGAGCTGATCGAAGAGCTGAAGAGCGATTTGCAGCAATCGGCGCATTTGCCGCCTTGTGAACGGTTGTGCTGCGTGTTCCGCAAATTGTTCCTTTTTCATGAGAAAAGGTCGAAATTGTTGGGAGAAATTCATGCTCACAGAAAAATGGAGCACAAGAAGACGGATTTTTTTCAGTCCCCGCCATACACCTTTCTGCACCATACGATCTCGGATCTGCTGGAGGAAGCGAACCGATCGCGGAAGTCGCCGATTGCGGATCCGGCGGTGACGGCCCATTTTTTCATATCCGCATTGTCTCCCCATACGTATATGCATTTACGGGACACGTACGAATATACCCCTGAGCGGATTGCGGACCTTTTTTGCGAGTCCTTTGTGAAGCCGTTGTGCGGGTAAGACAAAATACCCATTAATTCGCCATTAAACTACAAATTTCGATTTCGTTCGAGCAAGTCGGATGCTATAATGGGAGACAAACACATCTTCCAATTAAAGGGGAAACTTCATGGACCGATTCAATGCCGCTTCGTTTCAGACGAAATTGCGCGTCGGATGCTGCGCCGTCGCCGGATTGTTTTTCATCGCATCGATTTTGATCAGCGCTTTCGGTATTGCTTTACTCCCGGCTATTATTATTTTGTGCGTGCTGGCAGCTATCGCTTATCCTTTAATCAATTTGCTTGAGAAAGCGCTTACCGGTTCTCTTGACGATATTTCCGGCGTCGCCATGAATATCGCCAAGGGAGACTTCACGCAGAAGGTTAATGTGCAATCCGACGATGCGCTCGGACAGCTGGGCAACGCCTTCAACAAAATGATGGACAAGCTTCGCGATATTTTAAGCGAAACGAGCAGCATCACGAGACAGGTTTCGGAATCGGGCAAAGATATTTTCTTTCGCAACCAGAACCTGAAAGAAGCGCTCAATCAGGTGGGCCACTCTTCCGTTGAACTGGCGGCGGGGGCGAGCCGTATTTCCGAAGACGTCGGCAGCATCTCGTCTTCCATACGCGACATCGAGCAGATGGTCGTCAATTATGCCTACTCGACCCGGGCGATGAACGACCGGTCGGAACAGACGGTTGAGCTGGTAGAGAAAGGGCGCAGCGCGGTCGAACGGCAAAGCGAAGGCATGAAGCTGAACGTGCAGGCAACCGAAACGGTCGCTCAAACGATCGAGCAGCTGAATCAACAAGCGCAAGGCATCAGCAAAATCACTCGCTCGATCTCCGAAATCGCGGAGCAGACCAACTTGCTTTCGCTGAACGCCTCGATCGAAGCTGCGAGAGCCGGGGAACACGGCAAAGGCTTCGCCGTCGTCGCTCAAGAAGTGCGCAAGCTGGCGGAAGAATCCACCGCGTCTACAAGAGAAGTGTTCGGTCTGGTGCGCAGCATCGAACAAGGCATCCGGCAAGCGATCGATAACATGAACGCCAACAAAGAAATCGTCGATGCGCAGAACGAGCTGATCCGGGAAACGGAGAAGGTATTTCGTGAAATCGTCGGCAGCGTCACCTTCATTACGGAGCGGATCGCCGACTTCGCCCAGGAAAGCGACTCGATGCTGGAGAGCGCGAAACGGATATCCGCAGCAATGGAAAGCATTGCAGCCGTCACTCAGCAATCAGCGGCCGGCACGGAAGAAGTGTCCGCGTCGATGACGGAGCAAATCGACACCGTGCAAGCGATCGTCGCTCAGACGGAGCAAATGCAGCAGACGGTCAATCAGCTGCAGAAGACGATCTCCATCTTCAAGCTGTAAACGGGGCGTCAAAGAATCTTATTGGAATAAGTTGCTATGCCTTCGAAAGCCGGTGCAAATGCACCGGCTTTCGAGTTTCAAAATCTATGCTCACCGGGTACAGGCGGTAAATCATCGGCTCTTCTCTTCAATATCCCTTTCGAACTGTACCGGTACAGATGCTTCAACTTGAGCATAATTGGGAATGATTATCGGAATCTGTACCGGCACAATAATGACGAATGTTGTCGAATTATCGGCAATTTTTTATATCTGTACCGGTACAGTTTAAAAGGAAGATTAAAATAGAACTGAACGTTAAAACATCAATTCACTCCATTTCATCTTCATGTTTCTAATATCTGACTACTCAACATCACATGTTGTTGCGCTACGATTGATGTCAGCGCTCTTTCGTTTGCAAAAAATTTATTTTAAAACGCGAAACATTACAGAAGTTTGATACGTCAATTTTATTGAATCATATCCAAAAAAAGGGAGTGTTTCTATTGAAAAAAAGTTTGTTTTTAGTAGTTTCCGTAATTCTTGTACTCATCTTCTCTTCATCTGCGGCGTATTCGAAAGGAAACACCGGCGCGCTCACCTCTCCTCCGCCCGTAGAATTCCAACTGTATGGCGTCTTCGACCCTGACCACAAATACTTAGATGACGGAGCAAATACAATATCGAGTTCTTCCGCCGGCGAGGTCCGTTACAGTGGAACCACTTATGCCTCCCAGATCGTGGATTCGATAGGAGTGTCCCTCACATTGCAGCGTTGGACAGGCGGTACGTGGGAGACTGTAGGCAATGGCAGCGGATCAAGCGGCAGCGATAAAAGTTGGTTTAGCCATGCTTCCGGGCAGAAGGTGACCGGCGGATACTATTACCGGATCAAATCGGTGCATTGGGTAAATGAAAATGGAACTTACGAGCAAGGAGTGCGTTATTCGAGTTCTTTGCTCGTCAAATGAACGAGAAACGGGTTGGTTTAGGAACCAACCCGTTTCCTTATTTTAACCCTTCGGCGATCCGCATGATTTCCTCTTCCGATATGCCGCCGGCGACTCTGACAAACAGGTCCTGCTTCATATACTCCAGCTTTCGATAACGATTCCCATCGTATGAAAGATAACCGGTTCCGGAGCCTTTAACTTGAATTTCCTTGACGCTTCCCTCTTTTGTGTTCATCTGAGTGCCAACAGATGTGTTTCCGTTTAATTGGATGAAGAGCACGATAAGTATATTTCCTTCCGTATCGATAAAAGACAAGGAGGCTTGATGATACGGCAGACCCGTTTCGTACGTCAACAGTTCCGCATCAGTAAACGTATATCCCGATGGAATATATGTCACTTCCGGCATCTCCGGGAACAAATTTTTGGTTTCATCCAGTGAATATGCCGTCATTGTCAAATCTCCCGTTGGCGGCGGAGGGGGCGTCTTTGCTTCGGCATCCGATGGGGCATCCGTACTTCCGAAGAACATTTGCACAACATCTCCGGGTATTTCCTTCATATATTGAAAAAACGGGTTAAACGCTTGAATCGGCTGGGCGCCGCTAAATAATGTCGCGCCGATCAGCATGGAGACGGCGACCGTCGCGACGAGTTGGAATCTGCGCCGGAGCATTGCAGCTCTTCTTCTCTTGGCCAGTTTCGCGCGAACCTTTTGCCAAGATGGTTCCGGGTCCGGCGTATTCACATATTTATTCTGTACGGCAGAGTCAAACGCCTCGTCGAACAGCGCATCAAAATCCGCCTTATTCATCTCCCCACCCTCCCATCTTCTTAATTCGTTTTTTTAATGCCGTTCTTGCCCGGTACAGCTTTTGTTTGATAACCGCTTCGGTCGTGTCCAGTTCTTCGGCGATCTCTCTGTATGACATCCCTCGCCTCCAGCGCATTTCGACAATGACCGCGAATTCGGGCTTCAGGTGAGTAAGGCAATTTTCAATCATGCTCGTGAAAAATTTTAACTCCACTTTCTTTTCCACGTTATCGTCGGCTGACGTCGCCGAAAGCTCCTCACTAATGAAGACACTTTCCGAGTCAAGTTCGTTACGGTACCTTTTTTGTTTTCGCAAAAAGGTGAACGTCGTATTTTTGGTCGTCTTTTTGATCCAAGCCAGCATTTGTGGTTCAGTGAGGTCCTTCGGAATTTTGTTGATGCTTTTGAAGAAAGCTTCTTGTATTATATCTTCCGTCAAGCCGTGGTCGCGCACGAAATACATCACCAAATGATAGACGGTTTTGTAAAATTCATAATAGAGTTCCTTTTGGAGCTTTTCATTTAACGAATAATAATCCGCGCAAAATAAAAGAAGTATGTCCGACTTCATCCGGTTTGAAAAACCCCCTAATGAAAGCAAATATTTACTCTTAAGTATACTAGATGGCGGGTAAAGATGGTATTCGACCATTATTTTCGTTTCAGTCAAAATAATGATTGATTCAATCATTTTATCATATATAATCTAGTTGTAACGATCATAATATATGCAAGGAGTGAACCGCACATGACCGTGCCCGGCGCGTTAACGTATCCCGAAATCTCCTCCCAGCATGAAGCGATTGCGAAAGCATGGGAGCAGCTTCTAGCGCGGCAAGATTGGATTCGAAACTATTTCATGAATCCGAAATATGACGAAACGATTTTCATCGGTTCCGGCTCCTCTTATTATCAAGCGTTAACGATGGCTTCCACCTTCCGCAAGTGGACGGGCAAAGCGGCGGCGGCGCATCCGTCGTCCGAAATCTTCTTGTTTCGGGACGCCGCGGCGGCGCGAAACAAGAAGATGTTGCTAGTAGGAGTATCCCGGTCCGGCGAATCGAGCGAAGCGGTCTTGGCGTTGGAATCCGTTAAAGCTTCGCCCGATTGGGACGTATGCGGCGTCACATGCTATGAACAAAGCTCGATGGCGCAGATCGCGGAATGCCTCGTCTCTCCGCTGGGCAAAGAGAAGAGCACGGTCATGACTAAATCGTTCAGCTCCATGACCTATATGATGCAAACCGCGATCGCTTATGCGTCCGCCAAGCCGGAACTCATCGATGAAATGTCGCAATTGCCGGGCTTGTGCGAATCGAATGTGAAGCGTGCGGATGAATTCGTACAACCTTTCGTGCAGCGACATGACTTCAATAAATTCATTTTCCTTGGAATGGGCTCCTATTTCGGTTTGGCTCAAGAAGCCAGCCTCAAATTGAAGGAAATGTCCTATTCCTGGACGGAGAGCTTCGGCACGCTGGAATTCAGGCACGGCCCGAAATCCGTTGTGGATGAAGGGACGCTCGTCTGTTTGATTTTGTCGGAGCAAGCGAGAGGTTACGAGCTGAAGGTAGCCAGGGAAATGAAAGACTACGGGGCTGCGGTCATGATCGTGACGGCTAAAGCAAGCGACGACACGGCGTTTGCCGATGCGGTGTTTCAAACCGGGGGAGAACTGCTCAGCGACGAAGCCCGTGCCGTCTTGAATCTTCCCGCGCTCCAGTATTTCGGGTTGTACACCGCTATCAAGAAAAATATCGACCCGGACCATCCGCGGAATTTGACGCAAGTGGTGAAAATCTAGTGATCAACGAGAAGGATACGAAAGGCAATCGCCGCCGCAGCCAAATTTTCGAGGCGATGAAGCGGGAAGGCGAGATTTCCATCGACGAAATTATGCGGAGGTTCGGCTGCTCCGAGGCGACCGCCCGCAGAGATTTGAACATGCTCGCCGAAACCGGGAAGATCATCCGCACGCTCGGCGGGGCGTATTTCGAGCGTGCATCCTCTTTGGAGGTCCCGTTCCAGGACAAGAAGAGCGTGCTGCTCAGCGAAAAGCTGGCTATTGCGGCAAAAGCGGTCTCCCTCATTGAAGAAGGCGATGTGATCGGATTGACGGGCGGATCGACGACTTTCCTGATCGCCAAGGAAATTAAGCATCTGAACAATATCACGGTTGTGACGAATGCGGTTAATATCGCGATGGAGCTTGCGGAAAGCGATACGGTTCAGACCGTCTTGACGGGGGGCGTGCTGCGCGGCAAGAGCTACGAGCTGTGCGGCCCGTTGGCGGAAGGCGTCTTGGCAAAGCTGAATATCGGCAAAATGTTCGCCGGCATCGACGGTATTAATTTGGAACAAGGGCTGATGACGTATTCCGAACTGGAAGCCCATATCGGCAGGCTTATGATAGAACGCTCCAAACAAGCGGTTGCCGTCTTCGACCATACGAAAGTGAACCGCACCTCCCTGTTTACGATGGCGCCGCTGTCATCCGTTCAAGCATGCATTACGGATAAGAAGCTTGAACCGGCTTGGGAATCGCATTTGCAAGCTTTGCGGATTGAAATGCATTATACGTAAATCCGCGAAGCTAATATACCGAAGCAAGGAGGTAGTATTATGGCATTGGTGTCATCGACGCCTTTTCTTCAGCATGCCAGACAGAACGGTTATTGTGTCGGCGCTTTCAACGTGCACACTTTGGAAATGCTGCAGGCCGTCGTCGAAGCGGCGGTTGAAACGGAATCCCCGCTTATCCTGCAATCTACGGTCGGCACGGTGAAACATCTGGGAGCGGATTATATCGCCGCCGCCGCGCAAACCGCCGCGAAGCTTAACCGGATTCCGATTGCGCTGCACCTTGACCATTGCGCCGATTTCGATCTCATCGTCAAGTGTATTCGGGCCGGCTATACTTCCGTCATGATTGACGCTTCCCACTCGCCTTTCGAAGAGAATGTAGCGCAAACACGGAAAGTTGTCGAAGTCGGGCGCGCCGCGGGTGTAAACGTCGAAGCCGAGCTCGGCAAAGTAGGAGGGGTGGAAGACGAGATCGCGGTAGGAGAGGAGGACGCAACGCTCGCCGATCCGCAGGAATGCAAAGCATTCGTCGAATTGACAGGGGTCAGTACGCTTGCGCCGGCCATCGGCACCGCGCACGGCATATATAAGGGCGATCCGAATATCGACTTTGACCGAATCCAAGCGATAGCCGGCGTTGTGTCCGTGCCGCTTGTGCTTCACGGAGGATCCGGCATACCGGACGATCAAGTGCGCCGCGCCGTGTCGCTCGGCATGAGCAAGATGAACGTTGCGACGGAGCTCCGCATCGCTTTCTCCGATGCGATCAAGAACGTATTCAAAGCCAACCCGTCGGAAAACGATCCGCGAAAATATATGGTGCCCGCCAAGCAAGCTCTGAGAGAAATGGCAATCGAAAAGATGATCGTGTGCGGCTCGGTCGGCAAGGCCAAGCACTTCAGGTGAGAACATGATTACGACGGTCACACTGAACGCCGCGATCGACAAAACTTATTATGTGGATACGTTTGTCCCCGGACGGGTGAGCCGGGCCGACCGGGTGTTGGCCGTTCCCGGCGGCAAAGGTTTGAACGTTGCTCGCGTCATTCGAACGTTAGGCTATGAAACGTTGGCAACCGGAATTGTAGGAGGAAATAACGGAAATTTCATTCGTACCGGGCTCGACCGAATCGGGATCGCTCATGATTTCGTTACCACAATAGGCGGAGAATCCCGGTTATGTTTAAACATCATATCTCAACACCCCTGCCTCTCGACCGAGATTCTCGAGCCCGGCCCGAAGGTCTCGGAAGAAGAGACGAAGGCTGTGTTTGCCAAGGTATCGATGTTGGCGGCCGTTTCCGATATTGTCGTTCTGTCCGGCAGCCTTCCCGCGGGAATGCCTTCGGACACATATAAGCTGCTTATTGAGCGTATAAGAGAGCAAGGTGCGCTTCCTTTTCTCGACAGCAGCACAGCCGCACTGCGTAACGGGTTGGAAGCCAAGCCGTTCTTGGTCAAGCCTAACGAGGACGAGGCGGAATCATTGCTTGGCGTCGACGTCCGCAACGAGGAATCATTGGTCAAGGCGCTGCGGCATCGAATGACCGAGGGGATCGATTGCATTGTCGTAACGCGCGGCGCAGCCGGCTCCATTGCCGGATTCCGCGGCCAATGTTATCGCGTCCACGCGCCTGTTATTACTCCGCTTAACACTGTCGGCTGCGGCGACTCTTTCGTGGCGGGAATGGCGGTCGGGTTTCAACGGCAATGGGAGATCGAGCAAATCTTGACCTTTGCGACCGCCGTGAGCGCGGCCAACGCTTTGACCGAGCATGCGGGAGAGGTGTACGGAGCGGATGTGGAGAGGTTAAGCAAGGAAATCCGGATCGAACGTATTTGATTTCATTAGTGCACTTATGAAAAATCGCACCATCTCGTTCCAATGCCCGGCAAACGACTGTCCTGTGATATCCCCTTTGTAACGAGATATGCATTCGACTCCTAATGTTTCTAACTTGCGTTTCAAGCACTCGCCGAACAGAGGATGATGGATGATGAACGACCAATCCATATCATCGGTTATGGGAGCCATTTCACGACTGTAGATTAGAAATGCTGGAGGGGCATATTTGCTCACATGTCTAATCGGCGAAGCCTTTTCGTAAATTCGGTAAGCTTTAGGCGTATCCATTTCTTCCGGTGTAATGCCGAAAAAATCGACGGCAAAGTTTTCTCGAACTCGTCCAAACACATTCTTCAATTCTCTTGGATCGAAAATGGTTTGCGCGTCTTCCCCGCCAACCGCCGCAACGCGTGTCGACTGCCTTGCAATCGGATCTGCGCTTGAACGGTCGGCCAAATCCATATGAAATGCGAGCCAGAGAGCCATATGTCCGCCTGCCGAATTTCCGGCCAACGCCACCTTTTCCGGATTAAGTCCCCAAGTGTTCGCATGATGTCTCAAGTATTGGATCGCTCTGGCACCGTCTAACATGGGTTCCGGAAAAGATACATGCGGACAAAGCCGGTAGTTAACGGATGCAAACGATATGCCCGCATTCAAGAAAAGCTTCGGATCCGGCAAACCTTCGGTCTTGTCACCAAACCAGTACCCCCCGCCGTGAAACCAGATGACCAATGGCGAAGGTTTCACTTCTTCGGCAAGCCAAAGATCAAGAACGTTGCGCTCATGGGAACCGTAACGGATATTTTGAAAGTCGGGTTTCATTACTTCGGACAAGCAGTTCACCCCTACCTAAACATAAACCGAAACCGGGCGCTCATCAATACATCTTTTTCCAAACAAAATGCCGCGTCCCTTATTTGGGTGCGCGGCATTCCCGTTTCGTGTGTTATTGATTTTGATTTTGGTTTTGATTTTGTTGATTCTGTTCCGTCATTTGATTCCCCAGGTTTTGGGCAACCTCTCCGGCTTGCCGGAAAGCGTTCCGGGTAGCATTGACAGTCGCTTCGACCCCGTTTTCTACGGCATCCGCCGCAGCTTCGGCACCGTTCTCCAAAGCGTCCGCCGTTGCGTCAACACCGTTCTGCACCGCGTCGCCGGCGGCTTCCATACCGGTCCGGTTTTGTCTGTTGTCCACTTCACATGCCTCCTATATTTGGAATACATGTTTATGTTTCGATTATTACCTGAAAATTATTCCATAACATTATCTTACAAATATATAAAGTCCGGCGACCACCATAATAATGCCCACGATTTTATTGAAGGAAACCGGCTCGTTCAACAGCAAGACCGCAAAGAGGAACGTAATGATCGGATACGTCGCCGTAATGGATACGACGGTGGTCAATGAACCGCGCGATAATGCGTATAAATATATCAAATACGCGGTTGGGATTAATATGCCGTTGGAAACGGCGAACGTCATCGAGCTCTTTGAAAACTGCATCGGGATACCCCACATTTTGGCCAGAGCAAAATAAATAAACGCCACGACTGTCATCGTTAACGTAACGATCAAATTGATCTCGACGGGATGCCCCTTTATAAGCGCCTGCCTGTCGATCACCCCGTTGATGCCCCATATGAACGTAACGGCGAAAATAATGACGTAGAGCATTATCCCAATTCCTTTCCAACCGCCTACTTCATTATATTGGAAAAGGAACCCGGACATGCCTAATGCGAATCGCTTGCAACACGATACATGACCAATCGCCAAGCGGATGCGGAATCCCGGTAACGCCGATGTTCCGGATAAGGTCAATTTTTGACCCTAATTGCACGAATAAGCTCAAGAATTGACCCTATAATTAGTTAGCGAAGTTGAAACTGCCAAAATAAGGTCAATTATTGAGCCTAACTGTTTCGTTCCCAGGAAAAATGCAGCACTCCGAAATGAAATAGGGTCAAAAATTGACCGTATTTTTGCTGATAAGGTCAATTTTTGCACCTAAAGGGTACACCACAAAAAAATACCCCGTGCAGTACGGGGCAATAGTAACCAGCTATTTCTTGGATATGACCAGCTTGTAACCGACGCCGCGAATCGAGTCGATTTGGACGCTTTGCTGGTTCATCTCCAGCTTCTTGCGAAGGGAGCTTACGTGGACGTCGACCGTCCGTTGGCCGCCGACATAGTCGAACCCCCATACGATGTTCATCAAGTCGTCCCGGGTGATGACCATACCCGGCCGCTGCACGAGATACAAGAGCACTTCGAATTCCTTGGGACGCAGAGAAATCAGCTCTCCGCCCGCCATCACTTCGTATTTCTCCGGGTATATCTTCAACTCGCCGGCGGTGATTACTTTGCCGTGCGAAGCTTCTTTGACGTCGTCCCCGTCTTCGGGCTTTGCCCGGCGGAGCACTGCGCTGACGCGGGCGAGCAGCTCGGCCACTCCGAACGGCTTCGTGATGTAATCGTCCGCTCCATGCTTCAAGCCCTGCACCACTTCATTCTCCGCATTGCGCGCCGTGAGAATAATAATCGGCGTCCGGTTGCCCTTCTGCCGAAGCTTGGACAGCACTTCGAAACCGTTCAATCCGGGAAGCATGATGTCCAAGATAATGAGGTCGTACGAATTTTGAAGCGCCTCCTGGAGACCGTCCGCACCGTCTTCCACCGTATTTACCGCGTACCCTTCTTGGCTTAAGTTATAGGACAAGAGACGCGACAGTGTCGGTTCGTCTTCTATGACCAATATTTTGTCAGGCATGGCAACCTCCGAACTTATAAAGTGGACAACTTTATCTTAACACAATACTTCCTAATAGAAACGCGTTATTGCAGTACGGGAAGCTCGATGACAAATTTGGAGCCCGCCCCGACAATGCTATCCACCCGGATCGTTCCTTTATGCAATTCAACGAGATGCTTCACGATGCTTAACCCGAGCCCCGTGCCGCCCGACGCGCGGGTCCGGGCTTTGTCGACGCGGTAAAACCGCTCAAAAATACGGGGCAGATCCTTTCTCGGGATTCCGATTCCGGTATCCTGCACAATGATCCTTATTTTTTCGTATTCCGCGTCGCTCCCCGTTTCCGTTCCCGACGCCGTCACCGGTTCGACCGTAATTTTTACGCTGCCGCCTTCATGGGTGTAGCTTATTCCGTTCGCCAGTAAATTGATTAAGATTTGCCGCAACCGGTCCTCGTCCGCTTCCACATATATGTCTTCTTCGACGTTCGACTCCAACTGAATATTTTTCTTCGCGGCTTCCGTCGACATCATGTTCAGGGTGCGTTCTATGAACGGTTTCATCTCAACCGGCGAGAAGTGCAGCTGCACCCGCTTGGATTCAATCTTGGACAAGTCCAGAATGTCGCCGATTAAGCGATCAAGCCGCTCGCTCTCGTCGTAAATGATTTGCAGAAACGATTTCGCAGTTTCAGGGTCGTTGACGGCTCCGCCGAGCAGCGTCTCCGCAAATCCTTTCACCGCGGCGATCGGCGTCTTGAGCTCGTGAGACACGTTGGCGACAAACTCGCTGCGCATACGCTCCAATCGCCGGATCGCGGAGATGTCGTGAAATACGATGACGATGCCCATGAACTCGCCGCCTGCGCCGGTCATCGGAACGAGATGAATGTCGAGCGTGCGCTCTTCCGGATAGTAAAACACAATCTCATCGCGAATGTGCTCGTGCTTTTCCTCGCATTCGCCGATCATCTTAATCAGCTCGTACTGCGCCTTCAACACATTGTATTTCTGGCCGAGCAGCTCGGCGGCCGACATGCCCAGCATTTCTTCGGCGGAGCGGTTGATGAGTACGATCCGCTCGTCCCGGTCGATCATCACGACACCGCTCAGCATGTTCTCCAATACGCTTTTCAACCGGCTCTCGTCCTCTTGAATACGGTTCATCTGGAACTGCAGGCTCTCCGCCATCGTATTAATAGCTTGTCCAAGCTGTCCGATTTCGTCCCGGTTTTGGATCGACACCCGTGCTTTGTAGTTCAAATTCGTAATTTGATAGGCGACTCGCGTAATTTTCTCAAGCGGGCCGGTTAGTCCTTGGGAAATTCGATAAGAAATGAGCGCCGTCATCAGCAGCAGAACCAACAGCCCGACAAGCAAATACGAAGTGATTCGAAACGTTTCCGCGTCCAGATGGTTCATGCTCGCTCCGAACCGGACGAAGCCGACGCCCGAGTCCCCGAATGAAGCGGGCAGGGCGACGTACATAATTTTCTCCGAATCGTTGCCGGATGCGCGAATGTCGGTGCCGAAACCTTGTGAGCCCGCAAGGACAATCTCTTTGGGGACCTGCCCCGGCTCCTCCCCGGGACCGGTTCCTTTCGCCGAATCTCCCAACACGGCGCCGTCCCTGTCGAAGAATGTGACCCGGGCGCCCGCTTTTCTTGCGATTCGGGCGGCTTCATGGCCGTACGCCTCTCCGCGGACGGATCTTTCGAACACCGTCTCCCAATCGACAGTCGCAAGATACAGCTTCAGCTGCTCCTCCAAGCTGTCCTCCAACGACCGGACTTGAGAATCGCGAAGCACCGAAACGGTAAAAATGCCTGCCGCTAAATTCGACAGGCCGATAAACAGTATAAAAATCAAAGTGAGACGGTTGCGAACCTTGTTCATATTATTTGAATACCGGCTCTTTAAATTGCTCGAGCTTCTCCATTGAACTCTTCTCGACGTCCGCGTGCAGCGAATTTCCGTGAGCGTCCATCGTCACGATGGCGGCGAAGCCTTCCACATTCAGATGCCACATCGCTTCGGGAATGCCGAATTCAAGGAAGTCGACGCCGTCTACTCCCTTGATTGTTTCCGCATAGTACTGGGCGGCGCCGCCGATCGCGTTCAAATATACGGCTCCGTGCTCTTGGAGCGCCTTCAAGGTCTTCGGTCCCATGCCGCCCTTGCCGATGACGGCCCGGATCCCGAATTTCTTGATGATGTCGCCCTGATACGGTTCCTCCCGAATGGACGTCGTCGGACCCGCAGCTTTCACGTGCCACCCTTCGTCGTCTTTCATCATAACAGGTCCGCAATGGTACAAGGCGGCGCCGTTCAAATCTACCGGCGCGTCATGGTCCATAAGGTGTTTATGGATCGCGTCGCGTCCGGTAAACATGCGGCCGTTCAAGATGACGACGTCGCCGACGCGAAGCTGCCGCACTTGTTCCTCCGTAATCGGCGTTGTCAGCACCACTTCGCGGCGGTCGGAATCGGCCGCAGCTTGCGCTGCCGCTTCTTGCTCGTCCTTCATGGATACGGCCGAACCGCGCTCATATACCCATTCCTTCACTTCTCCGGAGGATGCGTCGATCAACACGCCTTGACGGCGGAACGCCCAGCAATTGTACGCTACCGAAACGAAGAAGCTCGCCGGGAGACGGTTCATTACGCCGATTTTGCAGCCGAGCAGCGTCACTTCTCCGCCGAAGCCCATCGTGCCGATACCGAGCTTGTTGGCGTTCTCTATCACGTACTCCTCAAGCTTGCGAAGATCTTCGTTCGGGTTCACGTCGTCCACCGTACGGAACAGTTGCTGTTTAGCAAGCTCGTATCCCGTGGTGCGGTCTCCGCCGATGCCGACGCCGATGAAGCCGGCGCTGCAGCCTTGCCCCTGCGCTTGATAGACGGAATGCATAATGCACTTGCGGATGCCGTCGAGATCGCGTCCCGCCTTGCCGAGTCCGGGAAGCTCCGCCGGAAGGCTGTATTGAATGTTTTTGTTCTCGCAGCCTCCGCCTTTCAGAATGAGCTTGACTTCAATGTCGTCGCGCTCCCATTGCTCGAAATGTATGACAGGCGTCCCAGGTCCGAGGTTGTCGCCGCTGTTTGCTCCGGTAAGCGAATCGACGGAATTTTCGCGAAGCTTCCCGTCCTTGGTCGCTCTGGCAACCGCGCTGCGTATGTTGCGTTTCATCTCGATTTGATTGGCCCCGATCGGCGTGTGCACGATGAATGTCGGCATCCCGGTGTCTTGGCAAATCGGTGATACGCCGATGTCCGCCATTGTGATGTTGTTTGCAATCGTCGCCATCGACAATGCGGCGCGAGTGCCCGCGTTCTCGCGTTTCGCTCCCGCCTTGATCGCGCGGCGCACGTCCGCAGGCAAGTTCGTCGACGTTTCCACAATCAAATCGTATATGCTTTGCTCGAACTGTTTCATTTGCGCAAAATCTCCTCTCCGAAGATAACGAATTCTATTATATCTGTTATATTTATAATATCACAAAACACCCAACAATATCTTGCCCGCTTTGCGCCAAACTATCGATTTGCCGTGGAGGAAACTTGAATGGGGAATCATTTTATCGCTTATATTTACCGTCTTCGTTACATTGAGCGCTGGAGCCTGATGCGCAATGTCGTCCGCGAGAATGTGGCGGAGCATTCGTTTCATGTGGCGGTGCTTGCGCATACGCTCGGCACGATCGCCCGCGATGTGTACGGGAAGCCGGTCGAGCCGCAGCGGTTTGCAACCCGCGCTCTGTTTCACGATGCGACGGAAGTGTTCACCGGGGACATACCGACGCCTGTAAAACACCATAATCCGGATATATCGCACAATTTCCGCGAGATCGAGCGGTTGGCGGCCGAGCGGCTGACCGGATTGGTGCCGGACGCGCTGAAGGGCGCCTACGCGCCATTGCTTGAAAGCAAGTCGGTGCACGATGAGGAATACAAGTACGTGAAAGCGGCGGATTTGCTTGATGCATATTTGAAATGCACGACGGAGCTGTCAGCCGGGAACCGGGAATTTGCCGTTGCGAAGAAGCAGATCGAGGCTTCCATGCATGCATTGGATATGGAAGAGATTCGATATTTCCTGGAGCAGCTTGCTCCCAGCATGGAGAAGCCGTTGGACGAGCTTACGGGACCGTAAGGCCGGCTGATATGCGCACACAAACCAAAAGCGGAACCGTCGTCGCCGTGGCAACCGTTCCGCCTTTTCTTATGCTTCATATCCAGTTTGCGCAATTGCTCCGACTTCGTCGGCGTCACCTTCGTTACGGGATTCACGCCGTACCATCCGACCCGGCTCTCATCCGGATTCCGTCTGCCTTCGCGCTCCGCTTTCTTGCGAAGCTTCCGCGCTTTGCTCATCGCCATGTTCGCCATCGCTCCTTATATGTGGTCTTCTCCCATTATACACGACAGGCTGCCCTTCCGGTAACATTCACGTTGCCTGGAGGACAGCCCTTTTTCACTTTCGTCTGTCTATCAAGCCAACCATTGAGGGTAGTACATCAGCAGCAGCAGAACGAAAACAAGCACCGCCGCAATGCCGCTGAACATTACGACTCGGGAAGCGTCCCGCTGTGCCGCTTGCTTCCCTTCGCCTCCCGAGGCGATGACCCGCTTCAACGGCCCGCCCAGCATTCCCGTCATCGCGCCAAGCGCAACGAACAGTACGATGACCACGACCATCCAAAGCACCGACAAATCATATTGGCTAATCAAGTAACCGCCGGTCAAGAATTGAACGATCAACAACCACTGCCCTACACGGTTTAAATTATGCAATCCCTTGGCATATCCGACTTGCGCCGCCGGCTCCAACGTACCCATGCGAGCGGCCACAAACGGGAGCAACAAGTAAAACCCGACGGCCAACGACCCCAATACGTGCAGAAAGAGTACAATTTGCAAGACCCACAACCTCCATATCGTGTAAAAAATGTTCCAGCATTAAGTATACAGAAGTCGGGAGACCAGTACAATTTACATTGCTCTCCACCTGTGACGGGCGATTGAATTTTTGCAGGGAGAGTGTACTCGCGGCCGGCCGGTGCACTCGCGAAAAGCGTTAGCCCGCTATTCCCAAGCCTCAGTGGGGCTTCCGGACGCTGTTCCAAAACCCGGATGAACTTGTGCACGCTAATCACACTTCTATATCTTTAGCGCATCGGTTGGGAGTCAAACCCGTTGCATTTTCTTTCTGACTGAACGGGAGAATGAACGCAAGGTTTTTGTAAAATGTCCGGCATCCCCGTTGCAAGCGCCTTTGTGCGTCTTCGCGATCGTTTTCACTCAGTGTCTGCTGTCCATGTGAATACTCGGTTTAACGATAAGGGATTTCAAAGTACTTATTTCTCCAAGGCTCCCTTCATTTACAATACGATAGGGGACTCCAAGGTTCTTATTTTATCGCATGGACCGGCAATCAGGTAGGTTTATCGACGAATAAGTACTCGAGAATCCCCTATATGCCTGAAAGCTGCCGAATATATAGAAAATAAGAACTTCAAAATCCCCTATTCATGACGGGTCGAGCTAAGTGTTCTTCTCCCGACGGGTCGAGCTAAGTGTTCTTCTCCCGACGGGTCGAGCAAAGTGTTCTTCTCCCGATGGCTCGAGTCCAGTGCTGCTTCCCCCGATAGCTCGAGTCCAGTCGTGCCCCGTGCACTTGTCGCTGTGGGTTCGCGTCCAGTGTACTCTCGCGGCGCGATTGCAGCGCACAAAAAAAACCTCCCGGGTTCAAACCCCGGGAGGTTATAACAATTAGCCGTTGACGATTTTGATGACGTTGCGCACCGATTCCGCGGATTTATCAAGCGCAACGCGCTCTTCGGCCGTCAGCTCGATTTCAACGATCTTCTCGATGCCGTCGCCGCCGAGAACGGTCAGCACGCCCATGAACAGGTCTTGGTAACCGTACTCGCCTTGGAGAAGAGCGATCGTCGGAAGGATCCGCTTCTTATCCTTAAGGATCGCTTCCGTCATCTGCACGAGCGACGCCGCAGGCGCGTAGTAGGCGCTGCCGTTGCCGAGCAGGTTGACGATTTCGCCGCCGCCCGTACGGGTACGCTGAACGATAGCGTCGATGCGGTCCTTCGGAATCAAGTTTTCGATCGGCACGCCGCCGGCCGAAGTATAGCGCACGAGCGGAACCATATCGTCGCCGTGTCCGCCGAGCACGACGCCGACAACGTCTTCAACGGAAACGTTCAGCTCTTGCGCGATGAACGTGCGGTAACGCGCGGAGTCGAGTACGCCGGATTGGCCGATGACGCGGTTTTTCGGGAAACCGAGCGTCTTGTACGCCACGTATGTCATAGCGTCGACCGGGTTGCTCAATATGATCACATATGCGTTCGGGCACTTGTCTTTCACTTGTTCGCAGACGGATTTCACGATACCCGCGTTCGTATTTACGAGGTCGTCGCGGCTCATGCCGGGTTTGCGGGCGATACCGGCCGTTATGATGACTACGTCGGAGCCTGCCGCATCTTCATAGCTGGAAGTGCCGACGATGTTGCTGTCGAATCCTTGAACCGGGGACGCTTCGAGCATGTCCAGCGCCTTGCCCTTCGTCGGATTTTCAAGCTGCGGAATGTCAACCAACACCACATCGCCAAGTTCCTTCTGAGCAAGCATGAGTGCTGTAGTAGCGCCGGTGAAGCCGGCACCGACGACGGTGATCTTATTGCGGCGGATTGCCATTGTTCTTACCTCCTAGGCCATATTCGTATCGGACTGAACTAGTCCATATTCTTGATCAACAAGTTGGCGAACTCGGATGTCTTCACTTCGGTCGCGCCTTCCATGAGGCGGGCGAAATCGTAAGTTACGGTCTTGTCCGCAATCGTGCGTTCCATGCCTTTGTAAATCAAGTCCGCCGCTTCCAGCCAGCCGAGATGCTCGAGCATCATTACGCCGGACAGCGTCACGGAGCCAGGGTTGACAACGTCGAGTCCCGCGTATTTCGGAGCCGTGCCGTGCGTCGCTTCGAAAATCGCGTGGCCCGTTACATAGTTGATGTTCGCGCCCGGCGCTATGCCGATGCCGCCGACTTGCGCCGCAAGCGCGTCGGACAAGTAGTCGCCGTTCAGGTTGAGCGTCGCGATGACGTCGAAATCGGTCGGGCGAGTCAATACTTGCTGCAATGCGATGTCCGCGATGGCGTCCTTGACGATGATCTTGCCTGCCGCTTCCGCTGCTTTCTGAGCCGCGTTTGCCGCGTCTGCGCCTTCCTGCTCCTTAATGCGGTCGTATTGCGCCCAAGTGAAAGTCTTGTCTCCGAATTCTTTCTCCGCAAGCTCATAGCCCCAATTCTTGAACGCGCCTTCGGTGTACTTCATGATGTTGCCCTTGTGCACGAGCGTTACGCTCTTGCGGCCGTGCTCGAGCGCATATTCGATCGCGGCGCGAATAAGGCGGGTCGAGCCTTCGGACGATACGGGCTTAATGCCGATGCCGGACGTTTCCGGGAAACGGATTTTCTTGACGCCCATCTCCTTCTGAAGGAACTCGATCACTTTCTTCACTTCGTCGGACCCGGACTGATACTCAATGCCCGCGTAGATGTCTTCCGTGTTCTCGCGGAAAATAACCATATCGACAAGCTCCGGACGCTTCACCGGCGAAGGAACGCCTTGGAAATAGCGAACCGGACGCAAGCATACGTACAGATCAAGCTCTTGACGGAGCGCCACGTTCAAAGAACGGATGCCGCCGCCTACCGGTGTCGTAAGAGGGCCTTTGATCGCTACGATATATTCGCGGATCGCCGTCAACGTGTCGGCCGGCAGCCAGCTGTTAAATTGGTTGAACGCTTTCTCCCCTGCAAATACTTCGTACCATGCGATTTTCTTCTCGCCTTTGTATGCTTTTTCGACCGCCGCGTCGAGAATGCGTTTGGAAGCCGCCCATATGTCCGGGCCGGTGCCGTCCCCTTCAATGAACGGGATGATCGGGTTATTCGGTACGTTCAACTTGCCGTTCGCGCCGATCGTAATGCGTTCGCCTTCGGTCGGTAAAGAGTATTGCTCGAAATTCGCCATCGTGGAAACTCTCCTTCTAAACAATAATGGGATATGGGCCAAAAGGGAGCGGGATATCCGAACTGCCGTCAGTCCGAACGTCCCGCTTTTATAAACAAGTGTTATTGATTGTGCTGCGTTCGCCTCTTACGCGCCTCGTTAGGCTTGTGAACGACCTGCGGTCGCCTCGTTACGCCCGTTGAGCGATCGGAACGACCTTCTGGTCCGTCGGCCCGACATATTCCGCACGAGGACGGATAAGGCGGTTGTTCTCGTACTGCTCAAGGATGTGCGCCGTCCAACCGGATACGCGCGAAATCGCGAAAATCGGCGTGAACAAGTCCCGTGGAATCTCAAGAGCCGTGTACACGGAAGCTGAGTAGAAGTCGACGTTCGGCTTCAAGCCCTTCATGCCCGTCACCATCTCTTCGATCTTCACGGACATTTCGTACCACTTCATGTTGTTCGTCAGCTTGCCGAGCTCATAGGACATCTTCTGAAGATGCTTCGCGCGCGGGTCCCCGTTCTTGTATACGCGATGGCCGAAGCCCATGATTTTCTCTTTGTTGTCGAGCTTGTCCTGAATGTATCTTTCAACGTTGTCCATGTCTCCGATTTCCTCGAGCATGGCCATGACCTCTTCGTTCGCTCCGCCGTGCAGCGGCCCTCTCAGCGCGCCGATCGCTGACGTTACTCCGGAGTACATGTCGGAAAGCGTCGCCACGGTGACCCGCGCTGCGAACGTGGATGCGTTCAACTCATGGTCCGCGTGCAGAACGAGCGCCTTGTCGAGCGCTTCGATCGCCACTTTATCGGGAGCTTTGCCCGTCAACATGTATAAGAAGTTCTCGGCAACGGCGGCGTTCAATTTAGGGGCAACCGGCTCCAGGCCTTGACGAATGCGCGCGAAAGCCGCTACGATCGTCGGAAGCTGCGCTTGAAGACGAATCGCCTTGCGGTAATTCGCTTCGAGGCTCATGTCGTTCGCCTCTTCGTCAAACAGCGCGAGCGCCGATACCGCCGTACGCAATACGGCCATGGAGTTGGCGTCCTTCGGATATGCCCGCAGCTGGTCGATGACTTGCTGCGAAACGGCCGCATTCGCGCTCAGCTCGGTATGAAGCTTGTCTAGCTCGGCTTTGTTCGGGAGTTTACCGTACCAAAGCAAATGCACGACCTCTTCGTAAGTCGCGTTCACTGCTAGGTCGTCAATGTCGTAACCGCGGTATGTCAACACTCCGTCAATGATGGAACTGACCGAAGATGTCGTGGCGACAATGCCTTCAAGCCCTTTGGTGACCGTCATGAGATACACGCTCCTTTACTCAAATCTTGATCATTGGAATCATTAACTATCTTCATGATACCTCAATTGCAGCCAATAAAGAAACAAATTCAGGCATAAAACTTCATTATCACGTTTATAAAGCATTTTTCACGAACATTTCCTTATCGCTCAAACTCAGGTACAATAATTCTGTTTATATCTCTTTCTCACTCATTTAGGAGGGATTATGGACAGCTGGGAACGTATAGGGATTATCGACATCGGCTCAAACTCCATCCGCCTTGCGATCTACGAAATCAATTCCGCCGGCGCTTACCGGATTATCGACGAAAGTAAAGAAGGGGCCCGTCTGAGCGAACGCGTGGACGGCAACGGCCGGATTTCGGACAACGATCTCGATTATATCGCGGAAACGCTTCAACGCTTCAAATTATTATGCGCGGTACAAGGCGCCGGCCGGATCCGGGCCGTCGCCACCGCGGCGCTGCGCAACGCCGCGCACTCGGCGGCCGTGACGGCCGCATTGCGCGAGCGCACCGGACTGGCCATCGACGTATTGCCAGGCGAGGAAGAAGGCCGGCTCGGCTTCCTCGGAATGATCAATACGATTGATATCAGCGACGGCTTGTTAGTCGATATCGGGGGCGGCAGCACGGAAGTCACTCTGTTTCGCAACCGCCGTCTCGTCAAGAGCGTATCTTTCCCGTTCGGCGCGGTAAATACAATGAAGCGCTTCGGCAGCAACGGCGAGATTGAAGACGAAGGAGCGAAGGCGATTCGCGCCATGGTCGACGGCGCCGTTGCATCGGAGCCTTGGATTGCCGAAACTCCCGGACTTCCGTTGGTCGGACTGGGTGGAACGGTTAGAAGCCTATGTAAAATCGATCAAAAACGAAAGAAATATTCGCTTCCGCTTACTCACAATTACACAATGTCCGCGGAAGATATGGATGCCACCATGCAGCTGCTTCGAGAAACTCCGTATGAGAAGCGGAAGAAAATAGAAGGACTTTCCAAAGACCGCGCGGACATTATTGTGCCCGGGGCGGTTATTCTCCATACGCTGTTCCGGCGCACATCCGCTTCGCACTACGTCATCAGCGGCGCGGGCCTTCGCGACGGCCTGTTCTTCGAACAGCTCCGCCCGGAGGAGCCGCAGTTCACCGACGTGCTGGAGCATAGCGTGCACAATTTGCTGGCGCTGCATCCCGTTGTTTCTTTCAAGCATGTAAGCCAAGTGAACCGGCTTGCGCTGAAGCTGTTTGCCGATCTTCAACATTATCACGGATTAGGCGGACGCGCCGCCAAATACTTGCATGTCGCTTCGCTGCTGTACCGTGTCGGCATCTCCATACACTATTACAATTACTACAAGCACACATTCTATTTGCTTGCCCACTCGCGCGTCGACGGGTTGTCCCACCGCGAGATCATCATTTGCGCAATGATCGCCTCGTTCAAAAGCGAGAAGAGATCGAGGCCGTTCTTCGCGGAGCACCGCGATTTGTTGTCGGAAGCCGATTTCTCGCTCGTCGTCCGGCTCGGTTCGCTGCTTCAATTGGCGGCGGCGCTCGACCGGAGCGAAACGCAGCCGGTCGCTTCCGTATCCGCCCGAGTATTCGGCACGGAGATGTTCCTGACCGTTAATTGCGCATCCAACTGGGTGATCGAGCGGAAACAAGTCATGTCCCTGGCGAGAGATTTCGGCAAAATGTGGGGGTTCACGCTCAGGCTGTTCGAGAGCGGGTAAACATTCCCAACTGAAACAATTTCCCGTCACCGTTCGTCTAGATTTCATGAGGTGAGGCGCAATGAATGCAGGAAGAGTATGCAGAAGGCTTGTCCTTATTGCGGTAATTGCGGCCGGTTGTTCTAACGGTACGCCGGCCGGACCCGATGAAGAGCGAATCTCCCAATCCGGGCCGAAGGCTCCTATAGAGAATCATGAAGACGGCTCAAACCGCTTGAAAGACGAAAATAACCGCTTGGATGTGAATGCCGTGCCTGAATCAGGGGAACATGCGAAAAAATCCGGGGAAAGAGCGTTGGACAACCCGCACATACCGGAAAAGAAAGAACAATCGCCTCCGCGTGAAGGACTGTTTAAGACAACTTTGGAAACGGAAAGCATAGACGGCGATAAAATATCGCTGCGATTTACGCTTGAGAATATATCCGGCGTTGCTCAGCAAATTGTTTTCAACTCAGGGCAGCGTTACGATATCGATATTTTCGATCGGAACAATGAAGAGGTTTACAAGTGGTCCCGCGGCAGCTCGTTCATCATGGCCATTACGGAAGAGACGTTGGAAAAAGGCGATAAACTGACCTTTTCAGAGGAATGGGACTTGAAGGACAACAACGGAAATTCAGTTGGTCCAGGCGTTTATACGATAAAAGTCAGCATAACGGCTAAATTGAAAAACGGCAAGGCAAGTGCGGACGAGTTATCGGATCAGTCGATCGTCGAAATATCCGCCGAATGAGAAAAGAGATCGAAGCGCTTCTCGCTCCGGTCTCTTTTCGCGTTAACCGTTCTTCACCGTGCCGGCTTAACTTCAGAACACTTTCCAATTGTCGACCGTCATCGCGGAAAACTGGCTTCGCTTCGCCGCCTTATCAGGCTGCAGACGGATGTACGTGCCGTTCGACTTCAGCTCGCGCGCTTTCACATTATCCTCCAAACACAGATGAAGAATGTTCACCAAGCTTTGCTGCAGCTTCTTATCGAACACCGGGCACATCAGTTCGATGCGGCGGGTCAAATTTCGCGTCATCCAATCCGCGCTTGAAATGTACACCTTCGGATCGCCGGCATTTTCGAAATAAAAAATTCTGGAATGCTCCAAAAACCGGTCCACAATCGAGATCACGCGAATATTTTCACTCAAGCCCGGAACTCCCGGACGCAAGCAACAGACGCCGCGAACGATCAAATCGATCCTTACTCCCGCCTGGGAAGCGGCATACAGCTCGTCCAGCATCTCCTGATGGGAAAGGGAATTGATCTTGACGATAATTTTCGCCGGTTTTCCCGCCTTCGCGTTCTCCGCTTCATTCCGGATCAATTCGAACAGCTTGTCCCGCAAATCTGCGGGCGCCACGCCGAACGACTTCCAATGCCGCGGAGCCGAGTAACCCGTCATCTCGTTAAATAGAGCGGAGGCGTCCTCGCCGATGACCGGATGGCTCGTAAACAACCCGACATCGGTGTACAGCTTCGCCGTCGCATCGTTATAATTGCCTGTGCCCACATGCACATACCGCTGCAAACCTCCTTGTTCCTGACGGACGACGAGCGTGATTTTGCAATGCGTCTTCAAGCCGACCAACCCGTAAACCACATGGCAGCCCGCTTTCTCCAACCTCCGCGCCCACGCGATGTTCCGCTCTTCGTCGAACCTCGCTTTCAACTCCACGACAACGGTCACTTGCTTTCCCGCCTCCGCCGCCCTTGCGAGCGATTGAACGAGGACCGAGTTTCCGCTCACGCGATACAACGTAATCTTTATGGCCAGCACCTTCGGGTCGTGCGCCGCTTGAACGATAAAATCGGTAACCGCGTCGAACGATTCGAACGGATGCTGGACGAGCACGTCCTGCTTGGCAAGCACGGGGAACAAATCCACATGCTCGTCGTCGTCCGCGGTAAACTCTTTCGGGTACACCGGTTTGATGTCGCGATACCGCAAATGGTCGTATCCCTGCAAACTTACCGAAAACTTCATCAGAAAGCTTAAATCGAGCGGCCCGTCGAAATCGAATATGTTGTCGCCGACCTCAAACTCGCCCGTTAACATCTCGAGCGCGAAAGGATGCATCCCCCGCTCCACTTCGAGCCGGACCGGCGAACCCCACCTGCGCTTGCGGAGCTCTTTCTCGATCTCTTCCAATAAATCTTCGGCGCCTTCTTCGTTCAACGTTAAGTCCGCATTGCGCGTCAACCGGAATGCATGAACCGAAACCGGAACGTAACCGGAGAACAGCGTGCGAATGTGGCGCTTGATAACGGACTCTATCAGCATCATTTCCGTTTTCTTGCTGTTCAACCGGAGCGGAAGCTCGATATACCGCGGCAATATGGACGGCACCTGCACAATTGCGAAATACGGCTCGTCCTCCGGATCGTCGCCTTCCCGGCGCAGAACTACTGCCAAGTACACGCCTAAAGTGTGCACCAGCGGAAATGGCCGGCTCTGGTCGACGGCCATCGGCGTTAACACCGGAAATACAATTTCGTGGAAAAACTGATCCATCGCTTTTTGTTGAGATGCATTCAAATCATCGTATGAGTGGACGAAACAGATGCCTTCTTTGGCAAGCTGCCGCATCACATCCCGGTAAGTGCGGTATTGGTCGTCGACGAGCTCTTCGGCCAGTTTCATAATTCGTTTAACCAATACGGAAGGAGTGTAGCCCGAAAAATCTTTCTTCTGGTACCCGGCCTTGATTTGATCGATAATGCCCGCCACGCGGACGCTCATAAATTCGTCCAAATTAGTCGACACGATCGACAAAAATTTGATGCGCTCCAAGAGAGGAATTTCCGGATCCTGCGCCTCCTCAAGCACCCGGCGGTTGAATTGAATCCAGCTCAACTCCCGGTTCACATACCTGTTGCTGACGTCGCGCGCCGCTTTTTCTTCATTTTTCGCCATTATGCCTCACCTCTTGAGCCGATACATCCGCGACCCATGGATACACGGATCATGTACTGTAATATTCTGCCCGCGCCCGCGCCAATCCTTCCCGCACCCGCCTCTAACGCCGAAAAAAGAATGAGATTTGGCCTCTGTCGATCCGTCTGCGAAGCCATTTTGCCAACCATGCTTTGAAAATGACCCGCGTAACCGGAAACAGCAGCAGAAAGCCGATCGTATCGGTCAAAAACCCGGGAGTGAGCAGCAGCAAACCGCCTGCAAAAATCGAAATGCCGTCCAATATCGTTTCCGTCGGAATATGCCCTCTGGACAGCTCGTTGCGGGCATACGCCAATACGCGCCGGGATTCGCTCTTTGCAAGGAATGCGCCGATAAATCCCGTCAGCAAAATAAGCAAGAACGTTTGCCAACCGCCGATCAATTGTCCGAGCTCGAGCATGAACCATATTTCCAGCGCGGGAATTACAACCATAAGGATGACAATGATTCGAAACACGTTTGCGTTCCTCCTTTTGTCGTCAATTCGTTTCACGAGCCGTTTCAAGCAGCACCCGGTAAATTTCGGGCGCCGCTTTGGCCAAGCGAACCGGCTTCCAATCTTTGCCGACCCAGACGTGTTCGGTGCGGCCGGTCGCAAGAATCGCGCCGGATTGCACGGCATTCCGGATCTCATATTCGAATCTCATCCGGATCGCGCCGAGCTCCGCGATTCGGGTCCGCACTTCTACAACATCGTCGTAACGTGCCGGATGAAGGTAGCGAATTTGTACGTCGACCACGGGCATCAACAAACCTAACGATTCCGCTTCCTTGTACGCCATACCCTTCTCCCGGATAAATTCGGTTCTTCCGATTTCAAACCATGTCAAATAGTTGGCATGGTATACGACGCCCATCTGGTCCGTTTCCGAATAACGAACGCGCAGTGAACACGTATGCCAATCTCTCTCTCGCTTCATTGCGCTACTCCTTTCCTCTTGAAAAAAAGGCAGCGCTATGTATGCGCCGCCAAACAGGTTAGATTGATATGAATGACTTACAAAACTTTCGCTTTTCCGGAATAAATGACGCCGAGCTCGGCATACACGGATACTTCCGATCCTTCCGCCAACAATTCGGTAGCGTTGGCCACGCCTACGATGACCGGTTTGCCTAGGCTTAATCCGACTACCGCGGCATGGGACGTAATGCCCCCGGTTTCAGTAATGACGGCTGCCGCTTTCTCGAACGCCGGAACATAGTCTCTGTCCGTCGCAATCGTAACGAGAACGGATCCTTCAGTGGTCTTGTCCAGCGCTTCCTTCGCCGTACGCGCGACGACAACGCGGCCTGTGGCGCTTTGCGTGCCGATGCCTTGGCCTCTGGCCATCAGTTCTCCAACATGATGAACCTTGAGCAAATTCGTCGTGCCGGAACGCCCGACGGGAACGCCGGCGGTTATGACAACGAGATCTCCAAGCTTGACATGGCCCATCTGTTGCGCGGCTTGTACCGCTTGTTCGAACATCTCGTCCGTGTTCCCCGCTTCCACGCCTTTCACCGGAATGACGCCGAATACGAGGGCGAGACGGCGCATTACCGATTCGTGGGGAGTGACGGCGATGATCGGCGCCCTCGGACGGTATTTCGATACCATTCTCGCCGTATATCCGCTTTCGGTAGCCGTGATGATCGCTTTCGCGTCAAGATCGAGAGCGGAGTTCGCAACAGCCTGGGAAATCGCCTCCGTGACGCTTATTTGCTGCGCGTTGCTTTGTTTCAAGAAAATTTCCCTATATTGCAAAGCCGCTTCCGCGCGCTCGGCGATCCGGGCCATCGTAAGCACAGACTCGACAGGATATTTGCCGGCAGCCGTCTCTCCGGACAGCATCGTCGCGTCGGTGCCGTCAAAGATGGCGTTCGCGACGTCGCTCGCTTCCGCACGCGACGGACGCGGGTTGCGCTGCATCGAGTCGAGCATTTGTGTCGCCGTGATGACCGGCTTTCCGGCACGGTTGCACATCTCGATCATCCGCTTTTGCACGAGGGGCACTTCTTCGGCCGGAATTTCCACGCCGAGGTCGCCGCGGGCAACCATCAGCCCGTCGGAAACCTCAAGAATTTCCGCGAGGTTGTCCACGCCTTCTTGGTTCTCGATTTTTGAGATGATTTGTATATGCGTTGCGTTATGTTGTTCAAGAATCGCGCGAATTTCCATAACGTCGCTCGCTTTGCGGACGAACGAAGCGGCGATGAAATCGATGCCTTGTTCGATGCCGAAGCGGATATCCGCGGCGTCTTTCTCCGTAATTCCCGGCAAGTTGATGCGCACGCCCGGTACGTTCACGCCTTTGCGGCTTTTAATCGGTCCGGCGTTGATGACGCTGCAATGAATTTCCGTTCCTTCGATATTATTGACGCGCAAGCCGATGAGGCCGTCGTCGACCAATATCGTCGAACCGACATGCACGTCTTGCGGCAGCTGCTTATAGCTTACCGGCACGCGGTTCTTGTCTCCCAAAATTTCTTCCGTCGTCAACGTGATCGAATCGCCTTGCTGAAGCTCGATCGGCTCTTCTTTCAGCTTGCCCAGACGAATTTCCGGACCTTTCGTGTCCAACAGTATGGCTACCGTTGTGCCCATTTCTTCCCGGGTCTTCTTGATGGTGGCGATGCGGCCCCCGTGTTCTTCGAAATCGCCGTGCGAGAAATTCAAGCGGGCGACATTCATGCCGGCTTCGATCAATTTTCTGATGTTATCCGGTGATTCGGATGACGGACCGATGGTGCAGACGATTTTTGTTTTACGCATGAGTATGGTCTCCTCCCTTTGCCTTACGTGCTAATATTTATACAACCCGTTAGGGTCCTTTACGCACAAAGAACGCCGGGAGCGAATATGGCTTCCGCGCCGGCGAGTCGGAAAATTCAGGAATGTTGAATGGATGTAAACTTTCCTATTTTCCTAAATTTATGATAACGGTCTTGACGAAGCTGCTCCGAAGACATGCCGCGCAGCTGCTGCAAATGATTCCACAACGACGTCTTGATCGCGGCGGCTTGCATTTCCCCGTCGCGGTGCGCTCCGCCCTTCGGCTCCGGAATGATTTCTTCCACAATTTCGAAATTGAGCATGTCCTTAGCCGTAATTTTCATCGCTTCGGCCGCTTGGTCCGCTTTCGAGGCATCCTTCCAAAGAATAGAGGCTGCGCCGTTCGGAGAAATAACGGAGTAAATCGAATTTTCCAGCATGAGCACGCGGTTTGCGACACCTAGCGCGAGCGCCCCGCCGCTGCCTCCCTCGCCGATAACGACGGCGACGACCGGCACTCCGAATCCGGCCATCTCAAGCAAATTGCGGGCGATCGCTTCGGACTGTCCCCGCTCTTCGGCCGCATTGCCGGGAAACGCTCCGGGCGTGTCGATGAACGTTACGATCGGCCGCTTAAACTTATCCGCTTGCCTCATAAGACGGAGCGCTTTGCGGAATCCCTCGGGATGCGGCATGCCGAAGTTGCGGGCGATGTTGTCTTTCGTGTCTTTGCCTTTCTGATGACCGACGACGGTAACCGGAATTCCGTTCAATTTCGCGATGCCGCCGACGATCGCCAAGTCGTCTCCGAACAGCCGGTCCCCGTGAAATTCTATGAAATCGGTGAATATATGCTGGATATAATCGAGTGTGGTGGGCCGCTGCGGATGACGCGCCACCTGCATGCGCTGGGCAGGCGTGATCGACGCGTACACCTCTTCTTCGAGCTTAGCATAGCGCTCTTCCAACCGGGCAATTTCGTCGGCAAAATCGATATTTCGTTCCTGGCCGAATGTTTTCAGTTCGTCGATCTTTTTGCGCAGCTCAATAAGAGGTTGTTCGAACGGCATCTCGCCCGCCATACGCCGGTTCCTCCTTTACTGCGTGAAGATCGAGAATTTGGATGAGCGTCGTGCGCATGTCTTTGCGTTCCACGACTTTATCAATCTGCCCGTGCTTCAAATTAAACTCGGCCGTTTGGAAAGATTCGGGAAGCTTTTGGCGAATCGTCTGCTCGATAACGATCGGGCCTGCGAAACCGAGTTTAGCCCCCGGTTCGGACAAGATAATATCGCCTAACATCGAGAAGCTTGCCGTAACGCCGCCGTACGTCGGGTCCGTCAACACGGATATGTACAAACCGCCGTTATCGCTGTAATTTTTAATAGCTGCCGATGTTTTTCCCATTTGCATTAAACTTAGGATACTCTCTTGCATCCGCGCTCCGCTGGACGTTGAAACGATGATCAAGGGGTAGCCTTTCTGCATGGCCCGTTCAATCGCTCTTGTAATCTTTTCCCCGACAACCGATCCCATGCTGCCCGTAAAAAAGTCGAAGCTCATTGCCGCCAGGACGACGGGAAATCCGCCTATAGTGCCTTCTCCGGTAACAACGGCATCCGGCAGACCGCTCTTGTCCCGCTCACGCTCGAGCTTTTGCTCGTACCCCGTAAACTCAAGCGGATTTTCCGATATCATATCGGCGTCGTATTCGAATATTCTTCCCTCGTCCATCAACATTTGAATCCGTTCATACGCATTCAATTTCATGTGATATCCACAGGAAGAACAAACCTTCAAGTTTTTCTCCAGTTCTTTGCTAAAAAGTATTGCGCCGCATTTCGGACATTTGATCATTAAACCTTCGGGTATGTCGCGCTTCGAGTTGGGTGAAGGGACGGTGGCGTATTTCCTTTTATGTGTAAACCAATCTCTTAACACGGGTACACCTCACAAAAGCGAATTCGCTTTAAAAGTCCGACAGGCGCCGTCGGGCGCCCTCTTCCTGGTGCTGCTGCTAACAAAAAGCGGAGCTTACAAGTGGAGTATCGTGCTGAGTACTTCCTGCACTTCGTCCAGCTCGCCTTCCGGAACAAGTATTTCGTATTGTTGTTTGGTCAAATTGATCGCACGGACTTGCACGAGAAATCCTTCTTCGGTTAGTTTCGTCCGAATCCGCTCCGCTATTTTTGCCGTGGGGGCGATATATATGACCGTCCACATCGTGGAAACCTCCAAACGCCGATAAGCCTGTACAAATTGTGCGGCCTCCTTCGGCCTTGCCTCGCTATAAATCAAGGCAATAGTTTCATAATAGCATATCCGCCGAAATTAGGGCAAGGAAGCCGTAAGTCAAAGCCGCCGGGAGCTGCCGAGCCGCGGGGTTCCGGGGCTTAGTTCGCACAGGAAAGGCGCCTATTCGCCGTACACCTTCGCCTTCGGATCGTTGTGCGCGATCCGCGCGGAAGCGGCGGCGGCCAGCCCCGCCACAAGATCGTCCAAAAACACATGTATGCCGTTCTTTCGGTTGTTTAGCTCGCCGATGATGCCCGGCTTCACTTTGTCCAAATAACCGAAGCTTGTCAGCCCGATCATGCCGTACACGTTCGTAATGCCGAGGGCGAGCGTTTCGTCCACGCCGTAAAGCGATTCATCGCAGTCCATAATGCTTTGCAAAGGCTGGGGAAGCAGCTTCTTCTCCGCGAGCTCGTCTAAAGCGATACCCGTACAAAGCACGTACTGCACCTCCCGCTTGCCCAGCACTATCTTCACGCTCTCCATGCAATCTTCCATCTTCAAATCGGCGTTGTACGGCTTCTGAAGCTTGTACACAATATCGCCGATCATTGAAAGCTCGATACCTCGCTTTCGCAGCGTCTCCACAACCCATTCCGGGAGCATGAGCCATCCTCCTTTAAGCCATCAGACGGCAAGTTCTGTCTGACTAAAAATGTATGCGGCCATGGAGGAAATTGTTCTGCTTCTTTGAAAATACTTCGTAAAGTTTTTCTTCCAAATCTATTTAATTTTCGTAGTACCTTCCCCTAACAACCGCTCAATCAGCGTCAACAAGGCGGGCTCCGCATCCACCCGGTAATCCACGCTCAACTCCAGCAGACGCGATGCCCTTTCATAGAACAGAACCACGTTCACCCGGCCGGGATGTTTCTTCAACAGCGCCTGCAGGCGCTGGAGCGTGCGCGGCGTTTCCTTGTCGGGCCTGATTTTGACGAAGAGCGTTCCGTCATCGGTGGTGCGGCGCGCGCGCTCAGGAGCAGCCGTACTCGCCTTAGGCTGCTTTGGCGGCGCCGGGCGGACAATCGAGCGTTCTCCCGCCGCCCTTGCGGCGCGAACGGGACGTCTCACCCCGCCGGCACGCAAGCGAACGGCAAGCGCCGGATCGTCCATGGCGTACACATGCGACGCGAGCAGCTTCACGTCTTCGTCCCCATGCTGAATTTTGGCGGTCACGGCTGCGATCACACCTTTGCCAAGAAGCGCGCTCGCCTCCTTCCACACATCGGGGAACAAGACGACTTCCACCTTGTGAATCCGGTCCTCCATCTCCACGAATGCCATTTGCTGTCCTTTGCGGGTAACGATCGGCTTGACCGACAGCACCATGCCGAAGACGAGCGCCTCCGTCCCCTCTTCTAGCTCGTGCAGCTGATGGATAGGCACCAAATCCCACTTCTCGTACCAATCGGAATACGAATCCAGCGGATGCCCCGTGACATACAGGCCGAGCAATTCGCGCTCGTTCTCCAACTGCTCCATCCGGGTCATCGGCCGGATATCCGGCATCTCCACCGTCCAGTTCGTATGCTCGGACAAGCCGAACAGCTGGATCTGGATGTCTTCGCGCTCCTTTTTCCATTTGGCCGCCGCTTCCACCGCTTCGTCCAATACGGCAAGCAGCTGCGCGCGGTGGCCCGGAAGTCCGTCCGCCGCGCCGGCCGCTATGAGCGATTCGAGCACGCGCTTGTTGCAGACACGCAAATCGACCCTGCGGCACAAGTCGACCAAGTCGGAGAACGGCCCGCCTTCGGCGCGGGCGGACAAGATCGCTTCAATGGCCTGCGTGCCGACATTCTTCACGGCGGCGAGGCCGAACCGGATCGCATTCGGCGCAGCCGCATCGTCTTCCGACCCGGTGCTCCCACCGTCCCCTCTGGAAACTACAGGAGAAAACAGCACCCCGCTTTCGTTCACATCCGGCGGAAGCACAGGCACGCCCGCCCGGCGGCATTCGTCGACGTATTCCGCCACCTTCCTGTGGCTGCCCATATTCGCCGTCAACAGCGACGCCATAAACTCGACGGGATAATGCGCCTTTAAATACGCTGTTTGGAAAGCAAGCACCGCATACGCCGTCGCATGCGCGCGGGGAAAGCCGTAATCGGCAAACCGTACGATCATGTCGTACACCGCATTCGCATCCCGCTCCGAATACCCTTGCCGCAAGCTTCCCGCAACGAAGGCGGCCCGCTGTTCGTCGAGCACCTCCCGCTTCTTCTTCGAAACCGCGCGACGGAGCAAATCGGCTTCCCCTAGCGTGAATCCGGCCATTAACGATGCAATTTGCATGATCTGCTCCTGGTACACGATGATGCCGTACGTATCCCCGAGGATCGGCTCGAGCGACGGATGCGGATATTCGACGGCTGAGCGCCCGTGCTTTCCAGCAATGTACTTCGGAATAAACTCCATCGGACCGGGCCGGTAGAGCGCCCCGACGGAAACGATATCTTCAAACCGCGAAGGCTTCAGCTCGCGCAGCAACCGGCGAATCCCGGCAGACTCCAGTTGGAATACGCCGGCCGCATCGCCTTGTCCCAACATCTCATAGGTCGCAGGATCGTCGTCCGGAACTTCCCGGAAATCCAGCTCGATGCCCCGGAGCTCCCGAATCGACGTCAATGTGCGCTCGATAATCGACAGCGTTCTTAAACCGAGAAAGTCCATCTTCAGCAATCCGACGGCTTCCAAATTTTCCATAGAAAACTGAGTTAGCGGCGTCGTGGCCGTACCTTCTTGCAAAGCGACGACGTTGGTCAACGGATCGCGCGAAATGACGACGCCCGCGGCGTGAGTCGAAGCGTGGCGCGGCAGCCCCTCCACCTTGAGCGCCATCTTGACGAGCACGCCGATCTTCGCGTCTCTCTCGGCCCATTCCTTCAGCTCGGGAGAAACGCGCAGCGCCTCTTCTATCGTCATGCCCAACGAGTTGGGGATCAGCTTCGCGACGCGGTCGACGTCCCCGTACGGCAAGTTCAATGCGCGGCCGACGTCCCGAACTGCCGCCCTCGCGGCCATCGTGCCGAACGTAATAATTTGCGCGACGCGGTCGCGTCCGTATTTGGAAACGACGTAATCGATCACTTCATCGCGCCGCTCGTCGTTAAAGTCGATGTCGATATCGGGCATGGAGACGCGGGCCGGATTTAAGAAGCGCTCGAAGAGCAGCCCGTACCGGATCGGATCCACATCCGTTATGCCGAGGACGTAAGAGACCAAACTCCCGGCCGCCGACCCCCTGCCCGGACCGGTCGTAATGCCTTGCTCATGCGCATACCGAATAAAATCCCATGTGATCAAAAAATAGTCGGCATAACCCATCCGTTCAATCGTATCCAATTCGAACGAGAGCCTCCGTTCGGCCTCGTCCCGGAATGCCGGATCCGACCAGCGCTCGTCGCCGCCGTACCGCCGAAGCAAGCCGCTGCGGCACAGCTCCCGCAAATATGAAGGAGCGTCGGAGCCTTCGGGCAGCGGTGAATACTCCGGCAAAATGCTGCGCCCCAACTCCAGCTTCACATTGCACCGCTCGGCGATCAGCAGCGTATTTGCGATCGCTTCGGGAGCGTGAGGAAACAGCCTCGCCATCTCTTCCGCGTTCTTCATATACAATTGGTCCGTGTTATACCGGAATCGCGCAGGGTCATCGACCGTGTTCCCCATTCCGATGCACATCAATATGTCCTGCACCGCGGCGTCTTCCCGTTCCACGTAGTGAACGTCGTTCGTGGCGACCAAAGGAACGCTGCTTTCCCGGGAAATTTCGACGAGTTGCGACAGCAATTTCCGCTGGTCCAGAAGCCCGTGGTCCTGTAATTCGATAAAAAAGTCGCCGCCGAACAGCTTCTTATACCGCAATGCGGCAGAAAGCGCTTCTTCCTTCTTCCCGGCAAGCAGCTGTTGCGGAATTTCCCCTTTCAAGCAAGCGCTTAAACAGATCAGTCCTTCCGCATGGCGCGACAGCAATTCAAAATCGATTCGAGGCTTGTAATGGAAGCCTTCCAGATGGGCGGCGGAGCATAACCGGAGCAAATTCCGGTAACCTTCATTCGACTTGGCGAGCAGCACGAGATGATAGGTAGGGTTTTCCTCTCTCGGGCTTTTGTCGTGCATCGACTTCCCGGCCACGTAAAATTCGCAGCCGAGGATCGGCTTGATTCCCGCTTCCACGCACGCTTTATAAAAAGGCACCATTCCGTAAACGACGCCGTGATCCGTCAACGCAAGCGCAGGCATGCCCAAAGAAGCCGCGCGGCGCGCCAAATCTTTCACCCGGGCGGCGCCGTCCAGCAAACTGTACTCACTATGTACGTGCAAATGAACGAAAGAACTCATGTTCGCATCACCTTAAATCAATTGTAAACAATTATTCAACGGATGCCAAGTAACTTTGAAGTTATATCCCGAATCGTCATAATAGCAACCCCTTGTCCCATACATTAGTAAAGAGCATCTACTAAAGAGGTGGGAATGATGGGATCTTCCGTATTTTTAACGAAAGCGATACAAGATTTCTTCGTCGCCTTCGGCGTCGTGTTCGGAGCGTCGATGCTTGCGGGCGTCAGTTCCATCATCACTATGCAGCCCCCGTCTTCGACCATGAGGCTGCTCGCGGAAAACGTGAAAATATGGGCGGTAGTCGTCGCTGTGGGCGGAACGATCGATCCGCTGCGCGTGATCGACTGGAACATCAATGAAGGCCATCTGTCACCTGCTTTCAAACAAATACTGCTGATCTTCTGCGCGTTCGCCGGCGCCCACTCGGGAACGGAGCTTGTCAAATGGATATGCCGGGGCGGGTGACGGGATATGCGGGTGCCGAATATAGAACGCACGCCGGATTTTATGCAAGCGGTCGGGATGTTATTGGTTGGAGTCGTCATCGGCTGCATCTTGATGATGATTATCGAACATAACAATTTTCAAACGGTGCTGGAAGAGAACATAGACCTCCGGAGCGAGCGGGACAAGCTGCAGCAGAACGTTGCGTCTCTTGAAAAATTAAAAAACAGGCGCTATGTCATCAAGAAGACCAATGTCATCTTTGAGGGCAAAGCTTTGGAAAAAAACATACAGAGCGAGTTGGAAGCCCGGATACTCAAAGACCTGGAAGCCGCCGTCGGCAATCCGGCAAATATCGATCCGGGTGTATACAGATCCATGGTGGACGGACACGAGTACAGGGACATCAACGGCACGAATTACCGGATTCGCGTCACCATGCTGTCCGTCAACCAAACGGAGCTTAGCGTATTTGTGCTGGCGGAGGCGGTCGTGTCGAATTGATTTTGGGTTGGAAAAAGGGTACAGTGGTGTCGCAGCATCATTTCTGCCGAAAGACGGGTGTTTGTTGTGGTTACCGGTTTGACGTACGTGTTCTATGCGGCCATCGTGCTCACTTCCGCGCTGTCCGTATTTTTCAGCTTTCGCTCCCGCCGCGCGGCCGATCCGGTCCGGCGGGGGCTGAACGCCGCCAGAATGAATATTTCGATGGGAACACTCCTTATTTGCATGGCGCTCGTGCAATGGTTCCTGTTCGAACCCGATACGATTCGCATCGTAATCGGATCCGTATTCATCGTGATCGGGTTGTTCAACTTGTTTGCAGGTCTTCGCAGCTACGGACATTTCAGCCGGCTGTCGTCTAAGCCTGATCGATAAGCTGCGCCGTGAGAATCGCTTTTGCAACCAATGCTTGCCTGTAATGAATCTCCACGTCGACTTTGCCGAATTTCCGGCTCAATTCTATCACTTGAGGACGAATGACGATTTCATTGTCGATTTGCAACGGCTTTAGGAAAAACGCGGACATGCTGTCCAGCACGAGGTCGCCTTTTTTTATCAGCTTGATCGCCCGAAACGCCGCCTGGGACATGAGAGTGGTCAATACGCCCTCCGACACGGTACCGAGCGACGACGTCATTTGCGGAGTAATGATCCCCCGAAACGCAATGCCTCCGTCGGCTTCCCGTTCCTCTTGAAACGCCGACAAGATGATCTCTTCGATCGTCTCCCCGATTTGCGGCTGCTTCTGGATAAACTGCATTCCCTTCAGCACGTCTTGTCTGGATATGACTCCCGCCAATTTGCGGCCGGTGTCCGTAACCGGGAGCAGTTCAATGCCCTCCCATACCATCATGTGCGCGGCCGAAGCGACGGAAGTTCGGGGAGTGACGGTGATCGGATTTCTCGTCATCACTTTCTCGATTTTTTCGCCTATAGCCGCCCCGACCACGTCTTTGGACGTGACCATGCCGATAATCCGGTTCCATTCGTCGACGACGGGAAACCTGCTGTGGCCGCTTTCCTCGACGAGCGCGTTCCAGTCGGCCACCGTATTGCTCCCTTTGAGCACCGACGTATGGCTGCCGGAAACCATAATATCTTCCACAAGCAAAATCTTCTTCTTAATCAGCCGGTCGTAAATAGCGCGATTGATGAGGGAGGCCACCGTGAACGTATCGTAAGAGCTTGAAATGATCGGCAGCGCGAGTTGATCGGCCAGTTCCTTCACCTCGTCGCTGGCCGGGAATCCGCCCGTGATGAGTATGCCCGCGCCGAGCTCGAGCGCGATGCTGTGCGCCCTCACACGGTTGCCGACGATGAGCAGGCTTCCCGCATCGATATACTTGACCATCGCCTCCAGTTCCATCGCGCCGATGACGAATTTTCCCAAGCTTTTCTGAAGGCCTTCCGCGCCTCCGAGCACGGTCCCGTCCACGATGTTGACCACCTCGGCGAACGTCAGCTTGTCGATGTTGTTGCGCGCCTTCTGCTCGATTCTGACCGTGCCGATCCGTTCTTTCGTCGCCACAAGTCCGGACGCTTCCGCTTCTTTAATGGCGCGGTACGCCGTTCCTTCGCTCACGCCGACGTCTCTGGCGATTTTTCGCACGGATATTTTGCTGCCGGTTCTCAAGCTTTGAATATAACGGATAATTTGTTCGTGTTTTGTTAAAGACTCGTGCAACGTCGTATCCATAGCGCGTCTGTTTCACCCCGGTAGCTGTTCTGTATTAGTCTGTTATATTGTATTATACCTGCTGCCGGGACATTCCGCACGTTTTTCTACTAATCTGCAAGCTCCTTCAAACTGTATGTCTTGAACACGCCGCCTTTTATAAGGAAATTGATTGTTTCCGTGCCGTCATAAGTGTGCGATACCGCTTTGTCACCGGTTAAAACCGTCTTGGCCCATGCGTATAAAAGCTTCTCTCGCTGCGACGGTTCGGCGGGCAGGAAATCCTTCTTCAGTTGGATCCCGAACGTATACTTATCTCTGTTTTCCTCGGCTATGAGAGGGTTTGTCTCCCCAATGCTGTACGGGTCGATCTCTTCGCCGTTTTTGTCAAAATATCCCACAGCGTAATCTATATCATCTTCTGTGATACCGTACTTCCCCGCCTCAACCAACTCTTGTAAAAATGCTTGCGAAAAAAAATACACCACAAAAACATCCGTATGCTGATGGAAGTACTCCCCTTTGAACGATTCGGTCATATTTCCTTCCTTATCGGGAGTGAATATAACGAGGGCATGGTCTTCATAGTCCTGGTCTATTTTGAGAGGCTTCGTGAATAATGTTTCTTCGATCACCACATGCTGCTTATCCATATATTTCGGTGTGTATGTGCTTATCAATCTTGTCCCTGTCTTTGACGGGAATTCGATCATGATATCTATGCTTGATTTGCTGTCGAACGAATACCGTTCGATAACTTTGCCGCCCAAGCGCTTCGCTTCGTGTCTCAACCATTCGTTGATAGACGGCAAATAGTCTTCCGTCTCGTATTCGTAAAGAATGTAACTGCTATCTTCGCCGGCGGCGTGTACGAGCTTCCTCTTCAGCCGGTAACTCTCCGGGATGATGAAATCGTGGAATGCGACGTCTTCAACCTCGGTATCCCCCTGAGCTGTACCGCTGTCGTTCACGTTGTCGACGTCGCCGGCCGAAATCGCTCGATGAAGGTCGCTGCCGCAGCCGGCTATTAACGCAAACAAACAAATCGAAATAAACAGCAGAAAATTTCTGCTCTTGATGCTGGTTGACGGCACGTCCGGTTGCTCCTTATTTTTAGATTTAAGTTATAGACGCGCTTCGGTGCGTGCCGGTTGCGGTCGTTTAACGCACAAGGTCAATTTCTGACCCTATTTATGTGAATAAGGTCCATATCTGACCCTGTCATCCGGTCTTCGGGGACGGATTGAAGTATTAAGGTCAGAAATTGCGCCTATTCCGCAGTATTGGCCAAAGAACAAGCTGTCGGATTGGAAATAAGGTCAAATATTGGCCCTACTTCTACGAATAAGCTCAATTTTTGACCTTACTGCCCATCTTCAGGCGCAAAAAACCTCCGGTTCACAACGAACCGGAGGTAACCGCTTCGCGCGGCAACGAACGCAGGCCGCGACAGCGCCGCAGGCAAGCCGCACACGCGTTACTGCCCGCGGCGGACGAGGGCGCGCTCGATCGCTTGTGCCAGTTGGCGCCGGCGAAACTTCTTCACGCGCGTAAGCTGTGCGTCCGTCTCTTCGTCCACGCGCAAAATCGAGTGGAGGTGCGCGGCAATGATGATCAGCGCGAACGCGATCCAGGTGACGCTAAAGATCGTCGGCAGCGTGAAGCCTTGTCCGGCATACAGACGCGGCACGGCATAAATGAGCATCCCCAACGCGGCGCTCATGTAAATAACATTCTTCGTGGCATTCACAGCGGCTCATCTCCTTCGTACGGGAATATATATTCCAACTTATGAGACGGGCCTCCGAAATATGAACTTTTCCGCGATTTTACGGGAGGATGTGCGAACGCCCAACTTTCTCAGCCATTCACCTAAGACTTTTCGCCCTCATATGATGTTGTAGTTCTTTGCGTCGACGCCTCGCGGTCGGAAGGAGACCGAAATGACAAACAGTAAGGTGATCGTTCACATCTTGCGCTCCGGTTTGTTCGGCGACGAACAGACGGTGTGCATAAGCGAAAGTTTGATCAAGAAATGGAATATTCCGCACAACCAGTCCGTAAATTTCCGATTCGGCGCCTTCAAGACTTATGTGCGGGTCATTCCGATAAACCGTTCCGGTCAACTCCGTATGAGCGAGTCCTTGGTCGAAAAGATGGGGGTCCGCCCCGGCGCGCCGCTGCGGGTCGCATACCGGCCGGGCAGCCAATCGATTCAGGTCGGCCCCCTGATCGGCGTAATCGTCTCCCGAGCCTTCCCCCAAGAACCGGACCGTCCGTTCGGGAATATTACGGCGTTTTGCCGCGAGCTGGTCGACGCTTCCTTGCAGCAAGGTGCTTTCGTTTATTTTTTCCCGCCGGGCGGTATCGGAACAAGTCATGGGACGGTGGAAGGATGGACGTATGCGGGCGGATGGAGAAAAGGTGTTTTTCCCGCGCCGGACGTGCTTCACAATCGATTGACGACCCGAAAGCTCGAAAATCATCCGAAGGTGCAAAAGTTTTTTAAAGAAACGAAATCGAGGTACGGCACAAGTATTTTCAATGAAAAATATCTGGACAAAACGGAAGTGTTCGCCGCATTGCGGAAAGATGCCTCTCTTCACGCGCTATTGCCGGAATCCCACCCGTATTCGGGCGTCGATACGCTTAAATCGATGTGCGCCAAATACCGCACCGTATTTCTGAAGCCGATACGGGGATCGTTGGGCAAAGGCATCATCCGCGTCACGAAAACCGAGACCGGGACTTTCGCTTGCCACTTCAGCGAACTGAACGGGACCCGTAAAGTGGTGTTCCCGTCGCTCGCGAAATTGCATTCTACGGTGGCCCCACGTCTCAAAATGCAGAAGTTCCAGATCCAACAAGGACTTACCATCGCTTACGTCGGGGGGAGGCCCGTGGATTTCCGGGCTCTCGTGCAAAAAGGGCTTTCCGGCGCATGGGACGTTACGTCGATCGTGGGCCGCATTGCGGGACCGAATCATTTCGTATCCAACTTGGCAAAGGGCGGCACTATTATCCAAGCCAAGCAGGCCATACTCAAATCCAACATTCCCTCCGGAAGGCGAACCGTCGCTCTTGCGGCGTTGCGTACGGCGGCGCTTACGATCGCCAAAGGCGTGGAATCGACGATCAACGCCCATTTCGGCGAACTCGGAGTCGACTTGGCGCTGGACCGTTCGGGTAAAGTGTGGCTGCTTGAAGTGAATTCCAAACCGTCCAAAAACGACAACACGCAGTTATCCGAAGGGAAGATCAGACCGTCGGTCAAGCTGCTTGTGCAATACGCTCGCCATCTGACAAAACTGTGACGACGGGTAAGGAGGCATTAGAAGTGCGTTCCATTAAGGAATCGAAAGGCTATGTCGGCATTTTGGTGCGCCGCACCGGGGGCGCCGTTCCGTTCGCGGAAAGTGCGTTCTTCCGACGGCTTTCGGTTGCCGGACGGCGCATCGGCATAAAAGTATATGTGTTTTCGCCCGATTGGATCGATTGGAAAAGCCGGACGGTCCGCGCATTCGCATATAACCACGTCAATAAAACATGGATTCGCCGAAGCTTCCCATTGCCGTCCGTTATTTACGACCGGGCTTTCTTCCGCACCCGTCAACAATATCTGTGGTACAAATCGCAAATTTCCAAATTGTTATCCATTCCGGGAGTTAAGCTGCTAAACCTCGGACTCACCGGCAAGTGGGATGTGTATCAAATGCTTAAAGACGATGAAAAGATAGCCGAGGCGCTCCCCCGAACCGAGTTGTACCGAAGCCATTCGACAGCATTGTCTTGGTTGAATGAGTATGGAGCGTTTGTGTTGAAGCCTCACGGCGGCACTCACGGCAAAGGAGTGATGAGGGTGTCCTGCGTTCGCCCGGGTTTGTTCGAGGTATGCGGACGGGACGGATTCAACCGGCAGTTCCGACGCCGGTTCATAAGAACCAAAGATTTGTTTCAATGGATCGCCCGCGTCACCAGAGGACGCACTTACTTGATCCAGCAGTATTTGCAGCTCGCGACCGATGGAGGCATACCGTTCGATGTCCGGGCGCTTGCGCAAAAATCGGGAGACGGGAGCTGGACCGTAACCGGTACGGCCGTTCGCTTCGGACCGCCGGGCAGCCTCACTTCCAATTTGCACGGCGGAGGAAGCGCAGGCGACGCCATACCGTTCCTGATCCGGGAGTACGGCGAGGAGAAGGCGGCATCGGTGCTTGAATCCATTCACGAACTGGCATTGGCCATCCCTCCGGTACTGGAACAAAGACACGGTCCGCTTGTGGAGCTCGGTATCGATTTCGGCATCGACCGGCTCGGTCGCGTCTGGGTGCTAGAAGCAAACTCCAAACCGGGACGTTCGTCATTCAGACGAATCGGCGACAAGAACGTGCGGGTCGCAGCTGTAACATCGCCGATCCGTTACGCGCGGTATGTATTGGACCGGCAACTGGGAGGACATAAAACATGAGTGTGACGTTAAGTAAAATCCATTGGACCCGGAAGACCGAGAAAACCGTGTATGTCACTTCCGCTCTTGCCAAGCAATTGAGATTGCGGGGAAGACGCACGGTTGACGTACGCCTCGGCGGCAAATCGGTTACGGCGCAATGGAAGCCGCTAAGGCGCAGCGGGAAACATATGTATTTGCCGTTGATCATCAAGGATGCGATCCGCGCGCCGAAAATCGGAAGCTTATATTTAGCTTCCAACGACAACGGGAACTCGGTCAGGTTGGGGCCGTTGATCGGCATTTTGACGAGCGGAGGGTTCGGCGGCAACCGGCCTTTCGGTACCCGGACCGGCTTGATTCGCGCATATTTGCAAGCAGGCAATAAGAAAGCTTACTATTTCGCTTTTACCCCGCGCGACATCAATTGGGATAATGAAACGGTTTTCGGTTATTTCATCAACCCGGAAGGGGGCTGGACACGGCGGACGGTGCCTCTTCCCGATGTCGTATACAACCGTCTTGCGAGCCGCAGCGCGGATGTATCCTCCTCCATGGAATCGTTGAAATCGAAGTTTCTCCGCCGGAACATTCCCGTTTTCAACTGGAGCTTCTTTAATAAATGGGACGTCTACAGGCTGTTGGAAGACGATGACGCGTACAAACACGTTCCGGAATCGGTCATAAATCCGACGCCGGAAAAGCTGCAGGAGATGCTGGAACGCCACCGGTTCATATATTTGAAACCGACGCACGGTTCGCTCGGCAAAGGCATTTACCGGATTACGTACGCTCCCAGCAAAGGGTATTTCGCGCGATTCAGACGCAACGGCGGCAACGTGCTGCTCCGGTACCAGAAGTATTCGGCTCTCGTCAAGATGCTCGGATTGCGCAGGGGGCGGCTGCGCAATTACGTCGCGCAGCAGGGCGTACGCCTCGTTGAAATCGACGACAGCCCGATCGATTTCCGCTTTCACCTCGTCCGCAACGGTTTGAACGATTGGATTGTAGCCGGGATCGGCGCGAAGAAAGCGGGCAAAGGAAGCGTGACGACTCATATTAAGAACGGAGGCACGCTAATGACTCCTGAGCAGGCGCTGTCCCGGGTGTTCGGCGGGAGAAGCGGCGAAGTGTTGGCGCGCATGAAAGGCGTTTCCATTAAACTGGCGGAAGCGATTCAGCGCAATTACCGCCATCATATCGGCGAATTGGGTTTCGATCTGGGGATCGACACGGATGAGCACGTCTGGATGTTCGAGGCAAATTCCAAGCCCGGACGTTCGATATTCAAACACCCGTCTCTTAAAGAAGAAGGGCGAGATACTTTACATTTGCTGTTTCAACACTGCCTGTACCTGGCGAAATTTCGCAAGAGGGGGAATTCTTAGATGAATCCTCTTACTGGCGAAACGAAAATGCCGGTCGTCGCCATCTTGACGTATCGCGACAAATCGAGGATATTCCGCGGAAATCGTGATAATTTCGCCGATTTGCTGCGCACCGCTTCCAAAGAAGGAGTGACGGCTTACATCGTCGCTCACGACGACCTTCGATTGGATAGCGATAAAATAAAGGGATACAAATACGTCGGCGGCAAAAAGAAGTGGGCGACCGGCGAATATCCGTTCCCGAACGTCGTTTACAACCGGATTCCGTACCGGAAGTTCGAACAGCAGCCGGAGGTGCAGCGGCTCATCCAAGATTGTCTCAAGCGTCCCGACATTCAATTCTTTAACCCGTCATTTTTCAGCAAGTGGAGTTTGTTCCAATGGCTTCACGGCAGCAAGTCGACCCGGCAGCACATTCCGGAAACGGAGAAGCTGTCCGGGATCGGCGGATTGACGCGAATGCTGCGCAAACACCGGGTTGTTTATTTAAAGCCGGTGAAGGGCAAAGCCGGCAAGGGCATCATGAAGATTCAAAGGCTGCACACGCGCAAGGGCGCGACGGAATACCGTCTGACCTACTATCAAAGCGGAGAGAACACGGTATCGGACAGATACGCCAACATCAGCCGGTTATACGACGCGGTAACCCATCACATCAACGGGAAAGAATATATCGCCCAGCAAGGCATTGATTTAGTCAGTTCAGGAGGGCGCCCGTTCGATCTGCGCGCCCTCGTTCAAAAAAATTCAAAAGGCGTATGGAAAATTTCCGGGGTCGGAGCAAGAGTCGCAGGCGCTTCAAGCATCACGACGCACGTTCCGCGCGGCGGATCGATCGACAACCCCGAAAAGCTGTTGACCGGAGTGTTCGGCGCTTCAACAAGCAAGCGGATATTGAAGAAAGCGAAGGCGACCGCGCTGATGCTTGCTTCCCAGATCGAGAAGGGATCCGGACATCTTCTGGGTGAAATGTCGATGGACATAGGGGTGGATACTTCGGGGAAGCTGTGGTTTTTCGAGGCGAACTCCAAACCGATGAAATTCGACGAACCGCATATACGAAAGCTGTCGCTTCGCCGTCTTGTCCACTACTGGAAATACCTCGTGCATCAGCCAAGCTCCCGGGCGGACGTCCAATCGCAGTTTCCGTTTCAAGGACACTCCCACTTACGATCCAAGGGGAGGAATGGTTGATGTCGCAAATGACGCTCGGCGTCATGGCATTGTATTTAAACGGAAACCGAATCGAGGAGCGGGCGTTCTTCAGCAGGCTGTTGAGCGAAGCCAAGAAGATGGACATCGATGCCTATGTCTTCACTCCGGAAGACGTGAACGGGGCGGGAACCCGCATTTACGCTCATGTCTACGACACGAAACGGTCCGTTTGGACCCGAAGCTGGAGAGAGTTTCCCGACGTCGTGTTCGACCGCTGCCGGTACCAAAATACGCCGCGATTTAAGAAGCTTAGAGAATTTCGCGCGAAATACGGAAATCTGCTGTACATGAACCGCCCGCTTGCGAACAAGTGGGCGATTCATCAGCTTCTTTGGAAAGATGAAGCGATTCGCAAGTCTTTGCCGGTCACAGCCGCATATCGCGAGCAAGAGCTCGCCAAGTTTACCCGGACGCACCCGGTCGTGTTCGTGAAGCCGATCAACGGAACCGGCGGCCGGGGCGTCATCTGTATTAAACGGTTGGGCAAAGACATGTACTCGCTTCGGGGACGCGACAAAAGTAGGCGCATACTTCCGACGCGCCGGACATCTCTCTCCGGAGTGCAGGCCGCATTAAGACGATTGGGGTTGACGAACGGCTGCTTGATGCAGCAAGGCATCGACTTGACGCTGCCCAGCGGGAGGGTGCATGATTACCGGCTGCTGATGCAAAAAAACGGCGACGGCGCTTGGGAAGCGAGCGGATGCGCCGGCCGGATCGGAGCCGCCAGGAGCGTAACATCCAATTTGCATGGGGGCGGGAAAGCCGTAAGGGTGCAGCGTCTTCTTCGCGTAACGTTCCCTGACGCGAAAAGAGCGGCGGAGGTTGAGTCGGAAGTGCATTCGTTGGGAATGCGCGTCGTCAAACGGCTGGAGAGCCATTTTAAAGAGATGTGCGAACTGGCGCTGGACGTGGCGGTCGACCGGAACGGCCGCGCCTGGTTATTGGAAGTAAATCCGAAACCCGCCCGGGAAGTTTTTCGCATGATCGGCGAGAGGGAAACGTACCGAAAGGCGATCGTCCGCCCTCTGGAATACGCTCTCTATTTGTATCAGTCGTCTAAGAAGAAACAAAAAGAAGAAGAGGCGTAACCGTGCCGCCGGTTTACGCCCCTTCTTCTTCAATTTTAAGCAAAGCCAGCAATTCCGGAAACGTACGAATACGGATGTCGGCGCCGTCGAGCTCCGATGCCGAGACGCCGAATTCGGCATAGTCGCAGCCGATTACGGTAAGTCCGTTCCCCGCTCCGGCCTCCACGTCCGAGGAGCGGTCGCCTACCATCCACGCGGACGAAACCCCGTTGTGACGAAGCAGCAGTCTCACGAGATCGACCTTGGTGGCGGTTTTGTACTCGCCGGCGGAATACAGCCCTTCGAACAACGATGCAATGCCTTTCGCTTCCGCTACGCCTTTCACATACGCTTCCAACCCGTTGCTTGCGACGAAGAGGCGGTATCCGTGACCGCGCAGCTTCTCGAGCGTCTCCTTAACCCCCGGGTACAATTCGCCTATACCTTCTTGCAGCCCGAGCATCTGCTCCTCCAGCAGCAGGACGTCCGCACGGCGATGTACGGCTTCGTCGTGCTCCGGAAGCACTCTCTTCCAAATATCATTCAACAGCATGCCGAGAGCGCCGAGAATCGCTTGCTCCGGCGGCGTTTCCCCTTCGTACAAGCCTTCATCCCTCAACCGCCGGAACATCCGCTCATAAGCCGGAAGCAGCAGCTTCTCCGTACGGAACAACGTTCCGTCCATATCGAAAATGAGCGCTTCGGGCTTCCTAACCGCATCTGTATTTTTCTCCATGCTCCACCCCTGTGTTTTCATTCAAGTCGTATTTTTATCTTCAGCAATCCGACTTTTACCATCGCTTGATAAATGATGACGACAATCGGGCCGAGGATGAGGCCGATCGCGCCTACCAGTTCGAATCCGACGTACAGGCTGATAAGCGAAGGGAGCGCTCCGATGCCGATTTGCTCTCCGAGAATTTTCGGTTCTACGATGCGGCGGAATACCGTGATGAGGAGAAACAAGATCAGCAGCCCGAACGCAAGATGCGTATCGCCTGTTATATACGAGTAAGTCGCCCATGGCACAAGAACGGAACCGGTTCCGAGCACGGGCAAAATATCGACGACAATGATGAGGAACGAAATAGCCAAGACGAAGCGGACGTCCAATATGAGCAGCCCGGTGAAGGTGATCAGGAACGTGAGCGCGCTCAAGATCGCCTGCGCCCGGATAAATCCGAAGACTGCGCCTCTCAAATCAAGGAGCACTTTCTCCACTTTCCCGCGCGACTTTTCCTCAAAGAACGTCAGAAAGGAGTTTTTGATCGTATTCAAGCTGTAACTGAACAAGTACAACGCTACAAAGAAGACAAGCGACACGATTAGCAGACTGGGCAGCGCTGTTAACGCGCCCACAGTGAGTCCGGAAATTTGCCTTGTCAAACCTGAAAGAGATTGAATGCCATTCATGATGTAGTTTTTGATGTTGTACGCGACATCCGGCGGCAAGTTCGCCAGCACCGCGTCCAAACGATCCAGCGTGTCAGCGACGAGCCGGTTCAACTCGGCGAAATTAAGATTGCGCAGCAACGTTACAAGCTCGGAAAATATTTTCAGCAAAAGCAAATACAGCAATCCGAGCAGCACCGCGACGAACAAAGTGCAGGAAATCGTGGCGGCGACGAACCGGTTCAGCTTCAGGTACCGTACCATTAGCCCGTTCAACGGTTCCAAGAAGATTGCGAATAGAAGCGCAAGCAGAAACGGCGCCCCGATTGTAAACAGCGCGTATAGGAAGATGAGTCCAAATACGATGATCAGCGCATTTCTAAGCATGAAACACCTCGGTTATCCGTTTATGGCACTTCTATTCGTGAAATCCACATCTTTATAGTACATGTCGGCTACCAATAAATTCGGACCGCAACATGCGGCTTCAGGGCAATAGCAGTTCACCTTGCGCTGAAGTTCGGCCGACGACCATTTCTCAAACAAATCGTTCAGTTTGCAGTCCCGGATGTTGCCGACAGGGGGCACATCCGAGAAGTCCGTAACATATACGTCGCCTGTGAAAGTGTTCACGTTCAAGCGGTTTCTGCCGTCAGGGTCGTTGCGAACCGTTACGTTCCGCTCGTTCCTCAGCCGGCGGACAAGCTGCCGGTCCTCGAACTGTACGCTGCAAGAGAAGAAAGGGAGCGTGCCGAACAGCATCCATACGTCCGGAACGCGCGCGTCAAGCAAATCGGCGATGGATTTCCTTAGCGATTCCAGCGGCAGTTTAGGCAAGTGGGCGGCGAATGCGCTCGGATACATCGGATGCACCTCGTGCCGCTTGCATCCCATCTCTACAATGGTTTTATGGATGTCGGCGATCCGGCGGTGCGTGCGGTAATTAATCATCGATTCGGCCGACACGAACGCCCCGGCGTCCGCCAGTTTCTTCGCATTCGTGATCATCCGCTCGTACAAACGGGCTGTGGTGCCGCGGCCGGTTTTCCTTGCGGCTTGTGCAAAGCCGATCTCATGAAAGTCGTCCGGACCCGTGTAATTGAAAGATATATGAAACACATCGACAACCGGAGCCAGCACCTCGTAACGGTCGAAATCCAGCGTCAAATTCGTATTGATCTGCGTCCTGACGCCGCGCCGTTTCGCATATTCCAAGAGCGGAACCACATAGCCGCGCAGCGATTCAAGATCGTAAGAGGGCTCCCCGCCCGTAACGCTGACCGTCTGCAGATTATCGATTTCGTCCAAACGTTCTATCACCAGCGGCAGCGGCACACGAGGCCCTTCTTTCAGTACGAGCGCGTCACCTACCGCGCAGTGCTCGCACCGCATGTTGCATAACTGTGTGACCGTAAACTCAACGCTCGTCAATACGTGGCGCCCGTACCGCATTCTAGAATGAATCGGATCCCACGGATCCAATGCGTAGTCTTTCATAACCCACCTCTACGCTTATTGTAACGTAATGAATGGCAAAACGAAAACTATTATCGCCGTTAAGCAAATGAATGATAATTTCCGGCTATCCAGCGGGGGATGCCAGCCTCATTAAGTTGTTCCGGGCTTAAGGAACGGATCCGGTCCGCCAAACAATCGCGAATAAATTCGGGCAAATGGTAGGTGATCCCGACGCCCGACGCGAGCGTCGGATAGCCGATCCGGAACGTAAACATATCGAGCGTTGCGAGCAAGTATTCGCGTTCGGGCTGCAGCGGATAATCGCCTACGAACGCCCGCTGCAGCTTTCGTCCTTCAGGAGCTGCCGGGTCATATTCGACGCGAATTCCGTCAAGGCACAACGTTCCGAGCGCCTTTCCGCGAAACCCGAAGCCGCGGATCGGCATATGAATGCGGTCGTCGAGCAGCGCTTCTTCCAGCGCTTGCAGCAAATATTCCCCGCGCAGCCGCATCGTGCACGGGTTGATCGGCGACGGGCACACGGCCAGCAGCCGTTCGGCGGTAACGGGGCCGGCTTCCAGCCCGTCGAGCAATTGGCCGGCGTTGACTACGCCGACCTCGGCTTTGTACCGCCGCCGCAAATCGGCGGCGAGCAAGTTCCCGAGCGGCGACTCCCGCTCGAGACTCGCGCGCAGCGGGACGTCGAGCGTTGCGACGACCCGCTGCAACGCGGCGCGCGCATCCTCCGCGCGCCGTTCTATGAGCGCCTCCAGTTCGGCGCTCGCTGCCGTGCGGGACATGTCGGCCGCATGTCCCTTAATAGAGACCGGACGGCGCGTCGCACGATCCACCGTAATCTCCGCGACCCCTGCATGGGTGCCGAATTTGCCGGCCGCTCCGATATGCGAGCCGCCGACAACCAGCGTCTCCTCAAGCAAATGATGCGTGTGCCCCCCGAGGATCAAATCGATCCCCGGCACTTCTTCCGCCAATCGCTTGTCCAGAGGCAGGCCAAGATGGCTCAGGGCAATGATCATGTCAGCCTTCTCCTCATTGCGCAAAGCTTGAACCCATGCGCGCGCGCAATCGATCGGATCTTCCGCCTTCCATCCGAGTTCCCGGTAGAAATCGTTGAAGGGGGCGGTCAAGCCGATAACGGCGATCCGCACCCCCTCACATTCGTGCATCAAAAACGGTCGTAACCATTCCGGCCGGATCAGCCGCTCATCGCCGCCGCCGGACAGCAGCGACATATTCGTGCCGATCACCGCAAACCGCGCCCGTTCCCCGAACGCTCTGTCCAACATGTCCTTGGTGAACGTCAAGCCTTCATTATTTCCGAGCACGCATGCGTCGTAACCCGTCGCATTCATCACGTCAATATTCGCCAGCCCGAACGTTCCTTCCGTCTCCGGCCGCATTCGATCCATATGATCTCCTATATCGAACTTCAGCAAGCGCCCGGGCGGAATGCGCCGCTGCCACGCTTCAAAGAACGTCCGAATGCTAGGCATGGCTTCGAAAGTGCTGTGAAGATCGTTCGTGTGCAGAACGACAAACGTTATCTTTTCGTCAGACATACCCGACCCCGCCACCGCCTCAGTTATCCCCCGATTTGCGACATGCGCCGGTTCGTCGGCACATGCGTCTGGACTTCTCCGGACAGCTTTGACGCCATCTCGTGGTTGAGAGGCTTTATAGCCATCGCTTTATAAAATATGTCGGTCAGCGCCTCTTCGTCGCCGACATACGGTTTCAAGTACAATTCGTCGACCCAATACAGACATGGTTTCAGATAACCGTCCGCGGTCAGCCTCAGCCTGTTGCAATTTTCACAGAAGCGGTCGCTGATCGGATGAATGAGTCCGAAGGAGCCGGCAGCGCCTTCAAAGCGCCAATCCTCCGAGGGGCCGTTCCCTTTCACATCGGGTATGCGTTCGAACGCCCACGGCATGCCTCCGGCAACCTCCAGCACTTTCGTAAGCGGCAAATACAAGCTCCGCCATCCCTCGTCAGCATGGCCGATCGGCATATATTCTATGAAACGGACGTGCAGCGGCTTCTCATGCGACATCCGTAAAAAATCGGCGATTTCGCTCTCGTTGATGCCCTTTAACAGCACGCAGTTCAGCTTGATCGGCGAAAACCCGGCCTCCGCCGCCGCGCGAATGCCTTCGGTCACTTTCGCGAGGTCGCCTCGGCGGGCGATCATGACGAATTTGGCCGGATCGAGCGTATCAAGAGAAATGTTGACGCGTCTTAAACCGGCCTTCTTTAAGGCTTCCGCTTTCGAGGCCAGCAGCAGGCCGTTCGTTGTAAGGGAAACGTCCTCGATCCCCGGCGCGGAAGCGACCGCTTCTACAATTTCTACAATATCTTTGCGCACGAGCGGTTCGCCGCCCGTGATTCGTATTTTGCGGATGCCGAGCTTGGCCGCGGCGGCGACGATGGATCTCATCTCGTCCGCCGTCAACAAACGGCTCTTCTCCATAAACTCCAAGCCTTCTTCAGGCATGCAGTAGAGGCAGCGCAAATTGCATTGATCCGTAACGGAAATACGCAAGTAATCGTGCACCCGGCCGAATCGGTCGGTGAGCGGCAACGGCATGGCTGACCCCTCCTATCTTTGCAGCGTTATTCCCATCAGTGTACCACATTTCAGGCAACGAATGTAGGAACAATCATGCGCTTCTTGGATCTAATATGGTATGCTTTCGTACATGGCAAACTTTTTTTGAAACGGGGAGACCAGAAGTGGAATCGAAACGCGATACGGGGAACGGCATGTATACTATCACAACCGGGAAAATCGATATAGAACAAGTGACCGCCAAGACGATCCGCCCGGAGCACGGTGCGACGCTCGCTTTTATCGGTACGACGCGGGAATGGACGCACGGGAAACGAACCGTGCTGCTTGAATATGAAGCATATGAGCCGATGGCGCTCAAGGCGATGGAGCAAATCGGCAACGAAATCGCCCAGAAGTGGGAGGGGGCGCGCTGCGCCATCACTCATCGAATCGGAAGGGTGAATGTCGAGGAAGCGAGCGTCGTCATCTCCGTGTCCGCGCCTCACAGGGAAACCTGCTATGAAGCGAGCAGGTACGCGATCGAGCGGCTCAAGCAAATCGTGCCGATCTGGAAGAAAGAGGTGTGGGAGGACGGATCCGAATGGAAAGGCGCGCAAACCGGCCCATGGAACCCACTTGAATAAGTCGGCTAACGGAGAGAAAGCCTTCAACCGCAATCGGTTGAAGGCTTTCTCCGCCGTCAATATGCAACTCGTTTTGCCCGGAGGAACGTTCTTTTCCAGTAGGCGCTATTGATGTTATGGATTTGAACTCCGTTCTTCGGTCCCGTATTCGCGTCGATCATTCTTCCGTTGCCCATATATATCCCCACGTGACCCGCGGTTTTATTCGACTTGAACCGTCCCGGCACATAGAAAAACAACAAATCGCCTCTGCGCAAACTTTTTCGCGACACCGTATTCCCTACTCTGATTTGTTGTCTTGCCGTGCGGGGAAGACTGACTCCATACTTTGCGAATACATACCGCGTATATGACGAACAGTCAAACCGGTTCGTTCTTGGGTAAGGACCTGCGCCGAACCGGTACTTAACGCCCAAATACCTCTTAGCCGTGCGAATCAAGCTGTTCATATTGATGTTTTTTAGAGCAGGCACGGCTTCTCCCGGCGGCAATTCGGATTCGTTGAGGAATACGCCCTCCGCATCTTCGTCGCCCTTGAAAGGATCGCTGGGATCGTCAGCGAAATCAAGCCCGTCATCAACGGTTTGACCTTGGGCATCTTCAGTGCCGCCTGCATCCGCACCGTCGGAAGGGTAGACAACGAGACCTTCCGGAGTAACGTCGAACACCATCTCTTCTTGGAACAAATCGATGACCGCCGATTTCGGGATCATCAATTTGCCTTCGACCATCTTCGGAGGCGCGGAGAGCGTAACTGGAGCGCCTGCAAGCTCGGCCTCCTTGGAGTTTGCGCGAAGCCGCAAAAACACGTCGGTGTCGCCTACTTGCATTTCATTCGTGTCGGCGTCAAACTGCGAGTTCTTATATTCGAGCAATTGCACAAGAGCTTCGGCAGCAATATACTGGCCGTCTTCCATATTGAAATAAGGAATGACGGTTCCCTGCTGCTGCATTCGCATCCCGGTTCCGCCGCCGTCCGGCGACGCTTGATTTAACGGACGGACCGATTGCCGCGGGTAGGGAGAACGCAAGCCGTTGCCCGGAAGCATGTCCCTATCCGGATTGTTGGCGCGGGTGTTCGGATCATATACGCCTTGTCCGGTGATTCCGCCCGCCATTTGACCCGATTGGGTTGCATCGTCGCGGTTGTTCGCGGTATTGCCTCCGGCGCACGAAGTCACGAATACGGCGGCAGCAAGAACGATTAATAACGATTTCGATATGCGGAACATGATTGATTGCCCCAGCTCCTTTTCATGAGTTGACGGGATTAGGTTTTGGAGCCGGAGGGGAAAATATGCAAGGGGAAAGGCAAGCGCAAACAACGTCCGTGTGGTAAAATGTACCTGTTTGCAACGTATGGAAGGAGAATGTCCGTCATGGAGCGGGTTCATCAATCTGCTGCGGCTTGGGGGCTCGGTCTCGCCGCATGTCTGTGCAATCTTCTGATTTTGTTTTTACCCGTCGGGCTCGTGCTCGGTCTCATCGCGTTCATTATCGGCGCGGTTCATTCCGGCCGCCGGCGCGGTTCCGGGAACGCCGGCATGCTGCTCGGCGGATTGTCGCTGCTCATCGCGGTCATTTGGGCGGCCACGGTCGGCGCAGTCTTTTGGTTCGATCCGACATTGTTATGACTCGAAAAATGGTCCTAATGTTAATTATGGCGTGCAGCGTTGGCAAAAGTTCCAAACGACATAAGGGAGGCTGTTGTAAAGGACTTTGAGAACTATAAGCAATCGGTGGGAGCGGAAAAACAAAATTTCGGGCTTGACGCCGGCGATGATGTAAGAAAAAATCAAACCTTGCAAGCCGACAAAGGTGTTAAACAGGGATTACAAGAGCTTGCCAATAAATATGAGAAATTTAAAGAAAAACATGGTCATGCTTCACCTGGCAGCGGAGGAGGATCAGCAAGTGTAAATGCGAGTATGGGTGGGTTGGCGCTCGCAGGTAATACACAATTAATCCTTGCAATACTTGTTATTTTAGCAATGTGCGGGGGCCTGTTCTTTATGATGAAGAGAGCCCGGAAAAGCCGGTAATTGTTCAATACCAACGCACACGTTGCAGCAGAATTTTTTTAAATTATAACGTTAAAAAATACGTGTCCGAGCGGCAAGAAGCCGCTGCGGACACGTATTTTTGTTCAACAAGCGTTAACCGATCGAGCCTTCCATCTCGAACTTGATGAGACGGTTCATCTCGACCGCGTATTCCATCGGCAGCTCTTTCGTGAACGGCTCGATGAAGCCCATTACGATCATTTGCGTCGCTTCGGCTTCCGACAATCCGCGGCTCATGAGGTAGAACAATTGGTCCTCAGACACCTTGGATACGGTAGCTTCGTGCTCGAGCGTAATGTTGTCGTTTAAGATTTCATTGTAAGGAATCGTATCCGACGTCGACTGATTATCCATGATCAGCGTGTCGCACTTGATGTTCGCCTTCGACCCTTGGGAATTTCGCCCGAAGGAAGCCAACCCGCGGTACGTAACCTTCCCGCCGTGCTTCGAGATCGACTTGGAAACGATGGTGGACGTCGTCTCGGGCGCGAGGTGGATCATCTTCGCTCCGGCGTCCTGGTGCTGGCCTTTGCCCGCCACCGCGATGGAGAGGACCATGCCTTTCGCGCCGCGGCCCTTGAGCACGACCGCCGGATACTTCATCGTCAACTTCGAGCCGATGTTTCCGTCGACCCATTCCATTGTGGCGTTCTCTTCTGCAACCGCGCGCTTCGTGACGAGGTTGAAGATGTTCGGAGCCCAATTTTGGATCGTCGTATATCGGCAGCGGGAATCCTTCAAGCAGAGGATTTCCACGACCGCGCTGTGCAGAGAGTTGGTGCTGTAGATCGGCGCCGTGCAGCCTTCGACGTAATGGACGAACGCACCTTCGTCGACGATGATGAGCGTGCGCTCGAACTGACCCATGTTTTCCGAGTTGATGCGGAAGTAAGCCTGCAGCGGAATTTCGCACTTGACGCCCTTCGGCACGTAGATGAAGCTGCCGCCGGACCATACGGCGCTGTTCAATGCCGCAAACTTATTGTCGGCAGGAGGGACGACGGTGCCGAAATATTTCTTGAACAGCTCCGGATGCTCGCGCAGCGCGGAATCCGTGTCCATGAAGATAACGCCTTGATCTTCGAGTTCCTTCTGCATGCTGTGGTAGACGACTTCGGATTCATACTGAGCCGAGACGCCGGCCAGAAATTTCTGTTCCGCTTCCGGAATGCCGAGCTTGTCGAACGTTTCCTTAATTTCCGTGGGAACCTCTTCCCAAGTCTTGCCCTGCTTCTCGGACGGCTTCACATAGTACTGGATGTCGTCGAAATCGAGCTCGTCAAGATTTCCGCCCCAACGCGGCATAGCCATCTTGTTGAATTGCTCGAGCGACTTCAAACGAAACTCCAACATCCATTCCGGTTCGTTCTTCATCTTGGAGATGCTTCGAACAATTTCCGGATTCAAACCTTTGCCTGATTGAAACACCGCTTTATGCTCGTCGCGAAAACCATATTTGTACTCGCCTATTTCCGGCATTTGCTTCGCCATTACCATTCAACCTCCTTATTTTGTACTCTATAAACCAAACCTTTACTCGTTCTTTCCGCTTTCTACGCCTTTGCGAAGCGCATTCCACGCCAGCGTCGCGCATTTGATGCGAGCGGGGAATTTATTGACGCCGCTAAGCGCTTCGATATCTTCGTATTCGTCAAACTCGACGGATTCGCCTTTCATAAGACCCGAGAACCGGTCCGCTAACTCGAGCGCTTCTGCCAGCGTCTTCCCCTTAACAGCTTCCGTCATCATCGATGCGGAGGCGATGGAGATGGAGCAGCCTTCGCCCTTGAACTTCGCATTCGCGACGACACCGTCTTGGAACTGCATCTGAAGCGAAATCCGGTCGCCGCACGTCGGATTGTTCAGGTCGACTGTAACGGTTCCGTCTTCGATGACGCCTTGGTTTCGCGGATTTTTATAGTGATCCATGATGACTCTGCGATACAGATCATCCAATTGCATGAGAGAAATACTCCTTTGCTCGTTGTAGGGATGCGACGAGCCGATCGATATCTTCCTCTGTGTTGTAGAGATAAAAGCTTGCCCGTGCGGTCGCCGTCACTTTAAGCCAGCGCATTAGCGGCTGGCAGCAATGATGGCCCGCACGCACCGCTACGCCTTCCGCATCGAGTACGGTGGCGACATCGTGAGGATGAACATCATCCAAGTTGAACGTGACGAGCGAGCTTCTGCCTTCCTTCGGGCCGTAGATCGTGACGCCCTCCATGCCGGACAACCGGTCGTAAGCGTAAGCCGCAAGCATCTTGTCATGCTTCTCGATGTCGTCGAGCCCGACTTCGTTGAGGAAATCGATAGCCGCCGACAGTCCTACCGCTCCGGCGATAATCGGCGTTCCCGCTTCGAATTTCCACGGGATCTCCTTCCAAGTCGCTTCGTATAAATCGACGTGATCGATCATTTCGCCGCCGAACTCGACAGGCTCCATCCGCTCAAGCAGCTCCCGCTTGCCATAGAGTGCCCCGATCCCGGTAGGTCCACACATCTTGTGGCCCGACAGCGTGTAGAAATCGCAATCGAGGTCCAGCATGTCAACCTTCATGTGCGGGGTGCTCTGCGCGCCGTCGATCAGCGCTTTGGCCCCGTTGCGATGCGCGATGGCGATAATCTCCTTCACCGGGTTGACGATACCGAGCACGTTGGACAAGTAGCTCAGCGCCACGATTTTCGTCCGCTGCGTGATTACTTTCTCCGCCTCGGCCAAATCGATGCTGCCGTCCTCCCGTAGAGGAATATATTTCAAGGTTGCTCCGGTCGCCTTGGCCGCTTGCTGCCACGGGATCAGGTTCGCATGATGTTCCATAGGGGTAAGAACGATTTCGTCGCCTTCCCCGCATACCGTCCGCGCGTAGCTCCAAGCAACCATATTGATAGCTGTCGTTGTCCCCCGGGTAAAGACGATTTCCGCCGGTTCCTTCGCATTGATGAAGCGGGCGAGCCTCTCTCGCGCCCCTTCATAAGCGTCGGTCGCCCGCGTCCCGAGCGTATGGACTCCCCGGTGAACGTTCGAATTGTATTCCTTATAGTAACGCTCGAGCTTTTCCAGTACGGCGAGCGGTTTTTGCGATGTGGCGGCGCTGTCCAGATACACAAGAGGATGGCCGTTCACTTGTTGATGGAGAATCGGAAACTGCCGCTTTAATTCGATGGCCGAAAGCGTCATTGTCCCAATTTCCTTTCCACTAATGTTCCGAATTGTTCGCGCAGCGCTTCAAGCGGAATCTCTTCGATGACCGGAGCCAAGAAGCCGTATATGATCAAGCGCTCCGCTTCCGCACGGGAAATGCCGCGCGACATCAAGTAATATACTTGCTCCGCGTTCACCTGCCCGACGCTTGCGGCATGGCCCGCTTTTACGTCGTCTTCGTCGATCAAGAGGATCGGATTGGCGTCGCCGCGCGCTTTCGGGCTTAGCATAAGCACCCGCTCCGTTTGCTGGCCGTTCGCCTTTGTCGCTCCGTGCTCGATTTTAGTTATCCCGTTAATTATCGCCGTAGCTTCTTCCCGCATAACCGCACGGGTGATCATGTCGCTTTCCGACGATTTGCCGAAGTGAACGGCGCGTGTCGTATAGTTGAGCTTTTGGTCTCCCTTGCCTACCGCGATCACTTTCGCATCGGAGAAGGAGCCGTTGCCCTTCAATATCGAATGCGTATCCGCCATGCCGTTGCCGTGACTTAACTCCCCGATGATCCATTCGATTTTTCCGTCGTTTTCGATGACGGCGCGGCGGTAATTGAGGTCGGTCACGTGCTGTTTGAGATCGTGCACCGTCGCCACTCTCACATGCGCCCCCGGCTTGACGAACACTTCGACGACGCCGTTATGCACGAGCGGCTGGCCGGAAGCCGATGACAAATAATTGTCAACGTACGTCACGGAGCTGTGGGATTCCGCCACGATCAGCACGTGCGGCGCGAATGTAGCCTCCGCCGATTCGGTATAGTAGATCGCTTGAACAGGCTCTTCCACAACGACGTTCTTCGGAACGTAGAGGAACAATCCTCCGTTCCATAGCGCCGCATGCAGCGCGGTCAATCGATTTTCGTCTTTCTTGACCGCCGTCATCAAATAGCTTTGAACGAGATCCGCGTGAGTGTCCGCCGCCTCTTCCAAGCTCTTCAGCACTACGCCTTGATCCTGGAGCTTCTGGGACAACCGGACGTACACGACGCCGGAATCGTGCTGAACGAGCAGGTTCGGACTCGGGTTGGCCCCGACAAGCGCCGCCAGCTCCTCCGGCAGCTGTTCCGCGCTGTTTACCGGATTGCCGGCGCGGTATTCGCCGTATCCGCTCAAATCCCAGCGGTCGATACGGGTTTTCTCCAACTTCGGCAATTCAAGCCTGGACGCCAATTGATATGCTTCCGAGCGAAATTGCGAAAGCCAAGCGGGCTCTTGTTTCCGAGCCGAGATGGAAGCAAATGTGCGTTGGTCGATTACTTGCGTTTCCGTCGTCAATCGCTCCACCCCCTTACGAAAATTTCGGTGCGGTGGTATTCATCGGCACGACGAATTCATCTTTGTCATTTCCGCCTACCGTCTCGTCTTCGATTCCGAGTTCTTCCTTCACCCAGTCGTAACCTTCCGCTTCAAGCCGTTCGGCAAGCTCCGCACCTCCGGATTTAACAATTCTTCCCTGCATCATGACATGAACGAAATCCGGCTTAATATAATTTAACAAGCGCTGATAGTGGGTGATGATCAAGAAGGTGCGCTCGGCCGAACGCATCGCGTTGACGCCAGCCGCTACGATCTTCAGGGCGTCGATGTCAAGGCCGGAATCGATTTCGTCCAGGATGACGATGCGCGGTTCAAGCATCATCATCTGCAAAATTTCATTGCGCTTCTTCTCCCCGCCGGAGAAGCCTTCATTAAGGTAGCGGTGCATGAATTGGGGATCCATATCCAGCTCTTTCATCTTGCTTTCCATCTGGCGGATAAACTTAATCAGCGAAACTTCGTTGCCTTCTCCGCGGCGCGCGTTGATCGCGCTGCGCAAGAAGTCGGCGTTCGTCACGCCCGTAATTTCGCTTGGATACTGCATCGCCAAGAACAACCCGGCCAGCGCCCGCTCGTCGACACCCATCTCAAGCACGTCCTCGCCGTCGAGCGTTACGCTTCCTCCGGTCACCTCATACTTCGGGTGTCCCATCAGCGCGGAAGCCAATGTGCTTTTGCCGGTTCCGTTCGGACCCATGATGGCGTGAATTTCGCCGCCCTTTATTTCCAAAGACAATCCTTTAAGGATTTCTTTGCCTTCGATCTCCGATCGAAGATTTTCTATTGTCAACACAGGCGCATTGCTCATTCTCATAAACCCCTTCCAGAATTCTTTTCTTCTTATAATCATTCTAAATTGATTCTCAGTGATTCTCAATACTTAATTTTATTATAATTGGAGGGTAACAATCAAGGAACCATTAACAGCGGACATTTTGGCCAAGCCGTTCTAGTTGCCGCTTTCGAATTCGCTCAGCTTCTTTTTTATGTCGGCAACCGTTCTGCTGAACGTTTCGCCGCTCATTGCGGGACGGCTGTCCGGCAAAACGGCGGGAAGCTCCAATCGAATCCACGATTTGCACCCCGTAAACGCGGCATCGTTATATACCGTTACCGGCCGCTCAAGCACATGAACGCGCAACAGCAAGCAGTGGAGGGGCTGCGTTCGTTTCCACCGCAAACGTTCTTGCGCATAATCGTCAGTCCATATATGAAAATCGTCGATCGCCTTCAACTGATTCTCATCGCGGATCGGAACGTCTTCGACGACTTCGGCCCACGCTCTGATCTCGAACGTCTGATCGTCAGGCGCCCTTCGGCGCATGACATCGGACACATAGTGCCGGTATTGCTCCTTAATCAAATGCTCCTTCTGATGCTCGTAAGCCGGAAAAAACAAGAACGAGTCGCTTTCGAGCTTGAACTCTCTCGTTTCCTCATGGATCCCGCCTTTGCGCAAAGCGATGATTTGGCGCCCGTCCGTGAACGCTTCGATCGCGGAAGCCCATTCCTTCAGGGCGATAAAGTTCGTATTCATCAATCGTTCCTCCCCGAAAAACAAGCTTTAAGAGCCTCTTACATTTCGGCGAATCTCCCATCTCGTTGTCTAGCGGCAGCCTTTGCCGCTGCATTATTTCATCTATCGGCTAAACGGCACTTTGAAGGACGTAGATGACCTGTTAAATAAAACACCTGCTTCGCGCGGAGGCAGGTGTTCTGTGCCGTTAAGATTCGTTAAAGGAAGTCAGCATCCAAACGTGCTTTTCAAGCGATGTATGGATAGCCAGCAGCATATCCGCCGTTGTTTCGTCCCCCGCGGCTTGCGCCGCTTCCATACCCTGTTTCAGTTCGCCGATCAAGGTTCGGAAGTCGGAGGCGACGGAGCTCACCATTCCCGAAGCGTTCTCGTTCCCGGACGCTTCTCTCACGGACGATTCCGCCAAATATTCCTTCATCGTGGCAAGCGGCCGTCCCCCGATCGCAAGAACGCGCTCAGCCAACTCGTCGATGTGCAGTGCGGCTTCGTTATACAATTCTTCAAACTTCAGATGCAGCGTGAAAAATTGCTGTCCTTTGACAAACCAATGAAAATTGTGAAGCTTCACATACAGGACGTTCCAATTCGCTATTTGCTTGTTTAATGCGGCAGCAACTTTATCGTTCGTTCCGATTGCCGTTCCCTCCTGAGCAATAACCATAACGTGCGCTTTCACCTTCCTTTTTCATCATACCATTATGTTGCGTCCCGCTTCAAATTTTTATGACAAAAACTTCTATCGATGCGCATTCAAGGAAGCCGGACCGCATATAGAGGAGGTTTTTCTTGTGAATGCATTATTTTCATCTGACGGAACGATGCCGTATACTATGGAGAAAATGTTTCAATATAGAAAAGGCAGGTTAAAGCTCATGGCACAGTACCATCCGTTATCGGAAGCCGAAGCGATCGAACGGGCGAGAGCGATTCCCGGGATGTTCGAACCGGGGGCGGCTCTTGTCAGCCGGGAAATCGGCGACGGCAATTTGAATCTTGTTTTTCATATCAGCGACAAACAATCCGGACGCAGCATCATTATGAAGCAGGCTCTTCCTTATGCAAAAGTTGTAGGCGAATCGTGGCCGTTGACGCTGGACCGGGCGCGCATCGAGAGCGAAGCGCTGATCATCCAAGGCCGATTGTGCCCGGGACTCGTCCCTGAAGTGTACGAATACGAGCCGGATTTGGCATTGACTGTGATGGAAGATTTAAGCGACCACGTCATTATGCGCCGGGGTTTAAGCGACGGCAATATGTATCCGCAGTTCGCTTCCGACATCGGGCAATTTTTGGCGAACACATTATTTTTCACGTCGGACTTCGGAATGAACCAGCAGGATAAGAAGGTTCAGGCCGCGCGTTTCACCAACCCGGAGCTGTGCAAAATAACGGAGGATTTAATTTTCGACCACCCGTATACCGATGCGGAAACGAACAACTTTGACGAGGCGGTCCGCGACGAAGTAAAGACGATTTGGGCGGATACTCAACTGCACGGCGAAGTCGCCCGCTTGCGCCATGGCTTCTTGACGAAGGCTCAGGCGCTCCTGCACGGAGATTTGCATACGGGCTCCATCTTTGTTACGCCTTCGTCGACGAAAGTGATCGATCCCGAATTTGCTTATTACGGCCCAATGGGCTTCGACATCGGCGCCGTGATTGCAAATCTGCTTCTGAACTACGCGGCTCAAGCCGGGAGAATGGCGGACGGTAACCGGCTCGACCAGTTCCGTTCCTATCTGTTGGACACGGTTGCCGGTGTGTGGACCGAGTTCGAAACCCGCTTCCGGCGGCTTTGGGCCGAGCATTGCGCGGACCGCATGCTTCGCGAATCCGGCTATTTGGATCTGTTTTTGCCGGAGCTGCTGAAGGACACATTCGGTTACGCCGGCTGCAAAATGGTTCGCCGCGTCATCGGACTGGCGCATGTGGCGGACATTGACGGCATTCAAGACCCGTCGCGGCGCGAACGGGCGCAGCGCACCGCTCTTGCGATCGGTAAAGCGCTCATCAAACATCATCGCTCGGCGTCTTCGATTGAAGAAATTCGGGATATCGCAAGGCGCGAAACAGCCATGAAGGAAGGCGTGTAAACAAATGAACGAAGGTTGGCTGCAGTCCGTCCGGTGGAACTCCGATCACTTGGAGCTGCTCGATCAACGGCTTTTGCCGGAGGAAGTCGTATACTTGAAATTATCGTCTTCCGTCGGCGTGTGGGAAGCGATCCGGGAGTTGAAGGTGCGGGGCGCTCCCGCAATCGGGATTGCCGCGGCATACGGTTTATATATGGGAGTGCGGGATCAGACGGGAGACGTGCCGGAGCTGCTTGACTCCATAAAGCGGCAGCGCGATTATTTGGCAACCTCGCGCCCGACGGCCGTCAATTTGTTTTGGGCGCTCGACCGTCTCGCAGCCAAAGCGCAGGAAGCCGCAGCTGCCGGCGTCTCTCCCGAGGCGTTAAAAGAAACGCTGCTGCAGGAAGCGATCCTCATCCAATCGGAAGACGAGGAGACGAACCGCCGAATCGGCGAATATGCGTTGGAATTGTTTGAGGAAGGTTACGGTGTTCTGACCCACTGCAACGCGGGCGGGTTGGCGACAGCCAAATACGGCACGGCGCTCGCGCCGCTGTATCTGGCCAAAGAACGCGGCTGGAACCTGCGCGTATTTGCGGATGAAACCCGGCCGGTGCTTCAAGGAGCCCGGTTAACCGCATTCGAGCTCATGCGCGCGGGAGTCGACGTAACGTTAATAACGGACAACATGGCCGGCATGGTGATGTCCAAAGGCTGGATCAATGCTGTGATCGTAGGTACGGACCGTGTCGCCGCGAACGGAGACGTAGCCAATAAAATCGGCACGTACGGCGTCGCCGTATTGGCTAAAGCGCACGGCATACCGTTCTATGTAGCGTGTCCGCTGTCGACCATCGATCTTGCGACGGCGACCGGCGCGGACATTCCGATAGAAGAGCGGCATGAAGGGGAAATTACCGAAGGCTTCGGCAAACGCACCGCCCCCATAGGCGTGAAGGTATACAATCCGGCGTTCGACGTTACTCCGAACGAATACGTTACAGCCATCATCACAGAGAAGGGGATCGTGCGGCCGCCGTTTCACATCAATCTGCCTAAGTTGTTTCAATAATATTTTAAGTTGGTGTAGCGGTTATGTTGAACCCGCTACACCTTTTTGTATTAAAGCATCCTTAATACAGCCTCGGAACCTTTCATCCCCGGTGTTACCCCTAGTTTTGTCGCTTCGTGCGTCACCGATTCCAAAGGCGCATCCAACAACTCCTCCAACGTCTTCACCCCTACAGCCCGGGCGGCGACGATGCCTCGGTCTTTCAATCGGTCGTTCAGCAGCGCGACATCAAGCGCTCCGCACATGATATAACCTTTATCGGTAGTCACGGCAACCAAATTTGTCTTAGGCAATTTCACTTCAATGCCGACTGCGGTGTGTCCTTGTATTTCAATCGGGACCATTCTTATCATGGCTTTGGAACCGACTCCTTTCCCGGCGATTTTGACGGTTTTCTTCATTGTATGGCGGTACGCCTTCGTCCGTGCGGAGTTTAGGACCGGCAGCATGAGCAATTTGTTCGCGACATAAACTTTCGCATTCGGGGACAGGCATCCACACAGCCGAAAAGTAGGAGAATACGCTAAATGGAGCTTACTTGAGGGAGGGATACATTTTGGAGAGAGGCGTTACGAAGCAGCAAGTCAAAAGTCTGGTAGGGAAGCATGTCATCGCACGTAAAAAGGACGGCACCCTTGTGTCGGGCAAGCTCGTCAAGATACAAGGCAATCAATTGCTGTTGCGGAGCGGGAAAGGAAAAACCGTGAAAACGAAAGCGTTGCTGCCGCTGGTGCTGTTCGACCTTGCCGCGATAGGCGCAAGCCCTTACGTCTACGGACCTTACGCGTACAGTTACGGCGGCGGATACCCGTGGTATGGATATCCGGGAACCGGTTACTACGGCGGTCCGTACTTCATCTAAAAAATTGAAGGAGCCCGACTCTGGGATTGAGCGGGCTCCTACTCATATGTACATAGTCAGACGCGGCCTGAGGCCGTTTCTTTCCAAGCCTGCAGAAGATTCCTGATCTTGTCCTCGGAAACCGGAGGACTCATCAAATATCCCTGAATCTCGTCACATGCGTACCGGCGCAAGAAACCGAGCTGTTCCTGGGTTTCGACTCCCTCTGCAATCACGGTTTGCTTCATGTGATGGGCCATCGTGATGATAGTGCGGACGATGGCGGCGTTATGCGGGTCTTCCAAAATATCGCGAACGAAGCTTCTGTCTATCTTAAGCTTGTCCACGGGAAAATTTTTCAAGTAATTCAAAGAACTATAGCCCGTTCCGAAATCATCGATGGATATCCGGATGCCCAGCCTCTTTAAACTCATTAACGCGGCTGTGGCGAATTCAACGTCCATCGTCATGCTTTCCGTTATTTCAAGCTCCAGGTATTGGGGACTGAGCGATGTTTCATCCAAGAACTCGGCGATTCTCTCGGTCAAATTCGGCTGCAAGAACTGTCTCATGGACAAGTTGACGGATACCGGAACCGCCGGAAATCCTTGATCTTGCCAAGCTTTATTTTGCCTGCACGCTTCTCGAAGAACCCACTCGCTTAATGGAACGATCAAACCCGTTTCTTCGGCAATGGGAATAAATTCGCCCGGAGAGACGACTCCGCGCTCCGGGTGGCGCCAACGAATCAATGCTTCGGTCCCGATCATTTCCCCCGTCTCGATCCGGAATTGAGGCTGATAGAGCAGGAAAAATTGTTCTTTCTGAATCGCTGTGCGCAAATCGTTCTCCAGGTTGAACTTTTTCACATACGTTTCGTTCATCTCCGGCTTGAACAGCTCGAAATGGTTTTTACCTTTCTCCTTCGCCTTGGAAAGAGCGATCCCCGCGTTCTTTAACACTTCCGTTTCGTCGAAATCGCCCGCTGTCCCGCACTCCGCGATCCCGACGCTGACGGTAATATGCAAAGTGTATTGCTGGATGGAGAAGGGCGACTCCAACTGGGCAAAAATCGCATTCGCTATGCCGGAAGGGTCGGTCTCTCCCGAATCGTCCATGTACAGCACGGCAAACTCGTCGCCCTCCATGCGTGCGGTCACGCCTTTGCCGCCGACGCTTTGATGAATTCGATCCGCCAGCTGCAAGAGCAGGACGTCTCCGAAATCTTGTCCCAAGGAACTGTTCACAAACTTGAACCTGTCAATGTTCAATAACAAAACATAGACGCTTCCGCTTCTGCGAGAGTAAAGCTGTTCGGTCAACAATTCCCGGAACAGTCTGCGGTTCGGCAAGCCCGTTAAATCGTCGTAGTATGCTAAGTGTTTGATTCGCTCTTCCGTTCTGCGTTTCGCGGTAACGTCATTATATATTGCGATGATTCCCGAAACGGACTCCCCGTCGGCCACCGGAACGCTGGTCACTTGAAGCTCCACCTTGTGACCGTCTTTATTCCGGATTACGGTATCGAACGTCAAAACTTCCCCTTTCAACGTCCGCCGGAACCGGTCGACCGTCAAGTCGAGATAATCCTCGTGAACGTAATCGGTGAACGGTTTGCCCGTGAAGTTATCGGGATTGTAGCCGGTAATCAAATAGGAAGCCGGATTCGTTCTTGCGAACGTTCCGTCGCGATTGACAACGGAAATCGCCATCGGCATGGAATCGAACAGTGAGGAGAACACTTCGTCTTTCGTTTGCAGTTGGCGCTCCATCTGCTTTTCCGCGTCGGCGCGCTCGTGAATGCGGATAATGAGTCTTCGACTCACAATTACGAAACATCCGATCGAAACCGCCAAAAACAAAATATCCGGCAAATTCCAGTCATCGGTTATTAACCAAAACGCCATTGCAGCGAAATAGATGGCCGAAACAGAGAACATTAGAGTATAGAAACGAGTATTTTTCACGGCCATCCCCCTTCCCAAGCTTGAATCAACGGTTGTGTCTGCTGCGATGGTCCGTTGCAATCGGTAAATCTATATCTAACTATGTAAGTATTTGTCGTAATTTGACGAATTCCTTCCTGCATAATGAAAATTTTGCAAAATATTTGCTATGGCTTATAAACAGAGACGCCAAGCAATGCCCATCCCGCCAAGAAAGCCGCCCCTCCGAGCGGTGTTATTGCCCCCAGCACGCCGATTTCCGTAATGCTGAGAACGTATAAACTGCCGGAAAACAACACAATCCCGAGGATGAACAGGCGACCTGCCCAGACAGCCAACCGTTTCTTGGACACGCGATCTCCCGCAAGCCCGACGATCAGCAGCGCAAGAGAGTGAGCCATATGGTATTCCGCGGCGGTTTGATACGTATCCGCGTATCGTTCTGGCAATTGCAATCCGTGTGCGCCGAACGCCCCCAACGCCACCGAGAGCAACGCGCTGAAGGCCCCTATTGTGAAAAATGTTCGCAGCATCAAAATCTTCTCCTTTCTTTTGGTGCAAACTACCCATTAGAATGATATATGATTATTCATAAAAAGGAAAACCTCAATTTCAATTACTTTCGCATCGCAAAGGAGTCTTTTATATGGAAAACGAGCACGGGTCGCACGAGATAAACAAATCAAACGAGACTCACGATAACCTCGGGAACCGTTCCGACGCCGACATTGCTTCCCCTGACAAAAAACATTCGGGCATCGGCATTGCTTCATTCATCATCTCCATCGTCTCCATCGTCGGTCTCGTGGCGTGCATGGTCGCCATAGCCGCGATGTTCGGGGGTGTTATGACCGATCCGGCAGCGTTGAATCCCGACGCGCCGCTTCCCGGCAATTTGGGGGCGATCGCAGCGGCGGGCTTCGGGATGTTCATCTTCGTCATCCTGTCTTTCGTCGGCGCGATCTTGGGAATCGTCGGGCTGTTTCAGAAGGATAGAGCCAAGCTATTCTCCATACTCGGCACCGTGTTTAACTCGCTGATCGTCGGCGTGTTTGCCGTCTTGTTCGTCATCGGGCTCATTGCCGGGTTGACAGGCGGCGCCATATAGACTCAGCGGCGCCGGAATTACCGCCTTCTTGCCTTGCCGATACTCCCGCCTCTTGCGCCGCCGAAAGGGGAGAGGCGGGAGGAGGAGGCGGCACGACATAAGGTCATAAGTTGACCGCCAACCGAATCGCTCCTATTATTTGCGTTAGTCAGCAATTCTTGCACCTCTCCCGAATATACTGTTAGTTAAAAGGAGGTGCTCCCGTTCCATGACAGAATCTTTGTTTATCGTCTCCCGTGAAGATTGGTCCCTCCATCGCAAAGGCTATCAAGATCAGACACGCCATCAAGAAAAAATCCGCGAAGCTTTGAAAAACAATCTGCCCGATCTCGTTTCCGACGAAAGCATCATTCTTTCCGACGGGCGCAAGCAAGTGCGGGTGCCGATGAAGAGCCTGGACGAATATCGCTTCCGCTACAACTATGGCAAAAGCAAACATGTAGGCCAAGGCGACGGCGATACGAAAGTAGGCGACGTGCTCGGCAGAGATCCGTCCGCCTCTGCCGACGGCAGCGGTTCAGGCAACGGAGCAGGCGATTCTCCCGGCGAGGACATATATGAAGCCGACGTCGATATCGAAGAGATGGAGAACGTGTTGTTCGAAGACTGGGAACTGCCGAATCTTCGCGAAACTCAAAAACAGGAACTCACCACCGAAAAAATCCGTTTCACCGACGTCCGGAAGAAGGGCATGATGGCCAACATCGACAAGAAGCGGACGCTGCTTGAAAATTTGCGCCGCAATACGACCCAAGGCATCGGCGGCTTCGGCAACATAACTCCCGACGACCTGCGGTTCAAGACGTGGGAAATCACGGTGAAGCCGGCTTCGAATGCGGCGATCATGGCGATGATGGACACATCCGGCTCCATGGGGGCGTTCGAGAAATACGTCGCTCGCAGCTTTTTCTTCTGGATGACCCGGTTTTTGCGCCGGAAGTATGAGCATGTGGACATCGTCTTTATCGCGCACCATACCGAAGCGAGAGAAGTTACAGAGGAAGAGTTTTTCACCAAGGGTGAGAGCGGCGGAACGATTTGTTCTTCCGCATACCAGAAGGCGCTTGATATTATCGAAAAGAGATTTCCCGTCGCGCAGTACAACATTTATCCGTTCCACTTCTCCGACGGCGACAACTTGACGAGCGACAACGACCGGTGCGTCAAGCTCATAGCCGAGCTGTTAAAGCACAGCAATATGTTCGGATACGGCGAAGTGAATCAATACAACCGCAACAGCACCCTGATGTCCGCTTATCGAAGCATGAATAATCCGGGGTTCAAATACTGCATTATCAGGGAAAAAGGAGAGGTGCATAAGGCGCTTCGAACGTTTTTTGCGAAAACCAGCTAACCGAGGTGAAGATCATCCGATGGACTCGCGTGAAATAAAGGCGTTGGAATCGGCCATTGCGGAAATAACCGATGTCGCCCGAAGCTTCGGGCTTGATTTTTATCCGATGCGCTACGAAATTTGTCCGGCCGACATTATTTACACATTCGGAGCGTACGGCATGCCGACGCGATTCAGCCATTGGAGCTTCGGCAAGACGTTTCACCGCATGAAGACGCATTACGACCTGGGATTATCGAAAATATACGAGCTTGTCATCAACTCCGATCCTTGTTACGCTTTTTTGCTTGAAGGCAACTCTCTAATCCAAAATAAACTGATCGTCGCCCACGTGCTCGCGCACTGCGATTTCTTCAAAAACAACGCCCACTTCTCCCGAACGAACCGGGACATGGTGGAACGAATGGCTTCGACCGCGGAAAGAATCCGGCAATACGAGATGGACTACGGCACGGACAATGTCGAGCGGTTCTTGGATGCGGCTTTATCCATCCAGGAGAACGTGGATCCCGGCAAGTTTCGTACGGAACGTTTCTTGATGCCGAAAGAGCAAGAACATTCGCAATCCCAGAAACGAAGGACGGCGCCTTTGTCCCCATACGACGACTTATGGCAGATGGACGCCGAAGCGGCTGCGGGCGGCGCGAACGAAACGCCGGAGAAGAGGAAGTTCCCGCCGAAGCCGGAGAAGGACTTGGTTTGGTTTATTGAGAGATACGCTCGGGACATGGAGGAGTGGCAGCGCGACATCTTGTCGGTGCTCCACGAAGAGATGCTTTACTTCTGGCCGCAAATCGAGACGAAAATCATGAACGAAGGCTGGGCTTCGTATTGGCATACCCGCATTATGCGGGAATTGGATCTTACGCCGGAAGAAACGATTGAATATTCCAAACTCAACTCGTCCGTCGTCGTGCCGTCCCGCGTTACCCTTAACCCTTACTATCTAGGATTCAAAATATTCGAAGACATCGAAAAGAGGTACGGCAGAGACCACATGTTCGAGGTTAGAGAGCTCGATAACGATGTTTCGTTTCTGCGAAACTTTCTTACCAAAGAATTGGTGGAAGACCTCGATCTGTTTGTTTTCGAACGCAAAGGCCAGGAGTGGGTGGTCACCGATAACGCATGGGAGAACGTCCGCAACCAGCTTGCCGCTTCCCGCATCAACGGAGGCATTCCGGTCATCTACGTCCAAGACGGAGATTATTTGCGCAACGGCGAATTGTACTTGAAGCATGCGTACGAAGGCGTCGAGCTTGATATGAAGCATCTCGAGCGGACGCTTCCCAACGTGTTCGAGCTCTGGCAGCGCACGGTTCATATGGAGACGGTCGTCGAAGGCAAAAGCATCGTGTTCACGTACGACGGCAAGAAGCATCACCGGCGGTTTTTATAAATAAACATTTGGCGGAAGGTTTTCTTGAAAGTTTAGAATTGCTGATAATTCGTGAAAACTTGTACGCTAAGCTAGTTACGGGTGTGGGAAGTGTCTCCGCATTACCCCGCACCCGTATATATCGTAGAACGGATAACCCCGCTGCGCGGCTGTAACTGTAACGAATATCCACCAATGTAAGGATAAGGGAAATAGATTGAATTTTCTGATTATTTGATGCGGATGATGGACATGCTATGGTAGTAACCTCAAAATACCACAACTGAAAGGAGACACACATGGAGTCTAACATGAGCATTTTGGATGTTCTTGAGGAGATCAGAAAATTGCGACAAGGCGGGGATGCGCTTAACAAGAAGAAAATAAAGCAGACACATCCTCAACTGTTAAAAAATGCGTTGTATTATTTTCCGAGTTGGGAACATGCAATCCAAAGCTCAGAGGCGTGAGAAGAGAACCGAGAACCAGCTTGCAGCGGTGAACGAGCCGAGGCGGTACATAGCCTTACAGATTTCAAGACGGAGTACGTGCCGCAACGGTGCGGCGCTCCGTTTTTTTCGTTAATAAATATAAATAAGTGCGATCCTTTTTTAACATTAAATATTGAACTTGTTAATATAAAGCAGGCTAGCGGTACAAATTGTGAACGGATATAAACTTGTTCGAACTACGTTCAAAGAAACCACCGCAATCAAAACTTATACTTTATGAGGTCAATTTTTTACCCTATTCCTACGTATAGGGTCAAAAATTGACCTTATTGCCATTCCGGAGGTGCATCACGGACTTGCATTCATTGTAGGAAGGTAATTGTCCCGCGAAGAAATGGCGACCCCACGGGTCGCCATTTGCGTTAAATCATTTGCATTGAATAAGAGTTATATCCCCTGAAGCTCCTGTTTGTTCCGGCGGAACGAAAGCTTGTTGAACAACCCCCGTGCGCCGTATACGAAGTTTGCCGCAGTGCACGCAACGACATGGCGGCTCGTCCGCAGCGGATGAGCAAATTTCGAACGCACCGACATTCTCTGCAGATGGTCCGCCGTTAACCCTTTTTTCCGCAAAGCCTCTTCAAATTCTTTCTGTGCAGCCTGCTTCGCTTTGAACAGCATCATCTGCACTCTGCTGTATACGTTAATCGCGCCGTCTCCCGTCGTTTCGATGGGCAGGAAGATGGCGTCCGGGTATTTCTCGGTGATCAGCGACTGCACTCCGTCCGACACGCCGGAAGACGGCATGCAGCCGAACGGCTTGACGGAGATCGTCATGTTGACTTTCCGTTTCTTCACGTTTAAGATGAGCTTCCCGACTTCCATGTGGCCTTCCCCGCCGCGAAGATGGTTGTTATAGTGCTGATGGGCTACGCGCGCAATTTCCTCCATGTCAGGCAAGTGATACCCTCGCAGGCCGATGGCTCTCGCGTATGTTTGGAACATGAGGCGAACGACGCGGTCGGCCGCCCACAGCATGCGCAGGCGCATGTGCGGATTTTTCCCTTGCAAGCCGTGTTTGCCGGAATCCGCTTCGCGAAGGTTCATGCGCCTCATCGTATCGTAGCGTCCCGACCAGATGAGGAACAAAATCCACGCCGTAACGGACTGCACTTCCACTTCCGCCCCTTCGTTTTCCAAAAACCGCTGCAGCTCGTAGTTGCCGTCTCCCTCGGTCGTCATCGCCCAAAACTCGCCGATAATACTCACTTTCGGTTTCACGCGCAGCCGGTCAACCTTAACGGCCAGCAGTTCTTTACGGCATTTGAGCAGCGCAGGCAACAAGAGCTTATTGCCGCTGAACGCGTCGTACAAATACTTCTTGCAGCGCTCAAGGGCGGCGTCCGTCGAACCGGCTTCCACTTCATATGGACGGATGCGGTAAGCCAACGCGTTCAATATGTCGCCGATCAGAACGGCTTTCAAGAAGCTCAAGAAGAACGACGTATCCAGCTTCAATGCCGATTCCCCGCCGGTCGCCTGCTTCAAGCCGTCCGTCTGCTGGAACAGCAGAACGCGAAACCCGTCAAAGCCCGCGTCGCGAAGCGCCTTCCGGTACTCCGTAACGTACGTGCCGAAGCGGCACGGACCGCAGGATCCGCTCGTAATGAAGAGATAGCTGCCGACAATCTCTTCTTTAGACTTGCCTTCGACGTCGCGGAGATGCGTCAAATATTTGATCAGATTGCCGACGGTGAAATATGTCGGGTTGCACTGCCCGCGGTTGCCGAACTCTTTGCCGTAGCGCAGCGAATCGTTGTCCGGGCAGTCCATATGCTTCACGCGGTAGCCGAGACCATGCAGCGCGCCTTCGACCAAGTAGTCGTGAGCCATCGTGAGACCGCCGAATAGAATGGTGGTCGACGCTTTGTCTTTGGCCAAAAACTGTCGTGGCACGGCGTCAAACCATTGATTTTTCTGATTCAATCCTAAAGCTTTCTCCTGTTCCTCTTGAAACAACTTCAGTTTTTCCTCAATGCCAATGACGACATCATCATCGATATCTCGTTTGTCAAGAGCCATCGTTCGCTTCCTCCTTATTTATGGTTTTAAATAATCCCGGCTTGCTCGTCCCGCTGCGTTGCGAGCAGTTCGGCGCGTTTTTGCTCGATGAGCTGCTGAAGCTCCGCCTTCTTCCGGGCCAAATCCTGCAGCCGCTCTTCATGCAGCCCGAGACTGTGGGCATACGTCTTGACGCGGATTTTTATCGAGCCGGTCGGCTTGTTCGCGTCGATGTCGTGCAGCGCGGAGAACGGCGTGCCCGCCGCCGTTATGATCGAGTCGATCAATCCGTACGTCGGAGCGTCGTGTCCGCATTTGAAGCTCGACAAATCCAGCACCGCCACGTTGGGGTGACGCGCGGCGAACTTGGCGGCCCATACCTTCTGCACGCTGTTCGAGCTGAAGTTTTCGGGCCATACGTCGCTAACTTCCAATGCGTATTCCACTCTTCCGCTCTTCAGGTCGTCGCTGAAAAACCGTCTCAGCCACGCTTCATCCTTGGGGATGGAGCGCATGGACAATATCGGGTACCCCAGCACCTGAAATTCTTCCAAAACGCCGTGATTCAGACCGGGATCGGAGTGATACGGGCGTCCGATCATCAAGATGGCGAGACGGTTCTCGGTTTCCATCTGCTCCAAGATTGTCCGGCCCTTCTCCTGCATCTCGGCGTCGAACAGATCCATCGCCTTCCATGCTTCATCGACGGCAAAGTCGCTTTCGTCTTCCGTAATTTGAAGATGATCGGCAAACGCCTCGAACAGCTGTTTCTTCATCATGTTCGGCTCCGTGAAGGTGACCGCCGGATCCAAATAGGTGATCCCTCTGTTCTCGAAGAAGTTCACTTCTTTCGTAAAAGCCGCCTTGATCACGTTCGGTGCGCCGGCCACGATCGGGCAGCTGGTGGAATCCATCACGTTGTGCAAGTGAGTCGGGATATGGGTAATGCACGGGAAAAAGATGTAATCGAGCGGCATTTTGTCATGATGCTTAAACAATAGATTGTGAACGTGCGCTTGAGCCACCTTGGACGGATAGCAAGGATCGATGGAGCCGTATTTGCCGCCCTCCTGCCACATTTCCTCGCTTGTATAGTCGCTGAACACTATGTTTTTCTGCCCTATGCCGAGCGTCTCGAAATACGTCCTCCAGAAGGGAGCGGTCGACCAAATGTTCAGCACTTTAGGAATTCCGACGCGAATGCGCTGCCGCCGCTCCACAGCATCGGCGGACGAACGTTGAAACTGCCGCCGGAATGCGACGCTGCGCGTCCCGCCTACACCGAACAAGCCCCTTTTCAATTGTTTGTCCGTGACGGCCGTCTCCGGTTCGGGCAGCGGTTCCGGATCGTAGAAATGCTGAAACATCCGGCGAGCCTCATAATCGACCAGATTGGGGTAATGCTTTTTCAGCTCCTGCCGCTCCCTCGTCAATTTGACGACGGCTTCTTTATCTTCGACCGTCCCTTTCTCGCAGGAAAAGCCGGAAATGTAACGCGCGGTATTCCCGTCCGGCGTTTCGGAGTCGATAAAGGTGCGGCTGCAGTTGTTGGGACAAAAATTGCAGCGCGTCGATTCGTCGTTTCTGGACACATAGCGCAGCCCGATCGCGGAATCGAGACCTAAGAACGTGGAATATCCCCGGCGCTTCACGACACGCAGCGTCTCCATCGCGGCGCCGATCGCTCCCGCTTCTCCCGGGTGCGGATGCACATACACTTCCGCGTCGGGAACACGCTGCTTGATGTAATCGACCTGCGCTTTGACGGCAGCCAAATTATACTGGGTTCCTCCCTGGAGCACGAACTTTCTTCCCAGCTCGGACATGCGCGGAATTTGCACGACATACTGCCATACGTTCTTCGGCAGGACAAGAGCAAGACCGGCCAAGAGCTCTTCTTTCGAATAACCTTCCTTCTGGAAGTTCACCCGGTCCGCATCCAAAAACACTGCGCATCCGTATGAAAATTTCGGACTGAGATCCGCGCTGAAGGCCGTATCCGCATATTCCTGAATCGGAATGCCGAATTGGTCCGCCATCGCTTGCAGCAGCATTCCGTTGCCGGCCGAGCATTGATTGGACAGCTTAAAGTTGCGGATATCCCCGTTCTTCATGAACAGCACTTTAATATCTTGGCCGCCGATATCGCAGATGACATCGATATCGCCGAATTGATGTACGGCGCTCATCATATGGGCGACGGTCTCCACAATGTTGACATCCGCCTTCAACGTCTTCTCGAGAACGTCCGCCGCATAACCGGTGGCGCCGAAACCCATGATTTCCAGCTCCGCGCCTTGCTGACGCACCTTATCTTGAATCCGCATTAACATCTCTTTCGTATCTTCCAGAGGGTTGCCTTTTGATAACTGATATTCTTTAAGAAGGATCGTTCCATCTTCATCGACTAATACCGCTTTCGACGATGTGGATCCCCCGTCCAGACCGATGGCCGCTCTAATTTTCTGACCTTCATGGAACGTTGCCGGCGTAAAGCGCGGAATGCTGTATTGCCGGCGGAAATCGTCCAATTCCGTCACATTGCTTGTCAGTGCGGGGCCCGCATTTTCTCCGAGCTTCGCTTTCCGGCCGTGCGCAATAAATTCTTTGAGGGCTTCCAGTCCCGTGTACACTCCTACTCCAGCCGGTTCGTGCATTCCGTAAAGCACGGCGCCGTAGGCCGCATAATACTGCGAATTTTCCGGAACGAAAATCAATTCCTCAATCGGCACGTCTTTCGGATACTCATATCCCCGGTCCGCCCAAGTTTGGGGAATACGCAGCCGCCAGCATTCCTGAAGGAAGGGCAGATACGTGTTCGGACCGCCAAGCAGCAAAACGCGATGGCGCAGCGTGTTTCCGCGCGTCAGAACGGAGAGATTTTGCATTACGATCGCGTCCGCAAGGGAACACATAATTTCCGGGGAGGGAATTCCGCTCTTTACGAGATTCACGATATCCGTTTCCGCAAACACGCCGCACTTGGCCGCTACGTGATGGAGCTTGCTGTCGTCAAAATGCAGCTTCCCGACCTCTTCCATCGGCATGCCGACTTTGATCATGCACTTGTCGATGGTGGCGCCGGTGCCGGATGCGCATTTATCATTCATCGAGGTGATTGCTTGCTTGTTGCCGGTCTCCTCGTTCTCTTTAAAAATGATGATTTTCGCGTCCTGTCCGCCAAGCTCGATCACGCTTCCCACATCGGGGTGCAGGTTTTCGACCGCCATCGAAACCGCATTCACTTCTTGGACGAACTTCGCGCCGATCTGCGGAGCGATCGGACCGCTGCCGGAGCCGGTCACAAAGACGCGGATATTTTCCTGCTTGACGTCGGGAAACTCGTTGCCGATCGTTATCAGAAATTCCAACACTTTCTCCGGCTGTTTCGTGTGGTGCCGTTGATAGTCCGACCAAAGAATTTGACTGCTTTCCGGGTCCACAACGGTGGCTTTCACGGTTGTCGAGCCTACGTCAATGCCGATAACCAGGGACTGTAACCCTTGTTTCTGGAATTCCATAACATTGCTCCCTTATTCCAATTGAAGTTCATGTTCATTTTGTGAATAATGGAAGAAATCTATGCATGAATTGTGAGAATTGTCACACACCACCGGTCACGAATAAGAAAAACTTCTATCGAAGCAACTCAGGAAGCGGGTTCGTCATTTAGCGGAAGTTTTTCTTGCGATTCTAGAATTTCCTTTCACTTCGTGAAAACTTGTTAAATTCTAGAATCTTCGAATAATTCGACGACAAAATGCTTCATATCGACCAAACGAGGCGGTTCATTGACAGGATGGTCGGTACCGGCCACGATGAGCGGAACGAGCGAATCGTACTTGTGAAGCGAACCGTGGCTCCCCCCGTTCAAGTGTGTCGGATAAAATTTGCTTTTCAGCTCATACCGCGGCCGGGTCGTCGTCACGATGACGGGAATGTTTTGTGAATACAGCGCGCCGTACAGCCTGGATAGAACGTCCGGATAATCGCCGTACTCCACACGCTCCTCCCCTTCCGTCAAATCCAGCACCTTCCATTCCCCGGAGATATTCCAATTTCTGCCGTACACATCCGAAACGCGACCGCCCGGCTCGAAATACATTTCCCTCGCCGATCCGCCCTCTTTCACCCGAACCCCTTTCCCGTCCTTCCAGGCAATGATGTCGAGCCGCGATTCCGCTACGAGGTGCCGTATGAGTTCCTGCTCTATGTCCGGTTTCAACGGATATATATACGCCATGCGTTCATTGTTCGCGACCGCCAGCTCTTGATCCCGCACCGGTTCCCCAAGCTGGAGTACGCGGAACGATTGCAGCAGCAAATCAAGATCGATGTTGTACTCCTTCCCGCTGCCGATTCGGGTTTGCCCATGGTCGCTGATAATGATGAACACGCATTGATCGATCGCGTCGTCCCACGTTCCGAACTCATTCAACAAATCCTGGATTTGCCGGTCGACTTTAATCAACGACCCTTCCCCATGAGCGGGATTTCGTATGTGTACCGTATGATCGTTGTCCGGCAAGTATACGAGCATAAAATCCGGCTGATCGCCGGATCGGACGAGCGCCTTAGCCGCGTGGACGGCGTAACTGTCGTTAACTCCCAAGTTGCGCCTGAATTTCGAATAACGCCGGGGGATATTGCCTTCCGATATGTGCTCCGATCCGGATTCGACCAATTTCCCCAACGTCAACACTTCGGGACCGGAAACGTCGCCGCGAAGCCGAAATCCGGTCGCAAGATCGACCGGAAACGGCAGCTTGACGGGATGCTTGTTTACACTGCGGTGAATCATCGCGTTGATGGCAGCCGACGTTTTCCCCCGGGCGGCGAGTTCCTCAAAGATCGTCGTTACTTGTTTGCTCAAGTGCTTCTCGTTCAAATTGTACAGAGCATTGCGGATGCAATTGTGGAATCCCAGCTGCTTGGCGCACCAGAAGCCATTTATGTAATTGACGATTTCTTTGCGCTCAGGGTCATACCATATTAAACCCGGCACCTTGTGTGCGTCCGGATATTCCCCCGTCAGCAGCGAGCTGTCGACCGACGCCGTCATTGTGGGAAACACCGTCACGCAGTTCGGCCAATACCTGCCCCGGTCTATTAGAAACTGCAAGGCGGGAACCGTTTTGTGCCGGAGGGCGTCGTCCAAAATATCGGGCATAAGCGAATCTACAAGCAGCATGATGACCTTTTTCATAAATATCGATCCCTCATTGGAATTTGGTTTACATAAAGTATGTCTCCAAGCCGCAGAAATGCATTCAAGCCTGCGGGCCTCTTACCGTTAACGCCGCTTTGACGGGCATATGGTCCGACGCTTTGCCGGCGTAATGAAAAACTTCGACCGATTCGATTCGAAAATGTTCGCTGACAAAAATATAGTCCAATTGTACTCTCGGCATGTGCGAAGGGAACGTGCGGCAGGGAGCGTCTAATGCGGCATGGCATACATCGACGAACGGACCGGACATCATCCTCCACATCCGCGTTCCCGGGCGCATGTTGCAGTCTCCCATAAGAACGGCCGGAAGATCGGTTTGTTTCCGCTTTTCCAATACGTACTCGACTTGCTTGATCCGTTTCCACGGACTGATGCTTAGATGGGTGACATACACTTTCAGGCGCTGCTCCGGCAACTGCACGTCGGCTTCGAGTAGCGCCCTGCCTTCAAATATCCCTCTGTTCGTCGGGAACGGATGATTCGAGTGAGTTACAATCGGGTAACGGGACAATAAAGCATTGCCGTATTGCCTGAGAAAAGCGTTATTTTTAGACTGTAATGAAACGGACGCCCCGAATGCGTAATCCATGTTCAATCGCTCCGACAGCCATAACGGTTGATCCAAGTAGCCGCTTCTTCTGGAGAAGGAGTTGTCCACTTCATTGAGTCCGATCAAATCCGCCTTGCTTTCTTGAATCACCTGTTCAATGCGGTCCAAATTCAATTTGCGGTCCGCTCCTCTTCCGTGGTGAATATTGAATGTCAGCATCTTGATTTGCAAATCAGACGACCTCCGCAATGAAGCGTTGCTATTTCTGTAGTATGACCAAAGGGGTGACGATCATGTGGATATGCCGAGGCTGGGTTTGTAACGATGAATAGCTTTCCGCGGGTTAAACCAAAATAAATGCAACCAATCTGACCCTTCGGGAGGGACTGTTATGGAGACGCAGGGCAGGCATTTGATCGTGGAATTGTGGGGGTGTCCTCCTGAACGGTTGTCTCTTCGGGAACCGGTGGAAAAAATAATGGTCGAGGCGGCGCTTGAATCAGGCGGCGATATTCGGGAAGTATCGTTCCATCAATTCGAACCTTTCGGTGTAAGCGGAGTCGTTGTCATTTCGGAGTCTCACTTGTCGATACACACGTTCCCCGAACACGGGTATGCGAGCCTGGACGTGTACACTTGCGGGGGACTGAATCCGCATACGGCGATGGAGAGCGTTCGCAGGGCGCTTGGCGGCGAACGCTACGAATGCTTGGAGGTTATCCGGGGGGAGCGGCAGCTGCGGATCGAAGCGCCGCAGCCGGTGCCGGTGATGGTGTTGTAGAGCGCTTGCCATGCCATCGCTTGGAATTTCGCCACGCAGTCGTCGCCGTACGCAGAGGTAACTTAGCCGCTGAGATCTGTCCAACCGCACTTTTGCACAGGATCCGGCGAATGCTGTGGTACTTTTTACCGCTGCATTTCAACGAAGATTCGAACTCGACACCTAGTGGCAAATTTTACCTCTGCATTCAATTCATCTCGGGGCTCGGCACTTTGTGTTAAACGCAATAAATGCGGAGTATGCATACCCCGCATTATAACCACACTCTAATCTATCCAATCAGCCGAGAGGACTCCCACTTCTATAAGTGGTGAGATGAATCAGCTCTTCTTGATCTACCTGAAAATGAGGTGTTGATGACTAGAAACCCCCACTTCAACTGGAGCATGAGCGAAAGTAAGTGGTGGTAGTATTCATAACACTTTACTAAGAAACTCTTTCGTCCGGGGATGCTCCGGAGAGGCGAACAACTGGGACGGGGGAGCCTCCTCCACAATTTTGCCGCCGTCCATAAACAACACGCGATCGCCCACTTCACGCGCGAATCCCATCTCGTGCGTGACGACGACCATCGTCATGCCGTCCTTCGCCAGCTTCTTCATCACATCGAGCACCTCTCCCACCATCTCGGGATCAAGCGCCGACGTCGGCTCGTCGAACAGCATCACCGCCGGCTGCATCGCAAGCGCGCGCGCAATCGCGATGCGCTGCTTTTGGCCACCGGACAATTGCGACGGATAAGCGTTCGCTTTGTCTTCGAGTCCGATGCGGCGAAGAAGTTCCAGAGCAATGTTTTCCGCTTCGTCGCGGGAAAGTCCCTTCAGCTTCATCGGGGCGATCGTAATGTTATCCATTACCTTCAGATGCGGGAACAGGTTGAACTGCTGGAACACCATCCCCATCCGCTGTCGGAGTTGATTGATGTCGGTTTTCTTCGAGGTCAGACGGACGCCGTCGAACTCGATCTCCCCGGAGGTCGGCGTCTCCAACAAGTTCAAGCAGCGCAGGAACGTGCTTTTGCCGGAGCCGCTCGGCCCGATGACGACGACGACTTCGCCTTTCGCTATTTCGGCGTGAATTCCGGTCAATACCGTATTTTTGCCGAAACGCTTGTGCAAATCGTTCACTTTAATCACTCGCGCGCATCCTCCTTTCAAGCAGTCCTACGAGCTTGGATAACGTAAAGACGATGACAAAGTAGAATACCATTACAATCAGGTACGGTTCCAACCCCCGGAACGTAATGCTGCGAACGATGCCCGCGGCGTACATGAGGTCGGCCACGCCGACGATGGAGACGACCGCCGTTTCCTTCGTTACGACGACGACTTCGTTCCCAAGTGCGGGGATGATATTCTTCACGGCCTGAGGGATAATGATATGTCTCATGGCCATTCGCTGGGGCATGCCTAGCGACCTAGCCGCCTCCATCTGCCCTTTGTCGACGGATTGGATGCCCGCCCGCATAATTTCAGCGACATAAGCCGAAGAGTTGATCCCGAGAGCAATCGCGCCGTAAAACAGCTGCGAAGGCAGCGCGCCGATATCGGGGATTTTCGGGAGCAGCGGAGCCAACCCAAAGTAGAAGAAAGAAACTTGAACGATCGCCGGCGTCGACCGGATGAAGTCGATATAAGCGCTGGCCGCGAACCTCAACGCTCGAAACCGCGATAACCGCACCAACGCCACCAGCAGTCCGAGAACCACGCCTAAAATAATAGCAACAACCGCTATCATGAGCGTAATTTTGATCGCGTCGTAATAAAACTGGTGGTAATCACGAAATATTTGCACGATCCATTGCCAAGTGGACAAAGCGCTCCTCACCTCCGAAAAATACACAAAAAAGGGGCGCAGCGGGTATTCGCTGCCCCCTCCTGACTCTTATTATAACATTGAAATTCATAAAGTTTCTTAACAGAACCGGCTGCAAAGAACTGCTTACTCCGGCTTTTCGTTTTCCATCGCGTTCGTCGCTTCCGTTACGAACTGAGCGATTTTGCCTTCGTCCGCAAGGCGCTTGAGCGTTGCGTTAACCGCTTCGACGAGCTCCGGCGAGTTTTTCGGCAAAGCGACCGCGGAACCCGCTTCGTCCTGCTGAAGCTGGATATCGGAAATGACGAGCTCCGGATTGGCGCCGATGTACGCCGCCGCAACCGGTTCTTCCACGACGACGGCTTCCACGTTCTTCGATTTCAAATCAAGAATCAGATCCGGAAGCTTGGTCAAGGAACGAAGCTTCGATTCCGGCATTTGTTCTTTCACAATGCCTTCTTGAATGGCGCCTAATTGCGCGCCTACTTGAAGACCCTTCAAATCGTCGATTGTTTTGTACTTGTCTTTATCCTCCGCCCGAACGATTACTTTCTGAACCGCCGTATAGTATACATCGGAGAAGTCGACGGCATTAGAGCGCTCTTCGTTCGGCGTCATGCCCGCGAGAACCATGTCGATGTTGCCGGACTGCAGCGCGGTGAGCAATCCGTCGAAGCCCATGTCGGTAATTTCAAGCTCGACGCCCAAATCGGCCGCAATCGCCTTTGCGATTTCAATATCGAAGCCGATGATCGTGTCTTTGCCTTCGATCAGCTTGTGAAATTCGTAAGGCGGGTAGTCGGCGCTCGTCCCGAGACGAAGCTTGCCGGATTCCTTAATTTTGTCAAGCAGCGTCGGCTCGGCCGCCGGCTCCTCGGCTTGCGGAGTTTCCGCGGCAGGCCCGGTGACTTCGCCCGATCCGTTGTTCTCGTCGGCGTCCTTGCTCCCGCACGCGCTCAATACGAGCATCATGCCGAGCAGCAATATAAAAGCGATAAAGCCTGTCTTTTTTACCGTAAATATCAAATGAAATACCCCCTAATGAAAAATAAGCAATAATGAATCGAATTATAATCGTTCCTCATCCCTTTGGCAATACTGAATTTGAAGGAAAAGGGCGTTGTTGGCAGGTTTGCTGACACGATTAATTCGGTTCCGCCTTCGATTCCGGCTGCGCTTCCTTCAATCGAATGTTCGCCCAATCCGCCCGGTAGTACCGGATCATCAACACGAGGGCGAATAACGTGAGGAACGTATAAAGCGCATACCAAGCACCGTAGCTGCCGAAATCAAAAACAAACATAAACACGTAAGCGAGCGGAACAAACACGAGCCAGTTCAATACGAGCGACGTCTTCAACAGAAATGACGTATCTCCGATCCCCCTTAATCCTCCGGCGTAAAAGTTATAGAGTCCGTCAAACAGCTGCAGAAAAGCGGAAGCGCGTATAAGATCCGAAGTCAGCTTGTACACCTCGGGGTCGTTCGAATACACTTTCGCGATCGGTTCCGCAAGAATAAACTCCACAACCCCAAGGACGAATATTAAAATGCTCCCCAGTTTGGCCGTCTCGGTCCCCAGCTTTCGCGCCAAGAAAGGCGCTCCTCTGCCGATCTCCTGACCTACCAGTATAGTGGCCGTCGCACCGAACGCGAAAGCAGGCATAAATCCAAACGACATGACATTAAGCGCAATCTCGTTCGCCGCAACCGCCGCCGTGCCAAGCTCCATGACGAACCTCGTAAAGATAAGCATCGCCGCGCTCATCGCAAATTCCTGCACGCCCAGCTTGCCGCTTTCCGCAGCAATTAAACGCAGCTCCGACGACTCCGGCCGCACGATTCGCAACGTGCCGAATCTCTTGCCTGCACGGATATAGTATACATACAAACAACCGAGAAGTCCGATCGCTTCACCGATCAGCATCGCCCAGCCGGCGCCGGCAAGACCAAGCTCGGGCATTCCCCAATGCCCGAAAGCCAAGCCGTAGGTCAACGCGACCATGACGGCGTTGCCGATGACGGTAAGCACCATCGGCGTTCTCGCGTCTCCAATGCCGCGAAGAAACCCGTGAAATACAAAGATAAGAATCGAAAAAGCCATCGCCACAAACCGAAGGCGCAAATAGCGCTCTCCCGTATCGACAAATTCGGCGGAGCCTCCCATCCACATAAGGATAGAACGGGCGCCGAACATGCCGGCGGCGATGACGATCAAGCCGACGGCAAGCCCGACGCCCAGCGCGATCTGAGTTCTCTCGACGGCTTTATCCATTCGGTTCGCTCCGAAGCTTTGCGCAACCAAGTAATTCACGGTATGACCGAGCCCTGAAAACAACGCCCAAGCGTTGTACATAATAATGTTGGAAACTCCGACGATCGCGATGATAAGCGCTCCCATCTCGCCGACGATAATAAGATTGAGCGTCCCGGAGGCGGTGATAGTGGCGAAAGACAAGATCGACGGCAGTGCGAGCGCCGTAATTTTTCTCCAATGCCGCATGTGTAACGGAATCCTTCCCGCTGTAATATGCATCCCATTCTATCATAGGGACAAGCGGCATACATTAGCTAGTAAATAAAAATACACTCAACGTTATACGGAGGATTATAGAATCTATGATCTATCGTAAAATTGCAATCATATTAACGGTTCCTGTCCTGGCAGCCGTTGTCGCGTTAACGATGAACCGGGCCTCCTCCGAATTGCCCGTATGGTCGCCAAGCGGCGGACAACAAGCTGCCGAAGCCGGAGCCCGCCAAGCGGACAGTGTGCTGATACTCGTTAACAAGCGGTTACCGCTGTCCGCGGACCACGAGCCGGGCGATCTCGTCGTTCCCGATATTCCGTTCACGTTCGAAGGGGACCACGAGAAGAAGCACCTTCGCCGCCCCGCCGCGCGCGCGGCAGAGTCGTTGTTTGCCGCCGCAAAGAAGGAAGGTATCGAACTGTTCGGAGTGTCCGGCTATCGCTCGTATAAAACCCAGAATTGGTTATGGAAATATAATGTAAAGAAGAAGGGTGAGTCCGCGGCATCCCGCTACAACGCTTTTCCGGGCATGAGCGAGCATCAAACGGGCCTTGCGCTGGATGTGACGTCCAAGAGCGCAGAATACTCTTTAACCGTGCGATTCGGCAACACGGAAGAAGGGATTTGGCTCGCCAACAACGCGCACCGATTCGGGTTTATCGTTCGTTATCCGCAAGGCAAAGAATCCATAACCGGCTACGCCTACGAGCCTTGGCATATCCGCTATGTCGGCGTTGAAGCGGCGCGCACGATTCACGATCGCAAGCTGACGCTTGAGGAATGGGCGGACAGCGCCGTACCGGCGGGGAATTTCGAATTTTTTCCCTTCAACCTCTTTTAATCTTGTGGTACATTGAAGCTATACATAATTCCGTACCGAGCCATTGCTTCCATAAACTGAGGGCTTGTTGGAGGGATCCTTCCCTTGTTTGATAACATGTTATCCAAAGAAGAGCTTGAAGCACTGCTGCACGACGATGATCATGGCAAAGAAACCTCCGTCGTCGAAGCCGGCTCCCGGTTGGAGACCGGCGAGAAGGACAAGCTTCTTCACGCCGTCGTGCGCAACCAATTGAGATTGTTAAGAATGATTGACGAGCTGCAAGCCGAAGTGCACTCCCTTCGCTCGCAAGTGATTTCGCTGGCGCAAGGAGGGGCCTCGTCCGAAGCAGTCGCTTCGGCGGAGCCTGTTGTTCCGCTGCCGTTCATGGACCGTCGTCAGGAAGAAGAGAAAACTCCGCAGCCGGCAACGGCGCAATTATCCCGAAAAGAGCGGCACAAGCGCAATTCGATTTGGTAGGTCGCACTTATTTTTGGAAAAACAAAACAATCCCTGGCTCACGTTGGGGGGCCAGGGATTTTTTCAAGCGGCGGCTACCGGTTCAGCAGGCTGCCGACATACCGGAGCAGCTCATTGGCGCATACCGGGCAATAGCCGTGTTCGTCGATCAACCTTTTGCTTACTTCGTTAATTCTCTTCAGCTGCGTTTCGTCCGGCGTCTTCGTTGAAGTAGTGATCTTCACGACGTCCTTCAAATCCGCGAACAGCTTCTTCTCGATCGCTTCGCGAAGCCGGTCGTGCGTGGCGTACTCGAACGTTTTCCCCTTCCGCGCGTAAGAGGACATGCGAATCAATATTTCTTCCCGGAACGCTTTCTTCGCGTTGTCGGAAATGCCGATTTGCTCCTCGATGGAACGCATCAGCCGTTCGTCCGGATCCATCTCCTCGCCGGTGAGCGGATCTTTGATCTTGTTCCAGTTGCAGTAAGCCTCGACGTTGTCGAGATAATTTTCAAACAGTGTGCGAGCCGATTCCTCGAATGAATAAACGAACGCTTTCTGGATTTCCTTCTTCGCCATCTCGTCGTATTCTTTACGCGCAAGCGAAATGAAGTTCAAGTTTCGCTCCCGTTCCTCTTTCGTAATGGACGCGTGCTGATCGAGACCGTCCTTGATCGCCCTCAGCACATCCAGCGCGTTGATGCACGGCAAATCTTGACGGATGAGCGCGGAAGAAATCCGGTTAATGACATATCGCGGATCGACTCCGCTCATTCCTTCATCCGTGAACTCGTTTTGCATCTCTTTCACGTCGGCCGGCTTGAACCCTTCAATGGATTCCCCGTCGTACATGCGCATCTTTTTGATAAGGTCCATACCCTGTTTCTTCGATTCCTTCAGCCGGGTGAGCACCGAGAAGATGGCTGCCGCGCGCAGCGCGTGGGGCGCGACATGGACGTGGCTCATATCGGATTGGCGGATGAGCTTGGCGTAAATTTTTTCTTCGTCGCTCATTCGCAAATTATATGGAATCGGCATGACGATCATGCGGGATTGCAGCGCTTCATTTTTCTTGTTGGCGATGAACGATTTGTACTCCGCTTCGTTCGTGTGCGCGACGATCAGTTCGTCCGCGGAAATAAGCGCAAACCGCCCCGCCTTGAAATTGCCTTCTTGCGTGAGCGAGAGCAAGTTCCACAGGAACTTCTCGTCGCACTTGAGCATCTCTTGAAACTCCATGATGCCGCGGTTCGCTTTGTTCAGTTCCCCGTCGAAGCGGTATGCGCGGGGATCGGATTCGGAACCGTACTCGGTAATGGTCGAGAAGTCGATACTGCCGGTCAAATCTGCGATGTCTTGCGATTTCGGATCGGAAGGCGAGAACGTGCCGATGCCGACGCGCTGATCTTCTGAGATGAGCACACGCTCTACGGGAAAATCCTCGACGCGTCCCCCGAATTCCGTCTTCAGCCGCATGCTGCAAGAAGGACATAAGTTTCCTTCGATCTTGATTCCGAACTGCTGCTCCACTTCCGGCCGAAGCTCCAACGGAACGAGGTGAAGCGGATCCTCGTGCATCGGACAACCTTGAATCGCATACACGGCGCCCATATCGGTTCGCGAAAATTTCTCCAAGCCGCGCTTCAACAACGTAACGATCGTCGACTTACCTCCGGAAACCGGCCCCATAAGAAGAAGTATACGTTTTCTCACATCCAAACGCCGCGCCGCCGAATGGAAATATTCTTCCACCAACTTTTCCAGCGCGCGTTCCAAACCGTATATTTCGGTTTCGAAAAACATATATCTTTTTTGGCCGTTTTCCTCATGAATTCCAGCGTGCTTGATCATTTCGTAGACCCGGGCATGGGCCGTCATCGCCAGGTGCGGTTTTTCTCGCAGCAGTTCAAGATAATCGGCGAACGTACCCGACCATGCAAGACGTTCCTCTTCTGTGCGATGCTCTGCAATGCGCTTTAAAATGTCCACGGAATAACCCCTCCCTCGATTGCTTGTGGCGACTGCCTGCCTTGTTAATGGAAGGTTATCTCACCAATTGGTATTGTATTTAAGTGTATGCGTCTGGGATGGATTAGTTTCCCGATAATTTCGGCGGACATGTTATAACCAAACCTCCATCGAAGTAACTTCAAAGAAGCCAGACCGCAATTAGAGGAAGGTTTCCTTGAAACATCAGTAAGCAAGAAATAAGAATTATTTCTTGTGCTTCCTGATGTTATAACCAAACCTCCATCGAAGAAATTCAAGGAAGCCAGACCGCGATTAGAGGGAGGTTTGGTTGAAACATTGAAATTTTCGAGTTCTGCAAGAAACATCATAAATTTCAATGTTATAATACGGGGTAGTGTGAAAATGAAGTCGGGAGCGTCACGGCATTGGGGAAACGAAAAAAAGCGGAAATGGCGGGTTATTCGAAGGAATCGGAACGGGTGAAAGCGGAGACGGATTTATACGTTCCTATTAAGACATGGCTGCAGGATCAAGGCTACACGGTACGTGGCGAGGTTCGCGGCTGCGATGTGGTTGCGGTGCGCGACGGCGAGGAGTGGCCTGTGGTTGTTGAGCTTAAGCGGAGGTTCAACTTGTCCTTGGTGCTGCAGGCCGTACAACGGCTGCAGTCGACTCCGAACGTGTTCATTGCCGCGGAACGGACGTCGGGGCGCGGCGGATTTGCGCTTGGCGAGGTGCGGCGCTTATGTCTAATGATCGGGGTCGGATTGATCACCGTCAAGCTGTATAAGCGGAAGCCGGCGCTCGTCGAAGTGCACTGCGAACCGGGGGACAGGCCGCCAAGAGCGGCCGCCGCGAAATCGCCCGGCGCCCGTACGGTCAAGCTGTTGACCGAGTTCAGGGAGCGCAGCGGCGACTACAATCCGGGCGGAGGGACACGCCGCAAGCTCGTCACCGCATATCGCGAGAAGGCGCTGAGGTGTGCGGATGCTCTTCGCGCGCACGGCCCTCTCTCTCCGCGCCGCTTAAGGGAATTGACCGGCAGCGAGAAAATCGCTTCGATACTGCAGAACAACGTATACGGGTGGTTCCGGCGGGTTTCCCGCGGCGTGTACGAGCTTACGCCCGGGGGAGAAGCGGCGCTTGACGAATTTGCCGAAGTCGTTGCCGGCTACAGGTCAAACAACCGCCTGCACGATTAACGCCAGGCCGCTAACACGTTCCTTCGGTTTGCCGATCGGCGTTCTCTTTCTTGTGCTGCGGCTCGCCGGTTCCAACATTCGCTTCGTGCACCTGGCCTCCGCTTATTTCTTCGATGACCCGGTCCGTCATATTATCGTTCGTTCGTCCGGATGGCGTGTCGGTGATTCCGTTTTTATTCTCCATGAATGATTTCTCCTTCTCTAGTTTATACCCAAGTAGGATTTGTCGTTTGCATACCCGTTATTCTTCCCGCTTGCGTTGTCGAAGAAGCCATTTGTGAATCCAGATCGCCGCTTGCTGCCCCTCGCCCATCGCGATGGTCAGCTGCTCCGAATGCACGGCGACGTCGCCGGCGGCCCAAACGCCCGGTACGCTTGTCATCTTGGATCGAGGGTCGGTAATGATATGCAGATTTTCCATTCGTTCCGCTCCGAGCTGCGATGCCAAATCCGACCTTACTTCATTGCCGCCGAAAGCGATGAACGCTCTGTCCGCCTCAAGCTTCTTTCCGTTCGCAAGTATTACTCCGGCGAAGCTTCCTTCCTCGGCGGCGCCTTCGTGGAACACTTCGCGAACCGGTTCCACCGTAATCGTTATCCCTGCATTGCGAAGTCTTTCGGCAATAGCGGCATCCACCGGCTTTTGCTCGTGATTCACATAAATAAGATGAGGCGTATAGTACTTGAGTGCAAGCGCCATTCTCGCTCCGGTATTTCCCGATCCTAGAACGAGCGTGTGTTTGTCCTTGATCTCGTACCCGTCGCAATCCGGGCAAATATATGCCGTTAAACCGAGACACGAGCGCAGCCCCGGCATGTCCGGAATCCGGTCCATAACGCCGGTGGCCAACAGCAAAGTTTTTCCCAGGTAAACGGAATCCGGCCTGCATTGCAAACGGAATGCGCCGTCCTCGCTTTTAGCGGCGCCTGTCGCGTCGGCTTCGGCGAACTCCGCTCCGTATTTAGCAGCTTGCTCTCGTCCGATGCGCCGCAGCGTTTCGCCGCTCACGCCATCCGGATATCCGAGCACGTTATGATAGCTTCTGCACAACGTTGACCGGCCGTCGCCCCGATCGACGACAAGGATTCTCCGTCCGTACCTGCCCAGTTGAATGGCGGCTTGCAGACCGGCGATGCCGCCGCCTACAATGATGCAATCGTACAAAAAAGGACACCCCCTATTTCGGTTAGAGTGTCCATGAACGTTTCGAATTATATAAGCTTGATGCCGCTGATCAAGATTAATGCCGCCATTACGGCCCGCAATGGGCGAGACGGGATTTTCGCGCTCAATCCGCTCCCCGCAAGAACGCCGGGAATCGAACCTGCAAGCAGGTTGAAGGCGAGACCGTAATTCACGTTGCCAAGGCCCGCGTGGAGAAGGCCGGCCACACTTACAAGGAAGAAAGCGTGCGCAATGTCGGTACCCACCACTTCGGAAGATGAGAGGCGGAACAAGAAGATCAATGCGATGGCGAACAGCGAGCCCGATCCGATCGACGTCAGCCCGACGACGAAGCCAAGCACGACTCCGATGCCGATCGTCATCCAGCGTTTCTCCTCGATCGTCTTTTTCTGCCATTTATTTTCCGCCGCACCCTTCAACACGAATTGCCGCACGAGAATGGACGCAGCAACGACGACAAGCATAATGCCGAGCGCCGTTCGAATAAGGTGTTCCTGCGAGTGTAAAAACACCTCGAACAGCTTCAACAGCCCGACGGCTGCCGCCGCGCCGGGGATGCTTCCCGCAGCCAGGTAACCTACCAGCTTCCAGTTCACCGTCTTCTGGCGCCAATGTTGAAACGTTCCGAACAATTTCGTTATTGAATTATAAAATAAGTCCGTACCTACCGCTAATGTCGGAGGAATTCCGATAAGGATGAGAATCGGCGTTAACAGCGCCGCGCCGCCGACGCCCGTCAACCCTACGAGAAATCCGACGGCCAGGCCGATGAGGGCAATTGAAATGTCCATTCTGAATGGCTCCCCGCTAATTCCAAGTAATTATATAGGAATTATAAGGTTGAGCGAGGACTTTGTAAAGGCATTTTTTGTTCACGACTTATACATTTCTTTTTCACTGTAGGTCGGGTATAATTTGGGTATACTTACTTATGGACGAACGGATCGAAAGGGGTTTTACTTTTGTTCAGCAGCGCGTTTTGGATCGTTATGGTCGTAATCGTATTGTTTCTAAGCGTCATCTTCACTTCGTCATACAACGACGACAAGACGAAAGGTTTGTAAACACGTAAACGGTAAAAACCTCAAGCATCGCTTCATGCCTGAATCCGGCGGAAGCGATGCTTTTTTGTGCCATAATGGAGCGGCGATTAGTAATATAATGAGGTTAGAAGGCAAAAAACTTCCAAGTAATTCGTGCCTCCAAGCCTTCTAACCGGAGAAATTCCGGTTATTCTCGGCTTACATGTTTAAGGAGGCGTCGTCTGATGTTAGACACGAGAGGATTAACCGGGCGAGTGATCGTGCAAAGCTCTCCAGGCTATGACGAAGCAAGACGCAATTTCAACGGGCGCTTTAACAAATTCCCCGAAGTGATCGTTTACTGTCAGATCGTACAGGACGTTGTCAACGCGATCCTATGGGCACGTAAGCAGCAGCTTCCGTTCCGGGTGCGCGCCGGCGGGCATAGCTATGAAGCATACTCCCTCGTCGACGGCGGTCTCATCATTGATGTCAGCGAGCTGTTGCAACTGCAAATCAATAAAGAGCGCGGCACGGCACGGATCGGCGCGGGGTTCCGATTGCTGCCTTTGTACGAAGCCCTTTGGAATAAAAGAGTGGCCATCCCGGGCGGGACCGGTCGAACGGTCGGTGTAACCGGATTAACCCTCGGAGGAGGATACGGGTTATTGTCCAGGCTTTTGGGAATGACGTGCGATAGCGTACTCGAGGTGGAAATGGTTACAGCGCAAGGCAAGATTATCCGTGCCAATGATTGCCAGCACAGAAACCTGTTTTGGGCTTGCCGTGGCGGGGGAGACGGAAGCTTTGGCGTGGTTACATCCTTTACCTTTCGTGTGCATCCGATCGAGAATGTCGCTCGGTACAGAATGACATGGGACTTTGTCGACCTCGAAAAAGTAGTTCGTTATTGGCAGACGTGGGCTCCCCATGCCGATGCTCGTCTGACATCCCTGTTATTGCTTCCTGCGCAGAACCAGGGCGATCTCCGTTCCAACGGCGTATTTGTCGGCTCGGAACAAGAGCTGAAAGAGATTATGCGCCCATTGCAAAAGGTCACTCGGCCCAAGACCGCTGATTTCTACTCTACCACTTGGATTGAAGCAGCCCGCATGTTTGCAGGACGACCAGTAAAGCAAGAGATATTTAAAAATTCTTCCGCCTATGCTTACGAACCTTTCCCGGATGCGGCACTTGACGTATTGATCCATAACTTGCAAACCGCCCCCGGCCCAAGTAATATGGTCGCTTTTGATGCCTATGGCGGTTCGATCAGCCAGGTACCCCCCGACGCAACGGCATTCGTTCATCGCAAAGCCTTGTTCGTGCTTCAATACCAATCGTATTGGAATCAGGACACGGAAGCCGATAAAAACATCCAATGGATCCGGCAATTCCGTAAATCTATGCTCCCCTATACTTGCGGCGCATTTCGCGACTACTGCGACTCCATGATCCCTGATTGGCCTGCCGCATACTTCGGAGAAAACTTCTCCAGGCTGAAAAAGGTCAAACAAATGTACGACCCCGAGAATCTATTCCGCTACGAACAAAGTATTCCGCCGCCCAGCGTATAACAAGGAAGTTTGAAAGATTCCGTGAACACCTTCTTGGCGGGTGGGTTTCGCCCTATCGCGCCTGCCCTAACACCCAGAACAATTGCTGCGACGCCACACCGCGCGTGACGACGTTCGGACGCCATCCGTGCATCCGCACGTGCAGCACTCTTCGTCCTCGATATAGAAACAGCTTGAATTCCGGACTATTCCCGTAGGGCGTTTCGAACGTCAACCCTGTCGCTTCCATCTCCACATCCGGATCGCCGGCGTCTTCCGGAAACGAAATCGAAAACCTGCTGGATCCCCCGATAATGGCGTATTCCGCTTGCGGGATCGTTGTAGAAACTTGATTAATCGACAAAATGCCTCCTCGCGGGCAACCTTTTTTTAACAGAAATAACGACTAATGCAAATCGACGAACGAAGTTTGCCGCAGCGCTTCGTACAACACGATGGCCGCCGAATTCGACAAGTTCAGCGACCGGATATGATCGTTTATCGGAATGCGGATCAACCGCTCCGGAAAGCGGCTCAGAATGGTGTCGGGAAGACCCGCCGTTTCTTTGCCGAACACGAACACATCCCCGTCCCGGTATTCAAAATCCGCGTACGATTGCTTCGCCTTCGTCGTCGCGAAGAAAAACCTGCTTCCGCGGCACGTTTCCAACACCTCTTCGAAAGAATCGTGCACATGGAGCAGCACATTCGGCCAATAATCCAGCCCGGCTCTCTTCAGCTCGCGGTCATCTATTGAAAATCCAAGCGGCCGCACTAGATGAAGATGCGTGCCCGTCCCCGCGCACGTCCGTGAAATGTTTCCCGTATTTGCCGGGATTTCCGGTTCCACGAGCACAATATGAAACGCCATCGATAGACACCTCTCAACCAGTTTTAACATGGAGTTTACTTTTCGTTAATATCGGCTTGATACGAATCGGTCATAATCGACGTATGCTGAGCAATTGTCGAAATTCGGACCGGGGAGAGATCATAGTTCATGATGAAAAAAATATTGGTTGTCGATGACGAACCGTCCATTTCCATGCTGATCGAATACAATTTGAAATCGTCCGGATTTAACGTGATGAGCGTCAGCGACGGGGAAGCGGTATTTGACGCCGTCAATACATTCCGCCCCGATCTTATCGTCCTCGATCTCATGCTCCCCAAAGTTGACGGGTTCCAAGTATGCAAGCAGCTGCGGACTTCCGGCAACATGGTGCCGATCATCATGTTGACCGCTCTTCACGACTTGTCCGATAAGATCGCAGGGCTTGATATCGGCGCGGACGATTACATGACAAAGCCGTTCTCGCCGCAGGAGCTGGTTTCCCGCATTCAGGCGATATTGCGCCGCGCCGCCGCGTTTCCGCCTTTGACTGAAAATGAGCCGCTTACGATCGGTTCGATCGAAATACAGCCCGAACAGCGCCAAGTCACTTTGGAAGGCCGTCCTGTAGAATTGACGCCGAAAGAATTCGACCTGCTTCTCTTTCTGCTGAAGCATCAAGGGAAAGTGTTATCCAGGCAACAATTGCTTCGCGGCGTGTGGGATTATCATTTCCTCGGAGATACCCGAATCGTCGATGTACACATCAGCCATCTCCGCGACAAAATCGAGAAGAACGCCCGCAATCCTGAGTATATTGTAACGATTCGAAATGTAGGGTACAAGTTGACCGACCCGTCGTCGCGGGAGGCGGCCGCCCGATAACCCGGCAAACGGCGAAAAAAACACCCGACCGGCCTGCAACAACAGGCAGTCGGGTGTTTGCGTTTGACTTATACTGTAATAACATAAGAATAGGACGTACCTGCTTCCTTGAATGTACTTCGATAGAAGTTTTTCTTACATATGGCGCCGGCGGAAATCGTTCATAAATTCAGCGAGCGCCGCGCACGCTTCATAAGGTACTGCGTTATATGTCGACGCCCTGCAGCCGCCTACGCTGCGGTGGCCTTTCAAACCGACGAAGCCCGCCGCCTCCGACTCCTTCAAAAACGCTTTCTCAAGCGCCTCGTCTTTCAGACGGAACGTAATGTTCATGCGCGAGCGATAAGCGGTATCCGCATGGCCCGCATACAAACCGTCGCTTTCATCGATCGCCTTGTAAATCAAATCCGTCTTCTCGCGGTTCCGCTGCTCCATTGCGGCCAAGCCGCCCCCGTCCCGAATCCAGCGAAGCACCAAATTCATGATATATACGGAGAAAGACGGCGGAGTGTTGTAGAGAGAGTTCGCGCTTACATGCGTATCGTACCGAAGCATTGTGGCCAAGTGATTGGGCGATTCCGCCACAAGATCGTCTCGAACGATGACGACCGTAACGCCGGACGGGCCGAGATTTTTTTGCGCGCCTGCATAAATCAATCCGAACCGGGTTACGTCGACCGGACGGCTCAAGATGTCGCTGGACATGTCCGCAATGAGAGTTACGCCGCCTGTTTCCGGAAACTCCATATACTGAACGCCCTCGATCGTTTCGTTCGAAGTCACGTGCAGGTAAGCTGTGTTTTCAGGCAATCGGAGAGCGCCGACATCCGGCACGCGTCTCCAGCCGGAATCCTTCGATGTGGCTGCCGCGAACGTATCGCCGAACAGCTGCGCCTCTTTATACGCCTTGACCGCCCACGCTCCCGTCAAGACGTAACCCGCCGTCTTTCCTTCGCCGAGCAGGTTCATCGGCACCATCGCAAACTGCGTGCTTGCGCCGCCTTGCAGGAACAACACTTTGTAATTGTCCGGAATCCCGAGCAGCTCGCGAAACAATGCTTGCGTGTCGTCGTTTAAACGCTCATAATGCTTGCTGCGGTGCGACATTTCCATAATGGACATGCCCGCGCCTTCATAATCGGTCATTTGTTCCGCCGCCGTGCGAAGCACCTCGACCGGCAGCGCCGCCGGACCCGCGTTGAAGTTATACGCTCGATTCGTCACGATCTCCACCCCTATAAGTATCTGAATATTACGGTAATCATAGCAGGGACGGCACTCTCCTTCAAGTTAAATATCCCATAATGATGCCCGCGGTTTCTTCTATTGCTTTGTCGGAAACGTCTATCACCCGGCAGCGCAATTTTTTCATGATTTCCTCGGCGTATTGCAGCTCCTCGCGGATCCGCTCCAAGGACGCATACTTGGCGCCGGCAGGAAGACCGACCGCCTTGAGGCGTTCGGTGCGTATTTTGTGTATCGCCTCGGCGTTCATCGTCAATCCGAACACCTGCTGCGGCTTCAACTGTTCGAACTCTCTGGGAAGCTTTACTTCAGGCAGCAGCGGCCAGTTTGCCGACTTGTAGCCTTTATGCGCCAGAAACATGCTGAGCGGTGTCTTGGACGTTCTCGACACGCCGATCAGAACGACTTGCGCTTGCGTCAAACCGGACGGATCCCGCCCGTCGTCGTACCGCACGGCAAATTCCACCGCTTCCACCCGGCGGAAGTAATCTTCGTCCATCTCGTGAAGCAGTCCCGGCTTCCGCATCGGCGCGTCGTGAAACGTATCGGTAAACGCCTGCAGCATAGGCCCCATAATATCGACCGCCTTGACGTTAAGCCGGACGGCTTCATCCTTCATCGCTTCCCTAAGCCTCGGCTGCACGAGCGTAAACGCAACAAAGCTGCCCTGGTCCTTCGCTTCTTGCAGCACGCGGCGAATTTCGGAGATGTGTTTAATATGGCCGATTCTCTTGATTCGAACGCTCTTTCCGCCGAACTGCCGAACCGTCGCACGCGCGACCGCCTCAGCCGTCTCTCCGACCGAGTCGGAACATATATAGATTACGTGTTCATCATGCTCCCTCACGTCCGGCACCCCTTCACTTATTTAAAAATGTTTCCTCCACCAATGTAACTCTGATGCGGCCCCATTTTCAACTTTGCGCTCCCTCCGAAAAAAACATCCCCGGCAGCAGCCGGGGACGTTATTACAATTATGAAGGAAAAGTCCGATATTACAAGTCGAAGTACAAGTTGTACTCGTACGGATGAACGCGGATGTTAACCGACTTCGCTTCCGCACGCTTGAATTCCACATAGTTGTCGATGAATTCCTTGGCGAATACGTCGCCTTGCGTAAGGAATTCGTAATCCGCTTCGAGTGCGTCAAGCGCTTCGTCCAAGGAGCCCGGAACGCTGCGAATTTCTTTCTTCTCGGTGTCCGACAGCTCGTAGATGTTCTTGTCGATCGGGCCGTAGCCGAGTTTGCGCGGGTCGATCTTGTTCTTGATACCGTCGAGGCCCGCCATAAGCATTGCTGCAAACGCAAGGTACGGGTTTGCCGTGGAGTCCGGAGTACGGAACTCGATACGCGCACCCTTCGGCGTAACCGCTGCGACCGGAATCCGGACCGCTGCGGAACGGTTACCCTTCGAGAACACGAGGTTAACCGGAGCTTCATAGCCTGGAACAAGACGCTTGAACGAATTCGTGCTCGGGTTCGTGAACGCGATCAACGCCGGAGCGTGATACAAGATTCCGCCGATGTAGTAAATCGCGAGTTCGCTCATGTTTGCATAAGCGCCCTTCTCATAGAACAAAGGAGTGTCGCCGTTGAAGATCGATTGATGAACGTGCATTCCGCTTCCGTTGTCCCCGAAGAGCGGCTTCGGCATGAATGTTGCTGTTTTGCCGTATTGGCGCGCCGTGTTTTGCACGATATATTTGTATTTCATAAGGTTGTCCGCAGTTTTCGTAAGCGTATCGAAACGGAAGTTGATCTCGCCTTGGCCCGCTGTCGCCACTTCGTGGTGATGACGGTCGATGCGGATGCCCGCTTCCATCATCAGACGGCACATTTCGCTGCGAATGTCTTGCTGCGTGTCAACCGGCTGTACAGGGACGTAGCCGCCTTTGTGCGGGATTTTAAAGCTCAGGTTGCCGCCTTCTTCTTTGCGTCCGGTATTCCATGCCGCTTCCTCGGAATCCACTTCGTAGAAAGACCTGTTCGCGCTCGTGTCGAAGCGAACGTCGTCGAAGATGAAGAACTCGGACTCAGGTCCGAAATATGCGGCTGTGCCGACTCCGGACGTTTGCAAGAATTCCTCCGCTTTCTGAGCGATACCGCGCGGATCGCGATCGTAACGTTCGCCTTCCGGAGTGAAGATGTCACACATGATGATAAGCGTCGGATGAGCCGTGAACGGGTCGACATACGCCGTCTCCGGAACCGGCATCATGACCATGTCGGAATTTTCAATTCCGCGGAAGCCTGGGATCGAGGAACCGTCGAACGCGACGCCGTTTACGAACGTCTCTGCTTCAACTTCCACCGCAGGCAAAGAAATGTGCTGCTGACGGCCGGATAATCCGATAAAACGGAAATCCACCCATTCAATCTTTTTCTCTTGAATCAAATCTAAAACGCTTTGTACCGACATGCTTGATATACCTCCCCAAATCCGAACATTTATATTGTTGAAGGTGCGAATCGTTCAGTTATTCGCCCCGAACCTTGTGGTTAATTATAATAGGCCAAAGTAACACCGTCAATAGTTATGTAAGGTATTTTTAATAGATGTGTAAGGTATACTCACATGAACGTGAAAAAGCCCGCTTCGCCGATCGTTATCGGACGCGGGCTTAATTTTCCGTTATCGTCTCGGTCAATCCGCCAATACCGGTTGTTTGCTTGCATCAAACTTCTTGCCGACCAGCGGAGCAAGCTTCTCCAAGTCTTGCAGCAGCCGCTCGAACTGATCCGGGAACAACGACTGCACTCCGTCGCCGGTCATGGAGTTGTCGGGATCGGTGTGCATCTCCACGATCAAGCCGTCGGCTCCCGCCGCAACAGAAGCTTTCGACATCGTGTCCACCAGCTCGCGTCGGCCCGTACCGTGGCTCGGATCCGAAATTACCGGCAGATGACTGAGCTGGTGCATGACCGGAATCGCCGAAAGGTCGAGCGTGTTGCGCGTATACGACTCGAAAGTGCGGATGCCGCGCTCGCACAGCATAACGTTCGGGTTTCCTCCGGCCAAAATGTATTCGGCGGCATTCAGCCACTCGTCATATGTCGAACTGAAGCCGCGCTTGAGCAAGACGGCCTTATTGACGGTACCGAGCTTGCGCAGAAGATCGAAGTTCTGCATGTTGCGCGTGCCGACTTGGAGAATGTCCGCGTATTGTGCGCACACATCCGCATACTCCGGCGTCATCACTTCCGTAATCGTGAGCAATCCGTACTTCTCCCCGGCTTCGGCCATCCACTCCAGGCCTTCGACGCCCACGCCTTGGAAGCTGTACGGACCCGTGCGGGGTTTGAACGCGCCTCCGCGCAGCACTTGCGCGCCGGCCGCTTTCACATGCTTGGCGATTTCCATAATTTGCTCGCGGGATTCCACGGCGCAAGGACCGCCCATTATGACGAGCTCATCGGCGCCGATGCGCACGCCTTTTATTTCAATCACTGTGTCCTCCGGATGGAATTCGCGGCTCGCCAATTTGTAAGACTTCGAGATTTTAATGACGCTCTCGACGTCTTTCATTTGCCGAAGCTGCTCCGCAAGCGTCGGTACGGCGTTGCCGATAATGCCCACGACGGTGCGGTCCGTTCCTCTCGACACATGCGCTTGCAGCCCGTGCTTCTCAATGTGATGAACGATCTCGCGAATGCGCTCTTCGCCGGCTTTATTCGATAGGATCGCGATCATTTCCCCACTCCCTTTTACTGCGCCTGTCACTTTCGTACTTCGACGCTTATACGCTTTTAAGTGCTAAAGTAAATATAAGCGATGAAGCGGCCACCGTCAAGAGAAAATTGATCTTAATGGTGACCGATGACGGGATCCGAATGCATTATGGCAATGTTTGATCATATTATGGAAAAAATATTGCTTTATTTGAACAAATGTTGCCATAATCATGTTCGTCGCTCGCACTTGGCCCTCGTGGATAATAATTTCGGAACGGGATCCCATTACGCACTCAGTACTTCCCGCCGCCGTAACTGGAAATTCCCCTTACCCCGCTCATTCTCTACCAAGTACAACGAGAAGTGACCAACACGCATCATATGAGGCTTTGGCAATCCTAAAGGATTACTAAGTATGTTTGAAGTACGATACTCGTCCAAGAGAAGTTCTAACGAGACTATTGTCGAAGAAGCAGCTTGCGCCCCCCTCCCGCGCCTTCGCTTAACCGGAGTTCTCCGGTTAGGACGGCGTAAAAGGCCGAAAGCGAGCGCTGTAACCGGACTTTCTCCGGTTAGGACGGCGTAAAGGGCCGGTAGTGAGCCCTGTAACCGGACTTTCTCCGGTTAGGACGGCGTAAAAGGCCGATAGCGAGCGCTGTAACCGGACTTTCTCCGCTTAGGACGGCGCAAAGGGCCGAAAATAGCGCTGTAACCGGAGTTTCTCCGGTTAGGACAGCGCAAAAGGCCGAAAGCGAGCGCCGTAACCGGACTTTCTCCGGTTAGAAAGGCGTAAAGGGCCGAAAGCGAGCGCCGTAACCGGACTTTCTCCGGTTAGAAAGGCGGAAAGGGCCGAAAGCGAGCGCCGTAACCGGACTTTCTCCGGTTAGAAAGGCGGAAAGGGCCGAAAGCGAGCGCCGTAACCGGACTTTCTCCGGGTAGAAAGGCGTAAAGGGCCGAAAGCGAGCGCCGTAACCGGAGTTTCTCCGGTTAGGACGACGCCAAGGGCCGAAAATGTGCGCCGTAACCGGACTTTCTCCGGTTAGAAAGGCGTAAAGGGCCGAAAGCGAGCGCCGTAACCGGACTTTCTCCGGTTAGAAAGGCGGAAAGGGCCGAAAGCGAGCGCCGTAACCGGACTTTCTCCGGTTAGAAAGGCGGAAAGGGCCGAAAGCGAGCGCCGTAACCGGACTTTCTCCGGTTAGAAAGGCGGAAAGGGCCGAAAGCGAGCGCCGTAACCGGACTTTCTCCGGTTAGAAAGGCGGAAAGGGCCGAAAGCGAGCGCCGTAACCGGACTTTCTCCGGTTAGGACGGCGCAAAGGGCCGAAGATGTGCGCTGTAACCGGACTTTCTCCGGTTAGGACGGCGCAAAGGGCCGAAAGCGAGCGCTGTAACCAGACTTTCTCCGGTTAGAAAGGCGTTAAGGGCCGAAAGCGAGCGCCGTAACCCGACTTTCTCCGGTTAGGACGGCGTAAAGGGCCGAAAGCGAGCGCCATAACCGGACTTTCTCCGGTTAGGACGGCGCAAAGGGCCGAAAGCGAGCGCTGTAACCAGACTTTCTCCGGTTAGGACGGCGTAAAAGGCCGAAAGTGAGCCCTGTAACCGGACTTTCTCCGGTTAAAAGGGCGGCAGTGCAAGGAGTCCAAATTCCGTTCAGCCAGTAACTACCTCTCCTTCACCGACGGCAGCAGCCGTTCGAAGTTCACGGTACGCCGGATTTGCCATGTGGACGGCTGCTCCGGATCGAACGCCTCCAAATAAGCGATCACTTCCTTCGTGATCGGCGTCGGTGTGGACGCTCCCGAAGTGACGGCCACTTTGCGCAGCGGCTGCAGCCATTCCGGGCGAACCTCGGTCACATCCGACACGCGGTACGCCTTCACGCCGGCGATTTCCTCCGACACCTGGGCTAGACGGTTCGAGTTGTTGCTGCGCGGGTCGCCCACCACAATGACCAAATCCGCAAGCGAGGCCTGCTCCGCGACCGCCTCTTGCCGCACTTGCGTAGCGAGACAAATTTCGTTATGGATCTCGGCATGCGGATACCGATCTACGACACGCTTCATAATATTCCGGATATCCCACTGGCTCATCGTCGTCTGATTCGTCACAAGCACACGCGCCGAAAGAGGAACCGACAACGCTTCAACGTCCTCTTCCCGCTCGATCAGATGCACCTTCCCGGGTGCGACGCCGACGGCGCCTTCCGGCTCCGGATGCCCTTTCTTCCCGATATATATGATGTCGTAACCGTCAGCCGTCTTCTCTCTGATGAGATCGTGAGTCTTCGTAACGTCCGGGCAAGTCGCGTCGACAACGGTCAAACCTCTCCCCGACGCGCGCCGGCGCACCTCGGGCGACACCCCGTGCGCGGTAAAGATGACCGTCCCCCGGTCCACGTTATCCAATATGTCCAACCGGTTCGGGCCGTCCAGCGTAATGATTCCCTCCCGTTCGAAAGCTTCCGTCACGTGAGCATTATGCACGATCATACCCAAAATATATATCGGCCGCGGCAAATCGAGGTTGCGCGCCGTCTGCAGCGCCAGCACCATCGCATCCACCACTCCGTAGCAATATCCGCGAGGCGATATTTTTACGACTTCCATAGCTTCTTCCCCAACCTTTCGGTGTCCTGCACCCATTATAACTCTTTACAAAAGGAACCGCGAACACCAAACCGTCACCAATGAGCGACAGGAAGCCAAATAATGAACGATGAGCCTTCGCCCTTGCGCGTCAGCACTTCAATCGATCCGTTGTGCTCGTCGATAATCCAGCGGGCGATCGCCAGTCCCAAACCGGTGCCGCCGGTCTCGCCGCGGGACGGGTCGGCGCGGTAAAACCGCTCGAAAATATGCGGCACTTCTTCTTTATCCATACCGATGCCGGTGTCCCGGATGCGGATGCCGATATTTTTGCCTCTTTCCGGTGCCATCGCACTCATCTCAACTTCGCCGGCCGGAGTATATTTGAACGCATTTTCTATAAAGATGAACAGCAGCTGCCTCAAATAATCCGGATCTCCAAGCACCGTCACTCCCTCCAGCGCCGATAAATCGCCTGTCAACCACTGAGCGCGCCGGGGCAAATGCTGCGCCTTCCTCGCAACATCCTCCGCAAGCTCGTGCAAATCGACCGGCTCCTTGCGCATCTTTTGGCCTGCGTCCGCGCGCGCCAGCATAAGCAAATCGTTAACGAGACGGCTCATTCGCTCCGCTTCGTCGGCGATATCCCGCAGCGCCTCGAGTACGGTGTCGTTCCGTTCGGCAAGCTGCCAAGCTTCCCCTGCCTGGGTTTCGCTCTGCATCTTCGTCCACATCTTTTGCAGCAGTTCCACGTTCCCCCGAATGGTGGTCAGGGGCGTGCGCAGCTCATGGGACGCGTCCGATACGAAACGCCGCTGCGACCGCACCGCTTCCTCGAGCTCCCCGTACGCCGATTGTATGCGCGACAGCATGCCGTTAATTTTCACCGTCAACACGCCGATTTCGTCCTGCGGTCCCGCATAAGCGATCCGGTTGCTTAAATCGGAGCCCTGCTCGATCTTGTCGGTTGCTCCAATAATGAGTTCGATTGGCTGGAGCGCTTTCCTGGACAAAAACCATCCGAGCGTGGAAGCGGCCACCACCGCTCCAAGTGCGACCAGCGTGAGCACCGTCCGCAAATTGGCAAGCGCTTTCTCGATATCGTCGGTCATCGTGGCCACCTGCAGCACTCCCGCAAACTGCCCCCGCCAAACAATCGGTTTATTATAAATCAGCAACCGGAATCCGCCGACCTTTTCCTCGGTAAAAACGCCGTCTTTCAGCAGTTCCGGAGACTTGTACTCTTTCGGTATCGGAAGCGAGCCTCGAATGTTTTTTTCCTTTATGCTCCCTTCCTCATTGACGACTTGCAGGAAATAGCCCGAATACCCGAATTCGTTCAATTCGGGAAGCTCGATGTAAACGCTGAACAATCCCGGGCGAACACTCATTTGCTCGAGCACTTGCCCCGCCAATCGCTGCATATCGTTCTTCTCACCGGAGTACAGCACGTAAGACACAATCAAATACACCGCTATGCACAAACCGACGACCGTTACGGCCAATACGCCGGAATACCACAGCGTGAGCCTTAGGCGAATGCTCATGCCCGCTCCCCTTTCAGCACGTAACCTGCGCCTCGCACCGTTTGGATGATACGGGGTTCTCCGCCTTCCTCCAATTTCTGACGCAGCATGGCGACATACACTTCAAGCACGTTCGATTCGCCGCTGTAATCGATTCCCCAAATTTTGTCCATCAGCACATCGCGGGACAGCACGCGCCGTGGATTCGACATAAACAAGTGCAGAAGATCGAATTCTTTCGCGGTCAGCTCCATCGCCCTCTCTCCGCGAAACGCCTCCCGGCTGTCGAGGTCCAACGTCAAATCCTCGTAATGGAGACGATGTTTCGACGGCTCGGCTGAATCCGTCCCTGCGTCTTTATGGCGGCGTAATAGCGCTCTTACGCGAGCGAGCAATTCTTCCAACGCGAACGGTTTGACCAAATAATCGTCCGCGCCGGTATCCAGCCCCCGGACCCGGTCGCTGACCTCGTCCTTGGCGGTCAGCATGAGCACCGGCATGCGCAGATCCGCCTCGCGGAGCCTTCGGCACACCTCCCAACCGTCTAGAACAGGCATCATAATGTCCAATATAATAAGATCCGGATGCTCTTGTCCGGCCAATGCAAGCCCCTCTTGGCCATTGCGTGCCGACAGCACCCTGTACCCTTCGAATGCCAAACCCCGGCGCAGCATTGAAGTTATTTTTTCATCGTCGTCTACGACCAGTATTTTTTCCCGCACGGTTTTCATGCCCTCTTTCCCCATCCTATTGAGACCATTGTATGAAAAACAACTATCGAAGTAAATTCAAGAAGCCGTTGCGCCATTTGGCGGGTAATGCAAAGCGGAGCCTCTTCGGCTCCGCTCAATTTTTTTGCGTTATTGCTCGGTCTGATCGTTCCTGTCGCCGATCGTCACGTTCACCGTCATTTCTTTGCCGTCGCGCATCACTTTCAGAGCGACCTTGTCTCCCGGCTTCTTCTTGCTGATCACGTTCGATAAATCGTCGGCATTCTTGATTTCAGCTCCGTCTACGCCGAGAATGACGTCATACACCTTGATGCCTGCCTTGTGTGCCGGCGAACCGAACGTTACTTCCCGCACGAACGCTCCATCGGTGTTTTTCAATCCTAGATCGTCTATCCACTGCTGTTGAACATTCTCCATTGCAATACCGATAAACGGACGCGGTATTTTCTTATTCGCCTTAAGCGACTCCAACACGTCGGTAATCGTGCTTGTAGGAATGGCAAAACCGATGCCTTGCGCCTGCGCGTTGACGGCGGTGTTGATGCCGATCACTTCGCCGTTCAAATTCAACAGCGGCCCGCCGGAGTTGCCCGGATTGATCGACGCGTCCGTCTGGAGCAGCGCCTGATACTTCCGGGTTCCTTGGCTGTCCGGGATGTCAAAGGAGCGCTCCTTCGCCGACAATACCCCGACCGTGACCGAATGTTCGAACTCGTAAGGATTGCCGATCGCCACTACCCAATCGCCGACCTGAATGTTTTCGGAGCTGCCGAGCGGAAGCACCGGAAAGTTGCCGTCACCGTCAATCTTCAGCACCGCCAGATCAAGCTCGTATGCCGTACCCAACAGCTTCGCCGTATACGGCTCCTTCCGGCCCTCTACGGTCACTTTGATTTCGGAGGCGCCGTCCACAACGTGCTCGTTCGTAAGTATATACCCTTCTTTATCGAAGAAGAAGCCTGAACCCGCGCCTACTTTCACAGGTTGTTCTTGCGCGCTTCCCTGCTGCCGTTGAGATTGCGAGCCGTCACCGAAAAATTCCCGAAACAATGGGTCGTCAAAGAACGGCGAAAGCGAATTGCTCCCGCGTTGGGACGCGCTGGCGTACGTTTCGACCAGCACGACGGCCGGAGACGCCTTCTTCACCATCTCGGCGATCGTGTTCGGACGGACAACGTCGATTGATGCGGTTGAGAGGCTGCCCGTTCCGCTGCCGGTCGCCGTCGTCACTCCATTGGCTGCGCCGGACACCGTCGCGGAGCTGTTCGCCAATACGTCCGAGCCGGAAAATAAGTTCATCCTGTCGCTTGCGAACATTAAACTGCCGACCACAACGGCACCCGCAAGAAACGATGCGAACACGCTCTTGAACGCCGACCGGCGCGGGCGCGTTTGGGAGTACGACGACGGCTGCGGACGCTGCGTTTGCGGAGCGAGCGGATACATCTTAAGCTCGCGCGGGGGCGTCATCTCTGTATGGATGTCCTCGGTGCGCTCCTGGATCGCATCTTCTTCCCGTTGTTCGCGTTCATCGGGCAGCTTGCCGTATGAGTAATAATGGTAACCTCTTTGATTGTTGTTATTGTTATTGTTGTCCATCTGGCATGAACCTCCTTATCGGTTGCTTGTTTCCTATTTTGAACCTGAAACCTTAAAGCAACCTTAAAGGAGGGTAAAAAAGCGATAAAAACTAATCATTTCTTTATAGCCGCGAAAGCCTCTTCCACTTCCTTCACGATCATCGCCGCCTTATCCAAGTACGATTGCTCAACCGGCGCATCAACGTTTTCCGGAGTCTGGAATTGGTTGACCAAAGCGCCGGCAGTATTGAATCGCGGATTATCGTCCTCGCCGATATTGTACAAATGCCGCAATACGAAAGGAGTTCCAATTTTAACCCTCGTTACTTGTTTTGCAGTCTCCGGATCAAATACGCCTTTCGGGATATGGAACGGGATGCGCAGCCACACAGTCTGTTTCTCCCCGTCCAACCGGCGGTCGAAACATCCTTGTTGATAATCCCAATTGCCTCCGAGCGTGAATTCGTGCCTCTCGAGAGTGTCGCTCAACGTCGCGTAATCCATTTCGACTCCGGCGAGATTCGATTCTAATGCCATCATTTCCGGTTCCTCCCATGGCTTTTCTTTCTATAGTGCACGGTACCGGAACAATTTATGCCAAACAAAGGAGGGGCGCCGATGCGCCCCTCCCGCCAGTGAAAAAGTTATTTGTTTTCTTCTTGCTGAGCGCCGGCTGCTCCTGCTGCTCCGGCTGCTCCTGCTGCTCCGGCTCTTCCCGCTCGGCCGGCGGTACCCAAAGCACCTGCTTCTGCAGCGAACTCGGCGTTATAACGGTTGTTGTTTTGAGCTGGTACGTTTACTTTGTCCTTCTTGTTGTTTGCCATTTGGTATCTCACCTCCACAACCGCTATTATGCCCAGTTAGACGGAAGACTTGCGGAGGTTGTTTTCCAATATGAGGTTGTTCAACATCTCAAGCTCTTTTTCGTCGAGTTTTCCGTCTCCTTTGCGGATGACGGTCACTCTTACCTTTTTCTTGCCCCACTGACTGTACACTTGCTTTTTGGTTTCAAAATACAGATCGATTTTCTTTCCTTTAATTGCGGAGCCTGTATCGGCGACCACTCCGTAACCGTATCCCGGGATGTGCAGGATGGTGCCGATCGGAAACACTTTGCGGTCGGCGGCGATGGTGGAAAATAAATCGCGGCGCACTTTCACGCCTGAGAATGTGATGCCGTACTGCGGATGTCCCGGCGCCTTTCCCGTTGACTCCACGCCTGCGTAGTAACCGGTAGCCGTCACATCAACTGTTTTGTAACGCTTTAAGCTGCCCATGTGGAACAGCGGAGCGATCTTGGTAAGCTCCGATATTTGTTTTTCGGATAAGAGCGCCGTCTCCAGCCGGTCGACAATCGCAGTCCTCTCGCTTGTGCCGGACACGTTGCCGGTATCGTCCAGCGGGTTCGCCGGCGCGATTCCGTGCAGTTTGGGTATGGGCAGTCCCCGCTCAATCTCGCGGCCGGCAGGCTCGGCGATGCTGGCTTGCTCCACATGAGCCCCTAGTATTTTTCCGTTCTCTATCGGTCCAAGCGCCGCAAACAATAGAAATAACATCAGACTCAAACTCAGCCATTTTCGTTTTGAAGCGATTGACATCATTTGGTTACCTCCCCCTATACCACAGAGGTTCTCCACGATTGTCCAAATATATACATGGAAAATACCTGTTTAATGGAAGGGGGAGGCTAAAATAAGGATTATCGATAGAAAACGCTAGACTAGATTAGTAGACTTTTCCTCCGACATCTTCACGAATCAAAGCGATCGCTTCGTCGACCGTGCGGGCTCCAGTATCGCCTTCGCCGCGGATGCGTACCGATACCGAACCGCTCTGGCGTTCGTTCTCGCCTACGACAAACATATACGGAATGCGCTCCAGCTGCGCTTCGCGAATTTTATAGCCCAGCTTTTCGTTCCGGTTGTCAGCTTCCGCGCGAATACGTGCGGCGGCAAGCTTGTCGCGTACTTCGTTTGCGTAATCCGTAAACTTGTCCGACACCGGGATGACGACGGCTTGAATCGGCGCCAGCCAAGTCGGCAGTGCCCCGGCGAAGTTTTCCAGCAAGAACGCGGTCATCCGCTCCATCGTGGAAATAATTCCGCGGTGAATAACGACCGGACGGTGCTTTTGCCCGTCTTCGCCGACATATTCGAGCTCGAACCGCTGCGGCAGCAAGAAGTCGAGTTGAGCCGTGGAGAGCGTCTCTTCTTTCTTCAAAGCCGTCTTGATTTGTACGTCTAGCTTCGGACCATAAAACGCCGCTTCGCCTTCCGCTTCGAAATACGGCAAGCCGAGTTCCTCAACAACCTCCTTCAGCATACGCTGCGACATTTCCCACATTTGGTCGTCTTGGAAGTATTTTTCCGTATTATTGGGATCTCTATACGACAACCGGAAACGGTATTCTTTGATGCCGAAATCTTCGTAAACTCTCCTGATCAAATTGACGACGCGCGCGAACTCTTCTTTAATTTGATCCGGGCGGCAGAAGATGTGGGCGTCGTTCAACGTCATCGCGCGGACCCGGTGCAAACCGGTGAGCGCTCCGGACATTTCGTAGCGGTGCATCGTGCCGAGCTCCGCGATCCGAATCGGCAAATCGCGGTAGCTGCGCATATCGCTCTTGTACACCATCATGTGATGAGGGCAATTCATCGGCCGAAGCACGAGCTCCTCGTTATCCATGATCATCTTTGGGAACATGTCCTCATGGTAATGATCCCAGTGGCCCGATGTTTTATATAGCTCTACATTGGCAAGCACCGGCGTATACACATGGCTATAACCGAGCTGCTCCTCCAAATCGACGATGTAGCGCTCCATGATGCGGCGCAGCTTGGCTCCGCGCGGCAGCCATAGCGGCAAGCCTTGGCCGACTTCCCGGGAGAACGCAAACATCTTCAACTCGCGGCCGAGCTTTCGGTGATCGCGTTTCTTCGCCTCTTCCAGCATTTCCAAGTGCTCGTCAAGCTGCGCTTTCTTCGGGAACGCAGTGCCGTAAATACGCTGGAGCATCTTGTTCTTCGCGTCTCCGCGCCAATATGCGCCCGCCACGCTTAACAATTTAAACGCCTTGACACGCCCAGTGGAAGGCAAGTGCGGTCCGCGGCACAAGTCGAAAAATTCGCCTTGGTCGTAAATCGATATCGGCTCGTCCCCCGGAATCGCATCGATCAGCTCCAGCTTCAGCGGATCATTGATATCGCGGAAGATCGCCTTCGCTTCATCGCGGCTCACTTCGCGTCTTGTAATCGCCAAATTTTCGCCGGCGATTCTCTCCATCTCTTTCTCGATTTTGCCAAGATCCTCGGCCGAGATGGGCGTATCCAAATCAATATCGTAATAGAAGCCGTCCTCGATGACAGGCCCTACCCCGAGCTTCACTTTATCCGTACCGTATATTCGCTTTATCGCCTGGGCCATCAAGTGAGCCGTGCTGTGACGCAGCACCTCCAAGCCCGCGTCGGAATCAATCGTTACGATTTCCAAGGACGCATCTTGCGTCAACGGCTGAGTGAGGTCAACCGGTTTGCCGTCCATTTTCCCCGCCACAGCGTTCTTCTTCAGTCCGGGGCTGATCGACCCCGCAACTTCTTCCACCGTAGTTCCGCCCGCATACTCCCTTACGGAACCGTCGGGCAGCGTTACTCTTACCATAGACATGCTTGCTTCATCCTTCCAAGTTTTTCTTTAGTAAAACAAAAAAAAGCACCCATCCCCATAGGGACGAATGCTTTACATTCGCGGTTCCACCCTAGTTCGTCCGGTTTTGACGCCTCTTAATCGAGGCTGCCGAACGCACTTCATTGTCACTCGTTCTGTAACGGGAACGAATCCGGCGCCGCATACTAAATCGTGCACGATGTTCTTCGGCGCGGCTCTCAAAGCGGTAAACGCATGAACGCGAACCGGAGGAAATTACAGCCCGTGTTTCCTCTCTCTGGACGGAGCGTCTCGCGCGTTGTTGTCTTTGGTCAAAGCCGTTAAGCAAAGTAAGTTGCCATTTATTATAACACCGCAAGTAATAAGTTTCAAATGAAGCAACTTAGAATTGCGATTTTTCAAGAAAAACTTCCTCTGATCGCGGCCTGGCTTTCATCTAAACGGTTACCGTTTGCTTTCTTCCAACAATGGCATGCACACATGACAATCCTTACAAAGATCGGCCCTTCCTTCGAATATCGTCAGAATCGTTTTTATGACTTGCAGCTCGGGAGTTCTTGTGTGGATGAACAACTTGGCGGGGGAAACCGTAATGAGCGTGCTGACGATGACGTCCTCATAACTGATGTCTTTATCGATCAATTCAACGACAAATTGATCCATTTGCTTTGTATCGATCGGTTTCATCTGTTCGTTCAGGAGCGTAAATTCGTGATTTCCTTTATGAACGAGATGGGCAACCGGAATTTTCGCTTCTTGGATGTATACGAAATATTTCAACAGGGCGATAAATTCTTGATACTGCCGTTCCATCATCCATTCGTCAACGGCGTAAGATACCGTATCTCGAAGCTCCTCCACATACGGACCGGCGCGAAAACGGAGAAAGCCTTCAATGTGCAAATATTTTTCTTCTTTCAGGTATGCTTCCACAACCCCGGTCAGCTTTGCGCGGCGCTGCGAAAGCCCGTCCTTCGTTCCCCAATCCTCCATATCCATTGTCAACAATTGCTTGCAATGCACAGCTACCGAAGCGATATCTTCATCGGCGGTGGACACCATTTCTTTCTGAATAAGCCGGAATGTGACATCATCTTCGTAAGCGGTTATCATGTAACCGGCCAACACGTCGGCGGCCCGCTTCCGCGCTTCAGGTACGGCATCCGCAACGCGTTGTTCCGCAGATATATCGCATACGATGCCGGCACCCCCGGTTAACGGCACCAGCCGCAAATCGAGTGTGTCCGCCAACATATGTACGTTCCGCAACGACTCACGTAGATCATCCGTCAATTGTTTAGCATCCAATCGGGCGGGGTTGACTAGCAGCGTGAACAGCTCCATGGGTTCCCCTCCTTTCGTTTCTAAAAGTATATGGTCGCCGGGGAGGGGATATACAAACAAACGACTGGAAGAATGGGGCAATGCCGTTACAGCGGTAAAAGTCGGACTTCACTCCGTACAGTGGAGAAAATTCCCGTTAAATGGCGCTGTTGATATTAAAGAAAAAAAGACCCTCGATCAGCGCCGCTTTGTTGCGGACAACCGAAGGTCTTTGCATTTCCATTACTCCGCAGGGAATTCGTTGAAGAACGTCACGTCCTCGATCGCCAGCCTCGTCGTCGGATGTCCGGGCTTCGCGGCTTTCCCGAGAGCGATCAGCATAACTGATACGTAACGATCCGGGATGCCGAATGCTTCCGCGAACTTAGCCTTGTCGTATCCGCCCATCGGAACGGTATCATAGTCTTTGGCGCGTGCGATCAGCATGAGCTGCATGGAAATCAGTCCGCCGTCGGTAAATACAATTTGGCGGGCGACTTCACGGGGCAGGCTTGAGTACATAGATGTTGATTGTTTAATAAACGATTTCGCCGTATCTGCCGGCATGAATCCCGCTTCTACCGCTTCGCCGTATATCTTCTCCGCATTCCGATAGCTCTCCGTATCGCCTAGCACTGCAATGACGGCCGACGCTTCGACCACCTGCTGCTGGTTATAAGCGATAGGAAGCAGCTTCTCCTTCAGTTCCGGCGAGTCGATGACGAGAAACCGCCACGGCTGCAGGTTCGAAGACGATGGAGCCAACGTGGCTTGCTTCAGCATCTCGGTCAGCTCTTCCCTTGGAATCCGGACCGAAGGGTCGTAGCTGCGCACCGAACGGCGCTCCCGAATAACGTCGAAAAAGTTTTTCTGCTCCTGCTGTTGAACAGTTTGTGAAGTGGACATGATATTTCCTCCCTGATTTTAATCATACTGAGCAGTATTTTGCACAGTTAGAACAATAACGGATTTCAGCGACAGAGGCACTACCGGCGTTCCGAAAAATTCTGTGCAAATAATAACACAGTATAGATGAAAAAATAACGGCGGCTAACTGTTACCTGATAAATCACAGTATAATGCCGCAGACTATTTGCTGTCAACTACTTTTGCATGCAGCCTTTCCGCCAAATCCGCGATCGTGTACCGGCTGAGCACTTCGCGCATGCTCCGGTCCATTTCGTCCGTAATATCGGAAAAGGCCGCCTTCATCTCCACGCCGAACGGATGGGAGCCCGTCGCCTCCTTGATGCCGAAGCAAAGCGGGCCACCGACTTGGAAAGCGTCGTAAACATCCGCCAGCGTAATCGACTCCGGATTTTTCTGGAGCCGGTAGCCGCCGTCGCGGCCTTCCCGCGTTTCAAGAAACCCTTCCCGCGCAAGAACGGCCAACACCCGCCGGAGCAGCGTCGGCTCCGACTGCAAATAACTTGCTATCTCGACGCTCGGGCATGTCTGGATATTTTCCTTGGACAGAATGATCAAAGCCTGCACTGCCAATCCGAACCATCTCGGATGATAGTTGCCCGTGCATTTTTCCGCGTCCAAGTTATCCTCTCCTCTCGTTCCCCGGACGTAGCCGGCCGCTGATTAATTTTGCATTACGAAATCGCGCTCCACCCGGTCATTGGCATCGTCGAACGTGCGAAGTATGTCATACTTCGTGTTGCGCTGCGCCGGAATTTTGCCGGCTTCGCGAATGAGCTTCAAAATAAGACCGATGTTCACCTTATGCGTCGCTCCCGCAGCTGAAACGACATTTTCCTCGATCATCGTGCTGCCGAAATCGTTGCATCCGTACGATAAGGACAATTTGCCGACATCCGGCCCCATCGTCACCCAAGACGATTGGAAATTCGGAATGTTATCCAGCATAAGGCGGGCGATCGCCAGAGTCTTCAAGTACTCCTCCGGCGTGGCGCGCTCGGCTTTCAAATTCGTATTGTCCGGTTGGAACGTCCATACGATGAAAGCAAGAAAACCCGGAGAAGGATAGCGGTTGTTGACGCACTCGTCCTGCGCGTCGCGAATGCGCAGCAAGTGCAGCACGCGCTCTTCCATCGACTCGCCGAATCCGATGACCATTGTCGCCGTCGTATGCATTCCAAGCTTGTGCGCCGTCGTCATCACTTCGATCCAATCTTTCCAAGACCCTTTCAGGCGGGAAATCTTTTTGCGCGTGCGGTCGTCCAATATTTCCGCACCGCCGCCCGGCAGCGAATCGAGGCCGGCGTCCCGCAGCTCCCTGACCACCTGCTCGAGGGGCAGCCCGGAAACGTCCACCATCTTGCGAATTTCCGCGGGAGAGAAGGAGTGCATCTGAATACTCGGGAATCTCGCTTTAATGCCGCGCAGCAAATCCGTGTAATAGGAGAAAGGCAAATCCGGATTCGTTCCGCCCTGCATCAGAATTTCAGTGCCGCCCACGTCAACGGTTTCCTGAATTTTCTGGTACACCGTCTCGTTAGGCAGCACGTAGCCTTCGTTCGAGCCGGGAGGCCGGTAGAACGCGCAAAAGCGGCAGTACACGTCGCAAATATTCGTATAATTCACGTTTCTGCCGATAACGAACGTGGTGACCGGATCCGGATGAAATTTCTTCATGATTTGATCGGCCGCATGTCCGATTTTCTCAATTTCGTCGGACGCAAACAGCGCGAGTCCGTCCTCCATGTCCAAACGTTCGCCGCGCAGCGCTTTATCTAAAATAGCATCGATAGCCGCCATCGTTCTCCTCCTCACAAAACCCATGTTACCTTCTATCCTATCACAACACGTGATCCCGCTCCATTTTGAAGATTGTGGATTTTGTGAAGCTTACTTTAATTCTTCTCTCGCGTGCTCGAACGCTTGGGACAAATCGTCGATCAGATCGTCGGCATGCTCGATGCCTACGGAGAATCTCAACAAGCGTTCATCCACTCCGACCTTCCGCCGGATTTCTTCCGGAATGTCCGCATGGGTTTGCACCGCCGGATACGTCATGAGAGATTCTACGCCTCCCAAGCTTTCAGCGAAGGCGATCAATCGGATGTGCCTTAATATAGGTTCGATAGTGCGGGCGTCTTTCATCTTGAAGGAGAAAATGCCCGTATTCCCGGACGATTGACGCTGCTGGATATCGTGCCCCGGGTGAGTCGAAAGAGCCGGATAGAACACTTTCGACACCATATCGTGACCCTGCAGCCATTCGGCAATTCGCGTGGCGTTCGATTGGTGCCGTTCCATCCGAAGCGCCAGCGTCTTCATTCCGCGCATAAGAAGCCATGAATCTTGCGGTCCCAGCACCGCGCCGATCGAATTGTGGAGGAAGAACATGCGCTGCGAAAGCTCCGTCCCTTTCGTAACGATCAAGCCTGCAAGCACGTCATTGTGGCCCGCCAAATATTTAGTGGCGCTATGGACGACAATGTCCGCGCCAAGCTCGATCGGTCGCTGGAAGAACGGCGTCAGCAGCGTATTGTCGACGACCGTCGTCAAGCCTTTGCGCTTAGCCCAGCCGCAAACGCGTTCCACATCTGTAATCATCATCAACGGATTGGTCGGCGTCTCGATGAGCACCGCTTTCGTCGAGCCGGGGCGCAGGTTCGCTTCCAATTCGTCGATACTGTTCGTATCTACATAAGATGCGGTTACGCCGAACCGCGACATGATTTGTTCGATCAACCGGTACGTCCCGCCGTACAAATCAAGGCTCACGAGCAGATGGTCGCCGGATTGAAACATCGCGAACACGGTTTGCAGCGCGGCCATGCCCGAGCTGCAGGCGAAAGCGGCGTCGCCGCTCTCAAGCTCCGCGAACGCTTCCTCGAGTACTTTCCGCGTGGGCGACTTCGTGCGCGCATAGTCGAAGCCGGTGCTTTGGCCGAGCTTCGGATGACGGAACGCCGTCGATTGGTAGATAGGGTAACTAACCGCTCCGGTAACCGGATCCTCCAAGGAACCGATCTGGGCAAGCTTGCTCTCGATATGCTTCATCTTCTCGTACTCCCCTTTACTTTAGATATAAGCCCCTGCGTGCACGAACGTTTCGTCTTCCTCCGCCGCCCCCAACTCGTACGGCGTTTCCTGGTATACGTAATAGTTCAACCAGTTCGAGAAGAGCAGATTCGCGTGCGCTCTCCATGTGGAACGCGGCGCCAGAGACGGGTCGTCCTTCGGATAATAATTTTTCGGCAGCGGAACGTCCATTCCCTTCTGAATATCGCGGTCGTACTCCCACTTTAACGTCTCCGGATCGTATTCCGAATGGCCCGTAACGAAAATATGTCTTCCGTCTTTCGTCGCGACGATATATACGCCCGCTTCGTCGGATTCGGACAATATTTCCAGTTCCTCCACCTTCTCGATGTCTTCCCTGGCCACATCAGTATGACGCGATTGCGGCACGAAGAACAACTCGTCAAAGCCTCGCGTCAGCTTTATATTCGGTTTTGTAACATAATGCGGATACACACCAAATATTTTTTGAGGCATAGTATATTTGGGTACCCCGAAATGGTGATATAGCCCGGCTTGCGCCGCCCAACAGATGTGGAACGTGGACGTGACGTTTTGGTCCGCCCAATTCATGATTTCCTGCAATTCCCTCCAATAGTTTACCTGCTCGAAATCCATATGTTCCACGGGGGCGCCTGTAATGATCATTCCGTCAAAACGTTGATTGCGAATATCGCCGAAAGTTTTGTAAAAAGCTTCCAGATGGCGTAGGGGTGTGTTTTTGGACGTATATGTTTTCGGATGCAGAAGAGTCACTTCGAGCTGCAGCGGCGTGTTTCCAAGCAGCCGGAGCAGCTGTGTCTCCGTCGTTTCTTTGATCGGCATTAAATTTAATATGGCGATTCGCAGCGGTCGTATGTCTTGTTGAAACGCACGCGATTCGTCCATGATGAATATGTTTTCATTCGTCAAAATTTCTTTCGCCGGCAAATGGTCGGGAATTTTAATCGGCATATACGTTCGCTCCCTCTATAGGTTGTCGATTCTGAAGAAAAAACCTTTCTCGGCATATGAGAAAGGTTTTCGTTGCAAGCGAAAGGACCTCTCTCATCTCTCAGAAACGAAACGTTTCCGCAAGAATTAGCACCGTGCACGCGCGTCGCGCGTAATTGCCGGTTGCCGGGTTTCATCGGGCTAGTCCCTCCACCTGCTCTTGATAAGAGTGTGCCGGTATGAAGTTCTGAATAAGTGAAGCTATAACTTAATGTAAAGGATGCGGAGTATGACGTCAAGAGTTTCTTGACACAGTTTCTTGAAACCGATATGGGACAGGAGTATACTAATCAGGTATTAATCGCGTTAAAAGGCTTTCATGATTTTATAAATAGGCGGGGTGAATCAGGGAATGGACGGCGACCGACCGTGTTTATGCATTCGACATTGGTATTGCTTGACAATTGAATCGAAACATCGGGCGGACATCGTTCCCTAAGCCTCAACTGGGTCAATGACGCGTTCGTCCGGTGCTTCTTTACGTGCTAAGGAGGGGTAACGGATGAAGGTGCGATTGGTTCAAAACGGAATTTTCACTTTAATCGATAACGTCGCGGAAGCGCTCATTCCGCCGGTTAACGGCTTTTATTGGATTGACGCCAACCCGGAGGACTTGGAGAAGCTGCAGCCGATGTTCCACCTGCACGAGTTGGCGGTGGAAGATTGTCTTTCAGAGGAAGAGCAGCGTCCGAAGCTTGAAATTCACGAAGGTCACTACTTTGTGGTGGTGAATAGCATCCGCTTCGACGACGAGGAGTTTTTCCTTCGTGCGGTTAATATTTTTCTGGGGAAACATTTTATTATTACCGTGACTAAACAAAAGGTGAATGAAATTCGCGCGGTTAAACCGGTGTTATGGGAGGAAGAGGTCAACTCTCCCGACCGTCTGCTGTATCACCTCGTGGATTTGATCGTCGATAATTATTTCCATGTCGGAGACCGTATAGAAGAACGGATCGAAAAGCTTGAAGAAGACATTCTGATGCATACGAAAAAATCGCATTTGAATGAAATTGTCGGTTTGCGAAGCGAGATTTTGTGGTTGAAGAAAGTGCTCGGTCCACAAAAGGAAGTCATCGGCATGCTGGCGCGGAAAGAGCTGCGGCTCATTGACGGCAACCTGCAGAAGTATTTCGCGGATATGTATGAGAACTCCTTGAAAATAACGGAATCGTTTGACACGTTCCGCGATTTGATGGGCAACTTGCGCGAAGCTTATCAATCAAGTATTGCGAGCAGAGCCAATGAAATCATGCGAGTATTAACCGCCGTCACCGCAATCTTTATCCCGTTGACGTTCATCACCGGGGTATACGGGATGAATTTCGATTACCTCCCGGGGGCGGAATATCACTACTTCTCATTAGTGGTTATTCTTCTGATGGCCGCCATCGGTATCGGCATGTATTATTTCTTCCGGAGAAAAGATTGGTTGTGAGTTGAAGCAGGACCTCACTATTGCTGACGCAATAAGGTCCTGCTTTTTTCTTCTCTATTATCCGGCTTTCGCCGCACCGGTCTCCTTCTCGCGCCGGTACCTGATGCGCAGCAGCCGAAGCCATTCGTATGCGCGGTCCGCATTAATGTCTTTCAATGCTTCCTCGCCGTATACCGCATTCAATACCGGCTTTAAATAACGGTCGCCCACCGACAAGAATGCCGACATCGCCCGTTCCCGTTCTTCCTGAGAAACCGACTGCAGCTCCGCGTTAATAATCGGCTCGACGTCGTATCCTTCTTTATCCAATTCTTCAATGATCGCAACGGCGTCTCTGCGGGGGATGGAGCTTGCCTCCAATTCGGAAAGACCCGAGCCTTTAAGCGCTGCTTCCAATACGGCGAGTTTCCGATTTTTCCTTTCGGTTTCTCTTTGCTCGAAAGCTTGCTGCTGCCTGTGGAGCCACAGCTTGTATTGCACATAATCGATCTTGTCCGCCACCCAGTTGAGCGGGAACGACCACTCTCTCTTCACTTGGCCGGTGACGGCGAGAATTCCGCTGCCGTACTGGTTTAGTTTATACTGGCCGAACCCGGGCAGCTGCATAAGCTCTTCATGGGTTTGCGGCAGGAACGTGCTGATGACCTGAAGCAAGCGGTTTGTCGCAATCATATACGGCGCTTTCCCTTCCTTCCCCGCTTGCGTCCTCCGCCATGCGCGAAGCTGGTCGAACACCGCATCGTTCCTGTTGATGTCGCTGTAATAGTGTAATTTCTGGATAAACTCTGCGCGTCCGTTCATCGATTGCAAGTCACCCGTAACGCCGTCCAGAAGAGGAGCATAGCCTTCCGACATCTTCTCAAGAACATTCCCCCGGAACGACGTTAACATTTCGCTCCAACCGCTGCCCTCGAACCATTGGTGCTGCTCCGGTTCTCCCATCCCGTTCGGCTCCGTCCAATACACCTGCCAGATGCCGTTCAGTTCGCAAATCGACACCTTCGCGGTCAGCACGCGATCTTCCTCCGTCTTCTTCTCGAAACTGTTCATAAACACGAGATTCAATGCGCAAAACTCCTTTCGATAAATAAAATATTGAATGGACGAAAAAAAGCACCCCTCCTACATTTCGTAAGAGAGGTGCTTCCTCCGTCCAATCAGTTGTGTAAATCATAGCATGTCCTTATGTATATGGCAAGAACGATTTTCCAACCTGTTCAAACCGTTGAATTCGACCAGCGGTTGATTACTGTATATAGCACAATCGCTATCAATGTGAAGCCTCCGAGCGCGAACGCGTATTTTTTTCTTTGCTCTTCAGTGCCTTTGCCCGTCGTCCCGCGATCGTCGTCCCGGCGCACCGGACCGATAAAGACGGCAACGATGACGTCAAGAATCCAAATTATTGTGTTTTTAGCGGTTTGACGCATGCTCCGTCCTCCTTTTTTTTGCCGCAATGGAGCGACTCCGGTTATCGATGTTATAAGGACCATGAAACTTGATGAATTTCAATGTTATAATGTGCTTGGTTACATTTTTATACGCACACATTTAGGAAAAGTTCCTAATTTTGGGAGGAAAATTTGGTGACATACGAGTTTGATTTTTTATCCGACAGCACCGAGCAAACGACGACAAGATTTGTAACGTTCGTTTCTCCGAATTTGAACCGGTTTGATTTGGCGGTTACGACGACGAATCGTTTCTACGGAAAGAAGCTGGTTACCGACATGCAAAAGGGAATCACCGCCATTATCGGACCGGACGACCTGGAAGAAGAAGGGTATCTGGAGCACGTCTTCAAACTGGACGAAGAAGCGGCGAACGACTTGTACCAGTTCCTGCAAGAAGTGATCGGCCCGGTCTCCTTCCCGGAATGAAACAAATAGAAAACCTCCCTCTCGGCAACAATAACTGCAAGCCGAGAAGGGAGGTTTTTGATAATGCCGTTTCTTGAAGAAGACCGCAGGGAATATACGGATGTAGCTTCGGTCGAATCGCAGCGCAATGATCTGACCGCGGAGGAATTCCCCGAAGGGCCGTACGGATCCAGCTTGCCGGTGGAATCTTTGGGCAAAAGCACGCCGTGGCGGGAGGATCAACGATCTCCAAACACTTACAGTTATGAAAACCGCGAGCTGCACGAAGGGATGCCCCGTCAATTTCCGCCTTCCCACAAAACGCACGACGAGGAAGGCAACGAATCGATTGCCGACTAGTGAGTTTTACACGATTTCCTTCATTAAGCTGCGAAATTCAAGCTCTTCGAACTTTTGGCGGACTGTTTCCGCATCCGGCGTCCAACGGCACTCATCCAATGAGCATTCGAGCGGAACGTCGCAGCGGATCGTCGCAAGCTCGCGGCACAAATGCAGCATATCCAAGTCCGCTTCAATTTTGGTGCGGACCGATGCGGGCGTGCGTTCCAGATTGTTAAGAATTCCATCGATGGAGCCGAATTCGGCCAGCAGTTTGACGGCGGTTTTATCGCCGACGCCTTTTACTCCCGGATAGTTGTCGCTGCTGTCGCCTATCAAGCCTTTTAAGTCGATCATTTGAGCGGGGGTAACTCCCTTCTCGCTTAAGAGAAGTTCAGCGTCGTACACTATGTAATTGCCGAATCCTTTCTTCAGCATCATGACCCTCACGCGGTCCGACACTAACTGAAGCAAATCGTGGTCGCCCGTGAAAATAAGAACGTCCATCTCTTCGCCGAATTTTCTGGCCAACGTTCCGATGCAGTCATCGGCTTCAAAGCCGGGAACCCCGATGTTCGGCACTCCCATGCTTTCCACAACTTCCTTCACCAAGTCAAATTGCGGCAGCATATCGTCCGGCGCCTCCGGACGATTCGCCTTGTACTGGGGGAATTGTTCCGTCCGGAACGTCCGGCTCCCCAAATCCCAGCAGCATGCTACGTGAGTAGGATTATAAGTTCGTACCGCGTCGAATAAATAACGTACGAATCCATATACCGCGTTTACGGGCAAACCCGCCTTCGTCCTTCGCACCGAACCTCCGAACACGGAACCGTAATAGGCGCGAAACAGCAGCGCCATACCGTCAACTAGCATGATCGATTGAGACACGAAAAAATCCCCTTTACTGCATAATGGAACCAATCTTTCTAGCATTATACCAAAATTTCGATAGGGTTACATTGAAAAAGATGATAGGGTCGGGGAGGGCATGGTATGCCCGGCTGTTGTTTCACATCGGTACTACGCGGTTTATCCGTGCACCACCGTGTTTCACTCTGAAACACGACGGCGGCTTTGCCCGGCAGTTGTTTCACATCGGTACGACGCGGTTTATCCGTGCACCACCGTGTGTCACTATGAAACAAGACGCCGGCTTTGCCCGGCTATTGTTGCACATCGGCACTACGCGGTTCATTCATGCACCACCGTGTTTCACTATGAAACAAGACGGCGGCTTTGCCCGGCTATTGTTTCACATCGGCACTACGCGGTTCATTTGTGCACCACCGTGTTTCACTATGAAACAAGACGGCGGCTTTGCGCGGCTGTTGTTCCACCTCGGGACTACGCGGTTCATACAAGCACCACCGTGTTTCACTATGAAACACGACGGCGCCGTTGCGCGGCTGTTGTTCCACCTCGGGACTACGCGGTTCATACAAGCACCACCGTGTTTCACTATGAAACACGACGGCGCCGTTGCGCGGCTGTTGTTCCACCTCGGGACTACGCGGTTCATACAAGCACCACCGTGTTTCACTATGAAACAAGACGGCGGCTTTGCGCGGCTGTTGTTCCACATCGGGACTACGCGGTTCATTCATGCACCACCGTGTTTCACTATGAAACACGACGGCGCCTTTGCGCGGCTGTTGTTTCAAATCGGCACTACGCGGTTCATTCATGCACCACCGTGTTTCACTATGAAACAAGTTAGGTTCGACCGATCTAGCGAACGTCCGCACCGCAAACTTTGCTACCCAAACGAAATTCCGCTTTCCCGGAAAAACATTCCAAGCCGTTCCGCAGCTTCGAGCAATATGTGTTCCTCTTGAACGAGCGCAATGCGCACATACCCTTCTCCCTGCGCGCCAAAAGCGTTCCCCGGAACGACAACAACTCCTGCACGCCGACAAATTTCCTGGGAAATTTGTCGAGACGTCCAACCTTTTGGCGAAGGAGCCCATATGAACATTGTCGCCCTAGGCTTCGGAACAGGCCATCCGATACGGTGCAACGCATCTACAAAAACATCGCGCCGATGCTCGTATACGGAAACCGCTTTGCCGCCTTGGTTCGACATATCGCGCTGCAGCGCCGCGATTCCGGCCTCCTGCACCGCAGTAAACACACCGTAATCCAAATTCGCTTTCAACTGCCGCAGCGCTAGCACCGCAGCGCGGTGTCCCACGGCAAATCCGATCCGGCAGCCCGCCATATTGAAGCTTTTAGACAACGAGTGAAACTCTACGGCGACCTCTTTTGCACCGGGTATTTCAAGAATGCTCATCGGCCGAAAACCGTCAAACGCCAACTCCGAATACGCCGCATCGTGCACAATGAGCACCTGATAACGTTTCGCGAACTCGACCAGTCCGAGATAGAAATCCCGATCGGCAACGGCACTCAACGGATTGCTTGGATAGTTAACGACGATAAATTTCGCGCGGCGCGCGACCTCCGCAGGAATCGAATCCAACGCAAACAAATACCCGTTCTCGGCAGACAACGGCGCCGGATAAGCTTCCACACCCGCAACTGCAAGTCCTGCACCGTAAATCGGATATCCCGGATCGGGCACGATCGCCAAGTCGCCGGGTTCGGTGACGGCAAGCGCCAAATGTCCCAATCCGTCTTGCGACCCCATGAGCACAGTAATTTCATCCGCAGGATCGATGTCCACTCCAAAACGCCAATGCATCCACTCGCCCGCCGCCTGGCGAAACGCGATGCTCCCTTCCGACGAAGGATAGCCGTACGAATCGGTTCGCGCCGCAGCCGCCGCCAATGCCAAGCGCACCGACTCATCAGGCGGACGGTCCGGACTCCCGATCCCCAGATCAATGACGCGATGGCCGGCGGAGGCCGCTTCCCGCTTCCATTCCGCCACTTCTGCGAAGATGGCCGAGCCAAGCCTATGAAGACGCGAAGAAGGTTGTACGATCATCACCACACCTCGACATATGTATCTTCCTTAAACCCGACCGTCACTTTCTTCCCGTCCGTAACGATCGGCCGCTTAATCAATCTGCCGTTAGAGGAAAGCAACTCGAGCAGCTCGTCCTCCGTCATATGAGGCACTTTGTCTTTTAACCCCATCTCGCGATAAACTTCCCCGGAGGTGTTCAAAAATTTTCGAATATCCAATCCGCTAAGCTTCAACAGTTTCTTTAACCGGTCCTTCGACGGAGGAGTTTCAAAGATGTCTACGCTCTCCACTTCATGCCCCCGCGCGCGAAGCCATTTCAATGCGTCACGGCATGTGCTGCATTTCGGATAAAGATACGCTTTCAAGTTCATAAGCCGCACTCCCTGCCCTGTCAGCAAATATTTATGTCCAATCCGTTAATAGTTAACGAGCAATGACTGTTTACACAATAAACTACTAATCCCAATCATGCAATGGAGACGACAACGACCGAAGCAGCTCCGACATATCCGCAGGCATCGGGGCTTCGTACGTTACCCGCATACCTGTGCCGGGATGCTCGAACGACAAGTCCGCCGCATGCAGCGCCTGCCTTGCGATGCGTCCCTGCAAAGAGCTCGCCGCCAGTTCCCTTGCATACAGCGAATCCCCGACCAATGGATGGCCGATATGCTTCATATGTACCCGGATTTGATGCGTTCTCCCGGTGACCGGCCGCAGCCGGACAAGAGACGCCCCCGCCGGAACGAACCGCTCCACGGTCTCGTAATGCGTAACGGAGGGGTACCCGGACGGAGTGACGATGCGGACATGCGGCTCGTCAGGGTCCCGGTCGATCGGCCCATCGATCGTCCCGGCGTCGGCCTCCACGACGCCGTGAACGATTGCGAGATACGTTTTGCGAACGCGCCCTTGCTGAAACTGCTCCGAAACATATTGGTGCGCGTAGGCGTTCTTGGCAATCGCAAGCACGCCCGACGTATCTTGATCCAACCGGTGAATCGGCCGGAACCGGTATCGATCCCCCCGGCTTTGCCACAAATGAACGACGCCGTTCGCCACCGTATTGATGTAATGTCCCTTCGTCGGATGAACGATGCGGCCCGCTTCTTTGTTCACAATGAACAGATGCTCGTCTTCACGGATTATCTCGATCGGAATAGGCTGCGGCATAATGTCGTCGGACGCATCCTCCGGCAAACGAACGACGACCTCTTCGCCCGCACGCATCGGCGTATGAAGCGGGATTCGCTCCCCATTCACCAAAATACTTCCCTCCGTCAGCTTCAACCTCGAGAGCATTTTGCGGGAAATCCGCATTCCCGTCAGCAGTACGGACCGGAGCCGCCACCCTTCTTGTTCGGGCGCAACGACATGCTTTATCTCCAGCGGACGCGTCACTTCTTCGGATTCCGAAACACGTCCGGACTGCGGACGTATTCGACGTCGCCCACCCCGGCCCGGGCGTTTGCGGTGCGTGCCAGAGTGAAAAACAAATCCGACAACCGGTTCACATATTTGCGCACCGATTCGTTGCAAGCCTCCTGCGTCCGCATTAACGTCACGATGCGGCGTTCGGCCCGGCGGCACACGGTCCGGCACACGTGCAGCGCGGATGAAACCGGCGACCCGCCCGGAAGTATAAACCGCGTAATGTCGGGAGTTTCCGCATCGTATTTGTCGATCAGCGTTTCCAGCCGCTCTACCATATCATCCGTCACCTTATAAGGCCGAAGATCCGGTTTCAAAAGCGCCAAATCCGAGCCGCAGTCGAACAACTCATGCTGAATGCCGGCCAAATCTTCAATCATATCCGCAAACAACGGCTCCTCCATGAGACTGACCGCCGCGCCGACAAACGAATTCAGCTCGTCAACGGTGCCGTAAGCCTCTACGCGAACGTCGTCCTTCATGACCCGTCCGCCGATAACGCCGGTTTGGCCGGCATCGCCGGTGCGCGTATAAATTTTCATAATCTCATCCTCCGTTTCCGTTACCGCTAGATTCCCACAATATGGCGGATCGCATCCATGTCTGCGTGGCTCCTCACATGCGCCGCCAACCGGTCGAAAGCCGCTTCCCGTTTCTCCTTGTACCGGTAAACCGACTCTTCAGGATGCCAACCGTTGCGCGCGCGCAGCCGGTTTAACCAATGCCGCCGAAATTCGTCGTTGTCGAATACGCCGTGCACGTACGTCCCCCAAATCCGCCCTCGGTGAAGGGAAACTCCTTCGAGCAGAGGCGTCATCCCGTATTCCGCCACGCAGAACGGACGAACCGAATCGTCCGACAGCTTCGTCTCGCCCATATGAATCTCGTAGCCCTCGATCGGAATGGCCGTCTGTCCGCCCTCTTTCTCCCATCCTGCAAAATGCCCCGCCACCCGCACCGTCCTTTTTTCCCGCAAAAACACCGTTTCTATAGGCAGCAGCGCGAGGCCTCTCTCAATTCTCGCAATACCGCCGGACTCTACGCCGAACGGATCCGACAGCGCAAATCCCAATATTTGATATCCGCCGCATATGCCGGCAATGTGCCCGCCGCCGGCCGCATATTCCAACAGCTTTTGTTCCAAGCCCGAGGATCGGATCGCTTGCAAATCTTCCATCGTATTTTTCGTCCCGGGCAAAATGACCGCATCGGGCCTGCCCAAATCCTCGACTGTGGCGACATAGCGGATGCGCACGTCCGGCTCGCCTCTAAACGCGTCGAAATCGGAAAAGTTCGAGATACGGGAAAAGCGGATCACCGCAATGTCCAGCATATCCTCGCGGCCGTTATCCCTCAATGCGAGCCGCGTCCTTTCCCTTTCCTTCCAGCCCGCCGAATCTTCCTCCTCCAAACCGATATCCGCAAGGAACGGTATGACGCCGAGCACCGGCTTGCCCGTCCTTTCTTCCAGCCAATCGAGTCCCGGACGAAGCAGCGAAACGTCTCCCCGGAACTTATTGATAATAAACCCTTTGACGCGGTCCCTCTCTTCCGGTGAAAGTATGTCCATAGTACCTACAATGGATGCGAACACGCCGCCGCGGTCGATATCCGCCGCCAAAATAACGGGAGCGTCCGCCCAAGCCGCAGCGCGCATATTGACGATATCCCGGTCGCGCAGGTTCACTTCCGCCGGACTGCCCGCGCCTTCCATAACGACGATGTCGCTCGTCTGCCTCAGCCTTAGAAGCGATTGTTTGACAATCGACTCCGCCTTCGGCAAATAATGCTCTCTATATTCATATGCATCGTAATCCCGCAGCGGTTTTCCGTGAACGACCACTTGGGAGGTGCGGTCGCCGGAAGGCTTCAACAGAATCGGGTTCATGTCGGTCGTCGCGGGGATTCGGCATGCGTCCGCCTGCACTCCTTGTGCTCTGCCGATCTCCTTGCCGTCAGGGGTTACATAGGAGTTTAGGGACATATTTTGCGATTTAAAAGGAGCCATCCGCCAACCGTCTTCGGTAAAAATGCGGCAAAACGCCGCAGTCAGCATACTCTTTCCCACATCCGACGCAGTGCCTTGAACCATGACGGTTCGGGCAAGCTTACGCTCCTCTGCCATCTTGACCGCCCCCAGCTTCCATCCAGTTTCGCAGCGCTTCCACCAGACGTTCGTTGTCTTCTCTCCTCTTTACCGCGACACGGCAGTACGTGTCGTCCAGCCCCCGGAACAGCGAAGCGTCCCGGATCAACACTCCCGCCGCGCCAAGCGCGGATTGCGCTTGTTTAACTCTCCACGCTCCGTCCGGCGGAAATTGAAACAGCAGGAAGTTCGCATCGGACGGAAATACTTTGAGGCCGAGCCGGCTCAAGCTGCCTGACAGCCATGCCCGCTCCGGCGGAAGCCATGCCAACGTATGAGCGGCGAACGGTTCGTCTTGGAGCGCCGCAGCTCCGACGGCCATCGCGATCGCGTTCACGCTCCACGGAACCGCCAACTCCCGTATCCGGCCGATCGCCTCCGGGTGTGCGACAACATAACCGAGCCGCAGCCCGGGTATGGAATAAAACTTCGTTAGAGATCGGATGACGAATACGTTGCTGTGTGACGAGGCGTGCCGGATGACCGTACGCTGCCGTTCATCGGGAGCGAAATCCAGAAACGCTTCATCGAAGACGATCCGCCTAGCCGTATGTATCAACTCATCAATTACATCGTTTCGAAGCAGCCGTCCGGTCGGATTGTTCGGATTGCCGATCAATACGGCGCCGGTGCGTTTCGCCGAGCCGATCAGCGACGCCGGTTCGGGGAGAAAATCCCGTTCTGCAGTCAACGGAACAAATTCGGGCACCCCGCCCGCGCGCCGCACGGCCGTTTCATATTCGGCGAACCCGGGAGCAAGCAATGTGACCGTCTCCGGACGCATCGACCGCATGACCAAATCGATCAGCTCCGCCGCGCCGTTGCCGACCCAGATCGATTCAACCGGCACGCCGTGCCTCGCGCTCAAAGCCGTCCGAAGCTTGCGCGCCGCCGGGTCCGGGTATGCGGCGATCTCTTCCCATGCGGCCATCATCGCTTCCCGCGCCCCCGCCGGCGGACCCCACGGATTCATATTCGAGCTGAAATCGGCGAAAGCGCCGCGCGGCAGACCGTACAGTCGTTCCGCCGTAAGCATATCGCCCCCGTGACCGTAACGTTCGAGCATCTTTTTCACTCCCGTCTTTCAAACTTATTCACTCGCAAAGGAAAATAATTTCCGCTGCAGGCTGCGAAGACCGCAACGGGTGTAATCCGAGCCGCCACTAAGGCGCAAACCCGAGCGCAGCCAAGGCCGTCAGCAGCGCGAGCTCGATGCACTCGACCAACGCGCCGTACGTGTCGCCGGTCAACCCGCCGAGACGGCGGGCAATGCGCCAAGCGGCGAATGCTCCGACTGCGGCGGCAACGGCGAGGCCGCCCGCGAAGAGCGGCGCGGCAAATTCAATGTCGCCCGTGCCGAAGGCGGCAAACAGCACCGCCGCGCACATGGCGGCAACGGGCAAAGAAGCTGCGGCATGGCGGACGCCGGCGGATGCAAGCGACGCGCCCATGCCTGCGCTACCCCCCGCATACGGCCAACCGGCGACGGCCCAAGGCAGGAACGCGCGGCTCACTACCGGCACGATAGCGACCGCTGCCCCGATATTCGGAGCGCCGGCGCGCGCCGATTCCACCAGCGCCGACAACAGCGCAAACTTGAGCACGAGCGCCGAGCAGCCGGCGACGACGCCCATCGCTCCGACACGCGGATCCTTCATAATTTCCAGCATGCGCTCCCTCGGCCGGTTGCTCCAAAGCCCGTCCGCCGTATCCATCAACCCGTCCAGATGCAGCGCTCCCGTCACCCATATCCATAGGACAAGCAGCAGAGCCGCCGAGGGAGCATCGGGAAGCGCCCGGGGTAACAACATAAACCCGCAGCCCGCCAACGCGCCGACGACCGCGCCGGCGAGCGGATAAAACACAACGCTTCTCCGTCCCGTCGCATCGTTCCACGGGAGGGCGAACGGCAGCGGAAGCCTCGTCATCAATTGCAGTGCGGCTAAGGCGCCTACGCCCCAGTTAATAAGGTTACGAGCAGTGCGGCGCATACCAGTCCTCCCGTCAGCAGCGCGCCCGACCATTCAAGCAATGACACGGCGCGCATAATGTCCGTAATCCTAAGCGGCCGTTCCCCCCACCCCATCGATGCGCGGCGGGACGGCACACCGTTATATGTATTGACGCCGCCAAGGCGGATACCGAGCGCCCCGGCGACCGCGGACTCCGGTATGCCGCTGTTCGGGCTGGGATGCAGATGAGCGAATTCGGCCACCGCACGCAGCGCCCGCAAGCCCGATGCTCCGGCGCAGAAAGCCGCGGCGCAGCTAAGCAGCAAACCTGCCAGCCGCGCAGGTATGTAATTCAGCGCATCGTCCAACCGGGCGGACGCTTTCCCGAACCATTCATAGCGCGCATTCCGGTACCCGACCATCGAATCCAGCGTGTTCGCCGCGCGGTACAAGAAGGCGAGGGGAGCGCCCCCGATCAGCGCAAACACGACGGGCGAAACGACGGCGTCGACCGTATTTTCCGCCAACGTCTCCACCGCCGCCCGGGCGCATTCCGCTTCGTTCAACGAATGCGTGTCCCTTCCGACGATATAGCCGGTATACGTTCGCGCTTCCGGAAGATTGCCCCGCGACAAAGGGACATACACTTTCACGCCGGCGTCCCTCAAGCCTTTCCAAGCGATCGTTGTTGAAATGAGCCAAGTGTTGACCGCATAGCCCGCCCAAGGGTGCAGAACCGAAGCGGCGGAGACGATGCACCATGCCGCCGCGCCCGCCCCAACCGTCGTAGACGCGCAAAGCAACAAACCGCGCAGAAACGAATGCCGCGCGGTTGACTCCGTATACATACGGGTTTCGGCCCAACGAATCCAGCGGCCGAACAGCACGACCGGATGCACAAGACGTTCCGGATCCCCGACGATCCGATCGATCGCAAGCGCCGCGGCCGCCATCCACAACGTCTCTTCCAAGGAATAAATCAACAATGTATTTCACCACTTGAACTGACGGCTTTTCAACTCGATCGGGATGCCTGCCGTTACAAGAAACACCCGATCGCTCACATCCGCGATTGTCTGATTCATGCGCCCGCATACGTCCCGGAACTTCCGTCCGAGCGGCGTGGCCGGCACAATCCCGTAGCCCACTTCATTCGTGACGAGCAGGATGTCTCCTTGAAACCGGCGAAGCACTTCCGCCAGCATATCCACCCGCCCCATACAGCGAGTCTCCGCGTCTTCTTCGCACTCCCACTGCAGAAGCATGTTCGACAGCCACAACGTTAAGCAGTCGACCAGCACGACCGTATGGCCGGCGCGATACACGTTATATTCGAAATCCACCGATTCGAGCCGCTCCGGCAGCCGAAACGGCTCCTCCTGCGTTTTCCACCGGAAACCGGATTCCTGCCGTCTGACCCGATGCCGCTCGACCCGGTCTCTCATTTCGTCGTCCCGCGCTTCCGCGGTGGCGATGTAAATGCCGTCCGCACCGAGACGTTCCGCATACCGCTCGGCGAACGAGCTTTTGCCGCTGCGAGCCCCGCCGGTTACCATCACGATCAAGTGGCAACGCTCCCCGCATCCGATTGGCCGGAAACCCCGGCGGATTCGAACGTAGCCATCTCGTTCATGATCCGGACCGCCGATTCGATCAGCGACATGCACAGCACAGCCCCTGTACCTTCGCCAAGCCGCATGTCCAGCCGAAGCGGCGGCGACATGCCCAGTTGTTCCAGCAGCAGCGCATGACCGGGTTCTTGCGACAGGTGCGACGGAAACAAATAGTGCGCGGCATTGGGCGCGATCATCGTCGCGATCAATGCCGCAGCCGTCGAGATGAACCCGTCGATGACAACAGGCAGACGATGCATGCCTGCGCCTAAACAAACTCCCGCCATCCCCGCAATCTCAAGTCCTCCGACCTTCCCTAGTATGTCGAGCGGATCGTTCCGATCCGGCGCGTTGACTTGCAGCGCCTTTCGCACCGCTTCGCGCTTTCTGGCAAGACCGGCGTCGTCGATTCCCGTGCCCCGGCCGACCGACAACTCGGCGGCGGCGCCAGTTGCGGCGGACAAAATAGCGGCCGCCGCCGTCGTATTCCCGATACCCATCTCTCCGACCGCGAGCAAGCGGTACCCTTTGCCTTTCAACATTTCGACCGTATCGATACCCGCTTGAATCGCTTCGACGGCCATCTCAACGCTCATCGCGGGGCCTTTCGTCATGTTGGACGTGCCGCGAACCGTCTTCTTCACCAACAGTCGCGGGTGGTCAACGTCCGCCGCCACACCCATATCGACGCAAAATACATCCGCTCCCGCGCTTCTCGCCAACACGTTAACCGCCGCACCGCCGTTCAAGAAATTGCGAACCATCTGCTCCGTGACCGCTTGCGGGAATGCGCTTACCCCTTCCTCGCACACTCCGTGATCCGCCGCCATGACTATGACCGCCTTCGGGCCGGCAGGGGGCGTAAGCGTGCGGTGAATGCCCGCCATGCGCTCCGCTATGCTTTCCAGCTGCCCTAAACTTCCCTGTGGCTTCGTAAGCGAATTCAAGCGAGCTTTCGCTTGCGCCGTCCACCCGTCGTGAAGCGGCTCGATCGCTGCCGAAATTTCCCTCAATTTCAAGGTTGATCGCCCTCTTCCGCCTGCATTTTATCCCATTATACCCGATAGCGCTTCATTTTTCCGTACTAAATCGCTCTGAGGGATTCAACAAAACTTGCGGCGTTCCTGTCACAGGATGGGGCAATACCGTCGTCCTCGCTCCGTAAACCGGGTCGATCGTTTCCGGCACGATGACATCCTCGGGCTTGCCGATCCTCACAACGCGGCCTCCGTGAATGATCATGATCCGGTTGCAATACTGCGCGGCCAAATTCAAATCGTGAAGCACCGCTATAACCGTCAGATCGGCTTCCTTCTGCCACGACCGGATCGAGTCCATCAGCTGAATTTGGTAGCCGATGTCGAGATAAGTGGTCGGCTCGTCCAGAAGCAGCAGCTTCGGCTGCTGCACCATCACCTTCGCCAGCGCCGTGCGCTGCCGCTCTCCCCCGCTCAAGGATTCGACCGAATGTCCGGCTAACGGCGTCAAACCCAAGCGGGCCATTACCGACTCGATCAACTCCGACTTATCCTCCGGCTCCTCGCCCAACCAATTCTGATAAGGAAACCTTCCCATCTCGACGATTTCACGGACGGAGAAGCCGGTGGGCGGAAGCGCGTCTTGCTGCAGCACTGCAAGCCAGCGGGCGAGCTCCTTCCGCTTGTATGACGCAACGGGCCGCCCATCCACCGCAACGGTGCCGCCGGACGCCGGTTCCAATCCCGATAAGAGACGGAGCAGCGTAGACTTTCCGCTCCCGTTCGGGCCGATGACGCCGAACATCTCGCCGCGCCTCACATCGAACGAAACGTTGTCGAGCACCGCATATCCGCCGTATGACTTGCAGCAGGAAGAAACATGGATCATGAGCCGTTCCCTCCCAACGTCTTCTTATGCTTCAGCAACAAATACCCGAAGAAAGGCGCGCCGAGAAACGCCGTAACGACGCCGAGCGGGATTTCCGTCGGCGAGAGCAGCATGCGTGCCAGCGTATCCGCCCAAACAAGGTAGATGGCTCCTACGATGGCGGACAGCGGAATAATAAGCCGGTAATCCGGCCCGACGACGAGGCGGACAAGGTGCGGCACGATCAGGCCGACAAATCCGATAACCCCCGTCACCGAAACGGCGGCCGCCGTCATCAAGGTGGAAACGGACAATACGATCCATTTCGTCCGTTCCACGTTCACTCCGAGATGGGCGGCGCTTCGCTCCCCAAGCTCAAACAAATTCAGCGTTCTCCCGTATAGCAGCAGCACCGCAAGACCCGCGGCGACATACGGCGCCGTTGCGGCGGAGAACCCCCACCCCCGCAAATGCAAGCTGCCCATAAGCCAAAATACGATTGAGTTCACGACTTCGTCCGAAAGCGACACCATGAACGAAACGGCCGCCCCGAGAAACGCCTGCAAGACGACCCCTGCCAAAATAAGCGTCTCCTTCCGCATGCCGCCTTCCACGCGCGCAATCGAGTATACGGCGAACAGCGTAGCCATGCCGGTGCAAAATGCGACCGCAGGAATCGTCCAATTGCCGAATAAAGCATATTGCAAACCGGTTACTATGAGGAACGCCGCGCCTACCGACGCTCCGGAGGCAACGCCGAGCGTGAACGGGTCCGCCAGCGGGTTGCGCAGAACGCCCTGAAATCCGGCGCCCGACGCCGACAAAGCCGCGCCGATCAAGATTCCGAGCACAATGCGGGGCAGCCGGACTTGAATCACGATTTGTTCCGACGATGACGGCCATTCGGCTCTCACCCAATCCCCGGCCAGAGGAATATTGTGCACCAAAATCGCCCAAACCGTCGCCAGCGGCAGATGTGCGGACCCGATGGAAACGCTGATTACAATAGAGAGAAGGAGGAACAGAATGCCTGCCCCTCCCCAAACCGCCAGTTTACGTCTCATATGTTACTCAAACTTCTCCGGATAAATGGATTTCGCCACTTCCAACAGCCCTTGCGTTACGCGGGGGCCCGGACGGGAAAGCAGGTTGTCGTCGATTCCGAACACCCGCTGCTGCGCGATCGCTTCAACTTTGTCCCAACCGGCTCTCCCTTTAATCGTCGCTTCCAATCCGTCGACATTTTTACCGAATAAAATAACGTCCGGATTGCTTGCAATTATTTTTTCTTCGCTGATTTCATACCAACCGTCCTGATCCGCCACGTTAACGCCGCCGGACAACGTGATCAGTTCGTCCATAAATTCGCCCTTTCCCACCGTCCAGCCCGGGGAGAACTCGATATATACGGTCCGCTTCTCTTCTTCCGGCAATCCGGCCACGGCGTCAAGCACGGTCTGGCGTTCCGACTTCATCTTCTTCACGACTTCCGCGGCTTCCGCATTGCGGTTCGCGATTTGCCCGATTTGTTCGATATGCGCAATGACGTCGTCCAACGTCTTCAGTTCGCTCGCAAACACAGTGAGATCGAGCTCGCGCAGCTGCTCCACCGTCCCGCCGTTAAACGACAGTCCTCCGACCACGAGGTCCGGATTCGCCTCCAAGATCACTTCCGTGTTCGCTTCCATCCCGCCGACCTTCGGTTTCGACTTCGCTTCCTCGGGGTAATCGCTCCAATCGCTCACGCCGACGATTTGATCGCCTAACCCCAACGCGAACAACACCTCCGTCTCGCTCGGCGAAAGCGCAACGATGCGCTCCGGCGCCTTCTCGAACGTAATTTCCAGTCCCGAAGCATCCTTAACGGTGAGCGGATACTTCGTTTCGGCAGCTTCCGCGCCACCCGTTTCCTCTTGCTGAGCCGCCTTCTCCGTCTCCGTTGCCGACTCGTGCCCATCGTGGGACTGCTCTTCCCCGGCACCGGTCACGCCGTCCGATCCGGAATTCGTATTGCCGCCGGAAGCGCACGCCGCCGCTCCGAAAGCCAATAACACCGCTAGGATGACCGTCAACCATTGTTTCAACCATCTGTTCATCTCTGTTTCCCCTCTCTTTGTACCGCTCGTGTGGAGATGGGGCCCGCCCCCTCAAACCTTGACTAACGAAGAAAAAGCCCCCGTTTCCAAAGAAACGGAGGCAGTCAGCTTGTTCGCAGTCAATCCGAAGGACGCAGTCTTGCTTATTTAAGCGTCTTTCCTATTATCTTGAACGAACGGCTGCATCCTTTTCCTCGAAGGATTGATCGTCAGCTTGTCATATGCAGGCAGGTCTCCTGACTCATGGGTTGAAAGTGACGCTCCTCGCCTTCCCATCCGCGTCAAGGCGAACAGTGGCATGATGAGGGCATCCCCATTTACAGTGGCGGGACCGTGCCGGACTTGCACCGGCTTCCCTATTAACCTCTCTCTGCCGGTCAATGCGACCGTGGAGAAAGGACCTGCATACGTTCAGGCAATATTTCGGTCGAGCTTCATCTCATGTAGCTGATTATATGAGAAGCCTTTACCGCTGTCAATTCGGGGTATTGCTTCATGTACTGTTTCAAGCTAACAAGTGGATCATGCGACAATTATCGGCTCGGAACTCGTCGGATAATCCGTCCGAAATGCGGATAGAGTCAAAAATTGCGCCTATTTGTGTGAATAAGTTCAATTTTTGACCCTAACCACTCGGGCAGCAGGCAGTTAGAGTAAATTAAGGTCAAAAAGTGCGCTTATATCGCTGTGATGCCCATAAATACTGGATGCGAATTGCAAATAGGGTCAATTTTTGAGCTAATACCTGCGGGTAGGCTCAATAATTGACCCTATTGTCCATTTCAGGCGGATGTCTGCAAGCAGGACAGGCTTCATTCGGCCTGCGTTTTCCAGTCGACTATCGCTTTCAGTGCTTTCTTCGCAAGCTCCGGGTTCGGAGCGTTCACGGGCACATAAGCGTACGCCGTCTCTCCGTTGTAGCCGCCTAAGCGGAACCAATCCGTTTGATCGACCGGAATGACGTACAAGCCTGTAACCGTCTTTTCCGTTTCGCCTTCCGTGATCGTCATGTCGATGACGCCTTCCGGGTAATCCTCGGGCGAGAACGTATCGTCAAGCGGCAAGAACGCCCCCTGTGTCGCGAAATCTTTTACGGGCTTTTCGTTTAAGATAAACACCCCGTGAGTGGCTACCGCCGTTTCGACGATCAGCTTTTCAATAGAAAAAAGCGGACTCACGATCAGATCGACGGCCTTATCCCCCAGTTGCTTCTCCAGCTCGGCTTCCATCTTTTCGACCGCTTCCATATCGGGCGCCGGCTGCGTCATGACGAAGATCGACACGTCAGCCTCCGGTTCGCCGCAGCCGGTCAACGGGAGCAGCATAGCAGCTGCGAGCAAAACCGTTATCCACCACGTTTTACGCACTGTCTGCCTCTTCTCGTAATGCGTCAATTGCCGCGTATATTTTGCAAAAACGATCCGATCCTCCCCAAAGCTTCCTCCAACTTCGCTACGGACGTTGCATATGAGCAGCGGACGAAGCCTTCGCCGCCGAGCCCGAAGACGTGCCCCGGAACGACGGCGACTTTCCCTTCGCTTAACAGCTGCTGAGCGAACTCGTCCGACGACAATCCCGTGGATGCGATGGAGGGAAACGCATAGAACGCTCCTTGCGGTTCATGGCACCGGAGCCCCAGCTCGCGGAACCCTTTCACCACAAGTCGCCGGCGTTGGTTATACGACTCTATCATCCGGTCCTTCTCTTCCATGCCGTTGCGCAGCGCTTCGATCGCCGCCAGCTGCGCCATATGCGGCGCGCACATGACGGTATATTGGTGAATTTTCAGCATCGCCCCGATAATATCGGCATGTCCGCAAGCGTAACCCAAGCGCCAGCCGGTCATGGCGAACGCTTTGGAAAATCCGCTGACCAAGACGGTGCGGTCCCTCATGCCAGGCATCGACGCAAAGCTGACGTGCTTCAAGCCATATGTCAATTCGGCGTATATTTCATCGGAAATGACGATTAAATCGTGCTTCTCGACCAATCGCGCAATCGGTGTCCAATCTTCCCTCGTCATAATGCCGCCCGTCGGATTGCTCGGATAACTTAGAATAAGAACTTTCGACTTCGGCGTGATCGCCTTTTCCAACATATCGGCGCGCAGCTTGAAGTTGTCTTGCGCGAACGTTTCAATCCCTACCGGCACGCCGCCGCCGATGGCGGTGATCGGAGAGTAGGAAACATAACAAGGCTCGGGGATCAGCACTTCGTCGCCCGGTGAAACAAGCGCCCGAAGCGCCAGATCGATCGCTTCGCTGCCGCCGATCGTTACGATCACTTCGTTCTTCGGCTCATATCGGACTTCGAACCGGTCGAACAAGTACGAGGCGATTTCTTCCCTAAGCTCAGGCAAGCCCGCGTTATGCGTATATGTCGTGCGCCCCTGCTCCAAGCCGTATACGGCCGCCTCTCGCATGCGCCAAGGCGTGACGAAATCCGGCTCTCCGACACCGAGCGATATGATGTCCTTGCTTGCGCTGACCAGATCGAAAAATTTCCGAATCCCGGAAGGCGGTATTTTCTGAACGTAAGGCGTCAAATAACGTTGCATGGGACTCCCCTCTCCCTTCGCCCGTTACGGCGAGATGAGCATGCGGTGATCGCCCTCGTGCTCTTCGAAGATGATCCCGTCCTGCTTATATTTCTTTAGAATGAAAAATGTTTTCGTGGAAAGCACCCGTTCGAGCGTCGACAATTTGTTCGATACGAACGACGCGATTTCGCGCAGGCTCTTGCCTTCGATTTCGACCAACAGATCGTATGCTCCGGACATCAAATACACGCTTTTCACTTCCGGGTACAAGTAAATCCGCTCGGCGATGGCGTCAAACCCGTGGCCGCGCTCAGGCGTGATCTGAACTTCGATTAACGCCGTCACCTTCTCCTGATCCACTTTGCTCCAGTTGACGACCGTCGCGTATTTGACGATGATGTGGTTTTGTTCCATATCGTGAATGGCCTCTGTTACCGCTTCGACGCTGACATCGAGCAATGTCGCGATCAATTCCGGATTTCGGCGCGAATCTTCTTTCAGCAGCTCCAAGATTTTGTACTGCAGCTCTGTCATGTAAACCTCTCCCTACTTGCAACATATTTGATAATATGAAAATTTTATATACCATCCATATTACAGAATCCTTACCCGGTCTGCAAAAGAAAAAAACTGCCTGCCAGCATACCGGCCTGCTTAGACACCGAAAAGACGACCCTTACTCCAAAAATGGAGAATGGGGTCGTCTTTTATCTCGTACCTTGTAGTTGCTCCGTCATGTTCTTATTAAGAGTCGAGGGCAACATTTTGCCCATTAGGCACTCTCGGCCGCAGCAGATAAATTCCGATGGAGAGAACCAGTATGAACGGAATGTCAGTGAGGAATTTGCTGTGATACATATGAGAACCTTCCAAAGCCATTGGTACCATGACTAAGCCGTGAACCAGATTGGCCCACATGGTAAAATCAAGAAATGTCCTATACTTGAGCGGATTGTTGGCTGCCAGGAAGAAGAATACTCCCCACACTAAATAAATCACGAACAACATGGGCGCAACATGACCAGTAACATCATCCCATATGAGCCAGTGGAGCGGCCCTCCCGGATTCAAATGAGGGGTTTGGATGATAAAACCCGCTGAAAGGCTCCCAAATATGAGAAACGTCAAAACTCCATACACACGCAAAAAAGTTTTGAGCCATTTCAACTTCTTTTCTTCGTTCATGTGAATCTCTCCTCGTGTTTAGTCATGAAAACATAAAGAATCGGGATGGTTGATATCGATTCCCGTTTTACGCAAGTGCCGGTACCATCATTTCACTCTCCTGTTCGATAATTTTATAACAATACTGTTCTTGACCGCTGACAAGTGCTATTATGATTCATTAATAATCCGAATAATAGTACCCACTTTAAAGTTATATAGTCACTAATAAGTAATAATTGAATTTGAAAGGAGTTTATCGAACTGAAAACTTATTACACACAACTCGAAAAAACCTTGCAAGTAATTGGCGGAAAATGGAAAAGCCGTGTATTGTATCATATAATCACGGGGCCGCAGCGCACGGGGGAGTTAAAGCGGTTAGTACCGGACATCACTCAAAAAATGCTGGTACAAACGTTAAGAGAATTGGAGAATGACGGTTTAATTATGCGGAAAGTATTCAATCAAGTCCCTCCGAAAGTCGAATATTCACTTACGGAACTCGGGCACTCTCTTGAGCCCGTTTTGGAGGCTCTTTGTCATTGGGGCGGAGATTATATGGAAAAAACGTCCTCGAAAAGCGAAGTTCAAAATTTGGGCACTGAATAACGTGTGAACTCTAAGTGATCGACGGGATCATCCAGGCAACAAAAACAGCCCGCTTCTCGCGAAGGGGCTGTACGATTATTGTTCGACTTACATGTATACCAACAGCTTCTTCATGTTGGACTCCAGATCCCGTTTGGCGTAATCGGAACGCACCGTCGCCGACCATTCCCCGCCGAATTCGGCGTCTTGCGCGCCGACGGCAACCAGCACATCTCCGTCATATGCCGCAACGACCCGGTCCGAGTGCCGCTGCAGCAGGGCGTACCGCTTACCCGCTTCTTCCTGCCCGCTTCCTTCTCCGCACTCATTCACCAATTGAAAAAATAGCTCCGGATCCGGCAACCTTTTCTCAAATGCGATTTTCATGTCCGTTCACCGGCCACCTTTCTGTACCGCGTTTAGCTGTTACTAATAATAATACAGAAAAATGTATATTTATGCAATAGGCGCCGGTCACCAAATATCCATGCTTAAATAGCGTTCCCCCGTGTCCGGAGCGATGCAAAGAACCCGCTTGCCCGGTCCGAGACGTTGAGCGGCCATCAGAGCCGCCCATACGGACGCCCCCGAAGACGGGCCGACCAGCAGCCCTTCCAATCTCGCCAAATCGCGCATCACGGAGAGCGCATCGTCGTCCGACACCTGAACGATTTCATCATACAATTGCGTGTTCAATATTTTCGGAATAAATCCGGGACTCGTCCCTACGAGCTTATGCGGACCGGGCTGGCCGCCGGACAGCACCGGAGAACCTTTCGGTTCCGCCACATAGATGCGAAGTCCGGGCAGACGTTCGCGCAGCGCCTCTCCCGTTCCCGTAATTGTTCCGCCCGTGCCGGCCGTAGCGACGAACGCGTCCAGCTTCCCGTCCATCTGCTCCATAATTTCAACGGCGGTCGTGGCGCGATGAATGTCCGGATTCGCGGCATTTTCAAATTGCTGGGGAATGAAGCTGCCGGGAATGCTTTCCGCGAGCTCCTTCGCTTTGCGTATGGCTCCAGGCATTCGTTCGGCGGCCGGCGTCAATACGACTTCCGCACCGTAAGCTTTCAGGATATTGATTCGTTCCTTGCTCATATTGTCGGGCATGACGAGAATGGCGCGGTACCCTTTGGCCGCCGCGTTCATCGCGAGACCGATGCCGGTATTGCCGCTCGTAGGCTCAATAATCGTGGCGCCGGGACGAAGACGGCCGTCCTTCTCCGCTTGCGCGATCAAATTAAAAGCCGCACGGTCTTTGACGCTGCGGCTCGGATTGTAAAACTCCAGCTTGACATACACATCGGCGCATGCCGGACCGGCAAGCCGTTGGAGCAAGACGGCGGGCGTATCTCCGATCAGCTGAGTTATGTTATCGGCCATCTTTCTTCGAGCCATGAAAGGACCACCTCTCTAACCGCACTTCATGCATATTTTAGCGAATGCGGGAAGGGTCCGCAACGAGCAGCCGGCGCATAAACAGCCAAGACAGTATGGGAGAGCAGCCGATAAACAGCATGAAGCCGACGAGGACGGCCGGTTTCGTCGAGAACGATACGACCGCGATGAACATAATCGTTCCGGCGATTCTGCCGATATTGAGCGCCGTCTCCCTTAGGACCACGTATTCCACCCGATGCCGGGCGCTTTCCATGTTGGTTCCGATCAGATCGAAAACGGTTGACGTGATAGGAATCGAATACAGAGGATAGAAGAGCGAAACCGTAATGCCGAAGATGAGAAGCGTCGTGAAATTTATGTTCCAAAAGAACGGCAAGATCACGCCCGTCATCGCCAACGCCCCTATGAGCATGGAGACGCTTCTTCTGCGGGGCTTTATGAACTTGCCCGCCAAGTAATACGCTCCAAGGGACACCGCCGATGTGATTAATGAATAGTTTCCCAGAAGAAGCTCGTTTTTCGTCGCGATGTATACCAGTAGGCCGATCAGAAACACGAATACCCCTTCTCTTAGGCCTTGAGCAAGCAGCGCCGGAAACGCGAACCGCCACTCGTTGCCATGCTGCCTCAGCTGCTGCAAGCCGTATAACCATTCGTAATGCTTCTGAGCCGGTCTGCGCCGCAAGAAAAAGCTTGCAATAGCTCCGATAACAAAAATAGCCAACGAGATCGAGAAAATCAACCGGTACCCGGCCGTATCGTCCATGCGCGTAATAAGAAAACCGGATACCCACGGAGCGACCATTCCGGCGCCCGACCCTAGCAGTCCTTGCCATCCGTTGAATTCGTCGCGGTTGTCGCGGCTCGTCACTTCAAAGTAAATGATATTGAAAGCCAGCCAAAAAAACGCCGAAAACAGCCCCTGAACTCCGCCCAGCAATATGACCCATTCCGCGGCTTTCTTTCCGAACCAAAGAACGAGCAAATAAAAGACCGCCGCCAGAACGACTCCCAGACGCAGCGAATTCATCTTGTTATGCTCTTTGACCCATTTGCCCGCAAGCCAAAACGTGACCGCCATAACAATTTGATTGGATAAGGCGAAATAGCCGATCATCGCGTAATCCTGTTTCGCTTTCCATAAATACACGTTCACGAAAGCACCCGACAGCGCGTTGGCTGTTGCAAACAGAGCATTTACGAGGAGAAGCAGCCTATTTTGCCGGTCCAGGCTGCCTGCTTTGTGCTCTTTCGCATCCGGCATGGTTCGTGTCTCCTTTTTCCGCGTTTTCACGTAACACACTTTAACGTTCCCAAATGCGGAAAACGTAAAACACCTCGGAAAAAAGAGGAACCGTGGCTCCTCCTACGGCCGGCGGGCTTTTCGCCCGGCCAGCGTTCGGATGGTGCGCATGCGGTCCTCTTCGCTCAAACGATATTGAAATGTGAAGCAGTGGGAGCAAACGAACACGTCGGTACGGTACGGAGGCGTTAGAAACGGCACCGACCCGGCGGACGGAATATTCGGCGCGAGCTCCCGCTCCGTTACCGTCTGCTTGCCCGCCAACACCATATATTCCTGGCATAGCGGGCATTCCGGCACATCATCTTGTTCGTCCAGAACATCCTGCACCGCGTTCGCGTACTTGTTCCATTCGCCGTCCGAGTCGTCCTCGAACATGTCCCCCCGCTCGTTGCGTTTCACCGGAATCGACAGCGTCCGGTATTCCCCCAATTCGTTGTAGCAATGCGGGCAATTCGATTCCGGCCCGAATTCGTCGTCCCAGACGATTTCCATCTGGCACCAAGGGCATATTTGCGTCATGGTATACTTCCTTTCGTCGTCTACATCGCGTAATTAACGAAATAATAAATGCCTGCCGCAAGAAACATAAGCGCGATCGCCATGAGCGATCCCCATAAATATTTCATGCATACCTCCGCAAAAAGAATTACAATAAGAGTTACAAAAGCCGCTGTAACGGGAAGTGTTCCCGTTGCACGCACCGCGTAATGGAGGGATTATCGATGCGGGTATTCGTGACGGGCGCAGCCGGGTTTGTCGGTTCCGGCATCTTGGCCGGACTGTTGAGTAAAGATTATCACGTAACGTGCTTGGTTCGCAAAAAACCGCCTGTTGCCGGATCTTATGCCTCTAACGGCAGCGTCCGGTTTGTGGAAGGCAATCTGCTGCAGCCTGAAACGTACATATCCATGCTTGCCGAATGCGACGCCGTCATTCATCTTGTCGGAATAATCCGCGAGAACCAGGGTAAAGGCGTCACTTTCGAACGGGTACACACCGAAGGAACGAAGGCGATCGTAAACGCGTGCGTTCAGTCGGGCTATGCGGCCGCCGGCAAGCGGTTTATTCATATGAGCGCGTTGGGAGCGCGCCTTGAGACATCTTCCGGGTATTTCCGCACGAAGTGGGAAGCCGAACAATTAGTGCGGGCAAGCGGTATCCCGCACGTCATATTTCGCCCTTCCGTCATCTTCGGGCCTGGAGACGGATTTGTGAACATGCTCGCCGACCTCGTAAAGCTGCCTGTGACTCCGGTGATCGGCCACGGCAAATACCGTCTCCAGCCCGTATCTTTACGAACGGTCTCCGATGTGTTCGTGAAGGCGCTCACCCATCACGAGGTGAACGCCGCATTCGACATTGGGGGACCGGAGCAAATCAGTTATAACGACATACTGCGGGAAATCGGCCGGGCGATGAACCGCGGCGTCCGGCTCGCGCACGTGCCGCTTTCGCTCATGAAACCGGCGGTGTCGCTGTTCGAACGGTTCCCCTTCTTCCCGATCACCGGCACACAGCTGTCGATGCTTCTTGAGGAGAACATTTGCCGGGACGGGACTCCGTTCTACGACGTGTTTAAAACAGCGCCGATTCCGTTATCCGAAGGGATCCGGGAATACATCCGTCCGTCCGTGAAAATCACTTAAGCTCCGCCACGGTGACGCCGGTCCCGCCCTCGCCGTAATTGCCGAGGCGGTGAGCTTTGACATGCTTATGCCGTCGAAGGAAATCCTGGATTCCGGTGCGGAGCACCCCGGTTCCCTTGCCGTGAATGATATACACTTGCCCCAAATTGCTCATGATCGCTTCGTCCAAGAAGCGGTCCACCTCGATGAGCGCTTCCTCCAGGTTGGAGCCGCGCAAATCGAGCTCCGTGCGCACATTGTCGTCTCTCGTTCGCTTAACGGTCGGTCCCGCGGCGGCCGTCTTCTTCCGGTCCGCGGCGACGGGCTCCAAATCGTCGAGAGCGACTTTCATCTTGATAATGCCCAGTTGGACGATGGCGCCGTCCGCTTGTTTTTCAACGACGTGGCCTTTCTGTCCGAGCGAGAGCACACGCACTTCGTCCCCGGCCGAGACGGCCGCGGGCGAGGCCGTTCGAACGGCCGGCGCAGGCTTCTTCTTCAGCTTCGGAGCCGCCTCCTCCAGCTTGCGCTTTGCCTCGATCAGCTTGTGCTCTTTGATCGAAGCGCCTTCTTCAAGCGCCTGCCTGCGCAAATCGGCGATGATCGATTCCGCTTCGCGCCGCGCTTTCGCAATCGCTTCCGCGGCCTCCCGCTCCGCTTCCTCAAACAGCTTGGTCCGGCGTTCCTCCAGCTTCTTGCGCTCGTCCGCCAGCTCCTTGCGGATCTCTTCCGACTCTTGCCGCAGCCGCTCCGCCTCCGCACGTTCGCGCTCCGCCGCCAACCGGTGTTCTTCCAGCTTGGAGATCATTGCCTCGACGCGTTGGTCTTCCTCCGCGACTTCGCTGCGAGCCTCGTCAATGATGCGCTTGGACAGCCCGAGCCGTTCGGCGATGGCGAACGCGTTGCTTCGTCCCGGCACGCCGACAAGCAGCCGGTACGTCGGGCGCAGCGTCTCCACGTTGAACTCCATGCTTGCGTTCACGACGACGGGGCGGTCATAGGCGTATGCTTTCAACTCGCTGTAGTGCGTCGTCGCTACGAGACGGCAGCCCATCTCCCGTATATGTTCCAAGATCGCGATCGCAAGCGCAGAGCCTTCCGCCGGATCGGTACCTGCCCCTACCTCGTCAAGAAGCACGAGGCTGCGCGGCGTCATTCGCTTCAATATGGAGATAATGTTCGTCATATGGCTGGAAAACGTGCTCAAATTTTGTTCGATGCTTTGCTCGTCGCCGATGTCGGCAAACACCGCGTCGAACACGCAGCATTCGCTGCCGTCTTCCGCCGGAACGAACAATCCGCTTAATGCCATCAAACTCAACAAGCCGACCGTTTTTAACGTGACCGTTTTGCCCCCTGTGTTCGGTCCGGTCACAATAATGGCGGAGTAACCGGCGCCGAGTTCTACGTCAAGCGGCACGACGTCCTCCAACGGGATAAGCGGATGCCGGCCTTTGCGAATGCGTAAATACCCTTTGTCGTTCACCGCCGGCAAGCTGGCTTTCATGGATCGGGCAAGCCTCGCCTTCGCAAACATAAAATCGATTTGGCCCAACAGGTCCACGTTGATGCCAAGGGCCTCGGCTTCGCCGGCGACGGCTGCGGTCAGCTTTTGCAAAATCCGCTCGATTTCCCGCTCCTCTTGAATTTTCAGCTCCCGCAGCCTATTGTTTAACGTTACGACAGCCTCCGGCTCAATGAATAATGTAGCTCCCGAAGAAGACTGATCGTGCACGATTCCACCGAATGCTCCTCTGTATTCTTGCTTTACCGGGATGACGAACCGGTCGTTGCGCATCGTCACGATAGCATCCTGCAGCATCTTCTGGGCGGATGAGCTGCGTACGATCGATTCCAGCTTCTCGCGCACGCGCGCTTCCCCCGTCCGCAGCTCGCGCCGGATGCGCAGCAGGTCGTCGCTGGCCGTATCCACAACAACGCCGTTGTCGTCGATACAGCGCCGGATTTGATCCTCGACCTCCCTCAGCTCTTGAACCGCGTCGCATAGCGCTCCGAGAATAGGCGCTTCATGCTTCTCCCGGAACGAATCGACGAAACGCTTCACCCTTCTTCCGCCCAACACCGTATTGGCGATATCGAGCAGTTCCGAAGCGTTCAACGTCCCGCCGATGACGGACCGCTTTAATGAGGCCCGAATATCCGAAACGCCTCCCAGCGGAGCTTGTCCCTTCATGCGGTCGATCGTCACCGCCTCGTCGGTTCCCAGCAGCCTGTGCCGGACTTCCGCCAAATCGCCGCTCGGACGCAGCCCTTCCGCGAACGCTTTGCCGATCGACGTAGCGGCATGCTGCGCCAATGTATTTAAAATTTTATGATATTCCAGCTTTTCCAGTAACTTTTCGTCCAAGGCTTATGCGCCTCCCCTCAACAAAGTATTATATCCGAACGCAAACAGAGCAACAAACCCCCGAAGCAATCGAAGCTTGTCAGTCATTCTCATTCATATCGGTTTAGGCGCCGGGAATACTAAGATCGCACCGAAACGTGAAAGTGTCAGCCAAACCAAGAACTGAGAAGGAGTGTCAGCTATGCGCTTTCTAGGCCACGTGGTCAGATTCGTCGTCTCCGCACTCGTCTTGTTGTTAGTCGGCGCGCTCGTTCCGCAGTTTGCGGTCGGAGGTTTTTGGAGCGCATTGTTCCTAGCGCTTGTGATCGCTGTCTTCGGCTGGATCATCGAGGGAATTTTCGGAGCCCGAATCACTCCGTTCGGGCGCGGAATCGTCGGTTTTCTGGTAAGCGCGCTGGTCATTTATTTCGCGCAGTTCATCGTTGGAGGCGTCCGGGTGACGTTCATCGGAGCGATTCTCGCGGCGCTCGTCATCGGACTTATCGACCTGTTTCTTCCTGTGGCTACGCCGTTTAACCGCGGTGAACGACACAGGGAAAGGTAAGAGTTGAACGTGAGGTGCAAAAAATAATCAGACCGGCAGCTTGATCGCCGGCTGGTTATTTTTCTTCATGCGTTCAACATGTTGTCACACTTTCAACACCCTCCGGACACTGACATTTCCGCATGTATGCGGTATGATTGATGCATGCGGTTAAGAGGAAATTCGGAGGGGGAATAACGGATGAAAAAGCTTTTAATGCTGCTTCTTGCGGTTACCTTGGTCGGCGCATTGACTGCTTGCGGCGGCGGACAACCGTCTTCCGGCGAAGCGGCCGAGGATACGGCTGCAGCCGAAGGCGAAGGCGCGGAAGGATCCGGCGCAACGGTTGACGTAAATGTAACGGCGACGGACTTCAAATTTGACCAGCCGGAATACCGCGTCAAAGCCGGCGATACGGTAAACTTAACTTTTGCATCGAGCCAAGGCAATCACGGGTTGAAAATAAACGGTCTGGAGATCGAATTGGCGGACGGACAAAGCTCGACGTTCACTCCGGACAAAGGCGAATATGAGCTTGAGTGCAGCATTATGTGCGGCACGGGCCATAAAGACATGGTCGCTAAATTGATTGTCGAATAAGACAGAGACCGACAAACACGTCACCCGATGAATTTCGGGCGGCGTTTTTTTTGCGGTTATGAATCTCATCAAAACTTCTGATAAGTAAAACAAGCCGAATCCTCTGGCGGGTGGGCTGCGTTTTTGCTATAGTGAGAAAAACCAAGTTTGGAGGTAGGAATTATGGGCGGACTATATGGTGGCAAAACGGTACTCGTTACAGGTGGCGGCAGCGGTTTGGGACGGGCGATCGCAATTTCTTTTCTGCGCGACGGAGCAAAAGTTGCGATTTGCGGCCGGGCGCTGGAGCCGCTGCAGGAGACTATAGCGCTTGCGGGAGCGGATGTTGCCGGGAACGCGTTGGCAGTGGAAGCGGATGTTTCGAGCCCGCAGCAGGTGAGGCGATTCGTGGACGAGTCGATGAACAGGTTCCGTCGCGTTGACGTCATGATCAACAACGCCGCGGTGTTTGAAGCGGCCTCTCTCTTGCAAACGGATCTGGATGCGTGGAACGAACAGCTTGCGGTCAACGCGACCGGACCTCTGCTAATGATGCAGTCGGTCATTCCGATCATGCGCGCGCAGCGCGGCGGGACGATCGTGAACGTCACCTCGAGCATGGCCGCGAACGGATCGGGCGGCTTCGCCGCATACGGCGCCAGTAAAGCGGCACTGGAGTCGTTGAGCCGCACGGCGGCGGACGAAGAAAGCGAACACGGCATCAAGGTGGCGCTGTTTAATCCGGGAGCGATTAGTACCGGCATGCACGCCACAGGAGAAGACCCGGCAACCGTCATTCCGAAATTGCTGGCGTTGATTTAACCCGGCGGTATTTAAGCATCGTCACTGCGTCTCCGATTGAGTCAACTGAATCCATTCGTTGAATTCGTTCTGCAGCTTCAAATACTCTTCCTGCAATTTATTGTACTTCTCAAGAAGCGTTGCGTCGTCCGGCGACAGCTCGGAAGGCGCGGTAACGACAACTTGCGGCTGCTCTTCCGCCGGCTCCTTCGTATCCGCCGGCCCTCGGTTTGCGGCCCCGAGGGAAGCGGCGGCTTCTTCACGGGCGGCCGCGGCTTCGAGGACAAGCCGCTCGCGATCCTTGGCCAGCTCCTCGTATTTGATTTCCCATTCCATGACACGCTCGGCCCATGCGGCGCTTGCCAATTCGTTCTCTCGGGCGAGCCTGGCCAACTCCTCTTCAAGCTTGGCTGCGCGCTCTTCAAGACGCAGGCATTCGGCGCTTTTCGTGCGCTCCTTCTCTTCCGAAAGCTCGAACGCTTTGCGCAGCTCTTCGATATGTTGTTTCGTTTGCGCGCGTTCCGCCTCCACTTGGTCCAACTGCTGGCGGAGCTGATAATAGTCGTCAGCCATATGCACGAGCGCCAAGATCGCGACCTTCTGAGTATCCAGCCGCGGATTGCTCTTGGCGATCGCATTCATATGCTCATTGACGTACGTCGAAATTTGCTTCATATATTTTTCGCTGAAGCTGCCAACCATCTTATAACTGTTTCCGAATATGTCCACCGTAAGGCGCACTTTGTCTTCGCCGTTCATAGACGCAGCTCCTTAGATTTTTTTCGACAAAAAAACCGGCCTATCGTCATACTTCGTTAGTATTCGATAAGGCCGGTTGCCTTTCCTGCTTTGTTCAGACAATATTCATTTTTTTCTTATGCTTACTTTCGAAGCTCGGCGCCGTGACGTTCGGTCAGCGCATCGGTTACGCGGCCGTGCACTTCCGCCACTTCTTCGTCGGTCATCGTTCGCTCCGCATGGCGGTATACGAGGGCCAGCGCCACACTCTTCTTTCCAGCGCCGAGACGCTCGCCGGTATACACGTCGAATACGCGAACGGACTCAAGGTAGTCCGAAGACGCCGAGCGAATCGTCTCGATGAGCGCGCCCGCCGGAACGTCAGTCCCGACGACGACCGCGATATCCCTGGAAGCGGCCGGATATTTCGGCAGCGGAACGTAAACGCCCGCGTCTCCCGCTGCCTCGACCAGCGCGGCGAAATCAAGCTCGAATGCGTACGTGTCGCCGAGCTCCCATTGAGCTTGCAGCTCGGGATGCAGTTGGCCGATTCGGCCGAGCTTGATCCGCGCATGATCGCGCGTCGCGTACAGCTCTGCGGTGCGCCCCGGATGAAAGCCTGCCGGTGCGGCCGGCACGTACTCGACCTCGCCGATGCCGAGACGCGACGTCAATTTCTCCAAGATCCCCTTGAGATCGTAGAAGTCCGCCGCGCGGCTTTTGCCGATCCAGTGCGCTTCGCTGATCGAGCCGGTCATTATTGCGGACACCGTCTTCCGCTCTTCCGGGAGCGTCGTAAGATTGTCTTCGTCGGTAAGGAACACGCTGCCGATCTCGAACAAGGCGACATCGTCGACGTTGCGGTTGCGGTTGTGCACCGCCGATTCCGCCAGGTTCGGCAGCAGACAAGTGCGCAGCACGGCGCGCTCTTCGCTCATCGGCATCGACAGCCGGACCGTGCCGCTGCTTCCGAACAAACCGGGAAGCTGATTGACCCGGTCCGTATGCGTCAGCGAATACGTCACCGCTTCGTGGAGGCCGGACTGGGTAAGCACTGTACGAATTTCCCGCGCGATTCGCTGCGGTCTCGTTAAAGAACCCGGGGTCGTCTCCCCGCGAACGAGCGTCGTCGGGATATTGTCGTAGCCGTAAAGACGGGCGATTTCCTCAATCAGATCGACATCGCGCGTAATGTCGCCGCGGCGAAGCGGCACATGCACCTCGAACGAAGCGCCCGAGCTCTCGACTCCGAACCCGAGGCGGGCAAATATCGTCTTCACTTCGAGCGTCGTTAATTGCGTGCCTAAATAATCGTTGATCCGGTCCAACGAAAGTGCGATACGCTGCGGTTCGGCTTTGCGCGCCTCGGCTTCCGCCCTTCCTTCCGCCGCAAGCCCGCCCGCGTAACGGCAAATGAGCGCCGTCGCGCGTTCAAGCGCCGGGATGACACCCTCCGGATTCACTTCCTTCTCGAAGCGAAGGCTTGCTTCGGAACGAAGGCCGAGCTCCCGCGAAGTGCGCCGCACCGCGCCGCCGGAGAAATGTGCCGCTTCCAAAAGAATACGTGTCGTAGACGGCGAAACCTCCGAATTCGCGCCGCCCATAACGCCTGCGATACCGACCGGCTTTTCCCCGTCGGTGATCAGGAGCATGTGCGGCTGCAGTTCACGGTCGCTGCCGTCCAGCGTCGTAAGACGCTCGCCTTCTCTTGCGAGCCTTACCTCAATCGTCTTGCCGCCGCCCGCGAGCGTGTCCGCATCGTATGCATGAAGCGGCTGACCGTATTCAAGCATCACAAAGTTGGTAATATCGACAACGTTGTTGATCGGACGGATCCCAGCAGCCATCAGCCGGTTTTGGATCCAAAGCGGCGAAGGGCCGATCGTCGCATTCTCGATCAAACGCGCCCCGAAATACCGGCAATGGTCCGGCGCATGAATAGCAACCCGGACGTAATCGGAAACCGGCTTATCGGACACGGCTTGGCCCGCCGTTACATCCGGCGGCTTCACGGGACTTCCGACCAAAGCGCCGACCTCGTAGGCAACGCCGATCATGCTAAGGCAGTCTGACCGGTTCGGCGTCAGATCGAGCTCCAGCACCTCGTCGTCAATGCCGAGCACCTTCAACGCGTCGGCGCCGATCTCCGTATCCGCCGGCAATACGAGGATGCCTTCTTGAATTTCCTTCGGCAGCAGCTTATCGTTCAAGCCGAGCTCCTTCGCGGAGCAAATCATGCCTTGCGACTCAACGCCGCGCAGCTTCGCTCTCTTGATATGCAGATCGCCCGGAAGGTTTGCGCCGACAAGCGCCACCGGCACCTTCTGGCCCTCGTCGACGTTTTTCGCTCCGCAAACGATTTGCAGCATTTCTCCCGTGCCGACGTCTACCTTACATACGCTCAGTTTGTCCGCATCCGGATGCTTCTCCCTCGATACGACGTGTCCGACGACTACCTTCTCCACGCCTTTATTCCGCGACTCCACGCCATCCACTTCAATGCCGCCGCGCGTCAACAATTCCGCAAGCTCCTTGGCGGAAACGTTGTTTACGTCCACATATTCCGATAACCATCTATAAGAAACGTTCATGCGTTTGCCCCCCTCCTTACGTCCGTGCGAACTGCCGCAGGAAGCGGACGTCGTTCGTGTAGAAATGGCGAATATCTTCAATACCGTAGCGCAGCATCGCAATGCGTTCGACGCCCATGCCGAACGCGAAGCCGCTCACCTTCTCCGGATCGTAGCCGCTCATGGAAAGCACTCGCGGGTGCACCATGCCCGATCCCAATATCTCGAGCCAACCGGAATGTTTGCACACACGGCAACCTTTGCCGCCGCAAATGACGCACGACACGTCGACTTCCGCGCTCGGCTCCGTGAACGGGAAGAAGCTCGGCCGCAAGCGGATTTGCACGTTAGGCCCAAACATCTCGCGGGCGAATTGCAGCAGTGTTCCCTTCAAGTCGCTAATCCGGATGCCCTTGTCGACGACGAGGCCCTCGATTTGCATGAATTGATGCGAATGCGTCGGATCGTCGTCGTCGCGGCGGTATACTTTGCCTGGGCAAATGATTTTGAGCGGCGTTTCGCCTTTCCGCGCTTCCATGGAGCGCGCTTGAACCGGAGACGTGTGGGTGCGAAGCAGTATATCGTCCGTAATGTAGAACGAGTCCTGCATGTCCCGGGCCGGGTGACCTTTGGGCAGGTTCATCGCCTCGAAGTTGTAGTAGTCGGTCTCCACTTCGGGTCCTTCCGCAACGGCGAAACCCATCCCGATGAAAATATCCTCTATCTCCTGCACAATCTTCGTCAGCGGATGAAGCGCGCCGTTGGGCGCCGGCCTGCCCGGCAGCGTCACGTCGATCGTCTCCGTCGCGAGCCGCCGCGCCGTTTCGGCGCGGGCGAACTCCGCCGATTTCTCGTCGATTACCGCTTCAATCGCCGCGCGCACATCATTGGCGACTTGGCCGATCACCGGCCGTTCTTCGGCGGACAACGAGCCCATGCCGCGAAGAATTTCCGTGAGCAGCCCTTTCTTGCCGAGATACTTTACGCGCAACTCGTTCAATACGCCCGGATCGCCGGCGGCGCCAAGCTCTTTCAGCGCATCATCGCGAAGCGCCACTAACCGTTCTTTCATCTGATGCTCATCCTCCCGAAACGATTGTTCAACCAATAAAAAAGACCTTACCTCCCGTAAGGGACGATAAGGTCGTGGTACCACCCTCATTCGCGGCAGGCATGCTCCATGCCGACCGCGCACTCGAAAGGCGCGTAACGTGCGCCGGAACGGTTCGCCCTACTGCCGGCCGCAATAAGCGGACCGCCTTCAGGAGACGGCTCAAGAGTGAATTCGGCACGCGACTCATACGAAGCGGCTCTCAATCTCCGGCCTGCTTCTCCCTGTGAAGCGTCGATGTGCTTACTGTTCTCTTTCATAGCCTTTGTGTCGTTATTTGCGAATCATTTGTTCAATTATAGCGTCCCGCTGTTCTCAAATCAACCTCAATCCGCTGAATAGAATGATCGCCGCCATCACCGTGCGAAGCGGCCTGGACGGAACCCGGGCGGATAGCCGGCTTCCGATCATAACGCCGGGCACCGAGCCGAGCAGAAGATTGAGCGCCAGCATATAGTCGATGTTGCCGTACACCGCGTGCATGGCCCCGGCCGCCGAAACGAGCAGGAACGCATGCAAAATGTCGGTGCCGACCAATGTCGACGATTTTAACCGGTACAAGTAAATCATTGCGAGCGCAAATAACGAACCCGAACCGATCGACGTCAAGCCGACGATGAAGCCGAGAACGCAGCCGATGACGATCGTCAGGCTCCGCTTCTCATGCAAAGGCTTTTCCTGCCAGCGGTTGGACCCGAGCTTCTCGTAAAATTGCTTCGCGATCGTGGCGAGCGCGACGATCACGAGAACGACGCCCAGAGCATGCTTGATAATGGAATCTTGATGGCCGGCGAGCGGCGGATACGCCTGCAGAACCAATACGGCGATCAGAGCGCTCGGCACGCTGCCGATGGCCAAATATTTAACAAGCGCCAGATCGATCGTCTTTTGCCGGATGTGCTGAATGCTTCCGAACAATTTTGTCACGGAGTTGTAGAACAGGTCGGTCGCCACCGCCACGCTCGGACTGATGCCGATCCACATCAACACGGGAGTCAGCAGCGCGGCGCCGCCCACACCGGTCAATCCGACAAGCGCTCCCACCAGAAAACCCATGACAACAATCTCGGCTTCCACTGCAAAAACACCTCAATCATAAGAAATATTGATGATTCGGATAAGGAGATATGATAGTGTATTCGAAGCAGGTAGACGCGTGCCGGGTACGGCACTTAAAGTCTTTTCGAAAGAAAGACAGGAGTCTTGCGCTTGGCAAAACTCCTGCGGCATGGGATGCTGCAGTGTACTAATTTTCAATTTGATTCAAAGTGCGGGGTGGTCGGCTTCCGGTCATCGAGTCTTACGGTTAAGCACACGACTTTCCGCTAAGCGATGAAATCCACAAATACCGCGTCGCGAAGCATGCCGCTTCGAGTAAAGTTTCTTGTCTTAACTTTGGCTTTGAGAATCGGCTCCAAATGTACAAACTCTTTATAAGATCCGGTTTCTATGGATTTGCAGACCGCATAAAATGTGTTCTTATGGCTCGGCTTCACACCAAATTCTATCATCCCTGCAGGACGCAGGCCGCTGCCGTCCCGAATCGAGGCCAGCCAACCGAATTTGGTTCGACGATATCCCGTGATAACGACTTCGACATTCATCCAGTTAATGATTTTTTGCCATTTCACGGCACGGCGGCCCGTAGCGTAACGGCTCGACTTTTCTTTCGCCACGATTCCTTCCATATTGCGCTCTTGTATCGAACGGAACAACTCGATGCCCTTCTCTTCTACATAAGGAATAATCGATATGTTCGGATTGCGCGGTTCGATCCCGGCAAGGATTTCTTTGCGGCGCATAAGCGGCAAATGCCGCAAGTCTTTGCCTCGGTATCGTAGAATATCGAACGCAATGAAATTGACGGGATTGCTTGCCGCGGCGGCGGCGATCTTATCGGTACGCCGAAGCTGAAACCGGTCGTTAAGCGCCTCAATGGAGATGAGTCCGGTTTTAGGGTCCACTTGGGCCACTTCGCCGTCAAGCACTATGTCTTCCTCGATACCGGTCAGCAGCTCCGGGTACTTGGTTGTCACATCGTTCGCATGACGTGTGAACAGCCGAACTTCACCGCCCTCTTGGGCGAAAATCATTCTATGTCCGTCGATCTTCGGTTCGAAGATATGATGGGAGCTGTCGAAGGGCTCTTTAGCCGTCTCAAGCAGCATTGGGGAAATAAACATGAGGCATCACCTTGGGCACATTGTAGCCGTTACCAGAGACGGTGTGGAGTGGGAATTAGAGGAAAGACAATGGAAATGGAAGTGAATAAAAAATTAAACGCGGCAAATAATACGCTTAACATCACTGGAGGTGACAATCATGGCTCGAAGCAGAAAACCGCCGGTCGTGCCGCAAGCAGGCGCGGCGTTGGATCAATTGAAGTATGATATAGCCAGGGAACTGGGGATCCAAACTCCGGACGGCTACTGGGGACATATGGCGACACGCGACACCGGCGCAATCGGCGGCAATATGGTTCGCAGAATGGTACAAATCGCCGAACAATCGTTGGGCGGCGGCCGGCAAATCTAAGAAGACAGCTGTTTTCCTCCTGTAAAAAAGAACCAACCGTCATTGGGCGGTTGGTTCTTCGCGTCGAATATTGTCCGGATTGTTGGATATGAGGAATGCGCAAACCGACTTGATTTTGTCCTAACATTCGCTTACATCGTTCAAAACCGCCCTGTGGGCGGTTTTCGTATTGGAATGAGCAGTTTTAATGAGTGAATTGATCCTCATTATTATTGAAGTCCGCCTCGACCGACTCATTCGTAGCTTTTTCCGCCTTTTGGGCGGATAAGGCTGTTTTCCAGCGTCGGTTCGCTTCATAAAGTTCATTTTCGAGGTACTGCGCTTGTTCATGGGAGAGAGCGAATGCAACTTCATTATTTTGTTCATCCGAAGCCTTCAAAAGCACGTAACTGTCCTCGGCATTAGGAAGGGTTACATTGCTGATTCTCAAGTTTACGTCAGATATTTCGTATCTCACTTTCATATTAATCATTCTAAGGCACCTCCTCTTTGCGCGGATTACAGAAATCGGTCTATTCCAATCTGAGGCCGATTACGATCTCTCTTGATTTTGTTCTGTCTCGTTTGTGTTGCGCCCGTTGTTGCCGGCACCCTCACCTGCCTGATTATCCAATGTGCCGCCGGCAAGACCGCCCGCAACCGGACCCAAAGGGCCAAATGCGGTACCCGCAGCCGCACCGGGAATTCCGCCGCCTACAATTCCCGCGGTTTCATCAAATGTTTTATCGGCACCGTTTCGATTACGCTCCTTGTTTTCAGCCACAGTTCTCGCTCCTTGTATTGTGAATGAAGGTATTGCCGCTTGTTGATTAACGCAACCCAACATATCTTGTCCGTTTGTCATGGATAAAATTCCAACAACATCCTTGAACTGCCAACAAATCGAAAAACATGCACCTGCCAGAAATTATTGAAAAAATCATTTGTCAAAAGTTATAGAACCCGCATGCAGCCATAAATTTTAAAGGGAGGATATTAATCAAAAAAGGAGTGTTTGCAATGAGCAAAATAAGAGTGTTGCGTAAAACCGAACGTGGCGATAAAGACTTTAAGTATCTTTACATAAAGATGGTTGACGAATCGTTCGAGCCGGCGAAAGAATACTTCATTATTACTGAGGGGGCCGGTTTTGGCGGCGATGCCGAGATGAGCGAAAAATTGTTTGAGGAGACGCGAGAGATGTTCGCCGCTTTCATAAAGGCCTATATTTGCGAGGATAATTATCTTGTTCTTCAGGACCAAGACGGAAACGAAATGCACTTATCCGGTTGTACATCGGGATTTCCGGGTACGGGACCGAAAGGCACTCTTAACATTTTGCGAAAACTTGAATTTGATATTGATCTTTTGAACTTGATATTCATGTCTCCGACGTTTAGCATTCGAAACTTGAGACATGGCCGATATGTCGACAACCCTCCGGGATATGTAACCGGTACTGCTACATAAAGAAAAAAGCCTTGTTCGACAAGGCTTTTTAAATAAGCGGGTGATGGGAATCGAACCCACGCCGCCAGCTTGGGAAGCTGATAAATGGGTTATTCAAGATTGATCAAAAAACCGGAAAACCGTTATGTAACAATGGTTCTCCGGTTTTTGCTTTGTCAACTTTAGTCATGATTTTCCATCGTTTATCAGGGTTTCGTTCCCAATCCGTTCCCAAGATGTTCCCAGGAATCATGCTTAAAAATCAATGCAACCCCTGACTGCTTTGCCAATGATCGTGACCTCTTGCGTCGATAACCTGATGTCAGAAGTAATATATACGCAATTATCTTTAAGTCGTCGGATGAAGTGTTTGCCACTATGAAGAATAACCAAAACATCGCCCTCAGAATACGAATCCACTTGCTTGACCATAATGCGATCCCCTGGCCGTATTCTCTCCCTCATTAAAGAGTCGTCGGACACTTCGATGATTTGCAAACCCATAATAAGCATCTCTCCATTTACGTGGAATGTTGATGAGTGTATAATCTTTCCATGTTAAAAAATAAATAAAAATAAATATCGAGGTGAAACATTGGCTCCCCTAATCGGGAGGAGCCGGTTACCAGAGCTGCTCGCGGCTAAAGGATGGTCGCAAGCAGAATTTGCTCGTCGCCTTGGTGTATCAGAAGGATTTCTATCGCAAGTTATATCCGGGAAGCGATATTTTTCTTATCCAACGGCTTCCGATGCAGCTTGGCTGCTTGGTTGCTCAATGGAGGACTTGCACGAGCGAATTATTTAAGGTAACCGGCACGGGTGCGAAAGCCCCCTCCTACGGAGAGCCTTTGCTCACAGCTAAGATTTACTGCGCAAATCACCCTGTATCAATCATCATCACGTCACCTCTTCGGCAGCTCGGCTATCGTAGCTTTCACCTTAGACCCGCAGCTTTGCGTCACCGGCTTTCGCCGGCTTTGCCTTTATCGTTGGTTGGTAATTCTGTATTATAATGTATCGGCAATTGTTAGCTAATTCGTTAGTGTTATATTTTTACAGTCGAGCATAACATGACTTAGAGAGTTTAATTGTCGGTGTTCCGCTTCTTGGAACCCGGCTTTTTTGTTTTTCCGAAGTAAATGATGCTGCTGTCGTACTTTGATTCCAGTTCATCAATCTGTTTACAGATGGAATGCAACCAATCCCAGTCCTCCACCTCATGTGCCAGGAACGATTGACTTTGGAGCGCGATAAGATCCCAGCAATAGGACGCATTTGCAATGTGGCAATGGACCATTTCAATAACTTCACTTTCAGTCAATGGCCGCTGCCGTTGCGTCCAGAAAATCTCGGCCATGCGGACGTGAAACGGCATCACGGCCATAGCGACAGCCACCCCTTCACGGCCAGCACACCGAGCGTTACAACATATGCGGCCGGAAGATTGTCTTTCAGTTTCCGGCGGGGTGTGGCCAGATCAATCACGATAACTCTCATACCATCAGTCCTTTTCAGTTTGATGGTTTAGTTTATGCACCACTGGTTGTCCACGTTTCCTATGCTTTGAATAAAATTTTCAAAGTTCGTCCACCCTGCTAAGGGAGGGTGATTCGAATGTTTGGAATAGGGAAACCGAGGACTAAATTTGGAAGTTTCATGGATAAGCATGGGTATATGCAGGGTGATTTGCCGGTCAATAAGAACACAGCAACGAGGCTATGTGGAGATGAGGAGTATGATCCGACTCCCGAGGTAAGGTCAAAAGCTATTGGCTTTCTTCGGAGGAAAGGGCACGATGTTCGCCCGGATGATTTTTGGCCGGAATAAAAAAGATAAATGAGGGAGCACTGTTCGTTGTCTATGACTGTGGTTTTCAAAACGTGTATTATTAAGTTAACCATAATAAAAAAGGTCGTGACAGAAATGAAGTCCCTCGAGATGGAGTTAATCGAATTTTTTGAAGTTGATGAGAGAGATATTGTTTTTAATAATGGTAAGCCATATGTTGAACTTGCGGATGCTTTTGAGCGGAAGTTCTGGGACTTATCTAAAAATGAACTGGAGAGAGCAATAAACTTTATAAAAGATAACGGTAATGACGGAGTTATGAAAAAGATGCTTCAAATTGCAGAAAAGGTTCTGACACAGCGACAATTTATGAAAAAGCAAAAACCGCTTAGAACCGCGCTGCGGCCTTAGCGAACGGCTTGTTAGCCCGATCACTCTGACCGGGCTTTTTCGGCGTTCAATATATCCTGGAACATTATATACTCCTCCCCGATCCGCAGCCGCCGCGTAAGCGGATCGATGCGCTCGACGACTCCGGTGACTTCCCGGTCGCAATATTCACCATACACGGTGACCATGACCGACTCCCGCATCTCAGCTGCCTCCCCAATGACCCGCTCGATCTCCTCGATCGCATCGTGGTCCAGCTCCGGTTTCGGCCGCACCTTCAGTCCGGTGCGGTGCCGGCGGATCTCGTCTCTATGTTGAGGTAGCATAATCCTAGAGGATTCCCAGAGGCCATTGCCACGTAATTTCTTTCCGCGCATCAAACCACCGCTCTCCGGCGGGGAACCGGTTCCACGGCGAGTATGGAATCGAGAAGGAATGTACGGGGAGCTCGGCGGTCATGGCAAAATGCCCTGACTTTATCGCCGTCAACAGCCAAAATCTTGATCCGACGTTTTGTGAATCCGTTCTGTCGGTTCATGTAGATGATCGTAACCGTTCGTCCAGTATATTTTTCGAGTTTAATCATGTTGTTCGCCTCCGTTATACGAACGCATGTTTGTAACACAATTATATACCGAACATTAGTTCTGTATGCAAGAAAAAAAAACCACTGCGGCGACAGCCAGCACTGGTTTTTTAAATTATTCTTTGTAGAAATAATTAATGCGAAGCGGATGATCCTTAAAACTAACATTCATAAGTTCCATATCGTTCAATAATTCTTTTGATCATTTGATCAGAAACTTGATCATCATCAATGATATTACATTTTCTAAAATGATGAACGAGTTCAATCATACGTTTCGTATACTCAATATGACCTGCTTCAGGGACATCTGGTGACTCATCGTCCACTTCATCGAACAATCTCTGAAGTTTTTCCTTTACCATGGTATAGAAATTTTTACCTGATCGCAGTTGAATTAATTCATCGACCTTGAAGGATATTATCGGAAGATTGGTTCTAATAAATAATTTTTTTCTTTTTCCTTCGCCATACCTCCACCCACTACCGCTGATACCTAATAATGAAATGAATATTCCAGCTCTTGAACCACGGGTAGGCAATATCTCTACGAGCTTCGATACCATACCCACATCAACTGATGAGGTCGTTTTATTCTTACATTCACATATTATCCGTGGGGAAAGATACAAACGCATAAACTCGGGAAGCGCCCGATCACTTAAATTAATCTCAATGTCCGTTTCGTTATCACCCGGACGTCTGTTTTTTAACACTTCTGAACCGACAAAGCGGTTAAAGATAAAAACAGCAAAATCTTCTAACAAATCTCCCTTCGCCTTGTTCCTTTTTGGCGGCCATGATTTCGAGTCATCAATTTTTATAATGTATTCATCAAAAATCCTAATTTCCTCATCATGACTGAGGGGTTTCCAGAACATGTTGTCATCCAGCTTGTCAATAATATCCATTAACTGAGTAAAGTCTGTTATGTCATAACTCATTGAAAAGACCTTCGAAAACCGACCTTTGCGTTTGCAAAATCTATACAGGATCCACATTCTGGACAATCATGTGATGCTTTTGAGTACTCATCAAGTGAGTTGTACAAAAATTGATGCTGATATTCTTCATTTTGACATTCAACAACTATGATCATGGTCAAGATGCCGTCATTCACAAGGTCAATTAATATGTCTTCTGCTGACGTAACATCAAGCTTAGCTCCTTTCGCTAATCTTGACTTTGTAATCACATCACTAGGTCGAAGAGATAACAGTTCCTTCTCCACTCCTGTCAACACTGAAGGCGGCATTTTGTATTTCATCGCGATATTGGTTAAGTTTACGGATGACAATGTTTACCACCTCTTCCTCTATAAACGTATTCGTCCCTCTGACAAGATAAGCATCAGCTCCTTGCTCGACAAGGAACTTATAACTCCTATCTTCCCTTTTATAATTTATGCCCAACAAGTCGATGTCGCTATCCGCTCTTGATCGTTTCGCTGCTTGAGCGGCTGCTCCAGCGCGTAATCCAGCTTCCCTGGAAGCAACATCAATAGTATGTGTGACTCCATCCGATCTTTGCCTAAAGATTTCAAAAACCTCATTTTCGTGGATTACACCATATTTTTCAATAAGCTGTGCTTCAAATGAGAGTTGTATGTCTTGAACAAACTTCATTAAGATCGCTTGGTCTTTTTCGGGATCTAAATTAACTTCTTTCATTAGTTCTGTGGCAAAATCATAAATTTTATCCTGATGATTAAATGAATGCTGGGTTATAACAGGATTATTATGATTTGTTGCTTCTTCAACAAAACGACTTAAAGCTTCCGGAATCCAAAGTGGTGCCTTAATTTTAATATCACCTATATACGTTTTCAACCTGAAAAAGAACATATTTGCAATGGGTGACCAATCTGTTCTTCTATCCTTTTGAGTATTATTAACACTCACTAAGTGGGCTGTAGGGTTGAAGATGACTTTACAGTCATTGTTATCACTTGAAATAACACAATGTGCAAAGAATATTTTCTTAAATAATCTTTGTGCTCCGTCCTCCATTTTGCCATTCACAAGACAAGGGGCTATAAATGAGAAAACGTATCTCATATCTTGTTTATGTATATTAACTAACTTGATGTCGTCTAGATTAGGCATGACAGATGATAAATCCTCAGATTCATTATCACAATTTATTTCCCACAATTTTATGTCGATTAATTCTTCTCTGTTATCATATAAATTTTTAAGTAGTCCTTCGACAGGCTTTTCCTGAAGATTATAAACAAACGTATAATTATTTCCATCAATTTGATGGTATGTTAACCAATCATAAAATGCCTCGCGGGATATTATGGAATACAAAACCCCTTTATCATTCACCGCATTGTATAAAGTTTCAGCCATCAGCTTACTGGAACCTTTTCTGGGAAGCCTGTACTTATCAAAAATAATATGGTAGTGCTTGTGCTGAGTATAGGAATCCAGCAGTCTATTTATATTATCCCAGTTCATGAATTACCCCCTGCAAAATTATGTTAAAGTAATTATACACTCCATTCCATATATTTACTATTGGATTTTTCCAACCGAAACAAAAACCCCCACCCACCAGCGAACACCGTAGCGCATACAAAAAAAGAGCAGCGAGGTCATCCCTTCTGCTCTTTTTTATATTCGATCAATTCCCCTATATCCTCTAAATCGAGCGCCTTCATAATCTTCTCCAAATTCTCCGGTGACCAGTGCTTTGCTTTATTCTTGGCCATATCATCAATCGTGTTCCAACGAATGCCGGTCATTTCGCTAAGTTGCCTTGTATTCACTCGCTTTTCCACCATAAGCTGATCCAGTTTCAATCTCAGCATTCGTTTCACCTCACCCTTAATATACACTTTGTGCGAATAAATATCAACGTATTTCGTTAAATTTTACAACCATTTTCGTTGACATTCAACGAATATCGTTGTATAATAAAGACATAAGGTTGATACATAACAAGGGAGAGGAAAACATGAAACGAATCAACATCTACTCACTCAGACAAGTAAAAGAAAAAAGCGGACTGTATGAGCTCGACACCAAGAGAATCCTAAGCCCGGATACGGCGGCGGAGATCATCCGGAAGGTTCTTGAGCTCGATCAAATGGATGTTGAGTACTTCGGCATCCTGACGCTAAACAACAAGAACGAGGTAGCCGGAGCCCACATCCTCGGGAAAGGAACAATAAACACGGTAATCGCAACACCGAGAGATATCTTCAAGGCGGCGCTCATGAATAACGCGATCAGCGTAATACTCTTCCATAACCACCCGAGTGGCGACCCGACACCAAGCCCGGAAGACATCCAGATGACAAAGCGAGTCGAAGAAGCCGGGCAGATAATCGGAATCGACGTTCTGGACCATATCATCATCGGTCACGAGGGAAGATTCTACAGCTTGAAAGCAAACGGCCTCATCTAACACGAGGGGCTTTCGGCCCCTCTTTTATTGAACTTGTCAGAGCGAGTAAGGTAAAGATTCGTTATAATAAAAATGAATGAGGCGGTGGTACAAAGTGAAGTTACAATACAAAGGCGTCAATAACCGCAGCGGACGTGTCGAGTGGGTAGAACTGGATTTAGCCAGCCCCTTTCATCCGGAAGGAGTAGTTATGGAAGAATGGCACGTTAATCAATACAGGACGTTCGTGGAAGGAATCCAATCTTGTATCGGTCGTGATTTGACGAAGGAAGAACTTAAGACAGTTCAGTGGTTGGCCGGGTATGAGAAAAGCACAACTAGCAAAATCATGGGCATTATTAAATCCGCTTATGATAACGGCAAACAAAATCATTAAGGAGAGTGTGAATTCAATCATGAATATCCCAAAAACTGTGCTGCAGGCTCTTTATGAGTTGCGTGAGAAGTACGATTTTCACCGGCTAACCAACCCGGGAGCCCTTCTTTATGATCTCAATGCAAGAGGAAAGACCGAAGCTGCGGAGTATCTTTTCGATTCAGACGGGGAGCTGCTGACAGATCGACTTAAAGCAGCTGTCACTGCTCTGGTATCTTGGAATGTTCCAGAATGAGTTTGAATTGAACATGTTATTTAAATGAGGGCCAAAAAGTAATAACAACCCTGCCGACCAAAAAGTCCCTTTGAAAAAATTCTTCCAGTACATTCCTCCTAAGTGTATACTACCAATGATTATCTACTATATTTGGGAGGAAGATCATGCGAAAATTTTTATCGGCCTTATTAACGATAGCTCTACTACTAGGAGCGAGCAGTGTAACGGCAGCGAATGAAATCACCGTTAAGATCGACGGAAAGACGCAAACCTACGATCAACCGCCGAAAGTGATCAACGGGAGTGTTATGGTTCCGCTGCGGGGAATCTTCGAAGCGCTAGATTCAACGCTTACGTTAAACGGCAAAGATATCGAGGCTGTACGTGGGGACATCATCGTTAAGCTGACGATTGGTGCTGACTCAGCAACAGTCAATGGTAAGACCATAAAGCTGGCACAGAAATCGCAGGTCATCAATGGGCGGACACTCGTTCCTTTGCGTTTCGTTAGCGAAGCGCTCGGCGCGTCGGTAAATTATGACGGATCTAAGAGAATTGTTACGGTCATATCGACAGGCTCTACTACTGTAGCCTACGATGTAAAGCTAGAGTTTTCAGCGGACCGATTCCCGCAAACAGCGGCGCACATTAAAACGGCGATTGCCGCAGGAGAGTCGCCGGTGTGTACTATTGACCGAGACGGAGCAGATGAGAATCGCGAAGAGTCTCTTAAAGGTATACCGACAAAGGATGGATACGATCGGGACGAGTGGCCGATGGCCATGTGTGCAGAGGGCGGCGCCGGTGCAGATGTGGCATACGTCGAATCTTCTGATAACCGTGGATCCGGAGCGTGGGTAGGAAATCAACTTGAGGACTATCCAGATGGAACGAGAGTATTATTTGTGGTCGTAGGTACCGTTAGTGATAAAGTTGATCCGGCAACGTCTGAAACTGAGACAGAATCCACATCACCAGAATCAACGATCACTTTCGCAAGCTGCGCTGAGGCAAAAGCAGCAGGTAAAGCACCATTGCGTAAAGGCGATCCAGGATACAGCACGAAATTAGATCGCGATGGTGACGGAATCGCGTGTGAGTAAATTTTTACAGTTAAAATGATTGAGGGCTGATTGTGAGAATATTACTTTTTGTTGTTATATTCCTTTATTTTGTACCCTCAGCTGCAGCTCACCCCGGTAGGCAAAACCCCGACGGTGGACATGTATGCCGTACGAATTGTCCTGATTGGGGGCTGGACTATGGAGAATACCATTTTCATAGTTACTTTAATGATGGTAAAAGTAACCGCGCTGAACCTCAAAGTAGTTCTTGGTCAATCCCAAGTTGGTTGATTTGGGGCATTATTATTTTTGCCATTCTGATTTATTGGGTGTATAAATCGAATTCAAATGCAGTATATAGCAGAGGACCACGCAATGTAATTAATGTACCACCTCAATATATACCTCCTACTGAACCGATTATTTATCCACCGGATGAAGAGGTAGAATTGACAGGAATGCTTACCCGAACGACTTATCGAAAAACACCGTTTTTTGTGGCTAAATTTATGGATGATGGGGGTAACTTCCACACCATTGTCGGCAGATATCCAGGTAGACTTATGACAAACAAAAGATATTCGATTCATGGAACAAACACTTATGACAGGCGGTATGGCCAACAGATTAAGGTTAAGTCAATTGAAAGAATATGAGGTGACAGAATAAGCGGTTTAAGAATCCCCGCCAGCCAATCAGCCAGCGGGGATTTTCTCATTTTTCTTTTTTCATCCTGTATAACATTGTCCACGCCTCTTCCCTCGTCAGCGGATCGCGCGGCCGGTCGCCGTCCGTAATTCCCATCGCGACGGCCCAATCCCGTGCCTCCCTTGCCCACGCCGAAACATCATCCTCCGCTGGCGCCGTCGGCTCTTGATTACTCATCTTGGGCTTCGTCACTTGATCCAGGAACCATGTCTTTTCAATGCCAGATCCCGGGCACGTTTTTTGATTTGTATATTCCCGGTGGAAGTGGATCGCATCCTGGCCGAGATTCCACAGCTTCATGATCGCCGAGCATAGACCTGAGGTGGTGAGGAGCTGCGGACCTTCCAAGCGCTCGCAACCCCGATCAAAATTCCCGATCATCTCGAACATGAACGGATGAACGCCATCGGCATCGGGATCATTATTTCCTGTCGCAGACGCCGGCGGAAGGAGCAGCGAACGGCCATCCCAAATATAGCCGTCCGGATCGACGGTCGCGTGCTGCGCAATGTCGAAGAACCCGCGTGCCAAGTGTGCGCGGTACATGGCCTGCATGTAATATTCGCCTGGCCGCTTCCGAAAGTCCGCGATCGTCGGCTTCCATGTCCCGTGAACGTGGATCTCGCTGAAGCGGACCCGACCGACAATCGGCCTTAGTACCTGCTCGATGTACTCGACCAAAGTGTAGCGGCGGAAGGACTTAGGAGCGGCCGACATCTTTACCATCCCCTTTTCCGCGCAAAACCTCTATTGCATCCTTAAGCTTCGGCGGCAAATCCAATCCAGCTCGGCCGGCGTTCTCTAGGATCGACAAAGCTTCGTTAGCGGCGTAGAAGAAAATTGTGGCGTCACGGAACACATGCGACTGACCCAGAAGCAGATCCACCTGATGCGCTACGGCAACGATGACAAAAATGAACACCTTTTTTGCGATGCCGATCAGCCCGACAGTGCTTTTGAGTTTCCCTTCCTTGGCAGCTGCGACGAATCCGGAGAGATAATCGGCAATGACCAAAAATAGCAGGATTCCCAACACCTGCGACCACCCCCCGTATAAGTAAGACGTCACAGTCCCGAATAAAGCTACACCGGTTTTGATTACTGTTTCAAATTTCATGTCGTTGTCATCCTCCTAAAATAAAATAGCCCCAGATCGGCTCCGGGGCTTTATTGCTCATATGAAGCTAACGAACTTCGTTAGCGTTAGATCGCGGGCGAACCCAATTGTACTTTATGATTTGGGAACGAATTTCACCCGCACAGTTATTGTTTTATTTTGTCCTGTGATTCCGCTAGCTTTAGTATCAATTATAATTGTAGTCCGTTCATCGAATGCCGATTCACGAGGATAATCAGTCCCGAATAATTTTACCATTCTCACTTCGCTACCAGGAATGAGGCCTGTACTCTGGTTCGCTCCAGGTCCTGCTGATTCTCTTCCGATATAAAACCCATCAAAGTCATTTGCAACAACGACGTTAGATGATAAGGATACGAAGTGATCAATCCAAATTCCAGCAGGCATGTAGAATGTAGCAAACATATTGTCCGTCAGTGTAACGGTTATATCGCGCTCGGTGTATTTGTCCAAATTAAATAGACTGACCGTGCCGGTGCTGGAGATGTAACGCAAGATGCCGGAAATTCGTTGCGTGTGTAACCCGCCTTTGATGTTTCCGGTTAGCTTCAGCGTTAGGTTTTTAATCGTGTAATTATTCCCTGTTGTGCCACCGTAGTCTACGAGTGCGAAGCCCCCATTACCTTCAATGTACAAATCATCGAAATGAGTTTCACTTCCTTGCAACACTGAGAATAGTGGTGTCGCTTCGTTTGCGCGAGTAGGGTGGCTGTTGATGACCCGAATGTTTCTCAAAGTACAGCCTTCGCAATAGCTTTCAATAAATGCGAACGTACCCTCGAAATTCGCACCGTACACATTTTCGAACACGCATTTCTTACTGTTCCACATCCCGAACACTCGGCCTTTAGCGGTATGCCCGTTTTGCTTGATGGATTCTCGCACCCCGACGTTCGAGCCGGTCACGTTGTAACAGTAGGCCAACGTGACCACGCCCGCTCCCACGTTGTCACCTATGATGTTTTCAATGCGAACGTTCCTAGCATAGCGCAAGTCGATGCCGCTTTCCGCGTTACCGCCGTTGGGTATGTCGTTGATCAGTTCAAACCCTCGGATGAACGTATTCTCGTATTGATTGTCGAACGTGTACACTTGCTTATTGTTTGCCGACGTAGTGGCTACGGTCATAGAGGTGAATATAGGTCGGTCAAGGGTAATAACGTTCCCGTTAATCTCGGTAACGACGGCGTAATCGAAATATTTCGTTTCTACTTCGTCCCATGCGTTATCCCCGATACGAAATCCGACTGTACCTTCGACTGTAAAAATGCCCGGCGCGTCAACGGTTAGCGTTTTCGAGCCATAAGCTACGTCCGCCGTAATATTGCAACTACTGCCCCGTCCATAATTGTTAGCCTCATTTCCAATGAATGCACAGTTATCTCGGAGGAAGATTTTAGCCCCATTTCCTTCAAGGCTAACTCCTTTTTTTAGATTGACCGATGGAGCTTTTTGGTTAGCAGGATCTGACCGTTTGACATAATAAGATTTACCTGCTACCGTGCATACTGTTCCTCCTCCTGCGGCATAAGCTGCATCAACAGCCCGATTGAAAGCCATGGTGTCATGAGCTTCAAGAGCAAATTTGTAATTATCAACTATATACCTCATAACTCCATTACCCCTTTAGCTGTATATCGGCATTGCACGAGTTTCTTTCCGGTAGTTCCTAAATGAGAGAAAACTAAAGAGCCGGAACGAAGCAATTCGCGAGTTCCTTGACCATAAAAAGTAGGCCGCTCTTGGACTTTCCAAGAACGGCCATTGTTGACGACTTCTTTTGCATTTGATCACTTGTTGTCTTTGAAAATGCGAATAATTTCGTACGCCAAGCGTTCTCCTAAATATGCATGACCTTCTTTTGTAGGGTGTGTTCCATCTGCTGAAATATATTTCGTAGCATTGCCGGTCTTTTGAGGATTTCCAGCGTTACCTTCTCCGACGATCCAAGCACCTTTTACGATTAAAACAGTTCCCTCTTCATTGTAGGTTATGCCGTCAATAACATCGATGAAAGGCAATTTGCACTCAAGTGCCGCTTGTTTTAAAGCATCCCTTATTTCTAACCTGGCTTTTGGCGGGTTCCCTTTATTACTCCAACCACTTACGACGAACACCTTCGTATCAGGTGATTCTGTTTGGATCGTTTTGTACAGTTTAACGGCTGCTGCTTTCACATCATTCGCAGGGAAACTTTCGTCATTTATTCCGCCAGCGATAACAAGAATATCCGGTTTGTATGTGAGAATGTCGTGCTTAATTCTCTTTTGGAATGTTACTCTTCCTTTTGGGCCGCTGTTCAGGTAGCCTGTACCACCTACGCCACTATACCAACCTTGCAATCCAAGTGATGCGGCGGTTATGGGAGCGTATCCCTGAATACTTCCGGCACCCGCTGAACCGCCCTCAGTGAATGAGTCACCAAAGAACATAATCTTGCCTTTGATCGGCGTTGATGGTGCAAGAATCTTATCATTAAGCCCTATTATGACGCCGCCAAAATAAGTTTCGTTGTACTCAATTCGAATTTTTCTCAGTTTAGCCGACTCGAATTTAACAAGCCTGTGGTACAGACCTCCATCGGATGGAGCGGCGTTTTGAGCATCGGCAGTTACAAATTGATACCCATTCCCCTCATCCACAGATAGGCGATACTTGCCACCCTGCCCTTTTTCATAAAGTTCAAACTGGGCGCCTTTGAAATCAAATTCCACTGTTAAACTACCATTGCTATGCGTGGTTGTGACGGCTATGTTCTTGACAAAACCGTTGTTCGGAAATGAAGTTCCTGCCTGTTGTGCATCCCCATTGTACCTAAAGATATTATTGACTTTTCCTTTAGCATCAACTGGTGTAATATGGATGCTTTTTTCGATGGAACTTTTTGCACTTCGAGCGCTGAGTTTTACAATTGGAGGCTTTGCCATTACCTTTAGCTGATTTTTAATTGTTTCAGGTAAAGATGGCGTCTTGCTCGAAGCAGTCACCGCAGGTGAAAAGGAAATAAACAAACTTGCTACTAAAAAGATTACCAGTAATTTGCGCAACTTTAAGCCCTCCTGCAACGATATTGTATCAATCATGATACTAATTGTATCGTAGAGGTTTCAACGAGAGCAAGGTTAAGAATTATAAATTTTATTCGTTAGCTTTAAAGGCGTCGATATATCTTTAAAATTTCTGTAGCCAATCTCTCACCTAAATAGCTGTGACCATCGGGCGTTGGGTGGGTACCGTCACTGCTCGTGAAGAGAAATGAGTTGCCGGTTGCAGGACGATCATACGCCCATATTGCTGTCCCATCGACAATGCCCGTACCTGTACCTGTTGGTCCTCCAGACGTAGCAGATGTCCCTGCCGTAGTACATTTATACACATTTCCAACATTTGTAACGGTTTGGTTTAACGAGTATGCAGTACTTGCTGCCCACGGTGTTAGTGATATTCCTGCATTTCCGGAACCTGTTACCCATTCACCAAAAGCATTATTTATGGCATTTCCTTGGCAATAGGTAATTCCGGCAATTGGATCAATGAATGGTAACCCATATTTTAAAGCAGAAACTTGCAACGCATCTCTAACGCTCTTTCTGGCTGCGGTAGCTGTACCGGGAGACCAAGGGCCAACCACGTAGATTTCCGTATTAGGAAGCCCCTCCCTGACCGTTTTAAATAACAAATCACTTGCGCTCAATACATCCGCATACGTATAACTTTCATCATTGATTCCACCGGCGATAACAACAACATCAGGGTTGTATCCAATCACGTCATGTTGTACTCGGTCTTGGAATTTCACCCGACCGGCAGGGCCAGGGTTTATATATCCAGTAGCGCCAACTCCGCTATTCCAGAACTCCCACCCTAATAATACGGAAGTAATTGCACCATAACTCAAACCCTGTGGAAAACCGGATGAACCTCCTTCAGTGAAGGAATCACCCATAAAAATAGCCCTTTTACCCGCCGGTCTTGACGGAGGGAATAGAGTGTCGTTTGGCCCTATTCTAATTCCGCCAAAATATCCTAAATAATACTCAATTCGAATCCTACGAAGTTTCGCAACACCAAAATCGACCCATCGCAAATACAATCCGCCATCTGCTGGTCCGCCACTCAATGTTCCGCTATGCGCTAACTCATACCCATAACCTTCATCGATCAATATGCGGCATTTATTATTTAATCCTTTTTCAAGTATTTCAAATTCTGATCCGTAATGATCAAAATCGATGGTAATGTCCCATTGTTGGTTGTTAATTGTTTTTGCTATATTTTTAACAAAATTGGGGTCAGGGTACGTCGTTCCAGCTTTAATCATGTCACCATGATAACGGAATAAATTGCTTACAACATCTCCGCTTATTGACGCTTTTAGAACACTATTTGTAATTTGACTTGCTCCACCATTTGCCCCCAACTGGATTGTAGGTGTAGTAGTCATAACGGAAGGCAAGCGCAACAACGCGGAAGGAACGAGTTGTCTCGGTACAAATTCGCGCGTTGCTTTCTCCGCCAAATCATATTCGATCGCACCTTGATCAAGCAACCATTTCGCAGATTCGTCCGATACAGGAACGTAACGTTGCCCAGCTACATATGTTTTTTGCGTATACGGATCGAAGAAGTGTTTTTTCGCCTGCATTTACAGCCGCCTCCTAAAATAAAATAACCCCGATCAGCTCGGGGCGAATTACTCTATATACGGTTCTTCGGTTATCGTCTGTGCGTTGCCCAGTCCGATCGCAGTAATGCTTAATTCGCTCGAAATCGCTTATTGTAAGATAAAAGCGCCCGCACCTGAATTCGCCGTAGCGCTGTAACGAAGAGTATAAATTGCGTCTAACATAAAATCAAAATTATTTAAATCACTACCGTCTTGCTTTTTGATAGGTTTTGCACCTAAACCATTTACGTTCAAAGTCGATGCTCCAGTGTTTGTAGCGTTGGGTTTAATTGCAACGCCCATTCCATCAACGTAAGATGTGGGTGCGGGGTTAAGTGTAATTGCATATATATTAGATGAGCCGGTAGTGACTGCGTATCCAGGTTGCCTAACATAGTCGGCGATGTGGTTGTCCAACTCCGCCTGCGTCGCCACGTCTGCAGCTACTTTAGCGGCGGTGACCGCTCCATTGGCGATCTTTGAAGTCGTGACGCTGCCATCCGGATGGTCGAGCGTGGCTGCGGCTTTGTGGGCGTCCAATTGATCTTTCACTGTCTGCGCCGCCGCTCCCGGAAGTTGTCCACGCAAGTCCTGCTTCGTCAGTGTATCAACCGTTGCACCGGTGGATACCTTCCAAATCAGTACCGCTCCGTCGACTTCTGCCCCTGTGGTGTTATTCGTGTATGTCCCATCAGACTTTAGGTACACATGATAGTTTGTATTTGCAGCCGGGGAGTTGATGCTGTATGTGCTGTCCGCCGCTTTGGAAACCAATGTTCCGAGGAAAGAAGCGCGGCCTGGGCCAAAGGTTAAATCGATTGTATTTGTTCCGCTAGTATACACAGCCGTTTTAAGAAAGAATGGTTGATCGGCCTGCGCTTGCGATGCGGCGTTTTGCTCAAGCGCGTCGACAAGCGCACTATGGTTTGCTCTATTGACCGTCTCGTTCCCCAATGGTTTCGGTAAATTGAGCTTCGACGTATAGTCAGGCATTAATTAAGCACCTCCCATTGATCCCAGGTGTAGGCGAAGGAATCCACCTGGTCCCAAGTCCAGTTTTTCGCGTCCAGCTCGTCATAGATGAAATAATTGAACTCGTACTCCAAGGCCAGGTGCGCTGGAAGCACCGCGCGAACTGCCGCTTTCAGATCTTCCAGGTTCGGTGGAATACCTGTCGTATCCACGAATCGAACTGTCACGATATATGCAGCGTAATCCTCAATGACGTCGATCTCCCCGTTGTCGTAGCTCTCCGCCACATCCTTGACAACTCTGATCGTTGCCGTTCCCGTTCCGCGTATCCGGGAGACGATCCGGTCCCGCCTTTCCGAATCCGGCTGATCCGTTGCAGGTGCAAGCCCGAGCTCTTCTTCCCAGTCGTTCAACCCCCACGTCGCAGTTCGAGCAAAAAACTGGTCGAGCGTTTCGTTGAGCGCTTGACGGATCTTGTCCACTTCCGCTCCTTCAGCTTGGAGCAGCGAGCGCATGACTCGGCTTGCCTCGTAGTATCGGGGCAAATACGTCAGCATGGTTTGCCCGCGCGGGCTTGTTAACTCGGTCATGTGAGCGTCACACTCCCCGTTACCGCGACTTCTTGATCGCCAATCGTGACGTTTGCGGTACTTCCGTTCACGGTCAAGTTTTGATAATCCTGCACCCCGGCCGTGTCGAGAATCGCCTGACCGATCCGTACATACCGAACATCGTTATCATCGGAAAATGCCAGAGATTTAATATAATCCGTTATGGCCTGTCGGGCAGCAGCCTTCACGCTGTCCGCGTTGTAACCGGTAGCGATGATGAGTGTTGCTGAAACGGTGATCGTCACCGCTGTCGCCGATTGCACCGTTACACGGGCGCCGATTGGCGCTTTGCCACTGCCCGTGTCTTTGCTGAATGTGGAGCGATACTCGACCTGATCAATCCAAACAATCGTTGTGGTATCGGCTTGCAAGCGCGTAACCCGCAGCTCGATCATATCCTGTCCGTTCCAGTAAAACGCTTGAATTATGTTACCGAACGCGGTCGTCAAATCGTTTGCTTGAAGCGTTTGTACGGCATCTGTCGAGCTGGACACCGATATCTTCGCCCATGCGCCGGCGGATACGTTCCATATCCCAATCTGAAGCAGATCGTTTGCACCCGCTATACTGTCCGCTTTGACCCGAACCCGCGCCTGCCAAATACCCGGCTGCTGCAATAGCGTGTTCAAACTCGTATGCGTAAGCGTCCCGGTCCCATTTGCATCATAGACCATCTTCACACTGTCCCCGGTGTCATCCGTTTGCGTATTATCAACGGACGTTCCGAAGCCGCCGAGCGTCATCGTCTCAGCTTCCTTTTCGTTCAACCAAGGTGGAGCGATATAATTCTGCACGGAATCGACCAACGTCTGACTTGCCGGTTCTTTGTTGGTGCTGATGATTGCAACGCTCACCGTTCCCGGACCGTCCCGGACCGGTACGACGGATACGCCGCCAACACCCGTTACTTCAAGCGCCCAGTTCACATAATCCGCTTTATTCCCGCCGGCGGAAGGGGATCGGACTTTGGTTAAATACCGGGAGAGGAGATCGGTATCGTTCTCTTCGTCCGTTCCTCCTGTTGTTGCGGCAGCGTTGGTGACAGCAGTGATACCGGCAATCGGCTCTGCAAGGAATTGGATCGTGTCTGTTGCAACATTCCCCGATATTCCGGCGTCCTCCGCCGTGATAGCCACATTGACCGTTGTTTGCCCTGCCGCGATCGTAACCGCTGCATCCGTCGTAAACATGATCGCCGGAACGGTCTCCGTGCTGGCCGTGCTCACTCTTGTTCCCGCCGGAATCGTCGTACCTTCCGTGCCGGTGAACGTCACAGTACCCGTCGCCTTGACCGCTGCGCGACGTATTAAGCCATGCTCATCAGCTCGAAAATCAAGATACGCGCCGAACGTCGTGCTGGCAAAACCGCGTTCAAGGACCTGCTGTGCCAATATCGCAGCAAGCGCCATTTCAATGGCAGCCGGTGAAAGCATGTCGTATATTGTGCTGCCCTCGGACGTATCAAAATCCGCCGGCAGAGACTCGAGCATTCGCGATATAATTCCTTCAAATGAAAAGTCATCATCCGGAAAAGATGGTAATGTAACGGGCATATCAGACATTCACCTCCAGTCTTGCAGGATCTCCGATCACGGGGAGTACAGTAAAGGAAATTGTCAATTGATCACCAGACCAAGAAAACGCAAAGTCTCGGACGGCCTCGGTCCTGGGGTCAATGAGGAGCGCTTCCGTAATTTCGCGTTCGACATACGATTGAACAGCTGCACGGTTCGGCTCGTTCTTTGCTTGGGACAGCTCTGAACCGAAATCAGTTCCGTATACTAGGAATGCAAAGCGTTCGGTGAGAACGGCTTTTTCGCACCATTGCACCCAAGCGGTATGTCCGTCAGTTTCAACCAGTCGGCCGGCGCCGTCCAAAACAAAATCCCCGCTTTCGAAATCGAACAGCAGGGATTTAGGATACTCCGGCGTATTCTGTTGTTCGTCCTCCACGATCTCCGGCGGTTCAAAAGTTGGAAATAATTGAGGCATTTTACGTCACCACCACATCGATGATTACGGGATCTGTACCACCATTAACCCAAGCGACCAATACACGGTCGCCTACCTCGAGCGCTTTTAATTGAGTTGGAGGCTTGACTTGATGGCTGTGCATATCGGTGCCTGCCGGCTCGGTCGTTACCATCGGGTCAGAGATCGTTAAAGCTCTGCATACGAGATATTGACCTGGAGGAAATGGAATCGGAAACCGATCCAACTTCAGACTCATGTCCCCCTCGATGTTCCCGAGCTCAAGCGGATCGGGGGCCTGCATTCCACGGTTTATCCGATTACCTATTGTCCGGGCCAGGCGGTTGTACCCGTTATTCACTCATCCTCCACCTCCACTCTCATCGTTCGCTTGGTTGCATTATGGCTGATTCCGGACACGATATAATACCCATTAAGCGTGCCGCGGCGAACGTAAATCTTATCGCCGCGGCGCAGAAAAGGAAGGTCCGGATGTTCGAACGCTTGTTGTTTTTCCGGCTTTCCCCTCTCGTCAAGAAGCTCTTTCGCTCCTGTCTTCGCTGCGGCTGGGGTGTCGTATTGGTCTTCGTATACGAGCTCCTGGAGGATGCCAAATTCCGTCCTGCCGTCCATCGTGGCGATGATTGGGCGCCGCTCACCGTCAGAAGCCGCACCGACAACCTTAACCCGAGTGATAAGATTTTCGATACTTTGAATCTCTCTTGGGTTGCTGACTCCTTCAACAAAAGAATAAACCGGGGTGTTTTTCCCCGGTCGAATGACATCGATTTTATCTTGTTTTGATCGAACAATGTACTTCCCATCGCCCCGCTTTTTGGATTCCTTTATGACGGTATCATACATCTGGGAAAGCCGTTGCGATCGATACACCTGCTTGGATAACCCCACATTCGGCCCTTCAATGGTACCGATCGGGATTTTCCACGCTTTGGCGATATCTTCGATAATCGTCTTTCCTTTGGTCCCGCTTGCGTACAATCGATCGTCCTGGCTTTTTGCCAAGTAAATCAATGAATCGTATGCAGTAATGGTGACGTTTCGTAACGGGTCCTCAAGATTCTCGGGGCGGAAGATGGTTCCGCGGAATATCTCTTGCCAGCCTTCGCCCCAATCCGAGAATAGAAACACTTTCCCGCCAAGAGGGAGCAACTGATGGAGATGTCCGCTCCCGTAAGGGGCATTGTGCAGCTCGGCCGTCAGCCTAACGGCCAATTCCTCCGGTTGTTCTTCCCATTCAAGAGACTTAAGCGCGTCGTTCAGGGATAAGCGTTGACCGGCTGGAGAGTACACAACCAAATCATATTCAACGTCTTTAACGTCAATCATCCCGCAACACCGCCAGGGATTCGAAGCGATTGTCCGGGAACAATGGTATCCGGGTTCGGTCCAATTAAAGCTTTATTTGCATTATAGATTTCCTTCCAGCGTGATCCGTCCTGCAGCGTCTTCTTCGCAATCGTCCAAAGAGTGTCACCGCTCCGTACCGTGTACGTGCGCGGCGGCTCCGGGGTCATACGGGATGATTTCGGGGAGCTTGCCGTCTGCTGCTGCGCCTCTTGGACGGTATAGATGCGCAAAGGAATATCTTGCACCAGATCGATACGGTATGAGATATCCCCGTGCCCGCCGGTATATGTGTGATCGAACGTGTCGATGAATACGTCTAAATTCAAAGGTGTTTCAGTAACCAATAAGCGGAGCTGCTCCCCGTTATCTCTCCACTTCTGGAGAATGTCCACATAGTATCTCGGTTCTTTCCAGTCCTTGGTGATCCCAAGACTCTGACGGGATGCCCCCGGGAAGATCCCCTCCAGCGGAATTCTAGCGGCCTTCTTCCCCTTTGGCTTAGAGATTTCGCCTAACGCGATCGTCTCGAATGATATGACCCTCGCGCCGGTATTCGCTGTAATCTCTTTTGGATTCATTGGCAGTTGAAGCCGCTGATTTTGCTTGATCGACGTCAGGTAGAAGTCCATCCAATCTACTCCTTAACCGTCAATTTATTTAAGGCATGTTGTTGTTTGATTCTTCCATCTTGATCGCGATCTCCTCAGAAATCACATTGCCGATCTCTCTGGAATTTGAGCGAATCACGCTCAACACCTCATCTGATGTTGCAGCAGACTGGATGCTAAATTGCGGGCTCGCATTCACTTCAATGGATATCTTTTGCTCGGACTTCGCTATAGGGACTCCTTCGACGCTTATACCGCCTTTAAACAGCTCTGTCCAAGCATTTTTTGTCCCTTCCATTACAGCAGCTAAGCTGAAAGATTGAAACGATCCCGGGTCCATCAGCGTATTCCCGACTCTGCCGAGCGAGGCTTGCATATCTTTACCGCCGAGCCTGTGTTCGTTCATCCATTGTTGAGTTTCATACATCGAATAACCCATACCCGCTGCCCCGAGAAATCTTCCTCCGGTTTTCAACCATCCGGGTATCCTGATCGTGTTTAACCAATTCTCAAGCCCTTTCGGTATCCGATATATCGACTGAGCCGATTGGGTTTTTACTGTGGCGTCCGCAAGACTTTTTGTCGGGGAAAAGAAATTCCGAACCCTCCCCCAGAATCCAGTGGGTTTAGTGGGCGGTGTTTTCAAGTTCGGCGGACGGTATTGGTAATTGCTTATGGACCTACCGTCGGGTCCAAGAATCGTAGAAGGGCTGGGCGTTGGTGTCGGTGTCGTAGGTACTGTTGGGACTGGTGACTTGCCGCCAAACCATTTTGCATTCTTGAAGCCCTTGAACCAGCTGCCGATGCCTTTTCCCATATTCCATAATCTTTTTGGTCCAGCGAGAAGAAGTCCGCCTACCCCCATCAAGGCATTCAAAGCCAGCAAATCAACTCCAACACCCAATGCATTCTCACCGGGGCTTTTATCGAAACCCGGTTGGAGATTTTTGAAGACTTCCCCCATTCGGCTTGCGATTTCGCCGACATCAAGCTCCGCAAAAAAGCCATCAATAAACGACTTCCCGGCATTGTGTCCAGCGGTTACGAATGTGGATTCATCCATGCTGCCCGATGGATCGATAAGTCCAAGAGCCGCCATAATACCACCTTTGAGCGCACCGCCTAAGAATCCACCAGCATTACGAAAGCTGCTCTCGACGATCCCTTGATTCTGGCTCCACCAATCATCGAAGCCGGTTTTCAGGAAATTCCATGTTACATTCATTTTTTCCCCGAGCGTGGTGGCGTTTTTCCATTCTGGGCTCGTTGTCAATTCTCGAACTTTGTTCCCGACCCAATCGATCCCGTTGACAACGCTGGTTCCAAGCATTCGACCGGCTTCCTCCAAGGCTTTGCCCCAACGCTCGACCGTTTCCTCGTTTTGATCAAACCAAGCATTCATGTTTTTAAGAGCTGGGATCGCTACACTTTCCAACCCTTTGCCCCAGCGCTCAACGAATTTTATCTGAAGCGTATCCCGTAGGATAGAGGTCTGCTGCAGGAGCGTTTCCATGATCGCCGCCATACCGCCGGCAAAACCGCCTTTGCTAACGGGACGTTCCAAGGCCCGAAGGATTGCGTCCATTGCCTTCGCAGAATCAATCCCGAGTCCGCCCAAGTCGGACAAGTCCTCTTTGGCGATCCCGAGCTCCTCGATAATTGGGTCGAGAGGCACCAACAAGTTTTCAGTTACTTGCCGAAGCTCTTCCATCGTAAGCTTGCCAATCGCGCCGATTTGTCTAAAGCCTCGAAGTGAGAGTTTCATCCCTTCCGTGCCGGCTCCGGTCAGAGAAGACGCATCCCCGAACGCCGTCAATGTGCGGAAGATCATGCTCGGGTCGTCCTTGAATGTCGGTAAGAGTTGTATCGCCATTTCCCTTGTTTCTCTCTCGCCGAACGGGGTATTTACTGCGAACTGTCGAACGTCTTGCATAAACTCCGGACCCCGTTCGGCTCCGAGGAAGGTATTAAAACCGATCTTTGCCCTTGTAAGTTCATCGGCCATTTTCATAGGATTAAGAACACCTTGTTGTACCGCCAATCCGGTACCAAGCGCTGCGATTAATGTCGGAAAGCTCAACAGCGTGTTTTTGATATTGTTGAGCATCTGCAAGGGGGCGCCGATAATGCCGACCGAAATGTTCCATGTCCGGCCGACCAAACCGAACAGCGAAGAACGAACCCGGTTGATGACTCGATGGGTATTGTCTACTGCTGACAGCAGCAATTGCCACCTTGTTTTGTTCATTTCATCCAGTTGCTTTTTCGTGCGGCGGGCCGCCTTCTCAAAGCCGGTTACTTTCTTCGTTGCATTGTCGAGCCCCGGGTTGGTTTGGTCCTGAACGTGAACCGGTATTTCAATGCGAAACACTTCAGCCATTCGGTTTGCCACCCCCTTGCGGTTGTTTCAAAGTAATAAGGGTATACATCATAACGAGTGCACGCTCGCCGGGCGGCAGCTCCATGATTTCTCCTGGAAGTTTCTTAAAACGATCGCAAGCATTCATTAAAAGCGTCGTCCTGCCGCCGGCTTCAATTAGTTTTTTGCTAGGGCTTCCAGATCCTCGTCGTCATCTTCATTCTCGTTATATCCGCTGATTTCGTTAATCTTCTTGATCACGGCCTCTTTTTCCCCGGGAAGCAGAACTTTCTCGATGACGTCGATTCCGCTGAGAACGTTTAGTTGTTCCCAAAGCTTTTTATTGTCCCACACTTTCGCTCGATCCTCGTCCACCGTAGCCGTGTGAATCAGCAGGGAGCGGTACTTCGCCGTGTCGACGTCGACCGGAATCCTTATGCCTCGCTTCCGCTCGTATTTCGTTGCCAAATCATTGCAACGGTTTGATTCTTTTTCATCCACAGGGCGGACTCTGAATTTGAAATACACTTTACCTTTGCGGGCAATTTCGATTTCCACAACTTCACTGTTACGGTCTTCAGCTGCTTCGAGCAGGCCACGAAGTAATGCGTCCTCATGAAGCAAAATATCGTCTTTTTTCTCATTCATATCAATCGCTCCTTTCTGCATAAAAAGAAAGCTACGCGGCATTAATGACCGCGTAGCACTCCTTGGAAATTAAATATGGCATCCGGCTGACGAGCCTGTATGCCGGCGATCGCTTTAGCCAGCAACCGCGCATCCTTGACGACCGTTTCCGTGAACGTGAGCGTTACGGTGTAGCTTTGCGGGATCGCCCAAGTAATCTTTTGCCCCGCCGCCTGGTAGTCGGTATTCGTGAAGTTGATCTGCGCCTGCCACGTGTTCACTTCGGCAAGGAAGTTTCCGTCGCCGTCGAGTAGCTCGCCGTCATGGCCGCGAAGGATGTTCCTCGGGTCAAATACTCCGCTGTCAAGCTGACTTTGCAGTTCCGGGGGTAAGTTCACACGGAACGACCAGGCGCGATTGATGATGTCCCCGGGCGTTACGTTCGCTATATCGATTGCGCCATCAGGAACGCAGTTTCGAAAGATGTACCTTCCATCCATTGGTTATCCGCCCTCCTTATTAGGCTGCCGGGCTGAATCTAAACCCGAACGTAATGTAAAGCTTCTCAGCGCTGTCGACATCGTCCACGTTCACAACAAACCAAGCCGAATCTCCCGCAGCCGGTTTCGCAGGGTCTTCGATAATGGTGCCACCAAGTAGAGCTCCAATGCTGATCATTTCGTTGATGATGCCCTGTCCAGCCGCGATCAGCGTCGCACGTCCGTCTGGTGTGTTGTTCACCTTCCCGATCAGCGGGTCCCAAGTACGAACGATCGAATCAATCAGGAAATCCCGAGTCCGTACACGGCGGATCTTCTTCCATCCAGCGTCTTGATCAGCTGCCGGAGTAACCAACGTGTTGATGCCGTATTCGATCTGCACTTGCTTCGACGCATTGAACGTGAATACAAGCATCCCGGAATTTATCGCCTGCTCCACTTCGGCATTCGTCAGCGCCCCAACGATGTCGGTACCTCCTGATACAACCGTGTGCGTCAGGCTGTCCGTAATGGCGCCGGAGGCGACCATGCCGGCTACGCGCGCTGCGGCTTTATAACCCTCGATGTTTCCGTTCGCTGACTTGAAACCGTTGCCGGCATACACGATTGCGGCGTCATTAAATGCCTTGGAATTGGTAATTCGAGTAGCGAGGGCTACGGAAGTTGGTTCGCCGACCACCCCGAGAGTTCGTTTACCTTCGTTACGTACGCGGTCGACGTATGTTTGGACTGTTGCATGAATGGCGGCGCTTTCCGAGTCGGTTACCAACACATTGAATTCGAGCGCCTCAACCGCCGTTAGCCCGGCAGAATATTCCGTACCTGACACTGTCGGATCTGAACCCCCGGTCAAAGCCTGATTTGTCACGGTAGCCAAAGATCCGTCACCAACCGCGAGTTTCGAGGCAGTGATCCAGTTAGAATTCGCGACCGCGTCAACAAGTGCCTGCGCTTCGTATGCTCCGGCAGTATAGGTGAACCGCTCGCGCAACGTCGTGTCCTGATATACCAGAATCTCACGCTTACCCGTTTCCGACAGGCTGTCCCGGACCGTGATTTTGATTTGGTTGCCGACCGTGCCGACATATTTCGCGTCTACCTTCACGATGTTGACAGGGGTGGTAGCGCCGTCATTCAGAGTAACGGTTGCCTTCGCGCCGCCGGTTCCCAAGCGGAATGCGAGCACGCGAAGGGCGTTACCGCGGAACACCTCTTTCGGCGTTTCGATCGTACCTCCGGAGATATAGAGCGATTCAACTTCCTCGACGCCGCCCTCGAGCGTCTGAACCGTCGCCAACGGCCCCCAAGACGCGGTAAACAAAACAGCCACAATTCCTTGAGGAACTGAGGCCGCTGGCGGACTGCCCGTATTCGTCGTACGAACATATACGCCCGGTCGAATCTTCGTTTGACCGGGTAAAAAGATTTCTCCTGGCATCTACTCCAGCCTCCTTAAAATGTTTGTGCCAAAAAGCGTTTGACGGCTGCTTCGGCTTCTGAGATGGTCATGGAATCCTTCCCTGCAAGCTTCAACGCCCCGGCGATGACTTCAGGCTTCACACCAAAACGCGCGGCGCCCTCCATCAATTCCGCCCGAGTATACACGGCTTCTTGCTTGGTTGCTTTTTTATCGGCCAATGCTTTCACGCTCCTTATTTTACATATGCATTATTCAACAGCGTACCTGTTGGGAGACTCAACACGCCGAAACGAGCCGTCAGTTGGATCTGCCCGGTACGCAGCGGATCGGCGTCACTGTTCGCCGAAACAGACTCGATGAACAGTAGTGAATTGTCTTCCAGCAGGACCGAACGATCGATCGCAACTCCTTCGGCGATGCGGCGCAACCATTCGACGCGTACATTCGGCGTATTCGCTAGGATATGCCCTACGAATCTGCCGGTGATCCAAGCCCCCCAGGACATCATCTCAGCATTCTGTACCTGCGAGAACCGCCAATAAAGCGCCGGGGTCGTATCATTAGGCGCCCACGTCTGCGGATCGACCTGTAAGCCGGTCCATCGGGTAGCCGCCCAATCGCGCAACGCTTTGACAGGGTCAGGTGCATAGGTCAACCCGACTGGCCAAGCGATAAGGTCGAAAATTAGCTCAATCCCGCGGAAATCCGGATCATCGTCAAAGGGTTGTGCATCTCGCCATTGGAGCATGATTGTTCCTTCGTCCGGCCGGAACGTTGCCCCATCGAGAAGCCGTCGGACTTCGGTTTCGATACTTGCCGCCGTCTCGTTTGACGTATCCTCGTGCAATATCGACACCGCTACCTGCCCGGATACCCGGCGTTCTGGGTCCTCTTCCCGGTTTACAACGAATTCAATTCTTGGTGATTGCCGTCCATTCCACTCTGGAGCATCCGATGGAGGCGCGAGCATTTCAAACACGGCCGGGGCAGAAGCAAACTTCGACAGCAAGGCCGTAAGCGCAAGATCAGCAGTCAACCTTTGATAGATCAAAGCTTCTAGGTTCATTGCAAATACGGCCTCCTGTAGATTTGTCTCAAGCTTCGGCGGGATCGCTTCCGGATTTTCTTCACAAATGGCCGGCGTTTCAAAAGCCAATTCCCTTTCTTCGCGCCCTTCGTCAGGATCCGAGCAATGTCACTTTTATTCGTATCGATTCCCGGAGAAACCCCCTTGGGATTCGTATACCAAGAGTTTCGGAACTTCTTCAGGCGCCATGCCGGGGACTCGCCCGGTGCTGAGGCCGTATAGCTTCGGCGGGTGCCGGGTATCTTGTACCTTCGCCCGGTCCGGCGACCTCCCAGGACATTGTAAGCTGACTTTTGCATAACCTGAGAAGCTTCACGTGCCCGACTCCGAGCTTGTACGCTGACCTTCGCCATCAAATCCAGCCGTTTCATGTGCTGTTCAAAGTTCATGGCGGTCACTCATTTCGTTCTTCGCATTCCATCGTGAGCCAGCGGCGCATGCCGTCGGGATCGTAAGGATTTTTCATGATGTAATACTTTCTCCCGTCGATCACGGCGCGCATATCCGCCGTAATGTCGTTCCGGTATCGGATAGTAAGCAGGTACGTCATATGGGTCTGCTTTTGCTGGGTTTCAACCCGTTCACGGTCCTGCATTTTGGTCTGCGGCTTTAATCCAGCCCATAAGGTTACGAACGGAGCATATCCGATCTTCCAACCGCCGCGGCCGTCGGATTGACGGGAAGGTTTTTGGAATTCCGCTCGTTTGTTCAATTCCTCCAACCTGGTCAATCTCAACACCCCCTATGTTGTAGGCGTAACCCTGACAGCCGTCGAAAGCGTAGACTCGTTACCGGAGTTGTCCACGGCGGACACCTGGAATGTGTAAGTTACACCATTGATTAATCCGGTCACTTGGTAACTGGCATTGGTAAGCAAAGTCGAGGTGATCTTCGCCCCGCCTTGATACACGTTATATCCGGCCAGATCACCTTCTGCGTTCGGATTCCAAGTCAGGTTAACAAGCTGGTTTCCAGCCGTTGCAGCGAGTCCTTTGGGCGCATCTGGTGGCGTGACATCCCCGCGTAAGGCTAATTGTGTGATAAAATTCCGAATGACCGGTGGAACATCGACTTTATCTTCAGCAGGGTTTCGATTCTCGTAAAATAACGCGACGAGCATCTTGACGACAAGATCGTATAATTCACCTTTAACTTTAACTCCGGCATTGGCAAGATAATTCTCAGCTGCGAGGATAAACCCTTGAATCAGGAGGTCCTCGGCAGTGGAATCAACCCGCAAAAAGTCCTTCACTTCCTGAAGGTCCAATCCGGTCACCTGCTTTCACTATGTGGCTGTAATCGCCGTCGGCCTCTATTCCTCACTCGGTTTCGGCTTCTTACGCCGCCGCTCTCCTTGCTGAGTTTCAGCCGGCGTAGTTTGTTCCTCCGGCGCCTCTTCCGGATTTTGCTGAACTTCATGAGCCGCTTCAATCTCCGTAGAGGCCTGCTGCGGCAGTGTAGCTTCCATCTCCTGTTTCACATCATCCGGATTCTGGGGAGTTTCATCGGTCGGTTCTACATCCGGTGAGGATGGATTCTGCTGCGCTTCCGGCCCCTGCTGCCCTCGGACTGTCTCTTCACTCGCGGGAGGATCCACTTCACCGGGTTGTTGCGGCAAGTTTTCTGCGCCGTTCTGAAGGTTCTCCACATTAACCGTACCGGTACCGACATTCGGCGGCACATCGCCTTCTATTAAGCCGTGTTTCAGCAACCATTCCACAGACTCATCCGATACCGGTGTGTATTTTTGTCCTGCCATATATGCTCGCCCCGTATAAGGGTCGAAAAAAGATTTCGTTGCGCGCAATACCATCGCCGCCTTTCAAAAATGTAAAGAGAGCGACGATTGCCGCTCTCTTTTGTACAAGCAATTATTAGGCCTTCTTCACGCGATTGAAGCCTTTATACATCGTGACGTTCCCGCCAGCCCATACCGCGCCGCGGTAAGCGATTTGCCCCGTCTTAAATTTGAAGTCTCTGCTCTCTTCGACTGTGATCTGCGAGAACATCGGGAGTTCATATGCGAACGGGAATCCGTATGCCATGGAATACGTACCGGAGAGTGTACCAGCGGCAGACAGTTGCGGCGCTGCCGAGTTGATGATAAACGGAACCTTGTACGAATGCGATGCGGAAATCGTGCCGACGTTTCCGTTCAGTTCAATCTCATAAAGCTTCTCGCCCGTCGTGCTGCGGATTGCGGCGAAAGCTGCGAGGTCGTTTTTGTTCAAAATCAGATAAGCGCCGCCCTCGATATCTTCCGCGCCACCGTAACCGAACACGATTTTGTCAAGGGTGTCTGCGTCGATCGCGCTGATCGTGACATCCGTTGCGACCGGAATAACGCCAGCCGGAGCATTGAAGATACCTGTAAGCGCGTTTGCTCCACCGGGGCCGACGAGGATTTGTCTCGTGATTTTCTTCCGCAACGCGCGACCAATGCTCGTAGCTACTCGGGATTGATAATCCACATTCGGGAGTTTCTTCGCTTCATCCGTGATCTCGGAATACGCCGTAATTTTCGCTTTGTTCAACGCGACATATCCGAAAGTCGGATCCGCGTCCGTATAGTTGCCTTCTTCCAGCGTGTAGTCGCCTTCGCCGTCGGATACTTCATATCCGGCAGTGTAGCTTTCGCCGCCGATCAACGGAACGGCGTTAACAACGTCGATCAAAGACGAAACTTCGTTGAATTTCGGAGCCAAATCCGGCTTATACTTTTTCTCCGTGACGAGCGTACCGCCGCCTACCGTCACCGCCCGGAATTCTGGAAACTCGTCGACGGTAAACGTTACTTCGCGACCTTCCTTCAGATATGCCCCACGCTGCTCATACTTCTCTTTGAGTTCTTTGTCGCGTTGCGCTTCCGTGTTATGGTCGCCGTAAGCAAATGTGCCCATGGAACGCAGCGGATTAAACTGTTGGGAACCACGCTGCTCGTCGCCGTCGTGCGCTTCTTGGCCGCGCTGCTCGTTTTGTCCGTCTTTGCCGGACTCTTGTTTGCTGCGGGCTTCTTCAGCTTCAGCTTCAGCAATCAGGCTGCGGAGTTCGGTGATTTCATCGTTCAGATCGGATAGTTCCGTGTTGATCGAGCGGAGTTCCGCAACGTCCTCGGATGCAGCTGCGCGTTGCGACAATTGTTGCTTACGTGCTTCTTTCTTTGCCAGCATTTCTTTCAATTTTTTCAAGTTCACTTTGGATCACCCTTATTTAGATAGTATTTGAGCCTTGAACTTCAAAATTTCTAATTCTTGCTGCTCGTTTTTGGAACTATCCAGTCCCGCTGAGCGGCGCGCACTCTCCAGTGCGGCCTGATCCGCGCTATCCAGCGCTTCACTCCGAGCCTGTATCGAAGTCGCCAGGTATGCAGGCGAATGTACAGCTGATATTTCGTGGATCTTGCTAAACTTCAAGATGTCGCGCTTCGGATAATCTGTATCCTGGTCCCGCCAAACTTGGTCTTTGACGCTGAACGAGAAGCTCATAGCGTCGAGGTCGCCGCGGCTCACGGCAGAATGCAGCGCTGCGGCGTCTGGATTCTTCTCAACATCCAGTTCGGCGCGGAAGTACAACCCCTTGTCGTCGACACGGAGCTGTAGCGTGGAATTCGCATTGTTGTTTCGGCTGCGGGCCAACGGGATCTGCAGCGTGTTGTGTTGCACAAAAAAAGGAACGTCCCTTAGGTCCGCTCCATCTAATGCGCCTCTTTTGATCGTCTCTTCAAACCACCCGCCGATATCGGCTTTCGACTCATAGATAATGGCGTAGCCTTCAATGGCCGCGCCGCTGCTCTCGGTCGGCTCTACTGCTCGAAATTCCTGCACTTCAAAATAGCGTTTGATGGTGTCAGTCTTTTTTGACATCCTGCATCCCGCCTTTCAATTGATACTGGTTGATGATGGACCTATCGATATAGTTCAACGACTGTGTGATTCGCTCGCCGCCTTCGATCGGAGGATACCCGAGCAGCGCCAGCTTTTGATTATCCTGGAGAAGCCCTTGCTCGCCTGCAATTTTGAGCAATTCAAGTTTCGACTTCATACTGAGGTACATCATGTCACGCTGATATGCGACGATTTCATTGCCTACGTCAAGCTCACGCTGTGTGAACAACGTTTTACTGAATGCCTGACCCAGCGAAATGACAATCGTCTCAAGCGCGCGTTCATAGAACGCCTGATACTCTTCATCCGTATAGTTGCCGGTCAAAATCGGCAAGGAAACACCATACCACCGCAAGATACGGCTCTCGATGAACACTAATGTATCCTTGTCGATCAGTTTCGGATCCGGCTTTAGATCGATGTAATCACCTTTCAGATCCAGCGGAAGGATTCCTGATTCGCTCTTCTTCATTGCTTCTTCAAAACGTTTTCTTTCCGCTTGCTGCGCGGGGTCATCCAACATGGTGTTTATCTTTATGATACCGCGGAGCGTCATGCTAGTTTTGACACCAACGCTCAGTCCTTGTACAACATCGTGGTCAATCTCAAGCATCTTCAGTAATGCTTCATTGTCCGGCCCGCCGTTCAACCCGCCGCCCATGATCTCATTGAGAGAGAATTTTTTGCGAAGATGAATGACATTCGCGTACGGGATGATAAAGTTGTCGCCGCTTCGGAACCAAAACTGAGCAAACAATTTCCCTGCAGCATCCTCTAGGAACTCCACCCGGGTCGGTTGCAATGGGTACAAACCGGTATAAATGCGCCGGCTGTTTCCGTTCCCGTCCGTCGTCAGATCGAATGTTGGATAGATAAACGCATTGTAATTGAGAAACAGCAGCCACGTGATTTTCTCCAAGAAATCCCGCGTCGTCATGATCGGGTTCGGCGCAAACTTAAACAGTCGGTTTAATTCGCTTGCCGGTGTGGATTGCATTCCGTATGCCGTCCGGATATGCTTCGGCTGCAACTTCGATATCTCAGTAGCGATGCAGTCTATGGCCATTTGAACCAAGTCACTGGCATAAATGTTTTCGCCGAACTGTTGAAACACCGGGATCTGGCCGTTCATCATCTGCGCGTACGTGTAGCTTTTATCAGTTCTTCGGAATAAGTTCCGGAACACATCGAATAGTGTCAATCTATCACCCCGCTCTCTCAACCAACTGCAAGAATTCTGTCCGGTTGTCAATGTAGACCTTATATGTGAATATTATCGATACCGCACCGTCGATCTTCTTCTCGTCTTTGCCCTTTACCTTAACCGGCATCTGCTCCATCTTGTTGTTGACGGCCAGTGCCGTGTTTTCAAGGCAAAACTTATCGATCGGATGGTCATTATAGATAAGGAGCTTGGATTCCAGATCCGCCTCAACCAGCTTCATCGGCTCGCTCATGGAGCCGAAGTTTTGATCGATGCGCTGCAGATCAAACCCTAATTCCTCCATCTCCTTAATCCAATAGGTTGCTGACCACCTGTCATATCCGATCTTATAAAACCGGATACCGTAATCCTTATATAGGTTCACGAACCATGCTGTCACAAGGCGGAAGTCGTTTTCGTTGCCCGGCGATATCGTTAATAGTCCGGCTTCTTTCCACTCTTCGTAACGCTTCTTCTCGTCTCCGATCAATTTGTCAAGCTTGGACTGCGGTATGAAATAGTGCTGATGCGTGTATTTCTTACCGTTCCTCATCATGAGCGCCCGTGCAGAAGCAAGGTCGCCGGATCGGGCCAAGTCCACGCCTCCGATAGCGAAGGCTCCCCGGAATTCTTCCAAGTTGAACGTTGCTTTATTTTCGATGACGTCAGTGGATAGCCAAGCCGCGGCATTGTTCTGCTTGATATTGAAATCCTTCGCCAATACGAAGACGCGCGTCGCCTTGTTCGTTTTGGCTTCTTCAACCATCCCGCGAAGGAAGCTCCACTTCTTGATCGTCCCGAGGCCGGGGTTCGATTTCAGCCATGTTCGCTCATCCTGCCAAATTTCCTGTTCGCTGTCTTGGGTATACAGCCAGATCAGCCAGCGCCGCCGCTCAAGTTCGCCGGCCAGTACCTGACGTGCTTCTCGCATGCGACCATCTAAATATCCATCGTTCGTGAATCCCTCGGTTGTAAGCTCATAATAAAGAGGCTCATCCTGAGTGGATAGAGCCTGGCGGATTGGCATCGTGCTGCTGTTGTCTTCCATTTCATGGACTTCGTCAACGGAACCGACGCCAATATTCCGGCCTTCCTTCGCGCCGGTCTTTGCCGATATCTTACGAATCTGCCCTTTGTTGCGATAGCTGAATTTCCCTTTTTTTGTCCGGTTCTTCGGGTTGCCGAAAAATATGCCCTTTAGGTTTTTCCGCGTGACTCGCTCAAGCGCTTTGCTTTCCTCGCGCATCGCGTTGATCGCTTGGAACATTAAATCAGCCTGCTCGTAATCGTTACTGGAGCAGAGAATTCTCAAGCCTTCCGGTCCGCAAAACCATTCAGACAGGTTAAGAGCCGAAATGAATGGCGTTTTCCCGTTTTTCCTGCCCACAAGTAAAAGGGCTTCCTGGTACAGCCGCACCCAACGTCCGAGCTCTGGGTCGAATATTTTAAATCCGTACAGTGCCTCAGTGAACGCCTTCTGGAACAGCTCAAGTAAAAAAGGCTTCCCTGCATAGGGAGCCTCAAAATGCTTGCACTGTGTTTCGATGAACTTGATTCGCCTATGAGCTTCATCCAATTCGAACCTGATGTCCGGATTTCGAAAGTGTTCATCAAGGATGTCGAACATCTGGAGCAGCTCGCGTCCGACGACGATCTGACCGGACCGGCATTTAGCCATATACTCATGAAGGTACGATGCATAAGGAGCACTCATTCAAACTCATCCAGACCATCGTCCGGTTCGATCATATCCTTGTTCAGCACGCCATTCAGCGTCTTGATGACGACGGCGTAGCTGTTTACATTCTTGAGATACTGTCGGGCTGCTTCAACCGGCTTTTGCAGATTCGGATTGCTCGGATGGATCAGCACCATGCCAGACTGCTCCATGACTCGCTTCAGTTCAGCATTTTGTACCCGAAGGAATGCCGCCTCTTCAATCAACCCATCGACGAGCTGCACCTTAGCTGGATCGACATCTTTGAAAAGCTCTCGGAGTTTCTCCAATTCTCTTTGATACTCAATCGACTTCGGCGGATCTACACCGCGCTTGTCACCTTTCGACATGTTACGGAACACCTCCAGCCGATTTCAAAATTTTTGGTATGCACCAAAATTGGGTCGGGGGCGCGGTTATTTTGGTCGACCCGGCGAACTTGACCGGGGGGGCTTTCGCGCTTTACCCGACTAAAGGATTTTGAAAATTTCATGAAAATCGATGAAATCGCGCCCTCACACGCCCTCGTGTCGCTCCCTCTTCCGATATATTTCCAATTCCCTTACTCGTTTACGGCAATGCTCTGGTTCGCTCGCATCATCGCTTCTTCGATGGCACGAATTGCGAGCGTCAGTTCAGGTGAAGGGCATCCGTTGATGACGACTGTATCCGCAAAATCCTTTGCAGCCCGACGAATACGCTCATATCTCTCAGCTTGGCCTTCCTTCGGCGGATGGTAGACGAACAATTCCTTGTTTCTCTCCAGCATCTTTACCCGCGGTTCTCCGAGCATCGCAATCCGCCCTTGTTCCCGCGTCTTCGCGACTCCTCCCGGACGAGTCGTAGCGCCGTATGCGGATGGCTGACACTCCGACTTAATATCGTACATCGAGAATGGGTATTCATCATGATCCTGGGACGGTTCGATTTCCCCGAGCAGAACGCGACTGCACACCCACGCATTATTTTTTCCAATATTCGTCTCGTCGTAGGCAAGACCAGCACCGCATCTGCAACGTGCAGTTGCGGAGTAAAGCAGATGTAAGTTTTCCATGATTTTGTTCCTCCTCACGGCTGATATTGTTCAAAATTCTCAAGCGCTTGGGAATTCTAATTAATCATCCGGTTCGACATCATACCTGATATCGTTTGAATGAATAGCACCGATTACTGCAAACAAGACAGCAAACAGTAAGCAAACAAATACTGAAATCATACGCCCAAATCCCTCTCGATGCTGCGCAGACCCTCACGATCCGCTTCATAGCAGGAATCATCCCGTGGCCAGCATAACCCTCGTCGACAACGTCGCCGCACTTGCTGTCCCGTTAGTTACGGTTACATTCAAGTACTTTGCCCCCTTCACATTAACAACATAAGCGCGTTTTCCTGCGGCCTGCGCTGTCTTTTGATCCAGTTCATACGAATCGGTATTATTGTTGGACAGGTGAAACGTAACGGTAAAGTTTTGATTCATGTCAATCAGTACAACCGCTTGAGAGAACCTCTCGACATCTACAAATGCATTAGCGCTTGTTGCACTGGCTGCTAAAGCAACGGCGTTATGCACCAGTTCTTCATCTGTTATAGGTACGCCGCCACCGGAATAATTTTTGATCTTTTCACGCATTTCCTTTCCCTCCGTTTCATTCCCGATATTGTTCAAACAAAAAAGCCGCTCATTGAGCGACTCATCAGTAATTTATTTCAACAAAGCTTTCATTATTATCTTCGGACACAGTTGCATTTGTTGCATCATAGTATGATCCGTCATACTCTATCTTAACATGCAACTCAAAATCTAACTGATTCAGTTTCTCTATTAATTCTCTAACCGTCATATTCACACCACCTTCATAGCAATTATAAATCACTCTCGATAGTGCGTCCCGGTTTCTCCGTTCCCTTTGGGCTCTTCTTCTTCATCTTCCTGCATCTTTCCTATGTTTAGCGTCTTACATTCGGGACAACGATTCAAATATCCCTTTGAAAACGGAGTTTCAAATTGATGGCAGCAATCATTGCAAATGTACATCCATTCCACCCCTTCAAGTCGCTATTCCCGATATTGCTCGAACCATTTATCGATATACCCTCGCCACTCAACCTGCCGATACTGCAGCCGTTCGTCTACCGCCAACCGTGAGTAACATTCCTCTCGACTAGCGTTGATGAATACCAGTTCTGCTCCCAATTCGTCCGCCGTTCGTTCCCGCTTGAACTTGTCCGCATATCCACCAACGATCCAAGCATTCGACCACTTACCCATTCGGGTCTTTACGTTGTCGATCAGTTGGTTATGTAGCCCGATGACGTTCTGAAACAAATTGTCCGGCTTATCAAATTCGGGTAAACCCGACATTGCGGCATACAACAAGTCCATGCTGACGATCAGATCGCCGCGGCGCATCTGCTGCCTGACGAATGTCTTCTTCCCGGCCAATGGCGGACCGTACACAAGGTAGACGGTTTTTGCTTTCCTCTTTCCAAAACGGTCATGTTCCTCGTCGTGGCATCGACGACATATGATCTCGATCTTTTCCGGGTTAAGGCTGATCGTATGGTCATGCACATTCTCCGGAGTCAGCTCGATCTTATGATGACCGACGATATCCTCCGGCTTCGAGATCGTGAAACAACGTTCGCACCGGCCTTCTCGTTCCAAGATCAGGGTCATCCGTAAATTCCGCCACACAGCGGAAGCATAGAACGTTTGGAGAATGCTAAACTTCGCCACCGTTACCAGCCTCCGTCCTTGACGCTCGGATGCATCATTTTCATCTCAAAGAACAACTTGATCGCCTGCACATTGCCTCGCTTACATTGCATTAACAACGCTCTCCAGACTTCGGCCAGCTCAGCATTAGTATACTTATCAAGTTGCTCATTGACGTAGTTGACGAAGCGCTCATCTTGCATCCATTTCCAGAGTGTTTTCATGGTAACGCCGACTTCCTTGCATTTCTCTGTTTTAGTGCGTCGATCCTCTGGATTTAACAAGAGTTCGGCCATTTTGATTTGTCTCGCATTGGGTCGCCATACTTTACTATTTCGCACCTCGCTCACCCTCTAAAATGTCCGGTACGTCCTGATCAAAACTGCTCCAATTCAGACCGTACCGAGTCAATATACTTTCAAAATCCTCAACATCATGCGGTTCGATTCGATACCCCTTCTCACCGACTCCGATGTGTTTCAACTCATGCAGCATCAAGATTTTCTTCTGATTCTCCGTCATGTGGCCGATGTTCGGCTCGTAGAACGTTATCAAGAAATCGAACGGCAAATAGGCGCCGTATACTTTGCCAACCTTACGGCAATCTGCATGTACGATGCGCCCTTTATCCATTTTCTTTTCCCAGCTGCGAACGTACCCGATTTTAATTCCGAAATCCGATATGAAATGCAGTTCCGGCATTTGCGATATGATTGCAACGGCCAACTTTTGGAGGTCTTCAGCAACTTCACTGTCACGAATATCTAGAATCGGCCGTAAATCGCGAATGATGTTATACCGTTGCTCATCTCGAAGATGGCCATAGACGCCGTGAAGCGCCTGTAAAGCCGGACACGGAAGATTGCAATCAATATCCACTTTCTCGCATTTCAACAAGGGTGTTCACCCCCAAATCAATCCGGTCGTTATTTCGCTTCGCCCAGGCGATAGCGGCAGGAAGATCCATATGATGCCGGCCGTAACAGGTATGGATTATCATGGACATGCCGTTATCTTCGAACCTCCACCATATTCCGTCCAGCTGGATATAATTTTGCTTCCGTCGATCCGGTCTGGCAATTTGCTGCAGAAGCTGTGAAGCCAGTTCGTCGCGGTCCATATATCCGACACGCTGACAATAACGCTCATAAGCATGATCTTTCAGGATGAGTTGCTTTTCATGTGTCATGGATCTCCTCTCCTTGATGAAAATAAAAATAGTCTAAAACTACGGAAAGACCCACGCTTCAGTTTACTAAAGCACGTCGGCCGCCCCAGCTACGATCCGCAACACTTCCTCAGCCTTCACCCTGTACTTCTTCTCGTACCAGCGGGCGAACTGTTCATTTGTCAGCTGCGGATGAAGCGGCCTCAAATCCAGGATCGATTGTTTGATATCCACGTACTTCGGTGAATCATCAAATGTGCGTTGGATTTTTCTTCTGTGCTCTCTTTGGTGTCGGTTGTTCGTTAGGTTCAATCCAATCACCTCGCAAGAAAAGCCGCCCTTGGAACGCAAAAAGAGCCGCTCGATGATCGAACGACTCTTGGATACAATTATTGCACACTATCATATTAGCACGGAAAATTTGACTTGTCCGGCACATCGGCGGCATTATTTCGGCATAATTCCGGCATAGTTTCGGCATTAACTCGAAATCCGATTGAACTCTCGTTCAGCTCGGGTTTTCCAGACCCTGTACGTTCTTTCCGCGATGTTCAGTTCAGCAGCAACATCTGCAGGCGACATTCCGTCAACGTACCGGTACCGCAATAGCTTCGCATAAGTTGGTTTGTAATCTTCCAACGCACTCAGTACCGCGTCAACCTGACTCAATCCGGCTTTCAAGTCCTGGTATTCGGCTAGCCGCTCCAGCACTTCATCGATGTCGCTTCGCATCTCCCAGCCGCGAGCTTCGATAATTTTCTTGATTTTGTCCCGCAGCTCCCGCAGCAGTATGTCATCCTCCGGATCGGCGCCTTGTTTCGGCACCGCGGCTAACTGCGCCTGGGTTCCGACCGGGTAGCGGCGAAGATAAGCGTGGGCGATCGTCTCCAGCTTCTGCTCGTGTTTATTCAGGTATAAATAGCTCGGCAACCCCCGCAATCTTTGGTGTAGCTCCTGCAGCTGGTCTTCTTCGTTTAGCCGGCTGACGGTGATCCCTGCGCCGACGCTGTATGTAGACAGCACCTGCAGTCGGGCTTTCATCTGCCGGTATTGCGATAATATCTCAAGAGTGTTTTGCTCGGTCACGTACGATTCACCGCCTTATGTTATAATTTGTCCAGGTGATGTATTGTGAAACTCGAAACTCTCGATCAGCTCGGCGAAGCCAAACGTTTGAGCCGACGCGTCAAAGTTTACTTCCGTGAAGACGGCACGCTTGCGGCCGATGGTGTCATATTGTCGTTTGATGCCGATACGGTCAGTATTCTGGATTACTCCATCGGTGTTGTTCACTTTTTCCGTGAAGTCGTCGATGTGTATGACGATGCGTCGGTTCAATGACGACGCCGCTTTGCCTGAGTTCTCTTTTTCCGGAAAGAGAGCTGTTTTATTCTCCGTTGTCGCTTTTTATACTGGTCGATCAACGGACCAAGGGTCTTCATGATTTCGGACGCCATTAGCCGTACTTGTTTCATGACCGCATCTACTTGCCATACAAATGTCTCGCATAGCTTGCGGGAATACTCTATCAATTCTTCGTCTGTTAATCCTTCCGTCTCGATGCCAAAACGTTGAAGCGTTTCGCGCAATTTCTTCACATCCGGCTCTGTCATCTCCATGACCTCCCTGATTCAATATCTCACCAGACACACAATCATTCCGATAATCATCAACCACGCCACAGCGCCGATCGGCAAGGCGTACCATAGGCCGGTTATGAGATTGCCGTCGTCATCGTCCGGGAATAGTTTCATCGGGACCAGCTCCTTTGATGGATTGGCGCACTTCATTCGCGTACCTAATCGCCCACACGTCGGTCGAAGAATGTTCGATCTTCTCCAACACTTCAACCGCTTGGTTTAGCAGTGTTTCCCATTGTCGTACTTCCGAAGGCAGGAGACATACGAGTTGCTCTCGCTCTTTCGCTAACCTCTCCACTTCCGCTTCCTTCTCTGCTAACTTGGTGAGGAGTTGGCGAATCCATCTTTCGGATTCAATGGTGTATTTCCCGTACCATGCGATTTGTCTATGGACTATGTCAACGCTAACGAATTTGTTCAACGCTTCCTCGACCTCTTTTACATCTACGTCCGTACCTGTCGGTTCGAATATCCAATCATTCTCAAATCCGCATCGCTTGCACGGTTCGCTCGGCTTCTCCTGATAAGTCACGTTGGTTCTTTGTTCATGCCCGCAATTACCACAAAAGAATATCCCGATTTCTACGTCCGTAGGGAGAAGGTCGAATGTGCCAGATTCGATTCTATGTGTAATGTCAACCAAAATACTGTGTTGTCCCGCTAGATGCCTCTTTTGCATTTCTGTTGCTTTCGGAATTTCTTGGTCAATGTGCTTCAGTTGGGTATGTGTATACTCCAACAACTTCGCTTTACTTATTGCTTCGCTCATCTCCCCGACACCTCCACCTCGATGAAATACATTCCGTTCTCTGATCTTAACGGGTATCGTCTCCGCTTGATATTTTTCTTCGTCAACCAGGAAGCCAACTTTCTGCTCTGCACCGTTACGCTGTGACTGGTCGCCTGCTTCACCTTCACCCCGCGGCTGTCTTTCTTCAGGACCAACTTATTGCCGGCGACGCCGATCATCAGCGCGTCGTCCACTTGCAGTCCAAGCTTCGCGGTTGCCGTATCGTTGAACGTGAAACCTGATTTATTTAGCGAGACGACCGGACCAGCAATGACTAATTCCGGCGTGAACCATTCGATGTCGTTCAGGACGTACTCATCGATAAGTTTCGGGTTCGCTTTGATGACCGCTTCGGGAAGATCGGCCTGCGGTTTATAATTGCTCGGCCCCGCTGCCGTACCGACTCCGCTTACTCCCGGTTTCGTGATGATGCCTTTCGGTTGTGCAGGCTCTTCTCCCGTCTGCTCCAACAACTTGCGCGCCTTCTCCGGCGTGATTCCCTTGAGTTCCCACTTTTTGACCCAATTGTGGATCGTGTTGTATTTCATGCCCCAAGCTTTCTCGATACTCGACATCGTTTCTCCGTTCGCGATACCTTCCAGAAAAATTTTCTTTGTCAGTCCGCAAGCCGGACCGTCTTTGAGTGGTTTCATATCGTCATTACCTCCAGTTTTTATTTCCGGTTTTATCGTCTTCTTTGGCGCTGCAGCCTTTCTCGCCGTGATGGTCTGATTCAGTGCATTACCTAACTGCTGCAGCTGCTTGCCGATATCACATTCATGAATGCAATACTGAGAGGATTGCCTCTGTTTCATACCGTGCCTTTTCTGACAACCTTCGCAATGCTCTATTCGAAGTTCATCAACCTTTTTCAATATTTGAACTCGGTTCAATATCCTCACCCCGTTCCCGGTGTATGTCAAAATCTGATTTGTCCCTCTGTCCCTTGTCCCGCTTTGTTTTTAAATCGCTTATATGCGCGTGTATATATGTGCGCGTTATATTACATAGAGGTAAAGTGAAGGGACAGCGGGACATATATACGATTTTTCTTTATGTGATGCGGGTTTAAGGCTGTCCCGCTTATGTCCCGCGTTGTCCCTTCGGAATTTCATGCGGGACAAGATTTTTATTCATTTGTCCCTCTGTCCCGCTGTCCCACTTACTTTTACGAAATATCTGCATTTCTTTCCTGTTCCTTGTTCCCGACGTTGCTCAGAAACTTCCAATCCAAATTTCTTTTTGACGTCCAACGTGAACGATTGCTGCTTCGGAATATGATCGATACCTTCCTGTTCACACCACACTTTGAACTCGTAATACAGCTCGCCCGTATGTTTCGACAAAAGATACGTCTCGTCGATCTCGTTCTCGATAACCCACTTCAATGCATGCGAGCTCTCGATCCGGTACGTTTCCAATGCCTTCTCCACCTTGTCCGACTCCGTGAAACCTTTTTTCGAAAGCCGCCGATACCCCCGGATCGCCATGTTCAGCAGATACGACATCGCCTGCTCGGACTTCATATCATCCTCGATATTCGGGTTAAAGTCCGGATCCGTTTTCGAGAAAACCGCGTCGAACGGCAGCAATGTTAGTGTTCGATAAAAGCCATGCGACTTGTCGGCCACCGGCGGGATTTTGTTCGTTGAGAAAATGAGCTTCGCATAATTGATCAGGTCAAAGGGGTTTTTGTTCTTCCGCTCGACCGTGACCGGCTCTCCGCGGGACAGCTTCTTGAGCATGCTGGAGTCCTTGATCTGAGTTGCCGGGATATCATCGCCGACGTTGACGAGCTTGTTCTCGAGCTCTGCCGGCCGGAACGTCGTCTCCAGATCCTGCAGCGATAACGTCGAGTAATTACCCGATCCAATGAAATGACGAATCATTCGCAACACGGTACTCTTGCCGTTGCTGCCCTCGCCGAAGAAAATGAAAATCTTCTGCCGCCGGCAGTTCTTCACCAGACAATACCCCATGATTTCCTCGAAGAGCTTGTAAAGCTGATAATCCCCGCAAAATACTTTCCAGAGCATTGCATCAAGCGGCTCGAAGTAGGCTGTCGGGTCATATTTCGCATTCACTTGCTGGAAGTCGATCGCCTCCGGCGTGTGCGGCAGTAGCTCCATTGTCTTCAGATTCAGGCGGCCATTTTTAAGGTTGATCGTATATTCGTCCATATCCGGATGATCGACGTGCTGCTGGATACGTATGTAGTCCATGACTTCTTCGCGTTCACGCTTGATCGATTCCGGGTGCAATTCAATGATTTTCTGTAACACCGTATTGTCGGCCAACCGATAGCAGCCGTCCTTGTAAACATAAAGCCGTTGATGATACGAAATCAGTGCCATTTCCCGGATCAGGTAATCGCCGAGGACATGATGCAGGAACTTTCCTTTCTCCGTGAACCAAGGCATATCAATGTCGACACGCTTCCCCGGCGCCGATTCCGTTACCTCCGGATAAGCTTCCTCCCGGCAGATCGTCGCGATCTCTCGATCCGGCAGCGGCTCCTTGAGAATGTATTGATTGATGAGGCGAATGACCTGGGCGGCTTCCTGCTGAGTGTAGTCGCGCTTGGCAAGCTCGATCTGATACTCGTAAAGCGCCTGGTTACGCCCATCGCCTTCCCCCATCTCATAGAAGCGCCATTTTGTCTGCCGCAGCGGCCGGAGCCACCGGGGCAGCTCGTCAAGTTCGTTCCAGTCGTAATCAGTCAGCCATTCCCGCCATTCGCCTTGAAATTTCACAGCAACTTGCGACTGCTTCCCCCAGCTGCGGTAGTCCGCAACGAGGCCGATCCCGGTCGTCGACTTGACGCTGTTCTTCACCGGCTCCGCGACGGCGAACCAAAAATGAAGCCCGCGCGTTGTCTGCATGACCTGACATTTGATACCCTGCTCGGCGACCAAAAGCATCAGCTTGGCGGCTTGCTCCGCATCGTCGATGTCTACCGCAACGTAAGGAGTTGGGATCACAAGGCCCACGTTTGGCCAGTTACGCAGCTCCGCTCGAGAGAAGGTGTCCCAGCCGATGGGTGCTTTGTCTTCCCGCAGCTTTATAAAGGAGTCTTCGAATCCAGAGAGCAGAGCAGGTCCTTGAGCTCCTGTAAGGTTGTGATCCATACGCCAGTCCCTCCGCTTTGTCGAATTTCCCGAAGATGTTTAAGTTGAAGAGGGGAGGGACGATCCCCATCCCCTCTCTTCAGTTCACAACCAATGAAATGTCCGCGATAGCAGATAAATAGATCCGGACGCCCGCGGCGTTCCCAGGCGTTGCCGTGGGTCACTACATGATAGATTTCACGTTCGATCAAATACTGCACGCATTCGTCCTGAGAAGCCTTCTCTCTCATTTACCGGCAGCAGCCTTCTTGGCTCGCATTTCTTCCAAAATCTCAGCAGCCGTTTTCTTCTTCGGTTCGCCGGCCGGCGCCGTTGCAGAGCTCCCGCTGGATTGCTTCGGCGTGAACGGCTCGCCCGGTCCGATCCATTTCTTGATATTGCAGAATGTTCCGCCTTTATCGCTGGGCGTATGAACAATCTCGACAGTGACAAATTTTCCGATCAGTTCCTTCGTATCCACTTCATCGAGCGTTTGATCGTTCATCGCGGCACGGCACATGCGCGCATAAATGCCCTCGGCAACCTCGTTCGGCGTTTCATCGTTATTGACGAAATTGAAGTTCTCGCGAGCCTTCCCACCGTTTGCATCTTCCACATGTACGACGATCTTCTGGAATTTCGCATAATCGGACTCATCGATCTTGGCGATCCGCACCACCTGCTCGCCTTCCGGAATCAATTTGAAATCGCTGTTAAGTTTTCTTTTCATACTGCGTTCCTCCCGATAGTGATTTTGGTTGTAAATCCAGTTTTCTTGTATTGCTCATAAAGGCCGTCTTTCTTCAACCGGTCTGTATCGATCCCGCCGGCCGCGGCCTTGGTTACCTCAAAGCGATACGCTTGCCCGGCGACCTCGATCTTCTTGTCGCTTTCCTTCATCCGGCTCTCCAGTTCCGCTTTGAGCTGCTTTTTCAGTTGGTCGAGTGTTTTCTCATCCTCGGCAACCGTCTCGCTCAAGGCATCGAGTTTAGCTTGCAACGGCTCGATTTGCTGGATAAGTGCCGCTACGATATCCTGCTCCTCTCCCTCGGCTGGGAGACTTACATGCGCTGTCGTGAGCGCTTTAACGATCTCTTTGTCCTTTTTATCGTCCCACATCGGACTTACGCAGCCATCGATATGCTTTTCGTACCACGCGAGCGCAGCATCCAGCTTGTCGGAGAAATTGGGGTACTCCGCGGCGACGCTGTATTTCTTGACAATCGTATTCGTAGGGCTTGGTTCGAAGTTTTCCGGATTCGCATAATCCTTTTCTTCAAGGATCGTCAGGACCATACGGAATTCATCAAGCCCAAGCAGATACGCATACAGAGCGCCTTGTACCTTGTAATACTCCGGCGGAGAGAACTTGCCGCCCTTGTACCAATCCTCGACGCGTTTCGTCGTCTTGAGCTCGTAGAGTGCCGTTTTCGTCCGCGCGTCCCACATACCGCCGAAAATCGATTCATCCGGGAAATGGTCGAAGCGTAACTCCTTCGTCGTTTTCCCATACCAATCTTCAGCGCCTTTGAGGAGTCCCTTACCGAAGTAGTATTTCTTGTCCAGGTAGGCAATGACTTTTGGCTCGATCACCTTCCCGGCGATGGTGTAAATCGTGTCCTCGAAAGGAATCTTGTACGTACCGGTCATGTCGCACCATACTTCGAAATCGGTTGTCCACGGGGAGAGCCCCAAGATCGGGGCTAACCGTGTGCCGGTGATTTTCTTGATTTTCTTCGGTATTTGCGGCAATGTGATCGTCTTCGCTTGAAGGTTAATGTTCATAGGTCACCTCAGGACGCGGGCATGAGCTCATTGATTGCATCGAGCAGCTGCTCCGCATCCGCCTTCGAGAGCTCCGTCGCCAGCATTTCCGAGAACGATCCGATCACTTCCGCATCGACCTGCGCTTCTTCAAGCATCGTGATGCCGAGCGCGATTGCCTCGAGCTGTTCCTCCGTCGCCGGACCGTCCTGGTTCACTGCAGCTTGCTTGATTTCCTCCCGGCGTTCCGGAGGGGTGTATTTCGGTTTGTTCTGGCGAACCTCTTCTTCGTCGCTTTCCGGATCCGTGTCCTCTGCCACAAGGAAGTTGGATGCGAGGAAGTATTTCAACCCGCCCGTGTACGCTTTGTACAGCGCTTTGTCACCGTTATCGGCGCCGGAACCGGAGAATAGGTATTCTTCAAACTCGCCTGTATCCGGGTCGATCAACCTTCCCCTGAATTTGGTAAGGATTAAGTGCATCTTATCGCTGATCGTACCCAGGTACTCGTGGCCGATCTCTTCCATCTTCCAAAGGAGCCCTGCTTGTGACCTGGCCTGCTTGAAGTTGTTTTTGTATTGCTTTTCGGTAATGTATTCATAGGATTGATGCCGGTTTTTACCGTCCTTGCTCCAGTTGAAGCTATCCATAATGCTTTGAAGCATCAACAGCTTCGCGTATAATCCTTTGGGTGCCTCCGGCGTTGCCGCGGCGGTCGATTCTTCCGTCGTTTTGGTTGTCCGTGGAGCCATGTCCTTTTTCCTCCTCGATTTCTTCTCTGGTTTGATGCCCAAGTAATCGTTAATGCGCTTTTGCGCGAGATCGATATAAAATTGCTTGTCGACCATACCAATTTTGTAGCCGGCGCGGTTCGCAATAAAGCAGTGGTCCGGTAAATTCGCGATCTTGTCGCGGCGCTCTTTCTCGCCTTCGGCTTTCGGCAGCTTCACCTTATACAGCGTGCCGTGCTCCTTATTGATCGAAGCGAACACCCGGTTCGTGTTCTGCACTTCAACCTCGCCGGCGGAACCCTTCCAAACCACTTTGTCATACGTGCTGCCGGCTTTGCAGACGATTTGAAACTGCTCCATGTCGTCGCAAGAGTTGATCGTCTCCTCCAGGGGCACACCGTCAAGTAGGTGAGCAACGACCGCCTTCGAGACGATGACCATGCTGTACTGCTTGAAATCGCCACCTTCGTAGTTGCTGACGTAGCCGCCTTTGACTTTGACTTTACCGTTCACGCTGCGCTGTACGTAGTTGTTGACGTCCTTCTGGAATATCCGCTCGATTTCTTCGGATTCCATCTGAAAGCCGGTCCGCTGCTCCCAGGCGGCGATTACCGCCTTAATTTCCGGCTCGCAGGCGCTGTCGTAGGAGACGATCAACCCGTCCGTGTTGGACTGAATGAGCTCGAACGATGGCACGTCCTCCAATTTCTCAATCAAGTCGATCAGATAGAGCTGACCGGACACGCAGACGGCCAGCGCCATTCGGGGGTCATACAGCTTGTTATACTGGTTATTCATGGCGCCGAACGTAGTGTTCAGGACCAGCTTCAGCGCGTCGGCCGTCGCCTTATCTCCAGCCTTCTTTGCCGCAAGACGCCGCTCGTACACCCGCTTGAACTCTGCCGGATCCGGCACGTTACGACTCATGTACTCGTTGACGATCATGAGAGACGGGTAATAAGAGACAACGTCAATGCTTGCGATTTTGCGGGATTCCGACCGTATTGCGCTGTAGCATTCCCGTGCCCCGTGGAGACCACCCCATGCCAGCTTGTGCGGCACACCGGCGATTTCCGTCTTGAGCTCCCGTTTTCGCGCCGGATCGATGTCGGCAAAGAACTCTACCACTTGCGGATATTTCGTGATGATCAAGTTTTCCGGAAATTCGTAGAAATCTCGGTCCGGCTGATTCATGTTCGGAGGTTTTGCCCCGAGAAACTCCGCCGTCAACTTGGCGTTGGTAAGCCGCAAGCTATCAGCTGCTGAGAGGCCGCACATCGCGCCGACAGCGATCTTTGAATTCAGGTAATCCTTCCGCTCCGCAAACAGTCGGACCGTGGCGTCAACATCGTACGAACAATACCGAACCGATTCTGTCAGCTCTGCTTCCGTTAAAGGACGATCAATGTGGAAAGAAACGCTGCTTTCCTCGATATCCATCCCGAGGTTACCTTCGATCTCTTTCAATCGGAGCGGAACGGGAATGTCGTCCATTAAGTCGAAGTTGATGAACGGATGACTTTTTCGGTTCAAGAACGGGAAGTTCCAGGCGTCGTTGTCTGCAAATATGAAGTCGTTGAGCTCTTTGACCGTCGCATTGTCGGCTCCGTGGTAGATCGCCTTTAAAATCCATTGGTCGTAATGCTTCGAGTTGTAGCCGCCGAGCACCGGTTGCCGCATATCGATCCATTCAGCTACTTTGTAATTGTCATTATGAAAGACAAGCTTTTCGCCGCTCTCCAGGTGATGCGCGACGACAATCCAGTCGTGGGAAAAGACTTCAATATCGTAAATCCAAATATTATCCATTCAATTCACCGTATTCTCGCTCGACCGCATCCCAATTCTCCGAGACGTTCTGCAGCGTGCGCTTTGCTTCAGCTTCACGCTGCTTAGCTTTTTCGAATCGATCCATATCGCAATACTCTAGGACCGTTTCACGAATCAAGGACTCTATGATTTCCGGCTTCAACGCATCTAGCTCCCAACATTCATACCCAAACTCGTTGATATATCCTGTCGCGCGACTGTCAGAAAGCTTCGTCGGGTTCGGCGGTGGATTATACTCCTCGATTTGGTTCATATTCAGCGCGATGCGTGTAAACTCCGGAAAAACCTCGAATACGTTCAGTCGGTCTACGATATCACGACTCATGTCCTTACCGGACGGATCATGGTCGCCTAGATGAATAATGACTGGCGTTTTGTCTCCCACGCCTCTTAATCGTTCGGCGGCAACCCACATTTCAGATTGGCTAACATACCCTCTGCACGAGAAGTACGGTACATCAAGGCGATTGCAAATCTGCCCTACTACGCCGACAAGAGCATCTTTCTCGACCCATACCTCTACGTAATAGTCCTGATCTTCCCACTTGTCGTAAGCAAATTGAAAGGCTGCGGACCGAATAATTTGCCTTGGGGTGTCCCAATGGCTGTTTTGTCTGAGATTTCGTGTGCGATCTTCAATTGCGTTCCAATCAATAAGTCCGGACATCCTGCCGTCGGAAATGAGATTCCCAAGATTCTTGTAACTTCTTTCGTTGTTCGGAATGACATCTCTCGCGACGAGCTGATAATAGACTTGCCGTAGAGTCAAAGAGTATCCTTTCCTCTGATACTCTTCGATGATGTCATTCACGCGTCGGATTAACGCAAGACTATCTGGACGGAAATTGATTTCCCGATAGCAAATCTTCATAAGAAGCGCTACCCCCTCCTCATAACACAGGCATGGGCCCGAGGTCTTTAAGCTCAAGCATCCCTCGCCCACCGTACCTTGTTGTGTATTCGATAACCAACCAGCCGCCGGCGCCGCCGACAACCTTCGAGGAAACCACATCAAGCTTTTTGCCAAACTGTTTCGTGAACCGTCGAGCACGCGCTTATGAACATGAATAGATTCACCGGCGTACGCACTTGGTACTTCAGTGCGCGGCCGCTCCCTAACGAGCCAAAACAACTCGATTCGTCGTTTCTCCTGCTTAATTTCTTCTTCAGACCTGCGTTTTCGCTTCGCCAATCTGATCAGTCCTTTACTTCTTGATTTCCTTCACAAACGCCCGCAGCTCCGTCTCGTTAAAGTCCCGATGCTGCATAAGCGCGTTCCAAATCTTCACTTCAATCGTCCCTTCGGTCTCAAAGAGGATGTAGCTGCATTTCGACTGCTGCCCTGTCCGGTGGATGCGATCGCACGCCTGCTCGAACGTTTGGCTACTGAGTGTTGGCTCGTAGAAGAGGATCGTATCCGCCGCAAAGAGGTCAATGCCGGCCGCCGCCGTCTGGTACTGGCAAACGATCACCTGCAGCTCGGGCTCCGCCTGGAACCTCCGCCAGATGTTCTTGTCCTTTTGCGCACCATCCAGGACGACGAAAGAGAGCTTCATCTTTCCAAGGACTTTCACGATATCCTCGATCGACTGTTTGTAATGCGCGAAGATAACTAGCTTTTTACTCCAGTTCTCCAGGACTTCCTGAAGTGCCGCGGGCTTTTCACATTTAAGCAGGTGGACGTTCTTCTGCTCGTCGACGATTGCGCCGCTACACATTTGCCTGAGTTTCGTCATGCGAGCAAGCGGATTCTTCGCTTCGATGTCGAGCTCGGCGATGTAGTTTTTGAGCATTTCCTTGTACAACTTCTTCTCAAGCAGCTCCACCGTGTACCGTTCCGGCGGCAGTTTCTCCGGCAGGTCCATGCAGTCCTTCTTCCAGATCCAGATCGAATGCTCTGCGATCTTCGCCTTGAGCTCCTCCACGTTGATATAGCGCCACGGCTTGTAGAATTGGTTCAGGATGCAATACCGCTTCTCGAACGCCGAATAGGGTCCCAGGATTTCAGGATTAAGAAAGTCGAATTGCGCCCAGATTTCTTCCCAATGGCTGTTACCGATCGGCGTGCCGGTCATGATGTACCGATACTTGGATGCGCGGGAAATTTGTTTGATTCCATTCGTAACTCTTGTACGCTTCCCGTTCACCTTTTTGATTTGCCCGTTGTAGCGGTTTGATGTACGGTTCTTGATGAAGTGGGATTCGTCCAGGCATATTAGATCCCATTGCCGGTCAAGCTCTTTGCGTCTCCAGATCAGGTCGTATGTGGTCACGGTCAGAAACTTCTCGAAGATGCGACGCTCGAGCGGTGAGAAGAACAGCTGGATGTCACGGCTCCAGCTCCCCCGGACTGAGTTCGGACAAACGACAAGGGCGTTCCGGATCAATCCCGACTTAAACAGTTGCAGCATATGGAAGAGCATCGGCAGAGTCTTCGACATCCCCTGCTCTGCGAAGACGGCGAAAAAATATCGCCATCCAAGCTCTCCAAGGATCGTCTTCTGATGTTCAAAAAATTGCATGGGATCAGTCCCGGCAACGGTTTTGCTGTAACTGCTCTTGAAGAATTTCCAACTCATTGCGAAGCCGGTCGATCTCCTTTTCGGCATCGATCGCACGCTGAATTGCATACGGCCAACCAGTGTGGGCTTCGGCGATGAACTGAGCGTCTTCAGGAGATAGTCGACCGTCACTGTGCCTAATCTTTTGGATGAAGACTAAATTACAAGCAGGGTGGCCGCATTGGCACGATTCAATAACATAAGGTCCCGGTGTCGCCGCCTCGCAAATCTCTAAATCTTTTTCCAAATCTCTTACCATCGAAATCCCTCCGATAAATTGTTGAGGGTGTCTCCCTCTCACTTACTCAGCGAAGAGGGAGAACGAATAATACCCGCTTTACGCCGCCATGGGTTTCGTGCTATCATGGCGGCAACACATATGTTTTCTATTTCGAGCCCCAGGCTGCAGTCCTGCGGCTCTTTTTCTATGTCAACGGGAGCTACCCGGTGATTTATAGGTTGGGTAGGAACACCGCCTACCCTCTGCCGGAAAATCCACAAAGCACTACATAGCGAATTCTCCTTTCGTATGTATTGGGCGGTCCATCAATGGGGAGAGGGCACCCGTTCTCTCCCGGATTGGTTTCCCGCGAACGCGGCATCTCACGACGCGACGGTTTCGGCCGGTTACCATCCGGCTCTCATTCAGGCGGGTTTAATAACGAATTTGCCTTTTTTGATTTTCTCTTCAATGTCTTCCAAAGCTTGAAGATATCCGTGTGAATATCCGCCGGCACTAGATCTATGAGAAGACAAGAAGGCCCATAATCTATGCTTTCGCTTTTCAGAGTCAATATGTTTTAGGAGAGCGCTGCAATCAATCGTCATCATTGATTTCGTAGTCATCGCATTCGACTTCGCCGTCGGCTGGCGAGTCAAAATCATCGTCGTAATGACCAATCTTGAATCCTTTTTCGCGCAGATTGTGGACAAAATCACCCACCGACTCCACTACTCCACTCTGCGCCCAATCAAGGATTCGATTCAGATCGTTCTCCTCAATTTCTTCCGGCATTTCAGCATCGATTTCCCTTCGATACGTTAGTTTCTCGGTAACAAAAAGCTTTACTTTTGGCATTCGTTAGAGCTCCTTTGCGTTAAGTTCCTTAGCTTTTGCCTCTGCCTCGTAATAATGCTCGTATAGTCGTCCAACTCTGCACTTCTTCTGCTTATCCCAAACCATGTGGAAGAGCTTCTGTTTTAGAACTTGTTGAGAGACAACGTAGCGCATACCCCTACCTTCCCGGCTCCTTACCGGCAAGCCTCGCTGTCAACTCAACACACGCCCGGCAGACCGGCTTTCCCTTGACGTAAGACAAATCCTCAACCGTTCCGCACAATGTGCACCCCGGCGCGTACTTCTTGAGTACGATCTGATCGCCGTTCGTGAATATCTCTAGCGGATCTCCTTCCGCTATCCCGAACGTTTGCCGTAGTTCTTTCGGGAGTACAATGCGGCCCAGGTTATCAACTTTCCGTACAATTCCCGTAGCTTTCATATGTGAATCTCCTTTCCCTCGTCGGGTCGTTATGGTAAGATAAGTCCAATCAATGTTTTCCTAAGCGCTCGTTCCCGCGAGCGTTTTTCATTTGTTCTTCATCCTTGAAATCGAAAATAATTTCGTTCTTTTCAAATGGCACTTCGGGAATACCCAGATGGAGATGAGGACCGAATATCTCGAATAGGATCCACAGTTGAAATTCTTGAAAGCCTTCTTCATTAGGAGTTAAGCAACTTGGAACGTAATCCGGACCGTATCCCGGCAACTCTTTAAGAAACGCATAATGATCCATCACAACCTGCCTACCGAAGTCGTTCAGCTTCACCTTAACCGAATAGTTCATATTAAAGTGAACCCTCATCCTCGCCACCCATACTGCCGAGCAAGCTTCCGCAAGTTATCCCAATCAAGCAAAACCAACGTCTCCCGACGAAATCCCTTTCCCTTAAGAATCGAATCATCCAATCGCCCTCCCTTTGTGCGCCTCGCTAATCTCGCGCTCCAGCTCCTCGATCTCCGCCCATAACGCCCAGCAAGCCATTTCGTCGCCCGCGTGTTTCGCGCGCCGGTACATAAACGTGAGCTCTTGGATACGTTGGCGAGTTTGCTTAAAATTGAATGCCATCCGCTGTCACCTCCATACACCTCTCCAACTTCGTTTCCACAGGTGATTGACATGACTTAATCTCGCTGCATCTGCAGGGTCCATCGGCGGAACTGTTGCGGCCTTTTCCATGTCCCAGCCGTAGTCCGAAACACGATGACGGAACGTGTCATAACAAATTCCGTTTTCGCGAGCTCTTGCTACAATTTCCGCCGGATACTTCCGACCGCACTCATGGGCATAGTGGGCTTGAGCAATTCGATCCTGTAGCGGCTGAGTCGCGGCACGTTCCGGTTCCCACCCGAGCTGATTGATTCGGTACTTGTATGTGCTAATGCAAATCCCGTTCTTCTCGGCAATTTTCACCCATTTGCTGTTGTGGAATGTCCGTTTCCTGGGCGGTGTTGTCATTGCCTTTTCTTTAGACCATCCCAGCTGACGGATCCGGTTGTAGAACGTAACCTCGCTGATACCGTTTTCGGCAGCCTGTGCAAATTCCTCCGGTGTGATGTAGTAATCGTATGGAATCATCGCCCTGACACCACCTTCGGAACTGCTTTCAACTTTAACCGGCCATCTTCGAAAACCACTTCCATTTCGTCTGTGTGCCCGAATTCGTCCATCCGGACGATCCGTTTGATCTCCATCTTCGTATTACCGGCCAGATCCCCAACGTGTTGTAATAGTGTCATTTCACCGGGCCAATTGTCGAAGTTAATTACTCTGTTACTGGTGTCCTTCGTAATGATCGTGTATTGATAGTTCACCCCACATTCACCACGCTTTCCCACGTCCCGATTTCGTTCATCCGGACAAACGGCGCAAACTCGATACCGTACTTTTCCTTAATCCCTAACCTGACGAACTTCTCACCTAGCTGCTCGATGAGATCTTCCGGATTGGCGTATCCGTCATCCCCCGGCCGTGGTTCATTAAGCATGCTCCTTCGCCTCCGTCAACCGCTCCAAAGCGATCTCAATATGCTCCCGAGCGTCTTCGATGTCCATCACTTTTTCGCGGTTCTCGTCGTTGGTCATGACGTACAGCAATACACGATCAGCGTCTGCTTTAGCTTGAAGCAGACTTGCGATCAGCTTGTTCTTGCGTTCCTGATCGTATTTGTTCATCTCTTTCATCCCTCCATGTCAGATCAATGACAGCGCCGAACAGAAAGATTACGGCCGTCACAATCAACGCCACGATATTGAAATACACACCCAGCATAAAAAGTACGATGATACAAGCGATGGTGAGTGTGGTTTGTGTTCTCTCGCTCATCGGCCAAGCACTTCCCGCTCAACGGCTTCCCATGCCGTGCGGCCGTCTTTGATTCCTTGAAGTTTCAGTGGATTATGAATCCTGGGATTTGGGGTGCAACTACCATCAAATCCCCGCGTAAAGCCCCAAGCATAGTCCTTCTCCAATCCGAGCCGCTCTGCCACAGCGCCGTAATGGCCTACTACCCATCGTTCATCGAATAAATCGTGAATATCATTGCCGATTAACACCCCTATCCCGCAACCACAAGGCTTGCCGTTCGGTAAGACATCCGCCCATATTTCCTGCCGCGGCACCCAACCGCGTTCCAGGTACGCCTCCACAACTTGTTCCGGTGTGATTCGTTTCATCGTGTGTTCACCTCCCTCATGTTCTCGGCAACTTGTCGGTCTATCCATCGATCGATATCCGTCTGCCGGAAGAAATACTGGCCGCGTTGAACAAAAAATGGAACTTCGCGATCTGCTACCATTCGTCGGAGCGTACTTTCAGAAACGCCGAGATACTTCGTTGCCTCTTTGATGTCGAAAATGTTGCCATACAAGCGCTTCTCGATGATCGGTGTTAAGCGATCAAGTAATTGTTTCTCCAAGCCCTCGGCAATCTCGGCGCGAAGGGCTTGGATAAGATCGGTTGTAGACATTCGTCTCCACCGCCTTTAAGCAGGTTGTCGCGGACGGGATCTTAATAATCCGTGAAAACTGGATTCTTTGCCGAAAAAAATATGCTCATCGGGAACTTGATACAGGGCAATTAATTCAACCATGAGATCCCTAGGGATGTTCGTTGAATCGATTTCATACTTGCTAATCGTTTCAGTGCTTCTCCCCGTTTGATGAGCTACTTCTTTGAGCGTAAATCCGCAGTTTACCCGAGCCGCTCTAAGCGTAATTTGCAATCCACGCATTGTACACTTCAACTCCTTTTTGTCAATTTCGTCATTGGTGTCGCTCGGTGCCTTTATATTAATCCGGTTAAACTGGATTGTCAACCGTGAAAATTGAATTTTGCTCTTTTAATTTTCTGAAAATCCGGTTATAATGGATAAAATCCTATTTAAAGTGGAAGGTGTGCCAGTTGAGAAAGAAATATTCCGATGTAGAGCGGCAATTGATGAAGGAGATGGCTCATAACTTAAAAAGAATTCTGACTCAAAACAATGTTTCACAAAAGGAACTTGCGGAGATGACCGACTATTCCACGAGCGCCATTTCAGATTATCTCAACGCTAAAACGTTGATGTCCCCAGGAGTGGTCCAAACGATTTCCGATGCACTCCAGGTAAAGAAAAGCGATATTGACCCAACATTTCGTGGAACAGTGGTAGCCGAATCGAATGCAATGTATGAAGTATCGGAGGTCGTGAACCTCCCAATCGTTGGCCGAATTAGTTGCGGGAATGGTGTAATTGCTTATGAGGATATTCAGGGTTACGAACCCATACCAAAACAATGGCTAAACGGCGGTGACTATTTTCTGATTCGTGCCAAAGGCGACAGCATGATCAATGCCCGCATCAATCACGGGGATATTCTCTTGATCCGCAGACAGCCCGAGGTCGAGAACGGCCAAATTGCGGCGGTGCTGATCGGAGAGGAAGCCGTGCTGAAAAGAGTGTATCGGGATGGGGATCAATTGAGACTCCACAGCGAAAACCCGGCTTACCCGACAATTTTCTGCCCTCCGTCGGAGGCGAAGATTGTCGGAAAATTAAGCCGTGTCTTAATAGAATTCTAAGTATCTTAATGAATAGAGGTGTTCGTATGAAATGGGTTATGATTAGCAGCTTGCCTTATACGCATGAATTTGAGTTGGAAGGTGACGATCGAGTCGTGCTCAAATTGTCATGCCGTGAATCGGAGATTATGCACAAAATGCGACTAATCTTCGGACGTGATGTTGAAGTAGAACTATTCGAGGGTGAATCATAATGAATAGGCGGTGAACATGGTGCTAAATCGTAAAGATATCGAGGAGTATAGAGGTTACTGGATTTTGCAGTATGAATCTGAGGATGGCTTGCGCGTTGATTTTGGCACAATAAGGTCTAAGCTAGTTGCAACCATAGAAGAAGCAAGGCAGTTGGTAGATTATTATCTGTCGCCTGATAAATGGGATAAGTAATTTGATTTTAGGAGGTCAAAGTCATGCCGCACATTGAGCAGCGCGGGCCGAGGTCTTGGCGATTGCACGTTGAAGATCCTGCCAACTCCGCAGGGAAACGACTACCGACAATAAAGAAGCCGATCCGAGTCGACGACGAAAAGTTATTGAAGGCGCCCACCAAGTTGAATCAGTTTCTTCAAGCCGAACTCCATAGTTTCATTAGGGAGGTTGAAGCCGGCGAGTATGTGAAACCGAATAAGATGACCTTCACAGAATTCGTTCCGGAGTGGAAAAAGAATTATGCTAATATGAACCTCGGACAGTATACAAGAAAGATGTACATGGAAAACATCAATACACATCTCATTCCTGAGTTTGGCGAAATGCAAATAGGTCAAATCAAAACCATTCACATCGTTAAACTGATGACCAAGCTTCGAACACCAGAAGGTCGTAAGGACGGAAAAAACAAACCTCTCGCGACGAACACGATCCTCAATATTTTCAAAGCTTTAAAATCGATTCTAGACGCTGCAAAGCAGTGGGGATTCATCGCCAAGAATCCGATTGATGGAGTGGACCGTCCAGTGGCCGACAAGAAAGAAAAGCGCGAAATTAAGAGTCGAAAGAAGGCATACAGCGCATCCGAAGCTGAGAAAGCTATCCTCGCGCTTTATGCTGAGCCTGAGCGTTGGAAATTGTATTTCATCGGCGTGTTACTCGGCGGTTTCCGGCGCGGCGAGATGTTGGGTGTGGAGTGGCCGAGCGTAGACTTTGAAGTTTGCGGCTTATGGATCGAAAAACAAATATCGCTCGACGAGGCCGGAAAGAAAACTGAGGCAGAGCTCAAAACGGAAGAGTCGGAAGCGTTTGTTCCCATGCCACGATGGTACATGGACGAGCTCAAACAATATCAGCATGAATGGAAGAAAGAAAAACTCCAGTGCAAGAAATGGAAAGGCGGGGACAAGCAGTATGTATTCCATCGCGGATACGGCGAAATGTATTTCCCGAGCTCCCCAACAAAAGTGTGGCGGGAATTCTTGGACAAGCATAACCTCCCCCGGATCCGCCTTCACGACCTAAGACACACCACGGCAATGCTGCTCCGGGAAGATGGTGCGGATGTAAAAGCAATCCAAGAACGACTTCGACATGCGAGGGCAGCGACTACCCAAGACATGTATATGCATGAATCCAAACTCGTCAGCCGCAACACTGCGGACCGCCTCGAAAAATTCAATCCCAAACAACTTCGTTCCCAATCCGTTCCCAACGCATAAACCCGTTCCCAAGACAAAAAGAAAAATCCCTTTGCTACAAGGGATTTCAGGTAAGCGGGTGATGGGAATCGAACCCACGCTACCAGCTTGGGAAGCTGGAGTTCTGCCATTGAACTACACCCGCACATCAATTATGTGAACAACAATATATCATGAACTTGAATGCTTTGCAATTCCTCGCGCTCCATTCCGTTCACAAAAAATCGGACAATGACTGGAGTTCGATGCATGAAAAATGGTAACCTATTGGCAACACCGTTTTTCGTGAAAAGGAGGCGTTGCAGATGATGAAATACAGACGTTTGGGCCGGACAGGCATGAAGGTTTCCGTCGTCGGCGTAGGCACATGGCAGTTCGGCGGCGAATGGGGCCTTACCTATACGCAGGAAGAGGCCGACGCGGTGCTGACGCGCGCGAAAGAAGCGGGCATCAATTTAATAGACACGGCGGAATGTTACGGTGACCACTTGTCGGAACGGCTGATCGGCGGATTTTTGCAAAAGGACCGCAGGGAAGATTGGATCGTCGCCACGAAATTCGGCCATCATTTCAACCAATTGTTCGACCGCGACCAGCGCTGGTCCGCAGCCGATGTGAAAGCGCAATTGGAAGAATCGCTGCGCTCGCTCCGAACCGATTATATCGATCTGTATCAGTTCCACTCCGGCAGCGACGAGGTGTTCGACAACGACGATTTATGGACGATGCTGGATAAAGAAGTACAAGCCGGCAAGATACGTCATCTCGGCATCTCCATCGGCAGCAACGACAACCTTCATCAGACGGCCGCCTCCACCAAATTGGGCTCATCCGCCATACAGGTCGTGTACAACAGGCTGGACCGCGCACCGGAAAAGCGCGTGTTCCCGTCATGCATCGAACAGGATTTGGGAGTGTTGGCCCGCGTTCCGCTTGCGAGCGGATACTTAAGCGGCAAATATAAACCGGATGCGGTGTTTGGCGAAACCGACGTCCGACATCGCCATGACGCGGAACAACGGCGCGCGAAGCTGGAGGAAGTCGAAGCGATCCGGAGGAACGAAGTGCCGGAAGGAATGGATATGGCGGTATGGGCGCTGGCGTGGTGCCTGAAGCACGATGCCGTCACCACCGTTATCCCCGGCTGCAAGACGCCGGAGCAGGTCGACGCCAATGCGGCTGCGGCCCGTTATGTGAGCGACCAGCACCCGCAAGCTTGGAAAGAAACAAGGGACTCATAAGATGAAAAACCCGCCCTTCCGGCGGGTTTTCTTTTTCATTCGTCGGCATATATCAAACCGTGCTTCTTGGCATATTTCCCCCAATGAGGCTTTCTTCCGTCCACATCGGAAAAACCGTATTCGTCCGACAAATGCCAGCTGGCCAATACTTTGCCCCCTTTGCTAGAGACGCTCGGATCGGCGGCCAGAGCGGCCACCCCTTGTCCAAGAAAATAAGGCGTTTCCGATTCGATGAAATGCTCCGCGTGCGGAAGCCCGCTGTGAACCGCATCCTGCCAGTTGTCCGCCTTCACCCCGAAATAATCCAACATTTCCTCGGAGCGGAGAAACCCCGGAGTAACGGCAAGCGCCGTGACATTATGCGGCTTAAGCTCCTCCGCCATCGACGCTGCCAGGTGGATTACGGAAATTTTCGCCAAGCTGTAGTATAAATTCCCCCGGTATCTGTAGTCGATTCCGTCCGTCACTTCAATGATCAATCCTTCTTTCCGCGCCACCATTAACGGCGAGCCGTAATAGCTCGTGATCATATGCGAATGTACGGCGCGCTGCTGCATAAGAAGACCGTTCGACAGCGAATGCTCCCAAAACGGCGTATCCCATTGCGTTAGCTTTTCTCCTCCCCATATGTCGTTGACGAGCACATCCAAGCCGCCGTTCTGTTCTTCCTTCACCCGCTCGAACAGCGCCTTCACTTCATCCTCCACGGTATGATCGACTCTTACGGCAATCCCGGTCCCCCCTCTAGCCGTTACCATTTCCGCCGTTTCTTCAATCGTTTCCGGCCGGTTCAAGTCCGACGGATTGCCGCGAACGCTGCGTCCCGTGCAATATACGGTTGCTCCCGCAGCCCCAAGCATTACGGCGATCGCCCTCCCTGCTCCGCGTGTGGAACCTGCTACGACTGCAACTTTTCCCTTCAAAGAATTCATCATTCACTCGCCCCCTTGTGGTTTGTAATAATAATACATGAACTTATATGACATCTATTGTCATATTAATAAAACAAAAATGGCACACCAATTGGCATGCCAGCTTTCATGTTCATTTGTATTTAATGCGAACCCGAAAAGTCATTCCGACGATAACGGTTTCTCGTATTCCGCTTTCTCACCGTCAACCCGCTCAACCGAAATAATGAGCGTTTCCCGGTCGGGCTGCTCAAGACGAAGCTGTCCCTCGTAATCGTACCGTTCAAAACCGGGGAACGCGACGGTCTCCTCATCATCTTCACTCAAGCGCAGCGTAACGGCCGACTCGCCGCCCCCGGCGACCCGGATTCCGGCTTTCACCGAAACCGGCTTCTCTTCGCCTTCGGGAAGCCAAACCGACACCGTCAGCTCGTTTCGTCCGATCAAATTAGGCGTAATTTCGGCGGTCATATGAATCGTCTCGCCCATGACGTGCCAGTGCAGCGGCTCCCGCTCGGGGAGCGGGCTTACATGCGTAAATATGCCCGTAACGGTAATTATGCCGGCCATACAGGCGGCATCCGCCCGCAGCCATCCTTTGAACCCGCCGCTCCTCTCGGCCGCCTTAAACGTTCTCCGAAGCATGAAAGCGACGGGGATCAGAATAACGGCGAGCGCAATCTTTACAAGCAGCAGCCGGCCCCAGACCGTGGTGACAATTACGGACAAGTGACCGCCGGCAATCCATAAAGAATTCGCAGCGCCAGTTACGACGAGCACGGCAAACGCCCAAAGAGCAACCGTCGAGAATGTCGGAGTAAACGCTCTTAACAATTCGCGGTCCCGGCGGAACGCGATAAGAAGCGCAAGCAAGCCACCGACCCAAAGCGAAGCGGCTGCGATGTGGATGCCGTCGGCAAGCCTGGCGGCCGCTACCTGTTCTACTATGCCCGTATGGCCCCGCAGCGTCTTCGCGGCGATCAACAGCACCGCCCATATTCCGTCCACATAGCGGTAACGAAACAGCAACGCGAACCCTGCGGCGGACAGCAATAGCGTGAACAGCCATGACCGTCCGGCGTCCGTGTTTCGAATGAAGTCCAAGACATCTCCAACACCCGCTCCACGGAGCACATCCGCCGATTGCAGGACGGCAAGCAGCAGGAATGCCGCCAGGTGGATCCCCTGCAGTACGAATCCGATCGCCGTTCTTCGTCTTCTCCATTCCTCGTTCCACGAGAAAAGGAGTCCCCAAAGCACCCACCCCGTCAAAGTGAGCAGGGAGAAATAATAGAGCACGCTTGCGACGTACATGGAGCCCGAATAAAAGACGTTAGTCTGCACGCCTTGATCATGACTCTCTTCGTGACCCGCATGCTCCTCGTGCTCTTGATGCTCCTCATGCCCGGCATGTTCCTCTTCCGGCGTGTCCCCGCCCGCCCCGGGCTCGACCTGTTCGACCGGTTCGGCTTGCTCAACCGGCTCCTGCCGGGCAGGCGCCTTGACTTGAAAACCGTACGAACCTTCGATCGGATGCCCGTCGGCCGATATTACGCGGTATATTACCGTATATTTGCCGTCCGGTAACGCCGGCAGTGCGGCGGTAAGCACTTTCCCGCTCTCGTCCAGCACCGGCTCTGCCGGCGCAACAGTCTCCCCCGCCTCGTTCCGAACTTCAATGCTATGCAGCGCGTCTTCAAGCTTACCGCTGAAGACGAGGCGAATTTCCGCAGGCGGCGACTCCAGCGCCGCTCCCCGCTCCGGAACCGATTCGGACAATTTCGTATGCGCGAGCGCCGTTGGAACCGAAACGAGCAAAACAGCGGCCAGCGCAAACATAATGACGCACCACTTGCGCAGCGGCGGCATGTTTGCACGCCTCATACGTCACCCTCCGGAATCGGTTTACGCCCCCGGTAGCCGTCGTCCATACCGTGATAAAATGTGATTCGCTCTTCGCCCATCTTCCAGCACAGCAACACCTCTTCACCGTCAATCGTCGCGGGAAAATCGACGAGCCCCATATCGATGTCTTTTAACTCCGCTCCTTTAAGCTTAATGCTGTCTACGAGCGTCTTCGCTTCCAACTGTAAAAATTCCATCTCCGTCTCGACCTGAAAAATCTTGTCGTCCAGAGGCTCGCCGCCCGACGCTCGCGCTTGTATCCGGAGCTCCCTCAATTCGACAGATTTCGTCACGAACGCTTGCTTCGCTTCCTGCAGCCTCCGTATATCCTCAATGACGAAAGGCAGCAGTTCGTTCGCCTCACGCGGGGTAAAATATCGTCTGTTCATCGTGTCCCCCTCCTGCTCGTGTTTGAGCACTGCGCGCCAATCTTACGATTGGCTTGTATTCCATATTGTACCTGAACGGCAAACCGAGATACAATCGAAGTGATTACAAATCGCCGACAATACGATGAGGGGGAGTGTACATGAGCGGAACGACGTTCTATATCGTCGACGTGTTTGCGGAGCGGAAATATGCGGGAAACCAGCTGGCCGTCGTGCTGGACGGGCAGCGCTTCACCACGGAGGAAATGCAGCGCATCGCCAAAGAGATGAACTATTCGGAAACGACCTTCGTCATGAGCGAAGAGCCGGCGGACGGCGCGTTTCCCGTGCGGATCTTTACGCCTGAGGAAGAACTGCCGTTCGCCGGACACCCGACATTAGGAACCGCTTATATCATTCAGAAGGAAATATTGCGGCAGAGAGTCTCCACAGTAACGCTCCAATTGGGCGTCGGGCCGATCACCGTATCGTTCACGTACAACGGGGATGAACCGGACAAGCTGTCGATGCGCCAGAACGAGCCTTCCTTCGGTCCGGTTTACGATCATCGGCTCTTCGCCGAAATGCTGAGTCTGGAAATCGATGACGTCGACCAATTGCTGCCGGTGGAAACGGTGTCGACCGGAGTCCCGGCCGTCGTCATTCCAATCAACTCATTGCCGGCATTAAAAACATGTAAAGTAAACGCGGAATTGTACTGGAAATTCACAGAGAACTCGATGGCGAAGATGCTGCTCGCCTTCTGCCGGGAGCCGCAGGAAGAGGGGAACGATTTGCACATGCGGGTGTTTGTCGATTATTTCGGTATTCCCGAAGATCCGGCCACCGGAAGCGCGGCAGGCGATTTGACCGGCTATTTATTGAAGCACGGCCTGTACGGTGATGCCTTCCGGCTTCGGGCCGAGCAAGGATACAGCATCGGGCGCCCTTCCATACTGGAGCTGGGCGGAACGAAGGAAGTCAACCGGTTCCGTATCGACGTCGGCGGAAGATGCTTTCTCGTCGCGAAAGGCGAGCTGCTGTAACTCTATAGCTCCCCCGCAAGAAATGCCGGCCAAGAACCGCCCGGTATGCGGGGGCAGCCCCTTTCGTCTTGCCAGACGTAAGCCCATCCCTCTTTCAAGCCGCCGGCATCGGTCACCCACACTCTCTCATACTCGTTGCGCGGATCGCCAGGTCCGAAGAACTCCTCCCATTCATCCATCACGGGAAGCGCCGCTTCCTCCGCTTCGAGCCATTCTCCGCGCACCAGATTGCCACCCGTCTGCAGAATCAGCGCGGGATATGCACCCGCAGACACCATGATGCCTCTTACCGTTCCCGGACTTACCGAACGTACGAACCGGGCGATCTTGCCGTGAGCGGATCCGCCCGTTAACAGCGTGCCGTATACAAACACATTGATCATAGCCGAGCCTCCGTTACATACCGGACGCGCGCTTGCGAAGCACACGAACCGATAATATCCGGTCAATCGCGAACACCCGGAAGCTTCTCCGGACGTAACAATACGCCTTCATTTTGCCGTTCGCGAACGAAATCGGCTTTACAATCCGTTGAGTCAGCCTTTGACGGACATCCATGTAAATGATTTCCACCGATTCACCTGTTTCCGCACAACGCATTAGAGATGAAAGCATACGGCTCACCCCGCTTAACAAGAACGTTTGTTCTTATTATATGCGCATGCGGTTTAAAAATCAACCGTGCAGCACGCGGATCGCCCGATCCGGATGGTTCGTGCAAATCGCGATGTTGCCGCTTATTCGGACTACCCTCTCGATATGCTGCGGCTCGTCCGGCGTCCACGCCATGATTTCGATGCCGTTCTCCGCCGCCTCCCTTGCAATGTCGGGAGTAAGCGATGTGTGTGCGATCGACAAGACGGAAGCACCCGTTTCCCGAAAGCGGTCCAAGTTTAGAGCCGGAAGATCGGAATACAGCAGTCCCGTGCGAATGTCGGGCGCCAAGCGGTTCGCTTCAAGCATAACGGGATGATGAAACGAAGTGAAATATACGTCCCGCTCCATTCCCAATTCACGGACGACCCGGATGGCTGCGGCTGCGATTTCAGGGTACAAATTCGCCTTCGTCTTCAACTCAATGTTTACGTGCACACGGCCTTTCATCAACTCCAACGCCTCGCGCAAGGTCGGAACGCGTTCTCCCCTGAACTCAGGCGCAAACCAAGCGCCGGCATCGCACTCTTTGATTTCGGCAAGCGTACGGTCTTTCACCGGACCTTGCCCTGTGGTCGTCCGTTCCAGCGTAAAGTCGTGTATGACAACGGGAACGCCGTCCTTCGTTAGTTGAACGTCCAATTCAATTCCGGAAATTCGCGGTTCCGAGACGGCGAGACGGAAGGCGGCCATCGTATTTTCCGGCGCACTGCCGGACCAGCCTCTATGCGCAACAATCGGGTTCATGAAACTCGGCTCCTTTTAGCTTCCATTGTTTTTTGAAGGGATTCTACACCGGTTTCCTTCTCTCCTTCCCAATCTATGTTAAGAATACATAAATATTTGGAGCAAATTTCGCCGGGACATAGGCGTTTGACCGCGTTTATGAATACCATAAAAGAAAACCTCAAGAAGGGGTGATGAAAAATGATTCGAATTTCGAAAAGCACCACGAGTTTCACGTCCGCGGCGCCGGAAGATGTGACACGGCTGCAGCAAGCGATTTTTCGGGGCCTGCTTTCCCGTCCGGAAACATTCTCGTATCCAAGCGGCCGCGAGCTCAATTTCGAGCTGCGTATGCGGGAACGAACGTTGGAGGCCGCCAGAGCGTTGAATGCAAGCGGAGCCGCTTTCGCCTCGTTTGCAAGAACAAGAGCCAACCCGGAATATTGGACAGTCGAGCCCAACGGAGCGATCCGGCTTCGTCCCGACCGTTCTCCGGCAGCGGCGATCCGCGATATTTTCATTAACGGTCCGCTGTACGCCTTCGAATGCGCCACCGCCGTTGTGATTGTATTGTACAAAGCGGTTCTCGATACGATTGGAGAGGCGGCTTACAACCGATTGTTCGGGAATACGTATCTGTTCCACTGGAACGTCGACCGCGACCTCGGTTTGAGGACGCTGCCGGCAGCGCGCTTTATTCCCGGCGACGTAGTGTACTTCGACAATCCCGAAGTCGATCCCCGCACACCGGAGTGGCAAGGGGAGAATGCAATCTATATGGGTAACGATATGTATTACGGCCACGGTATCGGCATCCGCACACCGGAGCAAATCATCGCCGCATTGAACAATAAGCGCAGGCCGGGCGCCACCATATCCGCATACCTGACGGAGCAGGTTACCCGTCCGAACTATGTTCTTCTGTCACAGAGTTCCGCAAGCTTTACCGGCGGCTCCGGCGGCTATCCGGGGCTGCCCGGGAGCGTATATTTCCGCGCCGCAATCGGTTCCTCGTTATATTTATTCGCTTGACCGCAGGCGAACAATATATCGCCTCCCAAACTGCAAGGCTCTCGATTCACGAGAGCCTTGCAGTTTTTGCGGGATACCGTTCACAGACGGTTTACAGCCTTCTTCAACAACTCCGCTTTATCTGTATGTTCCCAAGTCAAATCAATGTCATTGCGGCCGAAATGTCCGTAAGCGGCCGTTTTCCGATAAATGGGCCGGCGAAGATTCAACATCTTAATAATTCCTGCCGGACGAAAATCGAAGTTTTTGCGCACGATTTCAATGATTGCGTCGTCGTCGATGATGCCGGTTCCGAATGTATCTACGGCTATACTGACGGGATGGGCCACCCCGATGGCATAGGCGAGCTGAATTTCGCATTTTTTGGCGATACCCGCGGCTACAATGTTTTTAGCTGCATAACGCGCGGCATAAGCAGCCGAGCGGTCAACCTTCGTCGGATCTTTGCCCGAAAAAGCGCCTCCGCCATGACGCGCATAACCGCCATAGGTGTCCGCAATAATTTTACGGCCTGTCAGCCCCGCATCTCCTTCAGGACCGCCGATGACGAACCGTCCGGTCGGGTTAATGAAATATTTGGTTTTCTCATCCAACAAATCGGCCGGAATCACGGGCGAAATAACAAATTCGCGAATATCTTTTCTTATTTGCTCTTGGGACGCTTCCGGATCATGCTGTGTTGAAACTACGACGGTATCGATACGAGCCGGCAGATCGTCTTCATATTCGACGCTGACCTGCACTTTCCCATCGGGCCGCAAGTAAGGTATCGTACCGTCTTTTCTTACCTGGGCCAATCGGTAGGCCAGTTTATGAGAAAGAGAGATCGGCAGCGGCATCAATTCTTCCGTCTCGTCGCATGCGAAGCCGAACACCAATCCTTGGTCTCCTGCGCCGATCCCGTCAATCTCGCCGTCTTCCATACTTCCTTCCCGAACCTCTAAAGCTTTATCGACCCCCATGGCAATATCCGGCGATTGATCATTGATTTTTACTAGAACCGAGCATGAATTGGCGTCGAAACCGAGGCCGGATCGTATATAGCCGATGCTTCGAATCGTGTCTCTAACGACTTTCTGGTAATCTACAACCGCATTTGCCGTAATCTCTCCGGTTACTAGAACGAACCCTCGCCCCACGCAGCACTCGCAGGCAACTCTCCCATACGGATCTTTCTCGTAAACCGCATCCAAGATACCGTCGGAAATTTGATCGCAAATTTTATCGGGATGGCCTTCGGTCACTGATTCGGACGTAAAGAGACGGCGTCTTTTTTTCATAGACACTTACACTACCTCCCTAACTATTGACCTTTCATCTATAAATAATCAGAAGAAGTAGTTTTGGTGTTTGAAATCAATCAAAATAGTAAAACAGACTAAAAAGCTAGCATATCTTTCCCGAACTTTGTCTGCGCATATTTTGTACGGCAACGGACAGTTCCTGACTTGCTTTATGCCGCCCCCATATATCCCAAAACTTGACCGTCCCTGAGCTAGGCCGGTACTCCGGCTCCGAAATTTTAATCCTGCTTGGCAGCAAGCAAGAGTCGCCGACAACTATCGCTTCGCCGACACCCAATGCCGGCAGAATATCCTTAATCCCCCCGAGGTTCTCGGGAAGAAAATTTGAAACGGCTGCTTTATCGGATTGATTTGAAAGCCGCAGCGCTATTACATTATTACATTGACTCATAACCGTTGCATTTAGTTCCGACGGCCGCTGACTAATAACCAGCAAGCTGACGCCATATTTTCTGCCTTCCTTCGCAATGCGTTCGAAATGCTCTAATGCGCGCAATTCAGACGCATCGGCACGATTGCTGTTCGGGAGATATAAATGGGCTTCATCGCACACAAGCGCGATCGGATGTCTATTTGGAGCGTCGGACCATTGTTGAACTTGAAAAACCAATCTCGCGGCCAGACTTATGATAATCGGAAGTATATCGGATGGAACCTCGCTGAAATCAATGATTTTCACGCCGGCCCGAGACGGTGAATTATAGTGCATTAACTTATCGACAAGTTTATCGAAATATTCAACCTGCAGTTGTTCGGCCCCCAGACGGAATAAAAATCCATGCCTGCGGTCGCTTCTTTTCGCAGCAAGCCGCGGTAAGAAACGGCTGAATCTTCCGTTGAACGGACCGTTGTTTTCCTTCCCCGTACCTTGATTTAAAACCCTCTCTTTATTCAAAAAATCCAATTCCGCAACAACATGATCCAAATCGTAAGGTACAGGACTATCAATCGTGAAGGTTTGAAGCTCCTCCTTCATTCCCGCTTCCTCCAAAGCTTTACATTTGGCGTCGATAACCGCGGAACTGAACGCCATCGCTTGATTTGGCGCATTATCGTCGGTTCTGTCCAATATTAAAGCCAGCATGTCTTCGTAACCAAGCAGCCAATACGGCAGAAAAATTACATCTTCCTCAGGATTGTCCAAGTCGCCGGGCCCCGCTATACGATATCGTGTAATATTGGGATGTCCGACTAGCGGCGCGTACTCCCCATGTACATCGAAAATCAGCATGTTGGATGAATGAAGGCCTGCGGCTTGCTCGATAATTTTGGCCGCCGCCCACGACTTGCCTGACCCGGTGGAGCCGACAACCATTGCGTGCCGTTGGAAGAATGCATTACCGTCAATGATTGCTTTCGCATCGGGCGCCATGGTGTAATGACCTAAAATCAACGGATTAGCCGTACCGGCAGCTTCTTCAGCAATCATCCCGGCAAAAGCCGTTAAATACGTTCCGGTTAACAAAAAACACTTTGCTCCGATTTCCGGCAATGTTTCGACCGCTCTTGTGAATGAAACCCGATCCCTGCCCCCGCCCGGTCCTTTTAATGTTCCGAGCGCGTTTATGGTTACATCGTTATTCACTCTATACTCATAGACCTCTTCGCCATCTTCCTTATATCCTTGTTGCTCCGATTGCACTCGAATAACCCGATCGATTCTCCCGACCAGCCTTCTGTTAGGATCGGAAGTATTTAGAAGCACATATCCGTTAACATTTATTTTGCGCAGCAATATGTCATCCGGAGCCGTAATGTTAACGCTGTAGGAGTCAACTCTATTAACGGTGCCTGCGAAATAATCCTCGGGCATATTAAACAGGCTTTGCATAATCTTCATCCCCCCATGCCTGACGGAGCAACCCCTTTACAGTCCAATGCTCCGGTTCATCAATGAGGCTTATAGTAACTCTGTCGCTGAAAACTTGACTTTTGTCCCCTGATTGCTGAATTGCGAGATAGTTTCGAATTTCACCGGAATCCGCCATTTTAAAAAAAGACGGGCTAAGACTCTTGGTAATAATCACTACCGGTACGGCAGGATTTCTAAGCTTTGAGAGAAAATTGCTTTGGATATGGATATCGTTAAACCCGAATCCGATGAATATAAGCCCGCTTGCTCTATCAATGGATCGCTTCATTTCCGACAATATATTTGAATACGGTTCAAAGTGGGTTTCTAAATATTTTCCCGTTCCGGGCGTTACGATTACAGGTTTAATTCCAACTTTGTTCAGGTTTTTTAAGTGGTGCGAGGAGATGCCTGTAACCTTCTTTATAGACCCGTCGGGCATTCTGAACCAACTCAGGGATCCATGCGGCTTGTAAATCCTCAGATGTTGAATGATCTCGGCGCTCTGTCGTTTCCCTAGCTTCACGCCTTGCTTCATTCGTGCAGCCAACTCGGCGGAGCTTAACGGCCCGGCAATGGCTCCCTCGTTGAATCCGTCCCAAATATGCCACCCGAAAGCTGCAGCCGACCATTCTATCAGATGATCGTAATTTGTCGTAATTATATTAACGATCTTATTGTTGGAGCCTTTCAAATAGCGAAAGAGTCTGCCGAAACCGGTGGGATCCTCCCCTGCGGCAAAGCGAATAATTAACTCGGCTTCATCCGCTGAAATACAACGCCAGGTCTTATGAACAATCTCCGTTGTAATCTTTAGGCTTAGTTTATCCCCGGCTTCCTGCAGCGCTTGTTCCAATCCCTTCTTCTCAACGACAAGGCGATGCTTTATTTGTTCCCACACAACCGCTTCGGCGGCATCAAAGAGAGCCGTCGATACGTTCTTTACCAAATATTCGGCTAATGCCCCCATCCCGGAGATGCCTGCGCCCGCCGATGATCCGCTTCCTACTATGTATATCGGATTCAAATTTATCGTCTCTTCGATGAATTGGGCGTACTGCTTCATAGAAACCCCTCCCTTGCCTCCGGCATCTTGAGCTTTTTATGCCAAAATGCCCCCTATAACCAATTATCCCCTTTTATTTGCATATCAATTCAAAAAAAGAGTAATCCTCACTGCGATAAAGCAGAGCGGATTACTCTTTTATGGCCTCCAACTGGACTGTATGAATTCTAGCTGAAGTGGACCTTTACGCATACTGGTTTATTCACTACGATAGTTGCATGATTTTTTTGCGGGGGATGTGATTTTTTGGAACGCATGAAAGGAATGTATTACTTGCTCTGTGCTTTTTCACTTGCAGGAACCTCTGTGATTGCCGCTCGGTTCTTTCACAGCGGAAGAAGATCATCTTCTCCCGCGTCTCATGAATTCGTGCTTTTAGCGTATTAATCAGAATCGTAGCGCTGCTCTTTCCACGGGTCGCCGTGACGATACCAAAGCAACCATTCGAGGGATGCTGGAGCTTAACCGGAAACCGGATTCACGCCACGCGCTTCCGCCAGTCCAAAGATTACCTTTAACCCCGCCGCAATATTGGGCTCTTGAGCTCCGTATACAGCCAATGCCGCGCTAACATCGCGCAGAAGCTGCAGCTCATACGGATTGCCCATTGATAGCAGTACATATCGTTTGGACTGGGCGTTCAAGTCGTTTATAAGCGACTGATTGCCAACCCAATCATAAACGCTTTGGGGACTGCGGAATTGGTAGGAGGCTGCGATGACAAAGTCAGCCTCTGCAATGCCTTCCGATATCGCCGTCCGGCTTGATTCACCTTGAATGAACGTATGCGTTGTGAAACGCAGTGGGATGTCGAGAGCCTGCAGGAGGCTCTCAATCAACTCTGCCTGCAAGACATTAGGCGCGACGATTGCAATTACATCATCGCCCATCATTCGGTACGGAAGCTGTCCGCTGCCATCTTGCAATACAGTCACAGCGCTTTCTGCAATACGTTGCTGGGTTGCTCGGTGTGCCGGCGAACTGACGATTCGCCTAACATCTTGAAGCTTCTGCTGCAAAGGTACAGGGGCCTCGAATAATCCGTAGGCATGCTTTAATTTCAGAATACGCTTCACAGATGCATCAATCTGCCGTTCTTCCAGCTCTCCCTTATGGACAGCCTGTATAATCGCATGGAAAGCCGCGGTAATATCCTTAGGCATGAGGATGATGTCCACGCCCGCGGTTGCAGCCATGACGACTGCTTCCTCCTCGCCAAAATGTTCCGATATCGCATTCATCGTGAAGGCATCCGATATGACGACCCCTTGAAAGCCAAGCTCATTTCTTAGCAACCCGGTAACTACTTTATCCGATAAAGTAGCAGGAAGATGAACATTGGAGCCGTCCTTCTTCGAACGCAGCGTTCGGCTCTCGATCGCCGGGAAGGCGACATGTGCGGTCATTATCATATCCACACCTTGTTTAATTGCTTCCCGAAACGGGCGCAGCTCGACCTGCTCCAGCCGCTGCCGGTTATGGGGCACAACGGGCAGCCCAAGATGCGAGTCTTCCGTCGTATCGCCATGCCCGGGAAAATGCTTAGCCGACGCCATAACGCCCGCCGATTGCAGCCCCTTCATGAACGCCGTTCCAAGCTCGGACACAAGATCCGGATCGGAACCGAAGGACCGAATGCCGATAATCGGGTTATCCGCATTCGCGTTTACATCCAGCACCGGCGCGAAATTCAAATTGATTCCAAGCGCTTTAAGCTCCGCTCCCGTCACTTTACCCGCTTCCAGCGACAATGCGGCATCGCGGGCAGCTCCTAGTGCCATCGCGCCTGGAAGGTTCGTTCCGCCAGGAATGCGTTTAATCACACCTCCCTCCTGGTCAATTCCTATGAAAAACGGAACATCGCCGGCAAGCTGCTGCAGCTTATGATTGAGCGTCGTCAGCTGTTCGGTGCCGATGATGTTTTTATCGAATAGGATGAGTCCTCCCAGACGGTGATCCCGCACCGCAGCGGTAATTCCTTCATTGACTTCTACGGTAGGCTTGTTCTGCCACATGCGGATATCGGGCATCAGCATTTGTCCAGCCTTTTCCTCCAGCGTCATCAGCGCCAGCAGCTCGTCCCAATGTTGGGCTGCGATCGCCTGCTGCCGCTTGTGCTGTATCATGCGTGCCAGGAAGACGGCGTATTCCGCCCGATTCACTGCACGGCCAGGGCGGAAGGTACCGTCGGGATACCCGTCCACCAAGCCGTTGGATGCAAGCAACCTGATCGGCGTTTCAGCCCAGTGTCCAGTAATATCGATTAAATTTCCCGGACGGTTACCGGCTGTTATCTTATATGCCCGGGATAATAACGCTGCAGTCTCACCACGGCTGATAGGCGCATCAGGCCTGAATGAGCCATCCGGCAGGCCGCCTGCCAGCCCCTTCTCCGATGCAATTACAATTTCCCGATAGAACATATGCTTCTTCGTCACATCAGTAAAGCTGCTATTGCCGGAAGGATCGGCATCCGGATACAGCTCACGGACGAGATAAGTGACCGCCTGCGCTCTCGTGATGGAATGCAGCGGCTTGTAGATTCCGTTGCCATAACCGACAATTGTTCCCCGGTCGGCCAAATAATGAATGCCGCCCTCAGCCCAGCTTGCCGGCTGCAGGTCCGTAAAGCGGACAGCTTCCGTTGAGCTCGCAGCGCCGGCAGTAGGGTATGCCGCAGCCGCGCCAACTGATACAAACATTGCAATCATCAATAACCAGCGTTTCATTTCCCTCTCCCTTTTATGTTCCTGAACTATTAATAGTACGATTTTGCATGTAATTCCTCCTCTAGAAAACTGCCCGTGAGCTTGATGGATCAGTTGCGGCAAAAACAAAAAAGAAGGGGGATTGGGATTACTCCCCCTTCAGTCAAAATCGTAGCGCTGCTCTTTCCAAGGGTCGCCGTACATGTGGTATCCGTTGCGTTCCCAGAAACCCGGTTTGTCCTTCTCCATAAATTCGATGCCGCGCAGCCACTTCGCGCTCTTCCAAAAATACAGATGCGGCACCACCATCCGAACCGGATAGCCGTGCTCCGGCGTCAGTTCCGTTCCGTTATGCTTTATGCCGAAGAACGTCGTCTCACGCAGGAAATCCTCCATCGGCAAATTCGTCGTCCAGCCGTGTTCGGCATGAAGCAATACAAATTTCGCTTCCGGTTTCACCTTGACGCGTTCCATAACGGTCGCGACCGAAACGCCTTCCCAGACGTTGTCCAGCTTCGACCATGTCGTCACGCAGTGGATATCGTTCCCGAATTCCCGGCGGGGAAGCGCCATAAACTCTTCGTAAGAAAAGCGAACATCCTCCTCCACGAGGCCGAACACGCGCAAATCCCATTGCGTGCGAACATCCGAATACCGCGCCACGTCGCCATGGTGAAGCACGGGAAAGCCTTCCGTCAACGTCTGACCCGGCGGGACTCGGTCGTTTGCCGCTACCGGCGCCTTCTTAATGAACATGAGCGATTCCTCCGTTTAGTTCCTGATGATGAAATTATATAAGATTTTTGCTGCGAACACCAAATTTCGCGGTACGCTGTCCCCACCCCACCGATAAAAACCGAGGAGCAACGAATACCGCAAGCACGAGCAGCAAGGCGCCGACCGAAGCGTTGTAACCGTAAGTCTGCACCCATTCCGGCGCAACCTTCAGCAGCTTGTAGATTTGTCCGCCCAGAGTGGGCCCCAGAAAACCCGTAACGCCTGTTACTGCCGAAAACATCGCAAAATACGTAGGCCGGTCCGCTTTGGGAGTGTCCCCGATTACAAAGTTGAACGCCAGCTGGTTGAAACCGCCCATCCCGATCCCAAGCAAGATGTGCACGGCCAGAAGGGTGACAAACGCCGGAATCCAGATAAGAGCGAGCCAACCGAAGCACGATAAGGCCAAAATCGGCATCGTCCAAAGCAACAGCTTCTGCGCAGGCCATTTGGCGTTCAAATTGCCCCACAGATAGAAAGCGAACATCATCGATATGTTTTGCACGGTTGTAATGACCGATACGTGCGGGAAGTAATTAAGCTTCATAACATCCAGCATGACGTAGGAAAACAACGGAATAACGGCATTTTGCAAAAAAATCCAACCGGCCAAAAATAATGTAGCGCGAAAAAACATCCGGTCCTGCAACGGCTTCATCAGCATTGCCCGGTCCGAAGCCTCCGCCGATTTCTCGAACGGCAAATCCGGGTACAAGAACAAATGATATATATTCACGACCGTAAGCAGCGAGCAAACGCCGTAAATAATCGCAAAACCCGTATCTCCCGGAAAACGTTCCAGCAGCAGCCCCCCGCCGATCAAGGCGAGACAGCCGGCGGCCCAAAGGATCGTGTTTCGGATTCCGAAATAGCGCCCCCTCACCCTCGCCGGCACCAAATCCGAAACGAGGGAGCTCCAAGCCACACTGCCTATTGAACTTAGGGAAAACGATAGCAAGAAAAGCGCAATGTACGTGCCGACCCACCACTCTTTGGGCAGCAAGAACGGAATAAGCCCCGTCAGCATCCAGATGATTCGATGGAAACCGGCAGTGTAAACGAGGAACCGTTTGCGGGATTGTATCCGCTGAATATATAAAGCCGCAAAAATCGTTAATACGTTCGCAAGAGGCGGAATGGCCAGCACAAATCCGATCTGTCCGGAACCGGCTCCCAGATGAATCAAATAGCCGGTTAAGTAAGGACCGGCCAATAGTTGAATAATGACGATCGCGGAAATGCCCTCAACTGTCACGATCCGCAGTCCGCTGCGAGCAGATGACGCTTTAGCCGATGCTTTGGCGTTCCTCTCCGATCGGTGAGGTTTCATGTTTGTGTGCGCCTCCAATGATGTTCTTCATTAATTCTGACGGCGAAGGAAAAGACGGCGGCTCATCCGCCTAGATGAGCGGCCGTCTCTTGTATCGTACGTTGCATCGGCAAATGGTATGGACATTTTTGTTCGCAAAGCGGTTTTTCCTTGCAAGGTTCGTAATCGGCGCATGACAGTATTTTGCTCTTGTGCTTCTCATAGAATGCGGCGCCTCTGGGAAGCAGCCCGAACTTTTCACGAACGGCGCTTGAGATCATAACGTCTGGAATCGGGATTTCGAGCGGGCAGGAACAATAGTTGCATCGGCGGCAGTTATGCTCTCCGAGCTCTGCCGACAGCGCCTCCAATTCTAAGCGTTCTTCCGGCTCCACTTCCCGTTCCATCGCGGCCAAATTTTGTTTCACTTCGGCTGCGCTCGTCATTCCCGAAATTATCGTATGAACGTCTTGGCTGTACGGGTACCGGATCGCCTTATCGACAGGCTGCACAAATCCGCCGGACAGCGGCTTCATCGCCGTCTTCCCCATATTCAAGCGCGTCGCGGTCGGAACAAGATCGTCTTTGGCGAACGGCTGCACAAGACTCAGGTGGAATAACACTTGATCGAACTTCCCGTCGGATATCCACTTCGCAAGAAGCTCCGGACGATGCCCCGTAATTCCGATCCAGCGCACCTTCCCCGCTTCTCTCGCTTCGAGCGCTGCCCGGTAAGCTCCGTCTTCCTCCATGACCTTATTGAACTCTTGCGGATAATTTACATAATGAATCTGAATCACATCGATGTAGTCCGTCTTCATGCGGCTCAAGCTGCGTTCGATCTCCGACCTCGCGTCTTCGTATTTGCGCTGGGCGGTCTTTGTCGCCAAGAAAAATTCGCTTCGCCTGTGAGAAATACATTCACCGAGTATTTCTTCGCTGTTGCGGTATCCCGCAGCGGTGTCGATATAATTTATGCCGTTATCCAAGGCGTAGTTCAAAGCCTCGCGCGCTTGATCAAGAGGCACGCCCGGTAAATTCATCGCTCCGAATCCGAGCGCAGATACGCGGAAGCCGGTTTTTCCGAATTGCGTATAACGCATATGCCCCAACCTTCCCAACAAGAATACCCTACTATTCTAACACAAAGAGCGGATTTTGGATGAAAGACTTCACATTTTGCATGTTTCAATTATAATTAAAGAAAAAATAATCGGACGTGAAGCACACGCCTTTTTTCCGTTGATCGGGATAGCCCGCGAACGGAGACAGGCGTGTTTTTTGCGTTGCAGGAGGTTGTCCGCTTCCTCTATTCGTTTCATTTGAGGGTCGTGGGAAAAATAAAGGAAGTGTAGGGCTCTATTTGCACCGAATGGGACCATTTCCACGAGAAAATGGCCGCATAAGACCCTATACTTCCTCTATAAATCCAGACACCTCAAATACCGCCAAATAAGACCCCGTACTTCCTCTATTTCGAATTACCCTTGTCCTTATCCTGCTTCTTCGCTTCGTTTTCTTTGTTTTTGCCATCGGCTCCGGAATCGTTATCTCCTTGCTTGCCCGACTTTCCGTTTTTTTCAACGCTTAAACCGCGATCGTTTTCGTTATCGCGGTTACTGTCATCGTCATCTGATTTTGTATTCTGTTCCTCGTCTTTTTTTTCTTTGTCCTCTTTATCCTTCTTATCCCGAACGTCATCGGCATCCTCATTGTTGTCGATAACGTCGGGATCTTCTGTAACATCTTCAATAACTTCTTCAACTTCATCTATACTGTCTTCAGCTTCGTCTTCAATGTCTTCCGCATCCTCTACCTCGACTTCAACTCCGGTCTTTTTATCTGCCTTAACTCCCTTGGATTCCTTATCCGGCTTATTTCCCTTGCCGTTATCCTTCGGGTCTTTTCTATCCTCATTGCCCTTTCCGGCATTGCCGGAATTACCGGGTTTATCAGCTTTATCAGCTTTATCGTCCTCGCCGTCTTTGTCATCTTCGCCGTCGTCGCGTTTCTCTTTATCCTTCTTGCGGGCCGCCTTTTCTTCCTTGAGAAGGGCCTTTAATTCTTCCTTCGTGACCTTCCGGACGGAATCCAGAAGCTTCTTCTCTTCGTAACGCTCCGCCGCCTCATGTATCGAAATATTCTTTAGATCCTCGACAGTAACTTCCGCCCCGTCCGCTTTCGCTTTCAAATAAAACGCCATCTTGCCCATCGACAATCCCTGCGAATCCGCTTCCTCCTTCAGTTCGCTCGGAGCGGACCAGACGGTGACGCGGAACGCTTCGATCTTATCCTTATGATGCTGTTCCAGCACATTATGGACTTCTTGCTGCAGCCCGGCGGTCAGTTCCTCTTCAACCAGCTGCGTCTTCTGATCGACGATCACGCTTGTAATGACGATATCGGCCTCGTCGCGGCCTTTTAACACATACAACTCGGCCCGCTCCATTATAAGACGAACGGCCGCGTCAATCGGTTGGCCTTCCACAGACAAGCTTTCCATCAGCCGTTCGCCGTCGGCGTTCAGCTTCTTCACTTCCACTACCCGCTTGTCTTCGTCGATTCCCAGCTCAATGCTCGGATTGATATCAATGGAAACGTAAGCAACCGGCGTGTCCGGCGGAACGGGTTTCGTACCGGGCGAGAACAAACCTCCGGGCAGCAAAGAAACCAGGAACACGAGCGCAAACAGTGCGGCAGCCGACGAACTCCACATCCAAGCCGAACGGCGGGGCAATGATCTGCGCGCTTCCGGGAGGGTAATTTCATCGCCCACCGCAATCGATCCGCGTTTGCGCGTGCGGACGAACGCGCCGGAGTCCGTCAGCACGATCGCTTCGCGCTCTCCGACCTCCATCACAATCCCTTTAGTCATGCTCCCCACTCCCCGTGTTGTTGCGACGCGTTCTCATCCTCGTTCGCTCCCCCTAAGACGAAAGACTTCAGGTGCGGGAACGATCCCAGATAGATTAGCGTTACGGCAATTATATATTTTCGGCCGCGTTCGAGCGTCTTGCGGGACACATCGACCAGCTCCGTCAATTCTTTCAATGGCAGCGATTTCTTCGCAAGCATGGTTGCGGACAATTCCGGGTGACGGCTCAGCAGTGCGCCGATGCCGATCAGCATCCGCCGTGAATCCTCGTGCTTCGGCGAACTATCAACCAAATCCGCGAATGTTATGCCGAAATCCGCAAGCTGTGAGCTCAGCGTTTCAATCTCAAGCCTTCTTTCATCTGCGGCCTGATCCCGCTCGTACCGCTGCACCGCTTCTTTCGCATCAATGGGATCGAAATGCTCGTCGTCGTCATTTTCGATTTCAAAGGCGCTTTGCGGAATTTGGACGGCGAACCGCTGCTCTCTCCTTACGTGGTCGATCAAACGGCGGCGAATGACCCCCTCCGCAAAGCCGAGAAACGATCTTCCCGCTTTGACGTCGAATCCGTTGATCGCTTCGTTGAACGCGGCAAGCGCTATGCTGAATTCATCTGCATCCGGTTGTATATACCGTTTGCAAAATTGGCCAGCTGTCTTGGCGATGAATGGTTGATATTGCCTGATTACATCGTTGCGCAAGACTTCGTCACCGGCTTGAATGCGCTCGATCGCCGCTTCGAGGTCGTGTCGTTCCGTAACCTGAGACAGTGAATCCCGACCTGAGAACCACCGTTTGATTAGTAACAGGATCAACCGTTTCACCTCAGTACTTTAGTATTCGGGCAAACTCCGACGTTTCTGGGGGTGATGAACTCAAGCGGTGAAAAAAAACGTCCCTTCTAGAAGAGACGTTTCTTTCATCCGTTTTGTTGCCGGTAGCCGCCCATCATCTTCTTTCGGCGAAGCTTATCTCTTCGGCTGCTCATTACGCGGAGCCGGTTTTTCAATTGATTCTCCCACTCGATGTCGTCGAGCTGTTTCGCCACGCGCAGCAAATCGAGCGCCATGTCGATTTGATTCGTAACGAGCTCAAGCGGATCCTCGTTCTCGTGGCTTACGCAATTTTCAAATAAATAATCACGCGATTGCGTGTCGGAATATTCATCGAAATCGACTTCGCTCGCACCGTCGCCATGCGCATATTCGGCCAAAATCTCGTATTCGTCTTCTACAAGATGATGGACTTCGATACGGTGACATACCGGGCAAAACAAAATGGGTACATTGTGAATTTGCGTACGAAGGTGCCGCAGCGTTCCTTTCGTACCTACCATACTAGCACCGCAGCAAAAGCTCATGCGCATATCCCCTTTCAAACCGCGTTACTCTTTTCTTATTCGCGGCGTCCTTGTACAATTCCTTTTTCCTCGGACAAGCAGTTTTTAGCAGCCTTAAATTTCTTGAATATGCCAAGTCCGATACGCATAAATGTGAAACATTAATAACTAAAATGGAGTGAGCCGCTAATGCAATCCGTTTCGCTTGATCACAAACAGATCGCATTCGTCACCTTCGATCCGAGCATCGATGCGTTAATCATTCATTTCCATAAAGGGGACTACCGGTCCATCTCCCCCGTGCTGTCGGAAGAATTCGAGACGCTCGCGGCCGCCGACAACAAAGTCGACGTCCTTTGCAAACTAATCGCCGGACGCAACGGTTGGCCCGCGTGAGAAATGTGTACACTGATAATGCGTGTCCGTATAATTATCGATATACTTAATAAAGAAAGAAAAGTTTCTTTTCGAAAGCTTATACTTTCTGGCATTATTAAAAGGATCGGATAGGACGTGGTGCAGTGCCAAGACATCTGGTGACGGGCAACGGCAAAATGCTTATCAATCTCGACCGGAACTGTTACATTAGAGACTTGTATTATCCATATGTCGGACAATTGAATCATGTGAGCGGATACCATTGCCGGGTCGGAGTTTGGGTCGAAGGCCAGTTCGCGTGGCTCGGCGACGACGAGTGGGAACGAACGCTTGCCTACGAAGAAGACTCTCTCGTGACGCGGGTGAGCGCCTTTCACCCCCGGCTTGGAATAACGCTAAACATAAACGACGGCGTCCATCAGCGGGAAAATATCTTTATTCGCCGTTTCACGGTGGAGAACGGAAGCGACAGGGAACGGGAAGTGCGCCTGTTCTTCCATCAAGATCTCGTCATCAGTGAAACGGAAGTCGGCGATACCGCAGCCTACTATCCTGCGAATCATACAGTGTTCCACTATAAAAGAGACCGCTATTTTATGTTTGACGGCACATCCGGTCAAGAAGGCATTTATCAATATACTACAGGCGTTAAGAGATTTCATCAAGCCGAAGGAACTTGGAAAGATGCGGAGGACGGCCATCTGATGGGCAATCCGATTGCCCAAGGCTCGGTGGACAGTACGATTTCTTTCCGGCTGTTCGTTGAGCCGGGCGGCTCCCGGACGATGTACTATTGGATGACCGCCGGCGAAAATTTGGAAGAAGTAAAGAAGTTGAACACATATGTGAGAGAAAGCGGCGCGGGCAACTTGCTCGACCGCACGAAAATATATTGGCAGCGGTGGGTGACGAAACAGGAGCGCGATTTCGCGAACTTAAGCGACGAAGTCGTGAAGATGTACAAACAGAGCCTCCTTATCGTCCGCACGCAAATCGACGAGCACGGCGCGATCATAGCGGCGAACGACACCGATATTCTAAATTACAACCGGGACCATTACAGCTATATGTGGCCTCGCGACGGAGCCCTCGTCGCCTACGCAATGTCCATGGCGGGATATCAGGGCATGATCGTTCCTTTTTTTCACTTTTGCGCGAAAGCGATCACGGACGAGGGATACTTGCTTCACAAATATAACCCGGACGGCACGGTCGGCTCCTCATGGCACCCTTATTTAAACCAAGGGCAACAGCAGCTGCCGATTCAAGAGGACGAGACCGGTCTCGTTTTGTTCACGCTATGGCAAGATTACGCCAAGCACGGAGTCATTGAGCTTCCCCAATCGCTATACCCGAACTTGATCAGAAAAGCCGCGAGATTCCTTTATACATATGTCGATCCGGAGCTGCAGCTGCCGATGCCGAGCTATGATTTGTGGGAGGAACGGTACGGTATATATACGTTCACCGCATCGGCCGTTTACGGCGGCATGATCGCGGCGGCAAACTTCGCCCGGCTGTTCGGCGACGATAGGCGCTGCGCCCGTTACGAGCAGGCGGCGCTCCGCATCAAGAACGGCATTCTAAAGCATCTATGGGATGAGGAAGCCGGGCGCTTCGCGCGCGGACTGTACCGCAAAGACGGACGTTGGCATAAAGATATGACGTTGGAAAGCAGCGTGTACGGGATTTTCGAATTCGGCGTTTTGCCGGCTTCGGACGAGCGGGTCGCGAAGACGATGAATGCGATTAAAGAAGGCCTGTCGATTAAGACGCCGGTTGGCGGTATTGCCCGATATTTTCAGGACTACTATTTCCAACGATCGGCGGATTTGTCGGCGGTCCCCGGCAATCCTTGGATTATATGCACGCTGTGGATGGCGGAATATGAGATTGAAACAGCGGCGTCGCTTGACGAGCTGAGATCTCCCCGTGAAACATTAAATTGGGTCGTTCGTCACGCGTTGGAGAGCGGTATTTTATCCGAACAGCTTGATCCGTTCGACGGCAGTCCGGTTTCGGTCGCGCCGTTGACCTGGTCGCATGCGACGTTCGTGCTGACGGTGTTGAAATATCTCGATAAATACGAGAAGTTGACGAGACATGTTTATACATAACGAAAAGCCGGGCGAGGTGCACCTCGCCCGGCTTGCCGGTTATTACCCTGGAATTAACAATACTATTCGCCGTATGTTTCCTTATATTTGTCGGCGGACCACAGTTTGTTTAACTCGTCGGCGTTTTCAATCTCCACAACGATCATCCATCCGTCGCCATAAGGAGATTCATTGATTTTTTCCGGCGCATCGTTCAAGCCGTCGTTCACTTTGACCACTTTGCCTGTGACAGGCGCATACAGCTCGGATACGGTTTTTACCGATTCGACGCTGCCGAACGGATCACCGAACGTGATGGTATCGCCTACTTGGGGCAGCTCGACGAAGACGATGTCCCCCAGCTCGCTCTGCGCAAAATCGGTAATTCCGACCGTCGCTTGACTGCCTTCGGTCTTCACCCATTCGTGCTCTTCGCTATAACGCAACTCTGCAGGTACGTTCACAATATCGCGCCTCCTTCTATCATAATCAGCCGAGAGGATTCCCACTTCTATAAGTGTTGAGATGAATCGGCTTTTCTTGAATTTACCCGAAAAATAGTGTTGATGTTGTGGGTAAAAATTACAGTGGGAGTATTCATGTATGGAAGGTCAAGCGCTAAGCCTGAGTCCCTTCGCTCGTTCCCAAGATCTTATGCAATCGCTGCTCGACCATGCTTAATCCCTTCTCTCCGGCTTGGAAGTGCCGCAGCTGGGAATTGCCGTCGAACAAGTAGTACGCCGGCACATATTCGTTCTGGAACGCGTCGGTTACGGCATGCTCGTTGTCAATGATGACCGGATGCTCGAGGTTGTATTGCTTGATTGCATCCTTAACGGCGCCGATGTCCGTATCCGCTTCCGAACGCGGCATATGTACGCCGATGACCTGAAGATTGTACTGCTGTTCGTACTTCTTCCGCCATTCATTGATGAGCGGCAAACCCTCCTTGCACATATGGCAGCTTATCGCCCAAAAGTGAATAAGAACCGGTTTGCCGGCGAGATCCGCCTTGGATGCTTCTCCGTTCACCCATTCGGATACTCCTTGAAACTCCGGCAATTCCGTTCTAAGCCTCATCGGCATATGCGTCACCCCTGTTCAAGAGTTAATTTTGTACCATATTATGCCGAAAATCAAGTGAAAAAAACCCTCCGCCCGGCTCGGCTTGAAGCCGCCGTACGGAGGGTCCGTATTCGCGATGGCTCTTACTTTGCAACGAGGGTTTTTTGGCCCGGCTTCCAGTTCGCCGGACAAAGTCCGCCGGATTGAAGCGCCTGGAGCACGCGGATCGTTTCTTCCACGCTGCGGCCCACATCGTTGTGCGTTACGACTTGATACTTCAATTCGCCTTCCGGATCGATGATGAACAGACCGCGGAACGCGATGCCTTCGTTCTCGTCAAGCACGCCGTAATCGCGGGCCACCGTCTTGTTGATGTCGGACGCGATCGGGTAGTTCAATTGGCCGAGACCGTTCTGGTCGCGCGGCGTGTTGATCCATGCGCGGTGAGAGAACTTGCTGTCTGTGCTGCAGCCGAGTATTTCGCAATCCAAGTCCTGGAATTGATCGTATGCTTCGCTCAGAGCGATGATTTCCGTCGGGCAGACGAAAGTGAAATCAAGAGGATAGAAGAAAAACACGAGCCACTTGCCTTTGTAGTCGGACAAAGAAACTTTGCCGAAGTCTTTCCCGTTGCCTAGTGCCGTCTCCATCGTAAATTCCGGAGCTTTCTTGCCAACCAAACGTTCTGCCATGGTTTTACCTCCTATACCTTCATCGCTTATGTATTTTCCCCTTTGTACTTCCCACGATTTTCATATTATCACCAGAAATTAGTGAAGTCAAAAAAGCACACCCCGATCCCGTCAGGATCGAAATGTGCTTCGAAAAATCAAACCGGTTCTTATTTGGTCATTGCCGCTACAATGAGATCGCCCATGGCGGACGTGCCGATCGCAGTCTCATTCTCCGTGGCAATGTCGCCGGTGCGATGCCCTGCGTCGAGCACGTTCTTCACCGCTTTCTCGATAGCGGCAGCGGCATCCTCCCATCCGAAGGAGAGGCGGAACATGAGCGCGACGGACAAAATCGTCGCAATCGGGTTCGCGATGCCTTTGCTGGCGATGTCGGGTGCGGAGCCATGCACAGGCTCATACAGACCCAGGCTTCCTTCGCCGAGCGAAGCGGAGGAGAGCATGCCGATCGAGCCGGTAAGCATCGCGGCTTCGTCGGACAGGATGTCGCCGAACATGTTCTCCGTAACGATAACGTCGAAGCTCGTCGGGCGGCGAAGCAGCTGCATCGCGCAGTTGTCGACGAGAACGTGCTCAAGCTCGACCCCGGGGTAATCGGCGGCGATCCGGTTCACCGTTTCGCGCCATAGACGGGACGTCTCAAGCACGTTCGCCTTGTCGACGGAGGCAAGCTTCTTGCCTCGCTTCAATGCGATTTCGAACGCTTGGCGCACGATGCGCTCCACTTCCATCACGCTGTACACGCACGTATCGACGGCCTCTTGTCCGTTCGCGCCCTCTCGGCGGAATTTCTCCCCGAAGTAGATGCCTCCGGTCAGCTCGCGCACAACGATCAAGTCGGTGCCTTGCAGTACTTCCCGCTTAATGGTGGAAGCGTCGATCAGGCAGTCGAACACAACGGCGGGACGGATGTTGGAAAATAGGCCGAGCGCCTTGCGGATGCCGAGAAGTCCGGTTTCCGGGCGCAGTTCCTTCGGATTGTTGTCCCATTTCGGTCCGCCGACCGCACCGAGCAGCACAGCGTCCGCGCTTTGGCACATGGCGAGGGTGTCGTCAGGCAGCGGCGTTCCGCGCTCGTCGATCGCGATTCCGCCGAACAGGCCGTGCTCGAGCTCGAACTGATAACCGAACAGCTCTTCGGATTTGCGTATGACCTTGATCGCTTCCGCCACCACTTCCGGTCCGATGCCGTCGCCGGCGATTACCGCGATCTTTTTCTTATTCGTCATGTTGGTGTCTCCTTCGCTTAAATTACTTATTATCCTTCTTTGTAACACAAATCCCGTTATTTGAGAAGAATATGAATCCTATTAACTCTATAGACGGTGCCTATGGTGGCCGAGAAAAAATAGCCGCCGAACCATCCATCGGACAGCTCAGCGGCTACATCTTTTATTAATTTCGGATTAAATAATCGAATGCTCCTAACGCCGCAGTAGCGCCTGACCCCATCGAGATGACGATTTGCTTGTACGGACTGTTGGTGCAGTCGCCGGCGGCAAACACCCCGGGTATGCTCGTTGCACCGTGGCTGTCTACGACAATCTCGCCGAAGCGAGTTCGTTCAACCGTATCGGCTAGCCAATCGGTATTGGGTACGAGACCGATTTGGACAAACACGCCTTGCAATTCGATATGATGCTCCGAACCTGTTTCACGATCAACGCAGGTGATGCCGTCGACCTTGTCGGTGCCGGTAATTTCCTTCGTTTGAACGTTCTTGAGAACCGTTACATTCGGCAGACTGTAAAGACGCTTCTGGAGTACGGCGTCGGCTTTCAGCTCCGGCATAAACTCGAGAACGGTGACATGCTTGACAATGCCCGCGAGGTCGATGGCCGCCTCAACGCCGGAGTTCCCGCCGCCGATCACCGCAACGTCTTTTCCTGTAAATAAAGGGCCGTCGCAATGAGGGCAGTACGCAACGCCTTTGTTCTTGAACTCGATTTCGCCGGGCACGCCCACATTGCGCCAGCGTGCACCCGTTGAAATAATGACGGTTTTGCTCTTAAGAACAGCACCGCTTTCCAGTTCGACTTCAATCAGATCCTTCTTCTCCAGACGCTTGGCGCGCTGTAATTTCATCACATCGACGCCGTACTGCTTCACATGCTCTTCAAGACTTGCCACCAGCTTCGGACCTTCGGTATATTTCACGCTGATGAAGTTCTCAATGCCCAGCGTATCCATCACTTGTCCGCCGAAGCGTTCGGCGACAATGCCTGTGCGAATTCCTTTGCGCGCTGCATAGATAGCCGCGCTTGCGCCTGCGGGGCCGCCCCCGACGATAAGCACATCGTACGGATCTTTATTCGTAAGCTCCGAAACATCCGGTCCGCTGCCGATCTTCGCAAGAATCTCTTCAATCGTCATCCGGCCGCTGCCGAAAAATTCTCTGTTCAGGAAAACCGTAGGAACGGCCATCACTTCTCTGCTTTCCGCCTCATCTTTGAACGCCGCACCGTCAATCATCGTATGTGTAATGCCCGGATTGAGGATGCTCATCAAGTTCAGCGCCTGCACGACGTCGGGACAGTTGTGGCAGGTAAGGCTGATAAACGATTCGAAATGATATTCGCCGCTTATGCCTTTAATTTGATCGATTACACTCTGGTCCACCTTCGGCGCTCTTCCGCTAACCTGCAGCAAAGCTAAAACCAATGAGGTGAACTCATGTCCGAGCGGAACACCGGCGAAAGTTACGCCGGTATCTTCGCCCACGCGATTCACGCTAAAGCTCGGCGTTCTCGGCAATTGCGTTCTCTCGACGGAGATCCTGGACGACATGCCGGCGATTTCATCCGCCAGCGCCAGCATGTCGTTGGATACGGCGTCAGTGCCCGCGCTTACTTTGAGCACCACATCGCCTTCCAAGAGTTGAAGATACTGCTCTAGTTGCGCCTTAATATCTGCGTCGAGCACCATCTGTCGCTCCCTTAAATCTTTCCTACGAGATCAAGGCTCGGCTTCAGCGTTGCGGCGCCTTCCTGCCATTTCGCCGGGCAAACTTCACCCGGATTGTTGCGGACATACTGTGCCGCCTTGATCTTGTTGACAAGAATGCTTGCATCGCGGCCGATGCCGCCGGCGTTAATTTCAACGGCTTGGATGACGCCGTCGGGATCGATGATAAAAGTACCGCGGTCTGCAAGACCCGACTCTTCGTTCAGCACTTCGAAATTGCGGGAGATCGTGTGCGAAGGATCGCCGATCATTACGTAGGTAATTTTCCCGATCGTTTCGGAGGTGTCGTGCCATGCTTTATGTGTAAAATGGGTGTCCGTAGAAACGGAATACACTTCAACGCCAAGTCCCTTCAGGGCCTCGTATTGGTTTTGCAGATCTTCGAGTTCCGTCGGACACACGAACGTAAAGTCCGCCGGATAGAAGCAAACTACGCTCCACTTCCCTTTGAAGTCGACTTCGGTAACCTCGACAAACTTCCCGTTGTGGTACGCTTGAGTTTTAAACGGCAGCACTTCTTTTCCAATCAAAGACATACAAATTTTCCTCCTTAGTGTGGTTAAAATATTAATGGGGTTAAATTAGAATTACTCTAAAATAATTATAATTATTATATAATGAGTTTATTTTGTCAAGAAGCAGATTCATATATCCGGAAAAAAGTTAGCGCTTCAGTATAAACTGTGAACCGCAGCATCTACTTGCTCGACTTGTGCGCACACTCTCCCCCGGCTTCAGAACGTCCGATTTTCAGTCCTCGCCTCTCCCCGGCCTCATGTTTCTTAACCTCTTGCGCACATTATCCCATTGGCTCATACATTGAATATTTATCCCTATTATATATTAATGCAGTGGAATCTTCACTGCGTTTCGGACGCAATCCCCGCTATTTCCGAACAGCGGGGATATTGCGGGCTTATCTGAACCATGGGTATAGCGCAAGCAAGGAGTTCGAAAGGGGATACCCCCTTTCATAACGAAACGTTGTCGCGTCGGTCGGCGCCGGAGCGGCGTTTGTCCGCGATCCAACGCGCCGTTGCCGGACGCTTCAGACTCATCCCGACTGCATAGTTTAATGCCTTGAGGCTGCGGTCATATTGTTGACGGCGCTGAAAAGAGCTTTGACGGAAGAGGTCATAATATCCGCGTCCACTCCGGAGCCCCAGTGCTCCTTACCGTTCGCGTCGGTAATCCCGATATAGGAGATGGCTTGGGAACCGGAGCCGATTTCCAAGGCATGCTCGTTATATATTAAATTCGTAAACGAAACGCCCAAATTCGTTTGAAGCGCGTTGCTGATGGCATCCAATCTTCCGTTGCCGTTCCCCGCGAGTTCCTTGACCTCGCCGTCGATCCGAACCGTCACCATTGTCCGATAGTCGTCGCTCTTTTCGAAATGGTATCTGAGGAAGGAGATCGGTTCATTCACATTAACAAACGCTTCCTTGAAGATCGTGAAAATATCTTCCGGCAGCAGCTCCTTCTGCATTTTGTCGGACGCATCCTTCACTCGATAACCGAACGTTTCGCGCATGCGGGCCGGCAGGTCGAGTCCGTACTTCTGCTGAAGGACGTACGCGACGCCTCCCTTGCCGGATTGGCTGTTGATGCGAATGATGTCTCCTTCGTACTCCCGGCCGATATCCATTGGATCGATCGGCAAGTAAGGCACACTCCAATGAGGAGGATTTTGCTCCTCCCGCCACTTCATGCCCTTCGCGATAGCATCCTGATGGGAACCGGAGAACGCCGTAAATACCAGCTCTCCTCCGTAAGGATGACGCTCGCCGACCCGCATTCTAGTCAATCGTTCGTAAACTTTCAAAATCTCGGGCAGATTGTGGAAATTCAGCTTTGGATCAACCCCGTGCGAGTACATGTTGAGGGCAAGTGTGACGATATCTACATTCCCGGTGCGCTCGCCGTTGCCGAACAACGTGCCCTCTACCCGTTGCCCCCCTGCGAGCATGCCGAGCTCCGCGTCCGACACGCCCGTGCCCCGGTCGTTATGCGGATGAAGGGACAAAATGACGCTGTCCCGATAGCGCAAGTTCTCGCTCATGAACTCGATCTGGCTGGCGTACACATGCGGCATCGACATCTGCACCGTCGACGGCAGGTTGATGATCACCTTGTTGTCCGGCGTCGGCCGCCATACGTCGAGCACCGCGTTGCAAATCTCGAGCGCGAAATCGATCTCGGTGCCTGTAAAGCTTTCCGGAGAATACTGGAATTGGAAATTCCCTTCGGTTTCGGACGCGCATTCCAGGAACAGCTTCGCACCTTCCACGGCGATATCGATAATCTCCTGCTTCGTCTTGCGGAACACCTGTTCGCGCTGGGCTAAGGAAGTGGAGTTATAGAGGTGAACGACCGCTCGCTTGGCGCCTTGGAGCGATTCGAACGTTTTTCGAATAATATGCTCTCTGGATTGGGTCAAAACTTGAATGGTGACGTCGTCCGGGATGAGATGTTGTTCGATCAACGTCCGAAGGAACGTAAATTCCGTTTCCGAAGCGGCCGGGAACCCGACCTCGATTTCCTTAAACCCGATGTCGACAAGCATCCGGAAGTACTCCAGCTTCTCTTCCAGATTCATCGGCACGATAAGGGCTTGATTGCCGTCCCGGAGGTCGACGCTGCACCAAATCGGCGCTTCGGTAATATACTCTTTCTGCGCCCACTTCAAGTGCTGTTTGGGAGGCATAAAGTATCCTCTGGCATATTTCTCTGCGTTTTTCATTGGGTTTCCCTTCCTTTCACATTCCGGATCATTAAAAAAGTCTTCCGCCTCCTATAACAAGGAGACGAAAGACTTATCATCTTACGCGGTACCACTCCGACTTCATATCCGCAGGGGGATATGCGCTCAGCGGATCAGGACGAAACTATCCTGCATCCTCCTGTACATAACGGTCAGGCTCCGGCTCCGCCTACTTCGAACGCGTTCAGCGGGCAACTCCGAGGCGAGTTCGGACGATTCCCGCAGCTGCTTCACACCGTCCAGCAGCTCTCTGAGCGCAAGAAACCTCTTACTGGTCCTCTTCAACGTATTTCATTTTTTTTTGATAACTATAGAATGTATAAGTTGTCACGAAGTGAACAGCAATTCTATAGTTGCAAGAAAAACTTCAGCTTAAGGACGTACCCTCTTCTTTGAATGTACTTCGATAAAAGTTTTTCTTATTTTACTTCATAGGATGCAGCGTTGCAAGCGTCCAATCACTTCTTGATCCAAGCCATCATCTCGCGAAGCTGGCGTCCGACTTGCTCGATTTGGTGCTCCGATTCGCGGCGGCGCGTCGCAGTCATGAACGCTTTGTTCGACTGGTTCTCAAGTATGAAGTCGCGCGCGAAACGCCCGGATTGGATGTCGTCGAGAACGCGCTTCATCTCTTTCTTCGTTTCTTCCGTTACGATGCGGGGACCCGTTACATAATCGCCGTACTCAGCCGTGTTCGAGATGGAGTCGCGCATCGTTGCGAGGCCGCCTTCGTAGATGAGGTCGACGATCAGCTTAAGCTCGTGCAAGCACTCGAAATATGCCATTTCCGGCGCGTATCCGGCTTCCACCAACGTTTCGAAACCGGCTTTGATCAAATACGACACGCCGCCGCAAAGTACCGCCTGCTCGCCGAAGAGGTCGGTTTCCGTCTCTTCTTTGAAGGATGTTTCGATGACGCCCGCGCGGGTGCAGCCGATGCCTTTCGCGTAAGCGAGGCCGATGTCGTGAGCTTTGCCGGTAGCGTCTTGATGAATCGCGATCAAGCCCGGAACGCCGAAGCCTTCCACATACACGCGGCGGACAAGGTGACCCGGCGACTTCGGAGCGACGAGAAGCACGTCAATGTCGCTCTTGGGCACGATCTGGCCGAAATGAATGTTGAAGCCGTGAGAGAACAGAAGCGCTGCGCCGCTCTTTATGTTCGGTGCGATTTCCTCGTTGTACACTTTCGCTTGCGTCTCGTCCGGCATCAATATTTGGATGACGTCCGCTTGGCGCGTCGCCTCGGCTACTTCCAAAACTTTGAAGCCGTCGTTTTCCGCCTTTTGCCACGATTTGCCCTTGCGAAGACCGATCACGACGTTCACTCCGCTGTCGCGAAGGTTTTGCGCTTGCGCGTGGCCTTGGCTGCCGTATCCGATAACCGCAACCGTTTTTCCTTTCAATACGCCTAAATCCGCATCATTTTCGTAAAACATTGTTACCGCCATGTGTATGATTCCTCCTTGGATATATAACTGCTTTATTTTTGAAAGACCCGAAAATGGGGTCGAATTCACAACAACGACGTTCTTGCGCTACACACCCCGCGCCATCGCTGTCACGCCTGTGCGCGACAGCTGGACAATTCCGTACGGCTTCATCAGCTCGACGATCGCGTCGATTTTCGCCGTGTCCCCAATAGCCTGTACGATCAGCGTGCTGGGCGAAATGTCCACCACGCTCGCCCGGAACGTATCGACGACGCCTAAAATTTCCGGACGCGCGGTCGGTTCCGCATGAACTTTAATCAAAGCGACTTCACGGGACACCATCGGATTGGCGCTCAGGTCGACCACTTTAATGACGTCGATGAGCTTGTACAGCTGCTTTTGAATTTGCTCCACCGTCGAGTCGTCGCCCGTCGTCACGATAATCATCCGGGAGAGTCCCGGTTCTTCCGAGACCCCCACCGTAATGCTTTCGATATTGAATCCGCGCCGGCCGAACAAGCCCGATACCCGCTGCAGGACGCCGGGCTGGTCGTTGACAAGAACGGAGATCGTATGCCGTGTACTCATTCGTCATCCCCCATTAACATTTCGTGGATGGCCGTGCCCGCTTGAACCATCGGGAATACATTCTCATCCCGGCGAACTACGAATTCGACGAGGACCGGACCCGGATGCGCCATCGCTTCCGCCCATGCGCGGCGCGACTCTTCTTTGTTGGTTGCGCGCAGCCCCTTGACCCCGTACGCTTCCGCAAGCTTGACAAAGTCCGGGCTTCCCGCCAGGTCGATGTGGCTGAACCGTTCGCCGTGAATAATTTCCTGCCATTGGCGAACCATGCCGAGCACCTGATTGTTAATGACGACGATTTTTACGGGAATATTATGAATGGCGCATACCGCCAACTCTTGCGAGCACATCTGCATGCCGCCGTCTCCGTTGATCGAAACGACGAGCTCGTTCGGGTGGGCGACTTGAACGCCGATCGCCGACGGGAAACCGAAGCCCATCGTTCCCAAGCCGCCGGAAGAAATCCATCTGCGCGGCTTGTTGAACCTGTAGTACTGCGCGGCCCACATCTGATGCTGGCCGACGTCGGTCGTTACAAATGCGTCGCCCCGCGTTGTTTCGTTAATCAATTCAATAACCCATTGCGGTTTCAACTCGGTATCCGAATCTTTGTACCGCAGCGGCTGCTCTTGCTTCCATTTCTGGATTTGCGTGATCCAATCCTTGGACTTCGCCGGCTTCGCCTTCTGATTGGCGATTTCCAACACCGCCTTGATGTCGCCCACGCACGGGATCGCCGTCGGGACGTTCTTGCCGATTTCCGCCGGGTCGACGTCGATGTGCGCGATCTTGGCGTGCGGCGCGAATTCGGACACCTTCATCGTCACCCTGTCGTCGAAACGCGCGCCGATGCTGATCAACAGATCGCAGCTTTGCAGCGCCGTGTTCGCCGTCCATGTGCCGTGCATGCCCGGCATGCCCATCCAGAGCTCGTGTCCGCTCGGGAAACCGCCGAGTCCGAGCAGCGTTGTCGTTACCGGAATTTGCGTCTTGTTTACGAATTCGAGCAGCTCTTCTTGCGCCCCGGAGTACACGACCCCGCCCCCGGCCAATATGACCGGCCGCTCCGCTTCCTCGATCGCCTGCAGAAGCTTATTGACCTGCCCCTTGTTCGGCATCACGGTAGGATTGTAGCCGCGAATGCTCACCTCTTTAGGGTAGTGGAACTCCGTCAAGTGCGCCGAAACATCCTTCGGAATGTCGACCAGCACCGGCCCCTTGCGGCCCGTGGACGCAATGTGGAACGCTTCGCGAATGGTGCGGGCCAAATCCCGCACGTCTCTCACCAAATAGCTATGCTTCGTAATCGGCATCGTGATGCCGGTAATGTCCGCTTCCTGAAAGGCGTCCGTACCGATCGCCGTAGTGGCGACGTTGCCGGTAATAACGACCAGCGGCACCGAGTCCATATATGCGGTTGCGATGCCCGTCACGAGGTTCGTCGCTCCGGGACCCGAAGTTGCGATACAGACGCCTACTTTGCCGGTCGAACGGGCGTATCCGTCCGCCGCATGGATGGCCCCCTGCTCGTGCCGCGTGAGTAAATGCTTGAAATCGGGATTGCCGTGCATCGCGTCGTAAATGAATAACACCGCGCCGCCCGGGTATCCGAAGACGCACTCGACACCTTCCAGCAACAAGGAACGAAGCAAAATTTCCGACCCGGATATGCGGTCGGGTTTCAACAGACGGCTGCGCAGCTCTTCACTATCCAGTTTCGCGGCACTGAGTTGTTGTACGCTCACAAGATGACCCTCCATTCGTGGATATAAATTAAAAAAACCCCTCTCATCCCACTACACCGTAACGGTGAGCATATGGGACGAAAGGGGTTGTTCTTTCGCGGTACCACCCAAAATTCGCCGCCATCTTGCGATGACAGCCTCGGCAGGTAACGTTGGCGCGCAAGCGCACAATCGTATCTGCAGCACGGTAACGTGTGCCATTCCGATTCTCCCTAATAAGCAGGCATACAGGCTGGCCGGCCGGCAACTTGCGTTACCGATGTTAAGCTTTACAGCCTTAAAGCGCCGCCTTGCGTTTCAGGAGAACAGCTCCGAGGTGAGCTCGCCTATACGGGAGTTATGGCGCAGGTTTCAGCCGTTCCTATCGCTCTCTGTTCATAAGAGCCCGTATCGCTTCGTCCTCTTCATAGCCGATCAAGGTATACAACAACAGTGTGTACAATTTTCTTACAGCTTATTATATGTTCGAGCAAAATATGCGTCAAGGGCTTTTTCAGAAATCTTGAACAAGGAAAAATGTTCCGCAAACCCTCACAACAGCCACACTATTGAAGCAAAACACTTTGAATAGTTTCAAAAAATGAAGTTATTCCGCATAATCACCCAGGTTCGCTTGAAATAACTTCAAAAAATGAAATTATTCATCCAAAAACGGGCCATTTTCCAACAAAACGGGCAAAATAACTTCAAAAAGTGAAACTATTGCGCTGAACCAGGCAGCCTCGAGCCGAATAACTTCAAAAATTGAAGTTATTTTGTCCGGAAAGCAAAAACCGCCGTCCGTAAGGCGGCGGCGGCTCGTTCGCGCAAGCCGTTCCTTACGCGTTGATTTTCTCTTTCGCTTTGCCCGCAAGCGTGTTGAACGCGTTGATGTCGTTGACCGCGAGGTCGGCGAGCATCTTGCGGTTCACTTGAACGCCGGCCAATTTCAAACCGTGCATCATACGGCTGTAAGACAAACCGTTCATGCGTGCGGCAGCGTTGATCCGCACGATCCACAGCTTGCGGAAGTTGCGCTTCGTCTGGCGGCGGTCGCGGTATGCGTAAAGCAAGGATTTCATCACTTGCTCATGAGCCTTCTTAAACAGGCGGTGCTTCGCGCCGAAGTAACCTTTCGCGAGCTTTAAAAACTTTTTATGACGACGGCGAGTAACGAACCCGCCCTTAACTCTTGCCATGGTAAAACCCTCCTATATAATCTCTGGAAATGCTTGTGTCGAATCTTACTTGATGTTCTTCAATTGCTGCTTAAGGCGCGCATAGTCGCCTTCATGCATAAGCGGCTGCGTGGACAAACCGCGCTTTTGGCGCGCGCTCTTGCCCGAAAGCAAGTGGTTCTTATATGCTTTGTAACGCTTTACTTTGCCTGTGCCCGTCACTTTGAAACGGTCTTTCAGGGAGCTGTGCGTTTTCATTTTCGGCATGACAAATGTTCCTCCTAAATATAGTCAAGATGCTTCGTAAAAGTTATTGTTATTTCGGGGCCAAAATCATAATCATGCTTCGGCCTTCGAGCTTTGGACGGCGCTCTTGCACGGAGATTTCTTCGACTTCTTTCGCCACGCGCTCAAGCACCTTCTGTCCGACGTCGGCATGTGTGATTTCACGGCCGCGGAAACGGATCGTGCATTTCACTTTGTCTTCGTCCTTCAGAAACTTAACCACATTTCGTAGCTTGGTCTGGTAATCGTGCTCGTCGATCGTCGCGCTGAAGCGCACTTCCTTAAGGTCGACGATCTTCTGGTTTTTCCGGTTTTCTTTGTCCTTCTTCTGCTGCTCGTAACGGAATTTCCCGTAATCCATAATGCGGCAGACCGGAGGCTTCGCCGTAGGGGCGATGTTCACCAGATCCAGATTCATATCGACCGCCATTTGGAGCGCTTCACGGAATTGCTTGATTCCGATTTGCTCGCCGTCCGGACCGACGACGCGCACTTCCCGCGCACGAATTTCTTCGTTAATTTGATGTTCCCTGCTAATCGCTTGCCACCTCCAACTAAAATAACGTACCATTGACAAAAATAAAAAGCGAGCACTGCAATCAGTGCCCGCGTTCTGCCGAATAACGCACTTACGTAATCGGGTCGCAATCTCGTGTAGCGGCGATACCGGCCGATTAAACAATCGGACAGGTGAGAAGCGGGCGCTTCTGCTTTGTGCCAAATAAATAAGAAAAACAAAACTCATCCAAAAATATATCACGCAAACGCAAGGTTGTCAATACAACCCGCCCGAATCTATCCGAAACAGTTGCGGCCTAAAACTTCTGCACGTCGTCCAACCGCAGTACCCGTGTATGCTGCGTATGGCTCCACCTCTTGTTGTTTTGGGTAAAGAACGCATGGAACGTAATCGGGTACCAGGACAGCAAGAACAATGGGAACAGCAGCAGCGCGATGTACGGCTTCCACGATTTGACCCCTTCCAGCGCGAGCGCCAACGGGAACTGCATATAGATCAGCAGCATGAATAGCACGCCGGCCGAGGCCGGAACGAAATTGTAAATCGAGATGAGACTCGGGTCCCCCGGACGAGCTTGGTCGATCATCAAAATCACCGTAAATACGAACGCGATCAAGACGTTGTATACCGTAACAGAATAAAGGGCCGTGTCGATTTTCGTAAAGTTTCTCTCCTTCAATCCGGACCAAAGCAGCGGGAAGAAATATCTGCGCGCGACGTCGAAATGCCCCTGCATCCAGCGCAGCCGTTGCCGCGCCGAAGCGTTGAACGTTAGCGGCTTTTCGTCGTAGACTTTAGCGTCATAGTTGAATGTCGGATATACGCCGCGCTGTACGCAACGCATCGTAAATTCCAGGTCTTCGACGAGCGACGTCGCTCCCCATCCCATCTCCTTAAGCAGCTTGGACTCGAAGCACATCCCCGTGCCGCCGAGGAAGTTGGCCATCTTCAAGTTGCGGCGCGGCATTTGCCAAAGCCGGTTGCAGAACCAATACGTGATGCCGTATGCGGACGTAATCCAGGAATCGACGGGATTTTTCGTATCCAAATACGCTTGTACGACGCGGGAGCCGTTGCAAAGATCGTCGTTCATCTCCCGCAGGTAGTTCGGATCGACCAAATTATCGGCGTCAAACATGGCGACGGCGTCGTATTTTTTCGGCATCGCCCAAAGTTCGCGAAGCATCCACTCGATGGCGTAGCCTTTGCCCCGGAGCACGGCATTGAAACGTTCCATCGCATAGACGCCGTGAGCTCGAGCGATATCCGCCGTTCCATCGGTGCAATTGTCGCAAATGACAAAGATATCGTACATTTCTTTCGGGTAATCCATGGCCTTCAAATTGTCGATCAGCGCGCCGACGACCTTCTCTTCGTTATGGGCCGCGACAAGCACCGCAAAAGTTTTCTTCGGCGCATGGCGCACCTTGTCCTTCTTCAATTTCAAACCGAAAAAAGATAACACCAGCTGGTACAGCCCTATCAAAAACAATCCGATCTGCACGGTTAAAACGATTCCGTTCAGCATCATTCTCCCCCTCATATCTTTATTCTCTCTTTACTAACGGAATGGAGACCGGAAATGTTTGTGCATTTGTCCGATTCGCGCATTCCTTCTCCGGGTATTAACTGATTTTGCTTTACATTCCGAATCAAGTCAAAAATCGTATGCATAGCTGTAGACAAGCATAGGCTTAAAAAAGGGGAGCCTCGAAGCCAGGCTGCTCCGGCTCTCCCTTTTTCTCTGGATATGTACTTATTGTATCGTTTTTCTCGCTTTTTATGTCAAATGTATGACGAAATGTTACAGAAATGTTACAAAAGTCGCATGAACAGCGGTCAAGGATGAGGAGAAGGTGCGAGGCGAATAAGAAAAAAGCGGCAAATTTTGCCGCTTCATTTGTCGATAATTATGAAACTTTAGTCCGGCCGGAACCGTTTAAATAATTAGCGCCGCTTGTGTTTGTTCCGCGTGCGGGACGCTGCGGTAAGAGTCGAGCAGGCGGCTGAAGACGCGGTCCCATGACTGGGACATTGCGTATTCTCTGCCGGCTGAGCCGAGCCGGGCTCGAAGACCCGCGTTCCTATACAATTCCAGGAGCGCGCGGGAGAATGCCCCGGCATCGCCAGGCGGGCACAACAACCCAGTGCCGCCGTGCCGTACATTGTCTTTCACTCCGCCGGCGTCTGCGCCGATAACCGGGGTGCCGCTCGCGAGCGATTCGAGCACGACGTTGCCGAACGTTTCCGTTGCCGACGGAAACAGGAATACGTCCGAGGCGGCGTACAGCTCGCTCAGCCGTTTGCCGTGAACGAAGCCGAGCAGCCGGACGTTGGATTTGCCTCCGTCGCCGGCGTATTTCGCGGCGAGATCTTTATATAGCGGACCGTCGCCCGCAATGATCAACTCCATGTTCCGGCGCACATGCTCCGGAAGGCGACGGAACGCTTCGATCAGAACGTCGACGCTTTTCTCCGGCGCGAGGCGCCCCACGAACAAAACGACGAATTTCCGCGGGTCGACGCCGTGCCGTCGCAACACCTCGTCGCGGTCTACATCCGGATGAAACCGCTCGGAGTGTATGCCTCGGCCCCACACTTCCAAGTTGGGGATGCCCCGGCCCTTCAAGTGCTCCAATGCGGAAGGCGACGGCACGTACACCTTGCTGCAATCCGCATGAAACCACGTCATATATTTCCAGAGCATCGGCTCCATCCAATGGAGCTTATAGTACGCCAAATACTGGTCGAAATGCGTATGGTATGAAGCGACCAACGGCACGCCGTGTTTTCGCGCGTAGTGGCTGCCGTACAGCCCTAAGTTGAACGGCGTCGCTACATGGATGATGGTCGGTTTGAATTCCCGCAGCGTTTTCTTAATGTTGATCGGGTTGGGGATGGCGATTTTGCACTCGGGGTATAGAAAGAACGGAATGCTGAAGAAACGTTCGACCACATTGCTTCCGGCGCCCGGTTGTTGCTCTCCGGTCGGCGCGAACACTTTGCACTCAATGCCTTGCGATTCCAAGTAGTTTGCCCAACGCCCCAGCGTCTTGGCAACGCCGTTCACATCCGGTAAAAAAGTGTCGGTAAACAAAGCTACTCTCATGAAGCATCCCCTTTCTCAACCGAATCGCTTTCCTCTACTCGCGGACTGGCTTCTTAGACTGTACTGAGATGAAGATTTTCTCACTACTATATATTGTAGCGAGATTTGTTATCGGAACGTAAGAACACAATTAATTCCTACATAAAATTTTATGAAAAAAATTTATATCCAATTAACAAAAGCAATTTACAATGGATGATGTTATACCTTTCTGTTTAAGGCATTATCGTATACAATTAGTACAGACATGATGAGGAGGAGCTCCTAAGTATGAGCCGTGTGATGGCCTGGTTAAAAACAAGCGACCAGCGTATGTTCTTTTTCGTTAATCATAAATTTAAGCACGCTTTGATCGGAATGATTCTGAGCCGAATCACCCATTTGGGCGGGGCGACCGCTACGATTGCGGCGACCCTGAGCACTTGGTTGTTTGCCCCGCAGCCCTGGTCCAGAATCGGACTGCAAGCATTCATTGCGCTTGCGGCCAGCCATATACCGGTAGCCGTGATGAAGAAGATGTATCCGCGCCTGCGTCCGTATCTGGTTTTGCCGGAGACCATCACTTGCGAGAAACCGCTGAAGGACCACTCCTTTCCGTCCGGTCATACGACGGCGATTTTCTCGGTTGTAGCGCCGTTCGTGGTCGCTTTCCCGCTGCTTGGATTCATCCTGATACCGATCGCTATGATCGTCGGCATGTCCCGTATGTATCTTGGGCTTCACTACCCTTCGGACGTGGCTGCTGGTTGTTTGGTCGGATGTTTGACGGCGTTCGGCACTGTTGCGTTTTTTGGATGATAGTCGTGTATGGCTTCCATGATTTTACTTCATGCACAGTTTTTTTAGACCTTCTCCGGGTCGCAAGAAAAACTTTTTGACATCGCTCCCATGATTTTACTTCAAGAAAAGTTTTTCTTTAGACAATCGTCAGTGTCGCAAAAAAACTGTATGATTAGACTTCCATGATTTTACTTCATGCACAGTTTTTTTTTTAGACCTTCTCCGGGTCGCAAGAAAAACTTTTTGACATCGCTCCCATGATTTTACTTCAAGAAAAGTTTTTCTTTAGACAATCGTCAGTGTCGCAAAAAAACTGTATGATTAGACTTCCATGATTTTACTTCATGCGCAGTTTTTTTTATAATATCGCTATAGTTTAATCATATACTTGTACCGATAGAGCACTAATAGTATAGGTGAGGGTCAGGTGAACTGCCTTGCGTCGAAAGAAACGAATACTCATTCTTTCCGAAGGATTCGGTGCCGGACATACCCAAGCTGCTCACGCGCTGGCGGTCAGCTTGAGGCGGTTGTCGCCTACGGTGCAAACACGGGTTATGGAATTGGGCACTTTTCTTCATCCCACCATTTTCCCGCTCATTTTTAACGCATACAAGAAGACGGTCACATCGCAGCCGAGGTTGTACGGCATGGTGTACCGCTCCCAATACAAGAAGAAAATCGGCCGGTTCTCGCAGCTCGCTCTGCATCGTATATTTTACGCGCACACGGCGCAAATCATCCGGCAGTTGAAACCGGACGCCGTCGTTTGTACCCATCCGTTCCCCAATACCGTCGTGTCCCGTTTGAAACGCGCCGGATTGGAAGTGCCGCTATGCACGGTAATCACCGACTACGATGCACACGGGACGTGGATATCGTCGGAGACGAACAGATACTTGGTATCGACGCCGGAAGTAAAGATGAAACTGATATCGAGGGGCATCCCGAGCAACAAAATTTGGGTGACCGGCATTCCGGTTCACCCGAATTTCTGGCATAAGCACGATAAGGAAGAGATCAGGGCATCGTTCAAGCTGAAAGCGATGCCTACCGTGCTCGTGATGGGCGGCGGCTGGGGACTCGTAAATCAGGAAGACTTGATGCGATACATGGTACAGTGGCGCGACCGGATCCAGTTTATTTTCGTTCTCGGCAATAACCAGAAAGCGTTAAACCGTATGGCGCAAGACCGCGCTTTCCAGCATGAGAATATCCGGCTTCTCGGCTTCACGCGGGAAGTGGACAAATTAATGGAAATATCCGACCTGCTGATTACGAAACCCGGCGGCATGACCTGCACGGAAGCGCTGGCGAAAGGTTTGCCGATGCTGTTTCACAAACCGATCCCGGGACAAGAGGAAGAAAATGCTCAATACTTCACTGCTAACGGCTTCGGCGAGCAGTTGAAATCGCATGACACGGTCGACTACTGGTTCAACCGCCTCGTCACGCAGTACGGCGATGTCGTGCAGCGCCGCGAAACGCTGTCGCGCATGCTGCGGCGGTACAATCCGGAAGATTGCTCGAAGGCGATATTGCAGATAGTGGATTGACGCTCCTGTGGGAGCGTCTTTTTTATATCGTCTCCTGAGTTTCCCACGACGAAATAACATTATTAAGGAAAAAGGTTGTGTGTAAAAGAGCGTCCGATTGCAATAATTGTAACGAATTCCGACGATCCCGCTATGTTATGGCAATTCACTGTTCATAAGCGGTTGTTTAGACGACACATTATGAACATACTATTGCCATACTTGCACAGGCGGACTAATATATCGTCCCATAACATTCACAACGACGACCATTTATGTACATTCCGTTGCCATAGTGATAAAAGCGTTGGACAAACTTACCAAAGCTTAGTAAAATATATCTCGTGAAGCACACATATTCGGACAATTATGTCCGCATACGTGTGCTTTTTCTATTTTGAAGAGGAGGAGTCGAATAATGCACTTAGCTGTCGCCAGGTTTATCGAGAAAGTGGAGGCGGATGCTCGCAGTATCGGAAAGAAGCGATTTAAAATAAACCACATTGAAATTGCGTTTCTGGAGGAGGTGTTCGGTCCGGAATTCAATTATGATTTTGAAGGACTTGAGCCGCAATTCCCCTTTAAAGATTACAAAGACGGCAACCGATTTGTCGACTTCATCTACAGAAAAGGGGTGATCAAGATCATCATCGAAATCGACGGTCTCACATGGCACGTTACTCACATCTCGACGGAAGAGTTTGACGATCATCAAGAGCGGCAAAACGACCTTCTTCTATCCGGGGGATATCTCCTACTGCGCTTTACGGCAAACATGGTCCAAAAGAAGCCGATGTTATGCCGAAGACAACTGATGCAAGCAGTCGGGCGATGCTACACTTCAGCGACAAGCTCTGTTCCGCTTGATGTGAACGATATTTGGTCCTACCGGAAGCACGCAGTCAAGCAGCTTGCAGACAAAACCACCCGGCTTATCAAACCGGCGGACCTCGCCGCAGAATTCAACATCACCCGCCGGACAGCGGTGTATTGGCTGCAACGGCTGAGTAAAGAAGGTTACGTATTACCCGTGAAAAAAGATAAACGGATCGTCGGGTACAAATGGGTGAACCGTTAATTCCGGGGTGCGCCGTCGACGCGGATGACGCTTTTCGCCCGGCGCCGGCCGGCATCCCTACTCGCCTGCTTCGATCCGGGCGCCAACTCGGCGGCGAATTCGGTGTCGCCGGAGACGGAGGCCGATGTGGGTACGAGCTTCGACTCAGGCACCGCCACCGACGCCGGCCCCCCGGCCGCTTCCGCAGCGCGCTTCTCCCGGCGCTCGCGCAGCTCCCGAAGCTCCGCCTTCCGCCGATCGATCGCACGCTCGCCAACAATCGCCTCGCAGCGATGAATGTTCACGCCTTGATTGTGAAATTTCATCTCGTATTCGGTCATGACCATATTCGGCGCGACGCCCGACCCGTGCAAATCGAGCGAGATGTTGCGGAGCATCATCTCCATCTCGGAGAACGAGTTCAACGAAAACTCAAACAGCGAGCGCGAATCCGTCTTCAAGTGAATTTCGCCGTCCTCATTCAAGACATTCCGGTATTTGGCCAGGAACCCCGGATGCGTCAATCTCCGGTTCGCATGGCGCGTCTTCGGCCACGGATCGCTGAAATTCAAATAAATGCGCTCGAGCTCCCCCGGCGCGAACATTTCCTCAATGCCTTCTATATTGCCGAGCACGAGCCGCAAATTGTTCGTTACCGCGTTGCCCGCCGCCGCATACTCCTTGCGCGCCTCCTCCGCCTTCTCGCTTGCTTTGCGGATGAGCTCGTCGTACATATCGATACCGATAAAATTAATATCCGGATACAGCAAGCTCATCCGGCTGATGAACCGCCCTTTGCCCATGCCCAATTCCGCGTGAATCGGACGGTCGTTGCCGAATACTTCTCTCCACCGCCCCCGAAGCTGTTTGGGCTGCAGAATCACTCTGTCTTCCAATGAATGAAGGAGTTCTTTCGTTCCGGATCTTCTTCTTAATCTCATGGCCAATCCCTTTCCGTCATTCTTTCCGCCGTCATTTTGCAATATAATAAGAGCGACCGCGATCATCGGGCGACTGCGGCGCCAAAACCGGCAAACAATGTATATTGTGCCCAATCGGATAAGTTAAAGCAAGCAAGCGGCGGAAAAAAACAAAAAAGAAAGGAACTCTCCCCATACAGAGGAAAGTTCCTGAGGAACCGTTTCGCGATTAATGCTCCAAAACTTTCGATTCGATCGTCTTCTTGACCTTCTTGCGAGCTTCCGTCAACAGATCGGGCTGCTCATTGAAACGGATTCCCGTCAGAGCGATCGCTTCTTTGACCGTCAATTCGACAGTGATCTTCTCTTCACCGTGCGGTACGGCGATTCCTTGATTCATGATCGTCACCTCGTCCATGCGTATTTTTGGGAGGTAATCCTATTGTGCCCTCCCCGCACAAACTGTAAAACTAGAGGCAGGAATAGAGAGAAAAATGTTGTCGCGACACACTTTTAATTTAACACGCCATGTTAGGTTTGTCAAGTGCGAAACCGCTATTATATATAAATCGGGAGGTGTTGGGCTTGGCCGATTTCATGGTCGAAACGCGTGATTTAACGAAGCGCTTCGGCGCAACCGCCGCGGTTGACAAAGCAAACATCCGCATACGTACCGGCGAAGTATACGGATTGCTCGGTCCCAACGGCGCCGGCAAGTCGACGACGATCAAGATGCTTTGCACATTTCTGCGCCCCACATCGGGAACGGCGGCGATCGAAGGATCGGACACCGTGCGCGAAGGCAATCAAGTACGCCGGCGGATCGGCATCATCTTCCAAGATCCGAGCCTCGACGACCGACTGACTGGCCGGGAAAATCTCGAGCTGCACTGCATGTTTTACCACGTTCCGAAGGCCGAACGCCAAAAGCGGATCGAAGAGCTGCTTACGATCGTCGATTTGTCGGCTCATGCGGAAAGAGACGTTCGCACATATTCCGGAGGGATGAAGCGGAGATTGGAAATCGCCCGCGGTTTGCTGCACGAGCCGCGCCTGCTCATCCTCGACGAACCGACGATCGGCCTCGACCCACAGACGCGCAAATCGATTTGGGAATACATTCACGCATTGCAGCGGCGAACGGGTCTCACCATCCTTATGACGACGCATTACCTCGAAGAGGCGGAAGCTTGCCACAATATCGGCATCATGGACAAGGGAAAGATCATCGCCGAAGGCTCCCCCGAATTTCTCAAGCTCCAATCGTCCGTCACCCGCATAACGGTGGAATCGTCCGAGGCGGATCGGATCGTTGCGAACTATGTGCAAGACCGTTCCATCGTGTCGCTCAAACGCGAGCAGCGAAAAATCGTATTCGAAGTCGGGCATGCCGAGAGCTTTCTGCCGACGTTGTTCGCTCTCGGACTGCCCATTGACTCGCTCAGCGTGCAAAAACCGTCTCTCGACGACGTATTCCTCAAGCTGACCGGCAGGCAAATCCGCGAAGAAGAGGCCGATGCGAAAGAGCAAATGAGGAATGTCATGAAAATACGGGGAAGGAGGACGTAACGATGCTGCAGACTAGCGTGTTCGGCACTGCGGTATACGGCATTTGGCTGCGGGACATCAAGAAATACTTCCGCGTTCGTACGCAGCTGCTCGGCGCACTCATTCGCCCCCTGCTCTGGCTTGTCATTATGGGCGGGGGCCTGCGCCCGATCGTTTCGAACGTGCAAGGAGTCGATTACCTTCACTTTATTTTTGCAGGGATCGTATCGATGACGATCATCTTCAGCGCGATGCAGTCCGCCGTGTCCGTCGTCTGGGATAGAGAATTCGGCTACTTGAAAGAAATTCTCGTCGCCCCGATTCCCCGTGTCGCGATCGTCATCGGCAAATCGCTAAGCGCGGCGACCACGGCAACGCTGCAGGGCGTCATCACTCTGGTGTTTCTGCCCGTTGTCGGCGTGCCGGTCGCTTGGTGGACGATTCCGGTGCTCATCGCATGCATGTTCCTCCTCTCGTTAGTCATCGCCGCGCTCGGTCTCGCCATTGCAGGACGCATGACGAGCTTCGAAGGCTTCGGCGCCATCGCCAACTTCCTGCTCATGCCGATGTTTTTCTTGAGCGGCGCGATTTACCCGGTCGATACGGTGCCGTTGTGGCTGAAGCCGTTAATTTTTATCAACCCGTTGACGTACGGAGTCGATCTGATGCGGGAGGTGCTGGTGTCGGCGGGACATTTTTCCGTGTGGGTCGACTGCGTGGTGTTGTTCGGGATCGCCGCGGTGTTAACCGGCATCGCCATTCCTATGTACGAGCGGGAATAACCCTTCCGTCTCCTATCCTTCTCCCCGGAAATTGGGTACAATGGGGAAGAAGGATTTTTTCAATTCAACAAGGAGCACTGTCAAAAATGACGCAATTTACCGAAACGCCCGCCGCCAAACCACTGCAGTGGGGCGACAAGCGGTTTCATACATGGAACTACGAGATGCGCGAGCAATTCGGAACGAAGGTGTTTAAGGTGATGCTGGACGCCGGGTTTACGTGCCCGAACCGCGACGCTGCGATCGCGACCGGCGGCTGCACGTTTTGCAGCGCGCGCGGATCCGGCGATTTCGCCGGCAGCCGGCGGGACGATCTCGTCACCCAGTTCAACTCCGTTCGCGACCGGCAGCATCAGAAGTGGCCCAACGCCCGGTACATCGGTTATTTCCAGGCGTATACAAACACGTACGCTCCGGTGGAAACGCTGAAGGAATACTACGAAGCGATACTGGAGCAGCCGGGAGTCGTCGGACTGTCGATCGCCACGAGGCCCGATTGCCTTCCGGACGATGTCGTGGAATATTTGGCGGAGTTGAACCGGCGCACGTATCTATGGGTGGAGATGGGGCTGCAGACGGTCCACGAGCGAACCTCCGAGCTGGTGAACCGCGCGCACGACACGGACACGTATTACCGCGCGGTGGAGAAGCTGCGCGCCCACGGCATCCGGGTATGCGCGCACATCATCTACGGCTTGCCGCTGGAGACGCATGAGATGATGCTCGAGACCGGGCAAGCCGTCGCGGAGATGGACGTGCAGGGCATCAAGATCCATCTGCTGCACCTGATGCGCAAAACCCCGATGGTGAAGCAGTACGAAGCCGGACTGGTCCGGTTTTTGGAGCGCGACGAGTATGTCGGATTGGTCGTCGACACGCTGGAACGGCTGCCGCCGGAAATGATCGTCCACCGCGTCACGGGCGATGCGCCGCGGGAGCTGCTGATCGGGCCGATGTGGAGCTTGCGCAAGTGGGAAGTGCTGAACGCGATCGACGCGGAGCTCGTGCGCAGGGACACGTGGCAGGGCAAGTATCGGCGGGGAAGGTGAGGCTGCAATAGGCTTTCTATCGATACTATCGTTTGCTCACTCGCTGGTGAAAGAACGGGTGCGCCCCGGAGACATCGCCGTCGACGCCACGGTCGGCAACGGTCACGACACGCTCTTCTTATGCCGGCTTGTCGGTCCCGGAGGGCATGTGTACGGCACCGACATACAGGCGGAGGCGGTAACGTCGGCTCGGGCGCGGTTATGCGAAGAAGGCGTGGCGGCCGGCACATTCACGCTTTGGCAGGCCGACCACAGCCGCTTGGCGGAGCTGCTGCCGGGCGAAACCCAACGCCGGGTCGCAGCCGTCATGTTCAACCTCGGCTATTTGCCCGGCGGCGATCACGCGACGATTACAACCGCGGGCACAACGATTCGCGCGTTGGAAGCGGCTGTCGAGGCGCTGCGCGCCGGCGGCATCGTTACGGCGGTCGTTTATCCCGGACATGCAGGCGGAGAGACGGAAGCCGCCGCCGTCGATGCTTGGATGGCCGCGCTGCCGCAATCCAAGTACCAAGCTTTGCAGTACCGGTTTACAAATCAGCGCAACGCACCGCCTTATGTCGCGGCGGTCGAAAAGCGCGGATAATAAGTTTCATCGTCATGGGAGGAAGAGAGAAGATGTCCGTACAACCTTATCCGCTGAAATTTCGCCCCGAATTTAAAGAGCGCGTCTGGGGAGCGCGCGAGTTGGAACGATTCGGCCTTACGCTGCCTGAAGGAAACATCGGCGAAGCATGGATGATCGGGGAGCATCCGAACGGCACGACGGAGGTCGTTAACGGCGAGCTGGCAGGCAAAAGATTGAACGAGCTGCGCGAAACATTCGGCGTCGAATGGTTCGGCTCGAGGGGCATCTCCCCGAAAACCGGCCGCTTCCCGCTGCTGGTCAAGCTGCTCGATTGCAGCGACGACCTGTCGGTGCAGGTGCATCCGAACGACGATTACGAGCGGCTCGGTCCGGGCGAGCTCGGCAAAACCGAGATGTGGTACGTGCTTGATGCCAAGCCCGGCGCCAAAATCATCTACGGTCTTCGCGAAGGCGCCGACCGGAACGCGCTCGCCGCCGCCATCGCCGAAAATCGCATTATGGACTGCCTGCAGGAAGTTTCGGTACAGCCGGGCGACACGTTCTATATTCCGGCAGGCACCGTGCATGCGCTCGGAGCGGGCGTGTTGGTGGCGGAAATCCAGCAAAACTCGGACACCACCTACCGCCTGTACGACTACAACCGACCGGGTCTGGACGGCAAACCGCGGGAGCTTCATATCGAAGACTCGCTCAATGTGATCGCCTACGACGGCTCCGGGGCGTCGCGAGGGACGACCGTGCTGTCCGGCGACAACAGTTGGCTTACGCTGGCCTCCTCCCCTTACTTCAAGGTGGAGAAAGGCCGCTCCGGCAGCGAATGGAATTTGTCCACGGACCCCGGCAGCTTCCAGATTATTATTGCTTGCGAAGGCGCCGGCGCCATTCATTGGGCCGGGGGCGAAGCCGCGTTGAATCCCGGAGATTGCTATCTGCTCCCCGCGAATCTCGGCGGCTATGCGTTAACCGGCGCCGTGACGGTGCTTCGGAGTTACGTTCCGTAAGATCCGAAAAGCTCATCCCGACAGTTTGGCAAAGCGGTGAAACGCTCCGGCGTTTCGCCGCTTTTTTTTGTCGTCTTCACTTTTATTCTTTAGTAAAATTGAACTTTATTAATCATTTACAAATACGCTTCTTATTGTTCATTTACTAGAATAGACGCAACGTTTACAATAGATACATAACTTTCCAAGAGGGGATTTTGCACGTGATAGCTACTTTTGTGGTAGATCTGGCGTTGTATGTCGCTATCACTCTAATCTTATTAAAAATGAGAGATTTGGCAGCCAATTATCCGAATATAAATTGGAGCTGGTTTCCGACTCTTTCCGCCAGTTTTTTATCTTTTTCCGCCATGCTGCATCCTTATCGGATCGAAGCCCACTACTTCGACTTGAGATATATTCCTCTGCTGCTTTTGTCCTATTTGAAAGGATGGAAAGCGGGACTCGCGGCCGCTCTGCTCCCCGCCGCTTACCGCCTGTATATGGGAGGAGACTCCGCAGCGGCGGAAAGCGTCGTTACGATGGTTCTTCCCGTTTTGCTCGGGGCCATGTTTCACGATAAATCTGAAAAGTCCGAATATAAGTTGCCTCGAATGGCCGACGTATTAATATCCGTCAATTTGTTCTACTTTGTTCATTGGTTCGGCGGTCTCGTATTCACCCAACTGCCTTTGTATCAATGGACTGAAATTTCGATCATCAGCTCCTTGTTCGGCAATTTGTCCGCTATTGCCATCACTTGGATTTACAACGATTACAGCCGAAACAGGATCATCAAGCGCGAATACGAGAAGCTGTCCAATTACGATTCGAAAACCGGCCTGCCCAACATTCGCTTTTTCCACGAGAAGGCCGCAACTCTCGCATCCAATCAACCGATATTTTTGCTAATGATCGATATCGACCACTTCAAGCATTATAATGACGCCCATGGCCATATCATCGGAGACGGCCTGTTATCGCATTTCGGCACAACGATAAAGCAATCGATCGGGGAAAAAGGATTTGTCGCCCGGTACGGAGGAGAAGAATTTGTCGCCGTGCTGCCGGTAGATTCGAAGGATACCGCTTGCGCCATAGCGGAGTGGGTACGGTCGGATATCGAACACACGTCTTTCTCCGGCAGCGAGAAGCAACCGTACGGCAAATTAACGGTATCCATCGGGGTCAGCGGCCCCTCCAACGATCTGTCCACGCTTATTCAGCATGCCGAAGAAGCGTTAATCGTCGCCAAACACCAAGGAAAGAACCGGTATTGCTTCTACGGCGATGTCTCCGCTTTCGTCGATCGCACCCAGCTGGAACAAGAGCGCGACTTCTTCAAGAACCATTACGAATCGATCTTGGAGGCGTCGGGCGACGGCATCTGCGGATTGGACAGCCAAGGAAAAATTACGTTCGCGAACCCCGCGGCCGTGCGTCTTACGGGGTATCCTCAAGATGAGCTGGTCGGCAAGGAAATCCATATGCTGTTTGCGGACGATCCATCGGCAGCCGCGGCCGATTTTCCGATAACGATGACGCTTCGGGACGGCGTGCTCCGCCATCAATTGGATGCGCCGCTGTACCGCAAGAACGATCTCCCGTTGTCCGTCGAATATATTTGCAGCCCCATGATTGATCGCGACCGGGTGTTGGGCGGCGTCGTAACGTTCATAGATATTACGGAACGAAAGAAACTGCAGGAGCTCGCCAGAAAAGCCGACCGCATGGATGTGATCGGAAATACGGCGGAAGGCATCGCTCACGAAATTCGAAATCCGCTCACGACGCTCAAGGGATTTCTCCAATTATGCAAGCCGAAGCTGGATCCGAATCATTTCGAAACGATGCGCAGGGAATTGGACCAAATCGAATTCGTCGTCCGCGAGCTTCTCATCGTATCGAAACCTCACGAGCTGCAGCTGCGGGAGACGGATTTGCTCGATTGCGTCAAGCAGTCCATTCATTCGGCGAAAGGCCAAGCCTTCTTGCAAAAATCGGAAATCCATTTCGATCATACCGACGGAATACCGACCGTTTACGGAGATCCCAACCGGTTGGCCCAGCTTGTCCTTCATCTCATCCGCAACGCGCTGGATTCATTGGAGGAGCAAGGTGACGTCGACGTCCTGTTGACCGCCGATCGCGATGAAGACACCGTTATACTTACAATCCGGGACAACGGCAAAGGAATGCCCGAAGATATCGTTCAGAAGCTCGGGGAACCGTTCTATTCAACCAAGACAAACGGGATAGGCCTGGGGATGACGTTATGCAATCAAATCGTCCAGCAGCACAAGGGGGAATTGATCGTGGAAAGCGCCATGAACGAAGGGACGACGGTAATCGTGAAGTTTCCTTCTTATTCAAAGATATCGGCAATGAATTAGAAAAAAAAAACCGTTCGTCAACCGACGACGGCTCTTTCCATTGGCATAGTAAACACATCGGCATAGGCGGAAGAATCCGGAGAAAACCTCGCGATCAGCAGCGTTTCGCCCGACCGGTCCGCCTGCCCGGAAGCCAACAGCTTTCTCAGGTCCAGAGGAACCTTCTCGATCATCACCTGCTTGTGCAGCTCCCGCTCGCTAAGCCCCAGTGCGGCAAACTCGGGCGACACGTCTTCAGGACACTCGCTCAGCCGGCGCATCCAATGCGAATGCTCCTCTTCCGAGAGCAGCACGTTCCACCAAATTTTTCGCGGTTTGTACTTGTGCTGCGTGAAATAATCGTACTTCATCAGCCCTTCGGCCGCATCGAAATCGTTAATCCGCCGATGCAGCAAAAATTCCCGCAGCCGCAAAAACAAATCCTCCAGCTGGTGACCGATCCGCTCCCACCCGCGCTCTTCCCAGAACGTCCCGAACTGCTGGAAAAAATCGAACGCCGATTCAAACTGACGATCGATCAAATACCGGACGGTGCGGTCCATCCGGTGCGCGTTCCAGTACTTTTCCAACACGTCCTCCGCTTGCTTGATCCGCACGATGTCGCTGAACGAGAGCACGTTGTTCCCCAAAATTTCGTAAGGCGCACGATCCGTGTATACATAACCGTGATCCGCCGCCCTCGCTCGCACCCCGGTTCCGCGCAGCATTTTCAAAAAACCGAGCTGCAGCTCTTCCGGTCCCAACGCAAACACATCGTTGAACGTCTTGCGGAAGGAGGCGTAATCTTCTTCGGGCAAGCCCGCGATCAGATCCAGGTGCTGCGCGATTTTGCCGCTTTCCTTGATCTTCGTAACTGTCCGCGAAAGCTTGGCGAAGTTTTGCCGGCGTTGGATAATTTCGTTCGTCTCGTCGTTCGTCGACTGCACCCCGATTTCAAATCGAAACACGCCCGGAGGCGCATGCTCCGCCAAATAGTCGAGCACCTCGGGGCGCATAATGTCCGCCGTTATTTCAAACTGAAACGTGCAGCCGCCGTGGTTCGCAATAAGGAACTCGAAGACCTCCATGGCATAGTCCCGCTTGATGTTGAACGTCCGGTCGACGAACTTGATAAGCTTCGCCCCCGACCGGATCAAGTGCAGCAAATCCCGCTTCGTCCGCTCGATATTGAAGTAACGGACTCCTACCTCGATGCTGGACAAGCAGAACTGGCAGGAGAACGGGCATCCGCGGCTCGTCTCGAAATACACGACCCGCTTCGGCAGCGACTCCGTGTCCCCGGGAAAATAATGCGGCGAAGGGATGTCGTCGAGCGCGAGCTTCGGCCGTCCCGGATTGACGACGATCGCGCCCTCTTTGCCGCGGTACGCAAGCCCGAACACGAGATGATACTTCCGCGCGCCGTCCGGCGACAGCTCCCGCAGTAGGTGGTCGAACGTCTCCTCCCCTTCTCCGACCACGATAAAGTCAACCTCGGGAATGCGCTCCATCCAATATTCCGTGTCGTACGAAACCTCCGGTCCGCCGAGCACGATGCGGATATCCGGACGTATTTTCTTCAGCATGCGGATGATCGGGATCGTCTCTTCAATGTTCCAGATATAACACGAAAACCCGACAATGTCGGGTGCGCGGCGGAACAAATCCGTCACCACGTTCAATGCGGGATCTTTAATCGTGTATTCGGCGATGTCGATATCGAACCGGCTGCCGCTGAACGCCTTCAAATAACGCAGCGCAAGCGACATATGGATATATTTGGCGTTAAGAGTTGCTAGAACCGTTTTCATGGCAAAATGCTTCTACCTTTCTATGTCCGTCCTTCCCTCTATTGTAGCCAAACCGCGGTCCCCTTACAAAATACGATTTTGTTTGCGCGACTATATGCCGGTTTCCGCTTATCCGGCTTGTATGCGGAATTGCGAGACGAGCGCCTTCATCCGCTTCGCCATTTCCGTCAATTCCTCCGCGTTGGAGGCGATTTCCTCCATCGAAGCCAACTGTTGTTCGGTGGCGGCGGATACGTTTTGCGTGCCGGCCGTCGTTTCTTGAGCCACTAGAGCGATGCCGCGGATCAGCTCCGACAACCGGTTTACGTTAGCCGCCATGCGTTCCATTGACGATCCCGTCTGTTCGACGCCGACGGAAACTTCATTCAAACCGCTCCGGATTTTTTCAAACGATATTTCCGCCGTCGACATGGAGGCGACGCCTTCCGATACTTCCGCCCGCGTCTGTTCCATTACGTCAGCCGCGCGGTCCGTTTCTTCGCCGATGTATCCGATCAGTTCGGTCACAAGCTTGGAAGCGGCCTCCGATTGTTCGGCAAGCTTGCGCACTTCACCGGCGACTACGGCGAAGCCCCGCCCGTGTTCGCCGGCTCTGGCGGCTTCAATCGAGGCATTGAGCGCCAGCAAGTTCGTTTGGGTGGAAATGTCCGTAATGGTTCGGGCCATCTCCCCGATTTGACCGGAGCGTTCGCTCAACCGTTCCAGCGTTTGCCCTAACGCATCCACCGCCCTGCGAATCGATTGCATCTGTATCGAAGCCGCGCTCATAAGGGCCGCCCCTTCTACCGCTTCTTTCCCGGACATCTCCGTAAATCCGGCCAAACGCTGCGATTCTGCCGCCACGTCCTCCGCCGCCGCGCTAACCGTATCGATCGCCTTAACGCATTCGTCCACACTGTTATGCTGTCTTTCCGTTCCGTTCGAAACATCCTCCATCGTAGCGGCAATATGCTCGCTCGCCTGACTCGTCTGCGACGAGCTCGCCGTTAATTGCTGCGAGAAGGACAGCACATGGTCCGACGAGGACTGCAATTCCGCTACCGCGGCGCGCCACTTTTCGGCCATCCGGTTCATCCCGTCCGCCAAGCGGCCGAATTCGTCCGTTGACCGGCTCACAATCGATTCTCCGGTCAGATCGCCGTCCGCCATTCTTCCGATCATCTCCACGGTTTGCCGGAGCGTGCCGGCAACGCTGCGCGTAAGCAGCGCCCCTACGGCTATAACCGCTGCGGTCAATATCGCGATTGCGGCCGCCGTCCAGGCATCGATCCGCCTCTTCGACTCCTCTATCGATCGGATGGTTTCGACAGCGTACGAGTCGATGATCGCCTCCACCAAATCCAGGCTGTCCCTCGCTTTCATGACACTCTCGTCCAACGCCTCAAGCCGGCTTACGGCCGACGCTTGATCGGTAATTTTTCCGGATGCAAGCTCTTTTTCATACGCCGCGCTATCTTGCACCCATTGCTCGAAGTGGAGGAAGAAAGTGTCCAGATGTTCGAATGCGTTCATCGGAGATTCTTGCAAGCGAATGGCTTCCAGCCGCTCCCGCTGCGCTTCGAGAATCGTCCGGGCTTGTCCGACCCGCTCTTTCGTTTGTCCGGCGTTCTCTTCAAACGACTCCCGCCATTGCCCGGACTTCGCGCCGTCAGCCGAAACGTATAGGAGCGTACGCTGGGCGGTAAGCGCTTGGTACAAATCGCGGTCCGCATTCAGCAGCAAATTGTTTGCTTGATACGCCTCTTCATATAGCGTTTGAATGAGGCGGTCCGACGCCATCTTGTTGTAAATCATAAGTCCCACCCCGCTTGCTATGAGGGCAACGATCGGCACCGTCAGAAGTAGGACAAGTTTCATAGAAAATCGTAAGCGCTTCCACATATGTATTCTCCTTGCCTTATAGTTAATCTGATTAACAGTGTAGCGATTGGCGGACGAATAAACAATGAACATTGGCGCGTTTGAAATTTTCGAGCAGTCACTAACTCCGGTTACAGCGCTCATTTTCGGCACGCTGCGCCCTCCTAACCGGAGTAACTCCGGTTACAGCGCTCATTTTCCGCCTGCTGCGCCCTCCTACCCGGAGTAACTCCGGGTACAGCGCTCATTTGCGGCACGCTCCGCCCTCCTAACCGGAGTAACCCCGGTTACAGCGCTCATTTTCCGCCTGCTGCGCCCTCCTACCCGGAGTAACTCCGGGTACAGCGCTCATTTGCGGCACGCTCCGCCCTCCTAACCGGAGTAACTCCGGTTACAGCGCTCATTTTCGGCACGCTCCGCCCTCCTAACCGGACTAACTCCGGTTACAGCGCTCATTTTCGACTACTAGCGCCCTCCTAACCGGAGTAACTCCGGTTCCAGCGCTCATTTTCGACTACTAGCGCCCTCCTAACCGGAGTAACTCCGGTTCCAGCGCTCATTTTCGACTACTAGCGCCCTCCTAACCGGAGTAACTCCGGTTCCAGCGCTCATTTTCGACTACTAGCGCCCTCCTAACCGGAGTAACTCCGGTTCCAGCGCTCATTTTCGACTACTAGCGCCCTCCTAACCGGAGTAACTCCGGTTCCAGCGCTCATTTTCGACTACTAGCGCCCTCCTAACCGGAGTAACTCCGGTTACAGCGCTCATTTTCGGCTACCTGCGCCGTCCTAACCGGAGTAACTCCGGTTACAGCGCTCATTTTCGACTACTTGCGCCCTCCTAACCGGAGTAACTCCGGTTACAGCGCTCATTTTCGGCTACCTGCGCCCTCCTAACCGGAGTAACTCCGGTTCCAGCGCTCATTTTCGACTACTTGCGCCCTCCTAACCGGAGGAACTCCGGTTACAGCGCTCATTTTCAGCCTGCTGCGCCCTCCTCACCGGACTAACTCCGGTTACAGCGCTCATTGTCGGCCTGCTGCGCCCTCCTAACCGGACTAACTCCGGTTACAGCGCGCGGTGAAACGTAGGCTACAACGGGAACACAACTCCATTATCAGCGTTTAATGTGTAAACGTGAATTCGCTGCACGCCAACCGGGGAAAACACCTTTCTGTTCACTAATTCTTTCATAAGTTTCCTAGCAGGCTTGTCAGTTATGGACAGAAGTTTCATGACCTGCGAAAGATTAATCGCAGATCCCTGAGAAAGCGCAAGTTTTACAATTTCTCTTTCCTGTAGATTCAGTTCAAACGGGGAGGCCGGCGAGATCGTCCAACGCCCCATCCAATGCTTCAGAAGATGCTGGCATTCCAGCGGTTTCTTCTTTACGTCGTCGAATGAAAAGCGAATCACGTTCCAGCCTAGGATCTCCAATCCGGGATCCCGTCTGCGTTCATCGGAAAAGTCCCAGCGAGATATATCTCTCAGATGCGGCCCGTATCCGTCCACTTCCATATCAACCAAAAGAGGATAACGGACCAGCGCCTCGTCTAAAAAACGAGTTTTTCCAGCAAAATCAATAACCTCATATTCGGGATGGACATGTTCGAGCGAGCCGTAAAGCGGCCACCAAATATTGCGTAAAAATAGCTTCTCAGGGTAATCTTCATTCCCCTGCTCGTCTTTCTTCTCGGATTTCTCAACGAGACGCCGCTTTCGCTCGCCCGAACTCTGATTAAGGTGCCTGGAAAACCAGCTCTCATAAGCCTGATCGAACGTCACATTCATCTCCTCCAAATAGACCGCAAAAACAAAAACGCCGCCAACCCTTGCTAAGGGTGAGCGGCGCATGCTTTGCGCGTTATAACAAATTTATTAAATTATAACATACTCAACCGGTTTGGGCGAGCAGCTTTTTAATTTCAGCATATAGATCGTCGGGCGACGCGGCGCATAAGTACGATCCCTTGCCGACCTTGGCGATGGCCCCTTTCTTGCAAGAACCGCACCGGCCTAGGCAATCTTTCTTCTTCTGCTTTACATCCGGAAACTCTTGCTTTAACGATTTATACACGGTTTTGCCTTCGCACCGCTTTAAGTTTTTGCAGCAATAATTGATCTTCATGCCGTCTATTCTCCCGTACCTTATCGCTGCTAACAGAAGGACATTGAAGCAGCAGCCCTGTAAGGCAGTATAACTAACAATGATTTTACTGATAACGATTCTCATTGTCAATGAAAATTTATTGCAAAATGGACAGACGCTCGGGAACAGTGTGGAGAATGATCTGCCACCACCGCCAATCACCGACTTTCAGCACGAACAAACGCCGTTATTATGCACAATTGTGTTGCTGAAAGTCGGTGATTGAACATAGCGAATCCTTTATGCTAACACTTACCTCATAATCCACCCTCGCCGCTAATCGCCCCTCCCCCAAATACGAACTAACTCTCCCTCCGGACATTGCAAATCCCGCCGATAAAGTCTACGATCAACTTAACCAAAATGTGCACGGAACAGGAGAGATTTGGAATGCCGCCGGAAACGTTCCATCCGACCATAAAAGAGTGGTTTCGCCGTTCGTTCGGACAGCCGACGGACGTGCAAACAAAAGCATGGGATGCGATCCTCACAGGCGCACACACGTTGATCGCCGCTCCGACCGGATCCGGCAAGACGCTGGCCGCGCTGCTTCCCGGTCTTGATTCCATAGTAAAAAACAAATTGCGCCAGGGCGCCGGTGCCGGTGTAAAACTGTTATACATAACGCCCCTTAAAGCATTGAATAACGACATTCACCATCACATCGTCGGTTTCGCATCGCGGCTGAACGACATTGCGAACGACACGGGCTGCAGCGACTGGCCCGGCATCACCGCCGCGGTAAGAACCGGAGACACGCCCCAAAGCACGCGCGTCTCGATGCTCAAGCGTCCGCCGGACATGCTCGTCACGACGCCCGAGTCGCTCTATCTGCTGCTTCTGTCGGAGAAGAGCCGCGATATACTGAAGACGGTCACGCACATCATAGTCGACGAAATACACGATCTTGCGCCCGATAAACGCGGAGCTCATCTCAGCCTGTCGCTGGAACGATTGGCGGAGCTGTGCTCATTGTATACCGACGGCCGCGGACCGCAGCGCATCGGCGTGTCCGCCACGCAAAAGCCGCTTGAAACCGCAGCGCAATTTCTTGCAGGGTGGAACGACGCCAACGAGCCGCGCAAAACTGTAATTGTAGAGAGCACAATGGACAAAACGTTCGACGTGCTCCTCACCATGCCCGATCCGACCGTACCGGCGCAAGACCGGGACGCGGTGTGGCTGTCGCTGACCAACCGCCTGATGCAGCTGATGGGGGATGCCCGCACGGCCCTCATCTTCGTCAATAACCGCCGTCTTTGCGAGCGCCTCGTCATCCGCCTCAACGACCGTTTCGGGCAAGGATTCGCCCGCTCCCACCACGGCAGCGTGTCGAAGGAGCAGCGGCTCGAAGCCGAACGCATGCTGAAAGCGGGCGAACTCCGGTGCCTCATAGCCACTTCATCGCTTGAGCTCGGCATCGACGTCGGCCACATCGAGCTTGTGCTGCAGATCGACTCGCCGGGAAGCGCCGCTTCCGGCATTCAGCGCATCGGCCGCGCCGGTCACGGCGTCGGCGACGTCAGCGTCGGGCGGATCGTCGTGCGATCGCGAACCCAGCTTCCGGAAGCCGCCGTGCTGTGCCGGCTCATCCGCACGCGCGATATCGAGCCGATCCGGCTGCCGGACGCTCCGCTCGACGTGCTCGCGCAGCAGCTGACGGCGATGGCGGCCGTTGAAGATACGGACGCGGCACGCATCGAATCGATCGTGCGCCGAAGCGCGGTCTACCGCAGCCTCACGCGAAGCGCACTGGAGAGCATTCTCGGCATGCTGTCAGGCTATTATCCGTTCGTCCGCCCGGTGCTCGACTGGAACCGCGATACCGGCGCCGTCACGGGCAGAAGCAATACGCGCATGGCCGCCGTAATGGGAACCGGAACGATTCCGTCCAACGCGAATTACCCCGTCTATCACGCGGACTCACGCATACAGCTCGGCGATCTGGAAGAAGAGTTCGTTCACGAATCGAGAGTCGGAGACGTGTTTCAGCTTGGCGCGCATTCGTGGATGATCCGTGAAATCAAACAAGACCGCGTCATCGTCAACGAAACCGTCAACCGCTTCAGCGAAATACCGTTCTGGCGGGGAGGCGGCGGCGGTCGGTCTTTCTCGCTGGGCGAACGGATCGGCCGTTTCGTGGAGCAGCTTCAAGAGCGAATCGAACGAAACGAGTCCGATGAAGAAACGATCGAATGGCTGCATGACGAATACGGCATGGACTCGCTCGCAGCGGAGGAAACCGTCGATCTTGTCCGGCGTCAAAACGCCGTCTCCCGCATGCCGACCCACCGGACGGTCGTCGTCGAAATGTATCGCGACATTACGAATCAGACGCATCTTGTCATACATAATTACTGGGGGCGGCGAGTCAACCTTGCGTGGCTCATGGCGCTGCAGCACGAATGGGCGAACGTTCTCCCCTACGTTCCTTACGGCAACGCAAAGGACAACGGTATCGAAATCATCTTCAAAGACTGGGAGTCGTCTTGGATTCACCGGCTGTGGAACGTCACCCCCGACAAAGCGAAAAACGCGCTGATCGAAACCGTGCCCTCCTCAGCCATGTTTGCCGGCACGTTTCGCCGGATGGCGGAAACCGCGCTGCTGCTCCAGCGGGGCTTCGCCCGAGTTCCGTCGTGGCAGAAGCGGGTCCGGGCCGAGGAGCTTCTGCGGGAATCGCTGCCTTTTGCTTCGGAGTTTCCATTGTTCCGCGCCGCGCTGGACGAATGCTTGACCGAGCATCTGGACTTGGACAGCTTGCAGCTTTCGCTGCAGCGGCTTCTGGACGGCGATACCGCTCTCGTCACCGTGGAGAGCGATGCGCCCTCTCCCCTCGCGGCGCAATTCGCGATCGATTACGTCGGACAGATGATGTATGAAGGCGACGCGCCGAGTGCGGACCTGCAGCGGCAGCTCATCGGCGTAAGCCGGGAGCTAGCCGGCAGCGTGTTCGGCGACGACACGGGCCGGCGCATCGAGCCCGAAATCGTGGAAGCCGAGAAGAAGCGGTTGGAACTGGCCGGGACGACCGGAAATAAGGCGGATGAGCTTGTTACGCTGCTAAAAAGGCGAGGAGATTTAAACATACAGCAGCTGACGGCATGGGCCGGAAATGAAACAAACGGCTGGCTCGATCAAATGGAAAGAGAGCATCGCATCGTTCCCGTCACAATTGCGGGAGAAACCCGTTGGATCGTCAGAGACGAATCCGACACCTATGAACGGTTCCCTCGCGACGATCTGTCGGTAATGTTTGTGCTGCTGCGCTGGATCGATCAGCAAATCGCCTTTACGGAAGAAGATTTGCGGAGCCGGTACGCATTGAACGGCGATTTCACGCAAAAGTGGATGAGGCGTTGGAAAGAAGAAGAGAGAATCGTGCCTGCGCCGTTCGCCGAACCTGGGGAGACGACGCTTTGGTCCAGCGGCAAGGTTGCCTCCCGCATCGTCCGGATGTCGCTCTCTTCGGTCCGCGATGCGGCAAAGCGCGTGCCGGCACAACGGTGGGTACGGCACCTACTTGCCAAGCACGGTCTGGCCGTTGTGCCTCCTCTTGCCGGAGCCGATGCGTTGAAGCGCGTGATCGGGCTGCTGCAAGGGCTCTTCCTTCCGGTCTCCCAATGGGAGAGCGTCGTTCTTCCCGCCCGGCTGCCGGGATTCCGCAAGGAAGATCTCGACTACCTGTGCGCGTCGGGCGAGCTCGTCTGGGTAGGCCGGAAACCGCACGGGGAGAAAGAAGGCCGCATCGCCTTCTTCTTAGCGGAGAACGCGGCGCTGCCCGGCGCGCTCCCGCAGCCCGCGGACGACCCGGCCCACCCGGAACTGCTCGCGCTGCTGCGCGAACGCGGAGCGTCGTTCTTGACGCGGCTGTCCGCAGACGCCGGCCTCCCTCCTTCGGAGCTTCTTCCGAAGCTGATCGACCTTGTCTGGGAAGGGCGCGTCGCCAACGACAGCTTCGCTCCGATCCGCAACTTCCTGCTCGCCAAGGGCAAGCTGAATCCGAAGCTCGGATCGGGTCTCGGCCGCTGGTACGCAATCGAGCGAGACGCCGGCCATGTGCCTGCCGACGAATGCGCGCTCGCTTGGGCGCGCCAGCTGCTGCAAAGCCACGGCATGCTTACGAAAGACATCGTAGCTCACTACGCTCCATATGGTTGGGACGAGCTGCTGCCCGTATTGAAGCGGCTTGAGGAATGGGGCATGCTCGTGCGCGGCTTGTTTGTCGACGGCGTCCCGGCATTGCAGTTCATGGAGCGCGAAACGATAGAGTCCATCCGCAGGACGGGGGAATCCGCAGCTTCTTCCGAGTCGGCTGACGTCGTCATCATCAGCGCCGCCGATCCGGCGAACCCATACGGCATCGTGCTGCCTTGGCCCGATCTTAAAGGCGCAAACTTCGCCCGAAAGCCCGGCAATCAGTTGATTATTCAAGGCGGATCTTGGGCGTATTGGTTCGAATCGAACGGCAAGCATATCGTCCGGCTCGCCGAAGCAGGTCCGGAGCTCGATCTGCTGCCCGTGTTCCGCCAGCTTATCCGCCGCAACGGCCTGAAACGCATCGTGATCGACACTTGGAACGGTCGGAAGGCGGCCGAAGCATCGGACGCCCTTCCGCTTGTCGAACGGGGCGCCGAACGCGACCGCGGCTCGCTGGTCATCTGGCCGAGTACGCTGAATTGACGAAAGTGCCCTGCGTATAGGGTCAATAATTCACCCTATTGCCGTTACAGCAACAAAAAAGCGAGCAGGCAATGAACCGCTTCCTGCTCGCTTCGTTACTTCGATTCCTCGGCAAAACTCTCCGACTCTCTTTTCTGCACTAACGCCAACAACAGATCTACGCTCGACAAACGCTCTCCGGGTATGGCTCGGTCCGCGTCTTTCGCGTCTTTTGCCACCCTGCCTTCTTCGATCAACCGGTTCACTTCATACAATAACATTTCAAACTGTTCCCCCTTGTATTATCTTCCATCTATTCCTCATTATATTGTAGAACCGTCAATCCTATGTAAAAGGAAAGTGAAAGCCGTGTTAAAAATCCGTTGCGAAATTGTGAACGAACCCGGCTGCCGCCGTTTTTTGAGGCTATATAAAGATGTGATAAAGTGATAAAAAGATGATATTGCAAAAAATGGAGAAGTGCGGAATGGCAAACGAGAAAACGTTCAAAGGCAAAAAAGTACATAGCACAAACGAGAGAAGCGGCAAAAGAACGGACAAACCCGCGGTGACCCAAGCTGAGGCTGACCGGTTAAAGGCCGGGGACACCGTCGTCGTAACGATCAAACGGCTCGGAATTAACGGCGAAGGCGTCGGCTATTATCGGCGCAAGACGATGTTCGTGAACGGCGCTTTGCCTGGAGAAGTCGTCAAAGCGCGGGTGACGAGAGCCGAACCGAACCTGCTGTACGGTACCGCGATAGAGGTGGAGCGTCCTTCCCCCGATCGCGCGAAAGCGTTTTGCCCCATATACGAGGAGTGCGGCGGCTGCCAGTTGCAGCATATGTCCTATTCGGGCCAGCTGCGGGAGAAGGAAGAGATTGTGCGGGAGGCGTTTTACCGGTATGCGGGTCTTCGCTCGGAAGACGTTCCGCTGTCTCCGATCATCGGGATGGACGAGCCTCAAGCGTACCGCAACAAAGCTCAGCTGCAACTGGGCAAAACCGGCGAGGCCGTGCTCGCCGGACTGTATTCGCCCGGTTCGCGACGCCTGATCGACATTACCGGCTGCCCGGTGCAGCACGGGAAAGTGAACCATGTGCTGCGCACGGTCAAAGACATACTTGCTTCCCTTCGCGTCCCGATCGCGGATCCGGCCAAGTTTCGCTCGGGACCGGCTGCGGAGCCGGAGTACGGCGAATTTGCGGTGCGCGCCCCCTCCTCCTCTCTGCCGGCTTCCAGTCATACGCATAAATCGGGCGGCTCGTCGCTGCGCACCGTGGTCGCGCGCGCGTCGTTCGCCACGGGAGCGGTGCAGCTGACGTTCGTCACCACGGGAAATGAGTTCCCGTCGGAGAGGGTCCTCGTGCGCGAGGTGCGCACGCGACTGCCTGACGTTGTGTCGATCGCCCACAACGTCAACTCCGCCGACACGCCGCTCGTGTTCGGCGAGAAGACGCGCGTCGTCTGGGGCGACGAGCGTATGGAGGAACGTCTGGGCAGCTTGACGTTCGAGCTCTCTCCGCGCGCGTTCTTCCAGCTGAACCCCGTGCAGACGGTTCGGCTGTACGACGCGGCGAAAGCCGCTGCGGCGCTCACCGGCGCCGAAACGGTCGTCGACGCCTACTGCGGCGTCGGAACGATCTCGCTGTGGCTTGCGGACACAGCGAAAGAAGTGCGCGGCATCGAGGCGGTGCCCGAAGCCGTGGAGGACGCCCGCCGCAACGCGCGGCGCAATAACATCGCCAACGCCTCGTTTCACGCCGGCTTGGCGGAGGAGCTGCTCCCGCAATGGGCCCATGCGGGCTTCAAACCCGACGTAGCCGTCGTCGACCCGCCGCGCTCCGGCTGCGACCGGCGGCTGCTCGACGCGCTCACGCGCACGAAGCCGAAACGCATCGTCTACGTTTCGTGCAACCCCGCCACCTTGGCCAAGGACGTCAAGGTGCTGCTGGACGGGGGCTACACGCTCGCCTCCGTCCAACCGGTCGACATGTTCCCGCACACGGCGCATGTAGAGTGCGTAACCGAATTGAAGCGGACCGACACGTAGAATGATGCAAGCAGAAAGGAGCGCCCTTGCATGAATAAGATCCTCATCGTTGAAGACGATATCGAAATCAACCAACTCATAACGAAATATTTGAAAAAAGAGGGCTTCGACATTCACTCGGCTTATGACGGAAAGGAAGCGCTCTCCTATATTTCCAATCACGAATACCAGCTTGCGATTTTAGATCTGATGCTACCGCACATAGAGGGACACGAAGTGCTGCGTAACATCCGGGAAAAGAAGACGATCCCCGTTATTATTTTGTCGGCGAAAGACAGAGAGATGGATAAAATCATGGGATTGGAGCTTGGGGCCGACGATTACATAACCAAACCGTTCACAATCGGCGAGCTAATTGCTAGAGTGAAGGCTCAGCTTCGCCGCTATACGGAATTTAATTCCGACGCTTCCGGCTCCGAGGCCGTGATCCTCAAGCATGGAGAATTGGAGCTGAATTTGAACACATTCGAAGTGACTGTCGCAGGACGGATCAAGACTTTGACGGCAAAGGAATTCGGCATATTAAAGCTGTTTCTAGCCAATCCCGCCCGTGTATTCACTAAATCGCAAATTTTCGAAAGCGTTTGGCGGGAAGAAAGCATATCCGACGATAACACCGTTATGGTTCACATCAACAGGCTGCGGGCGAAAATAGAGAAAGACCCGTCAAATCCGGTATATATTCAAACGGTGTGGGGATTCGGCTATAAGCTCGGCGAGGGGTGATAAGCGTGTTGGCTCTGATTCTCGTAATCATCCTAATCTTACTTTGTTGTTTTATCTTTCTCCAACACCGCCATTTGATTAATGAAATAAACAGGATAACTCAGACAACGGAAGAAATCCGAACAGGCAATCATAACCTGCGTTACCGGCTGCATGCCCCGCATAGAACTATCGAGAACTTAGGCGGAGAATTAAACCGTCTGATCGATTACTTTCAACAGACGTTCGAGCGTACCCAATTTTTAGAGGAGGAACGCAAGCGAATGATCGCCAGCATTTCTCACGACCTGCGCACTCCGCTGACCTCTTTGCTGGGATATATTGAAGCAATGCGATGCGACCATTCACTTACCGACGAAGAAAAACACAAATTTATCGAAATAGCCGCCGACAAAGGCAACGCTTTGCTTGAAAGACTTCAGGAATTTTTCGAACTGGCGAAATCGGAAGCCGATGATTCGCAACCCGAGCTTCATAAAGTCAACGTAACAGACTTTATCCAGGAAGTTTTGCTCGGGTTTTATCCGGAATTTCAGAAAGCCGCGATTACGCCCGCGATTCACATCCCTGATTTTCCTTGCTTTGTCATGGCCGACCGTGCACAGCTGCGCCGTGTATTGGAGAACCTTTTGTCCAATGCGTTGCGTTACGGTCAGGAAGGTAAAGAGATCGGCATTGCCGTTCGGGAGGAGACGGATTTTGTTTGGGTGGATATATGGGATCGCGGCCAAGGAATACCTGCACAAGACTTGCCCCGGGTTTTCGAGCGCTTTTATACGGGTGAGACTTCAAGAAACGCCTCCCTCCGAGGCACGGGCTTGGGACTTACCATTGCGAAGAACTTGGTCGAAAAACAAGGCGGCCGGATTACCGTATCCAGCAAGCCGGGCGAGATAACCGTATTTTCATTTGGGCTCAACAAAGGCTGACCGGCTTGAAAATTAAGATCTTTGTTAGAAATATTAAAAAGGCATGTTAGATCGCGGCTGTATATTGGACTTCAAAAGGAGGAAGTCAAATGAGAGAATTTGAAGCCGCGTTGCTTGTTATGAACTTGCTTGCCTTGTTTGTAGGCCCAAGCAGAAAACTGTCCAAGTCCGTTTTGTTAGGAATCGCAGGTCTGAACGGCGTTATGCTTTGCCTTCACGGCGTAATCGAAGGATTCCGCTATCAAATGATGTTCGCCTACATGTTTGTCCTTCTGTTTGCTGTTTACGCTGCAGTAAAAGCAAAGATCCGATTTTCGGAAACCAAATTCACCAAAATCCTCAAGGGAACCGCCGTCGGCATGTCCGCCCTGCTCCTTGCCGCCACGTCTCTTGCGGCTTACGCCCTTCCCGTGTTCAAGCTCCCTGCACCCACAGGAGATTATGCCGTCGGCGTTCAATACGTTTACCTTACTGATGAAACGCGTGAAGAGCCTTTCTTGGACGGATCGACGGCCAGGAGGGAGCTGCCGGTCAAAATATATTATCCGGCAATCGAAGATAAAACTAAGCCGTATACCGCATATTTTCACGATTCTCCTGCGCTTATAGAAGCATTCGCTTCGGGCTATCAAATGCCCGCCGGCATATTCAGCCATTTGCGGCTCGTCAAGACGCATTCGCGCGAAGGGCCGGCAGTGTCCGATCAACAGGCGAGCTATCCGCTCATATTATTTTCCCACGGCGGCGGTACGACAATGGAAGTGCATACGTCCCAATGCGAGGATTTGGCAAGTCACGGATACATTGTAGCTGCCATAAACCATACCTATGTATCGTCGGCAACCGAGCTTCCCGGCAGAATCGTCACGGATCGGGATGCGACGGTACACTTTGAAGGCGACCCGCTAGCGAGCGTAACACAAATCATGGCGGACGACGTCAGCTTCGTAATCGATAAGCTAACTGAAATGAACGACGGGAAGACGGATTCCATATTTGAAAGCAAACTCAATCTGGAGCAGGTCGGTGTCGTCGGTCATTCGCTGGGCGGAGCGGCGGCGTATAACCTGGCGCTCAACGAAAGCAGAGTAAAAGCCGCGATAAATTTGGATGGCGCCGTTTATATCGCTCGCGGCACGAAGCCGATCGCTCCTTTTGTCATGCTGGCGAATGACGAGTACGGTCTTGAGGCGATTATGAAAGGCGAGCCGTTCATGATAAAGCTGGAAGATATGCCTGCCGAAGAACGGGAAGCCGTCGCATCGGCTTATGGAGGCAAAGAAGCCTATATGGACATTTATAAGAAACAGGAACAAGCCATGACCGGACTTGCCGAAACTTTAAAAGCATCCGACAGCTTATACGTAATCGAAGGCAGCGCGCATATGAAATTCACCGATATCGGACTTTATATAGGCGCCGGGTTCCACCGCTTCATAGGAATTAATGGGGACACTTCATCCGAAGAATGTCTGGACATTGCAAAATCCGTGACATTGGCATTTTTCAACCGGCAATTGAAGAATGAAACCCGGGATTCGTTGGAATCCGTGCTTCGCAAATATCCGAAACTGCAAAAAGCCAGTCGGATGTAAAGCAGCTGCAATATTCAACGAGGAGGTTTGCTTGTGAGCTGCATTTTGCGGACCCATCATCTGACGAAACGTTATGGCGAAACAGCGGTTGTCAACGACGTGAATATGACGGTTAAAGCCGGCGATATTTACGGCTTCTTGGGAGCCAACGGCGCGGGGAAAACGACGACGCTTCGGTTGATTACGGGGCTTATTCGTCCGTCGGCGGGAGATATCGAATTATTTGGCGCTCCAGTGCTCGGGAACAAAAAGAAAGTGTTGGAGCGTATCGGATCCATCATTGAGCATCCGGGGTTCTATCTGAATCTGAACGCAAAGGACAATTTGGAAATCCACCGCCGTCTGATGGGCATGGGCAACAAAGAATGCATAGACGATATTTTAGCTGCCGTCGGATTGCTTGATGCAAAGAAGCAAGCGGTTAAAAATTATTCGTTAGGAATGAAACAGCGGCTTGGAATTGCCCGTGCCCTGCTTCATCATCCCGAGCTGCTCATATTGGACGAGCCGACAACCGGTCTGGATCCCGGGGGAATCAAAGAAATACGGCAGCTCTTTTTGGAGCTTGCCAACAAACGAGGCATCACATTTTTGATATCCAGTCATTTGTTAAGCGAAATCGAACAGTTGGCGAATAAAATCGGCATCATCCATAAAGGAAGTTTACTTGAAGAAATAGACCGCGAAACCTTGCGGAAGAAGACCCGCCACTATATCGAAATTAAGGTGACCGACGAACGGAAAGCCGCGTTTATTTTGGAACAAAAGCTGGCAACCACCGACTATGTCGCAGCCGGCTCCGGCGTCCTGCGCGTGTACGAGCATCTTGAGCAGCCGGACCGGATCAGTTTTACACTGGCAAACAACGGGGTCGGCGTCAAAGAGATGGTGCTGTCGGGAGACAGCCTCGAGGACTATTTTCTTAAGCTGACAGGGGGCGAAAGATTTGCTTAACGTTTTCCTGACTGAAATAATGAAATTAAAGAACACGAAGATTCATTGGCTCGTTCTTCTTGGCGCAATACCGGCGAACCTGATCACTTTGTCAACGTTCTTGCCGAAAGTTTTGCCCGAGGGCACCCCTATAGGAATTGACTTGCAAGACATGTTTTATCGGCAAGGGATGGCGGTCACCATTTTGGCGCCGTTCATGTTCGCCTTAATGACAGGCTATATTATCTCGCGCGAATATCAGGAACGCACCATCAATCAACTGTTTTCCTATCCCATCCCGAGATTCAGGATTCTCGCTGCAAAACTGGCAACCGTGTTTTTGCTGATCGTAATCACCTCAGCCATATCGTGCGTTTCGGTAACTGTTACCGGACTTATATCGTCTTTCACTCAGCAAAGCGATTTCGCAATCTTTTGGTCGGGAATCCGAATGAATATTTTGGCTTGCCTGCTTTCGTTCGGCACCGTACCAGTGGCAGCAGCTCTAAGCATGGTTGGCAAAAGCGTTATACCTTCGGCAGTATTGGGAGTATTCGCAACCGTCGTCACCCTGATTGGAGAAATGGGACACAGCATGGACAGTGTACTTTTTCCGTGGCTTATGCCTTATTGGCCGGTTCGGGAGCTGGCTCAAGGCTTGGCGCAAACCGGCCCAAACCCTTACGTATGGCCCGGAACGGTAATTCTTGCAACAACCTTTGTTGTGTCACTTATTTTCTGCATCGTTTATTACGAAAGAGCGGACATCCGCAGCGGTTCTTGAAACATCGTATAAACGACAGCATGAGAGGCCGAACCGGCCTCTTTTTTATCGTTTTTGCTTATGATATCGTCTGCAAAATTTGTGCGATTTCTTTCTCAATAACGGAATCGTCACAGCTGTCAAGGTATTCAGGTTTAATCAGCTGATACTTCTTCATCTTGTAAAAATCAACGAGCGCTTGCTTCAAAGTCAGATCGTATTGTATGGAAAACAACGGTTCCATGATGCGCCGAAGGACGGCATCGTCTTGAACCATGAAAAGCACAGCATTCAATCGATTAAATATCCCCCGCTCCATACCGGATTCAAAAAAATCCTGCAGGTTTTTATTGCGAATTTGTTGGGCCGCCGCAAGATTTTCATATAGGTCGGGATACGAATCTTTAAGATCCTGCAAAAACATATCCGATACATAAATTACGCATTTCAATGATTGTTCGTACGTTTTCTGGAAACGTTCGATGAAAGAGACGGAATCATCCTTCACAATGGTGTCGGCCTCAAGCAAGTATCCGGTATAATGCTCCACAACCGCCCCGATCACTTCGTCTTTGGATGAAAAATGCTTATAGAGCGTCACTTTGCTTATATCCATATACTTCGCTATATCATCTATCTTTAATTGACTAAATTTGATTTTTCTTAATACAGGTTTAATTTTCTCAATGTATCTCTCTGCGCTTACCGCTTTTCTCACTAAGAGGAGCCTCCCTTGCCGGTCTTAAAAACATTATATCGTATTTGCGGATATGCCAAACAATATTTATAAAACATAATATCTTTACTAATTTAATTAAATTAGTTTACTTTATTAATCCCGCGTTGTATAATTTTCCTGTACCTGCTAAACCCGAGGGAGGAAAAAAGATGAAAACCATTTTAATCACAGGCGCTTCTTCCGGTATAGGAAGAGCAACGGCAAATTATTTTTCAGAGCAAGGATGGAATGTGATCGCAACGATGCGCACTCCGGAGAAGGAAACGGAATTGAATCGACGGGAGCGCGTATTGGTCACGAAGTTGGATGTCGTGGAAAAGGATACGGTTCAAGACGCTATTTCCAAAGGCATTGAACATTTCGGCAAAATTGACGTTCTGCTGAACAACGCCGGTTACGCGGCATTCGGCGCATTTGAAGCTGCGTCCGACCGGCAGGTTAGAAGGCAATTTGATGTAAACGTGTTCGGCGTCCTGCATACGATCCAATCCATTCTCCCCCATTTCAGAAAAAACAATAAAGGCATGATCATTAACATTTCATCCGTCGCCGGAAGAGCAGCCTTTCCGCTTCTATCCCTGTATCATGCAAGCAAATGGGCGATTGAAGGGTTTTCGGAATCGCTCTTCTATGAACTTGCAGCTCTAAATATCAAGGTGAAAGTTGTCGAACCCGGAAATGTCGCAACGGATTTTACCGGCCGGTCGCTCGATTTCATAACGGATGATTCCTTGGAAGTATACAGAGCTTATACTGAAACGGTAATGAAAAAGCAAATGGAGCTTTTTCAAACGAACGTCTCCTCCCCCGGTCTGATTGCTAAGACGATTTACGAAGCCGCTGTCGATCCGTCGAACCGCTTTCGATACGTTGCCGGAGAAGACGCTAAATTTCTGATGAAGACGAGAGCAGAAAACTCCGATGACAATTTTATGGCCTTTATTGCAAACAGCTTTCGTTGAAGTAAAGCGCGCAGCCATCCCCGCGTCCGCAGCGGTATTTTTTGCCGCTATACAAGACAATGCAATTTTCTCCACTCTCTAGTGGCAACTTTTGCCTCTGTAGAAGTGGCTAACTGTAGTTTGCGTACAATCCGTCGAATGCAGAGGTACTTTTTGCCGCTACGGTCCAACGAATATCCGAACTCGTTCCCCAGCGGCAACTTTTGCCGCTTCATTCACCTCATCAATCGGCACAAAGAAGCCCGATCAGCCATAAGAGGCTAATCGGGCTCGTTCTTTTTCCTCCGGCTTATTTGCCTCTCGCCTGCCTCGGCCACCGAACCGGTTCGACCCGCTCGATCATCGTATGGAATACTACTCCCCACTGATTTTCGTTCAATGTGCAGACCGGTTTATTCCGGTGGATCCCCAAGCTGCCGAACAAACGCTTCATCTGGGGCGGGGTAAAAATGCCCGCGAAAGCCGCATGCACCGGTAATTCCGGAACCTTCAGCGAATACCCGGCCAACGCCGCAAACCGATACAGCTGACGCGGCTCGATGATGGAAACCTTCCTCCTCTTCACCGAGAAAACGGCAGCCTCCACGCTCGGAGGCGGAGAGAACCGGTCTCTGTATACGGGCGCAACCAACTCCAACCGAAACGCCATCCGCCATACTAAAATGCGGGGATTTTTGACGGGATTGTCGGTGAACCGTTTGGCCGCACCTTTTTCCAGGATTAGCACAGCGCTCTGAAAACCATGGCATGTCGGATCGAGAAGCTTCTCCAGAATCGGCGTCGTAATCGCGAACGGGATGTTCGAAACGACGCAGAACGGTTCTTTTGGGAGCCGTATTTCCAGCAAATTTTTCTCTATAACGGTTACATTGGGATGCTCCTCCGACTTTACTCGAAGTATCGCTGCAAGCGCCGGATCATTTTCGACTGCGAGAACTTTGCCCGCTTTCCTAGCCAGAGAAAAGGTGATAAAACCTTTACCCGCTCCTAAATCCAGTACTGTATCCGTGGGACGAATGCCCGCGTGCCGGATCATTTCCCGCACAACCCGTTTGTCATGCAAGAAATGCTTTCCGGAGAAATTGGGCTGACCGGACGCGCGGGACCCCTCCCGCTTCAGGCACCGTTTATATTGTTTTTTCATGAAATGAGAGTCCTCCGTGTTCATTTATCCTGAGTCCCTCTGTACACAGACAGAGACTTTGAGCATGATTACAACGACAAGCGCAAAGTTCTTAACCGGATAAAATGTTGTGCCACACGAAACTCTCCTTTCATGAATTTGCCAACCAGGCCTTACGTTTGAACCACGAACTTCCGATGCTTCACATAATCGACCTTTTTGCATTCCAGCGTCAGTTTCGTACCGTTCTCCACATAGCTGGTGGCCAGGACTTGCGCATGGTTATTGAAATAAGCGAGCAGCCTTCCTTGATCGAACGGAATCAACATCTCGCATTGAACATAATCGTGAAAGATGCGTTCGCGGATCAGCCCGGCCAGCTCATCGATCCCGACATGTTGTTTGGCGGACATGTACACACAGTTGTTTTGAACAAACGGCAATTCCAGATCAGCCCTTACCTCCGCCTTGTTGTAGGCATAGACAACGGGAATCCCGTCAGCACCCAATTCCTTCAGCGTCTCTTTGGTGACGGCAATCATCCGCTCATAGCCGGGATTGGAATAATCGACGACATGAACGAGCAAATCCGCTTCCGACACTTCTTCCAAGGTGGAACGGAAAGCCTTAATCAGATAGTGGGGCAGCTTGCTGATAAATCCTACAGTATCGGTTAACAGGAACATTTTGCGATCGGGCAGTTCGATGCTTCTTACCGATGTTTCCAGGGTAGCGAACAGCATGTCTTTCGCAAACACTTGCTTATCGCCCGACGGACTGAATGCGTCAAGCACGGCGTTCATGATCGTCGATTTCCCCGTGTTCGTATATCCGACCAAGCAGACGACGGGCACATCGTTTCTCTTGCGCCGTTTCCTCTGAATCTGACGCTGGGATACGAGAGCTTCCAGCTCCTTGTTCAATGCGACAATCTTTTCTTCAATCCGTCTTCGGTTCAGCTCGAGCTTCGTTTCGCCGGATCCCCGGTTTTTCGTGCCTACACCGCCCCGTTGACGTCCTAACGATTCCTTAAGACCGACCAGACGCGGGAGCATGTACTGCAGCCGGGCGATTTCCACTTGAAGCTGGGCTTCTCTTGTTTTGGCGCGCTCCGCGAAAATATCGAGCACCAGCAGCGTCCGATCGATCACCTTGCATTCCAACGCCGCCTCCAGATTGCGGATTTGGGACGGGGACAGCTCGTCGTTGAAAATCGCCATCTGCGCATCGTGCTGCTTCAACATCGCCGAAAGCTCCTGCACTTTGCCGGTTCCGATGTAATGCGAGGCGTTCACGCGGTTCATCCTTTGCGTAACTTCGCCGACGGTCTCCACGCCGCACGCCGCCGCCAGATTGCGCAGTTCCTCCATCGAATACTGAAATTGATGCTCATCGTTTAAGTCGACGCCGACGATGACGGCGGTTTGTTTTGGTTCCATCATAGTTGAATCGTCCTCCTTCGTTAGATAACACAAAAAAACACAGGCGTCTGCCTGTGTTTTGGATGTTCCGATATTTCACGACAAAATAAATGAACTTAAAACCGCACGTAAAGACGATGGATCAAACCATCATAATACGAGGGGGTCCAAACGGTTCATTCATCCGTTATGAAATGTTAGGGTTACCGTGTGATCGGGCATACCTATCCGGTGTCCTCTGCCACAGGCAGAGCTTTCGCGCTATTCAATTAGCCGCGCAAAGACCTAATCCGGATAGAATGCAACATACGTAACCCTCCGTTCCTCAAATGTAAGCCGATCATAACATAACCGTTTCTGTCATTCAATGGAATGGGTCGGTAAAGTTTGATTATAGCCGATCTTTCCGTCTGCTCATTCGCCGTTTATTTCACAATGATTTTATCGGATATTTGAATATGAAACGGGATCAATCGAACAATTTATCAATCCATAGGGATCTTCATCTTTCGAGCGCGCTTTTGCTTACCTGCCGCTTGGCACAGTAAAACCGATCATGCCGTTGGGGATGGCGTCCAATTCCGAAACTTGCATGCAATAGATATAAGTAAATGCCACCTCGTTCGAAAAATGTAAGCACACATACTCACTATCATTTACCATACATTGAATCTCGTTTCTTCTGTCCATGAACAACCGGTTCGCTTCCCGAATTCCCTTAACGTTTTGAAATGAAGACGTTACAGCGACTCCGACGAAATTTTTCCGTTCCAGACTAGCGATTTGAACATAATTGTCGCTCATTATCACATTATCCGTCGGATGCCCCTCCTTATTGCCTCTAATTACTTTCACCAAGCAAGCAATTTGTCGCACCGAATGTTATGAACATGAGCGAACTGTTTGGCGGGAGTGCCTCCGCCTCGTTTGGACAACGTGCATGCCATGCCTTCGTCGCTGATCCGGTCAATCAGAAAAAGACTGATCCGATTGTTCGTGTTCCATGTTTCCGCCAACTGCTCGGTCCAATTGATTTGCTCCATTTTTTACAAGTCTCCTTTGTCTATTTATTCGTTCGAGAGACACTGCATCTTCTCATTGTAAACCATCTTCACTGACAATATCGGTCACTCAACGTTTCAACTTCACTGACCGCGGATGTCAGTGAAGTCTTTTTATTATTAAACATGCAGATTAATGAGTGATTTGGGAGGAATACGCATGTTTGTGAAAATCGGAGATTTTATTTCGGAATGGTCCCGGGAGGCCGAGCTTACGGAGAAAGTGCTGGATGCATTGACCGATGAGTCGTTGGAGCATAGGATCGGAGGGGAATACCGGAAGTTGGGACAGATCGCTTGGCACTTGGCGAAGTCGATTGAGTATATGTCAATGATGGGACTTTCATTTGAAGGATCCGGCAAAGACGATCATGCCCCCGCATCGGCCGCTTACATTGCGCAAGAATATCGCCGCCTCAGCCGTTCCATGCTGCAAGCAATGGAGACGCAATGGACGGACGCAACGCTGCAAGAATCAATGTAAATTAACGGCGAAGATTGGACTAACGGCGCTTCATTGAGATTTATGATTTTGCATCAAGCGCACCACCGCGGGCAAATGACCGTGCTCATGCGCCAGGCCGGATTGCGCGTACCCGATGTGTATGGTCCGACATTTGATGATTGGATCGATAAAGGACAGCAACCTCTGGTTTGATTTTCTGCGGCGCTATTGTCATGATAGAGTTAAACCCGTGGAGAAGGCAGGTATAGGCGAACTATGTCCAAAGCGGATAACATGCTTTCCATCCTATGGCTGTTGAAGTCGGGCAAACGAATGACCGCTCAGCAGCTGGCGGATGAACTGGAGGTACATATTCGAACCGTATACCGCTGCATCGATTCGTTGTGCGCCAGCGGAGTTCCGATTATTGCGGACCCGGGGCATTACGGCGGGTACAGCATACTGGGCAATTTTGTAGAAGCGCCGTTATTTTTCGATATGGACGAGCAGAAGGCGCTTATTCACGCTTCCGTCTTCGCTAAAGAGGCGGGTTATCCATACACGGAAGCATTGAACCGGGCGATCGGCAAATTAAAGCGCTATACGAATGAAGAGCAGCTTGATCATATCGAGCGCCACGCCGACGGTGTGTCCGTCATACATCCGCCGGTTGATCCGGCTCAGCAATCTCTTCTTCAATTATTGGAAGACGCTGCGGCGAACGGCCGGTCGATGGAGATGGAATATAACAAGCGTCAAGAAACCGGTTCCCGCACGCGCGTCATCGATCCCTACGGCATTGTGTACTGGAAGGGCAGCTGGTATGTCGTCGCGTTTTGCCATCTTCGGAAGGAGGTGCGCAGCTTCCGCGCAGACCGAATCGCGCGTTTGGACGTGTCCGAACATCGTTTCGAACGGCCCTCCGATTTTTCCGCGAAACAATTTCTGATGAACAGTTTGCTTCCGGAGTCTCTTCATGCGGAGTCTCCGCTGACCGTAACGATACAAGGACACGAATACGCGCTTAACGAATTGTGCAAGCACTGGCTGTTCGGTCATGCGCTCGCGGAACGAACGGCCCGGGAGGCGCAATTCAAGCTGGGCGTGCAATCATTGTTATCCTACGTTCCGTATTTTCTTCTCCCATACGGAAAGTCGATAACGATTCTGGAGCCCGACATATTAATCGACAAGATGGCGGAGGTTGCTGCCGGGATGGCGGATCACTACCAAAGCATGCATAAAGGGGCCTTATAGGCCTCTTTATTGTTCGAAGGCGCGAAGGCCGATCCTCGCGTCTTCTTTGTCGTTCCGGGGAATAAAAAGCGCATTGTTATGCATAATAAGCCAAACGGTTTCAGGAGGTAAAAGATGCTAAATAAAGTGATACTATGGTCAATGATCGTCATCCCATGGCTTTCGCTTCTATTGTTGAGACGAGACGTTGTTAAACGATATATGCCTGTAGCGATCTTCACCTCTCTGTTAATGACCATATATAACGAAATCGCTTTTACGCAAAATCATTGGCAAATTAAGGTGAAAATAATTCCGCAGCTCGTTTCTATGGCTCCATTCGTATACGGCGCTTTTATCCCGCTGGTCATTTGGATTTTCTGCTTTACCTTCCATCAATTTTGGTTGTATTTAATAACGAATATCGGTTTGGACCTGTTGTTTGCCTTTCCGGTCGATTACTTCTTCCAGGCTCGAGGGATATACGAACTGGTCAACATCACCCAAACTCAGCGGTTTATGCTTTTTGTGACGCTCGCGATCGTGATATACGGGTATCAACGTTGGTTGGAGAGTGTTTTGAAAAAAGCGGAACACCATGATAAAAGCATGTTTGATATAGATCCCAGAAGATGGTTTGGCGCAAGAGAGCGTACAAGGTAGCCGCCACAACGCGGTGCGACCGTTAATGACGGTGTTTCAGTGTGTAACAAATGTTTAGCAACCGGATGTTCTCGTAAGGGGACGTCCGGTTTCCGTTATAAGAATAAGAGAAAAAAGGGGACATACAATGGCTGACACCTACGTTTACACTAAGCGCGAGGAAATCGCCAACGCCGTCACGCACGGCGTCGGAGCGGTATTCAGCATCGTGGCTTTGACGCTACTCATTGTTTTCGCCAAATTGAAGGGAACCGAATGGCACGTATTCAGCTATACCGTCTATGGGGTAACGATGCTGCTCCAATATACTTCGTCGACGCTGCTTCACGCCTTCCCCGAAGGCAAAGTGAAGGATCTGTTCGAGAAGCTCGATCATTCCTCGATCTATCTGTTCATTGCAGGCTCGTATACGCCGATTTTATTGACCGCGATGCGCGGTCCGCTTGGTTGGACGTTGTTCGGAATCGTGTGGGGAATGGCGGCGGGAGGAATTGTATTCAAGGTGTTTTTTACAAAGAAGTTCTTATACACTTCAACGTTTATTTATGTCTTTATGGGCTGGCTCATCGTATTCGCATGGGGGCAGCTAAGAGTCGTCTTGAGCGAAGAGAGCATCCGTCTGCTCGTTGCGGGAGGACTATTTTATACGTTGGGAACCGTCTTCTATGTATGGCGCGGATTTCCGTTTCATCACGCCGTGTGGCATTTATTCGTGCTCGCCGGATCCGCGCTTCATTTCTTCGCGATTCTTTACATGCTTTGACTGGGTAATTTTTAGAGAAGGGGGAAAAAATATCGCGAATCATTACATGCTGCAGAGGAAAAAATGGAAAGCTATAACGGATGTTCGTTGACGTTTGTCCGAAAAGAATAGAAGAAGTTTTTTCTTGTTCCATGTGACTTGCTCGCGCAAGGGGGTTTGAAGACATGCCGTACATATTCGAAATATCCGCTATCATCTTGCTCATCGCCGCAACCGCATTTTTCGTCGCCACCGAGTTTGCCATCATCAAGCTTCGGCCGAGCCGCATCGACCAGCTTGTCGCCGACGAGAGACGCAACGCCCTGTCATTGCGCAAAGTGACCACCAATCTGGACGGCTATTTGTCCGCTTGCCAATTGGGGATCACGATGACGGCGTTAGGGCTTGGCTGGCTCGGAGAACCGACAATCGAATCGGTGCTGCACGGCGTATTCGTCAACGTTCCGCTGCCTCCGGGCGTTACGGATACGGTGTCGTTCGTGCTTGCTTTCGCGATTGTTACTTTCCTGCATGTGGTGGCCGGCGAGCTGGCGCCGAAGACGCTGGCCATCCAAAAAGCGGAGCCGGTAGCTCTCGCCACCGCCCGGCCAATCATTGCGTTCTATACCGTCATGTATCCGTTCATTTGGTTTTTGAACAGTTCCGCCACCTGGCTGGTCCGCCTGTTCGGCCTTCGCCCTGCGAGCGAACATGAAGAAGCGCATTCGGAAGAAGAATTGCAAATCATTCTTAACGAAAGCTATAAGAGCGGCAAAATCAATCAAGCCGAGTACGGTTATGTGAGCCGCATCTTTGCCTTCGACGACTTGGTCGCGCGCGAAATCATGGTGCCGAGAACGGACATGTTTTGCCTGTATGCCGAAAAGCCGCTTGAAGAGAACATCGCGATCATGAAGCGCGAGCAATACACCCGTTTCCCCGTCGCCAAAGAAAACAAAGATCAAATTATCGGCTTCGTCAATACGAAGGAATTTTTCTTGGGCTTGGACGACGACCCGAATGTGAAGCTGGAGTCGTTCATACATCCCGTGCTGACGGTTCCCGAAATGACTCATGTGCAAAGACTGCTGAAGATGATGCAAGCCAAGCGCGAGCATATGGCCCTCCTGACCGACGAGTATGGCGGCACATCGGGTTTGATTACGATTGAAGACATCCTCGAGGAAATCGTGGGTGAAATTCGCGACGAGTTCGACGCGGAGGAGAAGCTGGAAATCGAGTCGCTCGGCAGCGGCCGGCTGCTGGTGGACGGCAAAGTTTCCTTGACGCACCTCAGCGATTTCTACGGAATCAGTATCGATTACGAAGATGCGGATACGATCGGCGGATGGCTATTAAGTCAAATGACGGAACCGAAGAAAGGATCGGAGATCCAGTACGAAGGGAATAAGTTTATCATTCGGGAAAAGGACAGGCATCGAATCCGCAGGGTGGAGATCGTAATCGACGCTACTGACGGCGAGCCCAATTATGAATCTCTTCAATAACCGGCTTTAACGCGACCCCCTTGTCGGTAAGGACATATTCGATCCGGACCGGCGTTTCAGGATATACGTAACGCCGGACCACTCCCGCTTCCTCCAGCTCTTTAAACCGTTCGGACAGCATCCGGTCGCTCACCCCCGGGACTTTGTCCGCGACTTCCTTAAACCGCCGGTGTCCATTCAACAGTGCATGAATAATTTGTCCGGTCCAACGTTTACCCAACAATTCGAATGCTGACTCCAGTTTCGGCGATATCTCTGTATCCTGCTTCAGCATCGGCCGACCCTCCCGTTTCAAGCGCCCTGCAAAGAAGGGCAACGTGTTGTTCCGCCAACGGCTTCACCTCTTCGAAGCTTTGGCCGAAATGAATGCAATACGATATGAATCCGTGCAGCGCCATGAACAAATTCCACGGCAATGTAAATTGCAGATGTTCCCGGTTCGGATGCTTCGTTACGGCATCCCTCACGACTGAAGCGAACAAATCCAAACTTTTCGCCTGCTCGCTGCGGGAAAACCGCTGAAGCTCGCTGTCGCGTATGAGGAACATTATCTCGTAATGATGCGGGTTCTCCAGTCCGAAGCGGATAAATTCGAACATGAGCTGTTTCAGCGCGTCCATGTCCCGCCTCTGTATACGCAATAAGAGTTCGGATTGCTTCGAGATCAATAGATTGAAATCTTCGACGACCAATGCATAAAACAAATCCGCTTTATCCTGAAAATAATAATAAATCGAACCGTGACTATACCCGAGTTCTTGCGCGATCTTCCGCATGGACACGGCACGGTACCCATGCGTTACAAACAACTCTCTCGCTGCAAATAAAATGCGCTCCCTGCTCAGTTCTTGTTCAACCGCTCTTCTGGCCACTGTCATCCCTCCTGTTTGTATAATTATACGGTATGACGCATTAACGCTTCAACACTTTTTTGCGTAAACGCATTAATGCGTTATTTTAGCGAGGGATTTCTTCATGCGTGCGGTATTCCGGTTCCAACGTCCGAACGATGCCTTGCCCTTGTGTCAAATCAGTCATCCAGGCGATAAAACGCTCCGCATCTCCCGACACCGGCATACATAAAATCGTAACTTTATCCGTAAATCGGGTATCTTCTACAAGCACACCTCTCCCTCGAAGCTCGTTATCGACCTTTCCGTGCCACGTATAGTCGATTTCCACTTCAACCGGCGTATGCAGGACGCGGTATACAGGCTGCGCTGCGGCCAACCCCGCAACCGCTCCGTCGGTATATGCCCGTACGAGGCCGCCCGCACCGAGCATAATGCCGCCGAAATACCGGGTTACGACTACGACGACATTTTTTAGCTGCTGGTTTTTGATCACTTCCAATATCGGCTTGCCCGCCGTTCCGCTCGGTTCCCCATCGTCGGAAGCTTTCTGATGCTGGTCGCGCTCCCCGACGACATAAGCCGAACAGTTATGGGTGGCCATGCGGTGACGTTGTTTGATCTCCTCGATGAAAGCGGCGGCTTCCTCTTCCGTCTCGGCCCCCTTGGCGTAACCGATAAATCTCGACCGCTTGATCACGATTTCAGCTTCTCCGTATGAGCGGACCGTCTTGTAATAAGGCAGCATGCTGGCATCTCTCCTCTTGTGAAAAAAGCAGCCCACCGTATTCGATGAGCTGCGTGTCGTTAATATTATGCTATAACATCAGAAAGTTAAAGTTTTATGACAAACACGCCTTTCTGATGTTGCAAGAAAACTTCCTCTAATCGCCGTCTTGCTTTTAATCTTACATATCGCGCAGCCGGGCTTCCAGCTCCGCCTTCTTCGCTTCGTAGCCAGGTTTGCCGAGCAGCGCGAACATATTGACTTTGTACGCTTCCACGCCGGGCTGGTCGAACGGATTGACGCCTAGCATGTAGCCGCTGATGCCGCACGCCTTCTCGAAGAAGTAGACCAAATGTCCGAACGTGTAGGGCGACAGATCGGCGAGCGTGACCACCGTGTTCGGCACTCCGCCGTCCGAATGAGCGAGGAGCGTGCCCTGGAACGCTTTCTTGTTCACGTAGTCGATCGTTTGCCCGGCAAGGAAGTTCAATCCGTCCACATTGTCCGGATCGGTCGGGACGGTCAGTTCGAGCGGCACTTTGCCGACTTGGAGCACCGTCTCGAACAGGTTGCGGGCGCCTTCTTGGATGAATTGGCCCATGGAGTGCAGGTCCGTACTGAAATCGACGGCTGCCGGGAAGATGCCCTTGAAGTCCTTGCCTTCGCTCTCGCCGTACAATTGTTTCCACCACTCGGAAACGAAGTGGAGGCTCGGTTCGTAATTGACAAGAATCTCGATCGCTTTGCCTTTGCGGTAGAGGGCGTTTCTTACGGCTGCGTATTGGTAGCTTTCATTTTCTTCGATGCTCGGGTTTGCGTAGAGCCGCTGTGCATCCGCCGCGCCGGCCATCATCGCTTCGATGTCGACGCCCGCGACGGCGATCGGCAGCAAGCCGACGGCGGTGAGCACGGAGTATCGTCCGCCTACGTCGTCCGGGATGACGAACGTCTCGTAGCCTTCGGTGTCTGCGAGTTTCTTTAATGCGCCTTTGCTTGCGTCCGTCGTTGCATAAATTCTCTTGCGAGCTCCCTCTTTGCCGTATTTTCGCTCGAGCGCTTCTTTGAAAATCCGGAACGCCACCGCCGGCTCGGTCGTCGTTCCCGACTTGGAGATGACGTTGACGGAGAAGTCCTTGCCTTCCAGCGCTTGCAGCAGCTGCGCCATATATGTAGACGAGATGTTATTTCCTGCATAAAAAATGTTCGGCGCGTTGCGGGTTTGTTTATCCAGATGCGCTCCGAACTGGTGCGTCAGCATTTCGATTGCGGCGCGCGCACCCAAGTACGATCCGCCGATGCCGATGACGACGAGCGCGTCGGAGTCGTCTCTGATGTTGCGCGCCGCCGCTTGAATGCGTCCGAATTCCTCTTTGTCGTAGTTGGTCGGCAGTTCCACCCAACCGAGATAGTCGGAACCGGCTCCCGACCCGTTGTGAAGCATGTCGTGAGCGAGACGAACCGCACCGGCCGCATAATCCAGCTCGTGCCGCCCTACAAATGGAAGCGCGGGTTTATAATCGTATCTAACAGGCATAGTCACGTATGATCCTCCTCCGTAAGGTTCTTTCTGAATCTTTTTCAAGCATACTGTAACGCTTTGTTACATTGCAAGTATTCGGACGGCCCGCCGTTCACCCCTCTTTCGTCTCACACGCTTTTTGTTAGTTCGCCTCTCTCTCTCTCTCTCTCTCTCTCTCTCTCTCTCTCTCTCTCTCTCTCTCTCTCTCTCTCTCTCTCTCTCTCTCTCTCTCTCTCTCTCTCTCTCTCTCTCTCTCTCTCTCTCTCTCTCTCTCTCTCTCTCTCTCTCTCTCTCTCTCTCTCTCTCTCTCTCTCTCTCTCTCTCTCTCTCTCTCTCTCTCTCTCTCTCTCTCTCTCTCTCTCTCTCTCTCTCTCTCTCTCTCTCTCTCTCTCTCTCTCTCTCTCTCTCTCTCTCTCTCTCTCTCTCTCTCTCTCTCTCTCTCTCTCTCTCTCTCTCTCTCTCTCTCTCTCTCTCTCTCTCTCTCTCTCTCTCTCTCTCTCTCTCTCTCTCTCTCTCTCTCTCTCTCTCTCTCTCTCTCTCTCTCTCTCTCTCTCTCTCTCTCTCTCTCTCTCTCTCTCTCTCTCTCTCTCTCTCTCTCTCTCTCTCTCTCTCTCTCTCTCTCTCTCTCTCTCTCTCTCTCTCTCTCTCTCTCTCTCTCTCTCTCTCTCTCTCTCTCTCTCTCTCTCTCTCTCTCTCTCTCTCTCTCTCTCTCTCTCTCTCTCTCTCTCTCTCTCTCTCTCTCTCTCTCTCTCTCTCTCTCTCTCTCTCTCTCTCTCTCTCTCTCTCTCTCTCTCTCTCTCTCTCTCTCTCTCTCTCTCTCTCTCTCTCTCTCTCTCTCTCTCTCTCGTCGGTTCACACGCTTTCTGTTAGATGGTAGAATGGAATTATTTGATAGCGGAGGTGTCTTTATGCGCGCAGTCGGTTTCATCGGTTTAGGAACCATGGGGTTTCCGATGGCGGAAAATTTGCTGAAGAAGGGTTACAGCGTCATTGCTTATAATCGAACAAGCTCCAAAGCGGAGAAGCTTGCCGGACTTGGGGCCGAGACGGCTTCGACGCCTCGGGACGTGTTGCGCGACGCGGATGTTGTCATTACGATGCTTGGCGACGACCGGTCGGTCGAAGAAGTATACTACGGTTCCAACGGGATATTCAGCGGCATCCGGCCGGGCGTTACCGTAATCGACAGCAGCACGATCTCGCCCGGACTGGTTCGCAGAATCGCAAGCGATATGGAGGATCATCTCGCCGATTTCTTGGATGCTCCGGTAACAGGCAGCACACCGGCCGCCATTGACGGAACGCTGCTGTTTATGGTCGGCGGAAAATCCGAAGCGCTGGACGGTGCGCGGGACATATTGTCGGCCATGGGCAGAAAAATCATCCATATGGGCGTTTCCGGCTCCGGAGCGTACGCGAAGCTGGCGCATAACGCGATGGTCGGCATTCATGCGGCGGCGCTTGCAGAGGGACTTTCGATTGCGGCGAAGTCGGGGATCGATCCGGAGAAGTTTTTGGAAATCGTTCGCGGAGGCGGCGCAAACAGCCGTCAAGCGGAGCTGAAGGGCGACAAAATATTGGATCGCGATTTCAGCATTCAGTTTTCATTGAAATTCATGCTTAAGGATTTGATTCTCGGCTCGGGATTGGCGAACGATTTAAGCGTGCCGGCGCCTATGCTCGAGAACGCGAAAAGCCTGTTTCAGATGGGTTACAGCAAAGGGTTGGGCGACTTGGACTTGAGCTCGGTCATTCAATGCTACGAGGACTGGATCGATCTGAAGGTGGAGCGGCGGAAAGCGGATGATCAGGCGGCGGCGTCCTCGACTGCGGGCGCGGGTGCCGCCGGGGCCGATGCCGGAGAGCAGGATCGGCGCAAAAAACCACGGGTTCCGATCAATATCGATCTTCAAATTTCCGTGTATCAGTGGGAGCAAGAAGGAGCATTCTCCGGACAGCAAATCGACGCGCAGATGTATGACTTATCCGAAGGCGGGCTGCAGATCCGTTCGAAATTTCCGCTGGCTGCCGATATGTTCGTCGTCATCCACTTCCCGCGCGAAGCGGAGCTGCCGCCCATCACCGCCAAAGTGATCCGGGTGACGAACGACGGGGACATGTTCCGGTACGGCTGCATGTTGTCGGGACTGCCGCCGTACGTACGATTGAAGCTCGAAGATTATTTGCGGCAGAAAGCGGCGGCGGCGGCGGATGTGAGATAGGCCTATTCAACGCCCGAGAGGAAATAAAAAGCCCGTCCTCCCGTCGCTAGCCCCAATAGGGCTGCGGAATGGGATGGACGGGCTTTTCTTTGGCGTTATTCTCTGAAGACGACGAACATTAAGTCATTCACAACGTAAATCTGAGAATTCTCAGTTTTCTTCACGCCGGAAATGGTAATGCCGTAGCTTCCAGATTGCCGCAAATCGCTTGCTTGGATAACCAATGAAGCCGATTGATAAACAGAAGATGTTACTGTTGCAGGCGATCCTCCGGCAGGCGTTATTGTGACCGTTGCTTGACTAAAGTCGAGCGTACCGTTCACTGTGTTGCTTCCTACAGTATCGCTAAGCCGTACTACTAAATAACCTAGGTCAGAGTCAAGAACGATTGCAGGAATTACATATTGATCGTTTCCATTCTTGGCAAGAGGACCGTATACGCTTTGCGTAACGGATGCGTCACCCGATGTAAGGGCGCTGTAAACGTTCATCGTTACTGTCGGGAATGCGTTAACCGTAACATTGAAAGTGGCTGTCAATCCGCCGTACGTTGCCGAAACTACCGTGCTGCCGTTCGACACCGCGGTCAACAATCCGTTGCTTTCATTAACCGTCGCTACGTTCGCCGCACTGCTGGTCCACGTTGCCCAATTCGTCACATCCGCGAACGAACCGTCGCTGAAGTTGGCCGAAAGCGAGAACTGATAAGTGGCGCTCGTTACGGTTACAGAACTGTCATACACCAGCCCGGTTACCGTAGCCGGCGGAAGAACAGTTGCCACTGTGATCGTATACGTTTTCTTCGTAATTCCGTTGGCAGCCGTTACTATCACTTTATCTCCTGAGGCGATGGTTCCTGTTTTCACCGTAACTCCGTCACCCTCGAATACTTGGAATGCCGCTGCGTGAGCAGGGGTCAATCCCAGTTTGAAGGATTCAACTGGCGTTCCGGCAGGAACATTGGAGATGGAGCCGGTCGAATGGTTTACCATATAGATGCTCGAATCTACCGTAGCCACATTGACTTTCGGACCGCGAGCTTCCGTCTCCGTGCCGAACAATTGATTGATCTCGGTAAAGGAAACGCCGGAATCGCTCACCGTCATTTCAAATACGGCCCAGTAACGCTCGGAGCCTTCTCCGGCGGGTACGCGATACGTACGAACGGGCTCCGTGCTGTTTCCGCGATATACTCTTACCTCGGCTCCTGATGTTCTTGTAGTTTGAGAGCCGGAATAATGATGAACATAGAAACGATAAGTACCGTTCACATCATGACGGATGGTTGTCGTTTCCGGTCCATATGAGCTGACGTCATCAAGATCTAAATCATCATATAGAACCGAGTTATAAAAATACTTTTCGTTGCCATACCACGTATGGAATTCATCCGCAGCGTCCGGCCGAGGGCCGACCAAGTGAGAATCCAAATCCCGTGGATTTTCGCCCCATACAAGTACGATGCGTGTTTCTTCCGCAGCGGCGATACGGATCGCAGTCGCGTTTTCGGACATATTATACGCATTGGTTGCCGCTACGCCGACTAAGTACGTTACTATGAATCCATCTCCCGAAATTTCGCCGGTGTAGGAACCAGGAGGAAGCGTTACTTTGTAACGGCCGTTGGCATCCGTAGTCACAGCAGAAACAACCGGTCCAACCGTACTGCCGATACCTGCTCTGAATTTGATAGTCATTCCGATAACCGGTCGGTGGTCGACGTCGGTAATCGTACCTTCAAAACCGGTAATCGTTATTTCCGCTGTTTTGGAACCGAGGAACTTCGTTGAGCTCGGAGCCGGTGCAACCGTTATCTTCAACAATTTCAAAGCATGTTGGTCCGCCGGAAGCGATTTGAAAGTGAATTTCTGCTCCACGCCGTGATATACCAAATCTTCTAACTGATAAGCTTGTCCGTTTAATGTTGCGCTTACGTTAAAGTCGCCATGTAGCGCATCTGTTATCGTGCGGTTAAATGTTAATCCGATTGCGCCGTTCGAAACGGTAATGTACCGCAGTTGATTGCTATTCTCAGAAGGTTCCGATTGGCCAGGCCCTTCGACTCCTTCGCCTAAGTGAACTTGATTCGGCATGCGCTCGAAGCTCGTTCCGGAAACATTAATTTGTGCGTTCTCCACAATACCGGTTCCCGTAATTGCGGCAATCGCGTCCAAGACCAAAGAAGCAATTGTGGCATTACCCAAGTCAATGGCAGCATTGGCCGCTTCAGCTCTTACATTAAGAGCATTAACAAATCCGGAAGGGATGCTCACCGCGATATTTGTGGCGTAAACATCTACCGTTTCAAAAGTACCTCGCAGCGTGACAGTAGAGTTCGCAGGCATGTTGTTTGCAAGACTTACATTTTGGAAGCCGCCCAGCGTAAGCGTTTCGGACTCTTCAAGAATGACATCCGATTGGAGCGTTACCTGTTGAACGGTCGTTTCGCCTTCCACAACCAGGCGAACCGCTCCGGTCCGCTTGTCTACGATAATGCTTACCATTACAGTATCTTGAAGATGTATACTGTTCTGACCGCCGCCGCTTACTACGGTTTGTCCGTTAACAGTAACTTTTTTCAGTGTGACGTCACCTTCACCGATCTGTTCGCCTAACACGAGATTACCGGTAATGACCGTATTCTGCAGAACGACGTCCGCAGCTTCGACATAGAGATTACCGTCGATTTTAGCCGTTCCGGAAGCAGGACCGAATGTGCCCGCTTTAGTTACTGTGAAGCTTCCCGTGTAAGTTGAAGCGTCAATCGCAGACAAAGCAGTCGCTTTACCTACGAACGTTTTTCCTGTATCCTCACCGTTATAAGAAAGCTTGTAGGTTTGACCGACGGTTTGAGGGCTGGTAGTTAAAACTACCGTATTCGTCCCAGCCTTCGCTTCAGCGTTTACAATCGACAAGCCCCCGTCAATGCCGAACTCTTTAACATAAACGGTTTTTTTAATGTCTGCATTCAAAGTAACTTCAACCGTACTGTTATCAAGAGCTTGTACCGAATCCACGGTAAACTTCTGGCTTCTGTCACTCGAAGGAATGGTAGACGGCGTTTCATTAGCGGTCTCCTCGAGCTTTTCGCCCGCAATCTCCTTTGCCTTCTCCACAAACGTCGAACCGTTCGTCTTAAACTCGTAAGCAAGACGCGCAAGCGCTTGACGTTCGGCGTATTCTTTAGGACTGAACTTCAGTGCGCCTTCCGTCTCAACGCCATTAATAAAGCCAATCTTGAAAGCGAGCGATACATGAGCCTTCGCCCAATCCGAAACTTCGTTCAGGTCGGCCAACGTAGCGTCGGCTTCCAATTTCCCGGCAGTTTCCTCCAAACCCATTGCCCGAATGAAGAAGACCGCAAGCTCTTCACGGGTCACTTTGTTCTTTGGAGAAAATGTTGTAGGTGAAGTGCCTTGAGTAATTCCGGACTCAACTAATGCACCTACATAACCACGGTGCCAGGCATTAGCTCCGACGTCTTGAAAAGAAGCCGCTTTTTCCGGATTTTCCTTCAGACCCAAGGATAAAACGATAATTTTGGCAAGCTCCGCGCGAGTTATAGCATCGCGGGGCCGGAACGTGTTATCCTCGTAACCGGATATGATACCGGCGTCGGCCAAAGCCTGAATTTCTTGTTGCGCGTAGGAATCGGCTGTGTCTTTAAACTGTGCGGTTTCAACGCCGAATGCCGTCAATGGCATCAGCAGCGTGCACAGCAGCGAAAAGACGAGCAATAAGCTGAGCCTACGTTTTCCTGCTCGTGGATGCATTGTACTCTTCCTCCTAATTATGTAGTTTTCAAAGTGCATGAAACGATATTCCCAGACCTCAAGAACTAATTCTGGAAAAGCACCTCCAGAAATGGAGTATATATTAAATTGCGTGGGATAACCACTACAAAAGTCCCATATCATGTCATTTTTCGATAATTTTATTATCTTTCTTTCACTGAATTCGCATATATTAGGTTAAAATTCGACAAATATCTGCCATTTTCCTTTATAAAATAGGTATATATCAGCAATTGACTTACAACTTATGGCCCACTAATGAGCTGCGGTAGAGTAGGTAGTGTGATGTGTAAGTGCGGCATAGTGCCGGTACGGTCTGTAGAACTCCGCTCATCGCCGGTAGACCTTGCCATCGCTCCAATAAGGTCAAAAATTGACCCTATCTTTCCGAATAAGGTCAGTTTTTGGCCTTATTTCTTCTCTTGCGGCTATTATCTGCGCAAATAGGCTCAGTTTTTGACCTTATCCACTCTGAATCTTCTATTTCCGAAGCTCAAATGAACTTGATAGGGTCAATTTTTGATCCTTTCGCAAACAATAGGGTCAATAATTGACCTTACAGGATGATCTCTCTCCCCATTCGAGTTAATTCGTAGTAACGTATACGGAGCTTCCCGGCGTCAACGGGCTTCACAAGCTGCTTATCCAGCAGTTCTTTAAGTATTCGTACCGTCGTATTTTTGCTGACGTCCAAATATGCGGAGATTTCCACCGGTGCAATCGGCGCTCCTTTCATCCGTGCAAAACGAAGCAGCTCTTTTTCCTTCAGCGACAACTTCGCTCCTTCATGTTTACCCTCGCGTCCCCACACGATTTGCCGAAGCAGCTGCTGAGCTTGTCTAGGCCGATATTTAATCACGTCGGACGAATAATGTACCACCGTCCATCCGTCCGCAATCAGATGGGAGTCCCGGAGCAAGTTGTCGGCGTGGACCCATCTGTCCACATCTCTGATATGAGGGTTAAAACCGTCCGCTTCCAATACGAGTTTCGTTGACAACGGCTTATATGCATGATCCAGATAACGTTTGCCGTCGTTGTAATCGCGCACTTCATACTCAGGGTGTAAATCGTCGAAACTTGTGAACGCGGGCCACCATATGTTTTTCAGAAAAAGCTTCTCCAAATAGTCGTGGCCTTCTTCCAGACGCTTCAGACGGTCGCCGGTTCTCCTCCGCTTGTGCGACTCCAACCACTCTTTATGCGCTTTCTCAAACTGCTCCACTTGTTCCTTGTTCATCACAGGCACATCCTTTCGATTGTTGATCTCGAATAACGGCAACAAAACTTTAATCGCGACAGCTTCAATAGAGCGGGTCCGCCAAAAAAATACGCCGTCCGCCCCATATCAGGGCGAACGGCGTGTGCTTCACGCGTGCGTGATGTTTAATTTACTTCAACAAAGCTTTCACTTTCGCGGCGATGTTCGCAGCGGTGAAGCCGTACTCTTCCACTACCTTCGGACCCGGCGCGGAGGCGCCGTATGTCGTGATGCCGAGCACGTCGCCGGCGTCGCCGACGTACTTGTGCCACCCGAACGGGGAGGCCATCTCTACGGCGAGGCGCGCCTTCACGTCCGGCAGCACAACCGAGTCGCGGTACTCGCGCGGTTGTGCATCGAACAGCCCGGGGCTAGGCATCGAGATCACGCGGACGTTGATGCCTTCGTCAGCGAGCAGCTTCTGCGCGGCGACGGCGAGCGACACTTCCGAACCGGTCGCGATGATTTGCGCGACAGGCTTCACGCCGGCTGGTGCGTCCGATAGCACGTAAGCGCCGCGCGCGAGTCCGTCGCGTGCGAGCTCCGTCGTGCCTGCAAGCACGGGCAGGTTTTGGCGCGTCAGGATGAGCGCGACCGGCTGCTCTTTCTGTGCAAGCGCGTAGCGCCATGCCGCCGCTGTCTCGTTCGCATCTGCCGGGCGCAGCACGGTGATGCCGATCATCGTGCGGAGCGCCGGCAATTGCTCGACCGGCTCGTGCGTCGGGCCGTCCTCGCCGACCGCGATCGAATCGTGCGTGAACACGTATACGACCGGAAGCTTCTGTATGCCGGCAAGACGAATGGCCGGGCGCAAATAGTCGGAGAACACGAAGAACGTTCCGCCGAACGGGCGCACGCCGCCGTGCAGCGCCATGCCGTTCATCGCCGCGCCCATCGCGAATTCGCGCACGCCGAAGTAGACGTTGCGGCCGGAGTAATCCTCGGCGTGGAATGTGCCCGTATCGTTCAAGTGCGTATTCGTCGACGATTCCAAGTCGGCGGAACCGCCGAAGAACGCAGGGAACTTCGGAGAAATCGCGTTCATCACTTTACCGGAAGCGGCACGGGTCGCAAGCGGCTTATCCTCGGGCGAGAACGCCGGAATGTCCGCGTCCCAGCCGTCCGGAAGCTCGCCGGCGAACGCCTGCTCGAATTGCCGCGCCAGCTCCGGATGAGCCGACTTGTATTTGGCGAACAGCTCGTCCCATGCTTTCTGCGCCGCCTCGCCCTTCGCCTTCAATCCGGCGAAATGCGAGCGCACTTCCTCGGGGACATGGAACTCTTCATGCGGCCATTGGTACGCTTGCTTCGTCAGCTTCGCTTCATCGGCGCCGAGCGGCGAACCGTGCGGTCCCGCGTGGCCGCCCTTGCCCGCCTTATTCGGCGAGCCGTATCCGATGACCGTCTTCACCTCGATCAACGTCGGCATGTCGCTCTTCTGCGCCGCCGCCAAAGCCCTGTTGATCTCGGGCAAATCGTTGCCGTCCTCCACGCGCAGCACGTTCCAGCCGTAGCCTTTAAACCTGTCGGCCACATGCTCGGAGAACGCCAGGTTCAAGTCTCCGTCCAGCGAAATATCGTTCGAATCGTACAGAACGACCAATTTGCGCAGCTTCAGATGCCCCGCAAGCGAAGCGGCCTCGCTGGAGATGCCCTCCATCAAGTCGCCGTCGCCGCAGACGACATATGTGAAGTGATCCATAATGTTGAAGCCGTCGCGATTATATACCGCAGCCGTGTGGGCTTCGGCCATCGCCATCCCGACAGCCATCGCAAGGCCTTGTCCGAGCGGACCCGTCGTTGCGTCCACGCCCGGCGTATGGCCGAATTCGGGATGACCCGGCGTCTTCGAACCCCATTGACGGAACTGCTTGATTTCCTCCATAGGAAGGTCATAGCCGAACAGGTGAAGCAAGCTGTACAGCAGCATGGACCCATGGCCCGCAGACAATACGAAACGGTCGCGGTTCACCCAACTTGGCTCGGACGGATTGTGAGCCATAAATTTGGACCAAAGCTCATACGCCATCGGCGCCGCCCCCATCGGCATTCCCGGGTGGCCGGACTTCGCTTTCTCGATCGCATCGATCGCGAGCGTGCGGATCGTATCGATAGACAATTGTTCCACGGACTTGTTGACAGTTGATGTCACTTGGTTTTCTCCTCCTTGATATGCGCATAAGCGGAAACATTTTGACTTATTGTACCACTGGAGCCCCCGCTTTGCCACCACCAGGAGCGCAACAATACAGTCTTAAAGCTCCCCGCGAAAAGCATACAGCGATTCCAATGGACATCATCTTCCTGTTCAGCGGTGCGGAATGACGCGAAAGCTGCCTGTTCCGATCGAGCCGGTCTTGCCGGCATCGTCTTGAACGGTCGCTTGGACCGTCAGCGTCGAACGCGACTGGTGCAGCACCGTAGCGGTCGCAATAAGCTTCCCGGTGCCGAGCGGCGCTACAAAGTGGACGTTCAAATTTGTCGTCACGGTGCTCTCCCCGGGCCTCGCGCTCATTGCGGCGATCCCCATCGCGTTGTCCAGCAGCGACGAAAGTACCCCGCCGTGAACGATGCCGATGCCGTTCAAGTGATGCTGCTGCGCATCCAACGCGACGACGGCGCGGCCGGGTTCGACGGCTTCCACCTTGCAGCCGATCAACTCCCAGAACGTGCCCTTCGCGCGTTCGGCCAATTGCGCAAACCATGCTTCCCGCTCAATGCTCTCTTTATGCTCCAATCCAGTCCCTCCGTTATTATTAGCGATATTTGGATGGCACCATTGTACCCCGGTATGAAAATGCCCCGCAAGCGCTCGCCTGCAGGGCCTCAACACAAAATAAGGGATATGCACGTACTTATTTTGAAGCACGAATACCGGCCGAGGATGCACTAAGGGATTTTTGGCCGCTTATTTTATCGGAAAATGCCCGAAATTGTGTGAATGCGAAGAAATAAGACCTTCAAAATCCCTTATGTGCTAATGATGTGACTGTTATGCAGGCAAATAAGTACGCGAAAGTCCCTTAAACTACCGCTCCTCCTCAGCCGCGGCGGCGGCGTCCTCCTCGGCGATGCGGGCGCGCTCCTCCTCGATCAGCGCGCGGCGCAGCACTTTGCCGATCATCGTCTTCGGCAGAGAATCGCGGAACTCGTACAGGCGCGGAACTTTGTAAGATGCGAGCCGCTGCCTGCACCACGTCTCAAGCTCCGGTCCCGTCAATTCCGCCCCGTCCTTCAACACCACATACGCCTTGACCGTCTCGCCGCGGTATTTGTCCGGCACGCCCGCAACGACGCCTTCCTTGACGGCCGGATGCTCGTAAAGCACCTCTTCGATTTCGCGGGGATATATTTTGAACCCGCTCGCAATGATCATCTCTTTCTTCCGGTCGACGATGGAGCAATACCCGTCCGCATCCATCTTTCCCATGTCGCCGGTGTACAGCCATCCGTCCTTCAGCACCTTCTCCGTCTCGTCCGGCCGGTTCCAGTACCCCGCCATCACCTGCGGCCCGCGGACGATCAGCTCGCCGATTTCACCGGCCGCTTTCTCTTCTCCCGTGTCCGGATCGACGATCTTCGCTTCCGTGTCCGGGAACGGGATGCCGATCGTTCCGATTTTGCGCCGTCCCCAAATCGGATTGGCGTGCGTGACGGGGGACGCTTCCGTCAATCCGTACCCTTCGATCAGCCGGGCGCCGGACAGCTCTTCGAACCGCTCCTGAACTTCAAGCGGCAGCGGAGCCGAACCGCTGACGCACACGTTGACGGACGACAAATCGTATTCGCGGATGCGGGGGTGGTTCAACAGAGCAATGTACATCGTCGGCGCGCCGGGGAAGATAGTCGGCTTCAAGCGGTGAATCGTCTTCAGCACCGTCTCCGTCTCGAACCTGGGCAGCAATATGAGCATGCCCGCGCGAAGCGCCGCTTGATTCATAAGCACCGTCAAACCGAACACGTGAAACAGCGGCAGCGCCGCCAAAAACCTCTCCTTTCCCTCCTCCGCTTTATAGCACCAGTTGCTGATTTGATACGTGTTGGCGACCAGGTTGCGATGCGTGAGCATGACGCCTTTGGCGATGCCCGTCGTTCCGCCCGTGTACTGCAGCAGCGCTATATCTTTTTCCGGATCGACCTTTTCGTCGACGGGGGACGCCGGGGAGCGCGAGAGAAACGTTTTGAAAGATAATACGTCGTCGCTGTAGGGAATATTGACTTGTTGGCCTTCGCGCTTCATTTTGACCGGGTATAACAAGTTCTTGGGAAAAGGTAAATAGTCCGCGATCGAAGCGATAATGACGTGGCGCAGATCCGTGCGCGGCAAAACGGTCTGAACCCGCTTAAACAGCAAATCCAGCGTCACGATCGCTTTCGCGCCGGAGTCGGCGAGCTGGTGCTTCAGTTCGTTCTCTTTATAAAGCGGGTTCGTCTGTACGACAATGGCGCCCGCCAACAGAGTGCCGAAATAGGCGATGACGGCCGGGGGACAGTTGGGGAGCATGACTGCGACACGGTCCCCTTTGCCGATGCCAAGCCTCCTTAAACCGTTGGCAAAACGGTAAGCCGCTTCCCTCAGCCGGCGGTATGTGAGCCTTTTGCCTAAAAACTCCAATGCCGGACGTGACGGATGGCCGTCCGCGGCATCCAGCAAAAATTTCGCGACATTGTGCTTCGGGTAGTAATATGTCGGAGCGATTTCGTCGGGATAGGATGCGAGCCACGGTTTGTACGTTTCCATAACGCTTTCTCATCCCTTTCCGCCGCAGACGGCGTAACAGTATGCATTCGCATTCGCTGTAGGACATTGTTTGCGCCGCTTAACCTTAACCGACGTATTTTTCCGTTTGAATGACGCGTGCCGCAATTTGCCGCTTCAACGCCACCGTATTCACGGGCTGGTAGCGGGAGAGCTTCTTTAGAACGGACAATTGGGTGCGCAGCGTATCGCCTTCGGCCATGGCGGCAAGCGCTTCTTTAGCGATGGACTCGGCGCGGTCGAACGCTTCCTGCACATATACTTGGGTCATTTGGATCGCTGTTTGACTTTTGTCCTCGCCCGCGGCGCCGATGCGTTTCTTTGTGCGCAGCAGCGCGCTTTCTGCAGCGTAGATGAGGATCATGAGGTCCGCCAAGCTGCTCAGCGCCTCCTGCTCTTTCTCCAGATTGACGCCGTATTTTTGCACCGCGATCCCGCCGACCATGAGAAAAATGTTCTTCATCATGTTCACGAGGTGCGTTTCCTGCTGCAGTGTTCCTTCATGCGACGCGGGCGGTGTCAGCGAGAGCAGCTCGCTCTGGAATTGCTGCGCCTTCTGCATGAGGGGAAGCTCGCCCTTCATCGCTTTCTTCAGCAGCGTGCCGGGGATCAACAGCCGGTTGATCTCGTTCGTTCCTTCGAAGATGCGGTTAATGCGGGAGTCGCGGTAGATGCGTTCGATTTTGTATTCTTGCACGTATCCGTATCCCCCGTGGATTTGCACGCCTTCATCGGCGACAAAATCGAGCGCTTCGGAAGCAAACACTTTGTTGATGGAGCATTCGAGCGCGTATTCGGCGATCCCTTTAGCCGATCTCAGGCCCGCGTCTGGAGCGCCGTAGTCCAAGTCTTTGAGGATGCTGTCTATGAGTCCGGCGGTGCGATATACGACGCTTTCCATGACGTAAGTTCGGATGTTCATGTCGGCGAGCTTTTTGCCGATGAGGGGGAAGCTTGAGATCGGCTTGCCGAACTGCGTCCGCGTGTTGGCGTATTTGCTTGCGAGGGTTATGGCTTCTTTCGCTCCGCCGAGGCAGCCTGCGCCGAGCTTGAAACGGCCGATGTTGAGGATGTTGAACGCGATCAGGTGGCCTTTGCCGGGCTCGCCGAGCAGGTTTTCCGCCGGAATGCGGGCGTCCTCGAAGTAGAGCGGCACGGTGGAGGAGCCTTTGATGCCCATTTTCTTCTCTTCGGGACCGGTGGTGAATCCGGGTGTGTTTCTTTCGACGATAAACGCCGAGAAATCCGTGCCGTCAATCTTTGCATAGACGATGAAGACATCGGCGAATCCGCCGTTGGTGATATAAATTTTGCTGCCGTTTAGAATCCAATGCTTGCCGTCTTCGCTCAATCTTGCGGTCGTCTTCGCGCCGAGGGCATCGGAGCCGGACGACGGTTCGGTGAGGCAGTATGCGGCGATCAGTTCGCCGGTGGCGAGCTTGGGCAAGTATTTTTGTTTTTGCTGCTCGGTGCCGAAGAAGACGATAGGCAGCGTGCCGATGCCGACGTGGGCGCCGATCGACAGCGCGAAGGAGGACGCCTTCGCGAGATTTTCGCTGATAACGGTGGAGCTCACCTTGTCGAGGCCGAGACCGCCGTATTGCTCCGGCACGTCCGCCCCGAGCAGGCCAAGCTCGCCGGCTTTGCGCATGAGCTTGACCGTCAGCCCGTAGTTAAGCTTCTCGATTTCTTCGTCGTGCGGGAGGACGTCCTGCTGGACGAAGTCGCGGGTCGTCTCCGCGAACATCATTTGTTCTTCGCTGAAATCTTCAGGCGCGGTGACGAGTTCGGGGGCGACATCTTCAATGACGAAGCTGCCGCCTAGGATACGGTTGTTGTTGGTCATGGGATCGATCCTCTCCTTTGCGGGGGATTACAGATGGTTACTCGGGTGCGGCGGTGTAACGGGAATTTATTCGCTTGCTGCAAACACACACGTATTTCCGTTGTAGTGTGAGTTTTTCCGCTGGCCGTAACCGGAGTTCCTCCAGTTAGGAGGCCATAGTTGACCGAAATTGTGCGCCGTAACCGGAGTTTCTCCGGTTAGGAGGTGATAGTTGGCCGAAATGGTGCGCCGTAACCGGAGTTTCTCCGGTTAGGGGGCGATAGGTGGCCGAAATTATGCGCCGTAACCGGAGTTTCTCCGGTTAGGAGGTGATAGTGGGCCGAAATTGTGCGCCGTAACCGGAGTTTCTCCGGTTAGGAGGTGATAGTTGGCCGAAATTGTGCGCCGTAACCGGAGTTTCTCCGGTTAGGGGGCGATAGTTGGCCGAAATTATGCGCCGTAACCGGAGTTTCTCCGGTTAGGAGGCCATAGTTGGCCGAAATTGTGCGCTGTAACCGGAGATTTTCCGGTTAGGGGGCGATAGTTGGCCGAAATTGTGCGCCGTAACCGGAGTTTCCCCGGTTAGGGGGCGATAGTTGCAGCGGCCACAGCGGCAAGATCGGCCGGCAACCGCCTACTCCGCGCCGTACACTTCAAACACGCCGGCCGCGCCCATTCCGCCGCCGATGCACATTGACACGACGCCGGTCCCGCCGCCGCGGCGGCGCAGCTCGTGCACGAGCGTAGCGGTCAACTTCGTGCCGGTGCAGCCGAGCGGATGGCCGAGCGCGATCCCGCCGCCGTTCACGTTCACCTTCGACTCGTCGATCCCGAGAGCGCGCACAACGTGAACGCACTGCGCGGCGAACGCTTCGTTGATTTCAAACAAATCGACGTCATCCTGCGCGATCCCCGCCATCCGCAGCGCTTTCGGGATCGCTTCCACCGGGCCGACGCCCATAATTTCCGGATCGACGCCGGCAAGCGCGTATGATTTGAACGCTGCAAGAGGCTTCAACCCGAGCGCCTCGGCGCGTTCGCGGCTCATCACCAGCACAGCCGCCGCGCCGTCGCTCATCTGCGACGTATTGCCGGCGGTTACGGTGCCTCCGGCGGCAAAGGCCGGGCGCAGCCCCGACAGCGCTTCGAGCGACGTATCCGGACGAACGCCTTCATCGGTGTCGAACGTAAAGACGCGTTCCCGCACCTTGCCGCCGCCGTCCGCATCTTCCACCTCCGCAAGCCGCGCCGTCATCGGCACGATTTCGTCCCGGAAACGCCCCGCTTCGATAGCCGCAGCCGCTTTGCGGTGCGACTCGACCGCGAACCGGTCCTGATCCTCCCGCGATATCCCAAACCGGCGCGCCACTTCCTCCGCCGTGTGCCCCATGCCCATGTATACTTGCGGCATCGAAGCCACTATGTCCGGATGCGGAGCGGGTTTGAAGCCTGCCATCGGCACGTGGCTCATGCTCTCCACCCCGCCCGCGATCACAATGTCGGCCGCGCCGAGCATAATGCGCTCCGCCGCGAACGCGATCGACTGCAGCCCCGATGAGCAAAACCGGTTAATCGTAATCGCCGGCACCGTCGAAGGATAACCCGCATAAAGCGACATGATCCGGGCGAAGTTCAGCCCTTGCTCCCCTTCAGGCATCGCGCAGCCGATAATAATATCGTCCACGTCTTCCTTCCGCACTCCGACGCCACCGCCGACCACGCCACCGCCGCCGCCAGTCCCGCCTCCGTCGCCGGCCGCAGCACGGTCTATAACCGCGTTCAACACGACGCGCCCCATATCTTCCGCCCGCGTTTGCGCGAGCGAGCCTTTCTTCGCCTTGCCGACCGCCGTCCGGGCAACCGACACGATGACGGCTTCCCTGCGCACATTCGAAAAATAACTCATAACCGGTACACCCCCCTTAATTCCGCAACGGCTTGCCTTTGGCAAGCATGTGCTGCATGCGCGCCTGCGTTTTCGGTTCCCCGCATAGGCTTAAGAAAGCTTCGCGCTCCAAATCGAGCAAATACTGCTCGCTTACCGAAGCGCCGGATGGAACGTCGCCCCCGCACAGCACGTGCGCCAGCTTCCCCGCGATCAGCAGATCGTGATCGCTGATATATCCGCCTTGACGCATCGTATACGCCCCCATCTGAAGCACCGCCTTCCCGTCTCGGCCGACGACGCGAATCTTCTCCTCAGGCGGCAGCGCATACCCGGCGGCGTCGAGCGCGAGCACCATCCGTTTGGCCTCATACACACGGTGCGACTCGTTCACGACAACGCGATCGCCGTCCCGCATATAACCGAGATCGCGCGCGTTCGCGCCGCTCGTCGTCACCTTCGCCATCGCAATCGTCTCGAACGCCTTGTTGATCGCAGGCTGCAAATCGTCCTCCGGAGACAGCGCCGCCGACGAGACGCGAAGCGCCATCTCTTTGCAGCCGCCGCCGGCCGGAATCAATCCGACGCCCGTCTCAACCAACCCGTAATACGTCTCCGCAGAGAACAACACCGCATCCGCCGGCAAACACGCTTCCACGCCTCCCCCGAGCGTCATCCGATGCGGAGCGGCCACGACCGGCTTCTCCAGCCTCTTCAACGCCATCATAGAGTCTTGGAACATCTTGATGATCCGGTCCACCTCATCCCAAGCTTCGTCCTGCGCCTCCATCAACAGCAGCATTAAGTTCGCGCCGACGCAAAAATTGCGTCCCTCGTTCGCGACGACAAGCCCCCGCCAATTGCGGCGAACTTCTTCGGCGCTCTGCGCGATCATCGTCAAAATATCCCCGGCGATCGCGTTGTTCGGCGAATGAAACTCCAAACACGCCACATCGTCACCGATGTCGATCAAGGATGCGCCCGCGTTGGAACGGATCACCCTGCCCGGATCCGACTTGCACTCCCGAAGCGAAATTTCCCTCTCCGACCGCTCCAACCGCGCAAATCCGCCATTCGAAACGTAAAACATTTTGCCCCCGTCGCTCTTATAAAACGTCTCATTCCCCGCAGCCAACCACTCGTCAACCCACGCAGGCACGAACAACCCTTCCGACTTCATCCGCTCCGCGGAAGCACGGACGCCGATCGCATCCCACGTCTCGAACGGCCCGAGCTCCCAGTTGAAGCCCCATTTCATCGCGTTGTCGATGTCGACGACGGAATCTGCGACTTCGCCGAGCTTCTCTGCCGAATACACTAACACCGGAGCGATCACGTTCCATGCGAGTTCAGAGTACTTGTCGCCGCCGCCGAGCAGCGCCTGCAGCTTCGCCCGTGCCCCCTTGGCCGCTTTCGCCGCCTCCAGCGATGCTCCGCCGACCTTCACGCTGTCCGCATACTCGAGCGTTCCGAGCTGAAGCGCCTGAATGACCGATCCCCCGCTGCCTTTTACCTTCTTATAAAAGCCTTGCCCGGACTTCTCCCCGAGCCATCCGCGCCCGACTAATTCACTTATTGCAGGCGGCACTTCGAAAACCGCCTTCTCCGCCGCATCGTTCACGTTGTCGCGGACATTTTCCGCCACATGAATGAACGTATCGAGCCCGACCAAGTCAAGCGTCCGAAACGTGGCGCTCTTCGGCCGCCCCATCGCCGGCCCCGTCACCGCGTCGATCTCTTCGACGGTATAACCCTTCTTCGCCATCTCTTGCAGCGTGACAAGGATGCCGTACGTGCCGATCCGGTTGGCGATAAAATTCGGCGTATCCTTCGCGACGACGACGCCTTTGCCGAGCCGCCGCTCGCCGAACTCCCGAATAAACGCAACGACCGCCGGATCCGTCGCCTCCCCCGGAATCACTTCAAGCAGCTTCATGTAACGGGGAGGATTAAAGAAGTGCGTACCGAGAAAATGCTTCCTAAACTCCATACCGCAGTCCGCCGACATCGCATTGACGGATATGCCGGAGGTGTTCGTGCTGACGATCGTTCCCGGCCGGCGGACGGATTCAATGCGCTGCAGCAGCGATTTCTTGATATCCAGCCGCTCGGTTACGACCTCGATGATCCAGTCCGCTTCGGACAACTTGGATAGATCGCCTTCAATTTCACCCGGCGTGATGTATGCCGCATATGACGGGCGGTATAGCGGGGCGGGGTTCGTTTTGTGCAGTTTGGCGATCGCTTTCTCGGCGTATTCCTTCTTCACGTCGAGCATGAGCGTCGGGATGCCGGCGTTCGCCAGATGCGCGGCAATGCCCGAGCCCATGACGCCAGAGCCGATGACCGCCGCCTTCCGAATCGTAAATGCCATACGTATTAAACCTCCTATATGTTTAACTTTGTTACATTAATTGGCGGGTCCTCCTCCGAACACCGATAGTTCCAGCAGCTCCGCAACGTCCCGCGCTTTCACGCTGTCATCGACATCTTTCAGCTTCGTGCCGTCCTCCATCATGGTGAGACAGTACGGGCACGCCGACGCGATGACGGTCGGATCCGCCGCAAGCGCCTGCTCGGTGCGCTCAACGTTCACGCGCTTGCCCGACGTCTCCTCCATCCACATGCGCCCTCCTCCCGCGCCGCAGCACATGCCGTTTTCGCGGTTGCGCTCCATCTCGGCGAGCTCGACGCCCGGGATCGCCCGCAGCACGTCGCGCGGCTGCTCGTAAACGCCGTTATAGCGGCCGAGGTAGCATGAATCGTGGTACGTAACGCGCTCCCGCACATCGAACCTCGGCTGCAGCCGCCTTTGCGCCAGCAGCTTTGCCAGCAGCTCCGTATGGTGCAGCACTTCAACGTCCGGCGAGAGCCCGAATTCCGGGTACTCGTTCTTGAGCGTGTTGTACGTGTGCGGACATGCGGTAACGATGCGGCGGACCCCGTACTTCTCGAACGTTGCGATATTTTCCGCAGCCAGCTGTTGGAACAGCATCTCGTTACCCATCCTTCTCGGCGTGTCGCCAGAGTTGCGCTCTTCGTTGCCAAGGACGGCGAAGCTGACGCCGGCTTCATGCAGCAGCCTCACCAGCGCCCGCGTCACCTTCTTGCTGCGGTTGTCGTAAGAGCCCATGGAACCGACGAACAGCAGCACCTCGAATCCGGGATTTTCCTTCACTGTAGGGGCCCGGGGCATGCTATCTCCGAGCTCCTCCACCCACTTCGCCCGGTCGCTGCGCGACATGCCCCACGGATTGCCCTGCCGCTCGATGTTTTGCATCGCCCGCTGCCCGTCGTGCGGCATGCTCCCTTGCATCAGGACGAGGTGCCGCCGCATGTCGACGATTTTGTCGACGTGCTCGTTGCCGACCGGACATTGGTCTTCGCAATTGCGGCACGTCGTGCACGCCCATATTTCCTCCTCGGTCATGACGTCGCCGATCAGCTCTAATTCTCCCGGTTGCCGGTCCGCTGTCATGATCCATGACGCTTTCTGCATCGCCATGGAGGTATCGACGCCGGTGCCGGCCGCCGGTGCCGGTGCCGCAGACGGCGTTGGAGTCGATGCCGGAGTCGATGCCGCCGCCTCCGCCGCAGCCACACCCGGTGCCGCCGCCTCGAGCGTCATCGCATGAGCGCCGCCGCTTCCGCTTAGCGCCGGCACCCACGGCGACTTCGACGTGATCGCCGCTCCCTTCTCGGTCAGATGGTCCCGCAGCTTCACGATCAAATGCATCGGCGACAGCAGCTTGCCCGTGTTCGAAGCGGGGCACACGTTCGTGCATCGGCCGCACTCTACGCAAGCGTAAAAATCGAGCATTTGCTTTTGCGTGAAATCCTCGATTTTGCCTGCTCCGAAGCTTTCCGCCGTCTCGTCTTCGAGATCGAGCTTTCGAAGCCGCCCGGGCGGTTCGGTTCGCTGCAGCAGAATGTTGATCGGAGCCGTAATGATGTGAAAATGTTTCGACTGCGGCACATAAACCGCGAAAGACAGCAATATGAGCAGATGCGCCCACCAGGAAAAATAGAAGGCTGCGGTCGCGCCGGTTTCCCCCATTCCTTCGAATGCAGCGGCGATTGCGGAGGAAACCGGAGCCGTCCAAGCCGCCTCTTCGCCGTAACGCACCCGGTCGAAAGCGAGAGTAAACAAGACGGTAAGCATGAGCGCGTAAATAAACCAAGTGACGATGCTCGGCTTCCATCCGCGCTTGAGCCGCTTGAGCTTCTCGCCGTACCTGCGGTATGTCGCGTATGCCATTGCCAACAGCACAAGGACGATCGTCGTTTCCTGCATCAATTCGAACACTGGATAACCGGGAACCGGCAGACGGATAGCGAACAAGCCCCTTAGGATGATGTCAATCGCTCCGAACTGCAAAATAATGAAGCCGTAGAAAATGACAACGTGCATAATGCCGCTCTTCCGGTCTTTCAGGAGCTTTCTCTGCCCGAACACCTGCGCCGAAAAGTCCCGCAAGCTGCGACCGAGCGCTTCCTTCACCGCATCCTTCAACTCGCCGCCCGGCGCCGCGCCGAGCTTGACGTAAAGATACCGGTGATACACGACCCGCCAGAACAAGTACACTCCGCCGCCGGTCACTAGAAGAAACAGCAATAAATTAACCGTTGTCGAATTCACTAACGAACGACCTCCCTTCTGCTTGGCCCAAGAGTTGACGGACAAGCGATAAAGCGCTTTCATATCGAACGGTGCTTCTTTCAACTATTGTATTTTGCTCTGCATGTCCTTTACGACTGGAACTTCCCGTTGCAGCATTCGATAGCGGACTTTCGTGTACTTATTTCTGCTGCTCAGGCTCCGGTCAGCTAGCGTTAGCGGACTTTCGTGTACTTATTTCTGCAAATCCGCCTCCAAATCCGTTCAAACCCGCTATTTAAGTACATGAAAATCCCTTAAACAACTTGCCGAAGCCTTCTGCGGCGCAAATAAGTACATCAAAATCCCTTAAACGTCCCGACCACCCGAATGTGAATCTGTCCGCCTTGCCGTTCACCGTTCCCACCTTACCGCATACCGTTTCCACCTTACCGCACACCATCTTCCGCCTTGCCGTACACCGTTTCCACCTTACCGCACACCGTTTCCACCTTACCGCACACCATTTCCGCCTTACCGCACACCATCTTCCACCTTGCCGCACACCATCTTCCACCCTGCAATCAGCGCTCCATTTTTCCCAATCCCGTTGACTTTACCCCATCGTTATCCTATGATGAAGAAAATAATGAATGAGTATTCATTCATCCCTTACATGTATATTATCACCGGAGGGATTTCCTTGACAAGGCCAAAAAACGAAAAATACTACGCCATACTCGCCGGCGCGTTGAAGACGTTCGCCGAGCACGGGTACCACAAATCGCAGGTGTCGAGGATCGCAAAAGCTTCGGGAGTCGCTGACGGCACCATCTATCTTTATTTCAAACGCAAAGAAGATATTCTCATCGAGCTGTTCCGCGAAAAACTGGGAGAACTCGTCGCCAAATTTCACGCGAGCATCGGCGATACGGCCGACGCTGCGGAAAGCTTGCGCAAAGTGTGCGAAATTCATTACGGCGAACTGGAAAACAACGTCGATTTCGCATATGTGACGCAAATCGAGCTGAGACAAAGCGATTTGGAGCTGCGGCGAGAAATAGGAGCGTCATTCAAGCCATATATTGTACTGATCGAGAATATACTGCGCAAGGGCGTGGATCAGGGCATCTTCAGAGCCGATCTCGATTTGAAGCTGGCGCGGCTGCTCGTGTTCGGCGCGATGGACGAAGTCGTGACGTCGTGGCTCATTTCGGGCCGAAAGTATAGTTTGAGCGCACAGGTTGACGGGACGGTGTCGTTTTTTCTGCAAGGATTGAAGAGTTAAGAGGTTCTCTGAAAAATGGTCCGCAAACCGCACGGAAGGAGCAATCGCGATGAACATTGTGGTGTTGGTGAAGCAAACGTTCGACACGGAAGAAAAGATCGTCCTCGAAGGAGGCGCGGTCTCCGAGGATGGGGTGAAGTTCGTCATCAACCCGTATGACGAATATGCGGTGGAGCAAGGTATTTTGATGCGGGACGCGGCGGGCGCCGGGAAGGTGACGGTGCTGTCCGCAGGTCCGGCGCGAGCAGCCGAAGCGCTGCGTACAGCTCTTGCGATGGGCGCGGATGAAGCGGTGCTGATCGACGACAGCCGCATACCGGCAGACGAGTATTCCGTATCGCGCGTGTTGGCGGCGTATTTGACCGGGCTCGCGGAGCGCGGCGAAGCAGCCGATGTGGTGCTCGGCGGCAACTTCTCCGTCGACAACGGCGCGGGGCAGGTGGCGGTGCGTCTGGCGGGACTGCTCGGACTGCCGCACGTCGCGTCGGTTACCAAGCTGGAGGTGTCTGGCGGCGTCGCCACGGCGCATCGGGACGCGGAAGGCGACACGGAAATCGTCGAGGTGTCATTACCCGCTCTGTTCACGGCGCAGCAAGGATTGAACGAGCCGCGCTACCCGTCGCTTCCCGGCATTATGAAAGCGAAGAAGAAACCGTTTGCAACGATTGGGCTGGACGACCTCGGATTAACGGTTGAACAAATTGCGGCGAAGACCGAGCGTATAAGCGTGTCGCTGCCGCCGGCGCGGGCGGCGGGCAAGAAGCTCGCAGGCGACGCGGCGGCGCAGGCTGCGGAGCTCGCGCGATTGCTGCGAGAAGAAGCGAAGGTGCTGTAGGCGATTCGCGAATCAGCTGGAGCGGCATTTTTTTCCGCTGCATTCAACATGATCGTCGTTAGACGATCGATACGGAGGGGATATCCATGGGCAAAACATGGCTAGTGGTGGCGGAGGCGCGCGGCGGATCGCTGCGCCAGGTTTCGTTCGAAGCGCTCGGAGCGGCGCAAGCGGTCGCTGCGGACGGCGACACGATCGCCGCCGCGATCATCGGCGCAGGCGCGGGCACGGCCGCCCTCGCCGGCGAACTCGCCGCGCACAGCGCGCGGCGCGTATATGCCGCCGACCGCCAGGACTTGGCGGCGTACAATCCGGAGGCGCACCTCGGCGCCCTCCGCAGCATTATCCAGGCCGCGCAACCGGCCGGGATCTTCTTCGGCCACACGGCGGTGGGCCGAGACTTGGCGCCGCTCGCAGCGGCGGCGCTCCAATGCGGCGCGGTCACCGACGTGACCGCGATCGAACCCGGCGCCGCACCCGGCGGCGGCCCCGTGTTTGTGCGCCCGCTGTACGCCGGCAAGGCGCTGGAGCGTCGAACGGCCGCCGAGCCGTTCGTCGTCACGGTGCGCCCGAACAACATTCGGGCGCCGCAGCGCGCGGAGGGACAACCGGCGGCCGACATCGTCAATGTCGACGCCGCCTCCCCTTCCCTTCGCGCAATCGTAAAGGACGTCGTCAAGAAGACGTCCGGCAAAATCGATCTCAGCGAAGCGAAGATCGTCGTCTCCGGCGGGCGCGGCGTCAAGAGCGCGGACGGCTTCGCGCCGCTGCAGCAGCTCGCGGACGTGCTCGGCGCCGCGGTCGGCGCCTCCCGCGGCGCATGCGACGCAGGGTATTGCGACTACGCTCTGCAGATCGGTCAAACCGGCAAGACGGTTACCCCCGAGCTTTACATCGCCTGCGGCATCTCCGGCGCCATCCAGCACTTGGCCGGCATGAGCGGCTCGCGCGTCATCGTCGCCATCAACAAAGATCCCGAAGCCCCGATATTCAAGGTTGCCGATTACGGCATCGTCGGCGACCTGTTCGAAGTCGTGCCGCTCCTTACCGAACAATTTCGAAAGCTGCAATCCGGCAGCTAGCGGAACCCAGCCCCTCGCATCGCCAAACAGGCGCTGCCGGGGGTTTTTTTTATTGAAGCCGGTACGTTCATTAGCGGAAGCTTTTACTTGAACCATACGTATTTTCCTTTTTTTCCTAAAAAATAATCGGCTCTCATGTTATAAAGTCACATCTTACGTGAAGAATGATAATGAGTCGTGGTTTCGTAACGTGCATAAAGGAGCAATCATACGGTGAACAAAATCCCTCCGTTCCGTTATCCAAGGGCGTATCTCTCTGCTTTTACAACAAATCAGCTGCATTTAAGAAATCCTTGGGTTGTCGCATTTTTCGCTTTCTCTTATCCAGGCTTCGGCAATCTCATGCTCCACCGGTACGCGAAAGGGTTCATCCTTATTTTGTGGGAAGCTTTCATCAATTACATGGCGAAAGTGAATCTTGCGATCATGTATTCTTTGCAGGGACATTTTGATAAGGCGAAACAAGCGGTGGACGAAAGATGGTTCCTTCTGTACATCGCACTCTATATGTACGCAATATGGGACAGTTACCGCTCAACCATAGATATAAACAAGCTTTATTTGCTCGCCGACAGAGAGGACGCCCCCATTATAAAGGTTAAAATCGATGCTTGGGATATGAATTACTTGGATAAAAGAAAGCCTTGGGTCGCCTTGGCATGGTCCGCTTTATTGCCGGGACTCGGGCACATGTACGTCCATAAAGTGATCACGGGGCTGTTCATTTTCGCATACACCATAGCCATCATGTACTTCTCCCGTTTGCCGGTAGCCGCTCATTATTCGCTGATCGGCGATTTCATGCAATCGAAAACGACGGTCGACATGCAGTGGCTGTTATATTTGCCTTCGATTTATTGCTTTATCTTTTACGACGCTTATACCTCCGCAATTGAATTAAATAAACTTTTTGAAAAGGAACAATCGAAATATTTACGGGAGCGGTATCAAGATCCACATTTTGAGATGCCTGTTTGAGGAAGGGATCGCGGATGCACGTTTTCGCAACATTCGAACAATCGATTTTCATAGAATTGGCTATATCGGCATTGGAGCAAAAAGGCGTTCCTAAAAGCGACATTTTGGCTGTTCCCATGGACAAAAGAACGGAGCCGCGGAAGCTGTTCGATACCATCCACCGGGCGGACGGCTTCAGCATGTTCGACGCGTCGGCAATATTAGGAACGGTTTTCATGATCCTAGGCGCCATTTACGGGTTTGAATTGGAATGGGGACCCATTATTTGGGGAATTATCGGAATCGTATTCGGGATGCTTATCGGCCTCCTTTTAAAGCTATGGATCATAAAAAAGAAAGATAAAGGAACAAAGCATATCACGTCGGAAGTTGTGCTCATTATTCGCTGCGAAGACCATCAATGGGAAACGATTGAAAAAATACTATGGGAAAATACCGCTTTGGGAATATCGAGAGTGTTCCGCCGGGTTTGAGCGGTGCGGCAGTGCGGAACATCTGCGATTTCTTGATTATCTTCTGCAGCTTTTCCTTGCCGAACGGCTTCACCTAGACATTTACGATCAATTTTGCATGACTCAAGTTAATTGCTGTAAGAGTTCAGTCCTGAACTCTTACAGCGATTCGTCAGACTATCCTTATACCGCGTTAGACAGCGTTTTGAAATCCTCGTCGCTAAGCTCAATTCTGGCCGCTCCGATGTTCTCATCCAAATGAGCAACTGTCGATGTTTCGGGGATAGGCAGCATGACCGGCGAACGCTTTAGCAACCAAGCAAGTGCTAGTTGGGACGGTTTTGCGCCATGCTGCTTGGACAACGCATCAAGAGGGCCGTTCCTTGGCCAATGCGCCTGTTGCCAACGGGAACCAAGGGATAAATGCAATATTGTTTGCTTCGGCATAATCAAGAACCGGCTCTGCGTCGCGTTTAGCAAGATTGTACAAATTTTGCACAGAAACGATTTTTGCGATTTCGCCTGCGGCTTTCAACTCGTCCACGCTTACTTCACTTAGTCCGATATGCCGGATCTTGCCTTCTTGTTGTAATAGCAACAGTGCACCAAGCTGCTCGGCGAGTGGAACCTTAGGGTCGATGCGGTGCAATTGTAATAAGTCAATCCGTTCCAGTCCAAGGTGGCGAAGATTAAGTTCAACCTGTTGGCGTAAGTATTCAGGACGGCCAACCGGACTCCAATCGTTAGGTCCGGGTCGTGTAAGGCCTACTTTCGCGGCAATGATAACACCGTCGGCATATGGGTGAAGAGCCTTTTTGATGAGATGATCCGTAACGAATGGACCATATGCATCAGCCGTGTCGATGAAATTCACACCAAGCTCCACAGCGCGACGGAGAACTCGTACGGCTTCATCCGGATCGCGTGGGTCACCCCACACATTCGGCCCGGTTAATTGCATCGTACCATAACCTAGGCGATGAACCGGCAAATCTCCTCCAGCAAGCGGCCTCGATGGATTGGATTTGAAAATTCTCACCGGGTCCCACTGAAAAGTTGACCAAAGAGCAACAAGAACAACTGAGGCATACGATCATTCACTCGCTCCCTAGTGATGTAGGGTTCACGGTAAAATTTAATTGGACACTTCAATTGATTGCAGAGTATATCAAACGAGAATTCGACCAAGCGTCGGCAATAGACTCAGACGGTCTGATCCTCAGTTCTGATGCTCTCCCCGACTTCACGTTTCGTTCCTCCTCTTGCGTGCACTCTCCTAGATCCCAGCTTTTTTCGCACTGCCTGCATTTCGTTCTTCGACGCTTGCCTTTCTCTGAACCAGAGGGATAGTGCCCGCAAGAATTGAAAAAGGACCGCCCCTCAACCGAGGAACAGTCCTTCAAGCAGTTTAATGCACTTCCAACCTGCCGGCTCGCGCTGCCGACGGCTCCGGCCGTTCCGCACTCGTCCCGACTTCCGCATCAAGCTTGCGGAATCGTCCGACCGCCGAATAGAGCGCCGGGACAAAGATCAACGTCAACAGCGTGGAAGTCGTCAAGCCGCCGATCACAGTGATGGCGAGACCTTTGGATATAAGTCCCGAAGTCGATTCGGAGACCGCCATCGGTATTAGCGCAAAGACTGTGGCGAACGCCGTCATCAATATCGGGCGCAGGCGCGTCTTGGACGCCTCCACGATAGCCTCATTCAACGTCAAGCCTTCCTTGCGGTTCTCCTCGATGCGCTGCAGCAGAACGACGGCGTTCGTGACAACAACTCCGATCAGCATCAGCAAACCGATCATCGCCGACATGGACAACGTCTGCCCGGCAATCAACAAACCGGTGAACGATCCGATCGGGACGAAGATCAACGACGTGAGAATGACCGCCGGCGTGAGCAATCCGCCGAACGTGACGCTGAGCACCAGGAACACGAGACCTACGGCTGTGACCATCGCCAGACCCAAATCCGCGAAGCCTTCGGCAATCATCTCCAATCCGCCGCCGACTTCCAAGCCGACACCGTCGGGCAAAGAGAGCGCAAGCACGTCTTCTTTAACTTCGGTTGAAACCGCGCGTGTATCGCTCGACTCGATCGTTGCCGACACGCTTGCGTTCATGCGGCCTTTCTCGTGCCGGATGCTGACCGGTGCGGTCGACTGCTCTATATCCGCAATGTCGCCAAGCTGTTTCGGCCCAACAGGGGTCATAATCGCAATGTCTTTGAATTTGTCCAGGCTGTCGATCTTCTCGTCATATTCAATCGACACTTCCCAATCGGCGTCATTCCACCGGTACGTATCGACCGCCGTCGGGCGAAGCCGTTCGCTCACCGCCGCCATAACGGCGAAGGCATTCACGCCCGCCGCTTCCCCTTCTTCGTTCAACCGCACCACCCACTTCGGCTGAACGTCGCTAAGGGAATTGGCGACATTTTTCAATTGATCGTTTGATTTCAAGTAATCTTCAATCTGCCGGGCGGCTTCCGCCAAATGCTCGCCGTTGCTGCCGTACAACATGATATCGACGTTATTCCCGGACGGTGGCCCCTGCTGAGCGACTTCATTGACGCTTACTTCCGCACCAGGGTACTCCTTTGCCGCAAGCTCCGTGAGCTCCGTATTCACACGGTCGATGAACTCCGCGGCTTCCGCGCCTTCCTTCAGTAGAAGCGTGAAAGATGCGGTGTCGTTCGACGCCGGACCGAACATCGCTTCCCTATTGTTGCCGATGCCGATCCGCAAATACGTGGATTCGACTTCATCGACACCGGCCAGATACTCTTCGGCCTTCTCCGCGATCGCCTTCGTCTGCTCCAATCCCGCTTCGGCCGGAAGCTTCACATTGGCTTGAACCGACACTTCCCCGCCAGCCGGCAGGAACGAGACGCCGAGCAGCGGAATGACGGCGAACGAACCGGCCAGCAGCAGCACTGAAAGCGTAAACACGAGCCTTTTCCGGCGCAGCGCCGAGCGCAGCACAGGCTCATATCTCCGTACGAGGAAGCTTTCTTTCTCTTTATGCTTCACATTTCGGAAGAACCGGCTTCCAAGCACCGGAATTAATGTTACCGCCACCAGCAGCGAACATAGAATCGATGATACAACCGCAATTGCGAACGGGGTGAAAAATTCGCCGATAATGCCGCTGACGAACGCCAACGGCAGGAATACGACGACCGTTGCGATGGTGGAGGAGGCAACCGGGCCGAGCACCTCTTTGGCCGCGCGATACGCCAGCTCTCTCCCGCTCATCGATGAACCTTTTTCCTGACGCCATCTGAAAATATTTTCTATAATCACGATACTGTCGTCTACAATCCGGCCGATCGCCACCGCCAAACCGCCAAGCGTCATAATGTTCAACGTGTTGTCCGTGATATCCAAGATCGAGATCGTCATCAAGACGGACAGCGGCAGTGAAAGAACGGCGATGACGGTCGCACGGATATTGCGGAGGAAGATGAAGATGACAAGTACGGTGAACAGCGCGCCGTACCCGCCTTCCTTGATCAGCGTAGCGACCGAATGCTCGACTTCTTCACCCATATCGGTGATGACTGCAAACGACAACCCGTCGGATTCCTCGTATTGCGCAAGCGCATCCTTCACTTCATCCGCAACCGCCGCCGTATTGGCGTCCTGCTCCTTCACGACGGTAATCAGGAAGCTGTCCTTGCCGTTGTAGCGCGCAATTTCTTTCCGCTCCGTTACGACATCCACTTCGGCTACTTCGGACAGCTTCACTTCTTTCGGCTGGGGCGCAACGGCTCCTGCGGCTCCTGCCGGCGCTTGCTGCGGCATCACCGTAAACGAAAGGTTCTTCAATTCCTCTATGCCGTCGATACCGCCCGCCAACCGGACCGGGATCGAGACTCCGTCTTCGGTGACGTTCCCAAGCGGCAGCGCGTAATCCTTATTTTTAATCGCGTCGCGTATGGACGACAGCGTCAAGCCTTGCGCTCTCGCTTTCTCTTCATCCAGCCGGATGACGATTTCCGATTCGCCGGCTCCTGCCAGCTCGACGGAGCTCACTCCGGCGATTTTCTCAATGTCCGGAACAACTTCTTCAGTCAACAATCTTTCAAGTTGTTCCGCAGTTTCTCCTTCGGCTGTGACCGCCGCTTCGTAGATCGGCGTCGAATTCGGCGACAGCCGCCTCACGGTCGTCTCCGCTTGCTCCGGCAAATCCGCCTTCTCAATGGCGGACTCCACTTCCGCTATCTTCTCGTCCATGTCCGTGCCGAACGGGTACATAATGAAGATCGCCGAAGAAAACTCGCTCGTTGTGCTGGTCAAATCGTCGTACCCTTTGAGCGGCAGCAGCTGCTCCTCAAGCGGGATGGTCACCGCCGTTTCCACTTCTTCCGTCGAAGACCCCGGATACACCGTCTGCACGAACGCCGCCGGGAATGTGACGTCCGGGAACGTCTCCACACCTATGCGACTCGTGGAAAATACGCCTGCCGCGATCACCAGCAAACAGAGAATCATAACCGCGACCGTATTTTTCAAACTGAATTTCGTCAATCGACTCAAGTACGCTCCACTCCTTCTAATCTGAAAAATGAACAGATTAAACGATAGCGGAGAATTATGAACAAACTATGAATCGATTGTGACATTTCCCGGAATAATTACCGTGAAAACCGTCCCTTCACCGGGAATGCTGCGAACGCGGATATCCCCGCGATGCAGCGCAACGATCCGATGCACGATGGCCAGCCCGAGCCCGTTGCCGCCTTTCGTGCGTTCCCTTGACGGATCCGCGGTAAAAAACCGCTCGAATATGCGGGGTAAATCTTCCTCGGAGATCCCGATGCCGGTATCGGCAAACTCTACAATCGCGCGGTCTCTTTCTGTCTTTAAGGAGATTCCGATCCGGCCGCCGTCGGGCGTAAACCGTATTGCGTTGCCCAGCAAATTCGACCACACCTGCCAAAGCAAATCCTCGTCCGCTTCCACGCTCATTTCGTTTACATCCATATCGACGGCAATATGTTTGCGCTGCCACTGCGGTTCGTGCGCAATCACTACGCGCATCAACTGGTCGTCCAGCTTGAACCGTTTCGGAATGAGCGCCACCCGGTCTTGATCAAGCGCCGCAAGGCGAAGCAAATTATCAGTAAGTCTGGCCAGCCTCCCGCTCTCATCGGCAATGATCGATAAATACGATTTTCGCATTTCATCAGGCAGGTCGTTATCCTGCAGCGCTCCGGCAAACCCTCGAATCGACGTAAGCGGCGACTGAAACTCGTGCGAGACGTTCGAAATAAAATCTTGGCGCATCTTATCAAGCTGTTTCAGCTCACCGGCCATGGAGTTAAAGCTTCGGGCAAGAGTGCCGAGCTCATCCGTCGTCGACACCGGCACCCGGTAATCGAAGTCGCCTTTGGCCAACCGCTTGGTCGCCTCCGTAAGCGCACGAATCGGCCTGACGAGATGACGGGCGGAAACCAAGAACAATAGGCTGCCGAGCGCCAGCACAATGCCCAACACCGTGAGCATCACGGTTCGAAATGCCTCGAACTCATCCCTCAAGCTCGGAAGTAAAAACAACGCGAACCGCTCCTCCCCCGTTTCGAACGGGAACCCGACCCAGCCGTGCGGACCCGGTCTGTCACTGCCGGGCTTCAATCCTCGGTAGATACCGCCTTGCAGCACGCGCGATATTGCCTCTTGCGGAATTGCCGGTATTTCCGCTACCCGTTCCCGCCCGCTAAAGAAAGAGCTTTGCCCGTCGGGGCGGAAGACGACGATATCGTATTTTTCAAGCTCCGCCACAGCGCTTAAAAAATCATTCAAATCTTTGGAAGGCGCCCGTTCATATAAGCTCGCGATCGTTTTGCCGTCTTCCAGCAGCTCCTCTTCGAAATGGTTCAAGATGGTGCTGCTGTGCAAATATAAGGAGACAAAAAAGCCAACCGCCAAAGACACTGCCACAACGCCTAGAAACAACAGCACAATCCTTATATATAGAGTCCGAATCACGGCGAATCCGCCTCCAAGCGATACCCTTTGCCCCACTTCGTTGCAATTTTCACCGTGTCCGTAACGCTGTCGAGTTTCTCGCGAATCCTTTTGACATGAACATCGACGGTCCGTTCGTCTCCATCGAAATCGTACCCCCACACCTGCTGGATCAACTGATCCCTCGTCAGTATTTGACCGGGATAGCTGGCAAGCGTGAACAGCAGATCGAATTCTTTGTTCGGGAGGGACAATCGGCGGTCGCCGCAGCGAACCTCATACGTGGTGCCGGTCGATTAAGAGCTCGCCGACCCGGATGATTTGCGAAGCATTGATGCGGTATCTTTTCAGCAGAGCCTTGGCTCGCATGACGAGCTCCATCGGTTCGAACGGTTTTACCAGATAATCGTCCGTCCCGGTCTGAAAGCCCCGGATGCGGTGAACGGGCTCGCCTTTCGCCGTAACCATAAGAACCGGAATATCCCACGTTTCCCGGATCTTCTTGCACAGCTCGAACCCGTCCAGCTTGGGCATCATCACGTCTATAATGACACCATCCACCTCGGTGTCAGCCAGCAGCCGAAGCGCTTCTTCCCCGTCGCAGGCTTCCGTAACACGAAACCCTTCTTTCGACAAGTAGAACCGTATTAATTCACGTATATGGGGATCGTCATCCACCACCAACCACGACGTTGACAATCGTTTCACCTCGTCTGCTTTTTTGCCGCTCTTTGCGCGGACTCCCGCCACCAACGATTATACCGCTTTCTGAAGTATAAAAAAAAAAGCCGCAGGAGTATATTCATACCCTTGCAGCTTCCGTCGGACAGCATTAGCTGAATACAACCGTTTTATTTTCATGAACGAGAATGCGATCCTCAAGGTGCCATTTCACCGCGCGGGCCAGAACGGTCCGCTCGATCGTGCGCCCGATGCTCTTGAGCTCATCGACGTTGTCGCGGTGCGTTACGCGCTGCACGTCCTGCTCGATGATCGGCCCTCCGTCGAGCTCTTCCGTCACGTAGTGAGCCGTCGCTCCGATGATCTTCACACCGCGGCGGTACGCTTGCGCGTAAGGCTTGCCGCCGACGAACGCCGGCAAGAACGAGTGGTGAATGTTGATGATCCGGTTTGCATGGCTTTCGATAAACTTCGGAGACACGATTTGCATATAACGGGCGAGCACGAGCAAATCCGCTCCGTGTTCCCGCACCGCTTCCAACTGGCGCCGTTCCGCCTCCGGCTTTGTATCCGGCGTCACCGGGACGTAAACGTACGGGATGCCGAACGGCTCCACGATCGGCGCCATATCGGGGTGATTGCTTACCACTACGGAGAGGTCCGCATACAGATCTCCCGACTGCCATTGCCACAGCAGCTCCAATAAGCAGTGCTCTTCTTTGGAAACGAACACAGCGACGCGCTTCTTCACGCTTGCCAGCGTTACGCGCCAGTCCATGCGGAACCGCTCCGCAATCGGCGCAAAATCCGCCTCCAGAGACGGCAAACGCGCCGCCAACCGTTCCAGATCGAACTCGATGCGCATAAAGAACATGCCGCCTTCGGGGTCCATCGAATACTGGTCGGACTGGACGATGTTCGCTCCGTGATCGAATAGAAACTTCGACACGGCGGCGACTATTCCAGGGCCGTCGGGGCATGCGATCAGCATCCGTCCGCGGTCGGGACTTACGATCTTCTTCGTTGACGATTGAAGTGGTAACATGGATGTCTCTTTCTCTCCTTCTCCTATACAACGATAGCGCCTCCCTCGGGAGGCGCACGGTTATGTTTTTTAAGATTCTAGAATTAATAAGTTTTCACGAAGTGAACATCAATTCTAGAATCGCAAGAAAACCTTCCGCTTATCGCGTTCTTGCTTCTTTGAATTGGCCTCGAAAGAGGTTTTCTTACGGTTACGCCGTCGTCTTCACATTGACGCCGGCAAGCCATGCGGTCAGGCGGTGGTTGATCTGTTCCTCCGTCAAGTCGGTGAACAGCTTGCCCTCCTCGACCATATCGTACAAGCGGTCCATCGGTTCGCGAGGATCCGCCTTCTTCGCTTTCGCGTCGTTCTTCAGCGTTTCCCACGTGCTGACAATAAAGTCGCGGTGGTGAACGTCTTTGCCGCTGAAATAGTGGCCGAGCTTCTCCACATGCTCAAGGAAATCGCTGCCGAACCGCGCTTCATGGTCGCCTCGGAGCAGCGCGATTTCCGCCTCGTACATCGGACGCTGATTCGCGTCCTCTTTCCCGATCCACGGAGTCTCCAGCACCATCGGGAGATGAACGAGCTTCTCGTGATCGACGATCCGCTTCATCGCGTCAAATCCGATCCAACCCGCTCCGACCGGGGCATGGCGGTCTTTGCCGGCTCCGCGCGGATTTTTGCTGTCGTTGAGGTGGATCACCGCGAGCCTGTCCAATCCGATGACGCGGTCAAACTCTTCCAACACGCCGTCCAGATCGTTTACGATATCGTAACCCGCATCATGCACGTGGCAGGTGTCAAGGCAGACGGTCAAACGGGAGTTGTCCTCGACGCCTTCCATAATGCGAGCGATTTCTTCGAACGAACGTCCGATTTCCGTACCTTTCCCCGCCATTGTTTCCAAAGCGATCTTCACGTCGGTTTCGGAGGTTCCTTTCAACACTTCGTTCAAACCTTCCGCTATGCGAGCAATGCCGTAGTCAAGGTCCTTCTCCGTGTAAGCTCCCGGGTGGAGCACGATGTTCTTCACGCCGAGGTAGTTCGTCCGCCGAATTTCTTCTTGCAGGAAATCTACGGCGAGCTCGAACGTATTGCGTTTGTACGAGCCGAGGTTAATGATGTACGGTGCGTGCACGATGATCTCATCGATGTTGTTGGCCTTCATCACTTCGCGGCCTTCCTCGATATACTGCTCCTCAATCGGCTTGCGTCTCGTGTTTTGCGGCGCTCCCGTGTATATCATAAATGTGCTCGAGCCGTAGCCCACCGCTTCGTTGGCGGCATTCAGCAATCCCTTATCGGAAAATGACACGTGAGAACCGATCTTCTTCGACATTATTGATACTCCTCCCTATGAAACCGACACTATTTACAATATTGTACCTTAATTCACGATAGTTTGGAAGGAACTTTCGGCTGGCGGGCGGTGGTTGGTTCACAGTGAAACACGGTAGTGCGCGGATGAACCACGTGGTGCCGATGTGAAACAGCGACAGCGTACGGACCGCCTCTAGGTTCACAGTGAAACACGGTAGTGCGCGGATGACCCACGTGGTGCCGATGTGAAACAGCGACAGCGTACGGACCGCCTCTAGGTTCACAGTGAAACACGGTAGTGCGCGGATGACCCACGTGGTGCCGATGTGAAACAGCGACAGCGTACGGACCGCCTCTAGGTTCACAGTGAAACACGGTAGTGCGCGGATGACCCACGTGGTGCCGATGTGAAACAGCGACACGCGTACGGACGGCCTCTAGTTTCACATTGAAACACGGTGGTGCGCGGATGAACCACGTGGTGCCGATGTGAAACAGCGACACGCGTACGGACGGCCTCTAGTTTCATAGTGAAACACGGTAGTGCGCGGATGAACCACGTGGTGCCGATGTGAAACAGCGACAGCGTACGGACCGCCTCTAGTTTCATAGTGAAACACGGTAGTGCGCGGATGAACCACGTGGTGCCGATGTGAAACAAAAACCATGTTCAGACTATGAAACTTACACCGCAGACCGTCGCGCGCTTGCCTATGAGTCCGCAGGATGTTACCATTTTGACTTGAGGTGAAGCGAGCATGAACCAAGGGTTTGCTTGGTTTATTTTTATATGGGTGTTCATATTGATCGGTCTTATGTCGATCGGCGGCTACTTCATGTTCCGCAAATTTTTGAAGGTGCTTCCTAAAGCCGACGGCAAATCGACGCTGGATTGGCAAAATCATTGGGTCGAATCGAGCCGCCATCTGTGGACGGATGACAGCAAGGCGTTTCTCAATCGGTTGGTGGATCCGGTGCCGGCGGCGTTTCGCGATATCGCCAAGCATACGATCGCTGCGCGCATCGGACAATTGGCCATGGAGCGAGGCGCGCATGAGGTTACGCGGGAGCATTGCATCGAGGGGTACATACTCGCGACGCCCCGGCGCGACTATAAATTTTTGAAGAAGTTCCTCGATGACGAAGGAATCGATTACAGCAAGTTCAACCACTTGATGAAATGAACACACTTCCGGTACAAGTTCTTGTTGGATGAACGATAAGAACTTGTACCTGGTTATAATTTTTTGCTTAATATATCCAATTGAATGTTTACCATCTTAATCAAATGTTCATGATAGCTGCCCCAAGTTCTGTTCAATACAATTCCTAGCCTTCTCACCCCTATCCATAATGCCCAGAGGTCAATTTCGATTTGGTCATCGTAAGTGAGAGCTTTAACCTCGTTATATCCTTTTACCAAGGAATGATAACCGGCATATCGCCGGCCGTCATGCATTTTATAATGCCCTAAATCATATAGCGGACTGTTTCCTTCAATCTCCCCAAAGTCAATAATGCCTGTGAATTTCCCGTTATGAAAGAAAATATGCGAATCGTCAAAATCTCCATGGCTTAAATAAGATTGGTGACTTAACATCTGTGCTGTTCCGGTATTCAAAGTGCTTTTAATTCGGGATGTAACATTCTTATTGAAAACATTCTCTGATAATAAAAATAAATCTTCGTCTAAATATTCATAAATGTAATCGTGTAACGAGTTTTTCTCGCCCCGTAAAGCAATTCCATATTCTTCTTTACCTCTTTTAATCGGACCGAAACCATCAACCTTCACTTTATTTAATATTGCAATTTGTTTTCCAGCCTCGAAAAGTATGCCCTCGTATTCGTTCATTGACGAACAAGCTTCAACACTGGAACCATGAATTTCTTTGACAAGCATCACTGACATGCCTATTGCTTCATTATGATGTTCAAAATATATGACTTCCGGAACTTGAACTTCTTTTTCTCTTAACAATGAATGTACATGCACTTCCACGCCAAAACTCAAATTGTGCTCCGGAAGAATCCGAAGATAAAAGATATTCCCGTCAAAATGCACACGATATACATAAGTAGATACGCCGCTTAATACTCTTTCGAGCATAAAGGCTTTGGAATTAAGGCAATCGCTTACCAGCTGTTTTACTAAATCAATATGCGGAGCATCCTTTTTTATCAATAGCATTGTCCTCTCTAACGTTCATATTTAAACAAATTATACACGAAGCGACCTCTTGACAGAAACAGCCAATTGCGATTAACTATTCAATATTTAGATAATTATCTAATTATCGAAACCACAGACGCCGACACTTACCACCCGATAAAAGGAGGAGAACACCGGCATGCCGATCAATCAAGCGTTCAAAGCGCTCTCCGATCCGACACGCAGAAAAATTCTCGATCTATTGAGGGACAGAGACCTGACCGCCGGGGAGATCGCCGAACATTTTGACATGACCAAACCGAGCATTTCCAACCACTTGAACATCCTCAAGCAGGCAGAGCTCGTTTGGGACGAGCGCAAAGGCCAGCATATCGTGTACTCGTTGAACACGACCGTGTTTCAAGATGTGATGAAATGGCTGTTAAACTTTCAAAGCGGAGAGAGGAATGAATCGAAATGAGAAAATGGATTTTACCGTTAGCTTTATGGCTGGCGACGGTCGGCGTAAGTATTTACGGTTACTTTACGCTGCCCGACGTCATCGTTACGCATTTCGGGTTCGACGGCGAAGCCAACGCGGATGGATGAGCAAATCCGCGGCACTCACACTGCTTCCCGCCATCATGCTTGGCGTCATCGTATTAATCCTTGCATTGCCGCGATTTGAATCCGACCCATCCAAGCGCCAACGAATGGAACAAGGCATCGCTGTCATTGCCGGAGCGATCGCCGTCATAATGTTTGTGCTGCATACGGTTCTAGTCATTTATAATCAAGGTTTTGCCGTGTCCATCGATCGGATTATCGCCCTGATTGTCGGCATATTCTTCGCGGCTATCGGCAACGTTGCCCCCAGGCTTCCTCAGAGCAGCATGAACCTTGTAAAACTGCCGGAACCGGTCTACAAGCGAATGTCCAGACAAATCGGGCAATTAATGGTCATCTCAGGCATCCTCATCGCGTTAACGGCGGCGATGCCTTCCGCATGGCTGCCGGGGGTCACCATCGTTTGCATCCTCGTCTCGTCGCTCGCCACGGCGGCCTTTTCCATCTACCACTTATCCAAGGCTTGACCAACCAATCGCGAGACGATCGGCTTCCCGTCCCAGACGATCTCGGAGGCCGATCTCCGCGAACGGATCTGCTCCTCTTCGAGCATTAGGAAGAAGTTTTTCGTCGGCAGCTGTCCAAGGCGGTGCTTCACGCACAACCGGTCCAAATACTTGCGCATCACATCCTGTTTCCCCGATTGATTATCGCCGCCTTTCGCCGCGAACGCGTACAACGTTCCCGCACGGGGCACCTTCTTCACGCGATGCCCTTCCATCACGCGCAATATCCAATCCCAGTCCCAATAGTTCCGCACTTCGACGTCGAACGGTCCGAGCTCGTCGTGCAGCTCGCGCCGGTATAACGAGCCGGAGGCCACGTATGTATTGAACTGTCTGATCAGCGCCGGGTCATGCTCGTATGCGAATAAGAAGCGGGCGGTCGGCAGCCGCACCCCGTCGCGAACGATATAATCGAATATCTCCACATCGCTGTACGCCAAATCCGCGCCGTCTATTTGTTCCGCCATATGCTCCATGTGGTCGGGCACGATCAGATCGTCATCGTCGATCGGCATGATGTATTCGCCGCGAACGTGAGGAATTGCCGCATTGCGCGCCCACACATGGTACGAATTGACAGGCAAGTCGATCACTCGGATATCCAGCTCAGGATACAATGCCGCTACGCCGTCCGCCGGCTCTCCGGCGTCGTTAACGATGATGATTTCGAAATCTTGGAATGTCTGGCGCAATAACGCCTCCAGCAACTCGGCCAAAGCGTGATGCCGATTGAATGTAGGAATAATAACGGACACCATGGGCGGCACTGCATTTCATCCTCTCGTACCATAGTCGGAAAAACAAGTGTTCTCCAAACCATTGTACCCGGACGTCCAAACTTTGCCAACGTATGATGCGGACCGGGGGCGATATTTTTTTACGGTTAAAACGTTCCCCGCCGACACAAAATAACACGAAAGGGGGCGGACTGCGCATGATGCAGCAATATCGGTTTGCGGAACTTTCCGAAGGCGCGATTGATGAAGTTCAACAATTGGAAACCAGGCTTCAGACTGAACTTGGCGAAGAAGTAACCTTGATTGCATATTCGAAAGACGGACAACGCGAAGCTCCGGCCTGCAGAGCCGATCTTGAAGGGGAGTGAAACACATGGGCAAAAATGACGCCGAACAACCTCAAGCGCGCGGGGACGTCGAGTTTCGTCAGCCGGCCGCAAAGCTGGTAGCGGAGCGGCCGGGAGACGACGAGCTGGAGGAAATCAACAAGAAGCTGCAAGACGACGACGGCTTCCCTCATCATTGCGGAGGAGCGTAACCGTTACTGCCGCATCAGCAGCTTCACGCCTTTATATACGTTCCAAATCACGACAATGAGCGACACGAGGCCAAACAGACCCAACACTATGAAGATGCCTGCTAACGCGGCCGGACTCTCGCTGCTGACGGCCATCCAGCCGATGCCGGCGAATGCAATAAATACGGCGATACCGAAACCGACGGGAATACAGTGAGAAATGAATGCAGCCAATGCGTGCCGCCTTACTTCGGGGTGGTTCGTGACAAAGAATAATACCGCGGGAAAGATGAATCCCAAGAAAAAGACGCTGAAATACGCAAGCGCCGATAACGCCCGCTCCGTTTGGTTCATCGTCATGCTTCAGCACTCCTCATTCATTTGATTGTCATATGTTACTGTATACGCAACAAAGCCCCCGCGAGATTCACGCAATCGTGAGTTTCCCGCGAGGGCTGTTCATGTTATGTATGGTGCGGTCGAGAGGATTTGAACCTCCACGAGCTTGCGCTCACTGCCGCCTGAAGACAGCGTGTCTGCCGTTCCACCACGACCGCATGAAAGAAAAGAGACAATGATTATAGTAGCACGCCCGCTTGAAAAAGTAAAGAGACGGTGAAAAGTTCCAGCGGCTAATTGATTTCCGACAAACAAAAAAACCTTGCGTGAAGCGCAAGGAATCGTGTATGTATGGTGCGGTCGGTGGGATTTGAACCCACACGGGT
>NZ_JAEMXM010000039.1 GCF_016482785.1 Paenibacillus alkalitolerans | reverse complement strand
AAGCTTGTCTTGCTCAACTCCGCCGCTCGAAGCGACAGGAATTACATCATATCACGCATGAACCGGGATTGCAACTATTCATTTATTTCCATTCAACCGGCTCCGTAACCGTCGCCTCCAAGAAATCGGCGGCGGAGTTACAAATATACCACGATTCGCACGCGGACACAACAGGCAGCTTATCCCATCCAGCAAGACCGCATCATCGCCAAACGAAAAGCCTATAATATCGAAAGACCGCCAAATCCGATAAACGCCGCCGCTATCCTTTCACAGCGCCGACCATCCCGTTTATGAACTGCTTTTGCATGGCAAGGAAAACTACAATAATCGGGATGACCGAAATAATCGTACCGGCCGCAATATACGGAAAGTTGTAATTCAGTTCTCCTTGAAGATACTGCAGCGCAGCCGTCAACGGATATTTATCCGGTTCGTCCAACACGACGATCGCCCAAATAAAACTGTTCCAAAACGCCATAAACTCAAAAATAACGACAGTCGCTATCGCGGAACGGATCATCGGAAGCATGACGTTCCAAAAAATCCTGAATTCGCTGCAGCCGTCGATTCTGGCCGCATCCTCCATCTCGCGCGGCAAGGTAATGAACGCTTGCCTCAGCAAGAAGATATTGAATACACTGACGGCGGATGGCAGCACGACCGCAAGCATTGTATTGTACAAGCCGAGTTTTTGAATAATCAAGAAATGCACGATCATCCCGGCGGCATTCGGTAAAATCATCGTGCTGACCATTGCGTAAAAGATGAAATTGCGTCCCGGGAAATCAAGGCGCGCGATAGGATAAGCGGTGACCGAGCTGATCGCTACATTAAACAACACGCCAAGCCCGGTGATCAAGACGGTATTCCATATGTACGTCCACAGCGGCATAATTTCAAATACGTCAGTAAAGTTTTTCAGCGTAGCCGGCCAAGGAATCAACTGAGGAGGAAATTGATATACATTGGCATTCAGTTTCAGCGCCGTCGAAAGCAGCCAGAGAAACGGTCCGAGACAAAATAACGCGGCTGCCGTCATGAATAAATAGCAGGTCACCGCAAACGCGATGCGCTTAGTTTCAGCCATAGTAATTCAATCCCCCTTTCTTGCCGAACTTGAAGGTGAGAACGGTAAATACAAAGACGATCAGCGCCACGATCAGGCCGATTGCCGCGGCATACCCGAAATCGAAATCCTTGAACGCTTTATTATAAGTATATAAACCGGTAACCATTGAAGAATTGGCCGGACCTCCGCCGGTCATTACGTACACCTCGTCAAACACGCGAATCGCCGCCATTACCGATAACAACGAGCAAAGCAGTACAAACGGCTTCAGCAGCGGAATCGTCACATGCCATATGACCTGATAACGATTAGCGCCGTCGATGCGCGCCGCCTCCTGCAGCTCGGAAGGAATCGATTGCAAGCCGGCCAAATAAATCATCATATAATAGCCGAGTCCCTTCCAGACCGTGACAAACATGACCGCGAACAGCGCCGTATCGATGTTGTTCAAATACGCTATGTTGCTGTCGATCAAACCGACGCTCTTCAGTATATAATTGACGATTCCTTTTTCTTCGAACATCCACTTCCACGCGATCGCAACGGCCACCATGGACGTAACGACCGGTATGAAATACGCCACCCGGAAAAACTGGACCCCCTTTAAATTGTTGTTGACCAGAATGGCCATGAGGATCGAAACAAACTGAATGACGGGCACGACGATGACATAAAGCAGCGAATTTTTTAACGAATGCAAAAAATCGGCATCCGCGAACGCCCTCTCGAAATTGCGCCAGCCGACCCACTGCGTCTCCGCAAGCGCCGAATAATTCGTAAAAGCAAGCGGCAGGCCGAATATGATCGGATAAAATGTGAACACGAGCAAAAATATAATCCCCGGCAGAAGCATGGCATACGCAAATATATAACGGCGCGTTTTATGATGGAGCGGCACTGCTTTCACCCCTTCGTAACGTTGCGGACAAGCGCGGGACCAAAACCGCAGTCCCGCGCCGGCGCCCCATGTAACGGGTCAATCAATACTGGGCATTGATTTCGTCGAGTTTTTTCTGCATGGCCTCTTCCGCAATCTTTAACGTGTCTTCCGGCGATTGTTGCCCCAGCAGCATTTTTTCGAATTCCTTCGTCAATAACGAGATCAATTCGCCCTCCTGTTTAATACCGAACGTTACGTCCACCGCTCTCGGCAGCGATTCGGCCGAAATGACCTTCGCCTTCGACTCCGGATCATCGCCGGACTGCGTGAAGAACGGATCCTTCGCCGCTTCCTTCGTCGAAGGCAAAATATTTACAATTTTCGAAAATTCCAGCTGCGATTCGTCGTTGGTGATATAATTTGCGAATTCGATCGCTTCTTTGTGGGCGTCGCTCATCGTCGGCACCACGACGTTCATAAGCGGGGCGTGAATTTTTCCTTCGGTCGACCGGGTCGGCACCTCGGCAATAAGCGTATTGTCATATACTTCTTTGGCATTCTCCTTGATCCGTTTAAGAAATTGCGGACCGGTGATAAGCATCGCGATCTCGCCCGCTTGATATTGATTTAAAGCGAATGCATACCCGCCGGTGATGCCGTCCTTGGGCACCGCATCCTCATCGTAGAGCGATTTTACAAATTTGGCGTACTCAAGAGCTTCGGGAGTGTTGATTATAATTTTCGTTTTCTCTTCATTTACGACCGGCACTCCGGACAAATACATTTGGGCTATATAAGAATCGGTAACGACAAAACCGTATTTCCCCGTCTTTTGCTTAATCGTTATGGATTGCCGTTTCACTTCTTCCCAAGTCTTCGGAGGAGCGGCCGGATCCAGTCCGGCTTGTTCATACAACGATTTGTTATACATAAACACGTGCGGAGCGATATACCAAGGGAACGCGTATGCGCTGTCTCCGATCGAAGCCGATTTGTACAACTCCTCGAAGTAGATGCCGCGCTGTTCCTCCGTCGCTTCCGCGTTTAGATCGACCAATGCGTTCTTGCTCGCGAGCGTAAGCGCCATGGTCGTGTTCAGGTTGACGACGTCGGGAGAACGTCCTCCGGCTATCGACGTCAGCAGCTTGTTTTCGATGGCGTTGAAGGGCAGATCCGTCCATTTCACTTTGATTCCGGGATGCTCTTGTTCATACTTGGCTATCCTGCCGTTAATGTAGTCGTCGAATGTCGGACTGAGCGCAATCGTCCAAAAATCAAGAGTGACGTTTTTTGGCGGCTGCTGTTCTCCGCCGTTCTCGCCTTTATCGGTTTCCGCGCCGTCCGTTTCCTTTCCGGCTTCGGCGGCCGGCGGTTCGCCGCCCCCGGACGATTGCTGACTGCATGCGGATAATGAGATAAAGATGAGAGCAAGCGCCAAAGACAGTAATCGGAGCTTTCTATTCATGCGAGTTCCTCCTTCTGAAAATAAAAGTCTCAACCGCACCCTTTGTATACCATTTGTCTCTGTGATTTTATTTATATTACCGACTGGAGGATTTTTCCCTCAATTTTATAAATTCCGCAAAATTATTTTGTTACATCATAGTACATGCAAAGCTGCACACAGCTTGTCAGCCGTCGTTATTATTTTTATCGTCCGCAAATAAAAAAAAGACCCTGCAAAGCAGGATCGCTGACCTCATTTTGTTAAATAATTAACAATTTTTTAAGAATAATTAATGTTATAATGAAAATTATTAACCTTATGGCAGGGATCAGTATATGGCTTTACCTTTTATGCGGACCATACCTTTCGAACATTGGACATTAGAAGACGTGTCGATGCAATATGTGCCCACCGTGCAGCAGCTGCTGATCACGTTCTACGTCAACGGGTATCAATTCGCTCTCATATGTATAATGATCGACGATCAATTTCAACCGGTGAAACTCATTAACAATTTAAAGAAGGATAACGATGATTTAAGATGCAAACTGACGCTTACTCTTCTGTGCGACTATTATAAAGAAATATTTCAGAAAATCTCCGACGCCAACCCGTCGTTTCACTCGCTGATAGAAAAAGAGCTGCATTACTGGAACCGCAAACGATGACAACGATGCCGAACCGGGGATCGTTCTGGAAGAAGTATATTGCAAACGTGAAATTGGATTGTTCCGTCGCAGCATACACGAAAGTTCCGGTTACATGGAACGAGGACAATTATGTGCCCGACTTTAACAAACTGTATTTCATCCTCGAAGGCGAAGGTTATGTTAAAGTGGGCGACCGGACATTTAATCCGAAGCCCGGCCAGCTCTATTTGATGCCGGCCGGGATCACGCAATCCTACGGAACAATCGGCGACAACACTTTCGGAAAATATTGGTGCCATTTCACGGCTGAGATCGGGCAATTTCCTCTGTTTCAAATTGTGGAGACGCCGTATTTCGTCGATATCAGCGACAGGGAGCAATTGACAGGTGCATTCGATCGGCTCATATATTGGCGGCGCCGCGACGAGATTACGTCCGTCATTCACATAAATTCGATTTTGCTCGAAATCATCGCCCTGTTTATTGACCGGAGCGAATCCGTCAAGTTGAACACGAAAATAACCGGCTCGCTTGACAAAATGAATACGGTGCTGCAGTACATCGACGATCACTTAAGCGATCCGTTGTCGGTGGACACGCTTGCTCAAATCGCCCATTTCCATCCCAACTATTTCATTCGGGTATTTAAAGAGACGACCGGATTTTCTCCCATTCAGTACGTGAATCGTCTTCGGATCGAGAAGGCGAAGCATTATTTGTCCTTCACTCGTTTGAACGTTTCGGCGATTGCCGAAACCTTGAGCATGGATGTCTCATACTTCTCGCGAATGTTCAAAGAATACACCGGATTTTCCCCTACCGAATACCGGGAATTGCTGCCGTAGCCGGTGACATCATACGTATAAAGTAAAAAAGCGTCTTCTCCCGGCAAGCGGCAGAAGATGCTTTTTTTACTGTGCAATAGCAGTGTACAACTTAAGGATAGAATGTGTTGGCCGGCGTGGTGTTCGAACACCAGCGCAAATTAAACAGCTCTTTGATCAACGCGTCTTTCGCGCGGTCGGTTCCGATATACCGCAGCGCTTCCGCGGCATGAGCCCGGACATAACGGTTTTCATCGTCCAAAGCCTTCTCCAAATAAGGTACCGCCGCCGCCGCAGCAGCTCCAAACCTCGTTAATGAAAGCCCCGCCATAAACCGGACCTGAACATCGCTGTCCTGCAGCGCGCGAATCAATCCGTTTACCGCCTCATCGGCAGGCTCGCGGATGATGGACACCGCTTCCGTAACGGTGCGCCGGACAAGCTCGGAAGGATGCCCGAGCAGGGCAATCAGCTTCGGCATAGCGCTTGCCGCAGCATGCCGCAGCTCGCCAAGCGCAAACGCGGCGTGGCACACAGTCTCCGTTCTTGTATCGTCCAATGCGCTTATTAATCCATTGACCGCTTCTTCACCGGAAACGGACAGTCCGTAGGCGGCCAAGCGGGAAACACGGATGTTTTCGTGACGAAGAGCTTCGAGCAGCCGGTTCACTGCTCCTGTCCCCCTGCATGCAAGTTCGTAAGCCGCATTCAATGCCGTCGGTTCAAAGCCGTCCTCCAATTGCGCTGCAAGTGCTTGTATGGCTTGCGGATCGCCAGGCATCGTGTTCGCCATGGCACCGACTTTCCCTCGAAGCCAACTCCACGTTTCCTCCCACATCAGTTCATGCCGGGCGATAGGCAGATTCAGCTTATCGGGCGTGGACCAGTTGTTCTCCCGATTGTCCCAGCTAGGTCCGTCCGGCGCAGTCGTTCTCATAAACTCGAATTTCAACATATACCGGGGTCGACCGAGCAAATTCGGCGTGGAACGGTGCCAGAGGTCGTAATGGATCAACGCGAACGTTCCCGCTTCGCCGCTGGCCAAAGCTTCGCCCGCCGTATCGTCCGATTCGAAAGTCCGCGTCTCGTAATTTTGCGTGCCCGGCATAACTCCGGTTGGCCCGAGCTCGACGGGAGTATCCTGCGGGAAATACATGACCATCGCCCACCAAGGATGATGGTTGCGCAAGCGGGAATACCCCCAGTAGCTGTCCTTATGCCAGCCGCCTGCCGTCGGGATGGCGTTGAAATGCCCGTGCCTATGCGCATGAAGCATGTAACGGGGTCCAAGCACGCTCGTTAACGCCCCGGTAATGACCGGGTGATCGAATACCTTCTGAAGCTCCCGTATGCGCGGCAGCAGATTGTTGCCCGGATTGCCTTCCTCTTTGTACACTTTGTCCAACTGCTCCATCAGGCGATCGTGGAATTGCTTCGGGAAATCCGTTTTCAAAATAAGAAAACCTTCCGCGATAAACTTCCTCATCTGTTCATCCGTCAATAATAGCGGTTCGTTACCGGCCATGCTGCAATGCTCCCCTTTCATCATTAGATACTTTGATTATAATGACGAAGCATCCATTGCAACATTGATGATTCTAAGAGAAGTTTGCACAAAATTAACATGTGAGGCATCAGGATTGTGACCGGGTTAGTCGTTAAACCACACTTATATCTCTTTGCTTGAATACGTTGTTAATAGTTTACGTGATTCGGAGGGAAAACATGACGATGACTAACCGCAACGATTCTATGATCCGTGATATAAAATTGGCGCCCCATGGCAAAGTTAAACTGGATTGGGTGAAAGCCCATATGCCTCTACTTAACAACATAGAAACACAATTCAGGAAGGAGCTTCCTTTCAATGGCCTTCGCGTCTCCATCTGCCTGCATCTTGAAGCGAAAACCGGATACCTTGCCCAAGTCATACAAGCCGGCGGCGCCGAAGTCGCCGTTTGCGGAAGCAACCCGCTTTCGACGCAAGACGACGTTGTCGCGGCGCTTGTTGAAAGCGGGATAACCGCCTTTGCCTGGCATGATGTGACGGATGAAGAGTATCATATGCATCTTAATAAGGCGCTGGATTTCAAACCGGACGCAATTATCGACGACGGCGGAGATTTGGTCGGCATTTTGCATACTCAACGACTGGATCAGGCGAAAGAAATCATAGGAGGCTGCGAAGAAACGACAACGGGTATCGTCCGGTTAATGGCGTTGGAGAAAAGCGGCAGGCTGCAATTTCCGATGATGGCGGTAAACGATGCATATTGCAAGTATTTATTCGATAACCGGTACGGAACCGGACAATCCGTGTGGGACGCGGTTGCGAGAACGACGAATCTGGTGGTTGCGGGCAAAACGGTCGCGGTTATAGGTTACGGCTGGTGCGGCAAAGGTGTGGCTATGCGGGCGAAAGGGTTAGGCGCCAAAGTCATTGTTACGGAAACCGACCCTATTAAAGCGATAGAAGCCTATATGGACGGATTTGAAGTGATGTCTATCGGCGAAGCGGCCGCTCACGCCGATATCTTTGTTACTGTTACAGGCAATCGCGATGTAATCGCGGACGGTCACTTCGACATCATGAAAGACGGCGCGATCATGTGTAACGCCGGGCATTTCGATGTGGAGATCAATAAGAACGATTTGGCGGCACGGGCCGTAACCGTTCGTGAAGTTCGCAAAAATATTGATGAATATGCGATGAAAGACGGCCGCAAGCTTTATTTGCTGGCGGAAGGACGTCTGGTGAACCTTGCCGCAGGGGACGGTCATCCGGCGGAGGTGATGGATATGACTTTCGCATTGCAAGCTCTTTCCTTAAAACATGTCGTTCGGAACGGAAAATCACTCGGTGCGAGAGTGCACTCCGTTCCCGCGGAATTGGACCGGTATGTTGCAAATCTGCGTCTGCAAACGCTTGGAATCAAAATAGATCAACTTACAAAAGAGCAAGCTTCGTATTTGAACAGTTGAATTCTACCTTCAAGGCCCAATATCAATACTTCGAGGCTGCCGATCAGGCGGCCTCTTCTATTTCATATTTTTAAAGTACTCATCTAGTTCTATTTTCTCCGGCAGTTCCAGGTTCGTGTTTTCGGCACATTCAATAGTCCATCCCGCCACTTTGGTCCCGCATATCACCGCTTGTCCTAATGGAAGCCCCATTACCAATCCCATCACCGTACCTGAAAAGAATGCATCTCCGGCTCCGCTCGTATCGACCGGATTGACGGGAAAGACCGGCTGGTGCCCGGCGGATTTTGTTTGGGAATCGTAATAGACGGCCCCTCCCGCTCCCAAAGTAACGACCATTGAACGCATACCCGTGCGGTCGGCAAATTGAGCAATAGTTTCTTGTTTTAGATCGATATCCATATTCGTAAAATCTTTCTCGAAAAAAAGATCCGCTTCAAAATTGTTGCAAATAAAACAATCCAAATGATCCAATATGTCCCTATGACGTAATATAACGTCCAAATTGCCGCAAATGCCGTACAGCGGTTTCTTTTCTTCTTCAGCCAGCTTGATGACGCTGCGGACGATTTGAATGTTTAGATCCAACTCAAGCGCAATATGGGTGGATCGTCGAATCATCTCTTTTCCTTTGCGGGCAACCGACTCTTGCAATAGAGCGAGATCGGGCATCTGGGAGATGGAACCGGCGAGCTCTCCTTTCTCGTCCAAAATCGCCAGCCACATACCCATTCCATGTTGCCCGGACTCGACCATATAGCCTATATCTACTTTAGACCGTTGAAGTCTTTCCGTTACTTCTTTCCCGATCGCGGTGGCGTCGACGGATGAGGCAAAGCTTGTAGCTATTCCGAGGTTCGCCAAATTTTCCGCCACATTTCGTCCTACGCCACCATGAACAAACCGGATAGCTCCAAGATTTCTGGCAGCCGGATTGTATTGCTGCTTCGCAAATCCTTTGCAATCTATAAAAATCGTGCCTACTACTAAAACAGACGGAGGCATGGTCATCGTCATGATTCACCTCCTTATTCCGCGAAGTACGCTACTCTATGTATATTCCTCCCTTCCAATCATGTCATGTGCATCACACTACTTGTTCATAAATATACGAATCTCTCAGTAATACTTATCCATACTCTTTCCTTTCAGCCGCATACAATAAAGTAGAACTGAGGTGAGAGGGATGGCTGGGCAACGAACATTGCCGGAGATGGTTCAAGAACAAACTACCGTCATTGTGGAATTGGATCCTCCCAGAGACCTGGATTATACTCCGTATTTGGAGGGAGCCGCCGCATTAAAAGATGCCGGAGCGGATGCAATCACGCTCGCCGATAACTCGCTGGCGATAACCCGGATGAGTAATATGGCGGTGGCGGCGCTCGTGAGAGAACGGGTTGGAATTCGGCAGCTCCTCCATGTCACTTGCCGGGATCGGAATATTATTGCCCAACAGTCCCATATGATGGGGCTTTACGCCTTGGGCTTCGATCATGTGTTGGCGGTGACGGGCGACCCTCCGCGCAATGGAGATCTTCCGGGCGCCGCGTCCGTTTTCGATACCACTTCATTCGATTTGATCCGCATGATCAAGAAGATGAACGAAGGTGTCTCGTTCGCGGGCCGCCCCCTTAAAGCCCGAACATCGTTTACCGTCGGTGCGGCCTTCAATCCGAATACCAGGCATTTGCACAAAGCTGTCGAGAGATTGGAGAAAAAATTCGCGGCAGGTGCGGATTTCGCCATGAGCCAGCCGCTATTTTGCCATACACAAATCGAACAGGTCGCGGAAGCCGTCGAACGCTTGGCATTTCCCGTCTTTATCGGGATCATGCCTTTAACGAGCTATCGGAATGCGGAATTTCTACACAATAAAGTCCCCGGAATACGTATTCCGGAGGACGTGCTTGCCAAGATGGCCCGTTACGAAGGCGGCGATGCGCGGAAACAAGGCATGGAAATCGCGATGGAGCTGACGGACACCGCCTGCCGTTATTTTAAAGGAATATATCTGATCACTCCGTTTATGCGGTATGAAATGACCGTGCAGCTGACCAAGTACGTGAAGAGTAATTAAAAAGGAATGGAGAACTGGCGCGTGTCAAAGCCGGAAGAAACCTCTCGTTCCCAGGCCGGCGCAGGTATTACCGCCTTGCGGATCGCTCTCGTCATCATGAATCGCTCCTTTTGTATGATAATCCGGAACGGTATACCCAAAACCTGCTTCCCGTGAAGTTTAGAAAAAGGCCGAAGCCGATAACCAAAATCTTGCTTGCTAACAGAGGCAGCCCGGCATGCTCGTGAAGAGCGACCAGCATGGCCGAAGTGGCGCCAAGCGTGATCAGATTCACGGTAAGAAACCGCAGCAGCGTTCCTGCCTTCCCCAGCTGATCGCTTTTGAACGTCCACCTTCCGTTGACCAAGTAGCTGTTCAATGTTCCCAGTACGTATGCGCATATTTGCGCCGCAACGATCGGCATGCCCCATGCAGCCAGGATAAGAAACGCGCTCGCGTCGATTGCCGAATTCATGATCCCGACCACGCCGAACTTTAAGAGTAGAGCCAGTTTGCTATTCATTCGCGATCAACCGTTTTCGGACAGGTTTCTCCCTATTGTTTAATCCATGCACGTCCCGCACGATATAGAGCGGCCGGCCCTTCGCTTCATCGTAAATACGGCCGATATACTCCCCCATGAAGCCGAACATAAGCAGCACACAGCCGTTGAAAATGAGCATCACGCTCACAATCGACGCCCAGCCTCGCAGCGTTTCATCTGTGAAAAGCGCAAGATACAGAACGTAAAATAGATAAATGAACCCTGAAGCTGACAGCAGCGCGCCAAGATACCCCGAAATCTTCAGCGGTTTGATCGAGAATGACGTGATGCCGTCCAGGCAAAGCTTGATCATCCGTTTGAGCGGATATTTCGTCTCTCCTGCAAGCCTTTCGTCCCGTTCGTACTCAACGGCCGTTTGGCGAAAACCGATCCAACTTACAAGTCCCCGTACGAACCTGTTATTTTCGGGCAATCTTTTCATCTCGTTGACGACCTTACGGTCCATTAATCGGAAATCTCCTGTATCAACCGGTATGGAAATATCCGTGGAAGCCCGCAGAACGCGGTAGAACAGACTGGCGGACCATTTTTTGAACATTGTCTCGCCGTTTCTCTTTATCCGTTGCGCGTAGACGACCTCGTAACCGTTCTTCCACTTCTCAATCATGTCGAAAATGAGCTCCGGAGGGTCCTGAAGATCGGCGTCGATGATGATAACCGCATCGCCTTCCGCATAATCCATGCCGGCCGTTATGGCGATCTGGTGTCCGAAGTTGCGCGAGAAATCAATAAGCCTTACGGTATCATCCCAGTAAGCACATTCCCGAATAATGTCGGCGCATCTGTCACGGCTGCCGTCATTGACGAAGAGCAGCTCGTATGCTTCTCCCGTCATGTTCATCACTTTCTTCAATCTCCGGTATGTTTCCTGAATGACCGCTTCCTCGTTATACATCGGGATAATAACGGAATACGTTGTCGTGCCCGTCATGGCGGAGCACCTCCTTTTCAAAGTTTCACTTCATATAATGTCACGCTGCCGCCGCGTCCTCCGAAACCTCCGAAATCTCCGAGACCTCCGTCGTCGGCAGCCGAATTGCCGCCAGTTCCCTGCCATTCCTCCGTCGGGACGACGGTACCGTGCTCCTGAACCCATGCCGCAATGTCGGAGCTTCCGCCTCGTCCGCCCATTCCGCGGCCGGATAACATAAAGTATTTCACTTTCTCCTTTCCTTCTGGAGTAAATACACAGGCGGTGATGGTCTTCTTATGAACATCTAAACCGCATGCGCGCTCAATGAGTACTTCCATGAACGGTTTCCTTTCTTCGGCTTTAATTTGTGGGCTGGTGCAACAACCAGACTTGGGTTAATCTACCCTGCGTGCTTCCCAAAGGGAGCGACAATTCGTGGTGCACCGTGGTCGTTGGAATCAGACTATCCCGTGGGCTCGCGGCACCATAGTGCAACGACCTTCCTCGCCAGCCGTGTTAGAAGTATTGACGCCGAACAACCATTTTCATCCTTTGTGGTGCAGCGTAGCGGCATGGGTGGCTATCCCGAAACGGAGTGAGTCAAGCGAAGTTCGTTTATGATGAACGGGGTAACATTATCTCCGTCTCGTATTCGAATACGATGATGCCAACCGCTTGAAGTCTGTTAAACACTACAATAACGCTGGCGCGCTGTTGCATTCGTACAATCACACGTTCGATGCTAACAGCAATATCACCAGCATAGTAACCAATTTCGGTACGATCACGTATCAGTACGACAACTTGAATCAATTGACGAAGGAAACGTTGGCGAATGGAACCTCCATTTCCTACACTTATGATAAGGTAGGAAACCGGACATCGAAGACAGTAACAACAAGTACCACCAAAACGATAACGAATTATACGTATGACGCTGCCAACCAGCTAACGGCTGTGAACGGCCAAGCGTATACGTATGATGCGAACAGGAACCTCACCAGCAACGGATCGAAGACGTTCATCTATGATGCGGAAAATTTGGCAACTTTGGTTAAGTAAAAGTACAATGAATAAGTTAGCTAATGTCGGAATAGTAGCTGGTTCTACCTGGATAGGGTGGGCAACCAAAGCTGTAGGAAGGGCTGTTTTAATTGCAGTACTAGCAGAATCAGTAAAAGAATTTGGAGCAGGTCAACTTCCCTCCATTTATGCGTATTCCTTTTGGCCCTATTGGGCTGTAATTATGCGCGATAAGTCAATGCATTTGTCAATCCAGAAGTAAATTATTAATGGAAACGGACTGAGTAACCATGAAAGCATTGATTACAGTCCTTATATCGACGATCATAGCTACAGTTCTTGTTTTTACTATTGAAGATGGATGGTTGTTAGACATACTACTTGTAATTGATGTTGCAGTCGTTACTTTTGTAATGTTAAAACTTTTTAAAAGATAAATAAAAAAGCTTTAATTGAAGGTCGCAGATATCGCGGCCTTTTTTGTTTAAAAGGTAAGCGTAAAATAGTCCCCAAGTGTCCCTAGCCAAGCTATGTAAAGCTTGCTGGACATTAGATTTATTCAGGATTTACAAGGGTTTGAGGGCTTTCGAGTCGAAATATAATGCAGAGAAAACACCGGTTTTCCTTAAAAAATCGTGCACTTGGCGAGAGTGACTATGTATCGCAGACTTGAGAACCAAACCAATATTTGAAGATTTCTTAGGCCGACTTCATTTTCCAATGGCGATGTTCACAGCGAATATGGAGGAAGCGATCTCCAGCAGCCGCATCGTAACCCAATTGAACCCGGCGAGACTGAAATGCTCTTGTGACGATGACGTCAAATCCTTTGCGGGAGAGCGCGATGGCAGAATTCCTGCCCAGTCCGCGGCTGCCTTCCGTTACCAGCGCGATCTTTTGAGTTTTAAGCCAGGTGAGCGGCTGTTCATACAAGAGATGAAGACGCTCGGCAACAAGGATAGTCCAACGCATCCTAAGCTTTCTGAATAGCCGGGAGGTATAATGTATTTTCAAATTAAGCCGCGCTTCAGGGGGCTTTCAGCGAATTTTCAGCTTTGCGGAGCATAATCGGGAATATATTGCTGGCGTTTAGGGAGGCAGCTATGTTAATGAAAGGCAAACACGGAATTAAAATTATGCTTGTTGACGATGAGCCGCACATTTTGCAATTTTTGGAATTCGGATTATCGAATGAAGGCTTCGAGGTGATAACGGCACAAGATGGGATGAGCGCCGTTACTGCAGCTCGGGAATACGAACCGCACGTGGTTGTGTTGGATGTAATGATGCCGGGGATCGACGGATTTGAGGTATGCAGGCTGCTGAAGAAAACCGGGAACAACGTCTCCGTCATCATGCTGACCGCCAAAGACGAGGTGGAGGACCGGGTAAAAGGTTTAACGCTCGGCGCCGACGACTACGTTGTGAAACCGTTCAGCTTCGAAGAGCTGCTTGCCAGAATTCACGCCCGGCTTCGCAACCAATTTCCGAGTCTGTTCGGCGAGGTTTCGTACGGTCCATTCCGCATTGACGACGGCAGACGGGAAATTATATACGGCAATCGAGTTCTGGAGCTTTCTCCAACCGAATACGAGCTTCTGAAGTACTTGGTCTTGAATCACGGCATTGTGCTCAGCAAGACGAAAATATTAGACAAAGTATGGGGATACGATTTCGGCGGAGAGGAAAATATTGTGGAGGTTTACATTCGTTCGCTGCGGGATAAATTGCGCGACAAGGAACACCGCCTCATCCGGACGCTGCGCGGTTCGGGCTATCGGGTCGACCTGCCATGAACAGGAGCCCCAACGTTATTTCTCAACTAAAATATTGGTTCGCCCCCAAGTCGCTCCGGTTTCAGCTTCTGGCCCGCACCTTGATTATTATAGCGGGACTGCTGCTGCTGATCGGATCGCTTCAATATGTTCTGATGAAAGATTTCTTGTACCGGAATCAAGCGGAAACTATGGAAGCCCGGATGATGGCGATCCCGAGAGACTTGATGAACGCCCCGCCCGGATCCCCGCCCAGGAGAGGGCCGACCTTATTCATGCCTGACACGTCGCTTGCCGCCTACATCCAATATAGAAACCATTTCACCGAATTAACGGACGAGACCGGCATAAGCTCCCCGCGGCTCCCCGACAAGGAGTATGAAGCAATAATCGAACAATTTGAAAAGCGGGAAAAAGTTATGTACAAAGTAGTCCGAAACGAGGACGGAACGGAGCAGTTGCTTGTATTTCGCCCTATTCGGGGATTTGACAGTATAGGGTTATTTCAATTAGGGACTCCGACGGCTCCTCTTAAAGATGTCCTCTTGCGGCAGCTGCTTACGTTCGTCTCACTGTCGGCGCTTGCCCTCGCGGGCGGCTTGGCGCTCTATCTTCCAATCCTCCGGCGAACGCTGAATCCTCTCAATCAGATGGTCAAGACGGTAGAGCGAACGGACGCCCGCAATTTGAACGATCGATTTCCTGCCGGACAAGGCCAGCTGGAAATCGATCTGCTTGCCGATTCGTTCAACGGCATGCTTGAGCGGATCGCCCGCTCGTTCGACGCGGAACGCGAAGCGAAAGAACAGATGCGCCGCTTCATTGCCGACGCTTCCCATGAGCTTCGGACACCGTTGACATCGATTCACGGCTTTCTTGAGGTGCTGCTGCGGGGTGCCGCAAACAAACCGGAGCAGCTCTACAAAGCTCTGCACAGTATGCACGGCGAATCGAAGCGCATTATAAAGCTTGTGGAAGATTTGCTTCTGCTGGCCAAGCTTGACCGCGCCCCCCAATTGAATATGTCCGACATGCGGCTCGATGCTCTGATCTTGGAGATGGAACCGCAGCTTCGCGTGCTCGCCGGCAACCGCGGCGTGCATTTTGACATTACGGCAAACGTTCAAGGCACATACGATCCGGATAAAATCAAGCAGGTCGTGCTCAATTTGTTTCACAACGCGGTTCAACACACCGATCCGGACAGCGGGGCCATTCGCATCATCCTGTCTTCCATCCGGAAAGAAGCGGAATTGATCGTTGGGGACAACGGTCCAGGCATCCCCCCGGAGCATCTCCCGCACGTGTTCGAACGGTTTTACCGGAGCGATTATTCGCGAACGCGCAAACACGGAGGTGCGGGACTCGGCTTGTCGATTACCAAATCCATCGTTGAAGCTCACGGCGGAACGATCGGCGTACAAAGCAAACCCGGCGAAGGCGCCGCATTTCGCGTTGTTCTTCCGGCAGCGCAGTGAAAGAAAGACCGCCCTGAACATTGAACTGTGACCCGTAAGATGGACACTTTGAAAAAAGTGA
>NZ_JAEMXM010000038.1 GCF_016482785.1 Paenibacillus alkalitolerans | reverse complement strand
GGGAGATTGTGTGCCGATTATGGGGAATTTTCAAGTGCCGTAATTGGGGATTTTACCACTGCCGCTCACACAAGGCCGATTTTGCCGCTTCACCTATGGATGGAAACCTTCCCGAAAGTCAATTTATGAATTCCCAATTTTACATGAGGGGATAGTACGTAGGTGAGTAAGAAGGAAAACCGTACACTTGATTTAAGGAGACGATGTACAATGGCAAATCATACGCTTGCCAACCTAGCTAAATCACTTATGTCTTACAAAATACTTGTTACTGAGGTATCCCCAATGCAGGGGATGGAGCCCCAAACTCTTGCTGCATCATTAGGATTAACATCCTACCCAATAAACTCGGATATGCCTTCCAAAGTATACCGATCTGGTTGGAATTGGTGAACATCTAGACTGCCAAAGTACAAAGCTCATTGCCACTTCTCTTCAACCAGAACCAACAGAGTTTAAGTGCGAGGGTGAAAAGGTGTTTTCTCTCCTCATACCAAGATCAGACCACGTCCCGTTTGTTGAGCTTTCCTGGCACCACTCACTACTGCAAACAATAACTCGTGGAGGCGCAGGAACTCTAACTGAATACACTGAGTACAATCGGATCATAAATAGGAGATCAACTGTCTATACAGATATCTGGATAGACCCCTGGAAGTCTTCAAACATTTGGAAAGTCCAACTGAGATATGACATAAACGGCAGAACACATAAGAGTGATGTTTGGCATCATCGTGAATATATGGGAAAATACACCAGATGGAGCTCAACCTTTTTGCGGTGGTTTTTGCTTGCGCAGCTTTTGCTTCATCCATCTAGCAGGACAACTTACGCCGTCAACTGGTGGGCATGATGCGAGTAACAGTAATTTGTACTATAATAATTATCCATATAAGGGTATAAATTTCAATATATTTTGTCTTTTACAATATATACTTGAATAGACCTGTTGAGAAACAAACATAAACTTAGGAGGCGCTATATTATTATGAAGATATTATGGGTTGAAGATGAATTAAACTTGCGCAAGGAAGGGGTAAGATATCTTAAGCAAGAAGGATATGATGTAATTGAGGCTTCAAATGCTGAAGAAGCGTTAAAACATTTATACAATGAATCTGTTGACATAGTGTTATTAGACTGGCTCCTGCCAGATGTACCAGGTATTGATGTTTGTAGAACGATTCAAAATGAATATAAAATTCCTGTCATTATGATTACTGCAAAGACTGATGAGTTTGACAAAGTAGTAGCTCTTGAAATTGGAGCAGATGACTATATCTCTAAGCCTTTTGGTATACGTGAAGTAGTTGCACGAATTCGAGCAGTAATGCGACGCACAAACAATGAAAAAATTACTACTCAACAAATTGAAAACGAAATGATAATACGGGGTAATTTAAAAATTGACTTGCAATGTCATACCGTGTATAAAAATTCCAAATTACTAACCCTCACTCCGACAGAGTTTACGTTATTAGCAACATTAGCTCGGCGTCCAGGCCAAGTCTTTTCACGTATGCAACTAATGGATGAAGCGCTTGGTGAGGCTTATTTGGGTTTCGAACGTACGGTCGATTCCCATATTAAAAATCTTCGTAAAAAACTAGAGGATTCCGCAGATGAACCTCGTTATATAATTACGGTTTTTGGTATTGGATACAAGTTTGGAGTACATAACAATGAATAGAACATTTCTTAGTTATAGTTTATTTGGCTTCCTCTTTGTTTTATGTTTCACATTAACATATGCATTTTTTGCCATCAACTTTCAAAAGAATAGCTTGATTGAAGAGGAGCGTCAGGTTAACAGGCAATGGGACTCTTTGCTAACGGCTGAATATAAGATGAATGCGGGATGGAGTAATTTCCTAAAAGAATTTAAAAATAACGAAGACAAGCCAAGATTATTGGATAACATAAATTTATGGTTATGGGATAAGGAAGGGAATTTGATTTTTCAGTCTGCTCCTGTTAACGATATTTCCGATAAAAAACAAACTCCAATTTTACTTGATGGACAGGTAGTTGGCTTCTTTTTTACAAGTTTATCTGATAAAAAATATAACTTTGATAAGATATTATATACCTCAATCATTATCATGTTGATTGGTATTGTTTTGGTGTTTTTATTATTGCGGAATATAAAAATCCAAATATTAAAGGCTCATATAGTTATTCTAAATAAAGTAAATAATATTATTGGTAAATCTCCACCTACTAATGAACTTTATTCGTACTCTATACATCAAATTGTTAAAGTTATTTTAAATGAGTTGAATGGAATAGGAAACCGATTATCAATACTTGAACGTGTACGAAAAACAATGATAGCTGATATAGCACATGAATTACGTAATCCACTTTCCATTATGCGAACTCAGATGGAGAATACACTTCTGAATGAAGAACCGTTACAACTACAAAAAATCTCTCTTTTGTATGATGAAGTATACCGTATGTCAAAGTTAATAAATGATTTAAATCAATTGGCACTAGCAGAATCGGGACATCTTGTTTTAGAAAAACGCTGGTTTTCCTTGGTGGAATTATTAGAAATGACGATAGAAACAATGTTACCGGAAGCAGAACTGCGTAATTTAGCCTTCGAATGGAATAGTGTGACTTCCTCATCTCTTGTTTTTGCAGATCGTGATCGAATTAAACAAGTATTTATTAATTTGGTCGGCAATGCCTTAAAACATGCTCGCAAAGTGATCAAAGTTTCTGTATTTGAGGAAAATTCTTGTATGGTATTTGTTGTTAGTGATGATGGAATGGGAATAGAACAAGAACAACTCTCTCATATATTTGAGCGCTTTTATAGAGAAGGCAAGGGGACAGGATTAGGTTTGGGACTTGCAATTGTTAAGGAATATGTGAATGCCCACGGAGGAAAGGTCAGTGTTAAAAGCCAATGGAATGAGGGTACGGAGTTCTCAATTTCAATTCCTGCATTTAAAGAATAAATCTTCACAACTTCTACACAGATTGTTCATCGCTTTTGCAAAAGGAATTGATACAAATTAACTTGTAGAAATAAATAAGGAAAGGAAAATAAAATGATCAAAACAAAAGACGTAAATAAGACATACGGAGAAGGTACAACTGCTGTTCGTGTTGTAAAAGATGTCTCGTTTTCAATTGATGTGGGAGAAATTGTTGCTATTATGGGTCCTTCTGGATGCGGAAAGACTACTTTACTCCATTTACTGGCCGGAATCGAGTCATTAAATGAAGGTGAAGTGTGGATTCAAGGAACCGAGATCCATAAGTTAAACGAAAACCATTTATCTCGTTTTAGATTGGAGAATATGGGATTTGTATTCCAACAGTATCATTTAGTAGACGTATTAACAGCAGAAGAAAATGTCGCATTACCACTTATTGCGAGAGGGTTGTCTCCAAAGGAGGCAAATAATAAGGCAAGAAATATGCTAATAAAGGTCGGGTTGGACGAAAAAGCGACAGCATACCCACATGAACTTTCTGGAGGGCAATGCCAACGAGTAGCAATTGCCCGTGCTCTAGTTGGGGAACCAAAAGTGGTTTGGGCAGACGAACCAACCGGTGCATTAGATTCAAAAAATGCGGAACAAATTTTGGGGTTATTATGCAAAATGAATGAATTAAATGGAACAACCATCGTGATTGTGACTCATGATCATGAAGTTGCAAACAGAGCACATCGAATTTTGTATATGGAGAACGGTCGAGTTCTTAAAGAAAGGAATTTGTTGAATGATTAGAACGAATGTAATCTGGAAAATGGCCTGGCGAAATTTATTTGCACAAAAACGACAAACTCTATTATCGTTGTTGGGAGGCAGCATCGGTGCGATGCTTATTATAGCGTCAGTTGTTTTTTTCGGTTCCTTTGATGAAAGCGGAACCAAGTGGTTGCGCGAACATTATGGACCGATTGATTGGGAACTTACACCAATAAATGGTGAACAATCATTCTCATCGCAACAAGTTGAGGAGATTAAATCAGGATCGAATGGACGGATTTTGATATTTCCAACAATAACCTATAACACATCAGTATATTCAATAACCAATAATGCAAAGATCGATAATGCAATGGCGAACGTCTTAGTTATTGGCATTAATAATAGGTCACCATTATTGGACGACTCAGGTAATCGTATTAGTAGTTCTGATAATGTTATAGTTTCTAAACCTGTTGCTCTACGCTTAGATCTCATTGAAGGTGACGTTATTGGTATTGAGGATAAAAAAGGCAATGTAAAATTTCTGAAAATTCAAACAGTATCTGAAGAGAAAGGTATTTCAGGGTATCGTGGATCTCAATCTAGCACAGGAACGATTCTCATTCATGAATCCATGGCTAGAGAGTTATTCGATATTCAAAAGGGGGAGTATAACACCATATTTGCATCTTCTGATTTGAGGGTTTCATTAGATACTCCAACATTCCCTATATATTTTAAGGACAATAAGTTTGGTGTGTTAGAGCCTAAAAAAGAAGCCATTAGTAAAGTCAAACAGGTCAAAACAAACTATGGAACTACATTTCTAATAGCTAGTGGTTTTGCCGTGTGTGCAGGGCTTATCTTGATGAGCGAGTTATTTATGATGCTGGGCGATCAAAGGAAGAAGCGATTTGGTGCGCTCCGTGCACTTGGATTTTCACGTCGACATATCAGACACATGTTCATGGCAGAAACAACGATTCATAATATATTGAATGTACTTATTGGTACAGTTTTAGGAAGTTTGCTTGGCTACTTTGTTGTTTGGATATTTTACACTTTATTCAAAGATACTTTGCAACTGGTTTCATCCTTTGAAGTGCCAATTATTCCATACATTCCAATTCGTGATGTTATCATCACTTCAATTGCTATACTATTAATAAATTTTCTCATCACGATAAGGTCGGGGTACATCATATCAAAAATTTCGATCATAGGTGCAATTCGTGATCAAACGGGTGATTTGAATCGTGAGCGTAGTCGAATCAGTATAAAGTCAAAAATAACATTTGTCCTTGCTTTGGCAGTTGTAGTTTCCTTTTTTTATATGATTATAGATGGAGAGTTAGTATCACAGTTACAAGAACTGCAATATAGCGTAACTGCTTTCGGGTTGTTTTCTGTGTTTATTTGGTTTCTTGCTCCATTAGCTATGTTGATATTATTTCTATATGGTTTACGGCCAATTCAAAAAACCTTTAGTAATGTACTAAGAACACTTCATGCTCCTACTCTTCCGGTAATTCTTGCAACACGGTATCCACTTCAAAATCGGAGGCGTGTTTTATCTGTTACAGCATTATTTTCTATTGTTTCTTTACTTCTTTCAATGGTCATTACAATAGGCGGTACAATGGTTTACCAACAGGAAAAGGGGAGTCAGTCAGCAAATTTAATGGGCTATCAGGCTTATGTCCCCTTTAAGGATAAAACAGAAAAATCAAAAATTATCCAATTAATTGAAAATAAAAATATTAAGGATAATATATCGAACTGGACAATTTTGGAACCGTATCGATTAAATGTTGAATCCAAAGGTGTATTTAATGAAAAATTCCCTATGAGCGTAGTTTCACCAGATGAGAGGTTTGTGAATAACTCGAAAGTAAAAATAGTTTCTAAAATGCCAATGTTCTCAAACGACGCTGAAGTTTGGAAATCGTTAATGGAAGATAAGAATGTAGTCTTACTCCACGAATCATTCATGTACGCTAAAACGGACTGGGATAAAAGATCATTACAAAATAGTATTCTTACAGATAGACCGATTAAACCAGGAGATGAAATAGAGCTTGGCATTTATCCAAAAAGTAAAGGTGTGACAACGGACGAGGATTTAAAAAATGAACGAAATCAAATAATTAATCAGAAAGTGAAAGTACTTGGTTTTGTTAGTACGGAAACGGGGAACGAATTTTATAATTTAATGCTTGTTTCATCAGATTTTTATGAAACCTTTCATAATAGAGGGTTTCAGTGGAAAAATACTCAAAATCTTGGTTATTTTATGGCTAATCTTAATCCATCGTTTGAAAAAGTCCAAATGTTGGAGGAGCAATTCTTGCTGCATGGTATCAAAAATTTCCATGTGCCGTCTATTGAAGAATTAGCAAATGCTATTCTTTTAAAACACACATTAGGGATTTACGTTGGATTCATTATCTTATCAATTATGATAGGGATTATCGGGTTAATTATTCTGCAGGTTCGAGCCGTCCATGCACGCACTAAACAACTTGGAATGTTGCGTTGTATTGGAGCATCAAAAATGAACATTAAGTTATTGTTTCTTTTTGAAGGCAGTATGATAGGTTGGGTGGGGATCATCAATGGTTGGCTATTTGGATCAGTTGGAGGCTACAATATTTACAAAATTCGACAAATCGGAATATCTCCAATAGAAGATCCGGTCCCATTTAAATATCCAATCGGATTGATGGCTGGTATTATGACGCTTATGTTGTTGATGATATTATTACTTAATTTTGTGCCAGCCCGTCGTAGTGTTTCTCAGTCACCCGGAATAGCGGTGAGAACAATAGACTAATCAATATCCTATCACAACAGAGAAATAGTTTTATTACTGTAATTTATGGTGGTGAAGAGAATGACGGTGTTATGCGCTTCTGCTGATTTAACGCGACAAAATGATTATGTACACATTTTGTTGACTGAAGGGTGTCAGATATGGACCGCTTCATCATTATCTGAGATAGAAGATATTTTTAGGAAAAAGATTCCCAAGTTAGTTTTATTGGATTTTCATTTAAAAAATGGTTGTGGATTGGATGCATGCAAAGAAATACACCGAAATTGGGAACCAACACCGATTATTATGGTGGGAACAGATGTCAGTGATGCGGATAAGATTAGAGCGCTTGAAAACGGTGCAGATGATGTTATCTGTAAACCTTTTAATAAACGTGAAGTTACTGCTAAATTGAAGGCAGTATTACGACGATGCAATGTGGACAATAACGTAAAATCCAATAAGCATATCATGGTTGGGGGGGTAATGATAGACAAAGATCTTTTCGAAGTAAAAGTTCTAGAAAAAAGAATAAAAGTTACCAAATCAGAATTTAAAATAATTGAGACATTCTTAAAAAATCCGGGGAGGGTATATTCCCGTTCAGAAATAATTAGTATCGCACTTGGTGACGAGTTTTTGGGACTAGAACGCTCCGTAGATTCACATATCAGGAACATCAGAAAAAAAATAAATAAGAGTGGGCTTGACTGTATTAAAACGGTATACGGTATAGGTTACAAATTTTCTATCGAATAATACGACAGTTCCTGAAGACCCCCTAAATCCTCTTCTTAATAGGTTTTTTATTAACAAGAGGATTTAGGGGGGTTTTTCCTTGGAAAAAGTCCATATTTTCTGCATAATTTTCTCATAATTTCTTCATAACAATATGGTATTTTATCCCTATAAACAAAAAATGGATGACATGAAAGGATTGATATATTTTGATAAGAAATGTTACTAAGCATCGATATTTAAATATAATCATTATACTTCTTTTAATCCTACTAACAGCCTGTAATAGTAATTCCGAACCAGAGGACCAATTATCTGGAACTCTAAGGATTGGTTGCTACGATGAAGATATATTTGTAAATACATATGGGAATTACCTTTCACAAAAATATCCCAATTTAAGTTATGAAGTTATTCCATATAATTTTAATTCGAATGAAGATATCAATATACAGTTAGAAGAATACATAAATAGAGTCGGTCCTGATATTTTAATTCTAAATTCTTCACAGTATAAGTACCTAGCTGAAAATAATATGATATTGGACCTTAATACATACATTAAAGATGATCAATTCGATATTAAGAACATATTAACATCTGTAGTTGAGTTTATTAAAAATAATGGCGATGGAAACTTAAGAGGGTTATCACCAACTTTTCATTCAAGTGCAATTTTCTTCAATAAAAATTTATTCGATGAATTTGGTATACCATACCCTCAAGCCGGAATGAGCTGGGATGAAGTGATAAATCTAGCAAATCGATTCCCAGCTAGTACTAGTAATAATGAACAATTTTTTGCACTTAAAGGACAAGCTATTGATTCTCCTTTTAAACTTCTTTGGGAAATCTCAAGAACTAACAACTTGTCTTTCTTTGAAGGCGACAACAAAACATTTAACATAACAACTGATGCCTGGAAAGATGTATTCAATATGGTTGATGTTGAGTTTAAAAATAAAAAAGTCAAGATGGAAAAAGAAGATAGAACACCTACTGAAAAAGACAATAACAAATCATTACAAGAAAAGGATTCTTTCTTGAATGGCAAAACAGCGATGGCTTTAGAAGGGAGCTACTATTTGCATAATCTTCAGCAATTTGAACCATCAGTCGTATCATTTGAGTGGGATATAATTGATGCGCCAATAGATCCAAACAATCCAGATACAAACAGTAACTTTAACGTTTCTGAAATATTTTCAATTCCTTCTTCAGCCAAAGACCCAGATTTATCATGGTCAATAATAAGTTACATAAACGGAGAAAGTTTTTCTAAACTTTTATCGGGTATAACATGGGATCTTTTAAGCAGAGAAGAATACATAAAGAATCCGAATGGTTATAACATCTCAGCTTTTTATTCTAAAGAGCCGGCAAACCTACCTTCATTATCAAACGAAGAAGTTCCTGAAAAAGCCTTGGTGGAAATATTTGGAATTATCAATGTTGAATTATTAAAAATACTTAATGATGAAGTAACCATAGACGATGGACTACAACATATTCAAAAGTCCGCTGAAGCTACATTACTTCGATATTAATCGTTGCTAGCGTAGGGATCTTCCCTTTGCTATATAAAAATAAGTATGTAAAGGAGGTGAAAAAACGATGTCAAATTGCCCGGCTGGATATCAAAAGATTGGCCAGTGCTTTGATGAACCATATTGTAATAAAGGTGATTGGTGCAATCCAGTTAATCCATGGAGTGGGGATTCGTATATTCAACAGGTATACGACCACTGTCAAAATGCTGATGGAGATACTCTATGCGTTTATGATTACACGGACACTATTCGATGCTGCTAAAGAAAAAAATGAACCCTCTCAATAGAGGGGGTTCATTTTTTAAAGTTATGAACTGGAGGTAAATTTTATGGTAAAAACCCTTATCCATCATAAATTTCTTAAGAATAGGTATCAAGGTTTAAAAGTAGGAGATTATATTCCAAACTATCATTTAGGTTCAGATATTTACTTACATAATTTAATTAAAGATCATTTGATTATTGTCGTATTAAGTAGTAGTTGTCAGGCATGTTTTTCTGCATTACAGACGATCGACGACTACTCAAAAAAAGATGCCGAATTCAATATGGTAGTATTATTTGATACCTCCAAAGAACAATTCAAACAGGTTCAAGAGTATTTTGTTGGTCGATTAGAATTTTTTCATGTCACGCAAAGACAATTAAAGGATATATTTAAAACAATCAGCATTCCATACGGTTACTGTTTAAATTCCGGAGGGCAAATATTAACATCATTTCCATTTTCCACGACAGAAGGGTTTTTGAGGATAATACGACCTATTAAGGATGATCTGGTAAATGATGAAGTTACTTTCAAAATGGACTAAATACGAAAACCTACCTAAAAGATATATAAGCATTTACATAATATTAATATTATTTTCCGTTTGGTCCAACTCAGAAAGTATATTACTTACGAAAGAAATGATTGATTCTTTTTTAACGAGTAATTACAACCATTCCTTATGGTTAATAGGGATAGTTGGTGGATTTAAACTTATCCAGACCATTTCTGAAAGTCTTAATAGATTGGTTGAGAAAATTATCACAAATAAAATGACTATTAAGTACGATCAGTATTTAATTGATATTATTAACCCAAGAGATATAACAGATATTGAGACAGGAGCTTATAAAAACAATTTAGAATATTTGAAACGCGGTATGTCCACTTTTTCAGCTAATTTAATCAATATCTTAAAATATTTACATCAGCTAACTGTAATGCTTGTTTTTTCCTCCATAGTCCTAAATCAACAGTGGATTATTTTTATTATCACAATTGCTTTTTCAATTCCACTTATTATATTTGACAATTCTCTTGCAATAAGAAGGGAAGCATTTTTTAAAACAAGTGCTCAAAATTCTCGCGAAAAACACAGGTATTTCGAATTAGTAGTAGGTTCCGAAGCTCAAAAAGAAAACCTTCAGTACAACAATAAGGCATTCATTACACAAAAATGGTTACAAATCACTAAAATGTTGATGGGCAAAGAATTAAAATTACATATTATAGATTCATGTTTTAGAAATCTATCAACATTATTATCAATTATAGGCATAGCAGTTAGTCAGGTTATAATATTACGAGGGATTATGCAAGGTGAACTAACAATTGGTGATTATATTTCCTTATTAGCATCAACAGCAGTTTTACAAATGTCAATAAAGCAATTATCAAGCCATATTGCTTTATTTAGACAAACAATAGTTATTAAAAGGGAATTAGAGAATTTCAGAAACATTTACAAGATGCATTCGACGAAACAATTAAACAAATGTGGAAAAATTGAAAAAATCACCATTAAAGATTTATCATTTAGATATCCTCATTCCAATAAGGATGCTTTAAAAAGAATAAATTTAGAAATAAAGATTGGTGAAAAAATCGCAGTAATCGGAGAAAATGGATCAGGTAAGTCAACACTTGCAAAGATAATGGCGGGTTTGCACGCAGTTGATGATGGGACTCTGTATTTTAATAACATAGATTACAACTACTTAGAAAACAGTGAACTTAGGAAGAACTTTTCATGTGTAAATCAGGATTTCGTTAAATATCCATTTTCAACGATTGAAAATATTACATTTAGTAATGATACTGGTCAGACGAAATTCAATGAATTGTTAACAAAATACCCTTATCTATTACCGAATTCAACCATAAATGATTTAGAACGCCCTTTAGGTATTGATACTTATGGTTCTCTTCAAATATCAGGTGGAGAATGGCAAAGGATATCAATTGCAAGAGCTTTGTTCAAAGAAGCCAATTTCTTAATTATGGATGAGGCAACTTCCGCAATTGATTATAACAATGAGTATAAGATTATTAACGATATACTTACCAATAGAAAAGATCTTTCCACTATACTTGTTACCCACCAATTAAGCCTTGTGGAATTATTTGATAGAGTAATCTTTTTAGAAAAAGGTGAAATTGTTGGTGACGGTTCTCATAATGAGTTAATGTTACATAATAAAAAATATCGAAAAATATGGGAACAGAGAAAAGGAGTTGAATCTATCAATGAGCATTATGTCGTTTAAAAATATGTTTTTTAAGGAGCCTGCTGATGATGTAAAATTTAATGGATTAGGCAAGGGAGAATATTTCCCAAAGTACTTAAAAGGTGATCAGTTAGAAGATTTGGAAAAGGCTCAGAGAAACTATGAGAAGACAATTGTGGGTTTTGTCTCCCTTTCATGCCTAGATTGTATCGATTTTCTTGAAGATTTATATTCTTACTCTAATATTATAAAGTGTAATATTTGGATTTTCCACAACGGAGATGCAAATGACACAATTAATCTAAAACAACATTATGCGAAATATGATTACATTAAAGAAATCTCAAATGAGTTGCTTGAGTTGTTTAAGATCCCTAAAACACCGTATGTTTATTTTTTAGATAGCGATCTTAAAGTGATGAAAAGTTCGATGGTTAAAGATATTACTAAATTCAAGGAATTGATATAGAAAGGAAAAAGGTAAATGAATTTATACAATATTCCTGATCTTATCATTGGCTCTATCTTTTTGTTATCCATTATAACCAAAATAAGTAACATTGCTGAGTTTAAGTATGAGGTTCTTAGTTATAAGTTTATTCCTCAAAAATTCCTCAACTTTGTTGTTATTTTGATAATATTATTGGAATTCGGAGTCGTATTTACATCAGCAATTCATTCAAATAGTTATATTATCAAACTGTTCCCATTATTGCTTTTAATAGTATTTACAATAATTTATTCATTGAAAAAAATATTTAATACAAATTCAAATAAAGATAGTTGCGGTTGTTTTGGGGAGTTAAAGATGCTTAACGCATTTCCTCTTCAAAGAAATATGATGTTAATTATCGTGTCCATCATAGATTTTATCTTGTCTAACAATGATCGTGATATGTATGATATCTTCACAATTTTATCCATAGAAGTAACAATTGCCTTAATAACTTTGAACTTAGTAGAACTGATCAAGTATTTTGAAGCCAGGTGGAAGATGAATACATGATTATATTTTTTAATTGTTTGCTTATTATCTTCTTAACTTTGATATACAAGCTGTTGATCTTAAGAAGAACTAAAGCAATTTTCGAGAAATTGGTCAATATTTCGAGTAGATTCAACCTTTTAGCAATAAATCATTATGTCTTTATTGATTATAAGAACCAAGCCCCTCAAAGTTTAGATGAGATATTTCAAAATGAATTGAATGGAGACGTTTGCATCTTTCTATTAGCTCCAAATTGGGTGATCAAACAAAAACAATTAAAATGGAATGCAATTGTTATTGACGCAAGTGAAATCAAAGAATTTAAACATTTTGAAAAGGGTATTTACATTTTACAGGATAGTCGTGTTTTTTTTGTTCGTGACTTCCATTCTTACTTTTTATATGGAAAAGGAGCAGCATAATGATTACAAATGAAATTGATATAAAGGCACAGTTGATTGTAGCTAAAGAAATACAATTTGATTTTGAAAAATTATCACACTCGTTGAAGGAAGTGTGTAATTCAATTTCAGTACCCACTTTTCCTTCGGTTATATGTACAAATGTGTTGGCGAAGTTATATTTTCCCATCAGTGATTCAAACAAAGAATATGACCTATGGCTAGAGGTGCAAAGTGCTGAATCATCCTCTATCAAATCATTGGTAACAGAGGTGTTTACCTTAAAAAATATCAGAGACCCTGAACAAATTCCGGGTATCGATTTTTCTACTGAAATTCGATTTCTCGCTAAAAAACAAGGGACGTTTTATGTTTCTTTATACTCTGATGAACACGGAGAACTTTGTACTTATCCCCTGTACGTAAAGAGTGAATAGACTCCATCTTTGTTTGCTTTTTGCTAAATGATAATCATATCAAATCGTACAAATTAAATATGCAATCGGAGGAAAAAGATGGAGAATCAACGGAAAAAAACTAATCCAAGTTTGCTTTGTACTAGCAGCAACGATAAGGGACCAGGGGTACCATTAAGTATTTTAATAATGGAGAAATTGGAAACTAATAAATTGTGTCCAGAGGAAGAGGCGTTAATAGAAACCCTTGAGAGAATTAAAGCTTCAGATATAATCATTAACTGGTTAGATTATGCCAAATTTTGTGGATATCGGCGAGGAAAAACAAATGCCGAAGCCGAAACCGACGAACTCACCGTTCTGGGCGACTGTAGCCCTCGAACGTGACTGTACAGCATCGTGGTACTCGAAATCAAGGTTTAATCAAATCTTTCGTTTTCAAAGCACGAAAATCACTCCTGAATAAGTATTCATGCGTTATAAGTGGCGGAGTGCGGGTCGGGAGATCCTGAGCAGAGTTATACCTCTTTGATATTTGAAACCAGGTGTGTAAACATATTATTCAGTTTTACACCCTTCAAAATACAATGAAACAACTGCATCAATAACCGATTTATTACTTTTGTTCTTTATCGATAAAAATGCCTGAACTATTGCAAGTAAATCTTCCTTACTAATATTCAATGGTGAAGGTGAGTCAAATCTGCGTACTAGTCGATCGTATCGTAATTTTCTTTTTTTAACGGTGGTATATATCTTTGTCGTCTTTGGGTCCTCACTACCCATCAATTCAGCAACAGAAAGTATGTCAGCCACTTCGCCTTCATTGTTTAATTCCCTCGCCGGCTGTTACCCCAAATCGCTCTTCTTACGAACCAACAATGCACATCCAGCCTTTCGAAATTGCACCAACGTAGCTCCTAGTCGTTATCCATCCTTGTTATGCCGGAATATCCTTAAATTTCCAATATCATTATTTTGATATCTCAAATGTGTGTCTATAGGACATTTTTTTGCGGCGCCGGACGGCAGAAAAGGAGGCATCCTCCGGATGCTTGATTCGTTGCCGGCCGGAAAGGTAACGATCCGCTTACGCGGATCCTTTTGGTGGACTGGGGGGAGGGTTATTCCACGCTGCCACTTTATCACGCCCCCGCCTGGTTACCTTGCAAGGTAAGCCTTCGGCTGGACGAAGCGAATTCAATGAAGCGGCCCCCCAGCTGGACTAGATTTCGCCGGTTCGGTAAACTGGCTGTTTGTCACCACCCAAGCATCCACAGCACCATAATGCGCCTTTGCTGCTACGGCTTCCTGGATCGCTTTTAGTGAGACGTTTTTGCTGTATCGCTTTGCTTGTACCACGGTTTTCTTGCCGTCTTTTGTGATGACGAGATCCGCACCGTAGTCACCAGCTGCTTTTGTTACGTTTACCTGGTACCCGTGATTTTTAAAGAGGATGCCCAAGTAATGTTCAAATTGGCGTCCATCCATTTTGTCGATATCCGACATTCCTGATTATTTTAGCTTTTCGTTCCACGCCATTTTGCGATATATCAGGATGCCGCTCATTAAGCAGAAGACAAGGGCGGCAACAAGGAGGGCTGCGCTTATGTTCTGACTCACTTCAAACACAAGATAAAACGCGAGAAAGGGGGGAGCGAACAGGATCAAATCGATAATTGCTGATTCCTTGCTTTTTCGTTTGCGGGCCATGTGGTGCCTCCAAGAATAGGTTTACCTGTCCATATTACCACATGTTTCCGTTGCTGGGACGCTTCTTATCGCTTGCCTACGTATTTTCATTATTAGAATATCTGTTCTACACCCGTTTACTAATGTTTTACAAAAATAGTCCACCCAAATAAGGAATTGAGGGAAGGGTTTACCATTTTTGTGCCGAATATCTAATTGAACCCTCTGGAAGGGTATCTTACTTTTAAAAGGAGAAATGGTAATGCGGAAAGTTCTGTTGTTGTGTGTCGCTCTTCTTTTACTCCTAAGCCAGTCAGTGTTTGCTCAACAGGAGAGTCAGCCAGAGTTTGACAGTGTAAAGGCAAAGAAGGAGCTTGCTGAAAAGTATGCTGATAAAATGAAAAAAGATCTAAGTGCAGAAGAACTTGAAAACCGAACAAGGGATGTTCAACGTATTTTAAATGAACTAGCCGCGGACGTAGCTGCTGGGAAAACAACTGAGAAGGAAGCAAAAATAAAATTAGAAAAAATGGATGTCTACATGTTGGACGTTCCGAAGAAGAAAGAAAATGAAGAAGTATCTATCCTATCTTCAGGCACAGACATTACTATGAATTCAGTATGGATTACTTATGATTCAGCTACCGCTAGATGGACTGTCACTGGAGGGGGATATTGGAAAAATACTAATTGGTGGAATGATAGACCTGGTGGTTGGTGGGGATACGCGGGCGAAACAAAGAACATGGGAGGAGTAGATTCCGTAGGAATAACATATTATAATACAGGTGGAACATATAATACTTCTGTAGTCAGTTCCTTGGGATACGTTACTGACCATAATGGCTGGAGTGATTACATGGAAAACCCTAGCCATGGTGATGGTCGATACGGTGTTGCCTTTGATTTTCAAGATAAAATGAGGTTAAAGAATGCATGCGGAGTCTGTGTAGTTGGTGATTACACTTATTACGGAAGCGGATTCTCAGCATCAGTAACATACAACTCCAATTTTGTAAACTACAATGGGTACGCAAGATCAATGTACGCGCATACATGGAATACAACTACCATTAACAGCATTGGATTCAATGGCAGTGGTACCGGTTTTGGTGTTACCTTTGGTTGGTCTTCTGAATCAAACAAATTTCCTATATTTAATGGTTCCGATACTACTTTCTAAAAGGATGTGGTCAGCAAATTGATCTCGTTCAGTGTTCTAGTCCCCGCAGTACTCCTCATATCTGCGGTGGTGTGTTGGATACTTTTTAGAGGGTTAAAGGCATCCAAAAATTTTCATTATAGTCTTGTAGGGATACAATTTACAGTTCTCGGTATATTCCTACTTCTACTATGGAAATTGACTGCCGAGGGAACAATATTTCTTTTGAATCTCGCTATGTTTTTTGGCATTTTTGGAACCGTGTTATCAACGGCGTCTATCTTTAAAAATAGTTAGTCGGACCGCCGGTTATTCCAAAATAGGAATAAGTTTAGAGAGCTCCCTATGCGGAGCTCTCTTCTCATTATAAATGACTTTGCTGAATGCTCCAAAAATCCAATCATAAAGCTGTTAGACACGACTGATGTTCAGGATTTCTGAAAATGGTATCCATACCGTTTGCGCTCGTGCGTTCACTTTGACCAAGCGATCATTCATGTCGATCTTTACGACAATGCCGACAATCGTTTTATCGCCGTAGGGTTCAAAGGTTGTTATGGCCGTTTCGGTACCCGCATGGAGCGCTTCGGTGAGTTCGGTCGATATCCGCTGTTCGTCGAGTTCCGGTTTTACGCGTGCGTTCAAGCTGGTGCTATGCTTTGTGATGGCTTCTCGAAATTGCGGCAGTATAAATCGTGAAGATTCCCAAAGGCCCCCTGACTGCACCAATAATTAATGATAACTCCGTATGTTGAGCGATATGCTTAGTAACAAAGAAAAAGCGATGGATCAGTTCCATCGCTGCACTATCGAGGCAGCCGATCCACCGGTAGCCTCGTCATCTTGTTTTCTTCAACTATCGTCTCCGTTAGCGCAGGAAAGGTTCTGCGGTAAGTATTTTCAACCTTCTTTAAGCGCCGATCTAAGGGTTTTATAACCGAAAAGGCATACCAATATAAAACCTATTGTATGTAAGATGCTTTGAAGTTTGGAATCAATCAAATCCCCTCCACTTAACAAAAATAAAACATCACTAATCAAGAAAATATGCGGCGTGGGTAGGAACATAAGAATTACTCCCACTATAAAGTAATGTTTTCTCCTGTTTTCTCGCTCATTCTCAGTATCTTAACTTTGACACATTGATGACCATGGAGGAGAATTGAAGAAAATGAAAATTTTTCTGTAATGGCCGGTGGCAGGAATAGAGCCTGTATTCAATCAGTTTCCAGACTGTGGATAAAAAGGTATGATCGCACAGTGGATCTCCACATCCGCCCTCGGGGTTTACCCTCCCATGTCACACTGGGTCTATGCCCTTACATTCCTTCGTTCTACCTCTCAAGGGGTGGAGGCCGATTCTTGCTCCTTTACTGGGTCTTTGCCCTTATGGAAATTAGTCTTTCACATGTGAATAAGCGAGATTGCAGGTTTGTTAATAGATAATTGGCTTTGAACTATTTAAGCAGCACTTTGTTGTAGCTGGACTCGACGAACCGGCCCCAATACATCGTTTGCGTTATACTCTTTCTGCTTTGTCCCCAATGTATAGAGGACACGAATCAGTTTTCCGCATAAGGCGATAATCGATTGTTTCTTCTTAAGCGGGTTCTGCCTGCGAGTGGTGTAATATTGGTGCAACGCTCTAAACTCTTTGTTTTTAGTTACCATGGGAAGCATAGCGCGGAACAGGATTCCTCTTAGTCGAGAACGCCCTCGCTTGCTGATTCCGGTTTGCCCCTTACGTATTCCGGAACTGTCCTCGGTCAGATTTAGTCCGGCCAAACGGATAATCTGTTGGCCATGATCGTAATTGTTCAGATTGCCCACCTCTGCCAAGAAGCCGGCTACGGTCAGAACACCAATCCCGGGGATGCTCAACATTTGCTTCGTTCCGGGGATTTTCTCAAGAATCTGCATGACTTCTACCATGATGTTTTCTTCTTGCTTACAAAACAGATCGTACTGCTCCAGCAAGGATGCAAGCTCGATACGGGCTGCTGTCAACCCCTCGGTAAGTCCGATAGAAACCGTTGCGGCCGCATACAGCTTCTCCGCTCTCTTGATGCCGACTCCACGCTTGATTTCCGTCTTCCAGTACGTGAGAACGCCTCTGGCGCCATAAGCGAGCCTGTATGTTTAGGTCGGTGAGTCCCGTG
>NZ_JAEMXM010000037.1 GCF_016482785.1 Paenibacillus alkalitolerans | reverse complement strand
GTCACTTATTTGCAAGCGTATTGGGACGAGTTTTGCTTTCGGCTCAATCAGTCCTTTCGCAAGGATTCGGTCATGGACGCTCTATGTGCGATCTGTATGTCCTCTCAGGCTCAGAGAACCTAGATCCTGGTTTTATCGCAAACGCTTGCCATTTTCTGAACGAAAGTCCTTTGCCATTTTACTGAACGAAAGGGATAATGCACGCAAGAGTGTTGGTTGGGTGGGAGCCGGCGGCCATATTGCTCTGGAGCATGAGGAAAGGACCTGCAAAGGGAGAGTCGAAATAGAGGTCGTAGCCAAATCGCTCAATCGGTTTATCTGAACCAAGGGTATAATGCTCATAAGGGAGTTCAAAACGGATGTCACGGTGGGATCGACCAAGCGATCCTCTTCGATAGTGTGTGTTTTTATATTCATGCACCGTGTTCTACGCCTCTTATCCCCTACGTGTGACCGATTATTTATGTCCAAAATTAAAGAGCCCCGAGGAGGAGCTCTAACTTGGCGCATTAGCCACATGCTTGGCCACATTGACGAAAACCGAGTTGCGACAGCCTAATGGATCATGCTTTCAAAGACGCTGACGACTGCCCGAATGGCCTGCTTCGCCGCCCACTGCAGCGCTTCTCCTAATTTGATGACGAGCCGGTTGATGAACGTCACTTCTTCTGCGGAAGTGACCGTTGCGTCAGCCTTCATAGCTTTAGGGTCCGGCCCCGGTTTCGTCTCCGTGACCGCCGCCGCCGCTTGTTGTTGCGCAGTCAACTGCTTGACAGCCGGAACAGGAACGTGTCTCCCGTTCTCGTAAGTCCCATGCACCCTTTGAATTCCTGAGGTCGCCAGATCGATGCCGAAAAACACGCCCGCCCCAATCAAAACGCCGACAACCACTGTCTTCATCATATACGATTTCATACGCGGTCCACTCCTTTACGACGGATCCGCCGCGCTCGCAACTTGAGCGGGGGCGTCGGCTCTCTTCGCGGATTTCGCGATTTCGGCAATGACTTTCGCCAGCGTGTCGATCGTACGGTTCGATTCTTCCAGCGTATTTTCATAGCCTCCTACTTCAATCAACACGCTTGACGTTGAGAGCGATTGGTTATACTCGCCGTGGCCGTGCTTCGCTCCCTTGTTCATAATCCCTTTGGAAATACCAGGCAGCGCTTTATTCATTTTCTCATCGATTTGCCGGGCGAACGCTTCGTTTTCCTTCCAATTCGGGTTGCCCTTGCCGATAATGAAGTACATTTGCGCATAGTTTTTGTTATTAATTCGTACGGTCGTATGTTCCCGCCCTATTGCGTCACGGTGTATGTCGAACAGGAACATAAGATCCGAATATACGGCCAATGCTTCACGCACCGTCTTTTGCGAATATTTATAAGAATAGTTGTAGTTAAAGGCAGGGATCTGACTCGGATAATCTTTGCCGGAATGAACAGCCCCGACACCGAGTTCCTCCAATTTTTTCTGCAGGCGCCCGCCAAGCAGAGTTACATTGGTGGTGTCGTCGAACGCCTCGGAGGGCTTGTCCTTGCTCGTTCCTTTCAGCTCCGGAAGCCACGATTCCCGGTTATGCGAGTGATAGATGAAGACGATTTTCCGGTCCGTAGTAGAAGCATTGGCCGATACGTTGTCTTGCGGCTTGGCTGCGGTTTCCGGTTGCGGGGCTTGCGAACCGCCATTCCGGACAGCGGCTTTCTCCTCGTTCTCCGCGGTTTGCGGAGTTTCCGCCGGCTTATCCGGCGAATTCTTCCTATGCAGTACCGTCTGGACACGAGCGTCTGCTCCGGCTATCTGCGAATCTACCAAACCCGAAACGAAAGTGTCGGAAGCGGCTGACGCCAGTTTCTTGATCGTATCCAACGGCGATTGAAACGCATGCGAACGCAAATATCCCGCCAAACCGATAACCATTAACAAAACGACGACCGTGAACGTCCAATGCAACCGTTTATTTTGCTTCATGAATGTTCCTCCTTACCGCTTCCGTGCATGGAGCAGTCTCTGAATCTACTTTGTTACTACTCTATGAGCGGATTGGAAGAATAGAACCGAAAAACTGAATGCGGCAAAATGCATAAAAAATAATCCAACCGTAAAATACCGGTTGGACTGAAAGCACGCTCAATTGATATCCCATTTACGAAAAACCTCGATGCGACAGCTGCCGCCCGATGCGAAGGCGCGGATGCCACTGGAGTTCTCCCCGGGATAGATGCGCCCGGTCATTACCTTGCGGCCGTCTTGCAAAAACACCTCGACGGAAGATTTGTCGACGAACACCCGCAGCGCAAGCCGTCCGTCCTCTAACTCGATCGCAGTCCGTCTCTCTCCGCCTAACCCGATACCGGAGCGGTCCCGGTTAAATCGGAACAGCCTCTCGTTTGGGCGATAGGCGAGAACTGTCTCTTCCGCCCCGTCCACCCGGAGCTTTAAGCCGAATTCAACCGCCGTCTCCGCGCGGAACACAACATCCAATTCATAGCTGTCGCCGCGCAAACCCAAATCCGTCTCGCCTTCAAGGCGCAGCTCGTGAATTTCTTCCAGCGGTCCGCGGTACGCGGCAAGCTCCGCTGCGGGACAGAATCGCAGTTTGCCGTCGACAAGCGTCACTTCCCGAGGCAGCGTCATCGCCCCTGCCCAATGGTGACCGTTCTGCGTCGGAATTTCCGTTTCCCACGTCTCCATCCAACCGATCACGATCCGCCTTCCTTTATCGTCAACGGCCGTCTGCGGCGCATAAAAATCGAAACCGCAATCGACCGGTTCATACCCGTCGTATAAGAATACGCCATTGTCCGTATCCAGTTCGCCGATCATGTAAGTCGTAGAGTGCAAATTCCGGTAATGGTCGCCTTGGGCAGGCATCCGCTGCGGCGACATAATGAGCACGTCGCGCCCTCCGAGCCGGAACAGGTCCGGACACTCCCAGTTATCGCCCAGAGTGCCGTCGCTGCGGGCGATCTCGCCCGCAAACGTCCATTGCGCCAAATCATCCGAGCGATACATTAGGATCAGTCCGTTGCCCCGTCCGTCGTTCGAGCCCAGCACGGCGTAATAGCGCCCGTCCCGCTCGAACACCTTCGGGTCCCGAAAATCTTTGCGGCTAACGCCGTCCGGAATTTGCGCGCGATCGATGACCGGATTCGTATTCCACTTCACGAACGTTGCGCCGTCGCGCGACACCGCAATATTTTGAACCTGATAGTAGTCTTTGTCTTTGTCCGGTCCGGTCACAATGTGGCCGGTGTACATCAGGACCAACTCACCGCCCCGTTCAACGGCGCTTCCCGAAAAGCATCCGTCCCTGTCAAACGGCTGGTCCGGCGCGATGGCGACCGGCATATAGCGCCACTTGATCAAGTCCGCGCTGACCGCGTGTCCCCAATGCATCGGCCCCCAATACGGCTTGTACGGATAGTGCTGGTAAAACAAATGAAACTGTCCGTCATAGAAGATGAAACCGTTCGGATCGTTCATCCACCCGAATTCGCTCATCAGATGATAATTCAACCTGTAATCGGGACGAAGCAAATGTTTGTTTTCGGAAATAAATCGATCCGCCGCCGTTGTCGTATAATTCATCAGTCGATCACCTGTACGTTTTATTTAATGGACCCCTGCATAATGCCTTGGATGATGTATTTTTGCGCGAATAAATAGACGACGAGAATCGGCAGCACCGTAAGAATCAAGCTCGCCATCAAAGGTCCGTAATCGACGGCGTACGTCCCGAAGAAATAAAACGTCGAAAGAGGGAGCGTCCGTTCCTCCGGTTGAACGAGCACCAACGACGGCAGCAGGAAGTCGTTCCATATCCAAAGTACGTTAAGTATGCCGATTGTAACGGAGGTAGGCGTGAGAACGGGAAAGACAATCCGGAAAAACGTTTGTGTTCGCGTGCATCCGTCCATAAACGCCGCCTCCTCGAGCTCCAGCGGAATGCTCTTGACGAACCCGTGATAAATGAAAACCGCAAGCGGCGCGCCAAAGCCGGCATACATATAAATAAGCGCCCACTTGCTGTCCAGCATGCCGATCGTGCCGTATATTTTGACAAGCGGTATCATTATGGCCTGAAAAGGTATGATCATCGAGGCAACCATCAGCAAAAACGAAACTTGATTTATTTTGCCTGCACGCCGTACGAAATAATGCGCCGTCATCGCTGCGAGAAGACCGACCAGCGCCACGCTTGCGGCCGTAACGATCAGCGAATTCGTAAACGCAGCCATGAAGGACATCTTCTCGAATGCATACCGGTAATTATCCGGATTGAATGAAGCCGGCAGTCCCAGAGGATTCGACGTAATGTCCCGGCTCGGTTTAAACGAATTGACGAACAGCATAAAGAACGGAAATACGATGGTCAAGAGCAGCAAGGAAAGTCCGATCGTCTTCAAACCGCCGGACACTGCGCGTTGCTTTTGCATTACGCTTCCACCTCCGCCTTCTTGCTGAAGTACACTTGCAAAACCGCGACTGTCGCGACGAGCAAGAACAGCACGAACGCTTCCGCTTGACCGAGGCCGTAATCCCTTGCCCGGAACGCCGTCTCATAGACGTGCATCGAAACCATCTCCGTCGATTTAAACGGACCTCCCTTGGTCAACGACAGATTGAGATCGTACACCATGAATCCGTTACGAAGCGACAAGAAAATACAAACGATGAAGGACGGCACCATGAGCGGCAGCACCATCGTGCGCATTTTCCTCCAGCCGTTGGCGCCGTCGATGCTCGCGGCTTCCAATATATCCTTCGGCACGTTCATGAGGCCGGCGACATAGATGACCATCATATAGCCCGCGTACTGCCAAACCGTTACAATCGCCAACGCCCAGAACCCTTTGACGGGGTCGGCCAGCCATGAAGCGGATAATAACGGAATGCCGGCCTGCTGCCCGATATACACGAATACGTTCGAGAACAGGAACTGCCAGATGAAGCCTAGAACGATCCCTCCGACAAGGTTCGGAACAAAGAAGCCCGCGCGGAAGAAGCTTTGACCTTTCAGCCCGCTTGTCAGCACATAGGCAAGCAGGAACGCGGCCGCATTGATAAGAACGACAGTCACTCCGACATATTTCATCGTCAAGAAGAACGATTCCCAGAACTTCGCGTCCTTGAATACGCCCAAATAATTATCGGCGCCTACGAACGTGCTGTTGACCGAAATGCCGTCCCAATCGGTAAAAGTAAGATAAATGCCGTAAAGAAACGGAGCGATGATTACGGTCACAAATGCGAATAATGCCGGCCCTGTAAACAGCAGCCGCGTACATAGACGCTTCCACAACCCTTTCTCCAAAATCATAAATACCCCTCTCCCAATTGAAGATGCCTTGTGAAGAAAAGCGAGCAATGGGTAAGACGCCCGGTCTTCTCCATTGCCCCTGTATCAATCTGCGCGAAGCCGCACAATTTTGCGCCTGCTTACTTCACGCTTTTCCAATAATCTTCTATTTCTTTAAACAGAGTCGAGCGATCGCCCGCATCGGCCATATATTTTTGCATCGATGCGCCGACTTTGGCCCAATGATCCGCCGGCAGCGTGCTCATGGAGTCTTGCGTATTGCCTGCGGCGATAAACGCCGCAAGAGATTTGGCGAGCGGGTCGCTCGGCTCCAATGTAATATTCTTGAAAGCCGTAATGATGTTGGCCTTGTTGACAAGGAAATCTTGGCCTTTCTCGCTGTAAACGAGCCACTCCAAAAACTTCTTGGCTGCCGCTTGCTCTTCCGGAGTCGCATGCTCTTTATCAATAACCAACCGTTTCGACACGGCCGCCGAAACTTGCTTGTTGCCGAAGTCGTCGGGATTGTTGCTGTGCGGAACCGGAAGGAAACCGTATTGCCCGTCGGCGGTGTCGAAGCTTCCGATTTGCGGCCACACCCAGTTTCCTTGGAACAGGATGCCGACTTCTCCTTTGCCGATCAGCTCTCCTGTTCTCTCATACGTTCCGGAGAGCGGATTCGATTTGTCCATATTGTACTTTTTCATAACATCGAATGTATCAAGAAGACCGTTGAATACGGCGTTGCTTGCCAAATCGACCTTGCCCGCCTTCAAATCTTCAATGAATTGGGCGACGGCTGCCGGATCGGTCGATTGGCTTGCATATGCCAGCGGAAGGAAGTGAGCGCCGAGCGACCAGTCCATCGGCCCGATCACAATCGCTTTCTTGCCGGACGCTTCGATTTTCGCGAACAGCTCTTCCAACGCCTGCGTCGTATTAATCGTCGACGGGTCGAACGATCCGCCGACCGCCGCATCGACGACCTGTTTGTTATAGATGAAGCCATAGCCTTCGATCGCAAGCGGGAACGCGTGGTTTTTTCCGTCGAAAGTCGTCAGGTCCGTACTGCGGTCGACGCGATCCGCCATCCACTTCTCGTTGGTGAGATCAAGCACGCGGTCTTTGAATTTCTCGACATCGCCCGTATCCAGCATCGTAATCGTTGCGGGATTGCCGGAGGCGTAAAGCGCGGATGCTTTCTCGAACGGCGATTGTCCGGCCGGAACAGGAATAATTTCAAGCGTAATATCAGGGTTGTCTTCCTTAAACGATTTTGCGGCTTCCTCAAGCTGCGACTGAATCTCGCCTTTCGAATTCAGCAGCGTAATTTTCGCCTGCGCGCCTTTCGCCGTCTGATTGACGCCTTCGCTGCCGGCGCTGGCCGGTTGTTCACCGCTTCCGGAATTACTGCAAGCTGCGACTAGAATGATAATAACTGAAAGCAGGAGCGTTTGAATGACCTTACCACTTCTCACATTGATCGTCCCCCAAACTTTTTGGTAATGAAAACGGTTTCCACAATCCCTTTCATGTGCCATTATAAAAGTCGCCGTTAGATATGTCAATCGTTTGACATATCTAACGTTTGACATATTTTCGAAAACACAAAAAAAGCCGTTCTCCTCGCGGGATTTCGGCCGGTTCCAAACCATATTTAGTGCTTAGGTTGTGCTCCGTTCAATCAGTTCGACGGGCAATACGCTGCACCGCTCGACCGCCTCGCCGTCCATCTGCTTCCGCAACAAATCCACCGCCATCCGGCCCATCTCTCCGATAGGTTGTCTCACGGTCGTCAAGGCAGGCACGATCCAATTTGCCACTGCGACATCGTCATATCCGACAACCTTGACGTCATCCGGGATGCGCTTGCCGACGGCGCCGCAATGGCGAACTGCGGTCGCGGCAATAATATCGCTTGTTGCGAAAAGCCCGTCCACGTCCGGGTGCTGCTTGAAAAGCTTCTCCATGATGCGCTCGTATTGAACCTGGTCGAATACGTTCATGTCCGTCTCGATAACGACGGACTCAACCGCATGCTCCCGAAGGACATCCATAAACGCCTCAGTGCGGAGGTTTGCCATCAGCTTCAGTTCCAAATTCCCGCAAATATGCGCGATCTTTCGGCATCCTTTCGCGATCAAATGTTTAGCCGCAAGCTCCCCCCCGAGGTAATTATCCGAAGAAACAGCAGGAATGTCTCCTCCGATTTGCCGGTCGAACGTGACGATCGGCGAATGAAGCTTGAGGTATTCGTCGACTTCCATTGTGTGGCTCCCCATGATGATGCCGTCGACGCGGTTGCGTTTGAGCATGTCGATATAATCCCGTTCTTTCGCGGGATCCAGCTGCGAATTGCATAACACGATCTTAAAGCCGCACTCGTACGCGTAGGTTTCAACCCTGTCGGCAAATTCCGCGAAGAACGGATGCGACACGTTCGGAATAATGAGTCCGATCAGATTCGATTGCTTTCGGAGCAGCGATCTGGCGATTTCATTCGGCTGATAATCAAGCTCCTCCATCGTACGGTACACTTTGCTTCGCGTCGCTTCGCTTATGTAACCTCTATTATTCAGCACGCGGGACACCGTCGTTACCGAGACGCCCGCTCTTTTCGCTACGTCATGTATCGTGGCCATCTGAAGCTCCTCAACCGTTTATCGAGTTCCTATCCTCTCGCTCCGTATTATACGTAACTCGTCCGGTCTCCACAATAACCGAAACGCAGCAATACAAAAAATCCCGAAGGGACCAACCTTCGGGAACAGCGGCCGTTAATGCGTAAACGCCGACACGTTGTTTTTGTCCACCGCTTCATGAAGCGCGGCGTTCAGACCGCTTGCGATGATGTTGGCGATGTCTTCGATAAACTGGTCGATTTCCTTCGGCGTGACGAGCAAATCATGACCGTTCGGCATCAGAACCTCGCGCACCATGTTGAGCCGGTCGTTCTCGGTCATGTCGGGCAGCATTCCCATAATCGCGGAGGTGTTCTGCGTCTGTTTACCGAAGTTTTGCGAGAGCATCTCGATCGTGCTGTTAACGATGGTCGACGCGTATACAACGGTCGGAACGCCGATCGCGATGACCGGTATGCCCAATATGTCTTGCGTTAATCCTTTGCGCTTGTTTCCGATGCCGGAACCCGGAGTGATGCCCGAGTCCGCAATTTGTATCGTCGTGTTCACCCGCTCCAGCGCTTTCGAAGCAAGCGCGTCGACAGCGATCACCAAATCCGGCTTCGTCTTCTCCACTATTCCTTGCACGATCTCGCTCGTTTCGATGCCCGTGATTCCGAGCACTCCCGGCGCCACGGCGCTGACCGGCCTGTATCCGGGGGCTACTTGGTCCGGCATCAGCTCGAAATAATGCCGCGTGACCATCAGGTTTTCCACGACGATCGGCCCAAGCGCATCCGGCGTCACGTTCCAATTCCCAAGCCCGACGATCAATATTTTGGCATCTTTATTTATGTTCAATTCTTGCAAATATTTTGCGAACTCTTTGGCGAACAACGTCGCTACCCGGTCCTGCAATTCGCTGTCCTTTTGCCGAAGTCCGGGAACTTCAATCGTCAAGTAGTGTCCCGGTTGCTTTCCAAGCGCCTCCGCCCCCTGCTGGGACGTAATTTCGATCATTGTCACGTAGATGCCTTTGTCTTCAAACGACTGGGTCTTTACCCCGGGTATGTTTTCGCCTTGGGTTTGCGATGCCATCTCTTTCGCTTCGAGTGCCAGGTCAGTGCGCACCGAGTATGCGCTTAGATCGATTCCCATTCCTTTTTGACATCCCCTTCCCTACACTGAACTGGCATTAGTTTGCGGATTTGGAGGAACGTTTATTCGGCAAGCCGCGAGAAAAAGGTTGCTTTTTTGATACTGCGAAGCTATAATGTTAAAAGTTGACTTGAAACACCTTGTTCGGTTGTCTATCAAGGAGGTGAAACGGTATGCCTAACATTAAATCCGCTGAGAAACGCGCGAAACAAAGCGAAAAGCGTCGCCTTCTCAACGCTTCCCAAAAATCCGCTCTGCGTACTGCAGTTAAAGCGGCAGAAACGGCTACGACGCACAACGACGTTGACAAGGCAAAAGAAACCCTCCTTGCTGCAACGAAGAAGTTGGATAAAGCAGTGTCGAAAGGCTTAATTCATAAAAACGCGGCAGCACGCAAAAAATCTCGTTTGGCTAAGAAAGTGAACGAGTTGTCCGCTCAAGCGTAAATAAGTGACGAATGGTTGAGATAGGGGCGTACCCTGCTCAACCATTTTTTTACGCTCGCGAGAACTTCAAATCGGGCCGCCACGCCGTTTTCAAACGCTGTAAGCGAAGAAATTTCGGTTGCACGTTCGTTGTTAGTGCGCTCAATTAATCGACAGCCTCAAAAGAGTAACAATTGTTCCCGCCTCAATACGGTGAAGGGGCCATCCCCCAGCCAAATATGGCTTTTGGGACAGCCCCCGCAATGCAACTCGTTATTGTTTCGTCACCAGTTCCAATTCCACCGGAATGTTGCTTTCCACCTTCTCGCCCGCAGATACTTTCACAGCCGTCTCCACCGCGATCTTACCGATTTCCTCCGGCTTTTGGGCAATCGTAGCAGCCATAGCGCCATTCTCGACGGCGGCTACGGCGTCGGCAGTCGCGTCAAAACCGACGACGATAATACCTTTCTTGCCTGCGGCTTCGATCGCCTGAAGTGCGCCGAGCGCCATTTCGTCGTTATGGGCGAATACCGCTTGAATATCGCTGTTGCTTTGCAGAATGTTTTCCATGACGGAAAGCCCTTTGGCGCGGTCGAAATCGGCCGGTTGCGAAGCCGCCACTTCCACGCCGTCTTTTCCGTCTACCGCTTTGTGGAAGCCTTCGCCCCGGTCGCGCGCTGCGGAAGTGCCGGCTGTGCCCTGCAGCTCAACGATTTTCCCTTTGCCGCCAATCGCTTTCAAAATATATTCGCCCGCCATTTCGCCGCCCTTCACGTTATCCGACGCGATATGGGCCGCGACCGTTCCGCCGTTGGCCGAACGGTCGACCGTAATAACCGGAATATTGGCGTTGTTGGCAGACTCTACCGCGGTCACAACCGCGTCGCCATCCGTCGGATTAATGAGAATCACGTTAACCTTCTTTGCGATCAAGTCTTCAATGTCGCTGATTTGTTTTGCGGAATCGTCTTGCGCGTCTACGACGATCAACTCCGCGCCGGCCGCTTCGGCCGCTTTTTCGGCTCCTTCTTTAAGCGTAACGAAGAACGGGTTGTTCTGGGTCGAGATCGACAAGCCGATCGTTACTTTGCCGCCGGCGGGAGCCGATTCGTTCCCGCCGCCCGAACCCGCGGCCGATTCCGGACCTTCCGTAGAACACGCCGCAAGCAGAGCAACGACGACCAATATAATCAACGATGTAAGAGACCACTTTTTCATATTCATACGCTCCTTTAAGGTTAGAATGTTTTATTTTCTTTTTTTCGCCCGGTCGAACAACACAGCGATCAGAATGACTGCCCCTTTAACGACTTGCTGATAAAACGAGGACACGTTAAGCAAGTTAAGCCCGTTGTCCAATACGCCGATAATGACGGCTCCGATCAGCGTTCCCGCAATGATGCCCCTGCCGCCCGATAAACTTGTTCCGCCAAGCACAACCGCCGCGATCGCATTCAGCTCGTAAGACATGCCGGCCGTAGGTTGGGCGGAATTGAGCCTGGAGGTCAAGATGAGTCCGCTGACGGCAGCCAGCAACCCGCTGATGGAGTAAACCAAGATCTTTACCTTCGAGGTGCTAATTCCAGATAGCCACGTCGCCTCCTCGTTGCTTCCGATCGCGTAGACCCTGCGGCCGAAAGTGGTATGCTTCAAAACGATGTATAATACTGCAAACGCAATGACCATCCAAATGATCGGCATTGGAATTTGCAGAAAATACCCTTTGCCAAAGAGAGCGAAATCCGGGTTCAGGCCGGTAATCGGCTTCCCATCCGTATGCACCAGCGTCAATCCCCGGAAGACGGTCATCGTGCCCAGCGTGACGATAAACGGCGCCAGCCTTCCTTTCGCGATAAACAGCCCGTTCACCGCTCCCATCGCCGCGCCGGCTCCAAGCCCGGCGATTACGGCTAGCCAAGTATCGGTGCCGCCGGCCATCAAGCCTGCGGTCAAGGCGCTGGACAGGGCAAGAATGGAACCGACCGAAAGATCGATGCCCCCAGTTAAAATGACGAATGTCATGCCGAACGCGATCAGCGCGTTAATGGATATTTGGCGCAGCACGTTGAGCAGATTGTTTACCGTCAAAAAGTCCTCGGCCGCAACCGAAAGCACAACGAGGATCAACAATAACCCGATCAACGGACCGACACCTTGCATCTTGAACAGCTTTAATTTCTGAATTCCCGTCACTTCAGCTTGCATGCGGCTCTCCTCCCCCTGTCGCACAGCGCATGATTTTCTCCTGGGTAGCTTCTTCCCTTGAAAATTCTCCCGTCAGTTTGCCTTCGTGCATGACTAAAATCCTGTCGCTCATCCCGAGCACTTCGGGCAGTTCGGAAGAGATCATTATAATCGCAACCCCTTGCGATGCGAGCTTGTTTATCAGGTCGTATATTTCCTTCTTTGCTCCGATATCGACACCGCGGGTAGGCTCGTCCAATATGAACAGCTGCGGATTTGCCGCCAGCCATTTCCCGATGACGACCTTCTGCTGATTCCCGCCGCTTAGCGACCCGACCGGTTGATCGCCGCCGTACGCTTTTATCAGCAATTGCTTGATCATTGCCTCGGACAAGGAGCGTTGTTCGGTTCCGCTAAGAAAACCGAGCCTTGAAAGCGACTTCAAATTAGGCATGGACAAATTGTCGCTGACCGACATCGGGAGCAGCAGTCCTTCGCCTTTGCGGTCCTCCGTCACGAGGGCGATTCCCGCGCGAATCGCATCGATAGGCTTCCGTATGCGGACCGGCTTTCCGTTCACGTACAGCGTTCCCCGGTCGATTGGCGTTACGCCAAAGAGCGCCTTCGCCAGCTCCGTCCGTCCTGCCCCCATAAGCCCGGCAATACCGACGATTTCACCCGCGCGCACCGTGAAAGAAATGTCGTGCAGTACGTCCTTCAGCGAAAGCCCTTCAACCTTCAGCTTTTCTTCGCCTGGCGTAACCGCCGCCTTCGGATATCTGTCCTTCAATTCCCGGCCGACCATCATCTTGACGATTTGGTCCATATTCGTCTCCGCCGCGCGTTCGGTGCCCGCATACCGGCCGTCGCGCATAACCGTTATCCTGTCGCAAATCCGAAATATTTCTTCCATTCGGTGGGAAATGTAAACCATGCCTACTCCTTGCTTCTTGAGAGAAGCGATGAGATCGAAGAGCGCATCGATTTCCCGGTCCGTCAGGGCGGCTGTCGGTTCGTCCAGAACCAATATTTCCGCATGATTCGAAACAGCTTTGGCGATTTCCACCATCTGCTGCTGACCGACGGACAATTCGCCGACAACGGTTTCCGGATCGATCGTCAACCCCAGCCGCGACAAATAACGGTTCGCTTCTCTTTTCATCTTGCGCCAATCGAGCAGCCCGGTCGAGCCGAACGTGAATTCCCTGCCGAGAAAGATGTTCTCCATCACGGACAAGTGCGGAATTAGGTTAAGCTCCTGATGAATCATCACGATTCCGAGTTTTTGGGCGGCGGAAGGAGAAGACAACGTCTGGTCGACGCCCCTCACCTTCACGGCGCCGCCGTCCCGCGAGTAGATGCCGTTCAATATTTTCATCAATGTCGATTTCCCGGCGCCGTTTTCTCCCATGAGGGCGTGCACTTCTCCGCTTTCGAGAGAAAACTGGGCTTTATCCAGCACTTTGACTCCGGAAAAGCTTTTGTCGATATCTTTCATCTCCAACAGCTGAGCCGTCATGATCTCCCCCTCCTAGAAAGTTACTCCCGATTGCAAAATAACGTTCGCGTACGGCGAACACTCGCCCGTGCGAATGACCGCTTTCGCCTGCCTCGTAAGCTCCTTGAATTGTGCGTGGGTGACGTTTGCCGCCTCCGCCCCGTCCAGCGCGCGCTGCGTTTGTTTGAAAAGCTCCGGGTTCGCTTCCCTCATTTCGTCGGCCAACGTGTAGCGCTCCACCTGCATTTCCACCAATATCGTCTCAAGCGTCTCCAGATAACCCGGCACCCCCCGCTTTAAAGCCAGATCGATCCGCCTTACGCCCTGCGGAATCGGAAGCCCGCTGTCCGCGATCACGATGGTGTCCATATGTCCTAGCACGCTGATGAGCTTGGACAGTTCGCTATTGATGATTCCGATTTTCTTCATGCTTTCTCCGCTCCTATGTCTTATGCCGTGCCTGTTGCGCCGCGAACTCCAACGCCTCTTCCCTCGTCGGCATTCCCGCCTGGGCGCCGAACTTCGTTACGGCAAGCGCCGAGACGAGCGATGCGAAGCGAATCGCTTCCTCCAGATTTCGTCCGGATCCGACGGACAGTGCAAGACCGGCGTTATAGCAATCTCCTGCACCGGTCGTGTCGACGACCTGCACTTTGTAGCCGGGGATATGGCGCATGACGCCTTCGTCCGTCAAATAAGCCGAGCCGTCCGCACCGAGGGTCGTGATAATATGAGCCGCGCTCATCTCCTTCATCCGCCTCATGGCGGCTTCCAGCGCGTCTCCTTCGGCGTCCATCCCCGAATACCGGGCAAGCTCCGTCCGGTTCGGGGTCATGTAGTCGACATAACCGAATATTTCTTTCGGCAGCGGCTGTGCCGGCGCGGGATTCAGAACGACCGTCTTGCCGAGCGACTTCGCTTTGCGAGCTGCGTAGACGACCGTGTCAACCGGTATTTCCAACTGAAGCAGCACGATGTCGGCTTCGCCCAGCTTGTCCTCGTTTCTGTCAATGTCGTCTGGCGTCATCCGATAATTCGCTCCCGGAACGACCACAATGCTGTTATCCCCTTCCGCGACATAGATCGAAGCAATTCCGGTCGCGGTTCCGGCAACCCGTTTCACGCCTGACACATCTACCCCGTTCCCGCTCAGACTAAGAAGCAGCTCCTCGCCGAACGCATCGTCTCCGACCGCTCCGATCATCGCCGTTTCAGCTCCCAACCGCGCTCCGGCCACCGCCTGATTTGCTCCCTTGCCGCCGGGAATGAATCGTACCCGTTCGCCCAACAGCGTTTCACCCAATTGAGGAAAACGATCGGTTTCCACCACGATATCCATGTTCAGACTGCCGATGACAACCAGCTTAGCCTTGTTCATTCGGAACTTTCCTCCTTAAAGTCGAGTCGCGGGCGATCAGTTTGACGTCAAGCTCGTAGATGCGGTCTTCTTCCAACACGCCTTCGATTTTCTTGATCAGCAGGCGCGATATGTGCGCGCCCATCTCGTAAATCGGCTGAGCGATCGTTGTCAGTTCCGGCGTCGTAATCTCCGTCGTTTGAATTCCGTCAAAGCCGCAAACCGCTACTTGACAGCCGACGGCGATCCCCCTCCGTTGAAGCGCCTTTAATGCTCCGACCGCCATCAGATCGTTGCCGGCGAATATTCCGTCGATATCGGGATGCCGTTCCAGCAGCCTTTCGGTCGCCGCCATTCCTCCGGCAATCCGGAAATCGCCCGGTTCAAGCAGCGTCGGCGTGTACCATTCGAACACCTGCACCGATTGCACATAACCGTTTAGCCTCTCTTTCCCCGTAATCAAATCCTGAGGACCGTATATATGGGCTATTTTGCGGCATCCCACGTCCAGCAAATGCCGGACGGCCATAACGGCGCCTTCCTTGTTCTTGGACCGGACGACGCTGCCGTTCTTCTCGGACGGACCGCGGTCCAGGCATACGAAAGGGATGCCGAGCTTCGCCAGCATTTCCGAGTCTTCACGGCTCAACGTGTTGGAAGCGAAAATGATTCCGTCAATATACTTTTTCTTGAGCGTTTCGATGTATCTTCTTTCCTTCGTTCCCTGGTCGTCCGAATTTCCGAAGATGACCGTATATCCGTATGTCGCGGCAACATCCTCCACCGCCCGCGCCAAATCCGAAAAGAACAGGTTCGAGATGTCCGGAAGAATAAGAGCGATGGTGTTCGTCTTCTTGCCGGCCAATCCCCGGGCAACCTCGTTCGGCGAATAATTTAATTTCTCAATGGCGTCCTTAATCAGCCGCTCCGTTTCCGCGTTCACATAACCGCTCTTATTCAAAAACCTCGATACGGTCGAAACGGAAACGCCGGCCAGCTTGGCCACGTCACGAATCGTCGATATAACGATCACCCCTCGGCTCCCATGGTAACGCTACCACAATAATCGGTATTCACTCATAATTGCTTAGTTACGACTAATATTCATTACTCTTTAATCAATATGGTACCGTTTCCACACCAACAATATAGCACGGTGTCTCTAAAAATGCAACCGCTTTCGATTGCGACTGTTTTTATGAATGACAAAAAAAGCATGGAGCTTTGCTCGCATGCTGCAGGGATAGAGAATACGGCGCTTTTGTCCGTTACAACGCCGCGCCGCTTGTCATTGCCCGGCCGCAGCTCCGGAAACAGCGGCGCCAAGGCGCAAAATAAACAATTCCAACCCCAACACTTTGTCGATTTTGCCGGTTTTCATGCCGTAATCCAAATCGGCCAGTTCCGCAATGATTCGCTCGAGTGTCTCCGTCTTGTACCGTTTCGCTTGCTCGGCGGCCAGCTTGACGGCGAACGGATGGGCGCCCAGCTGCGATGCGATCTGGGCTTGCGAAAACCCTTGCCGCGTCAACTCTTTTGCGCCGAGCATCATACGGAATTGCCGGACGATAAGCGCAAGCAGCTTGATGGGCTCTTCTTTCTCCTTCAACAAGTCGTGCAGTATGGTAATTGCCTTCTCGGGGCGCAATTTGGCGATTTCCTCCACCAGCAGAAATACGTTTTGTTCCGTGGTCCGAACGGATAGCTCCTCGACTACGGCGCGGGTAATGTCGTTTCCCGTACCGACGTACAGCGACATCTTCTCCATCTCGGCCGCAAGCGTCGAGCAATTTCCGCCTACGCGCTCCAACAAGGCTTGTACCGCATCGTCGTCCATACGGACATTCCATCCGGAAGCTTTCTTTGCGACCCAAACGGATAATTCGCCCGGCGTAAGCGGGGCGAAACGAATGATTGCATCCGATTGTTTGAGCGATTTGACGATTTTCTTGCGCTCGTCGAGCTTATCGGCGCCCACGGTAAACACAAGCACCGAGGTGTCGGACGGCGTCTCTATGTATCTTTGAAGCAGCTCCGTCCGGTGTTCCGCTTTCGATGTGTCTTTGCCCCCTGTAAAAAATTGCGCGTTCGCCGCAATCACCAGTTTGCGAGAAGCAAGGAACGGCATCGTTTCCGCATCCTCGATCACCTGCTCCAAAGGCGTATCGTACAGGTCGTATTTGCTTAACGCGAAATCTTTCGTTCCCGGCTCCACTACGCGCTCCGTCAACAGCTCCAGCCATTCCCCCATAACGTAAGTTTCCGTTCCGTACAGCACGTAGACCGGCTTAAAGGCGCCCTTCAGCACGTCCCGCGCCGCTTGCTTATAATCCGCCACCGCAATGCCTCCTGGCATGTTCGATATAATTGACTTCCCTTCATGTTATCCAATACCCGCCGCCAAGGTCAAATCCCAAATAAAAAAACGAAAGGACCGCGCCAAAGCGAACATCCGCCCGCCTTTGACGCGATCCCTCCGTCCCAGCACATCTATATAAACACTCCAGCGGAAGACCTAGGAACCTCCGCTTGAATGGCTATACCGCGGGGACGGTTATTGTTGCTACACTATACGCAATTCCCCTGGAGATTGTGCGTGGTTATATTTGTTATCTTTTGAAATTTTTATTCTTTGAACTCCGTTTCCGTTTTCGCCTTTGCATCGATGGCGAACGTATGGGTTGCGCCCGCCGACTCGACCGAATATTGCAGCGTGTCTCCCTTCCATGCCTGCATCCGGATGGCGGCGTCAGCACTCCATGAACGTTCGGATACAAATACCGGCTTCCCGTCATTGTCCGCAATCATTACGCCATAGGTTCCGTCCCGCCGCGCTTCCACATATGCGTGCAAGGTGCCGTCTTCATTGGTCAAGGCCGCGGGCTGCGAGCCGGATGTGGGAACGGCGTTCTCCGAGCCTGCCCGGTCTTCTTCCGCCGGAGGCGCTGCCGATGGCTCCGACGCAATGCCGTATTTATCCCCTTGCCTCATACCGGGCTCAGCAGCAGGCGCGGACTTCTCCGATTTTGCAATTTCTTGGGGAGCTTCGCCGCCGCCCTCAACCGCCTGACTGGACTCCGCCTGCCCTCCGCTGTCCGGGTTCGAAGGATTCGCCCCCTTAACCTTCGCTTCGTTACCATCGCTTGCAACTTGATCGCCATATTGGTCGTTGACGTCGGAGGGGGTGGATTGCGACTCGGCCTCAAGTGCGCGGTTCACCGGAGCATCCTCCTTGGCTGCTTCCGCCGCAGACGCATCCGCCGAACCGTGCTGCTCCGCGGATTCCGTCGAAAATGCCGAAGCGGATCCCGCCGCCGCGGCATCTCCCGTTATACTTTCTTCAGAGGCGGCCGAAGACTCGTTTGCGGAGCCGGCGTTTTGGTTTTGATACGTTTTAGGCAGCCCGTTAAATATCATGACGCCGATCAGCAACCCCGCAGCGACAACACCCGCGGCTTTCCAAGCCGGCGAGCGGAACGCGAGCGGCCGGTTACGGCGCGGCGGAAGGGGCGCGCTTTCCCCGGCGTTCTTTTCCAGCGAGGCGGCTTGAGCGTCGCCCGCAGAACCGGCGGCGTCGATCTCTTGCAATTTCGGCAAAATCGAATCCACCAGGCTGTACTCCGGAGTCACCTTCGGCAAATTTTCCAGATCCTCATTCAACCGTTCCAGCCGTTCCAACATATCCGAACATTCCGAACAATCTTCGGCGTGTTTGTTCATCTTGTTTGTTTCTTCTCCATTCAAGTCCCGATCCAGGTGTCTTTGCATCAATTCCATCACCTCTTCGCATCTCATCCCCGAACACCCCCTTTCTGATACTCTTTTAAGAGAGCTTGTAGTTGTCGTCTGGCCCGGAAAAGATAAGATTTCACCGTATTAAGAGGGAGTCCCAGCGAATCGGCGATCTCGTTATATGAAAAATCCTGCATATATCGGAGCACAACGACGGTTCGGTGATGCTCGGGCAGTTGATTGATCGCCTCCCGAATATCTTTGGCCGCGTATGACGACATCACTTCGTGTTCTACGTTGTCTTCCGTTTCGAACACCATATTGTGTTCCTCTATCGACACGGACGCTTTCGCACGGCGAAACTTATCTATACATATGTTCGTCACGATGCGCTGCACCCACGTCTTAAACTGAGCTTTCTCCTCGTATGAATCAATCTTGGTGTATATGCGGATTAACGCCTCCTGTGCGGCGTCCATCGCATCTTGCTCATTATTCAAAATATAGTAAGCCGTACGGTATACGTGCGTCTCAATCTCCCGCAAGAGAGTGATTAGGGCGTCGCGATCGCCCGATTGAGCGGCTCTGATCAGATCTTGCTCCACCAAGAGTTGCCTCCCCCTTTCTTGCAACTATACTGACGTAATATCAATTAATTATGTTGCAAACCTTTTTAAGAGTATCAGACATTTAGCTTCTCGTGTAGAAACTTTTCATTCCATAGAGGCATAAAAATAACGGCTCTTTCGCCAGTACGCGAACAGAGCCGTCATTTTCCAACTATTTGATTAAAAAGGTTCCGTTTCTTCCGGCAAATACCGTACCAACGATTCTTTCAATCCGCCAAGCTGCTCGGATTCATGCGCTACGAGCGACAGCTCTTCCACCCATCCGAACCGAAGAGACGACCTCGGCACGTCCGGCCAATGCTGTACCACCTTCGTTTCCCCGTCGGTCAGCTCGCCCCGGTACAACGAAATCGCGAACAACTGCGCCACGACCTCCCTGGAAACTGCCGATTCGAATGCGATGACCTCCGCTCCTCGAGGAACAAAATAACCGAGAGATATTGCGGTTTTTGCATCGTTCGCGTACCATTTGCCGTCGATCGCATCAAGAATGCCGTTCTCAATCGGCACTCCGCGAATGCCCTTGATACGCAGCGTGACGGCGATCCATTCGGCAAGCGTTACAGGATCTTCCGGACGGAACCTCTTCCCGTCGCCAACCATATAACCTGCTCCAGCCGCTTTCTCGATATACACTTTCGCCCAATGGCCGCTTGGAACATCCGTGAAAGCGCGTGATTCGGGGCGGTCCATAAGGTCCAATTCCCTCGCCACAATGGTCGCGGCTTCGGCGCGAGTCATCGCGGCCTTCGGCCGGAACGTGCCGTCGGGATAACCGTTAAAGACAGGCTGGTGTATTTCCGTTCCGATGCCGATCGTTACGTCTTTGCCTTGAACGGTCACTTTTCCGTCGATTTCCACGTAGCAGCCCACCGTCACTTGATCGCTTGCGTCTTCCCGCACTTTCAAGTTCAAGTGATAGACGTCGGCGCCCATGCCGCTCTTCACTTTCCATTGAACGGTGCCGTTCGCTTCATCCCAAACTCCATCCTGAAGATCGCCGTCAACTTCGGCGGCTCCATGAACCTTAACCTTGACCCATGCCTTATCCGAATTTTTGTTGTTTACCGAATGCGCAATAACGTGGTACGTGATATTGCCTTTCTTCTTCGCGGATTTTTGGTCCGCAAAGCACTGCACTCCGGAAACGATGTTTCCCTCAACGCCGTCTGCGGCCGCTCCGGACGGGAACAAGGCAGGCTGTGCGGCAAACAGCACAATCGTCATGAGCGCGGCAAACCATTTTTTCATTATAAATCACTCCTTCGTCCCTCTTTACCTTTTTTTGCAAAAAGAATTCGTTATGATATGTATTCGATACGTATGACGCATTTATGGGGATACGGCGCCGCCTAATTCATGAAGAAATTATAAGAAGGTAGTTTGTACGTCAATTCAGAGAAAGTAGTCCCGCTCGTTTCGAAATAGATGCAATTTGTAAAAGCCAATAAAGTCGAGACTCCGTTCATCTCCCCGTACAACTCCGCACGCAGCCATGACAGCCGGGACGCATCAAGCTCAAAGTCCGCGCAAATGTAGTTCCCCGACTGTTCAAGTATCTCCTCCGCGCAAAACCCGTCGCTCCCGGCAACACGAAGATTCATCGACGGATGCGATAACGCCCAGTGTCCGGACCGGACGTCGCAGCGAACCTCAAGCCGAACGGTAACTATAGTGGAGGCGCTACCCGACACCGAGCCGCTCGCCCCAACCCGAACGGTATCGCCGATTCGAAACCGTTGCCCGGATTCGGTAGTAACCTGCAGCGTCAACAACGGACCTGTCGTAACCGCTGCGCGGCCTTCCCGAATCGCTTGCAGCAACCGCCCTTCGGTCGTTTCCTCACCGTTATCCTCCAAGCCGATGTACGTCACCGACACCGGTCCGTCATCCGGCGCCGTCCGGTGCCAATCCCGGCCGCTAATGGCCGGAATGCGGCAGCCCTCGTTAAGCAGGCGGGTCCAGAATCGGAAAGCCCGGACATTCTCGCGCCGCACCGATGGGAACGGTCCGTTCCATACCTCCACATAATCGACGTCGCTCCAGCGGTTGACGAGAAACTCCCAGTAACAGCCGGTGCAAACAGGATTCCCGATTCGAAAAGGATGCGCAACCCCTACAATACCGCCTAACCGATGCACTTGTTCAATACCCCGATGTATGTCCTCCGGTCCCATAACTCGCCAATCGACATAGTCGCCGGCGTCGTAGCCGAGCGTAAGCATATGACCGTAGAAGGTCGTCCATTCCATCCCTCTTGCGATGCGCAACCCGCTCCGCCGCTCTGCCGTATCCCGTTCGAGCAGTCCGCTAACCGTATTGTGATCGGTCAACGCAATCCAGTCAAAACCGAGGCGCTTCGCTCTCTCGGCAAGCTCCGTCACCGTGTGGTCGCCGTCGCTGTGCACCGTATGCGTATGCAGCTCGCACGCAATCCAGCGGAAGCCGGCCGCACTCATCACTGTATTCAAGTCCGGTCCTCCCCTAAACCCTCCGCCTCCACGGCTAGTCTGTACATGCACGTCGAGGTTACAATCTCGTGTACGCTCACCGTCACTTCCCAAAACCCGGATCGAATTGTCCCGGCAATAAAGCCCGGCGAAGCGCCGCTCTCTCCAAGGACGATCGTCTGCTCCGGTGATGGCCGGTGCGCGGCGCCGCGAAAACCGGCCGGATCGTCGATAGACACCGTTAACAAATTTTGCAGCGTATCGATTGTATATCGCTCTAACAACCGCTCGTAATCATCCGGTTCCTCGTACTTCCGAACAGCCGCTTCTATCAGACGCTTGCCGCGCGGAACGTCCGAAGCCCGTTTCGGCGCATAAGAAAAGCGGACAATCAACCGCTCCGCTCCGGTCGGCACATTGAAGCGGTGCACCGTATGGCTCTGCCGGCAGCAAGCGGACAGCTCGTTTGAAGCTTTGAACAACAGCACATTACCCATTGCGGTTTCCCTTCCATAACGTTGCTGACGGCTCATCGGCCGTCACATCGACAATAATATCCGTCATCAACGCATCACCAGGCAAAAAGCTCTCATCCAAGAAAAAGGCCTTCAAGCCCTTCACCGTCATGCGATCTTCTCCACCCGGCAGCAGCGAGACGCGAATTTCCTCAATTCGATCGACGGACATCCCGTCCGGAAGCTTCACGGCCGTCGAGAATCGCTCGTAAGGACCATCGTACGCCGCGCGAAACGAACCAGCCCGCCGGTCGCCGAAGCTGCTCGAATACCAACGCGGCTCGCCTGTCAGCTTTACCTGAATGTCTACGGATGTCTTCAAGCTTCGGTCTACGCCGTATTTAGAGGTCTGGACGTATAGATATGATCTCGGATCGGCAAGCTGGATCGTGTCCGAATCGGCGGGCGACTCCCAGCGCGCTTGCCGCCGCAGCTCCCAGCACATCATCTGATACGTGAACGGATATAAGTCCATTACCCTCTCCCGCGGTTCCGACTCCGGATGCCAACGATATACGGGCGGCAGCAAGCATCTACAATGAGACAGCGGTTCATCCGTAACGTTGCCGTTGCCGGTAGCCGCTTGCAGCACGGGATGTCCGCCAAGCGCATAGCCTCCCGCGAACGTCGTCGTCTTATGATGCGGCCCTTGATACTCCGCTTTCACTACGCCGCCTTCCGCATTAAGATACACTCGGTACGCCCATTCGATGTCGGTGAGCCGGCCCCATTTCGACATGAGCAGCGGAGCGGCCGTCCCTTCATCCTCGTGGCTGTACAGCGTATGATATTCAATGACGGAAAGTCCCGCTTCTTCATACGTCAAATAGAACGTTAACATCGGCGTATCCGTATACCGGCTCTCGTACGGATGCGCAAGCTGCCGGTAATGCAGCACGGGAGCATGCTTGTATACGAGCGCTTTCTCCGAATCCGCCTCTATTCGTTCGATGCGAAACGAGACAAGCGCCGCTTCCTGCGCTAGCGGAGACGAATAACGCGAGAACGCAAGCGAAAGCTTATGCTCTCCCGCTTCCACCCAACCGAGCAGCCGGACATACGGGAAATCCCGCTCGCCCATATGCGTAATAACCGTCTGATTGTAGACCCCGTCCAGATGAATATCGATGAGAGCGGACTCCCGGTCCGTTACACTCCAATCGCTGTCGGCGCGAATCGTAAGCGTGAGCTCCAAAAATCCCGCCGCGCTCCACTCAAACTCATGGGTCCACCCGCTGTACTTCGTCAGCTTCACATTCGGCGCTCCCTGAACCTCCAACGTCTTCATGTTCACTTCTCCTCCCGCTTCGGGTTTTTGGGAACATTTTTCACCTGGCCGCCGAATCTTCTTTAATCATGCTGTGAATGTAAAAGTAGCCCATCACTGCGCAAAGCGCGAACATAAATACGGCGATCGCGCTCGCCTGGCCGATTTCCTGGTATACGGAAAATACTTGCTGCATCGCAACGCCGAGCACCTGCGGCGCATTCGGTCCTATCAGGAACGGAGCCGTGAAGCTGCCGATGACGCCCATAAAGATGAACGTTGAGGCAACGAGCATCGATTTGAAGGTGAGCGGCAGAACGAATTTTAAGAACACCGCCAGCTTCCCCGCGCCGGCGTCTTTCGCGCTCTCGATCATCGAATTCGGTATGCCGGAAAGAGCCGCGTGGAGAAGCATTGTCGCGAACGGAACGTTAAACCATAAGTTTGCAAGAAGAAGTCCTTTATAGTCGAAAATGATCCGCACAAAACCTTCGCCGCCGAACGCTTCAATCACCCTGGCAATCCACCCGTGATTGCCGTACATATTCATAATCCCATAGGTTGCGATGACGGATGGAACGAACATGGGGATCAAGTACAGCTTACGGATCATGTCCGCTGTCCGCCCGGTTCCGAAACGAAGATACACCGCCGCGGCGTAGCTGATGAGCAGGGCCAGGACAGAGCTTGTAGTCGTCAAGTTAAGCGTGAACAAAATATTCGAACGCATGGCTTTGCTTGTAAACAGACTCGCGTAGTGTTCCAACGTAAACAGCCCGTTCTCGTCGGTCACGCTCTCCCGCACCGAAGTAAGGATCGGGATGATCACCATAAAAAGAAGCAACAAGAAGGAGGGGATTACCATCAGTAATCCCGCCGCTCCTTGTTTAACTTCCTTGCCCGGACTGCGTCGCGCCGCCTTTGGCCGCGTCGCGGCCGCGATCGTTTTCCCGCTCATTGCGCCGCAACTTCCTCTTGCCAACGCTTGTTGATTTCGGAACCGAGCTCTCCGCCTTGGAACTGACGGTATCCTTTCGCCACGCTTTCGAATTTCTTCTGCAGGTCGCCAGGCATTTCGCTCCACTTGATTCCCGGATAGCCGAACATATTATTCACAATGACTACTTGGGCTTCTTGGGACAATACGAAATCGAGGAACTGGTACGTCGCTTCTTTCTTCGCGGACATTTCCGGAATCATCAGCAATGTCGGCCCCCCCGTGAACGCGGGTTCGATCTGTGTCAGCTTCGTCGTTTCCGGCAACAGCTTCTTGTTGATTTGCTCGAGCGCCATATCGGACCATGCCGGAATCATGTCCACCTCTCCGTTGGCAAGCAGGTCAAGCGTTCCTTGGTTTTTCTTCGGGTAGATTCCTTCCATATACATGAACGGATGCAATTCTTTCAACAGGTTAAACCCTTGGTCCCACTGTTCCATAATGGCGGGATCTTGACTGTGCATCGCCTCGGGCGGCAAGAAATTGTAGATCGCGGTAACGACGAACGAGCTGCCGGAGCCGCCGGTTGCCGGGTCGTTATAAGCGAAGCGGCTCGGGTTGCTGCGGATCCATTCGTACAATTGTTCCGCGGTTTGCGGCGGGTTGGCCACTTTCTCGCCGTTATACGCGAGAATGACGGAGGACGCCCGGTACGGAATGGCCATGCTGTTGACGTCCTTCATATAGTTCTCGTCCACTTTCGCAATGTTCGGAATGCTTTCTGTATCAAGCTTATGGAACAAGCCGTTCTTCTCGCCTACGAGCAAGTCGTTGATGCCCGCTTCATACAGGTCGATGTCGACCGACTTTTGTCCCGCTTCTTTCGCAGCCAACAACCGGTCAAGCGTCGATTGGCCTCCTTGGCCGGACGGAATGTGAACGAGCTTCACTTTCACGTTCTTGTTTTTCTCTTCAAACATCGGAACAAGCGTTTCCCATAGTTCTTTCACATTGAGCGAGCCNAATGTGAACGAGCTTCACTTTCACGTTCTTGTTTTTCTCTTCAAACATCGGAACAAGCGTTTCCCATAGTTCTTTCACATTGAGCGAGCCTGTAAAATAGAACGAAATTTCCGTCGGTTCCTGCGGCGCCGCTTCTTGGTTACCGCTGTCTTGCTCTGCGGCACCGGCAGAAGCTGGGGCGCTGGGACTAGTCCCGCCGCCGCAAGCGGAGAGCGCCAGCATCAAACTAATTACGATCGGCAGCATTGTGTTTCTCTTCATTCCTCTTTCTCCTCCTAAATATGTTTTAAGATGGGACAGCATAAGCGGTAGCCCGCGTGAAACCGATTGTTACCGTGCTGCCGGGATGCAAGCTTCTCGCTTCTTCCCTCGGCACGAACGCCTTCGTGACGCCGGCCGCCGTATCGACGGACACTTCGGCATAATGTCCCAGCACCATCACTTGGCGGATCGTACCCGGCAGACCTTCTTGTGCCGATTCGTCCGGAAGCAGTTGAACGTCTTCAGGCCGCACCGCTATTTTCACATTGCCGGACAAGCCCTTGTCATTGCGAAAAGCGACCGTCTGCATCCGGATATGCTCACCGGCGGCTTGTCCGGCGAGGAAATTCATGCGGCCGATAAACTCGGCGACAAACAACGTATCGGGATGGTCGTAAATATCTTGAGGCGTTGCAATCTGCTCCGAGCTGCCGCCGTTCATCACGACGATCCGGTCGGAGATGGACAGCGCTTCCTCCTGATCGTGCGTGACGAACACCATCGTCAGCTTGTTGGCGGCTTGAATGTCGCGAAGCTCCTCGCGGATTTCCAGTCTCAGCTTCGCATCTAGAGCCGAAAAGGGTTCATCGAGCAGCAGCACCTTCGGCTCGAGCAGCAGCGCTCTCGCAACGGCTACCCGCTGCTGCTGTCCGCCGGACAGCTGGGACGGGTACTTCTTCTCGCTGCCGGGCAGCCTGACAAGGTCAAGCGCATACGCGACCCTTTCTTTAATCTCTTGTTTCTTGAATTTGCGCAGCTTAAGTCCGAATGCAAGATTGTCAAACACATTCATATGCGGCCAAAGATTGTAGCTCTGGAACACCATTGCCGTCGGACGTTTTTCCGGAGGCAGATGGAGCACGCTTTCTCCCTCGATTCGCACGTCGCCGGCGTCCGGCTCCAGAAATCCGCCGATCGTGCGCAGCACGGTCGTCTTCCCGCAGCCGGAAGGTCCGAGCAGCGTAACAAGCTCGCCCTTATTCACGTGAAGGGAGAAATCGCGCACTCCTTCGCCGCTTCTGTATACTTTCGTCAAACCGGTAATGGACAACTGAATCGACTTGGCATCGCTCATCGGCATCTTTTTCCCCCTATTTCATATGAAATCCGCTGGACATAACATCCGCGCTTACGAATCGCCGCGCCGCAAGCAGGAGTATGATCGTCGGAAGTGTGAGGATTACGGAAAATACGGCTCCGGCGGTGCTCGGATAATCCTCTACAATGGCGTACATAATCAACGGCATCGTCTTGAAGTCGGGGATGCCGACTAAGAAAGTGCCTTGCGCTTCGTCAAGCGATGAGAGAAACGTGAAGATCGAAGCGACGATAATGCCGGGCAGCGCCATCGGCAGCGTTACGTGCCAAAATACGCGGAACGGACCCGCGCCCGCGTCCCGTGCCGATTCCTCCTGCGCTTGATGGACGCTCTTGAACGCCGCCGCCGGAATCCACGTCATAAACATGAGCGTGTTGACGATGTGTATTAGCACGACGCCCAAGAATGTGTTCATAAGTCCCACCTTATAAAACAACACCGCTATTGATACGTACAATCCCATCTTCGGGAAAGCGTTCGTTAATAAATACGAGAATAGAAACCATCGGCTCAGCGGAAAGCGAATTCGCGCGAACGCGTAAGCGGCCGGGATACAGAGCGCCACCGAGAGGAGCGTCACGACGATCGCGATGAGAAAAGACAAGGAAATGGACTCTACAACCTCATCCTTCGATAAAACAAAGCTCCACCATTCCAACGACCAAGCTTGGGGCAGCAGCGCCGGGTACTGCCACTTGCCGGAAAATGCGAGCAAAAGCAAGTTGATGAGCGGCCCGAGAAAGAAGACGACGAAGATCGTCAGTAAAACAAACTCTATGATTTTCCGCTTGCCGACCGCTCGCAGATACCAACCCATATGTAGACCTCTTTTCTAAAATAGCTTTGCACGAAAGATGTATAGACATCTTATAGATTCATCATAGAATGGACATGTAAAATTAATTCTTTAGATTTGTAAAAGGAGCGTCAAATTGCAACAAAAAACCGCCGGGAAGTTTTGCGTGAACTGTGACCTGAACTGTGACCTTGTTGGTGGACAGTTTGAAGAAAGCCCT
>NZ_JAEMXM010000036.1 GCF_016482785.1 Paenibacillus alkalitolerans | reverse complement strand
AGGGCTTTCTTCAAAGTGTCCACCAACAAGGTCACAGTTCAGCAACCGGTGCGGCTATTTATTACGGTTCTGAACCGAAATGGGGCATCCTTTGCACGTTCTTCCGTCAGGCAAATGATAGCGCAAGCAGCATGTGTTTCGTACGGGATTGCCGGTGCCGATGAACGGATTTACACGGTGTCCCGCGCCGAACAGCTCCGGCTGCGCGTGCTTGACGATATAATCGTAATCGTCTTGCAGAATGCGGCGTCTCGCCGCATCGCCGGTTTCCGCGATCCATGTCCGATAGAAATAGTGGATGTACATGGAGGCATTTTCCCACAATATTCCGGACCGTATACCCGTTAACGCGGTAAGGGAATGAAAGACGATGTCGAAATTGCCGGCAAAGCATGCGCGGAGAGTACGTTCGCGCAATGCGGAGCGGGAATGGACGGAGTCCGGCCGCGAGGACGCTCCCGACGTTCCTACGGCGAAAGGCGGCTCGCCGGGAAACAGCAATGAGATTTCATCGAACGACGCGGATACGAACCGGTCTTCCATACTGAGCGAATACAGCACTCCGCAGAGCGCGCGGCAATACCATTTCGTAAACTGCGAAGCCGCGACCGGAATTTTATCGCATTCCAACCGGTGCGCGACCGACTTCAGCAGCAACAACCAATCGTCGCAAGTCCTTAGCGAGCTGCCGCGAACGGCAGTTTCGCCGTAAGGGAAAGGATATTCATAGAAGCCCCATGTGCTTGCAATATGCTCCGTACTGCTAACCGACATGAACCATCACTCTTTCCTCTTGTACCGTCGCCTTCGATTTCGATCTCCTCGCTCCGAGCGGGATGCACATCGGCGTGCCGTACACGGGATCCGAAATCATACGGCAGTCCATGTCAAACACGTCTCCTATGAGCTGCTCCGTAACAATATCGTTCGGCCGCCCTTGCGCATACACTTCCCCGTTCGATACCGCAACGATATGATGGGCGTAACGGCACGCCAAATTAATATCGTGAAGCACCATGACGATCGACCGCCGGTCCCGTTCGTTGAGCTCCGCCAAGAGCTCCAGCACTTCGATTTGGTGCGTCATGTCAAGATATGTCGTAGGTTCGTCCAACAAGATCGTATCCGTTTGCTGCGCGAGCGTCATGGCGATCCAAGCACGTTGGCGCTGGCCGCCGGACAGCGAGTCCACTTGGCTTTCCGCGTGATCAAGCATTCCCGTTGCCTTCAGGGCGTCATTTACGGCTCTCTCGTCCTCTTCGGACCATTGCTTCAACCACGTTTGATGCGGGTATCGGCCTTGTTTCACAAGCTGCAGAACAGTCAACCCTTCCGGGGCAGTCGGTCCTTGAGGCAGAATCGAAAGACGTTTGGCCACTTCCTTGGTCGAATGCGAATATATGTCGCGCCCGTCAAGCAGGACGGAACCGCCGGACGGCTTCATTAACCGGGCGAGCGAACGAAGCAGGGTCGACTTTCCGCAGCCGTTCTTTCCGATCAGCACCGTAATTTTCCGGTCGGGAATTTCCAGGTTGAGCCCGTGAAATATGTGACTGCCGCTTCCGTAACCGAGCGACAAACCTTTGGCTTCCAATACGGTCATAGTCGTTTCCTCCTAAGTTAAGCGTTCCTGTGTTTGACGAGCATGTAGATAAAGAAGGGGGCGCCGACCGCAGCCGTGAACACGCCCGCAGGTATGTCGTTCGGTGCGAAAGCGGTGCGGGCTATCGTATCCGAGATCAACAGCACAATTGCGCCGATTAACGCCGAGACAGGCAGCACTGCGCCGAAAGAAGGGCCTGAGAGCCGCCGCGCCATATGCGGGGCGATCAGTCCGATAAAACCGATCGCGCCTACTTGGGAAACGGCCGCGCCCGCAAAAGCGGCGCTGACAAGGATGAGCGCCGTCCGTTCGCGAGTCACTCTGCCGCCTGCGCCGGTCGCTACGTCTTCTCCAAGCTCGTGAATGTTCGCTTTTCGGGCGAGCCCCCAAGAAAGCGGAAATAAGACGAGTGCCCATAGTAACAATGTAAGCACGTTATCCCAAGAGCTTCCGTACACGCTGCCCGTCAGCCAAGTAAACGCCTGTGTCGCCAAATAATGAGGGCTCGTGACGATCAGCAGCGAGGAGATCGAGCTCATGGCCGTCTGCATTGCAATTCCTATGAGAACGAGCCTCAACGGAGACAATCCGCCTTTCCAAGACAACGCATATAGCAGCAGCGCCGTAACCGCCGCGCCGGCAATGGCCGCAACCGATAACCAGCTGATCGATAACGCTCCTGCCGTAATGACGAGAAACGCGACGCCTGCGGCCGATGCGCCGCCGGTGACGCCGATAATGTCAGGCGAAGCGAGCGGATTGCGCGTGACGCTCTGCAGGAGCGCCCCCGACGCGGCCAAACACGATCCGGCAAGTATGGACATTGCGACCCGGGGAAGACGGAACGACAATATCGTCTCCGACATCTCCTCGCCGGCTCCGAACACAGAGCGCAGCACTTCGAGAGGGTGAATCCACAAGCTTCCGATTCCGGCGCTTACGCACGCGGCTGCAATCGTCGCAAGGAACAAGGCGGCAATCCAAACGATGGCTCTTCTTTCAAGTAAGTATGAGAATGTCTTTGTACGAATCGTCAGAGTCTTATGTTTCATATCTGCCTTGCCTCGCAATCCATACAAAGAAAGGTACGCCGATGATCGCCGTCACTACGCCGACGGGCAATTCGCCGGGCATCGCGATCCACCGGGCCCCTATGTCCGCCGCAAGCAGCAGCGTTGCGCCAAGGACGGTGCAGTACGGAAGCAGCCAGCGGTGATCGTTGCCGGTAAAGTACCTTGCGATATGAGGCACCATCACGCCGATGAAGGCGATCGGCCCGGCAACCGCGACGGAAGCCCCGGCAAGCAGGATCACGGAGACGGCCGCGCCCAGCTTAAGCATGCCGATGCGCTGTCCAAGCCCCCGGGCGACGTCTTCGCCGAGGGCGAGTATGTTGAGCGGCCGGGCGATCGCGAAGGATATCGCTGCCCCGATCGCCATGTACGGCGCAACCGGGACGAGCATCGGCATTTCGCGTCCGGCGACGGAACCGACCAACCAGAACAGCACTTGGTCGAAAGTTCGTCCGTTTACAAGCATAATGCCTTGCGTTATCGAAGATGCGAAAGCGGTAACCGCCGCCCCGGCGAGCGTTATCTTCAGCGGCGACGCGCCGTCGCGCCCCACCGAACCTAAAGCGTAGGCGGCAGCGGCCGCGATGGCCGCGCCGGCGAACGCGGCGACAACATATTGGTTTAATGAGCTGCTCCCCAATAAAGTGACGGCGGCGACAATCGCAAGCGCCGCGCCGGCATTGACGCCGAATATGCCGGGAGAGGCGAGCGGATTGCGCGTAATCGTCTGCATAATGGCTCCCGCAACGGCAAGGCTTGCTCCGACGGACGCGGCGACAAGCATGCGGGGCAGCCGTGTATTTCGGATGATCAGATGCTCTTTAGAACCGTCGAACGAGGTAAAGGCTTGTATTGCCGTGTCCCAGCCGATCTTTGCGCTTCCGTACGTCAATGAAATCCAAGCTAGTCCTGCAGTAATGATAATACAGGCGATAAGGCCGGTTAATTTGTTCATAATAATCCTTCTGTATCTATATAAGCTAATGTTATTGTATGAGAACCGTTCTCACTTGTCAATGACGTTGATAATCATTTTCAGCTTTCTTGTTGACAGTTATTCTTAAAGTTTTGTATATTAGGTTTTGGCATTGCAATAATGAGAATCATTTTCAACGGAGTGGATTGCAGAGATGAAGAAAGTAAAGTGGTTGAATGTCGCATTGGCGTCGATGTTATGTCTAGTCTTAATCATTGCCGGGTGCGGTGCGAGTGACGGCGCTCAGGAAAACGCAGCCGCCGGAACGGAAGCCTCGCAAGGAAGCGGCGAAGAAGATGCCGCTGCGGAGACGGAACCTGCGGCAGAAGAGGCTTCGACGCGCACGATCGAACATATTATGGGAAGCACGGAAGTGCCGGCGAAGCCCGAGCGGGTCATCGTGCTGACGAATGAAGGTACCGAAGCGCTGCTGGCGCTCGGCGTAAAGCCGGCGGGCGCGGTAAAGTCGTGGACGGGAGACCCGTGGTACGAACATATTAAGCATCAGATGGAAGGCGTCACGAACATAGGCGAAGAAAGCCAGCCGAATTTGGAATTGATCGCCGGTCTGAAGCCGGATCTCATTCTGGGCAACAAAATGCGCCATGAAGAAATTTACGAAGAGCTAAGCGCGATCGCTCCCACCGTGTTTACGGAGACGCTGCGCGGCAAGTGGCAGGAAAATTTCAAGGTGTACGCCGACACGCTCAATTTGACTGCGGAAGGCGAGAAGGTGCTGGCGGATTACGATGCCCGCATCGAAGAGTTAAAGACGAAATTGGGCGACCGGTTGTCCACGAAAGTGTCGATCGTGCGCTTTATGGCCGGCGACACCCGGATTTACCACAAGGATACTTTCTCGGGAGTAATTCTTGACGCGATCGGCCTCGCTCGTCCGGAAGCGCAGGACGTCGACGACTTTGCCGCAAGGAACGTAACGAAGGAACGCATCGGCGAGATGGACGGCGATATCTTGTTCTATTTCACTTATGAGACCGGTGACGGCGCGGCAACGGCCGTAGAGAACGAATGGCTGAAAGATCCGTTGTGGCAGCAGCTTGAAGTCGTTAAAGCAGGCAATGTGCACAAAGTGGACGATGCGATCTGGAACACGGCAGGCGGAGTTTTAGCTGCAAACTTGATGCTTGACGATTTGGCAACTTATTTCGAAATCGAATAATGAGGTAAGCGTGACAGCCGGGGCAACCCGGCTTTTTATTTGCGTTATAGCGTATAAATTCTTGCGATATGAAGGGTATATTCTTATGTTTCAAGAAAAAGCTTCGCCTAAACCCGCTTCGTGCGGAATCAGGAGANCGGGGCAACCCGGCTTTTTATTTGCGTTATAGCGTATAAATTCTTGCGATATGAAGGGTATATTCTTATGTTTCAAGAAAAAGCTTCGCCTAAACCCGCTTCGTGCGGAATCAGGAGACGGATAAACGGCAGCGCTTGTTCCACAATGAAACACGGTGGTTCACGGATGAACCACGTTGTGCCGAAGTGAAACAGCAGGCGGATAAACGGCAGCACTTGTTTCACAATGAAACACGGTGGTTCACAGATGAACCACGTTGTGCCGAAGTGAAACAGGAGGCGGATAAACAGCAGCGCTTGTTTCACAATGAAACACGGTGGTTCACGGATGAACCACGTTGTGCCGAAGTGAAACAGGAGGCGGATAAATGGCAGCGCTTGATTCACAATGAAACACGGTGGTTCACGGATGAACCCATACCGTAAGTTGATTAAAGGCAGGGGAAGTCCAGGGCGCTATTGTCTGTTTTTCGGGTCTGAAAGAAAATAAAGGAACCGCAGGCCTGTATTCGGACTGAGAACACCCTCAAGCGTCCGAAGCGACCCGGACAGGCACGCATTGTTTCGGGCAGCCGGCGCAGTATACGCTGTCCGGCGAGAGTTGGTAGTACAAACAGCACGTCTTGCGCATATCCCCGGCCGTATAAAATAATTTGAGCGGGTTATAGGTTTCTCCAAAGAGAAACCCGGGGGCTTCGTGGATAAAATAGCGGAAATCATTTTCTATATCATGGAGATTGTGCCGGTTCGTCTTGTCCTCCCGCAGCTTCTCGTATAACCAATGCACATAGACCGCCGTATTTTCCCATAATGTCGCGAGGGGCACTTTGGCAGCTGCGGAAATTGAATGCCAAACCTTGGAAAGGTGTTCGGCAAATAATTTATTCAGCAGCTCATCCCTCCACTTGCGGCGGTCGCCGTTCGGCTCGTTGACGCTCCAGTCCGTCAAACGGAGGTGCGGGAGCCAAATATCATCCCGGCGCTTTGACTCTAACCGGCAGTTTTCAATCGACATCTCTAATCCTTTATGAAAGCATACCATTGCGTAAAGCGCCGGCACCGCAGCTGCAAAGGCATATCTCTTGGAAAGCTGGGAGGCGGTTACCGCTCTCGAGGGCGATTTCAAAAGTACGGTCAACTCATCCAAATAGGAAGCGCAGCGCCGGCTCGAGAGCAGCTCGTCCGGCGCAATTGAGCCGGCAGGTTCGGACGACGGCCGGTCGGTTAGGCGTAGCTCGAATAAGCGGTTCAATTCCTCATGCTCCAAATAAGAGACAACTTTGTTTGTCACTGTCAACTATCCTTCCTTCTTCACTGGAGTGCAGCCGCCTTATAAGAAACATCATCACCAATGACAATGATAATTATTATCACTGGAATAATATCACTGTAAACATTTAATGTCAAAACAGATGAATATTATTAATAATGCAAAATCAACTATTGAAAATGATTCTCAAACTCAATACAATAATCATGGACCATATGGCACGGAATGTCGGGGGAGGATTCTTAATGAAATTAATATCACTGTGTTTATGTATTGTTCTAACGATCATAATGGCCGGATGCGGTGCAGGGGAACCGCAATCTGTCGCTGCCGCGCAATCGGACTCGCAGAATGCGGATACCCAGCAAGCCGAGGATAACGGCGCACCGGCTGCGCCGATCGAGGTGGAAGTGGCCGGAGTGGAAGAAGGCGTCGAACTGCTGCGTACCTTCGTTAAAGATTTTAAGAAACAGCTTGAATCCGACGATAGAGAGAAGGCCTCGGAAACGTCATTGAAGATGGCCGCCGTTTGGAATGCGATTCAAGCGGATATTTCAGGCACGAATCCGGAAGTTCATAATGCGGTGGCGGACCGGTTATCCCAATTGACAGAGAAGGTTCAAGAGAAAAATTGGGATGTTCAGGCGATGATCGAATTGGATTATGAACTGTATCAGGAACTAAGAAAAATATCGGGCAATTAGACTCAAAAATGTTGTTGACACGCTGCTGATCGCCCATTATTATGATAATGAGAATCGTTATCAGTTAAATACTCGCAATTGCGAAAGGAGCAACAAGTTGTTATGTCTTCCAAGTTTCGGTTTTTATCAGTACTGTTAGTTATGGCTCTTGCTTTGGGGATCTTTCCGGTTACATCCGCAGCCGCTTCAAGCATTAAAGTGGTGAAGGACGGAACAACGCTTTCATTCGATGAAAATCCTCAAGTTATTAACGGCCGCACCTTCGTTCCTTACCGGAAGCTGGCGGAAGAAATCGGCGCCAAAGTAAGCTGGGACGATGCGAGCGATAAAGTTACAGTGACGAAAGGCACCAAAACGGCGGTCCTGACGATCGGATCGAAAACAGCGGCGGTTAACGGGAAAAGCGTTACTCTCGATGCAGCGCCGATAACGAAAAACGGCCGCACGCTTGTTCCATTGCGTTTCATCAGCGAGTCGCTCGGACTTTGGGTATCGTGGAACGGGACATCCAAGACCGTAGCCATTGAAAGCAAAAAGACGATAAAGCACGAAATGGGCACAGTGACGTTGAACGGAGCTCCGGAGCGTGTCGTCGTACTTTTCAACGGAATGGTCGACATCGCCTTAACGCTAGGCGTCAAGCCGGTCGGAGCGGTTGAGTCTTGGGTTGAAAAACCGTGGTACCACTACATAAGATCGGAAATGACCGGAGTCAAAAACTTAGGCGCTGAAACGCAGCCGAATATCGAAGCGATCGTAGCGCTTAAACCGGATCTCATTATCGGCTCGAAGCTTCGCCACGAGAAAATTTACGGCCAACTGTCGAAAATCGCGCCGACGATCATGACGGAAAGCGTGTTTGACTGGAAAGAGCATATTAAATTGGCCGGCGTCGCTTTGAATAAGGAAGAGAACGCGAATCAATTTTTGCAAGATTGGAATGCCCGCGTCGCGGAGTTTAAGCAAAAGATGGGCAGCAAAGCGAAGAGCACGGAAGTGTCCGTCATCCGCTTCCAACCGGATGGAATTGCGCGGATATACGTAAGCGGGTTTGCAGGCACCATTCTCGAAGAGGTCGGATTGTCCCGTCCGAAAGCGCAGCAGGTCGAGGGCAAAGTGGTAGTCGATCTGAGCTCCAAAGAACAAATCCCGATGCTTGACGGTGACGTAATATTCGACATTACTTCGAGCTGGGGCAACAATGAAGGGTTCAAGACGGCCGAGGACTGGACGTCCAGCCCGCTTTGGAAAAATCTCAAAGGCGTAAAGAACGCCAAGTTCTACGATGTAAACGACATCACCTGGAATATGTCCGGCGGCGCGAGAGCGGCCAAGATGATGCTGGACGATTTGTTCTTCTACTTCGATTTGGAATAGACCGAAATAAAGTATCAAACCGGCATAAAAGAATGGGCGTTTTCCGCTCATTCTTTTATAATGTCAGAAAGTACGGTGAGCAGCGTTTTGCCGAAATCTCTTTACAAAAGCGCGGGTATAATCGCAGGGATTTGCATATTAATCTTAACTTTAGGCGTAAGCATCGTGCTTGGACAAACAAAGATCAGCTTCGCCGGCGCCGTGGATTCATTCTTTCATTATGATGAAAGCTCCAATGAACATATCATCGTCCAAACGACGCGCGTTCCGAGAGCGTTCATTGCCGCTGCTATCGGAGCGAGTCTGGCGATCGCCGGAGCGGTCATGCAGGCGCTGACGAGAAACCCTATGGCTTCTCCGGGCATTCTCGGCGTCAATGCGGGCGCCGCTTGTTTTGTCGTTGCCGCGGTAACCGTATTTTCCGTCTCGTCCATGACACACTTGATGCTGTTTGCTTTCGCGGGGGCGGCAATCGCGTCTGCTGCAGTATATGTGCTGGGGTCGCTCGGGCAGGACGGGTTGACGCCGCTTAAAATCGTCTTAGCCGGAGCCGCGATGACGGCTTTATTCTCGTCGTTCACTCAGGGTATGCTGGTAATCAACGAGAAGGGGCTCGAAGAAGTGCTGTTTTGGTTGACGGGTTCCGTGGCGGGAAGATCGATGGAGATGCTTCGTCTCGCAGTCCCATATATGGTCGTCTGTTGGGTAGGGGCGTTCATTTTGGCGAGACATATTAACGTACTGATGATGGGCGAGGATACGGCGAAGGGGCTCGGGCAGCGTACGGCAGTGGTGAAAATATTGTGCGGGATCGTCTTTGTGGTATTAGCCGGGAGCTCGGTCGCCGTTGCGGGGCCGATCGGGTTTATCGGCCTTGTCGTTCCTCATATCGCGCGTTATTTTGCAGGGAACGATTTTCGTTGGATGGTGCCTTACTGCGCTTTGATCGGGGCCGTGCTGCTGCTGCTCGCCGACATTGCCGCACGATTCATCATAATGCCGGAGGAGCTGCCGGTCGGCGTGATGACGGCGGTCATCGGAACTCCGTTCTTTATTTATATCGCGCGAAAGGGGTTTGCGAAGTGAAGAAGCAGTACTACCCTTTTCGTCTGAAAAGTTTGCGTATCTCGGCTTTGCTTCATAAGAAGACAGTGTCGGTTACCCTGATGCTGGCCGTCGCTTCGATCGCGGCGCTCGTTGCGAGCGCGGGGTTGGGCGATATGGCGATATCTCCTCCGGATGTCGTGAAGACGATATTCGGCAAGGGTGCGGAAGAACACGACATCGTCATTAATACGCTGCGGCTTCCCCGGATTGTCGTCGCGTTCTTGGTCGGCGTCTCACTTGCTGTATCGGGCGCTATCTTGCAGGGCGTGATAAGAAATCCTTTGGCGTCACCCGACGTGATCGGGATAACTGCGGGAGCCTCCGTTGCGGCGGTCGCATTTATCAGTTATTTGTCGGGGCAAGTAAGCATCCATTGGCTTCCGTTGGCGGCGACGCTTGGCGCATGGGCTATCTCGCTCATAATTTATGTGCTGGCTTGGAAGCAAGGCGTTACGCCGGTTCGGCTAGTGCTGATCGGCATCGGCGTGGACTTGCTGATCGATGCGCTAACTACCATTATGCTCGTAACGAGTCCGATGTATAAAACCAGCCAATCTTACATTTGGTTGACGGGGACGGTTTACGGTTCTTCTTGGGAAAATGTGTTGACGATACTGCCGTGGACTATTGTGCTGATCCCCTTTGCATTAATATACGCGCGTAACGTAAACGTCCAGCAGTTGGGCGATGATATTGCGCAAGGGGTCGGGAGCAGTGTGCAGCGGCATCGCTTTATTTTGCTCTTTATCAGCGTGGCGCTTGCGGGATCTGCTGTGGCGGTGGCCGGTGGAGTCGCGTTCGTCGGGCTGATCGCGCCGCATATGGCTCGGAAGATGGTAGGTCCCGTGTTTGGCGGGGTGCTGCCCGTTTCCGCGCTGATCGGCGGTCTGACGGTGCTGTTGGCGGATTTGGCGGCGAGAACGCTGTTTATGCCGCATGATATTCCCGTAGGGGTGTTAACTTCCGCGGTCGGAGCGCCGTTCTTTATCTATTTGCTTTACCGGAACCGGAACAGCAAGTGATGCGGGGCTTGCAGCCGTGGGAGGCAGAATGGTTAGCGGAACTCTGGTTTGACCAGAGGCTGAGTACGCGGCACGCTAGTTCCACAATGAAACACGTTGGTTCACGAATGACCTACGTTGTGCCGGAGTGGAACAAGAAGCGGAGTACGCGGCACGCTAGTTCCACAGTGAAACACGGTAGCTCACGAATGAGCCACGTTGTGCCGGAGTGGAACAAGAAGCGGAGTACGCGGCACGCTAGTTCCACAGTGAAACACGGTAGCTCACGAATGAGCCACGTTGTGCCGGAGTGGAACAAGAAGCGGAGTACGCGGCACGCTAGTTCCACAGTGAAACACGGTAGCTCACGAATGAGCCACGTTGTGCCGGAGTGGAACAAGAAGCGGAGTACGCGGCACGCTAGTTCCACAGTGAAACACGGTAGCTCACGAATGAGCCACGTTGTGCCGGAGTGGAACAAGAAGCGGAGTACGCGGCACGCTAGTTCCACAGTGAAACACGGTAGCTCACGAATGAGCCACGTTGTGCCGGAGTGGAACAAGAAGCGGAGTACGCGGCACGCTAGTTCCACAGTGAAACACGGTAGCTCACGAATGAGCCACGTTGTGCCGGAGTGGAACAAGAAGCGGAGTACGCGGCACGCTAGTTCCACAGTGAAACACGGTAGCTCACGAATGAGCCACGTTGTGCCGGAGTGGAACAAGAAGCGGAGTACGCGGCACGCTAGTTCCACAGTGAAACACGGTAGCTCACGAATGAGCCACGTTGTGCCGGAGTGGAACAAGAAGCGGAGTACGCGGCACGCTAGTTCCACAGTGAAACACGGTAGCTCACGAATGAGCCACGTTGTGCCGGAGTGGAACAAGAAGCGGAGTACGCGGCACGCTAGTTCCACAGTGAAACACGGTAGCTCACGAATGAGCCACGTTGTGCCGGAGTGGAACAAGAAGCGGAGTACGCGGCACGCTAGTTCCACAGTGAAACACGGTAGCTCACGAATGAGCCACGTTGTGCCGGAGTGGAACAAGAAGCGGAGTACGCGGCACGCTAGTTCCACAGCGAAACACGTTGGTTCACGAATGAACCGAGTTGTGCCGGAGTGGAACAAGAGGCGGAGTACGCGGCACGCTACCCATCGTCCCGATGGATAATTCTACTTGCTTACACAAACTTCTTGACGCATCCCTGCAGACAAGTTGATAGGGTCCACTTGTCCAATTTTCCCATTGCGATACTGCAATATTGAACAGATTTGTAACTGTAGGTTGACAAAAACAAAAATCCCCTGCAAGCAATTTTGCTGGCAGGGGATTTTCGTATTGAAATCTTTACTCCGTAGCAACCGATTGGTCGGCTTGCATCGTCACAGGGGAGATGCGTACGAAGTTCGCGTCGAGGTTTTCCAGAAGCTTCGACACTTTCGCCGCCGCACCGTCCTGGCCCGATTTCGCCAGTTCGTCGCGGTAGAGCGTGAGCAGCTCGGTCAAATCCGCGCGGCTCTTCTCTCCAAGCTTGGTGATGTTCACCTTCGCGCCCTTCGCGATGCGGCGGATAATCGCCGCTTCGTCGAGACCGAGCTCCGGCTGGATGCGCTGATATACCACTCCGCCGGTCATACCCGCGCAAATCCACGGGCCCGGATCGCCCATGACGACGGCGCGGCCGTTCGTCATGTATTCGAAGGCGAAGCCTTTCAAGTTCGCGCGTCCGGCGATATTGCCAAGCTCGTCGCGAACCGGTCCGCCAAGCTCGCCGCCGAAGATGACGTCTGCGCCGGAAAGCCGTATGCACGCGCGGGAATCGGCGTTGCCTTGAACGATGAACGTTCCCTTCTGCGCACCGTATGCGAACGATTTGCCCACGGAGCCGTTGATGAACTCTTTGTGCTTGCTAGGCGCCTTCAGAATCGCGACTTTACCGCCGAAGGACATCTTTCCGACGCCGTCCTCCGCGCCGCCGTGAACGGTGATGTTCACGCCGCGCGCGTTGAATGCCGCGAGACCGTTACCCGGAACGGAACCGTCCGTCAGTTCGAGGGAGATACCCGGCAATGAATCGTACTTGCCGTTGAAACGGTCGCGTACGCGGTTCGAAGAGAAGCGCGATCCGATAATGCGGGTTTCGGCGCTTACCTTGCTCCAGCGATGATGGATCGGCGCGTCGAAGCTCAAGCTGCTCGGATACATGCCTTCCGCGCCGACAGCGGCGAGCACCGGCTCCGCCGAAGCGACGGCCGCTTCCGCAGCCGCCGACGAAGATGCGATAAATTGCAGCGGCGCCGGTCGGAGAATCGCAGTCAAATCGATTTGGTCAAGGCATGCCACTTGCTGCAGCAAATCCGAACGGCCGACGAGATCTTGGGCGTTCTTGAAGCCGAGCGCAGCGACGACCTCGCGCACTTCTTCGCCGATTCCGGAGAAGAGGCGCACAAGCGAGTCGACCGCAGTATCGTACACGCGAGGCACGAAACGGCGAAGGCCTTTCTCTTCCGCTTCTTCCATGGAGTCGATTTGCGTGGCGATGCCGACGTGACAAGTGTCGAGATGGCAGCCGCGGCAAGTCGTACAACCGATCGCTTGCATCGAGATGGAACCGAATCCGCAGCGGTTCGCGCCGAGCATCATCATCTTTACAACGTCGGCGCCGGATTTCAAGCCGCCGTCCGACCAAATTTCCACTTTGTGGCGCAGACCCGCTTCAATCAGAGCAACGTGCGCAAGCTTCGTGCCGATTTCCGTCGGCAAGCCTACGTGCTGCAGGGAGTGGATACGAGCCGCACCGGTGCCGCCGTCGAAGCCGGACAACGTAATGACGTCCGCGCCAGCCTTCGCGACGCCCACGGCGATCGTGCCGATACCCGGAACAACCGGCACCTTCACGATCACTTTCGCTTGGTGATTGCTTGCTTCTTTTAACTCGCTGATGATTTGCGCGAGATCTTCGATGGAATAGATGTCATGATTGTTCGATGGCGAAATCAAGTCGGAGCCGATGGTGGCGTTCCTCGCTTCCGCGATCTTCGCCGTAACCTTCGAGCCCGGCAGGTGACCGCCTTCGCCCGGCTTCGCGCCTTGGCCGATCTTGATTTCAAGGAACGCAACCGCGTTCGCAAGCTCGACGTTGACGCCGAAACGTCCGGACGCCACCTGAGCGCCGCGTGTCCGCTTATAGCGGCCTAGCATATCTTTAATTTCTCCGCCCTCGCCGTTCATCGTCACCATGTTCAAGCGCTCGCCGGCTTCCGCATAGGCGCGGAACGCGGTTTCGTTCTGCGAGCCGAACGACATGGACGAAATGAGCATCGGCAAGTCGTGATCGCCTACGGAGATGTCGACGTCGGATGGGCTCAGAGATTTCCGGCCCTCGGACAACGACTTGTCGTAGTTGAAGTCGGCCACGTGGCGAATGGAGATCGGATTTCTCTTCTCTTCTTCGCGAAGCTTGTCGCGGTAATCCGAATACGGCGCCGTGCCGGCGGCCGCTTCGTTCAACGCTTTCCACATGCGCTGGAAGAAGTGGAAGTTCTTCGCCGCTTTCGCCTTCGGGTTATTGTTATAGTCCTCGTAACGGGCTTCGGCGTCCTTTTCCAGCTTGTCAAATCCTGTACCGCCCGTTTCGCTGCCTAAATAGTTAACGATATCGAGCACTTCCGCCACTTCGGGATGCAGCCCGATGGAGGAGAAGAACCGCGTATAGCCGCGCACTTCATGCGTTCCGATGGTGGAGATGACTTTCTCCAACCCTTTCTGCAGGGCGACGAACACTTTCTGCGCGGTTTCCGCGCCGTTCTTCGCCGCTGCCGTAGCGAACAGGGCGTACGGGGAAATGAGATCAGCGCCCAAGCCGCATGCAACCGCGATGTCGTGCAGGCTGCGGACACCCGCGGAGCGAAGCACGATGCTCGCTTGGCGGCGAAGGTTGTCGCCGTCTCCAAGCGTTATGGACTTCAAAGCGATATCGACGCGGGAAACCGCAAGGTGCGGATCCATCCACAGCTTGTCGCCGCTGTTCGCTTCCGAGTCGTCGAGCACAACGAGAGTAGCGCCTCCGCGAACGGCGGCAATAGCTTGCTCCGCGAGAGCGTCCAACGACGCTTTGAGAGACGCGCCGCGCGCGAACGAAACCGGCAGTACGGCAACAGTTCCTTCACCGGACGCTTTGAACGCCGCGATGACTTGCTCGAGCGACGGTTGTCCGATCGCTTCCAGGGAGCCGGCTCCGTTCGAGCCTTCCAGGATCATCGGCGCAGGCAGCTCCATGCGCAGCCGCCCGTCCACTACGCCGTAAATCGTCGCGCGGGGACCGAGCACGGTGCGCGTGGAGAAATGCTCCTGCTCGCGGTCGCGGTCGATCGCAGGGTTCGTTACGACGGCGACGCTTTCTTTAATGAAGTCGGCGATGTTTTGGCGTTCCCAATGAATCGCGGCAAGCGGACCGTCGTGACCGAGCGAACGGATCGGCTCGGCGCCGGTTTCAGCCATCGATTCGATCATTTGGATGCCTTCGCGGTCCCAACCTGCTGCAGAATAGAGAGCGTCCGTCACTTCAACGTCGGCATTGGGGGCAGCCGCCGGGAATTCGTTCTGATAGAACAGGTGCTTGCGCATGCCCGAGAAATCGGCACGGCTATTCGCCCGTTCAAGGACGACCGATTGCAACCGCTCGTAAGGAATCACTTGAATGTGCTCGCCGCGCGTCAACACGACGCCGATCTTCTCACCAGGTGCGATCGACTTCGGATCGGCAACCATTTCGCCGACCGTAATGATGCCTTGCTCGGACGAGAAGTAAAGGGACGTTTCGCTTTCCACCATCCACAACGGACGCAGGCCGAGCGCGTCGACGCTGAATACGCATTCGTTGCCGTAGCGCGAAACGATGCCTGCCGGTCCTTGCGCATAATGGCCCCAAATTTGGCGATAGTAAACATATAAGTCCTGAAGCTCGGGGCGGAAGCCCTTCATTTCGTTATGAATCGGAGGGAATACGAGTTCCATCGCTTCGAACAACGAAAATCCGAATCGATGAATGAACGTTTCGATCGTCCGGTTCATGTCCTGCGAGTCGCTGCCTCCGTCAACGAGCGGCACTCCGATCATTTCCGCTTCGTAGCGCATCTTCTTGATCGTGTTGATCTCGCCGTTATGGCCGAGCAAGGAGAACGGCTGCACGCGGAAGAAGTTCGACAACGTGTTGGTCGAATAACGGTTGTGGCCGATCGTCACCTGCGCCGCAAACGCGCTGTCTTGCGTATCCTTGAAATATTTCGGCAAAATGCTCGCCGATCCCATCACTTTATACGCCGCGGTCACATTGCTTAAAGAAGCGACATGCACGTTGTACTTGCTTTCGATGGCAATGTGCAGCTCAAAAAGATGATCGGCGATGTTCACGCCTTCCTTCCCGCAAAGACCGGCCACCTGCCAGAACGTCGGCTCGTCGTTACGGCCGTTCGGGCCGAGAGCGGAGCTGTTCACCCCGTCTTCTTGTTCGAGCACGATCGTTACACCGTATTGATTGAATAACTCCCGCATACCCGCCTGCATATCCGCAACCGACAAGTCCAATTTGCGAGGCACAAAAATATGAGCGACGGAGAAACGTTCGTCATACGCCAATTGGCCGTCCATGCCGGCTTTCTCCAGTTTCTTCTGCCACAACGCGCGGGGAATATCGGTCAATATGCCGCAACCGTCGCCTTCGCCGTCTATAAACCCGGAGCGGTGCTCCATCTTTACGAGGGCGTCGATTGTTTTTTGCACATTATCTCTGGACGGATGTCCGTTCTTCTCGATAATGCAAATAATTCCGCAGCTGTCGTGCTCTTGTGTCAATAGGTTTTGAAATAAACCTTCATTCTTCATCGCTTGATTCATGCGAACGGTCAGAAGTCTGACCCTCACCTCCTATAAAATTGAAATGGGGGTGCATAAATATGCAAATGCGCTGAATAGAAGCGCTTGTTTGGCGGGAAGTTACATTGCAACATTGTGAAAGTCGATTCACGGTAACGGCGGGGCGGCAGACGAAAAACGCGAAGGAGGCGCATGGAAAATCACGGAGGAAGCCGCGAAAATTGAAGGCAAATCGGATACATACGCCGGTAGGTAAAAGTACATATAGGATAACATGAAAATGACATGCCGACAATAAACAAATGCTCTCAAATAGCGATGTAAGCGTTTTTACAATGCATAAAATTATTTATAGGAGTGAATAATGATTTTTTTTCACTAATTAACGCCTTAAAGTGCCGAATAGGCATTTTTCGCAGCCTCCAGCGTGAAATCGATGTCTTCCTCCGTGTGCGCGGTCGTTAGGAACCAAGCCTCGTATTTGGAAGGGGCAAGGCAAACACCTTGACGAAGCATCGACCGGAAGAAGCGGGCGAACCGTTCGCTGTCCGCGGCTTGCGCCTCTTCGTAGTTGGTGACCGCGTGATCGCAGAAATGCGTCGAGAACGCTCCGCGAATCCGGTTTACCGTGAGCGGAACGCCCCGTGCGGCGGCGGATTCCGACAGGCCGACGGCAAGAGCGGCTGAGAGCGTGTCAAGGCGATCGTAGATGCCGGGTCGCCGGAGCTCGGTGATGCAGGCGATGCCTGCGGAAACGGACAACGGGTTGCCTGCGTGAGTGCCCGCTTGATAAGCGGGGCCGAGCGGGGCAACCTGCTCCATGATATCCGCCCGCCCGCCGTAAGCGCCGATCGGGAGGCCGCCTCCGATGATTTTGCCGAGCGCCGTCAAGTCCGGCTGAATGAGCGAGACGTCACCGGCAGGCTCGAAAGTCGATGCCGCGCCCCAGTGAAAGCGGAACGCCGTTATCACTTCGTCGTAGATAACTAGCGCGCCGGCGCTGCGGGCCATTCGGCATAAACCTTCGAGGAATCCGGGTTTAGGCGGCACAATGCCGAAGTTGCCGACAATCGGCTCGACCATAACCGCGGCAGTCTCCGGCCCCCAACGCTCGAGCGCCGCTTGCAATGCCGGCAGGTCGTTGAACGGAACCGTGATGACGGATTCCGCAATGCCTTGCGGTATTCCCGCGCTGTCCGGCACCCCGAGGGTTGACGGTCCCGAACCTGCAGCGACGAGCACCAAATCCGAATGGCCGTGATAGCATCCGGCGAACTTGATAACTTTGGTGCGTCCGGTATAGGCTCTGGCCACCCGAATCGTCGTCATGACGGCTTCCGTGCCGGAATTGACGAACCGGACCTTATCGAGTGACGGAATAGCCTCCTTCAACAGTTTGGCAAATTGTATTTCCAGCTCGGTCGGCGTTCCGTATAATATTCCGTTCTCCGCGGCTTGCCGAATGGCTTCCGTCACTGCGGGGTGAGCGTGACCGAGAATAATCGGACCGTATGCGGCAAGATAATCGACGTACCGGTTGCCGTCCGCATCCCAAAAGTATGCGCCTTGCCCGCGCTTCATGAATACCGGCGCACCGCCGCCGACCGCTTTGAACGAGCGGGAAGGAGAATTCACTCCGCCAACTATATGCTGAAGAGCTTCTTGATACAGTCGCTGTGAGTTGTTCGTGTTCATTTTTGAAAAGCTGCCTCCACTCTAGAAGTACATAAGAAATTATGTAATTATACTATTATAACTCTAGAATATATAAGTTTGCACAATAAGTCATTTTGAGGTACTTATTTCTTGCGATTTATCAAGCTCGCGGCAACATAGGGGATTCTAAGGTACTTATTTCAGTGGAAAAGGAGCAGATTACACGTCGATGCGACTAAATAAGTACCCGAAAGTGCCTTATGCTGATTTTTGGCCAGGGACCATTTAGCAAATAAGTATTGCAAAATGCCTTATCGCTGATGGGGAATATTCTGAAAGTCGCAGCGGGATTTCTTGAAATAAGGAGGAGTCGGCAACATGTCAAAGTTACATATCGGCATCATCGGGGCAGGCTCAATTTCGGACGTTCATCTTGACGCTTACGCGAAAAATCAGGAAGCTGTGATTTACGCGGTTTGTGATTTAAATGAAGCGAGGGCGGAAGTGAAGGCTAAAAAATACGGCGCCGAGAAGGTGTATACGGATTACCGGAAACTGCTGGCTGACCCGAAGATCGATGCTGTAAGCATCTGCACATGGAACAACTCCCATGCGGAAATCAGCATCGCCGCCGTGGAAGCGGGCAAGCATGTGCTTGTGGAGAAACCGCTTTGCAAGACGGTGGAGGAGGCCGAACGCGTACAACAAGCCGTAAGAAAGAGCGGGAAGGTGCTGCAAGTCGGCTTCGTAAGAAGGTACGCTTCCAATACGAATGTGTTGAAACGGTTCATCGATGCGGGTGATTTGGGCGAAATTTATTACGCAAAGGCGTCCTGCTTGCGCAGGCTGGGCAATCCGGGCGGATGGTTCTCGGATAAAGAGCGCTCCGGCGGCGGGCCCCTTATCGATCTTGGCGTGCACGTTATCGATTTGTGTTGGTATTTGATGGGGAAGCCGAAAGTGAAGTCGGTAAGCGGGAACACGTACCGTCAGTTGGGCAACCGCTCGAATATCGAAAACTTGTCATTCTATAAAGCCGCCGATTACGATGCAAGCAAAAATTCGGTGGAGGACCTCGCCAACGCGCTGATCCGTTTCGAGAACGGAGCCTCGCTAATGGTGGATGTCAGCTTCACGCTTCACGCCAAGAAGGATGAAATATCCGTCAAAGTTTACGGCGAGAAGGGCGGGGCGGAAATCGAACCCGAGCTGTTCATCGTCTCCGAGAAGCACGATACGATTTTGAACGTTGCCCCTCAGGTCGATCATCCTTCGTTTGATTTTGCAGGCGGGTTCCAAAATGAGATCGACTTCTTCGTCGACAGCTGTTTCGGCCGGAAAGAAACGCTCAGCCCGGTGGAGGACGGCCTGGAGATGATGAAGATTCTGTGCGGCATATACGAATCCGCCGAGAAGGGCTGCGAGATCCGGTTCGATTAATTGTGGACATTTGATATTCAGATCTTGGCGACCTTTCATGAGTCCAGAGTTGCGGGCAATCCAGCCGCGAAGCCTTCTAACCGGAGAAACTCCGGTTACGGATCCGAAAATCGTAGCAGCGAAGCCCTCTAACCGGAGTAACTCCGGTTACGAACGCTTAAATCGCAGTCGCGAAGCCCTCTAACCGGAGAAACTCCGGTTACGGATGCGAAAATCGTAGCAGCGAAGCCCTCTAACCGGAGAAACTCCGGTTACGGATGTGAAAATCGCAGCAGCGAAGCCTTCTAACCGGAGAAACTCCGGTTACGGATACGAAAATCGCAGTCGCGAAGCCCTCTAACCGGAGAAACTCCGGTTACGGATGCGAAAATCGTAGCAGCGAAGCCCTCTAACCGGAGAAACTCCGGTTACGGATGTGAAAATCGCAGCAGCGAAGCCTTCTAACCGGAGAAACTCCGGTTACGGATACGAAAATCGCAGTCGCGAAGCCCTCTAACCGGAGAAACTCCGGTTACGGATGCGAAAATCGTAGCAGCGAAGCCCTCTAACCGGAGAAACTCCGGTTACGGATGTGAAAATCGCAGCAGCGAAGCCTTCTAACCGGAGAAACTCCGGTTACGGATACGAAAATCGCAGTCACGAGGCCCTCTAACCGGAGAAACTCCGGTTACGGATGCGAAAATCGTAGCAGCGAAGCCCTCTAACCGGAGAAACTCCGGTTACGGATGCGAACATCGTAGCAGCGAAGCCCTCTAACCGGAGAAACTCCGGTTACGGATGCGAACATCGTAGCAGCGAAGCCCTCTAACCGGAGAAACTCCGGTTACGGATCCGAAGTAAATCGATATTGAAGTCACTTCCCTTCACACGCCATCACAAGCACCAAAACAAACAAAAAAAGGCGGCAGGGTACCTACCCCTGACCACCTTTCGCTGTACTATCTTGCGAGTGCGCTTCCGCACCCGCCGCGCTGGAGGAACCGCCCGAATCCGCCGCATTCGCGGGATCCGGCGTCTCCGGCACACGAGTGAACTCTTCTTGAATGAATTCCCGCAGCCGGTCGTCGTCCACGTCCAACACGGACGCGCCTCCGCGCTGCACCTCCCGCAGCAAGTTCGACGGCGGAATTTGCACGCCCGCTACCTGCTGCGCCTTCGCCTCAAATCCAAGCGAGGCGAGCTTCACCATCTCCGTCACCGTCATGTTACTCTCGATGTACGGGTCGATGGCTCTTAATATGTTCGGCAGACGCACCAGCGAATACGTCGATTGCATCTTCTGCGCGACAGCCGTCAAAAATTTCCGCTGCCGTTCCGTCCGCGAAAAATCGCTCAACGCGTCGTGCCGGAAACGCACATACGCTAACGCCGTCTTTCCGTCCATATGCTGGAATCCTTTTTTCAGATGAATGTCGTATTCGGGCCCGTCCGCGCGGCTCGTGTAATTCATGTCCTTCTCGACTTCGAAATCGATGCCGCCGATCTCGTCGATCAGCTTTACGAAGCCTTCGAAATCGGTGTACACATAATACTGGATGTCGAGGCCCATCAGCTCGCCGACGGTCTTCATCGCAAGCCTCGGACCGCCGAGCACGATCGCCGAATTGACCCGGTCCGACCCGTGTCCCGGGATTTTCACGTACGTGTCGCGAAGAACCGAGAACAGATGCGCCTTCTTCGTCACGGGATCGATCGAAGCGACCATGATCGTGTCCGACCGCGGAATTTCATTCTCTTCCAAACCGCGGGAATCGCCGCCAAGCAGCAAAATATTGACGCGCTCCGTTCCTTCCCACTTAGGAGGCGGATAATTGACGGTATCGGCGGCACCCGCGCCGCCAGAACCTGGATCAAACTTCTTGAACCGGGAATCGTCGGGATGATCGTTGGCAAAATCGTAAAATGAATACCCATAATAGCCGACGACGCCGACTGCAAGGACGACCAGCGCCAGCATCGCCGTTTTTAACCTGAACATGGTAACTTTCCTCCGATAGGGGGTGATGGTATCATTATCATCAGACTATCCGTTTATTATAAGGGCAATGGTTAACGGCATCAAGAAAAGCAACGATTTTTTTTCGGGGAGGAAGCTGAAATGCTTGCAATAAATGTTGAGCGTCTGCGCAAAGAGTTTACCGTGCCAAAGAGCCGAGAGGGGCTGAAAGGCGCGTTTCGCGATCTGTTCAACCGCGAATACCGCCACGTGACGGCAGTGAACGACATTACGTTTCAAATTCCGAAAGGAGAAATTTGCGGTTACATAGGCGAAAACGGCGCCGGCAAATCGACAACGATCAAAATGCTGACAGGCATCCTCGTCCCGACGTCGGGCAGCATCGAAGTGAACGGTTATATACCCTTTAAAGAGAGGGAAACGTTCGTCCGGGGCATCGGCGTCGTCTTCGGGCAGCGCAGCCAGCTTTGGTGGGATATCGGCGTCATCGAGTCGTTCAATCTGCTGAGGAAAGTGTACCGCGTTTCAGAAGCCGACTACAGGGAGCGGCTGGATGAGCTCGTAGAGCGCTTGCAGCTCCAAGACTTGTTGAACCGGCCCGTCCGCAAGCTGTCGCTCGGGCAACGGATGCGCTGCGAGCTCGCCGCCGCGCTCATTCATAATCCTTCCATCCTGTTCCTCGACGAGCCTACGATCGGTCTGGACATCGTGGTGAAGACGGAGATCCGCGAGTTTCTGAAGACGCTAAACGAAAGATACGGCACGACGATCCTGCTCACCACGCACGATTTGCAGGATATCGAGGCGCTATGCTCCCGCGTCATTATGCTCGACGACGGTAACATCATATACGACGGCGGACTGCAGGAGCTGAAGGACACATGGGGCCGCGGCAAGGAAATCGCATTCCAATTCGGAGAGGCGATGAGCGCCGCGAGGCTTGAGCAATTAACCGAAGGGCTGGACGTCGCGTGGACAACGGAGAACGAATATGAAGCGAAGGCGCATTTGCCCCGAGGAGCGAACGTATCCGATACGCTCGCCCGAATCGTTGGCGCGGTGAACATCCGCGATATCAAGATATTTGAAACGAACACCGACGAAATCGTGCGTGAAATTTATAAAACCGGTTCTGCGGAGAAAAAGGTTGCGGCGGAAGCGGACGGCGAGCGGGAACCGGCGGCGCAAGGGGCGGGGGCGTAACGATGGCTTCGGCTTATTTGGAACTTATTCGCATTCGATTTCTCATGATGCTTGCCTATCGGGTCAACTACTACAGCGGAATTGCGATTTACGCGATCAATATCGGCGCTTATTATTTCGTGTGGAACGCCATTTATGCCGGCAAACCGGAGCTCGGCGGATTCACCGCGGCGCAGATGTCGACTTATATCGCGGTAGCTTGGATGGCTCGGGCGTTCTATTTCAACAACCTCGACCGCGAGATTTCGAACGAAATTCGCGACGGCAGCGTCGCAATACAATTTATTCGTCCTTACCAATATATTGTGGTGAAGATGATGCAGGGGTTGGGCGAAGGGATCTTCCGCTTGCTTATGTTCTCCACCCCCGGCATGATTATCGCTTCGCTGCTGTTTCCCGTGACGCTTCCGAAGGACGTGCCGTTATGGGGGTTGTTTATGGTGATGCTGCTGTTTAGCTTCCTTATTAATTCGCAGATCAATATATTGATCGGACTTGCGGCTTTCTTCATCGAAAGTAGCGAGGGGCTCATGCGGATGAAGCGGGTGGCCGTCGACTTGTTTTCCGGGCTGATCATCCCGTTGTCCTTCTTCCCCGGTTGGGCGGAGAGGACGCTGGAGTGGCTGCCTTTCCAAGCGATCACGTATTTGCCGTCGTCGGTATTCACCGGCAGGGTGACGGGAGAAGCCGCCATCCAAGCGTTAGGCGTGCAAGTAATTTGGTTCCTTGTATTGATCGGGCCGATGATGTGGCTGTGGATTCGGGCGCGGCAGCGGCTGTTTGTTCAGGGAGGTTGATTTGATGTATACGCTGGGCATTTTTATCGATTATTTTAAGACCTATTTGAAGACGCGGCTCGAATACCGGTCAAATTTCTGGGTGGAAATGTTTTCGGATCTGTTGTTCCTCACGATGAATTTGCTGTTTATTGTCGTTATTTTTCAGCATACGGACGAACTTGGCGGATGGACGAGGGAACAAATTATATTCGTGTACGGGTATTTCATGGTGCCATGGGGCGTGTTTGCGGCCGTTTTCAACTTATGGGGGTTCACGGAGCGTTATATCGTCAAGGGAGAAATGGACCGCGTGTTGACGAGGCCTTTTCATAATTTAGCGCAACTGCTGCTCGAGAACATGGATCCTTCGTCGTTGTCGAGCGCCGTAATCGGATTCGCCATCATGGCGTACAGTTGGCCGTCGCTTGGGGTGGAACTGGACTGGTGGGACCCGCTCGTGTTTGTGCTGCTTGTGCTCGGATCGGTGGCGATTTACGGAGGCATCTACATCGCTCTCACGTCGTTATCGTTCTTCACGGATGCGCCGACGGGAATATTGCCGCTTATGTGGAACATTCAAAGCTACGGGCGGTATCCGATCAACATTTACAATAAAATTTTGCAATTCGTGTTGAAGTGGATCATCCCGTTCGCCTTTGTCGGCTTCTATCCGGCTGCTTTCTTCCTCGAAGCGGAGGCGCTTCAATGGATGGCGCTGTTGACGCCCGTAGTCGGGGCGGTGTTCCTCACGCTTGGCGTGATGCTTTGGAATTACGGCGTCCGCCGGTACCGCGGGGCGGGGTCGTAGATAAGTGTGGAATATTGTCCATACTAACTACATGGGGACTTTTGACATCTTAGAGGGGGTTGACGGGAAATGCCTAAGGCAAAGGTAAAAGTGAAAATAGGGCGGGTCGTGCCGGATTTCACGCTGCCCGCCTCGGACGGGACGGATTTCACGCTTAGTGATCACCGCGGCAAGAAGGTCGTCATCTACTTCTACCCGCAGGACATGACGCCGACGTGCACGGAACAATCTTGTTTGTTTCGGGATTACAACGCCGAGTTCGCGAAGCATAACGCTTTGATTGTCGGCATCTCGCCCGACGACGTGAAGTCGCACGGCAAGTTTATTGCCAAGTACGAGCTTCCATTCTTGCTGTTGGCAGACACAGAGCGGAAAGTTTGCGAGTTGTTCGGAGTGTGGGCGTTGAAGAAAATGTTCGGCAGAGAGTACATGGGCGTCGAGCGCTCCACATTCCTTATCGACGAGGAAGGGCGGTTGGTTAGGGAGTGGCGGAAGGTGAGGCTGAAAGGGCATATCGAGCAGGTACTGGAAGCGGTGAAGGGTAGTGCGCCGGGACGGGTGTCTGCGCGCAGGTGATTCGGCGGCGGTCACGTCCGTGCGCCGGCACGCAGGTGATCTGCCGGCGCTCGTACCCGGCCTAGGCGATTGCAGTTGTCACCCGGCGCTCGGCGCGAGCGATTTTAGCGGAAGTGCAAGGCCTTATTTGGCATATTCGGGTTTGTCGTCGAAAATAGCGGAACTACAGGGTCGTATTGGCGGAATTCCGGGGAGTTTTCTCTGAATTCACTCAAATTAAGGACTCCAGTTCCGCTATTTTTTTGACGGTGGTGATTTTCGGTCAAATAAGAGCTTGTAGTTCCCTTATGTTCAAGTGCAGGTTTCGGATAATGTCTTCGTCGATCGAAATATTCATTCGAGTCATCGCCAACAATATCGCCCCTGCGACAGGGGGGAGCTTTGGTTCAACCACGTTATAGCGCCTATTATTCCCCAAGTTGTTCGCTTAGATGCTTATGGAAATAAGGACTGTTGATCACGCTGCCAATAAACGTCACATCTACAGTTTCGCTTGAAAAGGAGTGGGCCAGGAGCTCAATGCCGACTTTGATCTGAGTTATGGCCCGGTCACAAACCCGTGCAGCAACCGAACTCCCTTGTACCGCAGCCTCCGTCACAGACGGTGCAAACTCGCCGAATATTTTGTCGCGAATCTGACGGTCTTCCTCAGCAAGATATTCCGGGAACGTCGGTCAAAGGTTTAATCCAATCCAGATCGGATGGCGCATCGTATCCGGCAATTCCGGCTACAATTCCTTGGACCTGATCGTAACATTTGCCTGCCTTCTCTATCGCTTCTACGATAGCGTCTTGTACATTTTGTTTGGCAGATGAGTCTTTGTAAATGGACGCGGGACCTTTTTCCGCATAGGCAAGCACGTTTCCGGACAGATCGCTGACCACTACGCGAGTACTGGTACCTCCGCCGTCTATCCCGATCACAATATCATCCGATTTCTTGACGAGACACCTCTATTTCCTCTTCATTTTCTTGAATTATACTTTAATTTGCGAGAAATTCTAATTTATGTGCGCTACGACAGTTGCAGTTCGCGAATGATTTGATCCTCCTTGGCATAATCAAATGTTTCGCTCGGTTTGTTCGCGAGTTCCCATTCTATAGTGGCTTTTAATCCATCCTTAAACGGAACCATTTCAGAAAAACCCAATTCTTCGCGAATGAGTCTCGAATCAACAAGCATTTGTTGTTCCATTTCAAGCGGCATCGTCATGTCTACGGGCAGACGTCCTTCGGGGGCAACAATAATTTGTCCCTTCCAATTCTGGAGGCTCCCAATCTCATGAATAAAGTCAAGCATTGAACGGGATTGCGGATCGCCTACGTTATAAATGCGTCCGATTGATCTTGGATTTGTCATGGCTAATGCGATGGCATAGGCTACATTTTCTACATAACTATGAGTCCAAACCCAATTGGAGAATTTTTCATCAATCAAGATAAAAGGCCGTTGATCGCTGATATGCTTCAATTTAAGGTATTTACATAGTCTGTGTTGCTGATCGTTAGGCCCGTATACCGCCGGCAGGCGCAATATCGTTCCCTGAATATGAGGGGAGTTCATTACGATATCTTCAACCAATATTTTGTCGTACTTGTTGCACCAATCATTTGGGTCTTTGGAGGGGTCTTGATACGGGAACCGGTTTACTCTCAAAGAAGAAGCTTCGGTTATTGGCACAGGCTCTAACGGTCCGTTTTCCGCTTTCGTCACAATGCCAAAAGCACGGTATACATCTTGACTGCTGATGGTGATTAGACGATCGGTGATTCCTTTAAGAGTGTGTATGACCATCCTGGAATCATCTTCAGTGAACGCAATCAGATCAACGACAACATCCGGCGATAATTTCTTAAAATCGTCCTTAAACTGCTCCAAGTGTTTCTTGTCACCGTAGATGTGCTGCACATTTGGGGGCAGTTCACATGTTGTCTGTCCGCGATGGAACAGTGTGATATCATGATGACCCATTTCAGTCAGTTGTTTGACAACATGTGGGCCGATAAATTTTGTTCCTCCGATAATCAGAACTCTCATATTCCGCTCTCCACGCTTTCCATTACACCAAATTTTTTCCTTCAAGTAAGTAACGTGAAATTCGGCTTAAAAGATACGGCCTATTATTTTCGGCAGAAGGCACGATCATACGATTACATGGAAATGTGCATGATCGATTCCTTGATTTGAAACTATGCCAACATTGGGGGGGACAAGGGGGCTTTTCTTTCGGAAAGCAAAAGCCCCTTCCGTATTTCAAGCAGTTCGGCGGTCATTACAAAATCGGCTTTTTAGTAACGGCGCTGAAGAACAAATTGACCCTTCGAGAAAAGGGGACTTGGCACTGAGTCACGAATATGCTATATGTCCTAAAGTTTACTTGAAGCGGTTATAAACTACCGTTCAGAATTTAATTTCTTGTCATTTGGATGAAAGGGGTAAAAGTTTGTTTATGAAAGAAACTCTGGTAAAAGCACGTGAGTTCATCCTTACTCATGCCCGATTATTGGAACGCAGACTTTTTGAGGTTCATTTTGAAGGCGCATCTCCCGTTTCTGTGGGTCATGTTGTACGTGCTTACCAAAATTCTGATGGCGGGCTGGGCCATGCATTAGAACCCGATGTTCGTTGTCCGGAAAGTCAACCGCTGTTTATTTCTTTTGGCCTTGGAGCATTGCAGGAGGCTGGATATCGTGACGTTGAACTTGCGACTTCTATATGCAACTTTCTTCAATCCATATCAGTCCGTGAAGGAAAGTACGAACCGGAAATTGTACCTATTGCCGCCGATACTATTCCTTATATGTCTGTTTGGGATGATGCTTTTACAGAAGCTATGGCCGATTCATTTTTTGCTGCGACCACCCTATAGTTTCCTGGGTTTGCCTTTGGTGATTACCGGACTCACGGTAACGATGTGGGGGTCGGGAAAGTTTCGAAGCGTTCAAACCAATATTCATACATTTAAGGAACCTGATAAGCTTGTCGTAGATGGATTATACAGGTACAGCAGAAACCCGATGTATCTCGGATTTGCGATTTCATTGCTCGGTGTATGCTTCATGTTGGGAGCCGCTTCGCCGTTTATTATCTTGGCCCTATTCGTTGCTGTAACGGACCGATGGTATATTGAGTTTGAAGAAAAAATGCTGCAAAAAAAGTTTGGCGTTGACTACGAGAATTATAAATCGGCTGTGAGAAGATGGATCTGAGGTAGCGGACGTGCGCCGGCAATAGCGGAAGTACAGGGCTATAATCACCCGCGCTTCCTTCCTGATGGAAAAGGGCACGCCCGGTTTGAAGCAAATTGACGCGCTGGTGACGATGCCTTAATGTTTACCGATATGATAGAAGCAGATCCTGCATCAGGATCTGCTTTTTTCCATTTTCCGCGGATTTTTGAAGGTTTACTTATTGTCCGCGGACAGGTGCGCCTTGCTGTTTGTCGGACTTGTCTTCTTCCTTGTCTCCGCCCGACACCAACTCGCGGCTAGCCGATTTGAATTCACTTAGCGTGCGTCCGAATGCGCGGCCGAGATCGGGTAGTTTGGATGGACCGAAAATAATGAGAGCGATGATCAAGACTAAGATTAAGCCAGTTCCAAATGGCATAATATCATAACTACCCATTAAATAATGGCAATCAATAGTATTATCCGGTATTACCTATTTCGGCTCGCATAATTTTGGAACAGTCATTTTCTTGTCAGCGTAAGTTCGGCCGTAATCGGCAAGTGATCGGAAGCATCCGTTGTAATGACTTCCGCGGATTGAATCTTTACATCTTTGGAAGTGAAAACATAGTCGATGCGACGATCTGCTATAGGAGCTGACGGATACGTATAGTCCTCATTTTGACCGAGTTCGGCGAATACATCCTTATATTGCGCGGTCATCTTCAAAATTTCCGCTTTTTCGGGAGT
>NZ_JAEMXM010000035.1 GCF_016482785.1 Paenibacillus alkalitolerans | reverse complement strand
TTTCATTATATCAAACATGTGTTCCTATTTCAAGTCCGAATTTCCATCTCCCGACGTACCCTCTCCCGACGCACCTTCTCCCGATGTGCCCTCTCCCGCAAAAACTCGATGTATATAACTCCGCAGTCGACCGCAATAAGGAATACGCAAAAAGCCCGGAGCGGCAAATCCGGGTTTTGTTCATTCTTTGCGGAGTCATGGTGATAGGGTCGGGGGATGAGTGGCAGATGATGTGTCCCAATTTCTGGGAAAACCATTGGGTCAAAGCGATAGAGTCGGTTAAGATACATCGGTGCGGATCAAAGCGACAGAGTCGAGTAAAGAACACAGGTGCTGAGTCATGGTGAGAGAGTCGCGTAAAGAACACCGGTGCTGAGTCATGGTGATAGACTCATAGAAGACAGGAGACGAGGGGCGCACCAAATTTTCCCAACAACAGTCGGACTGGCCGTTGATCCTCCTCACCGAATCCGGGCAATCGCCAATCCGTCATAAGCCGGCAGCACCACGCCTTGCAGACGCGGATCCGATGCGATTCGCTCGTTAAACTGCCGCATGGCGGCAACCGACGGCGAAGAAGAATCCGGATCCATGCTCCGTCCGTGCATAAGCATGTTGTCCCCGACAATGACAGCTCCCGGCGATCCCAACCGCAGCGCCCAATCCAAGTATTTCGGATAATTTCCTTTATCCGCGTCGATGAAGAAGAAGTCGAACGTCTGCCCTTCCGCGGACAACTCCTCCAAACTGTGCAAAGCTTCTCCGACACGATAAGTCACGATACCGCCAAACCCCGCCTCGGTCAAATTTCGCTTCGCCAAATCGGCATATTCCTGTTTCAGTTCCAAAGAAACCAAAACTGCGCCCGGACCCAACCCTCTGGCAAGACATATTCCGCTATAGCCCCCCAGGGCTCCGATTTCCAAAACCCGCCTTGCTCCGGATACGGCAACAAGCAATGTCAGCAACCGCCCGTACCCCGGCTTCACTGAAATTTCCGGCATTCCGTTTGTCCGGACACTCTCCAACACCTGTTCCAACTGTTCATCGGTTTCGTGCAGCGATTCCGTATACTGCTCTGCATCGACGATCGGCATGTCATGATTCCTCCGTTTTCGCAATATTTTCCTTGTAACATTTTACACGAAATGACCATTGAATACTCCATCAACATTTCTCCGCAGAAGACGTTGACGATTAACTCTACGGAGCGTTTACATCGACTGTGCGCAAATCATACTCTAGCTGAATATAATAAGTTCCAATAGATCAATAGGAGGGGTGTTCGGTATGACAACCATGGGACTTCTCACTCACCGCATACCGAATCCGCGCCGGTTCGATCATTGGGCTCAAGAAGCCGAGAAACTCGGTTTCTCGGACACCGTGTTGTTCACACCGGAGAGGATTCGACACAATGTCCGGAGGCTCCATGCATTCCGTTACCGAAGAGGGGTATGGGAAGACGTCGTATGTCCTTATCCCGACGTCATTCACGACCTAGGTTATTACGTATCGCACAAAACCGTCCGTCTCGTCAGACGATTCAAACACGACCCCAATGTGGAATGTGTCGGTTACGGCCTCGGCCATAAATGGGAAATCCACAATAAGCTTCAGCGGTCAGGCTTGGAACGGTACTTGCCCGCGACCCGATTGTATAAGGGTCCCGGAACCGTAATCGCCATGGCCGGGCAATATGGCGCTGTTGTACTCAAGCCGCGCAACGGCAAAGGGGGAACCGGCATTGTCAAGGTAGAACGTACGCACGACCGGAAGCCTTCGTCTTATATTTGGCAAGACCGACGGGAACGGCGCGTGATGATGACGGAGGGACGGCTGCTTAGAAAGCTTGACCGTTCTTATACCGAAGGCGACATCTTGGTTCAGCAGTGGCTCGACATACGGGATCGGGACGGACGGGTGTACGATGTCCGGGCGTTAATGCAAAAGCAGCCGAATCACTCTTGGGGGATGACGGCGATCGGCGTGAGGAAGGGCGCGGAGGGAACAATCAAAGCAAATCTGCGCGCCGGCGGTGCCGTACACCCCTTGCTTCCGTTTCTGTCCGGCCAATTCGGCGAAAGCAAAGCGGAAACGATCGCCGACGAACTTACCCGCGTTGCCGTACTCGTCCCCGGCTTGCTCGAGACCGCTTACGGCAAACCGTTCATCGAGCTCGGCATCGATCTTGCGGTGGAACGGAAGGGTACGGTGAAAATCATTGAAGTGAACGTCAAGCCCGGAAAAAAAATCGTCCGCGCGCTTTCCGGAGAGAAAGCATACGCGGACGCTCTTTTCGCGCCGATCCGCTATGCGGCGGTCCGGGCGGGGATCGGTGCGAAGTCAGACAGTTAATGATCGCCGTGATTGCCTTTCGACGGGTTCGTAATGACGAACCCTTCTTCAGGCGTATACAAGTAATCGATCACTATGCCGTCCAAGAAAGGATCGTCTTTCTTCAATATGACTTCAATTCCTTTATCCGTCGCAACGACGACATCCTCATCCGTAGGGGCATCCAATCCAAGACCGTAATGGGCATGGTCTCCGTGTGCATGAGTGACGTATGCGCGCAGCTTCAGCTCCTTGTTTTCTTCCCCTTCCATCTCTTTCAACAGCATTTTCGCGGCATTCCGTGTTATTTTGCATTTCATGTCCGGTTGTTCTCCTTTATGTGTAAAGTTTAAAGCTTGTCCCTGTTCAAGGCAGGATATTTTCGCTCGATCCGCCCGACGAACCAATTCACCATAATCAATGTAACGGCCAAATCGTCAAACGGCAGGTAAGGCAATACATCGGGAAGCACCCAATAGGCGATAACCGGCACCAACAGCAGCGCCTTCTCCCAAAGCGGTATTATAGGCGAGCGGAGGTAGGCGCCGAGCTTTGCGGCGATGCGCGCCCACCCCGCGATCGAAAGCCATTTCTTCATAAAAGCGGCCCTCCTTGGAGAACATTATGCTCTTATCGTTGCCCTCCGGGGACTTCCTCCATACCGGAATCGAAACGAGAGACGAAACTTTCCTCCATTCTACCAGTTGCCGTCCGCCGCCGCCACCAAGCCTCCAAGGAGAATGCCGAACGCTTCTCTGTAAATGAGTGAGAACTGACCTAGCGGGAGAGGATTCACACCCAACCCAAGCTCGACGGTGAAACCGGGACGGCGCCGTTCCTGAATCCACCAATCTTTATAGCCGGCGTCGCTGCCCGTCAGCTTGACCGGCGCATATCCGCTGGCAGCCGACAAATCCGACGCGATCCGCTCGGATTGCGGAGGCTCCATATCCCGGTAGTTCCAATAGATTTCTCGGCCTTGCGAGTGAAACGCCATCGTCAGCTTGAAATCCCTCTGCTCCGTAAACCGGGCGACCGCCAATGCTTCCGGCTCGGACAGCGGATGCTCTCCTGCGAAATCGCGCGGCCCCGGTCCGTCGGGGGAACGGCGTTCCCGCTCTTCCTCCCAGTGGGCCGGGAACTGGTCGTTCAAGTCGACGCCGCGTATGTTCGCCTTCCAATGCTCGAACCGGCCGTAACCGTCGTTCCAATGAAGGAGGCTGTCTCTATACGGATGCCCGGGGTAAGCCCCCGTGTGGACCAGCTCGACTCCGTCAGGGTTCACCATCGGCACAATCCACAACGTAACACGCTCAAACAAAGCTGACAAAAGGATATTTCGCATACTGACTCCTTCACCCGCCGCCCGGCTCGCATCCTCTATAAATTTCATCAGCACCAATGACGTAATCCATTCGTTCGCGTGAAACGATCCGTTATAAAACACTTCTTTGGGACCGGTTCCGATCCGAACCGCAAACAGCTCCCTACCGAGCACGCTTCGCCCGATCGTCGACCAGTCCATCATCGGATATCGGTCGCCCAACAATTCTGCGTCCGATTTCAACTCAACATAACCGTAAGGCCGCAGCGTATCCACGATCAAAGCGCCGCTTGCTTTAGCGTCTGCGCCGGCACCGGAGGTATCCGGTACCGAAATTGAAGTGCCGGGAATAATAAAATCCCCGGCGGGCAAGCCGGGGTTTGCGGCATAAAGAGCATATTCGTTCACGCCGTGCCGGCGGGAAACGCGAAACCAAGTGTCGCCTTCTTCGGTCTTTATGATTTTTGTCACCGCATACGCCTCCCCTTTTTATCAATCAGCATATGCGGGAAACGCTTGCCGAATGAATTTATACGAAACGGGGCACTTGCCAGACGACGGGCGTTACGCAGATCTCTTCGTTAAGCCATTCCTGTACAATCGCATGAAAAGTATTCGCGTCGCCGCTGCAAAAAAACCGATGCATAAGCAATTCGCGGGAAGACGCCAACTGGCCGTTGTGGTAAAGCAGCGTACTAATGTCCCTCGCCGTCTGATCGGCAGACGAAATAAGCGTCACACCCGGACCCATACACTCTTGGATCAAGTCGGCCAAAAACGGATAATGAGTACAGCCAAGGATGAGTGTGTCGATCGTTTCGTCTTTCAAGCCGTTGAGCGTATCGCAAACGGTGTCTCTCGCTTCGGAAGAACGAAACAGTCCCTTCTCGACAAGCGGAACGAACGTGGGACATGCTTTGGAGATGACACGGATGCCCGGAGAAATGCGGCGAAGCGCCGTTTCGTAGGCGCCGCTGCGTATCGTTCCATCCGTCCCGATCACGCCGATTTCCCCGTTGCGCGTCGCTTTGATCGCCGCGCGCGCACCCGGTGTAATAACGCCAAGGACAGGCACGTTCACGCGTGCGCGGATCGTTTCGAGGGCGACAGCCGTCGCCGTATTGCACGCGATTACGATCATTTTCGGCTGGAATTGAAGCAAATAATCTACGATCTGCGTCGTGAACAACACGACCTCCGACGCCGGCCGCGGCCCGTAAGGAGCTCGATCCGTATCTCCGAAATAAATAATTTTCTCTTGAGGAAGCTGCCTCATCACTTCTTTCGCTACGGTCAATCCTCCGACACCCGAATCCAGAATTGCTATAGCCTGCTGGTTTGACACGCTGTACCGCTTCCTTTGTAAGTTTGTAATGGATTGCGACATAAGCAGAATATGTAGCGGCAGTTCAAAAGGTCACCGCTCCGAAATTTACATTATACGACGGACATTGGATACAAGCAACGTGGAAATTGGCCGGCGGCACGGAAAGTCGGCGAATTGAGGGGGAAACGAACGAGCGGAAGAAGCCAGGAAGGAACGGTGTCAGCGTAACGATCCGTATACATGACTCAGGAGCCCGACCGCCTCTAATCCTTGTAACGTCTCCGGAGTCATGTACATCGTTCGTGCAAAGAAAAGAGTCCCCCACCCACGTAGGAGGATCCCGCCGTCGCCGATTCCCGGACAATTATTTGAACTCAGGCAGCCAGCTGCCGTGAGCTTCGATCAAGTCGTCGCACAATGAGACGATTTCGTCAAGCGGCAGCTCCGCCGCCGTATGCGGATCGAGAAACGCCGCGTGATAAATATGCTCGCGCTTGCCCGTAATCGCCGCTTCGATCGTAAGCAGCTGCGTGTTGATGTTCGTACGGTTGAGCGCAGCGAGCTGAGGCGGCAGGTCGCCGACATAAGTGGGCGTTACGCCGCTCGCGTCGACAAGGCAAGGCACCTCGACGCAAGCCTCTTTCGGCAAGTTCGTGATCAATCCGGTGTTCATGACGTTGCCGCCGATCTTGAACGGCGTATTCGTCTCCATCGCGTCGAAAATATAGGACGCGTACTCGTGCGACCGTTTGTGCGTCAAATTGTCGTCGTTCACCAATTTGTCCCGCATCGATTTCCAGCCCTCGATCTGATTGATGCAGCGGCGCGGATATTCATCGAGCGGGATATTGAATTTCTCGATTAATTCGGGATACTTCGACTTAATGTAGTACGGATGATATTCGGCGTTATGCTCGGACGATTCCGTCACGTAATATCCGAATTTCAGCATTAAATCCAATCGGACCATATCCCCGTGCTTCTCTTTTTGTTTCTCGGCGGCGCGCTTTTTAATTTCCGGATACAAATCGACGCCGTCTTTCTTCACTTCAAGAAGCCAAGCCATATGGTTAATGCCAGCAATTTTCGACTGAATCCCCGTTATGTCCATGCCGAGGTTCTTAAACAGGTGCGGGACGCAAACTTGAACGCTGTGGCACAAGCCTACGGTCTTGATGCCTCCGTATGTGTTCATTACGTTCGTAAGCACAGCCATCGGATTCGTGTAATTGAGGAACCATGCGTCGGGACAAACTTCTTGCATATCGCGCGCGAAATCGAGCATCACCGGAATAGTGCGCAAGTTGCGGAAAATGCCGCCAATGCCGAGCGTATCCGCGATCGTCTGGCGCAGCCCGTATTTCTTCGGCACCTCGAAGTCTATAATCGTGCACGGGTCATACCCGCCCACTTGAATCGCATTGACGACATACTTCGCTCCTCGAAGCGCCTCTTTCCGGTCTGTGTAGGCGACGACGCGGCAGCTGCTGCCGGTCGTTCGTTTCAAATTGTTAAGCATCATCTCGGAATCTTTCAACCGTTCGCGGTCGATATCGAACAGCGCGAGTTCGAATCCTTGCAAAGAAGGCACGAACATGCAATCTCCTAAAACGTTCTTAGCGAAAACGGTGCTTCCTGCGCCTAAAAAAGTAATTTTGGACACTTGAGTACCCCCTCGGAAAAGTAACTTGCGTATTGCTTCGTTTTACCACTTCAATGTACCTCGTTTCCTTCGTCCTGCCCATGGAACCACGTCGTTTCGACATGGATTTATGTAGTTTTATTAATAGAAAATATGATATCGTAGACGGCAGGGAGGTGTTTGAACGTGTGGGAGGAAGCGTTTACGGTCGCAATTAACGGAAGCCACGGGGATGGGGAAATTGTAGTTTTGTTTTCCGGACATGAGCGTACCCCTGCCGGCCACCACGTCGGTCCCCGCGTGCTTGATTACTTCCTTGTTCATTACATTATGTCGGGTAAAGGATGGTGCCGCGCTTCCGGCGACAAGCAGCATCTGAAGGCCGGCGACAGCTTCTTTCAATTTCCCGGCACGCTGTCCGAATATTGTTCGGATGAAACCGATCCGTGGCGCTATTGCTGGATCGCCTTCCGCGGTGCGCTTGCCCGGGAGTGGACGGAGATGCTCGGGGTTTCTCCAGAACAGCCGGCATTGTTCTCGGAACGGAACCGCAAGCTGTTAAAGCTGTTTCAATCGGTGTACAGAAGCCTCCGATCGAACGACGGCATATCAAGCGACGTTCAAGCGGGAGCATACCTCCGTCTTCTGTTCTCGGAATGGATCCGCAGCCGGCTTCCCGCACCGCAGCCGCAAAGACGAATGACGCAAGCCGAAATTCAGGTGGAGCGCGCGTTGCAATGGTTCACGCTCCAATACGCCCAGCCGAAGGCAATCGCCAAGCTGGCGAAAGATTTGGGCTATCACCGCACGTACTTTTCCAAATTGTTTCGAAAGACGGTCGGCATGTCGCCCCAACAGTTCTTGCTTCACATCAGAATGGAGCGGGCCAAGGAGCTGCTGAGACAGCCGTTGACTGTGGAACAAGTTGCGTCAAGCGTCGGCATATCCGATCCGCTGTATTTTTCCCGCCAGTTCAAACGGCGGTACGGCATTTCTCCGACGGAGTTCAGACAAGAATAAGTAAATTAGATGAAATTTATGTCGAACTTTGGTGAAAAACAGGACGACTTGACTATAACGCTCTCTCTAAACTCTTGTTACAATGAAGAATGGGTAAATAGATACGGTTCGATTCGGAGATGGTTCAAAGGGCATGGCTCAAAAAATACCGGTAACCCGAGACAAAAAGAACGGCGATGTCTTCGCGATCGATTCGTCCGAGGTACTAAAGATCGATAAAGTGAAAGAGAACGAATATATCGTTCATACGGCGGACGAGAAGTATTACCTTAACGTCTCCTTCAATTCAATCGAGGAATGGCTCTATGAAGACGGTTTTCGTATTTTGGACAGCCACAATATAGTCAATATGAACCGTGTCGTGCAGTACGATTCGGAGCGCGGCACCATATATCTGGGAACTTCCCAGGATAACGAAAGTGCGTGCAAACTTGCATCCGCCGCCCGCATACATAAACAGCATATTGAAAACCTTCTGCAAATTATCCGCACGGGGGAGGCCGCAGGCGGCGATCATCCGATGTTCGACAAATCGTACGCCGCCATGCGGGTCGCCGAGGAACGCAAGCGCACGGACGAGAAAATCAATTATCTCGCGTTCCATGATTCTTTGACCGATTTGCCGAATCGGCTGCTGTTTCAAGAACGGCTGGCCGGCTGTTTCGAAGATGCGAAGACGACGGGCCGCAAGCCCGCCATTTTGTTTTTCGACTTGGACCGGTTCAAAGTGATTAATGACACGCTCGGACACCATATCGGCGACGAAATGCTGCGATTTCTCGCCAATCAAATACGCTCTTTCATCGGTCCCGACGAAATGATCGCCCGGTTCGCCGGAGACGAGTTTATCGCACTGCTTCCGCATGTCGAAGACTCGGCCGCGGTCGCAGAGTATGCCCGCCGTCTGAGCGCATTGCTTAGCCAGCCTTTTCACTACGAAGACAAGGAACTGATGGTCACGGTCAGCATCGGCGCTTCTTTCTACCCACAGGACGGAGTAGACGCCGAGACGCTAATCAAGCATGCGGACACCGCTATGTACCGGGCGAAGGAAAAAGGCGGAGACACGTATGAATTTTATCACCCGGACATGAACTTCCGCTCGCTCGAACGGCTTCAGCTCGAAACGCATTTGCGCAAAGCGCTGGTCCGGGACCAGATTCGCATCCATTATCAGCCGCTTGTCGACTTGGAGGCCGGCACGATTTTCGGGATGGAAGCGCTCGTTCGTTGGGATCATCCCGAGCTGGGCCTCATACCGCCGGGTGAATTCATACCGCTGGCCGAAGAGACGGGTCTCATTGTGCCCATCGGCACTTGGGTGCTGCAGGAAGCGTGCAAGCAAAACAAAGAATGGCAATCTAAAGGCTACTCCCTCTGCGTATCGGTGAACATCTCGGTGCAGCAATTGCAGCACCCGGATTTCGTGCAAACCATAAGGAGCTCCTTGGAGGAATCCCGTCTCGAGCCGAAAGCGCTTTGTCTTGAAATAACGGAATCGGTCGCCATGAAGAACGTCGGCTTCGTCATGGAAACGATCGATGAATTGAAGAAAATCGGCGTTCATATTTCGATCGACGACTTTGGGACCGGATATTCCTCCCTTAGTTATTTGAAGCGATTCCGGGTGCACACGCTGAAGATCGACCGATCGTTTATCAGGGACGTGACGACCGACGAAGATAATGCGGCGATCGTTACCGCGCTCATCGCGATGAGCCAGCAAATGAAGATGCGGTCTCTCGCGGAAGGCGTGGAAACGAGAGAACAGCTGCAATTTTTGCGGGAAAAAGGCTGCAATGAAATCCAAGGTTACGTATACAGCAAGCCTCTTCCGGCCGATCAATTCGAACGTCTGCTGCGGGAACCGATTGTTCCAAGTGGTGAAAATTGTTAGTTTTCAGTTGTGATTTTCTTCTTGCGGAACGTTATATATAATACAAATATAAATAGACGAGTTTCCTCAAGTTGCGAAACGGCAAACCAATCTAAAGATTGGGACGCAAAACCATGGGTCTAAAGTTAGATTGTTGTAGTCGATCTAGCCAAGATTGCCAGGTTACCGAATGATTGCTCTTCGAGGCTCACTTCCTTCGGAACCTTCTTGCTTTTAACGGCAGGAAGTTTTTTATACCCATAATCAGAACATGTGTTCTACTGAAAGGCGGTGGTTTCCAGTGCAAAGCAGCCAACTCTTCGATGCCCGGTTCACTTCCTACGTCAGCCGGTCGATCCGGTACGCCGCAATCGACCATCAGCGCGCCGCAAAGCGGTTTCGCGACAAAAATTTGCTCATTCTGGATCAGCCCGTCTCTTATGATCCCTCTACGACTTACGGGGACTTGCTTCCCGCGGCCGAAGAGGATTTTCAACCGCGAATTCCTCTTTCCGAGAAGCTGGAAAGAAAGGAGGTGTGGGACGCATTCAACTTGTTGACGGAAAAGCAGCGCAATGTTCTGACGCTTGTATACGCTTACCAGTGGAAAGACACCGAAATCGCGGAAAATTGGAATGTAACGCAGCAGGCCGTCACAAAGCTTCGGTTAAGCGGTCTGCGCAAAATGCGCAAATATTTAAACGAAAAGAGGGATCGATGATGAATAATCAAGGGGAATGGATTGCTGCCTTCTCGGCGGCAATCGGCAATTACGGTTTTCCGATCGCAGTAGCCGTCTATCTGCTGATCAGCTTTCAAAGAAAGATCGACGATTTAACGCAATCCGTTAACGAACTGCGTCAACAGATCAAAGATGAGGGTCGTTCTCGATGAAAGAAGAAACGTTGTACGAGCTTGTGCGCAAGTCGCAAGAAGGGGATCAAGAGGCGTTGATGAAAATCGTGCAAAAATACCGGCCGCTCATCCGCAAACGGTTATATGGAGTGCATCCGCAAGAACGGGCGGACCTGGAGCAAGCGTTGGTGGAAAAATTGATAGGAACCGTGCTTAGGGCGGAAGTCCGAAGGAGAGAAGAATGAGGGGCTGAGGGGTTACGGCCATAGATGGCTATAACCCCTTCGCTCTGCATTTGTTTGAACAACTATCGGCAACGTTCCGTTGCCTCCGTTCTCACGGTCCGTTATCACTCAACGACGATCCGTCCCGGATGCCGGCCCGTTACTTCCCCGATCAGCGCGGCCTCAACACCGGCGTCGCGCAGCGCACGAAGAAGCGCTTCGGATTGCGCGCCTTCAACGGCGATGAGAAGTCCGCCGGAGGTAACGGCGTCGCACAGGATGAATCGGCCGGTCTCGTCCAATGCAGGCGCAAAATCCACATGCTGCTCCACATGGCGGTAATTGTTTTTCGTGCCGCCGGGGACCACTCCTTCCTCCGCCAACTCCCGTACGCGCGGAAGAACGGGAACATCGCGATTGTGAATGACAATGCCGTGTCCGCTGCCGCGCGCCATCTCTAAAGCGTGCCCCATCAGTCCGAAGCCGGTGACGTCCGTGCATGCGTGAACGTCGTAATCCGCCATGATCTCCGCCGCACGCTTGTTCAACGCGGCCATTACGGCGGTTACCCGCTTGATTTCTTCACGGGACAGCTTGTCCCGTTTGATAGCCGTCGTCAAAATACCGACCCCGATCGGCTTCGTCAAGATGAGCCGGTCGCCGGGTCGGGCTCCTGCGTTCGTCAGCACACGTCCCGGATGGACGGTGCCCGTCACCGCCAAGCCGAACTTCGGCTCGTTATCGTCGATGGAATGCCCGCCGACAAGCGTAGCGCCTGCCTCCCGCACTTTATCCGCCGCTCCGCGCAAAATTACCGCCAGCACGGACCGGTCCAATTTCTGTATCGGAAACGCGACCAAGTTTAACACGGTGAGGGGAGTACCTCCCATCGCATATACGTCGCTGAGCGCATTCGCCGCGGCCACTTGCCCGAAGTCGTAAGGGTCGTCCACGATCGGAGTAAAAAAATCGACCGTCTGCACTAGAGCGAGGTCGTCGGTTAACCGGTACACGCCGGCATCGTCGTTCGTTTCCGTGCCGACCAATAAATTCGGGTGCCTGTCTTCCCGCGGGAGGCTGCCTAGTATTCCGGACAGCTCGCCCGGACCGATCTTGCAGCCGCACCCGCCTTTCGTGGAATACGAAGTCAGCTTGATTTCATCGCCATGCAGGTTCATCCGCAACGTTCCTCCTCATATCCCTTCGCCTTATCCGTTCCGATTATTCTTTCGGACCTTCGGGCGCAATAAACCCTTCCGTTTCTTTCGCTATGAACGCATGAACGTGTCCGGGAAATTCGTCCAATAAATCGGCAATAGCCGTTAGCTGCTCACTCGGACGAAGCTGTGTACGGTCAAGCTCCGTATAATTTTGCGTCAGCGCCTTGCGCATTCCGATCAACTCCCGCAAACGGGCGGCCGTCTCCGCCGGCAGGACGCCTTCCATTCGAATAATATTGATAATGTCCTCGTAGCTGCTTGCATCCCGCAAAATAAATTTATCGATCAGCAAGCTTCCGACATCCGTCACGGCTTCTATCGCAAGGTGCAGCGCCCTCTCCTCGGCGAATCCGTATACGATGTCGTACGCGTTCCGGTCTTCGACGGAAGCGAGCCGTCGCAGCGAGCCCGCCACCACAGTCATAAACTCAAGCCTTACCCGGATTTGTTCTTCATTTACATAATACATGCCAGCGCGCCTCCCGAATGACCGTTATGGTTTCTTTCTTCTTGATCTCCGCTTCAACCATACGGTGCTAATCACAAAAGTCAGCACGATTACGAACAGGATGAGCATCGCTTCGCTTACGTCGCGACTCATGGCTTCTTCCCCGCTTTCCGCATTTAAACGGCGGCGCGCCTTAAGAAGGCCAGCAGCGCCCATCGCCGTTCCGTCTTTCTCTTGTACTTGGGAAGCGTCCGGTATACTTCCGCCGCTTCCTTATAAGCTTCCCGCGCTTGTTGTTTCTCGCCGAGCCTTTCGTACAACCGGCCGAGCCGGTAATATAATTCGCATGACGAAGAATGAAGTCCCCGGATTTGCTCCAACGCTTCGAGAGCTTTCCCGGATTGCGTGCCCGCCAGCGCCTCGGCCAAGCGCAAGTAAGGCTCGCCGTAACGAACCCGCGGATTGATTTCCAGCGCCCGCATCAATTGCCGCTCGCCGTCGCTGACGTTTCCCGCCTTCAATTCGCATATGCCCAAATCGCAAATCACTTCCGCGGAATCGTCCATCTGCGGCGCGATGTCTTTAAGCAGCGGCAAGGCTTCGCGATAGCGCCTCTTTTCCATCAAGATTCGCGCCGCCTCTTGTTTGGCCGAAACGTCGAACGGACGCAGCCGAATGTCCTGCTTCGCGCGAGCGAGGCGCCTGCTAAGCTTAAACGGCCGTGTAACGCTCGGCAGCAAGCCGACGAACCGGCGATCAAGCGCATAAACTATCGCTAGTAATATCAATATTGCGACGAACGGATTTCCGGTGATCCACCAGAGTAGAATGAACAGCAATCCTTTGCCCATCCAGCTCGCCACCTCCGTTCAATTTTACCGCCATTATATCATATCCCGGCGCTTCCGAACCACAGATGCGAAAGCGCGCCCAGAATGCAACCCGCCGCGTAATAAATAATGGACACGGACAAAACCTCCTTCCCGCTTTTTCCATTATCATTCCCGTGTCCGACGGGTTTTAGCCGGGTCCGGTCGTATCGGAAAAAGAAAAGGGAAGAAGCGGCCTTCTCCCCGAAAAGTGTCAGTTCTCTTGATAACTCCGCTAAACGCGGTCTTGCTTCTCAGAATTGGCGTCGAAAGAGGTTTTCTTATCTTTCATTATCTTGCGTTCCCGAACTTCCAAAACGCAAGCAATGCCTAAAATAATGATGCCCATTATCCAAAACCATAACGGCGGCTCGATCATCGTTTCCCTCCTAGCTACATATACTCGTCGTCGCGGACAACCTTCGGTTGCCTCTTTCTATCCAACCGTGCGGTAAATCTTGACGCATCAAACAATACGTCCCTTCTGGTTTCATATAAACTAGCAATCTGTTCCGCCCTTTCCACTCCTACGCCTCGGTCACCCCTTTCGATTTGCAGTAAATATCCTGGAGGAATGCGTAAATGCTTGGCTGCCGTTTCCAGCGTCATCCCCAGAGCTTCCCTCGTAGATTTCAACACGGAGTCTATTGTCCTCACCCCAACTTCGCAAATCGCGTTGTAATACCCATATATTACCCCAGCTTCCGCATATTTTCAATTCAAAATGCAAAGTTTTGACTCTTCCATTTCACAATTTGCATCGTGCAAAGTATAATGGGAGCGGAGGTGATACGTATGTACGGAACGAGAATTCGCGAGCTCCGCAAAGCGCGGGGAATGACGATGAAACAGCTCGGACAACGTCTGTCTCTGGCCGAGTCCACAATATCCGGCTACGAGAATGAGATCCGCAAACCGGATATGGACACGTTATTGCAATTTGCCGACTTATTTGAAGTAACCGTCGATTATTTGCTTGGCCGGACGGAGCAGCCGCCGGCACCCGTAAGTGAAGTTCGGGAGTCGGTTGTACCGTACAATTATGCGATTCTGGAAGGCGAGATGGAAACATTGACGGAAGACGAGGCGAAGCATGTCAAAAACAGTCTTGAAATGTTCCGTCTTTGGAAAGCGAAGAAGTCCGCCGAACCGGAATAGCGGTTACCCGTGCCAACAACCGGATGCTTTGCGTAGTATCCGCTTGGCGCGATGCACGCGCGATTTGATCGTGCCGACCGACACTTTCAGCAGGCAGGCGATCTCCCCGTCTTTCAAGCCCGAATGCAGCTTAAGAATCAGAACTTCGCGGTACTCTCGTTTCATCTTTGTTATTTCTTTCCACAAATGCTCCCTCTCGAGCCGCTTGCCGACTTCCTCTTCCACATCGCTCTCGGTAGTGCCGACGAGCACCGTCAAATAAGGGTTCTCCATCGGAATTCCGTTCCAGCAATTTCGCTTGCGCACCGCATCGATGGCCGCATGCGTTGCGATCGTCGTCAACCAAGCGCCCTCTCTGCCGTCTTCCCTCACCGAATCGATGTTTCGATAAGCTTTAAGGAAGGTTTCCTGCGTGACGTCTTGCGCCAGATGCGGATCTTTGACTACATAGAACGCCGTACGGTATACGCGGTCGCGGTATTGTTGAAATAACCGGCCGAATCGCTGCTCCAACACCTGCACAACTGTCCACTTCCATTACTAACTTAAAAATGAAGTAATTTAATGCTGTCAATATTGCCCCTGGAAAAATTCTACCATTTGGGCAATCCAAATGCTAGTAGATTTGGAAAAAAGAAAGAAACCTACGGCATCTTCGCCATAGGTTCAAGAAATAATATATCATCAAAAAGGGGGTCATCCTTATAATAACCGCTCTATATTAAATGTAAATGAATCTAGCGTTACAATTATGTTACAAAAACAGATGCTTGGCAATACTAGAAAAAAATAGAAGGAGGAGAGCGCATGCTGAATAAAGGAAGCACCGGGGATTCAATACGCTTGTTTTTCGCGATCGCTCTGTCGGCACCAGCCAAGCTAGCGCTGGAAACCGCATGCGAGGCGTGGCGAAAGTCGCTGCCGTTCGCAAGCTGGCACCACCCCGCGGATTTTCATGTGACGGTCAAATTTATCGGCGACGTCCATCCGCGTCTGGCGGATGAATTGCTCCCGCCCGTTCGAGAGGCGGTCTCGGTGATAGCGCCGTTCGAGCTCGCTCTCGCCGAACTTGGCGCATTCGGCCGCCCGGACTCGCCGAGCGTGCTTTGGTGCGGCGTAAGCGGAGAGACGGAATCGCTGCAAGCGCTGCACGCCGCAGCGGATGCGGCCGCCGCCGCTTGCGGCGTTCCGCGCGATACGCGGACGTTCCGCCCGCATATTACGGTCGCGCGCAGGTACCGCGGCGTTGAAGCGCCTTTCTCCGGCGCCACGCTCGCGAAAGCCGCTTCCGCGCGCCCCATCGCATGGCGCGTTCAAGAGCTCGTGCTGTACCGCACCCGCTTCGGCCATAGGCCCGCGTACGAAGCGCTGGCGCAACTGCCGCTTGAGGGCGGCCGCTAGACGCCCTCCGAAAACCAACGCCGCAGCGGTTCCTGCAGCGGTTTAAAGCCGCGCTCGTACAATGCGCGGTATTGCTCACGCCGCCCCGGATCGGGGGCGATAACCCGCGCCGCGCCGGCTTCCGCGACGGCGGCGAAAGCTTCCTCGGCGTCCGCGTACACGCCTGCGCCTATGCCGGCGGCAAGCGCCGCGCCGAGCAAACTCGCTTCCGCGATGCCCGGAAGCTCCAACGTGCAGCCGGTCACATCGGCTTTGACCGTCAACCAATGCGGGTTGCGCGTTCCTCCGCCGACGACAAGCAGACGCTCGATCGGCTGCCCGGACAACCGTTCCGCGCTTCGCTTGATAAACTCCAGCTGATACGCCGTGCCTTCGAGCGCGGCTTTCAACAAATCGCCCTTGCCGTGCTCTTTCGACAGCCCGACGAATGCGGCGCGCATCCTCGAGTCCGGACGGGGAGCGCTGCTTCCCGTTAAATACGGGAAGTACAACACCCCGGTCGGCCCGGTTCCGCCGCCGCCCGCTTCTTCCAGCAGCGTCAACACTTCGCCGTAAGTGAGCGAAGGGGCGCCCAACAGTCCGCGCAGCCACTCGACCGATCCTCCCGAAGAAGGCTGGCCTCCCATCCAAAAATACCGCCCGTTCGCCGCGTGTATGCCGAACGACAGGCCGGCCTCGTAGTCTTGCCTTGAAAGTTCCCGCTCATCCAACGTTCCGACGAGCGTTTCCGCCGTCCCCATGGAATCGTAGACGACGCCTGGCTTGACGGCGCCGACGGCCAGCGCGGCCGCAACGTGATCGTGGCCGGCAATTCCGACGGGAGTGCCCGCCGGCAGGCCCGCCGACTGGCCGGCGCTTCCCACGGTGCCGATAATCGAACCGCTGCCCGCCGCTTTCGGAAACAATGAAGAGGAGAAGCCGAAATGGTTCAACCATTCGCCGTCCCATTCCTTGCGGTCGATGCGAAAAGCGTACGTTCGGGCCGCAAGCGTATAGTCGAATGCAAATGTTCCGGTTAACCGGTAAGCGATCCACCCGGAAGCGGACAGCCATACCGGCTCTTCTCCTTGGAACGCCTCCGGAAAGCGATCGCGAAGCCATAACAGCTTCGGCAAGCCAAGCTTAAAGCTGCCGTGCAGGCCGGAACGCACAAACCGCTCGAACGGATCCGATTCTCTCTTCATGAAAGCCGCTTGAGGCTCGGAGCAAGTATCGAACCAAGGAAGAAAGGGCGAGCGCGGTTTGCCTGAGCTTCGGTCTACCAGCAGGCCGCTTTCGGCCATCGAGGTAATGCCGACAGCAGAGACTCTATTATACTCAAGGCTTTCCATCACCTCGGCGATGGCCGACCGTATCCCTTCCCACATCCGTTCGGGATCGTAGAACGAGTAGCCCAACCGCTCGTCCCGAAACGTCTCCGTTGGGCGACTCACAGTCCGCAACGATTGTCCGTCGACGGTATAAGCCCCCACCTTGCTGTTCGTTGTGCCTATGTCAATGCCGAGCAAAACGTCCATCATAATCCTCCAGCCATTGATAGAATATTGTAAAAGCTTCTCCCCGTCGATTAAGCGGATACGATACGGTTGCGGCCCGAATGCTTGGCTTCATACAGCGCATTATCCGCTTCTCTCAGCAAATCAAAGAGCCATTGTCTCGGGTTCCCGCCTTCGTACGTGCGGCCTTCCATACTGATCACGCCCATGCTTACCGTAATCCGAACATCCCCCCGGTCGGTGTGAACGATTTGGGACTCGACGAGGCCGCGAAGCTCCTCGGCCAACCTCAATGCGTCGCTTTTCACCGTATGGGGGAGATGGATGATGAACTCTTCCCCGCCGTAACGGGCGAAAATATCGGTGTCTCTCAACCGCTCGCGTATGAGCGAAGCCGTATGCTTCAACACTTCGTCTCCGACGTGGTGGCCGAATTGGTCGTTGATTTGTTTGAAGTAATCGACGTCAAACAAAATAATAGAGAACGGAACGCGGTATCTATGCTCGACGGCGAGCTGATGCTCCAACATTTGATACAAGTATCTCCGGTTAAAGCAGCCCGTCAACGGATCGGTCGTCGCCAGCTGCTCCAGCTTCCGGTTCGCGATCGACAATTCTTCCTGAATTTGCGTCAACTCCATGTTCCGGTGCACCAAATCTTCGTTGCGGTCATGCAATTCATGCACCATGTTCCGCCATTCGGTAACGTCCTGGAACGTCACGATGCGGCCGACGAAGGCGCCGTTATCGCTATAGACCGGCGATATGCGCATGGATACGTTTACAGGCGCCTTGTCCCGGATCACGATCTCCGTCTGAAGAAACTTTCCCTTCTCTTGATAGTACGCTTGCAGGAACGAACGGCCGAACTGCGGCTCGATGGCGCCCTCCAACAGCTTATCGATCGGGAAAGGCTGCCCGACGGGAGTACGGCAAAACCTTCTCCCTGCGGCATTATGGTCAAGAACGACGTGCCTGTCGTCCAAGATTACAAATCCGGTATCCATAGAATCCACTACTTCCCGCAATGCGAGAGAAATAACCCGGAACATATTTTGCTTCCGTATGGCGATCACAATGCAAATGTCGGACGCGAGGATGCCGATGGAAGTCAATCCTCCGGGATGCCCCAGCCATGGAAGCCAGTCCGTGGTGTTGGAAATCGTGTCCAGTGCCGCAAACCCCAACAGAAGCGATTGGCCGGCCAGAAACAACACGACTTGCGTGCGATACGTATATGCGGCGGGACGCTGCAGCGCGCGCAGCATAATGACGGCGCCGATAACGACATAGAACATGCAGATCCCGGCAAAATACCAAAATAAAGGCCCGTATGACCGTTGGGCATACATTCCGTCTACGGCCGAAACAAACTGCCGGTGCACCGGATTCAACGTAACCATCAATGCCGCGGCAATTGCGGGAACGGCAAGCAAGCCTGCGCCCAAAGCTCTTACATTGGTTCGGCCTCGCGTCAGCATGATCGAAAAGAGCAGCCAGCCGTATCCCAGGAAAGCTATGCCGAGGAATGAAATATTGACGTAAATCCAGTGATAGACCGGCACCGTTGTCATGGATATGGAAAACTGTCCGAACGGCCAAAGCATCATCGCAAAATGAAAAAATATATACACTTTATGCAGCTGGCGAATTTCGTTGGCGAAGAGAACGTATAAGAAAAGAATGTTTAGGATGACGAAAGCGAGGAAATCCACCCAGTTGAACTCAAGCACCATAGAGAGCTCCTTACCGGCAACTTAGGTCTAATATACTATTATTTTATTCGACTCATTCTTTTATTTTCCTTTATTTCCACGTAGAAAACAACTCTTTTCAGAAAAATATATCAAAATTGAGAAAGACGTGCGAAACCGAACGAAACGGTCGCACGTCTTTTCGTTTTATTTTTTCGGCGCGAAACCGTCGTCCTTCGCCAAGTCTTTGCCGTCCCGGAGAAACCCGGCTTCGTTGCCGCCCGCGAAGTAGTCGTCGCTTATCTGTTCGTGAGTGGCCTGAAGTCCTTGCCGGACAGCAGAACTCCCGGTTTTTTCGGACAGATCGTAATTCGTGCCGGCAACTCCGCTAAAATTCCGTTTTAACGCTTCATCGGCAAGCTGTTCGGAAGGATACGGCGCCTTTGATTCGTTTTCGCTCATATGAATTGCATTCTCCTTTCTTTGTTCTAGCGTCCCCTGAATGGAAAACGTTATTCGCAACCGTCTCGCACCTCGATATTTCGCCGCCGAAATCCATCGCCGTAACTCCGGAAAGTTCCAAGCAGAGTTTGTTGACGCAGCGCCTTCCATTGGCATATAATAACATTAGCTAATTTAGCTAATGTCACTATTGTTTCGGGGGAATTCTTCATGATCGTGAACTCAACGGAGATGCAGAACAACTTTGGAAAATATTTGATGATTGCGGCGCAAGAGGACATTGTCATTACGCGAAACGGAACCGCAATTGCCAGATTAACGGCGATCAACAAGGAAGCCTTTTCGGATCGCGGCGCTGCGAAAGAAATCGTGATGGAGAAAGCGGCGTCCTACCATGCGGGCGGCAGAAAGGCTTCCTATGAAGAGTTTTTGGAGTTGACCAAGAATAGCGAGGACAGATACGAATACATCGACGGAGAAATCTTTTTTCTGGCTTCCCCGAGAACGGCACACCAGATCGCTCTGGCAGAACTGTTTGTAATATTTCACAGCTGGTTCCAGGGGAGCAAGTGCACTCCGCTGATGGCCCCTTACGATATCACGCTATATCGAACGGCCGACAGCATTAATGTAGTCCAACCGGATATCATGGTTATTTGCGACCTGGAGGAGCACTTGGATGAAGATGATTATTATAAGGGCGTACCCGCATTGGTCGTGGAGATCATCTCCGAAAGCACGCGAAGAAAGGACTTGGTGAAGAAGCTCGATCTTTATATGTCCTGCGGGATAAGCGAGTACTGGATCGTTAACCCGATCAACAGGGAAGTCGCCGTCTATACGTTTGAAGACAAGAACATCAGCAGGAATATCACTTTCAAGAATAGCGAAACTGCGGAATCTTGCATCTTTGAGGGATTAACCGCCGAGCTTGAAAGAATTTTCAAGTAGATAATCAATCACCCGGATTCCGCGAACGGATCACGATGCGAGATATTGTGTCCAATTACGTGTACCCTAACACCTTAAAGGTCATCCGCATTCTCGGGCGCGATATCCGGGCCGCATTGGAAAAGTCGGCGAAATATTTCGAGCTTGGACCGCAAGGCGATAGTATCGTGAACCGGTCGTTTCTTACTCCTAAACCGCAGCATTACAATTACGACATGTGGGAAGGCATCGAATATGTCCTGGATATCTCCAGACCGATCGGGCAGCGGGTGACGCGTCTGAACCTAATGGACACCCGCTCGGCGAAGACGAAGAGTTCGATGTCGTCATGAACACGGGCGGAGGCGGGAACTTCACCATGTTCCAAGGCAAACCCGTTATCAAGGACATCGCGACGGACATGGTGGAGTTACTGGCTGACTACATTCGGGAACGACGCTGCATCAAAGCCGAGGCAAACGGCAATTGGCAAGTCGTAGGGGGCGCCTAAGTTATTTCAAACCGATCGGATCACCTTGACTCCGGAACGTTTCCTGCTGCTGCGGCACATTTTATTCCTGAGACAAGTACATGGCCTTCGTTCGAAGTATCTTCGTCGAAAGCGGTGAACAAAAAACGAACACACGCTGCGATACGGACGCGGCCAGACTACTTGGTCCGCCCCCTTCTTCCGCTCCTAAATGCAAACAACCGACCCATTTAAGGATCGGTTGTTTGCATTATATGGACCCAAGGGGGATCGAACCCCTGACCTCATCGCTGCCAGCGATGCGCTCTCCCAGCTGAGCTATGGGCCCGTTAGACGACAATCAGTAGATTAACACAAATGCGAAATCATTGTCAATGCGGTTTATTTAACAAGGCAGACAATTCCTTCATGAACATGTCGATATCTTTAAATTGGCGGTACACGGAAGCGAATCGGACGTACGCGACTTCGTCCACATCGTATAGCTTCTCCATCATCAATTCGCCGATATCCCGGCTTTGAATTTCGGTCGCGGCCGTCTGCCGCAAATCGCGTTCCACCTCGTCCGCGATGGACTCCAGGCGCTCAACCGACACCGGACGTTTCTCGCATGCCCGGATCAGGCCGCGCAGCATCTTGTCCCTGCTGAACTCTTCTCTGCTGCCGTCTTTCTTCACGACCATAAGCGGCGCTTCCTCCACGGTCTCGAACGTCGTAAACCGTCTCGCGCACTTCTCGCACTCCCGGCGGCGGCGAATCGATTTGTTCTCGTTCACCGGCCTCGAATCCAACACTTTCGTGTGCGGATGATCGCAATACGGACATTTCATAAATGCTTCCCTCCAAACCTACATCGTCAACTTATTACCATACACTACCTGTTTTGAACTTTAAGCAACCGCACATAATACTATCACCAACGCCAAGGAGGTGAAACACAATGGCACAAGGATCCAGAAGCACCAATGTATTGGTAGTACCTCAAGCGACGCAGGCATTGGATCAATTGAAATACGAGATAGCGCAGGAGCTGGGCATCCAAACACCGGGTGACGGCTACTGGGGTCACATGGCTACTCGCGACACAGGGGCAATCGGGGGTAACATCACTCGCCGCCTTGTTCAAATCGCCGAGCAGCAGCTTGCAGGCCAAAGCGGCCAACAATTCAATCGATAATCCCGGATTCATGAAGCATTGGGAGGTTGTGCTCTCGCACAGCCTTTCAATGCTTCTTATTGTTAAAGAAAGTTCAGCTCACCAATAACATCTGAGGTGACGCCAATTTTCTTTACCAAGAAAAACTTCTTTGATTCGCGGTCGCTCATCCTTGAATGTACTTCGTTAAAAGTTTTTCTTATTGCTTTGTCACTTATTGTTTTTTCAACTCGGGATAAATTTGCGCGTACTTCTCATAATAATAATGCACCCGGTAAATGTAATGCCTCGTCTCCCCGAACGGTATTTGATCCGCGCTGTTCAGGTTTCCGTCCCATTGATTCGCCTTCAGCCATTTCGCCACATTGCCCGAACCGGCGTTGTAGGCTGCTGCAATCAATGCGATTTCGCGGTCCTTGTCCGCATGGTTTTCCCCGATAAATTCGTCATGAAGCGAATGCACGAGCCATGCGCCGATTTGTATGTTCGTTTCCGGTTCGCGCAAGCGATCCAATGCGCTGCGCCCATAACCCGCTTCTTGAACGATCCACTCCGCCGTCGCCGGCATAAGCTGCATCAATCCTACGGCACCCTTGCGGGATTCCTTGTCCGGTTTAAAGTTGCTTTCGACGCGAATAATCGCGGTCAATAAATAGGGATCTACTTCGTGATTCGACGCATGCTTCGTTATGACGTGCTGGTAATGAATCGGATACATGAGCCGTCCGAGCCATCCCTTGTCCGAAAACAACACGAAAAGAACCAACAGCAATAAAACCGCGTAAAGCCTTTTCTTCCGGTACCACATCATGTAAAACCCTTCCGTAACAAATATTGCTCCACTTGACGCTCAGTATCTTCGATCGTACCGCTGTTGTCGATGACGACGTCGGCGAGCCGCTTCTTATCCTCGATCGGCATCTGCGAAGCCAATCTCCGTTCCGCCTCGTCATGCGACAAACCGTCGCGAAGACGCAGCCGTTCGATTTGGACATGGCGGGGAACATAGACAACGATAATTTCTTCGAAGGAAAACAGCTTGTCCAGGCCGGACTCGTAAAGAAGCGGAATATCCGCCAGCACAAGCGAGCCGTTGTCCGTTTCGTTCCAGTGTTCCATCTGTCTGCGCATTTCCGCGCGGATCGGGGGGTGCAGGATGGATTCAAGCGTCTTACGCGCTTCAGTATCCGCAAATACGATCTCCCCCAACCGTTTCCGATGGAGGGTTCCGTCTTGCCGCAGCACGGATTCTCCGAACGCTTCCACGATCTTCGTCAACGCAGGCCGTCCGGGAAGCACGACTTCCCGGGCGATGACGTCAGCATCCACAATATGCGCGCCGCGCTGCGCGAACATCCGCGCGACCGTAGACTTGCCGCAAGCGATTCCACCCGTCAAACCTGCGTTCATGAAATAGCTCCTTTCAACGATATAGAATTTATAAGTTTTCTTCTACAACACGAAACGAGTAAATTCTATACCAAGAAAAACTTCCTCTAAACCGCGGTCGCTCATCCTTGTTAACCTCAGAAATGACAAGTTATTAGACGAATACGCCTTCTGATGTTGCAAGAAAAACTTCCACTTACGCGGTCTTGCTTCCTTGCTTGTGCTTCGATGAAGTTTTTTTTACAACAATTTTAAAAGTCCCACCGCGACAAGAATGCACCCCGGCAGCACCGCAAGCTTGCCGATCCAGCGGAAGCCGGAACAAAGATAGCCGAGCTTGGCGCCCCATGCGATAAACGCCCCGCACGCAACCGCGATCGCTACCGCTGTGAGGAGAGGAGGAAATCCGACAAGAGCGGCGCCGATGCCCGCTCCGAGGCTGTCGATCGACAGCGCGATGCCGAGCAGCAGCGCCTCCGATGCGCTAATGACTCCCGAACGGTCGACGTCCGCAACGGACGGGCTTCTCCAAATCTTGATAATCAATCCCAGACGCCGAATTTCCCAAAATACAATCGTTTGCTCTCCGCCATTGCCGGCAGGCGCTTCTTCGACGGAATCCGCTTCTTCCGCGGATGAGGCGGAGCTTACTTGATATATAGCCCATCCGCCGATTGCAATCAATATGCCGGCTCCGATCGCCGCAGCCGTCCGTTCGGACAACAATGAAGCGAATACGTTTCCCGCAGCCATCGAGGCGTATATCACGATTCCCGAGCACAGCGCCACGATAACGATAGATGTCCATGGTATCCGAATCTTTCGAATTCCGTAACTGATTCCGGCGCTGAAGCCGTCTAAACTGACTGCCAGCGCCAACACAAGAAGTGATAATATGCCAGCCATGGTGCAATCCCTCCCGCAAGGCAAAAGCCCAATTGCATTTACCTCAACAATATATGGGAGGGCGGCAAGATGGGTGCTACTTTTTCCGGGGTTGGCAGCGCGGACAGTAGTGGGTGCCTCGTCCGCCGACCACCGTCTTCTCGATACCGGTCCCGCAAACCGAGCACGGTTCCGCTTTCCGGCCGTATACTTTCAAGCTGTATTGGAACGATCCCTGCTCGCCTTGGCCGTTCACATAAGACTTGACGGAGGATCCGCCCGCTTCGACGGCTTCGGTAAGCGTGGACTTGACGGCTTCGTACAGCCGCTTCAGTTCCGGCAGCTTCAGCGCATTCGCCGAACGCTCCGGATGAATGCCGGCACGAAACAGCGCTTCGTCCGCATAGATGTTTCCTATGCCCACGATGCGCTCTTGATTCAACAGCAGCGGCTTGATCTTCGTTTCGCTGCCCGCAAGCTTGTTCCGGAACGCCTCGAAGGTGAACTCGTCCGACAACGGTTCCAATCCTAATTTATGAAGCGGACCTTCAATAAATTCTTCGCCTGGCGAAAACAAATCCATCGTGCCGAATTGGCGGACGTCCCGATAGCGCAATTGCGTTCCGTCGGTGAAAGCAAACACGACATGAGTATGTTTCTCAAGCGGCTCGTCCTCAGGAAACAATCCGTAACGGCCTTCCATCCGCAAATGAGACACAAGCACGAGACCGTCGAGCTCGAACCGCAAAAATTTCCCGCGGCGTTCGACACCGGTAAAAGTACGCCCCTCGAGTGCGCGGGCAAAGCTCTCGGGCTCGGCTGGCCTTCTTACGATCCGCGGAAGAAACACGTCGACGCGGCGAATCGTCTTGCCCGGAACCAATCGCTGCAGCGTTCGCCGCACCGTCTCTACCTCCGGCAATTCCGGCATAATCTTCACCTCAACCTATGATTGTGGCGCACATGATGCGTTGAAGCGTCATTTTGCCTCGTACCAATTGTTTCCGTAACTGACATCGACCTTCAGAGGAACGTCCAATGCCAGCGCGCTTTCCATCTCTTCCTTGACTAGCGCGGACATCCGTTCAAGCTCGGATTCCGGCACTTCAAACACAAGTTCGTCATGAACCTGCAGCAGCATCCGGCTTTCCACCCCTTCTTTGCGCATCCGTCCGTCCAACCGCACCATTGCCAACTTGATGATGTCGGCGGCCGTTCCTTGAATCGGCGTGTTCATCGCCGTCCGCTCGGCGAAAGATCGCAAATTAAAGTTGGACGCATGAATTTCCGGCAAATATCTGCGGCGGTTCAACAAGGTCGTGACATACCCGTCCGTCCGGGCCTTCTTCACGATCTCATCCATATACTTGCGCACGCCTTGGAACACGAAGAAATATTGCTCGATAAATTCCGCGGCCTCTTTGCGCGTAATGTGCAAGTTTTGGGACAGGCCGTAATCGCTTATTCCGTATACGATTCCGAAGTTTACGGCCTTTGCTTGGCGCCTCATGTTCGCATCCACTTGATCGGCGTTCACGCCGAATACGTCCATCGCCGTCTTGGTGTGAATGTCCATATCGTTAAGGAACGCTTCTTTCATTCTCTCGTCCCCGGAAATATGCGCCAGCACCCGAAGCTCGATCTGCGAATAGTCGGCTGCGAGAATACGCCAATCCGGCTGCGCGGGAACGAACAACTTGCGAAGCTTGCGGCCCTCTTCCGTCCGGATCGGAATGTTTTGCAGGTTCGGATATTGGCTGCTGAGGCGTCCTGTCGCCGCAATCGTCTGGTGGTAATACGTATGGATCTTGCCGGTCTCTTTCCGAACTTCCTTCTGCAAACCCTCCACATAGGTCGACTGAAGCTTCGAAAGCGTCCGGTAATGCAAAATGACGTTCACGATTTCGTGGTACGGCGCCAATCTCTCGAGCACTTCCGCATCCGTCGAATATCCGGTTTTTGTCTTCTTTACAGTAGGCAGTCCCAGCTTTTCGAAAAGAATTTCGCCCAACTGCTTCGGTGAGTTCAAATTGAACTCGGTACCGGCATGCTGATAGATGGTGCTCATCAGCTTGTCCAATTGAGCGCTCAGCTCTTTGCCGTATGCTCTCAGCTCATCGACGTCCACCTTCACGCCGCGCCGTTCCATCGAGGCCAGCACCATGGATAATGGAAGCTCCAGCTCGTAGTAAAGAGGCTCCATGTCGTTCTTCCGCAGTTCCTCGCGGAGCTTGTCGGCAAGCTGGTGAACGGCAAGCGCTTTACGCGCGACAAACTCAGCCAGCTGCGGTTGTTCCGGCAGACGGAATTTCGCGCCTTTGCCGTACACGTCTTGATCGGAAGGCAGCGGTGAGGCGCCGTAACGCGACGCCAAGTCGTTCAATTCGTCGCTTGACGAGGTCGGGTCGAGCAAATAAGCGGCAAGAATGACATCGAATGCGATTCCATTTACCGCGATGCCGTTCCAGCCGAGAGCCAGCTTGGCTTTATGCCCGTCGTACAGCGCTTTCTCCGCGCTTTCGTCCGCAAGCCAGCTTCGCAGCGGCTCTGCGGCATCCGACGTCAGTACCGAGAAGGGAACGAAATACGAACGTTCCTCACCCGTGTAGACGGCTAATCCCGCAACTTCCGCTTCGTGCGGATTGTCGCCGATCGCTTCGACATACAGCGCTTTGATCTGCGAAACCGCGTCTGCCAACAGTTCTTTATCGTGCTCCGTAACCGTGACTACCTCGATCTTTTGCCGTTCCTCGTGCGCGTCCGGCGTTTCGCCCCAATCGAGCCGTTCAAGCAGCGACCTGAATTCCAGCCTTTGAAACATCGATTTCGTTGCCGATTTGTCGTACCCGTCGAACACGAGATCGTCCCAACCGGCATCGAAGCTCACATCCCGGAAGATCGTCGCGATATCTTTGCTCATCCGGGCGCTGTCCGCATGTTCGCGAACCAAATCTTTGATTTTGCCTTTCATATCGTCCGCATGCTCGATAACGTTCTCCACCGTTCCATACTCGTGAAGAAGCTTTAACGCGGTCTTTTCGCCTACGCCGGGAATGCCGGGAATATTGTCGGAAGAATCGCCCATGAGTCCTTTCAAATCGATAATTTGCGACGGGGAAAGGTTGTATTTCTCTTGAATCGCCGCGGGGTCGTATTTTTCCGTTTCGGAGATGCCCTTGCGCGTGAGGGCGATCGTCACGCGCTCCGACGCCAGCTGAAGCATATCTTTGTCGCCGGAAACGACGAGCGTCTCCACGTCTTGCTCATCGGCCCGCTTCGTCAACGTGCCGATTATATCGTCCGCCTCGTATCCTTCAAGCTCGAACTGACGGATGCCCATAGCGTGCAGCAATTCCTTCAGCAGCGGAAATTGCTCGGCAAGCTCCGGCGGCATCTTCGCGCGTCCGCCTTTGTATTCGCCGTACTCCGCATGCCGGAACGTCGCTTTCCCCGCATCGAACGCCACCAGCATATGTGTCGGCTTCTCTTCTTCAATCAATCGAAGCAGCATGGTCGTAAATCCGTATACTGCATTCGTGTGCTGACCTGCTCCGTTCGTTAACGGAGGCAATGCGTAAAACGCCCGGTTAATAATGCTGTTTCCGTCGATAATAATGCATTTGGCCACGGCTCACACCTCTTAATAATCCTTATATCTTCGCTTTCCCCATCATAGCATAGCGCTCTTTGTTGTGCATAATTTGTTAGGAGGAGGGATCAACCTAATGAAACAATCGCGCTTGTTTTCGCCCGACCGAATATCGCTCGTTGCGTTCGATCTGAACGGAACGTTAGTGAAATGGAAAGAAGCTTTTGACGCGAGCTATAAGGAGACGGTGCAAGACTGGGTCGGCCGTTGGAGCGGCGGGGAGGATGGCGATGTGGTCGGAAGTACGCTGCAAGCTTATTATGAACAGTCTAAAAAATGGAGGACGGCGGCAAGGGAAAGGAAGGGGACAAAAACAGGCAGTGATACAAGAACAGGGAGGGGAACGGGAAAAGCAGCCGGAGCCGGAGTTGAGCCGCACCGGAGGGAGTGGATCAAGGCGGCGTTGAAGGATTTGCCTTTCCCGTCCAACGATGAGAATGCGGCCGCGATCCTGAGCAGAATCCGGCAAATTCAGCCGGAACGCGCAAAGCTGGCCGATGGCGCGAAGGAGGCGTTGGCCCTGCTCTCCGAGCGATACCGGCTCGTCATCATCAGCGACACGAACCGGAAGACGGCTCTTCAGTTATGGGACCGATTAGGCTTGCGGGATTACGTGCCCGAATCCCAGCTGTTCACGCCTCCGTCCTCCGGCAGCAAGAAACCGAGCATCGCCCGGTTTCGCGCCGTTACGGATGCGCTGCGCGTCTCTCCCGCCCGGTGCGTTATGGTCGGGGATTCATGGAACCGCGACGTCGCCGGCGCGGTTCGCGCGGGCTGGCGCGCGGTATGGGTCCGCTCTCGCAGCAAACGGCAGACGACGCGCCGGCTGCTTAACGGGAAGCCCGTCGCCCGAATCGGATCGCTCACCGCTTTGCCGCGTTTGCTCCGGTGACGGACGAGGCGGGAAAAATGTTCTGGGACACCCAAACGTTGCCTTTGCGCGACTTCGCTTTCTTCTTGCAAACGGCAGCGGCTCGTGAGATCATATCGACGGTAACGGATTGTGTTTCGGTAACGTTGACAAGCGACAATGAAACCGCAATGCCGTCCGATTCCACCTTATTTCCGTTGCGGTCTTGCACAAAGTCGACGGTCAGTTGGCCTTCATAATAGGAGGGAATTCCCGTCACGAAACGTCTGATGATTTCGGAACAAATCGTGTCCGGCTGTTCGGCGGCTGTAATGACAATAAAATCGTCCCCGCCGATATGACCGACAAAATCGTGAGAATTACCGCATACTTCCGTCGAATGCTGAACGACCTCGGCGGTGAATTGGATCACTTCATCCCCGCGCTGGAAGCCGAAGTAATCGTTAAACCACTTGAAATAATCAAGATCGATATAGATGACCGAGAACGGTTCGCCGCTCAGAAGGCGCCGGTTCAACTCGCGCTGGATTTGAACGTTTCCGGGAAGCCCAGTCAACGGATTCGCGACCCGCGCATGCTCCATCCGGATATTCGTTATGTTCTCAAGTATCGCCCGAACGGTGACCGCGCCAGCCAGCTTATCACCCTTGGTCACGACGACCAAGTCGTACAGCTTGCCCGATTCGCGGGTCATGGCAAGCTGGGACACGTTCTCGAGCGGCGTATTGAAATCGACGATAAGCGGATTCTCGTCCATTAAATGAGAAATTTCCTTATTCCAATACAAAGAAATCCCGTATTGAACGGCAAGCTTCCGGAACAAGTTGTCGCGGGACATGAGACCGACCGGCTTGTCCTCTTGCAATATGACGGCTCCCGTTTCGTCCCCGTGCTCGCGGAAATACTTTACGACCTCTGAAGTATAAGTGCCGGAGCCGAATGTTTTTATCGGCGAAACAATATCTCCGATCATCAATGCGTTGCCGCTGTACACGGTTCTCTCGTTCAGCCGCGCGATCGATTCCCGCACGCTCGGATCCGCTTCCGCCAATTCCGCGGCCGGGTAACCGAGCAGGTAACCTTGGCCGTAATGAACGCCCATCTTTATCAGCTTGGCAAGGTCGTCCGTCTGTTCGATTCCTTCGGCTATGAGTTTAATGTTAAGGCGCTTGGCGAATGTGATGAACGTCTCCAATACGTATTCTTTCACTTTGTCTTTATGAATGTTAACGATATGAGAGCGGTCTAGTTTGATAAAATCAGGCTGGATTTCTGCAATTGCTTGCAAAGAGGAATATCCGGAGCCGGCGTCATCGGTGGCGATCAGGCAGCCTTGATTGCGGTACTGATCAATGATTTGCCTCGCAGCCGGGAAATCTTCAATGGTGTTGCGATCCGTTATTTCAAACACAATATTGCCCGGTTTCAAGCCGTAATGTTGAAGCAATTCAAGCGTCCGGCCGGGCGTGAACCGAGGGTCGTGAAACATGCGTGCGGGAACGTTGAGAAACAGTCTTTGATGGTTCCCCATGCCCGAACAGCCGGATACCGCTTCTTCGCGTGTCATGTTATCGAGGATGCCCAGCTTGCCTTCGCGTTCGGCAAACGTAAAGAGCTGAACAGGGGATCTGAAGTAGGATTGCACGGGACCGCGCGTAAACGCTTCGTATCCGAACAGCTTGCCGTCCGACAAAGAAAGTATCGGTTGATACACGGGGCTGACATTACGCTGCGCCAGAATCGTGTCAAACTCGTCAACGAGCGCGGCTTCTTCCAGGCTGTGCGAAGGGCTTCTGGCTTGACGGATCGCTTCCTTTACCGCCGAATACAGTATGGACTCGAGCTCTCGTTCGGAAGAGTGGAAAAGCAGCGCCGATCCGGTACTTACGGTAATCTGGGGTTCCGCGGGAAACTGCGGCCGGAGCCTCGATTCCAAAAATAGTTTCAATTCTTGGCTCGTCTCTTCCAACTGCCGGAGAGCTCGATTCAACTCGCTGCCTTCAAAAGCGGCGTAAACAAAAAAAACGTCGCCAACCGACTTGACGGAGAAGACGTTGGGCAGGAGGGGGCGCAGCTCTTCCAAAAACGTTCGCGCCGCAAGCGCCATTCGCTCGCAAAACGTTCGCCCGTATTTTACTTCAAGCTGCGCCAGTTTCGTGATGTCCAAGCAAATAAGACCAACCGTTCCTTCGTTCATATGAGACGAAATTTGCTGAAGCAATTGAACTTCAAAGGATTTGACGCAGATCACGAAAACAACCTCTCTCGCCGGTTTAACTATTGGTTTAAATCCGGGCGTTGGCCCATAACGAGATAGACGACGCTTTCCCCGATGTTTGTGGCATGGTCGGCCATCCGCTCCAAATAGCGGCTTACGAAACAAAGAAGAAGCGACTGATTGACCGTCTTCGGGTTTTCCATCATGAACACGAACAATTCGCGCAGTATTTGCGCGTGAAGATGGTCGACTTCATCGTCCATCTTGGCCATTTTGTATGCGAGGTCCACATTTTCTTCAATATAGGCGCGCAAGCTGTCGCTCGTCATCAGCTGAACGATTTCCGCCATCCGGGGAATGTCCACCAGCGGCTTGACCAATTGTTCGCCGTTTATGCGCCGTACCGTCTTCGCGATATCGACCGCGAGGTCGCCCATCCGCTCCAAATCGCTCGCCATCTTGAACGCAATTAAGATTCTTCGCAAATCCTTCGCGACGGGCTGCTGCAAAGCGATAAGGGACGAACCCATCTCGGCGATCTTCTCTTCCATGCGGTTCAATTCAATATCTTGTTCTATGACCCGGTTCGCCCGATCCAGATCGTTCGTCCGGAGCGACTCGACCGACTCGATAATGGCTTCTTCGACTTTCTTCCCCATATCGATGAGCTCGTTTCGAAGTTCTTCCAATGCAGTGTCGAATTGTTGACGATGTAGCGGCATACGCCCACCCCATTTTTGTGTAGTTAGCCGAAGCGGCCGGAAATGTAATCCTCCGTACGTTGGTCGCGAGGGTTGGAGAACAGTTTTACGGTTTCGTTAAACTCGACGACTTCGCCGTTAAGGAAAAATGCGGTATCGCTTGATACGCGAGCCGCCTGCTGCATGTTATGCGTTACGATTACAATTGTATACTTATTCTTCAATTCTTGGATAAGTTCCTCTATTTTCAGCGTGGAAATCGGATCCAACGCCGACGTCGGCTCGTCCATGAGAAGTATTTCCGGATTCACCGCGAGCGCGCGTGCGATGCAAAGACGCTGTTGCTGCCCGCCGGACAGGCCGTACGCGCTTTTCTTCAAGTCGGTCTTCACTTCATCCCAGAGCGCGGCGCCCCGCAAACTTTTCTCGACGATCGAATCGAGTTCGGCTTTCTTTGTTATTCCATGGATGCGCGGTCCGTATGCGATGTTGTCGTATATCGATTTCGGGAACGGGTTCGGCTGTTGGAATACCATGCCGATCTTCTTGCGCAGCAATTCAACGTTCACCGCCGGGTCGTATATGTCCGTGCCGTCCACTTCGATTGCCCCTGTAATCTTGACCCCTTTGATCATATCGTTCATGCGGTTCAACGTGCGGAGCAGCGTCGATTTGCCGCAGCCGGACGGTCCGATGAACGCTGTGACCGAATTCGCCTTTATTTGCATTTTCACGGACTTTAACGCATGGAAATCCGTGTAGTACAGCTGTAAATCGTTGATATTCACTATGGTGCGAGCGGACATGGCTTCTCCTCCAAACGGATCCCTTTTTTTCAGGTTACTTCCTTTGATATTTGTTGCGCAAGATGATGGCGAGCGCATTCATTCCAAGCAAAATCACCAATAGTACGATAATGGCCGCGGCGGAAATATTCTGAAACTCGGCTTTAGGCTGGCTGGCCCAAGTATAAATCTGAATGGGCATCGCCGTAAATTGCGAGAACAAATCTTGCGGCGGCCGTATGATGAAAGCGGCGGCGCCGACAACGATCAAAGGCGCGGTTTCGCCGATCGCACGCGACAAGGACAGTATCGAGCCCGTCATTATGCCCGGCATGGCCGAAGGCAGCACGACCCTTACGACGGTTTGCCAACGGTTAGCGCCAAGCGCGAAGGAAGCGTGGCGCAAACTGCCCGGTACCGCCCGGATCGCCTCTTGGGAAGCGACGATAATAATCGGCAGTACGAGCAGCGTCATCGTCAGCGCGCCGGAAAGAATGCTTTGCTCGAATGCGAACAACCGGACGAAAATCGTCAATCCGAGAATGCCGTATACGATCGAAGGGACGCCGGCAAGATTGGATATGTTCGTCTGGATCAATCTCGATATCTTCGTATCCTTCGCATATTCTTCCAAATATATCGCTGTAAACACCCCGATGATGAACGTTAACGGAGCGGTTATCGCCATCAGCCACAGCGTACCCAGAAGAGCCGTGTAAATGCCGGCCCGTTCCGGACTCCGGGAGGAATTGCTGGTCAGGAACTGCCAATCGAGCCAGCCCAGCCCTTGGGAAAGCACTTGATATATCAACAATGCGAGCGCTACGACACCAATTAAAGTGGAGGAAAAAAATAAGGCATGAAACAAGGCGTTCATCCGCTTGCGTCGGCTGATTCTTATCTCTTCGGCAGAACGGGCCATCAATATTCCTCCCTAAACTTTCTGGAAATGTAGCCTGCAATAATATTCATAAGTAATGTAATAACAAACAATGTAAATCCGACGGAATAAATGGTCAAATATCCGACACTTCCGTATGTCGTGTCGCCGCTGGCGACGGAAACGATATACGCGGTTAACGTCTCTACGCTTTGCAGAGGGTTAAACGACATGTTGGGCAGCGCTCCCGCGGCCAAAGTCACGATCATCGTTTCGCCGACCGCACGGGACAAGCCCAGTACGAACGAAGCGACGATTCCGGATAATGCGGCGGGCACGACGACTTTCACGGCAACTTCAAGTTTCGTTGAACCGAGAGCGTAGGCTGCGTTGCGAAGGCTTGCCGGAACGGCGCTCATCGCGTCTTCACTCAAGGAGGATATCATCGGTATAATCATAATGCCCACAACAATTCCGGCGCTGAGCGCGTTAAAAACCTCGGTCTGCGGGAGAATGGCCCGAATGATCGGGGTTACGAAAGACAGCGCGAAAAATCCGTACACGATCGTTGGAATTCCGGCCAATATTTCCAATACCGGCTTTAACACCGACCGAAGTTTGTCGGGCGCATATTCGCTTAAATAAATGGCGCTGCCTAATCCCAATGGTAAAGCGACAATGCTTGCGATCACAGTAACGAGGAAGGTTCCGACAAGCAGAGGAAGGACTCCGTATTGCGGATCGGCGAACAGCGGGGTCCATTTTGTTCCCGTGATGAATTCAAGAATGGGGACTTTTTGGAAAAATCGATATGACTCCTCCAGCAAAACAAGCACGATCCCTACCGTCGTCAAAATCGATATCGCGGCGAACAACAACAAGACTTTCGGCATGATGATATCGGAGGAAAAAATGCTTTTGCGGCTCGTTAATGCGGACTTCTTCATTTGGCGTTCCATATGCAACTCCCGTTTTCAATAGGCTGACATAAGTCGATAACCGTGGCGAGTCATGAAAGCGCCATGATTCGCCACGGTTAATCAACCTCGAATATTATAGCAAATTTTGTCGAACTTTTGGAGTATTTACTCAGGAATCAAGCTCAAGTTTTTGTCGAGCGTCGCTTGGTCGAGCGGCACGTATCCGACTTCGCCGGCCAGCGCAGAGCCTTCCGGGCTCATATAGAACTTGAGGAATTCTTTCACTTCCGGGCGCTCCATCGCGCTCTTCAACGGGTAGATATAAATGAATCGGGAAAGCGGCTTATAGGAGAAGTCGCCGATCGTCTCAAGAGACGGCAATACGGCAGGCGCATCCGCGTTCTCTTTAATAGCTACAGCTTTCAGCTTATCCTTGTTCTCTTCGTAGTACGCAAAGCCGAAGTAACCGAGGGCGTACTTGTCGCCGGACACGCCTTGAACCAGGACATTGTCGTCTTCGGACGCCGTGTAATCTTCGCGGGATACTTTCGCTTCGCCGTTAATCTCATCCGTGAAATATTCGAACGTACCGGAAGCCGTGCCAGGACCGAACAATGTGATCTTCTCGTCCGGCCAACCTTCGCGAACTTCACTCCACTTCGTTACCGTGCTGCCTTTATTCCAAATCTTCTTCAACTCTTCAACCGTCATTTCTGTCGCCCAGTCGTTCTCCGGGTGAACAACGACCGTAATTCCGTCGTAAGCGACCGGCATCTCGACGACGTCGTCGCCTTTAGCTTTGATCTCCTCTACTTCTTTATCTTTAATGGTCCGGGAAGCGTCAGCGATGTCGGCTGTGCCGTTAATGATCGCCTTGATTCCGTTCGAGGAACCGGACAATCCGACCGTCACGTTCACGCCGCTGTGGATGTTCATGAACTCTTCTGCGACCGCTTGAGAAATCGGATATACGGTAGACGAACCGTCAAGTTTGATTTCACCGGACAATTCCGCCGGCTCATCGGCAGGCGCTTGGTTTTCTGCAGGCGCTTCTTCTGTTGTTCCGCCCGCTCCGTTCGTAGGTTCCTGTCCGGCATTGTTCGCGCCGCAAGCAGCCAATGCAAACACCATGATAATAGCTGCGAGCAATAACGAACCTTTACCTAACCATGCCTTTGACACTCAAGACCACTCCCTAATGAATTTTAAAATTTTCTCTTACGTTGTCCACTATAAACCTCATTTGTTAACTTAGTCCCAAAGTTTTGTTAATTCTTTGTAAAATTGTCGAATCCGATTCATCGGCTGCAGCGTATTCGACGAGTTTCGATAACTTCTGACACTCCGTTAACAATATATGACACTCCGTTAACAATCTTTGTTTACAATTCGGTGTTGAAGCCATACATATATTAAAGGAGTGTTTACGCGCATGCTGACGCAGCTTCGATCCCGCACGCACCGCCCGCAACTCAACTTCATCTCTTTATTACGCCATACGGGTTTATCGGTGAAACTGGCGGCCGGGTTCGCTTTAGTCCTTCTTATATTCTCCGCGGTTGCCATTTTTAATCATTTCCGCATGGAACAAATTCAAGCGAAAGATACCTATGAAAGAAACCTGGCGACCCGGCAGCAGCTTTCTGCCGAATTAAAGATGCTGGTTTTTGAGCTGGATTCCGTCGCCACCGGATACATGGTTTCCAATAAGTCCGATCTCGTCGATCGTTACGACGCATTAAGCGCCAAGCTCGATCTATTGGTCAAGCAGGTGGGGCAAACGGCGGCTGACCGCGAGCAGCGGGAATGGGGAGCCCGGTTGACCGCCGTTTCCAAAGAGTTCATGGGCAATTTCGAGCGCGTGAAAGCGATCGCCGACGATCCGAGCTTGTCCCCGATTGAAAAGCAAGAATCTCTTGCGCGGGCTTACATGCTATCTCAACTGCACAAGCAAACGATATTCGATCTTGTGCAGAAGTTTTACGATGCCTATACGGCGGCCGATGAAGAAGCGAAAGCAGAGACGGCCAAGCTTCTTGCCGAGACCCGGACGGTCACCTCTTACGCCGCGGCGGCCGCTTTGATCGTCGGCGTTGCGCTAGCCGTAACTCTCGTTCTTTCGCTTAGAAGGGGAATAAGCAAAATCAGCCGCTCGGTACAATTGTTAAGCGAAGGAGACCTGCGTCACACCATCAACGCAAGAACGAAAGACGAACTGGGACTGTTAAGCGACAGCTTGGACGCAAGCGTCGCCCGGATCAAGCATATGTTGACGGAGACGAAGAGGTTCGCGGAATCGTTACGGGAACAAAGCCAGCTATTTGCGGGGTTCGCCCGCACGACGGCGGACTCTAACGGAAGCATCGTCGCCGCCATGGAACAAATTGCGGCCGGCGCATCGAAACAGGCGGTGCAGGCCGAACGGAGCTCGTCCGTCCTCCGCGAATGGGAAGACCGGCTGCAAGAAATCGAATCGACGGCTTCCGTCCTGCTTGGCACCGGCGCCAAAGCGAATCGGCACGCAAAGACAGGCGCCGTGCTTGTAGAACAACTGCAGGACGCTTCGCGAGTCACGGTTGACGCCGTAAAAACAATGCAGCAGGCGCTTGCCCGTCTGGAAAAGCAATCCTCCGAAATCGCCGGAATAACGGGTACGATCGCCGACATCTCCCAGCGCACGAACATTTTGGCCTTGAACGCCTCCATTGAATCGGCCCGTGCGGGCGAGCAAGGCAAAGGGTTTGCGGTCATTGCGGAAGAAGTGCGGGAGCTGTCGGTGCAATCAAACCAATCTTCCAAAAGGATCGAGCACATATTGTCGGACCTGCGCAGGCAAACCGCCGATGTTTCGCGCCTTATGGGCACGGCGATGGACAGTCTTATGACGCAGAACGGCAAAGTGGAGGAAACCCAAGCGACGTTCCGGACGATTTTCTCCGTCATCTCCGACTTCGACGAACAAATTCGGTTTATCAACGAGAAAGTGAACGATTCCAAGGAGAAGCAGGAACATCTGGCCGAATCGGTGCAGATCGTCGCCTCCATCGCCCAACAGACAGCCGCCGGAGTTCAGGAAACCGCCGCGTCTTCGGCGGAACAAGACCGGTCGGTCGGCCGTGTCGCCGCCGAAGCGCAAAATATGAACTCTTTGTCGGAGGCGATCTTCAAGGAGATCAGCCATTTCAAAATCGAGGATTGAACCGCAGAAGATCTCCGTAAATGATTTGATCCGAATATGTCAAATGCTTGTCGGCCAATTCCCTGAACGGTTCGCACCGGGCCTTGTCGGTTTTTTCGCCGGTCGCTTTGTCATAACACGTATTTTCCGTGAAGACGTACCGGTCCGTCACGAAGCTTCCGTCGCGAAATACGGCAAATTCCGGTCTGTTTTTCGCAAACAGACCGTGCCCGAAATTGATCTCCCCCACGGTTTCCTCGCCGAGAAGATGAAGAACGGTCGGCTTCAGGTCGACTTGTCCCCCGACCGTCTTCATTCTCTTCCCGGCGGATCCCGGAATGTGAATGATGAGAGGCACGCGCTGCAGCTGCGCATGGTCGAACGGAGTAAGCTTTTCTTTCCCCAGCAGCCCGGCCATCGCTTTCCTGTGTTTTTGCGATATGCCATAGTGATCCCCATATAAGACGAATATCGAGCGCTCATATAATCCTTCTTCCTTCACCTTGTCAAAAAACCGCTTCAACGCTTCGTCCATATACCTTACTGTCGCTATGTACCGGTTTAACGTCTGCGACCGGGACGTATATTCGGGAATGAACCGGTCCCCTGCGGTCAGCTCGAACGGATAATGGTTTGTCAAAGTGATCAGCTTCGCGAAGAAAGGTTCGGGCAAGCTTTTGGCCAAATCGGTCGTTTGTTCGAAAAAGGATATATCTTTTAGTCCCCAGCCGATCGAGTTTTGTTCCGTAATGTTGTAATCGGAAGCGGCGAAAAACCGCTCGTACCCCATCGTGGGATACATGTGGCCCCGATTCCAGAACGACGGGTCGTTCGCATGAAATACCGCGGTGTAATAACCCAGCTTCTTCAATATTTTCGGAAGGGTGTCATACGCATTCTGCGCATGCGTGAAATAGACGGCGCCGCTCGGGAGCGGGTACAAGGACGTATCCGCAAGAAACTCGGCATCGGAAGTCTTGCCTTGACCCGTCTGGTGATAAAAATTTTCGAAATAAATGCTGTCTTTTATCAGGCGGTTTAAAAAAGGCGTAATTTCATTGCCTTCGATGCTCCTGCCGATCACGAAGCTTTGCAGCGACTCCATAGAAATCAGAAACACATTGTAACCTTTTGCTATTCCGAACATCTCGGCGTCGATTTCATCCTTGGGGATCTGCCGCAAGAAATTTTCGATCTCGACCAAATCTCCGTTGCTTGCGAACGCTTTTTTCGATCCCATCTGCGCATTGACCAAAGCGTCGTACAAGTGATAATTGTAAGCGCCGATGCTTTTGACCATAATTTGGCGGTCGAACGTCCGTTCCAGCAGCTCCGGCCGAACGGTGTTGGCCATCGACAAATTCGTCGAAAATACCATGAACGCAAGCACAAGCGCGGCCGCGATCCGGTATTTGCCCCAGGCGGCTGCCCTGCATCCCATGGCGCACGCCGCAACGGCAAGAGCGAGCGTATCCGTAAAAATGAGCAGATCCAGCGGGCGAAGGAGGCTGAAAATACTTCCCCACAAATCGCCCAAGTTGTCCGATTGGAATAAGACCGGAATCGTAATGAAATCGTTGTAAAACCGAAAATATACGAGATCCGCCAGCAGCAGCAATGAGGTGAACGCGCTGGCGGCGATAACGGCCGCACGTACGCCGCGCCGCAAGAAAATCATAATAAGACTCAATAAAACCAATACAGAGCTTAACGGACTGATGAAAATAATGAGTTCCTGATACCACCCTTTGACGGGCAGCACAAAGCAGAACCGCTGCACAAAGTATGTTTTCAGCCAGATCAAGAGCGCCGAAAGATATGCGAAGCCGTTGTTCTCCCGCAATCCAAAGCTTTGTAACAATTTCAATTTGTTGTCCTCCGAAACATGTATATACGAAAACAAAAGATATGTTTTGCCGTCCTTTTCCAAAATATTCAATGGCGAAAAGAGGAATATTAATTTGCATCAAATCACTTAGGAGACCCGTTAATGCAGCTTGGCCGTCATGAAAACAAGATGCTTGCGATTGCTTTCGTACTGCTGGCTCTATATGTATCCCCTCTGTACATCCTGGGTGAAGACGCCCATATCCGCGTCCACGACAACCTCGATTCCAACATCGCTTGGTACAAGGTGCTCGTCCGCAGCGGCGAATGGTTCGGGCCGTATTCGGCTGTAATTCCGCAAATCATCAACGGGCTTTCGCGCAACGCATTCGGGACCGAATTCAGCGGAATCGTGCTTTTGCATGCGCTCTTTCCATCCATGGCGGCCTATGCGCTAAGCCAGACAATAACTAGAATTTTCGCCTTTCTAGGCATGTACTTGCTTATTAAGGATCATGTGACCGGCCGTCCGGAAACCGCTTTTATCCGTATCGGAGTGCCGCTCGCATTCGCTTTGACGCCGTTCTGGCCTTCGGGGATGCTGAGCACGTTGGGGCAACCGATGGCTTTATGGGCGTTCCTTCACATTCGCAACGGACGCGGAACATGGAAGCAATGGGCGGCCCTCGTGTTGATCCCGTTTTATTCCAGTCTGGTGCTCGGCTTTTTCTTCTTCTTGACGGCGGTCGCCGTTCTTTGGCTGTGGGACGCGGTAACCAAGAAGAGATGGAACGCGCCCTTCCTCAGGAGCATCATCTTGATGTGTTCCGTTTATTTACTGGTGGAATACCGCCTGCTTCTCTCTCTTGTCGTCTCGGGTGAGCCGACCAGCCGCAACGAATTCGTTTCCTCCCGTCTGGATACATGGCGCTGCATCCGGTTAACCGTAAAAAATTTCGTGCTAGGACACAACCATGTGATGACGCTGCATACCGTGTTTGTGCTGCCGCTGACGCTTGTCGTCTTCTACCTGTGCCTTGGCCGCCGAAACTGGAGAAGCTTGCCCATGTCCGGTGCTTTCATGTTCCTATTCACGCTCAATTTCGCTTTATCCACATGGTATGCGTTCTGGTTCCATGAAGCCTGGCAGCCATTGAAAGTAAAGATCGATATTTTGAATACGTTTAATTTCGCCCGGTTCCACTTCTTGCGCCCGCTCATCATTTATCTGGGATTCGCTATCGGATGTTGGTTGTTATGGCAGAGGGGAGGGGGAAAGGGGAAGATGCTCGTCAAGGCCGCCATCGTCGGGCAGGTGGCGCTGTTGTTCGCCTATAATGACGAACTCGTGTACCGTTACGAAAATAAACCGTCTTTCCGCGAATTTTACGCTGTGGAGCAGTTCCGCGAAATCGAACGGTTCATCGGTCTGCCGAAGCATGCATACCGTGTCGCCAGTATCGGGCTGCACCCCGCGATAGCGCAATATAACGGTTTTTATACTTTGGATACCTACAATAACTTCTACTCCTTGCAATATAAACATGCGTTTCGGAAGATCATTGCGAAAGAGCTGGATAAGAGCAAAAAATTGCGAACGTATTTCGACACTTGGGGAGGAAGATGCTATGTATTCGTGGCGGAGCTCGGCAAGAAATACGATTACCGGAAAACGTCGAAGAAGAAAATCCGCAATTTGGAGTTAAATACCGAAGCGTTTGAACAGTTGGGAGGGAGGTACATATTTTCCGCCGTACGGATCGCGAATGCGGAGAGCAACCGGCTGTTTCTTCTGAAGAGGTTCGATCACGAGGAATCGGCTTGGAGAGTGTACTTGTATGAGGTCCGGTAACCGTCGGGCATAGCGGTTCTTTCGGCACGCACGCACGTGTAAAGGGAAATTTATCCTTTATAGGGGGCCCTCGTTGCAGCGGAAAAAATTGCCGCTGCAACAGCCAAAGCAAATTACTGCACTCCCTAGCGGCAACAATTACCGCTGTACAGTTGCCAAAACGCTCTTTGCACACAATTCGTTGAATGCAGAGGTAGTTTTTACCGCTGCAGTTCAACGATTATCCGAACTCGTTCTCTAGCGGTAATTTTTGCCGCTGCGCCGTAGATCGGCGTTCCCGCCGCCTCACCCCACCTGCACTTGGTGCAGACGGCTGTAGACGCCGCCCGCAGCGATCAATTCATGATGGCTTCCTTCTTCGGCAATGCCGTCTTCCGTTACCACTACAATACGGTCCGCATGACGGATCGTGGCCAACCGGTGAGCGATGACCAGCGTCGTACGGTTGACGGACAATTCCTGCAGCGCTTGCTGGATAATCGCTTCCGTCTCCGTGTCAAGCGCCGAGGTTGCTTCGTCCAATATAAGAATCGGCGGATTTTTCAAGAACATGCGCGCAATCGAAAGACGCTGCCGCTGGCCGCCGGACAGCTTCAGCCCCCGCTCGCCGATAACCGTGTCCAAACCGTCGGGCAGCGACTCGATCAATGCGTCGAGATGCGCCCTGCGGGCCGCCTCCCGAATTTCCGCTTCGCCCGCTCCGAGCCTGCCGTATTCGATATTCTCGCGAATCGTCCCGTTAAACAGAAACACATCCTGCTGCACGACGCCGATGTGGGAACGAAGCGAACGCTGCGTCATATCCCGGATATCGATACCGTCGATGGTAACGCTGCCCTCTTCAATTTCATAGAAACGAGGCACTAAGCTGCATATCGTCGATTTTCCCGCCCCCGACGGTCCGACGAGCGCCACTGTTTCTCCGGCCCGAATGTTCAAATTGATGTTTTTCAACACCTGCGTATGCCCTTCATAACCGAAGGTTACATTGTGAAACCGGATATCTCCCCGCAAATGGCCGACCTCGATCGCTTCGGGACGATCCTTCACATCCGGCTCCGTATCGAGCAGCTCGCAATACCGCTTAAAGCCCGCCATTCCTTTCGGATAGCTCTCCATTAATGCGTTGATCTTATCGATCGGTTTGAGGAAGATGTTCACATATAGCAAGAATGCGACCAATTCACCGTAAGTCAAGTGCCCTCTGAATGCATACCATGCTCCGCAAACCAACACGGTCAACGAGATAAGACGGGTCAACATGTAGATCCCGGACGAGCTGTAGGAGATCGCCAAGTAAGAACGCAGCTTCGCTAAACGAAACAGATTGTTGTTCGCATGGAAACGCGTCCGCTCATGCTCTTCGTTGGCGAACGATTTCACCACGCGAATGCCCGAAATGCTGTCTTCCACGCGTGCGTTTACTTCGCCGATTTGCTCGAACATGTTGGTGGCGGCCCGGTGCAGCTTCTTGTTGAAGTGCACGATCAGCCAAACAAGCAGCGGCACGACCGTGAACGTAATGACCGCCAGCTCCCAATTGACCGTGGCCATAATGCCGAACGCGCCGACGAACGTCATTATCGCGATAAACAGATCCTCGGGCCCGTGATGCGCAAGCTCGCCGATGTCGAACAGGTCGTTTGTGATGCGCGACATAAGATGTCCGGTCTTCGTGTTGTCAAAGAAACGAAACGACAGCTTCTGCACGTGATTAAACAGCTGCCGTCGCATATCCGTCTCAATATTGATACCCAGCTTGTGTCCCCAATAGTTGACCACAAACTGCAGTCCCATACTGACTAAATATAACAGCAGCAGACCGACTCCCGCCCACATGATCGCGGACCAGTTTTGCGACGGAAGCAGCGAATCGATCATCCATTGAACGGCCATCGGAAAGGCCAGCTCCAGCAGCGCAACGATAACGGCGCAGCTGAAATCAAGCAGGAACAGCTTCTTATGCGGCCGGTAATAAGCGAGAAAACGACGAATCATGAGTATTCCCCTTGGATGTTGGCACAAACTTAATCTTTGGGCACCAACTTAAAAATTTCACCCGACTCAAATGTGTCGATCAGACGCAGCAGCCACAAATAATATCGGATCGTTTCTTCGAGCTTCTGAATATCTCTATCGACAATGTCAGCGAGGGCTGCGTCTTCGGGATGCGAAGCCGCCAACCCCTCCAGCTCCTGCTTCGATTTTCGTATCGCCTGCAGGTTCATTTCGACCGACTTTTTCCATTTTACCACAAAGAAATCCGCAAATGTCTGATACCAATCGGTTTCAACCTCGTAGTAATCTTTCCGCGAACCTTTTTCCCATACTTTGTGCACCATCTTTAAATCCAGCAGCGTACGGACGCCCGTACTCATGCTTGTTTTGCTCATCTCCATGGCGCCGCCCATCTCATCCAACGTCATCGGCCGGTCTTGAAAAAACATTAGTCCGTACAAATGACCGGTGGAGTGAGTCACTCCATACAAATCCATGTTGGCGCCAATCGATTCTATGACTCTCTTTCTCGCTTTATGAATGGTTGATGCCTGTTGTTCGGTAATACCTTCCCATGGATTCATGGCGAGTTCCTCCGTTATCGGCTGTTACGACTCATTGTAGAAAATATAATTTTCAATGTAAAGAAAGCGTTCGGAAAGGAATTGTAAGGAAACGGGAGTATTCGGCATGTTTTGTACGTAAAGTTTTTACTGTACGTACTTAACGTACTGTTTTGAGCTTTGACCTCGATTTTCCTTGTTCGATACACTTAATTCAGTGAAAGCTGCCCATGCGGCCATGTAATTTTCGGGGGTTACAGAAAAAGATGAGGTGAAACGAGTGCCCATTATTGAAGTGAAGGAGTTAACGAAAGTTTTCGGAACCGATCCGGAAAGAGCGTTTCCATTGCTCGAGCAAGGGGTATCCAAAGAAGCGATTTATAAACAAACGAAACTGACCGTCGGCGTCAAACGGGCGCAGTTCTCCGTCGAACCCGGAGAAATTTTCGTGATCATGGGATTGTCGGGGAGCGGAAAATCGACCCTGGTCCGTCTGCTGAACCGCCTGATCGAACCGACAAGGGGGCAGGTGCTCATCCAAGGACAGGACATCGTCAAGATGAGCCCGGAGCAGTTAAGACAAGTACGCAGAAAAAAAATAAGCATGGTATTTCAAAAATTCGCGTTATTCCCTCATCGGACGGTTATTCAGAACGTGGAATACGGTCTTGAAGTCCGAGGAGTGGATAAGAAGGAACGGAGAGCCAAAGCAATGGACGCGCTCGCGCTTGTCGGGCTGGACGAGTGCTGGGAAAACAGCTATCCCGATCAATTAAGCGGAGGGATGCAGCAGAGGGTCGGGCTGGCGCGCGCGTTGGCGAACGATCCGGATATTTTGCTGATGGACGAGGCGTTCAGCGCACTGGATCCTCTCATCCGCAAGGATATGCAGGACGAACTGCTGGAGCTGCAAACGAAGATGAAGAAGACGATCGTCTTCATCACTCACGACTTGGACGAGGCATTGCGAATCGGAGACCGAATCGCTTTGATGAAAGACGGAGCGATCGTTCAAATCGGGACTCCGGAAGAAATTATGATTAATCCGGCGAATGAATACGTCGAGCGGTTTGTGGAGGACGTCGATCTGTCCAAGGTGCTGACAGCCGCCCACGTGATGCGTCGTCCGGAAACGATCGGCCCGGACCGCGGACCTCGGGTTGCGCTTCAATTGATGCGCGAAAGCGGCGTCTCCACACTTTATGTAGTGGACAAGAAAAAGAAGCTTCTAGGAGTCGTTACGGCGGACGATGCATCGAACGCGGTGAAAGACGGATTGCAGCTCGAGCAAATCGCCATCTCCGAAGTGGAGACGGTGCGTCCCGAAACGCTGCTGCACGAGCTGTTTGAAATTTGCGGCAGGTCGAAATATCCGGTGGCGGTAACCAACGAAGAAGGGCGGCTGCTCGGCATTATCGTGAAAGGCGCCGTGCTTGGAGCACTCGCGGGCCAAATCAACCTTCAAAGCCGGGAGGTGATTTCCAATGCAATGGAAAATACCGCTCGCTGAATGGGTGGAGACGTTTGTAGACTGGTTGATGGATAATTTTTCTTTATTCTTTGACGGCATTAAGCTTTCGATCCGGGGAACCGTCGATTTTTTCGCTTTCTGGTTCCACTTCCCGCATCCTCTGATCATGATCTTTATTTTGACGGTCATATCGTATGTGATCGGGAAATGGCGTTTATCATTGTTTGCTCTTGCAGGACTTCTATTGATTCATAATCTCGGCTATTGGGAAAGCACGATGGACACATTGGCTCTGGTCATCACGTCCGCGCTCATTTCGATAGTGATCGGAGTCCCGCTCGGCATTCTTAGCGCAAGAAAAGACGCCATACAGAACGCCTTGACGCCGATTCTCGATTTCATGCAGACGATGCCTGCCTTCGTGTACTTGATTCCGGCCATCTTCTTCTTCGGGCTTGGCGTCGGTCCGGGCGTAATCGCTTCCGTGATCTTCGCGGTTCCGCCGACGATCCGCTTGACGAACTTAGGCATCCGGCAAGTGCCGGCGGATTTGGCGGAGGCGGCCGACGCGTTCGGGTCGACCCCGATGCAAAAATTGGTGAAGGTTCAGCTTCCCATAGCTGTTCCCACGATCGTAGCGGGGATCAATCAAACGATAATGCTTTCGCTTTCCATGGTGGTCATCGCTTCCATGATCGGAGCGAAAGGACTTGGGGCGGACGTTTACCGCGCCGTCACGCAATTGAAAATAGGGGAAGGCTTCGAGGCCGGTCTTGCCGTCGTCATACTTGCGATTTTGCTGGACCGGATTACTCAAAATATAATTCGAAGCAACAAACAAAGGAGAGGTTGACATGTCAATCAGAAAAAAGATGTTTCGAGGATTTTTGCCGGCGGCGGTTTTAGCCGTATCTGTCGCTGCGATATCGGCTTGTTCCGCACCCGCGGCAAGCGATTCCGGTTTTGTCGGGGATCAAGTAAATTACGAGATCATCGGCATTGACCCCGGCGCAGGACTCATGAAGGCTACCGCCTCGGCGGTCGAGGAGTACGGCCTGACGGACTGGACATTGGTGGAAGGGTCGGGCACCGCGATGGCCGCGGCGCTGGACAAGGCGTATGAAGATAAAAAGCCGATCATCGTTACCGGCTGGACTCCCCATTGGATGTTCGCCAAATACGAATTGAAATATTTGGAGGATCCGAAGGGCGTATACGGCGGTGACGAACAAATTCATACGATTGTCCGCACGGGTCTGAAAGACGATCATCCGTCGGCGTACGCGTTCTTGGATAACTTCGAATGGACGCCTGACGAAATGGCCAAGGTAATGGTTTCGATTCAAGACGGCAAACAACCGGAAGAAGCCGCAGCCGAATGGGTGGAAGCGAACGCCGATAAAGCGGACGCTTGGACGAAGGACATCCCGAAAGCCGAAGGCAAGCAGCTTACACTGGCCTATGTCGCTTGGGATTCGGAAATCGCCAGCACCAATGTCGTTAAGAACGTATTGGAAAGCCGTCTCGGTTACAAGGTGGAAATGCTGCAGGTGGAAGCCGGTCCGATGTGGTCGGGAGTTGCGGGCGGCGATGCCGACGCGATGGTTGCCGCATGGCTGCCGACGACGCATAAGGACTATTATGACGAATTCAACGGAAAATTCGAAGATTTGGGACCGAACCTGAACGGGACAAAGATCGGCCTTGTCGTCCCGTCGTATATGGAAATCGGTTCGATCGAGGATTTGAAGAAGCAATAAGTAAGCGTAATTTGAAGCCGCCTTGCCCTTGAACTGTGACCTTGTTGGTGGACACTTTGAAGAAAGCCCT
>NZ_JAEMXM010000034.1 GCF_016482785.1 Paenibacillus alkalitolerans | reverse complement strand
AACCGGAGTTTCTCCGGTTAGTAAGGCGAAGCGGGCCGAAAGTGCCGGATACATGTGCTGTAAGCGAAAAATTTCGGCTGCAAGTTCGTGTCAACAAAGAGTCGACAGTCTCTTTATTGACCCTATAGTATCCACGGCAGCTCCGTTGAGAAAGCATCGGTAAAGCAAGGGGCCGTCCCAAAGTCATCCTTGATGACATTTGGGACAGCCCCTTCGTTGTCATAGCATATTACATGGCTACCGAGCCGTACGATTGGGACCCGGAAGAAGATTTCTCCGGCTCCGGTTTCGCTTCTTTGCCTGCGCCTTGCTTCCCTTCCATCTTGCTCGTACCCTGGAAGACGGCTCCTTCGGCGATGACGAGCGTTTGCGCCGTGGTGTTGCCGTACAGCTGACCCGTGGCGGTAATCGTCAGCGTCCCCTTGGTAGTAACGCTGCCGTGAACGACTCCTGCGATAACCACATTGCGTGCGGTAATGTTCGACTTGGCATTTCCGGCTTCGCCGATGGTAACGTCTCCCTCGCACTCAATATCGCCGATCAACCGGCCTTCGATTCTGATGCTTGCCTCCGATTTCACTTTGCCTTCAAATACGCTGCCCTCGCCGATCAATGTGTCGGTGGCGCTTACATCGATGCGTTTTCCTTTAAACATCACGCGTCATCCTTTCTTCCTGGCTGCAAGTATGGTTTGGGATTGATCGCTGCGCCATGTTTATGTACCTCGTAGTGAAGGTGCGGCCCGGTGCTGCGTCCCGTGGAACCGAGCAGACCGATCTTCTCGCCCTTCGCAACGCGTTGGCCATGGTCCACTAAAACTTTATTTAAATGCATGTACACGGTTTCCAAGCCGTTGCCGTGATTGACGAACACGAAGTTTCCCATCGCGCGGTCATATCCGGTGCGGCTCACCTTTCCTGCGGCTGTCGCGTACACCGGATCGTTCACATCGCCGGAAAAATCGATGCCGCGGTGATACGCCGAGCGGCGTGTGAACGGGTCTTTGCGGTATCCGAACATCGAGGTGATCCGCTTCGACTCCGTCGGGAAGATGGACGGCGTTATGCTGCGTATGTAAGCGAGGCGTTCCGCATCCTTCTTCGCTTCATGGAGAGCGGCTTGAAGCCTTTCGGTTTCGCCGCCGAGCGTCTGCATTTCCACGCGGGTCTCTTGGGACCGGGCGAGCAAGTCTTCGGATTCGATCGGATAAAGCTCGCCGCCGACGGATTCGGTTTCCTGCGTGAGGCTTGCTTTAGCGTTGACCGCGACGGGAACCGCTTTATTGCCGGGTTTGTTGGCCGGGCCGCCGCTTTCCGTGATGGACAGCAATTCTTGTTCCAAGCCTTGCAAATCTTCCACTTTCGACCGCATCTGATCGGCTTCGGCGAGCAGCTTTACAAACTCGCTTTGAAGCTGTTGGATTTCCTGATCTTTGGCTGCTACAAGCTTTTCCATCGATTCGCGGTCAATGTCCCATTTGGCTTTCAATTGGCCGTTGGTGTTGAGCATTACGCCTTGAAGCAGTGCCAGAGCCGCCGTAATGGCGACAAGAATGAGCAGGGCGGCAGGAATCAAATACATCCAGAGAACCGGCAACCGGAATTGCCGCACCTGGCTGTTCGCTTCAGGGATTACAACGAGTGTCAGCTTTTTCTCTTTCCAATGGGGAAGCATATCGTCTCCTTAGGTCAGTTGAAGTATTCGCTTGACTCAAATAGTATGAGCGTTTTTGTCAAGAAAAGCCTTAGCAATATTCGCCATATTTCGACGATTTTCCTGCTATCTAAGAAAAAATACCCAGTAAAATAGAGAAAAAGCAGGAATTTCGTCGAACAATCTCGAAATTTCAATGACTTGTAAGGTTTTTCGCTTCGATCTTCATCGGGTTGCACATCGGAAGGAGGAAAGATGAAGAATGGCAAAGTTAGTCGGTATTGATGTGGGCAATGATAGTGTTAAAATTGTGTTGGAAGGCATTCGGGAGCCGATTGTCGTTCCGAACGTAATTGCGCCGGGATATGAACGTCTGGTGCTTCAAGAAGAAGAGTCGCCTTTGCAAGCTTTGGACGTATCCGTTCACAGTCCGTCTCTCGGGAAGAACGGCAGGCGTTATTTCGTAGGCGCATTGGCCGTCGAGCATGAAGACAATTTCGAGCTCGAGGAAACCGATAATAAAGCGGTATCCGACCAGTCGCTCATTGTGGCGCTCACCGCGCTGGCCTATGCCGGCATCATGTCGCAAGCGTACGGCAGCGCCGTTAACAATGCCGCCGAAGAGGTGGAGTATGTCGTCGGAACCGGACTCCCGGTCCGCACGTACGCCAAGTTCAACCGAACGTTCGAGGAGCGGCTCGCCGGCGAGCATGAAGTGACGTTCCATTCGACCCCCCGGTTTAAAGGACGGAAAGTGAAGGTCGTCATCCGGAAAGCCGTCGTTGCGATCGAAGGAGCGGCGGCCGTATATCATATGGCGACGCATGAAACGCTCCAGGTGAAGGAAGAAGAACTGTACTACGGCTGCATCGGAGTGTGCGAAATCGGTGCATTGACGACGGATTTCCCCGTTGTGAAGCGGCTTTCGGTCGACAATCATTTCAGCCACGGCGAACAGATGGGGATGTCCACGTATTTGGACGGCATCATCCGCGATGTTGAAGATATGTACGGCTACACGTTCCCGAGCCGTGCGAAGCTTGTGCAGCGAATCAAGAACCGCAACTATACGATTCAACGAATCGGCGAAGGGCAGGCGGATATTCGAGGCATTGTCGACTCCTATTTTACGCGCGCCGCGCGGAAGATGGTCGAGCTGATCAAGAAGCGGTGGAACAAATACCCCGATATCCAATGCTTTTACGTAATCGGCGGGGGAGCCGCGGCGTTAAAACCGTATATACTGGAAGAGGCAGGTTCCATGCGGCTTCGCTTTGTGGAAGACAGCGAGCTGCAGAACGTGTACGGCTATTTGAAAATCGCGAAAAGCCGTCTTGCGCAGACTATAAATTAAGCGAATCTTAAGAAAAACTTCTATCGATGTACTTAAAGAAAAACTTCTTCGAAGCACATGCATAGAAGCAAGACCGCGAATAGAGGAAGTTTTTCTTGCGGGTACGTCATTCAGCGGAAGTTTTTCTTACAACCAATCTCCGCTTCCGTAAGACGAAGCGGAGTTTTTTCGTTGCATCGGCGTGCTTCGAAAGAAACAGCAAACCATGAGTAAGCTTAGGGGGTGGGACGATTGATTTGGCTCGTCGTCATTTTGGTGCTGTATTTATTCCAATTCATTACGATCATGGCGGCAGAGTTTCGTCGTCCGTCCAAAGCCGTCGCTTGGTTGTCGATCTTGGTCATGTTTCCGCTGGTCGGTTTCATCATGTATTATTTTCTCGCGAAAGAATACGGGCGCCGCAGGAAGGTGCGCAGGAAGAGCCGCGCGGCGGCGGAGGAAGGCAAGAGGCAGCGCATGTGGCGGCTGCCGTCCGTCGAATCGCCGGAGCATTTCCCGAATCCGGCCATGCACGGACAGAAACGGCTGTTCGGCATGCTGCGAAGCTTTCCGGATGCGCCGGTCACAATAAGGAATGCGACCGAAGTGCTTTCATCGGCGGAAGCCGCGTATAAACATATGCTTCAACGGATCGAGCGCGCGAAAGACCATATCCATCTTCTCTATTATATATGGAATGACGACGACGTCGGCCGCACATTCCAGAAAGCGCTGATCCGCAAAGCGCTGGAAGGAGTGAAGGTGCGCATCATTTACGACGGGATCGGCTCCTATTCAACGCCCAATACATTCTGGAATGAGCTGCGTGACGCGGGGGCGCAGGTCAAATGCTTCCTTCCGGCCCATATCGCCTTTTTTGACAAACGCATCAACTACAGAAACCACCGGAAGCTTACGATCATTGACGGTTATTGGGGCTATATCGGCGGAATCAATATCGGCGACGAGTACTTGGGTAAAGATAAGAAGCTTGGGTTCTGGCGGGATACCTGCTTACACATACGCGGAGATGCGGTGTACGGACTCCAGAGAACGTTCATCAGCGATTGGAGGTTCGTCAGCGAGGAGCGGCTCGAATATTCGGACGCCCTGTTCCCGAAGCACGACGTCCAGGGAACCGAGGCGCTGCAAATATTGCCTGACGGACCGGACACCGATGCGGACGCGATTCAGGAAGTACTCTTCTCGGCATTCTCCTCGGCGGAGCGGCGCATTCTCATAACGAGTCCGTATTTTATTCCCGACAACAGCATTATTATGGCTTTGAAGACGGCGGCTATCGCTGGGGTGGACGTCCGCATCGTCATCCCCGGAGTGGCCGACAACCGGTTGACGCTCTGGGCGTCGCTTTCTTATGTGGATGAGCTGCTGCAGGCGGGAGTGAAGATATACCGGTATCAAAAAGGTTTCATCCATGCCAAGACGATCGTCGTTGACAGCCATTTTGCATGTGTAGGTACGGCGAATATGGATTTGCGAAGCTTTTACAGCAATTTTGAAATCATTGCGGCCGTGTTCGATGCGGGCACGATCGGCAAGCTTGCGGACGACTTCATGCGCGATATGTCGGACAGTGTGGAGGTGACGCTCGCCTCGTTCGCCAACCGTCCCGTCATTCAGAAGGTGAAGGAAGCGTTGGGAAGGCTTGTGTCCCCGCTACTTTAATATGGAGAGCACGTGATCCAGAGACTGCGGCTCGACGGTGCGGATAATGTCTCCGAGGCGGGTAAGACGGTTCTCGATGTTGCGGAGGTGGAAATCCTTCGGCGTGATTCCCTTGTCCAATTCATCCGGAAAGAGGGGCGTCGAGACGGTTGCTCCCCGTTTGGCGCGGGGGGTGTAGGGCGCGGAGAGCGTTTTCCCGTACCAGTGCTGCAAATAATCGAAATAGATCAAGTCGCCGCGGTCTTTCTTCATCCGCTCGATCGTAAACAGCTTCGGATGCGACTGGACGAGGAAGTCCCCAAGAAACTTGCCGATCTTGCGCAGCTGCTCGAACGTGTAGCCGCGGCGGATCGGAACGTAAATTTGCACGCCGGTGGCGCCCGACGTCTTCGGGATGCAGCGGATGTTGAGCGAGTGCAGCAAGTCTACGACGATTTTGGCGGCGCGCATGATGCGCGGCTCCTCCTCCACGGACGGATCGATGTCGATCAGCCATTCCGCGGGGAGTTCGTCGTTGATGTAATGAAACGAAGGATGAAATTCAAGGCACGCTAGATTGCCGAGCCACAGCAGCGTCGGAATCGAGTCGAGCACGACGTAATTGACGCCTCCGAGCTGCGCCGTACGCACGAATTCCGGCGCGCCTTTGGGGCAATTTTTTTGATAAAACGATTCGTCGTGAATTCCGTGCGGCCACCGTATGGTCGTCAAGTAGCGGTTCGCGGTATATGGGAGCAGGTACGGCGACAACGCGATGAGCCGGTCGAGGAACTCGAGCTTTGTGATGCCCTCTTCCGGCCACAGCGGTTTGTTCGGATTCGTCACGATGATCTCGTGTCCGTCGATCGTGATGACCCCTTTGTCTTTCGAAGCGGTTGCCATGGTCGGTCGCGCGCCTCCTTTCGTTTCGGTCGTTGGTTGATGGCTGATGGCGGTTTGTCTGAAATCGGGCGGATGTCGAGCGCGCAATAACTTCAAAAAATGAAGTTATTTGTCAGGTATTGATTCAGAGGGTCAAATATTGACCTTATTTTTGTGGATAGGGTCAATATCTGACCTTACGTTTGGCTGGCTGGGATTACGGAGTCTCCATAGGGTCAATAATTGACCCTAATCCGCCAACTCGCCTGGAAAAATGCGCGCCCGGACAATGAATACAGTCAAAAATTGACCCTATTTCGGCGATTAAGGTCAACTTTTGACCCTAACTCGAGCCCGGGGACGGACGCGGTGGACTCGAGCGGGAAGAGACGAGCGAGCCTATCGCTGGGTCGGGCCGGGAGACTCTAACGCTGCGGCGAGGAAGCGCTCGAGCGCGGGCGGATCGGCGAGCTTCGGATGGCGAAGCAGCCCGTCAGGCGTCACCTCCAGACCGGTGACGGAGAGCTTGAACGGTCGCGCGAGCCAGGCGACCGTTTCGCGCTTGAGGTCCGCGGGCAAGGCGCGGAACGGCATCGCTTCGGCGCGGTGCGCAGCGGCATAAGCGTCCAGGGCGGAACGGCTGCGGCCGTTCAGCCCGAGCGATACGCGGCCGAAGTAGGCGCCGTCGTACACGGTAACGAGGCTCGCCGCGCGGCCTTCGCGGATCGTTACGCCAACGGCCGTCACGTCGTAGCGCTGGATGACGCGCTTCTTGAACGCGTCCTGATGATTCTTCCCTTCGCGGTACGGCGCGGACAAGCGCTTGCTCACGATGCCCTCCCACCGGTGTGCTTCGACCCAATTCCACAGCGTCTCGCCGTCCGAGAACAGGTCGGTCACGAGCAGCGCGGAATCGCCGCCGGGCGGAAACGCTTCGCGCAGCGCGGCGAGACGATCGCTGTAAGACCGGTATCGGATGTCGTCGCGGCCGATATGAAGCAGGTCGAACAGCACGTAGCACACGGGCTGCTCCTCGCTGCTGCGCGCAAGCGCCGCGGCGGTGCGGGTGCGTTCGCGCTGCAGCACCTTCTGGAACACCGGCCGCTGCTCGACCGGATCGAAGTATACGATCTCCCCGTCGAGCAGGAACGTTCCCTTCAATCGCCGAAGCGTGCGGACGATCTCCGGATATGTCGCGTCTTTGCGCAGCAGCTTCTTCGAATACAGCTCGACTTCCCCGTCATCCACGATCGCCAGCGCCCGGACGCCGTCCCATTTCAGCTGATATCCCCATTCGTCGCCCTTCGGAATATCGTCGCGCGAGATCGGGCCGAACGGCTCCCGCGGCAAGACGGGCTTGCTCATCTCCGGCGCGCCGGCTCCTTCCCGGCGCCGTCTTTCGCGTCGTCCTCGGCTCCGGCGGCCTTCCTCCGCGTGCGCTTCGGCTTGGCCGCACCCGCACCCGCACCCGCACCCGGCGCACCTGCTCCGGCAGCGCCTCTGTCCGTCGCCGCCGCCACATCGGGCGATTTGTCTTTCGCCGCTTCCAAGCTTGCCTGAAGCGCGGCCATCAGATCGATCACATTGGTCCGGCGCGGTTCCGGAGCGATCTCGATCTCTTCGCCGGCAATCTTCTTCTCGATCAGCTCCATCACTTGCTCGCGGTATTCGTCGTGGTACTTCTCCGGCTCGAACGGAACGGACAACTGCTCGATGAGCATCTTCGCCATCGTCAGTTCTTTGTCGCTCACGTTCATTGTCGTCTGCAGGTTCGGCACTTGCGCCGCCGGGCGAATTTCATCCGGATAAAAAATCGTCTCCATCGAGATGCAGTTGCCCACGATCCGGATGGCCGCGAGCGACGATTTGTTGCGGATCGTCACCCGGGCGATGCCGATTTTCCCGGTGTCTTTAAGCGCCTGCTGCAGCAAACCGTACGCGTTGGCGCCCGTATCTCCGGGGCCCAAATAGTACGTCTTCTGGAAATAAATCGGATCGATCTCCTCCAAATCGACGAAATCCAAAATTTTAATTTCGCGGGAAGCGTCCGCCGCCAGTGCGTCAAGCTCATCCTTCTCGAATCTGACGAAACGTCCTTTCTCATACTCGAAGCCTTTCACGATCGCCTCGTTCTCCACCGGCATTTCGCAGTTGGGGCACCGTCTCGAATACGAGATCGGCGTGCCGCAGTCCCTGTGCAGCATTCTCATCGAGATGTCTTTGTCCTCGGTCGCGGCATACATTTTAACAGGTATATTCACAAGTCCGAACGAGATGGCGCCTTTCCAAATCGTATGCATGGGATGTCCTCCTAATTTTGATATCTATTATGCGCTTTTCAGCGTCACACCAAACGGTGCGAAGCCACATTTTGAGTAAGACAGCGTTACCAAAACAAAACATTTTTTCATTGGAAAGACTTAGTTTATGCTCAGAGGCTGGAGGAGCCCGTTGCCGTGGGCCGGATAATTTTGGCGGAGCTGGAAACACTACAGGTTGAACTACGGCTGCCAGCCGATGACTAACGGAGGTACTGGACATGGATGTTAACCGCGCGAAAGAAATTATCGAGAGCCCCGAAAGATTCCAAGTGGAGATGAACGGGAAACAAGTGTGGATCGACAGCGTCGACGCTACGACGCAGATGGCGACGGTGCACGAGGAAGGCGACCAGCCGCGCGAATCGATGACGGTTCGGGTTCAGGAGCTGACCGAGGTCGGCAAAGCTGCGACGCGGATGTAAGTTTGGAGGAAGGCGCCCTGCCGGCGAGATGCTGCCGGGGGCGCCTTTTTGCAAGCGGGGAAAGTCCCCTCCCTTGCTTGCCGCCGCTTTCTGCCGATATAATGAGGGAACACAAGGGAATTAAGGAACGGATAACAGGCGGTGCTTCATGGACGAATTTGCGTTAATCCGGCGGTTGACGGCTGGGCGTGCGGATGCGGGCGCGGGCGGTTCGAAGCGAACGGGAGTTGTGGTCGGCGTCGGCGACGACGCGGCGGTCGTGGAGCCGGCTCCGGGGAAACACATGGTGCTGACGTGCGATACGATGGTGGAGACGGTGCACTTCCTCCCGTGGACGATGCGCGACGAGGACACGGGTTGGAAGGCGATGGCGTCCAACATCAGCGATTTGGCGGCGATGGGCGCGGAGCCGCTGTACGCGCTTGCGGCGATTAGCGTGCCGCGGGGGTTTTCCGCCGAGCGGGCGGAGCGCTTGTACGAGGGGTTATACGCGTGCGCCGCGAAATACGGCGTCGCGTTGATCGGCGGGGACACGACATCGTCCCCGCAGCATTTCGTCGTCACGGTAACGGCGGTCGGGAGCGTGGAGCGGGAGCGCGCGCTGCTGCGCTCCGCCGCCAAGGCCGGCGACGTCGTCTTCGTGACGGGGGCGCTAGGCCTGTCGTCGGCGGGCCTCGATTATTTGATGCGTCGTCGGCTGCCGGCCGAACAGGAAGTCGAAGGCGACCTGCCGTACGCGGAGCTGATTCGGGCGCACCGCAGGCCTGATCCGCAAGTGGCGGCGGGCCGCGTGCTTGCGATGTCGGTGGGGCTTGCGCACGCGTTGAACGACATCAGCGACGGGCTCGCGAGCGAAGCGTGGGAGATCGCGGAAGCATCAGGCGTCCGGATCGCATTGGATGCTTCCGTGATTCCGGTGGACGGCGCGTTGGCGAGGTATGCTGCGGACGTCGGCAGGGATGCTTTGGACTTTATTTTGTACGGCGGCGAGGATTACCAGCTCGTCGGCACGGCGCCACGGAAAGGCGCCAACGCGCTGCTTGCGGCGCTGGCCGATGCGGGGTGCGCTCCGGCGGTGATCGGCGAAGTGCGGGAGGGCGAGCCCGGGGTGGAGCTGTTGACGGCTGACGGACGGGTTGAAGCGGTCGCCAAGCGCGGGTACAATCACTTTGCTTAGTTGAGATTGGCGGGAACATTTTTCCCATGGAAGGGGTTGCGGGCGATGGCGGGGAAGCGGTACAGGTTTTACGCCGGAAGCGAGAACGAGACGGAGCGGCTCGCGAAGCATCTTGCCATGCGGGCGGGTCCGGGGCACCTGCTTGCGCTTGACGGCGACCTCGGCGCGGGAAAGACGAGATTCTCGCAAGCGTTGGCGAAAGCGCTCGGTGTGAAGGAGACGGTAAATTCGCCGACATTTACGATTATTAAGGAATATGAGGGCGAGCGGATGCCTTTTTATCATATGGATGTGTACCGGGTTTCGCCGGAAGAGGCGGAGGAGCTCGGGTTGGAGGAGTATTTTTTCGGGAGCGGCGTGACGGTCGTCGAGTGGGCGAGCCGCATTCCGGAGCTGCTGCCCGACGAACGGCTGGATATGTATATTTCGGTGCTGGGGGCGACGGAGCGGGAGTTTGCGCTGACGCCCCGCGGCTTCGGGTATGAGGCATGGTGCGGGAAGTTGGCGGAATTGGGGGTACTGGCAAGTGAGTGATGTGAGAGCGGGCGCAGCCGCGGCGGGCCGAGGGCTTGCAGACGGGCCGGTGCTCGCGATGGATACGTCGACGGCCGCGATGTCGGTCGCAATTGTCGAGGGGCACAAAGTGCTGGGAGAGACGCAGTCGCTTTCGGAGCGGAACCATTCCGTCAGGCTGCTTCCGGAAATCGATGAATTGATGAAGGGATGCGGGGTGCGTACGCGCGACTTGCGTGCGGTTGCGATCGGCGTGGGCCCTGGATCGTACACGGGCGTGCGGATCGGCGTTACGGTGGCGAAGACGTTCACGTGGTCGCTCGGACTGCCGCTGTATGCGGTGTCGAGCTTGGAGGCGCTGTCGCTCGGCGGCTGGTTGGCGGCTTGCGGCGCGTCGCCGACTGTGAGCGCCCCGGCTTGGGTGGTGCCGGCGCTGGACGCGCGGCGCGGGCAAGCCTACACGGCGGTGTACGCCGTGGACGTTGGCGGCGCGTGGTCGCGAGTGCGCGCCGACGGCATTGAACTGTTCCGGGGGTATGCGGAACAGGTGATGCGCGCGCCGGAACGGCCGGGCGCGGTTGTGTTCGTCGTCGGCGACGAGGATTCGTTCGCCGGCGAGGTCGGCGCCGCTGCCGAGGGAAGCGGCACGGTGGCGCTGCGCGTGCCGCATGCGATGCGGGCGCGGGATATCGCCGCCGTGGCGCGCAGGCACGGGGCGGCGGCGCTGGTGCGCGATCCGCACGATCTCGCGCCGAATTATACGCAGCTTGCCGAGGCGGAGGCGAAATTGATCGCCCGCGCACCGGAATAACGAGAGGAAGGTAGTAGACGATGGCGGCGACAGCGCCTGATGTGACGTTTCGCATGATGCGGCAGCAGGATATTCCGGCGATATGCGAGATTGAGGTGGAATCGTTCACCGCTCCTTGGTCGGAAGCGGCGTTTATGAACGAGTTGACGCAAAATCATTTTGCCCATTACACAGTGATGGAGTACGAAGGGCGCATCATCGGCTACGGCGGGATGTGGATCATTATCGATGAAGCGCACATTACGAATATTGCCGTGCGTGCGGCTTATCGCGGCCGCAAGCTCGGCGAGCGGCTGCTGGCCGAGTTGGCCGTGAAGGCGTACCGGCTCGGCGCGGCGCGCATGACGCTCGAGGTGCGGGTGAGCAACGTTGTTGCGCAGCGGCTGTACGCGAAGTTCGGCTTCCGCGGTGTCGGCGTGCGGCGCGGGTACTACTCCGACAACGGCGAGGACGCTTTGATCATGTGGGCGGATTTGCCGGCGGTATAAGGTCGAAATCGGTTGTTGGCTCGGTCGTAACCGGACAAACTCCGGTTAAGCGAGCCGAAATCGGCTGTTGGCCCGGTCGTAACCGGACAAACTCCGGTTAAGCGAGTCGAAATCGGCTGTTGGCCAGGTCGTAACCGGACAAACTCCGGTTACGACTGTATGGAGGCATTTTTATAACGATAAGTGTAACGAAAGGAGGCCGGAGGATGGCAACGGACATAACGAACGGCGAACGGTGCCTCATTTTGGCGGTGGAGACGAGCTGCGACGAAACATCGGTCGCGGTGGTGGAGAACGGAACGAATATTCTCTCGAACATAGTCTCGAGCCAGATTGAGACGCACCGGCGCTTCGGCGGGGTCGTGCCGGAAATCGCGTCGCGCAAGCACGTGGAGACGATGACCCGCATCATGGAAGAGGCGGTGCGGGAAGCGGGCGTGGAGCTGCGCGATTTGACCGCCGTCGCGGTGACGCAAGGCCCGGGACTTGTCGGGTCGCTGCTCGTCGGCATCGTCGCGGCGAAGGCCCTTGCGTTCGCGCTTGAGCTGCCGCTTATCGGCGTGCACCACATTGCCGGACATATTTATGCGAACGCGCTGGTGCAGGAGCTGCGCTATCCGCTTGTCGCGCTTGTCGCGTCCGGCGGGCATACGGAGCTCGTGCATGTCGAATCTGAAGGCCGCTTCCGCCTCATCGGACGAACGCGCGACGACGCCGTCGGCGAAGCGTACGACAAAGTCGCGCGCGCCATGGGACTTCCGTACCCGGGCGGCCCATACGTGGACAAGCTTGCGCAGGAAGCCGACGAGGAAATCGAGCTTCCGCGCGCCTGGCTGGAGCAGGAGTCGTACGATTTCAGCTTCAGCGGCATCAAGTCCGCGGTGCTTGCCGTCGTAAATCAAGCGAAGATGAAGGGCGACGTCGTCAATAAAGCCGGACTTGCCCTCGGCTTCCAGAACTCCGCCGTCGACGTGCTTGTGACGAAGGCGCTCCGCGCCGCGAAGGAATTCGGCGCCGAGCAATTGCTGCTATGCGGCGGTGTGGCCGCGAACAAAGGGCTGCGCGCCAAACTTAGCGAAGCCTGCGATGAAACCGGCATCCCGCTCGCGGTGCCGCCTCTTTCGCTGTGCACGGACAATGCGGCCATGATCGCCGCGGCCGCTTATTTGAAGTGGAAACGCGGAGAATTCACCCCGCTCGACATGAAGGCGGAGCCGTTGTTTTCGTTGGAAGAATGGTCTGTGATGCGAGCTTGACATTGTATTCGTCGACGAGCAGTCCGCTCAGTCCTCAAGATTTGTGCCGTAGTCAAATTTATTCCCGCACTCGGGACAAAATTTGGCGTTTGCCGAGACGGATGTACCGCAAACACACTCTTTTTCATTTCGAACGTCGATAATTTTTTGATCCAGTAACTTTATCTCTTGCTTCAACTGAGAAATGAGCTGACATACGGCACGAACTTCACTTTCGGACTGGGACATATCCCCTTTCGAAAATGCTTCAAAAACCGCTTTGCCGATGAAGTTATAGCTCTTCTCGATTTCCTTCTCTTTCACGGAAATTTGTGTCTTTAAACGGGTAAGTTCAACGGTTTGTTGCGCTTTTTTTGCAGCCTCGGATGCACCCTGTTTAAATTTGTCAAATAAGGACATTCAAACTCCTCCTTGCTTGCATAAAGTGCAGTGCATGCCCTATGTTTGCCAAACGGATTTTTATGTCATTTATATTATAAATATTATGCCGTCATAGGTTTCAGTCTAAATATCGAGCTTCCCACTTCTCTTGTTTCTCAACAGGGCTTATTTGCGAAATGTCCTCATACCCATAGTCGATTTTCATTCGGCCCGTGTTATCTAACGTGTAAGTTAAACTCGTCCATTGCTCTTGTTCCTGCGCCTTGAATTCATTCCAAAGCTGCTCGAAGCATTCATAGAGCTCTTGCTTTAAACCTTTGTGATGACGTCTATCCACATTAAAAATATCCGTTATATCCAAGCTATATACCGGTTTTCCCCGGTTTTCCTGCGGATAGTAATAAAAAAACACTTGAGAAAATCCTTCTCTGAACTCCGCGTACAGCAAGATCTTTTTCCAATCTTCCGGAATCATATTATTCAAGACGTTGGCTATTTTTTGGTATAAAGCTTCCATTTGTTTTGTTTCCAAATTTACGGACCCCCTTCATAATTCGTTAAATTCACTTCATATTTCTTGCCGTCGATTTTATATTCCACTTCAAATTTCGAAGGACGGGCCGAGTCCCCGCTATATATAGGTTCAACTCTGACTTCAACCGTTTTGCCTTCTTCTAAAGCCTTTTTCCAAGTGTTCTCCAACACTTTATACTCGCTCCTGTTCAGTGTAGCATCCATCGGTACCATGTTGTCAATTTCGCCGGAACCTTTGAAAATGCTCGCCACCAGATGTCCGCCGTCATCGCTCGATAACCTGTCCTCCCCGCCGACCTTCCTTTGCGCATATTTATTCCGGTCTGCTTTACCAAGCTGCAAATTGGCCTCCGCGCTCGCTATTCTTCCGTTACTATCGGTTGTATAGCGGTAACCTTCATTGGTTGTGTACTCAATGTCGGGTTTCAACGCTTTCTTGCCGTCAACTTTCGTATAGTGGTCTCCATAGTCCACCTTTTTAAGGGAACTGCCTGCCTCGCCAACCGTATCCATCGCCTTGCTTGCATCGGCCAGATCGTCGCCCAGCTTCCCTAGCTTCACCAGCCCCGGCACCGCTCCGACGAACGGAATAATGCCCATGGCCCTTTCCCATTTGGCCAATTCTTCTCCGGTTATCAGGTCTCTTCCGGTGATGGATTCGATAATCCCTTTCGCAGTGCCGACAATAGGAATAAAATCAAGACCGATGCTGAGGATGGTGGCAAATATGGCAAGGCCGACTGTCGCGGCAACCGCGGCTCTAAGCGTGCCGAAGCAATCGCCCAAGCTGCTGCAGTTATCCGCATACGCAATCTCGGGAAACAACGCGAAAAAGACGATGAAAATCGGTATTACGGTCCACCTGCGCATCATGTCTTTTGCTCATCCCCTTCCTTGACCGGTTTCTCCGCCGTACCCGGAGTGAGCAAAAAGATGATAATCATCGAAACCACGGTTAAATACAGGACCGGTCTGAACGTATTCGTTTGACCCATAAGACCGGCCAATAACGTTTGCGAAAGATAGTGAACAATGAAAAAACCGATCCCAAGCCGTATGAGCAGCGGAATTCGTTCCATGAGCCGAGCCCAAAATCCGAGCGGCAACGGAATGACTCCTTTCCTTATTCCGAGAAGGCAAAAGGTAACGCCGGCGATCACAACCGCATCAAAGAACGACTGGTACACGCCCGACAGCAATAAACAAGACCATATCGTCGCCGCGATCAAAAGGAACCACTTGTTCAGATTCTCGGTTAAAGACTGCACAACAGGCGCCGACAACAGCCGTTCTTGCAGAGGATCCAGCTTGGAGCTGAGATTTGCTTCAAACGCGGTCCACCCTTGAATCACCATCCGTGCGGCCGAAGCCGTAACCGCGATGACGACAATCACCATCCCATGCTGCTGCAGCGGAGCCATTGCCCGCACCGTCGGATCAAATCCGCGCCATGTGAACAACGGCCGCAGCAATACAGGGGTCGCCTGCGTCCATAAATATACGAGCACCCCGGTTAATGCAACGTGGAGAATGGCGGCGATCACGAATTTCGCCTTCAATCGGATGCCCGGCAGCTTGATTTCGGCTGCGAGCATTTTGATAGCCACGGGAAACTTGATGAGCAGAATCGCCATGATTGCATATTCAATGATCTTCGGTATTCCATACAGTATGGGGCTGGAAATGATATCTTTCAGCGCGCTGCCGGCAAAAACATCACCCGCAATATATCCCAGCAGAAACATCATTCCAAGCTGGGCGCTCATGGTGCCGATTGCGGCCATGAGCATCATCAGCGTAAGTGATTCGGAAAATACTTGCCTGCTTTCGGGCTCCAGCCACCCGGCAGCCAAACCCGACAACAGCACAAGAGGCGGCGCAATAGCGGAAACGACCGGCCAAGCATTCAAGTAAAAGCCGTCAAGCAAATTGTGAGTCAGTTTTGTTGATAGCCTTCTTGCCAAAAGAGGTACCCGCACCCACCATATACCCGAAATTTTCGCGGCCAAACTACTTTGATCGCTCAAGAGGCAACCTCCTTCCTAAGAATTAGTCTCTTAGCCATGTACCCCAAAGTAATTCCGTAGACAAAATGACCGAATACGGACACCGACAAAAATTCATCCAAAGCCTTTAGCCCAAGCCAACCGGGGTATACGGTCACCATCATCGCTTCCAGGATCATGGCCCAAAGAATACCCATCCAGATGCCCCGCTCGCCGAAGGCAATCGTATAAGCGATCCCAAAGCCGATGCCGTTGGCGATATGAAATACGAATCCTAAAATCGTAACCCAGAAACCGGCCTGTTCCGCGCCGACAAGCGCCTTGCCGAAAATGTTAAAAATATCGAAAGGCCAGAACATAATGCCGGTTATTTTAATGAGTAAAAAACGAAACACGTCATAAAGAGCGGTTGCCAGAGCGCCGGCTATAAGACCGGTTACTACTCGCCTCTTCAAGTCAAGCCGCTTATTTTCCGAGCTTTTGCGCCATATGAAACTTCCGATAACCAGTGCGCAAATTAATATAACAAACGTAGTCGCGAGCAAAGAAATTCCGGACATAACATAGACCAATAAAGCCGCACCCGTTGACAAAAATAACGCCGCAAACGTTTTTTTCATATGTACCTCGCTTGTTGTTGAAAGTAATTTATGTTAATAATAATATCGTTGCAGGGGTTTTGGTATATTTTTCTATGCCTCAGCAACGAAAATAATGTGTTGACGAGCCTTTTCTCATTGTGTTAAATTTTAGGCAGTTGAATATTTCACAGAGCGAAAGCATCGCCTGGTTACCGCTTGAATGAAAGCGGTAGCTGGGCGTTTTCTTTTTTCAGGATTTTTGTGACCAGGAGTGATTTTTTACTATGCGCAAGTGGATCGTGACGATCGTGGGTATCGCCATGATGGCGGCATCCGTGTACGGCTATTCGTGGTATGCCAACCGGGTGGAGAAGCAAATCGACACAACCGCAGCATTAATGCCGGCGAGACTTATCGCTAGCGGAGAAATCATCGACGCGTCCATGCTGCGCAAAGCAACCGTACCTGTGAATGCTCTGCAGCCGGGGGCCGTCACGAAAGCGGCGGATGTCGTCGGAAAGACGGCGGTTGCCCCCATAGGACCGGAAGAACAAATATTGCCCTGGAAGCTGGCGGACGATCAAATTACGCCGAGGGACGGGGAACGTTACATCTCCTTTAAGACGGACGACGTCGCAAACGTAAGCAACATGATTCGCAGAGGCGACCGTGTGGACGTATGGGTGGAGTTTTCCGAAGCGAAGGAAATCGGTGGAGAGCTGGTCGGCTCTCTCAAAATTATAGAAGGATTACGAGTAGCCGGCGTACGGACGGCGGAGGGAGCCGAAGTGACGGATACCGCCTCTTTGGATGCAGCGTTCCAACCGACCGGCCGGCAGCATCAGAGAGTAAGAGGGGCGGCGAACGGCAAACCGGATGTGAACACGTTTATTATGTCGGAAGAGGTTTACGAAGCTTACACGTTGGCCCGGATCATGGGAACCATTAAGCTTGCGCTTCCGGATTTGTCTTTGCAGGATACTTCTCCGGCTCGGGTTACACCAGGTTATGAGTTATTGTCGAAAACATTGCCAGCGGAAGGGGATGAATCGAAATGAGCGCGCTTCTCGGAATGAAACAGGGGGATCTGTTGACGGCTGTGCAATCTTCCATGGCGGTTGACGGCTCATTGACCGTTGTGCATGAGAAGGCGGCATTTTTCTCCGAATTGGATCGTTCATATGATGAAATCGTTCTTCATTCGAGCCTGTTCCAAGAATCGTATCCTTGGGAATGGGTCGCAACGGTTCGAAACCGGCAGCCCCAAGCCAAAATAACGGTCATTCCCGACGAAACAGTCTATGACTCCTTGTGGCTGGAGATTCTCTACCGTCTGGCGGATGAAGCCGGAATACGGATCGCGCCGCTGGGAATAAGCGACGAAGAAATCATTCGCGTCGTGAACGATTCGGATAACGATCCAACGACGGCCGGACCCGGTATTGTCACGGCCATATGGTCGGCTGCCAGCAAAGACGGCGCGACCGCCGTGGCGATCAACACGGCTTTGGCGCTTGCCCGTCATTCTCCGCTCCAGATCGGGCTGCTCGATCTTAATTTGAAAAACCCGGAAATCCGGGCGTGCCTGCATTTGCCGGAGAGGGACCGCTCCAACCTGACGCTTCGGTCCAAATTGCAAACCGGAGTGCTGAAGCGGTCCGAGCTTTGGGATACGTGCATTCCGTATCGTCAATCCCCGCAGCTTCGAATATTGCCGGGGACGCACCGGAGGGACACGGCGGACGATGTCACCCCGGACATGGTCAAGCACTTGCTTGACGTATGCAGAACGACTTTCGATATCACGATCGTGGACGTATCCGCTATTCCCGATAATGCGGCTACGATTTGCGCGGTAAGGCATGCGGACGTAAGATGGCTTGTTGCACAGCAAAGATTCGGTTCGTATTTGTGGAGCTGGAACGAGTGGTATGACTGCTATTGGAAATACGTCGGTCTCGATCCGGGCCGAATGTCGTTCATACTGAACGGATACGATCCGCAAGGAGAGAAGCCGGAGAAGATTGCCGGCTCGCTGCGTATGGACGTTGCCGGGGTGCTTCCGAACGTTGCGGGAGGTGCGGGAGTTAAGGCGGTCCAAGAAGGAATTCCGTTATGCGACATGCCTGGAGCCGAATCGTTTGCGTCAGGCGTACACCGGCTAGCATCGGTATTATCGGTTGCCGCCGGCGCTTCTCCTTTGCCGGAGCAAAACAAGGGCCGCCGAAACGGAGTATTCTCTATTCTTTCGGCTTTGTTTTCTTAGGGGGGCAGCGGATGACTGGGTTGAAAGCGAGAGTTCGTTTCAATGCGGCTAACTATGTAAGAGATATTCATTACATCGAATCGAAAAATGCCGGTGTTCCAAGAATTCACGGGAAGCATGAGCAGCATGCTGACGGTACAAACAACCGGCTGCCCTTGGAAGACGCTTCCCAGATCATATATGAGCACCTTACGAATCGTTCGAAGGGGGACGAGGAGCTTCATAGGGACATATTGCAAGCAGGGCTTGGAGAACCCGGCGCACAGGCCAGGATGAAAGCCGTAATAGATACTCTGTTGACCGAATATCGGCTAGAGATCGATCCGGCTACTCTAATAGACACCCTTTCTCCTACGGAATGTGTATTCGCGATGACTTGCGGCGCCGGGCTCATTGAAGATTTGAAGCAGCTGCCGGATGTGGAGGAGGTGCAGGTGATCGGACGTCGCATCTTTCTCATTCGCAACGGCAGGCAGACTCTCCATCACCGTTCCTTCGCAAGCTTGGAAGAAGTCCGTCTGCTGCAAGACCGGCTCGCTTTATGCGGGAAGAAGCCGATCAGCGAACGGCAGCCTTTCGTGCAGTCGTATTTATGGAATCGCTCCCGGCTCGTGATGACGAGGGAACCTTACACGGATGTTCCTAGCATTCATATAAGGAACTTCATCGTGAAGGACGTAACGCTCGAGAAGCTTATTGAGCTCGGGACAATCAACGGCGAAATGGCGGAGCTGCTCCGACTATTCGTCCGATATCACGCAAGCTTTCTGATCGGCGGGGGTACGAACACCGGCAAGACGACTTTTCTGTTTGCGATCGCATCGGAAATTCCGGAGGAAGAACGCATCCGGACGTTGGAGAAGGAGTTTGAAATTGCGCTGCGCGAGAGGCTTCGGGGGCAGCGGAATATCCTGGCGGCCCGGGAGTCGTCGGATTCGGAATTGTCGATGGAAGAAGCGTTCAAGCCGCTGTTGGTTATGAGCCCCGAATGGGTGATCGTCGGGGAGGCGAAGGGCGCGGAAGTGTCGCAGATGGTGCAAGGGGCGCTTCGCGGGCACGACGTCATGGGCACGATGCATACGAAATACCGGGAGTCGTTCCTGTCGGATGTCGTCGACATGGTGAAGCAGGACGGACGGATGCATGATTATGCAGACGTGGAACGCCGGGTAGCGCGCGCTTTCAATATTCTCGTCTTCTTGCGGTTGGTGCGCATCGGCGGCAAAGTTCGCCGCATCGTAACCGAAATAACGGAATTGTCGGTGGATGAATCGGCAAACCCGCAAGTGCGGCCGCTTGTCCTGTGGGATTTCGAGGCGAAAACGTGGCGCTTCACCGGCCACAAGCTAAGCGCGCCGTTACGCAATCATATGTACTCTTATGGAGCTGAAAGCGAGCCGTTCAGAGCATTGGGGGTGTGGGAATGACGGTGCGTTGGGCTACGGCGGTGTTTTATGCGTTATGGGTTGCGGGTGCCGGTCTCATTATCGTTACGTGGCTGGCGTGGTGTTCTCACCGGCTGAAAGAACGCAGGCGCCGGCGTATCGTTCTTGGGCCGTCCCGTACCGAAGCGGCGGGCGTGTCGTTGAAAGAAATTCCTGTTGTACGAAAATTAGCGGACGACATGGAAATAGCCGAAATAAAAGCGCCGGTGGAAGCTGTAGCGGGAGCGATGCTGTTTATTGGGGTTATCGGTTGGTTTGCGGTGAACGGGATGGTGTCGGGGCTGCGGGAACGTTTTGCATTGGATGCGGACAAGATGATTCCCACAAACACGTGGCTGCTAAACGGATTTATCGCAATTCTGATTGGGTCGCTGCCATACTTTTACGTGAAATTCCGGCTGCAGCGAAAGCGTCACCGCATCGCGCTGGACATGATCAAGCTCGTTCAAAATATGATCGCTCATTACAGCGTCGGCCGCACGGTCCAAGACATAATCGCCCGGTCGTCGCCGACAATGCCCGATCACGTCCGGTCCGAGTGGAAGCTTCTGGAGCTGCAGTCGCACATGCGGTACTCGCTGGAAGACGCACTCTATGAGTTTGCACGAAGAGTGGACAATGTGTGGGCGGAAGATTTGGCGGATATTTTGCTCATCAAGCATAAGTACGGCAACGATGTCATCGATTCGCTCCACAAGCTGGTGATCGACATGCAGACGGCCCGGAAGAATGAGGAGAAGCGGCTGGCGATGGTGACCGTGTACCGGATCGGGACGGTCGTAATGATCGCGTTTGCTTTCTTTATCGTGTTTTTCAACATCTATGCCGACGGGATGAATTACCGGCATTATTTCGTCAATCCGATGGGCAAGCTTGCGCTCATGATTTCGTCCGCTGTGATGTTTGTATCGATGGTGATGGTCGTTCGTTCCGGTCGGAAAACTTTTTGAAGCGCGAAGAGAGGTGATGGCATGCAATGGTTGTGGTATGCCTCGTTTGCCGCCGGATCGGGCATGGTGTGGAGCGTGCTGCTTCTTCCTTTCGCCCGTACCAGGCGTGATCCGATCCGCGCGCTGGTGGAACGTTTCCGCCAGAGGGCCGGGCGGCGGGAGGAAGGGCTGCTGCTGCCCGTTCTCTCCGTTAAGGAACGAGCATTTATAGAGAAGGCTAGACTGGCGGGCGTTCGTTGGACATACCGGCAATACCGGCAGTTCCGGTATGGTTCGGTTTGCGCCGGAGTGTACCTAATCTTGATGCTTTCTTTATCCCGATTCGGGGTTGTCGGCGCCGTTGCAATGGCGGAAATATTCCGGTTGTTCGTTCTCGCGGCGCTGGCCGGATTTATACTTTGGTTCGTTCCTGAATGGATTTTGATGTTTTCTGCGGCAAGACGGAGGTCGCGGTGCTTGCTGGAAATATCGAAGTTTGCGCATCGGTTGTCGATTTGCGTAACGGATCATACCGATATTCGCGAGATGATTTTGCGAGCGGGACGGCCGCTTCGCCTGCTGCGTCCCCATATCCAGCAGTTGGCGGCGCAGTGGGGGAAGGACCAGAGAGAAGCGATCATGGCCTTCAAAGACGGAGTAGGCATTTCGGAAGTGTATCCGCTCGTGAATGCCTTCATGGCGATATCGGCGGCGAAACCGTCCGACGTCAGTCGGCTGCTTATCGAGCACTCGAAATCCATCGATTCGACTTTGGAGGCGGAACTGAACAAGCGGATCGAGAACGCTCCGGTTTGGATCAGCTTTTATATCATGATTCCTTTTCTCGTATGTTTGTTCCTGTTTGTGTATCCGTGGGTTTTAACGGTGCTGGAGCAGTTGACGGTCAGTTTTACAGGCGGGTAGGGAGGTGATTTGGCTTGGCGAAATTGCTTACGACGATCGCGCTTGCGGTATTGGTGTTGGGAGCCGCGCTATTCACGTTCGGAGAGCTCATCGTACCCGCGGTCGGGGATGCCGGAGTGTCGACGAGGGATCAAATACGGAATGCGTTTTAAAAATAAAATTTTATTCATTTGGGAGGAAAATGATATGAGCAAAATCGGTGTGGCATTGGCGTTGGCGGTTTTGTTGTTGGGTGCGGTACTTTTTATAGGCGACTTGGTGGCGACGCAAGTAGTGGATCGTGGACGCGATGTGAGTACATCGTTGACTAACGGTAACTTGGGTGTTGATGCAAGCTCCGGCGCGGTAACCTCTACGACTCCGTAATATGACGAAGTTATTGGTCTCTCTAGGACTGCTGGTGTTGTTGTTCGGGATAGCGGTATTTATTTTTCAAGGCGGGGCCGGCTTGAACGACGCCGTCCGGGACGGTCATCAATCGGTGACGAATACGGTGCGCGGTTTCGATTATGTAACGAATTAGGAGTCAATCTGCAGATTGACGCGTAGTGCTCAGAAACGAGCAAGGAGGCGTTGTGAATGGTAAAGAATGAGCGCGGAGGCGCCGATAGCTTGCTGTTGACGATGTTCGTCGTCCCGCTGCTTCTCTTTATCAGCTTCGCGGGAGTTCCTTTCTTTGTGTACATAATGAAGGCGAACCACTTGAATGTTGTGGCGAACCATGCGTTGAAGGAAGCCGAGGCGCTCGGATATGTGAGTCCGGCTGTGGCGGCTGCCGCGGCGAACCGATTGTCCGGTTTGGGTTTGGGGGCGGTGACGGTCGGAGGCGTGACATATCCGTCGTTCGAAGGGAGCACCGTCTCCAAGGTGTACCGGGATTCCGCCGATCCGACCATAAGGCTGGTTGTTAAATATCCGGCTCCTAATATTACCCGGATGCTGGGCGCGCTTGGTTTTGGCGGCGGCTCCGGCGAGAATGAAGGATTTTACAGGATAGTTCTGTATGGGAAGAGCGAGGCTTATGAGTAACGGGGTGTCGCTGCTGCGGGACGAGCGCGGAGGCGCGCACGTCCTGCTGTTCGGATTGATGGCGGTTATTTTTTCAGTGGCTTTGTTTGTAGTGTCGCTGGATTGGATGCTGCAATCTGCAAATAAGACGAAGACGAAGCTTGTTCTCGATCGTGCAGCGCATGCCGCCGCCATTAACATTGATCCCATGGAGGCTGCTTATGGCAGATTAGTGTGGGATCAGGCTGCGGGGACGGCGGATTTTTATAAATATTTGCATATGAATATGCGATTGGATAGCCAGGGAAAGCCGCAGACGGGCAGTTATTTGACGGAAGCGCCGGTTGTCCATATGCTTCAGTTCGTCAGCGCTCCGTCATATCCGGTTGTTCTGCACCAGAGTGTAGTTGTGCGGGCCGGGACTGCGGAAGAGACGGTGCGTAACGTCGATGTGACCGTGTACGGTCCGTCGGTGATTGCAGTTGTGGAGGTGCACCATCGGGTGACGGGCACCGGACGAGTGGAACCGATCGTGCTATCGAGCGTGGCTAGTGTGAGGTTTCGGTAGGTGGAGGGTGTTTGCGCCTTTTGCTTTATTCGTTCTAGTGTAAAAGGGGAGGCGAGCAGTTTGAGCCTGTTATCTATCGTGCAATATAAAAACCTTTCCGCAATCCGTCGATAAACATGTAAAGTGAGCATTTGTGAGGAGAGATTGTTATGAAAAGAAGATTGCTAACTGCACTTGTTGCCGTGATTGGTATGACCGTATTCAGTGGACCTGGAATTGATGCTGCACCGGCTACTGTAAATATTAACGTAATTATGGACGGAAAACGTTTAAAGTTCCCCGACGCAAAGCCGTTTGTGGATTCTAATAATCGGACACTTGTACCGGTTCGCTTCGTTGCTGAAAATCTCGGGGCGAAAGTAGCATGGCATGATGAAGTGGATCGCGTAGAAATTTCGATGGATGGAAAATACATTGCACTTGTGATCGGTGAGAAGAAGGCTCTTGTGAATGGCGAGGAAGTCGCTTTTGACACAGCTGCCGTTGTGCGTCAAGGGCGTACGTTCGTGCCGCTTCGATTCGTGAGCGAAGCACTTGGCCAGACGGTAGAGTGGGATGGATATAGCAAGTACGTCTATGTAGGGGAAAAGGTGTTTTTGACCCCGAAAGAAATGGAGATTCAATCTAAAAGTGTAGATCATTTTCGCAAATACTTCGGCAGTGAGAATTACAAAAAATATTTAACTACTGATGTTATGGGTAAATTTTTTGAAAAAGATGAACCATACACAAAACTGTATGTCATTACAAAAGAACATCTTCCGATCCAAATTGGGGACGTGGTTGTTCATGATATCTGGAAAGGACAAAAGGTGTTTTTCATAAAAAACAGCGGTGCAATTGGCGAAACTGCTTTGCTTACAGGGGACCAATATGAACCTCGCCTTCGGAGTTCCGTCTTTGGCAAAGATGTGAAACTCCCCGATGGAAATTTGGAACAACAATATGCCATTGTTACCCCACGGGATAATACAGGCGGTGGAGATAAAAATTATAAGGCATTTACCCTTGATAAAGTGGTGTATGTCGGCTTTTTCCATGTAGGAGAGTACATCGTTTTGATGGAAAATCCGTTTTAAGGAGAGGCGTCGTGAAGCATCGAAAATATTTGGCCCTTACCTTGTGTTTTTCCATATTGCTTACTTCGATCCATTTTACATTTTCACCTATTGTTAACAAGGCCGAAGCTGCAACAATTGCGACGGTTGCCAGCGGTTCGGATCACAATGTCCATTATTGGGTCGGTAATGGCTACTATGATGTTTGGAAAAATACAGCGGGACAATGGACTGGGGAAGGGAAAAAGCCGGGAGACCCAGTGGATCTTTTCAGATACAGCTTGGATATTACGATTTCTGGGCGAAAGATTATAAATATTACAGCTGAGCGATTTGATGTTTCTATGCAAGACGGAGAATTAACGGGTGCGGAGATTTATAGGCAGTCTAGATACGGTCAAAATTATACCGACATTGAACGTTACGTTACCGATCGCACATTTACGGTTGATTTATCCAGTATTTCAGGTTATGGGACAGATTCGGTTTCCGGAAGCGTGTCTGTGCGAAACGGATGGCTTTCAACAATCGATCCAGAAGATTTAGGTGAAGACTTAACTATTTCTGGCGAATTTGCGGATGCAGTTGAAGCATACAGATATTACTTTCCAATTCTTTATACGATTACACTAGAGCCAATAGCACCGGAAACCGGCACGGCGTACATTCGCCATTTTACCACTGACGGACAAAGCCTTGACGGGATCTTCGATGACCGTGATGAGACGCTTGTTCATGGGCAAGAGTACGACTACAGGAATCCCACGAATGCGGACTATACCTACATAGGTTACAAGAAAAAGCAAGATGAACCGCCTCCAGCTGGTCCAACGTGGGTAAGCGGAGAGGGACCAGGAGCTTTCACTTATGACAGCTCGCAGTTCAGCAGGTATTACGTTTATTTCTATTACGAACCGGCTGCAGCACCGCCGCCAGATAAGGAGTACGATGCCCTGGAAATTCAGCCGGATCCTTGGACAATGTATGTGGACGAAACGAGATCCTATACGGCCAAGGCCCGCGTAAAAGGAACAACGACATGGGAGCCTATTTCCTCCTCCCTGATTGGCTGGTCAACCGTGAGCAGCGCGATCGCTACGATAAACGCGGTTGGGGTAGCCGAAGGGCAATCGGCCGGCACGACAACGGTTCGTGGGACGTGGAACGCTCTGTCTGACACCGCGACGCTGAACGTTTTGGCTAAAACTACTCCCGATCCAGAACCGGAGCCGGAACCTGAGATAGAATACATGTTAGATGTGGATCCTGATTCCAGGGCTATCGCCATCGGAGATTCGGCGGATTTCGACGGCCGTTATAAGGAACGCCAGGTTGGAACTGCGGAATGGTCCTTGTGGAAGTATGTCCCTGACTCGGAGGCGACATGGACGATTGAGGATCCACGTATTGCTTCCGTTGATTGGCGAGGCGACGTAACCGGGATCGAAGGAGGCAATACTCGAGTAGTTATTGAGTGGAAAGGCTTGACGGCTAAGGGGGGTGTGCAGGTTGTACCTCCTAACCCAATCCCTGTCATTACAGGTCCGGATGTGGTGAAGGAAAACCGGCCGCTGCCTTCCCCGTTTTCTTCTGCGGAAAGTTATAGTCCCGTGTCGGGGCGTACCATTGATCATACGAGGGACGAATGGACGAACAAACGGGACAGGTACACCACGCCAGGAACTGTGACCTTAGAGCTTCATGTATACGACAATACCGGTTTAAAATCGCTTAGACCGGACTCGCACACCCTTACCGTCCTGCCGGACGAGCCGCCTGTTGCAAAAGGGGAGATCGTGCCGCTCGGGCTCCGGAACAACACATATACGCTATATAACAGGTCATACAGCATCGATGGGGATATTATTCGAAGCGTCGAATATAAAGTGCGGTACGACAGCAATAACAATGGATTTAGCGATGATCCATGGCAAGTGCTCACCGGTGATTTAACCAAGGCGACATACAGGCCGACAAAGGTAGGGAAGTATCAATTTTACATTAAGGCGACAGAGGATTACGGAAAATCAGACGACACCCTTTCCGAACCGACTGGGCTTATCCTTGACGTAATAAACTTGGCCCCGGAGGTATCCTTTGCAATTGAAGGTCGGAATCCTGAGACGGATCTGAATCCCATAACGCCATTTTCTCCAAGCAGTATCTTTAATAACTGGACGTTGTATGAAACGACGTCGCCTAGAGTCATATCATCGAAAGGGCAAAAATGGTCAGTAAGTAGTAACAACTTGGTAGGTGGATTAGGACGGAAACCGGAGAGACAGTTTTATTTCCGTGACAGTGACGAGTCGTATGGCCCGTGGATGTTCGGATTAAGCGACAACGGTTACGGAAATAACGGTCTTAATCCATATCGAGCAATCAAATTAGAGAATACAGAATATTCGGGGCCTTTATTAGTACCTAATGGTGCGGGTGGATGGAAATATGTTAGTTTTAATAATTACGCCCAACCAAACTATTATACAACCCGAAGTCATCTATATTTTCAGTTTGAAGGGAATTATTATGCATTTAACAAATCAAAAGTAAGTCGTTATGACATGGATTACGTTGAGAGGAAACACATATACCTGGATGGTTCACCGTATGATCGAATTTGGCAGGAAGATAATACAGATAACATCCCGACGTATTATGTAAAAAAACAATACAGACACGAAAATACGTGGGAATTTTATTCTCAAGCGGAAAAAGATGCACTCGGAAGTAATGTTTCTATTACTAGAGTTGATATTAATCCTAATACGAGGGTATTTAAGGCCGGAATCAATACACTGTATCATGTTGTTGAGCTTTCATGTCGTGAATGTGATGAGGATTATAATGTTTCGAAATGGGATGACTATTCATTTAAGGTATTGCATGCTTACGACTTAAAAACCGGAGTTTATATTAACTCATCGTTAGCTTACGATGATTACATCAGTGGTGTTGACAATGTATTTGTTAAGGGAGATAACCTTGTCATAGTATCTTCCTCATACAGCGCTGAACTTGGTGAGCATTGGGTATTTGAAGAATTTGATAGAAACGCAAAAGTTGTAAGTACGAAAATCGTTCCGATGTTAGGGAATGTTAATATCACTATAAATTATGAAGAAGAGACAATAAACACGTCTCCTGATCAGTTTTTCGAAGGACAAAATGGCGATCTTTATATTTATGAATTTGGGCATTCTAGCAATTATAGCAATCGTGGAATCACATACCTGACAAAAATTAATTCGGATTATACGCTAGCATGGAGGGTAAAACTCAAAGGCAATAAAATCCGAAGCAAAGATGAACCTGAAGGTAAACCAGTCATAGCTGAAAATCCTCTAAAAAAAGAAGTTCTCGTAAGAACATATGATTGGGACGGTTGGGGTGACAGCGCGAATTATGTTGAAAGAATAAATATGACAACAGGCGCGACAACGTTAGCGGATCGCGCAACTTATGATTTTGATTCAATGAGATCCAGTTTCCTGGTCGATTGGAACGGAAATTATCAAGCGCCTAAGTCTGGGCAATTTACACCCGATGGATTATGGACTAATCGAAGTACAGTTTATAGGCAAGACGGTTCCGTGTATTCTCAATTCGATCCAGGTGGTGTAGTATCGATTGGCTCGTCTATAGCGACTATGGCCGATAGGGAAAGGTTTGGGACGTATATCGGTGATGGTTTGTATTTATCGTTTCATAACAGGGTGACAGGTGCGGATGAGCCAAGCTCGTATACTCTCATTCCTTGGATTTCATATGGGGAACCATCTGACCTACCCGCAATTGCAAAACCGTTTTCACTTGGACAGTTCCTTTCCGGTTTTTCCGTAAGCGACGTGGAAATCAATTTCAGCATGAGTTTAGATGACGCCGACGGGGACCGTGATATGGCGGGGATAGCGTTTCGTGCGGCCGATTCAATCAATAAGTATACGGTAGAAACAGACGGGGCAACGTTGTATTTGTCGAAATACGTGAACGGCGCCAGAACGGTGCTTCGTCAAAGCAATTACCCGTTCCAAGATAAGACAAGCGAGAATATTATGATTCGCGCATTAGGCTCAAAAATTGATGTATTCGTCGGTGGCGTCCCTTATTTCAGTGTGTCAGACTCCCAGTACGGCAGTGGAAAAATCGGACCGTTTTCCGACAAGTCGTTTGTTCGATTCGGAATGGTAACAACTAAAGCTATATCCCCTGCATCGGTACATTGGGATCAAAGCTATGCTTTGTGGGAAGAAGGATCGGCGAGAGCGGAAGTTCGTTACTCCAACATTACCTACAGCGATCTGGAAAACGACCCGATCTCCGGCAGTTATCAATGGAGGTACAGCCATACACCGAAATTCATCAACAATCAGGGGTATTCGGCTCTTCACGGGCAAACGTACTCGAGCAACCAAGTTTACTTTGATAAAGTCGGCGTATACGACGTAACTTTGTCGGCCTTAGACGATCCGCATCCGAATTACCGTTATCCGAGCAATGTATTCGCCGGCTACAGGAAGCCGTCTAACGAGTTTACAAAGCGGATCATCGTTCATAGGAAACCGGTCGCACAATTAACAACATACCTGAAAGCCGACAATACAGTAGGGTACAATGACAGCAGCTATGATCCGGATCGATGGGCCAATGCATGGACTTACTCGGCGCCGGAGGACGGGAAAAATTATCAAACGACAAGAGGTGTTTTCGACAGGAAATATTACTACGTCACGCCGAGCGGATCATATGTTGAGGCGCAGTTGATCCGGCCGTCGGAATACGGAACGTATCAGATTGGATTAGCGGTCATGGATGAATACGGGGCATGGAGCAATTGGGCGGTTTCGAGCATTACGGTTACGAATCCGTTTCCGCCAAATAATATACCGGTTGCCTCCATGATATACCCGAACGGCACTCAAGCAGTACCGACAATGGAAACATCAATGCGTCCGCTGCTTCGTTGGCAGCAAACGGACGCCGATCCCGGAACGGTCTTTCGCGGGTTCCAGCTCCAGATTACAAATGAATCAAATACTGCGTATATCCTTGACTCAGGAGAGTTAGGTCAGTCGACTTCCTCAACTGCTGCAAGCTGGACACCGACATCCAATCTTCCGACGGGTCAAAAGATGAGAGTACGTGTCAGGGTTAATGACGGCGCCGACTGGTCGGCGTGGTCCGCTCAAACGTGGCTCTTTATCAATAATGCTCCGACTGCAACGATTACGTATCCGACCGGTTCACAGGCGCAGCCGACGATCGTCGAAACCAAACGGCCGGCGATTACTTGGACGCAGACGGATCCGGATCCGGGAACGGTATTCCAATATTATGAAGTGGAAATTATTAATGAAGCCAATACATGGACGGTGGCAAGTTCGGGCCAAGTTTGGCAGAACACCTCGGCTGCTTCAAACAGTTGGACACCAAACACCGACTTGCCGGCGGGGCAAAAATTAAAGGTGAGAGTAAGAGTATATGACTGGTTCGTTTGGTCGAATTGGTCCGACTATCGTTGGCTTATGGTGAATCGCCCTCCGGTCGCCGATTTCACGTGGACGCCGAATCCGGCGTGGGAAGGCGATACCATCGTTCTCACGAATACTTCAAGCGATCCCGACGGGGATGCGCTCACGTACATGTGGACCGTCAGCGGACCTGGCGGCTATGCAAAGACGTTTACAACGAAAGATGCATCGATCGCGGGTGCGGATACCCGGAACCGTCCCGGTTCATGGACCGTTTCTTTAACGGTGACGGACCCGCATAGCGCTGCAGACACGGAAGTCAAGACGATCGTTGTAGGCGACTTAAGCATCACCGGTCAGGTGCTGCATACTCCGGAATGGGAGAATTACCGGCAAGCTTGGAACGCAAAGTTCCCTAACAAAGCACGCTCGCCGGATACCTTCTGGGCGGGTGAGGCATTCGAGTTAAGAGCGGCTGTGACCGATACTTCAACCAGCGCGACGAAGCCGAAGCAAGTTACCGCAACGTTAACAGCCACCGGCGACACGGTGAATATGAGCAGCGGAAACCAAGTCAACTACACGGCACAGATGGTCAATACGGATTTTTCGAAAACGCTGAGCGACGGCAATTATACGATGCGATTTACCGTCACGTGGAATAACGGCCATGTGGAACGTCACGACGTGCCGTTTAAAATTGCCGGCGACACCAACGATGTTATTGTCACACAGTTGCGAAATTGAGGGACAGAGAACCGGGGCGAGGCCTCGGTCTCTTTATTAGGAGATGTGACATGCAGATACAACAGTTTTTATCCCCGGAAACCCTTTTTCACGGGACTCTCAGCAACCGCCTTCCATCGTTCCGGGAGAAATTGCTGAATCGAGAATATTGGGTTCCCGACCGAGATTTTGGCGCTGGATTTTACACCACTATTTCGCTTGAACAGGCAAAACAGTGGGCAATTTCTACATATGAGGAAACCCGAGGACTAAAAGGACAACCAAGCGTGCTACGAATCAAGTTAAATCAAACACAAATTGATTTCCAACCTTTTATTCTTTATTTCGGTGCAGAAAGCCTGAATTGGGCATCATTCATCTTCTCACATCGAAAAAATCGTGATAAGGATAAGGATCCCTGCAAACCACATCCCGACATCATCATGGGACCCATGGCCGATAACCGAACTAGCATAATTGTTCGAAAAGCAATAAAATGGAATAAAGGCATGCACTGGTTCTACGACCAAATCACCCGGGATAAAGAACATCAAAAGCTCGATTCTTTACAACTTGGGTATCAATTCGTTTTTTCCAATGAACATCTGGAGCGCCTACTACGATTAGAAGGACATTACATGTTTACAAAAGGAAGGTGGATATATCATGAAGAAACAGACCAAAGCATTCCACGAGTTTGATATTTGTGAGGAAGCTATTGTCGAACATCTTGTTGATGATTTTGGATATTTCCATGATGCAGCCGTCCAGCTCGTAAACTATTATGCGCCTATTCGTCAATTAATCGGAGATTACCCAACGATGCACGATTACGCGAGGATGTACCACGAGGCAAATACCGAAAAAGTTTCGGTTGAAGAATGGGAAAAGACGATCCTCGATATCCGCCGGGAAGTAAAGATGGGTCAGATACGCGAGCGTTTGGCAAACAAAAAAATTAAACGTGCTTTCGTTATTCGATAATCAAAGAAAAATTCAAAGAAAAATGTCGCCAAAGAAATGGCGGCATTTTTTTGTCCACATCAATTTTTGCGTATTTAATGGGCTTAATTATTAGTTATCAACATTATCCACAGGCAGTTACCCCGAAACTGTGGATAAAATGTGTGCACTAAGAGGCAAATGGCGCATTCCCCAAACGAAGGTGATGCGCCTCTTATGCCATCCGCTCTAAGACAATAAAGCTTCCCATTCTTCGTACCATTTTTGAAGCTTCGCCTTCAGCTCATCAATTTCAGACTGAAGGTTCTGCACCGAGACATAATCGTTATATATTTCCGGATCGGTCAACCGTTCCTCCAACGATGCAAGCTCTTCTTCCGCCGATGCGATTTCCTTCTCCAGCTGTTCAAGACGCCTCTGGCGGTTCCGTTCTTCGCGTTTGGCTTGTTTCTCGGCTTCGTACGATTGCGCGCCGATCGCCGCCGGCTCTTCGACCGCCGCCTTCCGAACGGCGGCAGCGGGCTTTGCCGTTCCGGCACGTTCCGAGGCTTCCTCATCCAATTCCTGCGCTTTGGCAAGAAAGTCGTCGTAATTTCCCAGGAAATGTCGAATCCCGCGGGGGCTTAATTCGAGCACTTGTTCAGCCATTCGATTCAAGAAGTAACGGTCGTGAGAGATGAATAAGAGCGTGCCTTCGTAATCGAGCAGCGCCGATTCCAACACTTCTTTGCTTACCAGATCGAGGTGGTTGGTAGGCTCGTCCAATATTAAAACATTCGCATTCCGCAGCATCAGCTTCGCCAAAGCGACCCGGGCTTTCTCGCCGCCGCTTAATGTCGAAACCTTTTTCAAAACATCTTCTCCGCTGAACAAAAAGTTCCCGAGTACCGTCCTTATTCGCACTTCCTCCAGGTGAGGGTACTCGCTCCATAATTCCTCAAGAACTGTATTGTTCAAGTTCAGCCCGGTTTGTTCCTGGTCGTAATATCCGATCGTAATGTTGGTGCCCCAGCGGATGGTGCCGTTCGCCGGCTGCATCTGGCCGACCAGCGCCTTCAGCAATGTCGATTTGCCGATGCCGTTCGGGCCGATTAACGCGACGGAGTCGCCGCGGCGCAAGTCGAAGCCGACCCCGGAAAACAGCGGGGCCGTGCCTTCATAAGCCATTGCAAGATCGCGCACCTGCAGTACTTCTTTCCCGGACAAGCGATCTACTTCGAAGCGGAAAGACGCTTTCTTCAAATCGCCCTGCGGCCGGTCGATGCGCTCCATGCGTTCGAGCATGTTGCGGCGGCTTTGCGCCCGCTTCGTGGTCGTCGCACGGACGATATTGCGGCGTACAAAATCTTCCATGCGCGCGATTTCTTCCTGCTGTTTCTCGTATAATTTGAGTTGTCGTTCGTATTCGGCGGCCTTTTGCTCTACAAAAGAAGAGTAATTGCCCGTATACCGCTTGGCGGACGTTCGCTCGATTTCATAGATCGTGTCCGCGAGCGCATCGAGAAAATACCGGTCGTGGGAAACGACGAGCACGGCGCCCGGATAGCTGCGCAGATACGACTCCAGCCAAGTGAGCGTTTCGATATCGAGGTAGTTCGTCGGTTCGTCCAGCATAAGAATGTCCGGTTTGACGAGCAGCAGCCGGGCGAGCGCCAGGCGCGTCTTTTGGCCGCCGCTTAAGGTGGAGACGATCGTGTCCGGCGGCATGCCGCTGAATCCCATTCCGTGCAATACCCCGCGAATCGTCGCCTCTATCGCATAACCGCCCCGTTCGCGGAACGCATCGGATTTGGCGGAGTAACGCGCCAACACGGAGTTATATTCGGATTCGTCGGCAGCCAGAGCCGGATCGGCCATTCGGGCTTCCAACTCACGCAGCTCGGACTCAACCGCAAGCAAATCGGCAAAGACGGCGCGCATCTCATGTTGGATCGATTCGTCGGACTGAAGGCCGCTGTTTTGCGCCAAGTATCCGATAGACATGCCTTTGGCGAGAAACAGCTGACCTTCGTCGTAAGACGACTCCCCGGCGAGGATGCGCAGCAGGGTCGACTTCCCCGCGCCGTTCGCGCCGACAAGACCGATGCGTTCGCGCTCTTGTATTTGCAGGTGGATATTGGACAAGATGGTGGTCGCTCCGAAATTTTTGCCGATACCCGAAGCTTGAAGAAGCATAGTATGTGGTCCCTCCGCGTCCCATGAAAGGCATGATGACATTTTCGTCAAAAAAATTTAATAAATAGTGGTAAAGAATACCCTTATTTTCCTCATATGTTTCGAATTATTATAGATAGCGTAAAAAACGGTACTGCATTCGAATCATTTCACGCTATTTCCAAGTGTAACGAATTCCGGCGTCCGGTGCCACCGGTAAGCGAACGTTTGTTGCGGGCGGGGTGAGAACTTATGGTACAATATAGAAAGAAAGCCAGCAATACAGTGAGATTGAGGGACAATGGGCGTGAATGACGATCAACGGCAAAATTCCGCGAACACCGAGAGCAACCGCGACCCGGCGCTTGCCGCACAGAAGGCGGCGCTGCGCAGACGGATGGCGGCGATCCGCGACGGATTGACGGAGCGGGAGAGAACGGAGCGCTCGAACGCCATATGCCTCCGGTTTTTGGAGGCGTGGGCGGAGACGCTGCTGCAAGGGCGTGGCGAGGGTAAGGCGCTCGCCGCATTTGTCCCGTTCCGCTCGGAAGCGGACGTGATGGGCATCGTCCGCTGGTGCTGGGAGCGGAACGTGAAGGTGGCGTTGCCGAGGGTGGACCCTGGGGCAACGCGGGAGCTGACCCTGCACGTCGCGGCAGGGGAACAAGACCTCGAGCCGGGGGCTTACGGCATCCGCGAACCGAAGCCGCAGACGCCGCGGCTCGAACAGACGGGGGCGATCTCGCTCATGCTCGTCCCCGGGCTCGCCTTCGACGCCGCAGGCCGGCGTCTCGGCTATGGAGGCGGCTACTACGACCGCCTCCTCGAACGCATCGGCGCCGGCGCCACCGTTACCGTGGCGCCCGCCTTCGAGGCGCAGCTGATCGACGCCGTGCCGGCCGAGCCGCACGACGCGACCGTGCGCTTCGTCGTCACGGAAGCGCGGATCATTCACGTCCCTAGTAATTGACGCTATACATAATTAGTCATGATCGCCAATCGCGGCCTGCCGCTTTCGCCACGAAGCACGGCGGTGGAGCGGTGTAGGCTTCGCGGAAAGGAGGAACCTAACGAAGCGATGGCCGACCACAATAACGACAACTTCACCCATATGAACGAACAGGGCCGGGCGCGCATGGTCGACATATCCGGCAAGACGGCGACACTCCGTACCGCTACCGCATCGACGACCGTCGTCATGAAGCCGGAGACGCTGCAGGCGATCAAACAGCATGCCGTCACCAAAGGAGACGTGCTCGCCGTCGCGCAAGTGGCCGGCATTATGGCCGCGAAGAAGACGCCGGACATCATACCGATGTGCCATCCGATCCTCATTACCGGCGTAGACATTGAATTCGAGGACAACGGCAACGACGAGCTGTACATCGACGCAACCGTGCGCACCACGGGAGGAACCGGTGTCGAGATGGAGGCGCTGACCGCCGTTTCGGCCGCTGCGCTCACCATATATGACATGTGCAAGGCATTGGACAAAGCGATGGAAATCGGCCCGACCTTGCTAACTAGAAAAACAGGCGGAAAAAGCGGAGATTTTGTACGAGACAGAGGGAGAGGAACGAAGCATGCGGTGGAAAGTGGCGATTTTAACGGCAAGTGACCGAGGCTCCCGGGGGGAAAGGGAGTCCACCAGCGCGCTCGTCATCCGCGAGCTGACCGAAGAAGAACTGAACGGCGAAATCGTTGACGACCGCGTCGTGCCGGACGAAACCGACGAAGTGATGGCGGCGCTGATCGAGATGACCGATTATCATCATGCGGATCTCATTCTTACGACCGGCGGCGCCGGACTTCAACCGAGGGACATAACGCCCGAAGCGACGCGCCGGGTCGTCGAACGGGAGGTGCCCGGATTTGCCGAGATCATCAGATCGGGCGCAAGAGCCAAAGGGCGCCTCTCCGCACAATTCCGCGGAACGGCCGGCGTGCGCGGGCACACGCTCATCGTCAATCTGCCGAGCAGCCCTAAGGGCGTATCTTTGGCCATGCTCTCCATAATGGACGAACTGTCCGCAGCGCTCGAAACTTTGCACGGGAAGGAGGCTGAGCGGGACGAATGAAGCCTGACCACATGCTGAAAGAAGTAAGGGTGCAGGACGCAATCGGTCTTAGACTCGGCCACGATCTCACGCGGATTGTGCCCGGCGAGTTCAAAGGCCAGGCGTTCCGCAAGGGCCATATTATCACCGAAGAGGATATCCCGCTGCTGCTCGACATCGGCAAAGAGCATATTTACATACTTGACGTACCCGACGGGTGGCTGCACGAGGACGACGCCGCGTACAGAATGGCGTCCGCCGCAGCCGGGGAAAACTTACAACTGACGCCGCCGGCGGAAGGGAAAATTTCGCTGAAGTCGACCATCAACGGCTTGGCGAAAATCGACGCAAGCTTTGTCAATACCGTCAACGCGATCGAGCACGTCGTGTTCTCGACCATTCTGAACAATGCCGTCGTCCAACTCGGCACGGCGCTGGCGGCGACCCGCGTCGTGCCGCTCATCGTTGAAGAGCGAACGATTGCCGAATTCGAGCGGAAAGCCGCCGAACACAAACAGAAGCTCGGGCATCATCTTGTTACGGTGAAGCCTTTTCGCCCGTTGAAAGCAGGAGTTATCACCACGGGAAGCGAAGTGTTCAACAACCGGATCGAAGACAAATTCGGGCCTGTGCTCAAAGACAAGCTCGCCGCCTTCGGATCCGAAGTGATCGGACAGCGGTTTTCGCCCGATTCAACCGACACGATCGTCGAGCACATCCGGTATTTCCAGCAGCAGCGTGCCGATCTCATCCTCGTCACCGGCGGAATGAGCGTCGATCCGGACGACCGGACGCCGGGAGCGATCAAGAAGGCCGGCGCGGATATCGTCTCATACGGCAATCCGATGCTGCCCGGCTCCATGCTCATGATGGCATACCTCGGCGATACGCCGATACTTGGACTGCCCGGCGCCGTCATGCACGAGAAATTCACCTCGTTCGACGTTCTGCTGCCCCGCATCTGCGCGGGCGAGCGCATCGAGCGCCCCGACATCGTCGCCATGGGCTACGGCGGGCTGCTCAAATAAGAAGGAGGAACGCCCATGCTTGGAAATATAGGACCGGTCGGCATCCTGCTGATCGTCATCATTGCGCTCATCCTATTCGGACCGAACAAGCTGCCCGAGCTCGGCCGCGCCTTCGGCCGCACCTTGCGCGAGTTTAAAGAGGGAACGAAAGAACTGCTCAAAGACGACGACAACCCCGAGGCGGAAAAAGGTTCCCGCACCACCGCAGCCGACCGCCAACAGAGAACCGAGGTGGAAGGACAATTTACGGAAGTCCGCGCGGAGGATAAGCCGTCCGATTCGGCGAAGGATAAGCGCCTCCCGGACTAAGCGGCTCCGTTCGGGACGCTAGCGGAAACAAATTTCCGCTACGGAGTAAATATCGCCGATTGCTTACCTGCAGCGGAAACATATTACCGCTTCGCTGCCGCAAACCGCCAATATGCGCCGTCACCGCATATGCAACGGAAACAAATGACCGCTACAGATACCCAATTCGACGAATGGGTGCTGTAGCGGTATTTTTTTGCCTCTGTACGACCGGCATATCAGTTGCAGCCGCCGAAACCGGGGTATCGCCTCTGCCTGTCCGAACCCAAATCTCTCGCAATCTCTTAAAAATCTTGCAGTCAAAACTTAAAAAATGTACATCCATACTAATTTGTATCCATGATATGCTAATTAGCAGCATCGAATGTAAACGCATTCATGCTGCAGCGGCAACAACCGCAATATAAAGGGGGGTCCGACGGCATATGTGATCGAATCTGCTTTTCGCCGCAATCAGCTCTTTCAAAACACAAGGAGGTACATGATGCAAAGAAATTTGCTACCCGGTTTCATGCAGACATTCAGGCGTACCAAACAAATCTTGGCTGTCATTCTTATCGCCGCACTGGCAATGCCCGCGACAGGGGCGATCGGAGCCGGCACGGTTATGGCTGAGGAGGAACAAGCAACGAGCGGCCACCTGGACAAGCTCATATTCGGCAACCCGGAATCGGAACAGGCACACGATTTCGAAGGCGAGTTCACCGACGCAATCACCGGAGCTTTGGGCCAATCCGCGCGGGTCGCGCTTCCGCGCACTCCGGCCGACATCCAGGGCGGAGAAATGTCCTTCACGATGAAAGTCGACCCGGCTGCCCAAAACTATTTCACCGTTAAGTTCTGGGGCAGCGACGCGTCAAGCTACAAAACGATGGTATACATCAACGGCGAGCAAATCGGGTACCGCCGCGTCGGAGACTATCAGGCGCTCCAGATGGGCTCAAGCGGCGCTTTGCCGAACCGTTTCTACTACAGTACGACGTTGCTTCCGTTAGAGCATACATACGGGCGCAACGCTGTCGAAATAACATTAAGGACGTTCAGCGGGAACTTCGGTGCGATCGTGGATCAGCCCTCAAGAGGGTACTATAACGCTTATACGCATACCGAAGCGTATCTGGACGTATCCGGCGAGGTGCAGGGCACAAAACTCCAGGAAGGTCAATCTTATGTAAGAGACGATATAACGGACGAAGAGAAGCAGTCCATCATCGACAAGTATACATCAAACCTGATCAATAACTTCAATTCGTATTCCGCTAGAATAGACGGCAGCGCGGGTGCCAAATTATCGATCGAACGGTATAAGGACGAACTGAAGTTTTATGCGAGTGCGCTCCATTATGACTGGTCTCCTGCCAAGACGGCGGAAGAGAAACGAGCAGCGCTGGAACGTATTTTCAAAGTCATCGACAACCATGTCAAAGACTATTACGGCAACATCAGGCTCGTGACATGGGGCGGCCATCAAGGCGACTGGGGCGGCTATTATGGCGCATTAGGCGAGGCGTTGTATATTGTCGAACAGCTCATCAAGGATGACGCCATTTATGGCGAGGCCGCATTCAACGCATTCCTCGATCAGCCGTTTGTGACGGGAACGGTCGATGGACTGTACTCGCTTGCGGGAGCAGACTGGAATGGCGGTGAATTATCCCGTCGTGAAGCGTGGGAGCGTGTGCTGAAAGCGAATTTCGACTTTGCCCGTTCCAGACTGTCCTACATCTATAATCAAGTCGTGTATACGTATGAAGGCGCATGGGAAGCGCACGAAGGACTGCGCATGATCGGCTCCCCTTTCTATGAAGGCAAAGAGCGAAGCCATCAGATTCTTCTTGAAGCGTTAGGGGGGAAACCGTTCCTCGGAGAAGAAGTGCTGGTCGGTCCGGGCGGCGAAGAATTGGATTTGTACCATTCCTTGTTCTATCACGACCGGACGGCTAGATTTACGGAAGATTACTTGCAAATTGTCGCTAAGGGACTCGCGAAGAGCAAGCTGGATGCGAACGGGAACGTCGTCAGGCGGCTGCCGTACGGCAAGCATTACTACGGCCTGACGGAAGCGGGGCAGACAAGGGAAAACGGATATGTCGCCAATTACGGCGAGGCGGCCAACTACCTTGTGAAGTACTTCTACAAAACGTTAAACCACCCCGGCGATGAGGAATTGAACGATGAAATTCTGAAACTGGCATTGAAAAACATGCATGCCCGAGGGTTCACCCGGTACACGAGTGTGGATGACGACGGGAAACGAATTATGAGAGCGGAACAAGTCACGGATGAGCGGAACACGGCTCTGCCAGGTTTCTACGCGTATGGCGCGAGAACTTCAACCGGAATGGCGCTGCAGTACGCTTCCCTGGAAATGGCGATGGTTCATAACGAGCAAAAGTACAGCGGTCCGGAATGGGACGAGTACTGGCGGTATGCGAAGGAAGCGGTCGGTTTCGCGCAGCAGCAGCTTGCGGATCGCCAACTGTTCAATTTCACCTTCGGAACCAGAGGCACAAATAGCGGAGAAGATTACCATCTGGCGGAAACGTACAAATACATTACGGAAACCCGCGCCGATGTTGACCGGTTTGACAGCGCAGCGGCGGGCGTCGTTCTTCCGCAGACGGATTTCGACTATTATTCGGAAGAAGAAATAGCGGTGCTTGGTGTGAACCCGGCCGACTACGAACAGTTTGCTTGGGCCGACATTGACAATATGTTCATCTCGATGCGCGACGGCGATTTCAGAATGTTCGCCAACCTGAACGAGCTCAACAAGGGCTATCGGGCAAACGGCAGACTTCACGTTCTTGGCGACAATTACGACCATATTGTCCACATCGCGACCGACGGCAAATTCCAATATCAAGATTATTGGATTCGCATGGACAATATCGATATGGTCTTCTTCGAGGACCAGTTGACGAATGGCGCCGAGGCGCCGCAATCGATGGCGGGAGAAATTATCCCGATCACGTATCAGCCCGGCGTCGGCAAGACGGACCGCGATAACTTTGAGGCCGATACGCCTTATGCCGGTTATCCGGATTTGCTGACTGCAAGGTACGGGAAGTATTTCATGATTTTCAATACGACCCGCGACGTGTACGGAAACGAGCGATCCTTTGAAGTGACAATACCTACGGATTACAAAGGAAGCGAAGTCCTTGATCTCGTATCCGGGCAGCAGCTTCCGATTGCGCGCAACGGGAAAGTGACCGTACCTCCTAAAACCGCAATGGTATTGAAATTGACGTCCGACTATCACAAGGACAAGGAGCCGGATACCGTTGACTTTGCAAGCGCGTTGGCAGGCAACGGCTATGCGGGAATCACCTGGAAAACCACAGCCGGAGCAAAATCCTACAACATCACGCGTTCGGAAACCGAAAACGGCAAGTACGAGCTCATTGCAACAGGAGTTACAGGGAACTACTACAAAGATTCGACGGTTCAAAACGGCAAGGTATATTACTATAAAGCTTCCGGTGTGAACGAGATAGGAGCGGGAGACGAATCCTATCGGGCAAAGGTTGACCTGACCGTTCCCGAGTCCGGACTGACCGATACCGACTGGCGTGACGACCGCATCGGCACGACGGCGGGCAGCGCGACGGTGTCGGGCTCGAGCATCGCGATCGCCGGCGCGAACGGACGCGGCCTCGGAGAAGGCAACGACCTGATCATATATGATCGGGATCTGCGGGATTCGCTGCATTTTGTAAACAAGGTTGTGGCCGGCAGCAGCGCCGTCAGCGCGAAGCTGGACAGCTGGAGCGGCAGCGCTAGCGGCATCATGCTGCGCGATAAGCTGCAAGAGAACACCCGGTATATTTATTTCGGCGCCGATGAGGACGGAAATCTCGTTCTGCAGAATCGTACAAGGGATTCCCGCCACGCCTTCTCGGAAGAAAAGAAAAGCCCGATGAACGCAATGCTGATCGGACTTCGCGCGGAAGACTATCCGTACCTGAAGCTCGTTCGCGACTACGATTCGCATTACATTCACGCGTATGTGTCCAAGGACGGCGCGAATTGGCAGATGGTGAAGCGAATGTTTACCCCGTTCCCGTATGCGGTCTATGCGGGTGTCGTTGCGGTCCAAGATGCGAGCTTCAGCAGCGTGAGCGTAGAAGAAATGCCGCGCGGACAAGTATATCCGTATGTGAAGAGAGACGGCAGCAGCATTTCGCTTGCATGGAACAAACCGAAGCAAGCGGTGAAATTCAGTCTCTTCCGCACGTATGACAAGGATGCTGCTTTAACCGATCCGGTATTCAAACCGGGCACTTTGGAGCTGGCGGACAACTCCCCGTGGACGGCCCTTGTTTCGCAATCTCCGTTATTGTCGTATACGGACGTCGGACCGGGCTTCGAAGATTTCCCGGCGTATAAGATTGCAGCGATCTCCGCGGACGGAACGGTGCTCGATTTTCCGATGCGGTTTATCTGCCTAACGAAACGCCGGCGCCTCGCGTATCCTCAATCAAGGTGACAAACTACCTTGAGGGTCTGGACGACGAGATCGAAGTGTCGGGTCTGCCGGAAGGCACCGTAGTGAAGGTATACCGTACGCCTACGGATCTCGACGTGCTTGGCACAACCGTAACAGAAAGCACCTACGGAATAGTGCGCATTCCGCAAATCGGCTCGGAGTCGGGCGTTCTGTACGTATCCGCAACGATTCCCGGCAAGATGGAGAGCGCCAGAACGGCCAAGTCATACCCGGGCGAAAACGGACTCATCCATTTGAAGGCCGAGAAGGATGCCACACTGCGGTTTAACACTACGGGGCCCGGCGACGCAACGTGGATGACGATTCTTTCCAATGGGACGGAAGAAGGGAATAAAAGATTCGGAATCGTTACGTTTAACAACGTACCGGATTTCGAGGATGAAAATATCGAGTCCGTGACTTTGAAAATGTATCGCTCCAACACAAGATCGTCGCTTCTTCGCGCGCACCATATCGAGTGGGACGACTGGAAGGAGCCTGGCGGCGGCGGCACTCTCGGAGCGGAATTGAAAGCCGAGTATTTCAATGGAAGCACGGAAGATGCTCTGGCTTTCTTCGAAGGACCGAATGCATCGGCAATGATAACGCCCGAAAGTGAGAATACGGTGTATGGCGTCAACGGAAGCTGGTACCTGGACGTGACGGAGATCATAAAAGCGAACCATGGCGCCAGAGCGACGTTCTTGCTGTCGGTTCCTAGCGCGGAAGTGAACCCGTTGACGAAAGAATATACTTCCGGCACCAGCGTCCCGGGTCAATTCGGACCTCAATTGATCGTGAAATACAAGACGGACAACATTACCGCTGCACTTTCCGAAACCGATATCAAAGTAACGAATAACGAGGAAGGATCGGCGGATACGGTTCAAGTTTCCGGGCTTGCGGCGGAAGGAACGGTTGTTAAGGTATACCGGAACTCGTCGGATACCGACGCGCTCGGCGCCGCAACCGTCACCGAAAGCACGTACGCTACCGTAAGCATCCCGCAAATCGGCGTTGCTCCGGGTAATCTGTACGTTACGGCTACTGCGCCGTTCAAGCTGGAAAGCGAGAGAACGGCGAAGAGTTACATCGGCGAGCCTATTAACTATACGAAGGGCAGCTACTACACGTACCTGAAAGAACTGGAGCGGATCGGCGAACAGGCCGAAGCTTTGCTGGTTCAGGTTCCTATGTCGCTCTATTCGTTTGAGGGCAATGCGGACAACGCATTCGGCGGATCGCACGGAACCGCTAACGGAACGCCTGTTTACGCGGAAGGAAAATTCGGACAGGCGATCGATCTGAACGGAACCGACAGCTTCGTCACGCTGCCTTCCTGGCACGCTTTGTCCACAGCCGATACTGTCACAGTCGCCGCGTGGGTGAACTGGAGAGGCGGAAACGCATGGCAGCGTATCTTCGACTTCGGCAACAATACGAGTCAATACCTGTTCCTTACGCCGAGATCCGGCGGCAATACGCTGCGTTTCGCGATCAAGAACGGCGGGGGCGAGCAGCTCGTCCAAACGACGCAGCTGCCGGCGAATGAATGGGTGCATGTGGCGGTGACGCTTGGCGGCGGTATGGAGAAGCTGTATGTGAACGGCGAACTGAAAGCTACCAACACCAATGCCACCATCAAGCCGAGCGATTTCAAACCGAGAGTAAACTATATCGGCAAGAGCCAGTGGCCCGATCCGCTGTTCAACGGTTTGATCGACGAATTCCGCGTATATAATTACGTCTTGAGTGCGGAAGATATTCAGGCGGCGATGAATAACACGGCGAAGCCATGGATTGACGACAGCCTGGTCAAGGTGCTGCTGGCTGAAGCTGCCGCTCTCGATGAAACGCAATATACCGAAGAGAGCTGGCAAGCGCTTGAAGCCGCGGTCGCCGAAGCGAATGCGCTTCCTGCGGATGCGGATCAAGCGACAATCGACGATGCGGCCTCTAAGCTTCTGAACGCGATTCAGTCGCTGGAGCCGGCGTCGGTTTGATCCGCACGAAGTAACTCGAATCATATTCTTTTGCATCTCGGATGTTACACAGAGGGTCGGCTGACGCCGGCCCTTGGTTCGAGATTGATTTGAAAACGGTTACATTCCACCCACGGCAGCGAATTCGAATCGGATGTAACCGCAGCCTACTTGAATGCGTTGATGTGGGCGGTTACAGGCGATACGCGCCACGCCGACAAATCCGTTCAAATCTTTAATACGTGGAGCAATTTAACCGAAGTTACAGGCGGAGGCACAGAGGCATTAAATGCGGGATTATACGCCTGGAAGCTGGTGGAAGCCTCCGAAATCATCAAAAGCACCTATAACGGCTGGACTCCCGCGGATTTGCAAAAGTTTAAGGATATGCTGGTTTATCCGGGGTATTCCACTGCGGGTAAGCCTGATACGGTAATTGCCAACAACGGAACATTTTACCGGAAACAGTTGAGAATGCCCCGATCTTCTATAAGTCGGGGATGAACCGACTTCGGGCAGAGGGAGGGTTTTAGCCCTCTCGATAGCCCGATTGTTCTAATTCCCTTTTCGGATTAAAACCAAAATAGCTTCCGTACGAGTCGTATCCGCTTAGTTCTTTGAAGTCATCGAACTTATTCATCAAAACGACAGGGTATCTCGTGTGAATTTTTGTGATATTATGTTAATAATAGAACCTACGTTCGCAAAACGGGCATGAATGTGATAAAATGAATATATGCACATATCATGCACAAAGCGAAGTGACAAAACAATGCACAAGGCGTTCAAATTCAGAATATATCCTACGCCGGAGCAGCGGACGTTAATCGACAAAACGATAGGCTGTGCCAGATTCGTATTTAACCATTTCCTGGCTCGGCGAAAGGAAGTCTACGAACATGAGCGAAAAACGCTGAATTTCGCTGCTTGTTGCGCGGAGCTGACCGTACTTAAAAGTGATAAGGAATGGCTCAAAGAAGCGGACAGCACCGCCTTGCAGCGCAGTCTCCGGGCGTTGGATGAAGCGTTTCAGGCGTTCTTTCGCAAGCAAAACGATTTTCCGAAATTCAAAAGCAAGCGCAATCCGAACAAAAGCTATACGATTGTGAATAATGGAACTATTCGAGCCGAAGCAAATGATCTGCGCTTGCCGAAGCTCGGACTTGTTACATTCGCCAAGTCCCGAGAGATCGAAGGACGTATTCTGTCGGTAACCGTCCGGCGCAATCCAAGCGACAAATACTTTGTCTCCGTTCTATGTGAAACAGACGTCAAGCCTTTGTCTCCATCTCCGAATGCCGTTGGCGTGGACTTAGGGGTGAAGGACTTTGCAGTCCTCTCGAACGGAGAGAAGATCGGAAACCCGAAGTATTTCCGTAAGTACGAGAATCGGCTGGCCAAAGCGCAGCGTATGTTGTCAAGACGGAAACAAGGCGGCAAGAACCGGGAGAAAGCCCGCGTCAAAGTCGCGAAACTGCACGAAAAAATAGCGAACACCCGCAATGATTTCCTGCACAAGCTGTCAACGAAACTGATCAATGAAAACCAAGTGATTTGTTTGGAAGACTTGCAGGTGCAGAACATGGTTAAGAATCACAATTTGGCAAAAAGCATATCTGATGCAAGCTGGTCGGCGTTTCGCACGATGCTGGAATATAAATCCGCATGGTATGGCCGCACGATAAGCATCATTGGCAAGACGTTCTCATCCAGTCAACAATGTTCCTGCTGCGGGTGCCCAAACCCGGAAGTGAAGAACCTGAATTTGCGGGAGTGGACGTGTCCCGAGTGTGGACAACATCATGACCGGGATGTAAATGCCGCACGAAACATCTTGCAAGAAGGACTTCGACTGCTCGCATAGGCGGGCGAACTGCGGGAACCGCAGGGATCGCTTGGATATGAAGCAAGCAGTAGCTTGCTGCTCCCAAGTATCCCCTCCCTCTAAGCGTCAAGCGTAGGAAGGGGAGAGTTCAATGGAGAATTTATAACGGGGATTCGGCGGCACGGCAACCAGGATATGATTGCCTGGAGAGCGATGATCACAATGGCCGTATTCCTCGATAACCGGACCATGTATGACAGGGCGCTGCGTTACTTTACAGGGCAGGCGCACAGGCCGGACGATATTCCGTACGTTTCCGGTCGGTCGCCTTCGGGAGATCAGATCGGCGACAATGAGTATTTCACTACTTTTAAGCATCTAGGTTCTCAGGGGACGATTCCCGACTACGGTTACAACGGTGTCTTAAAACATTATATATGGGAGAACGGGCAAAATCAGGAGAGCTCGCGCGACCAGCAGCATGCATTCTTCCGCGCGACAGGATTGTATTTGGACGGCATGGGCCGCACCGCGAACGGTTCCGACGCGGCCCAGTGGAGCGGCAGCAGCAGCAACAACCAACAATGGCAGATCGTAACGCCTTAAAATCAAGGGGGGCGCATTACACCGCGCCTCCCCTGATTTTTTATGCGCCAAAAAATCGGAGCCGGACCACAAATAAATATATATAAAAATTCTCTTTACCAGCCGCCCGAACTCCCATACAATTCAGATGTAAAATCCTGACAGGGAGTGAGCCCATGAATTCCGCAGATGTGATGGATGCCGTACAAATTGTGGAGTATGAACCGAAATACGCCCAGGCTGTCGCCGACATGTGGAACGCCAGCTGGGAAAGCTGGGGAGGCGGCAATCGCATCCGCAGCGCGGAGAGCGTTGCCCGTGAAATGGAGAACGCAGGAAACCTGAAAGTGTTCCTCGCCGTTCACGGGGATGAAGTCGTGGGATTTTGCAGCTTCTCCCATTACAAGCAGGACGAAGGCGCGCTTTATGTGCCGCTGCTGAACGTAAGACCCGACTACCATGGCCGCAAGGTTGGAAAATCGCTTATTATCCGGGCCGTGCAAACGACGGTGGAGATGGGTTGGCCCAGACTCGATCTGTTCACGTGGGCGGGAAACACGAAAGCGGTTCCGATGTATAAAAAGTGCGGTTTCTTCTGGGAGAAGAAAGACGACAGCGTTCACCTCATGAATTTTATTCCGACGGTACTGCAGACGGAAGCGTTACAGCCTTACCTCAAGCACATCGACTGGTACGCCGACAGCCGGCTCAATCCGGAGATCCGCCCGGACGGCCGATCGGAGAACGGATTTGATTACTTCGAATACGTCTGGGCCAAAAACAATATCTCGCTCAGAGTCGAGTTCGAGAAGACGGGCAGGGGGCTGCGCCTGATCGAGACGGATGACTTCTCGATCCATACGGAAATCGAAGATCATGATCTTGTGTTCGGCAGCCGCTATCCGGTTCGCTACGTCATCCGAAACAAAACGGGGGAACCGTTGGTATGCACGATTCGGGGGAGGGACGACAAAAACATTCGCTTCTCGATGAACGAAACCGTTCAGGTGGACGACACGGTGACGGTGGAGGGCGAATTCGAGCTCGAACCGATGCCGGAGGAGCAGAGCGACTGGAAGACGCATCCGGCGGTCGCATCCGAGTGGTCGATTAACGGGAGGAAAGCGGAATTCCGGACAGGCATCGCTCCCAAGTTCCCCGCCAAAGTAAAGCTGGAAGTCACAGGTCACGAGCAGTACATAGGAACGACGGAAGAAGCTTTTATAACGTTCGAGAACAATTACAAGCAGCCGGCGAAATTTGAGTTCGACCTGCCTTCCGCACGGTTTGCGGAATTTGCGAATACCCGCATTTCCGTCCGCATTCCCGCGAAAGGGAGGGCCTCCGTCAAGCTTCCGTATACGCTGCGGGATTTCGGGCTTTATTCCGAGGATGTGGAGATGAAGGCAGTGCCCGAATCCGGCGCCCCCGTTACGTTCACCCGCAATCTTCACGGAATGTTCAAGGGGAATTCAGGGCGTTACGGCGGAGCGGCAGGCGATCATTGGGTCGCGGTGAACGGGCCGTATACGGTCGGATTAAATAAAGTAAACAATCATTTTTGGACGTCCCATTTCAAGGGCGGGCCCCACACTTGGTGGACCTCTCCAAAAATCGGCAAACCGTACTCCCAAGAATTTTCCAAGAAAAAGGCGGAATCCGTGAAGATTTATCCCGACGGAGACGCGATGGTTTTGGAGGCGGAGTATCGCTCGGACGAGTTTCCCGGCGTCGCGTTTACCGCGGTTGCCCGCCTGAATGCGAATGGGATCGTGGAGCGCTATTTTGAAGTCCGGAGTGAGTCTTCGGCAAGGGGAGAACACGGCGAAGACGATTTGTATTTGATTGACGGATTTATTCATGAGCCGAATCGTCTTGTGCTCCCATATGACGGACATTATTATGACCTTGAAGAGCGGTACTCGTCCGACTACGAGGATTGGGACTTGGACCGAATTTCCGAGAATTGGCTGTTCAGCCGCGGCAAGGAGCTGCCTCTCGGTATTTGCTGGCAGCCTGACGGAAAGCTTGTAAAATCGGAGTGGCATTTGGGCATCGAGCATCGGCTCGGCCGGGCGGCGGATGGCGACGCGGTTCGCACCTCGTCCGTCTTTCTCACAATCGGGACGTATTCGGATTGGTGGGATTTTCGCTCCTGCGCGGTAAAGAGAAGAGAACCGGTGCGCCCGCTGTTGAGGGATCACATCGAGCTGTGTGCCAAAGACCGGAATCCTTTTGTCGATGAGGATGCGGCACTGGAGCTTCGGCAGCACCGGAACCAGCCTCTGGACGGGGCAATGTCATTGTCCTCGCCGAGCGGCTCGCTTGGCCCGATTCATGGCGAGTACCGGCGGGAGGAGGCTCTGTTTTCGTCTGAATATCCGATAGCGGGTGTAAGGTCCGGGACAATCGAACCGGTGCGTATGAAATTCAATGCCGGCCATGTGCGGTTTGAGCGGTCCGCGGTAATCATTCCCGTTTCCGCAACGGCGGTAGAGCGGGAAGTCGTGCAGGGAATCGCCGGGGAAACGTACCGCTGCTCGAACGGGCCTCTGTCCATTGAAGCGTCGCCGAGCTTCGGCGCAGCGCTTTACTCTCTTACGTTTAACGGAGAAGAATGGCTCGACAGCTCTTATCCGGAGCCGGGTCCCCGCTCTTGGTGGAACCCTTGGCTTGGCGGCATATCCGCGTCCGTGCAGGGCATATCTCCGCTCAGTCTTCAGGAGGAAAGACGGAGCGCCGAATTTGTCTCGCAGACGGATAACCTGGGCAATGTATGGAGCGGGATCGCGCTGCGCACGCGTATTGAGAAACACCGGGAAAAACGGGGCATCGAACTCACGCTGTTCATGCTGCTTCTTCCCGGCGCTCCGGTGCTTTGCTGCGTAACCCGCGTCACGAACCGGACAGGTCTGTCCTTCGCCCGATTCGAGAGTACGACAAGCGCCTTCTTCCGAACCGGCAGCACGGCAAGCGGCGGTTGGATGGAGACGGAGAACGGCATCCGGTACGGCTGCGGGAAAATCGGCATGCATATCGATTCCGAGGGCGTGATCCGCTTAGGTTCGGATGAACGTTCGCACATTCTTCATGCGGTAAACCGGTTTCCGGGCTCGCACGCTTGGATGTACACGAATAATCTGGTCGTCAACCACGGGACGTCCCAGAGTGTGCCGATGGCGGACGGGGAAGTCGTATGGGGGACTCCCGTATTCTTTGCTTTTGCAAGCGAACCGTGCACTTATCGCGAGCTGCGCGGCATGGCGGAAATCCGCTTTGAGGACAACAGGGGGCTGTAATCATGCAAATCATCGATATTCACATTCATTTGTCCGACATCGAAAGCTTTCATCAGACGGCGAGGGAGCTGTCCGGGGTCGATTATTCGGTATCCGGATTAAAGAATGAATTTGACCGGAATGACGTCATACTGGGCATCGGGATGGGCGTTGAAGAAACGGATAGCGGGACATTTCCCGATTTCCGGGCGTCAAACCCGATGAGGCTGGACTTGGTCCCGGCCGGGACGATGCCCGGCTTCCTGATGGAGTGCATCGGGATTAATCCGGTAAGGCTCGCTTCTCCTGAGGCGGCGGCGGAGCTCGAACGGATCGAGAGAAGGCTCGCTTCCTCCGACGTTGCCGGAATTAAGCTTTACGCAGGATACTATCATTACTACGTCACAGATAAAATCTACGGACCTGTCTACGAAATGGCCAACCAGTTCGATTTACCCGTCGTTATTCATACCGGAGATACGTATTCCATGAACGGACTGTTGAAATATTCCCATCCGTTGACGGTCGACGAGTTGGCTTATCGGCACAGGGATGTCCGCTTCATGATATGCCACCTGGGAGATCCGTGGGTGATGGACGCGGCCGAGGTCGTAGCTAAAAATCCGAACGTCTACGCGGACTTGTCCGGTCTTGTCGTCGGAAACCGGCGGAAATTCGAGCGCTTTATGAGCGAGCCTCTCTTCATGGATCACTTCAGAAGAGCGCTTGTGTACGCGGACCATTATGAGAAAATGCTGTTCGGAACCGATTGGCCGCTCGCTCCGGTCGACGTGTACATCGATTTCGTGAGGCGGCTCATCCCCGAGAAGCATCATGAAGACGTCTTTTACCGGAATGCGTTTCAAGTGTTTCCGCGGATCGGACAGAGAATCAAGAGCTTTGAGATGGAAAACCCGCCTTCAGGACGAGGCTAAATGCTTCCAATTAAGGATACAATGAGGGGGTTGCAAAAACATTAAAAAATTTTTCATCATTCCCCCCTTGAAATGGGAATGCAAAATCAGTAAAATCTGAATCGTGGATGTTAGCACTAAGCAACCTCGAGTGCTAACAAAAATAAAATCTAAAACCAGATGTTATTGAAGGAGGCCATTTTGTCATGATCAAACCGTTGGGTGATCGCGTAGTACTCGAAGCCGTCGCGAGAGAGGAGACGACTGCAAGCGGCATCGTTCTTCCGGACACGGCGAAAGAAAAGCCGCAAGAAGGCAAAGTTGTCGCCGTGGGTGCGGGCACGTTCAAAGACGGCGAGCGCATTCCGCTTGACGTGAAGGAAGGCGACCGCGTGATCTTCTCGAAGTACGCAGGCACGGAAGTAAAGTATGAAGGCCGCGAGCTCTTGATCATGCGCGAAAGCGACATCCTTGCCATCATCGGCTAATGAAGGATGCCGGGCGCGGCCGGCTGCGCGGCGACAATCGCACGCAGTTCGGCATTTACGCACCATTTTATCATCACACATAAATGATTTAATTATAGGAGGGTAAACGAATCATGGCTAAAGAAATCAAGTTCAGCGAAGACGCCCGCCGCTCGATGCTCCGCGGTGTGGACGCGCTTGCCAATGCCGTTAAAGTAACGCTCGGACCGAAGGGACGCAACGTCGTTCTCGAGAAGAAATTCGGTTCCCCGCTCATCACCAACGACGGTGTAACGATCGCGAAAGAGATCGAACTCGAAGACGCATTCGAAAACATGGGCGCTCAGCTCGTTAAAGAAGTCGCTACGAAGACGAACGACGTAGCAGGCGACGGTACGACGACTGCAACCGTTCTTGCTCAAGCGATGATCCGCGAAGGCTTGAAGAACGTTACTGCAGGCGCTAACCCGATGGTTGTCCGCAAGGGCATCGAGAAGGCGGTTAGAGCGGCGGTAGAAGAGTTGAAAGCAATCTCCAAGCCGGTTGAAGGCAAACAATCCATCGCTCAAGTCGCTGCGATTTCCTCCGCTGACGAAGAAGTCGGCCAATTGATCGCGGACGCTATGGAGAAAGTCGGCAACGACGGCGTTATCACCGTAGAAGAATCCAAGGGCTTCAACACGGAGCTTGAAGTCGTGGAAGGCATGCAGTTCGACCGCGGCTACATCTCTCCTTACATGATTACGGATACTGACAAGATGGAATCGGTTCTCGACAACCCGTACATCTTGATCACGGATAAGAAGATCTCCAACATCCAAGAGATTCTTCCGGTGCTCGAGAAAGTCGTTCAATCCGGCAAGCAGCTCTTGATCATCGCTGAAGACGTTGAAGGCGAAGCTCAAGCGACGCTTATCGTCAACAAGCTCCGCGGCACATTTACTTGCGTGGCCGTTAAAGCTCCGGGCTTCGGCGACCGCCGCAAAGCTATGCTCCAAGATATCGCCGCTCTTACAGGCGGTCAAGTAATCACAGAAGAGCTCGGCCTTGAGTTGAAATCGACTCGCATCGACCAACTCGGTTCCGCACGCCAAGTCCGCGTGTCCAAAGAGAACACGATCATCGTGGACGGCGCAGGCGACAAGGCGGACATCCAAGCTCGCGTGAACCAAATCAAAACGCAGCTTGAAGAAACGACTTCCGACTTCGACAAAGAGAAGCTTCAAGAGCGTCTTGCGAAGCTCGCAGGCGGCGTAGCCGTTATCAAAGTCGGCGCAGCTACCGAAACCGAGTTGAAAGAGCGCAAGCTCCGCATCGAAGACGCATTGAACTCCACTCGTGCGGCTGTTGAAGAAGGCATCGTAAGCGGCGGCGGTACGGCCCTCGTGAACGTATATAAAGCAGTTGAAGCCGTACAAGCGGACGGCGACGAGAAGACGGGCGTGAACATCGTTCTTCGCTCCTTGGAAGAGCCGGTTCGCATCATCGCTGCCAACGCTGGCCTCGAAGGATCCGTTATCGTTGAGCGCCTTAAGAAAGAAGATGTAGGCGTAGGCTTCAACGCAGCTACAGGCGAATTCGTGAACATGTTCCAAGCGGGCATCGTCGACCCTGCGAAAGTAACTCGCTCCGCACTTCAGAACGCTGCATCCGTAGCGGCCATGTTCCTCACAACCGAAGCTGTCGTCGCCGACAAGCCGGAGAAGGAAAAAGCCGGCCCTGGCGGCGGCATGGGCGGAATGGGCGGCATGGGAATGGACGGCATGATGTAATAAAGAAGCTTGGCGCGCAAGCGCCGGCTGGATAAAAACCCGGCGGAAGAACCGCGCGGTGCAGCACCTGCACCAGTGCGCGTTCTCCCCCGGGTTTTCTTTGTTTGTGTGTAATTCGTTGCTGAAAGTGGGCGATTCGCGGAAGGGTAAAGGGAGAAAAATGTCGAAGACGGGATTCATTTTATGCAGTAAATAAATTAATATAAAGTTACGCAGAAAAAGGGAGAGGAGGACAGGTTATGGATAACGAAATGAAAGTATGGATGAAGGAAGTAACTGGGACACTTAAAGCGTTAAAAACAGGGCAGGAGTTTATTGCTGCAAAGGTGGATTCGATCGACAAACGCTTAACGAATGTCGAGGAGGATGTCGTTGGAATTAAAGAAAGGCTAGACAGAATCGAGCAAGGGCAGAGCCGGCATGAAGAGCTTCTCAAAGAGTTATCCATTGGTTTCATTGAAAATCGTGCAGAAATTCGGGAAATAAAACGCGCAAAATGATCTCTTCATAACGGAAAAGGCGACCGCTTCCCAATATTTCGCAGGGGAGCGGTCGTCCCGTTCAGTTCGAATCCCACGCATCCTCGGCGTTGATGAGAATCGGGAAGCCGAGGACCTTCTTCAGATCGTTAATTTCCCTCCTGAGACTATATAACTGCTGCTGCAGCAGCATCATATCCTGCTCCAGACTGCGCACGTAAGAGTCAGGAGCCGCTTCGTGCGATGCGCGCCGGGTGGTCCCTTCCCCCAATCCGTACGGCTTTTGCTCGAGCTGCGATTGGCGGCGCCGTTTCAACTCCTCGAAATGTCCGTTTTCATACTTATCGATGAATTCATTTAACGCTTCTTCCGAAATTTGCCATCCGACCCTTCGGTTGATTGGCGGCACCGCCACTATGTACCCGTTGTTCAGCCACTTCCGAAGCTCCTGCTTGTTCAGTGCGATACCGCGTTCCTTTAACATCTGAAACGCCTCCCGCACGCTCAACATCCGCATTATTTTCCTCCTATGCCGCGATAATATAAAGTTTATTATATGTAATAAAGTAGGCACATTCAAACATACAATCTGCCGATTTCGCGAACTTTCTAGTACAATAACGGGTAGGACATTAGAGAAAAAAAGCCGCGGTAAACGGAAGGAGTACATGGAATGGAACCGAAGTGGAAAGTGAAGCAGTCGAGAACGACCCGGTTCCGCTTCTTCGATGTGGTCGAGGAAGAAGTGGAGACCGGCAGCGGTACGGAGATGAAATATGAATATGTGACGGGACGGCAGGGCGTCTGCGTTATGCCGCTGCTCGACGGAGGCCGCCGTGTCGTATGTTTGCGGCAATACCGGCATGCGATTCGCAGCTGGCAATGGGAGTTTCCGGCGGGAGGTTTGGAAGAGGGCGTTGATGCACTTGTGATGGCCCGCAGGGAGCTATCGGAGGAAACCGGGTACACGGCTGAGAGATGGACGGATTTGGGGGCGTTTTATCCTTCGTTCGGGTTTACGACGCAATCTATACACCTGTTTGCAGCCGAAGAACTGACAGCCGGAGAGCAGCACCTGGAGCCGGGGGAGGAGCTGGAAGTACATATATTGGAGACGGAAGAGCTGGTCCGCTTGATCGCGAACGGCGAATTCCGGCACGGCGCGGGCCTTGCAGCCGTCGCGCGTTGGTGGGCGCGGGGGCGGTCATGAAATGTGAATAATAACTAAGCGTAAAGAACTATTTGAATATCACAATAATCCGATACAATAATAATATGCAATATAATTCATCAAGTGAGGTGTTTATGTGCCAAAAGCGAAAAATGTCACATTTACCTTGCCGCCCGATCTCATTGACAAATATAAAATTTACGTTAAGGAAAACTACATTCCTTCTGTAAATGCCGGCGTTAAAGAAGCATTAGAGGAATATTCGAAACGAATTGAGAAAGAAATGCTAAAGCACGAAATGTCAAAAGCGGCGGAAGATCCTTTATTCATGAGCGATTTGACCGAAAACATGAAGGCATTCGAATTTATCGATTCAGAAACCGACAGAGGGAATTCTGAATGGTGAGGTATCAATGGGGGATTTTTTGGGCGAATATGAATCCGGCGGCAGGAACGGAACAAGCCGGCAGCATACCTGTACTTGTCATTTCATCTGAAGTGGTCAATGAAGTGCTTCCTGTCGTAACGATTGTCTCGATAACAAGTTTTAAACCCGGCAGAAGAGTGTATCCGATTGAAGTGCTATTGAACGGTAAAGACAGTCAACTTGCAGAAGATTCAATAGTAATGGCACATCAAATTAGATCTATTAGCAAAGAGCGTTTGGGACAACAATGCGGATATATTGATTCGGAACAAATAAGACAATCAATTAGAACCGCTGTGAAGCTGTATCTTGATATGGAATGAATAAAAAGGAAAATTTCCCAACGAGAGGAGGAGAATTATGAAACAATTATTATTCACTATGATTCAAGGCGAACTGAAAAAAATCGCCGCTCACATTACCCCGGACAATATAGAATCCCAATTGACAGCGATGGAACAGTATATGGACATTTTGCGGATCGTTTCAGCTATTCCGCCTTATGATATTGGAGAGAGTACGGCTAAAATAAGTTCTCTAAGTTTTGACGCCGCAGAAACACGAGCCGAACCGCCGGCCTCTTCTGAATCGGACAACGAAACGCCGGAGTCGAAGCCCGCCGCTGAACCGGCTGCGTATACTTTCGAAAGAAAATTAGTCGGCGGAAGACTCCCGGAACTGGATGACGGCTATCATGTCAATGAAAGAATCGTTCGGAAACTAGGCATTCAGCACGGCGATAAACTGGCTGTTGAAGGCACCGAGCACTTCTCCGACGGAGGAAAACATTATATTTTTAAAATAGCGGAGAAAGGGGCAGGCAAAGAACCGCCAAACCGTATACAGCTCAATTATTGTATTGCGGAATGGGATGCCGAACATCATAAGTTCGTAATAAGACGATCGGCTATCGGCGGAATGATCAAACTGGGGGACGAACCTCTCTCACTCCACCTCAACGAGCAGGATTGCGAAGGAATGGAGGACGGGGAACTTATAGATATCGCTTTTTACGAAGAAAGGCTCGACACCGTTCGCGTCATTTGGAAACATAAAACAAAAAACGAAAATCAATCTCAAGAAACGGCAAACCATAAACCAAAACAGCGAGCAGCTGAAGAAACGGAAGAAGACGAAAAGAAATTCCCCATCGATTACAGTTTATTGGAAGGAAAAACGATCACACTTATTGGAGCCGAGGCGTTTCGCTTGCGGTATCAGCAGGCTTTCCATGAAGTCGGCATGACGCTTTATCATATTACGGGAGACGAAAATAAACGGCGCATGGAGAAATATATCCGAAGCTCCGACGTTGTGGTCGCCGTCGTTCCTTATGTGGGGCATAACGGATCCGCACCGGGGAACGAGCTTTGCAAAACGCACAATGTACCGTTCGTAGCATCCAAGAGAAGCGGAGCGCAACAAATATTGCTCGAAATCGAACAAGTATTCAAACGCAGATTGTCGCAGGCGCAGTGAGTGTAATTAACTTTTTTTTTGCAGGTGGTGTCGGCTTTGCTGGAACGATCACAGAATGGATAAGCCCCCGCATCCGGTGTGCAGGGGCTTAACCGTATTTAAATAAAGTCTACGGAATCCAAGAATCGATGCAGCATAGCGGCCGCTTGCGCGCGCGTTGCATTGCTGCGGGGTGCGAGCGTCGTCTCGGTCATGCCTTGGACGATTCCTGCTCGTATGACGATGGCGAAATCCTTCTCCGCCCAGCGAAGCTGCGAACGGTCTCTGAACTTGGACAGCAGTTCGTTGACGGTTTCCGCTTCGACTGACGTGCCGGAGCCGCCAGCGAACGCCAATGCGCGTGACATCATGGCCGCCATCTCCGCACGCGTTATCGTCTTGTTCGGACCGAACGTGCCGTCCGGATAACCGTGGATTAGCTCCGCATCTACAGCCGCGCTCACAATGTCCCTGTACCATGCGTCACCGGCTACGTCGCTAAACTTGGAGTCCGCGGAGGAGCCTGCCTCAATCTTGATGCCCAGCGCACGCACCAGCAGCGCCGCGAATTCCGCACGCGTTATATCCCGGTTCGGTTCGAACCGCAGCGGAGTGACGCCCTCGACGATCAGCTTGCCGGCCATTGCTTCAATGTTGTCTTCCGCCCAGTGTCCCGCGATGTCGTTGAACGTCTTGTCCCGCTGGATTACCGCATATACGCTGTTGCCCGGACGCTTCAAGACAGCTGCGCTCACTTTCCCGTCCTCGTCCTGCGTCACGCTTGTTGGAACGAAGTGGAAGCGCTTCGCAGCTTCATCGTACACGACGCCCGCCAGCTTGGCTGCGTCCGCAACCGGAGCGTTGATCGGCAGCGTCCGCTTCACGTAGGTGCGTCTGAAGTCGTCGATTTCCGCAGTGTGGTCAAGGTCACCCAAGGCTGTCAGCGCGAACTCCACCGGTTCGGATACGAGCTTCGCTCCGGCGGCTCGCGCTTCCGCGTCGATCTTGTTTAATTCCGATCCCTTTAACGGGGCGATCTTTGCGCGAATGGTTAGCTTTTCCTTGTCCGTTGCGGTTATTTTTGCCAAATTGTCAAAATGTATTACCCCAACCGGAAGTTCGAGCGAAATGCCGCCATTGATCAACATCAGAGTGCGGTCGCCTGCCGCTTCGATCAACGGTTTCGCCGGAAGCAGGGCGATGCCGCTCTCCGATACATCGATCGTTACGGTGTTGTACGCTGCGAGCTCGCCGGCCAGCTCATCTGCGGATATGCCGCCGTTCCGGTCAGCCGTCACCTTCCCGTCGATCGCTCCCGGTGCCGGCGTACCCGGCCAGTGACCGCCTCCGCCGCCGTTATTGTGCGACGAACGGACGGTATAGACGTCGCTCGTCACCGTGCCGTTGCCGTCCGGATCGGCGGCGTACCAGCTTGTCAGCTTCAGCGCGTCATGCACATTTGCCGTTACTTTATAAGTAAAATCATATCGGTCATAAACGGCATTCCCGATCGTGTGCGTGCCCGAAGGCGCTTTCAAAAACACGCTGCCGATGACGTTCATGTTGTTGTCATATACGTTAAGATAAACACTGCTTGCGACTGTTTCGTCCGTGTAGACGCTTGCCGTCACCGTCCCGGTCGAACGATTGTAAGCCGCTTTGAAGATGTACGCCTGCGCGTACGCAAGCATTGGGATGAGTAGAGATACCGTCAACATCAGTGCCATGGCTCCGGATAGCTTGCGGAACCATTTGTTCGTCCGTTCCATAATAAGTTCCATTCCCCTCTCCGCCGACTTGTCTTTTCTCTAATCCTATCCTCGCATCCTTTTTACAAATAGATTCCCAGCATTCACCTCCTCCTTAATAGAGTTCGCGGGCGAGTTGGGGTTTTTGTCCGTCCCACGGCAGAAAAAAATANCCTATCCTCGCATCCTTTTTACAAATAGATTCCCAGCATTCACCTCCTCCTTAATAGAGTTCGCGGGCGAGTTGGGGTTTTTGTCCGTCCCACGGCAGAAAAAAATAGAGCCACCCGAAGGTGACTCCATTATGTCGTACTAGGATTACTCGTTGATGAACTTCGCGTTCGCCAAGAAGCGCTGCAGCATCGTTGCCGCTTCGGCGCGAGTAGCCGTACCGTTCGGAGCAAGAACGCTTGCGTTCAAGCCGTTCACGATGCCCGCTTTCACAGCGGCGGATACTTCAGCTTCAGCCCAACCGAGCTTGCCTGCGTCTTTGAATGCTGCAAGTGCGGAAGTGTCGGCAGCCAACTTCGTGCCTGCATATTCACTAGCGCGTACTACCATTGCAGCCAATTCTTTGCGGCTGATCTCAGCATTCGGACGGAACGTGTTGTCTTCAGCGTAACCCTTGATGATGCCGGCTTCTGCAGCTACCGCTACAGCGTTAGCGTACCAAGCGCCTGCAGCCACGTCGGAGAAGTTAGAAGTCGCCGTCTTGTTGCTCAAGCCAAGGGCGCGAACAACGAGGGCTGCGAATTCTGCACGAGTGATTGCTTTGTTCGGTTGGAACAGGCCTGTTTCGTAGCCTTCAACGATGAGCTTGTTGGCCATCGATTCAACATACTTCTCAGACCATGTGCCCGTTACGTCGGAGAAGCTCTTGTCCAATTCTACTACAGTGTAGATGGA
>NZ_JAEMXM010000033.1 GCF_016482785.1 Paenibacillus alkalitolerans | reverse complement strand
TCCTCATATAGATATTTTTTACTAGGCAAAAGGTGGATGATCGCACAAAAAAAATGGAGCCACCCGAAGGTGACTCCATTATGTCGTACTAGGATTACTCGTTGATGAACTTGGCATTCGCCAAGAAGCGCTGCAACATCGTTGCCGCTTCAGCGCGAGTAGCCGTACCGTTCGGAGCAAGAACGCTTGCGCTCAAGCCGTTCACGATGCCCGCTTTCACAGCGGCGGATACTTCAGCTTCAGCCCAGCCGAGACCGCTAGCGTCTTTGAATGCTGCAAGTGCGGAAGTGTCGGCAGCCAACTTCGTGCCTGCATATTCACTAGCGCGCACTACCATTGCAGCCAATTCTTTGCGGCTGATCTCAGCAGTCGGACGGAACGTGTCGTCTCCGTAACCCTTGATGATGCCGGCTTCTGCAGCTACCGCTACAGCGTTAGCATACCAAGCGCCTGCAGCCACGTCGGAGAAGTTAGAAGTCGCCGTCTTGTTGCTCAAGCCAAGGGCGCGAACAACGAGGGCTGCGAATTCTGCACGACTGATTGCTTTGTTCGGTTGGAACAGGCCTGTTTCATAGCCTTCAACGATGAGCTTGTTAGCCATCGATTCAACGTACTCTTCAGACCATGTGCCCGTCACATCGGAGAAGCTCTTGTCCAATTCTACTACAGTGTAGATGGAGTTGGACGTGCTCTTCAACGTTGCAACTTTGTCAGCGAACGTAGCAGGAACGAAGGTTAGCTTCTTGGTTTCTGGATTGTAAAGAACGCCGGTTACATTCTTACCAAATGCATTGTCAGCATTGATGGTACGCACAGCATACGTGCTGCCGAAGTCTTTCACGGCAACAGTCTTGTTGTTGCCTACTGCCGAAACCGTGAAGTCAACAGCAGGAGCCGCGGACTTACCACCAAGCTCAGCGATTGCGTCCGTTACCGGTTTCGCAGCGTCGCCGGTCAATGCTTTGATCTGAACCGTAATGTTTGTGTTGGCAAGCGTAGAGCCGAGCTCTTTCGCCAACTCATCATAGTTCAGAGCGGACAACGGAATTGCATAAGAGCCTGTTTTGTTCTTAATAACTACCGTTGCGCCTGTTGTGCTCTTCGCGATTTCTGCAAGAGCAGAAGCAGGAAGAGTTGCGACATCGCCGGTGATTTCGATCTCAACCGTGGTCTTACCTTTGAAAGCATCGATAAGAGCGGATGCGCTTACTACACCGTTGATGTCAGCAAGGCCGGTTGGGATATAGCCAATGCCACCGCCACCGCTAGACTTCGAGCGGTATACACGCTTCGTTACAGAATCATAATATACGTCATCTGCTATAGATTTATAAGATCCTGTAAGATCAACGTATGTAGCACCTGTAACAGACTCTTGTTTAAAATCGTAATAAACCACACCACTCACGGATTCTTTGTAAGTAGCGTATACAACAGAACTTACACCGTTACTTTGGTTAATCGTAATCCAAATTTTCCCGTCGTATACATCGGTATATACGGAATCGGTGACATATACACTACCACTTACTGTTCCGTTCTTAAAAGTAACATTGCCAAAATTAACTCCAGCAAATGCCAATACAGGCATCAAGGCGGACAATAACAGCATCGTCACAAGAAGCCCGGCTGTTTTCTTTACTACAGAGGATTTCAAGAAGATTCCACTCCCTACGTTCATGCTAGTTTTATATAATGTCTCTTTTTTCGCCATAGTTTTCACCTCCTTTCAAGAGACGGGATAACACAATAATGTAATACCAGGTAACACAAAAATGGAAAACAACGTTCTCATTCTATCATGTGTTTAACTAGATTAATAGAGACTTATTCCCCAAAAATGAGCCAATGTGGGTTTTATTTACAATAGAAATAGACGGAAATACAACCAGTATATATCTATATACTCATTGAATAGCAATTTGTTTCGCTAATGAATCGATTTGCTGCTTCAACTGATCTTGCCGGTCAGGGAAGTTTGCTAGTAAAGCGTCGAACACCGCTTGATCGTCTCTCGACTGTTTCCGTAAGGTAGCAAGGTAGTAAATAGCCGCCGCAGTATCGTTCGAATCGTCAAAATTAACATCTACAGCGTTGCGAAGCATTCCCTCCGCTTGAGGAATTTCTCCGCGGAAGAAATACACTTGACCTAGCGGTAACGCCAACCCCGGAGTAATACCGAATGCGCGTCCTTGCAGCTGGGCTTCAGGCAGTGCCTCAAGCGCTTTAGCCTTGTCCAACACCCGAACCCGGACCGAGAATACCGTATCCCACTGTGCCTGTGCCTCGTCCGCATTCTGCGATTGGAGCAGGTGGATCCCATACTGAAAATGTACGCTTGCCAATTGTTCATAAAGTGTCATATCCCAGGGAAAATTAGGGATGGATTGTTCGAGCAAAGCGACAGCATCAGGAAATTTATTCTGTAATAGTCTAAGCTGCAGCTCTCTGTAAATAAAAGGTTTGAAATACGGTTCGCGTTTCTTCATCATGGCCAACAACTCTTCAGCCTCGGTTACATACTGTTCATCATTGGTTTGCTGGTACAAGGAATTTAATACCTGTAACTTCAGGTCGACATATTCAGGATGTTTTAATTTGCCGATGGCTTCGTCCAACGGCCCTGTAATCTGATCGACCGAAGCGCCCTGAGCAGCATTGTGTCTGGCCTGAGTGTACAGGTTGTTGCTAGCCAAGTTATTGAGCGAAACCGCCAAGAATACCAGCGAACCAACAAGCAGTAAGGATGGGTAAACATAAACCCATTTACTCTTAGAGAACTTCTCCTGAAATCGAAATGGGCGCAGTTCGTTGGCTGCCAGCATCCCGCCGAGACAAAGGAATACTAAAGCACCCAAATACACGTAACTCATATTGAAGTCAATAATGCTGTGTATGAGTATAGAAATTGCAACTGTGTAAAATATTAAGTAAGGGTGTCGATCTCCTTCCTGTTTTATCCAATACGATCTAAGAAAGTGGTACAGAACCACACCCAACAGTAGTATTAAAGCAAACGAACCTACAATACCTACTTCTACTAGAGTTTGCAAGAAAAAGTTGTGCGCCTGGCGGCTTGTATACGGATTATTTTGATATTTTTCATATAATGTTTGCCAAGCGCCTCCGCCGGCACCGAATACGGGGTAGTCTTTCCAAAGTTTTATCGCATCTTGATAAAATGTTCCCCGTTCCAATACACTGTGCTGGTTCAAGTTAATGTTTTCAATGCGAGTTTGGATGTTATCCGGCAGCATCTTGACAAATCCGCTGTTGCCGAGAAGAAGATAGATGCCGAGAGCTCCAACAATAATTCCTACTATTGGTAGAGCTAAGTTGGTATAACGCTTTACGTCCACCTGCTGCAACTTCTTTTCCAACCAAGATGCTGCAAACCATTGGATGAGCAAGCCAGTCGCAGTGACAATTGCAGAACAGCCGATCAACAATGCCCAAGCCTTGAACGCATCACCGGGAACAAATTGTTTTTGCAATGCGAGTCCCATTACTGTTAACGCGTTAAGAATCAATAAAGTTACGACACCGGCAATAAATAAATGCAAAATAGCGAGCAATTGTCGGGTGACTTTTAGAAATGGAAGAACCAATACAAGAACAATCGGGAATACGACTAAGCCGCCACGGGATAAAGTCAAAATAAACGAAAGCAATGCAGGCACAAGCATAAAGGAAGCTACACCAACAACAACGCGACTTTTGGCACTTACGATGAGTACAATAGTTACAAGGATTGTCGCTATTAGGAAAGCTGCATAACTGTTCGCGTATTGAAAGACAGAGGTGAGACGCTCTCCGTTGGCATCGACCATTACTGCATCTTTGTAAATATTTGATACGTAACCGGATACTTCAGACCAATTGAATAGTCCCCAAATTGATGCGTCACCGAACCAGTTCATGAGACCGAATAGAACGATGATGTATGCGGATCCCACGATGCCGGATATCATAACTTTACTACCGAAGATCGATTTTGAAAGATATGTACCAATTGTGAAAACGAATGCGTAGAAAAGGTACACCCAGAAGGAGAAGGTAGCTGCATGTGAGGAAGAAGCAAAAATAATACTGATCAGATATGCGACAGGAATTAGCCATACAATATGATGAATCATTTGATTGCGTTGCGAAACTCTTTTTGTGAAAAACAAAAACACAGATAAGCTTAATACCGAAAATGACATTAGTGCTTCTGCGGTCAAGATTGCTCCGTCAAATGAAGCCTGACTTCCGTCAAATAGGCCTCTACCGAAAGGGGAGAAAAGTAAGAAGCCGAAAGTGAATAGGATGGTTGCCCAATAAGTAAGGGAGCTTTTTTCTTTGTTAACCCCAGTATGCGCTTGGAAACTATTTCTTGGTTTTGTTGGAACTTGCATGGTTTTCTCCTTTTTTATGTGATAACAAAAATATATTAACACATTTAATAGATCGGTATATAGACCTAAGAGATCAGTCATGCATGGAATATTATTTCATTTCAACTGAGGGGTCACATACAAGTTGCGTTGTTTCATTCATCTGGATAGAAAAATCGGTCTGAGGATAATTTTTTTCAAAAAAGAAGATGATTAGTGGAATTAACTTTCTCTGGTCTTTGATCAGGTGTTTTGTTAAAATATCAATGTCTGTTTCTTCATTTTTCCTTTATTTTTTACTCTAAAGTCGTATTCTACGGAAGGATAATATAACATGTCAAATGTACGAAAAGCCTTAATACCGATTGCTGGACTAGGGTACTTGTTTTTGCCGGTATAGGCTAAGGCGATAAATAAGCTATTCTTTAATGTATTGTAAAGAGGCTATATAATCCGAAATTGTTGATATCATTATTATATTTGTCCTTTGCAAAAACTTGGGCACTTCAGAAGGAGGATGTCCAGAGGACTACTACATAAAGTATAAACAGAATTAGGAGCTAACTATGATCATGATAAAAAAACTCTGGTGTCATCGTGAATTGATTAAACAAATTACAATAAGAGATATTATCAGCCGGTATAAAGGTTCTTATCTAGGGATTTTTTGGTCTTTCTTAAACCCATTATTTATGTTAGCTGTCTATACATTTGTGTTTAGTGAAATTTTTAAGTCGAAATGGAATACCGGCAGCGGTAGTAAGATCGAGTTTGCTCTTATAATCTTTGCTGGTTTGGCAGTTTACAATATTTTTTCTGAAGTAACCACTCGCTCCCCGGGACTTATCGTAGGTAATGCGAATTATGTGAAGAAAGTTGTTTTTCCATTAGAGATATTGCCTATCAGTATCCTTTTTTCTTCATTGATACATTGCATGATCAGTATTAGTGTACTGATTGCAAGTATTTTTTTGTTTCTGGGAGAATTCCATTGGACGATGATATACTTCCCTATTACACTTGCCCCACTCTTACTGTACGCACTTGGTCTAGGTTGGTTTCTTGCAGCTTTAGGGGTTTACCTGCGAGATATAGGGCAGATTGTGGGTATTGCGGTGCAAGCATTGATGATGTTAAGTCCTATTTTTTATCCTATTACTAATATTCCAGATTACCTTAAAACTTTTTTTTCTATTAATCCTTTCACTTATATTGTTGAGGATGCTAGAAACATCTTTATTTTTGGGCAAACTCCAGACTGGATAAGTTTAGCAATAAATACAGCGGTTGGTTTGTTAGTGGTGCTATTAAGTTATATTTGGTTCCAAAAATTAAAAGGAGGGTTTGCTGATGTCATCTGATATCGCGATCTCTGTTCAAAATATATCGAAATCGTACCGAATGTATCCCAGTCCTCAAGATAGACTTAAGCAATTTTTTGTAGGTTCAAAGAAGCAATTCTTCAAAGAATTTTGGGCGCTTAATAATGTCTCTTTTGATGTAAGGAAAGGTGAAAGCGTAGGAATCATAGGGAAGAATGGGTCAGGCAAGAGTACCATTCTACAAATTATTACCGGTACCTTAAAACCAACGAGCGGAGAAGTTAAGTTGAATGGAAAGGTATCTGCACTTCTAGAGTTAGGTAGTGGTTTCAATCCTGAATTTACTGGCAGAGAGAATGCTATTATGAATGGTGCAATCATGGGATTAACGCAATCCGAGATGGTCGATAGACTTCCCCTAATTGAAGAATTTGCAGAAATTGGAGATTTTATTGATCAACCTGTAAAGACATACTCATCCGGGATGTTCGTCAGACTGGCTTTTGCGTGTGCAGTTAACGTAAATCCTGACATTTTAATTGTGGACGAGGCTTTGGCTGTTGGAGATATGCGGTTCCAGTTGAAGTGTATTGATAAGATGAAATCTTTTAAAAAGGAAGGGAAAACCATTCTTTTTGTAAGTCATGACTCTTATGCTGTTAGGAATTTCTGCGATCAAGCAATCTGGATGATGGATGGTCAGGTGCATCTTCGTGGTGATGTAAAGACGGTAACAGAACAATATCAAGATTTTATGAAATATGAAGCAAGTAGAGAAGAAGTACAAGTAGAGCAACGTTCGCAAAATGGAGTAATATTATCTATCGACAATATTACATTTATAGATAGGACTAGAGTTCAAAAAGAAAACTTCAAGTTTGGTGATCCGATAACTGTAGTCGTAGAATATACTCTGCATACTGAGATGAAAGGAATCGTGGGCGGAATCGCTTTGTATGATAAACAAAATAACTATATCTGTGGTTTGAATACCAAGTTGGACTCTTACGCGATTCCCAGTCAGCCGGGCAAATATATGTTGGAACTTACTTATGACCAAATGAATCTACTTCCGGGAACGTATTATGTTGATGTAGGTTTTTTTGAAAGTTCTGCAGTTGTCATACTGGACTATAAATCACGTTTTGATTCATTCAGAATTGATTCAGGGGAATACATCGCTGAAGGTATCACTTATTTACCACATCAATGGAAATGTGAGGGGCTTGTTGGACATGCTAAAGTATGATCACGAATTGAAACTTTCAGAAGAGAATTCTCCATCGATAATATTACGACAAATATCAAAAAACACACGTGTGCTTGAGTTCGGGCCGGCAACAGGTTATATGACCCGTTATATGAAAGAGAGTTTGGGCTGTTATGTCGCTTGTGTTGAGGTTGATCCCGGTTCTGCAGAGGTTACTTCGAAATACTGTGACAGAATGATTATAGCAGACTTGGATGAAATGCATTGGCGAGATGAGTTGAAAGGTGAAAAGTTTGATTTTCTTATTTTTGCTGATGTATTAGAGCATTTAAAAAACCCGTGGAAGGTATTGGAAGCTTCGGTTTCTTTACTTAATGATAATGGCCAAATCGTTCTCTCGGTTCCTAATATCGGGCATAATGCGATCCTGATGAGCCTCTTGCAAGGGAAATTCGAATATAAGGAATTAGGGTTATTGGATGAGACGCATCTTCGTTTTTTTACGAGAGGAGGGCTCCTTCAATTAATAGAGTTTGCGGGTCTTGTACCTGTGCAATTAAACGCAACGATAAGTATGCCAGAATTAACGGAATTTAATCAGTCATATGTTGATTTTTCGAAGCCTGTAAGGGACTTTTTGCAAAAAAGAAAGGATGGCCATGTTTACCAATTTGTATTTACATGCAAGAAACAGTCAGATGTAAATGAAAATGATGTACCGCTTGACCTGATTCCGACTATAGAGAATGAAGTGACTTCGGTGGCTCTTCAGCTTTTTTGGCAGCATGAAGGTAAATTTGATGAGAAGTATTCAATAACATTGCCTTACGAGATGAAAAATGATGCCGTTGAATTTCGAGTTCAACTCCCTTCCCATTACGAAGGAACTCTACGAATCGACCCGGTGAATGTTGCTTCGTTCATTGAATTAGACTATCCTTCCCTATGCGGACACGATGAAAAGCTGTTAAAGAAATTTACGATTGATGAAATGAAATTTTCGGACTCGGTCATTCGTGTACAAGAATCCGAATCATTGAAAATAATTGCATTAGACAATGATCCGCAATTATTTGTTCACTTATCGGGTGATTTGGGGGCTTCGTATTTAAAGATAAAAATTCGTTACAGTGAAGAAACGGTCTATTGTTTGCTGAACGAACTGCAAACCCAGCATGAGCAATTGAATGAAGCATCAATGAAAATATCTGAGGGAGTAATGAAAATTTCTGAAATGAAGCTTCGTCAATCAGAAATGCAAAACAAGATCGAAGAGAATGAACTTGAAAAAATCACATTGTTCTCCAAGATCGAACTACTAGAAACTAACTTAAATGAGAGCAAAGTAGATATTCATAATCTTCGTACCGAAAATCAAGAGTTAGCCCATGCAGTTGAAAAACTGACGGAGCGTAGTTCCAAGCTTCACGTTGAAAACTATAAACTCCAGGAAAAGTTGGCATCAAGAGAGCTTTCGCTCAATCAATCGGAACGCCAACTTCAAGAGAAGAACGAACTATTGAATGGTGTCTACTCCTCCTTTTCTTGGAAAATCACAAAACCAGTGCGTTATTTAGGCAAAATTCTTAGAAATCCTGAAGCTTACGCCCGCAGTATGATCGACATGCTAATTCGTAAACGATATGAATTGCAGTTAAACCCAATCGCAGAGTTGGAACATGTGAAAACCAATGAGTGGAAATCCATTGGTTCGGATCCGCAATTTTATTTAGTTGGGAGATACCCGATTGGGTGGACGAAGCTCCAAATAAATATTTCTCCAATCAGAACAACTCAGGGTAACATGAGACTTTATCTTGATAGAGGTCATTCATTTAATGAAGCGGATAGTTATCACATGGGTTATATTGGCTCAAAACAAACACATTACATCTATTTAGATACCGATTTGGTTAATTTAAGATTCGATCCCTTGGAATCCGAAGGGGAATTTACGATTAACGGTGTATCGTTAACCAAGGTTTCAAAAGCAGAAATTTGGATAAATAATAGTGTTAATAGTGTGAGAAGGAAACTTCGTAAAATATTAAGCTTTGCACGTTTCGCAATGGAAAAAGCAAATGATTGGAAAGCTAAAAGAGGTAGATATCCTACCCTTTCGGAGATTCCTGACTTAGCGAGGAAGGCAATTTATAAATGGAGATCCAACCAGAGGCAAGTATTGAACGATCAATTGAAGCCTCCGCCAGGTTTTGAATTGCAGCAACCATTGGATACTTATGAAGCTTGGCTTGAGGTAAATCAATGGAATGAGCGTAAAGCAGCTATTGTAAGTGAAAAAATAGCCCAAATGAAGAATAAACCGCTATTGAGCATTGTAATGCCGGTTTATAATCCGCCTATTGAGTTTTTGGACAAAGCGATAGATAGTGTACTTCAACAGTTATATCCTAATTGGGAATTGCTAGTCGCAGACGATGCTAGTACAAATCCTAATGTAAAGACTGTTTTGGAAAAGTGGGCAAGGCAGGATTCAAGGATAAAAGTGAAATTCCTTGAAACCAATGGCAATATTAGCGTTGCAACAAATGAAGCAGCTGAGATGGCTAGTGGAGAGTTTATCGTATTGATGGATAATGATGATGTGTTAACTTCTGATGCCTTGGCAGAAGTAGCTTTCTACCTTGGAGAAAATCCAGTAACGGATGTGCTTTATTCGGATGATGATAAGGTGGACATCAAAGGTCGACGATTCGCGCCTCAATTCAAGCCAGACTGGTCACCTGAGCTCTTGCTTTCATACATGTACTTTAGTCATATTTTTGTTATCCGAACTTCTATCTATCGAGAGGTGGGCGGTTTAAGGAAAGGATTTGAAGGTTCCCAAGATTATGATTTGGCTCTTCGAGTAACAGAAAAGGCTCGCCATGTAGGTCATATCCCTAAAATACTTTATCACTGGCGTGTACTGCCAAATTCGACGGCTTCATCCGGTTCGGCGAAGCCGGAAAGCTTTGAAGCTGCAAGAAAAGCTTTACAAGAAGCGTTCGATAGAAGAGGGATTCAAGCGACTGTTTATCAACCAGACTGGGCCCTAAAGGCGGGTTGTGGTATCTTCTCGCATGAATTTCCAGACGATGGTCCGAGTGTTGCCATCATAATTCCGACGAAGAACCAGCATTCGATTCTTAAGGCTTGTATTGATTCCGTGGCCCAAACCACCTACAAAAACTACAAAGTTTACGTTATTGATAATGATAGCGATGATCCGGATACCCTTATGTATTTGGCATCGATTCAGCATCGTGTGTTGAAAATATCTAATCCTAATGGGAAATTTAGCTATGCTTATATCAATAACCAAGCAGTGAAAGCTGTTGAAGAAGAATTTGTTCTCTTCTTGAATAATGATACCGAAGTAGTTAATCCTAGGTGGCTAAGTCAAATGGTAGGATACCTATCAATTGAAGGGGTAGGTGCCGTTGGCGCTAGACTCATATTCCCGGATGGTCGAATTCAACATGCCGGGATCACACATGGATACTATAATGGGATGGCAGGTCCTTCATTTAAATTAATGCCCGAATGGAATAATGGTTACCTAAGCTATGCAAAAGTAGTGCGTAATACTCTTGCGGTAACGGCCGCTTGCTTGTTAACACCTCGCCATTTATTCCTAAATAGCAGTGGTTTCGATGAAAAGCATTTTGCCGTTGCTTATAATGATGTGGATTATTGTTATCGACTCAATGAAGCAGGATACCGGATGGTTTATTGTCCGGATGCCGAACTAAAACATTATGAAGGGTATTCACGGGGATTCGCCGATAACCCAGCTGAGGGAGCAGCGTTTAGGCAAAAATTTGGCAATACGATTGATCCCTATTACAACCCTAACCTGTCGTTGGACAACGAACATTTTGAAATTGCATCCAAAGTGGTTGTAACAGAAGACATGCCTCCGATTAAATCTTTAATGTGTGCTTTTAATTTGAATTGGGAGGGTGCACCATATAGTCAATACGAAATGACGGTCCATCTTAAGAGGAATGGCATCATTGAGCCTATTGTGTATTCTCCGCATGATGGCCCGCTTCGTAGAGCATATGAAGATCAAGGGATTACTGTTGAAGTGTTTGAACACCCACTAGCCGGAGTATCAAACTTATATGCATATGAGAAAGCTATCGGTAAATTCAAAGAACGACTGAATACTTGGAATATTGAGCTTGTTTATGGTAATACTTTGCAGACGTTTTATGCGATTGAAGCTGCTAAGCTCAACAATTTGCCAAGTATTTGGAATCCGAGAGAAAGCGAACCATGGCAAACGTACTTTAGTAACTTTGGTGATGATATTGCAGTTAGAGCGCTGAATTGTTTTAACTATCCGTATAAAATCATATTTGTTGCTAATGCTACAAAAAATGGTTGTTTACCGCTTAATGTTCATTACAACTTCACAACGATTCACAATGGGTTGGATAAGAAGCGGTTATATAAGCTGATGGAAAAATGGCCGCGCTCTCAAGCAAGAGAACATTTGGATGTAAAGTCGGATGAACTAATGGTCCTGCTATTGGGCACCGTATGTGATCGTAAGGGTCAATTGGACTTGGCAAAAGCTGTTGCCTTGCTGGATAAGGAACAGGTAAGTGCTATAAAATGTTTTATAGTCGGTGACCGACCTAGCGAATACAGCAATCAATTGCATGCCTTTAGAGGTAGTCTCCCGGAGATTTATCAAAAGAAAATAATCATTGTTCCTGAAACATCAGATACGGCTTTGTATTATTCTGCCGCAGATATTTTTGTATGCAGTTCAAGGATCGAGAGCTTCCCAAGGGTTATCTTGGAAGCGATGGCGAGCGGCTTACCAATCATTACTACGCCTGCATTTGGAATTACTGAACAGGTACAACAGAATATCAACGGAGTTTTCTATCAACCAGGGGATGTAAGAGCCCTCGCACAGCACCTGAATTCTTTTATCACAATGCCGGATTACCGTCAAAGATTGGCGGTCAACAGTAAACATGTATTGAATCTGCTGAACGATTATGATTCTATGGCCAATTCTTATGGGAAAATCTTTAGAGAAGCATGGCTGAGCGGGAGGTCAAGATAAATGTGTGGAATCGTTGGCATCATTGACCTGGAGAAAGACTCCATACCAGTCGACTTCTTAACAGCGATGAATCAAGTGATGTATAATCGCGGTCCTGATGGTGAAGGACACTTTTTTGAAAAAAACATTGGTATGGCTATGAGACGCCTATCTATTATAGATCTTGAGGGCGGTTGGCAACCTTTTTACAGTAGAAATCAAGAAGTTGTGGCATTTCAAAACGGTGAAATTTATAACTACCGTGTTTTAAAACAGGAGTTGGAATCTGCAGGTTACGTCTTTAAGAGTCATAGTGATACGGAGGTTCTTGCCCACGGATATACGCATTGGGGTTTCCGTGGTATGTTAGAACGAGTTGATGGCATGTACGCCATTGCCATTTATGACAGATCGAAAAGGGAACTTTATCTAGCTAGAGACAGGTTCGGCGAGAAACCGTTATACTACTGTTACGCACATGGAAAGTTTGCATACGCCTCAGATATGCTGGCTCTGGCTGCGTTACCTTGGGTTACTGATGATATCAACTACACAGCTATGGCGAGATATTTAGCCTTGCATTATATTCCTGGTGATACCACCTTATTTAAAAGTATTAGTAAAGTTTTGCCCGGACAATATGCGGTGATTGCTCTAGATAACCCAGTTCCTCAATTGGACTGGTATTATAAGCTCAATGGTAAAAAGGCGCAGCAGCGGTCTGATGATGAATTATTAAAAATTTTAGATGCTGCCGTAGAGTCCAGACTGATTGCAGATGTTCCGGTTGGTGTTTTCTTGTCCGGAGGGTTAGATAGTTCTATTGTCGCGGCTTTAGCGGCCAGAAAGCAGCCCAATATCTGCACCTTTTCTATGGGTTTTGACTCCCATTCGCATGATGAGAGTGAATACGCTTCTTTAGTGGCTAAATCAATTGGGAGCGAGCATTTCAATTTTATTTTTAATGAGAATTCCTTTATTGATCTGCTACCAAAAGTCGCGTACTCGTTAGATGAACCGATTGGAGATCAGGCTCTCCTCCCTTTATTTTGGCTTTGCCAGGAAGCGAGAAAGCATGTTACAGTCGCTCTTGCCGGTGAAGGCGCTGATGAGGTATTTGCCGGGTATGGGTATTACCGTAATTTCCTCCAACAAAAATCCTGGAAAGACAAACTCAAAGTATGGTTAGGTCGTTCAACAGATAACGAGGAATTATTACAATGCGTTGTTAATAATCCAGTACCTATCACTCCATCAGGGTTCCCGCTTTTGACAGACATTGATGGCAGAGAAAGACTGCTCCCTAACCTTAGTATTAGGCAAGTGGATACATGGGAAACCGATTTAATGGCTCTCTTAAACACATCAAGCAACAAATTACAAAGAGCATCTTTGGCTGATTTATATACTTGGCTTCCAGATGACCTGCTTGTCAAGTTTGACAGAATGGCTATGGTTCATAGCTTGGAGGGACGAGCTCCTTTCTTAGCTCCGCAAGTTGTCGAATCAGGTCTATATCTTTCGGATAACCAACGGATCACTAGAGAAACAAGTAAAGTAGCTTTGCGTAAGGTGGCAACGAAAATTCTTCCCCCAGAAATTCTGGATAGACCGAAACAAGGGTTTGTCCTTCCAATGAGAAAATGGATTTCACAATGGTTTGAAGCGAATGGCAATTTCGAGACTTATTTTCGTGGAAAGACTGTTCCTGGTTTGAACGTTGACGAGACTATTCGAATTATTCGGGAAGATATGAATAAAGGGATTCAAAGAGAACGGCTCCTTTTTGCTTTGATTATGTTGGTTGAATGGTATGAGTCGTTCATGCAACGCAAAAGTGAAGTCAAATCAAGGTATTTACAATATCAGTAAAGGATGATCGATTTGAAGGCCATTGTTACCGGCGCGGCCGGATTTATTGGTTCGACTTTAACGCAAAAATTATTGGGTGAAGGGTATACTGTAACCGGCATCGACTCTGTTACAGATTATTACTCATTAGATGTAAAAAAAAATAACATAAGAAAAAACATTGAGCACCCTAACTTCATTTTTTTGGATAAATGTATACTTGATCTCGACTTGAAGACTTTATATGAAGAAAACGATTATGTTTTCCATTTGGCAGGACAACCTGGTGTAAGGGCAAGCTGGGGGACAACCTTTACTATTTACACTAAAAACAATATTGAAGTGACCCAATATATGCTCCAACAAGCCATTGGAGCTTCTAGACTCAAGAAATTCGTATTTGCTTCAACTTCTTCGGTGTACGGAGATGCGGAACAATTTCCAACACATGAGAAGATGCTACCTCAGCCCGTTTCTCCTTATGGAGTAACCAAGCTGGCTGCTGAGAAATTATGTTATTTATACTATCGGAATTTTCAAATTCCTACCGTATCCCTTCGTTTCTTCACAGTTTATGGCCCTGGTCAAAGACCTGACATGGCATTCCAACTTTTATTCTCAGCTTTGAAAGATGATCTCGAATTTACGATGTATGGGGATGGCCATCAAACTCGCGATTTCACATATGTGGATGATATCGTACAAGGAAATTATCTTGCAGCTTTAAAAGGCATCCCAGGAGAAGTTTATAATTTGGGTGGTGGGACGAGAGTCTCCATGCTGGATGTGATTAAAGAAGTCGAACAAGTAACAGGTCGAAAAGTAAAGATTAAATACGGAAATAAGCAAAAAGGAGATGCGAGAGATACATCTGCAGATATAACGAAAGCCAAACAGGAGCTTGGATACGCTCCAAAAATTACTCTTCAGGAGGGGCTTCAAAGACAGTGGTTGTGGAACCAAACCATCTAAAACAGGAAGAGAGGTTATGACATCATGAAAAAACTGGGCTATAAATGGCTTATTATTATATATATTGTTGTACTTATTGGAATAACAGTTGATTATTATACTGGGACCATCACCAACCAGGCTGTACCTGCACAAGCGTCAGCAAAAAATGGCATCATTAATTATACAAGTGATGCCTATGATTCCTTTACTGGTTGGGCTTGGTTTATAGACCCTAAAACCAGTATGAGCATAGGTGTGGCTAAGGATGGCTTTTTGGCTAAATATGGTCCGAAAATACATCCCATCGATATAAAAAATCCGAAACCATGGGACGGAGGGGAGTATTACTGTGATCCAGACACCATCATCATGGCACGGACTAAATCTACTCATAATATTGTTTATGGTGCTTACTTGGAATGGGAGAAAGATAGGTATCTTAGCGATGACAGCCAGTTAGCACGATCGTCGTTCCGATATAATCCACTGGCAGGATTGCGAGACAATCTGCTCCCTGAGGTCGCTAAATATGTTCAGCCTTTGAATTTAGACATCCGTGAGGATCATACTCTGGTATCAGGAAAACCATGGGTGGAAACGACAGTTCAAATTACAAATCGGTACACTGAACCGGCTGATATATTATATATCTACCAAGATGCGGCTTATATGTGGTTACCCGATCAAAATCAGATTAAAGTTCATCCTTTGACGGTTAATGCGAACACAGGTGTCACTAGCAATCAATTTGAAGCGATTCTTACTTCCGAGAAAGTGGTGGTAGGAACTTATCATCAAGAAAAAAATGTTTTCGGGGGTATTTACACCGATAACCAACATGCTTTAGTTGGAGTCTCCTCACAATATCTATTATTTACAGAGAAGGAAGACGATACAACAATTGAAAGAAAATTCGTGGATAATACGCCAAGAACAGTCGAAGAAACAATTACATTAATTCAAGAACAGAGTAAAAATCCGGATGGTAACTATAAAGTCCGGTTTGTCGCATTTCCTGTGATGAATTTGGAGCCAAACAAATCTGTAACGCTTCGATTCTACCGAATGGGTCTCCAAGACGTAGCAACAAATGATATGAATGCAATGGCTCAAAAGATCATTCAAAATATGCCGCAATAATTTCAGGAGGGTTTCTGTTGAAAATAGGAGTGTTTGGCGCCGGATATGTTGGCCTGGTTACGGCAGTATGTCTTGCAGATTTAGGATTTGATCTATGGGTGGTTGAGAAAAACAAAGCGAAATTGGATAAATTAAGGGCTGGAATCAACACCATCTACGAAGCCGGACTAACTGAATTGCTAAATAAGAATATCGAACTTGGTCGAATTCAGTTTACCGACGAAGGGAAGTTTGTTGTAGAAAACAGCGAAGCCATCTTTCTTTGCGTTGGTACGCCATCCAGACCGGATGGCAGTGCAGATATGTCTCAAATTGAATCGGCTATGAAGGAAATTGTTGAGCAGACTGTACAACTTGGACAATACCGACTTGTTGTTGTGAAAAGTACTGTGCCGGTTGGAACATCTGCATGGCTTAGGAAAATAGCATCGATGTATGCCAGAGGCCATGAAAGTTTGATAGATATTGCTTCTAATCCGGAATTTTTGCGTGAGGGCGCCGCAGTGAAAGACTTCATGGAACCTGATCGTATCGTACTTGGATGTTCTAGTGAAAGAGCTAGAGAATTGTTAACATATATCTACCAACAGTTTGACTGTCCCAAAATTGTGACCGATTCAAATACAGCAGAAATAATTAAATATGCAGCAAACTCCTTTTTGGCGACTAAGATTTCTTTTATTAATATGGTTGCTGATCTATGTGAATCCGTTGGAGGAGACATTTCCCAAGTAGCAGAAGGTATGGGGTACGATAAGCGAATCGGTAAAGAATTTTTAAGAGCGGGTATTGGCTTCGGTGGTTCTTGCTTCCCGAAAGATCTGCGGGCCTTTGTACACGTGGGTCAATTGCATAACCTGAATTTTAGCTTGCTTGAGGAAGTTATTAAAATTAACCAGAGTCGTCCTCAACGTGTTATCGCTCGTCTGAAAGAAATGTTATGGGTGCTTCAAGGCAAAAAGATAGCTGTATTGGGACTTACGTTTAAGCCTAACACAGATGATGTAAGGGAAACTCCGGCAGCAGGGCTGATAGCTGCTTTAAAGGCTGAGGGCGCTATTGTTTCTGCAACGGATCCCATTGGAATAGATAATTTTAAAAAAATTTATCCGCTAGAAGCAAAAGATGTACATTTTCATGAAAAACCGGAAATGGCACTTAAGAACAGCCATGCTGTCCTACTGGTAACGGACTGGCCGGAATATAATCAATTAAATTGGGCAGGAATCCGTAATGAAGTCGAACTTCCTCTTTTTTTGGACGGTAGAAACTTCTTGAAAAATCAAACGGGATTAATAGATGATTTTTTATACACCGCAGTTGGAAGCAAGTCAACTGGGGGTAATTAAGTGTATTTCAATAATATCCAAATATTAAGAGGATTTGCTGCTTTAGGTTGTCGTTTTATACCATACCAATGTTTATTTACAAATGATGGGTAGCGTAAAGAGTGATTTTTTTGGACTTTTTGGTGTGAATTTTTCTTACGGGGTTTATTTGTTTTTTGTCATTTCTGGTTTTATTATGGGCATCTTCTTTCTGAAAACAGCGAGCGTTTCTTAGATAGAAGAGTATTGAGAATATATCCACTTTTTCTACTTGCTGTAGTAATTGTTCTGTTCCTAAAAGTTCTGATATTTGGTTCTGTTGAAAACCAAAAGTTATTGATGGCTTTATTATTATTACCTAGTGGAGAGATCAAATATCCGATAAGTATAGAGTGGTCTCTAATTTATGAAGTGTTTTTTTACTTGGTATGCAGTATCTTTAGTTTTAAATATACAAAATAATATTTTTTTCCGTTACTAATTGTTTGGTTGTTCTTCATCTATTTGGGTATTAAATATGAAGTTCCGACATTAATGAAGCCAACTTTTGATAATATCTTTTTCTCAAATTTTAACATTTTATTAATTTTTGGTTGTTTAGCATATTTTACTTACAAAAAGTTACCGAATAATAGAAGTATCGCGTATCTTACGTTAAGTCTTGCATTAATCACATATACAGTTTATTTTTTTCTTAACTCTAACAAGATCTTGTCCAATATCATCCATAGTTGGTGCCCGTTCTGCTCTGTTAATTGTAGGACTGACGCTGTATGAAAGAATTCTAAGCTTGTCTCAAAAACAACAAACTAAGTTGATATTTGTCAGAGAGAAGTTGATCAAATTTGGTGATTATTCGTATGCCTTATATCTTACGCATGTTGCTGTTATTACAATAATTTTCAGTTACGCCAAAAATTATTTAAATATCCAACTAGGTACTCATATTGCAATTATTGCGTTGCTGGTTGCTTTAGCAGTTGGTTGGAAATATGGGGAATTCGATTTCTATTTACACAAGGTTTTGAAACACAAAATCCTTAGAAAAACATAACTCAGTCAATCTTTTATTTATAGGGGGTATTAACTTGAAAGGAATTATTCTTGCAGGGGGTACTGGATCTCGACTTTATCCACTTACTAAGGTAACTAATAAACATTTGCTCCCAGTTGGGAAGTATCCAATGATTTTCCACGCAGTCCACAAACTAAAAGAAGCGGATATTCATGACATTCTCGTTGTTACGGGTAAAGACCATATGGGCGATGTCGTTAATCTGCTTGGAAGCGGAAGCGATATGGGAGTTACATTCACTTATAAAGTTCAAGATGAAGCCGGTGGAATCGCACAAGCGCTTGGTCTAGCAGAAAACTTTGTTAACGGTGATCAGATGGTTGTTATCCTTGGAGATAATGTGTTTTCCGACAGTATAGCCCCTTACGTCTATAACTTTAGGAAGCAACAACGCGGGGCCAAAATTCTGATTCAAGAGGTTCATGACCCGCAACGTTATGGTGTACCGGAACTTAACGGTGAAAATATAGTTTCAATTGAAGAAAAACCTAAACAACCGAAAAGCAACTACGCTGTAACCGGTATATATATGTATGACAGCCGTGTGTTTGATATCGTGAGAACTTTAAGACCATCTACACGCGGAGAATTAGAAATTACGGATGTAAACAACGCTTACATCGAATCGAACGAATTGACTTACGACGTTCTCCAAGGATGGTGGACAGATGCGGGTACCCATGCTTCGTACATTCGAGCAAATGAGTACGCTAAAGATTTAGTATTCGGGCAAGAATTCGGGAAATTAAAACTCTAAATAAAGAGGACTCAAATTATGAGAATTATTGAAACAAAATTATACGGTGTGAAAATTTTGGAACCAAAAGTATTTGAGGATTCTCGCGGTTTCTTCATGGAAAGCTATAACCGAGAAAGTCTCGAAAAAGCCGACATCTTATATCAATTTGTTCAAGATAATCAATCTTTATCGAAAGAAGTCGGAGTGCTCCGAGGGTTGCATTACCAGTTGAACCCAAAAGCACAGACAAAGTTAGTGAGAACACTGACAGGTGCCATCTACGATGTTGTGGTGGATATTCGCAAAGACTCACCTACATTCGGTCAATGGATTGGTGTAATCTTAAGTGAATGGAACAAACGCCAACTGCTGGTACCGAAAGGATTCGCACACGGCTTTTGTACGATTATGCCGAATACCCAAGTCTTCTACAAAGTGGACGAGTACTATTCACCGGAGCATGATCGCGGTATTGCATGGGACGACCCCGATTTAGGAATTGACTGGCCTAGCACATCTCCAATACTTTCCGACAAAGATCAGAAGCATCCAAGATTAAAAGATGCAGAAATTAATTTTTAGAAAAAGGGAGTACATCTTGTGAGAATCTTAGTTACAGGTGGAGCAGGCTTTATCGGAAGCAATTTTGTGCTTTATATGCTGAAACAACAACCAAGCTACCGGATTATTAACCTAGACGCACTTACTTATGCCGGTAACCTAGAAAACCTTTCCGAAGTACAGCAAGAATCAAATTATCGTTTTGTTAAAGGCGACATTGCTGATGCTCAATTGATCGATACGATTTTTCAAGAAGAAAAAATCGGTGCTGTCATTAATTTTGCAGCCGAGTCTCATGTGGATCGCAGCATTACGGAACCGGAGATCTTTGTGAAAACTAACGTGCTCGGCACTCAAGTACTCTTGGATGCAGCAAGGAAATACGGCGTTCAAAAGTATATCCAAATCTCGACCGATGAGGTTTACGGAACATTAGGTGAATCTGGGTTGTTTTCCGAAACTACACCGTTGACACCAAACAGTCCTTACTCGGCAAGTAAAGCCGGCGGCGACTTGATGGTTCGTGCGTACCACGAAACTTATGGTTTACCGGTTAACATAACGCGTTGCTCTAATAATTACGGTCCATATCACTTCCCGGAAAAGCTTATTCCGCTTATGATTACGAATGCTCTGAACGATCAACCGCTTCCGGTGTACGGAGATGGGTTGAATATCCGTGACTGGTTGTATGTAGAGGATCATTGCAGTGCAATCGACTTAGTTCTTCACAAAGGCGTAAACGGTGAAGTTTACAACGTAGGTGGCAACAACGAGCGTACCAACATTGATATTGTGAAGCGTATCCTGAAAGAGCTGAACAAATCCGAAGGCTTAATTAAATATGTTCAAGACCGTCCGGGACACGATCGAAGATACGGAATCGACGCTACAAAAATTCGAACGGAACTCGGCTGGCAACCGGCATATGATTTCGAATCCGGAATTGATAAGACCATCCAATGGTATCTTAATAACGAAACCTGGTGGAAACGAATTAAATCAGGCGAATATTTGGCATACTATGAAAAACAGTACGGCAACAGATTAGGTGCTGTACAATGAAGGTATTAATAACAGGAAGTCATGGCCAGTTGGGCCGTGACGTCGTTAACGCATTTTCTCCAACCTGTACTGTTTTTGCTTTTGGCCGCGATGAACTTGATATTGCAAACACAGAACAAGTGAATGAAAAGATTAGCGCAGTAAAGCCAGACATTATCATTCATTGTGCGGCATATACGGCAGTCGACCTTGCGGAAACGGAAACCGATAAGGCATACCAAGTGAATGCTATAGGTACAAGGAATGTAACGGTGGCTGCTGAGAATGTCGGAGCTAAGATCTGCTACATTAGCACTGATTATGTGTTTGATGGTAAGGGAACATCTCCGTATAAGGAATATGACTCGACAAACCCACAAGGCGTATATGGTCGATCTAAATGGGCAGGCGAACAACTAGTTCAAAGCCTCTCCACAAAATACTTTATTGTGCGGACGTCCTGGGTATTCGGTAAGCATGGGCAAAATTTCGTTAAGACAATGTTGAAGTTTGGCAGGGAAAAAGGTTCGCTAAAGGTTGTTAATGATCAAATCGGTTCGCCGACGTATACGGTTGATTTGGCGGCTTTCCTAAGTGAACTTGTATTTACCGAGAAATATGGTATTTATCATGCATCCAATAGTGATATTTGTTCATGGTTTGACTTTGCAAAGGAAATTTTCACACAGGCTCGTGTAACCGTGGATTTAAATCCTTGCAAAACTGAGGAGTTTCCACGGCCTGCACCAAGGCCGGCGTATTCTGTTATGGACCATATGGCAATACGAACTAACGGATTTAAAGATTTGCCTCCATGGCAAGATGCGCTTAAGCGATTTTTGCGTGAAATCGGAGAGATCGAGTAATGCCTACAGTGAGCGTCCACATAGTTACTTATAACAGCGCGATGGATATTAAAGGATGCATAGAATCGGTACTGTCGCAATCATTTGTCCCGACTGAGATAGTTGTCGTGGATAACGCATCGACGGACGGAACCCGAGAGAAACTCACGTATTATAGCAACATCCGAATCGTGCTTAATGACACAAATAATGGATTTGCAGGCGCTCACAATCAGGCCATTAGAATGACTGATTCAGATTACCTACTAGTTTTAAATCCGGATGTTACGCTGCATCCGGATTATCTTTTGCATTTGATACAATTCATGCAAAGTAACCCTATGTTCGGGACCGCCACTGGACTGCTGTTAAGGAAAGGCCTAAATGAAGAAGTCGATAGCGTCGGTATTACTGTACATAAAAACCGTAGAGTGTTCGATCGTGGAGCGGGCAAACATCCAACGCTTTATCAAGAAAGTGCAGAAGTATTCGGTGTGTCGGGGGCGGCCGCACTCTATAGAAGAGCTATGGTTAAAGAAATAAGTTGGAACGGTCAATTCTTTGACGAAGATTTCTTTGCCTACAAAGAAGACGTTGATGTTTCTTGGCGTGCGCAGTTGTTAGGGTGGAAAGCATATTATTTGTCCGATGCCCTTGCCTTCCATGAGAGAGGTTGGAAAGAGGGGACACGCTTTAGCAGGCCACTATTTGTCAGAAGACTATCATATGTCAATCGGTATAAGATGATATTGAAGAATGACAGTTGGGGACATTTATTGATTCATCTGCCATATGTTTTACCTTATGAAATTGCCAGCCTGGGGTATGCTTTGCTTAAAGATCCGAAACTTCTTGTTGCTTGGGGCGATTTTTTTAAAAAAATATCCGAATTGCTTTCAAAGAGAATGTGGATTCAACAACAGCGCAAAGTCAATTATAAAGATATATATAAATTCTTCGTATAATTTGGGAGTCTTTTCATGGACTTATCTATTATTATTGTCAACTACAACACTAGACAATTAACTTTGGATTGTATATCTTCCTTACTTCAATCCGAGACATCATATAAATATGAAATTGTTTTAGTAGACAATGGGTCATCCGATGGCTCTGTTAATGCTGTTCGATCGCAATTCCCTTCAGTGAACATCATCGTGAACACGGAGAACGTCGGCTTCTCAAAAGCAAACAATCAAGGAATACAACGTGCAACAGGCCGTTATGTACTCCTACTTAATTCGGATACCGTTGTTGAACCATCTACACTAAGTGCGATGATCGACTTCATGGATCGAAATCCGGATGTCGGAACAAGCGGCTGCAAACTGGTTTTACCGGACGGTACGCTCGACGAAGCATGTAAACGCGGTTTCCCGACGCCGCTTGCTTCGTTTTACTATGCTTTTGGCTTCTCGCGGCGTTTTCCAAATGAGCCAAAATATAATCAATACAAGCTCTCACATCTTAATCCCAATGAAGTGCATGAGGTAGACTGCCTGGTTGGGGCGTTTATGATCGTAAGAAGAGAAGTCATTCAGCAAATCGGTGGACTTGATGAAAACTTCTTTATGTACGGTGAAGATATCGATTGGTGTTATCGGATCAAAGAAGCCGGCTGGAAAGTTGTATACTATCCTAAGACAACAGTAATTCATTACAAAGGCGCTAGCAGCAGGCGGAAACCATTGAAAATTATTTACGAGTTCCATAGAGCTATGGTACTTTTTCATAGAAAACATTATTCACGCAAACATTCAATTGTGGTAAATTTTCTGGTTTATGCAGGAATATCCACAAAATTTTTGATTTCATTAATGAAAAATATCATGAAAAATATAATATAATGGGAGTACCTAGAAAGAATAATTGAGTGGTGGAATCGAATGATTCGAAGAAGTTCCGGATTTTTAACGCAAATGTATGCTTTAACGGATTTTATTACCGTACAAATTGTTTTTTTTCTTGCTTGGTGGGTCAAATTTGAAAGCGGCTGGTTGGAGTATGAAAATCCCCTGCCCTTACAAAGTTACTTCCTATGGAGCCTTATTTACGGTGGCATTGCTGTTGTAACAGGGTTTACCGTCGGCTTTTATACTCCGAAACGCAGGAAGAGATTTTCTTACGATCTAATTCGAATTATTCAAGTTCATCTGATTAGTTTGCTTGGATTGCTCAGCATTTTCTTCATGCTTAAGATTGTAGATATTTCCCGTGAGTTCCTTGCTTTATTTTTGATCGGGAATATGTTTTTCATAACAAGCTATCGGTTAGTTGTTAAAGAAGGACTTAAGAATATACGGGAACAAGGATACAATAGACAATTCGTCCTTATTCTTGGTGCAGGTACATTAGGTCGGCGGTTTTATGAGAATTTGCTTCATTACCCAGAGTTAGGGTATGAAGTTATAGGATTTTTAGACGATTTTCATAATGAACATCCATCGCAGTACAGCGATTATAAACCGATCATCGGCGGTATCGATCGATTGGAGTCTGTTTTAAATGATACACTAATCGATGAAGTGATAATTGCTTTACCCCTTAATGCACATGAAAAATTCGGGACGATAATCGCAGTATGTGAAAAAGCGGGAGTAAAAACACTAATAATCCCGGATTATTTCGATTATTTACCGGCTCGTCCGTATTTCGATAATTTTGCCGGTATTCCGTTGATTAACGTACGCGATATTCCATTGGATGAGTTGAGAAATCGAATTATTAAAAGATCGTTCGATATTATTTTCTCATTAGTTTGCATTGTCATTACTCTTCCTTTGTTGTTACTTATCGCAATTGGTATTAAACTAACTTCCCCTGGTCCGGTCATCTTTAAACAGGAGCGAGTCGGACTAAATCGAAGACGGTTTAATATGTACAAGTTCAGAAGTATGCTCCTTCAAACCAATGAACAATCAGACACGGAATGGACTGTAGAAAACGATCCCAGGCGAACAAAGTTTGGCGCCTTCCTAAGAAGGACCAGTCTGGATGAACTTCCGCAGTTTTTTAACGTATTGTTGGGACATATGAGTGTGGTAGGCCCAAGACCGGAACGGCCGTATTTTGTGGAACAGTTTAAAGAAGAAATCCCGAAATACATGGTAAAGCACCATATTCGCCCTGGGATTACCGGTTGGGCGCAGTCAAATGGATATCGAGGCGATACATCGATAAAAGAACGCATTAAACACGATATCTTCTACATTGAAAATTGGACTTTTTTCTTCGATATTAAGATTATTCTAAGAACTATCATTAATGGGTTAATTAATAGAAATGCATATTAATCTGGAGGGCAAGTTGTGAAAATCAAAAAAGCAATCATTCCCGCCGCCGGACTGGGTACCAGATTTCTTCCCGCTACGAAAGCGCAACCTAAAGAAATGTTGCCGCTTGTTGATAAACCAACGATCCAATACATCGTTGAAGAAGCAATTCAATCCGGGATCGAAGATATTCTAATCGTAACAGGGCGGGGCAAGCGGGCGATTGAGGATCATTTTGACTACTCGGTGGAGCTTGAAGAGGCTTTGTTGAAAAAAGAAAAGAAGGAAGTTGTCGACGAGATCAGAGCGATTTCAGATCTGGCGGACATCCACTATATCAGACAGAAAGAGCCTAAAGGATTAGGACACGCCATCTGGTGCGCGAGAAAGTTTATCGGTGATCAACCTTTTGCAGTACTTCTTGGTGATGATATTGTTGTGTCTGAGGAACCTTGCTTAAAGCAGCTAATATCTCAGTATGAGATCAACCATGGTGCGGTTCTTGGAGTCCAAGAGGTATCACCTGCTGAAGTTTCTAAATACGGGATCGTTGCTCCGACTGCAGTCATCGGGGAAGGGTTGTATCAAGTCGGTTCGTTAGTGGAAAAGCCCGCTGTACATAAAGCCCCCTCCAATATTGCCATTATGGGGCGATATATCCTTACGCCTGAAATATTTGAAATCTTAGAAGCTCAAGAGCCGGGAGCAGGCGGCGAAATTCAGTTAACGGACGCAATAAATAAGCTAAATCAAATTCAACAGGTGTTTGCGTATACTTTTGCAGGTACTCGTTACGATGTCGGGGATAAGTTCGGTTTCATCAAAGCAACCATTGATTTTGCTTTACAGAGACCGGAATTGAAAGATCAGGTTGAAGAATATATAGCAAAATTGGTTGAGCAGCGATTGTTGGCGAAAAATTTATAAAGTTGAACGCGAGAAAAATTCAGCTGTATTGCGGATCGGTAAGAGAGCTATAAGCGCAGTAAGCCCCTATTTTCCGCCAGCAGCTTGCATGAATTACAGAGACCTAGAACTTTACCTTGTTCATCAGAATAAAAAGCGAGTCGATCCGTTTTATTTCGGCAAAAGGAGCAAACTTGCCCTTTTGCTGTTTTTTGTTTTTTATTGAGTTTTTTATTCAGCTCTATAACGTTATTTGCGCCGCCAACTTCCTTCACACTATTTTTCTTAACCATAACCCAAATAAGAAAGATTACTAACACTGAAACTCCTATATAAACCCAAAGCATAAGCATTCCTCGCACTAATTTTTATTTGTTATTTTGATGTAGAGCATCTACATAGTCAAGCTGTTGGTATAATGGTTAAAGATTGCAACACGTAACGGAAAGGAAGACTACCCACTACGACCATGATTAGAATGACAAAGAAACGAAGACTCACACCTGCACTGAAGGCAGGCATCGCAGCAATCATCATAGTAATTGCGGCCGCAGCCATATTCCACCGTCCTATTCTAACGCAAGCGGGAAACTACCTCAAACTCGACTGCACGTCACTGCCGGAGAAAGCAGACGCGGTCATTGTGCTCGGCAGCGACGTAGGGGGCGAGCGGACGCGCAAAGCGGCTGAGCTTTACAAGCAAGGGATCGCGCCCAGGCTGATCTTGTCCGACGGCACCCGCATGTCTTGGCGGACGATGGCGGTCGACGAAATGTACGCTCTTGCGGCGGTGTCGGGTGTACCGGAAGAAGACATTTTGCAGGAAAAGAAATCGCGGAGCACATACGAGAACGCGTTGTATACGAAAGAGATGATGCTGGAGCAAGGCTTCGATTCGGCGGTCGTGGTGACGGCGGATTGGCACGCAAGGCGTTCGAAGCATGTCTTTGACAAAGTATACCTGGGCACCGGAATCACGCTCAATTATTGTGGGGCGCAGGACAGCAGCAGCGATTTCGACAATTGGTGGACGGATGGGGAAAAGCAGCAGACGGTGCTGACGGAGTGGGCAAAAACGATCATTTATTGGGTAAAATATTGAGGATTCGCCGGCTTCCTAGTGCGGGAGTCGGTTTTTTTGTGAATGCACAGTCATTTTACGCCGGCATAACATTCCCGATGTAAACTGATATTAGCTTTTTACAAGGAGAGGTTCAACGGAAAAATGCGGCGGTTACATCAACGAATTGCGGTATTGGCGGCGGCTGTTGGTATTGTTGGGATCGTTTTGCCGATTTATGGTGGAGATGGGGTAGCGGCAGGCAGTGAAAAGCCGGAGAACATTGTCCTTACATGGGAGAGCGATCCCCGCTCGTCCGTTAGTGTAACTTGGAGAACATCCTCTGCGTCCGCCGCAAATAGTGTTGTTGAGATTGTTTCGGCGGAGGATGGCGGTACTGCAAAACGTTTTTCCGGGACAAGCTTTGCCCATAAGACCGATGAAGGCGCCATGCGCATCCACGAAGTCGATATCTCGGGCTTGAAGGCCGGAACATCCTACACATATCGCGCAGGCGACGGAACGGAGAGCGGTTGGTCGCAGCCTGGAACGTTCAAGACGGAAGAGGAAGATGAGGCCCGCTTCACATTTCTGTTCACCACCGATACGCAGGCGGTCCCGAACGCATCGGCAACGAACGGTTACGGCATATGGGGCGAAATATTCGGCAAAGCGCTCAAGCAATATCCGGATGCGAAGTTTATGCTGCTCTCGGGCGACATTGTAGACTATGGCAATAAGCAGCGGCATTGGGATTTTTGGTTTGAGGCGGCCAAAGCGTACTTGCCGCGGCTTCCGATCGTGCCGGTGGTCGGCAACCACGATGCGGTCGGGGAGGGAGAGGCCAATTTCCGGGCGCAGTTCCAATTGCCGCGCAACGGACCTGCGGGTGAAGAAGAGCTGGCGTATTCGTTCGATTACGGGAATACGCACATCGCGGTCCTCAATTCGGAGGGCGACCTGGTCGCGCAGGCGGCATGGCTCAAGAAGGATATGAACGCGTCGGACAAGCTGTGGAAGATCGTGTCGATGCATCATTCGCCGTTTCCAAGCCACCCGGATCGAATGAGAGAGTCCCGGAAATACCGCAGCAAGCTCGTGCCGGTCTTTGACGAAGCCGGAATCGATCTCGTGTTGACGGGCCACGACCATGCGTATATGCGCTCCTGGCCGCGGATCGGCGGCAAGTTCAAGCGCGGGGCGGCTGCGTTCGGAGGCACGACGTACATCATTGGCGGCACGGCGGGGCCGAAGTTTTACAGCATGGCGAATTACGGCTGGATGCGGGTGAAATTCGACGAGAACATTCAGATATACTCCGGCATAACGGTTGACGGGAACGAGCTTCGAATGAAAGTGACGACCCGGGACGGGCGGACGGCGGACGCGTTCACGATGCGAAAATTTTCGCGGAAATACGGCACGTATGCGGATGTTGGACCGTCACACTGGGCTTACGGAATTTTGCGCGAGCTTACCGGACAGAACATCTTTAGCGGCGCGACACTTACCGAGTTCCGTCCGCAGCGGCCCGTCACAAGGGCTGAATTCGCAACTCTTCTCGTAAGAGCTTTAGGGCTTGAGAAGCAATATGTGGGGAAGCCGGTGCTGTTCCGGTTCAATGATGTGGGCGTCGAAGATTGGTTTGCGTATACGGTCCACGTTGCTGCGGAAGCGGGAATCGCAAGCGGCATGACGGTTGACCGGTTTGAGCCGAATCGCGCGATTAGCCGCGAAGAGATGGCGGCGATGCTCATGCGCGCTTACGGGGCGAAAGCGGATTCGGCAAAGCCGGAGCCGGCCGCGTCGGCGCCGTTCGCCGATATCGGCGAGGCTTCCGGTTGGGCTCGGATGCACATCGTTCAAGCATCCGCGCTTGGACTCGTCAACGAAACCGGTGCGTTTAAGCCGAAGGATAAGGCAACCCGCGCCGAGAGCGCAGCTGTTATCTACAACTTGCTTCATTCCATAAGATAAGCGGTGCAGCATCGAATCGCCGGTTACCTTTAAGCGGGAGCCGGCGTTTCTTGTCCAAATATTTTTACGTGTACCCCCAAAAAACTACACCATTAGACGAATTCCTATATCAGCAAAAAGTACTACATAACTAGGGAGGATTCAAAATGATGAAAGAAACAACTTGGAAGAGCAAAGTGGTATGGCTTTCGATCGCGGCAATGGTAATGAGCTCGGCTATGGGAGCGGCAGCAGGCGCTGCGCCGGACAAAGCGAAAGGCAAAGCGGAGACGAAGGTGGAAGCAAAGGCGGATGCCAATGCAGATGCGAAGGCGGACGCTTCGACTACGGTTACTACAGAAGTCGATGCCGATGCTACAGTGACTGCAGAAGTTTACGGCAACACGCAAGGATTGCTGAAGGCGATCAAGAACCTCCAGGGTAAGCCTGCAGAAGCAAAGGTGAAAGCTCTTCTTGAGCTTCGCGGTGTGACTGCTGAAGAGATCGCTGCGGCGCTGGAAGCGAGCGGCGACGTTGAAGCTGCGGTAATTGCACAAGAGGAAGCAGTAGCTGAAGAGCCGACGGATGTCGCTGCGGTGCAGGTACTTGCGAAACTGTTGAACAAGGCCGGCAAGAAAGGCATTAAGGCGTTCGTCAACGGCAAGCAGCCGAAGTTCGATGTGCAGCCGTTCGTGAAAGAGGGCCGGACGCTCGTGCCGTTCCGCGCGATGGCGGCTTCGTTGGATGCGGAAGTATCCTACGATGCGGCAACGAAGACGGTAACGGTTATTCGCGGCGACACTACGGTGAAGCTGACGCTCGGCAGCAACGTTGCGCTTGTTAACAAAAACAAGGTAACCCTTGACGTAACCGCTGAAGCGGTGCAAGGCCGTACGGTAATTCCTCTGCGCTTCTTGAGCGAAGCGCTTGGCGCGGAAGTGACTTACGATGCGGAAACGAAAAGCATTATCGTAACTGAAATCGCAACCGAATAATCATCATCCGTTAACAAAAGCCTGAGGCGCAAGCGATTAGCCGCCTTGGGCTTTTTTTACGTAAATTAAAAATAGCCGACAACCTCGCTGTTCAGGTTATCGGTTATCTACGACTTGAGATAACGTTTCAACTGTTCATAAAAGTTTTCTCGCATACCGGCTAATATGACTACGATCAATTCGCCTTCCACATTCTCCTCTACGCGATAAGCTATTTCGTAATTGGTGCCTTGATATGAAACATCGTAACCAAAAATACCGGCTAAATCGCCAGTTTTTGTTGTCCGATATATTGATCGTTCCGGATGGCGGTAATTGCGTCCAGATATACTTTCTTCAGCGGTTTCTTGACAAGTTTTTTAAAATATCATTCAGCCGGCTTTAGGTACGCAACGGGAAGCATCTAGTTCTCCATCACGTCGCCAAATAGTTGTTTTGTTTTCTTGTCGCTGGTAGAATTGTCAGAAACTTCTCGAGATTCGGCAATCAAGTGTTTGATTGCATCGCGGAATTGTACTTGCTTTTCCCTGAATTTAGCGAGCAGTTCATCTCCGGTGAGTCCTTCATTGATCAGGTCTTCCAATATAAGATCCGCAAAATAATCGTTGCCGTTATTTTCTCGAACAGGTCTTATTATAATGTTGTTACCTTGGATGCCAAATCAATTTCATCTTTTATCCCGGCTTGCTCAAAAAATTTTTGAGGTATTGTCACCTGACGTTTGTGAGAGACTCGTGCACGTTTCCATTCCATACGTTCCACCGCCTCGCTCATCATTGCCATATTATACCCCATTGTACTCATTTTTGTTAAAAACGAAAGTGTATCATGTGATAAAATAACAGAAACAGGGTTTTGATTGGAGGTTCGTCATGAAGAAGAAAAATGTCCCCGGTATCGCTGCCGAGTCGCCTGTAACATATGACGTATATGCCTCATTGCCTGACGACGGGAACCGTTACGAGGTGGCGGACGGCGTGCTGGAGCTGATGAGTCCTGCGCCGGGCACACTTCATCAGGTTATCAGCTACGAATTGCAATCCAAGTTAAATTCGGATTGCAGGCAAGAGTACATCATAATTAACGCGCCGATCGATGTAATCTTATCCGATACCGAAGTCCGTCAGCCAGATCTCGTGATGGTGCATCGAAGCCGGATGTCGCTGATAAGTAAACGCGGAATTGAAGGCGTGCCCGATCTGGTTGTGGAAATAATGTCGAGCCATTCCCGCAAGCGGGATAAGGTGCACAAGACGAAAGCGTACGCCAAATACGGCGTTCCGGAATATTGGATCGTGGATCTTTCCAACTATACGCTCGAACAATACGTGCTGAAGCAAGGAATATATGAGCTTATAGACGTGTATGAAGGAGAGGAAACGGTCCGCTCGGACAAGCTCGCTTGCGTTTCATTTTCGATGGGAGAAATCGTCAGGCAATTGCCCGATGTGTTGCGTGAATGAATAGTCCGATTCTAATTGAAGCCTAAAGCGGCAATCTATTGCCTCTTTGGCTTTTTTTCGTTTCCTTGAAGTTGCTTGCGAAGCGCAAAGGCGAGCTGCGGCATGTTTTTCTTATAGAAAGCTTAATATTCAGTTAATACCCTGGTTACAAACTTCCCATATTCTACTTTACATCATAAATAAATATAGAATAGTGGGGAGAGTCGTAACTATGCTGCAAAGTAAGAGAGTCCTTGCAGGACTGCTGACATTGTTCATCGCCGTCGGCGGATGCGCCGCCGCCAATGAACAGCCTGCCGCGCAACAAGCGGCTGAATCGGCCGGAGGACAAGCATCGGGCAAACTGTCGTTCTACACTTCGCAACCGGAGGAAGACGCGACGAAGCTGGTGGAGGCGTTTAACAAGAAGCACCCGGACGTGCAAGTCGCGACGTTCCGGTCCGGGACGGAAGAGGTCATTGCGAAGGTGTTGGCTGAGAAAGAGGCGGGAGGCGTGCAAGCGGACGTTCTGTTGGTCGCCGACGCGGTCACTTTCGAAGGCTTGAAGAAGCAAGATTTGCTGTTGTCTTACAAATCGCCCGAATTGGACAAGATCCCCGAATCGATGGTCGATCCGGACGGTATGTATTCCGGCACGAAAGTGATCTCCACGGCGCTTGCCGTCAATACGGAGAAAGTGAAAAGCATGCCCGACTCTTGGTCCGTGTTGGCATCCGCCGAGAATAAAGACGCGGGCATCATGCCTAGTCCGTTGTACTCAGGCGCCGCCGCGTACAACGTAGGCGTGTTCACGCGCACCGACGGGTTCGGATGGGATTTCTTAGATGGAATGAAGGCCAACAATATGTCGGTGGTCAAAGGCAACGGAGCGGTTATGAAGGCGGTAGCGTCCGGAGAGAAATCGTACGGCATGGTCGTCGACTTTATGGTCGTGCGCGAGAAGGCCAAGGGCTCGCCCGTGGAGCTTGTGTATCCTTCCGAAGGAGTGCCGGTCATAACGGAGCCGGTCGGCATTATGAAGGATGCGAAGAACATGGAAGCCGCGAAAGCTTTCGTCGATTTCGTGCTCTCCGAAGAAGGGCAGAAGGTGGCCGCCGAGATTGGCTATACGCCGGTTCGCGAGGGCGTGCAAGCGCCTGAAGGGTTAAAAAACGTATCCGAATTGAAAGTGCTGTCCTCGGATATTTCGGTATTGACCGAAGCCCGTGAAGAGGATAAGAAGCAATTTACCGCATTGTTCGGACAGTAAGCGGATTGGAGCGGGTTCATCATGACGAATTCTAATCCGGGAGCGATTCGGGCGGGCAAAAGGGTCATTCTCTTGCTCGCCGCCGTTTCGCTTATTTTTTTCTTCATTTTGCCGGTAGTTAAATTGATATGGTTAAGCTTTCGTTACGAAGGCGGCGTCTCCATAGCGAATTATGCGGAATTACTCCAAGAATCCCGAACTTGGAAGACGATGGCCGACACTTTCGTCATAGTTTCGGGCGCGACCGTTCTATCCGTACTGCTTGGGGCGGCATCGGCGTGGATAATGGCCTATACCGACGTGAGGCATAAGAAGGCATTGCACGCGGCAATGCTGCTGCCGTTCATCCTTCCGTCCTATGTTTTGACGCTGTCATGGTCGTCTTTCATGGGCGCGCAAGGCTTCGCCGCGCAGCTGCTCCAAGCGTTCGCGCCCGATGCGAAACCGTGGAGCATGTACAGCGTCGGAGGCATTATTTTTGTGATGGGTGTGCACCATTTTCCGTTAGTATATTTACTGACCGTGAACGTGTTGAGGAAAATACCGAGAGATTTGGAGTGGGCCGCGAGAGCGGGAGGGGCGGGAGCGATCAAGACGTTCTTGTTCGTAACGGTACCTCTTGCACTTCCGGGATTGGCAGGCGGCGCGCTGCTCGCTTTCTTGGCCGGTCTCGACAATTTCGGGATCCCCGCGTTCTTGGGCATTCCCGCTAACATTTCTGTCTTAAGCACTCTTATATATGAAGAAATCATCGGGTTCGGTCCGTCCGCTTTTGCCAGGGGGGCGGTGTTGTCGGTAATGCTTGGTGTCGTGGCTGTGACCGGAACGCTTCTGCAGTGGCTTGCCGTTAGGAAAATCAAATCGGCCGAGACGACGGTTCATGCCGACGACACTGCGCGTTATAAGCTGGGCGGCAATCGTCGCCTGTGGGCGGAGACGCTGCTATGGCTCTTCCTGGTCGCCGTTACGGCGGTTCCGCTTCTTTCCATGCTCGCGACTTCCTTGAAGAGGGCTTATGGGCTGCCATTTACCGTTGAAAATATAACGTTTGCGCATTATCGGTACATTATGCTGGAAAATCCGAAAGTATGGCAGTCCATTGTAACGAGCCTCGAGCTTTCCGCTGCGGCGCTTGCCGTATGCTTGGTTGCGGGGACATTGTTGGCGTACGTCCGCGTGCGGCGGCCTTCCCGGCTTGCCCGTCTCGCCGAAGCGGTCGTCGGAATACCTTACGCGCTTCCCGGGATCGTGTTCGGCCTGTCGATGATTCTCGTATGGATGGAGCCGTTGCCCGGGTGGAGGCCCGATATTTACGGCACGGTGCGCATTTTGTTTATTGCTTATGTGTGCCGCTTTCTGATTTTGCAGCTTCGCGCAAGCATTGCGGCTTTCGCGCAAATCGACCCTTCCGTGGAGGAAGCCGCGCGCATATCCGGGGCCGGCCGATGTAAGACTTGGATGTTCGTACTGCTGCCGCTGCTTCTGCCCGGACTTATCGGCGGCGCGGTTCTTGTCTTCTTGACGGCTCTTACGGAATTGACCGTATCCGCGCTGCTTTGGTCGCCGGGCGCAAGGACGATCGGGGTGGCCATATTTAACTTTGAGCAGGCCGGGGATACGGTGTATTCCACCGCGCTGTCCGGTTTGGTCGTCGCTATGATCGCCGCGGGCATGGGGGTTGTAGGTCTATCGCAAAAAGCATTGCAGAGAAAAGGAGTCCGCCGCCCATGAGCATAGAGATGATCGGAGTCGGCAAACGATTCGGAAGCTTTGAAGCCTTGAAATCCGTTGATATCGCTTTTGCGGACGGGGAATTTGTCGCGATTTTCGGTCCGTCGGGCTGCGGCAAAACAACGCTGCTTCGCCTGTTGGCCGGGTTTGAACAGCCTGATGCCGGCGAGATTTACATGAACGGGGCGCTCGCCGCCAAACCGGGCTTCGCGCTGCCGCCCGAGAAGAGAAGGATCGGCATGGTGTTTCAAGCATTCGCATTATGGCCGCATATGAATGTGACCGAGCATATCCGGTTTCCGATCCGCCACCATCGCGCAACGCCTCAATCGATACGAATCCGCGAGAACGAACGGATCGGCGAGGTCTTGAGCATGACGGGATTAAACGGACTTGGCGGCCGGATGCCTCATGAATTGTCCGGAGGACAGAAGCAGCGGGTAGCTCTTGCCAGAGCGGTTGCCGCCGAGCCGTCGCTGCTGCTGATGGACGAGCCGCTCAGCAGCTTGGATGCCATGCTGCGTCAGGAGATGCGCCGGGAAATTCAATCCTTGCATCGCCAAACCGGTACCGCCGTCCTGTACGTCACGCATGACCAAAGCGAAGCCCTGGCCATGGCCGACCGCATCGTTGTGATGAAGGACGGACGCATCGAACAGGCCGGTCCGCCTGAAGAAATATACTTGCGTCCGCAATCCGAGTTTGTCGCAAAGTTCGTATCGAGAGCAAATCTTGTCCGCGGACGGTGGGAAGGCGAAGCTTTTATTCCGGACGGCTCCGGCGGTGATGTAGAATGGAAGGGCGGCAGTGTGGCGGACTGCTTTAAATGCCGCGGCATTTACCCGGTCCGTCCCGAACAGCTGCGTTTGAGCCCGCCCGGGGGCGGTCCGGGAATTGCCGGCGAAGTGGCGAACGTGCAATTTCAGGGGAAAGAGTTCCATTACCATATTCAAGTGGAGCAGCATCTTTGGGAAGTGTATTCGCCGTTGCGTTTTAGGTTGAATGAGAGGGTCGTTGTTAATATATCGGAATAAAGGTTTAAACAAACTATCACATTCCCATACTTGTAGTAATAGACTGCAGTATGGGAGTTGAGCGCGCATGAAAGACGACGAACGTTACGAAAGAGGCGGCGCCAGGGAGTCGGATCTGTCGGTGTGGCGCGGCATTTTGTTCGGGATTGCGATCGGCGCGGTTTTGTGGGTCGGGATCCTGTGGCTGGCGTGGGAGCTGCTGTTTTAAGAAGTTAATGTAAACGCAAAGCATCATCGTCATCGATCCGAACGAAAAGAATAACCGGAATTCCCGTTCAGGGGGTTCCGGTTTTTTTGCATTATAGAATTTTTCAAATCTTCTCCTCCAGGTGCGGCGCCGGCAGCACGAACTTGACCGGGATCACCGCTTGCTGCGGCGCATAGTTCGATTCCATCTGCCGGATTAAGAGCTGGACGGCTGTTTGTGCCAGCTTCCTCTCGTCTTGCTTCACATAAGGGATACCCGGTATTTCCGGGTCGTCGAAGGAGATGAGCTCGATCGGACCCGCATTGGAGTTTCTCCGGGGGGAATTTATGGCTCGGAAAGTCAGATTGGTCATCTCCGCCGTTAAGGCAAATGCAGCTGTAATCTGAGGATGGGAGGAAATAAATTCCGTTAAATAGGGAAGGGCATTTTCGTTGCGCAAAATGTTCAGCGGAACATGGCACCAGAGGCTTTTGTCGATGGAGATGCCTTTGTCGATGTAGGCTCGTTCAAATCCGTTGGTCCGGTCCTCGATCGCAGTATTTACATTTTCCGGAGAAATGAGGGCGATATGACGGTGCCCTTTATTGAGCAAGTAGGACACGGTCTCGCAGACGCCGCCAAGATTATCGGAAGTGATCGTATAGGTCTCGATGTTCCGGAGAAACCGGTCGATAAAGACGAAAGGGAATTTATCCAGAGACAGCCGCAGCAGGGATTCGTTATATTTTTCGTCCTCGGTGGGGAATACGACGAGTCCTCTTACGTTCGATTCGGTGAGCTCGCGGATGGCCCGGGATTCTTCGGCGGACGATTCGCGCGTCAACCGGAGAACCATATGAAACCCCGCCTCGCGAAGAAAGTATTCCAAATGCTCGACCAGCTGCTGAATCACCCGGGTTTTCATAGTCGGAACGATGAAGCCGATAAAGTTGTTTGCCTCCTGAACCGAGGCGGAACTGCTCCTCAACTGTTCGCCGTTGATCGCCGGCGATACAAAGGTTCCTTTCCCCTGAATCCGGATGACAAGACCTTCATCCGCCAAAGCGGCCAGCGCGTTCTTGACCGTAATTTTGCTCACCTTGTATTCGTCCATGAGTTCTTGCTCGGACGGAACCCGGTCTTTCGGACGCAGATTGCCGGAAATGATTCTTTCTTTAATATCCTGATGGATTTGCTTATAGAGAGCAGTCTTAACCAATATCCTCACCTCGTTAATGTATAATAACTCGAAAAAGAAAAACATAACAACTAAAATATTATAATCAATTGATTATATAAACTATATTTTTAATTGAGTATAATTTGATTGTAAAGCGCTTTCAAAACGGTAAGGAAGAATGTTTGACGCCATTTAAAGGAGGAAGTTTTGATGAGAGTGTTAAAAATTCGAAGTAAGCGCATGTTTGCCGCAATGTTGCTCGTACTTATCATGTCATTAACTGCAGTATTGCCGGTATTAGCCGCGGAATGGACACTTTCCGGAAATGTTGAAGCTCATGACCCTACCGTAATTAAAGAAGGCAATATGTGGTGGATGTTCTATACGGGGGATTACCTCAAAGTCAAGTATTCCAACGACGGGAAGAGCTGGAACCAGGGCACTCCCATCTTTACCGGCACGCTGTCTTGGTGGCACAACTATGTAAATAGAACCGAAAATGTTAATGAAGTATGGGCTCCGGATATCATTTTTGAGAACGGCAGATACTGGCTCTATTATGCTTACTCCGAATTTGGCACAAACAAGTCCCTGATCGGTCTCATGTCCTGCTCAAGCATATTGGAAGGGGATTGGAGAGATGAAGGGCTTGTCATATACTCCGACTCCACAAAGGACTATAATGCTATAGATCCCGGCATCACAAAGGATACTTCCGGCAATCTATGGATGTCTTTCGGCTCCTTCTTTTCCGGCATCAAGCTTGTACAACTTGACCCTTCAACCATGAAACCTGCATCAGGCGCAACCATTCACTCCATCGCAACCAGGCCGGGTGTAACCAATAATCCTATAGAAGGCGCTAAAATTGTTTACACACAGGGCTACTATTATATGTTCGTAGCTTTTGACTATTGCTGCAGAGGTTCGGATAGCAACTATAAGATCGCTTACGGCCGTTCAAAAAGCATTACGGGACCTTACGTAGACAAGGCCGGAACAAGCATGATGGATGGCGGCGGAACGATACTTGAAGTAGGAGATTCCAGGTGGAAAGGTCCCGGGGGACAAGAACCTTTCTTTGACGGGAACCAATGGATCATGGTCCGTCATGCGTACGATGCAAACAACAACGGTTTCCCGACGCTTCGTATTCGCGATCTGTATTGGGATGCTGAGAAATGGCCGTCTTACAGCGCCAGCAGCGGGTATTACAAGATACAAAACCGCGGTTTTTCGTCGCTTTATCTCGATGGACTTGGCTTCACGAATAATGGTGCCGACTTGGGTCAGTGGTCAAGCAGTTCCAGCTACAACCAGCAGTTTGAAATCGTCAATCTCGGGAATAATTACTACAAGCTAATTAACCGGGCTACCGGCTTGAGAGTTGACGGTATGGGGCGCACCAGCGCGGGCTCAAATGCAGGACAGTGGAGCGACAGCAGCAGCTTCAATCAGCAGTGGGAAATTATCGATGCCGGCAGCGGCTATATGAAGTTCAAGAACCGCGCCACGGGCCTGTACCTGGACAATGGCAACCAGTCGGCGAATGGCTCCATTGCCAAACAGTATGGCGACAGCGTAAGCTACAACCTCCAGTGGAAGCTAAATAAGCAGTAAATAATGATTACAATATAAAACCTCCCTTCTTGGAGGTCAGACTGCCGAGAAAGTCTCTCGGCAGTCTATTTTTTGTGCCGCGCTGCTTCACAATAACTTAATACGCCGCTGACGATACGTTTACACAAATTCAATAGAATTAGTTCGCTAGAATCATAGAGTTACTACGGCTGCGGTCGTTTAGAGGAGGGTGTTTATGCAGCTGAGAATGGCCGTTTTGCCTGTTGTCGCGGCGTGGATGATCTTAATGTGCGGGTTACCGGCGGCGGAGGCGCATTTTTCATCGACGGGGTATTCGGACATTTCCATTGGAGAGAAGACGCTCGAATACAATCTGTTCCTGGCGGAACACGACATAGCCGAAGCGATGCCGGCGGTTGATGCGAATAAAGACGGCGCCGTCACGGACGGGGAGCTGGGGCAATCCAGCTCGGAGCTCGAAAAATTCGTCAACAATTATGTGATCATCACAGGCGACGGAAAGCTCGCCGAACCCGAGCTCAAGAATGCGCAAATGGCGGAGCGAGCGAAGATGCGAATGGTGGAGCTCGACATCGTGTTTGAGTTTGCGGAGCCGGTGCAGCTCTATCAATTGCAATATGCCGTATTTTTCGACGGGTTGGCCGAGGATCACCGCAGCTTCGCCACGATCCGGCTGGGAGATCAAGCCGTCGAGCAGGTGTTGAACAGGAGTAACAACATCATTCAGATCAAGGGCATAGGCGGCGCGGAAGGAAGCGGAGCGGCAGTCGGAGGCGGAGGAGAACGTTCTTCTTGGCTTGCTGTCGCACGCGATTACACGGCGATGGGGATGGAGCACATCTGGTCGGGGATCGATCATTTGCTGTTTGTTTTCGGCTTGATCGCCGTCGAGCGGGACAAGCGTGCGCTCCTCAAGCTATTAACGGCGTTCACCGTCGGGCACAGCATTACGCTTGTACTAGCGTCGCTTGAACTGGCGTCTGTGTCCCCGCTTCTCGTTGAGCCGTTAATTGCGTTAAGCATTGTGTATGTCGCTGTGGAGAACGTTTTCGCTAAGAAAAACAAAGAACGGCGCTGGCAGATCGCCATGCTGTTCGGCTTGATTCACGGCTTTGGGTTCGCGGAGCTTCTGCAGGGCACGTTGAGCAACGGCAATGTGGCGCTGCCGTTACTGTCGTTCAATCTCGGAGTGGAACTCGGCCAACTCGCGGTAGTGGCGGCCGTGCTGCCGATGCTCTGGGCGCTGCGCAGATGGACAAGCTGGACAAGTCGTCCTTACTGGACGTATGCAACTTCCGGAACGATCGGCGCGCTCGGGCTGTTTTGGTTCATCGAACGTGTCGCAGGAATGTAAGAAAAACAAACCGTAGGAGTGAGAATGCATGTTGTCGCGCAGTATAAAAAGATGGCTGTCATTGCTGACGGCGAGCTGTTTGCTGTTCGGAAGCTGGATCCCGCAAATCGTTGCGGAAGGCGAGCAACTGCCCGCGCCGGAGCTGATCGTTACGGAAATTCATCCGGACGTATCCGGAGCGGATGAGTACGAATTTTTCGAGGTGTACAACAATTCCAACCGGGTGATCGTGTTGAACGATTACACGTTCTTGTACCGGTATACGTCAGGCAGCGGCGCTGACTTGACGCTGACGTTCCCGCAGGCGGTGGTCGAGCCGCAGCGGACGATAGTGTTCTGGTACAACAACGCGGGCCGGACGGCGGCCCAATTCAACGCGAAATACGGCGTGAACATATCGGGCGGCGGCATTGTCGAAGTCGGCGGTTTCTCCGGTATGGCGAACAGCGGCAACCGGGCGATCGTGATCAGAAACCCGCAAGGGGTGGAAATCGCCTCCGCGAGCTACCTGCAGACGGACGTCGGCGCAGGGTTGGGCGTGCATTACAAGTGGAGCGGGACGGGGATCGAGGAGGAGAAATTTGCCGTGAAGGCGGCTCCGACGCCCGGAGCGGCCGACCCGGCACAACTGCCCGGCACTCCGGTCGACCTGCCTGAGGAACCGGACAACCGGCCGCCGCACATCGAGCATTCGCCGGTTACGGAAGCGGATTATTCCAGCGATATTACCGTTGCCGCTAACATTACGAATTACGAGGATACGGTAACCGATGCCGTATATAACGATCCCGTAACGGCATCGCTGTTCTATAAAACCGCTTCCGCGGCCGATTTCGCGTCGGTACCGATGGCCCCGGCGGGAGACAGCCTGTACTTGGGCACGATTCCTAAGAGCGCGTTGGTAGAAAATCAACTGCTCTATTTCATCCAAGCGAGGGACAGCAGGAACACGGTAACGACCGATACGTATGGCGTTGAAGTGAAGTTCCCGGACATCGACTTTGACCAAATGCCTCCGTTCTTAATTACCGAGCTCGTCCCCGATTCTACCAATGTTAATGGGGCGGACGGTTACGAGTTTGTCGAAATTTACAATAATACGGATCGCGCAATCAATTTCAAAGACTACAAACTCCAATACCGTTATACCGATTCCGGTCCGGAAGCCGATGTGATTTGGCCGGCGGAGGTGGAGGATATCGTTATCCCTTCGCGCGAAACGCTGGTGTTCTGGGTCATCAACGGGCGAAACGACAGCTTGACTGTGTCCGATTTTAACGCCAACTACAAAGCGAATTTGAAAGAAAACGAAGATATCGTCCGTGTCCACGCCGGCGGGATGGCCAACGGAGGAAAGCGCGGCCTCATCGTATCCACCAATACAAACAACGATTTGATCGTCGCCTCTTACGACAATGATGCGGAGACGGTAGCGAATAAAGGGATATTCTACAAATATCCGCTCAACGGCTCCCGCGACATGGTCAAATACAGCGCGGGAACCGAACCGGCCACTCCGGGAACGATTAGCGCCGGCCAAGTGCCGCCGATGCCGGTCAAGCTCCCGGAAGATACGCAGCAGCCTGTCGTCGCGGATTTGACGGAACTGACGGAAGTCGATCAATCGAAAGACTTCGAGCTCATTGCCGACGCCAAGGATGAGAACGGCGTAAAGAGCGTAGCGGTATTCTATAAGACGAACCTGCAAACCGAATATATCAAGCGTTATTTGGAAGAAAGTTTTGCGGATACATTTTATCATCATAAAATTTACTCTCCGGAACTGATCGGCAAATCATACATCGATTACTATTACGTGGTGTCCGACGGCACGCACGAGGTGGCGAGCGACACGTACCGCATCCGCATCGCCGGGGGACCGGACCGATCGGCGCTGCGCTTGAACGTGAAGGAGGGCGAATTCGTCGCCGGCTCATATATTCTGAAAGCCACTTCGGAGCAGCTTCCGCCAGAACAGTTGAGCTTGCTCATCGACGATTCCGAAGCGGGCCAAGATACGTACCCGGCGTTGGAGAACGACGCGTATTTCGCTTTCGATGCGACGGGCGTCAATTACTATTTCAAGAACGGCGTGACCGTCGGCGAGGAAATATTGCGCATATTCGACGATACGATCAACAGCTGGGAGACGTTGACGGTTCCGGTTGCGGCGGATCGGTTTCAGCTTGGGGACAATATCGTTTCGATCCGGGCCGGTTCGAAGGCGTCGCCTTTCGACACGCGTCCGGAAGAAAATAAGGACGATTTCGACGTCCGGAATGTCCGGTTGGTGTTGGCCGACGGCGCCGAAGTGTACGACCCGCTGTATGCCGACCGTGAAGCGGTCATCAAGATGGGGGACAGCGCTGGGAAACATCCGGTGATCGATTTCCGCTTCAGCCTCGGTTCGGAGCATCTGAGATCGAAGGCGTACCGGTGGGACACGACGCAAGCCGCGGACGGAGTTCATCGGATTAAAGTGACCGACGGCAGCAATCTTGAAGTGACGAAGCAGGTCATCGTGGACAATACAGCGCCTGAGATTGATGCGACGGTTGCCGAGGGCCGCGAGTATAAAGGGACTTTCACCATTAATGCTGCTGTAACGGATGCCCTTGCGGGTGTGGACCAAGTGGAGGCGTCGTTGGACGGCCGGACGATATCGCTGCCGTACGAAGCCTCGTCCGCTTCGCTGCCCTCCGGGAATCATGTGCTGCAAATTGAGGCGAAAGACAAGGTCGGGAACGTGTCGCGCAAGACGGTCGCATTCACGACGCCCGAGGAGCATCCGGACAAGCCGGAGCTCGTAACTCCGAAGCAAGGAGCCAAAGGAGTGACCGCCGGCGCTGAATTAACCGTTACGGTGTCCGACCCGACGAACGACGAGATGAACGTTTCGTTCTACAGAGGGTTCAAGTACAACGCGGCGACTTTAGACGCTTTCGCGGGGTTTGAGAACGCGGTGGACCGCGAACCGCCGTTGACGATGATCCCGGAAGGAGAAACGGCGTTCGACGAGGAGGCGTACCGGAAAATCGGCGCGGCGGACGGCGGCTATCTCGTGACGGATGCGGTAAGCGAGTTTCCTTATCAACGCTATCAGGTGAAGCTGGATTCGTCTGTGAAGCCGTCCGATCCGGTGGAAATCGTGTGGAAGGGCAACTCCCTCGAAGGCCGAAAAGTGACGATGTATGCGTGGAAACCGGCTGCCGGCGAATGGGTGAGTCTTACGACCCATGTCGCAGGTGCGGAAGATTTCGAGTTGAAGGCGAACGTGACGGCCGGCGAGTACACCGTTGACGGCGGGTCGATGCATGTTCTTGTGCAGGATGAAATTCCGCCGACCCCGGACGACTACGATTATTCGTTCGTGTGGATGTCCGATACGCAGTATTATTCCGAGAGCTATCCGCATATTTACAAGTCGATTGTTGATTGGATCGCCGCCAAGAAGGACGAGATGAAGATCAAGTATGTGGTCCACACCGGCGATCTTGTGGATGAGGCGGATAAGCCGTATCAATGGGAAGTGGCGTCCGAGAACATGAAAGTGCTGGAAGACGCGAACATTCCGTACGGCGTGTTGGCGGGCAACCATGACGTGTACGGCAAGCTGGGAGCGTACGACCAGTATTGGAAGCACTTCGGGGAAGACCGCTTCAAGAAGCAGCCGACCTACGGCGGTTCCTTGGACAACAACCGCGGTCACTACGATTTGATCTCGTCGAACGGCAACGATTATATATTCGTTTACATGGGATGGGGCATCGGCGACGAAGAAATCGAGTGGATCAACGAAGTCGTCCGGCAGCACCCGGACCGTATGGCGGTGTTGAACTTCCACGAGTACTTGCTCGTTTCGGGCAACCGCAGTCCGATCGCGGAGAAAATTTTCCAGAAAGTCGTCGTCCCGAACAAAAATGTCATCGCCGCACTCTCAGGCCATTACCATGATGCGGAGCTGTTGGTGGATGAAATCGACGACAACGGGGACGGGCAGCCGGACCGCAGCGTGTACCAGATGCTTGCCGATTACCAGGGCGGTCCGGAAGGCGGACAAGGATACATCCGCTTGATGCAGTTCGATATAGACAACAACAAGCTTCATATCAAGACGTACTCGCCGTACCTGAACGACTACAACTTCTACAACACCGACGAGTACCCGGGCAAGGACGAATTTAGCTTGGATTTGGATCTGCAGCCGAAGACGAAGCGTGTGGCGACCGATTATGTCGAAGTGAACGTGTATTCGGACCAATTGATCGGCACGGCTGCCGGCGTTGCCGGCGGGGAGACCGCTTCGGCAAGCTGGCTCAACCTCGCGCGCGACACGGTATATCAATGGTACGCGGTGGCTTATGACTCGTTCGGCGGGCGGACGTTATCGGATATTTGGTCGTTTGCGACCGGTTCCGCCTCATCATCGATTCGCTTTGAGGTTCGCCCGACGGTGTGACGAACGGGAATGTGGCCGTAGCGTTCGGATTGGCCGGCGGCGATGGGATTGTAGAGGCAAGGTGGGCCGAAGGGGAGCGCGATATCGCCTTCTTCTTGGAAGGCGGCGGCTCGCTGCTCCCGGCGGGCGTTCAAGAGTCCACGGTCAGCGAGAACGGTGTGTACACGATTTATGTGAAGGATGCGGCGGGCAATCTGATGGTGGAGCGCGTTGACATTCGTACCATTATCCGCACGCCTCCCGCGGTCTCGTTGGCGCCGGATGTTACCGTTCCTACGAATCGCGCCGTTAATGTGAAGGTGACTGCGGAGGTTGCGGGCGGCGAAGCCGGGAACTCTGTGACCGTGCTGAAGTGGGCTGAAGGCAGCCGTACGGCTGACTACTTCGCGGGCGCGGGTACGGCGATCGGCCTGGATAACCGCTCGTTCGCTGTGACCCGAAACGGCGCATACACCGTCTACGCGAAGGATGCGGCGGGGAATGAGTCGGTGGCGGCAATTGAGGTAAGGAACATATTCACAGTTGCCCCGGTATTGACGTTGAAAGCGACGCCGCTTCACCCGACGGGCAACGACGTGACCGTTCAAGCGTACTACAAGATTGACGGAGAGTCGGACGGAAACTCGCTTGCAGTAATGAAATGGGCGGCGGGCAACCGGACGGCGGATGATTTCGACACGACCGGAACGATTTTATCGGCTGCGGACCCCTCGTTCAAAGTTATTGCGAACGGCGCATACTCGGTGTATATTCGGGATGCGGCGGACAATGAGACGGTGAAAACGATCGCGATCGACAACATTCGGGGCAGGGGCAACGAGCATAGAAACGACAACGGCTTGAACAAAGGCAAGTAGATAGAGAATGGTTGGAAATTGCCGAGTCTCCGAGTAAAGGAGTAATTGATCGCTATTAACGACCTTGGACCACGATACCCTCCAAAGGACGTTAATAGCGGATATTTTGAGGCTGCGGAGAACGGAGTTTGTTCGCATTAAGGCGTGGGAGCGAAAAAATTTCGGTTACACGCCGCTAAAGCCGCATTCTAGCGACACAGCCGATTACGCGCATCATTTAATTATGAACACTAGTTCACGATAACGCCGTCCGGAATTCATTTCCGGACGGTTCTTTGTGTCGTTGCCGCTTTCTCAGCCGTCCAAATGCTGTCGTCCGTCAATTCGTCTTCCTCGATAAGGCGGATGCGCTGCAGCCACGTTTCGGGGGCGAGACCGCTCCGGACGGCGATATGCAGACGTTCTGCGCTATCCTCGCAATTATCGAACCTGCCCAACCGGTTAATAACGGCGTGGTATGCAATGACAACACTGCGGGCTTGAGACGGGAGATAGCCGAAATGATGAACGAGATGAAACCATATTCCCCGTTCATAACGATCCAACCGGATCCGAGCCTTCGACATCATAGTGCCACCTGCTTCCGAAAAATGTGTAATAACCCGTCAACCGAAGCGATTGCTCCAATACCTCTTTCGAAAACACAACTTGATTGCCAAGCTCCGTCGTGTCCCTCCTGCGCCCCCGCTTCGATCGGACAATTTGATTAAAAAACCAATTAGGATCATCGGTTTTGTTAAGTTTTATTGCGGTTTCGACTATCTTTCCGGTATCGTTGTCGGCTACCGGTCCGATGATGAGGTCTGGATGGACCGGGCATGGGTCGTAGTCTATTTCCGCTTTTGTACGATGATCCAGAACGAATTTCGCCCAGAATACGGTTTCCGAAATATAAACGAGCGGTTCAAATACCGTTCCTTCCGCGATAAATTCAATTTCCAACACACATGGTCTCGGCGTCTCGGGTCCGGCGTATTTCTTTGCGGTGTCGCGCGCCCATTTTTTGGCCTGGCTGATCGAAGTCGTAGTATAGAATCCGGCTCCGAAATCCCGCTTCGGCCGCCAATATGTACTATTGAGAAGCCGTGTGCGAAAGGAGTCGAGATTCAGGTCAATCGTGCCGTGATACAGCGTTTGCGGATACATTATTTGCTCCATGCGCACAACCTCCACAAACCAAGAATCTAGTACTCTAGCAATCTGTTTTTTGCTTTTGTGATATAGTATTTTCATAGGGTATGAAAGGTTTGTGCGGACGTGGAGATGTCGAAATTGTATTCAAGCTAAGAAGGAAGTTTGAGCGAAATAAAGGAAAATCGTACGCGTTATAGTGTGGCTGGCGTGGCTGCGCGGTGAAATCGACCGGCGCACCGGGCGCAAGCCGGAAGTGTCCGAGCGGGATTGGGGGATATTTCTAAAGCAGGTTGGCGAACCGATAAGAACGGTTCTGCCTGAAGAGCTCCATCCGTTCGGAGAGATGGTGTCGGCGATTCTTTTCCTACGCAGGGCGGTTCAAAAGTGATCATTTCGTTCTTTCCGTATATTCGATCGGACTTTTTGTCAAAAAAAGTAGAATTTTTTCGCAATTTGCATATTACCATATTGTCACAGTAGAGGGATTCTACTATAATAGGACGTACGACCCACTAGATTTCAAGCGCGTTAAATTCTCTTGACAGGAAGGAGGTTATTGATGTAATGGCTCAGATGGATTCGTTGACTAAGCAGCTGAACATGGCGTTCACTAGATTGAACGACGAGCTCGCCTCCCTGTCATCCGGAATCGTATTTGTGCAAATTCGCAATAATGTGATCGGCAAGTTCGGGATTCGTCACGACCCGTTCGAGACAAGCCACACCCGGCCTTTCATGGCGGCTGCGGGAATGAGTGAGGCGCAGCGCAACGATTTCCGCCGTATGGCGGTTCAGGCGCTCTCGCACAAGGTAGGCTGGACGCACGGCGAAATCCAGTTCGAATTCGCGATCCGGCAAGGAAAGCTTCGCTTGAGCATAACGTTCGAATCGAATTACAACATGGCCAACCTGCTGCCGAAGTTCGAAATAGGCGGCGGCCCGTCCTGGAACAATTCGAACGAATTCGAAGTAGAAGGCGCATAAATCGCGTTACGCATATACATACCTTTGCAACGACAACAAGTTTAAAGGCAAAACCGCCGAAAGGCGGCGACGCAAAGCTAAAGGGGCTAAGACCTGACGGACATTCGGTCGGGAGATCGCCAGCCAGCTGCCGCAATACCGGAACCGTGAAACGGACGAAGCACGTACCGGCTCATTCGCAGCGATCAACTGTGGGTGGGCCTGTTTTAATTTCACGAATGTTTGGGGATGTGAATAATGAACAAAGTTTGCAGTATGGCCGCTATTTTGACATTGACCGTACATTTTGTATTACCCATGTATATGGCGGGCGACGCCAAAAGCGCCGCGGTCGGGGACCGGGGCGTGGAGAAGGTGTATAAGAGCGGCGTGCTTGAACGGAAGTTCAGGCTGCGCTCGAGGTTAAACACGCAGCTGCTGTATAAGAAGTGATTTAAGGAGCATTCCAATATTCGCATTCCGTGCTTGTCATGCTCGTCATGCTCGTCATGCTAGTCTGCATAAATGTCCAACCCCCCTCATAGACATGTTATCGAACAGTCGAAACTGATGCGGAGGGGTGGACCTCGATATGATGAAACGATGGGCCTGGATCACAGCGCTCACGCTGACGATGGCGATGCTGCTGGCGGCATGCGGAGGGGCGAAGGATGCGGCGGGTGTGGTATCGGATTTGGAGAAGCTGACGGGCAAGCTGGACAGCTATCATGCGGTAGGAACGTTGAAGGTGAATACGGGCCAGCAGCCGCAAGAGTACGGGGTGGAGGTCTGCTATCAAAACCCCAGCTATTATCGAATCGCGCTTACGAATAAAGAGAAAGACATCACGCAGATCGTGCTGCGCAACGACGACGGCGTATTCGTGCTCACGCCGCACCTGAGCAAGAGCTTCCGTTTCCAGAGCGATTGGCCGAAAAACCAAGGGCAAGCCTACCTGTTCGAGACGCTGGCGCAAAGCATCGTGAACGACGAAGAGCGCCAGTTCACGACGGAGAACGACTCCTATGTATTTGACGTCGAGGCGAACTATCAGAACGCTTCGCTCGTGCGCCAGAAAATTTGGCTGAACAAGAAGGATTTGGCGCCGCAGCGCGTCGTCGTGACCGATGGGGACGCGAACGACATGGTGACGGTCGAGTTCTCGGAATTTAAGTTCGGCCATCAGTTCGACAAAGATTACTTCGATATGCAGCGCAACATGACGAGCGTCTCGATTTCGTCGGTTCCGGTGATGGCGGAGGAAGACAAGGGCAAGGAAACCACTAAGGGGAAGGAGAAAGATACGGCATCGAACCAATTCGGCATCGTTTACCCGACGTATCTGCCTGAGGGTGTGGCCGAGAAGAGCGTCACGGAGCAAAAGTACGGCGATACCGACGCGATCGTCCTCCGCTTCACCGGCGAGCATAACTTTACAATAATAGAAACACCGGAGAAGATTGCGCAGACGGTGTCCAGCATGTCCGGCACCGTCGTCGATGTGGAGCTCGGCTCGACGATCGGAGTGATGTTGGGCGAAGAGATGAAGACGTTAATGTGGACGGCCGACGGCATCGATTACCGGTTGATGTCGGGCGATATGACGAGCGAAGAGATGGTGAAAGTCGCGCAATCTATGATCGGGCAAACCGGGAAATAAGTGCAGGGAAAAATTGGGACGGTTGAGAGGGTCCGGCGGGAGCACAGTTCGTTGACAGGGGGAGCGATCCCTTTTAAGATAAAACAATGATTCTGTTTCCGGCGGTGACTTCTCTTGGATTCGTATCGAATGACGCGGGCCGAGGTGGATCTCGACGCTCTCCGGCACAACCTGGGAGAGTTTCGAAGAAGCTTGGGCCCCGATATCCGTTTAATGGCGGTAGTGAAAGCGAATGCATACGGACACGGCGCGGTGAAGGTGGCGGAAGAGGCGGTCGATTTCGGCGTCGACTATTTGGCGGTGGCGTTCCTGGACGAGGCGATTGAGCTGAGGAGTCACGGCATACAAGCGCCTGTGCTCGTGCTCGGATACACGGCTCCGGAGGGCGTTCGGGCGGCGCGCGAGCACGGCGTGACGCTGACGGTGTTCGACCGCCACGTGCTGAGGGCCGCTTCCGAAAGCGGCAGCCGCGGCGATCCGCTGCGCATTCATGTGAAGATCGACACCGGCATGGGCCGGGTAGGCATTCACGATATGCGGGAAGCGTGCTTATTTATCGAAGATGCGTTGGCGTCGCCCGGCGTCGAGGTGGAAGGACTGTTCACGCACTATGCTTGCGCGGACGAGGAGGATAAGACCTATACTCGCTCGCAGTTCGCCAAGTTCGACGAGGTCGTCGGCTATTTCCGGGCGAAAGGGATCACCTTCCCGTATTTGCACGCGGGCAACAGCGCAACAGGCATCGACACGCCGGAGTTGACGTGCAACATGCTTCGACTCGGCGTGAGCATGTACGGGTTGTACCCCTCCGGTGAGGTGGAGCGCGGACGAGTCGATTTGCGGCCGGTGATGTCGCTGAAGACGGGCGTCGTTATGGTGAAGGAGCTTCCTCCGGGAAGCGGTATAAGCTACGGCATCAACTACGTGACGAAAGAGCGGGAACTCATTGCGACGCTTCCGGTCGGTTACGCGGACGGCTACACGAGGCTGTTGAACGGCAAGGCGGAGGCGCTCGTCCGGGGACGAAGGGCGCCGGTCGTGGGAAACATCTGCATGGACCAATGCATGATCCGGCTGGACGGAGAGGCGGCGCGGGAAGTGGCCGTCGGGGATGAGGTCGTGTTGTTCGGCCGACAAGGCGGCGAGACGATACCGGCCGACGAGCTCGCCCGCAAGCTGGGAACGATCAATTACGAAATAACGTGCATGATTTCGCACCGGGTGCCCCGCGTGTATGTAAAGGACGGCCGCGTCGCGTTGTCCGATAATCCTCTGTTGGATAGGAAATAAGGCGTGGTGCATTTTACCAACAGGAAAATCATAAGATGATAGAGGAAAATACGGCTTTACAGCGAATATGTATAAAGCCGCAATATGCGTACGCATAAAGCTATACCCACGCAGCATGCATCATAAGTGATATACTCACGGCATATACTAAGTTTTGTATAATTTGCCTTCCTCTACGCAATAATGGTAGTAGCAATCCAGTCAATCGTTGTTCGCTGTAATGTTTTGACCGGAAGGACGGAATTTTTGGGGGTGCGTTAGTCGGTGTCCAATGTGCAAAACACCAAGAGAATCATGATCTCGCTGCCCGATCACCTGCTGCAAGAGGTGGATGGGATCGTCGAGAAGGAAAACTCGAACCGCAGCGAATTCATCCGGCAAGCGATGAAGCTTTATCTCATGGAGCGGAAAAAACGACACCTTCGCGAGTCGATGCAACGCGGATATATGGAGATGGCCAAGATCAACTTGACCATGTGCTCCGAAGCGTTCTTGGCAGAAGAAGAAGCAGAGAGCACTCTCAACCGCTTAGTAAGCGGGGTGTAGCCATTGATCGTCAAGCGTGGGGACGTCTTTTTCGCAGACTTGTCTCCGGTCGTCGGCTCCGAACAGGGCGGCGTACGGCCGGTATTGGTGATTCAGAACGACATTGGCAATCGTTTCAGCCCGACCGTCATCGTGGCGGCCATTACGGCGCAAATCCAGAAAGCGAAGCTCCCGACACACGTCGAAATCGATGCCGAATCGCACGGGTTCGACCGGGACTCCGTTATATTGCTGGAGCAGATCCGCACCATCGACAAACAACGTCTAACGGATAAAATCACGCATCTGGACGAAGAGACGATGAAGAAAGTGGATGATGCGCTGCAAATCAGCGTCGGATTGATCGAATTTTGACCGCAAGCGAGGGGCAGCCCTCGTTTTTTTGTGTTGAGGAGAAGGGGAGAAGATGAATCATGAGTGAAAAAAGTCACGCGACAACCGGAACAGGCGAAACAACCGCAACCGCGGCGGCGGGCGCGGAACAGTACATAGCGGCGGAAGAGTTGGTGTGGACGGAGGAGCAGGAGCGCGCCGCGGCGGAACGGGTCGCCGCCGCAATCGCCGCGGATACCGGGGCGTCGGTGCGCCAAGTAAAGACGACGGTCAGCCTCCTCGACGAGGGGAACACGATTCCGTTCATCGCCCGTTACCGGAAAGAAATGACGGGGGAGCTCGATGAGAACAAGCTTCGCGAGATCGAGGACCGGTTGAAGTATTTGCGCGGCTTGGAAGAGCGCAAGAAGGAAGTGCTGCGCCTGATCGCCGAGCAGGGCAAGCTTACGGCGGCGCTGCGCGATGCGGTTGGGCGCGCCGCGAAGCTGACGGAAGTCGAGGATTTATACCGTCCTTATAAGCAGAAGAGAAAGACCCGCGCATCCGTGGCGAAGGAGAAAGGCTTGGAGCCGCTCGCCGGGTGGATACTGAGCCGTCCCCGGACGGGGGCGCTGCTTGCCGAGGCGGAGAAGTATGTGAGCGAAGAGAAGGGCGTGGCTTCCGCCGAAGAAGCGGCTGCCGGCGCGCTCGATATTATCGCCGAGATCATCGCAGATGACGCCGAGGTGCGCGCATGGGTTCGCCGCTACACGACGAATTATGCCGTGCTCGTCACCGAAGCGAAGGATTCGTCCGTGGAATCGGTATACGAGATGTACTACAACTACCGGGAGCCGGTCAAGAAGCTGCCGCCGCACCGGACGCTCGCCATCAATCGCGGGGAGCGGGAGCAGGTGCTGAAGGTGAGCCTCGAATTGGAGCCGGTTCCGATCTATCAATGGATAGGGCGGCGCTACGTGCGCGAGGACTCGGTGGTGCGGGATGCGATGGAGTCGGCCGTGGAAGACGCGTACAAGCGGTTGATCGCGCCGTCGATCGAGCGCGAGGTGCGCGCGGAGCTGACGGAGAAGGCGGAGGAGCACGCGATTACGATATTCGCGGAAAATCTTCGCAACCTGCTGCTGCAGCCGCCGGTTCGGGGCAAAGTCGTGCTCGGCGTCGACCCCGCGTTCAGAACCGGCTGCAAGCTCGCCGTCGTCGACGATACCGGCAAGGTGCTCGATATCGCAGTTACGTATCCAACGGCACCGCATAATAAGGTCGCCGAAGCGGAGGCGGTCTTCAAGAAGCTGATCGATAAGCACGGCATCGATCTCATCGTTATCGGCAACGGTACCGCCTCGCGCGAAACCGAGCAGTTCGTGGCCGGCTTGATCGGCAAAATTTACGAGGAATCCGGCCGCAGCCTGCAGTATTTGATCGTCAACGAAGCGGGCGCCTCCGTATATTCGGCCTCCAAGGTCGCGCAGGAGGAGTTCCCTGAATTCGACGTGGCGGAGCGGAGCGCCGTGTCGATCGCGCGCCGTCTGCAGGATCCGCTGGCTGAGCTTGTGAAGATCGATCCGAAGGCGATCGGCGTCGGGCAATACCAGCATGACGTCGCGCCGAAGCGCCTGGAAGAATCGCTAGGCGGGGTCGTGGAGTCCGCGGTGAACCACGTCGGCGTCGACGTAAACACCGCCTCGCCGTCGCTGCTTTCGTACGTAGCCGGCGTCAGCTCCACGATTGCGAAAAATATCGTGAAGTACAGGGAAGAGAACGGCAAATTCACGAGCCGTTCCGAGCTTGCGCGCGTGCCGAGGCTCGGCGCGAAGACGTTCGAGCAGTGCGTCGGCTTCCTGCGCGTTCCGGAAGCGGTGAACCCGCTCGACAACACCCCGATCCACCCCGAGTCGTATCCGGTGGTGGACAAGCTGTTCCGCGAGCTCCGCTTGGAGCTCGACCGGCTCGGCTCTGACGATTTGCGCCGTCTCATCGACGCAGTCGATCCCGCTCAGCTCGCTTCGCAGCTCGATGTCGGCGTGCCGACGCTGCGCGACATCCTCGACAGCTTGAAGCGCCCCGGCCGCGACCCGCGCGAGGAGCTGCCTCCGCCGATATTCAAAACCGGCGTGCTCAAGCTCGAGGACCTCGCCGTCGGCATGGAGCTTCAAGGCACGGTGCGCAACGTGACCGACTTCGGCGCGTTTGTCGACATCGGCGTGAAGAACGACGGGCTCGTCCATATTTCGCAGCTGAGCAACCGGTTCGTGAAGCATCCGATGGACGTCGTGTCCGTCGGCGACAACGTCACCGTCTGGGTGCTCGGCGTCGATCTGAACAAAGGACGCGTCTCGCTCACGATGAAAGGCCCGAACGCATAAAAATAACGCCCTTCCCCCGCACGTTGCGGAGTCAAGGGCGTTATTTGCAGCGATAAATTCAGGAAAACCGGCTTAATAGTCGTGAAAGGCGACAAATCGAGCGTCACGTCGGCGAGGTGGTGGATAAAACACCCGCAAGTGTAAACAAAGCGAGAGCCATCGCCAGTTCCACCCGAACTCCGATAATAAGCCTCCGTAGTTGCACCTCGTCTGACGTGCTCATCCTCGGCATGACGACCCAACGGTGTACGCCGGCCAACAGCAAAATGAGGACAAAAAGAACAATCTTCATAAACAGTATCCTGCCGTATGGAGTGACCGCCAAATCGTACAACGACGGCAGACGGACCAAGCTGAGCGTAAAGCCTGTTCCGAACACGATCACCATCATGGGCAGGGCGACACGCGAAAAGGTTCTCGTCAACGCATCCACAATTGCCAACCGGCCAACCGCATCCCGACCCGCTGCAAACGACGCATAGACGATACCCAATATACCTCCGAACCAAACGATCGAAGCGGCAATATGAGCCGTATGCGAAGTTACCGTCAACCAACGGTCCGGACCGTCGGAGAAAGCGTGACCCGTCCAGGGAAACGTGACGATTAGGCAAAGCATCGCAATAGAGATCGACACACTTCTTGTGCGGAAAGACAATGAAGAGACGCGGAACAAGCCTAAGACGGCAGCAGCCAGTAAGACGCGCGCAACCGCGGCTTGACCGACGGTTGTGGAGAAGATCAGCGTACCGAATCGGCCATATTCGAGCTCCTCCGCGAGCATGAGAATATGAGTGATCCCCGTAAGCAAAAATACCACAATGCCCGCGGCGGCAGCTCCTCCGGCAATTGCAGTTGTACGAGCTTGCATCGCATGCGCTGCCGGCGTCGCATGAACGAGCCAGCGGAAAAACGCAAGACCGCCCAACACCGCCAGCGTCAATACCTCCATGATCCGCAGCAATGGCATCAGAGTATGGAGGAATCCGGTTGTACCTTCAGCCTCCGCTTGACTGTGATGGTGAGTGTGTTCGACAGGCAACGTTGCCGGGTCCGGTAATGGTTCGGATACAGATCCGGTTGCGGCTTCGGAACCTGCCCCGGAAGCCTCGGGAGCAGCCCCCGAAGAAGCCTTTGAACCGGTAATGGCCTGCCCTTCCTGTTGACTGTCCTCCTGTTGCTGTTGCGGACTGTCCCCCGGCAGTTTATTCTCCGGTTCGGCTGCTTCACTAGGTGTACTATCGCTTGTGTCTGCCGCTGACGGTGAAGCCGACTCCTTGGAATCAGCCGTAGAGGTTGATTCCTTCGGAGCGGAAGAAGCGGACTGCTCCTTGTCACTGGCAGGCGGGGGCTGCTCCTCGGGAGCGGACGGCGCGGAAGGCTCCACGGCAGGAGAATCGTCCAACGACACCGTCTCTTGCGGCTTCACTTTAGCGAGCGGTACCCCGACGGAAAACCGGAACGTGCCTTCCGTCACATGGCTGTCAACGGACAGCACTTGCCAGCGCACTTTATAGACGCCGTCCGCCAGCTTCGGGAACGTTAGCTTCAAGCCGTTATCGCCCGCTCCGGACAGCTCCGCCGGCACCTCTTTCCCGTTCTCGTCCGACAGCGTAAGCTTGCTCACATCAGTATCGATGTTTTCCGTGAATGTGACCGTGATCCGCTCAGGCGAAGCGTCGAGCTCCGACTCCTGTTTCGGATCGGAAGCTTTGACGTAGGCGTGAGCGGAAGCGGGAGCCGGAGCCGCGAAAAGAAGCGCCGGCAAGATCAGCAGCACTGCAATGAAGCATACAAAGTGCCGCGTCATTACTTCGTGTAAATATAGACTGCAGGACGCTGACCGCCGACGGCGGGGAAGTATTCGACCGCGAACCCGGACTGCTCCGCCGCTTGCCGGACGCCCACGGAACCGGAGCCCTCATAATTCGGGTTTACATGGGACCGGATAAACTCCGCATCCGCGAGCAGCGTGCCGCCACTCAATGCAAGCCCATTCGCTTCGACCTCTTTGCCGCCAACGTGCACGACCGGCAGCGGGTTGACAGTCTCCGCTTTCAACGAAACCGATCCGTTCTGCACAATGAAGGTCATCGTAGCCTCATAGTTAGTCTTGTCGTATTTTCCTTCTTCCTTCTCATCTGTTGCCGGCTTGGCGCGGAGCAAATAGTAATCCGCAGGCCCCGCGGCAAAGGTTACGACACCGTTAGCGTCTGTCTTCAAGGACTGCGAGTCGGACGTGCTGCGGCGAATAAGCGCAGCTTCTGTATCCGCCAGCGGCTTGCCCTTCAGCAGCAGCTGAACCGAGACGGTTTGGTTCGGCTTGACGGCGGCCGGGTTGAACTGCGGAATCCATTCCGCGCGGTCGGAGCTGGCCGGTTTGCTAAACCCTTTCAAATTCGACACGCGCTGCATGACCGGAATGTCGGCGACGGCGACGAACGATTTGGCGCTGCGCAGCGTGCGGCTCGCAACGTCCCCGTGTTTGAAAATACTGTCGCCTTCCACCGACACGATGTACGCTCCGGGCGTGGACGAAGAGAAAGAAGCGACGTAGTAGTTGTTCATCTCCGGACTGTCGGTCTCCGTCACTTCGCCGGTATAAAACAACGTGCCCGTAATATCGGCTTTTTTGCCGGCCGGCGTCATGACGTACACTTTCGTCGTTTCCGGGCTCCACTTGCCGTCGATGCGATAGCTTGCATGGTGGTTGCTGTGGTTGCCGAGCATCAGTTCGACATATGTCACTTCGCCTGCAGGCGCGATCGGAGCGTTCGTTTGCGACCAGCCGTCATGCGCCCAAGCGGGAACCGCAAACATCAGCAAGAACGCCGATACAATGATGGAAAGAAACGTTTTTCTCATAACAAATAACCCCTCCCTGAATTAAGCAACTCAAGTGTAGTACATGCCCAAATAGCGGGGTATGACTCGAAGGGGCTATTTGTGTGACGAAAATGTTACCCTTTAATCCAGCCTTTCTCGTAGGCGTAGCGCGTCAATTGGACGCGGTTTTCCAATTGGAGTTTATATAGAATGCTCTTAAGATGGTTTTTCACCGTATGCTCGGAGATATACAGCATTTCTGAAATATGCTTGTTCGAATGACCCTTTGCAACCAGTTGAAGCACTTCCTTTTCCCGTTGGGAGAGAGGGTTTTGTTGAGGCGCCGGCTGCGAAACGGCAAATTCCCTGAGGATCCTGTTGGCGAGCTCCTTCGACATAGGGGCTTCGTCCAGCGCGACGGCTCTCAAGTATTCAAGCCAAGAGGAAGGCTGCAAATTTTTCAGCAAGTAACCTTGCGCGCCTCTCTTGATCGCTTCGAATAGATTCGTTACGTCATCCGAGACGGTGACCATTACGATCTTGCATTCGGGCGCCGATTCTTTAATGAGCTTTGTCGTTTCCAGTCCGTCCAAACCGGGCATGTTGATATCCATTAAAATAATGTCCGGGCACAATTCCCGGGCCATCCGGATCGCTTCATGCCCGTCCGCGGCTTCGGCGACGACGGAAAACATCGGATCGCCTCCGACGATCTCCCGCATGCCGAGCCGCGCGTGTTCGTGGTCGTCCACCAGGAGGATGCGGTACACCTTGTCCGGCAATGTAATCACCTCTTCTCAATGACAAATTCCGTTCGGCCCGCATTCCGGCCCAGCTCGAACGACCAACCCATCTCCCGGGCCCGCTCCTTCACGATTTGCAATCCATAGCCGCCGGAAGCCGGCTGAGCCGGCCAATCCCCGTCGTCGGAGACGCGGCATATCCACCCGTTCGCGCCCGCCGGCGCGCTCTCTATCCATACGTTCCGGCCGCCGGAATGCTTCTGAACGTTAATTAAAGCTTCGCGCAAGCAGGCGTAAAGCTCCACCTTGTCCCGGGGAGTCAACCGCTGTTCCGGCAAGCGCCAATCGGTGCGGACCGTCAGGCCGGAATCGTTCTCCGCGCTTTCGAACAACCGTTGAAGCATGTCCGTCCAGGGCAGCGTTCCCGTCCCGGGAGGGTAACGCAAGCTGGCGATGGCCTGCCGCACGTACCCGTTTACTTGGTGCACCGTCTTGCGGATCGTTTCAATAGAAGCCGCCGCCGCCGAACCCGGTTCGCTCTCCAGCTTGTCCACTTTAACCGACAGCAAAAACAACGACTGCGCAATTCCGTCGTGCAGCTCCCGTGCAATGCGCTCGCGTTCGTCCATGGCGGACCGGATCGCGTTCGCCTCGTTCAACTGCCGTTGAATGCTCTCGAGCATCCGGAACAGAGGAAGCGATATGGCCATCGTGACGCCGAGCACAATCAGCGGAGCGAGCCAGTTTCCGAGCTCCATGGAAAGAAACGGAATATGGAACTCATGGCGGATGAATTCCCACAGCCATATCGTTACCGTCGGAACGATGAGGATCATCCATTTAATTTGTTTATACGACATGTCGCACACTTCCCCAATGATTGCGAAAACCGGGCATCCCATCATAGAGTTCTGCGGGCCCGGTTTGCAAGTTATTCCATGTTTGAAACTGCGGAGTGATCTCCCTTCGTCCGGTAAAAAAACCAACAGTCGTTCAGCAGCCGTATCTGCCGCCGGTCTTTTCTCCGGTATGCGCGCATCAGTTGATTGTAAAGCCACTGCGGCAACGTTCCCAGCCCCCAATCTTTGGTTTTCTTTCATTATACGTGGGCGAATGGGAAGGTGTGCAGGTCCTATGCGGTTTATGGAAACGTTTTTCGAGTTATTCGTCCATCTCTTCCTCATACCACTGCTCAAGCTGCGCCTGGAGCGCCCGAATCTCCGTGAGCAGGGAGACGAGCGGATAGCTTCGCTCCTTTATGCCGGCGAACGTCCCCTCCAGCCGGTTCATGTATTCCAATCCGCCGGTTAAGGTATAATCTTTGTTCACGAGCTCGAGAGCGTCGCACTCGGCGACCGCTTGCGGCAGCGCAGGAACATTCTCCGCGGTCAGCTTTCCGATCTCTTTATGCAGACGGTGGTGAAGCGCAGTCAATTGGTACGCGTGAGAAGCGGGCATCTCGACGAAGTCGAGCGCCTTCCCGTCAAAAAGCACAATATAACGCATGCTTGGTTTCGTCACGTCCGTAAATCCCCTTCCGATAGTACGATTCTCATACTTGACAGTGTAGCTTACTCATTAGTTACAATTCAAGATGGGACGGCTGAAGGCGCATGTCCCGCCAACAAATGGGGGAGCGGTAACATAACATGACGGATTCACAACTGCAAGCGTGGGTGGAGCGGGTGTCGCTCGAATCGTTCGGACGGCCCTTCCTGCACCGGGCGACGTTCAATTCGCGGCTGCGGACGACCGGCGGGCGGTATTTGCTCAAGTCGCATAACATCGAGATCAACCGCAAACAATATGATACGTACGGTTCTGAAGAGACGGAGAAGATCATCAAGCACGAGCTGTGCCACTATCATCTTCATCTCATGAAAAAAGGTTACCGCCACACCGACGCAGACTTTCAACGCCTGCTGGCGCAGGTGGGGGGATCGAGGTATTGCCAAGCCGTGCCCGGCACGATCCGGCGTCTGCCGGTGAAATATTTGCTTCGCTGCGTCGACTGCGGCATGGATTACCCGCGCAAGCGGATCGCCGATCCGCGCCGGTACCGGTGCGGCAAATGCAGGGGGAGACTGAAACTTTTACACCTTGACTAGGTCGCGCCGGACATGATAAATTATTTTATGCATTCCCCGATAGCTCAGTTGGTAGAGCACTCGGCTGTTAACCGAGTTGTCACAGGTTCGAGTCCTGTTCGGGGAGCCATTTTTTTTTTAGTCGGGCTTGGAGAGATACCCAAGTGGCTCAAGGGGACCCTCTGCTACGGGGTGAGACTGCGTAAGCGGTGCGAGGGTTCGAATCCCTCTCTCTCCGCCATATCTTTACGAATGTGCCGCCCGCGGGCGGATTTTTTTGTTTCCGGTACACGATGCGCCTGGATTGCGCGGAATAAGGTGACTAATGAGACGCGAAATTGGTGGGCGCTTAAACTGGAGTATCTCCGGTTAGGAAGGTGCAGCGGGCCGAAAATGGACGCTGTAACCGGAGTTTCTCCGGTTAGAAGGGCGCAGGTCGCCGAAAATGGACGCTGTAACCGGCGTATCTCCGGTTAGGAAGGTGCAGCTGGCCGAAAATGGACGCGGTAACCGGAGTTTCTCCGGTTAGTAGGGAGCAGCTAGCCGAAAATGGACGCTCTAACCGGAGTTTCTCCGGTTAGGAGGGTGCAGCTAGCCGAAAATGGACGCTGTAACCGGGGTTTCTCCGGTTAGGAGGGTGCAGCTGGCCGAAAATGGACGCTGTAACCGGAGTTTCTCCGGTTAG
>NZ_JAEMXM010000032.1:9646-59517 GCF_016482785.1 Paenibacillus alkalitolerans | reverse complement strand
CGTCCACCGCCTTCGCGGCGACAAGCAATAATATATCACACCGGATTAGACTAACGCAAGTACTTTATCCGACCAATTTTTTGGCGAATTTCCACCCTCATGAGCCAACATATGCGACCGTGGAAATGGCGTGAGTTGCTAACGGAATTCCATGTACTTAATCGAGTCCACATAACCGAGAGACAATAACTTAGTGGAATTTTGTGTACTTATATAAGCCGATAAATACAAGTAACCAGTAATTACGGCGACATTAGATACATGAATTCCGTTAACGTGCCAGCCCGGTCCCTCTCGCCTCAATGTAAGACCATGGTTTTCCGTTAACGAAGCACGCGCATCGCACACAACAAAAAAGCCGGCTTCTAATGAAGAAGACCGGCCACAAACCTGGCAACAACAATCACTCCGCACCGCGCGCCCGCATATGCGGGAACAATAACACGTCGCGGATCGACGGCGCGTCCGTCAACAGCATAATCAACCGGTCGATGCCGATCCCCAACCCGCCCGTCGGAGGCATGCCGTATTCGAGCGCACGGATGAAATCGTGGTCCATCATATGGGCCTCGTCGTTCCCCTGCTCGCGCTCCACCAGCTGCGCTTCAAACCGCTGCTTCTGGTCGATCGGATCGTTCAATTCCGTAAACGCGTTCGCATGCTCGCGCCCCACGATGAACAGCTCGAACCGGTCCGTAAACCGCGGATCCGCTTCGTTCTTCTTCGCAAGCGGCGAAATTGCCGTCGGATGCCCGTATACGAACGTCGGCTGAATCAACGTGTGCTCCACAAACTTCTCGTAGAACGCATTCACGATATGGCCGAACGTATGCGACGGCTCCACCGGCACCTTATGCTCCTTCGCCAAACGATGCGCTTCCTCGTCGCTCATCTCCGCCCGGAAGTCGACCCCGACCGCGTCGCGAATCAAATCGACCATGTGCGCGCGGCGGAACGGAGGCTTCAAATCGATTTCGGCCCCTTGATACATCACCGTTGCCGATCCGCCCACCTCTTCCGCCACATGCGCGATTACATTTTCCGTCAACCTCATGATGTCTTCGTAATCCGCATAAGCTTCGTACAATTCGAGCATCGTAAACTCAGGGTTATGACGCGTCGACACCCCTTCGTTCCGGTACACGCGGCCGATTTCATACACCTTCTCCAGTCCGCCGACGATCAACCGCTTCAGATGCAGCTCGATCGCAATCCTCATGTACATCTGCATGTCCAAGGCGTTGTGATGGGTAATGAAAGGCCGGGCAGTAGCCCCGCCTGCGATGGCGTGCAGAGTAGGCGTCTCCACTTCCAGGAAACCGAGCCCGTCCAAATAACGGCGCATCGACTGGATGATCTTCGAGCGCGTGATGAACGTCTGCCGAACTTCAGGATTCATGATCAAATCTACATACCGTTGACGGTAACGGAGCTCCACGTCTTTGAGCCCGTGAAACTTCTCCGGCAGCGGATACAGCGATTTCGTCAATACCTCGAGCTCTTTCGCCCGGACCGACAGCTCGCCGGTCTTCGTCTTGAACAGTGTGCCCCGCACACCGACGATATCGCCCAAATCGAGCATGTCAAAAGCCTTATATTTTGCCGCGTCCATCTCGTCTTCCCGCACGTAAATTTGAATTTTGCCGGTCAAATCTTGAATATGCGCGAACGAAGCCTTCCCCATTCCGCGCTTTTGCATAATGCGGCCCGCGATGCTCACTTCAACGACGGACGCCTCCAGCTCTTCCTTCGTCTTTTCGCCGAACTGCCCGACCAGCTCGCCCGCTTGATGGGTACGTTCGAACTTTTTGCCGAACGGGTCGATTCCCAATTCTCGAAGCTCGTCCAATTTGTCCCGGCGAATTTGCAGCAGCTCGCTTAATTCTTGTTCTTGTACCGTTTCACTCAAGGTGGATCACTCCTAATTATGAAAAATGTTACCGATTGAACCAAAAAAGCTTCCATAGGAAGCTTCTGGTTGCGCGCAATCTTTACTTCTTGATATCCATGATCTTATATTGGATAACTCCCGCCGGAACGTTAACGTCGACGACGGCGCCTTTCTTCTTGCCGAGAATCGCTTTGCCGACCGGACTCTCGTTGGAAATCTTGTTCTGCAGCGGATCCGACTCCGCGCTGCCGACGATGCTGTATTCCACGGTATCCTTGAACTCGACGTCTTCGAGCGTAACCTTGGAGCCTACGCTCACGGTCTCGGTATCGACTTCGTCATTGTTGATAATGCGGGCGTTGCGGAGCATTTTCTCAAGAGTAATGATCCGGCCTTCGATAAATGCCTGCTCGTTCTTCGCGTCTTCGTATTCGGAATTTTCGCTTATATCGCCGTAACCGATCGCCACTTTAATCCGTTCGGCGACCTCGCGCCGCTTCACCGATTTCAGATGTTCAAGCTCTTCTTCCAGCTTCTTTAACCCCTCTTGGGTCAAAATGACTTCCTTCTCCGTCATTCCCAGTGCTCCCGTCGTTTGAAAATTGTCGTGCTATTGATGCGCCGCCACAAGATCGTAGACGGTTCGTCATGTGAATAATATATGAACGCTATTGTTGAAATTGCACAGGCTCGGCGCTAAATTTATCCACGATTATATTTCAAGGTACCGGAAATGTCAAACAACGGAAACTGCTTGTTCCTCCAGTCCGACTCCGGATAAGGAACGAACGTAGTCATCCAAAATTCCCGCCACCTGCCGGCGGTCGGTCGCTTCCATGATCCGGTTTTTCACTTCGGCGGAACCTCTCAAGCCTTTCAGGTACCAGGCAAAATGTTTCCGCATATCCTTCACTGCGACGCTCTCGCCCTTCAGAGCAATGAGACGGTCGAGATGCAGCATCGCGATGCGCATCTTTTCTTCCGCGTCCGGATCCGGCGGCAATTCGCCCGTTGTCAGGTACTGTACCGTGCGATACAGCATCCACGGATTGCCGAGCGCGCCGCGTCCGATCATGACTCCGTCGCAGCCGGTCGTATCCAGCATCCGCTTTGCGTCCTCCGGTGTGCCCACGTCTCCGTTGCCGATAACCGGGATTGACACCGCCTGCTTGACGTCGCGAATGACGTTCCAATCGGCTTTGCCGGTATACAGCTGCTCGCGCGTGCGTCCGTGCACGGCGACGGCTTGGCCGCCGGCTCTCTCTACAGCTTGTGCATTTTCCACTGCATAAATGTGCTCATGGTCCCAACCGATCCGCATCTTTACGGTGACGGGCTTCTCGACCGCATCGACGACCGACGCCACCATCTCGTAAATTTTGTTCGGATCGAGCAGCCAGCGCGCTCCCGCGTCGCAGCTGACCACCTTCGGCACGGGGCAGCCCATATTGATGTCGATAATATCCGCATTCGTATGTTTATCGACGTGCTTCGCCGCTTCCACGAGCGTCTTCTTGTCTCCTCCGAAAATTTGGAGCGACAGCGGCTTCTCGCGTTCGTCGACGAACAGCATTTCCAACGTCCGGGCGTTGCCGTGAACGATCGCTTTATCGCTTACCATCTCCGCGCATACGAGGCCCGTTCCGAACTCCTTGGCGATGAGCCGGAACGCGGGATTGCACACGCCCGCCATCGGCGCGAGCACGACGTTGTTTTTCGTCTCGATATTGCCGATTTTCAGTTTCTTTTGTGTCATCAGTTTCCGTCCTTGCTTAGGTGTTATCTTCGCGGACAACCTTCGGTTACCTCCATCCTGACACTCGCGAATATTACTTATTTATTTGCCTGCAGATATTTCGTCTTTGTCGATGCCGAGCGCTTCGGCGATATTCCGAAGCAGCTTGGCGTCTGGCTTTCTCGTGCCGCGCTCAACAGCGCCGAGAACGGCCACTGACACGCCTATTTTTTCGGCTAATCCGCTTTGGGTGTATCCTTTGAGTTTTCGGAATGCCCGAATTCTTCCGGCTTGAATGTCGTTGTTGTCCATACTCTCACTCCATTGCCGCCGTCATTGTGATCAACCTTGACCGGAAACCGGCTCTCCATGTCGGGCATAACGTCCCGCAACGGAACGAGCACGAAGGGGCGCTCCGTCAACCGCGGATGCGGCAGCGTCAACTCCGGCGTATCCAACTTCAGCTCGTTATAAAGCAGTATATCGATATCGATCGTGCGCGGTCCCCAACGGACGGTCCGTACACGGCCCAACTTCCGTTCAACGTCAAGGACTGCCTGCAACAGAGACGCCGGCGGGAGCGACGTCCCGATTCTGCACGCCATATTAAGAAACGCCGGTTGTTCCACGTACCCGACAGGGTCCGTTTCGTAAATCTTGGATACCGAAACGACCGCAATTTCATCACGCTCGGCAAGCATTCTGACGGCTTGTAATAAGTTGCTTTCGCGGTCTCCCACGTTGGAGCCGAGTCCCAAATAAGCGATATTAGGCAGATTCGGGTGACCGGTCATGCTTTCGCCCCGGTTTCCCCGAATCCGATGGCTGCACGGTTCCCACGGGGCTTTGTCCGCGTAATTTCCACCGACACGCCTTCAAATACGATATCGAACGGCGGATTCGGTTTCGTCACACGCACGGTTACTTCATGTATTTTAGCATAAGCGTCAAGCAGACGGGAAGCGATAGTCTCTGCCAGCGCTTCAATCAGCTTGAACGGCCGGCCTTCGACAATTTCTTTCACGATTTGATAAATTTCGGCATAGTTCACCGTTTCGTTTAAATCGTCGGTCTGCCCCGCTTTGGACAAGTCGATTTGAAGCTTCAGCGTCACGTAAAACCGTTGACCGAGCTTGTTTTCCTCCGCAAACACCCCGTGTTTGCCGTAAAACTGCATGCGCTCCATGCGCATTGTATCGTAGCGGTTCGTATTCATACTCATGAAAGAACGTTGCCTCCTTCGGCTGCGTAGTGAATCGCGTCCGCCATTCGCGCGGCGCGGGCGTTGGCGCGCACGTCGTGGACGCGCACCATATGGACGCCTTGCGCGACGCCGAGGACGGTGGTCGCCACCGTCCCCTCCACGACGTCGTCGGCGGGGGCGTCCAACGTTTCGCGGATGAAACGTTTGCGGGACGTCCCGAGCACGACGGGGTAACCGAGCGCGACAATGTCGCGCAGCCGGTTCATGAGCAGCAGGTTATGCGCTCTGTTCTTTGCGAAGCCGAAGCCGGGGTCGAGCAGGATCCGTTCCCGCGGCACTCCGGCGGCGATCGCGAGCTCGACGCTTTCGCGCAGGCCGGCGATCACATCCTGCACAAAATCGGCGCCGTAATTCATGTCGCGCCGGTTGTGCATCAGGATGACCGGCGCCTCGGCACGCGCCGCGACCTGCAGGATCCGCGGGTCCGCCCGGCCTCCCCACACATCGTTCACGATGTGAGCCCCCGCCTTCAGTGCGGCATCCGCAACCGCGCCTTTATACGTGTCAATGGAAAGCGGCACGCCGATCCGTTCGCGGCGCAGCGCTTCGAGCAACGGAATAACCCGGCGCAGCTCTTCATCTTCCGTCACGGCCTCGGCGCCGGGGCGCGTGGATTCTCCTCCGATATCGAGCAAATCCGCCCCTTCCGCGATAAGCCGCTTCGCATGGGCCACCGCCTTCTCTACGCTGTCGTACTTGCCCCCGTCTGAGAACGAATCGGGCGTTACGTTGACGATGCCCATAATGAGCGTACGCCGCCCTAATTGCAGCGGAATGCCCCTGCAGTCGACCGTTCTTAGCTGCGCTTGCATTTGCTCCCGCTCTTGCGATTGCCGCATCATATGTCACCGCCTTGCTTTGTTTTCTTATGGTACTGCTCTATCAATCGAAGCGTCATTTTCCCGGGCTTTCCGCCGCTCAATTCAACCGCTTTCCCGTCTTCATCGACAAGAACCGACACGGGAACGATCTCCTGAACGGAATTCGTGATAAACACCTCATCCGCTTCCAACAATTGTTCCCAACGGTAAAAGCCTTCTTCCGCGCTCATCCCGATTCCGCGCGCCAGCTCCATTACGAACGATCTCGTGACGCCAGGCAAACACCCCGTCGCCAACGACGGCGTTGCCAATACCGAACCACGAACGAAAAACACGTTGCTGACAACACCTTCCGCAACGTACCCTTTCCCGTTCAAGAACAGACCTTCCGCGTCAAGCGTTCCCGCCTTCGACAACACTTCCCACTTGCCGAACACATTATTCATAAACTGGAACGACTTCAAACGAACGGCATGTTCCGGAGAGCTGCGCGGCAGCGTTAACTTGATCAAAACTTTCGCACGAAGCTCCGGATCGGAGGGAACGCGAGGCAACTCCTTTATGTGCATGAGTACATTAGGTGTGGAATACCCTCCGGCTCCCGGCAATCCTAACGGCGCCGGCCCCGCGGAGACGGTCAATCGCACATATGCATCGGACAACCCGCCAGACGCGAGCAATTTCGATACCGCATTGCGAATCTCCGGCTCCTGCGGCTCATATTCAATCCGCAGCGCACGGCAGCCTTCCGCCAGCCGTTCCAGATGTCGATCGAGGAGGAAGGCCTCTCCCCCGTAAGTCCGGAACGTCTCGAACAAGCCCATACCGTACAGAAAGCCGTGATCGCTTACAGGGATCACGGCTTCTTCTTCATTCATTATCTTTCCGTTGAGCCACAGCTTCATTATGCCCGCTCCCGGGCCGGTTTGCCCTGCACGAAATTGCGGAGCAGCGTCAAACCATGCTCCGTTATGATCGATTCCGGATGAAATTGTACCCCTTCGACACGGTATTCCTTATGCCGAAGCCCCATGATTTCCCCCTCGGACGTCTCCGCCGAAATTTCCAAGCAATCCGGCAGCGTCTCCCGCTTCACGATCAACGAATGGTAACGGGTCGCGGTAAACGGGGAAGGGACCCCTCCGAAGATCGTTCGTCCGTCATGCAAAATCGGGGATGTTTTCCCGTGCATCAGCTTGTCCGCCCGAACCACGTCTCCTCCGAACGCTTGCCCGATCGCTTGATGGCCCAAACAGACGCCGAGGATCGGAATCTCGCCTTTGAACCGTTCGATCACCGCAAGCGATATGCCGGCCTCGTTCGGCGTGCAAGGGCCAGGCGACAACAAAATATGATCCGGACGAAGCGCTTGAACATCTTGTAAATCGATTTCGTCGTTGCGCCGCACGACGACCTCTTCGCCGAGATCGCCCAAATATTGAACTAAATTGTAGGTAAAGGAATCATAGTTATCAATAACGAGAATCATCGGACAGCCTCCCTTTTCTCTTCTCGGCTCGACTCCGCTGCGCGACTGTCGCGTTTGTGCGCCCGTTCGCCGATTTCGACCGCTTTCCACAGCGCCTTCGCTTTGTTCAGCGATTCGCGAAACTCGTTCTCCGGAACGGAATCGATCACAATGCCGGCGCCGGACTGCACGTGCGCCGCACCGTCGGCGTAAACCAGCGTGCGTATAGTAATATTTAATTCCAAATTTCCGTTATAGTCAATCCAACCGATAGAACCCGTATATGGGCCGCGGCGAACAGGTTCAAGCTGCTCAATGATTTCCATCGTGCGGATTTTCGGCGCTCCCGTTATCGTTCCGCCCGGAAACACTGCGGCAATCACGTCGTAAGGGTCCTTCCCGTCTGCAAGCTTCCCCTCCACTTCGGAAACGATGTGCATCACATGGGAATACCGCTCGACCGCCATGAACTCTTTCACTCGAACCGTACCGTACGCGGAGATCCTGCCCAGGTCGTTTCGTTCCAAATCGACCAGCATGACATGCTCCGCCCGTTCCTTCTCGTTAAGCAGCAGCTCCCTCTGCAGCTGTCCGTCTTCGCCGTCGTCAGCGCCCCGCGGGCGCGTGCCCGCGATCGGACGGGTGGAAACGCGGCCGTCCTCCAGCCTGATTAGCAGCTCCGGCGAAGCGGAAACCAGCGCCTTGCCGCCCGGAATACGAAGATAAGCCATATACGGGGACGGATTGATGCGGCGAAGAAGCTCATATACGGTTTCCGGCGGCACACAGAGAGTTTTGCTTTGACGTACCGACAAATTTACTTGGAACACATCTCCTTGCGCGATGTAATTTTGAATGTCTCTTACCGCTTCTTGGAAACGTTCGCTCGCCAACGACATCTCGAGGCCGGGAATCGATCCGACATCAATATCGAGATTGGTGTCCGCAACGTCGACGTCCGCTTGTTTCGCCTCTGAGGCGGTCATCCATCGTTCCCATCGCTTGTGCATGCCGCGGACCCTAAGCCTGCTCTGCTCATATCGCTCGGATAGGTCCTCTTCCCGCCAATAATGATCTTGCGGCGTCCGCACCGCGTGCACGGCGCAATACAGCTTGCGCTCTTGATGGTCTACGATCCATAATTCATCGATTCTCATGAACAAATAATCCGGAACAGGGGAATCCGCGACAGCCGTCGCGGGCAGTTTTTCCAACGTGCGAACGACGTCATATGCGAGGAAGCCCACAATGCCTCCGAGAAACTTGGGCGCCCCTTGCACTTTAGGCGAACGATATGGAGCCATCCATCGGCGCAGTGCGTGAAGCGGCGGCCCGGGCAGCTCCTCGCTCATCCTGCCGCCCGCTGCGATACGCATGCCTCTATCCAAATCTCCCGTCACCCACTCGGTCGGCGCCGCGGAGACAAACGTATATCGGCCGCCCTTGCCGCTCTCAAGCACGAACGCCGTTTCCCCGGCTTCTTGCCATAAGCTTGTCCAAGACGGAATCCGATCTTGCGGCAAATCGAAAACTTCGACGTACGGATAACAGGTAAATTCCCGTGTGTCATTCCAATGCATCCACTGTTGATACGATATCATTGCGCCGACCCCATTATTGTTTTATCCCAGTATACTGATTTCTTGGCGATATGAAAAACTTTAAAGAAATTCAACGAAAAAACCACCGCAAGGCGATGACGCCGTACGGTGGTTCGATCGAATGGAAGCTTATTGGTTTTCTTCAAACTGATACAGCGGCGTGCTCAGGTAGCGTTCGCCGTTACTCGGCACAACCGCGACGACACGCTTGCCTTTGCCGAGACGTTTCGCCACTTGAAGCGCCGCGAAGATAGCCGCGCCTGAAGAAATTCCGCCGAGAATGCCTTCCTCGCGCGCCACGCGGCGGGAAGTCGCGAACGCGTCTTCGTTCTCGACCGTTATCACTTCGTTGTAGATTTCCGTGTCCAAAATATCCGGAACGAAGCCCGCGCCGATGCCTTGAATCTTATGAGGGCCAGGCTTGCCGCCTGACAATACCGGGGAAGCGGCCGGTTCTACCGCGTATATTTGAATGCCCGGGAAATTCTCGCGAAGCACTTCGCCCGCGCCCGTGATCGTTCCGCCCGTACCGATACCCGAGATGAACGCGTCCAGCTTTCCGTCGTGGGATTTGATCGCTTCCACGATTTCCGGTCCCGTCGTACGGCGGTGAATTTCCACGTTGGCTTGGTTTTTAAATTGTTGCGGCATGAAGTAGCCCGGATTTTCCGCCTGCAGCTCTTCCGCCCTCTTGATCGCGCCCTTCATTCCTTCCGGGCCCGGAGTCAATACAAGCTCGGCACCGTAAGCGCGGAGCAAATTGCGGCGCTCCATGCTCATTGTCTCAGGCATAACGAGAATCGCTTTATAGCCTTTCGCGGCGGCGACCATCGCGAGGCCGATGCCGGTATTTCCGCTCGTAGGCTCGATAATGGTGTCGCCCGGCTTCAACCGGCCTTCGCGTTCCGCCGACTCAATCATCGAGATTGCGATACGGTCCTTAACGCTGGCGCCGGGATTCTGAAACTCAAGCTTCACATACACTTCCGCGCTGTCCTCCGGCACTACCCGGTTCAGCCGGACAAGAGGCGTGTCACCGATTAATTGCGTTACGCTCTGTACAAGTTTAGCCATAAGTAAATAATTCCTCCTTAAAAATCCGCCCCGCCCGTTCACATCGAAGCCAATGATATCATACTGTTCCCTGAATCCCGAGTAAACAGGTTGGTTTTGCCTTCATCTTATCAATCACTACGCCGAAAGTCAACAGATGTTTATGCGTTTACATCATTGAGCGGGCGCCCCATTTCCTCAATAACTGTTCCAGAACCTCGTCGAGCGGAGGCGCTTTCGACAAAATCAATTCCCAGCGCAAGCTTTCGCGAACTTCACTGTCGTCGGCAGGCCGAATGTCCCTCTTTCCTAACAACGTAATGACGGCGAAACGACCGTCCTCCAACCGAATCGGAGCGCTTACGCCTCCGACAGGCAAGCGTCGTGCGGCCTCCATCATCTCCGGGGGAACGAACGGATCGGTTACGCCGATCCAACCGATGTCGCCGCCGGCGGAAGCGGTGTCCTCATCGATCGAACGATCGCGCGCAAGCAGCTCGAATTCGGTTCCTTCTCCGAGCTCCGCAAGCACCTCTTCGGCGTCCTCTTTCGTCTCAACGACAATCTGGGCAAACCGGATTTCACGCTTCGGGCCGAACTCTTCCGGATGCTCCGAGATGTATCGCTCGACATCGGCATCCGTCACAACTATGCCATTGGTTGCGATTTTCTCCAATTGAAGCCTGTAGAGCGCATCCGCGCGCAGTTCCTCTTCCGTGAGTCCCAATTGCTCTTTCATCGTACGGTAAAACTGCTCCTTGCTGTCGTACCCGCTTTGCATCCGCTCCAGTTCCCGCTCGATTTCTTCACGCTTTACGCCGATCCCGAGCTCCTGCGCCTCCAATCGGACAGCGGACCGCTCCATCCACTCTTTTATGTACTGATCCCCGTACATACGCTCAATGTCCCGCAAAAACTGATCTCTTGACAAACTGACATCCCCGACGCGAGCGACGGAATCCGAAGAGGAATTCGGGGGGTGTTTTTGTGCAGATTCGTCACGGTTTGCGGAAGGGTCGGGAGCGCGTTCATCCCGGTCGTCCGGCAACGGTTGCAAAGGCCAAGCAAGCAGCAGCGCAGTCGTAACAACGGCGGCGATTAACGCCCCCGATGCGCCCCACAACAGTTTTTCTCTCGACATGGCTCCACCCAACCTAACGCAACGTATTTCTTCTCCTACGTATTTAAACGGTTGTAAATGTCCTGAAGTTCCGGTTTTGTAAACTCATATTTTTCATTGCAAAAATGACACGTCACTTCCGCGCGTTCTTCGCCTTCGATCAAAGAACGAAGCTCTTGCTTTCCAAGCGATATCAGCGTCTTTTCCACCCGTTCGCGCGAACAGAAGCATTGGAAACGCACGTCCGTTCGCTCGACCGAGGATAATCCTCCGGTGCCGACAAGCTCCTCCAGAATGCCTTCAGGCGACATCCCGCGCTCCAACATCGCCGTTACCGGAGGAATCGCGCCCAGCTTCCGTTCCAATTCCGCAATGTCCTCTTCGCTTACCCCCGGCAGCAATTGGATGATGAAGCCCCCCGCTTCCTTCACCGAATTGTCGGCCTCTACAAGCACACCAAGAGAAACCGCGGAGTTCGTTTGCTCGGATTTCGCGAAATAATACGTAAAATCTTCAGCCAGTTCGCCGGAAATGATCGGCACGCTGCCGCGGTACGGTTCCTTGAGTCCGAGATCCTTTATAACATATATAAAACCTTCGGTTCCGACGGCGCCCGCCACGTCTAATTTCCCCAATGCGTTGCTCGGCAGATGAATATGCGGATTGTCCGGATAGCCGCGCACCTCGCCTTTCGCATTTGCGTCCACGACGATTTGTCCGATCGGTCCGCCGCCCTTCACTTGAACCGTAAGCTTTTCTTCCCCTTTCATCATGGCTCCCATCATCACGGCTGCGGTAGCCGTTCGGCCGACAGCCGCCGTGGCGGTGGGAAACATATCGTGCCGTCTGCGCATTTCTTCTACCGTGTCGGTCGTTCGGGCCGCGAAGAGCCGCGCTTTGCCGTCAAATGCGGTCGCCCGCACCAAATAATCGCCCAATCGTATCCGCTCCTTCAATTATGCATTCCGTTCATAGAGGATTTGCAGCCCTTGCAGCGTCAGCCGCGGGTTTACAATGTCGATCGTTCTCGATTCGCCGGCTATAAGCTCCGCCAGTCCGCCTGTCGCGATCACGCGGGCATTCGTTTGGAACTCCTCCCGAATGCGGTCGACGATTCCGTCCACTTGGCCGGCAAAGCCGAAAATAATGCCGGCCTGCATCGAGGTGACGGTCGTGCGCCCTACGGTACTCTTCGGCTTTATTAATTCTATTCTTGGCAGTTTCGCAGCTTTCTGATACAAAGCTTCGGTCGAGATGCCGATGCCCGGAGCGATCGAGCCACCGATATAATCGCCTTTCTCGTCAATGTAGCAAAACGTCGTCGCCGTGCCGAAATCGACAATAATGAGCGGCGGCCCGTACAGATGAATGCCGGCGACCGCATTGACGATCCGGTCTGCACCGACCTCCCGCGGGTTTTCATAGCGGATGTTTAAGCCGGTCTTGATTCCCGGACCTACGAGCATCGGCGTTTTCCTCAAATACGTTTCGCTCATCCGCTCTAAAGTGTGATTCAGCGGAGGCACGACGGAGGAAATCATGATGCCTTCGATATCCTCCACATTGATGCCGGCGTGGTTAAACAGATTGCAAATCAGAATGCCGTATTCGTCGGAGGTCGCCGAACGGTTTGTGGCGATACGCCAGTGGCGTTGAAGCTCCTTCTCCTTATACAGTCCAAGAACAATATTCGTATTGCCCACGTCGACGACGAAAATCATGGACGCACCTCTTTCTTGTCGTACAAATCCAACGATATGTCCAATGCCGGCACGGAATGCGTCAACCCACCGACGGAGATGACGTCGACGCCGGTCTCCGCAATGCTGCGCACCGTCTCAAGCGATACGCCTCCGGAAGCTTCCACCACCGTGCGCGGCGCGGCTTGCCTGATCCACGCCACCGCTTCGCGCATTGCGTCGCCGCTCATGTTGTCGAGCATGATGACGTCGGCTCCGGACTCCGTCGCCTCTTTCACCTGCTCTAACGATTCTGCCTCCACTTCGACCCTCATCGTGTGCGGAATTTGCGCGCGCGCCATGGCGATCGCCTCGGCTACGCCTCCCGCCGCTTTCAAGTGGTTATCCTTCAGCAGCACCGCGTCGAACAGCCCGAACCGGTGATTGTGGCCGCCTCCGACACGCACCGCGTATTTCTCCAGCAGGCGAAGTCCCGGCGTAGTCTTTCTCGTGTCCACGATCCGCGGCGGGTTCGGCAGATCCTGCAAAGCTGCCACGAACGATCTCGTCTTTGTCGCGATGCCTGACATCCGCTGCAGCAAATTGAGGGCGAGACGCTCTCCCGTCAGGATGCTCCGGGTGCTTCCTTCCACTTCCATGAGAATATCGCCGTACTTGATATCCGAGCCTTCCGGTGCAATGAACCGAACTTGCAGGCTGTCGTCCGTTTCGGCGAATACGAGCCTCGCAACCGGCAGTCCGGCGGCCACTCCGTCCGCCTTGGCGTGTATTACGGCGCGGCTTCGGTGGGATTGCGCAATGGTGGAAAGCGTCGTGACGTCGCCCGGACCTACATCCTCGCGCAACCAGCTCCGAATGGATTCGCGAACCGCATTCCAATCAAATATGATATTATCTGCGGTGCCGTTGGGCACTTCATTATTGTCCATGGGATAAACTCTCCTCCGCCAATCCGAATTCGCGGTTTTGGACGATATGCTTCTTCCATACGATATCGTCCCGTTCCGGAAAATCTTCCCGGTAGTGGGCTCCGCGGCTTTCCTCCCGCTTCAAAGCGGACAAGGTCGTCAACAGCGCGACGGTCAACAAGTTCGCGAATTCGTAATGTTCTCTTATCGTCAACTTCCCGTAAAAAATCGCCATCTGTTTGCGCAGCTCCTCCAGGCCCTTCTTCAAGCCTTTCTCATTGCGCTTTAATCCGGCGTAGCGAAGCATGATCTTCTGGAGCTTTAACCGCTTTTCGATAATCGGCTGCGCCGGCGCTTCCGTCCGTCCGAGGTTGACATGAAACGTCGGTTCCCGTTCGTGACCGGCCAGCTCTCCGATGCGCTCCACGATCCGGCGGCCGAATACGATCGCTTCGGAAAGCGAGTTGGACGCAAGGCGGTTGGCGCCGTGCACCCCGGTGGATGACACTTCACCGCATGCGAACAGACGGCTGATGTTCGTTTCGCCGCGCAGATCGGTTTTCACGCCGCCCATCATATAGTGGGCCGCCGGTGCGACCGGAATCCAATCGCTGGACAGGTCCAGGCCGTATCTTAAGCAAAACTCGTATATGGTCGGAAACCTCGCCTTCACCGCTTCCTGCGACTCGTGCGTCAAATCCAAATATACGAAGGTCGATTTCGTCTTCTCAATTTCGCTTACGATGGCGCGCGCCACAACGTCTCTGGGAGCCAGCTCGAGCTGCGGATGATACTGCTCCATGAACCGTTCTCCTTTAATGTTGCGCAGCACCGCGCCTTCGCCCCGGACAGCTTCGGAAATCAGGAAGCGCGGCGCTCCGGGATACGTCAGCGCCGTCGGGTGGAACTGGACGAATTCCACGTCCTGTATGTACGCTCCCGCCCGATAAGCGATGGCGATGCCGTCTCCGGTGGCGATATCCGGATTCGTTGTATACCGGTACAATTGCCCCGCGCCGCCGGTACAAAGCACCGTCGCTTTCGCCGCGACGAACACGAGCTCTCCGCCGGGACGCTTCACGATCGCGCCGTAACAAACTCCGTCTTCGGTCACGACGTCAAGACAGAAGTGATCGTCCCATATATCGATCCTGTCGCTTCGCCTTGTCGCTTCCGCAAGCGCGCGGACGATCTCCGCGCCCGTGGCGTCTCCTTGCGCGTGAAGTATGCGGCGCTGGCTGTGAGCGCCCTCCATCGTCAGCGCGTATTCGCCTCCGTCTTCCCTGTCGAAATTCGTGCCCAGCCGAATCAGCTCCTGCACGCCGCCCGGTCCCTCGTGCACGAGCACATCGACCGCTTCCGACGAGCATAAGCCGGCGCCTGCGATAAGCGTATCCTGACGATGGTATAGAGGGGAGTCCTCATCGGAGATGACCGCCGCTATTCCGCCTTGCGCATATCTTGTGTTGCTTTCCAAGAGCGACTTCTTGGCGACCATCGTCACCCGGTTCGATTCGCTCGCCTTCAATGCCGTATATAAGCCCGCAATCCCCGAACCGACCACAATGACGTCGGTGTCCACGCGGGGCAGCTCCGAAATATCGATGTCAACCAACGTGCGCGGTATCACTGCGTACCCCTCCCTATTCGTTAGCGCTGAAACCATGAAGCAGCGCATGCTACTTCACTTGTAGCATGCGCTCCAGGGAAAGCCTCGCTTTGTCCGCAACGTCCGGCGGTACGTAGATTTGCGGCTGCATCGTTTCGAGGCAGCGTACGAGCTTCTTCAAATTATTCACTTTCATGTTCGGGCAAACCAAGTATTTAGTCGCAAAATGGAATTTCTTATGAGGACTGTCCTTGCGCAATTGATACCCTGTACCGTCTTCCGTACCTACGATAAACTCGTCGTGCCCGGATTCGCGGCAGTACTTGATGATTGCCGTCGTACTTCCGACGAAGTCCGCCATCTTCACCACCTCGGGGCGGCATTCCGGGTGGACGACGAATTGCGCGTTCGGATACTGCTGCCGCATCTCGATGACGTCCTTCACTGTGAGCATGTCGTGCGTGTTGCAGTACCCTTCCCAAATGATCATCTTCTTATCGGTAAACTTGGATACATAGTCGCCCAAATTTTTATCCGGCACCCAAATAATCTCTTCCGCATCAAGCGATTGGATTACTTTCACCGCATTCGCCGACGTGCAGACGATGTCGGTTTCCGCCTTGATTTCCGCCGAAGAGTTGATGTACGTGACCACTTTCGCGTTAGGATGCTTTTTCTTCAACTCGCGCAGCCCTTCGACATTCACCATGTCGGCCATCGGGCAGCCGGCGCGTTCGTCGGGGATGAGCACCGTCTTGTTCGGAGCGAGAATTTTTGCGCTTTCTCCCATAAAATGAACCCCGCAAAACACAATAACGTCCGCATCCGCTTCGGCCGCTTTCTGAGCCAGCAGGAACGAGTCCCCCCGAAAATCGGCCACTTCCTGTATTTCATCGCGTTGATAATAATGAGCAAGAATAATGGCGTTCCGTTCTTTCTTCAATTGTGCCAACCGCTCGCGAAGCTCCCGGTTTTGCTCCTGTTTGCGCTCCTGCGCTAAAGCTTCCATGGTAGGCGCCCCCATGCGTCCCACATCCTTTCCCGTCTAAAAACCTGTATAAATGATGCCGTGACGATAGTTTGTGAAAAAAGTAACGATTGTATGATGAAAAAAAGGCCTTTCAGCCTTACATTAAGTTTACACTTACTTTACAAAATGATTTTTGCCGTGTCAATCGGTGATATTCCCGGTTTTCGTTCATATTCTCACACGTTTGGCCGTATTTCCGGCAAACGAAAGCCGCCCCGTACAGGAGCGGCGTCGGAACTGCTTATCGCTATCTTATTCCTTATCGAAATCCAGCTTGTTGCTGTCGTCCGAGTTTTGCTTGTTAATGTTCACTTTCACGTCTTCTTCCTTCGCAGGCGCCGATCCGGCATCGGGGGTGCCATCGCTGCCGGCCGTGCCTTCGAGCGAGCCTTTCTCGATGAGCGACTTGATCTGATCAAGATCGAGCGTTTCTTTCTCTAAAAGTGTCTGGGCGATCAAGTGAACTTCGCGATCATGTTCCTTCAACACTTTCCGGCCGCGTTCGTAGCACTCATCGACCATTCGCCTCATCTCGAGATCGATTTCGTATGCGATTTGGTCGGAGTAGTTCTGCTCGTGGCCGATATCCCTGCCCAAGAACACTTGGCCTTGGGTCGTACCGAACTGCATCGGTCCGAGCTTATCGCTCATGCCGTATTCAACAATCATCGAACGGATGATGGATGTCGCCCGTTGGAAATCGTTCGAAGCTCCCGTTCCGATCTCGCCGATGTACATCTCCTCGGCGATGCGTCCCCCGAGCAGCCCCGTCACTTTATCGAGGAGCTCGTTCTTCGTCATCATATAACGGTCTTCTTTCGGCAGCATCATGAGATAACCGCCTGCGCGGCCGCGCGGAATGATCGTTACCTTATGCACCATATCGGCATTCTCCAGATGGTAGCCGATAATCGTATGGCCCGCTTCGTGGTACGCCACGATCTTCTTCTCTTTCTCGGAGATGACGCGGCTCTTCTTCTCCGTACCGACGATGACGCGGTCGATCGCTTCCTCGATCTCGGGCATGCCGATATCTTTCCGGTTGCGGCGCGCTGCAATGAGAGCCGCTTCGTTGAGCAGATTCTCAAGATCCGCCCCAGTAAATCCGGTCGTATATTTGGCGATCGATTCCAATTTCACTTCTTTGGCAAGCGGTTTGTTGCGGGCATGCACCTTCAACACCGCTTCACGGCCTTTCACATCCGGACGGTCCACCGTAATTTGCCGGTCGAAGCGTCCCGGACGCAGCAGCGCCGGGTCCAATATATCCGGACGGTTCGTAGCGGCTACGATGATAATGCCTTCATTAATGCCGAAGCCGTCCATCTCTACAAGCAGTTGATTGAGCGTCTGCTCGCGCTCGTCGTGGCCGCCGCCGAGACCTGCGCCCCGCTGACGTCCCACCGCGTCAATCTCGTCGATAAAGATGATGCAAGGCGCGTTCTTCTTAGCGTTCTCGAACAAATCGCGCACGCGGGATGCGCCTACGCCGACGAACATCTCGACGAAATCGGAACCGCTGATGCTGAAGAACGGAACACCGGCTTCTCCGGCAACGGCGCGCGCCAAAAGCGTCTTACCGGTACCCGGAGGGCCAACGAGCAAGACACCCTTAGGTATACGGGCTCCCAACGCGGAAAACTTCCGCGGATCCTTCAAAAACTCTACAACCTCGATAAGCTCTTGCTTCTCTTCGTCCGCTCCGGCAACATCCTCGAACGTTACCTTCTTCTTCTCTTCGTTATATAGTCGCGCGCGGCTCTTGCCGAAATTCATCACCTTGCCGCCGCCGCCTTGCGCTTGGTTCAACAGGAAAAAGAACAAGATGAAGATGATAATGAAAGGTACGATCCCGGTCAAAAAGGCAATCCAAACCGGCTCGCCCTCTTGACGCGCATGCTCTTCTTTCACACCGCTTTCGCGGATGATCTGCAAAACATACTCATCAACGGGAGCACGCGTTTCAAATGTGGCATCCGCGCCCTGTTGACCTTTATATTGGCCTGTAATTAAGTAGGTATAACCATCGAACCGAACGTTAACGGACTCGACCTTACCTTCGGCCAACACTTCGCGGAATTGATTGTAGGAAAGGGGTTCGCGTTCGTTATTCTGATTGCTGATGTAATGTACAATTCCGACGGTTACTAAAAAAATAATGAGATAAAATCCGGTGTTCCGGACGATCTTGTTCATTCCCTACCTCCTCTCGAGACGTGAATATATTGTATCATAGCCAAATCCTGCATCACAACAAACGGTGCGGATGGTTGACTCACGGCTTATCAATGATTGCCCGAGTAGACGGAAGCTTTTAACACGCCCACGTACGGCAAGTTGCGGTATTTTTCGGAATAATCAAGTCCGTATCCTACGATGAAGGCGTCCGGAATTACAAACCCTTTGTAATCCGCATCGAGCCCTACCGTCCGGCGCGCCGGTTTGTCGAACAGAGTGACGATCTTGATAGAATGCGCGTTACGGCGTTCGAGTATATCGATGAGGTAAGAGAGCGTCAAACCGCTGTCGATAATATCCTCTACTATCAAAATGTCGCGCCCTTCCACCGGAGTATCCAAATCCTTAAGAATCTTGACAACGCCCGAAGACTGGGTTGCCTTCCCGTATGACGAAACCGCCATAAAATCGATCTCGAGAGGAATGTCCAACCGTTTCACCAAATCTCCCATAAAAAGAAAAGCGCCTTTCAGCACGCACAGAACCAACGGGTTTTTCCCGGCGTAGTCTTCGCTGATTTGTTTGCCCAATTCCGCAATCTTCCGCTGTATTTCCTGTTCCGAAAATAGTACTTCCTCGATGTCGTTGTGCACGTTATCCTCCCGCATGGCTGTCAAAACAGTCCTAAAGTACAACTATCCTATGTATGCAAACCGAGAACCATGACTTTAAGCAAAAAAGTCCCCGGAAAAGCGGATTCGAACTATCTTTCCGCTCCGCTCATCGACAAGCGCATGGCGCGATCTCCGCAAACCGGGCACCCAAAGCAGCGTTCCGTCCGGGGTGGCGATCAACGGCCATTTGTCGCGCCGTTCCGGCGCTATCTTCAAGTCAATGAACATATCTTTCACTTTTTTGCTGCCTTTTAAACCGTATGGTTCGATTCTGTCGCCGGGCCGCCGGTTGCGCACAAGCAGTTCCCCGCCGAGCCGGTCCGCGTCGAATAATGCGACACAGGAATCATTGCCGTAAACTTCGTCCGGATCGGATGGTTCTGCCAGCATCCATTCTAACGAAGCGTTCGCTTCCGGAACATGTAAACCGCCGTTCTTCGTTACGTCAATTTGCCGGACATAAGACGGCGCCTCCGGTTTCTCCCGAGTCGTCCATTCCACCGCATCGTATATGCGGCGAAAATACAGTTTGTCGGTCAAACGAAGCTCCATATTGGAAGGGGAGGAGGCAACGATCGCTTCCCGCATCCGCTCCAATTTCGAAAAATCGATGGAAGAATCATCCGCAGCAAGACAACTTAATATTATTTTAAACATCCTTCGTTGTAAAGCGGGATGAACGTTAGCAATTCCGATCCGGTCGCCCTTGACGCCCCTGTCCGTCTTTTCCGTCAAACTCCGCACAAGCGCTTCCGCCTCGGCATCCAAAAGGTCGCTCTCGTCTGCGCTTATTTGTGCAAGCCGCGAAAGAGCTTCCCGCACGCCATCGCGATGCTTCATTAAATAAGGAAGAAGGTCGAGACGCACGACGTTGCGAAAATATTTCCGGGATTCGTTGCTGCTGTCCCGGCGAAATTGCAATCCGAATAACTCGCAATAAAATTCAAGCTCCGATTTAGTTATACGCAGCAGAGGCCGAACAAGTTTCATTCCGTATGCATGGCGTACAAACCTGATGCCCGCCAATCCGCCAGGTCCCGTTCCGCGAACTATTCGCATCAGAACCGTCTCCGCTTGATCATCCGCATGATGCCCGAGCGCAACCGTTGTCGTTTGCAAGGCTTCCGCGGCTTTCCGCAACGCCTCGTAACGCAGTGCTCTTGCGGCCGCCTGCACGTTATTGCCGTGTTCCGCCGTCACTTCCTTAACGTTAAGGCGCGCGGACCAAAAAGGCAACCCCAATCGAGCGGCCAGATCCTTCACGAACTGTTCCTCTTCGTCCGACTCTTGGCCGCGAAGCCCATGATTCACATGAGCGACGGAAAGCGTCCAGCGCCAACGCCCTGCCAAACGGTGAAGCAAGTGAAGCAGCGCCACGGAATCCGGGCCGCCCGATACGGCCGCCACGATACGCTCGCCTTCTTCAAACAGCTTCCGTTCCAAGATCGTATCCTCGACTTGCCGTATGATGTCCGCTCCTCGCATGCATATGCTCCTAACGTAACGGTTATTTCAATAAAACCCACCAGAGGGAGACTGCGAAAGCGGCGGCCGATCCCGTAAGCCAATATGCGGACCAATCCGCAACGCCGGCTTTGCGGCGGATCTTCAGCGCCCGATCGCCGCATGCGTTCTCCCAATCCTTCAAAGCTTCGTCAAGACGGCCGTATTCTCCTCTAATCATTCTTTTCAAGCAGTCGGACACCGGGCGCAGCGCGGAACACCCGTCCACAAGCGCTTGCAATGCGCCGGCGTTTCGCCGGTCCGCTTGTTCGAATAACGCTTTTAAGCGGTTCAACTCGCCCGCCCCCTCCAACATGAGCACACAGAAGGAAAACAGATCGTATGACGGTTCGGAGGTTCGCCCGCCCGATCTCCATAGGCCGCGGTCATACAGCTCTGAGTACTGCTTAACCGCGCGGCCGAACGGCGTCGCTCCCCCGAAGTCGATCAATGCCGGTTTCCCTCCGGCACCAACCAATACGTTGTCGCTCTTCAAATCACCGAACGCCCACCCGAGTTCGTGCAGATCGCGCAATGCCTTTAAAAGAAGCGAGCCGCTGCGGAGCAGAGCGCCGATTCCGTATACTTTCGCAAATTGCGCAATCGGAACGCCCGGAATGAATGTCATCGTATAAAACGGAAACGCCGCACCTAAAAAATCCCAATCATCCGCCTGAAACAGCTGAGGGAACGTTGCGTGCGGACGCTCCGTCCGCAGCGTCGCCAGCATGCGAAGAGCGTTCATCTCCGATTGAAGATCGTAAACGTCCAGTCCGATTTTTAAAGCGCAAGAGGAAGACCCGGACGATGAGCGCGTCAAATACACGCTCCCGTTCGCGCCTTCCCCTAGCTTGCGTTCAATCCGGTAAACAGCTCCGCTCCACTTCCCGGTAATACGATCGCCCGGCTGCAGTCGGGGCAGTTTATACAACGTAATCGCCCCACAAGGCCGTCTCGCCGTCCATATATCCAATCGTTTCCAATAAAGCCGGCCCGGTCGGAGTTGTGCCTTTCATGTTTAATTTATAAAAGATCTTGTCTAATTTTGCAAGGTCGCTTGTCCAAGCAACTTCTAATTGAACGGCGTTCGAATTATTTCCCGGGAAATGTAGCACCGCAAGTTCGCTTTTGCCTTGACGCGCGCGCAAGCTAAGCATCAAATCATAGGCAGCCTCGCGCACCGCCTCGATCTTCGGCTTCATGCTGGCGCTCGTATCGATCAACAAAGCAACCTTTAAAGGCGCCGTTTCCGTCAAATCGTCCACGGTCCGAACCACTTGAGCGCGTTGATCGGGCGGCAATGCGGCGATCGAACCGTCCGGACTGCCCATGATCGCCTGCAATTGCTTGCGAACGACTCCTTGAATTGTCGCGGCAACCGTCTGCCGGGTCATCATTTGCATCGTATGCGCCAAATTCCGGGCGGTCACGACGCGGCTTAAACCTCCTCCCGCTTGCGCTATATCATGAATTTCGGCCTCGCCGCGAGCGCCGATTTCATCATCTTGCACCACACCGATCACATTGACCGCGATGCCTCTTTCCAGCGCTTGTGCCGCGGCGTGCACCGGGCTTATTCCAACGTTGGAACATCCGTCCGTAATGACGATAATTTGCTTCACCTTATGTCGCTCCCCTCAGGATTCGGCCGTATGCCGAAACTAGTTCTCTTAGAATCTAGTTTTTCCATGAGAGGTGATTTATAACCAAACCTCCTTCGAAGTATTTTCAAGGTAGCCAGACCGCGAATTATGGAAGGTTTGGTTGCAACATTAAAATAATCCTGTTCTGCATGGAACTTCATGATTTCAATGTTTAAACCAAACCTCCTTCGAAGTATTTTCAAGAAAAACTTCTATCGAAGAACATATTGAATCTTCAACTCACCGTCCTCGGCCGTTCGACCGATGTGTTTCCGCGCCAGCGGAATGTCGCCCATTCCGGCTGGAACTGATTTATCTTCGCTACGATGACCGTCATATCGTCTTCGATTTCTCCGTTGTGGTGGCGAACGACCGTCTCCAACAACGCATCGGCGGCTTCTTGCGGAGCATCCGCGTCCAATTCGGCGATCATTCGTTTCATCCATAATTCTTTGTTGACCGCATGGCCCGGCGCGTCGAAGACGCCGTCCGTCATCATGATGAGCACGTCTCCAGGCTGCAGCTGCAGCGATAACAAGTCAACCTCGATATCTTTCAATATCCCGATTGGCAGGTTGTTTGCCGAAATCGGAATCACTTCCTTCCCTCTTTTAATGAAGCTTGGCGTCGAACCGATTTTCATAAATGTCGTTTTAGCGCTGTACAAATCGATAATGGCCAAATCAACCGTTGCAAATACTTCATCCGAAGAACGAAGCGTCAATACGGAGTTCACCGATTTGATGGCGAGCTGCTCGTCCATGCCGGATTGAAGCAGCTGCTGCAAGATAGACAGCGCTGCGCTGCTTTCCTCCCGGGCTCGCTCTCCGTTGCCCATACCGTCGCTAATGGCGACCGCAAACTTCCCGCTGCCCAGCTCCATCGTGCTGAAGCTGTCGCCCGACAGCCATTCTCCTCCCTTCGCGGCGCACGCGATCCCTGTTTCGACCTCGAACTCCTTGGCCGAGCCGAACACGACGGTAGCAAAGCCTTCACCCGGTTCGCCCCACTGCTCCCGCTTCACGGCGATCGTTTCTCCCAAAACATCCGATAACAGCGGAGCGATCATCTTTCGGCATTCGTCGAAACCGCGCTGGAATGCATGCACGATTTCGATTTCGATGTTGCCTTCATCCAGCGAAATAATTTCTATGCTATGTACGGAAAGCCCCATTTCCTCCAATACTTGCGTGATCTGTTCCTCTTGCAGGAACAGTGCTTGTCCTTCGCGCCGAATTTCTTTCACCAGATCGTCCATGACCTGGGATACGCCGAAGAGCTGTTCCGACACCAGCTTTCTGCTGTCCTGAATTTGTTTCACCCAATGGCGCTCGTAACGGTACTGGGTATATTGCTGCTGCAGCAGGGTCAATACTTTATCCGTCTTATGGCACAGCTGCCGCCACTCGGGGCGAATGTTATCTTTGCCGTATTCCGGATTGATCTCGATTTCGGTCATCATATCGGTCATGAACTTATAAGTTTTATAAAAGTTGGCGTTCCAACAGGTTTCCTTCTTGAAACATGTGGAGCACGCTCCCGCCGTCACCGCGTTCATGAAATGTCCGACCTCTTGTTCAAACTGCAGCACGTTGTTTTTCTCCGTCAAGTGGTTAAAGCTGCTCGCCAATTGCTTAAATACGTCGGAAAATTGCGTCACGCGGCTCGCCGTAACCTCCCGGACGCGGCGCGCATAGTCTTGCTGCGATTTCGCATGCTCCTGCGTGCCGGGCACATATTTCGCCACCGTCCGGATCATGCCCCGGGGGGTAAGCAGGAACAGCGCCACCGCGGCAACGGACTCCCACGTCGATTGCAGCACTTGGGAAGTGTCGCCAACGTAGAGTGATAGAATCGAAGAACCGAGCAGCATTCCGAAGCCGACCGCCATCTTTCCTCCGTCTTTCAGCAGACCCGCGAGCATCCCGGCAAACGCTAGCAAGCTGATTTGATGAATGGCCGATATGTTCGCAAGACTCAATATTAAGCCGGTGATGACGCCCACCGACGCACCGATCGGCGCTCCACCGACAAATGCCATTAGAAGCATGAGATAGCGGGATAACGTATGCTCGACGGAGACCGTCCCGATATTCCAATGAACCGTACCGGTCATCACGGATGCAAGCAAAATAATCAAACAGATGATTTCTTCGTGGCGAAGCTGATAATTTTTACGGGTCAAAGTAAACACCGGAAGAGCTTGCATGAAGATCAGCGTCAACACACTGCTAAGGAGGGCTTCCACTGCAGTCATAAGTAGCGCGTACCAGGTTAAATCCGATGCCGCAATATCCATAAACAACCCTACTGAAAATGCCGAGAGGAATACGATCACCGGTCCGGAGGAAGCATCGGCTTTCTCGTACCGCTGCAGAGCTTTTTGAAGAAGAAGGAACACAACCAACTGGGCGACGATCGCTCCGGTCTGAACTTGGACAGCCATCAAACTGCCCGCAATGAGCGCGACCGACGTTATGCGGAGAAGACTCGGACGCAAATAAGAAATCGCGGCGAAAAAAGCGAGCGCAAACGGAGCCAGTTCCTCAAGAATCGACGCCCTGCCGAGCAGAAACGCCATCGCGACAAGCAGCACCGACCACCTCTTGCCGACCGCCGCTTGCACAATACGGTTCTGTACGAGCCAATCCCTGCCCCATAGCTTTGCGTTGCCGAACGAATTCTTCCAATCGGAACCGAACCGTTGCAGAGCGTTGCGTTTTTCCATCAATGAAAGCACCTCCTGGGTCATTTTCGAAAGAGTAGAGTGCCTCCATTATTTCAGAACTCTAGCAAAAAGTTTGTCACAATGCGTTGATAGAGTTGAAAAATTTTCCGACAAAAACGGCACGCTCTCCACAATGCTTCAAGACCGTGCCGTTGCAGCGCTTCTCACTTGTCACCTTAAACGAAATGTCAAAATTTTGAAGACGAAATGTCGAAACGTTCGTGTCGAAACTAAGAAGTTAATAAAAAACGCCGCGCGGAATGTCGACTCCGCTCGGCGTTCAGTTTTTTAAATACAGAGGTTACACGCGTCTTGCGCCGCGTCCTCCTCGTTTGCCTTCAGTGTTTTTCTTTAAGGAAGAAATTCGTTCCTCGCTGTCTCGCAAGAAACGGGACATTTTATCCTCGAAGCTTACCTTATTTCCCGAACCGTGACGACGATCCCCGCCCTTGCCGAATCCGCCTCGATCCCGAAAACCGTCTCTATTGCCATCGCGGCGAAACTCCGTCGTTCTGGGAGCTTCCGGCGGCTTGTCGACCGCTTTCTTAATCGATAAGCCAATCTTGCCGTCATTGTCCACGTTGATGACCTTTACGGTTACGACATCCTCGAGTTTGAGGTGATCCTTGACATCTTTGACGTAACTGTCGGCGATTTCGGAAATGTGGACGAGACCGGTGACTCCGCCATCCAACTCGACGAATGCGCCGAAATGCGTGATGCCTGTCACCTTACCTTCTAGTTTCGCGCCAACTTCGATGGCTGACATAGAATAAAATGTGCCCTCCCTTAAATGTAGGAAAAATGAAAAATTCGTGACATTTATACGAGATTATAACCGAACGGCATTCTCTCGGTCAATAAGGCGCGTGTACGGACTATCGGCCGAAAATCGTATCCCCCGGGCGAATCATTCCGTAATCCTTACGCACCTTTTGTTCAATATATTCACTATCGTGCAAACGGGTGACTTCGGCCTTATACTGCTCGTTCGTCCCCTTCAATTCCGTTAATCTGTCCTGCAGCTCCGTTAGCTCCGCTTGTTTCTGATCAACGCTGTCGCCTTGCTTCCAAAGCGTTAGCGTTGCCCAACAGGTGAAACAACATACAACTATCAAAAACAGACGTATTCTGCGACGGGCACCTTTGTTCGATGCCGACTCCTTCGCTGCCGTTCCCGATGCCATGTCCCACCGTCCCCCTAAAACCAACTTTTTACTTTAGCGATCCACTTGGATACGACTCGTCCCACCGGAATAAGCCAACGATCCGCGCGAACCAGCTTGCCGCACGCGTGAACCAACGGTTTAAACATCCAATGGAGCAATTTCCACAGAGGATACGCCAATTGTATCACAACTTTGAAGATGAAAATAGACAAGGCCGCCAAAAATCCTAAAAAAACAATCGATACCCGGTATAACCCGATCGACGGTTTTATCAGGAGCAAATTTCCAATATAGAGGATGGCCCGGACCGCTTTTTTAAATATCCCGATTAGAAAGCGGATCGTTCGGACGACCGCCGGGCTTAGCAATCCGAAATAGAACGACACTCCGATCAATAGCGCCAGAAACACATACAACCGCACTTCGCCGCCGTTGCTTTCGTACAAAACCCGGAATACGGCGAGCGTGCCGGCGAACCAATACAGCAGGTCAAGCGGAGGGATGAGCCAGCGCGGGAAGCGGAACTCTCCCGACAGCACGCGGTAGGTGTCGAACAGGAGCCCGAGTCCTGCCCCGCTTACGGCCATGGTCGCCAGCGTGAGAAATTGAACGTTTAGACTCACTTGAACAGCTTGCCCAAGAAGCCTTTCGACTTGTCCGGTCCCGCGCCGTCCAAATAGTTCAAAGAGTTGATCGTTCCCTCAATCGCAACGAATCCTTGCTCAAGGTTCAAATTTTTAATATGTAAATTTTGGCCCTTCACGTTTAGAAAACCAAGTTCCGTCTCGAGCAAAAACTCTTCGCTGTCGAAACTGTCCACGTTCAGCACTCCGGACACTTCAAGCAACCGGCGGTTTAACAAGTGAATTTCTTGCCGCTTCGTCTTCCCATGATCGACCATGGCATGTACCCCTCCCTTATATCAATACCTTATGGGCGAGGCGCGCATTTTAGAACAGGGGGTGTTATTCTTTTAGTTTGTAGGATGTAATTCGTTGATTGGCGGAAATAGCTTCAAATATCCCTTCTTCTGTAAATTTTTGCATCCACTGAACGGCCGTATGACGATGAATGCTCAATTCTTTCGAAATCTGTATAGGTCTAATTATTCCGCCGTTTTGCTTTGCCAAGTGATAAACAGCCTGTTTTCGCTGCTGCCACGAAGCTTTGCCGGTTGCTTCCAACATCAGGCGATGTCTGCTCCAAAGAAATCCTAATGCCTGCATAAGTTGAGCGCGGCATTTCTCAGGATGATTTTCCACCATGTCAGCTGAAAATCGAAGCAAAAACCATCCGTTAAGCAATAAATCGTTCTGTCGAATCAAATGGTCGTTAAAATCCCCCTTAGAGATGTCTCTGGCATGCGTTGTGTATCCGTCTATCTCAATAATCAATTTTATGAGTCCCAGCATAAACAAAAAATCGACAAACCGAAGTCCGCCTTTAAAATCTTTGAAAGGGTATTCTGCATACAATCCCTCAAAACTATAATTCATGCACGGCCCCCATACATTTTGAAGAAACCGCTTTTCGGAATGTCCCAACTCTTTGCGAAAACTCCCCTTCATCTTTGCCTCGAATTCAGTCTTTTTTACAAATTCCAGAACTGCCGGATGCAGATCCATACAAACTCCTCCTTTGAAAAAATAAAAAAGCACACCCGACCCTTGTTAAGGATCGAAATGTGCTTCATTTCGTTGATGGAATTATAACGAAGGAGCCGTCTAATGTCAATTAAAGTCCATTTGTCGGTCTAACTGACAAATTAGTTAACGGTCATCGACTATTTTGTCGGTGAGATCGACTTTAATGCATAAATGTCAGGTGTAGTGACAAATTTGTCGTTGCTATATACCTAAATTGTCAATATTGCCGACAAAAAGCAATCGGGTAGGAGGCTACCCATAAGTTGAGCAGCCGACCTCCCACACCACCGTACGTACCGTTCGGTATACGGCGGTTCCATTAGGAATGCGCAGTGACTTGTCGATAATTATCTGAAAAGAAAAGAAATCCGAGGTTCTTCAGTGTGTTGTTTCCGAGGGATTTCGAGAGGATTGGGCTATTGGATGTTCTCCAATAGCTCTTTCTTGTGTTTGCGTACTCCCATGCTTTGTTATCTGGGACACCAAATGAGATCAACTTCTCGAACTTGGTCTTAATCCGTTTCCACTGTTTCCAGTAGACCATTCGAATCCGTTTTTCACCGCCTAGTTAATCGCCATGCGTGGCGCACAAGGAAAAACCCTCCGGCAAGCCGAAGGGCTTTCGCGGGCGGCTTACAAAATCTCGCCGCTTCCGTGAGATTCTTCCTTAATCACGGTGTACATCCCGCTCGCCTCTTCCTTGCGGACGGATTCCGCAATGTTCTCGACGCGAACGGTGACGCTCTTCTGTCCGAAGCGAACGGTCAGTTCGTCGCCGGGCTTCACCGTGCTGCTGGCTTTCGCTTCCTTCCCGTTGATCCACACCCGCCCTTGATCGGACACGTCTTTAGCGACCGTGCGCCTCTTGATGAGCCGGGAAATCTTCAGGAATTTGTCGAGCCGCATCTTACTTCACAGCTTCTTTAAGCTTGTTGCCCGCTTTGAAAGCAGGAACTTTGGACTCCGGAATGGAGATTTGAGCGCCCGTTTGCGGGTTGCGGCCTACGCGGCCGGAACGCTTGCGGGTTTCGAACGTGCCGAAGCCGATCAATTGAACTTTGTTGCCGGTGGACAAAGCATCAGTAACTTCGCCAAGGAAGTTATTCAAGACAGTTTCAACGTCTTTTTTCGTCATACCGCTTTTCTCTGCAATGCTGTTGATCAAATCTGTTTTGTTCATGCCTAAGATTCCTCCTAATTTCAAACAATGGAAATGGAAATGTTGCCGTGCGAATTATGTATTCTCTTGGCAGTAAGGAAAATCCTGCTTTGCGACTACAATATTTGAAACTTTTTCGCAAAAATTTGCGTTTTGAAGGCTTTCAGCTCCTTTTGGCCTCCTGCCAGTATAGTTCCAGTTCTTGTATATCAGTTTGGTCAAAGCTCTTTCCTCTTAAACGTAGTTGCTGCTCAATATAGCGAAATCTTTGCAAAAATTTCCGGTTTGTTCCGGAAATGGCTTCTTCCGGATCGATTTTCAAGAATCTAGCGAGGTTTACGACGGCAAACAACAAATCGCCCAGCTCGTCGACCAGCTTCTCAACAGGGGCGCGGCTCGCAAGCTCCGTTTGAAACTCTCGCAGTTCCTCTATGATTTTGTCGGCGATTTGTTCCGGGCTCTCCCAATCGAAACCGACCTTCGCCGCTTTCTTCTGCAGTTCCACGGCGCGCATCAAGCCGGGAAGGCCGCTTGGAATGCCGTCCAGCACGGAAACCTGGGATTCGTCGCCTTTTTGCCGTTTTTCCTCCGCCTTGACCTCTTGCCAAGTTTTCAGTACGTCCTCGACACCCTCGACCTCTCTGGTACCGAATACGTGCGGATGCCGTCGCACCAGCTTCTCGGCAAGTCCGGCGACAACATCCCAAACCGTGAACGTGCCCGATTCTTCTTCAATTTGGGAGTGAAGCATGATCTGCAGCAGCACGTCGCCCAATTCCTCGCGCATCGCGTCCGGATCGTCCGCATCGATCGTCTCCACCGCTTCGAACGTCTCTTCGATGAAATATTTGCGCAGCGATTTGTGCGTCTGCTCCCTGTCCCACGGGCAGCCTTCCGGACTTCGGAGCTTCGCGACGATCTCATGCAGACGCTCGAAGGTACGGTAATGAACATCATCCCGATCGGTACGGGGTATATATACAAGCGAGAGGTTTCCCCACCCCTCGACCCGGTCCAACTCATAAAGGGGAACGGTAAGCACCCGCTCTTGCCCTTCCACCCCGAGGGCATGTCCGAGCGTCACTTCGAATTCGTCCGGGTACCGCTCCATCAACGCCAGCTTCACGTCGGATGCGACGAATCGGTCATATACCTGCGTAACGATGATATGGTTATGCGGCTGCAGCCTGCCGGCATGAAGCGCGGTCGCGTCGGCCAGTTGAAAGCCGTCCGCCGGATCGAAACCGAGCGCGGCAAACGCGCGGTCCAGGAAGCTTTCGCTGCCGACGATGCGCAAACCGATCCCCGCGGCCAGGCACCGCTCCCGAAGAAGGGCTACCGTCGTTTCCGCGACGGACGGATGGCCGGGCACCGCGTAAACTACTTCCGCGCCGGCGGCCGTTGCCGTCTCGATCAGATCGGCGGCAATCGCATCGTACACGTCGGCAAACCGACCGTGCGCTTCGTATGTATCGTCATATGAACGGTACGCGATTCCTTGTTCGGCCAACCACGTTACGACGGGGTGCCGTTCGGTCCGCAGTACGAGACGCTCCGCCTCCCGGATGACGTCCCACGCGCCTAGCGTCAATCCGTCCCGCCCTCCGGGGCCTAAGCCTACCACAGTTACTGATCCATTTACCGCCATTTACGGCAACCCCCTTTCATGGTTTTCGCGGCAACCTGCGGTTGCCTCTTGCTCGTTATTAACTACGCGGACAACCTCCGGTTGCCTCTTTTATCTAAACACAATGAAAAAGCTTCCGCAACCCGCCGGATCTTCAGACCGCCGCTTGCGAAAGCTTTCATGTGGGGCTCATTGCTCCATTTGTTTCGCTAAAAATCCAGCCGCCGTTTCCGCCATTTTCACTTCCATCTGGTTCATCTTCGTTCCTTCCTGCTTCGACAGCAAAATTACGGCTCCGATCGGATCGCCGCCTGCAACGATCGGAGCGCAGACGAACGAGGAATATGTCTCTTTCATATCTTTGCATATTTCATATTCTCCGGGATTCGTTTCGGTCGCTGTCTTCCGGCTTTCCATGCAGCTTTCGACAACGGATCCGATCTGCTTGTCCATATATTCTTTCTTGGATGCGCCGGATACGGCAATAACCGTATCCCGGTCCGAAATCATCGTAATATGGCCGGTGCTTTCGCTGAGCGATTCGGCATATTCTTTCGCGAAATCGCCGAGCTCCCCGATCGGGGAATATTTCTTAAGAATGACTTCACCGTCTCGGTCGACAAAAATTTCTAAAGGGTCGCCTTCTCTAATCCGCAGTGTGCGGCGGATTTCCTTCGGAATGACAACTCTACCCAGGTCGTCGATTCTCCGCACAATTCCAGTTGCTTTCATTTCATGATGCCCCGCTTTCTTGAAGTTTTATGTCACTGGAGATAAGGCCTTCGTTTTCCGGGAATAGGGAGATTCAGCTCATCGTGCCCATAGTATGTTTCGCAAAACAATCCCTTATTCACCATATCTTATACATTCTGTCAAAGCTGAAACTGCCTGCTCTGCCTTTTCGCACTTATTATTGCCAACGTCTTGGAAGTAAAACAGGATGCTCATAAGAACATCCTGCCAACTTTAAATCACCTTAGTATATAGTTGGGACGGCTCCTTTAAAACATCGTTGTATTGCTGCAGCAACGACTCCAGCGACTGCAGCGATTGCTCCATCGTCAAGCCTTTCCTGTTCATGTGGATCACGATTTGCGCGCCCGGAACAAGCTTTAGCTTCCGCTCGAAGCGATTGCTCAGCGCGAACAGCTTCTGACCGTCGATGCGCGCCGTTTGCTCCGGCCCCATCCTCAATATCAAGTCGTCGCCCTTCGCGGATATCGACTCGATACCGTACAAAGCGCCGTACACCTTCAATCTGGCGACGGCAAGCAGATTTAGCACCGGCTGCGGCGGATCGCCGAAGCGGTCCGTCAGTTCGTCGGCTAAGTCGCTCTCTTCCTCGAACGTACGGATGGTGGCGACCTTTTTGTATATATCGATTTTCTGAGCGCTGTCGTAAATGTATTCTCCCGGCACATAGGCATCGACCATAAGTTCAATCTGAGTCGTTACCGGCTTGCGGACTTCGGCCTCTTGCGCCCCGTCCATCTCCCGCTTCCGTGTTTCAATTTCTTCAGCAAGCATCTGCGAATATAAATCGAAGCCGACCGAGGCGATAAACCCGTGCTGCTCGCCGCCGAGCAAATTTCCGGCTCCGCGGATCGCCAAATCCCGCATCGCGATCTTGAAGCCCGATCCGAGTTCGGTGAATTCTTTGATAGCCTGAAGCCGTTTCTCCGCTACTTCATGCAGCACTTTGTCCCGTTGATACGTGAAGTAGGCGTAAGCGATCCGGTTGGACCGGCCTACCCGGCCGCGGAGCTGATACAGCTGTGAGAGGCCCATCTTATCCGCGTCATGCACGATCAATGTGTTGACATTCGGGATGTCGACCCCGGTTTCAATAATGGAAGTGCTGACCAGCACATCGTACTCGCCGTCGAGGAAGTCGAGAATCGTCTTCTCCAGCTCCTGTTCGGACATTTGCCCGTGCGCGGCGGCGATTCGGGCATCGGGAACGAGTTGGCGGATCGTGTCCGCCGTCTGCTGAATGCCTTGAACCCGGTTATACAAGTAATATACTTGGCCGTCCCGCGCCAGCTCCCGCTCAATCGCGTCGCGCACAAGCGCGCTGCTGTATTCCACCACGTACGTCTGCACGGGAAACCGGTTTTCCGGCGGCGTCTCGATGACGGACAGGTCACGGACCCCGAGCATGGACATATGGAGTGTGCGCGGGATCGGCGTGGCGGTCAGCGTCAGCACGTCGACGTTCGTCTTCAGCCTCTTCAGCTTTTCCTTGTGAGATACGCCGAAACGTTGTTCCTCATCCACAATCAGCAGGCCGAGATCTTTAAATTTGACATCCGCCGACAGCAGCCGGTGAGTGCCGATCACAACGTCCACCGTTCCCGCGGCAATTCCCTTGATCGTCTCGTTCTGTTCTTTCTTGGAACGAAAGCGGCTCAAGACGCCGATCTTAAACGGATATCCGTTAAACCGTTCGCGGAACGTCTCGAAGTGCTGCTGTGCAAGAATCGTCGTAGGGACGAGCACGGCCACCTGCTTGCCTTCAATGGCGGCTTTGAATGCGGCTCGAATCGCCACTTCCGTCTTTCCGTAACCGACGTCTCCGCATAACAGACGATCCATCGGCTGCGGCCGCTCCATGTCTTTCTTGATCTCCGCGATCGCTCGCAGCTGGTCCGGCGTCTCGTCATAAGGGAACATCGCTTCGAATTCCTGTTGGTACGGCGTATCTTTGCCGAACGGGTGGCCGGCAGCCTCTTGCCTCGCCGCGTATAGTTTAATCAGCTCGTCCGCAATGTCTTTCACCGCCGAACGGGCTTTCGTCTTGGTCCGGTGCCAATCCGCGCCGCCGAGCTTGAATATTTTCGGCTCTTTGCCTTCCTCGGCGCCGATATACTTCTGAACCATATCGATTTGCTCGATCGGCACGGAAAGCTTATCGCCGCCTGCGTACAGGATATGAAGATAATCTTTGTGAACGCCGTCGATTTCTATCGTGCCGATTCCGACATATTTCCCTATGCCGTGGTTCAGGTGAACGACGTAGTCGCCGACCTTCAGTTCGGTGTAGCTTTTGATCCGCTCGGCGTTCTGCACGCCGCTCCGGTCGATCCTTCTCGCCTTCCGCTGCTTCTGGGTGAACATTTCGCCCTCGGTAATGACGACAAGATGCACGGCGGGAAGCTCGAACCCGCTTTGCAGATTGCCTTCGACCATCGTCTGCTCTTCGATGCCGTAATCGTGAAGCACTCTCCGCATCCGGTCGAGACGCTCCTTGTTGCCTGCCAGCATCATCACGGTGAAGCGGTTTTTCTTCCACCGTTCCACCTCGGCTTTAAGAACGTTCATCTGGCCGTGGAACTGCTGCATCGTGCGGCAGGCGACGTTGACGATGTTTTGCGGCATCGTATTCGGCACTTGCCTTAGAAACAGCGATAAATATACGGTCTGAAACGGCTTATGGAAGAACAGCGAATCATGGTTTTTGGACAGAACAAAGCTCGGAACGGATTTTCCTTCTTGCAGCAACTGAGTCGTCCATTCCGCTTCCTCCCGCTCCAATTGCTTCGCGGTTTCAAGCAGACGGTTCGGTTCGTCGACTATCAAGAGAGCGTCTTTCGGCAAATAATCTAGCAATGTTTGCCGCTCCGGATATAATAGGGACACATATTTATAAATTCCCGTGAAGTGAGCGCCTTCCCTCAGTTGAACGAGATCGCTGCCGATTTCTTCGCGCAGCTTGTCCTTGACGGTGCGGTCGGCCGTCTTGCCCAGCTGTTCTTCCAACAATTCCGACGCGGTCTGCGCCGCGTTGGCAAACCGCCGCGGTTCCGCGAACAATTCGCGGCAAGGGTAAATCGTAACCCGATCCACCTTCTCTTTCGATCGTTGATCCGCAACGTCGAAAGTACGAATGGAGTCGATTTCGTCGTCGAACCATTCAATACGGAACGCGAGATCGTCCCCGGCCTCCGGGTGTGAGCCGGCTTCCGCCACCGACGGATAGACGTCGACGATTCCCCCGCGGACGCTCATCTCGCCCTTGGATTCCACGCGTTCCACCCGATCGTACCCTAGTCGCGACAACCGTTCGAGGAATGCTTCCATCGGCTGCGTTGCTCCCACAGCCGCGTCCGCATGCGCTTCGGCGAAAACGTCGGAAGGAACGACGAGTCTCCGGATTCCGGCATAAGGAACAACAGTGACGCCTCGAAACCCTTCGCTCAGCTTCGATAATGTCCGGATTCGCTGAGACACGAGCTCGGGTGACGACACCGCCGCTTCCGTGGCGATCGATTCGTTAGCCGGATACGTGAGCAGCTGCCCCGGTTCCAAGCATTCTTCCAAATCTTCAGCCAGCTTCTGCGCGCCGAACATGTTATGTGTCATGACGACAATCGGCCGTCGGAGCCGCGAATGGAGCGCGGCAATCATAACGCTGCGCGCCGATCCGGACAAGCCCGACACCATCTGTTCTTTAAGCCCCGATTCAATGCCGTCGACAACGCTTGAAATATCCCGATCTCGGGATACAGCTTCTAATAATCGTTTCATTGTGAGAGTACAGGCACCTCTTTCCCAAAACCAAAAAGAAGCCTGGGCCGAACAGCCAAGGCTGATATATTCATGTAAGGAGTTTCCGGCGGTCATTCGGCTGCTTAGGACAACCTTGGGTTGCCTGCAGCTCTTTACTGCAACGGATTCGGCGCCAATGCGAGCTCCGGGTGCGATTGCAGCGCCTCGTTGCAATATTCGCAAACGACTTTCACGGTGACGTCCCCGTTTGGATCATACGTAATTATATCCCTGCGCTCTTCGGGGGTCAAGAAATGGAAGCCCAGCTGGAATTCGCTAACAGTGTCGCTATGGATCTCGCCAAGCGATGTGCGGCAGTGCCTGCACACATATTTTACAGACATATCTATGCCTCCCGTTCCGATCGTATACCAGCACCGGCGTACACGATCGTCATATACGACTTAGTATCGCCAACGGGGAGGCCGTTCCATTCAAGCTCCGTTAAATTTGGCCATCGCTTTTTCGAACGGTTCGTTCAAACAATATTCCAACGCGTCGCCAGCTTTCTCAATAGTGGCGCGAAGCGCTTCCGACTCTTCCTTGCGAAATGTCGACAGCACGTACCGCGCAATATCGGTGCCCGGAGCCGGGCGCGATATGCCCATGCGAATCCGGTTGAACTTCTCCGTGCCCAGATGCGCGGCGATCGACCGGATTCCGTTATGCCCCCCGGGGCTTCCCTGGTAGCGAAGCCGAATCGAGCCGAGCTGCGTATCCATATCGTCGTATACGACGATGAGATCCTCCACTTTCGGTTTATAGAAATCAAGAAACGCGCGAACGCATTCCCCCGACAAATTCATATATGTCATCGGCTTAATGAGCGCCACTTTCGTGTCGCCCACTCGTCCTTCCGCCACCAGTCCCTTGCATTTGGACTGCGCCTTGACGATCCCCCATCGGTCCGCCACTTCGTCGATGGCCATCCAGCCGATGTTATGCCGCGTATCCTCGTAATCCCGTCCCGGGTTGCCCAGTCCCACGATCCATTTCATTGTCCGTCCAACCTTTCGGCGTCTCCTTCGTCGTTACAAAGAATTATACCCAACATTGCGGGATCGGGCAAAAAAAGAACGCCTCCGCCACGGGAGACGCGCTCTTCGCACGCACTATACGATTTAACTGATTTCCGCTTCCTTCTCGGCATCCTCGCGCACGGTCTCTTCATTGTCCTCGCGGGTCGCTTCGGGCTCCTCTTTTTGCGGCACCAACACCGTCGCGATCATATCGTTCGGATCGCTCTTGATCTCCACGCCGGCCGGCGGCCGAATGTCCCGCGCATACAAATGATCGCCGATTTCAAGATTCGTCACGTCGGCTTCAATAACGGGAGGAATGTCACCCGCGAAGCACCGGATATCCAAAGTCATGCTCAATTGCTGCAAAATGCCGCCTTCAGCGACACCCTTCGCCTCACCCGTCAGTTCTACGCGCACCGTCGCTTTCACTTTCTCGTTCAGATCGATCTGGTGGAAATCGACGTGCAATATCCGGTCTCGCGTCAACTTGTCCCGCTGCACCTCGTTGATCATAACCGATTGTTGCCCGAAATTCGGTATTTCCATCCGAATGACTCCGCCCGGGTTCGTCTTCAACAGAGAGGCAAGCACTTTCTCGTCAATGAAGACCGGCTCGCCGGGAACCTTCTTTCCATACACAACCGCGGGAATTTTTCCTTCGTCCCGGGCTTTCTTGACATCTGACTTCGTGGCGCCGGTTCGTGCCTCTACCGTTACTAACGCTTCGGCCACAAGAAAAACCTCCTTGGGAGAACAGGTTTGGAACTTACACAGTACCTAGTTCTGCCCAGGAGGGTTATCGTTCAAACGCACTTTACGTCAGTCTTCGAATAATTTGCTGATCGACAGCTCCTCGTGCACCCGGATAATCGCTTCGCCCATCAGCGGAGCTACCGATAAGGTCGTCAGCTTGCTGCAAGGCTGCGCATGCGTGATCGGAATCGTATTCGAAACGACAATTTCCTTGATCGAGGAATTTTCCAAACGCTTCATCGCCGGCCCCGACAAGACGGGATGCGTGCAGCAAGCGTAAACCTCTTTCGCGCCATACTTAATCAACGCGTTCGCGCCGAGCGTAATGGTTCCTGCCGTGTCGATGATATCGTCGATGATAATCGCCGTCCGGCCGTTCACTTCACCTATAATGTTCATCACTTCGGCTACATTCGGTTCTGGCCGTCTCTTGTCGATAATCGCAAGCGGCACGTTCAAATAATCCGCTAATTTTCTAGCTCTGACTACACCGCCGTGGTCCGGAGAGACGACGACTACGTCATCCAGCTGCTTCTCCTTAAAATAAGCTCCGAGTATCGGAACGCCGAGCAGATGATCGACCGGGATGTCAAAGAACCCTTGAATTTGAGTCGCGTGCAAATCCATCGCAATGACCCGGTGCGCGCCTGCCGTTTCAATCAAATTTGCGACAAGCTTCGCGGTAATCGGATCGCGCGAACGCGCCTTCCGGTCTTGGCGCGCATAGCCGTAATAAGGCATCACCACATTGATGCTCTTGGCCGATGCGCGCTTAAGCGCATCCACCATGACAAGCAATTCCATCAGATGTTCATTGACGGGAGCGGACGTCGATTGAATAACGTAGACGTCGCTGCCCCGCACGCTCTCATTAATCCGGACGGAGATTTCTCCGTCGCTGAACCGGAGCGTCTCGGAGTCGCCCAGACATGTGCCGATATATTCCGCGATTTCTTGCGCCAGCTTAGGGTTGGAATTGCAAGTAAACACCTTCAGCTTGGGATCCCGGTAAGACATTGAATTCATTCCTCCAACCGATAATGACTAAGCATCCGTAGATTCGGAACGTTTCGCGTTATCGCTCCGTGCCGACTCTTTCGCTTTCTTTAATCTCTCCTTAAGCATCCTTGCGTAACCCGGCTTATTCGATTGCCGCTCGCGCGCAATCGCCAAATCGTCCGCCGGGACGTCCTTCGTTATCGTCGAGCCGGCCACCACATACGCGCCTTTGCCGATGCGCACCGGCGCAATGAGATTGGAATTGCTGCCTACGAACGCTTCATCTTCAATGACCGTCTCGTGCTTGTCGAATCCGTCGTAATTGACCGTGATCGTGCCGCATCCGAGGTTCACGTTCTTGCCGACCTTCGCGTCGCCCACGTAAGCGAGATGAGGAACTTTCGAGCCGTTATCGATCACAGCATTTTTAATTTCGACGAAATCTCCGACTTTTACATCCTCGCCAAGGCGAGCGCCTGGCCGCAAATGCGCAAACGGTCCGACGGAAGCTCTTGGTCCGACGACGGCGCAGTTCAATACGGATTGCTTCACGCTTGCCCCATTCGCAATGGAACTGTCGGCAATTTCGCTATTGGGGCCGATCACACAATCAGAGCCGATCGACGTCGCGCCTCGAAGCACCGTTCCAGGATAGATAACGGTATCCGCACCGATCGCAACGCCGGCTTCAATATATGTTGCGGCAGGATCAATGATCGTCACGCCGTTGGTCATATGGCTGCGGTTAATTCGTAAGCGCATCAATTGCTCCGCTTCCGAAAGCGCCACTCGATCGTTCACGCCCAGCGCTTCGCTGTTGTCCTTCGTCCGGTATCCTTGCACCTTTTCTCCTGCGCTGCGCATTATAGAAATGACGTCCGTCAAATAATATTCGTTCTGGGCGTTATTGTTCGTCACCTGCGCCAACGCGGCGAACAGCTTCTTATTATCGAAACAGTATGTTCCTGCGTTAATATCTTTGATCGATCTTTGTTCTGCGCTGCAATCTTTCTCTTCCACTATGCATTCAACGGTTCCGTCTTCCGCCCCGATGATGCGGCCGAGTCCGGTCGGATCGTCAAACCGGGCCACGAGCAGCGTTGCCGCGGCACCCGACGTCCGGTGCAATTCGATCATATTTGTAAGCGTTTCCGGCGTAATCAACGGGGTGTCTCCGTATACGACCACGGTAATTCCTTCCTCGCCGCTCAGTAAGCTCTCCGCCATCCGAACGGCATGACCTGTGCCCAACTGTTGCTCCTGCATAGCATACTCGGCGCCATTGCCGAGAGCCGCTTGAACCGCCTCGGCTCCATGTCCGACTACGATTACTTTGCGCCCCACGCCCGCCGCGTTTAACGTATCGACGACATGCCGGACCATCGGCTTTCCGCAAACCGGATGAAGCACCTTGTAGAGCTTCGACTTCATGCGTTTCCCCATGCCGGCCGCCAGCACAATCCCCATGACGTTCATTCTCTCACCCTCCCGGACTTGCTAACCATAAATGTATATATTCCTATAACCCACACTGAATCATATCTCACTTTCGGCAAAAAGAAAAGAGAGCCTTGCCGGCTCTCCATAGCTTTCCTTTTAGGCTCCCTCCTCGATTACGTCCTCCTCGGCGGCTGCCCGATCATACTCCGCTAACACAGCAGCTTGAATCTTTTCCCGAGTTGTGGAAGAAATCGGGTGAGCGATGTCGCGGAACTCACCGTCAGGTGTCCTCTTGCTCGGCATCGCGACAAACATGCCGTTATTCCCATCAATAACCCTAATGTCGTGAACAACGAATTCGTTATCGATCGTGATGGAAGCAATGGCCTTCATCCGTCCTTCCGAGTTCACGCGGCGGAGTCTCACATCGGTAATTTGCACTTTGGGTTCACCACCTTGTCTTTTGTTGGAAAAAAAGAGTTTGGTGTATAATTCCACAAAATCTTACAAATTCCTTCCTTTACTGTACGAAATCCGCACTTTTTTTCGAACATTTACAAGAATTCTGATAATTATTTATTCCGGAACGCACAATATCAGTTCGATTTCGATCAAAACGTCTCGCGGCAGCCGGGCAACTTCGATGGTGGAGCGCGCCGGCTTGTGGTCTCCGAACGCGTCCGCGAAAATCGCGTTATATGCCGGAAACTGATTCATGTCTTTCAAAAACACGGTCGCTTTCACGGTGTCCTTCAACGTCGCGCCGACGCTCTCCGCGACCGCGATCAAATTTTGAATCACTTGTCTGGTTTGTTCTTCTATTCCGCCCTCCACCAGTTCGCCTTTCGCGTTGAGCGGGATTTGCCCCGAGGTGAACACCAAATTTCCGACGCGCATCGCTTGCGAATACGGTCCGATCGCCGCCGGCGCCTTGTCTGTAGAAACAACAGTAGGTTTCATTCTTCATTACACTCCTTCATAAGAAATATTTTAATTGTTCAAGAAAATTTCCCGGCTCCACATGAATGTCCCGCGTCTTGGGATCCACTCTCGTCAGCTTCGCCAGCGACACATAATCGTTCACAAGCAGCTCGTCGCTTTCGACGCCTCCCGCTTCAACCAACACCCCGACTCCTTGAACGGTCGCGCCGAACTCCTGCAATAAATCCATCATTCCCCGAACGGTTCCGCCCGCGTGCATAAAGTCGTCCACGATCAGAACGTTCGATTTCTCCTTCAGCGCCCGTCTCGCAAGCGTCATTGTATGTATTCGTTTATTGGAGCCCGACACGTAATTGATGCTCACCGACGATCCTTCGGTCACTTTCGGGTCCCGGCGCACAATGACAACCGGCAGGTGCAGATGTGCCGCCGTAGCGTACGCCAGGGGAATTCCTTTCGTCTCCACTGTCATCACTACGTCGATCGGGCGATCGCTGAAGAAAGAGGCGAACATCTTGCCGACGTCGTTCATGATGGTCGGTTGTCCGAGTATATCGGACATATACAGATAGCCTCCCGGAAGCAGCCTGTCCGGCTGCTCGAGCATGCGGCAAATCCGTTCGACGATTTGCCGGGCTTCCCGCTGCCCGGTTTTCGGCACGTATTTCACGCCGCCGGCGGCTCCGGCAAGCGTGTGCAGCTCGCCGATCCCTTCGCCTTCAAACACTTCTTTAATGATCGCCAAGTCTTCGCTGATGGAGGACTTTGCCGAATCGTACCGATCGGCAAATACGGTAAGGGGAACAAGTTGATGCGGCCTTGAGAGCAAATAGTGCGTCATCTCGACAAGACGCGCGCTTCTCTTTAACTTCTTCATATCCCCACCCCCAAAAGCCGCCAAATTTTAAACAAAATCCGAATATAATACTGAGAATATAACATTAGTGTACGTGTTTATTCAAGAGGTTCCCGTCAGCAGCCTCACCGCGTGCACCTCTTTGCAAAATCCTCTAAGTCCGTTGTAAATTCGGGCGAGCTTCGATTCCCGCTGCACCAAACCGAACACCGTGGGGCCGCTGCCTGACATAAGCGCGCCGTCCGCTCCGAGGCGAAGCATCGTTTCCTTCAAATGCCTCACCTCGGGATGCAGTTCCATCGTCACATCTTCAAGCACATTGCCCAGCGATTTGCACAATGCATGAAAGTTGCCCGTTCGAATCGATTCAAGCAGCGCTTCCGTCGACGGTCGGTTCCTAATCTTGTCCACCGACAGCCGACCGTACACATCCGCCGTCGAAACATTGATCGGAGGTTTCACCAGGATGACCCAACATTGCGGAGGAGAAGAAATCATCTCCAGCCGTTCTCCGCGTCCCCTGGCAATGGCGGTGCCGCCCTTCACGCAGAACGGTACGTCGGAACCCAATTCTTCTCCGAGTTTCTGCAGCTCTTCAACGGATATATTCAAATTCCATAACCGGTTTAACCCCCGAAGGGCAGCTGCCGCATCGCTGCTCCCTCCCGCAAGTCCCGCGGCTACCGGTATTCGCTTGTCTAAGTGAATGTAAACGCCTTTCTTGACCGAATACCGCTCTTTAATGAGCTTCGCGGCCTGAAACGCCAAATTTTTCTCATCCAACGGTATGTAGCCTGCTTGGCTCGAGATGATAATCGTATCCCTGGGGAGCTCCTCCATCTCGAGACGATCCGCGAGATCGACCATCGTCATGATCATTTCCACTTCATGATAGCCGTCGCTTCGTTTGCGCAGAACGTCCAGCGACAAGTTGATTTTGGCGGGTGCCTTTTCGTATACCTTCACTGTCCTCACCGCCCCCGTTTCACACATGCGTTTCTATAGTTTACCACAATTGATTTAAAGCTTCTATGAACGCAAGAGAGCCGTGACAGCGCAACGCTGTACGGCTCCCTAACGTAACGTTTACGGTCTCGGCTGCTGATTTTTCGCGGCCTGTTCCGCTATTTGTATTGCCCTTTTCACCATATTTCCCGCGTCCTTCGTACGAATTCCGCCCCAGCCTTCCTTCCGCACCGTGTCGTAAAATCCGAGGTCTTTCGCAAGCTCGTATTTGAATTCCTCGGACATGATGCTTCGTCTTCTGCGGCTCATGGCGCAACCTCCTCCCGGCGAGATCTTTTTTGTAGTATGCGTTCTAACGAACGGCTGCATTCAGTCGGCGAAAATTACCGCCGATGCCGGGAGTACGACAAAAGCGGCGAGGCTCGGGAGCCTTGCCGCTTTGTTTATGCATTAAGCTTACTGGTAATTGAAGACAATGATGTTAAGCTTGGATGTAGGTGATACGAACTTGTCCGTCATCGTCGCCGCACACGGTAACTTCGACGCTCTCCGTCAAGATGTCCGCGTAGCTGTAAGAGACGCGCTTGAACGCGTGTTGTTCCTGGTCCAGTTTGACAATGAACACCGAAGGGTAGGTTTCTTCCAGTACACCGGTACGTTCGATCGTCTTTCGGCGGCCGCCGTTCGCTCGCAACGTAATTTTCTGTCCGACGTGAGCTTCAAGGCTCTTTTTGATTTCCAACAGCGCATTTTTGGCCATTGTCAACTACCACCTCTTTCCTTAGATATTATACCCTAAGGAGAGGCGTTTGTCAAATGAACGAAATATTATAGCAGTGGGCCAAACCGATTGTCAACGATATACTGTCAAAAAAATTAATTTTCCCCTCCGACCCTCGGCAAACCGACCCGGAAATTGCCTCGTGTTTCAATTCCTCCCAATCCATCCAGTCCACTGACAGTATGTGTTATTACATCATAAAGATTGACGGTTTCTTTTACGGGTGTATAAGCGGATTTGGAAGCAATATATACGGGGTCAAGCGCATGGATCAATATGCGGGCCGGAGAACTTGCAAAGTTCGCTCCGGCTTGGAGCAGCGCTTCGAAATGCGACTGGCAAGCGCCGGCCACTATCGTCAATGCGTCGCGGTTTCTCTCATACGCGCGCGCGACGCGTACCGCATTAAGGAAGTTCAAGGAATTTTTATAATTGTTTATATTTTGCTTGTCGCCGTCAAACCTGTGCTTGATAATGCCGTCGTGGCCCGTAACGACTACGATATCCGGCTTCACCTTCGGCAGAAGGCGAACAAGCGCTTCCGCCATTTCCGATTCCTTCAAGTGATACCCTTCGGCCGGAATCCGCAATTCGCTGTACAAAGCCATGCTCTTGCGCAAATACATTGCGTCTCCGTCCAAATGGAGAATCGTTCCCGGCACCTCAAAGAAAGGCTTTTCCGTTTTTCTCAGCCCGGCGAAGTGCAGCCTGTTCTTCTCCAGCAGGGAAATACCCCTCGAATCTTCTTGAAGCACCGGCGCGGGTACCGGCTCCAGATCGTCGATCGGAGCGTCGGCCAACAGGCGGTACTGCACACCCTTCAGAACAGCCAATCTTTTCTCCGTGAACCCTTGAATGCGAAACACAACATCTTTCCCGTACGATATGCGGACAACGTAGTCGCCGAGATTCATTCCGATCCCCTCCTACGTTCTATGGTATGGGGATGTTGGGCATTTGGTGTGTATGTAATGAGGGACGCCGCTATTTTCCTTTCCGCAGATACAGTTCATTGGCAATCCGGGCGAATTCCGAGATATCAAGCGTTTCCCCGCGTCTGCCGGGATCGATGCCGCACCGCTCCAGAAATTGCCGGCACGCGTCTTTACCGCCTTCGGGAAAAAACTTTACCAGATTGTTAAGCAGCGTCTTTCTCCGTTGCGAGAAGGAAGCTTGTACAACTTCGAAAAACACCGGCTCGTCCTGAACCTCTACGGCGGGCTTCTCCCGCATAGACAATTTCACTACCGCCGATTCCACGTTAGGCTGAGGAATGAACACTGTGTGCGGCACGCGGATTACGAGCTCAGGAATCGTATAATACTGGACGGCAACCGATAAACTGCCGTAATCCTTGCTCCCGGGATTGGCGGCGAAGCGGTCCGCCACCTCTTTCTGAACCATGACAACGATAGATGAAATCGGCAATTTCTCCTCAAGCAGCTTCATGACGATCGGAGTCGTTACGTAATACGGCAAGTTTGCAACGACACTGACGGAGTCCACATCGGCAAAATGTTCGCGGAACAGCGCATGCAGATCGATCTTCAGCACATCTCCATGCACGATCGAGACATTCGGGTATGCCGATAGCGATTCCTTCAGCATCGGAAGCAGACGCTGATCGATTTCCACCGCAACGACCTTCCCGCTGTCCAATGCCAATCGCTCGGTCAAAGCTCCGATTCCCGGACCGATCTCAAGCGCCCCCGCCGCAGGGCCCAACGTCGCAGCCGAAACAATGCTCCGTAAAATATTGCCGTCGATGAGGAAGTTTTGCCCCAGACTCTTCTTGAATGTAAAACCGTATTTTTGCAGCAGCTCTTTCGTCCGCTTCGGCGATGCTATCGTCTCCATGCGTTCCGTCATCGGCCGCCTCCGTCTTCCGTGCCGTCCAATCCGCTGCGCCGCAGCGCGTCGGCCAGCTCCTGTTTTCCGATGCCGAACATTCGGCAGCGCTTCAAGAACGTCTTTCCATTCGCATATCCGATGCTCAGCGATTTCCCAACGCGCATACGCCGTTCGGCAGCCCCGTCCACGCCCGCGAGACGTGCTCTCATTAAATCCGCCCATGTGAGATCCGTCGCTTGAATCTCGGACTCGGTACGCACTTCCGCCAATGCCGCCCGAATCGATTCCGGAGACGCGTTCTCAATTCCGATATCGTCCCGGTAAGTCGCTTCTTCTTGCGCTAGGAACGCATGCTTGCATCCCGGCACCTTGGACGAAACGAGATGGCGGATACGCTCACCGGCATGATCCGGGTCCGTCAGTATAATAACTCCCCTGCGCCGCTGTGCAAGCTTTATGCGTTCCAATACTTCTCGATTCACCGCCGAACCTCCGGTCTCGATCGTATCGGCTTCCACGGCGCGCCGGATCGCTATGGTGTCGTTCTTTCCTTCGACGACAATTATTTCTTGAATCATGGCGCCAGTTTCCCCTTTAGCTTGTCTAGCATAATCCGACACAACTATATTCTACCCTTTTCGCGGAAAGAAAAAAAACGGCCGCCAAAAGCGACCGTAAACCGCAACATTTACTGCTGGTATAACGTCTTAATTAGCGACCGGCTTTTTCGGACCGATCACATACACCGTATATCCATACTTCGTGCCGAATTTTTTCGCATATGCCTCGCTGTCGAAATAAATATCGATTTTCTTGCCTTTGATGGCGCTGCCTTTATCCTCGGCACGCCGGAAGCCGATGCCTTCAATGTAAACCCACCAACCCATCGGAATGACGCCGGGATCCACGGCGATCGTCCGGCCTTCGCTAACCGTCGTGCCGCTCGCAGTGATGCCGTATCCTTTGTCGCCCTTCCTCTTGCCGGTCGATGCGAAGCCTGCCGAATACGCCGTAAGCTTGACTCCCTTTAGGATGTTCTTTACGCCGAATGACTTTCCGTCGAACGATACCTGCTCCACGTTAGCGGAAGAGGACGTAAGAACGACCACCGGATCTTTCGACTTGGCGGGCGCGGGCGCAGCCTTCGTGCCGACAGCTACAATGTGATCGAGAGTCGATTGTTCGACATCCTTGGAGACGACCTGCTCCGCAACGAGCACTCCGTCTTCGTACACCTTCTCGATTTGTTTCACAAGCACGCCTTCCCGGCCTGCCTGAACGACTTTCTGTTTGCCTTTAAGCAGACTGCCGTCTTTTTGTTTTATCGTCTTATACGGCAAAGTATGCTCGGTTTCTTCTATAACCTTCGAAACACGGACAATCTTTATTTCGGAACCCTGTGTAACGGTCGCATTTACGGACGGCTCCACCCGGTCAAGAGGGCCGAGCTCGATCCCGGCATCGGCGAGCATATCGGAAACGGTGCCTTCAACCGCGAACACTTTTGTCGTTTTACCGTCCGCAGTTACCGATACGGGGAACGCCCGCTCCACGATCAACCGGTCTCCATCCGCAAGAACCGCTGACAACGGTTTGGAAATCCGGTCGAATTCGCCGACCGAAATTCCTTTCTCAGTCAATAAGTCCTGCACGTGACTCTGCGATGTTACAAACTCATATGTTTGCCCGTCCGCTTCAACCGTGATTCTCTTTAAGGCCGTGCCATATAGTAGAGAGGCGAAGAGAAGCAGAGCTGCAACCGACGCGGCTGTGACGGATAACATCAATTTTGCGTGAACACGCGCCCATCGCCATGCGTAAGACATGCCGGACAGACTTTCAACATGGGATTCCTGTGCTTGGACATACCCCATTCTTTACGGTCCTCCTTACATAGCCTCGCCTTGTACGTGAGAGTGGTTCTCAGAAGTTCAAGTTCGACGCGACTATTTGGAATATAGTCGAGATAACCGGTACGAGCAACAAAAAAAAGCCGGCGAAGAGGAACGCTCGCGGCTTTTCGGGTGCGAAAAGTGAGAAAATAGCTCGGCGGTTACCTCTCTCGTTACGCTTACGAGGTTAGCTGTCGGATTCGGGCGCGAGAGCTGGCCCTATTTCTGCATGACGCCTGGCGGCACCTGCGAAAATTCACCCCTAGACGCTCCGACGGATCGGATGCGCCAATGCGGTTCCCCCGTTTCCCTTATGACACTGCAAGCTTAAACAGCAACCGCAGCGCCGGAAACTCAGCGAAACTGGAAATATTATGAAAAACTCCTTGTTACGGTTTATGTAATGTATCATACTGGCTCGGGGCCCGAATTGTAAAGTGCAATAATTACCCGAAAATCGACCTTCCTTCCTCGAATCCCGTGAAATAAACTGTTTGATGATATATAATGCACGCCGATCTCTCGATATGCTATGTTTTCATCGGCTTATCTCCGTATTTCTTGTTTTGGACGGAACAGTGCCTGGGCATTTTCCGTTGTAACAAGGCTGATTTCCTCCGGTGAGAGCCCTTTTATTTCCGCCGCCGCTTCCGCAACGAGCTTCACGAACGCCGTTTCGTTTCTCTTTCCCCGGTAAGGATGGGGCGTGAGGTACGGAGCGTCGGTTTCGATCAACAGCCGGTCCAAAGGCACCCGGGCAAGCACTTCTTTCGGCTGCTTCGCATTCTTGAAAGTGACCGGACCGCCAAAGGATATATAGAAGTTCATATCCAGGCACTCTTTCGCAACTTCCCAACTTCCGGAATAACAATGCATGACTCCGCCGACATCGTAAGCCTTCTCTTCCTTCAGAATCGCGACGACATCCGCATGCGCGTCCCGGTTATGGATGACGACCGGCATTTGCAGCTTTCTGGCCAACCGGATTTGCTCCCGAAACACACGGTGCTGCACCTCTTTCGGCGATGTGTCCCAGTAGTAATCCAACCCCATTTCGCCAAGCGCGACGACTTTGCCGTGCGTCCGGGCCAATTGTTCGATCCAATCCAAATCTTCCGGCGTCATGTGGATTGCATCCTGCGGATGCCAGCCAATGACAGCATCGATGAAATCGTACCTCTCGGCCAACCGCAAAGTGGTGGGAATCGTTTCGCGATTAAACCCGACGTTGACGATCCGTCCGACCCCCGCCTCTTTCGCCCGTGCCAGAATGTCTTCCCGATCTTGATTAAACGCTTTATTGTCAAGGTGAGTATGCGAATCGGTAAGCATTGCGAATTAAGTTTCTCCTTTCAGCCAAGAAAATAATGCCGGACTTTGCCTTGCTTGCGCCGAAAACCATTCTTCCGGAAAATAAACATGCTGCCTTCCGACATGCGTTCCGCTAATCGATCCGACGATATCGGATTTGCGGCTGATTTCGACCAATTTGCCGCTGTCTTCAAGCAGCAGAATCGGAAATTTGCCCGGACTGTTTCCGGGGCGATACACATCATATGACAAATCCGCCGGAAAGTCGATCTGCACATAATATTCCGGATCGAAGCCGGCTTGCAGGACGGAGTCGCGCAGCTTGTCGAAATATGAAGGGTCAATCGTTACCGGAGCCGCATATTTCAACAATTTTCGATTGAGAAAACGCCCGCATAAATCCGACAGCACCGCATCTTGTTCCATCGTCCATTGGGCAAAGGCGGCTTGCGTCAACGACTCGTCGAGCAATAAATAATGTTCCAAGTCAATCTTTCCTTCAAATAACTTGCGAAGCGGCTCAACGAGAAACCGGAACTCGTACCCCGCATCGAACAATGCTTTAGCGCGCGCGAATATGTTGCGCAGAACAATCTCGGAGCTCCGGGTAACCGGATGGAAATACACCTGCCAGTACATCTGATACCTGGACATCAAATAATCTTCGACGGCGTGCATGCCGCTCTCTTTTACAACAATTTTCCCTTTATACGGCCTCATTACCCGCAGTATCCGCTCCAAATCGAACATCCCGTAATTCACTCCCGTGAAATACGCGTCCCTTAACAAATAATCCATCCGGTCGGCGTCCAATTGGCTGGACACGAGCGAGACGACGATCTCCTTCGGATACGACTTGCAAATAACGCCCGCCACCTGATCCGGAAAGTCGGGAGAAACGGAGCGCAGCACCCTGTTGACTTCGGTATCCCCTTGAACGATTCGACAAGACCATAGCTCGTGATGTTCTCCGAACACCGTCTCCAGCGAGTGGGAAAACGGCCCGTGGCCGACATCGTGCAGCAAAGCCGCGCACAAACACAATCGTTTCTCTTCGACCGGCCAATCTTCGTACTCGTTTCGTTCGAATTGCGAAATGATTTTGCGAGTAATTTCGTATACCCCTAGCGAATGCGAGAAACGGCTGTGCTCAGCCCCGTGAAACGTAAAGAACGAAGTGCCGAGCTGCCGGATTCGCCGCAAACGTTGGAACTCTTTCGTATTGACCAAGTCCCAAATCAGAGGGTCTTGAACGTAAATATACTTATGTACAGGATCTTTAAACACCTTTTCTTCCGGCCAAAAAGTCACTCTAATCCCCTCCTTCTTTCCTAATCGACATCATTCGACATTTTGCGACGTATTTGTCGAACCGTGACGTAATAGGACGAACTTCACATGTAAGCAAAATCACATAAAAACTGATCTCTATCAATGATTTTTTAAAGTGCGTAAAATCTTGTTGACTATTATGGGAACAGTTGGTACCATAAATCCAATAAGAAATATGTCGAAAAATGGCGATTCCAACGACACTATTTTTTCCATACTGAAAGGAGAATGAATTACTATGATGAAATCAACCGGAATTGTACGTAAAGTAGATGAATTGGGCCGTGTGGTCATCCCGATCGAATTGCGTCGTACCCTCGGCATCGGCGAGAAGGATGCGCTAGAAATTTACGTAGACGGCGAGCGCATCATGTTGAAAAAATATGAGCCTGCTTGCATCTTTTGCGGAAACGCGGATAACGTTACTTACTTTAAAGGAAAAATAGTTTGCAACGAATGTTTGAAAGAAATGCCGACACCTGTGACAAAGTAAGTAAAATAGTATATAATAGCAAATAAGCACTTTTGTTAATTCTAACCTTTTTATATCTCCTTTCTTTATCCTATGGATTTCGCGGAGCGGAACCCATAGGATACTTTTTTTGGAGAGACGCTAGTTTCTAAGATTCTAGAATCGCAAGAAAACCTTCC
>NZ_JAEMXM010000032.1:0-9629 GCF_016482785.1 Paenibacillus alkalitolerans | reverse complement strand
GCGGAACCCATAGGATACTTTTTTTGGAGAGACGCTAGTTTCTAAGATTCTAGAATCGCAAGAAAACCTTCCGCTAATCGCGGTCTTGCTTCGTTGAGTTGGCCTCGAAAGAGGTTTTCTTATTTACTTCATTATATATAATTCGCTTCGGCACATTGCGGTCCGAAGCCGCTTGCTTGATGGCGTCCTTGCGTGAAAGCCCGTGCTCCTTCTCATAACGGGCGACATGTTGTTCGGGCGTAAGCCCGGTCCACCACTCGGGAGCGGCTTCATCGGATGCGGAGGCTTGAGCTCCCTCCACAATTAAGCAATATTCGCCGATGGGCGGCGTGCCTTCCAAGTGCAAGAGACACGAAGCGACGGTGCCTCTCGTGAATTCCTCGAACCGTTTCGTCAGCTCGCGCGCCATCACAACGCGCCTGTCGCCCCACGAATCGAGCAGCAAGCGCATGGTCGGCAATAACCGGTGCGGCGCCTCATATAAAACTATTGTCGCCTGATGCGTCTTCCATTCTTCAAGAACGGCCGACGCTTTCTTCTTCTCCCTGGGCAAAAACCCTAGAAATGTAAACCGTTCGGTCGGCAATCCGGAAGCGATCAAGGCCGACAAAGCGGCATTGGGCCCGGGAATCGGCACGACCGGAATGTTCATGCGCACCGCCTCCTCCACAAGATCGACTCCCGGGTCCGAAATTGCGGGCAGGCCGGCATCGCTGACCAACGCAACGCTTTCGCCATCCTGCAACTTCGATATTATAGAAGATCCGCTTTTTTCTTTGTTATGCTCATGATAAGAGAGCAGCCGCGCCGATATTTCGAAACGGTTGAGCAGCTTTCTCGTTTGGCGTGTATCCTCCGCCGCCACCCAAGAAACTTCCTTTAATACGGCAACCGCCCTGTATGTCATATCGTCCAAATTTCCGATTGGCGTCCCTACCAAATACAGGATTCCCGCTTTCCGGCCAGAGGAACCGTTATCCTGCGAAGCAAAGCTTTTCTGCACTTGTACGTCCGTCATTTACGATTCTCCTCTGTCCGTATCGATCAAAGCTTGTCTGCTTCCATAATATACTTCCAACAGTTCCTTCGCATAGCTTCCGTCAGATTCATGCACAATCAACGGAGGGAGCGTCCGGAGCTCCGGCTTTCCGTCTTTTGCCGCTTCGATCAACACAATATTGGCTTCTTCGTCTAAGCGGGGATGTACGAATCTGATACGCTTCGGCTCGAGCCGTACGGCACGAAATTCCGAAATGATTTCGGCCAAGCGGGACGGCCGGTGAACCATCGCAACTTTCCCTCCGGATTTTACAAGCCGGGAAGCCGCGGAGGCGACGTCCGCCAACGTGCAATACACTTCATGGCGGGCTGCCGCCACGTGCGGATTCAATTTTCGATCTCCGGCGGCAACAGGCAAGTACGGCGGATTGACCGTAACCAAATCGAACGATCCGTATCCGGCTGTCAGATGGAATTGCTTCAAATCGCCGCATACCATTTGAATCCGGTGATCGAGACCGTTCAGTCGAACGTTCCGGGAAGCCATGTCCGCCACCCGCGGCTGAATTTCGACTCCGACGATCGATCCTTTCGTTCGCGTCGACATAAGCAGCGGAATGACGCCGTTACCGGTACACAAATCGACAATACGTCCCTTCGGAGGAACGGAACAAAACCGGGCCAACAACACGGCGTCTAATGAAAAACTGAAAATATCGTCGCTTTGAATGATCTTTAAATCGTGGGTAAGTAAATCGTCTATACGCTCATGCGGTTTCAAATCAACTTGAGCATTCATATATGCGGCGCGAGCCTCCCGATGAATTTAAAAAAACCGCAGGGCGGCTATGTCCTACGGCTGCAATTACTTATTAAAGAAAGACAAACAAAACAGGCAGTCTCCTTCGGTGCGCAGGTGCCCGTAGTACACATTGCAAATGTGGAACCCTTCATAATATAACCTTGCCAAGTTGTCATATCCTTCGCCGATGACAGGCGCGCCTTGCGACTTGAGTGAGTCCTCGGCGTCTTCGAGTGCGGCGGCGGCGTCATCGCCCACGGAATCGTTTCTCCGGAGTAGTTTGCGCAATTGCTGGTTTTCTATGACAAGCCTCTTATTTTCTTCAAGCAAAAGCACCACTTGCTTACGCAGAGCGGCCATATCCCCCGCCGCCCGATTCATCGATTCTTCCATGCGCGTCACTTGTTCATACAGTTCTTTTCTGTCTTCCACAGCTCCACCTCTGGAAAAAGGCCAACCGATTTTATAGGACTATCTCTATACTTCTTGCTCCACGACGTCATCAAGCGGAAATTCGGATACGCGGCCCCTGGATTCATTGAGTCGAACGTTGACGGTGCGGGATTCCGGATTCAAGCTGACGACGACACCCGTTCCCAATGAAGTAATGACTTTAGCTCCGATGGAGGGCAGCTCTTGCTTTACGCTTTCATAGTTGTCATGCTCATATTTCAGACAGCACATTAATCTCCCGCACAAACCCGAGATTTTGGTCGGATTCAGCGACAAGTTTTGGTCCTTGGCCATCTTGATCGAGACCGGCTCGAAGTCGCCGAGCCACGATGAACAGCATAAAACACGGCCGCACGGCCCTAACCCGCCAAGCAGCTTTGCCTCGTCCCGGACACCGATTTGCCGGAGTTCTATTCTGGTCCGGAACACTCCCGCCAAGTCTTTCACAAGCTCCCGGAAATCGACGCGGCCTTCCGCGGTAAAATAAAAAATAATTTTGTTGCGGTCGAACGTGTATTCCACATCGACGAGTTTCATCCGTAAGCCGTGCTCTTTTATTTTCTCGGCGCAGACGCCGAATGCGTCTTTCGCCGCCGTCTTATTATCGTCAACCACTTTCGCATCGTTGACATCCGCTATGCGGATCACTTTCTTCAGCGGCAGCACGACGTCGCTCTCGCGCACCGTCTTGCGCCCAATGACGACTTTGCCGTATTCTACGCCCCTAGCCGTCTCCACGATCACATGGTTTTGTTCGTCGACAGGCAAATCGCTCGGATCGAAATAGTAAACTTTGCCCGCCTTCTTAAAGCGGACGCCTACGACTTGGTAAGCTTCCATTATTATCCTCCTTGCAACGTATATAGGAATCGTTCAAGGACAAGTTGGGGATTGGCATGTTGGCGAAGACGTTTCTTCGCCCGCAGCGCCTCATCCATAGCGCCGACCCACAACTGAAACGGTTTGGAGTCGGCGTGTCTTTGGCTCCATTCCGTTCCGTCTATAAATACGACCTTCGCGGTCTGTCTTCTTTGCAAAAGAACCATGTCTTTACACCACAGCGCAAACAAATCGAAGAATGTATCCATATGCTCGGACACTTCTTGTTTGGAAATAATGCTTTGCCCTGCCAGCATGGCGGCAGAGAAGCCGTGAATCGACTCCTTAGCCAATTGTAACACTGCATTTCTCGTTTCTGCAAACCAATTTAACTGGATAAGCTCCCTCGCGGTTTCCAAGCCTGCCGATAACCGGACCGCGGGCCGAACGAGCACCGCCGGGTGGCCTTCCGCGAGCAGCGCTTCCTCCATTATTTCGGGGGACAGCGGCTGGAAGGCTATGCGCTGCGTACGGGACAATATGGTCGGGAGCAATGCTTGTCCGTTCTCCGTTATGAGCACCGCCACGATTTGCGACGCAGGTTCTTCCAGAAACTTCAGCATCGCGTTGGAAGCTTGCGGCGTCATCTTCTCCGCTTCATCTATAATGTAAATACGCGGGCGGGATGCCGAAGCCTTATAGGTAAATTGTTTTTGCAGCTCCCGTATTTGGTCGATTTTAACCGTCGATCCGGCCGCATCGATCCAATACACATCAGGGTGATTTCCGTTTGCCGCCTTGCGGCATTCGACGCATGCGCCGCATGCATCTCCTCCGCCCTCTACACAAAAGAGCGCCTGCGCCAGCGCTCTTGCAACAGATCTTCGTCCCGTACCCCTCTGCCCCTCGAAGACGTAGGCATGAGACAAAGCGCCGTCCCGCAGGGCGGTTCGCAGTATGGTCTTCACACGCTCTTGTCCGGGTATATCGCTGAAAGGCATGTATGTTCGCTCCATTTTTGTTTAAAAAAATAAATTAATCAACAATCCGCGGATTTCGCCGATCTTGGCCAACAATTCGATCTTGCCGGTTTCGGTGTGAAGCAGCTCGTCCGCCATGGAAAGAAGCGTCTCGTCGATTTTCTCCAGCAGCTGGTAACGTTTGGAACGGCCGCGGCGATCCCAGCCTCTCGTCTCCCGCAAACCCACCCCTTTGCGGGCGGTGTCCTCAAGGAACCGTTTCACCAGCAGCTTATACTCGCGAAGCTCCCGAACGGTCATGGACCGGGCCAGACGCTCCCCTTGACGGTGAATGAGCTCCATCCTACGCGTCAGTTCCTCCTGCGTAGCGGCCTCCCGTTCTTCGCGAAGGAAGCCGGAGAACGGGCGGGACAAGGCATTTGCATTCGGGTTGTTGTCGTTGCGCATCGTATCCTTGTTGAAAGGCCGCCAGCCTGGATCGATTTTCACCTAGTATGCGCCTCCGGATCGTATCGTTCGCTTAAAAATGCTCAAAGCGCTCGACCGGCATAATAAACACGGCAGCTCCGCCAACCTGCACTTCCACCGGGAACGGGATGTACGAATCGGTCGTGCCTCCCATCGGAGTCACCGGAGTGACCAATTGATCCCTCACCTTGCAGTTTGCTTTGATCACAGTCAAGACGTCCTGCACCCTCTCGTCTTCGATACCGATCATGAACGTCGTGTTCCCTGCGCGCAAGAAACCTCCGGTACTGGCTAATTTCGTAGCCCGGATGCCCTGTTGAATCAATGCGGACGACAAGCGGTTGCTATCCTTATCCTGCACTACGGCAACTACAAGCTTCATGCAAATTCCTCCCTGCTAGTGTATTAGCGATCGATTATTTGTTAAGCAAACGATCGAAATCCGCAGCGATATCCCCCGCGATCTCCTCTTCGGCTCTGTCGGCGTTCAGAAGAAGCACGCGGTGCGGATTTGTTTTGGCTAACAGCAGGAATGCGTCTCTCACTCGTCCGTGGTAATCTTTATCTTTCAACTCGATCCGGTCCAACGTCGATTCGCTCCCCCCCGCACCGGAGCGTTTAAGCAGCCGGCTGCGGCTGATTTCGACCGGGACATCCAGCATGTACGTACGGTGCGGCTGCAAACCGGAACTGGCGTAGCGGCTGATTGCCTCAACTTGCGCGGGATCTTGGCCCAAACCGTACCCTTGATAAGCGATGCTTGCGTCGATGAACCGGTCGCAAATTACGACAGCTCCCCGCTCCAAAGCGGGAAAAATCACTTGATGGACGTGCTGCGCTCTGGAAGCGGCGTATAGGAGCACCTCCGTCTGATCCGCCATTTCGCGGTGTTCGGGAGAGAGCACTATGGAACGCAGACGGTCTCCAATCCCGGTCCCCCCGGGCTCGCGCGTTATGACAACGTCAATGCCGGTGTTCTGCAGGCGCGCTGCAAGCCGTTTTACTTGGGAAGTTTTCCCGGAACCGTCCGGTCCTTCGAAAGTAATAAACAATCCTCTCATCTGCCGACCCCTTCTATATCTATATGCCGCTTTCGTGCCAAACGAGAATGCGTGTAAGCGTTTCGTCCCGTATGCCTTGCACCGAAGCGCCTTCCGAGCGGTATCGGATCAAAGCGGTTACGGCTTCCGGCGTAATTGGCTCACCCGGGTACAATAATGGTATACCCGGAGGGTACGGAACGACCATCTCGGCCGACAGCGCCCCGGCCGAATGCTCAACCTCCGCTTCAACCGGTTCTCTCGTAATGTTCGGCGGCTTCCTCACGCCGTCCATATCAAAAAAGACGGGCTGCCCGGAGGCATTCGGCCATAATGGTCTATTATTCGCCGTTTTTGGTCGTTTCTCCTGCTTTTCCGCACAATAACGCAATTCAATTTGTTCTAACGCCGATTTAAGGCGAACCGCGTCCTGTAAGGACGATGCCAAACCGAAAACAAGCAGAACATGCCGCTCGTCAGCCATCTCCGCGTCGCAACCATGCTCCGCAAGCATCGCTTGCAGTCGGAAACCGGATAATCTTTCTTCTTTATCATAAACGGCAACTTTGAAAGGATCCAACCGGGAGTAACTGGAAGCCGGTTCCCATTCCAAAAAGCCGAACCTGAAGCTGCTCGACTTGAGCGCATTGCGGAAAGCATGGACCGCTTCGAGACCGCTGCGGAAGGCCCCTTCTCTCCGATTGCCGTGGACGGAGCTTCGCGCCCAATCCAGCGACGCAAGTATGGGATAAGACGGGCTCGAGCTTTGCAGCATGCGCAAGCGCTGCTCCAATACCCGAGCATCCACGCGCCCTCCTTGAACATGCAGCATCGCTCCCATCGTCATGGCCGGGAGCATCTTGTGCGTAGACTGTACGACAACGTCCGCGCCGCATTGAAGCGCCGAAGCCGGCAGCTTCGGATGCAGGCCGAAGTGCGCTCCATGCGCTTCGTCTACAAGCAGCGGTTTTCCGTGTTTATGTGCGGTTTCGGCTATGGAACGCAAATCGATGCTCATGCCGTAGTAATTGGGATTCGTGACGAAAACCGCCTTCGCTTCAGGAAAATTGCGAAGCTGCTCGTCGATCCGTTCGGCCGACGGACCTGTATACAACCCGCTTGCCGCGTCACGATGCGGCGGCAAAAACACCGCCCCTCCCCCGGCAAGCATTAATGCGTGAACGGCGGACTTATGCGCGTTGCGCTGCATGAGGACAATGTCGCCCGGTTTGCATACGGCCCCGATCATCGCTAAGTTTCCGACGGTGCTCCCGCCGACCAAGAAGTACGTGCGGTCCGCACCGAAGCATTCCGCCGCAAGCTCTTGCGCCTCCCGTATCGCCCCTGTCGGGGAATGCAGGTCGTCCAATCCCGGCAGCTCCGTGGCATCGAATGTGCCGACGGCGCCAAGCCAAGACGAGACGAGCGGATCGTCCAAGAACGAAGCGCCTCTCTTATGGCCCGGAACGTGAAAACTGGAGGAGTTTCGCGCCGCATAGGCAAGGAGAGCTTCAACAAGCGGTGCCCGGTCATCCGGATTCTGTTTCATTCTGGAAGACGGTCTCGGCATAGCTCTCCCCTTTTCTCAGCTGTATGTGGTATCATAATATTACCTTGCTGGAGTAAAGAAAAAAAGACCTGCTCCGTCCGTCACGGGGAACGGAGGCAAGTCTATCTATGTCATAAAGTTCGTCCTATGAAACTTAAGCGTCCTTCTTATACCAAATTCTTCTCATTTGCGATATAAAGAACGGATATTTCGCGTCTTTAACGTCTGTTCTTACCATCTCTGTCTCACAGTCGCTGCAAATAAATTCGGAGCAAATCGTGATGCCTTCGCGACGTTTTTGTTCGCAAATAATACATTGCGCCGCTTCAGCCTGCTCCCGGTTCCGAGTTTCCATGGCTTTCACCCTTTGTGTCTTTTCTAGACAGTATTCCCCGAAGTCTATGACCTAAACTCTTGTTCTGGAAATGAATTGCTATAATTTCTTCTTGCGGTGTTTCATACTTATTTGTATGTATCGCCGTTGTAAAGAGTGATTTTTAAAGCTAATCCGGGGTGAAATATGTGTCAGCCACATCAGCGGCGGAAAAAGTCATCTATCAATATACGCTAGTGAAAAAGGTCCGCCCGAAACCGTTCTGGCTCATTTCGCACGGCAGTTGTTTGCTGCTGTTCGGAATCGTTTCCGGTGCGTTCGTTCCCTCACTGAATTGGGTCGTACCGATCGCGGCCGTTCTGTTATATATGGCTATAGAATTCATCGTCGTTTGCGCATTGTCGTGGTCCCGGCCGGAGTGGAGTGTATATTCGTCTCGTTACCGCTGGACCGGCAGCTTCCCTTGGATCGGTTATTTTCCGGTTCAGGCCGTACCGCTTCGATATTTCCGCATTTCCTCGATACACACCATGTGGATCGGATGCAGCGCCGCCGGCTTGTATTTCGCGTGGCTGCACGATTCGGGAGCTCTTTACGCTGCCTTCGCCGTCTTATGGACCGCAGTGCCGAGGGTGTGGATCATCGCTGCGTTCCGAACCGGAAGCCGTGATGAATTCCTAATACGCTTTCAGGATAAGGAATTTTCATTGTACGTTTCATAGCTAGGATCCAATTCCGCATCCAATCTAACCGCTCTTTCTGACGAAAAACTTCTCAAAGTGCAGCAAAGCATCGCGCAAGTGCTCTGTCCAATATTCCCATGTATGTTCGCCCGGGAACTCCTCATACTTATGTTTATATCCGATTCCGGACAAATATTTGTTGAATTCCACATTATACGAGTAAAGAAAGTCAGCCGTTCCGCAGTTAAAATAAAGCTCGGGGCGCCCCGCGTGCTTGTCTTTCATTCGCAAGGAAGCAAGTACGTGCAGGTCGTATTGTTTCGCATACGGCCCGCGAAACGGACCGAAAATTTGCCCGAAATTCGAACGGTCGAAATCGATTTGATATATCGCGGCGATTGAACCGAGCACTCCCGATAAGCTTACCGCCGCACCGAAAAGCCCAGGATGCCGCAAAGCCAGCATAACCGCTCCGTATCCGCCCATCGAAAGACCTGCAATCCCCCTCATTCGGTTATCGGGCATCGTGCGGTAAGTTTCATCGATGAATGGAACCAAATCGTCTATGATGTACTGTTCGAAATTGCCGCTTCCGTCATACCAGTCCGCATAAAACGTCCCGTGGGCATGTCCGCCGTCATTCGGCATCACAACGATGCATTCCCGCAGCTCCGACGCGTATATCATGCGATCCAGCGTTTCGGCGGCAGCTGCCTTCTGGGTCCAGTCCGATTCCGACCCGTATAACCCATGCAGCAAATATATTACAGGATAGCGTTGCTCCGAGTATTCATATCCGGGCGGCAGGTACACGTAACAGGTTTTCCTTCCATATAGCGCGGCGGAGAAAAATGGTGTCGGTTTTACAGTCATTGAATCGCCTCCTTAGGTTGCTCACCTTACCTGATTATAGACAAAAACTAGTCTTGCGACGAGTCCCAGTCTTTATGCCGTCATGTTCGCATCGCATTGCCTTGCCCACGGTTTAAAGGAAATTTATGTATTTAAACTTCATCTTATTTGGTTATCGGATTAAATCAACGGAATTTTTTGTGCTTAAAAATGGCCGAAACTTATGAATATCCTCTCGAACAATGGCTACTTAGCACACAAAATTCCCTAAGCTGTAATTCGTATCCGCTGCTGTTCAGGTTAAGCACAAGAAATTCCGCTAACGATCTTGCTGCTGCTCGATTTGCCTGTACTGTCCCAATGCAAAGAAAGCGCCTTTGGCATATAACCAAAGGCGCTTTCTCGTTGTTGGCTTGGCGACGTCCTACTCTCCCGGGACCCTGCGGTCCAAGTACCATCGGCGCTGGAAGGCTTAACGGTCGTGTTCGGGATGGGTACGCGTGGGTCCCTTCCGCCATTATCACCAAACCGCAGTTTTGCGAGGCAAAATCTGCCACCGAGTTTGCGAAGCAAAATCTCGTGTATGCTGTTGACAGGGCGTTGTGCCCCGAAAACCGGATGCGAAACTTGAGAACAACCATTGCATTCCA
>NZ_JAEMXM010000031.1 GCF_016482785.1 Paenibacillus alkalitolerans | reverse complement strand
AGGACGTCGCCAAGCCAACAACGAGAAAGCGCCTTTGGTTAGATGCCAAGGGCGCTTTTTTTGGTTGTATACTAAAAAAATGGTTTGCTTTCAACAACATATCGATGCCGGTTTCGCTCCATACTAAGCAATACAAAACAACGTTCGTACAGCTTGGTGCACTGTTCTTGACCCGTTTTTCTCACTCTGATACTATGGCAATAATATCTTTCCAGACACATTGAAGTACGTTATTGAGGAGGAGCGGTTTTGGGCTGGGAAACTAAATTTGTTAAAGAAGGATTAACTTTCGACGACGTGTTGCTTATTCCGCGCAAGTCGCATGTGCTGCCAAGGGATGTAGACGTCTCGACGAAACTCGGGCCGAATCTGCAGTTAAACATTCCCTTGATCAGCGCAGGCATGGACACGGTAACGGAGTCGGCATTAGCGATCGCCATAGCGCGCGAAGGCGGTATCGGCGTCATCCATAAGAATATGTCGGTCACGCAACAAGCTGAGGAAGTGGATCGGGTGAAGCGGTCGGAAAGCGGCGTTATTACAAATCCGTTCTCGCTGACACCGGAACACCATGTATACGATGCTGAAGAATTAATGGGCAAATTCCGAATTTCGGGCGTACCCATAGTTGATGAGAATAATAAGTTGGTCGGGATCTTAACAAACCGCGACCTTCGTTTCGTACACGATTACTCCATCCGAATCAAAGAAGTAATGACGAAGGATAAGCTCGTCACGGCGCCGGTTGGAACGACGCTGCAGCAGGCGGAAGGGATTCTTCAGAAACACAAAATCGAAAAGCTCCCGCTCGTGGATGAACAATATCAGCTTAAAGGTTTAATAACGATTAAAGACATCGAAAAGGCGATCCAGTTCCCGAACGCTGCAAAGGACCGGCAAGGGCGCCTTATAGTCGGCGCGGCGATCGGCATCGGTAAAGATACGTTCGAACGTGCCGCGGCCTTGGTTGAAGCGGAAGTGGACATAATTGTTGTGGACTCCGCACACGGGCACCATGTGAATATTATTGAGACCGTCCGTAAGCTGCGGGAAACTTATCCGGCGTTGATCATAGTTGCGGGCAATGTGGCAACCGGAGAAGCCACCAGAGACCTCATCGAGGCCGGGGCTTCGATCGTGAAAGTCGGGATCGGTCCGGGATCGATTTGTACCACAAGAATTATCGCAGGTATCGGCGTTCCGCAAGTTACCGCTATATATGATTGCGCTACTGTTGCCCGGGAATATAATGTTCCCATCATCGCGGACGGAGGCATCAAATTTTCCGGTGACATAACGAAAGCCATTGCTGCCGGCGCAAATGTGGTAATGGTGGGCAGTTTGTTTGCCGGAACGGAGGAAAGCCCGGGAGAATCGGAAATTTACCAAGGACGCCGCTTCAAAGTATATCGAGGCATGGGCTCCATCGGTGCGATGAAGGAAGGCAGCAAAGACCGGTATTTTCAAGAAAATGAGAGCAAGCTCGTCCCCGAAGGTATTGAAGGCCGCGTTGCGTACAAAGGTCCTCTGAAGGATACGATTCACCAGTTGATCGGCGGGTTGAGAGCGGGTATGGGCTATTGCGGCACAAAAAACATCGAAGAGCTTCGTACCGACACGCAATTTATACGCATTACCGGCGCAGGTTTGAGGGAAAGCCATCCGCATGACGTACAGATCACGAAAGAATCGCCCAATTATTCGCTATAATATCGGTAATGGAGCAGAGTCTTCGACAGACTCTGCTTTTCCATTTTTCGGCATACGTCATCCGCTACTTTTTGGCTTGTCCCTACATATGTTACAATAACGGAATAAGAAAAAATTAGTACAACCAGAACAACTATCTTAACGTAAAACAAGAATCAAGGGTGAAGGAGAAATTATGATGTTGGGGAAGCGTACCGGTCGTATGGCCGTTATTTTGTCATGTTCAATGCTGGTTCAAGGTTTATTCGCGGCAGCGCCTCACGTACGGGCGGAGACGGGAGATTTAGGATTGAAAGTTGAATCGGCGGTATTGATCGATGCGGCAACGGGTTCAGTATTATACGAGTTAAAGAAGGACGATCCGCGCCCTCCCGCGAGCATGGCCAAGATGATGACGGAATACTTGGTGATGGAACAAATCGAATCCGGCAAAATCAGCTGGGAAGACATGGTGATGACATCGAAAACTGCCGCCGACGCCATTGGATCCGGTCAACTGATGGCTGAGGGTGAAACTTACAATTTACGCAAAGTATTTGAATTATTATCCATCTACTCCGGCAACGATGCCGCTATCGCACTGGCTGAGCATATCTCGGGATCGCAAGACGAGTTTGCAAAATTGATGAACGAAACGGCGAATAAAATCGGTTTGTCGGACAAGGCGCATTTTATTAACGCAACCGGTCTGGATAGGAAAGATATGGTTGAACAACCTTCGATTGAAGGCGAAACAATCATGACTGCATACGATGCGGCGCTCCTTGCCCGCCGAATCGTTACCGAACATCGACAAGTACTCGATTATACAAAAATACCGCAGAAAAAATTCAACGACACCGATAAAGAGCCGATGGTGAACTGGAACTACATGGTTGAAGGGAATAAGGACAATGTCAATTTAAGAAAATATGCTTATGAAGGTCTTGACGGATTAAAAACCGGACATACGAAAATAGCAGGATATAACTTTACCGGCACCGCCGAACGTGACGGTATGAGACTGATCAGCGTCGTTATGGGCGCAAAATCAATTGATGGCCGTTTCGTGGAAACACGCAAATTGTTGGATTACGGGTTTAATAACTTTGAATTGAAGACGGTTCTCGTTGCGAAAACGGAACATCCCGAGATAAAGACGGTTCACATTCCTAACGCTGTAAAACGCGATGTGCCCGTACTGATCGGCGAAGGGCTTGAAGTGGTTGGGAAGAAAGGCGAAGACCAAACGGAAGCAATCGGTTACAAATTATTTGAAGAATCGAAACTGGCGGCGCCTCTAAAAGCCGGCGATCCGGTGGGAACGGTGACAGTTAAATATGCGGGCCGCGATTTTGAAGTGCCGCTTATCGTAACGGAGGATGTCGAGAAGGCCGGATGGTTCAAGATGTTTATGAGGGGTATCGGCGACTTTTTCTCCAACTTGTTCTCGGGAATCGTGGGACTGTTCAACTAGGCTCCCATAAGTTGCTAAGCTTAACGCAGTGTTGTAATATTAGATGTTAGTAATTATCGTTTTAGTATCGGGAGGCTATGGTGCATATGGAAACGGGTACATCTCGCGTTAAGCGGGGCATGGCGGAGATGCAAAAAGGCGGCGTCATTATGGACGTCATGAACGCGGAACAAGCTAAGATTGCGGAAGCGGCTGGCGCATCGGCGGTAATGGCTTTGGAACGGGTTCCTGCCGATATCCGCGCTGCCGGCGGCGTTGCCCGCATGGCCGATCCGACGATCGTCGAAGAAGTGATGAAAGTCGTATCCATTCCGGTCATGGCAAAAGCGCGGATCGGGCATTATGTCGAAGCGAAAGTATTGGAAGCGCTCGGTGTCGATTATATCGATGAAAGCGAAGTGTTAACGCCGGCGGATGAAGTTTATCATATCAACAAGCATGAATTCACGGTTCCGTTCGTATGCGGCGCCCGCGATTTGGGGGAAGCGCTCCGCCGAATCGGCGAAGGAGCTTCGATGATTCGTACCAAAGGCGAACCTGGAACAGGCAACATCGTTGAAGCCGTACGCCATATGCGCATGATCACCGGGCAAATCCGCAAGGTTCAAAGCATGTCCAAAGACGAGCTGATGGCGGAAGCGAAAAACTTAGGCGCGCCGTACGATTTGATTCTGTATGTGCATGAGAACGGAAAGCTTCCGGTCGTCAACTTTGCAGCAGGGGGCGTTGCGACTCCGGCCGATGCGGCGTTGATGATGCATTTGGGATCGGACGGAGTGTTTGTCGGATCCGGGATATTCAAATCCGACAATCCGGAGAAGTTCGCTAAAGCGATCGTTGAAGCGACGACGCACTACACGGACTTCGCTCACATCGCACAGTTGTCGAAGAACTTAGGCACTCCGATGAAAGGCATCGAGATCTCCAAGTTGGAAACGAACCAAAGGATGCAAGAGCGGGGTTGGTAAACTCCCCGCTTTTTCTATATATTGGACGGAACGAAAGCGAGCGTGACTATCATGAATATCGGTGTCCTTGCGATGCAAGGCGCGGTAGCCGAACATATCCGGGCGATCGAAAGCTGCGGCGCGACCGGAATAGCGGTGAAGAGAAAAGAACAATTGACCGATTTGGACGGACTAATCATTCCGGGCGGGGAAAGCACGACGATCGGCAAGCTTATGCGCACATACGGTTTTATAGATGCGATTACGGATTTTTCGGCGCAGGGCAAACCGATATTCGGCACATGCGCAGGCTTGATCGTTTTGGCCAAGCGCATTACCGGATCTGAAGTACCTCACTTGGCGCTCCTTGACATCACGGTGTCGCGCAACGCTTTCGGAAGACAACGGGAAAGCTTCGAAGTCGACCTGGAGATGAAGGGGTGGGAGCGACCGGTAAGAGCCGTCTTTATCCGTGCGCCGCTAATTGAAAGTGTAGAAAGTCCTGTGGAAGTATTGGCATCATACGGCGGCGGAATCGTAGCCGTCAGACAGGGTCATCTGCTTGGCGCGTCTTTTCACCCTGAGCTTACGGATGACACGGAGATGCATGAATACTTCATCAACATGGTGCGAGAGAGCGCCGCATCGGTCGGAAGCCGTTAAGGAGGTCCTTTTCATTGCTGGATATTAAGCTGCTGCGTAATGACCCGGAACGAGTCAAGCAATCGCTTGCCAACCGGGGGAAATCTCTTGAAGATATATCGGCTTTCAACACATTGGACGTACGGAGACGGGAATTGCTTCAAGAGAGCGAAACGTTGAAAAATCGCCGTAACACGGTATCTCAAGACGTGGCCCGCAAGAAGAAGGCGGGGGAAGACGCCGAGGACCTTATTGTCGAGATGCGGGAAGTTTCGGACCGGATTAAAGCGCTGGACGATGAGGTTCGAGCCTTGGAAGCGGAACTCGATTTACTGTTGTTGTCGATACCTAATGTTACGCATGAATCCGTACCGGTAGGCCGTTCAGAAGCGGATAACGTCGAGGTTCGCAGAATCGGGCAGCCGAGGACGTTCGCGTTCCAGCCGAAGCCGCATTGGGAGATCGCCCAAGAACTGAGCATCGTCGACACGGAAGCAGCGGGAAAAGTTACGGGTTCACGGTTTGTTTTTTACAAAGGGTTGGGAGCCCGCTTACAGCGCGCTTTGATCAACTTTATGCTTGATTTGCATACAAACGAGCACGGATACGAAGAAATGTTACCTCCGATGATCGTGAACCGCGACAGCCTGACCGGAACGGGGCAGCTGCCCAAGTTTGCCGAAGACGTGTTCAAGCTGGAAGGGTTGGACTACTTTATGGTGCCGACCGCGGAAGTGCCGGTTACGAACTTTCACCGGGAAGAAATATTGGCTGCGGAGGAGCTTCCGAAACATTACACGGCATACAGCGCATGCTTCCGGTCGGAAGCGGGGTCGGCCGGACGCGATACGCGAGGACTTATTCGTCTGCACCAGTTCAATAAAGTCGAACTGATAAAACTTACGCTTCCTGAGCATTCTTATGATGAGCTGGAAGAGATGACGGCGAACGCCGAACGCGTGCTGCAGCTGTTGGGTCTGCCGTATCGTGTTCTTGCATTATGTACGGGAGACATCGGTTTTTCGGCTGCAAAGACGTACGATCTAGAGGTATGGCTGCCGAACAGCGGAACGTACCGCGAAATTTCATCTTGCAGCAACACGGAGGATTTCCAAGCCCGCCGGGCAGGGATACGGTTCCGCAGAGATGCCAAGTCGAAGCCCGAGTTCGTCCATACGTTGAATGGTTCGGGGTTGGCGGTCGACCGGACGATCGCAGCAATCCTCGAGAATTATCAGCAAGAGGACGGCAGCGTACAGATTCCCGAGGCGCTGCAGCCGTACATGGGCGGCGTTACACGCATTACCAAGAAGTAAGCATTGTCATTGAAATCCGTTCTATGTTACAATGCTTATTGCCGCCGATTTTTGTTATCGGTTGGACCGGGATCTCCGGTTCGCGGAGAGGTGGTCGAGTGGTTTAAGGCAGCGGTCTTGAAAACCGCCGTAGTCGTGAGGCTACCGTGGGTTCGAATCCCACCCTCTCCGCCATAATTATAATAAATAATGACATTTACATAAGAGAGGGTGGGTGAGAACCTGAGAAGTGGGTTCGCCGGAGCATAAGCTTCGTGAGGATTCGCTTCGCAGCCTCCGACAGCCGTAGTTACCGGCTGGAGGAGTATCCCACCCTCTCCGCCATAATTATTAAATAATGACATTTACATAAGAGAGGGTGGGTGAAATGAGATCCCACCCTCTCCGTTTGTTTAGCGGACAAATCCGTTACATCCATTGACGGAAGATGCGTGCAGTCGGTCTAACGGGCAAAAGTTCCGCGGCATCGGCACGCAGGCGTCGCATCAGGAGCTCGGCGGCCTTCCAGTGGCCCCCATGCATAAAACCGTCCCCGTTTCCTCAATTTATAAGGGGAGGTGTATGCCGATGAGCAAGGTTTCGGTGTTGTCCGTAGATCCGCAAAAGCTGGTCGAGGCTTGGAATGAACAGCTGCAGCTCGTCATAAGCCCGTCCGACAAAGCGTCTGTAAATCCGGACGAGAAGGATCCCGATGTGCTTCATATTCACATCACCACTGCAGGCCGCACACAGTATACGTTCGATTTTAAATGCACGTATGTGGACCAACGGGAAGTTCATGTTGAGTTTATCGACGTTGACATCGACGGTATAGCGGTTAACGAAGGAACCGAAGTCATTCAAACCTTAATCGAGGACTATATCCGTCACATTCATGAATGCGCACAACGTCTGAAGGGACTGACGAATCCATGACAAGGGCCAAGAACGGCGTGGATAAAAATTTGCAAAATGTTGTGGACGAGCTGGAAAGACCGAATATTACCGCTCATACGAACATGCAGCTGCAGCAAGATCAAGACGATCGCCGCCACCGCGACAAACTAAGCGTCGGCTCGCAGCGCCATGAAGCGGAACAATATCACGAATCGGAGAAGTGATTCGCCATGTCTAAAGAGATATACACAATAGATCCTCATATCGGTCATAACGATGCAAAAGAGGAAGCCGCACGCATCAAGAAGAATCCCCACCAGCCCGTAGAGCCGTTATCCGGTTCAAAAAAGGTAAAAAACCGGCAGCATTCAAGGAACAATCACGGCGAAGGCTCATGAATCGAATACAGCAGTGAACAAAGAAGAACACTGTCCAGTGGGCCAGTGTTCTTCTTCCATCCGGCTCCTATAACCAAACCTTCATCGAAGTATATTCAAGGCAGTCAGACCGTGAATAGCAATGTTATAGCATAATCGTAAAATCCGATATCGGTTCATTGTGCAGAGTAAAGTTGCGTGAGTTGGGAGGTACGCCGTCCTTTGAGGCCATAATCGAGTACTTTCCTGCCGGGAGTCCGGAAAATACAAATTTGCCTTGCGCATCGGACATGGTGCTGACCAACATGATGTTCGAATGGTCGAACAAATGGACTGCCGCGTCCTTCACAATATTTAGTTCCGCATCAATTACGATGCCGGAAATATTCGCTTCTTCAACGTACCCAACGTCATTGCTAATCCCGGGACCTTCCAATTGCGATAAAAACAGCCGGTCGGGAATATCTCTATCCGGATTAGACATAATCTCGACTTTATCTTTGCTCATCGCCGTATTATAAACCTCCAGCGTTCGCGCGATCATATTGTCCAGAGACCATTGGTTTTGCGCCCAAAGCTGAGCGGCGCTGCCCAAATCATGCCGAAGCTTATCCGAGGACAGCAAGCGGCTCAATTCGTATGCCAATGCGTCGCTATCGCGCGGATTCACCATCAACCCGGTTTTATTGTGCTCGATCATCTCCGGAATGCCCCCAACGTTCGTTGCGACAACGGGCTTCCCCGCCAATTGGCTCTCCATCACCGTAAACGGAAGCGTGTCATGCACCGAAGGGAGCACCACAATGTCCGATGCGGCGAGCAATGCGGGAACATCGTCCCTGCCGCCCAAAAACAACACATCCTTGTCAAGTCCGAGCTTGCGGGTTTCCTCTTTTAATTGCTCCATCATGATGCCTTCCCCGATCATCCAGCACCCGAAGGAGAAACCCAGCGCTTTCAATCGATGCAATGCGGACAACAAGTAGGTGTGTCCTTTAATCGGCACAAGCCTCGCTGGACAAGCGATAATCGTTTTTCCGCCGTCAGGGATCGAGACTTGTTTAAGGGAGTCCCGGTAAAATTTATTTAAATCAATGCCGTATGGGTAGATGGAAACATCGGATGTCAGATCTCCCAAATTGCCGAATTCATCCCATAACCATTTGCAAGGCATAATGAGATGATCTGCGGCATGAGCACTGTAGGTTTCTTCGGTTAGGACATACTTCATTTCCAATTTCGTCTTCTTTTCGTATTCCTTGCTGGTATACCATTCTCTAGTCTTGCAATTATGGAACGAAACGACCAAAGGCACGGTCGGAGGCTTGATTCGCGCTAAACATCTGGTGGAAATAATATCTTGAGTGTGAATAATATCGTAGCCGCTCAGATCGAAATGTCGGACCGCATGCTCATAAGTATAATTTTCTAATTCTCTCCAGATCATCCACTTCGTGAAGTGTGAGTAATTACTTCGGAAATAATCGAGCATACCGGGCTCCAATTCATCCCTGATCGGTTTTTTTGCAATGCTCCGCTTTCCCGTATATATTTCGTTCATCCCCGGTTTATGAGCAAGTATATCGACTTGATGACCGAGTTCGGTCAATTTGTGATACAAGTGATTGACGTAGGTTGCTATTCCGCCGAAGCGAGGAAATGACTTATACTTGGCCAAAAGTATTTTCATGTACCATCTTTCCCTCCTTCTGGAAATATGTCGCCTCAAAAAATACGCCTCCGCCGGGAATGCGGACATTCCCGTGAGAGGCTGAAGATCTCCAATGTGTCGGTTACTCCTGATTAGAATTCTTCTTCTTCTTCAAACTCCATTTTTTGTTTTTTGGCAGTAGGATTGTAGCTCATGATTTCGGTTCCGGGGCCGGTTCCGGGCGCCGTTCCGGGGCCGGTGTTAGGGCCGGTTCCCAATTTGCCGCGCTGAGCCCACATTGCCGCATTGCCGCTGCTGCGAATCAAACCTTTTTTCTCCGCTTTAGCCAGCCACATCACCTTATCTTCCGCGCTGAACTGCGGAGGGAAAATATCCCGGAGCTCCTCCGGAAGCTCGTTTAATTTCGATTCGATGATACCTTCCATTATTAGCGAGAGTTTTTCAGCTCGAAGCTGGACGGGATCCATCTCATTATCGTCGCTCATAACCGGATGGAACATCATGTCTTCCAGCACTTCGTCCGTCAGCAGGGGCCAGCTGTGGAACAATCCGCCCCTGTGCGCCTTCTCCAGCCACATCAATTTTTCTTCCGGAGTATAGCCGGCAGGTATGAGATCGTGGAATTTTTCCGGAATGGACTCCAGCTTCATGTTCAAGAGGTCGACGATAACCGGCTCTAATTGCTCTATACGCTGTTTGTAGTTTTCCATTCATATCCAACCTTTCGTTATTATTTTCCTAATACGGATTGATAAACTTTCAATATCCTTTGAACGGCAACCTTTTGGTTATTAAGCTCATAAGGTTCGCTGAGGATTTTCCCTTGCGGGATCTGAAAATTGTTCTGGTATTCGTCTTTTAACCATTGGGGCGCTACTGCGACGTTCGCGGACATCAGCGCGTAATGCTCTTCGGCGGCCACATAGTGCCATCTTGCAGAGTCTTTACCGAATATTTGTCCTTGCTTTCTCATTTCTTCAACCAGCAGGCCGTGTATGGTGGCGACAAGCGGTTTTCCGGCCGGGAGGATGCGGGACAAAGCTCGTGTCGAAACGATGTCTTGAGTGTGAACGATGTCGTATTGATTCAAATCCGTAACATATGCGGCGGACAGTTCATAAGTGGACCGCTCCAGCTCGCGGAAAAACATCCAGTCTTCCACTTCGGTTTGATAGTGCCTTTGGAAGTACAGTAACAACTCTTTCGTGATGGTATCTCTGATTTTTGCTTTGTAAATGGAATGAGCCAAGTTTCCATTAAGAAGAATATTGTTCATCCAGGCGTCGTGCGAAAGCAGATCCACTTGATGACCGGCTGCAGCAAGTCCTTTTCTTAATAAGTCGATGTAGGTGTGGGCACTTCCTTTGGCGGGTACGCCCCAGAAGGTAGCCAGCAAAATTTTCATTGCCTTCTCTCCTTATTATTTTGCTCTCGGATTGACTCGTTGGAATTCCGCGTCTATTACTTCCTTTGGTTTTATCGATGTGCCGATTTTTGTAAGAAACAATCCCAATTGATCCAAATCCGGAGCAGAATAGGAAGCGGGAAGGCGGGATACGATACGATCCCAAATATCTTTCTCTAAAGCAGGCGGCGCATAACCGAAATCGTAGGTCGTAAAATTGAATATTCGGTCATAAGGCGTGGACCAGTCTTTCGGTATCGTATAGGTGTAGCCCTTCTTCGCAGGTTTTTTTGCCACTGACTTACCTCTCTTTCCTAAATATTCTAGACAACCGCAACGGTTACACTCATTCTATGAAATGCCCAGCTCGCATGTATAAGCCATTTGCATGAGACAATTCACCCATTTTCTAGTCGCTGCTCACGGGTCAATGAGTTTGTTTAACAACAGCATATCGGGCATTTGATAGTCAATAGGCATAAGTCTAAGAATGTCTTGCCACAACGGATCATCGATGTCTTCCCAATCGCGGGATGCCAGCGAAGTAACTGTTTCGAGTTCGGATTCGGCATGAAACAGCGGATCTAAAGCATACATAAAGTCTATGTCGGGAAGCCGGTAATGCTCCGGCAGCAGCTGCCGCAATTCGTTCCAAATGCTCAGATCCAAGTCTGGAAACAACTCCAACCGTATCATCGTTTTTCCCGCACCTTTCTTAACGCCCTTTCATAAACGTTCATTGTCCGCTCAACCATAACGGACTCAGACCATTGCCTCAACGCCCACTCTCTTGCATTTTTGGTCAGTTGTCCGCGCAATCCCGGATCGCGGGCCAGTGTTATAAGCCTATCGGCCAGTTGTTCCTCGTTGCCTTTTTCAAATAAAAGCCCGGTCTGTTCATGTTGTATCATTTCCGGAATACCACCCGCATTGGAGGCAACGATCGGGACGCCCGCCAACTGCGCTTCCATGATGGAAAAAGGCAAATTGTCCTGAAGGGAAGGCAGCACCATAATATCCGATTGCTTCAATAATCCCGGAACATCGTCACGGTAACCGAGCAGTGTTACCCGGTCGGTTAGACGGTACTCCTCAATCCATTGTTTGATTTCTTCCATAAGCAGGCCGTCACCGATAAGCCAACAGTGCCAAGTTTGGTCATCCGCGATGCGGCTCAGCGCCCCTAATAACGTGCGATGTCCCTTGACCGGAACCATTCTTGCAGGACAGCTTATGGTTATCGCGGATTTCTTCTCGGGTACGTCGGATAACGGCTTCGCCGATTCCCGTTCAAATTCCGGAATATTCATTCCGTATGGAATGACTGCGAGCTGCGAGGCCGGAACTTCAAACTCCGCCATTTCCCTCCTCAGCCAATCGGTCGGAACAATGGTTGCGTCCGCGGATACGCAACCGTAGTATTCTTCGGCGGACACATATTTCCATGCGGTGCTTTCCTTGCTCTCAACGCTTCCGTAAATGAGATACTCCTTCGCCAATAATCCGTGGATTGTGGCGACAAGCGCATTTGTTTGCGGTTTGACTCTCGAGATGGCGCGGGTGGAGATGATGTCTTGCGTATGAATGATATCGTATTGATCCAGGTCAAAAAGCAAGGCAGCCGCTTCAAAGCTGTAACGCTCAATGTCACGGTAGCGGACCCAAGGATCGACGTGGGGCATATGACGCTGATAAAACCTCATCATTTTGTCGTAGATGATCCGTTTGATTTGCCACTTCTCGACTTTCTTTCCGCCGTTCACCAGATAGTAGTGGACCATATCCGGATGGTGGGCCAATACATCGACATGGTGTCCCGCTTTCTCCAATTGGTTCTTCAACATGCGGACATACAAATCTACTCCGCCCACGTGGGGGAGGTACCAGTACGTCGCAAACAAAATTTTCAATCGCTCTGCAGCGCCAGGTGCCGTTCTAAAGACTTTAACGGGGTCCTCTGCTTCCGGTTCGTATTGAATCATCTTACTTGTCGAAGTTTTATCGTCAGCAGGAGGGGCGGTGGATATGAAGTATACGGCACCTGACATATACTTCGTCTGATTGAGACCGGAAACCGCGCCGATCGCGATCCGCATCATGTTTTCGTCCTGTCGGACGGCAAGAGAATATCCGAAAGCTTCCGGATCGAATCCGGAAAATTGCGAAATTTCCTTACCGCCGGCATCGAAGTAATAAGCGGTTCCGCACCGGGACCCGGCAAATATTTTCGGTGAACCGTCAGGCAAGCCGGCTGCGACCTGCAATCGGTGCCCAAGTCCTTGTCTGCCGAACCAGCCGTATCGTTCCAATAAGATCTCGTTTTTTTTCAAGGAAAAGGCGGTAATGGAACCGGAAAAGTAAAATTCGTCACTTGCCATAGGGGATCCTATAAGCAAATCTTGTACGCCATCGCCGTCAAGGTCCCCGGAAGAGACGTGCAAGCCATATTCGTCATAAGAACGTTTACCCTGAGATTCGTGCACAAGGCCTTCCGAAGCGGAGAAAACGTATACTTTGCCGTTGCGGTTCAATCCGCCAACGGAAGCCTTAGGAGCGCCTACAATCAATTCGTCATAACCGTCACCGTTCAAATCGGCCGCACAGAGGGATGCTCCGAACGCTTCCTTCTCAGTTCCGGAAAATTCGCCGATCAGACTGAAGTCATGAATAGAGTAGATGCTTACATTACCGTTCAAATCCACCCCTTGAGGATCCTTCATATGAGAGGAGGCCGCGATATCCGGCCTTCCGTCGCGATTCCAATCAAGCACGGCAAGCTCGGATCCGAGCCTGGCGAAATCTTCTTTGCCGTACCACCGGTGGAGCAGTTCGCCGTTGACGCCGGAATATATGGAAATCATACCGCATTGGACGAACCGCTCATTTCCTGCGCGCGGCGAACCGACGATAATTTCCGGTATACCGTCGCCGTTCACATCCCCCAAGACCAACGAGGCGCCGAACCGCTCTCCGGTCTTTTCGCCGTTGATTGTATATAACGGACGGAAATCCGCGGACAACACATGAATCTTGCCTACATAGTAGTGGACTTGCGGATTTACCCCGCCCGAACCTTCGATGCGTGCGGCCGAGCTTGCGGAGATGACCCATTCGGCGGCACCGTCGCCGTTGATGTCCCCGCATGCGATTCGATCGCCGAAGCGGTCGTTCTCACCCTCGCCTTCCACTCTCTTTATCAAATAGAAAGGGACTGAATTCGCCATCTCTTTCCTCCTGCTTCGAAGAAGTTATTGTCACGTATCGTCCGATTCCGGTTCATCCGGCAAGTCCGAATAAATCGGAGTATCGAGATTGACGTATACGCCCGATCCGAAATCATCGGAAGCATCCGCATCCGGGAAAACATCCGGATCCGGTATACTGTAGGTTGCCGGGAAATCGGATGTGATCTTTGACCACACGCCCGGATCAAGGTCCAATTCGTCCGCGTTCGTTTCCAAGCCAAACGTAAACACCTGCTGTACCTCCGAAGCAACGGGTTCCAGCGGTGCTGTAAAGGCGGTTCCGACAGCGGTATTCGGTTCGGGAGCATCCATCCAGCTTTTTGCCGGACTTTCATTTACCGCTTCCGTTGCTGCCGGCGCCGCAGTCACCGGGCTCTGAATCTCAACGGGAGCCGGCGGGATGTAAGAGCCCCCAACGGCAACGGGAAGCGGGATGCGTCTTCTCACCCGGTATTTTATTCTTCTCTTCTTTCTCCGTTTGGCTGCCGTTTTGGCTATCGTTTTGATTCTCGTCTTTTTGCCGGGTTTATTTTTCGGATATTTCCCCCATACGGATAACGGCTTCCGTTTTTTAAATTTCACAACTTTCTTTGCCGCCCGTTTTTTTCGTTTGCGCAGCGGTTTCGTGGCATTAGGGGCTGAGAGCGGCGCATTTTTCGCTTTACGCTTCCTGATGGCCGGTTTCTTGTTTAATAACACCAACATATCGCTGCCGCCGTTGAGCCGTAACGTTTGAAACCAATTATTCCCTACCATCGGATTGCCTCCTTTGCTTTTCGCTTCTTGGCCATGACCTGTTCATATAACTGCAACGTCTGCCCGATTCTTAAGCCGAGCGACCAGTGGGCGCGTCCCCAATTTTGCGCGTTGTTGCCCAAACGGTTCCTTAATTCATCGTTTGAAAGCACCTTGTTCAGGCGGGAATAAAGGGCCTTGCTGTCTCCCTTGGGAAATATGAGACCTGTTTCGCCGTGAGTGACCATTTCCGGGATGCCGCCGGCATCGGAGGCGACTATGGCCTTACCGGCAATTTGCGCTTCCATAATGGAGAACGGCTGGTTATCCTGCAAGCTCGGAAGCACCAGAATATCCGCTTGTTTCATGATGGACGGAAGGTCGCTGCGCTCGCCCAAAAACAATACGTCATGCTGCAAGTTCAGCCGTCTGGCCTGTTCGCTCAAAGATGCCCGCAACGCCCCGTCTCCCAAGAACCAACAAACCCAGTCCGATCGTACTTTCTTTAACATGGACAGCGCTTCAAGCAAAGTTTTGTGACCTTTCACCGGCACGAGACGCGCAGGACAAATCAACAGCTTTTTGTTTAAAGGGCGAGCAAGAGAGCTTTCTGCCTCCATCCTTCTTGAGAAGCTGTCGATATCCATACCGTAAGGAATGACCCGGATATGGTTTTCGGGGACTCGGAAATTAGACGACAAAACATTTTTCAACCATTGTGTCGGAACGATCGTCAAGTGGCTGGAGGATGCGCCGTAATGCTCTTCTTTGGCGGCATATCTCCACTCCTGTGAATTCGTATGTTTGATTTCGCCGGAATGAAGATATTCGGTAGCCAAACAGCCGTGTATCGTCGAAATCAAAGGGATGCGCTCCGGTTTCACCCGCCATAACGCTCTTGTTGAAATGATATCCTGGGCATGAATCAAGTCGTATTTTTCCAAACCGAAGTAAACCAATGCAGCTTCATAAGAGTACCGCTCGATCTCCTTCCAACGGATCCATTCGACCACATCGTTACGTTCCCGCAGAAAATATCTGACCATGTTGTTGTAGATCGGGTCTTTGATCTTCGACTTATCGACGGACCTGCCGCTGTTGACGAAATAGTACTTTTGCATATCGGGATGATGGCCGAATATGTCTACTTGATGGCCAAGTTTCTCGAGCGTTCTTTGCAAATGAGACACATGCGTCCACAGCCCTCCGACATGAGGAAGATAAAAATAGGAGGCCAGAAGTATTCTCATTTATCCCATCCTTCCTGTAGAAAGTGTCCATTCATCATATGTTGTTGCCCCAGAGGATGAACGGGACAAATGACGCTGATGAAAATGTCTGTATTTTTCAGGGAACTATCCCGGTTAGGGATAAGATACGGGCGGAATAACCTATGCTTGTCAGGGCATTCTACCATTTTTTGCAAAGCAGGATATGAAACTAGTACCACGCAAAAGACTCCTGCGTAGAATACCTCGAATGAATGCAACTATAGGAGAGGTGATTAAAAATCAATACCAACGCCAACTATAAGCTAGCGATCGTAGGCTTAGGATATGTGGGGTTGCCCTTGGCGCAATTATTTCTTGGAAAAAATCACTACGTCTATGGAATAGATGTGGATCAAACCAAGATAGAGAAGCTTTTAAAGCTGCAAAGCTATTTGTCCGATTTCAGCGCCAAGGATATCAGGCACATGTTCGCTAACCATCGCTTCCATGTGGGCACTTCCTATGAAACTGTTACAAAAGCGGATGCCGTCATTATCTGTGTGCCCACACCGCTGGACCGGAACAATAAACCGGATTTGACTTACGTTAGACTGGCTGTGAACAATATGCTGCCTCACCTTAGAAGGGGACAATTGGTTGTTCTGGAGAGCACGACTTATCCCGGTACGACGGAGGAGGAGCTGCTGCCGCTCTTCGAATCTACGGGGTTGAAAGTAGGCAGAGACATTTACCTTGCATACTCTCCGGAAAGAATCGATCCGGGACAAAAACAAATCGAGCTGAACGATATTCCGAAGGTTATCGGAGGAGTAAGCGAACATTGCACTCAATTTGCCAAACGTGTTTATGAAACGGTGTTTAATCGTACGGTCGTCGTTTCTTCGCCCAAAGTTGCGGAAATGACGAAAATCTTGGAAAACTCGCAACGTCTGGTAAACATATCTTTCATGAACGAATTGGTTATGCTTTGCGAGAAGATGAACATCGATCTCTGGGAAGCGATCGCGGCGGCAAGCACGAAGCCTTACGGCTTCACGGCTTATTATCCGGGCCCGGGCATCGGCGGCCACTGTATACCGGTTGATCCGCTTTACTTGTATTGGAAAGCGAAAGAATACGGCATCGATCTGCAGTTTATCGACGTTGCGCACAAAATCAACGAACAGATGCCCAATTACATCGTCGAGAAGACGAAACGTCTCCTTGAACAAAACAAGCCGCTGAATGAAAGCAGAGTTCTGGTCTTAGGGGTTGCTTATAAGAAAGATGTGAACGATGTGAGGGAATCGCCTGCGCTGCCCATTATCAAAGAACTGCTTGGTCTCGGGATTACAGTAAACTACCATGACCCTTATATTTCTGAGATCACTGTGGACGGAGTCCTCCTGAAAAACTGTTCGCTGACGAAAAAATACGTCAAGAACCATGATTGCACGTTAATTCTTACCAATCATTCCAACATTCCTTATGAATCTATTGTTCAGTTTGCTCCATTAGTGATAGACACACGGAACGCAACCGGTCTTCTTTCGAAGAAACCGAATGTCGTATTGCTATAGAGGGGGAGGATTAGGTGAATATTCTTGTAACCGGCGGTTCGGGATTTATCGGCTCGCATTTGGTGGAGAGATTGCTCTCTGAAGGCCATAAGGTGGTCACGCTGGACGATATGTCAACCGGACGGATGCATTATTTATCTCAAGTGATGAGAAATAAGAATCACAAGTTTGTACAGGATTCGGTAACCAACCGCAAAGCAGTCGACAAGTTAGCGAAACAATGCGACGTCATCTATCACTTGGCAGCCGTTCTCGGAGTAAAAAATACGGTGGATAATCCGTTGAAAGTCATTGAAGGAAATATTGACGGCACTCGCGCAATTCTTGAAGCAGCATATAAATATAATACGAAAGTAGTATTTTCGTCTACGTCGGAGGTTTACGGAAAAAACCCTAATATGCCGTTTAAGGAGACCGGGGACCGGGTGCTGGGCGCCCCTTCCGTTCACCGTTGGTGTTATGCTACCGCGAAGGCCTTGGATGAGCATATGTGCTTTGCATATGCGGATAAAGGTTTGCCGGTAACGGTCATCCGGTTCTTCAACACGTATGGTCCGAGACAAAATTCATCGCAATACGGCGGAGTCGTCTCCAGGTTTATCAAAGCGGCTTTAACCGGTGAACCGATTGAAGTGTATGGGGACGGTACCCAAACGCGTTGCTTCACTTTCGTGGACGATTGCGTTGACGGAACGATGAAGGCAATGGATCCCAAAGCGAACGGGCTTGCCTTCAACTTGGGTACCGACCGGCCGATTTCCGTGCTGGAGCTGGCGAATAAAATACGAGAGCTGGCCGGTTCCGCCTCGCCAATCGTACGGAAGTCGTACGAGGAGGCGTACGGCCCGGGGTACGAAGACATGCCCGCACGAATGCCGGATCTTACGCGATCCAAAGAAATTCTTGGTTACAACCCGAGCGTGTCCCTAGAGGAAGGGTTAATGAAGACGATCGATTGGTTCAGGCGGAACATGCCTAATTAAACAAGGAGGTGTGCGGATGAAGGCGATAGTAACGGGCGGGGCCGGCTTTATCGGCTCGCATCTAGCAGAAGCGCTGGTATCCGAAGGCGCTGAAGTGCACGTCATCGATAATCTGGTTACCGGCAATCCCGAATATGTTCCTCCGGGAGCCGCTTTGCATAAGCTGGACATAAGACAGGAGGAAACTAAGGAATTTATTATGAGCTTGCAGCCCGATGTGGTATTTCACCAAGCTGCCCAAGTTGACGTTCAGCGTTCCGTTCGCCAACCGGATTATGATGCGGGAGTCAATATTGCAGGAACCGTCAATATTCTCGAAGCTTGCCGCCTGGCATCGGTGAACAAATTTATTTTCGCTTCCTCCTGCGCCGTGTACGGAGACCAACCGGTTGATATGATACGGGAAGAAACCCGTCAGCAGCCGATTTCGTACTACGGATTGTCGAAGTTGACATGCGAGTGGTATATCGAACTGTTTCACCAGCTTTACGGTCTGTCCTATACGATCTTGCGATATGCCAACGTTTACGGGCCGAGACAGACGGCTAAAGGCGAAGGCGGAGTCGTAGCCATATTCTTGCAACGCCTTGCATCCGGCCAACCGGTTACCGTATTTGGCGACGGAGAGCAGACAAGAGACTTCGTTTACGTTAAAGACGTGGTGTCGGCGAATATGGCCGCCGTCCGCAAAGGGGATCAGCAAACGATTCAAGTCAGCACGGGAATCCCGACGAGCATTAACAAGCTGGTCGAAATGGTAAGAGGCATTCACGGGGAAGACATTGAAGTGCGGTACGAACCGGAGCGGCCGGGAGATATTCGCAACAGCTGCTTAGCCAATGACAAAGCGGCGCGCGAGCTTTCCTGGAAGCCTAAATACAGCTTGCATGACGGTTTGCTTGAATCGTATCTTAGCGTGAAAAGTGTAGCGGCGAATAATATCGGATAAAGAATCGGCTTACGGAAGGGCAGGTTATCGTGCGTGCCCTTCCGTAAGCCGATATTTAATTATCGCGTGACGACAAATGAATTGATCATCGGATAAAATCTCGGCGATACGCCTTCCGCAGCTTCGCTGTTCGGAAAATTCAATGTATATCGGAACAAGGCGCCGTTGTTTTCAATCACAATAATGTTTTTGGAAAGTTCGGCATTGCTTGCATGATAGAAAAACTTTGCATTTTTCCGAATATTTTCGTCAAAGATGTTTGCGCCTTCTTGTGAAACGACTTCGCCGATCAGCTTCAGCGTCTCTTCCGCATTAGCTTTCAATTCATTCAAGTCCATGTCCGCGGGCAGCATTTCCACACGGGAATAAAATTCCGGAAACTGCTTGTGGAAGATCAAATCTTTGCCCGGTTCTTCCGGGGTAAACTCAAATCCTTCCATCAAGTAAAACGCGTACCCTTGATCGCTCCTGGTTAACTTGGCCGGCACGGATTCCGGCATCCCCTCGAGCTCGAATTCGAGATTTTTCGTTTCGGGCAGATCGGCTGCGTCAGTTTCGCCGGCTTCCTTGCCCTCATCCGGAGTTTGATCCGTCCCGCCGTCGGTTGTTCCCGTCTCCGTATCTCCAGGGGACGCATCTGCGCCGTTCTCGGGCGCTGCGGGCGGCTGTCGCTCTCCTTCGCCGGTCTCATTATTTGCGTTATTTCCCATGCAAGCGGACAGCATCAATACCATAACGGTTAACAATAAGCCGAATTTCCAACCTTTATCTTTCTTCATCTCTCTCGCTCCTATATGTAAAGATTGCGGTCGCGAACGACCGCTTGTCTCCTAGTATTATGAACGAGAACGAGAATAAAATTGTTTCATTGCCGATTCATCCATTAATTGGAGAAATAGCTCATGAGCGAACCCCTGTCGCAAAGGCTATTACCGCCAACAATGCCAAATGCGCCGGATACCATGCCCGCCACAGCCAGCGCGGGGCCGAATAGCTTAACGCCGGCAAACTGCCGCCGCTGCCGCTTGCGCGAACCGCACCGCCTATCATGAAAGCGAACAAGAACGTCGGGAACACGCTGAATACTTGAAGAGGCGTTGATCCCATCGACCAATAAACCGCGTTCATCGCAAGATGGCCAAGCCACATTAATTCCCCTTGTACATACCGGTAAAGAAGAATAAGGGCCAGACCGTAGGCTCCGTAATCAAAGGGCACCGTCTCCATCAGCACGGCGGCGCCCGCCGGCCACAGCCATTTCAACCGGGGATCGTCGGTCCGCTCCATCCGGTATATCGCCGTTACCGATACCAAGAATGTGCCTATGACATTCACAGTCCACGTGTTAAACAACAGCATGAAGGGCAACTGCGATATGGCGGCAAGCGATGCCAACCGGATTACGTACGTGCGCCTGTTGCGCGTGCGCGCCATTCCGACGGCGACATAGTAAGCGTAGATGGGGAACGCTAACCGCCCGATCAAGCGCCATACCGGCGCATCCGGGAACCAGACGGCGCCGATATGGTCCGCCAGCATCGTGACGATCGCGAGCCATTGCATGTTACAGAGCGGAATCGTCGACGCCGGCCAAGTATTGCTCGACGGCGTCGATCACCGAAGCGATACATCCGTCGGCGAACGGCGAAATTAAACCGGCTGCTTCAACAAGCTCGGTGAACGGCTTCGACCCGCCGGCCCGGCATAAGCGGACATAATCGGCCCAAGCCGTTTCGCGGTTTTCTCTCATACGCTTCCAGAACTGGAACGCGCAAATTTGCGCCAGCGTATAGTCGATATAATAGAACGGGGTGCGGTAAATATGGCTTTGCCCCTGCCAGAAGCCGCCCTGTTCCAGAAAATCGTTGCCTTCGTAGTTCCGGTGCGGCAAATAGACCCGCTCGAGCTCGCGCCATTTCGCCTTTCGTTCGGACGGCGACGCTTCCGGATTTTCGTATACCCAGTGCTGGAACTCATCCACCGTCACCCCGTACGGTATGAATTGCAAAGAGCTCACGACATGATAATATTTAAATTTCTCCGTGTCGCCTTCGAAGAACAATTCCATCCATGGCCAAGTAAAGAACTCCATGCTCATGGAATGAATTTCGCACGCCTCCAGCGTCGGCCAATGATACTCCGGAACCTCATACCCGGTGCTGCAGTACACTTGGAACGCATGGCCGGCCTCGTGCGTCAGCACGGTGACGTCATGCGCGGTTCCGTTAAAATTCGCAAATATAAACGGGGCTTTATACAAATCGAAATACGTACAGTACCCGCCGCCTGCCTTGCCTGCCTTCGATTCCAAGTCCAATAAGCCGTTGTCGACCATGAAGCGGAAAAACTCGTCCGTCTCCCGCGACAGTTCCGCATACATCTTCGATCCGCGCTCCAGCTGCCATTCCACTCCGCCGTGCGGCTTCGCATTGCCGGAAGGAAAATAATAATTCAAGTCAAAATACATCAAAGTATCGGCGCCGATGCGCTGCCGCTGCCGCTCCCACAGCTTTGTGGCGACGGGAACGAGCTGCTCGCGTACTTGCTTGCGGAAATTCGCAACCATCGAAGCATCGTAGTCGGTGCGGTTCAGACGATCGTATGCAAGCCCGACGAAGTTGTCGTATCCCAGCTTTCTGGCAACGGAGGTGCGGACTTTGACCAATCGATCGTAGAGCTCGTCCAGCTTTGCTCCGTTGTCTTGAAAGAACGACCATCTGGCCCCGGATGCGCGCCGGCGGACATCGCGGTCGTCCGACTCAAGGAAGGCGGAAATTTGCGATAAATTGTATGTACCTCCGTCAAACTCGATGGAAGCCGAAGCAAGCAGCTTCACATATTCGCTGACGAGCTTGTTTTCATGCTGCAGCTCCTCTACAATTTCGGGAGCGAACGTCCGCACCTCGGCATCCGCAAGCGCGAACAGATGGCGTCCCCACTTCGATTCGAGCTCCGCCCGGTAAGGCGACGCGATCAGAGCTTTATACAGCTCCGAAACGAGACCCTTCGCCGTCGGTTCCGCTTCGTCGAAAAATTCGCGCTCCGCTTCATAGAACGGATCTTTCGTATCGACCGTATGCCGAACATGGGAGATGCTTTCCATGGTGCCGAAGCCCGATCTTAAACGGTTAATTTCGGCTAAAGCGGCATTTTGCCCTTCTGCGTTCTTTGCGGATGTGAATTTGTCGAGAAGAGCTCGAAATTCCGAAACAAACTTCTCCACATCGGGGCGAGAGTAAGGATAATCTTGAAATTTCATGTGAGAACCGTCTCCTCCACTGAATATTAAGGATAGGACAATGATTCCGCCATCCGTTTACATTATAGCATGTATCCTTGATAAATATCCTGGTTTTGCCAGTATGTACGCAGGATACGTCCGGCGGGCAGAATGCAAACGCTTACCCGCAACCGTAAAAAATATGGTACAGTAAGTTCAACAAACGAATCGGGATCTTGGGATAAAATAAGTCGTTCGGGCGTATCCATGATGAAAAGCCTTACCGGGCTGGAACAAAGAGGCAACCGTAGGTTGTCCGCGAAGGTAGAACCGAAGCAAGGAGTGTGGGGGTTGGAGATTTATTTCATTCGCCATGCCCAAGGGGAACATACTGTTGATGTGCCGGGATCGCTGGAGAAGATTCATCCCGCGTTGACGGATCGCGGCCGTGAGCAAGCCGCGGCGCTAAGGGACTTGCTGAGAGTAACGCACGGAGATGTATTGGTGACTAGTCCCACAATAAGAACGCTTGAAACATCCGCCATTCTTGCCGAACGCGCTCAAGCGCCAATTTACGTCACTCCTCTTGTAGGGCCTAGAATGTTTCCGACGGCGGATAGCTGGGGAGCGACGCACATGTGCGATTACATACTTAGCGCGAAAGCCGTGAAGCGGAAGTTCCCACAGACGATCGTGCTGCACGAACACTATAGAGGATTGACGAACGAAGGGCTGAATCGGGCGGTTCCCGAGCGGTTCGAAGAGGCTGTAAGCCGGCTGTTCGAATGGATTCGCTCCCGGCAAGGCGAACGAGTCTTCATTGTCAGCCATGAAGGAACGATTACGGATTATCGTCGACGGCTTACAGGCGAGAAGCTTACTAGAGAAGATTTCTTGGGGGACGCGGGTTACGTTAGGCTGCACCTCGGATAGAACATTCAAGCAGGAGGGTTCGGGGGATGGAACGCATCGCGATTATTTCCGATATTCACGGGAATGTTCCGGCGCTGGAAGCCGTCTTGAAAGATATTCGGCAGCGCGATATCGGGCGCATCTTCTGCCTCGGCGATTTAGTCGGCAAAGGCCCTCACCCGGATAGAACGGTAGATACGATCCGCGGCAGCTGCGAGGCGGTCGTTCAAGGAAACTGGGATGAGTTCATAACCGAACAGACCGAAAAGCCGGAGCTAAGGTGGCATCGGAACAGGCTTGGAGAAGAGCGCTTGTCATACCTTAAGGGCTTGCCGTTTTCATTGGAGTTTTGGTGCAGCGGCAAATTTATCCGGTTGTTTCACGCTTCTCCCGAGAGCGTGTACAAGCGGGTCCAACCATGGCATCCGCTCGAATTGCGCTTATCCATGTTCGACAATACGGAACAGACCGGAACACCTGCGCATGGAGCGCGCCCGCATGTTGTCGGTTACGGGGATGTCCATAACGCTTATGTGCAGCATTTTCCCGGAAAAATGCTGTTCAATGCCGGAAGTGTCGGAAACCCGCTCGACATCACGCAAGCCTCATATGCAATTATCGAAGGGGATTACGGGAGTCAAGAGGCGGGGCCGTTCGGATTGACACTTGCACGCGTCCCGTATGATATCGAAGCAGCGATTCGCATGGCCGCAGCCGAAAAGATGCCGTATTTGAACGAGTATGCGAAGGAGCTTCGGACCGGGCGTTACCGGGGGCTGCCGGATTAACGTTAGAATTAAAGCCGAATGCATAATGTTTCCAATTAGAAGCATACTACTCCCGGTTGTTTTAATTGCAGACGGGAGGAACGATATGCGAAAGCTGATAATTGTTACGCTGACACTTGCTGCGGCAACCCTCTTCGGAGCGGGTACTGCGGTCGCTCAGCCGGAAAAGCACCACCATCACCACCGGCATCACGCCGTATTAGGCCCCTCCGTTCACCAGGAGATGTATATGCAGCTGCTCGCCGACCGCTATGCTCCTGAGACAAGCGGAGAGTGGAGGAAGGTGTTCGAAGAGCGGAAGCGGCTTATGGAAGCGGTCAAGGGATTGGATGGAGCCGGCCGGGATTCGTTTCGTCAGGAAATGAAGCGGAAATTCCATGAAGGCGACGAAAAAATGCAAGACCATATGGACACGGTGAAACAATTTTCACGGGCGGTCGAGTCCGGGGACGAGAAGCAAATTAAGGAAGTGCTTCCGAAAATGTTGGCCGCGGAAAAGCAATTCAACAAGATGCTGGCGGAGACGCTTAAGAAGGCCGGGAAAAAATAAGCGATTCAGACGGATCTGTCGTCCGTACGATGGACAAATGGTTGAGCGGAGGGTTTACGCCCGCTCAACCATTTTTCACTTGTGCCCGGGGTCTGTACTTTATCCGTCGAACGAAGGTTTCGTTAAAGGGCAATCGGGGATCGTAAGAAAACTCCGGTTAAAGCGCGCCAATTTTTGCATAAAGTAGCACGTCTCCGGAATATGATGCTCCAAGAAACGCAAGGTCGTTTTGTTCAATACTTCAGATTCTTTATACAGAGATATAACTTCCAGGACCAAATTATAGAAGACGGCCACCGACCGTGCTACTTGTCCGCCGAAATTCATCTGCAATGGGAAATTTGGGGGCGTAAACCGCAAATAGCCTTTAATGGCCTGGTTTTTCACAAGGTGAGATTGAAGTTCGCGAATCACCGCTTCGGCCCGTTCAATAAGCGGTATCTCTACGGGATCCAGAATGCGCGACAGCAGCAAAGCGTGTCCGAGCTGATCGCCCAGCCACAAATCGAGCAGCTCGCTCAGCGGGAGCGGAGCCGGATTTAGCCCTTGCACATAGAAGGATAGAAGCCGTAAATACTCCTGATTTTCATTGAGCGTCCCGTTCAAGAAGCTAGGGGTCAGGTCAAGGTTTACCCGATTGAATATCCGCAAATGCTGCAAGCCGCCTTCAAAGCGGTAATAACTCGCGGCAGTTCCTTGGCTTTCGACGGCGAATCGAATCATCGCGGCGGAAGAAGCGGGAGCGGAAGGCGGCAAGCCGCTCAAGCTTTCACGAAGCCGGCGAAAATCGCCGATATAGGCTTGCGCCGCGGCCACCCACCCCGCCTCTTCCGGCGACAAGGCATCCCTGACGAAGCGTGCGTGATCGCCCAATATTTCCACCCAAAACCGGTGCTCCTCCCAAGCGGACAAGTCGGATGCAGTCAGCACTTGAATCCCTCCAACACACGGTTACTGCAATCCTATGCCTTGGCGGGAACGAAAAGACTACATCGTGAATAGTGTACGGTGAATTCGGAAATAATCTTCACAATCAAACATTTCCAGGAGAACCAATATGTCGTTTGCAGCCTACCTGTCGCTGAACCTTATGGTTGCCATTCTGTTTGCGGTCGTACCCAAAAGGCTTCATATGTTTGAAATGATATTTCTCTGGATCTCGATGACATTTTTTTATCAAAGCTTCTTTGCCGCCTTAACGATAAACCTGGGATGGATCACATATACGATGAACCCCACTGACTATTTGGCGCTGGTTGTCAATCGTCTCATCTTCATTCCGTTATTTATCATTTGGCTTGCAGATTTATGCAAAAGGGCGCGTTCGTACATATTGAAATCCGTTTATACCGTAATCGCCGTTCTTACTTTGTCTTTTATGCAGTATGTCACCGTCTGGACAGGATTAATCAAACATGTGCACTGGCAAATATGGATGACGATCGTGTCTTGGCTTGCGCTCATCATTTTGGTAATGGCTTTTCATAAAGGATTTCAGCGTGTTTTGAAAAGGGAGCTCGAATTAGATTGATACTTTTACCGGAAAAATTCGACACGAACGAGTGGTTCGTCCTGGCAACGATCGCCGTAAATGCCGTCATCATTCTTTTGCTGCCCAAAAGACTCCCCACATCCGTCGCTCTGCTTATCATGCTCTTCAGTGTGGCATCCGCCAAAACATTGGATCATATTCTCGGCACTCCGCCAACCGATTCATTCGATGTAAACGACAGCCCCAAATATGAAATATTCGATTTGCTGATGTATTTTTTATATACGCCGTTCGGGTATTACTTAATATATTTTTACGACAGATGGAAGCCGAAGGGCTTCGCCGTATGGTTGTATATCGTGCTGTGGTCGATGTTTGCGACCGGCTTTGAATGGGTGAGCGTCTTAACCCGTGTTTATAAGTACAATACGTGGAAATTATTGTACTCGCTTCCTGTATATTTGATCACCATTACATTGACTATTCTTTATTATCATCTTTTAATGCGACGTTATATCGAATCACGCCGGAATCGCGGTTTCGATTATGACATTGACCGCCGCAGCTCCCGGATCCGGTAGCATTTCACGAGCTGCGTTCGGCTTGTTTTTCTTGTGTAAAAAAAGAACTGCGGGCCAAAGCCCGCAGTTCCTTGTATTTAACGGTATCGAGACGACAGGATTCGAACCTGCGACCTCTTGGTCCCGAACCAAGCGCTCTACCAAGCTGAGCCACGTCTCGACGAAGCCGTGCTTTAATAGCGACGACATCGAATAATGTAACATGATTTAGTTGCGAAATCAAGAGAAACTTGCTTCCCGAACTCGCTTCCGAATCGGCCGGAAAATATCAAAGTAATACGGTTATTTCGTATTGCCCAAACAGGAACGGGAGCCTGCGAGCAGGCTCCCGGTTAACGCAATATATGACAGGAGGAAATCAACCGCAGCTTCGGCAATTAACGACGACCAGCCAACGTTTGCTCTGCGATCTGAACCATCTTTCGAACCATGCTTCCACCGACCGCGCCCGCATCGCGAGCGGCTACATGTCCCCAATAACCGTCCGGCGGTACTTGAACGCCGACTTCACGCGCGGATTCATACTTCAATTGTTCCAAAGCATTGATAGCTTGCGGTACAACCGGTACGTTTCTTCGTGGCATTTGGTGTCACCTCCTTGTTGGTGTAGCTGTATTATTTGCGGTAAATTTTTTGAATATTCACATAGATTGCCTTGTAACCGCTTCCTTTGTTTGCCAATATACAGTCGCTATTCGATTTCGTTCGTTTGAAGCGGATAGGACAAATTGATCTGCCCCGAGAGATCGGGTCAACTGCCGGCTTGAAGTCAATAATTCGGGACTGCCTTTAGATATATATCATAGTATATAATCAACGCGAGCTCGAGTATGAGCTGGCGCGTAATGAAATGAAGGGAGATGAGTAACATTATGGTTCAACGGCAGTTCAAACGATACACGCTCCCCGACTATATTGAACAAGTTTTGCGGCCGAATACCGGCAAGGTGTATTTCTCCAAGATTCACGTTCACGGCACATGGAGGCCCACAATCGCCGATTATCGGAAAGAGATGAATAAGGAACGAATAATTCAGATCATGTGGCGCGCGCACCTGCTGAGAGGATTTACAGATATCGCGCAGCACGCTTCGATCGATCCGGAAGGATATATTTGGGACGGCCGGTCGCTTCTTGTTCCGCCGGCCTCGGCATACGGCAATAACGATCCGGATAATGACGGAGTTCACCCTTTCATGTTCGAGATGATCGGCAACTTTGATTACGGGAACGAGAAGCTGGAAGGTCCGCAGTTAAGTACGTCTGTCGGTCTGACCCGCGCAGTCATGTATTTGTGGGGACGCGTTACGGGAGATATCCGGTTCCACCGGGAGATGCAACCCGGAAAAACGTGCCCGGGCAGCGCGATTACAAAGGAATGGTTTCTCGATCAGGTCGCGGATGCCTCATTGCAGAAGCCGAAACTCGGTGACCCCGTCATTGTGCGTATTAACGGCAAGCATATCACCGACGGCCGGCTGATCGACGGTCAGACGTGGACTCCGGCCAGACGGACAGGTGAAGCTTTGGGAGCTGCGGTAGGTTGGCAGCAAGAAGCGAGAATGGTGACCGTCAACGGTATTCCCTTTCCGACGGTACTGATCGGCGGATCCGGTTATGTGGCGCTGCGCGAACTGGCCGAAGCGGTGAACGCCACAGTGGCCTGGGATGCAAGAACGCAATCGGTTTATGTTACAAAAAAGAAAAACCCTTGATACACAAGGGTTTGGTACGCGCCACGGCGGGATTCGAACCCGCGACGCACAGTTTAGGAAACTGTCGCTCTATCCGGCTGAGCTACGGGCGCACGAAGTAAATATTAATCTAACATGAATTATAACGGGTTGCAACACCCAAGCGCCATAGCAATTTCGCACAAAAAAACCGGTTATAATTGGATCGATTTCTTCAAACGAATGGCGTCCAATATAATAATACGCTTCTTATCGATCGTTATGATTCCGTCATCTTGCAATTCTTGGAGCACTTTCGTTACCGATTCCCGGACGGTGCCGACCATGTTGGCGATTTGCTGGTGAGTCAGCTTGAGATCGATCCGCAAGCGGCCGCCGGCCTCAACGCCATACTCGGCCGAGAGACGATCGATGTTTTTAATAATGCGCGAGCGTACGTCCAAGAACGTGAGATCGTGAATTTGGTCGTTCGCTTTGCGCAGCCGTTTCATCGTCACTTCGAGCAATTTCAGACAAAGCAAAGGACTTCTCTCCAAAAATTGGACGAAGTCGTTGCGCGAAAGCGTAAATATAGTGCTCGGTTCGATCGTTTCCGCGGTGGCGGAGCGGGTGCCATCCTTCTCGATCAACGACATTTCACCGAAGTAGTCCCCGTCTTTAAACAGCGACAGCGTAATTTCTTTCGTTTGATCCAGCGCTTGTTCCAAGCGGTAAATTTTTACGAATCCCGATCCGATTACGAATAATTCTTCCCCCGGGTCCCCCTCGAAAAAGAGGATGGACCCTCTCTTGTAATTTCGTTCCTTCAGCAAAGGACCGACTGCCTTCAAATCTTCGGGATCAAAGTCTTCAAGAATCGGAATATTTTTCAATAGCATTACGACGTCAAACATATCAATCGGCCCCCGACGGGAAATACCGGCCTGTGGATATCAAGAGTTAAGGAGCGGCGGCAAGTTCTTCCCCAACCCGGTGAATCATCAAATTAAGCCCTGTTCGTCCGTATTCAATGATACACTAACTACGATGGGGAAAACAGCTACTTTGTTGATGTTCAGGACAGATCATTTTCAAAGCGGGTGATGGTAACGGCGGGCGCGATTTCGACTTTTTCCGTTTCTTTAAATCCGTTTCTCTCGTAAAGCTTGACGGCCGGAACGTTCGCCGATCCTGTAGATACGACCGCTTTGCGCGCTCCCGGAACGGATAGAACGGCATCCAGGAGCGATTGTGCAATGCCTCTTCGAAACCTTTCGGGATGCACCATCATTCGGTGAATATCGACCGTGTCGCCGTCCAGCTTGTAGGAAACGGCGCCGGCTAACAGGTCTCCTTCAAAGCAGCCGATGAACGTTTCACCGCAGCTCATCAGGGTATCGGGCGTGTCTAGAAGCGGGGGAATCGTTTCGAGTCCGATCAATTTCGCTTCCACCGGATATGACAATTGCTGCAGTTCAACTACGCTCTTTGCGTGTTCCGGCTGCGATATGTCGAATGGGAAATATGTAAACGTCATATGGCTCTCAAACACCTCACTGTTTTTTTCTGAGCTTTCTAAAGAAGTCGCTAAGCATGGAAGAGCACTCCTCCTGCAGCACGCCGGCAACGACCTCCGTCCGGTGATTGAAGCGCGGATCCTGCAGCAAATTCATCAGCGTTCCCGCACAGCCGGCCTTGGGATCGGGGGTCGCGTATATTACACGCCGAATTCGCGATTGCAGGATGGCGCCCGCACACATCGGACACGGTTCCAACGTCACGTACAGGTCGCAATCGGTAAGGCGCCACGCATTCAACCGTTTGCTTGCTTCCTTGATGGCGATCATTTCCGCATGAGCGGTCGGATCGGCCGTCGATTCCCTTACATTGTGGCCTCTGCCGATAATTTCTCCGTCTTTCACGACAACGGCGCCGATCGGCACCTCGTTGATCGCCTCAGCCCGCCGCGCCTCGGCGATCGCCTCTCTCATCCAGTGAATATGTTGGTTTTGCGCGTCATTTTGCATGGTAAAATGGTCCTCCGAGGACGATTCTGTGGATAACTGGTGCGAACAAACATTCTTTTGTTAACATGGTGTGTATAATTTTGTGGATAACTCTGTGAATGCTGTCTACAATTCTAAGTGTAAAGGTTTAAACGAGCGGGAGCAAATTGTGCTGAAGCTTTGCCTGCTATATAATGTACAGGTATGATAACGGAATAATAACGAACGGGAGTTGTAAATAGATGGCTTTAAAGGCGGGGATCGTCGGGTTGCCGAATGTGGGCAAGTCGACTTTGTTCAATGCAATTACGCAAGCGGGCGCGGAATCGGCGAATTATCCGTTCTGCACGATCGATCCGAATGTAGGAGTCGTTGAAGTGCCGGACGAGCGTCTGCAGAAATTGGCTGAAATCGTCAATCCGCAGCGCATCGTGCCGACCGCATTCGAATTTGTGGATATCGCGGGATTGGTGAAGGGCGCGAGCAAGGGCGAAGGTCTGGGGAATAAGTTTTTGGCTCATATCCGTGAAGTGGATGCGATCGTGCACGTCGTCCGCTGCTTTGTGGATGAAAACATTACTCACGTTTCCGGCGGCGTCAACCCTCTGAGCGATATCGAGACGATCAATTTGGAATTGATTTTGGCCGATGTCGAGTCTGTGGAGAAGCGTCTGGATCGGACAAAGAAAAACTTGAAGAGCGGCGATAAAAAGTATGCGGTCGAAGCGGAAGCGCTGGAGCGGGTGAAAGAGGCGTTATATAGCGACAAGCCTGCGCGCAGCGTGGAGCTGTCGGACGAAGAGCGGCTTTTGTTGCGGGATCTGCATCTCATCACAATGAAACCGGTTCTGTATGCCGCCAACGTAAGTGAAGATGAAGCTGCGAACGCGGACGATAATCCGTATGTGGCGAAGGTGCGCGAATTTGCCGCGGCGGAAGGCGCGGAAGTGGTGCCGATCAGCGCGAAGGTGGAGTCCGAAATCGCCGAACTGGAGGGCGAGGACAAAGCGCTGTTCTTGGAAGAGCTCGGCTTGAACGAGTCCGGACTGGACCGGTTGATTCGCGCGGCGTATAAGCTGCTTGGACTGTACACTTACTTCACGGCAGGGGTCCAGGAAGTGCGCGCGTGGACGATTCGCGCGGGCACGAAAGCGCCGGGAGCGGCCGGCGTCATTCACACCGACTTCGAGCGCGGATTTATTCGGGCCGAAGTTGTCGCATACGACGATTTGATCGCTTGCGGCTCCATGAACGCGGCGAAGGAGAAAGGGCTGCTGAGGCTCGAAGGGAAAGAATACGTCGTGCGCGACGGCGATGTGATGCATTTCCGGTTTAATGTGTAGGGTTCGTTGCCGGGGCGGAAGCTTTTGTACATTGACATTGTTTTTTTGCGCAACATATACTGTAAGGATGAAGTCATTCTTATATAAGAGGGTGAGAGACCATGTTTGATCGTCTAGAGGCGCTTGCAGACCGGTACGAGAAGCTCAGCGAGCTGCTCTGCGATCCGGATGTGGCGAACGACAGCAAGAAATTGCGCGAATACTCCAAAGAGCAGTCCGATCTGCAAGAGGTGTATGACGCGTATCAGGAATATAAATCGGTGTCGGCGCAGTTGGATGACGCCCGCACCATGCTTGGCGAGAAGCTCGACGACGAAATGCGCGAATTGGTGAAGATGGAAGTTTCCGAATTGACCGAGCGCAAAGAGGCGCTGCAGGAGAACATCCGCGTGCTGCTGCTGCCGAAGGATCCGAACGATGACAAGAACGTCATCGTGGAAATTCGCGGCGCGGCCGGGGGCGAGGAGGCGGCGTTGTTTGCGGCGGAGCTGTACCGCATGTACAGCCGTTACGCCGATTCGCAGGGCTGGCGCACGGAAGTTATGGAAGCGAGCGAGAGCGATCTCGGCGGCTTCAAAGAAATTATTTTCATGGTGAAGGGCAAAGGCGCTTATTCGAAATTGAAGTTCGAGAGCGGCGCTCACCGCGTGCAGCGCGTGCCGGAAACAGAGTCCGGCGGGCGCATCCACACATCGACCTCCACCGTCGTGGTGATGCCGGAAGTGGAAGACGTCGAGGTGGAAATTCGCGAGAGCGATATCCGGGTCGATACGTTCTGCTCGAGCGGAGCCGGCGGCCAGTCCGTAAACACGACGAAATCGGCCGTGCGCGTGACGCACATTCCGACGGGCATCGTGGCTACGTGCCAAGACGGCAAATCGCAAAACTCGAACAAGGAGATGGCGCTTCGCGTATTGCGCGCGCGCATCTATGAGAAGAAGCTGCAGGAAGAGCAGGCGAAATACGATTCCGAACGCCGCACGAAGGTCGGCACGGGCGACCGGAGCGAGCGCATCCGGACGTACAACTATCCGCAAAGCCGGGTGACGGACCACCGCATCGGATTGACGCTGCACAAGCTCGATCAGGTGTTGGCCGGCGATTTGGAAGAGATTGTGTCCGCCTTGACGGTTGCATCCCAGACGGATATGGCCGAGAGAGGGGAATATTCGGCGTGAGTACAGGAGATGCCGGAATGACGGTAAGAGAAGCCTATATCAAGGCTTCTTCTTTTTTGCGTGAGCGGGGAGTCGGCGAGCACGCGGCATCGGCGGAACTGCTGATGCGGCATGTTCTCGGCGTGACGCGTACGCGGCTGCTGCTTCTGTGGAGCGACCCGATGGACGCGGAAGCGTTCAAGCGGCTGTGGGTGCTGCTGCAGCGCCGCGCGGCGGGGGAGCCGGTACAGTATATTGTGGGCGAGACGTATTTTTACGGATTGCCGTTTGCAGTGACACCGGCGGTGTTGATCCCGCGCCCGGAGACGGAGCTGCTGGTGGAGCGTATCGTTGCCTTAGGCCGAGAGTTATGGCCTCCGGATTGCGGGGTTTCGCCGCTCGCTGTGGATATTGGGACGGGAAGCGGCGCGATCGCGGTGTCGCTGGCGTCGGAGTGTCCTTCTTGGCGGGTCGCCGCTGTGGACATCAGTCCGGCGGCGCTTGAAGTTGCGGGCGGCAATTGCGTTCGCAACGGAGTGGCCGGCCGGATCGCGTTGCTCGAGGGGGATTTGTTCGAACCGGCGGTACGGGAGTACGGTGCGGACGGCATCGATATTTTAGTGTCGAATCCGCCGTATATTCCTTCGCGGGATTTGGCCGGCCTGCAGGTCGAGGTGCGGGAGTACGAGCCGCATCTTGCTTTGGACGGCGGTGCGGACGGGTTGGTGCCGTATCGCCGCATGCTGGAGCAAATGGAACGGTTCGGCGTCTGGCCGCGGTTGGTGGGCTTTGAAGTAGGCATGGGGCAAGCCCGGGATCTGGAGCGTATGCTGGCCGAAACCGGCCGGTGGGAAGAGACGCTCATTGTGGAGGATTTGGCGGGTATCGAGCGTCATGTGTTGGCGTTGCGCCGGGTGAAGGGGTAGGTAATCGGATGGGTTACGCACACATTTTGGCGGCTGAATGTTAAGAAAGTGTTAATATGTGCTATTGTTTGGGGATAAGTGTGTGGATTCCGTGGATAAGTGTGAGAGGGCTTGTGGGTAAATTAGGTTTAAAGCCGATTCCTAACCGGGGAATCGGAATAAAGATTCCATTACAACCGGGAGTCGGAGAATACGTCGAAGTGATACTGTTTGTGCCATGCGCAAATTGCGATGAAAAGCCTGTATTGCTGAAAATGACCCGTACGTACAATGCCTCCGCCTACCGGATGGAAACGGACGAAGTGATGCCCTACTTGAAACGAAGAAAAATTGATAGCTTGCTAGAGTGATAGGTTTAGAGAAGGCAGGGGCTGCCCATACTGATGCTATAAGCTGAGGAGGGGGAGCCCCGATGAAATCGTTTTGGAAATCATTCTTTTTTATTCATGTCGCTCTAATGGTGCTTGTCATGTCATGGGAGCAAAGCAAGACGGATGCAGCGTTCGCCGCGGTTGCGGGTTCGGGTTCGAACGTGATTCCGCAAGAATCGATCCGTCTCCGCATACTCGCGGATTCGGACGCTCCGGCCGATCAAATCCTCAAGCGCCGCATTCGCGATGCTGTCATAGAATCGATGAACGCATGGGTAACGGGACCGCAAACTTTGGATGAAGCCCGCCAGACGGTTCGCTCCCGTCTGCCCGAGCTGGAGCTGCTTGTCGGCCGCATGGTGAAGGAAGCGGGGTTCGATTATTCTTACAACGTGGATCTCGGCGTAGTGCAGTTCCCCACGAAAGTGTACGGCGACCGGGTATATCCGGCAGGCGCCTACGAGGCGCTGCGGATTACGCTCGGCAGCGGACTCGGGCAAAATTGGTGGTGCGTCCTGTTTCCCCCGCTTTGTTTCGTGGATGTGGCCGCAGGAGAAGCGCCGAAGGAGAAAGGTGAAGAAGCGGCCGGCATAAGCGGGCTTGCGAAAGTGACGGCTACCGCTGCAGTATCTCCCGAGGTGGAGTACCGGTTCTTCCTGCTCGATTGGTTCTCGGAATTGTGGGAAACGGTACAAGCTTGGTTCGCTTGATAATGAGCAGTCGCCTTTCCCGATTCTCCCGCTTATCACAACTGGGAAGACCGGGGTCAATCGGCATAGTCCGTTCCAAAGCTTCCTTATGAACTGTACCGGTACAGATGATATGTAACAGTGTAGTTTGAGAATATTTATCAGTATCTGTACGGGTACAGATAAGTGAATTATGTCCGATAATATCAAAATAATTGGAGTCTGTACCGGTACAGTTTAGAAAGGTTTTCAACGAAATGTATGGATCTCCGCCCCAGATCGCACAGTGAGGGTGTGACACCAGGCGCCGAAGTTGCTTTCGCGGACTCGTTTTCGCTATGATGGGGGTACAAATGTTTCGCGAAGAATAGACGGCTATTTGCACAAAAGGACGGACGATCACCAAAATGTCAGCGATACGCACATACATATGGGATGTAACAAATATCGATAAACAAAGCCTCCGGGAACGGCTCTCGGAGGCTTCGTCCATGCTGCGCGAGGGCGGGCTCGTAGCGTTTCCGACCGAGACCGTGTACGGGCTTGGGGCGGATGCGCGGAACACCGGCGCGGTGGAGCGGATTTTCGCCGCCAAAGGCCGGCCGTCGGACAACCCGCTCATTGTGCATGTGGCGAGTATAGAGGCGGCTGAAGCGCTGGCGGCGTCGGTTGGCGAGACGGAGCGCAGGCTCATGGAGCGGTTTTGGCCGGGGCCGCTGACCGTTGTGCTGCCGGTTCGGCCCGGCGCGGTATCGCCCCGCGTGACGGCGGGGCTCGATTCGGTGGCGGTGCGCATGCCCGCGCACGAGGTTGCGCTTGCGCTGATCGCGCAAGCGGGGGTGCCGGTGGCGGCGCCGAGCGCCAACCGTTCCGGGCGGCCGAGTCCGACGGTCGCCGCGCATGTGCGGGACGATCTGGAACGCCGCATTGACGGTATCGTCGACGGAGGCGCCGCCGACGTCGGGCTGGAGTCGACGGTCGTGCTCGTCGACCGCGATACCGGGGCCGTACGCGTGCTGCGGCCCGGTGGCGTGACGGCGGAAGCGCTGCGAGCCGCCGGATTCGTTGTGGCGGCGGACGGCGCGACCGCCGCCGCAGACGCCGGGGGAGCTCCGCGTTCCCCCGGCGTGAAGTACACGCACTACGCCCCGAAGGGGCGCTTGTGCGTGGTGGAAGGCGCCGCGGATGCGGTCCGCGCGCACATTCAAGCGCGCGTCGACGCCGACGCGGCGCAAGGGCTGCGAACGGCGGTGCTCGCGTTCGCGCAAACCCCCGGCGCGGCGCTGCCGTACCGCGCCGACTACACCGCCGCCCTCGGCGTCCGGGGCGACGCAACCGCTGCGGCGCAGAAGCTGTACGCCGCATTAAGAGACTGCGACGCCCGCGGCATCGCGCGCATATATGCCGAGGCCATCGACGTTTCCGGTCTCGGCCTCGCCTTCATGAACCGGCTGGAGAAGGCCGCCGGCGGCTGCAAGATTATCGTGCCGTAAGACATGTTTCCCTCCTTGTCCGCATAAGCATGTGTAATGATAATCGGACAAACAGGAGGGGGAAGATTTGGCGGAAATTAACGAACATTTGGGGCAGACGCTCACCATCCTCCTCATGGCGGCGGCGCTCGGGATGGACGCATTCTCGCTAAGTCTCGGAGTCGGGATGAGAGGCGTCCGGTTGATGAACGTCGCGAAGATCAGCTCGACGATCGCAGTCTTCCATGTGTTTATGCCGTTGGTCGGATTTTTCACGGGGAAATATGTAAGCACTCTCCTTGGCGACGTAGCCGTTATGGTCGGCGGCGGGTTATTGATCGCTCTCGGCGGCCACATGATCTACAGCTCGGTAAGAGGCGACAATGTCCAGTCCATAGATCACGGCTCTTTGGTCGGATTGGTTGCATTTGCGATGAGCGTGAGCGTCGATTCGCTGTCTGTCGGAGTAACGCTCGGCATGTTTGCTTCCGACCTCATTTTGACCGTCATCATGTTCGGGTTGTTCGGCGGTTTAATGTCGGCCACAGGGCTGCTGATCGGAAGAGGGGTCGGCCGCATGATCGGCGAGTACGGCGAAGCGCTGGGCGGGGCGATTTTGCTTGCATTTGGAATTTTGTTTTTAATTTAACCGTTATTTGGTTTACAATAGACACATAGCATGCACGCATGCTTCACATCGGTCCGAAAGAAGGAAAGGGGACTATCGCTCGTGAAGCATTTTCTATTTGTATGTACCGGAAATACGTGCCGGAGCCCGATGGCGGAATCGCTGTTCCGCAAGCTGGCGAAGGAGCAGGGATTCGACGCGGAAGCCAGATCTGCCGGCGTCTCCGCTATTAACGGCGCGCCGATGTCACGGCATTCGGCAACGGTTTTGAAAAAACGGGGGATCAAAGACGGACATTCGTTCCAGTCTTCGGAGCTGACGGCGGAGCTGGTGGAGTGGGCCGATACGATTTTTACCATGACGTCGCAGCACAAGCGTTACTTGTTGGAAGCTTTCCCGCAAGCGGTGGAAAAGACGTACACGCTTAAAGAGTTTGCGTACGACAACCCGGATACGGTAGCGCTGCTGCGCGACCGCGAAGCATTGATCGCCGATCTGCAATTGAAGATGGCGCTTAATCAACCGGTCACTATGGACGAACGGAATCAGGTACATGAATTGGAACGCAAGCTTCCCGACTTCGATATCGGCGATCCGATCGGCGGGCCTCTCCAGACATACGAAGCGGTTGCCCAAGAGATGGAGGAAGCGATCCGGATCATTATTCGCAAGTATATGAATTAGACCGCCTCCCGCGCCGGCCGTTGCCTCTTTACAATGCAGGCGGGATGCGATATGATGTTGTCAACATACGTCGACCCTGATGTAACTGGCGACATTCGTGGATCACCACAATGGAGCATCGGGGCATACGCCGGTCGCCTGGGCAAGAGCATCGACACGCAAGTGTCGTATGCTCTTTTTTGCATCTTGGGGTATAATATGGGTTGGAAAAGGTGTTCTGATTTAGTTCGAATGCGGTTATCCATAATTCATCGAAGCAAGGGAGACGTGTACGATGAGAATAGCAATCGGTGCGGACCATGCCGGATACCGGCTCAAAGCGGAACTTCTTGATTTCATTCGTTCGTTAGGCCATGAAGTGGACGATTTCGGCGCCCACGGGCCGGATTCGGTAGACTATCCCGATTTTGCGTCCGCGGTGTGCAACAAAGTGATTTCCGGAGAAGCCGACCGCGGCATCCTTATTTGCGGAACGGGCATCGGCATGTCGATCGCCGCCAACAAAATACCGGGAATACGCTGCGCGCTTGTTCACGATGTGTTCTCCGCCAAAGCGACGCGGGAGCACAACGACTCGAATGTGTTGGCGATGGGAGAGCGAGTGGTCGGCCCCGGGTTAGCGCAAGAAATAATCGGCACTTGGCTCGCTGCGCAATTCTCCGAAGGTGAAAGACACAAAAACCGTATCGCAAAGGTGACATCGTTAGAGGCGCAGCAGTCTCTTCATCCGTAACGCCGTTTACGTCTTGGCACACGCAGCGAAACAAATCGCGGGAGGTGGATGTCCGTGGCGGAAACTAAGTTGGATTTGAAAAGTTTGGCGGACGACGCGTATACGATCGCGAAGGAAACGGCTGATGCCGGCGGATTGCGTGCCGGTCAGCTTGTCGCGGCAGGCGTCAGCACGAGCGAGGTTCTCGGCAGCCGGATCGGCACGGCGGGAACATCCGATGTGGCGGCGGCATTGTTCGCCGGGCTGCAGCGGTTCCGGAACGAGACGGGCTGCTACATCGCCTACCAATGCTGCGAACATCTGAACCGAGCGCTTGTTGTGGAGCGGGAAGCCGCGGAGCGGTACGGGCTTGAGATCGTCAGCGTCGTTCCCGTGCCGAAAGCCGGAGGGGCGATGGCGGCTTGGGCCTACCGCCACCTGCCCGACAGCGTGATCGTCGAAGAGGTGCGGGCGCATGCGGGCATCGACATCGGCGAGACGCTCATCGGAATGCATCTTCGCCGGGTGGCCGTTCCGTTCAGACCGTCGGTACGAACTGTCGGAGCCGCCCGGGTGAACGCCGCGTATTCGCGCCCGAAGCTGGTCGGCGGCATAAGGGCGGTCTACACGCTGCCGCAGGAAGGCATTGAGCCTGTGCCGGCCGCTTCGGATACCGGGACGCTTACGATGGAAGACATATAGCGAAATTTCAGACCAAATAGTTGGGGAGTGGACGAACATGGAACATTTGCGGTCGCAAGATCCGGACATGCTTAAGGCGATGGGTGAGGAGCTGGGCAGGCAGCAGCGCAATTTGGAATTGATCGCATCCGAGAATATCGTTAGCGAAGCGGTCATGCAGGCGATGGGATCGGTGTTGACGAACAAGTACGCGGAAGGTTATCCGGGACGCCGCTATTATGGCGGCTGCGAATATGTGGACGTCGTTGAAGATTTGGCGCGCGACCGGGTGAAGCAGCTGTTTGGGGCCGAGCACGCGAACGTACAGCCGCACTCCGGCGCTCAAGCGAACATGGCGGTATATTTGGCGGCGCTCAATACGGGCGATACGGTGCTCGGCATGAACTTGGCGCACGGCGGCCACTTGACGCACGGCAGCCCGGTGAACGCATCCGGCATTCTTTATAATTTCGTCGCGTACGGCGTGAATGAAGAAACGCATTACATCGATTACGACCAAGTGCGCAAGCTGGCGTTCAAGCACCGCCCGAGGCTGATTGTCGCGGGAGCGAGCGCATATCCGCGGATCATCGATTTCGAAACGCTCGGCCAAATCGCGAACGATGTAGGCGCGCTGTTCATGGTCGATATGGCGCATATCGCGGGACTCGTTGCCGGCGGCTTACATCCGAACCCGGTGCCGCACGCTCACTTCGTTACGTCGACAACGCATAAGACGCTCCGCGGTCCGCGCGGCGGCCTCATTCTGTGCCGCAAGCCGTGGGCGGCCGCGATCGACAAGGCCGTATTCCCCGGCACGCAAGGCGGTCCGCTCATGCACGTGATCGCCGCGAAGGGAGTCTCCTTCGGCGAAGCGCTCCGTCCGGATTTCAAGACGCATGCGGCGCAAGTGGTGGCCAACGCGAAAGCGATGGCGGACCAGCTCCTGTCCGAAGGCGTCAACCTCGTGTCCGGCGGAACGGATAACCACTTAATGCTGGTTGATCTCCGCAGCTTGAACATTACAGGCAAGGAAGCGGAGAAGGTGCTGGACGAGGTCGGCATTACCGCGAACAAGAACGCGATTCCGAACGATCCGGCCGGCCCGATGGTCACCTCCGGCATCCGCATCGGCACTCCCGCGGTGACGACGCGGGGCATGAACGAGGACGACATGCGCGCGATCGCCCGCATTATCGCCATGGTGCTCAAGTCGCCTAAGGACGCTGCCGTCATCGAGAAAGCGCGAGGCATGGTGCACGATCTGACGGGGAAATATCCGCTGTACCCGAATTTGAAGTATTAATTCAGCCGTAAATAGGCGACTTTGAGGTACTTATTTGCTCCGTACTGATGAGGCGGCGTTAGCGATAGGGGATTTTCAGGGACTTATTTTTGCCGGAACGCCGGCTTTTCCCATGAACTATGTGGAAATAAGCACCCGCAAATCCCCTATGCGCCGCTGAAAGGCAGCAATGATCATAAATAGGTACCTGAAAATCCTTTAATCAAAAAAGGCTGCACGATGAGTCATAAACGGCAAAAGGTGAATTCTTATGCCGCAAGGCAAACTTCCTCTAATTGTAGTCTTGCTTCTATGCAACTTATATTTCAACAATCTCCACATGCTCAACCTTCAGATCAGCACCGTACTCCAGCTTCACATCAACGACAAACCCAGCCGGTGAAATATTGCCTGGGATAACGGCAACAATTTTATTGTCCTCGAGTTGATAACGGACAATCGACCCGAACCCGACTTTGTCATGCCAAACCGCTGCAAACGATTCCTCATAGCTCTGTTCGAACTTTTCACCCGAAATATCGAGAGTAACCTTCATTTTGCCATAGGCCTTCACAATTTCCGATTTCGCACTGCCGTTAATAAATTCAATTGCACTTTCCACAGGCATCTCAGAGAGATCCTCTTCGTTAAGGACATGAATTTCCTGATCATATACACCGGTGCCATACCCCTTAGTTACAATTATGACAATCTCATCGTTTCCGTCTTGATCCGTATCAATGAGTTTAAGATCAGGAAAGTAGGACTCGTTTGTTACCGTCGACCAGGAAAAGCTTTTTTCCGTATTGCCGGTTTTAATCGTTATCACTCTAAAAACCCCACCCTCTTCTTTGCCGCCGTAAAGAGTAACACCGTCCGCAGCCGCTAATTCCGTTTTCTCTGATAAAGGCTGCGTGCCGACCGTTTCTGTTTGGGATGAATCAGGCTCTGCCTCTTTATCATCCGCGAACCCGCACCCCCCAACCAATATTGCAAATAACCAAAGTAAAAGTAGTTTTTTGAGCATTGCTTCCTATAATCTCCCTTATATGATTTGTATATCATACAAACGCGCTTTTCACATTTTAAGTTCCACCCGAATAAAAAAAAGCACTCATTCCCTTCACCGGGAGCGGGTGCTTTTCCGCCGATTATCCCAAGATCACTTTCTTGCCCGTTCTTGCGCTCTCTATCGCCCCGTAAACCATCGCCACGCTCTTGATATTGTCGCGGCAGTCGGTTTCGGCCGGGCGGCCTTCGATCAGAGCGGCGAACATTTCGTCAAAACAACCGTCATGGTACTCTCTTCCGGTCCAAGTCGTTTCGGCCTCGACCCGGTTGTAGGAATTCAAGAAGACGCGTTCCTGCGGAGGAATGACAACCTCGCAATAAGGCGCGTTCTTGCCGTCCCACATGGCCGTTCCTTTGCTTCCGACGATGCGCCACTCCGCTTCCCATGAAGTCGGATGCCCTTCAGCGCTCCACGATCCCCTGTAATTAAATACGGAACCGTCCGCGTATTCGAAAATACAGACCGCCGAAGCGTTTCCCTTATACCAAGAACCTTTCGGATTAAATTCGTGGCAATATACGGCGACCGGATCTTTGCCCGTAATGAACCGGGCTTGATCGAACGTGTGAATGGCCATATCGAGGATCAACGGAGAATCCATCGCCTCGCGGAATCCGCCGAAGTGCGCTCCGATAAAGAAGTCGGCGCATATGAATCCCGGCTCTCCTATGACGCCTGAAGTTACGGCTTCTCCAAGTGCCCGGATGTTCTTTATATAACGGCGGTTTTGCATCACGGAATAGGTGCGTCCGGTACGTTCGACTGTTTCTATTACGCGGCGCGCCGCGTCGATCGAATGGGCCATCGGCTTTTCCCCGAACACGTCGCATCCCATCTCTAAAGCTGTCGTCACAACGGTGAAATGACTTTCCGGTATCGTAACGTCAAACACAAGATTTGTGCCCGTCGCCCCGATCGCCGTCCGCACATCGGTGAACGTTTGACCGACGCCGAATTCGTTCCGGTACCGCTCGGCGTTCTCAGCATTTATGTCGACAAAAGCGACAATTTCGCAATCGTCACGGCGAAGCGCGCCTTCGACCCATTTCCTCGCCATTCCTCCGCAGCCGACGACAGCCACATTAAATTTAGCCATGTTCCGCCACTCCTCTGATGCATGTGATGGCACTATTGTAGCGCAAACGAGGCTCCTGTCCCATGAACGGAGTTAACTTTTTATCGTACAAAAATATTATTTTTGAAATTACATGTCCAAAAGTTTGTTCTTATGGCATCTATTAACCGGACAGGCGAAAATGAGCGATCCTAAAAAAACGAAAGCGAGGCGAACGATTTGAATGAAAATGAAGTTTTGATCGAAATACTGGACAAGAGGGAGCCCAAACAAAAGCTTGTCGTTAGAAATTCGGATATTTCCGGCTCCGAATTCAACGACTGCCGTGCGGAAAACGTCACATTTCACGACATTTCCCTGCCCCGCGTCAAAGTTACTTATGCGGACTTAAGCAACTGCCATTTCAACGATATGAATATGAGGGACGGCAAAATCAGCGATGCGAATTTGAGCCGGCTTACGATCGACGGAGCGAATATTAGCGGGGTAACGATTCGTAACGCAGGTGCGAAGGATCAACCTGTCGTATTCGATAATGTCGCAGTCGCCGGCAGCACGTTCACCGGTTGTGACTTGACGAATGTAAATCTGACTAACTGCAAAATAGAAGGGCTGCGAATCAACGGCATATTGATCGAAGAACTGCTGAATCAACGAACGGAGTAACGAAAACGAAGGCTCGCAGGCTGTCGAGCATCTCCTGGGAGGCACGCGCACGAATGGAAATCAAAACCGGATCCCCCGTTACCTGCGGAATCCGGTTAATTTTTTTGGTTCATTGATCAGCTTCGTCGTGCAGCGGCGACAGAGCATCCCGCAGCCGCTCCAATGCCTGCAATCCCTTTTCTTCCGCTTGTTTGGCGTCATGAAGAAGCTGCGCCCGTTCGATTAATGCGGCTTCTTCATCGCCGTCGCCGCTATGCTTTGTTTGCCCCAATACGATTTCTTTTTCCATACGGCTCCCGAATGTTTTTTTGGTTATAAATAATTTCTGACATCCGGCAAAAAAATCCTTTACGAGAGGTTATAATATTTGGGAAAAAAGGAGGCGGCGGCGATGCGGCAAACAGCGGTGATGACCTTTAATTTGCGGAGGAATTCATGGATGGACGGGCGCAACGCTTGGAGGTGCAGGAAGCGAGGCGCGGCGGAAGCGATTTTGTCCGCCGGGGCGGATTTGATCGGCACCCAAGAAGGGCTTCCGCTTATGCTGGAGGAGCTGGATTCGCTGCTTCCCGGTTATGCGCGCATTGGTGAGGGCCGGGACGGAGGCTCCCAAGGCGAGCATTGCGCGATTTACTTTGCGAAAGAGCATTGGACGCCAGTGGAGCACGGGACGTTCTGGCTCTCCCCGGCGCCGGAGAAGCCGGGCAGCCGCGGATGGGGTGCGGCATTCCCCCGCATATGCACGTGGGCAGCATTCGAAGCGGCCGACGGTTCGGGAGCGCGACTGGCCGTCTACAATGTGCATCTGGACCACATTAGCGGCCTTGCGCGCGAGCGCGGCGCGGCGCTTGCGGCGGCGCGCCTGATCGAGCGCCGCGCCTGCGCCGGTGAGCCCGCCGTCTTGCTGGGCGACTTCAACACGCGGCCCCGCCGTCCGGCGGTGGCGCAGTTAAGCGCCCCGCCTTGCCGGCTGGTTGACGCCTACGGCGCGTATCCCGGAGGCACGGCGGCCGTCGGCGCCACTTATCACGGCTTTCGCGGCGGCAGGGCAGGCGGTGAACCGATCGATTACATCTTCACCACCGAAGACGTGTTTATCGACCGTATCGTCGTCGATCGGGACCGGTATGCCGGGAAATACCCGTCGGATCATTATCCGGTAATCGCCCGAATTTCGCTTCCGTAGCGGGTAACGTCGGGTGTTACATCACTTTGTGTTACAGTGGGTCACTTTGCGTTACACGATAACACCATGTAATGCGTCATTGAGAAAATAGAGGAAGTTGGGGGCGTTGTAAGCCTGGTTTTCCGGAGAATTTCGAAAATAGAGGAACTGGGGGGCGCTATTGTGATGGAAATGTGGAAAAGACGAGTTAAATCGTTCGAATAAAACCCTCTACTTCCTCTATAGTTTTGGTATATGGCAAAAATGCTACGATAACGGTCTGTGGTTCCTCTATTTTCTAGTCCTCTAATTTCAAAAGGCCACTAGCCGAGCAAAAAAGCTGCCCCTCAGGAGCAGCCGCATCTTATCCCTTCACCGAGCCTCCAAGCAGCCCGCGGATGAAGTAACGTTGGAGCGAGAAGAACACGATCAAAGGAACAATCATCGATACGAACGCGCCGGCGGTCAGCAGGTGCCAATCGTTGCCGCGGGAGCCGACCATATCCGCGAGGCGCATGGACAGCACCTGCACGTTCGGCTGGTTGCCAAGAAAGACGAGCGAGACCAGGTAATCGTTCCATACCCATAAAAACTGGAATATGCCGATGGATGCGATCGCCGGCACCGCAAGCGGCAGTATTAACCGGGTGAAGATCGTATAGTGGCCGGCGCCGTCGATAAACGCGGATTCAAAGATGTCTCTGGGCAGCTGGCTGATGAAGTTGAACAGGAAGTACGTGGCGAGCGGCAAGCCGAAGCCGGTATGCGCAAGCCACACGGACAAATAGGTGCCGTTAATGTTTAGAGTCGTGTAATCCCTTAACACCGGGATGAGCGCTACCTGCAGCGGTACGACGAGCAAGGCGATGACGATGACGAACATCGATTTACGGCCTGGAAACCTCATCCAAGCAAAACCGTACGCCGCGAACGACGCGAGAAGAATGGGAAAGACGACTGCAGGCAGCGTAACGGTAACGGTATTCAGGAAGGCGCGCGACAAGTTGTCTCCTCTGACGGTCTGCGTTGTGCCCCCGATATTGACTTCAAACGTCTTGCCAGTCAACACATTTCGGTAGTTATCCAGTGTAAAGCTCCAGTTGGCGGTCCAATCCAAAGTCTCCACGTTCAGTAGCCGCTCGCGGCGGTCAGCCCACACGAGACGCTGCCCTCCCTCCAAAGGCACGCCCTCGAGCAGTTCTCTGTTCGTATACGTTCCGTACCCCGGCACTTCAATCGGTGCGCGCAGCGATGTTTCTTTCGGCAGTTGGATTTGCTCGGCCATCGCATACTCCCTGTGCGGCAAAACCGTCCACCAGCCCGAACCGAGTATGGCGTCCGGGGTTCGAAACGAAGATACCAGCAAGCCGAATGCCGGAATCGTCCAGATGAGCACGATGAGCGCCAATGCGGCATTAATAATGATTTGTCCGGCGGTTATCCGCTTTTTCCGCGCCTTAGCTTTCATCGGAATCCTCCTTCCTGTCGGAACGTCCGCAAGTTGTAGATGATGACCGGTATGACGGCTATTAGGAGAACGATTGCGATCGTTGAGCCGACTCCGGAATTACCGTATGTAAAGAACTGCCGGTAAAACTGGGTCGCGATGACCTCCGTACCGTACTGTCCGCCGGTCATGACGATGACGATATCGAAGATTTTCAGCGTAAACACGATAATCGTCGTTGTGACGGCAACGATCGTGCTTTGAATGAACGGGATGATGATGGAGAAGAAGATTCTGACTTCATTCGCTCCGTCCATTCGTCCGGCTTCCAACAGATCGTCGGGCACGCCCTTGATCGCGGCTGAAAATATGACCATGGCGAAACCCGTCTGTATCCAAATCAAGATGACAATGAGGAAGAAATTGTTCCACGGCTGAACGAGCGAAGTCCAAGCTTGCGGTTCGCCCCCGAACGCCGTGACGATCGCGTTCAACAGCCCGATCTGAGGCTGGTTGCCGGGCGTGTAGTAGTAAATGAACCGCCAGATAATGCCCGCCGCAACGAACGATATGGCCATCGGCAAGAAAATAAGCGCTTTGGCCAGTCTTTCGAATTTGCTCCGTTCGGCGAGGATTGCGATCAACAGACCGATCGATACGCAAGCGAATGTGCCCAGCACGACCCAGTACAGGTTGTTCCGAAGCGCGGTGACGAGCGTCCGTTCCGTGAACACGGTCACATAGTTTGCAAGCCCGACGAAACGTTTCGCTCTTGCGTCCAGAAAGCTTAAATAAAGCGTCCGGATGGTCGGGATGAACAGCAGCCAGGTGAGGAGGCCTATGCCGGGGCCGATAAACACGAGCGGTTGGACATGCTCTTTCACCCAGTCCGGATATCGTTCCACCAGCCAGTGAACGGCAAAGTACGCGAGCGCGAAGCCTCCGACGCCTACTACAATGGCGCTGACGGTTTGCACGACCGGGTGCAAGCCTTGGTTTATGTCCCGCAAAAACCGAAACACCACGTAAACCAATAAAACGGCAGCCGCGGGCACAACGACGGAGAGCAGCGCCAAACGGCCGGTAAACGGTTGTTTCTTCCGCCGGTTCGGAGGTTGTCCGGTCGAGTTCATGAGTGAATCCACCTTTCTAGAGAAAAAACGGCGGAGGGCTCCGCCGCTTATCGTTTCGTGTTTTACTTCACGGTCGTCCAGCCTGCTTGGATTTCCGTCATCGCTTCATCCAGATCGACCGTGCCGCTTATATAGTCGGTCATGCCTTTCCAGAACGTGCCCGCGCCCACGGCGCCAGGCATCAAGTCGGATCCGTCGAATCGGGCGCTGTCCGCGTTCAGGATAATCTCCGCAATGCCGCGGTCGACCTCGTTCGTGTAAGCGTCGAGCGGAAGGTCCTTATGCGGTGAAATCGCGCCGCCGGATGCGACCCAGCCACTCACCGATTCGCCCGTCGTGAAAAATTCCATTACGGCTCTAACTTCCGGACGGTCGTTGAAAGCGGCCATCAAGTCGCCCGCAACAAGGACCGGCTTACCGAATTGTTCGTCGATCGGCGGCAGGTAGAAGAAGCTGTAATCTTCACCCGCGGCCAAGCCTGGAGGGAAGAAGCTCGTAATAAAGTTGCCTTGTTTATGCATATAGCAGCCCGGCGGATTGTCGAACATCGGCTTCGGAGAATCTCCGAAGAACGTCGTTACGATCGCTTTGCGTCCTCCGTACACATAATCGTTGTTTAACCAAATCTCAGACATTTTCTTGACGGCGTTCTTTACGGATTCGTCGGTGAAAGGAAGCTCGCCGGTCGTCCACTTATCGTAGTTTTCGAGCGACGTGGTGCGGAGCATGATCTCTTCCAGCCAGTCCGTCGCGGGCCAGCCGGTGGCGGCGCCGGATTCGATGCCGATACACCATGGCGTGCCGCCGTCTTCGACGATTTGGTTGGACAGGGCGATCAACTCGTCCCACGTCTGCGGAATCTTATATCCTGCCTCTTCAAATTCTTTCTTCGGATACCAGACCAAGCTCTTTGCGTTAACCCGGTGCCAGACGCCCGCCATAATATCGCCGTTGGGGCCGTCCATCATCGCCATGTCGAGCCAGCTTTGGTTGTAGTTTTGCTTCAACTTGTCCATGTCCAAGAATGTGCCGGCGTCCAGCACCTTGCCGTCCTTGACGAAATTCGCGAGCAAACCCGGCTGCGGGAAATCCGCGATATCCGGCGCGTTGCCGCCGTTCACGCGGATGGCGATCGTCGCTTCGAATTCTTTGGAGCCTTCGTATTGAATGTCGATGCCGGTTTGCTCCTCGAACGGCTTTATCGCGGCGTCGAATTTCACGGCGTCTTCGTCGGTGAAAGGACCGAACATTTTGACCGCCGTACCGGCAAATTCTTTATTCATGGCTCTTTCCAAGAAGGTGCCTTGTCCGGCAGCCGCGTCACCGTCGCCGGCCGGCGGCGTTTCTCCCGCGTTATCATCAGCCGCGCCGGCGCAAGATGTAACCAATATGCCGATGAGAAGCAGGATTGCCAGGAAGGAAGAACGGTATTTCTTAGTCATGCCTGTGCCCCCTCGTTGATGAAGATTCATGCTCGGTTACCAGTATCCCTCGGCTTTGGCGAAATCATGCAAAGAAAAAACAGCGTCCGCCTGTGCGAACGCTGCGTGTTGAAAGCTTATTGGCGGACCGGTGCGACGCGGTAAACGGCTCTTTCCGTGCGGATCAACAGTTCGTTGTTTTGCAATGTGCCGCTGCAATCGCCCTCGAGCGCAATTTCGTAAGAATTCCTTGGCAGGCCGGAGGCGCCGCCCTCTTCGTCTGCGGCTATCTTTCCTTTGCCGTGCAATATGATCCGGTCGTCATCCACATAATCGTCGGCTTCGGGTTGTCCCGCGCGGTACGATATTTTCTCTAATTCCAGCATTACTTGATCCACGTCGCCTTCTTCTTCCTTGCGGATGATCACGGATTCGTTCACATGGCCGAGAAGCCAGTCCGTCATTTCGCCCATTCCCATCTGCATCTTCCGTTACCTCTTTTCTTAAGCGGTCATGCGCCGGTTGTTCGGAATTAAGGTAACCAAATCCTCAGGAAAATAAAACCCGTTATTGGTTCTTCTGAGATTCCGCTTCTTGAGCGGACGCAACGGGCGCACTCGCTTCCTCGGTTTCTTCGCTATCCCAATACATTTCCGCAAGCGCCTCAGCCAGGATCTCCATGGACCTTTTCGCCTCTTCCAACGAATTATCAACGCCTCCGACTTCGACTAGCACGCTTTGAGGAGAAAGGGATTGGTTGAACTCGCCGTTCGATCCTTCCAGTTTGCCGACAACCCCCTTTGAAAGACCGGGAATTTTCTCATCCACCCGTCTGCTGATCTCTTCGGCAAATTTGAAATTTTTTTCAAATTCGGGATTTCTCTTGCCGATGACGAACCAAAGCTTTGCGTAAGTCTTGCCGTCTTTCGTAAGAGTGGTTTTCTCCCTTCGGGCCGAATCGCGATGGAGGTCAAGGATAAACTGCAGTTCGGCATTTTTCTGCATAACGGCTTTCACTGTTTTCCTTGACTGCGTGTAAGCCGTTTTCCAACTGTAGGCCGATTCGTTATGCAGCGCTCCGATCCCTTTGTCCGCCAAACGCTCGACTAAATGTTTGCCCACAGCCGTTACGGTGATGGAACTGTCTTTGAGCGAATAGGCACGATCCGGCTTCGTCTCGCCGTCCAACTCGGGCAAGTATGATTCCGTATTGTGGGTGTGATAGACGAATGCGATTTTTTTGGACAAGTCGGCGGCCGGCGGCGTGTTCGGCTCCGGATCCGCCTCCGGTGTTCCGGGCGTACCGTCATTCGGCTGCGCGGGATCCTGCCCGGAATTGCCGTCTTCCGCAGGCTCCTCGTGCAGCCCCAAATCCGGAGACGGAGGTATTTCCAACGGGAATTCGTGCGCCTCCGTATCTTTGCCGCGAACGAGAATCACGTATTCGTTATTCGGAGCGCCCGGCAGCACTTGGGCGGCCAGGGTGCGCGGATCCCCGATGTCGACGCCCGTAGCGAGCCGCGTAAGAAACCCGGTCACTTTCTCCGAGGAGAACGAGGACGAATTGGCGTCCTGCGGCAGCTGCCGGACCTCCATTCCGAGCATATCGATGAATACTACGCTCGGCAAAGACGCCGCCGCTCCCTCCAAGCCGCGTACCGGCGTATCTTCCATCTTCCAAAGAATAGAGACGATCGTGACGACCGCGAAAATGCCCACAATGCACCATACAACTACCGTTCCGAATGCCCTGGCCAAACTTCCGGCCGTTTCGGCGAGAAATCGTCCGACGTGCTTCCATTTCATGGTTTGCTCTTCTCCTTGCCGATTGTGCGGTGTGATAGAGTCCTTTTGCGCTAGTATTAGGATTCTATGAACTGTTGCTAGGGGGTAGAACCTAAGAAGGCCGGGCATAGGTGCATGCAAAGTAGGACAATGTTATAATGGTTAAGATTTTTGCTTATAACGACCATAGTCAGGAGGCCTAAGCGCATGGGGAAAGTGTTTCTGTGCGACCATCCGCTAATCCAGCACAAGCTTACATACATACGCGACGAGCGCACGAATACGAAAGACTTCAGGGAATTGGTCGACGAGGTGGCGACGCTGATGGCGTACGAAATCACCCGTGACATACCGCTTGAGAGCACCAAGGTAAAAACTCCGGTGGCTGAGGCCGACAGCAAGATTATTTCCGGCCGTATGCTCGGCCTCATACCGATCTTACGCGCGGGTCTCGGAATGGTCGACGGTATCCTGAAGCTGCTGCCGGCCGCAAAAGTCGGGCATATCGGCCTGTACCGCGATCCGGAAACGCTTCAGCCCGTGGAATATTACGCCAAGCTGCCTACCGATGTCACGGAGCGGGAATTGATCGTCATCGACCCGATGCTGGCGACCGGCGGTTCTGCGATCGCGGCGATCGACCTCTTGAAGAAGCGCGGCTGCGTCCAAATCAAGCTCATGTGTCTGATCGCGGCGCCGGAGGGCGTGCGGGCGATGCAGGAAGCGCATCCGGACGTCGATATATACACGGCAGCCATCGACGATTACTTGAACGATCACGGCTACATCATTCCCGGTCTCGGCGACGCCGGCGACCGCTTGTTCGGAACGAAATGAATACTCCCGCCATTTACTCCAGTTGAAATGGGGTTTTCTGGTGTGTCAATCGCGGACAAACCTTTGGGACTACTTTTGAGCCTGTTGGAACATTAAAACTTCAGCACTTCCTCGGCTCTTACGGTGGCTTGAACATTTTACGTAACAGAGCCATGGTGTACCTGCTACAATCGCAATGTTCAGTTGTCATAGAACATACGTTCCTATCAAGATTATACCATATTTACCCACAACAGCAACACCTAATTTCCGGATAAATCCAAAGAAGAGCCGATTTTCTCCTTATAGAAGTGGGAGTCCTCTCGGCTGATTAAGACAGTGATTTTACGAAAAAGGTGAGGGAAACCGATGACCAAACGCATTAAAGTCATGACGGTGTTCGGCGGGAGGCCGGAAGCGGTTAAGATGGCCCCGCTCATACTCGAGCTTGAGAAGCATAAAGAAACGATCGATTCGGTCGTCTGCGTGACGGCGCAGCACCGGGAATTGCTGGACAGCGTACTTGAAACGTTCGATATCCGGCCGGATTACGATTTAAACGTAATGAAACAGCGCCAAACGTTGAATGAAGTGAGCATCCGCGTCCTGCAAGGGCTTGAGCCGGTGCTGAAGGAAGAAAAGCCGGATATCGTGCTTGTTCACGGGGACACAATCACTACGTTCCTTGCCAGCTTTGCGGCGTTCCTGCAGCAAATCCAGGTCGGGCACGTAGAGGCTGGCTTGCGCACATGGAACAAGCTGTCGCCGTATCCGGAAGAGATGAACCGGCAGTTGACGGGCGTGCTTGCTGATCTGCATTTCGCCCCGACGGACTGGTCGGCGAACAATCTCCGCAAGGAGAACAAGCCGGAGGACGCGATTTACATTACCGGAAACACAGTAACGGACGTGGGCCGGTACATCGTGAAGGAAAATTACAGTCACCCGCTGCTTGAATGGGCGCAAGGGAAGAGGCTCGTCCTCATGACCGCGCACCGCCGCGAGTCGCAGGGAGAACCGCACCGCAGAGTGTTCCGCGCCGTTCGGCGCATCGCCGACGAGTTCGACGATATCGCGGTCGTGTACCCGATTCACCCGAACCCCGCGGTGAAAGAGCCGGCTCACGAGATGCTCGGCGGCCATCCGCGAATCAAGCTGGTCGATCCGTTCGACCTCGAGGAAATGTACAACTTCTATCCGCATACGCATTTGATCTTGACGGACTCGGGCGGATTGCAGGAGGAAGCGCCTTCGTTCGGAGTTCCGGTGCTTGTCCTTCGCGACACGACGGAGCGTCCGGAAGGCATCGACGCGGGCACGCTTGAGCTCGTCGGGACGGATGAAGACCGCATTTACGAACGCGCGAGGGCGCTGCTTACGGACAAGGCGCTGTACGAGAGAATGAGCCGGGCGGCAAACCCTTACGGAGACGCTCGCGCATCGGAGCGAATCGTGCAAGCGGTCCTTTACCATTTCGGAGTTTCGGACAAGCGTCCTGAACCGTTTCGTCCATAAGCGCCAAAGTTAACAGCATACAGTTGTACTGTATGGTTGTGAAAGGCCGAAAACTATTGCCGCATAAGGGTTTTTGGGTCGGTCGTTCACGGAATGTTTGAAATTAGGAGAATTGACAAAGCTTCTCACACTTCGTTACAATTAGTGAGGGTTACAGGGATGAAAGCGGAAAACAAGGAACCGAAGAAGAAACCAGTACGGCCTTGGAAGACGTTTTTAATAGTAAATGCTCTCGGGATCGATTTTGTCGTCTGCGTATTGGCGGGCTTTTTTCTCGGCTCGTACATACAGCGCTTGACGGGCAGCGTCTTGTGGATGGTTGCGGGACTGCTGCTCGGAATTGCGGCCGGCGTCTGGAGCGTCATCCTACTTATCAAAAAGTTCATGGAGGGCGCCGATGGATGATTTGAACGTTCATCTTCGGTCCGTTACGAGGTTTATCTTCTTTTTTTTGTCCTTTTGCCTCCTAACTTGGGCTTTGTTCCCTACGGCGCGTCCGATTGCCGCAGGTCTTGCGGTCGGGGCGCTTGCCGGCTGGGTCAACGCGATATATCTGTTTCGTAAGGTGAAACGAATTGCGGACAGCGCCGCGGCGCAGTCGTACCGGCGTACGAATCTGGGATTTCTTACGAGAGCGGCGGTAGCGGTTCTGGCGGTCGTGATCGCTTTGAGAGTTCCCGGCATCAATCTTTATGCGGTCATCGCCGGATACTTTGTGACGCAATTGGCAACACTCCTATTGGGTTTTCTTGGTATTCCTCGCGGAAAGGGGTGAAAAATGAAACATGCATGAATCACCGATTATTGACGTAGGCGGATTTAGCATCGACTTGTCGGCGATCCTCATGATTACCGTCACCTGTATTATCGTGTTTGTACTTGCACGCATGTCCGTAAGGAATTTGTCCGTGACGAATCCCGGGAAGCTTCAGAATTTTATGGAGTGGGTCGTCGATTTCGTGCGCAACATCATTTCCAGCACAATGGACATGAAGATCGGCAAGCAGTTCGTCTCGCTCGGGCTTACGCTCATCATGTTCATCTTCATTGGGAACATGCTCGGCTTGCCGTTCGCTGTCGTTACCGAACACGACAAAGAATTCAGCGTATTCGGGTATGAAGTGAAATCGGTTACCGAGGCGCTGCACAAGCAGCATGAAGCCGGCAACCATCATCCGCACGCGGAAGTGGTCTGGTGGAAGTCGCCGACGGCCGACGCGTCCGTCACGATGGGACTCGCGCTCATCACGATCTTACTGGTACACTTCTTAGGATTGACGCAAAACACGAAGCATTACTTGAAGCACTATTTCGAACCGCACTTTTTGTTCTTCCCGCTCAACCTGCTGAAGCAGGCGGCCAAGCTGCTTACGCTCGGTCTTCGTTTGTTCGGGAACATTTTTGCAGGCGAAGTTCTGATCGCGGTATTAATCGGCGCAGGTGTATTCGGGATTCCGGGTCTGGTCATCTGGCAAGGGTTCTCGCTCTTCGTCGGCGCGATTCAAGCGTTCATCTTCGTCATGCTTACGATGGTGTACTTGTCCCAAGAGCTCGATACCCCTCACCATTAAGGGGCGGCTCGGCCTGTATTGCAGGTAAGGGATACACAATACATTAAATAAACCTTTCAATAGGTCAAGGAGGATTTTATTCATGGGTGCAATGGCATTTTTGGCGGCTTCTATCGCAATTGGTTTGGGTGCGCTCGGCGCAGGTCTCGGTAACGGTATGATCGTCAGCAAGACGGTCGAAGGTATCGCTCGTCAACCGGAATTGAAAGGTTCGCTTCAAACGACAATGTTTATCGGTGTCGCTCTCGTCGAGGCTCTTCCGATCATCGCGGTCGTATTGGCATTCTTGTTCTACGGCGCAGCTTAATAGGCACTGCTTAGAAAGTGCCGGCGAGGTTCGGCGGGGATGGCCAAACGCCTCCGCGCCTTCGTTTTGCCTCGCCCGGTGTCCGCGTAGACTGCGAATGAACGCCTTAAAGAAGGGAGTGACCCCCACATGGATTTCCATTGGGAATCAACGGTATTCGCGATTGTCGCGTTCGCGATTCTTTATTTACTGTTAAATAAGTATGCGTTTGGTCCGTTGTTCAGCGTAATGGAGAAGCGCAAGGCTCACGTTCTCGGCGAAATCGAGCAAGCGGAGAAAAGCCGCAAGGAAGCCTCCGCTTTGCTGGAGGAACAGCGCAAAGCGATCGAACAAGCCCGCAAGGAAGCGCAAGATATCGTTGAGCAAACCCGCAAGATCAGCACGAAGTCGGCGGAGGAAATGATCGAAGCCGCGAAGGCTGAGGCTCAGCGTTTGAAAGAAAGCGCGATGCAGGATATCGTCAACGAGAAAAACCAAGCGATTGCGGAGCTTCGCAGTCAAGTCGGCGAGATGTCCGTCAAGATCGCTTCCAAGATTATCGAGAAAGAAGTCGATCCGAAGGCGCAAGACCAGCTGATCGACAAGTACCTGAAAGAGGTAGGGAACCGATGAGCGGCGCGGCGGTAGCGGCTAAGAGGTACGCGAAAGCGCTGTTCGAAGTGGCGAAAGATAAGGGTGCGATTGAAGAGACGCAAGCGCAATTGGCGGCGGTAGCCGAGGCGATCGGCGGCAATGCGGAAGTGCGGGCGTTCTTCGACCATCCGAACATCGGCAGCGACGTAAAGATTCGCGCGTTGAAGGACGCTGTCGGCGGGAAGGTGTCGGACCACGTGATGAACGCGCTTCAGCTGCTCGTTGAACGCGGTCGCGGTTCGGCGATTTCCGCGGTACTCTCCGCTTATATTTCGATTGCGGACGAGGCGCTCGGCCGCGCGAAAGCGTCGGTAACTTCAGCGTTCGAACTGACGGAAGAACAACAGGATGAAATCGCGCGGCAATTCAGCGCGTTAACCGGAAAGAAAATAACCGTGGAGCCGGCTGTCGACCCGTCGCTCCTTGGCGGTGTCCGTATCCGCATCGGCGACACGCTGTATGACGGCAGCTTGGCTACGCAGTTGGCCGAAATGGAAAGATCGTTCAATAAAGCACGATAGGGGTGAGGTTCATTGAGTATCAGACCCGAAGAAATCAGCACGCTGATTAAGCAGCAAATAGAACAGTTTCAATCCGAAGCTCGCGTGGTCGAAGTCGGCACCGTCATCCAGATCGGCGACGGTATCGCGCGCGCGCACGGGCTCTCGAACGTCATGGCCGGGGAGTTGCTCGAGTTCGAGAACGGTACTGTGGGTTATGCGTTCAACCTCGAGGAAGATAATGTAGGTATCGTTATTCTCGGTCCTTACAAAGAAATCAAAGAAGGCCAGCAAGTTAAGCGTACGGGACGTATCATGGAAGTTCCGGTCGGCGAAGCGATGCTCGGCCGCGTCGTGAACCCGCTCGGCCAGCCGTTAGACGGCAGAGGACCGATCGAGACGACGGAAGCCCGTGCGGTGGAATCTCCGGCGCCGGGCGTTATCGACCGGAAATCGGTTCACGAGCCGATGCAAACCGGCATCAAAGCGATCGACTCGATGATCCCGATCGGCCGCGGCCAGCGCGAGCTCATTATCGGCGACCGCCAAACGGGTAAAACTTCGATTGCGATCGACACGATCCTTAACCAGAAGGGCAACGGCGTGATTTGTATCTACGTTGCCATCGGCCAAAAGCAATCCACCGTTGCGCAAGTTGTGGAAACGCTCCGCCGTCACGGCGCTATGGAATATTCCATCGTCGTCAACGCAGGCGCTTCCGAGCCGGCTCCGCTTCTTTGGTTGGCACCGTACGCGGGCTGCGCGATGGGCGAATATTTCATGTATAAAGGCCAGCACGTCTTGATCATCTACGACGACTTGACGAAGCAAGCTGCGGCTTACCGCGAATTGTCCCTCTTGCTCCGCCGTCCTCCGGGACGCGAAGCGTATCCGGGCGACGTATTCTACTTGCACTCCCGTTTGCTCGAGCGCGCGGCGAAATTGAACGACGAGCTCGGCGGCGGCTCCTTGACGGCGCTTCCGTTCATCGAGACGCAAGCTTCCGACGTATCGGCGTACATTCCGACGAACGTGATCTCGATCACGGACGGACAAATTTTCTTGGAATCCGACTTGTTCTATGCGGGACAGCGTCCGGCGGTTAATACCGGTATTTCCGTTTCCCGCGTCGGCGGTTCCGCGCAAATCAAGGCGATGAAGAAAGTCGCGGGCACGCTGCGTCTTGACCTCGCACAATACCGCGAGCTCGCCGCATTCGCGCAGTTCGGCTCCGATTTGGATAAATCGACGCAAGCCCGCTTAACCCGCGGCGCCCGCACGATGGAAATATTGAAGCAGGGCGTTCACGAACCGATGCCGGTTGAGAAGCAAGTCGTTTCGATTTATATCGCGACGAAAGGCTTCCTCGACGATATTCCGGTTGGCGATGTAATCCGTTTCGAGAAAGATTTCCTCGCCTATGTCGATGCGAACTACCCTCAAATCTTCGGCGCGATTCGCGATACGAAGGATTTGAGCAAGGACACCGAAACGCTCATTACGGAAGCGGTGGAAAAGTTCAAAAAGGGCTTCTCCGTTTCGGCGTAAGCGCGGAAGGAGAGTGAATAGACATGGCTAAAGGCATTCGCGATATTAAACGGCAGATCAAAAGCATACAGAACACGAAGCAGATCACGAAAGCGATGGAAATGATCGCCGCTGCACGCTTGAAGCGGGCGCAGGACGCGGCCCAGTCGGCACGTCCATACGCCGACAAGCTTCGGGAAGTGATCGCAAGCATCGCTTCCGCCGGCGGCGACGTCAAGCATCCGATGCTTGAGAAGCGTCCCATTAAGAGGACGGGTTACTTGGTAATCACCTCTGACCGCGGATTGGCCGGCGGCTACAATGCGAACCTGCTGAGGAAAGTGATGGTGGCGCTTCGCGAGAAGCACGGCTCGAAGGACGAATATATGATCTTCGTCACCGGGCGCAAGGGACGCGATTTCTTTCGCCGCCGTGACATACCCGTAGCGTTCGAAACGACCGGTTTGCCGGATTTCCCCCGTTTCTCGGATATTAAAGACATCGCCGCGACTGCGGTGAAAGCTTACGAAGAAGGCACGATCGACCAGTTGGTGATGGTGTACAACGAGTTCCACTCGGCGATTTCGCAAAAGCCTGTCGATAAGACGCTTCTCCCGCTCGGGGAAGTGAAGTCGGACGGAGGCGTTACCGCGAGCTACGAATTTGAACCGAGTCCCGAAGTCGTGCTGGATCATATTCTGCCGCGTTATGCGGAAACGCTCATTTACAGCGCTGTTCTCGAAGGCAAAGCGAGTGAGTTCGGCGCGAGGATGACGGCGATGAGCAATGCGACCAAGAACGCGACAAAGTTCATCTCGACGCTTACGCTGCAGTACAACCGGGCGCGTCAAGCGGCCATTACGCAAGAGATTTCGGAAATCGTAGCCGGCGCGAACGCGCAAGGGTAGTTAACGGGATTATAGAGAGCAAAGAGTCAACCTGGCGGTTGACGCGAAGTGCTCTATCATGAGCAAGGAGTCAACCTTCGGTTGACGCGTAGTGCTCTATCACGAGCAAGAAGTCAATCGTGAGATTGACGCGTAGTGCTCCATTACGAGCAAGGAGGGTAAACGATGAACAAAGGACGCATTCTTCAGGTCATGGGGCCGGTCGTCGACGTAGAGTTCGAGCGCGGTCAACTGCCTGGAATCTCCAATGCGATTAAATTGTATCGCACCGCCGGCGACGCTAACGCGGTCGTTACCGCGGAAGTGGCGGTTCACTTAGGCGATAACGTCGCCCGTACGATCGCGATGTCATCGACGGACGGTTTGGTGCGCGGCGGCGAAGTCGCCGACACCGGAGCTCCGATTTCCGTACCGGTAGGTGCGGTTACGCTCGGACGCGTATTCAACGTCCTTGGCGATCCGATCGACAACGCCGGCGACGTGTCGCGAGACGCGGTATTGCCGATTCACCGCGAAGCTCCGGAATTCGCGGAATTGTCCACGCAAGCGGAAATTCTTGAAACCGGCATTAAAGTTATCGACTTGCTTGCACCGTACGCGAAGGGCGGTAAAATCGGACTATTCGGCGGCGCGGGCGTAGGCAAAACCGTATTGATCCAAGAGCTCATCAACAACATCGCTCAAGAACACGGCGGTATCTCCGTATTTGCCGGCGTCGGCGAGCGGACTCGCGAAGGTAACGATTTGTATCACGAGATGAAAGATTCCGGCGTTATCGACAAAACCGCGATGGTGTTCGGCCAAATGAACGAACCGCCGGGAGCGCGTTTGCGCGTTGCCTTGACGGGTCTGACGATGGCTGAGTTTTTCCGCGACGAAGAAGGCCGCGACGTTCTTCTGTTCGTCGACAACATCTTCCGTTTCACGCAGGCCGGTTCGGAAGTGTCCGCGTTGCTCGGACGGATGCCGTCCGCGGTAGGTTACCAGCCGACGCTCGCGACGGAAATGGGTCAGCTTCAAGAACGGATCACCTCGACCAAGAAGGGTTCGGTTACATCGATCCAGGCGATCTACGTTCCTGCTGACGACTACACCGACCCGGCGCCGGCGACGACATTCGCTCACTTGGACGCAACGACGAACTTGGAGCGTAAAATTTCGGAGCTCGGCATTTACCCTGCGGTGGATCCGCTGGCTTCCAGCTCCAGAATCTTGACGCCGGAAGTTGTCGGCCATGAGCATTATGAAGTGGCGCAAGGCGTGAAGCGTCTTCTCGCCCGCTATAAGGAACTGCAAGATATCATTGCGATTCTCGGTATGGACGAATTGTCCGATGAAGACAAGTTGACCGTTTCGCGCGCACGGAAAGTGCAGCGCTTCTTGTCCCAGGCGTTCCACGTCGCCGAGCAGTTCACGGGCCAGCCGGGCAAGTACGTGCCGGTTAAAGAAACGGTTCGAAGCTTCAAAGAAATTCTCGAAGGTAAACACGACGACCTTCCGGAAGCCGCTTTCCTCTACGTTGGCACCATCGAAGAAGCAGTAGAAAAAGCGAAGAAATTGTGATCGGGGGTATATAGCCCATGAGCACAATGTTGTTGGAGATCGTCACGCCGGAGAGAAAGATTTACTCGCAAGAAGTGAAGATGGTGATTGCTAAGGGAATTGACGGGGAACTCGGCATTTTGCCTAACCACATTCCAATTGTTACTCCCCTCCGCATCGCTGCCGTCACAGCCAAGATCGAAGGGCAGAAAGACCATGTAATCGCCGTGCACGGCGGATTTATGGAAGTTCGGAAAGATAAGGTCATCATTTTGGCCGAAAGCGCCGAGCTTCCGGAAGAAATCGATGTGGACCGCGCTGCGCGGGCCCGTGAACGCGCGGAAGCGCGTTTGCGCGAAGCGCAGCAGGAAAACGTCGACTTCCGCCGCGCGGAACGCGCCCTTGAGCGCGCGCTCTTGCGGATTAACGTTAAGAACCGGGATCTATAGCTGTCATTAACCGCTGCCTTCGGGCGGCGGTTTTTTGGTGCGGCAATAGTCAGAGTAACCGGCTTAATAGACAGCCTAACTCGTGTTAATTGTCAGGAAAGTCGACTAATGTGTACATAATCGGCTTTTGGCTTACAAATCAGTAGGGTTTATTCATTCTATTAGTCGCCTTTCCTGACAATTAATCAGGGTAAAGCTGCTTAATTCAGCCATCTTCACGCCTTGAAATCGTCCATTAGTCAGCCAATCCGTACATTTAGTCGGGTCCCGTATGCTTAAAAGTCGGGAAAGGCGACAAAACAAGGCTCGAAGGGACATAACTCCCTATTTCTCGTTGCAGCGCATGTCCTGTCACGTGGAGGAAATAATAACCTCAACTCCACGGAAGGCGGTAATACAATGGACAAATACGTTCTCTATCATGATTTGCGGGATGCGTTGCAGCACGGAACTTGCGCCGTGTGCACGCTTGTGGAACAAAGAATCGACCGCGCTGTCAAGGTTATTCTTCGGGAAGGCTTCACCGATACGGAGCTAAGGGGATCTTACATACGTGCCAAAGGCTATTGCAACCATCATGCTTGGCAGGTGAGGGAGGCGGGAGACCCTGTGGCCCATGCCGTGATGTACAGGGGTCTGCTGGAGCAGCATCGGGCATCGCTGGAACTTTTTATGAATGAGAGAAATAAGATCGGCGAAGCTGTCAGTAAAGAAAGCCCCGTTCAGCGTATACGATCGATATTGCAAGGCATTAAAGAGGAACCGAAGAAGAAGACGGACACGGAAACCGTTCGTTATTTGGACAGCTTTTCATCCAACAATCGCTGTCCGCTGTGTGAAATGGCCAGATCGTGCGAGCTGAGGTATGTGGAATCCATCATCGATTATTATGAGGGGGATGAAGACTTCAAAGAACGATACCGCAACCGCGGCGTGCTGTGTCATCCCCATCTACGGCAGCTCATTCAAAATCATCCCGACAGAGCGATCCTAGACGAATTGCTTGAAATTCAACTGGGACGATTGGATACATATATCGAGCACCTCACCGAAATCGAAAAAAAAGCGAATTACAGCTATTCGGAAGCCGACATCGGGGCGGAAAGAGGCGGGTGGATACGAGCCGTCCATCTGGACGTTGGGGTACCCGGAACCGATACGTCTTACAAGTTGAAGTTGAAAAGCGGGAACAGGCTTGGCGACTTTGTATTGAAGGATTAGTTTCGATCCGTCCGCGGACCCGCTTGTTCGGGGAATACACCGGAGCCGTCGTTGGAGCAGTATGCGGGATTGCGGAAACCGGGAAAATGCGGCGGTATTACGAGAGACAGAAACAGAGTCGAAGCGAATGAGGCCCCGTAAGCCTGAACAGGCTGCGGGGCTTAATTCGACGATTTATAAATTTTTGCGATATGAAAGGTATATTCTTATGTTTCAAGAAAAAACTTCGCCTACAAGGACTTACCCGCTTCGTGCGGAATCAGGAGGCGGATAAATGGCAGCGCTTGTTCCACAATGAAAC
>NZ_JAEMXM010000030.1 GCF_016482785.1 Paenibacillus alkalitolerans | reverse complement strand
GTTCACGTTACTAATCAAAGTATGATATTAAGTACTCGTCCAGAAGCGAGGAGCAGGCTAACCGCAGGGTACATGATCTTTTATTCCTTTGGAAGCGCAACAGGTGCAGTAGCGTCGACCTGGATTTATTCTTGGGCGGGGTGGTTCGGCGTGTGCATACTGGGGACCTTGGTAAGCATGATCGCGGTGTTTTTTTGGGCATGTACTTTGAAAATGTCCGATATGCACTGCCTCAGAGATGAAATTTCTGTCTAAAGCGCAGGTGAGCATGCTCAAAAGTGATGAGCGCCCCTAATTGACTACTCAGAAGGGTATAAATTGCATGGAGTTTGTAGTATGTTTCAACTCGCCTTAAAAAGTCCTGATCTTTTGGCCCGGTATAGAGCTGATATGCCATCTCAGCATACTCCCGTCCATAGTCATAAAACACTTCAAAGTCTTTGGCAGGGTCTCCTATGAGTAAATCGCTGAAGTCGATCACACCTATTTGAGAGGTATCTCTGTCCCAGAGAACATTGAAAGCATATAGATCACCGTGGGTCGCACACCTATTGGGAATATCTTGGAAGAGCTCATGAGCTTCTATGTAGAAGTTTTTGATAATCTCAACCTCATTGCAGGGGAGTTTTGGAAAGAGCTTCTCTACGAGTTCTTTTTCGATTCTCTGCTCTATGGCTATAAAATCCTCTCTTTCTCTCGGCTGGTACTGCGCGAAGTCATGCAGATCCATGTGGTGAAACCTATTGATAAATTCGATCAGTTGGGTGACCGCCGCCTCTTTATCCTTCCGGTTTAAGTTCTTGAAGATCCAGGGGGCAAGAATCGTGCCCGGAATGATCTTGTACCCTGCAAAATCACCGCTTTTTGGGATAAAGGAATAGTCCGGGAGAACAACGTTCATTTTGTCTTTCATATCATTCAGAAAGGCAATTTCATACGGAAGATAGTCGGTGTCTCGCCTCGTTCGTGGAAACCGAAACACCAGTTCCTCATTCACGATAAAGACGTCATGATCGAAGGCGTCTTTCAGGTACGCATATCTTTCAATCAAAATGGAAAACTCTTGTGCGATGCGTTCTAAAAAGATGTTGGCGTCTGAGAAAGGCGGCTTTTCATAGAAGGGAGGGAGAAGAGTAAAAACAGCCATATTATTCCCTTTCAATCGTTTTTTGGTGAGTCAAGCAGCAGCCCAAGTATACCAGATGGGGAGCGGTTTCTCCAACTTTGAATGGTTGATTCTTCTGTTTCGCGCCGATTTCCACATTTCACCTCAAAAACCGTCGAACATTCACGCTTTTTACCACCTCCGTCGTTTCATATTGAAAAACTTTATTTTATCTGACCAACGAACGCTCACATTATTCAGCAAACATTCATCGTTCACAAAATATACAATTGTACAAACTGTTCCAGCCGTGGTATGATACCTCTTGTGTCCAACATGGAGCTGTGGTGTAGAGGCCTAACATGCCTGCCTGTCACGCAGGAGACCGCGGGTTCGAATCCCGTCAGCTCCGCCATTACATACGCTACTAAAGTTCGGTGAGAATCGTCTTGCCGGGCTTTTTTTATGTTTCTGTTTGCACTATCATAGATGATAATACAAATGTTAAAGGTGATGACCTTTGATACGCGGACGTTTCGCTCCCACACCTTCCGGATTGATGCACATCGGCAACTTATGCACCGCCCTGCTTGCTTGGCTGCAAGTGCGCAAAGCAGGCGGGCGTTTCGTGCTGCGCATGGAAGACATCGATAAGCCGCGCTCCCGCCCGGAGCTCACGAAGCAAATTATTGACGATCTGCGCTGGTTCGGAATCGATTGGGATGAGGGTCCGGATGTGGGCGGTCCTTTCGGACCATACACCCAGAGCGAACGCGAGGAGTTATACCAGGACGCGCTGAAGAAGCTGCTGCTTGAAGGTTGGTTATATCCATGCTACTGCAGCCGCGCGGACTTGATGTCCATTGCCAGCGCTCCGCACGGTCTCGAGTCGGAAGGACCGGTATACCCCGGAACGTGCAGACAACTTACAGAGACGGAACGAATGCAGAAAGAAGCAGTCAAAAAGCCGTCCCTGCGCTTCGCTATGCCTGATAAACCCATCACCTTTGAAGATGGCATCGCCGGAGTAAAGCAAATACCGCCCGGCGCAGGCGGAGATTTCGTCGTACGGCGCGCGGACGGTATTATCGGATATCAGTTGGCGGTTGTTGTGGATGATGCGGCCATGGGGATTACAGATGTGCTGAGGGGATGGGACTTGCTGGACTCGACGCCGCGGCAATTGTTGCTCTATGAAGCGTTGCAGCTCCAGGCGCCCCGGTTTGCGCACGTTCCGCTGCTTTACGGCCCCGACGGCGAACGGTTGTCGAAGCGTCACGGCTCTCTCGCAGCAGCATCCATCCGGTCCAAAGGGATTGCCCCGCAGCGCATTGTCGGACGTATCGGTTGGCTGTTGTCTCTTATCGATAGCCCGGAACCGATGAACCCGAGCGATCTTATAAGAGAATTTTCATTAACAAAAATTCAGAAACATCCCATCCATCTTAACGAAGAGGATATGAAGGCACTTACCGGGGAAGCCTGACCGCTTCACTGCCTATACATATTTGCCGTGTTCAGGAACGGCCACCCGGTCAAATTGCTCCGATAACACTCCCGCCGCCGACCGTCGGATCCGGTGCCATATAATCCTTACGGCCCGTCAGGTACGGCAGCTCTTCCTCATGTGCGTAAACCGGAACGTCCCACCGCCCCGCAAGCTCCCGCAGCGCGCCAACGTGATATTTTTCGTTGGTAAATATTACTGGGGGAGCCGGCGGACCCCCGCCCCCTAAACGGATGCCGTACTTTCAATAAGTGAAATAAGCCTATGCAGCGTTGCTGTTTCCGCTTCCCGCTTCATTGTGGCAATATAGGATTCCTTTCGTTCATAAAGACGTGTTATTTTCTGCAAAAGCGTTTCGTCCGTCAATTGTTCCTCTTCCAGCACTTCGGCAAATCCACGCGCGCGGAACGACTCGGCGTTTGCAATCTGATCGCCCCGGCTGGCTGCGCGGGACAATGGTATAAGCAGCATCGGTTTATGCAGCGCCAGAAACTCATAAATCGAATTTGAGCCGGCCCTGGACACGACGAGATCCGTCATTGCCAGCACATCGGGAAGCTCCGATTTCAAAAATTCGAACTGCCGGTATTTTCGCGATTCCAATGAACGTTCGACATTACCTTTGCCGCACAAGTGAACGACCTGGAACATTTCCGTCAGTGCGTCTATATTATTGCGCACTGCCCGATTGATCCGCTGCGAACCGAGACTTCCACCCATGATAAGCAGCACGGGCTTGCCGCGCACAAAACCGCATAAGTCATGCCCTTTGCCCGATTCTCCCCGGAACAACTCCTCCCTTACAACGGCGCCGACATGCACCGCTTTATTGCTTGGGACGTGCTTTGCGGTTTCCGGAAACGTCGTGCAAATCTTCTTGGCGAACGGAATGGACAATCGGTTGGCGAGTCCGGGCGTTAGGTCGGATTCATGAATTACGGCAGGCACCCGGTTCAACCAGGCCCCCATGACGACAGGAACGGATACGAAACCGCCTTTGGAAAATACGGCATCCGGTTTCAACCGCTTGATCAGCTGATATGACTGCCATACTCCTTTCACGACCTTGAACGGATCCTTCACATTGTTCCAATCCAAATAACGGCGCAGCTTGCCGGTCGCAATTCCGTGATACGTAACTCCCCGCAATTCGGATACGATATCCCGTTCGATCCCCTTCTCAGAGCCAATATAGTGAATATTCCACCCTTTCTCGCGAAAATGCGGAATCAACGCTGCATTCACGGTAACATGGCCGGCAGACCCCCCGCCGGTAAATACAATCGTTTGTTTCACTGCTGTCGCTCCCTTTCGTCAATACAAAACCTCTGAGTAAGCCTCAGAGGTTAACTTCATGTGAACGGTGTTTGATAGTGGTTGAGTGTTGGCTTTTCTTTTTGTTCGATTTCTTTTCCTGCAGCTTTACTTTTGCCTCTTCTTTGCGGGCGAGATAAGCGAGCTCCGACAGCAGCTTCCTGTAGTTCGCCAACCGTCCCTCCTCCAGCTCGCCGGCTTCGACGGCTTTCCTAACCGCGCAATTGGGCTCGCGGTTATGAGAGCAATCGGCGAACTGGCATCGTCCGGCCAACGACTCAATATCCTCGAAGCTTTCCGAAAGTCCTTCCGAAGCTTCCCACATTTGAATTTCCCGCATACCAGGCGTATCGACCACGATACCGCCGCCCGGAACAGTCAACAGCTCCCGGTGCGTCGTCGTGTGCCTGCCCCTTCCGTCCGCTTCGCGAATGCCGCTTACCTTCTGAGCTTCCACCCCGAGAAGCGTATTGACGAGCGATGACTTTCCGACGCCGCTTGATCCGAGCAAAGCGACGGTATTCCCTGCAGACACGTATGGCAGCAGCTCGTCGATCCCGCTCTGCGCTTCCACAGAAACCGCATGAACCGGCACGCCCATTCCGATGGATTCGGCTTGGGCGATCATGGCATCCACATCATCGCAAAGATCCGCCTTGCTTAACACAATGACCGGATTGGCACCGCTTTCCCATGCAAGAACCAAATACCGTTCCAACCGGCGCATATTAAAATCTTGATTCATTGCATTCACGAGGAAAACCGTATCGACGTTGGCGGCGACAATTTGTTCCGTCGTCTCCACGCCTGCCGATTTCCGCGAAAACTTGCTCTTTCTCGGAAGCAGCGCGTGTATAGTCGCTCTTCCTTCAGCAGGTCTCGCCGCAACAGCCACCCAATCGCCCACGGCGGGCAGCTGCTCCCGCTCTTCGGCTTCATACCGCAATTTCCCGGACAGCTCGCTCAGAAGCTCCCCGTGTTGCGTAATAACCCGGTACATCCGTTTGTGCTCCAGCACAACTCGGCCCGGCTCCAATCCTTTATCGCGGAACGGTTCGAATTGCCGCTCCCACGTCTCATTCCATCCGTATTTCACTAGGGTCAATGAGGATCCTCCTTAGCATATAACGCCGCGGAAATCCCCGGTATTGCATTGGAAGCAAATCTGACGTTACCGGTGAACCTCCGCAGCCCCGTTTCGTTGTTCATTTGCGACGCGACGACTATTCACTACCGCTACATTCACCATACAACATCACTCCTCTATTAGCTTCCAAACATTTTCATTATATGGGCAAAACGTTCCGCAAGCAACCGGCATTTACACTTTCCCCGTCTTTAAGCGCAAAAAACACGGGCCGCTGACGACCCGTGCTGCATAATCTTAATCGCTGCAGCTGCCGTTTGAAGATAGTCCGATGCTTCCGTCCGAGTCCAAATTGATTTTCTCCGAAAGCGTATCCCGAATGACGGAGATAATCAACTGCAATAAATAGTTAAGATCGGTTTGCGATTGGCGGAATTGCCCGACGATCGGATACGAGTCCAGACGGTCCTGCAATTCGTCGATCTCATTCTCGATCTTCTCGGCCATCGCTTTATTCTTGAACGTCGTCTCGAATGCGACGATTTCTTTCTGCTTCTTCTTGATCGATGCGATCAGCTGCTGAATTTCCGCATGCCCTGCAATCTGTTTCTCCGCTTTCCGGTAAATCTCCACCTCTTCCGAAGTAGAGATCAAATCCGCAAGCTCCTTCGCCTTAGCCATAATATCGTCGCGCACGAGCAAATCTTTAATATCAAACGATTCCATCGCGCAGCTTCCGCCGTGTCCGCCGTCATGATAAAATTTATGAGCCATCCGTGTAACGCCCCTTTACATGTTTGCAGCGGCAGGCGCGGATTCAGCGGCCAACTCGCCTTTAATAAACCAAGTCATCGGTTCCGTAATTTTCACTTGGACAAACTTCCCGATTAACGATTTCGGACCGGGGAAGTGAACCAGCTTGTTCGTCCGGGTTCGTCCGGAAAGCACATCCGGGTTCGTCTTGCTCTCGCCTTCCACCAGCACTTCGACCGTCTGACCCCGGAGCTTTTCGTTCGCTTCTCTTCCGATTTCGGCCAACAGGTCGTTCAATCGGAGCAAGCGCTCTTTCTTGAGCTGTTCCGGAATGTCGTCTAGCATCGCCGCAGCCGGCGTTCCTTCGCGCGGACTATAGATGAACGTGAACGCAGAGTCATATCGAACTTCTCGAACAAGTGACATCGTGTCTTCGAATTGTTCGTCCGTCTCACCCGGGAAGCCGACGATAATGTCGGTCGTAAGCACAACGTCGGGAATCGCGCGCTTGATTTTTGCCACCAGTTCCAAGTAATGCTCGCGTGAATATTTCCGGCTCATTTTCTTCAAAATATCGGTATTGCCCGATTGCACGGGCAGGTGAATATGCTCCACCATATTTCCGCGATTGGCGAGCACTTCGATCAGGTGATCGTCGAAATCGCGCGGATGCGACGTTGTGAATCGGATGCGTGGGATGTCGATTTTCTGAATGTCTCTCATCAAATCGGCGAACGTATACCGGATATCCTCAAAATCTTTCCCGTATGCGTTCACGTTCTGGCCGAGCAGCGTAACCTCTTTAAACCCCTGCCGCGCAAGCTCGCGAACTTCGGCGATGACGTCTTCGTGCCGGCGGCTCCGTTCCTTGCCGCGCGTGTAAGGTACGATACAGTACGTGCAAAACTTGTCGCAGCCGTACATAATGTTGACCCACGCCTTCATTCCCTCGCGCTTCTTCGGCAAGTTTTCGACGATGTCGCCTTCTTTGGACCATACCTCGACGACCATCTCTTTACCGAAGTACGCTTCTTGAAGCAGCTTCGGCAGCCTGTGAATGTTATGCGTGCCGAAGATAAGATCGACGAACTGGTGCTTGGTCATGATCCGGTTCACGACGCCCTCTTCTTGGGACATGCAGCCGCATACGCCGAGAACGAGATTCGGTTTTTGCGTCTTTAACGTCTTCAAGTGACCGAGCTCGCCGAACACTTTGTCCTCCGCATTCTCGCGGATTGCGCATGTATTTAATAGGATAACGTCGGCCTCCTGCTTGTCTTCGGTCGGCTCGTAACCCATCGCTTCAAACATGCCCTTCATCGTCTCGGAATCGTGCTCGTTCATTTGGCAGCCGTATGTGCGAATCAAATATTTTTTCCCGGCGCCCAATCGCTGCATCTCTTCCGGAATGGAGAAATCGTAATGAACCTTGATATCTTCTTTGCCGCGTTTCTTCGCATCGGCATACGAAGGCGGTTGGAAATATTGAGAGTAATCTTTCTCTTTGACGGTTGCCATCTATATCACCTCATGTCCTAACAAGGATCGTCGTTTATCCAGCATACATTACAACATTATAGCATAATCCGAAAGGAAACCGAAAAACAAAACGATTCCAGCATTGGAATGTTCAATGCTGGAACCTGCATGCCTACTTCACAATCGTACCCTTATCGCCTGTATTAATTCCGGCTGCGTTCGCCTCGTCCGTGTCGATATGCATATCCAGAGCAAATTGATCGGAAACTCTGCATATGACATTTTCAAAAACAACCGCTCTTTCGCCTTCCACGCGAACGCTCACCGTTTGCTTATCCGTAACTCCAAACCGCGCCGCGTCATCAGGATGAAAGTGAATGTGGCGGGCCGCGACAATAACGCCTTGTTCGATTTCCACCTCACCCACAGGTCCTACGATCCGAATGCCGGGCGTTCCCGCAATGTTGCCGGATAAGCGGACGGGCGGATCAATACCGAGAGCGAATGCATCCGTACGGGATATTTCCAATTGAGTGCTGCCTCTTGCCGGACCCAGGATCCGCACTTTATCGAATTTCCCCTTCGGTCCCGAGACGGCCACAGTCTCGTCAGCCGCAAATTGTCCGGGTTGCGACAGAGGCTTCATTTCCTTCAGAGTGTAACCGGGACCGAATAATATTTCAATATGCTCGGGAGATAAATGAATATGGCGTGCCGATACGCCGATAGGAATCTCTGCCACGCTATGCCTCCTCAGACGATGCTGCTCCTACACTTCAGTATGCGTATGTAATAGAGAAGGCATACGGACGCAACCGTATGCCTTCATCTTGACTCGTGATTAGCGGAATTCAGCAACCAGCTTGTTGAATTGTTCTTCCGTCAACTGCAGGTCTTGTTTCGCAAGCGCCTCGGGCTTGAAGCCTTTCACGAGGTTTTCGTAAGATTTCTTGTTCTTGTCTTGATAAATCAAACCTGTGAGCATGCCGTTCGTTTCCATCAATTTCGTCATCGCCGCGATGCGGTTCGACGGATCGTAGTCGTTCTGTTCGTCAAGGTCGACGATATTTTCTTTGAACCAGTCATACGTGTTGATTTTGTTGAACGTCACGCACGGGCTGAACACGTTGACAAGGGAGAAACCTTCGTGCTTGATCGCTTCTTCAATCAAATGCGTCAGCTGCTTCAAGTTGCTGGAGAACGATTGGGCGACGAATGTCGCGCCTGCCGATAGTGCGATTTCCAGCGGGTTCAATGTCGTTTCAATGGAACCTTCCGGCGTAGACTTCGTCTTGAACCCTTCTCCGCTACGTGGAGATGTTTGGCCTTTCGTCAAGCCGTATATTTGGTTATCCATAACGATATACGTAATGTTCATGTTGCGGCGAATCGCATGGACCGTGTGACCCATACCGATTGCGAAACCGTCGCCGTCGCCGCCTGATGCGATAACCGTCAACTCGCGGTTGGCCATCTTCAAGCCTTGAGCGATCGGAAGCGCCCGGCCGTGGACGCCGTGGAAACCGTATGCGTTAATGTAACCGGAGATGCGTCCGGAGCAGCCGATACCGGAGACGACCGCGAGGTTTTCCGGTTCGAGGCCTACGTTGGCCGCAGCGCGCTGAATCGCTGCTTGTACGGAGAAGTCGCCGCAGCCCGGGCACCAGTTCGGTTTAATATTGTTGCGAAACTCTTTAAATGTAGCCATCGTTAAACCAACTCCTTGCAGCCGGTATGAATTTCGGAAGGCAGGAACGGTGTTCCGTCGTACTTTAAGAACTTCTTGATTTTATCGGCATATCCGGCATGAAGCTTAACTTGGTCGGCGAGTTGGCCTGTCGCGTTATTCTCCACAACGATAACCGTCTTCGCTTTCTCGAGGTAAGGCTTCACCAAATCCGCCGGGAAAGGATAAAGCTGGCGGATCGTCATATGATTCGACGTCACTCCGTCTTTCGTCAAGCGTTCGCGGGCTTCGTCAATCGTTCCGCCGGTCGAGCTCATACCGATAATGAGCACGTCAGGCGTTTCGTGCGGCGCATCGATGTGAATCGGATTCGTGATCCGTACGCTCTCAAGCTTCTTCAAGCGCTTATCCATCATCTTCTTGCGGTTTACCGGGCTTTCCGACGGACGGCCTTCTTGGTCGTGCTCAACGCCCGTGACGTGGTGAATGCCTTGCTTCATGCCGGGGATGACGCGCGGCGAAATTCCGTCTTCCGTGAACTCGTACCGCTTGAACAGCTTATTATCTTCAAGCGCCGGCAATTCGCCGGAGATAAGCGTACCCCGTTCGACCGCGACGCGGTTGAAATCGAGGTTTTCCGCCGTTTGCTTTCCTAAGGACAATTGCAAATCTGTAACGAGGATAACCGGGCATTGATATTTTTCCGCCAAGTTGAACGCTTCGACGGCATCGTAGAAGCATTCTTCCACCGTGCTCGGAGCGATGACGATCTTCGGTATTTCACCATGCGTACCGTAAATCATGGCGTTAATGTCGCTTTGCTCTTGCTTGGTCGGAAGACCTGTGGACGGGCCGCCCCGCTGCGTGTCGACGATAACGACAGGCGTTTCCGTCATGCCGGCGAGACCGATCGCTTCCACCATTAACGAAAGTCCGGGACCTGCGGAAGCCGTCATTGCTCGTACGCCGCCATAGTTGGCGCCGATCGCCATCGTCACCGCCGCAATTTCGTCTTCCGTCTGAATGACGGCTCCGCCGAATTTCGGCAATGTCTTAACGAGGTATTCCATAATTTCAGAAGCCGGTGTGATCGGATATGCAGGCATGAAGCGGCAGCCGCCGGCAACGGCCCCGAGGCCGATGGCGTCATTGCCGATCATGAACAACTTCGGTTGGCCGTCGGAAGGTTCCAATTCGAAATCTTTCAAAGACCCGCCGGCTTGCTCCAATACGAATTCCGCGCCTCTGCGCACCGCTTCGACGTTCTTCTCCACGATGGCCGGACCTTTGCGGCCGAATTCTTCTTCAACAGCTTTATTAAACACTTCCAGCGGGAGCCCGAGCAGCGCCCACGATGCGCCGGAAGCAACCATGTTCTTAAACAACGATGTGCCGAGCTCTTCCGCAATAGCGGTGATCGGTACCGCAAACAATCTCGCGTCCACGCCTTCCGGCACGGTGGGATTGAATTTGGCGTCGGCCACGATAACGCCGCTTTTCCGAAGCTCATGGGCGTTGAGATCGATCGACTCTTGGTCGAAAGCCACCAGAATATCGAGATCGTCAGAAATCGCTCGAATCGGTTTGACGGAAATCCGGATTTTGTTGTTCGTATGACCGCCCTTGATCCGAGAAGAAAAGTGACGATAGCCATACAAGTAATAACCCAATCGGTTCAGCGCCGTCGAGAAAATCCGGTCGGTACTCTCTACCCCTTCGCCTTGTTGTCCGCCGATTTTCCATGACAATTGACTAATCAAACGAGGTCCACTCCTTTAGTGGCAAAAAAATAGTTTAAATGGAAGTGAAAAAAATTTTAATGCATAAATCATGGTCAGTGATAAGTTTATGATTTCAGCATGTAAAAAGCAAGTGCTTTCAAGCATCTCAAAACATAGTATTTTTCGATGGTTTTCATAGCAAAATGAGATGGTTTTTTCATCCAGCCACAGCAGCGTCAGGCAGGTGCTTCAAATAGAACGCTAATATATTTCCACCCATAAATCCTTCCACTTGTACAGCGGTATAGCGCTTATGGAGTTCATTTTCTAAGATGTATAATTTTCCCGGATGCTCTAAGCCCTTTACCCATTGAGCAATGCCGTCGAAGTCCGATCCGAAGCATACGGCCGCGGCGCCGCCTAATTCGCACAGTCTTTCCACATGACGGAGCACGTCGTCGATTCCTGCTTGAATTCCGTCCCCTCTGAGGAAGTACGGAACGAACGTGATTCCGATTCGTCCGTCTCGTTCAATGATCGCCTTAGCTTGTCGGTCGGATAAGTTTCTCGGATGATCGCACAGCGCTCTCATATTCGAGTGCGATGCGACAAAGGGCTTCTCCGTTAATTCCGTCAATTCCCAAAATCCCCGTTCGGACAAGTGCGACACATCCAACGTCATCCCAATGGAATCGCATTCTTCGATCAATAGCCGGCCGGCTGCGGTAAATCCGCCTCCTCTCGGCTCCCTGGCGCCGTCCGCCGCCCAATTCGCATCGTTCCACGTTATGCCCAGCGTCCGGACACCCAAATCCCATACGATGCGCAAATAAGTCAAATCGGCTTCCAAGCCTTCGGCACCTTCCAGAGTCAACAAGGCGCCGATTCGGCTTTCTTCAGGCCGCAGCGCTTGCTGTAAGTCTTGTTTCGTCCGGACCGGAAACATCCCGGGATGACTCAAAATTCTACGGTGAAATGTATCAATGCTGTATAAAACGGCATCGAACGGTTTACGCCTCCAGCTTTCTGGAATGAATACGGCGAAAGCCTGCACGTTCATACCCGCCGCCTTCAAACGGTCATAAGTTACATCCAACCGCGAATCGTTGGCGAACCGTATATCCGATGCCGTGAGCATCTTGCTTAATACGTCGCAATGCATATCCATTCTCTTCATAGTCATAGTTTCTCCCTCCCCTTAAAAAGAAAACCTCTATCGCGGACTTTTCTCGAAACAGACCGCGTTAGAGGAAATATAAAGTTAAAAAAAACCCGTTTACTGGCGTAAACAGGTTTCATGATAAGAATAATATGCTGTTATCTTGGTTCGACGATCAGCTTGATCGCGGTCCGATCCTCACCGTCGATCACAATGTCTGTGAACGCCGGGATGCAAATCAAGTCGACTCCGCTCGGAGCAACGAATCCCCGGGCGATCGCTACCGCCTTTATCGCTTGATTGAGCGCTCCCGCTCCAATCGCTTGCAATTCCGCAGCTCCCCGTTCGCGTAATACCCCTGCTAACGCGCCTGCCACCGAGTTGGGATTGGATTTTGCTGACACTTTTAATACTTCCATGGGTAAGGACCTCCTCGGGAAAGCTAAAAATTACTCCGGTACTTATATGTATTCGCCTACGAACCGAAAAATTCCTCCCCGCGGACGCCGCACATCGCTGAAATATTACATACAATTCTGAAAAATTCGAACGCAGTTACTCCATCTGAAATTCATCTTCATAAACGCGGATAAGCTGTACTTTCGTGGATAAGCCGCTTGCTTCGTCCATATCGATCAGAGCGGCGTGGAATTGATATTTCCCTTCGTCCGCCGTGAAGCGCACAGGCAATTGAGTAATGAATTTGCGTATGACGGCTTGTCGCTCCATTCCCAATATCCCTTCCCTTGACCCGGTCATGCCTACATCCGTAACATAGGCAGTCCCTTGCGGAAACAGCTGCGCATCGTTCGTCTGAACATGCGTATGCGTGCCGACGACCGCAGATACTCTGCCGTCCAAATACCATCCAAGGGCGAGTTTTTCCGATGTCGCTTCCGCATGAGCGTCGACAAGAATGCATTTGGTCTTCTTCTTAATTTTGTTCAATATATCGTCCATCGTCCGAAACGGGCAATCCAGCGGCGGAAGAAAGGAACGTCCCATCACGTTCACAATGGTTAATTCTTTCCCGCCGTTCTGGATCGTGGCCACCCCGCGTCCCGGAGTCCCTGCGGGATAGTTGGCCGGCCGTACGATGCGCGGCTCGTTGTCGATCCAATCGAATATGTCCTTGTTGTCCCACGTATGGTTTCCCATTGTAATTCCATGCACGCCCAGCTCGAAAAATTCGGCCGCGATCGCCCCTGTCAGTCCTTTTCCTCCGGCGGCGTTTTCTCCATTTACCACAATGATGTCCGGACGGTGCTTGCTCTTGAGTTGAGGAAGCACTTCCTTCAATGCGCGCCTCCCTGAAGAACCGACAATGTCTCCTATAAACAGCACTCTCACTTTGTTCATGTCACCTCTTATCATGAAGAAGAAAAAGTGGCTTGTTGTAAGCCACTTTTCATAGTTTGCGTATTATTTTGCGTACTCAACCGCTCTCGTCTCACGAATAACCGTCACTTTAATGTGGCCGGGGTAATCGAGTTCGTTCTCGATTTTCTTCGTGATGTCGCGGGCCAGTCGGAACGCTTCCGTATCGTCGACTTTGTCCGGCTGCACCATGACGCGGATTTCGCGTCCGGCTTGGATCGCGTACGATTTCTCGACTCCTTCGAACGATTCGGAAATCTCTTCGAGACGCTGCAGACGCTTGATGTACGTCTCCAACGTTTCGCGCCGCGCTCCTGGTCTTGCCGCGGAAAGCGCATCCGCAGCTCCGACTAACATCGCGATAACCGATGTAGCTTCCGTATCGCCGTGATGCGATGCGATACTATTGATGACGACAGGGTGTTCTTTGTATTTCTTCCCAATTTCTACGCCAATTTCAACATGCGAACCTTCCACTTCATGGTCCAACGCTTTCCCGATGTCGTGCAGTAAACCCGCGCGTTTCGCAAGCGTGACGTCTTCTCCGAGCTCACCGGCCATCAGTCCCGACAAATATGCTACTTCCATCGAGTGTTTCAACACGTTCTGTCCGTAGCTTGTCCGGAATTTCAAACGGCCCAAGATTTTAATAAGATCCGGGTGAAGACCGTGTACGCCGACTTCGAACGTCGCTTGTTCACCGTACTCACGGATACGTTCGTCAACTTCTTTGCGCGACTTCTCCACCATCTCTTCGATCCGCGCCGGGTGAATGCGGCCGTCGGCAACGAGCTTCTCAAGCGCATTGCGGGCAACTTCACGCCGTATCGGGTCGAAGCCGGACAGGATGACCGCTTCCGGAGTATCGTCGATAATAAGATCGATCCCGGTCAGCGTCTCCAGCGCCCGGATGTTGCGGCCTTCGCGGCCGATGATGCGGCCTTTCATCTCTTCGTTCGGCAGCGTTACGACCGAAACCGTCGTTTCGGCGACGTGATCCGCCGCACAGCGTTGAATCGCAAGCGTAATGATCTCTCTAGCCTTCTTATCGGCTTCTTCTTTCGCCTGCTGCTCAACTTCTTTAATCATTTGCGCTGTTTCAAGGCGAACTTCTTTCTCTACGTTGCTTAGTATCGTCTGTTTCGCTTCTTCCGTCGTTAAGCCGGAGATGCGTTCCAACTCTTCTACTTGCTTGCGGTAGAGAGCGTCGACGTTCGCTTGTGTTTCCTCGACACGCTTCTCTTTGTTGGCAAGCTGCTCTTCTTTCCGTTCAAGGGAATCCAGTTTTTTATCCAGCGTTTCCTCTTTTTGCAGTAACCTTCGTTCCAGCCGTTGCGTTTCGTTCCGACGTTCACGAATGTCTCGTTCGGCTTCAGTGCGAAATTTATGAATATCGTCCTTCGCTTCTAAAACCGCCTCTTTTTTCAGCGCCTCGGCTTCTTTTGTCGCATTTTCAAGAATGTTCCGAGCCGCTTCTTCTGCACTCGAAATTTTTGCTTCGGCTAAGGACTTGCGAATAAAGTAACCGATCCCTAAGCATGCTGCGCCAACAACGAGAGCGATGACGACTGCGACCCATGATTGCATCCAGTTCACCTCCTCGTTGCCACACAACGGTTGAGCTTAGGCGTTACGGCTCAACGATGTGTCCTAGTTGTTCAATTGTCCATTTCGAAATCCAAAGCTTGTTGTTCCATGTTCGAGCGTTCAGATGATGAATTGGCGAGTAAAAAAGTGAATATACTATTTCATTGTAGCTTTCAGTAAAGAAAAATGTCAAGCAACCGACTATTACCAGGACCATTCTCCGGCGTCGTCATCCCATGTGTCGGAGTCGGATTCGGACGTTACGAAGCGCACCGCGCGTTGCACGATTTCCGGCGAATAACCGCGTCTTGCCAAGTATGCAGCCAATCTTCTCCTCACGTCTCTCGGGTCGCCTTTGCCGGCCGCGGACTTCCACCGCTTTCTGGCTATATCCGCAGCTGAGCGGAACTCGGCTTCCTCGTCGATATCCGCCAACGTTTCCTGAACGATGGAGCGGTCGACGCCTTTATGAAGCAGCTCTTGGCGAATCCACCGTTTGCCCTTGCCGTGGGACTTCAAGCGCTCTTCGGCCAGCGTGCGGCTGAATCGCTCGTCGTCGATATACCCTTGGTGCCGGACTCGGGTGAGTACCTCTTCGACAACTGCCGGCTCGTATTTATGACGGCGCAAATACGCTTTGATCTCTTTCTCGGTACGATGCCGAGCTCCGAGCCAACGGAGAACTTTAACGTATGCGCTTTGCCTCTCTTCATCGAGAAGCACTTCTTCGAGACGCCCGGCATCCACCGATTCGCCTTTCAACAACCGGTGTTTAATGAGCACATCCTCATGAACGGCAAACGCAAGCTCGCCGTCAATGAATACGTTGTACCGCTGCTTGCTCCTTGCTTGCCGCTCGACGGCGGTGATTACCCCTTTGCCCACGCTTAAAACCTCCTGATACAGAGAAAGACACCCGCAATAGAGAACAACGGGTGCCTGCATTCGATTTATTCAACGCCCTCTTCCAATTCGTCCTCGTCGTCTTCCAAACCGTTCCCGCGGATCGGCACTGCTCCGGTAAGGTTCACTGACTCGCGAACCTGCTTCTCGATCGCTTCGGCTATGGCGGGATTATCCTTCAAGAACTGCTTCGCGTTCTCGCGGCCTTGGCCGAGACGGTCTCCGTTGTAAGAGAACCAGGCGCCGCTCTTCTGAACGATATCCATCTCCGTGCCGATATCGATAATGCTGCCTTCCCTCGAGATGCCTTCGCCGTACATGATATCCACATCCGCTTGCTTGAACGGAGGCGCGATTTTATTCTTCACCACTTTTATCCGGGTGCGGTTGCCGACCATATCGTTGCCTTGCTTGATCGATTCGACGCGGCGAACATCAAGTCTCACCGACGAATAAAATTTCAAGGCGCGTCCGCCCGGCGTCGTCTCCGGGTTGCCGAACATGACGCCGACCTTCTCGCGCAGCTGGTTGATGAAGATCGTGATCGTCTTCGATTTGCTGATGGCGCCGCCAAGCTTCCGCAACGCCTGCGACATCAAGCGCGCTTGCAGACCGACGTGGGAATCGCCCATCTCTCCCTCGATCTCCGCCTTCGGCACAAGCGCCGCAACGGAGTCGATGACGACAATGTCCACCGCGCCGCTTCGAACGAGCGCTTCCGCAATTTCGAGCGCTTGCTCGCCCGTATCCGGTTGAGACAAGAGCAATTCGTCGATGTTAATGCCCAGCTTCGACGCATACACCGGATCCAACGCGTGTTCCGCGTCGATGAAAGCGGCTTGTCCGCCGCGCTTCTGCACCTCGGCAATTGCATGAAGGGCAATTGTTGTTTTACCCGACGATTCGGGTCCGAATACTTCAATAATGCGCCCGCGCGGAAATCCTCCGACTCCGAGGGCGATATCCAACGCAAGGGAACCGCTCGGCACCGTCTCCACTTGCAGTTGTGCCGACTCTCCCAATTTCATTATCGATCCTTTGCCGAATTGTTTCTCGATCTGGCGCAAAGCCATCTCCAAAGCGGCGCGACGGTCGCTCACAAAACCACTTCCTTTATCCCTGATAATAGAATCATACCTTCTTTTGGCTTCGTTGCCAAGGATTTTTTCGAACATACATTCGTTTTTTTTTGAAAACGGACATAAAAAAACCGCAGCAATCAAACATCGCCGCGGTGCTTCCGCTTCATTAACGTTACTTCCACATTATACTATGGCTTGACTATATTAGGCAAGACGAATGTTTGTCCATAAGCGGTACAACGCTGCTTTCGCCGCCCGCACTTTCACCGTTTCCCGGTTTCCGGCAAGCTGGTGACGGTACGCTTTGACGTTCCCGTTGGGCCCCGCTATGCCGATAAATACAAGGCCGACCGGCTTCCCTTCCGCTTCTGCCGGGCCGGCCACGCCTGTGACGGACACGCCCCAATGCGAATCCGTCAAACGTCGAACGCTGCGGGCGAGTTCGATTGCGGTTTGTTCGCTGATCGCACCTGGCGCATTATCGCCTTCCAGCAGCTCCATCGGGATGCCCAACACTTTATGCTTCACCGCATTGGTGTAACATACGACTCCTCCCGCCAGCGCCGCAGAGCTCCCCGGGATGCCCGTGATCGTATCCGCAATCATGCCTCCCGTGCAGCTTTCCGCGAGCGACAACGTTTCGCCTCTGGAGGTGAGCAGACGAAGAACCGCCGTTTCAAGCCCGACGTCCTCTTCCGCATACACATGATCGCCCACCCGCTCCATAATTTTCGCGCGAACCGCAAACAATTTTGTTTCCGCGGTCTCCTTGTCCCCGGCTTTCGTCGCCAAGCGGATCATGACCTCTCCTTCTTTGGCGTAAGGGGCGATGGTCGGGTCGGATTGTTCTCTTATCAAATCGATCAGCCGGTCCTCCAAAGCGGATTCTCCGATTCCGGCAAATTTCATGATATGGGAATGAAGCGGCATCTGGTCTCCCATGACGCTTCGCAGCCAGCGCGTTGCGTATTTTGCGAACATCGGTTTCAGTTCCCGCGGAGGTCCCGGCAATAACATGTAATGCGTGCCTTCGTGCGTCAAGGCGCATCCGACGGCCAGGCCGGTTTCGTTCGCAAGCGGCGCGGCGCCTTCCACCTTCAGCGCTTGGCGGCGGTTGTTTTCCGTCATTGCAACGCCTCTTTGCTGAAAGTACGACTCGATTTTCCGAAGAGCATCTTCGTCGTAAACAAGTCCCTTTCCGACGTGAGCGGCAAGTACGTCTCTTGTAATATCGTCCATTGTCGGTCCGAGCCCGCCTGTGCAAATGATCAAATCCGCGCGGCCGCGCGCAATCGTTAACGCAGTCCGCACCCTCTCTTCGTTGTCGCCTACCACCGTCTGGAAGTACACGTCGATCCCGAGACCGGCGCACTCCTGCGACAGATACTGAGCGTTCGTATTCACGATCTGCCCCAGCAGAAGTTCGGTACCGACAGCAATTATTTCCGCTTTCATGGGTTTGACACCTCACTGTATGATTTCACTCGGCAAACACGAAAAAAGCGCCAAGAAACGAAAATATTGTTTCCCGGCACCCCCAATCGTCAGGCGTTCTCAATGACATTCTTATTCTTAACGAAATAATCGATTCCCGAATACACCGTAATGATGGCGGCTGCCCAACTGATAAGCACGTCAAACGGCAGCCCGACTAACGAAAACGGGAAATTATTCAGCAGCAAATCGACGATCATCGCGATTTGAATGCCCGTCTTCCACTTCCCCCATGCGCTCGCGGCCATAACCGTACCCTCGAGCAAGGCGACCTGACGCAGACCTGTAACCGCAAACTCGCGGGAAATAATAACGATCGCGATCCACGCGTCCAGCTTCTGCATCTCCACGAGCGAAATCAACACCGCCGCTACAAGCAATTTGTCCGCCAACGGATCCAGCAGCTTGCCAAGATTCGTCACCAGTTTGCGGGAACGCGCGATGTACCCGTCCAATCCGTCCGTGCTGGCGGCGACAATGAAAATAAAAGCGGCTATCAACTGATTGTATGTAATGGAGAAGCTCTCGATCCGCAGTTCCGGAAGAGGCAGCTCCACCAATAAGAAAAACATGATGATGGGGACGAGAAAAATACGCGCCAATGTGATTCGGTTCGGCAAATTCATGCGGAAACACCAACGCCCGACAAGTCGAATTCCAACGAATGCGTAATGCGCACTTTCTGTAAACGCCCTATCTCCGGCTTGCATCCGGTTACGTATACTTCCCCGTCGATTTCAGGAGCGTCGTATTGCGATCTGCCGATATATACGTCATTTCGCCCGTCGTAACGTTCGATCAACACGTCGATTTGCTTGCCGATAAACCGACCGTTCGCTTCCTTCGCTACTTCCCGCTGCACTTCCATTAACGTCGTCGCCCTGTATTCCTTGACTTCTTCCGGAACCTGGTCCGGCAAACGGGAAGCAGGCGTATCTTCCTCTTGCGAATAAGCGAATACGCCGAGACGGTCGAATTTCATTTCGCGGACAAACTCCACAAGCCGCTCGAAATCTTCATCCGTTTCGCCGGGAAATCCGACGATCATCGATGTGCGCAGCACGGCATCCGGAATACGCTCGCGAATGCGGGCGACCAGCTCGCGGACGTCCCTTTGGCGGCCGGGACGCCGCATCCGCTTCAGCACGCGGTCTTCGCTATGCTGCAGCGGCATGTCGATATATTTGCAAATCTTCGGATTTTCCGCAATCGTATCGATCAATTCGTCGGTGAAAAATCCAGGGTACGCATAATGGAGGCGAACCCATTCGATGCCCGGCACTTCGCTCACCCGGTTCAACAACGTCGGCAGCATGAACCCGTCGTACAGATCGGTCCCATAGTTCGTAGAGTCTTGCGCGATGAGCGAAATTTCTTTCACTCCTTGTTCCGCAAGCGACGCCACTTCCGAAAGGATCGACTCCATGGATCGGCTGCGGAAAGCGCCGCGCATGATCGGAATCGAACAAAACGTACATGCGTTGTCGCAGCCTTCCGCAATCTTGACGTACGCCGTGTATCGCGGAGTCGTCACTTTGCGGGGAAGCGCCTGATCGTAATTGAACACTGGATTACCAATGAGAATCGGCTTCTTACCGCGAAGCGCTTCATCGACAATATCGTTAATTTTATCGAAATCGCCCGTACCGACAATCCCGTCGATTTCCGGCATTTCCTTCATTAATTCCTCTTTATACCGCTGCGTCAAGCATCCCGAAACGATCAAAGCTTTCAGGTTGCCGGTTTGCTTCAGCTCGGCCATATCCAAAATCGTGTTCACGGACTCTTCCTTGGCCGCATCGATGAAACCGCATGTATTGACAATGATGACGGTCGCTTCCTCTTTATCATCAACAAGCGAATACCCCCGCTGCGCGACAAGGCCGGACATAATTTCCGAGTCCACCAAATTTTTCTCACAGCCGAGGGTGACCACTTTTATTTTCTCGGTCATGCTCTAAATCCCCCATTTTCACCTTTCAATCGAAGCCCATTATAATACAAGCGTTCCCAATGAGTCAAAAAGAAAACGTCCCCAAAAACCGCATTAGAAAGCCGTTTCAAGGGACGAAATGGATCGCAAGGCAGCTATTTCATATTAACGAACTGCAGATCGAGAGGCAAGTCAGCGCCGCGGAGCATAGCGATGACCGATTGCAGATCGTCCTTGCTCTTGCCGCTCACGCGCAATTGATCGCCTTGAATTTGCGATTTTACTTTCAACTTGGAATCGCGAATCATGACGTTGATTTTCTTCGCGTCCTCTTGTCCGATACCTTGCTTCAACTTCACCCGCTGCCGAACGGTCCCTCCGGAAGCGGGTTCGACTTTGCCGAAATCCATATTTTTGATCGAAATGCCGCGCTTCGTCATCTTTCCTTGCAGAATGTCGATGACGCTCTTTAATTTATACTCATCGTCGGAGGCAATGACCAGTTCTTCTTTTTCCAGCTCTATATTGCTCTTGCTGCCCTTAAAATCGAACCGGGTCTCAATTTCCCTCATAGCTTGCGTAATCGCGTTGGACATTTCTTGCATGTCGACTTTGGATACGATATCGAAAGAATACTCGGACATCAACGACATTCTCCTTTCGTCAGCGGTGTTCTTTCTCACATTATATCAATGAAGTGCGGACTATGGCAAAACGCGGAAAAAAGACATCCTGCTCGAAGCGGATGTCTGGATGTATCGAAACAAATAATGTCAAGCTCTTTGTTCGCCGCTGTGCGCAGGCTCCCGAAACATGTCGAGAATGCCGAGCACGATATGCGCCAAGCCGAAACCGAAGATGCCGTAGCCCCAAGGGTCAGGGGTCAAATACCAGCCGAGCAGGCTCACTACGACACCTAATCCTGTAACGATCCAGCTTATTGTCATAGGGTTCCCTCGCTTTGAAGGTTTGTTATGTAACTTTACACTGCGTATGTTCTATATTGCCCATGACAATAAAAATTATTCAACTAAGAGGATGTTAGTTCGAACTGATATTTGCGAGGATCGGGCTCGGTTCCCAAATCGATGACAACTCCGTTGATCTTCAGCTCCATAGCGTTGGCGCGCCCTATGTTAATGTATATATTGTGATCGAATTCGGCACTGTACGTCTCGTCCTTGATCAATCTTTTCTGGTAAACATAGTCGCCGCTTTTGTAAGAGTCTTTCATGATACCGACCCAGCACTCGCTGCCTATCGTCTTCATTTCCACTTTAATCGTGGAGGCGTTCTTTACTTCAAACCGCTCCGCTTCTGCGCCTTTGACGCGGAATTTTTCAACGAATGCGACGTCCGCCTCGGGTTCCGGATCGGGCGTCTGCGTTTCGGGATCCGGCGTCACCGGTTCGGAATCCGGAGTTGCGTTGCCTTCCTCGCCGTCTCCTCCCGCCATCGGCCCATCCCCGGCGCCCTGCTCGGATTCGCGCTGATCGGTCAACGGTGTGTCGTCCATCACATTGTCTTTCGGCTGCAGCCCGTTCAAGGAAAAGTAATATATGACCCCCAATATGAGAAGGGGGAATGCGATCATCAGAACGACGGACGCCCATCTGCTCGTCCGTTCCGGCGCATTGACCGGGCGGCGCTTCATTCGGATCGGCTCGGCGGATTGTTCGGGCTCCGTCGCCGGAATTTCGTTCGCATAAAGACGCAGCACTTCGTCGGCATCCAACCCTACCGCTTCCGAATACTGCTTAATAAATGCTCTGGCGTAAAAATTGCCCGGTAAGATATCGTACTTGCCTTCCTCAATCGCTTCCAAGTACCGTTTGCGGATTTTGGTTCCTTCCTGAAGCTCTTCCAGCGTAATTCCTCGCTCCGTACGGGCTTTTCGCAGCAACTGTCCAAGGTCAGACACTAAAGCACCTCCCCGTCGTTGTTAGAATCCTTCGTAATTGGCGGTAAAAGATTCGTACGTAATTTCCTCATCCGGCGTATTTCGCAGTTCGATGATGCAATCGAACTTGTTATAATCAAACCCCGATTCCCGAACGAATATGTCGGGATGCTCGACAACCTTCGTGGAAGGCATGGCCATAATTTCTTGAAGAAGCACGTGGTGCTTTTCATTCGACCGGATCGTGCTTACAATTCCGTCGATTATGAATACGTTGTTCGGATTAAACTCGTCTTCGGACAGTTGGCTGCGCACCGTTTGACGGAGAAGCGTTGAAGAAACGAACGTCCACCGCTTATTCGCGCAAACGCTTCCCGCAATGATCGATTCCGTCTTCCCTACGCGAGGCATGCCGCGAAGGCCCACAACCTGGTTGCCTTCGCGCTTGAACAGCTCCCCAAGGAAGTCGACCAGCAAACCGAGCTCGTCCCGTGTGAACCGAAACGTCTTCCGGTCGTCCGAATCGCGTTCAATGTACCGGCCGTGGCGGACCGCCAAAATATCGACCAGCTTCGGCGCCCGCAAGGCGGTCACTGTTATATTGTCCACTTTCTTCAACATTTTACCCATCACTTCAATTTTTTCATCGTCATCTGTTTGAAGGAGCATGCCGCGCGTCTTATCTTCGACGCCGTTGATCGTTATAATATTAATTTCCAACATCCCCATAAGCGATGCAATGTCGCCGAGCAAACCGGGGCGGTTTTTGTGTATTTTATATTCCATGTACCATTGTTTCGGCTCCAGCGTGCTCACCTGCTTTTAGTTTTTTCAAGAATATTTCCGTTAAAGGACGTACCGCTTGCTTGAAAGCACTTCGATAGAAGTTATTGTTATCATATTCTGTATTTGCTGCGGACAGTCCGAGGCTTTCCTGATTTCGGGCATTCGATTACATTCTACATTTTTCGCTTATTTCCTGCCACTATTGTTGAAAAAGCAGAAAAGCCCCGATGGAGGGCCAGCGGTTCAGCCGAACCGGATCCATCGGAGCTTCTCGTAGCAGCTAGTCGACCATTTTCATCATGATGCCCGCCATCACATTTCGTTCGTTTTCGTCGCTGACGTCCCACATTTCTTTAAGAACCCGCTCTTCATCGTTTTTCGGATCGACGTTTTTCGACAAGAAATCGCCGATTTCCGTTGCGAGCTTCTTGATCGTCGATTCGCTCATTCCTGCCGCACGGGCGTTTTGTACGCGTTCGCCGAGAAACTGCTTCCATTTATCGTAAGTGCTTAATACGGTTGTCATGTGCTTCCTCCTCGTAAAGTGTGGTCATTCGTAATATTCGCGTTTGTCGAGAAGGTTATGCATGTTTCAATCCGCGCATCCGCGCAGGATGCGGGTTCCAATATTAAGTATGCCAACCGCCGTTGGGGGAAATGATTTGCCCGGTAATATACCCGGATTCGGGTAAAGCGAGAAAGTATACGAGCGAAGCGATTTCTTCCGGATGGGCGAACCGGCCGGCGGGTATGTCTTCGGCGATCGCCGCTTTCTCCGCCGTTTCGAAGCGGGCCATCATGGCCGTCTCCACCGGTCCTGGAGCGACGGCATTCACCGTCACTCCGGAAGGCGCCAGTTCTTTCGCAAGCGCCTTCGTGAAAGCGTTCATGCCGCCTTTCGCGGTGGAATATACCACTTCGCAAGACGCACCCGCGATGCCCCATACCGACGACACGTTCACGATACGCCCGTATTTTTGGGATACCATGTGCGGTATGAACGATTGGGTGCACAAGAACATCCCTTTCAAATTTACGTTCATGACGTTATCCCATTCTTCCTCGGTTACATCCGACAACATGCCGTAGTGGGCGATGCCCGCGTTGTTTACCAAAATATCGGGAATCATCCCATGTTTGGCAAGCTTCTCTTTCATTCTTTCAATTTGTTCCTTGGAACGCAAGTCGGCGGTTACCGTCAGCACATCCGTTCCGTGCTTTAAGCAGCGCCTCGCCGTCTCGTTCGCCGCTTCATGCGCACCCAAGTAATGGATGCCCACTTTCATTCCTACCGTGGCGAAACGCTCGGCAATGGCCGCGCCGATTCCGCGGCTTCCCCCTGTCACCAACACGGTCATTTCGCGCAGAGGTTTTAACATGAGCAGATCACTCGCTCTTTACAACGCAAACCGACATCCTCTCCCATTGAAAATGTTCCTTCAAACGCGCTTCTGCTTCTTCTGCCGTCACATTTTCATACAAGTGCAGCATATCGAACAAGTTCGTTCCGCGGAAACGATGCTTCGTAAATTCATTCGCGATCGCCTCAGGCGAGTTCAACATCCGGAAGTAACCGCCGATCTTCTTCTTGCGTGTTCTTTCGAACACTTCCTTCGGAATGCCCGCGCCGATCATTGCTTCCACCGCTTCGCGAATGCGTCTCGCCAACTCGTCGGGATCGCGCGTGTCGCCTCCGATGATGGAGAAGGCGTACTGCTCGCTGCAGTTGTATTCCGCGCCGAAGCTGTCCGTAATTAATTTGTCGTCGTACAATTGCTGATACAAGTCGGAACTCGGGCTAAACAAGATGTCGAACATCAGCTTCGTCACAATTTCTTGCCTAAGCAGCGGTTCACCGGTTATATCAGGGGCAGGCTCTTTAATGCCGAACAAGCATTTCGGCAGCGACACGGGCAGCGTAATATCCCGGCGGACATGCTTCACCTCCCGCTTCTCCTCGTCGAAGATGCGGCGTATTTCGCCCTGCGGCGCAAACTGTTTCTTCGCTTGGTTCTCTCTGACCAAATTCAACATCTCTTCCGGATCAACGCCGCCCACGATGAACAACGTCATGTTCGACGGATGATAAAAGGTGCGGTAACAACGAAACAGCGTTTCTTTCGTTATTTCGCCGATGGACTCGACCGTGCCCGCAATGTCGATGTGTACCGGGTGGATATGGTAAAGCGCGTCAATCAAGCCGAAATACACCCGCCAATCCGGATTGTCCTGATACATCTTGATTTCTTGGCCGATAATCCCTTTCTCTTTCTCCACATTCGCATCGGTGAAGTACGGATTTTGAACGAAATCGATGAGCGTCTCCACGTTTTCCTTGATATGATCCGTTGCCGAGAACAAATAAACCGTCCGGTCGAAACTCGTGAACGCATTGGAAGAGGCGCCTAACGAGGCGAACTTCGCAAAGATATCGCCTTCCGGTTCTTCGAACATTTTGTGCTCCAGGAAGTGGGCGATGCCGTCCGGAACCTTCTCCGGTTGTTCGTCTCCGACCGCAAAGTGATTGTCGACCGAGCCGTATTTGGTCGAGAACGTTGCATACGTCTTCGTGAAACCGGGCTTCGGCAGCACGAATACGCTCAATCCGTTGTCCAGCGTCTCCGAATAAACGGTTTCTTTCACGTGCGGGTACTCGTGTTTTTGCACGTTTATCCCTCCTTCCGGTCGCGCAAGAAATAAATCGTGTCCAACTTAACGCCATGGGCGAAGCTCACGATATCATCAACCGAAACCGAATCGACTTCGTTCCACAGTTCGTCCGCGGTCCGCGTCTTGCCCGATAACACCGTGTTAAAGTCGAACGCTATCGTTTCGTAGGCGTTATCGTTCAATTCCCGCAAGTGGTTTCTGATCATCGCCTTCGTCTGCCGGATTTCAAGCTCGGAAATATCGCCCGAAACCATCGCTTCCAACTGCTTGCGGATTATATCGACGGCTTTCTCGTAATTGGCGATTTCTATACCCGATTGAATCGTTATGATTCCTTTATGTCCGTCAAGACGGGAAGAAGCGTAATAAGCGAGGCTCGCCTTTTCCCGCACGTTCGTAAACAGCTTGGAATGCGGAAAGCTTCCAAGCACGCCGTTGTATACGAGTGCTGCCGGATAATTCGGATCGGCGTAAGCGGTCGGGGACCTGAGACCCATATTTAATTTGCCTTGACCGACATCCATTCGCTCCACTACGGTACGGACGTCATTAATATCCTTGGTCGTCCGGTTAAATGTATAACGGTCTTTCGCATTCGCGCCGCGTTCAAACGCGAAGACGTTGCCGATCAGCGACTTAACCTCGTCCATCGATGTATTTCCCACAACATATATATCGATGGGAGAACTGCCCAGCCAACTGCGGTACATATCGTACAGAGATTCGGAAGTGATGCCGGGCAGCGCTTCTTTCATCCCGAGCGGATGGAGACGGTACGGTTCGCCGGCACACATCTCTTCAATGCAGCGTTCGGCTGCATATCGTCCCTTATCGTTGACGATCGCCTCCAGCTTCTTCTGGACGGTATGTTTCTCCGCTTCCACATAACGCTCCACAAACCTGTTGTTTTCCAAAGCCGGCTTTGTCAAAGTCTCTCCGAGAAACGTCAGAGCCTGACTCAACAAGGAAGCGCCGGACGATACGAACTCGTCTTGAATGACGTCCATCCGGAAGTTGATGATTTGATAGTCGCCGCGCTTATAAATATCAAACCCGAACCCGGCGCCGTACATCGAGTCCAACGCTTCTCGGAACTGTTTCGTCTCCGGATAAGAAGCCGTTCCGCGGCGGAGCACGAACGGCGTCACCGCGATCGGCGTGACTGTGCGCTCTTCCAGGAGGTGCCCGATGAAAACTGAAATCGCAGTGGTTTTGTAACGATCGGTAGGCAGAACGTGCAACCGGATGCCCTTTACCGAATCCCGTTCAAACATAGTAGCGCTCATACGGTAACTCCTTCCAGTTCAATTTATCCTTTATTATATCCGATAATTCCTTGAAACGGAAAAGAAGCAACCGGAGCCGGTCGCTTCTTCTTCCCTAACGGCAGAAAATATGTTTTCCTATTCTTTTGTACTGAGGCCGGGACCAGATCCACTTCGACGTTGCGGTAACCGGATTGAAATAGTATATGCAGCCGTCGCTCGGGTCCCATCCGTTGAGCGCATCCTGAACCGCTTTAACGGACTCTGCGTCCGGAGTGAGCCAAATTTGGCCGTCCGCAACAGCCGTGAACGCGCCCGGCTGAAATATGACGCCGGACGGAGTATTCGGAAAGCTCGGATTATCCACACGATTCAAGATGACCGCGGCGACGGCCACTTTGCCGATGTACGGTTCCCCCCGCGCTTCACCGTGCACAGCGTTAGCCATCATCTTCAGGTCGTTGCTGGAAAACCCGCGGTGCGATGTCGTCGGCAGCTTGGCGGCCTTCTTAGGAGCGCCGCCTGCCTTCGGCTTTCCTGCCGCCTGCTCCCCCATGCCGGGTCTCCAATGTTTCGTCGCGTTATATAATTTTACTTTCGTCTTGCCGCCTACAACGCCATCCACTTTAAGACCGAACTCGCCTTGAAATCTTTTTACCGCCTTGAGCGTCCTGAAATCGAAATTGCCATTTACTTCTCCGGTGTAAAAACCGATGAGCTTCAACCGCCCTTGCAGCTCTCTGACGTCTTTACCCGCAGCGCCGTATTTAATCGTCGCCTTGCTGAACGTTTCTTCAACCCCGCTGTCCTGCTGCGATAATTTCGCTTGGAGGGTGAAGGCGAGTCCGACGACAAGACAGAGCGTCACAATTACCAGCCGAGTTCGCATGCGTCGTTTCAACCTTTCTCTGCAAGTTGTGGCATTCAATTACTTGTAGTATGAGAAAGGAGAAATTTTTCTATGCAAAATGTGTCCGGCGTATTCGAAACTACGAGCTTAGACGCCCCCCGCGGTATTGTTCGTGTGACAACAGCACTTCTCTCGGTTTACTGCCTTCGTACGGGCCGACGACGCCTTTGGACTCCATCTGGTCGATCAACCGGGCGGCTCTTGTGTAACCGATACGCATGCGCCGCTGCAAGAGCGAAACGGAAGCTTGTTTCGCTTCGAGCACGATGCCGACCGCTTGATCGAACAATTCGTCCAGGTCTTCTTCTTGTTCGTCCTGCGTTTCGCTTAGCTCCGGCACCATCTCTTCCTTGTACTGCGCTTTCTCTTGGTCACGGCAGAACGTTACGACCGCTTCGACTTCGCTGTCGGACAGGAAAGCGCCCTGCACGCGCATCGCTTTCGACGCTCCGACCGGCATAAACAGCATGTCACCGCGTCCGAGCAGCTTCTCCGCTCCAGCCATATCGAGAATCGTCCGCGAATCGACTTGGGAAGATACGCCGAATGCGATTCTCGACGGAATGTTCGCTTTAATAACGCCTGTAATAACGTCAACGGAAGGACGCTGAGTCGCTATGATAAGGTGTATGCCCGCCGCGCGCGCCATCTGTGCCAAACGGATAATCGCGTCTTCCACATCGCTTGCCGCGACCATCATCAAGTCTGCAAGCTCGTCCACAATAACGACAATGTAAGGCAGCTGCTCTTCGCCCTTCCCCGCCAACTGTGCGTTATAGCCTTCAATATTCCGCGTCCCCGATTTGGAGAACAATTCGTACCGCTTTTCCATCTCCAGCACGACTTTCTTCAACGCGAGCGACGCTCTGCGCGGATCGGTCACGACAGGTGCGAGCAGATGCGGAATTCCGTTGTATACGTTCAATTCGACCATCTTCGGGTCGATCATCAAAAACTTCACTTCATCCGGTTTTGCTTTATAAAGAACGCTTGTGATAATGCTGTTGATGCAGACGGACTTCCCTTGACCCGTAGCGCCGGCTACCAGCAAATGCGGCATCTTCGCCAAATTCGCGACGATCGGTTGGCCGGAAATATCCCGTCCGAGCGCTACCGTGAGCCGTGCATCCGACTCATGAAACGCCGACGTCTCCATTACTTCGCGCAGCGAGACGACCGACACTTCCGTGTTCGGCACCTCGATGCCGATCGCCGATTTGCCGGGAATCGGCGCTTCCATACGAATGTCCTTTGCGGCAAGCGCCAGCGCGATATCGTCCGTCAGCGAGACGATTCTGCTGACCTTGACGCCGATATCCGGCTGGATTTCGTAGCGGGTCACCGCCGGTCCTCTCACGACTTGCAGCACTTTCGTCCGCACGCCGAAGCTTTCGAGCGTAGCCTCAAGCTTGCGCGCGTTTTCTCTTGCCAGAATATCGGCGGACTCCCCGCCTTTGCCTCCGCCGGGTCTTGACAGCAGGTGGAACGGAGGCAGGCGGTACGGCGGACGCGCGGGCGCGGTCACGCCGGAAGCTTCCGCAGTCTCCCCCGGAGTCTCCGCGGCTTCATTCGCTTCATTGACTGCTCCCTTATGTTCCGTAAGCGGGGCTTCAACCGCAATGGCCGGTTCGTCTTCTCGGAAAGTATCCCTAACTTGATCGAAGAAATCGACAAAGACCGGTTCGTGAGGGTCATCCGTATGTTCCTGCCGCGCCGGTTCACCGATGGTTTCATCAGCGGGCTGGGAAACGTAAACGACCGTTTCCTCGGTAACGTCGTCAACGTCCCGGTCGCCGGCATCCGTCCGCTCAGCATCGTCTTTGCGTCCGGAATCGCCGCCGGAACCGAACCATTGGAAGAAGCGGGCTTTCTTCTTCTCTTTCTTCTTCGTCTCCGCCGGCTTCCATTTCTCCTCGTCAAATTCATCGTCAACATCGACAAGAGGGACCGACGTCTTCGCTTTGCGCTTCACAACGGCGGTGCCGGAGGATGCGCTTCCATTGCGCTGATGAAGCAGCAGCAGCGTCTCCTTCGCCCCTTCCCCCATCCTTGCGAACATTTTGCCGATGAATCGCTTGACCATACCCATAATGCGGACATACGACAATCCGGTAACGAGCAAGAATCCTACGGCATATAGCGCAATCTCAATAAGCTGGGCTCCCCAATGACCGAACAAAATGAAAAGCGCCGCAAACAATAAGCCGCCAATCATTCCGCCCCCGGCATCTTTCCCTTTGAATTCGATTCCATTGGGGGTCAAGTGAGTTTCGAGGCTGGTCCACGTCTGCGAGACGATCCAACCGGCCGTATAATTTCCTTCCGGAAGTAGCTGCTTAAATAAACCCGAATGAGAACTGATTAGCAGACCAAATAAAAAAAGCAGCGCTCCCGTATATTTCACGGACCACGATGACGGCCACGACCGTTTGATCATCAAATGATATACCGCTATGTAAATTAGGACCGCCGACAAAACAGGCTCATAATTGCCTACAGCGATCCGGAACAAGAAAGCGATCGATTTGCCGACCGAACCTTCCCGGGCGAGCGTGATGACCGAGAAAATAAGCAGCAGAATGCCGTATAATTCAAATTTGAGGTTGGAGGACATCGATTTTTTTCGTTTCTTTGACTTCGCCAACAACAAACACCCCCAGGAGAACATTATAACATCAGAAGGCAAGCAATTTAAACATATTTACTTCCTTCTGATGTTTCAACCAAACCTCCCATTATTCGCGGTCTCGCTTCCTTGAATGTACTTCGAAAGAGGTTTGGTTATAACATTGAAATTCATGAAGTTCATGCAATAACTGCATAATTTCAATGTTCAAACCAAACCTCCCTTTATTCGCGGTCTCGTTTCCTTGAATGTGCTTCGAAAGAGGTTTGGTTATAACATAGTTCTCCTGAGGTTCTCCATTTCCTTCCTCATTGCAGCGACGGAGTAAATTGAATGATGGATCCCGGCGCGTATTTTTCGTTCATGTAATCTTGAGGATTCGGAGAGATCAGTCTCACAATGCGGGCTTGGGCTTCCGACAACCTCTCGACCTGCATTGTAATACCGTTGAGCGTTATTTCTTGAGGGGCTTCCAGCTGTTCAATGCCTTCAAACACCTGTTCCAACGATAACGGGGTGTATAATATCAATGTGCCACCCCTCTCTGCGGCTTCACGCCTGTTTCACGGCGTTCCTCGATCCGGCGGTTGAGCTCTTTGATCGCTTCTCCCACGCCTCCGACAGCATCAATCAGGCCATACCTTACCGCTTCGGGTCCGATCACGGTCGTTCCGATATCGCGGGTAAGCTCGCCCGTCTTGAACATCAATTCCTTAAACTTGTCCTCCGTTATTCTTGAATGCGCCAGTACGAACCGAATGACGCGCTCCTGCATTTTGTCCAAATATTCGAATGTTTGAGGAACCCCGATGACCATACCGGTTAACCGGATCGGATGAATGGTCATCGTCGCCGTTTCCGCGATAAACGAATAATCCGAGCTTACGGCGATCGGCACTCCGATCGAATGGCCTCCTCCCAATACGAGTGTAACCGTCGGCTTGGACAAGGAGGATATCATCTCCGCGATGGCGAGCCCGGCTTCAACGTCTCCCCCAACCGTATTCAATATGACCAGCATTCCCTCGATGCGCTGGTTTTGTTCGGCAGCGACAAGCTGCGGGATAAGATGCTCGTACTTGGTCGTTTTATTTTGCGGCGGCAGAACGACATGCCCTTCGACTTGACCGATTATCGTCATGCAGTAAATATTGGACTGCTCCGCAGTCGGCGGATTTGTCGCACCCAGTGTGGTGATGTTTTCCGCTACCGCGCTCTTGCGTTCGCCGTACGGCTCCGGTTGCTCCGATTTCGGGCTGTTATTGTTGTAGTATCGTTCCAAGGCAGACCCTCCGTTCTGATTTCAGACCACATCAGTCCGTCATAGTATGAGAAGGAGAGCCGCAATTATTCAGCAGATGCACGAGCCTGCCGCTTTCGCCTGCTCTTTGCCCTGCCTAATATCAGAACCCCCGCCACGACAATAACGGTCAATCCCCACTTCAATACGGGCGAAGCGTCAAAGTAGCCTTCCAGCAACGGTTCGTCAACAATCATCTTTACCGCCGTCCAGGCAAGAACCCCCGCACCGATATATACGATTACCGGGAATCGCTCCACCCATCTTAAAATAAGGGTACTTCCCCAGATCACTATCGGCACGCTGATCAGCAATCCGATGACGACAAGCAAGAAGCTTCCGTGCGCCGCACCGGCCACCGCCAATACATTATCCATACCCATCACCGTATCGGCGATGACAATGGTTTTGATTGCCGCCCACATATTGGGGGCTGTTTCCACATTGTGATCTTTTTCCTCAATCAGCAATTTATAAGAAATCCAGATTAGGAAAATTCCTCCGATTAGCAGCAGCGCTGGAATCTTTAGTAACCAAACAACAGCCATCGTCAACAGGGATCTGATTGCAATAGCTCCGAAAGTGCCCCAAAAAATAACTCTTCTTTGCAATTCTTTAGGCAAATTGCGGGCTGCCAGGCCGATCACAATTGCGTTATCTCCAGCCAATACCAAATCTATAATGACAATTGACAATAATGCCGAGAAGAATTCCGCTGTCATGAAATCCATTGTATGGCCTCCTTCACGCGATTTCCTCCGTGCAAATCCAATCGTTGCGTTATATTCAGTTATATTCGACGACGGAGTTTTGATTATCTTGTGTCCGAAAAGCCGAGAAAATTCAAGACAGCCTGCTGCGGCATCGCTTGCAGCATGAATAAGCCTCCCCGGCGGTGTCCGGGGAGGCTCGCATTGCGTGACATGGTTAAGTTGCGTCGTGTTGTTTATACTTCCATGATGATCGGCAAAATCATCGGTCTTCTTCTGGTTTGTTCATATAAGAATCGTCCGAGCGCGTCTTTCACTTGCGTCTTTAGCGAAGCCCATTCGTTGACGTTCTCGTTCATCAGTTTCATCAGCGTGTTGGAAACGATTTTGTTCGCTTCTTCCAACAGCCCTTCCGACTCGCGCACGTAGACGAATCCGCGGGATATAATATCTGGACCGGACAAAATCTTGCCTTCTTGCTTGCTGAGCGTAACGACGACAACAAGTATACCGTCTTGAGACAGCAGCTTCCGGTCCCGCAGCACAATGTTCCCGACATCGCCGACGCCGAGTCCGTCGATAAGAACATTGCCTGCGGTTATTTTGTTACCTTTGCGGGCTATGCCGTTCTGAATCTCAACCGTATCTCCGATATCGCAAATAAAGATGTTGTCTTTATCCACGCCGACAGCTTCAGCCAGATTGGCGTGAAGGCGCAGCATGCGGTATTCGCCGTGGATCGGAATGAAATATTTCGGCTTCATCAAGTTGAGCATGAGCTTCAACTCTTCTTGGGCGCCGTGCCCGGAAACGTGAACTCCAGTGATGGAACCCGGTCCGTAGATAACGTGCGCCCCCAACCGGAACAATTCGTCGACGGTTCGTCCGACGTAGCGTTCGTTCCCCGGAATCGGAGTCGCAGCGATAATAACGGTGTCCCCCGGCAGTATGTCCACTTTCTTGTGAGTGGATCGAGCCATCCGCGTAAGAGCGGACATCGGTTCGCCTTGGCTTCCCGTAGATAAAATCACGACCCGGTCTGCCGGCAATTTGTTCACTTCTTCCGGTTCGATCAACATTCCTTCCGGAATATCCAAATAGCCGAGCTCGTTGGCGATATTTACCACGTTAACCATGCTTCGGCCGATAACCGTCACTTTCCGGTTGGTCAACATCGCGGCTTCAAACACCTGTTGAATGCGGTGTATGTTCGAAGCGAAAGTGGCGACGACCACGCGCTGCTCAGACCTGCGGAACACTTCGACCAACTCTTCGCCGACCGTCTTCTCGGACGGCGTAAATCCGGGCCGTTCTGCATTCGTGCTTTCCGACAGTAGGCACAGAACGCCCTTACTGCCGATTTCCGCCATGCGGTGAAGGTCGGCATATTGATCGTTCACCGGAGTTTGGTCGAATTTGAAGTCGCCCGTATGAACCACTACCCCCTCAGGGGTTTCAAGCGCAATACCGACTGAATCCGGAATGCTGTGGTTCGTTCGGAAGAACGACGCGCGAATAGCACCAAGGTCCAGGACGGAATTCGGATTGATCAGGATCCGTTTCGTTTCGCCGAGCAAGTTCGCTTCTTTCAACTTGTTTTCGATAAGGCCGAGCGTAAGCTTCGTTCCGTAAACCGGGACATTCAGATGCTTCAGTACATAAGGCAAGCCGCCGATGTGATCCTCGTGTCCGTGGGTGACAAGAATGCCTCTGACTTTCTCCCGGTTTTCGGTCAAAAACGAAATATCGGGGATGACGACGTCGATTCCGAGCATATCCTCTTCCGGAAATTTCAAACCCGAGTCGATGACGACAATATCATTGGCATACTGTACAACGTACATATTTTTTCCGATCTCGCCCACGCCGCCTAGAGCGAAAATCGTTAATTTCTCATTATTCTTTTTTGACAAATAAAGAACCTCCTTAAAATTATTGGCGACGATCTATATGAATACAAACCATGCCGATTAAGTAAAACAAACCGCACCAGTCACTTAGACACATTATACATGATCAAAAATAGGAAACTCAAGTCGGCGTGTTGAGCGCTGCGTTACCATTTAGAATTTCCCCATAAATCAAAAACGATGCCGTGAAGGATATGTTATACCCTCTCACGCGCATCGCTCAGTCGCGCACTTTTATTTCATAAATGCTTCGATAAATTTCGCTTCCACTTCCGTCACATCGACGAGAGGCAATCGTACGCCTCCGCAATCGACGCCTTTGCACTTTAACGCGTATTTGACGGGTACCGGATTCGGCACCCGATGAGGGCAGAAAAACAGCCCTTTGAATACAGGCATAAGCTGTGCGTGCAATCTGGCCGCCTCTTGCGGCCGACCCGACACATAAGCGTCGATCATCTCTTTCATGCCGCGTCCGGCGACATGGCTCGCAACGCTGACGATACCGTAGCCGCCGATACTTAACACCGGCAGCGTAAGACTATCGTCTCCGCTGTATAGACGAACGCCGTCGGGCAATCCGGCGATGATTTGCGACATTTGGTCCAAATCGCCGCTCGATTCTTTCATTGCCGCAATGTTTGGCAGCTGCGCCAATGAAAGGAACGTTTCGGGCAATATGTTGACTCCCGTTCGGGACGGTATGTTGTACAGCATGATCGGCAAACTTGTCGACTGGGCAATTGCCCGGAAGTGCGCCGCCAACCCTTCTTGGGAAGGACGGCTGTAATACGGAGCGACGAGCAGCAGGCCGTCGACGCCCAGTTTTTCAGCCTCTTGCGACAAGTGAGCGGAATGCTTGGTGTCGTTCGAGCCCGTTCCTGCGATCACTTTCACCCGCCCGCGGGCTTGCCGGAGGACGAAACCGAACAGCTCCAGCTTCTCCTCGTCAGTGAGCGTCGGCGATTCACCGGTTGTTCCGGCCACCACCAAGCTGTCCGTTTGCTGTTGTTCAATCAAGTAATCGACAAGGCGGGCGGTCCGATCCCAATCTATTTTCAGTTGGTCATCGAACGGTGTCACCATCGCCGTAACGAGTCTTCCGAAATCCACCATGCGTTCCTCCCTTGCGTCATGCCTGCCGATGTTTGCCGTCAAAAATGGGATGTTATGGGCTTATTTAAGTTAATTCTTTTATAAGTGCAATTGAAATTTCCGATGCAAAGCATTCACCGCTTTGCTAATATCGGTTCCGCGCACCAATACCCAAATCGTAGTGTTGGAGTCGGCCGATTGCAATATGCCGATATTTTCTTCCGTCAACGCTTCAATGATTGTGGCCATGACCCCCGGAACTCCGTTCATTCCGCCGCCGATTACGGATACTTTGGCGCAATCCTGCACGATCGCCGGTTTGAGACCGAGCTCCGCGAGCAAGGTTGCTGCTTTGTCGGCTTCGGAATCGAATACCGTGTAGGCGACACCGGACGGGGTAACGTTAATCAGATCGACGCTGATCCCGTGCTGCGCCATCGCTTTAAACACTCGCAGCTGCAAATCGTATTGTCCTTCCATCGCATGAACCGCCATCTGCGAAACGTTGGCCACGTGCGCAATACCCGTAATGAGCCGATCAGGCACGATATCTTTCGAGCGTTGGAGCGCTGCAGCGCCGGTCACCAACGTTCCTTCCGAATCGGAGAACGTCGAACGCACCCTGACCGGGATGTCTGCGGCCATCGCGATCTCAACCGCCCGCGGATGAATGACTTTCGCACCGTTGTTAGCCATGTTGCATATTTCCATATAACTCACTTTAACAAGAGGCTTGGCATCGGTTACGATGCGCGGGTCGGCAGTCAATACCCCGTCGACGTCGGTAAATATATCGACGCGTTCCGCGCGAAGCGCCGCGCCTAGCGCCGTGGCGGACGTATCGCTTCCGCCGCGGCCGAGAGTCGTAATGTCCCCGTTCGGCGCGCACCCTTGGAAACCTGTGACAACAACAACTTTCCCTTGATTTAAAAATTCCTCGATTCGATCTGTGCGAATGCCTGTAATTCTTGCATTCCCGTAATCGTAAGTCGTTTCTATTCCGGCTTGGCCGCCTGTCAGGGCGACCGACGAAACACCTCGGGATTCAAGCAAGCTGCAAAGAGCCGCGGCGGAAATCATTTCCCCGCAAGCAAGCAGCATGTCGCGTTCTCTAACCGGCAAACAATTGCCGTTCTCGTTGATCAACTGCAGCAGCGTGTCGGTGGCGTAAGGTTCTCCACGCCGACCCATCGCCGAGACAACGACCACCAAAGCGTATTGTTCGTCTATAGCGCGTCGAATATGTTTGATGGCGTGTTCCCTGGCTTCAGCCGTGGATAAGGAAGTTCCACCGAATTTCTGAACCAAGATGCGCAAAGTCAGTATCTCCTTCCGACTAGAACTGAATGACCCGGTACGCCAATGTATGCGGTTGTCGTTCGCCGGATGACGAACGTTCTTGCAGCTTTTTATTTGCCCTTCGAAGCGATTATTTCCGCTATTTGAATCGCGTTCCAAGCCGCGCCTTTCAATAAGTTGTCGGAGACGATCCACATGTTGAGCGCTTTCGGCTCGTTCAAATCTTTCCGGAGACGGCCTACAAACACGTCCGGTTTACCGGCTGCCTTCGTCGCCAACGGGTACAGCTGCTGCTCGGTGTCGTCTTCAACCACGACGCCGGGAGCGCTTGACATAATCGAGCGCGCTTCTTCGAGGTCGAAATCGTTCTTGAATTCGACATATACGGATTCCGAGTGGCCGTACAATACGGGGATTCGAACGCAAGTTGCGGTCACTTGTATCGATTCGTCCCCCATAATCTTCTTCGTCTCGCGGATCATCTTCATCTCTTCGAGTGTAAAGCCGTTCTCTTGGAACTTGTCGATTTGCGGAATCGCGTTAAACGCGATTTGGTATTTGACCGGCAGAGACGATACCGGAAGCACGTTCGGATTCACTTCATCCCCGTCCAGAACGGCCTTCGTCTGGCGAAGCGTCTCTTGTACGGCTGTCGCGCCTGCGCCGGACACCGCTTGATATGTGGAAACAATGATTTTCGATATGCGGTAGCGATCGTGAAGCGGCTTGAGTGCGGCAACCATCTGAATTGTGGAGCAATTCGGGTTAGCAATAATACCCTTGTGTTCGTCGATTTTTTCGGGATTCACTTCCGGGACGACAAGCGGCACTTCCTGATCCATTCGATAGGCGTTGGTGTTATCTATGCATACGGACCCATGCTTCACGGCATGAGGTATCAGTGCGCGGCTTACATCGCCTCCGGCACTAAACAAGGCGATATCAACGCCCTTGAAACTGTCAGGCGCCGCTTCTTCCACCGTCACATCCTGTCCGCGGAACGGAATCTTCTTTCCGGCCGAGCGGGCGGAAGACAAAAACTTCAATTGATTGATCGGAAAATTCCGTTCTTCCAACAATTTAATAATCTGTTCCCCTACAGCGCCGGTGGCCCCGACTACGGCAACGTTGAAACGTTTGGCTTCCGACATGCGTCTCTCTCCTCTACCATTCAGATACGGCGGCCTAATGTCCCGGAGAGTCCGTGTAGGAGCTCTTAGGATTGCTGATACTGGATCAGCATGGGTTGCAGCTGCCTGCCTTCCAACGCGGCTTCGCACGTCTCCATCACCAAATCCATGCGCGCGACAAGCGAATTCGGTTTCTTGCTCGGCGCGTCTTGACCGAACGGCACGAAATAGATGTTCTTTGTGATGAGCAATTTGGCAATATTAAAGCTGTTTAACCCCAGGCCGTCGTTTGTGGATATGGCCAGCACCAGCGGCCTTCCGTTTCGCATTTGCGCTTTGGCGGCCATGAGCACAGGGCTTTCCGTCATGGCGTTCGCCAGCTTGCTGGTCGTGTTTCCCGTGCAAGGAGCTATGACAAGAACATCCAGCTTCTTGGAAGGACCGAGAGGCTCGGCATCCACAATTGTAGAAATAATATCATTTCCGGTTAGTTGTTTCAACTGGTTCTGCCAATCTTCGGCTTTGCCGAACCGCGTGTCCGTCGTAAGTACCGTATGCGATATAATAGGAATCACATTCGCCTTAGCATCGACGAAACGTTTCACTTGCGGCATCACTTCTTCCAAAGTGCAGTGCGAACCCGTTAACGCGTAACCGACCGTCTTGCCTTCCCAGTTCATTGTCCATTCCCCCGTTTCGCTGAATCTTCCATGAGCAACTGACTGACGACGGAGGCAATAATTCGGCCGGCCGTCTTTGGAGCCACGATTCCCGGAAGCCCTGGGGCCAGCATCGACTTAATACCGCGTTTCTCGGCAAACCGGAAATCGGTGCCTCCCGGCTTTGACGCAAGGTCGATAATGACGGTGCGCGGAGGCATCGCGGCGATCACTTGCGCGGTTATAATCAACGACGGCACCGTATTAAACAATAGGTCGGCATCCCCGACATGAGATTGCAAATCCCTCGTATGAAACGGCAGGAAACCCATCTCGAACGCACGTGCAAAATGTTCGTCGCGCCGCACCCCCACGAGCACCTTCGCGCCAAATCCCTGCAGCAGTCTCGCCATTGTTATGCCGGTTCTCCCAAATCCGGTCACAACGCAAACCGAACCGTGTATCGTGATGTCCGTGTGCTGCATGGCCAGCATTGCCGCGCCTTCCGCCGTGGGTATTGAATTGTAAATCGCTACGTCGTCGCGTTCGAACAATTCCACCAACTCGATTTCATATTTTGCGCATATTTTTTTTAAGTACGGTTTTGCCATTCCCGTATACACTTTGGCGTGTTTGGGGAGCCGGCTGATATGTGCTTCGGTAAGCTTCAGTTCCCGCGAAGAGAACACGGCATCGACCATCCCGTTGTCATCCGTTCCGACAGCCGGCAGAAGTATGGCGTCCTGTTCCGTAAAGACGGCTTCGCTCAACTCGGCGGATGTCGCCCCGCTGAAAGCTTGGCTTAAATTATCGAATCCGATCAGCGTTACTGAAGCGTCCAATTCAACCAGCCGCTTGATAACCTCCAACTGGCGGGCGTCTCCGCCGATGAAAGTAACATGCGTTCCGGTGAGCATCATAACACGCTCCTTTCAGTTCCCTGCAATATATAGCCATACTATGGCAAACGCCCAGAGTTGGTTACTCGTTCGAAGGGAAAAAAAGAAAAACCCGTCTTGCGACGAGTCATAAGATCTGTTGCCCACAATTTACAGACAAGCCTCTTTTTCAGCTTAAACAATAAAAGACGCCACGGACGGCGTCTTGAATCATTATGCAAAAGTATGTTCATGATACGCATCAGGTATGGCGGATCGCACAACGACCAATATGTCGATGTTACTTGCCCGTGTGCCCGAATCCGCCCGAACCGCGATCGGTGCTGTCCAACGAATCCGCTTCGGTCAACCGGATGTCGGGGACGGTTTGGAACACCATTTGGGCAATGCGCTCTCCCCGTTGAACGACGAACGGTTGCCCGCCTAGATTGATCAGCAGCACTTTCACTTCCCCCCGGTAATCGGCGTCGACCGTTCCCGGCGTATTCAAGCAGGTAATCCCGTGCTTCAAAGCCAAACCGCTGCGCGGACGTATTTGTGCCTCCAAACCGATTGGCATCGAAAGAGCAAAGCCGGTCGGAATTAACGCGCGTTCCCCCGGCTCTATCGTTACCGGTTCGGCAACGGCCGCATAGATATCGTACCCGCTTGCGCCCGCCGACATCTTCGCGGGAAGCGGAACGTCTTCATTCCCCTGCAGCTTCCGTATCGAGACATCAATGAGCAAACCGATCCCTCCATTTCAACAACGCTTTATCCGAATTTCCGACCATCGCCGTCGCGCATGGCCCAGTAAACAGACGGTCCGCCAATATCTTAACGTCTTCCATGGTGACATTCTCGATCTTTTCAATTAATTCGTCCAGCGAATAATGGCGGCCGAGCATCAACTCGTTCTTCCCGTTGCGCGTCATCCGGCTGCTGGTGCTTTCCAAACCGAGAATCAAACTGCCTTTCAACTGCTCTTTCCCTTTCCGGAGCTCTTCTTCCGTAATCCCTTTGCCGCGGATGTCGTTTAGCAGATCGAACGTGACCTCCAATACTTCCGCCGTTTGTTTCGGTGCGGTCCCGGCATAGACGGTGAAGATGCCGCTATCGATATGGGACGTATGGTAAGAGTAAACGGAGTATGCCAGACCGCGCTTTTCGCGAATTTCTTGGAACAGCCGGGAGCTCATTCCCCCGCCGATCGTATTGTTGAGCAAAATCATAGGGTACAATAGCGAATCTTCGAGCGAACACCCCGGCAGCGAAATGCAAATATGGTTTTGCTCCGTCTTCTTGCGATGAAACTCGTGAAGACCCAAAAACTCCGGAGCCTGCACATACGCCGAGGAATCGCGGCTTCCGTATGATCCGAAATGCTTTTCAAACAGGTCGAGCAGCGAATCCCCGATGTTTCCAGCTGCGCTAAGAACAATGGATTCGGTCCCGTAATGACTGCCAATATATTTTCGGAGATCGTCCGGCTTCATCGGCAGCAAATTGGATTCCGAGCCTAAAATCGGAAATCCGAGCGGGTGGCCGCCGTAAGCCGCTTTCGCAATCATGTCGTGGACAAGATCGTCCGGAGTATCTTCGTACATCGAAATTTCTTCGATAATGACGTTCTTCTCTTTCGAAAGCTCGTTTTCCGCCAACTGCGAGCGGAGGAACATGTCAGCAAGCACGTCTACGGCGATCGGCACATGCTCATCCAACACTTTGGCATAGTAGCAAGTATACTCTTTCGAAGTGAACGCATTGACGTTCCCTCCGATTCCGTCGAACACATCGGCGATATCTTTTGCGGAAAACCGGTTGGTTCCCTTAAACAACATATGTTCGATGAAGTGGGAAATCCCGTTGTTCGTCGTATCCTCGTTGCGCGATCCGGCTTTCACCCATATTCCGAAAGAAACCGAGCGGCTCGTCGGAATATTTTCCAACACCACCCGGATTCCGTTGCTAAGCTGTTTCTTTTCCACCTGGACGCCTCCTGATTTGGCGTTATATGTAATACTTCCTGATATTATAAAAAAACCTCTTTCGAAGCCAATTCTAAAGAAGCAAGACCGCGATTAGCGGAAGGTTTTCTTGAAATATCAACAAGGCAGTTTTATTAACTAAAACTTATACTTCCTGATATTATAAGAAAAACTTCACCGATGCAACTCAACGGTTCAAAAACCGGGCGGAGTCCCGATCGTCTGCACGCGATTCGGCGAAAGCGTGTCGCTCACCGTCGATATTGCCAGCCCTCGCCGCTTCGCCTCCGCTATAATGCCCGGCAAGGCGCCTCTTGAGCTGTGCGTCGGATGCATTAGGATGAGCGATCCCGGTTCAAGGCGCGCCGAAATTTTCCGGATGACCGACCCGACGGGCGGCTTCTTCCAATCGACGGTGTCAATCGTCCATAGCACGGTGCGCAAGCCCATATCGTGCGCGATCCGGACCGTATCTTGATCGTAATCTCCGGACGGCGGAGCAAACAGTTTGTTATCGACGCCGAGAATGTCCTTCAGAAGCTGCTGCGTTTTACCGATTTCATCCCTCGCCGCAGCTTCGCTTAATCGGCTCATGTCCTTATGCGAGTACGCATGGTTTGACATCTCATGGCCCTCAGCCATAATTTGCTTCGCTACGTCCGGATTGTTCTTCAACCATTTGCCGTCCAAGAAGAAAGTCGCTTTCACATTTTCTTTCCGCAGCGTTTCAAGCATCCCCGGTATGTATTCATTCCCCCAAGCGACGTTAATCATGAGCGAAATCATCGGTTTGTGCGGGTTGCCTTTATAAATCGGTTGAGCGCCGAGATCGTCCAGGTTGATCTTGGGAGCGACAGGCCTTACGACGAACGCAATGTCACTCCCTTTTTTGGATTGAACCGCCATACGGAATGTGCGCTCGATATCCACCTCTTCCCCGTCCAACCCGGGAATGGCCTTCCACACCGGATCGACTCTAGCGTCGATCGGTTCGATCCTTCGTTTCTCAGCTTCCGCAGAAATCCGATCGTAAAGCTGCTTTTGCTCTGGGGACAATCTCGCAGGATCGACCGACGGTTCGCGGATTAAGTACGCATTCCGCACCGTCGTCTCCATAGCGTCCCCGCCTCTGACAAACGCGACATATTCAACGATGCTCCCCGATTCGTTTATGACAAGAAAGGAAAACAAGAAAAACGCGACAGTAACGAAACCTTTCTTCCATATGCCCCTCACCTTCGAAACCCTCCCATCCGTCCCGAATATCAGCTTCGGACATGCTTGATGTTTCAGTTTATGCGCTGGAGGACAAGGTTAGAATGTGTCGTGCAACAAGTCGGGCAGACGTAAATCGGTCACGCAGTCGCGAAAACCGCAATTGAGCGCTGTAACCGAAAAAAGTTGAAAAAAGTTCGGTTCGGTTTCAGCAACGGTCTATCCCTCACTCTTCTTCGATGACTATGGGGACAGCCCCTATTTATAACGTTTTGCGATGTCCACGAGTCTCCTGGTCCCCTCCCGCAATAGCGCCTCGTTGACGAAAGAATAGCTTAGACGGATCCAAGAGTGCATCTCCCTGAGCGGGTCACAGATCACCCCTGGGACAAAGGATACGGATTGCCGGATGCTTTCGACAAAAAACTTTTCCAAAGAGATCGAGTCCGGCAACTTTAGCCACAAATTAAGCCCGCCTTGCGGAGTGACCCAACTCCACCCCGCAGCGGTCAATTCCTGCTCCATAATGTCTCTCCTGACCTGAAGAGCGATTCGTAGCTTCTCCAAGTGCTGCTGCAGCCGTTCTGACCCGAAATAATGGAGAAATATTTTTTGATTGACGCACGGAGTCCCGTTATCGGCCAGAGACTTTGCTGTGATAAGGGGTTCAATCACGAAACGCCGGCCGATGACGGAACAAATCCGCAAGCCCGGAGCGATATACTTGCTGAAGCTGCGGAGATATACGACCCATCCTTCCGTATCGTAAGCGAACAGTGGCATTGGAGGCGGCTTGTCGAAATACATGTCATGAAACGCATCGTCTTCTATAATCAAACACCGGTACCGTTCAGCCAGCTCTACAAGCTGCTTGCGTTGCGCTGAGGGTACCGTGTATCCCGTCGGATTATGAAAGGTAGGATTCATATAAAAAAGCCGTGGTTTATACTGTTTCATCAGTAATTCTAAGTTCTCAAGATCGTAACCGTCAGGATAAATATCGACAGGCAAGAGCCGGGCGCCTTGTTGGCGGAAAATATCGAGCGCGGCACTGTACGTCGGCCTTTCCACCAATATCGCATCCATAGGTCTGATGAAAATGCGGGAAAGCAGATCAATCGCTTGCTGTCCACCCGTCGTAATCAGCATTTCGCTTGCGGTCAGCTGAACCCTAAGTTGTCGTACCATATAGCGGGTAAGGACATCGCGCAGCTCCTCATCCCCTTGCACTGTCGAGTAGGTGCCAAGCAATTTCGGATAACTGTCAAACACCTTCTTTACATATTCGGACAGAAACAGATTGGGCAACAAATTCGGATCGATCAACGCTTGGGAAAACTGATAAATGACCGGTACCTGATGAATTTCGGATAAATCGTTTTTCAAGAAGCCGGAAGCCGCGATCGGACGGTTTTCCGAATGCTCGCCGTACTCCGGCAGCGTTTGCTCCGGATCGCTTGGACATACATAATAACCGGATTTCTCTTTCACATAAACTTTCCCGTTCTGTTTCAGCATCTGGTACGCCCGATATACCGTAAGCCGATGAACGCGAAGCTCTTGGGCGAGCAGCCGGATCGACGGGAGCTTGTGGTGTGCTTTCCACTCTTGCCGCTCAATCCGGGAAATGACGTAGTCGTAGACTTGCTTGAACAGCAGTTTGCCGTTCTCGGCCGGCCTCATCGCTCTCTTCACGCGCTTCGTTCCCTCCTCTTATTGGCTTCATTGTACACCATGCTTCGGATCATCTGTTCTGTTGGTACACATCTGTTCTATTCACTGCCCTGTATGATACAGAACATAAGGAGGAGAAACCATGATTATTTTCAATTATGCGTTCGTTTGTCTCATTTTCGGCACGACGTTCTTGGCGATAAAGATCGGTCTTGATGGCTCAGCCCCGCCGTTCTTCTCGGCAGGGATACGATTTTTCACCGCGGGATTGATCTTGTTCTTGTGGATGGCATGGAGGAAAAAAGCGAATTTTAATTTACTGCTTCGAAAAGAGATGCTGCTTACAGGAATCGGCTTGACGTTCGGCACCTTCTCGACCCTATACTGGGCCGAACAATACGTCTCTTCGGGCATTGCCGCGGTGTTGTCCGCCACAGGACCGCTCATGATTCTCGTGCTGCAAATTACCGTCATTCGCCAGAACACGTCTTTACGGTCCGTCTTCGGCTGCATTCTCGGATTCGCGGGAGTAGTCGTACTCATGCTTCCCAACCTTACCGTATCCACTAATGCATGGTGGGTAATCGGTTGCGTTGCGATATTGATCGGCCAACTGTTCTATTCTTCCGGCGCCCTATATTCCAAACGGGTCATTCATCGCTTCCCTAATTCATCGCCGATCGCGTTGAACGCGGCTCAGATGATCTATGGAGGCTTGCTGTTACTCCTATTGTCTGCGTTCACCGAGCACGTTCAGATGAAGAGCTTGCTAACCGCGGGTGTTATCGGATCTCTTATTTACTTAACCGTCATTGGCTCCATGGTAGGACACAGTCTCTTCTATTGGCTCGTCGCCAAAACAAACCCTGTCTTTCCAGCGACATGGCTCTACGTATCGCCGCCGATTGCGCTATTCATCGGAGTTTTGTTTTACGGCGAGAGTATTACTTGGGTTACATTGCTCGGAGTGTTGACGATTATCGCCGGAACTGTTTTCGCCAATCTGGACAGCCTGAAGCTGCTGATTCGGAGTCCGGGACGGACCTCCCCCGCTCTAAGAAATGAGACATAACAATTATCGCGTTCGAAAAACAAGAGGCGCCCCAAAGTAGAATTAATCTACTTTGGGACAGCCCCATTGACACCATTATACGGCGACATCCGACACATTGTTTTCATCGGATCGCGAAGATAAAGAAAGTTCATGCAGCGTGATTTCCGGACGGCTTCCAACCCGGATATTGACGCCCGTCTGGCCCAAACCTTCGCTGATATAGAACGGTTTGCCGTTATGATAATGCAAGCCTTTCACCATATTCAATCTCACAAGCTTCCCCATCTTGATGAGATGATAAGGTTTGGGCCAACAAATTTGCCCTCCGTGAAAATGCCCGGAAAGCAAATAATCGAAACTGTAGCGCCCCATATCCAACACCACGTTCGGATCATGCGTGAGAACCAGATTGTATCCGTCTCTTACTCCCGTGTAAGAAGCCGCCAAATCGCTGCGCTTCGTGCTGTGATCGTCAATACCGATCAGATTGACCGATACGCCGCCTACACGGATCGTTTCGTTTTCGTTTTGCAGCGTTTTGCAGCCGTGATCGTTTAGAACTTTGCGCAATCGCGCAAAATTTTTCCGTCTCAACACATAATCGTGATTCCCGAACACAGCATACATCCCGTACTTCGCATTCAATCGGTTCAATGTTTCAAGATAGGGAATCAATTTCGTTATCGTCCGTTTCCGGTCCAAAAAATCGCCGGTAAGCGCAATAAGATCGATTTGTTCGTTCTTCAGCAAGTCATAAAGCCGGCCTGGAGAAATGGAGATGTTCTCCAGATGCATATCCGACAAGTGCAGCACGCGCATTGAAGGCGTATCGGTCATGCTTTCGCCGTCTTGACCGCCGATGTTAATGCGATTTATAACAACGTCGTGCGTGTTTTTGTAAGCTTTATAAAATAATCGGACCAGAATAATTGCCGTCAATGCGATTATCAGGTACGTCATAAAAAATACCCCCTTCACTACCCTACTAAGTATAGTGAAGAGGGATCTGTAATGATAGCGGTAATATATTCACACCCGGTTATATCTCTCCAATAACGTTTCCTTGGACATAAGCAAGTATTTGATCGATTGTTTTCTTACGGTCTTTAACGGTTCGGATACGGATATAAAGTATAGAGGAAGCTGCGTGACCCACTTTAACGCCCTGTATGGAGTGCTTCTTATCGAATGAGTTTCAAATCCTAATGAACGGCAGCCTTTGTTTAACATTGTGATTCCAATAATTGCTTTAATTTCATCGCGTCTGTGATGGTTCTTTACGTAATCGGCGAGATCCGGCATAGAAGCTTCTACCAAACGGTAGATGTGTTTTCCCTTTCTCACTTCATTTAACATGGAAGATAATGTTTTCACTAATATTACATTGTGCAAATGAATCTTAAGCAGCGTATCCCCCTTCCGTATACAGGTTCCATCCGCAAGCGTAATATTTTCTCCCCGGTATTTCATCAGTCTAACCCTGAAGACGTTCCGGTCCGAAGCGGTATCAATGCGAGTCAACCGGCTGCATGTGTAATATATAGGGTCGATGATATTCCAGATGGACAACATGTACGATCTCACATTCATGGAACGGTTCCCCTTTTTCATCGTCTGTGGACATATTTTGCCCGCGGGGAATGCCTTGCATGATGGAAATTATAAGCATACATGCCTGTCTGGAAAAGGTACATGCTATTTCACATCACATTCCCGATGGAGGGTATTGATGTGAAGAAGGTGCTCTTGCTGCCGTTCCTGAGCATACCGTCCGGCCATCATCAAGCTGCCGATACTATTGCGGAATACATTCGACTCATCGATGCGGACGTTCGCTGCGAAAAACTGGATATTTTGTCATACGGCTTCGGAACGGTGGAATCGTTCATATCGCAATTTTACTTAAAGTGGATTCATTGGATTCCCGGGTCATACAGCTGGATTTACAAAAACGCCGCTTACCGGGACGCTCATCGGGAGCGCCGTTACTTGATATATGAAATACTCTTCTTGCGTCTGATGCAGAAGCTGATCTCGGACACAACACCGGATCTCATCGTTTGTACGCACTGCTTGCCCTCGCGCTTGGCATCCCTTCTCAAGAGCCGCCGCCTTCTTTCGGCGCCGGTCGTGAACGTGTATACCGACTTCTTCATTAATGCCGTGTGGGGCTGCGAAGGGATCGATTACCATTTTGTCCCGGATTTGCATATGAAACAGGCGCTCATCACCAAAGGCGTTGCCGGTGCGCGGATTTTTATTACCGGCATACCCGTTCACCCCCACATCACGGAGTCGAACAATGACCGCACGGCGAAAGGGGGACGTATAACAGCCTTGCTTACCGGTGGAAGCCAAGGTGCGGGCATGATGAAAGCGCTTATCGGCAAAACAAGGCCCGACGGAAACATTCATTATAAAGTGTTATGCGGTAAAAACAATCGCTTGTTTTCGCACCTGATTCATGAAAATTATCCCCATGTAACACCGATTCCTTATATTGAGTCGAAAGCGCAAATGAACGACCTCTATGACGAGGCGGACGTTATCTTGACAAAGCCTGGCGGCATAACCGTCAGCGAGTGCATCCGCAAAGGAAAACCAATTGTCGTCTACCACGCATTACCCGGACAAGAAGAGATCAACTTGCAATATCTGAGGAGTTTGGGGATTGTGATCGATTGGTTCGATTGGCATAAAGAGGATATCGAAGAAAAAATTACTCGCATATTGTCGGACCGTAACGTTGCTGGCGGGCTTCAATCCAACCTATCGCATTACAAAAGCCAAATGGCGGATCGCGAGATGCTGTCGGCCATTCGTCACGTTTTCAACCATTCATAATAAAGTGCCATTTGGCAAAAATAAGAATAAATTCAAGTTTACGGGGGACGAATCAGCCGTGGAGTACATGCTGTCATTTGGGAAAGCCATCATGATGTTTGCCGTCGGTCTCGTCGCATTTCGCATTATGGGCAGTCAAACGGTCGGCCGGCTAACGGATTTCGACTTGGTCGTGGTCATAGCTATAGGTGCTTTGATCGGGGATGCGCTAGCCGATCCGGAACTTAATATTTACGTTGTTATTGCAGCGATAGCCGGGCTGGTGTCGATTCAAATCGTCACGAGCCTTCTTGCCATGAAAAGTCCGCTGATCGAAAAAATAGTGATGGGTTCGCCGATCAAACTGGTTGATAACGGTAAAATCCTTATACACGGATTAAGGCGGGCGAGACTGACAAAAAACAATCTGGAACAGGAATTGCGCGTGAAAGGATTGGAAACCGTCCACGACATCAAGCAAGCCTTTATCGAGCCCAACGGAAAATTAAGCGTGATCGAGACGTCAAAAAAGAGAACCTGATTGTCAATGGTTCTCCCTCAACGCAACGTTATAATCTGTTATTTACTGTTCAATCGGAGCCGTCGCCGGTGCTTGTGGCGGAGCAAGCAGCGCTTTCCTCGAAAGGTTGATTCGGCCTTGCGCGTCAATCTCCGTCACCTTGACCGTGATCACGTCGCCGATCGATACGACATCCTCCACTTTCCCCACGCGTTCCGTAGAAAGCTGTGAAATGTGAACGAGGCCGTCTTTGCCCGGCAATATTTCAACGAACGCGCCGAACTTTTCGATCCGTTTCACAGTGCCTGTATACGTCTCTCCAACCGCGACTTCCTTCACGATACCTTCGATGATCGATTTCGCCTTCTCGTTCATTTCCGAATTCGGAGATGCGATATACACGCGTCCGTCTTGCTCGATATCGATCTTTACGCCGGTTTCTTCAATGATCTTGTTGATGACTTTCCCGCCGGCTCCGATGACGTCGCGGATTTTGTCGGGATTGATATGCATGACCGTAATTTTCGGAGCGTATTTGGACAAGTCTTTACGCGGTTCGGAAATGGCCTGCATCATCTTGTCCAGAATGAACATGCGTCCTTCCTTCGCCTGCGCAAGGGCCTCTTTCAAGATGTTGCGGTCGATGCCGTCGATCTTGATGTCCATCTGAATCGCGGTGACGCCTTCAGCCGTACCCGCCACTTTAAAGTCCATATCTCCAAGATGGTCTTCCATGCCTTGAATGTCCGTCAAAATCGAATATTGCTCATCAGACTTAATCAAGCCCATCGCAATGCCGGCCACCGGCGCCTTGATCGGAACGCCCGCGTCCATTAGCGCCATTGTGCTTGCGCAGATGCTGGCTTGCGAAGTCGAGCCGTTCGATTCCAGCACTTCGGAGACGAGACGAATCGTGTACGGGAACTTGTCCTCCGAAGGAATAACCTTAGCCAGTGCCCGCTCGCCAAGGGCTCCGTGACCGATTTCCCTTCTTCCGGGCGCGCGGAGCGGACGTGCTTCGCCGACGGAGAACGGCGGGAAGTTGTAGTGGTGCATAAAGCGCTTCGATTCTTCCAGTCCGAGGCCGTCGAGAATTTGCTCGTCGCCGATTGCACCAAGGGTACACACGCTAAGCGCTTGCGTTTGGCCTCGCGTGAACAGCCCGGATCCGTGCGTTCGAGGCAATACCGAGACATCGCACTCGATCGGACGAATCTCGTCGACACGGCGTCCGTCCGGACGAACCTTATCGTGAGTGATGAGGCGCCGAACTTCTTCTTTCACAATGTCGTAGAGAACTTCTTTCACGTCTTTGAGCCATTCGGGATGTTCCGCGTATTGTTCCGTGAAATGCGCAACCGCTTCGTTGTTAATTGCGGCAATCGCATCGGCGCGCTCTTGTTTCTCCGGAATTTTCACCGCTTCGACCAAGCGGGCTTGAGCGAATGCGCGTACCTGCTCGTTAACGGTCGCATCGACTTGATGAAGCTTCACTTCCATCTTCGGCTTTCCGGCATCGGCCGCGAATTGTTCTTGGATCGCGACGATCTTCTTGATTTCTTCATGACCGAACATGATCGCTTCAAGAATGTCATCCTCGGGCACTTCGTTCGCTTCCGCTTCCACCATCATAATAGCGTCTTTCGTTCCGGACACCACAAGGTAAATATCCGACTTCTTCTCTTGCTCCACCGTCGGATTGATGATGAATTGACCGTCAACGCGTCCGACAATAACACCGCCGATCGGGCCGTTAAACGGAACGTCGGAAATGGTAAGCGCCGCGGAGGTGCCGATCATGGCGGCAATTTCAGGGGAGCAGTCTTGGTCCACGCTCATTACCAGAGCGACGATTTGAACGTCGTTCCGGAAGCCTTCCGGGAACAACGGACGAATCGGCCGGTCGGTAAGACGGCTGGCCAATATCGCCTTCTCGCTCGGCCGCCCTTCCCGTTTAATAAATCCGCCGGGGATTTTGCCTACGGCATACAACCGTTCTTCATAATTAACCGTAAGCGGGAAAAAATCGAGATCTTTCGGTTCCGAAGAAGCTGTTACAGTACATAGTACGACGGTTTCCCCGTAATGAACGAAGACTGCCGCGTTCGCCTGTTTGGCGAGACGTCCGGTTTCCAATACCAACGGACGGCCGCCGAGTTCCATTTGCACTCTTTTGTTGACGCCTGATTCCATACGATTCCTCCTTGTATTCATTCCATCATAATTTCTCCGTATTATGTATTATTTCCTTCTAAAGCCAAATCTTTTCGCATAAAGCGAAAAACAACCGGTCCGCCCCGGCCGTAGGGGCTTTATGCCCGCGACCGAAAAGGCGAAAGGTTGTTTTTCACATACGGTATTGTTACCTTTAACCGCGGTCTTGCTTCCTTGAAATTGTTCGAAAAAGTTCTTCTTATCTTCTCAAGCCGAGCTTTTCGATCAATGTGCTGTACCGTCTAACATCTTTGTTCTTCAAGTATGCAAGCAATTTACGTCGCTGGCCTACCATCTTGAGCAACCCGCGGCGGGAGTGATGGTCTTTCTTGTGTTCCCGCAAATGCTGAGTCAACCCGTTGATGTTCTCGGTAAGGATAGCGATCTGCACTTCGGGAGAACCGGTGTCGCTTTCGTGCACCTTATACTCCTCGATCAATTGCTGTTTGCGCTCTTGCGTCAATGCCATCCTGTGTCACCTCCTTATTAAGATCCCCTGCAGCCTAGCGGACCGTCGGTGAATCGGTGCGCCAAGCAGCGGTTCAAAGACGCGGCGGCTAAGTCCGACCGCAACGTTCAACAGTATACCATATGAGCAAAATAAAGTACAACGATTTATGTTAAAGGGCCGATAGCCTTCTCGCTTGCTCGATATCCGCATGGATTTGCCGGACGAGCGCATCGACCGATTCGAATCTCCGTTCGCTGCGAATCCGGTTTCGGAGCTCAATTGTGAGCCGACGCCCGTACAAATCTCCTGAAAAATCGAACAAATGCACTTCCCAGGTCGGTTCCGGCAAATCCGCGTGGAACGTGGGTTTCTTGCCCACGTTCATAACACCGCTTAATTGGGCGCCGTCGTCCAAACGCACGGTGACGGCGTACACTCCGGTCGCTGGAGTGACATAAGCTCCGTCCGGAGAGACGTTCGCCGTAGGGATACCGATCTTGCTTCCGCGGCCCTCGCCTTTCACAACGGTACCCGCGATTTCATACGGCCTGCCAAGCAGCCTGCCGGCATAAGCCGCGTCGCCTTGCGACAGCGCCTCCCGGATAAGCGTGGAGCTGACGCGTTGGCCTTCGATTTGGAACGGCTCTACGATATTTACCCGAAATCGGCCGGCCGCCAGCTCGGTTAATGTTTCCGGTGTGCCGGCACCGCGGTGTCCGAAAGTAAAATTAAATCCGACAACCGCTTGTTTCACACGCAACGGCACCAAGATGCGTTCCACGAAGTCCGATGGAGAAAGCTTTGCGAGTTCGCGGTCGAAACGGACGATATATACCCGATCGGCCCCGAGCTTCTCGAACTGCTCCAATTTCCGGTCCAACGGCGTTAAATAGGTAGAATACAGGGGCGAACCGAGCACTTCTCGCGGATGCGGATGAAACGTCATCACGGCGGAAGATAGCCGCTCAAACTCCGACGCCTCCACCGCTTTTCCGATCACTTGCCGATGCCCGAGATGCACCCCGTCGAAATCTCCGATCGCTGCGGATTGCGCTTCTGTCACGGGGTATTGCGACGCAATCTCGCTTAACGGATATGATATGCGGATTACTTCCACGGTTTAAACGCCTCCTTCCCTGGACGGCTATCGGCATACCGTCAAATGAACAGCTTTTCAGGGATGTATGTGCCTTGTTCGTCTTCCCTCTTGTATATCCCGATAAAAGTACGCGTCCCTGTCTCGGGACGGCGCCCGAACAGACGGACCAGACCGGCCCGCTCAAGCGGAAGGACGCCCTCCATGCGTACTGCGGAATCGAACAGCGTCCTCCCCTGCAGCGCGTACCGCACCGCGTTATCGGACACTTCGCCTGCCGGCATATGGGCAAGGGCGGCATCAATCGGCACGAGCCGCGATTCCAGTGAATCCGTCGAAAGGAGCCTCTCCGCCTCAGCGAGCGTTATGCACTGTTCTTTACGAATCGATCCCGACCCGGTTCGCACAAGACTTGCCATAACGGCAGGGTATCCCAGGCTGCGCCCGATGTCTGCGCACAACGTCCGGATGTAAGTCCCTTTCGAACAAGTGACCCGAAACGATACGCTCGGATAAGGCGCTTCAAGGCGAACTTCTTGAACGTCTATATCATAAACGGTAACGGTTCGCGGCTTTCGTTCCACTGTATGCCCTTCCCTCGCCAACTCATACAGCCGCTTTCCTTCCACCTTCACGGCCGAATACATTGGGGGAATCTGCTCGATTGTACCGACGAACGAAAGGACCGCGTTGCGAATTTCGTCTTCGGACAGCGTCACCTTATCCGCGCGTTCCGTCACGGAACCGCCCGCGTCTTCCGTGTCCGTCGCATAACCGATGCGCAACGCCGCTTCATATGTCTTCGGAAGCTCCTGCAAATATTCGACAATTCGAGTTGCCCGCCCCAAACATAGCGGAAGCACGCCGGATACGTCTGGATCCAGCGTGCCCGTATGACCGATCCGGCGCTGCTTCAGCAACCGCCGGGCGCGTGCCACGCAATCGTGCGAGGTCAACCCGGCTTCTTTCCACAAAGGCAAAACGCCTTCCCAATCGTTCATAACTCAGCGCTCACCGCTTCCACTAAACGGTCTACAACCTCGTTCAGCGTTCCCTCGACCGTGCAGCCGGCCGCTCGAACATGACCGCCTCCGCCGAGCCGTTTCGCTATTTGAGAAACATCCGCTTTCCCGGACGAGCGCAGACTTACTTTTACCGCGTTCGTATCCTTCTGTTTGAACAGCAAACCCACCTCGACGCCTTCCACATTGCGGGGAATATTGACGAGTCCTTCCGAATCTTCATCCGCTGCGCCGACTCGGTTCAGCAAGTCCGTCGATACGACGATCCAACCGATTCGCCTGTCCTCTGTGAATGACAGCGTCGACAATGCTTCGCGCAGCAGCTGTATTTGCGGGAACGTCATCTTCTCAAGCAGCAGTTCCGCCAAGACCGCTCCCTCCGCTCCGTAACGAAGCATTTTCTCGGCAATGGAAAATACGTTCGGCGTCGTGTTCGAATACCGGAACCCGCCCGTGTCGGTCAGCAGTCCGGCATATATGCTCGTTGCCAACGGTTGGGTCCACTCGATCTCCAGCGTTTGAGCCAAATCGAACAATATTTCCACCGTTGCGGCTGCATCCGGCCGAACGAGGTTGACGTTACCGTATAAATCGTTCGTAGGGTGATGATCGATATTCAACAATTTCACATCGGGCTCAAATGCGTTATGTACTTCGCCGATTCGCGCAAAATCCGCGCAATCGACGGCAATTACGCGCCCGAACCGCCGGGAAGGCGTTTCGAGCGAGTAATCGACAATAGGTTGGTTACCGAGCAGCATTTGATATTTATTCGGAGTACGGCCTTCGTTGATCAGCGTGTAGGACTTCCCAAGAAGCTGCAGCAAGAAACCGACGGCGCCGGTCGAACCGATGGCATCCCCGTCGGGGGATACGTGCGAAACGACGAGAAAATCGTCGTTGTTCCGAATAAACCGGGCCGCCGCCTGAAGCTGATCCTCATATCGGTTCATTGCATCCTCGCCTCGTTGTTGATCGTTTCCAACAACTTCTCGATTTTGCTTCCGTATTCGATCGATGTGTCGAATTGAAACAGCAATTCCGGAACATGACGAAGCCGGATACGCTTGCCGAGTTCGGAACGGATGAAACCTTTGCCGCGGGCGAGCGATTTTAACGTCGCTTCCTTCTGCTCTTCGCTTCCGAGAACGCTGATGTACACCTTCGCCTGCGACAAATCGTTGGTTACGTCCACCCCCGTCACCGTCATAAAGCCGATTCCGGGATCCTTCAATTCCGTCTGTATGATGTGGCTGAGCTCCTTCTTGAGCTGCTCACCCACTCTTCCTGCCCGAATTTTGGCCATGCCTAGATCACCTCTCCACCGTTTCCATCACGAATGCTTCGATAACGTCTCCCTCTTTAATATCGTTAAATTTCTCGATACTAATACCGCATTCGAAGCCTTGGGAAACTTCCTTGGCGTCATCTTTGAAACGCTTCAGAGATTCTATCTTGCCTTCGTACACGACGATGCCGCCCCGGATAATGCGCGCTTCCGCGTTCCGGGAAATCTTGCCTTGAGTGACCATACATCCGGCGATCGTGCCGACTTTGCTGACCTTGAACACGTTACGCACTTCGGCCTGGCCGATAACGCTCTCTTTGTAAACGGGGTCGAGCAGACCTTTCATCGCGGACTCGATCTCGTCGATCACGTTGTAAATGATCCGGTGCAGACGGATGTCCACGCCTTCTTGCTCCGCCGTCGCCTTGGCGGCCGGTTCCGGACGCACGTTAAAGCCGATGACAATGGCGCTGGAAGCCGAAGCGAGCGAAATGTCGGATTCGGTGATCGCGCCTACTCCCGTGTGCAAAATACGAACGCGGGCGCCTTCTACGTCGATCTTCTCCAACGAGCCTTTCAGCGCTTCAAGAGAGCCTTGAACGTCCGCCTTGATAATGACGTTCAATTCTTTGAGCTCGCCTTCTTTAATCTTGCTGAACAAGTCGTCAAGCGATACGCGGGCGTTCGAGGTGAAGTCCGCCTGACGCTGCTTGGAGGTACGGGATTCCGCAATTTCACGCGCTTTCCGCTCGTCTTCGAACACCATGAACGGGTCGCCTGCTTGCGGCACTTCCGTAAGACCGGTAATCTCGACAGGCGTCGACGGACCCGCTTCCTTCACGCGGCGGCCCTTGTCGTTGACCATCGCCCGAATGCGGCCGAAGCTGTTGCCGACGACGAACGCGTCTCCGACTTTAAGCGTACCGTTCTGCACAAGGACGCGCGCGACGGCGCCTTTCCCTTTGTCGAGCTCCGCTTCAATGACCGTACCGCGTGCGCGTTTGTTCGGATTAGCTTTATATTCTTGAACTTCCGCCACAAGCAAGATCATTTCAAGCAAATTCTCCAGATTGAGTTTCTCTTTGGCGGAAACATTAACGAAAATCGTATCGCCGCCCCACTCTTCCGGTACGAGCTCGTACTCCGTCAATTCTTGTTTGATGCGGTCCGGATTCGCATCCGGCTTATCGATCTTATTCACAGCGACGATAATCGGCACCTTCGCCGCTTTCGCGTGCGAGATCGCTTCAATCGTCTGAGGCATGACTCCGTCATCCGCCGCAACCACAAGAATGGTGATATCCGTCACTTGCGCTCCGCGCGCGCGCATTGAGGTGAACGCCTCGTGACCCGGCGTGTCAAGGAACGTAATTTTCTTATTGTTGATTTCTACTTGGTAGGCGCCGATATGCTGAGTGATGCCGCCCGCTTCATCGGATACGACGTTCGTCTCGCGGATGGCGTCAAGCAGAGTCGTCTTTCCGTGGTCGACGTGACCCATGATCGTAACGACCGGAGGACGCTCCACCAAATTTTCTTCTTCGTCTTGTTCCGTGATTTCTTCGTAATTGTCTTCATTGACTGCAATCTTCACTTCAACCTCGATACCGTATTCCGAAGCGAGAAGCTGGATGGCGTCGATATCGAGCTCTTGGTTGATCGTAGCCATGACTCCCATGAAGAGCAATTTTTTGATTACTTCGGATGCGTCTTTATGGAATAGCTTCGCGGTCTCGCCTACGGTCATATTGCCGCGGACGATGATTTTTTTCGGCGTATTGTCAATCTTTTCTTTAAAGTTCTGATTTCTGCCGCCCTTGTTAAACCTGTTGCCTTTGTTCGACTTTCTTCCTGAGCGCCCCTTGCCGTCGCTGAATTCGCCGTCGTCAAAGCGGGAAATTCTGTCGGTTTCCCGTTCTTTCCCTTTATTCCGGTCGCGTTCGCGCGACGGTTGCGGCTGATTGCGAACGTCTGTCGGCGGTGCCGGAATTTTGGCTGGTCCGCCGAAACGGTTTCCTCCCGGACGTCCGCCGCGGTCGCCTTGCGGACGGTTGCCTTGCGGGCGGTCGCCTTGCGGGCGATTGCCCTGCGGACGGTCGCCTTGCGGGCGATTGCCGTACGGACGATCTCCCTGCGGACGGTTGCCATACGGACGATCCCCCTGCGGGCGATCTCCCTGCGGACGGTTGCCATACGGACGATCCCCCTGCGGGCGATCTCCCTGCGGACGGTTGCCATACGGACGATCCCCCTGCGGGCGATCTCCCTGCGGACGGTTGCCATACGGACGATCCCCCTGCGGGCGATCTCCCTGCGGACGGTTGCCATACGGACGATCCCCCTGCGGGCGATCTCCCTGCGGACGGTTGCCATACGGACGATCCCCCTGCGGGCGATCTCCCTGCGGACGGTTGCCATACGGACGATCCCCCTGCGGGCGATCTCCCTGCGGACGGTTGCCATACGGACGATCCCCCTGCGGGCGATCTCCCTGCGGACGGTTGCCATACGGACGATCCCCCTGCGGGCGATCTCCCTGCGGACGGTTGCCATACGGACGATCCCCCTGCGGGCGATCTCCCTGCGGACGGTTGCCATACGGACGATCCCCCTGCGGGCGATCTCCCTGCGGACGGTTGCCATACGGACGATCCCCCTGCGGGCGATCTCCCTGCGGACGGTTGCCATACGGACGATCCCCCTGCGGGCGATCTCCCTGCGGACGGTTGCCATACGGACGATCCCCCTGCGGGCGATCTCCCTGCGGACGGTTGCCATACGGACGATCCCCCTGCGGGCGATCTCCCTGCGGACGGTTGCCATACGGACGATCCCCCTGCGGGCGATCTCCCTGCGGACGGTTGCCATACGGACGATCCCCCTGCGGGCGATCTCCCTGCGGACGGTTGCCATACGGACGATCCCCCTGCGGGCGATCTCCCTGCGGACGGTTGCCATACGGACGATCCCCTTGCGGGCGATCTCCCTGCGGGCGGTTGCCATACGGACGATCCCCTTGCGGGCGGTTGCCGTACGGACGATCCCCTTGCGGGCGATCTCCCTGCGGACGGTTGCCGTACGGACGATCCCCTTGCGGGCGGTCGCCTTGCGGACGATTGCCGTACGGACGATCCCCTTGCGGGCGGTCGCCCTGCGGGCGGTTGCCGTACGGACGATCCCCTTGCGGGCGGTCTCCCCGCGGTGCGCCGTCTCGATTTCCGTAATTGCGCGGACCGCGGTCGCCTTGCGGGCGGTCGCCATACTGCCGGTTCCCTTGCGGTTGCTCTCCGTGCGTGCGTTCATTTTGCGGACGATCCGCCTGAGCGCGGTCGCCTTGCGGGCGATCTCCGTCGCGACGCTGCGGAGCTCCCTTCGTCGCCGTCGCTTGAGCCGTATTGCCCGCTCCGCCTCCCGGCTGCGATTCTGCTGCGCGTTTCGCCGCCGCGTTAGCCTTTACATCGCGGAAAAACTTCTCCACCGCGGACACCGCCTCATTCTCCATAACACTCATATGGTTATTTACTGGAATATCCAAACGCTTTAATATCGTGATAATTTCTTTGCTGCTCATGTTGAGCGACTTCGCATATTCGTACACTCTCAACTTATTGTCAGCTTTTGTCAATCTGTTCCACCTCCGCATGATTTCCCAAGCTCTTGCGGACAAGCCCGGACAGCCCCTCGTCCGTAACGGCGACCACCACGCGTTCCGGTTTCCCAACGCTGCGGCCGAGCTCTCGCCGTTCCCATATCTCAATGACCGGGATTCCGTAAAACCCGCATTTATCCCGATACTTTTTCTTCGCATTGTCCGAAGCGTCGCTGGCCAGGAAAACCAGCTTGGCCGTACCGTTGCGAACCGCCTTCAACACCGCTTCATCTCCGCTCGCCAATTTCCCTGCCCGGAGAGCCAGCCCTAAATACGACAACGTTTTGCTATGATCAGACATTGCCTTTTTTACTCGCCCTCTTCCTCTTCATCCGGCTGCGTCGCTTGGTACGCGCGAAATTCGTCTTCCACTCTTATGAATTCCTGCGCAAGCGTGTCGTAGACTTGTTCGCCGACGGCCACCTTTAAAGCGCGATCGAGCGAACGGTTTTTCTTTGCCAGCTTGAAACACGAAACTTTGCCGCACAAATACGCGCCTCGGCCGGACTTTTTGCCGGTGATGTCTATGAGCACTTCCGACTCCGGCGTGCGCACAATGCGGATCAGTTGTTTTTTCGGCATGTTTTCTTGACAAGCGACACATTTGCGCAGAGGCACGCGCCTCACTCTCATGACACTCACCTCAATCCATTATTTCATAAAGCATCAATCAATGCTTATGGAATCTTGCGGCATCTCGTCGGACGTGCGGGGACGCCCGAATTCGTCTTCCGCCTGGCTTTCGCTCTTAATATCAATCTTCCAACCGGTTAACTTCGCCGCTAGTCTCGCATTTTGCCCTTTGATGCCGATGGCGAGCGACAGCTGGTAATCGGGAACGATTACCCTGGCGGTTTTCTCGTCATCAAGCACCTGCACTTCCACAACCTTCGACGGACTGAGCGCGTTTGCAACAAACTCTTCCACATTGTCGCTCCAACGGACGATATCGATTTTCTCGCCGCGGAGCTCGGAGACGATCGTCTGAACGCGTGCGCCCTTCGGACCGACGCAGGAGCCGACAGGGTCGACGTCGGGATTTCTCGAATAGACGGCAATTTTCGAACGAAAACCGGCTTCCCGCGCGACCGATTTAATTTCAACGACGCCATCGTAAATTTCCGGCACTTCCAATTCGAACAGACGTTTCAACAGCCCCGGGTGAGTCCGCGACAATATGATCTGCGGACCTTTCGTCGTGTTCTCGACGCGAGTGATGAACCCCTTCACCCGGTCGTTCAATTTGAACTTGTCGGTCGGCATCATCTCATTGAGCGGCATAACCGCCTCGACTTTACCCAGGTCGACGTACAAATTTCGCGTATCCATCCGCTGCACGATCCCGGTGACGATGTCTTCTTCTTTATCGACGAAAGCGTTATAGATAAGTCCCCGCTCCGCTTCGCGAATACGTTGGGTCACAACCTGTTTCGCCGTCTGCGCCGCAATACGGCCGAAATCGCGCGGCGTGACTTCGATTTCCACAATATCGTCAAGCGAATAATTCGGGTTGATTTCTCTCGCCGCATAAAGCGAGATTTCAAGACGCGGGTCCAACACTTCGTCCACAACCGTCTTGCGGGCGAACACTTTAATGCCCCCGATCATCCGATTAATGTCAACCCTTACGTTCTGCGCGGTATTGAAGTTCCGCTTATAACTCGAAATTAACGCAGCTTCGATCGCTTCGATCAAAACCTCTTTCCCGATACCTTTCTCTTTCTCAATTTCCGACAACGCTTCAATAAAATCCGTGTTCATGGCATCCAGTTCCCCCTTTCAAATAACGCACAGCACGACCAAGGATAAACGGCTTCGCCGTCCTCTCGGGACGGAGCCCCGTTTACCGAAGACGACTTGAGGTGTTATATCCGCAGGATATACTTACCGAATCGTTAAGGTGAAATTCCATTGATGTATACTCAAAGATGAGCGGACGCGATTTAGAAAATAATCGCCAACCGCGCTCCCGCCACTTTGTCAGTTGGGATAACATCAGTTTTCTTCCCGGAATTTAAGGTTAATTCGTTTTCATCATACGACAACAATCGCCCTTCGAATTCCTTCTTGCCGCCGATTGGTTCGTATGTAGTGATGTAAACGTCTTTCCCTACCGCGCGCCGGAAATCCTCCGGTTTCTTTAACGGACGTTCCGCCCCCGGAGAGGAAACTTCAAGTATATAAGCATCAGGAATCGGATCTTTATCGTCCAGACGATCGCTCAAATATTCGCTGATGCGACCGCATTCGTCGATATCGATGCCGCCTTCTTTATCCACATACACCCGAAGGTAGCGGTTGCCGCCTTCTTTCACGTACTCCACATCCACAAGCTCAAACCCTTCCTGATCCAAGTAGGGCTGGAGCATTTCGGCAACGACTTGCTGTACTCCGGTCGCGCTCACAATCGTACCTCCTCTATGGAAAACGTAAAGAGTGGGTTTCCCCACTCTCACTGTTCAGCAGTATCTGCACAATCACTTGAAAAGTATACCACATTGCGAAACTTCGCACAAGTGCGCTATTTAGCGTGATCACCCCGGATGACTGTCCTTAGAACTTGCTCCGTTCTACATGAAGTTTGTATGTTTTGGCCCGCTTGTCAACGACTCGTTTACGCAGACGGATTTCAAGAATTCCTTTGGACAGCGCCGCTTTATTTCTTCCGGGCGTCACGATACAAGGCAGTTTGATTTTTTCATCCATCTTTCCGGGGATGCCGGATATCGTAATTTCACGGGGGGAAACCGAGATGTTCGGTCTGTGCTCAGCTGCATACTGTGGGAGATGAATTCGTACGATGACGGAGCGATGCGTTTCAAACACATCCGATGTCAGGCCAGACACTCTCATCCGTTCGAGCCGTTCCAGCGAATCCTCAAATAAACGGGTCCAACCGTAATCATCGTTGACTGAATGCGAGTTTTGCACCGCGTTCAGCTTTCTGCGCAGCATTCTTTCAAACGACTTCCACCCTGCACGAAATTTGGGGTTAGTCCACACCGTGTTCATCGGTAAACCTCCTCCGCATCTGCCTAGCCGTTTTCATCTATAGTATTCGCCGGTCGGTTCGGCGGTTCATTTTGTGAGAAAAAAGTTATTGACCCTGACATTGATGTTAGGGTTTATAATGATGGCATAATCCAATGTGTAGGAGGCATGTTGCTTGAAAATCGGCGAATTGTCCAAGGCGACCGGCGTAAGCATCCGATCTCTTCGATATTACGAAAAGCAGGGACTGCTCGCCGCCGATCGTCAACTGAACGGGTACAGGGAATACAACAAAATGGCGATTGAGCAAGTAGTGACGATTCAATTTTATTTATCGCTCGGATTGAGCACCGATCAAATCGCCGGATTTCTTCACTGCGTGATGAAGAATAAGGAATCGTTTTGCAAAGAAATATTGCCGGTTTATCAGAAGAAACTCGAGGAGATCAACTCTCAAATCGATTTGCTCAATGCGATCAAATCCAATTTGGAGGAGCGAATCGCATCCATATTAGAAGAAAGCGGAGGAATGCTGCAATGACATTACAAACCGTTAATGAAGAGCAATACCGTACCAATATCAATTCACCCGGAGTTTCCGTAGTCGAGTTCGGCGCAGTTTGGTGCCCGCCATGCAAACACCTGCAGCCCATATTGGAAAACCTTGCGGACGAATATGGCGCGTCCGTCTCTTTCGCGAAAATAGACGTCGATGAATGTCCCGAAATTGCGGAAGAACAGGCAATTATGAGCATGCCGACGGTAATTGTGTATCGCGACGGGCAGCCGGTGGATAAGCTGGTCGGCTTACGGCCGAAAGCTGCTTATAAAACAGTAATCGACAGGACACTTCAAGGGTAAATGCTGTTGAGCGGCCCTCGAAATATGCTTCGGGGCCGCTGTGGCATTGATTATTTGCCAAAGTAGTTCTTTACCCTATCGGTAATCATTTTTTTATCTATTGCAACGGTCTTTCGGTCATTTTCTCCGTATCCATCCGAGTTCCGGACCAGTAAGGTCAAAAATTGATCCTATGTTTATAAATAAGCTCAAAAACGAGACTGTCGATTAATGATGAGCGATATAACCGGAGTTTCTCCGGTTGGGAGGGTGCAGCGGGCCGAAAATGAGCGATATAACCGGAGTTTCTCCGGTTAGGACGGTGCAGCGGGCCGAAAATGAGCGATATAACCGGAGTTTCTCCGGTTAGGACGGTGCAGCGGGCCGAAAATGAGCGATATAACCGGAGTTTCTCCGGTTAGGACGGTGCAGCGGGCCGAAAATGAGCGATATAACCGGAGTTTCTCCGGTTAGGACGGTGCAGCGGGCCGAAAATGAGCGATATAACCGGAGTTTCTCCGGTTAGGACGGTGCAGCGGGCCGAAAATGAGCGATATAACCGGAGTTTCTCCGGTTAGGACGGTGCAGCGGGCCGAAAATGAGCGATATAACCGGAGTTTCTCCGGTTAGGACGGTGCAGCGGGCCGAAAATGAGCGATATAACCGGAGTTTCTCCGGTTAGGACGGTGCAGCGGGCCGAAAATGAGCGATATAACCGGAGTTTCTCCGGTTAGGACGGTGCAGCGGGCCGAAAATGAGCGATATAACCGGAGTTTCTCCGGTTAGGACGGTGCAGCGGGCCGAAAATGAGCGATATAACCGGAGTTTCTCCGGTTAGGACGGTGCAGCGGGCCGAAAATGAGCGATATAACCGGAGTTTCTCCGGTTAGGACGGTGCAGCGGGCCGAAAATGAGCGATATAACCGGAGTTTCTCCGGTTAGTAAGGTGCAGCGAGCCGAAAGCGCCGGATACAAGCGCTGTAAGCGAAAAATTTCGCTGCAAGTTCGTGTCAACAATTAATCGACAGCCTCAAAATTGATCCTATGTTTATAAATAAGCTCAAATATTGACTGTATTTACTCAAAACCGTCTTAAATCAAGCGTTCTTTACAACTTTGGATTAATCGACAGTCTCAAAAACGAAACTATTTTAATGACATGCAGCGAATGACCAGAAATCCCGCGAACACACGTAGTCCCGATAAATCCACGGAATAATTTTTCTTCTGAAAGCGATGTTTTCAGCAAGGACATGACGAGTAACGTAAGTACCGTATCAATGCTTATGCCTCGCACCTTTAGCTGACCGGCAACCTATCAAATAGTAAAAGAACGGAATTGCCGCGAAAACAAGAATCTGAATAATTGAATATACGATTTCTCCGCCAACCATGGGCAGCCCTCCAAGCGTACGATTCTGCTATTTCCTCTTTGAACCGTCATTTTTCCTGTTCATAACAAATTGGAATATTCCCAGAGCAAAAAAAATGACGGATAGTCCGAGCCAGACATAGTTGCGTTCCCCGCCGACGGTAGTGTTTGAAGAAATGTAGGTTAACAAAAACAACGATGCCGCCATGATGTACACTACACCGACGAACACTTGAATATTCATGTTAAATCCACTGTTCTTCCTTGTATTTGTTGTAACCAAGCTCCGTCAACCGTTCAAGTTCCGCCACCAAAACCGCATCCGTTTCTTTGAAATTGAAACAAGACTTCCCTTGCATCCGCTGCCTTAATTCACCGGAAATGCCTTCCAGCAATACAGGAAAAGCGTAAACCGGCATCAAATAATAACTTGCGTAATTTTTCTTGATTTGTGCCGATGCGAAGAATACCGGTTTTTTATTGAACTGGCTCATCTTGAATGTATCCAAATAATAGTTAGCGTCCGAATCCGCTTTAACGTCCATCTCCGGTTCATACCGCCTCAAGATACGCTTCAGATCATTAAACACGGCTTCAAAGTCGTGCTTGCTACTCACATTCAGGCATCCTCTCTAATCAAGCGTACGACGGCGGCCATCGCTCTCTCACTACAGGTCTATTGTCTTGCTGCAGTTGCGAAATTATATGTGACGATTCGGCAATCAATATCCTCCCGGCTGCGGAAGAGAACGCTTTGGCGAGATTCCACCGCACATACTCATCCTCTAATAACACCCATGCTCCCATTCTTTCCAAAACCCGATCGGGGAAATATTTCAGCAACCCGTCTCCGATCGCGAATGGGCCGACATTTTTCTTCACATACGGATTCTGATCGAATAGCAGGGGTTCGATCAAATCCAAATAAGAGTCCGCACGTTGTTCAACTTTGTGCTTGGCGGCATATTTCACCGCCACCGCGACGGCTCTTCTAACATTAGGAGACGGATCTTTCACCCAATCGGCCATAACAGGGAAGAAGGAATCGAAATGTTGATGCAATCCCGCAAGCGCTCGCAGCCCACTCCCGCACCTCCCAGTTCGATTTGTCGGCCAGTCCATGAAGTTGATGGTTAGCTTCCTCGGGATGAATCGTATAGCATTCCGCAAACATAACCGTGCTGAGTTGTTCCCCTGTAGCATTGCCGGAAGAGGACAATCGAACGGCAAGAGAAAACATTCCGGTTTCATCTGCTCTATAGAATCCGCGTATCACGGACAACGCCTTATTCTTCACTGCTTGGTTCGGAGTGCCTGCATGAGAAGTTGCGTGCTGCTGCAATATATCAAGCATCCGGTTTATGTTGTTTTTTCTTACCGCCTGCTCGAAATACTCGATCCATTCCAAGTCCGGCAACCTCCGCTTCGATTTAGAGTATCCCTCTTCCAATGAAATTGGCGGATACAACAGGTCTGCCCACTTCTTTCGCCCATACCGATAATTGTCCGATATGGTGGATTTCATGCGCAATCACGTGACGCAGCACCTCGCCGTGAACATACGATTTTTCCGGATTCCATGGAGGAGTTACAATTCTATGTTCCTGATCGGATGACCACCCGTCCAGAAAACGCTTTACATCTAGCCGATATTGCTCCGATAGTTTGCGAACGAGTTCCAGACTCTTGTAATCTTCGAATTCCGGATCCAGGACAAGTTCACCTTTAAGAGCGCGAATCCAACTCCATTCCACGTCTACAATGTGGAACAAGGTTTTTAAAATGCCGCCGACTCCACCGACCCGTTCCCGAATCAATTCGTCGTAAGGAATTTCGCCGCACCAATCAAACCATTCGTCTCGCACCCGCCAGTTGTATTGAAAAAGCAGTTCCATGTCATGATTCCTCCTTTGTCTTATGTGTTATTCCGGCTTAGCTGCGTTCTTGAATCTGATGATTGAAAAATAATCTACCGTGGAACGGATTATAGCATCTCTTAAAGGATATAAATTGGGTATGAACCTCAATTCAACCCCCCTGCTAAGTATCCTTCCGATAAGATCATCGAACGGTTCAACTTTAACCGGGGTTACCGTTTTGTACGAAGTATAATACCCTGCCCACTTATCGCGCAATTCAAATCTTTCATCCGAAAAAGTGTACCTGTATAGCTTAACATTGCGTATTCTATCAATCCATTTATTTTCGACCGCAATAATCGTGTCGGCTGTTGTATGTGAAAAGAAGCGGTCCGCATCTTGCTCGTTTACATTAGAGGATCTTCTGTATATTACTCTGGGGCAATCCCTTGGAAAGAAATAGTTCACCGAATGCTCTTCATCGATCGCCCATACGACCGGCGGCATTCCCTCTTGATTTTGCTGCGCTCTGGGAATAAATATTTCAATATCCGGATCTTCGCTGAAATGATATAGCAAATTTCAAACCTCCAATTTGAGCCTCCAACACGGCTAAAGCCGTGGGATTCTTAGCTAGTTAACGCACGCAGGCCATTTCTGTTTTGTGCAACTGCTAAGTTAAGAGCTAGCTCATTAGCTCATCCTAGATCAGAGCGTATAGCTATCTAGGCTGATAGACTGTTACCACCTATCATAGGTTTGCGCATGATGTTGATCGCTCCAACTCTGTCGCGGTGTGCGCAGAATCCGCATGAACACCGGTACGTTCGGTC
>NZ_JAEMXM010000003.1 GCF_016482785.1 Paenibacillus alkalitolerans | reverse complement strand
AAGCCTTCGGCTCGGGAAACCCGAACCGAAGGCAACGACCAAACCCTTACACCGGCTATGATACCGACCCATTCTCGTTACTAACACCGACCCATTCTCGTTACTAACACCGGCCCATTCTCGTTACTAACACCGGCCCATTCTCGTTACTAACACCGGCCTTACCGGCCAATCGGCGTCGAAGCCTTACTCGCTTTTCGCCGCACCCGCGCCGAACGCGGTTTCGGGCGTAGTCAACCGGTCGTAGTACTCGACGTACTTGTCGCTGTCCGCGCTCGAGCGAAGCGCCATCGCCGTGCGCGGGTGCTCGTTGAGCAAGCCGGTGATCATATACGGGATGATGTATCCCCACTCCCACTTTTCGCGCATCTTGATCATATGCTTCTCAATGATGCCGAGCAGCGGGCGCACTTCATAGCGCGGATTCTTCAAGTAGCTGACAAGCAGTTCCGTCGGGCAGTTGCCTGCCGCCCGTCCCATTCCGAATACGGACGAATCGAGGAACGTTACCCCGCTCTCAATGCCCGCAATCGTGTTCGAGAACGCCAGCTGCATGTTATTGTGCGTATGGATCCCAAGCGTCTTCTCCGGAAGAAGGCGCGAAAACTTCGTCGTCAAATACGAAATATCCTTGCTGTCCAAGCTTCCGTAAGAATCGACGATATACACGACGTCGACCGGGCTCGCCGCGATCTCCTGCAGCGCTTCGCTCAAATCCGTCTCAATGACATGCGACAGCGCCATAATATTGATCGACGTCTCGTATCCGAGCGAGTTGAACTTCCGGACGAGCTCGATCGCCTTGTCCACATCTTTGATATAGCAGGCGACCCTAATGAGGTCGAGCATGCTCTGTTCACGAGGCAAAATGTCGTTCTCATCCACCCTGCCGATATCGACCAAAGCCGAGAGCTTCGTGTCGGTTTTGTTCGGAATGACTTCGCGCAAGAACGCTTCGTCCAAGAACCGCCATGGTCCCGCATCGGCGCCCTTCAACAGCTTCGGAGAATTTTTGTACCCGACTTCCATATACTCCACGCCGGCTTCGCTTAACCCGTAATACAATTCCCGCACGAAATCGACGCTGAAATCCCAATTATTTACGAGTCCGCCGTCGCGAACCGTACAGTCGAGAATTTTGCAATTTGCATTCTTCATCTTTTTCCACTCTCCTACCGGCTTGCAGCCCAACTAGTTGTCCATTTCACTACATTATAGTGATATCGGGCGAATACCACAACCGAGTTTCTCCCAAGGGCAGCACCCACAGCTTGTCCTTCGCCAATCCTCTTCGCTTCCATTCCGCCTCCAACCGTTGCAGCGCCTCTCGAGGCGTATCGTCCGCCAGACGGAACGTGTCGTAGTGCATCGGCACAAACGTGCGCGCTCCCACGTCCGCGAACACCCGCACCGCTTCTTCCGGCGACATATGCGATTCGCTCATAAACCATTCGGGCTCGTACGCCCCGATCGGCAGCAAGGCCAAATCAATACCGGGAAAACGTTCCCCGATTTCCGCAAACCCGCTCCAATACCCGCTGTCACCCGCAAAATACAAGCGCGAATTACCTCCGCTGATCACCCAGCCTCCCCAATGGGACGTATTCGTATCCCACGGCGTGCGCCTTGTCCAATGTTTCGCCGGAACAAAAGCGAACGAGACATTCTCAACGGAAGCTTCCTCCCACCATGAAAACTCCCGCACGCGCCGAAAGCCGCGCCGGCGAAACCATCGTCCGAGCCCTTCGGGCACGAACGCGGTGAAATCCCCCGGGAGACGGCGCAAGCTGCCCAAATGAAGGTGGTCGTAATGCCCGTGCGATATAAGCACCACGTCGATCGGCGGAATCTCGTCCAGCTTCAGTCCGGGCGGCGACAGTCTGCGTTCAAAACCCATCCTCTCCGCCCACACGGGATCGGTAATCACATTCAATCCGCCGGTTTGAATCAAAAACGTCGCATGCCCCACAGCCGTCACCGAGCATTCCGAGCGGTTCCCGCGCAGCCATTCGACGTTCGGTTCAACGTTAGGCACCCGGTACGACAAATCCTTCACTTTCTCACGGCGTTCCCGCCTCCACCTTCTCAAATCGGCGAATGTCCTTACAACAGGCGGTCCGTCGGGGTTTTCGTAACGTTTTCTCAAGGTCATGCCCTGACTCCCTCCTTATTCCCCGCTTCGGACGGAAGGCGAATCTCGCCCCTCAGCCTTATAAACATGCCGATACCAATTACCGCGGAGATGCAGCTTAACGATCCTCCGAACACGTAAATGCTCGCCGGCCCGAAACGTTCCGCCATCCATCCGACCAACAGCATAGAGATAGCGAATACCGCGGAGTTGAGCGCTCCATGCGCCACCAGTGTATTCGGAAGCTTCGGTTCCGCTACGTTAAGCTGGAACAACGTCCGCTGCGCCGTAACCGAGCGACCCGAGCGCCATTGCCAGAGGAAGCCTTTGGTTGAGCCACTTGGCTGCCGCCGTAACAAGCACTCCGCCTGCAATCATTCCGACAAAATAGGAAGCGTTAATATAGCCCCAATATTCAGGACCGCGGTTGAGCTGAATCTCCACGAATGTCAGCGTGAACGAACCGATAAACACGGTATAACCGAATCCCTCGATTGCATCCATAATCGTAATGAACCGGGCTGTCCGGTTCCGAAGCAGCTCGCTCCACCCTAGACGGATGGCCGTCCATTTATCCGCAGGGGAGCCTCCCTCGGACTTGCCCTCAGCCGGCTCTCCTCCGGCGCGAACGCGCAGCCCTTGAACCGCAACGGCTCCGCTGGCGAACAATATGGCCGAGACCGCCAGCATGTTCGGCACGCCGAGCCATACGGCCCCGATTCCTCCCAACAGCCAACCGACTACACTCGTAATTTCCCTCGCCGTGCCTAACATTCCGTTCGCCCGGGAAAGACCCGCCTCGTCAACGAGCCTGGGAATCAACGAATACGTTACGGGATTCGCCCAGCCCTGTATGAACGAAGTGGCGAACACGATCGATAAGATGAGCCAAACCGCATCCAAGCCGGAAACAGCAAATAAGGCCAGGCCCGCCATCGCCGAAACCTCTCCTATGCGGGTGACGGACATCATTCTGACAAGAGGAACGCGCCCGAGCAAAACAGGCGATACGAACGAGCTTGCGAAGTTCGCAATTACCCGGACAAACGGAAACAAGGCCGAGGCCAATACGGATCCGGTCAATTCGTAGATATGCAGCACAATGACCGTTATGTACAAAATGTCCGCTAAATTCCCGGCCGTGTGGTTGAAAAGAAGCAGCGAGAATGAACGGTTTTTCATGTCGCATACTCAATCATCCCGAACGGGATGCCCTCCGGATCGGCGCAATACACAAATCTCCCGGTTCCGGGCAAGTCGATAATGTCCGACAGCGTGCGTCCCCCGTGTTCGCAAACTGTGGCGACGGATTGCTCCAAATCAGGCACTTGCACCGTATTCACCGCCTGCGCGGGCAGCCGCTCGTTAAGAGGCCGGACCGTTGCGCCGTTAATGCCTTTATCTTCATCGCAGCCTGTTATTAACCGCAAGTAATCGCCGGTTCCGCGAACCGTCTTCCAACCGAACACTTCGCCGTAAAATGCCGCGGTCCGTTCGGGGTGCCGTGACAGCAGCTCAAAATGGACGACTCTATACATCCGGCCTCACCTTCCCCGATATCAATAATCTCCAATAGTTCTATTTAATAGGGTTATGTCGCGGTTGTAAAGTAATTCCTGATTGTATATGGTGCCGAATCATTCGCTATGTTATAACTTGACTAGGTGAATAATTAGGAGTGGAACATAATGAAGATGCAATGGACGTTTATTTTCGCACTGGTGTTTGCACTCGTCATCGCCGTGTTTTCCGTCACCAACGTGGAACCGGTTCCGGTTGACTACGTGTTCGGCACGGCTCAGTTTCCTCTCATTATGGTGATTTTAGGCTCGGCGCTTGCCGGCGGGTTGGCCGTCGGCCTGTTCGGCACATTCCGGACTGTGAAGATGTACCGTCAAATCCGCGCGCTGCAGCGGGAGCTGCAGGCCGCGAAAGACGAAGCGGCGAAAGCGCAGCAGCCAGCAGCACTCTCAAGCGGCGAAGCAGCCGAAACCGCCGCGCCGCAGCCGACGGCACCGGAGGGCGCCGCATCACCCGCCGGCACCGGCTCGCCCGGCAGCGGGCAATAAAGGCTTAATGGAATTTTATGTACTTAAATCAAGTTTGATCGAACGGATTCTGCAACTAAGCGGTAATTTGTGTACTAACATTGGCCGATACTTAGGGGTTTCATCTCAAACCGGACTCAAAAGGTACTAGAAATTCCGTTAAACTGCCATCCTCGTTTCCCAACCCCCAAGTTAAGTACAGGATTTTCCGTTAACGATAAAAACCGGGGCGCAAACACGCCCCGGTCCTCCGTTGCCCGTCCCCTCAAGACACAGGCAGCTTTCCCTCCAACGCATGCTGCACGCGAGTGACTCCCTGGCTCATCGCATGGCCTCCGCCCACCGCGGCCGCCACCGCCGCCGCTTCCATAATCTCCTTCGGGTTTGCCCCTTTGGAGAGCGCTTCAGTCACATGATAAAACGTGCACACCTCATTGTTTGCGAACAAAGATATCCCGAGCGCAACCAGCTGTTTGTGCTTGGCGCTTAGCGCGCCTTCCGCGAAGCATTCGGCGGTAAAATTGTGATACGCTTCCACCACGTTCGGCAGCGACTCGTTCATATGGCCGACTCCAAGCTTGTACGCATCGACTTTGTCGTCCATCACCGGGTTCAACATGCGCCTGCTCCTTCCGTACCCAATTATTAGCATCATTCATGCATCAGTAGATTTCCCGCACGCAATAAAGCGTATTCGCATTGCTGCCGGCGAAAAAGAAAACCGCCTCCAAAGAAGGAGACGGCGTGTGATGCTTCAGAAAGGTGCCGATGTAAATGTCTGTTAAGGCGCCGTCGGACGGATTCGATGGTAAGTCACGCCCCAAAGAACCGCCGGATGGTATGCCGCACAACAGGCATGCGCCCCGCACCCAACTCTTACTTCTTCGCCAAATATTTGCGGATGTCGAAAGCGACAGCCGCAATAATAATCAAGCCCTTGATGATGAGCTGCCAGTACGGGCTGACGCCGATGAATGTCAAGCCGTAGTTGATGACGCCGAAAATCAGGACACCGGCCAAAATACCGGGCACCTTGCCGACGCCGCCGGCCGTCGATACGCCGCCGACGACGCACGCGGCGATCGCATCCAACTCGTACATGAAGCCGTAGTTGTTCGTCGCGCCGCCTGTACGCGCCGCTTCGAGCATACCCGCCAATCCGTACAGAGCCCCGGCGATGGAATAAATATAGATGAGGTTGCGGCTTACGTTAATGCCGGAAACGGTAGCCGCCTGCACGTTGCCGCCGATCGCGTACATATTTTTGCCCAACGTCGTTTTATTGAAAATAATCCATACGATGACGGACACGGCGGCAGCGATGAGAACGAGATAAGGAATCGAATAAGGCCCGGCAGGCCCGATCGCTCCGGTTCCAATCGCCGTGAAGTCGTCTCTGAGTCCGCCGATCGGCTGGGAATTGTTCGGCTCCATATCGAAATAAAGCGAGTTCAATCCGTAGACGATGACCATTGTGCCTAACGTCGCTATAAACGGCGGGACGCTGAATTTAGAGACTATGAATCCGTTCAACAAACCGAACAGCATGCCCACCAATATCGACAGCAACACCGGGACAATAATATGCATTTCCGCCAGCCCGGGGAAAAACTTCTGCGGGTAATTTGCCGCCTGCACCAACGAAGCGGATATAACCGCCGTAAAACCGACGATTCTGCCCGAAGACAAGTCGGTGCCGCCCGTGATGAGAATAAACGCCGCTCCCAACGCGATGATTGCGCGCGTGGAGTTTTGCAGCAATATATCCCGCAATGTCGTGATCGATAAAAATCTCGGATCCCAAAGCGCGATTCCCGCAATCAAAACGATAAGCACGATATAAATAGCGTTCTGCGTTGCGAAATTTTGGATTTTTTTAGCACCGCCGATTTGCGTGCTCTTGGCTGTTGCCGTAGTCATGCCGCAATCTCCTCCCTCTGTTATGCCGAATACTGCGCGGCTAGCCGCATAATTTTCTCTTCCGTCGCCGACGCCCCGTCAACGATGCCCGACAGCCGTCCTTCGCGCATGACCATGATGCGGTCCGACATGCCGAGCAGCTCGGGCATCTCCGACGAAATCATAATGATGCCCTTGCCTTGCTTCGCGAGTTCGGCGATAAGCGTATAAATTTCGAACTTGGCGCCGACATCGATGCCGCGCGTCGGTTCGTCAAGCAGCAGTATATCGGGGTTCGTCAGCAGCCAGCGCGCGAGCAGAACCTTCTGCTGGTTGCCGCCGGACAAATTTTTGATCAGCGTATCCACCGAAGGCGTCTTCACCCTCAGTTTCTGTACGTACTCTTCGGCGATGTCCCGCCGCTTCTTGTCATCCAGCAATCCGGCCCCATTGAGAAACCGCCGCTGATTCGCGACAACCGTATTTTCAAGCACCGATAACACAGGGAAAATGCCCGTCACGCGCCGCTCCTCCGTCAACAACGCCATACCGTTCTTCTTGGCGTCTTCCGGCGTCCGGATATTCACTTCTTTGCCGCGGATCGAAATTTTCCCGGATACTACAGACCGCAAGCCGAACAGCGCTTCGATCACTTCCGTACGCTGCGCGCCCACGAGCCCCCCGATGCCCAATATTTCTCCCTCACGCAGATCGAAGCTCATGTCCTTGAAGGAACGGTCATGAGGCGAGGTTAATCGCTCCACGCGAAGCAGCACTTCGCCCGGCACGTTCGAACGCTGCGGAAACCGCTGCGTCAAGTCGCGGCCGACCATCCGCGAAATGATCAGATCCGTCGTCATTTCGCTCGCCGGCCATGTGCCGATATGCTTGCCGTCGCGCATGATCGTTACGTCGTCGGAAATGCGCAATATTTCTTCCATCTTGTGCGAAATATATATAATGGCTACGCCGCGCTTCTTCAAATCGGCGATAATTTTGAACAGCTGCTCCACTTCATTGCCTGTTAACGACGATGTCGGTTCGTCCATAACGATCACTTTCGCATTGTTCGATACGGCTTTGGCGATTTCGATCGACTGGATCTTGGACACCGACAGCTGGCCGACAAGCGTATGCGGATCGATATCTATATTCAAATCGCGAAACAGCTTCTCCGTGTCGCGAAGCATTTTCCGATGGTCGACAAACAAGAACGGCCACAACCCTTTCTTCGGAAAACGTCCGAGCCATAAATTTTCCATTACGTTCCGGTGCGGCACCGGGTGGAGCTCTTGATGGATCATCGATATCCCGAGATCCAGCGCGTCTTTCGAGCTGTTGACTGCGACTTTCTCACCGTTCAGCAGGATCTCTCCCGCATCCGGCTTATAAATCCCGAACAAGCATTTCATTAATGTCGATTTCCCGGCTCCGTTCTCTCCCATAAGCGCATGAACGGTACCCGGCCGAACCTTCAACGTCAAGTTATCCAGTGCTTTCACGCCGGGAAATTCCTTGGAAATCCCGTTCATCTCCAGCAAATATTCGGCCATCCTGACGCCCTCCTTCCGAATCGTGTGAAAAAAGAGAGGGAGCAACGCGGCCATTCGCTTGCTCCCAAACTGTGCAGCTTAAGCGGTACAGATTAATTCAGCTTCGCGTCCGCGATGTTGTCTTTCGTAATCTTCACGTACGGAATCCATACGTACTTGCCGTCGACGATGTCGTAGCCGGTATTTTCTTTGCTCGGCGTCTCGCCGTTCGCAAGCGCCGCGGCGATTTTCAACGTCGCTTGGCCTTGGTTCACCGCGTCGTTCAATACCGTTCCGAGCATCGTTCCGTCTTCGAGCGCTTTAAGAGCAGGAGCCGTCGCGTCCACGCCTACGACCGGCATGTATTTGTCGCCCTTGAAGTATCCCGCGGCCTTCAACGCTTCGATCGCGCCGAGCGCCATATCGTCGTTGTTTGCAAGCACCGCTTCGATTTTGTCGCCGTGAGCGGCCAGGAATGCGGCCATCTTCTCTTGGCCTTTCACGCGGTCCCACATAGCGGTGTCTTCGGCAAGCTTCTCGACCTTGATTCCCGCGTCCTCAATCGCTTTAACGGAATATTGCGTGCGCAGCTCCGCGTCTTGGTGCCCTGGTTCGCCCTTGAGCATCGCGTATTGCAGCACTCCGTCTCCATTCTTGTCCGCAGCCGGATTCGCTTTCCAGTAATCCACGATCAGTTCCCCGGAAATTGTGCCGGACTCTTCGGCCTTCGCGCCGACGTAGTACACTTTATCCCACTTCTGCATGTCGTCCGCAAGCGGCTCGCGGTTCAAGAACACGACAGGCGTATTCGCCGCTTTCGCTTTATCGATAATGACGCCGGCTGCCGTACGGTCTACCGGATTGATGGCAAGCGCATTGACTTTCTTCGTAATGAACAAGTCGACTTTATCGTTTTGCGTTGGCTGCGAATTTTGGCTGTCCACGATGTCCACCTTCGCCACGCCTTCCGCCGCGTTCGAAATTGCGTTGCGCACGCCCGTCATGAACGTGTCGTCAAACTTGTATATCGCCACCCCGATCGTCGGCAATCCGCCTTCGCCTCCGCCTGCGTTGGAGCCTCCGGACTGCGCGCAGCCCGCGGCGACGGCCGACAGCATTGCGCCGGCAACCAGCATCGAAGCTAATTTTTTCATAAAAAAGAAACCTCCCCAATTGATTCATGTCGTTAATATTTTTCGTCTACGGCTTCATTATCAACGAAGAGAGGTTTATTCGGAATTGAATATTCTCATCTGTTCTATCGAAATTCTCACATGTTATTTCACGAACGGGAACAGAAGCTTCTGGTTCTCCTCGAAAAACATATTTTCCGTGTCGATGATGACCGTGCCGCTGTCAACGCGTTCGGGCAGCTTCATTCCTTCGGTCGCCTCTATCGCATGCTTTACGCCCAGGTATCCCATTGTGAACGCATTTTGCACGATTGTGGACTGGATGACTCCTTCCTGAAGCATCTCCATAATATCCGAAGTGCTGTCGAACCCGACCACCTTCACCTTGCCTTCAAGTCCCATTTGCCGGATTACGTTGGTTACGCCGCTTGTTGCGATCGCGTTTAACGCTACGATACCGTCGATCGTCCCGTGTTTCTTAAGAATGTCGCGGGTCACTTGTTCCGCCGTAGTCAAATCCGATTCGCTGTAGCGCATATCCACGACCGTGACGCCGGAATATTGCGCCAGCAAATCCAACAAGCCTTCTTCCCGCTGGCTTGCGTTGCGCGCGCCCTCGACGAAGCTGACGATCGCCACCCTGCTGTTATCCCCGGTGTGCTCCACCAGCTCCATGCCCGCCTGCCGGCCCGCGACATAGTTGTTGGCGCCGATGTAGCTGCGCACCTTCGTGGAGGCGACCTCCGAATCGATCGAGATGACCGGAATGCCCGCGTTGCCCGCTTGGTCGGTGACGCGGCCTAGCGCCATATAATCGCTCGCCGCAAGCACCAACGCGTCGACATCTTCTTCGACGAATTGCCGCACGATCCGGATTTGCCCGTCGATATCGGTCTCCTCTTCCGGCGCCGCAAACAGCAGCTCCGCGTTAAATTCCCTCGCCGCCGTCTCCGCACCCATTCTCACCGTATTCCAGTAGTCCCCGTGCATCATTTTCACAACCATCGCGATTTTCTTCTTGGGCGCCTGCGGAACATTCAATTCTTCGTCTCCCGCGCATGCGGTAAATAGAAGCGCCATCACAGTCAATAATGCCGCCGCGCGAAATATTGTCCTCCCGCCACGTCTCATGGTTTCACCACCGGAATCCAGATGTTCACCGTCGTCCCCTCTTCCAGCTCGCTTTCAACGTCCAATCCGTACTTGTCGCCGTAGTACAAACGAATGCGCTCATGCACGTTGCGCACGCCGACGCCGGAGCCTTCGCCGCCGGCTTTCGACCCGTTCAGCATCGTCCGCAGCCGGTCGGACGGAATGCCCAAGCCGTTGTCCTTCACTTGAAACCGCACGTTGCCATCGACAATGGCGGCGGAAATCGAAATATAGCCTTGGTCGACCATCTTCTCGATGCCGTGGTAAATCGCGTTCTCCACAATGGGCTGCAGCAGCAGCTTCAGTGTCATAAGGTCCAATACTTCATCCTGCGCCGTTATTTCGAATTCGAATTTATTTTTGAAGCGGAGTTTCTGGATAATCAAGTAGTTGCGGATATGCTCGAGTTCGTCGCGTACCGGGATGACGCTCTTGCCCTTGCTCAAAGACACGCGGAAAAATTTCGACAGCGAAGTAATCATCGTCACGACTTCTTCGTTTTTGCCGGAGCCCGCCAGCCTCACGACGGAATTTAACGTGTTATATAGGAAATGGGGATTGATCTGCGCCTGAAGCACCTCGAATTCGTTTTTCCGCTTCTCCTCCTGCTCCTCCACAATTTGGTCCATCAGCTGCCGCACCCGCGACACCATGATGTTGAACCTTCGCGACAGCTTCTCCACCTCGTCGTACCCCCGAACGTGAATCGGCGTGTCGAAATCGCCCCGTTCGACGAGCTTCATAGACCGTTCCAAGCTTTGGATCGGCCTCGACAGATTGGAAGACAGCAGATACGCCAAAAGGATGACGAAAACGAGTACAGCGAGCATAAGCCGCAGCATAAATCCGGTGAGCTCGGTTCTGGTGGTGACGATTTCGTCCATGTACGACACTCCGACGACTTTCCAGCCGGTGCCGGCGACCGACTGGACCGTGATCAGCCGCTCTTCCCCGGCGAAATCGTCCTTGTAGGAATCGTTGGATACGTTCATCGCGCGCTCGACGTTCTCGCTCTTCAAGCCCGCGTAAATCAGCTGCTGCTGAGGGTGGTACACAATGTTGCCTTCGCCGTCGATGATGTATACGTAACCTTTTTGCCCGAGGGTCACCTTGCGCATCAATGTGTCGATCGTCTTGAAGTTTACGTCCAGCAGCAAAACTCCCTCCGTCTCGACTCCGTTGCGCACCGCGGTCATGCCTTTGCTCAGCGACACGACCCAAGGATATTGTCCCTTGAACAGGTTCTGCACGTGCGGAGGTGAGATCGACACGCGGTCCGGTTCGGACAGCGCCGCTAGAAACCAGCTCTGCGACGTCAATCCGGTGTTTTTGCGCAGCTCGCCGGACGGAATGTCCGCAATGAGACCGCCCCGTCTGCCGAATACGGCGATCGACACGATATCCTCCCGCGTATCGAGCACCGTGTCGAGCTCCCGTTCCAGCGCAGGGTCGGGGAACCGGCTCGCGCCGCGAATTTTCTCGTCGATCAAATCGAATGTTACGGACGTGCCGCGCAAGTATGCTTCCACATTGAAGGTTACCTGCTGCACGATTTGCTGCGTCGTCAGCACCGCGTTGCGCTCGGCCGTTCTTGCAAATTTATCGTAGAGAAGCACGCCGACAAGCAACATGACGAGGACGGACAAAAACACGAAGGCGGCGGTAATGTTGAATTGAACGCTGCGCAGCCATTTACGCATCGGCCGTCCCCCTCTCGCCGTTGCGGTAATCCTTCGGCGAAATGCCGAACAGCTTCTTGAAGGAGAAGCTGAAGTAATTCGGATCCGCATAACCGACCTGCTCCGCGATTTCGAACGTCTTCAAGTCCGTTGCCCGCAGCAGCTCTTTGGCGGCCTCCATGCGAACCTGCTGCAAATACGTCACGAAGGTTACCTTCGTCTCCTTTTTGAAGATGCTGCTGAAATAGCCGGCGCTTATATGGAGCCGGTCGCACAGCTTCTGGATCGAGATGTCCGGATCGGAGTAATTGAGCTTGACGTATTCCTTCGCCTGCTCGATCAACGTCCTCTGCGTGCTTTGGCGGCCTGCGGCGATATGGCTCATCATTTTCGCGCCTGTCTCGTACGTCCATCGTTTTGCCGCTTCCAAGTCTTGCAGACGGTCGATGCGCGCAAACAAATTGGCATCCCGGCCGAACACCTCGTCAAGCGGAACGCCCGCGTCTTTGGCGACCTTCAGCATTGCGGTCACCAGCTCAAGCAAGTAGATTTGGATATCCTTCACCGAGCTTTCGGCCTCGTGCAGCTCCTTGAAAAACTCATCGATCATGGAGGAGAGCTCCGCCGCCGTTCCGACCTTCAAGGTGCGGGTAAGCGCTTGCTGCTTCAGCTCGTCGAAACGGACCGCTTCGGTGCGCGTGCCGGTTTCGACGTCGCCGATGCGGATCGTCCGGTTGCTGCCGAGCACAAGCCGGTAGTTCAGCGCTTGCAGCGCCGATTCGTAGGAGTATTTTACTTCGGTTATTTTGGCCGTGGCGGAGCCGATGCCGGCCGTGATCGTGCATTTCAAATATTTCTCGACGCTCTGGCGTATTTCTTCCGCGGTCGCCGCCGTTTGTTCCACCGCGGTTTGCAGGTCCGCCGCGTGACGGCTCACGGTCAACAGCACCACATCGTCCCCAAGAATGAAAGCGATTCCCCGCTCATGCTTGTCCGCGACTTCCTCCGCGATGTTGTACACCGCAAACTGCAGCAGCTCCTTATCCGCGGCGATGCGGACGGACGGCTCTGCTCCGCTTTCTCCGCCGGACGGCGCGTCGACCCGAAACACCGTCACCACGTATCCGTGCCCTCCGAGCGGGAGGCGGTACGATTCCGACTTCGCTTCGATTTCTTGCCCTGTCAGCTTGCGCGTCATGAGTGACGATAGGAATACTTGACGCAGTACGGGAAGGCTTTGGCGAAAATACTCTTGCAGCGTTTCGATATTTTCGCGGGATGCCGTTTCTTCGTCGATTTGCCGCTTCACTTTGCGAAGCACGTCAATAAATTCTTGGGATGAGAACGGCTTGAGCAAATACTCGTCAATGTGGAGCTTGACCGCCTGCTGTGCATATTCGAATTCGTCGAAGCCGGTAAGAATGATGATTTTCGTCATGGGGCGGGAGCTGCGGATCGTTTCGGAAAGCTGGAGCCCGTCCATGAACGGCATGCTGATGTCGGTAACGACGACATCCGGTTCGGCTTTGTCGAGCAGTTCCGCCGCTTCCTTGCCGTTCTCCGCCGTCGCCACGACTTCGAATCCGAGCGACGCCCAGTCCACTTCCTGTATGACGCCTTCGCGAACGTCGGCTTCGTCATCGACAAGCATCAATTTATACATGAGTGTCGCCTCCGAATGATTCGTTGTCTGGTGTGGTTGCATGCAACATATTGCATCTTTTTCGGCTTCTACGCAAGTATGTCCAGTATAAGGAAGGCGCAATTCGTACGGAGGCGGCTCCGGAACTCCGGTTCCACAGGTCGCGAGCCGGTCCGCAAGGTCCGATATATTCGGTTTTTGAAGGTATTTGTGAATAAAGCCGCGATTGCAGCGGGATAGTTTTCATGTATTGTAGTTATAGGTGCGGGATATGGGGGGGGGGGATTTTGGCGGAAATAGTTCATGTCTTGGGACATCACCTCCGCCCGCGGCACGGAGATGCTCATCGCTCTTTCATCCAGGATTTACATGAATGCTGGGCATTCGCATTTCAACTTCAAGGTTGTACGGTAGAACGACACCGTTGGGAACGGGTGTGGAGCCCAAAGCGGTGACCGCTCAAGCGGTTCACCGCCTTGTTTCCTCTTTCTTGGTTCTGCAGCGGAAAGAATTTTCCGCAATCCTCACTATCATCACTTTTAAGAATGCAGAGCGGAAATATATTGCCGCTACGGATCACCAAATAGTTAAATTGCGTTGTTGTCTCGGGTACAGCGGAAATTTGTTTCCGCTACAGTATAAGAAATTTGACCATGCTACCCTCTAGCGGAAATTTATTTCCGCTATTCTACTATAGCGCACGCTGGTACGGACTTAGCTTATAGTAGTGCACTCGTTGCTTGCCTGAAACAGCTGGGATCAACACCTTTTTACGTTGTAACGACTTCAAATGATTTCTTGCCATCCGATCGCCTACACCTAATAAATCACACACGTCATCAACCGAGATCACATCCTTTTTCCGCGCTAATCTAACCACCTCCCTTTCTTGGATGCTAAAATGTCCCGCCTCGCGTACCTCCCCCGTCCACAAACTCAACAACCCCTTTACCGCCTGCTGCCATTGCAGCGGTTGATCCTCGATATCGTCGTATGCGATCCGAACGATCTTCCACCCGGCAAGCTGCAGCTGCGCATCGCGTCGTTTCTCCGCGCAAAATTTCCCCCGGTCCATGAGCGTTACATGCGACGAAAATCCGTCCGCCTCAAAATCGACCAATAACGCCGGCCGTACCAACGCCACATCCATGAAATATTTCTTCCCGTTAAAATGTACTACCTCATACTCCGGGTGCAAATCGTCCAACGTGCCGAGCACAGGCCAAAGCACTTGCTCAAGCAGTTCTTTCTCCGCATGCCCGTGACCTTTTTCAACCGTCGCAGCCTTTCCCCGCTTCTCGCGAGCTTATGTTTCTCAAGCCACACCCCGTATTCTTCTTTAAACTTGTCCATTACGTCATCGCTCCTCCTTTTCCCAAGTAAACAAAATAAGCCCCGCAGCCTGTTCGGCTAACGGGGCGTTCTTCGCCACTGCATTTATTCTTTGTATTACTTTATCATCCCATCATACAGGGAATCAAGCTATAACAGATCAACTATTTCTTCTCAATCTTAGTAACGATGTAACGGCTGCCCTCTTCGTTCCAGCTTACCGTGTACACAACGTTGTCTTTCGTCGCGATCGTCGTAGCTTCCTTCGTTCCTTCCACCGTCACGTCTTCAAACTTCAGACCTTGCAAAGTGGACGGGAAGAACGGCTCCGCATTCACAACGATTCCCGCGTCGACAGTTTTGTCCGTTACGTAGTGTGCGATAATTTGATCGGCCAATGCGGCTTCGAAGTATCCGAGCAGCAATTCGCGCGCGGCTTCCGATGTCTTCGTCACGGTGTTCAACACCGGGGTGCCGTCTTCGGCTGCATCCTTATGGAACAGCGTGTTCAACTTGCCTTCCGCAATCGTTGCGGCGTTGAACGCTTTCTGATACTCGATTGCCGGGTCAACCTCTTCGGCTGCAGGTTCTTCACCCGCTGCGCCTTCCGCGTTATCCGTGTTTTCCGCGGATTCGGAAGCCTGCTCTTCGTTTGTTGCCGCCGCGTTATCGCCGCTACCGGAGCAGCCTGCCGCCGCCAATGCCAAGCCTACTGCAAACAAACCGATCAACCATTTTTTCAACATGTTTCTCCATCTCCCCTGTCTCTATACTTTGCTGCTGCCGTCGATGGTTCTAATATGATCATACTAATTTATATGTTTCACCGACATCAAACAGCATTCGGCTATATTATATCATAAGAATTTTTATATTTCAGTGATAAAATTGTAAATTCTTATCCGACGGTAAAAAGACAACCATTTACTTAACGAACCCACTCAACTTACTGTTGCGCCAAAAACCGAACAAATTATGGACAAAATGTGAACATATACCTTCGGCGATTTGATTGAAACCTTTCGGTTCGATTATGATATGGAAATAATCCAGTTTCGGAGGCGTAACATGTCGTACCGTGTTCAGTTCGATCATTCCCCGGTGTACGAGCTTATTGTCAGTTTCATGATTTACAGCCGCCGCAAATGGACGCGCAATCTCGACATCGGGAGTTCATGGCTTAAATACGTTGACGAATCGGTTTCCCCGAAGTTTCGAACGGATGCGGGAAAATTCGACGAGATCACCTTCGAGTACTTATATTTGTTGATATATCTTAGTCCGAAGAAAGGCGGAATCGCCGAGTTTCTTGAATGGCTGGGAGAACAAACCCCGGGGCGCCTCTTCGAATTGCTGTCTCCGCAAGCCCCCGGCCCTCTGCCGAGCGATTTAGGAGACACGATGCAAGAAGCGGTTCGTATGCTGAAGAAATGGGATGAAGCATATTTCGGACGCGTGGACCGCGGATGGCTGGAAACGGCGAAGGCGGATGCCGTAAGGAGGCAAGCGGAAGCGCAGACGGCAGCGGAGCCTACGAAGCTGGTGGAGGTCGCCACCGGAGGCGTCGTTATGGAGCCGGACGACCGGCTTAAGGAGATGGTGCTCGCACCGACCGTGCATTTCCGGCCGCTGAACAGCTACGCAATATTCAAAACTTTGGGAATGATACTGTACCCCGTGGACCCTCCCGCAGACGAAAACAATCCCCCGGTACAGCTCATGCGGCTTACGAGAGCGCTTGCCGACGAAAGCCGGATACGCATTTTGCGCTTTTTGGCGCCGTCGCCGCGCAGCTTTACCGAAGTCGTGTCCCACACAGGACTGTCGAAGGGAACGGTTCATCACCACATGATGGCGCTTCGGGCGGCGGGGTTGATTCGAACGCACATTAACAACGGGCAGCTGCATCAGGAGCGTTTCAGCATTCGCCCCGACGGCGTCAGTGAGTGCACCGGCTATTTGCGGGAGTATATCGGATATTAATACAGCGCGTTGTTGATGCCGTCAATAATTTAAAAGCTCAAAAATGCACCCCGCTAATTTAGTATCGCGAGGCAATTTTTGAGCTTGAGGCTGCTTCATTGAATAAAGAGGTTTTCTTACGCTTCAGCCAAAATCTTGTGAAAACACCGGACGATTCTGCCGTCGTAGCACACATCGTTCCAACGGTACAATTCCGTTAAAGCTTCTTCGCTGGTTCTGGGCACATTGTATCCGCGATTCCAGGTCATCCGGTCATAGCTGTCCACAACCCGTACTATGCGCACAAGCAAAGACAAATCTTTTTCCCTCTTTCCAAGCGGATACCCGCTTCCGTCCAAATTTTCGTGATGATACATAATGATGTCGGAATCCACCAATTCTTCATTAATCAAGTCCCTCAACATTTCCACTCCGAGATAACTGTGCCCGCGAATGATTTCCAATTCTTGAGGTTGTAGCTCCTCTTTCTTTTCTAAAATGGTGTGCGGAACCATCAGTTTTCCGATGTCATGCAATAAAGCGGAACGCAAGAGAATCTCTTTCTCCTGTTCATTGAATCCGACTTTATCGGCGATCGAGAAGCTGTACATCGCTACTCTGAGCGAATGGTGATAGGTCGGCAAGTGGTGGGAGCACAATCTTTTCATCAAGAACGAACAAACGTCGCTCGCAATGAAATCCAAAACATGTTGATAGTAGCCTTCGGTACTGTCGATCACGTAGCTGTGGGGCATTTACTCATCTTCCTTCCGGTTCTTCTAAACTTGCTTAAGTTTAATGCTATTGTGCAAGAAGTCACCCCTCAATCCAATCGCCCGGTATTCTCATTCGATCCTTCAAAGACGGAAAATAGGAGCAGGCTCCTAAAAATAAAAAAACTCCTACATTAGGTAGGAGTCGAATAGGAAAATGCTTAATGCTGGAACCCCATATTATAAACGCGAGCCATGGCCTGCGCCCGGTCGGTCACTTCCAGCTTGTGAAATATGTTGGTGATATGATTTTTCACGGTATGCTCGCTGATAAACAGCTCTTCCGCGATTTCACGATTGCTTAAGCCTTTAAGGATAAGCCTTAACACATCCTGCTCTCTGGAAGAGATGTTGATTTTCTTCTTGAGCTGCTCGAAATCAATATGATCGGACGGCGAAGCAGCAGCCCGGCGGCCGATGGCCATCTCCAAATCGACGGTAAACTTCTTCATCACGAATGCGATAAAATCCCTGCGAAGCGGCTCCTCCACGGCAATCAGATCATGCAGCGGAGATATTTGCTCGTTGTGCTCGAGGTATGTATACGCCAACAGCAGGATCCGGCTCGATAAAGGGTATTCCGACGGCATGACCGCTTCGGAAGAAGTCCCGCCCTTCAGAGAGATGTAGCGTTCCAATACGGATAGCAGCGCATCCCCCGCCAGCTGTTCTCGGAGATAGGAATCCGGATACACGCACAATAAACATGCCGCGGAGAGATGTTCCTTTTCGCCCGGAGGCAAGCCCAGATGATCGGCGAACTCCAACGCCAGCTCTTGAATGCGCGCCGCCTTATCGTAGGCTTGCCTGTTCCACACCTTCGCGGCTTCATGCAGCAGCTTGGCCTTCTTGTAAAGCTCTTCCTTTACGCTACCCGACAATATGCGCTCCAACGTGATTCCGGATAAAAATATAAAGGTCGAAAAAATGTCCTTCGACTGCTCGTATACGGCGCTATTCGGAAGTTTCGCACTGAGAATTCCGCACAGCTCGGACCGGACAAATATGGGGCACGTCAATACGGACTCCCCGTCGCCATAATCGGTTAATTCGGGTTCCGTCAGCAACGTTTTATTTCCGGGCGTGAAATAGCGGTCGATGATCGTTTTGCTGTAAGACTGGACCTGCTCCTTCTTTATCCCTCTGGAAACGATCTGCGCCTTCGGCGAACCGGGTATTTGTATCAAGAGATGGCAAAACGACGCTTGGCTCAACAATATCAAACTTACATCGACCAATACGTAAAGCACCTTCTTTAAATCGGTAGCCGTATTCATGATTTTGGATATTTCGACCAGCGCCGCGAGCTGCGTAGTGTGGTTTTGTTTCTTCTTCTTCAATGCATCGAGCTGCAGCTTCATTCCTATGAAAAGCGACAAAATATGCAAAAAAGACTCGAAGTCGTCGTCGAAATCCCGCTTCGTCAAAGAGCCTCCGAACAAGACGCCGGACGTTTGGGAATCGACAACGACGGGATAACCGAAAATATGGCGTGGCTGCAAGCCTTTCTCGCGAAAAAACGCTGTCCGGGGGTCCGCTTCCAGATGCGTCCAGCTGCGGGGAAGTCCCAACATGCACACTTGTCCCAAAAAACCTTCGCCGTACGAAAAGGAAGCATTCATCCATTCATCACGGTTCGGCCCGCTGTATTCTGCAATTCGGTATTGATTCCGCTCTCCCGGGATTGCAAATCCCGCAAAATCGAGATAGCCGTTTATATTTACCAACGATTCCAAGATGCCGCCGGATTCCGCCGCCGCCGCCGCTTCATCCAGCAGGCCGATAAGGTCTCGATAAAGGAAAGCATAATTGCCCGCCCTGAGCAAATAAGACAACAACTGCTACAACCGTTCCATTCCGTCCAACAGCCGCCGAATTTGTTCCGCGGTCCATATTTTCTCCCCGCTTAACGCCCCCAGCCATACGGCCGAATCGCTTTGCTTCGCCATTATGTATTGTTTGACGGCAGGAAGCGACTCTTCTTCCAGCAAAACCCCGCACAACAAGGTGAAGACTTGATGACCGGCCGCCGGAACGGATACGGCTGCGTATTGAATTCCAGGGACCGGGCTGTCCAGCAGCACAGGTTTTCCGTTAAGCGCAAGCGGCTGGCGATCCTTTCCGTTCCCCGGGAGCATTGTTTCAAACACAAGTCGGGACAAGTCGCTGCCGTAAGCCGGGACCGCCCCGTGCCGGCCGTTCTTCTCCGTCAAGATTACAGATACGGAATGATTGGATGCCAGCAGCCCCCGGACACTTTGCAGCAGTTCCGGAGGAACCTCCCTAATCATCGCAGTACCGTCCCATCCGTGAACAACGGTTCCACATAGCGGTATATGGCCCTGTCCCCTTGGCCCGTCCTTTCCAAGATGGACGAATTCACCAGCTCGTTGAGCACCGGCTTGATGTGTTCGACTTTTCTCCCCATCCGTACCGCCAAGCCTTCTTCGGTTTCAAAAGAATACGGATTCCCTTGAAAGAAAATCGTACATTCGATTCGTAATGTCAGAAGATCGTTCTCATTCATCGGACCCGCCTCCTAAACCAAGCTCACATAAGGCATTTGATTCGAACTCTCAACGATCATCGGTTCGGATATGACTCCGTTGGGTGATTTCGTCAGCTGCAAATATTGATAGTTGCCGTCGACCCAAGTCTTGATGACACCATGGCAGGAGCGTTCCAAGTACGATGCGACTTCTCCTTCCATTTCCGCGAAATTGCATAACGTGACCACCGTAAGGCCGTATGCTTTGGCGGTCGCTATTTCCTCGGCGAAAAAACGGCTGACAAACTGGGAACCGCGCTGGGAAAACACCGTGTTCAAATCGTAATAAACGAACCACTTCTCGCCCCTGCTAATGCTTTCCGCCATTATAGGACTTAATTTCTCGCGGACTACAGGCTTGTACTCCTCGTTGTTCAAATCGCTGACATCGATGATAACGTCGGCATATTCGGCAGGGTACGGTCTCTTAAAATGTTCGATGAAGAAAATTTCCCGGTTTCTAATATGCCGCTTTAAAGAAATATCGAACAGCGATAAGCCGTTCTCCACGTCTTGAACCGTGCCTAAGCTGGAAATGAGCGATACGACTTTCTTGCCTGCCTTGAGCTGAGACGCGAAGATGCTTGCCAGCATATATTTGTGATTTGCCTTGCTGTTCGTATCGATCAGGAACGCGGTGCCGTCGGGGATTCCTCCTTGCAATAGCTGGTCCAGTCGTGCGATTCCCGTCGGCGTTGTCTGCTCAAGGTTTACAACTTTGTCTTCCACCATCGACAAAGCGGGCACCACATGAATTCCTTCGCCGGTAAATTTATACTGATGCTCCCCTTCGAATATCCGGGTCCCTCTCATCTTCAGCACTTCAAGCGTTCGCTTTCGGTAATTTTGCAGGTGACCCTTCATCGCCAACCGTATAACGCCGTCGACAACGTAATTCTCGAACGGAATCACAGCGGATTGTTCGGCGCTTTGTTCTTGCAGCAGCAGCGATGTTTGCGCGAATTTCCGCAGTATGTTCCTTACGCTGTAAAAACTTTTTCTATGCCCGTCGACCGCCGGCGCGGCCAGCTTAAATAAGCTAATGCTGTCGATGACAAGCCTCTTGCTGCCGATTTGCCGGATGATTTGCTCTACAAGGCCATTCGGTTCCGTCATTTGATCAAGAAAAGTTTCCGGCGACAGGCAAACGACCCGAATCATGTCCCTCTTTTCAAGCGAGCGCAAATCCCAGCCGAACGCGGACTTCATTTCCTGATAAATTTGATTCGGAAGCTCTTCGAAAGTAACGTAAATACCCGGTTCGTTCTTCTCCAGAGCGCCGTGATACAGAAATTGAACGCCGAGCGTCGTCTTCCCCGTACCGGGCGCGCCTTCCAGAATAACTGTATTTCCAGCCGGTATGCCTCCGTTTAAAATATTGTCTAAACCGGCAATACCAGTCGATACATAAGACATCACTCGCCCCCCTCATTTTTACGCTGTTCCTTGACAGTATTTTCACACTATTAAGTTTACTAGAAACCGGGGGCTTGGCAAACCGTTTTTCTCATAAAAAAGCGAAACAACCTCAGCCCGGAGCAGTACCGGACCAAGGTTGCATCGTATCGTCATCTGAATTCCTTCGGAACGCGGCGGGCGACCCCCGTTGCCAGCGCCGCTTGAACGACAGCCCGGGAGACGCGGTCCACCACCTTGTCGTTGAACGTTGAGGGGATGATGTACGCCTCGTTCAATTCGTCGTCGGTGACGACGGAGGCAATCGCCCGGGCCGCGGCAATCTTCATCTCCTCGTTGATCGTCCGCGCCCGGCAATCCAAGGCGCCTCGGAACATGCCGGGGAAGCACAGCACGTTGTTGATCTGGTTCGGATAGTCGCCCCGTCCCGTCGCCATTATCCGCACATGCGGCTCCGCCGCCTCCGGCGATATTTCCGGCTCGGGGTTCGCCATGGCGAATACGATCGGGTCCGCAGCCATCTTTCGGATATCATCGACCTTCAGTACACCGGGCCGCGAGACGCCGATGAACACATCCGCGCCGCCGATCACTTCCGGTACTCCTCCGCGAAGGCCTTTCGGGTTAGTTCGCTGTGCGAGCCAGTTCCAATTGTCGATTTCGTACGTTTCGTCTTTGACCAGGGCGCCCGGACGGTCGACGCAGATCAATTCGCCTACGCCTGCGGAAAGCAAAATTTTCGAGCAGGCGGTACCCGCGGCGCCGCAGCCGACCAGAACGACTTTCACCTGTTCGATCGGCTTTCCGACAATTTTCAGCGCGTTGAGCAGTCCCGCCAGCATGACTACCGCGGTTCCGTGCTGGTCGTCGTGAAACACGGGGATATCAAGCTCCTGTTTTAGCCGCTCTTCCACTACAAAGCAATGAGGGGAGCCGATATCTTCCAGATTGATCCCCCCGAATGCGGGTGAGATCAGCTTTACCGTCCGGATAATTTCTTCCGGATCCTTCGTGTCCAGGCAAATCGGGAACGCGTCTACGCCGGCGAGCTGTTTGAACAGCATGGCCTTCCCTTCCATCACGGGCATCGCGGCGTGAGGACCGATGTCGCCTAATCCGAGCACCGCGGTTCCGTCGGATACGACCGCCACCGTGTTTCGTTTGATGGTAAGCGAGAAGGCTTTGTTCGGGTCTTCGTGAATCGCCATGCAGACGCGAGCGACGCCAGGTGTGTACACGCGGGATAAATCGTCCCGGTTTACTATCTTCACCTTCGGCTGCATCTCGATTTTGCCGCCGAGGTGAACGAGGAACGTCCGGTCGGATACGTTGACGACGCGAATGCCGTGGACGGCTCTGAGAGCGTCGACCACCTTGTCGTAGTCGGCATCCGTCAAATTGACGGTAATGTCGCGCGTGTCGGAATCTTTGCCCGCGCTGACGACGTCGATAGCGACGACGTCCCCGCCCGCGTTCGTAATTTCCGATATGACTTGAGCGAATCCCACTTTCGTCTTGTCCATTTCAATCCGCATAATGACACTGGTTCCGATGGCCACGGCACAACCGCCCCTTTTTATTGATTTACTTCGGTAGAAGTTTTTCTTACATGTGAAATGATTATCATTTCCCTAGTATAAACCGTTCCACTACCGCACGCACGCCTTCTTCGTTATTGCTCAAGGTGATATGATCGGCCACCCGCTTAAGCGGCTCCACGGCGTTGGCCATGGCGACGCCGAGTCCGGCGGCTTCGATCATCTCGTGATCGTTCCACGAGTCGCCGACGGCGATCGTTTCCGAGCGGTCGATTCCGTAATGCGCGGCCAAATGAAGCAAAGCATGGCCCTTCGTCGCTTCCGGATGTAGAATTTCGAGAAAATTCGGCTTCGATTTCGTAATGTGGGCCCGCTGGCCGATTTTTTGCTTCAGCTCCGGGATCATTGCATCCAGCTTGTCCGGATCGTCGATGATCAGCAACTTCGTGCTCCCCCGCTTTGCGACGCCGTGAAAGTTTGCTTCTATTTCGTAAGGAACATCGACGAGCTTAGAATAAGCCTTCACTTTATCATTCTCTTCGGCGGCGTACAGCCTGTCATCGATATATCCTTGCAGATGAAGGCCTCGCTGCTGCGCGTAAGCGACTACTTCCAGAGCGACGTCCTCCGGCACGCTGCGCTCATACAGCACTTCTCCGTCGAGTAAATTTTTAACAAGCGCGCCTTGGTACGTAATGATCGGCACGTTCAGCCCGAGCTGCCCGGCCACCTTCTTCGTCGACGAAAACATGCGCCCGGTCGCCAGCGTAACGACCGTGCCCAGGCGAATCGCCTCAGAGAGCGCCTCCCGCGTTCCCGGAGTCACTTGCAGATCGTCGGTCAAGAGCGTGTCGTCGATATCGATTGCAATTAACTTGTATTTTGTTTCCATGTAAGCCCCTGCCTTACTTCCTGCCGAAATCGGCTTTGATTTCTCCCCACACGTCCGTTTCCCACTTGACGATTTTATTGCGGTACGTGTTGTTGTTCAGCCACGCCAACGCCCGGTCGACCAGTTTCCATATCTCCTCCGTCGACGAATCGCGGGCGAGCGTCGTCGCCACATGCTTCTCGCGCACCCATTTCATCGCCGTCTTTGAGTCGCTGTAAATCGTCTTATTGCTTCCAAGCTTGTGCAAATAGGCAAGCGCGTGCACGATCGCCAGAAACTCGCCTAGATTATTCGTTCCTTTAGCGATCGGGCCGCGATGAAACAGTATTTCGCCTGTTCGCGTGTCGACGCCCTTATACTCGACGATGCCCGGATTGCCGCTTGACGCCGCGTCGACCGAGACGCTGTCGGCATCGTAGCCGGCCGCGGCCGCTTTAGTTTTCGCGGCGCTTGCCGGCGATTTCTTTGCGCCGCTCTTGCCCGCTTCGCGAAACGACTTCTCCCATCCCGCTTCGTAAGCGCGCTGCGCCTCCTGTTTCGTTCCGTATGACTTATATTTCGCGCCCGGGATGCCGTCCACTTGCGCTTTGCAGTCGTTCCATGTCTCATATATGCCGGGCTTCCGCCCGACCCATACGACATAATGCTTCGTTTGAGCCAATAGTCATCACCAATTCACAATTTTACCATAAGCGGACAAGTTGTGCTTGCGGATACGACACATTGCTGCAGGTTGTAACAGCGAGCGCGTCCCGCTGCACCCTCCTAACCGGTGAAACTCCGGTTACAGCGCTCATTTTCGGCCCGCCGCACCCTCCTAACCGGAGAAACTCCGGTTACAGCGCTCATTTTCGGCCCGCCGCACCCTCCTAACCGGAGAAACTCCGGTTACAGCGCTCATTTTCGGCCCGCCGCACCCTCCTAACCGGAGAAACTCCGGTTACAGCGCTCATTTTCGGCCCGCCGCACCCTCCTAACCGGAGAAACTCCGGTTACAGCGCTCATTTTCGGCCCGCCGCACCCTCCTAACCGGAGAAACTCCGGTTACAGCGCTCATTTTCGGCCCGCCGCACCCACCTAACCGGAGAAACTCCGGTTACAGTGCTCACAATTAATCGACAGTCTCATTTTTGACCCTATCCGTAGACAGCGATATCGCGACGCTTGGTCTGTAAGCTCAAAAACTGACCTTATTTATACACATAGGGTCAATTTTTCACCCTATCGTAGCCACCGTTCCCGCGACCGGGTACGTCCGGAAGTTTGTGTAAGCAGGCAGGATTATCCACCGAGAGATCGATAATATTATGGTTTTGTTGGAGGACGTAGCCCAAGCGAAGGCGCGGGAGTGGTTTTGTCTAAAATTGCTTTTTCGACAACAGTTTCGTTGGAACTACTGTTTTATGGCGTTATTTCGTTCTTGAACATCTTTCGCAGTTCTAGCCAGACTTTTAGTGCGTGTGTCCGTAATTAAACGACAGCCTCATTTTACCGCAATTGCGCTTTCAAAAACCGCCCTATATATCGGAAGCCGTCAAACCTGCTGGCTGCACGCTTTGACACATCGACAACCTTGAGTCGCGGATGTCTTCAAGACCCGAAATCGAACGCCGCCGGCCACACCATCAGCCCCGGAAGCCGCCGCCCGTCCCGAACCTCGTCCATGTAAGCATCCGCCTCCGCGGAGCCCGAACCGAACGTGCGCATCATCGCCGCTTCCCACAGATCGGTCTGAGACTCATACGACAAGCGCAGCTGCTCCCGCACCGCCCGCGACAGCGGGTGCAGCGGCAAGCTTAACGGTTCCCGGCTCAAGGAGGCAAGATGCCCCAATACCCGGAGCATGTACTCCCCGTCGCGCGCCAGCACCATTTCCGGCGAATGCGGCCGGTCCGCTCTATATTTCACGTACCCGACCGCAGCGCCTTCTTGCTCAAGAACGACGGAACGGAACCGTTTGTCCGGCGAAAACCAGTCCGCCAAATCGCCGCCGACCTCAAGCGACATGTCGACATCCCCGTACCACAGCTCCCACATGCGCAGCAGACCGGCAAGATCGCTCCGCGCCACGCGGCGCTCCGTTATAGGTGAGGCCGCTTCAGCGGCCGGCAAGTCTTGTGATGTCACCTGCAGCCTGCAGCTGCCGAACATCCGGGTCCGATAACCGAAACGCGGATAATAATTCGAGTGACCCAACAAAAACCCGACATTCACACCTATTTCCTCTAATATGCGGTGGCCTTCCTCAATCAAAGCCGACCCTACTCCTTGCTTCTGAAGCTGCGGCGCGACGGCGACCGGACCGAGCAGCGCGGCACGGAATCGCTTTCCGCCGATCCGGACATGGCAGAGGCTGAACATAATATGCCCGATGACGAAGCCTTCCGCCTTAGCCACGAGCGACAGTTCCGGCATATACAGCCGGCGCCGCCGCAGCGCATCAATAAGCGACACCTCCGCCATCCCCGCACCGTAATCGAACGCTTCCGCATTCAATTCGGCAATCCTCGCATAATCACGCCAATCTTCCCTGCGAATTACATATTCCATCCCATTCTTCCTCCCTTATCACTCGTTCGGTTTCCGCACAATGGTCAGCCCGTCGACGTGACGTTTGCTCATCATCTTTTTCTTTTTCCGGTTTTCCTTCGTGTCAAACACGATGTCGAAAGCGTATTCATCGGGATAAAGCTGCTCTTTGCCGATGAAAGGTTTGAGTCTCTTCTTATTGATGGCAAACTTCTCTTTCTTCACCTGAACGCCTACGTTACCCATCGCATCCTCAGCCGCGTATACGATACCCGACCGCCCGAGCGAAGGGATAAACACACTGTCTCCTACTTCAAAACGTTCCCCATCCCCCGTCACAGTTTCTTCTTCAAACTTATTTGAGGCGACCTCCGGCGGGACGAACGCAGGCAAATCGACTACGCCGCTGAAATCGACTCCGTCACCGTCTGCGCGCGCCCCCGCCGTCAGCTGACGCGACCGGTTCAGCACCGATTCCGGCATGCCGAGCTTGCTGGCAATGACGAAAGCGTAGCTTCGTCCGGCTTCCCCAATACGCAGCCTATACAGCGGCTCGAGCGACTCCGTATCGAATTCCATCCGCGCGTTCTCAAAGCCCGGAGCCGCCGCCGCGAACCGCTTGATCTCGTTGAAATGCGTCGTCGCCACCACGGTCGCCCCGCGGCGGTACAGCTCTTCCAGCACCGCGATCGATAAACCGACGCCTTCCCCCGGATCGGTCCCGGACGCCATTTCGTCGATCAACACGAGCGTAGAGCGGTTAGCATTGTGCAGTATATCCACCAGATTTTTCACGTGCGAAGAGAATGTGCTCAGCGACTGCTCGATCGATTGCCCGTCGCCGATATCCGCAGACACATTGTTAAAGACAGCGAACATGCTTCCGGGCGCCGCAGGTACGAGCAGCCCCGACTGCACCATTAACGTTAATAGACCGACGGTCTTTAACGCGACCGTCTTGCCGCCTGTGTTCGGACCGGTAATGATCAACGTGCGGTATGACCGTCCGATCGAGAAATCGAGCGGCACCATGCCGCGCCCGAGCAGCGGATGCACCGCTTCCCGGACGTCGATGACACCCGTATCGTTCACCTCCGCCGGACATCCGCCGATCGCACGCGCATATTTAGCCTTGGCGAACAAGAAATCGTACCCACCGACCGCCTCCGCGTTAATCCGCAGCTCATGCTCATACGATTCCAACAATCCCGTCAGCATCGACAGCACTTTCGTTTCCTCGCGCGCCTCTTCCGCCCGCAGCGCATTGAGCTCATATTGCAGCGACGCCACCTCGGACGGTTCGATATATACGGTTTGCCCGCTTGCGGATTCATCCAGCACCGAGCCTTGCACGAGCTTGCGGTGCTCCTTCTTCACCGGAATGACATAGCGTCCGCCTCGCATGCTCACCAAATTCTCTTGCAAGATCGACTTATGCTTGGACAGCAACGCGTCCATTCTCTTCTTCATCCGCTCATCCACAACGGCGATTTTTTTGCGCACCTTCGCCAAATCGCCGCTAGCCGCATCGTCAACCCGCCCATGCCGGATGCAGCGTTCAATTTCATGCCTCAATTCGTCCAACTCATACAAAGAGCCTGCATAGGAAGCTACACGAGGCGCAACGGCCGATTTCCCCGCCATATACTTTTTCAACTGCCTGCAGCTGTTTACAAATGTACCCACCGAACCGAAATCCGCTTCCGTAAAAATGTACCCTTTACCCAACAAACTAAAGATCGTTTCCATCCCATCCAGAGAAGGCAGCGGCACGCTCGCGCCGTGGCGAATGAGCTCCGCGGCCTCCGCGGTTTCTTGAAGCGCGGATTTCACCGCTTTGACTACCGTCATCGGCCGCATCCGTTCCACGTGTTCTTTACCGATGTACGTTACCGCGTACTCTTTCAGACTTTCCTTTACCTGTGTATACTCTAGTCGTTGCATTGTTTGCTCGTTCATTGCTTTCGATCCCTTCCTTATCGGGAAATTAATTGGTTTGCTTACACGAAGAATGCTCGGAACCGCCGCCGGTCCGCGCCAAAACAAAAATAAGGCAAAGAATGCGTACAAATACGCATTCTTTGCCTTAGGACTCGCGCACACCGGCGCCGTAAACTAAAAAACGTGCTGCATAAACAGCACGGTCACGGCTCCAAGCGTACGCTTGCGGGCATATGAATGTGATTATCCGCTGTTCTTAACTGATCGAGTGCGGTCCGCACGACAAACCAAACCTTGCCGACACGGGCAAAGCTTACGTGCACAAAAACATTTACCGCCTCGTTATGAAATTGCTCAGTTAAGAACGCTCACCGTCATTAAAATCTCTCCTCGCGTAAGGATAACTTCAATGTAGCTCAACCCGGCCGCCGCTGTCAAGAACCGGTTCGGCCGCTCTGAACGGCATGGCGCTATTGACGCATGACCCATACCATGACCGCGACAAAAACAATCGTACCAACGATATATAATCCCGTTAGACGACGCCAATTCGGAACGGAATTCCGGTCATACGCGGGATTTCCCTCTTTATTTTCCTTGGAGAGTCCGACCCATACCGTCAGCACGGCGCCGATCAGAGACACCCCGACAGCGGCGCCGATAAGTACATTGCTCATTTTTATTTCTCCCCGTTGCTGGACGTAATTGGTGCTTTCTCATCATTTTACCCGATGTTCAGCATCTCTTACTACCGCGTTCACACAAAGTTATCGCTTCGTTCACAGCACGGACCTCAATGCTTAGACGGGAAAAACGCGATCGTGTTACAATGTAAAATGGGACTGGAGGGAATATGACATGAACGTAGCTTTTTTCCTGTTGCCGAAGGAAAATGTAATTACACTGAAGCCCAACAATACAATGCGCCAAGCTCTGGAGCGGATGGAGCGGCACGGATATACGGCGGTGCCTCTCGTTGACGACGGCGGCAAGTACGCCGGCACGATAACTGAAGGCGATCTTCTGTGGAAGATGAAAAACTCGCCCGATCTTCGTTTCGGCGATACGCACCGAATTTTCCTGCATGAAGTTCCGAAGCGCCGCAATGTCGACCCGGTACGCATCGATGCGGTAATGGACGATTTGATCAAGCTCGCCAAAACTCAAAACTTTGTCCCGGTCATCGACGACATGGACGTATTCATAGGAATCATCCGAAGAAGCGACATTATTGAGTATTGTTACGGCAAAATGACCCCAAAAGCAGTATTCGCGAATAGTGACAAGTTTGACGGAATAGGTTGATATTATCTATAATTGAAGGTAATTTACCTATTTAAGGAGGTGCAATCTATCGATCCGGATTCCGGACGATAGAGACCATTTGGGTGATCCTTCCCCCTTACCCGGTTGGATAAGTGTGTTGCTGATTGTATTCTTAGTGTTTCTTAACGGATTTTTCGTCGCGGCGGAATTCGCGATGGTGAAAGCACGCGGCTCGCGCATAGATGCGCTGGTGCAGCAGGGTCATCGGAGAGCGCATTTTGCCAGAAAGCTAACGAACAATCTTGATGCTTATCTTTCCGCATGCCAGTTGGGCATCACGCTCGCTTCGCTCGGACTCGGTTGGGTCGGAGAACCGGCGGTGGCTTACTGGCTGGAGAAGATGTTCGCGCCCATCATTCCAGAGAATTTGATACACCCTCTCGCTTTCGCGATTGCTTTCTCATTCATCACGGTGCTGCATATCGTCCTCGGGGAACTGGCCCCCAAGACGCTTGCAATCCGTAAATCGGAGAAGGTTACGCTGTTAACCGCTCTTCCGCTTGAAGTGTTTTACCGCATCATGTATCCGTTCATCTGGCTGTTGAACGGCACGGCCAACCTGCTGCTGCGCATGTTCGGCATCGAGCCTGCAAGCGAAAGCGAGTCGGCTCACACGGAGGAAGAAATCCGGATCCTGATGAAAGAAAGCAACAAAAGCGGCCACATCGACAACACGGAGATGACGCTTGTCGACAATGTGTTTGATTTCGCGGATACGACAGCCAAAGAAATCATGATTCCGCGCACGGAGATGGTATGTCTTTACCTTAACAAAAGTTTCGAAGAAAACATGGAAATCGCCGTTCGGGAGAAACATACGCGCTACCCGGTTTGCGAGTCGGATAAAGATAATATAGTTGGACTCATTCATATTAAAGATTTATTGGAAACGAACGGACCGACGGACCTTCAATCGCTCGTTCGCCCGATCACTTCCGTTCCCGAAGGAATGCAGATCAGCCAGCTGCTGAAGGTGATGCAGAAGAAGCGGACGCAGCTCGCGCTGTTGATCGACGAATACGGCGGCACGGCGGGACTTGTGACGTTCGAGGACATCATCGAGGAAATCGTCGGCGAAGTGCATGACGAATTCGATGAGGACCGGGCGTCCATCGAGAAGAAGGATAACGACACGCATTCGATTGACGGACTCCTGCTGTTGGAAGACGTGAACGATTATTTCGGAGTGGATATCGACACCGAGACATACGATACAGTCGGCGGCTGGATGTATTCACAGGTGGAAAGCCCGCCGCGCGTCAACCAGAAAGTGATCGTGGACGATTATGAATTTATCATTGAAGAGACGGAAAATTTGCGAATATCCCGGTTAACGGTACGCAGACGCAAGTCTGAACCGCTTCGGGCTTTGGGGAGTTAGGCCGCGCGCCTCGTTCCCTTTATTGATGAAAATGACCGCTATTAACGTCCTTTGCCGGCATCGAGCGAGCCGAGGGCGTTAATAACGGTCATTTTTTCCTATAAACCGCGTCTCTATGCGCTGCAGTCGTTAATAAGGGCTTCTTTTGAGGCTGACGATTAATTGCCGACATTTTTCAGTTCTAACGTTTGATTCCAACTGACGCGATGGTGCTTTGGACACTCGTTCATGATGCTAATTTTTGAAACGTGTGCTACATTTGTCCAGTGCAAGATCATTATGGCAGCGTGATGTACATAAACTGTCGTTGTTGTGTAAGTCATGCGGCGTATTTTTATCGTAATTCTGCGACTATGGCAATAGTGTGTGCGTAATGTGTCGTCTAAACAACAGTTTATGAACAGTGTATTGCCATAATAGATAGCGATCGTCGGAATTCGTTACAATTATGGCAATCCGACGGCCATTTGCATACAACCTATTTCCATAAAAATTATCCAACTGCCGCAGGACTCCTTCGACGTATCGCTTTGGCAACGGAATGTACATCTATTGCCAGGGGGAGTGTCGCAATGAAGCTAAAAATAATTGCACGACGTCCGTTTATGGTAATGATCAGACAAAAAAACACCTCCAAATCCGCCTTGTCAGGTGGATAGAGGTGCTTTCGTCAATGTCGCTGTTAACTTATACCCGCTCAACACCATACTGCAGCTTCGCGCTTACGGCAGCCTTGTCGCCCGGAGTCTCCGCCGGCGCTTTCTCTTGTGCGCCTTCCGGATGAAACTCGCCTTCCATCTTTGCGACGACGACGGTGGCTACGCCGTTGCCGATCAGATTCGTAATGGCGCGCGCTTCGGACATGAACCGGTCGACGCCGAGCAATAGCGCCATCCCCGCAATCGGAATGCTCGGAAATGCGGCCAGTGTAGCGGCTAACGTGATAAACCCGGAACCGGTCACGCCGGCGGCGCCTTTGGACGTGAGCATCAATACGCCAAGCAGCGTTAACTGCTGCCAAATCGTCAAATCGATTCCGGCGGCCTGCGCCACGAACACGGCGGCCATCGACAAGTAAATGGACGTTCCGTCCAAGTTGAACGAATACCCGGTAGGAATAACCAATCCGACGACAGGCTTGGAACAACCGTACTTTTCCAGTTTCTCCATCATCTTCGGAAGTGCAGATTCCGAGGAAGACGTTCCAATCACGAGCAAAATCTCTTCCTTGATATAGCGAATGAATTTAAAGATGCTGAAGCCGTAAAACTTGGCGATCAAACCTAGTACGACGAAGATAAACACAGCCATTGTAATGTACACGGAGCCCATCAGTTTGCCGAGCGAGAACAACGATCCGATGCCGAATTTGCCGATCGTATAGGACATCGCGCCGAATGCGGCGATCGGGGAAACCTTCATGATCATATTAACGACGCCGAAGAACGCTTTAATGAGCTTATCGAACAGCGCGGTGACAGGCTTCGCGCTCTCCCCCATCGCCGTCAGCGACAAACCGAACAATACGGCGAACAACAGGATCGGCAGCAATTCTCCGTTGGCCATGGCGCCGACCACGCTGTCAGGCACAATGCCGACGATGAAGTCCATAAAACCGTGGCTCGTTTCCGCGGCGGCATCCGTGTACTTGGAAATATCTCCTGTTGCGCCGGCCATATCGATACCCGCGCCCGGCTTGACAAGATTAACGACGACAAGACCGATCGCCAATGCCGCGGTGGTAACGATTTCAAAGTAGAGCAGCGCCTTCCCGCCGATGCGTCCGACCTTCTTCATATCGCCCATGTTCGCAATGCCGTTGACGACGGTGAAGAACACGATCGGGGCAATGACCATCTTGATCAGCTTAATGAATATGTCGGCCAACACTTTCAACTTCTCGCCGGTTGCCGGGAAGAAATGACCGAGCAGGATACCGACAATAATCGCAATAACAACTTGAACCGTAAGATTTTTAAAATTAATCTTCATGGAGTCAACCTCGCTTTCGCATTAGTGAAGCCCTTAAGGTGACCCCATTGTAAAAAAGAAAACGCTTGCAAACAAGTATTCGGTCATAGTGTTTGTTTTGGTCATTTTGGTATCATTGATGTTGCATCTTTATGACTTGATCGACCAGACCGCCGCCGACGACATCGCGGTACCGCTTGTAGATCGGCTGCACAGCCTCTGCCCACCGCTTGCGTTCTTCATCGGTAAGCTCGCGGATTTCGATGGCTCCCGATTCTCTTATTTGCCGGAGCTGCCGCTCGTTCATCGCAATCGTTTCCCGGTTGATCCAAGCGGTCGTTTCAACCATGGCCGCCTGAACCGCCGAGCGAAGATCGTCAGGCATCCGTTCCCAGAAAGGCTTGTTCACGATCACCGCATATCCGAGATAACCGTGGTTGCTGATTGTCATATATTTCTGCACCAAGTAAAGCCGCTTGGTGTAAATGTTCGAGATGGTGTTTTCCTGCCCGTCGACGATACCGTTTTGCAGGCTGCGGTACACCTCATTGAACGGAATATTGACCGTCTTTGCACCGAGCGCGCTAAATTGGCTTGCCAGCACTTTGCTGGGCAGGATGCGGAACGTTTGACCGCGAAAGTCTTCCGGTACAACGAGCGGATTGCGGTTGCTCGTCATTTGTTTAAAGCCGTTTTTCCAAAAGGCGACACCGTGCATGTTCTGCTCTTCCACCGTTTGAAACAGGGCTTCGCCGACGGTGCCGTTCAACGCTTCGTCCACCGCCGCTTGGTCACGGAAAGCAAAAGGCAAATCCATAACGAGCCAAGCGGGGTCGATATTGGACATATTAGAGAAAGACGGTGCGATCATCTGAATGTCGCCGCGTTTTAACGCTTCGGCTTCCGTGTTTTCGGAATACAGCATGCCGTTCGGAAATACTTGAATTTCGACGCGGTCGTTCGTTTTTTGTTTGACAAGACGGGCGAAATGCTCGGCCGCCAAGCCTTTCGGCGTATTTTCGGCCACGACATGGCTGAATTTGATAATGATGCGGTCGCGCAAGCCGGTTTGTTCATGATCGACGGGAAGGGACTCCGAAAGGCCCGGGCGAAAACCGATCAAGACCGCGGTAACCAAACCGAACAGGATGATCAAGAAAGTTCCGTATATCGGTTTCAAGTTTTTTTCCCTCCCCCGTTGATATTTAACGTTTATTATTTCACAATACAGGAACAACGTAAACTTCAACCGGAGGGGAGAGCATGAGTATGGACAAGCTGCGTATTCATTGGAAAATTACGATCCTCTCGTTCGGCCTTGTGCTGTTTTCCCTTCTGATCGGCGGTATTATCATTCTCGGAAGCGTAGCGCGGCTGAGGGAAGACGAGCTAGGCCGTCGGGTTATGATCACCGCCCGCACGGTGGCGGATCTGCCTGTCGTGCAGGAATACGTCGGCGCTCCGGACGGGTGGAAACAGATCGCTCCCATTGCGGATAATATTAGAATCATCAACGACGTGGCTTATATCGTCGTCTTGGATATGAATAGAAATCGGCTATCTCACCCGATATGGGCTCGAATCGGGGAGAAGTTTGAGGATGCCGACGCCGATGCGGCGTTTGCCGAGCATACTTACCTATCGCGGGCGAGCGGAGAAGCGGGCACCGCGGTGCGCGCGTATGTGCCGGTGATAGACGAGCAGCACAGGCAGGTCGGGGTTGTCGTTGCCGGGCAGCTTCTCCCCACTCTCGGCGAAATGATTTCAAATCAGCGGCATTTTATTATAGTGACCATGCTTCTGTCGCTTTCCTTCGGCATCTGGGGGTCATGGCAGTTGGCCCGGCATATCAAGCGCCAGATGTTCAATCTCGAGCCTCAGGAAATCGCGCGCATGTTCCGGGAGCGGAGCGCCGCATTCCAAGCGATGCATGAAGGCGTCGTCGCGATCGATACGAAGGAGAACATTACGATATTTAACGACCGGGCCAAGCAAATTTTCGGCATTTCCGGCGATGTCATCGGCCTTCCCATCCGGGACGTGCTGCCCGACACACGGTTGCCGGAAATATTGGAACAGAAGACGCCGGTATACAACCGAGAGCTTCGGGTCGGCAACGCGCTGATATGGAGCAACCGGATCCCGATTAGCGAGCAGCAGCAGACGATCGGCGCGCTCGCCATCTTCCAAGACCGGACGGAAGTGACCCGCATGGCGGAGGAATTGACCGGAGTTCGCGCGTTTGTCGACGCGCTTCGCGTGCAAAATCACGAGTATATGAACAAGCTTCATACGATAGCGGGATTGATTCAACTCGATAAGAAAGAACAGGCGCTGCAATACGTGTTTGAGGTGTCGGAGTATCAGGAGGAGCTTTCGGGCTTTTTGCAGGAACATTTTTGCAGCGACAGCATTGCAGGTCTGTTGTTGAGCAAGATCAGCAGGGGCAAAGAACTCGGGATTCATGTGGAGCTTGACCGCAGAAGCGGAATCAAGCGGTTTCCCGCCGATCTCGACCATCATGATTTGGTCATTGTTATCGGCAATTTGGTCGAAAATGCGTTCGATGCATTGGCAACGGCGGAGCAGGATCGTAAAGAGGTATATGTCAGCATCGAGCAAGACGACGAGGTTCTGTCCGTATTGGTCGAAGACAACGGGATCGGCATGACGGAAGAGACGAAAGCAAGGATGCTGGAGCAAGGTTATTCAACCAAGCAATCGGAAAACCGGGGCGTCGGGCTGCACCTCGTCAACAGAATCGTGCAGAAAGCGGCCGGAGAGCTGCGCTGCGAATCGTCGCCGGGACAAGGCGCCTCGTTTATGATCAGTTTTCCGATGAGAGGAGGAAGAGACTGTGACGGATCGGCAGACGTTCCGGGTCGTTCTCATTGAAGACGATCCGATGGTGCAGGAAGTGAACCGCATGTTCGTTGAGCGCGTGGAAGGCTTTGAAGTCGCCGGCATTGCCGGCAGCGGCGCCGAAGGGATCAAGCTTGTGCGGGAGCTGCGGCCGCATCTCGTATTTCTCGATATTTTCATGCCTGTATTGGATGGTATTGAAACGATTCGGAGGCTGCGGTCCTCCGATACGCCTGTAGATGTCATTGTCGTGACGGCCGCGAGAGATGCGGAAACGGTCCGCACGATGATGCGCAACGGCGCAATGGATTACATCATCAAGCCTTTCAAGTTCGAGCGGGTGCGGGAAACGTTGGAGCGGTTCCGATTGAACCGTGAAGCCTTCGATATGGATCAACAGCTGACGCAAGCGGAGTTGGATCTTATTCTTCATCAAAAACGGGCCGGAGCGGTTCAGACACTGCATTTGCCCGACGATCCGGGCGCCCTTCCGGGTTTGTCGATATCGCAGGAGCTTCTTCCCAAAGGATTGAATGCGCTGACATTAAAGCAAATTATTCTTTATATGCGGAAGCAAAACCGGTTGCTGTCGGCGGAGGAAGTGGCCGACGGCATCGGCATTGCCCGCGTGACGGCGCGGCGTTACCTGGACTATTTGGAGAAACAGGGCCATATTGTGCTGGATGTGCACTACGGCGGCATCGGCAGACCGGTGAACCGTTACGGTCTGCTCAGCGACCAAAATGAACAAAAATAACAAAATGGCCAAAATCTTTACGCCCACCCATGAAAGCGGATACGATGATAGTCATTATCGTGAGCTATTCAGCTATTCAGCGACGGGGAGCGTGGACATATGGCGACGCCTGCGGCGGCCAGCACGAACATTGTGTTGCGGCTTGAGATTGATAAAGAAAAGATGACGTTCGGACAAATCGCCACGGCAATCGGCGATGCCGGCGGGGACATCGTTGCGGTCGACTTGAATCGTGCGGGAAAAACAACCACGGTTCGCGACATCACGGTGAACATATTGGACACGCTGAGCAGGGAGAAGATCGTATCCGTACTAAAGCTTCTTGACGGCGTGAAAGTGCTGCAAGTGTCGGATCAAACATTCCTTGCCCATCTTGGCGGGAAAATCGAAGTAACGCCGAAGATGACGATTAAGACACGGGACGACTTGTCGCGCGTATATACGCCGGGAGTTGCCCGCGTATGCATGGCCATCCATGAGGAGCCCCGCCGCGCATATTCTTTGACCATCAAACGCAACACAATTGCCGTCGTCTCGGATGGTTCTGCGGTATTGGGGCTCGGGAATATCGGACCGGAAGCGGCTATGCCCGTTATGGAAGGCAAAGCGATGCTGTTCAAACAGCTTGCCGGAGTCGACGCGTTTCCGATTTGCTTGGACACGCAAGACACGGAAGAAATCATTCGCACGATCAAGCTGATCGCTCCCGCGTTCGGAGGGATCAACTTGGAGGATATATCGTCCCCCCGTTGTTTCGAGATCGAGCGGCGGCTGATCGAGGAGCTGGACATTCCGGTGTTCCACGACGATCAGCACGGCACTGCCGTTGTTTTGTTGGCGGGAATTTATAATTCGCTGAAATTGGTCGGCAAACGGCTCGAGGATTGTAAAATCGTCCTTTGCGGCATCGGCGCCGCCGGTATCGCCTGCACCAAAATATTGCTTGCCGCCGGGGCGAAAAACATTATCGGCGTGGATCGTCACGGCGCATTGGTTCGGGGCTTGCAGTACGAGCACGATGCATGGAATTGGTATGCGGAACATTCGAACCCGAACATGGAGAGCGGTGTACTGAGCGATGTCATTGCCGGCGCGGATATATTTATCGGCGTGTCGGGTCCCGGAGTGCTGAAGGTTGAAGACGTCCGGAAGATGGCTCGGGATCCGATCGTGTTCGCGATGGCGAATCCGACGCCCGAAATCGCTCCCGAGGAAGCGGAAGGGTTTGTGCGCGTCATGGCGACCGGGCGGTCCGACTATCCGAACCAAATCAACAACGTATTGTGCTTCCCGGGTTTGTTCCGGGGCGTTCTCGACTGCAGGGCGTCTCACATTACGGAAGAGATGAAGCTGGCCGCCGCGCGGGCGATCGCTTCCGTCGTAACCGAGGACGAATTGAACGAGTATTACATCATTCCGAGCGTATTTAACCAGAACGTGGCGGATAAAGTGCGGGAAGCCGTCGTCCAAGCGGCGGTCGACAGCGGCGTGGCGCGCCGCAGGCCAAGCACGTAGGGGCGGCGGGTCAGCCAATGGTCAGCCGCGGTGAGCAAGCTTCACAGCACAGGCGCATTCCATAAGGTCAAAAATTGAGCCTATTTATGTGAATAAGGTCACTTTTTGACTCTAGGACCCGGTTGGTAGAGTGAATTAGGGAGGAATAAGGTCAATTTTTGACCTTATTCCTTTGTATTCCCTTGAAAACAAAGCGCATTCATTTAGCATAGGGTCAAATGTTGACCTTATTTTTACGTTTAAGGTCAATTATTGAGCTTATCATCCAAAGCACCCTCACATTCGCTCCGTCGGGGCAGACCCGCCGCTCATATGCCTTTCAATATTCCGTATTGTTAGCGGTATAGATCTTGTTGGGATTTACATTGTAGAATAAAGTCGCACTTCCTGCTTCGGCCGCCACCTTCGCAATTTTCTGAACGAACGTCCTTTGTCATTTTACTAAACGAACGGGATAGTGCCCGCAAGAGCGGTAGTATTGGGAGGGAGCCGCGGCCAAATTGCTTTAGTTGTAACATAGGGATAGGACCTGCAAAAGGGGTCGAAATAAAGGTCATAGCCAAATCGGTCAATCGGTTTACCTGAACCATGGGTATAGCAGTGCTCATAAGGGAGTTCGAAACGGATGTCACGGCGGGATCGACCAAGCTTTATATACAAAAAAGGGATATCCGGAACGAACCACTCCGAATATCCCTCTTCACGCATCTTACCGCACCAATATTTTATCGACGATCCCATACTCCAACGCTTCTTGCGCGCTCATGTAGAAATCGCGGTCCGTGTCCCGCTCCACCTTCTCGAACGGCTGGCCGGTACGCTCCGAGATGATTCGGTTGAGCTGCTCGCGAGTCTTTAGGATGCGCTCGGTATGAATTCTCATATCCGACGCCTGGCCGCGCGTGCCCCCGCTCGGCTGATGCAGCATGACTTCCGAATTCGGCAGCGCGAACCGTTTCCCTTTGGCCCCGCCGACCAGCATCAACGCCCCCGCCGAAGCAGCCATTCCGATGCATATCGTGGACACATCCGGCCCGATATGGTTCATCGTATCGAGCATGGCGAAGGCCGCAGAAACGCTCCCGCCCGGCGAATTTATATACAGATGAATATCCTTCTCGGCATCCTCAGCCGCTAGAAACAACAGCTGCGCAACGACCGCGTTCGCCACGTTGTCGTCGATTTCGCTCCCCAAGAACACAATGCGGTCTTTCAGCAGCCGCGAATAAATATCGTACGACCGCTCTCCGCGGTTTGTTTGTTCCACTACCACCGGCACGTATGCCATACAGTGCAGCCCCCTGATCGAAGCGCCTACACCGCGATCGCGTCTCCCGCCCGGGCCGTCACGATCCGGACGACCGGCCGTCCCCCGGTCCGGTCCAGCACCGCGAAGGTGGAAGTTCCTTCCGGCACGGCGGCGAAGCCTAATCCCGCACGAGCAGCAATGGCCGGCTTCACGCGAGCAGAGGCGCCCGAACCCGGCCGGACAGCTCCCGCAAGATTAACCGGAGAAATGCGGCCCAAGGATACGACTGCGCCCACATCCCCGGTTCGAAGCGCACGCAAATACGCTTGCACCAGAGCCTCATCCGCAGCGCAGCACTCGGTCTCATCTTCCCGAAACCGGGCCAGCCGGTCCCTGCCCCGCCGGAGCAGCGATTTCACCGCACCTTCCGTGACGCCCATGTAACGAGCCGTCTCGGAAAGCGAAAGATCGAACGCTTCCGTCAGCAAAAACACGGTGCGCTGCTTCTCCGGCAGCCAGCCTACGATTCGCTGCAGCGCCCAACGGGCGTCGATGGTATCTTCGAACTGCGAACCGTCGGGCATGTCTTGCTCATCCCGCACAAACCAATCGGACGGCATCGCCACTTCCCGGCGGTCCTTACGGATCCGGTCGATCCAAGCGTTCGACGCGATGCGGTACAGGTACGCTTTATTGAATTCCGCACGTCCGGTGTGCACGTACCGAACGTATGCCTTCGTCACAGTCTCTTGAAGCAAGTCGTCCGCGTCCCAGCGGTTGCCGGTTACGGAACGGCAGTATTTGCCCAGATCGTCCTTCAGCGGCACAAGCGCCCGTTCGAACGTATCATCGGGCCGACCGCCGCGCTCCTTGTCTATGGCGCCATATAAGAGCATCGGAGTCCTCCTGTTGAAAAGTACTTTTCACCCGTATTAACGGATAACCATCGAAAAAAGATACGGCTTAGCGTCCTTTTTGCCTAAAATTATAAGAAAAACTTCTATCGACGTACATTCAAGGATGAGCGACCGCGATTTAGAGGAAGTTTTTCTTGAAATATCAACAAGGCAGTTTTATTAACTAAAACTTATACTTCCTGATATTATAAGAAAAACTTCTATCGACGTAATTCGAGGAAGCGGGTACGTCCTTTAAAGGAAGTTTTTCTTGAAACTCTAGAATTGCTGTTATTTTCGGGATAACTTATTAATTCTAGAGTTATAAAAGAGATAAACCGCAATGAAGACGACGAACGGCAAAGACGAGATCCGGTACATCGCGGCAAAGCTTCCGGTCAAATCCGCGACCGGCCCGAGCACGACCGAGCCGACCCCGAATCCGAGGTCCACAGCGGAAAACAATGTGGCATTCGCCGTACCTCTGCGGTGAGCCGGCACCCGGTTAATGACCCACGCCTGTAAAGACGGTTGAATGGCTCCGAACGCGATGCCGAAAAACACAGCGCTCATGATCAAAATCCATGTGGAGGTCGCATAAGATAGTATCAGCATTCCTATGAAACCGGATACGGCTCCCGGCAGCAGCACCCAAATATGGCCTTGCCGGTCGAACAATCGCCCCGCAACAGGGCGTACGAGGAACAAGCACAGCGCATTCGTCGTAAAAAACCAGCCCACGTTCTCAAGAGCGCGCTCCTCTCCGTAAAGCGTAATGAAAGTGACGACGCCTCCATATGCCGAACAGATAAGAAGCATGAGCAGCGCAGGGAACAGCGCGCGTCGTTCAACAATGCGCTCCGTCCAATTAACCGGTTTGGCATCGGCGGAGACCGCCGCCGCCGTTTCCGCCGGTGCGGTATGAACATCCGTCGCTTTCCCCGGCCCGTGCAGCAGCGTCGACATCAACAGCGCGGCGGCGGTGCTTCCGAACGAGACGGCAAATAGCGCATCGAATCCGTACATGTCCATAATCGTTAATCCGCCGACCGGGCCTACGGTCATCGCCAATGTCGCCGCCAGCCCGAAATAACCGACCCCCTCCCCCCGACGGGAAGGCGGAACGATATCCGAAACAATCGTTCCGAATGTTGTCGTGGAGATTCCGAAGCCGAACCCGTGAACTACGCGCACCAGCAGTACAAACACCACCGCGCCCGCCCATCCGTACAATCCGACGGCAATCAAACAAAAAACAAGCCCGAACAGCAGCACCCTCTTCTTCGGCACCGTATCTAAAGCCCACCCGGCAAAAGGTCTCGCCAACAAAGCCACGAATGTGAATATGCCGATAATCCAGCCGACTTCCGCATTGCTGCCGCCGAACTCCCTCACATATACCGGCAATGTCGTCAGCAGCATCTGAAACCCGAAGAACATCATTCCGTTTGCGGCCGCAAGCAAAATAAAATCCCGGGTCCACAGTTTTTCCGCGGGAATTTCGTTTGTCCTCTCCATCCTATCGATCGATTCCGGGAACGATGCTTTTGCGCGTCATCACTTTAATTTCCGATACCCGGCGGAATCTGAGCGAGGACCATGTCTCTTCGAGCGAAACGTTCGTAACCGGCGAGTTCAACACCGCAGCCTTCTCCGCCTTATGCAGCAGCTTTTTCCAGTTATCCGGCATAAAAACGACATCCTTTCCGAGACCGGTAGTATGTATAATGGTTCTATAAGTAGCACAAACAGATGCCGTTCACAAGTTGCCGTATTACGAAGCGTTCACGTTACGCCCGCAATAAATGCAAGGCCCGCTTTAGACGGTGCAAAGCGGAGTTGTGCATCCCTTCATGGAACAGGCTGAAATTAATGATCGCTCCGATCGTCGTCAGCTTTCCGTCAAAGAGAGGGCACGGTATAGCCGGCTCTTCCTTCAATTTGTCGCCGAGAAGCGTCCGGATCCGCTCCGGCTGTTCGGTCAACCGGGCCGTGAGCTCTGCAAGGGACGGAGCTTCCTTCTTCCAATCGGACGGCTTGGTGCCGTTGGAGAACAAGTCGATATATTCCGGAGGCACATATACGGGAAAACCGGCGAAATGGAACGCCAACCGTTCCTGTACAAGATAAATATGTCCCAAATGCCAGCGGATCGTATTGTTGAAACCGGGCGGCTGCATGTCGGCTTCCTCGTCGGTAACCGTTTCCACCGCCTTCAGTGTTATGGAACGTATCAGGTCGATCTGGATCAGCAATTGCTCCGGGCTCACTAATATTCCCTCCTTGCAGTTTGAGTTTTTAGCTTCAATCTGTTTCCTTATTTTAGCACCTGCGCCTCAGTACGTCGATAAAACAAAAGCCCTCCTTTTGCCGGTTTTGAAATCTAAGGAGCCTGTGTTAAAATATTTTGCAACAGGAAGGCAATGATACCTTGTCTTAAAGGTACAACCTCGGGATCTCCGTCTCGGGCGTTGTGCCTTTTTATGTTGCAAAGGAGGTAATTTCAATGTTATTAGAAGCGGTTTACCATCGTCCGAAGCTCAATTGGTCGTTTGCTTACGACGAGAAGACCGTCGCTCTGCGGCTGCGCGCAAAGCGGGGAGATTTGGACGGCGTTGAAGCGTTCTATGGGGATAAGTTCGAACCGTTCGAGAAGATGAAATCGGCGGCGATGATTTGTTCGTTGTCGGATGAGTTGTTTGACTACTGGGAAGTTTCCGTCCGGCCGGAATACCGCCGTTTGGCGTATGCGTTCCGATTGCTCTCGGGCAAGAAGGAAATATGGTTTAGCGAACGCGGATTTTCGGCGGAACGTCCCTTAGAGCACTTCGGCATGTTCGAGTTTCCGTTCCTGCATGCGTCCGAAGTTTTTCGGCCGCCGGCTTGGGTGAAAGACGCGGTGTTTTACCAAATTTTCCCGGAGCGGTTCGCGAACGGGGACAAGTCGAACGATCCGGAAAATGTGCAGCCGTGGGGCGATAAACCGGAGTGGTTCAACTATTTCGGCGGCGATCTGCAAGGGGTGCTCGATCACCTGGACCACTTGAGCGAGCTTGGCGTGAACGCGATATACTTTACTCCGCTCTTCCAAGCGCAGACGAACCATAAATACGATACGGAGGATTACCTGCGCGTGGACTCTCACTTCGGCGACAACGCCCTGTTGAAGCGGCTGGTGGAGGAATGCCATAAGCGGGACATCCGAGTTATGCTCGATGCCGTATTCAATCATGCGGGAGGCACGTTCGCGCCGTTCCTCGACGTGAAGGAGAAAGGCGCGGAATCGAAATACGCGGACTGGTTCCATGTGCGGTCGTTCCCGTTGGACAAGGTGGATGGCGTTCCGACGTACGACGCGTTCGCGTTCGAACAGCATATGCCGAAACTGAATACAGCGAATCGGGAAGTTCAGGAGTATTTGCTCGGAGTGGCCCGCTATTGGATCGAAGAGGTCGGTATCGATGGATGGCGGCTCGATGTGGCGAACGAGGTGGATCATGAGTTTTGGCGGAAGTTCCGGCGTGTGGTCAAGGCTGTGAAACCGGAAGTTTATATATTGGGGGAAATGTTTCACGACGCGATGATGTGGCTGCAGGGCGACCAGTTCGACGCTACGATGAACTACCCGTTCACAGGCACCGTGCTCGATTTCTTCGCTCGCGGCAAGCTCGATGCGAGAGGGTTTGCGGACTCCCTCAGCCGCCAGCTCGCCTCTTACCCGCGTCAGGTCAACGAAGCGATGTTCAACCTGCTTGATTCGCACGATACGCCGCGCCTGCTCACCATATGCGAAGGCGACGTTCGTTTGATGCGGCTCGCTGTCGTGTTTCAGTTGACATTCATGGGAGCGCCTTGCATTTATTACGGCGACGAAGTCGGCATGACCGGCGGCGGAGACCCCGATTGCCGGCGCTGCATGGTATGGGATCCGGCGGAGCAGGATCGGGAGCTGTTCGAGTTCTATCGCGGCGCCATCGCGCTTCGGCATAGGCACGCCGCTCTGCGAACGGGCACGTTCCGGTTCCTTCTGGCGAAGGAGGGCGAAGGGCGCCTCGCTTACGAACGCGCGGACGAGAAGGACCGGTTCGTAATTTTGATGAACCGGAATAAGAAGCCGGCGTCGTTCGAGCTTGAGATTGGTGCAGGCGAATGGCTCGACGCGCTGACGGGCGAACCGGGCGCCGCCGTCTCGAGTCGCCATGGTATGCTCGAGCTCGAGCTGCCGGCGTACGGGTATTTGGTGCTTCAATCGCACGGATGAACCACGTTGTGCCGTTTGGCCGAACACGCGGCCTTGTTTCACATTGAAACACCGTGATGCACGGATGAACCACGTTGTGCCGCAGTGAAACAAGAGGTGGCCGATCGAGCCGGTTTGTTTCACTCTGAAACACGGTGATGCACGGATGAACCACGTTGTGCCGCAGTGAAACAAGAGGTGGCCGATCGAGCCGGTTTGTTTCACATTGAAACACGGTGATGCACGGATGAACCACGTTGTGCCGCAGTGAAACAAGAGGTGGCCGATCGAGCCGGTTTGTTTCACTCTGAAACACCGTGATGCGCGGATGAACCACGTTGTGCCGCAGTGAAACAAGAGGTGGCCGATCGAGCCGGTTTGTTTCACATTGAAACACCGTGATGCACGGATGAACCACGTTGTGCCGCAGTGAAACAAGAGGTGGCCGATCGAGCCGGTTTGTTTCACTCTGAAACACGGTGATGCACGGATGAACCACGTTGTGCCGCAGTGAAACAAGAGGTGGCCGATCGAGCCGGTTTGTTTCACATTGAAACACGGTGATGCACGGATGAACCACGTTGTGCCGCAGTGAAACAAGAGGTGGCCGATCGAGCCGGTTTGTTTCACTCTGAAACACCGTGATGCGCGGATGAACCACGTTGTGCCGCAGTGAAACAAGAGGTGGCCGATCGAGCCGGTTTGTTTCACATTGAAACACCGTGATGCACGGATGAACCACGTTGTGCCGCAGTGAAACAAGAGGTGGCCGATCGAGCCGGTTTGTTTCACTCTGAAACACGGTGATGCACGGATGAACCACGTTGTGCCGCAGTGAAACAAGAGGTGGCCGATCGAGCCGGTTTGTTTCACATTGAAACACGGTGATGCACGGATGAACCACGTTGTGCCGCAGTGAAACAAGGGGTGGCCGATCGAGCCCTGAAACGCAGCGGCACCGCTATTGCACCAAAAAAACGGCAGACATTTCCGCTTCATGCGGAATGCTCTGCCGTTTTAACTACCACGCATCCTCTTCCCCGACGAAGAAACCGTAACGCCCCTCTGCGTACTCGAACGCTTCGGAGAGATCATCCGGATGAAACACCGGCAGTCCGCATGCTTCCTCCCCGTCCGCGTGACAATCGTATGCAACGACGGCCACCACATCGTCAAGATCGTTTAACAACGTCCAATCCTTACTTTCGCGCACGACCACCACTTTCGGATGCTGCTCCTGCACCTGCACCTTCATGTTCACGATCCCTCCCCTCGATTCGTTCCACGCGCACGGCGCAAATCTTGAATTCAGGCATACGGCTGACCGGATGCAGCGCGTCGCTCGTCAGCCTGTTGACCGAGCGTTCGCCGCCCCAATGGAACGGCACGAACACGGACGTCGGGTGAATATCTTCCGTCACTCGCACCGGAAACACCGCCGTGCCTCGCCGGCTCGTCAGCTTGATGTTATCGCCGGGACGCAATCCGATTCTCGCAGCCAGCGTCGGGTGCACTTCGGCGACCGGCACCGGAGACTTCGACGTCAGCGCCTCGGTGCGCCGAGTTTGCGCGCCGCTCAAATAATGGCTGCCGACTCTTCCCGTCGTTAATAAATAAGGGTATTCCCGGCTCATCGTTTCGGCGGGCTTACCCGGATTAATGCCGACAAGGCGTGCTTTGCCGTCGGCATGCTCGAACCGTTCGGCATACATCAACGGCGTGCCCGGATGGCCCTCGGACGGGCAAGGCCAAAATATGCCCTGCTCTTCCTGCAACCGTTCGTACGTGATCCCGGAGTAGTCCGCCTTTCCTCCGGCGGAAGCGCGCCGAAGCTCGTCAAACACCCGCTCAGGAGTACCGTACGCAAAATATTTACCGCTCCCAAGCCGCTTAGCCAACTCGCAAATAATATCCATATCGAGCTTTGCGTTCCCCGGAGGCTCGCAAACTTTCGGTCGGTGAAACACGCGTCCCTCGACGTTCGTAAGTGTGCCTTCCGCCTCCAGGAACGACGATCCGGGCAGCAGCCAATGCGCGAAACGCGCGGTTTCCGTTTCAAACATATCTATAACGACCAATAAGTCCAATTTTCGAAGCGCTTCTTCCACTCTTCCGCTGTTCGGGCTCGATACGAGCGGGTTCGAACCCAATACGATCATCGCCTTGATTTCGCCTTCCAGCACTTTGTCGAACAGCTCGTACGCGGATACGCCTTTGCCGGGGAGAGAGTCGGGCTCGACGCCCCACACTTCCGCCACATGGCGGCGCGCCTCCGGGTCCTCGATGAGTCTGTACCCCGGCAGCTGATCCGCCTTCTGGCCATGCTCCCGGCCGCCTTGCCCATTCGCCTGGCCGGTAACCGCCCCGAACCCGCAACCGGGCCGGCCGATCTTACCGCACAGCAGCGCAAGATTGATGTAGTTGAGCGTATGCTCCACGCCGTTGATCTGCTGCTCCAGCCCCCGCGCCGTCATCACGATTCCCGACTCGGCGCGCGCGAATCCTCTCGCGATCGCACGAATTTTCTCTTCGTAAATGCCCGTGATCGCGGATACGCGCTCCGGCGTAAAATCCCGCACCGCCTCGACGACGGAATCGAATCCGACGGTGCGCTCTGCCACAAAACGTTGATCGTACAAGCTTTCACTGATAATTACATTGAGAAGCCCGTTAACGAATACCGAATCAAAGCCGGGCTGCAGCTTAACGTGAATATCCGCGATCTTCGACGTCATTGTTTGGCGCGGGTCAATCGTCACAATGACCGCGCCGTTCTTCTTGGCCGCGAGCAAATACGGCATCATGGTCGGCTGGCATTCGGCAATGTTCGTACCCGCCAATATAATATATTTCGCGTTAACAATTTCCGAAAGCGGCATCGTCAAGCCGCGGTCGGCTCCGAAGGCGCGGTTTTGGGCCGCAGCCGCGGAGGACATGCAGTATCTCCCGTTGTAGTCGATATACCGCGAGCCGAGCGCCACACGTGTGAATTTCCCAAGCAGGTAGCATACCTCATTGGTGAGCGACCCTCCGCCGTACACCGCCACCGAATCTCGCCCATACTGCGCCTGCAATTCCTGTATTTGCTTGGCGATCGATTCGAACGCCTCGTTCCAGCCCGCCGGCTGCCAAGGCACCGATTCGATCGGAGCCGCCCCGGTCCCTAAGCGAACAACGGGCGTGGTTATGCGGTCGGGGTGGAAAGCGTGCCGGGGGGAGTGAAATCCTTTCTGGCACAGCCTCCCGGTCGCTACGGGAAACGTCTGGCTCGGCTTGACCGCCCATCCCGGTTGCTCTTCCGTGACGTGCAGCTCCATTCTGCACTGCATGCTGCAGAAGCAGCAGTGCGTCTCCAACCCCGTCTCTCCGTCAAAATGTTCGATCAATCCCATTCCAACCACACTGCCCCGTCGCGAATGCTGATCGGGAACGTGCGCACGCATCCTGTATCCGGCTTTTGCACCATACCGTCATCCAAGCTGATCTTGCGGTCGTGCAGCGGGCAGAAGACGAACGATCCGCTCACCAGTCCTTCCGCCAGTACGCCGTTCTTATGAGGGCAGCGGTTTTCGATGACGCGGACGGTGCCGTCCGCCAGACGGAACACGGCCAACTCCAACTCGCGCACCCGAACCGTCTTCCCCATTCCGACCGGAAGATCGTCCAGCTTCGCCAACTCCAAAGTTTCCGCAGCAGCGGACTCATATCGCGTGTTCATGGTTTCGTCACCCTCCTTCTCCTATTGACGCTCTATCGTTTCGTATAAGTCCTTCTTGATCGAATCGTTCTGAATGGCTTCTTTCCAAGGATCCTTCGTGACGGACAACGCCTTATCCATACGCTTGCACAGCTCTTCTCTGCGTTCCGGATTGCCGATGACCTCCCGGATATGGCCGATGCCGACCCGCTCCACCCATTCGGACGTCCGCTCGCCGTAATTTCCGGTTTCGCGGTAGTACTGCAAGTAGGCCTCAGTGTATTCAATCACTTCCGCCTCCGTCTTAACGGTCGCCAGCAATTCGCCGACTCTTACTTTCACGCCGCCGTTGCCGCCGGCATACAGCTCCCAGCCGCCGTCGATGGCGACGACGCCCAGATCCTTGATGCCGGATTCCGCGCAGTTTCTCGGGCAGCCCGACACCGCCATTTTCACTTTCGCCGGGGTGTTGAGACGCTCGAACCTTTTTTCCATCGCAATGCCCATGCCCATCGAATCCCCGGTGCCGAAGCGGCAGTACTCTTCTCCGACGCAAGTCTTTACCGTACGGATCGCTTTGCCGTATGCATAACCGGAAGGCATGTCGAGATCCGCCCACATCGCCACCAAATCTTCTTTCTTCACTCCGAGCAAATCGATCCGCTGTCCGCCCGTCAATTTCACGGTCGGAACGTTGTATTTCTCCGCCACCTCCGCGATGCGCTTCAGCTCCGACGGGTTTGTAACTCCGCCGTACATGCGCGGAACGACCGAGTATGTGCCGTCCTTCTGAATGTTGGCGTGCATCCTTTCGTTTACGAAGCGGGAAGTGCGGTCATCGACATAAGTATCCGGATTGATCATGGACAAATAGTAGTTGACGGCCGGACGGCACTTGGAGCATCCTTCAGGATTTTTCCAGCCGAGAACATTCATGACTTCGCGAACGTGGGTCAATCCTTTCTCCTTGATCGCTTCCACAAGCTCTTCACGGGAGATGTCCGTGCATCCGCAAATCGTCGTCTTCGCCGCCGCTCCGTCGAACTCGTCGCCGAGCGTCGTCTTCAGCAGCGCAGCCACCAGAGGCTTACAGCCGCCGCAAGAACGGGAAGCGGTCGTTTGGTCACGGACGCCTTCAACCGTCGTAAGCCCGCACTCTTTGATCGCGGAGCAAATCGTCCCTTTGCTGACGCCGTTACAGCCGCAGATGATGGCATCGTCCGCCATCGAAGCGACGACCGCTTCGGTGCCGCCGCCGCTTGCGCCGGCCTCGCCGGACTCCTTCAGCAGCGCCGTGATCTCCATCTTCGTAATATCCGCTTGGCTCTTGATGAGCTGCATCAAGCGCGTACTCTCCGACGTTTCGCCGAACAGGACGGCGCCGACCACTTTGTTGTCGCGCACAAGCACTTTCTTGTAGATGCCGGACCAGTCGTCATGCACCCGAATCGCTTTCGTATCCTCGCTCTCCATGAACTGGCCGCCCGAGAACACGTCTACTCCGGACACCTTCAGCTTCGTGTAAACGACGGAGCCTTCATATGGAGCCGTGTCAACTTCCGCCAGACGCTTCGCAAGTACGGCGCCTTGCTCGTAAAGCGGCGCGACAAGCCCGTAAGCGACGCCCCGGTGCTGCGCGCATTCGCCGACCGCATATACGTCCGGTGCGCTCGTTTCCAACCAGTCGTTCACCGTGATGCCCTGAACGACTTCGATTCCGGCCGCTTTCGCGAGCTGCACGTTCGGACGGATGCCGACCGCCATGACGACCAAATCCGCCGTCGTCCACGTGCCGTCCTTGAACTTCAGGCCGACCGCCCTGTCTTCGCCGAGAATTTCCGCCGTTTGCTTCTCCAACAGGAAATTCATACCCTGCTTCTCCAACGCTTCTTTCAGCATCTTCGAAGCCGTCGGGTCCAGCTGCCGCTCCATCAAGCTGTCCATGATATGAACGACATCCACTTTCATTCCCAAATTCAGCAGTCCGCGCGCCGCCTCAAGCCCGAGCAAGCCGCCGCCGATAACGACGGCTTTACGGTATTTCTTCGCGGCTTCCTTCATGAGATTCGTATCATGGATCGTCCGGTATGCAATGACGCCAGGCAGGTTCGCGCCAGGAATCGGAAGCACGAACGCGTTCGAGCCGGTCGCGATCACGAGCTTGTCGTATGCTGCCGTCAAATCTCCCGCATCGCCGCTGCTTGTGACTGTCTTTGCCGACGTATCGATCGCCGTCACTTGCTGCCCGGTATAGAGCTTCACTCCATTACGCTCATACCAGTCGTAGTCGTTGATGTAGATCTCTTCCGTCTTCGTGTCTCCGGCTAGCACATAGGAAAGCATAATTCGGTTATAGTTCGGATAACGCTCCGCGCCGAACACCGTAATTTCGTATTTATCCGGAGCGAGCTTCCTCAAGTGTTCGATTACATTCATGCCGGCCATGCCGTTACCGATTAGTACTAGCTTTTGTTTTGCCATAACTCACTCACAACCCTTTTATATATTTTAAAAAATTAAGCCTCCAGTGCGGTACCGTCAGACGACTTCAACACGCGCCCGCCTTCGCCGATCCAAGAACGCTTCCAGCGGCCTTGCGCCACTGCGAGTATGACGATGCAGGTGAGCGCGATCACGCTTAAGACAAGGAAGCCCGGCGTGAAGGAACCGGTCGATAGCTTTAAGTTGCCGAGAATTTTCGGAAGGAAATATCCTCCCAACCCGCCTGCGGCGCCGACAATACCGGTAATGACGCCGATTTCCTTCTTAAAACGTTGAGGCACGAGCTGGAACACCGAACCGTTCCCCATACCGAGGGACATCATGGCCACGAAGAGCATAACTGTTGTAAGTGCGATCGACGGAAGCGTCGAAATGCCTGCCATCATCAGAGCAACGACTCCGTATAACACCAGAAGCATCCGTATGCCGCCCAGTTTATCCGCAAGCCATCCGCCTACCGGACGGAAGAAGCTGCCGGCGATGACGAGAATGGTCGTGAAATCCGCTGCCCGCACCGCATCCAATCCGTACTGCGTGTTATAAAAGATAGTGAGGTAACTTGCCATGCCTACAAATCCGCCGAACGTTACGCTGTATAAGATACAGAACAACCAGGTATCGGACATCTTCAACACGGCGGCGTAATCCGCAAACTTCTTCGGCGCCGGTTGATTAGGGCTGTCTTTGGCAAGGATGGAGAACACGATGAAAGTGATTACGATCGGGATGAGCGCGAAACCGAACACGATGTGCCAATCTCCATAGTGCTGCGCAATCCGGTTCGCGAACAGCGTCGTAAACACGGTGCCGCTGTTGCCCGCGCCGGCGATCCCCATCGCAAGACCTTGGTATTGCGGAGGATACCAGCGGCTGGCAAGCGGGAGAGCGGCAGCAAAGCTGGCGCCGGCAATACCGAGCAGCAGCGCGACGAAGTACAGCTCATTAAGGCTAGTCGCGAATTGCCATGCCCAGATGAGCGGGATCATCGTAAGCACCATCCCGATTTGCGCCGTCCGCTTCGGTCCGATGTAATCGGTCATCCAACCGAGCACAAGTCTCAATATCGAGCCGCCGAGCACAGGAAGAGCGACAAGGTTCGCTTTCTGAGCCGCGTCCATTTCGAATTCGCCCGCTATAATGACCGCCAGCGGGCCGAGCAGCACCCAAATCATAAAGCTGACATCAAAGTACAAAAATGAGCTGAATAAAGACCCCTTATGACCGCTGTGCAAAAATCCTTTGGCTTCCATCCGCAACCTCTCCTCTACATTTTTTTTTTAGATTTAAAAGTAAAAAAGAGACCGAACCCCACACGTATACTAGGTGTGAGACACGGCCTCTTTGCCTAAGACTCAGCACGACGTTGTGCTTCGCCTTCATAATTTGCTTTGCAATTTCAGTGATGTAAGAAAAGCTTCCTCTTAACGAAGGACCCTCTTCATTGAAGGTGCTTCGGCAGACGCTCTTCTTCATTAATTATTAGAAAACCTTCCATTGGTGGCGGTCATGCTCCATTGCATTTCCATCGTTCGAGGTTTTCTTCTTAACCGTATTATATTCAGCAAACTCGGATTATGTCAATAATACTGACACAAAAAAGTTTTTGGTTCAAAAATTCGCTTTTCTGTGTTATATTTGTGCAATATAATACTATCACATGTTAGGTTTGTGAACATGTGGGGGTCATGGATAGGATGTGACTACTTGTGCTGCAAACGTTTCTTATCCTGCGGGAACATCCGGCCCCGCCGGCGAATGCGACCGTCACGCATGATGAAGACTCGGAAGTGAAGCCAGTCGCCGAACGGTATATCGATCCGGTCGAATTATTTACGGCGGCCGGTTACCGTATTATTTTACAAGAAATTAAAGAAGAAACCCATATTAACGTAAGAAATATTGACGCAATTATTTTACATCTTCCGTTCTCCGCTCTTGCGAGATTCACTCATCTTCAGTCATTGCCGACTATTTGGTGGTGCGAGGATGAGCCGGTGCTGCACAATTGCAATATAGCAACTGAAATTGACGTCATTTTGTCCCCCGGCTTGACGGTGAACGAATTGCACTGGTATGTTTCGCTTGCGTCAAAAAATTATTTGCGCCGCACGCAGTGGAAGCAGGAACGAGAGCAGCTGCTCGCCAAATTGGAGGACCGCAAGTGGATCGACCGGGCTAAATCTATTCTTAGCGAAATCAAGCATATTTCTGAAGCGGAAGCGTATGAGTTTCTCCGCAAGCAAGCGATGAACGAACGGCGGCGGCTCGTCGACGTTGCCGTGTCCATTGTCAAAGTGTATTCTTTGTTAAAAGAACAAAACCCTAGGGGGCGCACTAAATGAAAGAACTACTCAAAGAAGTCGGCCGAGGAAAACGGGGCGCCCGGGATCTGACCTATGAAGAAGCGGTTCGTGCTGCAGAAATGATCGTCGGCGGCGAAGCGACGCCCGCGCAAGCGGGGGCGTTCCTTGTCGCCGAGAGGATAAAGATGGAAAGCACCGATGAAATTATGGCGTTCGTCGACGTTCTGCGTCCGTTCAGCCGCCGCCATCCGCTTCCCGGTTCCTTGGATTGCGCCGGACCGTACGACGGCAGAACCAAATCGTTCATGGCAGCTCTGCCCGTCGCGTTTGTTTTGGCCTCATGCGGAGTGCCGGTATCTTTGCACGCAAGCCGGTCTCTTCCGCCGAAATGGGGCGTCACTTTAACCGACGTTTTGTTCGAAATGGGCATTCATGCGGATATAGACACGTTTCACAAGGCGGCCGCCGAAACCGGCGTACTGTTTACACCGGCCGAAGAAGCATGCCCCCCTCTTGCCGCAATGCGGCAATTGCGCGAAGAGCTCGGTCTTCGGACCGTCTTCAACACCGCGGAGAAGCTGCTTCGTTATTCGGATGCCCCATACTTGGCGTTCGGCGTGTTCCATGGCACGGTGTTCGAGAAGATGACCGAGCTGGTGACGCGGCTTGGAGTGAAACGGGCGCTCATTACACAAGGAATGGAAGGCTCCGAGGATTTGCCGGTCAACAAGAGAACTCGCGCGTACCTAGTTGACGACGGAGTTCCGGAGCTTCTTGTGATCGATCCGGAATTGTATAATTTATATGAAGAAGTACCGGACATGGAGTGGACCGCATCGGCGCAAGCGCAAACGGCGGTTGCCGTGCTGCGCGGAGAATGCGAGCCCGCTTTCCGGCAAATTACGGTCTTGAATGCCGCAGTGCGGCTTTGGCTGGCGAATGCGGCCGGAAGCATTGAAGCAGGACTCGACGCGGCGAGAACGGCGCTCGACTCGGGGGAAGCGCATCGCACGTTCGAGAAGTGGGCGGCGCTGGTGCGATAATTAACGTATGTAGTAACCAGAAGTGTTGCTGATCACCGTGTCGGAGATGCCGTCACTCACAGGAGGAGACGTCACTCGTAGCGCAGCGATTCGATCGGCTGCATGCGAGCGGCTTTGTTCGCGGGATACAATCCGAAAAATACTCCGACTGCGGTAGAAAACACGACGGCAAGCAGCAGCGCCCACCACGAAATAAGAAACGGCCATTGGGTTATAATAGAAAAGATCCACGAGCCCAGCAATCCGATTCCGGCGCCTATGACACCCCCGGCTAGCGATAAGATGACCGCTTCGATGATGAATTGCGCCATGATCAAGCCGGGTGTCGCGCCGATCGCTTTGCGAATGCCGATCTCTCGCGTTCGTTCGGTTACGGAAACGAGCATGATGTTCATAACGCCTATTCCACCGACAAACAGCGATATTCCCGCAATGGAACCGATAATGACTTGAAGAATCGAGAACACTTGCTTCACTTGCCCCTGCACTTCGTACGCCGTCTGCGCCATATATTTGTCCGGCTCCGTATTGTGGCGCTTGGCGATCCATTGTTTCACCTGCCGCACAATTTCTTTCAGCTCATCCTCGTTTGCGGCGGAAGCTTTCACCTCGATGAAGCCGAACCGGGCGGAGCTTGCGTCCGCGCCGGGAACGGCATTCATCGGAGCGAACGCTCTATAGCTCTCGCCGCCTAAACCGCTAAAGAGCGACTCCTCCGTCTTCGTCACACCTACAATTCGGAACAGCCTTCCGCCTAAATTGACCTTCTGATTCAAAGCCGCGCCGGCCGATCCGAAATACGTTTCCGCGAATTTGGATTCGACAACCAACACGCGCTGGCGCGACCGTTCCTCCGACGAAGAAAAAAACTGCCCCGCAGACATCTTCATATTGGAAAGTTTCGAATACGAAGAGGCGGTGCCGGTTACCCGCACGTTGACTTCCTTCGTGCCGATCTTCGCAACAAAACTGCGCTCCATGCTTCCCATCGCCGCAACGATACCTTCCATCTTGCGCAGCAGCTGCAAGTCGGCGTCGGTAATGTACAAATTTATATCAACATTGCCGTCCCGGCTAGCCGGGTATAAAACAAAATATCCGTCGCCATACTGAGCGACCTCCGCCACAAGCGACGTCTGGCCCGCTTGGCCGATCGATACGACCGTCACCACCGCGGCGATGCCGACCACGATCCCGATAATCGTCAACAATGAACGCATCTTGTTGCCCTTCAAATTATCGAGGGCGATGAGCAAGTTTTCCCACAGCGTCATAGCGCCTCCCGCCTCTCCGATGCGGTGTCCTGGACGATGTCCCCGTCCCCGAAACGAATGACCCGCTTGGCATGAGCCGCAATGTCGGGTTCGTGGGTAACGATAATGATCGTCGCCCCTTCCGCATGCAGCTGTCCGAACAGTCGCATGATATCTTCCGACGATTTCGCGTCCAAATTTCCCGTCGGTTCGTCGGCAAGCAATATGGCCGGATCCATCACAAGCGCTCTCGCAATCGCGGCCCGCTGACGCTGGCCGCCGGACAGCTCGTTCGGTCGGTGATGAACCCTCTCGCCAAGCCCCACCTTCTCAAGAAGGTCTTTGGCTCTCTCCATCCGCTCTTGACGGCTGACCCCGCCATATACGCAAGGGAGCTCCACATTGCGGAGTATCGATTGGCGCGGAAGAAGGTGGAAGTTTTGAAACACGAATCCGATTTTGCGGTTTCGAATCGCAGCCAGCCGGTCCTCGTCCAGCGATTCCACTTGCTCCCCGTCAAGCACGTAGGTACCGGTCGTAGGCACATCCAGGCAGCCCAATATATTCATCAGAGTGGACTTGCCCGAACCCGAAGGGCCCATAATGGCGACGAACTCGCCTTTGTTTATCGTTACGTCCATTGTTTTCAACGCTTGTACTTCGACAGCTCCGTTGCGGTATGTTTTGGTTACGCCTTCCAATCGAATCATTCGGATTGCGCCGCCTTTACTTTCTTTCCGTCGCGAAGCCCTTCAGGCAACGGGGATATGACCTCTTCTCCGGCTTTGAGCCCCTCCAGAATTTCAACCCGCTCCCCGTTGTCCTTCCCCGTCTTGACAGCGACTTGGACAGCCTTACCGTCCTCCGCCTTATATACGAAAGCTTCTTGATTTCTATAAACGACCGCGTCGATCGGAACCAGAACCCGCTTCTCTCCGGGCAATACAAATTCTATCATTGCCGCCAACCCCGGTATGATGTCCAAATCTCCTTTCGCCAACGTCACTTCGATTCCGACTTGGAAATCTTGCGATTCGGGGCCGGCTGGCGCCGCTTCGGGGGCTATGTACGTCAGTTCTCCGTCCAACCGGTCATCGAACGCGTCTCCCGTTACGATCGCCTTCATCCCCGCCTGAACTTTGCCCGCATCCAGCTCGTTCAGCGCCGCGGATACTTTTAAAGAAGACACATCCGCAAATACCGCCGCCATAAACCCTGACGGCACGGTCTGTCCTTCAGTAACGTTCAGCTTCGTAACGACGCCGTCCGAATCCGCCTTCACAACGCTTTGCGCAATTTTCTCCCGCAGTTGAGCAATCGTATTTTCCGTGCCGCGAATTTGCAGTTCATGCAGCTTCTGGGCATCCGATTCCAATGCAAGTATTTGCTCGGCATCTTTCTCGCCCTGCTTTGCGGCATCGTAGTTCCGCTTCCTGTCGATTTGCCGTTGAAGCTTCTCGATTTCGATCCTGTTGCGCTCAAGCTCGATTTGCCGTTCCCAGTCGGACGTGTCGTACGACATAACGACATCGCCTCTTGCAACCGTGTCGCCGACTTTCACAAACACTTCCTTTACTTTGCCGTCGACGTTCGTGTACAATTCCGTCTCGTCAGCCGGCTGTATGCGTCCGTTGGCGAATACGGATTCGGATATTTCACCTTCCTCCGCCTTCGCCAGCGTCACTTCTTGGCTTATCCCCATCCGCATGACGTTTACATACACAAGCCCGGCTACTACCAGAACAAGCGCCGCTCCCCACAACCATTTGCTCCGCACCTTATTCAACCTTTCTATGTATATAATCCGCCAGCGTTCTATACGGTAAACGAAGAGACCAATTTCACGACAAGCCAACCGAGCGCGATCCAAATACCTGCCGCAGCCTTCGAACGGCGGGTCATGACGGAGGTTCCGATGATTAACAGAGCTAAGCTCCACAGTCCGAACGGATCCAAAATGTTGCTCGCCGCGCCGAACAGAAAGCCTTTCTTCTCATCGAAAAACGCTCCCCCTGTCAGCATAATGTCGTATAAGCTGTCCGGATTTAGCGTCAACGCCATCACCGCCGTAATGATGCCTCCGATATACGCCGGAACGCTTGAGAAAAGCGAAACTTTCGCTAATTGCATATATGTCGCTTCTCCTCGTACGATCAAATTCACCAGCAGAAGAAGCAAACCGCCGAGAAACATGGAAATCGCCGGCGCGATAGCAGCTCCGGCATACGCCGATATTTGCCCGAACATTTTCCCCATATTGATCTGCTCTTCCGTCATTGGCTGCTGGGAGTTCGCAATCTGCTCCTCCATCAACCGCTGCAGCAACGGCCACTGGATATACATGAGTATGACGGACAAAACCGTCAACGCGACGAAAGGAAGCACCCAGCCTCCTTTGTCCCGCAAACGTTCGAACGTTTTGGCGGGTGAAGCAATAATCGTAAATAAATTGGTCATAGTACGACAGCCTCCCAAATCTAGTACATTTTACTTAGTAAATTATACCATACGAAATATATTAATTGAATTAATTTCCATTCAGATTGCGCTCCACCCGTCTTGAGTTATAATGATTTCAGCTTAAGGGGGCGCGTAATCCGAAATGTCTTATTTTTTACACATCCTGTTGTACAACGTTATTCCTCTGTCGATCATGATCTCCGTCGGTGCGGTGCTGCAGCGCGCGTTTAAGCTCGATATCCGCACGCTGTCCAAGCTGAACTTCTATTTGTTTTCTCCCGCGATTCTATTTGTCATGCTCTATGAATCCACGTTTACGGTGACCGTTTTGCTTGAAGTGCTCTTATTCTTCGTATTGTTTTACGCCGCGCTTATTGCTGTTGTTGAAGCGGTGATGCGGCTTCGCGGCTTCCAAGGCGGAATGCGCGGGGCGATGCGAAACAGCGTCATCTTCTACAACAGCGCGAACTTCGCGATTCCCCTGAATCAACTCGTATTTGCGAACAACCCTTTCACGCTGTCTGTCCAGCTGATCATTATGGTGATCCAAAGCGTAATACCGAACACATTCGGTATTTACAGCGTGAATGCGCATCGGATGGAACTCCGGCAAATTCTGCGGACGATTTTAACGTTTCCGGTAATCTACATCGTGCCGCTCGCCTTTCTCTTTAAGTTTGCGCAAATTCCGGTTCCCGAATCGGTCTACATCCCGCTTGAATATATTTCCCAAGGGTTCATCGCAACGGCTCTGGTAACGCTCGGCGCGCAGCTCGGCAACATGAAATGGAGCATATCCATGTCGGATGTGCTGCTGTCGAACGCGCTGCGCTTGCTCGTATCGCCCGCGATCGGATTCGGAATCGTCCTCTTGCTAGGCTACCACGGTCCACTCGCGCAAGCGCTCGTCCTTTCGTGCGCCGTGCCGACGTCGCTCAGCAGCGTGCTGCTTGCCGTCGAGTTCGAGAACGAGCCGGATTTCGCGTCCCAAGCAGTGTTCTCCTCCACCCTGTTTAGCATCGTTACGGTTACGTTCGTCATAGCATTCATAGGCGGTCTCTGAAAAAGGTGAAACGCAAGGACTAAAATATGCCCTTTTTCTTCCCCCTCTCTTCTATATAATGAGTAGAAAACGCCCGCACTACAAAGATATGGACGGGTAACGCAGCGGGGTGGAGACGGTGTGGAGCAAGTTATTTTCCCGATATGATGCCGCAATATGGATTCGCATCATCGGTACGGCGCTGACGACGGTCGCAGGGTTTATGATTCGGCCGTTCTTGGTTCTGTATTTGTACGATAAGCTGGAAGGCTCGGTGCTGCTGCCGATGTTGATCGTCGGTTTGCAGCCGCTCACCGCAATGCTCGTAGGATTGTGGGGCGGCGGGCTTTCGGACCGATGGGGGCGTAAGCCCTTGATGGCAGGCGCATTGGCCGTTAACATGGCGGCGATGGTCGGATTTGTGTTCGCGGAATCGGTGTGGCAGTTCGCGCTTTGTTCCATACTGAACGGAGTCGGCATGAGCTTGTTCTTCCCCGCCGCGAATGCGCAAGTGGCGGATATCGTTCCCGAGAACCGCCGGGCCGAAGTGTTCGCTGCGCTGCATGCGGCGTTGAACGTGGGGGCGGCTTTCGGGCCGGTGCTGGGGCTTCTCCTCTTCACTTGGCAGCCGAAAATCGTTTTCGGACTGTCCGCGGTAGCTTTTGCAATATATTTATTGTTGGTGTGGAAAAAAATTCCTGAAACTTTACCTAAGCGCGACGTGCAATCGGATATGGCGTCGCCGGCCGTTGCTAAAGCGCGGCTCACGTTCGGCGCGCACAGATGGTTGTTTTATATAACGGCTCTCGCCGTTCCGATCAGCATTCTCTACGCGCAAGTGGAGACGGTGTTTCCGCTCCATCTGCAAAGCCAATTCGAAGATTACAAGACGATCCTTACCACGATTCTTACGATCAACGGAATCACCGTCATGCTGCTGCAAATTCCGTTGGCGCGCTGGACGGAAAATTGGGCGACGCACCGCGTGGTGCTGCTGTCTTACGGATTGTTCGCGGCTGTCGCGTTCGGTTACGGTTTCGCGCCGTTCTTCGCCCTGTTGATCGTCGTCGAATTATTATTCACGCTTGGCGAGATGCTGAGCGGACCGCATCTGCAGAAGGCCGTTTCAATGATCGCTCCCGCCGATATGCGCGGCAGATATTTTTCGGTATTCAGCATGAATTGGCAGCTCTCCCGGGGGTTTGGACCGATCGCGTTCGGATTCATATACGAACTGTGGGGCGGGCGCGTTACGTTCGCCATAGTGGCCGGCTTGCTCGCTTGCGCGGGCATCGTACAGTATGCGATCGTTCGGCGATTGTGGGAGCGGACGCAAGCCAAGGCGGCGGAAACTGCCGCAAGAAGCGCAAATGCGTCGGCTTCGCCGGCGACGGGCGCAACCGGTTAGCAGCGCCTTATCGCGCTAACGGAACCGGATGTCCGTTAGCTGCTTGTTCCATCCAGCGCCATATTTACGGAAACGAATGTCCGCTAAACCTTCGAATTGCACGAGGGGTTAGCGGGCTGCCCGATCATTAGGCAGCCTACTTTCATGTAATTCTCGTTCTCCGTAAGCTCAACAATTTTCCTCTGCTATCTGGTTGGCTCCCCACTATATCCTCCACCAAACGAAAAACCTGTCTCCGCATCGAAGAGGGAAAAGATTACAGGATTCAATACTTTGCCTCTTTTCATCTCAAATTCCCCATACAGTTTTGAAACAATTACATATACTTGTCTGTTTGGATGAATTTCAAGTGAATTAACGATTTCATCTGGATACACCGTTAAAGTGCCCGTTTGTTGAGTAAATTTGTCTGATAATGCAGAAAAAGCGATGGATCGGTTCCATCGCTGCGCTCTCGTCTCCGTCAATCATTTTCTTCACCCTTGTTAGATTGAGATACAAAAACATCGCTAATCTCTGCTAATCCATAATCATGTCAACAACTTGTTTCGCGAACGCAGCATAGGATTCAATCAGATCAGGACTTTGATCAATAGCCCACCTGAGGTTATCGAAAGCCCTTAATAGCAACAAATGCCTCATTTCAGAAAGGTCTTTTTCTCTTATTCCGTACCCGTCCATAAACGCTTTGAATTCCTCAACACTTGCGCTTTCTTCTAGTCCTAGGATTTGGTAATGCATCAATTGAACAACAGTTGCATGCGGTACCACGCTTACTTCTGCATTCCAATCCAGTAATATTACTTGGTTTGCCTGATTGACAATCGTATTCTTTAAAGAGATATCTCCATGGTTTAAACCAAAGCGGAACGGTTCACTCTTCAAATTTTCAAACAGTTTTCTTACTCTCTGCGATTCCATCTGAGTGATTATTCCAAGCTCAATCAAGCGATCATGCTCAGTCAAACTATTGATATTATACTGCACATACCCTTGCCAACTGCCGTCTGATCCGGCATGAGAAGGTGACTGAAACTCACCATGGACTGGATCAATCAGATTCCCTCCATATCCTTTCACTTGAATAGAATGAATAAGCTTGGCATATTCGCCCAGTTTCCTCCAAACATCGGACTTGGGAACAGTACTGTCTAACCCGTTGTCTCCCTCAATAAAGACTTGAATCATATATGCGGTTTCATCAACTATACCAATGGACAACACCTCAGGTCCAGGAACGCCAACTGCGGCTGCTTGCTCGATACACCATTTTTCTTTGATAAAGCTTGGAAATGTATCTTTATCGTTCATGCGGACAACGACTTTATGACTCTCCGTTTCGACTACGCAAACCTGATTTGTGATGCCTTTACCTGTGATCTGATATGAAGTTTTTACTTGTTCCAGAAGAAAATCGCCTGCAATTCGTTCTGCTTGTATAACTACAGAGTGTTCCATAGTTTCTTTCATCCCCCTCAAGTGTCGTGCTTCAACGAGCTCTACGTTTTAATATATCTCTGACCGTTCGCTTAATGGCGGATCGCGCTTTTGGTCCTAAACTACCGCTGTTTTATTGAACTAACGTAACTCGTTAGTTTAGTTGCCGAATAAACTTTGAATTACATGTAACATTTATTTAACAATGAAGCGCGGCTGATTTTACGGATTAGGGCTAAACATACTGCTTCCCCAAACTATTAGAAGAGCTTTCCGGTGGGGTCACATTGCTAATATCGCATTGGAAATCGCCGTCATTTCCTCGTGAAGACTTTTGGGTCCAGCTAGAATACTCGCCGACTTGTAAGCATCAACGGGCTTCCCATTCAAGCCAGTCACGATCCCGCCAGCTTCTTCAATGAGCAATTTACCTGCCGCAAAATCCCAAGGCTTTTGTACAAAGCTGAAATACGCACTAAACCGCCCACAGGCCACATAAGCAAGCTCAAGAGAGCCACAACCGATCATTCGGACGCCTCTGGATGTGCGAGCTATTCTGTCGACAAACTGATCAAAGCCTGCGTATTTTTCGTCATCATTATAATAAATATAGGTTGCGATTAGGGAATCCGCTAAACGAGACTGCTGTCCGTCTAAGAAAAGCCGGTGGCCATTCAAATATGCGCCTGCCCCTCTCTCCACCCAGAACAGTTCTTTAGCGGATGGATTGTATACAGCTCCGCAAATGCCTTCTCCTTGATGGTATAAAGCAACCGAAACGGCAAAACATTGCTTCTGGTGTACATAATTCGTCGTGCCGTCTATCGGGTCGATAATCCAGACGTAATCGTCCGATTGGAACGTCTCCCCCGTGTAGCTTTCTTCTCCCATCACTTTGTGATGAGGGAATGCTTCTTTGATCCGGTTCACGATAAACTGCTCGTTTTGCCGGTCAACAAGCGTAACTAACTCTTTGTGCGAAGCTTTGCAATCGACCTCGATCTGTTTTTCGATATGCAGCAAACCGGTGTTTCCGGCTTCGGCAACACAATCTTTTAAAACTTGAAGGAATTGGCTTGTCTGTCCTGTTTTATTCAAATCATAATATGACATTATCCGACCACCTTAATTGCCTTTGTGAAAAAGTATATTAGAATTGGCAGATAAGAGAACCGCCGTCAAGGATGACGGCGATAAACCCTCTTTATTCAGCCAACGTATCCGTCCCTCGAATAATTAATGCGGTTTGAGTTCTGGTTTAAGCCATGAAACGTCATAGCCCAGCTTACTTATTATTTGGAGTCCATCATTGAACTCTATTCTGTTTACTCCATTCCACCCATTTTCCAAACCATACACAACAAATTGTCTAACCGTTCTTGGATAATGCAAGTTAAAATTTTCAATATTTCTCGTCGCTATATTCTTTAAGGGAACACCAACTAATAAAGGGCTTCCCGTAACTGGATCATCCCATGTACAAAAGTGGAATGAACATGTTATGTTCTTTAGTCCCTTTAATGATATTGAAAGGGAAATATAGCTTACATGTTGATTGTACTTTTGGTTAATCACATATACGTATTCCTTGTCTCCCACAATAATATTCCTTGTTTTTTTCTTCATAAACCCAACATCCTTACAGGTATTCGTACGTTTCATTTGGGTTATTAGATAAGTATTTAAATGAGTCAACATCAAACTTTCTTGTGATGCTGTTCTCCCCGGTTTAAGTCCCCTATGAACTCAAGGCTATAGCTTTGACCAACGCTATTTTACCACATTTCACCCATATTTCGCTCTGATGTCCATGAACCTTGCATTTTGCGAATCAGGACAATTTGTCCGATGTGATAAGCGTCATGCATCATGATGTCTGGCAAATTTACATCGAGGTTGCGATTATCCAGATCGTCTTCACTAAGCCGATTTATTGTTTCTTTAAAATCGTCCATGATGTCTCGTGTTTTCTGAACGGTTGCTCGCCAACCTCTTTCATCTTCTCCGTTTCCAGGTGCGCCAAAGGTTGCCTCATTGGTGTCCAATGGCTCACCGAGTACCTCCCCTTTAATCACTGCAAGGTAGCGTTCATTGAAGTAATTAAGATGGTTGAGGGTTTGCCAAATAGTGTTGCCACCACCGGGTGGCTGCCAGGCGGCTTGGGCAGCATTGATGTTTTCAAGAGCGTCCGCCAACGGTAAAAACCAACTTTCTTCGTCCCAGCTGTTGTTCCTTAGTTTAAGTAAAACTTCCTTGCGTTTTTCAACCATTCCATGTGCCTCCTTTTTTTCAGGGGTAGATGATTACTAGAGTTCGACCAGAGGATTAATGAGGTAATGCATTTCTACTAGCAAGTGGAGTTCGCCTGGGACGTCGAAGATGGGCGCCCGGTGGACGAACTCGAAACACAGCTCCTGCAATAATCGACCAGTTTAACCAAGACCTGCTGCTGGACCTACAAACCCGAAAAACTAGACGTCACCAAAGCTCCGCATTCTAGCGCGGCAGTCTACTGGAGATCAAGGCGCATCACGACTCGGCGCGTGGTGGGTCTGGTCACTTCACGGAATCCGGCCGCGGCGAAGGCGTTGCGACTGCCGACGTGGAGCTCCCCCCAGGTGATCTCCTGTCCAGGTACGGTGATCATCGGGTACCCCTCAACAGCGCGGGCGCCCCGCCGCCGAGCGAATTCGACAGCAGCGCGCGTGAGCTCGTAGGTGATCCCGCGCCGGCGATAGCCGTTGCGAATAATGAAGCAGGTGACGGCCCAAACGCCATCGTCGTTCTTGACCTCGTTCCGTCCCGCCCACGGGACCCGGCTGCTTAACAGCTTTATGTAAGCAGTCCGGGGCTCGATCGCGCACCACCCGACGGGCTGGTGGTCGAGGTATGCGACGAGGCCGCTGGTTATGCCCGACTCTGGGTTCCCGCAGCCGGTCTGGGCGCGCAGTAGGAAGGCGCGTTCGTCGTCTTCTAACTGGTTCCACTGAGAGTTTGGGATCTTGAACCGCTGGCAGTAGCACCGTACTGAGTGGCACCGGGCTGAACCTAGTACAACGTCTAAGTCCTCCCATGACGCCTCGTTCGCGGGCACAACAGAGATGCCGCCACCTGTCGTCGACATTGCCATGTCCTCCCCGTTTGACTTCGGAATTTGCCATTCGGATTCTTTCGTGGTCATCTGCCGTTTCCTCCCCACTTAAAGATTTAAAATTTCTGACACAAGCTCCCTTGGAAGAATACATTCCATAGAGGTGAGCCTAATCCTGTGAAAAACACACAATAAAGCCGGACATAGATAACAACCATGGAGCAGCACTCCATGTCCCAATTATACATTCTTATGGTATCCCATCCGCTGCACGGTATAGTGGTGCCATTCCGGCGGCAGCAGCCGATTATATTGAGGATGCAAATACCGGTCGTCGATCAGCATCAAAGTCCCGCGGTCCCGCTCCGAACGGATAAGCCTTCCTCCCGCTTGCAGCACCTTGTTCATTCCGGGAAACACATAAGCGTATTCGAAACCGTTCTTGCCCTCTGCGTCGAAATAATCCTTAATGACGCTTCGCTCCTGCCCAAGCTGTGGTAGACCGACGCCGATAACCGCCACGCCGGTCAGTCGGTCGCCGACCAAATCGATCCCTTCTGAGAAAATGCCGCCCATGACGGCAAAGCCGACAAGAGTTTCTTCATTATCCGCATCGAATGCCGCGAGGAATCGTTCCCTCTCCTCCTCGGTCATATTCGCCGACTGCATAATCGTTCTTACCTGCGGTCCCGTGACAGTAAACCGTTCATATATAAGGTTCATATATTCATAAGACGGGAAAAAAAACAGCATATTCCCCGGTTGTTTATCTGCAAGCTCATGCAAGACGCCTACAAGCGGTTCGACCGTCTGCTCCCGTACTTGATAACGGGTCGAAAGCGGCAGAACGATCACGTCGAGCTGCTCCTTTGCGAAAGGCGAGGGCACCGAAACGGCATAATCCCCATTCTCTTGCGCATCACCTCCCAGCATGTCCATATAATAGGAAAGCGGCGACAACGTAGCGGAAAAGATGACCTGCGACCGGTAACCTTTGCTCGTATGCCGAAGCAGGTGCGACGGATCGAGGCAAAACAGCTTGACGCGTACATCGCTCTTGCGGCATTCGACATAAGTAACATATCTTTTGTCATAGAGCTTGGCGATGCGGACAAAATGCTGGGATGCGAAATAAAGGTCCGCCAGCAAAGTATCGTCTATTCCGGCGCGACCTGCTCCGGCTAACTCTTTCTCAGCTGCGGCGGCGAATGACTCAACCAGTTCGGCAAATTGCTCCGGCAGCCCGTGCTCGACTTGTTCGGCCCATTCGCCGTAACGCTTGCGCAGCGCGATGAAATATTCGTTCACCGCTTTCGCCGCGGCGTGTAGCTCCGGGCGTACTCCTTTGCAAGCGCGCTGCATCGCCAGAAAATCCGACTTGTTAAGCTCGCTCGAATACATCTCCCGCGCCCGGTCGACAAGATTATGGGCCTCATCGATCAGCAGCGCTGTCTGCCTCTTCTGGTCATCGAACATCCGTTTCAAGTTGACGCGTGGATCGAACACGTAATTGTAATCGCAAATAACTGCATCCGACACATACGCGGCGTCAAGCGAAAATTCAAAAGGGCATACCCGGTGCTTGCGGGCGTACCGCTCGATCACATGGCGAGTCATCAGTGTTTCATGGGAAAGCATGTCGAGCAGTGCCTCGTTGACGCGTTCATAATAACCGTCCGCAAACTCACAGCTCTCCTTCGTGCAACGGACTTCCTCCTGGAAACAAATCTTCTCCTTCGCCGTAAGAGTCACCGTATGCAGATGCAGCCCTTTCGCCTGTAGCTTCGCGAAAGCTTCTACCGCCGCAGTTCTCGTAATCGTCTTGGCCGTCAGGTAAAAAATACGCCGCAGCAAACCTTCTCCGATTGCCTTGACTGACGGAAATATCGTCGATATCGTCTTCCCGATGCCGGTCGGCGCCTTGGCGAAAAGCTTCTTCCCGTCCATTATTGTCTTGTAAGCAGTAGCCGCAAGCTTCCGCTGCCCTTCCCGGTATGATGGGAATGGGAACGCCAGCGCCTTAATGCTCGAGTTTCGCAACCGCATATGATTATTCCGAATGGATGCGAACGGATAGTATTTCTCCAACATGCCCATGACGAAACGCTCGAGTTCCTTGAAAGTGAGCTCCTCGGTGAACCGCTTTTCCTCCCCGCTATCGGCCTGTACATACGTCAGCTGCACGCCGATCCGGCCGAGCCCGCACTCCTTCGCCGCCATATAGGCATAGCATTTCACCTGTCCCCAGTGAACGGGGTACGTCTCCTCGATTATGTTCGGTAGCCTGCCGGTGGTCGATTTGATCTCATCGATCGTCACGCCGCCCTCTTCAGTGACCAGCATGCCGTCGCAGCGACCGTCAATCACGAACACGAGATTTCCGTAAGCGATATCGGCCTTTAGAAAAACCTCTTTCCGATCCTGTTCGCCATATCGCTGCTGAATTTTTTGATGGGCCTTTATGCCTTCCGCAAGAGGTGTCATCTGTCGGAATCCGTACTCGATGTCTCCGCTGCGAAACGCATATTCAACCAACGCTCTTACGGATATTTGAACCGTATCCCGCATTCCGATCCGTCCTCTACCCTCAAGAAACTAGAACATTTGTTCTAATCATTGTAGCACGAAAAAAAACATTATGCAGAAGGATAAGCAAAAGAATAGTTTATACTCGGGAGCAATGGCGCGGACATTCCACCGGGATGTTATAAGTCCGTGTTTTCTGCCTTTCCTTGGGATAACCATCCTCTAATAGATTGTTTTGAATAGGTACTTTTCGGTACCTATATTACTTTTTAGTTCTTATAGCACAAAAAAGTGCGTTCTTCCTTTTTTTCACTTCATATCAGATAATTTTATCGTGCCTCATTTTGAAGGAAAAGTAGAAAATGGAAGGTGACGACTGTGAAAATCTTGACCGTTGTATCGCACCCAAGGGTGCATTCCTTAACCTTTTCTGTTTCAGCCAGATTTACACAGGGACTCGCTGATGCGGGACATGAGACGGAGGTGCTTGATCTGCATCGCAGCGGGTTTAACCCTGTGTTGTGGGAGGCAGATGAACCCGATTCGTCAACTGATAGCAAGATCTATTCGCCTGAAGTTGAGACAGAAATCGAACGAATGAAGAAACACGATGCTCTCGCCTATATTTTCCCCGTATGGTGGCACAGTTTTCCAGCCATGCTAAAGGGATATATCGACCGTGTATGGAACAATGGTTTTGCGTACGGCTCCAACAAACTGCATCATAAAAAAGTACTGTGGCTCGGTCTAGCATCAGCTCCGAAAGAACACTATGAGAAATACCAATACGATAAGATGATGGACTATCACCTGAACATCGGAATTGCAGGTTTCTGCGGAATCTCTAATAGCAAGGTTGAGATATTATATGACACCTTGGATTCAAGGCCGGAAATTTCCGAAAGGCTCCTGACACAAGCTTATAATCTCGGACTATATTATGACAACAATTCAAAGGCCGTAACATAATAATTCAGAAGTCCGGAAAGTGTACGACAGGAGAAACATTTGGCTTTCGCAATATTCCCATTCTGTCTGTCGATCCATACATGAAAGGAGGATGAATACCAACAAGTCTTATATCGAACCATTTGCATTAGATGGGCCGAATTCGTCTGCCTTACGGTTTTTCCTGCACGCGGAACGAAAATCCCTTCGTCGGCTCAAACAGCAAAAAGGACACAACAGGTTTCCCGATCGTGTCCTTTTTGTGCATTAGGAAGCCAAGGGGGATCAAACCCCTGACCTCATCGCTGCCAGCGATGCACTCTCCGATCTTCATTTGAATCCCTTAATGCCCGGAAGCGAACAATAACTCCATTTTTGTTTTCCCTATTTTTTCTAACCATTCATTAAAAGTCAACAAACCGGGGTGTAACCTCCGGACTTCGGCAATATCAATTTTGAGTTCCTCATTATTAATAAACTCAAACGTTCTCGCTCCACTTGGACTTATTTGACGAATAGTATCGATTGGAATCTCTACATATGGAATATCTCCTCCGATAGCACGCGATATTGCGTTCGATATAGCCACCGGAGTCAAAGAATCCCCGGCGATTTCAATTGTTTTGCCTAAGTATCTCTCGGGATTCTCAAAAGCTAATGCGGAAAATGCACCGATATCTTCAACAGCGATTAGTTGCAATTTTATGTTTGATTTTATCGCAGTAGAAAGTTTGCCGGTTTGAAGTCCAAAGAGTGGATCGGAGAAATTATCCATGAACCAAGCCGGACGTAATATTGTCAGTGGCAAGTCAAGGCTTCGAATGTATTCTTCAATTTCCCATTTACTATAATTTCGTCCGCCAATTAATCGATCCGCACCACTTACCGATGAATAAACAAAATGTTGAACACCAGCATTCTTCGCCGCATTTGCTACGTTTTTTCCAAATCTAACTTCGTCTTCGTAGCCAAAATCCGATGACATGTTTGGGGAGAATTCTGTAGGTTGAACACTGAATACCCCATATACTCCTTGCATTGCTTCCAGTAACGAATCTGGATTGTTATGATCGCCTTTGAAAACTTCTACTCCATCTCTCCTTAAAGTTTCCGCTGAAGGTTTGTTAGGGTCACGGGTGAGAGCTCTAATGGACCAGTTGCCCTTTTCAAGTAAATTGCGGATTGTCGCTCCTCCTTGTTGACCAGTAGCGCCTGTTACGAGAATGATCTTTTTTGTGGTTTCCATAATTCGTCTCCCTTAACATTTTTCGTAGTCCTTCATGATGTTAAGCAGAGTATAACTTTTTGTTGTAAAATTATATAGTACGCACATATTTGTTATATTCTAAACAAAAAGTTAGTAAAGGAGCGAATTATGGATAATTGTAATAACGAACAAGTTAACTGTCCCATTTTTTACACCATGTCTGTGATTGGTGGAAAGTGGAAATGGGCTATATTATTTTTAATAGCAAAAGAAGAAGTGGTCAGATATGGAAAAATTAAGGGATTCTTACCGCCAATCGCACATAAAACACTTAGCCAACAGTTAAAGGAATTGGAGGGAGATGGAATTATCCATAGAGAACAATATAATGTCATGCCGCCAAAAGTCGAATATACCCTTACTGATAAAGGTAAATCATTGGTTCCAATGTTTGATTTCATGTTCCAGTGGGGCGAAAAATGGTACGATAACTGACATACCTCTAACGAACAGTGGCAAATATCCGGCGCCAGCAGCCTGAACGTCTTCGATGTATGCTCAATTGTGAACTTACTTATCCTCATATATGGTCATGATCGGCGGAACGGAATAATATATTGATATAGTCTCGATAGGGGGAGAATAGTACAACATGAGGGTCCATCATTTAACTATTACATATGAATTTCAGCTTAATGATTTGAAGGCGATTTCTCAGCAAGCCAATCAATTCACATCCGACATCACGCTCGAATTTCATAAAGGTGACGATAGTCTTAACATTATTGACGTAAAGAGCTTACTTGGCATGATGCTGCTTCCGATCCGCAAGGGCACGGCTGTCACTATCAGAACGAAAGGCAAAGACGAGAAGGAAGCAATCGATTTCATGAGCGACTTGATTGAAAACTATAAGTGATCTCTTCTCCAACTCCTTAACTATCGTACCCGTTGAGCGAAAGGGCTGCCATGACCAAGAAGGATTCCTCTTGTCAAAAGCTTATTGGTATTGCAACTAAAGGGACTTGTTGAAATCCGACTTAGGAAATTCCTGATGTATGTTGTAATTGACTGCAGTTAGGTTGAAGCCTTTAATTATGAGCCATACTGCAAGGATCATTTCATTAGCGAATATTGGCAGCGCCAAAATAGCACCCCAAACAGAAACTTGTTCAATTACACCGAACATTACCAACAAGGCACAGAGAAAAATAAATGCTGACCCTGTCATACCCAAGATGGGTATAAACCTGGGTACGAGCTTGGATTTATAAAATATGTAACTGTACATCATCGTATTGATACCCAGCATGAAATTGGGGCCAAGCAAAAATGTCCAGTCATGCAGTGCTTTCAACGAAGTGCCTGAAGCTTGAAATGAAGCGGTATCCACGGCTCCCGCTGCTACAAATTCCCGGCTTAAGGTCACTAGGGACAGTACGCTGATTACACCAACCGTAATAATAATCGCTTCAAGAAACCTAAAGCAAACATGCCAAAGAGCTATTGTTTCATTATACTTTCTTAAAATTGGAAACATTGTAGTTGCAGTACCAACCGCTGAAACGACAAGAATTAACTCCATAAGCGCTCCCAGTATCACCTGGTTGGCGTGTTCGGAACCGTTAATTAAGTAATCGGGACCAAGGATGGGTTTGTATAAAATAAGACCGCCTATAATCGACGTAACGGCTGCAAGTATAAACAGTACTCCCACAATGAATGCGCTCTTTTGGATAGAAAAATTCATTTGTTTGTCTCCTTCATCTCATAAATTCATAGTCAGTACAAGTAAATAATCGCAGTTCTTACTCCTTTGTGTTATCCCCGTAAAAGAATACCTCTTCCAAAGGTAAGTTGAAGGCGTGAGCAATGCGGAAAGCCAGTTCCAGAGACGGGGAGTAGTTACCCTTTTCCAAGGCCACAATAGTTTGTCTTGTTACGCCCACCTTGTCAGCCAGTTGCTGTTGGGTCATTTCATTATGGTTGAACCGTAATTTTCGGATGTGATTGCCGACAAGATTTTTGCCCATATTAGACTCCTTTCCTGTAATGGTAAAGTTTCGTTATGGAGCCGGTCACATCGGAAATGAATCCTGAAGCGATCAGGATCACGAACATCACCTGTGACGGCTGATCGATGGCCAGCGAACCCATGGCAAGAAGAAAGCCGAGGATAAACACAAAAAATGAGTTTCGGAACGCTTTCAAGTCAATGAGTTTATCCAGTTCATCCGCAAATGTCGGTTCCTTTTCTCCGGTCGTTATCCTAAAGACAATGTTAAAAATAATACTGATAATGATATGCGCGACGATTGAAACCAAAGTCAAGATGAGAACGAAGGAACCCCAATAACGAAAGGTTTCCGTCGACTCCAGCCCCCCCTTGGGAAACTGCGGGTACATGTACGCACAATAAGATCCGAAAATGATTATTGCGCTGATCAACGATACGATGCTCTTCTTTTCTTGATAGGTCATCACTACACCAACTTTACATTTTTTTACTTAAGTTAAGTTTGATATACATAATGTAATTAATTGTATTCATTATGTCAAGTTTATTTTACAATAAAAAGCCCGGACACCTCCTAATAGGGAGTGTTCCGGCCAATCGAACAGCTGGAGAGATTCGGAATTCATTGTTGCAGTTTTATGTCATTGGACAACTCACCCTGCCCGCTTTTCTTCCTAGTACTCTATTAATATAGCAGGAGTCCCGAGTGTGACGCGCCAACGATCGCTGTCCGTCACCCGGTGCGCCGCAACCTGCAAGTTGATCTGTTCTTCTCCGCTTATAATCGAGGACTGGAAGAGCGGAGAAGAGTAACTCAAACTGCGCGTTGCCGCATCCTCATACGACTCCGTTTCCGCAGCTCTCGCTGCCGACTCGACAACCTCCCATACCGAATCAGCCAGTTTCCCGTCTTGCAGCCAGCCTTGCACATTTATATTCCAAGTTCCGCTCAGCATATACTCTTCCATAACGGATGCCGCGCGTCCCATCCAAGCTTCCGTCTCGGACAACGCGCCGGCACCGAACGACGAATGACGAAGGACAAATACGCATTTGCCGCCGATTTCGCCGCAAGATGCGCCGCCGTGTTCCGGATGCGCGCCGACAAGCCCGAGCACCGCTTTCCTCTCCCCTACTCCTCTAATAGTAACGACGAGCATCCGCTCTTCCGCAGAGATGAATTCATCCGCCAATGCGGATAGCTGCCGAAGATCGTTGACCGGAACCGATGACGACGGTTTGGCGAATGCCCACCCTGCGAACGCCGCAACCACTACGAATATTTGCAGAAGAAGGAAAAGAGAACGTTTCATGTCGAACAACCCTTTCTAGTAATCTATCAACAGGATTGCCAGTCTTAATAGCTTTTATACTTGAATGGAGGAGGCTTCCCGATGAGCGCTTGCTCATTCATACGGTTTCATCACGCGGGAGACATTACCGTGAAAGCCGGCCACAGGCTCGGTCCGCGAGTGATTGCCGATTTCGAGTTAGTCTATTTTCCGATCGGGAACGGGACGGTGTACGACATTGACGGTATGGAACATATGTTGAATGCGCCTTGCGCGCTGCTTACCCGCCCTGGGGAGCCTCACACATATGCGTTCGATCCAGCACTTCCGACAAGACACCTCTTTATTCATTTCGATGTAGGGAACGAGGCGCTGCACGAACGGTATCCGCTGTTGAGCCGCGGGACGCCCGCAATAGTGCAGCTGCACAATCAATCACTTGTGCCGCAGATGATGAAGCAGATGCTATATTATTTCCACACGCAACCCGGAAGATGGCGGTTTCTGTGCGAAATGCTGTTCTTGTCGGTTCTAGAGGAGCTGGAGAGCGAGGCCGAATCCGGGACGCTGAACACGGAAGAAACGGCGATGCCGCATCAAATTTATCATGCCATGAAATATATGGAAGACCATTTGGCCGAGAAAATGGAGATCGAGCGATTGGCGCGGCATGTCGGATGGTCGCACGAACATTTTACCCGCACCTTCCAGCAGCATGTCGGACACACTCCCAAAGCATGGATGACGAAGCGCAAAATCGAGCGGGCGGCTCAGCTGCTGCTGCAGCGGTCCGACAGTGTGAAAGAGATCGCGCGCGAGATCGGATTCGGGGACGAGTATTATTTCCACCGGTTGTTTCGGCGTTGGATGGGAATGACGGCAACTGAACACCGGCGAAAATATGGGGACCTCCGGTTCCGGGAGCTTGCCCCGCCGGACGATTGGGGGCGCTTCTATCCGCTCAATCACTTCTTTGCACTGGATGCGGATCGCGATCCCTAAATCGGGACCGGTCGTCGCTTTCTCTTTATATCAAATTTATCCATCTTTTTTCGGCATGTGTTCATTGTGAAAATGTCCCCGTTCACCGAGAATGGAGGTAGAAAATTTCAGGGGTGTGATGGCGAAATGGCGGCTTCCGCAGCGCAAAGAGAACGATACCCGGTGACGATTGACGAATATGCTTGTTACCGGAGAGACGGGTTTTTGGTTGTAAGGGGGCTTCTGTCTAAAGAGGACACCGAACGGATGCAGCAGTGGACGGACGATATTTTTCACGGACGGATCAATGACCTTGATCATCTGTCCCCGGTATTCGATTGGATGACGGACCGGCAGAAGATCGAACGGCTTGCTTCCGCGCGGCTGCACATGCCGCACCGGCAAAACGACATCGCGGAATGGGCACTGCTGCACCCGCGCGTACTTGACGTGCTGGAGTCGCTCATCGGTCCGGACATACTGGCGCTTCAATCGATGATGTTTTTCAATCCGCCGGGCAAAGGCGGACAAGGGTGGCATCAGGATGCATTCTATATTCAAACCCAGCCGAATACATTGATCGGCGCCTGGATGGCGCTCGATCGTGCCGACGAGGAGAACGGGTGTCTGTGGGTGGCGCCGGGTTCGCATAACGAGCCGGTCTACCCTCCGGTATCGCGCGGCGGATTCGTCCACGCGGACGAGCGGCATATTCAAGGATTGTTTAACGCGCAGCATGCAAGCAACATGGACGATTCAGTCAACAACCTGTCAGGTGTCGCCGCCAAATACGGTTTCGCGGTGCCCGTTGTGATGCAGCCGGGGGACGTGCTCTTCTTCCACTCGCATCTGCTGCATCGGTCGTACCGAAACGAATCCGTGGACCGGTTCCGCCGATCGTACGTATGCCATTATTGCAACGCCCGCTCATGGGTGCCGTGGAGCCACGGCGAGCCGTACGAGGGGCAGTCCGGGAATTCGCTGCATATCTTGGCGCGCGGTAGGACGCATCTTCCGTACGCCAAACCGAAATTCGGCACTGCGGTGGAGCTTGCCCCGGCTCCGGGCAACGGCGAAGACAACGGTTCGATGATCGTGGCGATGCCCGGAGGCGGCATGGGAAAGATGGAAGTGTAGATGTGATTTGAGCAAAATTGGGCGTTTATTATGTGGGCGGGACATTCGCCGTGGGCATATGATGCATAGAGTCATCGGAAGATGTAAATAAAAACCCATGGAAGGAAGATTTTAACGAATGTCTGACTTTAACGCGAACAACGACAAAACGGCCTCGGCCGATTCCTCCATTGAAGAGCGGAACGTGCCGTCCTCCGTTTCCCCACTTGGCGCACAGAACGTGACGCCGTCGGCTGTGTCGCCTTTCGGCGCTCCCAACGTACCTTCGGCGGTGTCGCCTTTCGGCGCTCCCAATGTTCCGTCGGCCGTATCGCCTTTCGGTGCGCCTAACTTGCCGTCGGCCGTGTCGCCTTTCGGTGCGCCTAACTTGCCGTCGGCCGTGTCGCCTTTCGGTGCGCCTAACTTGCCGTCGGCCGTATCGCCTTTCGGTGCGCCTAACTTGCCGTCGGCCGTATCGCCTTTCGGTGCGCCTAACTTGCCGTCGGCCGTGTCGCCTTTCGGTGCGCCTAACTTGCCGTCGGCCGTGTCGCCTTTCGGTGCGCCTAACTTGCCGTCGGCCGTGTCGCCTTTCGGTGCGCCTAACTTGCCGTCGGCCGTGTCGCCTTTCGGTGCGCCTAACTTGCCGTCGGCCGTGTCGCCTTTCGGTGCGCCTAACTTGCCGTCGGCCGTATCGCCTTTCGGTGCGCCTAACTTGCCGTCGGCCGTGTCGCCTTTCGGTGCGCCTAACTTGCCGTCGGCCGTGTCGCCTTTCGGTGCGCCTAACTTGCCGTCGGCCGTATCGCCTTTCGGTGCGCCTAACTTGCCGTCGGCCGTGTCGCCTTTCGGTGCGCCTAACTTGCCGTCGGCCGTGTCGCCTTTCGGTGCGCCTAACTTGCCGTCGGCCGTGTCGCCTTTCGGTGCGCCTAACTTGCCGTCGGCCGTATCGCCTTTCGGTGCGCCTAACTTGCCGTCGGCCGTGTCGCCTTTCGGTGCGCCTAACTTGCCGTCGGCCGTGTCGCCTTTCGGTGCGCCTAACTTGCCGTCGGCCGTATCGCCTTTCGGTGCGCCTAACTTGCCGTCGGCCGTGTCGCCTTTCGGCGCTCCCAACTTGCCGTCGGCGGTGTCGCCTTTCGGAGCTCCTAACTTGCCGTCGGCTGTGTCGCCTTTCGGCGCGCCCAACTTGCCGTCGGCCGTGTCGCCTTTTGCTGCGCCAAACCTGCCGCCATCGGCCGTGTCGCCTTTCGGCGCACCTGAAATGAAGAAAGATTTTGCTCCATTGCTTCAAACCGTTAACGATTGCACCGCCGTCTGCGAGCGCGCGATTACGCGGCTTCTTTCATCACACGATGTTCGCAACCGTGAATTGCAATTCCAATTGCTTAGAGATTGTGCGACAGTTTGCGATTTCACGGCTTGTTTCTTGGCCCGCGGCAGCGCGTTCTCCCGACAAGCGGCTGCTTTATGCGCAGTGATTTGCGAAGCGTGCGGCATGGAATGCTCCAGATTCCCGGACGCCGAATCGCAGCATTGTGCACGCATATGTCTGCACTGTGCGCGTGAATGCCGTGCGTTTACCGGAATGTATTGAGAATAGCTCAACCATAATTTGATTTTGCCTAATAGTTGCTCGTTTGCATCGTCTTCCTTGATATGAATATGCCAAATAGAAGGCTCAAGCTTATATAAGCGAGAGCCTTCTTTACTTAGCGGACACGAATCGCAGTGATTGCCGCGTAGTTTATTGCCGATATGCCGTATACTCTGTTCTTAATATGGACGTAACATTTACCGATTCATAAACATCGCCATTTTTAATGCAATTGCGATCGGGGGTTGATTACTCCCGCCTCAGCTCCTCAACGATCGCCTTTACCCCCTCCTCTATTTGCTCCGGCTGCGCCCGTGAAATGCTGATACGCAAAAACTTCTCCCGGTCGAGATAGTCCGTTAAGTAAAACCCTTTCCCGGACATAACAGTGACATGCCTCGCCGCAAGCCGCTTTACAAGACTTTCCAAGTTGGCGGTTTGCGGAAGCTTAAACTGCATGTAAATACCTGAGCCGATATCCGGTATTTGTATCAACCCCGCATCGTTATACCGCTGCACCGCCTCTTTCAAGGCGCGAATCCTCGCCGTGTATTGACTGCATATTTTCCGCTTGTGCCGCTCGAACATGCCGTTTTTGATATACACTTCAAGCGCCGCTTGTGACAATAGCGAGGTGTCGGCATATCTTTTGTATGACCGGAACGTTTCCAGTAAGCTTTCCGGCAGCACGGCGGCGCCCAACCGCAGCCCTGGGAAAATAATCTTCGAGAAGCTTTTCAAATAAACGACGTGCGAGGTACTGCTGTACGCGAATATGGGATCGAACCCCCTATCTTCGCCTAAGTCGGCCATGTAATCGTCCTCCACGATGTATACGTCGTATTTGGCGGCCAATCGGGCGATCGCTTTCCTCACATCCGCGCTATAAGAGGTCCCCAACGGATTATGATATCGCGGCATGGTGTAAAAAAATTTAATTCCGCCGGTTTTGAACTTCTCCTCCAGCTCCGACAAATCTATACCCGCCGCCGAACGGGCGATTCCGCATACCGGTATGTCCTCCGCCTCAAGAAATCGCAAAAAAATATGGTAACTCGGCTGTTCGACCAAGATGGCCCGCTTCCCGTTCGGAAACGGCATTTTCGCCAATATCTCCAACGCCTGCTGTATTCCCGATGTAATTACAATCCGTTCCGCTTTTGCAAACACTTGATCGCCGGCCAAATGGGAAGCGAGCGTGTGACGAAGACTGTCCAGCCCATTCGAATCGCCGTAGGTAAACAGTTGGTACTTGTAAGTATCAATCGCCTTATTCAAACAATGCTGGAAGTCCAAATACGGAAACACGTTGATATCCGGCGACGCCGGAGCGAAATCGATCAACTTGCTTTCCTTGCCTTCAGCCCCCGGACCGCCCGGTTTTTCGACTACGTAATATCCGCTTTGAGGAATCGAGTATATGGCATGGCGTTTCTCCAATTCCGCGTATACCCGTATGATCGTGCCGACCCCGCAACCGTAGCGCTTCGCGGCGTTTCGGACGGAAGGCAGCTTTTCTCCGAAGCCGTATTGTCCTTCATTGATTTTTTGTTCCATATCGGAAAGTATGGACAAGTATTTTTTCACGCTGCTTCCCCTCGCTCTTCTTTACTCATTATATAAAACCTGGCCAACTGTATCGATACAGTATCGATAAAATGCTATTGTACGCAACGGCATTTATCTTTACCATTCAGGTAACGGATACAAGAGAGGGGAAAACCGTCATACAACCAAAAACACTGAAATTTGCTTATTTATGTGCGGTGCTGAACGCGGCGATCATCGGATTTTCGTTTTTGTTTACAAAGCTGGCGCTTGAACACGCCCAACCCATCGATACGTTAATGTACCGTTTCGGCGCGGCGTTTGCGGTTATGTCGATTCCGGTTATGTTCGGCCGGGTTCGATTGAACTACAGCGGCAAACCGTTGTACAAAGCGCTTCTGTTGGCAACGATGTACCCGCTCGGATTTTTCACGCTTCAAACGTTCGGGTTGCAGCACGCAACATCTGCCGAAGGAGGCATCCTGTTCGCCTTCACACCGGTCTTGACGATGGTGCTGGCCTTTATATTTCTGAAGGAAGCGACAACCGTTCTGCAGAAGCTGTCAATATTTCTTTCAGTAAGCGGCGTTGTATTCATTTTTATTATGAAGGGAAGCGGCATCGATTTATCGAACATGAAGGGAATTTTCCTGTTGTTCTTGTCGTGTCTTGTTATCGCCGGTTACAGCGTGTTGGCCCGGTCACTATTGAGAACGTATACTCCCATGGAAATCACCTATTTGATGTTGGGAATCGCATTCGCCGCATTTCTTGCCGCTTCGCTCACCGCTCATGTGACTGCCGGAACGCTGGAGCGCCTTCTCACACCGATCGGCAGCGGCACCTTCATCGGATCGGTCCTCTACCTTGGGGTCATGTCCTCACTCGTCTCGGCGTTAACGGCAAATTACGCCTTGTCTAAAATCGAAGCTTCCAAAATGAGCGTGTTCGGCAATTTGTCTACAGTCGTATCCATCGCGGCCGGAGCGATGTTCCTCGGAGAAGAAATCATGCCGTACCATATCATCGGTTCGGTGCTGATTATTGCCGGGGTGACGGGAGCGAATCTCCTTTCGGGGAGAAAGAAAGCGGAGACGCGAATGTTCAATTCAGACCGCGCCGAGGCCGAGGCTTGATGAGTCGGATAAAAATTTAAGTTTTACGGATAATTATTCCAAGGAGCTGATTGCAAAATGCCACCTGTAACGCAAACCGATTTTTTCACTGTAGTCCGGGAACGTCATTCCGTCAAGCATTATGATGCAGCACACAAACTGAGCGAACAAGAGATCAAAGAGCTTCTGGAGATTGCGGCCGGCGCTCCGTCGTCCTGGAATCTTCAGCATTGGAAGTTTCTCGCCATCACCGACCAGGCGGCCAAAGAGAAGCTGCTGCCTATCGCATATGGTCAAAAGCAAGTCGTAGAAGCTTCGGTTGTCGTCGCCATATTGGGAGACCTTCAGGCTAATCTGAACGCCGAAGCCGTCTATGGAGCCGCCGTGCAAGCCGGGCTGATGCCGGAGAACGTCAAGTCCGCCCTCATCGGTCAAATTGAAAATGCATACGCCAACGTGCCTGCCGTGCCGAGAGATGAAGCGCTTCGCAACGCATCGCTGGCCGCAATGCAGCTCATGCTCGCGGCGAAGGCGAAAGGTCTCGATTCGTGTCCGATGGGCGGATACGACGCCGGTCAATTCGTCGAGGCGTTCAACGTCCCGCCGCGTTATGTTCCGGTCATGTTGGTCGCAATCGGCAAGGCTGCCGCGCCTGCACGTCCCACCTCCCGCTTCCCGGTGGAACAGACGATCGTCTGGAACGGATTTTGACGGAGGTTGTCACGCTTCGCGGCAATTTTACGCTCGGCTGACTGTAGACTCCGAGGCTCGACATTAGAGCAGACCGAATAACATGTACACAACGGCTGTTACACCGATGCCAAGCAAAGAACCTGCGCATATTTGCAGCGGGGTGTGGGCGTTTACCATCCAACGCGACCATCCCACGAGGACGATTAATGGAAATAGGAGAAGAAAATACGGATCAAATAATAGAGCTAGAGAAGTAACCGCTCCGGATATGCCAATGAGGTGCAAACTGATCTTCCAACGTGCAGCGTGCGTGATCACAAGAGCAAGAACACATGCGATGGTCATGGCCGCCATCGTTCCAATCAGCTCATTAGAAACCTTCAAGAGTACCGAAATCGCCAAAACGATGCCCATACATCCGACTGCAATCAAGAACGGAATCAATCGCTGCTCCCTCTTGCTCACATGGTGGTCCGAGTAATGACCGCGACGCACTCCCCGCCGGACGACCAAAAACGGAATTGCCGAGACCCCCGCACCTATGAGCGCCCACCACAATAATCCCAGGATAAAGTCCGGAGCAGTTGCGAGCGCAACGACCAAATAGAACGGAGGCGCGATATACAAAGGATTGGAAAATCGAGAAATACTCTGGGCCAGCCATAACCATTTCTCTTCTGATGGTAATGCGCCCGACATTTTTTCCCCGTCGTTAATGTCCCCCATTTCACTCGCGCCTCCCTCGGCCTAAAATTGTGTTTGATTTTACCGGAGGAGGTTTTACCCGTCAAATTTTACCTTCCGATTCTGTCATTCTGAACGCTAATCAATTTCATTTTTTAATCGTGGGCGTAACTGCACGCTGAACTATACTGCCGTTAGCTTATTTTCTCAACGAGGCTCTAAAGGTCCTTTTTCAGATAATAATGTGTATGCCCACCTGCATTTTGAATCGTTCCAAACACTTCAAAACCTTGTTTTTTGTAAAAATCTAATGCTTGAAAGCTCAAGGTATCTAATTTTATAAACTCGCATTTTTTTCCTTTTGCAATTTTTTCAGCTTCCAATAGAAGGTTTTTTCCATAGCCTAATTTTCTAAGGTCTTCGTCCACATAAATATATCGTACCTCCAACCAATTCCAGCATATTTCACCAATGAGTCCACCATAAGTTCGACCGTCAGCATCTTTTAAAAAAAGATTTATCACTTGATATCTGCCTTTCAGATCATTGGGAAAATGCATTAAATTAAATTCAATCATCTTGTTTATAACATAATCTTTGTCATACTCTTCGTTTCATTTGAAATATACAAATTCATACAATGCACTCCTTGCTCAGTCGTTGCATCAAATAGTAAGCTTAATGACTCCAGTCTACCACTTACTCCAGACAAGCAACGAGTAGAAAACACTTATAATTGAACTATGGTGCCTGTTAGCGGAGCGAGGCGACCTTTATCTTTGCTGCGGCCGCCTCGCTTCTGTTTTATTGAATTATCGTCTCTGTTAGGTGAATGGTCATGTGAAAATGACCTCATGTTATCATTTTGCCTTTTGATCGTTCTTACTTTAAGTCTCAAATGCTATTCGTTCGGCTGCCATACTTTGAGCTTGTTGCCATCCGGGTCATAGAAATCGAATTCTCTGAACCAGCTATGTATAATCATTTCTCCGATACGAATACCATTAGAGCGGGCATGCTCATAAAGTGCGTCAATATCGGAAGTTCGAAAGCATACTACCGGCATTTCATAGTTTTCGCCACTATCCAGCCATTGGTTGGTCCGAAAGGTTAAAACCTGCTCATCTAACCGCTCACGTAGGAAAACTTCTTGCCTACCCGCAAGTAAATAATCTCCCCCATTCTCCAACCCAAGATGCTCTATGTACCAATGCTCAGACTGTTTTCGATTGGAAACAGGGATGTAAACACCATCTATCCCGGTCAGTCCTGCTTTCTTTATTATTTGCTCCACCATCTATTCTCCTCTCAAACAAAGTAAGCTGATTCACTAATAACATTCTTGATAAATCTAAAAAAATCCTCCCTTGATTGAACTATAATAGACAATATCTAACAGTGTTTGTGACCCCTTCGTCTAGTCATTCTTTTCTCAAATAACCAAGCAATCTGGCTTTTACGCCTTCCCATTCTTTATCCAGAATGCTATATACATTTGAGTCCCGAATATGCCCATCTTCCATGATCAACTCTTGCCGCAAGGTTCCTTCGAACTGTGCTCCGATTCTTTGAATTGCGCGATTGGACCTTTCATTTCTTGTATCCGTACGGAATTGCACTCGAACGAGGTTCAATTCTTCAAAGCCATATTTCAATAATAGATACTTACACTCCGTATTAACCCTGGTTCTCCAAACCTTGGGGTCCAACCAAGTTCCACCTATTTCGAGTTTTCTGTTTTGCGGTGAGATATCAAAGTAACTGGTACTGCCAACAATCTCACTTGTACTTTTGTCAAAAATCACGAACGGATACCTTAATCCCTGCTCTTTTGACTTCATCCACTGATACATTGTCGTTACCAAATCTTCAGGCTTACTCATTGTTGACGGACTGTACTTCCATATTTCGCTGTGATTACTTGCCTTGAACAACCCATCCAAATGTTCATGTGACGCCGGTAATAACCTTACTCGTTTTCCTTCAAGTGTAATGTCGCCTTTTATCAACGCCACCACGCCCTTTCTTCCACAATAGTACACAACGCCAACTCTACCAGATTTTATCTAAAACTTACTATTCATTTTTTTCTTTCCGTTGCTCCAATAAAGCAAAAAGGGGCCACCTTCAAGCTGCTCCTAAACTATCGCCCCCGTTAGTTGAGCAAGCATCTGAAGTGGAGCCCCTCTTGTTCGGCGCTGCGCCAACTAAAATCGGTCAGTCCTGAAACTCTTCTATAGTTATTTTGCTGATCATGTTCACGGCATTTTCAGGGATATTACTTTTAGAGATTTCAATTAATTGGGTTGGATTAGTTTTTAACTTGCGATTACCGATATCCGTATCTTCTACATTATTTTTGTATTGAATGACTAATTCCATGCTGATTGTTCTCTGGTATAATGTTCATGGAACACTATACCACCATTTGTTACAGAGAAATGGGATTTATTGTGCAAATCTGCCCGATAGTTCAATAAAACGATGGAGCAGCTGCCGTGGCATGCTGCTCCACTAACGTTACCCATTACTTGAAGAGGTGAATTTAATATTTTACAAATGTTGTGACGCTTCGATTTGAAACCACTGTACGAGTTGCAAGCTCCTCCATCCAATTCCTTTTGTCAAATTGATATTCACCGAATTCATCCTTATATGTACGTTGTAAAAGGTTGATTGTCCTTGCTTCTTTAGGAACATTTATCGATTCTGGTAATGCTTGACCCTCCCAGTATTCATAAATCTCAACTACATCACCAAACTCCATAAATTCTTCTAAAAAAGATATAAGGGAGAGTTTTTCATATCCATAAATCTCATAAACATATGGCAATGTTAAGGGTAAATTACAACCAATACGGTAATCCTCACCTGAACCAATACCAAAATTGTATCTTTCAAATACATATTTTAAATCTTCAATCGGCTTCATTGTTGCAATAAATATATGGTTTGACATAAAACTCCCTCCTACACTTCACATATTAACCCACCAGCAAGGTTTCAATCCTTGTTTAACTATTCTCCCGTTTGTTAAACAATGCAGAAAAGCGATGGATTGGCTCCATCGCTGTGCTCTGTCGTTGTGCTCTTGTAATTCGATAGCGGAATGACATAATATATATTGCTGTTTATTCGCTGTTTCTTTAAGATCATCGCATTTCTTAACTATTCATTTCACATACCAGTTCAAGGCTTTTCGTTCAAGTTCTTTCACAAACGCATCCTTACCGTTATTATACGACACAATATCCTTAGGGAATTGTTTGGCGAGATTCTCCTTTAAATACGCATACAAGTTTGCTTCTTCAGCATGTGTTCGGAGGTAATCTCTTACAGCCAAATGCCGATTAATATCTTCCTTGTTATCTACCTGAAATACATGTACCTGATGTGTTCTATTATCTCCGCCTTTTCTAAAATATCTTCTTCCTTTTATCCCGAACTCCCCCATACATTCGTAACCAAGACCTGTCATTTGTTCGTTAAACAAATCAATTTTTTCGATATCTTTTACAACCGGCATGATATCAATGACAGGTTTAGCTTTTAATCCAGGAACAGATGTGCTGCCAATATGGTGGATTTCAATTAACTCATAGACAAAAACATTTTTAATTTTTTCAGCTTCCTCTCGGAACATGCGTTCCCATTTAACATTATAGTTCGTAACTACAACCTTCATTTGGTTTCACCTCCGTCTTTTATTAGACGATGCCAAGAAACAATACCATGCTTTCATAATTATCCCATTAATGCATAACATAGAATTTGTATAAAATTGCTTTTATCGATAATGAGGAAAATACATTGATACTGCAGTAATCTACCCGTTCGTATTCAATAAAACGATAGAGCAGCTGCCGTACGCACGCTGCTCCACTATCGTAATCCGTTAGCTAGGCCTTTGCGGATATTTCCTTCATCCTTGAACCAGCCAATGTTTCATTTTATTTTTTATCTTTACAACCATTTCTCTTTCGATCATTTGCTGGAAGAAAACATACAGCAAAAAGGTGTTAAGAAGTAATACTTTCCCTTCCCCCGAATTCGTTAAAAACTCGGCTCTTACCATATAGACTGCAATGATAAGCATTGCCCAATACTCATAGCTGGTACGTGCCGGGCCGCGCCATCCCTTATGCTGAAATCGTAAGAGAACGCCAACCCATAACAGATGGAAGATGGAGAGGGTAGCCAATCCTTCATTGCCTAATCGAACGGTTACGAGTTCTTCCATATAGAGATTGAACGAGTGGTCTTGAATCATATCCCACGTGAAAGTGCCATACAACAGAAGAAACATGGCGATCCATAAAATAGGGTGCCGTATTCTTTGGATAACCCCGTGGTACAACAAGGCGCAAATAATAAGAAACATTAAAGGGGCAACCACGAAAAGTGGTGTAAAATGGGCGTTAATGAGCAGGCTAGGGCCAACGGACGCTGCCACCGAACAAATAAGCCAAATCAGGATTTCTTTACTCATGTGTTGTTTCCAAGAAGGAATATGGCTTTTTTGAAATTCGGGCTGCAGCTCTTCAGGATCGCCGAATTGTCCCATTGCTCGTTTTACTGCTTCCTCTTTGGAATGGCCTTGCTCTATAAAATGGGCCATCAGTTCAACCAAATGCCGTTCCAATTCTTCCCGCAGTTCGTCTTTTTCATGTGAATTAATAGGCAATGACTGGGTAAAGGACCTTACGTAATCCGTAAATTCCGTTTCCTTAGCCATGGGACACACCTACGATCTTGTTCATCACCCGTTGGAACACATTCCATTCTTTTTTTAAATCGGATAATGCTTTTTTGCCCGTGTTGGTGATTTTATAATATTTACGGCGCGGACCTTCGCTGGAGTCCTGCCAATAGCTTTCCAACAATCCTTGGGTTTCTAATTTTTTTAACGCAGGGTACAACGTACCTTCCCGAAAACGGAGGAATCCTTCGGATTCGTTTTCAACCTTTTGAGCTAATTCGTACCCATACATAGCATGTTCGGATAATAGGGATAAGATAATGACTTCGGTACTGCCTTTGACCAGTTCCGTCTTACTCAATCGCTTCACCTCTATATCATGATCTTATGTAGTTTCTATATCGTAACCCAATATAGTGTGAAAGGTCAACTCTGGGAAGACCTTTAACAAGGGTTATTTGTAGTGATTGTAGAAATTAATAGCAACTGGGAGGTGGTAAGAATGAAGGTTAAACGAATTGTTGCCAATGTTGAAACACAGGATATTACCAAAGCAAGGTACTTCTACGAGGAAGTACTTGGACTTGATCAATTAATGAATCTGGAATTTATTTCAACCTACGGCTCGCATGAGAAAATGGACATTCAAATTAGTTTCCTTTCAGAAGGTGGCTCCGGGACACCGGTACCTGATTTGTCGATTGAAGTTGATGATCTTGATAATGCACTAGCTCGGATAAAAGAAGCAGGAATTCCAATTGAGTATGGACCAGCTAATGAACCATGGGGTGTGCGGCGTTTTTACGTTAGAGATCCGTTCGGGAAACTTGTCAATATTTTAATCCATCTATAAATGAATGCGTTGACAGCCGCATTTCAAGATCTTTCGCAAACGGGCGCAATTGAGAAGTATTAGAATGTATTCGATATTCCAGAAAAGGTGCTTTAATGGAATAAGCTCCACCACAAAATAGCAAATTATAATTAAAATCGGTGTACACCTAAATAAATAAGGGTACGCCCTTATTTTATAGTTGATAGCAACAATCTATTAGAAAACAGCCAAAATAAATGTTCTTCGTCACTTCTACATAAGGTTACTCGTTCACGAATCCTATCAGTCTAAGTCCCGTAGGAGGTCCATGCTGGCGCAGTCAGAAGCACGAGGAACACGGAGACCGCCGACATGAAATCGCACCAGATCATCGTCCGCTTCGGCTTCCTCCGGTCTGCGAAGGTCCCTCCGATAAACCAGCGCCAAGCCAGTTTATGAGATTAAAGATAATCGCTGATTTCATTAGAATAATAGAAAGACCTAAAGCCGCTCCTAAAGTATGCAATACCGCCCCAGATGCAATTCCCATTACCGACATAATCCCTGCTTTTTTACCTTGGGTTATTGTTCTACTTAAGATGTAAATAGTATCGTTCTGCTTTTTCGAAAACCATTTCTTACTATTCGGCAGTTCGTCGAGGTGCCCAGGAACGGCGGAGTGAATCCGGAGGGTCCACACATTGACAACTGTTCGGCTTGACGGATTGAAATTAAGTAGCTATTATGGATATACAATGTCTCTAATTAATGTTTCTCACTTAAATCAAAGACACTAAATATCTTTTATGTCCTTTTTAAAAAAAGTGTGGTGGTTGTGGCGGCGAATAATAGATTTAACATATCCATGAAGTATGCGATCATTGGATTTCAAAAACGGTGAAAAAGTACGGAAAGGAAGATGAACTCCATGATTTGTCATTCGACAGTCAGCTCATTCAACCACGATTTACGGAGCGAGGGGCTTACGCTGGTCAACTTCTGGGCATCTTGGTGCTTGCCATGCCGAATGTTCGCTTCCGTACTCGAAGATTACGACGTGACCGCAAGGGCTTCATGATTCAATGTCAGCCGGGGAAGGAACGTTATGTATTTTCCGCTTCGAGATGAGTTGGAGGGAATGAATATGAATGACGATATCAAGAGGCACTCGCCGCAACAAATTCGTTCTGCATTCACCATTTTGGCGTTCGTGCAGGCGACCCTGATTTTTACGATCGCTCTTATCATTGTGCCGTTACCCAAGATCGCCAGCGAGTTCTCGCTGAGCTCAGCGAACTTGCTGCTGGTGCAGGTCGCTTACGGATTGCCTTTCAGCGGCTTGTTGCTGTTCGGCGGGCGGCTAGCGGACCGCTTTCGCGGACGGCAGATGCTGGTAACGGGGCTGATCATTTTCGGAGCGGCTTCCGTCCTTGCAGCAATTGCCCCGAACTTCGAAATGCTGGTCAGCATGCGCTTCTCGCAAGGTGTTGGTGCGGCGCTCACGGCGCCTGCCCTCATGGCGGTTTTGCGAACGCTGTTTCCCAATCCGGCGGATTTCGGCAAGGCGATGGCAGTCTGGGGTGGGGTTCCATTTCTTGGGGCGATCATAGGATTCATTTTGCCGGGCATCCTTACAAACTGGATATCGTGGCGATGGATGTTCGTCGTTCCGGTTCTGGTCACGGCCGTTGCCATTGCGGTGGCACGCCCTTTGCTGCCGGCAGACGATAACAGGACTTCCGCCAACCGGCCGGGGCTCGATCCGCTTGGAGCGGTGCTCGTCACATTGGGTATCTCGTTGACCAGTTATGGTTTGATTGCGAGCGGCGACTATACATGGTCGTCCTCCACTGTATACGTACCGTTTATCGTCGGCATCGTGCTGTTGATCGTCTTCCTGATCGTGGAACGCAAGGTGCGCTACCCGTTGCTTCCGCCCGGGTTTATCACAGAACCTCGCCGGATCACCGGGCTTATAGGCATGTTCCTGGCCGCTGCGGGTTCCATGCTGATCGAATACGTTCTTACCCTCTACCTACAACAGATTCGGGGATGGTCGTCACTGGCAACGGCTGTTTCGTTTCTGCCTTTCGCCGTCACAATGATTGTGGCAAACCAAATTTCCGCCCCGTTAATCGCTCGGTTCGGCGTGGTACGCGTCTTATCCGCGGGAGGGCTCGTCACGGCTGTCGGGCTGGGGCTGCTTGCCTGGATCAGCCGCGATTCGGCTTATGCGGCCATCCTGTTACCTGGTCAGATTCTTCTCGCGGCGGGGATCTCGTTAGTCCTGTCCGGATCGGCGGTACAGTCGACGGCGAACGTTGAGCAGCATCAAGCCGGGCTAGCCGGCGGCGTTATGAACATGGCTATGGAGTTGGGACCGACGGTGGGGCTTACAGTGCTTATGGCAGTGGCGGCAACGCAACCCTATGCGGTGCAGGGCTATGCCTGGGCGTTCGGAGCTGCTGGTGTTCTATTCATATTGTTTGCGATCGTAGCAAGCATGCTGCCCCGCAAATCTGCCGGGCATGTTAGCCAACCTGGCCGTTAAGTTTGGACAACTTGACCGTGAACGGTTCACCTCTGTATCATGGATATATAGAGTCTATGATGGAGGTGAGAGAAGAAATGAAATTCTCAAAGGCCACCAACTACGCACTCCATACCATGCTCTTTTTGATTTCCGAAGCGCCGGACAAACCGGTAGGTGTCCAACATTTAGCGGAGAAGCAGGGGGTTTCCCCTGCTTATTTATCCAAAATATTAACCAAACTGGTGAAATCCGGATTGATCGATTCGGTATCCGGGGCTAACGGCGGGTATACGCTCGGAGCACAAAGAAAAGACGTATCGTTTCTGGATGTCATTCATGCGATTGAAGGGACCGCCTCTTTGTTCAACTGCTGCTTGAACGGAGAGAAGGAATGCCTGATTCAGAAAGTGATGGTTTCCGCCGAGAAGGCCATGGAAGAAAAGCTAAAGATGCAGAAGATTGTCGAACTTGATCTCGGACCCTAAAACGATTCAAAAAAGCAGACGGCAGTCATGGAGATGCATACTTCCTGACCGCCGTCTTATTATAACTATCAGTACCCATTAGAGTTCAATGATGTAATGTTCATCAAACTTAAAGGGGACTTGGAACGCTTTTATCTTAGTTTCCCGGTTCCTTATCATTATGAAAAATCTGCAGTCGACTACCTAAACCCAACCCGGTAAGCTTATTCGGGTTTCGTACGGCGTAGATTCTGGCAAGCTTTCCGCGGTGGAGTTGTATAAACATAGCGACCAGAGTTTCGTCTCCCGAACGAAATACTATACTTGTCTCACCGTTCAGAGGGGCAAACTCGAAGTAATAATTCCCCTGATAATAGGTACGTCGCACGCCTTAAAAAACACGTCCTGCACCGCATCTTCCGCGTCTGCCGCAGAGCCTGTCAACTGATAAGCCAGCGTGAACAGCAGCGCTCTATATTGATCGTACAGTCCCTCCATTCGCTGTCCCACCTTTTCCGGGCTGTTAGACATATTGCAATCTTGGTCTCTTGTTTCTATCGAAGCTTACTGCCTGCATCCCAAGCCAGATTCCTGAATTTCCACGCAGGCTTTCCCGTTACAATCATATTAAGTCCCCATTTGCGTCCCCACACCAATCCGCGATTTTCCCCCAGGCCGATGCAGAATAAATCCATAATCGAGCTGGGGGATTTGTGAACCGGCGCGGGGCGGCCCTCCAGATCGGCCAACACGATTTTCCCCAGTCGATCTGCCTGTAGCCCACCTTCTGCGCACCTCATCAGATCTGCCTTGCCGTTTCTCGGATCGACGATTCTGGCACAGTCGCCAATGCTGTATACGCCCGGTGCCCCTTGGACGCGATAAGATTCATCCACCAGCACTTGGCCATCAGGAGAAAGTGGCAAGCCCATAGTGCGAAGGGCCGGATTCGGAATCAGACCAATCGTCCATATACATAGACCAACCGGCAGACGATCGCCATTGCTGAACATCACCACTCCTGCTTCCTCCCGCATCACCTTACGGTTGTAAAGTACTGTCACTCCACATTCGCTGAGTATCTGATCCAATTTTCGTCCAACTTTCTCGGGTCCTTCCAGGAACAATCGTTCCTGTCCACTCAGCAAATAGACAGAGATATCGGGCGGGTTCAGTCCTAGTGACGATACTTCCTTCTGCATCTCAAGTGCCAGCTCAGCGGATGTCTCAACGCCGCTGATGCCCGCTCCCGCAACCGCTATCGTCATCAGTCGCTTTCGTTCCACAGGGTTCGTCTCGCCGACAGCTTTCCGCAGGTTGGCGCGCCAGCGCTTCCGTATGTCCGCCGCGGTTTGCAGGTCGGTCAAGGCGACGCCGCCCTGATCGGGATCCGGTCGCCGAACGATGCTGCCGACCGCCACGACCAAAAGGTCATAATGCATGCGGGCATCATTTCCTTGCGCATCCTCATATCGAATCTGTTTTCCCCTACTATCCACGGACATAACCGTACCTTGCACGAATTCGACTCCTTCTGAAAACGAATAATGCGTCCAGGGAATCATAATCTCTTCCTGGCCCACGGCCGGCCGGAACAACAGCATTTTGCGCACATGACCGGGCTGCTTGTCGATCAGAACAAACCGAATCCGCCGTCCGTTCGCCATGCCCCGGTTCTCTTCCTTTATTGCTTTGAGCGCCCCAAGCCCTACATGGCCGCCTCCGATGATTATACATGTCAAGTCGTTCATCTTTCCTCAGCTCCTTTACGTTTTGCACATATAACAATGTAAGGCTCTGATTTGTGACATCGGAAACGAACGAAAAAATTACATGAGCCCGTTTAATCAGCCGTTCTTTCGTGCCCATTCCATTTTAATTGAACAAACCATCTTCTTTTTGTTTTTCAATAAATTCATCTTTAGTTAGCCCAAATAAAATAAAATCTAAATATTGTCCGTTAATAATACGACCTGGCGACGAACACCTTCTTGAACGTACCCGAGTTTCTTCATCATCTTCGCAGAAGCTTCATTTCCTTCAAGAATATTGAGAGTCCGTGATTGCGTTATTCTGCCCGTTTAGCAGAGTGAGGCGGCCGGATCGTGGCGACCGGCCGCCTCAAAGATGTTTATTCCGCACTCGTTACCCGTTAGCGGATAACGGCTGCCAAATGGCAAACGCATAGTCCACTTCTTTACACATTAGTTCTCTTTGCTAAACATCCAATGCCATAAGTTCCAATCTTACAGGGAAGCTATACCCCATTGACTCTAACAACATCATAGCTTCCTTATCCTGTTCATTAACCAGCGTCTCAACATTTGTTCGACCGTGCTTTAAGTGATATTCAAAACCCTTAGTAATGAGATACTCAGCCAGTGCTTTATTACGCCAACGAGGAATTACGAAAAGCCTTTCCACGGCTCCAGTTTGCCAACACATAACGCTGCCAATAAGTTCATCGCCTTCAAATGCAGAAATGGTATGTAGCTCTGGACCACCCATCATCCATTCCAACATATTGACACTTCTATATACAACACCTTGAAAAAATTGATTTTCTATTTCGGTATATTTAATTCTTTCCTCTTTGGTTTTCATAGGGTGGTAATTGATATTAACACCAACAGGCATTCTGACTTCAGGTATGAGTTTTTCAAGTGAACGTTGTGCTTTATAATAAGTTTGATAAGGGATAAAGCCCTTCTCCTCGCAAAACTCCCTGTCACCATAAAAATCCTGCCACGCAACCAACCTTGTTTTCTTGTTTGGATTACGCATCGTTTGACAGATATCTATGAATGTAGGGTAAAGAGCCATTCTCACTTCATTCATACGGTTTGAAGCAAATTCATTAGTGTCCATAACGATTTCGAATACATCGTGATCATCAGCTATTCCATGTCGTAAGTATCCCACACAAATTAATTTACCGTCTTCATCAAATACACAACTCATTCTTTGATGATCGAAATCTTTATTGTGCTTAAAAAGTATCCAAGCTTTGTGACTTAAATCTTTAACTGTTTCCTCTAATTCAGTGCTATATGAATGAACTTGTAATGACATCTCCAATGCCTCCCCTGTTTTTTTCAATCATAGCAGAGGGAACAGCTAGAAATATACAAAAGATAATTCAATTCATTTATTACTCTAAAAATCACATCAGATTTTCACCCAAGTATTCCTCACGACGCTTCAATGGATAGGAAGCCTTTAGTCATTGCACTTGCTACCGTATAATTACTACGCTATCGTATCCGTCAATGCCAAATGATTTCTGCCGTGTTAGGCAATTTTTCAGCTAAAATAAGACTCTTCCCATCGCCAATCTCTTCTATAATTAATGTAAATGGAAGAAGTAGCTCCCTCCAGTCAGTTTCTGATGTCATGGAAATTGAGCTTTTTAGATACGATTCGACGATCTGTTTAAGTTCCTCATTGGAAATTTTGTCTCGATCAATTTCAATTCCAATTTTTAGCTGTTTTTGCGACTGGTCACTTGAAAAACCACTCATTATGATACCTTGTTCCGAATTCAACTGTTCCAAATTATTCGCAAGACCATCACGAACTTCTGAAAACAATTTGCTTGTGTCATTCCCGTCTTTACATCCCACAATTAATATGACCAAGCATAGGACTACGAGATGGATTTTCATTATTCACCTCGTTTGCACAGAGTTTTTAAACCGCCAATTATTGGCGGTTAGGCACAAAGGGTCTCAATATGATCTTCAATACGGTTTTTAGGAGCAAATGAATCGCACCAAAAAGGATGAATCCCGCAGCACAAGCCAATAGAAAACCGAGTCTCCGCTCTGGGATACCCATTATAAACGTAAGGGGATAGCCGACAACAATGCCCGCAACCGCATAAAAAATGGCTTTCATCCCCTGTTGGAAGAGAAAAGAACGATTTCTGAATTTCACATATACCACATGGTCTACACACACCGACACGGGAACACAAACCATTAGGAAAAAGAACAACAATTGGGGCAGGTTCCACAGGAATACCATCCCGAAGTCGTAGTATTCGGTATCGGATCTTCTTTCATCCACGGGCACATACATCTTATAAGCGGCATTTAAAGCCAATCCCCCAGCAATCAGCAACGCAGTGAATACTCTTAATATCAACACAAACACCTCGCATCCATCGTAGATCGAAGGTAAAAATAATGCAATGGTGAAGTAAGCCAACGGCATCATTCCGCAATCGAGGTTAGTTTAGCGTCCCATTATGTTAAAATCAACGCACAGGCCAAGGCTGAGTCGTGGCTTCGCGTACTATTCTACAAACGGAGCGGATTCCCATGATCCTCCATGTCACCTACTTGTCCGACGGTTATAAGGTAAAAGGATATCTCGGTGTGCCGCCGCAGGCGACCCGTTGGACTGCGGCATCGCTGCAGGCCAACATCGAAGCTCACTGCGGCGCGGCGCCGCTGCCCGTAACGGTCGTTGCCGAAAGCGTGCGTCAGAACGTGAAGAGCGATGCGCCGCGGCGATTGCCTGCGTTGATTTACTGCCGGGGTGGCATCGGAAATGTCGGCAAAGTGCGGACGCATTGGATCGAGTCATTCGCGAGCCGTGGCTTCGTCGTCTTCGCTCCTTCCTATCGAGGCAACGAAGGTGGCGAAGGACGGGACGAGTTCGGGGGCGACGATCGCGAGGATGTCACCGCTGCGTTCCGGCTGCTGCGGGCGCTGCCGTTCGTCGATTCTCGCCGCGTATCGGTCATGGGCTTCTCTCGCGGGGCCATCAACGCAGCGCTTACCGCTGCGGAGACGAGCGTTGTGAACCGGCTCATTCTATGGGGCGGCGTGGCGGATCTCGCCCGCACCTACGAGGAGCGGGTCGACCTGCGCCGATTGCTCAAGCGCATTATCGGAGGCTCCCCGGCCAAGCGACCGGAAGCGTATCAGGCCCGCTCCCCTCTATGGCTTGCTGACCGGCTCAGCTGTCCCGTGCTGATCGTCCACGGCACTAAAGACGTCCAAGTCAACGTCGGCCATGGCTTGAGCATGTACCGGCGCTTGCAGGACCTGGGTGTACCGACAGATCTCCATCTGTACGAGGGTTACGGACATCATCTGCCGTATCTCGTTCATGAAGCCGCTATCGACCGCATGTACGACTGGATCGATGGGCGGCCGTAGCCGAACACGCCGGAAGATCAGGAAGTTTTACATGGTCTGCTAGCATTTTCTAACCGGCTAAAAATGGCATAAGTGACTTTTTCATTCTATTAGACCCTCCCAGTGAATTGTCGCAACTTGTCGTCGCTTCTTCATTATAAAATCGCTCCCGAAACCACTCCGGCAGGTCAACATTCTCACTTTAGAGGGATAAAATCGTCTAATTTCGGGATTCGCCTGCAGCGGGCTCAGTCAACAGCGGCGAATACATCATGAGCGCGTGATTTTCCGTCACGTACTCGTCGCGGAGCCATTCGCCAGCCGCATTGTACACATGGCGGCAAATCCGGTTATGGCGCGTATATCCTCCCCACGGCTCTTGGCTCATGCGGTGGTCTGCTTCGAACACTTGATACGTTTCAATCTGCGGCATGTCCGATCTCCATTCCCCCTCGAGATATTCGTCCGTTACCCGCACAAGCAATTGATATGTCCGGTCGGTGTCATTGCGAATTTGCAAATCTAAATAATTATAAGAGCACGTTGCCCCGCTTCCGAAAGGCTGCGTCCGGTCCGCATCCGGAAATACGTCATAGCTGTGCCGGTGGCGCTCGGTTACCGTAAGCGGAGTATGCAGCGTCATCCAATATATCAAGTTGGACATTTGGCACAATCCCCCGCCGACGCCCGGCTTGAAACTTCCGTAAAACAAGACCATACCTTCCTTGTAACCTTTCCTTTTGGTCGGTTTGCCGATATTTTGCCAATACGAGAACGTCTCGCCCGGTCGAAGGAGCAATCCGTTCAACGGCCCGGCCGCGATCCGCAAGTTCTGCACTTTGTTATGCTGCAGCCACATGTCGACGTCTTTGAGACGCCGGTAAAGCGGCGTGCGGTGCGCAAACGCCTGATACTTGAGCGATTGGCCATCCTTAAATCGCGTATACCGGATCCCGCCAATCAACCATGCCGCATAACGCTTTAACGTGAAGTATTGTTTGCCGAGCGTCAACCGGATGGCGGATCGTTTGATCGGTTCTCTTGTTATATCCCCGCTCCTTCTTCTTGAATAATCCGGATTCCCCTCCGCATCTGTTCCTCGGTTAACCCGGAGAACCCAAAGCAAGCGGCGCTCACCGTCCGCCCGTCTCTCTCGTAAGAAACGTCCGTCCATGTGACTCCCCTTGATCCGCACCTGCGCATCAGCTCCGCGTACTCGCTGTGCGACTTTCGCCACGTGCAGTATACGTGAAGTCCCGCATCCTGCGGGTGAACGTCGAACGAATCCGCCAGGAGTTCCCGGAACAGCCGGTTAACCACTCCGTATTTGCCGCTGTACACCCGCTTCATCTTCCGCAAGTGGCGCTCGTAATACCCGCCGGACATGAATGCGGCCAACGCCCTCTGCTCAGTCGCCCCGGAAGGGTGCGGTTCATACAGTTGCTTTAACGCAGCGAATACATCAAGCAGCGAATCCGGCAGCACGACGTAGCCGAGGCGAAGTCCCGCATACATCGTCCGCGAAAATGTCCCCACAAACGCCACCCTCCCCTCTCTATCAAGCGACTTTAGCGGTTCGACGGGACGCCCGCCGTGGCGAAACTCGCTGTCGTAATCGTCTTCGACGATGACGGCTTCGCGCTCGGACGCCCAGCGAAGCAGCTGCTGGCGGCGCTCAAGCGGGAGCACTGCGCCGGTAGGGAATTGGCGGTTCGGCGTAACGACGAGCACGCGCGCATCCCAAGGCGACGGCACGATGCCTTGGGAATCCACCGGGACCCGTACCGGAACTCCGCCCGCCGCTTCGACGGCGCGGGACGTTCCGGCGTAGCCCGGGTGCTCTATGACGACCGGTTCCCCGGGGTCGACGAGCAATTGCACGAGCAGCGCCAGCGCCTGCATCGAGCCGTTCACGACGACGATGTGGCCCGCCGTCGTCGCGATGCCGCGCGTGCGCCCGAGGTGGCGCGCGATCGCTTCGCGCAAGGGCAAGTACCCTTGCGCGTTGAAGGCGTCGCCGTGCTCGGCGGCGCCGGTCGTCCGGGCCGCGGCGTACATGGCCCGGTTCCACTCCGCCGCGGGGAACGCGGCGCGGTCGATGTCGGCGGTGGAGAAGTGAACCGCCTCCCCCGGCGGCAGGCCTACGCGCTGCCCGAGGCGCTCAATCCGCCGGCCCCACGCGGACAACGGCACGGCGGCTTGCCGCGCCGGCGGCTGCCGGTCTTGCAACCCGTCGCCGCTAACGCCGGCGATGCCGCCCATGCCCCCGCTGCCGCCGCCATGAAAAGCGACGAACGTGCCGCTCCCCACCCCTCTCGCGACGTATCCTTCCTCGGCGAGCATGTCATACGCGAGGTTGACCGTTCCGCGCGACAACCCGTACGCATCCGCAAGCGACCGGCTGGACGGCAGGCGCTCGCCCTCCGAAAGCGCGCCTTCCACTATCGATTCCCGCAGCGCGTGGTATAACGCCAAATATTTTTGCCTGTAAACGGACGAATAGGTATTGTAACAAGTTTGAATATCCATGTGAAAAGCAACTCCGCCGAATTGGTATATAAAAACTACTCTAAATTGGCACTTTTTTATTGTCAATGAAAATTTTACAATCAATGTCAAACATCGCGGCGAAAGGGATGACTTACATGCGCAGAAACGAATTTTCCGTGGAAGACGCTCAAGAGATCGAACAATTTTTGCACGAAATGACTTTCGGATTTCTGGGAACGAACGGCGCGGATGGCTATCCGCACATCACACCGATTAACTTCGTGTACGTGAATGGCAGCTTCTATATGCACGGCAGCAAGCTCGGACAGAAGATGTCGGACGTGCGCGCCAACCCGTCCGTCACTTTTACCGTGGCGAAGGAGTACGCTCTCATCCCGTCCTACTGGACGGATCCGGTGATGGCCTGTCCCGCGACGGCGTTTTTCAAATCCGTCATAGCATACGGTGAAGCGGTCATTGTGGAGGATCTCGAAGAAAAGGCGGACGCGCTTACGGCGTTCATGGAGAAGCTCCAGCCCGAGGGCGGATACGATCCTATCCGGACCGACAACCCGAAGTACCGCTCTGCCATAGCCGGTGTCGCCGTCATCAAGATCAACGTGAAAGAGATGACGGCCAAATTCAAGTTCGGTCAACATATGCCCGAATCGAGAGCGAACAAAGTGATGGACGGTTTGGGCGAACGAGGCGAAGGGTTTGATGAAGAAACGATAGAGCTGATGAAAAGGTTCTGCCCGCACCATAGAGCGGCGGAAGAAGGGTGATGGAAATGGCGGAAATAAAATTCATGGCAACCGATTCGGATATTATGGAGACTTTTGCGGTAATGAAACAATTGCGGCCGCATTTAAGCGCCGATGAATATGCGGCTCAAATCAAACGCATGCAAGATCTTTATGGTTATAAACTGCTCGCCGTTGTTGAAAATAATCGTGTAAAATCGGTTGCCGGTTACAGACTTTCGGAATCGTTGGCGTGGGGCAAATACTTGTACGTCGACGATTTGATAACGGACGAGAACAGCCGCGCAAACGGGTATGCGGCACTCTTGTTAGATTGGCTGGAAGCCGAAGCGGAAAAGTGCGGCTTCGACCAATTTCATCTGGATTCCGGCGTCCATCGGCATGACGCCCACAGATTTTATCTGAAGAGAAAAATGAAGATTTCAAGCCACCATTTTCAGAGAACATTGAAACCTTAACGTCCTTTTCAAATACTCATACTCACGACGCAAAGCTTGAGGAACGATTACGCTGATTTGCCGTACGTACACTATCCCCTAGGTTCAGATGCTTTGATCCTCCGTTTTGACGCTCTCCCCGACTTCACGTTTCGTTTCCTCCTCTTACGGAAACTCCCCCCGTTGCTGCCTCGTACCATTGCCATTTTCTTAACCAAAGGGATAGTGCGCGCAAGGAGTTCACAACAAAGATCATAGCCAATCCCAAACAAGTTCGAATCCGATGTCATGGCGGGATATAGCAAATAGGGAACTCTAGGGTCGTGCCGTAAAACTTATGAATGCTAGAGTTATAAAAAATAGCGGTTATTCGTCATCCGTTAATGATACAGGGACCTCAATAGAATCAGTACCCATAATCTTGACGCCGTCTTTTTCACTGGAGCCGACTTCAACACCTACTTTTAATGTCTCTGGTTGATGTTTGGTATCTTTATCAGGGACTAAATCAATTACGACCGTTCCTGTGCCGCCTCCAGTTGGTCTATAACTTCGATCCCTTCCAACTTCTATCATCGTATTCCATTTTACGTTCGTATCTGCATTAGTCCATGTCGATACAAAGTCCGCAGGTTTTGATTGAGTTTCGCTTTCAGGGTAGCTGCTTATGATGTTAGAAATATACCATTTGTCAGGAATATAGAAAGCGACACCACCCCAATCATTAGGGTCGACCTCAATCGAAGCAACAATTTGTATATGTTCGGCCTTTCCTTCGTTTCCCTTGACAAATACCGTTCCTTTTGCAAAAGTTTTTAAATTCGTAGAATCGGAATTTACGCTAAAACCTCTCGCCTGAACTATTTTTTCGTTTACTGCGGTATCATGAGAATATTTTTCTTGCTTTGATGACAGCTGAACTAATCATGCTTAGTTAATCTTATAATCAATAACTTCTTTTCCCTTGGTGTATTGTATTAATCTTTCTATTTCATTAAGCACCCTTATTCGTCCCTTTTCATTGGTCCAAGAGTTTCAAAGTCTAATTCGGACAGGTACATAATGACCTCCCTAACAAACGTGTTCTCCGAAGTCTTATTTTACCATAATGCCCCATTCCTATGGTTAATATCATTGTGCAAATCTGCCCGTCTAGCACCCATATCCGGGTTTTTACGCGAAAGGCGGCACTGCGGCCATTAATCGCAGGGACTTTGAACCGGTTCATTATATTTTTATAAATATTCCTTGACACGAATATTCCCTGTCATGTATATTTAATTCGACAAGAAGATGACCATAGTGAAGAAGGGGATGAGCTTATACCGAGAGACCGTCACTTAACGAGGTGAGCGACATGTCAGGGAAGAATCCGGGCATGGACATGAAGACGCTGAGAGCTTTGGCCGAACCGAATCGTAAGGTTATCATCGAACTGTTGCGCGACGGTCCCCTGACCGTGGGGGAAATCGCCGACCGGCTGGGGCTTCGCCAGCCCCAAGCCTCGAAGCATCTGAAGGTGCTTAGCGACAACGGGATTTTAGAAGTGAAGGCCGAAGCCAACCGCCGGATCTATAAGCTCCGGCCCGAGCCCTTCCACGCGCTGGATGCTTGGCTGAACTCCTTCCGGCGCGTCATGCAAGAAAGATTCGACAATCTTGACGATTACTTGCGGGAACTGCAGAACAAGGAAAAATCATAGGTTAATTCAAATTGATGAGGAGGAATTACAAATGTCCAACAATGCAATAGTTTCGAGAGTAGAGAACGATAAGGTGCTGGTGCTGGAGCGGGTTTTCGATGCGCCGCGCGATCTCGTGTTCAAGATGTTTAAGGAGCCCGAGCATCTCAAGCGCTGGGGGGGGCCGAGGGGCTGGGAGCTTCCGGTCTGCAACTTCGATTTCCGGCCGGGCGGCGTTTGGCACTACTGCATGAAGTGCGTCGATCAGAACCAAGGCCAATTTTACGGTATGGAATCTTGGGGCAAAGGGGTTTATAAGGAAATCGTCGAGCCGGAGAAGATCGCCTACACCGATTACTTCTCGGACGCCGAAGGCAATGAGAACGACGCTATGCCGTCGACCGACATCACGATGGAATTCATCGATCTCGGCGGCAAGACAAAGCTTGTCAACCGTGCGGAATATGCGTCGGAGGAAGCCCTCAAGACTGTCATGGACATGGGCATGCTGCAGGGCATCACCGAAACTTGGGACCGTCTGGAAGAGCATCTGAACGAGGTCAAGTAAGGAAATATGGGGACGGCCGTCTGGCTTTAAGAGCTGGCGGCCGTTTTATTTTGGCGTTGCCGCCCATACCTTTGAAATGATAGTAGATGCGGCCGTCCGGACCCTCCCATTTTTCGAATGCTTGGACGGTCTGGGGCTTTTTGAAAGCATTGTCGTGCATGATCTCCCCCCTGAACAGGCTGCCGTTCGCCATTTGCCATTCTTCTCGTATAGTTGAGCGTTTCCTTTCTTAAGGACGGATACCCCCTCAAAGGAAGATTGGTAGTACTTACATCCGCCTTTGTTGTTGCATTTGCATGATGAAATCCTCATTCCCCAGAAAATACTGCAAGTACTACTAAATAGCTAGACACAATTTTTGCAAAACGCTTTATTCTCGTAATACCCGTGTTTTATGGTTCTCGAGAGGGATGCGTTTATCTTTAAGACATTTTAAGATATTTAAGACAATTAATATAACCATGCCGTTCGATAAATCCAAATGATGAAAGAGAGGAATGTTGCAATGAAGCGCATTTTGTCAGTCCTTATGGCGCTTGTCCTGCTGCTGTTCTTCGTAGGGAGCGTATCTGCTGCGCCTGCGAATAAAGGCACGACAAACTCTTATGACCTTGCTTTGCAAGCCTTAAAAGGAAAAGACAGCGTAACCGATTTGTATGTGAAAATTACTCCTAAAGAAAGCGGTACGATGCCCCCGGATAAACTCAAGAAAATCCAGCTTAAGTCCTACGATTTGGAAGGAAGACTCCTCTACACCAAGAATCTCTTCAACGTTGCCGCTTTCCCGGAATTAACCGATATAAAGCTCAACGATGTTGAAAGATACCAGGCGTTAGAAACAAGGATTCATGTAGAAAATGTTCAAACAGCGGTTGAGGAAGTATTGAGCGGAAAAACAACCGTCCTGCTTAAACCGGACCTTGTTGTCGATGAAGTACAAGCAACGGATAAAGTCAATGTAAATGTACCATTCTCCGTAACCGCCAATATCAAGGAACTAAACGGGGATATCGGCGCTAAAACCAACGTACAGATCCTTGACGGTTCCACAGTGCTTGATACCGCTGAAGGGTTAGCGGTGAATGCAGGGGGACAAACACAGGCGGTCTTTATGCTCACGCTTGCCAAAGCCGGAACATATTCGCTTAAAGTGAACATTGCCGGGGTGGAACCGGGAGATTACGCCGACTCCAACAATAGCATGACATTTACCGTTGAAGCCGTTGAAAACAACAAAACTGTGGACTACGACTCATATTACGATTACACCTCGGATTATGAGGACAACTGGAAAAACCAGAACGGTGAATCTCATATAATAGGCTCATCGGAAACGTTCGGCGTATACACCTTTACCCCGGATCAAATTACCCCGGAAGAAGTAAAACTGACACTGACCAGCGAAACAGGCAAGCAAAAGACGGCAAACGTGACTTTGTCTTACGGGGGTACCAGGGACGGTTACAACTACTGGTCCGGATCAGATCCATCGACGAATACGACGGTACGAGCTTATCAAAATTCACAGGGTACTAATTTGCAAGTCTTTCAAGCTATTGCCAACCAAAGCAGCCGGGACACGGATTCAGGGAATTACACTAATAGTAACGATGAATATTTGGGCGCAAAACAATCCGTTTCTGTCCAATTAGACATCTTATCGGCGGACGATACCCATTACGGCGGCACTTATTCCATCGCTCTGGCGCCGTTTAACAATACCTGGGATTATGTCGATGTCCGTGAGGAGGGCATTGAAACGCGGCATTGGGGCCATTACAACAGTTATCACGGTTCAAGCGAGGGAACCGCGCCCGCACGGTAGTGGTTTGAGGATTCAGCATCACGTGCCGGGTTTGAACACTGCTTTTTTGCTTCGGACGGGCGCAGCGGAAGCTGCGCCTTATTCTCAATATAAGCCCGGCTGCCGCAGCCACTGTTCGCTTGAGTTAGTTGAGCTTATTATTTGTTACAATTCTTACATATTCTTTTGTGTCTTCCGCAATCAACTTAATGCGTAGCGGCAGTCGTTTTTTGTTAGTTTACCCGATCCGGCACACCTTATTTTGTATATGTCACACCAGGGACGCTTCCATTTTTGCAATGCAATTCTTCGCTGTCCGGCTTCCTTGAATGTTCTTCGGTGGAGGTTGGTTATAACTTTAGGTACTTTGAGGTACTTATGTGCTCTATACTCCCGTCGCATACGTAGTGATAAGGCATGTTGAAGTACTTATTTTTCACATTGACGGGCAAATCGGTAGTTTTGCCGCGAATTAAGTCCCTCATAATGCCTTATTCATCCGCAAATTGCGCAATCGGTCGAAAATAAGTACCCCAAAATCCCCAATTCATAGTTTCGGGGCCAAATTACGAACTCACGGCGAAAGAAGCCTTCCACCCCGCCAATTTGCGGATGAAAGGCGTTCGGTCAAGCTCAAGTGAACTTAATCAGATAGTAATTTTTCTTGCCGCGGCGGAGCACGATGTATTTCCCATGGAGTCGATGTTCCGGAGTTACGGCTGTGTCGATGGCGGTCAGCCTTTCGCCGTTGACGTATACCGCTCCGCTCTCAATGTCCTGCTTCGCTTGGCGGCGGGACGAAGCGGCCCCGCAAGATATCACAAGATCGGTCAGGCTGATCTCGGCGGACCCTTCCAAATCTGTGGACGGAACGCCTTCTAATGCCTCTACAAGCTCATCTTCGCTTAGTTCGCGCACATCGCCGGAGAACAGTGCCGCAGTAATTTTCTCCGCGCTCTCCACCGCTTCGGCGCCGTGCACAATCTCGGTCACGGCACGTGCGAGCGCACGCTGCGCGGCGCGCTTCTCCGGCCGCTCGGCCACTTCCCGCTCAAGCGCCGCGATCTCCTCCCGCGTCAGGAACGTGAAGTATTTGAGAAACTTGACGACATCGGCATCATCGGTGTTGATCCAGAACTGATAAAATTGGTAAGCGGACGTCTTGTTCCGGTCGAGCCAAATTGCCCCGGATTCTGATTTGCCGAACTTCTTGCCGTCGCTCTTCACGACAAGCGGCAATGTCATGCCGAACGCCTTGCTTCCGCCACTTTTTCCGATCAGCTCCAGTCCGGCCGTTATGTTACCCCACTGGTCGCTGCCGCCGATTTGCAGCGTGCAGCCTTGTTCCTGATGCAGCTTGTAGAAATCGTATGCCTGCAAAATCATGTAGCTGAACTCAGTGAAGGAGATGCCGCCTGAAAGGCGGGAATCGACGGAATCTTTGGCCAGCATGTAATTGACGGTAAAATTTTTGCCGACATCGCGCAAGAAGCTTATCACGTCAAGCTTCGAGATCCAATCGTAGTTGTTCACGATTTGCGCCGGGTTATTCGCTGCTTCGAAATTCACAAATCGCGAAAGCTGGCGTCTAAGGCTTTCCGTCCACTCGGCTACCGTATCGGCGCTGTTGAGCGATCGTTCGGTGGATCGGCCGCTCGGGTCGCCGATCAGTCCGGTAGCTCCGCCGACGAGCACGATCGGGATATGACCCGCCTGCTGAAAGCGCCGCAGACATAATATAGGCAGCAGACTTCCGATGTGCAAGCTATCAGCGGTGGGGTCAAAGCCGCAGTATAAGGAGATGCGGTTCCCATCCATTAGCTCCAGCAGACCTTCCCGATCCGTAACTTGGTACACCAACCCGCGATATTCCAGATCCTCCAGCAGCTCCGCTGCGCTCATTTTTTCTGAGGTCACATTCATGTTTCGTTTTTCTCCCTTCATCGATTAAATATAAAAAACCCGTCTCTGCCAAAGCAGGGACGAGTCATCGCGGTACCACCCTAATTGAGAATGAACGGCGTTCACTCTCCACTCCATGTCCGGTAACGGCGGACAACCGTCTGTCGCTTCCGCCTGCTGCAGGCGGTTTCGCTCGAGATGCTCCGGGACGTAATTCACAGCCGCACGCGCACCGGCTTGCACCAACCGCCGGCTCTCTGAAGCGCTACAAGGGTCTGCTACTGGGTTCCCTTCGTCGCAATCTTCATGTGAAAAAATGTTGTAGCAAACAATACACCATTTATCGGTCCATGTCAACTAGCCGATCGCACCGAGTTTTCCCGCTATAACTGCCACGCCATTCCGATTTTTTCACTGGCATGCTCGTCTACGTGAATATATGTCGTACGCCCTCTCGCCCCGGCTTGTATTCTCCACAACATACGGAACTAACTGCATGTCTGCCGCTCCATCCTACTGGATTAACCCTTCGATCCGGTACTTCCTTTCCCATTCCGAAAGCTGATTGGGGTCCATCCTGATGAGCTTTGCGGGAGTATAGTCGGTGATGTCTTGAAGATTGTCGTCTACATTTTGCAGCTGCTGCAGTTCCTTGATTTTCCTTACAACCTCTTCGTCCACGGCGGCGTTTTCGATCTCCTCTTCCATAACAACCTTCATGGGGACAAAATGTTCCACGCGGGTAACACATCCATTACCATATTTGTAACAGAGTGCGACAGTGATCGTTTTTTCCCCGCAGGATACAAGCTCTCGAGTGAATATTTCGATGAAAAGCTCACTTGCAATTCGGGGGTTATGGATGAGTACCTCTCCTGTGTCATCTTCCTCGAAACCGTTAAGATTGGGAAGACGGTGGAGGCCGGTTGGAAGGGTCAGTTGTACTCGGGCTGTTCCCGTCGCTTGAGCTATTGGAGTCAGTTGAACCCAAAGATGGTTCATGCCCTCTTCATTCTCGATCGCTGATTTCGCGCATCGGACTTTGATCATTGCTTCCCTTCCCCCTTCAGCATGTTGGCCACGGTTTCAATCATCTTTGCTTTCAGTTCGGGCGAAATGCGCGGACTCACCGAAATAATCACATCTTCGCTCACGACATGAGTTTCGTTCTGCAGGATCTTGTCGGACTGGTAGAGCCGGAGGTTTTCGCCGATTTTGATCACTTCCTCCAGCGCCATGTTCTTCAGCTTTTCTTGTGCCGAGGCTAACGTTTCGCCGCTTTTGGACAACGCAAGAACGGCGCGGAGATAATGGAGATGGCGGTCTGTGTACACCCTCTTATTCCCCGCCAGCTCCAACGGCGGGATCATTCCAATTTGCGTGTAATACCTGACCGTTCTTAGGTTCAATTGCGGGTCATCTTTTTGTAGAATCTCTGTCAATTGCTTGGCGGTGTAAATGTTCAATTCTCTCACCTACTGTTCTTACGTTATGTTACAGTTTAGTGTAACATATACATCTTAGTGTAACTACCGTAACTTGTCAAGGAGCCTCCAACTACTGGGTAAAACTTTAGGGGCTGTCCAATGTTTCATACGCTTGGACAGCCCCTGTTTGTATTTTTTATGTAATTCTGCCTGTTGTTTATGTGATGCTCGTCAGATGCAATCATCCATCGTTCAAGTCACAGTTTTTGTAAATTATTGCTCATTGTGAATTTTTGCCCATTGTGCAATGATATAAAAGTGTTAAATACTTTTGGATTATCATCCTTATTGGAAGAGAGGTGCACGCACAGGCGGCGAATGATGAATAAACAAAGCTTACGTGATATGAAAAGAGAGGCGACCGCACATGCGCTGGCCGACGCAGCGTTCGAGCTGGCGCTTGAACGCGGTTTGGATGGTTTCGTCGTCGATGATATTGTGCAACGGGCCGGTTACTCGAGAAGAACGTTTGCAAACCACTACTCCTGCAAGGAAGAAGCGGTGGCTGCGGCTGCTGTAAGCTATAAGAACGTCCATGAAGCAGAGGATTTGATTGCAGGTATACCTGAAAATTTACCTCCTGTCGATATCCTTTATCAATTGATGAAAATGCAGCTTTCAGCAGAGATACTTTGGATATTGCGTGAGCTCGTGTCGCTTTCGAAGCGTTACCCGACACTTGAGCCATACATCCTCAACGTTCTCCGCAGTTCGCAAATTGCGGCTCAGGAGTTATTAAGCGACTTATCCCGTGGACGTTACCCCGAAGGGTACACCCATCTTCTCGCCGGCGCCGTTTACGGGGCCGTCCTGCCTTTGCTTGACGGTAGCATCAACGTACTGCTTCCGGGTCAATCGGCGGAAGAATCCCCGGGGGCTATGACATTCGATCAATACTTGGACATGATGTTCGGCTATTTGCGAAAAGGCTTCTAATTTTTTCCTTCATATTATTCCCATGCAAAGGAGAAGTATTAGCTTATGTCAGCATTCCTGTACAAAGTGGGCAAATCAGCCTACGACAAACCATGGTATTTCATCATCGGCTGGATCGTGATCCTCGGAACTGTTCTTGCCATGCTTGGCGTGAACGGCATACATGTCAGTTCCGAGATGAGAATCGAGGGCACCGAATCGCAGAAGGTGTTGGACCAGTTGGCGGAAGAACTCCCGGAGGCTTCAGGCGGACAAGCCAGCGTTCTGTTCATGGCTCCCGATGGCGAACGCTTGGACTCGCCGGAACGGTTAACTTCAATTACCAAGGCCGTTAACGAAGTTTATAGCCTTGACTATGTGATTAACCCCGCCAAATTGGCAGCGGAAGCAGGCGCATCGGCCACCGGAAACCCCCAAGGGGATGTAACGAAGCAAGCAGCCGGGGGCGAAATGCCTCCCTATGGCCCGCTGATGGTGAACGGCGTTCCGGTGCCCGGCGTGATGCTCTCCTCCGACGGCAGCGTTGCTCTGTTCCAATTCCAATTCACCGTTCAGCAGATGTCGTTGCCGGAATCCGTCCCTGACTTCGTGATCAAGGCTGTCACGGCCGTTGAGCAGGATGGTTCCGGCATAACGGCATTGCCTGGTGACTCGCTGACGACCAAGCCTTCGCTCGGTTCGACTGAAATTATCGGACTCGTCGTCGCCGCCACTGTACTTTTGATGACGCTCGGCTCGGTTGTTGCAGCGGGCCTGCCGCTTTTGACCGCAATCCTTGGCGTAGCCATAAGCGTAGGAGGGGCTTTTGCGATCTCAAGCTTCATCCATATGAGCGACATCACGCCGGCCTTGGCGCTCATGGTCGGTCTGGCTGTCGGCATCGACTACTCCTTATTCATCGTAAACCGTCAGCGCCGCATGATTCTCGATCAGGGACTGAGCGCACGAGAAGCTGCGAGCAGATCGGTCGGCACTGCCGGAAGCGCGGTATTTTTTGCAGGCTTAACGGTCATTATCGCCTTGTGCGGTATGCTCGTGATCGGGATTGAGTTTTTGTCCGCGATGGCGTTAGTTGCCGCTGCGAGCGTCCTCATCAATGTATTGATTGCTCTGACCCTGCTGCCGGCTCTGCTCGGTCTAGTAGGTGAACGCATCTGTTCGCCCAAAGCGCGGATGAAGAGCAGTGTCCATGCGGATGAAGCTTCTCATGGGGTTGCACACCGCTGGGTTACGGGTGTCTTGAAGTACCGCTCCCTCGTCATCATCGGCGTCATCGCGATACTCGGCGCGGCTGCCATTCCGGTCGCGAAAATGGAGCTGGGCATTCCTTCCGGCGCCACGGCGAACTTGGACACAACGGCTAGGCAGAGTTACGACGCGATTTCAGACAGTTTCGGGGAGGGTTTCAATGGTCCGCTGCTCCTGGTCGCCGAGCCCAAAGGTTCTTCTGGCAAAGTCGCTCCGGAAATGCTTTACGGTCTTGTTCAGGATCTCCAAAAACATGAGAACGTATCGCTGGTCACATTAATGGGCGTTAACAAAACCGGAGACATGGCGATTATCAGTCTTATCCCGAAATCGGGACCAACTGACGCAGCGACCAAAAACCTGGTGCAGGATCTCCGGGCTACCGATTCGAGCATCGCGCAGACTTACGATGTCACGATCGGCGTTACCGGGTTCACGGCGATAAACATCGATATGTCGTCTAAGCTCGCGGAGGCGTTCCCGCTCTACGTCGGCATTATCGTCATTCTCTCGCTGATCATTCTTCTGCTAGTGTTTCGATCGGTGATTGTCCCGATCAAAGCCACGGTCGGCTTCCTGCTCAGCGTGCTCGCCACGTTCGGAATCACCACGGCCGTGTATCAATGGGGATGGCTCCATTCTCTCTTCGGCTTCGATACCGGAGGGCCGCTGCTCAGCTTTATGCCGATTATGGTCACCGGTATTCTTTACGGGCTGGCGATGGATTATCAGGTCTTCCTTGTCAGTTCCATGCGCGAGTCTTTCGTTCATGGGCATAAGGGAACAGAGAGCGTAATCCATGGATACGATCAGGCCAGTCGCGTAGTTTTGGCAGCAGCCGTCATTATGGTATCCGTTTTCGCCGGGTTCATTTTTGCCCCTGATATCATGATCAAACAGATCGGCTTCGCGCTCGCAGTTGGCATACTTATCGATGCCATCATCGTCCGTATGACACTGGTCCCTGCCGTTATGGCGGTCTTCGGAGATAAAGCTTGGTGGCTGCCGAAATGGTTAGACCGTATGTTGCCGAACCTGGATGTGGAGGGCGACAAGCTGATCGCCGAGCTGAAAGCGAAGGACGGCACCGATGGCTTGCCGAACGCTCTTCCGGCTCAATAATTTACGTCCAATTTTTAATGAGACCCTACGAATAAAGAATACCTTCCGGTCGTTCGAGCGACTCGTCCAGGAGGATTCAGTGGAATCCAAATAGGGTAAGTGCTCGTGTTACAAAAACAGCCATACCCCTATTAAAAGAGGGTTATGGCTGTTTTTGTAATTGTTAATGTGAAATCTTCAAATAGTAAAATATTACTTCACGGGACCCATCCAGGTCGTGATCGTCTTTTTCTGGTGCGGCAGCGGCTCGCGAAGCTTTCCTTGATCGACAAGGTGCTTCAATATATAAGTGATTAACCTTCCTCCGCCGGTATTGCCTCTTACCATATGAGCGATTTGGGGTGCCAGATGCTTCGGTTGATTTTGCATCGTTATCGCAAGCGTTTTTTCGTAAAGATTGGCGATTGCAGGCTTATAAATGTTTGACAAATCCGGCATCACAGCGTTCAGCCGGTGCAGCATTTCAGGAGAATCAATCCAGACTGCGTTGAATCGAAAACCTTCCTCCGTTTTTCGGATGTACTCTTTCTCAAGCAGGAACGCATACTGCTCGCGATGGAGTTCGTCGTCGGGCAGTTTCCCTTTCCAGAATGAATAGCAGACCCCAACGTCCTTGAAATTAAGATGCCGCCACCCCGGACGGTCGCTCCAGTACGTATCCAATTGCCAAAGATACAACGGACTGCCTTCGCAGGCTCGATTCATCGTACCGCAAAACGAATAGTGACGCGGATCGAAGCTCAGCTTGGGCTTGTTGCTTCTTTCCAATGTCGCATAGGCGATATAATGACCTCCGTCTTTCCGCACCGGTGCAACTGTTGGATCATAGCTTCCTCCCTCAGGACAGCATCGCCAAGCCTGCTCCTCGATATTTTTGGGCAGTAACGTCCAGAGCAGGAAGTTATAATCGTCATCCGGGTAATACACGCCCGTTTCCTGAACCTGTTGGCGAATGTCCATCAGCGCCTCAAAATGAACATCGGCGACCTTAGCCGCGCATTCTTTATACAGCTGGTGTTGCGCCTCCCACTGTTCGACGGTGATATCCCAGATGATCGTATTGCTTTGGTATTTTCCGGACGAAACTTCGGTGAGAAAAGCGTAATCGGCCAAGTACATCACTTCATCTTCCAGCAATGCAGGCGGTATATCCAACTTCCTCGCGATTTCGTGAATAGTCATCGGCTTGTGATAGGCAGCAAACACTATGTTTTGAGCCAACGCCCGTCCAAGGAAATCATGTGTCTCGCCGAGCTGTCCGGGCGTCCCGGAATGTCCCGTACCGGTCAAACGAATCGGATTAACGCTCAAAGTTCCCGCTTCTTGCATTTTGCGTTCCATCCCCTTCTTCAATTCCTTCTTGGCATTGTGCAAATGCCATTTCACCGTATTGACAGGAATACCGAGGATTTTTGCGATGTCACTGTGCTTTAGTTCGTCATAATAATGCATGACAACGATGCGGCGATGGATATTCGACAGAAACGAGATTTCGTGTCTGAGGGTTCGATAAGCTTCCGTTTCGAGCAGCTGTTCGAGAGGCGTCCGTTCATGACCGGACAGCAGCTCGGACATGCCGTTCACTTCAATCGTCATGGGAGCGTGCGCACGCTTCTTCAACCAATTGGCCCAAGTATATCTGGCTATCGTCCAAACATATGCCTCAAGATTCTGAACATTTGCCCCCGAAGAGACGGATGTAATCAGCCGCAGCAAGATCTCTTGCGCGAGATCCTCCGCTTCAACCCGACCCTTCACCCGGTTCAACGCAAACCCGAATACAGGTTTGGAGTAAGTCCGGATCACTTCCGCCATATCGAACTGCCTGATGGTACTCATCTTCCGCCTCCCGCAAGCACCTCTCTAAAATTCCTGTCAACCATATAGTGTGTGGGATGGATGAAAGGTTGGGACATTTTTCAATCGTTCGTTATTTTTTTGAAAGTATCGCCGTTGATGTAAACAGCTTCGTAATCGGTAAGCCTCAGAACTTCACATTGATGCAAGGCTTCAAACTCTTGTATTCTCGTTTCATGTGATTTTTCATGAGGGAATTTATTGACTGTTCCGTAATGCGGGAAAATGATCGCTTTATTCAACCCGAGCGCGCTCATATCATTTAGACCGATATTGTTAAACTCGGGAGTGAAATGAACCACAATTTCAATATCCGGCCCCAATACCATCGTCCCCGCACTTATGCCCACAAGCGTTACACCTTTTTCACTCAGCTCTGCAATGATTTTGTCCGCGCCGCTTAACCTTAGATGATGCAACAGGTAAAAGGGATTCCCGCCGTTCAAACATATAACGTCATACTTATGTAAAATGTCCGCATCATCAAACTCAATATCTAGAAATCCAGCTTCGCGAAATCCCATCGATTCCAAAGCTTGTTGCGCTCTAACGGATACCGGGGCTTGTTCTTTAAGCCGGTGAGCTGTGGTAATAATAGCGGCATTCATATTGCATGGATGTAGGTCTATTAAATTGAGAAATTCTTCTTTGATCTTAGATGTCGTGAATCCGTCGGAGGTTAATAAAATTTTGCTCATACTTTCACTCCTAAAAGTGCCGGAAACCCTGCACGACTCCATAGCCATAAAGGCGTATGAACGTCAATCGGCGCTAAACCGCTGCCGGATAGCGCCTTCTCCCATTCCTCGGCAACAGTTTGTCTGTCTTCTGACGACCCGTTTAATACTTCCGGAGAACAGAGCCCTAGTTTAACGGTAGCCTGCAATATATGCGTATCCGGAGCTATAGTAATAAGTTCGCGAGATTCCCACTCAACCCCTGTATAAGACTCCAACACATACAACCAGTAATTGAAGATTTTCGGACCGGAAAGATACGGAAATTCGGACTTTCTCTTGAACTGCATGATCTCTTTGAGAGCTGCAATATCACATTGAACGGATTCAATTAAACCTAACACATCTCCTCTTGGAGAAGAGTCAGCAATCCCTCGAGAAACGCTTTTCCAAATCCCGGGATGACGGTTAGGCTGCAAAGCAACACGGTGATGAAGCAAAGCGCTTCGCAGATCGTCTATGTTACTTTCATACACGTCACTCGGACGAAATACCCAGCGAGAACTGTCATCGGTATAAGCTTGTGCAACCGACTGCCACAGTGCGTATGAATTTCTTTGATAATTTAGAGACATCCCCAGTGTCAACACGTTCATTAGATCTTCCTCAGCAACAACACCTATAAAGACATCCTCCGGCATGACTTCACCGCCAAGATAACCTTCGGAATGCATATGTATTAATAGCTTCAATTTCTCCAGAAACTCTTCTGCTCCCATTGCATTCACTTCCTATACAACAACGCCTTCACGGCAAAACGCGGCAAAATCAATTGTCTTCTCCACCTTGACGGCTGTTGGAGCAATCTGAAGAGCCATTCGACATTCAGTCTCTTCCAGATTTCTGGCGTCTCTCTTACTTTTCCGGCGAGAACATCAAGGCTGCCTCCGACGCCAATGGCAACTTTAGCGTTAAGCGTTGATTTATGCTTATGGATCCAGCGTTCCGCGTATGGGGCTCCAAGTGCGACGACCAAGACGTCGGGCTTCAACGAGCCGATCTCCGCAACAATCCCGGCTTCTTCGCTTTGACTAAAGTAACCGTGATGCCGACCCAAAATTGAAGCATGCGGGTACCTGGTACGGATAACGCCGCATACTTTTTCATTCGTAGCAGCATCCGCGCCTAAAAAATAAAATGACCACTTCTTCCGGTTTCCGGACTCAAGCAAACGCAGCAAGGTGTCGTAACCGGTAACGCGCTCGGGAAGATTTCCCCCTCTGATGCGGGATACCATTACAATCCCGATGCCGTCCGCCGTAATTATCCCGGCTTCATCGACTATGGAACGTAATTCGCGATCCTTTTGGCAAGCCATCGTGATTTCCGGATTCATCGTTATAACATGGAACAGTTCCGGTGACTTCCGTTCTATTACTTCGCCGATGAATTGCACGGTGCGGTCCAATGTCAGTTTCGGAAACCGGATTCCCATTACTTCAGCACAATCATTTTCAATCAAAGCATGTCCACCTCTCGACGTTACAATGCCGCAACAATTTTACTCAACTGGTTGAGGGCTGCCTCTTCTCGCTGGTCGGCGCCGCGAACGGTCGTAAAGGCCGTTTATTTTGCGCCCCACTTTGATCGCGAACACAATTAACGGTTGCTAAGACCGTTACGAACCGTCTCAACCTGCATTTCGGGTCGTTTTCCGCACTTTCGCACGAGGTTAAGAAACAAATTGACCGTTAGTTTTCGTGATTCACCTATATATTTCCAAACTAACGGTCCATTTTGCTGTTTGGAGCCTCAGATGTCCGCTTTCGCGAAGACCCGCTGCAACTTCGATGCCGGCATTCCTACCGGCGATACGCCCCCGGCGGCTAAGAAAACCACCTATACGCCAGCAGCGCCACGTACACGGCAGCGCCGATCCATACCGCGACAATGACCGCCCCGGCAACCCAATTCACAGGCTTCTTGCTGCCTTCCGCCATAATAGCATCCGCTTCGCGCCGGCACGCCTCCAACACGTGAGAGGGGATCAACCGTATTACGGCGGCGATCCCCAACGGAACAAGCACGATGTCGTCCAGATAACCGAGTATCGGAATGAAGTCGGGAATGAGATCGACGGGGCTGAACGCATACGCGACAACCGCCGCTGCCGCAGCCTTCGCGTACCACGGCACATCGGGCCGGCGGGCGGCCAAATAGAGCGCAAACAGCTGCCTCTTCAACAATCTAGCCCATGTTCGCAGTCTTTCAAGCATTGAGCGTCTTCCCTATCCCTTTATCTTTATACTGCAGCTGATGCAGCCTGTAATAGTATCCCTCTTGCGCGAGCAGCTGCCGATGGCTGCCGGTCTCGCGGACTTTGCCTTTGTGCATGACGATGATTTGATCGGCGTGCTGGATCGTCGACAACCGGTGAGCGACGACAAGCGTGGTGCGTCCGCGCGAAATGTCGGAAAGCGCCTTCTGCACGACGAGCTCCGTCTCCGTGTCGATGTTCGAAGTCGCTTCGTCCAAGATGAGCACCTGCGGACGGAACACGATGGCGCGGGCGAACGACAGCAGCTGGCGCTGGCCGAGCGATAGCGTCACACCCCGCTCCCCGAGCAGCGTTTCGTACCCGTCGGGCAGCGACCTGACAAATTCGTCCATATGGACCCGCCGCGCCGCCTCGACTACATCTTCCCGCGTGATTCCCTCTTCATTCAAACGCACATTGTCGGCGATCGACCCGGTAAACAAAAACACGTCCTGCTGCACGATGCCGACCGCCTTGCGCAAATCCGCAAGAGCAATGTCCCTTATGTCGATGCCATCCAGCAATATCCGGCCTTTCTGAATATCGTAAAACCGGTTGATCAGTTGGATGATCGAGCTTTTTCCCGCGCCCGTCGCGCCTACGAACGCCGTCGTTTCACCCGGACGGATCTTGAAAGAAACATCTTTCAACACCCACTCCCCTTCGTTGTATGCGAACCACACGTTTTCAAAGACGATTTCCCCGCGCACCGGCTCCTTAAGCCGAACCGGCTCGGCCTTCTCTGCCATGCCCGGCTTTTCGTCGAGCAGCTCAAAGATGCGCTCCGCGCCAACCATCGCAGCCTGCACCTGGCTGTATTTCTCCGCCAAGCTCATAAGCGGGTTGAAAAACTGCCGCACATAGATGGTGAAAGCATAGACGATACCGAACGTCAGCGCGCCGTCTATGACCCGCAAGCCGCCGTACCAGAGCAGCAGCGCTACCGCGAAGTTGCCGATCATTCCGATCGCCGGCTGGAACACGGAATTGATGATCGTCCCGCGCATCCCTGCCCTGTAATGCGACTCGTTCAGCTCGTTGAACTGCTCCCACTGCTGCCGCTCTCTGACGAACAATTGAGTGATGCGCATACCCGACAAATTTTCCGCAAGAAACGAGTTCAATCGCGACAGGAGCGCGCGCGCCACCCGCTGCGCTTCGCGGATAACCATCTTATACCAGAAAGTCAACCCCGCGAGAAAAGGCAGCACGATAAAAGTCAACAACGTCAGCTTCACGCTCATGTGCAGCATGACGGCGACGATGCCGACCAGCACAAGCACGTCTTTCAACAGGTTTACAATGACCTGCGTAAACAAGTTGTTGAGCGACTCGGTATCTTGCGTCACCCGCACGACGATCCTTCCGACCGAATTGCGGTCGAAGAACGACATCGACATCCGGTTCAGATGGCGGAACAGATCGTCGCGGATCTTATATAAGATGCTCTGCCCCGTATACTGCAGCAAATTCATCTGCCATATGCTTAACACTGCCGCCCCGGCGACGGCTGCAAGAAACAGGCCGCCCAACTTCCATATTCCTGCGTAATCGCCGGACTGAAACGCGGACTCCTCCGCCTCCGTGACGGACCGCGCCGGCAATACGGTTTGCTTGCCGTCGACCGTGAACGCCACCGCCAAGCCGCCTCCGTCCGACTCCGGCAGCTGCGTAAGCTTGAGCCCGCTCTGCTCCGCGGGCAGCCACCCGGCGACCATATACGTGGCGCCATCCAATTCGACGAGCTGCACCCGCTCCAGCCCGCCTGCCACCGCCGAGTCGGGTGCGACGCGCGCGTACGCCCGCTCCCCCGGCGCTCCGGGGAGCGGATCGAGCCCGAGGCTGCGCAGCCGCTCCGCCGAATCGGCGGCGACCATCGGCTGCCGATAGCCGTTAATATGGTCGTCGATCGCCACCTTGATTAGATACGTTCTGCCAAGATCGGCACCTACGACTACAAAAGCCAGCGCCACACATACCAGAAATTTGCCCCAATGCGGAGCGGCGTACCGTATAAGCCGCCGCAGAAGCTCCCAGTCGCCGAACCGGGCCGCGTCTTTCTCTTGATGAATGCTCACGCCAAATCTACCCCCTTCGGGGAATGCTGAGAATCGTGCGATTCCGTTCGTTGCGATTCTTCGTCCATAAGCTGCTTGTGATACATATCCGCATATATGCCGCCAAGTCGAAGAAGCTCTTCATGCGTTCCGCGTTCGGCGATGCGCCCCTCGTCCATGACGATAATTTGGTCCGCCCGCCGCACGGACGATATCCGGTGGCCGATAATGATCGTCGTCCGGTTCCGCATCACCGCATCGAGTCCGGCCAATATGCGGTCCTCCGTCTCCGTGTCGACGGCCGACAAGCTGTCGTCGAACACGAGCACCGACGGCTTCTTGATGACTGCGCGCGCGATGCTGACCCGCTGCCTCTGTCCGCCCGAGAGCGATAACCCTCTCTCCCCGAGCGCCGTGTCGAAGCCTTTCGGGAATTCTACGATATTATCGTACACCTGAGCGATGCGCGCGGCTTCCTCCACCTCTTCGAAGGTGTGCGGTTTCGGATCGAACTGGATGTTGTCTTTAATCGTCGAGGAGAACAAAAATCCGTCCTGAGGCACGAAACCGACCCCGCTGCGCAGCACCGAGAGCGGCACCGTCAAAATATCGTTGCCGTCCAAATACAGCGTGCCGATCGGCGGGTTGTACTGCCGAACCAGCAGTGAAACAAGCGTGCTCTTCCCGCAGCCGACTTTGCCGACGATCGCCAGCGAGCTTCCCCTCGGCACATGCAGCGAAATATTGCGGAGGGCCGGCCGCGTCGCGCCCGGGTACTTAAAGGTTAAATTCTTAAACGTAATCTCGCCTTCCAACCGTTCAATCCCATAGTTCGTATCCGATCCGTCCTTCACGTCGGGAGCCGTGTTCAATATTTCGAGCAGCCGCCGCTCGGATGCCGAACCCTTCTGCAGCACGTTCATCACGCGGCCGATATTCTCAATCGGACCGATCAACAGCGCCAAATACGTATTGAATGCGACGAATTCGCCGAGCGTTATGACGTCCTGCAGCACCATGACGCCGCCATATATGACCGAGACGAGAAAGCTGACGCCTACAATCGCGTGGCTCGCGCCGTTAAACATCGAGTTCGTGCGGACGAACCGCTTGTTTGTTTCCACGGACAGGCCGTTCGCTCGTTCAAATTTGCCGATCTCGTGCTTTTCCTGCACGAACGCCTTCACCACGCGTATGCCTGCGACGAATTCCTGCACCTTGCTCGTCATCTCCCCGATCGCAACCTGCACATCCGAGGATTGCTTCTGCACGGTGCGGTGAAACCGGTAGGCGAGCAAGGTCAGCAGCGGAAGCGGCAGCAGCGTCAAGAACGTCAACAGCGGCGAAATCGATCCGGCCATGGCGATAACCGTCACGCCGATCAGCACGACCGCTTCCATCACTTGATAATACGCGCCCATCGTCACTTCGCGCATGACGCCGACGTCGCTTACTCCGTGCGCCATCAGATCGCCTATGCGCTGCTTGTTATAGTATTGCACCGGAAGACGCTCCCAGTGGGTGAACAGATCGTTGCGCACCCTCATTTCAAGCTCCCTCGCAAGCCTGAACAAGTAAATGCGGCCCACGGAGCGAAAGAAGGCGGTGCCGAGCGCCGCGCCGGCGATGCCCAGCGCCAAGTAGCCGATCCCTTCCGCCGTCAGCAGCTTCTGTTCCAAACGATCCGTAAATTCCCCCATCAGCATTGGAATGAGAAGCTGCAGCAGCGATGAAGCGGTAACGAGCAAAAATCCGAACAGGTAAGGCCAACGGTGACGAACGATGTGCTCCTTAAAGATACTACTGTGCTCCACGGTACGGTGTCTCCCCCTCCGTAAATGCAAATCCTTTTTCAACATATGAACTTATCGTATTTGATATAATGGTAGAGGCATAGCCACCTTCTCAACTTATAATGTCACAATTGTAACTTCCGTGCCAGTCAAGCTTCTCGCCCGTCACGCGAAGAAAGGGGTAGAAAATATATGGACTTTCTGCAATTCAAAGCGCCCCCGCTCCCGCATTACATCGTAGGAGGAGAGAAGATTTACCCTCCGGGCAAAATGCATCCGCATCGCGCCAACATGGGGGTATTTAAGCTTATTGTCGTGGTGAGGGGAAAAATCGCGGTTGCCGAAGGCGATGAAGGGAAGCAGTTTCGGGTGACGAAAGGGCACGCATTCATCATGCGCCCCGACCGCAGCTATACTCCGATCGAGCCTGCGAAGAAGGAGACGCGGTTTTTTTGGGTGCATTTTCAAACCTCGGGCATGTGGGGGAGCATTTCAGAGGAAGAAGCCGGTCCGGGGGGCAAACGTCTGTATCCGTTCGATGAAGTGAATCCGTACAATGAATTGAAGCGGTTGCCGGTACAGCATTTCACTTTGGTGCTGCCGCAGTTTTGCAAGCTGACGCTGCCGTCGAAAACTTACAGCGAGTGCAAGCATCTGATCGACTTGAACCGCCATCACCGTCCCTCCTCCCGCTGGCAGCAGCAGACGGTATTCCAAGAGGTGCTTCGGGACTTGAACGGCGAGCAGCAGTACGGGGCGAACTCGTCTTCCATCGCCGTCGCCGAGAAAACCGCCGGTTTCTTAAGAGAAGCGTACCGCGAACAGATTCATTATAAAGAGATGGGAGAAACGCTCAATTTCCATCCGACCTATATCGCCCGCTGCATGAATCAAGTGTTCGGCTGCACGCCGTTGGAATATTTGAATCAATACCGTCTGGAGCAGGCCAAATTGCTTCTAATGAACACCGATTACCCTGTGTCCCGCATCGCCGAAGACGTCGGTTTCACGCATGTTTCGTATTTCACGCAATGCTTCGCAAAGTCCGAAGGCTTAACGCCGAGCGCGTACCGGAAGCAATTTCGCGGGATTAACGATTAACCGCGCATACTATTCGCTTTGCAAACGTTTCGCGCCGATATGGATCTGCCAATAGAAGAAACGGTCTGTTTCATGATACTGCGTGAAGCCCGCTTTCCGCAGCACGTTAATGGATGCCGCGTTGCTGCGCTCCGTCTCCGCGGTCACCTGGGAAACCCCCTGTTCGAACGCCCACCGGACGAGCGCGTTCGCAGTCTCCGTCGCGTACCCTTGTCCCCATGCTTCCGGTACGAAGCCGTAGCCGAGCTCCACGCTCTTGGATCTGTCCGGCTTACCCTTAAATCCGGCATCGCCGATGACTTTTCCGCTATCGCAGAGCTGCACGAGCCATATTCCCCATCCGATCAATCCGGGATCCCTCTTCAACTCAGTCATGTAATAATCGATGTGGCTTCCTATGGGGTAGCCTTGTTCCCGCGCCGCTTGAAACGCCTCCGGCGTGCACGGGATCAGCCTCAGCCGCTCCGTCTCGAAAGGCTCTGGTGCCGGTCCTTCGAATGCGCCGCCTTTATTTGCAAGCTCCTGCAGTGCCAGCCAAACATGGAAGTAAGTGAGCGAGGCAAGCGCGCCAAGCAAAGCCATACCGCCCGCTTCTTCGCCGGTGCCGACCGACCCCCCGGTTAGCATCGTAACGTAGAACATCAAAGAAATAATCCCGGCAATCGGATACAACACAAGTTTCAGTCCGTAAGATAAGACGGCTCTTTGCAATCCGACGGAGTTCACGATCGAATCGATCACAACCGAGAACAGTGTGCCGGCAATTAGAAACGCTGGGGCGGTATACAGGAAAAGAATGCCCGCCCACGCGGCGGGAACTGGCGCACCGTTATTGCCCTCTATCAACCATACCGCTGCCAATAATATAAACGGAAAAATGCCCGCGGATAAAAGTCCTGCCAACAGACGCAGCGGAATTCGATACATGTCTCCACTCCCCAAACGCTCACGTAAGGTCATTCTTTTGATCTTATCTTATAACATGTGGCCGTCGTATAAATGTGAACAACAGGCTTACAAACGCTGAAACCGAAAATTGCACGGTGGGGCCCGCTTCGCCCTCCTAACCGGAGCAACTCCGGTTACGGCGCTTATTTTCAGCGCGCTACGCCCTCCTAACCGGAGCACCTCCGGTTACGGCGCTTATTTTCAGCGCGCTACGCCCTCCTAACCGGAGCACCTCCGGTTACGGCACTCATTGTCAGCGCGCTTCGCCCTCCTAACCGGAGCAACTCCGGTTACGGCGCTCATTTTTAGCCCGCTACGCCCTCCTAACCGGAGCAACTCCGGTTACGGCGCTTATTTTCAGCCCGCTACGCCCTCCTAACCGGAGCAACTCCGGTTACGGCACTCATTTTCAGCCCGCTTCGCCCTCCTAACCGGAGCAACTCCGGTTACGGCGCTCTGAAAGCAGGTTTCACACGCTATAACCGAAAAATTTTCGCTTGCACGGTCCCGAATGCCGGTGGCAGTCCCATTATCCGACTTATCTTATACCTATTACATTCTATCATAACCGTTGGAAGCAAGTAGGTAACCGCTTTTCCGCTATTTCTGAGGAAAGGCAATTTTCACCGATATAAGGTACTGCGCTTTCCGCTATTTGACCGTATCGCCGGCAATTAGCCGAAATCGACACAAATAATGGAAAACCGATGTTACTTACTAGCATATGTTTCGGAGTATTCCGAGAAATAGCGGAAGCCGCCCTGCAAGGAGGGCGGCTTGGCGCTTCATTCTTCTTCGATCCAAACCGTTTTCTCCGCTGCAGGCGTACACGAAATGCGTGGCGGCTCCATGTCGGGAATTCCGATGTAGATCAGGCCGAGCACTTTAGCCCGGCTGTCAAGACCAAACGCCTGATTCATCAGTGTCGAATACGCCGGTTCTCCCGTTCGCCAAATTGCGCCCAACCCGAGCGAGTGCGCGGCGAGCAGCAAATTTTGAATAGCCGCATACACCGCGGCGTATTCCTCGAGTTCGATCACGCTAGCCGCTTTGGAAGGAACGCATGCGGCCGCTATGACGACCGGCGCGCGGTACGCTTTCGCCCGCTGCTTCTCGAGCGCGGCTTCGTCCGCATCCGGATGATCCGCCCGGTATATTTCCGCATACGCATGACCCAAGCGCGAACGGCCTTTGCCAGCCATTACGAAAAATTTCCACGGCACCGTTCTCTTATGGTTGGGAGCGCATACCGCCGCATCAAGCAGCTGCTGAATAACGCCGCGATCAATATCGTCTTCCTTTACTCTCCCGATACTTCTTCGCGTTCGAATGACGTCTATGAGATTCATTTTGACGATCCTCCTGGCTGCAGCACATTTTGTGTCATGTACCAAGGTATTATTATCACCATATTATTCCAAACTATTAGAGACAGTGATAACCAAGCCAAGGAGGATTGCCGGTCATGCACAATGAAAATCAAACTCAACCGCCGATCGAAGACAAGATTCGTTATGCGTACAACAGTGTTAAACAGCGATTAACAGGTATGGAGCCTACGGAAACGACGGTGATCGCACAAGGTAACAAAATAGTAATCTTATCGAAAGGACTGCCCGCCATCGAGCGCAAGTTCCCCCGCACCACCGTGCGCGGCATACGCATCGACAAGCCTCTGCTTGAGATGGAGCGGACAATGCACAACAAGGCGCTGTGGGAGAGCATCTCTTCTGCGCTCGAATGCGAAATTGCGGTCATGCAAACCGATATACGCCTAGCCGACGACGAACTGCTGGAAGTGTTTGTGCTGAGAGAAACGACCATACGCCCCTAACTCCGCATCGTCATTAAGTTGCCCGAGCTGTAGCGCCTAAGACCTGTGTAGAACAGCCACGTCGCACCGGCGGCGAGCCCGGCCGACATCGCCAGGGCGCCTACCAAGAAATCGATCTCAACCGCGTCTCTCATGAGACCGATCGGCATATAGCTGATGAACCCGGCCGGAATGGCCGTGAAGATGATTAGCCGCCCAGCGCCGCGGAAAATATCGGTCGGGTACGTCGAGAACGAAATGAGCGACACGAACAATTGCTGGCTGAGCCCTTCCGCGTTGCCGAACCAGAAGGCGAGCGAATTGGCGGCGACACAGAAGAATAGAAAAATCGCGGCCGACACGATATGCGCCAAGACGTATTTCCAAAATCCGATCCACGAACCGTCTCCGAACATAGCGTACAGCAATACGGAAAAAGAAGCGTCCCCGATAGCCGACACCGACATGCGGCTCACCAGTACATGAAGCAATACGGGTTTCGGCTGCACGAGATACACGTCCAATTGTCCGTTCGCCACCATCGAGGCGATCCGATTCATATTGCCGAATAGGGTAGCCGCAATGCCGAATCCGCCGGCGCTGACCGCCCAAAGCATCATAACGTCTTGAAGCTCCCACCCGTTCACCACCTTGAACCGGTCGAAAAACACGCTCCAGAAGAAAATCCAGACGAAATCGTTTAATAACATCATGCCGGCGGTTAATAAGAAGGAGACTCGAAACTCCATGGCTCCGGTCAAATTGCATTTCCAACACGTCCATAAAAACAACGCCAAAGATCGGGCTCTGCTAACCGCCGTTAACATTCAGCTTCCGCACCCCTTTCCTGTATATGATCAGCACGACAGCAAGCAGCGCCGCCACCCACCCCCATTGAACCGCCAGCATGCCTCCCAGCTCCTCGGGCCTGAAGTTCGTCACCGTCTTCGCCGGGATATAAAGCACCGCCTGGAACGGAAGCCAACGGCATACGTCCTGCAGCCATCCGGGGAACATCTCGAGCGGCATCAGCATGCCGCCGACGGTGAACAGCAGCTTCTTGTACACAAACTCGATGCCGAGCGTCTCCTCGACCCAGAACGCGCATAAGGCGACGATCATATTTAGCAAAAAGTTCACCGTCAACGCGCCCGCCGCCACCGCGGCGAATGCGCCCCAACCCCATCCGAACGAAGGCCATCCGAAAACGAGAATGCCGAGCGCAGCGCCTACAACTAGATTCACGCCGACCCGCAGCGTCACTTCCGCGAGATAAGAGGCGTAATGGAAGCCGATATATCCGATCGGCCTCGTCAGCCGGTAAGCGACGTCGCCGCTCTTTACCTCTTCCTCGATGCGAAGGGACAAGCTTGGAAAAGCGAGCGTGAGCGCTTCGGAAATAATCAAATACCAGATCATCTGGGAAAACGAGTAACCTGCGATGACCGGTTCTCCTTCCCCTTGGTAAGTTGCGCCCCACAGCTGCATGAAGATGTAGAGGATGATAATCAAGAACAAGGTCCTGACGAAAAAATCGAGCAAATAGGCAAGCTGATTTCGCAGCGTAATGCGCGCAACGGCGGGGTATTTGCGCCAGAACGCTATTGCTGCCGCGCCGTTCATGCGCCACCGCCTCCTCTTTTCTCATAGATGTGCGCGATGATGTCCTCCATCGGCGGATCCTCGATCGTAACGTCTTGGATCCGGCAGGCGCTCACTATGTCGCCGAGCACCGTTTCGATCGTTGTATTCAATGTGTCAACCGACAGAGTCAGCTCGTTTTCGGATCGATTAATAACTGTAACTCCGCCGGATATGCGTAGATCTTCCGGCTGCTCCGCCAGCAGCAGCTTGATCGTCTTATGCGTCAGCAGCTCCCGCTTCATCGTCGCCACTTGATCGTCAAGAATGACGCGCCCGTGATTGATGACGATCGCCCGCCTGCACAGCTGCTCGATATCGCCCGGATCGTGCGAGGTGAGGAAGAACGTCGTCCCCTCCTGCCGGTTCAGTTCTCGGATCAATTCCCGGATGTGCTGCTTCACAATGACATCCAGCCCAATCGTCGGTTCATCCAGAAAGACGATCTCTGGACGGTGCAGCAGCGCCGCCGCCAGCTCGCATCTCATCCGCTCGCCGAGCGACAGCTTGCGCACCGGCGTCTGAAGATACGGCTCGAGCCGAAACCGTTCGATGAGAAGGTCCCGCCTTCGTTTGAAATCGCCCCGCGGCAATTCGTACACGCGGCTCATCAGCTCGAACGTGTCGGTCGGCGGCAGGTGATACCACAATTGCGACTTCTGGCCGAACACGCTGCCTATCCGGTATGACAGCTTCGTGCGGTCGTGCCAGGGTGTGTAGCCGAGTACGCTCGCATTGCCGCCGGTCGGATGAAGTATGCCGGTCAGCATCTTGATGGTGGTCGATTTGCCGGCGCCGTTCGGACCGAGGAACGCTACCGTTTCGCCCTGCTCGACTGTGAACTCTATTCCTTCGACCGCCGTCTTTTCCACGTATTGCGGCTTGAACAGGGACCTCACTGCTTCTGCGAATCCCTCTCCCTTACGCTTAGCCCGAAACGTCTTCGTCAATCCTTGGATGCTAATTGCCGTCACGGTAACTCTCTCCCCTCGTTCCATCTCTTTGTCTCTGCGCCCCGGTAAAGCAAGAAAGACCTCCGTCAAGTTCGCCCTGGGGCGGAACTTGCCGAAGGTCTTTTATCCCTTACGGTGTGGCGCGCTATTGCGGATCGCCGGCCTCGCTCGGTTCGGACACGGTTGCTGTTACGCGCTGATTCGCTCAACCTGGTGTTCCCGTCCGGATCCCTAGAAGCCCTTCCGTTTGATGTAAGATATTAGCATGCGCCCGGCTGTCTTGGCAACAAGTTTTTTTTCAGTTTCACGCGCAGGCGATAGGAATTTATCGGAGACAATCGAATACTTATTCCACAAATGATATACGGAAATGGGGAGATTAGGATGGGAAAACAGTTCGACGCATTGCTTCCGGAGCACGAGCGGTTTATAACCAATCAGCGTATGTTTTTCGTAGGTTCGGCGCCGCTGTCCGAGGATGGGCACGTCAATATTTCGCCGAAAGGCCATGACGTGTTGCGTGTGCTATCCGCGAATCGTGTGGCGTATTTGGACTTGACCGGCAGCGGCAATGAAACGAGCGCGCACATACATGAGAACGGGAGAGTCACGATCATGTTCTGCGCCTTCGAAGGACCGCCGAGCATATTGAGATTGTACGGCACGGGAAGCGTCATATTGCCCGGTTCCGCCGAATGGGACGCACTGTACCCTCTCTTTCCCCCTCTTCAGGGCGCGAGACAAATCATTTCGATTGACGTCCATAAGGTCCAAACCTCTTGCGGATATGCAGTCCCGTTAATGTCTTATTCCGGGGATCGGGATACGCTGCGGCGATGGGCCGAACAAAAAGGCGAGGAAGGGCTGAAGCAATACAGACGGGAGAAAAATTCCGCCAGCCTCGATGGCTTACCCACGCCTCTCGGACTTGGAGAGCTCGGCTGACGACCGTCTGATAACACATATATTCCTTGTTTATTTTTTCGACAACGTGAGAGATATTTGACGTTTCAATAATATCTTCAGTTGTTGAAGCGCCGCGATCTGACGATCGACTTGGGTCAATTTCTCTTCGTACATGGCCAGCATAGCTTCGCAATACTCGTAATCGTCAGGATTTGCGATCTCATCCTTGAACAGCTCTCTAATTTCATCTGTCGTCAACCCGAGCTTCAAGTATAATTGGATCGCCACGACTCGATCGATTGCAGACTCGGCGAAACTCCGGTAATCGTTCTCGAGCCTGTCGGCTTGCAGCAACCCTTTATTTTCGTAATGCCGGATGGAACGAATGCTGACGTTGGTCAATCGGGATAACTTGCTTATTTTCACTTTCAGGGACCTCCATGCAAGTATTATGACATTGACTCCCGAATCAACTTTGAGAACGCTGTAAACGCTTTACTTGCATACCTGTCTTTTCGCCGGACAAGACTTGTCTGAGCGTATCTGAAATTTTCGGGAATCGGGTAGATGCCGAGATGAGCATATTCACCGGTTAAGACGGACGCGGTCAAGCAATTTCACCGGAATGTTCGACGAGGTAAACACCAAAGTCGGGGAAATTGCTGGGCAAGTCTGCCAGACCCAGCGGGGTGGAACGCCGGTATTTTTTCTCTCGTAAGAACCCAGTTCGAAAAGGTGGTTATACCCGTAGCGGGTATGATTCTGATGTTTATACTTTGTTATGAAAGAGTGGAGAGTTGTGAATCTATTTTGCATGAAAAAGACTGTAAAACATTTGGATATTAATACAAAACATAAGCCATGCGAGGGAAATCGGCGCATGGCTTTCATTATTATATGTATTATTAATATTGAAAACTAATTGCCGGGTAGTTGGATGCCGCGCCAGCCGCTTACATCGCATCGGCCATATTCATTATCACCTACAGCAACCACCGTGCCGTCCGATTTAAGCCCGACGGTATGAGCGCAACCCGCCGCAACCGCCACAATATCGCGCCAGCCGCTTACATTGCTTTGGCCATCCTGATTAGTACCCACACCCGGCACAGTGCCGTCCGATTTAAGCCCGACGGTATGAGCGCAACCCGCCGCAACCGCCACAATATCGCGCCAGCCACTTATATTGCATTGGCCATGCTCATTCCAACCCACAGCCGCCACAGTACCGTCCGATTTAAGGCCGATGGTATGATTACTACCCGCCGCTATCGCCACAATACCGCGCCAGCCGCTTACATTGCATTGGCCTTTATTATTTCGACCCACAGCAACCACCGTGCCGTCCGATTTAAGCCCGACGGTATGAAGGTCACCCGCCGCAACCGCCACAATATCACGCCAGCCGCTTACATTGCATTGGCCATTATTATTTCGACCCACAGCAACCACCGTGCCGTCCGATTTAAGCCCGACGGTATGAAGGTAACCCGCCGCTGCCGCCACTATATCGCGCCAGCCGCTTACATTGCGTTGGCCATACCGATTATTACCCACAATCGTCACCGTGCCGTCCGATTTAAGCCCGACGGTATGCCAGTCACCAGCCGCAACCGCCACCATATCACGCCAGCCGCTTACATTGCATTGGCCTTCATTATTTCGACCCACAGCCACCACCGTGCCATCCGATTTAAGCCCGACGGTACGACGCCAACCCGCCGCAACCGCCACTATATCGCGCCAGCCGCTTACATCGCATTGGTCATGCTTATTCCAACCCACAGCCGCCACCGTGCCGTCCGATTTAAGCCCGATTGTATGAGCATTACCCGTATGAGCATTACCCGCCGCAACCGCCACCATATCGCGCCAGTTGCTTACATCACATTGGCCATATTTATTATCACCCACAGCCGTCACCGTGCCGTCCGATTTAAGCCCGACGGTATGACGATAACCCGCCGCTATGGTATCTTTAGGCCACCGTTTCACCTTTAACGCCGCCTGCGGCGCGGTTGGTTGAAGGGGCTGCAACCCGGGCGCGGTTTCTGGCCTTTCCTCAAACCTCAACGCCTCGGCATACGTCCACACCACATCACCTGCAAGATTCTGCGCCGTCCCCCATTTATCCACCAACATTGTCACGCACCGTGCAACCACTACCTGCTGCTCGTCGCTGCGGTTTTCCGCGCGCGCCCTTCAATATTTCGGGTATGCTCAAACCAAACGCGTTTTTTAATGTATTCCGTTCTAAATCTTTATTGGGCAAATAATCCCTCAACACCGCCCCAAGCCTTTGGGGGTTCAGCAGGGCGTCCGCACCCATAGCCGCCGCGATGGCGGCCAGCGCGCCGACCAGTGTGTCGCATCTTTTGGGCGCAACGGTTTCCATAATCGGATCCCCCTTAATTCATAATTTTATAGATAGTATTGCATAACTTTCACGAATTTTTCAACAGCATTTTCCCTTGTTTTCCCAAAACGAAGCCCCAACAATTGACTAATCTTCATAATTTTCAATCTCCTCTGACAACTTAATCTATGGCGGTGTCACTAAGGAAACTGTTTAAATACTTCTCAACCCGCTCGGCCAACTGCTCTGCAGTATTAGCGCACGGCTGTAACCGTTCCGCCAAGCGCGTCGGGGAAGCAATCCCACTGCGGCATCATACCGTTGTACCTGCCTTTGCCGGGGTCGTGGTTGCCGAAGCCGTCCAACACCCGATTCCATACAAGCTTGAACCGCTCAATCAGCATGGACTCAGCGAGAGGAATCCAAATATCATCCACCACAAGAAAGCGGCAGTAGAAGTCGGCGATGTGGAGATTTCGCGCCGCTCTGACAGACTCGGCGTGTTCGGACTAGAATTCAATGTCTATTTTCAAAAAACACTTAACAGGTTATGGGCCTGCACTGGAGCAGGTAGAGCTTTTGTTGATCGAACGCCCACTCGATATCGAGCTCTTTACCAAATACTTGTTCGCAACGGACTGCTAACTCATGAAGCTTTTGAAGTTCTACTTCATTCAGACATATGGATGGATCGGTTCTATCTCCTGCCCTTCGTTCAAGAATCTGGCCCGCCATGCTTAATCGAAAAAAATCAGGTGTCACTTGGCCAGATGCAATCGATTCACCAAGACCCAGACTGGCTTCGATAATGATCTCGTCTGCTTTAGAGACAGGGTCTTGCGTAAAAAGGATCCCCGACACCTCGGCAGCAACCATTTGTTGAAGAATAACCGCCATCTTGGGTATATCTGTGATCCCGAACCTTTCATTGTAAAGCTTCACTCTCTTAGAAAATGCCGATTTACGAACAGCAATGATCGCTTTTTCAACCGATGGGATCGAATCTGCGTTTAAGAAGGAAACATATTGCCCTGCATAGCTTTTGTGCTGACTATCTTCGCCGACAGCGGACGATCTGACAGCAATCGGCCCCAGTTCATTCAAAACCTGAGACAGCTCACTTTCCAATGAGATTTCACCCGATACAAATTGATTCAGCAGGGAATCGGAAATTGCAAATCCTTTTGGTACGGGCAGCTTGTGTTGAAGCGCAAGGTTTAATTGTGCCGCTTTGCCTCCAAATTTAAACGGATCTGTGGCATCCTCTAATGGGACCAAGTATCGCTCGCGATTCATTCGATCACACCCAATACAACGCCAGCAGTCGCGTCCAAACGAATCTGATCCCCATCCTTTATGGTCGTTGTTGCAGTTTGACATCCTACAACACACGGAATGTTGAACTCCCTGGCTAAAATCGCTGCATGGCAGACCACTCCGCCACGGTCTGTAATGATACCAGAAATCAGGTGGGCTACCTTAATAAAGTCGGGGGTTGTCATTGTTGTGACCAGAATATCCCCTTCTTTTATTTTATGAAAATGTTCTTTATCCAAAGCGATGCAGGCCCGTCCTTGAGCGCTTCCTCTGCATGCGGTAGTGCCGCTTACCAGAAACTCCTCTTCCGCATTCAGGTTGTTTTCATGGCGAACCGCTTGACGTTCATCCAATAACGCGCGAAGCTCCTTGCTCCATGGGTTGCTTTTCGACCATTCCCCGCCCTTGACCCCTAGATCCGAAAGCGTCTCCCATACATGCATCTCAAAGATCGCTTGATCAAAACACATAATGAGGTCAAACGGAGCTATTTCTTCCAGTCTTCGCAGGGCAAATATATATTTGCCTTTTGCATAAGGCATATGGTTTGCGAAAAACTCCAATATCTCCCTTGTCGCGTCTATGGCTTTGCGCATTTGCAACTCATTATCAGGTGAGCGATCCAGCTGATAGTTGTATATGCTTTGATACGCTTTCCGTAAGATTGGTTTGAACTTTTCAAGTTGTTCTCCGTAGGCGATTCTGATTTTGTTGAAGATAATCTTCCCCTTTTCATTTTTTTGGAACACAAAAAGACCATGGCATCATCTGACCATGGTCTTGGCTGTTCACTGAAAACATGTTTGTTAATTAACAACACGTTCCTCAGCTGATCTTAAAGAAAAGCCTCCGACTGTAGATGAGCGAGATGAAACACCGTTATTCGTTTGTTGATCTCAATTTGGAATGTTACCATCGCACTCACCTCACGTTTATTTAATTAACCAAAAGTTACCATAAGGCCCGTGTTAAGTCAATATCCGAACCTGCCCGATAACATTAATGCCTGGTTAGCGGAACAGGTTGACGTAAAATGGAAGCCCGTTCGTCATGATGCTATCGTACTCCGTAAGATCTTAAGAGTAATTTACCCATCACATTCTGGCGCTTGATCTACTCCAAGTGGAACGTTTCTGTCGCTTTCATCAAAGGATTTCTATAACCGATCGGCTGGCCAATTGTTATGGCTATAGTTATGGTGCATATTGACTTTACACTGATAAGCGTTTCATTAAATTCGTAGAGGATTCGAAACGGTACGTTCATTCACCACATTTCCCGTGTTTAGGGTGGTTTTTGGTTCAATTAAAAATAAATGCACCTCTTCCTCAGCGATTGGCTGATGTTCAACTCCTTTAGGGATAATTACAAACTCCCCTTCGTTAATAGCTACATCCCCGTCCCTCAAACGGATTAGCAGTCGCCCTTTCCATACAAAAAACATTTCGTCTTCATGCTCATGGTGGTGCCAAATGAATTCTCCCTTGATTTTTACCAATTTCACGTATGAATCGTTCAATTCTCCACCTATTCTGGGATTCCAATAATCCAGTATTTGCGAAAACTTATCTCGTAAATTGACCTTCGAAATCATGTGGTCCCCTCCATTATAATAGTAACGTTTGTGCACTTAGCCCCGACTAAAACTTCCTTTTTCCAATTTACCTCCTCTTCATCACCAGCTAACGACGGTATTGGCTCAGTGGTTTTGGTGCAAATCAATTCCCCCCTTATTGACTAAAAGTTTACATACCTCCATGCATCATGTAAAATCAAAAAACAGTCTAATCATAATCACATTTTGTGATGCAAATAAGGAGAGGAATGTTTTGGATATTCGATCTTTGGAGGTGTTTAAGGCAGTAGCAATTGAGCAAAGCATTACAAAAGCTGCTGAGAAATTGAATTATGTACAGTCCAACGTTACTGCACGAATACAACGCCTGGAGCAAGAGTTGGGCGTTCCTCTGTTATATCGATATCATAAGAGGGTAGCCTTAACGCCTGCAGGACGTGAACTGTTGCCGCGTATAAACAAGTTGCTTCACGATTTCGAGGAAGCGATTGAGGCAGTTAAACTTTCTTCTGCCCCGCGGGGCACCTTGTGTATCGGAGCGATGGAGTCAACTGCTTCTACGCGTTTGCCATTGATTTTTGCACAATATCACACGAAATTCCCACAAGTTGAATTAAGCTTACATATGGCACCTACCGTAGATCAGGTTGATGCAATTCTTAAATACAAGGCAGACGGCGCATTTGTGGATGGCCCAATTCTTCATCCGGAAATTGTAGAATACCCTGTATTTGAAGAATCTCTAGTTTTGATTACACGTTTCTCTCCAGAACCATTCCAATTAGAGTCGATTTTAAATGAACCACTCCTTTCGTCATTCGCGCATTGTATCTACTTGGGTCGTTGGCAGCAATGGCTAGAGAACAATGGCTATGATCCTATGAAAGTTATGGAATATGGCACTCTAGAGGGTGTTCTTAGATGCGTTGAAAACGGGCTAGGAGTCACCGTTTTACCAATATCTATGGTTGAATCACGGATGCAGGGAGGACTTAGCTGTCATCCATTACCGGAACCGTACAGAAAAGTGCCCACGGTGTTTATAAGGCGTCGTGACTCGTACACGACCAGTGCTCTCTCACGATTTCTGGAGCTAGTAGGCATAACTAGTATGTGATTTGCATTACCTAGATCGTGAGGACCTTTGCTTACGGGTTCAGCATTCTGTTCATATGCATTGAAGGCATCCATCAGGTTAGACAGCTGCAAATGTGGCCCCTCCCCAATTATTTTATAATAATGAAATTACCACATATTAAGGATACTCCACACCTGCTTTTGAACTAAACTGGCGGTTACTTCAACGATCAGGAGCAGCTCGCCCCGGGCGAACTGCTCCTGTGATTTTTTTGCTAACGTACCCGTCAACAAATCGCTTCTAAGTTAATTGCCCCCCCATGGAATATCTTCAGAATAAATTCCCGTTCAGGTACCTGCAGCCGATGATAAGATTGCAAAAACTCCTTATTGTCGTAGGGCACCTCGATTTCCTCTTCGCTGGTCGCATTCTCCGTTAACGTAATAATGCCGTATCTTGCAAGCGGTTTATCATAACATCCTAATGCACCAGGATTAAAATAAGATCTTTTGCTAGAAACAAAGTGGTGGACGATATGACGATGACCAAAGCACACCAAATTATACTCCGTACCTTTGTAGAGTTGATCTAAATTCTCCGTCGTCGGGTTCCTTTCAATGGACAAAAACCAGCCATCTTGATTGAGATGATAATGAGTGAATAGCAGTTGTTTATCGAATTGATTGATGATTAGCTGTTTTGGCCATTTGCTCATCTCTTCGATGTACACAGGGTTGATTCTGTCAGCCAACCATTCGTGGTGGTGCCGTTCGTTGTGATGCCCATTTGGAGCATCCTCTCCACGAAAAGCGGCCATTACCGCTATATCATGATTACCTACAACGAAAGAAACATCGGTTCGTGAAAATAGCAATTCAAGAACTTCGTTGGAATCGGGTCCAATGCCGACCACATCCCCCAGGCAATAAATGTGATCTACGCCCCTAGAAGAAATATCATGAAGCGCTGCCGCTAATGCGGGGCTGTTTCCATGAATATCGGTTATTACGGCTAATTTTATCATCTGTACCTCCAACACTACGTTTGCTGTATTGGATTCGAGGTCAATACAACAGTTCCCTTTATCCTTCAAATTTAATTGCCCGTGAAGGGGGTCTTGCACTATCGTATCCGATAGCTTAATCATGACTAGCAAATTTTTAATACATCGCCATTCAAATTCAACATTTCCCATAGTTCTATCTCATCTTTATCTGAGCATTCAAACGAAATATTATAAAGATCATTAATTTTCTTAATATCCATTATACTGCCAGTCACCTGAAGGGAGCTGTTAAAGGCTACATGAAAATGTTTGAGTAACCTGGAACTGAGCCATTTATCCCACCTCAATCTACGTATAACAAAATGAGTTAATTGTTCGATGACTTGACCACTTATCACCATATTTTAACGTAAGTAGTTGAAGATAACTGCCCGTTAGCTGAGCGGTCAATGGCGATTCCACCAACAATAAAAAATTCAAAAAAACACCTATAGAACGGCTGCATCTTTTATAAAAAACACAAAAAATCATTCCGCTCTCGCTTTCAATTCCCTTTCATGCGAACGCGCATAGTAAATCGTCACCGCCAAAGACACCGCAGCGATCGCTCCCCCTAACCAGAAGCCCGCTTCAAGGCCGCCAAACTCGTTCACCCAGCCCGCGAAGAACGGACCAATGAACATTCCGGCGGCGTAGGCCGATTGATAAAAACCCATCGCTGTCGCCTGTTTCCCGGCAGCAACCCCGGTAATGGAGAGCCCGAGCAGCAAGGGAAAATGCAGCCCTTGCGCCAGCCCGTTGACTGCCTGCGTCACATACAGCTCCGGCATCGAATCCGCAAATGGTATAGCCACCGTGCAAGCCGCGCTGGCGACGAAGCCGATGCCGATCGTGGTCCACGTTCCGATCTTCGGCGCAATGATTCGGCCGCTCAGAAGCTGGCTCATCGCGTGCGGAACCATGAACGCAAAGCTGAGCAACCCTAGCTGCCAACTCGACGCTCCCAATGCGGATGTTGCATACGACGGAGTGAAGCCGAACATCGTAATAAACAGAACGCTATGCGCTAATATCGACAGGATGGAAACTCGCCACAGCATCGGTGTTCGGATGGCGACGGCGACATCGGCGAATTGAATCGGGTTCCTTGCCACGCCTCCGGCAGGCTCCTTCACGGCGTATGCGAGCAGCAGCCCCGCCGCCCCGGCGATGGCGCCTGCATAGAACGTGGCCTTATAACCGTAGGCATCGGCCAACCAACCGCTCAAGCCCATGCCGATCAGCTGCCCCGTAACGATGAAAAAGCTGATCGTACTCATCGCTTTGCCTACGCCGTACTTCGGGTAATAAGCCGCATACAGCACGGTAAACGCCACCCACGCCGAAGCGCATACACCGCTCACCGCTCTTCCCGCAAGCGCCCAGCCCGGCTGCTCGCCTGCGGCGAACAGCAGGCAGGACAACGCTCCGGTTAACATGCCCAGAGCGATGAAAGGCTTGCGCTTCCTCAGCCGGTCCGAAGCGATTCCGGTCGGCAGCCGCAGCAGTACTTGTACCAGTCCGTAACTCCCGAGCACAATCCCCGTTAGTGCCGCCCCAATCTCTAGGTGATCAAGCAAGTAGGGAGAGAGAATCGGGACGTATGTATAAAGCGAAGTCCAATACAATAGCGTCACAATGGCGAAAATGACATGGTGCCTCGCGGTCGTTTCTATCAATGGTTTATCCATCTCTCCAACTCCTCTTCGAAGGCAAACAAAAAGCCGCGAACGGCACACGCGTCGCAGGCTCGCAAATCGATTGTATGGGAAATTTGGCCGCGCCGCAATAATCGAACCCTTGAAAGTACCGATTTGACCGCATCACTAATATGCCCTCGCACTTCCAGTACTTTCTCATATTTCTCTACTTTCTCGCACTTCCCATACTTATCTTACTTCCCGTAGTCCCGGTATATCTCAGTAATCCTCGACCCCCACTTTCGCCACACATACCCCCGCTCTCCAACCTCCTGTTTCACTTCGACGTGGTTCACCCGTGCATCACCTTGTTTCACTATGAAACAAGCGCAATCGTTCACCAACCTCCTGTTTCACTTCGGCACAACGTGGTTCACCCGTGCATCACCTTGTTTCACTATGAAACAAGCGCAATCGTTCACCAGCCTCCTGTTTCACTCCGACACAACGTGGTTCACCCGTGCATCACCTTGTTTCACTATGAAACAAGCGCAATCGTTTACCAGCCTCCTGTTTCACTTCGGCACAACGTGGTTCACCCGTGCATCACCTTGTTTCACTATGAAACAAGCGCAATCGTTCACCAGCCTCCTGTTTCACTTCGGCACAACGTGGTTCACCCGTGCATCACCTTGTTTCACTATGAAACAAGCGCAATCGTTCACCAGCCTCCTGTTTCACTCCGACACAACGTGGTTCACCCGTGCATCACCTTGTTTCACTATGAAACAAGCGCAATCGTTTACCAGCCTCCTGTTTCACTTCGGCACAACGTGGTTCACCCGTGCATCACCTTGTTTCACTATGAAACAAGCGCAATCGTTCACCAGCCTCCTGTTTCACTCCGACACAACGTGGTTCACCCGTGCATCACCTTGTTTCACTATGAAACAAGCGCAATCGTTTACCAGCCTCCTGTTTCACTTCGGCACAACGTGGTTCACCCGTGCATCACCTTGTTTCACTATGAAACAAGCGCAATCGTTCACCAACCTCCTGTTTCACTTCGGCACAACGTGGTTCACCCGTGCATCACCTTGTTTCACTATGAAACAAGCGCAATCGTTCACCAGCCTCCTGCTTCACTCCGACACAACGAGGTTCACCCGTGCATCACCTTGTTTCACTATGAAACAAGCGCAATCGTTTACCAGCCTCCTGGTTCACTTCGGCACAACGTGGTTCACCCGTGCATCACCTTGGTTCACTATGAAACAAGCGCAATCGTTCACCAGCCTCCTGCTTCACTCCGACACAACGAGGTTCACCCGTGCATCACCTTGTTTCACTATGAAACAAGCGCAATCGTTCACCAGCCTCCTGCTTCACTCCGACACAACGTGGTTCACCCGTGCATCACCTTGTTTCACTATGAAACAAGCACAACGACCCACCTGCCCCCAGCAAAAAAAAGCCGGCCGCACTACAGTGCGAACCGGCTACATCTTTACTGCTTAACGGCCAACGAAGACAACATCTCGTTCATGACCGCGGCCATCCCGTCTCCGGCATCGAACGGGTAGCTGTGTTTCACAACAAGCGAATGCTCCCCGACGCCGAATACTTTGAACCCCGCGTAATATCCGTCGGCTTGGTAATTCGCCGCCTTGAAAGGAAGCGATGCCGCATCCGCATTGTCATCAACCGCTCCTCCACCGCCGTAACCTTCGGATGCCATTATCTCTTTCATCTGCGCGACGGCGTCGTTCACCGACGTGTTCTCCAACACCTGTACCGTGATTTTGGCGGCGTCGTCCCCCATCTGCGTCGCATATGTCACCGTGCGGGTATCGGAGTCAACCTCGGGCGCCCCCATATCGGTCCGCATGTCGTATGAAATGCCGTAAGAAGCTATCGTATAAGGAGTAACCGTCACCTTTTCGGGCATTCCTTCAATTGTCGTCTCTATCTCTTTCGGTTCTCCCGCCGTCACAAATTCTGTTTCAACGGTCGGTTCCTCCGCTGCAGACTCATCCTCCGCAACAGGTTCTTCCACGGTCTGCTCGTCGGACACAGGTTCCTCGCCCGGTGTCTCCTCGGCCGGTGTCTGCGCCGCCGGCTGTTCCACGCTTCCTTCGCCGCTTTCAACCTCATCTCCGGCATCCCCGCCGTTACCGCTTGTCGCGCCGCACCCGGCCAACACAACTGTAAATACGGTCAACAACACAAACCACCTGAAACTTTGCAACATTATTAAACTCCCTCCTCTATCTCTCTAACAAAACTATTAACGTAACGATACCGGAAAGGTTTCACACTTGCAATATCTTGCTTTGTAATTCGCTGCCTGTTACATGCGGCATAATCACCGGGTATAATAGGAGAAAAGGAGGGCGGATATATGGATGAATCGATATGGAAAGCCATTGCGAAGTGCGATGCGGAGTTCGACGGCAAGTTTTATTACGGCGTGATTACAACAGGCATCTTCTGCAGACCTTCGTGCAAATCGCGAACGCCCTCCAAAGCGAACGTCCGGGTGTTCCAAGAGGCCGAAGAAGCTCTGCAAGCGGGATTTCGGCCGTGCAAAAGATGCCGTCCCGACGAGCTGCACTGGCACCCCGACGAGCAGCTCGCAATGACGGTAAAGAAATTCATAGACCGCAATTACACGGAGAAAATCACGCTTCAATCGCTGGCTTCCCGGACGTTCGTCTCCCCGTTCCATCTTCAGCGCGTCTTCAGCAAAGTGATGAACGTTTCACCCGTTCAATACGTAACGGAGGTAAGACTGCAAGCTGCAAAATATCTTCTAGCGCACACGACGCTTCCGATCCGCCAGATCGCGCAGCAAACGGGCTTTCGTACCGGGCCGCGGCTCTCCGCCGTGTTCGGAAAGAAATTGGGCGTGCCTCCCGCGGAATTTCGCGAGAATATAGGATTTAAAGTGCAATTCGATTGATTAAATATTTCTACAAAACAAGACCGCTATCGAACTTCACACAGAGTTCAATGGCAGTCTTTTTCTTTTTTGGCGTAAATTCTATATAATGCTACATAGCACTTCTACCGGAGGGAACCTGCAATGAACACCGCATGGATTTATGTCATCGTCGGCGGCATCTTGGAAATCGGCTGGGCGATCGGATTGAAATATACAGAAGGGTTCACAAACCGGACGGTGAGCGTATTGACGGTCGCAATCATTATTGCGAGCATGTACTTCTTTACGAAATCCATGAAGCTGCTCCCGGTGGGCACCGCATACGCCGTATACACGGGAATCGGAGCCGCGGGCACCGCCATCGCCGGAATGATGTTTCTCGGCGAAGACGCCGGAGCCGCTAAAATCTGCTTCATCATCTTACTCCTCACGGGAATTATCGGACTGAAATTAACGTCAACCGAACAATCGGCCGGGAAGACGCCGCAAACCGCCGGGGAGGAATAACAATGGCCTGGGTATTCTTAGTTTTGGCGGGCTTTGCGGAAGTGGGCGGCGTCATATCTTTGAAATTGTCCGAAGGGTTCCGCAAGCGTAAGCCAACCGTCGCCAGCGTCCTATTCGGAGGCGCCAGCTTCTATCTGCTCGCCTTATCTCTCCAAACGCTGCCCATCGGAACGGCATACGCCGTCTGGACGGGCATCGGTTCCGTCGGAAGCGTAGCGGTCGGCATGATCTTCTTTCGCGAGTCGAAACATTGGATCAGAATCCTTTTTATATCATTCGTCCTTATAGGTATTGTCGGTCTGCGGTTCGTGTCGGAAGGTCATTGACAACCGACCGTCATTATTTTGTCGGGTGATATACGGTTTGCCCAGTTCGATCGATATAGCCTATCGCGCCGCGGGAGACGAATTTGGCTAAACCGTTCTTAAAATCCGAAGCGTTTTCAACGTCAGAGGGCAATTCGAATACCGTCTCGCCCAGAGTGTCGATATAATAAATGCCGCCCTTGCCGTACACAGCTGCCAACCCTTCCGAGAACGGGTGCGCAAGCGCCAGCACCGGCTTTACTGCGAATTGTCCGTCCGGACGAATGAATCCGACTTTTCCTTCCTTCATTACAAGCGCCAACCCGTCCGAAAAAGGTTCCGCCATATCAAACTGCGGCTCTACCGCGAATTCCCCAGTTACATCGATGTATCCCCAACGGCCGCCGGTTTCCGCCGGCGCAAGCCCTTCTCGAAACCCTTCCGATTGAAGCCCGAACCGGTTATTAAATATAGGTTCCCCCAGCTTATCGATATAGGTTACGTAGCCCCCGTCGCTTACCGCTGCGATTCCGTTCCGAAAGTCGGTTGCTTTAGTGTAGCGCGGTGGAACGACAAACATGCCCCGTTCGTCAATATACCCGGCCCTGCCTCCGATCACGGCCTTCGCCAAGCCTTCGGAGAACCGGCCTATTTCATCGAAGACTGCGGGAATTACAATCTTCCCTTCTCGATTGATGAAACCCGCTTTTCCCGTTTCGGAATGCACAATCGCCGCCCGGCCCTCATGAAACTCGGATGCATGCCCAAACTGAGGCGCCACCGCAATACGGCCTTTGTCGTCGATAAAACCCCATTTCCCTCCGATTTCAACAGCGGCCAATCCTTCCGAGAACGAGCCGCCGTCGCCGAATCGGGGTTCGATAACGACAGTCCCCTGCGCATCGATATATCCTACCTTTCCGCCATAGACGATTTTATACCGATAACCCGAAGTATCCATTCCGTCCGCCGCAATACGCTTTCCGTACCCCCGAACCTCACGCTCCGATTCCGCTCTGTTTTCATTGGCCAGCACCGCGTTGGCCGCAAGCAATCCAAAGACCGCCGCCACTGCAAAATATATTCGAAAAACCGTATACATCATTAGTCCTCCCCCAAAAGACGCAAAAAACCCGCAATAAGCCGCAAACGGCCGCACGGGTCCCTAAGTATGTAACGCGAACAATTCACACGTTCACTTCTTCGGCAACCTGGCAATCGTAGCAGCGGCTTGCGCCGAGCCTTAGACCCACGGCTTTGCGTCGCATTCTTTCGGATGCTTTGCCTTTTTCGGTTTTTTACGAATATGACTACGAGTTCAGTATAGGCTAGTCGGACTAAGCTGACAAGACGTAAATCGACAATTTTCGATAAATTATCCGAATTTTCTTTGTTTATTAAAACTAAGGTCCTACTCCGCTTCTAAAATCAGCTGATAAAACTCAACGTGCTGCCAAGCTCCGAACTTGTATCCGACTTCTTTAAACGTGCCCGCAAGCTGGAAGCCGAACCGTTCGTGAAGTTTGACGCTTTGTTCGTTGCCTCCCGTAATGCCGGCGATCAGCACATGGTATCCCAGCTGTCTGCCTCTTTGCACAATTTCCCCGAGCAGCGTCTTTCCGATGCCCTTCCCTTGCCAGGAGGGATGCAAGTAAACGGACAACTCCGCCGTTTGGCTATACGCCGGCTTTGCCCGAAATTCGGTCAAGCAGCTATACCCGGCCACTTCGCCCATCGTTTCCGCCACTATGATCGGGTGCCGGGGGCCGAACTTGCGAAACCATTCCAATCTTTGTTCCAACGTCTGCTCTTCCAAATCGAACGTTGCCGTCGAATGGAGAACGGCGTGATTATAAATATCCAGCAGCCTCGGTACGTCCCGCTCCTCGGCTTCGCGTATCGTTATCAATGCAATCACCTTTTTTACTCAAAACTATACATCAGAACATATCTGTTTGGCTATCAGCCGTGGAATGACGATTCGCACCGTTGTGCGATTCCATGCTTAAAAAAGCCGTCGTTTCCCCGAGGGAAACAACGGCTTTCATATCAAGGAACCTGAACAACGAAAGGAACGGTGAAAACCTCATCTTCATGCTGAAACTGACCCCAAATCTTATACGTGCCGGCGTGTGGGAACGAGGTCATAAAGACCGCATCCGGACCGGTCGCTTTCTCGTCCGCGGGATGCACATGTAGGTAGTGCTCCGCATCGTCGGACAGGATGACGACATGGCCAACGGCACCCAAATACGGCTCCAGGTCGCGAATTTCCTCTTTCGTCGCTTCGTCGCGGATCGTGAAGGTCAACGTCGCTTCTCCGTTCGCCTTCAACCCGTCGGCTGTGAGCTCGACCTCTTTGCCGTCCGCGGCTTTTACAAGCTTCTCATCCGGCTTTATCGAAGCACCCGCCTTCTCCTTGCCGTCAGCCCGAATCCACTTGCTGATCGTCGTCTGCGAGCTTCCGGCAGGCACGAAGTCGGCGAAAATTTTATATTCGCCGCCGGACGGGAACCGGGTCGAAACCGTAAATGTACCGGCTCCTTGATAATCCGGATGGATATGGCCGAAGTACGACAAATCGCGGCTCACAATAATCAGGTGCATCAATTTCTCGTGATTGATGTCGAATTCCCCGACCGCTTTGCCGTTCGTGTCTTGAATTCGAACTGCAAGCTCCGTATCCTGTCCTCCCGTGGGGTTTCCCGCCGGAAAAGAAAAGATAGCCTGCAGCGGCTGTTCTCCGCCGTTTCCGTGATCGTGGGCTCCCCCGTGCGCGTCTCCGCCGCCATGATCGTGACCGCCGCCGTTGGAGCCGCCTCCCGCCGTACTGCATGCTGTCAATATGGAAAGCGTTAAGCAGATGGACATTGTGGCGAAACGTCTTATCATCGTCATCATTATCACTGCCGCGTCACTTGATCAATTTATTGACGGTTGTAAGCAGCTCTGAGATGACTTCGTTATCGCCTTCTTGGATTCGTTCCAGTACGCAGCTTTTCAAGTGATGCTCCAGCAGCAGCTTCCCGACCCCGTTCAATGCGGATTGAATCGAGGCGATTTGGTTCAGCACGTCGTCGCAATATGCATCCCTCTCGATTAAGCCTTTCACACCGCGTACTTGGCCTTCAATCCGGTTCAACCGGCTGATCAAGTTGCTTTTCACTTTATCCGAATGGTGGCTTTTCCGTTCCGACATCTCTCCGTCCGTGTGGCAATGGTGCTCATCGCCGCTAACGCCGTGCAGTTCTTTTTCGTCGATCAATGGTTCCGCCTCCTTTTTTCAAATTAGTATAGCATAGTCCCACACCCTATAACCATAAACGCGTTAAAGCCGCTTGTGACGGCCCGCATCATCCGTCCTAAGCGGCTGCGAAACAGTTTATCCGGCATTCGTTGCCTTACCAGAAAAAGAAGAAAGGAACGGTGAACAGCAGCGCAATAAGCGCCAAGTCCAATGCGAATAATCCGGGGGAAAAATAGGGCGGGTAGAAATATGGACTGTAGAAATTCGTTTGCGCTTTGTCCATTTTTTGCTTCAACTGCTTCTTGGCCTTTGCCTTGCTTACCGAAACAGTCCCTTCGCCTAAAGCGCTGCCGGATAAGATCAGCTTCCCGCCGTCGACACGCTGCAGGTATCCGAAAACATGCGAACCGTCATGCAGCACGGCGCACACCGGTTTTCCAATATACGGCGCGCATTTTTGTGTGCTGACCGGGGCAATTAATTCCATTCCGTACACCTCTTTTCAAGTTTGATAAGGTTCTACGGAATCATCGTATGCCCCGTCGGCTATGGCTGACTTCGCAATCGCGCAATTGGGCGAATGGTAAATGAAGTTAATGAAACAACCCTTCCAAATAAGTGTTCAATCAGTCGCGGCTGCGGAGCTTGGCAAGCAGACGCAAAATTTCGATATACAGCCATACTAATGTGACCATGAGACCGAATGCACCGTACCATTCCATGTATTTCGGAGCGCCGTAGCGGGAGCCGTTCTCTATGAAGTCGAAATCGAGAACCAGGTTCAACGCCGCGATCGCGACGATGACGAGCGATATTCCGATGCCGATCCAACCCGTATCATGCAAATAAGGCACGCTCATGCCGAAAAATAAATTCAAGACGATATTGACGAGATAAACGATGGCAACGCCCGCCGTTGCGGCAAATACGCCCAGCTTGAAGTTTTCCGTCACCTTGATGACCCTTGTCTTATATGCCAACAGCAGCGCAAGAAATACGCCGAAAGTCAACAGCACCGCCTGGAGCGTGATGCCCGAAAAGTTCGCTTCGTACGTCGCCGACAATGCGCCGACAAACATGCCTTCAAGCAAAGCATATATAGGCACGGTGAACGGAGCGATTCGCGGAACGAAGGCTGTGATCAAACCGAGCACCGCCGCCCCGGCCAAGCCGCCGAACATATATGGCATCGTGTTCTGACCGTCGAAATGCATGTTCCAAGTGTACAGCGCGGCTGCGACCAATATGATAAAGGCGATAATGGTCTTGTTTACCGTTCCCTCAAGCGTCATGCCTTGCGCATGACTCGTGCCGTGGTACCGCTCGAACGTGTTTTCATTTAATGCAGGGTTGCCGCTTCTTCCGAAGTTCATACATTTCTACATCCTTCCGTTATATTGTTATTCACCATAAAAAGCACCCGACAAAGACAACGCAAAGCGCGCAAACTTTGTAAGGGTGCTTCCCCGACGAGTATACCCATATTATCGGCGGAACACATAGGGTTGTCAATAATACCGGCAGGAAGATCGTCCTTGGCGACTTACTTACTTTTCAATACACCTAAATATTCTATCCAAGGCCCAACGTCCGCCCTGTATCTCTTGGCCATTATCCGTACGATTTGAGCAATGTGCGTCAAATCATGAACGACCCAGGTAGAAAGTAATTCTCTTAGCTTTACTACACCTAATCTCGGGTGTAAACCCGTCAGTTCAAGGTTCAATTCAGATTCAATATGAGCCTTAAGTTTGGTTATATTTTGTGTTCTAATTGATTTAAATTCAAGCAACTTTTGTTCAATCGATGAACTTTCATTTAAATGAGAATAACGGTCAAATGAAGGAAATGGTTTACTTTCACCTTCTTGCACAATAAATTCTAACCTTGGTATCCAGGTATCTTCCTCTAATTCAATGAGGTGCTCAATTACTTCAGAGACATTCCAGGTTCCTTCGCCTTCATTGCCATGCAACCATACATCAGATATACCAGTTAGAAGAAACTCCAAAGCTTGTGGTGTGCGTTCCAAAATCTCAATAGCTTCTTTCATATTAAAATTCATATAACTACTCCTTTCAATCCTTAATGGGGCCTAAGAATGGAGACATGTCGTCAGTTCAACTCCACCCAGTTTTTGAAGGTAACAATGTTCAGGAAAGGTCTACCTTCTCGAAATGCTCTACAGTAGGAAACGGGTCGTAAAAGTGATGCAGCAGCTTTTTCCACTCTTGATACTCCGGCGATTGTCTGAAACCGACGGTATGGTGCTCAAGGGTTTCCCAATGCACCAGCAGCAGGTACTTTCCCTTCACTTCCATGCAGCGGTGCAATTCATGGCTTATATAGCCTTCCATCGATGAGACGATTGTAGACGCTTCGCGGAAAGCATCTTCAAATTGTTGCTCCATGCCCTGTTTCACTTGCAGCATTACAGCTTCCAGAACCATAGCAGCCTATCCCCATTCCTCGATTTTTATTTCGCCAACGGCTTCGTAATGGCGAGCCCCAAACCGGGTCCGCCCGTATGTTCCGGCTCTTTACAAAGGATATATCGAATGGTAGTATTTACTTAAATACGTAACGACGTATTTACGTAATTATTAAATAGAGGTGGTTGTATCTTATGACTTCTACTCGCGATTTCGGCGCCGAGCTCGACGCTTTGAAGCAGCAGATGGAGCAGCTTCAAGAGCTTGTTCGCCGGCAGTTTGACAGACCTGCAGCTTTACAACATCGTATCGAAACCGGAGGCATGGAGCAAGCTGACGATGAAGAAGAAGGAGAAATTTTCTACTCCGGCTATTACCGCAACCATAATTTCAAATACCGGTGGGGACATCAGGAACGGAACGTAAGCCGTTTATTGGATTTGGATGGGGATAAAGCGGCAAAAATATTGGCGGCGCTTGGGCATAAACAGCGTTTGGACATACTGCGGACCGTATTGAAAGAACCTCTCACGGGTGCGGAGTTGGTCGAGCGGCTTAACATGGGTACGACAGGGCAGCTGTATCATCACATCAAAGCGCTGCTGGGGGCGGATTTGCTCAGGCAGGAGGAACGCGGGGGCAAGTACTCCGTTCCCGGCCACCGGTCTCTTCCGCTGCTGCTGCTGCTTGCCGCCTCTTCGGACCTGCTCGATGCGAGCAACTATATCGATATGGCCGATGCGAGAAATAATGCCGGCGTCTATTTGGGATCGCCCGCTCCCGACGGCTACGACCCGCATCTGCTGCTTTGGTCCATACTCGAAAACTCGATATTGGAGCATCGCGCGGGTTACTGCAGCGAGGTCAATTTGTTTCTCCATCAAGACGGCAGCATCACGGTGTCCGATAACGGCCGGGGCATTCCCGTAAGCACCCTGCCTCAATCGCGGAAGACTAAAGTTGAAACCGTATTGACTGACATGCAGCAATACCGGCTCAGCGCGTCATATTCGGCGCCCGGCTCGGAGAAGGGGATCAGCGTGCCGGTCGTCAACGCGTTAAGCTTCCGGTTGAGCGTCGAAGTTAGACGCGACGGCCGCGTCTACCGTCAAGATTACAAGTACGGCGTTCCGCAGACGGATTTGCTCACAGTGGGCGTCACCGATGAAACCGGAACGAGCATTACGTTCGAGCCGGATCGCGACATATTTACGAAATCGTTCGACATCAACACGCTGCAGCAACGTATTTCCGAATTAGCCGTCAATTATCCGGACCTTCGCGTCCGCCTTCATTCACCGGAAGAGACTTAATTCCAATAATTAAGTCCGTGCGTTAAGATCGGCGTTATTGACCGTCACTCGACATCCCAATGACGGCCAAATCCGGCATCCTGCCGTCCGTCGGCTGCTCAACCGCACGATTTGCATCTTCTGTTACTTCCAAACATCCAGCAAAACTTTCCCAGTGCTTCGTCTGCTTTCGACCCATTCGTGGGCATCTGCAGCGTCCTTCAATGGAAAGCGGCCGCCGATTTTGATTTTTAAGCTTCCGTCGGCCAAATATGGCAGCACCTTCTCAGCCGTATCGCGCAGCATGCCCGGGCGTTTGCTCCTGGTCGTTCCTAAGCTGAAGCCAAGTACGGAGCGGCAGCTGGCATGCAAATCTTGCGTCCTGAATGTTCCCGCCTGTCCGCTCGAATTCCCGAAATGCACCAAACGTCCGTAAGGAGCAAGGCAATGCACACTTTTCTCGGATAGCCATCCGGAGATGGAATCGAGGATCACATTTGCGCCTTCTCCGTTTGTTATATCGTTTACTTTTGCTGCGAAGTCATCCTTTTCATAACAGATCACATGATCCGCTCCCGCTTCGACAGCCATGGCGACTTTGCTCTCGCTTCCCACCGTTCCGATGACCGTACCGGCACCTAATATTTTTGCCAATTGGATCAGTGTAGTTCCGACGCCGCCTGCCGCCGCATGAACGAGCACCGTTTCGCCTTGCTCCAGCCGGGCTATATCTGCAAGAAGTTTATAGGATAAGAAAGAAACGACGGGGCACGCAGCCGCAGTATCGAAATCAATGCCGTCCGGAAGCGCGAAAGTCAATTTTTCATCGGCGGCAACAAATTCGGAATACGAACCGGCTTTCGGAAAAGCGATTACGCGTTGTCCGGCCTTCAAATGCCGCACGTCGCTTCCCACACTTTCCACGATGCCCGCCGCATCCAAACCGGGAACGAACGGCAGCGTTCCGGAATCTTTTTTGCCGTATCTCGCTTTAATATCCGCAAAATTGACGCTGGTCGAAACCACGCGAATCAACACCTGGTTTGATGTAATCCGAGGTACTTCAACGTCGGTGTATTTCATTGTCTCCGGACCGCCGAATGCGGTAACAATAATTGCTTTCACCCGGATTCCTCCCCCCTACAACTTTTCCGCTACTATTGTGAACGCTTTGGGTATGCCTTTATCGAATACTTCCGAGGACAGATTCGGGTGCTCGTCCAATTTTTTTATGTATAAACCTTGACTCGCAACGGCAGTGACGATTTCGCCAAGCGTCCAATTTCTCAACATGACTTTTTGCGCGGTATCGTCGTTGCTTTCATCGGACGTAAATTTGGAGAACGAAATATCCTTTTCCACAAGCGACGAATCGAAATAATCGCCGGTAACTTTATGTTTTCTGATCTTTGCGGTAGTGCCTCTTGACGAAATCAATTTTGTGGACACGGGGTGAAAATCTTGAAGAATCAATGATCCTCCCTTGCGAAGAAGATCGTTTACTACTTTAAATAACGGTCCCAGGTCCAAAAAATAGTGCAGGATGCCAAACTCCATATAAACAATATCGTAATCGCCGGTCACATTCTCCCGAGGCAGCTGTAAGACGTCAGAAACAATATACCGAATCTCGACCCCGGCTTCATCAGCCAGTTCATTCGCATACCTTTCATTCTCATAAGAAAAATCGGCGACCGTGACATCGGCGCCCAGCAACGCTAACGCGACCGCTTTATTGCCGTTTGAACCGAGCAGATTTATAATTTTTTTGCCTTGGACGTCCCCCATGTACTCATATGCTTGACCGAGTCTTTTTGCGGGGGCTTCCTTGATCTTCTTCACAGCTTCATGCGGAGTGCCGAAACGTTGTATCCACGCCTCGTAAGCTCCGGTATTCCATGCGGTTTGATTATTTTGAAAAGGTTCCACGATATCCCTCCAAAAAGCGAACCAATGTAGCTAATGTTAGTATACTTTGAATCATCGGCTGATGCTTTATACGATGTTGTCCTTAAGGCAGCATCGATTATTGAAAAAAGAGCAGGCTCAATGCTCGCCTGCCCGATAATTTCTACCGGGACAACCTTTGACGGATCGCTACTTGCGCTTCTTCCCGATCGTCAAAGTGAATAGTTCCGTCCTTCAAAATCTGATATGTCTCATGACCCTTTCCCGCAATAAGCACAACATCGCCGGATTGAGCGATTTCAATGGCTCTTGTTATCGCTTGCCGACGGTCTTCAATCAGTTCATACGCGGTTTTCGTAATCCCCTGCTCCTTGAACCCGCCTTCAATATCCTCCATAATTTGAGCCGGGTTTTCCGATCTGGGATTATCGGATGTAACAATAACAAAGTCGCTGTATTTCGCGGAGAGATTGCCCATAATGGGGCGCTTTGCCCGGTCTCTGTTTCCGCCGCAGCCAAAAACAGTAATTACCCTTCCCTTGGCAAATTCCCGGACGGCAGACAGAGCTTTATCCAACCCGTCCGGCGTATGGGCGTAATCAACAAGCACAACAAAGTCCTGGCCTTCGTCAACGATTTCCATTCGGCCGGGCACGCTTTTCAGCTTCGCCAGTCCTTGTTGAATCGCGTGAACGGGAACTTGTTCGGCCAATGCAGCGGTGATCGCAGCAAGCGAGTTGTACACATTGAAAGTGCCTACCATCCTCAGCTTGATCGATGCGGTTCCCGCGAAGGAAATCAAAGTATATTCGGTTCCATGAGCGTTCAACTTTATATCCTTCGCCGTTACGTCCGCTTTATTGACAATTCCGTAAGTAAGAACCTGCGCAGCCGTTACTTTGCGGAAGACGCCGGAAGCCTCATCGTCGGCGTTTAACACCGCAAATTTACGTTTCGACGGATGTGGGGAAAACGCGTTTCCCATCCTCGAGAACAATAACCCTTTAGCCGCAATATAATTTTCCATTGTCCGATGATAGTCCAAGTGATCTTGCGTTACGTTCGTAAAGATTGCGGTGCGAAACTCGCAGCCTAGAACGCGTCCCATGTGCAGACCTTGCGAAGTCACTTCCATCACGCAGTAATCCGTGGAGGCTTCTCGCATTTTCTTAAGATTGGCCTGCAGGACGGGAGGTTCTTGGGTATTGATATCCGTTTCCATCAATTTCGAACCGATCTTTGTACCGATGTTGCCCATTAATCCGGTTCGAAATCCCGCTTCCGCCATAATCGATTCAATCATATGGCATGTTGTGGTCTTCCCATTCGTTCCTGTAACGCCAATCAGCTTTAACTCATGACTAGGATAACCGTAGAAGTGACAACAAATCACGCCCATCGCGTACCGGGCATCCGGTACCCTAACCGTAGGTATCGCCAGGTTGAGGTCTCGCTCCACGACAACGGCAGCCGCCCCTGCCTTGACGGCGTCTTCGGCAAAACGGTGCCGGTCTTCCTGAAATCCGGCTATCCCGGGCACACAAACAAATAAATCGCCGGGTTCTACTTGCTGGGAATGCATTTTTATGCCCGTTATGTCTGCGTCTAAATCCCCGCTCACTTCCGCGATCGTAAGAAGCTCGACGATTTCTTTTAATTTCACGATAAAATGTCCCCTCCCGCTCAATGAATGCCTATATTAAAGTATTCGCCGGACGGAGGGTATTTTACCTTTAACAGCAATGTTACGAAAAAACTCCCCGGTTCCGTGCAGGAACAAGGGAGTTTTCCGAAGTTTTCCTAACGGTTGTTCGTTCTGTTTCCGGCGTTCGCGCCTCGGTTCATCGGTTTGGCCTGCTTGAGAATAAGTTCAATATCGGATGAGATCTGATCGGCGTTCGTGATTTTGCCGTTTGTGTTGTTCAATCTTGCCTTGACGCGTTTCATCGCATTAACCGCTTTTCGGTCAGTGACTTGTAACACATTGGTGCCGGCGCCGAAATATTGTCCCATGTTCCCGCCGTTACCGGTTGTTCCCGCCGTTCTTCCCGCACCTGTCATTCCAGCCGTTCCAGTCGTTCCTCCCATGATTCCGTTCGTTCCAGCGGTACCTCCCATGATTCCGTCCGTACCATTTGCTCCTCTTGTTCCTCTTGCTCCATGATGTTGGTTAGCGGCTACAATCACCATGTTGCCGATCACCAACGTGTTCTCGTCCTGGAGCATGTCCGTCATGCCGAAACCTCCGGCTCTGCCCGCAGTGCCTGTCATGCCTCGGCCGTTCAGCCCTGTCGCTCCGTAACCCGTCATCCCGGCACCGGTTCCGGTTCGACCGCCTAGCATGTCTGTACCGTAATCATGGGTCGGAACTCCTCGTCCGATCAAGGTTCCTCGATCCACATTGTTCCGGTCTACGGTTGTACCGAAGCGTGTGGCGTTGTTCGCCCTGGTCGTGTCGTCGGCGGCGTTGTTTACTCCGCAGCCTGCAAACAGTGTCGCGCTTAAACCAATCGCACAGGCCAAAGAAAGCACTTTCCGCATAATGAGAATCCTCCTTGAATGAATTAATCCATACAAAAAATATGATTCCCGGATATGTGCGCGGCCTTTAGAGGTAATTTGCGGAAAAAACAAAAAGAACTTAGCCGAATCCGCGCCGCGGCATCCGACTAAGCTCTTTTCCGTACAGATCCTTATGTTCTTTCAATGCTGCCATACACTACCAGGCACTCTTGTTTCCCCAACGTACTACATTACTGAGTGGGGTCGGGGATTTGTCCGGCTTCCAGCAGCTCTTTATTGGTTTTCATTGCCGCCATCTCTTTCCCTAACCTGATCATCTCCTTCATATTCGGCGACATGCCGCCGTTTTGTCGGGTTTCCTCCAACTTTTGACGATCTTGTTTCTCCTTCTCATCCTGTAAATACTCATTTACTTCGCTTAAAATTGATTCCGCCGCATGAACAACCTCGCGGGGAACCGAGCCCGAATGTTGAAAAAATGCATCGGCAATACGAACTGAACAATTGCTGTCATCGTCGTCCTGAACCGGAATCATGAAACAATACGACTTTTTCGTGGAAGCGTCTTCAAATCTCGTGCGATACGCAGAATGCTGCTTAAATCTAATCCGTCTGAAGCCTTGGTGGCTGAATACATTATGAATCGCAGAAAAGGGCATATTGAGCACAGGTGTCCAATGAACCTTCATCTCATGTCCTCCTTTAACGGATTCTTACTGTGCCTGGTTCTACTAGTCTAAAATAGATTTATAGATACCTCAACCTACTGAAGTCCTAAAATGATAGAATTTTCTTTCAATTCTGAAAAATCGAAACTCATTCGCAATTTATTCAGCAGTATGTAATTCGGTCAAATATCGTTCCTTCAATATTCTAACATGGTGTCTTTCGTGCCCGGCGATAATATAGGCCAATGCGCGAGCAGTAATACCGTTGTCGGCGACGGTACCCTGCCGCGTCCATGACTCCTCCGGCAAACCCGAGAACAGCTCCAACGAGGAATCGCGGACCGCTCCGTATTCCTTAATTAAACTTTCCAAGCTGCGGCGATCGAATGACGCGCCTTTCATCAACTCGTCCTGGTCGAAGCCCGGGAGCGGAGTCGTGTCGCCCCTGCCGATTCGCAGCAGACGATAGCTCATTACACGCTCGGTATCGATCACATGTCCGAGCGTTTCTTTAATACTCCACTTCTCCGGGAGATACCGGAACCCGCTGTCTTCTTCCGTTAACGATCGGAACAATTCAATGGCGGCGCGTTTTTGCTCCTCAAGCAGATCCGGCAGATCCCCTTCCGGCACGGCATTGATATAACCCGCAAAGTAGGACGGATACTCACTGCTGTTCGGTCTTTGCATGAACTTTTTTCCTCCCTTTCACTTCGCTTTATTAACTCCATTGTAGTAATTCATTCTCCAATACGCAATAAATGTTTCGTCATTCGTACGAGACGTTTGTGCATATATTCAATGTAGCGAATTATTTATGTCGTTTAAAGTTTTTCTTGAAAAGTTAAAAATCGGGAAGGAGGTTTTCCCAGTGCTGAATCAATATAAAACGTACGAGGTATTTGCCAGTCCGTTCGATCCTTGCCCCCCTCAACGATATCGGACCTTTGTCGTTCCCCCTCAAGTGTACGCGCCGTTTCAGCCGCCCGGGCTTCCGCAATTTTCTCCGGCGGAAGCGTTAAAGCACGGGACGCTGTGGCCTGCTTATTACAGCCCTTATGAAGGCGGGCCGAAAGGAGGTTTGATGAAATGAAGGCTCCCATCGACGAGCGTTACTACAAGATGCTGTACGAGCTTCAAACCGTTGATTTCGTCCTTGTCGAATTAAACCTGTACTTGGACACCCACCCTTACGATCAGAGCGCAATCGAGCAGTACAATCAAACCGCGATCCAACGGGCTCAATTGGCGCAGCAATTCGAAGCGCTGTACGGTCCGCTGAGAAACTACGGACAAAGCCTTACCCGAAGCCCTTTCCAGTGGAATCAAGGTCCATGGCCTTGGCAGGTTTGACCGAATACTATGGAGCCGTATGAGGGGGATTCGAAATGTGGATTTATGAAAAAAAGCTGCAGTATCCCGTCAGAGTGAGCAAGTGCGATCCGCAGATGGCCAAATTTTTGCTTGAGCAATACGGAGGTGCGGACGGCGAATTGGCGGCCGCGCTCCGGTATTTGAATCAGAGATATTCGATACCCGATCAAGTGATCGGAGTACTGACCGATATCGGCACCGAAGAATTCGCCCATTTGGAAATTATTGCAACAATGGTCTACAAACTGACCAAAGACGCGACCCCCGAACAGCTCAGGGCGGCGGGACTTGGAGCCCATTATGCAAATCACGATAAAGCGTTGTTTTATGAAAATGCGGCGGGAGTACCGTGGACGGCCGCTTACATACAGGCTAAAGGAGATCCGATCACGGACCTCTATGAGGATATTGCGGCGGAAGAAAAGGCGCGCGCCACATACCAGTGGCTGATCGACATGACGGATGATGTAGACTTGCAGGATGGATTGAAATTTTTGCGGGAACGGGAAATCGTTCATTCGCTGCGGTTCCGCGAGTGCGTAGAAATATTGAAAGCCGATCAAGAGGCGAAAAAAGTGTTTTAACCGGCAATGCCCTTCCCCCTTAGTTACGGGAAGGGCTCGTTCAATTCCCCCTGCATCAACCTCTCCAACTCGTCGATCAAGGAACCGACGTAGGAGACCGCGCCGCGAATCGGTTCCGGCGATGACATATCGACTCCTGCCATCCGCATCAATTCAAGAGGCTTCATCGTGCCGCCCGATTTCAGCACCTCCAACCAACGGTCGACGGCAGGCTGTCCCTCCTCCCGGATAAGACGGGCAACGGCGGTCGAAGCGGTCAAACCTGCGGCATACGTATACGGGTAAAGTCCTTTATAATAGTGCGGCTGGCGCATCCAAGTCAACCGCGCGCCTTCATCCAACTCCACCGCATCTCCCCAAAATTTTGCAAGCAGCTCGCCTTTTTGCTCATTTAATATTTTCGCCGTAATCGGTTGATCCGCTTCCGCCAGCGCATAAACTCTCCGCTGCAGCTCGCCTTCCAACAGATGTGTAACGAAATTATGGTAATACGTGTTGAGAAATTGTCCGATTAACCAGCGTCTCATACGCGGGCTTCCGGCTTTCGCCATCATATAATCGAACAGCAGCAGCTCGTTTAACGTGGAGGGCGCTTCGATAAAATACAAAGACGGCCTGACGTTTACGTAGCTCTGGCTGCGGCCGGCCAAATAGAAGTGCCCGGCATGTCCGAGCTCATGTGCCAGCGTGAATGCGCCTCTCATCGTATCCGTCCAAGTCATGAGAATATAAGGATGGACACCGTATGGACTTGAGCAAAACGCTCCCGTTGATTTGCCCACATTATCCATGTAGTCCACCCAGCGCCGAGACAACGCGGTCTCCACCATTGCGCCGTATTCCGAACCCAATACCTTCAACGCTTCCGCGACCACGCGGGAAGCTTCTTCATAAGTGGTCTTAGGGCTGTATTCGGGATCAAGCGAAACTTGCAAGTCGCAAAACAACATCCGGTCCAAACCGAGCGAGCGTTTCTTCAACCCGGCCAAGCGCCGCATATGCGGAGCCAGCTCTGCTTGTATAATGTTAAGTATATTGTTGTACATGTCCTTGCTCACTTGCTGCGGCTCCAAAAGCATATCCGTAACCGATTCGTACCCTCTTAGACGCGACATTGCGACTTGCTTCTTAACCTCAGTTGCGTACACGGTTGCAAACGTATTTTGATACGTCTTCAGCGTGTTGACGAAAGAACGGTTCGCCGCCCGGCGCAGCTGGGTATTCGGTGATAGTTCATACTTCTTCTCATACAAAGCGAAGGAAACGGGCCACTCCGTTCCTTCTTCGTCCTTAACCGGCGCGAACGTCATGTCGGTCAGCTTGCTCCGTTGATAGATGAAGTACGGAGCGCTGAACACTTCTCCCAGCGAAGCAAGCACGGATTCCGTTTCCGGCGAGAGACGGTGCGGTTTGGAATCTAACAGCACGTTCAAGCTCCTGGCGTACACGCGCAGCCCCGGTTCTTCTTCGATATACCGTTCGACCGTCCCGTCCGGAAGCGCCAATATTTCGGAATCGATGAACGACAACGCCGCGTTCAGCTGCGTCAGCGCATCGCCCGCTCGTTCCATGTTCGCTTGATTGTCCGGATTCGTACAGTCCTCCGAGTTGCGCAGGCTTGCATAGGTGTAGATCCGCATCATCCGCACCTTGATCGCTTCTTCCTCTTGCAGGCACGCTGACAGAATTGCGGCACTCTCTCCTACGCGCCCTTTATATGCCGTGATCTTCTTTAATTCCGATAATACAGAGCTTAGCTCCGCGTCCCAAGCCTCCGCCGACGGGAAAAGATCAGTAAGGTTCCATGTCGCTTCCTGCGGCAGCTCCGCTCTTGTCATTCTTTGCACTATGTTGTTAGCTCCTTTCATTTCCAAATAAACAACATTCCCTATATATTCGATAGCCGCTTACGGACTCCTGTCTTGCTCTCTTTTGATCGATGTATGATAATGTCAAAGATATGCAATTAATCAATGATGCAGCCAGGAGGTCATTTTTCGACATGAACATCGTATTGATCGCGGGAAGCTACCGCCAAGATTCCACAAGCACAAAATTACTTCGGTATATGGCCAAAGTGCTGCAAAAGAAGGGCGTTGAGGCTTCCATCGTAGATTTGCGGGAAATGCCGGTGCCGCTGTATATGCCCTATTCGGAGCAAACGGACGCCAACACGGCTCACATGATTCGGAGCGTTGCCAATGCGGACGGGATCGTACTCGGCACGCCCGAGTATCACGGATCCGTCTCCGGTGTTCTCAAGAATGCGCTCGATTATATGGGGAGTGACGAGTTCTCCGGCAAGCCCGTACTGTGCGTAAGCTCCTCCGGCGGCGCGGTCGGCGTCAGTTCTTTGACGCATATGCAGGCTATGGTGCGGAACATGCACGGAATCAATTGTTCCGAGTGGGTGTCCATCGGCGGCGAACACAGGAGATTCACTGAAGAAGGCGAGCCTGAAGCGGAAGCGGTGCGTACGCGTGTGGATCGCGCACTGGACCATCTCATTTATTTGACGCGTACTCTCAGGATGAAGCAATTATAAAAGCATATGGAACAAGGGGCTGCGCCTTTTGGCGAGGCCTTTTTTTATACGCTGTCAAAACGATGCATCCTTCCCCGTGTACTGGTCTATAGGGTCAAAAACTGACCTTATCTAAGCAAATAGGATGAGTTTTTGACCCTATCGTAGTTGGCGCATGGATGCGTAAACTCAAAAAATGACCTTATTTATGCAGATAGGGTCAATTTTTGACCCTATCTGTGCTCGACGCAGCCCGCCACCTGGTCTGTAAGCTCAAGAACTGACCTTATGAATGCGAATAGGGTCATTTTTGACCCTATTCGTTCGACGATCCCGCCGCCTGGGCGCCTTAATTATATCGTTGTCGGCGAGAAGAACTTATTCTCATTATTTTTTGCATAATTTTTTCTTTTTTGGGGGAAATAAATACTGGTGTTCGCTTAGCGGACTAACATAAGGAGGCAAAAAACATGAAAATCATCAAGGTTTTACTGATTGCCACCATTGTATCCATTGTGTCCATTACGCTTGTGCTGCCTGCGCACACTGAAGCAAACGGAAACACAGGCATTACAGGCACTACCGGACAAGCTGCGGGAGCTGATGGAACGACTCGCGGCTATGCCACGGATACGCGCGGCGGTGCGGTGGGAACCGACGATATGTGGAACGGCCGGACTACCGGGGTTAACCGGACCGACAACTTCCGGAACCGCGACACAGTTAGAGGTTACGCGGCAGGCGACAACAATGGCGGGGCAAACTGGCTCGGTTTGTTGGGACTCTTGGGCCTTGCCGGCTTGTTCGGCCGCAATCGGAACAGAGAGCGCACTTAAGAAAGCCGACCTGAAAAAACCGTGCGGAACAACGCGTTCCGCACGGTTTTCTTTTCGCCGGGTCAGCCTTTACCACGCCGGCTTCATCCGCCAAACTTCCATCGATTTGACCGTAGCGCTTCTGCTTCCGCTCGCCCAAATCTGCATTCCCATTGCATCCTCCCGGCTCGGATACGCTCGTGTTGTCAAGCTTTTCAACCCGTTGGCGTATGCTTCAATCATCGAGCGGTCCAAATATATTCGCAGCTTCAAATGTTCCCCGCCAAGCTCCAATTTGCCGCCTTGAACGCCATTGCTTCTTTCAAAGCGGTCCAACGTCGTTTTCGTCCGGTTTACCTTCAGCATCTCTTCGCGATAATCGTAATAAACAAGCGTCTCCTCTTCACCGCCGGGAGAACAGCGAACCTTGATCCCCGCTTGATCCGCGTCTTGCGCTTCCAGCTCCAGCCGAATTTCCAACATGTCGCCTTTCACGTCCTTCAACAAACCGTTCGCTTCTTCCAACGGTTTGTTTTCGAAAGAGACAAGCTTTTCGCCGCGTAAAGCTTGGAGCTCTTCGATCGGTTCAACGCCGAGCCGTCCGTCCTCCCGGAGGTACACACTCACCGGGAGCCCGCCGTTATGCGCCCAACCGGAGATGTAATCCAGATGCGGCGTTCTTTCGCCTTGCGCTATCGTAAACAAGATGTTTCGCCCCGTCTTCGGATCGACCATGCCGCTCGGTCCCGTGAAGTGGAAATCCCCGACATCGATCAGCTGAGGTTCGTTCCGTTCGGGAATAAACTTGAAATTCCGCTTATCGAACGCGCCGATCCAATAAAACACCTCTACATCCGCTCCAGGACCGACCGGGCTGATTAAGAACAGATGCTTCTCGTTACCGGCTTTATCCTTGCCGAGAGGGAGCAGCACGGGAAGCTCCCACACTGGCCCCAAGTAAGGATACTTATTTATATTGCCGACATAGAACGGACCTTTGTACTCCCAATCGGTTATATTCGTCGAAGTGTAGGCAAGCGCCGTCCCTCCTTCAGTTTCGAACCCGGATCCGATCAACAGATACCACGTGTCGCCTTCTTTCCATACGAAAGGATCGCGGAAATCGGCCGTCAAGCCGATGCCTTGCGGCTGCTCGATAACCGGTTCCGGATGCTTCACCCAGCGTACCAAATCGTTATCTCCGTCCTCCGAGAAAGCGCTCCTCGCCAGACCCACACTTTGGTTCGGCTTTGCGTTGTCGTCGCCGGCGGTAAAGAACAGCGCAGGCACGCCGTTCTCGTCGTAAGCCGCGCTGCCGGACCAAACTCCGTCCGGATCGACCGCATCCTTTTCCGGAGCCAAAGCGACAGGGACGTCTCTCCAGTGAACCATGTCGCCGCTCACCCAATGTCCCCAATGAATATGGTGCCAGTACGGTCCCTGCGGATTGTGCTGGTAAAACAGATGGTATTGACCGTTGAAATAGATCGGGGCATGAGGCTCGTTCATCCAATGCGCCGGCGGGCTTACGTGGTATTGCGGGCGATGCCTGTCATTGAGCAGCAAGCTTCTGTCCAGCTTGATATCGTCGCACGGAATCGGCGGAATTTTACCTCCGTACGGTGACAGGTGAACCGCGTAAGCATGCGCGATTTGTTCAGCGCTGAGAGCACGGTTGTAAATCTTGACATCGTCCATCATGCCGTTGAACATGTTTAAGTGGAACGCTTCGGCAATCACGGTGCTTCGATTGTTTTTGCCCAAGAGCAAATCCGTCCGGGCAGGCGTAATTCCCGCATGCTTCGACACGGCTTTCGACGCGGCTTCCTTACCGTTTAAGTACAGCTTCATGAGTCCCGTGCTTTTATCGAACGTTGCGGCGATGAAGGACCATTGATGTTTGGCCAACGGATCGTCCGTCGCCCAAACCTCCTCCCACGCGCCGTCCAGCCCGAGCTGCAGCGACCACGAGCCGTGACGGTACATCCCGAGAATGTAACCTTCCTTGTTCTCCCGGTCATGTTGATTCACTATTGCGGAGAGTCTTTGCCCTTCTCCCGACTCGTAGGATCGCGGAGCGACCCAGGCGGTAACGGAGAGAGCGTCGCGAGGCGCTTCCACTTGACCGGCCCGGCGCGTTACCCATGTGGAATATCCGTCGAACAGCAGAGCTCCGCCTCGAACGCCTTTCCTCCATTGAGGATCGCAAGGCGTTGTAAACCGGGCGTCGTTAAACACGTATTCGACCGGATCGACGAAACCGCCGGCAATATCCTTCGCGCCTTTCCCCGCTCCCTCGTCAAACGTCCAATGGGCGATCAAACCTGCCTCTTCTGTCGAATCCTTTTGCCCCATGAAAAATGTCCCTCCCTCTCACATCCTCAATTACCGCGCCACGGCAGCCGGGTCGCGGCTCGAATATATAGACTTTAAGGTATGCACTTTCATTGAGACTAGCTTTACGGCGCCTTCGGCCGCATATAATTCCAAACCCGTGCTCGCCGGTTCGGGGAAAATTTGATCCGTCATAACTACCTTGCCGCCGTTGGCAAACACTTCCACGGATGACCAATCCACGAATATGTGCAGCTTAATGCGCCCGTTCTCCGGCGGCAGCGGCGCTCCATGCCTGCATGCGAATTCATGGTGAAAATCGGCGGTTCCCGATTTCGTGCGGTCGATAAACAACGTGCTGCTGCGAACATCGTAACCGACAACGGTTTGCTCGCGCTCCGACTTTCTCAGCTTAAATCCGAATTGCCCGGCATCGCCGATTTCGAAATCGGCTTCAATTTCCAATTGATTTCCCCTTAAGCCCTGCAGCGGGTTTTGGCCCGGTTCGATCCGCAAGCCGTCCCAACGGTCGCTCCAAAGGCGGAGACGCTGGAGTTCTTTCACGGGAATCTGGACTAACCGGATACCGTCAGGTCCGCTCCGCAACGACAATACGCGCGGGAGTGTCATTGCGCCGCGCCATACGCCGCTAGCCGTGGAGTTGGCGTACTTCCAGTTGTTCATCCATCCGATAAGCAATCTCCGGCCGTCTTCGGCGGATACGTCCGACCACGTAACTCCGGCGTAATTATCCCTTCCGTAATCGAGCCATAGCACTGTATCCGAACGATTGCCGTTCCTAAACGCCATACCGTCGAATTCGCCGACAAAATATTGCGTTCTGGAGCCTTCCGGCGTACCGGGGTTATCTCCGATGCTGACGATGAGCACCCATTTCTTATTCCCTTCATCCCCGTCGATAGGCAATTCGAACAAATCGGGGCACTCCCAGACTCCGTCATGCGAGCCGTCTTCAGCTCCGAATTCACTGGAGAACGTCCATTCCTTCAAATCCGGCGAGGAGTAAAATCTGACGCGGTCCCCGGCCGCAAGCACCATAACCCACCGGTTGATCCGCTCATCCCAAAACACTTTCGGATCGCGGAAATCGTCTATATGTTCTTCCGCGAGCACGGGGTTACCCTCGTACATATTCCATGTTCTTCCTTTATCCAAGCTGTACGCCAAGCTTTGCCGCTGTCTTGAACGCTCCGTGCCCGGATACGTGTCGGTATGGGTAAAAACAGCCACCAACCCAGAACCGCCGGAGAAAAATCCGCTCGTATCGTTCCAGTCGACAACCGCGCTTCCCGAAAAAATAAATCCGTTATGATCCGGAGCAAGCGCGATCGGCAGGTGCTCCCAATGAACCAAATCGCGGCTTACGGCATGACCCCAGTGCATCGGACCCCATGTCGTGCCGTTCGGATGGTGCTGATAGAACAGGTGATACTCGCCCTCGTAGTAAACCATCCCGTTCGGATCGTTCAACCAATGCGCCGCGGGACTGAAATGAAATTGCGGCCGGTATTTCTCGTCGTATGTTGTTATTCTCATCATCCACTCCACACCTTTCGGAACCGGAACGGAACGGGATTGTCCCGCTCCGTCCGTTGAAACGTTATTTTTGTGCCGCTTTGTAACGGTCGAGGCCTTTCTGGTAAAGCTCCATCAATTCGTCCAGTCCCATATCCTTCACTTGTTTCACGTATCTGTCCCATTCCTGGTCGATATTGCCGTCGACAAGGAACTTCGCTCTTTGCGTGTCAACGAACTTCAACAAATCCGTTTCTATGCGGTTAATGACTTCCAACTCTTCCGGAAGGAAGAATATGCTCGGATAATTTTCATCTTCCATATACGGTTCGTAATATTTCTCCAGGTCGAGCTTGCGCTGCTTTGCGCGCGGCTCCATATCGACGATCGTCTCGAAGTGCTCTTTCGTAATGACGCCCGCACCGTTCGGAGCCACCTGCTGGCGGTATTCGCCCATGGACACGCCTTCGGGAAGAGGTAGATTCACAAGCTTGCCGGCAGCATCTTTCTCATAGACAATGCCGATCGGCCCCCAGTGAATTTGCGCCGCCATATACGGCTCATATTGCTGGTCGATCCAGCGCATCGTAATTTCCGGATGCTCATTGACATTCGTGATGACGAATGTGCCTCTGCCCGGTCCGCCGCCGTTGCCTCTGCCGATCGTCTTGTGTCCGCCCGGTCCGGTAAGCGGCGGAACGAGCGCATAATCCTTCGCGCGCTCCGACCCGACGACTTCTTCGATTTCCCACCAGATGTAGGAGCCGAGCGTCACATCCGGCGTCTTGCCTTTCGCCAAATATTGAGGAGCCTCTTGCGTGAACGATTCCGGATCGATAAGTCCTTGCTTATACCATTTTTCGTGGAAATACGTAAGAGCCGACTTATATTCCGGCTGAATCGCCGTGAAGATCACTTTACCGTCTCTTACAATGCGATGCTCCAGATTGTCCGGCATGCCGAACGCGCCGAACAAACCGCCGATGTCCATGCACCATTCCATGTGCATAAAACTGAGCGGAATTTCGTCCGCTTTGCCGTTGCCGTTCGGATCCTTCGTCTTGAAAGCGACGAGCGCTTCCGTATATTCGTCCAACGTCTCCGGAAATTTCAGGCCGAGCTTATCGAGCCAAGCCGTATTGATGACATGGAAGAACGGATTCGTGCCAAGCTCGTTCTCTTCCCATGTGGGCAAGCCGTAAATATGTCCGTCCGGAGCGGTGATCGCCGCCTTCAGGTCCGGTCTTTGCTCAAGCAGCCCTTTCAAGTTCGGAGCGTATCGGTCGATCAGATCCTCCAACGGAATAATGGTGCCGTCTTTCCCGAAAGTAATCAGTTCATAGTCGGAAAAGCCCGCTCCGTAGAACGCGTCCGGCAAATCGCCGCTTGCCAGAAGCAAGTTTTTCTTCTCCTGATAGTCGGTATCCGGGATGTTGTTCCATTCAATATGAACGTTCGTCGCTTGCTCCAACCGCTTGAATATTTCCATTTCCCCATACTCCGGAGCGAGATGGGCTTTCGGCGCCACCAGCTTCAAGGTAACCTTGTCGTTCACAATCGGCAGTCCCTCTTTGTTGAAAGAAGACTCCTGTGCCGTTTCGCCGGCGGGTTTGCCCGTGTCCTCGGCCGTACCTTCCTTTCCGCTCTCCTTGGAACACCCCGCCAAGACGAGAGTCGTCGCCATCGCGAGACATAAAGCAATTGACAGCGCCTTTTTCATATTTCGTGCGCCCTCCTTTTTTTAATGTGCATGATTTGTATATAATCACCCGAGAGGCCTTGCCCGGGGGATTACCGCGAAGAGAACCGCTAACCTTTAATAGAGCCGATCATGACGCCTTTCACGAAATACCGCTGAAGGAACGGATATAGAATGAGCAGCGGCAGGCTGGCAACGATGATGACGCCGTATTTGATCAATTCGGTCACCTTAAGCTTGGCCGCGTAAGAATCGACGTCGATCATCATGTTGGAGCTGACTTGGTTTTGCACGAGTATATTTCTGAGCACCAATTGCAGCGGATACTTGGATTCTTCATTGAGATAAATCAACGCGTCGAAAAACCCGTTCCAAAATCCGACGACATGAAACAATACCATAACGGCGATAATCGGTTTGGATAACGGAAGCACAATCATCAAGAAAAATTTCGTGTTCGAACAACCGTCAATGAAAGCGGCCTCCCGCATTTCGTCGGGAATCGCGCTCTGATAGAACGTCCGCACGATAATGATGTTGAACACGCCCGCCGCGCCCGGAATGACAAGCGCCCAAATCGTATTGATCATGCCGAGGTCTTTAATCAACAAGTATGTCGGAATCAATCCCCCGTTGAAGAACATGGTGAACATGAAAAACCACATAAATATGTTTCTTCCGACGAAGTCTTTCCTCGACAACGGGTAAGCGGCTAACAGCGTCAACGCAACGCTGACCGCGGTGCCGACGGCGGCATACAGCAGCGAATTGCCGTATCCGATCCAGATCGTGCCGTCGTTAAAGATGCGCTGATAACCGTCGAACGTAACCCCTAGCGGATACAGCCACACTTCGCCCGAGTAAATCCGGTTCGGGTCGCTGATTGACGCGATCACAACGAAGTACAGCGGGTACAGGATAAGCAGCATGCCGGCCGTCAGCAAGGAGTAATTGATAGCGTCAAATATTAGATCTCCTTTGGTTTTTCGATGCAACATCACTGTTTTCATAGCCGGTCCTCCTACCATAAGCTCGTTTCCGTCAACCTCTTGGCGATACGGTTCACCGCAACCAACAAAACGACATTGATCACGGAGTTAAACAACCCGACCGCCGCGGAGAAGCTGTATTGCGCCTTCTGAATGCCTTGCTCATACACGTAAGTAGGTATGATGTTCGATGTCGCATAGTTGAGGTCGCTTTGCATCAGGAAAGCCTTCTCAAACCCGACGCTCATAATGTTTCCCAGTGCCAGGACGAGAAGAATGATAATGGTCGGCAAAATGCCGGGAATATCGACATGCAGCACCCGTTTCCACTTGCTTGCCCCGTCCATTACGGCCGCTTCGTGCAGCTCGGGATTGACGCCGGCCAGCGCGGCGAGATAGATGATGGCGGCAAAACCGGTCTCTTGCCAAATGCCGGACAGCACATACAACGGTCTGAACCAATCTTCATCCGACATGAAGAGGACCGGTTCGCCTCCGAAGAAGGCGATCATGTGGTTTACGATGCCGCTGTTGGGTGACAAGAACACATGAAGCATGCCCACAAGAACGACGGTGGATATAAAATGCGGCGCGTAAATGACGGTCTGGACGAACTTCTTGTAGCGCTTGGCCAACATCTGATTCAGCATCAACGCGACGAAGATCGGCATCGGGAAGCCGAACACAAGCGACAGAACGCTTAATGACAGCGTGTTTTCCATAATGGACCAGAAATTGTACGATTCGAAAAACCGGATGAAATGCTCGAAGCCGACCCATTCGCTGCCCCAAATCCCTTTGCCGGCGTTGAAATCTTTAAAAGCGATCTGCACGCCGTACATCGGGTAATATTTGAAAACCAAATAAACAATCACTGCGGGAAGCATAAATATGTACAATTCGTAATTTTGCTTCATCCTCACCCATGTTTTCATGCGATCCCCTCCACAGAAGTTTGTTTCGCAAACGTTTGCGTAAACGATTACGTAACCGTTAAAAAAAATTAGCAGGAATCTCGCAAGACCACTTTGGTCGGCAAGCGGATCTCTCCATGGTGGATGCCCGGCTGCTCGATTCTCTTTAGCAGCATATTAGCCGCCGTCTTGCCCAGCTCGAACGACGGCTGCTGCACCATCGATAACGGAGGCTGGGTGATTTTCGCCCACTCGTAGTCGTCGAATCCGATAATCGAAATTTCGCCGGGGATGCGAATTTTTTTCTGCTGCAAATAATGAAGCGCCCCCATCGTCATCACGTTATTCGCTACAAAAAGCGCCGTAGTGCGTTGTTCCGTAACCAAATTTTCCGCTAAAATGTATCCGCTCTCGAAGCTGGAATAACTGGATGCCGCCACCTTGATGAAATTTTCGTCTATCTGTATTCCGTGATCGCTTAACGCTTTCTTGTACCCGGCCAATCTTTCGTCGCTCGTCGTCAAGCCAAGAGAACCGGTAATGAAGCCGATACGGCGGTGTCCGGATCTGATCAGATGAACGACTGCGTCGTAAGTGCCCTTCTCGCCGTCGGTCAATACGCAATCTCCTTGGAAATCCTTCGGCTTCCGGTCGATGAACACAACCGGGTAATCCCCGTCGATCACTTCGTGCAAATAAGAATGGTCCTCGAATGTAGGGGCCATAATCAAGCCGTCGATAAGCTGTGAATTGAACACTCTGATTTGGTCCTGCTCGGTCGTAATGTCCTCTCTTGAGTTGCTAAGAATCAAATTGTATCCGCTTTCCTTCAGCACCTCTTCAATGCCTTGAGCGACCGACATGAAGAAGAAGTTGGACGTATCGTGCGGCATAATCGGGACGAGCAAGCCGATGATATTCGATCTTCTGCTCCGCAGGCTTCTTGCTACCGAGTTGGGCCGGTAATTGAGTTCTTTCATCGCCTGGAATACTCTAGCCTTCGTCTCTTCGGCAACGAATCGGGTATTGTTAATCACATGGGAGACGGTAGCGGTCGACACATTCGCTTTCTTCGCCACATCTTTAATGCTTCTCATAGGTTTCTGCCTCATTTAATCGTTTACGTAATCGTTTTCCTTTATATTAAGCGCTTCCAAAGGTTCCGTCAAGAGTTTTCTTCTACATTTACAATCGGACATTTCTCCCCTTACATTTCACGAATTATGGTATAAGGCATTTTCGAGTACTTATATGTTGGGTCCGGGCAAACGTGTAAATGTGATAAGGGATTATGCGGTGCTTATTTTTCCGGATTTGTGGCCAAAATCAATGACAGCCGGTGAAATAAGTACTCGATAAGCCCTTATGCTATCAATAACTGGCTATGTCAGCAGCAAATAAGTACCTCTAAATCCCCTAACCGGTTAACGATATTTCCGACAACGCCGACGAAGGACGCGAATAAGCATTGTAACCGTTCCGGCAATGAGGCATAATTTTCATTAGTTGTGTATATGGAGGAGAGACGACGGATGAAACCTGCCATTGAAGGATTGTACATAGGTTTGCCAAGGAAAATTACTAATGAAAGCGGGAGCTTCGTTTCAGGCATATGGAAAGATCCCGTGTCCGAGATATATTTGGCGAAAGAGGGCATTGCGGGAGATGGCGTGGCCAATCCCAAGTTTCACGGTGGCCCGGAGCGCGTGCTCTGCGTGTACTCCTCAGAGCATTACGGTTATTGGGCAAACGTGTGCGGCAGGCAGCTTCCTCCCGGGGCTTTCGGAGAAAACTTGACGGCCGCCGGAATGTTGGAGAAGGACGTCTGCATCGGGGACATATACAAAATCGGGGATGCCGTCCTGCAAGTATCGCAAGGCCGGGACCCGTGCTACACGATCTCCAGAAGAAACGAGTACGACCCGCTGCTGTCAAAGATCATCGAGACAGGCTATACAGGTTTCTTCTTCCGTGTCCTAGAAGAAGGATGGGTGCGCCGGGATTCCGAAATCGAGTTGTTGGAGAAGCATCCAAAACAAGTAACGATTGAAGCAGCGAATGAAGTACTCTTTAGGGATCTGGGCAACGATTCGGCCGTACAAGAGCTTATGGAAATACCGGAGCTCGCGGAAGCATGGAAAGCAACTTTGGTAAGAAGGGTGAATAAATACAAACAAGCGTAAGAAGAGCATCTATCGAAAAAAATGGAGTGCGAGCCGAATACGGTTCAGCACTCCATTTTGCGCATATACATAGAGCCGGAATATTAGTTAAAATGAAAAACTCCAATATACAAATTTAACCATGGCATTCCGGTATGAAGCGCTACAATTTTTGCCATTCATTGGATCGGTCAACGCACTCAAAAAGCCCCGCCATCTCGGGAGCAGAAGAGGTTTTCTCCTCGTCGCTTGGGGTTTAAGTGGGTGGCGGATTAGGTGCCAATTTGGTGATTCGACCCCATGGCACAGACAAACCACGAAGCCTGCAATGTAAAGCCGGACAACCGGGAGCGAGCTGGGCTAGCTCCGACCTTTCCACCTGCCTTCCCCGTTTAAGGTGGACAAAGATTGGCCGTTCCGAATTAGGGATATTCAATCACTTATATTGTCAGGCTAATTGAAGTTTAATTATCCTGACAGTTAACGATAATACATTGGAAAAATTATATTTTCGCCCGGCGCCCGAGCCTAAAATTGCAGCGCCAAATAACTTAAAGAACCGAACTCGTACGATTGGTGGAGCACCTTAACGTCCTCCGCCTTCCCGCTTCCCATGGCAATATACAGAGGAACGAAATGCTCCGCCCTCGGAACCGCCATACTCGCATGCGGCGCTTTCTCCATAACATGAAACAGCGACTCCAAGTCGTTGCTCCGCATATGCTCGATCAGCCAATCGTCGAATTCAACAGCCCGCGGATCCGCTTCCGTCGCGCTCATATTCATCGTCCGGAAATTGTGCACGGTGGCGCCGCTTCCGATCACCAAGACTCCCTGTTCACCCAAACTTCGCACAGCTTGCCCGATGCCGTATTGTTCTTCCATCGGCAGGAACGGGTTGACCGACGCTTGAACAACCGGGATATCGGCGTCGGGGAACAGATGAACCAGCAGCGTCCATACTCCGTGGTCCAAACCTCTGGAAGTGTCCTTCCTTACCGGGATTCCGCCGCTTTCCAGCATATTCGCCAGTTCGGATGCGGCTTCGACGGAGCCTTTCGCCGGGTATTTCACCCGGTAAAGCTCCGGAGGGAAGCCGCCGAAGTCGTAAATCGTCTTATATTCCCCGTCGGTCGATGACACAGTAAGAACGTCGCTCTCCCAATGGGCCGTAAACATTACGACGGCTTTCGGTTTCAACGTCCGGCCGTACTCGCGTAAAAAACTCGTATACCCGGTTTGTTCGACGGCGATCATCGGAGAGCCGTGGGACAAGAAAAGCGGTCGCATCATAGCGTTGACTCACTCCATTTTGTTTATTTTCATCAACCTCATGCTGTTAAGAATCACAAGCAACGCCGCCCCCGTATCGCTAAGCACGGCAATCCACAAACTCAACCAGCCCGGAAAAATGAACGCGAGCGCCGCAAATTTCACAACGAGCGAAAACCAAATGTTTTGCTTGATAATGCGGAGAGCCTTCCGGCTGAGAGCAACCGTATAGGGCAGCCGTTCAATATGATCGGCCATAAACACGACGTCGGCGGTTTCCATCGCGGTATCCGTTCCGGCGCCGCCCATCGCGATTCCCAAATCGGCCGTTGCGAGCGCGGGCGCATCGTTCACCCCGTCGCCGACCATGGCGACAAGCTTCCGCTCCTCTTGGATTTGTTTGACCGCTTTCACCTTGTCTTCGGGCATCAGCTCCGCAATATAGCGGGTGATTCCGGCTTCGGCTGCGATCTTCTTCGCCGTACCCAAGTTGTCGCCCGTCAGCATGACGATGTCGGAGATCCCGGCTTGCTTCAGACCGTTCACCGTTTGATTCGCCGTCTCTCTTAAAGCGTCGGCAACGGCAATCAAGCCGAACAGCTTTTCCTTCGTGCCTACCAGAACAACCGTATTTCCCTCGTTATTCATCTTTTGCAGCTCCGACAGCAGCTTCTCATCCATTGCAGCGCCCATCGTCTGAAACAATCTGAAATTGCCGGCAAAAACTTGCTCGCCTTCGATTTCCGCTTGAACCCCCATACCGACCAAGCTTCTCCGCAATCTTGCTTCTTTGGGAGCGACATCGTTATTCTTCGCATACTCCACAACTGCCTGAGCGATCGGGTGAGCGGACTGCTCCTCCAATGCGCGGGCCATAGAGATAACTTCTTCTTCCGCCGCCGCCAAAGGAACGACGCGGGACACTTTCGGCTTCCCTTCGGTCAACGTACCCGTCTTGTCGAATGCGACGGCTTGAAGCTTGCCGGCCGTTTCGAGAAAAGCGCCGCCTTTAATCAATACCCCGTGCTTGGCGGCATTGCCGATCGCCGAAACGACCGCCACCGGCGTAGAAATCACCAATGCGCAAGGACATGCAACGACCAGAAGCTGCAATCCTTTGTAAAACCATTCCCCCCATGTCCCGAATCCCGCAACCGGGGGCAGGAGCATGACGAGCAGCCCTGCCGCAAACACAATTGGAGTATACACCCTGGCGAACTTGTCGACGAACGCTTGCGCTGGCGCTTTCTGTTCTTGCGCTTCCTCCACCAAATGTATGATCTTGGAGATCGTCGTCTCTTCCGCATGCTTGGTCACTCTAATTTCGAGCGAGCCGTGCCCGTTCAACGTCCCCGCAAACACAGGATCCCCGGCCTTCTTGTCGACGGGTATCGATTCCCCGGTAATGGGAGCCTGGTTTACGCTCGATTCGCCTTGAACGACTGTGCCGTCGAGCGGAACTTTATCGCCCGGCCTTACGACGATCGTTGCGCCGACAGCAACATCCTCCACAGGTTTGCGGACGAGCTCCTCCCCCTTCTTCACCCACGCTTCGGGCGGAGCCAGGTCGAGCAGCCGGCGGATGGAGCTGCGCGTGCGTTCGATGGATCTGCCCTGCAGCACATTCCCCAGCGCAAACAGCCAGACGACCGCCGCTCCTTCGAGCCATTCCCCGATGGCGGCTGCGCCGATTACAGCCGCGGTCATCAGCACGTTCATATCCAGCGTCCGGCTTCGAATCGCGTAGAACGCGCTTTTGGCCGGTCTATATCCCCCGATGAAGACGGACAAAGCGTACAACGAATTTGTAAAATGTCCCGCCATCCCCGAATAACCGCCTATCATGCCGAGAACGAGGAACACCCCGGATAAGACGAGCAAATAATATCCGGGACGGGGTTCCGCCGCCACCCGCTTGCCCGTTGCTCCGGATAATAAAGATGCTTTGTACCCCGCTTTGCCGACTTCTTTCACAATATCTTGCACGCTGCCCGCATGTTCGATTCTCATCTTTCCGGTGGAGAAGTTCACGCTGACGTTGCGAACATCCGGATGATTTTGCAGATGCTTTTCGATCGTCAAAGCGCAGGAACCGCAATCCATCCCTTCAATCCGGTACGTTTGAGTTTCACTCATCGTGCGCCGCCTCCGCATGCTTGCCTTCGCTTCCGTGCTCCATGGCAAGCAGAATGAGCTGCTTGACGTGTTCATCGTCAAGAGAATAGAACACGAGCTTCCCGCTCTTCCTATACTTGGCTAATCCCAAGTTTTTTAACAACCGCAGATGGTGCGAGACGTTCGCCACCGTCGTGCCGATCACGTTCGCAACGTCGCATACGCAGAGCTCCTCTTCGAGACAGAGCGAATAAGCGATTTTCGCGCGGGTGTCGTCGGCCAAAGCCTTAAAAATCTTCGCCATATATTCCGTGCTGTCATCCCAAAGCTGTTTCTTCAGCCGGTTGACCTTAGCCTCGTCGTAGCAAAATATCTCGCAAGTATCTTGATCCATGCATAAACCGCCCCATTCATTCTAACATTCGTTTGAATATAATATACAGCTTCCGGCTTAAATGTTCAAATGAATATTTGAATGTATTTCCCGCTTTACTCCGATTTCCACCGGTTACTTTGTACTCCCCTTTCAAACTGTACAGGTACAGATCTCAATTTAATCATATTATTCGACATATTTCGCTATAACTGTACCGGCACAGATGCCGAGAAACATTCCTAACCGGCTGTAAGTAACGCAATCTGTACCGGTACAGTTCATAAGGAAGTTCAATGCCTCAGTGTTTTAGCGCAAATAAAAAGCTGCCTTCAGTCATCTTCGATGACTTTCGAGGCAGCCGCTTTATGATTAAATATTTCGTATTATTCCCCTGACAACGTGCTTTCCTTCAATATAACGTCGTGCGCCCCGCCTTCGACAAGGCTGGTAGCGGATACGACCGTAATTCGCGCTTTGCTCTGCAGCTCCGCGATCGATAACGCGCCGCAGTTGCACATCGTGGATTTGATTTTGCTTATCGTCTTGTCGAGGTTCTCCCGCAGGGTTCCCGCATACGGCACGTAGGAGTCGACCCCTTCCTCGAACACGAGACTCTGCTTGCCTCCCGAATCGTACCGCTGCCAATTGCGGGCGCGATTGGAGCCTTCCCCCCAGAACTCCTTCACAAAGTTGCTTCCGAGCTTAAGCTTCTTCGTCGGACTCTCGTCAAACCTGGCAAAATACCGGCCCATCATGACGAAATCAGCCCCCATGGCGAGCGCGAGCGTGATGTGGTAATCGTGCACGATGCCGCCGTCGGAGCAGATCGGCACGTAGACGCCCGTCTTTTTATAATATTCGTCCCTTGCTTCCGCAACTTCCATAACTGCCGACGCTTGTCCTCTGCCGATCCCTTTTTGCTCCCGGGTAATACAGATGGAACCGCCTCCGATGCCCACTTTCACGAAGTCGGCTCCGGACTCCACCAAATACATGAAGCCTTCGCGGTCGACGACGTTCCCCGCGCCGATCTTGACGTCGAAGTTCGATTTCACGTATTGGATCGTCTCGCGCTGCCATTCGCTGAACCCGTCGGACGAGTCGATGACCAGAACGTCCGCTCCCGCGTCCACCAAGGCGGGAACCCTGTCCCTGTAATCCTTCGTGTTGATGCCCGCGCCGACGATATAGCTCTTTTTGGCATCGAGCAGCTCGAGCGGATTTTCTTTATGCGCGTCGTAGTCTTTGCGGAACACCAAGTACTCGAGATTTTGCTGCTCGTCCACGATCGGGAGGCAGTTCAACTTGTGCTCCCATATTAAGTCATTGGCTTCCGGCAGCGTAATCCCCGACCGGCCGTAAATAAGCGAAGAGAACGGCGTCATAAATTCACTGACCGGCTTGTCCGACGGATCGCGGCTCGTCCGGTAATCTCTGCTTGTCACGATGCCGAGCAGCTTGCCTCCCGGAGTTCCGTCATGCGTGACGGCCACCGTGGAATGCCCGGTCTTCACTTTCAATTCCAGAATGTCTTTCAGCGTATGACTTGGAGTAAGATTCGAGCGGCTGACGACAAAACCCGCTTTATACCCTTTCACTTTGCTTACCATCAACGCTTGTTCTTCCACCGGCTGCGAACCGAAAATAAACGAAATACCGCCGCACCGCGCCAAAGCGACCGCCATGTTATGGTCGGACACCGCTTGCATGACCGCGGATGAGAACGGTATGTTCAGTGAAATCGCAGGCTCTTCGCCCTTATTGAATTTAACGATCGGCGTTCTTAGATTGACATTGTCCGGCGTGCAGTCCTTCGTTGTCAAATTCGGCAGCAATAGAAATTCGCTGAACGTACGTGACGGTTCCAAGTAATAATGAGCCACTCTCCTCTGTCCTCCTATTCGAATATTTAGCTAAATTTTTACGATGATAACACCGATGGAGAGAAGACGTCAATAGTTAATTACAGACCGGGCAGCATTTTTCCCAGAGGACCTTCCTCGTCCACAATATCCTGCAGCGAATAAACGGATATCGGGAACATCGGAAACCCGTATACGTACGGGGTGATCTCATACAATTGGAAATATACGACCAACGCTTTATCCGCGATATAGTAATCTTGATCCGGAGAAATGCCCGTGAATTCACCCAGCAGCGGAATATCTCTTTCCTTGATTTGCGCGCGAACGGTGTCTGAAATTCTCGCGGCGTAATTGGTTCCCGGACGAAACAACTCGCTTAATGCGTAGGTTTTGCCGGTTTGGACATCGAAGGTGAGCGATTTAAGCAGCGTCATGCCGTGCGCCATCGGCGGCGTGTATGCGTAATTGTTCTGAGTCAGGCTCAACACTCCGCGTTCGTTTGTCTTCATTTCATAGTACCCCGTCATCGTCGTTTGGCCTGGCACCTGATATTTCCTCTGTTCCGCCATTAACGCATTGACCTGCCCGACGATCGTCCGGTTGATTTGTTCCTGCACGCCCGTGTTCCGCATTCCCCACACTCTGGGAAAATAAATCTCCGCATTGGGAACGACGTGTGAAACGGTTTGGATCGATACGGGAAATTTCGTCGGCTCCGCCGCCATAGCGCATTCCTCCTGCCGCTTTGTTACATTAGCCTATGCGGCAGCGCCGATTATGTGCCCGGATGCATCCAGCCTACTTCTTAAACTCGCCTCCGTTTTGCCGTTCGCGCATTTTGTTCCGGTATTCCCTTTCGCCGTTCCAATAGTGGATGCTGGGGAGCGGATGCGACATGTATTCGTTGAGCAGGCTTGTTCCGACGAACGAGATCAAGCTCCAATCCCAACTTTTTAGAAACTCCATGCTACCACCGCCATTTTTAACCAGTATATTCGGCCGGCGGTTTGTCTGATTCTGTTCGATTGTTGTTTTTTAGCCCAAGATGAGGGTATATTGAGAGGAAATCATGTAATACAGAGGTGCAAAATGACTGCGAGCAAGAATGTGTTTTATTGTGTTGCGAAGAACCTCCGTGCTTCAAGCGAAGTCGGTTCAGAAAGAACCCGGAGAATAAGTTGTTTCGGCTAATTAATTTCAAATTTTGAAGTTATTTTGTTCCAAACGGGTAAACCGGCCATAACAATTTCAATTTTTGAAGTTATTCGCCTCCATCGACCGTTTAACTTCAAAAATTGAAACTATTGTTGCTCCATGCCCGAAGGCAGCCGCCCCCTAAAGTGAATCCAATATATTCATCGACTTGATGTGCTTTTTCGTCTCCTGCGTGCCCAGATCGTAAAGCATCTGATATACCTCTTTCATATATTTGTCGAACGGTTCGAGGACGTCGTCCTCCGCATAAACCGTCGCGGGATTGTGCAATCTGATGTACGTATCGTTATCTTCTTCCTCCACTGCGTGAAACAGCTCGTGCAGATACTCCACCTGCTCCGGCGTGGCTTCGATTTCCAATTCGTAAGCGGAGTCGCCTTTATTTTGCATGATGGTTCTTGCCTGAACGGAAACGTAGTACCTTTTCTTCTCCATACTCAAATCCTCCTGATCAAGGTAGGTCATTTCGTTATTATTTTTCAGAATTGCAAAATTATGTGCCTTGTAAGCAACAAAAAAACACCCCGAATCCGGAGTGCTTCGCCGCGTGCGGCATGCCGTTTCACGCGTTACATTTTTACCGACGTTTTATTAGAGGAAACAAACAATTTATCCAACGCGAATAATTTGCTCCCGCTTAGCGCCAGAAGAATCGAGACCGCCAACAGCATCAAATCCAGCTCGTACCCCGCCGCCTGCTGGCTGCCCAGAAAACCGGCGGCAAGCTTTACTTTCAATATAGCTCCTATCATTATCAAAGCAATTAATACTGAAACTATGCGTGTTCCGAGGCCGATGATCAACGCGATGCCGCCGGCAAGCTCGATGACGGCGACAGCATAAGCGAGAAAGCCCGGCAAGCCGATACTTTCGAACCAACCCGCGATATTGCCGATCCCGCTTTGGAATTTTACGATCCCGTGCATCAAAAAGGTAACGCCCAGCACAATTCACACTATCAACAAACCAACTTCCGCTTTCTTACTCACTATATAACTCATCCTCTCTTCTCAACTTATTGTTACTTTTCGTAACTTAGTATATTTTGATAGCTAAATTGTGTCAAGTAAATAATTATTAATTGGAAACAATTTTCTCTTAATATATCTTGTTGTATAGATGGAGTCATATTTTCGGAGAGGCTAGGGAATCTGGAGCATGTTTATTTTTCGTACAATTCCAGCGGCAAGCCGTCCGGATCCGAGAAGAACGTAAACTTCTTCCCCGTTACCGGATCGGTTCGAACCGGCTCCACTTGTACACCTTTGCCCCGCAGCTCCGCCGCCGCCGCGTGCACTTCGTCAACTTCGAACGCCAAGTGTCTCAATCCGCGCGCTTCAGGGTAGCTCGGACGCTCCGGAGCGCCCGGAAACGAAAAGAGCTCGATTTGATAATCCCCGCCAACCGCCAAATCCAGCTTCCAGGAATCCCTTTCTTCCCTGTACGTTTCATTAACGACGGCCAGTCCAAGCTTATTCACATAAAAATCTTTCGAAATCCCGTAATCGGAGCAGATGATTGCAGTGTGATGGATTTTGTTAAGCTTCAACGTTTTTACCTGCCTTCGTATTTTGATGTGTCCGGTAAGGTAAGTATATCAAAACCGAAGCACCCCAATAAGAGCCCAAAGTCCAATTCAATATGTTAATTTTGTGTAGTATAAATTGACACAATATCCGAGTTCAAAGTATGATATAGCATATATCCGTCACGTATATTGATAATTATGTAATATTAATTAACATTAAACTTACATATAATTTACTTCTATTTCCTGCAAACAAAAGGAGGCGGTTGACGTGTCGAGCGCCGAAAAATCACCCCCGCTCCTCAAGCATTATGATTCTCAATCCTTTTATGACGAAATGTTTGACAACAATTCAACGGTACGGCCCCACTACGAGCCGATATATCGTGTTTTGTCGCGCTTGAAGACTTACGATCTCGTTTCGCGCCAGAAAGCTCTCGATCAACGAATGATGGAAGAAGGCATTACGTTCACGCTGTACACGAAGGAGCAGAACAACCCGCTTGAAAGAACGATCCCCTTCGATTATGTGCCCAGAGTCATTCCCCGGCATGAATGGGACACGGTGGAGAAAGGGCTTGTGCAGCGGGTGAGGGCGTTAAACGAATTTACCCGTGACATCTATCATTCTCAGCATATTGTCAAGGACGGCATCATTCCGCGCCGCATGATCTTAAGCAACAAATATTTTCGTATCGAAATGATGGGACTTGACGTTCCGCAGAACGCATACATGACCACCTCGGGTATCGATCTGATTCGTGATGAGAACGGCCGTTATTTTGTATTGGAAGACAACCTGCGCTCGCCTTCAGGATTTTCTTACCTGTATAAAGGGAGAACCCTGATGAGCGAAGTGTTTCACGATTTATACTTTTCATGCGCGGTTCGGGACGTGGAACAAAGCTTGAATATTTTCTTGAGCTCGTTGAAAAGCTTGGCCCCTTCCGGCAAACGCAATCCCCTGATCGTCCTATTGACGCCGGGACCTTACAACTCCGCTTATTACGAGCATACGTTTTTGGCGCAGCAGATGGGCATCCATCTGGTGGAAGGACGGGACCTGGTATATAGAGACCATAAAATTTATATTCGAGATTTGCACGGACTTCGTCAGGTGGACGTCATATACCGCCGGATCGACGACGATTATTTGGACCCGCTCGCTTTCAATCCCGATTCGATACTCGGCGTTCCGGGCCTGATGAATGCATACCGTGCCGGCAACATAGCTATTGCGAACGCTCCGGGTACGGGCGTCGCCGACGACAAGGCGATTTATGCGTACGTTCCGGACATGATCCGGTATTATTTGGGCGAAGAGCCGGTGCTGAACAATGTGCCGACGTATATTTTATCGCGCAAAGAAGACCGGGAATATGCGCTTGATCACCTGGAGCAGCTTGTGGTTAAAGAAACGTCTTTGTCGGGCGGATACGGCATGCTGATCGGTCCTCTGGCGGCTCCGAAGGAAATTGCCGCATTCGCCGATGCGATCCGGGCGAATCCGGACCGGTACATTGCGCAGACGACGATGAAGCTTTCCCGCGCCCCGGTCATGCTGAACGGAGTCATGGCGCCGCGGCATATAGACCTTAGGGCGTTCGTCTTGACGGGCCGCGACATCAGGGTCATTCCGGGAGGATTGACCCGGGTGGCCCTGACGGAAGGATCCTTGGTCGTAAATTCCTCGCAGGGCGGCGGCGTGAAAGATACCTGGGTATTATCACATTAGATGGGAGGCACAGCGCATGCTGAACCGTAATGCGGAAGCTCTGTTTTGGGTGGGCCGTTACATGGAAAGAGCGGAGAACCATGCGAGATTGATCGATGTCCATTACCATCAGCAGGAAGAACTCGGCGACCTCCTTGCTGCGGGCGGCGCGGACGTTACAGCCAAGTGGGTTCGTATCGTCGATGCGCTTGGCAGCAGAACGGTCTTCGAGCAGCGGTACGAATCTTACAAGGAGAACGATGTCGCATACTACGTAACTCTCGATCCCGACAATGAAAACTCTTTACTTTCCTGCGTTAATCATGCTCGAAGCAATTTGCGGACGCTTCGCGAAAAACTGCCCGCGGAATTATGGGATGTCATGAACGCTTTTTATTTGTGGCTTCGGGATAAGCGGCCGGAAGAACTGCTGCGCGATTCCCCGCACCGGTTTTTTCTGCAGGTGAAAGAATGGGCGGCCTTGTTTCTCGGATCGGCTCAGTCCGTTATGCCGAGGGAGAATGAATGGCACTTTATGGAATGCGGGCGATATTTGGAGCGGGCGGAAAATACGTTACGCATACTGCAATCGAACGTTAGCGTCGTTGCGGAGGACGGACAAGCGAATTCTTATATGTATCTGCAGGCGGTTCTGAAATCGGTCGGCGCTTATCATGCGTTTCGGCGGTATTACGCCGACAGCGTAACCATAGAGTCGATTGCGGAGTTTCTTGTCCTGCACGGGTTGTTCCCGCGATCGGTACAATTTGCGCTGAATCAGCTGGGAGAGCATTTGAAAGGAATCGAGCTTCTGGAAGCTTCATTGAAACCTGCCCACAATAAGGTCATACGGCAAGCCGCCAAGCTGCTCGCGGAATTGTCATGCATGGAACGCGAAGAGCTGCTTCTTGACCGCGAGGGAAATATAATTGCGCATCTGCTTCGCTCCTGTGAAGAACTCGGGATTGCCGTTGCGAACACATTTTTTCGGATCGGGGAAGTCAGCGCATGAAGCTTTGGATTTCGCACGCAACGGAATACCGGTACGGGAGCCCGGTTACGGACAGTGTCAATGAAATTAGATTGACACCATGCACGAATGAAAGACAGTCCTGTTACCATCACGCGATTATGATCGAGCCTAACACTTCCCTATTCAGTTACGAGGATTATTTCGGCAACCGGGTGCATTGTTTCTCCGTAAACTCTCCCCATCAACAGCTGGCGATAAGAACGCAGATGACGGTCGTGACTAAGGCGGCAGACGTTGGCGAAGCGAAAGGAAATCAGCTTCCTGCCGATAAAGCTTGGCGTTGGTTGGAAGGCGAAGAAACGCAGAACCGGTTTGCGGAATATTTGCTCCCCACCTCGTATACGACTCTAACGCCGGAGGTGTTCGGATTTGTGAACGGGGACGGCTCTTCGGACGGCCTTGGCGTCTACGAATGGTTGAAACGGCTGTCCGGACGCATCCGGGAAGAATTCGTTTATGATCCTAGCGCTACCGATGTGCAAACGAAGGTATCCGATATGATAATGAGGAAGCGCGGCGTATGCCAGGATTTCGCCCATCTGATGATCACGGCCGGAAGAAGCCGCGGCATTCCCGTCAGGTATGTAAGCGGCTATCATTTTGTCGGAGATTTGCAGGGCGGCAATGCCGATTTCGAACAGGCTTCGCATGCTTGGGTTGAAGCTTTCGTTCCAGGCGCGGGCTGGGTCGGCTTCGATCCCACGAACGACGAATCGATCGGCGAAAGATACGTGAAATTAGGCCACGGCCGGGATTATAAAGATATCGTGCCGGTCAAAGGCGTATATCGCGGCACAGGCGAGCAGCGGCTATCGGTTGTTGTGGACGTGAGAAAGCTGGAGTAGCGGTATTCTTGCGGGGCTGCTGACAAAAGTCTTTTACGGCGAGTCCCTTGCGCCGTTGCCGCGGGTACGACTTGCAGCCTTATCCCTCCGATCGAAAACGGCATAATCCGAGGGTTAAGGGGTTTTCGAGTACTTATTTGTTCATTGCTCCCGGCGGATGAAATGGATAAGGGATTTTGGAGTACTTATTTTCCCGTATTTGCGGGTGAACAGGTCGATTTCCTGTCATATAAGTACGCCAAAATCCCTTAAGCTGTTATGAAAATGCTTATCCAATCATGAATAAGACCTTCATAATCCCTTATTCAACATTTCACGTGTCCGTCAGTGAGCCACCTGATTATACGTCATAATCCAGATCGAGCCGACGACCACCGTCACGACGATGACGAGTCCAAGTATGAGCGTCAACAAATTGTAACGCGGCTTCTCCTCCTCGCGCAAATGCATGAAGAAGAGGAGCTGCACGGCGAACTGCAGAACGGCCGTGCCGAGTATGACGACAACGGCGGCCGTGCCTTCCAATACGCCGTTCAACACAATGACAAGCGGAATGATCGTGAGTACGATTGAGAGCAAAAATCCTGCGATATAAGATTTCAGCGAACCGTGCGAATGCGATTGCGTTTGCGAATGCCCGCCCGCCATATCACATCACCCCCATCAAATATACGATCGAAAACACGAAGATCCATACGACGTCAAGAAAGTGCCAATACAAGCTGATCACGTTCACCTTGCGCCGAGTTACGGACGTGATGCCGCGGCGGGCGATCTGGATCATGAGCGCCGTCATCCAGACAAGGCCGAGCGAGACGTGAAGACCGTGCGTCCCGACAAGCGTGTAGAAGGCCGACAGGAACGCGCTTGTGCTTATCGTCGCCCCTTCATGCACCATATGCACGAACTCGGTAACCTCGAGAGTTATAAAGGCGGCGCCGAGCAGAGCGGTCACGGCAAGCCAGCCGATCAATCCGCCGCGGCTGCCCCTGTTCATCGAAAGCACCGCCAACCCGCTGGTAAAGCTGCTTGTGAGCAAGATGAACGTCTCCGCGATCACGCCGGGCATCTCGAACAGTTCATGCGGCCCGGGACCGCCGTTCGTGTTGAGCCGCAGCACCGCATACGTCGCAAACAAAGTCGCGAACAAAATACAGTCCGTGATCAGAAATATCCAGAAGCCGAACGTCCGCAGCGATTCTTGGTCATGATGCTCTGCGTGAGATTCGGAATGACCGTGAGCGTCCAAGTGCGCGTGTGCCTGAAGCGATGCCATTATACCGACCCCCTTGCCGCGGCTTCGGTGCGTCTAATTTCCTCCACCGGGATATAATAATCATTGTCGTAGTTGAACGAATGAACCAACATGCAGATGGCGACGCCGGTCAAGCCGGGGATCGCAAGCCACAACCAATTGAAGACGAAGCCGAACCCTGCGAAAAACCAACATGCCGACATGATGAAAGGAATGGCGGAGTTTTTCGGCATATGAATCGGCTCCAACGGCGGCCGCCGCTTCGGCTCTTCGCCCGCAGCCCTGCGCCGCTTCTCCTCCCACCACTCGTCTTGGCTTTCCACCTGCGGCGTCGTCGCGAAATTATACAACGGCGCCGGCGACGGAATGGACCATTCGAGCGTGCGGCCGTCCCACGGATCGCCGGTGGTGTCCCGCTTCATAAACTTAATGCTGTGGGCGATTTGCCATACTTGAAAAATGAATCCGATCCCCATCAAGAATCCGCCGACGGTGGAAACGAGGTTGAGCGGCGCCCAGCCCGTATCCCAGCCGTACGTATTGATCCGCCGCGTCATGCCCATCAGACCGAGAGCATACTGCGGCATGAAACACACATAAAAACCGATGTTCCACAGCCAGAACGCCCATTTGCCAAGCCCTTCGTGCAGCTTGAAGCCGAATATTTTCGGCCACCAGTAATACAATCCAGCGAAGTAACCGAACGCGACGCCGCCGATCAGTACCTGGTGGAAGTGCGCGATCAGGAAGTAGCTGTTATGGAACTGGAAGTCCGCCGGCGCAACCGATAGAAGCACGCCGGTCATGCCGCCGACGATAAAGCAAGGAATGAAGCCGAGCGTCCAAAGCATCGGCGTCTGGAACGAGATGCGCCCACGGAACATCGTAAACAGCCAATTGAATACCTTCACACCGGTCGGTATGGCGATCGCCATCGTCGTCAACGCGAAGAACGCATTCACGTCCGCGCCGGAGCCCATCGTGAAGAAGTGGTGCAGCCATGTAAAGAACGACAGTATGCTGATGGTCATCATCGCGAATACCATCGATTTGTAACCGAACAGCTTCTTCTTTGCAAACGTCGATACAATTTCCGAAAACACACCGAATGCGGGCAAAATGACGATATAAACTTCAGGGTGTCCCCACATCCAAATCAAGTTGATATACATCATCGGATTGCCGCCGCCGTCGAGCGTGAAGAAATGAGCGCCGAAGAACCGGTCCATGAACAGCAGCGCCAGCGTCACCGTCAAGATCGGGAACGCGAAGATGATCGCGATGCAGCTGGAAAGCACCGACCATGTAAACATCGGCATTTTCATCAATTTCATGCCTGGAGCGCGCATCTTCAAAATCGTCACGATAAAGTTGATGCCGGTCATCAAGCTGCCGATCCCGGATATTTGAATGCCCCAAATATAGAAGTTCTGTCCGACGCCGGGGCTGTGCGACAGTCCGGATAACGGCGGATATGCGAGCCACCCCGCATCCGGCGAACCGCCGATAACGAACGACATGTTAAACAGCATCGCTCCCCAGAAAAACAGCCAGAAGCTGAGTGCGTTCAAGAACGGGAAAGCGACGTCGCGCGCGCCGATCTGCAGCGGCACGACGACATTGAACAGACCGAACATGAGCGGCATCGCCATGAACAATATCATAATAACGCCGTGCGTCGTAAAGATTTGGTTATAGTGTTCCGGGGACAAAAACTCCATATTCGGAAGCGCAAGCTGCGTCCGCATCAGGAGCGCGTCGACTCCGCCGCGGAACAGCATCAGAATCGATGCGATGATATACATGATGCCGATTCGTTTATGATCGACCGTGGTGAGCCATTCGCGCCACAGCCAGCCCCACTTCTTGAAATAAGTAAGCACGAAGACGATCGAGATCGTCGCCAGCGCGATGCTGACGTCCGCGCCGTAAATTAACGGATCGCCCGTAACGAAAAATTCCGAGGCGAATTGTTTAATGTTTTCCCACATGCTGTCCCCTCCCTTCCTGCCTATTAATGAGCCGAATGATGACTATGCTGCTCCTCTTGCGTTTGCGGCTGCGGTTCTACGTGTGCGCCGCCGTGATGATGCGAGCCCGAAGGCGCATATTTGGTCACGATTTCGCGAAATAATTGCTCCGGGAAAGCGGAGAACGACTGCTGTTCGGAGACGCCGGGTTCGGCCAACGCCTCGTACCCGTCCTTCGTCAGCTCCGATGAAGTCGCCTTCACTTCCCTCACCCACGCGTCAAACTGTTCTTGCGGCATGGCTTTTACGTCGAACCTCATCTTCGCGTAATGCTCCCCGCTGAAGTTCGCGCCGGATCCGAAATAGTCGCCGGCTTCGTCCGCCTGCAAATACAGCGTCATCGCCATCCCGGACATCGTATAGATCTGGCCGCCGAGCTGCGGAATCCAGAACGAGTTCATCGGCGCGTCCGACGTCAGCTCGAACCGGACCGGGACGTCTTCGGGAATGCTGAGGTAATTAACCGTTGCGATTCCCTGCTCCGGATACATAAACAGCCATTTCCAGTCGAGCGACGTCACCTGTATCGTGATCGGATCTTTCTCCGACACGATCGGTTTGGACGGCTCGAGCGCGTATGTGTATTTGACGGTAACGGCCGCCAGTATGATGATGATTACAACCGGGATACCCCACCATATCGTTTCAAGCTTCGCGCTGTGCTCCCATTCCGGCTTATATGACGCTTTACTGCCGGGCTTATCGCGGTAACGCCACACGATAATCGCAGTTAGAATCAGTACGGGAACGATGACTACAGCGCAAAGCAGCGTAGCGAATACGATCAAATCTCTTTGCGCATCGCCGATCGGTCCTTTCGGGTCGAGCACGACAAACTGTCCGCTGCAACCGGACGTTAAGACAACCGTCAACAGCAATGTGAGCAGTGCGGCTGCGCGGCGCATATAAGGTAATTTCTTCAACGGTCTCATCTCCCCGAGGTCTTTGTACTTCACAAAAACCGCTTCTGACTTAACCATAGCAGAAGTTCGCTTCATCTTCCGTACAGTTAACAAAGAAGTCAATGTAAGTTCGATTTTCCGTAAAATAAAGTTAACCGTTTAGACGATATTCCGGCCAAACAAAAAAAATCCCTTCCAAAATCGATTGATCTTGGAAGGGATTGTGTTTTCGATTGTTTATAACATCAGAAAGTATAAGTTTTAACGAGAAAACATCTTTCTGATGTTGCAAGAAAAACTTCCGCTTAAGGACGTATCCGCTACCTTGAATGTACTTCGATAAAAGTTTTTCTTATTTCCTGTTGTGAGCCAAACGTATGGCCGTACCGATCGTATAGATGAACACGCTGCCCACCATAAACCCGATACCCAGCATCAGCGTCAAATTCTCATCGCTGAAGTGACCTACGTTCCATAAGCTCATCACGATCCCGACACAGAGCGCGATCCAAGCCATCAAGTTCATTACCGCAAACAGCCGTTTCTCTTCGCTTCCGTCGTAATGGTACTGCCCGCCGGTCATCATTTTGCTCATATTCCGCACTCCCTTTGCAAAAACGTCAACTGTTACTCCTATATTACCATAAAACCGGCGGTTTGTTCACTAAATATTCAATTTTTGATCAAAATCCCGACACATTTCTAAATCCAAGCATCCTTGGAGTAACCCCTCAGCTCCCAATAGCCCGTGTGATCGTCTTCGATCAGCTCGATCCGGTTCAACCATTTGACCGATTTGTACGCATACATCTGCGGGACGATGAGACGGACAGGTCCGCCTAGATCGCTTGGAATCGGCTTGCCGTCGTGCATCACGGCAACCATAACATCTTCCATATGCGCTTGCTCCAGCGTTAACGAATCCGTATAAACCCCGTCGCCGGAATAAAGCTTGACTGTCTTTGCGTTCGGCTGCACACCGGCTTGCTCGAGCAGCTCCCGCAGCGGAATCCCTTCCCAAGTATTGTTATATACCGACCAGCCTGTGATGCAGTGAAAATCGCTGACCTGAACCTTCCGCTTCAATTCGACAAATTGCGTCCAATCCCATTGGAGCTTGCGGTCCACCAGCCCGTCGATTGTAAACGACCAGTTTTCATTCGTGAACGCAGGAATTTTAGTAACCGTATATACTCGGAAGTACCCTTTGGCGCCTCCTCCTGCCGGAGGCAAAGATGCCGGCAGCGGTTCGGGAGCGGGAATGAGTTTGTTGGCGTCGTTGCGCACCAGTTCGTCCATCGTCGGGGCGCTCCCGACCGCACCGCCGATGATGCCTCCAAGCCATTTCAGGAACGATGGGCCGAGCGTGACAGCCAGCCCTGCGCCGACCATCCAACGGATGAATGCTCTCCGTGTGTACAGCGGTTGCGCTCCTGCCGCCGGATGAAGCTCCTCTTTTTTTCGAACGTATTCAACGGTCCGGCGGTGCGGCTCTTTCAGCCACTTCGTGCGGGTAACGGCATGATATATGATATAAGGAAGACCGAACCACGTAAGCAAGTCATGAATCAGGAGAGCGGAATTCGACAGCGCCGGTCCCGCAGCTTTGTATTGCCACAAGACGACGCCCGAGACAAACCAGCCCGTCAAAAGCGCCAGCACGACGAGCACATTGAAACGCTGCCAAGGCTTGCCTTTGAGCTGCTTCCAATGCTTTCCCGCGAGGAACAAATAGTATACTACAGGCACTATCGATACGAGCCCGACGGCGATGTGCAGCCATTTGATCCAAACTCTTCCCTCTCCGAGCACTCCCCGCCAAAACCCCGCCAGCAGCACTAATCCGGTCAAAGAAAGAACAACGACGATCCAGCCGTTCCAAGCATGGAGAGACGCGAGCTTTTTGCCGTAATCTTTGCGGATGGCGCCCAGAAGATTTCTCATTGGCAAGCCGCCTCCTTCTACATCTATTCTACTAAAAAAATCCAACTAACAGCTCATTTTTTTCTCGACAAAGCGACTTACATTTCATACCATTAAATATGAGCGATCTTTAATGTTTATGAGGTGGGGAATAATGGGCCGGGTTCGACATTTTTTTGGGCATCGTTTAATTGTTTTCCTGGCTTTTGTCATGCTTGTAAGCTTTTGCGGTATGTACGGCTCGATCTCGACAGCTTCCGTATGGATCGGCGCCATCGTGGGCGGTTCAATTTTCTTGACTCTTGAATATATCGTCCACCGCTTCCTGCTGCATGAGTTTCCCGGTGTTTGGCCTTCCGCTTATGAAGGGCATATTTTGCATCACCGTTATCCCAACGACGCTAAATATTTGTTCGGTCCCGTCCGGTATGACTTGGCCGGTTATGCAATCCTGTTCGGGGTTAGTTATGTTGCCGCGCAAGACGCATATACGGCTTCGGCTGTCGTCTTTGGGGCGAGCGTATGCCAGATGTTTTACCAGTGGCAGCATTACGCCGCGCACAGCCCGGTCAAACCGTTAACTCCTTGGGGGAAATTCATGCGCAAATGGCACCTTCGCCACCATTCAAAGAATCCGGACGGTTGGTATGGGGTTTCGAATCCTTTTCTCGATATGTTGTTCAGAAGCGACTCCGCTTCAAAATCGGAGGAGACTACGTCTAAGTCAGTTCAAGGATGATAGGCGGCTGCGTCAGCATGCTTAGCCATCCCGAATGCAGAGCGTCATCTTTTACCGCTGTACATTTACCTAACCACCCTTCACACGCCATCCGTCGAATGCAGCGGTTCCGACTTCACGTTTCGTATCCTCTTGCGCACACTCTCCCCGTAGCTCATAAGTTGTAAATTTATCCCTAACATATGTTATGATGCGAACATTAGTTTGGCATTGTCTTCCATGCGGAGAGAACCTAGATCCTGTTATTTTTTCACACTTCCTGCATCTCGGCCGCGGCCTTTGCCATTTTCTGAACGTCAGGGATAGTGCCCGCAAGAGTGTTACTATTGGAGGGAAATCACGGTGCTTTATTTGGAACATAGGGATAGGACCTGCAAAGAGGAGTCGAAATAGAGGTCATAGCAAATCGCTCAATCGGTTTATCTGAACCATAGGTATAGTGCTCATAAAGGAGTTCGAAACGGATGTCACGGCGGGATTGATCAACAAAAAAGGCTCTCGAACCATTCACACTTCTACCGTAATGAATGTAATCGACAGCCTTCTTTTTTTCAGTTGAAGCGCAGCATCATAACGCCGTCCGTCTCAAAATCCGGACCCCGTGCAGCGGAATCGTCACTTCCGGGCCGACGGCCTCGCCGGATTCCATATCGGTGTACCGAAGATTATCCAGCGCAATCTTCTGTTCTTTGCCGCTGAAGTTCAGCCAGAACACATAATCGTTCGTTCCGTCCGTGCGCACTTGAGCCGTTACGCCCGCAGGCAGATCCGCGTCCACCGCCCGCTTGATACCCGCTTCCGCGACAAGCCTCTTGTAAAACAAATCATAGAACGGCTCTTTCGCTCTCGTCGTAAGATAGTACGCCTTCCCTCTCCCGAACGAATGAACGGTCAGCGCGGGCCGGCCTGCGTAGAAATCGTCCGCATAAACGGCCAGAGCTTCCGCCCCTTCAAGATGAATCAAGTCGCAAAGCTCATGCGACGCGAACTCGCCGGTTAACCCGAGCGCATTCCCATCCAAGAATACCAAACCGTTCTTGTCATGATCGTGCAGCCCGTCGATCTCTTCTGACCAGATGCCGAGCGTCTTGCGAAGCGGCCCCGGGAAACCAGCGAGATGGCATAAGTCGTTCTCGTCGACAATGCCGGACCAATATGTTGTTACGAACGTTCCGCCTCCGCCGACAAATTGCTCGATCCGCTTCCCCGCCGCCTCATCCACCATGTACATCATGGGCGCGACCAGCAGCTTATATTTCGACAAATCATCATGCCGACCGATAACATCCACCGGAACGCCGAGTTCCCAGAACGCTTTGTAATGCTGCACAACGGTATCCTCGAAATGTACGCCCATGTTGCGCGGCCCTTGCGCGTCTTTCACCGCCCAGCGGTTGTCCCAGTCGAATATGATCGCGACTTGCGCATCCACCGACGTACCCAACACGTCGCGCAACCGTTCCAACGTGTCCCCGACTTCCGTTACGTCCCGAAACACCCGCGTATGCTCATGGCCGGCATGGTCGACGACCGCGCCGTGGAACTTCTCGCTCGAGCCGCGGCTCTTGCGCCATTGAAAATATTGTACCGTATCGGACCCGTGGGCCACGGCGTGTAAAGAAGAAAGCTTGTGCATTCCCGGCCGCTTCAGCTTGCTCACCGCCTGCCAGTTCGTCAAGCTGGGCGTGCTCTCCATCAGCATGAAAGGCTGCCCGCCTTTCAACGAGCGGAACAAATCATGATTGAACGAGAACCATGCCGCCGTCTTCCCCTCGCCTTCACCACCCGCATCATGCCACATCGGATACGCGTCCCAAGACACGACATCCACTACATCGGCGAACCGCCTATAATCAAGCCCATCGAACAAATCCATCATATTCGTCGTAACCGGGAGTTCCGGATTCGCTGCTCTCAGCGGGGCGATTTCGTGGCGGCAGAAGTCGACCGTCTGATCGGTGACGAACCGTCTCCAATCCAAATTCATCGCGTGCACCATCTTCTCGCCGTGCGGAGCCGGGGATTCGATTTGCTCCCAGGACGTATACGTATGGCTCCAGAACGCCGCCCACCAAGCGTGATTCAGCGCGTCCAAAGTGCCGTATTTCCGCTTCAGCCAATCGCGGAACGCGTCCTGGCAGTACGGGCAATGGCATTCTCCGCCGTATTCGTTGGAGATGTGCCAGCCGACAACCGCGGGATGATGCGCGTATCGTTCGGCCAGCTTGCCGTTCATGACCGCCGTCTTCTCGCGGTATACCGGCGATGTATAGCAATGGTTGTGCCTTGCGCCGTGCAAATTGCGGACGCGGTTCGCGCCGACGCGAAGCACCTCCGGATACTTCTCCGACATCCAAGCCGGCCTTGCGCCGCTTGGAGTCGCGAGCCACGCATAAAGCCCGTTCGCCGCAAACCGGTCAAGCGTCCGATCCAGCCAATCGAACGTAAACACGCCTTCTTCCGGCTCGAGCGCCGCCCATGCAAATATGCCGACCGCCATGACGTTCGTCTTGGCCAGCTTCATGAGCCGGATATCTTCCTCCAGCACATCCGGTCTGTGCTGCCATTGATCCGGGTTATAGTCCGCGCCGTGCATAAATACAGGCAGTTTGCCGCTGATCGGCGGATAACGTTTCACTGTCATAGTATGCTGCTCCCCTTTTACTCCTTAAGTGCCTCTAGCGATTTCAGTTTTCGCCCTTCAAAATCAAACAGCGTGAGATTGGACCAGTTATTGGCATGCCCTACCGACCAATCCTCTTTCGCCGGAACCCAACACGGCTCCCACCAATGGAAACCGATCCCTCTCCCTTCCGGCGTCTCTTGAACGACGGCAATAAAATCTCTCAAGTAGTTCGCTTGTCCCTCCACAGTAGCCGGATAGCCCGCATGCAGCTGATCTTCGGCGGCAACGATAAAGCCCAAGCCTTCCTTCGGCTCGATCGTCCAAGGGTAAGCGGTTTCTACTACGATAATATCTTTCCCGTACCGGATTGCCAAGTCCGCCAGATTCATCCGCAAGTCTTCCAGCGTCCCGTGCCACCACGGATAGAAAGAGAGACCGATCGTGTCGAAATCCACACCGAGCCGCTCAAATTGGTCGTAAAACTTCACGCTCGACGCATTGTCTCCGCCCCGGTCGATATGGATCATAATATTAACATCCGGATGCACCGCTTTCGCCGCCTCAATGCCGGACTTCACAAGCGCGGACAATTTCCCCCACTGCCCGTCCGTATCGAATTCGCCGTCCACCTTGCCGTCGTTCCACAGCATGCCGGGAGTAATCTCGTTGCCGATCTGCACCATATCCGGCTGCGCGTCCGCCTCTTTCAACGCGGTCATGACCTGCCCGGTATACTTATAAACCGCATCCTTCAATTCCTCGAAACCGAGATTCTCCCAAGCGCGAGGTTTGTTCTGCTTACCGGGATCGGCCCACATATCCGAATAATGAAAATCGAGCAGGAAATGAAAGCCGTGCGCCTTGATGCGCTTCGCCATCGCGACCGTTCGGTCCAAATTGCAGAACATGCGGGGAGGCTCGTTCCAAATCCGCAGCCGGATCGAGTTCACTCCGTTTCGCTTCATAATTTCCAAGCAGTCGGCCTGCCCACCGCCATCGGAAAACACGGCGCCGCTCGTCTGCTCTATTTCATCGAGGAACGATACGTCCATCCCTTTGAAAAATGCCATCTAAACCCCACTCCCTTCTCCACGCAACAATCACTCTTTCACCGAACCGAGCACCAAGCCTTTGACGAAAAACTTTTGCAAGAACGGATATACGAGCAATATCGGCAGCGCCCCGATGAAAATTTGCGCCGCGTTAATCGTTTTCTGCGAAAGCAGCTCCATCTCCTGCGGATTGATGCTCATCGAGCTCATGTCCTTCGCGATAATTACGGTCTGCAAATACGTAGCCAACGGATAATCCTGCGGCTTGCTCAAATACAGAAGTCCGTCGAACCAAGAGTTCCAATGGAACACCATGCTGAACAGCGCCAGCGTGGCGATTGCCGGCAGCGACACGGGAAGATATATGCTGAACAGCGTCCGCAAGTGGCCGGCGCCGTCAATCAGCGCCGCTTCCTCAAGCTCCTTCGGCACCCCGCGAAAGAAATTCAACAGCAGGATCGTTAACCAGACGTTGACCGCCCCCGGCAGCACCAGCACCCAGAAATTATCGACGAGACCAAGCTCCCGGATGACCGTGTAGAACGGAACAAGGCCTCCGTTAAAAATCATCGTAAATACGAATATCCAAGCGTAAACCGTTCTTCCCTTGAACGCCGACTCTTCTTTAGATAACGGATAAGCGGCGAGAAACGCCAACAGCAGCGTAAGACCCGTACCCAGCACCGTCCGCTTGACCGATACCCATATCGAATTCAAGAAGATCGGGTTCGAGATGGTCTTGTTGTAAGCTTCCAGCGTGAAGTTCACCGGCCATAGCGCGACCAGGTTCGCATCCGCCGCCGATTTGGCGCTTAACGAGACGGCCAGCACGTGGAGCAGCGGAATGATGCAGATCAGCGACAACGCTAACAAAGAGCATGTATTGAACACGGTGAACACACGGTAGGACAATGTCTTGTGATACATCGAATCCCTCTCCTTTCTTTAGAAAATCCGATAGTTCGCCAGCTTGTATGCGAACCTGTACGAGATGACGATCAGTATCATGCCGATCACCGATTTAAAGAGGCCGATCGCCGTACCGAAGCCCATTTCCCCGTTGAGTATCGCGGTACGGTACACGAACGTGTCGATGATGTCGCCTTTCTGGTACACGAGAGGGTTATACAAGTTGAAAATCTGGTCGAAGCCCGCATTCAAAATGTTCCCCAAAGACAAAGTGCCGACGACGACCGCTATCGGAATCATGGACGGAACGGTGATGTGAAGCGTCTGCTTCAACCGGCTCGCGCCGTCCACCTCCGCCGCTTCGTACAACGAAGGGTTCACATTGGCGAGCGCCGCCAAAAATACGATAGCGCCGTATCCGAACTCCTTCCATATATCCGATACGACGACCGTGAACCGGAACCAATCGCCGTCGCCCAAGAAGAAGATCGGCTCGATTCCGAACAGCGACACCAATACCCGGTTGACGAAGCCGCCGTCGGTCGAGAGAATGTTCAACAATATTCCGCCGAGGATGACCCACGAAAGAAAGTGCGGCAAATATACCAGCGTCTGCACGAAGCTTTTGAAAAACCGCTTGCGGACTTCATTCAAGAATATGGCGAACGTGAAGGGAACGATCAGGTTGAACACGATTTTCAATACGGCGATGATCAGCGTGTTCATAATGACCTGAAGGCTGTCTTGCCTTTCAAATAAATATCGGAAATTGTCGAATCCGACCCATTCCGAGCCCGCAATGCCGAACCACGGCTTATAATCTTGAAACGCCATGACGATGCCCGCCATAGGGATATAATTGAACACAACCAAAAACAATAGGGAAGGCAATATCATAAGGTGGAAAGGCCAATTTCTACGCAACTGTCTCATTCGCTGTTCCCCCTGTAGTAGCAGGAGCGGCCTGACGTACAGGCCGCTCCCATCGGATCATCATTTCAAATTCGCGTACCATTCATTCGCTTCATTCGTAATTTGCTCGCCGCCGGACGATTTCCACGTCTGAACGAACTGATCGAATGCATCCGCGTTCTTTTGGCCGTAAATGATTTCATTGAACGTCTGGTTTTCCAGCTTGTTCAAGTAATCCATCTTCGACTTCATCGTCTCCGTAGGCGGACCGGTGAACAAGTTTTTCATCGAAATATCGTCTTGTTCAAGCACGACCTTCGCCGCGGCCGGAGTTTCCGGACCGTAGTTATTTTTCACTTCTTTCTCCAGCTTCGTTACCGGCTCTTTGCCGTCGGCCAAATTCATCAGCGCTTTCATCTGCGCATCGGGAATACGTGCGCCGTCGCGGATCAACAAGTAGCGCACCGCATTGACGGAACCGCCGGGAACGTTGTCGCCGTATACCGGTTTGCCGTCCGCGTCGAGATCGTAATCGTATCCCTTGAACAACCCGAGATCGAACGGGCCGCCCGGCTGCGGATCCGCCATATTCTCAAACAAGTAGTTTTGGTACGTAAACAGCGCTTCCGGATTTTTCATGTTTTTGTTGATCAACGTGACGCCATTGGTGAAATGCGTTCCGTGGCGTCCCGCTTTTCCGTCCGGACCCGCCGGAATGGCGTACGGCTTCCATACCGCATGCTCAACATTCTTCGCCGTGTCCTGCAGCGGCCAGCCGCTCATCCAGTACGGACCGGGGATAATGCCCGCCGTGCCGGCGACCGCCGGTTCGGCCGTCTTGTTCGCGTCCCAAAGCGCCGCCTCTTGCGGGATGTACCCTTTGCCGTGCCACTCGTTCAATTTCTGCAAACCTTGCTTCATGCCCGGATTGATCGAGCCGTATTCCAATTTGCCGTCGGCGCCCAAGTTCCATTGGTTCGGAATGGTGCCGAACGCGCCGAACACCCAAGACGGATCGCCCATCCAAGTATTCATCGTGTCCTTAAAGCCGATGCTCAGCGGAACGACTTTGTCCGGAGCCAATCCGTCCGGATTTTTGTTTTTGAACGCGTCCATCAACGCTTCCAGCTCGTCAAGCGTCTTCGGCGCCTGCATTCCGAGCTTGTCCAGCCAGTCCTGGCGGATCCACAACAAGTAGTCGTGGTTGTAAGCGTAATCCAATACCGGAATACCCATCTTCTTTCCGTCGCGGATGTACGGATTCCATACGTTCGGATCCAAGTCCATCGCCGCTTTCCACTTGTCCGACGCGTACTTGTCGAACAACGGGCCGACTTCCATAAAGAGGCCCGAGTCGATCAAGTCTTGCGCCAGCTGCGCGTCGCCGATCGTGACGACATCCGGCATCTCTTGCACCGACGACATCGACAGCCTCATCTTCGTCGCGAACGCGCCGTTCGTGTCGGTTACGGACCACAGCGACTTGATATTGATGCCGAACGTGTCCGATGCCCACTTGGTCGCTACGTTGTTTTCAATCGTTTCGCCGTTCTTGAATTTCAGCGCCGGGTCGATGCCCCAAACCGTCGTAATCGTAACCGGCGGGTCGTATTTCTCTTTTAATTCGCCGCCTGCCGTTTCCGTTTCCGTCTCCGTTCCCGCTTGCGTCTCCCCCGAAGGAGCTTCGCCGCCGGATTCGGCCGTCTTGCCGGAGCACGCGGCAAGCACGGTCAACACCATAATCATACTGAGCGCGAGCAGCAGTCCTTTTCTAGTCAAGGCTTTCAAATCGTATTACCCCCCGCCAATAATTTGTCTACGTGCTCATTATAGGACGAATGGGACCGGCGGCCTATGACATTAATCGAACATTTCTGCACCTTTCGCAATCACTTAGTTGTCCCGGAATTCGTTAGGAGTGAGCCCGTAATGCTTTTTGAACATTTTGCTAAAATATTGAGGATTTTGGTATCCGAGCTCGGAGGTGATCTCGTAAATTTTTTTGTTGGTGTTTTTCAGCAAGTATAAAGCTCTTTCCATTCGGATCCGAATGATATAATCGCCCAGGCTTTCCCCGGTTGCCGCTTTATAAATTTTAGACAAGTACACGGGGTGCAGGTATACGCGGTCGGCAATCGTCTTGACGGATGTTTCGTGACCAAGATCGTTGGAAACGATCTCTTGCACCTGCTTGATAATATAGCTTCTCGTATGCTCGTCGTTGGCGGACAGCTCGGTTTTCAGCTTGTCCAACATGCTAAGGGCCCAGTTCCTTAATGAATCCGGCGAACGGATGATGCTCCGGTCCATAAGAAAGTCCATCCCGGCATGGTCGATTTCATGGATGAAATGGCCCTGCTTGTGAGCGATATACATGAACGCGTTGGTGACCGACAGCAGCACTTCATATAAATGTTCTCTCGAATATGCCGTTTGCTCCATATCGGACAATACATCGTTGATTTTTTGCCGGGCTGCCTCCCATTGTTTCGATTCCAACAGATGGATGAGCGTCGGAGGCTTGTATAAGCTTTCAATCGATTTCACCGGAACCACCGCTTCGTCCCCAAACATGTTTCCAAACATGGAACTCAAACCGGACCTGTATGCCGAGGGGAGCTCGTCCGGAAACTGAAACCAATTTGTAATAATGACGGAAATATCGCCTTTCAAATAGTTGCCGACATGCTTTTGCAGCTCGCGGACATTCTCCTGCAGCTTCTCTTTCCGCACGCGCTCCTGGATGAACTGATCTTTGGCCTGCGCGATCAACACGAGACAGTCGTGGGGAGCTTTGCTGTGCCACACATGAAAATCGTCCGTAAACACCTCTTCCGCGATATTACCGACAGCGAACTCCATCAAAGAAACCGAGTGGTGATCCATGGCGGCGAAATGCTTGCCGTGCAGGATCAGCATCATCACCGCTTCTTCTTCCATTTTTAAAGGAATTTCATACTGATTCAGCTTATCCTTTATGGTCTTGGAGGATAGCCGGCGGCCGAGAAGAAGTTCGTTCAACAAGTTGGCGCGCAGCACGGTGAAATCGGATTTGCGGCTATAAAGCAATTGATGGTATTTGTCCGATTCGCTCCACTCATCCTTCAACGATTCGATCGCGTTCGACACGCAGCCGATAAATTCGTCGTCGTTCACAGGCTTCAATATATAGTCGAACGCTTGCAATTGGATCGCCTTCTTGGCGTAATCGAAATCCGAATGTCCGGTAAGCAAAATGCAGCGAATATGCGGCCAACGCTGTCCGATCGTCTCGATCAGCTTCAAACCGTCCATTACAGGCATCCTTATATCGGTTACGACAATGTCGACGGACTGCTCTTCCAATATTAGTAAAGCATCGGCAGCCGAGCTTGCTTGGTATACCTTGTGAATATCCATCTGCTCCCAAGGAATCGTTCGGGCCAAGCTTTCCGTGACATAAGTTTCATCGTCCACCAGCAATATTTCGATCAAGCTCATCCCTCCTAGCTTCGGTGTTGCCTTTGCGGACAACCTTCGGTTGCCTCCTGACTAACCGGCATCAGCCGCATCTCTGGGCCATCGCAAAACCGCCTTCACTCCGCCCAACGCCGACGTTGTCAATGTAATGCCCGCTCCTTCGCCGAAACGAAGCTGCATTCGTTGATGCACATTCCAAAGTCCGCAGCCCATTTGTTCATCCATAGGCTGCTCCAGCTTTTGCTGCAAAGACAGCAATTGATCTTCGTTCATGCCTTTGCCGTTATCTTCGACGATCAGCCTGGCCTCGCCGTCGTCCCATTCGCCCGTAATCGCAACCCGGCCGGATTCGGCATGAGATTCAATCCCGTGTATGACGGCGTTCTCCACCAGAGGCTGTATCATTAACGGCGGAATCGGCAGCTTTCTCATCTGGAAAGGCAGCTCGATCGAATAATGCAGCCGGTTCATGCGCATCTTCTGAATTTCCAGGTAACTGGTTACGAAGTCGAGTTCCTCCGATAAGTGCACCAAATCCCGTTCTTGCCGGGTCGTGTACCTGTAATACTTCGACAAATTTTCGGACATGGCGATAACAGCTTGATGATTTTGCAGCTTGGCCATGCTTGAAACGAACGAGAAACAATTGTAGAAAAAATGCGGATTGATTTGCGACTGCAGCTGCTTCAACTTCGCTTCCCGCACGTGGATTTTCTCCATGTACACCTTTTCGAACAGCTCTTGAATTTGCGCCACCATCGAGTTAAATCTGGCAAAAACAAAGCTGAATTCGCTGCTTCCCTTAGGAACGAGCCGGACCGAATAATCCGCGTTCTTCAGCTTTTGGAAGGCGACGACCATTTTCTTTATCGGCACCTGTACTTGCGCGTATAACAAATATGCGGCCAAACTGCTCATCAACAGCAAGCATGCAACGGAAGTATAGAACAGGCGGTTCGATTTTTCGATCGGCAGAACGATATCGGATAACGGCATGTAATCGATTAAATACCAGCCGGTACGGTTGGATTGGACGATATTGACCAAATATTTCTCCGCGCCGATCTCCACCGTCCGGTTCTCAATGTTCTGCAGCTCTTGTTCTTCCAATTTCTGGATCAATTGACCGGCGAGCGTCCGGTCAGCCGTTCGGTTATAGATAACGCCGGTTTCTTTCTTATAGTACAAAGGATCCCTGCGTCCGTCGCTCTTAAATTTATCGAGCATTTTCGTTATATTGACGCTGTCGAATTGTACTTCAATGACCAAGTTCGCTTTCTCTGGAGTGTTGAACGAGGAGTACGGGGTCACGGTAAACCAGGAAAACAGAAACCATTCCGGATCGCCGCCCGTCTTCTTCACCTGCCAGCCTTGTTCGAGCTCCTGCTTTAAATCGGTGTCGTCATACGTCTTCACATCGTTTACGGATACGACTCTTTGTAATTTGGGAGAATAAATATATACCTTGCTGTTCCAGTCGGACGAGCTCTCTTGAATCCTGATTTTGGTCTGGATCCGCTTAATAAGCTCGATCTTGTCCAAGTCCATATATTCGCTGTACTCGAATATATTCTTGAAACTCGATATGTCGGGATCTTGAATGAGCAAATTCGTCCACATCGCCAACAGGTCGATATCCGTATTAACTTGGTCCTGGAAGAAGATCAGTTGATTTATGTTCGATTTGTTGAGCTCGTCCCTCAGCACATCGGTGCCGGTTTTATTCGAATAAAAATAGAGGCCCACAATCGGCACGAGCATGATGACGATCAGTATAAGAATTTTCGTGAACAAATTGTTTCTTGGCATCATGGCATCCACGCCTTGTCGGAAAATGTCGATAACACCTCCATTGTAGGATATTAGCGACAAGTTAAGAAACTAGTTTTTCATGGCAATGAAACGGACCCCCGGTTCTTCATTTATGAACGGGGATCCGCCGCTTCGACTTTTTAGTTTCCTTTGCCGGGGTTGGTCGTCACGGAGACGGCGCCGCTGCGCTCCGACTCGCCGCCCGCATTCACGGCTGAGACGCGGTAATAATACACCCTGCCCGCGTTCAATCTTGAATCATGGAAAGAGGCTTCGGTTAGCGCCGATTCATTGACCCGAACATACTCTTCGTTCTTCGAGTCGGCCCGATAGACGTTGTATCCCGTTGCGCCTTCGACCTGCGTCCATTGAAGATCGATCGCCGCTCTCCCGCTCGGTTCCGCCGTCAATTGTTCGGGCGCGGCCGGCGGAGCAGGCCTGAATACGTCGAGTGACGGCAGCGCATTGCCTTGGAAGTCGAACATCGCTTGATTTTCCCATGCATTCCCTTCGCCCGATTTCCAACCGGCGCCTTCCACAGGAATCCATGCAGGCTCCCAGTAGAATATGCCCGCTCCCTTCCCTTCCGGGACTTGCAGCACGGCGTTCATCACCGCTTTCACCGCCGCCGCCTGACCTTGCACCGTTGCCGGAAAGCCGCCCGTCTCGATTTGGCTCGGAAGCCCGATAATGTTTCCATGGTTGTCACCGTTGTCAAGCGTATGCGGATAAGCGGTTTCGGCGACCACCACTTGTTTGTCATACCTGACGGAGATGTCGTTCATATTATATTGAAGCTCGTCGAGCGTACCGTGCCAGTACGGATAGTATGACAATCCGATCACGTCGTATTCCAGATGCCGCTTCGTCAATTCGTCAAAGAACCAACGGAACGTGCCGTTTTTGCCTCCTTCGGCCAGATGAATCATAATCTTCACGTCTTCGTCCGGATCGAGACTGTCTTTCACGCCTTGAACGCCGCTGTCGAGCAGTGGCACCAATTTGTCGAAGGCGTTGTCCTGACCCCAGGATTTGCCGTCCGGCCAAAGTATGCCGCTGTTGATTTCGTTGCCGATCTGAACCATATCGGGAAGCGCCCGCTCCTGCTTCAGTTCGGTTATCACTTCCTTCGTATAGTCGTACACCGCTTGCTTTAGTTCATCATACGTAAGATTCGCCCATGCTTCCGGCTTCGTCTGCTTGCCCGGATCGGCCCAGAAATCCGAATAGTGGAAATCGAGCAGCAGCTTGAAGCCCTTCGCTTTCACCCGCTTCGCAAGTTCGATCACATGCGCTTTATCGTTGTAGCCGTCCGCCTCCCGCGGGTCGTTCCACAATCGGAGGCGTATGTAGTTCACGCCGCGGTCTTTCAAAATATCGAGCAGATCTCTTTCCACGCCGTTATCGTAAAATTTGCCGCCGTGATCTTCGACTGCTTGAAGCGTCGATATGTCCGCACCTCTGATGAATGTCGCCGGAATCGCCGGATTGGCAGCTTGAACCTCCGCGGCGGGGTGATAGGAAATCTGCGATAATAGAACGATGAATACCGCCAATACGCTTATTACTTTCCTCAAACCGTATTCCCCCTCTGTGTAATCGCTCCCCTCCATTGTAAGCGTTTAGATTTCCGGGCTATATGTTATGAATGAAACATTTCAGCAGTTTTGATAACCTGTTCATGCGGTTCGATGTGCGCTGCACTGTGGTTCAATTCTCGTTTCAGTTTTGTCGCCTTTCCCGACTGTTAATCATACTTAACCCGACTAATTATACGGATTCGCTGACTAATGGACGATTTTGGCGTACAGATTGCAGAAATAAGCAACTTATTCCGTGGCAAATAGTCAGGAAAGGCGACTCGCGGTTCTGATATGATAAAAAAGAGTCGGACTATTACATATTTCATTCGGGGGATTATTGTGAGTAATATAGATAAAAGAAATCGTTTGGATGAGGAGCCTTTCAGCTATAGAGTCACTAAAGACGGCACAATTTTTCTTGAGAATGAGGGTATGCAAGTGAAAATCTTGAGAGGCAAAGATGCGGAAAAATTTCTGCAGAAGGTTGACTCGGTGGAAAACGCCAAGGAAGTGCAATTGATTTTGGCCAAAGCGACCGGCAATTTTAAACGGGGAAACGAGCGGCAATAAAAATAGCGGAAGTAGAGGGCGCTATATGCGTTATTTCGCAGCTCTCCAAGAAATAAAGGAACTAGGGGACGCTATTGCGGCGAAAATAGGGATCTGGCAGGTGAAATCGCCGAAATAAGAGACTGTAGTTCCTTAATATTTTTAGTGGAGCAGAAAATGCGCAAATAGCACCCTGTACTTCCTTTATTTTCAGTCAGCCGGCTTCCAGCCCTAACTTTTTTGCGACAAATGCCGTCGTGCTTGCCTGGACTAAGATCGTCAACAGTATGGCCATAAACGTCACGGATGAAATCACGTCAGCATACTTAACGCCCGAAGCGGCAATCATCCCGGACAATGCCGCAGGAATAACTCCCGTTTCCCGCACCCAGCACATAAATAACATTTCCCGCCACGTCCACTTGGCTTTTCTGTCGGGCAAGGCCGAAGCAAACACCGTTAACGGGCGCGCAATAAACATAAACACCGCGATTACAGCCAAGCTCGCCCAAAAATATTCGACTATGGCTTGGAAATTCACCTGGCTTCCCAGCAATACGAAGATAAGCATCCGCATGATGGTCGTAATGTTGTCCGAGAAATGCGACGCCTCCCGCTCTTCTTTCACATGCAATCCGAACAGACGAGAGTTTCCGAACATTAATCCCGCCACAAAAGTCGCCATAAACCCGCTGACGTGAAGCACATCTCCCAATAAGTACGATCCCAGTGCCGCAACAATAATTGAGATCGTTGCGTAATCCCTTAAGAAACCGAATTTTTTATGCCCCACCAAGATCGCAGCGGCGGCACCGACAATGATCCCTGTGAAAATGCCGCCGCCCGCAGCAACCATAAAATCACGGATACTTCCTGCAACATTAATGCTGGCCCCTCCCATGATGACAGCCAAAATCGTAAAAGTTAAGATCGAACCGGTCGCATCGTTGAAAGCGGACTCGCTCTCAACTGTCTCTCTTACTTTAGGAACGATTTTTACGTGTTTGAACACGGGAATAAGGGTGGCCGGATCTGTCGACGAGATGACGGCAGCCAATAAAAAGGCATATAGCAGCGGCAAACCTAAGATGTAATATGCCGCAAATCCAACGACCGCCGCTGTAATCAACACACCCGGAACGCTCAGCAGCGCCACCGTCATCCATACTTTCCGCAATCCGCTTAAACGGATATTTCGGCCGCCGTCAAACAAAATCAATGTCGAACCCAGGATCAAAATAAACTGATTCGTAAATGAAGTGCTGGTTTCATGGACCAAATGCAATCCTTGGCCGACGATAATGCCCGCAAGCAAAAAGACGGCAACATCCGGGATCTTCAGCCAACCGGCTATTCGACCGGACGCCATTCCGACTGAGATGATAAATATCAGTAAGAAAAACACATGATGAATAAGGATGCTTTGGTTTTCCATATGTTAGTAAACTTCTTTTTCGAATCGGTCTATTTGTTCCTTGGTGCCGATGATCACCATGATATCCTTCTCGTGAACTTTATCGTCGGCTGTAGGGGCGACAGTGACGCCTTCTTTCCTGTTGATCGCCACCACGCTGAATCCGTATTTGGCGCGCAGGTTCATTTCCTTCAACGAGTGCCCCGACAGCTTTCCCGGCACGGATAGTTCCGCAATGTTGTAATCCTTGGATAATTCGATATAATCGAGCAAATTAGGCGAAATAAGCTGGTGCGCCACACGCTCCCCCATATCCCTCTCCGGAAAAATAACCCTGTCGGCGCCCAGACGGTCAAGAACCTTACCGTGCAATTGCGATAACGCTTTGGCTACAACCATCTTCACACCGAGATCCTTCAACAAAATAGCGGTCATAATGCTCGCCTGGATGTCGTTTCCGATCGCAACGACTACGCAATCGAAATTGCGGATCCCTATCGAACGCAGCACTTCTTCGTCCGTCGTATCAGCCACGATGGCATGCGTGAGACTGCGGGCTACGTCGTTGATAATATCTTCATCTTTGTCTATGCCCAGTACCTCATATCCTTCTTTCATCAAGGTCAACGCCAAGCTTGAACCGAACCTGCCAAGGCCGATGACGGCAAATTGTTTCATTTTCATCTTACATTTACTCCTTATCTATCCGATAATAATTTTTCCTTCCGGATGCTGGTACAATTCTTTTTCTTTCTTAGGGCCCAGTGCGTAAGCGAGTGTAAGCGGACCGAGACGTCCCGCAAACATGGTCAATACAATCATGATTTTCCCGAATGTCGTCAAATGCGGAGTCAACCCCATGGAGAGACCGACCGTACCGAATGCGGAAGTCGCTTCAAACAATATCACCAGAAACTGCACATCTTCCGTCGTCGATAAAATCATCGTCACGCCAATAACCAATAATAGCGCCATCATGGTGAGGGTAATCGCTTTATAAACCCTCTCTTTCGCCAAGCGGAATTCGAAAAACACGACGTCTTCCTTTCCCCTTGTCATTGTTATCAATGCGCCGATAAGAGTCGCGAAGGTCGTTGTCTTGATTCCCCCGCCTGTAGAACCCGGCGATGCGCCGATAAACATCAATATGATAATGAAAAATTGCGTTGCCTGCCGGAGTCCCGCTATATCCAACGTATTGGCGCCGGCCGTTCTTGGAGTAACGGACTGGAAGAAAGAAGCCAATACTTTCCCCAACCCGTTCAATGAGCCGAGAGTTCTGGGATTAGTATATTCAAATATAAAAATAACCACCGCTCCGACTATGATCAATACGGCGGACGTGCTTAGAACCACTTTGGAATGGAGCGACAGCCTGCGGTTTCTTTTAACGTCGATAATGTCTGAAAGGACTACAAATCCGAGGCCGCCAAGGATGATCAACGACATTGCGACAATATTCATCACCGCATCGTCGGCGTAAACGGTCAAGCTTCGAAAATCTCCGAACAGATCGAAACCTGCGTTATTGAACAACGAGACGGCGTGAAACATGCCGAAATACATCCCCTCTTTCCAACCCAGGTCGAAAGAAAGCCGAATCGAAAAGATGATAGCCGCGGTCAACTCAATAACGAGAGAATATACGATAACTTTCTGTATGAGCCTTACAATGCCTTCCATGGACCCTTGATTCATCGCTTCCTGCAGGATTAACCGCTCGCGAAGCGAGATTTTTCTTTTGAATGCGAAGGCAAACAGCGTCGCCATGGTCATGAAACCGAGTCCGCCTACTTGAATGAGCAGCATAATGACGATCTGTCCGAATGTCGTGAAGAACGACCCCGTATCGACCACAACCAGCCCGGTTACGCATGTAGCGGAAGTGGCCGTAAACAGCGCGTCAATAAACGAAAGAGGCTGCCCGGTGGCCGACGCCATCGGAAGCGACAGCAGGAAAGCGCCAATCAATATGATCGAAGCGAAGCCAAAGACCAATATTCGAGGCGGAGTGAAAAATTTTGTAATCGCCGCCAACCGTAAGCCTCCCATCGCCTGATCTCTGTACTTTACATAGTAACTTGCCCACGTTTTCATTTTGAAATTCTTTCCTCCATCATGCATACACCGGATCGCCTGCCATTTTGGACAACAAAAAACCGCAGAGGCATGCAGCCCTGCGGTCACGAAAGATCACAAGTTCACACATCCTCTCCATCCACGCTTACGAGGTTAGCTGCCGGATTCGGGCGGTGAGAGTCGCCCTACGCTTGCTCAAGCCGATGTCGTCGGTCGCAAGCGATTCACCCCATGCCTGCCGCAGCGCTCGACTCTCACATCGAGGTGCGGTTTGCGGTTGGGTCCCCCGTTTTCCAATTGCGGAAACTCAGCGATCAAGATGCTATTCACTTCGGATTCGTTCGAATCATGAATTGAATATTACTCCTCAAATCCGAAGGTGTAAAGGCTCCTTTCCTCGGCCTTTGCTTGAAAAATCCTGAAAACGGAGTTGCGGCCGAGGTGCGTTGTGCACGGTCTGACAATTTCTTTAGTTATCTCATGTTTCCTTCGATTTTCAACTCAACCACAAGTAAGCTGCGTTTTTTCAGGTCTATGCCGCCAACGTCCGTACAAAGCGTACACAAGCAAATCCTAAGGTCTGAACGTCCAGCTGATTTGACCGCTATGAGGTACTTCGAATAGAACTTTATATTCCGTAGATTTCTTGACATCAAAAGCCACCTCACCACGAACTTTCCCGCCCGGCGGAATTTCTCCGCCAAGGTAGTCCTTGCCGCCAATATACCAAGTGATCCAATACTTATTTCCGTCGGCATCCAGCAGTCCTATTTGCGTTCCGGAATCAACCGTCATGCGTCTTCGCTTGCAGCGGCAATGTGATGGTGACCGTCGTACCGGTTCCCGCCTTGCTTTCATAGACTATCTTGCCGTTCATAGTTTCAATTATGCGTGTTGCCACGGCCGTACCTAAACCTGTGCCTACTTCCTTCGTCGAGAAAAACAAGGTTCCGATCCGGGAAAGCTGCTCGGCGGTCATGCCTTTGCCGTTATCTGAGATTGTGATTTTGACCTTACCGCCCGCACATGTTGAATTGACTTTGACTTCGCCCCTTGACTCGGTAGCCTCAATAGCATTCTTTATTACATTTACCAAAGCTTGTTGTAATTGACCTCGATCCGTGTATAAATATAAGCCTTCCTCAAAGTTGCCCTCGAGCTTCACATTGTTGTTGCCTGCCATCGGCGTTAACAGCGTAACGATGTGATGCAAGACATCCGACAGAGCGAACGATTCCACTCTCGTCAAGTTTGGTTTGGAAAAATTCAAATAATCGGTAATGATGGACTCCGCTCTCGTAAGCTCCCCCATTGCGAGATCCAAGTATTGTTGATTTTTCCCGACCTCGTTCGGACGCATAAGTTGAAGAAAGCCCCGCACAACCGTCAACGGATTACGAATCTCGTGCGCAATGGAAGCGGCCAATTCTCCTAATGTTTTCATTTTTTCGGCTCTTAGAATGTCGGCTTTCATCTTGGATCTTTCATAATTCAACTCTTCCAGCATCGACGACAGCCATACGGCCAGTACTTGCACCACTGCAAACATTAATACCGCCGGTATAACTTGAAAGCGTTCGTCCGCTTCTTGGACTTGATTTAAGAACGTGTATGAAACCAGAATGGTTAACATCACTACAGAAGGAAGAAGTGAGACCAGCACCGTGGACCTTATTCTCGACCCTCCCGTTAACGCGCGTATTTTCTTGGCAAGCAACAATGGTCCGAGGAATGCCAATGAAATACTGACATATCCGAACAAAAGCGCGTTTCCGCCCAGATACGTCCGGGTGGCCAATATCATGACGAAGTTAATGACACCGGCAATGATCCCCCCATATATGGTAGAAATGATAAGCGGTATGTACCGCAAGTCCCAATATAAATCGAGAGCATAAAAGGAAAAAATCAAACAAAGCGAGGAAGCGGCCCCTTGAAGCAATCCGATCGCATACGGAGATTGAGCATGAGGCCATCTGTCCGCGAAGGCGGTTTTCACTAACACGGGAGAAAGAACGATCAGAACGTTAAGAAACAATTTTTCAAGTAACATGATTCGCGCACCGCCTCCGATCACTATATAGTTTCTTGGAGCATGCCGCATTTTCCTGCAACCGCTTTCGACTCTGGAAAGGGAAAAAGGTGAACTTCACTCGAAGTCGCCGATTATTTAGTGTAAAATTTTGTGTAATAATTTCCGGCGGGGGGATGAGCGGTACTATGAAAATCAATATTCTTTCTCTAATCTTGATCATCTCAATGGTTGCATCGGTTGCATGCTCGAAACAGAACGACACATCCGGCGTCAACGCCGATGTCGAAGCCGAAACTCAAACCGATGGCAAAGCCGAAGCAGATACCGGGGCCGAGTCGGGGGACGGGACTGAACAAACCGGTTCCGAAAGTCGGGGATATACCGTGTTAGCGGAAAAATTGCTCATTCCATGGGCCATTGCTTTTGACGGGGACACGGTCTATATCAGTGAACGGGCAGGAAGCATCGTCAAAATCGAAGAAGGCGCTGTGACTCGGCAGCCGGTGCGTCTTAAGAAAAACACGAAAAACGAAGGAGAAGGCGGTTTTCTCGGGTTTGTGCTTGCTCCCGATTTTGCGAAGACAAGGCAGGCCTACGCTTACCATTCCTACGAGGAATCGGCAAGCATACTCAACCGTATCGTGCTGTTAGAAGAAAAGGACGACGGATGGGAAGAGGTCAAAGCATATATCGAAAACATTCCCGGCTCCTACATCCATGATGGGGGCAGAATGGCGATCGGGCCGGACAACCACCTCTATATCACAACGGGGGATGCCGGGATTAGGGAATTGCCGCAGGATCGGAACAGCTTGGCAGGCAAAATACTCCGTATGACGTTAGACGGGAAAATACCGGCGGACAACCCATTTCCGAATTCCTACGTATATTCGTACGGCCACCGCAATTCTCAGGGAATCGATTGGAATGACGAAGGGATCATGTACAGTTCCGAACACGGCCCTTCCGGCACTCCGGGCGGTCATGACGAATTGAACGTCATCGAACCGGGCGGCAACTACGGATGGCCGAACATTATCGGGGACGAACAAGGCGAGGGAATGACAACGCCCATATACCATACCGGTGACGAAGCCATTGCGCCTTCGGGGATCGCGATCGATTCGGAAAACCGTATTCTCGTCGCCGCGTTGCGGGGCCAAAAGCTGTTCCGGTACGATCCGAAAGACAAGACGATGGAAGCGCTGCTCGAACATGAAGGAAGGCTTCGCGATGTAAAGATACACAACGGAAAAATCTACGTGATCACCAACAATACTGACGGCAGAGGAAATCCATCGGAAGGGGACGACCGGCTTCTTGTGTTGAAGTAACTTTATCTACATTGGCTCCTGATTTCACTGAAAAATCAGGAGTTTTTTTGGAGGTGTAGGAGGGATGATTATGGAAGCTCTTTTAGCGACGGAAGTTAGAGCGAATATGAGCAGTTTTATTGATACCGTCGTACGCGAAAAGCCGCAAGCCGTGCGCCGGAACCGTGACATCATTTTCGCTGCATCTAGGGAACATATGCGTTTTTTTCTTTCCGTCTATGAATTGAATTTCGAATATGAGCAGGATGAAGACGGGCGGTATGCGGGCAGCATCAAAGAGATCGATTTTATCGTTGCGGACTCAGAGACCATTGAAGAACTTCGTTTCGAATTGGCACGTCAGTTGGTTGAATATTCACAAGACTATATCGCAAACTACCCTAGGTATTATAACGCCCCTAATACTCATGCTCACGCACCATACATTGTTCGCGTCTTGCTTGAAGACGACGTCGAATCCGTAGCCCGTTTGCTGCACGGTTAAGAATGCCGAGTTGGAAAGACCAAGAGCGCTGGTTAATTAAAAATTTTCACGGTAACACAACACACTCTCCACCCAACTATAACACCGCTCCAGCTCTTCGTCGCTTATAGCATCCGATCTGTGTTCGAACATAACTTTAATGCCGGGATTTTCTTCTCTAATGATCTCCAAATACTCTTCTATCGGCGCCCAGCCGTCTTTCGGCTTCTGTTCCGGCAGTACGGGGTGATGGTTGTATTCAACTTTATCCGTCACAGTATTGGCCGATCAAAAAATTTCTCATTCCGGTTCCACTCCCCTTTTTACAAAACATACCCGCAAACTCGCGAAACGGCCTCTTCCACACTTATAACCGTCTGTTCGCCGCTCCTGCGCTCCTTATACTCGACCATTCCTTCGCCTGCCCGCTTGCCGATCGTTATTCGGACAGGAATGCCGATCAGATCGGCGTCTTTGAACTTAACGCCCGGACGTTCCTCCCGATCGTCGAGCAGCACCTCGACTCCTCTTTGCTTGAGCCGCACATACATGTCTTCCGCCAGCTGCATTTGTCCATTGTCGGCAACCGCCACGACAATCATATGGACATGAAACGGCGCAATCGAAGCCGTCCAAACAATTCCGTCCGGATCACGGTTTTGTTCCACAATCGCGGACAAAATGCGTGAAATCCCTATTCCGTAACATCCCATGATCATGCTTCGGTTGTGCCCGGAATCGTCTAATACCGCCGCTCCCAGCTTGCCGCTGTACTTCGTTCCCAGCTTAAATACGTGCCCGATTTCAATTCCCCGATGAAACTGCAGCGTTCCGGAACATTGCGGACAGGGGTCGCCTTGCGCGGCATTTCGAATATCGTGCGCTGCGTCTGCTTGAAAATCCCGTCCGGGCACGACATTTTTCAGGTGGTGGTCCTTCTTGTTGGCCCCGGCAATAACCGCACCTATCGCTGTCACTTCTTTGTCCGCCAATATTGGGACGGATAGACCGACCGGTCCCGCAAAACCGACCGGCGCGCCTATAACCTGTTCCGTTGTCGCAGTATCGGCCAATTCGAGTTGTTCGGCGCCGAGGGCATTTTTTAATTTAATCTCGTTAACCTCGCGGTCTCCACGGACCAATACGGCAACCGGGTTTCCGTCCGACATATAAATAAGTGTCTTTACAATGTGTTTGGCGTCAACGCCCGTGAAGCCAACCAACTCATTAATGGTCTTAATATTCGGCGTGCTGAACATTTCATATGGTGCTTCAATATCGGCGAACGTTTCGGACGAATTTCGGTAACCGGCTTCCGCCTTCTCCAAGTTAGCGGCATAGTCGCAATCCGTGCATGTGACGACCGTATCTTCGCCGATGTCCGCCAACGCCATAAATTCGTGAGTACCACCTTCCCCGCCGATCGCTCCGGGATCCGCTTGTACGGCCCGAAAGTTCAATCCGCATCGGGTAAAGATTTTGGTATACGCCTCATACATGCGCCAGTACGAATGATCGAGACTTTCCCAATCCGCATGGAAAGAATAAGCGTCCTTCATAAGGAACTCGCGCCCCCGAAGCAATCCGAATCGAGGCCGTCTCTCGTCGCGGAATTTCGTTTGGATCTGATACAATACCAGAGGAAGCTTACGATAGGACGAAACTTCATTTCCGACTAACGACGTAATCACTTCTTCATGGGTCGGGCCAAGCGCAAATTCCCGATCATGCCGGTCTTTGAAACGGATCAATTCCTCACCGTACACCTGGTAGCGGCCGGACTGATGCCACAGCTCCGCCGGCTGCATGGCGGGCATGAGGATTTCCAGTGCATCAATATGATCCAACTCTTCCCGGACGATATTTGCGACTCTATTGAGCACACGCCATCCGAGCGGCAAATAGGCGTACACCCCGGCAGCCGTCTGCCGTATAAATCCCGCGCGCAGCAGCAGTTGATGACTCGCCGCCTCCGCCTCCGAGGGAGCCTCACGTAACGTTGGAATCAACATTTTATTTTGGCGCATGCAGCATCCTCCATTTCAATTGAAATAAAAAAACGCACTCGTAAGGGACGAATGCGTTCGTGGTACCACCCTAAATTCAAGCATCTCAAATAAAAATGCTCCTCTATCGGATAACGGGCTGACCCCGGCATCGGCTACTTAGCTTACGCGGCGTTCACCAATGCGGCTACCAAGGCGGGACATGCTTATTCGTACCGGGAAATCTTTCAGCCTGCGGATTTCCTCTCTTGAACGGCCGGATACAAGCATTAGTCCTTGGTCGAAGCCTTTTGCTGTAATTTCAAATAATTTACATCATATTGTCCCATCCGTCAAGCAAATGAAAGTTGGAAATTAGCAGGAAAAGCCGGCCGCTACTTCGAACTTATTATTCACCTGCAATTGGAGGTGGAGAATGCACGACGCATTGCTGACAGAAATCATTGACACGATCAAGAAAGAGTTAGGTATCGCCGTACATAGCTCCGAATCCATCCGCCGCGGTTATCTAAACGAGAAATGGATTTTGGAAACAAACAAAGGTACATTATTTGCGAAAAGCTATCATCCGCACAGGTACCGCAACCATCTGTCGACGATTTGGGACGAAATCGCCGCCGCTCTTCGTCTTCAGATGATATTCCACCAATCCGGAGGGTTGTGCCCGAGACTTTATTGTAACGAGGAGCAAAGCTATTTGCATGCCGTGCCTTCCGGAAGGAAGTTTGTATTAATGGAGTTCCAACCGGGTGAAATGGTCACAGTGGGACAAGTGAACGAGCTGCAAATGTACAGCCTGGGAATGACGACAGCGGAAATGCATAATGCATGGAATCCAAGCGATGAAGGAATGCAAGGCGTGAATCGTCCCGAAGAGCCTGTATGGAAATTAGACAAAACGAAGATGATTCAATCTTGGTACGATCGATGGGAACAGGTCAAGACAGCTTCGCTAAGTACCCGCTATGCTTTGCAATTGCAGAGGGACGTCCTCGATCAGCTTGATGATCATTCTTTTGCTGAAAGCAGCCCGGGTTGGACGCACCTCGATCTCTGGGTGGATAACTTGTTGTTCGCTCCGGATCGTCTGTCCGCTATCGTCGATTTCGATAGAATCCGATATTCCTTTCCCCTCTTGGATATTGGAAGGGCGATTTTATCCTGCTCATTAAGCGGGGGTATATTTCGTCAAGACATTGCCGCGGCGTTCGCCGAAGGGTACCGCAAAATCCGTCCATTGCCTAAGAGAGAACTATTGAACGGGGTACGTCATTGCTGGTTGATCGAATCATTCTGGTGGCTGCGGCCGTCAATGGAATTATTCAGCACGGCTCCGAAGAGGTTTGCGGAAGAAATGATATGGACCGCCGCTCAGTGGGATTCGCTGGAGAAAGTATTGGGGGAAATATGAAGCCTCGTTCGATGCGACGGTACTTCGAAAGCAAAAATCACCGTACTTCAAAGCTTCAAAGTGCGGTGATTTTCGCTCCACTTCGCAGAACCTTCTATAATCTCTTGTATTTGACATCTAGAAGCGAGACCACGGCATCCAAAGAATCCTGCATCATAATCTTAAGGACATATGGGAAATGTCCTTTCCGATTAGGTGCGTTAAAGTGCAAGTAAAAATGGTCTTGGTCCATGTATTCTTGAGCATACTCAACTAACTCTTTAGCCAGTGCGTTCACTGCTTCTTCCCGCGTTTCACCGGATGCAAAGATATCATCGATTTCAATACTGGTTGCCAAAAACGAGCCGTCACTGTCGGGCTCTACTGTAACGTTGAATTGAAGATATTGCAAAGCTGCTGCAAATTGATTTGTATTAATCATAATGAAGTGGTCTGAGTGCCTGTTTACAACAGCAGGTGCTTTATGGATTACCGTATCTACAACCTCGCGAAAATTTTTACGCACATCCGATGATTTCAAAGCTGATGCGTGCATAAACACACCTCCCCACCTCCAATACTAACATATGACAGCGGCTTGTACAATTTGTACGTTTTGTACGATTTGCAACTATTGTCACCTTTGTGTTTCAAACTTATACAAGCTTTTATAACCGGCTTCTTACACGCTGCAACACATTCTGCTTTGTTTCTGCCGATTTCTTGAGAATAGCCGCTCCCGCTTCTAAATACTTCTGCTTCAAGCCGTCATTTTTAATGCTGCCCAAGTTAATTTCGACGGTAATCCATGCCGACTGAATTGCCGCCTCCAGCATAATTACAGCGATCCCAAGGTCCGATATAACGTTCTTATTCACTTGGTTCGTTACTTCTTCCAAGACATTTATTATTTCCTCGCACCGCATCATTAGTTCAAGCGGTACATCTGCGGCGCGTTTAGCTGCTTCCTGTATGGCATATGACCGGGCGGCTTTTTCTTGTTCCGATCTCTTAGGCATGCTCAACGCGGTCATGTAGCTATTAAAGCAATCCATATCTTTCATCAAAATGTTCTCAAATTGTTCAATTGCCGATACCATTTTACCGACAACAGCTTTCATGTCATCCTGCATCGCTTCATATTTGGAACCGACAGTTATATTCGCGACCATTGCCCCCATAGATGCCCCCAGCGCCGCAGCTAGAGCCGCTATACTTCCCCCGCCCGGTGTGGGCGACTTCGAACCGGCCTCTTCTAAGAATTGTCGGATGGACTGATCAAACACCGCCATGCTTGTTCACCTCGCCGTCTTTTTGCAGAACCATTGCTTTCATCAAATTTTCAAACAAGATAACGCTCGTTAAAGTCCCTACTCCGCCGGGCACAGGCGTCATCGCCTTCACCGCATCGAATACCTCCGGCGATACGTCCCCTGTTATTCCGCTTCCCGTATCGTTAATGCCGGCATCAATGACGACAAGCTCAGGATGAACCATATCGCACGTGACGAGTCCGGCTTTTCCCGCGGCTGATATCAAAATTTCCGATTTTGCAATGTGGGCGGACAAATCTTTCGTATGCGAATGACAAATGGTTAGTGTGGCGTTCTCTCGCAGCAGCAGGTGCATGAGCGGTCGTCCGACAGTCTCTCCGCGCCCAATAAGAGTTACGTTGCTTCCCCGTAACGGAAATCCAAAATGTTGAAGGATTCGGATGCACGATTGCGGAGTAGCAGGAAATAATCCTTTACCGCCCGTCATACATGCCAGTTTATTCGCCGACGATATTCCGTCCACGTCTTTAAGAGGAAAAATATCATCCGACAGCTTTTGCACGCTAATGTGTTTCGGAACCGGCAGCTCCAGCATAATGCCGTGAACGTCCGAGTCCGAATTTAGCTTGTCGATTTCCTCAAGAAGCCGACGTTCGGTAACATCGTCATCGAATGTCAGCAAGTGAAATGCTATACCGAGCTTACGAGCCAGCTTTTCTTTTACTTTAGCGTAGTACTCCGACGCGGGATCGCCTTTCACCAATATGGTGCACATCGCGGGTTGTATGCCCCGTTCTTTCCATTCAGTCACCTGTAGCTTGATTGAGTCCGCTAGTTGATCCGCCAATTGTTTTGTTTTTAACATCATGCCCATTCCGTTCGCCTCCATCAATTATGATAGAAAACAAAAAAAGTATTCGATGGCCGGTTCGACCACCAAATACTTTGCCCAGGCGTTCGGCTGTATTGCCATGTGCTCCCCCGTGGTATCCACGTTACGCCAGTTACACATAGACGATTTTGCTAAAATCAGTATATCAATTTCCAGTGGGATTTGTAACTAGCTCTCCAGCATTTCGTTGAGAGCATTCGGAAACAGAGGATTAGTCAGCTCAAGAACAGCTTTAGCGTACAGTTGAATTTCCACTTGAGCGTCATGGGCCAGCCGCTGATTTAAGAAGTGAGCAACCGACTGAAGCGACGCCGTCCAATACCAACGGACATACATTCCATATGCGGGCAAGAACAGCCTCGCTTGCTCGGCGCATACACCGTCCGCTAATGCCGCTTCGTACTTTGCGACTCCCTGTTCTACATACTCCATCAATTCGCGCGTAAGCTTCTCGCCCAGTTCCGGCTCAACCGCGTCTCCGCTGCCTTGTTTGCTGTTCTCGGGCTTGCCTCTCCATTGATCCTTGGAAGGAATGTAAAATGTCGGTTCTTCCGTAATATATCTTCTGCTGGATTCGTTCCACGCCTCCAAACTGTCGCCGGTTCCTTCATAATGAGCGGATCCGGTTACGTATTTCCACCACTGCCTGCAAATCATTAGCGGCGCATAGACTTCAAATTGCAATACTGCATGGCGAAAAGGAGACGTATGACCCTCTTTGGCAAGAAATTTAATGAGCTTGATATCTTTCTCGGTTAACTCCTTCGATTCCTTCGCATAAGAAACACGCGCAGCGTTAACTACCGTTAGATCGGAGCCCATGTGATTGACCAGCCTGACGTAACCCTTATCCAGCACATCGATAATATTCAAAATGTCCAACTCCGTTTCTACCTTTTCGCAATGTAAATAAAGTCCGGTGCGACATTATGCCCTAGCTCTACCGCTATCTCTTCCACGTCAGCGAAATACTCCTGCAGTCGTCTCTTAAAAATCGGAGAGGCAGACGCACTCCAAAAGGATATCACACCATTCGGACGCAACAGACGGGAAACAGCCGCCAACCCCTCCTCCCGATAAAGGGAATTATTACTCTCAAACACGGTCCAATCGGGACCGTTGTCAATATCCAGGCAGACTACGTCAAATTTGTCCTCCGTCTGAAACATCCACCAAATCATGTCGTCATTAACTATTTTGGTTTTCGCGTTATCCAATGTGCTGCCAGAGAATGAAGATAAATATATCTTGTTCCATTGTATAATTTTTTCCTCTATTTCTACTACTGTAACTCGTTGAACATTGGTATAGTTTAAAGCTTCCGCCAACGAATAACCGACTCCCAGACCGCCGATAAGAACGGAGCAGTTTCCTTGGGCCGCAGGCATCCATCGCCTTTTTCACTAACAGCCTTTCAGACCCGCCGTTGCGGGTAGCCATTAGGAATGTTCCATTGCTTATGATTTCGTAGTCGGCTCCCCTGCGCTGCAGTTGAATTTCTCCTCTAGGCGTCGTATGACGTTCAATGATCTCAAGCTCATTCGGATTCATCCTAGCTGTTCCCATTTCGCCCACATTTCCCTTGGATTCAGCTCATAAATCTCTTTTTCTCTAAACATGTAGTGATGCATTATGAATTCACGGCGGATCGTGGCAAAATCGTGGTGGTAGTTTTTGATGAAATCATTGATCTCTTTTTCCTTGTACTTCTTGCCGACCTCCAAGTTTTGCACGATATATTCGAATACGATAAGCTTCTTTTTCAGTTGAGACGGTATTTGCTTGAGCTTCCCGTCATCCGTAAAGAAATTTTTCAGTACGGAATCCCGCAGCTTCTCATTCTTGCCGCCGGCAATTTGACTCACTTCGTCACTCTCCTTCTTATGCTGGTTGATTAGATTGATTAAGGCTCCATCGGTTTTCTCAAGCAAATAACGAGAAACGCTGTAATACGACGTATTCTTTTCCCTGCGCTCCGCCACAATTCCAACCTCCTTCAATTTTGCGATATGGTGTGTGATCGTGGCGGGCGTTACGCCTAATTTTTCCGCTAACGTAAGTCCGTTCATTTCCTCATTCGATAGCAAAATGAGAATTCTGATCCGGTTGCGGTCCGCTAACGCTTTATAGAAGTTAACAAGTTTATCGAGCTGCATGGGAGTCGACTCCTTAGATAATTACCTAATTAGATAGTTGTTAAATTAGATAGTAATTAAATGGCCAGGTTTTGTCAATGGTTAATCTGTTATGTTATCTCCGATTACCGACTTTCTGCTAATGAAATCGGCTTAATGACGCTAAAATGCGGCTGCTGCAAGCGGCCATCGCATAGCCGGGTCGATTCTCGTTTTGTCGCCTTTCCTGACAAATAACACGAGTCAATCTGTCTAATAAGCCGAATATGCTGACTAACGGAACGGAGATGCAGAAAAGCCTCCGCTGCCGGAGGCCTTGCATCGATGCCGTTTAATCTCTTTTCACACTTGCAATTCCCAGCCGCCACCGCATATAATTGGATAAATATTGAAAAGCATCGAAGAGAAAGAGTAGTCGGGCAATTTCTTTGTACAGAGAACTCCGGGAAGCTGAGAAGGAGTAAAGATACGTCCGATGAACATGGTCTCTGAGCTGCGCATCGAACCCTCATCAGGAAGTAGGCTGCGCCGGGCGCTCCCGTTACAGGGCTAGGGTATAAACACCGATTGGTGCCGTACCTGAAGAGGTCGATACTGTGAAGTACCGATGAAGCTTGGGTGGTAACGCGTGAGATTAGCTCTCGTCCCTTATTTGGGGACGGGAGCTTTTTATTTCAAGGAGGTTGATGGACAATGAGCATCTTTATCGGCGGAGCCTGGCCTTACGCCAACGGTTCGCTTCATTTGGGGCGGGTGGCGGGCATTTTGCCGGGGGACATTCTTGCCCGCTATTTCCGGTTGAAAGGAGAAGACGTTCTGTATGTTTCGGGAAGCGATTGCCACGGGACTCCAATTTCCATATTGGCCAATCAAGAAGGGGTTTCCCCGAAACAAATCGCCGACCGGTACCACAACGAATTTGTCGAATGCTTTCGCAAGCTCGGCTTCTCTTACGATTTATATTCACGAACGGACGATCCGCACCATCATGGAGTCGTGCAGAAATTGTTCCTTACATTGTTGAAAAACGGCCGCATCTACAAAAAATCCGTCGAACAAACGTACTGTACCGCTTGCGATCGGTTCTTGCCGGACAGGTATGTCGAAGGTACGTGTCCCCATTGCGGTCAGATCGCCAGAGGCGATCAATGCGACTTTTGCTCCTCGCTGCTTGACCCGTTGGACCTTCACGACAAAAAATGCAAGCTGTGCAAGAACAGTCCCTCCACTCGTAGTACGGAACATTTTTTCTTGGCACTGTCGAAGTTCCAATCCGAGTTGGAACAGTATGTGAACAAGGCATCTTCCGGATGGAGGCCAAATGCGATCGAGTTCACCCGAAGATATCTTAAGGAAGGCTTACATGACCGCGCGGCGACAAGAGACTTGGATTGGGGAGTGGACGTGCCGTTGGAAGGATTCGAGGGCAAAAAGGTGTACGTCTGGATTGAAGCGGTGAGCGGATATTTGTCTGCGAGCATCAAGTGGGCCAAGGAGAACGGCACCCGCTGGGAGAAGTATTGGTCTGAGAATACGACAGCGTATTACGTTACGGGAAAGACAATATCCCCTTCCACACTATAATTCTGCCTGCGCTGTTATTGGGTGCCGGGAATCTCCATGTGCCGGACAAAATCATCTCGAGCGAATATTTGACGCTTGAGGGCAGAAAGTTTTCCACCAGCCGGAACTGGGCCGTATGGGTCCCTTACATTCTGGAGCGATATCACCCGGATTCCGTTCGATACTTCCTTATCGCGAACGGACCTGAAAACAGGGATGCGGATTTCTCATGGCGGGAGTTTATATACAGCCATAACGGCGAGCTGCTCGGCGCTTTCGGCAACTTTGTCCATAGAAATTTGGTGTTTATCGGGAAGTCTTTTGAAGGAAAAGTGCCCTTGTCGCACATAGACCCCGCCGTCAAACAACAAATAGAAGCTCTGTACGCACATGCGGGGGAATTGATTGAACGGGGACATTTTAAAGAGGGGCTTGAAGCGATATTTGCCTTTATTCGAAGGTCAAATAAGTACTTCGATGAAAGGAAGCCATGGGTTCAAAATAAGGAGGACCCTTCCGGCTGCGGCGCTACGTTGTATACGTGCGTGCAAATTATAGCGAATTTGTCGAACCTGCTTGCGCCGTTTCTGCCTTTCTCCTGTGACAAGATCAGATATTTCTTAAACATAGATGGAGCCCGGTGGGGATATATCGAGGTTCCTCCGGGACAAAAGCTCGAACCGCCTGAAGTGTTGTTCGAACGGATCGATGTAAGCAGGATCGAGGAGGAAGTGAACAATCTCTCCTGAACGAATAGTCCAAGGAAAAATCGCCCAATCTAAATGTGGGATTTTACATTAATGAGGGGGTGTCACCTTTGGATTTATCTTGGATTTGGAAGTCCTTCGTTCTAGTCGTCGCAGGGATGCTTTTGATGCGTATTTCGGGAAGGAAGTCCATCTCGCAAATGACGATAGCCACAACGGTAATCATGATCTCGATCGGTACGGTCATTGTGCAGCCGATTGCAAACAATGAAGTTTGGAAAGCGGTAGGCGCGGCTGCGATCTTCGTAGCGTCGCTTCTGATTATTGAATATTTACAATTAAAGTTTGACTGGTTCGAGAAATTCATGACCGGAGGCGCCAAGGTTGTGATCGAGAACGGGCAGATCAATCAAAATAATCTTCGAGCTATGCGCATAACCGTCGATCAATTGGAAATGCGGCTGCGGCAAAAAGGGGGCGCAAACATAAGCGATGTCAAAACCGCGACGGTCGAACCGAACGGGCAAGTCGGTTACGAATTAATGCGGCACGCGAAGCCGGTTACGATTGGAGAATTGGAGCGACTGCTCGGCTTGAAACAGGGTATTCCGACGGAACAGAGCATTCTCTTCCAGGAAGTGAAGCAGCACGAACATCCGAAACCGATCGATCCGGCTTTGCAGTGATTGCCAGCAATTACGGCATAGCACATTATGATTAACTTCACAGTCGTACACACCTGCTCACGTTCCCCACCTTTTACACGTTCGCTAATTTTCAAGCGGTTGAAACGTCGATTTACCTTCCTTCGTGGAGTATTCCGCGCGCGGTGGTTATGAAGTTGGGAAGGCGGCTAGCCTAACGTTGCCTTACCTGTATATGTTAACTGGCACGTTACCAGAGTATTCTCTCGTTTTATCCATCGTTCCAAAAGTCCTGTTAGTTGCGGAGCAATATTATCGTTTTCCCCCTCACTATTTGTAGTCGGTGCATGTATCTATATCGTTGCGATAACTGACCTGTTCACAGGGTTAAGTTCTTTCGGGATGTGCCGCCCGATTCATTCGGCACTGGGTGAGGTGTAAAAAACGACCCTGTGTATTACTTTCACAGGGTCGTAAACATGATTATTGTTCTAATATCTTTAATAATTTGATACCAATATCAGGTTGAAATATACCTTCTACTGTTTCAACATAAAATCTAATATCTTCTTTCATTTGATTCAAATCTTTAGTAGCAATTTGATTAACCTCTAATTCTCCATCTAAAAGTTTGGACAGTATTCGAAAACACGAAGAACTCCTACCTTCTATTTCCAAACCATCCAGTGCTTCAATCATTAGTTCGAGCAATTCTACTTCAGAATTCTCGAATCTCAACTTAAAATCACTCATATTGTCCTGTCCTTTTGTTTTATTTTGTCAAATCGCCGTCTAGTATTCTATATAAATACTATTTCTTCTTCCTCAAATGTAAAAAAAAGTTGAATGCTGTCGAGTATTGTAAAAACTGCACAAAGAAAGCCGAGAGAACATAGGAATATCACCTAAGTCCACCTCGGCCCGGAGTAAAACTATTTAAGTTACTACCTGCTATCTCGACAACAAAAATTCGCGCGGCGTATAGCCCGTCGTCCTCTTGAAATGCCGGTGCAAATGGCCCTGATCGGTAAAGCCGACCGAGGCCGCCACTTCACTTGTGGTTATCTTCTTATTCAGTATCAAAACTTTGGCTTGCTCCACTCTCAAATGCACTCAAGTACGATGAGGGGAATATCAAATATCGAAAGCTTCCTGCGGCTTGACGCCTTTCCATTCCGAGAAAGTAAGCGTCTCCGATTCACGCGACTCCGACAAAACCGGCTCGGCATTGATTTTCCCGGTCACTTCCCGTTCCAATTTCTCCGTCATCCCAAACCTCCCCGCTTGGCAAAAGAGTCATTTTGTACAAAAATGCGGTCGTTTCATACAATATGTTTCTCCCCGCCCAATTTATAATTCGGGTATAGACAGTAACAAACCGTCAATTGAAGGGAGAAATGAACAATGAAAAGAAGAAAATTAGGCAAGTTCGGACCGGAGGTTTCGGCAATCGGATATGGCGCAATGGTATTGGTGCAGGGCATGTACGGTCCAGTGGAGGATCGTCAATCGGTACGCACGATTCAGCATGTGATCGATTCGGGAATCACCATGATCGACACCGCCGACGCATACGGCGGCGGCCATAACGAGCAGCTGATCGGAGAAGCGGTTAAAGGGCGGCGCGATAACGTCGTGCTCGCGACCAAATTCGGCATTGTGTTCGATCCGGCCCATCCTTCCACTCAGCTGCAGACGAATTGGAACGTGCTTCCGGTCAACGGAAAACCGGACTATGTCCGGCATGCGATCGACGGCAGCCTGAAACGTATGGATGTCGATTATATCGATCTATGGTACGCGCACTTCCCCGATCCGTCGACACCCATTGAAGAAACCGTATCCGCGATGGCGGAAGCCGTGAAAGCGGGTAAAGTGAAGTACTTGGGATTGAGCAACGTCACGGCCGAACAGCTCCGGCGGGCCCATGCGGTTCACCCGATTTCGGCGGTTCAGTATGAATATTCTCTATGGTCCCGCGACGCGGAGAACGAATTGCTGCCGACGGCCAGGGAGCTGGGAATCGGGTTTGTACCTTGGGCGCCCCTCGGCAGCGGCTTCTTGACCGGCCAAGTGACAAATGTCGAGAAAGACGATTTTCGTTCTAATCTACCGCGCTATCAGCAGGAAAATTTGCAAGCCAACTACGACCGGTTCGAGCCTTTCCGGTCACTTGCGCAGCAGCTGAATATAACTCCCGCCCAGCTTGCCCTCGCATGGCTGCTTCACCAGGGCGACGACATCGTGCCGATTCCGGGATCGCGCAATCCGGCGCACATCGATTCCAACGCCGCCGCGGCGGAAATATCGTTGACCAAGGAGCAGCTGCAGCAGATCGACAGCTTGATACCGGGCGGATTGGCGGTAGGCGAAAGCTTGTTATAAGACGCGCCATGAATTGCTTTGCAGAACATGGGAAACCTACCCAGTGAAAGGAGGTAACACCCATGCCCGAACAGCAAGGCATTCAGGATGAAACGCTGAATAAAGAAAACCTGGAAGAAGAGACGATGTCGTTTAACGATCATTGCGGAAGTCCGACATTGGAGACTTTCGACGTGCCGGCGGACGCAATCGCAAACAAAGAGGAATATATAGACGAGCCGTAACTTCGAATAAGGAGAGCGAACTTGTGGACAAACGGGATCAAGAGCTTTCACCGGAAGAAAATTTAAGCGAAAAGTACCACGTTAACGAAATATTGGCTTTAACCAAAAACATTGACAGCTTCGAGAACGTTATTGACACGGATAATGTGAACGCCGGAAAGCAATCCGGCCTGCCCGATCGCGAGTAACTATCGAATAACTTCATTTGTTGAAACTATTGCCGCAAAACTCGTCCCATCGAACCAAATAATTTCATTTTTTGAAGTTATTCGTCCCAATTTCCGGCTTTGCGGTGTTTCTGGGGCGAATAACTTCATTTTTTGAAACTATTGCCTCCAATTTCGCACTATCGAACTAAATAATTTCATTTTTTGAAGTTATTCGTCCCATTTTCCCCGTAGCTATACCATTTCAACAATCAGATCATGCTTCCGAAACACGTCGAGCATCGCGGACTTGGCTTCCTCTTCGTCGGGGCCGTGGATCTCAAGCTTATATGTTTGCGAGACCAGAAGCGTCACGCTCAATCCGAGAATGCTTTTGACGTCGATCGTCTTGTTTTGCATGTGCAATACGATGCTCGATTTGAACCGGTTCGCCGTTTGGTTAATTTCAACGATCGTTCTTGTGCTCAATCCGCTCATAATGAAACCCCCCGCAATAAGATTTGTGCGCGCCTGCAACAACGATGTAAGCGCTCTCTTAATGTAGCAAAAAATTCAGACCGCAAACAGTTTGCGGTCATAAGTTCCATTTTCGTCATAAAAATCACGATTTAATAAAGTAGCGCCGTTCCGGTCTTCCGATCGTGCCGTATATTAACTGTGCGCTCAACTTTTTCTGCGAAACCAGGTACTCCAAATACCTTCTTGCCGTGGATCTGCTCAAACCCGCTTTTACGCCCAAGCTTTCCGCGGTCAGTCCTTCCTTCCCATCCTTCTCGATATATTCGAGCACTCGTTCCAGCGTAAGCGGATCGATGCCTTTGGGGACATCCAGCTCCAATTCGTCTTCTTTCGGACTCGTTCGCGCGCTCCTCCAGAACATCTCGATTTGCTCGGAGGATAACCGTTCCCCGCCCTGAAGCTCTCTTCGGGATTGGCGGTATCGTTCCAGCGCGGCTGCAAACCGGTCGAATGTGAGCGGCTTCATAATAAAATCGAACACTCCGCCGTGCAGGGCGCTCTTCACAATTTCCGCTTCGGAAGCCGCCGTTATCATGATGACGTCCGTATCGTATTGCTCGCTTCTTATATATTTCACAAGATCGACGCCGAGCATATCGGGCAAGTATACGTCCAGAAGCACAAGCTGCGGCTGCATGACGCTCAGCCATTCCTTCGCCTCCGCTCCGGTCGCGGCCGACGCGACGATCCGAAACCCTTCGATTTTCCCGGTAAATCTCCGGTGTATCTCCGCAATCCGCGGATCGTCTTCCACGATCAGCACTTCAATGATATCATCCATGTGACGTGTTCACTTCCTTCGGTATCGCTACGATAAAGAGCGCGCCGCCCAGCTCGCCTTTCTCGATCGCTATGCTTCCTTCCAGCTGCTGTACAAGCTCCGCAACTCTCGCAAGGCCGTATCCGCGTCTTCCTTGCCCGGTTTCTTTCGTCGTATAACCCAATTCGAATATCCGGGACATGCCGTTCTCCTCAATTCCCGCTCCCGAATCCTCGACCTCAAGCAAAATATCGTCACCGATGTCGACAATAAAGATGCGCACCTTCCTGTCTTCTTCTTTATTGCCGGCCACCGCTTCGAAGGCATTGGTTACTAAATTCCCCAGAATGGAAACGATATACTCGTTTTTCACATGCGGCGGCAGCCGGTGCAGACTGCTTTCCCGATCCAAAATAAGCTCAACCTTCAACTCTCTTGCACGATTCATAAACCCGAGCAAAATACCGCCCAGCCACGGAGCCTTTATCCGGTTCGTAATAAATTGTATCAAATCCTGCGTGTCCGACGATTCTTTGTGTATGAGCTCCAGCGCCTCTTCGTACGCTCCCAATTGGATGAGTCCGGATATGGTGTACAGCAAATTGTTAAATTCGTGAGTCTGCGCCCGAAGCGCCTCCGTATATCTTTGCACTTGCGACAATTCCTCCGTCAATTGATCGATTTCCGACTTCAACCGGAAGCTGGAAACTACGCCGATGACTTCATCTCCGGACATGACGGGAATCCGGTTAACGATGATCCTCTTCCCTCCCAGCTCGCTTTCTTGATCCAACTGCCGCTGACCGGAACGGAGCACCTCCAGTATTTCGCGATTCGGAACGTAGTCGAGCACCGGTTTTCCGGTAACGTTCTTCCCCTTCGGCACGGACAAAATTTCGCGGGCGGTTTGGTTCAGAAGCTCGATATTCCCATCTTTGTTGATCACCAGGATGCCTTCTCTGATCGATTGAATGACGGCATCTCTAACTTTGTATAAAGCGGATATTTCTTGCGGCTCCAAGCCGAACATCGATTTCTTTATATTTCTGGCCAAAAGGACAGCGCCGACGATACCGACAACGAGTCCCCAACATGCGACCCACAATATGCGTTTGCCGTAACCAACGGTGATATGATGAATATCCTCCAGCAAAAATCCGACCGATACGACGCCGATAATATTTCCTTGGTCGTCGAAAATCGGCGTTTTCCCCCTTAAAGATAAACCGAGAGACCCTCTCGCTTTTGAAGTGTAGGATTCTCCCAATAACAGCGCTCTGTCGTTGTCTCCGCCGACCATCTCTTTGCCGATGCGCTCGGGGATCGGGTGGGAATAACGAATCCCCTCCCGGTTTCCGACAACGATAAACTCCGCGTCGACGAGCCGGCGGACGTTCTCCACATACGGTTGAATTATTTTTGCAGGGTCGTCTTGTTGGAACCCTGTTCGAACTTCGGGAGCGCTTGCAACTTGCTTCGCGACATGGAGCGCGCGGTTGCCGATTTGCGTCTCCACCGTTTGCGACACGGAAATATAGGTTAGGATGGCGATTTGAACGATTATAAGCATGACCAGAGAAACGGTGAATAAAGCGATTCTGCGCTGAAGAGTCCATCCGGTGCCGAGCTTTCTTTTCATACTTCGTTCCCCCTGGGTATGTCTGTCGGTCGATGGCGGAGAGGTTGTTTTTCATTCACTTTATTCGTTTTTGTTCATAATTTCAACAATTGTGCGTGTCGCGAACCACAACTTGTCGCCCAACTCGACTAATAAGCATATTTGACGCGACTAATTGTACGGATCGACTGACTAATCGGCGATTTCAGCGTGCAGATGGCGAAAATAAGCAACTTTACCCTGAATATTAGTCGGGATTGGCGACTAGCAGCGGTTAGCCGGCCTCCGGAAGGACTTTCGGTTTTGCGCTTCGTACGAACCGGCCTGACTAATAGGCAGGTTATGCCGACTAACGTTGAAAAGAGCCGCCAAGACGGGGATCTCGACGGCTCATATTCTCAATCGACTTCCACTTTCAGTCCACTTCTATTCTCATCGACTTCTATTCTCAATCTACTTCTATTTCAATCGACTTCAATCGTTTCCTGTTTTCCGATCATTCTTTCAGCGCGCTTACGGAGGTGATTTCGTTATTTCCGTTCAACAGCGGCTTGTTCGGCAAATAGTGCAGGGAGCGGATGAAACGGACCGTTCTCGTCTTCGCGCGCATTATGATCGAATGCGTCTCCGCCCGTTGATCCGGCAAGTACCGGACGCCACCGAGAAATTCGCCCGGAGTAACGCCTGTGGCGGCGAAGATGACGTCGTCGTTACCTACCATATCGCTCATGTGCAGCACTTTGTCGGGCTGCTCGATGCCCATCTGCAAGCAACGGTTGTACTCGCTCTCGTCCGCCGGCATCAATCTGCCCTGCAGCTCGCCGCCGAGACATTTCAACGCGGCCGCCGCCAACACGCCTTCCGGCGCGCCGCCGGAACCGACGTACATGTCGATGCCCGACTCCGGAAACGCCGGCGCCATGGCGCCCGCTACGTCGCCGTCGGACAAAAACTTGATTCTGACTCCCGCCTTCCGCAGGCGCCCGATTAACGTTTCGTGACGGGTACGGTCAAGAATCATCACCGTTACATCGGGTATTTTCTTGTTGAGCAGCCCGGCTGCTTTAACCAAAGTATCCTCGATCGGATCCAAGATGCTCAGATGACCGGCCAGCTGGGGACCGACGGCGAGCTTTTCCATATACATGTCCGGCGCGTGCAGCAAATTGCCCTTGCTTGCTACGGCGATGACCGACATCGCATTATTGAGCCCTTTCGCCACGATTTCCGTTCCTTCCAACGGATCGACCGCCACATCCAATTCGGGTCCTTGCATACTCCCGACTTTCTCGCCGATGTACAGCATCGGAGCTTCGTCCATCTCCCCTTCGCCGATGACGACCGTGCCCCGGATCGATACGGTATCGAACATGGCGCGCATGGCGGTTGTCGCCGCCCCGTCCGCGCTGATCTTATCCCCTCTTCCCATCCATGGAGCCGACGCCAGCGCTGCCAATTCCGTCACCCGCACAATTTCCAACGATAATTCCCGTTCCATCGTCAATCTCTCTCCCTTCTCCTTATCGTTCTTCAGTCATAAATCCGATAATGATGCCCGCTGTCTCTTCTATGGACTTTTCGGTAACGTCTATTATGCGGCAGCCCAGACCGTTCATAATTTTGCCGGCGTTGACGAGTTCCGCCTTTATATAATCGAGAGATGCGTACTTGGCGCCGTAAGGCAGTCCGACGGCTTTCAACCGTTCCGTCCGGATCTTCAGGAGATGCTCCGCATCCATCGTTAAGCCTACTATCAGTTGATTTTCGGTTTTATATAACTCTTCCGGAGGTTTTACTTCAAGCACAATCGGCAGGTTGGCCACCTTGTACCCCTTATGCGCGAGAAATATACTTAGCGGGGTTTTCGACGTTCGGGACACGCCCACCAAGACGATTTGCGCCGTCAGCAGTCCGCGGACGTCTTTCCCGTCGTCGTATTTAACGGCGAACTCCATCGCTTCGATACGCCTGAAATATTCTTCGTCCATCTCTTGGCGAAGACCGGGCGTTTGTTTCGGAACGTCGTTGTAGGCGTTAATGTAAGCCTGCATCATCGGTCCGAGTATATCCACCGTATGAATGCCTAACCGGGCCGCCTCTTCCCTCATCGCTTCTCTTAATTCCGGCTGGACGATCGTATATGCGACAATGCCGCCGGTCGCCGCCGCTTCAGATAATATGTGTTTGATTTCCTCTTCCTTCCGAATGTGGCCGTACCGCTTCGTGCGGATCTTTTCGGCGGAAAACTGGCGGATTGTCGCTTTGGCCACCGCTTCCGCCGTTTCGCCTACCGCATCAGAGCACACGTAGATGATTGGATTCCTTCGCGTCAATGAGCCCTTCCCCCTTTGAACTATGCCTCAGTAGCGATCTCCAGCAATACCGTCGTCATATGGGTCTTCGTAATTCGTCCGACCACCAGCTGGTTCTTCTGTCCCTTATGATCGGGCGATGTTTTGACGACGGGCAAGCTGTCGACCTGGTGATGAATCATTTTCCTCGCGGCTTCTATGACGGATTCGTCCGGCGAAATCGTGACGATATTCGGTCCGCGGGTCATCACCAAATTGATGGGCATGGCGGAAGCCGAAGCGCTCCCCAGCGTTACTTTCAGCAAATCCTTACGGGAAACGACCCCCTCTAAATAACCGTCGGCATCGACGACGATCAATGATCCTACATTTTCCATAAACAAGGCGATCACCGCATCGTGCACCGTTGCCGTGCCTTGGACGACAACCGGAACGCCTTGAATATCCTTAACCTTATATTCCTTTAACCGTTGAATCATCACGCCGCCTTCTTTGAACGCTTTCCCGGGAAAGTAACCGACCTTCGGTTTGGCGTCAATGTATCCGATCATCACCAGCACGGCCAAATCGGAGCGGATGGTGGGCTTGCTTACGCCCAGCATCTCCGCAATTTGATCTCCTGTGATCGGCGCATGATTTTTCACGATTTCAGTGATTTCTATTTGTCTAGCCGTTAATTCGATTGCCATCATCTCCGATCCTGCAAACTTTCCTCATTATTTAAAACATATCACACCGAATAAATAATGTACAATATTTAACTACCTATTAATAACAGATTTTCACCAATTACCTCTTCATCGCCGCAATAACTCACATTTTCATGAACTTAATGACCAAAATGCACATTATTTATTTAACTATTGCACTAAATAATACACACTATATAATTAAATAAAGCATACTATTACTACGAGAAAGGAAGGCGCCGGTGAACAATCGCATATGCACGCTATGTTTGAAGCAATCCGACGAACCGGAACCGCCGGGGCACCTGTGCCGGCAATGCGCGGACGAACTGGAATTCGGATACCGCTCTTTTCCGGCCTATCCGTTGGAAGAACGCGATCCGCATTCCGCCGGTAGAAGTGAATGATAATTGCAGCTAGGAGGAAATGATAATGGGAATAGGAATTAGCGGAATGGGCAGAATCGGAAGACTTTTGGTCAGAAATATGTTTGCAAACGGCCGTCCGTTTCGGGAGCTGAAAGCGATCAACTCCATCTATCCCGTAGAGACGGTGGCTCATTTATTGCAGTACGACTCGGTGCACGGCCGGTGGAATGCGGACATTTCGGTTCGCGGCGGCGATCTTGCGATTAACGGCCATTCCATAGCGATCGTGTGCGAACGGGAGCCTCGCAAGCTTCCGTGGAACAACCTCGGAGTCGAGCTCGTGCTTGACGCAACCGGAAAGTTCAATGACCGGCAAGGCGCGCAGCAGCATATAGAAGCGGGGGCGTATCAAGTCATTGTTACGGCGCCGGGCAAGGATATGGATCTGACCGTCGTCATGGGGGTTAACGACAGCTTGTACATGCCCGGAAAGCATCGGCTGCTGTCGGCAGCTTCGTGCACAACGAATTGCTTGTCGCCCGTTCTTGCGATATTGGATCGTTCCCTTCGAGTGCAGAGCGGCTGGATGACGACGGTCCATGCATTCACGTCGGACCAAAATCACCTGGACAATCCGCACAAGGATTTGCGCAGAGCGCGCGCCTGCACGCAATCGATCGTGCCGACAACGACCGGCGTCGGCAAGGCGCTGGCGGACGTTCTGCCGCATCTCGCCCCTCGCATCCAAGGGATTTCTTTACGGGTGCCGACGCAAGACGTATCTCTAGTCGACCTCACGGTCACAGTGTCGAAGGAAATAAGCGCGGAAGAAGTCCGGACGCTGTTTCGTCAAGCGGCAGCCGGGGAGTTCGCTCCATACGTCGAATACTCCGAAGCCCCGCTCGTGTCCGTCGATTTCGTCGGCAACGCCAAATCCGCGGTCATCGACGGGCTTTCGATCATCGCGTCAGGCCGGGAGGTTAAAGTGCTTGCTTGGTACGACAACGAATGGGGATACGCCAACAGAGTCGTCGACCTGGCCCAGCTCGTCGGCGCAAAGAACTCCGCGGAGCGTAACGCTCAACCCGCAATGTAATCCCATAATGAAAGGGGTATATAACTATGAATCCGCAAATACTTACTCATGAGCCCGGCTTACTCCGGCATATGGCCTTCGTCTATGACAATCTTTCGGCGCCGAGATTGATAGAGCTCGCTTTGGCCCGCAACGAAGGGCATCTGACCGCCTCTGGCGCTCTGCACGTGTTGACCGGAAAATATACCGGCCGTTCGCCGAAGGATAAATATATCGTCGACGAGCCCGGCGTAACGAATTCAATCAACTGGGGACCCGTCAATCGCCCGGTCTCCGAAGCTCATTTCGAGAGATTATATTCCAAAGCGCTCCAATACATGAACGGCCGCGATGCGTTCGTATTCGACGGATTCGCAGGAGCGGACCGGCGGCGTCAGTTGAAGTTTCGCGTCGTTACCGAGATGGCTTGGCACAACTTGTTCATGCGGCAGCTGTTGATTCGCCCGACGGCGGACAATCCTTTCACCGGACAACCGGATTTTACAATTCTAGCGCTCCCGGGACTGCAAGCCGATCCGGCCGCCGACGGAACTTCCAGCGAAACCTTCATCATTATCTCCCTCGAGCGTAAGGTCGTCCTGATCGGCGGGACGATGTATGCCGGCGAAATGAAGAAATCGGTCTTCAGCATCTTGAATTGCATCTTGCCGATGAAAGGCATGTTCCCGATGCACTGTTCCGCCAATATAGGGGAAGCCGGCGATGTCGCGCTATTTTTCGGGCTTTCCGGTACGGGCAAGACGACGCTCTCCGCCGACCCGGGGCGCCGGTTGATCGGCGACGACGAGCATGTGTGGTCCGATGAGGGCATATACAACATCGAAGGCGGGTGCTACGCGAAGTGCATCGGACTTTCCGCCGACAAAGAGCCGCAAATTTGGAACGCTATCAAACACGGCACCGTATTGGAAAATGTCGCGGTAGATCCCGTTACCCGTATAGCCGATTACAACGATAACCGGTACACGGAAAATACGAGGGCCGCATATCCGCTGGATCATATTCCGAACGCCTTTACAGGCGGCACGGCGGGACATCCGAACACGATCGTCTTCTTGACCGCCGACGCGTTCGGGGTATTGCCTCCTGTAGCCAAATTAACGAAACCGCAAGCCATCTATCACTTCTTGTCGGGCTATACGTCGAAGCTCGCCGGAACCGAACGCGGAGTCACCAAGCCGGAAGCGACGTTCTCCGCCTGCTTCGGAGCGCCGTTCTTGCCGCTGCACCCGAGCGTATACGCAAATTTGTTAAGCGAAAAGATTTCACGGCACAACGTCGACATTTACCTGATCAATACCGGTTGGATCGGCGGACCGTACGGCGTCGGCAAGCGCATCAACCTGCCGTACACCCGCGCAATGGTTACCGCCGCACTGGACGGATCTCTCAAGAATGCGTCTTATTCGAAAGATCCTGTTTTCGGGCTGCATATTCCCGATTCGGTGCCCGGGGTGCCTTCGGATGTCCTGAACCCGGTGAACACATGGAACGACAAGTCCGGTTATATGGAACAGGCTCGTAAGCTGGCGTCGCTTTTTATCGAAAATTTCCAAAAAAATACACCGGACGTCGCGGAAGAAGTCGCGGCCGCAGGCCCGGTTTTATTATAAAGAAATCCGCCCTCAAATGGCCGCCCGGTCATTTGAGGGTTTGTTCTTCAAACGCTTCGTTTGCATTCCTCATACTTAGTTGGTTCACGATATTGCGGGCGCGGTCATAAATGCCTTCCTTCCGCAGCGCTTCGTGTATGGCGTCGTGAAGCCCGTTCATCTCCCTGTATATTTCGCGCATGCTCCTGTCCGAAGTTTTCATGCGCCGCATATCAAGCTGATTCATCGCCTCATGGGCATCGTGCAAGTCTTTGAAAGTGCCGAGAGAGGTAAATGCAATCATCGCGGCGCCGAGCGCGGTAGCCTGCTCGTTCTTGTTCGGAATGACGACCAGCCCGTAAATATCCGCTTGAATTTGATTGAACAAATCGAACCGGACCAAACCTCCGCTGACGTGTACCGCGGTAATTTTCACATGGCCGGGCTCTTTCTCCCCCGCAAGAAGTCCGTCGATAATGTTCAAGTTTTTGTTCACTTCAAAGCATATGCCTTCCAAATAAGCGCGGACTACATCGCTTTTCTTCGTTCCGAGCGACAAGTTGAACAAAATTCCGGAAGCGTTCGGATTCCAATATGGAGCCGCGCTGCCCGCGTAATGAGGGATATGAAGAATGCCTCCCGCCCCCGGAGCGGACTTGCCTGCCTCCTCGTTCAACAGGTCGTACGAACCGTCGGATACGAGAAAGTCCCGCAGCCAACGATAAGTCGAACCCGTCGTGAAAATGCCCGCTTCAATCACCCAATCGCCCGGTACCGCGGAGGCGCTGCAGACGACCTTCTGCTCCGCGCTCTTGACCGGATGCCGGATCGGCGCGACGACGAACGAGCCGGTACCCGTCGTAACCTTGACGATGCCTGGACGAATGGCGCCGAGCCCCACCGCTGCGCATTGCTGGTCCCCTCCCGCCATTACGACAGGGAGGCCTTCCCGGATGCCGAACCGAGCCGCCGCCTTATTCGTTACATTGCCTGCGATTGATCCGGTCGGATATGCGGCCGGCATCTTATTGAGGTCGATATTCATCCGCGCGGCAATTTCCCGGTCCCATTCAAACTCGTTAATATTAAACAACATCGTACGCGACGCTTGGGTCCAATCGGTCTTGAACTGTCCGGTCAACGCATGCACGACGAAGTCGTGTACGGTCAGAAAGCAGGAAGCGCGCGCATAGATGTCCGGTTTATAATTGCGAAACCACATGATTTTCGGTAAGGAAAAGTACGGGTCGATCTTCAGCCCGGTTCGCGAATATATGTCCGCCGCTCCGATACGTTCTTCAATCTCCTTCGCTTCGCGCACACTGCGCTTATCCTGCCACGAAACAGCCGTCGACAGCGCCGCTCCGCCGGCATCGACCGGAACGATCGTTGCCCGCTGGCTTGTCACGGATACGGCTTCAACGCGCGCCATCGCCTCCGGTTCGCTGCCGTTGAGCTCCGCAATGCCTTCCCGAATCGCTTCAATCCATGTGGAAGGATCATGATCGGTCACGTTAGCCGCATGATAGATGCTCGTATATTCCCGGTATGCCGTGCCGTGAATTTCTCCCGTGGAATCGAACAAGAAGACGCGGCCTCCGGTCGTTCCGATATCCAGTACGAGAACCAAAGGCTTAGATTGTGCGTGTATGGCCATTCTCTCCGTCCTCCTATTCCGTTCAGGTCAATCCGCAGCCGAGAGCGGAATGACCCTTTATTGTTTACAATCCGGGCAGCACACCCTGGAACAAGCTAAGCACGTATATCGCTCCGAGAGCTGCAAGGCCGGCCAACGACCCTCCTACGGTCCATGTTTTCAACGTATCCGGGACGGACAGCTTCGCGAACTTGTTGACTACCCAGAATCCGGAATCGTTCGGAAGCGACAAGCCTACGCCGCCCGCGCAAATCGCGAGACCCAACAATATCGGCGAAACTCCGAGATCGGCAACCATCGGCCCAAGGATTGAAGAAGTGGTCACAAGCGCAACGGTCGTCGACCCCAGCGATGCCCGCAAAATTTGCGAGAAAATAAAGCCCAGCAAAATAACGGGCATATTCCAAGTCTGCATCACTTCAACCAAATAATCCCCTATTCCGCTCGCTTTAATTACCCCGCCGAACGCTCCTCCGGCGCCTGTGATCAAAATAATGAGGCCTGCGGAAGCGATCGCCTTGGCAAACAGGTTCTTCTGGCTGTCTCGCAAGTAAGGACGAAGTATGAAAGCGGCTACAAGAACGCTGATAAATAAAGCGACGTTCTTTTCACCGATGAAACCGAACAAATCGGCCGTAACGGTGCTCGGTACAATAAGGCTTACTATGGTGTTTGCCAAAATCAGAATAATCGGAAGCAGCAGAAGGAAGTATGAAAGGCCCGTTCCGATTTCCGCGCGGTCGCTTGCTGCGGCCGCCACCTGCTGATGTGTCGCATTATGATCCTCTCCCCCATCTTCGGGCGTGTATGCCGGAGAGTTTTTACCCGCACGCAACCCGTACCACCAGCCGCCGACCAATACGGCAGGAATTGCCGTGAGCAGCGAGTAGAAGATGAACCAACCCAGCGGAGACTTCGTATTGTCGGCTACGACAAGAGGCCCCGGAGTAGGCGGCACAAGGCTGTGCGTAACGATCAAACCTACTGCAAGCGCTGTCACAAATGTGACCATGGAAATTTTCGTTTTCTCGGATAATTTGCGGATCAGGTTGATCAGAATGACGAACGCGGCATCAAAGAATACCGGAATCGAAACCGCGGTACCCGTTACCGCGATGGCAAGCGGAGACCGCTTGATGCCGAAGGCCTTCAACAACGACGCCGCAATCCGTTCGATTGCGCCCGACGCCGCAAGCAATTCGCCGAACATTACGCCGAGTCCGATCATAATCCCGACGCCGGTAAGCGTGCTTCCGAAACCGCCGGTAATCGTTCCGGGCAGCTCCGTATATGGAATTCCGACGGCCAAACCCGTCGCTATCGCCACAGCAATCAATGCCAGAAAAGGATCCCATTTAAATTTCAATATCAAGAGGAACAACGAAAGCAATGAAGCGACAAATATCACAATCAGCAAGCTTCCGGTAACCATGTGTATACCTCCCCGATGAATGTTTTAAGGAGGAAACGGCAGACGAGCGACAGCCGTCATTCGTCTGCTGCCCCATTCAATCAGTTGGATCCGACGGCATTTCGAAGCCATTGTTTCACTTTCGAGTGCTCGAATACGTCGGGATTTTTCACCCAGTTCGCTTTTCCGCCGTCCAGAATTTTCTTCACTTCCTCGGCGAGCAGATACGGCGACTGAGTCAAAGCGTCCGTCGTCGTTCCGGCAATATGCGTCGTCAGCGTCACATTATCGAGCTCCAACAGCGGATGATCTTGAGGAATAGGCTCGATATCGAACACATCCAACCCCGCTCCGGCGATTTTCTTCTCGGAAAGCGCTTCCACCAAAGCGTCCGTATCTACCAATCCCGATCTTGCGCAGTTGATCAAGTAGGCGGTCGGCTTCATCTGCGCCAGCTCCGCATGGCTGATGAAGTGGTGATTGTCTTCGGTCAAGCGCGCGTGCAAGGATATGAAATCCGCCTCCGCAAACAGCGTCGCTTTATCGACCAATTGAACATTCGGCATATCGATCGATTCCGGTTTCACGAACGGATCATAGACGTTGATCTTGACATCGAATCCGCTCAGCTTCTTCGCTACCAAGCGTCCGATATAACCGAAACCGACGATTCCGATGGTCTTCCCTTTCAGTTCGGGAATATAGCCGGAATTGCTGAACACCTTCCGCCATTCGCCGTTCTTAATAGAAAGGTGTGCTCTGGCGATATTCCGCGATTCCGAAAGCATTAGACCGATTGAGAAGTCTGAAACCGCTTGCGCATTTCTGCCCATCACGTGCACAACGATTATTCCCCGTTCCGTAGCGGCTTTAACGTCCACATTTTCCGTTCCCGCACGGGCTACGCCGATTAACTTCAAATCGTCGAACGTATCCATCCCCTCCGCCGAGAAAGGGCCGAACAAGCCGAGCACCATATCCGCGTCCTTGTTTTCCTTGAACATCGGCGGCACTTCTTCCACCGCGGGACCTTGCTGCTCGATGACGAGACGTCTGCTTTGCAGCTTGCCCCAATCCGATTCCCAGTCCGTTGTGACGATTTCGTGGCTGCCCAGCATGCGGGCCGCTTCCGTAAATTGATGTCCGTTGATCATCGCATCGCCGAACGTTAAGATTTTCATCTCCATTCTCCTCGCAGAAATCTATGTTTTTAGTTTAGCCACAGCCAGCCTCGAAACGTTGACAGCTTCAATGGCGGGCTTTCCTTTCGATAAAACCGTAATGACGTACAAGCAATCGATAATGGTCAGTTGAACAATCCGGCTAACCATCGCATCGGATCGAAAGTTCGTCTCGGTAGAGCTCGTGACAAGCAGCTCGTCTGCCAATTGAGCTACGGATGATTTGCTGAACCCGGTGATGACAATGATTTTTGCGCCCTTTTGCTTAGCAAGCTCCAACCCGTTAATCAACGCTTGGCTTTCTCCGGAATGCGAAATCGCAACGATGACATCCTCCTCGTTCATGTGCGAAGCTGCAATTGCCTCCATGTGAGGGTCCGTCAAGTGGATGACCGTTCCGCCCAACCTAAGAAACTTATGCGCGGCGTCTCCCGCAATAATTCCCGAAACCCCTTGCCCGAAAAAATACAGTCTCTTCGCATGAACTAGCAGCTTTCCCGCACGCTCCACAGCCTCATAATTGATTAGGTGCTTGGTCGTATTGAGCGCAACCACCGTCTGTTCAAGCACCTTTTCGAATATTTGCTCGGTCGTGTCGGTCAGGTCAATCGCTTCGAATATGTTCCTCGCTTCATTGCCGCTTGTATTTTCTTGCGCGAGCGCAACCTTCAATTCCTGATAGCTGCTGTACCCCAATCTCCGGTAAAAGCGGACAACGCTCGGTTCGCTGACTTTGCTTAATTTGGACAACTCATTCATGGAGAGTAAGAAAGGCTTTTCGGTACTCGTTAGAACGGAAAGCAGTTTTTTCTCTGAATTCGTCATCTCCTTTTCAATTGCTTTTACCCGGTTTTGAAAAGTAGCCATTATTAGTTCCTCTCTTTCGGCTCTGTTGTAAATTTACTACATTTTTAAATAATTTTCAATGTATTTTTACTACAAATATGTAGTTTTATTTATTCTGTAATTCATTATACTACATAGTTGCTTCGATTCGCTCATTCACATAGGATCGTTACAGCTAAGCATCCAAGTAAACATCCCTATAATTATATTAGTAAAACTACATTGTAATGGCAAGTTAATTGTAGTATGATCTCGTTATTGCCCGGTTATTGATGTAGTAATACTACAAAACAGTATAGGAGATGACAGTATGCTGATGGATACTAGAACGATGCTTGCACATGCTCAAGCAGACCAAAGAGCCGTCGCAGCTTTCAATGTGTACAGTCTGGAGACGGTGCAAGCGGCGGTTTCCGCTGCGGAGAAGGTGAAGCAGCCGGTAATTATCGCTCTTGGGGAACGGTACTTCGGTACAGTCGATGTAGAAGGCTTTGCTGCCATGGTTAGGGCGTTAGCGGCGAAATCAAGCGTCCCTGTCGCCCTGCACCTTGATCACGCTTATGAGAAGAAATCGATCATCAGGGCTATCCGCAACGGCTTCACTTCCGTTATGTACGACGGTTCGAAATATGAGCTGGAGGAAAATATCGCTCGAACGAAAGAGATAGTGTCGATCGCGCATATGGTTGGAGTGTCGGTGGAAGCTGAGATCGGTTCACTCGCCCGCGGGGCATTTTCCGACGAAGAAGAAGGAGACGGCACGCTGACCGACCCGCAGTCCGCCAAGCGATTCGTCGAAGCGACGGAAGTCGATTTCTTGGCTGCGGCGATCGGGACCGTTCACGGGATGTATACCGGGGAGCCTAACATTAATATCGGCCTGCTCAAGCAAATTCGCGAAGCCGTCCGTGTTCCGCTCGTCCTGCACGGAGGCTCCGGAACTCCCGATGAAACAATTAGAGAGACGATTCGGAACGGTATTTGCAAAATCAATGTAAACACCGAAATTTCCATGGCGGCCGTTTCCTATTTAAAATCCGTTCATGAAGATGCAGCCATTCCGCACTTATCCGATGTGATGGCGCATATGCAGGGTGTGATGGAAACGTCCATGGAGAGGTTTATCCGGTTGTTCGGCGGTTGCGCGGACGTCTGACGAATGCCGCAACAAGTAGTATGAACGGTATGAACAGGCCGAACGTGAGCGTATAGGAGGTCCATGCCGTTAACGTAAAATCAAGAAGAATGCTGACATTGGGGGCAATGATCAGCGCCGAAGGGAGCAGCATGAAAGCGAGAGGGAACACAAGCGGACGGTGATCGGCTAATTTGAATGTTTGAACGATAATCAAGACAGCCGCATAGTAAACGACAACCTCTTGAAAGTAGATCGATATGAACCAAATCACCGCCAAGATCGCTTCCACGCGTTGTATAAACATGCCGATTTCGATTGTTTTCGCCAGTTCGTAGGTCGGAAACAATTCGTTTGCCGTTCCCTCGCTTCCTAAGACCAAAATGCAGAGCAGCGTTACAATTAACATGCACACTCCCCCGATCAAGGTTCCTTGCGTGAACGCCTTCTTCGCTTCATCGGTTTTAACGACAAATGGGAATATCATTAGAAACAAAACAAGGTTCATATATGGAAATCCGAGCTGCTGGTACATCCCGCGCAAAACCGGCTGAGCGCCTTTACCCATCACGGGCTGGAGATTTTCGAGTTCGATTTGCGGAATAGCGGAAACGACAAATACGATAAAAAGCGACATGAGCAGCAGAAAAAATACGTCCGCGGTTCTCCCGATATTTTCAAGGCCGTTTCGGACGCCGACCGCCGCAGCGAACAAGAACATTCCCATAATCCATTCGATCGGCGTTTCTGGCATCATCGTCGACGCCATAAATACGCCAAGAGATCGCGCAATGATCGAACCGTGAAGGCAGGCATGAAAGAAAAACAGCAGAGCGACGGCCTTCCCCACCCAATTGCCCAAGAGCATTCGCGAGTATTCCGCCAATGTCATGCGCGGAAAAAGCTCCACAAACTTCCGGTACATGTATACGATCAAGATACCGATCAACAAAGCGCCCGCCGAGGAGATCCACGCATCCTGCCCAGCCTCTGTCGCGAGGATCGACGGTGTCATCAAGATCGCTCTTCCCAGCATAAATAAAATGACCAATTTTCGAAGCTGCACGGGTCCGATTTTGCCGGCATCCTGCATGAGCAACCGCCTTTCACGATATTATGCTCAAGATCCCCTTGCCTAACGGCTCATATACGGCCTTGATCCAATTCAACGGTCTTGGCATATCCAAATCCAGAATAGTCGCCGCATTCATGACAATACCAGTTCCCAATAGCAAGAAAAACATCCGCATTTCCTTTCTCCGCTTCTTTTTCAACAGGTCGGGCAACTCCACCAACACCACCAGTGCGCCAAGCGCAACAAAACCCGCAATATACCATGCCATGCCGCGCTACTCCTTTGTCCGCTCGGCCAACGATCTTCTCGTCTTATAGATTTCCCGGATTTTAATGTCGACCGCTACGTTGACCCGGACCTCAGGAAATATGTCGTCCCATTTATTTTCGACTTTGTACCAATATTTCGGATGTGACCGTTCAACCGCGCTTCCAAAACCGAATATGTCCGATTTATACTTTTTTTGCATCGTTTTCACAGAGGATTCAATGGTTTCTTTGATCGCTTTATTAACCAACTTTTCCAAATCGCGGATCACGTCCGGCTTGGACAAATCGATGGGGCACTGAGCGTCGGATATGTTGGCCTCGCCGCTCACATTGACCTGAATAACCGGATTACCTCTTTTCAGCTTTGTTCTTGTGCTCGCATTGGTACGGATAAGTTCAACGGTTGTCTCCTCGTCCCTTCCTGGACACGCTATCGCTACGGTAGTGCTTTGCACCTCTCCTCTCACGTGATTCACTCCTTTGCTTTCCCTCTGGTTTAACCAACCAACCAGTTTATCGTTTTTGAATACAGCCAATCCGGTGTATTCGAGATTAGCCGGCACGAAAATACGTTCGACGTTTTCTTTAATAGCACCTTGCTCCGTGTTGCCTTCTACCGTAACTCCGGTTAAAACCGGTTCCCGGCCTTTGGCAATGAGCATGGACAGCAGCTCGTCGATTTTAACCGCCGCGGAAGCTCCCCATACATTGGCGGATGACTCCAAAGAATCGCGCAGTTTGTTGGCGGGAATCGCCTCGAACGGCGTAAATACTTTCAAAATATTTTTGGCCGTCGTACCCTTGGCAACGATCACGTAAAAATCCCTCCGGTATTCATGGTCCCTTGTGAAATGCTCCAGCGACTCGACGATGCCGGCTCTAGCCAACTCTTCTCCGATGACAAGCAGTTGCAGGTGGCCAACGAAAATTTTTTTCGAAACATTCATCGTCATTTTGCGGGCGGCTTGCTGCACCCCCACTCCGGTTTCCTCTATCAAAAAGACGGGCGCTCTCTGCCCCCCTCCGCCGCCTTTTACCGGGGAGATCTCTTCCGCATGAAGGAGTTGATCGGTAAGTATGATATTGTCTCCCTTTCCTTTGTCCAACCCGATGGCGGTAGTGACGGCAAGATCGTTCAATTCGCGGCGGTTCCAGCAGCCGGAAACGGCAGCCGCGGCAACAACGGAACACAGGATAAGCAAACAAGTTTTTTTCATGGTGTCCTCCTGTTATTCGGGTGAACTGTCCTCCCGGTCCGGATTGCGCCGGGAGATGGACCGGGGACGCGAGAACATCCCCCACCACGGCGCGCGCAAGATGACGTCTTTATGATCGGACAACGTTACCGGACTGTATGGCGACATAAACGGAACGCCGAACGAACTCAGCTTACACAAGTGTTGAACGACGAGGAACAATCCGATGACAATGCCATATAACCCAAAGGACGCCGCCAATCCCATAAAACCGAAGCGCAGCATTCTGACGGCAATGCCCATGTTATATGAGGGAATTACGAAGCTGGCGATGGCTGTAATCGATACGACGATGACCATAACCGCCGAAATGATTCCGGCTTCCACGGCCGCTTGGCCGATTACGAGCGCTCCGACGATCGATATGGCCTGTCCGACCGCCCGGGGAAGCCGGACTCCCGCTTCGCGCAGCAATTCGAACGTAACCTCCATCATCAACGCCTCTACGAATGCGGGGAACGGCACTCCTTCGCGTTGTGCGGTAAGACTGACCAGAAGCGGCGTCGGCAGCATTTCATGGTGGAACGTCGTTACCGCTATGTACAACGAAGGCCCCAGCAAGGCGATAAAGAAAGCGATGTAGCGGATAATGCGGAGCAAGGTCGAAATATCGGACCGTTGATAATAATCTTCGGCCGCGTGGAAAAATTGCGGAAATATCGCGGGAACGAGCAGTGCGAACGGAGTCCCGTCCACAAAGATCGCGACGCGCCCCTCCAGCAATCCTGCCGCGATCACGTCCGGCCTCTCCGAATTGAACATCGTGGGAAACGGAGTATACGTCTTATCCTGGATCAATTCCTCGATATATCCGCTTTCCAATATGCCGTCGATTCGGATTCGTTCCAGCCGCGTCCGGACTTCCCGGACCACCTTGTCGTCTGCTGTTTCCCGTAAGTACATGAAGGAAACGTTGGTTTTCGTAACCCGGCCGATCCGCAGCGATTCCAGCCAAAGTCCGGGGTCCATTATTTTTCGGCGCACTAATGCAATATTCGTTGATATACTTTCGGAAAATCCCTCTTTCGGTCCACGAATGACGGGCTGCGAAGTAGGCTCTTCAATTGCGCGCTCCTGCCACCCCTTCAATCCGATTTGAACGCCCCGGTCATAACCGTCTGCAAGAATAACGGCCTTCCCGGATAATACGGCCAAAAACAGGCTTTGCAAATCCGTGACGTCTTCGATACCTCCAACGGGAAGAACAAACTGCATCAATTGCTCGAAAACATCCGAGCCTGCAACGGCCCCTAAATCGTATTCAGTAACTCGGTTCTCCGACATCAACGGTTCCAAAATGAAGTGATTGATTGACTTTGCGTCCGCCAATCCTTCCATATAAATAACCGCGATTTTCAAGCCGTTATGTTGCATAAACATGAATTCCCTAATGACGATATCCGGGCTGTTTCCGAACGAATCCTTTATGTTTTCAAGATTATTCCGCAGATCGGACGATATTTGGGGTTGTTGCTGAATCGTCTTGTATTGATCGCTCGGAGACGACGGTTCTTTTATCAAAATTCGATCGACGACCCTGTTGAGCCTCACGGCACCCCCCACTCCTTCCTTCTTATCTCCTTTCTTACAAATATTGTCTCACTTCGGTTCTGTAATTATTACCGATGTGTTACAAGCTTTATCACGTACTTTATCCTGCTTGGTTTCTTGGAAGATACTAAGTGACTTTGAAGTCAGTACTTGTCATGAACGCTTGTTTTTTGCACAATAGTAGGGATCATATTATGAGGCAAAGGTGATGATCGGCATGGAATATGTTCGCATAACGAATATTCAAGATCCGTTGTTTGCCCAGTTGCACCGACTGATGCAGGAAGTGTTCCCGCCGGAGGAAGTGCTTGAATTTTCCCTTTGGGAAGAGCCGTTGAAGGATAACGGCCTTCGGGTATGCGTTGCCGTGCAGGACGGTAAGGTCGTGGGCGCTACGGAATACCGGTATTATGAGGAATTTAACGTAGCGATGACGGATTTCACGATCATCGGCAAAGCAGGCGCCGGAATCGGCCCGTTCCTCTGGCAGCAAAGACAGTCGGATCTGGAGCAATGGGCCGCGTACGCGGGACGCTCGATATCCGGGATGTTCGCCGAGATTTACAACCCGTACATATCATCGGAGTCTTATTCGAACATCACTCCCATGAACCCTTATGTCCGCAGAGAGGTGCTCGCGCATATGGGCTATAAACGGCTGGATTTCGATTATGTGCACCCGTCCTGGCTCAATGACGGAGAAGCCGTCTCCGGACTCGATCTTTGTTTCTTGCCTTATCATGGTCAAAGCGAGCTGCCGGCCGAATTGATCGTCGCATTTCTTGAACGCTATTACAGCGTCCTCTCCAACAAGCCGGCGCAGTGGTTGGACATGATTGAGCGGCTTAAGAATATGCGGACCGTCTCTTTGCTTCCTATGTAACGCAGCCGGGGGTCGGGACGCTCCGGCATCAACGGCAGTTTCTTTTCATAGAGGACTTTGAGGTGCTTATTTGCCAAGTACTCGCAAGGATTACACAGGTATAAGGGACTTTGACGTACTTATTTTCACTCATCGAAAGGTAAATCAGGCGATTCTCCACGAAATAAGTACCCGAAAATCCCCTACGCTGTCATGGCCTGCTTGATCAGTACTAAATAAGTACGCCGAGATCCCTCCCTCCGATAGCAGGTATGCCGTTGCAATGCGACACACCTGCTATTTCAATTTCTCTCCCCTTATGCTTGCCTTGCAACCGCCGGCGTTTCGTCTTCGAAATAGCTGCAGTCGCCGAACATATCGGCGAAATACCGGACTAGAAACTCGCGGAACTTATGAGCCGCTGCGGACAGGTAGCGCTTTTCGTGCCATGCCAATTTGAACGTTCTCCGGCAAACCGGATGTTCAATGCGCAGCAACGGCGGAAAATCCTTATCGACTCTGCATGCTCCGACGAACGCCACTCCCAGCCCGGCTCCGACGAGTTTTCCTATTGCGGCCGGTTCGTCAACCTCGCAAACGACATTCGGCGTTATCCCCGCCTTACGGCAAAATTCGTCGTTCATCTTTCTAAACAAATACCCTTCTTTGTAGCCTACGAAAGGTTCGTCCGCCGCTTCGCTCAGCCGGATGCTGCTCCGTCCCGCAAAGCGATGCCCGGGCGGCACGGCGAGGAACACTTCTTCGCTTAGCAATGGTATTTCGCGGATATCCGGCCGCTCGATCGGCAGCGCGGTAAAACAGAAATCGATCTCCCCTGCTTCAAGCTGCTGCGTCATCTCATCTATGGATGCTTGGGTGATGCGAAAATTGATTTTGGGGTGCTGTGAAAGAAACTTACCCAACGGTTCCGAAAGGGGAGTCAGAATAGACGTCGCCAAATAAATGCGCCCACGCTCCATCCCCGCAAGATCGGCAATTTCTCTTCGCCCTTCTTCCAGCGCCATCAGCGCCGTTTCCGCTTTGGCGAGAAACGCTCTGCCGAACGCGTTGAGCCGGATCCGCCTTCCCTCTCGGTCGAATAACGGAACTCCCAAATCCTCTTCCAATCTCGCAATCGTCTTGCTGAGCGCAGGCTGCGCGATATGAAGCTCTTGCGCCGCTTTCGTCATATGCTCCAATCGGGCGACCGTCCGAAAATAGTGCAGCTGCAGCAGTTCCATTTTTCTCATCCCACCATTCATATACTCAAAGGCATATATTTCATAGATAAAGATATATTTTTATTTATTTATATTCGATTATAAAATTACATTTGCAGGCGGGCAAGAAACATTTTACAGAGGTGGGATGAAGAAGTGGAAACCGGAATACAGAAGCCGGCAGGAGAAAAGTTGATTCGCATTCTGGCATTCACGCTTGTTATTTCCGTAATGAGCGCGACTATGTTCAATATTGTACTGCCCCAGATCAGAGCGGATTTTCAGCTTTCATTCGCGCAAGTCAGCTGGGTGTCGTCAGCCTTCTTGCTGATCTATGCACTCGGAACTGTCATCTATGGGAAGCTCTCGGACACTTACAAGCTCAAAAATTTGATCACGTTCGGACTTATCTTCTTCGCTCTCGGTTCCATGATCGGTCTGGCCGCCCAGGCCTATTGGATGGTACTGCTCGGGAGGGTTTTGCAGGCAGTCGGGGCGGCGGTTATTCCGGCAACGGCTTCCATCATTCCGGTTCGCTATTTTCCTCCGGAGAGCAGAGGGCGCGCTTTGGGCATATCGATGACCGGTTTGGCGATCGGCGGCGCGTTGGCCCCGGTCGTTGCCGCTTTGGTGGTGAGCGTCGTTCATTGGAGTTGGCTGTTCCTCATGCCGCTGTTCACGCTGATCGCGCTGCCGTTTTACCGCAAATATTTGGACGACGATCAAAGAAACACGGGCACAATCGATTGGATCGGCGGCGGGCTGCTCGCCGGAACCGTTGCTTTGCTGCTTCTGGCAATTACGTATGAGGAGTGGACGCTGGCTGCCGGATGCGCGCTATTATTCGTATTATTTGTTGCGAGAATTCGTTCGGCGGCGGAACCTTTCATCAGACCCGCCCTGTTTAAAAATAAAAGCTACTCACTGGGACTGACGATCGCTTTCCTGGTGACGGCGACCGGTTATTCGCTGCCTTTCCTAAGCCCGCAGCTATTGACCCATGTTAATGAGCTGACCCCGGGATTGGTAGGCTTCGCGATGGTTCCGGCCGCCGTCACGACGGCGTTCTTGGGTCGCAAAGCCGGCAAGCTGGCGGATGCCAAAGGCAATTCGTTTCTTTTCTACTTGGCATCCGTATTGTTTTTGACTTGTTTTGTTCTACTATCATCGTTTGCAGGGATCTCGCCGGTTTTCATAGCAATCTTTCTGATCTTCGGCAATGTCGGGCTGTCGTTTATCTACATTGCTTTGTCCAATTCGATATCCCGGACGCTGCCTAAGGAACAGACCGGTGTCGGCATGGGATTGATGGCGATGCTTAACTTTATTGCCGGCGCCGTTTCCGCGGGAGTTTACAGCAAGGTGATCGACGTCGGCTCCGTTGTTCGCTGGAATCCGGCGAATTTCTACCCTAATGCACTCGTTTACAGCAATATTTATTTCGTTCTCTCTATACTCAGTGCAAGTATTCTATTGCTTTACTATTTTCAATTCGGCAGAGTGGCGAAAGAAAGGAAAGCTTGACCGTTTCGAACCCCTCGAAACAGAAATGACCGTTAGTAACGTCCATCCCGTTTGCCATGCAACCGGCCCAGGGCGTTATAACGGTCATTATCGCTTTATGCGGAGTGCATTATCGTTTCAAATCGTTCAGCGCGTCTTTATCTTCTTGCAGATCGCTAACCGCCAACTGCACCGGGTCTGTCTGTTCGCTTTCGACCGCGGCTTGGGAGACGGCGCGTTCGGCGCGTTCGATCGAGTTTTCCGCTTGCTCGATCATTTGCCCCGCCGGATGCGTCTGGGCCTTCGTGACGGCGTTGTGTGCATGGGCGACCGACTGCTGCGCCTGCGAAACCGGATTTTGCGACTGCAAGCTCGAATCTTTCATTCTCATGGATATCCCCTCCTTGAATTGCGGACAACTTCGGTTGCCTCTTGCTGCATTGATTCGTAATCGCGGACAACCTTAAGGTTGCCTCGCCCCATTAATGTGCGGAAATATACACCAGGCTATTCGCCTCCGATTTTTGGCCCTCGGACCATCCCCCGTTCAGACCTGAGTCCAGTGTAATGTCAAGTTTGGTTACGTATAATTGGTTCCGAATTATACGATTGCGATTGCAATGGAGGCATAAACATGCTCAGGTTTCAACGAAATAAACGCGCCGCGCGATCGGCGGCCGCCGCGGCTCTCGTTTTGCTTGTTCTGCTGACGGCCGCAGGCTGCGGCGTCCCTCATTATCCCGCTTCGGTCAATATGGCGAGCATGTCCATGGACGGTCACAATCATGCCGGCCATGAACAAGTGGGAACCACCGCAAACACAATCGCGTGCACGGAGCTGCAAGACCCGGATACGGGAGCCGAAGTGCGAGAATTCGAGCTTACCGCGCAGGACACAACGATCCGGCTTGAAGACGGCACAACCGTCGAGGCGTGGACCTTTAACGGCAGCACTCCCGGTCCTGAACTTCGGGTGCACGAAGGCGACCGGGTCGTCGTCAAGCTCATCAACCGCGACATTGAAGAGGGCGTAACAATTCATTGGCACGGAGTGGCGGTGCCGTGCTCCCAGGATGGCGTCGCGGGCGTCACTCAGGATGCGGTTTGGCCGGGCGAATCGTTCACGTACTCCTTTATCGCGGACCATCACGGAACGTATTGGTATCATTCGCACCAGGAAAGCTCCGAGCAGGCGAAGAAGGGCTTGATCGGACGAATCGTCATCGAACCGAAGGAGAAGACGTTCCAGTATGACAAAGATTTCGCGGTAACGATGCAGGAGCTTGACGGAGCCGGCTATATGATCAACGGGAGCACCGACGGTCTCAAGCTCAACGCCGAACCCGGGGAAACGGTACGACTGCGGCTCGTCAATTCAACAAACAGGACCCAGTTCATGGGAGTGGCGGGCGTTCCGTTCAAAGTCATCTCGATGGACGGTCAAGATTTGAACGGTCCGACTCCTATTACACGCCAATTTTTGCCCGTCGGCGCGGCCCAACGCTACGATCTGTTGTTCGAGATGCCGCAGGAAGGCAATGTCGTCGTGTTCAACAAATACGAGGATGGATTGACGGCGATATTGGGTGGCGGGGACACGAAGGTAGATGACGGGCGACTGTACAAAACCGCGCCCATCTTCGACTTCACCTCTTACGGCACACCCAATGACGACGGCGTTACGCCCGACATGGCGTTCGATCGCACGTACGAGCTGGATTTCGGCACGACGTTCTCCGGTTTCACAATTAACGGCAAGGCGTTTCACGATGTTCCGCCTTTGCTGGTGAAAGAAGGAGAATGGATTAAATTGAGGCTGATTTACAATTCCGGCGGCGACCACCCGGTCCATCTGCACGGACATTTCTTTAAGGTGTTGACCAAGAACGGCAAACCGCTGACCGGAAGTCCGGTGTATCTCGACACGATTTTGCTCGAACGGGGCGACGTATATGAAATCGCGTTTCGCGCGGATAATCCCGGTTTATGGATGCAGCACTGCCACAATCTCGATCATGCGGCGAAAGGAATGAGCATGATGGTCAATTACGAAGGAGTTTCCACTCCGTATTTCGTCGGCACGGATACGGGAAATCTCCCGGACTGAAATCTGGATACCATTATTTGAAAGCAGAGGAGTTAGAAATCGATGAAGGCTGTAAATCTTCAGACCGAACACAATGTAATGGCCGCGGCGGAGCGGCTGCCGGCGCGTGTGATCGTCATTCGTTGGATATTCGCCCTGCTGTCCGTCGTCCTGTTTGCATGCGTACTGTCGCAGGTGTTCTTCGCCGGGCTGAGCGTGTTCGACAATCCGGATCATTGGGGCAAGCATACGAATTTTGTTCATATGTTTGAGTTTGTCCCGCTTCTCCTGTTTATCTTGTCGTTTCCGGGGCGGATCAGAGGCGGAGGACGTTGGCTTAGCTTAACGGTTCAGTTACTCATCTTCACGCAATACGCGACGGCTGAAATCGATATCGGTCATATCGCCGCGCTCCATCCGGTCGGCGGGATGCTGATCGCGGTCACGTCGTTCTTGGTGATGCGGCACGCGATCGGTTCGCTCACACGGCGCAAAGCCGCAACTTGAGGCCGGACGGCCCACATGCCTCATGGTTACGCTTTGGGTATTGAACGCGGCCGTCGCAATATCGATCGCCTTTTATACCGGTTACCGATATGTCAACTACCGCTCGGGGGCTTATTTGTATCCCAGTCTGATCTTTGCCGTCCATGGAGCCGGCGCAGCCGCGATTTCATGTTTTCCGCCGTCGAAGCAGTCCGCCGTCTTACTCGAATCGACATGGGCCGTCATTACCATCATAACGGGCATCCTGCTCGGGCTCATGTTTTACCGCTATTTCCGGCTGCTTGCCGGAGATTGGAGCGGCTATTGGATGGAAGCAGCGTTTATCGTAATGGTGGCGGGCAACATGGCGGCGGTCGCCGGAGAATACGAGAAGCTTTCCTATGTATGTTTATTGGATATGCTCCTGCTCGCACTGGGCTGCTTGCGATTTTGTAAAGTGTTACGAAATTTTCCGGCTCCCAAGTTCGATATCGAAGGTTAGTTTTGTGAATATGGCGAAAGTATGTTCACATACGGTAGTCCCACTGTTCATTTTGTAGCGTACTCATGGCGATCTCTTGAGTTTATGGCAAAACTATGTTTATAGCGCGTTGTTCGAACAACCGGTTACGAACATATTATTGCCATAACGAATCCCGCACACGAAAAACATTAAAAATTACTGCAAGGAGTCCACAGAATATGAACAGGCCATTGCCATACTTAAAGCCCTTCAATCATGCCGAACAAAAACTAAGAATACTTAACAAATAAGAGCCGAAAAGAGATACACCATCGCAGTACGAATACGGCTATGTTGCAACGTTAAAATCTGCCGGCTGCAGAGGTACAACGCTGTGTGCGCGCAATCTCCGAAACTATCGTTCCAGCGGCAGAAGTTACCGTTGCACCGATAAAAATAGAAGTCCCGGGCAGACGCCGAGACCTCTTCCATAAAATATGATAGTACACGCCGCAGTCCCGGCCGATCCGATGAGCATCAAGCGTGTTTCTCACCCTGTCGATAAAAGAACGGATATCCGTCATCGGCCGGCTCCCCCTGCTCTACTTGAGAATCGCGTCGATGCGCGCCAGCTCTTCATCGGTGAAATCCGGCGCGGCAAGAGCGCCTGCAGCATCCTCGATCTGGCTCACTTTGCTCGCCCCGATCAAAGCGGATGTCACCCGTCCGCGGCGCAGCACCCAAGCCAACGCCATCTGGGAAAGCTTCTGCCCCCGCTCTTTCGCAAGCTCGTTCAATTGCCGGACTTTAGCTATTTTCTCTTCGTCAATCTCTTCGGGACGCAGGAAGACGCTCGGTCCGGCAGCCCGCGAATCCGGCGCGATGCCGTTTAAGTAGCGGTCCGTCAATATCCCTTTATACAAAGGAGAGAACGCGATACAACCGATCCCTTCCTCTTCCAATACGTCCAACAATCCGTCCTCGATCCAACGGGACATCATCGAATAATTCGGTTGATGGATCAAACACGGCGTTCCGAGTTCTTTGAGAATTCGTGCCGCTTGGCGGGTTTCTTCGGGCCGGTAGTTGGAGATCCCGACGTAGAGCGCTTTACCTTGGCGCACGATTAAATCGAGCGCTCCCATTGTTTCTTCCAGAGGCGTGTTCGGATCGGGACGGTGATGGTAAAAGATGTCGACATAATCCAGCTGGAGCCGTTTCAGGCTCTGATCCAAACTCGCTGTCAGATTCTTCTTCGAGCCCCATTCCCCGTAAGGTCCCGGCCACATATAATAACCGGCTTTGGTAGAGATAATCATTTCATCGCGGTACGGCGCAAAATCTTCCTTCATTATTTTTCCGAAATTTTCTTCCGCCGACCCGGCGGGCGGACCGTAATTGTTGGCCAAATCGAAATGGGTGATTCCCAGGTCGAAAGCTCTTCTGAGCATCGCTCTCCCATTCTCGAAAACGTCGATTCCGCCAAAATTGTGCCACAGACCGAGCGAAATCGCCGGAAGCTTCAATCCGCTCCGTCCACAACGGTTATATGTCATCAAGTCGTATCTTTGCTGGCTAGCTGTATAAGGCATACTCTATTCCTCCTCTATATTTTGTACACATTTATTGTATCGAGAGGAACAGGAAATGCCTATGTCAATAAGGATGGTTTTTATGGATTAATGTCTTATTTGTCGGATTTGTCCCGGTAACTTTTAGGCGAGACTCCTTTCACTTTCTTAAACATTCTTGAAAATAACAAGGCGTCTTGATATCCGACGGAGCGCGCCACTTCCCCGATGGTGTAACAGTCTTTCTCAAGCAATTCGCACGCCTTTTGCAACCTGTAATTCAGAAGATACTGCTGCGGAGGCATTCCTATTGCAGCTTTGAATATCGCGGATAAATATTTGCGGTCAAGTCCAAGGAAAGAAGCGAGCTGCCGCACCGTAATATCTTCACTGTAATGTGCATGCAAGTACTCTATGCTTTGGTGAACATATGCATCCCGCTTATTAAGCCCCGTTCTTCCGGCTGCGTTTGCCGGAATCGTTTCGACCAACGCGGACAGGAAGTCGTACATGATCGCTTTGAACCTTAAATCCCGATTTCCTTCGCGCTGCAGCGCTTCCGTCAATTGATCGTACATACCGGGCATAACCTTCATATCCATCGGGAACACCGGGTGCTCCGGTGAAAGCAGCGTTCTGGACAGCGTCGGCGCCACGTCCGCGCCATAGAAAGCAATCCAGGAATAGGTCCACGGCTGTTGGCGGTCCGCTTCGTAATAAGTGACAATATGGGGATAAATTAGAAAAGCTTGCCCCGGAGACAGCGTATACGTATGATCCCCGACCCGGACAATGCCCTTTCCTTTATGGACAAAATGCACCTTGTAAAGATCCCGCACACCGGGTCCGACGGAATGGCCCGGAGCGCAATCCTCCTTGCCCCAGTACTTGAGACATAAATCGGGGTCGTCCCGGAACGGCCGTTCCGTATTGTATTTGAAAATAACCACGGCGTATTCAACCTTTCCGATTTTCGGAAATTCTATTACTCTAGATAAATATTTTCTTACGTTAATATTTTATCATATCTGCGGCTTGTCTGGACTTGATGCCTTTCCCGATCTATATTAGATGTGCTTGCAGCCAGTTGTCGTCATACACCATGTTCAAATACCGTTCCCCGCGGTCGGGCAATATGGCGGCACATACGCTGCCTTTCGGAATCGAGCCGGCGATCTTGCGGATGGCCGCCACCACCCCGCCGGAAGAAGCGCCGGCCAGAATGGACTCGTAACGGACAAGCTCGCGGCAGCCGGCCACGCATTCCTCATCGCTTACATGCACGACCATATCCGCCACATCCGGTTGATACTGCGCAGGCACCATCCCCGCTCCCAACCCCGGGAACCGTCTCGTTCCCTTCTCGCCTCCGAAGATGACGCTTCCGGCCGCGTCTACCGCCACGATCTTTGTTGATGCGCCGACATTGCGAATATATTCCTTGCAGCCGCGAATCGTGCCGCACGAGCTGACCCCGCAGAACAGGTAATCGATCCGGCCGAGCTCCCCGGCGATTTCCGGCATCGTCGTGCGGGAATGGGCCAGATAGTTGTCCGGGTTGCCGTACTGATTCGTCCAATAGCTGTTTGGAATGCGCTGAAGAAGCTCATTGACACGACGAATGCGCGCCGGCAGAAATTCCCCCGTGCCGGCGTCCGGTTCCGTCACCAGCTCGATCTCGCCTTCAAAGCTGCGAATGATCGCCTTATGCTGCTCGGTCGTTCGCGGATCGACGACGCAGATGAACCTTAGCCCCAAGTATCTGCATATTTGCGCCAAGCTGATTCCGAGATTGCCCGAACTCGACTCGACGACGACCGAATTGCCGCGCAGATCGCCCCGGCCGATCGCCTCGCGAATCATATGCAGCGCCGGCCTGTCTTTAATGCTTCCGCCCGGATTCATGAACTCCAGCTTTCCGAACACCTCGAAGGCTTCCCCCGCGAACAGCCTCCTAAGCGGAATTAGCGGGGTACCGCCGATCGCCCGGAAAATGCCCTCTTCCACATTCATACAGACACCTCCTTTACTCGCGATAAATTTTTTTCAATTTGACCGCACTCCTGTTCACTGAATCGTCGAAGGGGCATGCAACGACTCGAATATCCCGCAGCATGCCGTTGCGAATCATCACCCCGATCTCCGGGATTCGGTCCGCAACGTCGCATCGGATCGCGCGCAGCGCCTCCTCCGTTGCCGAATCCCCGAAGATTTGCACCGTCAACGCATTGTCCGCCGCACTAACCATTATGCTCGCATTGCGTATATGCCGGTACACCGCATTTTCAATGTCGTATATGCTGATTTTCTCACCGTGTTTGAGCTCGCTGCCGATTCTTCTGACGATGCTCCGGAAGCTCTGTCTCGGTTCCCCGTTTACGATGACGGGGCGAAAATCGCGAACGACGTCGTATGTGACGAAACGGATTACCGGAAACATGTCTCTCACGGTCGAGGTCAGGACCAGCACCCTCTCGTCTTCTGCCAAATGCTCCTCATCCTCCCCCGCTTCCCGCGCCGTCAGCCCTTCCGCGAAGATACCATCCGTAAAGAGATAACGTCCCAGATCATGATCGTAACGGGCTATCGTACCGACCTCAATGGAGCCGTACGTATCCGTGATGTCGCCGGGAGCAAGCCCCAATCGCTCCGCAGCCTGCCCCAGCCAAGAAAGCGACGCGGCTTCGCCGACCAAAATCACCTTGCGTATGCCGTAAACGGACGGGTCGGGGGACGCCATAAGAATGCGGTCAAGAATGGAAGGCATTGTATATAGAACATCCGGGCGGAATGCGGCTAACCGTTCCAGATGGCGTTCGATCGGCAGCGTGTATGAAACCGTCTCCACTTCCAACCCAAGCGTGCGAAATACGGTTTCGGCGGTCGCCGCCGCATGCCCGGTTCCCATATCCGCCATCGCCTTGCGTGCTTGGAAGCCTCTTAGAATGTCAGCGAAAACTTCCGTTTTAATCCGTATATACCGTTCTTCGTCTTGCTTCGAATAATAAATGCTTTTTCTCCGGTTGGCGCTCGTGCCTGACGTCCGGTAGCGGCTCAAGCCGGCACGCGGTCCCAACGGATCATCCCCCGAATAGTAATGCTTCTCCAAGAGCCTGGACGTCATCAGCGGAAGCTGTTCCAGCTCGAGAGGCAGTCCCCGCTCAACACCGTTACGCAACGGCTCGATCATTTCGGCATACCAATTAAAAATATTAGCCGTTCTGCGAATTTGATCCGACAGCTCGTTATTGATCAGCATACGATATCCTCCGTAATGTCGTTGCGATACCATATGATATTGAGCCCATGTCGGTTCGTATGCTTGCTAAAAATAGCATGAAACTGCATTCACCGGCGGATGCCCGCTTTCGTAAACTGCTAGCAAAGCGCTTGATCGGATGGAGGGAATGTCGAATGAACCGAAGCAGGAGGAAAGTGATATCCAGCAAGCTGCGCAAAACAAAAATATTGTCGCGCAGCGCCGCATTAATCCGATATGTTCCCCAGACGGACGTACTGACCAGCGGCCGGCTGTCGCAGATGCTGCACCGGTACGGCATGGTTTATATTAAACCGGTCACAGGCTCGCTCGGCATCGGGGTCATGCGGATCGACAACATCGGAGGTTCGTACCGTTATCAGAGCGGTCTTCGGACATATACCTTTGATACGTTTCGGCAGATGTACGCATCGATCCGGCGCCGGATCGATGCGAAGCGTTACCTCGTACAAAGAGGCATTGATATGCTTAGACATAAGGAGCGGCCGTTCGATTTCAGGGTGATGGTGCAGAGAAATCCTAGTGGGAGTTGGGAATGCACGGGTACGGCTGCGAGGCTCGCGCATCCGAATAAAGTTGTGACGAACGGAAGTCAAGGGGGAACGATTTATCCGGCGGGTGCGCTGCTCGAAGAAGCGGCGGGCAAACAAATAGCCGGACTTCTGACAGAGGAGATGAAGAAGATCGCTGTATTCGCTGCTTATCAGTTCAGCCGGTTCTACCCGGCCATGAATGAGCTCGGATTGGATATCGCCGTAGACGGCTGTTTGCGTCCGTGGATATTGGAGGTGAACACCCGGCCGGATCCGTGCCCTTTTACCAAGCTTCCAGACCCGGCCGTCATCGGTAAAATCAAGAAATACGCCCGCGCCTACGGCCGCGTGTACAATCTCGCCTGCATGAAAGCGAGGAAAGCTCCCTCTCTTCCCAGCGATTGAATCAAGGGTTGGATGCGGGTTTTATCACAACAACCCGAGCATGCGCAAACCGTGCATAATACCGTCTTCTCCGACGTCTTTTGTAACATGCTTGGCCGCTTTTTTCACAATATCCGGCGCATTTCCCATTGCCACGCCGGTGCCGACGTATCGGAGCATTTCGATGTCGTTCAAATAATCGCCGAACGCGTAGACGTCTTCCTTCCCGACGCCCAGCATGCCGATCATCGCTTCAATGCCCTTCGCCTTCGAACCTCCGGACGGCAGCACGTCCATCGAAAACCGGTGCCAACGGATGAAATCCAAATCCGGAAACCGATTCCGGTACGGCGGCTCTTCGTCTTCCGTGCAGAACACCAGCGTTTGATAGATGTCCCTGTTCCGGAAATATTCCGGGTCATGATCCGGATAAGGCTCCTTGAGCGTTGCGATGCTCTCTTCGATGTGGACGTGATATTCCGCGTTGGTTTTCATTGTTTCAAGATCCATATAAACAAGCGGATGTTCATTCTTCACGGCGTAATCGGTCAACTGCTGCAGCAATTCGGTTTTGATCGGGTTCTTCAACAGCGGTTTGCTTTTCCACTCCACATATTGGCCGTTGTAGCTGACGAACGACTCGATTCCGAGTTCCTCCCGGATGTCCTTGAACATGAACGGTCCCCTGCCGGTCGCGATGACAGGCTCATGTCCCGCCGCCTTCAGCTGCCGGACGGCCTGTTTCGTGGAGTCGGGCAGCTTCTTGTCATGGTCGAGCAGCGTGCCGTCAATATCGAAAAAAATGAGCTTTCCCGTCATCTCTCCACCATCTTCTCTCTCATCATATTTTCATTCACCAGTGTAACAAATGATTGCCTTGGAATGAAATGCCTCCCTTATTGCCGTGCCTGGCCGCCCATCCCTGGCAGACGGGCCAGTCCTTTAGACATTCCGGCATTCCGCCTCCTCCGGTTATCCCCTCCGTTACGCGCGGTAATTTTTACCGCTACAACAGACAAAGTAATTCTCACTGCTCTCTAGCGGCAACTTTTACCCCTGTACAACTGCCCAACCGCGGTTTACGCACGATCCGCCGAATGGAGAGGTAATTTTTTCCGCTGCATTTCAACGAATATCCGAACTCGTTCTCCAACGGCAGCATTTGCCGTTGCAGACCGCAAATATAGGAATCGGTCCGCTGCTTGACTCTCACGCTTCGTTATTGTTTATACTTGGAAAATGGAAAAGGTTGAAAGATCGAGGGATGAAGAGAAATGAAAATAGAGGTTAACAATACGCTGCGAGCGCTTCGGCCGTTCTTCGAGTCGGATATGCGCGGGGCGGAGCTGCACGATGCATATTCGGCTTGGCGCAGCGGACCATCAGGTTTATGGCAAGCCGGCTATGAAGCTATCCGCCGGACGAAGCAGCCGGTATCCGGAGAAGCGGAGCCCGCTTCTCTCCTCACGGCGAACTGGGAGAACCTGTTTATCCCGTCCTCATAAAGCTGCCGACACCGCCAATTCCCGGGTGTACGCATGCCGTTCATCCGAGAACAGTTCATCGGTGCCGAATAAATCCACGAGACGCCCTTTCTGCAATACGGCAATTCTATCGCACAAAAACCGGACGGAAGCGATATCGTGTGAAATAAACAGATACGACAGGCGGTACTTTTCCTTTAATTCCTTCAACAAGTTTAAGATTTGCGCCTGAACGGACACATCCAGACTAGAGGTCGGTTCGTCGCACAAGAGCAAGTCCGGGTGCAGACTAATGCCTCTGGCGATTGCAACCCGCTGCTTCTGTCCCCCGCTAAGCTGGTGAGGATATCGATCCGACAGTTCCTTGTCCAGTCCCACTTGATTAAGAAGGATGGCGGCCATGTCTCTCTTTGAACGCACGGATTCTCCTAGAAACGGCGGCCTGACTTCCGGATAATTTTCCAGCGGTTCGACGACCGACTTCCATATCGGCAGCTTCGGATTGAGCGAAGCGCCCGGGTCCTGAAACACAACCTGAACTTGTTTCCGAGCCCTTCTTAACTCCCGCCCCTTCAATCGGTGAAAGGGCCGGCCGTTCAAGAAGATCTCCCCTGCATCCGGCTTCTCCAACCCGAGAATGAGCTTCGCCAAAGTACTCTTGCCGCTGCCGCTTTCTCCCACGATACCGAGGCACTCGCCTCTCTCCACGGTGAACGAAACGTCCGTCAAAGCTTTAACATCAGCTGTATACGACTTGCTTAACCGGTTCACCTGAAGAAGCGTATTCAACATGCGGTTCTCCTTTCGCGGGCCGTTCGTGGCAGGCAACGGCATGATCATCGTTTAAGTTCGCCATCGCGGGCGTGTGCGAACAATGCTCGGAAGCATAAGGACATCTCAACGAGAACGGGCACCCCTGGAGACACACCAAGCCCGGCTCCCCGGGAATGACCTCCAGCCTTTCAGTCAACGGTCCCGAGAGCGGAGGTCTGGCTTGGAGAAGGAGTTGAGTGTACGGGTGCTGGGGATCGCGGCTTATTTTCTCCGTTGATCCGGACTCGATCACACTCCCGCCGTACATGACCGCCATGCGGTCCGTCCGCTTGAACACGTGAGCAAGGTCGTGGGAGATCAACAGGACGGCGCAGCCCGCTTCTTTCCGAAGCTCGCTTAACAAGTCGAGTACCTGCTCGCCTGTTAAAACATCCAGCGCCGTCGTCGGTTCATCCGCGATGATCAATGACGGTTTGAGCATCAATGCCGCGGCTAACGAGGCTCTTTGCAGTTGTCCTCCGCTTAGCTGGAACGGATAGCTTCGGAAAGCGCGGTCCGCCGGCAGCTTTACCTTATGCAGCCATGCAAGCGCCGTCTCTTTCGCCTGTTTCATACTTAACCGTTCGTGAGCACGGATCACTTCGACCATCTGTTTTCCCACCGTCATGAAAGGTGTGAAGCTGCCTTGATAATTTTGGAAAATATATCCGATCCGCTTCCCGCGGAGAGCCCTTCTTTCCTTCTCTGCCATCGACGAAACAGGAACGCCGTTGAACGATATGCTCCCCTCGGTAATTTTCAACTCCTTCGGCAGCAGCCCTAGAACCGCAGACGCGGATACGCTTTTCCCGCTCCCGCTTTCACCGACAAGAGCCAACATCTCTCCGGCATGTAAAGTAAGATCGAGCCCCCGCACAATCATTTTCGTCGCGACACCCTTGGAATCTATTGCGGCAATGCTGACGTTCCGAATGTCAAGCACAGGGCTGGCGGACATGATTCTTCACCTCTTTCGATCGACCGTTTTTAATACGTGTTCCTTACATCCAGTGTGTCCCGGAGCCCGTCGGCAATCAGGTTGCACGCCATGACCACCAACAAAATTGCCGTTCCCGGAATAAGCATCAGCTGCGGCTCGGATTGAAAATACGCCCTTCCGTCATTCAGCATCGCTCCCCACTCCGGATTCGGGGGTTGGGCTCCCAATCCGAGATAGGACAGCGACGATATCGTGAGAATCACCTTACCCACGTCAAGCGCCGCCAAGACCAGCACCGGCGCAATAACCTGGGGGGTTAAATGGCGGAACAATATTTTCCAAGCGCTGCAGCCGCCAACGCGAGCTGCGAGCACGTACTCCTTTTCCCGCTCGGACAGGACGATGCCTCTTACGATTCGGGCGTACCCGGTCCATTTCACGAGAACGATCGCAATCGTCAAATTTGTGAGGCTGGGACCCAGAAACCCCGCGACGGCAATGGCCAAAATGTATTCCGGCAACGACGTAATTCCGTCGTTCACCCGCATCAGCAGCGCATCCAACCGGCCTCCCGCGTAACCGGACACGAGCCCGGCCGGAATGCCGATGAGCATAATCATTCCGACAACCAGAGCGGTAATTCCCAACGTATGTTGAGCGCCGACCGCAAGCCGCGAAAAAATACATCGTCCCATGGAATCCGTGCCCAACGGATATTCCATGCTAGGCGGCTGCAGACGTTCGGCCATGTTCACCGCAAACGGATCGTTCTGCACAATCAGGGGCCCTAACAAGCTCAGAACAAGGATGACGGCCAACACAACGGCGCCCGTCAGCGCAAGAGGTTGGCGAATGACAGTGCTCACAGCATCCCCTCCTTTGCACCTTCGCGGACAACCTTCGGTTGCCTCGTTGCTTCGGTGTTACCTTCGCGGACAACCTTCGGTTGCCTCGTTACGTAGCGGATGCGTGGATCGATGACACGATAGGACAGGTCCACCGCCAAATTAACGAGGGCTACAACAACCCCCGTAAAAAGAACAAAACCTTGAATGACGGGATAATCCCGTCCCAGGATCGCGCTCATCACCATGCTTCCAAGTCCGGGCCAAGAAAATATAACCTCGATGACGACGGCCCCGCCCAGCATCGTTCCGATATTAAGACCGATTAAGGTGATCACCGGCAGCAAAGCCGCCCGGGTCGCATGCAGCGTTACGATGCGCCACTCCGGTACGCCTCTTGCCCTTGCGGCAAGAACGTAATCCTGGGATATGCTTTCCAATAACCCCGCCCGCAAAATTCTCGCGTACATGGCGGCAAAGGCGAAGCCAAGCGCAAAAGAAGGCAAAATCATCTGCGGTACCGTTCCGAAGCCCATCGAAGGCAACCATTTAAGTTTATATGCGAAGAAGTATATCAGCAGCAGACCGAGCCAGAAGCTCGGCACGGAAGCGCCCGCCAGCGCGAGCAAGCGGCTGATATGATCCGGCCATCCTCCGGCGTACCGGGCTGCTAGCACACCAAGAGGAAAAGCGATCAGCAGAATGACTGCCAACGCCCCGGCCGCCAGCTGCAGAGTGACCGGCAAGCGGCTCGCGATCAACTCCGATACCGGCTTGCCGGTCAGATAGGATGTCCCCAGATCAAGCCGGATCACCTTTGACAGCCATTGGCCGTATTGAACAAGAAAAGGCTGATCCAGTCCGAGCTCCTTGCGGAGCTCTTCTTCGGCCGATTCGGTCACCACAAATTCGTCCGGCTTGAGGATCGCCCTCACCGGGTCGCCGGGAGCCAGCTTCATCAGCGTGAACGTGACAAGCGACAGCACGAATAGGACCACGATCAATTGGGTCAGTCTTCCGCGAATCAACTCAAACAAATCACTTCACATCCATGGTGTGATTCAGAATGTAATATTCTTCCCTGCCGAGCTTCCAGTTCACGATCCGCTCATTGACACCGGTGATCAGATTCGGAAACACGGCATAGCTGTGCGGCACTTCCTTGTCCACGATCGCAGCGGCTTGCTTAGTCAATTCATTCCGTTGGTCCGCATCATTTTCACGATTTAGCTTTTCAATCGCTTCATTAAGCTCCGGAATGTCGATCTTGCCGGGATTCAGCGCGCCTCCCGGCATGAAGGCGCTGTTGAGGAAATATCCTCCGTCGCCGCGCGGAGCCGTAAGGTTGCTGTAGGTCGCCAAATCCCAATCTTGATTATCCACAAGGTAGTTATCAACATCCTCCACGCTCTTAATTTGAATCGTAACTCCGGCTTTCGTCGCGTCAGACTGCAGCAGCTGGGCGATCAACGGAAGCTCCGGCCTTGCGCCGTATGTGATGAGCTCCAGCGTGAGCGGCTTGCCGTCCTTCGCCATTTTGCCGTCCGCACCCATAGCAAACCCGGCTTCTTCAAGCAGCTTCTTCGCTTCTTCAATGTCAAGCTTCACTACCGGAGCGTCGCTGCCGAACGGAAGCTTGTCGTTGAACGGCCCGTTCGCCGCCGTCGCGTTGCCGAGCATGACATCTTGGGCTGCGGACTCCCTGTTCAACAGATGGTTCAACGCCAGCCTTACCTTCAAGTCCTGCATGTAGGGCTTCTGTTGATTGTATAATATAAAATGTACGCGAAGGCTTGCCTCCGACTCGACATGCATACCCTCTTCTTTGTTGATGACCTCAATGCTTTCCGCCGGCAAGCTCCAAGCAATGTCCGCCTCTCCCGATTGAAGCGCAAGAGCGCGAACGTTGGCATCTTCGTTAAACTTGATTACCGCTTCGTCCAGCTTCGCCGCCCCGTCCCAATAATCGTCGTAGCGTTCCAATTGGATTTCGATGTTGGGCGTAAAGCTTTTTACTTTGAACGGTCCTGTCCCGACCGGCGCGTTGTTGAACGCCTCCGTGCCCATCGTCTGCTCCGCCGCCACGTTCACGATCGAAGCGTACGGATTGACGAGTTCCGACGGCAGGGCCGGATTCGGCTCCGACGTCGTTATGGTCAGCGTCTGGCCGTCCGCTTCCATCGACGCGATTTTCAATCCAGTGAGTCTCTTGCTTACCTTCAGCCCGCGCTCGAGCGACGCCTTCGCCGCCGCCGCGTCAAGCTTCGAACCGTCGTGGAAGGTGACCCCGTCGCGAATGGTGAACGTCCACGTCGTGTCGTTCACGGCCTCCCATTTTGTCGCCAACCACCCTTGCAGCTTCAAGTTTTCGTCCAGCTTCACCAGCGTTTCCGTCACACCTGCGCGAACCGAAATAAAATCGTTATGCGGATCAAGCGTAGCCGATTTGAAATGAAGCATTAAAGTTACCTTCTTCTGCCCTTCTCCTTCGCTTTGCGCCGCTTCCTTCGCCGCGCAGCCCGCCGCCGTGATCGCAACCACCAATGCCAGTATGAGTGTTATCGCTTTTTTTACGTTTCTTTTCGATTTCACAGCTTCTTCTCTCCCTAATTGCGCGCATTCTCTGCGCCGACTTAATAAATCCTATACCGCAGTCCGAGCGGGTTCTTGCGGCTCAACCGCAGGCCACGCCGGCAGCGGATCCGTAAACGACATCCAGTCCGCGTTCATCTCTTCATCCGTCAGCAGACAAGCGTCCAGAGAAATTTCTACCGCTGCACGGTCCATGCCCACACCAATGAGCACAATTTCATTCATGCGGTCTCCCCAAGTGTCGTCCCATACGGCGGCGAGCCCCGGCTCCTCCGCCAGAAGGCGGCTCCGTTCATCCGCGGGCAGACCGGCGATCCAATGACCGGTGGCTCCCAATTGAATGGAAGGCCCCGCTTGGCCGAGTATTCCGGCCATATCGTTGCGGCTGGCGATCCAAACGATTCCCTTGGCCCGCACCACATCCTCCGGCCAATCCTCCAAAAATGCCATCAATCTCTCGGGGTGGAACGGTCTCCTTCTACGGAACACGAAGGAGCTGATTCCGTACTCCTCCGTCTCCGGCGTATGCTGCGGCTTTTGAAGCTCCTGAATCCAGCCTGCCGATTGGCTCGCTTGCTCGAAGTCGAACAGACCCGTATTCAAAATACTCTTAGGCGGCACTTGCCCCTTAACGGAACGTATTATTTTTGCCGCAGGCTGCAGCTTCCGAAGTACGCCTTCGAGCCTGTTCACCTCGTCCTCGCTCACGAGATCGCATTTGTTCAGCACCAGCACATTGCAGAACTCGATCTGATCGATCAACAGGTCGACAACGTCGCGGGTGTCATCCGAGCCCGCCGCCTGCTGCCGGTCAAGCAAGCTTTCGCCTGAAGCGAAGTCATGCCAAAACCGGTATGCGTCCACGACCGTAACCGTGCAGTCTAGAGCGGCGTATTGCGACAGATCGATGCCGGTCTCCTCGTCCGCATAGGAGAATGTCTGGGCGATCGGTACCGGTTCGCTAATTCCTGTGGATTCGATCAGGATATAGTCGAAACGCCCATCCTTGGCCAAAGTCTCAATCTCCTTGAGCAAGTCGTCGCGCAAAGTGCAGCAAATACAGCCGTTCGACATCTCCACCAGCTTCTCTTCGGTCCTGGATAGATGAGCTTCATTTTTCACCAAGGCGGCATCGATATTTACTTCGCTCATATCGTTAACTATAACTGCAACCTTAAGGCCTTCCCGATTATTCAAAATGTGATTCAACAGCGTCGTCTTACCGGAACCGAGGTATCCGCTCAGTACGGTAACCGGAATTTTCTTTTGCGAATTAGCAGTCATCTTCCACACTTCCTCTTCCCGGCCTTGGTATTGCGGCCGGCGTCATTAATCGTAATCATTACGATTAAGACTATAATGAAACCGATCCATGGTTGTCAATATATTTTTTGATAAGACGTATCCGGTTTTCGCAGCGGAGCTTCCACGTTTGGGGATAAAATCCACTACATTACCAAGTCAATCACCCTAACCTCTTTTTCTTGCATTAATAGAATATAAAGCGAGCAATTGTCAGAGAAATCCATTCTGGCATTTGTAACATGCGAAAGGAAGGAGTGTTAGTATGACTCACATTCAGAGAAGAATCTTGAGAGAGGTCCGGCGCATTGAAGCAAAGCTCGACAATCGCAGATTCGGATTGAGGGAGATCAAGCGCGAAGTGAGGAATATTGAAAGAAAACTGGACAACCCCCGGTTCGGTTTACGGGAAATCAAACGAGAAATCAGAGCAATTGAAAGAAAATTGAACAGATAGTCATCCTTGACTTCGAAACGGAGATGCACGGGAGCACTTCTTCCATAATGTGCTCTCCGTTTTTTTATAGTATACCTTGACAGGAATATTCCAATTAGGGTATATTTTAGTCATAGCTCACTGGAACATATTTAATATTGCGGAGGAATACATATGGCCGAAAATATGGCAACCAACAACACCGCTGCGAATGAAGCGGACCGCGAAATCGTCATCACCCGAGTATTCGACGCGCCTCGCGAGCTTGTATTTAAGGCGTGGACCGAACCGCAGCACTTGGTTCACTGGTGGGGGCCGAAAGGCTTCACCAACACTGTCAAACAGATTGATGTCAGACCCGGCGGAGTTTGGCGCTATGTAATGCACGGCCCAGACGGCACCGACTATGAAAATACCATCGTCTATAACGAGGTCGTACAACCCGAACGTCTCGTATATTCCCATGGGGAATCGGAGAATGATCCCGACCAATTTCAGGTGACGGTGACGTTGGCCGAACAAGGCACCAAGAAGACTCATCTTACCATGCGCATGCTGTTCAAGTCGGCGGCCGCGCGAGACATGGTCGTTAAGGAGTACGGAGCCATCGAGGGAGCGAATTCGACGCTGGATCGCCTGGAGGAATTATTGTCAGCCTTGTAAGGACCGGCAGAAAAAAGCAAGTGCCAGCTTATACGCTGGCACTCCGCTTTTCTTTCGGCACTACATCCATAATAACCGGCAATATTAAGGGCGATCTGCCCATGGAACCTTCGGTGTAAGCAGACAGCGTATTGACAATCTGGTCATCCCACAATTTCCGGTCGAACTTCTCCCTCTTTTCAAGCTTTGCAATCGTTCGCTTTATCAATTTCGTCGCATGGGATATAGTGTCGCCGGCTTCACGCACGTAAATGAATCCGCGCGTAACCAAATCGGGACCCGCCAACAGCTTGTTTCGGGAAGAATCGACGACCAGGTTGACAATCATGACGCCTCCCCCCGAAAGCCGCTTCCTCTCCTCCATGACCGTGCTTTCCCATTCGTTCATCATCTTTCCTTTGACTAAAATATTGCCTGCCGTTATCGTTTTGCCGACTTTAGCCATATGTTTGGAAACGGTGAGCGTTTGACCGTTATCCATAACAAAAATGTTCTTTCTTTCCAACCCCATCCCTTCCGCAAGCTGCGCATGCTGAACCAGCATCCGGTGTTCCCCGTGGATGGGCATAAAGTATGTCGGTTTCATAAACGCATGCATAAGCTTAAGATCTTCGCGGCACCCGTGTCCCGAAGCGTGAATGTCGAAGATCGATCCGGAAATAACTTCCGCGCCCGAACGCAGCAAACGGTCGATGCTTCTATTTACGTTCTGAGTATTCCCGGGAATTGGGGATGAAGAGAAAATAACCGTGTCGCCGGGATAAACGGATACATATTTGTGCGAACCGTTCGCAATTCGGGTCAATGCGGCATTCGGCTCGCCCTGGCTCCCGGTGCATACGATAACGATGCTGTTGTCCGGATATTGATCGATCTTATCCATATCAATAATCATTTCTTTCGCCGGGCGAATGTAGCCGAGCTCTTGACCGATGCGGAACGCCCGTTCCATACTTCGTCCGATGATCGCTATTTTCCGTCCGGTTTCTTCGGCAGCCTCGACCACCTGCTGAAGCCGATGGACGTTGGAGGCGAATGTAGCAAACAGAATGCGCCCGCCGCAATTTCTGAAAGTATCCCGGATCGAATTCCCAACCGTTCTTTCGGACGGAGTGAAGCCGGGCTTCTCACTGTTTGTGCTGTCTGCCAACAACGCAAGCACGCCTTGTCTTCCGATCTCGGCCAACCGGGACCAATCCGTTTGCTTGTCGACCGGCGTGAAATCGAATTTGAAATCGCCCGTATGCACAATGTTTCCTTGCGGCGTCTGCACCACAATCCCAAGCGAGTCAGGGATGCTGTGATGCGTACGGAAAAACTGTACGGTCATCTTATTGAAAGAAATAGTAGAATCCTCATTAACGATATGCAGTTGAGTTTGATTCAGCAATCCGTGCTCTTCAAGCTTCGCTCTCACGAATCCGATGGTGAGTGATGCCCCGTAAATCGGAACATTCAATTGTTGGAGGACAAACGGCAAGCCGCCAATGTGGTCTTCATGGCCGTGCGTCAAAATAATGGCTTTCACCATCTCTTGATGTTCAACCAAGTAACGAATGTTAGGGATGATGTAATCCACCCCGGGCATGTCGGGACCCGGGAACTTCACCCCGGAATCGATAACAATAATCTCATGTCCGAATTGGACGGCATACATGTTCTTTCCGATCTCGTCCAACCCGCCAAGAGCAAAGATTTTTACATATGAAGTGCGTTTATTGGGCATGTTGTTTTCCGGCATTTTTGTGTCCCTTCTGTTATTTGATTTAAAGCCTCTCGCCTTTTTTTAACCGTTCAATGACCTCGGATAAATCGTCCTTCTTGATTCGCCAATGCCTGCCGATCTTGAATGCGGGAATAACTCCGTCATTCACCAGTTTATATGTAGTGATTTCGCTTATTTGCAAATATTTAGCGACTTGCGAAATCGTCAATATTTCGGAATCCACCATGTTTCCTCCAATACTCGTTGGCCCGATCTGTACTAATGGACAACGGTTTCATTATAACGTTTCCTGCACAATTTGTGTAGCGGCCCGTTTGGCCTCGTTATACTCAATAATAAATCATTATATTTAATTTAATTCAAATGAAGCAAATGTTAAATTATTTCCTTATAACGCTTACACTCTATCTTTAGTCTAGTCAAGCCGTAAGAATGTCTGTATAATAAGTCCTTGTGAACATCGGCCCTGGCTTGCCTGAGAGTGGTTAGCCGCAAAAATACAGAAAGAGAGGATAAAAAATTGAATTTGGAGAGATGGAGAGAAAGCTGGTTTTCCAATGTTCGGATGGATGTCTTAGCCGGTATGACTGTGGCATTTGCACTAATACCTGAAGCTATCGCATTCTCGATCATTGCAGGTGTCGACCCGATGGTCGGGTTGTATGCATCGTTCTGTATTGCCGTTATTATTGCAATTGTCGGCGGGCGGCCGGGCATGATTTCCGCGGCAACGGGAGCGATGGCTCTGCTGATGGTTACGCTCGTTGCAAAGCATGGCATTGAATATTTGCTTGCCGCAACCGTATTAACCGGCATTATACAGATAGTGATGGGCGTACTGAAGCTCGGCCGATTCATTACTTTCATTCCGCACTCGGTAATTATCGGTTTTGTCAACGCGCTTGCGATTTTGATCTTTATGGCGCAGCTTACCCAGTTTGTAGGGGCTTCGTGGATCATGTACGCATTGGTGGCCGCAACATTGGTTATCATATACGTATTGCCGAGATTTACAAAAGCTGTCCCTTCCGCACTAGTAGCTATTATTGTTATTACAATTGTGTCGATTTTTGCCGGGTTTAATGTAAGAACAGTTGGCGATATGGGGCAAATTCCGAGCACGCTGCCGTTCTTCCACTTGCCCAATATTCCGCTTAACCTTGAGACTTTGTTCATCATTCTGCCTTACTCTATTCCGCTTGCGTTAGTCGGTATACTCGAATCGTTATTGACAGCAACGATCGTCGACGAAATGACGGATAGCAAAAGCGACAAAAACAAAGAAATTCGGGGCCAAGGAATCGCCAATACGATTACCGGTTTCTTCGGCGGTATGGCGGGCTGCGCTATGATCGGCCAATCGGTAATCAATGTGAAGTCCGGCGGCCGGGGCCGTTTGTCGTCTTTGGTTGCAGGCGTATTTTTGTTAATCCTTATTCTGTTTCTCGGCGATTTGGTAAAGCAAATTCCAATGGCTGCATTAGTAGGCGTTATGATCATGGTTTCCATCAGCACATTTGATTGGAAATCGCTGATTGAATTAAAAAAGGTGCCTTTCCGCGATTCCCTCGTCATGATTGTAACTGTGGTTACTGTCGTTTATACTCATGACTTGGCTAAAGGTGTTTTTGCGGGAGTCATTCTGAGCGCCGTTATTTTCGGATGGCGTGTCGCCTCGAACATTAAGATTCATAGCGAACTTGGTTCTAATGGTGTGAAGCACTATAAAGTGCACGGACAACTGTTCTTCGGAACGATGTCGCATTTTGTCGAACTGTTTGATGCAAGAAACGATCCCGATCGAATCGTTATCGATTTCTCGAATTCGCATGTATGGGATCATTCGGCGGTGACCGCTATTGCGAAAGTCACCTTGAAGTATCAGCAGTTAGGCAAAGAGGCGCATATTACCGGTCTCAATGAAGAAAGCAAAATTTTAGTAGAGAAAATCGGGTTGTCGGCGCCATCCGGTCACTAGTATGTTAAAGAAGGACACAGCATTGCACCCGCTGTGTTCTTTTTATTTTGTCCTTTATTTCACTATCATAACCGGACATCGGGCTTCATGCGCCACTTTATGGCTTACGCTTCCCAATAAAACTTCATTCAGCCGGTTCAGACCTCTGCTGCCGACAATGATCAATCCGAAATCTCTGTCTGCGGCTGTTTTCACAATTTCCTCGGCGGGGTCCCCAAGGGCAACCTGCAGTTGGAACGGAATGCCTTCTTCACGAAATCTTACCTTTGTTTTTATGATTGCCCTATGCGCTTCCTCCAATAAGACCGCTTTGACATCGAAGTCCGCAAGCAATAACTCGCTTCGTTTGGGCGCTGAAGCGCTCACATGCAATATGGTAACCGTTGTGTTATTTAGTTCCTTGGATAACCGGATTGCTGCTTCCGCCGCACGATTGGCATGGGAAGAACCGTCCGTCGCGAGAAGAATTTTTTCAAACATCGTTCAAATACTCCTTCAAACGCTTTCATTCATCTTAGACGAACAATATCACTTTGTAAAGTTGCGAGTGCCCGGCTTGCGGACAAACTCCAACGGCAATGGTAAAATGAAAAGAATATGCTCAAATCGGAGCTATTATAACGTAATTTCCTTATTTCCAAGCACCGACAGCAGGGGGCAGCGCATCGTATGAGAAATCAAGCTATGAGGAAGTCCGGGTCGCAGCCTCCGCTGCAAACCCGATTTTTTTACGGTTGGCTGATTGTTTTCATTGGAGGAGTGGGCGTCTTTTTTTCAGGACCGGGCCAAACTTATTCCAATTCGGTCTTTATAGCATCCTATATTCAGGAATTTTCCCTGAACCAAACGGCCATATCCTCCATTTATTCCGCCGCCACATTGGCATCCGGTTTGCTGTTGTTCTTTATGGGGCGCCTTGTCGACCGGTTCGGACGCAGAATCATGTTAGCGCTGGCGGCCATGATGCTTGGCGCCGCATGTTTTTTCAACAGCTTCGTAACGGGACCGGTCATGCTGTTTTTCGGATTTTTTATGGTCCGGTATTTCGGACAAGGTTCCATGACGTTGATTCCGAACACACTGGTGTCGCAATGGTTTTTCAAATATAGAGGGCGAGCTTTAGGCTTCGCCGGTCTGGGCGGATTGCTCGGCGCCGCGACGTTCCCTCCGCTCATCAACTGGCTGATTGAAGCGTACGGCTGGCAGAATGCATGGCGCGTCTTGGGGACCGCACTTTTTATTTTTGTGCCGATTGCATACTATTTCGTGCGCAATCAGCCTGAAGACGCCGGCTTATTGCCGGACGGAATGAAAGCCGAAACCGGGCGGCCGGACGATGAACACGCGCCGTCGCTCGAAGACTCCTGGACGTTGTCGGAAGCGTTAAGGACTAGAGCGTTCTGGTTTGTTATGATATGCGGCGCAATTCCGGCTATGATTAACACCGGCATAATTTTTCTAATCTTCCCCATACTGTCCGATCAGGGAATCGACCGGGTCACCACGGCGTTCGTCTTAAGCTTGATCCCGCTCGTCAGCTTCGGCTGCTCTCTGTTGTCGGGTTTTATTGTGGAACGGGTGAAAGCGCACCGGATGTTAAGCGTCACTTTTGCGATGAACATGGTTGTCCCCGTAATACTGATTTTCGCTCATTCTCATGCGGCAGTCATTGTTTTCGCCGTCGCTTGGGGCATTTCCCAAGGTTTCATGAACGTCCCGTTGGGTGTGATTTGGCCGAATTACTACGGGAGGAAATATTTAGGGAGTATTCAAGGGGTTACGCACACCGCGGGAGTGATCGGCTCCGCGTTGGGACCGGTACAATTCGGGTGGGCGTACGACCGGTTCGGTAACTACACAGGCGTGCTTATATTTTCCGCTCTTATTTGGGCCGGCGGCGCGGTGCTGGCATTCGTGGCGAAGCCTCCGCGGCGGAAGAGAGGGTTGTCTTGATGCGCTTGATGGTGCCCGGATACAAATAAGGGATTTTGGCGTACTTATTTTCGCCTAAACCTGCAAGAGCGCAACAGCATAGGGGATTCTCAGGTACTTATATGAGTGAAAAAGGGATGTTTGCCCGCGAATGCGAGGAAATAGGTACTCCGGAAACCCTTATCTGTGCTGCCAGCCGGGAGAATCAATCCAATAAGTACTTGAAAATCCCCTATCTGCCGGCGCGAGGTGTGTGGTATCGCATGACGGCAGCGGATCACGGTTTTTTGACCGGTATCGCCGGAAGCAAAATATCATTGAAAAGGTGCAAAACTTCCATAATCGCCCTGACTTCGCCCAAGGAGAGATATATTACAATAGGAAGCAAATAGAATAAGGAGCATCAAGATGACAGCAAAGAGGATTATATGGATTAGTGCGGCTATTATTTTAACGGTTACCCTCATTTACCGCGACAAGATCAACGAAGCTAATCATAGGTTCAATGTATTATCATCGAAGTACGAAGCGAAAAATGACTTGGCTTTTTTCAGCTTCTTAGATCAGACGCCATCTTTTCTTCCGCTTGCGGAAACGTTGGAGGAGCTTAGCGCGGTGAGCGATGATGAGGACCCTGCGAAAATACAAGTAATCATTGAAAGGGCAAAATACAAGCGGACGCCTTGGATAAACATATTTCTCTTTTAATCACGTTCAGCGACAGCTATACCAACCTTGAGAAGCCTGGGACGTCGGAAGGTTTCATTGACTTGACCGCGCAGCAAGAGCAAGAGGATGTGTATATGTTACACTTTCGCACTGAGGTAGGGAACGTTATGTACTTCGTCAGCGGCCGGTACTGGAAAGCAAAGCCGAAACTGATCAGCCAAAATACGAAGGATACGCTAGCTTTACTCGCAGAAGAACTGCGTTCCATGGAGAAGACATTTGCTTCGTTTCAGGAATATTACGACCGGTATTATGGTTGGAATGATATGGAGACTGTAGCCAAAAAAGGTTTTCTAAATCAATTTAAGCCGCATCTCACGAGATTAGAATCAATACAAGACGGTCTTCAAAATTACGGTAAATAAATTTAATACGGTGGTGGATGTTTTTGACGGTAGTCAAACACATAGCCTTGTAGCTTACTTCAATGATTTTGTCCGTAATCGCATCCTTGGGATTGGAACTGCTGGAAGGTTCAAGATCACTACAACGGAGTATTACGGCCTTCGAAACATCGGCATGATCTTCGTTGCTATTTGGGCCCTTTTTTCATCTATCCTCTACCCTGTGTTATTGTGGCCGTTGTCCTGGCTTGTTCGAAAGCTCGTAAGGCCGCGGAGTTGGCGTACTGCCCTTTTAGTTAGGGGCTTGTCCGTTGGCTTCTCTTGCAGCTTTGCTTCCAACGCTTTAACCGCTGCCTCCAGTTTTTCGCTTGTGATCTCAGCCGCTTCACCCAGTTCGCCAAGATCATGGCCGCGATACTCACGGTCTTCTTTTTTTTCCGTTTCTTCAATCGTCAGTCCGCATTCACCCGCCCAACCTTATTTGTTATGCTTTTCGGATTTCTCATTCAAAATCGCGCGCAGCTCTTTGATCTCCTCCTCCGTTAACGATTGCTCTTCGAAAAACTGAACGAGCATCGGTTTCATCGTCCCTCCATAAATTCGTTTTAGAAAAGACTGAGCCTCAGCGTGTTGACATTCGTTTTGCGTGTATAGCGGAATGAAGGTGTACACTTTTTGTTCCTGGTTGACTCCAACTACCCGTTTTTTGACCAGACGATCCAACAGAGTACGGATCGTTTTGGGCTTCCAATCCGTTTTTTCCTGCAAAACGTGAATAACTTCGCTAGCCGTTCGCGGTGCCTTTTCCCAAAGCACGTTCATAACTTCCCATTCCGCTTCCGATATTCTCGGCACTTGTTTTGACATCCCCATCACTCCCCAATGTCAATATATCCTCTTATCCCTCAAAATCTTTAATGTAATATCGGCAGCCTTACTCCCGTTCGCGCGATCTTCATTCCGGATGTTCGTTGCAAAGAAATAGGTGTTCCCCTTGTTCTCTACATACCCGATAAACCAACCGTTCGTATTTTTATGATTTACAGCGCCTGTACCGGTCTTGCCGGAAAGAAGCGCTCCATCCTTTTCTTCCAATTTGATCGCATCCTTCACGGTCCGGATATGTTGTTCCTCGAATCCGAATTGGTTTGTATACAATGCCCTCAGTAATTGCACCTGTTCAACCGGGGATATTCTTAATGAAGATTCCATCCAAAAGGGCTCCGGTCCACCGGAAATATCGGCATTCCCATAATGAATTTGTTTTAGATATGCCTGCAAATCCCTGCGTTCCATCCTGCTCTCCATCGCTTGGAAATACCAATTCACGGAGCTCTTCATCGCCGTAAACAAATTATGGTCCTTGTTCCATTCGTCATATGGATACGTTTCACCGTTCCATTCGATTGTCGAATGTTTGCCCGAAATGACGTTGGACTCCAGACCAAACAAAGCGCTATAAATTTTGTAAGTGGAATTCGGGGACACCCTCTGGGTGCTTTTCCGTTCGTTGTAGATACGATATTGATCGGCTTGCATGTCGTATAATACGAAAGCTCCCTCATAACCGGAAAAATAGGCGCTTAGATTCTCGTAAAGGACACGCTCTCCAGTAAAGGAATAGCTTTGATCTTCCCGGGCCATCGCGGAGACGACCGGAATCTGACTTAAAACCAAGAGGCCTGCAAGCAAAACTACGGCAATGCTCTTGATCTTCTGCCGCTTTGATTCCGCCTGAAAGCTTGCAATCGTTTCGATGCGTTTCTTGATTTGACTTGTCGGACTGACGAGTTGACTTGCCAAAGCGAACTTCGCGGACCGTGACGCTCTGTCCGCAAAGTTGATAATCGTATTGCCGTATTCGACACGGCAGCGATCATCCAATGATTGCAGTACCGCGATATCACAGGCGATTTCACGATCCAGTCTCATTTTTGCAAACGCAATCCATATGAGCGGGTTGAACCAGTAGATCAATTGAAACGCCACGATCCAATAATTCGTGATGTTATCCTTATTTTTTAAGTGAGTCAGTTCATGCAGGACAATATATTTGATTTCATCTAAAGAAAGCCAGTCGGAGAATCGGGCCGGAAACACAAGATAAGTCTTGAACAAACTAACAATCATCGGAGATTTTACAAGCGGCGACTCCAAGACAACCAAATCTTTATCGATATGCAGCTGCTGTTTGCACCGCTCTAACAAGTCTAAAACTTCTTTATTCGTTACGCGATGGGACTTATTTTTCATATCCTTGATTTGGAGCCAAGAGTGGATGGTTACAATAGCAAAAGCGAGCATCCCGGCTAACCAAAATGCTGCTGTAATGTTCTGAAGTAACGGCGGAGCTGCGCGATTTACGGAAATCGTAAAATCCTGCAGCCAATCATCATTTTCGGGTACTTGATTCCCTGGGGCGGTTGCAGAAACACCTATTTCATGGTTCAGACTCCCATCGAAGCCGGCAAAAAAAGTTCCGAAATGAAATAAATGACTCGGGAGCAGAGGGATTGTTAATGCAATCAACAATAAAAACCATATATTATAGTGCCATTTCGCAGTAAGCTGCTTTCGAAAGATTGCTTTTATCAGCATAATTCCGGCTGCGGAAACAAAAGAAACGATGAGGCTCGTAACAAACATTGAAAAAATCATGCTCAGTGTCCCCCTTCAACCTTTATTGAGGTACTACTAAATATCGCATGTCATTGAAGATTTATCAAACCAAACGTGTCAATTCCGGCTCTCCATATACTCTCGGAGAACAGGTGCCGTTTTGCGTACGACATAAGCGCTTCCGCCACGATTCTGCACATCCTCGATCATAACGGCCATCAATAGTTCGAATCGTTCCGCATCATAAACGACGAACCAACCGTTCTCTTGCCCTTTCTCCTCTTTGCTTCTTTTTAACTCCGCCGTACCGGTTTTCCCCGCTATCCTGCGGTCTTTTATATACGCCCCGTGTCCGGTGCCCGTCGGATTTTCGACAACCTCAAGCAGCATCCTGTTTACCGCTGCGGCTGTTTCCGGTGCCAGAACCGGGTCCCCCCAAGGCTCTTCCCGAAGCTCCTCGTCGTCCGTAAGTTCCAATACGGGCGTTATCAGTTCCCCTTCATTGATAAACGGGGTATAGGATAAGGCCAGGTGCAGCGGACTCATAACGACTTCTCCCTGTCCGTAGGAGGAATCGGCCAACAGGATTTCATTCGTTATTCCGTCGTTCGATAAACTGGCTTGCGGAAACGGGTACGAAATCGGCAAGGGTTTTCCAAACCCGAATTTCTCCGCCTCCCTGATGAAATTGTCCGCACCGATCTCGATTGCCTCTTGAGCCAAATAAATATTGTCCGAGTTTACGATAGCGTCCGTTAGGCTCTCTTCGGGAACATCCCTCAGCCGTTTCACGTAATAATTGCCCCAGCTTTCGTCTTTCGCCCACCGTAATCCCCCGATGGTTTTGATCTCATCGACCGAGCTTACCCCAAGCTGCAATCCTATGGAAGCGGTAATCGGTTTAAAAACGGAGCCGGGCGCGTACAGTTTGGTAAATCGATTTAACAGCGGGTTGTTGGGGTCTTCGTTCCACGAATTCCATTGTTCCTCGGACAAGCCTTGAATAAACAGGTTCGGATCATAGGCCGGACTGCTGACTAACGCTAAAATCTCGCCCGTCCGAGGTTGAATGGCCGCTCCCGTGCCGGCGTCTCCGTCCAGCGATCGATACATCGATTCCTGAAGCAGCGCGTCGATCGTCACATGGATGTCCTCTCCGTCGACCGGATCGACCTTTGCAAGCGTTTCTTTCACCACTCCGTCCGCATTAACGATCGTGATATGGACACCGTCCCGTCCTCTTAACCGATCGTCGTAAATCTGTTCCATTCCGGCTTTCCCGATCACGTCGGCGGGAGCCAACCGTTTTTCCGGATGCTTCTCCATATCTTCGGCAGTGACTTGCCGAATATATCCGGTCAAGTGGGCGGCGGCTTCTCCGTATGGGTATATCCTTGCGCTTTTGTCTCTTTTCGTTACCCCCTGCAAATCGCTGAAATCAAGTTTAACCCGATCTCCCGTCACATTGACGATGGGCACGAAAAGATCATCCTTGACCCATGGAGCCGCGAGTTTTTCCTGAATAAACGATATCGGAACCGAAAGCCTCTCCGCGAGTTCGGCGATCGTTTCCTCCCCGGCCTGCCCCAGCTCGCCCGGAACGATCCCTACAACTTCAATGCTTCCGTTCGCGGCAAGTTCCCGGCCAACCCGGTCATAGATGACCCCCCTTTCCGCCTTCAGCGTACGAACGTTCACCTTATCCCCTTCATCCATCGACGGGAATAGCAAGGAGGGCTTCCATTCAACCTTCCATTCATGATTTGTTTCTTTATTTTTTACGATTTGCATGGCGCCGTCGACAGCTATGGGCCCTGCCGCGGAGTCCATCACAAGTCGATAAGGGAATGTTTTGACGGTCGGTGCGTCGCCTGCTGCTTCTTCGTCTTGAGGAACAGCGGCAACGTAGAGGTTGCTCATTTCGATTCCCTCGTAAATGGAACGATAGCGATTGACGAACTCTTCCTTTGACAACGCATCTTTAGCGGTTTCTGAAATCAGCTCGTACATTTGCTCATAGCGTCCCTGCTGCCAATATCCGATATAGCTCTCGAACACGTCTTCCGGTGGAATCTCCTCTTTGCAACCCGCCAGAACAATTAGCAATAGTAAAATGGAGATTAAAGAACGAACGTTATTCATATCCTACCTCTTATCTTGACATGTATAAGGAACAATGAAAGGCTTGCCGTCGCTGGAAAGGAAAACTTCTCAGCGGGCGCTCGTCAAGCCGAACTGGCTGTCCAGCGCCGTCAATATCTGGTATGCGGCCTTCACACGCGCCGGGATGGGATAGTTCTTGTTCGCCAGTATCACGATGCCGATGCCTTTGGCGGGGACAAAGGCAACATAGGCGCCGAAACCGTTCGTGGAGCCGGTTTTGTTGATCAGCACACCTTCCTGGGGCGGCAACAGTGGCGGAGCAAGTCTGCTTACTTCATTCGCCTTGAACATCACCTCGGGGGAATTCCCCGCAAGCAGCCGGTCAAGATCCGTCGGATAGTCGTACATTTCCCATCCAAGCCCCTGCATCATGTCGCCGACCTTGAAGTATCCGGTGTGCGTTGCGGTGATCGCGCGTCGCAGCGTTTCGTCTAGTTCCGAGCCATTCATGTTTGCCTCGACGAAACGGATCATGTCGGCCGCGGTCGTCTTTACGCCATAGCTTTCCGAGTCTAGAACGCCCGGCGACACCCGAATAGGCTTGTTGTCTTTCGAATAGCCGTAAGCGTAGTCGCCCATCCGGTCCTGGGGAACCCTGATGTAAGTGCGCGAGAGGCCGAGCATCGGGAAGAGCTTTTCTTCCATCAGATCATCGAAAGGCTCGTCCATGCTTCTGGCAGCCAGATAGCCGAATAAGCCGATGCTCTGATTCGAATAGAGCCGATACGTGCCGGCGGCGTAGGCCGGTCTCCAGTTTTTGAAATAGGCAATCATCGTTTCCTGATCGGTGACATCGTCTGGAAACTGCAAGGGTAAACCGCCCACCGTATAGGTACCGAGATCAAGAAGGCTGATCCTGTCGAAGCTGCTGCCGGCGAGCGCAGGCAGATATTTGCTCGCATTGTCGGAGAGAGACAGAGTTCCAAGCGCCTGCGCGTAGGACGCGAGGGTTGCGGTGAAGGTCTTGCTGATCGAGCCGATCTCGAAAATCGTATCCTCGGTAACCTTTTGCCCGTTCTCCTTTGAAGCAATACCGTAGTTAAAGAAATATCGCTTCCCCTGGACCGTGACCGCCACGGCCATACCCGGCACTTTGTTCTGATCTATGACAGGCCGGATCGCCTCATTCACGACGTGTTCGAGCAAGACTCGGCCTTCGGCCGGTGCCGGTTCGGCTGACGGCAAATTCTTTTCGTTCTCGACAGCAGCCGTTGGCACTTCGGTCTTTGCGCAGCCGGTTAGCGGCAGAATAACGATCAAAGTGATCAATACGGCAATTTTTAACTTGTTTGCTTGAAGTGTAATATTCAAAATACAGTCCCCATTTCACTTTTGGTGCAGGAATCAAGACAAACTCGCGAGTTTCCAACGGAATAAAGAAGCTGCGCCGTTCTGATAATAAGGCTGGATTTGATTGTAAAGCTCCGTTGAGATGCCTCCGGACCAGACATTCGGATCGTAATCCGGCATCGACGCTATCACGATCACGTTACGAATGCCCCGAAGCTCCGTCTGATACATAAACTCCAGTCCGTCAAAGCCGACCTCTTCCATACGCAAGTAGCCTGAGGTATACGTTTTGTCACGGTAAATATCCAAGTACTGGCCTTCCTTTTGATTGTTTGCCGTGGAGAACGGCTTCAAATAACCGACCAATTGGGCGGCGATCGTATTGGAATCGTAGTGGCGGACGCTCTCCTCGACGACCTCGACGCCGGGAAACAGCTCCGGATGGCTCATTACATAAGAGATCTCTTTATCCGTTAAGCCACCCTTTACACGGCGCGGTTCGAACATCCGGTTCAAATAAACTTTGTCATTGCCATCAATATCGTAGCCGACATCCATTGCGTCAAATACGTCGGACACCGTCATCTGGTCCAACGTAGGATCACCGTATTTGGCGAATAATTCGGTGATCTTCTCCGCCAACGCGATCAGATCTTCCCTTTCCGTGCCAGGCTCCATCCGGAAATACAAAGATTGTGTGGACGTGGAATAGGCGATCGGATACCCGTTCCGGTCATAGATGTTGCCGCGAATCGGCGGAATCGAAACAGCCCTCTTGGTCCGTTGCGATTCAAGGGCAGACAATTCTTCCCCTTCTACGAATTGAATGAACGCCAGCTTCATGACCAGCACGGAAAATAAACCGAAAATGCCGAAGAAGAAAAGATTGATGCGAAACGTATACTGCCGCCGTTTGACAATCTCTTGTTGAGGGTCGTCGCTATGAAGCGTTCTCTTCATAATTGCCCCTACGCCTACCTCCTCTTTCATGAATTGATTACTTATGTAATCCACTTAATAATACTACATTCGTAATCCATGAATGTCAAACTTTCTATTCATGCCCTGGCTCTAATAAATACCGAAAGTTTAGCCGTAATTTCAAAAGAAAGAAAACCGGCGTAAATAGTTACGCCGGCTCCCAGCTCCAAACCTTCTTTGATCGTACCTTATATGAATACATAGCTTGCATTAACTTTCACTGAGCACTCGGGTCCCTTGCTTTCAAGGCATTTACACAACATAAAGCCGGCGTAAATTACGCCGGCTAAACTAATTACACCATTAATTATAAATATCGCTTAACTTCAGCCTCCAGCTGACCCAACGAACGAAACCCGACATAAGTATCTTTCGCTTCGCCTTCCTTGAACAACATCAAGGTCGGTATGCTCATCACTCCGTACTCGCCCGCCGTTTGCGGATTGTCGTCCACATTGATTTTGGCGATGGTGACTGCGCCTCCCATTTTATCGCTTAACTCCTCAAGTACCGGCGCAATCATTTTGCAAGGTCCGCACCAAGGCGCCCAAAAATCGACCAGCACCAACCCTTCTTTGATCGTGTCTTTAAATTGGTTATCCGTTATATTGACAATCGCCATCTGTGGTCCTCTCCTTTTTCATTGTTTCCTCTTCCGGCGCTACCTGTTGCCTTGAAAGAATACATCGCTTGCATCGCCCTTAACTCTTCAAACCACGCCTTATCGTGCGTCATCAGCGCGAGATCGATCAAACTGCGCAATTCCTCCGGATTCGTCGGCGTGTGAAGCGGCAATTTCTTCACTTTGGAAAGCTTCGTTTCAATTAACATACCTACGGCTTCTTCCCGGTCGCATTGAGTCACTCTAACCGTCAACATGCCGCCGGCATCCATCGACTCGACATATCCGATAAATATTTCATCCATATCGGATGTGCCGCTGACCCAATCGCCGTCTCTTACCGGTTCATAATACATTCGTTCCATTCCCGTTCACCCTCCTTATTATTTGAAACGCGCAATATTCATCTGACACTATTTTAATAACAGTTTACCCAAAAATTAGTTTTTGAACTGCTGTGCGGTTTGTACACGTCTCAGCACGTCTGCGACCGTTATCCGCTCGAAGTATGCAATCAGCTGTTGTTCCGCTTCACTGAATACTTGATCCATAACCTCCGCCATGTTGCACGCGACCATGCAATCCTCGTCCTCATTGCCGGAACACCAGGCCGGTTTAATGGAGCCAATGGAAGTTGCGCGGTATATTTCAGCCAGCGTAACCTGATCCGGACTGCGGTTGAAAATAAAACCTCCGCCAATTCCTTCCTTCGTCCGGACAAAGCCCTGCTTCCGCAAACAGCTCATAATCTTGCGCACTCGCGACGGATGCGTGTTGACGTTCAGAGCAATCATCTCGCTTGTAGCCATCCGATCCGGTCTATAGGCGAGAAAAACCAAGCTGTGCACTGCAATCGTAAATTCGCTGTTCACCGGTTATTCATCCCTTTTCCCGAATGCTTACTGTTATTATATTTGTTACAGTTGCAATTGTCAATAATGGCGGAGGCTATTTTTTCATATCGGCGCAAGAGAAAATCTCGCTTGTGTCGCCCGAGATTTCATAAGCGTGCAGGACCGACTCAAGCAGTCCTGGGAAGCGGGCGTTCAAATCCTCCGTCCGGACGGACAGGATACGCTGTGTGCCTTGCGCACGGACGTATATGACGCCCGATTCCCGCAGCGTTCGGGCATGATGGGACAATGTCGATTTGACGACGGGAACCTCGATGTCACCGCATGCCCTCTCGCCTTCTTTATATAATGTAGCCACAAGATGAAGGCGTAACGGATCGCTTAAGGCATAAAGAACGGAGGACAAATGGATTTCCTCCCGGTCCGGATGGTGCAAAATTTTCACGTGAAATCCCCCTTCGTACCGCGAAACTTATAATTGAATATTACCATAATGCATGATATATTTCTATTGTTCGAATACATTCGAACAACAGAACAAAAGGGCGGGAATACGGATGTCAACTCTATCCTATCCGAAAGTTAGCGAAACGAAACAAACTTTATCCCGGGAAGGTCTCGTGACCGTCCTGCTGGGAGTCTCCATCGTATTGGTTATCATGAACACGATGATGTTTAATTTGGCGCTGCCTTTCGTATCGAGCGATTTCGGCGTATCGGCGGCATCCGTTTCTTGGATCGTAACGGGCTATTCCATCGTATTCGCGATCTCGTCCATTACATACAGCAGGCTGTCCGATTTCGTTCCGATCCGCCGGCTGTTCATTATCGGGCTCATCTCGCTTGGCGCCGCCTCCGTCGCCGGATTTTTCAGCAACAGCTTCGTGCCGCTGTTAGCCTCCCGAATTCTGCAGGCCTCGGGTGCGGGCGCCATTCCGGCACTTTCCCTTGTGCTGATAACCCGCTACGTGCCTCTTGAGCGCCGGGGGAAAGCGACGGCAACCGTCATGTCGGCCGCTTCGCTCGGGCTCGGTCTGGGCCCCGTGGCCGGCGGAGCTATCGTGGAGTACTTGGGCTGGCATTACTTATTTATCGTGACAGCGGTCACGCTGATCTTAATTCCTTTCTTCTCTGCTCTTGTTCCGAAAGAGTCGCCGTCCGAAGGCTCATTCGACACCGCGGGAGCGTTGTTCGCAGGCGTCGGGACGACCGGGCTGCTTCTGTTCTTGACCAATCAATCCTGGGCGGCGTTGGCGGTCGGATTGGCGGCGCTTGTTCTGTTCGTGTTTCGGATTCGCCGCGCGGCCGACCCCTTCGTGCAGCCCGCTCTGTTCCTAAACCGGTCTTATTTGACGCTTGGCGCTGTCGGAATCGCCTCGTATCTATGCAGCTTTGCCACACTATTCCTCATGCCGCAAATTCTGGTTCACCAGTTCGGACTGAGTGCGAGCGTGTCGGGACTTATCATATTTCCTGGTTCTTTGTTGGCGATGCTCATTTCCCGCAGAGTCGGCAAGATCATTGACCGTTACGGCAACGAATCTCTCATCCGCTACGTCCCCCTGCTGCTGCTGACGTCCGTTGTATTGTTCGCGCTGTTCGCCGGATCGTCGCATATCGCCGTCATGTTCATTTACATGCTTATGAGCGTCAGTTTTACATGCCTGATGAGCAGCATCTCCAACGAAATGTCCCGCATTCTGCCCAAGCCGCAAATCGGATCGGGCATGGGGCTGTTCCAGCTTCTTCAGTTCTTCAGCGGAGCATTCGGGGTCGCCGCGACGGCCAGCGCTCTGGTTTGGCAGAAACAGCTTCCGCTTACCGCCGCATACGGGAATATATATTGGGGGTTGACGATCGTCGTTTTGGCATCGATCGGCTGCTCGTACTTGTACCGCCGTTACGCACGTTCGACGCAATTATCGGCCTAGCCGGTGTCACTCCCTTTCGCCCAAAATATTTGGTATAGTGGAATCGCTCATACCAAGGGGGGAGGACGGGGATGCGTTACTATAAGCCGATTGAGATTGCGAGAGAGCTCAATATCAGCACCAGCGCGTTGCGTCATTATGAGTCTTGGGGAGTGGTCCCCGCTCCCGCCCGCGGCGCAAACGGGTACCGTCTTTATACGAAGGTGCACTTGGCTTATTTCCGCTGCCTGCGCGCCATGTTTCCCGGTTTTGGCGTGGGGCTCACCTGCGAGGTGCTTCGAAACATCCAGAACGCGGATATTGACGCCGCTTTCTGGCTTGTAAACAAGGAACAGGCGGACCTTCAGCATGAAAAGGCCGCCGCGGACCAGACGCTCGAGCTGCTGCAAAACTTCGATCAGCCTCACGTTGCGAATAAGAAGCTGAAAAACCGTATGACCATCGGCGAAGTTGCCGAATTTGCCGGCGTCGCCACGTCCGCCATCCGCCATTGGGAGAAGGAAGGCTTGATTACGCCGGAGCGAGACCCGGAGAATGGGTACCGGCTGTTCACGCCGACGCACGTGCGCAAGATATTGCTCATCCGCACATTGCGGAGCACCGTCTATTTCTTAAAGATCATGAAGGAGATCGTACAAGCTGTAGAAAACCAAAGCATCGAACAAGCGAAAAAGGCGGCGGAAAAAGCGGTTCACAGCATAAATGAGCGCAACCGCCAGCAGTTTCGCGGGGTTCACCGGTTGGTTGAGCTCTGTAAAGTGTTGGAGCTTATGGCGGACCGGGAGCTGTACCGCGATTAGTGATTGTCCTTATATTCGAGCAATCGCCGCAGCTGCCGGCCGCGTACCCAAGCTCGTCCCGCGTCGATAGCTTCCCGAGGCCGACGGTCGTCCGGATGCTTTTCTTCGAAATATCGGAGCACACGTTCCGCGCAGTCGGCTGCCCACAAGGCCAATGTTTTGTGACTCGCAAGCTCCGATATCGATTTGCTGATTTTCGAATCTTTAAATTTACCCGTTTCCATTTGCTTACACCGCCATTTTACAACTTTAATGCAAGTGCTAATGTTCGCAGAAAATATCGCGAAATATTCAATTTAAGTTGAATGTAGTTTAGTTAATTACTATAAATTTTTTTCTGCAGTGTTTGTTGAGCCTCCCGATAAACTGCCCCTACGCGTCATCGACCGTCTCGATTACTTTTGAGCAGCTCTTTGTACGGTTTTGGCAACATTTTCCCATAATCTGATAAAAGTTTTCCCGCTAGTACAGTATTATGGCAATACAATGTTTATAAACGGCCTTTCCGACAGCAGATTACACGCACCGGATTGCCATACTTGTTGCGTACTAACATATTTCGCCGAAATTATCGCAAACCGACAGCCGGTCATAAACAGACTATTGCCATAATGGTCGTTAGCCCGAACGAGTCCATGGGGAGGTATGCGAATGTCCGAATCGTCAACGTCCGCAAAGTATTATTCCGACACTATCAATCTCGAAGACACGGTGGCGCTCGAAGCCAGGCTGAATGCGCTATTGCAGCAGGAAGTTACGTCAGCGGCTGCATTGGAAGAATGGCTCGCCGAGGAGAGAAAGCTCCGGGACGAGATTACCGAAGCGATGACCGGCCACCGAATCGACTTCGACAGGGACACGGCGAATGCCGGCAAGCGAGACATCCATTTGCACGGCCAAACCGTCGTGCAGCCGCTTCTGACGAAGTATGTGGCGGAGTTTGACAAGAAGTTCTGCGGCTCTCCGTTCATTGAGCAACTAGAGGACAAGAAACACGGCTTGATGCGGAAAGTGCGGCGAGCGAAGGTGGAGCTGTTTCGCGAAGAGAACATTCCGCTGACGGTGAGGGAACAAGAACTGGTTACTAGATACAACGAAATTATGGGCGTTTTGACCGTCGAATGGGACGGCGAAACGAAACCTTACCCGTTGGTGCAGGCACAAGCGGATATTCCGGATCGGACCGTGCGTGAACGGGCGTGGCGTGCACTGGCCGAGGCGCGCGGCCGGGTTAAACCGGAGATCGACGATATCATGAATGAACTGGTACGGCTGCGGCACCGGATGGCGTTGAATGCCGGCTTCGGCAATTACCGGGACTACATATTCACGTTGAAGAATCGGGAATATAGCATTCAGGACTGCTATGACTTCCACACGTCCGTTGAGAAGCACGTTGTGCCGGCATGGGAACGTCTGGCCGAAGTGTTCCGGACGGGGCTGGGCATAGACTCGTACCGTCCGTGGGACACCGGTCCGTGCACGCTGCAGGGTGAGCCGTTTCGCACAGTCACCGAGCTGCTGGACGGTGTGGATTTGATGCTCGGCATGACCGACACTTATTTTCAGGAAAAATTCCGGTTCATGCGGGCGAACGGGCTGCTTGATGTGGAGTGCCGTCAAGGCAAGCGCCCCGGCGCGTTTTGCGACAGCCTGCCGGCATCAAAAAACGTATTTGTGTTCTCCAAATTCAGTCCGTCGTTTGTCGCCGTCATAGCGCTTATCCACGAAATGGGCCATGCCGTGAACGAGTATCTCCAGTTTGACACGGAAAGCGGCATCCAAGCTCATAATCACCGGGAAGAGGTTGCCGAGCTTTACTCCCACGCGATGGAGCTGCTGCTGCTGGACAAACTCAATGTATTCTATACCGACGATCAAGAGTTCAAGAACGCGCAGCGTGAAGAGCTTCGCCGCACGTTCAACGTGCTCATTAACCCTGTGGCAGGCGACTTGTTTCAACACTGGATGTACACGAACCCGAATCACTCTGCCGAAGAACGGGATGCGAAGTTCCTCGAAATCAACAAGCGATTCATGCTCCGTCCGGTGGATATCATGGGTCTTGAATCGGAGATCGGCGCCGGCTGGATTGGAAGCATTCACTATTTCGCGTATCCTTTTTACAAAATCGAATATGCAATGTCGGAGCTGGGGGCGCTGCAGCTTCTGCAAATATACCGGGAAGACCCGGCGAAAGCGACCGCTTTGTTCAAACAGGGGGCAGGCAGCGACTTCAATCAGTCCATCGCGCAAATCTATCGTGACACCGGGGTCGAATTTGATTTTTCCGAGCAAACGGTCGAGAAGACAGCCAAATTTGTGGAAAGCGTGATTGCGGAGCTGCAGTGAGGAACATTGCGGGTGCAAGAAGGGTTACAGCCGGCATAAACCGATTGTAATCCTTACCGGCCAATATCACACCGGTTCCTCGTGCGACTCTTCTATTGCTCGCTTTCCCGCTTCAAGCAGCTTTATAATCGTGTCGACGTCGTATACGCAGCCTCTCCAAGTGCCCCCGCTCGCGGCCTGTAGCGCGGCCCACAAGCGGGTGTCGTCAGGCAAATCGGGATCCTGGGCCAAGCCGGGATGCGGTGCGCGGGCGTTCAGCTCGGCAGTTCCGTCCTCTGGCGTTCCCGGACGTTCGCCGCCGCCGACCATATCGACCGCGCCCTCCAACCGGACGGTATCGATGCGGATATCGATCCAGTCTCCGTTGCGCAGCTTGCCGACCGGACCGCCGGAAAGCGCCTCAGGTCCGATGTGTCCGATGCACGCGCCGGTCGACACTCCTGAAAACCGGGCGTCCGTCAACAGCGACACGTGCTTGCCGAACGACAGGTGCTTCAGCGCCGATGTCAACTGATACGTCTCCTCCATCCCCGTCCCGGACGGCCCGCGTCCGATCAGCGCGAGCACGTCGCCTGACGTGATGACGCCGGTCTTGATCGCTTTCATCGCCTCACGCTCCGACGTAAATACCTTCGCCCGGCCGACGTGGCGGAAGACGCCGTTTTCGTCCAGCTTGCCGGGATCGATCGCCGCCGACTTGATGACGGAGCCTTCCGGCGCGATATTGCCTCTCGGGAATGTAACCGTCGAAGCGAGACCGGCAGCTTTCGCCCGCTCCGGTGAATAAATGACCGTATCCGGGTCGATGCTGTCGGTCTCCGCCAAGTGCCGCCGCATAAGCTGCCGCCGCTCGGACGACTCCCACCAGTCCAACGTTTCGCCGATCGTCGCTCCTGTAACAGTAAGCGCTTTCTCGTCCAGCAGGCCGAGCTTCCGCAAATGCAGCATCACCTCGGGCACGCCTCCGGCCAGAAACACCCGGACGGTCGGGTGCGGCACCGGCCCGTTGGGCAGCACGCTGACTAGCCGCGGCACGGCGCGGTTAACTTCCGTCCAATCCGATACGTCCGGCACGCGAAGTCCCGCCGCATGCGCGATCGCCGGAATGTGGAGAAGCAAGTTCGTCGAACCCCCGAACGCGGCGTGAAGCACCATCGCGTTGCGGATAGCGGCGTCGGTTACGATAGCGCTCCCCGTCAACCCCGTCTCCGCCATGTGGAGAGCCGCTCGCGCCGTCTGCCGCGCCAGCGCCGTCCAGACCTGCTGGCCGGAAGGCGCCAACGCCGCATGCGGCACGGTCAGACCAAGAGCCTCTGCAACGACTTGCGCCGTCCCGGCCGTGCCAAGGAACTGGCAGCCGCCGCCCGGCGTCGCGCAGGCGCGGCAGCCCAAATCCGCCGCCTCCTCCAAGCTGAGCTCGCCATTCGCGTAACGGGCGCCGATCGTCTGGATCTTGCCGGCGTCCTCCCCTCGCGTCGGAGGCAAAGTGACGCCGCCGGGCACGATCGCGACAGGCAGGCGGCGCATCGCGGCAAGCGCGATCATCATGGCCGGCAGCCCCTTGTCGCAGGTCGCGACGCCAATCGCAGCCGAACGTGTCGGCAGCGACCGGACGAGTCTGCGCAGCACAACCGCAGCGTCGTTGCGGTACGGCAGCGAGTCGAACATGCCGGCCGTTCCTTGAGAGCGTCCGTCGCAAGGATCGCTCACATATCCGGCGAACGGAACGCCGCCCGCCGATGCGATTTCTTCGGCGGCCTCCCTCATTAGCAGGCCTATTTCCCAATGGCCCGTATGGAAACCGAGCGCTGCGGGCGTGCCGTCTTCGTTGCGGATTCCCCCGAGCGTCCCTAGCAGCAGCACCTGCTTCCCGTTCAAACGAGACGGACTCCACCCCATGCCCACATTTTGCGACAAGCCGAACAAATCTCCGCTCGGCGCATGGCGCAACAGGTCGGGCGTAAGCGGCAGCGACCCTTGCGGGCCCGGTGCATGGGTCGTCACCCGGAAATACGCTCCCGCGTCATCCCCCATGATGTGTTCCAATCCCGAAGTCATCCCCATCCGTCACTCCTCCCGGCGCCAGATTTACGATTTGATAAACACCGTCTTGATAGAAGTAAAAAATTCAATGGCGGCTTGCCCCTGTTCCCGCGAATGCGAGCTCGATTGCTTCATGCCTCCGAACGGAGCCTGAAGCTCGACGCCCGCCGTCTCGGCGTTGACGCGCACGAGGCCCGCATCCATCTCGTGGATGAAGCTCAGCACATTGCCGATATCCCGCGTATATATCGATGCGCTAAGCCCGAATTCGGTGTCGTTGGCCAGCTCGATCGCCTCTTTCATACTGTCCGCCGCAATAAGCGTTAACACCGGACCGAAGATTTCCTCCTGCGCGACGGCCATCTTCGACGTCACTTCATCGAACACGGCGGGTATCACGAAATACCCGTCCGCCAATGCAGGATCTTTCGGCTTCATGCCGCCGTACAGCAACCGCGCGCCTTCCTCGACGCCCCGGCGAATATACGACTGCACCGTCTCCCATTGGCTCTTGTTCGCACACGGTCCGAGCCATGTCGACGGCTCGAGTCCGTCGCCGACTTTGAGCGTCTTCACTTTCTCAAGCAGCTTTGCCTTGAACTCCTCCATCACCTCGCGTTCGACGATGACCCGGCTGGTAGCCGTACACTTCTGCCCTGTCGACCGGATGCCGCCGCTGACGGCAGCTTCCACCGCGAGGTCGAGATCGGCGTCCTCGGCGACGATGATCGGATTTTTCCCGCCCATCTCCAGCTGATACTTCGCGCCGCGCGCCAGAGCCGCTTGCCCGACCTGCTTGCCGACCGCATTGGAGCCCGTGAACGTAATGCCGTGTATGCCGGGGTGCGAAGCGATGCCCTGCCCGATCGTGCGGCCGCTCCCGATGATCATGTTGGCGACGCCCGCCGGGAAGCCCGCATCGTGGAAGCACTGCATCACTTTCGACGCGGTGACGGACGTCTCCGTCGCCGGCTTCCAGACGACCGTATTGCCGTAGACGAGGGCGGGCGCGATCTTCCATACCGGAATCGCAACGGGGAAATTCCACGGCGAGATCACCCCTACGACGCCGAGCGGCGCGCGGGTGGTGAACATAAGCGCCTCCGCGTCGGTCGACGTTATGACGTCGCCGACCTTGCGCATGCCTTCCCCGGCATAGTAACGCAGGATAGCCGCCCCGCGCAGCGTTTCCCCTTTCGCTTCGGGGAACGTTTTGCCCATTTCGCGAGTCATGGTGCGCCCGATATCGTCGGCCCGCTCTTCCATCAGCGCCGCTGCCCGGTACAGCAAATCCCCTCGTTGGGCGCCCGAGCGCTTCCGCCACGCCGTTCTCGCCTCATCGGCGGCCGCAACGGCCTCCTCCAGTTCCGCCGGCGACGAATCCGGCACGTGTCCGACAACCTCCCGGAAGTTCGCCGGGTTTATACTGGCAAACGTAGACCCGTCGGCTGCCGGCTTCCATTCCCCGTTGATGTAATTGTCGATAATCGGCACATTGACTGCATTTGCTTGATAACTCATATTCGCTCTCCTTTCGGCAGCGGTGAAATTACGCCTTCACCGCGATATTGGTTAAGGTCCCGATGCCGCTAATTTCTATCTCGATTTTGTCCCCCGGCCGCAGCGTGAAAAAATTCGGCGGCACGATACAGGTGCCCGTAAGCAGCACCGTTCCGTCAAAGATGACGTTATCCCGTTTCAAATATGCCACGAGCTCCTCCAGCTTCCGCTTCAGCAATCCGGTTGTGGCCGATTCGTCGACCGCCAGCACGCCGCCGCGATAGATGCGGCAAGAGATGCGGAAGTCGTACGGATTATCGACCGTCTCCGACAGCCGGACCGCAGGACCAATGGAGCACGACTGCTTCCAAATTTTCGCCTGAGGCAAGTACAACGGGTTTTCTCCTTCTATATCGCGGCAGCTCATGTCGTTGCCGATCGTATACCCGACGATGCGGCCCTCGGAGTCCAGTACGAGTCCGAGCTCCGGCTCCGGCACCTGCCAGTTCGAGTCGCCCCTCAGGCAAACCGTATCGCCGGGGCCTACTGTTCGGGCGGCGGTCGATTTCATGAACAGCTCCGGCCGCTCCGCGTCATACACCTTGTCGTAGAACGTCGTGGCGTCCAGCTTGCCTGCCGTCGCTTCGTAATTGCGAGCTTCTTTGCTTCGTAAGTATGTAACCCCTGCCGCCCAAACCTCCGCTGCGTCGAGCGGCGTCAACAACGGCAGCTCCCGCCAATCGCCTTCCAACGGAGCGGCGCCGTCGATTTCTTTCCGGACGAGTGTAGCGGGCGTTGTCTCAAGCCGCTGCGCCCGATGTAGCAATGTTAGGAAATCAGTGTCCCCCAGCGGGTACGCTTCGTCCTTGTCCGTCACGGCCGCCAGACGAACCGAAGCATTCTCACGATAACGAATAATTCTCAATGACTACATCTCCAATCGTTTGATATTATAAAACGCCGTTCTGTCATCATTCGACAAAAGGGCGGCACACCCTCTACCGCAACGGAAAAACGCCGAACCGGCGATCAGCCTTTCCATCCCAACTTCCTGGAAATCGCCTCTGTCTCCCGCTTCAACTTTAGAACAAGCTCGGCGAGTTCTTCGTCTCCGACGCGGGACACGATGGTGGAAATGCTCATGGCCGCAGCGACTTTACCTGTATGGTCGAAAATCGGAGCCGCCGCGCACCGAACGCCGGGTTCGTTCTCCTCCCGGTCGTATGCGGCCCCGGTTTGCCTCACTTCCTTGACTTCGGCCAGGAATGCATCCTTATCCGAAATCGTCCGATCCGTTCGCTGCTCGAACGAATAGTCCGCCAACAGCTTGGAATGCTCTTCTTCCGTGCGATAGGCGGCCAGCACTTTACCGCAGGCCGAGCTGTGCAGGGGCACCCTGCGGCCGATTCTCGAATACCGTATTGCCGCGTGGACCCCTTCCACTTTATCAATGTATACGCCTTCCTTGCCGTCCAAGATGACGAGATGGGTCGTTTGGCCGGTTGCGTCGGACAACGACTGCAGATGCGGACGCGCAATCGCGCGCAGGTCGATGCCCTGCAGCAGGATATGTCCCTTCTCGACTAACTTCATGCCGAGGCGGTATTTGCCGTTTTCTTCGTTTTGTTCGATGTAACCGTGCGCTTGCATAGTCTTGATGAGCGAATGCACCGTGCTCTTGTGCAGCTGCATCCGTTGGCTGATATCCGTAATTTTCAGTTCCCCGTTCTGCTCGTCAAACAGATCGAGAATGCGCAACGCCCGGTCCAGGGCTTGAATGATCGGCATGCCGCTTCCACCTTGTGCTATATTATAAAACTTCGTTTTGATATAATGTCGTACGGTAATGTTAGCATACGTTTAAGAGAACCGTCTACATTTCGCGTGAGGATTGGCGGAAAAATAATCAATACACATATTACTCCATATGCCGCCGGATGTTCAGGCTGATAAATCTTTTCGGCGGTACATGTATTATCGGTGAATTGGTCGTCATTTTCCGGCTTATATAATAATACCTTTTGCCCTGAGGGTAATCTTAATTGAGCGATACCCATTTTGAAGATAAGTTCACAACCCAGAACATTGACATACCATTGAATTGATCCTTCATAATCTTCAACCGGGATTCCTAAAACAACTTCTCTGGCTTTTATGTACTCCATACCCGACAAAGACGATCCTCCAATAAAAGCTTATAATCTCAGCTAAATTTCCCTGCCACCAAATGCTGGAAATTAATAATAGTATAGATTATTATGTCGTACGTGGAAAACAATATTTCGTGACCGCGATTAAATTGCGTCAAAGGTTCGATCAAGATTGACGATGAGAAGATTCAGTAATACTATATGAAGATTGTAGAAATGAAACTAATTAGACTATTAAACTATGGAAATATAATGAAGCGGGAGGGAGCAGACACAATGTTCGAGAATAATGGGTACCTAACTTCTCCAGACAATCGCCGGCTCCGTCTGCAGGCCGACTGCGAGAACTGCTTCGGCTTGTGCTGTGTCGCGCTGCCCTTCGCGGCCTCTGCAGACTTCGCCATCGACAAAGATGCCGGTAAGCCTTGCGAAAATCTGCAATCGGACTTTCGCTGCGGCATTCACAACAGCCTCAGACAGCGGGGCTTTCGAGGCTGTACTGTTTATGACTGCTTCGGCGCCGGGCAGAAGGTCCCAAATTACCTTCGGCGGTCACGACTGGCGGCAAGTGCAAGGATCGGCTAAGCAAATGTTTGAAGTGTTCCCGCTTATGCGGCAGCTCCATGAGCTCCTCTATTTGACCGATTCGCAATGAGCTTCGCATGGCGCTCGACGAGACGGAACGCCTTTCTCATCTCGATGCCGATTCCATCATGAAACTGGACGTGGCGGCGCATCGGGCAAATGTGAATACACTGCTGCTGCAAGCCAGTGAACTCGTGCGTGGAGAAGCGCTTCGCTCGATGAAGGTTCCCGTTAGCCGGCGGAAGACGTTCGGCCGAAACGCAGAACTTATTGGCGCAAAACTGAGAGGGGCGGATCTTAGAGGGGCAAATTTAAGAGGAGCCTGCCTTATCGCCGCTGATCTTAGTGGCGCGGACCTTAGAGCGGCCGACCTAATTGGGGCTGATTTCCGGGACGCGGATATCAGAGGCGTGGACCTTAGCGAAAGTATCTTCCTCACCCAGTTCCAGATCAACGCCGCCAAAGGAGATCACCGTACAAAGCTGCCTCCGTCGCTCACTCGCCCGCCGCACTGGTCCGCTTAAGAAAGCGGGCAGGCAGGTTTCAAGTGTCTGCTTCGGTATTTTCTTGGGCATCATGATGCGAGCACGGTTTGCACCATACGAACATTTTTCCCAACTCTTGAAAACCGACTTTATTATAAACACGCATAGCATCGTCGGGTGCAGTATCTAATGTCCACATTCCCCCATGATTTATGTACAGCTTGTCTGATCCCCTTCCCTTCAAACGGTGCATAATATCGTACAGAAGGTTCGTGGCCAATCCCTTTCTCCTATGCGCCTCTGCGGTTCCGAACGGCTCAATAATTGCGATATTATTCTGCTTGTCTTGCCAAACGTTCGCGAATCCCGCAACCTGATCGTTTTCATCAACGACAATTAAGTCTAATTCTTGTTCATATGTAGGACTTGTCATCAATCGGTTGTATATTTCCGTGTTCGGTTCGGTCAGTCCGGCCGATCCGCTCATAACGGCAACTTTTTGCGGCAAATCGGCTGGCTGAATAGGGCGCACTGTGTAACCATTCGGGATTTGCGGTTCCGGTATTGCAGACTTAAGGTCGATGACGCCGGAATACATATACCATGTGTGCCGGGTGTATCCCCTGTCTCTCAAGATTTTGGAACGAACCGTATCTTCCGGATAGCCCCAAATGTAAACCTCCTCCCCGGCGCGGTCTCCCAGCGAGGGACCGCTATATCGCCGCTCCGCCCAGTCAAATATTTCATCTTCCAGATCCGCGTGCTCCAGATCAGTGACGCAGTATAAGATCCGATAATGGCCGGGCCAAACAGCGCCGATCACTACTCCGCCTTGAGTTTCGCATATCGTCAACTTCTCAAGAAAGGCATCTCCACCGAAAGAACGATTGTAGTCCAGATCGCCGGGACTCGGATAAAACCTCCGCTTGGGATCGGCAAATTTTCGAATAATGATACTGCGAAGGGCCGTGTAGTCCGATTCGTCCGCATATGGCCGAAACCGTAATCGCACAGTCATACCGTGTCACCTCGCACAAGATATAGAATCAACTTACCCCCCCGTTCGGCACAACTACAAGGGAATAAACAATTATAACGAATTTTCCGACTCCTTGATCGCTTAATAAATTCAGAATTTAATATATAATCTATGAGAAACAAGTGTTTAAAAAAAGGAGACTCTTTATTAAGTTTTAAACGTAAAACAGGAAAGAGAGGGACAGCCGATGGCTATCTATTTGAAGACAGTTAACCTCGATGCACCGGTCGAGGTACCCGTCGATTCGCTGCGGTGGGACGTGGCTTGGAAGCTCTTCTTGCCTCAGCATATCGGGGATATTCCCGCAGGATTTCCGGACATGACGCTCTCCAGATTAACTGCATGGGCCTGGGAAAGCCTCGGCACCATGGCGGGGCGAATGCGGATTGACCGGGCGGACCCTGTCTGGTTTCTCGTCCCGCCTCTTACGCCGGCTGCGGAAGAATACGTGGCCCGAATTGCGTCGTTTTGGGATGACGAGGTTTATCGGGTGTCGGACGCGGGGGAGCCCGTCGGAGACAATCTTTGGCTTCCACCGGTAGTGTCAATCTACGAGAAGTCAGCTGCCGGCCCGTTGGACCAAGCCGTGGGGGCTCTTCGACATGGTTCTAGAGACTATCGTATCTTTTTTCCTCATCTCGGTTTGGGGCGGTTGCATGTAATGCTCATGACCGTCGAGACAGGAAAGGCATCTACCCGTCTTCATAGCCACTCTGCGGTCGATGAATATTACCTCATTGTGTCCGGGAAGGGAACGCTCCGTATGGGAACTCATTCCATGTCGGTGGAGGCAGGAAACCTTATCGGGAAACCGAGCGGCCCCGACCTCACCTCACAGATCCTGGCCGATAGGGGTGAGCCCGTAACTATTTTGGACATAGAGGCCTGGCCCGACCGCCAGGACACTAAGGATGTCATGTATTATTCGGATTTCGGCGAAATTCAGCTGCACGGCGCCGGTTGGAGCGCTGTAATATCGGATGAGGCTCTTCATAGTGCCACCGATAAAGGACGTCACTATGAAGATGGCTACCGCCGGAATTTGGACGGTACGTGGACGTCCCGTGACATTCCGGGAGCACCCGCCCGCCAGGAGGACTGAAAGATTCGGGGAATTCAGGGCCTGACCAACTCATTTGACGACCTGGGTCCCGCCCTTGTTTCACTTCGGCACAACGTGGTTCATTCGTGAACCACCGTGTTTCACAATGAAACAAGACAGCCCATCTTCCCGCCTCTTGTTTCACTCCGGCACAACGTGGTTCATCCGTGAACCACCGTGTTTCACAATGAAACAAGACAGCCCATCTTCCCGCCTCTTGTTTCAATCCGGCACAACGTGGTTCATTCGTGCATCACCGTGTTTCACAATGAAACAAGACGGCGATGATAATAAAATAGCCCATGCAGTGTCCGCACACTTCATGGGCTATCATGTCCGACTGACTCAATTTTTTGTCGGAATATACCGTTCGACCATTCCAGCCGCATCAAGTTGCGATGCAAAAACTTCAAATCTAGGTTTCGCCAGATCAATATTGTACTCTAGCTGGTTTTCTTCCGTATAAATCGTGTTCCAGAACTCACCTATGTACTTCTTCTCAAAACTAAAGACAACGTATTCCTCTTCAGGGATAACATACGACGACATCCCTTCCGGCACATCGCGCGGCTCATCGACTTCAACGGCCACCATCGGCCGCAGTCCGGGCAGAATTACCAAATACTGATTCATACTGGATTCATCAACCAGATTGAAAGACCCGAGCGTCGCAGTCCGTACGTGTAAGAAACTATCCGCGCTTTGAACCGCATTCTCCTACTTGTACCCTTTAATAACTTTCAACGCTTTCGGAACGGCAGCCGGCTTATAGCCATCGGAGTTTCGATAATGCTTGACACTCGAGTCCATCTGATACTCCCTCCCCTTCACTTCATAATTTTACCACCTCCGGAGATGACCGTTGTGTCCTTTTTTCTCAAATATCAACCAAACGAAAGAGTCAGCCCCGGCAAATCATCAGCAAATTTTCATCGGGATCCTTAATGACAAACCAGTGGTCGAATTCGATTTCCGTGACCATCGTTACATCATTATCCTTTACAAATTGATAGGAAGCTTGCAGATCGTCCGTAAGCAGCATGACCGCCGGAACCCGAATGTTCGGGGCGCCTCCCGGTTCATTGCCGCCCCACATGGGCATCGTGTCCAAGATGATTCCTGCAGTCCCCTGCATCGGAAGAGGGCAAAGGTGGCCGTGCATGATCTTGCACTCATCCTTCGATATTCCAAGTAAATTGCAGTACCAATCGCGCGACCTTTCAATATCACGAACCGGAATAAAGACAGTCCCCAGCTTGTTTTTAATCGGACTTACGGTTATTTCGCTCATTTTACTACTCCCTTTCAATATTATTAATAACAGTGGTGAAATTGCTGCGAGATATAAGGGAACATCAACGCATCTTTATGCGCCCTGAATCCATGGCATACAATTAATACACCGTTAGGAGCTTGCGGCGATTGCCAATATTCGCCTCGAATGACACGATCAATTTCCACTTGTATTCGAATCGATTTATTACGGCATTCACTTTTTATATCCTCGGTGAAGCAAACGCAATAATATAACCGTCCAGATCCCGAATTGCAAACTCTCTCATTCGATATTCGATAGGATCCTTAGGCGGGTAATGAATAATTGCACCGCACTCCACAAACTCCCGGTAAAGAGCGTCGGCATCGTCGACGAACACATATAAGTCCCACGACCACCCGTCGATCGTGTTATTAGGCGCGATCGGCTTCGTATCGTCCTCAAGTTGATGAAGCGTAATCTTTAGCTCGTCCCGGTCCATAAATCCCGTATAATGGTTGCACTCAAAGCCGAGCTTCTTGTAGTACTCGAAAGCTTTCTCCCGATCCCTGGAGATCAACACGGGCCGGTACTCTTTCATCTTTGCTTTTAGCATGTAACTCCTCCTTCATACGATGGGCAAGCATATGTCCACAACCCATTTCCGTTCGGGATGAATGGAAGGATTGTTATAACTGATCATCATTGCAGACCGGGAGTCGTACATGTACCCGCTGTCGGGCAGCCAACAGTTCAGCATGCAGCGGACGAAAGGTTCGACGAAACGAGCGTCTTCCTCCAATCGGAGCACGGCGTACGTTCCGCCCGGCAGCGTTCGAAATCCGATTTCCTCGGAAACGTCGACCTTCTTCGGCGCGGTTACGCATGCATCGTATCCGAGCTCGAAAAACGGAAAATCGAAAAGCGGATACCGTGGAATCCCCAACAAGTATGTTCCGCTGCTCCACAGCCCGTTGCGAAACGCCATGTTGCTCAAATCCCCGAAGCTCTGTTGAACATCCTCGTCGAGCAAAGCATAATGCCGTTTCCCATGATGCCGTATATAGTAGATATCCTTCTTGGGAAACTCCCGTATCGAAACTCGCAGCCGGTGATTCGCCAAACGGTCATTATGTCCCTCATTATACGGATATTGCACAAAATAGCTTTCCCATTCCTTGCTGTCTATTTGACAATTCTTGCGATTAATATGCTTTTGCTTCTCGCGAAACGTTTCGGGACTGCTTCCCGCAAGCTTCTTGAACACTCTTGAAAAATCGGATAACGAAGAAAAACCGCATTGATGGGCAATATCAGTAATTGTAACTCCGGGGGAATAGACTAATTGATGCGAGGCTCTTAAAATTCGGGTCCTTACGATATGAGGATTCAAATTTTCTCCCGTCACTTTGGCAAACATCCTGTGCAAATAGGAGGGAGAAACGGATACTTTCGATGCCAATAGTTCCAGCGACAACTCGCTTTCCAGATGTTGATCTATATAGTCAATCACCCGGTTGACGATCGCCGTGTGCTCTTTTAATAAATTCGGATTTTTATTTCTCATGGTTCACAACCTATCAACGGTTTATCATCCCAAACTTGAGCTTCTATGTACCTCTCAGGGCCTAGATCTCCATGAGGATTCCACTCTTGCGGCAAACCGAATTGTTCGATCACCCGATATATCTCACCCAAAGTGTAAACCTGATCTCGATACATCCTCCCATCTTGGTACCTCATCGTCGGAAACAAGTCCCCATATGTGAAGCTGATAGTATCCGGATGAAATTGTTCAATCGGGATGCGAACCTGTTTCCCCCGCTCGTACCATTCTAGCAGCCACGGACATTGTCCAAGAGTCATATAATGGGGATAGCTCCGGACGGGCTTGCCGCCTTTTAAAATAAATAACTCTCTGGCTTTTATTTCGAGACTTCGTCTAATTGTCAAATAGTCCTCGGATCTTTTGCTTGCGAATCCTTTTTTCCGGTCTCGAATCTCTTTGAGAATTTCTTCAGCTTCTGTCGGCTCTAACTCGGATAAATTTCGAAAAGGTCCGGTTGATTCATCAAAATAATGATATAAAAACCTTTCCACAAAATAACCTCCGCAACATCCAACTTTACACAATCATACCACAACCAAAAAATGTTAAACTCAAACTAACTATGATTGATGACACCGGAGGTGCGGCGAATGATTTATGTAATCAGGCACGGTCAAACGGATTTGAACAAAGAAGGAAGACTACAAGGGAGACGGGGTTTGCCGCTAAATGAGAATGGGATAAAGCAGGCGGAAAGTTTAAGAGATAAACTTATGGACATACATTTTGACTATATATTTTCCTCTCCGCAAGAAAGAGCCGTACAAACAGCAGAGATCGCAACGGGCATGAAAGCGACGATTGATGAGAGACTCGACGTATTTGATTTAGGCGAAGCCGACGGATTAATGAAAGGCGAAGCGAAGTTGGCCGGAGGAATTCCGGATCCGCGAGTTTATAGAGGCGTTGAAGACGCCCAAAGCTATGTAAAAAGAGTTTTTGCTTTCATGCAAGAGCTTGAAGCTGAATATGGCGCGAGTCAAGTGAATATTTTGATTTCCGGACACAAGTGCACGACGGGCTGCATCGGCGCTTATTTCAACGGCATGCCCGAAGACCGGAATATTTTAAGGTTTTCATCGAATAATGGAGATTATAAAGTTTATAGTTTCAATGCTCGTATTGTCGCCTTTCCTGATTGTTAAGCATACTTCCACCGACTAGTTTTCGGTCATGTCAATCGATAGCCGCTGCCGCTGCCACAACATTTCCCATATCGCTGTCAATTTGCTTTTTAATCTCCTCTAATTGAGTCTCATCCAGCTTTAAATAGTATAGTCTCTGGTCTCCCAGCCTTGCACCCTTACCGTTAAGCGTGACTGAGTTGATCGCTATGTTCTTTTCTTCTTTCTCGATAAAGCTGGCGATAAACTCCGTTAGCTGTGACGGAGGCATATTCGTTTGCAGATTATCGCCGACGATCGTGAGGAGTTCGTTTAATTTCGTTATGTTATCTAAGCTGCCTGCTTTTTTGACAAACGCCTCAACAAATTCCTGGTTTCTTGAGGCACGGCTAATATCGCCGCCGGCATCTTCTCTAAACCGTAAGAAGTTCAATGCGTCAACGCCTGAATAAACATCTTGATTGGCTTTCACTACAAAATGTTCATGCGAAGGATCATCGTTAACAAGATCCTTACTAATATCCAGCTCTATGCCGCCGATGCTGTCGATAAGCCGCACCACGCCTTGGAAATTAATAGACATGTAATAGTCCACCGGCTCATCAAGCAGATGCTCGACCGCCCTGACGGCACTATTCGCTCCGCCGTATGCAAAAGCATGGCTTGCTTTATCGTAAGAGTCCTCCACAGGCAGAAAAATATAAGAATCTCTTGGAATTGAAATAAGTTTTAATATATTTGTATCCGGCTTAAATAATCCGAATATCATTGTGTCCGATCTGCCTGTTTCCTTATTGCGCTGGTCGACCCCAAGGATGAGAAATGTAAAAGGTTCTTGTTTGACCGCTTTTTCCGGGGGCTGAACTTCTTCAACAATCGGTACGTAGGTTTCGGCAAGCTCCTCGTTAATTTTCGGTGCTACAACGGTGCGAAATAGCGATGCTGCGATAGCATTGCGAAAAGCGATCCCTGCCACAAGCATAACAACAATGACGGAACAAATTATTAATAGCTTCTTCTTCTGGAGTATAAAAATACTGGCAGTCCTCCTAAAACATTCATTCATCATTAAAACGCAATATCCGCTCAGAAAGTTTCACAGTTTGAGTCTGAGGTAACATTTTTGTCACCGGCTTTCAACCAGTCTTTTTTCAACCGTCCATCCATGTGCTTGCATGAGTAACATTCGGTTAACTGTTCGGAATACACGGAAAAAGTATAGGTAGCGCACTCTCCCCGGCGCTGCCAGTAAGTCTGGCTGTACATCAGGGACTGCACGCTCTGCATATGGAAAATGACGGTTTCTTTCATCAATGCGCGCCACTGTGACAAAACCATATATTTACCTTCAAAGGTAAGCCCTGCGTACCGGTGACGCATAAACCCAGCAAACACGAAATAAACGACGATGATCCATGCAAGGGCGCTCCAAGGGAATATAATCGTCAAAAACATACTGCAGGCGGCCGAAATAATGGTTGCGCGGTTTGCGAGATAATAGACGAGACTGCCTGCTTTCGCCCGATGTCGAATCTCCGGAAACTGAAATGCAGGCAAATACATGTTCAGAATGTCCGTTAACCGAGCCGCGCGGATCAATGGAAACAATTCGACGGTTGCCCCCTCGGAATTTTTCCCGAATCCTACCGTATCGGCGCAGACCCGAACAAATCCGAGCCGCAGCTCCAGCCAAGAAGAGCAAATCCGTACTGAACGAATATGGCTGTATGGGATGTTGACAATCTTTCGCGAGAAAAGTCCGGATACAACTTGCAGATGATTCGTCTTTTGCTTAACTGAGAATTTCGAATATTTGAGGTAAGCGATCGCTAGGGACGCCGGTACGGAAAGAAATATCGTCACTCCAACAATAATGCCCGCCGCATCGATGATCGCCGGTAACGATTCCGGCCACCAGCTACTCGAATATTTGTTCAAAATGTCCGCAACACCCCTTCGATCGCCGCCGTCTCTATAGAAATACTGGAAAGCAAGCTCGAATAACGTAAACGATGAGATAAGGGCCGGAAGGAAAATGCTTTTTCGCAGTGAAAGCAGTAAATAGTGAGCAAACTGAAATGAACTGCCGGACGGAGGGGATGTTTCTTGCGCCGGGATAGATGAAAATATGTTCAGCTGAATCCAATGAATTTGCTCGGCGGAAAGAACGAAAGATTCTTGATTTCCTCCGATGATTTCAATCTGCAGCTCCTTCACTCCCACAAGACGCTTCAGGATCGAATCTTGAATACGGATACCGCTGACATTCGCAATAGGAATATCATTTTGACGCTTTGAAAACACCCCTTCACTAACAATAATGCGTTCGCTTGTGAGATCGAAAGTTTTGTTCCGCCACTTAAGAATGGAATAGGCTGCAGAAGAGGTACAAGTGAGGACGACCAAAATCCATACGATCGTATCGTACCCAAACCCTGCAAGGGCGACGGCCGAAAATCCCATCGGGATGATCGTATGCTTTATTCTCCTGTAATTATCATAGACCAATTCGATAACGTGATCTCTCATTAAGGATTTATGCAAGTCGAAAACCTCGTTCTGCTTCGTACTTTTCAATTACGTCAAACACACAACGCTTGATTTCGTCGGCTTCGGGTTTGGCAATATATCCGATCCAATGCGTTGAACCCGCAGTGTAGAAAGTGATACTGTACAGCGAGAAAAGCCGGGAGCTCCACGATTGCGAAACGGCGATATGCTGAACTTTCTTAACCGGCACACAGTCAATCCTCGTGCTCCAGCCGCCTTTCTGGATATAAATCTGCTGTTCGCTGAACGAATAGTAAGCATGCCGATATTCCACGATGATTACAACGCAGCGGCAAATGAAATATAACGCAAGAAGCATGAAGCCCCAGAGGAACCACGTTCCCCAAACATTCCACCCGGATTTCCAATAGTCGATGCCAAAACAAACGGCAACGAGTGTTACTGTTTGTATAGACAGCGCCGTTATTCGATTTACGATCAATACCGATCGGGTGTTCGGGTGCGGCTTTTTCATTGCTTGCGCTCCTTCGGGAGGTGAGTTGTGCAGTCCGCAATACTGTGTCCCTTCCATTCTCTCACCGCCCGAAATGATAAGCAAGCTTTTGCAAGCAAAGGTTATATCGGCACCAAACGGAATGTTGATGCATATTACGCTTAAGATAGGAATGTACGTTCGCCCATAATTATGCTATACTAAATATTACGCGAAACATTCGATTTAGTAATGCACCAGTCGTATTCTAATTGTAAGGGTGGGGATCGAACGGTGAGTGAACAACTGAACCAGATACATGAAATGGTCTCACAATTGATTCAAATGCAGGCGGGTAACAATGCAAAAATTGAGGAATTATCACAAGATCTGAAGGAGTTTAAAAAAGAGATGCACGCTTTCAGAGACGAGATGTACTCTTTTAGAGACGAGATGTACTCTTTTAGAGACGAGATGTACGCTTTCCGCAAAGAAACAAACACCAATTTCAGGCGATTGGAAAGGCGCAACGAAGGCTTGGAACGATCGCTTGATGAAACAATTAACCGGGTGGAAGAGCTTGAACTCAGAAATTAAATGAAGGTGAATCACGCGGCGCTTTCGATGACGATGCCAACGAGAACGAATTCACCGCGTAAACGATCACCCCAACATGGCGGCTTGCCGCTTGAACTGATCCTCCAGCACCAAACAGGCCATCGCTTCGACGACCGGCACGATTCTCGGGCAAATACAAGGATCGTGCCTGCCTTCCGTCTTGATTTGGCGTTCTTCGCCGCTGATGCTAACGGTCCTCTGTGGGACGGATATAGAAGATGTGGGCTTAACTGCAACCCGGAATATAATCTCCTGCCCGGTGCTTATCCCTCCGATAATTCCTCCGGAATGGTTGCTCAGAAATCCGGCGGAGTTCATCTCGTCGTTGTGTTCGCTGCCAAGCATGGAAGCGGCGGCAAAACCGGCGCCGAATTCTATGCCTTTCACCGCGCCGATTGAAAGCATTGCCCTGGCCAGATCTGCATCCAATTTATCGAATACCGGCTCGCCAAGACCCGGAATAACTCCGCGGACTCGGCACTCCACGACGCCTCCGCAGCTGTCGCCGGCCGCCGCCAATTGCTCCACCCTCTTGATCATTTCGGTTGCGGCGTCAGGGTCGCATGCGCGGACAGCATTTTGCTCGATCGCTTGCTCATCGAGAGTCCTGCATGAAATTCCCCCGATTTCTTTCGTATATGCCAGTACCTGCACGCCTCTTCTCTCCAACAGCTTACGGGCGACAGCGCCTCCCGCCACTCTGCCCGCCGTCTCTCTCCCGGATGCCCTTCCGCTGCCCCGATGGTCGCGGATCCCGTACTTCTGTAAATACGTAAAATCCGCATGTCCAGGGCGAAAACTATGTTGGATCTCGCTGTACGCTTCCGGCCTCATATCGTGATTATGCAATATTACAAAAAGCGGCGTACCCGTAGTTTTTCCCTCAAACACTCCCGAAAGAATATGGACGACGTCATGCTCCTTGCGCGGCGAAGTGACGGAGGATTGACCCGGTTTTCTCCGGTCCATCTGAATCTGAATGTACTGTTCGCTAATTTCGACTCCTGGCGTCACTCCGTCCACGATGACACCGACCGCCGCTCCGTGCGATTCGCCGAAGGTCGTAATCTTGAATGCTTCACCGAATGTATTTCCTGCCATTGTGTTTGTTAAACCTCCTGCTCCGCTCAGTATTCGATTTGTACCCCCAGCGCGGACATCCGCTCGAAATAGTCCGGACACGTCTTGGATACGCAGCCCGGATCCATAATGCGGATACCTTCGGACTTCAGGCCGATTAAAGAAAGCGCCATTGCCATGCGGTGGTCGTCATGGGAATCCAGCAGTGCCGGCGCCGGTTGGCCCGGGTAAACGGTTAACCCGTCATGATGTTCGTCTGCGCGGATGCCAAGCTTCCGAAGCTCCATGCAGATGGCGGCGATCCGGTCGCATTCATGATGCCTGATATGCTCGGCATCCGTCAGCGTAACCGGACCGTCCGCGAACGCAGCCATAGCGGCTATGGTCAGTGTCTGGTCGGACCACCTGTTCATATTAATTGTTAAGCCGCCCTTTAACCGCATGTTTACTCCCTGCACCTCGACATAATTTTCCCCTCGATTGACGGTACACCCCATACGTTCGAGCACGTCCAAGATTTCAATATCCGGTTGGCGGGTTGTTGGGGCGGAAATTCCTTCGATCCGTATACTCCCGCCCGTCAGGGCGGCGGCCGCCAAGAAGTAGCAGCAAGTGGAAACATCCGGCTCGAGCGCGATCGATCGGGCTTGATACTTCCCTGTCGGGACGATAATGCTTTGACCGTTGTCAGATACTCTCGGGGCAATACCGAACGCGCCCATCATATCGATCGTCATCCCCACATAATCCCGCTGCACGACTTCACCGTCAATGCGCACGGTAACCGGATCTTTCGCGTAAGGTGCGGCCAGCAGCAACCCGCTGATAAACTGGCTTGAGGCGGAGCCCGGCAGCACTGCTTCTCCTCCTTTAAGCCCTTTCGCTTCCATTGTAAATGGCAGGCTCCGCCCCGCTTCCTTCCTCGTAATTTGCGCGCCGAGCTTCGACAGCGCATCGAGCAATGGAGCCAGCGGTCTTTCGCTTAGGCGCTTACTTCCTCTGACTGTCCAATTGCCTGTTCCTGCCGCCAGAGCCCCTGGCAGAAAGCGCGCAACCGTACCGGCGGCGCCGGCGTATAATTCACCCGACCGGTTCGGCCAAGAGCCTCCGCAGCCTTCAACATGCGCAGTCTCCCCCTCGATGTCCACCTTAACGCCAAGCCTCGTTAAACTGTCAATGCACCAATAAGAATCGTCGCTTTTCAAAATCCCCTCTATCCGCGACGTCCCCTCCGCTAATGCAGCAATGATCAACGCGCGGTTCGTCAAGCTTTTGCTGCCAGGCAGCCGGATCGTGCCTTGTACCGGCGTTCTTGGCGGATTGATTTTCAAAAGTAATTTATCGGTGTTCGCTGCCCAAGGAGAGCGTGCCTCTTTATCCGGTGTGTGCTGTATGGGTTCCACTTTATTCATCACTCCGTTTGATCGATGGATTTACCCCGATTATAATGAGAGTGTTGAAATAAGTGAAATCGCGATTTTTTAATCTTGTTATAGAGGTGTTCTATATCATATGATAAACCTTGAATGGTACCGCATATTTTTGCAAACCGCCCGTAACGGGAATTTGACGAAAGCGGCGCAAGAGCTGCATATTACGCAGCCATCGGTAAGTTATGCGATTAAGCAGATGGAAGAAGCGTTGGGAGTCAAGCTGTTTCACCGGTTGTCGAAAGGAGTGGAATTGACGGAGGAAGGGCGCGCGCTGCTTTCGTATGTGGAACAATCTTTCTCTCTATTGGATGCCGGTCAGAACCATGTATACAACTTGAAGCGGTTAACCGCTGGAGAAATTCGAATCGGTGCGAGCGATTCGTTGATCAAGCATCTTTTGCTGCCGTATTTGAACTTATTTCATGCCGAGTACCCCGGCATCCGTATCCGTCTTTCACATGGCAAATCGCCCGAGATTGCGCAGCGCCTGAAAGAAGGCGGGATCGACTGCGCCATCGTGCACATGCCGCTTGACGACTCTCAGCTGGATATACAGACTCTAGCGGTGTTAGAGGATTGCTTTGTCGTTGGAGAGGCCTATCTGGAGCTGGCAAATCGTCCTTTATCGGCGAGGGAGCTGGCGGGACTGCCTCTGCTGATGATGTCTCCTGGAAGCAGGACGCGGGTTTTCGTCGAGCAGTGGTTCGCCGCAAGAAGTCTTATCGTCAAGCCGGATATAGAACTGGGAAGCGTCGACCTTCTCGCGGAGTTCGCGGGCCTGAACTACGGAGCTGCTTTCATTACCCGCTCCTTCGTGAAGGAGCAGCTCCGGAGCGGCAAGCTTATCGAGCTTCGGCTGCAAGAAGCGCTCCCCCCTCGGAGCATCGGCCTCGCTGTCCGCCGCGGCATGGATCTGCCGCTTGCGGCCGAACGTTTCGTCCAGATGCTCCGCACTGAGGTTCGGTAGAGGAGTTTAAACAACATCAAGTTGATCCTGCGCCGGTTTAAACTGCAAGTTGTACAGGCGGCTGTACAGCTCCCGCCTGGATAATAATTCATCATGCGTACCCGCTTCCACTAACCGCCCGTTATCCATTACGATGATACAATCGGCCCGCCGGATTGTTGACAATCGATGCGCAATGACAAATGTGGTCCGCCCTGCCATAAGTTTCTCCAGCGCGCTTTGGACCAGCTTTTCCGACTCGTTGTCCAAAGCCGCGGTTGCTTCGTCAAGCAGCAGTATAGGCGCATCCCGAAGCAGGGCGCGAGCAATCGCAATTCTCTGCTTTTGCCCGCCGGACAGCTTCACTCCCCGTTTAGCTAAAGGTGTATCTGAACCTTCAGGACGTGAAGGAATGAATTTGTCTGGTCTTCCATTGCCGATCTGCTTGCCTGAGTCTTGGACAGTCGTAAGGTATTTCGTGATCTCCATATATCCAAATAGCCGATCCTCAAATAATTATTGAAATAGTCAGAAATTTGTGGTAAATTAACTGCGAATAACCTGGTATGTGTGACTGGCGTAAACGTGGAGTACCACGAGGGAGCGCATATTATCATAGCCGTACGCCTGGGCAAAGTATTCGGTCACTAGACTGAATACTTTTATTATTTTGTAGGAGTAATGACACGAATCAGGCACGGTCATAAAAAACATAAGTTTTTATCATGTATTAGGATACTAACTATTTACTACCAAGAGCAAAAAAACGCCTTTAAGGTTTAGGAGGACACAACAATGATGCCAGATATTAAAAATTTAGCTGCTGTGGTTGAAAAATTTGAGCAATATGACATTGGGTACACATTAGGTGGTAGTGGTTTACTTCATAGCTTAGGTTTAACCAACAAGGTTCGTGACTGGGACGTTATGACTGAAGCACCCAAAGAGATAGTCCTGGAGATTTTGCAAAACTTCGAAGTAAAAGAAATAGTGAGTGGCGATTTTCCATATGCATCCAAGTATAAGTTATTGATACATAATAATAACCCCCAAGTGGAAATAATGGGGCGATTTGCAATATACAGCAGCAAAGGTCTTTGCATAATACCATCTATCCCAGTTTCCCGATGGAACGGTATTCAAGTTGGGAGCCCTGAAGCCTGGTATGTTGCTTATGCCCTAATGAACAGGAAAGAGAAGGCAGACTTGCTGCTTTCATATTTAAAGAAAGTAGGATCAAATAAAAGAATACTAAGAATATTGATGAATGAGCCGCTTCCTGATGAAATATTGGATGAAATCGAATCTCTAAATAATGGATAATTGCTCAGCTCTTCCAAATGGTAAATTTTATCAACGACCAGAAAGTTCAGAAGTTGAGTTTCATCAATGGGCAGCAGTTTCAAATGAGCAATTATCTGAGATGAGATGTCCTTATGCGAAACAAAGTATGTTTGTGTCTGAAATTCAAACCTAGTTTGTTTATGTCCCGAAACAGAGTATGTTTGTTTCATCTGACAAATAAGGTAAGCGGTCCGATCAGTCCGCAAACAATTGCCAACGGCCAGTAAATATAAAGTAAGTATACAAATGAAAAAATAGCCATTAACGGACTTCGGATGAGCATCATAAACGTATTACCCAAAGCTTGGCCAATGGCCTGATTATCGCTCGTAAGATGGGAAACGAGTTCTCCGGAATGCGACTGGTCGAAGCGGATTGACGGAAGGCGAAGCATGCGGTAAAAGGTCATTACTCTCAATTCGTTACGGATCGAATTAGCAACCTTTGATTTAAGATAAGAGTCAAAAAAGTTTACGGTAACTGATAACAGCAATATGCATAAGCCGACCACTATTAGTTGAAGGAATAACTGCTGCTCCTTAAGAACGGCGGCGTCCGTTGTTCTCATCAAGTACCATGCGAGACTAAGATCGAGAACGATACCAAGCGCCAGCACGATAAAGAGACCGATATATTGGAGCCATCTTTTTCTTATAAAGAAAAACAGCTTGCCGACTGTCGATTTTCCCTCAAAATATCGCCATACACTATCATCGAAAATGACTGAATCCGCTTTCATAATCGTCCCTCCAACAGAAGTATTATAAGATGTCAACATCTCTGAAGTTATCTTCGATGATTGCGCGCAAAATTTCGGAGACGGAGTAGTTGCCGTTTTGGCAGCGCCTATCGATCTCCGCCCAGCACTCTTTCGGTAATGTTAATGATATTTTGCGAGTGGTCCCTATTGCTTTACGGCCGGCGCCCGAACGATTCCCTCCTCTGGAGGATTGGGTATTTGCGTCAGTCATTTTGGGAAATCTCCTGTTAATTTATTTGTCGTAAATTTCACCTGAAACGATCTTTGCACATATGGATTTTTTCGTCAATTTTTGATACCAAAATCAAATCATGATGTTGACGAGCAAATAGTTGTGGAACTTTACAAATATTCCTTGACAAGAATATTCCTTATGATGTATATTAAATTCGACAAGAAAATGACCATAGTGAAGAAGGAGATGAGCTTATACCGAGTGACCGTCACTTAACGAGGTGAGCGACATGTCAGGGAAGAATCCGGGCTTGGACACGACGACGCTAAGCGCTTTGGCCGAACCGAATCGTATGGATATCGTCGAACTCTTGCGCGACGGTCCCCTGACTGTGGGGGAAATCGCCGACCGGCTGGGGCTTCGCCAGCCCCAAGCCTCGAAGCATTTGAAGGTGCTTAGCGACAACGGGATTTTGGAAGTGAAGGCCGAAGCCAACCGCCGGATCTACAAGCTCCGGCCCGAGCCCTTCCACGCGCTGGATTCTTGGGTGAAGTCCTTCCGGCTCGCCATCGAAGACAGATTCGACAATCTGGAAGATTACTTGCTGGACCTGCAGAACAAGGAAAAATCATAGGATAATTCAAAATAATGAGGAGGAATTACATATGTCTAACAACGCAATGGTTTCGAGAGTAGAGAATGATAATGTGCTGGTACTGGAGCGCGTTTTCGATGCGCCGCGCGATCTCGTGTTCAAGATGTTTAAGGAGCCCGAGCATCTCAAGCGCTGGTGGGGGCCGAGAGGCTGGGAGCTTCCGGTCTGCAGCATCGATTTCCGGCCGGGCGGCGTTTGGCACTACTGCATGAAGTGCGTCGATCAGAACCAAGGCCAATTTTACGGTATGGAATCTTGGGGCAAAGGGGTCTATAAGGAAATCGCCGAACCGGAGAAGATCGCTTACACCGATTACTTCTCGGACGCCGAAGGAAATGAAAACGAAGAATTTCCGTCGACCGAGGTCACACTGGAATTCATCGAACTGGGCGGCAAAACGAAGCTCGTGAACCGTGCGGAATATGTGTCGGCGGAAGCCGTCAAGACTGTCATGGACATGGGCATGCTGCAGGGCATCACCGAAACTTGGGACCGTCTGGAAGAGCATCTGAACGAGGTCAAGTAAGGAAATATGGGGGCGGCCGTCTGGCTTTGAGAGCCGGCGGCCGTTTTATTTTGTGGCGTTGTTTGAAAGCTATGGTCAATCCACTATCACCCATACCTTTGAAACGTTTGTAGGTGCGGCCGTCCGGACTCTGCCATTCTTCGAACGCTTGGACCGTCTGGGGCTTGTTGAAACCTTTGTCGTGCATGACTGACTGTTTACGCACTTAATTTGACAAATTTACGGATTCGCGAGCAAGAATTCATTTTCAGAAAATGCTTGCAACCAAAGAACGGCCGGACAACCCAAAATACCGAACATGTGTTTTTGCCGTTTGACCTCCCCGAAAAGCGACTGCTACGATAATACCACTTTATTTGCTGGGGGAATTTTCACATTGTTCAGGATACCGGGCTGGATCGTATTCTTTATCAGACAGCTGGTCCGCTCCAAAGGGGCGTTCCTGCTTATTACGCTGTTAACCGTGGCAGCCGCCGTATGCGGAGCTTCCGCACCTCTGTTGATCGGAAAAATGATTGATGCTATAGCGCTCCATGGTGGAGACGGCATGGCCCGGATTTCCGCCCTTCTGCTCGGAACCATGCTCCTGTCGGAGCTGTGTATAGCGGTTCGCATTTATGTATCATCAAAGACCATGGTCGCGCTGTCCTACGCGCTTACGGAAGAGACGTTGGCCTCCGCGCTTAACACCTCTTCCGGTTTCTTCACAAAGACGTCGCGAGGGGAACTCCTCCAGCGATGCACACAAGATACGAAGGTCATACAGAAATTCGGCTTATCTACTGTTCCGGCCTTCGCGCAAGAAGTGCTGCTGGCCTGCATAGCAATGACGGTAATAATCAGTTGGAATTGGCTGCTCGCGATCATCCTTCTATGTGCCTTCGTTATATTATTTATACCTGTCCATATCTACGGCCGGAAACGCGGAACAGTTCGGAAACAATTGGCCGTTCATGACGCCGCTCTCCGGCAAAGCTTGCTTGAGAAGCTGGAATCCGTGAAGCAGATCAAGCTGTTCGGGACCGAACGCAAGGAATTCGAAACCGTAACATCCGAGCAGAGCAAATGGGCCGATCTCAAATATCAGGACAGTATCGTCGACAGCCTGTATAGAACTTTCCCGCGTATTCCGGACTCGCTGGCGCCCGCTCTTGTTTTCATCTTCGCCGGGTGGCAGATGATCACCGGACAAGCTTCCATCGGACAACTGGTGACGATTATCGCCTTCATCCCGGCAGTAAACGCGCCGGTGCGTTCGTTCTTCGGACTGTACGTAAGCTTCGCCGATATCAAAGTGCGAATCGAAGGCATAATGGAATACCTCCGTTTGCCGGTTGAGCCGGGGAAGCGGAGCGGCCTGCGCAATCTGAACAATTACCGCGGACAGCCGATTACTTTCAACGGCGTACACTGTGCCGGAGAACGCGGTGAGGTTTTATACAACCTCAACTTTACGATCGAACCGGGGGAGCATATAGCGATCGTCGGACCGAGCGGAGCCGGAAAGAGCACGCTGCTCAAGCTCCTCCTCCGGCTTCAAGAGCCGACGGCGGGCGAAATCCTCATCGGAGGTGTTCCGATTCGGGAGTTGGATGCAACGAATCTTCGAAATCGGTTCGGTTATGTCATGCAGGAAAGCATTTCGTTCCGCGAGAGTTTGTACCGCATTCTGACATACCTTGGAGAAGCGGACCGCGAAACGCTCGATTTGTGGATGAAGGCGTTCGGAGCGGATGATATTGTGTCGCAGCTTCCGTCCGGTTACGACTCCAATATCGGATCCAATGGCGAACGGCTTTCCGGCGGGCAGCGGCAGCTGATCGGACTGGTGCGCACGATGGTGAAGCGGCCTGATCTGCTGCTGCTCGACGAAGCGACCGCCTCGCTGGATCAGAAGTCCGAGACACGCGTGCTTCAAGCTCTAAACGAGCACGCCCGGGGCATTACCCGGATTAGCGTCACACATCGCTTGCGAGGCGCCGCCTTGGCAGACCGCATTCTCGTATTAGAGCAAGGCGAACTCGTAGAGGAAGGCACTCACGAGGAGCTTCTTCGCAAGAAAGGCTTATATGCATTGCTTTGGCGGCAGGAGGATAATCATGCCGTTCAAGAGGTTGCAGCGGCCATTGAATCACCCTAAAGGAGACAATCCAGATGAACATGGGCACACTCCCGGCATCCGCTAAACGTCAAGTTTTTAAAGCTTATGTGAGAAAGCATTTTGCGCCGTATCGGCTCAACTTATTGCTGATCGTCATGAAAAATATTATCGGCAGCTTCCTCCATATGCTGCCTCCGTTCATGTCCAAATACGTGCTTGAGAGCGTGCTGCCGCAGCGGAATATGACTTTGCTTATAATCGTCTCGATTTGTATGGTTGCCGCTCCGATCACCGGAAGCATGATGATTGTTTTGGAAAATATGTGGGGACGGTTTATGCTTCGATTGTCCGCTGAGGGCCGGGCGGAGTTATATAACGGGCTGCAGCATCGGCCGCTCGAGTGGTTGCGTGAGACCAAAATCGGCGATCTGACGACACGCATGCTGGATGACACCCGATTTATTACGGATACGGTGAATGGACAAATCGGGTTTATGCTTTTTCACGTAGTGACGATTGTAGCGGGATCGATCATTTTGCTCGTTCTGCAGCCCGCGTTGGCTTGTGTTGTGCTAGCACTGTGGCTCGGACAAGCTTTATTGATGTCAAGACTAGGCGGACAGGTCAAGAAAAAGGCGGCGGACACGGCGCGGCATAACTCTATCGTTGCGGAAACTGTGAGAGAGCTTGTATCCGGAGCCGCCTTCATTAAGGCGGAAGGACTTGAGGCGAAAGCGCTGGGCCAGGTAAAAGAATGTCTGAGTAAGGAGTGGGAGCATACGCGCTACGGAGTTCTCGCGGATCACCGGGTTCGGCTCATTCATGCGGCTTTGAATGCAATTTCGCTCGTCTTGATGTACACGGCCGGAGGATGGTTCGTGCTGGGGGGATCCATGACCGTCGGTTCGCTGGTGGCCTTTGTCGCCGTCTATAACTGGCTGCGTCCTTTTGGAATTTCTCTTATCGAGAGGGCTTTATCCGCCATAAAACTATTGCCTTCGATAGATCGCATCGCGGAAATTTCGTTCCCAGCCGAGGTTAACGCGCACAAGGGTCTGGTCCCGGAGGGGCCGATCACCGTCGAGGCAACCGGGATCTCCTCCCGGCATGATAATCGGATTGTACTGGACAATATTGATCTTCGTCTTCCTCCCGGGTCCGTAGTGTCTCTCGTCGGACATCGCGGTTCGGGGAAATCGACTCTTGCGGACTTGCTGCTCGGACTGCGGAAGCCTGCTTCCGGAAGTATTAGCCTGAACGGCATTCCATTGACGGAGATCGATTCCGCATGGTTAAGGCGCCATATGCTGTGCGTTACACAGGATGTGATGCTGCGGAGCGGAACGATTCTGGATAATATCGTTTACGGATCCGAGAACGCCGGGCCTGAAGCTGTGCGGGAAGCTGTCCGCATCGCAGAGCTGGAGCATTGGATTTCACGGCTTCGCGACGGCTTGCATACGCGAGTCGGGGAACAGGCACTGCAAATATCCGGCGGTGAACGGCAGCGCATAAGTATCGCTCGCGCCTTGCTCAGAAACCCTGCGATTCTTATCTTGGACGAGGCCACCTCTTCGCTCGATCAGGGCACCGAACGAAGACTATTGGACCGGCTCGTTCGCGAGCGCAAAGGAACCACCTTTCTCTTCATCACGCATCGTCTGGAAGCGGCTCGCAGGTCGGATCAAATATTGGTATTGGACGAGGGGCGCATTGCAGACAGCGGAACTCACGCCGACTTACTAACGCGGCCCGGCATCTACCGGGAGTTATGGGAGGAACAATCCAGTCAAACACCCTCTCTGAAAAAGGCAGCAATAATTGACTGAAAATTCCGTGTGTGAAACAATATTTTTCGATGAGAATCACGCATAAAGACAAGTGAAGAAGATTCATGGGGGATAATGCAGGGGAGGACTTAGCATGAATGACGACTATAAAGATGCATTGGAGATTGTTGTTGCCGAATTGAAATCCATGCCTGAAGTAACATGCATCCTTTTCTTTGGCTCCGTACAACAAGGAGATTCAACGCCTTCTTCTGATATAGACTTATTTGCAATTGTTGAAGGCAATGAGTCATGGAATTATAGACGAATAGTTAAAGGTATAGAAGTGGAAGTATATTTCCTGCCTGAACAACTTTGCCGTACAAGTCTGGAAAATCGCAACTCAATATTTGTTAAAGCCTTCTCAACCGGCACGGCATTATTGGACTGGAACGGTAAAATATGTGAATTATCCGCACTAGCAAAACAACTTTACGATGCCGGACCGGTACCTCCAGATTCTCTGAAACAAAATAACTGGCGTATCCGGCTGTCGGATTTAATTCGTGACCTTGAAGGATCCCCGCCTGATTCCCCTGAATCCCGCATGCTTGCTTCGTCGCTTGTATCACTAAGCTTAGAAGCCTATTGCTATTTTCAGGGGCTTTGGTCTGAAAAGCAGTCGCGGCTCATTAAGCATATCTCTATTCACAACCCTGATTTGGGGCAAGAAGTCATCCGCTTTTATACGACACCCGCACCTCATCCAAATCAAGCAATATCTATTGCCGATTATGTGCTTGAACCGGTAGGCGGAAGATTACTTGAATATGACGGCCCACGTGTTTCGATATAGCATAACTTGAATACTACTCCCGACTGTTGATGGGGGTCTGGGGTCCCTATTTGAGATAAATGTTGCCTTTCCGTCCCAGGTACTGACAGCTCACTAATGGATGTCCTTCTTCTTAAATCTGCCGCCTTTTACGTCATGGATATTGCCGATGGCCAGGAATGCGGAAGAATCCCTATTCTCGACGATCGTCTTTAACTTTGCTTCTTCCAATCGGGTGATTACACAGAAGATGACCTTCTTCGCTCCCCCCGTGAAGCCGCCCTCGCCGTTCAAATACGTCACTCCGCGTCCTAAACGGTGCATAATGTCATCGCCGATCGTCTCGCTAAATTCGCTAATAATCCATACTGCCTTTGACTCGTCAAAGCCTTCGATCGTCACATCGATCATCTTGAACGCAATGAAGTATGCGATCAGCGAGTACATTGCCCGGTCCCAACCGAATACGAAACCTGCGCTTGCCAAAATAAAGATGTTGAAAAACATGACGATTTCTCCAACCGAAAATGCGGATTTCTTCGAGAATAAGATGGCGACGATTTCCGTTCCGTCGAGCGAGCCTCCCGAACGGATCACCATCCCCACACCGACTCCCAAAATAATTCCGCCGAAAACCGCCGCCAGCAACGGGTCGATGGTGATCGGCGGAACCGGGTGCAGCAGCCAAGTTCCGACCGACATGATTGCGACTGCATATAGGGTGGATATGGAGAATGTCTTACCGATTTGTTTATAACCCAAAAATAAAAACGGAAGGTTGAATAGCATCAAGTAGACCCCTAGCGGTACTTGACTAAGATGAGAAACCAAGATGGAGATGCCTACAATACCGCCGTCAATGATATGATTCGGCACGAGGAAAATTTCCAGTCCTACAGCCATGAAAGCAGCGCCAAGCGTTAAGAAAAAGATTCGTCTCAGCAGGGTTGCAGTCGATAACTTCGAATGTTCTTTCGGCGGTAATGGCAGATTCCCTAGTTCCACATTCATTGGACACTCTCTCCTTATTTACAATTTACGCATTGTACAGCACTTCCGCATCTTTTCGCTCCACCCTGCGCGGATAAGAGATATGCACCCCGCCCGACTTTAATTCCTCCACCAGCAGCCTTCGCATTTCTTTGCACGCTGTAAAATAGTGAACGTCTTTCACGAGAGCGACCGCCGTATATTTGGCTCCGAGGGCGTTATTTTCAACATCGGTGATTCCGTACAGCTGAGGCGGCTCGATGACCTCGCCCTTGTCGTCCAGAAGAAACAGATGCTTCATGTGCTGCACCATATATTGCGATACGGAATGGACAGCCCTCTCGACATCGGCGGGATCCGTCTCGTACGGCACGGTAACATTGACGATCGCTCTCATCTTTTCGCGGTTGTAGTTTTGGCTGATGCGGATTTCCGAGTTTTGAATGACAACGACATGCTGGGCCCACGTTCTGATTTTCGTTGCGCGAAGACCTACCGAAACGACCGTACCGTTGATTTCCCCGTTATTGATCGTGACGTAATCGCCCACGGAGAACTGATCTTCGAAGATGATGAAGAACCCGGTGATCAAGTCTTTCACTAAAGTTTGCGCTCCGAACCCGACGGCAAGACCGATGACGCCGGCGCCGGCGATGATCGGCCCGACCTCGACGCCCAAATTGCTAAGACACATAAGTAATGCAATGATAACGAAAACATATCTCGTGAACGATAACAATAAGGACTCTAACGTATCTCTCTGCTTCACATCCAGGCGAGTAATCAAAAATATACGCGATATTAAAATTTTACGCACTTTCAAAGCCAACCATGTTACAGCAATAATGGAGACTATGACTACTAGTTTATCAAAAATCGCGACACCATACTTTTGCCAAAACTCCCAGGTGAGAAAAGATACGGACTCCGTCCCTGTATTCCAAGGGAACATGCTCGCTTCCTCCTTTCGTAAACCGGCGAGAGACTAATGATTAGCATCTCGCCGCCGGTTGTTATCAGGCTTGGCCCGGCTGATTCGGCTTCGCTTTAAATTTAAACACTTTGTCCAACAGCTTGTATACCTGTTTGGATTCTTTGGCAAGGATCGGTCCGAGAATCGCCAAGATCAATACATACAAAGCGGCAAAAGGTTGAAGAATCGCCATCAGACCGCCCGCCTTTCCGAGGTTCGCCATAATGATGGAAAACTCCCCGCGGGATACAATCGTAAGCCCGATATTGGACGATGCCTTGTGGGACAAGCCGGCGCTCCGGCCCGCGAGCATCCCGGCAACGAAGTTTCCAATGAGTGTAATCACTACGGCGCACAGGGACAACCATACGGCATCCAGAAGCTGCAGTGGATCAATCGTCAGCCCGAAGCTGAAGAAGAAGATGGCGCCGAAGAAATCGCGGAACGGCAAGATGAGATGCTCGATCCGTTTCATGTGCTCCGTCTCGGCCAAAACCAAACCGACCAATAGTGCGCCGATCGCCTCAGCAACGTGAATCGTCTCGGAAAAACCGGCGACCAAGAACAGTCCTCCAAATACAACAAGGGAAAAAAGTTCGTTCGATCTAATGTTTAATGCCTTGTTTAATAAGGGTACCGCCTTCCGCCCCACGATCAATATCAGCAGCATAAAGCCTAATGCAATCAGCGCGGAAAGCATGACGCCTCCTAAGGAAGTCGAACCGGAGAGGACAATCCCGGAGAGGATCGAAATGTATACCGCTAAAAACACGTCTTCGAACATAATGATCCCGAGGATCATTTCCGTTTCCGGATTCGCGGAACGTTTCAGGTCGATTAACACCTTTGCGACAATAGCGCTCGACGAAATAGTGGTGATTCCCGCAATCACCAATGTTTCCTTAAGCGGAAAGCCCGCAGCAAATCCGAATATTAGCCCTAACGTAAAGTTGATTAATATATAAATGGTTCCGCCGACGGCGATGGAGCGGCCCGACTTAATCATCCGGCCAACGGAAAACTCGAGCCCCAGGTAGAAAAGTAGGAACAGTACCCCGATTCTCCCCATGAATTCGATTAAATCAGCACTTTCAATAAATCGAAAATCGAAGTGCCATATCTTCGGCGCATGCGGACCTACAACCATTCCCATCAAGATGTAGAAAGGGATGACCGAGAATCGCAGCTTCGACGATATCAAGCCGGCTATCGCGATCAACGCGACGGCGAGACCGATCTCCAGCACTACATGATCCATGCCGATCAGTCACCGCCATTCTGTAAAATCTCTTTTAGCCGCTTTAAGTTTCTGCGTTCTCCAGCGACAATAAGTGTAGATTCGGCGCTAATGATATGCTCGGGTCCCGGGTTGATCACTTTGGAGCTGTCTTTATTTACGATAGCAATAATGGAAGCTCCCGTCTTTTGGCGAACCTGCAGCTCGCCGATCGTTTTGCCGATCGATTTCGCGTGATGTTCGATCTTATACCACTCGATGATCAATTCATCCAAAGCGACTTCGATCGTTTCCAAAGCTTTCGGCTTATAGTTCATGCCGCCGATAATACCGGCCACTTGGCGCGCTTCGTCGTCATCCAACGTAATCATCGAGATGCTGTCGTCCGGATCGTCATGCTCGAAGTGGTACATCTCCCGCCTGCCGTCGTCATGTATAATCACGACAAATCTATCGCCGCTGCGGCTCTCCATTTGATACTTCTTCCCGATCCCCGGCAAATCCGTTTCTCTTATGTTCATGCAAATAATCCTCCATTGTTCTTGGGTTATATTCTTTACCTTACCTATTCAACATACGCACGTCAAAAAGGATTCGAGAGTTCCATGAACCGGCCTATATTACGCTTCCAGCCGCATGGACCTTTTCTTGAACTGAACCCATATTTGACTTGCAATGCAGATAGAGGAATACATCCCAATCAGCAGCCCGATCGCCATTGCGAAGGAAAACAGTCCGATGGACGGGCTTCCCCAAATTAGCAGGGCGATTGTCGCAAACAAAACCGTAATCCCGGTATTGACCGACCGGACTAACGTTTGATGAATGCTTCGGTTCACCAATTCGCTAAGATCGTCGAAGCTCTTGAGCTTCGCAAACCGCAAGTTCTCCCGGATACGGTCGAAGATTACGATCGTATCGTTGATGGAATACCCGATGATCGTCAAGATCGCCGCGATGAACGGCAAGTTGACTTCCAGTCGGAAAATCGAGAACAAGCTGATCACGAAGAAAGCGTTATGGACGAGCGCCAGAATCGCGGCAAGGGCAAAGCGCCACTCAAATCGAACCGTGACGTAAATCACGATTCCTATACTTGCCGCTCCGACTGCCATTAGCGCTTTATACGCCAACTCCCGCGCCATCGACGGATCTACCGTGTTTTCTTCGTAGGACACTTCATCGCCAAATTGCTGCTTGAAAGCACCGATCACAAGCTCCGTTTCATTCGCATCCGCACTAAGGATTTTGTCGAAACGCATACTGACGCGATCTTGATCGGCTCCTCCAATGGTAACGCTTGACGGCTCGAATCCGGCGCTTCGGACAATCTCTTCGGCCTGAGCTTTGCCTACCGGTTCGTTGACGGAAATATCCAAACTAGTGCCCGCTTTGAAATCGACACCCGGATTCATGCCTTGAATCAGCAAGCTTCCTGTGCCTATCGAGGTGACGAGAATTGAAATCGCAAAGAACACCTTGCGTTTCTGTACGAAGTTCCAACGCTGGAACACACGGTTCGCGGCCGGCGGCGCCTCGCGAATGTCGGCGATCTCCGTATCTTTAACCCCAAAATACCCCGGATTCCGAAACGCATTGGATTTGATCAGCAGCTGCAGCAACCATTGCGATAGAAACACATTCGTCAAAACACTTAATCCGATACTGAGCATCAAGGTAAGCGCAAAACCCTTAATGGCTCCTGTTCCGATGGAGAACAGCACAGCTGCCGCAATGACTGTAGTAAAATTCGAATCGATAATCGTCCGGATCGAATGCTTGGAGCCCGACCGCAAAGAGGACAATAAGCTCTTTCCCGTCCGGATTTCATCCTTCAGTCGTTCGTACGTAATAATGTTTGCGTCTACGGCCATGCCGATTCCAAGAATAAACGCGGCAATGCCGGGCAGCGTCAGCGTTGCCTGCAGCCAATAAAATACGAGCAGCAACGACCATGTATAAGTGATCAGCGTAAAGCCGGCAACAATCCCGGGTATGCGATAAAGAGCCACCATAAACAAGAGGATGAAGATGGAGGCGACGATCCCGGCTTGCATCGTTTGTTCCAAAGACTGCTGTCCGAGGGACGCTCCCACCGACTGCGTGTATATTTCGGTTAGTTTGAGCGGCAGCGCACCCAGATTAATGATATCGGCGAGCTCTTTCGCTTCTTCATAGCTGTAGGAACCGGAAATCGTCGCGCGCCCGTCCGTAAAGATGCCTTGAACGACAGGAGCCGATATCATCTGATCATCCAAATAAATGGCCAAAGGCTGATAAAGAAGCTCTTCTGAAACTTGCTTCAGCTTTTCTTTGTCCTTGACTTCGATTTGTATAATCGGCTGCTGGGTTTGACTGAACCCAACCTCGGCCGCTCCTTCGACAAAGTCGTTGCCTTGAAGCTTGATGGAGCCGTCCGGCCCTTTGAAAGTTAAAACCGCCGGCTTCTTCAGAAGCTCGCGGATGCTCGATTCATCCTCAACCCCTGCGATTCTTACACGAATCCGGTCCTCGCCCTCGGGCAATATTTCCGGTTCAGTCGTTCCTAACGCATCAATGCGTTGTTCCAGGCTTCTGGCAGTTTGACGCAACGAGTCCCCCGTTACTTGGCCGTCTTCCGATAAGGGCTCAGCCTTGTACAGAACTTCAAAACCGCCCTTAAGGTCAAGTCCCAAACGAACGCCCTTAACGATGTCCGGACTCGTCATCGCCATAAAGACGAACGAGACGGATACCGTCAGCAGGAATGCCATTATTCTTTTATTGAAATACAATGGAATGCCCCTTCCGCATGTGTATTAATTCATTATGCGTATGCGGCGGGACAGCCTAGAAATATGGAAGTGAACTTGATTGGCAACAGGAATTGTTTCATACGAAGCAAAAAGACGGCGGGATACTGCAGCCTCGATAGACGAATGACTCGGACGATCGTGGCAAGAGGAACAATGTAAAATATAAACTGAAGTATCGGCAGAGGGAGAAGCTTTTGAAGCGAAAGAACATTTTTAATGCCTACAACTTCTGACCCGGGATGTCTGATTTCCAACTTTTCCGTTGTTTCAAGAGCGTTTGCATCCTGCAACAACACCGGGGATAAAGATAGGAATAAGAAAATAATCAATCCCAGTACTGCTTTGAAGACGCGGAGTTTCGAGATATATAAGTTTGTCATCGCACTCCCCGCCTTCAATAAGTTTCCCTTATAAAGGTACCACAACCGCGCATATATACTCAAATGGAAACTTAGTAACTATTAAAGCGATGTTCATTAAAGCAACCATGACCTAAAATAGACAGATTTGTAATAAGGTCAATAGTTGATCCTATGGTTATCAATAAGCTCAATAATTGACCCTATATATCCGCAGCGATCCATTTTCCCGACTCTACACCTGTGACCACAGGGAAAATAAGGTCAAAAGTTGACCCTACGTTTCTTAATAAGCTCAATAATTGACCCTATACATCCGCAGCGCTCCTTTTTTACAAACTCTACACCAGTGACCCCGGGGAAAATAAGGTCAAAAGTTGACCCTATGTCTATTAATAAGCTCAATAATTGACTCTATTTACTCAAACCAGGGATTACCCCGTAAAAAAAACAGCACCTCACACGGAAGGGACGCGTGCGACATGTTCAATCTAATCGCCAACGAGCACCGACCCGGTCTCAAGCAACGTCTTCATGCCCGAAAGCACAATCGGCAAACCGTTCTCAAGAATTTTCGCGGTGTTTGCAGCCTGTTCGAATTCATCGTGCACGACGGTTACGAGGGTCACACCTTGAAACTCGTCGTGAGATGCGATCTCCCATGTAATGCGCGACGTGGTGTCGCTCTCCGTGCCCGGAAGCGAGTGGAAGCGCCAGCTCATCACCAGCTTGTTCGGAGGGTCGATGTCGAGAATAATCCCTTCCGCTTTCTTCTTTTCCCCGCTCCAAAGCTCGAACGGAGCTCCGGCTTCCCAGGTGGACCGGATGGCGCAATTGAACCAAAACTTCGACGTCTTGGCCGGATCCGTCAAGGCTTGCCACACTTGTTCGGGTTTAGTTTTAATGGCAATCCGGTTTACATTCCGGGGTTTGTTTTCCATCTTCGTTTCACGCTCCAATTCATTTTGCAAGGATGTTAATCCGATCGCCCACGGTTCGGCGTACTTGCTCACCCATCGGTCGTATATTTGACGAATGGGTACCGCGTTCAAATAATGCAGCTTTTCCCGGCCAATTTTTCTCGTGGAAATGAGCCCGGCTTCCTCCAGTATATTCAGATGCTTCATGACACCGAATCTCGACATGTCGAGCGGAGCGCACAAATCGTTCAGCGTTCGCCCGTCCGATGCGTGAAGCAGATCCAACAGCTTGCGGCGGCTCGGATCCGCGAGCGCCTTAAATATTTCATTGTCCAACTGAAACACCTCCTTCTGCGCAACCCAAATAAAAAAATTGTTTTAAACCGCTTGACGTGTGACTGTATGGTAACGTATTATGAGATTAACATAAGTGACAATATAGTAACATGTTAACACAAACGGTTTCGTTTGTCAGCCGGCGGCATACAGAACCGTCCATCCACAACCATCCATAATAAGTACGAAAGGTGATGTTGAGTATGAAAATAACATTGATCGCGGGCAGCAACCGCGCAAACGCAACGAGCACGCAGCTTCTCAAGTACATCGAAAACCTTTTAGAAGCCCAGCACATTTCGGTCGCATTTGTCGATTTATCGGAGCTGCCGCTGCCGCTTTTTTCACCCGATAACTGGGATTTTCATCCGAACGTCCAACGTGTATTGGAAGCAATCGCAGACGGTGACGGTTTGATCCTTGCTACTCCGGAATACCATGGTTCCATATCCGGAGCTCTTAAAAATGCCCTGGACTATATAACTGCAGGCCAGGTTGCGGGTAAGACGGTGCTTTCCGTAAGCTCCGCAGGCGGTCCGCTCGGAGTAAGCTCTCTCTCTCACCTGCAGACGATTGTGCGTAATTTGCATGGGATTAACTGTCCGGAGTGGATTTCGATCGGATATGGATCCAATACATTCGATCCCGACGGCGCTCCGTTAGACGAGGGGATGAGAAAAAGGGTTCGAGATGCAGTCGACGGTTTCGTGGAGCTGACCCGGAAGCTTACCGCAACAACCGCGGCAGCAAACTAACAGATCAAGTCTCTTTTTTTTATCATCATGTTACTTAACAGTAACGTATATCCGAAGGAGGTGTTTCATCTTGGAAATGAATGAACAGAAGCAAGCTGACGGCAATTGGATGGGTTCTTGGTTCGCAAGCCAAACGTATTATGACGGAAAATTTGCGAAAGACCGATTCGAGGATCAAACCATTCGAATGGTTGTACATCCGCATGCCTACGGTTCCAAGATCCGATTAAAGTTTTCCAATCTTTACGGTTCTGAGCATGTGATTTTCGGCAAAGTGTCCGCAGCTTTATCCGCGATAGACGGGCGAACCGTTCCCGGAACGAGCCGGCATGTAACCTTGAACGGTCAATCAACCGTCGCCATTCCTGCGGGAGAAGCAATCTATACCGATCCTGTCGACCTTGAAGTTAATGAACAATCTGACGTTGCGATTAGCGTTTACGTTCCTGAATCGACTCGAGCCTCTACATGGCATTTTTCCCCTCCTCAATCCACTTATGTTTCCGAGGGGAACCGTACGGACGACAGCGGCGCGGATTTTTTTCGCAAAAAGATTCATTCCTATTATTGGTTATCGGGCATCCCCAACAACTGCTTGCCGCCTATGATTTCGGCGATCATCTTCATCCTAGCGATGAGGGCTTCAAAGCATTAGCCGATTGTATCCCATTGTCCCTGTTCATAGATAAAATCTAAATTGGTTTGCCCAAGTATAACCGGTTTAAACAAAACAATTTAAAAGGAGATGTCCAGCTATGAATACGTTAGAACAGAAAAATGTAGAGACGGTGACCGCGTTTATCGAGGACATTGCGAATCAAAGCATTTTGGAGAAGACCGATCAATTCTTTGCCACGCAAATCGCGCAGGCGTTTACGGATCGGCATTATACGCTGGATGAAATCCTAGTCCAAGGAGAGAAGGTCATCGCAAGAATTTTCATGACGGGTACGCATACGGGCAATTTTGCTGGAAATGCAGCTACGAACAAAGCGGTCAAGGTCACGCAGTTCCGGGAATTCCGCGTCGTCGAAGGAAAGATCACCGAACATCGCGGCTGGTTCGACACGGCGACGCTTTTGCCGCAAATTCAAGCCAAGTAACCAACAAACAATAAAGGAGATGTAATTAGCTATGAAAACATTGGAAGAGAACAATATTGAAACGGTAACCGCGTTTATTGAGGCTTTTTGGAATAATAGCGAATTGGAATGCGTGGATCGCTTTCTGTCGGACGATTATCAAGAGCTCGCTTATCAATCTAAGGAGGGTCTGAAACTATTTGCCGGGAACATTTTGGCGGCATTTCCCGATAAACGTTACACAGTGGAAGAGATCATCGGCCAAGGAGACAAGGTGCTCGTGAGAATGACCGTGAAAGGCACGCATCAAGGCATGTTCTTTGGGACTGCGCCGACGGGCAATACGATTGATGTCACACTTTACCGACAATATCGTGTCGTCGACGGCAAGATTGCGGAACACCGCGGTTGGATCGATATGGTCACCATGTGGCGCCAAATTCGAGGCAATTAATTCCTGAACTCAAAGGGCTATTCCGTATGTCAATTGACTTACGGTTAGCCCCTTTGAATTAATGCGACACCCAATCGCCATCCTTATGACTGCATCGGGGGAAACCAATGTATGTATCGGCACAGGCATTGCAACAAGCGGGTTTCGTCTATCGTCCCGAGAGTCATTGAGGCCCCTCTGTTTGTGTTTCTCGGAATTTACTTGCCTGAATATACTCCTTCCTTATAAGTCAGCGTGTATACCATTCCGGCATCGGTTAAAACCGCGTTATTCACATTATCCTTCATTAAGGAAACAATGCGACCGTCCGCATCAGCCTTAAACACCCCCGGTTCATATCCGTTGGATATAAAATAAACGCCGGCTTCCCCCACATAGAACGAATTGATCGAATTACCGCCCAGCTTAACTTCCTGCTTATTCGCGATATTATACCGATACAACTGTCCTAAATTGGAAGAGGTGCCGCTTACATTCGCCGTGTAGTAAACATTTCCGCCATGGAATTGAGCATGCAGCACATTTCTTTCAACCAGAACCTGATTGTTTCCTCCATCCAAATCCACCCGGTGCAAGTAACCCGAGCTCGAATCGATATAATAAATTTGGTTATCGACCATCCAGAAATCTTTGGCCGGAGAAGTCAGCTTGACCTGCGTCCGATCCGCAAGATTGATTTTGTACACGGAGCTTTTATCCTCAGGATCGCTTTCTTTATACCCTAACGTGTAGAGGTAACCGTCTTTGATGTACAATGCTTCGCTCACTCCGTAACTAACTCCGCCATTTTCAGTGAATGTGCGGCTAACCCCATACGCAAAGCTGTCTTCTCCGATCATCGTATCTTTCCCTGATGTGTTGTCGACCAGGAATAAGTTATTAGCAGGACCGCTCATGAACCTGAAGTCCGTAAAGTAAATATTGTCCCGGTCCTTCGCAAACTTGATGAGACTCTTTGCCGACAGTACCTTCTTGAGAGCACCGTTTTCAACCTTGTATAACGTCTCGCCACCCATTGTTAAATCGCCGGTGTGCAGGTTGATATACAGCTCGTTATCGATTTCCATAATGTCATCCAACCATCCGTCTGCCGGTTTCCACTCTGTAATCGTACAAATTTTCCTGGATTTAGTCTCGGCAAAGCTGAATGCATAAAGTTCGCTTATGTTATTCACAATTGAAACGTAATAAAGCTCATCGCCAATGACCTTTGCGGAGTGAAGCAGCGGCTTCCCCGACACTTGTACTTTAACTTCCTTCTTCCCGTCTTCTTTCCTATAGAGCTCCTCTATTACTTCTCTATCCGTATAAACGCTCTTGACGTAATAAACGGAATTACCGTATTTCGCAATTGGGTTTGCCGCTTTCTCATAGTCAATCCGTTTGCGGGTGTCTGTCAGCTCTTTTTTGATTTTATCCTTGATGGCCAATGTCTGCGGATGCTGTAAATCTACGGACTCGTCACCGATTAGAATCAATCCGTCCAACCAATCGATTTTTTTCTCCAAAGCTAATGCCGCACTTCTCAGTGGCAGTACGATTCGGCCGTTTATTTGCTGCGGCGGCACATCCAAAGCAACGGGCTGCTTGTTGACCAGCATCGTTTTGCTGTTAACGGTAAATTTGATTGTCTTATGTAATGCTTGGCTCGTTAAGAGCACTTCATCCGGCTTCTGCTGGTTCCAGCTCACATCCCAATAGTTAGTACCAACCTGAGCTGCGAGATAACCCATTAACCGGATCGGGACCAAGACGCGCCCGTTTCTGTCATACATCCGATAACCTTCGTAAACATCGGACTTTTGCCCGTTTACAAATGCCTTACCCTGAAAGTCGTACGGAACGATCACCATCCGGTCGAACACTTCGTTTAGCGGCTTCTTTCCCACGTCAGCAGCATAGGTTGAAGGAATTGCATAAACGAAACATATTGCTAGCAGCAAAAAAACTATTAACTTTCTCATGAAAAAGGTCTCCTCTCTCCCACTCACGCATCTCCATTTACTTACAGAAGATTAGACGATACTTATTACGAATAAGTTACGGCACGCCATTTAACAGTCATATTGGGCAGCGGCAATCGTTACTTCCAGAACATTGAAACTCGTCGGGACATGAAACGCGAACAGCGGCTGCCTAAGACGCATAATAAGTCTTAGACTGCCGCTGTTTTATTAATTTATTCCGAACTCCCGATCCGCTTCCGGAACTGGTTATGATACGGTTCGGCGTGCTATCTGTAACTGCAAGTTTTCGCTTAGATCAAGCGTCCGCGCTGTTGAAGCATGAATTTCGCGGATAAGGTCCGGGTTTTTCAACAGTGACACGCCATAAGAAGGAATCATTTCTTTTATTTTCGGTTCCCACGCTTTTATATGTTGCGGAAAACATTTTTTTATTAACTCAAGCATGACGGAAACGGCGGTAGAAGCACCCGGAGAAGCGCCGAGCAATGCAGCTATCGACCCGTCAGCGGCACTAATAACTTCCGTACCAAATTGAAGCGTTCCTTTGCCGGCAGGAGTATCTTTGATAACCTGCACACGTTGCCCAGCTACCACTAAATCCCAATCCTCATTTTTGGCGTTCGGGATAAACTCGCGTAACTCTTCCATGCGCTGCTCTTTCGATAACATAACTTGCTGGATCAGGTATTTTGTCAATGACATCTCTTTTGCGCCTGCTGCCAACATAGTTAAGACATTATTCGGTTTTACGGAAGTTACTAAATCGAACATTGAACCGGTTTTTAAGAACTTTGGCGAGAAGCCGGCAAACGGTCCAAAGAGCAACGATTTTTTATTATCGATATATCTTGTGTCAAGATGCGGAACAGACATTGGCGGAGCGCCAACCTTAGCTTTGCCGTATACTTTTGCATGATGCTGCGCCACAACATCGGGATTGGTACACACCATAAATATTCCGCTTACCGGAAATCCTCCAATACCTTTTCCTTCAGGAATACCGGATTTTTGCAGCAAATGCAGGCTTCCTCCCCCGCCGCCGATAAAGACGAATTTTGCAGTATGCCGTTCGACGGTACCGCTATCGACATTCCGCACTTTCAATTCCCACGAGCCGTCGCTGGTACGTTTAATATCATCAACATTATGTTTGAATTTTATATCGACGTTTTTACTCTTTAAGTGGTCAAACAATATACGCGTTAAAGCGCCAAAGTTGACATCGGTTCCACATTCGATTCTTGTTGCCGCTATAGGTTCATTCAATGTGCGTTCTTTCATCATAAGCGGAATCCATTCCATCAGTTTTCCCGGGTCATCGGAAAATTCCATACCTTGAAACAAAGGATTGTCAGATAGCGCTTCGAAACGTTTCTTTAAAAACGTTACATTTTGTTCCCCTTGTACAAAACTCATATGAGGCAATGACACGATAAAGTCCCGCGGATTACGTATCAGATTGCTGTTTATAAGATAAGACCAAAACTGCTTTGAAATCTGATACTCTTCATTAATTTTTATAGCTTTGCTAATATCTATGGATCCGTCCGGTTGTTCGACGGTGTAGTTAAGCTCGCACAGTGCCGCATGCCCCGTTCCCGCATTATTCCATTCGTTAGAGCTTTCCTCTCCTGCGTTTGCGAGCCTCTCAAAGACTGTAATTTCCCAGTCCGGTACTAATTGTTTCAGCAATGACCCCAAAGTCGCGCTCATGATTCCGGCACCAATTAAGATAACGTCTGTTCTAGTTTGTCCGTTGCTCATTTTTACCGTCCTTATACCCTAAGAATTGCAGAAAGGATGTAGGCGCTCCTGCTTAGGCGCTACAGCAAGCCAAGGCGCGACCTAGTCACACAACTTTCTCTGGATTAACCCTATCATAGTGTATCACTATTATTTATAGATTTAAATAATTGTACATGACCTAAAATTATACTTTTTCGTGAATACACTGAATCTAGTTGGCTTCTGGTCTCCCGCTTATTTGCCCCCATCGTCCCCGCCAAGCTGCAACTTTTTCAAAGCTTCCGCAAGCGCATTATTGATCGGCTCCTCCTGCCGCTGCGTCTGCAGGAATTTTTGCACCGACCGCTTATCCATCTTGCCGCCGCCCGTTTCCTTCTCGCGCCGCGCTTGGAACGCCGACAGCTTCTCGCGATAGCCGCACGCACAGACGAAAATTTGCCCCTCTCCCTCGCCGCGAAGCTCCAGCTTCTTCCTGCATTGCGGACAACGGGCGTTCGTTACGAGCGAGATGTTTTTCCGGTGTCCGCATTCGCGGTCCTGGCAGACGAGCATCTTCCCCTTCTTCCCGTTCACCTCTAGCATCGCTTTCCCGCAGTCCGGGCAAGCCTTTCGGGTCAGATTCTCGTGCTTGTATGTCTTGTCGCTGCCCTTGATTTCGGAAACGACCGTTCTCGTATACTGCTTGATCTCAGCTATGAAAAGGTCCTTCTTCAGTTGCCCCTTCGCGATTCGCTCCAGCTTCCTCTCCCATTCTCCCGTCAGCGCCGGAGATTTCAAGTCGGCCGGGACGAGCTCCAAGAGCTGCTTTCCCTTCGATGTGAGGTAGATGTCCTTGCCTCCGCGCTTCTCGATGAGGAACGAGTTGAACAGCTTCTCGATGATATCCGCGCGCGTCGCAACCGTCCCGAGGCCGCCCGTCGACTTGAGCGTATCGCTCAGCTGTCGTTGGTCCGCCGCCAGGAAAGGCGCCGGGTTTTCCATCGCTGAAAGCAACGTCGCTTCATTAAATCGCGCTGGCGGCTTCGTCTGCCCCGACGTCTGGGCGATCAGCCGGATCGCCAGTGTGTGACCCTTCTCGATTCGCGGAAGGAGCTGCTCCCGGATGTCGTCCGGCGCCTCCTCTTCGTTGAACGAATGGTCGTACGCTTCCTTCCAGCCCGCCTGCAGCACCGTCTTCCCCCGCGCCACGAACGCCTCGCCGCCGATCGCCGCGTGCACGGTCAGCTGCTCGTACTCGAACGGCGGATATAACACGGCCAGGAACCGCCGCACGATCAGGTCGTAGATCTTCCGCTCCTTATCGTTGAGCGCGGACAAATTCACCGACTCCTCCGTCGGTACGATCGCATGATGGTCGCTTACCTTACTGTCGTCGACGAACGCGGCGGAAGCCGGGATCCCCTTTTTCAACACCTTCGCCGCCAGCGCGCGGTACGGACCGACGCCGCAGCCTCGGAGACGATCCGGAATCGTATTGACCATATCCGAAGACAAATACCGCGAATCCGTACGGGGATAGGTGACCGCCTTATGCTGCTCGTACAGCTTCTGCATAATGCTAAGGGTATCCTTCGCGGAAAAGCCGAACTGCTTATTGCCGTCGCGCTGCAGCTCCGTCAGATCGTACAGAGACGGCGCGTACGCCTTCTTCGGCTTCCGGTCAATCTGCGTCACGACCGCATTCTGGCGACCGAGCTTGTTCACGATCGCCGCCACGCGTTCCGCATCGAAGCTACGGCTGCTCCCATTGCCGTCCTGCCACGTTAAGACCAGCTTCTCATTCGTGTGCGCTTCGATGCCGTAATACGTTTTCGGTTGAAAATGGTTAATCTCGTCTTCCCGCTGCGCGATGATCGCCACCACAGGCGTCTGAACGCGACCGCAGTTGAGCTGCGCGTTGAATTTCGTCGACAGCGCCCGACTTGCATTGAGTCCGACGTACCAATCGGCTTCCGAACGTGCGACTGCGGAATAATATAAATTCTCGTAGTCCTTCCCTGGCTTTAGTTGGCGGAATCCGTCCTGAATTGCTTTGTCCGTGACGGAAGAAATCCACAGCCGCTTGATCGGCTTATGGACGTTCGCCTTCTCGATAATCCAGCGCGCGACCAGCTCTCCCTCTCGGCCGGCGTCCGTCGCAATCACAATTTCGCTCACGTCTTTTCGGACTAGCTGCGACTTCACCGCGGCGAACTGCTTGCTCGACTGTCGGATGACCGTCAGTTGCAGACGCTCCGGCAGCATCGGCAGGTCTTCCAGTCGCCACGTTTTATATTTATCGTCATAGGATTCGGGATCCGCCAGCGTCACCAAGTGACCTAACGCCCAGGTGACGATGTCGTTCGCCCCCTCCAGAAACCCGTCCCCTTTTTTACCGCATTTGAGCACACGCGCCAGATCCCGCGCGACCGAAGGCTTTTCCGCCAAAATCAATCGTTTCGTCATACCGTGTTGACTCCTTTTCCTTGCGAACTATGAACACTATACCATAATTCGGTTGCGTCTGGACCGTAGTCCGTCTAAGGAATCAATCGTTGTGGCAGCAGCCTTCGCCTTCATTCAAGTGTCCGGACCGCTCAATTTTCGTCTTCAAATATTTCTCGTTGTATTCGGAGACATCTCCCCAAAGCTGCACCCGGTCCTCGACGTCCATGCCTGCCGCTTTTAACGCCTCCAGCTTTCTCGGGTTGTTCGTAATGAGCGTTACAGGCTTGGTCCGGAGCGCTTTCAGCACTTCTATCGCATCGCTGTAATCGCGCGCATCATCGACAAACCCAAGCTTATGGTTGGCATCCACGGTATCGTATCCGTTCTCCTGTAGAATATAAGCCATCGCTTTACTGAACAACCCGATGCCCCTGCCTTCATGATTGGCCAAATAAAACAGAGCGCCATGGCCGTGTTCGGCAATATGCTTCATTGACTGTTTCAACTGATATCCGCAATCGCAGCGTTTGCTGCCGAAAATATCTCCGGTGTGACAGATGGAGTGGAACCGGATCAATGCGTGATCGACGTTTCGGAAATCCCCATGGACCAGTACGCTCGATTGTTGAAATTCGGCTAAATTGGCGGAAGACAGCTTGGCGATAATACGCTCCATATCGTCCGTCACTTCGCTGCAATTAAGCCAGCAATACCACCTGAACTCGACGGTTTCCCCCATCAGGTTAACCGGTAAATTAATGGGTCCGACAAGATATATTGCTCCCTCGCCGGTTTGGATCAATTGCACTTTCTCTTGCAATAGCGATACGACTTGCGGGTCGAAAATTTTTGTAGCGGGCATAGTTCTGTCACCTCAATTAAAATTCGAAACACAAATTGCTCAATGTGCCAAATTCATATGAGCGATGAATGACAACAGGAGTTTTCTCCCCTTCTCCACTGCCCATGGCCAGAAAGAGCGGTGCGAAATGTTCCGCCCTCGGAACCGCCAACCGCGCATGAGGCGCCGACTCCACATAACGATCCAACGAATCGATATCCCGGCTTTGCACTTTGTCAATGATCCAATCATCAAATTGTAGCGCTTCAGGTTTTGGTTCCGCGGCATCAGGGAAAAACCAACGAAGATTGTGCACCGTAGTCCCGCTTCCGATGACCAGAATGTTTTCCGCACCAAGCCCTTGCAGCGCCATGCCGATGTTATATTGTTCCTTGGGCGGCAAAATCGGATTCACCGACAATTGAAAGGGCCAGCATTGGCGAACCGTGACCGATAAATAAAGCTGGAACCATGTTATTACCCCGCTTTCAAAAGTGATTAAATACAACTATATTATTAAAAGTAAGTAATAAAACAAAAAAAGATCACTCGGAGGGAAATCCGGCTTCACTTCACTTACTATTTGTAATAAAACTATATAATAGTAACTTTATTATTTCAAGTCATTTCTTTATGTTATAATAATAAGTACCTTAACAGATTAGAGGGATCCATATGAATGAACAAAAAAAATGCCTCGTGACCGAAGCAATGGAGATATTGGGCAAGAAATGGGTAATTATTATTTTGTATCATCTTCTTTCCGGTCCCAAACGTTTTTATCAGCTTGAAGATGATACCGATGCCAGCGGCCGCCTTCTCTCCGAGCGGTTAAAGGAGCTCGAAGCCGCCGGAATGGTGACCCGGACGATTTATGCTGAAGTTCCTCCCAGAGTAGAATATCAAATGACGGAAAAAGGCAGAGAAGTTGAACCGATCATTAGGGAAATCTATGCTTGGGCATCAAAGTGGCTGGTGTGAAGTTTGAAGCGCAGCTTTACAAATAAGAAACAAGAGTTCCTCCTATTGCTCCTGACAAAACAACTACCCAAGGCGGCACTTTCCAGAAGACCAGCAAAATAAACAAAATCGCAGCCAACGCAAAATCAGCGGGAGTCAAAATCGCAGTAGTCCACAACGGATTATACAGCGCGGCGAGAAGGATGCCCACAACCGCTGCATTGATGCCGATCAAAGCGCCCTGTACCTTCGGACTTTTACGTAGGGAATTCCAAAACGGAAGAGCTCCTATGATTAACAAGAATGCGGGCAGAAAAATAGCCCCGGTCGCGATTAAAGCCCCAGAAATTCCGTTTGCCATCGCCCCTAAGTATGCGGCAAAGGTGAATAACGGTCCGGGAACCGCTTGCGTTGCGCCGTAGCCGGCGAGGAAGTCCTGGCTGCTCACCCATCCGGCGGGCACCGATTCCCTTTCAAGCAAGGGGAGTACAACGTGACCCCCTCCGAATACAAGAGAACCTGCACGATAAAAGCTGTCGAATAACGGCAGCCAACCACCGGCGAAAAACTGTCGGAGCAGAGGCAGCGCGATCAATAAACCAAAAAAGAGAACTAGACAAATGACAGCAAGACCACGGCTTACAGGCACCGGCAAGTTGGGAGCTTCCGGAATTGCCGTTTTTCGGTACATCCAAAGTCCGATTATACCCGCCGCAATGATCAACAGCACCTGACTGAACGCCGTCTGCCACAAAAGGGTGACGGATGCCGCAATAATCGCGATGGTCGCCCGGTTCCGGTCAGGTGTCAGTTTCTGTCCCATACCAAGAATCGCATGAGCGACAATCGCTACGGCGACGATTTTAAGCCCGTGAATCCATCCTGCGCCGCCAATATCAAAGCCTTGAAGCAATAAGGCGAATAGAACCAGCGCAATGACAGAGGGCAGCGTAAAGCCGAGCCATGCAATCAAACCGCCTAGCAGACCTGCACGAATGACGCCGATGCCGATACCGACCTGGCTGCTGGCCGGTCCGGGCAGAAACTGGCACAATGCCACCAAATCGGCGTAACTGCGCTCATCCATCCACTTGCGGCGGCGAATGTATTCGTCGTGAAAATAGCCGAGGTGGGCGATCGGCCCCCCGAATGAAGTTAATCCGAGTTTCGTCGATACGCCGAGGACTTCCATAAGCGCACCGGGCTTGCTTGTCATACCGCTGCGAGCCCCCGCTTGCCGGTTGGTTTCCATGAATTACGATTCTCCTTATTCAATTTGGCTTCATGATACAATTTCGCTATTGTCCCCGTACGCCCTCTTCCTGCCGCACAGTTTCTTCTGGATTATACTCTCCACCAACATCTTTATTCGGCGCAGCCCATACCAATTGAACCGCATCAAGCAGATAATGCTCCACTTTGTTAATTCGAATATTGGACTGTTGAAAAATTTGAGTCAAATCGCGGTTCAGATGACAGCCGGAAACTTTAATAAAAACAGGATCGATCGCCGTTTGTAAATAACCGACGAATCGATTTGAACTAAGTCCGTGTTCCATTAGAAGAATCAAACCGTCACGCTTGCACCATTTATTGAATGACGTCAATACCTTGATCCTGGTATCCGCATAGAGTCAATGTGGATACAACGGTGTCAAATGCGTCGTCCGGAAACGAAAGCGATTCAATGTCAGAGTGAATGAATTTCGCTCGAACACCGCTTTCAACAACCGCTTCCTCTGCTTTACTTAGCATTTCCTTACTGAAATCGACTGCCGTTACTTCTACGTCTTGAGAATAAAATTGAAAATTCGCTCCAGCGCCGACCCCGACTTCCAGAACCGTTCCTCTTGCGCTGCGGATTAGTTTTTCACGCCACTTCTTTTCCGACTGCTTTCTCCTTCTCATTTCGTACACTTTTGCTTGTTTATCAAACTTTTGAATCAATTTTTCATTGTTCATTCAGTTCACTCCCGTGAATCAAGCTTGAACGTGTGAGAAGAAACTCTCTGGGGGACAAACCGGTGATTCGCTTGAAATGCCGGTTCATATGACTTTGGTCCGTAAACCCGAGAGCGGCGGAGATTTCCGCCATCGTAAAGTTGCGGCTCTGAATGAGGGATTTTGCTTTATCAATGCGGATATTGATGAAGTACTGATGCGGACTGAGTCCCGTAGCTTGTTTAAAAAGACGGCTCAAATATGATTGACTCATATTCGTTACGGCCGCGAGCTCCTCCAATGATATTTCCCGCTCTATATTGGCGTGCATATATTCGATGGCCCGCGAGACCTGCTGTTCCGTCAATTTACTGGGTACGGCCGGCTTTTTCTTTGAGGCGGAAGTATAACTTTGCAGAAGATGGACCGTCAGGAGATTGATCAGCGAGTCGATATAAAGCTTGCCGCCTGCTCCGTCGCTTTGAAGCTCATCGAGCAGCCATTGGCTTAAATGAAACAGCTTAGGGTCATTAATACGGAGCTTATGGTTCAGTACAATATTTCCGCCGGAGGTCATGAAATCGGATTGCTGGGCAACTTGTTTCACGAATGCGGGATCGAGTTCCAAACGAAGAAAAGAAAGATCGGCCTCCCAGCGGCAATAGCTCATCTCTCCTGCGGAGAAAAGGTTGATGTCCCCGGGGCGGGCGATCCCCTCTTCATTTAATCCGTCACCTCGTTCAAACACCTTGACCGGGCCGGGGGTGGTATGAATGACAATCAGATGCTTGGATAACGATGACTCAAAAGCTTCCTGAGGGGCAACCCCTTGCCACTTGGAGAGTGAAATTTGATCCCATCCCAGATTGTCACTACTCAGGAGGCGGCCGTTTTGTATCGGTTTATTTTCCGGTAAAACAGATGATTTCTTCACGCCTGCACCTCTTTCGGACATTGGTTACAGTATAAACGAATGCCATGCACTATATATACCACAACATTCCATCTTATCCCATCATTTCAGGGAAGATGCTTCAATCATACGAACAAGCAGCCATTCATGCATTGACCTTGACGTAACGAGAAGGTTTATCATATGAGCAAAATAAAAGTTGGAGGACTAATATGACAATCTTAATTAAAGGCGCCATGATTGTAACAATGAACGGTGAGGCTCCCTTCGTCGGAGACATTTTCATTGACGGGGATCGCATTGCGGATATTCAACCCCAAATTAATGCCGACTTCGACGAAATCATTCACGGCGAAGGCATGACAGCGATGCCCGGATTGATCAACGCGCATCAACACTCGCCGATGAGCTTGCTGCGCGGATTTTCGGATGATCTCAAGCTTATGGATTGGCTGGAAAGAAAGATGCTCCCCGCAGAAGCCAGAATGACGCCTGAAGATATTTATTGGGGCGCAAAGCTTGCGATGGCGGAGATGATCAAATCGGGGACCACTGCATTTGCGGATATGTACATCCACATGAATGAAATTGCGAAGGTTGTCGAGGAAGTCGGGATGCGGGCCTCGTTAACGAGGGGATTGGTGTTTTTACAAAATGACGGCGGCAAACGGATGACAGAAGCGCTTGACCTTATTGACCGTTGGTCCGGCAAAGCCGACGGCAGAATTACGACCATGCTGGGACCCCACTCCCCTTATACATGCCCGCCCCAAGGGTTGGAGGAGGTCGTGCTGCTGGCGCAAAAAAGACAAATCCCCCTGCACACACATCTAGCGGAAACCAAAGAGGAAGTAATCAAAATAAGAGAGACTTACAATCAGACACCGACCGAATACTTGTATGATCTCGGTTTGTTTGAACGGACTCATGTTTTGTTGGCGCACAGCGTTCATTTGAACCGGCGGGATATCAGGGTATTGAAAGGCATGCGCGGCGGGGTATGCCATAACCCTGTCAGCAATGTGAAACTCGGATGCGGAATTGCCCCTGTTACCGAAATGATGAAACAAGGAATCACGGTAGGAATAGGAACGGACGGTGCCGGAAGCGCGACTACGTTGGACATGTTTGAAGAAATAAAGGCGGCGACATGGCTGCAAAAATTGGACTACGGCGATCCCGAAAGGCTTCCCGCCGAACAAGTGCTCCGAATGGCAACGATAGAGAGCGCCAAGCTGCTAACTATCGATTCGGAGGTTGGAACGCTTGAACCCGGCAAAAAGGCGGATATCATTCTAATCGACATGAGAAAACCCCATTTGCAGCCGGTCCACGATATTCATTCGCTGCTCGCCTATTCCGTCAACGGAGCGGATGTGGACACAACGATCGTCAACGGTAAAGTATTAATGAAGCATCGGCAGCTGATTACGATCGACGAGGAAGAGCTGCTGCGCGAAGTATCGACCCGTGCGAAACGTATTGTTGAAGGATTATAAGAAGCCTTTAAACTTATTCAAACCCGGCAATTTTGTCATTGGTTTGTTTAACCATTGGAAGAGGTTGTGGGAGATATGAAAATGCGCCGTTCCAGTCCGTTCATGCATTGTCAATCCGCTAGAATTATGATAGACCAGTAGTATCATGTTTCATCGGGAGCTGTCATCATGAAGGTGTCGTCGGAGCGGTTCATCTATTTTCGGTTAAAGCTTTTTATGTTTTTCATGTACGGCACGATTGCGCTGTTCCTGCCGTTCCTGCCGCTTTATTTGCAGCACAACGGCTTCTCGCCGACCGAAATCGGCGTGCTGCTGACGATTGGACCGATCGTGGCGATATTCTCCAATCCGTTGTGGGGCTTTTTCAGCGACAGGCTGCAAAACATTAAGCTCACGCTGCTCATTCTCATAGCGGGTGCGTTTCTTGCCAGCCAGTTTCTATACCACGTCAAGACGTTTTATCTCGTTTTTATCGGAATGATGCTCTATTATTTTTTTAATACCGCAATCAATCCGATTAACAATTCACAGGTATTCCAGACAATCGAAAATACGGAGCTTCGATTCGGATCTTTCCGGCTCTGGGGATCTTTAGGCTACGCGGTGATCGTTCTTGCGGCCGGTCCGGTCATTGAATCGCTGGGTATCGGTCGGCTTGGATGGGTGTATGGGACGGCGATGCTGGTCGCCTTCGGACTCGGGCTGATGCTGCACCGGCCTCCGGCCAAAGCCAAGAAACGGATGCAGCCGATCACGTTTCGGGAATCGGCTGGCGTACTGCTGCAAGGCAAGTTCGCCCTGTTTTTGCTGGCTAGCTTGTTCATCTTTATTCCGAATGCGATTAACGCGCAATATTTATCTTTGTTTGTGGAGGATTTAGGAGGAACGGAGACGAGCATCGGTTGGTCGATGTTTGTGGCGGCCATTCTTGAGGTGCCGTTGTTTTTGCTGCTGGACCGCTTCTCGAAGCCGAATGGGGCATCGATGATTAACCTGCTACTTGCCGCGACCGGGGTATTTGCGGTGCGTTGGCTGCTGATGAGCTTTGCGACCGCGCCGTTCCATATCATCCTGATTCAACTGCTGCACAGCGTTTCGTTCGGGTTTTATATTTATACCGCCGCACAGCTTGTGGAATATTTGACGGACCGGTCGTTGCGGGCGAGCGGTCAGACGATGTATGCGCTGTCCAAGGCGCGCTTGCCATGGCGATCGCGGGCGCTCTTGGCGGATATCTTTATGAAACGGTCGGGCCGAGAACGCTTTTTCTAATTTGTGCGGGATTCACTGCGGCGGGCTTTGCCGCTATGCTGGTTTTGCGTTGGACGTATCGGGAAAAAGATTCTTGAACCGCATCCGGCAGATAACGCTCCACGTTGTTAATACTCCTCAACTAATCCCCTGGTCTTCTTAATGCTTTTTCTGTTTCAACTACTGACTGTTCATAACTTGCAATTTTGTAATCCAGGCGTTCCAACGTTCTCTTCATATCCTCCACTCTTTTTGTAAGCTGCTTCCGCTGCCCGATTAAGAGCTCTTTTCTTGCCTCAATGGTTTCATCGCCCTGTTGAAACAGCCCGACATACTCAATCAGCACTTCAATTGGAAGACCGGAATTTCGCATACATTTGATAAATTCGACCCACCTGCAATCTTCTTCCGTATAATCCCTGATCCCGCTTTTATTGCGGTTTACACGAGGAATCAGTCCGATACGTTCATAATAGCGGAGTGTATCCTGTGGAATATCAAACTTTTCGCTTATTTCAGTAATCGTCGTCGCCATGCGCCTTCACCTCCTCAAATCCACGATATAATTGTCAATTTGATCAAAAGATGGGTCAACCAATTGAATTGGCTAACCCATCCTTCCATCAGAGCCGATTCAAGACCATAGAAAGCGTCTTTACAAGTTACAATGTCGACATGTCAATAACGAATCGATAACGCACATCACTGCGGAGAACACGCTCATACGCTTTATCTACTTCGTCGGCACGGATTACCTCAATTTTAGGGGCAATGCCGTGGCGAGCGGAGAAATCGAGCATCTCTTGCGTTTCCCGGATTCCGCCAACGAGTGAACCTGCAATGCTGCGCCGATGCATGATTAAGGAGAATACATTGTATTTATCCGACTGGCCTGGCGCACCGACATTTACAAGCGTTCCATCTACACGAAGCAAGGATAAATACGCATCAACATCGAGATTTGCAGACACGGTGTTTAAGATGAGGTCGAAACTATTAGCCAACTTGGTAAATGTAGCGGCATCACTGGTTGCAAAGTAGTGATCTGCGCCCAAACTCAGGGCTTCGTCTTTCTTTTTCAAAGACTGACTCATGACCGTTACTTCAGCACCCAAAGCATGCGCATATTGGACCGCCAGGTGGCCAAGTCCTCCCATCCCCACAACGGCAACCTTCTTCCCTTCGCCGGCGTTCCATTTTTTCAAAGGAGAGTATGTGGTGATGCCGGCACATAATAACGGACTTGCAACATCCAAATCCAGAGCGTCCGGAATACGGACCACGAAATCTTCCTTTACAACGATTTTTTGGCTGTATCCTCCGTATGTCGGATTGCCGTCGTAATCTAAGGAATTATAGGATAAAACAACGCCTTTCGTACAAAATTGCTCCTCGCCGCGGAGGCAGTATTCGCATTGTCCGCAGGAGTCGACAAAGCATCCGACACCTACGCGATCGCCAACGGCAAATCTCGTAACTTCCGGTCCGACTGCTCTTACGACTCCGGCCATTTCGTGACCGGGAACCATCGGGAACATTCCGCCTCCCCATTCATCGTAAGCATTGTGAATGTCGGAGTGGCAAATACCGCAAAACTTAATATCGATTAAGACGTCGTCCGCTCGTAATTCTCTACGCTCAATAGTGGTCTTTTCAAACGGCGCTTTTGCGCTTGATACACTTAGAACATGGGTCTCACACATGTTTTTTCTCTACTCCTTCGCTCTATTTTTGAAAGGTGGCGTCCCCTTGTATGATCCTCCTCTCTAAGGAGTTTACAACTTGGAGTTAACTCCAAGTCAATGATAATTTTCATCAGTTTTTAAACATAACGAAAATATGACCCAAAAAAACAAATAAACGGTTGCCGAAGCAACCGCATAGCATTTTTCATAGGAGTCATAATAGTTTCTTGCGGACAACTACGTGTCACCTTTGTTCTCCCATGGCCAACACTTGTTCCGTGTCATTCACCTAGAAGCCAAGATAATTGAGCACGCCAAGCGTAACAGCGCTTCTTTTTGGAAAGGTTTTACGTTTACAACCGGGCGGATCTCCTTTACCTTTTGTTCGGCTTCTTCCACATTGGAAGCTAACCCCAGAGCCAACAGCGTTGCAATCGCGACAGCGCCGGTGCGGCCCTTTCCTCCGCCGCAATGAAAGCCGACCTTCTTGTTATCGGAGTAAGCTGTCGTTATTGCATCTACCGCATCTTTGAATAACTCATCCAAGTTTTCGCCGGAATCGTCCCCGATCGGGATTTTGATCCATTGAACGCCGCCGGCCGGATAGGCGCATTGCTCCGCTTCGGCCCTAAGATCTACGATAATTTCGCAGTTGTCGTCTTTGATCATTTGTTCAACGTCATTCGCTCCGCCAAAGAAAATCTGTTCTCCAACTAACGCCTGATACTGTTTTTCGCCGTTCATTCCGCTTATTTCCCTTCCCTGACAAAAGCGGATATCCGCTCTTTAATGCTGTCCCTTACTTCACGGAACTTAGCCATGATTTCCTCTTCGCTGCCTGTCGCCTTGGCGGGATCTTCGAAGCCCCAGTGCCATTTGACGACATTTTTGTTGCTGATAACAGGGCAATGCTCGTCTGCATGACCGCAAAGGGTAATGACATAATCGGCTTTATTGAGAATCTCCGGGTCAATAACGTCCGACGTATGGCCGCTAATATCAACACCTGTTTCTTTCATCACTTGTACGGCTCTTGGGTTTAATCCGTGAGCTTCAAGGCCGGCGCTTTTCACCTCAAACTTGTCCCCGCCCAACGCCTTCAAGAACCCGTCGGCGATTTGGCTTCTGCAAGAATTTCCTGTACACAAAAAGTAAACTAAAGGTTTTTTCTCCACGTTAACCTCTCCTCTTTCGTATGCTGTATAACCTAAAAAACCTTGCTGATTCGGGATTATCCCGTTTCCTGTCCTCGTTTAGCCTGTCTGTAAACCTGAATACTTCTAACAATAACAATCATAAGGAGCAGCACCAAAGCAATGACGGCGATGGACAGCCAGATACTTGTATTGAATGCATTGATAAAGTAAAGCCATAAATAAAGCCCTATAAGTGTAATAAACAGCGTTGGAATCGTTAAAATGACGCCAATCTTGAAATAGTATCCCCATGTGATCTTGACGTCTTTTTTAGACAAAACGTGCAGCCACAGCAGCGTGGCCAGAGAACCGATCGGCGTAATTTTAGGCCCGAGATCGGAGCCGATCACATTTGCATAAACGAGACTCTCCCTAATAACCCCTTCGGTTGCCGTGCTTTTGATTGCGATTGCATCGATCATAACCGTAGGCATATTATTCATAATCGAGGAGAGGATCGCCGCCAAGAACCCCATCCCGATTGTTGCCGCAAACAATCCTTGATCGGCAACGACTTGAATCGCTTCGCCAAGCATGTCCGTCAACCCGACATTTCGCAAACCGTAAACAACGACATACATCCCGATGGAAAATACGACAACCGCCCACGGCGCGCCAAAAATAAGCTTCTTGGTTTGGATTGCCGGACTTCTTCTCGCTGCCAATATAAAAATGATTGCAACGGCGCCGGCGACGAAAGAAACCGGAATGCGTGCAAATTCGCTGGTTAAATAAGCGATCAGAAGTATCGCCAATATGAACCACGACATCTTAAACAGCGCAGGATCTTTAACCGCGTCTTTAGGTTGCTTTAATTGCGCCATATTGTAGTTGTTCGGAATGCTTTTCCTAAAGAACAAATAAAGAACCATAATACTTGCAAATAATGAGAAGAAATTCGGAACAATCATTCTTGAAGCATATTCCACGAAACCAATGTCAAAATAATCCGCAGAGACGATGTTCACAAGGTTGCTGACAACCAGAGGCAGCGATGTCGTATCCGCAATAAATCCGCTGGCCATTATGAACGGTAATACCATGGCGTCGGGAAACTTTAAAGCCCGCACCATTGCCAGTACGATGGGAGTAAGAATTAATGCGGCTCCGTCATTTGCAAACAACGCTGCGACAGCCGCTCCCAGCAAAACGACGTAAACAAACATTAAGTTGCCGTTCCCTTTGGCAAGCCGAGCCATATGCAGCGCGGACCACTCGAAAAAACCGATTTCGTCCAATATGAGAGAGATCAAAATGATCGCAACAAACGCAAGCGTCGCGTTCCAGACTATACCGGTTACCGTGATGACATCATCAAAATTTACTACACCGAACGATAAAGCCAAGACAGCTCCGCCCGTAGCCGACCAACCAATATTTAGTCCTCTTGGCTGCCATATGACGAACGTTAACGTGAGCAGAAAAATAACAACGGCCGCGATGATATCAGGCGACATAACGAACCTCCAGTACTAGTCACAAACCGGGCGTCCTCTTTCCTCCATGGTCTTTAACAATGTACTCAAATCGGGTGCATGGTCAAGGACCGCCTTAATATAGGGCTTATCTTCAACATTAAGGGAATAATATACCCACTGGCTTTTTCTTGTTTCGTTGACTAACCCGAGGGATTTCAGCTTTCTAAGGTGCTGGCTGACGCCTGGCTGTGACATATTTAATATTTCCACGAATTCACAAACACATAAATCCCTTGATTTCATGAGGATGAGCATCGTTAATCTTGTTTTATCGCCCAAAAGTTTAAGCTTCTCGGCCATCTCGATTACATTATCCAAAGAAGACATCCCCTCTAATAATTGCACGTCCTCCTCCGATTTCTTCATCATGATAAGGATACAGCGCTCCTTTCTTACTATTAATCAACATGATAATATAACAATTTATTTATATAAGCAATTGATTATATTGTTAAGAATATGTAAAGGAAAAAGTCGATCACAAAAGCTCCATCCCACTCGAGACGGAGCTGATCAATCTGGCATCTCTTCAGCGATTACGGTTTTATTCCTGTAATCACCGCTGAGACGATGTAGTTTTGTATTTCGGTCCCCGGTATCCAATCTTTGATAAATGTTTTCGATTCATCCTTTGGCTCAACCGCCACATTCGTAAATCCGCTTTTCGTCAACATAGCTTTAACTTCTTCAACGGAAGAAGCGCCCGAAATACAACTTGAATACATAACGTCCAGGTCATTCTTTATTTCCGCAGGAAGCTCCGTTGTGGTAACAATATCAGATATAGCCAAGCGGCCGCCAGGACTCAGGACCCGGAATGCTTCGTCAAACACTTGCTGCTTTGCCGGCGAAAGGTTGATCACGCAGTTCGAAATAATAACATCTACCGTTTGATCGGCGACCGGCAAATGTTCAATTTCCCCTAACCGAAACTCGGTGTTGGCGAACCCGCCTTTCATGGCGTTCGAACGCGCGCGGCTTACCATTTCCGGCGTCATATCGACGCCAATCACGCGGCCGGTATCCCCTACTTGGCGCGATGCTAAGAAACAGTCGAAGCCGCCGCCGCTGCCAAGATCGAGCACGATTTCCCCCGGCTGCAGATTGGCGATCGCTTGCGGATTGCCGCAACCGAGACCAAGATTGGCGCCGTCCGGAACAGATGCTAATTCTTCGCTTGAGTAACCAAGCTTGGCAGAGATATCCCCGAAATCCACCGGCGATTCGCAGCAACTGGAATTAGTTGAAACCGGCGTACAGCACGAACTGTTCTCTACCGGCTGTATAGCAATTTCTTTGTATCGCCCGCGAACATTTTGACGAATTTGATCGTTATTTACTTGATTCATATTAGATCACTCCTTGTGATATTAATTATCTTTATCAGCATGCTGCAACACAACATACCGGTTGATTAAGGAGCCATCCGATATCGTCGCGCCTGCGGCGTGTTAATATACTGCACATAGTCTGCAGCGCTGCGGTTGACGGTTTCCTCACCGGCAGAGACAGCGCCATACAGGACAAAGTGAGGAAGAAAATACATACCGGTCAAATTCGCTGTCGCTTGGAGCGGTCGAGTCAGTTCACTGATCGTGTAGTGGTTGTACCCGCCAACGCGGTACGAATTCTCCGGTCCGCCAACCGATATAGCTAACATGAGTTCCTTGCCCCTCAGTGCTTTATCTCCGGGTCCATATGCCCAACCGTAGGTAAACACTTCGTCCAACCACTTTTTCAAGAGCGGAGGCGTGCTGTACCAATAAAACGGGAACTGAAACACGATCCTTTCATGTGAAAGCAAGAGCTCCTGTTCGCGTCTGATATCTATACTTTCGTCAGAATATTGCTCGTAGAGGTCATGTATCGTCACGTTCGGCACGCCTTCAAGTTCCTGCTTCCACCTTCTGTTCACACGCGACTGTTTTAGATGAGGGTGAGCAATCAACACAAGAACATTCATAGTACTCACTTCTTTCCCAAAGATCATAATTTGCACATACACGATTACTCACTGCTTAAGATGCTTCAAGAGCTTTTTCACAACAAACTTGGCGTCCGGCCCCACCCCCCTTAAGGTAGCGGAAGCAAAGGAACGCTGTCCTTCGAGCCCTACATAATAAAGACCTGGAACGATGCTGATACCTGCACTATGCAGCGGCCTGCCTTGCGAATCTAACGCACCGATCGCTTGAAGGTAAGGAAGATGAGGCCGGTAGCCTGTCGCGAAAATCACTGTATCTACCGGTTCTTTTGTCGCGTTCGGCCATATGACGCCGTCTTGATAAAAGGACGTGAACATCGGCTGTTGATCCGGCTTTCCGGCCGCTACCCGCTCTTTGTACCTTCCCGTATCGTTTACAGCACTTGAAATCGGCGCAGTCTTCCCGAATCTCCAAAAAGGGAAGGTGTCAAATCCGATCAGCCGGACCCAAAAATGCAAATCCTTTCCCCATAACTTCTGATTCACAAATTGAACCGGCTTCAACACCGCTAATGAAGTCTTACTTACCTCGGCCAACTCAACGCCGATCTGTACGGCAGAATTCCCGCGCCCCACCACCACTACCCGCTGATTGCGAAATGGCTCCGGATTCCGGTATTCGGAAGAGTGGAGCGTGCGTCCTTGAAACATCTCGTGTCCGGTTATTGCCGGCGTATACGGATTATGAAACCAACCGGTTGCATTAATAACGGTTCTGGACCGAAACGTATCCCCTGCCGTTGTGCGTGTCGTAAAACCTCTCTCATCCATTTCAACCGATTCCACACGCTGGTTTCTCATAACCGGCAATTGAAACTTTGCCCGGTAATCCTGTAAATAACGAATGACTTCATCCCTCGTGGGATAACCATTTGGCTGGCCGGGGAACTTCAACCCGGGCATCGATGAGAAGCGAGCCGGCGAGAACAGTTTAAGACTATCGTAATAACTTGACCACGAACCGGTTGACTGGTCGCTTGCCTCCAAAATTAAAAATTGAAGTCCTTTCTTTTTTAAGTGGTAACCGGAGGCTACACCCGCCTGACCGCCTCCAATGACAATGGCATCAAGCATCTCGTTCATTTCAAGACCCTCCACTTTATTTGTAAATTGCAAGTATTCGTGAATAAAAATTACCCCATTGGGGTAGAACAACAAGGGCTGGATTTCGCCATCGCTTGGTTTAAGAGTCGAATGGAGCGAATGACGGTCTCTTTTTCAAAATCGTTCATGTGCGAGAAAACTTCCTCTAAATACGCGTTCATTTGCTGGTCTATTGTCGCGGCCACATATTTTCCTTCCGTCGTTAACGAAAGGATATACACCCTGCGGTCGTCCGGATCGGGAATTTTTTTCACTAACTTCATTTTGATCAAGGATTGGATTTGTCGGCTAAAGGTTGTGATATCGGTCCCCAACGCCTCCGCTACTTTCTGAATGGACGGTTTATGCTGACGATCAATTTCGTAAAGAATATGGCTTTGGACTAAAGATATGTCGAAGCCGCCGATCGAACAGCAATTTTTATTCAGAAACCCAAAACGTCGGGTCATGATTTGAAGTAATTCGCGGACGCTTTCCACTGTGGTTCACCTCTTACTTTGTTATACAGTATTTATTTGTATTTTGCAAGTATCATATGGATGGATGTTCGGATGAAGCTGCGTCTCAATGTAGACAATGAAAAACCTCCACTCATCTGAAACCGATAAATGGAGGTGGGTGTTAATTGATATTATAATTCTGCCCTGGACACTTTTACTAATTCGATACGCTTCTCATTCGCTCCTTCAACTTTAAACACAACGCCATTGAACTCAATGGAAGGACGGTCGTTTATGCCTGGGATCCTTCCCAACTGATTTATTATGAAGCCGCTTAGTGTGTCGTATTCTTCCGTCGGCAAATCAATCTTCAAGTATTCTTGGACTTCGTCAAGGCTCATTGTTCCTTCCATCAGATACGTATTCTCATCGAGCTTTTCGACCGCTCGCTCTTCCTCGTCATGCTCGTCAAGAATGCTTCCGACGATTTCCTCCAGCAAATCTTCAATGGTGACGATACCGGCTGTTCCACCGTACTCATCGATAACAACGGCCATATGAACTTTGTTCTTTTGCAAATCTTTGAACAGCTCGTCGGTCTTCTTGGAGAATGGAACCAGATACGGCGCTCGGATCAATTTCATTACATCGAAAACCTCTTCATCGCTTCGTTCCATACATCGAAGCAGGTCCTTTACATGCAATATCCCGACGATATTATCCATGTGATCTTCATAAACCGGAAACCTTGTATATTGTTCCGCATTGATCAACGCGGTTATTTCCTTTAAAGTGGCATGGATCGGAATACCGACGACGTGCGTTCTATGCGTCATAATGTCGAACACAATCTTATTGTCGAAATCGAATATATTGTCGATCATCATCTTTTCAGCTTCTTGAATCGTCCCTTTTTCCTTCCCTACATCCACCATCATCCGAATTTCTTCTTCCGTTATCTCCTCTTCTTTCGCGTGAGGATCTACGCCGAATAATCTAACCAACAGGTTGGTCGATAACGTCAATAATTTCACGAATGGAGATGTAACGATCGACAAAGCATTTAACGGGACTGCAGCAATTCTGGATATGGGCTCGGCCTTTTGCATTGCGAGTCTTTTGGGCACAAGTTCGCCAAGCACCAATGTAAAATAGGATAAGATCAATGTGATGACAATGACCGAAATATTTTCAAGCCATTCTTTGGATAAAGGTACTCCGGCTGCGTATAAAAATTCAGACAATTGACCGGAAAAACTCTCGGCGGCAAAGGCGCTCGCCAAAAAACCCGCAAGCGTTATGCCGATTTGGATCGTGGCTAGGAAACGGCTCGGTTCGCTCAGAAGATGATGCAGCAGCCTCGCCTTCTTGTCCCCTGCTTCCGCCATTACTTTGATCTTGTTATCGTTTAATGAGATCAAAGCGATTTCCGAAGCGGCGAAAAAGGCGTTCAATACGATAAGTACGAGTAGAACCATGATTGCTGTTAACAACTTATTCTCAACCTCCATCATTTTTAAAAGATGATAAATTAAAAAACGATGGAGAGAATTTATAGCCTGCGATAATAGGTTGTTTTCAAATTGCACCTGACTCTAATCGTCATTACAGCATGAATGCTGTTGCCCGGTTCGTCCGGTTCCTCCGGCTCATCGTCCATATTTTCCCCTCCTTAATCTGGATATATTTATTATAAAAGAATGACTGTATTCAGCGCAAAAGCTTATTTTCTCAATTGAGGAATTTATAAGGCGACCCTCTGGTGTACTTTTATCATGCTGCTTTGTTATTTAGGTTCTCTAAAATTTCATGCAACTCTGCCCCATCCTGCCCAACCACACCAACGAACTCGTGGCCGTGTGGTTTTCACGATCAGGATTGGTATTGTTCTTCGCTGACCTTTTCCATCCAGTCAACGGTCTTGCCGTCGAGACGTTCCTGAATGGCGATGTGCGTCATGGCCGTGGTCGGCGTAGCGCCGTGCCAATGTTTCTCACCCGGTGCGAACCAGATCACGTCACCTGGACGAATTTCCTCGACCGGACCACCCCAGCGTTGTACCCGGCCACAGCCAGCCGTCACGATTAAGGTCTGGCCAAGCGGGTGGGTGTGCCATGCTGTCCGAGCGCCGGGCTCGAACGTAACACTGGCTCCGACCACGCGTGCAGGGTGGGATGCCTCGAACAGCGGATCAATGCGTACCGTGCCGGTAAAATACTCGGACGGTCCTTTGCCGGAAGGTTGTGAACCAATTCTTTTGATGTCCATTTTCTGAATACCTCCATTTTGAATCATTCGAAAAGCGACTGTGGAGTCATTTGTTGATTCATATTATGTATCTTTCTTAATAATCTGTCTAACTCGCTCACCGATGTTTTCCATTCAAGCCTCCAAAAAAGGAAAGAGCCCCAATACAAATTTACATTCGGGACTCTTCTTGATGTTTAACCTTTTTATTGTCCCTTTGTAAAAAACTCGGAAAGTGAATATTTCAGACCCATAGAGCCATTAAGTTAATGAGTGAGAGCCACTTCGTTAATAAAATAGAGCCACGATGTTAATGTACAGAGCCAAAATGGGACTAAACTAACGGGAGGATAGCAATCACGGTTCTTGAGTGATGTCCCTAACGTAAGTCACAAGTGACTTATCAATTCTCCCGTGTGCTCATTAAACTTCGCAAACGCGCAGCCGTATCCGTTGAAGCGGTATAAATCATGATCTTCAGATCCGGATTGGCCGGCGGTTGCAAGGTCACATGTTCAAATTCAATCTCTCCGATACGAGGATCGTACCTGCGTTTGTGGCGATCTATTACGACCTGAACGTCATGCAGCGGCCATATCTCGCGAAACAGCTGACTGATCTGCATTAATTCCTCAATAAGCTCCTTAAACCTTGCATCATTAGGGAAGTGTGCGTAATCCGCACGAAAGTGTGCAATCAGTGCTCGTGCTTCCCACTCCTTAAGGTTCGATCCTAGCCTGGCGTCCGTCAAAAGATGTCTCATCCAATTGGGTCTATGCTGCATATGATTTGAAAATGACGGTAATCGGAAAATGAACTCAGCTGCTTTGTTCCATAACAACAAATCCCAATATCGCCCAATAACAAATGCCGGATTCGGTTCAAGCGCCCTTATCGTCCGTTCCAAACCTACATTTAATTGCTGATCTTCTACCTTTTTCAGTTGTACCGGTCTTGCAAGAAGATGGAGATGGTGACGTTCATCCTCAGTCAATCGCAGCGCTTTTGCAATATTATTTAGTACATCCTCTGATGGATTGACACTTCTGCCTTGCTCCAGAGAGGTATACCATGATGTTCCGATATGGGCAAGCTGGGCTACTTCTTCCCTTCGAAGCCCCCGGGTCCGTCGTCGTCCATAGGATACTAACCCTACATCTTCCGGAGTAAGACGTTCTCGACGCGAACGTAAAAATTCACCTAACAACATTCTGTAGGAAATATTTTCCATTATTGCCCCTCCTTATCCTGACACTTCCAATCATACGATAAACGCAGGAAGGAAGCTGCTTGCACATTTTATTATACTGCCAGTGTAGCGTCTAAAAAAACTTAGGAGGATTTGAAAAATGAACGTTTTTGTAACAGGAGCCACAGGTAAAGTAGGAAGCCGTTTTGTTCCGCGTTTGTTACAGCGCGGTCATCAAGCTAAACTGTTGGTAAGGGACGCTGCAAAAGCAGAGTGGCTACACCAGCAAGGCGCTGAAGTAATTGAAGGCGATCTTTTGCAGCCGGACAATTATGTTGACGCTCTCCGGGGCACTGATGTTGTGGTTCACTTAGCAGCACAGTTCCGTGGTGTAGACGAGAACACCACCAGAACGGCAAACTTCGATGGTACTATAGCTTTAGCTCGTGCTGCGTTAGAAACGGATGTGCCAAGGTTTGTTTTTTCCAGTACCAATAACGTGTACGGTTCGGTGGACCGTTCGAGACCAAACCGTGAAGATGACGAGCTCAGCCCCGTTTTTCCTTATCCTCAAAGCAAAGTTGAGGCCGAAGAGGCGCTGCTACGGCTTCATCGCGAACAGGGATTGGGAGTGCGCATCGTTCGGCTTCCATTTGTTTATGGCGAGCGCGATCCCCACATCACGGAAAGTCTGCCGTTTTTTCGTAATTGGAATCCAGCCAAACGAATCCATATGGTACACCATGCGGACGTAAGTCAAGCCCTGATGCTCGCAGCTTCCACACCAGGTATTGATGGCCGAATCTATAATGTTGCTGACGATGCACCGATCTCCGTTGCGGAGTTGTTTCAGCTTCATAATAGCGAAATTTCGTCAGAAGCGCAGCAGCAGGAATTTAATCCATGGGACATGATCGTCGATACTACGCGTATAAGAGACGAATTACATTATCGACCGATTTACCCGTCGTTCTATACGGCAAGAGATGCAGGTGCAATTTAATAAAATTGAAGGTACCCGAGTAGTCATTTGATCTGTTGAACTAACGAAGACGAAAGTTGAAAAATGTAAATGGGAGAGCCCTCATATTCTGATGGCTCTCCTTATTAACTTGCTTGCTCTTTTTCGTTAACATAGTGGCTCTCACTAATTAACCAAGTGGCTCTACCGCACTGAAATATTCAACCAGAAAATCTCGTCCTGGAAACCGAAGCTTTGCATTGTACATATCCGCATGCTAGCATAAATCTATTGAATTCTTACCGCCACTTCATGTGTCTTCAAACATAGTTCAGCTGCCTTAGGGAATTTAATTAACCTCCATGGGGAATAATAGAATACTTCAAATATATGGGATCTTAACTATCACTGTAGTTCCAAAACCAATCTGACTTTCTATCCCTACCCCATAACCTTCTCCAAACAGCAGCTTTATCCTGTTATCTATATTGGAAAGACCGATACTGTTCCCATCAAAATTGTCTTTCACTCTCTCCGAATGTTCCATATTCAGTTTCGCTTTAATGCTTTCGAGTTCAACTTTACCTATCCCTTTTCCAGAATCCGATACTTGAAAACATACATCTCCATTAGCATCTATTTTACCGCTCACACGAAGATGTCCTCCTGCGTCAATACTTTCAAGTCCATGATATACGGAGTTCTCAACGATGGGCTGCAATATCATTTTAGGTGTTCTCATTTCCAATAGCTTTTCATCAACATCTACTTCCATAGAAAACTTGTCTTCATATCTAATCGAGATAATTTTCATATATGCCTTAATACACTCAATTTCTTCACTTATCAAAACAAGTTCGTCTTTTTTAATACTATATCGAAATATCTTTGACATACATGAAGTTATCTGCGCTATTTCCTTGCTGCCGTATTCAAGTCCGATACTGCTTATGCAATTTAATGTATTATAAAGGAAATGCGGGTTTATTTGACTTTGTAACGCAGAAAATTCAGCCTGCTTTTTGCTCAACTCTGACTCATATAATCTTGCCTGAGTATTAAATATACTTCTTGTCATCTCTTCCATCTTGTCAATCATGCTATTTATATCATATGCCAATACGCCAACTTCATTTGTTGAGCGCACCTTTACCCTAAAGCCCATGTCTCTTCCACCAATTTTTCTCATATCTGCTACAAGACCCATCACAGGTCGAGTCAGACTATTTAAGAAAAAATACCCCAGAATAATCATACTTAGAATTATACCAATTCCTGCTACAATACTAATATTTTTAATAGCATTCATGTCATTTGTCAGTTCATGCACCGGAATAATACTTACTATACGCCACCCATCCGCCTGCTCCAAGCCTTTTTCCTGAACGATTACGTCTTCCCCATTTATTTTTGTTTTTACCCCAATGGTATAACTATTCCTATCTACTGAAAGTATATCCTTGAATAAAATGCCACGGAAATTTGCATTATTTGATGCGATGACCTCATTTCGGCTGTTTAGTATATACAAAGTAGAGTTAGGCGTCAATTCAGTATTTTCAACAAGTTCTTGCATCTTTTCCGAATTAACCATAACTGAAAAATAGCCTGTTTTTCGAGAAAAATTAACCCCGCCAATAGATTCAATAATTGGTGCTATGTAAAAGAAATATTTCTTTCCTGTTTTTTCGTTTGTTAATATGTTTGTAAACTCTCCTTTTTTATCAGACTCACTATCATTTTTATATTTATTGATAAATTCATCATGTTGATTTAAAAAAAAAAATATCACCGTTTGCAGGAGATAAACTGTAAACTCGTCTTCCTAGGTTGTCATTAATAACGATTCCATTCACATAAGAATTAAAGGACCTCATATATTCCATTAAATCAATTACATAAGTGCCTATTTCAAAACTCCTCTTATAATCATCATCTGCAACGGTAAATTCTTGTATTATTTTATTATTAACAGCTATGTTTGTACTGATTTTTATCTCGTTTAGAACTGAATCTATCTTTTGGCGTGATTGTTCTATCATTTTATCTCCATAATTTGCAGCTCTATTCTGCGTCAGATTATTAAAGCTATAATAGAAATAGAACTCCATTGTTGTAAATATTAGAACCGAAAATAGAAATATAAGTAATATCTGATGTTTTAGTTTCAGTCTACCAATTTGCAAATTCCCCACTCCGATCGTACATCAACTTTTCCTGAATTTCGCAGGAGTTATCCCACATTGTTTCTTAAATACTTTATTGAAATAATAGTAATCAATATATCCTACTTTTGTTGCAATTTCTTCAACTGACAATTCTGTACTTATCAATAGCTCGCGAGCTTTTTTTATCCTCAATTCAGTTACATATTCCGAAAAGGTTTTACCCAATTTTTTTTTAAAAAGTTGGCAGCAATATACTTGGTTTATAAAAAATTTTACGGATAAATCTTTAAGGTATAGCTTGTACTGATAATTATTGTCGATGTATTTAACCATCTGCTTAAAACAAGAGTTTATATCACCTTCATTTATAGACTGGTAACTCAGTTGCTTAATGTATGTAAATATGTCATATAAGAAGCTGCATAATGATTCAAAGTTTTCAAAGCGCTCCTTCAGTTCAGAATAATTTAGGAAATCAAGTTCCAAGTCTCTCAACTCTTCGTAATATGTGCCAATCAGTACACTGACCACTTGATTCCATAAATAAACCACCTCTCCCATACCTAAGTTATTATGTTTGAAGAAATACATAAGTCTTTTCATTATGTCATCCATTTCTTCAAACCTTTTCTCTTGAATAATAGAAGTTATTTCATCTATAAACGGCTTGACCAAATTAAGCTTTTGGTCATATTCAAATATACCTTTTTCTTCATATAAAAATATTTTTGATGCTGCGATATCCGATTCCTTGATAAGTTTTGCGATATCTCCATAATTATTTGAAATTCTGCTAATTCCTACTATTTTTATATCTGAACCAGCAAAAACTGCAAAATCAAATCCATCATCCAAATCAATTCTTTTTTCACTTTTGAGAATATATAGTGTCTTTTTTGAGCCAAGTTCAACTTCCAATGTATTTTTAGTATCGAAAAACTTTATATTATTATAATCCTTATTCTCACTATTTGAATAAATTATAATTACACGAAAATAATAGTCCGATGAATGATCAAAAAGGTGAGTTAATCGTTTTAATTCACTTTTATCAGTTGAGGTTAGAGCTTCTAATATAAGGTTATTTCTAATACTTCTCTTTTTGGAAAAATGCAATGCCAGCTTTTCTATTAATGGATCTGCCATCTCAATATCAATGGGCTTTAGGCAATAGTCCAGCGCACCATACCTTAAGGCCTCCAGCGCATACGCAAACTCAGCGAAACCGCTTACAATAATAAACTCAACATCCAGTTCCTTTTCTTTGGTCATCCTGATAAGGTCAAGGCCGGAAATTTCAGGCATTCTTATATCTGTAATAACCAGATCAGGACACTCCTCGCATATAAACTCAAATGCCTTATGGGCGCTTGTAAATTGGCCTGTTATTTCGAACCCGTATTTATTCCAGTTAAATGCATTCCGTATTCCTTTTATCGCCCACGGTTCATCATCTACAATAATCACACTATACATAAAAGTAACCCCCTTGATAGCTGATTTTGTTTTACCTAACAAGACGGCTAGGCGTTCCATCATAAAGACCGATGACATGTCATCGGCCTTTATGAATTGATTATAACTTATTTATTATTTCTTTTGTGCTTGCATTGCCTTGTAAATTTTCACATTTTCATCCATAACCGCCTGTCCGCCTGCTGCCATATACTCTTTAACCAGCTTATCATACAAACTGTCGAATTCTGAAGGCTTAACGACTATAAGTTTATCAGTCATTTGTTTGCTCAAATCACCAAGTGTTTTGCCAAACTTAATTTTGGACTCATTTGGCGTATCGAAGAAGTATTCTGTGTAAGCGTCCGTAGTATTGATTTTGTATGATTGTTCTGCAACCTCTTCCAATCCCGGAAACACTGAAGCTAAAGCCTTAATATTCTTCTCAGGGTCTCCCAGCTCCGGACCATTGACAACCAATGTATAATCAAGATTCAGATAGACGGTATGCATATTGTCCCCTGTTTGATTGATAACCTGCGGAATACCATTAACCATCTTGTGATTAACCCCTTCCTCACCGTATTGCAGGAAGAATAACACTTCGGGGCTGGACATCCAGTTCAGGTATTTAATGGCTAGTTCTGCATTTTTACTGCTCTTGGGGATAAAAACAAAAATTCCATTTTCGTTGTACGCGATTTTCTTGTATTTGCCTTCATAATTCATAAAAGTGTCAATCGGAACAAAGTTTGCTTCAGGCACATTTGCTTTTAACGGATCACTAATATTTTGCCTAAATGCATAATCCCAGTTTGCACTGAAGAATCCGACTTTACCGTTTGTAACGTCAGCATCCGCTTGCTGCATTGTTTTGTCCAAAGCAAAATCAGGGCTGATTAATTTTTCATGATAGAGCTTGTTGAGGAACTTTAGTGCTTCCTTGTTTCCGGGTCTTAGCCAACTCGGAGCTGTAACGAATTCTTCCTCCGACTGCTCCTCCCAGAATGATTCGAATAAATTACCGGTGCCATAGTTCATACCGGTTGCTGCCAATCCCCAAGGGATAACTCCATCTACGCCTCCAGGATTTTTATCTCTGAATGCAACTAAAGCATTATATAATTCATCTCGGGTAGTAGGAAGCGGCATCCCCAATTTATCGAGCCAATCCTTTCTAATAAACGAACCAGTCCATGCTAGTGCAGTCCTTTTAGCAGGTATTGCCATCTGTTTTCCGTCAAAAACTCCATAAGAAAGAACTTTCTCGCCCAGATAATTCGTTAATTCCTTTCCATGCTCGGCCAATAAATCATCCAGTTGCATAATGCCATTAACTTTAGCATATCTCGATACGGTAGCGCTGTCATAAGTAAATGCGAGATCAGGCGCCTCACCAGCTGCCATTAATACATTGAGCTGGTCAATTTCCTGCGACCGGGGTACCGTAACAAATTTCACAATAGCATTGTTCTGTTTCCCAAAATTATCATTGATATACCTTGTCCAAGTATTATTGTTCAAATCCGGCTGTCCCTGTATTCCTCTGTCAAATACTTCAACCGTTAATGTAACCGGCGGTTCTGAAGGCGTTGCATCTCCCGTTGACGTTGTATTGCTTTCTTTTGTATTGCTTTCTGTTGATTTATCGCCGCTGCATCCTGCCAATGCACTCATTATTAGCGTCAAAACCAGTAATAGAGACAACATTTTTTTAGTTTTCATTTTTTAACCTCACCTTTTCACTTAGTCATTTCGAAAAGTCATAGCCATTGGTACTAGCGCCTCCTGATTGGTAAAATACCACCCCTTTCTAGCCGACAAGTTTATTGACAAGCAATATGTGAAAGCTCTCTCCAAGCTCTAATCCCTTGATCGGGGCTCCTTCATCCCTTAATTGCCCCCATCATTACACCATCAACAAAGTATTTTTGAAGTTTGGGGTAAACAAGTAATATAGGAACTGTTGCAAACATTACACTTGCAGCTTTCAATGACTCTGGAACAATAAAGGCACCAATGCTGCCTTCACCATCTAGCAGTTGATTTGCAGTAATGATTTGGTACAGTTTTAATTGAATCGGATACAAATTCTTTTCTGTCACATAAAAAAGCGCATCCTGAAAACCATTCCATCTACCAACCGCGTAAAAGAGGCTTAAAGTTGCTATAGAAGGCAAAGATAACGGAAGAACAATCCGTACAAGTGTCCCCAGGTCATTACAACCATCTATAGCTGCGGATTCTTCCAAGCTTTCCGGAAGTGATTCAAAAAAGGTTTTTAGTATTATCAAATTGAAAACACTCAAAGCGCCAGGCAAAATTAAGCTCCACATCGTATTTATCAAGTGCAGGTTTTTCACCAGAATATAGTCAGGTATTAAACCCCCGCTAAAATACATGGTTATTATCATGATTGTCAAAATAAAGTCTCTTCCTCTTAATCTCTTCTTTGTAAGCGGATACGCTGCACAAATTGTTAAAAACATACTTATTATTGTGTATAAAATAGTAAGCACAATCGTGTACCCAAGTGAATAAATCATGTCTATATCGCTTAAGATAGTTTTATATGTTTCAATTGTGAAGTCTACCGGCCAAAGAGTAACCTTCTGAGAAATAATTGCACTATTTGAGCTTAAAGAAAGGGCAATCATATATAAAAATGGAACAATACAGGTAATTGATACTCCAGTAATGAATAATATAATCGATATATCAACTAAATTAGTTCTTCGCGTTCTACTCAACAAATTCACACTCCTCACCAAATTCCCTGCTCACCAATTTTTTTAGCAATAAAATTTGCTCCCACTAAAAATACCAACCCTACAACAGATTGAAATAGTCCAACTGCTGTTGCCTGTGAAAAATCCCCAGACCCAATTCCTATCCTGTATACATATGTACTGATTACATCGGAGTATTCACTAACCAGTGAATTCCCCAAAACATATGGCCGATCAAACCCTATCGAGACCATCCTTCCAATTTGTAGGATAAGCAAAATCATAATTGTAGCCTTAATTCCAGGCAAGGTAATATGCCATATTTTACGAAGTCTGCTGCACCCGTCAATATCTGAAGCCTCGTATAACTCCTTATTTATTCCAGTCATTGCCGCTAAATATAATATTGTGCCCCATCCTGCATTTTGCCATATCCCAATAACCACATACATTATTATCCAGTTACTATTTTGAGAAAGAAACTCAACTTTATCAAAACCAAGGCTAGTTAAGACAGTATTCGCCATACCTCCTGAAGAAAACATCAGGTATGCCATGCCTCCAATAATGACCCAGGATAAGAAGTGCGGTAAATATAGAACAGTTTGGGTTGCTTTTTTAAATCTTACATACCGGAGTTCATTCAACAAAATTGCCAGAATTATTGGTGCCGGGAAACCCGCCACCAAATCCAGAAAGTTTAAAACAAGTGTATTTTTAAGAGCACGGTAAAAGCTATTTTGCTCAAAAATGAATTTGAAGACGTCAAGCCCAACCCACTCGCTCCCGCTAATTCCCTCGAAAATGTTATAATCCTGGAAAGCCATCAATACACCATATATTGGAGCATATTTAAATATGATGATGTACGCCATTGGCAGCAGTAAGAGTAAATATAATAGAGCATCTCTTTTTATGATATGTACGATACTGTTTTTTCTTTTTATTGTGATATTGTCTCTATAGTTGTCTAAAACCGCTTTCATTAATATCATTCCTCTTTGAATAAGAATAATTTGCGATAAAGATCTTATAAGGGTATCTCATGCAACTAAGTATACTCACATGAATTATTAATAAAATGGATTATCTTAAATGAATTTTTGTAATAAATTTTTCTATTCTAGGAGTCTGTCCGACGGTTTGAAACGATTCCCAGCGATTTCTCCTCCCTTCCCCCTAATCCCAACAGCAAAATAGTTGACGCTGAGGCAGGGGGAAAGCAGGGATTAAGGGAACAGGGTTGAAGGGAAACAAGAGAAAGAAATCGAGGAAAGGTAAGATCGGACAAGATATTGAAGGGGAATACAGGGAACGACGCCGTCATAATGCTTCTGTAGCATTTTTGCGACCTCTACCATCGGAGTCAAACGGCAACGCAACCCCCACTGAATCCAATCTTGAAGCACCATTGGGGCAATCGAAGCTGGATAACGGTAGACCTCTTGCAAGATCAATCTCATCCGGTAGGCTTTGGCTGTGTCTAGATCGCAGTCTTTCAGTTTGGCGATGGTTTCTTGTTGAGATTCGGTCAGGTTCTCCGGATTCTTTAACCACCGGTAACGAGTGTCTTTCAATAATGCGCTGCTTTTGCGCTCCTTGCGGCGCACTTCATCTACTGCTTCATTCGCAGCCCCTTCGGGAAATTCTCTTCGGTGTTTAATGAACGCCGGAGACATATCCATGCAGACCTCCGTCACATTCTCTACCTTGCCACCATGGGCTTCAAACTGTTTCTTGCATTCCGCCCAGTGCCCGAGTCTCTTCCTTTAGTTACGAAGATGACGTTCTTTTGTTCGGGATCCATGAAGATCGTAATGTAATTATGGCCCCGCTTGGCTGACGTTTCATCCGTATTAATCTTCGTCACGTAGGACAAGTCTTGTGCCGCGATCGCGTTATCTACATAATGATGGAGAATTCGCCATAGCCTTGTATCATGCTCACCCACTAAGCGGCTTACGGCATTCATAGGCATATCTTTGGCCAACTTCATGATGAGCGCATCGAAGTAGAGGGTAAAGTAGTGTTTGGGTTTATCGAGCGCCCACGGAACATTCACCCGCATCATCCGGTTGCAATTTCCGCAATCCGTCCGAGGAAGTTCGGCATGGATATAACAAGGATATTCAAAGAAGTTAGGGTGCCGCCATATACGATCACGATCTGCTATGTCTTTCACCGGCTGATGGGTTGCTCCACAATCCGAGCAGGTAAAGAGAGCCCTTTTTACGGAATTTTACATACACATCCAGTTGTTTTAACTCAAGACTAAAACTGACCCAATCAATATACCATGGTTCCGGAATGTGAAGGAGCTCTTCGAGTTGTCCTTCTGTGAAAGTTACTGCAAACATATGAAAACACCTCTCGTCTACTGGTCTCTTAAATTCCAGTATTGACAGGTGTTTCAATTAGTAACAGCGAAGAAGCTATTTTCCTGACGTAATGTAAATGTAAGATTGATAAGTTACAGTAATCTAGAGGTGACAATATGGATATTAAACTCTTGATTGTAGAAGATGACGAAGATATCCGCGAAGCAGTGAGTGCATATCTGCTTGATGCTGGATACAAGGTGGATGCTTGCTCGAACGGCGATGACGCGCTAAATCTTTTTTATAAAAAAAACTACCACCTTGTAATTCTGGATATCATGCTTCCCGGAATGAACGGGCATGAGCTTTTAAAGGAATTCAGAAAACTCCAGGACGCACCTGTACTCATGCTGACCGCGCTGGATGATACTGAAAATGAAATAAGGGCATTTACCAATGATGCAGACGATTATGTCACAAAGCCTTTTGACATGCAAGTGCTGCTAAAACGAATCGAGGCTCTGCTGCGTCGGGGCGGTGTGCTGCAAAAAGAAATCCGTATAGGAAGTCTGACATTATATCCAGAATTCTATAGAGTTGATTATAACGGGATGGACATTCCGCTTACACCAAAAGAATTTGAAATCCTTATGCTTATGGCGTACAACAACGGGAAAATCATTCCACACGAAACACTGCTCACACGGATTTGGGGCTACAATACCGATATGACGGAAGGGGTTGTACATGTTAATATCAAACGGCTTCGCGATAAATTTCCCGTCAATATCATAAGAACCGTCAAAGGAGTGGGCTATAGTCTGGAGGTAGGCACAATATGAAGAGAAAAAAGATTGGAATTTTCTGGAAAGTTTTCCTATATACCTTATCCTTTCTCATCGCGGTCATCGGACTGACAGCACTTTTATTCGCACAGCAATTTGAAAATATCTTTGAAGAAGGAAGAAATCAGTTTGTCACAAACAATGTCAGGCCGCTTGTTGAGCAGCTTAACGGAAAGTCAGAAACCGAAATCAAGGCTTTAGCCAAAGTATTTCACGAACAGAACATATATTTACAATTTTATATCATGAAAAGTGATGGTGAGCTGCTGTACGAAACGCCTGTTTTATGGTTCAAATACGAGGGTAACGATGTACAAAAACAAGATGTACCAAATTTGAATCCTGGGATAAACAATGATGAAATAATGAAAATAATGCCCGAGTATATAACCTTTCCACTTTCCAACGGTATGACGCTATATGTGATTAATCTGTTGACAGAGAACGACATAGATTTTTCTCTCGCAGGCAAAATTGTTATAGCGCTTTTGGTAATGCTGCTGATCAGCATCTTTGTCTCCTTTGTTTTTGCACGCTACATTACAAAACCGATAGTAACTCTCACTGAGGTTACCGAAAAAATGTCAAGAATGGAGAACGTGCCAATCCCGAAGGAACGAAATGACGAAATCGGGTTGCTGACAAATGATGTATACAAAATGTATTCTTCGCTGAAAATAGAAATAGAACGCGTGAAGGAAATTGAGGAGAACCAGCGGTATTTCTTTTCGGCTGCCTCCCACGAGCTCAAAACACCCGTCGCCTCAGCAATGGTATTGTTACAGGGAATGCTGGATAACATCGGGGATTATAAAGACCACTCCAAATATCTGCGCAAATGCATTGACAAAATGAATACGCAAAGCAGAATTATATCAGAGATGCTGGAAATCGTCCGTTTAGCCGATGGGAAAACACCGTTGCAATACGAAAGCTTCAATGTACGGTCTATCGTAGAGTCCGTGCTGGGCTCCCACCAGTTGCTGATTGACGCGAAGGAGTTGAGCGTAACAGTTGATTTGCCGGATTCGCTGGTCTGCCATACTGACAGGAATATGCTCAGCCGCTCACTTTCCAATGTCATTATGAATGCTGTGCAGAATACCCCTGAAAAGGAGAAAATTCAGATTTGGAGTGAAGATAGAGAAAATCATGTGGTACGGTTATGCGTTCTGAATACGGGGGTGCATATTAGCGTAGAAATCCTGTCGAAACTGTTTGAACCGTTTTTCAGGGTGGACAAGGCAAGAAGCAGGAGCCAGAGCCGGAGCGGGTTGGGCCTTACCATTGTGGGGAAAACCCTGGAGCTTATCCAAGTGGCCTACTCACTTGAAAACACGCCAGAGGGAGTTCTCTTCTGGATGGAGTTACCTAATTGCAATGAAAGATGAAAAAATATAAATACAACTTTACCGGCGGACGAAAACCGTCGGTATTTTTTTTCGCAATCATATGATTTGTAAGATTGGCGTAAGGAACAACTGCTATTCTGAGTACATCAAATATAAAGGAGTGAATAGCTATGTATCTACTGAAAAAAGCAGCTAAAAATTTATTAAAAAACAAAACGATGAAGTGGATTGGAATTATCCTTACCGGCTTGTGTGGGGTGGTGTTGTTAGGCGGTGATAAAGTAACATCAGGAATATTACTGATTGTCACAATGATTATTATGCTTTTACCCATCAAACAAAACAAAATTCTCTGCTGGGTTCGTCTTGGGTTCGTTTGTGTTATGTTTTGTTTGGTGATTTGGAATATATCCACCACAGAACTTCCGGGTGATAGGTTTGCAAAAATTCAAAACGGACCACCGAATGAAACCTATTCAACAGGATTTAGATTTTTAGATCAGTTGATCCATATTTTCAAAGGATTTTTAGAGGGAAGAGTTTTCATTCACGAACCACGATGATTATAATTCATGTAATCAAGTCGCAGTATAAGCATTTTCGATAGAATTGTTTCTAAAGATGGATTGTACTTGCCCTGTTCCAGTTCACTTAGAGTTGCTTGAGAAATTCCGATTAAGTTTGAGAATTCATTTTGATTTAATTGGTTTGTTTTACGAATGACTCTGATACGATCTCCTAAGCTTGCTTGCAACGCCATCTCTCCTTTCGAGTGAAAAAAATGTCCCGATGGAAACAATCATCGGGACATTCTAGGGACAATTAGCACTTCAGTATGTTTTGTCGCTTCAGAACAAGACTTTATTGTAATTTTTTCCTCAGAACAACACTTTATTGTTTAGAACAAAACTTTATTGTAATTTATCAAGAACCTTGTTTACCCGCAAACTCCTCACTCCACCGTCACGCTCTTCGCCAGGTTGCGCGGCTTGTCGACGTCGTTGCCGCGGGCGAGCGAGACGTAGTACGCGAGCAGCTGCAGCGGCACAACCGACAATGCCGGAGTAAGCAGCGGCAGCGTGCGCGGGATGTACAGCACGTCGTCCACCGACTTCGCCATCTCCGCGTCGCCTTCGTTCGCGATGCCGAGCACCCGGGCGCCGCGAGCTTTCACTTCGACGATGTTGCTCAGCGTCTTCTCGAACAGCGCCTCTTGCGTGGCAAGAGCGATCACCGGCACGCCTTCCGTGATCAACGCGAGCGTACCATGCTTCAACTCGCCGGCCGCATACGCTTCGGAATGAATATACGAAATTTCCTTCAGCTTCAAGGATCCTTCCTGAACAACCGTATAGTCGAGGCCGCGTCCGATGTAGAACAAATTGTCAACGTCTTTGATTTGCTCCGACACGCGCTTGATCACATCGGCTTGATCCAATACCCGCTCCACCTGCTCCGGCAGCTTCTCCATCGCATCGATCGTTGCCGAAACCGTACCGGCGTCCACCGTACCCAGCGTTTGAGCAAAGTACAGCCCAAGAAGATAAAACGCGATAAGCTGCGAAGTGTACGCCTTCGTGGAAGCGACCGCAATCTCCGGACCCGCCAGCGTGACGATCACGTCGTCCGCATCGCGCGCCACCGATGAGCCGACTACGTTCGTGATCGCGAGCACGCGTGCGCCTTGGCGCTTCGCTTCGCGCATAGCCGCCAACGTATCCGCCGTCTCCCCCGACTGGGATACGACGATAACCAACGTATCCTTATTTATGATCGGATCGCGGTATCTATATTCAGAAGCGACATCCGTCTCCACCGGAATGCGCGTTAACCGTTCGATTACCGTTTTCCCTACAAGACCCGCATGATACGCCGTACCGCACGCCACGATGTGCACACGGCGAATGTCGCGAATGTAGTCTGCCGTCATGCCTACCTCGGGCAGTACGACCCGCCCGCCGTCAATGCGAGGATTCATTGTGTCGCGGTATGCTTTCGGCTGCTCGTAAATTTCCTTCAGCATGAAGTGGTCGAAGCCGCCCTTCTCCGCCGTCTGCATATCCCAGTCTACGCGATACGTATCCCGGGACACCGGGCCGCCTTCCAAATCCGTCAGCGTGACGCCGTCCTTCGTCAACACCGCCATCTCGCCGTCGTTCAAAATATATACTTCGCGGGTATATTCAAGAATCGCCGGTATGTCGGACGCTATGAAGTTCTCGTTTTCTCCCACTCCTATGATGAGCGGAGAATGCATGCGCACCGCCACCAATTTATCCGGCTCGTTCTCGGCGAGCACGCCCAAGCCGTATGCGCCGTGAATCCGCTTGACCGCCTTGCGGACAGCCGCAACGATATCGCCCTCGTACAAATCGGAAACCAGGTGAGCGATCACTTCCGTGTCCGTCTCCGATTCGAACACGTAGCCTTTCGCGATGAGCTCTTCTTTCAGTTGGATGTAGTTCTCGATGATGCCGTTATGCACGACGGAAATCTTCTTCTGAACGTTCGTATGAGGGTGGGAATTGACGTCGGACGGTTTGCCGTGCGTAGCCCAACGCGTATGCCCGATCCCGATCGAACCGCTAAGCGGCGCGCCCGTCAACTGATCTTCCAACACAGCGAGGCGGCCTTTCGCTTTCTTCACTTGCAGCCCTTTATCCGTATACACTGCAATACCGGCGGAATCGTATCCGCGGTACTCCAGCTTCTTCAAGCCTTCAATCAATATATTTTGCGAATCTCTATGACCAATATATCCAACAATACCGCACATTTATAAAAAACCTCCGAAATAATTAGATTTTGGAAAAATAGCGCATGAAACCATAGCCTCGGCTGTTGCCGAAACTTGATAAAAGAGACAACACGAAACTAACCATGTCTCGAAAGAAAACAAGGTGAAAATCATATAATCGTACAATGAAAAAAAGACGCTCGAATCCCGTACTCTTTAAACAATACAAATCATGCCGCCTTCTGGGAAATTTGTCGGAGAGGTCGCCCTCTCGTTTTCATTGCCCAATCTCGGCCTAGCGGCGCTGCCGGGAGGTCCCCGCCGAACGGTTCCTCGAACACCTCCACCTCGTCAACTTGGCGCGCACTTCGCACATATCGGGTTTCCGCGGCTTAAAAAGCCCCCCGTCGTTTCGCAAGCTCCCGCTTGACGAAACCTCGCTCCGTGCGCCGCACAAGTTCTGGCGCTTATGCTGCAGTAACGTCTGCCCTCTCTTTCTGTCTCAAAGTCATATCCCTATATTATTCATTTCGCCCCCCAATGGCAACTTATATTTGCTGAGATCAGCCAAAATGGGACAAATTGGTCTAAGACCAACGTGTAGTTTTGCTCCAATGTCACAAATCGTAAAGGCCGGATTTCCGCGCTGCAACCGCGGAGCCGGCCTCCTCACTCAATATTTTCAATTCCCTGAGGCAGCGGAAGAAGCGGCATCCTCCGCCCCGAGCTCAGCCCGGACGACATCGGCGATGCGCGCAACGTGCGCTTCGATGACGTCTTTGTCCGGACCTTCGGCCATGACGCGAATAAGCGACTCCGTACCGGACGGACGCACCAACACGCGGCCGTTATCGCCGAACTCATCTTCAACCGCCTTGACGGCCGCTTCAATCGCAGTGTTATCCTTAAACTTGCTCTTGTCGGCTACTCGAACGTTCACAAGAACTTGAGGGAACTTCTGCATAATTCCGCGCAGCTCGCTCAGCGGCTTCCCGGATTTTACGACCGTGCTCGCCAACTGCAGCGCAGTAAGAATACCGTCGCCGGTCGTATTGTAGTCGAGGAAGATGACGTGGCCGGATTGCTCCCCGCCAAGGTTGTAACCGCCCTTTCGCATCTCCTCCATCACGTAACGGTCGCCAACGGCCGTCTGAGCGGTGTTCAACCCTAATTCGCGAGCCGCTTTAAAGAAGCCGATGTTGCTCATCACTGTCGTAACGACCGTGTCGGCTTTCAGACGGCCTTCCCGCCGCATCGCATCACCGCAGATGCAGAGGATAAAGTCGCCGTCCACTTCGTCACCGTTATCATCCACGGCAATCAACCGGTCGGCGTCGCCGTCGAACGACAGCCCTAAATTCGCTCCATGGCGCACCGTTTCAGCCCGGATGAGCTCCGTATGGGTCGAACCGACACCTTCGTTAATGTTAAGCCCATCGGGAGATGCTCCTACCGTTACAACCTCCGCGCCAAGCTCGGCAAATATGCGCGGCGCCAATTCATACGCCGCTCCGTGCGCGCAATCGAGGACAACCTTCAAGCCGTCCAGACGAACCGGCGTCACCGACCGCAAGTAGTCCGCGTACACCCATTTCGCTTTTTCGTCGTCGCGGACGAACCCTAATCCGCTGCCGACCGGACGCGGCAGGTCGTCGCTTTCCGCGTCCATCAAGCGCTCGATTTCCAGCTCCGTCTCATCGCTTAGCTTAAAGCCGTCGCAGCCGAAAAATTTAATCCCGTTATCTTCCACCGGGTTATGCGAAGCGGAAATCATGACGCCCGCATCCGCGCCTAATTTTCTTGTCAAATAGGCCACACCGGGCGTCGATAAGATTCCGAGTCTAACGACATCCGCGCCGATCGAAAGCAAGCCCGCCACCAACGCCGATTCCAGCATCGGTCCGGAAATTCGCGTATCGCGTCCGATCACTACCACCGGACGTTCGCCACGCCCGCTTTGCCGGGTCAGCACATAGCCGCCGCAGCGTCCGATCCGGTACGCCAACTCGGCCGTCAGCTCTTTGTTTGCGACACCGCGTACGCCGTCTGTTCCGAAATATTTCCCCATAACCCGTTCCCGTCTCCTTCATCCACTCATGATCTGGTTGCGTAACTGTTCAAGTTAATTTTTCTGGTATGTTATAAAACGCAATTCCCCGCCAAAATGTTACTCCGCTAATTCCCCCCGGCGCCATTCCCTTGGCCTTCATTCCCTTGGGCGGCATTTCCTGCATCGTCACTTCCTCCGGCGGAGGACGGATCGGCGCCTGTACCGGCTCCGCCGGCCTCGTCCGGCGCCGCAGCTTCACCCTCGCTTGCCTGCTCGGGCGGTACCGGGTTCTCTTCCGAGCTTCCATCCGTTGCCGGAGCCGGAGCCGCGGCGGCGTCCTCGGCTTTAGCCGCGATTTCCACGGTGACATAGTTCACGTTGCCCGGTACGGTTTTAACGAACGACGGCAAATTATATTCTACCGGCAGCTCATGAGTGCCGGGAGGCATATTGCTTACGTTCACAATCGCCTTTACATCGTCCGATGATAAATTCTGCACAATATCGGGCGCCGCTTCGACGGAAACGTCAAACGAAGTATCCGCCGGAGAAATAACCCTATAACTATACTCATCGCTCTTCCCGTTAATCGTTAGCGGTATGTCCTTCACCGTTGCGGTCATTGCGTTGACGATCGTGATTCTCGCGGTTACGCTATCCGGGCTCACCCGTTCGACCCCGTCCTTCAACGGAATATCGAAATTGAAGTCTGTCGTTTGCGTCAAAGAGCCTAAATCGACCGCCAGCCCGTCGTAAAACTCGAGCGAATTCAAGAACGATTCAGCGCCGTACACGGTCACTTCCGCTGCGCTTTGCTCGAATGAGCCGACCGCAAGCCCCGGAGGCGGAGCGCCGTTCAATTTAATCTGCAGCGGAACGGTCTTGAACGGACTCGTCACCGGCACTTCGACATCGACCACCGGCGGTGAAATCGCGACGTCCACAGGCTGTCCTTGCCCGTCCAAAGCGACAAGCCTTACCTGATCTTTCACGGTTGCCGTCGCCCCCGCTACGCTGACCACCCCGACGATGGACCGAATCTCTTCCGCAACGCTTCCTGAAACCGTCACGTTCACCCGGTTCGGTTCCACGACAGGCTCTCCCGCTTTATATCCGTCGGCCGGCTCGCCTGTGATATTGACAGTTACCGGTATTTCCTTGCGTTGTTTCTCCTCAAGCGTTACGTATACATTCGGCGGATCGATGCTAACCTCCACACCGCCCGGAAAGCCGGCGTGACTCAGCGGCATCAACTGCTCACCAGGTTTGGCGCCGGTCAAATCCAACACCACTTTGTAATCGCGCGTATTTATTTTGCGCAGCGCCGAAGCCGTGCCGCTCACTTCCAGATTGACCTTCTGCGGCTCGATCGACAATAACGTATACCGGTTTTCATCCAACCCGGTAATGCTGATGCTTGCGTCCGTATATTTCAGGGATTCCGTTGCGGGCTTCGTTACCGCCCCGGAATTATCCATATCGAAGCGGACGATAAGCCAAAGCATCACCGCCAGCAGCACGGCGACGACGCGGATGACGTACACGTTTCCGAGCCATCTATCCATGCTGATCCCCCCTCCATCTGGTGAAGAAAGACGTGCGCTCGCGCGGTTTCTTCTTTAAGCGGGGATTCAGCTCTTCATGCAGCTTCGATATGAGCGATTCTTGATCGACTCCTCGCACCATCTGCCCGTGAATCGCAAGCGAAATTTGCCCGGTCTCTTCCGACACGATTACCGTGATGGCGTCGGACACTTCGCTCATGCCGATCGCGGCCCGGTGCCGGGTACCTAGCTCCTTGCTGATGAACGGATTTTCCGACAGCGGCAAATAGCAGCCCGCGGCCATAATTTGGTTGCCTCGAATAATGACGGCTCCGTCATGCAGCGGCGTGTTGGGAATAAAGATGTTCACAAACAGCTCGGTGCTGATCTGCGACTCGAGCTTGATGCCCGACTCGATATATTCGGACAAGCCGGTTTCGCGTTCGAACACGATAAGCGCGCCGATCCGGCGGGACGACATATGGTTCAGCGCGCGAATCACCTGCTCGATGCGGTCGTTCATCGCTTGATCTTCTTCGGTCGCGGGCATCGTAAATATTTTGCCTCTGCCGAGCTGCTCCAACGCGCGTCTTAATTCCGGCTGGAAGATGATGAACACCGCCAGAACCCCAAACGTAAAAAGCTGATTCATCAGCCACTGGAGTGTCAGCAGTCCGAAAATATAACTGACCGCCCACACCGCGACAAGCACGACTATGCCCTTCAGCAATTGAACCGCACGGGTGCCGCGTACAAGCAATATTAATTTATATATGATGTAACTGACGATCGTTACGTCTATAATTTCTTTAATAACGGTCGTCCAAGTCCAATCTTCAAAGAAGTTCACCGGTTTCGTCCCCCCGAACGTATCCCGTGTGCAAGACAAGCAGTTGACAACATCATACCACAAAAGGGGGAACATCCCCAAGGAGAAACACTTTCCGCTATATAACAGGAAAAAATGGCCGTGTGCCGTACTTTTCTCAAAGTCAGGAATATCACTATTCATGTAAAGGATGCGCAGGACGGCAAAGGGGCATTTTGGTGACGCAAAGAAAGACTCGTTTTGCGATGAGCCGTAGTCCTTGTCCCGGTCATATTCGCATCAGAGTCTTGTGCCAAACGTTTAACGGAAATTCGTGTATTTAAACTTTCACTTGTTTCGGGGTGAGCATAATTTAGCGGAATTTTATGTGCTTAAAAGTGGTCGGAAATTATGAATTTCCCTCGAACAGTGGCGATTAAGCACACGAAATTCCGCTAACCTGTAAATCGTGTCCACTACTGGGCAGTTTATGCACACGATATTCCGCTATCAATTGCATTTCCAAAACTTAGCTCTGCGGTTGAGGCTGCCCGACCAGCAATGTGTACCATTCTCCGAATTTATACCAAATCCAATCCAACGCCCGGTCCACCTCGGTCACTTGCCCCGATATATGCGCGGTTGAAGCGAGTACCGCTTTGCCGTCTATGACGGTGAGATTTCCTTTCACGTCCCCGTCAACCTGCACCGTACCGTTCTCCACCACAAGACTGCCTTTCATCGTCGAATTTTCCGGAACGATGACGTTGCGCCCTTCAATGAACACCCCGTCCAGATCGTCTCCCTTAACGATCAGCTGTGTGCCCTGATTCCACATCGATAAGAAGCTGCTGATCATCACAATGAGGAACGCGGCGGCGGCCGTCGCCGCAGGATGGCGGCGCACCCAACTCACCCAGCTGCGGCGTACCGGAGCGGGAGGAAGGTTCGCCATAATCTTCGCCGTTAAATCGTCGGGCGTCTGCGGACGCTCCAAAACCTTGACAAGCGCTTCCGTCTTCTCGAGCGCCCGAAAGCGGCTCGAGCACGCAGGACAATCGCGCAAATGATATCGAAGCTCAAGCTGCCGTGTGGCATTCAGTTGTCCGTCCAAATAGTCGTGCATCAACGGGAGGGCTTCTTTACATTGCACGTCCAGCCACTCCTTTCTCCTTACAAGAATGCGTCTGAATATACAATACGTACGAGTTCGCGCGATGTTTCATTTTTACGTTCATAGAATGTCTTCCAGCTCCATTTTTTTACGCAAAAACTCACGACCCCGATGCACTCTGGTCTTTACGGTGGTTACGGGCATGTCCAGCACGTCGCCGATTTCCTGCAGCGACATGTCGTGCAGATACCGCAATATAACGACGGATTTGTATTTCTCGGGCAGCGTATCAATGGCCTCGCGTATGCGCCGCTGAGTTTCCGACAACATAACACGGCCTTCCGGTGTCGGCTCGTCGCTTGGAAGCATAGCGTACCAGTCTGTGCCTTCGCCGTCCGCCACGTCGGCATCCAAAGAATAGGAAGCTTTCCGTTTGCGCAGCTTGTCTATACACAGATTGGTCCCGATCCGGTAAATCCAGGTGGAAAACTTCATCGTCTCGTCGTAACGATCGAGGTTGCGAAAGACGCGCAAGAATGTTTCTTGCACGATGTCTTCGGCTTCCTGGCGGTTTCCGACCATTCGGTACGCCAGATGGTACAATTTATCTTTATATAGCTCCACTATATCCGCGAAAGCGCCCCGGTCGCCCGTCTTCGCAAGCTTCGCCAAGCGCGTTTCGATATTGTGCATGTCCATGTAATGCCGAGCACTCCCCTCGCGACAAAAGAAAAAGGCCGGGAACGCTTCATACGCTGGTGTTGGTATGCCCGGCAGGAGTTATTATCCATTTATCATTAAATTTATCATCCGGTATTGCGCAAGCCTGCGGCAATTCCGTTAATGGTCAGAAGCACTTCCCGGAGCAGCTGCGGATTATCCTCGTTGCGGTCCCGAATGGAGCGCAATTCCGTAAGCAGCTTGACCTGAAAGTAGCTGAGCGGATCCACGTACGGATTGCGCAAGCGGATCGATTCTTGGATGATCGGCACATTGTCGAGAATTTCCGTCTGTCCCGTAATTTGCAAAATAATATCAGACGTCAGTTTATATTCGTTCTCAATTTCGGTGAATATGCGGTTGCGCACCGTTTCGTCCCGGATCATGCCTGCGTATTCTTTCGAAATGAGCAGATCCGCCTTGGCGAGCGCCATCTGCAGATTGTCGATAAGTCCTTTAAAGAAAGACCAGTTCTCGTACATTTCCTGCAGCGTCTTCATTCCGTCCTGTCTGCTCCGGGCGAACGTATGGAGTCCTGTCCCCGCTCCGTACCACGCCGGGAACAAGTAACGGCTTTGCGTCCACGCAAATACCCAAGGAATCGCCCGAAGATCCTCAAAGCGGTCGCTGTTTTTCCGCTTGGACGGTCTCGATCCGATATTCAGCTCGCCGATTTCCGGCAGAGGCGTCGATTCGCGGAAGAACATAAGGAAATCCGGATCGCGGAATACGAGATCCTGATATTTCTTCTGCGCCGCTTCCGACATCAGCTTCATGAACTGCTCGTAACGGCGTTCTTCCGGCATGCTTTGCTGGTTGCGTGCCTGAACCGCCGCCGTCAGGAGCGCCGAAGTCGCCTGTTCGAGGCTTCGGTACGCGATACCTTGCAGCGAGTAGCGGGATGACAGCACTTCGCCTTGCTCCGTAATCTTCATTCCGCCGCCGAGCGTATGCGGAGGCTGCGCCAGGATACTCCGGTTCAACGGCATGCCGCCCCGTCCGAGAGCGCCGCCCCGTCCGTGGAAAAATTTCAGCTTCACGCCGAAGTCGCTTGCCGCGCTCGTAATGGATTGGAGCGCTAAGCGAAGCTCCCAGTTCGCCGTCAGCATACCGCCATCCTTGTTGCTGTCGGAGTAGCCGAGCATGATCTCCTGTATGCCGTCCAGAACGTCCACCGCCTGGCGGTACGTAGGCACTGCGAACAGCTTGCGCATAATGTCCGGGGCCGCGTGCAGATCCTCGATCGTCTCGAACAACGGAACGGCCTGGAACGCCGCGTGAACGGTGCCGTCGGCATTTCTTCTAAACAAACCCGCCTCTTTGCCGAGCACCATCACTTCAAGTATGTCGCTGGCGCCTTGAGTCATGCTGATCAGGTAACTCCGGATGCAGCGCGGACCGAACTCCTGCTGCGCCCGTTGTATCGTACGGTATACGTTCAAACATTCTTCGGTAGACTCCGAGTATTGCACGTATGGCGAAGTAAGCGGCCGCGCATCTTCCAATAGTTTGTGAAGAAGCGGAACCTTTTCATCCTCGGTCAACTTGGAATAATCTTCTGCTATTCCCATATTATTAAGGATTTCCTGCATGGCGGCTTCGTGCTCTTTGCTGTGCTGGCGCACGTCAAGCGCCGCAAGATAAAATCCGAACAGCTCAGCTTGGCGTATAAGTTTCCGAATGAACGAATCGGCGGAATAATCGGCGAAATGATTTCGCAAACTCCGGTCAATAATATATAAATCACGAATGAATTCTTCAGGCGAAGCGTATCGGGCTTGCAGGCCGGCTCCGCCGGTCCGGGTATTCTGGATGCGCTCCAACATGTATGTCAGCTTAATTCGGTACGGTTCGGTGTCGTTGCGCCATGCGTCTGTAGACTTCAGCTCTAATTGCCTGCGGTCCGCTTCAATGGAGTCAAGCAATTCTTGAGTGACCTCCACCAATGTCGTGCTGAAGCTGAGCAATTTAAGGCCTTCTTTCAATTTCTCCTCATACTTCTTAAGCGCCAATTGGCGATGCATGCCAAGCGTGTCCCACGTAACGTTCGATCTGACCGACGGGTTTCCGTCCCTGTCTCCTCCGATCCAAGAGCCGAAGCGCAAGAACGTCGGAACGTGCCAATTGCCTTCCGGGTAATATTTCTCCAGGCACCGCTCCAGCTCGTCGTATACGTCGGGCAGCGCATCGAACAGCGTCTCGTCGAAGTAATACAATCCGTTGCGCACTTCATCCATCACGGTAGGTTTACGGTCGCGAAGCTCGTTCGTCTGCCATAGCGTCAGCACTTCATTCAGCAGTCTCTGGCGCAGCCGCTCCCTCTCCCGATACGTTAGGGTAGGGTCGTCCAGCTGCATCATATCGTCGGCTATGCGCTTATGAATATCGAGTATGGCGCGGCGCATCGCTTCCGTAGGGTGCGCCGTCATGACCAGCTCAAGGGAAACTCCGCTTAAAATATGCTCGATGTCTCCGGCCGAAACGCCGCGTTCTTTCAGTTCAAGAACGACGCTTTCGATGGAACCGGGCTGAACGGTCTCCGCCGCGCTCCGCTCGTAATCGCGCTTGCGGCGTATCCGGTGGTTTTGTTCGGCGATATTGACCAACTGGAAATATACCGCGAATGCGCGGATCACTTGAAGTCTTATTTTCGGATCAAGAGTATCGACAATGGACTTAAACTCTTCATGAATCTCAAGAACGTAAGATGCGCGAAGCGTCTTGCTCATCTCGCGAATTTTCTCCACGATTTCGAGCAGTTCGTTTCCGCCTTGATGTACCAACACTTCTCCGAGAATGTTCCCGAGGAAGCGTACGTCCCTGCGCAACAATTGGTGGTTGGAATGCTGTTGATGTCCTGCTGCAACAGCGGTCGTCGTCTCTGTCATCGCTTGGTTTCACCCCGTTAAATCCGGCATATGCAGCCGGTCTGTATATCTTTTCATTGTACTAAATAACCGTTAGAAAATCTCGTATTTTCTGAAAAACGGAATAATTTTTCAGCTGCAAGGCGGACAGTTTGGGGAAACCAAATGGAGCTGGAACTTTCCGGATATCGTCTGAAGCATCCGCACACCCGCAACGCTGTTTCCGGCAAAGTCCAACGCAGGTCCGAATATGCCGAATCCGAAGCGATTGGGTGCGAACGACACGATCCCTCCGCTTACGCCGCTCTTTGCGGGCAATCCCACTTTCAGAAAAAATTCGCCCGAATGATTATACATTCCGGATGTAACCATGATTGTAGTCACGATTTGCACGATATCCGGCTGCACAAGCTGCACGGCTTCACCCTGCTCGTTGCGGCGCAAGCCCCACTGGGCGAAAAACAGTCCGATTCGCGCCAGATCGATGCAACTGACCTCAAGCGAACAAAGCTGAAAGTACAAATCCAACATTTCCTCAACATTTACATCGGGATCTATGACGCCGGTGCTTTTCATGAAATAAGCCAATGCCCGGTTTCTGTCGCCTGTGTTTCGTTCGGAGAGGAACACCTTTTCGTTCAATTGTATATTCGCATTGCCTGTAATGGCGCTAATCATGTCGACAATGCGCTGCAGCCGGTCTTCTTTGGTCCGTCCGGGCAGCATCGACGCAATGACGATTGCGCCGGCGTTGATCATCGGATTAAGCGGCTTCTTATGGTCCACGGTCTCCAGCTTGACAATGGAATTGAACGGATCGACGCTCGGCTCCATTCCGACCTTCTGAAATACGCGTTCCGGGCCGTATTCCGACAGCGCCACCATCAGAGTAATAATTTTGGATATGCTTTGGAGAGTGAATGGTGTGTGTACGTCGCCTTCCGCCCACAGCGCTCCGTCGGGAGCGGCCACTGCGATGCCCAACGCGTGGGGGTTGGCGTACGCCAGCTCCGGAATGTAATCGGCGACCTTTCCTTCCTTGGTATACGGACGTATATCGTGAATAAGCTGTTGAAGATATTGATTCGAAAATGTTCCCGCCATAAGTGGATCTTCTCCTCCGAGAGGTGCTTGGTAAGTATAGTGTAACCATAACGGCGGGTACTCGGCAATGAAATACGTAAGAATGAACCTTGCCAATGCGCCATTGCCGCCCTATCCGCCTCAATGAGCATGTAGAGAACTGGCCTACCTCGGCATTCTCTGCCACGCACTTAGCTAGCCGCGTATGCAGAGGTAATTTGTGCCGCTGCAGCAGACAATATAATTTTCGCGGCTCTCTAGAGGCAACATTTGCCTCTGTACAAGTGTCCAATCTTCCATTGTGCACGTTTTGTCGAATGCAGCGGTACAAATTACCGCTGCACCGTACTCAATTAAAAAAGGCCGCCGATGCGCTCACACACGCATCGACAGCCTAAGGTATGGGATTGGGTCCTGCAAGTAAATCAAAGAGGAGAAAAGAGAAAAACTTCGCATGTACGAAGTTTTTCTCACGAAACATAATGGAGCGGGTGATGGGAATCGAACCCACGCTACCAGCTTGGAAGGCTGGAGTTCTACCATTGAACTACACTCGCTAAAAACCCGAAAACCCTTGATAATTCAGCATTTTTACCTCTGAGCGACTACCGTTCGGGTCTGGTACTATAGTACCATTGTTGACGCCATTGGTCAACAACCTGTCAACAATTCCCTATGATTACACAGTAAAGGGTCGTCACGAATGTTGACAGCCCAGATTTACGATGGAGTCGACCCGTCGATGTAGATCCCTCGCAGGCAGGAACTTCAAGGACATAATATACGTTTCAAAAATGGTTCATTTCCTTGTGGTAAAAAAAGGGTTTATTATCCTATGTGTAGAAAGTATTCTTTTGTCGATAAGATTGTGAGGTGCTCTTAATGTCCGTTATTAAAATTAAAAGTGAATTCTTTAACCATGACGCTCAAGCTGGTGGATTCTTTCCGGAGACTCATGCAAATCAAGGTATAAAAATTGAAAAATTTGTTGGTGATACTGGTCAAAATTATTTAATCGAAGGTATTAGAGGAACTGGCAAAACGCACATATTAAAAATGATAAATCAATGGTGTTTAGACAATTATCAGAAAAATAAAGTTCTTCCCGTCTATGTATCCTTGGCTGGAGTTTCAGAATGGATCGAAAAAGATATGGCTCTCTTCCGTATGCATCTTTATGCAAATATTGTTGTCACTACTGTTGGAGTTATTGAGAATAATAAGGATAAAATTGATGTCAAACCCTCTAACGGGTTTACAAGAGCAATGAAACTTATTTCTCAAATGTTTGGTTTATCAAGTGATACAAGTTTTGAAAATATATTATCAGAGATTAAAAACATTCATACTGCCTTGCTAAATCGTTTGACATATAACTCTGAGCATCTTTTGCAGAAAGATTCAGCAACTACTGAACAGAAAATTTCGGGTAGGGCTACGCTTCAACCCCTTCAGCTTACATTTGACGATTTGTATAAAACAATTGAAGAAAATGAAGTGAAGTTTGTTGGGAGGAGCCTTGCCCACGAAAATGCATCTTCATTTATCATTCAATTTTTTAATCAGTTGAAAGAGATTCTAAACCATAAATACACACTAATATTGCTCGATGAATGTTCTGAAGTCTCAAAAGATGCTCAGATTGAGGTCTTCCGACTTCTTAAACTTATCAGAGGAGCTTTCACACAAAATCCAACTGAAAATACAGCCTATTTCTGTGCAACGGTTTATCCGACACCTGTTACTTACTACCCGTCAAAACTACGTGGAGATTCATTCAATTTTGATTGTGGTCATGACGCCATAATGGAGTACCTGCACTTAGACGAATTATCGGAAGAATACTTACCATTTTTCCAAGAACTTACTGGAAAGAGGTATTCAAAGATTCATGAGAAGCAATACAATGCAAATTCTTACTTGGAGATATTTGAAAATGAAAGAGCGTTTATACTAGCCGCTTATCTGAGCAACGGTATAGTAAGAAGATACATTGAAATTTTAAAACATGCCTACGATAACTTGTGTCAAAGAGTAGGTGGGGCTGCCTCAGCAGATGAAAAGAAAATATCTATCAGGGATATTGAAGAGGGAGTTAACGTTGTTGTCTCAAACCAAATCCTAGCTCAGAATAAATTACTCCATGAAGATTTTGTTGTTTTAGATGATATAATTAACCGTATCTCTCGGAGAAACAAGAAGAATGAAACTGAAAATAAACAAAAAGATAAAGAGAATAAATTACCATCAAATGTATATTTCACTGTTTCTAGGTCAGAGTTGGAACGATTAGGAAGAGCATTGATACAAGGAGCAGTACACGATAAAGGGAAGACGCGCCTTAAAAAATATCATAAAGAAGGTGGAGTCAGAGGTGCTCTTCTTATGCTTGACTTAGCCACTGCCTTCTATCATGGTGCTATTGAACGTACAAGAGCGGTGGAAATTTTCAGTAATGATTTGAAACAAAATGCGAAGAGCGGTTACTTGTGGTGTCAAGATTTTAAGCTAGCTGAATAAGATCGAAAAGCCGGTCAATTTTGAGCGGCTTTTCAAATCAAAACTTGCCGTTACAGACAGCGCGGAGAACCGTTCATAGCTGAAAGATGTAGTCGCTCAACGACGGGTACGATAATACAATTAACCTCCTTCCTGAGAAGGAGGTTTACTTTTGATCTTAAAATTGCCGGAAATTGGCCGAGCCAGTCAATCTTGAACAAAGCGCCATTCGAATCCGCCAACAGTCCGTCCCTTGCCACGACATACCCGAGAGATATCACCGTGTGCTAAACGCAACTCGCGTGCTGCCTTTCTGATTGATAACCAATGACGCACAGTCAAACCAGTCAATGGGTCAATCTGGGCGATAGCTTTGCTAAGTTTAGCTGTTGCAGATGCTAAACTCTTGGCTGTCGCACCGGATGCAACTGATGCCCGGCCACCTTTAGACGCCCTCTGCACCGCTTTTTCAATGTCGTATAGTCCGGTGTCGAATACATGCCTAATATTCTCGCTCTGGGTGGACCATTCAAGGTTGCCGGCCCGGTTGTTCGTCTTGACACCGTCTTTATGATTGACTTCAGGTTTATTTTCCGGATTCGGTATGAAAGCCTCTGCCACTAGGCGGTGCACCCTCTTGGTCTTATGCTTGCCGTTCAATGATAGTGATACCTTAGGGTAGCCGTCCTTATCACGTCCCGGCTTCAATAACCTCGCCCTGCCACTCTTCCAGCTTCTCACCCGACCATGATTGCTGACCTCATAGTGCCCTTCATACCCCTCAATCCACTTCCATTCTTCCATTCTCCAGATTCCTCCTGCCAGTATCATATAGGTCGTCACGAATGTTTACGGCCCAGATTCACGTTACGGTAGCATGGTTGTCGGCCCAGCATTGTATGAGTTTTTGGGTGGCGATGCTCTATCGGAAGTTGTTAAAATATTGCTTGCCTGAAAATAAAAATCACGGGAAAGGACTTCCTTCCTGAATGTGGAATTATCATTTAGGAGGAGATGATACCATGTTGAATAGAAAAATGAATAATTATCTGAACGCTATCGATATAGCCCTTACCACAGAAAACTGGTATGCGGCTCTAGCTCTAGCGCTTACTTTACCGGATATTTGTGGAAAACTGGAGTCGCCTACTCAGGGTTCACAACAGCGCTATGCCGTGTGGTTTGATAATTACGTGAGTCCAAAGTACACACACCGGGTTGGTGTGAATTATGGAGAGGTCGTCTTTCTAAATGGAAATGATTGTTATGCATTAAGGTGCTCCTTTCTACACGAAGGAAATAACTCAATTTTGCATCAAAGAGCTAGAAATGTCCTAGATGATTTTCGATTTGTAGTCACAGGCGGCGCTATACATTGCAGCAAATCAAACAATACCCTGCTAATTGATGTTGCTACTTTTTGTTCAGATATTAGAGATAGTATTAGTGTGTGGTTAATAGATGTACGTGAGAATCAAGATGTGCAAAACAGGGCGAACAGCTTGTTAGAAATACAATTTCACCTGTGATAAAAACGAAGTTCGATAGTTCATTAACCGCCTTCCTGAGAAGGCGGTTTACTTTTGGTCTTAATTCAACATTAAGGCATAGCTATTGAATTAAGCTATCCTTGTATCAATTACTCCCACGGTTACGCTGGCCGAACTGGAGAAATCCAGATGGAATTTCCCATCATCCTGCCGGTAATTAGCCGAGTCATCCAATTTGATTGCTGCTAACTGTCCAGCCGGTACCTCGTAATTGCGGTGTAAGTTGGCCAACTGCCAAGCCGCAGAAGCCTGTACGGCTGGGTCTGGGTCAACAGGTAATTTCGAATTGCTCAGGACTTTGACCGTGACCGGTGAAGCTGCTCCATTCTGGACAACCAGAATTGCCCCGTCATATTCTGCCTCCACGGCCATACCGTTTGTGGCATCTGCGGCCACCATGACTGGCGCTGTTGCAAATCTGGACATTCCGACTTTGGCGACACTGCTAATTGTTATTCTTGGCATTTTGAATTCCCCTAGATTGGTTTATTAGACTCGTTCGTTGTAATGTTCACGGCTAAGGTAGGGATCGCTCGGCGGTTTCAGCTTCGGAAGCTGGCCGGTCATGGATTGATTGAAATGGAACTGAATCGCATGGGCTACTCGGCCAGCTTCTTGGCCGTACTGTTTACTGATTTCCTCCATATCAGCCAAAGCTGCCTCGTATTCCTGTTTGGCTTCCATTGCTCTCTGGATTGATGCATCCATGTCCTCGCGAGTTGCTTGATAGACTTTTACAAAGGCAGCTATCAGGGCCTTGGGGCTTACAACGTGCTCGATCTTCGCTGCCTTCGTCCGCTCGTTGATGCCCTCAATATCGGTCATCAGTACTTGCGCTTGACGAAGCTCGACCATTAACCGACTTTCCTCTTCTTCCTGATCGCCCAGAATCGCCGCGTCTAGCTTCTTTTTCAAGTCTGCGATATGCTGCGCCACACCGTCCAACCGGTCTTGCAGCTTCACATTTTTGGATACCCTTGCTGCTGCTGCCTGATTCAACTGCTCCAGCAATCCGTTAACCTCTGCCATGTGCTGATTCATCCGATACCATCCCCCATTGGTTTTGTTGGTTGCTTCCCTGTCTCAAAATAGACTCAGCCGATTGCCTCAGGACGGCGGCCAGCGATCTAATATTGTCGCCGTCTTCCCCCTCTTCGGGTTCGCCACTAATTTGCACAATCTCCGCGACACGCTTCCAGTCAGCAATCGAATTCAACTTGAACTTACCTGCATTTACTCGAGCAAGCAGGTCACGAACCAGTTTGGTAGCTATCTCCCGGTTCATCTCGTGGAATCCGAGTATGCCTTCATTCGTCCGGGCAATTATCTCCGAACCCAACTCATGGTCCCGTTGCTGGACCCTATCCGCCCATGCGAATTCGGATGACCACCGCTTGATTGTTGAATCTGCCTTGCCGAAATTTTGCGCAACCTTGCCAAGGCTCCGGGATTCACCAAGGCTGTAGTAGTAGTCGAATGCTTCGATGTGTTCCCGTGTCTCCCTCATCCGATCACACCCCGGTTGCCAGTTCGGCTGTAGCCCGATTAGAGCCGCTGTTTTGAATTAGTGACCTAATCAGTGCAGGTAGTTCCTCCGGTTGAATCGTTGCTCGGGGCTTACCATCCACCGCCACCAGTATGAATCCGTCCGTCGATTCCACGAAAGACACCGCCCGGCCATCTTCTAACTTCAAACGCAACAACGGCTCCGGAATCCGGTTTAATTTCGGACTCGGGGACCCTCCAGCCGACAACAGCCGGTTGACTTCTTCTACCTGAATCCGCCAAACCGACCCAAGCTTGATGCCTTTCAATTTCCCCGACTTCAACCATGCCTGAATTGTCCTCGGCCTCAATCCCAGCAGTTCTGCCGCCTTTCCCGTACTTATCATTGTGTTCAATTCCCTGATCACCTCCAGCTTCAACCCAAATAGTTAACGCAAAAGGCGCATCTGTGTATGTCTGCGTCAGCCAAGGTGTATAGAGTTTGGGTGTAGGGTGTACAGTAAGGTGTAGGTAGTGGACCGAATCTACACTTGCCTTCGGTCCCGTCACGACGGGCTTCTTTAAATCTGGGTGTAGGGGTGTAGGGTTTGAGTGGTGCTAATCCGTTCTTTTTCTTTTTCTTTTTCTTTATTTTAGAGAATGAGAAAACCCTACACCCCTACACCCAACACCCAACGAACGGCGTCACGACAGGTTTCGTGAATGGTGTAGATTTGTCTCGAAACCCTACACCAACCCTACACCCCTACACCACCCTTAAATTTCATATCAATTAAGGCGTCAAGTGAGGATTTTATAACATATTCCACACCAGTCTTCTTTCGGTTCTTCACGATCGTAATGCCTAACTCTGCCAGTTCGGATTCTGCCCTGTTTATTGCCTTACCGAATGCAGCTGGATTACTCAATTCCTTGATGCCCTGCCATGCAGCCCATGATATTGAACGAGTGTTCTTATACCTCTCATGGCTTCCGTCCTTGTAGTCGCTATAACATTCTCTTGCCTTGTTCATCAAGGTGGTGGCAGTACCTTTCCACTCGACCGAGTTCTTACCCTTTGTCACAGAATTGATTGATTCAGTTCTGAGTATGCCAAGGATTGCTTGGACGACCGGGTTTTCATTAGCATTACTTAAGGTGACTTGCTTCATGTTGGCTCTATATGCCTCAATGAACTCTTCCTTACTGAGACCCAAACCCTCAATCCCAGCTTGCACCCATGCCTCGAAGTCCGCAAGCCTGCCCTCGATGATCGGTTTTTGATCGCGATTTCTGAATGCGCATGAAATCCCATCCATGATCGCACCTAAGATGTGGGGTAAGTCTTGGTAGAACTCAGAGAAAATTTCCTCTTCGGTCTTGCGTTTATCCTTATCGATCTTTGGCAATTCAAGAACAATCGAACGGCTTGCTAGGTCCCCGCGCTTGGCAATTGAGTCGATACCGTTCAGCACCAAGGGTCTCATGGCATCAAGCACAAATTCATCGGCATTCGTGTATAAGGTCCGGGAAGAGATTGCGCCACCTGTACTTACCCGACAAACGATGTCCGATATCTTGGCTGGCATCCCACTCAAGTTGTCCATTACTAGCAGGTGCGAATTCTGAAGGGCGATGAGCATCTCCTTCTCATCGGTGTACAATGATCGCAGCGGTGCCAATGACGGGTCAACAATATCTTTGACTATCCGTGAGAGCGTGGATTTTGCCGACCCCTGTTGTCCCTCCAACACCAAAATTGGGTATGGCCCTCTTGGTCGGAATGAACCCAACAGATATGCAACTAACAGTATGAAATCCCAGTCATTGATGTTGACGTATTTACGAAGAAGACTGATGTCGCCACCTTTTTGCGGCTCTGGCAGCGATTTCGCCGTGCATGGCGTCTTGAATATGACTGGTGCTTGCCCCACCACTCTCCAGTCATGCGCGGTAATTTCGACTGCTTTTCCTTCGTTCGAAAGGTCAACATAAACAGCGTCATCATGTCTGGCCACTCTCAAGTGCATTTCCGTTAGTTCATGTTGCTGGCTTACCTTGACTGTGACTTCCTCTATTGCTTCCTCGAACCGAATCTTCGGTGGCAACTTTCCAACAATTTCAAAATACTTCCCCTTAACCTCAAACCCAAATTCATCGCTCTTTATTGGAAGGGTCTTACAGCCTTTTACCGTTTTGACCTTTGCATAGATCTGCTTGTCATTCGAGGCTTTAAAAAACTCAATCCCTCCAAGTACATTTCTCAGTATGTCAAGTTCATTTGTCATTGCCACCACCTGCCTTTTGGGCACGTATAGCTTTAATCCGTTCGATCTCGTCGGCACTAATCGCTGGTCGGTCTGCTATCGTCTCTACTTTGACCAATCCGCGGTTTATCCATGAGCGGTACAACGTGACGCGATTGATGCCGATTCTTCTGGCTGCTTCCTTGATGCTGCAATATTCCAAGGTTACCCCCTCCTGTCAGGTTCGGGCCTCTCATTGTGCCCTTGCCTTAAACAGTCAATCAGCTCAGCCATGATGCAACACCCTGTAGCCTAAATTCAATCAGGTCTTCTTAAACTTCCCAGTGTTGTTACCGTTGTTTCCGTATGCAATCAGGCCCGTCACGACGCGGATTTTGCCGGAAACAATCGGTTGTTTCCGCGTGTTTTCGTGTTTCCGATTTGAACCTAAAAATTTTTCCCTTTTGGGGTTTGGCTCAGCTTAAGCTACTGACGATATATGGGGTGGGTAAAATACTTCAAAACCATAAGGAGGAACATGAGATGCAACAAAAGGACCTAAAGATGCTTGAGGAAGTGGTCGAAGTGCTACACTTTATTGCACAAAACCTAAAGGAAATGGAGGAAATGGTCGAATCGCTACAGACCCTAACGGAATTTGGGAGAAAGTCCGAATCACTGCAGAATATTGCAGAGGAGCTAGCGGAACTAAGGGAAGCTGAGGTGAGGCGGTTGAAATCAACAATAGTCGAGCCAGACAATCCGTTTGGTTGCTGGGCAGTAGTTAGAGTGGGCGGTCGTCGTGAAGTAGGCATAATAGTCAATACTGTGCGCAATAAGCCGGGTCACAAGTTCAAATACAAGGCATTCACGGTAAAACTCCGCAGGGACGGCACCCTAATTTACCCATGGGCCCATGATGTCAGCATCGCAGGCGGCGTAAGAGCCCCGGAATGGGCTCTCCCGTCCTCTGGATGTCTTCCCCGCTATTAGATGTTTCGGGAAGGGTCCAGAACGCAAGGGAAACCCAACGGAGACAGCCGCCGACATAAGCGAACGCCCCCAACCACCGGCTAAGGTTTATTGGGGGCGTTCTATATATTGGAGGAGGACTCATGGGGAATAGTAGCCAGCAGCAGTCTGATATTGCACCCAAGCCACCCGAATTTGATTAAGTCGTAGGCTCACATTGGCGCTGGATATGTTGAGTATCTGGCCGATTTCCTTAAGAAAGTTCCGGCAGTTATTCTGGTCGTACCCCAGCATAATGAGATCGAACACATCTCGTTTACGTCCGGTGAGTTGATCGCGGAAATCCTTAATTGTCAGTCTGTCCTCCTGATGACAGCCAGCGCCCTCGATTGTTTCGCTGTGAGGAATGACCCTCCGCAGTAGGCCGGCCTGAGAGCCACAACGGCGGCAAACGTACTGGCCGCGTACTCGGTTTGGTCTGCTGACGGTCTGGCAATTTGAGCATTCTTGTTGTAACTCCTTCTTGCCCTCCCTTCTGATTGCATCGGCCACGGCCCACAGCCCTTTGTTGAGGATAAAAGCCATTGGGTCGCCAATGTCCAGACGAGCCTCCAGTATTGCCTGATAACAGCCAATCAAGAAAACCTGACGAATATCATCGCGGTCGGCGTAGGACATTCCGGGTGCGAAGTATCGCTGTAGCTTGCGATCACGGTGTTCTTCAGCTATGTAGTACAGCAATTCATTGGCGGCTGCTTTACCTTCTGGCCCCTTCCTTTGAGCCAGTTCAATCAATCTTTGGGTATCCAAAGTGGCCTCCCCCTATGCCTTGCTACGAATGTCCATCAGCTTCCACCATTGCTTTCCCCTCTGGCGAAGCTGTTCTATGTATTCCTCTGCCTCTTCCCGAGTACAGCAAAACCTAGAAAGGCTGGCCGTTTCTTTGTCCCGCCTGTCCAAATCCCTTCTCATGACCGAGACCCCAAAGATCGGTTCTCCATCGACGCCGGTTCCCTCGGATAGCTCAGCGGCATACAGCCCCGCCTCGTAATATCCCAGAACCTTCGGCGTCATGAAGTTCCTAACCATTCCCCGGAATGCTTCTTCGGCTGACTTCAACTTAGCCATCTCCCCTGCCCTCCACTGTTACCATATTTTCCCAATTCCAGTAAATCACACAGGGCGTTTACCGTCAATCTGCGCGACAGGGAGGACGGCAGGCTGTAAATGGAAATAATTGACAGAAATATAACGCCAATGATTCAATGAATGCGTAAAATTTCTCGTCAACAATCAAAGGAGGCAATGAATCAGATGCCAAGCATTCAAAAACGCGGCGAGCGCTCATGGTTACTGGTCGTTGAAATTGGCAGTGACGCCAACGAGAAGCGTAAGAAAAGGACTAAGACAATCCGAGTTGAGGACGACCGGATTCTGAAAAGTCCAAAGAAACTAAAGGAACATCTTAATGACGAATTGTTGCGCTTCAAAATGGAGGTGGAGGCTGGCACATATGTCAAGCCAGCTAAAATGACATTCGAACAGTTCGTCCGGAATGAGTGGATACCCAAATACAGCAGGAAGATCATGAGCCCGCTCACGTATCGAAATTACATCGATCATCTAGACCGTACCCTTTTACCGGCATTCGGGCACTACGTTCTCCATGATATCAAGACCATGCACATCGTAACCTTCTTCGATGATCTGGACAAGTCAGAATTATCAGGGAGCACAAAGCTGTACATATTCAAGGTATTAAAAAGTGTATTTAATCAAGCGGTTAAGTGGAAGGTACACGCGGCGAATCCTGTTGACGGGGCAGAACGCCCGAAGGTGGAGAGTAAGAAGGCGCAGTATTACGACGAGGCTGACGCCCAGAAGGTCATTGCTGCACTGCAACACGAACCCCCTAAGTGGAGGATGTTCTTCCTTGCCGCCATGCTCGGAGGATTCCGACGCGGGGAGCTAGTTGCCCTTGAATGGCCCGATGTCGATTTTGAAGCCGCCACAATTTGCATTCGTAAATCCATATCGATTACGCAAAACGGCAAGGCATGTGAGAAGGCCCCAAAGACGGAAGGTTCAGAACGGATTGTGGATATGCCTAGATGGTTAATGGATGAATTGCGTCGGTACCGGTTCATGTGGCTGGAGGAACGATTACAGTTGGGGGAGAATTGGCGCGGCGGCGACCGGCAATATGTATTCCATGGCGGAGATGGGCAGCCGTTTTTCCACAATACCCCTTCACTCACTTGGCGGCGATTCATAGCCCGGCACAAATTGCCCAAGGCCCGCCTACACGATTTGAGGCATACAGCGGCTACATTGTTAATTGAATCTGAAACCGACCTTAAAGCCGTACAGGAGCGATTAGGTCACACTAAGTATTCCACGACAGCCGATCTTTATGCCCATGTTACCAAGAAGATCAGGCAGGAAACTGCCTCAAAGCTGGATAAATTTGACCCTAACAGAAGCCTTTTGTCAACAAGTCGTCAACAATGAGGGTATTTAGGGCCGTAACCGACTAGGATGAGGAAATTCAGGCAAAACAAAAACCCCTTGTCCGACAAGGGGTTTCGGCTTTTCTGCTTATTAAGCGGGTGATGGGAATCGAACCCACGCTACCAGCTTGGAAGGCTGGAGTTCTACCATTGAACTACACCCGCATACATGGTCGGGACGACACGATTCGAACATGCGACCCCCTGGTCCCAAACCAGGTGCTCTACCAAGCTGAGCTACGTCCCGATGACACGGCCTGTGGGCCAGGTAAATAACTTAGTTTTTGAAAAATGGCGTGCCCTGAGAGATTCGAACTCCCGACCTTTTGATTCGTAGTCAAACGCTCTATCCGGCTGAGCTAAGGGCACATATTTGGAGCGGACGATGGGATTCGAACCCACGACCCTCGCCTTGGCAAGGCGATGCTCTACCACTGAGCCACGTCCGCGGAGACAAAAACTAGTTTACCAAAACCACAGTACGATTGCAACTTAATTATACTGCCATTCAAGTGAAAATATGGTGCGCGTAGAGGGACTTGAACCCCCACGGTCTCCCGCCAGATCCTAAGTCTGGTGCGTCTGCCAATTCCGCCATACGCGCAAAATGGTGAGCCATGAAGGACTCGAACCTTCGACACCCTGATTAAAAGTCAGGTGCTCTACCGACTGAGCTAATGGCTCTTAAAAGCTGGGGATCTAGGATTCGAACCTAGGCATGACGGAGTCAAAGTCCGTTGCCTTACCGCTTGGCTAATCCCCAATAATTACATGGTGCCGCCGAGAGGACTTGAACCCCCAACCTACTGATTACAAGTCAGTTGCTCTACCAATTGAGCTACAGCGGCGCTTAGCTTAGCATGTCATAAGGATGGTGGACGCTGACGGGATCGAACCGCCGACCCTCTGCTTGTAAGGCAGATGCTCTCCCAGCTGAGCTAAGCGTCCATTATTATTCACTACATTAATACGCATTATTCTTGAGTGGTGACCCGTAGGGGATTCGAACCCCTGTTACCTCCGTGAAAG
>NZ_JAEMXM010000029.1 GCF_016482785.1 Paenibacillus alkalitolerans | reverse complement strand
CTCCTGTTCCACAGTGAAACACCATGATTCACGGATGAACCACATCCTGCTGAAACGCCGTGTATAGTCTAGAACAAAGAGGGCTGTCCCCTAGTCATCGACGACTATTAGGACAGCCCCAACTTCTCCTTAATGTTCCACGAACAACAAGATTTATCTTCTTTTTTCTACAGAAACCGATTTCGCATGCACGGGAAGTATGACGGTAAATGTCGTTCCGTGTCCGATCTGGCTTCGCGCCGATACCGTACCGCCATGTGCGTCTACGATATTTTTTACTATTGCGAGACCGAGTCCCGTTCCGCTCGTAGAAGAGGCGCGGGTTCGGGCTTTATCCGCCTTGTAAAACCGTTCGAATATATACGGCAAATCTTCCGGCGGTATGCCGTATCCTTGATCTTCGACTTCGATGCGAACCGCTTCGTCGCCTCCGTTGCTCGTACGTTGAGCACGAACGACGATTTCCTTTCCTGCCGGCGTATGGCGGAACGCGTTGTCCAGCAGATTGGTCAGCACCTGCTCCAACCTGTCCTCGTCCGCCGATTCCAGCCGTAGAGCCCCCTCCACTGAAGGGACTTCAAGGCGAAGCGCCACGCTTTGCTCTCTTGAAAGCGCGGAAAACTTGCGGTGTACGCGCTGCACAAGCGGAAGCAAGTCCGTCTCGGTCGCGTTCATCTCAAGACGCCCCGCTTCCATGCGCGCCAAGTCGAGCAAATCCTGAACAAGGCGGCCCATCCGAAGCGACTCCTCATAAATGACTTGCGCCAGCTCGCGTCTTTCTTCCGCCGACGAAGCGATGTCGTCCAGCAGCGCCTCGCTGTATCCTTGCAGCATGGATAGAGGCGTGCGAAGCTCATGCGATACGTTGGCGACAAAGTCTTTGCGCAGCTTCTCCAATCGGTACTCTTCCGTGACGTCGCGCAGCACGGCCACGGCACCGCGCAGAATTCCGTGAGTGTACAACGGATCGACAACGACCGACCATACCTCGTTCCCGACATGAAGCCTTGTCACAACTTCTTTCTCTTCCGCAACGACCGTCCGGAACACGTCGTACAACGGTTCCGGGATGCGGCGCTGAACGGCCGGTTCCGCGCCGGCTTCCGTCGAGGCATCGGATAACAACCGTCCCCAGTCCTCGGCGATCGTCTCGCCGTGCGGGTTGCAAATAATGATGCGCCCGTCCGCGTCGAACGTAATAACGGCATCCGTCATCGAGCGCAAGATGCTGGCTAGATGCTCCTTCTCGTAATTCAGATCGCGGATCGTTCCGTCGAGCTTCTCGCCCATGTGGTTAAAAGCGCGCGCCAGCTCCCCGATTTCATCGTTCGAGCGGACTGCGACCCGCGTCCGGTATTCGCCCATCGTGATCATATCCGCGGCGCGTTTGAGCTGAAGCAGGGGCTGGGTGATTTTCGTAGAGAGAAAGAATGCGAAGAACGTCGTAAGCAGGAAACCGATGATGCAGGTGATGACGAACAACCGTTTCACTTCATATGAATTGTCTGCGAACGCCGCATCGATATACTCGAGCAAAAAAACGCCCAGAATCAATAAAACGACCGCGACAAGCGCGATGATGGTCGCCCACAGCTTCCCTACTACGCTTTTCCAAATCGAAGGCATGTTATCTCGGCACCTCTAGCTTGTACCCGACTCCCCACACCGTCGTAATCATGGCGGCCGCATCCGGGGAAACCTTGTTCAATTTCTCGCGAAGCCGCTTCACATGCGTGTCTACCGTCCGCAGGTCGCCGAAAAACTCGTAATTCCATACGTCTTTCAGCAGCTGTTCTCTTGAAAACACCTTATCCGGGGACACCGCAAGATAATGAAGCAGCTCGTATTCTTTCGGCGTCAGGCTTACCTCTTGTCCGCCGGCGGTCACCCGGTGCGCGTCATGCTCGATCATCAGGTTCGGAAACACGATATTGTTGCTCGAATGCTGCTCTTTGGAAAGAAAAGCGGTAGCGGACGACCTGCGCAATATCGCTTTCACCCGGTAAATGACCTCGCGCGGAGAGAACGGCTTCACGACGTAGTCGTCGACTCCGACTTCAAAGCCTTGAACACGGTTCGTTTCTTCCCCTTTCGCCGTCAGCATGATGACGGGGGTCGCCTTCGTTTGCCGCAGACGCGCGCAAACCTCCACTCCGTCGATACCCGGCAGCATGACGTCGAGCAGGATCAAATCGTAATCTTTCTCTTGCGCTTTCCGAAGCGCCGATTCTCCGTCTTCCGCTTCCTCAATGACGAAATGTTCCTTCTCCAAATACATGCGCAGCAATCTTCTGATTCGCTCCTCATCATCCACGACAAGAATCGTATGCAGTTGTTCCGTCATGAAGCTTCAACTCCTTTTCTCGATTCGATTTTGCAAATATCCGATACGTCAAGCACATCAAACGCCCGCGTAAGAATGCAATCCTGCGATGATCAGGTTTACCCCGATCAGCGTGAACATTACGACGACAAAGCCCATTACGGCCAACCATGCCGATCTGCGGCCGATCCAACCGCGTCCGAGCCGCAAATGCAAGTACGCGCTGTAGAACAACCATGTGACAAGCGCCCATACTTCTTTCGGATCCCAACCCCAGAACCGGTTCCAGGCCATATGCGCCCAAATCATGGCGAAGATAAGCGCTCCCAGCGTAAAGATCGGAAAGCCGATGGCAATGGCGCGGTAACATATTTCATCAAGATCCCCCGGATCGATGTCGCGCAGGATCGGGCTGATCGCCGCCCCGAGCGGTTTGCGCAGCGCCAATCGCAGTAAACCGTACATGCCCAAACCGAAAATAACCGACCAAATAAACGTGTTAAGCTTGCGGCCGGCATCGACGCCCTTCATCCATGCCGGTGCTTCCATCAAAGGCTTGGTTTGCCCGAGGAACGGATCCATCGAGACAAGCTCAAACCCGGCGGGTGACGTTATCGGAGGCAGGACGTATTCCACAGTCGTTTCCACGGTCTGCTCGACGCCGTTGTCGTTAACGACCTGCTCGCCGACGAACGACGCTTCATAACCGGCTCCGCGGAACGTAAACACCGCCGCCGCAAAGCCGACAACGACCAGCACGGCGAACAGCGTAAACTCCATCCACCGTTGTTGGCGCCGCTCTCTTTTCGTCCCCGCCTTATAATCGATCACACGCAGCAAGTACATCAAGCCCGCGGCGAAAGCGATCGCGAAGAACGCTTCCCCGGCGGCGGCGGTTGTTACGTGGATGTATAGCCAGACCGACTGCAGCGAAGGGATAAGCGGCTGCGCCTCCCACGGAAACACCATCGCATACGCCAACAGGATGAAAGCTACCGGCAGAGCGAACACGCCTACGAGAGGACCTTTGTAAATCAAATAAATGATAACAAACGCCATGACGGTCATCATGGATAAAAACGTGATAAATTCGAACAAATTGCTGACCGGAATATGCCCGATCCCGATCCAGCGCATAATGAAATAAACAAGATGCAGCCCCAGACCCGCCAGAGTGATCCCGAACGCGGCTCTCCCGTAGCGGCGCGTATGCTCCGCGGCGTCTTTCCCGCTCCACTGCCGGCCTGTAATGCTTAACACGTACGCAACGAACGCAATAATATACAAAAACAGCGCGATAACAAGCGCTGAGTTGCTGATCCCGAATAACATCAAGATCCTTTCACCTCTTCTTCCGATTTTGCCCGGACCGCGGATGCATCCAGTCCGGCCGCTTCCAGCAAGACGGCGGTTTCACGCCTCATGGCGTGCCAATGCTTGTTGGTGTGCGCGCCAAGCGTAAGGGAGTTCCCGTCGATACGCACCCATATTCTGCGATGCTGCCAATAAAACCCCATCACCAGCCCCAACATGCTGACGGCGCCGCCGATCAACAGATAGGGAACCGTCCGGTCCGACCGCACGGTCAAGATGCTCGTGAACGCAGCGATTTCTACGTCCTCCATGCCGTCCGCGGCGATGACCAGTTGTTTTCCCGCCCCGACCGCGGCGTTAATTTCATCCTGCCGGAATCGTTCCTTATCGATTTCACGGGGAAAGTACAAATACGTCGAGCCTTCCGGCGGCAGTCCCGGCCCGGTAATGAGAAAGATATATCCGGGCGCGTCCGGCTTTTCCGCCGACACGCTCGTCGGCTCGCCGCGCTCGTCGAGCGAGAATTCCGGATAGTAGTTATGGAGACGGAGCTTGTAGGGGCCAGCCTCATAAGCCAGCTCCGGGTTTCGCGTCAGCAGCGTAAACTGTCCGTACGATTTCCCGGACTCCTTATCCCGGAGATGCACCTTCACGCTGCGAATTTGCGGCGTATATTCGTAGCCGAACTGGTACACCGACAATCCGCGATATTCGAGCGGATCATTCACACGGATATCTCCCCGCGCCGCTTCTTCCAACACGGGATCGCTCGTCCCGCACCGGTCCGTACATTCATACAGCACGGTTTTCGTTTCGTAGAGCTTGGGCACCGCCCGTTCCTCTTCCCGGAATTTGCCGTTCAGCTCTTCTTTATCGTAAAACTCCACCGTGAAACGTTCGTTTTTCACATAATAGTTCGTGCCGCGGACCGGCTCCGCTTCGCCCTCCAGCACGGACACATATTCCTCCAGCGTTAATCCGGGCAAGGAACGAATTAAGATGATGAGCAAAAAAATAATGAGGCCGACATGGTTCACATACGGACCCCACCGGCTCCAGCGGTTTTTTTCCCCTAAGACGCAGTCGCCTTCCCTCATAATGCGAAATCTCTGCTTCTTCAACTGCCGTTCGAACAAGTCGGCCCAGCTCGTCCCGTCTTCCGCCGGCCGCGAAGGCAGCGCCGCTTCGTACGTGATCTTCTGACGGCGTAAAAAATCAACCGTGCGGTTCGCTCTTTGTTTCTTTAACGCTTTATAAAGCGGTACGGCGCGGTCGATGGAAGCGATGACGATCGAAGCCCCGAGCATTACGATCAGAAGCTGAAACCACCAGGATGTATACGTTCGGCTGAGCCCGAGCCGGTAATACCATTCTCCTGCAGCGCCATACGTTTCTTTGTAATAGTTCAATCCCGGAGGAGAGAGAAACGCGCCCTCTTGAGGATAAACGGAGCCGACGGCCGCACCCAGCAGCGTAAGCACAATGAGCCATACGCCTACCTTCACCGAAGAGAAGAAGCTCCATATCAGGTCGAGCCAATCCTTGTCGGCTTTCTGAGAACGTCTGGGCGCGTTGTCGTACCGCATATCGAATTGTTCCGTATTTCCGTTCACGCGTCTCCTCCTTCCTCTCGTGTTGGCCGTGCGGCGATGCAATTTGGCGCTTCCATTATTTGTTCAATAGCTTCAATATTCGAGATTCTATATATCCTTCGGTCATCCCGCCTACCTTGATCTCCCGTATGACGCCTTCCGCATCGACGAAGAAGGTGGTCGGGTACGATCTGACTCCGTACCGGTCGCGCACCTCCAGTTCGGGATCCAGCAATACCGGGTATGACACTCCGAATCGATCGGTGAAATTTTTCACGCGGACAAGCGGCTTTTCGCCCAAGTTGACACCGAGAATAACGACGCCGTCCTCTTTATATTTCTCGTACATCCGCTGCAATGCGGGCGTTTCTTCCACACACGGGGGGCAAAAGGTTCCCCAAAAATTTATGACAAGGGGCTTGCCTTTCAATTTTGCAGGATCGTACGTTTGCTCGTCCAGTCCCGTCAACGAGAACGCCGGGACCTTCTGGCCGGTCTCCGGCGGTTTCGGATCGCCTTGAAACGCGCCGCCGGCGACCGTATATCCGGCTATGAGCAAAACAACGGCAAAGATCGCGATCTGCAGCCGTTTCTTCGAGCTTCCCATAACATCACCCTACACTATTATAACGAAAGGGAGAAAACTTGCTTCAATCCCCTTTATGAACATTATGTGTCACTTCGGCGGCCGCACGGCGCAGCTCTTCCACTTCATCCTTCGTCAAATGCCGGTGTTTGCCGCGCTGAAGCCCCTCGAGCAGCACCGGTCCGAACGATATGCGCTTCAGCTTTGTCAGCGGCGTATGGATCGCTTCGAACATGCGCCGCACTTGCCTGTTGCGTCCTTCGTGAATCGTGATGCGAACAACGGCAACGTTCTTCTCCGTGTCGACGTCGGCGTACTCCGCCTCGGCCGGCGCAGTCTTTCCGTCGTCCAATTGCACGCCCTGCTTCAGCTTGTCCAACAACGACCCGTGCGGAATCCCCTTCGTATAGGCAAGGTACGTCTTTGGGACATGATGACGCGGATGCATAAGCAAGTTGGCCAGCTCGCCGTCGTTCGTCAAGATGAGCAGGCCTTCGGTATCATAGTCAAGCCTTCCTACCGGATAAACCCGCTCTTTCACGCCCTTCATATAATCCATTACCGTTTGCCGGCCTTCCGGATCCTTCACGCTCGTAATAACGCCCTTCGGCTTATGAAACGCCAAATACACTTTTTTCTCCTGCGCGATCTTTTTGCCGTCAACCACAATCTCGTCCGCCGCCGGATCTACTTTAAAGCCGAGCTCCGTGACGGTCTTTTCGTTCACTTGAACTCGGCCAAGTTGAATAATCTCTTCGCATTTGCGCCTTGATGCGATCCCCGCCGCGGCGAGCACTTTCTGCAGCCGTTCCATGTTTAACGTTCACCTCAAGCTAATGATACCCATCTGACATGGAAAGTACAAGTTCGGCCCACGGGAAGTGGCGACCCGGGCACGTCAACGTGTGGGGATGCATATGCTCGAACGATAAATGGTAAGCCTCGCACAAGCGCATTATCAATTTCGTGGCGATGAAAAGCTGCTCCTTCATCTGGTCGCCGGACACTTTTACCGAGAAATCGCCTTCCAGACATATGTGCAAATGATCAATTTCGGTCGGTTTGGCGGAAGGAATAATGGTGCCTTGGCGGGTGATGAGAAAGTCGAATCCCTTTCCGTTGATGGAGGGACAAGCGGAATGATGGATGGTGAAGCCCGTATACTGCAACCAAGTTCACCTCGCGGTACTTGTAAGTGTTACAGTATATGAGCCTTGTTCCCGGAGGGTTCGGGTGGATTCGTACGAAGCGGGATGTGGAGAAAAGGTTATGCAAACGCCAAATAGCAGATGATGACGGAAGCGAAGAAGCCGACGGCATCGGATACCAGCCCGACACGCAGCGCGTAACCGGCCTTGCGGATGCCGACGGCGCCGAAATATACCGTGATGACGTACAATGTTGTGTCCGTGCTCCCTTGAACGGTGGCCGCTATTTTCGCTATGAACGAATCCGGTCCGAACTGCTTGATCAGATCCGTCGTGTAGGCGAGCGAGCCGGCGCCGGTAATCGGGCGGAGTATGCCGAGCGGAATCACTTCCGGCGGAATGCCGAGCGGCACAAATAGGGGCTTCAATGCGCCGATCAACATATCCATCGCACCCGAAGCCCGAAAGATCGAAATCGCCGTCATCATGCCGACGAGATGGGGGATGATTCGTATCGCGGTGTCGAATCCGTCTTTCGCTCCGTCCGTGAAAGATTCGTAGACGGGAACTTTTTTGAAAGCGGCATACAGTGGAATAAAGACAATGAGCACGGGAATCGCCCAAGCGGAAATCGTATTGATGATGCTCGACATCGGATTCACTCCCCCCTGCTCGGCGAATGTGTTACGGCGGGGACCGCCGTTGGTGCCACTTGTCCAACGCAATGGCGGCCAATAAAGCAACAGCGGTTGCGGCCAACGTTGTGCCGACGATATCGGTCGGATTGGCAGAGTTAAAATTCATGCGGATCGCAATCAGCGTCGTAGGAATCAACGTAATGCTCGCGGTGTTGACGGCCAACAGCGTACACATCGCGGCGCTCGCCTTCTCTTTATCGGCGTTCAGCTTCTGCAGCTCCTGCATCGCTTTGATGCCGGCCGGCGTGGCGGCGTTGCCCAAGCCGAGCAAGTTCGCGCTCATATTCGACAGGATGTAGCCGAATGCGGGATGATCTTTGGGCACGCTCGGAAACAAATAGCGTACGATCGGATTCAGCAGCTTGGCCAGCTTCCGCAATAGCCCGGCGTCCTCCGCAATGCGCATAATACCGAGCCAAAATACAAGCACGCTGATCAAGCCGAAACAGACCGCGACGCCTGTCTTCGCGCCTTCGAACGCCGCTTCCGTCACCGCTTCGACCTTGCCGTTCACGATGGCAACGGCAAAGCCCGCCACGATGAACAGCAGCCAAATCCAATTGACCATCGGCCTTACCCCTCTTTCATTACTCCGGTGAACAAGCCTCTAAGGAGTTTTGCGAAAATTTCAGTCAACTTGTAATCGTTCCGTTCGTACTTCGTGAAGCGGAATACGGTGCGTTCCTGAACGGCCAGCCTCCTGCTTCCCGCTTCATATAAAGGCAAGGAGGCGATCATTTCACCCCGCAAGTACAATTCAAGCTTTCCGCGCTGCCCGAGACGGTAATCGGCCGTGCTCCGGTCGGTGATCGCGATCTTCTTCCTCAGCTGCGCCGCTTCGCCTTCCGCCAGCGGGTACTCCAGCGTTCGCGCCGCCACAAAATCCGGCTGCTGCACTAATTCTCCCTTCCTCACAATCGTTGTCAAAGGGTAGTTGGCGAATGCGTAGTCCAGAAGTTCCCGGTGGTCGATCCAGTCGTCCCGGTCGTTCAACGTGACGACGGCGAATTGCTGGCCGTTGCGGGTGGCGGATGAAATCAACGTTCTTTGGGCCAATGCCGTATACCCTGTTTTCACTCCGTCGGCTCCTTCGTACATTGAGAGCATTTTGTTTTTGTTACGCCATTTGTAATGCCATTTTTCGTTCGGATTCGGGGCGGTCTTGACTTTCGTCTTAACGATTTCTTGAAACACCGGGTTTTTTAGCGCGTAGGCGGTCAAAATCGCCATATCGTTAGCTGACGAATAATGCCCCTCCTCGTCGAGGCCGTGCGGGTTTTTAAAGCTCGAATTTTTCATTCCAAGCAGCCGCGCCTTCTCGTTCATGAGAAACGCGAACCCCTCGACCGAACCGCCGACATGCTCCGCGATCGCCGTTGCCGCGTCGTTGCCGGAACGCAGCATCAGCCCGTACAGCATATTGTGCAAAGTCATCTCTTCGCCAAGGTGCAGAAAGAGTGACGATCCTTCTTTCCCGAAAGCGCGGTGGCTCACCTTGACCGTGTCGGTCAACGTCCCGTTTTCGATCGCCACGATCGCGGTCATAACTTTCGTCAAGGAAGCGATTCTCATCGGTTTGTCACCGTTTTCCTGAAAAACTATGCGATTAGATTTTACGTCGATGACGGCCGACGCTGCCGCATTCGTCGTTATCGGAGGCGGCTCGGCGGCTGCGGGCTTCGAGGCAGGCCCAAGTATGCCGGTCAACGCGATGACGGCGGCAAGAACGGATGTGAGCAGACGGGGACGGAATAGTTGGTTCATCGTGACCTCCCGGGAGGATCATGTTTGACCGGTTTACCAGTTGTCCGGTTTGTACATGTATATGCTTATCCACCCCGGTTATGAAAAAAATAAGCCGCCGCGGAAGGTGCTTCCGCTGCAGCTTTACAGCAATCAATTCGGCTACTTAAGAGGGGTATAAAAATTTTGCGTATAATACGGTTTTCCGTCGGACGCGAACGCTACGCCGACGCCGAGACGCGCATAATCGCCCAGTATATTCACGCGGTGTCCCTTCGAGTTCATCCAAGCTTCATGTGCGAAGATTGCGCTTGTCTGCCCTGCGGCGATGTTTTCCGCGGCGGCGCTGAAAGCGATGCCGTCGGCCTCCATTCGCCTAAACGGATCTGCTCCGCTTTGATTCGTATGGCTAAAGTAATTGTTGCTCGCCATATCCGCGCTGTGCTTGCGCGCGGTCGCCGCTATATCGCCGTCCCAGACGAACGGTTTCAGCCCCCGCTTCACTCTCGCCGTGTTCGCCAAATCGAGCGATTGGCGCTCAAAGCTTTGTCGAAGCGCGCTTGAAGGGTTGGAAGCGTAAAACGCTCTGAACGACTGCTCCATCGAGGCGTCGACCGCTTGAACCGCGGATATTTTGCCGCCGTCGTGAACGTCGTAATACACGGTGACGTAAGCGCCGTCCTTTTCAAACGTATTGCGCTCTCCGCCGTCATTCAACATCATGCGGGTATTGCCTTTCAAGATGTAGCTCAACGGTTTCCCTAACGCGTTCCCAGCGTCCTTCGCGGCATTGGAGGCCGTTAAGCCGCCTATCGACCAGTTCGAACCGTTGGCGTAGATCGCCGCAACCGTTCCGTCCGACATGCCGAACATCGCGAAATTCCGGTAATCTTGATTGTATACATACCAGGTGAAGCCGTATTCGCTGGCATCTTTGCGCGCCGGCGCTCCCATCGCTTTTATCAGCTTCGCTTCGGAATCGCCGAGGGATATTCCCGCAGCGGAAAACGCGTTGGAGGACACTTCCGCCTGCGCTTCGTGAAGCGTCAATCCCGCCGACACGATATTCCGCACAATTTGAACGGCTTCCGCTCTCGTTACGGTGTCATCCGCGCCGAACCCTCCCGTCCCTTTCCCTTTCGCCAGGCCCTGCCCCAGAACATACACTACGGCATCCTGCGTCCCGAGCAGCTCTCCTTGCGTTGCCGCCGCGATCCGGGCAATGTGCCCGCGGGATGCGGGCTTGCCGGCTCTGCTCGTCGCAACGGGCCAGTTCATGGCTGCCGCGGCGTTATAGTAAGACTCGTACCAGTAAGCCCCCGTGCTTGCATCAACATTCCGCTCGGGAAACGCACGGTACAGCATCGCCAAAAACTGCGCTTCCGTCACGCTGCCGCCCGGCCGGAACGTACCGTCGGGGAATCCTTGCACAATGTTTCTCTGCGCGCCCCACGAAATCGTATCTTCGGCCCAATGCCCTTTTGTATCTGAAAAAGACTCCACATGTTCATGATCCGCCGACAAAACCGGAGCCCAGTTCCAAATAACTCCGCTAAAAGCCGTTGCCAAGCAAACAAACGCGACGAACGCCGAGTGTCTCATTCTGCTGTCCTCCCATACCTTGATTGTTACAGTATAATTGGACAACTTCGCCATGAGAACCGTCTTGGCGAATATGCCAAAAGTTACATTTTCAGAGGCGGCTGACAAGGGTATGGACTTTAGGGTCAATTTTTGCACGTATTTCACACGATAGGGCCAAAAATTGACCCTATCATCCTTTTCTCGGCGGAAGAGCCGCTCTCACGAAAAAAGGCCGCCCTCTTAGGCGACCTCTCGATTATGCTCGATTACGTCGGATTTGCGGCAGTCGGCGAAGGCGTTCCGGTCGGGATGCCCTCCATCGGCGAGGCTAGCGTAACGTCATCAAACTGAGCGTCCGCCTTATCCTGCGCATTTCCGGTGAATAAGCCTTGAATTTTATCGACGATGCCCGGTGCGGAATCGATTAAGCGTTCAAACAGCCGCGACGGGTGATCCAGCGGTACGACTTTCACCCCATGCGGTCCCACGACAAGAAACGCGATTGGCGTAATGGAAACGCCGCCGCCGCTTCCGCCGCCGAACGGCAATGCGACCGATGCGCTCCCGGGAGATTCGAACCGCGCGGTTGTCCCGGTATCCCGGCGATTGTCGTCGGTCTTCGCCTGCTGCAAAAACTCGCTTCCCCCCGCGGCAAAACCGAATCCGACTTTGCTGATCGGCAGAACGACCGTGCCGTCGGGCGTTTCGACCGGGTCCCCTACGATCGTGTTCGCGTCCACCATTTCCCTCAAATTTTCCATCGCCGTACGCATTAGTCCCTGTATCGGATGTTCGCTCATGCATGTTCCTCCTTAACGAAAAAAATTCCTTCATGCATTTAACTTGTCCGTCAGAAGAAACTGTTATGTATAGGAGAACAATGTAAGTTCCAAATGTTCTCCATCTTATACTTCCTGTGCAGCAAAATAGTCCTTTGAAAGCGAACGGTATCAGTGCATAAAGCGTATTAAACGCGAGTCAACGCTCGACGGTCGTCGGCTTGCGGCGGTTGTTCCATCCAATGATGGTTTATCATGATGTTTGCCCCGTCCTCTGCGTATTTTTGGGTTTCCGTAATGATTCGTTGATACTGCAGCGCCAAGTCCCTTCTCATACAAACCGCCATGCCCGCTCCATAAAATCCTATGGCGGTATTGACCAATAGCAGTGCATGAAACAATATTAACTTATCGGAAAAAGGTTGTATTTGAGAATTGGTCACTTCCGATTCCCAACGTTTCGGTGAGGGTAAGTCGTTTTCGTTTAAGATGGAGCTAAACACCTCTATATGCTTGGAAGTGATTTCGACGCCCCGCTTCATATAATCCCTGACCTCTTGGGACTTCGCGACTTGACTGAATCCCATCTGTAAAGTCCTGCTTATGATGTCTTTTTTCAAATTAAAAAAAATGTTGCTCACTTCGATCGCGTTTAGCGGCCTGCGGTCACCGAACCAACCGCTTAGAAACGATTGTTTCTTCACAAAATCGGCATTCGAGGGTGTTGAAATGTAGGGAGGTCTGGAAAAAAGCCCTTTGGACAACAATACTTCAATGGTCAAATTGTAAAGGTCAACCGACGAGGCATTGGTTTTTGTGTAATACTCGCGAATGTCGGAACGGGTGGAAGTTGTCAAAGCGACATTATATCCCGTCAGACCGTGAGCGGTCATTATGTGAAGGTACTTTAACCAAAAGGAATCTGAAAATAAACGCGGTGCCGAAAGGTCCACATCGTTATCTGTAAATCCAAAAGGAACAGGAAAATGTTCTTCCTTGAAAATGCCGGTAATGGTTTGGATATGAGTTTCCGCTAAACGTAACGCGTGCTCGAAAACTTGTTTTATTTGCGTATCTTCAACCTTATTCAACACATGCTTCATAACGCAAATTGCCATCGTATCATTCAAGTATGAAGTCCAAAGGCTGGCCATTTCAGGTGATGTTAATCTTACTTGGTGTTCCGTTTCATTCTCCGCACTATTCATAACGTTTAGGTATACCTCCTCTTTCCCGGCGATTTAAATATACTTTGCCCCGATTACACCTAAAGATTGCTAATTTCCCGCCTTCCAATATGTGTTTAAAGCTTTAACATATGAGCTTCAAGGCGACGGCTTCGATTTAAACGGTTTACGGAACACGATTTGTCTCCATTCTTTCCATCCGCCTCCGTTCCGGAAAATTCGTACGATAAGCATCGCTGCCGCCTGAAGTAAACGAAACACCCGAACATGCAGGTGAAGCTCCGCCTCCGTTCGAAAGCCGATTTCGTTGAAGTCGGGGTCTACCGCCAATTCCGGCCGGGTTTCCAGCTTGAACAGCCGCAATAACTGCGCGAGCAAAGTGCTTTTCATGCTCCATACGATACCCGCGGTGACTGCCGTTTCAGGCGCTTCTCCCAGTCCGAACCGGGTTTTCCACCGGACTTTAACGACATGAAAGTGGCTGAGCGTGTCGGTCACCCACTCCGTATAGTTTGACACGCTTCTGACAATATCCCGAAATCTTCGGACAAGCCGTGCGACGTCTTCTCGTGTAATCATTTGGTCGGTCGGCGACGTTCCCGGCGCATGGGGTTTATGCACGCGCAAAGCGATGCCCGCGAATAACCCCTTCAGCCGGACGGCGGGAACGCGGTAGCGCAGTTTGACAAGACCGAACAACAGGGCAACATTCGCGAATACCTCGTCGTTCTCGGCTTCTCTTATGTATTTAACCCGGATGTCGACACGGGAAACCAATACGGCAATGATTATAAGCATGAACACCGCTAAAAGGATCCACCAAAACATAAAACACCCTCCGTTCCCAATACATTACATTCTAGTATCGGTCCGAAGGGTGTTCTTCATGCGTTTGACTCCGGCGCGTCAACCGGATCCGGCGGCGAGGATTCGCCGACATCGTCTATCGTCAGCTGCTTTTCCTCCAGCTTCTGGAACAACATGCGGGTTTCCGCTTCCAAATCGATTTCTCCGGTCATCTGCTCCGCATCCGGGAGATCGCCAAGTCCGGACAACCCGAAGTATTGCAAAAACTGCTTTGTCGTTTCGTAGAGAATCGGCCTGCCCACAGCTTCCGCGCGCCCCGCTTCATGAATAAGCTCTTTAGCGACAAGCGTTTGTAAGGCCCGGTCGGATTTGACGCCGCGAAGCTCGTCGATCTCGATTCGCGTGATCGGCTGGCGGTATGCCACGATGGCAAGCGTCTCAAGAGCAGCCTGCGAAAGCGTGCCCCTGGAAGGCGCTTGCGCGAGCTTGGCGAAATAAGGGGCGTGCTCCGGATTCGTGGTAAGCTGATACGCGCCGGCGACCTTCGCAATGCGAAATCCGCGCTTTTCGCGCACGAATTGCTCCGCGATTTCCTCGATCGCCTCCTCGGCGACCCGCCAGTCCAATTCAAGCACGTCGGCAATTTCACGGACATCAAGGCCTTCGTCCCCCGCCGCGAACAACAGTCCCTCAATGATCGATTTCCACTCGTTCCAGCTCGTCTTCATCGATATCTCCCCCCTCCTTCGCCTGGATCACGATGTCCTCGAACACACGGTGCTGATAGCACGAAATTTTCTTCATCTTCATCAGCTCAAGCAGGGCCAAGAACGAAACGACGAGCTCGTCCCGCGTCGACGTTTCGTCGAACAGCCGCGAGAACAAGATGCGTCCGCCTGAGCCATGCAGCAACCCCATAACGTCCCGCATCCGGTCTTTCACCGACACTTCGTCCCGCCGGATTTTCGCCACGACGTTGCGATTGGCGGCCCGGCGCAGCGCTTTGCGGAAGGCGAGCAGCAAATCGAACGTATCCAGACCTTCCACGGGGGACGGTTTTTCCGCTTCCGCGGCGTAAGGGGCGAGATCGTGAGGTTCCCGCGTGTAAACAAGGCTTTGATTAAGCTCCTTTTCCCTCAAATGCTCGGCTATCGCTTTATATTTCCGGTACTCGATCAGCTTGTGCACAAGCTCTTCCAGCGAATCGCCCGTATTCTCTTCCCAGTCGGAGTCGATTTCGACGACGGGAGGCTTGGGCAGGAGCATCTTGCTTTTGATCGCAAGCAAAGTGGCCGCCATCACAAGGAATTCGCTCGCGACCTCCAATTCGAGCTCTTCCATGATGGCGACGTATTCCAAGTACTGATCGGTAATTTCGCTAATCGGTATATTCGTAATGTCCACTTCCGCCTTGTCGATGAGGTGCAGCAGCAAATCGAGCGGCCCTTCGAACGACGGCAGTTTGTACGTGACGGTCATCGGACTTCATCATTTCCGTTTCGAAATTTTTAGGATTGGAACTGTTTTACTAAGTTTGCCATTTCGATGGCGGTTACGGCCGCTTCCCAACCTTTGTTTCCGGCTTTCGTTCCCGCGCGTTCCACCGCTTGCTCGATCGAGTCCGTCGTTAGCACGCCGAAGATCGTAGGCACGCCAGTTTTTAACGAAATGGCGGCGACTCCCTTGGAAACTTCGCTGCACACGTAATCGAAATGCGGCGTCGACCCTCGGATGACCGCGCCTAGTGTAATGACCGCGTCGTAACGGCCGCTCTCGGCCATCTTCTGGGCGATGAGCGGAATTTCGAATGCGCCCGGAACCCAAGCCACGCTGATTTCGTCTTCGGCCGCGCCGTGGCGCTTCAGCGCATCAAGCGCGCCGCTTAGCAGCCTGGAGGAAATAAATTCGTTAAAGCGTCCTGCGACGATTCCGTACTTCAGTCCTTGCGTAACGAGATGTCCTTCGTAAATATGAGGCATGTTCATTCTCTCCCTTATTCGTTCGATCCGATTTTTTGTTTGAGCTCCGCTTCGTCCGAAAATTGCAGCAAGTGTCCGAGCTTCGCCTTTTTTGTGCGCAAATATGTTTTATTGTCCTCGTTCTCGTTCATTTGCAACGGCACACGCTCTTGGATCGTGAGGCCGTAGCCTTCGAGACCGGCAATTTTCCGCGGATTGTTTGTAAGCAGCCGGATGCTCCGCACGCCCAAATCTTTCAAAATTTGCGCTCCGATGCCGTAATCGCGAAGATCGGGCGCAAACCCCAGTTTAATATTCGCGTCGACGGTGTCCAATCCCTGCTCTTGGAGCTCGTAAGCTTTCAATTTATTGATCAAACCTATGCCGCGCCCCTCTTGACGCATGTACAGCAGCACGCCGGACCCGTTGTCCTCAATCGCTTTGAGCGCCGCCGTAAGCTGGAGACCGCAATCGCACCGGTGCGAGTGGAACACGTCGCCGGTCAGGCACTCGGAGTGTACGCGCACAAGCGTCGGCCGCTCCGGGTCGATTTTCCCTTTCACCAGCGCCACATGCTCTTTATTGTCGATTTCGTTCGTGTAGGCTATCGCCCGGAATGTCCCGAAGTCGGTCGGCATGTTCACTTCCACTTCGCGGCGGACGAGCTTTTCCTTCTCGTTCCGGTAACGGATGAGATTTTCAATCGTGATCAGCTTGAGGTTGTGCTTTATCGCGATTTCTTTCAAATCCGGGACCCGCGCCATCGAGCCGTCTTCCTTAATGACCTCGCAGATCACAGCCGCCGGATAGCTGCCGCACATGCGCGCCAAATCGACCGCCGCTTCCGTATGGCCTGCGCGCCGGAGCACTCCGCCTTTCTTCGCGATTAGCGGGAAGATGTGTCCCGGGCGGCGAAACTCTTGAGGCTTCGTTCGGGAATCGATCATCGCCTGCACCGTGTGCGACCTTTCGTGTGCGGAAATGCCGGTCGACGTGGAAACATGGTCGATGGAGACCGTAAAGGCGGTCCCGTGGTAATCGGTGTTTTTCGTCACCATAGGCGGCAAATCAAGCTCTTTCGCACGCTCCTCGGTGATCGGCACGCATACGAGTCCGCGGCCCTCTTTTATCATGAAATTGATAACCTCAGGCGTCGCTTTCTCCGCAAGGGCGATAAAATCGCCTTCGTTCTCCCTGTTCTCGTCGTCGACGACAATGACCGGCTTGCCGAGGATCAAGTCGTAAATGGCGGATTCAATCGTATCGAACTCCACGTTATCATGAGAATTATTCGATTGTGTCATCGGCTTCCCTCCGTTCTTCTTATATAAATCCGTTATCTCTAAGAAAATGTTCAGATAAAGCCGGCTTCCCGCTGATTCCGCGACCTGTTTCCGCACGGGTCCAGGAGAGCAAATGTTCTACATATTTTCCGATAATGTCGGTTTCCAGGTTCACTTGATGTCCAGGCTGCTTGTGCTGCAGTATCGTTTCCGAGAGCGTGTGCGGGATGATGGAGACGCGGAACGCCGTCTCGGACGTATCGACGACCGTCAGCGATATGCCGTCTATGGCGATCGAGCCTTTCGCGATAATGTACCGGAACAGCTCCGGATCGTGCGGCTCAATGGTGAAGTAGACGGCGTTATCTTTCGCCTCTCTGCCGCGGATAACGCCGGTTCCGTCCACATGCCCTTGCATGATGTGGCCTCCGAAGCGGGTGTCCGCTCGCATGGCGCGTTCGAGATTTACGGCGTCTCCCGGTTTCAAGCGGGATAGCGTCGTACTTCGGTACGTCTCCGGCATGACGTCCATGGAGACGGAGGAAGCGTCATACCGGATCGCCGTCAGGCATACGCCGTTAACGGAGATGCTGTCTCCGATTTGGACGCCTTGAAGTATTTTGCCGGCGGCGATCGTCAGAACGAGCGCTTCGCCTTGTCTGCTTACGCTTCTCAGCGTGCCTGTTTCTTCAATGAGTCCGGTGAACATACGTGCTACTCACCTCTCCTTCCATACGCGGGATAACCGGCGATCAGCACGTTGTCGCCGAACGTTTGGAAGCTGACGCGTTCCAAAGTTACGGCGTCGGCCATGCGGTTTACGCCGGGAAAGCTGAAGTTGGCGGGTCCGCCCTCGCCGGCGATTTTCGGCGCGACAAAGGCGTACACCTTGTCGACCAGCCGCTCGGCGAGCAGCGCGCCGCTTAATGTTCCTCCGCCTTCGACCAGGACGGAGGCGATGTTACGCTTGCCCAGCTCGCGCAGGGCAAGCGCAAGGTCGACGCGCGGCCCCGGGCCGCAGTCGACGATTTCCGCGCCGCGCTGCGCGAGCGCGGCTCTTGCGGCGGCCGGAGCGGCGGCCGTCGTACAGATCAGCGCGGACGGCAGGCCGTCCCCGCGCGGTTCAAGCGCCGCCGCACCGGGCGGCGTGCGCAGCTGCGAGTCGACGATGACTCGCAGCGGGTCGCGCGACGGCACGCTCAGCCGGGCCGTCAAGCGCGGATCGTCGGCCAACACGGTGCCGACGCCGGCCATGATCGCCCCGTACCGGTGGCGAAGGCCGTGCACGAACGAGCGGGACTGCTCGTTCGTAATCCAGCGGCTGTCGCCGGTCGGCGCGGCGATGCGGCCGTCCAGCGTGCCGGCCGTCTTCACGGCGAGGAAAGGACGGCCGGCGGCAATCGTGTGGAAGAACACTTCGTTCAATTCCGCCGCCTCCCGCTCCAGCACGCCGACCGTCACCGCTATGCCGTGCTCCCGTAAACGGGCGATTCCCTGCCCGCCCACAAGCGGGTTAGGGTCCGACGAAGCCACGACGACGCGCGCCACCTTCTCCCGCACGAGCCGGTCGGCGCACGGAGGCGTACGCCCGTGGTGGCTGCAAGGCTCAAGCGTCACATACACGGTGCTGCCTTCCGCATCGGCGCCGGCCATATTTAGCGCATGAACCTCCGCGTGCGCCTCTCCTTGCCGCAAATGAGCGCCCATCCCGACGATCCGACCGTCTTTCACCACGACACAGCCGACGGACGGATTGGACCCGGTTTGTCCGAGCGTCGCTCTGGCCAACTCGATTGCCGTTCGCATATACGACTCATCCGTGTACTCCATATCTCTCCCTCCGTTCAAACCATTCGCATCGCATGCAAAGGAAAATATTTTCCGCTGCATTCAGCCGACCGCCGGAACAATACAGCAACAAAAAAAGCGCCCACAACGGGGCGCCTGGTTACGTCAACGCAAAACCAACGGTGTTTGGATGTGAAAAAATGCACAAACCAATACCGTTTAGCGTGAAACGACGCAGTACGCATGACGAAACAAGCCTCGAATATGAGGATAATCATGGACATACGCGTTCCTTGCGTTTCCTTCTCCCATCCAGACTATACTGTCGGTCTCGGAGTTTCACCGAGTCCACCGTCTTTACGCCTAAGCGAAAAGCCGGGTCACGGACTGAGTGCGTAAAACCGTGAACCGTTGTTCGCGGTTTCTCCGCCCATCACCGCCGGTCGGGAATTTCACCCCGCCCCGAAGGAAAATAAATTTTCTAGTAAGTATACAACCTTTATCTCTTACTGTCTACTCTTCCACCACACGTACGGATTCCATGCGGTCGCGTCCTTTGAACTCGTCCACATGCTCCATGCCTTCGCTCACTTTGCCGAACACCGTATGAACGCCGTCCAAATGCGGCTGCGGTTTATAAACGACGTAGAACTGGCTTCCGCCCGTATTCGGACCCGCATGAGCCATCGCTATCGCGCCGCGTTCATGTTTGTTCGGGTTGATTTCGCAGTTGATCGTGTATCCCGGACCGCCGGCGCCTGTTCCCTTCGGACAACCGCCTTGAGCCACAAATCCCGGGATGACGCGGTGAAATGTGAGTCCGTCATAAAAACCGGAGTTTGCCAGCTTCTCGAAATTTGCCACCGTATTTGGAGCGTCTTTCTCGAACAGGTCGATCTTTACCTCTCCGCCGTCCGCCATTTTGATAATCGCTTGCTTTGCCATTTGCTCCACTCCTCGTTGTTTTCTGGAAAGATGGTTCTAGTTTACATATGATCTGAAGAAATTTCAAATTGGCACACTTAAATACTCTGTATTTTATGAGCCGCTGCACATGAACAATCGAAAAAACGCCCCGAAGGGCGTTTGTCATTTCACCACGGACATCTTCCTCAACCGCTCCGGCACCACGTCGTTCGACACCAAATCCTCGTACGTTTCCCGCCGGACAACGAGCTCGGCTTTGCCGTCCTTCGCGAAGACGACGGCCGGACGCCGAATACGGTTGTAATTGCTCGCCATCGAATAATTGTAAGCGCCGGTGCAGAACACGGCGAGGATGTCGCCGTGGCGCACCCTCGGAAGCGCCAAATCCCAAATCAGCATGTCCCCGCTCTCGCACGCCTTCCCGGCGATGGATACGACTTCTTCGGCCTCTTCGTTAGCGCGGTTGGCGAGCGCCGCTTCGTATTTAGCGTCGTAAAGAGCCGGCCGCGGATTATCCGTCATGCCGCCGTCGACCGCCACGTATTTGCGAATGCCTGGGATCTCTTTCACAGTTCCGATCGTATAAAGCGTCGTGCCCGCGTCCCCTACAATGCTGCGGCCCGGCTCGATCCAAATCTCCGGCACTTGAAGGCCGTGGGATGTAAACCGCTCTTTCACCGCATCCGTAATCGCCTTGACATAATCCGCGACCATCAGCGGCTTATCTCCTTCCACATAACGTATGCCAAACCCTCCGCCCAAATTGACGACCCGAAATTCGGCACCCGTCTCGCGTCGCACATCGGCTGCAAAATCCGCGACTTTCTCCGCAGCGACGCGGAATCCTTCCACTTCGAATATCTGCGAACCGATGTGAGAGTGAATGCCGATCAAATCAAGCTGCGTTGCTTCCAAAGCGTCGCGGACCGCCTTCATTGCCGAACCGTTGCCGAGGTCGAATCCGAATTTCACATCCTCTTGCCCGGTGGAGATATATTCGTGTGTATGCGCTTCGACGCCCGGAGTGATGCGAAGCAGCACATTCGTGCGGACCCCTCTCTCTTTCGCCAATTCATTAAGCAGATGCATCTCGATGAAGTTATCGACGACGAAAAAGCCGATCCGTGCGTCAAGCCCCATCGCCAGCTCTTCCGCCGTTTTATTATTGCCGTGAAAATGTATCCGCTCCGCGGGAAAACCCGCCTCAAGCGCGGTGTATAATTCGCCGTCCGAGACGACATCAAGCGATAAGCCTTCTTCTTCAACGAGCCTGCACATCGCTTTCACACAAAACGCCTTGCTTGCGTACGAGACATCGAAGGACACTCCCGAAGCCCTAAACGCATCCATATACTCTTTGCACCGACGGCGAACGAGCGCTTCGTCTACGACGTAAAGCGGCGTACCGAACCGCTGTGCGAGCTCCAGCGTATCCACTCCGCCGATTTCCAATCTGCCGTGTTCGTTGATTTTGCTGGTACCGTGCAAATACAATTGTCTATCCCCTTTAATGAAACCCATATCGTATAGCTGTACATTATCACAAATTAACGAGGAATAACAGAACCGCATCGCCCGAAAACAAAAATGAGCCCGAAGCTCATGCAAGCTTCGGGCTCACCTGCGAAATTCATGTTTGCCTATGCTGCAATTCGGTCATCCGGTCCCTGTCCTGCGGCTTCGTAATCGTCGTCCGGTACCTATGGGACAAGAACGGACGGCGGAAGACGACATCAAACAATCCGCGGGCGTTAAACGGTATGAAGGGCCACAAATACGGTGTCTTGTACGAACGTTTCGTGATAAGCATCAGCATGATCAACGTCGTGCCGACGACAAAGCCGGGAACCCGGAACGCCGCCACAGAGATCAACAGTGCCAATCGAACGATGCGGTTGGCAAGCCCCAACTCGTAGCTCGGCGTTGCAAACATCCCTACGGCGGCCACCGCCATATAAAGTATAACCTCGTTCACAAAGAGTCCCGCTTCAACCGCGATATCGCCGATCAGTATGGCTGCGATCAAGCCCATTGCGGTAGAGAGCGGCGTCGGCGTATGGATGGCGGCAAGCCGCATCATATCGACCCCCACTTCAACGAGCAGGAACTGAACGAGAAGAGGAATGCGACCCGTCTCTTGAGGTCCGATAAAGCCTAACGCTTCCGGTCTCGCCTCCGGCATAAGCACGAGCAATAACCATAACGGCAGCATAAATAAAGAAGCGAAAATCCCGAAAAACCGCACCCACCGCATGTATGTCCCTATAAACGGGTTTTGCCGATATTCTTCGGCATGCTGGACATGATGGAAGAACGTTGTAGGCAAAACGATCACGCTTGGCGACGTATCCACAAACAAACAAACATGCCCCTCGATTAAGTGATACGCCGCCACATCCGGACGTTCCGTATACCTGACGGCCGGAAACGGGCTCCAACCTTTGCCGACGATCGCTTCTTCCAGCTCCTTATCCGCCATCACGATGCCGTCCACATCGATCTCGGCGATTTTTTTCTTGACCTCGTCCACCAAACTCAAATCGGCAATATCGTTAATATATGCGACGCAAACGTCCGTCTTCGACCGCCTTCCGACCTTTAACATCTCCAGCTTCAACCGCGGATCGCGCAAGCGGCGCCGCACCATCGTCACGTTCGTGAGCACCGTTTCGATAAAGCCGTCCCTTGCGCCGCGTACGACCCGCTCGAGCGACGGCTCTTCCGGTCCGCGCTGCGGGAACGTTTTGGCATCGATAACGATGGCCGAAGTTTCACCATCGATGAACAATGCGCTTCCGCCGGCCAATACTTTATCGATCGCCGCAGTGATCTTGTCCACCTTTTCCACTTGGATATGAGGTATATATAAGTGAAAGAAGCGCTGCAGAGCGTTGGCCGTCATCACTTTCGGATCGATCTCCGTCAGCCTCATCATGATCAACGTGAGCACTTCGTCTTTGGCGAAGCCGTTCAAATAAAACAATCCGGTTTCTCTGCCGCCGTACGTCATCTCGCGCATCAACACGTCAAAGCTGGCCCCGAGTCCGACCTTCTCTTCCAATATCCGCTTGACGTCTTTCAATCTCTTCGGAATGTCTTCGGCTTCCTTCAACCGCTTCTCTTCCGGCGTCATTTTATACGGGTGCGGATCTTTGCTTTCAGGCGGCTTTATTTTCAGCTTTTCCTCATTGCCGCCCTCCTCTCCGCCGGCTTCCAAATGAAATAAATACTCCGATTCTCCGTTTTGAACGACATAATCCTGCTCTCCATCTATATTTCGGTTATCGGGCGCGCTCATCGCTTTATCTCTCACTCCTTCGATTGTTTGGTCAACCGTTCCTATTAATGTGTCCGAAACGCCAGCCATTCAAACAAAGATCCGAGTACCTTGCCAAGCACCATCGCCGCGAGCAGGCGTGAAATATAACCGTCCATGCGCAGCCTCCTGGCCAAAATCGGAAACACGTTCAGCACTTCGGTTAAGGCCGCCGCCACCGTGCCGATAAACGCCCCTGTAAAAATACCGGCAAAACCGAGCAGCCACATCGGAAATCCCAAGTTCCAATCGAACAGGTCGGCGCACGTCCAATATAACGCTCCCAACACGACGGCGAGCTCCAACGAAGGTCCCCTGCCCGTCGATCCCGTAATTTGCGCGAGACGCGGGATGACATCGAGCACCACGAGGAAAGCGACTAGCCCGCTGCCGACAGCCAATCCGCTGGCCAAACCGAGAAACGCCATGGCGGCGCCGGACAGCAACCCGGTCACCGTTTCTCCCCCGCTTCCGTTCTCTTTCCGTTCTCCGCCAGCTTACGGTATTCTTCCGAAACGACGTACTGCATGACGCTTTCCTCGTATTTGAACATCTCGACATCTAGCGGACTAGGTTCCTCGTTGATCTTTTTCTTGAACAGATGATTGAAGAAGACGACCATTCCGAGCCCGATACCGACGGAATAAGGAATTTGCAGAATATAAGGATGTTCTACTCTTTGACCGGTGATTAAGTATACGATCCTTTGATGAACGGCTGGCATCGACACGTCCTCGTGGAAATTCATAATCGCCAGCCCGGAACCGAAGAAGAGCAACAGCCACACGACGACAAAAAAGATAACGTTCGCTTGTTTTCGTTCGGTAACGATTTCAACAAGCGAATGAGGATCCCCGAAATGTTCAATATCGGCATCCGGCAGTCGTTCACGGATTTTGGACACCACATTCAACATATCGATCAATATCAAATTGCCGTCGCCGCGGGCCGGCCTGTGCAGCTGTAATCCGCGAATCGCTTCCTCCAGCCCGGGATCCGCAATATAATGCGCCACATCTTCCAGCACGATTGGCCGTCCTCGGGGAAGACGGACGCGTTTGCGAAGCCGAAGGTAGATCACTGTCGATGGCAATCCCGCCCCCTCCTTTGCTCTTTCCCCTGACTAGTATTATACGAATATAACTTTATTACTCGGGCTGCGGCCGGCATCGATTCGGCTCATTCGAAGCAAGATTCGGGATAACCGTTCAATGCCGTCTTGGATGCGAGCTTCTCCGGTACGAATGATGCTTAAACGCACCATATCATCCCGCTTATTGTCTCCCATGAAACAACGGCCGGCGTCCGTCAGCCTGATCCCCTCGCGCTGTCCCAACCGAACAACCTCTTTCGCCGACATGCCGCCGGGAAGAACAAGCGATGCGAAAATTCCGCCGCCGTTCGTTGGAACGAATCCATCGGGCAGATGAAACGCACAGGCGGAACGAAGCGCCTCCATACGCTCGGAATATAACTTGCGCATACGTTCCGTATGATAATCGTAAAGCCCGTTGTGCATATACAGCTCAAGGGCGTTCTGAGATATGAACGATGTGCCCAAATCGGCGCAAGTTTTGTATGCGGAAAACATCGGGGCAAGCTTATCCGGGACGACGGCCAAGCAAAGCCGAAGCCCCGGGAGCATGACCTTGGAGAAGCTCTTGAGGTAGACGACGAATTCAGCGCCGTCGGCCGCCAACATCGGTTCCGCTTTCGAGTCCGTCTCCAGATCGGCAAGATAATCGTCCTCGATAACATAGACGTCATACTTTGACGCGAGCCGAACAATCTGCTTTCTCTGCTCCTTCGAGTACGACCACCCGGTCGGATTGTGAAATCTCGGCACCGTGTAGAAACATTTGATCGAATTGCTGCGAAAATGTCTCTCCAACTCCTCCATGTCCACACCGTTCTCCGTTCTTTCGATGCCGAGAGTACGAACATTGAGCAATTCCAGTGTCCGCAGCATCCCGTGGTAGGCGGGCTGCTCCACCAGCACATTCGTTTTGCCGTTTGGAAACGGCATATCTGCCAATAGAAACAACGCTTGCTGGGCGCCCGATGTGATATGGATTCTCTCGAATTTCGTGAAAATTTGAACCTTCTGCAGATGGTTGGCCAGCAGCTTGCGCAAGGAAGGCAGGCCTTGCGGATCGTTGTAGTCGAACATCTTGTGCCTGTTTAGGAACACCGCTTTCGTCAAACAATGGCGATACTCCTGATACGGCATTCCGTCTTCATCCGGCGACGCCGAAGCGAAGTCGATCTCTTCACGATGTGCGAGGATCTCCTTTCGGTTCGGAATGTCCATCACGATAAACCCCGACTTCGGCTTTGAATATACGGTACCCTCCAACCGAAGATGCTCGTAAGCCCGCACAACGGTAGCGACGCTGCATCCGAACTGCTGCGCAACCATACGTACGGACGGCAATTTGCTTCCGGGTTTGAGCGACCGCTCATCGAGCAGCCCGTAAATGTACTCCACAATTTCCTCGTACTTATTTTCTTCAGCGGACATTTTTCATTTCCCCCTAGTCATATGGTTTTTCTCTTCCTTTCAATCTGTACCGGTACAGATCGAAAAAAACTTCATTTTAAACCGCATTTTTTTCATTTACTATAAGAACTGTATCGGTCATTAGGCCACATTTTTCCAACAATTTTACAAAAAACACCAGTGTTTTCTCATCTGTACCGGTACAGATCGAAAGGGGATCGGAGATGACAGGGAATTGGGGGGACCGTAAGGAGGGCGACCGCCAGAAATCGGAAGATGAAGGTGAGGAAAATGTTCGCTGGAAATCGAGACGATAAGAGGAATGAAATAGGTTTGCAAGAGTTGGGATTACGGGTAGGGGAGAATGTTCGTTAGCGTTAGAGATCGGATGGGAAAAAGCAAGCGGGAGGAGCGGATATAAGATGGAATGGGTAAAAGACGATTATGTGTTGACCGACGATAGTGAGAGAGTCAACGTTGGAGGATTGGGGAAATGGCTGGTGCGGTGCATCGTCGAACACCCCGGCTTGCAAGGCGTGAGCATGCTGCTCGGAACAAAGGACGCTCACGGTTTATATGAAAAGTACGGCTTTGTCCGGACGGAGGGGATGAGAAAACCTGCACAGTGAAACAAAGACCAGCCGCGTCATTGCGCGATCTGGTCTTTGATCGTTTGCAATATTTTTTTCTCCAGCCGGGATACCTGCACCTGCGAGATGCCCAGCCTGGAAGCGACTTCGGACTGGGTTTGGTCGCGGTAATACCGCAAATACACAATCAGCCTCTCCCGCTCCGACAGCGAATTGATCGCTTCTCCAAGAGCCAGCTTGTCGAACCAGCGTTCTTGCGATTCGTCCGCGATTTGATCCATCAGCGTAATCGGATCGCCGTCGTTCTCGAATACGGTCTCGTGAATCGACGACGGCGGTTTGTTGGCCTCCTGCGCGAATACGATTTCCTCCGGGGTCACTCCGAGCTCTTCGGCTACTTCGCCGACGGTCGGCAAACGGCCTAACTTTTTGGAAAGCTCGTCTTTCGTCTTGCGTACTTTATTAGCCATCTCTTTCAGCGAACGGCTTACTTTGACGGTGCCGTCATCCCGAAGAAACCGTTGAATTTCTCCTATAATCATAGGAACGGCATAGGTTGAAAACTTAACGTCATAAGACAAATCAAACTTATCGATCGACTTTAATAACCCGATACAGCCGATTTGAAACAAATCCTCCGGCTCGTATCCCCTGTTCAAGAAACGCTGCACCACAGACCATACGAGGCGAATGTTGCAGTTGACCAATCGTTCGCGTGCCGCAGCCTCTCCGGCTTGGCTAAGCGCGATGAGCCGTTTCACTTCGGCGTCGTCTAGGTAGCTGTGAGAGGCGTTTTTCACATCGACTTCCATAGCCCATCCCCTAGTTATACATCACTTTTTTTGACTCAATACGCTTCGCCATTTCGACTTTCGTGCCTTTGCCCGGTTCGGATACGACTTCGATGCGGTCCATGAAGTTTTCCATGATCGTGAAGCCCATACCGGAACGCTCAAGTTCCGGCTTTGACGTATAAAGCGGCGTGCGGGCAAGCTCCAGGTCTTCGATGCCCCGTCCCTCGTCCTCGACGGTAATGTAAAGCATGTCGCCGTCGATACGGGCCGAGATCGTGACGCTGCCCTCCGGATCTTCTTCATATCCGTGTATAATCGCGTTCGTCACCGCTTCCGATACGACGGTCTTGATATCCGTCAATTCGTCCATCGTAGGATCGAGCTGGCTCGCGAACGCTGCGACGACGATCCGGGCGAAAGATTCGTTCGCGGAAACACTGGAAAACTGCACCTTCATGAAATTCTTTTCGCTCATGATACAACCCCCAGACTGGAGAGCGCTTCTCTCTCGCTTTGTTCGATCGACACGATTTTAAACAGACCGGACAATTCGAACAGCCGGTAAACGGCCGGGGAGACGTCGCAGACGACCATTTTGCCGCCTCTGCCCGTAATTGATTTATAGCGTCCGAGAATGACTCCGATTCCGGAACTGTCCATGAACGTTAACTCTTTCAAGCTTAAGATGAGATGCGTGACATTCCCGTTCAAAATCGCATCTTCCATTTGCGCTTTCACCGAATCGGCCGCATGGTGGTCAAGTTCCCCTACGAGCCTGACAATGAGCGCTTTGCGGTGCTGTTCCATGTGAACCTTGAGACTCACTTTGTTCATCTCCTTCCGGGTCTTGCCAGTTCAATTCTACGAATCCGGCATCTATTCCTGCTTGCCGACAAAACTAGAAGCAAACCGTCAGAAAGCGACAAAATGGCTCACTTTTCGCAGCAAATGAAGCATAGCGTTCATCCGTCCCGCTGGGGTTTTGCGGAACGGATGGGCCGTGCTCTAAAAGCTACTTGCTGATAAAAAACAATTTGGACGTCGTTCTTTTCAGTATCGTCCACCAGTTTGCCTCGCCGATGGCTACGGGCGATTCGATTTCAAACGTTTTGATTGCGGATTCGCCTTTATACACGACAAGCTTGCCGATCGGCTGGCCGAGCTGAATGGGAGCTCTTAATTCTTTGTCGAGCTGCAGCTCATGGCGGATCTCGTCGGTTTTCTCGCCTTTTTTCATCAGAATGCTGTAATGCTGTTTCGCGACGAGTTCAATTTGCGCCTCTTCGCCTTTTTCCACTTGAACGGTGCCGATTTTGTCGCCTTGTTTGATTAACGGGTGACTCTTGTATTGTGAGAAAGCAAAGTCGAACAGCGAGCTGACTTCAGCGTTGCGGGTTTTCGTGTTCGGTTCGCCGAGGACGACCGCGATAATGCGGAAGTTGTCCCGAACCGCCGATGCGGAGAGGCAAAACTTCGCTTCGCTCGTATAGCCGGTTTTCAAGCCGTCGGCTCCGGTATAAAACCGTACCAGCTTGTTCGTGTTCACGAGCCAAAACGGGTTATCCGTATCTTTGCGGAGATAGTCTTGGTAGGCGCTTGTATACTTCGTTATTTCTGCATGCTTGAGAAGCTCACGAGACATGATCGCGATATCTTCCGCCGACGTGTAATGATTTTCGGCCGGAAGACCGTTCACATTGACGAAATTGGTGTGATTCATGCCGAGCTCTTTGGCGCGGTCGTTCATCATTTGAACGAACGATTGCTCAGTGCCTGCAATATGCTCGGCCAACGCTACGGAAGCGTCGTTGCCGGAAGCCATCGCGACGCCTTTGAGCAAATCTTCGACGGACATCTCTTCTCCAGCCTCAAGGAAAATTTGGGAACCGCCCATCGACGCGGCATATTCACTCGTACGCACTTTGTCGGAGAGTTTGATTTTGCCTTGGTCGATCGCCTCCATGACGAGAAGCATCAACATGATCTTGGTAATCGATGCGGGCGGAAGATGCTCCGTTTTATTCTTCTCGTAGATTACGGTACCCGTATCGGCATCGACCAGAATGGCTGACCGGGCGTTCGGCGCCAAATCTACTTGCTTTTCGGCGCCCGTTTCGCCGGCCTGCGGCTTCGGAGCAACCGCTCCCGCAACCGGTGCCGCCGCGAAAAGGGCGATTAAAAGACTGAGCAAAGCGAGAGCGATGACGCGAGTTTTCTTGGACATGAGTATTCTACCCCTCCTACTATTTTGCGACCTTCCTGTAAAATGCTGTATGTGCTTTTACCATTGTTGACGGTCCGAAGGGGTTTTATACGGCAGAGAGGCATTGCTGGGAAGCAATTTAGCGGCGGCGAACGATAGGGTGAGATTAGCGAGAGCCGTCCATGCTTAGGGCCGAGGCGAACGGTCATGGAGAACGTTAGTGCGAGAGGCGAACGGTCGTAAATGGCGTTAGTGATGTCGCGGACTGGTTTGGCGCCACGGCGAACGGTCGCAAACGCCCTTAGTAACGTCCCCAAGCTCGTTTTTCTTGCTTTGGAGCGTTATAACAACACTTTAAGAGCCTCTGCGACCGTTACTTTTTCAGAATTACCTAAATTTTCCCAAACTAACGGCAAAGTAGGTCGTTCAAGTCCGGCATACTCCCTTTACCCCGCCATGTAAAGCAACAGCTGCGGCTCCATAGCGGTGCGATAGGATAGGGTGCGTCGCATGCCGCCGCTTGCCGGTTCGAGCATTCTCTTCTCTACCAAACCTTTCAACATCTGCCGGGCGGATTTATTGGCGCAACCGATATAGTAGCAAACATCTTCGGCTGTAATAGGCCGGGGGGTGCGGACGGCGATCCTGATAACTTCCTTCTCGTTCGGGGTAAGCCGGACATCCGCCACGTGCTCCCTGTATAAGCGGCCAAGTATGTTCAGTATGACTTGTTGGCATCGTTTCGGATTGTTTTTAATATCGTCATAGGAAAATCGAATCACGATCCAAAAATCAGCGACGAGATGGTCTTGGCGTATTTCGTTGTCGGCGAATTGTTCTCGCGTCACGTTCTCCACATGGTACGTATAACCGTCAATTTCAAAACAAATCCGAAACGGCGGGCGCAAATACGCGAAGTCCAAGTAGCGGACGCCGTCGATGAAATCGCGGACTTCATACTCCGGATGCAGGTGGTCGAAGTTTTGAAACAAAGGCCACCACACTTTCCGCAGAAGCAATATTTCCGCATGGGCATGTCCTTTCTCCAACCGCTCCCTACTCTTTCCGTCCCTTGCCGCCAAATGCGACTCCAACCAATGTTTGTGCGCTTCTTCGAACGATTTCACAACCATGCGATAACCTCCGTTAATGAAAAATAAAAACGCCGCCCGAACCCTCATTCAGAGGACGAGCGGCGTGTACTTCACGACCGTGTTGCAGCTATTATACTATAGACGCAGTTTGGCGTCACCCGTTTTTTTCCAAGAGCACCTCTTGCGCCGTTGCCGACTGTATCTGTATCCGAGCTGCAGCTACAACCGCTGCACGCCCGCGCGGGTGACGACGGCGCGGATGAGCGGCGGCGCGGCCGCCGGCTCCGCCTGCAAGGTGTAGGCGTCCGCCACCTTGCGGGAAATCGCGGCGAGCTCATCACCGCTTGCATGTGCGCCCGCGTGCAGCTCCGCAAGCGGCTCGCCCGCTTCGACGCGGTCGCCGATCCGCTTGCGCAGACGGATGCCGACCGACAGGTCGATGCGCGCTTCTTTCGTCGCTCTCCCTGCCCCGAGCAGCATGGCCGCAACGCCGACGTCCTCGGCGCGGATGCCGCTGACGTAGCCTTGCGAAGGCGAGGCTACGGGGATGACGGCGGCCGCGGCAGGCAGGCGGTCGGGCGACCGCACGACCTCCGCATCGCCGCCCTGCGCCGCCACAAGCTGCTCGAAGCGCCTCAGCGCTTCGCCGTTGTCAAGCAGCGCTTGCAGAGCGCGTCGCCCCTCCTCCACCGTTGCCGCGCGCCTTCCGAGCACCAGCATGTGCGCGCCGAGCGCGAGGCATACTTCCACCAAATCGCGGGATACGCCCGGCTCGCCCCGCAGCAGCGCAATCGCCTCCCTGACTTCCAAGGCGTTGCCGACAGCGTTGCCGAGCGGTTGATTCATATCGCTAATAACTGCGATCGTCTCGCGCCCGATTTCGGTGCCGATCGCCACCATCGCCTCGGCCAACCGGACGGAGTCGTCCAGCGTCTTCATGAACGCGCCTCCGCCCGTCTTGACGTCCAACACGATGGCGTCCGCTCCGGCGGCAATCTTCTTGCTCATGATAGAACTCGCGATGAGCGGAACAGACTCGACGGTCGCCGTTACGTCGCGCAGCCCATACAGCATCTTATCGGCGGGAGTGATGTTGCCGGATTGCGAAATGACCGCAGCCCCGATCCGGTTCACTTGCTCCGCGAATTCCGACTGCGAGCGCTCTACTTGGAAGCCCGGGATCGATTCCAGCTTATCGATCGTTCCGCCTGTGTGGCCGAGTCCACGTCCCGACATCTTCGCGACAGGCACGCCGGCGGCGGCCACCAACGGCGCGAGCACAAGCGTTGTCGTGTCTCCCACGCCGCCCGTTGAATGCTTGTCGACCTTCACGCCGTTCACGCCGCTCAAATCGACCATATCTCCCGAACGCGCCATCTCAAGCGTCAAAGCCGCCGTCTCACGCGCCGTCATACCGCGGAAAAAGACGGCCATCGCCCAGGCCGCCATCTGATAATCCGGTATCGATCCGTCCACATAACCGCGTATGAGCGATGCGATCTGCTCCGGGGACAACTCCGCTCCGTCCCGTTTGTCACGGATGATATCGACCGACCGCATCTAAGCCTCCACCTCGCGCACAAACGATCGTACGAGCGTCATAAACTTCGGCTTCGTGCGGTTCGCCACCGCGACCACCTGCTCATGCGTCAGCGGTTCGAGCTCTTCGCCGACGGCCATGTCCGTAATGCACGAAATGCCGAGCACACGCAATCCGGCATGGCGCGCGGCGATCACTTCGCCAACCGTGGACATGCCGATCGCGTCACCGCCGACGCGGGCCAGCATGATCAGCTCCGACGGAGTCATGTAGGCCGGGCCGCTGATGCCGCAATAGACGCCCTCAACGAGCCGGAGCGCTTCGCCGCTCTCGCCCCGAACGTTCTCCGCCAGCCGGCGGGCGAGCGCGCGAAATTCGCGGTCGTACGCCGCCGACATATCCGGGAACCTTACGCCCATACGCGGGTCGTTCGCCCCGATCAACGGATTGTCGCCGGTTAAATTGATATGGTCGCTGATGAGCATCAAATCCCCGGCCGCAAACTCGCGGTTCATGCCGCCGGCGGCATTCGTCACCACAAGGGAGGAGACGCCGAGCAGCTTCATCACATAGACCGGGAACACCACTTTGCGCATCGAATATCCTTCGTAATAATGAAAGCGCCCTTGCATGACGATCACTTGCTTGCCTTCCAGCTCTCCGACGACGAATTGTCCCGCATGCCCTTCCACCGTGGACACTGGAAAATGCGGAAGCTCGTTATAAGAAATCGATACCGCATTCGTTACGTCGTTAGCCAAATCGCCGAGGCCGGAACCGAGAATAAGCCCGATCGACGGTCGGCGGCCGCCGATTTTTGCGCGCAGCGCTTCCGCCGCTTCCTGCAATTGTTCGAAATATGTACTCATAACTGCCGCACGATTCCTTTCACTAGTCGAATAAAGGTATCTTTCACCCGTTCCGCCGTCTCCATAACCTCGTCATGCGACAGCGGCTGGTCGAGTATGCCCGCCGCCATGTTGCTGATGCACGATATGCCGAGCACTTCCATTCCCGCATGGCGCGCAACGATCGTCTCCGGAACGGTCGACATCCCGACCGCATCCGCTCCGAGCACCCGAATCATTCGAATCTCGGCCGGCGTTTCGTATGTCGGGCCGAGCAATCCCAAATAAACGCCCTCGCGCAGCCGTATGCCTTCTTTCACCGCGACGCTCTTCGCGATGTCCCGAAGACGTTTGGCGTAAGCCTCCGACATGTCGGGGAACCGGACGCCGGTCGCCGGGTCGTTCGGGCCGATAAGGGGATTGCGGAACATGAAATTGATATGATCGCGAATGAGCATCAAATCGCCGGGTTCGTAATCCATGTTTACGCCGCCCGCCGCGTTCGTTACCAACAGCTTGTTCACACCGAGAGCTTTCATCACCCGAACCGGAAACGACACTTCCGTAGGCCCGTAACCTTCGTATTGATGAAAACGTCCCTTCATGAGCACAACCTGTTTTCCTTCCAACGTGCCGATCAGCAATTCTCCCGCGTGTCCTTCCACCGTAGACACCGGAAAATGCGGAATATCCGAATAATGCAGCGTGACGGCTTCCGATATTTCCTCAGCCAACACGCCAAGGCCGGAGCCGAGAATGAGCCCTATATCAGGCTTCGCGTCCGTCTTGCTTTTAATATATTCAGATGCTTGCTTCATCATCGCCGATACCGCTATAGCTTCCCCGCTCATCTTATTGCAGCTCCTTCATAAACGATTTGCCGTTTTCGATTCCGTTCACTCCAAAATTGTCGGCGACGGATGCCCCGGCATCCGCAAAGGTGGACCGCACCCCGAGCGAACGGCCGTTGAGCGCCGGACTCCAAACGAGCAACGGCACATATTCGCGCGTATGGTCCGTTCCTTCATGCGTCGGATCGTTCCCGTGGTCGGCGGTGATTATCAACAGATCGCGCTCCGTCAACGTCTCCATCAATTCCGGGAGACTGCGGTCAAACTCCTCCAACGCGGCCGCGTACCCTTGCGGATCGCGCCGATGGCCGTACAAGGAATCGAAATCGACGAGGTTTGTAAAGCACAATCCGCGAAAAGGCCGCTTCATCGTTAGGATCGTCTTCTCGATCCCGTCCGCGTTGCTCTTCGTCGGCAGCGATTCGGTGACCCCTTCCCCCGAAAAAATATCGTTGATCTTCCCTACGGCGATCACGTCCAAGCCGCCGTCCCTCAACCGATTGAGCACCGTCGGCGCGGGAGGCTTCACCGCGTAGTCGTGGCGGTTTGCCGTCCGCTTAAACGCTCCCGGTTTCCCGGTGTACGGCCTCGCGATGACGCGTCCGACCGCGAATTCTCCTTGTGTCAGGCGGCGGGCGATCCGGCAAGCGTCGTACAGCTCCTCTAGCGGAATGACCTCTTCGTGAGCTGCGATTTGAAATACGCTGTCCGCGGACGTATAGACGATCCAAGCTCCGGTCTTCATCTGCTCCGCTCCGAGCTCGTCGAGAATTTCCGTTCCGGACGCCGGTTTGTTGCCGATGACGCGGCGGCCCGTCTCATTCTCGAACTGCTGGATCAGCTTGGCGGGAAACCCGTTCGGATACGTTTGGAACGGGATCGTCACCTTTAACCCCATCAGTTCCCAATGTCCTGTCATCGTATCTTTCCCGACGGACGCTTCCGCCATCTTGGCGTAGCTGCCTGCCGGCGCGTCGACCGGCGGGATGCCCGGTATGTCGGCAATGTTTCCAAGCCCGAGCGCGCGCATATTTGGAAGCGACAGCGACGGCACACGCTGCGCGATGTGGCCGAGCGTGTGCGAACCTGTATCTCCGAATTGCGCCGCATCCGGCAGTTGTCCGATGCCGACGCTGTCCAACACTATGAAACATATTCGTTCAAACGTACGCAAAACGGTTATCCTCCTCGGTTTCGCGGATGTTTTTACCGCCTTCCGCCATTATCTCATTAATGCAACCGCCTATGCAAAACGGCTACTTCTTGGCCCGCGGATGCGTCCGGTCGTACACTTCTTTAAGCCGGGACTTCGCGACGTGCGTATAAATTTGCGTTGTCGATATGTCCGCGTGTCCGAGCATTTCCTGGACTGCGCGCAAATCGGCTCCGCCCTCCAGCAGATGGGTGGCGAACGAATGACGCAGAGTATGAGGAGTAATGTCGGCCGCGATGCCCGCGGAAGCCGCATATTTCTTAATGATTTTCCAAAAGCCCTGCCTCGTCATTCGTTTCCCCAGATGGTTCAAAAACAACGCGTCCTCCGCGCGTGGCCCTTTCAACAGTTTGACGCGCCCATACATGATGTAGTCGTTGAGACATGATACCGCCATGCGTCCGATCGGAATAATCCGCTCCTTCGAGCCTTTGCCTAGGGCCTTTACGAACCCCATCCCCGTATGAACGCTGCCGAGGTCGAGCGTCAACAGCTCCGTTACCCTCATCCCGGATGCGTAAAGAAGCTCCAGCATCGCGCGATCTCGCATGCCGGCCGGCGTACGGGCGGCCGGCGCCGCGAGCAGACGGTCCACTTCATCCGGAGTCAGGACGCCAGGAAGCTTCTTATCGGGCTTAGGCGAATCGAACGCCGCCGTCGGATCTTTGCCGATCACCCGCTCCGTCGTCAAGAAACGATACAGCGCCTTAATAGACACCAACCGCCGCGACAACGTGGCTGCCGCTTTGCCGCTTTTCTTATCCGCCGACAAATAATGCAGTACGTGGCCGGAAGTCGATTCTTCGATCGATTCAACGCCTGCATTCGTTAAGTAATTCATAAACAGCGTAAGATCCCGTTCGTACGCGTCGAGCGTGTTGCGCGACAGTCCGCGTTCCACCGCCAAATAATGTATAAACGATTGCAGATGTTGTTTCAAGACAGCAGAACACCCCATTTTGGGAAAAATGTCAATTATTTGGTAATTACCTTCGCGGACAACCTCCGGTTGCCTCTTCAATCAGCAATCTTTTTCGCCGCCGAACCGCCATTTTCCTTCTTAAACAAAACAGACATCAGGCGCCGCCTGATGCCATTGCGTTTCATTCGCCGTACCAGTAAAAAAAACGAAGACGATCCTTGAACGTGCCGTTATCAAAGCCGGGGACGTCTTCATGGGTGAACGCCTTCACCGCGCGCCCTTCCGGTTGGCGGTATTTATGGGGCTCGACCCATGCCGAGACATAACTGAACAAATGGTACAACACATAGGTGAACAACGCGAACATGATCATAAACTTGATGCGCTCGAACCACCGCCTGAGCGAGACGATCATAACATTCGGTTGCCTCCTTTGCTCCGGTGTCTTGCCTGCGCGGTATTATTTTATGAACTTGTCCGCGCTTTTATGTCTTGAGCAGCTCGCGCGCCGGCGTATACGGCTTGCCCACCGCACCGGCCACAGTCTCGTGCACGACATGCCCGGCATATGTGTTCAGCCCGAGCAGGAGCGCGTCGTCGGACAGCATCGCGCCGGCGAGACCTTTGTTCGCAAGCTGCAGGGCGTAATGCATCGTCACGTTGGTCAGCGCGAGAGTCGAAGTGCGCGGCACCGCGCCGGGCATGTTGGCGACCGCGTAATGGATCACTCCGTGCTTCACATACGTCGGATCGCTGTGCGTCGTCACCCGGTCGATCGTTTCGATCGAGCCGCCTTGGTCGACCGCAACGTCCACGATGACCGCCCCGCGCTTCATGCGGGACACCATCTCCTCCGTCACAAGCTTCGGAGCGCGGGCGCCCGGGATGAGAACGGCGCCGATCAGAAGATCGGCTTTCTGCACGGCGCTGGCGATGTTGTACGGATTGGACATCAGCGTCGAGATGCGCCCGCCGTACACGTCGTCTATATAGCGCATCCGGTCCGCGCTGCGTTCGATGATGACCACGCTCGCACCTAAGCCGAGAGCCATCTTCGCAGCGTTCAGACCTACGATTCCGCCCCCGATAATAATCACTTCCGCCGGCGGGACCCCCGGCACGCCGCCGAGCAGCACGCCCCGCCCGCCGTTGAACGTTTCCAGCAGCATTGCGCCGATCTGTACGGACATGCGTCCGGCCACTTCGCTCATCGGCGTCAACAGCGGCAGCGAACCGTTCTTCAACTGGATCGTCTCGTATGCTACGGCGGATACCTTCTTCGCAAGCAGCGCATCGGTCAAATCGCCCGCCGCGGCAAGATGCAAGTACGTAAACAACACTTGATTCTCTTTGAAACGTCCGTATTCTTCCGGAAGCGGCTCTTTCACTTTCATAATCATATCGGCCGCCGCCCACACTTCGTCGGCTGTCGGCGCGATGCGCGCCCCTTCCTTCGCGTAATCCCCGTCTTCAAATCCGCTGCCGTAACCGGCATTCGTCTCGACGAGGACGTCATGGCCCGCGGCTTTTAACATCCCCGCTCCGGCCGGTGTAAGCGCCACCCGGTTTTCATTGTTCTTGATCTCTTTAGGCACGCCAACGATCATATACTTCATCTCCTTCCGCTTAGAGTTGATATTGCTCATGAAGCGCATGGGAACGCATGGGCGATATCAACTACAGTAACGACTCCGCGCCGTCGATAAAAATTTCCGTGCCGGTTATATGGCTGGAATCATCGCTCGCAAGGAACGCCACAAGATCGGCCACTTGCTCGGGCGCTCCGGCCTGATGTTCCAGCGGTTGGCTTCCCTCCGGATATTTCACCGGGATTTCGATTTTCTTTACCGCTTCCGTTTTATGGGTGTTTTCGCCGATATCGGTGTTGATCGCCCCCGGACAAATGACGTTCACCCGAATTTTGTATCGCGCCAGTTCCAACGCCGCCATCTTGGCGAAAGCGATTTGACCCGCCTTTGATGTAGCATATGCGGCCGAGCCGAAGGATGAGAAAACGCGGCTCCCGTTGATCGAACTGGTTACGATAATGCTCCCGCCGTTCTTCTTCATATACGGGATGGCATATTTGACGGCATAGAACGTGCCGTATAAGTTCGTAGTGAGCGTATGATCCCATTGTTCGGCCGTCAAATCCTCAATTGGCGCGAGCGTGCCGTTAATGCCTGCATTCGCGAACACGATGTCGATGCCGCCGAACTTGTCCGCCGCCGCGCGAACCGCTTCCTCGACCCGCTTCGGGTCCGATATGTCGGTATCGGTCACCAGCGCCTCTCCGTTCGCTTCTCTTATTGCGCGCTCTACCTTCTCCGCGTTGTTCTCCTTCAAATCGACAAGGCATACTTTGGCGCCTTCGCCCGCCAATTTCATGGCGGCCGCTTTGCCGATCCCGGATCCCGCACCCGTGACGAACGCCGTCTTGCCCTCCAATCGCCGCTTGGCCGCGACCGGTTGTTTCTCCGCCGTAAACAATGCCATCGATGTTTCATCCCCTTTGAAGAATGTTGTGGATGAAATTAGGATGCCGTGCTGTCACGAAAATATGTAGAAGCGCTTTTTCGACCATCGGTCAGCCAAACACGCAAAAAACACTCCTCTTAACCCAAGGAGTGCTGTTACTTATCCGCTGTATGCTGGTCTCCCTTGTCGCGGCATCGATGGCAAATGCCTTGGAAATCAAGGCGGTGATCGAGCACGGTAAACCGAAATTCCTTATCCAGCCTCTCCTCCAACGGGCCGAGCCAGTCTTCCATAATTTCGTCAACCGCTCCGCACTGAACGCAGATCAGATGATGATGATGATGGCGGGTACTGTCGTTGCGCAAATCGTAGCGGGCAACCCCGTCGCCGAAGTTCATCTTCTCGACGACGTGCAGATCGCTCAACAATTCCAGAGTGCGGTATACGGTGGCAAGACCGATTTCGGGAGCCTTGTCCTTCACTAGCATGAACACGTCTTCCGCGCTTAAGTGGTCCTCTTCGTTCTCCAGAAGAACACGCACGGTCGCTTCCCGCTGCGGCGTCAGCTTATATCCCTGCGATTGAAGCTGTCCTTTGATCTTTTCAATGCGCGCCTCCATGTCGAGTCCCCCCCTCACACGGTGTCCATTCTTGTCTATCAATCATTATAGGGGGAGCGGAGACGTCAAGTCAAACATCTCCAAGAACCATAGGGGCAACCCATTGAAGAAGAATCGGCGAGACATAGCATTCGAATAAAGCTGCGCCGAACAGCAAGCCGCACAACGTAAGGGATGTTAGGGAAAACGCGGCAAACGGCCTTCCGACGGGACCGGTTCGTTGTAACAAGCGGTTTCTTACCAGCAGGAACGAAAATGTTATCGCGGTAACGCTGCAAATGATGATGACAGGGACGACGATCAAATTTTGCGGAGCCACGGAGGCAAGCGCGAACAGCATTCCCTTCCACGACCACTGCCCCGCCAAATATCCGACCGTAAACCCGATCAGAACGCCTTTTAAAAAATCGAGAATCAGAATAATCGGCATGCCGACGACGGACAAACCGAGAAGCCATATGAGGAATACCCATTTAAAATGAACTCCGAACGACTCCAGCGGCGATACAGGCTTCGCCCGGACGGCCTCTTCCGTCTGCGATTGCAAGAACGTGCTGAGGTACTGGCTCACCTCTTGTTTTTGTTCGAGCGTCAGCGCATTCACAAGCAATGCGCCGAAGACGACCCCCATAATAAAGAGCACGCAAACGAACATGTACAGCGGCAGCTGTTCTTTGGAATAAATCCGAAACACGCTGGGCATCGCGGAGTCTCTCCTTCCTTGCTTCGGTGTCTCCTTCGCGGCAACCTTCGGTTGCCTCTTTTTGCTTGTCCCTTAGTGACTCGCTGTCACTTTCTAACATTATGATTTCAGAGACGAAACTATGACGGAATTGAGAGATTGTCAGAGATTATCCCAGCTTGCCGTATTTTCCGCCGCCGCCGGACGTTACGCCCAATCGTCCGCTGCGGGCGGCTTCGATAACCGCCGCTAGCTCTTCGCCGACCACTTCGGCAAGCTGATTCACCGTTGCGCGGTGAAGGACGTTCATTTCCGTTCCGAACGCCTCAAACAGCGCATCCCGTTTTTTCGGTCCGAGCCCGGGCACGAACTCCAGCGGCACTTGATTGCGGTAGGGCGGACGGGGCCGCGCCGGGTTCGCGACGACGGGCCGCTCGCCGGCGCTTAGTCCCGCGATGCGGTCGAACACGCCCCGCACGATTTTGGTCCCGCCGCACGACGGACACGTATGATCCGCGGCTTCGCCCGGCAGGTCGGCAAGAATGGCGTCGCACGTTGCGCAATACGTGCGGTGGTATTTGCCGAGCCGCGGTTCAAGACCGTAATTCGCTTCGAGCAGCCGCTCTCCTTCGCCGCGCAGCGCCTTGACGACCTCCTCGTAGGTCGGCTCCGAGAGCCGGATCGCGTTGTACTCACGCGCGATCTTGCCTAAGCTGTGAGCGTCCGAATTCGTGACGAACGGGAATGCGGCGAGCTCGGGAACGGCCTCCGCCATTTCGGTATTGGAGCTTAATCCGAGCTCTACCGCTGCCACGTCTTCCGGGTTGAGAATGTCGGACATGCGCGAACAGCAGCTCCCGTACAAGCTCTTGTGAGGCGTAAAGATATGCGCGGGAATGACGATGCCTCCCCGTCCCACCGTCTCTTCCTGCAGCTTACGGGCGGAAACGTAAACGCGCTGGGAGCTCAGGTTTACGTTCTTCATGTACCGCTTGAGCCATTCCGTGAAATCTTTCATCGCGGAAAGCGTCGGAAGAAATATCAGCAAATGCGCCGGGCCGAAACCGGGGTCTTTCACCTCCAGCTCGCTGCCGAGAAGCACGGTGGTGTTCCTGTATGCGATGCCTCCTCCGGTCAGCTCCGTCATCTCGCCTTGATCGAGATACCGCTCTATTTCGTGCTGCACGGCGGGCGACTGACAGTCGATGATACCAACAATGTCTATGCCTTTGCGCAAAGACGCTTCCCTCGCGATGTTGTAAAACGTAAGATCGCGCGAGCCGCTTATTTTTACCGCTTGTCCCGCTTCCGTCCGCCCGATATGAATATGCAAATCCGCATAATACGTTCTCACTCTGATATATTCTCCTTATTTGCGCGAAGTGGAGGTTCCCCACTCGCCCGTAACTTGGTACAGCTTCCAAGCGTAGAGCGCGAGCAGCGTTTTTGCATCGCATATGCGCCCCTCGGCAACGTAGCGCTCCGCTTCTTCCATCGTCAATGCCTCGACGTTCAAAAATTCATCCTCGTCGGGCTCCGCTTCCCCGGACTGAAGCCCATCCGCCGCATAAATATGAATCACTTCATCGGCAAAGCCTGGAGACGTCGCGATCGAGTGCAGCAGCTTCACCGATTCGCACGAGTAGCCGGTCTCTTCCCGAAGCTCCCGCTTCGCCGCGTCCGCCGGGTCTTCGCCTCGTTCGAGCTTGCCTGCGGGAATTTCCACCTGGAACCGTTCCAACGGCTTCCGGTATTGCTCCACTACGAGCAGTTTTCCGTCTACGACGGCTATAACGGCGACAGCGCCGGGATGCTTCACGATTTCCCTCGTCGCTTTCGCCCCGTTCGGAAGCTCGATTTCGTCCACCTGGAGCGATATGATCTTTCCTTCGAATACTTGTTTCGTGCTTACGGTCGGCTCGTTGATCCGATTCATGTTAAATATCCTCCCCGTCATAACTTGTCCCATACTTTCATAAGTTGATTATACGAACATAAGTGATTATACGAAATCGAAAACGGGCAGCGGAGGCGGATAGTTTATGAAAAGCTACTGGGGCAAAAAGGAAGTGCGATTCGTCGGCAAAGCGTGGGAAATACGCCATCGTGTGCGCCGCTTGGCGCAGCAGGAAAACTTGCCGGGGACGACCGTCGCCGATGTGTTAAAGCGCCGATCGGCTGCGTCTTCGTTAGCAAAATAAGTGAGACACATAAAAGCCGAATCGGCGCCTGCATCGTATGATAAACGCCCGGCCTCCGCGTAACCGCATGGAGAGCGGGCGTCAATTGTTATGATTTAACCTTCACGGACTCCTCGATAATCGCGACTACGACTCTCGCCGCATCAACTAAGTCCTGCACCCGGATTTGCTCCTTCGTCGTGTGGATGTGCTCGTACCCGATGGCCAAGTTTACCGTCGGAACGCCCAGCCCGTTAAAAATGTTAGCGTCGCTGCCGCCGCCGGAATCGAACATGCCGGTTTCAATGCCGAGCGACGCAAACGCGTCCATCGCCACCTGTACGACCGGAGCCGTTTCATCGAATCTGTACGCCGGGTAAAAGAACACTTCTTTGTAATCCACCTTCGCTCCGTATTCGGCGCAGACGGATTCAAACGCTTCCATCATCGTCGCCGCCTGGCGCTCCATCTTCTCTTGAACGAGAGAACGCGCTTCCGCAAAAATTTCAACCTTATCCACGACGATATTGGTCGTGTCGCCGCCGCCTTGGAAACGCCCGATATTCGCCGTCGTTTGGCGGTCGACGCGTCCGAGCGGCATGCGGGCGATCGCTTTCGCCGCAACCGTAATGGCGCTGACTCCGTCCTCCGGATTGACCCCTGCATGAGCCGCTTTCCCGGTTACGGTGTAAATCATTCTCCGCTGGCACGGACCGGCGACGCAAATCATGCCGATCTTCCCATCCGAGTCAAGAGCATAGCCGTATTTCGCATCAAGCAGCTTTCCGTCCATCGCGCGCGCTCCGACAAGTCCGCTCTCTTCGCCTGACGTGATGACGAATTGAATGTGGCCGTGCGGCACTCCCTTCTCGTTGACAACATGGATCGCTTCCAACAAAGCCGCAATTCCGGCTTTGTCGTCGCTGCCGAGAATGGTGGTGCCGTCGCTTCGGATATAACCGTCGTCGTCAACGCGCGGTTGAATACCTTTGCCGGGTGCGACGGTGTCCATGTGGCACGTGAAAAGCACCGGCGCCACGTCTTCCATCCCGGAGGTCGCTGCCCACGCCGCAAACAAGTTTCCCGCACCGTGGCCTGTACGGGCCGCCGTATCGTCCTCGAACACGGTCAGGCCGAGTTCGGTAAATTTGCGTATCAATAAATCGCAAATCTGCCGTTCATGCTTCGTTTCGCTGTCCGTGCGGACGAGCTCGAAAAATTCGTCGATCAAGCGCTGCTGTTGGACCATACGGTTCCCTCCTGATAATAGAATGCGGTACAATAGTGGATATTGTCAGTTTGTCTTAACGAAAAGGAGACCGCAATCATGGGTAACAAGCTTTGGTTTAAAATCGTAATCTGGGTCATGCTGCTTTCGATGTTGTTGTCGACCGTTTTGCTAAGCATTCAATTCGTAGTTTCCTAGTACAGGTTCGTCGTTTCATCGAAGCTCTCGAGGTTTTCCTTCACCCGCTGCAGGAACCGGCCGCAGATGACGCCGTCCAAAATCCTGTGGTCCAGCGACAAGCACAAATTCGCCATCGAACGAACCGCGATCATGTCCTTAATCACTACCGGCCGCTTCACGATCGATTCGAACGTGAGATTGGCCGCCTGCGGATAGTTGATAATCGGATAAGAGAGCACCGAACCGAACGAACCGGTGTTGTTCACCGTAAACGTCCCGCCCTGCATGTCGGAGAGCGTAAGCTTGCCGGCGCGCGTCTTCCGGGCAAGTTCGTCGATTTCGCGCGCGAGTCCGGCGACGTTTTTCCGGTCGGCTTGTTGGATGACCGGCGTCAGCACGCTTTCCTCCGTACCTACCGCCAACGAAACATTGATGTCGCGCTTTACGATGATTTTATCGACCGCCCAAACCGAGTTCATGATCGGGTAGTCCTTGATGGCGCCGACGACGGCCTTCAACAAGAATGCGAGGTACGTGATGTTGACGCCTTCGCGCTTGAGAAACTCTTCCTTCACTTTGTGTCTCAGGTTGACGAGATTCGTCACATCGACCTCGATCATCGTCCAAGCGTGCGGGATTTCCGTTACGCTCTGGCGCATCGCTCTCGCGATGGCGTTTCGCACCGGAGTGACGTCTATGAAATACTCCCGGTTGTCGCCGTGCTCCACTTCGATCGAAGGGATGCGCGGCTCCTCGGACAGGTGCAGCCCGCTTGTGCGAACCGGCTGAAGAGCCTCGGCAGCGGGAACCGGCGGTTGCTGCGTCTGAGGCTGCCGCCGCGTGGCGGCAGCGGCCCCGCTTTCTATGTATGCAAGAATATCCTTCCTCGTAATGCGGCCGCCGATACCGGTGCCGCGGATCGGCGCATCGTCGAGCCGGATGCCGTGTTCGGCCGCCAGCATCTGCACGGCCGGGGAATACCTCGGACGCATCGATTGTTCGTTGACGGACTGAGCTTGCGCGACCGCAGCCGTCTGCAATTGCTCGGCGCTTGTTCCATCGCGTTCCATGCCGCCTCCGATGCCGGCGGCATGCGCGGCGCCGCTCTGGGCGATCAAGCATATCGGGTCGCCGACTGCCGCTTCCGCACCTTCCGCAACGAGCAGCTCCGTCACCACGCCTTCGACCGGCGACGGCATTTCGGTCGTCACTTTGTCGGTGACGAGCTCGCAAATCACGTCGTACTGCCGAACGGTATCCCCGGGCTTGACCATCCATTTGCCGACTGTCGCGGAAACCAAACTTTCCGCCAGATGCGGAACGGTAACGGGAACAGCCCCTCGATGATTCGTATTCGTTTCGCTCATACGTATCCTCCTTGCTGCGACACTATCTTCGCGGACAACCTTCGGTTGCCTCTTTGCTCGATCGAAACGGCAGCTAAGGCCACATCAATATTGGGCCAAGCTGCGCATCGCTTCTTTCAATTTATCCTCGCTTAATAGGAAAAACTTCTCCGTCGTCGGGCTCATGCCGACGGCGGGCACGTCAGCTCCGCATAACCGCATGATCGGCGCATCCAAATCGTACAGCAGCTCTTCCGCGATAATGGCGGAAACCTCCGCACCGATGCCGCCTGTCTTATTGTCTTCGTGCACGATCAGCACTTTGCCCGTCTTCGCCGTCGCTTCCAATATCGCCGTTTTGTCCAACGGCTGCAGCGTCCGCAAATCTAGCACGTGCGCGCTGATGCCTTCTTTCGCCAGCGACTCCGCCGCGCTTAAAGCGAAATGCAGCGTCATGCCGTACGTTATTACCGTAATATCCGTTCCTTGCCGCTTCACGTCGGCCTTCCCGATCGGCACCGTATAATCGCCTTCCGGCACCTCTCCGGATACTGCCAAATAACATTTCTTATGCTCGAAATATAACACCGGATCCGGATCGCGAATGGAAGCGAGCAGCAGTCCCTTCGCATCGTACGGGGTGGCCGGGGCTACGATTTTTAATCCCGGAGTACCGAAAAATACGGACTCGGGGCACTGAGAGTGATAAAGCGAACCGCCTCCGGTCGCCCCGTACGGAGCTCGGATAACGACCGGGCAGTTCCAGTCGTTGTTCGAACGGTAACGAATTTTCGCCGCTTCGGAAATAATTTGGTTTGTTGCAGGGAAAATAAAATCCGCAAACTGCATCTCCGCAATCGGACGCATGCCGTGCATCGCCGCGCCGATCGCCACGCCCGCAATCGCGGACTCGGCAAGAGGAGTGTCCAATACGCGCGCGGCGCCGTATAAATCCCGCATGTCTTTCGTCGCATTGAGAACGCCGCCTTTGCCGACGTCCTCGCCGAGCACGAACACGCGGTCGTCGCGGCCCATCTCCTCCGTCATGGCCGATCGTATCGCCTCTAAATATTTCATTACCGCCATCGGTTACGCTCCGCCTCCCTTGCGCTCATCGCCGTAAACGTAAAGCATCGTGTCTTCCGGCGCCGGATACGGCGCTTTGTCGGCATAATCCGTCGCTTCCTGAATCGCCGCAGCGATATCGGCGAGAAACGCCTCTTCCCGGGCATCGTCCAAAAGTCCGCATTCCACTAAATATTGTTTAAAGCGAGGTATGCCGTCTTTGCGGCGGTGCTCCTCGACTTCCTCTTTCGTCCGGTATAACAAATCGTTATCCGCCGCCGAATGCGGCGCCAACCGGTACATCATCGCTTCGATCAACGTCGGCCCTTCTCCGGCCAGCGCGCGCTGGCGCGCTTCTTTAACGGCTGCGTATACTTCCAGGACATCGTTGCCGTCCACTCGAACGCCGGGAAACCCGTAACCGACCGCGCGGTCCACGATGCGTCCCGCCACCTGCATATGTTCGGGAACGGAAATCGCGTAACGGTTGTTTTCACACATGAGAATTACCGGCAATTTAAAAACGCCGGCGAAATTGCAGCCTTCATGAAAGTCGCCCTGATTGCTCGAACCTTCGCCGAACGTCGCGAACGCCACGCTTTCCTCCCCGCGCATCTTCGCGGCCAATGCCGCTCCGACAGCATGGGGAACCTGCGTCGTCACCGGACTGGAGCCCGTAAAAATATTCAATCGCTTGCAGCCGAAATGCCCGACCATCTGCCGGCCTCCGCTGTTCGGATCTTCCGCTTTGCACAACAAGGAGAGCATCAGCTCGCGCACGGTCATGCCCACGGACAATACGAAACCGTAATCCCGATAGTAGGGGAAAAACAAATCCCGCCCCGGCCGAAGCGCGTAAGCGGCGGCCACTTGGGCGGTCTCCTGGCCGATGCCGGAGACGTGAAAAGGCGCTTTGCCGGAGCGCTGCAGCACCAACGCCCGCTCGTCGAATTTGCGGGCGAGCAGCATCGACTTGTACATCGACAATACGTCGTTATCGCTCAAACCTAGTTGAATGTGCTTGGCCTGTTCGGTTTTCAACTTCTTCTCGTCAATCAAAGTGAAACCCCTCCTTAGGACCGGGTATTATGACCAGGTCATAAAAGTATTGCATGGCTTCATCTTACAATCCGGTCGCCCGTCCGTCAACCGCGAGGCCGGCTTCCGTCAGCGCTTCGGATAACGTCGGGTGCGGACGGATCGCCGAACCGAGCTCCCAAGGCGTTGCGTCCAGCAGCTTCGCAAGCGAAGCTTCGCCGATCAATTCGGTCACTTTCGCCCCGATCATATGTACGCCGACTATATCGTTGCGCTCTTCATCCACAACGACCTTGACGAACCCGTCCTTCTCACCGTACACAAGCGCCTTGCCGATCGTGCGGAAAGGCATCTTCGCCGTCTTCACCCTCAAGCCGGCTGAGCGCGCCTCCGCCTCCGTCATGCCGATCGAGGCGGCTTCGGGTCTGGAAAACACGCAGCGGGGAACGTACGAAGCATCGTACGGATGCCCGGCCGTCCCGCAAATGTGCTCCACCGCCACGATCCCTTGATGGCTTGCGGCATGAGCCATCTGCATGCCTCCGACAACGTCGCCGATCGCGTATATGTGGTTCTCGCTCGTCTGCATCCAGCCGTTCACGCGGATCGCGCCCCGTTCGACGACCACGTCCGTGTTTTCGAGTCCGATCCCTTCGACGTTAGGGGCCCGTCCGACCGCAACGAGGATGCGCTCGGCTTTCAGCTCGCGCGGCCCGTTCGGCCCCTCCGCCTCAAGGCGCACCTCTCCGGCTCGCTTGTGGAGCGAGTCCGGACCCACTTTCGTTCCGGTCAAGATTTCCACGCCGCGCTTCCGAAGCGCCGCCGCCATCTCCCGCGCCACATCTTCGTCCTCGGCGGCCAGCAGCCGGTCGGCGGCTTCAATCAGCGTGACGGCCACGCCGAAGTCGGCCAACATGGACGCCCATTCGACGCCGATAATGCCCCCGCCCACAATCACAATCGATTGCGGCAGCCGTTCAAGCTCCAGCGCCTCGTCGCTAGTAAGCACCCATTCGCCGTCCGGCGTCAACCCCGGCAGCGTGCGGGGACGCGATCCCGTCGCTATAATGACGCGCTCGTTGACGAGCGTCACCGTCTCTCCGTCGGGCGTCTCCACCGCAACCGCTCCGCTGCGCGGAGAGAAGATCGAAGGCCCGATGAGCCTTCCCGTTCCTTGCACGACGGCGATGCCGTACTTCTTCATCAAAAATTGCACGCCGCGGTGAAGTTCGTCCACGATACCCTTCTTCCGCTCTTGGATGCGCGCGAAGTCAATGACCGGCTCCGCCTCGCCCTGCATGCGGATGCCGTATTGTTCGCTTTGCTTCAACGTGGCGAACACTTCGGCGCTTCGCAGCAGCGCTTTGCTCGGGATGCAGCCTTTGTGAAGGCATGTCCCTCCGAGAGCCGCTTTCTCGACTACGGCTACCTTCTTGCCAAGCTGAGCCGCGCGGATCGCCGCGACGTACCCGCCCGGGCCGCCGCCCAACACAACGATATCGTATGTATGATTCATGGCTTGTCCTCCGTAAGTAACGTTACTCTTATTCTATGTTCCGCCGAGCCGTTCATGAATTTGTTAGACTCTCGTCTTATTGTAACCTTTTTTCCAAGGGGCGGGATAGGGTAAAATGAGAAAAGCTGGTCTTGCGGCGGTTTGCTCTCCCTCGACTGATCTCAGGCCTGCTGGCCGCGTCTGTCGATTCATTGCGGAATAAGGATATCCGTCTTCCATTTCAAATGCCACCGTGTAAGCGAANAAGCTGGTCTTGCGGCGGTTTGCTCTCCCTCGACTGATCTCAGGCCTGCTGGCCGCGTCTGTCGATTCATTGCGGAATAAGGATATCCGTCTTCCATTTCAAATGCCACCGTGTAAGCGAAGTTTCTTCGGTTACAGCGCCGGAATTTGGCGTTTGGCACCGTGTAAGCGAAGTTTCGAGGCTGTCGATTCATTGTGAGCGCTGTAACCGGAGTTTCTCCGGTTAGGACAGCGCAGATGGCCGAAAATCAGCGCTGTAACCGGAGTTTCTCCGGTTAGAAGGGCGCAGATGGCCGAAAGTGAGCGCTGTAACCGGAGTTTCTCCGGTTAGGACAGCGCAGATGGCCGAAAATGAGCGCTGTAACCGGAGGTTCTCCGGTTAGGACAGCGCAGATGGCCGAAAATGAGCGCTGTAACCGGAGGTTCTCCGGTTAGGACAGCGCAGATGGCCGAAAATGAGCGCTGTAACCGGAGGTTCTCCGGTTAGGACAGCGCAGATGGCCGAAAATCAGCGCTGTAACCGGAGTTTCTCCGGTTAGAAGGGCGCAGCTGGCCGAAATTGAGCGCTGTAACCGGAGTTTCTCCGGTTAGGACAACGCAGATGGCCGAAAATGAGCGCTGTAACCGGAGTTTCTCCGGTTAGAAGGGCGCAGATGGCCGAAATTGGGCGCTGTAACCGGAGTTTCTCCGGTTAGGACAACGCGGATGGCCGAAATTGAGCGCTGTAACCGGAGTTTCTCCGGTTAGAAGGGCGCAGATGGCCGAAATTGGGCGCTGTAACCGGAGGTTCTCCGGTTAGGACACCGCGGATGGCCGAAATTGAGCGCGGTAACCGGAGTTTCTCCGGTTAGAAGGGCGCAGATGGCCGAAAATGAGCGCTGTAACCGGAATTTCTCCGGTTAGGACGACGCAGATGGCCGAAAATGAGCGCTATAACCGGAATTTCTCCGGTTAGGACAGCGCAGATGGCCGAAAATTTTGACTGAAAGTTCGTATCTACAATCAATCGACAGTCTCGTTTCTTCGGTTACAGCGCCGGAATTTGGCGTTTGGCACCGTGTAAGCGAAATTTCTTCGGTTGTATCGCAACAATTTCGCTTTGGCGTCCATGAAGCATATGATTCGCTTACTTTATAGTTTTTGATATTCAAAGCAAAACTCCTGCCGAAAGGAACAAATGTCATGCCTTCGAAATTATCCCGTTTTATCGCCGTGCTCCTGCTCGTTATCCCGGGGTGGATCGCCACCTACGGTTTCTTGAAAATGAAAGACGCCGTGTTCGCTTCGTTCGGTCCTCCGGCGTTTCCATGGCTCGACTTCGCGCTCGGCCTCGTCTTGTTCGCCTTCGGCGTCGCGTTCGTCGGCGGGTGGATCTTTTACCGCGACCGCAAACGCAATTATGTCGCCCCGCGCTTCCGCGAAAAGAAAAAACAGCGCCGGTAACCGATCGGTTCCGGAGCTGTTCTGTACTTCCGCTTAATGCGCACTTTCCGCCGGAGCTTCTTCTTCCGTCGGCTCCGCGCCTTCTTTAACGACCAGTTTGGCCACCATGTCCGCGTGGCCTTGGCCGCAAAGCACGATACATCTGATCTCGTACGTACCCGGTTTATCGAACGTCACCTCTTGCTCGAGCGTTGCCCCTTGAAGCTCGATGCCCAATTCTTGGATGCCGATGCCGTGCAAGCCTTTCTCATTCACCAATTTGACCGTCTTAGTCGATCCCAATTCCACCGTATATTCCTCCTGATCGAACGCCCAGTCGGTAGCTACGATTTTAAGCGCATTTTTCTCGGCGGCCAACTCTTCCTCCGTCGGCGCTTGCGGAAGCTGATTGAATAAAATCCCGATTCCCATTGCGCATGCTCCGAAAAACAGTACGGAGACGATCCATTTGTACATCTTGCAGTTCCCCCTCAAACAGTCTACATCCTCATATTATAAGGACTCGCACCCCGGCTGTGGGCACCAAAAGGCCCTTCAAACGTGGCAATTTTTTGAACTTTCACGAGTTTTGACAAAATCCATAGGTAACTATATCACAGCCGCCGCTTCCAAGTAAATGCCCGGCGGTTCCAGCAATTGGCACAAACGCCCCGTTGCATAACGAACGTATTTTCGCATAGAATAAGAACATATATTCGTATAGCGGTGATGCATAATGGCGAAACGGGAACGCGTCCCCGCGATTCCTCCGGTTACGGCCGTGGACGAACTGAGCACGATCAAGGAAGTGCTGCTTCTCCAGCTGCTGCTGACCGTATTCGACCGGGACGCCAAGATTATTGCGGAAAGCAAACTAAAGACGAAGCAGCCCTACGTCGATCTCATCGAGCGGGCGATGGACGGAGTGACGAAAGATTTGGCGAAACTGCGCAACCGGCTTCGGGAACACGGCATCAAGATTACAGATGAGCAAAGAGACGATCAAGGCGTAGGATGCGTATATTGGTGCCGGGGCTATAAAGCGAGTTTCGAGATGCTGTGGCATTTCGTCAAAGCGGAGACGGAGATCCGGATGCGCAAATATTTGGGCGAAGACATCCGCAAGTATGTAAGAACCGATTTGCCGGAACATCTGAAGCCGGAATGGCTGCTCCAACCCGCGCCGAACGTCCTCGCCGGACAACCGCCTGCCGGCGCGCCGGGCGCAAGCAATCAAGAGCAGACGGCGAATTCGCCGGCCGTCCAGCCGCCTTCATCCCAAAATTTCGCTTAACGGAATTTCGTGTATCTAACAACAACCATCCTAAGCAAAATCCAGGCCTTAACGGAAATTCGTGTGCTTAATCCAATCGAAATACCGCTCCGGACCGTAAAGGAACGATTTTAAGTACATGAAATACCGTTAACGTCAGGGCACAACCGGATAGTGCCAGCAGATAAGCACATCATTTTCCGTTAAACCACAGCCCTAACTACTTCGAACCGGCGCGGGACCGCGAAAGCAGCTGCACGAACGCCAGCACGCCGGTCCATACGAGGGAAGCCGCCAACGCCAGAAAGAACCAATCGTCGTTGTCCAAGCCAAAATACAGCAATCCGTGAACGGCAAACAAAATCAAGAAAGACAAAAACAAATTCAACCGTCCGACAAACCGGAGCAACGCGTTCATCGACATAACCTCCGAAAACAAGCATGATACCTTCAAGTGTTGCCGGAATTAAGCCGGTCGATACAGTCTTTTCCGGGGAAAATGTTCCTACGCGTCAAGCGGTTGAAAAGCGCCCCGCCGACACACAATATACATGCGACGGCGACGAGAAGGGTCGTGGTTGCGTTGGAGGAGATAGCGAATTCAGCGGAACAAGGTACCGGAGAGGTTTCTGACTCGAAATAGGAAGCGAGGGATGCGCTAAAGACCAGTTATAGGCTTTAGACGCGCAAGGCGGTTGCCCTTAAAGCAACGTTCGCCTCATTGCTTGCCGAAGCTGAGTGGAACCAAATCAACGGCGCCGTCGCAAAGAAGACCCGGGAAACCGGGTCTTTTACGTTACATCAATGAAAATTCAATGTCGAGTTTCTCTTATGGCCGTCCGCTTTTTATGCAAAAAGCAAAAAGAGCGCGTCTATCCGCGCCCCTCCGCAATCCCTTACTTCATGCCTCCTCAGCTGACCTTATGCTCGATGCGCAGCTTGTCGGCCACCATCGCGATAAACTCGCTGTTCGTCGGCTTCGCCTTGCTGATATTGATCGTGTAACCGAACAAATGCGAAATCGAGTCGATGTTGCCGCGCGTCCATGCGACCTCAATGGCGTGTCTGATCGCCCGTTCCACGCGGGAAGGCGTAGTGCGGTATTTCTCGGCGATCGCGGGATACAACGTCTTCGTCACCGCGCTTAACAGCTCGATATTGTTGTATACCATAGTGATGGCGTCGCGCAAATACTGATAACCCTTGATATGCGCCGGAACGCCGACTTCGTGAATGATGTTCGTGATGCTCGCATCCAAGTTCGGCTTTCCATTCGGTTTCGCGGGAACGGTGAGCCGTTTGCGCTGCTGGGAATGCATCTGCACCGTTGAGGATCCGCCCGTTGCGGAGGCCGGGGAGGCCGCCAGCTGGCGAATTCGGTTCGCAAGAACTTCCATATCGAACGGCTTCAAGATGTAGTACGATGCGCCAAGCTGTACAGCTTTCTGAGTAATATTCTCTTGCCCGAACGCCGTAAGCATTACGATCTTCGGCATCGGATTCATTCCCGCGTCGCGAAGCTTCTCCAATACTCCCAACCCGTCAAGATGGGGCATTATGATGTCCAGAATCAAAATATCGGGTGCGGTCTCGCGTTCTTCCAACAGCTTCAACACTTCTTCTCCATTATAGGCAACTCCGACGATGGACATGTCGTCCTGTTCGCCGATGTACTCCGACAACAAGTTCGCAAATTCGCGATTGTCATCAGCCAGCAAAACTTCGATGGTTTGCAAGACGAATCCTCCTTAAACAAACTACGCAGACTGGCTTACTTTCTGGTCAATTATGGATTCGACACCAGAAAAGAAAATCCTCCTGTCGAAAAATATTTTTCCTATGTATAAATGTACGATTATCCATTTTTGCAAACCAAAAGGGGAAAACCCCAAGGCGTCAACTTGCCTTAGGATTCGCCGCTTGCGATTTCATTAAGATACCCGCATCCCGCAGCATCCACTCGATAAAGCAGCCGTAACCGCTGGTCGGGTCGTTCACGAACACATGCGTTACTGCGCCGATCAGCTTGCCGCCCTGCACGATCGGGCTGCCGCTCATACCTTGAACGATTCCGCCCGTCTTTTCAATCAATCGCGGGTCTGTAATTTTTATGATCATGCCTTTCGTGGCGGGGAAAGCTTGCTTTGCCACATGCACGATTTCAATGTTGAATCTTTCGACCTTTTGCCCGTCGACGACCGTGTAAATATGAGCCGGCCCTTCTTTCACTTCGCTGGCGAAAGCGACAGGAATCGCGTTTTTCTCCGTCCCGTAATCAGGGGCTTCGTTCATTGTTCCAAAGATGCCGAAATCGGTGTTTTTCTCAATGTTGCCGAGCACTTTGTTTTCCCGGAAAAAATGCGCCCGCTTCTCGCCTGGTTCGCCGTTGTGGCTTTTCGAAATGGAAGTGACGTTTGAATACACGATTTCGCCGCCGCCGACCACAATCGGAGTTTGGGTGTCCATATCCGTAATGACATGGCCCAACGCCCCGTAAGCCTTCTGATCGGGGGCATAAAACGTTAAGGTGCCCACACCGGCAGCCGAATCTCGGATATAAACGCCGAGCCGGTACGCTTTGTCGCCTGCATCCCACGCGGGCGCAATTTTCGTTTGAAACTGTTCGCCGTTGCGCAAAATAACGATATCGATCGGCCGCTTCCGTTCACCGGCCTCTTGTACGATGGCCGCCACTTTGTTGACGTCGTTCAACCGCTGCCCGTTCATCTCCATAATCAAATCGCCGACTTTGATTTTCGCATCATCGCCGGGAGACGATTTTTTCCCGGAGCCGCTGTCGACCAGATGATGTCCCACGACGAGAATGCCCTTCGACTTGATTTTCACTCCAATCGTTTGGCCGCCGGGGATCACTTTCAAATCCGGGACTACGTTGACTTTGACCGTTTTGAAGGGAATCGCGCCGAACAGTTTGAACTGCATCTCCGTTTGACCGGCGTGCTCGGTCCTTAGAGAAATCGGCTCCTTCAAATTCAAATCGAATGAAGGCTTGGACAAACCGTTCACTTTCACGATATCCGGATTTTTCACCGTAACTTGAGCGTGAACCGGCATGCTTAATTCAAGCTGTTTACCTTGTCCGTCAAATAAGTTCAATTGCTCGGGAAACGCGGCAAAATGTTGAAACGGGGGCGAAATGGCAATGAGACAAACGATAAAGACGAGCATAAGTCCGAAAAGTTTTTTCTTGATGCCGGATGTCAACCCTTCCTCACGCTCCTTTTCGTTCCTCGCGTTTGACGAAATCGTTCGCCGACAACGTACCTTTAAGGTAACCCCGCCGTTATCGTTTTATTACTGCAAATGCATTCCTTTATGCGCGGGACCAGGCCGTTTTTCTGTCTTCAGCCAAGGCGAGCATTTCTTGAGCGTGCTGCAATGTGGTTCCTGTGACCTCGACGCCTCCGAGCATACGTGCCAGTTCCTTCGCACGGTCGTCCCCGCTTAATCGTCGTATTTCGGTAAAAGTCCGCTCTTCCCGGACCGACTTCATAATGCCGTATTGAGCGTCGGCCATGCACGCCACTTGCGGCAGATGCGTAATCGCGAACACCTGCGCGCTTCTTGCAAGCCACGCCATCTTCTCGGCAATCGCTTGTGCGGCGCGGCCGCTCACTCCCGTGTCCACCTCGTCGAAGATGAGAACGGGAACGCGGTCGACGCTGGCGAAGATCGATTTCAACGCGAGCATGATACGCGACAATTCGCCGCCGGAGGCGATTTTGTGCAAGCTTCGGAGCGGTTCGCCGGGGTTGGGGGAAATAAGGAATTCCGCGGTGTCCGTGCCGTCTTTCGTCCAGCGGTCGCCGGTCGATCCGAGAGCGACTTCGAACTGCGTTTTTTCCATATGAAGATCCTTCAAGTGAGCCGTAAGCTCGCGCGACAACCGGGAAGCGGCTTCCCTCCGTTTGCTGCTTAGCCGGTCCGCCAACGTCCTCATATCTTCAAGTATTGACTCCAATTGTTTCTCCAAAACCGCGATGCGTTCCTCATGATTGTCAAGGCGGTCGAGCTCGATTTTGATGCGCTGCGCATGGTTGAGCACGTCTTCCGCCGTTTCGCCGTATTTCCGTCTAAGAGCGGCAATCGTTTGAAGCCGGCTTTCAATCCGGTCGAGCTTCTCGGGATTGAATTCGATACCTTCGCGGTAGTCGCGGAGCTGATACGACGCATCCTCGATCTGGTAGTAGGCGGACTGCAGCTGCTCCAACAATGGCGACAACATTTTTTCATCATATTTCACAATATCCGTCAAGCGCTGGAGCGCTTTGCCGAGTCCTTCCAATGCTTGTCCGTTGCCGTATAGAAATTCGTACGCTTGGTTGGCCGACGTATGCAGCCTCTCCGCATTGGAGAGCTTCCGCTTGTCTTCCTGCAGCGATTCCTCTTCGCCCGGTGTAAGTGCTGCTGCGGCGATCTCTTCCCACTGGAAGCGGTAAAGATCGGCCATCTGCAGCGCGGTCATGCCCGCTTCCCTCGTCTGTTCCAATTCTTGCTTTAAATCGACGTACCGGTCGTACAACGCCCGGTACTCCCGTTTCGCCGGTTCGATATCTCTCGCCGCATAGGCGTCAAGCCAATCGAGGTGCTTGTCCGTTCGCAGCAGCGATTGATGCTCATGCTGGCCGTGAATGTTGACGAGCGTTTCTCCCGCCGCCTTGAGCGTGGCCATCGTCACCAACTGACCGTTAATACGGGCGGTGCTTTTGCCCGTCGCGGCGATGTCCCTGCGAACGATAATCGGCTCGTCGGGTGAAGCTTCTATGCCGTTATCCTCCAATACGGACCAAACCGGATGATCTTGCGGAACATCAAAAAGAGCCTCGATTTCCGCTTTGTCGTGCCCATGACGAACAAGGTCGGCTGAAGCTCTTCCTCCGATTGCAAAACTTAACGCATCGATTAATATGGATTTGCCTGCGCCGGTTTCCCCGGTCAACACATGAAACCCATTTTGAAAAGTAACGCGGACATGGTCGATTACGGCCAAATGCTTAACGGACAACTCCAGGAGCAAAGTCGTTCCCTCCCGTTATATTCAAGTTGAATTGACGATCAAGACAGCATGTTTAAAATTTGTTCCACGACGCGCATACTTGCGTTTTTGTCCCGGCAGATGATCAATACCGTATTGTCGCCGGAGATGGTGCCCATCACATCCGGCCAGTCCAAATTATCGATCAGTTCAGCCAGCGTATTGGCCGTGCCGGGCAAGCTTTTCATTACGACCAGATGATCCGCATAGTCGATCGAGCCGAAATAATCGATCAAAGCCCGCTTCAATTTCATCGCCGGATTAAACTTCTGATCCGCCGGCAAAGAGTACTTGTAACGCCCGTCCGCCAATGGAACTTTGACCAGGTGCAGCTCCTTGATGTCGCGCGACACGGTCGCCTGCGTGACGGGGAAGCCGTACGCGCGAAGCGCGTCCACCAGCTCGTCTTGCGTCTCGATTTCTTTGCTCGTGATGATTTCACGAATTTTAATGTGTCGTTGGCCTTTCATGTCACAACTCCAACTCAAAACGGATTTTATGCACTTGTCTCTTGTCCGTGTCTACATACAGCACACCCGCCGTATTGTCGTAAAGTAAAGCGTAGACAAGCAAGTGCTCGCGAATCGAACTTCCTGCGGCCGAATCCATCGGTTTCCTCGAACGCCCAAGCTTGACGGCATACATCTTGTCATCGCGTCTGGCGAAGTAGTCGACGAACAAGGCGCTCGTCAGCTTCTGTTCGTCCTTATGTACGGTAATCGGAATTTTCACCTTCCCGTGCACGACTTCATATCCGTGCTCCGCCAGCAATTCCACGGCTTCGCCCGAGGGGCGGTGCTCCGGGTCGGAAACAGGAACGGGGATGTCGGGCTTTTCCCTCAGCCAACGGCGAAACAAATACATTCCCCATATCGCCAATGCAAACACGACAAGCAGAAGCACGACGGCATCGCCGCTGAATGACAATTTCCTCCACCTCCCTTTTTTCATAATTCGAGGGAGACGGACGGTTTCCTGCTTGTCCTGCATTCAAATAGCAAGAGATCGGTGAGCTTCGTCAACGACTTCCGAAATTTTCGCTTCGATTTCGCTTGACCGCGTTTCATCCAACATTGTCCGCTGTTCGCCGGATACGCGCCACAACGCGAGAAACTCTATATTCCCTTCCCCTCCGGTAATCGGCGAATACGTTAATCCTTCGAGAATGTATCCGTTCTCTTCCGCAAATACCGTCACCTGGCGGAGAACATCGCGATGGATTTCCGCTTCGCGAACGACTCCCGATTTGCCCACCTGTTCGCGGCCCGCTTCGAATTGAGGTTTAATGAGCGCGACAACGCGGCAGCCGGGCTTAAGGAGCGGCCGCAGAGGAGGAAGTATCAACCGCAAGGAAATGAAGGAGACGTCCGTTGCGGCAAAATTCGGCTCCGGTCCAATTAAATGCTCGGGTGTAATGAACCGGAAATTCAACCGCTCCATCACCTTAACCCGCTCGTCGGAGCGCAATGACCAGTGAAGCTGGTTCGTACCGACGTCGATCGCGTATACGAACGAAGCTCCGTGCTTTAGCGCGCAGTCCGTAAATCCGCCCGTCGATGCGCCGATATCGATCATCGTCGCGCCCTTCAAGTCCAATCCGAAGCTGCGGATCGCTTTCTCCAGCTTCAGCCCGCCCCTGCTGACGTAAGGGTGAACTTCGCCTTTGACGGTAATGGCGCCGGCGGCCGGCACTTTCATACCCGCTTTCTCCATCCGCTCCCCGTCCAGGAAGACGAGTCCGGCCATAACTGCCGCTTTCGCCTTCTCACGGCTGTCGAACAGCCCCCGTTCTACAAGCAATACGTCAAGCCGTTCCTTTCGTTCAGACATCGACGCTTACTCCGTTCGTTCTTGAAGTTCGAATGGCATCGACTAACCGGTCCTTCGTCAATCCCGCTTCGCTTCTTTGTTCCGGGATGCTGCCGTGTTCAATGAACCGGTCCGGAATTCCCAACAGCTTTACCGTTACATTGTGAATGCCGTTCAAGGCATACCATTCGATAACGGCGCTGCCGAGCCCGCCGGTTACGGCCCCTTCCTCCAATACGATCACCGGAACGTTCCGTTCCGCAAGCCGTGCAAGCATCCGTTCATCCAACGGCTTGACGAAGCGCGCATTCACAACGCTTACGGAGATGCCTTCTTTCTCCATTGCCGCCGCAGCGTCGACCGCGACGGAAACCATCGGCCCTATGGCGACAACCGCCGCGTCATTGCCTTCCGTCACCGTTTCCCAGGAGCCGATCGGAATCGATCGATATTCGCCGTCCCATTCCGCACCGGTTCCGGCGATTCGCGGATAACGCACCGCGATCGGGCCGTCGTCGTAATGTATGGCGGTATACAGCATGTCGCGAAGCTCATTCTCATCTTTCGGCATCATGAGCATCATATTCGGGATATGTCGCAAGAACGCAATGTCAAACACCCCGTGGTGCGTCTCTCCGTCGGGCCCGACAAAACCCGCCCGGTCGATGGCGAAGACGACATTCAGGTTTTGCCTGCAAATGTCGTGCACGACTTGGTCGTACGCCCTCTGCAAGAAAGTCGAATATACGGCGAACACCGGTTTCATGCCTTCCGCGGCGAGCGCCCCGCACATTGTGGCGGCGTGCTGTTCGGCGATACCGACGTCGAACATGCGGTCCGGAAACCGTTCCGCAAATTTCAATAAACCGGATCCTCCCGGCATGGCGGGCGTAACAGCGACAATGCGCGGGTCGCTTTCGGCCAGTTCGATGATCGTCTTTCCGAACACTTCCGTATACATTGGCGGTCCGGACGACTTCATCACTTGACCCGATTCGATCTTATATGCGCCCGAAAGACCGTGCCAAGTGTGCGAATCCGCCTCCGCCGGCGCATAGCCTTTGCCTTTCGTCGTAACGACATGTATAAGCACCGGCCCGGCTATCTTCTCGGAGTGCTTGAACGTGTCAAGCAACAGCGGTATATTGTGGCCGTCCACAGGCCCGATATACGTATATCCCAGCTCTTCGAACAGAACGCCGGAAACGACCAAATATTTCAGACTGTCCTTCACTTTCTCCGCCCAGCTGGCAAGCGTCCCGCCGATCGCGGGCACCCGCTTTAAAAGATGCTCCACTTCGTCTTTCGCTCGGATGTAAGTTTTGTCGGAACGGATTTTGTTTAAGTAATTGTGAAGCGCCCCGACGTTCGGCGCGATGGACATCTCGTTGTCGTTCAGAACGACGGTTAAGTTTTTACGCTCGTGGCCGATATGGTTTAACGCTTCGAACGCCATCCCGCCCGTCATCGCCCCGTCCCCGATTATGGCCACCACTTTGTGGTCTTCGCCTTTCAAATCGCGGGCGATCGCCATCCCCATCGCCGCCGAAAGAGACGTGCTGCTGTGTCCCGCTTCCCAAACGTCGTGCTCCGATTCGGAACGCTTGATAAAACCGCATAACCCTTTGTGCTTGCGCAAAGTAGGGAAGCGTTCGCGCCTACCCGTCAATATTTTATGAACGTATGCTTGGTGTCCGACGTCGAAAATAAATTTATCGCGGGGACTGTTGAACACATAATGCAGCACGATCGTCAACTCGACGACCCCAAGGTTCGGAGACAAATGCCCGCCGGTTACGGATAAATTGTTTATGAGAAATTGACGGATTTCATGAGCCAGCTGTTCCAATTCGGACGAGCTAAGACGCTTGAGATCGCTAGGCTGATTGATTTGTTCGAGCAGCATGTTTGTTTCCCCGCTTTCCGTTGTTCTTCTTTTTCCCGTTCATGAAGCGGATCCCAAACCGCCGTTCAAGCATATAAAAGAACTTTCCGACATACAGAACGATCGCCGTCGAGTAGTGGATGGCGAACGATTTGCCTACCGCCTTGCCGCCGACAGTAAGCGCCGAAACGACGCCGGAAAACAATATTGTGGCGGCCGCCGTCAACATCTGCTCCCCATCCGCCGCCGAGCCGACCAGCTTTACGACAACCAATGCGGAAGCGGTCCCGCTTATGATGCCGGCGATGTCGCCGATTACGTCGTTGCAGAAGTTGGAAAACCGGTCGGCATTGCGGACAATGGCGATAGCGTGCTTCGCGCCGGGCACTTTCTCCGCCGCCATTGCGTGAAACGGCGTTTCCTTCGCCGAAGCCGAAGCGAGACCCATCATATCGAACACGATTCCTATAAGAATGATTATAAATACAATCGCCATTCCGGCCGCCCAGGAGACGCCCTCCAGTATGGCTGTAGACACGATGGAGAAAACGCTCGCAAGAATAAACGTAAGAATGGCTATTAAAACACTCCATTGAATAGAGTTTTTCCATAGAAATTTCATTCTATTGCACAAGCTCCTCCGCGTTAAAAAGAAAGGCGAGTGGCAGCTCCCTGAGTAAATGCTGCGGCTTAGGTCCAGTAGGTTTTCCCAAACGGGCACCCCCCGTCGCCGTGCGGGGCGGTTACCCTTTAAGCCCGTCTTGGCTCGTCGCCGCAGGCGCTTTCGCTCGCTGAGCAAACCAAGCGAGGTCGTCACCAAAGCCAGACTGGATTACCACTTAGTCCACACTATAATCCCCAGAGAGCCTCATGGCTATGAACAGTCTAGGAGTTTTCCTCAACAGCGCTTGAACCGTTTTTTAGCCTCTTTTGCAAACCAGATTTCATATAGCATGGGGCCGACGGCGCTCTTGGCCGAGAGCGGACCGCGCCTAAATCTATAATCCCTCGTAGTTCACTCAAGGCAGGCTACGCTGCACCGCAAACCCGCGAAGCCGGCTTCGGACTCTCATACTTGTTCAATGCCGATTCCGGGCAAACGAAATGCAGGTTCATACCCCAAGCCGTGACCGGTCGCTCATGCCAGTGGAATCCACCGTACGAACCCGGCCGCCACGCACTTGGGCCTCCGCGGAAGCAGGGTCAACGCCCGCATGCCGTTGCGGATCGCCCCACAACCTTAACTCCCACCACCAGCCCCCGACTGGGCGTCGAAAGCCGGCACCAGGAACTTCATCGATGTGCCCTTCGGCGAATTTTTAGGCTCGCCCTCAAAACGGTAGGCCGACTAGAATACTGCGCCACTCCATTATACCTTATTGATTATACCACAGCGCGATTTCCCCCCTCAACGAAAGGTGAAGCCGTTTGCGCGCATATTTAGTGCGTTCGCCCTCAAAAAACGTACCTGCCGTCACTGCAGCTTTCGATAACGGTCGAAAATGCTCTTAATAACGCCGCGGCGTGCTTTTCCTAACAAAAAACGGCCCAAATGACCGTTCATAACGTGTCTCGCGCCTCTAATCGTGCTCCGGGACGTTATTAACTATCTTTTGGGCCGTTATATTCGCAAATCCCACTAATATTCTCCAATGCAACGGTCGACTGACCGGTACGTATTATCGCGTGAAAAAAAGCATTTAAGATTCCCGGGACATCAAATAATCAGCCAACTGAAGCAAGCGGCGAGTTTCCGTTATTCCGCCGTCGGCGAGCGCGGATTTGGCCGAATTCGTCAGCTCCGCCACCTTTCTCTTGCTTTCCTCCATACCGATGAGGTACGGGTACGTCACTTTATTGCGTTCCGTGTCGCTATTCGTGCTTTTGCCCAGCTTCTCGGAATCGCCGATCACATCCAGTATATCGTCTTGGATTTGAAAGGCGAGCCCGATCGAACGGCCGAAAGCGGCTAACGCTTCCAGCTGCGCGTCGTCCGCCCCGGCGACTCTCCCGCCGGCCCGAAGAGAAAACACGATCAAATCGCTGGTCTTATGCGTATGAATATACTCAAGCTGGGCGAGAGTGGTAACCCCCTGCTCGCCGAGAATGTCGGCCGCTTGTCCGCCGACCATCCCGGCTGCTCCGGCATAATACGCAAGCTCCGCCGCGATGGCGAGCGCGGCGGCCGGCGGCACGTTCGGGCAACGGAGAGGCATAGCGGCCAAGCAGTGGAACGCATGAGTCAGAAGCGCGTCCCCTGCCAAAATCGCCATCGCTTCGCCGTACACCTTATGGTTCGTGAGCTTTCCCCGGCGATAGTCGTCGTTATCGATAGCCGGAAGATCGTCGTGGATCAACGAATACGTGTGGACGAGTTCCACCGCGCAGGCGGCCGGAATGACGTCATCGGCGCATCCCCCCAGCGCTTCCGCCGCGGCGATCGCAAGCACCGGCCGCATCCGCTTTCCGCCGGCAAGCAACGAGTAGGTCATTGACTGCCGCAATGCGTCGGGGATATCCCACTCCTTAGGCAAAATATCCTCAAACGCCTTGCCCATCACTTCACCGTAATAGGCGATATATTCCGTAATAGACGCGTCCCGGTTAAAAGCCAACGTCTTCACCTTTCTCTTCCGCCGGCGAGAACGGCTTCTTCACCGTCTGCCCGTCTTCTTCCAGCAGCATCTCAATCTTTCTCTCGACATTTTCCAGCTTCTGTCCGCATATGCGGGACAACCGCATTCCTTCTTGGAACAGCTCGATCGCTTGTTCAAGCGGAACGTCGCCGCCTTCCAGCTTAGCAACGATCCGTTCCAGCTGCTCCATCGCTTCCTCAAAACCGATCTCTTGTTCAGACATCCGCGTTCTCCCCCTTCATGGACCACACCTGGCAGTCCAGCTCTCCGTCCGACAATTTCACTCGGACAAGGTCCCCCAATTGCACTTGTTCGATCGATTTTACCAGCTGTTTGCGCTCATTGTAAACAAGGCTGTAGCCCCGCTGCATCACCTTCAGAGGGCTTAACGCGTCCAGCCGTTTCAGCTGCAAGGCGAATCCGTGCTTCGCATCCTTCACTTGCGCGCTCATCCCTTGGAGCAGCTTCAGCTTTGCCATATCGAGCCGCCTGGAAGCGTGGCGCGCGTGTTCCCGGGGATTCGTGCCGGCCAGCCGCCGGTCCAATCTGCCGAACCGATCCTTTGCCCCTGCCGCTGTCGTTTTCAAACGGTACGTCAAAGCCGAAGTGAGACGGTCCAACCGTACAGCTTGCTGCATCGTCAATTGCCGGCGCGGATCCGTGAGGAAGGGGGAACGCTTCAAGCGCACAAGTTTTTCTCGTTTCCTTGACACCTGATTCATAAGTCCGTTTTGCAGCCGCTGCGCCAGATGCCCGACCGTTTGCCGAAGCTCCGTCCGGTGAGGAACCGCCAGCTCCGCCGCAGCTGTCGGCGTCGCCGCCCGCAGATCGGCCACGAAGTCGGCAATGGTAAAATCGGTCTCGTGCCCGACGGCTGAGATGACCGGAATCGCCGACGAGGCGATGGCGCGGGCGACCGCCTCCTCGTTGAACGCCCACAGCTCCTCAAGAGAGCCGCCTCCGCGTCCGACGATCAGCACGTCGACTTCGCGTCTCTCATTCATCAATCGAATCGCTTTCACAATCGAAGGCGCCGCGCCCGTCCCCTGGACCGACACGGGGCACAACAGCACCGGAGCGGACGGATACCTTCTCTGCAGCGTTATGACGATATCGCGCACCGCCGCGCCCGTCGGAGACGTTATGACACCGATCGCTCCGGGAAACCGGGGAATCGGGCGTTTGCGCTCCGCGGCAAACAGACCTTCTTCTTCAAGCTTCCGCTTCAGCTGTTCGAAAGCCAAATACAAGCTTCCGATTCCGTCCGGCTGCATCGACATAATATAAAATTGGTACTGTCCGTCCCGCTCGTATACCGCAACATTGCCTCTGGCGATAACGCGGGTGCCGTCCTTCGGCATGAACTGCATGCGGCCGGCCTGGGCCGCAAACATAACGCATTTAATCCGGCTGTCTTTATCTTTCAGCGTGAAATACATATGACCGCTGGAATGTCTCGTGAAATTGGAAATCTCGCCTCGAACCCATACGTCTTGAAGCAGCGCATCGGATTCGAGCTTCATCTTCACATACCGGGTCAGCTCTTTGATCGAATAAATTTTTCTATTGGAATCCAAGGCAGCCTCACCCGCCGATCCGGGCCGCACTTAAATTTTTGGCCGCCTCCACCGTATTTTTCATGAGCATGGCTATGGTCATTCGCCCTACCCCGCCTGGAACGGGCGTAATGGCCGACGCGATTTCCTTCACCGCATCGAAGTCGACATCCCCTGCCAATGTGCCGTCGGGCAGACGATTTACGCCGACGTCGATGACGACCGCTCCCGGCCGCACGTGCTCAGCGCCGACGAGCTTCGTTTTGCCGATCGCCGCTATGACTATGTCCGCTTCGCGAGTAACCTCCGCCAAGTTCGGCGTCCGGGAATGGCACACCGTGACGGTTGCGTGCGCCCGGATGAGCAGCGCCGCCATCGGCTTGCCGACGATATTGCTGCGGCCGATAACGACCGCCCGCTTGCCCGCCACGTCTATGTTCATGACGCTGAGCATCTCCATGACGCCCGCCGGCGTGCACGGAACAAACCCTTCGTCGCCGATGAGCAAGTTGCCGACGCTGACCGGATGGAATCCGTCCACGTCCTTGTCGACCGAGATCGCGCCGATCACGGCTTTGTCATCGATATGGGAAGGGAGAGGCTTCTGCACGAGAATGCCGTGAATCTCTTCGCTTGCATTAAGAAGACGAATCAAATCGATAAGCTTGTCCTGTTCGACGTTGTCCGGCAGCTTGTGCACTTCGGAGTGCAATCCGAGCTCCGCGCACGCCTTCTCTTTGTTTCTGACGTATACGTGAGAAGCCGGATCTTCGCCGACCAGCACGACCGCCAGTCCCGGCTTAATGCCCAAAGCGGCGAGAGATTGAATCTCCCCCTTCAACCGCTCCTTCAATTGTTTCGCAATCAGCTTCCCGTCCATAATCGTTGCCGTCACTGTTTTTCCCCCGTTCGTTTACTGCGTCGGTTTTGCCGCCGCCTTAATGTCGTCCAGCTGCTTGATCAGCTTGCCGAGTACGCCGTTTACGAACTTGCCGGACTCGTCCGTGCCGAAATGCTTCGCAAGCTCGATCGCTTCGTTCACCGCCACCTTCGGCGGGATATCGTCTTTGTAGACCATCTCAAAGACGGCCAGCCGAAGCACTTCCCTGTCGACTTTCGATAAGCGGTCGACCTGCCAGCCTTGCAAATATTTCGCGAGAATCTCGTCGATTTCCGGCTTCAACCGAACTATATCATGAACATATTCCTTAACATAAACCATAAGTTCGTCCGCACCGGTCATATCCATGCCCGACTCGTTATCGTTCAACGCCTCTTCCATTGCGGTTCTCAGCGCAATATCCGGGTTTACCCGGTTCATCTCCATAATGTAAAGGCATTGCACCGCGATCGCTCTCGCGGATCTCCGTTTCATAAGGTAAACATCCTCCTGCGCTCAAACGTTCTGTATGATGAAGAAAAGCTTCCGACGAAGCACATTCTCAATGAAGCGGATAGCCGCTACTTGTACCATCTGTCCGTCAACCAACGCAAAACGGACCGTATATCAAACCATTTTTCCCGAAAGTCCGATTTTAAACCGAGCGTGTAGCCGATCGTCACAATCAGAGCAAACGCGAGCATATCCCAAAATCCCCAAATGAGATAAATGAATCCGAGAACGACGCCGGCCGCCGTCCCCAACAGCCGTCCGATCCTCCCGGCGCCAACCCACTCGGTTACACGCTCCGCGAGTAATTTCCACATGTGCGGCACCTACTCTACACGGGCTTTGAAGGTTTGGGTTTGTACGACGTTGGCCACATAAACCGTTACCGAGGAAACCGGGATGCCCGTCACTTCTTCAATGTGCTCTTTCACTCCGCGCTGCATCTCTTCCGTCAACTGCGGAATAGACGACTCTCCGTCAATGACCGTCCGGATTTGAATTTCCAAGCCGCTGTCGGTAACGCGAACCCGCGAACGCAAATCTTTCACGCCTCTTATGCGCGAAGCCGCTTTCAAAGACAAATTTTCCACCGTCTCCAAAGAAATGCGAACATCTCCAAAGTCGGTGCGCTGGTCGATGGAACCGGTGCGCTCCCGGCTTCTGCGAAGCGATATGTACAAAAATCGAAGCGACAGCAAAAAAAGCACGACAATTGCGACAAGAGCTGCATAATTTACTCCTGGATTCGCATATAGTGTATCGAGTTCCTCTTGCGGAATCCACTCGATTACGATCGCAATGCCGAGGATAGTGGCTATAAGAACGATCAGACTGTATATAAAGAGCAGGAATTTGTCAAATACTCTGGCCAACGGCAATCTTCCCTTCTTTAATTTAAGAGGAAACCCCCAAACGCATTCGTCGGGGGTTTTCATATGATCCGGCTAAGAAATCGATTCACTTCACACGCGTGATACCCGTGACCTCTTCTTCTTCCGTCTTTTCTTGTCCTTTGAACAGAACGTCGTGGATGTGTACGTTCACTTCCACCACGCCCAAGCCCGTCATCGACTCGATCGCGTTCTTCACGTTCGCTTGAATTTCCGTCGCGACTTCCGGGATACGGCGGCCGTATTCGATGACCACCGAAACGTCCACAGCCGCTTCTCTTTGGCCGACCTCAACCTTCACGCCCTTCGACAAGTTCTTCCGGCCGAGCATTTCGGCGACGCCGCTAGCGAACCCGCCGCTCATGCCGGCAACGCCTTCCACTTCCACCGTTGCCAAACCGGCGATGATTTCAATCACTTCCGGAGCGATTTGTATATTCCCCATGTCGGTTTTAACGAAATCCGGTGCAATCGTGTTCATGGTCGATCAACCTCCCTTGTCATACTTCTATAACTATACCACCAGGCAAAATTTATGACAAATTTAGTTTTTCTTTTGCTCCGGCGGTTTTCGATCATATCTCGTATTCTTCCAGAAATTTAATGTCGAAATCGCCTTTCGCAAATTTCGGGTGATCCATTAATTTCTGGTGAAAAGGTATCGTCGTATGCACGCCGTCCACCGCAAACTCGCTTAACGACCGTTTCATTCTTGCGATTGCCTCTTCCCTTGTCGGCGCCCATACGATCAGCTTTGCGATCATTGAATCGTAGTGAGGCGGAATGACATACCCCGGATAAGCGGCGCTGTCGACGCGAACGCCTGCTCCTCCCGGCGGAAGATAAAACTCGATTTTTCCGGCCGACGGCATAAATCCGCGGGTCGGATCTTCCGCATTCACACGGCATTCGATCGAATGGCCGCCAATGACTACGTCTTCTTGCCGGAAACTGAGAGGATTGCCCTCGGCAACCGATATCATTTCCTTCACAATGTCGATTCCGGTAACCATCTCCGTCACAGGATGCTCGACTTGGATCCGAGTATTCATTTCCATAAAGTAAAATTGTTCGTCGGGTCCGAGCAAAAATTCCAGCGTGCCCGCCCCGGAGTAGTTTACCGCGCGGGCGGCGCGAACGGCCGCTTCTCCCATCCGCTCGCGCACCTCGGGAGAAAGCACCGGGCAAGGGGCTTCTTCGACCAGCTTCTGCCGGCGGCGCTGTACGGAGCAATCGCGTTCGCCGAGATGAACGACGTTCCCGTGCTTATCCGCCAATATTTGAATTTCCACGTGCTTCATGCCGGTCAAAAACTTCTCCAGGTAGACGCCGCCGTTGCCGAACGCTTTCTGCGCTTCCTGCTGTGCGGCCGTCATTCCGTGAATTAGCTCCTCTTCGTTCTGGGCGATCCGGATGCCTTTGCCTCCGCCGCCGGCCGTCGCTTTAATGACGACCGGATAACCGATATCCCGCGCGACCGCTACCGCATCATCCAACGTATCGATCAAGCCGGCGGATCCGGGGATGACCGGAACGTTCGCATCGCGCATTGTCTGCTTCGCTACGGACTTGTCCCCCATCTTCGAAATCGCTTCCGGGGACGGTCCGATAAAGACGATATCGCATCGTTCGCATATTTCGGCGAAATCGGCGTTCTCCGCAAGAAAACCGTAGCCCGGATGAATCGCATCCGTCCCGGTCAAAGTCGCCACGCTCATGATGTTCGTCATATTCAAGTAGCTGTCCTTCGAAGCGGTCGGACCGATGCAATACGCTTCGTCGGCCAGACGCACGTGAAGCGCATCCCGGTCCGCTTCGGAGTATACGGCAACCGTATAAATACCGAGTTCTCTGCAGGCGCGAATGACTCTCACCGCAATCTCGCCGCGGTTGGCTACCAGCACTTTCTGAAACTTCATCCGTTTATCCTCCCGTTGCCGCTTACCTCTTCACCAAAAAGAGCGGTTGACCGTACTCCACCAACTGGCCGTTCTCCACCAATATTTCAACGATCTGTCCTTTGACTTCCGCTTCGATCTCATTCATCAGCTTCATCGCTTCAACGATGCACACGACGGTCTTTTCATTGACGGTGTCGCCAACCTTGACGTAAGCGTCCGCTCCGGGCGAGGATGCCGCATAGAACGTGCCGACCATCGGCGAGACGATTCGGTGCAAGTCGGCGTTATCGGCCTGCTCCGCCTTGGCCTCGGGCAATTGCTGCGCGGCCGGCAAAGCGGACGTATGTACGGCGGTTTGCTGCGGCACGCTTACAGGTGCGGGTACATATGCCGGTTGCGCAAACACGGCATGTTGAGCAACGGCTGCCGCATCGGCGGCCTTCGGTTCCGGCTTGCGGATCGTCAGCTTTCCGTTCTCGTTCTCGATTTGCAGCTCCTGTATGCTAGTGCTGTCTACAAGTTTGATCAACTCTTTAATTTCGCTCAATTTATACATTGCAGCGCTGTTCACTCCCTAAGGCAAACTTGCCGGCGGCGGCCGTTTATCCGCCGCGGCTTGTGTTTCGCAAAAGCGACGTATGTATTATAACATAAACTTAATTGTAGTCTAGAATTTCTTGGACACGCGCGATTTTCGGGCGTTTGCTCCGGTTAATATATCCTTTAATGACGCGTGCCTGCCGCTTGCCGGACATATGTTCACCTGTCGAATAATTTAAGGGCTTCTATTTTCAGCGCCTGAATCCCGCATTCGCAGCACACATATCCGGACATCATTTGTCGGAATAGATGATCTTCACGATGTTTATTTTCAAACGTGTGGTACATTTGTCCAGCGCATGATCATTATGGTGACAGAATGTACATAAACTGTCGTTGTTATGTATGTCATGGGGCGTTTTTTTTCGTACTTTTGCGACTATGGCAATAGTGTGTACGCAATCTCTAAAGCCCCTTAATCGTATTGGAGTCATCGTAGTGAAT
>NZ_JAEMXM010000028.1 GCF_016482785.1 Paenibacillus alkalitolerans | reverse complement strand
CGAAACACTTGCGCTTGTTCCAGAGTGAAACAAGGTGAGTCTCGGGATGGACATGATCCAAAGTGCCGTACAAGGGCCACCAAACGTTCCGCAGCAGGAGCTTTTCGGCGTGATCGTCATCATCCTCCGAATCTTTCTTCACAAGTTTTTCTTCCAACCGCCGTTTACGTTCTCCCGAGCTTTCCTCCAAATGTTTCGCATACCAATCGTCATATGCTTTATCAAACGCCGCGTCATCCATACAAGAATCTCCTCCCAAGCAAGCGGTATGCGACAAACAAAAAACGCCGCCCGACCCGGCAGACAACCGGGCGAACGGCGCATGCTTTGCGCTTTGCTGCAATATTTAATGCATGTATATCACTGTTCGCGGCGGCGCGCCATCTGCTGCCAGACGGTGCCTGCGGCTTCTTCGCCGGAAGCGATGCGCTCGGCCGCCATCCGCGCCTGCAAAGCGACCTCGAACTCCGGATCGTCCGCCGCCTCGCGCAGCGCATCGAGCGCGGCCTCGTCGCCGCAGTCGTACAAAAACCGCGCGGCGCGCCAGCGGACGATCTTGCTCGGGTCGCGCAGCGCCGCGATCATGGCGGGCTGCGCCGCGGGGTCGCCGATGTCGGACAGCGCGTCCCCGGCCGTGCGCCGGACGGCGGCGGAAGAATCGCGCAGCGCGCCGGACAACAGCGACACCGCCTCAGGCCCCTTAATATCTCCCAAATATACGACGGCCAGCCGGCGGACGGAAAAGTTGCCGTCGCCCAACGCCTTCACGATAATCGGGAGATGCTCCGTGGCCGGCTTCAACCGCTCAAGCGCGGAGTACCGCGTCTTCCAATCCGGCGAATCAAGACGGCTCATTACTTCTTCCGGAGTTAACGCTGCTCTCGCTTCGGCACCCGCGGCACCCTCGGCACCCGTCTCGGCGGCGGTGCCCATCTCCATCGCCAGCTTGACGAGCTCCTGCAGGCGGGCATCGTCGTATGCGGCATCGAGTTCCGCAGAAACTTGCGCGGCGATCTCGGGAAGCTCGCCGTACCGAACCCCGTGCTCGACAAGCGTACGCTCCTTGATCAAATTCGGCGAAGCGGCGCCCGCCGTCATCGCCGCCGCCGCGAACCGCTCCGGCAGCGCCACACGGGCTTCTTCGCCCCCGGCGCGAACTCTTACCTGCATCGGAATGCCGCGAAACATCTGCACGAATACGGCGGCTTCGCCAAACCCGGCAAAACCGCCGGCATCCGCCGCCGCGTCCGCCTCGCCGGCAACGGCGCCGTCCGCGCCGAACGCTTCGCGCACCGCGGCCAAAATTACGCGCCAATCCGCGCCTCCCTCACGCTCAACCGCGATGAAGTCAGCCGCTTGATAGACGCCCTTCACACCGTCGATCGCCAGCAGCCGCTTCAAGTAAGCCGGCGCCCGGCCGGCATCGGCAGCCTCGAACGAATATCTCGCGCCGGTCGCCAGCGTCTCGTCCATGTTCAGCTTCATGGCGTTCGGACTCGGCGTCGGTTCGATGGATACGATCTTCATAACCTGTTGCGCACCTCCGTTTCGCTCCCCCGTGACATTTTTCCCTTATGATACCACATGTACCTACGGCGCAAAAACGGCGCCAATTTCAAACAACCGTCATCTAATCTGCGTATTCCCCCACATAGAGCGGGCAAATATGCTATAATAGTCAAGTTGCAAAAATGCAAGGAAAGGGCGGTTGAGCTTCACATGATTAGCGCATCCAACGTGACGCTGCGGTACGGCAAGCGCGCATTGTTCGAAGACGTAAACATTAAATTTACACCGGGCAACTGCTACGGTCTCATCGGCGCGAACGGCGCGGGGAAATCCACGTTCCTGAAAATTCTCTCCGGAGAAGTCGAACCTTCGAAGGGCGAAGTTCACATCACCCCGGGCGAGCGGCTGGCGGTCTTGAAACAGGATCATTTTGTCTATGACGAATTCCCGGTTCTAGAAACCGTTATTATGGGCCACAAGAGGCTCTATGACATTATGCAGGAGAAGAACGCGCTGTACGCCAAACCGGATTTCTCGGACGAGGACGGCATGCGCGCGGCGGAGCTCGAAGGAGAATTCGGAGAGCTGAACGGCTGGGAAGCGGAGGCGGAAGCCGCGGAATTGCTGATCGGCCTGGGCATTCCGACGGATGTTCACGGCAAGCAGATGGCGGAGCTCGAAGGCAACCAAAAAGTACGCGTGCTTCTTGCGCAGGCGCTGTTCGGGAATCCGAATATTTTGCTGCTTGACGAGCCTACAAACCACTTGGATATCGAGTCGATCCGCTGGCTGATCAACTTCCTCGGCAAGTTCCAAGGAACGGTCATCGTCGTGTCCCACGACCGTCACTTCCTTAATGAAGTGTGCACGCACATCGCGGACATCGATTTCGGCAAAATACAGCTTTACGTAGGCAACTACGATTTCTGGTACGAATCGAGCCAGCTCGCGCAGAAGTTGTTAAGAGACGCGAACAAGAAGAAGGAAGAGAAGGTAAAAGAGCTTCAGGAATTTATTCAGCGGTTCTCCGCGAACAAATCGAAATCGAAGCAAGCGACATCCCGCAAGAAATTGTTGGAGAAGATTACGCTTGACGACCTCAGGCCTTCCAACCGGAAATATCCGTACATTCATTTTAAACCCGAACGCGAAGCCGGCAAGCAGATGCTGGCGATCGACGGCTTGACCAAGACGATTGACGGCGAGCAGGTGCTGCGCCAGTTTTCTTTGACCGTCAACACCGGCGATAAAATCGCCTTCGTCGGACCGAATTCGCTTGCCAAGACGACCTTGTTTCAAATTATTTCAGGGTCGATGCCGGCCGACGGCGGGGAATACACCTGGGGCATAACGACATCGCAGGCTTACTTCCCGAAAGACAACTCCGCCTTCTTCGACGGGGTGGACCTGTCTCTTGTCGATTGGCTGCGCCAATACTCCAAAGATCAAGACGAATCGTTCATTCGCGGGTTTCTCGGACGCATGCTGTTTTCCGGAGACGAAGCGCTGAAGAAAGCAAGCGTGTTGTCGGGCGGAGAGAAGGTGCGCTGCATGCTTTCCCGCATGATGCTTACGGGGGCCAACGCGCTGATCTTGGACGAGCCGACAAACCACTTGGATCTGGAGTCGATTACGGCGCTCAATAACGGCTTGGCCGATTTCGACGGAACGATCCTGTTCACGTCGCACGACCATCAATTCGTGAACACGATCGCCAACCGCATTGTCGAAATCACGCCGTCGGGAATTATCGACAAGCAAATGACATACGACGAGTATTTGGAAAATGCGGACGTAAAACGGATGCGGGAAGAAATGTATCCGAAAGGCGCGTAGACTTCACTTGCTTGGGGAACGCTTTGTAGTGTTCCCCCCAAAAAATGGGCAGTGAATCGGAAGCTTCTATTTTAGAACAATTTGTGAAGTTTCGGTGACTAAATTGACAACGGTGCTTGCCGAAATTATATTTGAGTAAGGCGTTTTTGTAGCCCGAAACCATTGATTTTACGCGGTTTTGGCCGCGAAAATTCATATTAAGAAGCGGGGTTTGTTTACCGATGATGCAGCAGTTGTTGAAAGGAAAGCGCGTTCTTCTCTCGTTCGCCGCGCTGGCTCTCCTGCTGGCGGGATGCTCGCTGGAAGAAGCGACGCCGCTCAACCCGAAAGGCGTAGAAGGGCAGGAACAGCTTAATCTGATGATTTTGTCGATCGTCATCATGGTCATTGTCGTAGTCGTCGTATTTGCGATTGCGATATACGTATTGGTACGTTTCCGCAAACGTCCGGGCGACGACAGCATTCCGAAGCAGGTTGAAGGAAATCATAAGCTGGAAATTATTTGGACGGTCATCCCGCTCATTTTGCTTACGATTTTGGCCGTTCCCACAGTCGGATATACATTCAAGCACGACCAACAAAACATATGGGAACAAGAAGACGTGATCCGGGTGCAGGTGGTGGCGCACCAGTTCTGGTGGGAATTCAACTACCCGGACCTCGGAATTGCCACCTCGCAGGATTTGGTTATGCCTGTAGGCAAGAAAGTCGCGTTCGAACTGACTTCCGCGGACGTGAACCACTCGTTCTGGATTCCGGGAATCGGCGGAAAGAAGGATACGAACCCCGGACAGAAGGTATACATGCACTTGCAGCCGACGGAAGTCGGAACATACAAAGGGAAGTGCGCCGAATTGTGCGGACAATCCCATGCTTATATGGACTTTAAGGCCATCGTAAAGTCTGAAGAAGACTTTAATGCGTGGGTTGCGGATATGACGGAAGAAAATGCGGTTTCTTCGGACGCTGCTGCGGGGGAGCAAGTCTTCCAAAAAGCGAATTGCATCTCATGCCACGCAATTGCGCCCGGCGGAAAAAGCCCTGCGGCTCCGAACTTGAACGGATTCGGCGAGCGCACTACAATCGGCGGCATTCTCCCTCATAACGAGGAAGAATTGAAAGAGTGGATTCGCGACCCGCAAAGCAAGAAGCCCGGCACGCTAATGCCGAAGTTTCCGGACTTGTCGGAAGAAGAGATGGATCAGCTTGCGAAATATTTGCTCGAGCTGAAGTGATATAACCTTAACAGGAGGTAAGTTCGGTGGCTAACGCACACGCACATGCGCACGCTCACGGGCACGCCGTAAAGAGATATTCCGGCTTGCTCGATTGGCTCACTACTGTCGACCATAAGAAGATCGGCATTCTGTACATGCTCGCCGGCGGATTGTTTTTTCTGATCGGCGGCGTCGAAGCGCTTCTTATTCGTCTTCAGTTGATGGGGCCCGAATTGAGCGTGTTGGACGCGCAAACTTATAACGAAATGATTACAATGCACGGCACCACGATGATCTTCCTCGCGGTCATGCCGGTTATCTTCGGTTTTATGAATGCGGTCGTGCCTCTTCAAATCGGCGCCCGCGACGTCGCGTTCCCGTTCCTGAACGCGCTCGGGTTTTGGACATTCTTCTTCGGAGCTTTGCTGCTCAATTTAAGCTGGGTTTTGGGAGAAGTGCCGGACGCGGGTTGGACGGCTTACGTGCCGCTATCCGGCGACGCATTCAGCCCTCATCGAGGGATGGACTTCTACTTGATGGGGCTGCAGATTGCAGGTATCGGTACGCTCATCGGCGGCATTAACTTCCTTGTCACGATCATCAACATGCGCGCGCCGGGCATGTCCTTCATGCGCTTGCCGATGTTTACATGGACGTCGTTCATTACGTCCGCATTGATACTGTTCGCTTTCCCGGCTTTGGCGGTAGGCTTGATCTTGGTTACGTTCGACCGGTTGTTCGGAGGCAACATCTTCGATCCGAACGGCGGCGGAAATCCGGTGCTGTGGCAGCACATCTTCTGGATTTTCGGTCACCCTGAGGTGTACATTCTCGTATTGCCGGCATTCGGCATCATATCGGAAGTTATCCCTACGTTCTCGCGCAAGCGGTTGTTCGGTTACAGCGCGATGGTGTTCGCAACCGTGTTGATCGGCTTCTTGGGCTTCATGGTGTGGGTTCACCACATGTTCACGACGGGAATGGGCCCGGTCGTTAACTCGCTGTTCGCAATTGCAACGATGTTGATCGCCGTTCCGACGGGGATAAAGATATTCAACTGGCTGTTTACGATGTGGGGCGGCCAAATTACCTTCAACACGGCGAATTTGTTCGCCATCGGTTTCGTCCCGACATTCGTTATGGGCGGCGTGACGGGCGTAATGCTTGCGGTGCCGAGCGCCGACTTCCAGTTCCATGACTCCTACTTTGTAGTCGCGCACTTCCACTATGTTATCGTCGGAGGCATTGCATTCGGATTATTCTCGGGCCTCTTCTACTGGTGGCCGAAGATGTTCGGACGCATGCTCAATGAGACGCTTGGTAAAATCACGTTCTGGATGTTCTTTATCGGCTTCCACTTGACGTTCCTGATCCAGCATTTCCTTGGTTTGATCGGTATGCCGCGCCGCGTATTCACGTACCTGGCCGAAGATCAAAACCCGGGCTGGGGCTGGATGAATATGCTGTCTACGATCGGAGCCTTCGTAATGGGCTTAGCCGTTCTCATCTTCCTGGTAAACATCGTCATCACTTGGGCAAAACCGAAAAACATGCCTGCCGATCCGTGGGACGGCCGTACGCTCGAGTGGACGATCTCGTCCCCGGCGCCGGAGTACAACTTCGCGCAAACTCCGCTCGTCCGCGGTTTGGACGCATGGTGGAAGGAAAAGATGGCGGGCAACAAAGAGATGACGCCGGCGGAACCGTTAGGACCGATCCATATGCCGTCGCCTTCGATCCTGCCGTTCTTTATGTCGGTCGGATTGTTTATCGCGGCAATTGGGTTTATGTACAGTGAAGTTCTGAACGGCTATTGGGTTGCCGTAGGCGGATTGGTCGTTACGTTCTTCTGTATGTTCTTGCGTTCCGTATATGATGATCACGGTTTCCACATCGATCCGACGGAGAAGCCTGGGAAGGGGGTTCAAGGATGAGCACGAGCCATGCTGACGCACACGCAAATCACGGTCACGGCCACCACGGCACGGCCGGCGAATTGCCGCACGAGCCGGAGCGCGCGACGCTTGAAGGCCGCAATAAGCTCTTGGCGTTCTGGCTGTTTCTTGGCGGCGAATGCGTCCTATTCGGTACGTTGTTCGCCACGTTCCTGACGCTTCGCAATAACACGCTGGGCGGACCGACCGGAGCGGAATTGTTCGATCTGAAGCTTGTCGCATGGGCGACGTTCCTGCTTCTTACCAGCTCTCTGACAAGCGTATTCGCGATCCAAGCGATGCATATTAAAAGAAGCGTCCCGCAAATGGTGCTTTGGCTCACCGTAACGGTAGCGCTTGGCGCAGGCTTCTTGGGCCTCGAGATTTACGAGTTTTTACATTACACGCATGAGGGCCATCGCTTTAACTCGAGCGCATTCGGAACGTCGTTCTACTCGCTCGTCGGTTTCCACGGCGCTCACGTTGCATTCGGTATTTTGTGGATCGGCCTGTTGATCCTTCAGCTGTTGAAGAAAGGTTTAACGGTCGTTACCGCTCCGAAGATTTACGTAGCATCCCTGTACTGGCACTTTATCGACGTCGTGTGGGTATTCATCTTCACGATCGTATATCTTATGGGGAAAATGGGGTGATCCGCAATGTCGGAAATGGAGAATAACAATTCCGAAGCCGCCGTTCACGAGGGTCCGAAGGTGCAGCGCAAGCACCGCCACGAAGGTCCGCGCAACCATTTGCTCGCCTTCGCCCTTTCGATCCTGCTTACAGCGTTTGCGTTCCTTGCTGTGGCCAACTTTGAGCTGGAGCCTTGGTTCGTCATAGGATTTATCATTATCCTTGGCCTGTTCCAAGCAGTGATTCAGTTGGCTTACTGGATGCATATGAAAGACCGCGGCCACTTTTACCCGATGATCGGGATCGCGTTCGGCTTCTTCGTCGCGTTGACGGCCATCGCTTCCGGCGTGTTATGGTCTTGGCTGTAAAACGGTAGCGATTTAACGTACATTTGTTGGGGTGGCAGGCGTCGTCGACGGTTTGCGCCCCTTTTCCTTTTAACGNACGGTAGCGATTTAACGTACATTTGTTGGGGTGGCAGGCGTCGTCGACGGTTTGCGCCCCTTTTCCTTTTAACGAAGTAGGCAACCGCAGGTTGTCCGCAAATTAAGATATATATGCAAGTAGGCAACCGCAGGTTGTCCGCAAATTAAGATATATATGCAAAGGAGGTTGCGTTATGTTCGGCTTGAACGGCTTTGGTTTTGCCGCGATGTGGAGTCCGGAGATGATCTTGCTTTTCGGCGCGGTCGCAGGGTTGTATCTTTATGTTACCGGGCCCGGACGGTTCCGTTTCCGCGATTCGGAGCCGGTGACCGGTTATCAGAAATTTTGGTTTCTGTCCGGGCTCTTCTTTCTTTATGCCGCTTTCGGCAGTCCGATTGATTTGCTGGGCCACTTGATGTTCACATTCCATATGCTCAGCATGGCGTTCGCCTACATTATCGCGGTTCCCATGCTGCTTGCGGGCACGCCCGGCTGGCTGCTGCAGCCGATCGGCCGGCTGCCGTTGTTCCGGAATATGAAGTTCCTGCTTAACCCGGTCATTACGCTGCTGCTGTTTAACGCCGCATTTTCCTTATATCACATACCTGCCGTTCACGATTATGTGATGACGAACTACGCGATTCATACGCTGTTTTACATTGTACTGATGATCACCGGCTTGCTCATGTGGTTCCCGATCATTTGTCCGGTGAAATCGATGGATCAGCTCGCAGGCTTTAAGAAGATGGGCTATATTTTCGCCAACAGCGTCTTGTTGATGCCCGCCTGCGCATTGATCATCTTCTCCGGTTCGGCGATGTACTCGACGTATACGGATCCACTGCTTTGGGCGAAAGCAATGGGCTACTGCTTGCCGCAAAACTCTGCCGCCATTCTCGAAATGTTCTCCGGCCCGAGTTCTCTTCAGTGGATGGACCCGCTTGAGGATCAGCAGACCGGCGGCGTGCTGATGAAGCTAATGCAGGAAGCTGTGTACGGCTCGATCCTCTGTTATGTGTTCTGGCAATGGTACCGGCGGGAAAATCCGAAAGGCGAGGACGACTCGCTTGATCCGTCGCCGGCCGTATTGGAGCAGCTGCGATCCGCCGCCGATCCGATACCCGGTAAGTAAGCCGCTGCTTGGCTTGTGTCGGCTTCTTGAACCGTCCGTTGAAACAAAATATGCGAAGTGAAGCACACTTCTTTTTGACTCGAATGAGTTGAAGAGGGTGTGCTTTTTTTCATGGAGGAGGAAGCAAAGATGCATCCCGCGGTAGCGAAGATTCGTTGAGCAATTCGAGAAAGAAGCGAAGGAGAGAGGAAGTTGGCGAAAGAAGCTTGTCAACTTGGAAATCGCTTTTCTGGACAACATTTGGGGTCCGACCTTCGAATACAATTTCCGCGGCCTTCAAATGTAGTATCCGTTCAAGGATTTCAAGGGAGGGGACCGGTTTGCCGATGTTCGGTTCGTAGACGGGCTGCAGAAGATGAAAGTCGAATTGGACGGCTATACAACGCATGCGAAAGAGATCTCTCCGGCGGAATTTGACGATCATCTTGAACGCCAGAACGATATGCTGCTGAACGGATGGTATCTGCTGCGTTTTTCGGCGAACATGGTGTTTAATAAACCGCACATTTGCCGAAGACAAATTATGCAGGCACTCGGCCGGTGGTATTATCTGAATGACGGTCCGATCGCGCTTAAAGAGAACGATAAATGGCCATCCGTAAAAGCAGAATCATCCGTTTGGCGATGCGCAACGACAGGATCATCAAACCCGCTTTGGTTGCAGCCGATTTCGGCGTAAATAAACAGACCGCATCGGAGTGGTTGCAGCGGTTTGTCAAAGAAGGTGTCTTCGAACCGGTGAAAGGAAAACAGCGCATCATCGCATACCGGTTAGACAACCGCTGGATCATGTAACGTATGAAACTTTCCGATATTCCAGCCGTAACAACAGGAAGGAATTGGAGCATCCGGCACAGAAATAACAGAGGCAAAGAGTGGAAGGAGAGAGATTGTATGGGAGCCTTGAGGCTGGAGGGCGTGACGAAACGATTTGGCGATCATACGGCGGTGAACGGCATTGGTTTTTCCGTCGCTAAAGGGGAAATTTTCGGTCTTATAGGAGCGAACGGCGCCGGCAAAACAACGACGATGAGGATGGTGCTCGGGCTCATACACCCGGACGAGGGCACGATTGAATATAATGGAAAGCCGTACTCGAAAGAAGCGAAAAGCCGCTTCGGTTATTTGCCGGAGGAACGCGGTCTGTATCCGAAGGTGAAAGTGTGCGACCAACTGCTGTACTTGGCCGAATTGCGCGGATTGAACAGGAAAGAAGCGGATCGCCGTTTGAAGGAATGGTTGGAGCGCTTTGGAGTGCCGGAATATTACGGGAAAAAGGTTGAAGAATTATCGAAAGGCAACCAGCAAAAAATTCAATTTATAGCCGCGATCATTCATTCTCCCGAGTACCTTATTTTAGATGAAGTATTCAGCGGACTTGACCCAGTCAACGTTGAATTGTTGAAAGAGACGATTACGAAGCTTCGTGACAACGGCACTACGATTTTATTTTCGAGCCATCGAATGGAGCATATTGAGGAATTGTGCCAGCATGTGTGCATTTTGCATCGATCGAATGCCGTGCTTCAAGGCAACCTGCGCGAAATCAAGCGTGGATTTCCAAGGGAGAGAGTGCTGCTTGAGACGGAAGCGCCGGTCGAAGGGTTGGAGTCGGTTGATGGCGTAACGGCAGTAAAGAAAATGGAGAACGGCTACGACATCTTGATCCGCGAAGAGACTGCCGCTCAGCGCGTACTTCTGGCAGCTGCGGAGCAGTCCGCGGTGAACAGATTTGCAATTATGGAACCTTCGTTAAACGATATTTTCATTCGAACGGTGGGTGGCGCTCATGAGTAAGCTATGGACGGTCATTCGTTTTACATACGGCAACCGGATTAAGCAGAAATCGTTCCTGATCACGACGTTAATATTTTTGCTTATATTGTCCGTTATGATTCATTTGCCGTCGTTGATCGCGGCATTCTCATCCGATGGCCCTCAGAAAGTCGGCGTATTTCCGTCGCAACCGGACGTGACGCCGGCGCTAATAAAACATATCGCTTCGTCACCGGATCCGACGATCGAAATCGTACCATTGAACGGTGATGAGCAAACGGCGAAATCGATGGTGGATAGCGGGCAATTGAAGGGATATTTATTGTCGGTGGAAGCGGAAAGCGGATCCGAAGCGGCGTTTCCAGCGTTCCAGTATAAGTCGAAAGATTCCATGCCTTCCGGCTTGTTGAGGGAACTCGATACGGCGCTCCGTACCGTCAAACAAGAGATGGCGAAAGAGGAAATCGGCCTTACCCCCGAGCAGGCGGACACGCTGTTTGCGCCAATCGAGCTCGTGCCGGTGCAATTAACCGACGCGAAGGCGGAAGGAAAGACGGAGTCGGAAATTGAATTGGCATTTGTTCTCGTATACGCATTATTGTTTTTGTTGTATGTAGGGGTTATCGGGTACGGAAATTTGGTGGCGACGGAAATTACTGCGGAAAAAAGCTCGCGGGTGATGGAAGTGCTCGTTTCAAGCGTATCGCCGCTCACTCAGATGTTCGGGAAAATTATCGGCATTTGCTTGCTCGGTTTGACGCAAATCGTGCTGTTCATCGCGGTCGGTACGGTCAATATCGCCAATGCGGCGGGCAATGAGATGCTTAAGGAGTTAAACTTGAATCTCAGCCAGATAGACCCGATGCTGCTCATATATTTCTTGGTGTTTTTCTTGCTGGGCTATCTCATATATGCCACAGTGTTCGCGGCAGTTGGCTCGCTTGTGAGCCGTACGGAAGAAGTGGGTCCGGTCATTATGCCGGTCACCATGCTTATTATCGCGGCGTTCATGATTGCCATGTACGGTTTGTCGAATCCGAACGCTCCGTTCGTCGTGGCGATGTCGTTCATTCCGTTCTTCTCGCCTCTGTTAATGTTCCTGCGCATCGGAATGAGTTCCCCCGCGCCGTGGGAAATCGCCTTGTCACTCGCGATATTGATAAGCTCCGTCTTGGCGCTCGGCTGGCTGGCGGCGAAAATATACCGCACCGGCGTGCTGCTGTACGGAAAGCGCCCATCGTTTCGTGAGCTGCGCAAAGCGATGCGGGCGTATGACGTGTGAGTGAACAAGGGCTTTATGTGAGTAACGGTTATAGTAAAAAATAGCAGGCAGCATGTTGATTGAAGATGATTGTCATAGAGTCTGGGAGGAGCTTTGATGTTAACGCGTAATAGTGTAAGGAATGCAAGGTTACTTAAAGTATTCGGGACTTTTTTGGGTATAGTGGTAAACTTTCTTAGCTTTCGCTCTTCTTAGCGAATTGGGAAATTCCGCTGGCGCTGAATCAGATATTTTTATTATCTGTTTGGTGATTTCTCTCCAAATTTCTTTTCTCATTGCTTATGTAATTACTAAAAAGTGATTCTTGCTAATGGATAACAAAGACACAATTGCGGTTGCTCGTCGGCAGCTCTTTTTTCGCTCCGTAAACGAGCAGTTTAGTTCAATTAACTGAGGATATTTCAAGAGAGAGAAGACATAAAAGGAAGGATTCTATACAGAAGTGCAGGATAAACAATTATGGACTGGAAATCGAAATTATTTCAATATAGCTTACGTACAACAGGACATTGTTGGGACGCTAAGGATTTGGCTCGCCTTTGACTAGGCGGTTATAAATTGCTCAAAACGAGAATCAACTTTACAAAATGAGCAAAATGTAAAATTCGCACCAAGTGCTCCGGAAGCTGAAAAGCGGCTCCCGGAGCTGTTTTTTTGCTATGTTTTTTGATGCAGGAAATTCTTCAACTTTACATTTTGAGTCTACCGTACAGTTGAACTTTACTTTACATATTGAGGTTGAGCAGATGGGGTACGAGCATCTAGCCCCTTATTCGATTTATATTTATAATTGAGCCAGGCTTTTGCAGGGTATTTCCTCCACTTGTTCCAGTCGAACATCATTCGTAACAAACACATCGGCTTGTGCAATGATGGCGCAAGAAATCACAAGCGCATCCGGTGTTTTCATTCCGTATTTTCCTCGCAGAAAGGCGGCTCGTTCAGCGACAATAGTATCAACGGAGACAACCGATAGGTTAGGAAAGTGGGTGAACAGCAGCTTGTACTGCTTTTCTAAAGCGAGGTTCCCATCCCGAATCGGTTTCACAAGGATCTCCGTCAAAGAAATGGTCGAGGCAATGGCTGAGTAGGTTCCTTCTTCAATTTGCTCAAGCAGCCTTTTTGCTTTCTCACCGAATTCAGGATGCTGCTCAAATACATAAATGAATATGTTCGTGTCTAACGCGACCTTCTTAAATGAGGAGAGGGAGGAGGCATTCACCAATTGTCTCTCTCCTTTCGAACATAGTCATCACTTGGTTCATCCACCCATATTTCTTTTCCAAGTCCCCACAGCTTGTCGGAGAATGATTTCGGTTTTGGCATCACGATGATCTCATTCCGAACTTCGTCATACTGCCATAATAATTTATCTCCAACGGACAATTTTGCTTTCGTACGTATTTCTTCCGGAATTGTAATTTGATACTTGGAACGAATTTCGCTCTCCATTTTCGTTACATAATCCATGTCGCACCATCCTTTCTTTTTTCTTACTAATATATATTTTATCATACTATGATCGAAATAATCCAATTTCAAGGTGACTGACAAAACATCGGCTTCTTTCGGCCAAAAAAAGCATCATGGTTTTGTGTTAAACTTAGGATAATTTCGAGGTAACAGTTTAATGGAGTAATTTTCATGTATAAACAGCCAAATGAGGGTAGTAAAATTGAAAGTGAAAGGCGTCGCGATGTTGGTTAGACAGGAAGATGAATTATGCATAGATGGATAACGTTATAGTGTATAATGAGAAAAAACTATATTTTGAGGGGTGTTTATTTGAGTAAACATAAACCAATATCATTCGACGAACTGCTAAAGGACTTACAAGGCCAGAAAACAATTCATGAGAAACCGAATCATATCAATATTCAAGAATTGTTCAATGAGTCGTTTATGATTAAGCATTCCAGTTTCAAGAGTTTCGAGGAGTTTGTTGAGAACGGAAACTTTCAAGTCAAGACCATTGAAGATGTCGGTAACATTCCTGACGAACTATTTGATCGACATGTAGATAGGAAAACCGATTTCTCGAATTGGAAATCCATGTTGGAGACAGCGAACATGGAATATGCCAAGCGATAACGAATTTTCCAACCCCAAAGGTGCTGTGCCGAGTAAGGATATTTGGCTAAAGGGATAAAGAGCACGATAACATAAACACGAGGCTGCCGCAGAGGACATTCGGCAGCCTCGTTTCGTAACGGGCAGGGAGTTGAGTAACCTATAAAGGGGGAAAATTATGAACTCGAAGAACGATTATAAAAAATTGCGCAAGTCATTTGAACAAGCCGCGAACTTTTATCAGCAGGCGCGTCCGGATTACCCGGAAGAATTGTTCGATGATGTAATCCATGCGGCCAATTTGAATCCTGGTGATCGTTTGTTGGAAGTCAGCTGTGCTACAGGAAAGGCTACTCTCCCGTTAGCCAAGCGTGGATTTATGATCACGTGCGTGGAACTTGGCGCTGAGCTTGCTGCAGTTGCCCGTCAAAACCTTGTCGGCATGGACGTTGACATTATCACGGGGAGTTTCGAGGACTGGCAACCTGAGGCGGAGAAAGGGTTTGATTTGGTATTCGCTGCAACTGCTTGGAACTGGGTCGATCCTGAAGTTCGGTATATCAAGGCATGGCAAGTCCTTCGTCCCGGCGGACACCTGGCATTTTGGAACGCAGGTCACGTTTTACCAGACGATGGAGACCCATTCTTCCATGAAATTCAAACCGTTTACAATGAGATCGGCGAGGGTAAATCGGGAAATGAACTGCACGAGCAAACAGATGAGATTGAGAAAAGCGGCCTGTTTGAGGTCGTTCACATACGACACTTCGATTGGGAGCGCATTTATCATGTTGATGAGTACATTAAACTCCTCGAAACCTTCTCCGGACACATACTTATGGAGGAATGGAAACGCGACAAGCTCTATAACGAGATCCGAATTCGTCTTAATAGACGTCCAGAAAAGTCGGTTCGCCGCCACTGGGGCGCTGTTCTCCATGTCGCCCGTCGAAAAGACTGACATGGAGAAACGGCACCTCAATTGTTAAGTTCAGGTAATTATGTTATCGGGGTTAAACCCGTTCCAGATGATGGTCTGCTCCACCGGGAAGCGGGAGGTAGGCCGAGCAGGTTTAGCCTCCTTGCCAATGGCTACGAGCAGGACCGGAACATAACGCGGCGGAACATTGAACGCTTTGACGAAGGCGTCGGCGTCGAAACCCACCATCGGACCCGAGTCGAGACCATGCGCTTTCGCGGCGAGCATAAGTTGCATAGCGGCCAGCGATGCGTTGCGAATCGCTTCATCGCGCCGATAGGAGGAAGATTCGCTTACCGTATAAGCCTCTTCGATTTGAGCGAACAGGACTTGATGGGAAGAATAGCCTGCATAAGCATCTTCGAGTCCGGCCCGGATGACGGGCCCGTACACGGCTTCGGCATTCCGATTGGCTTCCAAGTCCCCGAGTATGGCGACGGTAACGGAAGCGTCGACGACTTGTTTTTGGCCATTCGCGATAGGAAGCAGTTTTTCCTTCGCTGCTGCCACGGTAAAGGCGACGAACTTCCAATGCTGAAGATTCCATGAAGACGGGGCGCTGCCCGCGATTTCCAAAAGCTCTATGATTTCTTGTTCATTGAGTTTGTACGTTGCATCAAAATATCTGACGGAATGACGTTCACGGAATATGGTGAGAAAATCGGTTTGAACAGCTGAAGACAATTTCGATCGACTCCTTTGAATGTATCATAAGCGAAATTCTGACCTTTTGGTTGTATGACGGAACTTCCAATCTTCCAAAAACCGGGATCATGTTCGCGAACTAGAATCCGTTGCTTGTATGTTATGCCAATCTGCGACTTGGAACAATAGCATTTTCTCCAAAGTGTATCGTAACAGTTGCACGAGTAAAATATAATAGGCTAAGAAAGCGAGGGGAGCGGAATGAAAAAATATTTGGATATTCTCTCTGATATGGAGCAAAAAATCAAAGAAGGGCAATTCGTTTCGGGTCAAAAGCTGCCTTCCCTCCGCAATGCCGCTAAGCATTACGACTGCAGCGTCAGTACTATAACACGGGCATATGAGGAATTGGAGAAACGCCACGCCATTTACTCGATTGCTCAAAGCGGCTATTACGTGGTGGACAAGCCGGGGAACCAGACAAGAGCAACGGAGAGCAAGACGATAGATTTTGCTTCTTCGTCGCCGGATCCGAGCGTGTTTCCGTATCTGGATTTTCAACACTGCTTGAACAAGGCTTTAGACACTTACAAATGCGACCTATTCACCTGCGGCGATTCGAAAGGACTGGAAACGCTTCGTCATACACTCGTTTCCCATTTGGCAGGGGATCAAGTGTTTGCCAAAGCGGAACGGATCATCGTAACGTCGGGTGCCAATCAGGCGCTCGAAATATTGGCGAAAATGTCGTTTCCAAACGGAAAGTCGGTCATTCTGGTCGAACAGCCGAGTTACGATATTTATTTGCGGTTTCTTGAGGCGGAGGGCATTCCGATATGCGGAATCGCCCGTACGACGGATGGAATTGATTTATGGGAATTGGAGGAAAAATTCAGACATGGCGGAATCAAGTTTTTCTACACCATGTCTAGGCACCACAGCCCGCTCGGCACCTCGTACAGCTCGGACGAGAGGAAAACGATCGCCCGTTTGGCGAGCAAATATGATGTGTACGTCGTAGAGGACGATTATATGGCCGATTTAGGCGAAGAACCGGGCATCGATCCGATTTACTCCTATAACGGTACATCGCACGTAGTTTATTTGAAAAGCTTCTCGAAAATCATTTTTCCGGGACTCAGGCTCGGCGCTGTCGTTTTGCCGGAAAAACTTCTGGAGACCTTCTGCGAATACAAAAGATACGCAGACACCTCGCAGCTGTCCCAAGCGGCGCTCGAAGTGTATATCAAAAACGGCATGTACGAGCGGCACAAACGGAAAATATGCAGCCAATATGCGGCGCGGATTCGCGCTCTTAACGAGGCGGTGCGGCGGCATAACGATGCAGGATTGCTCAAAACCTCGGATGTCCTCTCCGGTGTGTACGTTCAGTTCAAGCTGCCGAAGACGGTCAATCTTGAACGCTTAGTAGAGCGGCTTGCGGCAAAGGATATCTTAGTCGTCTCCGGTAAGCGATTTTATCTATCGGATTATATGGAACGGGAGAAGTTTTTGCGGATCAGCATCTCACGGGCGCAGCCGGAGCAAATTGAGGAGGGAGTTCGGGAGATCATCGAAGAAGTGAGGCAGGAAGTAAGGTCCCCATCTTGACACAGCCGCATGTAAGCGGCGGCGTTATTTGCGAGTAATCAGGCGGGGTATTCAGCCCGATTAATGCCTCGAATATTGAGGATGTTTACACGCGAATTTTTGCGACTATTGAGTCAATTCAGGCATACGGAAAGTAAGGAACTGTCAATTAGTTAAGCCGCCACTCTGAATAAAAAGGGAGTCCAATACGCCGTGAAAACAATAGTTATCTTTGTCTCTGTGTTGGTAGCATTTATCTTATTAAGTTTTTGGTTTTACTCTAATAAAGCTTATTACCCGACGCTTCCTTTTGAAGGGGTATCGAAGAAAGAAGTTGTTAAAAAATTGGGTAGTAGTAACAATGAACTAGTTGAATTAGCTAAGGTTGATGGTTTTTATTGGTTGGGTTTTAGAGGGAATCAGCAAGAAGGAAGAAACAATGTCATAAAGGCAATGGAAGATCGAGGATTAGTGTATGAGTCATATGATGGTGCTGGGTTATTTTTCAAAAATAAAAATAACGAACGGATTATTGTAACGGGGAAGATGTGGACTGGGGATTATGTTTTATACAAAATACCAGCAGTAGTTGAATAAAGCGGTGGACTAGGACCTTATTTTCGCGCCATAGTCTTCCGCTGTTCATTTAATGAAGGTGTTCGTACTCCTCCGACAATATCTCCACAATTCCCGTATCATAGAACTCACGTACCGGCTTGCCGGCGGCTGCGTCATAAACATGTCGAAATCGCCCATTAGTCAGTGATTTCACCGGAGAAATGAGAAGGGATTATGCCGAAAGGGTGACAGGCGCAAACGAATAATATGGTTGTATAGCGCGGGCGGATGTTTCATACGGACTAACCGATGTGCATAGAGACAGATCCTTTTGGTGAAAATTATAAAAAAAGGAGGAGTCTTCATGGCCGGTTTGTTTGTGAAATTGATCGTGTGCCCGTTGACGGTAATTCTTGCTTCTTATTTGTTTCCGAATGTTAATTATACCGCGCTGTATCAACCCATTATTGTTGGCTTAGTGCTCGCTGTCGCCGCCCACATGATGGAAGTCTTTTTGTTAAAAGAAGGTACGTTTTGGCTAAGCACCGCAATGGATTTTATTGCTGCTACACTAATTGTTTACTTTGTATCTCTGTTCCAGGCGGCGAATGTCACCTTCTTTGGGGCAATTTTGACGGCAATTCTGTTGACGCTGACGGAAATCGTTCAACATAGATGGTTAATTCGAAGCGGAAGAACACAGAAAGCGCCTCAAGAATAAAACAGATGCTTAAGATAGGTGATGGTCCATACATTTCCAACGGAATTACATACATTAAGAAAAAATAAGTATTTAATGACAATGACGGAGAAGAGTAAGCGAATTGCTCCTTACAGGGACGGAGAGCCGGAGATTGAGAGCGCTCCGAAGGCATGCGTTCGCCGAAGTTCACTCCCGAGTCGATCCTTGAACGGCCTTGACTCCCAAGGTTTCATTAGAGGTTTTCCGGTTACACGCCGTTATCGTGTTGGAATGAGTGAGCGGCTCTGCATAAATGCAATATATGTCAGGGCTTCTAATTAGGGTGGTACCGCGGTTCCCCGTCCCTTTCGGATGGGGAACTTTTTTTTGCGGCCTAAATAACACTGAATAACAGGGGTGAAGAGAAAATGAGTTATGCGGGGAAGGACTTACTGCAGGAACGGTTGATGCAGATCGATGCCGAGCTGTTGGAGCTGCTTGGAAGGCGGGGAATGATTGTTCAGGAAATCAGCCGAATGCAGCGGAAACATCGTATGCCGCACACCGATCAGGTTTGCAAACTGCATGTGGTTGAACAGGCGCCGATTGATGAAGAGGCCCTGCGGCATCTGCTGCAGCAAATAGATCGAGCAATGTTAAACTTCCAGAATGCTCAGGAGAAACCTCTGTTAGTGAGCCGGAAACACCAAAGAGAGAATACGGTGATCAAGGTAAAAGGGATTGAAATCGGAAGCGGATCTCACCTGATGATTGCGGGTCCCTGTGCGGTGGAGAGTTATGAACAGATGCGTACCTCAGCGGCGCAGTTAAAGGCGGCCGGTGTGAGCGTGATCCGGGGAGGGGCCTTCAAGCCGAGGACATCGCCTTACGACTTTCAGGGGCTTGGGATCGAAGGCTTGAAAATATTGAAGGAAATTGCAGATGAGTTTGAGTTGGTAACGGTCAGCGAGATTGTACATCCGTCTCATATCGAGATGGCAATGCGGTATATCGATATCATTCAGATCGGTGCGCGAAACATGCAAAATTTCGAGCTGCTCAAAGCGGCAGGCGAAGCGTTTGTACCGGTGTTGTTGAAGCGGGGGACAGCCGCAACGCTGGAAGAATTTTTGCTTGCGGCCGAATACATCGTTTCGCGCGGAAACCAGCAAGTGATCTTGGTCGAACGCGGCATCCGGACGCATGAAAGATGGACTCGCAACACTCTTGACATTTCGGCTGTGCCGATTTTGAAGCAAGAAAGCCATTTGCCGGTTCTCGTTGACGTAAGCCATTCCACAGGACGGAAAGACATTATGGCCCCTTGTGCCAAAGCCGCACTCGCTGCGGGAGCCGATGGAATTATGGTTGAAGTACACCCCGACCCGCCATCCGCCTTGTCGGATGCAAATCAACAATTAAGCATTAATCAGTTTATCGACTTCTGGGGACAAATTAAAAAATCCGGCTTGTTCATTAAGTCTCCCGGTGAACAAATAGTGCAATACCTAGATTCATATACTAAGTAGAAGTAAAATCGCGTACCCGAACGCTTCGTATTGAGGGGGACGCGATTTTATCATAATAGCCGAAAAGACCCCTTCCTCAACGCAGTAGGGAGGGGACGAATCGGCTTCGGACAATGGAGCAGATAATTTCATGAATCCGCCCGTACCAATGCCACATCAGGATCTCCCGTCTTTTCCGGCAAGGGGAACAGCAATTTTTCCGTATATGGGGTAGGAATTCCTTGGTTGAACTTAACGACTGTATCGGCATAAAATTTCCGCGCCTGTTCCACGCTTCTTTTGCCGGTGACAATATCGTTCATGAGATTCAATGACAAAATATTCATCGGTTCCATATGGCATTTCGCGGAAACGGTTCCTTTCGTTCGATCGATATATACGCTGCCGTCGAACGCTCCGATATCATCAAACTTTTGTACAGGAACTTCATACTTAATCGTTTGTTCCAGAAAGTCCGGATGCGGTTTCGGAAAATTATGCGGCACCGTCTCGCGGAACACTACAGTTTTCGTCCAAGGTCCGTTGTTGTACCAAATCAGCATGCTCGGTGTCGCTTCATCCGGAAGTCCGTACTTGGAAATCATTTCTCTTGCACCTTCCAAAGGTTTTCCCGACCAGGATGCCAAGATTTCTTCGACATGCTGATGACTCGCTTTGACCATATCATTGCGGTATTCGTCGTTTGATAACGGTCCGTAAGTATACCTATAATCGTAATACGGAAATGGCGGATAAGCATAGAGTTGTTGCGGGTATACCGTTGGGAAGTATCCCGATTGAGGGTATACGGCGTTTCTATAATAGTGAGGGTGCGGTTCTATTTCAGAATGAACCCTATAAGGAATTGCATAATTGAACAATGAATTTGAATACATTCGATTTCCTCCTAATGTTTATTTCAGTAACAGGGTATTCACCTGCAGCACAATAGGCGACAGTATATTGGAAAAAACAAAAGATCCCGCCGATGAAGGTTGTCCCCGGCTGGAATCGGGCAAAGGAAGTGTTGCAGGACTTTCTGGCCTTAACTGTTCGTCCACCGGTGAAATTTCATCACAAGCCACATAAAGATTATGTAACCGAACAAAGAGTACGAGTGCCGCCAATCCGAACTGTGGGAAAACCATCCTGTTTTTTCGGACAGCTGTTCTACGAAAGTCATTGCCAGGGCAAGAAGAAGAATGAATCCAATTCTCCCCCAAGGGTGCATATTCTTAACCGCATAAAGAAAGATAGCCGTTCCAAGCGGCAGCACTAATAATGTAAACCAAATATTGATTGTAAAAATGTCCGGGAAAAGTCTGACAGGAAAGTGATACAATTGTTTCCCCACCAAAAGGAGATCCAGATACGTCCCCAACAAAGAAGCAAATATCATAGATGAGACGTAGCCTTTCAAAGGGGTAGTTTTACCGCTGAAAGATGGATGTTTTTGCAATGACCGCAAGCTCGACCTTCTCCAATGTTTCACAGTACGCATGATAGATCTCTCCATCTACTTGATCCTCATGATCGATGAAATAATGAATGATTTTCCAATCCTTAAACCAATCTTCTTCCTCCGCGTTCACATGTTCAACATAACTCCATGCATGACGTAAAGCGGGACTATATATTCTTGCTGCAGCTTCCTTTAAACGACAATGGTCCGTGCGCCGTTTATAAGGTACGCCCGGTAACGATTCGTTCACATCGTTAAACAGATGCGGCCAGTAATCTTTGCGGGAACCTGTGTGGGGATGATCTCCCGCCCAGCCTACTACGCGTCTACATACATCCGGATCTTTAAAAATGATGGAGTACAAGCGTTTTCCGAGTAAAATGCGATCATGGAGGGAGGAAAAATGGCGAAGCGTTTGGCCGATAATGCCTGTTTTTTGGGATGAAGAATTCCCCGTATCCTGGTAATAGGGGAATATGATTTGATTTAAGCTCAATACATCTTGCAGTTTGAATTCGATCGTTTGCAGCACGTTTTTTTGGTAATAAGGATTCCGAATAACTCTTTGCTCGAGGTAACTTTGTTCGTTGATAACTAGAGCTACAGCCAAAAGATAACGGTCGCCGATCTTCCAAAAATGATTCCACATCGTCTCCATAAACGTGGAAACATGGAAATACGGCAAAAGATAAAACAAGTTTGTCTGTGTACTTAAACTTTCCTCATATAACAAAAATTGCGGGTATACATCCTGAAAAATCAGCCAGTTTCCGCGCTCTAAAAAATTAAAGAACTCCTTTTGTTCTTCTTCGGACAATAATCTGGAAATCAATTCCCCTTTCAGATCCGTCATATTCCAGCCGCCGTTTCTCGACACCATATGTCCGAGAAAGGCCCAATGAATTTCGGGATAACGGCAATAGAAGTCATAGTAAGCCATCGTTCGAGTCACATTATTCAAGTTCAGCCGACTTGTTCTCTCTTTGATTTGATAAATGAGTTCCTGGTCTTTCAGGGGCAGTGTCGTTGGATTTACCGCACCCTGATTTAAATTTTTACTTTTCTGTTTAAGCTCTTTTTTGATCGCTGCCAGTTGCGGGAATAGTCTTCGATTGAACAGGCTTATTTTTTCCTTCATAAATTCAACAATCAACGAACCTCTACTCCCTTAAGAACGCTTTTTCTTCTTCAGAATAATTTGGGTATAAGCGTATTTTCGATAAAAGGAAAGGTTGTTTCAAAGTGAAAAATAAAGTCGAATCTGAAATGAACCGCATGATCGAATTATTACATCGGGACCAGTCACCTGACGGAGCTTGGCGCTATTGCCTGGAAAGCGGTCCTTTGACCGATGCGTATATGATTATCCTATTACGCGTTCTACAGATTGATGACGAGGATTTCATCCGGGAACTGACCGCTCGAATATCCGGCATTCAGAATAAGAACGGAGCCTGGAAATTATATCATGACGAAGAAGAGGGTAATCTATCGGCATCGATAGAGGCTTACTATGCCCTCCTATTCTCAGGGTACTACCGGAAAACCGATAAGAATATGCAAGCGGCGAAACATTTTATTTTATCCAAAGGCGGGATACCGGAAGCCAGCACGCTTACAAAAGTGATGCTCGCCTTGACGGGACAGTATCCGTGGCCGCGGCATCTTTTGATTCCGGTTGAACTACTGCTTTTGCCTCAAACATTTCCGATTCATTTCTTTGATTTTGTCGGGTATGCCAGGGTGCATGTCGCGCCGATCCTGGTCTGCGCCGATCGAAAGTTTGTCATAAAGACGGATGATACGCCCGATCTATCGGATCTGTTTACAGAAAAATCAACAAACGTGAATCCGGATAAAGCGAATAGTATCTCAAATGAGTCTCGTTCCATCCTTCATTTGATCAGACAAGGCATTAAGAATCTCCCTATATTGCCTAGGCACATCCATTCCATCGCTCTGCGGCGCGCAGAACAGTTCATGCTGGAGAGAATCGAACCGGATGGAACCTTGTACAGTTATTTCACTTCAACTTTTCTCATGATATTTGCACTGATGGCTCTTGGATATCCCAAAGACAGTCACGTGATCTCGCGGGCGATTACCGGATTAAAAACATTGACTTGCCGGACGAACGGACATATCCATGTGCAGAACGCAACATCAACCGTTTGGAATACGGCGTTACTAAGTCATGCTTTGCAAGAGGCAGGAGTTTCAACTGCTTCTCCGATCATACAAAAAGCCGGCGTGTATTTGCTTTCACGTCAACATCGAAAATACGGTGACTGGGTGCAAAATAATCCCCATGTGTTACCGGGAGGATGGGGATTTTCCGATATTAATACAATAAACCCCGATGTCGATGACACGACAGCTTCCTTAAGAGCGATACGCAGGTTGGGCAGTACAGATGCAACCTATCGCGATGCTTGGAATCGCGGACTCCATTGGCTGCTGTCCATGCAGAATGCTGATGGAGGGTGGCCGGCATTTGAAAAAAATACGGATAAAAGAATCCTGACCTGGATTCCGATCGACGGATCAAAATCGACCAGCATTGATCCTTCAACAGCTGATTTAACGGGGAGAACACTGGAATTCCTCGGAAAAGAAGCGGGTTTAACTATCCATCATCCAATAGTAGAAAGAGGGGTTCGGTGGCTCTTAATGAATCAGGAAAAGGATGGCTCATGGTATGGGCGTTGGGGAATATCTTACGTTTATGGAACATGGGCTGCTGTAACCGGCATGGCAGCGGTAGGGGTTTCCCCGTATCATCCATCGATTCAAAAAGCAGTTCGATGGTTGCTGAAAATCCAAAATGCAGACGGAGGTTGGGGGGAATCTTGTCGGAGTGACATGGAAAAAAGATATGTATCGTTAGGAGTCAGCACGCCTTCGCAAACCGGCTGGGCACTGGATGCCCTAATATCAGTTTTCAAAGAACCGATTCAGGCTATCGATCGCGGCGTTCTCTTTTTAACTGAGTCGGCCAGAAAACAAGATTGGACGACATCGTATCCGACAGGTGCAGGTTTGCCGGGTGGATTTTACTTCCATTATCATAGCTATCGGTATGTTTGGCCTTTGCTCGCTTTAAGCCATTATAAAAAGAAGTATATGAACTAAGTAAGGAAAGATGGACAGCTGAGTTCGAGGAGGTGCAGATGTCCTCAAGAGCATTTCATTGAAGATAACGGCAGGATAAAGGGAAAGACGAACCACATAAGGATCCCGAATGCGCGTGATTATACGCGCTTTTTGGTATGTAATCTACTTTACATACATGACAAAGGAATCGTGGTTTTATTATATAAATACCCTCTTAGGATTAGGGAGCAAGAATGTAAGAGTCTATTGCTTAAATGGAGGTGACTTTTAGTTTTATAAAAGCTATATGATACTATTCCATCAATAATAACAAAAGAGATCTTTATGAAAATAACACAAATCCCGGTCGTCATCGACGACCAAAACCGTTTTTGCCATTGCGCTCACCAGCTTTATTGCTTATTTTGCGGCACCTTTAAATTGTAACTTAAACCGATAAAACAATGAAACAGCACGCTGTCGATCCCCTACGTAATTTATCTTACAGAAGGGGATTTATAATTAGGATATTATAATAATCGAGTCAAGAAGCGTTGCAGGGCATATGCGGCCATGAATTGATGCGTTAATGTCGAGGGGGTGTTATCCTTTGAAGATCAAAGTGTATTGGAGAAAGCACTGCAACACGTGCGAAGAGGTGTTCCAATATTTGGATCATAAACAAATATCTTATGAAAAAATCGATGTCACCCACGACCAGGCCCGGTTTGACGAGATGCTCCGTCTCGGAGGGATTGCCACACCGCTCATTGTGGTTGACGGAGAAGTCATTTCCTATTTTGAACCGAAAAAAATGGATCGAATATTGGAGGTCACGTGAAATGAATAAATTATGGTATTTATCCCAAATCAGTTTGTTCGAGGCGCTTTCGATGGAGGAACTGCAGGAAATTGAACGGATGACGCCGATGACGACGATCAATCGCGGAGAACTGATTCAAACTCCGGATACGTTCAGGGAAGGATTGTTTTTGTTGAAGGAAGGCAAACTCAAGTTGTACAAAATCAATCCGGAAGGAAAGCAGTTTATCGTCAGTATTTTGGGCGCGGGCAACGTATTTGGAGAAATTGATTCCTTTTCACTTGGAACCAAGGATACGTTTATTGAAACAATGGACGAAACCATTCTTTGCTCTTTGGGTAAAGAACAATTCGAACAGTTTCTCGTCGACAGGCCGCATCTGGCGGTCAGGATTATGAAGGAACTCAGCAGGCTGCTGAAAGAAAGGGATGCGATGCTGGCCCAATTGGCACTCGGCAATGTGAAGGGCAGGATTCTGCACCTGCTCAAGACGTTGGCGGAGAAATTCGGCATTCCGGAAGGAGCGTACCATAAAATCGATATGCCGCTCAGCCATCAGGAAATCGCCAACATGATCGGTTCGACGCGGGAAACGGTTACGACTGTATTAAACGATTTGTCGAAAGACGGTGTGATCAAAACCGGCCGGATGTCCGTTCACGTCAATCTGAATCATCTCTCGGAATATGTCTAGTCCTTGCGCGAGGAGACGGAGGTTCATATGAAAAAATGGTCTGCCGCTCTTAAAGTTTCGGCTGTACTGGCGGCGATTGCACTCTTGTATTGGTTCAATCAGACCTACTTGCAGCTGACGCCATCGGAGATTCGCACGTGGATCTTGTCCTTTGGGTGGTTGGCTCCGCTCCTTTACGTTATCTTATATACGGTAAGACCTCTGATTTTATTTCCCGCATCCGTTTTATCGTTAACCGGCGGTTTGGCGTTTGGCGTGCTTTGGGGTACTGTGCTCACCGTCATTGGAGCAACGGCCGGCGCCGCATTATCCTTCGCGTTAGCCCGATTTATGGGTAAAAGCCTGGTTCGGACGGACTGGAAAGGGAACATGAAAAAGGTACAGACACAGCTCGAAAAGAGGGGGCTGCTTTATGTGCTTCTATTGAGGCTGATTCCAATCATTCCATTTGATTTGATCAGTTATGTATCTGGCGTATCGAAAATCCGGTTTCGCTCCTTTTTCATAGGGACGCTGTTTGGAATCATACCGGGCACATTTACTGCTATATCTTGGTATGTCTTTTCACGGAAAGTGGTGTTGGCGATTGAAACGTAAAATTGATTCTTCGTTTTTACGCAGATACCAGTAATACATTTATCAGATAACCCAACAAAGCAGAGCCGAAGCGATTCGGCTCTGCTTTGTTGTCTTGAAAATCGAAATCAAGCGGTTATGCTATTCTTGGCGATCATTTTGAATGTAATACCTGTAATCAGTCCGTAAAGAATGTGAGTAGCCAGTCCCATCAACAATGCGGACGCACCGCCGCCGGCAGAGGGATTGCCGCAAGGATTCGCGCTGGTTGCTACAGTTCCGCAGGCGGATTTGCTTGCTGTGCCGCAAGCGGACTTGTCGGCGGTACCGCAGGCGGATTTGCTCGCGGTACCGCAGGCGGATTGATCAGCCGTTCCGCAGGCAGCTTTCGTAGCCACGCCGCAGGCAGCCGTACCACAAGCGGCCGCCCCGCTTGTCATCATCGGCATAAGGACGAGCGGACCGATGATCCAGATGATCACCCCGAAGATCGCGCCGGTAATCGCCGGATGTGCTTTGATCATCCCCGCAAAAACGGCAAACGCGATACCGAAGATCAAACTAATGATCATGTGTACAATAAATCCGACAATTGCAGAATTGCTGCCGACCATGGACGCGATTCCGGGCATTGAACCCATCATGCCCATCGGAACGGCCATGACCAGACCGCCGGCCAAACTTCCGATGATACCCGCCTTGAAGTTAAACTTTCGCTTTGTTTCTGTCATGAGTTTGCCTCCCTTATCGTTTGATATCAACAAGGCAAGTATATCCGAGACAAAAAACACATGTATGTAAGATGGCTTACATATCGATTCTTTTTATTTTGTTACGATACGTGATAGAGAATGATGACAAATGAAGCAGATAAGGAGCGTGTTCACTCTTGAATATGAAAAAACTATTTAGACGTCTGATTTTATTGGGGGCGCCTGCTGTATTGGGTTTGTTGGAAGTATGGCATCCTGCTCATGTTTATTTTGATGAAATGCTGACCGGTTTGGGAGATTGGTGGCTGCTGCTGCATACTTTGCAAATGCCGTTATTTCCTTTGATCGCCACTGCTTTGTGGCTGCTGCTGAAAGATGCCGACAGCTTCCCGGCAAGCTTGAGCAGAATCGCGCTGTGGATATTTGCCGTCGCGTATACGGCATTCGATACGATTGCGGGAATCGCGACGGGAATCTTGGCTCGCTATGTACGCGGTTTGAACTTGACGGATGGAGAAGTTTATGACCGTATGTTCGAGCTGTTCCTAGCCTTATTCAATTTGGATATGCCAGGAGGCGCCGTGATTATGAACTTGGCCGTATGGTCTTGGGTCGCTGCCGCTATTTTGGCTGCCGTCGCCTTATATATGAAAGGGTATAACCGGGTGGGCGTCATCCTGATCGGAATATCCGCTCTAACATTCCAGTCCCACGCTCATCCTTATGGTCCGATTACGATGGCATTATTGTTAGCCGGGATCATATGCATCGAGTTTTTTCCCTACAAATGGACAGAAGTCAAACGTCCGGAAACAGGAGTAATATCACAATGATGAAAACAATCAGGAGAAAAGCAGCATTTATTATTTTCTTCCTATTGGCCCTTGCGGTAACCGCATGTTCGGTTGTATAGAAGGAGTCTCCATCCGTCGAAACCGTTCCAAACCGTGATGCTAATCCTGTCACGTTTCAACTGGAAGGGTTAAATAACCGGATATTAGACAGCTCCGCAATAAATAAACCGATGGTATTGAGTTTTTGGGCGACCTGGTGCAGTTACTGCCGGGAAGAAATGCCCGTCATTGAATTGTTATATCGCGAGTACGAAGGAAAGATCGAATTTGCCGCCATTAATTTGACGCACCTTGATTCTGTGGACAGTGTAAAAGATTATGTTAAGAAAGAGGAGCTCCGTTTACCTGTCTATTTCGACCATGACGGTGAAGTGACCGGGCAGTTTCGGGTGATCAGCACCCCTACCGTTGTATTGCTTGATCCTCAAGGCAAAGAAGTGTATCGAAAGGTAGGGGCTGGCGGAAAAGACAGTGAGGACGAATTCAGACATCAATTGGACCAACTGTTAGCCGACACGGAAGGGGGGTAACGGATGAGTGTGCAAATCGGACTGGCGTTCCTTGCGGGTAAGTTGGAGGGGCCGTCTTGATCGGGGCAGGTATCCTCCTGATTACCAATAAGCTTGCTGTGTTGTCCGTTTATTTGAATGATTTGTTTGGCTTTAAGGGTTATTTTTAGGAAGGGACAGCTTATCGCCGTCCCTTTTTCATTTATTTAAAATGGGCTTATTACATTAGGGTGAACCACGTACGAAGTTACTGGGTTGATCTTGGTTCCTGATTTCATCTGTGCAGGCATTACATGCCCGGGATACATGCTGTTAGGCACCCCCGGATACGTCATTGTTTGTTCTGCGGGATATGCCATCCCCATATGGCTTGATTCTTGTTCCATTAACATCATTTTACAATACATTCTATCCAATCGAGGGATGTAAACCACTGTGCCTGGTGCAAGAAGATGCGGATTTTGAATATGAGTGTTCATTGCTTCAAGTATCGGTCTTGGAACATTGTACGTTGCGGCCAGCACATCCATCGTCTCTCCTTCCCTAACTTGATGTTGGGCGTAATACATGCTGTTTCGATCATCTTCCCCTCTAAAAAACGGAAAAGTAAACGGCGAAAGGAAGAACGATGGAAAAAATCGACGACCGCCGAAGAAGAAAGGACTAAACCCTCCAAAGCCTCCGAAAGGAAACCCTCCAAAACCACCGAATCCCCCAAATCCGAAAGGCGATCCAAAAAATTGACGATTCATGTACTTTTTTCCTCCAATTTAAAAAATTATAGTCATTTGACTATGTTATCGTATGAATTTAAAGCAAATGCGTTCGACTTAGGCGAAAAAATGGGCTTTTCCTTTTCTATGTCGGCGGCGTGAACAAATGGTATTTGACCACCAATTGGATATATTTTCCTGCTGTGGGCATTATATACGGAAAACAGGAAAAGAGGGGAATCCATGTTTTGGGACGGTTGGCCCATTGAACGTATTTTAATACTGTTTGTCAGCCTGGCTTTCATGATGATCGGGATTCAAGTAACAATGTTCCATTACAGGCAAAATTTTCACCATAAATCCATGTGGGTACCCGTCATTGAAGCGCCTGTTTTTTTTATGACAGGTATTGCGCTTACTTTCTTCAACTTAACGTGGTTGAACGTTTTGTTTCAGGCAATGATGTGGATTGGAGTTATCTCCGGCATGATCGGCTCATATTTTCATGTTCGGGGAGTCGGTATCCGTGTGGGAGGCTGGGCGCTCCGCAATTTCCTGATTGGACCGCCGGTTACGCTTCCTATGATGTTTACGGCAATAAGCGTATTGGGGCTTATCGCGGTGTATTGGGGGGGTTGACTTTCGATGGGCACCATCATGAAAGAAAGGCGGAACCGAGCATGAGCGGAAAGACGCGCTATCCATCCTTTAACGTCTTGGATGAAAAAGATGCCTGGGATGACCATACGCAGCAAATTGTAACTTCGAGAAATCATGCAACAGTCAAGTATCAATTTCTACATGAACGTGAGGCTGAGATATTACGTTGCATATGCAGTTTGTTAGTAGACGACTCTTCACCCGATGCGCTTGAGTTCGTCATCTCCCACATCGATCAAACCTTGAATTCGTCACCTGGAGAAGGGCAAAGAAAAGTCGGAGTGCCGACCGCGCCGCAATTGATTCGGCAAGGGTTGAAGGCGATGGAGCAGTTTTCGCAACACATGTACTCCACTTCTTTTACAGAAATAGAAACCGAAAAACAGAAGCAGATGATCCAAAGCATCAGCGAAGGTAAAGCAGACCCAGCAGCTGTATGGAATGGTGTACCGCAGAAGGAACTGTTTGAAAAACTGATGAGGTTGACGGTCGAATCCTATTGCTCTCATCCCGGGGTTTGGTCGGAGATGGGTTATGCGGGTCCGGCCTATCCGCGAGGGTATGTGCGTACTCAGCTAGGACAATTGGATCCTTGGGAGGCGAAGGCGGAATATGAAGCGTAAATATGCGAATGATGAGGTTGACGTCGTCATCGTAGGCGCCGGAGCTGCGGGAGGTGTGCTGGCGAAAGAATTAAGTGAAGCCGGTCTCTCAGTGGTCGTCCTTGACGCCGGTCCGTTCCGGGACCCGCAGAAGGATTTTGCCAGCGATGAGCTCTCTATGAAGAATCTTGGTTGGCAAGATACGCGAATCGTAGACGGCAACGATCCGCTCACAATGGGTCATAATAATTCCGGCCGGGGTATCGGCGGTGGAACGACCCATTTTACAGCGGTTTTTTTGCGGTTTCAGGATATCGACTTTAAGGCGAAGACACTCGATGGAATTGCTGAAGATTGGCCGATAAGCTATGAAGATCTTGAGCCTTATTACACCCGAACGGAAAAAGAAATTGCCGTATCCGGGCCGAAGCATTTTCCTTGGGGACATTTTAACGGTCCCTATCCATACCCGGAGCGGGAGCCGCTCAGTCCCAACGCCTATATGTTCATGAACGGTTGTGAAAAGCTGGGGATCCGTTCGTCCGTTGCGCCGTTGGCCATTTTATCCGCTCCGTTCGAAGGCCGCCCCCCTTGCATAAACCGTGGATTTTGCAATCAAGGCTGCATGCCGGATTCCAAATTCAGCACGCTCATCGTTCATATTCCAAAAGCCATCAAAGCGGGCGCCGAAGTATTGCCGGACTGTATGGTAACACAAGTGCTGATGGGCAAAGATGGAATGGCCAAAGGCGTAACGTTCGTGCATAACGGTACAACGTACAAGCAAAAAGCAAAAACGGTGATTCTGAGCGCTTTTGTAGTGGAAACACCCAGATTGTTGCTTAATTCGGCTAACAGCCAGTTCCCGGACGGGCTTGCGAACAGCAGCGGAATGGTTGGAAAATCGATCATGGTGCACAGTAGTCACGACGTATATGCCAAGTTCGACGGCGAAATCCGTTTATACAAAGGAACACCGGTCCTCGCGACAACATTGGATTTTTACCGGACAGACCGGAACCGCGATTTTGTCCGCGGCTATACGCTTCATTCCCATGGAGCGAGGCCGGTTGAATTCGCAAACGGGGTCTCGAAGGCGCAGGGCGGCCCGATTTGGGGCGAGCGTTTTAGACAGGCGTTGCTGGATTACAATCATTACGGCAGAGTCACGTTGGTCGGTGAAGTACTGCCGAATCCGAACAATCGGGTTACATTGGCGGATGAGAAAGACGAGTACGGATTGCCGCGCGCCAAAGTGACTTTCAGTTACAGCGAGAATGACCGGAAGCTGATTGCGCACGCAGTACGGACAATGAGCTCCATTTTGGAAGCCGAGGGAGGGAAGGCGGAGTTCGTCGTTCCGGATACGGCACATATGGCCGGGGGATGCCGAATGGGGAACAACCCTGCCGATTCGGTCGTCAATTCATACGGTCAAAGCCACGATATCCCGAACCTGTTTGTATGCGATGCGAGTATTTTCGTCACTTCGGGTGCGGGGAATCCGACGAACACGGTCATGTCGCTTGCTTTGCGTACGGCGGATTATTAAAGAAAAAGCGAAGAAACGGGAACTGCAAACAAGCCGGGGGTAACCGGCTTGTTTGTGCATTTTCAGCCGATTCACTGCGTCATCTATCCATACGGAACACCATATTTTTTCATAAGATATGGTTAGTTGTCGGCAAAATGCACAGCGGGAAACGAGGCGATCAAGTGAACCTTGGGAATTGGATTGAACAAACGATTATTATCCTTGTGTTGTTCATTTTGTTGGTCATTATTTGTGTTATGTTATTTTAAGGATCGCCCTCCCTTTCCGTTGTCTTCTTGGCGCAAGCGGAGGGCGATTTCTTTGGGTTATACTGTGCGATAATGAATATAGCCTATTTGGGTGAACGTTATATCCTATGTAAAAATTTAAAGACTGTATCAACTCTCGTCTATTTTTTAAGGCATAGCAAAGGCCGCCCTCAAGGTGGAAAGCGGCCTTTGCCTGTGTTTTTAGAAGAAACCTCCGAATGGATGCCCAAACCCGTGACCGAAGCCGAAACCAGGATGCCCAAATCCATGACCGAAACCAGGATGCCCAAATCCGTGACCGAAGCCGAAACCGGGATGCCCAAATCCGTGATGACCGCCAATTGCAAGTAAATCAAACAAAACAAGGGGAATAAAAGCTTTTGTACTTACTTTTCTATTTCCGGGTTGATGAAGAATGAGTTGATTCCCGTTTATTTTGACCAGCTTTCCGGAAATCACACTTCCGTCTTTTTTGAGAGCGTAAATTGATTTGCCAAGCCACTTTCTCGCTTCTTTTTTGGTCACATGCTTCCGCAATTAGATCACCTCCATTATGAGATGGCGGCATAACCATATATGCCACCAATACAGGCCTCCTTTCACGCTCCTTAATCTCCACCATGTGAGATTACGAGCTCGATGCAAGTCGCCCTTTTAAAAAATTACAGAGACTTACAATGGTTGTTTGTTGGTGGGATGATATAGCTTATGTCTTTCACTGGAATTCGTAATGTACACATGTCTAAAGAACAAATTATGTACTATTGTCTTAATTTAAATATTTAAAGTTATAATTCATAATCGCTCTCACTGCATATTTCGGAAGGACTTATGCCCAATGCGTCTGCAATAGCTTGTATAGTCGACATCTTGGGCTTTGTGATCTTGCCATTTTTCAAATTTGAAACCGTAGTAAGTGAGAGCCCCGACAGCTGGGCTAATTCGGTCGTGCTAATATCCATTTCGGCCATAAGAATGCGTAAATTTTTTCCGATGTCATCTTTCATCCATGCATGATCAAGAACATTGATTTTTTCTGCCAAGAGTAAAACAGCCTTTCGGTCATTCGGTTTGAAAAACCGGGCATATATTTTAACGGGAAATTGATTTGAATACTTATCCAAATAAGTGATCCTGGTTGAAAAGTGACCTTCATTGAAAAGCTTGGGAATCTGTTTCGTTATAACATACTTACTTCCTGCAGGGAGGAGTTCATAATAATTCCTTGCAAGCAATTCTTCCTTTGTATACATCAATACTTGGCAGGCAAGGTGGTTGACATTCAAGATCCGGCCCAGCTCCTCATCTGACATCAGTTCGACTACAATAAGGGAATATTTATCATATCCATCGAAAACTGCATGACTATTCTTGGTATCATCAATAAATATTTCCGCAGCGTGTTTAGGCTCCGTTATATTTTTGCAGAAGATGCAAATGCCGGTCACCTTATCATTTATATATTCTGGAATTGCAATCATGTCTAACACGATGCGGTGTCCGTCTTTATGCAGCAAGCTTATTTCTCCGCGTTGAGGTTCTCCTTGAAGCGCTTGTTTGAAATTTGCCAATGAACTGTCTGAATCGTCAAATTGATTAAAAAAAGTTTTGAACGGTTCCCGACCCATCTCCTCTTTCGAATAGCCGACCAATCTTTCGAAAGCAAGGTTTGCTTTCATCAGACTTCCATCTGAACTTAGCATGACAATAGCATCGGAGGTGTTTTCAAAAAACAGCTGAAATCGCTGTTCATTCAAGTAAAGAATCTGCATATTTTTTTGTTTTATTTTATACGACAAAATACTTATGCAGACCGAAAGAAATACACTTATGGCAAATACTTCGTGTCGAAAAACCATGCCGTAATTGTAACTCTCAGGGACAATCCAAATTCTGTCAATCGTCATATGTACAAAGTGCGATAGAAAGGAAAAGGCTATGCCGCCCCATAAACCGTAATAGTAAGAAACAATGAAAACCGGAACAAGAAACATGATCCAAATCAAGATGTGGTATATCAAAATATTGCTTGTACTTAAGAAAAATAAAGGAAGGAAATAGATGCAGATCGTGATCATCCAAACTCTCGGAGGCATTAATCGGAAAAATCGCATCATGTCACCACCCAATATGTCTTAAAACATGAATTCATTTTTGGATTTACTTCACGGTGTCTAATGGTTACAGTTGGACTTATCTAATGATATGAATAGAAGCGCTTGTACAGTACATAATGCGGGTCGCCTGATTAATGAGTGCTTTAAATAGGTGAAAAGGCCTGCGCGCGATTGGAACGTTACTCATACAATATGATTGCAGGAATGATTAACACTTTATAAGGAGGTATTGGGACATGTCTAACTTGTCAAAGAATGTTCTTGATACGGTTAAAAAGAATACAGGTAAAAGTATCTCTCAACAAGAAATCCAGAAGCTTGCCGGAAAAGTCGGTCCACAGACTATGAAAAACGAGGCTAACTTGAGACAACTAATAAAAAATGTCGCCGCTATGGCGAAAACGCCAGTGTCCGAATCGACGATAAAAGAGATTATACGAGCTGTAAAGAGCGGGGCAGTAAAACCGGGAAAGTTGGATCAAATGATGAAAATGATGGGTAAGAAGTAACTTTGCAAAGAGTCAGAGACACCAAGCTCTGACTTTTATTGTAGGCATGGGGGAGAGAAGATGAGGCGAACAGCGATTGAAGCTGCAGAACAATTTGTATTGAATCATTTTTCCGATTGTACTGTAGCTATATTGTCTGGGAGTGTGGTTCAAGGAATGGGAACAAAGCAATCAGATCTCGATATCGTTATAATAGATGACACTAAGACTTTTCCGTTTCGAGAATCGTTTTATGAATCTGGTTGGCCGATCGAAGCATTTGTCCTAACCAGAGATACTTATCGTGATTTATTTGAATTCAATGTAGTCCAAGGGTTGCCTTCGCTGCAAAGGATGTGTGCCCAAGGAATCATCATAAAAGATGATGGTACCGCAAGTGAGCTTATCGATATTGCGAGAGAAATCTTAGCAAAAGGGCCAATGCCTTGGACGGTAGAAGAAATGAACCGAGTGAGATATGAAATTAGCGAATGTTTGGAAGATTTAACAGGTTCAGATTGTCATTATGAAAGTATTTTTATTGTGAATAAACTGGCCGGACTTGTCCATGAGTATGTTTTAAGAATGAATGGGTGTTGGATAGGAGATGGAAAGTGGATCGTGCGTTCGCTTCAAATATACAACAAACAGTTTAGCGATCAATTTCTCGATGTATTGGATAAATTTTATAAGACGGAGAGAAAAGAGGCGATCATTCAATTTATCGATGATATACTAGCGCCCAATGGAGGGAGACTTTTTGAAGGTTATTCAGAAGGGAAATATATATAATCTCTTTGTAAATTATGTTTTAACCGTCGCAGTGTCTCAATCGATAATCGAATAATTCTACATGATGCAATCAGCCAGGATATTATATGCTGGCTGCCTGTCTTTAAACATGGTTGAAGAAAATGCGATACTTACATATTGATACATCTGCTTGAAAAATACGTGGACAAACATCCACTCAAAAGAATCGATGGAACATACAATAGAATATGTAGCACTGAATGCGATAGAGGATTTATTCCTAAGGGGGTTACCATAATTGCCATCTAAAAATGATCGTGTAAATGTGGCTAATGACACAAAAATAGGGAGAATTAACATAGAAACTGTTAGCGGTGGGGTTGTAATATTTGGAAATACATTGTCCGTATCGCCCTCGAGTAATTCAAAATCTGTAAGCGGGGCAGGTTCCTCGCTTACTGGGGATTCTCCATCTTCTATTACGATTTTTAACTTCCAATTTACTCGAAAGGCTAAATCACAACGGAAAAAATAATAGAAATATGTAACAGCTAGGATAGAATATCCCAGCTGTCTATCATTAGACATGTCCAAAGAAACTCCGGGAAACGATAACGAGCAAGATGAACAAAACCAAGATAGCACCAGTACTTGTAAACCCGAACCCGCCTACTGCTGACATAAATAAGACACCTCCTTTTTTCCGATAGTTTACTGTATGTTTGTCGATTAGTCTCAGCGTGGGCATTCCTACCGGGATATGTGTTGAAATTAATAAAGTTAAATGAAGCTTTGATCATGGCAAGGAATTATTATTTCGCTTTCTGGATATTAGCTTCTTTGCGCGTTTGATGTTCATTGTTATATATAAAATCGAACACGAGCCTCATCACGAGGCTCGAGTTGCGAAAGAGGCGATGCAGGTGCTGTAAGTCGGCACAACGTGATGCAGGTGCGGTAGGAGGCGGCACAATAAATAATATGCGATGCAGTTTCGGATTGAACAAGGTAGTCACCTATATTTGATAGCTTTTCGAGCCTATTTAATGAATGTGTATCAAATCCTCTGAAATCAATTGCGGATGAACAGAAAACCGATCCATTGATAGACTTACCTATGAGATAGATCTTAGTCTACACACTTTCTAAGTATCCTACATAAATTAATAAAAAATATTTAATGACATTCACGCGGAAATAAACAAGTGATGCTGATCGAACGCGGTATCCGGACGCATGAAAAATGGACTCGAAATACTCTTGACATCTCGGCAGTACCGATCTTAAAACAAGAAAATCACTTGCCGGTACTCGTTGATGTTAGTCATTCCACCGGACGCAAAGACATTATTGTGCCTTGTACAAAAGCTGCACTCGCTGCAGGGGCCGATGGGATTATGGTTGAAGTACACCCTGATCCATTATCTGCCTTGTCAGATCCAAAACAACAATTAAGCATTAACGAGTTTATTCATTTCTGGGAGCAAATCAAAGATTCAAGCCTCTTCTATCATAATCAGCCGAGAGACTCCGACTTATAAGTGGTAGATGAATCGGCTCTTAGCATACAAGGTGTTGATGTTGTGGGGAAATATGGTATTACTTCTGTATGAGAGGCGTTTTCTATAGATGGCACACAAAAACCGAGCCGCCTTGATTCGGGGCTCGGTTTTTGGGGAGGAGTCATTCAAGCGCAATGTCAGGCGCCATATATTATACGCTGGTTGATTATTACTTGAACCGGTTGTTTATCCGGATATCAAGTCTATTTTTTTATTGTGAGTTATGTATAGCAGCCAGGATGGATCATCCCAGCTGCCTGCAATTAACAACCGAAGAATACTGTCCGAGTGATGATGACGAGCAGGATGAAAAGAACCAAGATAACACCGGTAGAAGTAAACCCAAATCCGTGTCCAACTCCTGTCATGAAAAAGACACCTCCTTTTTTCCGATAGTCTACTGTATGTCTGCGGATTGAATTGAGAATGGGTACGTTAATTAGGGAAAATGTTGATTTTTTTAGATTTTCACCGAGAATAATAGAACACGAGCCTCGTAACGGGGCACATGTTCGAGAAAGGCGCTATCGTGTTGTTTTGACTGATGAACAAGCCGCATAAGTGGGTGGACTATTATACAAATACTGTTATACCTCCCGACAACAGCGATTGTGCCAAATACATGTATGACTAAGGAAGTAGTTGGATTGGACTTATAACCCTCCTAGATCTTGTGCGGTAGAAAGTTATGAACAAATGCGCGCTATTACACAGGACAAAATATTTATCTTAAGGAAGCGACATATTCATGTGTAGAGTGAGTGATCGGAGGGAGAAACATGCCGCAATTACCCGTGCGGGACGCTTGGTTTAACGAGAAGAGGTTTCGGTTTCTGGATGCCGGGATGACACCGATGAGAAATGCTCATGTGTATGCATTCGTGCATGGATTCACGCCATCAGGACAACCGCTGTTCGTGCAAGGGCAATACAATATTGCAGATACTGTGCCGGGAGATCCTTTCTACAGTCCATTGTGGCTAGTGAATTATGTAGTCGTTCCGCAGAATTACATACCCAACTCCATTCGTTCCGAAGAAGATATTTTCCGGAATAATTATCATATCGAAGTGACAGGAGACGTCAGCAATTGCCCTGTCGTTCCTCAAGGTACGGTTGCTCCTGGTTTTATGGTAGTTCCGAGTTGGTATAGAAATCAGCAAATCTTTTATGTAGATATCGGTTTAATGCCTTTTAAAGCGGCAAACTTTTATGTTTTCGTCCGGGAGAGCAACGGGCAGTTGATGCGGATTTCGGAGCAGAATGATGTTCTTGATTCGGTTCCCGGATCGCCCGGCTACAGTCCCGTTTGGAGAATAAATTGGGTATTCCCTCCAATGGATTACAAGCCGAACTCGATTCGAAGCGTAAGACAGTTGTTTGCGACCGGATTCTTGATCAGTCCTACAAAGCAGTTTATTAATTGCCCGGTTATCTTGGTTCGTTACAGATAACGGATCGTATCCGTCTGCTCCCAAAAACGTGACATTCACGGAAGACGGCTATGACCCTAACCGTTTGATCGTCAATTCAAAAGGGCAGCTCCAGTACTATATAGCGCATCTGGATTATAATCCTTTTGTCGGAATACCGACTGAAATGGGCAATAATCCAGTAAGAAACATCGTATTGGCGTATCATCCGGATAATTCCACTCATGGTATAATTCCTGGACCGCATATATCGCAATTATCCGGACAAGTCTAACGCCCGATGAAATTTATTGCATTTAATGCATCTGCGATACCGTTTCCAAACGAAAATGAATCTCCTAGACGTTGTGCGGTTTGATTTAAAGTTTCGCGCACTTGCGCATTTGTCAAATTTGAGGATGCTTCCCATATTAGAGCGGCTTCACCTGTTACATGCGGAGCTGCCATAGATGTACCGGATCTAGTCATATAATTTCCCGGCACTGTACTCAGAATATCTACCCCTGGCGCCATTATTTCCAGTTCCGGACCAACACTTGAGAAGCCGGCACGATTGTTTTGACGGTCAACGGCTCCGACAGCAATAACAGAACCATATTTCGCGGGATATTCAATCGTCCCTTCTGAATTGAAACCTCTATTCCCGGCGGCGGCCACAATCAACATACCGCTTGAAAAAGCCGTGTCCACTGCCCTTCTTAAGGTTGTATGATCGCTGTCAACCCCCAAACTCATATTAATAATATTCATATTGTTGGTTATTGCCCATTCGATCGCCGCGACAAGATCACTGACTTGTCCGGTTCCGTTTTTGTTCACTGCCTTTATGGCGTATAAACTTGCTTGAGGAGCCACCCCGACTACACCGACAGAATTATCCAATGCGCTTATGATTCCGGCGATATGCGTCCCGTGTCCGTTATCATCCATAAAATCCTCTGTTCCTTCAACAAATGTGGCACCGCCGCTTACTTGAAGATCTTCGTGAGTGCTATCAATCCCGGTATCGATTACCCCCACTTTAATCCCTTTCCCGGTAACCCCTCTTGCTGAAGTATGAACCTCGGGGGCTTTTATTTTTGCTACCCCCCAAGGAATCACTTGTTCGATTATATATACGTACCCGTCATCCTCAACATATTCTATTTTCGGATTTTTTGAAAGCTCTTCGGCTGCTTGAGGCGAAAGCTCCGCGGCAACGACCGGCATATATTTATACTGTCTTTTAATTTTTCCCCCGTATCTTTCGATCAGAGCAATATCCACGGTATCGTGAAATCCGATTAAATATGGGCTGGCATCCGGTCTTTCAGCCAAAACGTGAGTACCGCCAAAGGTTATCATCATTAGTGATACAAAAATGCTCAATACTCGACATATCCGTTTCATTTATCCGGTCTCCTTGATTTGTAAACTGATCCAAATATAGAACGAGTATGTCCATTTTCATCGGCAAGTTATTCGAATTTCTCAATTTTGAATCAGATCCAGCCGCATGCGTGAAACGAAAAACAGGCCATTTCCGATGGGAAATGACCTGTTGCTGCTTTTGTTGACTTAGAATCCGTGAAAGAAAGTGCGGCTGATGATGACCAAGAGGATAAAAAGCACCAAGATTACACCTGTGGAAGTAAAACCAACTCCACCAAATCCACCAACTCCAGTCAATATAAGCACCTCCTTTTTTCTGTCTGCACTAGACTATGTGGAATGTGCGTATATAGTATGGACTAGTGTCGTAGGCATCTGTTGAAATACAATTCGCTCTTTAAAAATTTAAATGGGACAAACAGCCTTAACAAAATTTTAAATGACCGTGAAAACGGCTAAGTCTGCGTTTGAAAATCCCTTTTGTAAGCTATCTTACAGAGACAAAAGAGGGATTGCGATAAAGTAAAAAGAAAATGTAAGCGATGGGGCAAAAGGAGATGAAATTATTGAGACGAAGCAAAGCTTGGACAGGATGGATATTTATTGTTATTTTCAGTATCGTGCTCGCAGGTTGTTCACAATACAAGAGCACAGGAGGTTCCGGACCAGATCAAGATTTTTTGAATGCAAAGTGGGAGCAGTTGACGGAGCAAGCCAAAGGGCAAACTGTGAATCTGTATATGTGGGGCGGCAGCGACTCGATCAACAAGTATATCGATGAATGGGCGGCCCCTCGGTTGAAGAAGAATCGGATGTTACGCTGAAGCGGATTCCGATGAATGATACAAAGGACATTATCAATAAACTGCTTGCGGAAAAGCAGGCTTCTTCAAAAAAGGGCAGTATCGACATCATCTGGATCAACGGTGAAAATTTTAAAACTTCCAAAGAAAACGCATTGCTATGGGGTTCTTTTGCTTCGAAGCTGCCAAACGCTCAAAAGTACGTGAACCTGGACTCACCGGACATTGCCAGCGACTTCGGTCTGCCTACGGAAGGACTGGAAGCGCCATGGGGCAAAGCGCAATTCGTGTATGTCTACGACTCGGATAAGGTAAAAAACCCTCCGAAATCGATGAACGAATTGAAAGAATGGGTTCGGAACAACCCCGGAAAGTTTACGTATCCGGCGCCGCCGGATTTCACGGGAAGCGCATTTGTCCGCCAAGCAATGTATGAAACGACCGGGGGGTATAAACAGTACCTAACCTTAAACCAATCTTCTTCCTCGGCGTTCACATGTTCAACATTACTCCATGCATGACGTAAAGCGAGACTATATATTCTTGCTGCAGCTTCCCTTAAACAATGATCCGTACGCCGTTTATAAGGTGCACCCGGTAACGATTCGCTCACATCGTAAACAGATGCGGCCAATAATCTTTGCGGGAACCTGTGTGGGGATGATTCGCCGCCCAGGCGAATACGCGTCTCCAAAGATCCGGATCTTTAAAAATAATGGAGTACAAGCGTTTTTCGAGTAAAATGCGATCATGAAGGGAGGAAAAATGACGAAATGTCCTGGATGTCCGATCAGGTACACGCGAATAACCTATCCAGTTGAGGGGACCATGTAAAGTACAAAGTAGTGGATTCCATTGCAATGAATGTATTGAAGAATGAAGGAGCATGCACCAATTTGAGTAACGCTGTAAATCAATTGCCCGATGGAGCGGCGAAACAAATGATTCAAAGCGCCGCGATAACTTACAAGTATGTCCTAATGATTGAGCCGTAGCGCACTATGCCAGCTTTAACGGCAATCTTTAAGGACGAAAAACTTGAATCGTCCTTCAACAATTCATCATACTTTTATCACATATATGAACTACGATAATGCTACATAATCATGTTTTTATGCACACTACTGAACAGGAGATGAGTTTAAATGGCAGTTCAGTCTTTAACGTTAGATGTAAGAGGAATGTCGTGCAGCCATTGTGTGAATGCGATTGAGAGAGCCTTAAAGGAAATCGGTGGCGTGAAATCGGTCGATGTCGATCTCAAAGGAGGCAAAGTTACCGTTTCTTACAATGACGTCGAATTGGACAAAGTAAAACATGCTATTGAAGATGCAGGGTATGAGGTCGTATAAGAGGGGGATTCACAATGACTTCAACAACACATGATCATCCGAACGCGCAACCCGGAGAGGAGCGAATCACGCTCGGAATTACCGGGATGACTTGTGCCGCGTGCATAACGAGGATCGAGAAAAATCTCTCGAAAGTGCAAGGGGTGAAACAAGTAAGCATTAATCTTGCAACCGAGAAAGCCACGGTTGTTTATGATCCGCGAGAAACGACAGTGGATCAATTGATCGAACGTGTAGAGAAAACGGGGTACGGCGTGCGTGAAGAGAAAGTTACGTTGTCCGTTAGCGGCATGACATGCGCCGCGTGTGCGACTCGTATCGAAAAAGAACTGAAAAAAGTGGAAGGCGTTATCAGAGCTCACGTCAATCTGGCGAACGAAAAAGCGACCATTGACTACATTGCCGGAAACGCAACAGTGCAACAATTGATTGCTGCCGTGAAGAAAGCAGGTTATGAAGCAAAACCGGCGCAAGAAATGGACGCCGATACGGAACGCCAGTCGCGGGAACAAGAGTACAAAGAGCAAAAGAAAAAGTTTATGCTGGGCGCTCTCTTATCCATACCGTTCTTTCTTCAGATGGTTTCCGACTTTGCCATGGAATATGAATTTCTACCGGGTTTTGCGTTTCATTTGAATCCGTGGGTTCAGTTTTTGCTTGCAACGGTGGTTCAATTTTATGTCGGGGGACATTTTTACACGGAGGCCTATAAAGCTTTGCGGGGTGGCAGCGCGAATATGGCGGTATTAGTTGCGATGGGCACTTCAGCCGCATATTTTTACAGCTTGGCGCTTACCATCACGGGAGCAACAATGGGACTTTATTATGAAGCTGCAGCCATTATCATTACACTGATTGTGCTAGGGAAACTGCTCGAAGCCAGGGCGAAAGGGCAAACTTCCGAAGCGATCAAAAAGCTGATGGGATTGCAAGCGAAAACCGCTCGAGTCATACGGGACGGCAAGGAATCCGATATTCCGATCGAAGACGTTGTGGTCGGCGATGTTATTTTCGTGCGAGCGGGTGAAAAAATTCCAGTCGACGGAGAACTGATCGAGGGCAGCAGCTCCGTCGACGAATCGATGCTGACCGGAGAAAGTATGCCCGTGACCAAAAATGTAGGAGATACCGTAATCGGTGCTACGGTCAATAAACACGGATCCTTCAAGTTTAAAGCGACCAAAGTAGGCAAAGACACGGCACTCGCCCAGATCATCAAACTGGTGGAAGAAGCTCAAGTTTCGAAAGCGCCGATCCAGCGTCTGGCCGATAAGATTTCCGGTATTTTCGTTCCGGTCGTGATCGTGATCGCAATCGTCACTTTTGTTGCTTCCTATTTTATATTGGGTATGACTCCCGCTCTCATTAGCGCAGTAGCGGTCCTGGTTATCGCCTGCCCATGCGCCCTCGGTCTCGCGACGCCGACAGCCGTGATGGTCGGTACCGGGAAAGGCGCGGAGAACGGAGTGCTGATTAAAGGCGCGGAACATTTGGAAAGCGCCCACCGCCTGACCACCGTTGTGCTCGATAAAACCGGGACGATTACCAAAGGTCAACCGGAAGTTACCGACATCGTTACGTTCGGCGATTATTCAGAGAATGAATTGCTCCAATTGGCCGCAACGGCTGAACGCGGTTCCGAACACCCGCTTGGCGAGGCTATTGTGAACGGCGCTAAAGAAAAAGGTTTAGATGTAGGCGAAGTGTCGAGATTTAACGCGATTCCCGGATACGGCATTGAAGCGGACATTGGGGGAAAAACGATTCGAATCGGCAACAAGAAGCTTATGCAAAAATATGGCGTTGACATCAACGATCAAGCATTAAATACGATGGAGGAACTCGAGGGACAAGGAAAAACAGCGATGCTCATGGCTGTTGACGATCAATTGTCCGGGATCGTTGCGGTTGCAGACACCGTGAAAGAAACATCCGCCGGAGCGATTGCATTGTTGAAAGAAATGGGTATCGAGGTCATCATGATTACGGGCGATAATCGCCGAACCGCGGAGGCCATCGCTAAACAAGTAGGGGTGGACCGTGTTCTTGCGGAAGTGCTGCCCGAAGATAAGTCGGCGGAAGTGGAAAAGCTGAAAAAGGATGGGAAAATTGTCGCGATGGTCGGGGACGGCATTAACGACGCCCCTGCATTGGTGGCTGCACATATCGGCATCGCGATCGGAACCGGAACGGATGTGGCCATCGAGGCCGCCGATATCACCCTGATGCGCGGCGACCTGATGGGCATTGTCAATATGATCCGGCTTTCCAAAGCGACCATGAGGAAAATTCGCCAAAACTTGTTCTGGGCGTTTGCCTACAATGCAATCCTTATCCCGGTAGCAGCATTCGGATGGTTAACTCCCATTCTTGCCGGCGCAGCGATGGCGTTCAGTTCGGTCTCTGTCGTGACCAATACCTTGTTTTTGCGCGGCTGGAAGCCTGTTCGCGCTTGAACTAACAGAATGACAAGCGGTGATTACACTGGAAAGTGGGTGGTTAGTGATGGATGAATTATTCTACTTTATAGCTCTTGTCGCGGGAATTGCAGGAGCTTTATTTATCTGGCGCTACCGAACTAATAAGCAAAGAGCGATCGTCCGGGCGATCCGAAAACAAAAACAAAAAGGGGAATAGAGCGGAAGAAGCCACCATCAGGCAGCTTATTTAAGGGTCTCAGTAATTGAAAAGTCTGATGTCGGACAGTGTACGCCTATCCCACTGAATAAACAAAAGGTTGTGTGAATCTAACCGCTACGGGAAATCGCTCCTGTAAAACATATATCCTTCACACACCGGTTTTGGACAAAACTGCGTACTTCCATTCCAATGGCCCCAAACACAGTTGCGGCATTTTTGCGGCGGTTTCGCAGAAATGTTGAGTGAGTAGAGGTTTTGACGCTTCATTTCTGATCTCTCCTTGCATGTGCTTGATAATGCATTACTGGTAAAATGCCCAGATTTAACCAGTATTATGCGAAAGAGCCATCCAGATCTAGAGAACTGTTGATTAGGCAATCATAAAACTGGAAGGGTCCCAAACTCGGGACGCTTCGATTTTCGCACTATTCAAATAAACGAATCTCACCGGGAACGACAATGCGGAAGGGGAAGACCACCTTGCTTTCGTCCGCTTTCCAGGCCTCTACTTCCATATACATCGTGCCGGCGGTATGTAGAAAGTTTCCGGTCAGTTTATACGTTCCGTTTCCGAGATTAAACGCCGTATTTTCTTTTCTCCATTGTTGTCGGGTATTTTACCGGCAAGCCGGTCAGCCTTATGGCTGCAATGGACGGCCTGCTAGCCGGGATTATGGGCGGTATGATGGGAGCCATGCTTGGAGTTATGGTGATTTACCAATCGCCGGCTCTGATCATTTTATTTGCAGATGTTATTTTTGCGGTCGTCATGTATTTACTGATTAAGTTGATTCATGAAGAAGCCCGTGTTGAACCGAAGAAGAAGGCGGCATCTTCGCAAAAAGAAGGGGTGCCGAGCACGCGATTTTTTGCCATCGGATTCGGTCTTCTTGTGATTTTGATCGTGGCAAACCAAAGCGGTGGTTTCTCCAATCTTTTCACGGCAACGAACGCATCCGTTGAAACGGCGCAAGCGGCGGAAACCGTACAAGCGCAACAGGTTAATGGAGTGCAGGAAGCCACTGTCACGGTTGAGAAATTCGGATATTCGCCACAGGAAATCAAATTGAAAGCCGGTGTGCCCGCCAAGCTGCATTTTCAGAAGGATTACAGAGGCGGATGTCTTTCCTTCTTGGTGATGCAGGATTTCAACATCCAACAACCTCTTCAGCAAGGAAAATCGACGATTGAATTGACTCCGACGAAGCCGGGCAAATACCTGTTTACATGCGGCATGGGGATGTATGGAGGATACCTGGTTGTGGAATGAAACGAAAATAGTTAAACGAAACGTAAACGGAGAAAGACTCGCTCTATCAAAAGCAAGTCTTTCTTCATATTATTAACACTGAAATTAGGCAGCCATTTTACGGCATTCTTCCGCACATTTTCGGCACTCATCATCGCACTGTTTGCAATGAGTGTCTTGGAATTTGTGGCATTCGGCTGCGCAAGCGTCGCAAATTGTTGCGCACAGATTGCAGATTTCCTTGGCATACGTACTATTTCGGGACATGAATCGAGCGGACAACGCACATATGTCGATGCAATCCCGGAATCACAATACAAAGGGGAATGATTAGATTAGGGAATGAAAATCCTAATGACAGGAGGGATGTATAATGATGGACGGTTCTATGATGATGGATGGCTCCATGATGGTAATGATGTGTTTCATCATGGTACTCGGTTTAATTCTCTTCATTGTTGTTTTGGGAGTAACGGTTTATATCGTGGCACGATTGTTAATGAGGAAGTGCAGAGTCGAAGATCGTCCCCTGATGATCTTAAAAGAACGCTATGTTAAAGGTGAAATTAATGATGAAGAGTTCGAGCAAAAACGAAGATTATTGAAAGTCGAGACGCGGTAAAAGTGAGAAAGGAAGAGTTAAGATGGCTGCTCCGATAGGGGCGGCCTTTTGTATTTACGCGTGACTAATACTTCATGCTCAAACTTTCATCACATTTTTGTCCTATAATACAATTATGTTTTTATGCTGTCCGACTGCAAATAATAAATGATATACCGAGGTAAAAAGGGATGTACGAATTTCATGTTTCTATTGTTTGTTGGATCCCTAATGCCGTTGACTTTGAACGCGCCATTCGGGTTTGTGCTTCCTCCGATCTTTGCGGTGGGAACCGCGATGCCGTATCTTCTCTTCGCAGGTTTGGCGGTCGGCTTTGGACTTGATCGGAGGATGGTTCGTAAAACAAAACGTTGGGGACTTGCGATTCAGCGAATGGCCGGGATATTCTTCCTGCTGTTAAATATGGATGTGATTCTCGAGTCCGCAGATGGCAATGAATCGATTGTCTCTTATCTTATTTACATTCCCGGCCCGATGGAGTAGAAAGGACCCGCCTATGTCAAAATTACATCTGCTTGTCGTAGACGATGAATGGAATACGCGAAATCTGCTTCGTATTTATCTTACCAAAAGCGGGTTTCAAGTAACGGAAGCGGCGAACGGTCATGAGGCGCTGAAGCTCATTGAACAACAGTCGTTTGATCTCATTTTACTGGATGTTATGATGCCGGACATGGACGGGTGGGAAGTATGCAGACGAGTTCGGCAAACGAAAATAACGCCGATCCTGATGCTTACGGCACGTACGGAGACAAAAGATAAAGTGCAGGGGCTACATCTCGGAGCGGACGATTATGTGGTGAAACCTTTCGAACCCGATGAGCTCATTGCCCGCGTGTTTGCGCTGTTGCGCCGCTCCGGTATGCCCAATATAACGGATCAGCTTCCAACGATGATTTCTTTCCAGGACCTCCAAATATATCCGGAAGCCCGGCAGGTCAAAGTTAAGGATCAACCGATCGACTTAACGCCCAAGGAATTTGACCTCCTGCATTTCTTGGCAAGTCATCCGAACCGTGCGTTTACTCGGGAAATATGTCTGCAACAGGTTTGGGGGGAGGATTTCTTCGGAGATACCCGTACTGTGGATACGCATGTAAAACAGATTCGCGAGAAATTGCGTGCTGCGGACCTGTCTTTCATGCCGATCCAAACGGTGTGGGGAGTTGGCTACAAATTTGAACCTTCAGAGGAACCCTAATGAGAGTGAATCGAATTGTTGTAAAGCTGGGCGGAACGATCATTTTGCTGTTTTTGGTCATTTTACTGCCTCTAGGCTTCGTTATGAATCAAATTATTACCGGTTTTTATTACAATCAAGTGCAAAAGGAAATTGGGAAATTAGCTTCGCGTTATGCGGATGCGATCGCCTCCAATCGGGATGCGATGACCGTCGGCATGATCGAAATGATGTCCGCCTATTCGGATGTCAAATTGGTGATAACGGATGTAGAAGGGCGGGTAATCGCCAATTCGGGAATTGCATGGATCGGCGAGGAATTGCGTATTGCCGAGGCGGAACGAAAGCTTCTGGAGCAAGGCAGGTCCGTTCAAATTGAAATGGAAGACACCTCGTCGGATGAACGTTTCATCGCGATCGGTCAACCGGTCATCAACCAAAACCAATATTACGGATCCGTATTCGTCTTTTCGTCAGTGAGCGGAATGGACGAATCGCTGCAAAAAGTAAGGCAGTTGCTGATACTATCGAGTATAGGCGCATTTTTTCTGGCGCTTGGATTTACATTTATTGTTTCTAAAAAACTTTCGGAACCGTTAATTCAGATGGAGAACGCAACCCGCCGGATCTCCAAAGGAGATTTGGATGTAAGGGTGCGCATTCCTTCCGACGACGAGGTCGGTTCTTTAGCGAAAGCGGTGAATGATTTAGCTGTCGACTTGCAGCGATATCGGGACACGAGAAGGGAGTTTTTGGCGAATGTGTCCCACGAATTGCGCACACCGATGACTCATCTGGAAGGGTATGCGAAAGTTTTGAAAGAGGAGCTCTATGAAACGGAAGAAGAAAAGCGGAAGTACTTGGATATCATCTATCAGGAATCGGTTCGTTTATCACATTTGATCTACGATCTGTTTGAACTGTCGAAAATGGAGGAAGGCAAAATCAGCTTGCAGATGGAATCGACCGATTTGTCCGACTTGATCATCAACGTGATTCGGAAAATCGAGCCGAAGGCGAGCGGCAAGGGGCTTAAGATCCGTATGGAATTGCCGGATGATCTTCCGCTTGTATATGTGGATGGATTGCGAATGGAGCAAGTATTTTTCAATTTGCTGGATAATGCCATCCGTTATACGGAGCAAGGGTCCATTTGGGTACAAGTCATCCATTCCGCTGCCTGCGAGCTCATTACGGTAATTGAAGATACCGGTGTCGGGATTCCGGCGCACGAATTGCCTTATATTTTCGAACGATTTTATCGTGTGGAAAAGTCTCGCTCCAGAGAATATGGAGGGACCGGATTAGGGCTGGCCATCGTCAAACAGTTGGTGGAGTTGCAGGGTGGCGCGATCCAGGTATTTAGCGAGATCGGTAAAGGAACGCGTTTCGAGATTATACTTCCGGTTGGAGGGGATGCTCGTGAAACTGACTGAGTGGTTAATTGCCGTTTCATTGGTGATTGTCGGATTATCCTGTTTGACGATGTCGGCGACGTCCATGATGAATCCTTCCTCACTTACCGCCTACTTGAATAATCTAATCCAAATCTGTCTATGGATCGGCATACCGGCTGTAATCGCAGGAATTTTGTACATTATGATCAGAAGAAAAAAAGGCGATCCGAAATGAATATCACTAGTTCATCATACAATCATCACGCTTTCCTCACAATTTACGGATAGACTTATCCTTGTAAGATTAACGAAGGAGGAGGCAACGCAAATGAAGAACAGAAAGACGATGTTGATCGCTACATTCGTTTTAGCGGCATTAGTCATTGCCGGACAGCAAGTATTTGCAGCTCAATCGGACGGGCCGCAAGGCATGGGCAACATGATGAGCGAAAACGGAATGAACGGCATGATGCAGATGATGGAGAATAAAGGCATGCAGAAGATGATGGATGCAATGGATTCGCCGGAAGGCAAACAAATGATGAACTCCTGCAGCAAATTTATGGAATCCTATGAGGATCAGGAGACGTGAACTATGGGTTGCTGCGGATCTTCTTCAAAACACAATAATAAACAAACGCATTCTGAAATGGATAAAAGCTTGAGTCCGCTTGATTTATTAAAAATTCGTCTTGCGAAAGGCGAAATTACCTTTGATGAATATGAGAAAACAAAAGCCATGTTACAACAATAACATCATGAGGAGGAATAAGCTTGCAATGGTTACAGGTTCTAGCCTTATTAGCTTGCCCTTTGATGATGCTCTTTTGTATGAAAGGCATGTTCGGCGGAAGCAAAGAGTCTAAAACCGCTTCGGCACAAAGCCATGGAACGGATATAGTAATCCAGCAGCTGCAAATTCATTTGGCGGATCTAATGGAACAAAACCATAAGTTGATGAAAGAAATTGAAACATTGAAATCAACGTCCTCCAATATAATTGAATTGACAGAGGATGAACTGTCGAAAAAGGAAATATCCTGATGCTCATATAAACTGAATGCTATAAATTTACGGATAACTTAACTGTAGGGGCTGTCCCAAAAGTCATCATAGATGACTAACGGTTAGCCCGATTTATTGTTGCACCATGATTTAAGGAACCTTTTGATGAATAAAATGTTCAAATAAGTATTTGAATAATTGCTTTGACATACCCAAGCTTATTCTACAGGTTAAAGATAATGCCGACAAAGCAATTCATCGTAGGTAAAATAACGGAAATTAACTCAGTTCAAAAACAAGATAAAGAACAAAATTACGAGCACCACTAATAAGTTATCCGTAAAAGTTGGGTCGAATCCCGGCTTTTTTCTTTTTGTCATCTTTAACAAAGTCTCGCCGGCCACGTGAGAGCACGGCGATGCGGTTGCGAAGTGAACAAACCGCAGGGTTCGTGCTGCCTAGGCAATGTCAATAAAAACGGAAGAATGCTTGTAACGGATGAATAAAGGTAAGAAGCAACGCGAAACAATAAGTTAACATTAACGAGAAAAAGCTATTGACTAAATATAGGGTACGGGGGTATACTAAGAATCAAGAAAGGAAAATAATACAATGAGGAGCGAATTACAATGACCAATGTAACATTGAAAGTGGAAGGCATGAGCTGCCAACATTGCGTGAACTCGATCGAAGGAGCGTTGAAGGAGATCGGCGCGACGGCAAAAGTCGATCTGGCAGCAAACACCGTAGCGGTTGAATTCGACCAAGGCAAACTGACGCTTGATGCGGTGAAGGAAGCGATTGAAGAGCAAGGTTACGATGTAGTGGCGTAAAGCTTGCGCGAATTGACCTTGACTCGACAGAAGGGATGGATCGGAAATGGAAGCGGCAACGCAAAATACGAAACAAACGACGCTCCAAATTACCGGTATGACCTGTGCGGCATGTGCGAACCGAATTGAGAAAGGTTTGAACAAAATCGAAGGGGTCAACGCCGCAAACGTAAATTTCGCCCTCGAGAAAGCAAGCGTAACTTACGACCCTGTGAAGGTCGACATGAACCGGCTGGAAGAAACGGTTAAGAAGCTCGGTTACGACACCGTTAAAGAGACCGTGGATTTTCAACTGGAAGGCATGACATGCGCCGCTTGCGCGAACCGGATCGAGAAGGGCTTAAATAAATTGCCCGGCGTCACGAAGGCAACGGTGAACTTTGCGTTGGAATCGGCGCATGTGGAGTTTTCGCCGGGTGAAGTGTCCGTACCGGACATGCAAAAGAAAGTGCAGCAGCTCGGTTATAAGGCGATTATTAAACAGGAGCAAGCTGACCGAGGGGAACACAGACTTAAAGAGATACGGCGTCAAAAGCAGAAATTGATCGTCTCCGCCATATTGTCATTCCCGTTGGTATGGGCCATGGTAAGCCACTTCTCATTCACATCCTGGATTTATATGCCCGAGATTTTGATGAATCCATGGTTTCAATTTGCGCTTGCCACGCCCGTTCAGTTTTATATCGGCTGGCAGTTTTATGTCGGCGCGTATAAAGCGCTCCGGAACGGCAGCGCAAATATGGACGTGTTAATCGCGCTTGGGACGTCGGCGGCATATTTCTTCAGCTTGTATTCGGCGCTTCTCTGGTCTTTGACCGGAAATGAGGCTCATCACGCACCGGCCCTCTACTTTGAAACGAGCGCCGTTCTCATTACCTTGGTTATATTGGGCAAGCTGTTTGAAGCGTTGGCCAAAGGCCGCACGTCGGAAGCGATCAAGTCGTTGATGGGCCTTCAGGCGAAAACCGCGCACGTCGTGCGGGACGGTCAAGAAATGACGATACCGGTCGATGAGGTCATTGTCGGCGACATCGTTCTCGTTCGTCCCGGCGATAAAGTGGCGGTTGACGGTGTAGTGCTCGAAGGGACTTCCTCGGTTGACGAATCGATGCTGACGGGGGAGAGCATCCCGGTAGACAAACGCGCAGGGGATTCCGTAATCGGAGCGACGATCAACAAGTATGGGATGCTGAAAATTCAAGCGACGAAGGTCGGGAAAGAAACGGCGCTTGCGCAAATCATTAAAGTGGTAGAGGAAGCGCAAGGCTCGAAGGCGCCTATACAACGGGTAGCTGACGTCATTTCCGGCATATTCGTTCCCATCGTAGTCGGAATTGCAGTCTTGGCCTTCTTGATCTGGTACTTTGCCGTAACGCCGGGAGATTTCGCCGGCGCGTTGGAGAAAGCGATCGCGATTCTCGTTATCGCCTGCCCTTGCGCGTTGGGTCTTGCGACGCCGACATCCATTATGGCGGGATCCGGCCGGGCGGCGGAGCTTGGCATATTGTTTAAAGGCGGCGAGCATCTGGAGCAGACGCATAAGCTCGACGCTGTCATCCTCGACAAGACGGGAACGGTAACGAAAGGGAAACCGGAGCTGACCGACGTGATCACCGATCGGGACGAGACGGAATTCCTTCGGTTGGTCGGAGCGGCGGAGAAAAACTCGGAGCATCCGCTTGCCGAAGCGATTGTGGCCGGCAGTCAAGAACGGGGCATTACGCTGCCCGCGACCGAAGACTTCGAAGCAATTCCCGGATACGGCATTCGTGCGTCAGTTGAAGGTAAAGAGTTGTTGATCGGCACGCGTCGCCTGATGGAGAAATATGATGTCGACGCGAAAGCGGCATACGATGCGATGTCACGCTTGGAGGAAGCCGGCAAGACGGCGATGCTGGCCGCCGTCGACAAGCAATACGCAGGTATCGTCGCAGTTGCGGACACGATTAAGGAAACTTCTAAGGCAGCCGTATCGCGCCTGAAGGAAATGGGTATCCAAGTCATCATGATTACGGGCGATAACGAGCGGACCGCCAAAGCGATCGCATCGCAAGTCGGTATCGATCATGTGTTGGCGGAAGTGCTTCCGGAAGGCAAAGCGGAAGAAGTGAAGAAGCTGCAGCGGCAAGGGAAGAAAGTGGCCATGGTCGGCGACGGCATCAACGATGCCCCGGCGCTTGCGACAGCAAATATCGGAATGGCCATCGGCACGGGCACCGACGTCGCAATGGAAGCGGCGGACGTCACTCTCATGCGCGGAGATCTTACGAGCATCGCGGACGCGATTTATATGAGCCGCCGGACGATGAGCAACATTAAGCAAAATTTGTTCTGGGCGCTTGCCTACAACACGCTCGGTATTCCAATCGCGGCGATCGGGCTGCTGGCGCCTTGGGTCGCCGGCGCAGCCATGGCTCTGAGCTCCGTATCGGTCGTGCTTAATGCGCTTCGATTGCAGCGGGTGAAGATCCGAACCTAAGGGAGAGTAATAATATGGGGGAGAAAATGAAAATTGCGGTCGCTCCCGCTATTCAAGTCGGCGGAAGTTTGTTTACTCCGGAGCAGTTAAGCCGCATCGGTTTCCTCGCAGGACCCGATGCGCAGATCGAGATGACCTCGTTTAAACAGCTTTACGTTGAAGTGGAAACCGGCCGATTGGATGAAGTGAAAGAAGAGCTCCGCAAGGTCGGACTTGAAGTGTATCCTGCCGGTTTCGCAACGAAAAGCCTGATCGCTTGCCATTTCTGCAGAGGAGCGGAAGATGCCGGATTGGAAGCGGCCAAGAAGCTGAATCGCGCAATCGCGGGTATTGAAACTCCAACTCCGTTGAAGGTCGGATATGCCGGATGCGGACTTGGCACGAGCGAACCGCTGCTTAAGGATATCGGAGTCGTCAAGACGAGGGACACTTTCAACATCTATATCGGCGGCGAGCCGAAAGGCCTTAAAGCTTCCGTTGCGACGCTGTTTCTAGAAGGTGTGTCGGAAGAACAATTGGCGCCCGTCGTTTCAAAATTGATTGCCTACTATAAAGAGAACGCTAAAGGAAAAGAAAAGTTCAAAAAGTTTATGGAACGCGTGACTATTGAGCAATTAAAAGCGATTGTTGCGTAGGAAGAATAAGCGGGAATACCTTTTCCAAAGGGTTTTCCGTTTTTTTATGACCGCTGTCTGAACAAGTCAACAAAGTCGCCTTTCCTGACAAAGCAGGTCACGCGAGTGTGGGGCGGAGTTGGGACTCAGCGGCCGGGAGTTCGCAAGAGGGGCTGCACAATCATTAGTCGCCATTCCTGACTATTAGTCAGGATGAAGCTGCTTATTTCCGCCAACTTCACGCCGAAATCACCCATTAGTCAGCCATTTCGTACAATTAGTCCGGAGTAGTTTGCTTATTTGTCGGGAAAGGCGACAATCGGGAATATGTGAGGACAAGGGGTTACAGAGCCGTTTGCTTTCACACTTTTAATTCCGCGTGTTGTAAATCGGACGTCTCGATTTGAATGGTGCAGTGCATTATTCGGAATCGTTCCTGCATTAACTTGATTGCGTGCTGGAGTATAATCTGTTCATCCGCTTCTTGTTCCACCAGCAAATGCGCGCTTAAAGAGTCGAGGCCTGAAGTAATCGTCCAAATGTGAAGATCGTGAACGTTCCTGACACCTGGGATGTTTTCCAGAGCCTCCTGTACCTCTTCAGACCGAATGGACGACGGTGTACCTTCCATCAGAATGTGCACGGTTTGTTTCATTACTCCCCATGCTCCCCGCAGAATTAATACGGCGACAAACACGCTGATGATTGGATCCGCGACGTACCAGCCGAATGCCAGCATTAAGATTCCAGCTGCAATAGCTCCCACAGATCCGAGAGCGTCTCCAAGCACATGTAAATATGCGCTTCTTACGTTCACATTATCTTTAACATCGCTTTGTTTTACCAACACCCAGGCGCTGGCCAAATTCGCAAGCAAACCGATCGACGCAATGGCCATCATCGAGCCGCTCGCCACTTCAGGGGGAGCAAGAAACCGCTCATAAGCCTCTCTTGCGATAAAAAATGCAATGATAAAGAGCGTTACACCGTTTAATAAAGCAGCCAGAATTTCAAAACGATGATAGCCGTAAGTTTTTTCCGGAGTCGCCGCTTTAGCGGATAACCATAATGCGAATAAACTAAGCGCCAACGAAGCGGCATCGTTCAGCATATGTCCGGAATCGGACAGTAAGGCCAAGCTGTTTGTAAGCAAACCGCCGAAAAACTCCAGCAGCATGATTCCTATAGTAATCGAAAGAGCAATCACCAACCCCTTTTTGTTGTTGGGGACGTGGCTATGTCCGTGATGCCCGTGGCCATGATGGCCTCCATGTCCATGATTACGGTTGGTTTCTGTCATAGCGCTTTCCTCCATTATACGAGCATATATTCATATGTATTATGCACTCGGTGCCCGGAGAATAACGGACACGAGTGCAATATAAATAAGCGTAGTGTGTATGGGTATTGCCGGGACGGGAGCGATCCATTTGCTCAACGGTCTATACGATGCGAAGCTCGACAAAGCGCCGGTGTTGGCCATCGCCGGACAGGTTGAAACGGATTTACTCGGTTCGGATTTCTTCCAAGAGGTGAACTTGGATCGGTTGTTTGACGATGTAGCGGTATATTCGCAACGCGTGATGTCTACGGAACAGCTTCCGACTGTCGTCAATCAGGCCATCAGAGCGGCGTATACTCAAAAAGGGGTGTCCGTATTGATCATTCCCGACGATATCCCTAAGTTTGAAGTAGAGCGTGAGGCGCGAAAGACGAGTTCCTCCTTTGCGGTACCCGAAGTGAGACCTTCGGGTTTAACACGATTTAGCGGAGGTGTTTTTTGCGGCGAACGCGAGTATTCTTATCCTGCGAATCATATAAATCTAAGTAGCTAATGCCAAATATTAGACCGTAGGGTGGTAACATTGCGTACTCCGGACATTAAGCCTTATCTGGTTACCCGAGGATTGATCCCTGAAAATCAGGAGCACCCGATCCATTTTATTTCTTCGGCCATTACCCCGGAATATTACTTCTTTAGAAGAAATCATTTTTCCTATCCAGTCTTATCCGAGCAGTCGTTTTTGCTTTCTATAGGCGGAGAAGTTCAGAGGCCGCTGACGTTCCATTATCAGGACTTGCTCCGTATGCCGTCCAAAGAGTTCGCGGTTGTATTAGAGTGCTCCGGAAACAACAGGGCGCATTTCCGGCCGAAAGTTTTTGGTGAACAGTGGGAAGGCGGAGCCGTCAGCCAGGGCGTATGGAGAGGAGTCGCTTTGAGAGATCTGTTGAAGTTCACCGGATTGAATGCGGCTGCCAAGGAAATCGTGTTTGAGGGACACGATAGCGGAAAGCGCACCGATATTGAAGGCGAGTTTGTTTTTGCAAGAAGTCTGACTTTGGACAAAGCGCTGCATCCGGATACGATAATTGCATATGCGCTAAACGGGAGGCCGATCCCATACAAGCAAGGTTATCCGCTGCGTTTAGTTGTTCCCCAATGGTATGCGATGGCCTCCGTCAAATGGCTTAGACGCATTACTGTCATCGATACCCATTTCAACGGACCGTTCCAAGAGATCGATTATGTATATTATCCGGAAAAAGATAGCGATGAAGGGAAAACGCCCGTTACGACGATTCATGTCAATTCCATCATCCAGCAACCGCTGAACCGGAATGTATTGGATACGGGGATGCATCAATTGTATGGAATGGCTTGGTCGGGAACAGGATTCATCACAACTGTTGAAATTTCCGTCGACGGCGGGGAGAACTGGAACCGGGCCGCTATTCAACCTGTGCCGGGAAATCCATACGGCTGGACATTCTGGAATTATACATGGGTCGTTACACAAAAAGGGGAGTATACGATTATGTCGAGAGCCGCGGATTCGTCCGGTTCCATTCAACCGGAAACAGCGAGATGGAACCGAAAGGGATACGGTTACAACGCTTATTCCACTGCACACGTTAAAGTGGAGTAGGGTTAGACGTTGGGAACGAACAGCCTACAAAAAGCCAATCGCGGTATGATTGGCTTTTTTTCATGTACCCAATCAAAAAAACATTTTCCAAACTTATACAATTTTCTAGACAAGTAACCATATTGGGCATGGGTTCATACACATGTCGAAGGGAGATTTTCGACGGTCGGAATCGTAAATGGGTTTTGAGCCGTAGACAATTGATTATCTTCGTTACTTTTACTTCTTACAAAATAAGCGGAGGTTGTAAAAATGAATGAATTTAAACAAGAGCTTCAAACGTTGAGTGTCGACAATTTTGTCGGTGGCAATGTGACTCCCAGGGAATATCCGGGCACGTACGGTAATGGTTTGGGTCAACAATACGTTGGTGGCCATTGCCATGCGCATTGTCACGCTGCACATTGCCATGAGCATTGTCACGCTGCGCATTGCCATCAGCATTGTCACGCCGCGCATTGTCATGCGGCGCACTGCCACGCGCATTGTCATGCCGCACAGTGCCACGCGCATTGTCATGCCACACATTGCCATGCGCATTGTCATGCGGCGCACTGCCACGCGCATTGTCATGCCGCACATTGCCACGCGCATTGTCATGCCACACATTGCCATGCGCATTGTCATGCGGCGCACTGCCACGCGCATTGTCATGCAGCGCCGCATTGCCACGCGCATTGTCATGCAGCGCCGCATTGCCACGCGCATTGTCATGCCGCACACTGCCACGCGCAGTAAAGAGATGGAGATTGAAAATAAAGTAATAGTCCAAACTCCGCCGGTAATAAGTTTTATCGGCGGAGTTTCACATTTAAATCGATGCCGTACCCATACATAGGGTAATAAAGCAATGTCAGGAGGAACGGAATGACAATGTTAAACTCTTCTATGCGTCTGAAAGTGAAAGCGGACACTTTCTATATTCCTGATCCGAATGGCGGCGTGTACTTCAGGAATAATTTATGTTCGTTCCGAGTAACAGGTAAAACGATTGACCGGTGGATTGAGAAACTGTTGCCGATGTTAAACGGAGAGCATACGTTGGAAGATTTGACGGACGGATTGCCGGATCAATACCGGAAACAGGTGTATAATATCGCTGAAATGTTATACCGAAACGGATTCGTTCGCGATGTAAGGCTGGATCGTGCCCATCAATTGCCCGCTCAAGTGCTCAAGAAATACGCGTCTCAAATTGAATTTTTGGACAATGTAAGCGACTCCGGCGCATACCGGTTTCAATCCTATCGTCAGAATAAAGTACTAGCGGTCGGGTGCGGCCCGTTTTTTGTTTCATTGGTTTTTGCATTGTTACAATCCGGGTTACCGAGGTTTCATATGCTTCTTACGGACTCGATGCCCACGAATCGGCGCAGATTGGCGGAATTGGAGGAGCATGCCCGCAATACGGACCCTGAGGTGGCGGTAGAAGAGATCATTTTGCAGAAGGAAGGGGTTGATTTTTGGCGGGAGGCGGTTCAATCGTTCGATTCGGTTTTGTTTGTGTCGCAGGAGGGCGATATCAAGGAATTACAGGATATTCATGCAGCATGCAGGGACGACAAGAAAATATTTATCCCCTCCGTGATTGTGCAGCAGGCGGGATTAGCGGGTCCGCTGGTGCATCTGGATATTGAGGGATGTTGGGAATCGGCATGGCGGCGCATACACCGATCCGCGCTTTGCAAAGATCCGGAATTGCACGACTTCTCTTCGACGGCAGGATCAATATTGGCAAATGTGATCGTGTTTGAATTGTTGAAAAAAGTTACAGGTGTGACAGACTCGGAACGGAATAATAAGTTTTTCTTATTGGATCTGGAGACATTGGAAGGAAGTTGGCATTCGTTTACGCCTCATCCCCTGGTTACAGGAAATAAAGCGGCCGAACGGATACAAGATCTTGATTTGCTGCTCGAACGAGATTCAGGCAGGAGTAAGTCTAGCATATTGCTGCATAACTTCAGTTTATTGACATCGCCGCATTCCGGGATTTTCTATAGTTGGGAGGAGGGAGAATTGAGCCAGCTTCCGCTCCCCCAGTGTCGCGTTCAAGCAGCCGATCCTCTGTCGGCAGGACCGGTTGAACTTTTGCCGGATATTATCTGCACAGGTTTGACACATGAGGAAGCGCGACGGAACTCGGCTTTGGAAGGAATTGAAGCGTACGTGTCACGAATGGCCGGCCAGCTTTTTACGTCGATTTCGGTACGACAGGAAGCAGTGGGCGGTATGATCGAAAGCCATGACTTTGTCGGTGTCGGAGCGGGAGAAACGGTTGCTGAAGGCATATGCCGCGGATTGGAAAAATGCTTGAATAAGGAGTTCGACAAGCAACTATCGAATCGGAAGTCTCCTGTTTTTCGAATGCAGTTACATTCGGTAGAAGATGAACGCTGTCGATATTATTTGCAGGCGCTAACCACCATGCAAGGGGTACCGATTTTGGGTTTCGGAGAGGAAGTACCCGGCTTCCCTACAGTGTGGGTCGGTACGGGAGGGTCCTGGTATGGGAGTGCGGGATTGAACGTCACTAACGCGTTGCGGAAGGCGCTGCAACAGGCGCTTTCGAAGGCTCAAAACAAAGCGTCAGGCCTCGAGACGGAAGCGATAGTGGTTTCGTCGGTTCATCTGGAAGAAAAAGAGCCGCGAATTGTTAAGATCCCGGCATGTGAAGAGACGGACCAAACGGAGGTCTTGCAGTCCGCTTTGCAGATTTTGAAGCGGAACCGCAGACAGCTGATGGTGTTCGACTTGGCGTTGGAACCTCTTTTGAAAGAGGTGCTGCCAGGCGTATTTGGGGTGCTGCTGCGGGAGGAGGAATCCTGATGAGCGCTGTTGTCGCGGTCGTCGGAGAAGGATTATTGCCGGACTTCGTCTGCGAACAATTGTCGGCGCAGTACGAGGTCATCCGACAGACCGATTTCAAGGCAATCGTTCCGGAAATTGCGGATTTAGTTCTGGTGCTCCACGATACCTGGCATCCCTTCGTACATCGCGAGGCGGAGGAGGTGCTGCAATCGGCCGGCATCCCATGGCTTCGCGGCTTCGTTACATTTAGCGAAGGCGTGATCGGGCCGCTGGTACGTGAAGGTGCGCCGGGATGCTCCCAATGTGCCGACATGCGGCGCCTAATAGCGGGATTGGACCGAATGGAGATGCGCGATCTGCAGCGGGGGCTTGCTGCCCGAGAAGCAATCAAACGTGACGCCTGGGCATCGCGCACGGGCCTTTGGCACATGGCTCACCTGATTGTGGCGGAGACGCATAAGGTGCTGCAAGACAGGCAGGTCCTCTTGGAAGGACGGATATTTTTGATCGACCTGAATACGTTGCACAGCTCGCGCCACTATTTTCTGCCCGACCCGCTATGCCCGGTTTGCGGTGAGTTACCTGATGATTCGCCGGAAGAAGCTCAAATTTCGCTGCAGCCAAATCCGAAGACGAATGTTGAGAGTTACCGCTGCCGTCCGATCGATGACATGCAGGAAGTTTTGGTCAAAGATTATGTGGACCATCGGACCGGCATAATAAACCGGAAAATGCCCGATCTCATGTCCACGTTTGCCGATGCGAGCGTGAATGTGCCGTTATGGAATGAGGATGTGGCAACCGGCGGCCGCACTCACTCGTATGCAAAAAGCGAGTTAACGGCGATCTTGGAGGGCTTGGAGCGGTACTGCGGTCTGGCTCCCCGCGGCAACCGTGCGGCGATCCGGGACAGCTTCCGCAATTTGTCTCATCAAGCGCTCAATCCCGCCAAGGTAGGATTGCACTCCAAGGAACAGTATGAGCTGCCTAATTATCCGTTTAAACCGTTTGATCCCGACCGTTCAATGAACTGGGTATGGGGTTATTCGATGCTGCTAGAGAGTCCCATCCTGGTTCCGCAGTCGCTAGTCTATTACAACTCCGATTCCCGGGATAGCTTCGTCTATGAAACTTCCAACGGATGCGCGTTAGGCGGAAGTTTAGAGGAGGCTATTTTGTACGGCATCTTAGAAGTGGCGGAACGCGATTCGTTTCTCTTGACTTGGTACGCGCAATTGCCTGTTCCGCGTGTCGACCCATACTCCGCTGACGATTTGGAATTGAGGTTAATGGTGAATCGTTTGCAGGCGATGACGGGATATAATGTTTATTTATTTAATACGACCATGGAGCATGGGATTCCCAGCGTTTGGGCGGTGGCGAAGAACGGGAAACAAAAAGGAGCGAATCTTATCTGTTCGGCCGGCGCTCATCCGGATCCAGTACGTGCGGTGAAAAGCGCGGTCCACGAATTGGCCGGCACGATGCAGGCGCTTGATACGAGATTTGAGGTGAACCGCGGGAAGGTTGAGCAAATGCTGGACGATCCTTTCCTGGTGCAGCAAATGGGAGACCATTCCATGCTGTGCGGTTTGCCGCAAGCGGAGGAGCGTTTGCAATTTTTACTGGATGAAAATCGCCCATTACGAGCGTTCGACGAGGAGTTCGAACGGAAGGCGAAGCATAAGGATTTGACCGATGACCTGAAAGACATACTCCAGTCGTTTCGCCGGTTCAACCTCGATGTGATCGTGGTGAACCAGACAAGACAGGAAATTGCACGCAATGGACTGCATTGCGTGAAAGTGCTGATTCCGGGAATGCTGCCGATGACGTTCGGACATCGGTTTACCCGCCTTGCAGGGCTGGAAAGGGTGTTGAGGGTGCCGGCGGAACTCGGGTATGCGGAACAATCTCTGACGATGGAACAGCTCAATCCGTATCCGCATCCGTTTCCGTAAGCTAGGCATACTTTCTAACAAGGAGGGAGATGGATGAATCCGGAATATTTTCTGCACAATTTGCATTTCGACATCGAGAAGATCAGACCGGCCGACTGGATTGCGGATTGGGAAGACGCTCCGCTTCCATACAAACTCTACCGCGGCTTGACTATATTTCCGCTCTCATCGGAAGTTCCTCTGACGCTTGAAGAGCGGAGAGCGCCTGCGAAGCCAGGACTTCTTGAAATCGGCCATATGCTCTGGTATGTATTCGGGCTCACGCAATTTCGACAGTCCTTCCATTCCTTCGACTCAATGTTCTCGTCGCGACGGTTTGTTCCCTCCGGAGGAGGATTGTATCCAAACGAATTATACCTGTATTTAAAAATCGACGATTTGCCCCCTGGGGTATACCATTATGATGCGGCACATCACCGCTTGATATTGTTGCGCGAAGGTCATTTCGATGGTTACCTGGCTAAAGCTCTGGGCGATCGCTGCGATGTGTCGGCATGTTTCGGTACGGTTTTTGTGTCCACAATGTTTTGGAAAAACTTCTTTAAATACAATAACTTTGCTTACCGTCTCCAAGGATTGGATACAGGCGTGTTGATCGGGCAATTGTTGGAAGTATCGAAGCGGTTTGGCATTGCATCTGGAGTGTACTTTCAATTTCTTGACCGGGCCGTCAACCATCTGCTCGGGCTATCCGAACGGGAAGAAAGCGTATATGCGGTTGTTCCGCTGTCGGCGGATCACGAAATCGCTTGGTTTGCCGGCGGGAATACAGGAGAGGGGACTGTGTCCGCCGCCGAATTGTGCCGGGAGCTGCCGGCGGTTCGGCATCGTCATTATGTCCGGTCTCAGAAGATTGCGGAGTATCCTATGTTGATTAAGCTGAATGAGGTGTCACTGCTGGAATCTATTCAACCGTATCGCCAGCCGGATCGAGAGATGATCGATAACTCTGAAGAGCTGACGGTGGCGCTTCCTTATGCGAACCGGTTATCGTATGATTTGGCATCGGTCTGCCGAAAGCGGTTTTCACCCGGAATGGACTTCGTGTTCGGCAAGATAAGTGAACTGCAAGCGGCTGCTTTATTGCGGGAGTCGACGGCTTCATTTCTATATCGTAACGATCTGGATGGAGACAGTGCGAATCCGGTGTCGCGAGTCTCAATATATGGCTGTTACTATGACGTTGAAGGTATTCCGGACGGCGCTTACCGCTATGACGGCAACGCTCATGAATTGCGGTTAAGACGCCCCGGCGATCAGCGGTATCGGCTGCAACAGGGTATGCTTCTTGATAATGTGAATTTGTTGCAAGTTCCGATTTGCTTTCATGTGGAGGGATGCCGGGATCATCTAACAAAGCAACTGGGGTACAGAGGATACCGCATCCAACAGATGGAAGCGGGAATGCTCTTGCAGCGAATACTGCTGGCGTCTGCCGCTATCGGGTTGGGAGGGCACCCGCTTCTCGGATTTAATGTGAGCTTATGCGATGAAATCTACAAGATAGCAGCCCAAGGGAAAACTTCACTTATCCAAATTCCGGTCGGCCCTTATCGTCCTCACCCCAAGTTGGAAGGAAGTTTGCACGGATAGGAAACAGGTAAACGATGCCCGTCCAGTACAACCGTGTAATCGCGGTCCGGCTTCTCTTCTTTCGGATCCTCCACGATAAGCGAGCCGTGCCATTTCTAACTTCTCCATTCAATCGGATTCTCTTTATCTGTTTCATCTCAAGCAATGTTTATATTAGGATAAAATTATGTAGAAAGTATGAATTGGAATGGAAGAAACGGCCGAGTTGTTAAGGTCATTTGGAGTTTGGGGCATCGCGGTAAGCATTATTATAAATATCGTTATCGGAATCGCCGGTGTAATTCCTACCGTGTTTCTTTCGGGAGCTAATGCGGTTGTCTTCGGTTTGGTTCCGGGTTTGCGATTTCTTTGATTGGAGAATGTTTGGCTGCGATCGTCTCATTTTACTTATACCGATGGGGATCCTTTCATTCATCGTTTGCAATGGTACGTATATCCGCTTTTATCTGCGTATAAAGTGATCAACTCACAAATATAGGGATCATCTTCAATGACCAAAACTTTAACTTGCTTGTTCATTCATCGGCCCCCAAATTGGTTTGCTTCCATATTAGCATTATTTTGTGAACGGATATTGAACAAAAGGTGCCGGTAATGTTCATGAACTGCATCCACTGAAGTATCAAACTCATTAAACCACCCCTTGGTTGCCGGCATCCATTTCGGCTGCATCGATTACATCTGGGTCGTTTGTGTTCGTTGCGCTAATCGCATTAAAAGTGCGCGGAAAATCGCCCGTGTTGGAAGAGCCGGAGCCTGAATAAGTTTTTGAAGTGGCTTGCGGTGAAAGTTGTATTGCGTCGCCTAAATGAGCGACTCCACTTGATCCCATGCTTACAATCTTTATATTTCCGATAATTGACGGCATGCTCGTAGCTCCTTTGTTACTGCTTCCACATTATTGTCGCCCGAAACAGTCCCCAAACCGTAATTCGCTTTCTCATTGCGAGTCCCAGCCGAGCTGCGCGTTCGTCCCCACAAAAATTCCCGAAGAGCTTTGAATGACGTTAACGTTGATTTGATCAAATTCGATGTACAAGCTTGCTCCCGCCATGTCCTTACCTCCGATTGTATCCATAAAGTGATTCGTACAGCATTAGCCTATTCTCGCGCCCAATTATGTGTGATCATTAGCCGAACCGTTTTATTTGGCGGAGGGTACTAATGAACCCTTTTGAGTACTTGCGAAAGGAGGCGTCAGGATAAGTCGGGTGTTGCAGGCGGAGGTTTTCTTGCCCCTGTCCGAAAATCGACATCCACTCCGTCGTTATCAATAATGATGGTATTATTGTTTGGGAATTTGTTGTGATTACCGGCCTGAAGCGCTGTCTGATTTTTATTATGGGACGCATAGCCGTTCGCTATATTTACACCGATAAATACACCTGAATTTTTTCCGTTTTTTCAATTCTAATCTCTTGGAATTTGATAGATACGCCCATAGCTGTACGCCCCTGTCTTGTCCGTTTCTATATAATATGCGGCCAAGCGATCTTGGAAAGGGCGGACGTTCAAGCCTCTTTTTCAGCAAAGTTACAGATGACTCTATCGAAACCGACACCTTCTACATAATTTATTGCATCTTCTAATAGATGGAGGGATACGGCTATGGCAGTAAGCCCGCTTTGCCGGCAGTTCGCCACGATTCTTAGAGCCCAGCCTATGGTAATTAACGGGGTTTGCACCGCTTCGTCGGTGAGAAACAACATTCGGCCGGTTATTTTAGGTAAAAGATCAAGATCTTTTCTGACTATTCCGCAAGCATTTTCTTTCGAAAGCATTGGTCCCGACGGAAGGGCTCTGTGTCTTGGAGAAACCGTTATACTGACGGCAGAGATCAATCCGTTTATTTCGCGTCTGCGCAGTCACGGTATTCTGGTGACGGCCCTGCACAACCACTGGCTGTTTACGAATCCGAATCTCTGGTACATTCATTTTGAAAAAAAAGCAAGGCCGTTGAATTTTGCGCGGGATGTACGGGATGCATTGAATGTACTGACTACACGGGTTGTACGGCCGCGAGTTATCAGCAAAAAAAGCGCAAAAAGATAAATGAAAGGGGTTGTCCTATCAAAGTCATCGAAGATGGCTGGAGGACAGCCCCTTTCATTTACATGGGGCACCGGCAAATTAGAAAGAGGCCATCGCCTCAGTAGAAATTATCTACATTTGGGACAGCCCCTATTTGTCTCATGGTACATGCGGAAGTAGTGATGGAGCCTATCGCAAATGTTTAGAAGAAGAACGGAAATCCGAATCCAAATCCGAACGGGAAAGCAAACAACGCCGCGATCAGGGCGAGCGAAATCGCAGCTGCCGCAGCACCTCCGCCAAATCCGAAAAACCCGGATACTTTCGCTTTGTTCTTTAGTTTTGAGCGGATTTGAGCTTTCGCCCGAGCTGCACTGGTCGATACGGTTCCAGAGCCTTGTACGCCTCCACTGAAAAACAGTTGCCCGTCCCGGCAACCGGAGATTGTGCCATATACATGCGTCCCATCGTGTAAAACCGCACAAACTTGCTTTCCGATATATGGACAAATCGCAGCTTCCGTAATTGGGGTTATTAATTGCAAAAGTTCCACCTCCTTAAACATGAGAATGAAGTAATTAACCATGCTTCATCTCAATGTATGACGGGGGGAATCGGTTGGACTGGATGAAACACCAGAATGGTTTATGATCAGGCAGGGGCCCAATCAACGATCGCCTTTTGTTCTTGACGCCCGGTTACTATTCCGCTCGGCATGCAGGGTATCATTCGTAATTGACCGATATATTTACCAGCTCCTGATTTTCCATTTTTGGAGCTTTTATGTGGAGATTTCGTTTCTTAAACTGAGCTCGGCACTTCCTGTGGTTTATTACAGAAGGGAGTATGATGTTCTGGGACCGGTTGTTCGGCAGGCCGCTAATTTTAATTTGATTCGCTCCGGCTCTAATGTTGATGTCGTTCGGCGATACATTTTCCGGCAGAGCCGTCTTGATGATGATATGCTTATCGGTTTCCAATACTTTATAGGAGAGATCTTCTTTCTTATTACCATTTGTCGGTGTAAAAGATTTTTTCAATATCGATTGGACATAGTCCTCCACCCACTTGTTAAAATCCCCGTTCATTCCGGGCATATCAGGCAGCTTGCCGCCGAAAAAATTCTCGAAACTTTTCCAATCGAACCCTGACATCGCGAACCCGCCTCCTTCTCACATTACACGTATGCGCATTCTTCAGGAAAAGTGATTACCGAAAAGAAGTAACTCCTGGGCGTTTATCTGCATAGATTGGTTGTGAACTACGAAATGCAAGGGAGCAGGCCTATGCCAGCCATTGTCGGCAACATAAAGATCGTAAGTGTCGGTTCAGCGGCTATCGTTCAGTTTGGAGACGCGATCCAGCTTTCTCCGCAAAGCACTGCAAAAACGTTCGCAGGGGCAGGATCTTTCAATACTGGTGATTTCCCGCAAACTTATAATGCGATTAGCGCAACGAACACCAACGATCCGGATGTCAATGATTCAGCCCAAACCGATGTCGGGAACCAGGGGGTGATTTAATGGGTTTGACCGTCTACCAAAGTATTTGCATCAACCAATTAAGGGTTGACGGCGTGTCCAATTCATCCGTATTGCAGATCGGAAGCGCGGGCATTATCAGGCCTTTGTCGAATCTATTCAATACCGGCGGATTTACCGGTCCCGCGCCCGAAGCGGTGCAATTTCAGCCGCCGCAGGCGCCTCTGGTGCCTCTGCCTGCAATTACCTAGCGCAAATAAAAACATGAAACATGCCCCCGGCCTAATAAAAATACATATAACCCGATCTTTACGGGAGGGAGAAATATGTATTTCGGTCCGGGCGTACATCAGTTTCTTTCTCAAATGTACGAAGTGATGATGAGGCAGGAAGAAAGAATCAAGACGCTTGAAAATATGCTGCAGGATATTGTTCAACAAATGAATGAGCTTCAATCTCAGAAAAAGTTCGTCGTAGAAAAAATAGATTATCATTTCGAACAATTGAAAGTGGAAAGACTTGAAGGAACGCTGAATATCGGACTGACGGCGGATGCCGGGCAGTCTCTGGAACAGCTTGCGGTTAACGGTCAAGCGGTAAGCATGGGGCAAAACACAAACCAAACGGCGGCAATGTACACAGAAATACAGGATGAAATCAACAGATTTTTGGATGAACAGACCGATGGGATCATCAATGAGTTTGAGCAGGAGAACCAGTGCTTTGTAGGAAAAGAATTGCGGGAATTCATCATAAGGGATGTAAAAAATCAAACCGGATCCAGAATTCAATTCTATGTGGGGCAGCACCTGAACGGCGATTCGGAGGAAGCCATAGAGCGCTGTAAAAATATTGTCATCGAAAAGCTGAAAAGCGATACGACGACAGCGATTAAACAGTTTATCGGAAATATGTCAAAATCGGAAGGAGACAAACAATGAATTTTACAGTTGTCAATAAAGAAATATCGGTCGGGGAAGTAAAGATCGTAGGCGGTGTCTCCACATCTTCGGTTTTCCTCATTGGTGACACGGAGACGATTAATTTATCTTCCGTCTTCGACACCCCTCCTGAATCGTTAATCATTGGACCGCTCGTCCCGCTGGCACCGGAGTGACGGCATGGGTCGGGTTTCTTTAGTAGCAAATACGAAGGTGCTCGCCGTCTCGACCGGCTCCATATTCTCGGTCGGCGATGCAGTTCATTTGAAACCGAAGGCAAGAGCGTTGGCGGTGCAGCGGGAAGTGCCGGTATTTTTAGGGGATGAGGGGAATTTTGAGAAATTTAAAATATTTACTCAAAAGATTCCTCAACCGGAGGCAGCGGAAACAATAAATATGCAGGTCCATAATATCAGTCCGTGGATCAAAGTCGGCAATGTGAAAATACACTCGGTTGCAGCTTCATCCATCTTTCAAATCGGGTCGAACAAGACGATCGACTCGGAAGCGAGAGTAAAGCATATCCGTCAATTGTTAAGAGGAAGACGGCCAGTATAATAAGAGGAGTTGCGAGAATGTATAATATGTACGCGCAAAATCAGCATTACATGATGCAGGCCCCGGTTCACCCGGCGGTTCCGAACCGGCAGGAGGCCATAGCGGCGATTACGCCTTGGGTGCAGTACGGGATTCGCGAAGCGCAATTCACCGGATTTCCGCACGCGATGCTGGAGGTCGGACTCATTGCGTTTCTCATGGGAAGAGGAATCCATCCTCACGTAGCCCATCAAATTGTGGAGTCATGGGAGGTCAACGAGTCATTCAATAAATATTGAAATATATGAGAGCCGCAGGCGGAGTTTCGACTCTGCCTGCGGCTTTTTTATACGAAAAAGAAAGTTAAAGTTTCCTAAAGTATAAAATAAACGGGAACTTTGAAGGGAGGCCGTCGTTTCGAACACTCTTGCGGGCACTATCCCCGCGGTTCAGATAAATCAGTTGTTTGGGATTTGGCTGTGATCATTGTTTCGAGCTCCTTGCGGGCACTATCCCCGCGGTTCAGATAAATCGGTTGTTTGGGATTTGGCTGTGATCATTGTTTCGAGCTCCTTGCGCGAACTATCCCCGCGGTTCAGAAAAATTGGTGGTTTGGGATTTGGCTGTGATCATTGTTTCGAGCTCCTTGCAGGCACTATCCCTTGCTGCGTGCGCAAAGATAGAGCGGACATTGTCGAAGCGGTCGTTTCGGTGCCGGCTCGTTCAGAAAATAGCAATGGCTTTAAGAAATGGCAAAGGCCGCGACTGAAAACGAAGGAAGCACGAAAAAAGCCAAGATCTAGGTTCTCTGAGCATGAGAGGACATACAGATCGCGCATAGAGCGTCCATGACCGGCTCCTTGCGATATGACTGATTGAGGCGAAAGCAAAACTCGTCCCAATACGCTTGCAAATAAGTGAC
>NZ_JAEMXM010000027.1 GCF_016482785.1 Paenibacillus alkalitolerans | reverse complement strand
GTCACTTTTTTCAAAGTGTCCATCTTACGGGTCACAGTTCATGCTGCAGCCGGCGCGGCTATTTTACTTCATTGTCAGGTCGGTTGTTCAGGCGCACTCTTGTAAACTTCCTTTCGGATATGCTCGACATAACGCTTGACGATATGCTGGGGTCTCGTAATGGCCGTACCGACGACGACGGCGTACGCCCCCGCTTCATAACATTTCATACATTGCTCGATCGTCCATATGCGTCCTTCCGCCAACACGGGCTGCCGCTTCAGTTCGGACAACCGTCTGACCAATTCGATGTCCGGATCAGGGTGCTGTCTGCTGTACGGCGTATAGCCGGACATAGTGGTCGATATGAGATCCGCGCCGAGGTCCATCGACTGCACGCCTTCTTCGAACGTTGATATATCCGCAACGATCGGGATCGACGGAAAGCGTTTGCGGACGGAAGTGATCAATTGCTCCAACGTTTCGCCGTCAGGCCGGGACATACGGGTACAATCGATCGCCACAAGATCGGCCCCGGCGGCCGCCACCTCCGACACTTCCCGTATCGTCGGCGTGATATAAACGTCGTATCCCGGGTATGTCTTCTTATATAAACCTATTACCGGCAATGAGCATACGCTCTTAATAGCGGCGATGTCTTGAGGGGAATTCGCGCGGATGGCCGTAGCTCCACCCTGCTCGGCAGCCACCGCCAAAGCGGCCATGAAAGAGGACCCGTACAGCGGTTCGCCCTCCAGCGCCTGGCAGGATACGATAAAACCGTTCTTCAAGCTTCGAATGATATGATCATTCATAACTTCACCTACCTGCGGGACAACGTCATGTTTTCGTACCGAATCCGAGATTGTCTTACATCTCCGGCACCGTGACACGGAAACCTGAAGGAACCGCGTTCGGCGGAAAGTCCTTATATAACCATAGAGACGGCGTATCGAGTATATTCCTGCACTCGATCTCGAAAGCGTGCGCCGGCAAGCCTTCCGTCTCGATAATGACACGGTTGCCGTCGGCAATAATGCCCCGAACGGTTACGGCACTATCGGGAAACGAATAGTTTTGTGCTTGCGCCGCCGTCCTCTCGTCGATGCGCTTATTAAAGGAGACGGCAAGCCGCTTCGAGTCGACGCGGACCGCTCGTTTCGGAAAGGGCGCCTGCTCGTACATGTACCCGCCGATGTGGTACTCGTATGCGGTCCACGAAGCGTAACCCAAACGCTCCGCCGTTTGCTTGAAGCCGCGCAACCATGCCCCGCTCCTGATCATTTTCCTAGCAGAGCCGATATCCGCTTGCACGGCTAGAGGCAGCCTCGGATGAACCGCCCGGATGCCGTCCGTGAACGGACGGTATTTCACAATGTAATCCGGCGGAAGCCGCCGCTTGATCCAATCCGGCCAATGCGTCTGCAAGCAATGGATGTCCGGACGCACTTTGGAAATCATGGAAGGTGCGTCCAAGCCTTGATATTCCCTTAATAACCGTACGGAATCCGGCCCCGCATCCACGGCGAGCGACCAGGTGGCCACCGCAATATCCGGGCGGACGGCACGCGCGCCTCCCTTGCCGTTAATCATCTCGTTAATGAAATCGTTGACGGCGTTCACGCGGAATTGAATCCATTTGTTATACGTATCCGCGTTTTTCCTATAGTAATTCGGCGACTTTCTGTCTCTGAACTCCGGAATGTCCAGTCCGAACGCATCTTTGAATTTTTGCCGGGCGCGCGGCCCGACATCTCCATATATACCTCTCTCAATACCGCCCCATTCCGGAAAATACGGCTCCGCAATTTCGATTCCGTCGAACGGATATTCCCGCAGGAGCCTCGCGACGGACGCTTTCTTCCACTCCACATACCTGTCGCAAAAATAAGACAACCTCGTAAAACCGTCGTTCGTCTCTTTCAGCAGCTCCATACGCCATTCCGGCCAGTCAGGCGGATAATGCTCCGTCGAAAACGTCCCGTTCCCCAGCACCATCGCCCATACCGCAACTCCTTTGCGCCGAAACGCCTCAATCAATTCTCTGTTCACGATATTTTCATTCACGACAAAATAGTGCACGATGTTATAGCCTGCGTTTGCGATCTCATCGGCGATGCTTTCGCACGACCGGTTCCGGTAATACGGAAACAAAGGGTCCACTTGGATGCTTGGACCGAAGACGGCCGTGCCCTTCGCCCCGGATGTTGTTCCCACGCCGCCACCCCGTTCTGACAAAAAAAGTACTACTCACCATATTGCCAAACTTGCGCCGCAGCTCCCAGCACGCCCGAAACGGCGCCGAATGCCGCCGGAACGATCCGGCACGCTTCCCGCATTGCAGGCGAAGTGCGCTGCATCGTCTTCTCTTCCAGCACATGAAAGAAAAGCTCGCCCGCCCCAGCCACACCGCCCCCGATAATTACGGCCTGCGGGTTGAACGTATGTATCCAACCGGCAATTGCGCATGCCAGCGCGGACAACGCCACTTCCATCACTTCTTCGGCGAAAAGCTCCCCCTCTTTCCAAGCTTGCACGACGGCAGCCGCATCGGGGTACGCTTCCGCATCCTTTCCCTCCCGCTTCGCTTTCTCGCCTGCAAGCCTTGCAATGCCGGCGCCGGAAGCGTACAGCTCGACGCAGCCGAAATTGCCGCAGCTGCACCGGGGGCCGCGGAAATCGACCGTAACGTGCCCGAGCTCGCCCGCTCCTCCGAAGACGCCTCGAAGCAGCCGTCCGTCCGCCACAACAGCCCCGCCGATGCCCGTGCCGAGCGCCAAACATACGAAATGTTCATAATGGCGCCCCGCTCCGTAGGCTTGCTCGGCTAAAGCGATAACGTTCACATCGTTATCGACAAAAACAGGCAGCTCCCAGTATTTGCGGACATTCGCCCGAATCGGCGTCCCCGTCCATCCGGGGAGCGTATTGGCGGCGAAAGCCACCGAACCGGAGCGAAAGTCGATTTGTCCGGCGCTGCCTACGCCGATTCCGGCCGGATCGGCGCCGGGCATTGCGGACCGCATCTCCGTAATTACCTTCTCTATGCCTTCGATGACCGCCGACATAACGTGTTCCGCACCTTTGCCCGCCTCCGAAGGCACTGTGCGATCGTGGAATATTTCACCCAGACTCCCTATTGCGGCGAAACGAATTTTGGTTCCTCCAATATCCACCCCAACGGCGTATTTCATGCATCCGCCTCCTCGGGAGAAAAAATCCGTTTCTAAGTGAAAAAGTAAAACTTAATTCCACAACTAATGTATAGCATGTATAAAGGGTTTAGACCATACATTTCCAAAAAGTTTCCTAAATACTTGTCAGGAGGAATAACGCATGCAGCAGATTATTTACGTACCGTTGGACGAGCGCCCTTGCAACGCGAAATATCCGCTTCAATTGGCGGCAATGACCGATATCCCTCTCATATCCCCTCCCGCCGGCATGCTCGGCCGGAAGAAACGCGGAGCCGATACGAGAAGCTTGACGGAGTGGCTGGAGCAGCGGCTGCACGAAGCGTCAATCATGATTGTATCCGTCGACATGCTTATATACGGCGGAATCGTTCCGTCCCGGTTACACCATCTGACGCAAGAGCAATGTTTCGAACGGCTGCACAGACTGCGCGAATGGAAGCGGGCGAATCCGGCGCTGCGAATATACGCTTTCAACTTGATTATGCGGGCGCCGGCATACGACAGCAGCGAAGAGGAGCCCGACTACTATGCGTTATACGGCAAATCGATCAACCGGTGGGGATGGCTCAAAGACAAAAGCCAGTACGAACCGTTGACCTCCGAGGAGCAGGTTGAATGGGAACGAATCGAGAAAACCGTTCCGCCGGAGGTGCTTGGAGATTTCTTGCAGCGAAGAAGCGTGAACGCCAGGGTGAACCAGGAAACGATCCGCCTTGTCGCCGAAGGGGTGATCGATTGCCTCGTCATCCCGCTCGACGATAATGCGAAACACGGCTTCAGTCCGATGGAGCAAAGAAGATTGTCGTTTGAGGCGGAAGACAACGGTGTTTCCGACCGCGTATACATTTACCCGGGAGCCGACGAGGTCGGATGCACGATGTTTGCGCGCGTATTTTGCGAGGTTAACGGATATGTCCCGGGCATATACGTTCGTTACTCGTCCACGCTCGGCCCGTCGATCATTCCCAAGTATGAAGACCGCAGCCTGCAGGAAAGCGTCAAATCGCACCTTACCGCGGCGGGCGCGTTCATGGACGACGGATCGGAGCATGCGGATGCGGTACTGATGGTGCATTGTCCGCCCGTTTCCCAGAAAGATGTTGCCGAAACGTCCGTTCCGTACCATGAGCGGCACCGGTCCTACTATTCCGAGGTGAATGTCCATGAATTCGCCAAAGCGATCGAAGTGTACGCGAACCGGGGAAAGCTTGTCGCTCTTGGCGACGTCGCAACATGCAACGGCGGGGATCGTTCGCTTATGGGCTATCTCGCAAGGAAAGGCCTGCTAAGGACAATCGGCGCGTATGCCGGCTGGAACACCTCCGGCAATACGCTCGGCACGGTTATCGCCCACGCCGTTATTGAATCTTATTACCGGAAGTCGGATGATAAGGCTAAGTCCCGCAGCGAATCACAGCACAAAAACAGCAGGTTGTTTTACATATCGCGTTTGCTCGAGGATTGGGGTTATCAGTCCGTCGTTCGCAAAGACGTTGCAAGCAACGATCTTCCGGCGCTCGGCGGCGGATATTTCGATATTTCGCATATCCGGGAGCAGGTGTACGGCATTTTGCAACAAAAAATGGAGCGGTTTGCAAGAGAATACCTCTTGGAACTCGCTCCCGGTCTTACATTGTCAAACATTCATCTTCCGTGGGACCGCATGTTTGAAATCGGTTTCGATCTCGATACCGGAACGCGGAAGGCTCCAATTAATTGCTAGTACAGCTTGTCCGCCACCGACTTGGCCGTCCGTTCGATGGCATCAGTTGCGGTATCTTTCCGAAGCATCAAGATAGTGCATAAGATGTCCAGTATGTGGATTTGGGCAATTTTCGTTGACAGCGCCCCTCCTTCGAGGGGCGTTTCCTTCGAAGGAATGAGCAGAACCGTATCCGCATAATTCGTAATCGGCGACCGCATATGGCTCGTTAAACATATGACGTTCGCGCCGTTCTCCTTCGCTTCTTTCACCGCGTCCACCAAATCCCGGGTGCTGCCGGACGTGGATATGCCGAACACCGCTTCCCCCGGTTTTACGAGTGCCGCGGACATGGCGATAATGTGAGCGTCCCGGTGCACTTCTACGTTCATGCCGATCCGCATTAGCCGGTAATGGAGGTCCAACGCCGTAATTCCGGACGAACCGACGCCGTATACGTATATTTTCGACGCCTCAAGCATCGTGTCGACCGCTCGGGTCAAATCTGCCGTATTAATGAGGTCGAGCGAATTTTTCAGCATAATCTCGTTCTTCATCGTAATCTTCTGAGCGATCGTCCGATGGTCGTCCGTATCGTCGATGACCGCGGTTGAAATCACAGGAACGTTCGCAACGTGCTGCGCGATGGACAGTTTAAACTCGTGGTATCCTCGAAATCCGAGCTTACGGCAAAACCGGATCACCGACGTTTCCCCGACTCCCGATTGTTCCGCCAAATCGGTGACGGTCGCCATCACCGCTTCCTCCGGGTTGGCAACGACAACGTCTGCCACCTTCTTCTCCGCCTTCGTCAATGATGAATATATGCTTCCGATCATCAGCAATGTGTTGGATTGGTTCGTCTTGTCCCGCTTTTTCTTCATGATACACGTCCGTTTCCGCAACGACTTTATTACTAGAATAGAGAATATGAGCGGCAAATACAAGAAAACGGATCAGGAAAGTTTCTTCGGAATTTATATTAAAGAAGGAAACCGCCGGCCATAAATGGGTAGGGAATACGGACATGTATCCCTTCTGTTGTCCACACACCTCCAATGTGCCCTTGGGGGTGACTATTAATGAGCGCCAGGAAAAAATCTCGTAAAAAAACGCGTCAACCTATTATTTTTGCGAGAAAAATAAAGGTGATCTGCATTTGCAAAAAAGGTAATTGCGAAGGCTTCTGCAACGGCATCGGCAACGTTGACGTCAGAATCGTCCGCAAGAATCGCAGACGCTGAACAGCCGCCAACGCTTACCGCACCTATAATGGCAACATATTGATTTCCACTCCAAACCATCCCTTACCTCACCGCAAATCCGATCACCTTATCTGCCCGATAACCATTTTCTTCATAAAAGAAACCTCTTGCGCAATCCGCGTAAAGGAAAGCACAAGAGGTTACTTGTTTACTTAAATACATCCCAAATGTCCGGAGATTCAAACCCGATCGCCCATGCCGATACGCCTGCGAGGGAGTATTTCCTTACAAGGCTCCAACGCGCGGCCATCGACGTGCGATCCTCGATCCACAGCTGGTGACGGCCGGCCGAATCGGTGAATTCGGCGTAATATTGTCCTGCTGAAGAATCCCACGTGCGGGTCAGCCCCCGCTCTGAAACCCAACGGTCGGTATCTTTAACGGATACGTCTTTAGCCGTTGCCCGGCCTCCGCCGGCCGGGACCGTCCATTCTCTGGTGTAAAACGGCACCGCAAGGATGACCTTATGCGCAGGGACGTCGGCCAGCAGCTTGCGCAAGCCTTCCTCCACCCATGGCATCGATGCGACCGGACCGGCTTCGCCGCGTCCTTCGTAGTACTCGTCGTAACCCATCATGATGACGTAGTCCGCGACTTTGCCCAATGCGGCGCGATCGTAACATCCGGACCAATACGGATCCGGATTTTCCCGCGTGACGTCGACCGATACGAGCTTGCCGTGTGAGGATAGCGACTTCCGCAGATCGCGCACAAATAGTACGAATTCTTCACGGTTCTCGATCTTCATGTTCTCGAAGTCGATATTGATACCGTCTATACCGTTCGCGAGCACGGAGTCGCTCACCTTGCGGATCACCTCCGCCCGGTTGGCGGACGACGAAAGAACCTTGTCGGTCAGTTCAACGTCAAACCCGTTGCCGAGCATCGCCCAAACCTTCTTGCCGCGGGAATGCGCCCAATCCAGGTAACGCTTGTCCGGCGAGCCCGATACGAGCCCTTCCTCGCGCAATCGATACCAACGGGGCATAACCACATCCAGGGCGTCCGCACCGCTGACTTGTATGAATTGATCCGTATTTCCGAGATAGTTCCAGCCGGCGACATAACGTTTCGCCTTCCGTACGGACACATACGACTTCCGGATCCACGCCTTCTTCCCGCCGAGCAATTGAAGCTGGTAATGATATTTTGCCACGGAAACGATAGGATATTCCTCTCCGCGCTTCACCCTTCCCGCTTTCTCGGAACTGGAATGCGCCCGTACGTGCACGGGAACCGAGGAACGGGTCACTTTCGCGACGGTTACGTACTCCGCAGTTTCGAGCGGTTTTCCGCCGAGCTTCGCCGATCCGAACGCAAGAGCGGTTTCCGCCGCCCCCTGCAGCGCGAGAACGAAGATGAGCACCACCGCCGCCGCACGCCAAATCTTTATTTTCAAAGAATATCTTCCTCTCGAATTAATAGTATACGAGAGTAGATTTTATATTCATTCGACATTTGGCGGTAGTGAATGTTAATGGAAATACAACCATGTACTTCCTGGCCTAGCGGACGATCGCGACTCCGGAATAAATATGATAGGTTGCGGCGATGCCTCCGGATACCGCGAAACGCTTCTCGTAAGCGGCGCTCATGGCGGTAAATAACGATTTGGAAAAGGGCGCCGCACCCGGTCGTTCGACGTGATTCGCCCCGATGCTCTTGACGCTGGTCAAGAAGTCCCGGGGAGAAGCGAAATGTTGCGTGACGCACCGCTCCGCGATGGTTAACCGGGCGTCCGCACGCTCGAACCACCGGACCCAGTCGCCGCGGTCCGGGAATGCGAGGGTACGGGGCGCGTGCGGCAGGCCGAGCGATGCTTCCGCCTCGCGAAACGAGGCGCGAAGCTCGCGGAACGTGTCCGGGCCGAATGTCGCGAACGCGACAGCGCCGCCCGGACGCACGTAGCGCGTAAGCATGCCGACCGCGGCCTGCGGGTCGGCAAACCATTGGAACGTCGCGGACGATGCGACGAGATCGTACCTCGGCTCGGGACCGAAGCCGAGCGTTTCCGGCAGGCGTTCCGCGTCGCCGACGACAATGCGCAGCCGCTCCCGGTGAGCGGCGAGCTTTGTCGCGGCGGTGTCGGCCATCGCCGGAGCGAGATCGACCGCCGTCACGGAGGCGGCGGGCAAACACGCGAGCAGCCGCCCGGTGAGCGCGCCGGTTCCGCAGCCGAGCTCGAGCAGCTCGCGGGCATCCGGAGCGGCTTCAAGCGCGAGGGCCGCCGTCTCCTCCGCCATGCCGGTTTGCACGGCAGCGTATCGGTCATAGACTGACGCTTTTTTATCAAAGTTGATTTTCACTTGCCGTTTATTCATCATAAGCGAAATATTTCTCCAATAACGTTGAACATGATTGCGGGGCATCCGCGAAAGGAGCATGCCCGCAGCCGGGAAGCACGAAAGCCCCCGCGGGCGCGCAGCCGGGCGGACAAATCGCGTCGTCCGTCCCGTGAATCCACACGATGCGCGGAGCTTCGGGATGTGCCGCCAGCCTCGCCCAAGATTCGCGAGCGTCCGCAATCTTCAAATACTTCAACCCGCTCATCAGGCCGTCCGCGGTGAAATCCGTCCGCTCCGCTTCCGGCATCCGATTTCCGCGGAACATGGCGGCACGAAAATTATCCAACGTGCCGGATGCATCCTTCTCAAGCGAACTGATCATCGCCTCCAACACCCGGGGCGGACATCCCTTCTCCCGGTCGCGGTCGGTAAACCGGAGCGTGCCGCCGAATATCGCGAACCGGCGGACTCGTCCTTCCCCGCGCATAAGCGCCTCAGCAAGCGCTTCGACCGCGAGCATCGCTCCCATCGACCAACCGATAATCGTGTCCGGTCCGCCGCCTGAAGCAGCGGCATCGTACACCGTGCTTCGGAAATCTTCTATCATATTGCATGCCGAATAATCTATATATTGGTGTTCCGCATTCGGAAACGCAGAAGGGAAATCTCCCCAAACGCGCGGAGACATCCCCCATCCGTGAATCCAAAGCCAATTTTGCCTTGCGGACAAATCAAATCACTCCCAACCGGCGGCCTTCTTCGGCGATCGTATCGCATGCCTCCGCCAAATCTCCCTCCCGGTGGACGGCCATTAACGAGAAGCGGATGCGCGCCGTCCCTTCCGCGACGGTTGGCGGGCGAATCGCGATGGCGCAAATACCGCGCGCTTGAAGCGCCTCGCCGAAGCGCACCGTCGATTCGTTGCCGCCGACCAGAAGCGGTACGATCGGGGTATCGCCTTCAATGAGGCGAAACCCGGACGCTGCAAGGCGCGCGCGAAAAGCTTCGGTCAGCGTTCGCAGCCGTTCCCGTCGCCATCCCTCTTCGCGCGCCAGCATCCAATTGCGGCGCGTAGCCGCGATTACCGACGGCGGCAGCGCGGTCGAATAGATCAAGCTGCGGGCGTGATTGACGAGATAGCGCTTCAGCACTTCGGCGCCGGCCACGTACGCTCCGTATGAGCCGTACGCCTTGCTGAACGTGCCCATGATGATGTCTACCCGCTCCGTCAGCCCTTGCTCATGGACGAGACCTTGCCCTTCGTCCCCGCTAACTCCGCCGCTGTGGGCTTCGTCGACCATCAGTATCGCGCCCCAACGCTCCTTCAAGCCGACCAGTTCCTTCAGCGGCGCGGTCGTTCCGTCCATGCTGAAGACGGAATCGGTCACGATGAGCCTGCGCCGCCGAGCCGAGCCGTCCTTGGCCGCTTCCCGCTTCAGAAGCGTCTCGAGATGGTCCAGATCGCGATGCTTGTACCGCATATAATCCGCCCGGGACAGCACGATGCCGTCCACAATGCTTGCATGGTTCAGCCGGTCGCTGAACACGACGGTGTCGCGGTCCGCGACCGAGGAGATCACCCCCACGTTCGCGGCGTACCCGCTCCCGAAGACGAGCGCGCTCTCGGTCCCCTTGAACGAAGCGAACTCCTCTTCGAACGAGGACAATTCCGGGTAATTGCCGACAACAAGACGGGACGCCGCGGCTCCGGAACGATGCGGAGCTCCTGCTTCGGGTGCGGCTAACGGCAAGCCCAAGTAGTGGTTCGACGCCAAGTTGAGCATCCGCCGCCCCTCGCGCACCAAACAACCGTCCGCCGTTAACTCCGTATTTTTGAGCGACCGCAGACGGCCTTCGCTCTCTAACCGCTTCAGTTCGTCTTCCATCCACTGCAGCTTCGGGTTTGCGGGAATCATTTTTTCTAAAGAGCGCATAATTCGATCTCAAACCCGAGATCTTCGATCATCTTGTGGTCTTCCGTCGCATCCTGTCCGGCCGTGGTCAAATAATCGCCTACAAAGACGGAATTTGCGGCGTACAGTGTCAGCGGCTGCAGCGAGCGAAGGTTCACCTCGCGGCCGCCCGATGCGCGAATTTCCTTCGACGGGCAGACGAAGCGGAACAGCGCAAGCACCTTAAGGCATTTACGCGGATTGAGATGGGCGTATCCTTCAAGCGGCGTGCCTGGGATCGAGTTCAAGAAATTTACCGGAATCGAATCCGCGTCAAGCTCCCGCAGCGCGTATGCGACGTCGACAATTTCTTCGTCCGTCTCCCCCATGCCCACGATGGCGCCGGAGCAAGGAGACATGCCGGACGATTTCGCCGCTTCCACGGTCGTTACACGGTCGTCATATGTATGAGTTGTCGTAATGTTTCCGAAGTTCGATGCGCTCGTATTGAGGTTATGATTGTAGCGGTCGACGCCAGCTTCTTTCAGCCGGGTCGCCTGATCCTGGTTTAGAATGCCGAGGCATGCGCAAATTTTCATCGGCATCGCCGACTTGATCTCCTTCACCGCATCGATCACTTGATTCAATTCCTTCTCCGTCGGTCCGCGGCCGCTCGCCACGATGCAGTACGTTCCGACTTTGAGTTCCATCGCTTTGCGCGCGCCGTCGACAAGCGTGTCCTTATCGAGCATCGGGTATTTCTTAATCGCCGCTTTCGAGGCGATGGACTGCGAGCAGTAGGCGCAATCTTCCGGGCAAAGACCGCTCTTCGCATTGACAATCAAATTGAGCTTAACTTTCTTTCCGTAAAAATGTTTCCGCACCCGAAACGCCGCATGCAAAATCGCCAGCACCTCGTCATCGTCCGCCTGCAGCACGGCCAACCCTTCTTCTTTCGTGATCGGCTCGCCGCGGATCGCTTTGTCGGCGAGCGCGTTCCAGTCCGTATATGTAGTTGTTGTTGTTATCACTATCGGTTTTCCTCCATTCGTATATTGGGTGGCATTACACTAGCGCCGACAGATCGACGTCCTGCTCGACGATGTCGAGCCATCGGCTGCGCCAGTCGGCCCACTCGCCGGGTGAAGACGGCTCGCCTGGAATCCACGGCAGCTTTCCGACCACCGGGACATTGCCGAAACGCTCGATCATCATGGCGTTCTCTTCCATGGCGGCGGCCTGCCCATCGCGATAGCCGTTCAAAATAACGCCGGCAATGTCCATGCCCGCGCTGCGGGCGTACGCCGCGGTCAGCAGCGTATGATTGACCGTGCCGAGCCCCGGGCGCGCCACAATCAGCAGCGGCAGCTTCAGCTCCGCCGCCAAATCGCTCATCAGGTGCCGGTCAGTCAGCGGTACGGCCAGTCCTCCCGCTCCCTCCACCATGAGGAAATCGCACGCGTTCATCCGGCTCCGTCCTTCGTCGACCAGGCTGTTGAAGACGATGCGCCCGCCCGAGCGCTGCGCCGCCATCCACGGCGCGACAGGATCGGGAAACGTATGCGACGCGGTTTCGGATTCGGCGATCGGCAGCCCGCTGCCGTTCACCAATCTTGTGCTGTCCGCATCCGCCGCTCCCGGTTCGACTCCGGTTTGCACCGGCTTCCACAGCGCCACCGTTCCAGCGGTCTCCGTCTCAAGCTTGCGCGCAATGGCCGCGGCAAGCACGGAGGCGACGACGGTTTTGCCAACCTCGGTATCGGTTCCCGTGACAAATAATCCGTTCCGCACGCTCTCCTCCTCCAATCGTTAACCTAAAACAGTCTATGAAGTTAACAATAAAACTAGTACAACTATAGCAGGTTTGGAGAGATGATCCAAGGGGGAAGCGCACGTCCCTCCCTTAGCTTCAGATTGTCCGATCCTGCGTCTGATGCTCTCCCCGACTTCACTTTTTACTATTCTCCCCTTGCGCACACTCTCCCCATAGCTCATGTATTGTAAATTTGTCCCGCGCTAGCCTGACTTTTTTCGACTGACTGCGTTTCGGCTGCGACCCTTGCCATTTTCTAAACCACAGGGATAGTGCACGCATGAGAGTTAATAGGGGGAGGGAATCAAATCTGAACTATGGGGATAGCGCTCGTAAGGGAGTTCGAAACACATGTCACGGCGGCTTCGATCAAGAGAGTCAACCCGTTTTGCCGTAAAACTTGTACTTCCCGGCGAAAAAAGACGGTCCCGCAGGACCGCCCGACCGCCGGTAAACTATTTAACTCTGCGACGCAGCATGACCGGCGCCGCGACCGCGCACGCGACTGCGGCAATAAACGGGACGAACCTGAGCCATCGCAGCCAGATCGGACGGTCGAACAGCATTACGCCGATTACGGCGACGGCCTCGGACGCCACGAGGCCGCCAATGAAGCCTACGATTAACCCGAGCACGCAGTAAAGAACCGATTTCATTTCAACACCCTCCCTTGTAATCAGTCCGGGAGATTCCCCGGCTTCGTCCCGACCCGAAACGGCGTCGTCACGCCCTCGTAATTCAACATCATCGACATGCCGTTCGCCGCGTGCCCCAAGTTATGGCAGTGCAGCATCCACAAACCAGGATTATTTGCTTGAAACGCGACTTCATAAACATCCCCCCTGAACAGCAAAATGCTGTCGGCGTAAATCGGACTTCCCGTCAAAGGCTTGCCGTTTTTCGTCAGTACCTTAAACAGATGACCGTGAAGATGCATCGGATGCTCCGAGCCCAGCTTATGCTCCATGCGAACTTTGATCCATTCTCCTTCTTTCACGATCATCGGCGGAATGTGATGTGACTGTTTTCCGTTAATATCAATTGCTCCGAGAACCAAATCGTACGTGCGGTCAAACTTCATATCCGGCGATATCCCGTCTTCTTTCGGTGTGCCGTAATCGGTGAAATCGAACACCCGTCCCTCCTTATGAAGTTTTTCAGGCGCACCTCCGTCACCCAATGCTATCCGCAGTTCTTTAATGTCTTTGCTGTACACCTGCACCTGACCGTTGTCAGGCATTGTGAACAGCAGATCGTACCGCTGCCCTCCTCCGACCGGCACCCATTCGTTGCGGATGTCCCCCGGCCCGTTCAAACCTTGTCCGTCGATCGATATGACCTGGAAGGAAGCTCCGGCGACGCCCATCCATTGAATGCGGTTATAGGAGTTGATGAGCCGCAGGCGGACCGTTTCTCCGGGCTGGGCGTCCAGCGTAACGCCGCCTGCCAAGCCGTTGGCCAAATAATCCCGGTCGTTCAGCTTTTGAAGGGTGACGGCATAGTCGCGGTCATACCGGAACGTGTCCTCCTTCGGCTCCACAATCAAGCGCCCGATCAATCCGCGCTTCGCTTGCTCGGAGCTTTGTTGATGGGAATGATACCAGTACGTTCCGGGATGTCTCGCGATAAATTCATACGTATACCGTTCGCCGGGCCATACGGCATCCTGCGTCACGCCGGGCACTCCGTCTTGAGAGCAGGGCAGAACGACGCCGTGCCAATGAATAGTCACACCTTTATCAATATCCTTGTTGGCCAGCTTGACGACGACCCGGTCACCTTCCCGGACGCGCAGCTCCGGTCCCGGTGTGGAGCCGTTGAACGTCGGAACATGCTCAGTTTATCAGCGGAATGTTGTGAACTTGTGAATTACTGTTGCGATTTCCATGAATGTTTCTCTACGCGCATCGGGACAGGATATAATGTAGGGAACAATCGCAGGAGAAGGGAGAGAAGTACGTTGCCGCATACATTGCTGTTGGTGGATGATGAGGAAAAGGTGCTCGAGTTTATGGAGCCGTTTTTACGTCAGGAAGGATTTCAAACCGTCACGGCAAAAACCGGAAAAGACGCGCTAAAAGCAGCCAAAGAAAATAAGCCCGAGCTCGTCGTGCTCGACTGGATGCTGCCGGAAATGAGCGGCATCGACGTATGCCGGGAGCTGCGCAAAATGAGCAGGATGGGCATTATCATGGTTACCGCCAGAACGGATGAAACCGACAAAATCATCGGCTTGGAGGTCGGCGCCGACGACTATATCACGAAGCCTTTCTCTTTGCGCGAATTGGCGGCCCGCATTCGATCGGTGCTGAGGCGGATGGAGGGGCAGCAGCAGTTTGAGGAAACGATGCGGCGCGGTGAATTGACGATCTCGGAAGCACAGTGCAGGGTATGGAAACGAGGGGAAGAAATTCAGCTTACTCCGACCGAGCTCAAGCTCCTCCTCACCCTTGCCGCCAAGCCCGGCATCGTATACAGCCGGCTGCAGCTTCTGCAAGGAGCATTGGACGACGACTTTCTCAACGACGAGCGAACGGTGGACGCCCATATCAGCCATATTCGCAAAAAAATCGAGGATGATCCGTCCAAGCCCGTGTACATACAAACCGTATACGGATTCGGCTACCGGTTCGGTGACCGTCTATGAGCGTTCGGCGAAAACTGTTTATCGCAATCGCATCGTTTATTATAGGAATGGGATTCGTATTTACCTTTGTCACTCAGGTCGTTCTCCGGGATGTGCTCGATGTCATGGTCGAGGCGGCCAGAAGGGATGAGATCGGCGGTTTGTCGGCATTTTTTACAGACTATTATGAAAAAAACAACAGCTCGTGGGAAGGTATCGGACAAATTGACGCAAGAACGATTTTTGGGGAAAGCAGCGGCCGGGACGCGAGTTTTGTTTTAAAATCCCGCAAAAACCAAGTTTTATATACAGCCGGAGATGCGAGGTACACATCGGTGATGAATTTCGGCATCCGGAGCAGGCTGTTACGAAACGGCGAAACAATCGGTTTTCTGTACTATTACGACGCAGACGTTGACCGAATGTCCAAATTGCGGTTGGGGATTCTTGATTCTACTATGGTCCTGCTCGCTGTCGGGTCCGTCGCGCTCGTTTTGATCTCGCTTTTGGTCGCTTATTGGTTGTCGAAGCGGTTGACTGCGCCGCTTAAACTGCTTATTTCCGCGATCGACCGGTTGGGGAAAGGTGAATTCGGGGTTCAAGTCCCCGCTGTCAGCAAAGACGAATACGGCAAAGTCGCGGAAACGTTCAACGGGATGTCCATACAATTGCAGCGTTCCGAAGAAATTCGAAGAAACTTGGTTGCGGACGTTGCGCATGAGCTCAGAACTCCGCTGACGATTATTCGGGGGAAGCTTGATCTCGTTCAACAACACGGACAACGCATCGAGCCTGAGAGCCTGCTTCCTCTGCAGGACGAATTGATTCGCTTATCCCGGCTTGTCGACGACCTCCATCAATTGTCGCTCGCCGAGGCGAAGAAGCTTCCGCTCGAAAGGAAACCGACCGATATGTGCGCCCTGCTCCGCCGGATCGTGGAGCGCGTCGCCCCGGATGCCGAAAGCAAAGAGATAGAGGTCACGCTGACTTGCAATACCGGCAACGCCACGCTCAATGTCGACCCGAATCGAATGATGCAGGTGTTCCTTAACCTGCTCGTCAATGCAATCCGTTATACCCCCAAAGGCGGATCCGTGAAAATTGCCGTCGACGAACGACCGGCGCCGGATGGAGATGGAGGGCTTGTACGCATCACCGTCAGCGATACCGGAATCGGCATCGACCCCGGACATCTCCCGTTTCTCTTCAACCGCTTTTACCGGACGGATGAGGCGCGTACCCGCAACACCGGCGGAATGGGACTGGGACTGGCGATTGCGAAGGAATTCGTGGGCGCCCATAACGGTACTATAGAAGCGGAAAGCCGCCCGGGCGAAGGCACGACCTTTATCGTGACATTGCCCAAAGCTGCCACCGCTTAAAAAATAGCCGTTGATACGTTACCTGATAGCGCCGATCGATCATTTATTGGCTTTGCTCAATTCGGTTATGAGCTCGTCGTGTATGAGTCCGTTTGTGGCGGCAACGTTGCGGACGGCAAGATTGTACGGTTTGCCGGACAAATCCGTAACGCGTCCGCCGGCCTCCTGCACAAGCAGCATGCCTGCCGCAATATCCCATGCGTTCAAGTTCATTTCCCAAAAACCGGTCAAGCGTCCCGCCGCCACGTACGCGAGATGCAGTGCCGCAGATCCTCCGGCCCTCACGTTGCGCGCGCCGGGAATAATCGCGGACAGCTGATTCATGTTGAGCGGCAGCATCGCTTGGCGCTCGGTCGGAAAACCGGTTGCCAACAAACTGTCGGCGAGCCGCTCCTCACCGGAAACGGTCACCCGTTTGCCCCTCACGTATGCGCCCTTTCCCTTCTCGGCGACAAACAGCTCATCCCTGGAAGGATCGTAAATAACGCCGACGATCACCTCGCCCCTGTAAGCCAGCGCTATTGAAACGGAATAGAATGGGAAACCGTGAATAAAGTTTGTCGTACCGTCGATCGGATCGACGATCCAAACGTATTCATCGTCCTTTACCGCCTGCAACGCCTTCGCGGCTCCTTCCGCTCCGGGATCGGCGCCTTCCTCGCCAAGTATCGAATGTGTTGGAAAATAGGTCTGGATCAAATTGCGGATGAGCTTTTCCGCCCCTTTATCCACTTCAGTCACCAAATCGCTTGCCGATCCTTTGGACGTAAACCGGTTTGCTTGATTTGACTTGGTCTGAATCCACTCCCCCGCTTTCGACGCCGTGTTGACGGCGACCGCGGTGAAGCTTTTTCCCCCAACCTGGTAATTATCGTTTGTTTCGTTTGTCATGGGACGTTCATCACTCTCTCTTTTTCCGCGCTTCTTTTTTCTTCTTTTCATTTATACGCCGCAATCGTTCTTTTCGTTTCGTACTTTTGACTATATGAAATGTTTCTATCGAATTATTTTCGTAGAGTCATTAGAAAACCTGACATTATGCAAAAAGGTTCCCCGCCATTAGCGACGAACCTTCTTACCGAATTTACTTTATACTCCGACGATATGGTAACCGTTGTCCACGTAAATGACTTCGCCCGTGATGCCGCGGGACCAATGGCTCATTAAGAACGCCGCCGTATCCCCCACTTCCTCCACGTCGGTCGTCCGGCGAAGAGGAGCTTTCTCCTCCACTTGCCTGAGGATCGAATTGAAATCGCGAATTCCTTTCGCCGCAAGGGTCCGGATCGGGCCGGCGGAGATCGCGTTCACGCGTACGCCGAATTGGCCCAGGTCCGCCGCCAAGTAACGCACGCTCGCTTCGAGCGCCGCTTTCGCTACGCCCATTACGTTGTAATTCTTCATGGCGCGCTCCGCCCCGAGGTATGTCATCGTCATAATGCTGCCTCCCTCGGTCATCAGCGGGTACAATCTTTGCGCAACCGCTACAAGGGAATAGGCGCTGATGTCCTGCGCGAGCGCATATCCGGCGCGGGACGTGTCGACGTACATCCCTTCCAATTCTTCGGTTTTCGCGAATGCGATGCTATGTACAAGCCCGTGCAATATACCGAATTGCTCCTTCACCGCGGACGCCAACCGGTCGATTTCTTCGTCCACCGTCACATTGCAAGGCAGGATGGCGGATCCCGGGATCGTGTCCGCCAGCTTTCGCACGCGTTCTTCGACTCGTTCGTTTTCGTATGTAAAGATGATTCGCGCTCCTTGTCCGGCAAGCGCTTGCGCAATCGCCCAAGCGATGCTTCGATCGTTGGCAACGCCCATGACGAGTATGTTTTTCCCTGTCAACAACGGTTCCATTACATTTGACACACCTTTCTTGTACGAGCTCTCGACTTCCAACGTAACCGAAAACGCCTTCAAAAGCAAGAACCTATTTGCACTCTTGTCGCGTGTGAAAGATGGCAAAAAGAAGCAGCTTGGACCTGACTAATAGTCGGGAAAGGCGGCTACGTTGTATAGGTTCCAAGCTGCAGCCCAACAACAGGCATGCCCCAAATCGTTGAAGGAAGTCGTGTGCTACACCTTCTTACTTTTCTTAATTGCAATTGCAATCGTAAGAGCGAGCCCGCCCCACAATAAGACCGCCCCAAATAGAAACATACCGATCGCGGCTCCGCTCATGTCCGGGACACCTCCTGATTGATGTCTGTTCTCCATTTAAACACGTAAGCAAGCGTGACAGCGATCACCAATGTGAGGGCAACCATTATCCACCCGAAAGTAAGCAACGCATGGAACGGGTAATCCTCATACGCCGTCGTAAGTTCCAGCGCGAAATTTTGATACGTCATGATGAGCAGCATAAGCGGCGTTACGCCCATGATCATTACGTTCCACCATGCGCCCACCCGGAAGTCGGAAACGAGATTGTTTTCCTCCCGAATTCGCGATACTTTGAAGAACCAGCCGACAAGTACCAGTTCCAGCAGACCGGAAATAACGATACCGAAGTTGTTGATAAAATGATCCACGATATCCAACAGCACCACACCCGCGCCCGTCGTATACAAAATGCTCACGACCGCGCAAACGCCGACTACCGCGTTGACTGCTCCTTTGCGCGACAAGCGGAATTTGTCCATCACAGCGGCGATCAGCACTTCAATAATGGAGATAAGAGACGTGAAACCGGCAATAACGAGCGACAAGAAAAAGAGCGCGCCAAAGAAACCGTTTAGCATAGGGAACGTGTTAATAATTTGCGGGAATACAACGAAAGCAAGACCGACGCCGGCCTTAGCCACGTCCTTTACGTCGCTGCCTGTAGTCACCGCCATAAAGCCGATTGCCGCGAACACGCCGATTGCGGCAAGAAACTCAAAGCCGCTGTTGCTGAACGCCATTATAAAGCCGCTGTTGTTTACGTCCTGCTTTTTGTCCATATAACTGCTGTAGGTAATCATGATGGCGAACGCTACCGAAAGACTGAAAAATATTTGTCCGTACGCCGCCATCCACACGCTAAACCATTCCGGATTCGTTCCGCCGAGGAAGGCCGGCAATATTTCCCCGAAGTTCGGGGTTAACAGGTGATTCAGGCCTACAGCCGCTCCCGGCAACGTTATCGCGCGAATGACGAACAAAATCATAAGAACAAACAAGACGGGCATGAATAACTTGCTTATCTTCTCAATGCCCTTGCGTACTCCGCGATACAATATAAAATATACGCCCGCCCAGACGGCAATCAGGGGGAGCAGCACTTGCAGCTTTATTCCGCCCAAATTCCATCCCGATGCGGTTACGACATCACCCGGCACGCCCAAATACGTTCCGAATAAAAACGATCCCGTATCTTCTCCCCAACTCAAATTGAACGAGTAAAAGAAATAACTGACAGCCCAGGCGACGACTGCAACATAATATGTGGTTATTACGAAACAAATCATGACCTGCCACCAGCCGAGCCACTCAAACTTGCGCGACAGCCTGCTCAACGATAACGGCGCGGATCCGTTACCCAAGCGGCCGATTCCGAACTCGAGCAGCAAGATCGGAATGCCCGCCGTCAATAACGCGAAGAAATACGGGATGAGGAATGCTCCCCCTCCATTGTCATAGACGATATACGGAAACCTCCAGATGTTACCCAAACCGATGGCCGATCCGGCCGCGGCAAGTATAAAGCCTGCCCTGCTGCCCCATTGTTCGCGTTTTTCCATTCAATAGCTTCCTCCTTGAATTGTCTCTTTAGTATGCAACTGTTTGTTGAAAACAAAACAAAACAACATTGGTGATAATAACACCAAGTGCTGTCATGTTGCAAAATGTAAGCGCTTTAAAAACATGTTACCATCTTTTCTCAACACTGAACAGGTCATATTTTTACGGTTCTAGCGTCGATGATAGTATATTATTGCGCCCGATGAAAAAGAACAGCGGCCGGGCACCCCCGACCGCAGACAATATTGTCTTTATGCTATGCTTCAAAACCGTAAACGATGGCATTCTTTTCCTCGTGGCGCTCGACGGCAAGGCGAACAAGTTCGTCGAGCAGCTCCCGGTAAGGGACGCCGGACTCTTTCCACAGCAGCGGATACATTGAGAACGGGGTGAATCCCGGCATCGTGTTGATCTCGTTGATCAACAGCTTTCCGTCCTCTTTCCGCAAGAAGAAATCGACGCGCGACAACCCGGTGCCTTCGATCGCCTGGAAAGCCCGAATCGCCATCTCTTGCGCGGCTTGTGCCGTCTCAAGCGGAATATCGGCCGGGATCGTCATTACGGATTTGCCGTCGACGTATTTTGCTTTGTAATCGTAAAACTCGCTCGAAGACGAAATCTCACCCGGCACGGATGCCCTCGGCGAATCGTTCCCGAGCACGCTCACCTCGATTTCGCGCGCGTCGACAAATTCCTCCACGATCACTTTCCGGTCGTACCGGAACGCGCCGCGCACCGCTTCAATGAGCTCTTCCCGGTTTCGCGCTTTGGAGACGCCGACGCTCGATCCGAGATTGGCCGGTTTGACGAAGCAAGGGTAGCCGAGCGATACCTCTATTTCCATGATGAAGTAAGAACGGTCCTTCTCCCATTGCTTCCGCGTGAAATGCCGGTACACGCACTGGGGAAGCCCTTCATGCGCGAACATCTTCTTCATCGCGACTTTGTCCATGCCTACGGCGGACGCGAGCACGCCTGCGCCCACATACGGAACGTTCAGCATCTCAAGCATGCCTTGAATCGTGCCGTCTTCGCCGAACGTTCCGTGCAGCAGCGGGAATACGACGTCGACCGACGGGGAGGCTTCTTTCCCGGACGCCGCGGAAGACACGGTGACTGCCTTCTCCTCCGGTTTTGCCGACAACGCGCCGAACAAAGGCGTCAACGCCTTCGAGTTTTCGCCCGCCAAACCGCCTTCTTCAAAAGTCAAAAGGCGAACGTCATCGACGGGACCGGGCAATTGCCCTCCCGCTCGCCATTCGCCTGTCTTCGTAATATAGAACGGAAATATATCGTATTTATCGAAGTCGAACTCTCCGATCACCGCTTTCGCGGTCGACAACGACACGTCGTGCTCCCCCGATTTCCCTCCGTAAATAAGTCCGATTTTAATCTTCTTCATTAGAACCTCCCAGATGTCCTAAAACGTATCCTGAATGCGGAAAAACCGGTATTGCGTCCGCTCCGTCCAGGCATATGAATCTTGGTAATCCCAGTAACGCGCTTTGCTGTTGGAAGTGCGGGCGTTCACAAGCGGCATGCCGGTCCCGTCGGCTCCGGTAACGATCGTGCTGTGCTGAAATTTCCCGTCGCCGTCGAAATCGTATATGATAACGTCGCCCACCTTCAATTCTTGAGGCGTCGTCACAAGCTCGGCCCGCAGCCCCGAGCGGTTGTTCATTAAGTACCAAAATAATGCATGGGCGACGCTCCAGCTGTAGCTCCACAATTCCTTGCCGCCGGATTTGCCCTTGTACCACCAGCCCGTTTCCCTCCTATCAGTATAGTTCATAGGCGCTCCCCCTGCATAGAGGCATTGTGAAACGTAGTTGGTGCAATCGACGTCGAACGTGATGAAATTCGGGCTCGGATCGTTCCAATGACGGTCCGCATACGCTTTGGCCGCATCTCTGTCATACAAGTACGCGCGCTCCCAACCATCCGGATACGGACGCACCAGAACGCGCTCATTCAAATAAGGCACGGAACGGAATGCCCCTCTTCCGTTCGCCGCTTTATCTTCGGCGTCGGCGCTAGCCACGCCGGTTCCGTACAGCTCCGGTGTGACCGGCTCGACGCGCGTAATCGTCCACCGGTCCCCGAGGTTCTCCAATGTCAAACGCTCCCGCTCCAGCCGCTCTTCCGTATGGATGCGGCGTCCTGTACGCAGTTTAATCGTCTTTCTCATATCGATATCCGCCACGACCGATTTTTCCGACTCCCGGCGCTCGCGGACCGTCAATTTCGTCTCGCTTTCAAGCGGTTTCGCACCGCGCTGCTCGAACCAGGACCAGAGCCTGTTCTGCCGTTTTCTCTCCAGCTGCCTGTGCCTCTGATCGGCGATAAGCCGTTCGTCAAGCACGGCCGAAAAACTCGTCTCCCGTTCATTGGCGGCACGTACGTATTCGTATAAAATCTGTTTCCAGTCCATTGTTAATCCTCCTTCGCCGAACGAACTAATGTCCCGGACGCACCTTGCTGTACCGAAATATATATGCGCCGGAACAGGGAACAATGAGTAAAAATTGCCCTTTACCTTCCGCCGCAGAGAGGATATACTAATGATAGATGCATTTTATGAAATCGCGTTTCACTACATGAAACAAGAGAAACTCGCTTCGGCTTGGTCTAAAATGTTTCTCGGGTGCGCCGAGGCAACCGAAGGTTGTCCGCTATGGCAAATATGCTGCAGCAAGACGCGGTTTCGTTTTTTGGCAGGTCATTTTTTACAGGGAGGATGTTGTGAATATGGCTAGACGTGACCATTACTCGGTGCGGAAAACACTGACGGTCGGCAACCAACACTACAATTATTTTTCACTAGCCGATTTGGAGGGCAAGTTTGCGGGCGTTTCGCGTCTTCCGTTCTCCATTAAAGTGCTTCTTGAAGCGGCGGTGCGCCAATTCGACGGACGCGCGATTACGGAGGAGCATGTGGCGCAAATCGCCGGTTGGGCGCAAGGACGCGACCATAACAAGGAGATTCCGTTCATTCCGGCGCGCATCGTATTGCAGGACTTCACGGGCGTACCGGTCGTCGTCGACTTGGCCGCCATGCGCGACACGATGAAGAAGAAAGGCGGAGACCCGAAACGGATCAACCCGCTCGTACCGGTTGACCTCGTCATCGACCACTCCGTTATGGTCGACGCATTCGGCACGGCGAACGCTCTTGAATATAACACGAAAGTCGAGTTCGAGCGCAACGAAGAACGGTACCGCTTCCTTCGTTGGGCGCAAACCGCGTTCGACAACTTCCGCGCGGTTCCTCCTGGCACCGGTATCGTACACCAAGTTAACCTTGAATATTTGGCGTCCGTGGCGGCGACGAAGGCCGTTGACGGCGAGACCGAAGTATTCCCGGATTCCTTGGTCGGTACCGACTCACACACGACGATGATCAACGGCCTCGGCGTCGTAGGCTGGGGCGTCGGCGGCATCGAAGCGGAAGCGGGCATGCTCGGTCAGCCGCTTTATTTCGTAACGCCCGACGTCATCGGCTTCAAGCTGACGGGCAAGCTTGCGGAAGGCGCAACGGCGACCGATTTGGCTTTGACGGTCACGCAGATACTCCGCAAGAAAGGCGTCGTCGGCAAATTCGTCGAGTTCTACGGCTCCGGCTTGAGCGCGATCACGCTTGCCGACCGTGCGACGGTAGCGAACATGGCGCCGGAATACGGCGCAACGATCGGCTTCTTCCCGGTCGACAACGAGACTTTGAATTATCTCCGCGGCACGGGCCGGACGGATGAGCAAGTGGCTCTTGTTGAAGCATACTACAAGGCGCAAGGCATGTTCCGCACGGACGACATGACGGATCCGGTGTTCAGCGACACGATCGAGCTCGATCTCGGCACGGTCGTTCCGTCCCTTGCAGGCCCGAAGCGTCCGCAAGACCGTATAGAATTGACCGCGATGAAGTCGACGTACAATACGATCGTCCGCCAGCCTGTGGACAAAGGCGGCTACGGACTGAGCGAAGAGAAGCTCGCCGAAGCCGTGGAAGTGAAGCATGAGAACGGCGAAACGTCGAAGATGAAGAACGGCGCCGTCGTGATCGCCGCGATCACTTCTTGTACGAACACGTCGAACCCGAGCGTTATGATCGGCGCCGGCTTGCTCGCTAAGAAAGCGGTCGAGCGCGGATTGACGAAACCGGGTTACGTGAAGAGCTCGCTTACCCCGGGTTCGCTCGTCGTTACCGAGTACTTGAAGAACGCAGGCCTTGTCGAACCGCTTGAAGCGCTCGGCTTCCACGTGGCGGGTTACGGCTGCGCGACGTGTATCGGCAACTCAGGTCCGCTTCCGGACGAAGTCAGCAAGGCGATCGCGGACAACGACTTGACGGTCGCGTCGGTTCTTTCCGGCAACCGGAACTTCGAAGGCCGCGTGCACCCGCAAGTCAAAGCAAACTACCTTGCTTCGCCGCCGCTTGTCGTCGCATATGCGCTGGCGGGAACGGTAGATATCGACTTGACGAGCGAGCCGATCGGCACCGACAAGATCGGCCAGCCGGTTTACTTGAAGGACATCTGGCCGTCCTCGAAAGAAATTATAGACACGATTTCCGCGGCGATGAACCCGGAGATCTTTAAGGCGAAATACAGCGACGTATTCCGCTCCAACCCGCGCTGGAACGCCATCCCGGTGGCCGAAGGCGAATTGTACGAATGGGACGACAAGTCGACGTACATCCAAAACCCGCCGTTCTTCACGAACTTGAGCGAGCAGTTGGACGACGTCTCCGACATTCGGGGCGCTCGCGCGCTTGCGTTGATGGGCGATTCCGTAACGACCGACCACATCTCGCCGGCGGGCAACATTAAAGCCGATTCCCCGGCAGGCAAGTACTTGATCGAGCACGGCGTGAAGAAGGAAGACTTCAATTCGTACGGCTCCCGCCGGGGCAACCACGAGGTCATGATGCGCGGAACGTTCGCCAACATCCGCATCCGCAACCAAGTGGCGCCTGGTACCGAAGGCGGCGTAACGAAATATTTGCCGACCGGCGAAGTGATGCCGATCTACGATGCGGCGATGAAGTATCAAGCGGACGGCACACCGACGGTCGTCATCGCCGGCAAAGAGTACGGCACAGGCTCCTCCCGCGACTGGGCGGCGAAGGGCACGTTCCTTCTCGGCGCGAAAGCGGTCATCGCGGAGAGCTTCGAGCGTATTCACCGTTCGAACCTCGTCGGCATGGGAGTGCTTCCGCTTCAGTTCGTCGAAGGGCAGAACGCCGGCACGCTCGGCATCAACGGTACGGAAACGTTCGACATTAGCGGGCTTTCCAACGACGTGAAGCCGGGTCAAACGGTGAAAGTGAAAGCGACACGCACCGACGGCTCCTCCTTCGAGTTGGACGCGGTCGTGCGTCTGGATTCGATGGTCGACGTCGATTACTACCGCAACGGCGGCATTCTTCAGACGGTGCTCCGCCAAATAATGGCCGGTAAGCAGTAAGAAAGTGCAAAAAACGCCCGATTCCAAGCAGTTGCTTGGGTCGGGCGTTTTTTTGTGGCCGCCGCGAAAGTCTGATTCAGATGCCGTGGAGCGGTCGCGAACGCCGGATTTATGCGCTGTAAGCGAAGAAACTTCGGTTGCGCAGCCTCAGAAGCCGATTTTACACATTATAATAGAAATATCCTGTTCCACCGCCAGCTGCTTAATACCCCCCATGCTTTTGATCATGTCCGCCCCCGCTTGCACCATGCTCACCGGTATAACCTCTCAATTCGTTATACCGTTCAACCTGCTCCGCAGTGAGAAGCTTCTTCATCTCAAGGTGGGTTGTAAGATGCGTATACCGCAAACGGCCTTCCGTCTTCGCGATTTCATCGGTAAGGCGCTGAAGCTGCTCATCGGTCGCTTCGCCGGATTTGAACGCGTGATCCAACTCGCGCTCGAGATCGACGATCTTCTCCCCTAGCTCCACAGCCTCTTGTTTCATTCCGGCGAACAACCGCTCCGTCCCTTCCTTCTGTTCCGCGGTCAGCTCCAATTCCTTCTCCATATCAAGCGCATGACGCGGTCCCGGATACCCGTTTACTTCGGCGGCCAGCGCGTAACCCGCGCCTTTGCCGCCAAGCAAGTCGCCGGTTTTCTCGAGGGAAAGAGCGGCGATCTCCCGTTCCTCGTATCCGGCATACGGCGTCCGGTCCGCCGCCGCTTCTTGTTCGTTTGCCGCGCACCCCGCCGAAATCAACAATAGTGCCGCCAGCCCTGCGATGTATACGTTATTTTTTGCCATGATCCGACTCTCCTTCTCTTTTCAACGCACCAATCAATTCTCTAAGACCTTCCTCCACGATTTCCATCCGCTCGTCCGTTAAGGCGCTTGCAACGGCGCGGAATTTCTCCTTTCGGGATTCCTCGATGCGGGTCGCGGTCTTCTCGCCTTGCTCGGTAAGGTACAGCCTCCACACGCGCGAATCTGTTTCGTCCTTGCGCCGGGTGAGCCAACCGCGCTTTGCCAACGAGGCTGCGAGGCGGCTGACGGTGCTTTTCTCCAGCTGGAGCTTAGCCGCGAGCTCGTTTTGGCTCAACCCTGGCGCCTTGCGCAGCTCGCTTAGCGCATGCGCTTCGGATACCGACAGCGGCTGACCGCACGGCGTCCGGTCCGGCTGGTGCAGCCCGAATGTGCGAACGAATTGTATAACTAATTCTTGCAATGTGTCGCTCATCGTGCACCCCCTCATTTGGTTGTATTATACAACTATATAGTTGTATCTCGCAACTGTATATCGCACCTCTTCTCCCCGCGCGGTGAAGCGTGTAGAGTAATTACGTTTGAAAAAGTACCCGATTATGTGTTTATTGTTAAGTGGAACTTCGTCTTGGAGCGCACGATTATGAAGCATGTCGGCCTCGCAGCCCTCGGCGCAAGGATTTGTAAGCGTCACTTCAGCATCTTACCCATACGGCTGGCGGTCTCCATCACCTGCGGAGCGATGTCCCGCATCATCTCCAAGTGGAGCCTGTTCGAAGGGCCGGATACGGCCAGCGCCGCCGCCAGACGCCCGCTATTGTTCATAATCGGAGCCGATACGGCCGCGGCTCCCGGCTCCCTCTCTTCCACGCTCGTTGCGTAGCCGAGCCGGCGTATATCCGCCAGCTGCGCCAAGAATGCGCCCCGATCGACCGATTCCGGCCAAGCGGCGTCGTTCATGATACGGTCGCGCACCTCGTCGTCGGCGAACGCGAGCAGCACTTTGCTCGACGCTCCGACATAGAGCGGCAGACGCGCGCCTATCGGAGCGACCCTTCGTATTGCCTGGTTGCTTTGTACCGCTTGGATGCGGATCCTCTCACTCCCCTCGCGAATGTAAAGAGAGATCGTTTCGCCTACAAGATCACGAAGACGTTCCATCTCCGGGAGGAGGAGCGTCGCGGGATCGTCCGATTGTCCGGCGAGCTGGGCGGACAATTCCCACACGCGAAATCCGAGTCGGTATTTTTCCGTTACCGCATCGCGCACTAGAAAGCCTTTCCCTTCCAACGACGCAAGCAGCCGGTGCACGGTGCTCTTATGGAGCCCGACCTTCTCGGCGATTTCCGTCAATCCCAGGCTGCCATGCTGAGTAAACACCAACAAAATGTCTAGCGCCCGTTCCACTGCGCGAACCGTTAGTTTACCGTCCTCCATCGCTGGTCCCCCCATCGCCCGTCTGTTTCGTATAGTGAAACCATTTTTCATAAAATCAGTATATCCCATCCACTATCAGCCGTAAAGCCTGATAAAATCTTCCCTATTGTTACAGCCAGATTACATTCGGTTAACAAAACGTCGGGGGACATTGACGGATTTGCGGGGCTTTCTTACTATTATAATTAACCTAATTAATCTACAAATGACAGACAAGCCGCGACGGCGCCAAGCAAGGAGGACTTCTCATGGAACCCGTTACGACATCTAGTTTGCCTCTTTCGCCAACACCCGTTGAAACCGCTTCCATATCATTGCCCGTTCCCTACCGCCCCATTGCGGACCAACGAACCGGGCGAAGAAGCTGGTGGCCCGTCATTATTGCCCTATGCCTTGCCGTTATCATTATTGCAATACTTACCGTGGTCTCTCTGTACAGTTATATCGCATGGGTATTGGCACGGCCGGCCGTAGCTCCGCTGCAATCGAACCCCCGGGAAGCCGCGGGTCTCGGCTATGAGAGTGTGGCGTTCTTGAACGAACTCGGCGATCCCAAACCGTTGGAGGGCTGGTATATCCCCTCTTCAACCGGTTCAACGAAGACGATCGTGTTTTCTCACGGGTACGGCGGCAACAGGGAAGAAATATGGGTTCCGATATACGAGCTCGCATCGAACGCGAACCGGCACGGCTATAATGTGCTCATGTTTGATTACGGATACGTCTACAACGAGCGCCGAGTAGTTACCGGCGGCTTCAACGAATCCTACGATTTATTGGGCGCCGTGAAGTACGCCCGCTCCCGCGGCGCGGAAGAAGTATACGTGTGGGGATTTTCGATGGGAGCCGGCACGGCGCTGCAAACCGCTCTACGTACGCATGAGATTGATGCAATGATATTGGACAGCACATTTGTCCTCGAGCCCGATACGCTCTATCACAATTTGAAGCAGTATGCCGATTTGCCGAAAGAGCCGTCATTGACGCTGTTGAAGTGGTTATATCCTATGGTCAACGGTTCCGGCATCGATGAGGTGCCGTACGATAAAGTGAAGAACGCATCCTACAACGTTCCGATCTTCTTTATCCACGGGACGCAGGACGAAAGGTCTCCTTACGAAATTATCGAGTCGATTGCAAAGCTGCAGACCGGCTCGCCTTATTCGGACATGTGGCTCGTTCCCGGCGCGACTCATGAGCTTGTGTATCGGGCGGGGAAAGAGCAGTATTTGGAGAAAACTTTCGCTTTCTTGGACAATGTTTCGCAATAACCGGAGCTCTGGCGCTCTAAGCCGATTTTCCCGCATTTGTGCGGGGATCGGCTTTTTTGTCACAAAAAAGAATCCTATCTCGTCATGCTTGTAGAACAATATGAGAGGATGGCTGAAAAGATGAGTGAGACGAGAGAATTAAAAGGTTACGATGCGGCGGTTGTCGGCGGCGGATTGGCTGGGCTGACGGCGGCGATTTATTTGGCGAAGGCCGGACGCAAGACGGTATTGTTCGAGAAAGGGCGGCTCGGCGGACGGGCGGCGACGGAGTATAAGCAACGCGCAATGTTGAATCTTGGCGCGCATGCGCTGTACTTAACTGGCCCCGGGGCGCAAGTATTGGCGGAGCTCGGCGTACGTCCGAAAGGCGGGAAACCGTCCGGGTACAAGGCGACGGCGGTAACGGCGGACGGAGTGTACCCGTTTCCGGCAAACATCGGGTCGCTCTTTAAGACGAAGCTTCTGTCCTGGCCCGAAAAGCTGGAGCTGGCTAAAGTGATGTCCGCGATCCCGGGGACCGATGCGAAAGCCTTGCGCTCTTTGTCGCTGCGCGAATGGATGGAGCGCGGCGTTCGGCACGAAGGCGTCCGCAAGGTGCTCTATGCGTTCTCCCGGGTTTCCACTTACGCCAATGACCCGGACCTGCAAAGCGCCGAAGCGGCGGTGAAGCAGATGCAGCAAGCTCTCAAAGGCGGAGTGCTCTATGTGGACGGCGGCTGGCAAACAATTGTTGATGCGCTGCGGGAGACGGCTTTGAAGGCTGGAGTGTCGATTGTGCAGGACAAGAAAGTGACACGGGTGGACTGCGGCGGCGGTCAGGCGGCGGTTCGGAGTGTGATTGCCGGTGATAATGAAGCGTTCGACGTTCGCTCCGCGGTTATTGCCGCGAGTCCGGAAGAAGCGTGCCGGCTTGTGTACGGTGCCGAAAGCGCGTCGGTGCGGAGATGGAAAGAAACTAGCGTGCCGGTTCGGGCTGCCTGCTTCGACGTTGTGGTTAGGAAGCTGCCCGTTCCCGACGTTCACTTTGCCATGGGTGTCGACCGTCCGCTCTATTACTCGAACCATTCCAATGCTGCCCGGCTTTCGGAAGATGGTACAATAGTATTGCATCTTATGAAGTATCTTGGCCGGAATCACGACTCCGATCCGCAATCGGTCCGAAACGAGCTGGAGAAAATGCTGGATTGCGTGCAGCCCGGTTGGCGCGAAGTTACGGTGTATGAGCGGTTTCTGCCGAATATGACCGTCAGCCATCGGCTTCACACGACGGATGACGCCCGGCTAAGCCGGCCCGGACCGTCAGTCCCTGAGATCGAAGGGCTGTATGTGGCCGGCGATTGGGTCGGCGAAGAAGGAATGCTCGCTGACGCATCTCTTGCGAGCGGCAGGGCGTCGGCATTGGCGATCGTCCGGGCGACCGGAGGCTTATTCGCACCTGCGAAAGCATTATAAACGCGAAACGGGAAGTGGATGCCGCAATGAGCATTGAAGAGTTGTACCAGGCGCACAAAGGGTTCTTGGTGTCGCTCGCTTACCGGATGCTTTCATCCGTCATGGACGCCGAAGATGTAGTGCACAATGTGTTCCTGACTCTGGATGCTTCGGCGCTTCCCTCACTTCAAAATCCGAGAGCTTACTTGTGCCGACTCGTTACAAACCGGTGCATTGACCAGCTGCGTTCGGCGCGGGTACGGCGCGAATCGTATGTCGGACCGTGGCTGCCGGAGCCGTGGATCGAGTCGCGGCACTCCGCTGACGACAGCTTTGCGGCGGAAGATCCGCTGCGCAGCGCCGTTATGAAAGAGACGCTGTCCATCGCGTTTCTTTTGCTGCTGGAGCGGCTTTCGCCGGTAGAGCGGTCTGTCTACGTGCTGCGAGAGGCATATGCTCTCGATTATGATGAAATCGCGGATGCAACCGGGAAAACGGCGCCCAACTGCAGACAAATATACCGGAGAGCGAAGCTGCGCATCGATTCCGCGCGGAACGCGGCACCGCACGGCGACACAAGACCGGGTGCGGCTGCGGCCGGCGAACCGGCTAAGAGCGCGCTGGTCGAGCGATTCCTGCACGCGCTCGGCAGCGGCAACGTGGGGTTATTGTCCCAACTCTTGAACAAGGACATATCCGTTGTCTCGGATGGAGGCGGCAAAGTTCGCGCCGCCGTCAAGCCTCTCATCGGACGCGATCGAGCCATGGCTTTCTTGTTGGGTATCGTGTCGAAAACTCCCGAAGGCTTCCGCGTGCTTCCGGACGTCATCAACGGCCAACCCGGGCTCGTGCTCTTCCAGGGCGATGCGATGACCGGCACCGTCGCCTTCCGGTTTGAGGGCGAACAGATTGCGGACATTTATCTAGTCTTGAACCCGGAGAAGCTTCCGGCTTAAATAAGAAAAACTTCTATCGAAGTACATTCAAGGATGAGCGACCGCGAGTAAGAGGAAGTTTTTCTTGGTAAAGAATTTACTCATTTCCTGCTGAAGCAGAAAACTTATAAATTCTTTATCGTTAATAAAGGGCCTTCCTTGCCGATAGGATCCGCTATCGCCAGGAAGGCCCTCCTCATGTTAAATCCCGCCCCGCTGCAGAAGCGACATAAACTCCGCGCGCAGCGCCGCATCCGTCCGGAACCGTCCGCGCACGGCGGAAGTGACTGTTACGGCGCCCGGCTTCTTCACGCCTCGCGAGCACATGCACAAGTGCTCGCCTTCGACGACGACCATCGTCCCGTGCGGATGGAGCACTTCCTCGAAAATGTCCGCGATCTGCGACGTTATACGCTCCTGCACTTGCAGCTTCCGCGACACCGCCTCTACCAGTCTTGCAAACTTGCTTAATCCGGCAATACGTCCGCTCGGAATGTAGCCGATATGCACCTTCCCGAAGAACGGGGCCATATGATGCTCGCATTGCGAGTAATATACGATGTCCTTAACGATTACAAGCTCTTCGTGATTCTCGTCGAACGTGACGCCGAGCACTTCCCGCGGGTCCACCTCGTATCCGGCGAATATTTCCTCGTACATTTGGCGGACGCGCTTGGGAGTATCCTCCAGTCCTTCACGGTCGGGATCCTCTCCGATCAGCCGCAAAATTTCGCGGATATGGTGCTCGACCAGTTCCCGGTTTTCATTCACCCGCGAGTTGATATAGTTTTTTACATCCGCATTCGGATTCCGCGGCTCGAATTCATTCGCCCTCATTCTCTTCCTCCCTGCTTGCCTGCTTGTATGCGACCATCATATCTATGATCGGGTTGCCGACAATGCTTATCTTTTTCGCTTCTGCTGGTTTTTCAGCATTTGCTGCATCTGGTTCATCTGTTTCTGGTTCACGTTATAGCCCATCCGTTTGGCCATATCGCGCAGCATTTCCGGATTGTTCTGCATCGATTCCATCTGTTTGCGTAAATAATACACGCCTATAAAGAAGCCGCCGACGAGCCCGACGACAAGCGTAATAATCGGAATCAGAATATCCATATGGAGGTCACCTCAGCAAAAATAAATTGTCGCAAACTCCCACCCATCATAGCATGCCGGAACACGCCGATACAAACGAAATACACCTGCATTATCTATTATATAGGAACATTTGTTTGTGTCAATCTATATTTTGCCACAAATAAAGCCCCTGTCCGGGGCAAGCATCGCATTCGCTAAGTTAGTACGGCATCGATAAACAATGTCGGAAATTTCGCCAAATCGAACTCTTTAATATCGAGTTGTCCTTCATCATGGGCTACGACCCTCACGACCGGACGTCCGGGCAAGCCGCGGTGCTGGCCTACGACTACTCCGGTCTCCTTATTGGTGAGGCGCACGGAAGTCCCTGTCGGATACACCGAGACCGTCTTCAGAAATTCAACGATGACATCTTTATCCAGCTGCTTGCCGGCCATCGCCATTATGCGTTCGCAAGCTTCATGAGGCAGCATGCGCTTCCCGGACTCGCCAAGGCCGGAGAGCAAATTGTCGTACGTATTCGCTACGGCGACGATTTTCGCATACGGATGAATCGCTTCCGACGTCAATCCGCGGGGAACGCCCGTACCGTCGGCGTGCTCGTGATGCTGGAACGCGACGTGGGCGATCAGCAAGCTGTACTCCCGCTTCAGCTTCAGCGTCTCGAATCCTATCCACGTATGGTGACGCTTCGGATCCGCACCTTCGTCGTCTTCCGCCGCGGCGTTTACTTTGCCGATATCGTGCAAAAGCGCGCCGATCGCAAGTTCTTTCAATTGCGTGTACGGGAGCCCCATGTTCATGCCGACGACGCAGGACATCATGCATACGTTCAACGCATGCATGTAATCGGCATTGTCGCTCGAACGTATGTCTGAGAGATGAATGAGAACGTCTTTGTTTTTCATTATGTCGTCAAGCAGCGAATCGATAGCGGCGCTAACCCGCTTCGTGTTGAACTCTTTTCCCGAACGCACCGAACCGAACAAGTCGCTCATTTGTTTAATTACGGCGCGTTTCGTCTCATCGGACACAACGTCCGTAATTTCAATGTCGTCAAAATGCCCGTCCTTCACATATACGAACGCCACGCCTATTCTGCGAAGCGTATTGATCATGAAGACGGTCAACTGCACCCCTTCGGACAACAGGACCGTTCCGTTGTTTGTAAAAATCGACTTGCCTAAAAATTGCCCCGGCTCCAATGAGTCTATCGAAACGTACCTCATAGATGCGCACCTCGTGTCTAACTAGGAAAAATATCCCTTTAAGTTAGTACTATATTATCACGAAACTGATTGTGGGGTTAGCGCTTTTTTTATTTCGTTCAACACTTCTTCGTCGGTCTCCAGACCCACGGCTTCCATGAGAGCTTCCCTGCCTTCATCGCCCCCGATTCGTCCGAGCGCCCAAGCCGCCGTACCGCGGATGACCGGACGTTCGTCGCGCCGCAATAAATCGATGAGCTGCGGAACGGCAGACTTGTCTTTGAAATTGCCGAGAGCGATGATCGCGTTGCGTTGGATCGGTTTCTTCCCCCGCCAGGATGCCGCGCTTTTGCCGAACCGCTCCTTAAATTCGCGGTTGGAAAGCGTCAACAGCGGCTTCAGGAGCGGTTTCGCAATTTCAGGATCCGGCTGAAGCTCGGTATGGTGCGTCCAGTTGTGCCCTCTGTTTTTCGGGCATACCACTTGGCACGTATCGCATCCGTACAGACGGTTGCCGATTTTACGTTTCAATTCGTCGTCCACGAAGCCTTTCGTCTGGGTAACGAAGGAGACGCAGCGCGACGAATTGAGCTGTCCCGGTCCGACGAGCGCCCCTGTCGGACATGCATCGATGCACAGCGTGCAATCGCCGCATGAATCGGTCACCGGGGTGTCGGGCGGAAACGGAATATCCGTAATCAATTCCCCGAGGTACACCCACGAGCCGAATTCGGGCGTGATGACGGCGCAGTTTTTGCCATACCAGCCGATGCCGGCCCGCTCCGCAACCGCTCTGTCGACGAGCGCCCCCGTGTCGACCATCGACTCCATGCGCGCCTCCGGCACCCGGTCGCGGATGAACGACTCGAGCCGGCGAAGCCGGTCGCGCAGCACATCGTGGTAGTCGTCGCCCCATGCCGACCGGGACAATATGCCGCGGTACGCCCCCGGCTCCGACTTCGGCGGATCGCTCATCTTTGACGGATACGCGACGGCGATCGAGACGATCGACCGGGGCTTTCCGCCGGGGAAGCTGAGATGCGGATATACACGCTTATCGAGATCCGGCTCCTCGAATCCGGACTCCCGCCCTTCTTCGCGATGCTTCTGCAGCAGCTCTTTCAATTCAAAGAACGGATACGCCGAAGCGAAACCGATTTTGTCGATACCCAATTCCGGAGCGGCTTCTTGAATTTCGCCCTTCAGCAGTTCCCACCGATTCGGCATGTTTGCACCTCCCTTCGAATTCCCTTGGATGTAGCTTTTACCTTAACGCGCCGGCATACTCCGGCCGTCCACGCCGTAAAGCCTTCTTCCATTTGCTTAACGGAAATTCATGTACTTAAGTTTCATATCGATTGGGGGCAGGAATAGCTTAGCGGAATTTTGTGTGCTTAAACAGTGACGAAACTTGTGGATATCGCTCGAATAGTGGCTATTGAGTACACGAAATTCCGTTAACCTCCAAATCGTATCCAATGCCGTTCAGGTTAAGCACAAGAAATTCCGCTAACGATTTTGCTGCTCGATTCGTCTATTCGTCGCAGCAATTTTCTTATGTGCCGACGGGCAAATATCCGACACTCTATATAAAAACCCGCACCGTGTGCCGGTCCGGGCATTAACACTGCCTATTCTTCCATAATTCATAATAACGCAGTGCCTCATCGTCTTGAAACGGAGGTTTGGAGTCCTTCATCCACTGCACGAGGCGCTCCAGTCCCTGCCTTACTTTCGTCTCCACCACATTCGGATATTGGTATAAAACCCGATGGCTAAGGTACTCCTCTTCATCCACGACGTTGATCGAACCGTCCGAAAGCTTGATTACATCCAAATCGTAGTCGATGTAAGTGATCACATTGCCGTATTCATAATATGGTGACGCAATATTGCAATAATACCGGACGCCTGCCGTCTCCAACAGCGCAACGATGTTGAACCATTGCCCGGGTATGAAATACGTCACGCCGGGAATGCGGGAAACCCACTCTTTCCCGTCCGCCTCGCGAATCCGGGTGCCGTGATTGATCAGCACTTTCATGCCCTGCTCTTGATGATCGGGATGCAATTCGCTGCGGGGAACCGGCCAGTTCTCGTACCACATTCTGTGAAGGTGGCCGTCGTGTTTGAAACTCTTTATCATTATATAGGTCTCGGAATTCATTGCCGTGTCCTTTCGCGTGCGCAAAGCGGCAAAAAGCATATCTGCTGCCTCTTGCGGCGTCGCTTTATGCGGCAAGCGGCCCCGCAACGGGAGATACGCTTTGTTGCTTGTGAAAAAAGAAAAACTTCTTCGGTAGCCGGTTGACGGTTAGAGGAAGTTTTTCATTCGGAGCCGATTCAAATTATTATACACTACACGTACATTAAAATAAAGATCGCGTCAATTACGACCCTGTGACAATGCTTAATTTATTGAATTTCTTCGTGAATTGCTGAATGCCGAATCCGAGGGATTCGTACAAGGGAAGAACCGGTTCATTATGCATATCGACCGGGACGAATATGCGGTTCACTTTACGTTGGAGAAATCGTTCTTGAAGCGCCTCGATCATGGCTTTGCCGATGCCTTGGCGGCGATGCGCGGGGGCGACGGCGACACGGTAGTAATAACCGTCGTTCTTATCGATGGTTCCGATGACCACACCCACGAGTTGGGAATGTTTCTCGGCTACAAAAACAAGACTGCTGTCCCAAGAAAGCTGTCGAGCGAAAGCCTCCATCGTGTCATGGTAACACTGATCCGATAGAGAGGCTTGCAATAGTTCCGTTACTGCAGCACAATCCGACAATTGAAACGTACGAACGTTCATCTGCTTCTCTCCCCATATCCACGTAATTCGCTTGTAACAATTTCGACAAAAAATCACAAATTCCTCCCGAATTCTTAAATTTTCATTAAAAAAGTGAGAAAACCTTCATTTTTTTCATGAAAGCGCTTATTTTAAAGCGTTTACATCCAATATGCTCTTTTTTCTACCGATAGATATGATTTTCAATCGCATGAATAAAACGGTATGACTTTAGCCATCCTAATACATTGGGTAGGAAAAACTCCCGAAACGGTCGCTTTTGGAGGTGGTGGGAATTGGGTGAAGTGCGTTTGCTGCAGGATTTAACGGACGTCGTGTTAAACGAATGGTCCGACGAGGAGCTTCGGCGTTACGATTCGGTATTAAGCGATGTGTCGCCTTGGTTGAATTCGCAAGGTGTATCGCTTCACCACCAAGTGATCGACGAGCGGAAAAGGCGGATCGGCGGACCGACTTTCGAAACATAAGTGTTGATTTATTATGGAAAATGGGGGATAATGATCGTGTTACTAAATTACATATTATTGGGAGGTTTGCTGCTAATGCCACATCAATTGCCACCGTTGCCTTATCCAAACAATGCATTGGAACCGCATATCGATGAGACGACCATGATGATTCACCACGACCGCCACCATGCGACATACGTGAACAACTTGAATGCCGCGCTCGAGAAATATCCGGAACTTCAAAATAAATCTTTGGAAGATTTGATCTCGGACCTGAACTCGGTGCCGGAAGATATCCGCACGGTCGTCCGCAACAACGGCGGCGGTCATGCGAACCACTCCCTCTTCTGGGAAACGATCGCTCCGAACGCGGGCGGAGAACCGACAGGCGCTTTGAAAGCCGCGATCGATTCCGAGCTTGGCGGCTTCGCAGCATTCAAAGAAGCGTTCACTAAGGCCGCTACGACCCGCTTCGGTTCCGGCTGGGCATGGCTTGCAGTGGATAAAGCGGGCAAGCTTGTCGTCACTTCCACGCCGAACCAAGACAGCCCGGTCATGGAAGGCATGACTCCGATCCTCGGTCTCGACGTATGGGAGCATGCATACTACTTGAAGTATCAAAACAAACGCCCGGATTACATCAACGCCTTCTACAACGTAATCGACTGGAACGCTGTAGGCCAACGCTACCAAGCGGCGAAAGCCGGCAAGTAATCCTCGCCAACAACCAAAGGACGCATCGACCGATCATTCGGACGAAGCGTCCTTTTTTTCGTCTTCTATCAGTTCCAAAGCGCTCTCCAATGCATAATTTTCATAGCCGAGGGTATCTCTAACCATAGGAAAGAAAGGTGGGCCTATGTTTAGAAAAAGAAATTCGCCGCTCCTGGTCGGAAAAGCGAGAATGCGGCAAACGATCGAGTCCCAGTTGAACGAGAAGCTTTCTTCCTTAAAGGAACTGCCGCTGTCCGCCAATTTAAAGACGAACCTCGAATTGCTTGAACAGACTCTGGGCAAGAGCGACGATTTTGTGGTGCGGCAATTTTACATAGGGGGCGGCCTGAACCGTCAATCGGCCGTCGTGTTTATTGACGGATTGATCGATTCGTCGATAATCGATCATTTTATTCTCAAAGCGTCGATGATCGACTGGAGCGGCAACGATCCGGGCTCGCAAGAAATAATCGAGTACATAAAGAATTACGGCGTTCCGGTGAACGAAGCGGGACAAACCGACCGTCTTCATAAAGCGGTGCAAAGCGTTCTGTCGGGCGACTCTTTGCTGCTGACCGACGGTACGCCGCAGGCGCTGCTGCTGAATACGAAAGGTTGGGAGAAGCGCGGCGTCGAAGAGCCGAGGACGGAAGCGGTCGTACGCGGCCCCCGGAACGGATTCACGGAAACGTTAAGAATCAATACCGCACAAGTTCGGCTCCGATTGAAGGATCCGGATCTTCGGGTGAAAAATTTGACGGTTGGAGAACGGGGCAACACCGATGTAGCCGTTATGTATATCGAGGGCTTGGCCAACAAGGACATCGTAGATGAAGTCATACGGCGCATCGAAGCGATCAAGATCGATGCGGCCATCGACAGCGGCTATATCGAGCAGCTTATCGAAGATTCGCACTGGAGTCCCTTTCCCCTCATTCAAAACACCGAGCGTCCGGATAAAGCGGTTGCGAATCTTCTTGAAGGCAAGGTGCTCGTCATCAGCGACGGCACGCCGTTCGTATTGATCGCCCCTGCCGTCTTTTCCCAGTTTTATCACAGCCCGGAGGACTATTACGAGCGCTTTCTCATCAGTACGCTTATCCGGTTCATCCGGGTCATCAGCATGATTATGGCTCTCTTGCTGCCTTCTTTGTATATCGCATTCAGTTCCTTTCATCCCGAGATGATCCCATCCCGTCTCGTCATCGCAATGGCGGCCGGGCGTTCCACGGTTCCGTTCCCTTCTATCGTCGAAGCGTTCCTGATGGAAGTGACGATGGAGGTGCTGCGGGAGGCGAGCGTGCGTCTGCCCGGTCCGATCGGACCGACCATAGGAATTGTCGGCGCGCTCGTCGTCGGACAGGCTGCCGTTGAAGCCGGAATCGTCAGTCCCATCATGGTTATCGTCGTGGCGCTCACGACGATAGGTTCGTTCGCGTCCCCCAGCTACAGCGCCGCCATCGCATTGAGGATGCTGCGTTTTCCGATGATGATGGCTGCAGCGATGTTCGGCTTATACGGCATTATGCTGCTTATCATCATTATCATTATCCATCTGTGCTCGTTGAAATCGTTCGGCGTGCCTTATTTGGCGCCGCTCACGCCGTTTCGCAGCAAAGATATGAAGGACACGTTTTTTCGCGCTCCGTTATACAGGCTGAGGAACAGGCCCAGCTTCTTAAAGCTTGAAGACAAGCAGCGCGCCATCGCAGACAAGGACGGAAAAGGAGCGGAAAGCAGATGAACCGACAAAGTCAGCACAAGCCCGTCATCAGCCCCCGTCAATCGTCCTCCCTCGTCTCAAGCACGATCATCGGGGTCGGCGTCCTCACTTTGCCCAGAGCTACAACCGAATACGCCAAGCAATCCGGTTGGCTGAGCGTCGTCCTCGGGGCGATTTGCGCGATGGTGGCAGTCGCAGTGATCACTTCCTTGGCAAGAAGATTCCCGGGAAAAAGCATTGTGGCTTTTAGCGCGGAAATATTAAGCTTAGGAAGGAACAAAACGGCCGGCAGGGTTATCAGCTTTCCCTTTCTATTGTTGTATTTCGCGTATTGGGGATTCACCACGGTGATTGTGGCGCGCATTTTCGGCGAAGTCGTCATTACGACGGTTTTAACGGAAACGCCGCTTGAGGTCATCATTACTACGATGCTGCTGACCTCGCTGGTGCTTATATTCCAAGACGTGGAAGTTCTGGCCCGGGTCAACGAGATTTTGCTTCCGATTATTGTCATTCCCGTATTAATCATCGCCCTTTCGTCCTACCAGAGCGCGAAGCTGTACAATCTGTTTCCTATGAGGGAGGGCGTAGATTGGATGTCCTTCTTGACGGGGATCATGTACACATCGTTTTCTTATCTGGGTTTCGAAGTGTTGACGCTGTTTCTGGCCCATACGCATTCCGACCGGAAATTGCTTCGGTTAAATTTGCTCGGCATCGCCATCCCCGGCTTGGTGTACACGCTGATTGCCTTCTCCGGCATTGCCGTATTCGGCGTGGACGAACTGCGGCTCCTCGCATGGCCTACATTGGAGCTGGTTAAAGTGACGGAAGTGCCCGGGCTCATATTGGAACGGCTGGAATCGGCGTTTCTCGGCGTTTGGGTCGCGGCGGTGTTTACGACGACGGCAAATTTGTACTACTCCTCATGTTTAATCATTAAACAGATGTTAGGGTTTAAAGGACACAGAATCATAGCGCTCGTCCTCTTCCCTGCGTATTATTACATATCGCTGCTTCCGCAAAATATTCACTCTTTGTTCGAGTATCAGACGCATTTAAGTTTTGTGGGAGCGATCATAGCGCTTATTATTCCGTTGATTCTGTTGATCGTTGCCGTGATTCGAAGGAAAGGGGATCCGTACAACCCTCTTGAAACGGAAAGCGGATCCGGCGGGAAAGGTGAGACGTCATGAGAAATGCGCGGGCGATCTTCATCATTGCATGCTTATTGCTCGCAGCTCAATTGCTGGCCGGCTGTTGGGATCAGCGGGAAATTGAAGAGCGCATTTCCGTCGTTGCGATCGGAGTAGACCGGGTTGAAAAAGACGGAAAAAAACTGATGCAGGTAACCGTGCAAATCCCGATACCGATCAAGATTGCCGGCTCAACGGGCGGCGGAGGCGGCGGAGGCGATCCCGTCAAAGTGATGAGCGATTCCGGCCGCACGGTAGTTGAGGCATTGGAAAATTTGCAAACCCGGTTGAATCAACAGCTGTTTTTCGGCCACACGCGGGTCATCGCCATCGGCGAACCGTTGGCGCGCGAAGGAGTGAACGACATCATGGACACTTTTCGCCGCAATCCTCAATTTCGCCGGCTGTTATGGCCGCTTGTAGTAAAAGGCAAAGCCATAGAACTCCTTACGGCGAAACCGGAAATCGAACAAATCCCGACAGTGTTTATTATGACGATGATCGAGAACGGCAGCAGAACGGGGCGAATCCCCGATATGAATTTGGGCAAATTTTACATCGCATTGTCTTCACCGTCCGAGCAGCCATTTCTAAATTATATCGAGGTGAAAAATAACGATATCCGATGGCGCGGTATCGCCGTCTTTCGACAGGACAACATGGTCGGGACTCTAAGCGACAACCTGACATGGCAGATGATGCACATCAAGGAAAAAAGAGAGGGCGGCCCCATCGTAATCGAGTATAAGGGAAAACCCGGCCAGTTCCTGTCGTTCAATACGAAAACCATTGAGTTGGAAGACCGTTACGGTTACGAAAACGGCCGCGTGAAAATCAATGTGAAGGTGACTGTGGAAGGAGATTTGATAGGTAAAACGGTCGACGCCAATTTTTCGGATCAAAGCGCTATCCGGCAGCTGCAGAAAGACGCCGAGGAGTATATGGAGGAAAAGACGAGAAAGATGCTCGACAAGCTGCAAAAAGAGTATAAGTCGGACATCTTGGGCTTCGGGAGCCAGTTAAAGGCGTATCATCCGGATATTTGGAGGAAAGTGGATTGGCAAAAGGAGTTCCCGAAAGCCGATATCCACGTTTCCTATGACATCAAGCTGCGCAGAACCGGTATGGAGATGGAGTAATACCTAGCAATTTCGGTTCTGCGCCCTACTGCATAAACCCCGCATCGCGAAGAATGCGGATGAACACGTTCGGCAGCGGATGGTTCTCCAGCTCCCCGGCGCTTATCCACCGGTATGGCGCTTGCGGCTGCAAGTCGCCGCCGCCGGAAGCGGTCAAGCGCAGCACGCGCATGTGCCAATGGATGTGGCTGAACGTATGCTCCGCGACTCCCAGCGTTCCCCCGGGCGACGCTGCGACGCCGGAGTCGCCTGCGAGCCGTTCGGACAGCAGCTCCCCAAGCGGTTCGTCGGCGATCGCCGCCGGCCAGCCCGCCTCGGAGAACTCCACATGCGGCAGCTCCCACATGCTCGCGAGCAAGCCCGCAGCAGGCCGTTGACGCAAGAGCACGCGGCCCTGAAGTTCGCCCTCGCCCATGACGAGCGCACATGCCCGGTACTCCGGCCGGGGCGGCTTCGCTTTCGTCTTGAGCGGCAGCGATTCTTCTTTGCCCGCCAAGCGCCCTGCGCACCGTTCCATCACAGGGCATATAAGACAATTCGGAGATTTCGGCACGCACACTAATGCGCCGAGCTCCATGAGCGCTTGATTGAAATCGGAGGCCTCCCCTTCCGGAATGAGCTCGTACGCCAGTCGTTCCATGTAAGCCCTTGTCGCGCCCTTCGCAATATCTTCTTCTATGAGGAAGAACCGCGAAAACACCCGCATCACGTTGCCGTCCACCGCCGGTTCCCTGCGGTTGAACGCGATGCTCATCACCGCGCCCGCGGTATACGGGCCTATCCCCTTCAGCGCCGCAAATTCGTCTTTCCTGTCCGGGACCCGACCTCCGTACCGCTCCGCAACTTCCCGCGCGGCAGACTGCAGGTTGCGGGCCCGTGAATAGTAACCGAGCCCTTCCCACGCCTTGAGCACTTGTTCCTCGGGAGCAGCCGCCAGCGCTCCTACCGTCGGAAATAAAGACAGAAACCGCTCGTAGTAAGGCTTGACCGTCTCCACTCTCGTCTGCTGCAGCATAATTTCAGACACCCAAATATGATAAGGATCGCGGCTGCGTCTCCACGGCAAATCCCGTTTCTGCACGCGGTACCAATCCAGCAGCTCCCGGCTGAAATAACGCATAGTTTCCGATTCGTACATTCCCTGCTCTTCCCCTCTCTCTCTCCACAAGATCATAGCATGCCTTCATGCCGCTTCCAAGAGCGCATCATCCTGATCACCCAGCCCTCTTCCCTACTGATTCGAGGGGGATTGCCGATAAAGGTTAACTGGAGGAGAAATATCGTGAAAACCCGGTTTAAGGTCAAAAACTGACCCTATTTGATGTGATAAGGTCATTTTTTGAGCTTATTTAATCCGGGATCGGCACTTTGAACCAGATAGGGTCAAAAATTGAGCTTATAATCGCTAAGACCTTTCGTATTGTTCCGATCGGAGCCGGATAGGGTCAAAGGTTGGCCCTATGCGAGTTGATAAGGTCAAAAGTTGACCTTATCATTTTCCGGCACTGGTACACTCGTATCATCGCCTCTGCATAGGCGCTTTGAAATGGAGGAGAGCAGCTATTGTTGATAGCCGGCGGAAAGTTTCCTTTTTGCATGCGACCCGGTTATTAGGAAACAATATGTTCGCCGCAAGTAACGATTACAAAGGAGACGATCATGGAAAAACCCTCTGAAAATACCGCTAAGCAAGGTGAAGAGTTTATCCCACATGAGACGAATGCAGGGTTCGGCGACCAAGGGTTTGAAACGGACGTACCGGGCAACTACGAAAACGAGCTCGCCGGAACGCCGAAGAGCATGACCGGTTTCGACAAGAAAGCGCCCGGACGGCTGGGTTGACGCATCAAGGGGCTGTTTCGCACGCATCCTCGGATGACTTGCGGAACAGCCCCTAATAATTACCGCATGTGCAGCTTTATTACGCTTCCCAACTTCGCGATGCCCTCTGCGATTCGTTCCTCGGAACAATTGGAATAGTTCAGCCGCATCGTGTTCTGATGCCCTCCGCAGGGGAAGAACGGACCTCCCGGCACGAACGCCACGCCCTGTCCGACGCTGTCCAGCAGCACCTTCTTCGCATCGACTCCGGCAGGCAGCTCCACCCATAAGAACAAACCGCCTTGAGGCGTCGTATGCCGGATCCCTTCCGGAAACCGCTCCGCTATCGCCCCGACCATCGCATCGCGCCTCTTTCCGTACACCGAGCGGAGCATCGCGATATGTTCATCCGTATCGTAATGCTCCAAGTACAGACTGATTTCGCGCTGATTAATCGAGGACGTATGCAAATCCGCCGCCTGCTTGGCAAGCACGTATTTTTCCCTCAATGCTTCATCAGCCACAATCCACCCTACTCGATAACCCGGGCAGAATGTCTTGGAGAACGTCCCCAGAAACACGACCCGGCCTTCCTCATCCATCGATGCAAGCGAAGGAAGAATCTCCCCTTCGAATCTCAGCTCTCCGTATGCGTTATCCTCGATAATGACCGCGTTCGTTCCGGAAGAGCGAACAACGTCCATAAATTGTTTGCGGCGCTCAAGCGTCCATGTGCGTCCCGTCGGATTTTGAAAATCCGGAATGACATAAATAACCTTCACATTCGGTTCTCGTGCGAGCGCTTTGCGCAGCGCCTCCGGGTCCATCCCGTCATCGTCCGTAACGACTTCTACAAATCTCGGTTCGTACGCCTTGAACGCTTGAATGGCCCCCAGGTAAGTCGGACTTTCGCAAACAACGGTGTCGCCTTTATCGAGGAACAGCTTTCCGGTTAAATCCAGCCCTTGCTGAGAGCCGCTTGTTAACAAGATGTTGCTCTCTCCCGCCCGTGTGCCAAATACACGGTTCATCCGCCCGGCGATCGTTCGCCGAAGCGGCGCATATCCTTCCGTAGTCGAATACTGGAGCGCTTCTTTCCCGAACCGCTCGAGCACCAACCGGCTAATCTCGCCGATGCGCCCGATCGGAAACAGCTCCGGATCCGGAAGGCCGCCCGCGAACGAAATCATATCCGGCCGCTCCGTCACTTTCAATATTTCGCGAATTTCCGACGCTTTCATGCCTTCCACCCGATCGGCGAACGGCCAACGCACGCCCTTGTCGATTTGCCTCATCTCTCTACTCCCCCAATCGTTCCGCCACGGCGAACGCCGCGGCGAGCCCGTCCGAATGTGTAATCGATATATGTATCGCGGGACGGCTCCGAACCGTTCCGTCATAGCCCAACCGGTTCCAAGCGGAATCGCTCAACACGCATACCGGCTTTCCGGATTCGCCAGGCAATATCTCGATGTCGCGCAGTCCGACAAGCGCGCCAATGCCGCATCCGAGCGCCTTCACTACGGCTTCCTTCGCCGCCCAGCGTCCCGCTATGAATTCGACGTAACGCCTCCGGTTGGCGCTTCGTCCAACAGCGATCCGCCTCTCGGCCTCCGTCAACACCCGTCTCAGGAAAGCCTCGCCGCGGCTGCCGTCGAGCAGCCTCGCCATCCGGTCCATTCCGGCAATATCCGTACCGATTCCGACAATCATGTCCTGTACGCCCCTCGTCCTGTTCAAAATATTATTTATCAGTGTAGCGGAAATGTGATGAAAGTGGAAATGCATTTTTGAAAAAGGATACAATATTCCCGTAACAAGGAAGGAGAGTGGCAGGATTGAAATGGCCGAATGTGCCGGACAACGTCAGAGATCTGGCCGGCCGGCTCGTCGAGACGCTGCTGCATGAGCTTGGAGATAACGCGTTGGGCATATATTTACACGGCTCCCTCGCCTTGGGCGGCTTTCAACCGGAGCGGAGCGATCTGGATATTCTGGTTGTGACGAAAGAAAGCACGGATATTCAAGTGAAACAACGTCTCGCGGAAAAGCTTCTGCTTCTTTCATTGCATCCGATACCGGTTGAACTTCATATATGTGCGTTCGATCAGCTGCAGCCGTGGAAGTATCCGTACCCTTTCGACATGCATTATAGCGAGGGTTGGCGCGGGAGATTGGCAAGCGGCTTATCCGCCGGAACGTCCGAAGCTCTTCCGGTGATGAGCGGCGGCGAGGACCCCGACTTGGCGGCGCACATCACCGTAGTCCGCGAGCGGGGAATCGTGATGTGGGGACGGCCGGTCGCCGAAGCGTTCCCTCCCGTTCCGGCGGAACATTATTTGGACGCTATCTTGTCCGATGTAGACGTCGAGTTCGGCGCAATTTCCAAGCAGCCGGTTTATTACGTGCTCAATCTTCTCCGGGTCGTGAAATACGTGTCGGACGGCTCCGTCGTATCGAAGGAGGAAGCCGGCGTATGGGGTTTGGCGGCAATGCCGTTTCACATTGAAGTGATTGCGATGGCGCTGCAATTTTACAGGCGGCCCGAACGGAACGAATCGCTGCATTTCGACGTCGAGCCGCTTCGGCTCTTTATGAAGTCTTGCCGAGCACGCATAACCCGAGACGAAGCCCCCTGACAGCAGGGGATTCATCTCGGGTTTTTGCCGGCTGCCGTCTGCTTTAAATTCCCGGAATCGGCGAGCGCTTATGCTCCGTCTTCAAATATTGCTTCTCCAGCTTCTCCCGGACCGCCGGATCGATCTCCTTCCCTTCGAGGTAGTCCGAGTTCGCGTCATACGTGATGCCGAGCTCCCCCTCGTCCGTTTGCCCTTCCCACAGGCCGGCGGTCGGCGCTTTCGTAACGATATGCTGCGGCACGCCGAGCCGCTCCGCGAGCATTCGCACCTGCCGCTTGTTCAATGAAGTCAGCGGCGTGATATCGACCGCGCCGTCGCCGTATTTCGTGAAAAATCCGGTAATCGCTTCCGATGCATGATCCGTGCCGACGACGAGCAGATTCATTTCAAAAGCAAGCGCATACTGCAGCACCATTCTCGTCCGCGCCTTCACATTCCCTTTGCCTTCTTTGCTCAGATGGCGGTGAATGCCGAGCGCCTTCAAGGCGTATTCGGCTTCCAACGCAATTTCGTTCACCGCTTCGAGAATGTTCGTCTCGACCGTGTAGCGAAGGCCGAACGCTTTGGCGACCGACCGGCTGTCCTCAATATCGACTTGTTCCCCGTATGGCTGAAGCACGCCTACGGTGCGGTAATCGAGACCGGTCTCTTGGCTGAGCTCATCGGTCGCCTTCTTGCACAGACCCGTCGTGACCGCGCTGTCCACGCCTCCGCTGATTGCAATGAGCAGCCCCGTCGTTTTCGAATTTTTCACATATTCCTTCAAAAAATCGACGCGGCGCCGAATCTCATGATCGGGATCGATCGCCGGCTTCACGCCCAACCGCGAAATGATTTCCTGCTGCAAGCTCATCCTCTCCACCTCTTCACTTTATCTTATCAAGGATTGTACCGCTTCCGGCACGGAAAATCCAACCCGGCCGTCTAAAAAAGCTCGTCTAATGGCGTGGATTTTTCCTTTGCCCTCTGATACTATGTCCATAATTAAATATTCATGAGGAGGGAGACCGCGTATGATAGACATTCACTGCCATATCCTTCCCGGCGTAGACGACGGCGCGATCGATATGGCCATGGCCGTAGGAATGGCGCGGCTTGCGCACGAAGACGGCATTAGAACGATAGTAGCTACGCCGCACTTCAACAGTGTTTTCTTGGTGGAAAGCGGCACCGTGAGGGCGAAAGTAAGCGAGCTGCAAGCGGAGCTCGACCGGTTGAATATTCCTCTTGCAATTCTTCCGGGCAACGAGCTGCGGTTGGAAAGACCGCAATTCATATATGAAGCTCTGAAAGAAAAGCGGTTCTGTTACTTGGCGGATAATCCGGGTTACGTCCTAATGGAGCAATCTTGGGAGGGTTATAACGAGGAAACTCCCGACGTTGTCGAGCGGCTTCGCGCGCAGGGAACCACCGTTATTCTTCCGCACCCGGAGCGGCACATCTTCTTCCGGCAGCAGCCGGAATTGCTTGAGGAACTGCTTGGCATAGGCGTCTGGACGCAAGTGTCCGTCGACAGCCTCATCGGCAACAACGGCGCCGAGGCGGAGGCGTTCGCGCTGTCGCTCGTCGATCAAGGTCAGGCGCACACGCTGGCAACAGACGCGCACAACTTGCGGCGCAAACCGAACCTGTCGCTCGGATACAAGCTCGTCGAGGAACGGGCAGGCGCGGATGCCGCGAAGCAAATACGCGATCGAATGGAACTCATTGTCGCATCTTCGATTTATAAATAGGCTGCATCCGTTTTCTCAAGAGATTAGGTCATCGTTTTTCCGCTAATTTTCATCAAACAGCATTATATAGCAAAATAAGTACATCGTCTTTCCGCTAAAGTCGCGTTCACCGGCACTAATCCCGGGTTTACGGACAATTAAGGAAAATCGATGTACTTATTTTTAGGTGTCGGCGAAAAGCGGTCTGCTTAGTTCGCCCGGTACTACGCGACAATTACTTGCAGTATTCATTGAACGCGCCGTTTAAATCCGCCGCGATCATCTCCGCCGTACGGCCTTCAATCTGATGGCGCTCGATGAAATACACGAGCTTGCCGTCTTTCATCAGCGCGATCGAAGGGGACGACGGAGGGTACGGCGCGAAATATTCGCGCGCTTTCGCCGTAGCTTCCTTGTCTTGACCGGCAAACACGGTGTACAGATGATCCGGCTTCACATCGTTGCGCAGCGATTGCGCGACCGCCGGACGGGCGTTGCCCGCCGCGCATCCGCACACGGAATTGACGACGACGAGCGCGGTTCCCTTCATGTCGTTAAACGCCGCTTCCACTTCCTCCGGCGTACGCAGCTCCGTAATGCCCAGACGCGTCAATTCGTCGCGCATCGGCTGGATGTAATCGTTCATATACATCTCGAATGAGATCGACATGTTTGCAAACTCACTCCTTATACACGGTATTAGTAAACTTTGGCTTTGCTAAAGTTTATTATACCATGCTTGCGACGTATTGTCGCTTTTTACGATTCATCATCGGTCACGCGGCCTTCAGGCGGTTCCCCGTCGGCATTTTCCAAACTGTCCTCGTAAGCGACGTCATTAAACGGGTGCATGAATACTCCGGCCTTCGGCGAAATGCCCCGTTCGAAATAATCCCGGTTTTCTTCCGTTCTGAATCCGATGTCCTTGTACGGATGCACCCATTCGTCACCCGCCATCACGGTCGGATCGGTATCTTCGGTCCATTGGTTCAACGGCGACTGCGGCGAATCGTAATCGTGGTCCCCGATGACGACGCCCGAATCGTTGATGAAAGCGCCTCGCGGTCCTCTTCCTTCCTGGAACCTCGGCAGAAATTCGATCTCGAACGGGTCGAGCTCGGGATCCCCCAGCGCTTTGATCGTCTCTGCCTGCTCTTTGAAATCCTTTTTCTTGTCTGTCATGCGTCCCCGCCCCCTCCTTTCATGCCGGCTCCGCGAGATGTCAGGTGGACGGCCGGTTCGGGCCGTTCAATTTTTTGTCGATGCCGGGTACCCGGTCTTCATTGCCGAGACGTTTGTCGTTTTCCCGTTCATGCCGCTGTTGGGCTTTAGAATCGTGATTTTGATTCGTCATCCTGATACCACTCCTTCCGGCGAAAATTCCCCGTTAGTATTTGCCAACATCATTCTCCTCATGCTTGTTTGGGAAGATTACGGCGATTTGGTATACTACTTACAAAATGACGCAAGAAAATCGGGGAATGATTCATGTACGATTGTGCGGTGATCGGCGGAGGTCCGGCGGGATTGATGGCATGCGCGGCCGCGGCTTCCCACGGCGCGAAAGTATTGCTCGTAGATAAAGGGGATAAGCTCGGACGCAAGCTCGGCATCTCCGGCGGCGGACGGTGCAACGTAACGAATGCCGGAGATTTGGATACGATCGTGAAGCATATTCCCGGTAACGGACGCTTCTTGTACAGTGCCTTCAGCAATTTCAGCAACCTGGATATCATCCGGTTTTTCGAGGATTTGGGCATAGCGCTGAAAGAAGAAGACCGCGGTCGCATGTTTCCGGTGAGCGATAAGGCGAAGACGGTTGTGGACGCTTTGATCGGACGCGTGCGCGCGTTGGGCGTCGACATTCGCGTAAATTCGCCGGTGGAACGGGTATTGTACGAGGGCGGCGCTGTTTCCGGGCTTCTCCTGCGAAACGGTGAGCATATCCGCGCAGGCGCGGTGATTATCGCTACCGGCGGCAAAAGCGTGCCCCATACCGGTTCTACCGGAGACGGATATGCATGGGCGGAGGAAGCCGGACATACGATCACGGAGCTGTATCCGACCGAGGTCCCGATTACGTCGGCGGAGCCGTGGATTCGCGATCGCGTGCTGCAGGGCTTGTCCTTGCGCGGTATCGCGCTGACCGTATGGGATCCGAAGGGCAAGCGGATCATCACGCATGATGGCGATATGATCTTCACGCATTTCGGCATCTCGGGTCCGGCGGCGCTGCGCTGCAGCCAGTTTGTCGTCAAAGCGCGCAAGAAATTCGATGTTAAGCATGTATTAATGAGCATTGACCTGTTTCCGGACGAATCGTTGGACGAATTGAAAGAACGGTTCGAGGCTGCGGCTCGTTCCGAAGCGAAAAAATCGGTGAAGAACGCATTCCGGACGTTGCTGCAAGAAAGGCTGCTGATGTTTTTGCTGGAACGCATCGGCGTACCGCCTGAAACGGCTTGCGAGCGCTTGCCCAAATCGGCGATCTTTACGCTGGCTGAATGGTGCAAGCGGTTTGAGCTTTGGGCGTCCGGCACGCTGTCCATCGAGGAAGCATTCGTCACCGGGGGCGGGGTAAATTTGAAAGAAGTCGATCCGAAGACGATGGAGTCGAAGCTTATGCCGGGGCTGTATTTTTGCGGAGAAATTCTCGATGTTCACGGATATACAGGCGGCTATAATATAACGGCGGCGTTCGCCACAGGCCACACCGCCGGGATGAACGCCGCGCTTTCCGTCTACTCATAAACGCTGTCCATATAACCGTGTGTCAACGTCTCGGCTTCATCCCCCAAATATGCTTGGGACAACCCCGAGGCGTAATCGTCGGTGAAATCTTCATTGATCGTATGCGCGGGAATGTCGATCGCCCCGATATCGATCCCCGGGTTAACGGCTTCGAACCGCTCGGCTTCGCCGGCAGCCGCCGATTCGAGCAGTTGTCCGCCGTGCATCTGCGCGATCTCAAGCGCGGACCGCACGTCGCTCCGCTCTACATGAATATGAAGCGTCGGGTGCGCCCCCTCTTCGTCGATCACCGGCGCGTAGCCGAGTTCCTGCAAAGTATCGAATGCATCGTATGCCGAGTCCGGATTAGGGAATGAAAAGCGAATGGCATCTTCGTACATAGGGTGTTTTCTCGCTCCTTTCGGGAAGTTTTTTTCCAGTATCCCCCCTAATCCAGGCGTTTAGTCAGCTGGCCGGACGGATGTGCGGTCCGCTATTCGTTTGACTGCGGCGGCTCCGTTTTCTATCATTAAGAGAAATAAGAGAACCAGGGTGATCCCATGCATGAACAGAACGAATCGGTCGAACGCTCTTTGCATCTTTTCAGGGTCCTGGCTCGAGCTTTCGGCAGCATATCGGAGATCTCCGTCAGGGACATCAAATCATACGGTTTGAATTCTACCGAATTTGCGGTGTTAGAGCTGCTGTATCATAAAGGACCGATACCGCTTCAGAAAATCGGAGCAAGATTGCTCATATTAAGCGGCGGGGTTACGTATACGATCGACAAGCTTGAGAAGGCCGGCTATGTGTCCAGGCGCAACTGCGAAACCGACCGCAGAGTAATCTATGCCGAAGTGACCGGCAAGGGCCGGGAGCTGATGGACCGCATATTTCCGAAACACGCGCTGGCGCTTCATAAAGCGCTTTCGGGTCTCAACGACGAAGAGAAACAATTGGCCGCCGAATTATTAAAGCGGCTAGGCAAAGAGGCGGACCGGCAATTGTAAATTGCCGTCCGCCTCTTATTTGTCCCGCGTGCGCCGCGGGAAACAATCAAACATTTTTACTAGATTAATAGTCCAACACTCTATGAATGTTTTTTCATAGAATGCAATGAGGTCAGCTCTTCTTTCAAAGGAGGTGAATCTCATGACGAAACGCATTCGAAAAAAAATAAAAATTGTTGTCGTCGTAAAACCCGTACAGAAGGTCATAATAGTTAAAAAACGCAATTCTCGCTAATAGTTTCCGTCTTGGGGCTATCCCTTACGTCATCGCATTATGACAGGGGATAGCCTCTTCTTTGATCGGGGAATGAAGTAGCGGTAAAAACCGGGGCGACAATTCTACTCTTCTTCGGGAGGGAGCAGCCGGATCGACCCTTCCTCCATCTTTACCAGCACCTTATTCGATTTGCGCAAGCCCAATTCCTCCACATACGCTTCCGGCAGCTGCAGGCGTCCTGCCCGGTCAAGCACGGCGTACTCCTCGTGCGTATTCTCCGCATCCGCCGCCGTCTCGGACTGAATTGCCGCCAATTCGTCGGCATAAGAAACTTTCCGAATAATTTCGGAAGACGTCTTGCCGTCGCGGATCGCGACAACGCGATCCACTTTGCGGGCCAGCTGCGGATCGTGAGTGACAATGACCACCGTTACTCCGAAGTCCCGATTGATCTGACGGAACAAATCGAGAATTTGTTCGGCCATCCGCGAATCGACCGATCCGGTCGGCTCGTCCGCGAGCAGCAATCTCGGTTCGTTCGCGAGAGCGATCGCAATCGCGACCCGCTGCTGTTCGCCGCCCGACAGCTGCGTAAGCTTGTTGTGAGCCCGGTGGCTTAAGCCGACCGCTTCCAACAAATCGAGCGCCCGCAGCCGCTTCCTCCTGCCCTTGAGCAGCATCGGAAGCTCGATGTTTTGCAGCGCCGTTAAATACGGAATGAGATTTCGCGCGTTGTTTTGCCATACGAATCCGACGGTCTCGCGCTTATACCGAATGAGGTCCTTGCCGGAACATTTCAGCAGATCGATGCCGTTCACAAACAGCTTTCCCGCCGAAGGCTTGTCGAGCCCGCCCAGCATGTTGAGCAGCGTCGATTTGCCGCTTCCGCTGTTTCCGATAATGGCCATCAATTCGCCTTCCGCTACCGTTAAATCGAGCCCTTGGAGAGCGAATACTTCCAAGTCCGCGCTTTTATAGATCTTTACCAAGTCTTCGCATACGATCATCGGCTCAATCCTCCCCCAGCTTGAGCGCCTGGTGCATCTTAATTCGGGACACCATCGAGCCGAGCGCGATAAAACCGATCACGATCATTAAAAACACAATCGCGTTCAGTCCGATCGTATCGCGAGCGTCGATGATGACACGGAAAGGCGGCACCTGCGCTTCCGAGTTAAAGGACAACTTGAACAGCGGCACAAACAACCGGCTGGCGACCGCGCCCGTTCCGAGACCGAACAACAGCGCCGCTGCCGTCGTCAACAGTTGTTCGGCGGCAAGCAGTCCGAGAAGACTGCGGAAAGACATGCCGAGCGCCCGGAATAACCCGAATTGGAGCGCCCTGCCCTGTAATGAGAGAATCCAGTACAGCAGGAATCCGATAAAACTGATCGCGACGGAAATCAAAAATCCGAGCGTCATGACGCCGTTCACCGACAGGTGGAACGGATCGTTCTTCATGCGGATCACTTTCTCCCGCGTATCCTGCATCTCGAGAATAGGCAGGCGCTTCTCGCTGATGGCATCGAACAGCTCCTGCCTTGACGCGTCGGGGGCGAGCTTTATCCAGACATCGTAAGGTTCAAGCGCAATACGGTTCTGGATGTAAGACAGATGTCCTACGACGAGCATCGGCGACACCGGCTTTTCGCCTGATGACGAGGGTGTCCCGGGAAGCGGAGAAAAGCTCGGAAAGTAATCTATAATACCGTAAACGGTGAAAGCCGCACTCTCATGGCTTGCCCAATTGATATGAATGGAGTCTCCGGTCTTGACGCCGTACTGATCGGCCAACGTTCGGGAAATGAGGACGGCTGACGGTTCATCGGCGATCAGGTTCAAGTATTCGTTGAGATGATGCTGCAGCAGCGAATCGCGCATCCAAGCCGTCTTTCCGAAGCCTTCCGTATGAATGCCCATAAGCGTAACGGTGGCGTTCTCGGTCTCGCTGCTCATATACGCCTCGTCTTCCATAAACACCCTCGTTGCGCTCTCCACGCCGGGGAGCGCCTCGTACGGAGCAAACGGCGGTTCTTTGTACTGAATTTTCGACGGCGTCACGGCTGCGCCGCCATCGGCCGGTGCTCCTCCCGGACCGCCTCCCATCGGACCTGCCGCAGGCGGCGCATCGTTCTCCCACAGCACCTTCAGCATCATGTCGGCGCCAACCCCGTACCTGATGGCGTCTTCCATGTTCTGGTTTATCGTGCGCGCTGCGCTGGCGCTGTACATCCCCGTACCTACGGTCAGCACTAGGAAGATCATAAGGTAATGATATCGTGCGCCTCCGCGGCCGATGTCCAGCAGAATCGAATATAACGACGGAGGCCACCATCTGCGGCCGATCCAATATACGAGCCGGATGAACCATGGGTACACGCGAAGCATCGCCAGCCCGAAACCGAGCATGAACAGCGCCGGAATGAAAAACAACATCGGATCGGGGGCGAAATGCGACGAATCGAGTCCAAGCACGGTCAATTGCTCCATCTGCTTGTGGAAATTGCGGAGCACGTAAACCGACACGGCAAGCAATGCGACGTCAAGAAACAATGTTTGCCAAAGCGGACGGTTTCCCGTTCGGGCCTGCTCCTTCTTGCGGTCCACAATGGAAGACCTCGTCGCAATCGCCGCGGGGATCATCGTCATGACGAAGGATGCAAGAACGGCGTACAGCGCATACCGGTACGCTTCCGCGTCCAGCTTCACTTGCAGCGCCGCCCGCTGCACGAATTGAAGGAAACCGTTCGAGGCGCCGAGCCATGTCGTGATGGCTAAAGCTAACAGCGGCCCCAGTACGAAGGCGATCCCGCCGAGAATCAATCCCTCCACGGCGTATCCGGCCACAATCTGCAGCCGGCTCGCACCGCGGCTTCGCAGCACGGCAATTTCCGTCTTTTGCCTCGACACGATTAAGTTGGACACCATAAACAAGTAACAGCCCAACATGATAAGCACGGGCACATTCAACGACCACAGCAGCGACCGCAAGCGTTTCTCCCTCTCAAAATACTGCTCAAGCGTCGCGCCCGCGGAATTGTGAACGGCGCGCGTATCGAAAAACCGCGCCGTGTAACGGTCTGTTTGGTAGGTAAGACCCAAATACGATTTAACGTTGTCAAGCGTCATCTTCGTGTAATCGACGGCGTAGTACCATGCGGCGGACGACGGTCTGACGGGAGGGGCTTTCGTTTCGAACACGGTCTTGTAAGTTTTATACGGGATGAGGAAGACGTTCTTGAAGCGTCCCGTTCCTCCTCCGTAAAAATATAAGTCGCGTTCGTCTTTTCGATCGATAACCCCCACGGGGCGGATCACAATCCGCTGAGCGGCCGGATCCTTGGTTTTAATAACAAACTCATTGCCGAGCACCATCTTCAATTCGGTAAGGGCCGGCTCGAACACAACGGCTTCCAGCACTCCGTCGGTCATTCCCGGGTTTGCCCACCGTCCGTCAACCAAGACGGCGTTCTGTTCCAATCCTTCCATTGCGCCGATTTTCGCGTAACGCTCCTTCGTCGGATCCACGCGCGACGGGTCCGCGGGTTCGAGGCCGAACTGGATCGTTTCGCGTTCCTTGACGAAATGGATGATCGGCAAGGGCATGCGCTGCTCGACGCCGTCCATAAAGCCGTCAATCTTGTTTACCGCGTTCATGACCCGATCATCCTCGCTCCAAGCGGAAGCGTATATCTTAGCCCATAAAGATCCGGGGTATACATTCTTATCCTGCTGCAGTAATTCCATATCTTTCATCAGCATGCGCTGAAGCACGGCATCGATGTAGACAGGAATGCTGCTGACGAGAGCAACCGTCGCAACAAGCCCGGCCAGCAAACATAACTGCAGCCACTTGTTATTGATCATCTTCTGTAATACCATGCGCAGCAAGGGCTACACCCCATTTCCGGTTTTATTGCATGATAACGGTCTGGTCTTCTTTCACGCCGCTGACGATTTCAACTTCCGTCGACGTCTCGATGCCGACTTCCACATCCATCTCTTTCCGGCTCTCACCGTCGAGAATTTGCACGTATGTGCGTCCGAAATAGCTTCGGAGCGCGCCTTTGGGGATAATTACAACGTTGTCCCGCTTTTCGACCAAAACACGGATGTCGGCGAGAGCGCCCATACCGACGCCTTCAGGCGCATTATCCACTTGGATGTAAAGCGTTCTGCCGTACTTCTCGGCCAGCTGCTCGTTAAGCGTAGTCGGCGCGGAATCCGGCGTTTGCGTCACTTTGCCCGTATACTGTTTGCCCTCGAAATCGAATGCGGCGGTCATTCCGACCTTTACGCCGTTAAGGGCAGCCCGGTTGATCGCTTCATAAACAAGCCTTAACTGCGAAGGATCCGCTATGGAAACAAGCACTCTTTCGTCGTTTACGACTTCGCTTCGCTGCAAAGCCTCAACGTAGACGACCGTTCCGTCCATCTTCGCAACCAACTGCTTGCTTTCAAGCTTTTTCTTCGTCTTCTCCAGCTTTGTTTTCGCTATATTCAGCTCGATCCGGCGTATTTCAATCATGTCGTCGTCCCTTGCGGCCAACGCATCTTTTAAGTTTTTCTCAGCGTATCTCACTTTCAGCTCGTCTTCTTGCACCGCCAAATCCAAATCGCCGATCTGAAACTGGATCAGCACGTCCCCCTTGCGAACCGTGTCTCCCGACTTGACCTTCACTTCCTCCACAGACGCACCCGGCACCGAAAGCGAATGATAGGCGATAGAAGTCGATTCGAATGTCCCGACGCCTCTGACATACTTCTCGATTGTGCCTCGTTTCGCAGCCACGGTCTGGACGTTGTCCTCGCGGGGCTTTACAAGCGGAGGAGCGAGCGCCTGTTCTTCTTCGGGCAGCAAGGAGCAGCCCGATACCGTTACGGCCAACACCATTCCGGCAATCGCGCCGGAAGAAATCTTCAATATCCGTCTACCGTATTTTTTAAACAATGATTCCATCCTCCAGTGCATACACGTGATCGACAATTTCCATCATCGCCGGGTCGTGCGTTGTCATTACGATCGTTAACCCTTCGCGCTCCACCAGCTCCCGGAACAAGCCGACGATTTGCAGTCCCGTCTTGCTGTCCAGCTCCGCGGTCGGTTCGTCCGCCAAAACAAGCTTCGGGCGGTGCGCGATGGCGCGGGCGATCGCGACCCGCTGCTGTTCTCCGCCGGACAATTCGAACGGGCGGTGATGCATTCGCTTCTTCAAACCGACAAGCGACAACGCCTTCTCCGCAACCTCTTTCGATTGCTTCGACGGCGCGCCTGACAGCCTCAAGCCGAACTCCACGTTCTCCAACCCCGACATATAGGGAACAAGCGCGTAAGATTGAAAGATGAGGCCGATATGCTTGCGGCGCAGCTCGTCCATACTGCGGTCGGACAAGCCTGTTATCTCTTCGCCGTCGATTGCGATGCTGCCGTCCGTCGGACGATCCAACGTGCCCAGCAAATTGATGAGCGTCGTCTTCCCGGATCCCGAACGGCCGCGCAGCGCCACCAGCTTTCCGGCAGGCACGGCCAAATCGACGCCCTTGAGCGCATGGACCGCTCCGCTTCCTCTGCCGAAAACCCGCGTGACGCCGCGCGCGCGTATCATCTCTATCACTCTCTCTCTTCTCCCCTCTCTAATGCATCATACATCAAATGTAAGCACTTTCTTTTTCTCCTAAGCATAATTTTACACGCAATGCAGCTTCGATAGAAGCTTTTCTTATAACTTTTTTATTAATAAGTTTGCAATTATCTTAATAATATGAAAAACCGCCGACGGCATTCTTAAATACCAATTGACACCAATTCGCGGACGGCATAATATAAATATTGAGAAATAGAGTTCGATGGATATCAAACTTTTGGAGGGAAGTAATCGTTTATGACGAACGCGAATATCCGGATAGAAGCATTGGCCGACTGCACGATGAACCAAGCGGTCGAAGCATGGAACGAAGGATTCAGCGATTACTACGTGCCGATGCGCATCACGCCTGCAACGTTCGGGTCGGTAAAATACGGCTTGGAAGACATTCAACCGGAGCATTCGTTCATCGCGTTCTCCGGGGATCGGCCGGCGGGTTTTCTGCTGAGCGCGATCCGAGTCGACGGCGGGGTAAAAACCGCTTGGAACGGAGGGACGGCGGTCGTTCCCGAATTCCGCAGGCTGGGCGCAGGCAAAGCGCTTATGGCTAAAGCGTTGGAAACATACCGCAAATTAGGAGTCGAGAAGGCATTTCTCGAAGCATTCGTGCAAAACGAAAAAGCGATCGCCCTGTACCGTTCCTTCGGTTACGAAACGTTCGATACTTTAACCGGATTCAGAGTGGACGGCGAAACGGAGCCCGTGTGGGACGATATCGCGTACGAACGCCACCGTTACGACATTCGGCACGTCACGCCCCGCGAGCTGTCTTTGCTTCCGTTCTATCCCCGGCACGCTGCCTGGCAAACCCAGTGGAGGAGCGCCAAAGACGGGGAAGCGGTCGTTGTTGTCGACCAAAGCACAGGGGACACCGCCGGGTATGCTCTTTACCGCCGCAGCTTCGACGCTGAAGGAACGCACGTCTCCACGTCGCTGCTTCAGTGCGCGGCGGCGCCCGGCGGCAGCGACGCGGATCAGGTTCTGCGCGCCGCCTTGCGGTATGTATTCTCCGTCCGCTCGGAGTCACCGTCGTTGAAACGCATGGTGTTTGCAGCGCCTTCATCGCAAAGAGGGCTTGTCGATTTGTTGGAAAACCTCGGCTTCTCCCGCAATCATCAACTTGTCCATATGTCGTGCAAGCCCTGAGCTCATGCGGTTCGGCGCATTCTGCAGCGTCTGTCGACCGGAGTAAGCGTCATCCGGTCGGCTTTATTTCACGGCACAGCAAGTCGGCAATCGAATCCGAGCCCTAATGAATATCTTTCTTCTTAAAACGCCCGCCCCGTACGTCGTGGATATTGCCGATCGCCAAAAATGCGGCCGGATCCAATTCCTCCACGATCGACTTGAGCTTCGCTTCTTCAAGACGCGTTATAACGCAAAAAATGACTCTCTTCGCACCGCCCGTAAAACCGCCCTCTCCGTTCAAATACGTTACTCCTCGTCCCAGACGGCTAAGAATGGCGTCTCCGATATCGTCGCTGTTTTCACTAATAATCCAGACGGCCTTCGACTCGTCAAAGCCTTCGATCGTAACGTCGATCATCTTGAATGCGATGTAATAAGCGATTAACGAATACATTGCGCGGTCCCAACCGAACACGAATCCCGCGCTCCCGAGAATGAACAGGTTAATGAACATCACGATTTCCCCGACGGAGAATGCGGTTGTTTTGCTGAACAGGATCGCGACGATTTCCGTTCCGTCCAACGAGCCGCCCGACCGAATGACCATACCGACGCCGATTCCCAAAATAATCCCCCCGAAGACGGACGCCAACAGCGGATCGATCGTGATAGGCGGCGTATGATGAAGCAACGTCGTTCCGATTGACATGATCAGTACGCCGTACAGCGTTGACAGGGCAAACGTTTTGCCGATTTGCTTGTATCCAAAAATTAAGAACGGGATGTTCAAGAGAAGCAGGAAAGCACCCAAAGGCACTTTGGATAGCGCGGACAAGATGATGGATATCCCTACAATCCCACCGTCGATAATATGATTCGGAACCAAAAATATTTCAAGGCCGACGGATACTAAAGCGGCCCCCAATGTCAGAAATACAGCTCTCCTTAGCAATTTAAGCTTCGATTGTTTGTTGTGCTGCGGGCTTTTAATCGCATGTTCAGCGCTCATCTCTCAACTCTCCTCCCGGTTGCGCCGTTCTCTCCCAATGAAAATCCGACATATCCATCATCGCACATACTGTATACGAGCGGATACATTTTTCTCAAACGCTTTTCCTGAATACGGACGGAAAAGAAGGAGATAGTATGAACAAAAAAGAGGGATGGCTGACGAATGCCGGACAAACAGACGTACATGCCTATGAAGATTTTGTTTGCTTAACTGTTTAGTTTCAGTTATCAATAATGAGCAGTTCGAACTTGTCATTTTTATCGAGAGATGGAGCGGTATTTCACGAAAATTAGATGAGTTAGGTAGAATCATTCTCCCCAAGGAGTTGTGTGAAGCGTTTGGAGTGAATGACGGGGATAGTGTCGAGTTTTTTCTAGACGGGTTCTTATCCGGCCTGCCGCTCATCACCAGCACATCCGGGTATTTTTGCTGCAAGAGATGGTTGGCTGTCTTTTTTGCCGGTACACCATGAGTTTTCTACACTTCCAGCAGCAGATTTTCGGGGTCCTCCAATAATTCTTTTACCCTTACGAGAAAGCTGACAGCTTCTTTCCCATCCACAATACGGTGATCGTATGAGAGAGCGATATACATCATTGGGCGATTTTCCGTGCGATGTTCGTCAATAGCTATCGGACGAGTTTGAATCTTATGCATCCCAAGAATACCGACTTGGGGGGTATTAAGAATAGGGGTCGACAATAATGATCCGAAGATCCCTCCATTGGTGATGGTAAAGGTCCCACCTTGCAGATCGGATAAACGAAGTTCGTTATTTCTCGCTTTTTCCGCGAGGGAAGCAATTTCATGTTCAATTTGTGCAAAACTGAGACGATCCGCATGGCGTAATACGGGTACAACCAACCCCTCATCGGTGGAAACGGCGATACCGATGTCGTAATATTTTTTCAATATTATTTCATCTTTTTGAATTTCAGCGTTCAGCATGGGAAATACCTTTAAGGCGCTTATAACCGCTTTGGTGAAAAAGGACATAAAACCAAGACGTACGTTATGCTTCTCCTGAAATTGGTTTTTCCTGCGTCGGCGCAGATCCAGAATCGCTGTCATGTCCACTTCATTGAAGGTGGTGAGCATGGCTGCCGATTGCTGTGCCTGTACCAAGTGGTTGGCGATTGTCTGACGACGCCGCGACATACGGATGCGTTCGATCGGTTTGTCAGGATCTGCGTCCGGGTGGCTCGGCTTCTGGTCAGGGGCAATTACCGATAGTTTATAGGATTTGACATCATCTGCGGTGATGCGGCCTAAGGGATCCTGGCTTTCTATGGAATTCCAATCAATGCCCTGTTCTCTGGCCAACTTTCGGGCGGCAGGCGTTGCGATTCGACGGGCGCGATGATCTTGTTCAGCCTGAACGGCTTTTGGCCGTTCTTTGGGTTCCTCCACCGGTTGATCAGAATCCTCATCACCGGGATCCTTACGAACGGCTTTTTCTTGATTACGACCGCGGCTCTCTTCCACACTGATATCTCCGCCGTTGACATTGTTAACATCTGCATTTTCATTCAGCAGTGCCACGACTTCCCCCACTTGAACCGTATCGCCCGGCTGTGAAAAAATTTCCTTTAGCACCCCGCTGTGTTCAGCATTTATTTCTACATTTACTTTGTCCGTCTCTATCTCAAACAGAACATCTCCCTCTTTGACTGCATCACCCTCCGATTTCAGCCATTTGGAGATGGTTCCCTCCGTAATGGATTCTGCCAGTTCGGGTATTTTTACCTCAATCACGGCGACTACCTCCTTCGGTTTATGGTTACGACCAGCGCTTCCTTCAAAATACGGCGCTGTTCCTTTTTATGCACATTCGACAGGCCCTCGGCAGGACTGGATCGCTCAGTACGCCCGATATAGCGCACCGGCATGCCATCTGGGGCGACAGCTTTGATCCGGGACTCCATATAATTCCAAAAACCCATATTGCGTGGTTCCTCTTGGACCCAAACAATTTCCTTCAGATTGCGAAAACGGCCGATGATTTTTGTAAGTTCCTGCTCCGGGAAGGGGTAGAGCTGTTCAACGCGCGTAATGTAAAGCCTATCCGTTCGGAACTCTTCGGATTCCAGTTCCGTTTCCAGGTCAATCGCCATTTTGCCGGTACACAGGATCAAGCGTTCTATTCGGCCGGTTTCACCTTGATCGGCTTCACTCCGGCCCCCCCTCACCGGCGTAAATGAACTTTCGATTACCGGACAAAATGCTGCATTGGTGAAATCGTAACCCGGCGAAGCAGCACGGGGATTCCGGAGCAGCCCTTTCGGTGTCATAATAATTAGGGGACGTGCTCCTACTTTACCTGCTAAGGCGGCCTGCCGGCGAATGATGTGGAAGTACTGGGCCGCGCTCGAAAGGTTCGCAATAGTCCAATTGTTTTCCGCAGCCAGCTGTAAAAATCGTTCCGGCCGGGCATTGGAATGCTCTGGGCCCTGCCCTTCGTATCCGTGAGGGAGAAGCAGTATGAGGTTTGATTTTTGCCCCCACTTCGCCTGTCCTGCGGCAATAAACGCATCGATAATAACCTGGGCGGCATTGGCGAAGTCACCGTATTGGGCCTCCCAGAGCACAAGCGAATCGCGGGCGAAAACATCATAGCCGTACTCAAATCCTAATACGGAGGCCTCCGAAAGCGGGCTGTTGTAAATGGCAAAAGAAGCACGGGCATCAGGTAGGTGTTGAAGTGGGGCAAAAGGCTCCCCGGTTTGTGCATCATGCAAAATCAGGTTGCGATGCGCAAAGGTCCCGCGTTCCGTATCCTGACCGGTGATGCGGATCGGTGTCCCATCCCGTAAAAGAGTAGCGAAAGCGAGAGTTTCCGCCAATGCCCAATCCACTTTTCCACCTTCCTGAAATGCCTCGGTTCGACGTTTTAAAATTCGTTCCAATTTTGGATAGACATTAAACCCTTTCGGCCATTTCAGCAGATCAGTGTTGATCTTGTGAAGGATTTCGAGGGGGATAGCGGTTTTTATTGGCGGCAGTGCGTGAACCGACGTCTCGTGGACGGAGTTGTCTTCCACACTCTGTTGACTAATGCCTTTCAGTTTTTCGTATGCATTCTTCAATTGATCCTCATATGTTTTTTCCATTTCTTCAGTTTGTTCGCCGGTGACAACCCCTTCTGATTTAAGTGTCTCGGCATATCGGGCGCGCACACTCGGGTGTTTCGCCACTTTGCTGTACATGATCGGCTGGGTCACTGCCGGGTCATCCATCTCGTTATGACCGAAACGGCGATAACCGATCAGATCGATCAGAAAATCTTTTTTAAAACGTTTCCGGTATTCGTAGGCAAGATACGCTGCCTGAAGGCACGCTTCCGGATCATCGGCATTCACATGGACAACGGGAATCTCAAATCCTTTGGCCAGATCGCTGGCGTACTTAGTTGTGCGGGCATCCGAACTTCCTGTGGTAAAGCCGATTTGGTTGTTGGCAATGACATGAAGGCTGCCTCCCGTCCGGTATCCCCTCAGGCCGCTTAAATTAAGCGATTCTGCGACAATTCCTTCCCCCGGGAATGCGGCATCCCCATGAATCATAATGGCGAAGGCTTTGCTCACATCTTGTATCGGAGGACCGCTCACATTGCGATCTTCCTGGGCAGCCCGGGTGAAACCTAGTACCACAGGATTGACAAATTCCAGATGACTGGGATTATTGGCCAGATTAATCCGCGCACGGACTCCTCCTCCCTCGCCTTCAATCTCCCGGTTCGCACCCAAATGATATTTTACATCTCCGGTCCAACCGTAATTAATCCCTATCGATCCTTCCGACGGAACCAGTTCTTTGTTAGGGGAATGGTGGAATTCGGAAAGAATGATTTCGTAAGGTTTACCTAACACGTGGGCCAGTACATTGAGTCGGCCGCGATGGGCCATTCCTATCATTACATGGTCGGCACCGTCACTCACCCCTTGGCGAATGATTTGGTCCAATATCGGCACCATCATATCCAACCCTTCGATGGAAAATCGTTTTTGTCCCGTAAAGGTGCGGTGAAGAAATGTTTCAAATCTTTCCACTTGAGTCAAACGACCGAGCAAAGCGATGCGCTCCTCGGCGGATATCGAACGGTTCATGCCGCCAAATTCCACCATCCGGTTTAACCATCTGCGCTCTTCTACATCATTCACATGGGTGAACTGAAACGCAATAGATCGGGTGTAAATCTCCCGTAGATGTCGTATCACATCCAACCCGTTACGGATATGGTTGGGCGCCTCCGGCCATATAATATCCGCTGGAATCGCCTGTAAATCATTCTCTTTCAGCCCGTATGCCGCCGGATCAAGCAGGCGGTCATCCAGCTCATTTTCCTCGGTGAATGGGTTAACTCGTGCCGCCAGATGGCCGTAAGTACGGATACTCTGCGCCAGTTTTTCAGCTGCTACGACTTTTTTCATGCTAGCCATATCCTCTATCTTTCCGTCAGTATCAGGACCGTATGCTGCCGTATTATTATCGGCCCGTCTGTTGTAAAATGGAGGGGGTCCCCATCTGTGGAACAGATTTTTCGTTTCCTGATCAACCGAATCCGGATCATTGAGGTACTGGTCGTACAATTGATGGACATATCCGAGATTGGGACCGTAAAATCCCTCCCAAGGTGTATTTCGTCCAGTATATCCTTGAGCCATGAAGCGACACCTCCTACTGTTTATCAAAACAGAAACGTTATGGCAAAAAGGGTCATCTATTTGAAAATCGCCTTATGCGGGAGATATCATGCGTTGCATTCGTTATAACAACCCTTATTTTTAACGCTTTTTTGCCATATAATTTATGCCCTTCAAAACGGAAAGGACCCTCATATTAATAAGGGTCGCATTTTTTATCATTCGGTTACTAAAAACCTCACCCAGCTCCATACGATATCGGTTACCTCCGGCTTGCCCTTCGTAATCGTCCTGTTTTATCCAAGACCACGGTATTGATCCTGTGGGCATTTTCTAAATGCTCCGCTCCTTTGATCAGAGTTGAATTACATTTGATTCAGCGAATTGCGACATTCCTGAATGCAAGCACCTAAATGATCGGCAGCACTCCCCAATGCTATTTTCCCCGGGCCATCAGGAAGCTGACCTAAAGCATTCCGGAGATTCGCAAATGCTCGTTCACACTCCTCAATACATTGATTAATTTCATTTTTTGTGTTCATTTAGATCCGATCTCCTTCCTTCCGCACTTAATGTTCCTGAAATCGAAATCCCATATTCGCTCGGTGGTCACTATTGATTTGGGTATCGACAGGTTGACTCGTTTTATTAGCAGGGGAAAGTTGCTTATTATGGCTATCTGCACGCAAATATCGTCCATTAGTCAGCCAATCCGTGCAATAAGTTGAGGAAAGTAAGCTTAATAGTCAGGAAAGGCGACAAACGTGCGGCGTAAGAGTTGCCGGGGCCCATTCTCTCTGAAAAGTATTTCCATAAAACGATTTTTTACTCGTTTGTTGTATACCCGGCAGACAGCAAAAGGCGCGAATTTTCGCGCCAGCTAGTTTTCGTGCCTGCGATTTTTCGCGCCTTTTTTGCTTGCATCTGCTGTATCCGTCAGAACGAAGAGCGGCGCTCGGGGAGCGACTCCAAATAAGCGTCGTTCAGCTGCAATAATTTAATGCCTTCAATGAAATCGTCTTTGTACCGTTGCGGATCCCCTTTATTCGCGGGATGGGTGCCATGGAGCGGTAGTACGGTTCCTTCCCCGAACGTCTCGCCGGAGATGTACATGATTTCGTTATTGATAAATGAGCCCGTCGGCAAATAATGGCGGCCGCCGAGAACGTTTTTGCGGAAGTTCAACAAATCTTGTCCGAAATATACGTGATTTTTAAGCGATATGCCGAGCAAATTCGCTACGGTCGGCATAAAATCGACTTGACCGCCGACGTTGTCGAACTGTTTCCCGCCGTCCGTAACACCTGGGATCGCAATAATGATCGGGATGTTATGCACCGTGCGCAAATCATACTCTTGGCCGAACTGCGTTTCCAACAGCTCGAGCTCGTTTGCTTTTAAGGAGTGGGACGATAAACCGAAGTGGTCGCCGTAGACGACGAGCATCGATATATCCCATATGCCGGCCGCTTTCAGTTGTTCAATGAATTGCCCAAGCGCCCGGTCCGCGTAATTCGTCATCTTGAGGTAATTTCCAACATCCGTTCCTTCCCATTCCTCGGGCAGCCGGAGCATCTCTTTCTCCGGCGGAGGGAGGAACGGATGGTGGGAACTCATTGAAATCACGTGAGCATAGAACGGCTTGTTTTGCTCCTTCAATTGTATTAACTGTTCCGACGTTTTCCTGTATAACACTTCATCAGAAGCTGAGAATGCAATTTTATCTTCTTCGCCGAAAAACCGTTTGTCATAATAATTGTCGAATCCGAGCGCAGGATACATCTCATTTCGGTTCCAAAATTTTACATCATTCGTATGCAGCGTGATCGAAGTATAGCCCAGGCTCTTCAATATTCGCGGCAAGCTCGGGAGCCGCTTCGACCCGTAAGTTTGCGAGGCCGCTCCGTTCGCCGGAGGGTAGAACGATGTGTTCATTATGAATTCCGCATCCGACGTGTTTCCTTGGCTCGTCTGATGATATACGTTGGAGAAATAGAAGCTGTCTTTCAGCAACTCGTTCAAGACCGGCGTCACCGCTTTCCCGCCGACCTCCATCCCGATAAGAAAATTTTCGAACGATTCCAGCTGCACGACAATAAGGTTGCGCCCCTTTGCCGCTCCGAACCATTGAAGCGCTTCAGGTTCTTGCAAGTTCTTAACGGAGCGCACGATGTCCGGGGTCACCGGCTGTGCCGCCGCATTAGCCGTTTCGGCGCGCATGCCGTCAAGAAGCGTATGCGCTTGATAGCTTACAAGACCCATCCGTTCCACTTGCTTCAATTCGTTAAGCACGCCGTCGTAACAATACGCGAACAATATGAGCGTCGCGAGGGAGAGCGCCCAGAAGGAGGACAAGCCGGAACGGCTGAAGCGCAATCCGGACAATCTCGGCGCCGCTTTCCATATTTTCAATATGATCCAAACGATGATATCCAAGAAAAACAACAAATGAAGAGGTTGCAGCAAATCCAAAATACTGTCTCTCACGTCGATCACGTGGTGCGCTTGCGAGAACGCGCGGTACGTGACGACGATGCCGAATTGACGGTAGTACACGACAACCGACAGCATTGCCGCCGAAAGCAGCGCATTTAGCATCAGGTACGCTTCGGTTTTTTTACGCCGGAAGCTGAGCTCCACCGGAATCAAAAACAATAGAAGCGACGGCAGTGCGACGGCGAGGCACTGAAACGGATTAAAGTTGTCGAAAACAATGAATTGCAAGCCGTAATATTTAATGGTAAGAAACAACGTAAACAGAAAAAAGGGAGTATTAAAAAAACCTCTCCGAAGTATGTGTTTTAAGGCAAGAACTCCGTTAAAGGAACATTTAATTAAATTTGAACAAAAAGAAACCCATCGCCTCATCGTGTAACCCCCAATTTCTAATATTTCACGATGAACAATGAGTTAATCATAACGAAGTGCGATTTTTTTGCAATGAGCAGGTATCGATAGCGTCGGCATTTCATTCCTCATTCGGAAGACCGCCTGCCCGCAAGAAACTTCAATTATTTTCTTTCCTCATTCACAATAGAGCGGTCTGTTCATGACGACGCCATGCTGTTTCCGGTTGGTTATGGGACATCTTGAAAAGATTAATAAAAGTTCATTGAACAGCGCAACCTAAAGTAGGAGTACGGAGGTTTGATAACGGAGGGTTATTGTGTTAAACAAAAAATTTTTAATTTCAGGAATTGCTCTCTCGATCACACTCACCGATTTACGCAAAAACAGCAATATCGATTGATGTGGAATACCAAAATATTACTTATCCATCATTTTAGTCGGAACAAGCAAAGGCAAAATAACCGAAACTTATTCAAGGCAGATTCTTAAATTAATAGGGATAGAACACGGAATTAGGGGGAGAGCGATGGGCAACCTGCTGCTATGGTTGTTTTATTTTTTTTCGTTGTACNTAAATTAATAGGGATAGAACACGGAATTAGGGGGAGAGCGATGGGCAACCTGCTGCTATGGTTGTTTTATTTTTTTTCGTTGTACGCGTTCCTTCCGGGGTTGGTCAGCGGAATGTTCGGGTTTCGGGTATTCAAGAGAGGACGATCGCCATCCGACGTATGTTTGACGTTCGATGACGGGCCGGACCCGGTTTATACGCCTCAATTGCTGGATTTGCTACAGCGTTACAATGTCAAGGCTACGTTCTTTATTGTCGGCAAGCATGCCGAAGAGCATCCGGACATCATCCGCAGAATGCATCGCGAAGGACATGCGATAGGAATACATAACTATCGCCACCGTTCGAACTGGCTCATGCGGCCTCAAACCGTGATCAAACACGTACACCGCACCTCGAAATTTATCGAGGGAGTAACCGGCCAGAGGCCTCAATTATACCGCCCGCCTTGGGGGGTATTGAATTTATTCGACTACACCAGCGGCAACGACCTTCACATTATTTTATGGTCCGTGATGGTCAACGATTGGAGAAGGTCGACCGGCGCGGAAAAAATAAGAAACCGGATGCTCAAGCGGTTAAAGGGCGGCCAAATATACTTGCTTCATGATTCCGGCAACTCGTTCGGGGCGAACGCCGATGCGCCGAAAAATATGATCGCCGCGCTTGAACAGTTTTTGACGGCCGCTTTGGACAAAGGTTTCCGTTTTGTGCGAGTAGACGATATAATGCAGGTGACAGCACGCATGGTAAAGAAGAAAGTCGATTTAGGCAGACGTTTGATAGTGGGCGCTTGGCTTGTCTGGGAACGCTGTTTCCACGCGTTGTTCCGTTTGCAGCCGGTAAATCCTGCGGGGAACCGGAGCTTTTTGCATTTCCGGTTGACGGACTATCATGGGGAAAAGATCCGTTTGAATGAAGGCGAGACCCTTAAGAAAGGCGATCGCGTTGTCGAGCTTCATATGGATAACGCATTATTGTACGACCTAGGCAAAAAGTCGCGTTCACCGGTGCAGCTGGCCATACAGCTCATTCGAGCGATGGAGCAAACGATGCCGCAGCTTGCTTCCGTTCTTCTATCCCGTGCCGATGCGGCATCCATCAAAGCGGTCATGGGGATCACCATGGTTCACCGGGGAGTGGAGCAATTCGGATTTACCGTGTCGGAGCTGCCCAAGAGCTGGTTCGCTTCCGCTACACGCGTGTATTTGCGTATCCTGCTCTCGGTCTTACACCCGCAAGGGGTGGAGCGTCTCGGCGAACGGCCGGAGATGCTCGTGCCTAAACGGATCGCAATGTCAATGAAGGAAATGGCCCGGCGCTACGGAGTCTCTCAAGTTGCCGCTTTGGAACCGGCGAGTCCGGAAGCGGCTGACGGACAGCTGGCCTAATCACTAATACGGCCTTGCCGGTACCTTATGCAAGACAACGGCTTGTACCGCAATATCACATTGCGGCACAAGCCGTCTTTGCCTTTGAGCAAAAATTATCCGCCATATAAGGAGAGATCGTGAAAATGAAAAAGCAGCACCAAGTTCAACTCATCTTTAATGGCGCAGGCTATATCGCGGGTTATGAGCTTCCTATCGGGCATTTCCGGTCTCCTAATCGTGTGTCCAGCCATCGAAAAAGATACCGCAGCACTTCTCCGTCCTGCAGAATGTGATGATTTCCTTCGGTTAACACGAAGCAATCTTTTTCGTTGGAGGCGATGTTTTCGATAAATTGCTCAATCAGATTGGAGTTGACAACACTGTCATATCTATCGTAAAGGCACAAGATCGGAGAACGAAACCTGCCCACTTCCGTTAACGCCTCTGTTCCGTTATTCAGCAGTTCTGTGAACCATCGGGGAGTATACCGATCCGTTGACAGCGGATCTTCTAGCAATTCGTTCGTCCAATCCGGCAAACCCCGTGGAAACCATTTCATTTTTCTCAAAGATTCATTCCACTTGACAAGTTCAAACGTCAAAGAGGGAGCCACAAATGAAACGAGATCAATGGTTTTTTTAATGAAATACGGAAGTTTAATGCGAAGCCCCAGTGCAGGAGACGACAATATGACTCCGGTCACTTTGTCGCAGAACTGCTGGGCGTACCGGACGGCAACAAGACCACCCAAGCTGTTGCCGAACAAATAAAGCGGCAGATCCGAGAACTGATGCTGCAGTTGAATAACCAATTCATCCAAGTCATCTAGATAATCCTTGAAATGCCGGACATAACCCCGGATTCCTTCCGACTTGCCGAATCCGCGCAGATCGGGAGCAATGAATGTAATATGCCGTTGTAAACATTCGACGCCCAAATGCGAGTATTGTCCGGAATGTTCCCCGGCGCCATGAAGGA
>NZ_JAEMXM010000026.1 GCF_016482785.1 Paenibacillus alkalitolerans | reverse complement strand
AATTTTTTTATGCTGTATTTCTTCGCTTGTATTCATGCGCCGCCGATTTACACAATCGAACGAGGGGCAGTCGGAGGCGCTATTTCGACGGGGAGGGCGTGTTACCTCGCAGCGTGAACCAAGCCCATGACGCGTTCATTAGCAGCAAGATGCATGCAAATATAAAGATTCCCCTAATCCCAATCAGGCCGGACAATACGCCTCCAGCCAACGGGCCGAGTATGTTCCCTAGACTTAGAAAGCTGCTGTTGAAACCGAAAGAGCGGCTTTCCATACCGTCCGGCGTATACTTGCGCAGCAACGCGTTAACCGAAGGAAGCAGCCCGCCCATAAATAGCCCAAGCGTGAATCGGGCGCCTATCAACTGCCAAACATTGGTGACAAGCGCTTGCGGAATGAAAGAGAGTGCGGCTCCAAGCAAACACACGGCCAACACCTTCTCGTGGCCGACGCGGTCGGCGAGCCGGCCTAACAATGGCGAAGCGGACATGTTGGCGAACCCCGTGATCGAACCGACAAGTCCGGAGAAGAACGCCAGCCTGTACTCCCCGTGAAGCTCTTGCACGAACAAAGGGATTAACAAGAGGGAGCTGAGCAGCGATACTTGAATGCCGACCGTCAACGCGAACAGCGCGGGAATTTGCTTGGCTCGGACAAGCCTTCGAAAGCTGTCCGCAAGCGACATGCTCGTTCCGCTCCTTGCTTCTTTCGCGTTAAAACTTTCTTTAACCACAAGCCATGCAAGCAGCGAGGCAATCAGAAGGAGTCCTCCTGTGATATAGAAGATCGGCCGGTATCCGACCCATTCGGCCAACAGTCCGCCGATGAACGGCCCGAGGATCGTACCCGCCACGGCGCCCGACTGCATCATTCCCATTGCAAAGCCCATGCGATGCTTCGGGGCGGACGCCGACATCAACGCCGTCACCGCCGGAATAAAACCGGCGATTACACCGTTAGCCATACGAAGGAACAGCAGCTGCCATGCGTTTGTCGCGAAACCCATCAGCAAGAAGACGAGAGACATCCCGAATCCGGAACGCAGAAGCATAATTTTTCGTCCGTAGCGGTCCGCCAATCCGCCCCACAGGGGCTGGAAAATAAAAGCGGTTAAAAAATTGCTTGCGAAGATCGCATTGGCCCACCAAGCGACTGCCTTTGGGTCCGTTACTCCGAGATCTTCCTGTATGTAAAGGGATAAGAACGGAATGATCATCGTCATGCCTGACATGACGAGAAACTGGCCGAACCAGAGCACCGCCAAATTGATTTTCCAACGTTCCATGGGACATGTTCGCTCCTCTCGATCTCACATATTATACACGAAATCCTTCATGCATAATTTTCCGAAACGCGGGCCAAAGTAATGAAGGCGAAATGCCAAACCTATCCAATTGCTTGGAGGAGATGACGACATTGACTTTCGGTGCTCATGAGGTCATGGAAACCTCGGAAATGTTGCGGGAGAAAATGAACTTTATCAATCACTTGGCCATGTACGAACAGGAAGCGCAGAGCGAGCAGCTTCGTTCGATGATTCGCCGGCACATGGAAAGCGCCGTCGCCGCATACGACCAAATGGTTGCGTACACTCACGATTACAGCGCCCGATTGGGAACGCAGCCCGCTTTCCCGCAACCTGACGTCAACATTGACCGCATTAAATACGGGCTTCGAAATCCGCAGCCGATGGCTCCGCAGCGAACCGGCCGCTTAAACGATACGATGATCCAAGATGCGTTGCTGTGCGGGCACAAAGCGTCCGCAATGAGCCATCTTCAACGCGGCCTCGAAGCGGCGGATCCGAATCTGCGCCAAATGTTCCTTAACGGTGCGATAACATGCTTCAACCAAGCATACGAAGTGTTTTTGCAAATGAATCAGCAAGGCAGCTATCAAGTGCCTTCCATGGACGGTCATACCGCAAAAACGTATCTCCACGCTTTCCAACCGATGCAGCAGCAGCAGTACCAACCGATGCAGCAGCAATATCAACAGGTTCAGCAACAGCAGCAATTTCAACCGGCGCAGTATCAACAGCATCAAGGAACGTACTACAATCAGTAAGAGAAAGCAATAAAACGGGAAGCGCCGCGCAGGCGCTTCCTTTTTTGTGCTATAATGATAGAACGTATACATAAGAGGAGTATTGGAATGAATCGCAGTCGGCTGGAAACGATGCGCGATCGGCGAGGGAAGCGCCGTCGGCGTCTATTGGCTATAAATCTATGTTTGTTGGCAGCGGTCGGAGCGGTGCTCGTTTGGAATGCCGCGATGTCCGGAATCGCAGGCGAACGCGGGGCCGGAACTCCGCCGGAAAATCGTCAGGCGGAGAACGACGGGACGAATGCGGCGACCGGACCGGACGATGATGGACAAGGCGGCGAAACCAAAGAGAAACAAGAGACGGGAGAGTCGGAAGAGGGCGCTGCGGATAGCGGGAAAGCAACCGGTCAAGATGGTCAAGTGCGGTTGGCGTTCGTCGGCGACGTATTACTCGGGGAGTATGTAGGCAAGCTGATGAGCCGTCACGGATACGATTATCCCTATCAACACGTGCGTGCTCTGCTTCAAGATGCGGATGTGACGGCGGCCAATTTGGAGACGGCCGTCACTGCGGCTCAAGAGAAGCCCGGTTTGAAGACATACGAGTTTTCAAGCGCACCAGAATCGCTCCCGGCGTTTGCGGACGCAGGGTTCGATCTCGTCAGCTTGGCCAACAACCACTCCATGGATTTCGGTCCGCAAGGTTTGCGGGACACAATGAGCAATTTGACCGCCAACGAGTTGAAGTATGTAGGCGCAGGAGAGAACGTCGATGAGGCGAACGCCCCTGTGTTTATTGAGAAGAACGGGCTCACCGTGGCATACCTCGGCTTTAGCCGGGTCATTCCAACCGAGAAGTGGAAAGCGCGCAAAGACAGGATCGGCTTGGCTGAAACATACGACTACACACGGCCCGTTGACGAGATCAAAAAGGCGCGGGAACGCGCTGATGTTGTCGTGGTGATGGTGCATTGGGGCGAAGAACGAAAGCTTGAAGCGCATCCGAAGAAACAGACGGAGCTCGGCAGAAGATTCGTGGACGCGGGCGCCGATCTTGTCATAGGCTCCCATCCGCATGTGCTGCAAGGGATCGAACACTACAAAAACAAGTGGATCGTCTATAGTCTTGGGAACTTTATTTTTACAAAATCGACAGATACGCTCACTTACGATTCCGGCATTCTGTATGCGGACTGCGGCAAGTCGGGCGATTGCGGATTGCGGCTGTTGCCTGTAAGGGCCGATACGCCGCAGCCGGTTCCGATGGAAGCGGATAAAGCCGTCAAGGTGTTTGACCGGGTGTCTTCCTTGTCGGTCGGTGCCAGCTTGAATGAAGAAGGCTATGTAACGAAGGATGAGGCGGGAGAACAATGACGAAGAGACAATTTCATAACGTTTATTGTGTGGGAAGAAACTATGCGGAGCACGCGAAAGAGATGGGGAACGCGGTTCCTGAATCGCCGCTTTTGTTTATGAAGCCGTCCCATGCGGTCGTGCCGATGGAGGGCGAGCTCGCGCTGCCCGGCGGAGCCGGAGACATTCACCACGAAGCGGAGCTCGTGCTGCACGTCGCGAAGCCGTATGCACCGGGTGCGCGCGTGGAGGATTTGGTGGACCGGATCGGACTCGGTCTCGATTTGACGCTCCGGGATGTGCAGTCGGAACTGAAAAAGCAGGGGCACCCGTGGCTCCCTGCGAAAGGATTTCGCGGTTCCGCGCCGCTCACCGCGTTGTTCCCGTTCCCGGGTACGGAACGGGTGACAAACACCGAGTTTTCACTGCGAAAGAACGGTGAAACGGTGCAGCGCGGGTTTGCGCGCGACATGATATTTCCGCTCCAAACGCTCGTCGACTTTATCGGCAGCCGATTCGGACTCGGAGCGGGGGATCTCATCTTCACCGGCACTCCCTCCGGAGTCGGCAAAGTAAGCGGCGGAGACCGCCTTGAATTATACTGGGACGGCGCGCTGCTTGGCGCCTTGACAGTGCGGCTGCAATAGCGGCCGCACTTTTTGTGCTCACATCGCCTCTTCAGGCAGTTGGTCTTGATATGTATCCCGAATGCGAACGATCTCGGGAAGCTGCTCGAAGAAGGCGTCCACAACGCGGGGGTCGAAGTGTTGTCCCCGTTCCTCCTTGAACAAATTCAGGATTCGATCGAGCTCCCACGCCTTCTTGTACACCCTGTCGCTCGCCAGCGCGTCGAATACGTCCGCGATCGCCGTAATGCGGCCGAATATGTGGATCTCTTCCTCTCGCAATCCGTTCGGATAGCCTTTGCCGTTCCACTTCTCGTGATGCTGCGATGCGACGACGGCAGCCGTCTTCAAAATACGGCGGTTTGAATTTTTCAACAGATTATATCCGATGACGGTATGGGCTTTCATGATGTCGTACTCTTCGTCGGTCAGCTTGCCGGGCTTCTTCAAGACGGAGTCCGGAATAGCCACTTTGCCGATGTCGTGCATCGGGGAAGCCATCTTTAACAACTCCGCATCTTCTTGCGGCATGCCGAGCCCGAGCGCAAGAACGTAGGAGTATTCCGCCACTCTCTTGACGTGATTGCCGGTTTCTTTCGAACGGCTTTCGCCGATTTCGCCCATCGTGAAAATAATTTCCCTCTGGGTTTCTTCGATTTCGTTCTGAAGCATGACGGACTCGATCGATTTCCCCGAATAGGACGCGGCCAGCGTCAAATACTCAAGGTCTTTCCCGGAAAACACTTCCGCTTCGGTCATCTTGTTTATCGCTTGATATGCCCCGATAATGACGCCGTCGTTGTTCCGGAACGGCACGACCATCATCGCTTTGGTGCGGTACCCCGTTCGCTTGTCCACGGCGATTGCGCCGCTCAGCAGCACGTCGCGGTAAACGGTGTCGGTATAAGCGTCGTCAATGAATATCGGCTCGCCCGTTTCGACGGCGTGGCCGACCAGTCCGGACCGCAGCGGCAGGCGGATTTCCTTCACCCCGTGCGCCACCGTTGTAAACAGTTCTTGCGACCGCTCGTCGATGAGCCACACGGAACAACGGTCGGCTACGACCATTTCGCGTCCCATGTTCGCCATTAGGATCAATACGTTATCCAAGGTGCGCTCGTTGGCGATTTTGGCTGTGTAATCGAAAATTACTCTGAGCATCTGCTCGGAGGTCAAGTCTCGTTTAAACCTGGGAAACTCCAGTTCATGGGCTTCATGCATAAGGAATGACAGGCACCTCTCCATTAGCGAATCAATTGCAACCTTATTGTAGCAGAGCGTATGGTGCAATTCGATTATTTTTTTAAAAGCGGCAAAAATTTTTTGAATATTTCGACTAGTCATTATATGATTAAGAAGAGCATATGTTTATAACTCTAGAATTTGTAAGTTTACACGAAGAAAACAGCAAGTCTAGAGATTCAAGAAAAACTTCCTCTAAACGCGAAAGAAGTTTTTCTTACTTTTACGGTGGGAGCATTCTGGGGAGAAGGAAAACGACGGAGGTGGCCAAAGATGGCGGAACGCAAAGAAAGCAAATACTTGTTCGTTTTCACGGGTCCCGACGGTTCCGGCCGGACGACGGTTGCCGATGCGGTCGGGCTGACGTTCGGCTTGCGGAAGGTCATTTCGTATACCACCCGCAGAAAGAGACCGGTAGAAGAGGACGGACAAGATTATCATTTCGTCACGGAAGAAGCGTTCGACGAAGCGGTGAAGCGTGGAGAGTTCGTGGAACACATTACGATCGACGGGTTTCAATACGGTATTAAAGGCAAAGATATTGAAGCTCTGTTCGAGAAAGGCAGCGTTTACGTCATCCTGAACCGGCATGGAGCGGATATTCTTCGGAACATCTACGGTGATAACGTGGTGCGGATATTCTTGTACGCGGATCGAAGCACGGTTACCGACCGGCAAAGGTCATACGGCTTGGAAGAATCGGAAATCGAGCGCCATATGGCCCACTATAGCGATGAGATGGCATACGGGCCGTTTTGCGAGCATTCGGTGGAAAATATCGGCGATCTCGGTCACACGGTGTTTCATGTCGCCAATGTGCTGGAGGAATATTTGCAGAGGGGTTTATTGGAGAAGGATTGAATAAAAAAATCGCGGGTAGACGCACTCCATGTCCGGTTTCGGGCACGGGGTGCGTTTTTTGTGTTATATTATTTTACTTAATCTATGAAATAATTAATGTTGTTAATTTAAATGTAATATTCATGTAAGATATTTTCTGAAAACTTCAAGAGACACATAATTTTGTGTAAACTATGTTGACATAGATTTGGTACGCCGAATATAATCTTCCTAACGAACGGCTGACAGCTTCCACTGAAAAACGTTCGAAATACCGCTGTAGGAGTGAATGGGATGAAGAGGAAAGCGTGGTATGCGGTGTTGGCGGCGATGTTGAGCGTGAGCTTATTGCTTGCGGCCTGCTCGTCGGGAAATGAAGCGACAGGGGGAACCGCTCCGAAAGAGAACGCCGCGGAAGGCGAACAGGGAGCGGCTGAAGGATCGAGCGCCGGAGCCGCGGACGGCGACACAATCAAGATCGGGATTCTACATAGCTTGAGCGGCACGATGGCGATCAGCGAAGTATCGGTGAAAGATGCGGAGCTGTTGGCGATCGAGGAGATCAATGCGAATGGCGGCGTGCTCGGCAAGCAAATCGTGCCCGTTATCGAAGACGGCGCTTCCGACTGGCCGACGTTCGCGGAGAAAGCTCGGAAGCTCGTTTCGAAAGACGGCGTCGCTACCGTGTTCGGCGGTTGGACGTCCGCGAGCCGCAAAGCGATGCTGCCGGTGTTCGAGGAATTGAACGGATTGCTTTGGTACCCGGTTCAGTACGAAGGGCTCGAACGCTCCCCGAACATCATGTACACCGGGGCCACCACGAACCAGCAAATCGTGCCGTCGGTCACATGGCTGCTGGAAAACCGGGGCAAGAAGTTTTTCTTGCTCGGTTCGGATTACGTGTTCCCGCGAACCGCTAACAAGATTATCAAGGCGCAGCTGGCTGCGGAAGGTGGCGAGCTCGTCGGGGAAGAGTATACGCCGCTCGGCCACACCGACTACAGCACGATCATCAGCAAAATCCAGTCGTCGAAGCCGGACATCGTGTACAACACGTTAAACGGGGACAGCAACGTCGCGTTCTTTAAACAGCTGAAAGACGCCGGCATCACGGCGAAAGATTTGACTACGCTGTCGGTGTCGATCGCCGAGGAAGAAGTGCGCGGCATCGGGCCGAGCGTGCTTGAAGGGCATCTGGCGGCGTGGAACTATTACCAAACGACGGACACACCGGAGAACAAAAAGTTCGTAGAAGCCTACAAAGCGAAGTACGGTTCTGACCGGGTGACGGGCGACCCGATCGAAGCGGGTTATATAGCCGTTCATTTATGGGCTGCGGCCGTCGAGAAAGCGGGTTCTACCGACGTCGACGCCGTGAAAGAAGCCGCGAAAGAGTTGACGTTCGATGCACCGGAAGGGAAAGTGACGATCGACGGGGAGACGCAGCACATCTATAAGAAGGTCCGCATCGGGGAAGTGCAGGCGGACGGTATGTTTAAAGAATTGTGGAGCACGCCTGAGCCCGTCAAACCGGACCCATACTTGAAAGGTTACGATTGGGCAGGAGAATTGAGCAGCGGAGGTTGACGGATAGGAACATATGCGGGGAGCCGGATGCGAGTGTCCGGCTCTCTCATTAACAAAATGAGGACGAAAGGAGGGCTTGGAGCATGGAATTATTTTTCCTCCAATTGTTTAACGGCTTCAGCGTGAGCTCGATATTGCTTCTTGTTGCGCTTGGTCTTGCCGTTACGTTCGGCCTGATGAACGTGATCAACATGGCTCACGGGGAATTGATCATGATCGGGGCGTACACCGCTTACGTGGTGCAGAACATCTTTGTTGCCGTGTTGCCCAAATCGCTGTTTAGCCTGTATTTTGTATTTGCCATACCGGCTTCATTCATTGCCGCCGCGCTGGTCGGCCTGATCATGGAATTCGTTCTGATCCGGTTTCTCTACGGAAGACCGCTCGACAGTCTGCTTGCGACGTGGGGTGTCGGCATGATGCTGCAGCAGGCTGCAAGAAGCGTGTTCGGCGCGCCGAACGTGGCGGTTACGAGCCCCGAGTGGCTTAACGGCGGCCTGCTCATAAAGGTCGGGCTCGTATTGCCTTACAAACGGCTGTTCATACTCGCGCTTGTAGCAGCCGTTCTGACATGGATGTACGTGTACATCTACCGTACTCGGTCCGGCCGCAATATGCGGGCCGTCATGCAAAACCGCGATATGGCCGCATGCTTGGGTATTTCGACGCGGCGCGTGGATGCCGCGACGTTCGCGATCGGATCGGGAATCGCGGGCGTGGCCGGCTGCGCGCTGTCGCTGCTCGGGCCGATCGGTCCGTCGCTCGGCACGTATTACATCGTCGACGCATTTATGGTTGTCGTGCTCGGCGGCGTAGGAAAGCTGATCGGAACGATCGCGGGAGCGGCCGGCATCGGTCTGTCCAATACATTGTTCGAATCGTGGACGACCGCTTCGGTGGCGAAAGTGCTCGTATTCGCTCTGGTGGTCGCATTCCTTCAATGGAAGCCACGCGGACTTGCGCCTGTAAGGTCGAGAGCGTTAGACGGTTAAACTGCCAGACGGTTCCTGAGGAGTGAGTTCATTATGTTAAGAAATTTTACGATGAAACAACCCCGTCCGTGGATGATCGCCGGGTATGCAATCGCCATCCTCTTACTGGCGCTGGCTCCGCTGTTTCTCTCGGATTTCCGGCTTAGCCTGATGTCCAAATTTCTTGCCTTCGCGATTTTGGCGGTCGGTCTCGATCTGCTGTGGGGGTATACGGGCATTTTGAGCTTGGGGCAAGGGGTGTTCTTCGGTTTAGGCGCATACGCCATGGCGATGTATTTGAAGCTGGAGGCTGCGGGCGGCCGTCTGCCGGATTTTATGGAATGGAGCGGCGTGTCGAGCTTGCCGTGGTTTTGGGCTCCGTTCCAATACTTCTGGGTTGCCGTGGCATTAGCGATTGTTTTGCCGGGTGCGGTCGCCTTTTTGCTGGGATGGTTCACGTTCCGCAACCGGGTTCGCGGCGTATATTTTTCCATTCTCACGCAAGCGCTCGTCATTATGGCGGTAACGCTGATCGTCGGGCAGCAAGGATATACGGGCGGAACGAACGGCGTTACGGGCTTCCGTACATTGTTCGGCTTCTCTTTGTCCGATCCGGACGTAAAGAAGACGCTCTATTACGCGACAGCCGGAGCGCTTATCGTCAGCTTTGCGCTTTGCCGGTGGCTCATCGGAACGCGCCTTTCCCGCGTGCTGCAAGCGATTCGGGAACGGGAGAACCGGGTGCGGTTTTTCGGGTACAACCCCGCGGCGTTTCAAGTGTTCGCTTTTGTCGTGTCGGCGGCGTTGGCCGGTGTTGCGGGAATGTTTTTCGTCCTGCACGTAGGAATCATTTCTCCGTCGATGATGGGGATCGTGCCTTCCATCGAGATGGTTTTGTGGGTGGCGGTCGGCGGAAGAGGGACGCTTGCGGGAGCCGTGTTGGGGACACTTGCCATGAATTTCGCGAAGAGCTTCATCTCCGAAGCGTACCCGGATATATGGCTTCTGTTTTTGGGCGCCGCTTTCGTTGTCGTCGTGCTGTTTTTGCCTAGAGGATTGGCGGGGTTGTTCGCCGATGCAGCATCTTTTGTCAAGAGGAGATTGGAGAGGAGGTTGGGCGGCGTTGAAGGATCATTCGGTTCTGTCGTGCGAGAAGGTGACCGTTAGCTTCGACGGCTTTCTCGCGCTCCGGGAGATGGATTTCGAGCTGCGGCAAGGGGAATTGCGGTTTTTGATCGGCCCTAACGGAGCGGGAAAGACTACGCTGCTCGATGCGATTTGCGGAAAGGTGAAGCCGGTATCCGGAACGTTGAAGCTGCAAGGAGATTCGGGACCTGTCGAACTGGCCGCGCTGAAGGAACATGAAATCGCTTCCCGGGGAATCGGCCGGAAATTTCAGACGCCTTCCGTATTTGCCGCATTGACGGTGAAAGAAAATATGGAGATTGCGATGAAGCAGCGCCGCAGCGTATTATCCGTCCTGTTCGCGCGGTCGAAGCCGGAGGAGCGGGACCAACTGCACGAATGCCTGAAGACGGTCGGCTTGGAGGGCAAGGGAGATCGCAAAGCGGGGGCGTTGTCTCACGGAGAGAAGCAGTGGCTTGAGATCGGCATGATCTTGATGCAGGATCCGTCGGTGATGTTGCTGGACGAACCCGCCGCCGGGATGACCGACGCGGAGACGGAGAAGACCGGGGAATTGCTGCTTCGCATAAGGGAGAAACGGACGATTGTCGTTGTGGAGCACGATATGGATTTTGTCCGCGCATTTTCTTCCAAAGTAACGGTCATGCACGAAGGCCGGCTTCTTGCGGAGGGGACGATGGAAGAGGTGCAAAACGACGACCGGGTGGCGGAAGTGTATTTGGGCAAAAAGGCGGGGTGATGTGCGGCATGCTAGCTATAAGCGGAATTGAGGCAGGGTATGGAGAAAGTATGGTGGTGCGGGACGTCGCGTTAACCGTCCCTCATGGCCGGGTCGTATGTTTAATGGGCCGCAACGGGGTCGGGAAGACGACGCTGCTGAAGACGATCATGGGCGTGATACGGGCGAAACGCGGCTCCGTACGCTGGGACGACGCCGAGCTGCTCGGGAAACCGCCTTCGGCGCGCGCCCGCTGCGGGATCGCTTATGTGCCGCAGGGCCGCGATATATTCCCGCAGCTTACAGTGGAGGAGAATGTGCTGCTCGGCCTGGAGTCCGATCCGCGAAGAGCGAAAGGAGGCGCGGTGATGAAAGCGATCTATGAACGTTTCCCGGTGCTGTACGACATGCGGGGTCGCCGGGGCGGAGATTTGAGCGGAGGGCAGCAGCAGCAGCTGGCATTCGCCAGGGCGCTCGTTTCGCGGCCGAAGACGCTTTTGCTGGACGAGCCGACGGAAGGAATTCAACCGAATATTGTGCAGGACATCGCAAAGCTCATAACGGAATTGAAATCGGAAGGGTTGTCAATCCTGCTAGTGGAGCAGAGCCTGGAATTCGCCAAGCAAACGGCGGACGAGTATGCGGTGATGGACAAAGGGACGATCGCCGCGCAAGGACTAATCGATACGCTGACGGATGGGATCATTAAGCGGCATTTGACCGTGTAGTTATTGTTGAATGCAAGATGAAGGGAGTGATGTAACGGTGTATTTGACGGAGAGAGAGAAAGAGAAGCTGCTCATTACCGTAGCTGCGGATGTGGCGAGAAGAAGGCTCGCCCGCGGCGTGAAGCTGAATTATCCGGAAAGCGTCGCATTGATCACGTCGGAAATAATGGAAGGGGCCAGAGACGGTCTGTCGGTTGCGCAGCTGATGCAGTACGGGGCGAAGGTGCTGACCCGCGACCAAGTGATGGAGGGAATTCCCGAGATGGTGGCGGAAGTGCAGGTGGAGGCGACTTTCCCGGACGGGACGAAGCTCGTCACCGTCCACCATCCGATTCGATAGAGAGGTGCTGATGCAATTGATTCCGGGAGAATATCGCGTGAAGCAAGGAGAAATAGAGTTAAACGCCGGCAGGGCGACGATAGATGCAATGGTCGTTAATATGGGGGACCGCCCCGTGCAAATCGGGTCGCACGCCCACTTCTTCGAAGTGAACCGGGCGCTGCGCTTTCCGCGGGAGAAAGCGTTCGGCATGAGGCTGGACATCCCGTCCGGAACGGCGGTGCGGTTCGAGCCCGGCGAGGAGAAGCCGGTTACGCTTGTCGCGATCGGCGGGTCGAAGCTTGCATACGGGATGAACGGCGTCGCTTCGGGTTCCGCGGAGCCGGGCGGCATGTCCGACGAAGTGAAAGACAGGCTGAAAAGATGGGAGGAGGGGCCGCTTTGAGCAAATTGACCCGAGAGTCATACGCATCGATGTTCGGCCCGACCGCCGGCGACGCCGTACGGCTCGCGGACACGGAGCTGTGGGCGGAAATCGAGCGGGACTATACCGTATATGGGGACGAAATCAAGTTCGGCGGAGGCAAAACGATTCGCGACGGCATGGGACAGTCGAGCAGGATGACCCGCGACGGCGATGACGTGCTGGATACGGTTATTACGAACGCGATCATCATCGACCACTGGGGCATCGTGAAAGCGGATATCGGCATCCGCGACGGCATCATTGCCGGTATCGGCAAAGCGGGCAATCCGGACATGATGGACGGAGTCGATCCGGACTTGATCGTCGGCGCTTCGACGGAGGTGATCGCGGGGGAAGGACGCATCGTGACGGCCGGGGGAATCGACGCGCATATTCATTTTATTTGTCCGCAGCAAATCGAGACGGCGCTTTCCTCCGGTGTGACGACGATGATCGGCGGCGGAACCGGCCCGGCCACCGGAACGAACGCGACGACGTGCACGCCGGGCGCCTGGCACATTCACCGCATGCTCGAGGCGGCGGAAGCGTTCCCGATGAACCTCGGCTTTCTGGGGAAAGGCAACGCGTCTTTCGCCGAGCCGCTGCGCGAGCAGGTGGAGGCCGGAGCCGTCGGCTTGAAGCTGCATGAGGATTGGGGCACGACTCCTGCAGCCATCGACGCTTGCTTGACCGTTGCGGACGAATACGACGTTCAAGTCGCGATCCATACCGACACGCTGAACGAGTCCGGCTTTGTGGAGGATACGATCGCCGCATTGAAGGGCCGCACGATCCACACGTACCACACGGAAGGAGCGGGAGGCGGACATGCGCCGGACATTATTCGGGCGGCAAGCTTGCCGAACGTACTGCCTTCTTCCACGAATCCGACGCGTCCGTTCACGGTGAACACGATCGAGGAGCATCTGGACATGCTGATGGTGTGCCACCACCTCGACAGCTCGATTCCGGAAGACGTGGCGTTCGCGGATTCGCGCATTCGGCCGGAGACGATCGCGGCGGAAGATATTTTGCACGATCGCGGCGTGTTCAGCATTATCTCATCCGACTCGCAGGCGATGGGCAGGGTCGGGGAAGTCATTACTAGAACGTGGCAAACCGCGGACAAAATGAAGCGCCAATTCGGACCACTATCCCCCGACACCGATGCGAACGACAATTTCCGCATCAAGAGGTACGTCGCCAAGTTTACGATCAACCCTGCGATTACTCATGGGATCGGCCATCTTGTCGGTTCGGTGGAGACAGGCAAGTTCGCGGATTTGGTGCTGTGGCATCCGATGTTTTTCGGCGTCAAGCCGGACATGGTGCTCAAGGGCGGAGCGATCGCATGGGCGCAGATGGGCGATCCGAACGCGTCGATTCCGACGCCGCAGCCGGTGTGGGGACGACCGATGTTTGCGGCCTTCGGCGGCGCGCTGCGCGGCACGAGCATCACGTTCGTGTCGCAAGCGGCTTACGATGCGGGCGTACACGAACGTCTGGGCTTGCAAAAACGGGTGGAGCCGGTGCGCCGCTGCCGGGAGATCTCGAAGAGCGACATGATCCACAACGGCGAGACGCCGCATATCGAGGTCGATCCGGAAACGTACGAGGTACGGGTCGACGGGGAGCATGTGACGTGCGAACCGGCGGAAACAGTGCCGATGGCGCAGCGATACTTCTTGTTTTGAGCGGAGGGTTCCGTATGAAATTACCTGCACCGCAGTGGCTTGCATATACGCAGCTTCTCGATTCGGCGCTGCCGGTCGGCGCATTTGCGCATTCGTTCGGATTGGAAACGGCGGCACAGCTTGGCACGGTCCGAACGACGGAAGACGTCGCTTCTTGGGTGCGCGGAATGCTCCGCCACGTGTGGGCGCCCACCGACGCGTTGGCGGTGAAAGCGGTGTATGAATTCGGGCCCGCGGGAGACTGGCGCCGGGTTTGGGAAGTGGACGAATGGCAGCACGTTTCGCGAGCTGCGATGGAGACGAGGGACGGCGTAATGAAGATGGGACGGCGGCTGTACAAGCTTGCGCGGGCCATGCATCCGGCGCTCCCGTGGGGGCCGCTTGAACGGGCGGTACGCGAGGGGCTTTGCCCCGGCACGCATCCCACCGTTCACGGATACGTCGCCTTCCATCTTGGAATCCCGATCGGCCAAGCGGCCGAAGGCTATTTATACGGCTGCGCCTCCGCCGCCGTCAACGCGTCTCTTCGCTTGCTGTCTATCGGTCAAACCGATGCGCAAGCGCTGCTCGCCGAGCTGCTGCGGGACGTCGCCGGCGCTTGGGCTTCCGTTGCGGAGCTGCCGCCCGGGCGGTTCCACGCGAACGCTCCGGCGGCGGAGCTGTACATGATGCGGCACGAGACGCTTTACAGCAGACTGTTTATGTCTTGAGAATGCTTATATATCAAGGAGGATTTGCGTATGTGCCAAGGTCAAGGACATCATCACCATCATGAGTGGGCGGCCCCGGCGGCTCCGGTTAACCGTCCGATGCGGATCGGGATCGGCGGGCCGGTCGGTTCCGGCAAGACGGCGCTTGTGGAGCGTTTAGCCCGGAATATGAACGGCAAATACAGCATTGCGGTCATCACGAACGATATTTATACGAAAGAAGACGCCCGGATTCTTATCAATACGGAAGTATTGCCGGAGGAGCGCATTATCGGCGTGGAGACCGGCGGGTGCCCGCATACGGCGATCCGCGAGGACGCTTCTATGAATTTTGAAGCGATTGAAGAGTTGGAGCAGCGGTTCCCGCAATTGGATATCATCTTTATCGAGAGCGGCGGAGACAATTTGGCGGCGGCGTTTTCTCCGGAGCTGGTGGACCGTTTCATCTATATCATCGATGTGGCGCAGGGAGAAAAAATTCCGCGCAAAGGCGGCCCGGGCATTACCAGGTCGGATTACCTCGTCATCAATAAAATCGATCTTGCTCCCCATGTCCGCGCCAGCCTTCAAGTCATGGAGGAAGACACGGTGCGGATGAGGGGAGACCGGCCGTACGTCTTCACGAACTTGTTCAGCGGCGAAGGGTTGGATCAGCTCGTAGATTGGTTGGAAGGTCAGTTTGCCGTTGCTCGTGCATGACCGTGAAGCGGCGGCGGGCATACGTGGCGTCAGCGCGGAGCTTCAAGGAACGTTCCGCCATGCTCATGGGCGCACCGTGTTGGCCGACGCCTACTTTCGATCGCCGTTAAAGATCGCGAAGACGTTTCGGCCCGCCGATCGCCGTGACGGATTAGCCGTCACCGTAATGGACGCGTCCCCCGGGTTCATGGATCGGGACGAATACGCGTTGGACTGGGATGTCGGCGAAGACTGCTCGGTTGGCGTAACAACGCAATCGTTCGCCAAGATCCATCCGTGCCCGCACGGCGCCGCACGGCAGCATACCCGCATTCGAGTCGCGAAGGGAGCCGCGCTGACGTATGCGCCGCAGCCGTCGATCCCGTACACGGGGTCCCGCTTCCATGGATTGACGGAAGTGTCGCTCGCCGAAGGGTCGTCTTTTTTGTACATGGATGTACTATGTCCGGGTCGCACGCATCGCGGCGAATTGTTTCGTTATGCATTATACGACAATGAGCTCCGCATCACTGTTGGGGGACGCCCCGCGGCGTTCAACCGTCTGCGGATCGAGCCGGAGCTGCACGCGATGACAATGCCGGGTGTGTGGGAAAGCTTCACTCACTTGGGAACGCTGTACGGATTCGGACCTTTTGTCCGTGCGGACACGGTGGAACGGCTCCGGGCCGCCGCCGGCGACCGCCTCCAAAGCGGCGTTAGCTTAGCCGCCAGTTACGGGCTTGTCGCCAACGTGCTCGGTTTCAGCGCGTGGGAAGTACAGGAGGCGCTGGCCGCGCTCGGACGGGAGTTCGCGCGTGCGGGCGGGGATATGTTTGTGTGGCCGTAGTGCTTCCGACTTAACAATAAACTTTGCCGTAATAGGTTTTGCCCGTATATTCAGTACCGAAAGCCGGGAGCTTCCCGGCTTTTTATTTTTTCGATTACGAGGGGGTGAATTATCACGTCGAAGAACATGATGTACATAACTCAGGATGCTGTAAGCCGTAAACTGCGTGTTTATTTCCGGAGTCAGGGTGATAGAAGCTTTGCTTGCATCCTTCAACCGCAACCAACCGTAAAAACCGCGTTCTGATAGACATGGGATAATATATGTCGAATTAGCAGGATTTTGAAGTATATAGGTCGAATTATGTCGTTAGAACTAGTTATTTAGTAGGGTAAAAGCCCGGCGGAAAAAGGAGGCCCGAGAGACTGGTATTTGTGCGAAAACGCAGACAGAGAGACGATATTGAGGTTTCAACAATGTAAGAGAAACATCATTAGCTCAGAAGGAGATGTGCCGTGAGCAGGAAGTCATCGAGTAAGACAGCATTGATGCTATCTATTTTTCTTGCTGTGAATTTATTTCTCGGACAAGTTTTTGTTGGAAACGGTAAAGTCCACGCTCAAGAGAATACTAGAGTAAAAGACTTGGAAGCATGGGATCTTCCATATGTTAAAGAGCAGATTATCGTAAAGTTCAAGAAGAGCGCGCGGGCTCAAGAAAAATCCAGCGTAAAGAACGTTTTCCGGCTTACGACGAAGAGAACCGCCCCGATCATCGGAGCGGAGCTCATGCAGCTGGTCCCGGGCGCAAGCTTGGAATCCACAATTAAAAGCTTGCTAGAAAGCGGTTTGGTAGAATACGCGCAGCCGAATTATATCTATTACCCGGCCGCTGCTCCGAACGATACGAAATATAATCAGCTTTGGGGCCTGCATAACGCCGGACAAACGATAAACGCCGAACCGCCTTTTGCCGGAACGTCCGATATCGACATCGATGCTCCGGAAGCCTGGGAACAGACGGCCGGAAATTTGGAAGAAGTGGTAGTAGCGGTCATAGATTCCGGTACCGACATCAACCATCCCGACTTGGCCGGAAAAATTTGGACAAATCCGGGTGAAATCGCCGGTAACGGAATCGATGACGATAAGAACGGCTATGCAGACGATATTCACGGATGGGATTTTTACAATAATGATAATACCGTCTATGATGCCGCCCAAGGGGACGAGCATGGAACGCACGTATCCGGAACGATCGCAGCCGTAACGAACAACAACCTTGGCGTTGCGGGCGTCGCTTCGAATGTAAAGATTATGCCTTTAAAATTCATAGGCCCGGCCGGCGGCGACACGATGAGCGCGGTGGAAGCGATAAATTATGCAGCCGGCAAGGGAGTTAAAGTGTCCAACAACAGCTGGGGATGCGATGCCAGCCAGGCCACGTGTTACGATCAGGCTCTGAACGATGCCATTAAAGCTTCCAATATGGTATTCGTTGCCGCATCGGGAAATGGCGACGAGGAAGGCAACGGATTAAACAACGATACGAAACCGGTTTATCCGTCCAGCCTGCCCGCTTCAAACATCATCAGTGTTGCCGCTATGGACGCCAACGGAGCTTTAGCCAAGTTCTCCAATTATGGGGCAACGACGGTTGACGTCGGAGCGCCGGGCGTCGATATTTTAAGCACCTATCCTAAGCTGCCCGATTTGAATGCCGCTGTCTTTAATACAACTTCATCGTATAATGCAGCCACGTTCGGCTTCGGGTTGGAAACGTTGGAAGAAACCGACGCCGCAGCTATCATGAATACAGTAATAAGAAGCTATTTCGGGCTCTCTCCAAGAAGCTCTACTAGCATCTTGCTCGTCAACGACGGGGAAATCGATATAAATTCGGTGTCGAAACGGAGACCGGATTTCTCCGAGCAATTCCAACAAGCTTTACATAACGCAGGATATACGTCGGCATCCGGAACGAAGGTAACGACGGTAACCGTAAACAACAATGCGGATGGTCCTGCTGCCTCGACCCTGCAAAATTACGATATCGTCATCTGGTTCACAGGTTGGGCGTACGGCAGCCCGTCGCTGAATATACCGCCGATCACATCGGCAGATAAGACGAATCTTTCCGCTTATTTGAACTCAGGCGGCAAGCTGCTTCTAACGGGCGAGGACGCGCTGATCGGCAGCTGGAACAGCGAATTCGTCACTTCGAAGCTTGGCGTGAAAGTGGAAGTTGACGGGAGAGGCGGTTATACTGCGCTAAGCGGTGCAGACGGCACCCTGTTTGCGGGGAGTACGTTCCAATTCGCCGAGAATTCCCCGTACAACGACGTATTGAACGCTAACGTTTCCAGCGCTCAGACGGTGCTGCAATATAAAGGGGAAGCGGACTACGCCAACGCATACCGCTATGCGGACGGTACGTCGATGGCGGCTCCTCATGTAGCCGGTATTGCGGGTGTGTTGATGGGGCAGAAGAACCTGAGTGCCGTTGAAGCGATCAACTTGATCAAAGATAAAGGCGTTGCATTGACTTCGTTGGCCGGCAAGACCAGTTCCGGGAAGATGGCGAATTTATTTAATGCCGTTGCAACCCAAGTAACGCAGCCCGCCGTAGAAGTCGGCAATCCGAAAATGTACCAGCCTTCGCAGTATAAGATCTCGTTTAACGTCGGTGCATACGGGAAGCTTACAACGGCAGACCGGATTACGGTACAGTTCCCGCAAGGAACGTCTTTGCCCGTTTCCATTCCGGCAGACAAAATAACCGTTAATGGGATTGCAGCAGGAGAAAGCGGCGTTTCAATTCCGGCAATCGGGCAGACGCTGACATTTGCGGTACCTATAACCGTTGACCACAACGGCTCGATATCGATTGTCATCCATGAAAGCGCGGGCATTAAAAATCCGAATGCCGGAACGGAATATCAATTGACGGTAAACACTACGGCGGATCCGGTACAGGTTCAATCGGCATATTTTGCGATCGCCGTCAACCCGACAATTTTGTACGATCTGGCAACATTCAAAGAAACATCGGCAAACGACGGAACGGTCACATCGGTCGTTTACGGCGAGCTGCTGCATGAAACGTTTACCGGCGTAAACGGAGAAGATTACATTGCGGCCGGCAAAGCGGCTGTAATAAACCTTCCGGAAGGTTTGAATGCGGCCGTAACGAAGGTAGCCGATAAAACCGTCTCGGTTTCCGTCTACGGTCAAGTTTACGCTCATACTGATGCGGACGATGTAGATAACTTGATCGTTGGGTTCAAGGATGCGGCTTTCGCCGGAGGCAGCGCGGCGAAAGTGTATAATGCCGTTAAAGGCGATTTTAAAGTGGATTTCTGGGAGCCGCTGCAAGCTCCCGCGAACTTGGCGGCTGTTCAAGTGAATACAAGCATCCAGTTGACTTGGTCCAAAGTAACGGGAGCCGCGAAGTATGAAGTTTATCGTTCTGCCGATGGAAAAAACTTCAAGTCAATTGCGCAAGTGAATGCGGGTTCTGAAGATACGATGTCTTATACGGACTTGTTCAGCGCAGGACCGGTAGCGAAGCAGTACTGGTACAAGGTAAAGGCTTTGGGAGGCGTCAAGGATTCGGACCTTACCGCAGCAGCCAATGTGGTGGTTTCAACGGGCAAAACTCATTTCTTCGGGAATGTGGCGTTGAACGGCGCTTCTAAGGACGGAATAAACGTGCGAATAAGAGATACAAGCGGTACGGTAGATTTAACCGCCGCATACGGTCAGCACAAATCGACCGTATCGGGCGACCGCTATGGCGTATCCGACAAAACGGAGCAAGGCGGAGAGGCGTCCTCCACAGAGGTTCAATATTACTTTGAAGTACCGAACGGAACGTACACCATTACCGCATGGAACGGAAAGCAAACCGCAGAGGTTTCAGTGACGACGGAGATCCGTGATTTCGAAAAATTTGATAACGGCTTATATAATGTACAGCCTGTTTCAAATATGACTCTGTCCGAGGCACCCAAGAAACGCGGCGGCGGTGGCGTTGCAGCAATAATGCTCCCTCCGCAGCAGCCTGAAGCCGCAGACGACGGCAATGGCGTCACTCTCGGTAAAGACGCGGTGAAAGTGACTAAAGAAACAACTACAGACGGCAAGCAGGTTACCAAAGTGACGCTCGACGCCGGGAAATTGGGCAATGCCTTCGGATTGCTCAAGGATAAAGCGCAAGGCGCACAAAAAGTAATCTTAGACCTCGGGGCTACGGAAAATATCGCAAAGATTGAAATCCCCGGCCATGTATTGGCGGATGCGGCACAATCGACTCCGGGTGCGGTTCTCGAGATCAGATCCGACACCGCCGGCTATAATTTGCCGGTGAATTTGCTTGACTTGAAGGCTTTCGCAAGCGAGCTTGGAGCCGAGCTCAAAGACGTCAAAGTGAACGTAACGATGGAGCAGGTTACGGGCGCGGAGGCCGAGCAGTTTGAGAGCAAAGCGAAAGAAGCGGGAGTAAACCTGATCGGCAGCGCGATCGAGTTCACAATTACTGTCGAAGCGGACGGCAAGTCGCAAGAAGCGAACGAGTTCGGACAGCAATACGTGACCAGAACGATCGCGATTCCTCAAGCGGTTAGCTCGTATCAAGCGTCAGCTGTTATGTACGATCCTGCAACGGGAGAAATCAGCTTCGTCCCGGCGCAATTCGTCACAGAGAACGGACATACGAGAGTCGTCATAAAGCGTAACGGCAACTCGATCTACTCGGTGATCGAATCGAGCAAATCGTTCCCGGACCTTGACGGCCATTGGGCGAAGAAAGACGTTGAACTGCTTGCTTCGAAGCTTATCTTGAGCGGTACGACGGATACGGCGTTCACTCCGAACAAAGAAGTGACGCGCGCCGAGTTCGCCGCAATGATCGTAAGGGCGCTTGGCCTTAAAGAAAACAAAGAAGCCGCGAAGTTTTCCGACGTGTCATCTGGGCAATGGTTTGCCGGCGCGGTAGGCGCGGCGGCTCAGTCGGAGATTGTCACAGGTTTTGAAGACGGCGAATTCAAGCCGAACGAAAAAGTGACCCGCGAACAAATGGCCGTTATGATTTCCCGCGCCATGAAGTTTGCGGGAAAACCGGCCGAAGGCGCCATTAAGATCAACCTTCAGTCCAAATATAAAGACGGTGCGAAGATCAGCACGTGGGCGCAGGAGGCGGTGCTTGCAGCGAACGAAGCGCATATCGTAACCGGTCGTCCGGACGGTTCGTTCGCGCCGGGGGCGGACGCTTCCCGCGCCGAGGCGGCGACAATGCTGAAGCGGCTGCTTGCGTATCTCGAATTTATCAATTAATCGAATCGTCACTTTACAGGAAATCGGGAGGTTCTCCCGGTTTCTTTTTTTTGCCCAACTATAACCATAACTCAGGAACGCACCGAAACGGGAAATATGAATATAGCGCCATTGTTGCCGTTGGTTGCAACCGGAGTCATGTACATTGTCTTCGTTCGGGACATATAGGCCGATCGCCGGCATTGCCGGATTCGCAACGTTCGCCTTCGGCACGAGCGGGTGAAGCTTGTTGCCAGCTTACCTTCCGATTCGCTACAATGATTGCACTGGTGAAGACGATTGATGTACGGAGAGCGGATGAGGATGACAACATTTATTACAAACCTTGATTTAAGGAAAGAGACGGATATTTATTTTCCTTTCGCATATGAAGAACTGCTGTGCCGGGCCGTGGGGGAAGCGACTTTCACCGACGGCGTCGTCCATGTGTGGCGCCACGAGAGAGCGTTCGTGCTCGGGCTTCGAGACAGCCGGCTGCCGTATGCGGCGGAGGCGATGGATTGGCTCGAGCGGGAAGGGTACCGGGTGATGGTTCGAAACTCCGGCGGCGCCGCGGTACCGCTCGACAACGGCGTCGTCAATGTGACGCTTATTCGAGCCAGTGCACGGGTCTCCCTCGGCATGTACGGCGATTTTGAAGCGATGGCCTCGCTGCTGCGCGACTCCTTCGAGCCGATTGGCGTCCGGTTCGACACCGGCAAGATCGACGGCTCGTACTGTCCGGGCGACTACGATCTCAGCATTAACGGACGGAAATTTTGCGGGCTGGCGCAGCGCCGGCAATTGAAGGCATATGCCGTTCAAGCCTTCGTCAACGTTGAAGGCGATTCCGGCGGACGCGCCCGGATCGTGAGAGAGTTTTACAGGCGCGCCGGGGGCGGAAGCTCATCAGCCGGAGTATTGGATGTCCAGGCGGACGTTATGGGAAGCGTCTCTGAGCTCCACCTGGGTTTTCCCGGCACGGGCGTGTGGCTTCGCCATTTGGAGGAGACGCTCCGTCCTCGGAAAGAGTCAAGCATTGACGAACTTCACAGACCGGATATGAACGATATTGAATCCATGATGCACAGGATGAAAAGCCGATACGATCCGCGGGAAACTTCCTTTTAAAATATCGCTGAATGTACAAGGGGGGCGCGCGCTCCTCTTTTTTTCATGAAAATATTGTAGAGGCTCACTGTATCTTGTATGATACGAAATGTATCACAACTCATATAACTGATACATTATGTATCGGAAGAGGGGGTGCGGAAAACAAGAAAAATCATGTTAAAGAATACAGCGACGCACGTAATCATTGAAGAATAGGGAGTGACAGCAATCTTGAAAAGAGCAAAGCTAGCTTCTTTACTAGTTTTATCGTTGCTAGTATCTTTAGGCGTGCCAAGTCTTGGTGCCAGCGCAGCCACCGATTCCGTCCATAAAGGGGTGGAGTCGCATATTGTCAAGCCGACGCTGAATTTGCCCTCACTTAACAGCTTGAAGTTTTCGGATGACGCCAGAAAGCTAGCCGGGATGGGCAAAGGTTCCGTACAAAGAGCAAAGGCGCCGTTTAAAATCAAAAAGGTATCGAATGAAACCTCGGCCGCAGTACCGGAGGAGTTAACCGCACCGCAAAACTTTGTACCGAAGTCGACGGGCAGCGAGAAAATTACGGTGATCGTCGAACTGCAGACCGAACCGCTTTCAGTGCATGAAGCAAAAGTGAAGCAGGGATTGATGAAAGCGAATAATAACCATTCGGCCGTTATTGCCAAAGAACAAGCTTCCTTCTCCGCTGCGGCGATGAAGACGCTGGGCGTTGCAATGAACCGGACTTATTCCAATGTCTTCAACGGCGGATCGCTGAGCATTCCGGCGAACCAAGTGGAACAGCTTCTGAAATTGCCTGGCGTGAAGGCGGTTTATCCTTCGCATACGTTTAAAGCGGACCCGGTTGAAACGGTATCCCCAACGATGAACGACAGCGCGCCTCATATCGGAGCGGGTAGCTACTGGGACATCGGGTTTGACGGCACCGGCATCAAGGTTGGCGTCATCGACACCGGCGTGGATTACAATCATCCCAGCTTGAAAGACGCGTATAAAGGCGGCTACGATTTTGTAGATAACGATGCTGATCCGATGGAGACGCTGCCGGATCCGACGGATCCTAAAGCGGCTACCTCTCACGGCACTCACGTATCGGGGACAGTCGCCGGCCGCGGCAACCCGGAAGACCCGGACGGACCGGCCGGTTGGGTAAAGGGAGTTGCACCCGGAGCGGATCTTTACGTATACCGCGTACTCGGACCCAGAGGTTCCGGAACGGAGGAAGACGTGATTGCAGCTGTGGAGCAAGCTGTGGAAGACGGGCTTGATGTGATCAACCTGTCACTCGGTTCGGATGCAAACGATCAGAACTCCGCAGATTCCATTGCGTTGAACAATGCGGCGCTTGCCGGCGTTGTGGTCGTTACCGCCAACGGTAACAACGGGCCGGGAGATTTTACAACCGGATCTCCGGCGGCTTCGGAGATGGCCATCTCGGTAGGGGCGTCCACTCCTCCCGGAGACGTCGGATTGGCGACGGGAAGCAGCAGCTTATCGGGAGATACAATTTTCGACTTGCGCGTAATGGCTTTCAATACGGCCAGCGATTACAAGTTGCTGGCAGATCAGTCGCTTGAGCTGGTCTATGTGGGACTTGGATATCACGAAGATTTTGACGGAATGGATTTGTCCGGCAAAATCGCATTCATCAAGCGCGGCGAAATAGCGTTTGTGGATAAAATAGCCAATGCGAAGAACGCCGGGGCCATAGCTGCCATCATCTTTAACCGGGACGACCAAGACGGATTTGCCGGAGCTCTGCTAGAGGATTCTCTGAATTATATTCCTACCTTCGACATGAAGGGTACGGACGGCCGGGCGCTATTAGCCGCTCTGCAGACGGCCGGCTCGGGAACGTTCTCGCTGATCGGCTTCAGCAGCTTTAGGGATCCTGGGGACGCCATGGCCGATTTCTCTTCCCGCGGCCCTTCCTTACCGGGTCATGAAATCAAACCTGATATATCCGCGCCAGGCGTATCCATTCGTTCTTCCATACCTGCCTTTGCTTCCATGGACGGAACATATCAATACGCATATGAATATTTGCAAGGAACGAGCATGGCTGCTCCTCATATAGCAGGCGCTGCAGCGCTTCTATTGGATAAACAGCCCTCCCTCTCGCCGGATGAAGTCAAATCATTGATGATGAACAATGCCGTCAAGATGGAGCGTGCGGATGACACCCACTATTCCGTCATGGTACAAGGAGCGGGACGCGTCGATTTGACCGCCGCCCTTGACGCGAAAGCGGTAGCCATGGTGGAAGAAACAAGCGATTCGGTAAAAGACGGTCAACCGACCGATTATCACACGGGCAGCATCTCCTTCGGCAGTGTCCAGGCAGGTGAAACGGTTACCCGGACCGTGGATGTTAAGGATATTTCCGGACAAACCTCTTCGTACGAAGTATCGGCGATTTGGTACGGTACGGGGGCAGGAAGCTTGGCGCTTAGCGACAATCAAATCGAAGTGTCTCCGAGCGGCACGTCGTCATTCGATGTAACGCTTACGGTTCCTGAAGGTACTCCTTCGGCGCTTTACGAGGGCGAGATCATCTTCACGGAAGCGGGCGGCTCCGACATGAATATCCCGGTTGCCGTATATGTCGGGGATCTGCCGAACGTCGTTGCCGATATCACGATTACTCCCAATATATTCTCACCGAATAACGACGCTGTGGTTGATGTGTCCGATATCGTATTCAAAGTGAACCAGGTGAAGGATTACGTTTCGCTTGATGTTTTTGATGTAATTACCAGAGAATGGGTCGGAGTCATTGCGGAAGCAGAGTGGCTACCTCCCGGAAGTTATATTATAAACAATTGGGACGGCACCGTATTTGATTATGAAAAATTGTTTACCCTACAAGACGGATTTTATGCGGTAGTTCCGTATTACGGGGATTCGGCCGGTTTACATCTAATCGAGGAAGAAGCCAAACCATTCGTAACCGATACCGCAGCTCCGGTTTCTACAGTAAACGAACCGATTGCGGTGGGAAGCAACAAAGGTCTTATTACCGGTCAAATTGAACAAGATTTCTTGGTTGATTTGTTCGGAGATTACTCCGGAGTCGGAGTAGGCGCACTATATCAGGATGACGGTGAGTGGGTGCCGGTGGACGGAACGATCGATCCGGACGGCTCATTTAAGATCACTGTTCCGATCGGCAACAGGGTAAACGAATTTGAGGTTTATGTGTACGACTTTGCCGGAAACGGCATGTTCAATCCGGCTCATACCGTTCAATTTTTAACTGCTCCTCAATTTGTCGTCGGAGAGCTCGGTGTCATATTCCAAACGATTGCCAATGCGCAACTTGATTTGTACCTTGCAGGCGGCGATGTTCCGCTAGTTACCGTTCCATCGGATAATTCCGGAATTGTCGTGATGCCGTCAGTTCCTCCTGGAACCTACTTGGCCAAAGCTCGCCTTGACGGTATAGACAGTCTGACAACGGAACCGATTCATGTCCTGCCTAACCCGGTAAAGGAAGGGCCGTTCTGGTCTGCACCTGTTCGTTATGTAGCGTTAGGTGATTCCTTGGCTGCCGGAGTGACCCCGTATCATAATATGATGGCCGGTTACTCGGACTATATCGCCGGGAGCATCGGCTCGCTTGGAATGTTGGAGCGGTATACCAATCGTTATGCCAAGAAAGGCTACACGACCGGCGATGTATTGAACGATATTCGGAAAAACGTATCCGTACAAAACGAGTACGACAGTCCGGATTTGCTCGGAATTCGGACCACCCTTTCGGATGCGAATGTCGTTACGATAAGCGCAGGAGCTAACGATTTACTAAAGGACGTTGTAATAACAGATACCTCAATATGGATTGATCCTGCGAAAGCTCAGGCAGCGCTCTTGCAAATTGCGTCGAACACGGGGATGATATTGAGCGAAATCAAGAGTCTGAACCCGGGCGCAACGATCTATGTCATGGGATACTATAACCCGTTCCCGCGTTTGGAGGGAAGCGCAAAGGCAGCAGCGCTCCAATTGCTCAATCTATTAAATGCTGCATTGAAGACAGCAGCAGAAGAGAATGGGGCTGTTTTTGTTCCGACGCAAGATATCATTCAAGCGGATGAATTGAACCTTATTCCGACTTCGGATATTCATCCGAGTCAGAAAGGCTATCAAGTCATTGCAGAACGATTTCTGACGTTTATGGAACCTCATCTTCAGAATAATGCAAGTCTTACGGTTTCAAATATCGCTGAAACAAGCCTGACTTTAAACTGGACCTCGGCTTTCGATTCCGTCGGCGTAACGAACTACCGGATTTATAGTGGTGGCGAACTAGTCTCTACGGTTACGGGAAGTACCTACGGGTACGAAGTGACCGGCTTAACCGCGGGAACGAGTTACACCTTCAAGGTGGAAGCGGGCAACGCGGCAGGGAAGTGGACGACGAACGGACCTTCGGTTACGGTAACGACGTTGCCGGAACAGCCGCCGGNACGAAGTGACCGGCTTAACCGCGGGAACGAGTTACACCTTCAAGGTGGAAGCGGGCAACGCGGCAGGGAAGTGGACGACGAACGGACCTTCGGTTACGGTAACGACGTTGCCGGAACAGCCGCCGGTTCAAGCGCCGACTTGGCCTCAGGGAAGCACGCTGACCGCAAACGAAGTCACCCAGACGAGCTTGAAGCTAACGTGGACACCTGCTAGCGACGCCAACGGGGTTACGGAATACCGAATCTACAAAGGCGATATGCTGCTCGACACAGTAACGGGAGCTACTTATGAATACAATGTAACCGGCCTAGTCGCGAATACCAATTACACCTTCAAGGTGGAGGCGGGCAACGCGGCAGACAAGTGGACGACGGACGGACCTGCAGTGACCGTTGCGACTGAGGCGGAAGAACCGCCGATTCAAGCGCCGACTTGGCCTCAGGGAAGCACGCTGACCGCAACCGACGTGACTCAGACGGACTTGAAGCTAACGTGGACACCTGCTAGCGACGCCAACGGGGTTACGGAATACCGGATCTACAAAGGCGATATGCTGCTCGACACAGTAACGGGAGCTACTTATGAATACAATGTAACCGGCCTAGTCGCGAATACCAATTACACCTTCAAGGTGGAGGCGGGCAACGCGGCAGACAAGTGGACGACGGACGGACCTGCAGTGACCGTTGCGACTGAGGCGGAAGAACCGCCGATTCAAGCGCCGACTTGGCCTCAGGGAAGCACGCTGACCGCAACCGACGTGACTCAGACGGACTTGAAGCTAACGTGGACACCTGCTAGCGACGCCAACGGGGTTACGGAATACCGGATCTACAAAGGCGATATGCTGCTCGACACAGTAACGGGAGCTACTTATGAATACAATGTAACCGGCCTAGTCGCGAATACCAATTACACCTTCAAGGTGGAGGCGGGCAACGCGGCAGACAAGTGGACGACGGACGGACCTGCAGTGACCGTTGCGACTGAGGCGGAAGAACCGCCGATTCAAGCGCCGACTTGGCCTCAGGGAAGCACGCTGACCGCAACCGACGTGACTCAGACGGACTTGAAGCTAACGTGGACACCTGCTAGCGACGCCAACGGGGTTACGGAATACCGAATCTACAAAGGCGATATGCTGCTCGACACAGTAACGGGAGCTACGTATGAATACGATGTAACCGGCCTAGTCGCGAATACCAATTACACCTTCAAGGTGGAAGCGGGTAACGCGGCAGGCAAGTGGACGACGAACGGACCTACAGTCAACGTTACGACTGAGGCAGAAGAACCGTCTGCCCAAGCGCCGTCATGGCCGACTGGAAGTACATTGAGTGCAACCGACATAACCAAGAACAGCTTAAAGTTGTCATGGACTCAAGCGGTTGATGCCGTTGGCGTAACCGGTTATCGGATTTATAACGGGAACACGCTACTTACTACGGTAACGGGAAGAACCTTCAGCTACAATGTAACCGGCTTAAATGCTAGAACGGCCTACACCTTCAAGGTGGAAGCGGGCAACGCGGCAGGAAAGTGGACGACGAACGGACCTTCCGTTACAGCAACGACCTATTCAAACGGCAGCCGTTCACCGACTGGCTTCTTCATACCGCCAAAGCTGGTCGAGGAAGCAGATAACGGAGCGAGATTAACGAGCGAAGCTCTCACGGTTAAACAAATAACGAAGAGTGGGATCGCCATGAGCCTTGTTACCGTTAACGAATCGGCGCTCGCGCAAGCGTTCGATATGATCAAGGGCAAGGGAGCTGATTCCCAGGTCATTACACTCAATGCAGGCTCGGCATCCGCCAGCGTGGAGCTTCCGGCCGCGGCGCTGCTGAAGGGGAAACAATCCGCGCCGAATGCGGTCATTTCAATTCAAGCCGGCAACGCCACCTACAATCTTCCTTTATCCGTCCTGGATATTGAGGCTTTGGCTGCCGAATTGAATGTCAAACCGGAAGACTTGAAAATTACGGTTACCATTCATCCTGTGTCCGAGCAAAACGGTAATTTCGATTCGCTGAGCGAATGGATCTCCTTTACCGTACATGCGGAAGCGGGCGATAAATCCGTAGAGCTTGAACACTTCGGATCGACATACATTACCCGTACGATAACGGTGAACGGCAATATCGATTCGAATGAAGCTACGGCTGTCGCGCTCAATGAGAACATGGAACCTGTATTTGTTCCATCCGTATTTGCGTATGCAAACGGTGTAACGACCATTACTATTAAGCGGAACAGCAATAGCGTTTACGGCGTCATCAAATCGAAGAAAATGTTCGACGACCTTAACGGTCACTGGGCGAAGTCGGATATCGAGCTTCTCGCTTCCAAGCTAGTGATCAAGGGTATGACGGACAACAAATTCGCGTCGAACGATTCCATCACGCGCGCGCAGTTCGCCGCATTGCTTGTCCGTTCTCTGGGATTGGCTGAAGAGCCGGCAGGAACGGAAGCATTCACCGACGTCAGCGCTTCCGACTGGTTTGCCGGAACGGTTGCCGCGGCGGTAAAAGCGGGATTGATTGAAGGGCACGATGACGGTACGTTCAAGCCTAACGATTCGGTTACCCGCGAACAAATGGCCGTTATGATGTCGAGGGCGATTAAAGCGGCTGGCAAAAAGGTAGACGCCGCCAATAAAGAGTCGACTTTGGCAAAATACTCGGACAAAGAAGCCATAAGCGCATGGGCGCAAAATGAAGTGGCTGCTTTAACGGATGCGAGGTTGCTGCAAGGGATCGGCGATTCCTTCGTTCCGAAGGATAATGCGACCAGAGCGCAAGCCGCTACGATTATAAAACGTTTGCTTCAATATGTGGAGTTTATCAATTAAACGAAGGTTTCCGGCCCCCTCCTTATAGAGGGGGTTCTTTGTTATCTGAATCATCGGATTCTCCAAATAATGGTGTTCGGTTCACTGGTTCTCCTCAAAATAAATCATCACCATGACTCCGGTTCCGGAGTTAAGTATACCGCACGGCCAAAGGATAGTAACCGCGGATAACCACCTAATATTATCCAATCGCGAATCGGAGGCCTGTTATTTTAGCTGATATTAATCCGCAAACGCCCACCGTAATGCTTCCGGCAACTCGTTTTGCCAAAATCCCCATAGATGTTTTCCCGGTTTCTCAACATAATCGATTTTCGCGTTCTTCCGTTCCAACGCTTGCTTCATTATTCGGTTCCAAGAAAGGAAGTCGAACACGCCGCGCGTTGTCTCCACCTCTGTTTCATCCGTGCCGATAAGTTGATACAGATGAAGCCAGGACAAATCATTCGAGTTTTTAACGGCGTCAATGGACGGCTGCAGGAATGCGCCGGACAATGAGACCACTTTTTGAATTAGATGGGGAGCTTGTAGGGAAAGATGTAGAGAGACCGTGCCGCCCAAGCTGTCGCCGACGAGTACCCGGTCGCCTTCGCCTGAACGAATGGGATAGCGACCTTCAACAAACGGCATCAATTCCTCCAGAAAGAAACGGCAGTATGCATGAAAGCGATCCCCGTCGGGTGCGTATTCCGCCGTCCGGTTCGGCATGTCGACATCCACTCCGACGATGATGAACGGCTCCACACCTTCTTCAAGAATAAGCCGGGTGGCGTGCGTGGCGATTCGACCGAAGTTGAAGCATTCCTCGCCGTCCTGGCAATATACGACGCGGTGCGATACGAGGTCGTTGTATCCCGGCGGCAAAAACACGCGCAGCGGACGTTCTTTATCCAAATAGCGCGAAGTAACGGTTTCTTTTTGCACGGTTCGCCGTGCATATGCTTCTTGATTCAACCGTGGCACCTGCTTTCTTTATAAACTGTACTAGTTCATAATCGTCAACAATTATAACAGAAAAAATCAATTTTTTCGTGCATCGGTATAGCATAATGCATATTTGTATTATATAATCATTGAAGTCTGTACTAATTACAAATTGAAATTCTATAGGGAGCGAGGTGTTCCTTACTGTGAGCAATAAAGCTTATGAAGCGCGGCTCGATAAGATCGAACCGTTACAAGTATTGTCGCCGGAAGGAAAAATCATAAATGAAGAGATGTCGCCGAAATTTTCGGACGAGCAGCTTCGTGAAATTATGCGCCGTATGGCGTTTACGCGCGTTTGGGACCAGCGGGCGGTCAGCTTGAACCGCCAAGGGCGTCTTGGTTTTTATGCGCCGGTATCCGGTCAGGAAGCATCGATGATCGGCAGCGAATTCGTGCTCGACAAGGAAGATTTTATTTGTCCGGGATACCGGGACATGCCGCAAATAGTGTGGCACGGTTTACCGATGTACCAAGCCTTCCTTTATTCGCGCGGCCATCAGCATGGAGGTCAAATCCCGGAAGGCGTGCACGTACTTATGCCGCAAATCATCATCGGCGCACAGATCGTTGAGGCGGCGGGCGTTGCGATGGGATTGAAATTGCGCGGCAAGAAAAATGTGGCGATTACTTACACCGGAGACGGCGGTTCTTCGCAAGGGGATTTTTATGAAGGCATGAACTTTGCGGGCGCTTTCGAATTGCCGGCTATTTTCTTTGTACAAAACAACCAATATGCGATTTCCACTCCGGTCGCAAAACAGACGGCTGCCGAAACGATCGCGCAGAAGGCCGTCGCGGCGGGCATCCGCGGAGTGCAAGTCGACGGCATGGACGTGCTTGCCGTTACAGCCGCTGTAATCGAGGCGCGGGAGCACGCTCTTCAAGGACGTCCGACGCTCATTGAAGCGATCACGTACCGATTCGGTCCGCACTCCATGTCCGGAGACGATCCGACGAAATATCGGACGAAAGACGAACAGGGCGAATGGGAAGTGAAGGATCCGCTTGTCCGCTTCCGCCGGTATTTAGAATCCAAGGGCTTGTGGTCCGAAGAGGACGAGAACAAGACGGTGGAGGAAGCGAAGGATCATGTGGCTGACCAAATCAAGCGGGCGGAATCGGTGGAGAAGATGACGATCGCCGGCTTGCTAGAGAGCATGTTCGAGGAGCCGCCGGTTCATATTCGCGAGCAAATCGCGCAATACTCGGCTTCTGCGGGAGGGGAGAAATAATCATGGCTAATATGACGATGATCGAAGCGATCCGCGACGGCATGCGCGTTGAGCTGGAGCGGGACCCGAACGTGATGTTGTTCGGGGAAGACGTCGGCCACGTCGGCGGCGTGTTTCGCGCGACTGAAGGACTGCAGAAGCAATTCGGGGATAAGCGGGTGTTCGATACGCCGCTTGCGGAATCCGGCATCGGCGGTCTGGCGGTAGGTTTGGCGATTCAGGGATTTCGCCCTGTCATGGAAATACAATTCATCGGGTTCGTCTTTGAAACGATGGACCAAATCGTTTCGCAGGCGGCGCGTATGCGGTACCGCTCCGGCGGACGTTACAACGCACCGATCGTGTTCCGGACGCCGTTCGGCGGCGGAGTAAAAGCTCCGGAGCTTCACGTGGATTCCTTGGAAGGCTTGTTCTTGCAAACCCCGGGAATCAAAGTGGTTATCCCGTCGAACCCGTACGATGCGAAAGGACTTATGATTTCCGCCATTCGCGACAACGATCCCGTATTTTTCATGGAACACTTGAAGCTGTACCGATCGTTTCGAGCCGAAGTGCCGGAAGGCGAGTACACGGTGCCGATCGGGAAAGCGAATGTGGTGAAGGAAGGCAAGCATGTAACGATCGTCACTTACGGGGCGATGGTTCATACGTCTTTGAAAGCTGCGGAAGAGATTGAGAAGTCCCGCGGGATAAGCGTGGAAGTTATCGACCTTCGCACGGTCATGCCGATCGATATCGAGACGGTCGTAGAGTCGATTAAGAAAACGAACCGCGCCATCGTCGTGCAAGAGGCTCAGAAGACATCGGGAGCGGCGGCGGAAATTATTGCGCAAATCAACGAAAAAGCGATACTTCACTTGGAAGCGCCCGTACTGCGCGTAGCCGCGCCGGACACGGTGGTTGCGTTCGGTCAAATCGAAGACGAATGGCTGCCTAATCCGAAGCGGGTCGTTGACGCGATCAATCAAGTGCTTGATTTCTAAATTGGACGAACAGGAGGTGCGGACATGGCCGTATTTGAATATCGGATGCCTGAGCTTGGAGAAGGCTTGCATGAAGGCGAGATTGTAAAATGGCACGTGAAGCCGGGAGATGCGATCAAAGAAGACGACATATTGATGGAAGTGCAAAACGATAAAGCCGTCGTGGAAGTTCCCTCTCCGGTTACCGGCACCGTGAAAGAACTGAAGGTCAACGAAGGTACGGTTGCCGTGGTAGGTGACGTGCTTGCCGTTATCGATGCGGAAGGCGAAGTTCCGCAAGCGGCGCACGGCCATGGCGGAGCGGCTGCGGCGGAAGCGCCCGCGGCTCCTGCCCCGGCTGCGCCCGCTCCGGCACCCGCTGCTGAAGCTCCGGCTGCGCCGGCGCCTGCCGCTCAACCGGCGGCTGCGGCAGCAGCAGATGCGGGCAATGCCGCCGGCGGGCCCGTGCTTGCGACCCCGAGCGTGCGCAAGCTCGCTCGGGAGAAAGGCGTGAACCTCGCGCAAGTGCGAGGCTCCGGCAAGAACGGACGCATTACGAAGGAAGACGTCCTGGGCTTTACGCCGGGAGCCGCTCAACCGGCTGCGGAAGCTCCGGCGGCGGCAGCGGAAGCCGCGGCAAAACCGGCGACTGCCGCTGCGGCGGCGCCGGCCGGCGAACGCGTCGAAGAGCGCGTTCCGTTCAAGGGCATCCGCAAGGTGATCGCCCAAGCGATGGTCAAGTCGGTGTATACCGCACCGCACGTAACGATCATGGACGAGGTGGACGTGACCGCCCTCGTCAAATTGCGCGAGCGCGCGAAGCCGATCGCGGAGAAGAAAGGCGTCAAGCTGACGTACTTGCCGTTCATCGTGAAGGCGCTCGTCGCCGCCGTCCGCGAATATCCGGCCTTGAACGCCATGCTTGACGAAGAAAAGAACGAAATCGTATATAAGAAGTATTACAATATCGGAATCGCGACCGATACGGATAACGGCTTGATCGTTCCGGTCGTCTCCGACGCGGACCGCAAGAATATATATAAGATTGCGGCAGAAATTCGCGATCTCGCGACGCGCGGCCGCGACGGCAAGCTGGCGCCGCACGAATTGAAAGGCAGCACGATTTCCATCACGAACATCGGCTCCGCAGGCGGCATGTTCTTTACGCCGGTCATCAACTTCCCTGAGGTCGCCATACTCGGCACGGGGCGCATATCGGAAAAGCCTGTCGTGAAAAACGGGGAAATTACGGTCGGTCAAATGATGGCATTGTCACTGAGCTTCGACCACCGTCTCATCGACGGCGCTACGGCGCAGTATGCAATGAACCACATTAAGCAGCTCTTGGAAGATCCGGAACTGCTCATTATGGAGGTGTAACGGGACATGGTCGTAGGCAGCTTCAGCACGGAAGTGGATGTGATCGTCATCGGCGCGGGTCCCGGCGGTTATGTGGCCGCCATCCGCGCGGCCCAGCTCGGAAAGAGCGTCGTTGTCGTCGACCGGCGCGAAATCGGCGGAGTTTGCTTGAACAGAGGCTGCATCCCATCCAAGGCGCTCATCTCCGCGGCTCATCGTTACGAATCGATGAAGCACGGGGAAGAGACCGGCATTACGGCCGGCGATGTAAAAGTCGACTTCAAGAAAGTGCAGGAATGGAAGCAATCCGTCGTAAACAAATTGACCGGAGGCATCGGTCAGCTTTTTAAAGGCAATAAGATCGAATTTGTTTCCGGAGAAGCTTTCTTCAACGAACCGAATGTGCTGACGGTGTCCACCGAAGACGACGCCGTGCGTTATCAATTCAAGCACTGCGTCATTGCGACCGGTTCCCGGCCGATTGAATTAAAGCCGTTCCCGTTCGGCGGCCGCATTCTTTCGTCCGACGAAGCGCTCGAGCTCGACCATATTCCGCAAAGCATGGTCGTTATCGGCGGCGGGTACATCGGAGTCGAGCTCGGCCAGACGTTCGCGAAGTTCGGCACGAAAGTCACGATCCTCGAGGGTGCGGACAGCATTTTGCCCGGATTCGAGAAGCAGTTGAGCCAGTTGGTTGCGCGCAACTTGAAGAAATCGGACGTTGAGATTCATACGAAGGCACTTGCGCAAAAATCCGAAGCGACCGATAAAGACGTTACCGTGACTTTCAAGGTCGGCGACGAAGAGAAGACCGTTACCGCGGAATACGTGTTGGTTACCGTCGGCCGCAGACCGAACACGAACGATATCGGGCTTGAAAACATAGGCGTCAAAATGACCGACCGCGGTCTCATCGAGATCGACGACAAGTGCCGCACAAGCGTGGAAAACATCTATGCGATCGGCGACATCGTCGACGGTCCCGCTCTTGCGCATAAGGCGTCTTACGAAGGTAAAGTAGCGGCGGAAGTTATTGCCGGCCATAACAGCGTCATCGATTACAAGTGCATTCCGGCCGTCGTGTTCTCGGATCCGGAGATCGCGAGCGTCGGTTTGAGCGAAACCGAAGCCAAAGAGAAAGGCTACACCGTTGTTACCGGCCGATTCTCCTTCGGCGCCAACGGCCGCGCGCTGGCTCTCGGCAATGCGGAAGGCTACGTCAAGGTTGTAGCCGACAAAGAAACCGGACTCGTGCTCGGCTCGCAAATCGTAGGCCCGGAGGCGTCGAACTTAATCGCCGAGATCGGCCTGGCGATTGAAATGGCGGCTACGCTCGAAGACATCGCGCTTACGATCCACGCTCATCCGACCCTCGGCGAAGTCGTCATGGAAGCCGCCGAAGGCGCGCTCGGCCACAGCGTTCATCAAATGAATAAATAATTGTATACCTTTTGAGTCTCGTCTAAGGGCGGGGCTCTTTTGATTTTCCAAGAACTGGTGTATCAAGGGGGACATATCTTCGAAAATAATTATGACTATAACTCCGGAGAGGTAAGATCGACGAGTCAAGTTGTTGCTTGGATTTGGTGGCCGATGCCGAACCGGAGTCATGTACATTGTTTGTTTTGGTAGAGCTCCCTTAGTTGTTCAGACAATATAAAATAACCGCTTGTTGTACATGAATCAAATTTTTCTTAAATGCATGCCCGACAAAATAGTTAGAAGAAACAGCATCTTCACTGACTTCTTCATTCCGGTAAAAAGGGGGACACGGGTTCAAAATCGATCCTTTTTTGGTTAACTTCATTCTGTCCAACGTTATTTGATATTTACTGATGTACTCATTTGTTCGCAGTTCATTCGGCAAGGAATCCGTCAAGATTACATCGCTTTTCGGCAATATTTCTTCAAGATTTGTGTGAAATTGATAGTTACGGGACTGTTCGCCCAATTCTTGTCCGCTTATACATACATGGTGAAATTGAAGATTCATCACTTTCGCAATTTTCATCCACGATCTTGAAATATTGCCTGCGTGACCTACAAATGTGTATACCAGTTCTTTATAGTTTTCTTTCATTTTACTGATGGTATATAGATCTGATAATATTTCGCACGGATGGTTATCGGACGTCATTGCATTAATGACGGGTATGGACGATTGCCTTGATAACTCCTTGATTTTCGAGAATTGCGGATGCCTGATAATGACACCATCAGCCCAATTTTCTGTATATTTAATGACATCATCCAGCCTCTCCCTCTTATCGAGCGCATCCGGGGGAAACAGTATGCATTGTCCTCCTAAATCTTTAATACCTTTTTCAAAAGTAATTCTTGTTCTGAGGCTCGATTCGGGGAAAAATAAAATAAAGGTTCGGCCGCTTAATGAAAGTTCTTCTTTTCCAAATCTCAGCTTATCGGCTAAATCAAAGATATCGGTTATTTGATTCGAAGTCAGTTCGTCAATGTCCAATAAGTTCATGTGCTTGTTTCCTTTCTACAGTATCGATACGAATAAATATATCAGAGTCTAAATTTGAACAGCCCGGTTGTCGGTTTAAATCGAATAAACGATCGACCGGAGTCATGTGCATTGTTTGTTGCGGAGATATGGCGCACCGTGCCCCATACAAAACCTCCCCGGATCTAATCGCGGGGAGGTTCGTTCTTACTTCGCGTATTTTTCCATCTCTTCGATCAAATCCTCAAACACGCTCATCGCTTGGCGAATCGGTTCCGGGGAAGACATATCGACGCCGGCTCTCTTGAGGATGTTGATAGAGAAGTCGCTGCCGCCGCTCTTGAGGAAACCGAGGTAACGGTCCACCGCCGGGTCTCCCTCCTCGAGAATTTGCTTAGCGAACGACGTCGCCGCCGAGAAGCCGGTCGCGTATTTGTACACGTAGAAGCTCGTATAGAAGTGCGGAATGCGCGCCCACTCCATCTCGATGTCCTGATCGACGACCATTCCTTCGCCGTGGTACTTTTTGTTCAAGTCGTAATATATTTCGCTCAACAATTGCGGGGTGAACGATTCGCCCGCTTCCGCCTTTTCGTGAATGATTTTCTCGAACTCCGCGAACATCGTTTGACGGAACACGGTGGTGCGGAATTGATCGGCGTAGTAGGTGAGCAGGTACATTTTTTCCTTCGTATCATCCGTACGCTTTAACATGTAGTCCATCAGCAGCGCTTCGTTGAGCGTGGACGCCACTTCCGCGAGGAAGATCGTGTACTGCGCGTCGCGGTACTTCTGTTCCTTATCGGAGTAGTACGAGTGGAGCGCGTGGCCCATCTCGTGCGCAAGCGTGAACATGGAGTTCAGATTGTCCTTATGGTTGAGAAGCACGTACGGATGCGTGCCGTATGCGCCCCAGGAATACGCGCCAGATCGCTTGCCTTCGTTCTCGTAGACATCGATCCATCCTTCGTCGTAACCGGACTGGAGCACGTTCAAGTAATCGTCGCCCAGCGGCTTCAACGCGTCTTTGACGGTCTTCTTCGCTTCTTCATATGAAACGTCCATATCGAACTCGTCGACAAGCGGCGTGAATAAGTCGTACATGTGCAATTCGTTCACCCCGAGCAGCTTCTTGCGCAAGTTCATGTAGCGGTGAAGAAGCGGCAAATGCTCATGGATGGTCGAGATGAGGTTCGTGTAAACCTCTTTCGGGATGTTGTCGCCGTATAGTGAAGCCTCGAGCGCCGACGGGTATTTCCGCGCTTTGGAATAGAACAAATTTTTCGTCACATTCGCGCTGAGCGTTGCCGCGAGCGTGTTTTTTTGCTTGGAGTAAGTGGCGTACATCGCTTTGAACGCATTCTCGCGGACTTCACGGTTGCGGCTCTCCAGAAATTGAATGTAACGGCCGTGCGTCAGTTCGACTTCTTCGCCTTTTTCGTTTTTGATCTTCGGGAACTTCATATCCGCGTTATTGAGCATGCCGAAGATCGTGCCCGGCGCTTGCGAAATGTTGCCCACTTGAGCGAGCAGCGCTTCCTCCGCTTTGGACAGCACGTGGGGCTTTTGGCGGAGCATCTCTTCCAGCGTATGTTTGTAATCCGCGAGGTCCGGATTTGCGATGAACTCTTTCAGCTGCTCCTCGGACAAGGTCAACACTTCCGGCGTAATGAACGAGAGCGCTTCGCCCACTTCGACGGACAGCTTCTTCGATTTATCCGACAGCGCTTGGTATGTAGGATCCGCCATATCTTGATGGTGCCGCATATTCGAGTAAACGTAGAGGCGCTCGATCAGCATCGATATTTTATCTTCGAGCTCGAAACAAGCTTTCAGCTGCGCCGCATCGTTAAGTTTTCCGTGATACTGCTGCACGTCGCCGAGCAAGGTTTTCACTTCTTGATACTCTTTGTTCCATGCTTCTTGCGAAGGATAAATATCCTCCAGCTTCCATTGGTGCTCCGCCGGCACGTCGGCTCGTTTGGGCAGTTGAGCGGTGGTCGTAGTCATCGTATCCCTCCAAGTGTGGAATGATTGTACAAAAATACATGCGGCCACAGTGAGTGTGATTGCGGCCAACGCTGCTTTGGTATAACGGCTCATGGTTCGGTGATCACCCCAAGGAATCGAAAATCGCCATTCCCTTAGTATGAGCCCTTATTTTTCCATTATAACATTGAAATTCATTAAGTTTGATACGATACTGGATAATTTCAATGTTCAATCCAAACCTCCCTTTATTCGCGGTCTTGCTACCTTGAATATTCTTGTTGCTATTCATTTTCCGGCAGTGTAGAACGAATAGGTCATCATGATAAAAGAGGCGGCAATCATGACCAGCGAAAAGATGGCCAAAATTTTGCGCAGCGGCTGAGGAATCGCTTCTTTTCGCAAAATCACTACACCGGCTAAACAAAACGATACGATCACAAACAAAACCAAAGGGCCGGACACATTCATCAACAACACCTCTTTTCATCCAATCCGATGCATGGCAAGGCAAGCAAAGGGAAACCTAACAAAAACTTGAAAGGGGTACATACAACAATGAGTCCGTCCGTGCTCGAACAAACGATAGACAGGCTGCAGGACGAGCCGGTCAATGCCGATCAGCGCAAACCGGATCAAGGTTTGACCGTCGGGCGGTTTTTCCTTGAACAGTTGGCCGCCTGGGGAGTGAAACGAATTTACGGCGTAATCGGCGACGCCAATTTATACTTCTTAGATGATATAGCAAAGCAAAATAAAATCCAATATGTACCTTTCCTCGACGAAAACGCCGCCGCGTTAGCCGCATCCGCAGAAGCTAAGCTAACCGGCCGCATCGGCGTCGTGCTTGGCACCAGCGGTCCGGGTCTCGCCAATATGCTGAACGGGCTGGGCGACGCGTTTGCGGACGGAGCAGGCGTACTCGCCATTACCGGGCAGGTTGAAGGAAAGGAGGTCGGCACGGATGCAAAGCAGTACATTCAGCAGCAGCTCACCGCCTCTCCGATCGCCTCATATACGGAAATGCTGACCGATGCCGACGCGCTGCCCAAGATGCTGCACCGGTTTCTCGTCATGAGCGAGGTGCGCGGCTGCGTGTCGCACATTACGGTTCCGAAAAGGATGTTCCGCGATAAGGTGAACGGTACGGTCACCCCGTATTCCCCGCATCTCCGCCAGCCTCTTCTGGCTCCGGACAAGGATGTGGACGAGACGTTCCGTCTGATCGCCGAGGCAAAGAAGCCGATGTTCTTGTTGGGGCGCGGGATCGAGGGGTTGACGGGCGATGCGGTCGCCCTCGCCGATGCGGTCGGGGCGGCCGTCGCCGCCTCGATGCCTGCGATGAACGTGTTTCCGAACGGTCATGAGCGGTTCGTCGGAGGAGTAGGACTCGCAGGATCGGAAGCGGCTAGCGTCCTTATGGCGGAAAGCGATCTTGTTGTTATGTTCGGTACGACATGGTGGCCCGACGACTATACGCCGGTTGCGGCGCGGATCGTTCAAATCGATGCGGCAAGGGAAAATATCGGCGTCGGACATCTGTTGGCGCGCGGTCTGGTTGGCGATCTTAGCGCCATCCTGCCGCGCTTTGCGCAGCTTGCGCAAGGCTTGCGCGGTGAAGAAGGGGAGCGGGCGGCATGGAAGCGGCGCATCGCGGAGGTGCGCGCGCAGTGGCGGCGGCGCATCGATGCGGAAGCCGCGCAAGACGGTTCGCCCGTCGCGCCGCAGCGCGTGATCAAGACAATTGCGGAATGCGTCGCGCCGGACGCAATCATTGCGCTTGATACGGGCGACCATACGCTGTGGTTCAACCGCATCTTCGAAAATCGCGGCCAACAAGTGCTGCTGTCCGGCCGCTGGCGGACGCTTGGATTCGCGCTTCCCGCGGCGATCGCCGCGCAGCTTGCGCATCCCGACCGCCAAGCGGTGGCGGTGGCCGGCGACGGCGGCGTCGTACAAACGTTGATGGAATTCAAGACGGCGGTCAATCTGAATCTGCCGATCACGGTCGTTGTGCTCAATAACGGCGCTTATGCGACAGAGATGAACAAGATGGAGAACGAAGGGCTCGACCGTCTAGGGAGCACCCTCAACAACCCGGATTTCGCGGCGATCGCTTCCGCTTGCGGCGGTGCGGCTTATAAAGCGTCCACGGGCGAGCAATTACGCGATTGCTTGACGAAAGCGCTGAACGAACAACGTCCGGCGCTCGTCGAGGTGGCGGCGTCGCCGCTCAAGATGCCGCACTTGAAGATTTAACTTTGTGAGTCCGGTTTGCAATTGATGCAGAAAGTGCGCAATACTTGCTCCGACACTTGTTCCAGCAACGCGGCGGCGCCGTCCATCGCTTGCTGCAGGCCCATCGGGCCGTTCACGATGCTGAACACGGCATGGATTCCATGCTCGTGAAGAAGCTCGGTTCCCGGGCCGACGGATCCGGCCAGGGCGATTACAGGGACGCCCGCCTTCCGAGCTTCCTGCGCGATGCCCATCGGAGTTTTGCCGGATGCGGTTTGACGGTCGATCCGTCCTTCCCCGGTGATAACGAGATCGGCGCCGCGCAGCGCGTTCCGGAAATTCGAGTGTTCGATCATCACGTCGATTCCTCGGCGGAACGAGGCGGGGAAGAAGGCGAGGAACGCTCCGCCGATGCCGCCGCCCGCGCCGGCGCCCGGCCTGTCGTGCAATCGGACGCCGGTTTTCCGTTCGATCGTATTCGCCCACACAGTCATGTTTCGTTCCAGATCCGCAACAATGCCGGGCGAGGCGCCTTTTTGCGGGCCGAATACATGAGTAGCTCCTTCCGGGCCGACAAGCGGGTTCTGTACGTCCGACGCAATCACGAAGCGGGATTCGGCGATCCGGGGATCCCATTCGCTGTCGTCGATCGCTGCGATCCGTCCCAACTCGCCGCCTCCATGGCCGACCTGGGACCCGCCGCCGTCCGACAGCCGCATTCCTAACGCTTGCAGCATCCCGGCGCCGCCGTCATTGGTGGCGCTTCCGCCGATTGCCAATATGAAATCGCGGCAGCCGTCATCGAGCGCCGATTTAATCAGTTCCCCGGTTCCGTATGTACTCGCGCGGAGCGGATCCCGTTCATCCGCTTCAACCAAGCACAGTCCCGAAGCTTTCGCCATCTCGATCACGGCGACACCGCTTTGCGACAGCACGCCGTATTCCGCGAGAACGGGAGCGCCCATCGGGCCGGTGACCTGCACGGTTACCCTGCGGCCGTCCGCCGAGGCGAAGAGGCTGTCCAGCGTGCCTTCACCGCCGTCGGCAATCGGCACCTTCACGGTAACGGCATTCGGGAGGAAGCGCTTAATACCTTTCTCGATCGCGGCGGCAGCCGCTTCGGACGATATGCTGCCTTTGAACGAGTCGGGGGCTATTACAATTTTCACGAGGCTCGCTCCTTCGCTATTTTACAGCCGTTCGAATTCTCCGATAATGCGGATTCGTTCTTCTTCGGGACCGTCGAACCGGTCGGGAGCGAACCGCTCGTGCACCCAATGCATCAGCTCGGGGCGGCTGTAAAATGTCCGGGAATCTTCGCCCCACTGATCGCTGATTTCAATCACTTCGATTTCCCGGCCGCGAACCTCGGCAGAAATCATGTTCCATTTATCCTTTTTGTAAATTTGAAACTTCTTGGTTTGTGCCATGTCCGTACACCATCCTTTCCGCGCCATCATACAAAAAACATCGCCTAAAATCAAATGCGCAAAGTGGTGACCGAGGTTCGGCGGGTATGTTACAATTAGTGGCATCTCGTGCGCATAGGCGCGCGGGATCGAGATGAGTCGAGTTGAGAAGAGGAGAGTTGAGTAAAATGAGCGCAAAAGAGCAGTCTCTACCGTTTTATCCCCAAGAAGGCGTGGCAGTGACGTGCCGGTCGTTTCGAGAGTACGCGGCGATGTTCTCGTTGGACGAGACGGAGCTGCGCGAAGGCGGCCCCGTGCTGGACGCGGCGGCCGGAGCGTCGTCGTTCGCCGCCGAGCTGCGGGCGCGAGGCATTGAGGCGAACGCCGCCGATCCGCGGTATGCAATATCCCCGGATGCCTTGTATGAGGAAAGTCTCGAAGAAATCGGCGTATCCACCGCAAAGCTGGCGCGTCTGAAAGACCGTTTCGACTGGACGTTCTACGGGGGCATCGACGCCCACCGGGCAAACCGCGAACAGTCGTTGGAGCGGTTTATCGCCGATTACCGGGCGTTGCGCGAGCGAGGCGACGAGTCTATTTACGTTCCCGCGTCTTTGCCGAACCTGCCTTTTTCCGACGGGACATTTTCGCTGGTGCTGTGCAGTCACTTTCTATTCTTATATGAGGAACAATTCGATGCGTCGTTCCATCTCGAGGCCGTTCGGGAGCTGTATCGCGTCGTGCGTCCGGGCGGAGAGCTTCGTATATACCCGATTTGCAACTTGCGGTTCGAACGTTATTCGGCGATGCCGAGCATCATCGAGGATGCCGCTGCGAGGGGGGCGCGCGTGGAGACGGTTCGTTCGCATTTGCCGTTTATACCGGGCTCGTCGGAACTGCTGCGCATGGCAAAACCGAGATAGGCTTTGATATCGGAATATGCTCAAGGATAAGATGCAACGCCACGGGTTTCAAGCATTTGCGACTTGTTGAAGTGCCGCTCTTAGCGATATAATTGTACAGGATATCAAGAAAATAATAAGAAAGCGGGTACATCATGGGTCGCAAGTGGAACAATATTAAAGAAAAAAAAGCTTCGAAAGACGCAAATACGAGCCGCATCTATGCAAAATTCGGACTTGAAATATATGTAGCCGCAAAAAAAGGCGAGCCTGATCCGGAATCCAATCGGGCCTTAAAAGTCGTTCTCGAGCGGGCAAAAACATACAACGTTCCGAGAGCGATCATTGACCGGGCAATCGAAAAGGCAAAAGGAAGCTCTGAAGAAATCTATGAAGAGCTTCGGTACGAAGGCTTCGGCCCGAACGGATCAATGATCATCATCGATGCATTGACAAATAACGTCAACCGCACCGCTTCCGCCGTGCGCGCCGCATTTAACAAAAACGGCGGCAGCATGGGTGTAAGCGGATCGGTGTCATATATGTTTGATGCGGCTGCCGTCATTGGCGTAGAGGGTAAATCATTGGATGAAGTCATAGAGATAATGCTGGAGTCGGATGTTGACGTGCGCGATGTGCTGGAGGAAGAGGAAGCGGTTATCGTTTATGCCGAACCCGACCGGTTCCATGCGGTGCAAGAAGCATTCAAGATTGCCGGCGTCACCGATTTTACTGTCGCGGAACTAACAATGCTTCCGCAAAATTACGTAACGCTTTCGGAAGAAGCGCAGGCACAATTTGAAAAATTGATAGATGCGTTAGAAGATTTGGAGGATGTGCAACAAGTATACCACAACGTGGAATTTAACGATTGAGCTGTTTTTCTGTGCGGAATGAAAAATAGGGACAGCCGTCCCTTTTTTCATTCCTATTCTTTTGCGTTTTTCGCCGCCTGATCCGCAGCTCGACGCCTTGCAACTTTCTCCCTTGTCCTACACGATCACCCGTAAAATATCCGGCACTTCCTTGCGAGACAGCTTCGCAGGTGTTTCCGCCGGATGGCCGAGCGCGATGACCATGTTCACCTGGCGGTCCTCGGGGATTTCAAGGTACTTCTTCAAGCGCTGTTCCGCCAGCAGCACCGGACCCGTCATCGGGCACGTCGCGAGGCCGCGCGCATGAGCGGCGAGCATCAGGTTTTGAGCGGCCAGGCAGCTCGATTTAATGCCTTCTTCCCGCCAAACATCCTCGTCGACAAGAGCGATCGGATCGAAGATGCGGTCGCGGAACTTCGAAGTATAAGGTGTCGCCAAGCAGACGATTAGCGCGGGTGCTCCGCTGAACGCCGTTGCGTAAGGCCCGAACGAGCGGGTGAGGAGGCGGGCTTCCTTCTCCAGACCCCGCGCTTCGGCATCCGCAGCCCGGCGGTGCAGCTCTTCCCACGTCATCTCTTCGATGCGGCCGATCGCTTCGCGGTTGAGGACCGCGATAAACTCCCACGTTTGCGAGTTCGTGTCGCTAGGCGCATACCGCGCGCAATCGATCAGCTCGCGCACGTCTTCTTCCGTCACCGGCTGTTCCGTATATTTGCGAACGCTTCTGCGCCCATGAATCACTTCTTTTACCAATGAATAATTCGTCATCGTTTCACGCCTTACAATTTTAGTAGTTGGTACTAATACCTAATAGTAATTATAACGGATCATCTCCGGACGTCAACGCGGGATTGGCGTCTCGGTTGCCGAATAAGGCCTAATTTTCTCCCGGGCGGGAATTTGCCATGAAAAACTTCCGTGTCTCGTGGTATAGTGGGAAAAGAGGTTGCCGCGTGAACGGACATGAGATGCAGTAAGGCAGGAGTGAATCGCACATGGACTTATTTCGTCCTGAGGAAAATTTCGCATACGACGAACGGCTCGGAATTCCTTTGCCCGCCTTGGAGCGGGAATGGGAGGAATATACGCTTGAAGAGCAGGCCCGGATTCTGCTGTATTGGGAAGGCGTCCGCGGCCGGATACCGGACCGGATATTTGCGCTCGAACGGGAGATAACGGATTTGCAGCAGCGTCTGGATCAAGAAGAAAATTTCGAGAAAGTATGCGGTTTAAGCTGGGAAATCGCAGATTTGGCCAGCGCAATCAACGACTTGCATATTTATTACAGGTTGAATCAAGACGTTGCGGCGAAAGCCCATCATTAGCTATACTTATTGGAAGAAGAAACGGGTGCGGACAAAGAGTTGAAGTCTGTATGCGGTATGCGATAGTATGTGCAGTGCGCCGGCGTCAACAGGGTCAACCCGGACATTGCATATTTATACATAACACGTGCCGGAACAAATATTCATCCGGCAATCTGGGAGGGGAGAGTATTGACTGTTTCGGATATTCGGCAAATTGCGGCCATGCTGAGAGATAGAACTCCCCTGCAGCGGCTGGCTCCGATAAAACCGTGGAATACGGAGCTGTCCGGACGAATCGCGGCCGCCGTTCCCGGTTCTTCCCCGGACGAGCTCGCTCTAAAGTCCGGACTGCTGCTGTGGAACGACGATTTGGATGCTTCGCACACAATATCGCAAGATGTTGAAACAGGAACCGGCAGCTTTTGGCACGGAATCATGCATCGGATGGAAGGCGATTACGGCAACGCGAAATATTGGTTTCACCGCGTCGGACAACATCCGGTTTTCCCGGAACTCGCCGCCAAAGCGTCGTTGAAGGCGGCCGGGTTCCGGGAACAATATCCGGGAAGCCGGGAGGCAGCTTTGCTGTCGCAGCTCGTTCGCGACGGCGAATGGAAACCGTATGCGTTCGTCGATTGTGTGGAATGGGGCGCAGGTGAAGCCAAGGACGGACTAACCCATTCGCCGTATGTTGAAGCTTTGGAGAGAATCCAACGGGACGAGGTCGAACTATTGCTATCCTTTTGTTTCCGGCAAGTATTTGGAGGTACGCTCTTTGAACCGAACGAAAGGTAACGCCGGAGCGGCGCCTCAAGGGCCTCTCTCGCTCATGTTCCGGGTCTATAAGTACGTTCTCCCCGAAGTTTCGGCTCAGCTCGACGGATGGCTGTCGGAAGCGGAAAAAATTCCCGACCCGGAGCTTCGCAGACAGGCGATTGCAAGCATTACGGACAAAAGGTTTCACTGCCAAGGAGGAGCGGTGTACGCAGCCGCCGACCTGCCGAACAGACACGTTCTCATCCCGTTGATCGTCGCGTTCCAGACGATCAGCGATTACTTGGATAACTTGTGCGACCGCAGCACGTCTTACAGCCGCGAAGATTTCCGCAGGCTGCATCTGTCCATGCTTCATGCGGTGGACCCTTCGGCCGCGCTGCCCGATTATTACGAATTCCGTACCGAAACGCAAGACGGCGGTTACTTGCATAAGCTGGTAAAAACATGTCAATCCTGCATATGTCTGTTGCCGTCTTACAGCGCGGCGCAGCCGTACGTTCAAGAGCTGGTAAGTCTTTACGCCGACCTTCAAGTGTACAAGCATATCCGTGTTGAAGAGAGGGAGCCGGAGCTGCAGAACTGGTGGAACCGGCACCGTTCGAGATACCCCGATATTCATTGGAACGAATTTGCGGCCGCATCCGGTTCGACGCTCGGAGTGTTTATGCTGTTTCTTGCGTCCGCAGACAAGACAATGAACGAATCGATGGCGGAACAAATCCGAAGTGTTTATTTTCCGCACGTGTGCGGGTTGCATATATTGCTTGACTATCTCATCGACCGGGAAGAAGACCGGATCGGCGGAGATTTGAATTTTTGCGAGTATTACGAAAGCGAGTCCCGAGCCGCCGAGCGGATCCGGTGGTTTGCGGACAATGCTCGCGGCGGAGTTTCCATGCTGCCCGACGGCCGCTTTCACCAAATGATTGTCGAAGGGCTGCTCGCGTTATATTTATCCGATCCGAAGGTGAAGAGGCAGCGCGACGTCTCTTTCATCACGAAGGAGCTCATGAGAAGAAGTCCGTGGACCCGTTTGTTTTTCTGGGCGAACTCCGTATGGATCCGCAGAAGACAGGGTATCAGAGGCCCGCAAATTCAAAGCACAAGAAAATCCTGAGAGAATACATAACTGGGAGGAACTCATACGATGTCTGTAAAATCAATTGCGGTGTTAACAAGCGGCGGCGATTCGCAAGGAATGAACGCCGGTGTTCGTGCGGTAGTCCGGAGCGCCATTTATCACGGGTTGAGGGTGTTTGCGGTACAAAGAGGTTACCATGGGCTTATCCATGACGATATTAGGGAAATGGACATTCGCAGCGTCGGCGACATTATCCATCGCGGGGGCACCATTTTGCAAACCGCCCGCTCCAAAGAGTTCATGACCGAGGAAGGCCGGCAGACGGCTGCTGAAAACTTGCGCAAACGCGAGATCGACGGGTTAATCGTCATCGGCGGCGACGGGTCGTATCAAGGCGCCAACAAGTTGTCCAAGCTGGGAATCAAGACGATGGGGCTGCCGGGTACGATCGATAACGACATTCCGTTCACCGATTTCACGATCGGCTTCGATACGGCTGTAGGCATCGTAGTTGACGCCGTGAACAAGCTGCGCGATACGATGACTTCGCATGAGCGTTCGTCCGTCGTGGAAGTGATGGGCCGCCATGCCGGCGACATCGCCTTATACGCCGGACTCGCAAGCGGCGCGGAGACGATTCTCGTTCCGGAAGTACCCTTCAACTTGGACGATGTGGCTGCCAGAATGAAGGCGCATTTCGACAACGGCAAGCGGCACAGCATTATTATCGTTGCGGAGGGAGTGGGCTCGGGCGAAGATATTGCGCGAGGCATCACCGAACGCAACGGGCTCGAGTCGCGCGTCACCGTTCTCGGTCACATTCAGCGCGGCGGTTCTCCGACCCACAACGACCGCATCTTGGCGAGCCGTCTCGGAGATTTCGCGGTGCGCCGGCTGTTGGTGGGCGATTCCGGCAAAGCGTGCGGCGTTATCAAAGGCGAATTGGTCGCCACCGACTTTGAGCGGGTCGTCACGGCGAAAAAACCGTTCAACCGCGAATTGTACGACCTCGCGCTCCGGTTGTCGGAGTAAGAGCGTTTATGTAGAAGCCCGCAGCACGGACAATATTTGTTCCGTGGGCGGGTTTCCTTTTATTACCGCGGCGACTCGCCCTTCTTTGTCAATGGCTACGACGGTGCGCTGCTGTACGAGAAATCCCAAAACCTTGCCGATGCCGTACAGCTTTCGAATGCGCCCTCCTTCATCCGCAACAAGCGGGAAACCGTAACCGAATTTGCTTGCGAACCGGCCGTGTTCGTTAACGTTCGCAGCATTTACGCCGAGCACGAGCGCGTCCAGTTGTTCGTAGTCGCTCTTCGAATCGGTGACTGCGCATAACTGCTTAGTGCAGCCCGGAGTATTGTCCATAGGATAGAAGATCAGGATGATGGGGCGCTTCCCAAGGTGATCTTGGAGACGGATTATCCCTTTCGTACTGTCCGCCTCGAATGCAGGGGCTTGATCGCCGACTTTGACCATCGATTGGTCCTCCTTGTGACTTTTATAACATCAGAAAGTATAAGTTTTATGACAAATACGCCTTTCTGATGTTTCAAGAAAAACTTCCTCTAATCGCGGTCTGGCTTCCTTGAATGTACTTCGATAGAAGTTTTTCTTATATAATCCTAAAGATAGAAGGAGCAACTTTCAATGTATTTATACAAAATTGAAATGGAGTCTGACCGTGGAGAGTGCGTGGCGATCGTGCTTGCCGAAGACGACGAGAAAGCGTTCGCCGCCGCGGAAGAGCATCTGCAGCGCCATTACGTCGCCATGCCGGCAATCCGGTCGTCGACGATCGTGGAGAAGAAAAGGTCCGCCAAGGGAGCGGGGTATATTATTGATGCTTCGCGGAGTTGACACGAGCTTGCAGCCGAAATTTTTCGCTTGCAGCGCATGTATCCGGCACTTTCGGCCCGTTGCACCCTCTTAACCGGAGAAACTCCGGATACAGCGCTCATTTTCGGCCCGTTGCACCCTCTTAACCGGAGAAACTCCGGTTACAGCGCTCATTTTCGGTCCGTTGCACCCTCTTAACCGGAGAAACTCCGGATACAGCGCTCATTTTCGGCCCGTTGCACCCTCTTAACCGGAGAAACTCCGGTTACAGCGCTCATTTTCGGTCCGTTGCACCCTCTTAACCGGAGAAACTCCGGATACAGCGCTCATTTTCGGCCTGGTGCACCCTCCTAACCGGAGAAACTCCGGATACAGCGCTCACTTTCGGCCTGTTGCACCCTCCTAACCGGAGAAACTCCGGATACAGCGCTCACTTTCGGCCTGTTGCACCCTCCTAACCGGAGAAACTCCGGTTATATCGCTCACAATGAATCGACAGCTTCAATATTGACCCTATATTGTACCGGCACCCGGCAAGTGAACGAAATTGAACGAAAGAACCTCCAACCCCACCTTTACGTGGTTTTGGAGGTTCTTCTTTATTTATAATCGACGCCTTCCGTGTAGCGGTTCACCGCGTTCCAAAGTAAGAATTCGTCGACTCCGTTATCCTTCAGCGCGCGGATTTGCTCTTCCACCTCATGCTTGCCGTAACGGATGTACCCTTTCACCCAAGAGGCGGTGAAGTCTTGAATCCAAGGGCGAATGACGGGCTTAAACTCTCCGAGCGGGGCAAGCTTCTCATGCGTATCTTCCATAGCGCCGTCGATGGTGACGTACGGTTGGGCGTCGGGCACTTTCGAGCCGAACCATCCCGTCGTGTAATGGCTCGGGTAAATCATCGGGCAGATGACGTCCACGTACTTCGAAATTTGCTCGAAGTCCTGACCGATCCCTTCCGCGGCCGGTACGGATGCGGCGTATCCGAATATGTCCACCGACACCCGGACGCCCAACGGGGTGAGCTGCTCCTTCGCGTATTTGACGAAATCCGCCACGACCTCGATTCTTTTCCGTTCATCTTGATGGTATTGGAGAGCGTCGGCTTTCTTCTCGAATCCTTCGGGGAATCGCACGTAATCGAATTGGATTTCTTTAAAACCGAGTGCGGCGGCTTCCTTTGCCACTTGGATGTTGTATTCCCATACTTCCTTTCGGTACGGATTGACGAACGCATCGCCTTTGCCGTTCTTCCATACCGTTCCGTCGGCCTTAATGAACGACAAGTCCGGGCGTTTGGCGGCAAGAACGGTGTCCTTGAACACAACAACCCGGGCGATAGGGTAAACGTCGTGAGCCTTCAGCGACTCCATCAACTTTGCAGGATCTCTAATGATAGTCTTTACCGTGCCCCGAGCTATTAAGTCCGGATCGTTCGACGGATACGTGATGTACCCCCAATCATCTTTCACGTCGATGACCAAGCTGTTTAATTCCGTCTCGTCTATCAGCTTGAGCAAAGTTTCGAGACGGGCGCCTCCCGCGCTGTGTGCGGTGGAATAGACGCCTTTCACTTTCGGCGCGTCCGGCTGGGGATCGACCTTCTCCACCATCGGGATGCCGGATGAGCCTCGTTCCGCATGAACGGCGGCTTCCCTCATCCTTTCCGACGCGCGGGCCAACTCATCCCAGGTAACGTCCGCATCGGCGGAAGCGCCGCTTCCGAACAATAAAAGCAATGCTGCAAGTACACTCTCCATCTTTTTTCCCCCATCTGTAATCTATCAACCATTATATGACACAATTCGCAGAGGGCACAGTGGATTTTTGTCCCAAGGCGTCGATATTTGTCGGCTTTTTCTGAAAACATATTTTTCGAAATTTTTCTAGTTTTTGCCGGAAGCCGCCATCTTGTGCGGTTTCTTGATTTGGAGTAGGATTAGCCTTTAGGTATTGCAAAAGGATCCGCGTATTTTGTTACCAGGCAGGAGCATAGGCGATGAATAAACAATTGACGGTTATGAGAGGGTTAAATGCTCTCTTTTATGCGCAAAGTTCAGTGCTGCTTCCATATTTGCCGTTGTATTTCGCAACGAAAGGGTTCACTACCGTCGAGATCGGCTTGCTTATGATGGCCGGTCCGTTCGTAGCGGTGTTCGCCCAACCGGTATGGGGCTATATAAGCGACCGCTATAGAACCGTAAAGAATGTCATCGCCTTGTTATGGGCGCTTGCTCTTCTTTGCAGCATAGGCATGTTCACGGTGTCGGGATTTCCGCTTACACTGACGTTCGTAACGCTCCTTTATTTCTTTCTTATGCCGTCTGCGCCGCTGCTAGACTCGTTATCGATAAGATCGGCGGAAGAAGCCGGGGTGAGCTACGGATCGGTGCGTTTATGGGGATCGGTCGGTTTTTCGGTTACGGCGGTGGTTTCTGGCGGGATTTTGGTCTTGATCGGCGGAGTGAATAATCTTCAATGGATTTATTGGGGAATATGGCTGCTGCCGCTCTTGCTATTGTTCTTTTTGCAAGATGTCCGCACGAATACGCCTCCGGTTTCGTTGTCCTCGCTATCGGTCGTGGTGCGGAACCGGCAATTTCTTTGGTTCCTTCTTTTAGTGTTTGTGATGATGCTCCCCCACCGGATGAATGACGGCTTTCTTGGCTTGTATATGACCGAGCTCGGAGCGGGAGAGCAGCTTGTAGGGCTCGCTTGGGCATTGGCGGCATTTGCCGAGGTGCCGACTTTCGCTCTGCTGCACCGGTACTTGCACCGGGTGCACGAGCTCGCCTTGCTTGGGATCGTCGGTCTTCTGTACATTATTCGTTGGATAGTATATGCGCTGGTGACCGACCCTGTTCTGTTGTTTGTGCTGCAAGCAAGCCATGCGATTACGTTCGCCGTGTTCTGGGTAACGGCCGTCACTTACGCCGTACGCTCCGTTCCGCCGGAGCTCAGGTCAACCGGTCAATCGCTGTTGGCTGCCGTATTTGTCGGTATGGCCGGCATCGCAGGCGGTGTATTCGGCGGTTGGCTGGAAGAGTGGGGAGGCTTTTCATCCGCTTATGGAATCGGAGCCGTGTTGGCGGGTGCTGCGGGCATAGCTTTCCTTGCTACGCACGCGGCCGCCCGGCGGAAAACCTCCGGCGGCGCAGGTGCGGGTTAAAGCGAAATAGAGGAAGTACAGGGTCTTGTTCCGCAGGTTTTCCATGGAGATCGTGCGATTCGACGTAAATAGGGCCCTGTGCTTCCCTGATCGGGTAGGGACACCCCGCTTATGGCGGGGTGCTTTTTATAATCTTAGCGTATTTAATGGTTGCGCTTGTTCCACAGTGAAACACGGTGGTTCACGGATGAACCACGTGGAGCCGAAGTGAAACAGTAGGCGATTGAACGGTCGAGCTTGGTCCACAGTGAAACACGGTGGTTCACGGATGACCCACGTGGTGCCGGAGTGAAACAGGAGGCGATTGAACGCTCGAGCTTGTTCCACAGTGAAACACGGTGGGTCACGGATGAACCACGTGGTGGCGAAGTGAAACAGTAGGCGATTGAACGGTCGAGCTTGGTCCACAGTGAAACACGGTGGTTCACGGATGAACCACGTGGTGCCGGAGTGAAACAGGAGGCGATTGAACGATCGAGCTTGTTCCACAGTGAAACACGGTGGTTCACGGATGAACCACGTGGAGCCGAAGTGAAACAGTAGGCGATTGAACGGTCGAGCTTGGTCCACAGTGAAACACGGTGGGTCACGGATGAACCACGTGGTGGCGAAGTGAAACAGTAGGCGATTGAACGGTCGAGCTTGGTCCACAGTGAAACACGGTGGGTCACGGATGAACCACGTGGTGGCGAAGTGAAACAGTAGGCGATTGAACGGTCGAGCTTGGTCCACAGTGAAACACGGTGGGTCACGGATGAACCACGTGGTGCCGAAGTGAAACAGGAGGCGATTGCAGCCACCGGTAAGAGATCCGGGAACGCAAGCGCAGTTAAAGCAATACAGCAATCAAAATCCCCGCGACGCCTACGAGAGTACATATTCCTCCGCCGAAGCGGGTGCTCCAAATATACAAATCAGACGGTTCCGTAGCGTCACCGGATTTCCACTGCTCGGTTACGGTCCAAAACAGCGAAGGCTTAATCAACATAAACAATCCGAACAGAAAAAGAAGCACGCTGACAAAAATCATTGTCAAACGCCTTCCCTACAAGCGGAGTTCCTTATACTGTTCCATAAACCGGCTCAAAACTTCGTCCGGTTCGCCGGTCGGCGAAAATTCCAATCCGACATAGCCGGCGTACCCGGCCTTCGCGATTGCGGACAGCACGTTGCCGTAATGAATTTCGCCCGTACCCGGCTCGTGCCGGCCCGGATGGTCCGCGATATGAATATATCCGATGCGATCCATGAAGCGAGTGAGGTTCGGAATCAAGTTTCCTTCGGTAATCTGTTGATGATACACGTCGAACAGCAGCTTCACCCGTTCGCTGGCGACGGCATCGATAATCCGGACTGCCTCTTCGGTCGTGGACAAGAAGTACCCTCTATGATCGACAAGCGTGTTAAGCGGTTCCAACACAAGCGTGACACTCGTGCGCTCAAGCAGCGGGACGCTCTCCCTCAGACCTTCCGCCACGCTTTGCAGCTGCGCTTCTCTCGACACATTCTCAAGCTCGTTGCCTGTAAGCACAATCAGATAAGGGCAATCGAGCCGCTCCGCCGCTTCCAGACTTACCTTCAATCCTTCCAAGAAAGCGCCGCGCTGCGACGGGTCGACAAGCGGCGCGCCTTTCACGCAGCAGGATGCGGCCCGGATGCCGAGCTCCCGGCTTTCGCGGGAAATTTCCTCAACGTCCTTGTCCCACCAAGACCAAAATTCGAATGCGGAAAAACCGAGTGCGTGCGCGCGCTTCATTTTATCGGCAAACGGCATGTCCCGGTCGCGGTACAATATCTCGAGTGACGGCGAAAAGATCAATGGATTCACCTCGTATTTAGTGTTACCCTCATGCTACCAACCATTTCCTGTACGGGCAAGAGAAACCGCGCTCTCCCGCGAAATTATTACGGAATTGTGGCGGAAATGAGTTTTGCGTAATAATAACTTACAAAACCGATTGAAAAAAATTAGTTAATATACAAAAATAGTAGACAGGCGTCATGAACCGAAATGACAATATTCGGCGAGGGGGAAAAAGCGCCCGATCCCATAATTTTACGTTTAAAGAAAGGATGTTGTACGCATACTAACCTAGCCGGTCTCCCAAATAAAGGGAAGCGCGAAGCGGTCGAGACGATTGGATGATCTTGTCGAAAAGAATCGATTCGGCTCAAAAAAAATTCCACAATTGTTTTTGATTAGTTTATAATAAGGAAGATTTGTCTATTTAAACAATTAGATCCGTAGGGGGCAATTACACAAATGAAAAAAGGTCTCATTACATTGGCGGTCTTTGTTCTGATTTTAGGGTTGCTGGCAGGTTGCGGCGGCGCGACCAAAGAAGGCGAAGGCAACGCGGAAACAGGCGGTAATGCAGGTGCGGAACAAGGCGCCAAGCCGGACTTCAAAGTCGGCATGGTAACCGACGCGGGCACGATCGACGATAAATCGTTCAACCAAGGCACTTGGGAAGGCGTAAAGAAAGCGGCTGAAGAGCTCGGTATCGACTCGAAGTATTTGAAACCGGCCGGCACGACGGAAGCCGAATACATGAAGGAAATCGGCAATTTGTACGATGCGGGCTTCAAGCTCGTCGTAACGCCGGGCTTCAAGTTCGAAACGGCGATCTTCAAAGCGCAAGATAAACATACGGACGCGAAATTCGTCCTCATCGACGGTGCGCCGCACGCGGCCGACTCCGCCGAAGCCGTTGTAAAGGATAACACGGTTTCGATTTTCTTCGCGGAGCACGAATCCGGATTCCTCGCAGGGGTAGCTACGGCGGTTCACTTGAAAGAAGGGGAAGCGGGCTTTATCGGCGGCATGGAAATTCCTCCGGTTCAGAAGTTCAACTGGGGCTTCCAACAGGGTCTTAAGTATGCGAATGAAAACCTCGGCACGAACGTTACGATCAAGAAGGAGAATGTCGTGTATCAAGGCAGCTTCGACAACTTGGCAGCCGGCCAACAATTGGCGGCGCAAATGTACGACCGCGGTGTGAAGGTAATTTTCGCGGCGGCAGGCGGCGTGGGCGTAGGCGCGATCAACGAAGCGAAAACCCGCGCGGAAGGCGGGAATGAAGTTTGGATCGTCGGCGTAGACGTCGACCAATACGCGGACGGTATCTACAAAGACGACAAATCGATCATCTTGACCTCCGCAATGAAGAAAATCGACGTTGCTGCTTACGACATGGTGATTGCCGAAAGCAAAGGAGAATTCCCTGGCGGCCAGACATTGATCTTCGACGCGAAAAACGACGGCGTCGGCTTGCCTGCCGAAAACCCGAACTTGAGCGAAGATGCTGTATCCAAAGCAGCTGAGGCGTTTGAGAAGCTGAAGAGCGGAGAAATTACGGTTGCAGCGGAGCAAGGAGATCTGATTAAATAAATTGAATACCAAAAGGAGACGGGCTGACCGTCTTTTTTTGGTTTGCGGGGAAGGAGAATCGTTCCATGGAATATGCAGTTGAAATGCTTGGCATCCGGAAGGAATTTCCGGGTGTCGTCGCCAACGACGACATCACGATCCGTTTGAAGCGCGGCGAGATCCATGCTCTGCTGGGCGAGAACGGAGCGGGAAAATCGACGCTCATGAGCATCCTGTTCGGCATGTATCAGCCCGATCGCGGATCGATCAAAGTGAACGGGCAGGAAGTTCGGATCGCGAATCCGAACGTGGCGAATAAGCTGGGCATCGGCATGGTTCACCAACATTTCAAGCTGGTCGAAAATTTCACCGTAACGGAAAATATCATTCTCGGCAGCGAGCGGGTAAGCGGTCTGGTGCTGGATGTCAAGGCGGCAGGCAAACGAATCGAGGAGCTGTCGAAGCGTTACGGCTTGAATGTCGATCCGTATGCCAAGATCGAAGATATTTCCGTCGGCATGCAGCAGCGCGTCGAAATATTAAAGATGCTTTACCGCAACGCCGACGTCTTGATTTTGGACGAGCCTACGGCCGTTCTTACGCCGCAGGAAGTCCGGGAGCTCGGCACCATCATGGGCAGTCTCATCGGCGAAGGCAAGTCCATCATTCTCATTACGCACAAGCTGAAGGAAATCAAGGCGTATGCGCACCGCTGCACGGTCATCCGCAGGGGCAAGTCAATCGGCACCGTCGATGTCGCCGAGACGAGCGAGGCGGCGATGGCCGAAATGATGGTCGGAAGGCACGTTTCTTTCAAGGTGGAGAAGAAGCCTGCCGATCCGGGCCATGTCGTGCTTGAGGTCGAATCGCTTTCCGTCATCAACAGCAAGAAGTGCCTCGCCTTGAATGATTTCACGCTTGAGGTTCGCTCCGGAGAAATCGTGGGCGTGGCTGGCGTCGAAGGCAACGGGCAGTCGGAGCTGGTGGAAGCGATCACTGGATTGCTCAAACCGGTGTCGGGCACCGTCCGTTTGAACGGACAAGACTTTACGGGCATGCCGATCCGCCGCCGTATCGAGAAAGGGATCGGACATATTCCGGAAGACCGGCAAAAGCGCGGCTTGGTGCTTGATTATACGATTGCCGAGAATATGGTGCTGGAGGTTTATTATAAGCAGCCCTTCTCGAACGCCGGAATATTGAACAAGCCGTCCATCTTCGATTACGCGAAGCGAATTATCGAGAGCTTCGACGTCCGTTCGGGGCAGGGGGCGTCGTCTATCGCCAGATCTTTGTCGGGAGGCAACCAGCAGAAGGCGATCATAGGCCGCGAAATCGAGCGGGACCCGGATTTGCTTATCGCCGTGCAGCCGACAAGGGGGCTGGACGTCGGATCCATAGAGTATATTCATAAGCGGTTGATCGAGCAGCGCGACAAAGGGAAGGCGGTTTTGCTCGTATCTTTGGAACTGGAAGAAGTAATGAACGTTTCTGACCGGATCGCGGTTATGAGCAACGGTGAATTAATAGGCGTCGTTGAAGCCGGCGAGACGAACGAGAACGAAATCGGCCTCATGATGGCCGGTGTGAGGGAGGGTCAAGGCGCATGAAGAATGCAATCGTATCGCTCGCCGCCGTTGTGTTCGGACTGCTTGCCGGCGCCGTCCTGATGGCGGTCACCGGACATAATCCGATTGAAGGCTTCTCGTACATGCTGCAAGGCGGATTGAAAAATCCGGAGCGGATCGGCAACACGCTGGCGACTGCGACGCCGCTTATCTTTACAGGACTTTCCGTAGCGTTCGCATTCCGGACGGGACTGTTCAATATCGGCGCTGCGGGGCAGTTTCTGATCGGCGGTTTATGCGCGACGGCCGTCGGCTTAAGCTTCGATTGGCCCAGACCGCTGCTCTTGGCGGCCATGGTCGCTGCGGGAATGGCGGGCGGCGCGCTGTGGGCGTTTATCCCCGGGCTGTTGAAAGCGAAATTCAACGTGCACGAAGTGGTGTCGACGATTATGCTGAACCTGACTTCCTACTGGATCGTGTATTACACCGTCCCGGCATATTTCAAAGGGGCGTTTCTCGAGACGGAATCCAAGCCGCTGCCGGATTACGCAACGTTGAGAGCGCCGTTCTTAACCGAAATGTTCGACGGCTCGTACATTAACATGGGGCTGTTCATTGCGGTAATCACCGTAATCGTTATTGCATTCATTATAGACCGCACAACGTTGGGTTATGAATTGAAGGCGGTAGGCTACAACCGGCATGCGTCGGAGTACGCGGGCATCAACGTGAACCGCGGCATCGTCACGTCCATGCTCATTGCCGGCGCACTCGCCGGACTCGGCGGCGTCGCGCAGTATACCGGTAATGCCAACAACATTCAGATCGGCATATTGCCGTCGCAAGGCTTTGACGGCATCGCGGTTGCCTTGCTTGGCGCGAACTCGGCTGTGGGCGTGCTGTTAGCCGCCGTCTTCTTCGGGCTGCTGTATTCGGGCCGCGGCTTTATGAATGCGATGACGGATATTCCGCCGGAAATCGCGGATTCCATCATCGCCATTATTATTTATTTTGCGGCAACGAGCGTATTGATCGAACGTCTGATCCGGCGCTTCCAAGGCCGCAAGACGCGGAACGCCACGGGCGCGGCGCGCGCAGAGAAGGGGGAATGAACGCATGTGGACGACAATTCAACAAATAATGCCGTATGCCGTTGTGTTCACTATTCCTCTTCTGATCACCGCGCTCGGCGGTTTATTCAGCGAGCGAAGCGGTGTCGTCAACATCGGTTTGGAAGGGCTCATGGTCGTTGGCGCATTCGCCTCGGCGTTCGTAATTTTCCGCCTTCAGGCAATATATCCGGGCAGCCAGTGGACCCTGTGGGCCGGTTTGCTCGCCGCTATGGCGGCCGGCATATTGTTTTCGCTGCTGCATGCGTTCGCCAGCATTAACTTAAGCGCCAACCAGGTCATCAGCGGAACGGCGCTGAATATGATCGCTGGCGCTATCACCGTGTTTTTGTCCCGCAACATGACGGGCAGCGGAAACATCCGGATTACAACCGGGTTCTTTCCTGTAAAAATCCCGATTCTCTCGGATATTCCGGTTATCGGGAACTTGTTTTTCATGAAGACGTATTGGACGACCTGGCTTGTGCTTGTTATTCTCGCACTCTGTATTTACGTGCTTTATTACAGGCCGTTCGGACTTCGGCTGAGAGCTTGCGGGGAACATCCGCACGCGGCGGAAGCGGCCGGCATTAACGTAAGAAGGATTCGTTACATCGGCGTCATGATTTCAGGCGCTTTCGCCGGGCTCGGCGGCGCCGTCATCATCGTAACGTACGCCGGCGAATTTACCGGCACCGTGTCCGGCTTGGGCTTCCTGGCGCTCGCCTCCCTTATCTTCGGCCAATGGAGGCCTCTCGGAGTGCTGGCCGCCACGCTGTTCTTCGGCTTCGCCAGCACGGTGGCGAACGTGTCGCAGATCAATCCGGCGTTAGCCGTCGTGCCGCCGATTATCCTAAAGGTTTTTCCGTACGTGGTCACATTAATCGCGCTGGTCCTGTTCTCAAAAGCGTCCCAAGCGCCCAAAGCTGCCGGTGAGCCTTTCGATCCGGGAAAAAGGTAGTTGTAATTTGCAGCACGTCCGCTTCTTTCTCCTTTTAGGAGAAGGGGGCGGTTTTTTTAACATTATAGGGTCAAAAATTGACCCTAAACGTCGGTTCCGGATGACCGCAACGAGTGCTCGCCGTCCTCGAACTGGAGCCGGTACAAGCGTGCGTACAATCCGTTATGCGCCATTAAGGTGTCGTGGTCGCCCTGCTCCGCGATCCTCCCGTTATCCATGACAATGATGCGTGTGGCGTTGCGGACGGTCGACAGTCTGTGGGCGATGACCAGCGTTGTGCGCCCCTGCATGAGACGGTCCATGGATTGCTGGATGAGCTGTTCGGATTCGTTGTCGAGCGCCGAGGTAGCCTCGTCAAGAATAAGCAGAGGCGCCTTGCGAAGGAACGCGCGGGCGATGGCGATCCGCTGTCTTTGGCCACCCGATATAGTGGAGCCGTGCTCGCCAAGCGCCGTATCGTAGCCGTCCGGAAGTTTGGCTATAAAAGAATCGGCTCCGGCCAGCCTCGCAGCTTTCTTGATATCTTCTTCCGAAGCGCCGTCAGTGCCGAACGCGATATTGTCCCGTATCGTGCCGGAGAACAGATAGGGCAATTGCGGCACGTATGTCAGCATTTTCCGTGCTTCGTCCAACTCCTCCCGCAAAGATCGTCCGTAAACGGAAACCGTTCCCTTATCGGGTTGATACAAACCGCAGCAGAGGCGGGCCAGCGTCGTCTTGCCCGATCCGCTGGGACCGACGACCGCCACCGTTTCGCCGTGTTCGACGGTCAAGTGAAGCCCTTCGAATAAAAGCGGCGCTTGTTCGCCTTCTGTTGAACGGTGGGCAAGGTTGACGTCGCAAAGACAGAGTGCCGGGCCGGTTGCACACGTTCGACCTTTGCATGCGATTCACCATCATGGACGTTCCCTTCAACCGGCATATCCATAATCTCGAATACGCGGTCTACGGCGCCTAGCGACTCCTGGACACGTCCCCATGTTTGGGACATGTTGACGAACGGCCACTGTACCCTGCCGATCAGTATGATGAACGCTAATACCTCGCCTGCGGACATGGTTCCATGGATGGCCGACAAAGCGACCAGCGCGGCGCAAACGACCATGACGACGTTATTGGTCAAAGCGGATGACTGCCATAGGAGCGCATTCCACCATGCTCTCTTGCGCAGCATGGCGTTCAGTTCGTGACGTTCTTTCACATATTGCGACAGCAAGGCTTCCCCCATTCCGAACGCTCGGACGACCTTCATTCCTTGCAAAGTTTCTTGCAGCAGAGAACGGACCTCCGCATCCTTCTGCTGAATTCGTTCGGATAGCCGGCGGAGCCGTCTGTCAAAGAAACGTCCGGTGAAAAAGACGACAGGACCGGACCCGATCGCGAGAAGCGCCAGCCAGGCGTTCATGCCGGCCAAATAGCATAATGAGACGACGCACAACACCATGTTATAGCCTAGATCGAATACGATATTGCCGGCGGCATTGACGGCAGAGCCGACATCACGCGCATTACGCGAGACAATATCTCCGGAATGCATCGATTGCACGGTCCGGAATGGAAGCCGGCTGCTTTGCTCAAACAGGTCAACCGCCGCGTTTTGAACCATTCCGGCATGAGCTGCATGACGATAATAATGCTGAAACATCATACTGACCGTAATTGCTGCGCAGATGATGCCGCAAATCAGGATCAACCTAAGCAAGGCGTCCATACTGGAACTGTTGATGGTGTCGATAAAGAGCTGCTGCACCCAGGCAAATCCCACCTCCAAAGTCAGATTCGCGCTTAACAGCAAGACGGCGACGCCGAGCGGAATACGATAACGCGACGCATACTTCAGCAGCCGAACAACGATTGGAATGCTGCCGGATCTGGCCGGGGACATTGCATTCATGCGATTATTTCCTCCATCATTCCGTAGTTTGTACGGGTTTGTTCGTGCATGCTCCAATATTTCCCGGATAATGCCATCAATTCGTCATGCGTTCCGGTTTCGAGAACGGAACCGTTTTCCAAATAAATAATTTTGTCTGCGTCCCGGATTGTGGTCAGCCGATGCGCCACAACGACCGTAGTTCGGCCTCGCATCAGTTCGGACAACGCAGCCTGGATGATCCGCTCGTTATGGCTGTCCAAAGCCGATGTCGGTTCATCGAGCAGCAGCAGCTTCGGATTCCGTACAAATGCTCTTGCAATCGACAGACGTTGGCGCTCCCCCCCGGAAAGCGTCAAGCCGCGCTCGCCGATGCGGGTTTCGTATTGCTGCGGCGTACTCATTATGAAGTCGTGGATGCCGGCCGACCGGGCAGCTTCAATTACATCCTCCCGTGAAGCGCCGGAACGCCCCCATGCGATATTATCGTATAACGTTCCTGAGAACAGGTACGGTTCTTGCGATACATAAGCAATCCCGCTCCGCCATTGCCGGGGATTGATTTCCGGAAGCGGAGCGTCTCCGCACCGTATAGTTCCGCCGGTCGGTTCATTTAAGCCCAGCAGCAGATTAAGAACCGTGCTCTTGCCGCTGCCGCTCGGACCTGCGAGAGCGGTGATTTTTCCTGTTTCGATATGGAATGAGATGTTCCGCAGCACGTCATCCCCGGTATTGTAACGGTAGGAGACGTTGTCCAGTTCGATGGTGTCGTAATGGAACGCGGCTTGATCGGAAGCGGTCTCGCCGGAAGCACTTTCTTCGGGCAGAATCGAGTACCTCAAACATGCGATTCGCTTGAGCGAGGGATGCTTGAAGCTCCGTCCATAGATTAGCCAGACTGGATACGGGATTCGCGATCCGCTCGAAGCTGATAAGGAATGCGGCAACGGCGCCAACGTCCAAACGTCCTTGTATGACCAAATACCCGCCATAGCCGAGCACGTACAGAAGCCCGCCGTTTACGACGAGTATCGGCAGCCGGTATCCGACCGCTTCCAACCGAAGCACCCGATAATGCGTTTTCAAGTAAGCGGTACACTTCTGTGCGAATGCATCGCGAAGCTTGGCCGCGAGAGAAAAGCTTCTGACTACCTCCGCGCCCTGTACGATGTCCTGCGTGAACGATTGCTGTTCCGCTTGAATCTTTTGTCTTTGCTCATACAATCCCCGCAATTTGCCTGCAAAAGGGAGCATCACCAACGGGGTCAGCGCGGCGATCAATAACGTTCCGAACGTAAGCGAGAATTGCAAGGTGACGAGGTAGGTTATCATGAAAACGATTTGAAGCATATTGCCGAGGAAATCCATCGCTTTCGCATTGACGCCCGCCTGCGCCGCTGCAGCGGAATCGTTGATCCGGCTGATGAGATCGGCGGAATGATACCGATCCGCTTCTTTCATACGTATGCGCATTAGCTTACCAAGCACCACCGTTTGCAGTCGTGCCGTCGACTTGAATTCCAGCATCGCGGTTACGCGGGCTTTAAGCAGGTTCGCGACAACTTCCAAAATAACGATCCCCAATGCCAGAACGGCCGCCGACACCAAAAGCGAAAGGTCTTTCTGCGTCGCCGCATTGATGATCCTGCGCAGCGATTCCGCTATCCCCACACCGACAAGCGACAAGCCTGCCGTAAGGATGCAGAGAACGATATACCAACCGATATAAGGCTTTCCCAGCTTAATAAGTCGAAGAAGTACATGTGAAATCGGGCGCTTGCTTTGCTGCTCAGTCCCGCTCATCTTTCCCGCCTCCCGGACCTGGCCCATATTTTTCCTCCCCAAGAAGCACTTTGGCGGTCAATTCAAGCATCTCCCGCACCTTCTCTTTGTTAACGTTGTAATAGAGTCTGTGCTCGGATCGCTTCAGCTCGACCATATCGAGCAGAACCATGAAGTTAGCGTGATAATTGACCGCCGCGGGAGTGACGCCTAATTCGGCGGCCAGCTCCTGTCCGTAGAGCGGGCGTTGTGCCACAAGTCGAATGAACTGAAGTCTGCGTTTGTCGGAGAATGCCTTGAAAAACTTCTCTACCTTGGCGATCGCGGCTTCGGGACCGAAATATTGTTCGTTGTTAATGCCGAAGATGATCCAATCCGCATGCTTTCCGATATTGTATAGCGAGCATCCGATCTGGAACATGAAGCTGACATGGTGGATGGCGGTACGAGTGTAGAAAGTCGGATCCAGCTTGTGAAAATCGTGCAGGAACCGTTTGGGATCGGTTTGGAAAAGCTTTTCATAGCGTTCAATAGCCGCTTCGCACTTACTCCGGAGCTCTTGAGCATGGGGAGCGAATGCGAGACGGTGAAACTGCCGGATGAGCATCATATACCGCTGCTTCGTCTCTTCGGGATGCACCAGACACTCCAGAAGATGCGACTGTGTCCTATCGACTTGTCCAGACGGTTCGATTTTTCGAGTTTGTTCGGCGAGCGCTTCGAGATCAAGGTGGAAGTCGTTCCATGTCCGGCCCTGAAGAAATTCTCCGAGGTTGTCGTTATACGCGCATCGAACCATCATGGAGACGATGTGCCCCGCCGGAGTTATTTCAAGACGGTCTATCCATTGTTCCGCCGTCTCATCTTCCCTACTGTCAAAAGCGGATGCATAGAAGGCGATATCAGGCCCCCATCGAAAGAAACCAAAGTCAAAAAAGTAACCCAGTTCCCGTTTCATGTGAGGCGATAAGACCTCGCCGGTCCGATCGAGCAATACGGTCAGAAACGGGTCGACCTCGACGTGAAGTTCTTCCGCGAGCTGCAGCATTTGATCTTTACGGGCAGTCATGCTCATCGAGACAAGCAGTTCGATCGGCTCTCTGTACGTGAATGACAGTCTTTGTTTTAATATGTCTTGAAGTGATTCATTCATCGCGCACATCTCCATTACCACTGAATTTAATCCGAAAAACAAAACATTTAATAATCATTTAATGTTAAACTATTCCAACTCCTCTTGTTTGTCAATACTTTCTTTGCATAAAAAAGAACCGCCCGGTGATTGGCCGGACGGTTTTCACGAAAGTATAGGCAGTATGGTGCGCGGAAATGACCGTTTATGGCGATTTGCTTCGTTACACTCGCAAACCGGGTTGGCCGCCCCTTTTAAGCGGCATGACAGCGAACGGTCGAAAAGGTCGTTACTAACACACTTTTTACTTGCTTGCACTTTGATGAACGGTCGTACAGACCGTTAACAACGCCGGTTTCACGTCTGAAAGCCCTTTTTCATGCTTTTGAGCATTATTAAGAGCTGTTTCGACCGTTAGATTTCAAAATTATCCTAAAATATTCCAAATTACCGATCCAAATTACCGCTCCAAATTACCGATCCAAATTATCGCTCCAAATTACCGCTCGCGGTAAGGGACCCGCTATTCCCGCCGGAACAAGCCCATTACGCCGGCCGTTTCCACGATGTTGACGAATGCGTTCGGATCCGCTTCCCGGATTTTTTTCTGCAGCTCGGTAAGCTCATACTTGGTCGTGACCGTCATCAGCAAATATTTTTCACTCTGGGTATATGCTCCCTGCGCATCGATAACCGTCACGCCCCGGTGCGTGCCCAGCAGCTTTTGGAGCATCTGATCTTTATTCGTTGTTACGATAAACGCGGTGATTTTAATATGGCGAACGTGGATGACATCGATAATGCGGCCGGTCACAAATAAGGAAATCATCGAATATAGCGCCAAATCCCAATCCTTCAAGGATAGGCCGAGCGCGACAATGACTCCGCCGTTCAACGCGAACAGGAGGCCGCCGAGCGGAAAATCGCGTCTGCGGGTGACGATGGAGCCGACAATGTCGAAGCCGCCGGTTGAGCCGCCCGCACGAAAAGACAAACCCGTGCCCAATCCGACGAGCACCCCTCCGAACACCGCGGCAAGAATAGGGTCCTGGTTAAACCGGATCTCGGGAACGAACTGCAAGGCGAGGGCGGTAACTACAACGGATACAAAGCTCAATCCAACGAAGCGTTTGCCGAGAACGATCCAACCCCAAATAAAAAGCGGGGCGTTCAGCACAAAATATAACCAGCCGATATTCAGACCTGTTATATAGCCGATCAGCATGGAAATTCCGGAAACGCCGCCGCTCAACACTTGGTGCGGTATCAAAAACGCGTTGAAGCCGGAAGCCACAAGAACGGCTCCGGCGCTCATATAAAAGATTTCCCGAACAGTGCGAAGGTACGATATCACGATTTAGTCACCTCTAAACTTAGTATGGCGTATTTTGCTTTTCGCACAAACTGGCAATGAAAACTTTTCATGTGTTATAATAAGCGTAATATTCTTAAGTACGCTAGTATTTTCCGAATGGAAAATGCTTTTTTTTCGGGACTTTCTGTATTGGTGCGGCTAAGTAAGGTGTGCGAATGTTTGGTCTGAAGCGGCTTAAGAGTACGTAGACCAAAATCGAAGGAGTTTGAAGCAGTTGAAAACATTCAGCGAATTCGGCTTGGAGCAGAAGGTGCTCCGGGCCATTACCGAGATGGGATTCGAAGAGTCGACGCCCATTCAGGAGAAGGCGATTCCGATCGCATTGGCGGGACAAGATCTGATCGGGCAGGCGCAGACGGGTACGGGAAAAACGGCGGCGTTCGCGATTCCATTGATCCAACACATCGAAACGACGGAAGAAAGGATCATGGCGCTTATAATGACGCCGACACGGGAGCTTGCGATTCAAGTGGCGGAGGAAATCGGCAAGCTGGCCAGATTCAAGGGAATCCGCAGTCTGCCGATCTACGGAGGGCAGGATATCGGACGCCAGATCCGCGCATTGAAAAAGCGCCCTCAAGTGATCATCGGCACTCCGGGCCGGCTGTTGGACCATATCAACAGAAAGACGATCCGGCTTGACGACGTTCGTTACGTGGTGCTCGATGAAGCGGACGAAATGCTCGACATGGGATTTTTGGAAGACATTCAATCGATATTGAGCCAAGTGCCGGAAGAACGCCAGACGATGCTGTTCTCGGCAACAATGCCTCCGAACATCCAGAAGCTGGCGCAGCGGTTCCTGAAAAATCCGGAACACGTTTCGGTAGTGCCGAAACAAGTGAGTGCGCCGCTCATCAGCCAGGAATATATTGAAGTGCATGAGAAGTCCAAGTTCGACGCGCTTTGCCGTTTGCTCGATATGGAATCGCCGGATTTGGCCATCGTATTCGGACGCACGAAGCGCCGTGTCGACGAGCTTGCCGAAGCGCTGCAAAAGCGCGGATATTCCGCGGACGGATTGCACGGAGACTTGTCGCAAAACATGCGCGACACCGTAATGCGCAAATTCCGCGACGGCAGCATCGACGTGCTGGTCGCTACGGACGTGGCCGCACGCGGCCTTGACGTCTCCGGAGTAACGCACGTAGTCAATTTCGATCTGCCGCAAGATCCGGAATCTTACGTGCACCGCATCGGCCGGACGGGCCGCGCAGGCAAAGAGGGTACCGCATGGACGTTCGTTACTCCTCGCGAGCTCGATCATCTCCATTTCATCGAGAAGGTAACCCGCCATAAGATTCCGAAGCGGACGTTGCCAACGATTGCCGAGGCGATCGAAGGCAAACAGAAGGTTGTCGCGGAGCGAATTCTCGAACTCGTCCATAATGAAGAATACAACGAATTCAAAGCGATTTCCATCCAATTGCTTGAAAATCACGACAGCGTAAACTTGCTGGCCGCAGCCATCAAACTGCTGACCGGCGGCGAGAAGAAGGAAGTCAGTGTCGAATTGACTCCGGAAGAGCCGATCCGCGTGAAGAAGCGCAAGCCCGACATACGCAGCTCGGGGCGCCGAGTCGGCGGTGGGGGACGTGATTACCGGGGCGGCGGCGAAAGACGTTACGGCGGCGGCAACCGTCAAGGCGGCGACAGCGAACGCCGTTACGGACGGCGGGACGACAACCGTTACGGCGACCGGCCGTCGTACAACAACCGTCCGCGTACGGGCGGCGGAAACCAAAGATCGACGCGCACGGGAGACAACAACAACAACAACGGCGATTACGCAAACTTGTAAGCATGAACCGAAGACTGCCTGAATGAGGCGGTCTTCTCTTTTTGCTTCCTCGTGACGTCAACTTGTATTATAGTTAATAGGAGACAACCCGCCTGGGCAAGTTAGGCGAAGGAAAAGCGTAAAGCAGGAGGAGTGCCCCGAATGGAGTTTCGTGGACTAATGGGCGGTTTTTACCGCATTTCGGAATGGATAATGCGATTATCGGTAACGAATATTTTGTGGATTATCGGAGCATTGCCGGTATTCTTTTTCGGTTTTGTCACTTTGTTTGCAGCCGACGAAGCGCAGCTTCAATCCAGCTTGTTTATCGTCGCCGTGCTTTCTCCGTTTCTGCTGTTCCCGTCAACAACGGCTATGTTTGCGGTCGCCCGCAAGTGGGTGACGGGAGACGGCGATGTGCCGCTGTTGAAGACATTTTTCCGTGCATATAAAGAAAATTACTTGCTGAGTATGGTCGGAGGAATATTATTTATCGTCTTGTTCGCCGTTTTATTTTTTAACTTTCGATTTTACGCCGGCCAGAACGGGACTTTCAGCATAATTGCCTATCTGTTCATTGCGTTCTCTTTCTTGCTGTTTATCGCCGTGTTTAACTTTTTCTGTATTGCGGTTCACCTGCATATGAACGTATGGCAAGCGTTTAAGAATGCATGCTTGATTACGATCGGCCAACCGGTCCGCTCTTTGTTGATCGCGGTCACGAACGCCGTTATCGTATACATCAGCTTCACGCAAATTACGTTCCTTATCCCGTTCTTTATGGGCAGTCTCATCGCTTTCATGACGTTCTGGCACTTCCACAACGGTTTCCGGAAGCTGATGGACCGCCATCAGAAAGCGCAGGAGGCCGCCGGTGAGGGTGAGCAAGAGGAGTCCGGAAATGCTGCGCCGCCGGAATCGGAACGGTAAGGCTGGCAAACTATCCACGAACTTCTGTTTACTTCGGCGGGGTGAACGGATATAATAGGACTACAAAACACCTGCGATGTTCGTTTCGGGACTATTTGTTTTGAACCAATGCTTGTTTCCCGGGAGTCTCATATTGACGCTGCGGCTGGCATGCCCTTGCGAAGGGACGTCAAAAGCATGCGCTGCGGACACCCACCTGCCTGTGCAGGTTCAGAAACAAACATACCGGACGGCATAGGCGGGGTTTTCTTTTTTTTTTTGAATGTAGAACACAATACTTTACATACTAAAAGGAGCAAATACTTGCTCCGGAGGTGGGCGTGTGACGGAACAAACACGCAACGGGCGGCCGAGGAGCCGCTCTTTTTTATTCAGAGGCTTGGTCTGTGCACTGGTTTGCTTGATCGCGGCTGTCGGGGTTTCGCGTCAAACGTCGTTATCTTTCAGTCAATGGTACTGGGTGATGGAGCAGGGCGATGTCGGATCGGACGTCGCCGAGCTGCAGTCGCGGCTGCAATTTCTAGGATTTTATGGAGGTAACGTTGACGGCGCATTCGGTCCGGGTACGCGGAAAGCCGTGATCGGGTTTCAACGGGAATTCGGGCTGCCTGTCGACGGGAGAGTCGGCCCGGATACAAAGACGGCGTTGGCGAAAGCTACAAAAAATTGGCGGCCTGGCGGCGGCAATGCCGGACGCGGCGGCACGCGGAGGGCACCGGTCCGGACCAGCCGCTTCTCCAGCAACGATATTAACTTGCTAGCCCGGGCTGTTTACGGCGAGGCCAGGGGAGAGCCTTATATCGGCCAGGTGGCTGTTGCCGCCGTCGTCTTAAACCGCGTTGACAATGCCGCCTTTCCGAAGACGATATCGGGCGTCATATTTCAGCCGCGCGCGTTTACGGCGGTCGATGACGGGCAAATATGGCTCGATCCGAACGGTACGGCTTACAAGGCGGTGCAAGATGCCGTGAACGGGTGGGACCCGTCGGAAGGCGCCTTATATTATTTCAATCCCGTAACTGCCACTTCGGGCTGGATCTGGAGCCGTCCGCAAATCAAACGAATCGGAAAACATATATTTTGCCGGTAAAACCCCCTCGGCTGCGCAAGTTTTGAAAATACGGTTTGCCCATTCGTACGGTGTAGTGGTAAGATGTAAATTAGAAAAAGAGCACGGATGGGAAGTTCTTCGAGGGGGGACCGTCATTGTTGAAAAGAGCGCTGATCGGACTGATCCGCAGTCAAGAGCAGACGGGAGAGAAAGCGTCGCTTCCGGAATTAAAGACGAGGTACTACAAGCTTTCCCGCGACAGCCTGTGGGATGAAGTAGTTCAAATCTTTAAGAAAAAACCGGGATATAAGGTGCTCCATGAAGTCAAGAACGTCGGGGAAATCGTAATGGAGAAGCGGACGGTGACCGGGCGCGTGCAGGACGTTACGTTGACGATCTTCTCCATCAATCCGCTGAAATCGGCAATCGATGTTTACTCGGCTTCCAGGGGATCGCTTGGAGATTTGGGCTCGAATTATCGCACCATCTTGGATATTTACGGAACGATCGACAAAAAATTAGCCCAATATAAAATCACCAATTAATAAAAGACCTCCTCTTACGCAATTGTAAGAAGGAGGTCTTTCGTATCTCATCCTTGAGTGTACTTCGATAGAAGTTTTTCTTAAGATTCTAGAATTTATAAGTTTTCATAAAGTGAACGGCAATTCTAGAATCGCAAGAAAACCTACCGCTAATCGCGGTCTTGCTTCTTTGAATTGGCCTCGAAAGAGGTTTTCTTATAATGCCGCCTTTGCCGCCGCCAACGCCTTCTCGTAATCCGGATGCTCGGTCATTTCGTTCAGATACTCCACGTATGTAATGTTATCGTTCTTATCGATAACGAAGATGGAGCGCATTAACAAGCGGAGTTCTTTAATGTGAACGCCGTAGGCGTCTCCGAAGGATACGTTTTTATAATCCGACAGCATTTGAACCTTGTCAACGCCCGCGGCTCCGCACCAACGCGCTTGAGCCATCGGCAAATCGTTGGAAATCGTCAAAATGACGACATCATCGCCCAACTTCGAAGCTTCTTCGTTGAAGCGGCGAGTCTGCGCATCGCAAACGCCAGTGTCGATCGAGGGAACGACGCTGATCAACTTCACTTTGCCTGCGAAATCGGAGAGGGACACTTGATTAAGCAGATCTTTATTCACTTTGAAATCGGGCGCCTTATCTCCGGCTTTCACTTCCGGTCCGATTAAAGTGATCGGGTTCCCTTTAAGTGTGGCGACTCCTGTTCTTTCGTTTGCCATAATCATTTCCTCCTAAATAACGTTTTTTGGATTACAACCTTATATATTATAACATTGAAATTCATGCAATTCATACACAATTACGTAATTTCAATGTTTCAACCAAACCTTCCTTTAATCGCGGTCTGGCTTCCTTGAATGTGCTTCGAAAGAGGTTTGGTTATAACATTGAAATCATGAAGTTTCATGCAGAACCGGATCATGAAAACTTTCCTTTACGTCCGCTCCAAGTTACAATGATGTAAATTGCTTATTGAGCAGCGAAAGCGGGGGGCATGAACGAATGATGTTTCTTCGATATGAAAGCTTCCGGGAATATGTGAAATACTATCCTGTAAATACTGCGATTCTGATTATAGTCGTTGCTGTGCATGCCGGTGTGTTTGTTGCATCGCTCATTACCGGTATACCCGCAGATACGATAAAGCTCGTTTTAGGTATGTTTTCCAACCAGCCTCCGTTCAATGAGGTTTCCAATCTGTGGAGGTATGTGGCGTCCATTTTCCTTCATAACGATTTTCCTCATCTGCTGTTTAACTCGTTTGCGATCTTCGTCTTTGCGCCGCCGCTCGAACGATTGCTGGGGAAGCTGCGGTATGCGGTTCTGTTTCTTTTTGCAGGGATCGTCGGAAATGTATTTACTAATTTTTATCCCCCGGGGATCTTCTCGCTCGGCGCAAGCGGTGCCGTTTACGGGGTGTTCGGAGCGTATTTGTTTCTGACGTTGTTTCGGCGCCGTCTGATGGATGAGGGATCTCGGAAAACGTTATACTCAATGTTAGGTGTTGGAGTTATTTATTCCCTCATTATTCCGCAGATTAACTACTTGGCGCATTTGGGCGGGTTCGTCGGCGGGTTTATCCTGCTCGCCCTCTACTCACAGTTTCTTCGGGGAAGGTATGTGTAATCAATGGAATTTCGGCAGTTGCAATATTTCGTGACGGTTGCCCGGCTGGAGCATATGACGCATGCGGCGGAAGAACTGCGTGTCGCACAGTCTGCGATAAGCAGGCAAATACACCAGCTTGAAGAAGAGCTCGGCGTTGAACTGTTTGCGCAGAAAGGCCGCAATCTGAAGCTGACATCGGCCGGAAGGCTGTTCCTGAAGCGCGCGGAGTCGCTGCTGGTTGACTTGGATCGATCGGTGCTTGAAGTGAGGGAGTTCATCGACCCGGAGGCGGGGGAAATTAGGATCGGGTTTCCGCACAGCTTGGGAATACACCTGCTTCCATCCGTTGTAGCCCAATACCGGAAGCTGCACCCGAACGTGAAGTTCAGATTGAAGCAAGGGACGTTCCACATATTGATTCATGATTTATGCCAAGGCGAGATCGATCTGGCATTTATCTCGCCCTTCCCGGAGCATCGGGAACAAGTGGAAGGGGAGCTGCTGCTCACGGAACAGCTGCGGGTGATTTTGCCATCCAACCATCCGCTTGCCGGCAGCCCGGAGATTCATCTGAAGCAATTGGAAGAAGAATCGTTCGTCATGTTCAGCGAGCATTATTCGCTGCGTGCCATCGTGCTTGAAGCGTGCCTACAGGCCGGGTTTACGCCGAAGATCGGGTTCGAAGGGGAAGAGACGGACACGATCCGGGGTTTGGTTGCGGCCGGGTTAGGGGTCAGCCTGCTGCCGGAGATGGCGTTAATCGAGACGAGCCCGATGATGCCGGCGAGCATCCCGGTAAGCGAGCCCCGCGTCGTGCGAACAGTCGGGCTGATCAGGCGAAAGGGAGAGCGGTTGCCTCTTGTGGCGGAGGCGTTCCGGAAATATTTGATCGAATATTTTCAGCAGCTTTGAGTGCTGGTAGCGGTGTTGTTTCACAGTGGAACACGGTGATGCACGGATGA
>NZ_JAEMXM010000025.1 GCF_016482785.1 Paenibacillus alkalitolerans | reverse complement strand
TGTTTCATTGTGGAACAAGCGCTGCCGTTTATCCGCCTCCTTCGAAGCGGGATTAGGCATATATCGTTAAAGAAAATCGCCCTCCACCTTGCCGAGATGGCAAGCTGAAGGGCGGCACCCGCGGCTAGTTATTCGGCAGTTTACGGAAGTACTTTGCCAGCCGCCGGTTGCGTACCGGAACTACTAATATGCTTGTTCCAAGCTTGAGCGTTCTCATATCAAATGGCTCTTTCCCTAACTTATTGCTCCATCAGCTTGTACCGCTGCTGCCAGCCGAGCAGCTGCTTGACCTTCGCATTTGACAGCAGCGAAACTCTCCCTTCAAGCGGGATACGTATATCTTTCACACCCGGCAAGTAACGTTCGACCAATTCCCGGGTGGTGCGATCCGAAGAAATGTCGTCCGCGGCGAGATTAAGCGCTTGGGCCCCGAGTCCATCCTTCTCTATTGCGAGGCGGCAGGCGATCGCCACATCCCTTGCATCGATGTAAGACCACAATATCCGTTTGCGCGCCTCGGTCTGATCGAAATTTTGTTTCAGCTGCGCATAACTCTCCGGAACCAGTATATTGCCAAGCCGGAAGCTTATTACCTGCATCCCCGTACGGCGGTGAAACGCCTCGGCCGTCACTTCGTTGACCACCTTGGACAAGCCGTAGCTGTCTTCAGGCAATTGAGGGTGATCTTCATCTACGGGCAAATATTGAGGCTCAAAAAATTCGGCGGCGAAGCATATCCCGTATGAAGATTCGCTCGAAGCGAGAACCGCTTTGCCGATCCCGAGATTGGCGGCTGCTTCGAGGATATTGTTGGTGATCATCACATTATTCCGGAAACATACATCGTTCGGATGAGTATACGCTTGTGGAATAGCCGCGAAATGCACGATACCGGCAGCTTCCTTGCGGGCCCCGCCGCTGAACGGCGCCAACGCGTTATGAACCTGCCCCAAATCGTTCAAATCGGTAATAATCGTACGGCAGACCGGTTCATCCGGAAGCTTCATGTCGAGATTGACGACTTCGTAATTTTGCTCGACAAAATGCTTCAGAATCCACTTGCCCGCTTTACCGCTCCCCCCGGTAACTATAATCCGCGGTTTGTTCATGAGGATGCTTTCTCCAGCGTCGCTTCGATCATGTCTATGATTTCTTGGGATAGCTCAATATCCGAAGCTCGAGCATTTTCTTCGACTTGATGCGGGCGGCTCGCTCCGACCAGAGCGCTGGCCACGTTCGGCTGACGCAAAACCCAAGCGAGCGCGAGCTGGCCGACCGTAATATTCATTTCGCCGGCAATCGCAGACAGCTGATTTACTTTAGAAATTTTTTCTTCGGTAATACCGTCGCGTACCCACTCGAGCTTTGCTGCGCGGCTGTCTTGCGGAATATCGGCCGCAGACTTGTATTTCCCGGTCAATAATCCTTGTGCGAGCGGCGAGAAAACGACTTGTCCGATGCCTTTTTGTTCCCCGAACGGAATGATTTCCTTCTCGATATATCTGTTGAACATGTTGTAAACCGGTTGATTAACGATGATGCGGTCAAGCAAATATTTGTCCGCGATGGCCAGCGCTTCCGCCATTTGTGCCGTTGTCCATTCGCTCACGCCCGCATACAAAATCTTGCCTTGAGTCACCAGATCGTCGATCGTGCGCAGCGTTTCCTCGACCGGCGTTTCGGGATCGAACCGGTGGCAATAATAAACATCCACATAATCCGTTCCTATTCTTTGCAAGCTGGCATGCAGCTGCTCAAACACGTGCTTTCGAGACAACCCGCGATCGTTCGGGCCGTCGCCCATCTTACCGAACACTTTCGTCGCCAGCACGTAGGAGTCACGCGGATAGTTCTTCAATGCCTCCCCCATCACCTTCTCAGCCGTGCCGCGCTCATAAACGTTCGCCGTATCGAAGAAGTTAATGCCTAGATCATACGCTTTGTGTATGGAATTCACCGCATTTTCTTGCTCTACATATCCACCGTAAGTCAGCCAGCTTCCTAAGCTAATTTCACTGACTTTCAAACCGCTTTTACCTAATTTTCGATATTTCATGCCTCTTTCCCCCATTCCAATTGATTTCAATCTTCCTCAGGGCGGAGATGAATTGAAGTTGTGCCGCCTGCTGCGGCAAACACTTATATCATATCGCGTTAGCACTTTCGAAATCTGTGACTGGCGTCATACAATCTGAGAATTGTCTTGGTTTTTTCCAAAACATAATGCGGTGTCACATGTTTTGGGAGGCGTAATTGATTGCGCTAACGAAACAATGGGTTTAGAATGACCATATAAGTAATTTGCGCGCGGCGAAATTAAGGGGGTCCCTCAATGTGGTTTGTGAAAAAAAGTGAGATCCTGTCGATGCTCCCCTGCGACTGTTTGGATGAAATATTGCCGATTTTCAGCAGCCATCATTCGATCAAGAAGAATACAATGATTTACCGCCCTGAAGATCCAAGCGAATATGTGTATCTGCTCAAGAAGGGCAGCGTCCGTCTGATGCGCCTTACGGAGGATGGCCGGCAAATCACCTTGTCCATTATCCGTGAAGGCATGATTTTTGGAGAAGGCGACGTGCTGAACGAGGATAATTATTCCCACTACGCACAAACGATGCAGCCAAGCATGTTTTGTTATATCCGCAAGGAAGATTTCAAGAACTTGCTGTCCACCTACGAGCAGGTCAACCGGCTCGTCCTGAATATCCTTTATCGCCGCTGGAAAGACGCTCAGCAGCAGATAGAGAATTTGGCTCTGCACGACACTCGCGACCGTCTGGTGAGCATCTTGATCCGGTTCAGCGAGGAAAGCGGCAAGGAATTACATAGTGCGGACTCCGCCGGCCTCCTCATCGATATGAAAATCTCGCAGGACAAGCTTTCCGACTTCATCGGCACGTCGCGGGAATCCGTCAACCGGAACATGCGCGAGCTGAAGAAGGAAGGACTCATCGATATGTACGAACGCAAAATTTTGCTCAAGCCGGCATTCCTGGAACGGTACATGAACCGTGAAACGTCCTCTCTGGTCTAGCCGTAACGAAACCGCGCAAAAGCGGATGCCCAATGGATGAAACTCATCACTTCGGAAATGACACCGGGATCCGGAGGGGCGGAGTCGATGCGCCACGACTGTGACCGTTCCACCAAGGAACGCCACGGTTCGGGAATAGTTTCAAGCGCCCAAGCAACAGCGCGCGGTTTACTGCATATATCATTGCACGCCATTGTATACATAGCCCGGCACATTGTCTCTACCACATATGCTTTATGGCTTAATGGCAGCTGCCAATCGGGATCGTTCGATCGGTCGGCCCAGGCCGCCCAATCACGCAAGCGATCAGATACGGCAGCTCGAAGGTCGTCGGTGGAAATCGGCTCGATGAGGCTTTTCGGATCTGGACCGACGAGTGCGATCCCGTGCTCGCGTACCGTCCATCGCTCCAATATCCAGTTGGCTTTGTGCTCGGTCCACTGCAAACCCTCCCCTCTCGCTATGGTCGGATGCCGCTCGCCGGCGCGGAAAACTTTCAGAGCGTCACACGCGATGTACGCCCCCTCGAGATGCTGAGCGTACTGATTAGGGAGATTGGCTAGTCGGGCGTGAAACTCGTGCAAGTCTGCAAACTTTTCTTCCGAAACGCGATTTTCGGTAACAACTAAATAATCGATATCGCTTGTAACAGGGTCGAATTCTCCTAATGCCAACGAACCGCGCAGATAAACCCCGACAAGATCTTTCCCAATCGTTTCTTGAATGCCATTCAGTAAAGTACGCAAAAGCTCATCCACAGGATGCGGAACATGATTTGCTTCAGACATATAAGATGAAGACATGCAGTCACCTCCAAAACGCGTCCTTCCATGGGTCAAACTGGTAAACAATCATATGGTTGTCGTGAACGACTTTTATTAACACTTTGCAATATGGGTGAATATCCTGATCATATCAAAGGAGGGATAGGCAAGTGTATAACCCGGTTAATCCGCATCAAGGTATCTCCCCTACGGGTGGTGATGCAAAAACAGCAGGTCAAAGGTTAATGAACTACCACGTAATTGCGCAAGCAAGAGACGGGTCACGGTTTGAAGGAATTATCGACGGTATCGACGACGAAGGCGTGACCATGTTAATTCCTGAGGACGTTGATGAAATGCGAGAAGACGGTATTACAGACAGGCAATATGTATATGACTTTGATCGTCCCCGCAGAAGATTTCGACGATTTCGCCGCCGCCGTTTCCCGTTCCCTTTTTTTGCATTTCCATTTTTCTTTCCTTACCCGTATTACCCATACCCGTATCCTTATCCATACTATCCTTANTTTTGCATTTCCATTTTTCTTTCCTTACCCGTATTACCCATACCCGTATCCTTATCCATACTATCCTTATGGCGCAGGAGTTGGCGCAGGAGTTGGCGCAGGAGTTGGCGCAGGAGTTGGCGGAGGGTACGGTGGAGCATACGGCGGAGTATATGGCGGTGTGTAACAGAAAAAAATTGTCAAGAATGGCTCCGGTATCGACCGGGGTCATTTTTTTCGTTACAATAACGCCGAGGGAGGTAGATTCATGAGAATCGGATCTGCACGAGCTGCCGCGGCTGAATGGGTTAGGCTGAACGCCGGCAAAGAGATTGGGTTCAAGGGAGCGTATTTCAGCGGCTCAACGATTGGTCTGCCTGACGACGCGGAGATGTCTCCGGCGTCCGATATCGATGTCGTCGTCATCACCTCGCATCCCGAACCTCCGCTCAAGCTCGGTAAGTTCGTCTACCGCGATACGCTGTTGGAAATCACGCATTTGTCTTGGAACCAGCTCTCCTCAGCCGAGCAGGTTTTGTCATCCTATCATCTGGCGGGCAGCTTCCGCACAAATACAATCATTGCGGATCCCACAGGGGAACTGCGCAGACTGCAAACGCAGGTCGCTCGCCACTTTGCCGAGAAGGTGTGGGTGCGCCGCCGGTGCGAGAACGTTCGGCAGAGGATTATAGACGGGCTGCGGGCCATCGATACCACCGCACCGCTGCATGACAAGGTGACAGCGTGGCTGTTCCCGACAGGCGTTACGACACACGTACTTCTCGTAGCCGCGCTTCGCAATCCCACTGTACGGCTTCGCTACCTCGCCGCACGCGGCGTACTTACCGAGTACGGTCACGCCGAGTTGTACCCGGAACTGCTGAATTTGCTCGATCGCACTCATCTGTCGCCTCAGCGCGTCGAACATCATCTCGACGAGCTCGCCCGAACATTCGACGCCGCTGCGGCGCATGCCAAAACACCATTTTTCTTTAGCAGCGATATCACTGCTGCAGCGCGGCCGATCGCAATCGACGGAAGCCGTGTTCTCATTCGGGCTGGCTTCCACCGTGAGGCAATCTTCTGGATGGGTGCGACTTTTGCCCGTTGTCATAAAATATTGGCCGCAGACGCCCCGGACCTGCACCATACTCTCGCTCCGGCGTTCGACGCAATCATTTCGGACCTTGGGGTCGACTCTGATGAGGCTCTCATGCATCGCGCCCAGGATGTTATCCGGTTCATGCCCAGGCTCTGGGAAACTGCTGGAGCAATCATGCTCGCTAACCCGGATATCGATGATAGTAGCAATTAGTTATCCTTTTTTCCAAAAATCATTAAATCAAAAAAAGCTATTCCTACAGATAATCCCAGAGGAATAATCAAGTCCCCGACATCAATTTCAGAAGGTCTAAAAATATAGTTGAAAAGAAATAAAGAACCGCTCAGGAAAATAAACGAAATAATAAACGTAAACAATCTTTTGCTTATTTCAATCCAAGTCAGTTTCCTCATATTTATCAAAATCGCAGAAGTTAAATACAAAGCATACAAAACAAGATAAATTACATATCCGACAAGAAATTTAAAAGCAAGCGGAGTATCAATGTCCTTGTATGCAATAAGTAATGAAATGACCATACCCAGTCCAACCATAGTGCTCAATATAACGTTTAACAAAGTATACTTCTTCATTATCACCACGTAATTTTGTATGTTTTCTCATCATCGTCTATCTTACCCATTATGGTATAAAGTTTACATTATTCAGCTTTTAATAAACTTGTCTTTTAAAGCTTGAATTTGCGCGTCCGAAACGCCGATGGAAAGCAGATAGCGTTCGGCATTGCCGTAACGGCGTTCTACATGGTGCAGCATATCCATCATATTGTCCGGATCGCTCCCAAGAAAGCTCTCGTAAATTTCCTCTGGCACCGCAGGAGGGCGCGCGCTCCTCAGCTCTTCCATAATCGGAGCGATACATGAAGCCGTAAGGGCGTAGTCCTCCGCAATCGTCTCATGCGGGACGCCGGCTAGATCCAACAATAAAGCAGCCACAACGCCTGTCCTATCCTTGCCTGCCGCGCAGTGGAAGAGCGCCGCATGACCGCCGCTCTCATCGGCGAGCAAGCCGAATACGCGAAGCAGTTCAGTCTGAGAGCTCTCGATCATGTTGATATACAAGTCTCCCAAACTGCGAATTTCCGCACTGCCCGCGGCCGACGGGTTGATCAGACTGACATTGTAATAGTTCACTTTATCGGAATCGCTGAACACATTCTTTTTACTCTCGAGCTCCTTGGAGTGCCGCAAGTCGATTACCGTGCGGACTCCCTTGTTCATTAGTGCTTGCCGGCTCTCCTCGGTCAACTTGTGCAAACCGTCCGCCCGGAATAACACTCCCCAACGTGTCGTTCGTCCGTCATTCGTCTTGTATCCGCCTAAGTCGCGTACATTATAGGCGCCTTCAACCTGAACGACGCGCTGTTCACTTTCCAAATGTGTATGCATGAAGCAGCCTGCTTACATATCGAATTTCTTTATTTGCTCATATACCAGATCGTTGAGTTCATAGACCGCTTCTTTTGCACCGGCTATATCGCCGCGCTCAAGCGCTTCGTAGATTTGCATATTGGCCCTTTTCGCTTGTCTCGGTTTGGACAAAGTTTGAGAATTCATTTTACGGTAGGAAACCGTCCTAAACAGATACTTGCCTTTAACTTGCTCGAGCACCTGAAGCATGTTCCGGTTTTTAACGGTTGACACAATCGTTTCTACAAATTGCAGATAGCTTTCGTAATAAGACGAATAGTCCTCCTCTTCAGCCGCGAGGATTTGCCGGTCCAGATGGCTTAGGAGTGCCTCCAAATCAAAGGAAAGCCCCCGTTTGACAGCCATATCGAACGCATAGAGCTGCATAGACACGAGCACTTCAAACATTTCGTGAAACTCACGTAACGATATTTCTTTGACGAAAACGCCGCGTCCCCGGCTCGTCTCCAGGAAACCTTCGTTCTCCAATAACGAGATAGCCGCCCGAATCGGGGTCCGGCTCATATTCAGCTCATCGGCCAATTCATTCTCCGACAGCAGCGTGCCGGGCAAATAATTGCCGTTAATAATGCGCCGGCGAAGCTCTTGGTATGCTTTCTTTTCCAGTGAAGGCTTTGCCGCTCCTTTCATTTGAATTATGGGTTGTTGATTTGACAAAGGTGAATTCATTAACGCAGACCGCCTTTTACGAAGGAATCAATAATTTGACGCTGGCGAATGAAAAATCTTCGGTCAAATGATCCGGAAGGCTGCCGAACCAAGGACGCTTGCCCGTAGTAACTGGATTTTGCTCGTAAAACATGGCTTTGTTATTGTTTTCCAACTGTACGGACTGCATGATCTCACTCTTTTTCTATTTTTTTAAAACTATGACTAAGGCAATTATTCAACTTGTATGTAAGCTGTATATTATCTTGGTATTGAGTTTTTATTAACTGTAGAGCTGGAATGACGTAAGAAAAACCGCCAGGGATAAATCGATCCCTGACGGTCCTTTGTTTTCGTGCTTTTTCGGCAGTTATCCCACGGACATCTTCAGATAGTCCAACTCCGCGGTATCCCTTTACGTGCCTATCGTTATGTTCATTTTGGCTTGCCGTTAAGAGGCTAAGTGGCATATGTGTTAGAGCTTGGCTATCCAGACCGGGCTGGCTTAGGACGCCTACAACGCTCTTGGAGTATAAAAGCCCTAAACTAACAGCCGAGAACAAATCTATCAGCCCAAATATATTCCAGGCAATGAAACCGTTACGAAGCTGTTTTGAACGGTGTCCTCCGTTTTAGCGCAATAACGAGCGGAACACTTATGATCGCAGCCACAATATCACCGATTCCGGCGGGCCAGCCAAACAGAGGCGGCAACATACCAGTTAGGGCATCGATAATGAAAAAAATGCCGACTATTCGTAAAAGGTGCATGGCGACTATCAGCCATAAGGGGATGGCGAAAAGTGCTTCTCTCATGCTTCTGCTTATCGCATATACTAGTAAAAAGCTCATTATTGATCCACCCAAAAATAGACCGAAATAGACCGGCGGCTCGCCTGGCTGGTCAAAAAGACCGACTAGGCTCATCGTAATCGATGCTACAAACCACACTGCTATAATCGCTAGCAGCCCTAGCTGTATTTTATTATTTTTCATCATCCTAACAATTCTCCTTTTTGCTTAATTGATTGAAATAGATTCATTAAGCGTCGTAATAGTGAATTTGTCTCCTTATATGTGTATATACACCCATTATGATGAGATGTCAATTCGTTGGTATTACTTCGGCAGGGAACCGCTAAAGGATATTGCCCGATCAGCGGAGAATCGTACAGCGGCTCACGCCGGTCCGTATTTTCCAAGGAAAATGTGCCATGGCGAAATTTTTTGTATTTTTCAAGTAATCGTTCCCCCATAAAAATAGCTTCTTCAACTTCGCCGGCTCGTCGATCTCCATGCGAACAAAGCTACGACAATTAGCGAAAGGACGCTCACTGCAATGATAGCAGAAAATCTGAAACCAAAGCTCCTTGTTTCGCCGGACGTCATGTCTTGTCCGGTTGCCCCTGCACTCATGTCCTGCCCGGACGCTCCGGTGGTCAAGTCCACTTTGTTCACAGGCATGTGCGCCTCTCCAAGCTGTGCGATCACGGTGTCCGCCTCCGCCGAGCCGAGCGGCGACGTCCGCTCGCACAAGCCGGTCTCCAGCTTCTCCGGCGCGCCATACGCAAACACGAGATAAGAACGCCCCGTCTCGAAGCCTTCATAACCGCAGCTGTCGCTGCTTCTTGCCGTATGGACCACCACTTGTGTCGCGTCGACTCCCTTCCAAGCGGCATCCACTTCAAACAGCACCTGCACCGAATCGGCGGTAGACCGAACCAAGCCTTGCCTCGGCAGTTCGATCTCCAATACCGTTCCCGTGAATACCGCCGTCTTCCGCTCCACATCTTCGGCGATCGGCGGCGGTTCCGCGCAAGAACAGGCCCCTGCCTCCGACGGCTCCAATGCAATGACTCCCGAAATCAGAAGCCAGAAGCAGAGAAACGCCATTATGTATTTTCTCATCATAACATCACCTCACCCATATATGCGCTTGCGTTGCTCTTCTACAATCGCCCCCGGACAACCCCTTTGTTTTATTGTACATCTTTTCAAACGGGACAAATTTTTAGTTTTTGATATTTTTCGGCAAATTCGGCCGTCGCCTCCGGCGTGAAATCCTTAAAACGAGTTTTTCGTCATTGCCTCTAACTGTTGAATCATTCCCCCTAGTTACTCTAACGCTGAAAATCGAAAAATGTTACCACTCCATAACGAAGAAAGACCGCCGATTTTTTGGCCGGCAGCCTTTGTCCGCTTCGCTATGTCGTCGTTACAGGTCCATTACGTCCAGACCTATTCGCGAGAACCGTTGGATCATTATTCCCACGCCTCAGGAGAGAAGTTCCTTGTTGGCTTTATTTAGCGATTTGTTTCATCTTCGGTGCTGCCGTTATCGCGGGAGGTTCGTTAGCTCAAAGAACTCGCGTTCCGGTTTCATCAATTTGGTACCTTGTTCCGAAACAAAATATATTTCTTTATCGCTTTCATATAGGACTCTTACACTTATAGTTCCAAAATCGACAATACTGGTACGCTCGCGTGGCGACGTTCCTTCTTCCCAATCAATGGCGTTGTTAATGAGATCGGCAATGGCAGTAATTTTGGCTTTATCATTTATTTCGTCACAGTTTCCATCACCTTCTCTCAGGTAAATGCAAATAGTTGACGGCACATTACGAATCCAGGTTGTTGAAGTGAAGACTCGCTGCTTATCGAATACAACCACTGTTTGGTCATCCAGTTCATCATAATGAGCCCAAATCCACAACTCGCCGTCAAACCCTTCTTTTCTTCACCTGGTATTGAATCCTACTGCCTGCGTGCTGTTAGCCATACGTGTTGTACTATTATACTCATTCTTCCAACCATGGCCGGGAAGTTGACGTAAATAAAAGTCATGCCGGGATGATGGACATTCCTGCATACGGGTCATACGAGTCATGCGCATTATTCAGATAAATAAACCAACCCGCTGCGATTAAACCGGCTACTAAGCCAGCTATCAGCCATTTTGCATGTTTCATTCCGTTTCAATCTCTCCCACATATACTTGGTTTTGCTCGCCGTCGATCTGGAACGCGACGAACAACCGGTCCGAGGAAGGACCCCACGCGTAGTCGATGACTCTGACATAGTCCCGCATGACAAAAGCGGGCTCCGTTCCGTCGTCGCGGCTCACCACGAGCTTCGCGCCTGGAATTTTGTCATCGACGCTCCAGCCGATTGCCCCGAGCAAATACGCAAGATGACGCCCATCCGGCGAATATTGAAGACGATGGGGACCTACGCTCCCGCCGCCGGCGTCCATTTCGTAGTAAGGCGACTCGTAAAAATCTCCTCCGTCCGCATATGAGTCGTTCTTCTTCGTATATTCATCCAACCCGTCAGGCCAAGGAAGGCGGCCCGCTTCATCCCCGTTGCAGTCATACCAAGTAAACTTGCCTTGATCCGATATAAGCAGCAGAGGTTTTGCCGGATGAATCTCGACATCCGCATAGTACATATCGGACGTATCCAAAATCTGCTTCTCGGTACCGTCTTGCAAATTAACGACCTTCACGCCGAACACATCATCAAAACCGTTGTACGCAACAAGACATCGATCCTGTTCAAGCCAGTTGATGGTACCCCAGAAACCCCGTTCATAAGACAAAACGGTTTTCTTTCCCGACTCAGTATCATAATGCGCCAGCGTATGTTCGGGACCGGCTCCGTCTCCCAAGTTTTTGTCTGTTGCGTACAAATAATAAAAGCCGGTTCCGTCACTGAGCCATACCGGGCTCCAATCACCTTCACCTTTGGTCCATTGTATTTTCTCACCTGTTTTAACGGATACGCCCCATATGCCCGCAATATCCATACTCCACTCCGCAGTCCAGTCGCCGGAAGGGCTCGTTCTTTGCCATTTGCGGACACCCGTATCTTCCTCGATTTCTCCGATTTCCTTGATTACCTTCTCGCCCATATCGATTTCGGCATAATACAAGCGATCCGCTGAAGCGTCCCGCACCTTCACATTCAGTTGGCGGTCGCCGAGCACTTCCAACCGGTGAATGTAGTGATTAGGGGGCAGCTTTACATATTGATCGAAAGGAATGGCAGGCTGCGGTTGAACCGGCTTCTGTTCCGGTCCTGGTCCCGGTCCGACCGCGGCATCCTTTATAACCTCCTCGCACCCCATCAGCACAAATACGAATAAACATACCATCGCAAAACGTACCGCAATCCTCACGCCTCTTCACTCCCCCGGAAATATTATTGGACTATCTTAATGAGCTTCCCGCCGCGGCCTAGGTCAGCGAACATCGGTCGTCCATCGGCATGCTCCGACGGTTTGGCTGTTGCCGACATCAAGCCAACGTCCGGTACGAATCGGAAAAAGACGACGTCCGAAAAGTGCAAGTGCAGTCCCGGGAACTCTATAATAAATTCGGCTTCATTGTTCGAATCAAGATCCTGAAAGCTCGGTTTTCCCCACACATCAAAGAAAGACCATTTATCGTGCTCCTCTTGGTAGGTCAAGTAACCGACTCGACCCGGTCCATTGGAAAACAGCTCGACACCGCCCAAAATATAAAACTGTTTTCCGGAGACGGGAAAATACCGCTCGAGCACGTACAGACTTCCATCTTTCTCTTCCAAAACACTTGAAGATAACTCGTCCGGTATGAGGTAACTTTTGTCTGACACCTTGATATATCCGCGCAACATGCTGCGAGAACCGTCTTCACCGGGCTCTTCGTATATATCCAACACCACGGGGGTTCCCTTGAAGGCGCCGAACGGTACCGATTTCAACTGACTCCAGTCGTCTTGAGGCTGTTGTATGGGGACATCGGTCAATTGAACAGGAGTATACTGCAGCTGTATGATTTCGGGTAAAACATCGTCTTGTTTCTGTTCGGCGGCAGACGACGAATCTACAGTAGAAGTCGTTTCGGTATTCGTCGGCATTGGTTGCCGCTGCACTCTCGAGCAGTTCCTGTCCCTGCTCCTGCGCAGCGCAGCCCGCAACGAATGCCGCGATTAATAATATTGCTGCTGTCTTGGTGTACATTTAATCGAGAACCCCCTATGGATACTACATATAAAGACGCTCATAAATGAAAAATGTTTCTACTCCACACTTGCTATATTCCTATCCAATCGAGGATCCCACGCCGGCGGTGATAGGGTGCTTGCAAAAACCGTACGCTCACTATACCAAAGCCTCAGAAGAACTGCTGTGTTATGATTCCTGTATGAAAGGACCGTCGTCTTATATCCCTGTTGTAACGAGTCTTTACGTCCACGTCCTGAGCGAACGGGAGAATGAGAGAACCTTTTTGAAAAAGGTCACCATCCCCCAGAATCGCAATCAAGCACCCATCAAATCAACCATCGTCAAGATAAAAATAACCGCCGTCTCCGGCGGTCATTCGACTTTCTCCGTATTATCGCGATAATAGCGATTTATAAAGCTTAATGACGCTCAAGTGCATGCCTTCATGATATAAGTTCAAACTGAGGAATTGTTCCGGCGTATCCAGTGTTATCCCGGCGGAAGTTGTGTAAGGCGTAACCTTTTCCTGCAGTCGGTTAGCAAGAGCTTCATGAATCCGCTGATGCTGTTCTTTGAGGAGCGTCTCCAGTTCTTGCAGTGTTGGAACGAGGACGGAGTCCGGAGTATTTAAGGGCGAGGTTCCGTATTCAAACCGTTCCTTAAACCCTTCAGGCAAATGCTGCGGAAGACCTATGTATTGAAAGGCGAAACGTTCCAGCACGACATAAATATGCCCAAGATTCCACCGGATATTATTGCGGAACCCATCGGGGATCCGCTCCGCGAGCTCCTCAGTGACACCATCCATCAATTTTAAGGTCTGGCTTCTCACGAAGGCTAACTGCTTGAATAAAAAATGTTCCATCGTCCCCACTCCCTACTTTATATTAGCGGTAATTTTACCATAAATATGTATCGTTGCAATCCGCCCGTAAAAAACAGGTAAGGCAACCAATCTTGTTTCATCGGTTGCCCTAATTACGGTTCATATTCTCCGGTATAGTTATCGTTCAGGAGGCGAAATCCTCTTCCATCAATTCTGTGTTGATGGCGACAGCCGCCGTACTGCCGGCCGCCGCTGCCACGATCAGATGCGAGGGGGCGCCTGAAGCGGCTTCCCCGGCGGCAAACAAGCCGGGTACCGAGCTTTTTCCCGATTCATCGGTAAGGATTCCCCCCAGCTCCGTCGCTTCATAACCAAGCTCTTCGCGAAAGACAACCTGCGGCAACCACTGCGGTGTCACGAAACCTCCCCTTCTTTCAATCCGCGAACCGTCTGTGAATTCCACCTGTCGCAGCTTCCCTTCGCTGCCGTGGAATGCCGCTACCGTTTGTTCCGTCACTATGATATTTCGAGAAGCAAGCACTTGCTTTTGCTCATCCGTCAGAACGCTGCGGCCGTTTGTGCAGATGACGAGGTCACGGCTCCAATTGTAGAGCAGCTTGGCCATATAATACACTCTCGGACTCTCCGACACCACAATCAGCGGCTGGTCCCGAAGCTCCCAACCGTCGCAATAAGGGCAATGAAACAGGCTCTTTCCGTACATTTCCGTTAACCCGGGAATATCCGGAAAAATTTCCTTAAGACCGGTTGCGATCAACAGCTTGCGGGATCGGATCGGTTCGCCGCTCTCCGCGATGATCCGAAAACCGTCTTGAAGCTTGCTGACATCCGATACTTTGGCGCGATAGTACGCTACCGAAGGGTAACGCAGCACCTCCTCGTAAGCGATGCGCCGAAACTCGGCCGGACTAACGCCGTCACGGGTAAGAAAGCCATGAGAGGCATGCGTAACCGCATTTCGGGGCCGATTGTTATCGAACAGCGCCACGCTTCTTCTCGCCCTCCCCAACACCAATGCCGCATTTAGTCCCGCCGGACCTCCACCTATAATTGCGCAATCGTACTCCATAGTTATCCTCCTTCCGCAGTGCGGAGATATACTTTCCCATTAAGGATATAACAGACTTATTATGTCTGTAATTAAACCGGAAAAGAACGGCGGATTATCCAATCCCCTTGAATTGTCCGGCCAGTTCGGATATTTTTTTATTCTGCAAATATTGTTCCATCTGCCGTTCGGCTTCGATTACGACCTGTTGAATCAGACACTCGCTGCCGTGGTTGAAGCTGCATTCGAACAGCGAAGCTGTGCCTTCGATCGCATGAATAATGTCCAGAAACGAAATGTCTTCCCGGTTGCGTCGAAGCCGATACCCGCCATTTACGCCTGACACGGATTGGATTAACCCCGCCTTGACCAACTTGGTCAACATTTTGGACAGATAGGTTTGGGAAACGCCCAATTTTTCGGCCAGAAGTTGGACGCTTACAGGTTTATCCGGTGCTTCACTCACCAGATAAAGCATAGCATGAAGCGCGTAATCCGTTGCTTGGGAAAATTTCATGGATCACCTCAATAAAAGACTTTATGACCCTATAATAGCTTTATTTTGTCTCTTTGGCAAGTGTGCATGCCTTTTATTGAGTGAGAGCCACGATGTTAATTAATTGCGGATTAATTTATCTCTTCGTTTATCGATGTAATCATATTAATCTTGCCTTGAATATCCGTACGCAAAAACGCTTTTGTTTCTTCGTTTCCGGTAAGCTCAAGCAAAACCGGTTCCTCTTCGTTGCTTGCTATAACAGAAAACGTTATGAACGGACAGCATTTCCGTTCCATGCTCACCCATTCATTCACGAGCCGCAGCGTTTCCGAATCTCCTGGGAATTGATATTGGTACCCGTTTTCAAGTTCCGTTATGCCGATCCTTCTTGTCTCCAACTCTCCCCAAATACTTTTGTATTCCGCCCGCTGCTCTTTCGTAAAAACCGTATGGCAGCAAGCGACCGGAAATTGTTTACTCATGTCGCCTATCCCCTTTCACTTTGTACTGGACACCCTTTTTTATTTACATCGTCTTCCAATTCAAGTTATAATCGAAGTATAAAACTTAAAGTTAACTTTAAGTCAAGGGGTGTTAATAGTTGTGGCAGGGCTAAGTATTGGTCAACTCGCGGCAAGAGCAGAATTAAACGCATCTGCTCTGCGTTATTATGAGTCCGTCGGTTTGCTTCCTGCTCCGGAACGCAAACACGGACAACGCCGGTATGACGAAGGGCTGCTGGACCGCATTCATTTTATCAAAATCGCGCAGCAGACCGGTTTTAGCATCCAGGAAATCGTTGTTTTGCTAGAAGGCTTTGAAGCCGGGGATTCGCTTTCGGAGCGTTGGGAGCGGATGGCGAAGCAAAAACGCTCCGAACTTGAAGAGCGAAAGAAACAAATCAATTCGATGATACAAATTCTAGACAACGGGCTAAGCTGCAAATGCCTTACCTGGTCGGAATGTTTAGAGAAAATTGAAAAAGCGGGACGTGTTAGGAAGCGGGGTAAACTGTAATGTTGATGGCAGTATTCATTTTTGTGCTTGCCGGTCTGGCTGAGATAGGCGGTGGGTATCTGGTTTGGCTTTGGCTGCGGGAATCGAAGCCTTTTTGGTATGGAGTCGTCGGTGGCATCATACTAATTTTGTACGGCATCATTCCAACACTGCAAAGCTTCCCATCATTCGGGCGAGTCTATGCCGCTTATGGCGGCATATTTGTGGTTCTAGCCGTTCTGTGGGGCTGGATTATCGATAAGAAGACACCTGATATGTACGACTGGCTAGGAGCGACTATTTGCATTGTAGGCGTGTCCATCATGCTATGGGCACCTAGAGAAGCATAATCACAGTACGGACATGTGGAGCTCATTCGTCGGTTATGGCAATGTTTGGTCATAATAAGGCAAAAAAGTTGCCATAATTGAACAATTGTTGCCATAATTCATTCAGCGATTTCTTTACGATCAAGGAGCGCGCGGTTGTGTAGCTTCGCTATTTACAAACCGATAGTCGGTTTATATAATGAGTAAGACGATGTAAAGTGATCGACGTAAATACGGTTAAACATACAGGAGGGACGACTTTGAAACAAGAGGAACGCAGGCAGCAAACTACAAGGCTTGTGCTTGATACGACCAAAGAGCTGATACGGGACAAAGGCTGCCATTCCATCACGATGAAGGACATCATGGATAAATCGGGCTTGTCCAAGGGGGCTATCTTCCACTATGTGAAGAGCAAGGATGAAATCTTTGTCTGGGTATTGCAGGAGCGGCTCGAGGAGACGAACGAGCGTTTTATGAACGAAGTGGAGCAAGGCCGCCGATCATTCGATGAGCCGATGCAGAAGATCGCGGAGAGTATTTCGGCGTATGAAAATGCTCAGGATGTGACGAACAAAGTGCTGATGTATTTGCTCGGGAAGGAGGAACAGCCTGTTATCGCGGAAGCGCTCAAGCAGTATTATGAGCGGTCCGTGTATTTATCCAGGAAGTGGATTGAGACCGGCCAACTGCGCGGAGTTATTCCGGAATCGGTCGATGCGGATAAAAGCGCCGAAATGTTCGTTCTTCTGACATTCGGATTGCGTGTCCGTTCCTCCATTCCATTTGCGCCGGCTGCTTTTAAGGCGCAAGATTTCTCGTCGTTTATTATCGATATTTTGAAATCCCGATAATGGGAGCGGAAGGATAGATCTATTATGAACTTGTGGATAACGCTTCATCTGATTGGAGTCGTATTATTCGTTGGAAATATCGTCACGGCAGCCTTCTGGAAAGTGCGGGCGGATTTGACGAAAAACCCGGTTGAAATACACAGTGCAGTGAAGAATGTCATGTTTGCCGATTATGTATTTACGATCCCGGGTCTCGCACTCATCATCGTCTCGGGCAGCGTAATGGCCGCACGAGCGGGATTTTCGCTGTCGGGGTTAAACTGGCTTACTTTATCGCTGATTTTACTAGCCGTTACCGGAATCATCTGGGCGGCCGTTCTTATTCCGCTGCAGCGAAGAATGATCTGGTACAGCGCCGAATGCATCGAGATCGGCAGCATCTCCATGTCATACCGTGATGCTTCCCGTTCTTGGGCTATCTTCGGTATCGCCGCTACACTGCTGCCGCTCGTCATTTTGTACCTTATGGTTATGAAAGGTTTCTAATAGCCCAATCCTAAAGGGGGAGATCCGGATGCTGCCATTCTATGTGCTTGTTGCAGCCTTTCTGCTGTTCAAGGTTCTCGGCCTAGTCGGCCTGTCCTATTTCGAAGGCTGGCATACTTCGCTTCAAGGAGCGGTCGCCGTCATGCTGCTTCTTACCGCTTCCGCTCACTGGAGAACCAGACGCCCTGACCTGATCCGCATGGTTCCGCAGGCTTTTCCAAGGCCGGATTGGATCGTGACGGCCACAGGGTTGCTTGAAATTGCCGGAGCTGCCGGCATTCTGTTCCCTGCCACCTCTAGAGTGGCTTCAATTGGTTTGGCGGTGCTGCTGATAGCTATGTTCCCCGCCAATGTTCGGGCGGCCAGGGAAAGATTAACGATCGGGGGGCGGCCGGTACCTGGGCTGTTTGTCCGGACAGTGCTGCAGCTTGTCTTTATTGCGGCGGTCCTTTTGGCGGGTTAACGACGCACAATATATGGGGAAAGTTTTTTTGCCGGATCGTTTGCGATTCGGCTTTTTTATTATTATGACATCACCTGTCACTATTAGAATTTACAATTAGAACCAAGCCAGCTAAACATAGTTGGAGAACAAAATATAATTTAAGGAGCTGTTAATCATGACATTGCAGTTGATCCCCTTTATCATGCTGGACGGAAATGCAAAGGAAGCAATCCTGTTTTATGAAGGATCGTTAGATGCAAAAGTCGCCTTTAAGCAAACATTCGGAGAAGGACCGGAAACCGTACCGGAAGAAGCTAAAGAACGTATATCCCATTCCGTCTTGAAAATAGGCGAGGCGGAGCTGTTTATTGCCGATACTTTCCCAGATGAGCCCAATCAGCCGGGACATCGAGTTCAAATCTGCATCACATCTCCCGATATGGAAAAATCAAAACAATTTTACGATGCTTTGCAGCAAGGCGGGCAAGTCATAACACCTCTTCAAGAAATTTACTTTAGCCCGGCCTACGGTGTGATAACGGATAAGTTCGGTGTTACGTTCCAAATCTTCACTCGGAGATGATAGGAGATCGAAACTTCAACGGCTCTGCTCGCACTGCTTGCGATAGAGCCGTTGGTTGTTTTTCACGAATTATTCAGCTTTACTCGGAGGTTTTTCGTACTTTCGTTTCATCGTCATCGGTGGAAGCCGCCGGAGCACGTCAGGGTCCCTGGCGAAAACCGTTCGCTCACTATTCCCTAGCCTCAGAATCACACCAGTTTTGACACCAGTTTTATGCCCGAATTAATTCCGGAGGGGAAAATACGGGTCTAATCCAGGTTTGATTAGAGGTTGATTCAAGGTTTGGCTGAAGTCGATTCTAGATTTGGTACGAGGTTGATGCGGGGGTGATGCAAAATTTGAATTTCACGTGATTATTTTCTGGTCCTGAGCGAACGGAAGAGTGAGAGAACGCTTTTTTGACAGGTCCCCTTCACTTTCTTTGATGTAGTTAGTATGTTCAATTGTTCACGAAAGTGATAGCCGGCCGGTTTCAATCAGGGTCTCCGCCTCGGTTCGCCTTACCTCGCATCCGTCCGCACTTCACCTTCGATCGGAATAACGATGACGCCCTTGTACTCTTGGTTATCGTCTCTGTTAATAAGACCCAATTGCGTTTCGACGCGATCCTCGTTGATCGTTCCATATGCCAGCGAATTCACGATAAAGCTATCCGTGAAATATACCGCTTCGCCAAACGGCTCCGGCGTAGTCCCGGTCTCCCGCTTTTCGCCGAGATTGTCCTTCTGCCACCTCACGACCAACAAACCGTCCGAATCGACCTCAGCGTACCAAGTCATCCCCTTGTAGTCTTGCTTCACGCGAAGCGCCTCGCCTTTAGGGAATGTTAGCTTGGTGGTAAACCCTTCCCCCGTCAGCGGGAGCCGCTCCACACCGTTCTCGTAGACGAAAAGCAGACCGGTGACGATTTCGCGCGCCTTCGTCAAGTCTCCGCTCATCAGTGTTTCGTAATCTTGCTGGCCGGACGGCGTGCGGATAACGGCGCGCTTCTTCATCGCATTGTACGCGACGCGACCTCCAAGCGTCTCCGAAATAAAACGCAGCGGCACGTAAGTACGGTCATGGAATGCAATCAACTGTACCATCGTTCGCCCTTTCACGAACAATACGTCTCCTCGCAAAATGGATTCCAATGGATAGAAACAAAGTTACACGAGAACATTTTTATCCTGTAGTAGCATTGTCGCTTATGTCTATTTATGATAGTTTTGTTAAAATTCGATGAAGATTTAGTCCGCTGTCTGGTACGGGAGAGTGATCTATGAGTTCCAAATGGCGTATGATCGGAAAGGTATGGATAGCTTCGGCTTGGTGCGGCGCGGCACTGTTCACCGTGTTTCTTATGGCGTCTTCTTGGCCGCGTTATTGGCTTTACATCATAGCGGAGAAGTCAACGATGGGATGGCTGCAAAGCGTTCTTTTGTTTGCATGCGCATTCGCGGCAGCAATGCTTGCTTCCCTTGCCTGCGCCGGTGAAAGCGCGAGACAGCGCCAATGGCTGTGGTCGGCGATGGCCGTTGCATTCGCAATGCTGATGCTGGATGAAAGATTGATGCTGCACGAAAGGCTGCGCGAACGATTTCTGGAGAGGAGCGGCATGAAACTTTTGCCCTGGATGGCGGCGGGGGACCTGGTAATGCCAATATATGCGCTGTGCGGATTGGCCGTCTTTTACTTTTTGTTCCGTGAAATGTCGGCGTACCGGTGGCCGCGAATTTTTTTAATGGCTGGGGTCGGATTTGCCTTGGCAGCGGTTGCGATCGATTCCTATCACACCGTCGCAGTATTGCCGCAGACCGTGGAGGAGCTGCTGGAGACGGGAGCTAACCTCTCGTTTTGGTCGGCGATGATGAAGGCGGTGTTTCACGAATTGGAAAACTGGAGCAGGACGGGGTGACATTTCCATAAGTCATCGCCTTACAATGGAAAAAGTCCGCTTAGCCTTATTGACGACTAAGCAGGCTTTTTTGTTGTTAGTTCCGGCCATTTTACTTTACACTCTTAATAGCCGAGGGTAAGAACGATTTTACCGCGGCCGTGCCGAGTCTCGATCATTCGGTGAGCGGCTTCGACTTGCTCGAGAGGGAACGTCCGGCGAATGTGAGTGCGCAGCTTTCCGCTTGCATGCAGTTCGACCAACTCTGCAAGCCGGGCCGCAGAGCGCTCACCTCGAACGAGACGGAGGCCGAGCTCTTCAATAAGGTCGTATGCGACAAATGTGCAGATACGGTTCCTATCCTTAACGAGCTCCACAGATGCACGGACGGCATCTGCTCCGGCCGTATCGAACGCGGCGTCCACGCCTTCCGGCGCAATAGCCCTCACCCGTTCGACCAGCCCTTCCCCGTACGTGACCGGTATAGCACCAAGCGAACGAACATACTCATGGTTGCTCTCGCTGGCTGTGCCGATGATTTTTTTGGCCCTCCACTCTTTTGCCAGTTGGACGGCGTAGGAGCCCAATGAACCGGCTGCGCCATGGATCAAAATCGTATCTTCCGGCCCGACTCCAATTGCCTTGAGAGCGATATAAGCGCCTTGACCGTTGCCTGTCAACCCGCCGGCTGCTTCCCAAGACATGGACGCGGGTTTGCTTACGATTTGATCGGCTGAGACTACAACATATTCCGCGTAGCATTTGAACATTGAGAAACCGAGCACTTCGCTTCCTACGGAAACACCGGTTACTCCATCCCCTACCTGGTCCACAATGCCGGCGAATTCATTCCCCGGAATTTGCGGAAGTTCAATCGTCACACCTTGCGGTTTCCAACCGCTTCGCACCGCGCAATCGTAATGTTGCACACCGGCCGCTTTTACCCGAATCCGTACTTGACCCGGTCCGGCCTGCGGATCCGGAAATTCCATCACCTTCATGACTTCCGGCCCGCCGATGGAAGCAAAGGCAGCAGCTCTCATATAATAATGCCTCCTTGAATAATGGAACAAAAATAAATTTATTGAGGAACTCTTTCACGTCTCGAGGCTTCTCTTCTCAGGAAGACTTGCTGATTTCCTCTTGTGTAATGCTATTTTATTACGATAGATTAATAAATAAAAATATATTTTTATATATTCTTATTATTCCTTTAAGTATATAAGTAAGTATCCACGCAGCCTGCTCAAGCTAGACATGATCGCAAGTTTGGCTGTGCCAAGTTTCACTACGGCACAACGTGGTTCATTCGTGCACCACCGTGTTTCACTATGAAACAAGCCGCCCGGTTTACCCTGTTCTTGTTTCACTGCGGCACAACGTGGTTCATGCGTGCACCACCGTGTTTCACTATGAAACAAGCCGCCCGGTTTACCCCGTTCTTGTTTCACCGCGGCACAACGTGGTTCATTCGTGCAGCACCGTGTTTCACTATGAAACAAGCCGCCCGGGTTACCCCGTTCTTGTTTCACCGCGGCACAACGTGGTTCTTTCGTGCATCACCGTGTTTCACTATGAACCAAGCCGCCCGGTTTACCCCGTTCTTGTTTCACTGCGGCACAACGTGGTTCATTCGTGCACCACCGTGTCTCACTATGAAACAAGCCGCCCGGTTTACCCCGTTCTTGTTTCACCGCGGCACAACGTGGTTCTTTCGTGCATCACCGTGTTTCACTATGAAACAAGCCGCCCGGTTTACCCCGTTCTTGTTTCACCGCGGCACAACGTGGTTCTTTCGTGCATCACCGTGTTTCACTATGAACCAAGCCGCCCGGTTTACCCCGTTCTTGTTTCACCGCGGCACAACGTGGTTCTTTCGTGCATCACCGTGTTTCACTATGAACCAAGCCGCCCGGTTTACCCCGTTCTTGTTTCACTGCGGCACAACGTGGTTCATGCGTGAGCGGGCGAGGGAAATCCACAATGAACCGAGTTCGGAAGCGGTCGGCGAGAGGCTTAAACAGTGCATTTTGCCAGGGGAAGATTGTGTGCTTATCCTCAACCGGACAACATGCGGCGAAATTTGCGAAGGATGACGATACCCAGTTCAACCCATATGAAAGCGTAGACGAAACAAAAGAGATAAATATATACAAGTGCGGTGAATTTTATCGAGGTGGAAACGGACGGCCCCAACAACGGGAAGCGCAAGCCGTAAAGAACTGCGGCAATTCCGGCGAATAACGACGCGGAAGCCGCCAAAATCAAACCGATCCTCTTCTCCAGTTTGATAAAGGCGGCGCCCAGCACCAGTCCCAGCAATCCCGTTGTGAAAGGAAAGACCGCCAGTTCAGAAGGCTGCAATACAAGCAGAAGAATGATCGTCAAAAAATACGCGGTTATCCCGGAGCGAATCGAATAAACCGCCGCCATAAGCATGGGGGCCGTAGCCAAGGGGCTGATGATGTAACCGATCCCCGGCAGCAAGCCTCCGGCTGATTGAAGGACGGCGGCTAAAGCGCCCAGAAAGGCGATATGGATGATCTCTCTAGCATTGGTGTTTGCACGCTGAAAGTGGCCATGAACGGCACGTGCGTCCTGAGTCACAGCTTTGAAAAGAAACATCGTCATTATTCCACAGCCTCCCGCAGCGCAAACCGAAATATATCGTTTACACCTTCTTGATCCGCCACAAAGCGCCAGTATTCGGTTGGGGAGGTTTCCCGGTGATCGGACTTCCCAATATCCCGAAATCGACGACATAGAGTACGCTGCCTCCGGGATTGAACTTCGCTTCCACCGGACGGATCGGTCCCCGCTTGTTCGCTTCGCCCAGCGGATTGACGAGAAAATCGCGGACTTGGCCCGTATCGATATTTGCCCGCACCACTTTATAACCGTATAATTTCTCATGCTCCTCGAACCCCAATCCTCCCAGCTGCGCAACGAATATTTGCCCCGCGTAACCGAAATCGCGATTCGTCGAGAAATCGAACTTATGCGAAGCGCTGTGATGCTCAAAGCGCACCTGAGGCTGGCCGGCAAGCGCCGGATGCCGCTTCAGCACGAACGTGGGCTTCGGCTGGCCTTCGACATGGAAGTGCGGCAGCGTAACCGGCAGCCCGCTGTAGAAATCCGGCCACCCGTGCCACCCGAACGCGGTTACCTCCCAGAAATTGTCCCAATCCATGCGGATTTGCCTGCTTCCGCGCGGATCCGCTCCGTTATCGGTCAAATACAGTTTGCCGTTGAACGGTGAAAATTTAAGGCCGAACGGATTGCGGAACCCGTCGGACACGATTTGCAATCCGCTTCCGTCCGGATTGCAGCAGTAGAGTACGCCGTTCGCCAGCCCCTTTCCCCGAACGATCTCCCCGTCGTAGCTTGGCGTGCCGAACGGTTTGTACACCCCGGTCACCGCGACGTCTTTCTCCGGAGTCAATGGATTGGGACTAACGAAATTTGTGCCGTTGAGCACCACATCTCTCGCCGGCGTATCATGAAACCGCGGGTGCATCTTCAGCCACTCCGCGTTGTCGGCGCCGACCACCGCCGAGTTCGTCGCGGTGCCGACCGTGAAATACAGCCTGCCGTCCGGACCGAATTCGACATCCCCCGTGAAATGATCCCCGCATGTCGGAAGCCCCGACACGATGATGTCGCGCCTGCTTCCGTCAACCGATATGCGCGTAATCTTCCCGCACCCCGGTCCGTCTCCTCCTGCGATCGCTCCCTCAGCCACATAGAAATATCCTCCGCGACAGATGATCCCGGTTACCGGTCCTTTAAATCCGCCGGCTACCGGAGTTAATTGGCCGCCTCTTCCCAATCTCAAAATTCTTCCCTCTCCCGGAGGGGCGCCGTACGCATAACCGGCCTCCACGATATATATATTGCCTTGGTCGTCGAAGGCCATCGTCGTGGGATAGGTTAATCCTCCGGCGACCTTTTCCAGCTTGTATCCTTGCTCGAGAAAATAACTTCCGTACTCTTGTTCCCGGTAGCCGGCCTGTTGTTCCGCGCCTTCCAATTGCTGCAAAGTGTTTTTCAGCGCAAGCAAAGCGTTGACTTGAGCCGTTTGGCTTTCTACAAGGAACTGCAAGCCGGAGTCAAACGCATGGGACGGGGTAAAATAAACGGAGTAGCTCATATATTCCTGAAGCAGCTGCTCTTCCCTGTGAAGCAGCTCTTCAACCGTCTTTGAAAACGGCTGATATTCAACGTGCATCGGAAATAAGTGCGGACGTATTCCGTGCGCGGAGGCGAGCCGCATCAATTGGGACAATTGCGCCTCCTGTTTTTGCAGCAAGCCGGACATCACGTTCTTCAAATTCGCGTGAGGGTTCGTTTGATTCAAATAATGGTAAAGCTGTGTGTTGACCCACTCCCAGCGGTATTGTTTTTCGATCATTCCGTGTGGAATATAACCCGCCATCGCCGTGCCTCCTTCTCTAACTTCTTTCGCGAACACCATATAATGTATATTCCGGCCTATTGCCTAATATGTAAGGACCAGAAGCAATGCAATAAAACATACTGCGAGCCCGTCCCGCCACCCCGGCTTCAACGCATTGCGACGTGTTCTCCCTTCCCCTCCCCGGAAGCAGCGGGCTTCCATAGCGGTGGAAAGATATTCTGCCCGCCGGATCAGCCGGGCAAGCAGAGGGACTATAAGACCGGACCATTCGGCCGCCAGGCGGATGATATTTCGGCTGTGGAAATCCGCCCCTCTGGATGCTCGCGACATGATCAGCTTATCGATTTCTTCAAGCAGGATTGGAATAGAACGAAGTGCGATGACAAACGTAAATGCGAAATCGTAAGGGGAAAATCCCAAACGGCGCAGCGGCTGAAGAAGCGACTCAAGTCCTCCGGCCAATTGCGCGGGCGAGGTGGTTAAACTGAATAAAGATACCGCAATGATGAGCAATACGAACCGGACCGACATGAAAAATGCTTCCCGCAATCCCGCGTCATAAATGTCCACCCATCCCCAAGACCACAACAGCCGGCCGTCGTTCGCCTGCAGCTGCACCAGACAGATGATAAGTACGAGGAACAGGACGCTTTTCACCATACGTAATACATACAAAATAGAAGTGCGGGAAACCCAAATCGCCGAAAATGCGGCCGCCGCGTGCAGACCAAGGTTCAGAGCCGTATCCGCCGCAAACAAGCCTGCGACATACAGGGGCAGGATGAACAGCTTAGTACGCGGGTCAAGCAGGTGAAGAAAAGTTTTCCCCGGAACATACAGTCCGACCGGAAATTCGCCGAATCGAGCCACTTATTCGACTCCCTTCAACATTTGCGCCAAATAGGTAATGAGCTGCCGTTCTTTAACGATGCATTCGACATTACCACGCTCGGGGAGGACCGGTTCGAGCCGATCAATGAGCTTTAACAACGGTGTGTCCTGCAGTCCCGCTTCCCTCAATTCCCGCAACCGGTGGGGCGCTTCTGCCGGGCTAAGATCCGCGTGCACCTTTCCCCCGTGCATCGCCACGATCCGGTCCGCATGCTCCAGCGCCTCTTCCAACCGATGTGTGACGTAAACAATCGTCAGTTTTTTCTTCTCATGAAGCGACCGGACCAGTGCAAGAAGCCCGGAACGGCCGGCCGGATCCAAACCCGAAGTAAGCTCATCCATTACGAGGATGCTCGGTTGTCCGATCAAAGCTCCGGCTAGAGCGACTCTGCGCATTTGCCCTCTGCTCAGGCGATAAGGGGAACAATCCGTCAGCCGGTCGGAGGACAATCCGACTTGCTCCATCGTTTCCATCACGCGCGTGCGGATGACATGCTCAGCCATCCCCCGCTTCCGCAGCGAATAGCCGATATCGTGTAAAACCGTCTCCTCGGTCAGCTGGTGTTCGGGATACTGAAACACGTACCCTACATGCTCCCGAAGCTCCCGCAAATTCGTACGATAATGTCCGGCCATCCGGTAAGCGCCTACCCGCACCTCTCCCTCTTGCGGCAAAATGAGCCCGTTGATCATCTGCGCTAATGTGCTTTTTCCCGAACCTGTGCGCCCCATGACAGCGACAAATTGCCCGGATGGAATGTGCAGAGAGATTCCGTTCAGAGCCGCCGATTCGAAAGGCGTCCCTCTCGCGTGCCGAAAGCTTACTTGCTCGAAAGCAATGTCCATAGTTCCTCCCGAAGCCGATCTTCCGTTGTCATATCCGGAGAAAGGCGGATGCCTTCGCGGAACAGCCCGTCTCTGATTCGTACGGCAAAAGGAGGCAGCAACCCGGCTTCGTACAACCAATATGAATTTTCCAGCGCCTCCCGCACCGTTCCGTTCGCGAAAACAGTTCCTTCGCGGAGAATGACAATCCGTTGGGCCCAATATATTTCCTCGGGCTCATGCGTAATATGGATGATCGCCATCCCCTGCCGGTGCAGTTTACACATTGCGCGATACACGTTCTGCGCCGCCAACGGATCGAGCATGGAACACGCTTCGTCGAAGATGACCGCTTTCGGCTCCATCGCCAACACCCCGGCAATCGCGAGCAGCTGTCTGCGCCCCGGGGATAAACGGGAAGGATCGGTGTTTTTGTAATCCGCCAGTCCGAGCTGCTTCATAACCGCTTCGGACCGTTCTCTTATTTCAGGCTCCGGAACCCCAAGATTCTCGAGCCCGAAGGCGATGTCATCCGCTGCCGTCTGCCCGACCGATTGCTCGTCGGGATTTTGGAACACCATTCCTGCTTGGCGGCGTATGTCCCATACATCTTTTTTGTTAAAGGGATTCTTGCCGAACACGGTCACTTCCCCCTCGACAGGAAAGAGCAGAGCGTTCATTAACCGTGCCAGGGTGGATTTACCGGAGCCGTTGCCGCCCGCCACCGCGACCCATTCCCCTTGGTAAATGTCAAGGTCAATTCCCTTCAGCGCCCACTTCTCTTGATTGTCATACCTGAAAAATACGTTTCTCATCGAAATAATCGGCTTATCGGCGCCCTTTTCCATCTTTCCTCCCCTTTCTCACCGCTATATATGCCTGAGGGGACGGCAAAAGAACCTCAAACAAAAAACGTTTGTCATACCGGAAATCAGGAGTTGCATGGCAAGGTCACGCCGGTATAAAATATATTTAAATTAACACTGTTTATTTATTGGAGGTTTTCGTGCCCGAGAAAGACACATCAGACGCAGAGGCCCGCCGCAATGTCACCCGGCGGAGCCGCCGCAAAGAGCAAAAAGAAGAGCTTCGAAGCCATATCCTCCGAACGGCGAGCGAAATGTTCCTGGAATCGGGATACAATCACTTTTCCATGAGGAAGCTCGCTGAACGGATCGGTTATTCCGCGGCAACGCTGTATTTGTATTTCCGCGACAAAGACGATCTGCTGTTTACAGTCGTTGACGACGGGTTCGCCCGGTTTCAACGGCAGCTTGAGGTAGCCGCGGAGAGCGGGGACCATCCTTGGGAAAGACTCGGACGGTTGGCAGAAGCGTATGTTCTCTTCGGAATAAACAATCCCGCCTATTATCAATTGATGTTCATGTGGAGAAGCGATTATTTGACCCAATCCCGCATCGGAGAGGACGCGCCTCGCGTTCAAACCTTCGAGATTCTGATCGATGCCGTGCGGGACGCTATTGACCGGGGCGTTATGCAAGAAGGCGATCCGAAAGTATACAGCGACATCCTTTGGGCCATGATGCACGGAATTGTCGCGCTTTCGATCCAGATGCCCATGTTTGATAACGAACGTACGGAGAAGCTGACAAATCAAGCGAAGCAAATGATTTACAGGGCCTTTCACAAATAGGCCCTATTATCTCGACTTTTAGTTAACACCGTTCAGTAAAATTCGATTATTTGTTAAGGAGTTGGTCAAAAATGCAGTTATTTTCGTTGTTGCTCATCGTTCATATTGCGGCCGGGACGGTTTGTCTGATTACCGGAGCGTTGGCGGCCTCGGCAAGAAAGCGAAAAGGTGCGCACACATTGGCCGGTGAAGTATACCATCTGAGTTATGTGGTCGTATTCCTCACATCCGTAGTGATGTCCGTCATGAAGTGGTCGGAGATCGCCTTTCTTTTCTACATTGCCTTGTTCTCGTACGGGTTAGCCCTCTATGGCTACCTTGCGCGGAAGATGCGATGGAGGAACTGGCTTCGGCCGCACATAAGCGGCATGCTCGGTTCCTATATAGGCATTATTACCGCGGTGCTCGTAGTAAACGGCGAGGCCGTCTCTTCGGTAACCGGCATTCCGCCGCTGTTTCTATGGTTCATTCCGACGATAATCGGATCACCGCTAATCCGCATGACGATTGCCCGTGCCACAGGCGGCCGCGCGAAGAGAGAAGTCTGAGGGCTTTTTGACAAGGGGTAGTTTAGAAAATATATTAAAGGCATGGATAAGGAAAAAGTTACATCGACCAACAAAACGAGCTGGCGGCGCGCCTGGGAATTACGAAAGGCGCGGTGACGCAGCTCATCGCGCGTCTGGAAGCGAAAGAACTCGTGATTCGTTCGCCGCACCCGCATGATTCGAGAGCGACATTGATTTCACTCACCGAAATTGGAAAGGACGCTAACGCAGCCCACGAAGAAGCGCATCTCCGATTCTATGATCAGCTTCGCTCCCAATTGGACGAACAGGAGATTCGTATATTCGAAAAGTGCATAGATAAATTAAACGAATTTTTGCGAAAGTAAATTTTTCTTGTTCGTTATAGTCAGATTGCTTCCGGTGAGCCCAGCGAAAACGGTAAAATTCACCGCTAGTTTGTTAAATCTAGGGGATTCGGGATTATTTCAGCGCCTGAATCCGGCATTCGTATCAAACGTATCCGGACATTAATTGTCCGAATATAGGTGATCTTCACGAAACTTATTTTTCAAACGTGTGATACATTTGTCCAGCGAATGATCATTATGGCAACGGAATGTACACAAATGGTCGTTGTTTCGCATTCCATCGGGTGAGTTTTTTCGTACTTCTGCGACTATGGCAATAGTCTGTACGTAATCTGTCGTCTAAACAACCGTTTATGAACAGAGTATTGCCATAATAGATCCCGATCGTCGGAATTCGCTACAATTATGGCAATCCGACGACCATTTGAATACAACCTATTTCCATAAAAGTTATCCGACTACCGCACGACTCCTTCGACATATCACTTTGGCAATGGAATGTACATAAACGGCTGCGTCGTTTCGTACCGAAAGTCTGTTTAAATGGTTATAAAAACTGAACGGAAATTTGAACACGTGCCCGAAATCCCAATCATGATGCGCAAAATCGTTATCACGGTATTCATGTTCGACTGGCGCGGTTCCGAAATGCTGCATCGCCTGTGTTGCTCTTGCATTGAAAAATAATCGACAGTCCGCCTTCGAGAACCTTTTCCATCCCCTGCTCATAGCCCCTTCAATCGCTTCCATTCCTCGTGCTTTGCCACAATCTTCTTCCATATATCGTCCCGTTCTTGGTTGCTGTAGTTGACCAGACGCTCGCCGAAAACATCACCCAAAACTTCAAGCCATTGCGATTTCGTCCGAATCTCTATCTTTTCGATGCCGCTGCCGTCCCGTTTGCTCCAAATGCAGCCTCTAAGTTCATTACTTCCGGAAGCGTGCCTATGCCGGACAAGAAACAAATTAATCCATGGCGACTCCGGCGAAAGGCTGTAATGATCATGCTTCGGCTTAAACTCATCCAATTCGTATACGGCCTCAGGAGCGTAATCCACTCCGGTGAACGAAGCGAGAGGGTCGTGCACCAAGCGCCATCCGTTCTTAGCGACGCCGGATTCCGTAACCTTGTAATTTAACGGACCCTGCTCATAATGTCCCGATTGAAGCGGCACCGGTTCATAAGGCATATCGCCAAGGCCGACATCAATGATCCATCTCTCTTCCTGTTCTTCAGGCAAGCTTACCGTTAATCCGAGATGAAAAGAATTGATCCGCGGCTCTTCTCCCAACGGCTGGACGCCGGCCCTGTGCCAACTAACGTTATACCCCAAGGAACGGAGAAGAGCGCTGAACGCTCCGTTCAGATGAAAGCAATAACCGCTTCTGCCGCTGATAATAAGCTGCACGGATTGATCAATATCGATGGAAGCCGGCCTTCCCGCAAAAATATCAACCGTTTCCCAGGGAACGTTCTCCACATGAGCTTTATGAAGCTCAAATAAATAAGCTTTGGTAGGAGGCTGAACATCTGGAACACCGATTCTATGTAAATAAGCTTTTATTTCCTCGTTCGTTAACATTGCGCATACCTCTCCCTTGAATTGGAATTGATGCTTTCCTCTGCCACCTATAATAGGTTACCTTTAGGTAACGTGTCAACAATATTTTGCCGATTATTTACACGCAATATTTTATGTTATATAATAATTACGTAATTACGTATTTAGATGAAATGCTTCGCTATTACGATTACAAAAGGAGACAACAACTCTATGACCGTAGAGGCAATTCATAATGTGCAAGATTTGTTAGATATGCTGGACTCTCTCTTTAGAGAAGAAGGGCAGTGGTGGGACACGTTTTATTCCGACAGAGGTAAAGGCATCCCCTTTTTCGTGAATGCTCCGGACGAAAACTTAGTTCAATACTTCCAGGATCAACATATTAAAGCGGGAAGGGTTCTGGAATTAGGCTGCGGCGCCGGCCGAAATGCTTTCTATATGACGGAACAAGGGTGTACCGTGGATGCCGTAGATATTTCACAAGAGGCTGTCAATTGGGGAATGGAACGTGCGAAGGCTAACAATAAGCAGGTTAATTTTCTTTGCAAAAATATTTTTGACCTTACTATTGAACCGGAATCCTACGATTTTATTTACGATTGCGGATGCTTCCATCATATTCTCCCTCACCGGAGAATCACTTATCTTGACATGTTGAACAGAGGACTGAAACCGGGCGGACACTTCGGCTTAGTATGCTTCGCATTAGGAGGCATGGGTGCGGACATGACCGATTGGGAAGTATACCGGCAGCGAAGCCTGAAAGGCGGATTAGGTTATACGGAGGAAAAAATAAAAGCGATATTTAGGGACTTCGAGGTAATCCAATTCAGACGCATGCGAAAAATCGAACAACCGGACTCATTATTTGGCGAGTCATTTCTATGGACTGCGTTATTCAGGAAGAATAAATAAAAGTCCATCCCGCAAAGGATGGACTTAAATAATAATCGCTTCTCTACAATAATTTATTTGATGCCGCGAATTCCCATTATTTCGCTGCTATCGTCAAAGGAGCGTCATAAATTTTGTTCAACTGTTGTTTGCCGCTCTCAACAATGAAAGATGCCCGCGTTGCAATCGGTGCGCCAGGACGGCTCACATAAGGAACTGTCCGGTAATCGGCCAGCCAAATTTCGGGAGTTACCGTGCAGCGCACGTACCCGCGAAAGTTGTTATGGAACTTGATATGCGGATTTTCCGCCATAACCGTCTCACTTACAGCGTTGGCTTCCGATCCGTCACCTCCTGAAGAGATGGAGGTTCCGACAAACTCAACGCCGATGCTTGAAGAGGACGGATCGGCGAAATCGGCTTTGATTTCATTCGCCCAGCTGTTATGGACGTCGCCGGTCAGAACGACAAAATTGGAAATCCCTTTCTCCTTAATGAAGTTTAGAATGCGGTCACGGTTGGCCGGGTAGCCGTCCCATGCATCCATGCTTACTTCCTCTCCGGTTCCGCCCTTAAAATCCCGCTTCGCAAAGAATACCTGTTGAGCCATCACATTCCAATGCGACTTGGAATTACCCAGTCCTTCCAGCAGCCACCGCTCCTGCTCCGCCCCCATAAGCGTTCTGTTCGGATCCATGGATTCCGGACTTGGAGGCTTGCGGCCGTCTCCGTTTGCTTGGTCATCCCGGTACTGGCGGGTATCAAGAACATGAAAATCCAGCAAATTGCCAAAAGAAAGCCGTCTGTACAATTGTATGTAGGCTCCTTGAGGCAATGAGGAGCTCCTTAGGGGCATATGCTCATAATAGGCTTGGTAGGCGGCAGCGCGGCGCTGTATAAACGGCTCGATCGGCTGGTCCTTTTCCGGAATTAAGCCGGCGAAGTTGTTCTCCACCTCATGATCGTCCGTTGTGACCACCCAAGGAAAAGCTTCATGCGCCGCACGCAAATTTTCGTCGCTTTTGTAGAGAGCATAGCGGTTGCGGTAATCTTCCAACGTGATGATTTCATCGCTGTTATGCGCTCGAACTCTCGGGTTGATGCCGCCTTCATAGATGTAATCTCCAAGATGAAACACGATATCAAGCTCTTCCTGGGCCATGTGTTTATAAGCGGTATAATACCCCTGCTGCCAATTCTGGCAAGAAGCAAAAGCAAATGACATCTTGTCCACTTGGCTTCCGAAAGCCGGCAACGTCTTTGTACGCCCTACCGGACTGATATCCGCTCCGACCTTAAACCGGTAGTAATAGACGGAGTTCGGCTCCAAGCCGTCCACCTCAACATGCACCGAATGTCCTAACTGTTGTCTGGCGAACTCAACCCCATGCTTTACGACATTGCTAAAGCCTTCATCAGCTGCGATCTCCCATCTTACCGGCACGTCGTAAAACGGCATTCCGCCTCCGTTCAGCGGCTCGGGGGCCAACCGGGTCCATAACACCACACTGTCCGGCAACGGATCTCCGGAGGCGACACCAAGGGTAAACGGATACGATCTTATTTCCTCTGCCGCCCCGAGGACAACTTTGCCCTGAAGCGAGCTGGCGATGGTTAATCCGAGCGAAAGCGCCGCATACTTACTTGTCGCACGCAAAAATTTTCGCCTGTCCATTCTCTCCGAGTTCAATTTTTCGAAAACGAATAGACCGTTTGATTTTCTCTTATCCACTATTTATCCCTCTTTCCCTGTTCAAATTGTTTTTCTAGTAGACTGTAAACGGTAACTGTTATTTGTCTGTTAAATGTATATAAAAAATTTATGAATATGGGATGCTAGCGGGACAAAAAAAAGCCTGCAGACTCTGTTCCAAACGGAACTTTGTCTACAGGCTGAGTCCTTCCCAGCGCGCGCTATTAAGGATCAAGCGACGGTATGCCGCCGGTTTGAATGACGGGGCGTGATGCCCCGGCTGCAAGTAAACCACTTTCCCAAGGCCGTAAGCGCGCTCCCATCCTGCGGGGATCCGTTTTCCTTCGAATTCGTATTCGAGGAAAATCCGAATGTTGGCGAACGGGTCGAACTCGAACATGTACGGCTCTTCATCCACTGCAAAATCCTCCACGCCCTCGAGCAGCGGATGGTCCTTCGCCGTTCCGTAGTAGTTCAGCGGTTGGTAGGGCGGATGCCCCGTAAACTTCGCGCCGATCAACTGAGCCAGTACGTCGCTGCGCTGCACCGAAATGCCGTTATGGATCGCGAGCAAGCCGCCGCCGCCCGCCACATACCGCAGCAACCCGGCAATTTGTTCCGGCGCAAGGTCGCGGTTTCAGCAGTCCGTATAGCTGATGCATAACGGAAGCTGTTCGGGGTCCAACGCTGCGAAGCGGTTATAATCTTCCGAGCTCTCCAGCCGAAACTCTCCGCCAAGTATCGCCTCAAGCTCCAACCGCGCGGGCTCCAACGGGTGCCACGGTGCGTTAGCGTTGTCGCCGATCAACAGTACGTTCGTCTTCTCGTTCATATGCTCTTCTCCTCCCGTTTCGTTCGTCCGGCTCACCATGTCAGCTCTTTGCCGGTGTCCGCTTCGATGTAAACCGGCTTTTCGCGGATCTCATCTTTGTATTCCTCGATCCGTCTCATAATGTTGGCCGCCGCTTCTTCCGGCGTATAGGTCGCGGCGGCGTCAAACGTGCCTCTCATATACGACTTGACCCAGCCGGGGTGAAGCAGGATGACCCGTCCGCCGTTCTTGCGAATTTTGTTATGGATGATTGCGGATCCCATATTCAACGCCGCCTTCGCCATGCAGTAGCCGAACCATGCTTCGCGGTAGCTTTGCCCGATGCTCCCGGCTTCCGACGAAATGTTGACGATCAACTTGCCGCCGTTCATTATCGGGCGGATGAGCGCGTTCGACATCCGGATCGCTCCGACGGCCGTCACGTTATACACGCGCTGGACTTCATCGAAGTCGATGTCGTCTTCGATCGTATTGTTCGTATCACCGAGTATCGCCGCGTTATTGATCAAGAGATCCAACCGGCCGGTCTTGCTCTTGATAAAATCGGCTGCTTCCTTCACGCTCCGGTCGCTTCCCACATCCAATACAAATGCGTGCAGCATGCCGGGGAACTGCTGTGCAAGCCGGTCCGTCTCTTCATTCTCTTTCATGATGCCGCCCGCAAAAACCGTATACCCCGCATGCAGCAAATGCTTGACAAGCGCAAGTCCGACCCCTCTGTCCGTGCCGGTTACGCACGCCGTTTTGTCCTTCGCCATGTTCATCTTCTCTCCCTTATACAAAAAACTCCCTTAGTAGGGAGGATTTCATCAACTGCTCTGTCTATGGTTGACCAACTCCATGATTCGGTTATAGATGGCTTTTGCCTCTCTCGTACTCCGCGCCCGGTTCAATTGTTTGCGAAGTTCACGGTACGTTTCCATCTCATTCGGGTTCAGCACAATCGGTTCTTGAGTCTGCGCTTCTTTTTCTTTTGATTCCCACATGGAATAACTCACTCCTTTTTTCCCTCTGAGTTTCTTCCTGCTTCCTTCAAACGTTTCTCCATATCATCCAGCCGCCGATTGTAATCTATGATTGCCGTATTCGTATGTTTTTCTGCAAGTTTGTTTAGATATGAACCGCCGCTGATTCCGGTTAGTATAGCATACAAGACGATCGTCCATATCGTCGGCTCCGAAGTCGCGATTGAAATAACGCAAGAGACGAAACCCGCTGCAGCGCCCAGGACTACTTCCCTCCAACTGCCGATCGACCATCGCTGCCGTTGGTTTTCATCTTCAAATATGTACGGAGGAAGAAAACCTTCCGACGAAAGCAGCGTGTTTAAATAACCTCCGAAAGCCCCGATAATGAGAGACAGGATAACCCAGATCACTTGATCTTGCACGCTGTTGCTCCCTTTGTTTTCTATCATTTTATCACGAATTGGCTGTATTTGGAACAAAATAAGGCTCAAAGAGCCGACAAGCGCTCTTGAGCCTTTCTCAGTATGTCTTGAGCTTTTACATAGTATCCCTTTGCTTCGGCCGATGACCGCGAGACGTTTAATTTCCTTCGAAATTCCACATAAAGCCGATACTCTTCCAGGGATAGTAATTCATAGATCTCCACATTGGCTTGATCCATTCCAAACCTCCTTTTTTATAACATAAGATTTTCAGGGCATGAAAAGGTAAATTCTTATGTATATAATTATTCATTACACGCGCTATTCTATACCCCTACTCCGAAAGTAAAATGCCTGCCGGCAAAACCATACGAATTACCGCTTCGATCTTGGTTGCGATCAAGATTCGGCCTTTCGCCATACCGTCCTTTGTTTCAATCGGACGTCTTACGATCAAGTAGTCCGAATCGTCTTGCCGGTCCAGCCACTGCAGCGTCTTGAAATCGCTGGCTCTTACGTTGGCGAATCTTCTTCCGGATGCGTTTCACCAAATCGTCGACAAGCCGGTCGTCGCCTAAATAGTCGTAACCCCATATTTTTTGCACGAGCTGCACTCTCGTGAACGGCAAATTCCGGTGCCCGGCCAAAAATTCGAACAGCTCATACTCTTTCGCCGTCAGTTTGATTTCCTGCCCGTCTTTTTGCACCACTCTGCGATCCTTGTACAGCTCTATATCTTTAATGGCGATGCTAGCGTTATTCGGATGCGTTTTTTCCAGTCTCTTAAAAATGTTCTTGAATCGCGCCAACAGCTCCCGCGGGCTGAACGGCTTCGTCAAGTAATCGTCCGCTCCCAACTCCAACCCGAGCACCCGGTCGATCTCCTCGCCTCTGGCGGTGACGAAAACAATCGGAATGTCGCTCGTTCTGCGAATTTGTTTGCACAATTCCATTCCGTCGATCCCGGGCATCATAATATCAATCACAAGAAGGTCGGGTTTAAGCCGCCCGATTTCCGGCAGCACCGTGCTGCCGTTGTCGAACATGGTCACTTTATAGCCTTAGTTTTCAATATACTTTTTCAAAATATCTCTAATACTCTTCTCGTCATCCACTACAAAAATGTGCTTCACGCCGACACTCTCCTTCTAACATCTCTATTATAGCACCGCCAAGTGGGAGTGAGGGATTGTACCGTTTACTCTTCTTTTATCGTTTCTTTCGCTCGCTCTCCCCTTCACTCAGACGCAGCTTCATGATTCATTCCGCAATTGATGCTGCCATTATATAAGCCTGTCCGGAACTCTATTACGAGAGTTTCCTGAACGAACGGGAGAGTGAGCGAACGAAAATAGGACAGGGTTACCCCTGCCCCTTGTGTTCGTGCGTTGAACTCGCGCAATCAGTTCAAGATCGCAATAATCTTATCGAGCAAGACGATCTTGTACCCGAGTTTCGCGTTAATGTCGCCGAAGATGGCGATTGCTCCGTTAATGTGAAGCTGCGCCTTTTCCTTTTTGCCGTCTTTTGCCGTTAACTGCATGCAGCTCGTCGCGGAACTCCTTTAACACTTCAAGCTTTTGGACCTGAACCGCCGTTTCGTCGACCGCCTCCACCGCGCTTTCGTTCACCGGCGGGACAGCCGGCGCCTCTTGGGCGAGCGCGCTTCCGATTCCCGCGAACATCATCACACAAGCCAACATTACTGCAACCTTTTTCTTCATTTTCCGTCTCTCCTTCAATTGGTGGATTTTGTTTACGAGTTCAGTCTAGTAGGAGAGTGTGGAATAACCCGGATAAATTTGTGGAAGAAGTGTGTGAAAAAATGTTCGCGATTGGAGAGGCAAAAGTCAAACAAATCGATGCTGCCACCGGTGCAGCGGTAAAACTTACCGCTGAACGCCGGTGGCCAAAGGCGGCAGACTTACGCCTGGCTTCTGATCCAGACGGTCATTTCGCCCGGGCCGCGGTTGCTCCATGCATAATACGGGATCGCCCGGATGGAAGCCGGGACTGTTCGCCTGGCCGCAGCTCCGGCGATATACAACGCGTCATCGTCGATGTCTTCGGGATCGGTTCGCAGCGCCTCGCCGGTTATGACGGTGACGCCGCCAAGAAGCCCCTCTTCGAAACGCGCCTCCAACCGCGCATCCGCGGGCAGAACGATGTCCTGCAAATTCGCTCCGTTATCCGCCTCCTCCAAGCAGAACACGATCGGCCCGCGCTTCAAAGCGACTTTGCCCGCGTTCTCCCGAACGTTCGGATGCGAACGCACGACCGCCACTTCCATCGCCATCGACAGCTCCACCCGGTCGCCGTCATGCCAGACCCGGCGAATATACACGTAGCCGTTCTCAGCCGGTGCAGCCGCAACATCTTCACCGTTGACGGTTACAACCGCTTTCCCGCACCACGAAGGCACCCGCAGCGCCAAAGCGAATTCGACCGGCTGCTCCATGCCGCCCAACGAAATCGAAGCGCGTCCGTCCCACGGATAGTTCGTTTCCTGAGTCAGCTGCACAGACCGGCCACCGATGTCCGCAGAAAGCTTGCTGCCGACATAGAGATGAACGTACAACTCCTGCCCCCCGCTATTTACCGAGTACGCGTATTGTCCCAGCGACGCGATAAGACGGGCGATGTTCGGCGGACAGCACGCGCAGCCGAACCATGGCTGGCGGGTCACCTTCACGCTTGACATATCGTGGCGGAAGTTTGCCGTATCGGGCCACACTTCAAGCGGATTGACGTAGAAATAGCTTTTCCCGTCCAACGAAATGCCGCTTAACACGCCGTTGTACAAAGCCAGCTCCATCACATCCGCATAATCGCGGTCCGCCTCGATTTGCAGCATCCGCTGCGCCCAAAACATCAAGCCGATCGATGCGCACGTTTCCGCGTAGGCGCGGTCGTTCGGCAAATCGAACGGAACCGTAAACCGCTCCCCGTGCGAGGACGAACCGATCCCGCCCGTCACGTACATCTTTCTTCTCGTTACGTCCTTCCAAAGCTTCTTGCAAATATCCAGCAGCTCCGGATCGTTATAATCGGCGGCCAAATCGGCCATTGCGCTGTACAAATACACCGCGCGTACGGAGTGTCCTTCGGCCGTCTCTTGTTCGCGTACCGGGAGATGCGCTTGGAAATAATCGTAGAAGCGCTTCGGACGGCTCTTCACCTGCTTCTCTTCGCGCTCCTCGGCTTCCTTGTCGAAGAAATGCGGCTGCCGCCCCCGCTCGTCGACGAAAAACTTGCTCAGCTCCAAGTATTTCTCGTTTCCGGTCGCCTGGTACAGCTTCACCAGCGCCAGCTCCACTTCGGGATGACCGTCGTAACCGGGCTTCTTGCCGGGCTCGGCGCCGAAGACGGCTCCGATGTAATCGGCGTAACGGCACATGATATCGAGAAATTGCCTTTTGCCGGTAGCTTCGAAATAAGCAACCGCCGCCTCCATCAGATGGCCGGCGCAATACAATTCATGGTTGTCGCGCAAGTTCGTCCAACGAGCGTCCGGCTCCTTCACCGTGTAATACGTGTTCAAATATCCGTCAGGCTGCTGGGCCCGGCCGAGCAGCCCGATCACTTCGTCGGCGATCGCCTCGAGCTTCTCATCCCGATCGATCGAAAGAACGAAACCGACGGTTTCCAGCCACTTCCCAAGGTCGCTGTCCTGGAACACCATCCCGTAATACTCGCCCTCGGCTTCCCCCGCGGCGATGCGGAAGTTTTCGATCGTATGGCTCGGCTCGGCGCCGGGAATCGAATCGTTCAACGCATCCCACTGATAAGGAACGACGGTGTCGATAATGTTGCGCTGCCGGGGCGACCAGAACGAGTCCTCGATTTTCACCTGCCGCAAAGACACGGGTTCCATACGCTTCTTCAACGCATTCTCTGTATTTTCCATGTTCATCTCTCCCAACTCTGATTCATTCGCCTTTGAGGCCCGACAATGTGACGCCTTTAATAAAGAAATCTTGCGCCAACAAAAAGATTACGATCAACGGAAGTATCGCGATAACGGTACCGGCCATGAGCACCGGCCAATCGGTGGAGTACATGCCCTGCATGGAGGCGAGCCCCAGCGGAAGCGTCATTTTGCTTTGCGTGTTGATGTAAACGAGAGGCGCCAGGAAATCATTCCAAGTGCCCATAAACACGAAGACGCCTAATGTAGCGACGGCCGGCTTGGACAACGGGACGAAGATGCGCCAATATACCCCGAACGGCGTGCAGCCGTCGATCTTGGCGGCGTCCTCCAGCGAAGCGGGAATCGTCAAGAAAAACTGGCGCAGCAGGAACGTGCCGAACGCAGATACGAGCGCCGGCAGCACGAGCGACCAATGCGTGTCGACCAGATTGTAATACCGCATAATGATGAAGTTCGGAATCATCGTCACTTGCGCAGGCACCATCATCGTCGCTATATATAACCCGAACAGCAGCTCCCGGTACCGGAACCGGAGCCGCGCGAACACGAATCCTGCCATCGAGCTGGTCAAAAGCTGGGCGATCGTAACGATGACGGTAATTTTCAAGCTGTTCAGAAAATAGATGTCGAACGGGAACCGGTCGGAAATGCGCAAATAATTTTCCCACCGGAACTGTTCCCCCGCGAACGTCGGCGGAAACACGAACACTTCGCCGATATGCTTCAATGACGTGCTGACCGTCCATATGAAAGGCAAAATCATCGTAACGGCGCCGGCGAGCAGTATGAGGTGCGCGGAAATTCGCAATGACACTTTCGTTCTCACTGATGAATTCCCTCCTTAATACACGCCCCATTTTTTCTGATGCCAAAATTGAACCAACGTAATGAGAAACACCATGAAGAATAAAATGTACGCCATCGCGCTCGCATAGCCCATATAGAAGTACTTGAACGCATTTTCATACAAATAGTACACAATAACCGAGGTCGAGCGGGCCGGTCCGCCTTGCGTCATCAGGAATACCGAATCGAACACCTGGAACGAGCCGATGAACGACATGACGCTGACGAAGAACGTCGTCGGAGAAAGCAGCGGAACCGTGATATAACGAAACTTCTGGTGCCATTTCGCTCCGTCGATGTCCGCCGCCTCGTAATAGCTTTCCGGGATCGACTGCAATCCGGCCAAGAAAATCAACATATTGAAGCCGAGATTTTTCCACACGCTGGTGAGGATGACCGCCGGCATCGCCCATACGGTGCTGGTCAGCCAATCCGGCCCGTCAATCCCGAACCACCCCAAGAAATAATTCAGGATGCCGTACTCAGGATTATATATCCATTGCCACACGACGGCGACCGCGACCATGGAAGAGACGACAGGCAGAAAATACGCCGCTCGGTAAAACTTCTTGAATTTGATGTTTTGATCGAGCGCAATGGCCAGAAACAATGAAATGAAGATACCTGCGGGAACGGAAACCGCCGAAAAATAAATCGTGTTCCACAACACTTTAATGAACGTTTCGTCTTTCCACAGATCGTAGTAATTTTGCAATCCGACCCACTCAATCGGCTTCAACATATCCCAAGACGTGAAACTGAGCAAAAAGGACGCGATCACCGGAAAAAACGTGAAAACGAGAAACCCGGCAATGTTGGGCAGCAGCAGGAGGAACGCCCAGGTCGCGTCTTTGTAAAACAATTTCTTGACCTGCCCTCTACTTTCCAAAATCATGTCATCCCCCCAATGAGGAAGCCCCAGAATGATCTTCCGGGGCGATTCCCGCGTTATTTTGCCAGTTCTTCGTTTGCTCTCGTTTCGATGTTTTTCACCGTATCGTCCGCGGATTGGCCGGAGTACCATAGCTTATCCGTCTCTTCCGTGATAATGGAGTTCACTTTGTTGTGGCGGATGAGTGCGAACGGATAAGGCTCGGCGTCCCGGAAGAACGGTATGAGCTCCTTGAAACCTTCGGGATGAACTTTATCGTTATACCATTTCGCAATGCCTTCTTCCGTATAAAGCGATTTGCGGTTAGGCATCCACAGGCCTGCGGAAATCAAATCGATCTGATATTCTTCAGAGGAGAGAAACTTCACGAGCTCCCACGCCTCTTTCGGATGCTTGGTTTTCGCCCATGCGGAATGCACGTGCGCTTGGCCGTGCGTCTTCGCCTCTTGGAACTTCGGAAGCGACGCAACGCCGACCGGAAACTTCATGGCCGCGAGCTCTTGGAGCGCCCAGGAGCCGTCGACCATCATGGCGACCTTGCCGGTTTGCAGCATTTGGGCCGGGCTCATGCCGATGCTTTCCAATGTTTTGGCGGTTGGGGAGGCGCCGTCTTTCAGCCTGAGATCGAGGACGGCCTGAAGCACTTCTTTCGCCTGCGGGCTATTGACGCGCATTTGCGTTCCGTCTTCGTTAAACAGCTCGGCGCCGTTGGAGAACAGCATGGCGCCCGTCATATAGAAACTCTCCAGTCCGAAGAAGCCGTATTGCGTAACTTTGCCGCCTTCCGTCACTGTCAGCTTCTTGGCGGCGTCCCGGAACTCGGACCACGTCCATGCTTTCGCCGGGTCGCTGGGCGGGTATGGAAGATTCGCCTTATCAAAGATGTCCTTGTTGTAATACAATACAGGAGAGACGGTACAGCTGCTGACACCATAAATTTTGCCGTCGATGGACATGATGGTTGCGGAGGAAGGAATGAAATCGTCGATGGACATTTCCGTTTCGAACATCGGGGTCAGATCAAGCAGCACGTCGCGTTCTTGGAATGAGCGGTAATCGGTCGCTCCGAGGAAGAACACGTCCGGAGCCGCATTGCCGGCCAACATCGTCAGCAGCTTCTGGGAGTACTGCGCTCCAGGCACCGGCTGGTATTCCACCTTGATGTTGGGGTGCTCCTTCATAAACTTGTCGAGGCCCTTCTTTACGCTTTCGGTCTCCAGCGGACTGGCTTCCCATCCCATAAACTTCAAGGTGACGGTTTTGCCGTCGCCTCCGCCGGAGCCGCCCTCATTGGTGTTCGTTGCGGTGCTTCCGCCGCCGCCGGAACATGCCGAAGCTATGAGCGCGCAGAACAAGACGGCAGCCAAAGTTCGTAATCGCTGCTTTTTCAATCCATAACCCTCCTTCGACTTTCTTGTTCAGGTTACTAATGCAAACTGCAGTTGCATGCTACTGTCAAACGCTTGCAAACGCTTGCAAAAATATCATATCATCCGGCTGTTTGCTTGTAAGTAGCCCAACCATGATATTTGGTGGATAAAACTGACTATATCTTCAGGATCGATATTCGCTTATTGGAGGGATGGAACCTTGTTATATTTGAAGACCGGCATCGAACGCCCGCTTGAATTTATTTCGTCCGGACAATTTATTTCCAATGTGCCTTGGACGCATTCCCGCAGATCGATCGACGATTTCGAAATCATTATCGGCGTGAATAAATGTCTGCACATCAGCACCGAAGATACGGATTACGAGGTGCGTCCCGGAAATGTGCTCCTGCTGCTGCCCAAACGGGTTCACGGCGGAAACAAGGTTTGCGAGAAAGAGGTGTCTTTCTTCTGGTTTCACTTCGCTCCCGCTTCGTACGAGCTGATAGACGATGCGGCGATGGAGCAGGAAGTGGCTGAGATCAAAAAACCGGACTCCGAAAGGCGCATATCCAACATATATATCCCTTTGTTTTTTACGCCGCAAGGGATTGAGAAAATCAATATCATGTTTCAACAGCTGCAGCATGTCGTCAACTCGAACTACTACACGCTGCAAAGCGCAAACTACGTAATGACTTCTCTGCTCATCGAGCTGTCGGAACAGACGATCACCGACTACTTTCTTACGCAGCAAAAATCCGAAGGAGAGCGCCATATAGCCGAAATCATCGAATGGATCAGAATTCACGCGATGAGCGACATTTCGGTTTCGGACATTGCGGAGAAATTCAATTATAACCGCGACTATTTGTCCAGGGTGTTTAAAAGACGGACAGGCATCAATCTTCAGGAGTATATTCATCTGATGAAAATATCGAAGGCGAAGGATATGTTGTCGAGAAGCAGAAAGAGCATCAAGGAAATCTCGAAGATTGTGGGCATCGACGACGAGAAGTATTTCATGAGGCTGTTTAAGAAGTACGAAAATATTACGCCGACCGAATACCGGACCGCGTTCTACCGCACTCATTTGAACAATCACTAGAATCGTCGGCGCAGGAGGACAATTTTGTACATTTGGTGGATAAAACTGATGTTATGGGGAGGCTTCGTGCGACGCGATTGCACCACGTTGTATCAATGTGAAACAAGAGCAGTGAGTTAGCTATCTGCGATCAAAAGCAAGTCGGGCCGCAAGACCCGTCAGCACGCTTGCCATAAGCCACTGCTGCATACGAAGCCACATCGGGCGTGTGCCAAACCAAGAAGCGACATTACTTGCTGCAAGAACAATCAGCAGGTTCACCGCAAAGCTGACGACAATTTGCGTGAGACCTAATGTTGCGCTTTGCAACAGCACCGATCCTCGCGAAGGATCTACAAACTGAGGCAGCAGCGACACGTACAAAACGGCAATTTTCGGGTTTAGCAGATTTGTCATGAATCCCATTAAGAATAGCTTTTTCGGAGGTTCAACTGAGAGCGTGTGAGGCTTAAAAATGGAAGCGGCACCTGGTTTCACCGAATTCCAAGCGAGCCAGAGCAAGTAGACGGCCCCCGCCCACTTTACAGTTTCATAGACGTACGGGACTATCAGGAATAGCGCAGATAGGCCGAGCATGGTTGCGATGATATAAAATACGAATCCAAGAATAACTCCTAGCAGCGAGACCACACCAGCCGCCCGTCCCTGCGAAACGGAACGGGAAAGCAGGTAAATCATATTAGGCCCCGGAGAACAAACCATGCCGAGTGAAACGATTGCAAAGGCAATCAACGTACCGGAACTCACCATTTCACATCACTCCTCTCGGCTCCGCATTTTTCCACATCGTATGCAACTCTTCCCGCAATACCAAGCTCTTTTTCCATTTCGCAAAAACTTCCCTCTGAACGTTCTACTGCATACACTGTACCAGAATCCTGGGTGCGGCGCCGCAATAGAAAAAGTTCCTTCACGTTTCGCAACCTCTTTCGCACGCTCTCCCCTTGTTTCAGATGTTCCGTTCATCCGTTCTAATATTTCCCCGACTTCACATTCGTCTCCTCCTCATGCGCACACATCCCTTAGTTTCAGATCGTTTGATCCTCGCTTTCCCCGACTTCGTGTTCCGGCTCTCCTCATGCGCACACTATCCCTTAGTTTCAGATCGTTTGATCCTCGCTTTCCCTGACTTCATGTTCCGTCTCTCCTCATGCGCACACTATCCCTTAGTTTCAGATCGTTTGATCCTCGCTTTCCCCGACTTCATGTTCCGTCTCTCCTCATGCGCACACTATCCCGACAGCTCATACATTGTTAGTTTGTCCCTGTATTGACGACCTTTGCGCATTTTCTGAACCAAAGGGACAGTGCTCGCACGAGAGTGTGAGAGTATCGGGGAGGGGAGCCATGCACATATCGGAACATAGGGATCCCGCAAGAGGGTGTGTGTGTCAAGGGAACCTCTTGGATCGTCCCTATAGTAAAAAGCCCTGTCCGATCGGAATTCACTTTATAAACGTTTGCCGGGTGATGACGATAACCTCATTCAGCTGCTTGCTGAGCTGTTCCATCTTCGACGAAAGCTCGTTGCATTGTTGAATCCACCTGATTTGTTCATCCGAGAGCGCCGATACGTTCTTTACGCTGTCTGCGACATTCCCGGATGTTTGGGTGATGTCTTCGAAGGTGGCCGTAATCTCTTGCGTGCTTGAGGAAAGCTGCTCGGATGTGGAAGCTACCGTATTCATCCCGTCGACGACCGATAGAATCGATTGCGAGATTCGTTGGAAGGCGTCTCCCGATGACAATACCGCGCGATTTCCTTGTTCGACCTCCGCCAACACTTTCTCCAGCGATTGCTTCGCCACCTGAATTTCCAGTTGAATTTCGCCGACCACTTGCGCAATTTGGTCGGTTGCCCGGTTCGACTGATCCGCCAGCTTCCGGATTTCCTGCGCAACGACCGCAAAGCCCCGCCCGTGTTCGCCCGCTTTCGCCGCTTCGATCGACGCATTCAGCGCCAACAAATTGGTTTGTGCGGCAATATCGTTATTTATGGCGGTTATGCCTTCAATCTCCGACGACCTCTGTTCCAGAATGCCGAATTTTTCCGTTGCGGATTGCATGACTTCGCTGACCTCCGCCATTACGGCAATGGCGGATTGAATCGACTGGCTGCCTTTCTTCACTTCCAACGACGATTGCACCGTCTCCTCCGTGACACGGCCGCAAGTGTCCGCTATCATGGAAATGCCGGCCGCCAACTCCCCCATCGCTCTCGAGCTTTCCCTCGTTCCCGCATCCTGTTGCTTCGATACATCCGACAGTACTTTCATAATACCCAATACTTCGGCAGACAATTGGTTCAGCCGGGTGGACGTTTCGAGCAGCTGCTTCGAGTTTCCGGTGACCTCCGCGGACGAGGCCGATATATTTTGAATGATCGTTTCAACCGTATGCCGCAGCTTCTCGTTCTGCGATTTTTCGGCTGACTCGGATACTTTTCTCCGCACTAAAATCTGATATATTACTCCGGCGTCAAACAGCACGACAAATAAAATATGTATGATTACCATGGAAAACGAATAGTCCGCGGTTCCATAAACCAACTCTCTGAACGAGAGATAGCCGATGAGGTGCTGCGCCGCAAATAGAACGGTACTTACAAGCAGCAGCGAAATTTTATCGTAGTATACAATGATGGCGAGCACCATAAAGATGGAAAAATGATACTCCACCATCCCACCGCCGCCTGCAATCATCGAAATGCTCGCCATAGTCAAAGAGAGCGTATTCAACAACGGGACGGACGGGTGGCTCGAGCTGATACGCATCAGTGCAAATGCGACGGCGGCAGTGACCGCGGGAATAATCAGAAACGAGTTTTGCAGCCACGACAAGGACCCGTCGGCCGCATGGCCCGTCCCGCTGAAAAGATGCAGCCCGCGGTGCAGCCAATGAACAATTAATGATAACGCAACCACTAATACAGAAATAATAAGCATGACTCTATTTTTCTCGCTAACCATAATACACCTCATTCAACTGGGAGACTTTTGACCTACCTGATTAATTTACAATATAAATCAATATATTTCCAGAATAATATAAACCTCACACGAAAATAAAATCTCCACTGACACGGTCTGTCATGAAAGTATTTATATAATAGGATTATTAAATATTAGAGGAGAATCACATTATAATGAGAACTGTCGGTGTCGTATTCATTCAGGGAGCAGGGTTGAAAAGCGAAATATGGGAGCAGGTTGCCGCCGGAATAAACGCCCCGTTTCTGCTGATTGATTATCCTCAGAACAGGCGCAAGCTTACACTGCAAGATTATGCCTCGCATATTAAACGGCGGCTGGAAGCGTGGGAAGTTGAAAAATTCATTATCGTGGCGCATTCATTGGGCGGTGTAGTCGCCCTTAAGGTTGCCGGCGATATGCCGGAACGGCTGGCCGGCTTTGCCGCGGTCGGCGCCGCTATTCCCAAACAGGGGGGCTCGTTTCTGTCGGTTCTGCCTTTTGCCCAGCGTATGTTAACGGGTGTCCTTATGCGCATATTCGGGACGAAACCGCCCGAATCGGCCATTCTTAAAGGATTATGCAGCGATGTTACACCGGAGCAAGCGGCGGAAGTCGCGGGAAGCTTCGTGGCGGAATCGATTCGCGTTTATACGGACCGGTCGGAAGCGACGGCTCCGAACGTGCCCAAACTATATGTAAAGTTGGCGAATGACCGGGAGATGAGCTCGTCTTTGCAAGATCAAATGATTTCCAATCTTGCTCCGCAGCATGTCGAAGCGCTGGAAACAGGACATTTGCCGATGTTGAGCAGACCGGACGAACTGGCTCTCGCTCTTAATAAGTTTCTGTCCCAATGTTAATGAAAGCGGCCGGCCGCGGTGCAGCACCGCGACCATTCCGCAGCAGTTGTTCTCGAGCTTTCACCGATCGGCAAACTTGACCAAGAACGTCTTGATTTCATACGGCGTTATATCGAATTCAGCAACCGGACCGGAAACCGGTTCGGCGATGGCGCGCTCCATCAGATCGCACTCGGTCCATGAGACGAACGGCAGCCCGCCGGAGAGCTTCACCCGACCGCTCGCTCCCGAGAATTCGTGCAGCCGGATCAGTACCGCGTCTTCGTCTTCCGCTTTCTTCACCGCATCGATCATCACGTGGTCCGCGGACACCGAGAACAACGACATTCGGCCGAAAGGACCCTCCCCTTCAACCCAGGACAACGGGTTGTTTAACGACCAAGCTTCCTGCACCGTTCGCCCGGTGAACCAATCGCCTTGATGCGGCAGCAAGGCGTATGTGAATTCGTGCTCCCCCTGATCGGCCGTTTCATCGGGTACCATGGCGGATTTAATGAGCGAAAGCCGCAGCGTGAGGTCCTTCACATCGTAACCGTACTTACAGTCGTTCAGCAGGCTTACGCCGAATCCCCGCTCGGACAAGTCCGCCCATTGATGAGCCACCGTCTCGAAACGAGCGTAATCCCAGCTCGTATTCCAATGCGTCGGGCGTTTGACGTTGCCGAACTGGATATCGAAGGTCGCTTCGGTCGCCCTGACAGCGACCGGGAATGCGACCTTGAGCAGCTGCCGCTGTTCGTGCCAGTCGACATTCGTCTCGAAGTCGATCCGCTTGCTATGCGTGTAGAGAATCATTCGCTGGCGGATGACGGAATCCCCGTAGCACCACACGAATTCGACGGCCGCCAGCAGCGGCCCCGATTCGGCCAATCGCATCTCAACCAAATCCGTTACAAGATTCATCTTTTCCGAATAAAAAATATCGATATCCCACGCTTCATGACGGCTTTTCGGCTTATCTTCGAACACCTGCAGCTCATTGCCCAAACCGCCCGCAGCCAGCACATCCCGGCGGGCTTGCTTGTCGTAGAGACGGCTGATGTGCCCGTTCCCGTCCCAGGAAATATCGTAAAACGGCGTTTGCATCGATTGTCCGCTCCAGACGAACGGCGTATCCGAGTGCTGGTCGGACGGCGCCTGCGCCTGCGCTTCATACCGGATAGCGGCGAAGCCCATCGGAGGAATGCCGCCGACCCGAACGTACCAGCCGTCGCCGCAACGCTGCGAAGGAAGCTTTGCGCCGTCCGGCGCATGCCAGCAGCCATGCTCCGCCATGTCCGGCCCCCGCTCGATGCGGACGATGTCGTCCCGCTCCCACGGAGCGCCGTTAAACACCGTATACGTCCGCATCCCTTTCCCGCCGTCCGGAGTCGGACCGGAAACCGCGAGACGCGCAGCCGCCTCGTTCCAGACGCGGCGGCCTATCCGTTCCGCCTCCCCGTACTCCCGGCGGCTGTCCTCGTACACTTCCCGAATGGACGATCCGGGAATTATATCGTGAAACTGATTGCGCAGCACAATCGTCCAACCGGAGCGGATGTCCTCGGCCGGATACGATGACCAGTCCCGGCCGAGCACGGCGCCGAAAGCGTGCAGCCATTCGCATTCCCTGTACAGCAGCTCCAGCTTGCGGTTCGCCCGCTTGTTGTATGCCTGGCTCGTATACGTGCCGCGGTGCAGCTCCAGATACAGCTCTCCGTCCCAAGTGTGAACGTAGCGGCCGGCGCTGTCCACCGTTTGCTTAAGCTCGGTGAAATACGCATCCGCCCGGCCGGCGGTCACCTTCGGCAATCCGGGCAGCCGGTCGAGCCTTCGCCGCATCTCCAGCATCTCCCGGTTCACGCCGCCGCCTCCGTCACCATAGCCGTACGCGAGAAGCAGATTGCGGTTAATCGGCTTATCCCGGTACGCCTCCCATATCCCCGTCACCGTCTCCGGTGTGATGACTCCGTTGTATGTGTAATAAAACCGCCCTTCCCGGCCGCCGGGATCGGGCGTGGTGATGAAATGCGCAAGTATCTCGGAGCCGTCGATTCCCCGCCAATAGAAAGTATCATGAGGCATGCGGTTATACTGGTTCCAGCTGATCTTCGTCGTCATGAAGGCGGTAATTCCGCTTTTCACGAGTATTTGCGGCAGCGCCCAGCTGTAGCCGAATACGTCGGGCAACCACAAATATGCGCATTCCACGCCGAACTGTTCGCGAAGGAACCGGGTGCCGTACAGCAGCTGTCTGACGAGCGACTCGCCGGAAGGTATGTTGCAGTCCGCTTCCAGCCACATGGCGCCGGAAGCCTCCCACCGGCCTTCTCTGATGCGCTCCTTGATTGCGGCGTAAATTTCCGGATAATCCGATCGCATGTAATCGTACAGTTGAGGCTGAGTTTGCAGGAACACATATTCCGGGTATTGCTCCATGAGCCTAAGCACGGTCGAGAACGAACGGGCGGCTTTCTCCCTCGTATGCCGAAGCGTCCAAAGCCAGGCCACATCGATATGCGTATGACCTACGCAGGTCACGGTGTAGGAATCCGATTTGCTCATCTGTTCGAGCTGCTCGTTCAGCACACGCCGCGCCTCCGACACGGAGGCATAAAACGTGTCCGAGCCGGGCCGGGACCAATCGATGCGCAGGAAGGAGCGGTCCAGCGCATCCAGCAGCGCATGCCGGATCGGAGCGCTGTCCCCGAGCACCTTCACCGTATCCAGCACCGCTTTGCCGGTATAATACACATCGTCGGCCGCCCGGTCCAACCAGCAGACGGAAGCATGCTGCAGCTTATGCGCGATGTCTTCCCTCTTGCCGTAACCGTTCAGTCCCGACCAAAGGCGAAACCGGAGAGCGATCGTTTGACCCGCTTTATGATCAGGCAGAAAAACTTCCGTATGATTGGAATCGACGCCCTGATAAGGGTGCCCGTCGACAAACAAGAGGGATTCGAATCCGCTGTTGTTCCCCCCGCCGGTCGTGCCGTAATCGAACCGGCCGACAATCTGCCGCCCCCGCCACTCCGAAGGAATGAACGGATCGGCCGCCAGCCACAAGTACTTGTCGCGCCCTTTCCATTCATCCGATATGCGCATGTTCGCCCACGATCCGCCTTCGGATGGATATGCGCCGATCGTCCCTTCCGGATCTTCTTGCGCCCGGAATCGTTCGATCATGATCGCATCCCGGTACCGGTAAGGTTCCAATTCGGCAATTCTCGCCTGCAGCTTCTCTTCTGTCCAAAACATGCGCCGTTCCTCCACTATCGTATCGGTATTACTTTACAAGAGCTCCGCGAATGGCGTTCACATCGAAATCGGGCATCGGTTGTATCGTCGTATCGCCGTTGTCTCTCGCCTTCTTCAACGCGGCGATGTACCGTTCGTTCAGATCGGCGATGATTTTATCCAAATCGCCGCCCTGGAATATATACTTGGTCAGTTCCACCTGATAATCCGGACCTTCCAGCACGGCTTGGGCCGCCCCGGTCGGATGCGGCGGATACAAGGCATCGTCGGCGCTCGGAAGAAATCCTTCAATGCCCGGAATATCGGGATTGACGTCCTTGGCCAACACAGAAGGAACGATCGACAGTCCGAATCCCCCTTCGAAGTAGCCCGTCAACACTTCGTCGCCGTACATATATTCGAGGAACTTCCACGCCTCTTCCTTATGCTTCGATTCCTTGCTGATCGCAAGCCACGTTCCCCCGCGCACCAGCGATGCTCCCGGCACCGTGCCGTCCAGCGACGGAAGCGGCGCCGCAGCCCACTCGATTTTGGACGGAAACTGGTTTTTATATACGCCGGGCTCGCCCGAATGGTTCACATACATGCCGATTTTGCCTTCCGCGAACAACGCCCGCATCGGATCGATATCGAGCGTTTCCACGCCCGGAATCATGCTGCCGTCCAAGAACATTTGACGGTACGCCTCGGTAATCGGTTTCATCACGGAGAAGTCGAATTGTCCCGACTTGTAATCGTATCCTTCCATCGTTCCGTTCAGCACCGCTCCGATCGTCATGCCGAACCGGTGGAAGGCGCCTCCGCTTTTGAAGTTGTTCGCAATGCCGTAAGCTCCGTCCGCTTTGCCGGCCTCCGTCAGTTTCTTTGCCGTCTCGACCATTTCATCCAACGTCTTCGGCGGTTCCACGCCGGCTTTGGCGAACAATTCCTTGTTGTAAATCAATCTCCAGGAGCTTCCCGAATTCGGCAGCGAATAGATCTTTCCTTGCAGCATGTTCGATTCTTCATGCAGAAGCCCGTCGAACTTCGCTTTCATCTCGTCGGATACATATTCGTCAAGCGGTTCCAGATACCCTTTCAACATAAAATTGGGATCAAATTTCAAGATGTCCGGCGTTTGTTTGCTGGCATAGGCCATATCGACCGTCTGCGCGTAATTGTCGGCCATAATCTTGATCTCGACTTCAATATTGTCTTTATTCGTCTCGTTGAATTGCTTGATCACCCGCTCGATATAATCCGCGTCATGCCGGTCGATCGTCCAGTACTGCAGCTTCACTTTCTCCTTCGCGGCGCCGCCGTTATCCGAACCGTTCGCCGCTTCACCGCCGCCATCCGCGCCGCCGTTCGACCCGGTGTCCGCGCCGCCGGACGAGCATGCCGCCATAGCGAAGGCCAGCATAACGGCCAGTGTCGTTCCAAGCCACTTTTTGACCATGAATCGCCCCTCCTTTTGTACTTGCTTCACGACCATTATAATTTAGCGCCTGACCGGTGGGAGCGGGGTAATCCTACTTTTCGAGAGGAAGATGCAACTTTCGGGCTGAATATGCTCCCGGGACGTCCCGAGAGATTACTTTATTTATACTGCTGTCTGAATTCCGTTGGCGTCATCCCGGTGTGCTTCTTGAACACATCGCTGAAATAAGGCCGGTCCACATACCCCAATTCGAAAGCGATGTCCTGGATTTGAATATCTTCAAGCAGCAGTTTCTTGGCCCGCTCGATTCTCTCCTTCGCCACAAACTGCATGACGGACATGCCGGTTTCTTTTTTGAACAGATTGGCAAAGTAGCTCGGACTTAAGTGAACCTGATCCGCGTAATCCTTGACCGTACAGTTCGTATTCAGATGCCGCCGGATGTAGTCCGCGATGCTGCCGATGATTTGCCTCGCATCCGTCGTGCGGCATTCATTAATGCGCCGGCATCCTTCTTTGACCGAATTAACGATGCGGTCTTCGATCTCCCTGGCGGTCGACACGCGATCCTGCATCGCTTCGTGCAAGGCGAGATCGATGCCGGTTTGCTCCGTATCCAGCTTCTCCTTCAACACTTTATTAATGGCGATAGCAAGCTCCATATAGACGGCTTTCAACTGCTGCGGAAACAGCAAAGTTTCGCCCGACCTGTACGCCGCAAAGATTTCTTCCAGCGTGTCCAAAGCTTTGCCGCTGTTGCCCGCCCGTATGCTGTACATCAACTCCTGCACGTTATCGGACGAAGCCGGGATGGCGGCCTGGCGGTTGTGCGGCGGAATGTCCCGGAACGAAAATACGCTGTTCCCGCCCGTGTAGAAGTTGTACGTCAGGGCGTGCATCGCCTGCCCGTAGGCAAGTGGAAGCTCGGTCACCGACCGCACCGGATTGCCCAGTCCGAGCGATATCGTATGCCGCGAATAGCCCGCCACATTTTCCCGGCAGCGCTCGGCGCACATCTGTGCACGCTGCAGGTCGATTCCGTTCATGATGCATACCAGACGCTGTTCTCCGTCCCGAAACGTCACGTTTTTCGTTTCTTCGTTTACGGTTTCTTCCATAATGTTCTGCACCGCGAAACGCGCCGTTTCGACTTCCTTCATGCGCATTGTCGCCTGTTTGGCGATCAAATTGTCGATTTCCGCGACCATGACCACGAAGTGTTCCCAATCGAGATGAATGCTTAAAAATTCCCATCGTTCTCTGGCGTAATCGAGCGGCATCGTGTACCGGACCAGCGCGCCCAAAAATTCCTGCTTTAGAAGCGGCATGCTCTCGCGCATCCTGTGCTCCATGGCGATCATCCGTTCATTCCGGGACAATTCCTCCAGCAGCGCCGATCTCGCTTTCAATACGACCTCCACGATTTGTTTCGAAGTGAACGGCTTGAGAATATAATCGAAGGCGCCGAGCCGAATGGCATCCCGGGCATGATCGAACTCGGTGTACCCGCTTATAAATATGCATTTGCTTCCCGGGCAAACTTCCTTGATATACGAGGCCATTTCGACTCCGTTCATCTTCGGCATGCGGATATCCGTCACCACAATGTCGGGTTTGAGCTCCTTGATCAGCCTCAACCCTTCTTCTCCGTTGTATGCCGTGCCGATCACTTCGATGTTGTACTCCGCCCACGGTATGCGCCGGGATATCCCTTCCACCACGGAACGGATATCGTCGATGACGCAGAGCGTTACGGTCTTCTCCACGGCGGTCATAAGGTCACACCCTCTCCTCGTTGTTCACGCTCGGCAGCGCCGCGTCCATCGGGACCGGAACGCGCAAGGCGACGCTCGTTAAACGATAGGGCTCGCTTTGAAGGACCAACGCCGCCGATTCTCCATAAAACAGCTTGATGCGGCGGTACACGTTGCGCAGAGCGAATCCCCCCTCTTGCGGCGGTCCCTCTCCATCCGTTTCCTCCAGCAGGGAAGCGACGCACTCGATATCCATCCCTCTTCCGTTATCTTCGACGATCAGGTGCAGAAAGCCGTCTTCATATCGCACGGTAATTCGAATGAGGCCTCCGCTTTCCATGTCCTTAAAGCCGTGCAGGATCGAATTTTCGATCAACGGCTGCAGCAGCAGCTTGAGCACAGGTAAAGACAACAATTCCTCGTTCTGGACTTCTATTTCGTATTCGAACAAACGCTCGTAGCATTGCTGCTGCAGCTTAAGGTACTGGATCGCATATTCGATTTCGCGCTGCAATGAAGTGAGCTCGTAACCGTTGTTCAGACCGAGGCGGAACAGCAGAGACAATGAAACGATCATCTCCCGCACGTCATCCTGCCGATCGTCTTCCGACTTCCATAGAATCGTGTTGAGCGTGTTATATAGAAAATGAGGCTTGATTTGCGCTTGCAGCGCCTTGATTTCAGCGGACCGCTTGTCCTTCTCCGCCTCCTTCACTTCCCGGATGAGTTCATCGATCTGCGACAGCATGCGGTTGAACTTTCTCCCTACCTGGGCAAACTCATCCTCATACTCGCTTTCATAGCGGACGGACAGCTTGTTCTGCCCCGCTTCCAGCATCAACTGCTGCAGCCGCTTGAGCGGTTTGTACAAATGACCGGCCAGCACATTGGCGAACAAGACGGCAAGCAGCACACAAATCCCGATAATAAGCAAGGTTGAAGATTTGATGGAACGGATTTGCCCAAGCAGCTCCGATTTGGACTGCATGCCGATGATCTTCCACTGCGACGGGAGTATCAGATTCGTCGAGTTCACCAAATAATCCGTATCTTTGTAACGATATTCAAAACTGGCGCCGTTGTCCGATAATTGCCGCAGGAAGGAGGTTTCCTTCGCCAGAAGCTTCAGCTGCTTGTCCGTGCTCAGCACAGGCTCATTGCGTTCCGTCAACACAAGCAGTGAGCCGCCGCCTCCCTCCAAATTGCGCAAAAGGAAGTCGCGGATGTCCGAAGTTTTAATATTGACGACAACATATACATCCTTAACCGACGGAATAGAGGAGATCGATTCCAAGATGAGGCTGACGACTTCGTTTTTGCCTGCGAACAGGACATCCTCGTGCGCCCCCGTCCAGACGGACGCGCCGTCGTGTTCCTTAATAACCTCATAAAGCGGAGTCGCCGAAAAAGCGGCCCCGCTCTGACGATAATCGCTCGTCGGATAGAAATCTCCGATAGGAGAGCTGATCAGTATCGAATGGATCATCGGATCGTTGAATTTCACTTGCGAAAACGGACTTTGCAGCGCCGAGAGGTGGGAGTAGTAAGAATTCGAATTGTGCCGGGAAACATCTTCGGTCATGTCGATAAAGGAGTCGCTTAACATGAGCGAGAGTGCGGAAACGGTAATTTTGCGAAATTTTTCTTCAAGCGCCTGCGCCGATTTATTCAGTGTGTTCTGGTTCAATTCAAGCGAATTCGTCTTGATGACGCGCGAGGCGATATTATAGGACGTAACGCCTGAAACCGCGATCGCCAGCACGATCAGAACGACGAAGCAAAGAAAAATACGCGCTTTGAAGGATGTTCGATAAAGAAAAGGCTTCATGAACGGATCAACCTTTCACCGAACCCGCATTCACCTGCATAAAAGCTTTATTCGCTACAAAATAAACAATCAGCATCGGGATGATCGACAAACAGGCGCCGGCCATCATCAGATGATTTTCCACCGCCGCGCTGATGCCGTAGCGAAGTCCCGCCAATCCGACGGTCAACGTCTGCAGATGCGGCTGATTCATCGTAAACACGAGCGGCAAAATATATTCGTTCCAGGCGTGGCGAAATGTGAACAAGGCGGCGACGCCGAGCGCCGGAGCGAGCAGAGGCAGGATGATGCGCACATAGATATAGAAGAAATTGCATCCGTCGATCATCGCGGCCTCGTCCAAATCGCGGGGAATCCCTTTGAAGAAGCCGATTAGTATGAAATAGATCATCGCGTGTCCGCTGATGAGAATGATGATAACGCCCCACAGAGACTGGTGCAAGTTTAATTTTACCATCAGATCGAACTGCGGGCGAAGCACGACCGCGCCGATGGAGACGAACAGCGTCGCCGCCTGAAGCCCCGTATACAGCTTCTTGCCGGGAAAATCCCGGCGGTCCACCGCGTAAGCGGCCATGGAAGTAACGACGAGCGTGGCGACAGTCGTCACCATGCTGATAAATATGCTGTTCCAGGTAAATCTCGCGAAATTCGCCTCGCGCCACGCGGTCGCGAAGTTCCCGAACTCCCATGAGTTCGGCAATATCGTCGCTCCGAGCGTAAGCTCGCTATTCGTCTTGAATGCTCCCAGTACGGCCATGACCACGGGAAAAATCGTAAATAACGCGACGGTCAGAAGAAAGCTCCAAAGAATCGCCCGGGATACGATGGCGGTTAGCGGATATTTGCGGCGATTGGCCTGATTGGTGCGCATGGCGTCAGCCTCCTTGCTTTGGTATAAACCTTCGCGGACAACCTTCGGTTGCCTCCTTCATCTCGATGGATTAATACATTCTGTTCAATTTACGGGACAAGTAGAAATACAACGTCGTGATCGCTCCTACGATTAACGCCGTGACGAAGCCCGCCGCGCTGCCGTAACCGATCAATTGTTCGGCCGAGCCCCCGCCGTCGGTAGAGACGGGAAACAATTGCTTGTAGACGTATAGATACATGACCTCCGTCTTGCCGAACGGACCGCCCTCCGTCATAACCATGATGCTCTCGTAACCTTTCAGCGCGGCAATGATTGCAAGCATAATAATCATCTGCAGAACGGGACCGAGCATCGGAACGGTGATATGCCAAAATTTTTGCGTTTCGTTCGCGCCGTCGATCGAGGCGCTTTCGTACAGATCGTTCGGAATATTTTGAAGACCGGCCAGGAAGAGGATCATATAGTTGCCGAGTCCCCCCCACACTGCAACGATGATGACGGTCAGCATGGCGTATTTAGGGCCAAGCCACTCGATGCTTTGCCCGATGATGCCGTATTTGATCAGAAGCTGATTCAATATGCCGTTATACGAGTTGAATATGATGTAGAACACAATCGACATGACGGCCATGCTGATTACCGTCGGCATGAAATAGACGGCGCGCAGAAGCTGGCGGCCCGCGATCGCGCGATTCAGGATGACGGCCAAAATCAAAGCCAGCGGCAGGGTGACGGCGATTTTGCCGATCGAATAAACGAACGTGTTGACGACGGCATCCCAATACAGTTGATCGCGAAACAGCCTTGCGAAATTTTGAAGACCTATGAATTGCGGAGTGCCGTATCCCCGGTAATCGTAAAACATATATCTCATCGCCCAGACGATCGGATAAATTGCCAGAACGACCGTCAGAAATAAACTGGGGAAAATAAAGGCGTAGGCTTCAAAAAGCTTTCGCGTTTTCGACATGACCGTTCCCTCCTTGCCGTACTATCTGCATCTTACAACAAGGCCGGCGGACGGCAGGAGGAACAATCCTACTTTTCAGGAGGGGGAATCGACTTTTATCACGGAGCGCAATGTAGGCAGCCGCCAAATATGATAAGGAATCAGCGCATCACCATACCAACCTGCGCCTAAAACATATCATGGCTAATAACCTGAGTGAGGAGGTGCCGAATGCCCATCGTACATTTGCACAGCTTACCGGTAAAAGCCCGATACAAGCGCAAGAGAAGAAGGAGGAGAAGAAGAGAGCCGGCAGCTTCAAAGAAAAGGTTGGCAAAACGTTCCGAAGGCAAGCTCATTCGAAGACGAGCGAAGCTACAGGACAAGAAGAGGAGCGGGAGACGCCGCGGTTTACGCTCGAAACGTCTAAGACGACGGCGCAAATCGCGATTGAAACTGCCGAGACGCCGCCGCATTGGAAGAACGCTGCGGAGACCGCTGTTGGAGCTTTCGCCGCCGATCGGATACACCTCCACGCAAGATTGGCTGAATCAAGCCAAATTGACGGGATATATACCCGACCCGGTTTACATGGAGTTCCATGCCGGGGAAACGGCGACGTTATCGGACTCAAGATCGGCGGACGGATCCGTTGTATTCCCCGGACTTCAGGAGACGATTGCTCCGGCGTACGCCGGAATCATTCCGAACGGCCGCGTATGGGGCGCCGACGGCGCAGTCCTGACGCCGGACAATTTGCTGGTGGCCGATGTGTCCATCGATTTCTCGAAGAGCGGCTATGACAATCATCCCGTGTTTCACCAATGGCAGCCGCACCCTGTCACGTATGTTCCCGGCACCGTGGCTTGCGTTACTTTTTGCGGCAGCGATAACTATTTCCATTGGATGTACGATGTGCTAACGCGCTTTCATCTGCTGCGGTTGAGCGGCATTCGGATCGACAAATACATTATCAACCATAAGGGCAACTTGCAGTTCCAATATGAAACCTTGAATTTGTTGGGAATTCCGAGAGAACGGATCATCGAAACGCACGATCGATTCCATTTGAAAGCCGACAGGCTTGTTTTGACTTCGATTCCGGCCGTTAGACAGTATGCTAAATGGTCCGCCGATTTTTTGCGGGATGAGCTCATGTTAAAGTACGGATTGAACAACCCGAATGCGGGGCCGAAACGGATCTTTGTCGGCAGAGGGAACGCAGGGCAAAGAAGGCCGGTCAATGAAGCGGAAGTTATGAATTTATTGGGTCCTCGAGGCTTCCATTATTATTCTTTGGATGATATGTCCGTCCGGGATCAAATTCAACTGTTTCATTCGGCCGATATCATTGTCGCGCCGCACGGAGCCGCATTGACGAATCTGACCTTTTGCCGCCCCGGCACGACTGTCGTCGAATTGATGAACAACAATTACGCGCCGGGATTCTACTGGAGAATAAGCAATTATCAAGGGCTGAATTATTATTGCATTTTGTGTGAAGGGTTCGCGCGTCCGGGTGAAGACTGGGCCCAACCGGGGGCACTCTGGATAGGAGGCCAAGATTTTGTAGTTGATATAAACAAGCTCGATAGCACTCTAAAGACAGCGGGGGTGTAAGACACTAATAACCGGCTCCGATGCATGCGATTTTCATAGTTTCCCCTTCTCCGCCAACCGCTGCCGATAGTCTTTGATCATCCGTTCGATGCCTTCCTCCAACTCTATTTGCGGTTGCCACCCGAGCAGCCGTTTCGCTTTGTCGATGGACGGCCGCCGCCGCTTCGGGTCGTCCTTCGGCAACGGCAGGAATACGATCGGACTCGCGGATCCGGTCAACTGTTTGACTAGGCGGGCCACCTCCAGTACGGTGTATTCTTTCGGATTGCCGATATTGATGATTTCGCCGTTCGCCGCATCTTTCTCCATCATCAACTTTAACCCCGCAACCGTATCGTCCAAGTAGCAGAACGAACGCGTTTGCATCCCGTTTCCGTAAACTGTTATTTCCAGTCCGGTCAACGCTTGCGAGATGAAATTCGAGAGGATTCGTCCGTCATCGCTGCGCAAACCCGCGGAGTATGTGTTGAAAATACGCGCCACCTTCACCGCAACGCCGAATCGCGTGAAATATTCATAACAAAACACTTCGCCGAGACGTTTCGATTCGTCGTAACACGCCCGGGGTCCCCACGTGTTAACATTGCCGCTGTATTGTTCGTCCTGAGGATGCACCAACGGGTCTCCATACGCTTCGCTTGTGCTGGAATAAAGCAATTTGGCGCCGGTTGTTCTCGCAAGCTCCAGCATATTTTTCGTTCCGAGCGTATTAACCGCAATCGTATCGAAAGGCATGGACTGGTAGAATTTGGGGGATGCGGGAGATGCCAAATGATAGATTTCATCCGCGCGGTCGAGTTCTTCCCGGAGCATTATGCTATTAGAGCTCACATCGGCGCAAATAAATTTGAAACGGGGATGATCGAGTAAATCTTTCATATTGGCCATCAGACCGGACTGAAGATTATCGATTCCGATCACGAGGCATTGTTCCGGAATCAATTGGCGAGCTAAGCGGCTGCCAATAAAGCCCGCGGCTCCTGTGATAACGATTTTCTTCACGGTGCGTCGCCCTCCTGAACGATGTTGTACAAATGATGCTTAAACGTTCGACCGATCTGTTTATGGCGAAGCCCGCGTAGGCTACAACCGCTTTTGCGTATCCCAGCTTGTCGCCTACGTCGTGCATCGGGCGGTAGGAAATAGTCAATGAATGGTTGCCTGCGGTTGCCGTTGCCGACGACGATAATCACTTCATCAATGCCGGAACGGGCGGCCTCCTCCACAATAATATGAATAGAGCGGGAATGACTGCTTTTCTGGATAGATTGCATCATTTCCTCCTTGCCAGTTACTAACATAGAATATGGCAAGCCAATCTTTCAGGTTTGTACTTTTCTGCCGCTGCGGGAAAATAGGCATTTTCCGTACAGAAAAAGCGGCCGCCCCCCGGTATATACCGCGGAACGGCCGCTGCGACGGACGCCTATCCGTCAATTGCCGATATAACGATCATATAGAGTTCTAGCTCTTGCAATATCCTCCGTCCCTTGGACGAGCACTCGGCCGTCCGGGAACAGCACCAGCCGTTCGCCTTCCGGGACCACCGCCTTCAGCAGAAACGGATTGCGGCTGACCCGGCATACCGCGGCCAGCTTCCGTTCGATTCGGTCCATGTCGATCGGCTTGGAGCCTTGAAACTGTACGGTCTCCCGTCCGCACATGACCGCAAACGGACTTGCAGCTTCTTCAAGCGCCGGGTACAGCTTCAACCCGCACGTAGGACAATCCGCTTTCGGCGGAGGCAGCTTGGCGTCGAACACTTGATGCCGCCATATCTCGATCGACAGCAAGCTGCGCCGCCTTGCCGAATCGGCCCCCACCAAATATTTAAGAGCTTCCACCGCCTGAAACGACGCCACAATGTCCACAATAGGCGAAATAACGCCGATCGTGTCGCACGTTTGCCCGGTACCGTCGGCCTCCCCGATCAAGCAGCGGAAGCAGCAGGTTTCACCCGGGACAAACACCGCCGTCATCCCTTGAGAGCTAACGGCGCCGCCGTAAACAAACGGAATTTCCCGTTTGAAACACACATCGTTTAACAGCAGTCTCGTCCGGAAATTGTCCGTTCCATCTAATATCAGATCGACGCCGTCGGACAGCGTTTCCGCATTATCGGCCGTCACGTCTGCTGCAATCGCTTCGAGACGGATGTCCGAATTGATCTTCGCCAGCTTGCGGGAAGCGGCAACCGCTTTCGGCAGGGCAAGCTCGGCATCCCCTTCGTCATAGAGCATCTGCCGCTGCAGGTTGCTCTTCTCCACGTAATCGCGGTCCACGATCCGCAGCATGCCGACGCCGGCTCTGGCCATATGGTTGGCCAGCACCGTTCCGAGCGCTCCCATTCCGACAATGAGCACGCGGGCGGCGGCGATTTTCCGCTGTCCTTGTTCGCCGATCGGAGGAAAGAGCATCTGTCTGGAATATCGTTCAAATAGCGGTTCGGACATCGCGATTAACCTCCGGATACGGCCTGCAGCACACGCAGCTTGTCCCCCGGCCGGAGCGGAAAGTCGAGCCGCTCCAGCCAGGCGATATTGTCATCGTTGTAATAGATGAGCACATGTTTGCGAATGTCACCCTGCTCCTTATACAAGTGAACTTTCAATAACGGGTAAGTTTCAATCAGCCGTTCCAACGCCTCGGCAAGCGTATCGGCTTCCAACGTGAAGCTGGACTGCCCGTTCGTGCAATCGCTGAGAAGCAGAGGAACAGTAACGCCAATCCGCATGCTTTCTAATCCTCCACAATCCACGGTTTTACCGACAGGATGCGCGACAGCTGTCCGGGAAGCCGGTCCCACGTCTTGCCGCGGTCGATCGAGCAGAACACCTCTCCGGACGTCGTTCCGAAGTACAGCCCGTACCGATCGAGCGAATCGACCGACATCGCGTCGCGCAGTACGCTCACATGCCGCTTCTCCTCCGGCAGCACGTCGCCGATCGGCTCCCAGCGATCGCTCCCCTTCGGCATTCCGTAGACGAGCAGCCTGCCGCCTTTCATCGAACGCTGCTCGCTGCTCTCGAGCGGAACGAGAAATAAATCGCCGTTTGGCGCGACGCTGATCGGAAACCCGAAAGGCGCGTCATCGCCTTTCAACGTTAACCCGTCTTCAATCGGAAACCAGTTGTCGCCGCCGTCGACCGTCTTGAATACGCCCCCGTGCTCCTGCATATAGAGCGTGTCCGGATCGTGCGGATCGATCGCCATCTTGTGAATGCAGTACCCGATTTCTTCGTAAGGCTGCCCGGTCGGGACCCGCGCAAGTCCTTTATTGCACGTTTGCCATGTTTCTCCTCCGTCGTCCGTGCGGAACACGCCGACCGCGGACATCGCTACCCACATCCGGCGCGGATTTTCCGGGTGGATTATAATCGTGTGCAAGCACATTCCGCCGGCGCCCGGGAACCAGCCGGGCCGGGTCGGATGCTTCGTCAAACCGTCCAGCTCCACCCATGTCGTCCCCCGGTCGCGGCTTACAAACAATCCCGCTTCCTCGGCTCCCGCGAAGTAAGTGTCCTGCTCCGCGCCGGGAATCAACTGCCATATCCGATTTAACGAAAATCCGCTTTCCTTGCTGTAAGCCGGCCCGTGCTCGATTTGCGTCCATGTCTCTCCGAAATCGTCGGATACCCGAATCGTTGCGCCATACGCCGCATGAGACGTTCCGGCGAAAATCCGGTGCCCGTGCCGGCTGTCCCCCAACAAGCTGTATGCTTCCCATCCAGACAAGAAAGGACCGTGCAAATTCCAAAGGCGCCGCTCCAAATCGGAAGTGTAGTAGAACACCCCTTTGTTCGTGCCGACGAGCAAAACAACCCGTTTACCCATGCTTCTTCTTCCTCCTCTTATCAATCAACGATTTTGCCGAAAATCCCGCACGGCCCCGATGGGAGCGTTTACACTTTTCCGGACGCATTGTCCTATGGATTCTACATTTTGGAAATAAACCCTGCCGTTTAATGAAACTTTATTTTTCGGTTTGCTCGCCCCCGACTTTATTCGATTAAAATCACCTTACGGTCATCATTGATCCGTCTCCTGGGGATCAACTATATGCTATTTCCCGTGCGCACACTCTCCCCAAGTCTCAGATCTTCCGTTCCTTCGTTAACTCTCCCATTGCTTCCGTATCGCGCTCTCCCATTGGTTTTGTATTCTCTTGCGAACACTATCCCTTCGGCTCATATTTGAATTTTATCCCTATTATGAATTGATATGCAAACACTTGTTTGGTATAATGAGAATGAAATGATTCGTTTGGTGGTGACTGATCATGGTTTCTACTGAAGCCAACGTCGTTGAACCGGTTTTTTCGGAAGAGGATTGTATCGATTTCTTCTTCTCCAAGAAGTGGCCGAACGGATTTCGTTGTCCGCAGTGCGGGCATTCCCGTTACTATACGATTCGTACTCGCAGACTTCCACTTTATCAGTGTCATAATTGCCAGCACCAAACCACTCTTACCGTCGGTACCGTCATGGAACGAAGCCGCACTCCGTTGTATAAATGGCGCATCGCCTTTCATCTTTTTTCGCAACCGGAAGGCGTGAGCGCCGTTCATCTCTCCGAGATTATCTCTGTTACATATAAGACAGCATGGGAAATGCTCAAGAAGCTCCGACTTGCCCTCAGCGACAAGGATACACAGCGTCCGCTCACCGGCAGGGTTCGTGCAGGAGTCAGCATCTATGGGAAAAGAACGCTTCAGCCGTTTTACCGCCACCCGAAAGAACGTCCGGTGATGGTGAGCGCTTCTTTTCAAGCGGATGGACAACCTTCATACGTCAAACTAAAAATGATTGCTGATGAGCACATGCCAGGGAAAAGAACGTTGCTTTATTCGGGAGAAGTTGCGTTCACGAAGCAACACGTGCAGCCCGGCACCTTTGACGTGCGATTTCTGAAGCGAAGCTAGTTTCATGATACGCCTCTGCCTCGCATCTTTGATCAGGCCAAGAAGTGGATCGATCGTACGTTCCACGGAATAGGCATCACTTATTTGCAAGCCTATTGGGACGAGTTTTGTTTTCGCCTCAATCAGTCCAATCGCAAGGAATCGGTCATGGAAGCTCTATGCGCAATCTGTATGTCCTCTTCGGCGCAAAGAACCCAGATCCTGGATTTTTCCGCATTTCCTGCGTGAGTAAAGATCCTGGCTTTTTCCGCATTTCCTGCGTGAGCAAAGATCCTGGCTTTTTCCGCATTTCCTGCATGAGTAAAGATCCTGGCTTTTTCCGCATTTCCTGCGTGAGTAAAGATCCTGGCTTTTTCCGCATTTCCTGCGTGAGCAAAGATCCTGGCTTTTTCCGCATTTCCTGCATGAGTAAAGATCCTGGCTTTTTCCGCATTTCCTGCGTGAGTAAAGATCCTGGCTTTTTCCGCATTTCTTTGCGTGGCAAAGATCCTGGCTTTTTCCGCATTTCTTTGCGTGGCAAAGATCCTGGCCTTTCCGCACTTCTTGCGTTTTTGCCGCGGCCTTTGCCATTTTCTGAACGAGAGGGATAGTGCACGCAAGGGTTGCAAAGGGCAAGGATGTCAGTAGAGGAAAGTGCCTCTCATGGCTACAAGTGTCTCCGTAAGGAAAGTGGCCGCATGGCTACAAGTGTCTCCGTAAAGGAAAGTGCCCGCATGGCTACAAGTGTGTCCGTAAAGGAAAGCCCGCATGGCTACAAGTGTGTCCGTAAAGGAAAGTGCCCGCATGGCTACAAGTGTGTCCGTAAAGGAAAGTGTCCGGATTGCTACAAGGATGTCCATAGAGGAAATTGCCCGATTTCAGTAGAGGGATTGTTTCCGTATAGTGTAGTTTTAGGTGAGAGCTGTGACCCAAGTTGCGATATTCGGAACATCCGGACAGGACCTGGATAAGAAGGCATGCAATAGAGGTCATAGCTGCATCCGACAATCCGATTTTTCTGAACCAAAGGGATAGTGCTCAAAAAGGGAGTTCGAGACAAGGTTGTCGCGCGAGTAACATACCATGGAAACCACAAGGAAGGGATTGTACCTAGAAAAAGGCAACCTGTTCAGGCTGCCCTTCAGCTTCGTGTAATGTATCCCCATTCACCTTACAAACTAACTGCGATACCGGTCAACGCGACGCCGAAAGCTGCCAATGAAACGGCGAGGTGCGGCGCAAATCGCACCCGTTGCCGCCGGCACCGCCAAATGTTGACAAACAGCCGGACGGCAAAGTACAAGGTCAAAGCGTTCGCTCCCCACCCGAGCCAAAGCGTCCATACTGCGCCGCCGACACCCTGAGCCGCATAATGGTGGGAATGCGCCCCGATTCCCGCCGCGCCGGCAGCTCCGGCCGCCGCCATGACGGCAGCCAAGTGGATGCCGTGAAGCGATAAAGATAAGACGGCGGAAATCATTGATGGCAGTGCGTCTTTCCATCTCATGGGCTGCAAGCGTGTTTGCCGCCGCAGTGCCCCGCACCCGCAGCCGCAGGTTTAACGGAAGGCGGAACGTCGATCCCCGGATTCGCATTGAAGAAGCCGACCGGTTTCAACATGAAGCCGATGTAGTGCGCCGGCATGACCGGCCAATCTTCAGGGCGCGGAATGTGGTTATGTCCCATCGTGTACCAGAGCACGACATCGGTATTCGCGAGCGGACGGTCGGCTTCCGTCCATACCGCCAAACCGTCGTCACCGGCGCTTTGATTCGGATACTGCCCGCCCGCGTGCATTTCCTTCCGGTTGTACGGCGTTACCCAAACGTGGTTCGTAATAAACCCGGCGCGCTTGAGCAAGCTCGATTTCGGGCCGGCCATCGGCGCGCAATTCTCACCGGTCATTAATTTGTAAGAAACCGGCTGTCCCATCTCGTTCAACGACTGTTCATTGACGACTTTCCAATACCTCGCCGTGGACAAATCGATGTTTCGCTTCGCGTTCGATTCCCGGTCGAGCAGCGTCGATTCCGCATAGAACGCGTTCCCCCACGGATTGTGTTCCCCTTCCGTCTCCGGAACCGTATTGACCTCGTATACTGAGTTGTTCTGCCCGTCCACCATCATATCGAGCCTCATATTGAAAAAATGCTGGTGATTCGGCGCATACAGCTGCGGAGCGACAAGGGTTCCGTACTTCGGCTTCTCGTCCGGCATAAATCCTCCCGTAGACAATATGCCGGTCAGCTTCACTTCGAACTGGATCGTTCCGTCCTGATAGAAGTACCAGAAAAACCCGTACTCGTAATTCGCCACCGTGGAAATCGAAGAGATGACCAGGCGGCGCGAACGGCGAACCTCCACGTCGTTCGTCCGCCAATCCGTATGCTTCCACAGGATTCCGTAATCCTCTTCATGCATGCATATCGCATTCTTTATTTTCATAATTTCGCCGCGGCTGTTCGTCATGACGGCGTCGAAATATTGGATATGCCCGACGCAATCGCAGCCGTACTCCAAGCTGTTGGCCAACGCGCCAATGCCGTACTCTCCCGCGTCGAACGCATTTTTCGTATATTGGGTCGGGCCCGGATCTCCGTACGGAACCACCATTTCCGAAAGCGACGCCCGGTACAGGACGGGACGCTTCTTCCCGTTATCCAAATAATTGACCGTATGTATCACGAGGCCTTCCCGCGGGTTGAAGCCGAAGCGGAAATTCCATTTTTGCCAGTTGACCTCGTGACCTTCGAATGTAAAGCTCGGCCCCTCCGGCTGTGTAATTTCGAGAGGCTTTATATCTTCGCGAAGGCTGCCTACCCGGTCGGGGCTGTAGTTTCCGGCATTGGGAGGCAGCGGCACCACACCGTAATCCTCCACCCGAATGACTTCCATCATGTTCAAATCGACAACGGCGATGACGCCTTCGATCGGGCGGGCGTAACCGTTGTCCGTCGGATCGCTTCTCACCCAGCTTAATGTGCGGGACAAGCGGGTCGTCTCTTCCTCGCTTCTGCCGAAGTTGCCCGCAGACCAAGGGTCCACCATTACCAAATCGAGATCGGTAATGCCTCTTTTGGCAATGGCCTCCCGGAACTCGGGGCTCGCTTTCACCGCCGCCTCGCATTCCTCAAATTCGTCGAGCATGATGTTCGGATGAGCGCCGGGAATATATTCCCAGGATGTGACCGCATTTCTGGTCAAAGATACGATAGCCTCATAGCAATTCCCGTCGGCGTTATCCAACAGCACAAGGAACGCTTCCCGCTCGAACGGCTCATCATCTTCATAAGCAAGAACAACCGATTTTTCCGGCTCGTGGAGCGCAACCGATACAAATCGCACCCGCGGTCCAAGCTTGCCGCTCTCGCGCACGATGCGGACGGCCTGTTTAAGCTCCGCTTCGGATAACGGCTCCAATGGGTGAATAACGCTGCTCATCAACATTTCGGCTTCATTGACGCTCATCGGCGGCGGCCTCCTTTTCCATATTAAACAGATTCAATCTTGCTTTGTACTTGCGGCACGGACATATATGCGAGGCCGGGCTTCTCCTCCGGAGCGGAAATCCGGGAGGCTTCCACCTTCCTCTTCAGCTCCGGATACTTCGCCACGCTGTCGGCAAAGCTATGATTTTCATGACGCACGGTGTAAGCGATAAAACCGATAAACAGCGCGACCGCCGCTATAAAAATAAACCATACCCCGAACGAATTCGGGCCGAACGTATAATAAGCTTCCGCACCTTCCCATGTCGTAATCGGACTTGTATTCATTTTGCATTCTCCTCCCTAATTGTTAATTGCCGGCCGTTTCAGGCCGCAGCGCCGGACTCCCTTGATAAGACGGACCGCTTTCCGGCGTCGGCGGAATCCCTTCCGGATAAGCGGAGCCGGGAATTTCCACGATATCGAGTCCCAACCGCTCGATTTCCGGCGGGATGCGCAGCGCGTTCATCTGCTTCAATATCCACGAAACCCCATACCCCGGAACAAATCCAAGCGCGATCATAACGGCGGCGCCGACGAGCTGGCCGAGCATGGAAATCTGCGGACCCGCAACGTTCGGGTATCCGGAGGCGAACAATCCGACGGCGAGCACGCCCCATACTCCAACAAAGCCGTGAACCGTTACCGCGCCGACGGGATCGTCAATTTTGTTTTGCTCAAGCCAGGAGCCGATCATTGGGCCGATCATGCCTCCGATTGCCCCGATAATAAAGGCGAGACCCGGATAATAAAGATCAAGGCCGGCCCCGACGGAAATGAATCCTGCGAGTCCGCCGGAAATCGTCCAGAGCGGGTCGCTCTTCGAAGTCAAATACGCTCCGATAATGCCGCCCGCAAAGCCCATCAAAGCGTTAAAAGCGAACGCGGACAAAGTCATCGGCGTGCCGTAAATCGTAATCCAATCGCTGCCCACCATGAAAATCGCGCAGCCTCCCAGGAAACCGAAGAAACCGAAGAAGATGAGCATCAAACCCAAAAACACATTCGGCATGTTATGACCGGGGATAGGCAGCGGTTTGCCGGAGCCGTCATATTTTCCGATCCTCGGCCCGAGATTGATGAGGACACCAAGCGCGAAAAACCCGGCAATCGTATGGACGACACCCGATGCCGCCGTGTCATGGTAACCGAGCCGGGTAAGCATCCAGCCTGAGCCGTGCCACCCCCAAGCCGCACCCAAAATCCATACCGCAGACCCCAACACCGTTGCCAAAATGAGGAACGCGCTCATCCGCACCCTTTCAATAATCGATCCGGAAAGAATGGATGCCGTCGTTGCCGCAAACAGAGCGAAGGCTCCCCAAAACACGCCGCTGGCATGGTCCGCCATATTCGGCCCCATATTGGCGCTCCAAGGCAGCGCGCCCAAGGCCAAACTATCCGTTCTTGGGACGAAGCCGTCCGGGAAGGCGTTATAAATCCACCACCCTACGAAGAAGAAAGACGGGATGATGACCGCCAGCGTCAACAAATTTTTCATTGCCGAGGCGAGCACGTTCTTTACACGGGATATTCCGACCTCCAACACGAGAAATCCGGCATGAATGGCAAACATGATGGCGATGCACCACCAATAAAACACCTCGACATTCATTGTTCCGTGAAGTTCAAATGCTTCTTTCAGCTCCTCCATCCCATCCGCTCCTCTTCACGAGTTTTATGTAGATTTTCTTAACGCAAATTTTGCTTGCCCCTATTCCTCCAGCCGAGCTCACTCGATATTTCCCGCGCCGTTCTTATCGCTTGAAAGCTGATTTCCGAAATTTTGCGCGGGGTAAACCGGCTGGCCGGACCCGCCACGCTGATCCCTCCGATCACCCTGTTGTCGAAAGAAAAGATCGGCGCCGCGATACCTGTCGTGCTTTCCGTCGCTTCGCCCGTAGTCACCGAATAACCGAGCCGCCTTATGCTACGCAAGTCCTCCATCACCAGTTCATAACTTAACGGCTTTAAACACGGCACCCGGCTCCAGTCCGTCTTGGCGAGAAGCTGCTGCTGCGTCTTCTCCGGCAAGTATGCCAGGATAATCCTGTTTGAAGCCCCCACGCACAGCGGAAGACGCAGACCGATCGGCTCCGATACGCGCAATATTTGCGGCGAATCCACGGCGTCCACATATACTCCCTCGTCCTCGCACCGCATCGACAAATATACGCTTTCTTGCGTTTTGGCCGCCAATTGCTCCATGAAAGGCCGGGCGACCGCGCGAAACGAAAGATTGTTCCAGACAAGAAAGCCGAACTCCAAGAAAGCAAACCCGAGCCTGTACTTCTTCGTTTCTTTGTCCTTCTGGACAAACCCGTGCTTCTTCAAGGAATTGAGGAGACGGTGCGCGCTCTGCACCGGTATTTCAAGCTCCCGGCTAATTTGTGTCGCGCTTAACTCTTTCTCCTCTCCCGACGGGCTTAAAGCGTGTAATATTTTTACTGCCTTATCGAGAACATCCGACATACACCTACCTCCATTGCGTCATGTATGCGTCACATCAATCTCGACATCCCGTTATATTTGTTATATTTATTATCATTATACTTACATATAACTCGCCACATTTTCAATTGTATTTTCCCGAAGAATGAGAACTCGCTACATTTTTCTCTGTCGTATAGCACATACTGAAATGGAACAATTTACAAGGAGGTTGCAAAGTGAACATACAACGTGCAAAAGAGATCGCGGATTCCCCGGTAATGGCCAACGTCACTTACGAAGGGATGCCGATCTACATCCAACACGTGGACGAGGAGCATGAGACGGCGAGAATTTTCCCGCTCAATCAACCGGAGAACGAACAAGAAGTTCCTTTGAACACTTTAACAGAGCATTAGATGCAGAAAACGGGCTGCCCCAAAAGCAGACGGTAGATCATATCTACCGAAGGGGCAGCCCGCCGGTTTGCGGGTAAAGCATATAAGAAACCATTCAGGCACCAAGAAATCGTTGAAAATACCACATCAGCCCGACAAGGACTTGCCCCGCGGTCAGTCCCAAAGTCACGCTGTGCGCCAGAGTGAACGCCGTGACCACTTTTACTATGTCCGCAATTTTTTGGCCCCCAAGATCAATGCGATAACAAATAAAATATGATCGTAGCCATTACAACGATTCCCGTACGTACACCTTCCCCTAGTGTCAGACGGTCCGATCCTCAGTTGTTGCTCTCCCCGAATTCGCGTTTCGGCTTCTCTTGCGCACATTCTCCCCGTAGCTCATATATTGTAAATCTGCCCCTGTAATCATTTTAAAAGCGAACATGTTTGGTATAATCCGACATCCGGTTGCTGAAGCGAACCTGGTTTCATTCCACGCCACTGCCTCGTATCTTTGAAGAGGCCAAGAGGTTGATCGCCGGCATCACTTATTTGCAAGCGTATTGGGACGAGTTGTGCTTTCGCCTCTTTTTCTGAACTAAAGTCCTTTGCCAGTTTTCTGAACGAAAGGGATAGTGCCCGCAAGAGAGTTAGTTGGGAAGGAGCGGCGGCCATATTGCTCTGGAGCATGGGGATAGGACCTGCAAAGTGGGGTCGAAAATAGAGGTCATAGACCAATCGGTCAATCGGTTTATCTGAATTACGGGTATAGTGCTCATAAAGAGTTCGAAAGGGGACTGCCTCCCCTTATATTTACAATTTTATCAACATCCACTCACTCACTGCTTGAATGCTGATCCTATAACCAGTAAAATATGGTAAACATCCATTATTCTTGTTCAATTATATATTAATTTTTACTGGAGGAACGCAAATTGAAAGACACCGGCATGATCCGTAAATTAGATAATCTAGGTCGCGTTGTAATACCGAAAGAATTGCGGGATGTGTTGGAGATCGATATTAACGATCCCATTGAATTTTTTTCCGACGGCAAAATCATTATGCTTCGAAAACATTACGGAGTGGCTTGCCGCTTCTGTTCCAACGCCGATCACCTTACTATGTTTAAGGGCTTCTTCCTGTGCAAAGAGTGCCTAGACGAAGCTAAGAGAGAGATCGGACAGCAATTGGAGCAGCTCGCTTCAGATCAAGTCGCCGCAACGAAAGAGCACCCCGGCGCCGACACGACGCCCAGCCGGCAAAGAAAATCCCAGCACCACGATCGAATCAAAACACTTATTAGCGAGCAGCCGAATCTTACTCAGAAAAAAATTTCGGAGATGCTGGGAATAAGCCAACCGAGAGTTCATCAAATACTCAAAGAAATACGGCGCGAAGCCAAATAAGAAATTGAAGTAAATTCGTGGAAGATAGACAACGGCTAGAGGAAGCTTTTGAACCTCTTGTCAATTCGTTCCGCAACGAGCGTCCAGCCAATTCACAACATCCTGCATGACTTCCTCGCGGTTGACCTCATTCAGCATTTCATGACGTCCTTGCGGGTACAGCTTGCAAGTCACATCTTTTATACCGATATTCACGAACGTTCTGAACAACTCGAGAACGCCTTTGCCGTTCTTGCCGAGCGGATCCCGGTCTCCTGACATGAGATGGACGGGCAGCCGCTTCGGAATGTTCCGCAGCAGCTCCGGCTTGTAGTTGTCTCTTTGCCAGCGGAACAGCTCATAATAAAATTCCGCCGTAACGACCGCGCCGCAATACGGATCGGCGATGTATTTGTCCACTTCGTCCGGATCGGCGCTCAACCAGTCGAAGTCGGTTCTGGCGGGACGGAAAGCGTTGTTGTACTGCCCGAACACCAACGCGTTAAGCAGCTTGCTGCGGCTATGTTTACCCCGCCTGCGCATCTCGCGTTTGGCCAAGTACACCGCAAGATGAATGAGAGGCCCGACTTTCCCGCTCGTGCCGGAAAAGACGGCGCCTGCGATCGTCTCGCCGTATAAGCAGCAATACCGCTGCGCCAAGAACGACCCCATACTGTGCGCGAACAGAAACACCGGCACGTCCGGATACGCGTCGCGAATGATGCCGTTTAACTGGCGCATATTGTTAACCATCCAGTTGAAGCCGTCTTCGCCGATCACTCCCACATTGTCCGGCTTGCCGGCGGTCATCCCGTGCCCCCTGTGGTCGTTGGCGTACACCACGTATCCGGCCTTCGTCAACATCTCGGCGAACCGTTCGTATCTGGCCGCCGTTTCCACCATGCCATGCGCGAGTTGCACGACTCCTCGAACGGGCGCCTCCGCATCTTCTTCCGGAGACCACTTATACACGAATATATGCGACCCGACCGGATCCTCGAATGTGAAGGTTTCTCTCAACAAAAACAACACCCCCGCTCCCTGTTCTGCAACATAACTATCTCATATTTCGTCTACAGGGGAAAATATATTTTTCGGGGGATTCCTATGAGAAAATGGTCCACAATGTGCTGCATCTGCGTGCTGTTGACCGTCATCACCGGATGCGGAGACGCCTCCGCTCCGATGTTCGGCGGCTTAAAGCCAGAGTATTCCGCCGCCGATGCGGATACAAGAATCGTAACCGCGAACAACCGGTTCGGTCTGAGCTTGTACAAGGAACTGTTTCAGTCCGATGGGGACGAGAATGTGCTCATCTCGCCGTTAAGCATAGCGACCGCCCTGTCCATGACGTACAACGGCGCGGCGGGGAGCACGAAGACAGCGATGGAGGAAGCGCTGCAGCTGAAAGGCTTAACGCTCGATGACATCAACGCCGGGAACCGGATATTAAAATTCGTACTGGAGCACACCGATCCGGACGTGGAGCTGTCGATCGCAAATTCGTTATGGGCAAAAGAAGGCATGGCGTTTCACAAAACGTTCCTTGACAATAACCGAACCTATTACGACGCCGAGGTAACGTCACTTGATCTCACGGCATCCGGCGCACCCGGCAAAATCAATTCGTGGGTGACAGAGAAGACGAAGGGAAAGATCGAGAATATTGTAGAGGGGCCGATCGACCCGTTGACGGTTCTATTTCTGATCAACGCGATCTACTTCAAGGGCGATTGGACCGATCCGTTTCCGGAGAACGCCACGTCGGACGGCGATTTCGTCACGGGTTCCGGAGCTTCGGTCCAGGTACCTATGATGGGCCGAGAGGGAGAATTTGAATATAAGGAGACGGACGGCTATCAAGCTGTGCGCCTGCCTTATGGCAAGGAGACGCTCAGAATGGTCGTTTACGTTCCGAAGGAAAGCTCCGGTCTTGACAGCATGATGTTCGCTCTGCTTGCCGCCGATCCCGGACAGCTTGCGGACGGTTTTGCCAAGACGGAGGGGCATCTGCGCATGCCCCGCTTCAAGCTCGAGTATAAGAGCGCGCTGAACGACGCGTTGGAAGCGCTGGGCATGGGGATCGCTTTCGATTCGGAACAGGCGAATTTCGAGAACATGGCGAACATTCCGCCGAATCTTTACATCGCCAACGTGCTGCATAAGACCTTTATTGAAGTAAACGAGAAAGGCGCGGAAGCGGCCGCGGTCACGTCGGTGGAAGGGAGGGCGGAATCGGCCCCCGCGAACTTCTTCCGAATGGAAGTGAACAGACCTTTCTTCTTTACGATCGAGGACGGCGCGACCGGTTCCATGCTGTTTATGGGCTCGGTTACGAATCCGGCGAAGTGAGACGGGACTCAACTTATGTATATTCGCCGCGAGGCAATGCAATATTCCCGATATGTGAATTACCGTTCAAGTATTCGGCTCAGGTGGTTCTTTATTCTATCTTAACATTATCCTTACATTGAGATAACAAATAGAGTCTATCCTCTAGTAGAATCTAAAAATGCTGGGAGGGAATTTAATGTTGCTCAAGAAATCGCTTAATGTCGCTCTCGCTTTGTCGCTGCTTTTGATTCCCCTGCTGTTGAACGGCGGCAATGCAAAAGCGACTGAAGCGGCAATGCAGGGTGAAGGGAAAGAAAGCTCCGTTAAAGTCATGTCGTACAACATCCATCATGGAGTAGGCGAGGACG
>NZ_JAEMXM010000024.1 GCF_016482785.1 Paenibacillus alkalitolerans | reverse complement strand
TTATGGCAATACTCTGTTCATAAACGGTTGTTTAGACGACAAATTACACGCACACTATTGCCATAGTTGCAGAAGTACGAAAAAATACACCCCATGGACATACACAACAACGACCGTTTATGTACATTCCGTTGCCATAATGATTATGCGCTGGACAAATGTACCACACGTTAGTTTCGTGAAGATAACCTATCCGAACAAATGATGTCCGGGTACGTGTGCTGCGAATGCCGGATTCAGGCGCTGAAAATAGAAATGCAAAATTAATCGACAGTCTCGCAGGGGCCGTTAATAATGCACTGACGCCCGATATTCGCAGTGCCAATTGCGATCCGTTCATCCGAATCAGCAGCCGAATTCCGTGAGCATCGAACCGGTTTCATGAAATATTTGCAGATTACATAACCCAAATCGTTCACGTCTTTAAATAATCTTAAAAGGTCATGTTCGGCGTCGTCGGCGGAAAAACTCCGGAGGAGAACGAACTCTTCGAGAAAGAAATCGAACGCCTGACGGGTATCGAGATCGAAATCAACAAACCTGCTTCCGACTACAACCAGAAGCTGACCGCCGCGATTTCCGCCGGCGAGAAGTACGACATCATCATGCTGAGCAAGCCGCAAATGAACGAGCTTGCCGCACAAGGCGTGCTTACCGATTTGACGGACTTCGCAAACAGTGCGGAAAACCTAACGGACCCTGAAATCATTCCGACAGACGAGTGGAACCAGCTGCGCGACGAGAACGGCAAAATCTTCGGCGTATTCACCAAGTTCCAAGGCGGCACGATGCCGATCGTCCGCGCCGACTGGCTCCGCAAGTTGAACCTGCAAGAACCGAAGACGCTCGATGAGTTCTACAACGTGCTCAAAGCGTTCAAAGAGCAAGATCCGGACGGCAACGGCAAAGCCGACACGTACGGCTTGTCGACGGCGGGTCTGTATGAAATTCAAGGATTTATGAGCGCGGCCGGACTGAAACAGCGTTACGTTATGGCAGACGGCAAGCGGACGATACCGTATGCGACGGAAGCTGCGGTTCCGGTATACGAGTTTTTCGCAAAGCTTTACAAAGAAGGCATTCTCGATCCCAACTTCGCCACGAACGATACGGCGAAGATGCGCAACTTGTTCCTGGCGGACCGCGTCGGCATGGTCACTTACTGGGACGCATGGGTCGGTCTGTTCAACAACATGAGGAAGGAACAAGATCCGAATACGGAATTTGAAGCGAAAGGCATTCTCGGAGCGCAAGGCCCGGACGGCAAAGTCATTCTTCGCCGCGGCGACCCGGACGTGTTCGCGATTCCAGTGAACGCGGAGCATCCGGAAACGGCGAAAGAGTTCATCAACTGGTGGCACACGAATGACGGCATCCGCCTCGGCTCGATCGGCATCAAGGATACCGACTGGGTGGAGAAGGACGGCAAGATCGAATTGACGGAAACAGGCAAAGAACACGGCATGGATCACGGGGTTCCGTTCTGGTACAGCAAGAAATACGAAAGCCCGTTCCCGAAGCTTCCGGGTGTGGAAGAAGCGCAGGCGATTATCATGGAGCATGCGACGCTTGAACTGACGCTCCCGCAATGGGCGGACGCGGAGAAGATCGTCAATAACTACTCGTTCAAGGCGATGATGGGCGAAATGCCGGCGGCCGAAGCGGTTGCCAAGATGAACGAAGAGCTGAAGGCAGCAAACTTGATCGATTAATTAGTACGCAAAACGGGCGCGGGGGTATTTTGGCATCACGTACTCCCTCGCCCATCCATTTTTCAATCCAAAGGTGTGACCCCTTCGTGCTTTATACGTTGAGAAAATACCGTGCCTTATACATCATGATATTTCCGGTGTTGGTTTACTTCTTCGCATTTTCGTATTACCCGCTCGTCCGCGGCTTTGTCATATCGTTTCAACAATTTCGGCTGATCGGCGACCGCCCTTTCGTCGGGTGGTCGAACTATGCGGCGGTCCTTAAGGACCCGACGTTCTGGAAGGCGATGGAAAACACGCTTGCCATCGGCGCGGGCACGCTGGCCGCCGGGTTTGCCGCTTCATTGATCGCGGCCTTGTCTCTCAACGAAATCGCGCAATCGTGGTTTAAGAAAATTACGCAAACGATCATATATATTCCTCACTTGTTTTCTTGGGTTGTCGTCGGAGGCCTATGGATCGTCATCTTGTCGCCGGACGGCGGCATCGTCAACGAGCTCCTGCTCGCTTTCGGACTTGACAAGCCGGTCAGCTTCTTGGCGACGGAACAGTACGGCCGCTGGATTATGGTGTTTACGTCCACCTGGAAGGAAATGGGGTTCACCTGCATCATTTTTCTGGCAGCCATTGTCGGAATCAACCCCTCTTTATATGAAGCGGCCCGCATAGACGGGGCCAACCGCTGGCATTGCGTACGTTACGTTACTTTGCCGCAGCTTGTCCCGACGATGAAGGTTGTCATACTGCTCGGCGTACTCGGCATTCTGCGGATGTTCGACCAAATCTTCGTCATGCGCAACGGCGCCATAGCGAGAGAGGTCGACGTGCTCATGATGTACACGTATCAGAAAGGCATTCTCGAATTTCAAATCGGTCTCGCTACCGCAGCCGGCTTTCTCGTCATTGCGGCTTCGTTGATCATCGCGTTTATCATTAGAGCAATTATACGGTTTGACGAGGGGTGAGCAGGCGGAATGCACGCAAATAAAAATCGGACAACCGGATTAGGCATGCTGTTTGACGCCGCGAACATCGGATTTATATTGCTGCTTGTATGCACGATGATCATACCGCTGCTCAACGTGCTGGCGCTGTCGTTCTCTTCCGGCATCGCTTCCATGCAGCCGGGAATCGTGCTTTGGCCGAAGGACTTCAGTGCCGACGGCTTCGTCACCGTGTGGAGCAAATTGAAATTATGGTCGCCCTTCTTGAATAATGTGATAGTAACGGCCGCAGGTACATTGGCTCATGTGTTTCTCAGCTCGCTGGCCGGTTACGTATTGGTGCAGCCGGAGCTTCCCGGAAAGAAAGCGATCGTCTCGCTCATTCTGCTCACGATGGTCATTCCGGGCGAGGCCGTCATGATTCCGACTTACGTGGTGTTTCGCGATTTCGGGCTGCTCAACCAGTTATCCGCATTAATCGTGTCCGGCCTGGTGTCGGGGTTCAGCATTTTGCTGATGCGCAATTTTTTTCTCTCGGTGCCCCGCGAGATGGCGGAATCGGCCCGGATCGACGGCGCGGGCGATTTTCGGATTTTTTTCACGATATATTTGCCTTTGTCCGCAGCAGGCATCGCAACCGTAACTCTGTTCGAGTTTGTGGCGCGTTGGAACCACTTCACTTCCGCGCTTCTCTTCATCAACGATGCCTCGAAATATACGCTGCAGCTCGCTCTGAAATCGCTCATCATCGACTCGGATACGACGTCGAGCACGTTCATGATCACGCCGAACGTACGAATGGCGGGCATCGTGATTGCGCTCATTCCTCTTATTGCAGTCTATCCGTTCGTGCAGAAATATTTTGTGAAAGGCATTATGGTCGGAGCAAATAAAGAGTAACAGGACGGTGGGGAGAAATGACTCGCGAAAACCGGCATACGGTCACATTGACGAAACGGCTCACGGCTGATGATGCGGAGGCTTACCATATCGAGCTGCCGTTCGATATGCCCGAAGAGGCGGAAGAAGTCGCGGTGACGATGATCGTATCGCCCAACGGAGCGGGACGCTGCGTCGTCGATTTGGGCATTCGCGACGCGGAGCGTCACCGGGGATGGAGCGGCGGCGCACGCACTACGTTCTTCATCGGCGAAGAGAGGGCGACGCCGGGCTACGTGCCGGGGCCTCTGACGCCCGGAACATGGGCCGTGCTGCTGGGCGCGTATCGCGTGCCGGAAGGCGGCTGCGAGGTGCGGGTAACCGTCGAGTGCGCTATTGCGGCTCCCCGCTGGCTGAAGGGAGATTTGCACATGCACAGCGTCCACAGCGACGGTCAATACACGCTGGAGCAAAACGCGCGCATGATGGAGAACCTGGGCTGCGATTTTATGGCGCTGACGGACCACAACACGGTAAGCCAAAACTTCGCTTACCCGCCCGACGCCGGTGTGGCCGTCATTCCGGGAATGGAACTGACGACCAATTCGGGGCACGCCAATTTGCTGGGCGTGGCGGATCCGCGCGTCGACTTTCGCGCAAGGGATGCGGAACAGCTCGGCCGCTCCTTGCGGCAAGCGCGCGATGCCGGCTGCCGCATCGTGCTGAACCATACCCATTGCGAGCAATGCGCATGGGAGTTCGGGTTCGACGTCGATTACGATTACGTCGAAGTGTGGAACGGGCCTTGGCTGGCCCGTAACGAACGCGCGCTCGCCTGGTGGCAAAGCGAGCTCGCGGCGGGCCGACGGCTCGTCGCGGTCGGGGGCAGCGATGTGCACGGACCGCATCCGTACGTCAAGCATGCGATGCCGGCGACTTGGGTGTACGCCCGCAAACGGACCGTACAGGAAATATTGCGCGCGATCGACCGCGGGCATGTGTTTCTAAGCTATGCCGTCGACGGGCCGACGTTGGATTTGACGTGCGGCGGCTTCATCATGGGCGATGAAGTGCCGTCCGCTCTGGCGGCTCGCGAACCGGTGCGGTTGACGGCTTCCCGCTTGCGTGAAGGGGACGTGGTCAAGGTTTGGTCGGAGCGCGGGACGGAACGCGAGACGAAGGCCGGCGACCGCGGTTCGTTAAGTCTGGAGTGGCCCGCGGAGGGACGTATATTTTACCGGGTTGAAGTATGGCGCTACTTTACGGAAGCGGACAAGACGTTGATGGCCGCAATGAGCAATCCTCTTTACTTCAAATAGTTGCTGCAAGCAACCGCATCCCGCCGAAACACGGCGGGGTGTTTTTGTGTTTGCCTGCCGTTTTCGGTACAATGGGGCACAGAAGAATGAATCAGGCGAAAATCGAAAGCGGTGGAAAAAGTCATGCTGTGGCACGAAATAACGATATATACGACGGAAGAGGCCACGGAAGCGATCGCCGACTGGCTGCACGGCGAAGGCGCGGGTGGCGTGTCCATTGAAGAATCCGGCAATCTGGACCGCAAACGCGATACGTCGCTGGGCCAATGGTACGAGAAGCCGCTGAACGATATCCCGGAAGGGGAAGCGGTCATGAAGGCGTATTTCTCGGAACATGCGGACATGGAGTTCATTCGCGGGCAATTGCAGTCATTCTTGGACCGGCTGCCCGAATTCGGCATCGACCCGGGCAAGAAGGCCGTGGAAACCGCCGAAGTTCGCGAGGAGCAATGGGCCGACGCGTGGAAGCAATATTTTAAGCCGACGCACATTACGGAGCGGCTTGTCATTAAACCGACTTGGGAGACGTATGAAGCGAAGCCGGGGGAAACGATCGTGGAGCTCGATCCGGGCATGGCGTTCGGCACAGGCACGCACGCGACGACGTCCCTTTGCATGCGCACGCTGGAGGAAGTCGTCCGTCCGGGCGATCATGTGATCGACGTCGGCACGGGATCCGGAATATTGGCGATCACCGCGGCGAAGCTTGGCGCGGAACGTGTGCTGGCGCTCGACCTCGATCCGGTAGCCGTGTCGAGCGCGCAGGAGAACGTCCGGTTGAACGGACTGTCGGATCAAATAACGGTCCGGCTCAGCGACTTGCTGCAAGCGATCCGCACCGGAGAAACCCGTTCCGTGGACATCGGAGTCAAATTGCCGGTACAAGTGGTTGCGGCGAACATTTTGGCCGAAATTATTCTCACCTTCATCGATGACGTGTACCAGGCTCTCGCACCTGAAGGGACGTATGTCGCCTCGGGCATCATTCTAAGCAAAGAGCAAGAAGTCACGGAAGCGCTGGAACGGTCAGGCTTTGTGATGGAAGGCCGCCGGGAAGAGAACGACTGGGTCGCTCTCGTCGCCAGAAAGAAGCAATCTTGAACTAGGAAGGAACGTGAAGGATGGATTTTCGGCTTCCGTTTGATCTGTCTCATCTGCCGTTTATATTTCTCGCGATTATCGTCGCTTTTACGATTCACGAATTTGCCCATGCTTATTCCGCATACCGTTTCGGAGACCCGACGGCGTACAAGCTGGGCAGGGTGACGCTGAATCCGGTCGCCCACGTGAGCTTGCTGGGCCTTCTCTTCATCATGCTGCTCGGCTTCGGTTGGGCGCGGCCGGTTCCCGTCAACCGGTCTAACTTTCGCAATCCCCGTCTCATGAGCATTATCGTCTCGGCCGTCGGGCCGCTCAGCAACCTCATACTGGCCGTTGTTGCCGCGGCAGCGGCCTATGCGGTATTCGGCTTAGGCTGGGTGGACGGCGCTTCCACGGGAGCGGTCAAGGCGGTCGGGTTGACGTTCTGGTACATGGTGCATATCAACGTGCTCTTATTTCTCTTTAATTTGATTCCGCTGCCTCCTCTTGACGGATACCGGATCGTCGAGGACTTGGCGCCTACGCCTCTTCGTATCACGATGATGAAATACGAAAGCTGGGGCGTGTATTTGTTTTTGTTGATCGTGTTCATCAATCCCATCTACAACGTGACGATCGGTCCGATACTTTCGCAAATCCACGATATTCGCGAAGGCTTGTTCGCCTTGATGTCCGGCGTCTTCGACGTAAATATCAATTGGCGGTATATGCATTTCGGCAACGAATGAAGCTTGCCACCGATGGCCTGCTCCAAAAAGCTAGATATTCGGCGAGAAACGATGTAAACTGGAGTGTAGCCCTCATGCAGCGATATTTTATTCCTGCGGAAAATTATATGGAACAACAAGCGATCATACGGGGCGACGACGCGCATCACCTGATGCGCGTCATGCGGGCGTCGCCGGGGGACCGCGTCGTCATCAGCGACGGTGTCAACCGCGAGGCGCTTGCCGAGGTGGTCGAATTGTATAAAGAGAACGTGCTGCTTCGGATCGTGGAGGAGCGGCCGATGGCCGGCGAGCCGCACACCGCGGTGTGGATCGCGCAAAGCTTGCCCAAGGGCGACAAGCTCGAGACGGTCATTCAGAAAGGAACGGAAATCGGCGCGGTGCGGTTTGTTCCGTTCATGTCCGCGCGAACCGTCGTGCAATACGACGCCCGAAAAGAGGCGAAGAGGCTTGACCGTTGGCGGAAAATCGCGAAGGAAGCCGCGGAGCAGGCTCACCGCGGCCGCATCCCCGAAGTGGATGAGCCGCGGAGCTGGAAGCAGCTGCTGGAGCTCGTTCCGGAGACGGCGCTTACGTTGTTCTGCTATGAGAAGGAAGGCGCCGCCCGTCTTCGGGACGCGGTAACGGCCGCCCAGCTTCGCAGCGAACCGTCTGCCGGGCGGCCCGTGCTCATCGTCGTCGGACCGGAAGGCGGCTTCACCGAAGAGGAAGCGAAGGCGGCGGAGGAAGCAGGTTGCGCGGTCGTCGGATTGGGTGATCGCATTCTTCGCACCGAGACCGCCGGAGTTGTCGCGTTAAGCTGTCTGATGTACGAGACCGGAGAGATGGGCGGGTAACCGCCGCGGTCTTATGGAGATTATCGAGTAAGGAGGCAACCGAAGGTTGTCCGCGGGTTGATGCTTATAGCGAGCAAAGGAGGTAACGATTATTATGCCTACAGTGGCTTTTCATACATTGGGCTGCAAAGTGAACTTTTACGACACGGAAGCGATCTGGCAGCTGTTCAAGAATGACGGCTGGGAGCAAGCCGATTTCGAGACGACGGCCGACGTGTACGTCATCAATACGTGCACCGTTACGAATACGGGCGACAAGAAGAGCCGCCAAATTATACGCCGCGCGATCCGGCGCAACCCGGAAGCGGTTATCGCCGTAACGGGCTGCTACGCGCAGACGTCCCCGGCGGAAATTCTTGCGATTCCGGGCGTCGATCTCGTCATCGGCACGCAAGGCCGGGACGCCATTCTCGATCTTGTGAAGCAAGTTCAAGCGGACCGGCAGCCGATCAATGCCGTTCGCAACATCATGAAGACGCGCCAATTCGAAGAGCTCGACGTGCCGGACTTCGCGGAACGGACGCGGGCGTTCTTGAAAATCCAAGAAGGCTGCAACAACTTCTGCACCTTCTGCATCATACCGTGGTCCCGCGGCTTGCTGCGTTCCCGCGCGCCGGAAAGCGTAATGAAGCAGGCGCGCATGCTCGTCGACGCGGGCTACAAAGAAATCGTGCTGACGGGCATCCATACGGCCGGTTACGGCGAAGACCTCGAAGGTTATAATTTTGCGGCGCTGCTGAGGGTTTTGGCCAAGGTCGAAGGCTTGAAGCGCATCCGCATCTCTTCGATCGAGGCGAGCCAAATTACCGACGAAGTGATCGACGTCATGATGAGCTCCGACAAGTTTTGCCGCCATCTGCACGTTCCGCTGCAAGCCGGCGACGATACGGTGCTGAAGCGGATGCGCAGAAAGTACACGACCGCCGAGTACGCAGAGCGCATTGCGCGCATTCGCGAACGCTGGCCGGAGGTGGCGATTACGACGGACGTCATCGTCGGCTTCCCGGGCGAGACGGAGGAGCAGTTTGAGGCGGGATACCGATTCATGAAAGATATCGGTTTCTCCGAGATGCATGTGTTCCCGTATTCGAAACGGACCGGAACGCCGGCTGCGCGTATGGAAGATCAAGTGGATGAAGACATTAAGAACGAAAGAGTGCATAAGCTGATCGATTTGTCCGAAGAGATGCAGCTGGCGTACGCGGAACGTTTTGTCGGCCAAGTGCTGGAAGTGATTCCGGAGCGCGAGGCGAAAGGCGCCGAAGGACGCGGACTCCTGTCGGGATATACGGACAATTATTTGCAAGTCGTGTTCCCGGGCAACGAAGAGCTGATCGGCCAAGTCGCGCGCGTTCGCGTGACGGAAGCGGGAGTGAACGAATGCAAAGGCGAGTTGTCCGGCGGCGCGAACAGAAACGTATTATCGGCGGTTGCGTCGGTCTGAATTTCCGATGTTATGAATAAACAGCGAGGTGTCTGCGGATTGAGGCGCAATGCCGGTTGCCGCGGGCTCCTCCTTTTTCTTGTGAAAGAGGTGGGTACAGTGAAAGAAATATCGGCGGGAGGCGTCGTGTACCGGAAAGTGGACGGCCGCATAGAGGTGCAGCTGATCCAAGACCGTTACGGCAAAGTGTCGCTTCCGAAAGGAAAGATGGAGCCGGGCGAAACGGTGGAACAAACCGCGCTTCGCGAAATTGCCGAGGAAACCGGCATTACGGGAATCATCCGCGCGCCGCTGACGGTCATCCGGTACAGGTACAGTCACCCGGAGAAGGGCGCGGTCGACAAGGAAGTTCATTATTATTTGGTGGAAGCGACCGGGGGAAGCCTGCAGGCGCAAGTCGAGGAAATTCGCGGGGTCGCGTGGTTTTCGCCGGAAGAAGCTTGGAAAAAACAAAAGGTATCGGGGTACGATAATAACGACGGTGTCCTGCGCAAAGCGTTGCAGCAGTTGGGCATCAGAACGGAGGGTAAGGCGTGAGTTTTGAAGTGAAGCATATCGAGAAATATATCGATCATACATACTTGAAGCCGGACGCCGGAACGAAAGAAATCGAAAAATTGTGCCGCGAAGCCCGGGAGTGCGGGTTTTTCAGCGTCTGCGTGAACGGTTTTTGGGTGCCTTATTGCGTCGAGCAACTGCGGGGCGCGGAGAGTAAAGTGGCGGCCGTCGTCGGCTTTCCGCTAGGCGCGATGTCATCCAAAGCGAAGGCGCTCGAGGCGGAGCTGGCCGCGAAGCAGGGTGCCGCCGAGATCGATATGGTGCTTCCCGTCGGGTTGCTGCTTGAAGGCCGCTACGATGAAGTGCGCTCCGACATTCGGGACGTTGTGGAAGCGGTGCTCGGGCAGGCGATCGTGAAGGTGATATTGGAGACGGGGTATTTGAACGCGGATCAAAAGCGTACAGGCTGCAAGCTGTCCGAGGAAGCGGGCGCGCATTTCGTGAAAACCTCGACAGGATTCGGGCCGGGCGGCGCGACGGTGGAAGATATCGAGCTCATGCGTTCAAGCGTGTCGCAGAGCGTCGGAGTCAAAGCGTCGGGCGGCGTTCGGGATCACGATACGGCGGTACGTATGATCGTTGCGGGAGCAAACCGTCTCGGCACGAGCTCCGGCGTCGCGATCGTTACCGGAGGCGGCGCCGCACAGGCGGGTTCTTATTAAGCTTTATGTAGCAAAAAGGCAGAGCTATTACCGAGCATAATATATTGAACAACGTTTGGGCGCGGGCGATTTGATCGTATGGAGAAGCGGCGCCGATCGAGGACAATTTCACCAATTCGGGAATCAATGGGAAGAACAGCAGACTTCCCCCCAAGTTGAGCAATATATTGGAATAAGCAACGTATTGCCCGGCCCGGCTGCCGCCGATACACGCCAGGAATGCGGTCGAGCACGTTCCGATATTGGCTCCGAGCACGATCGCGATGCCAAGCTCCACGGATATCGCTTGGACCGCGGCCAAACCCATTGTGATGGCGATCGTCGCGGCGCTCGATTGAATGACGGCGGTGACCAACGCTCCGGCCACGATACCCCATACGAGGCTGCGCTGCGACTGTTCGATGAACCAAACGAACAATCCTCCTTCCTGCAAATCGGGCACGATGGTATCCATCCATTCCATGCCGAGCATGACGCACGCAAACCCGCTGAGCGTCAGCGAAAGGCAGCGGATCGAGGGGGAAATAACCGCAATGCGGTGCAGTATGCGGTTGAGAAACGGCGGATTTGGGTGGCCGGTTCGCAATTCCGCTTTAGCGTGCGCGGCGCGGAACACCGGCGTCATCAATATCACAATGATCCAATTGGCCCCGGACCAGATGAGCAAGGGAAGCGCATATTCGGTTAGATCCAGCCCCAGCATGTCGGCCGTGATGCTCGCTCCGATGTTCGCGCCGAGGACGAGCCCGAGCGTCTGGCGGAATGAAAGAACGCCCGCGTTCACGAGCCCGATCGTTATAACGGTCACGGCGCTGCTCGATTGCAGGATGACGGTGGCGGCGGTTCCCGTCAGCAGCCCGCGCAGCGGGGTGTTCGTAAATTGTCCTATAATGCGGGAGAGAAACGGTCCCGCCCATTCGTGCAGGCCGATCTCCATCGCTTTCATTCCGAACAGGAAGACGGCTATTCCGATTCCAAGCGGAAACAGTATGTCTTGGAGCACGACAGGCATGGCCCTTCCTCCCGAGAGGTAAAAATGATACATATATATTTATGAAATTGTACGGACGGGCATGACAAGCATAGGCAACGCAGATGAAGGAAAAAGAGGTGGCGAACCGTGGCTGCTGCATTAGTGCTGAACAAATCGCGCAAGAAGCGTCTAGAAGCGGGGCACCCGTGGATATATCAAAGCGAAGTCGAACGGATCGAAGGAGAATACGAGCCGGGGGACGTCCTTCCCGTTACGGACGCCCGGGGGCGGTTTCTGGCTTCGGCGTATGTGAATCCCGGCTCTCAGATGATCGGCCGCATCGTATCGTACGAGCCGCTCGAGAGAATGGATCGCGAATTTTTCGCGGAGCGGTTTCGCCGGTGCCATGATTACCGGCGGCGGTTTCTGGAGGAGCCGTCGTATTGCCGTCTCGTTTATGGAGAAGCCGACTTCTTGCCGGGACTGACCGTCGACCGGTTCGGCGGCGTTCTCGTGCTGCAGATCGTCACTCTCGGCATGGACCGGGTGCGCGATGAGATCGTCGCCGCTCTTGTGGAAGTGTTCGAGCCGGACGGCATATTCGAGCGGAGCGATGTAGGTATCCGCGAAGCGGAAGGGCTCGAGCAGAGAACAGGCGTGCTGTATGGGGATTATCCGCGGACAGTCGTCATTCGGGAGAACGGTCTGGAGATGGAGGTGGATATCGTCGAAGGACAGAAAACCGGTTACTTCTTCGATCAACGTGAAAACCGCGCCAGTATCGCTCCGCTCATCACCGGTTGGGGTGCGCGGAGCGGCGTGGAGCTTCGGGAGCTGGCTGTCGACGGCGGAGAGCTGCGGCTGGTTCCCGTCAACGCCAAGGGCAAAGAAGTGACGTTCCCGTATTGGGACGGCGCGATGGTTCTCGAGTGCTTCGCGCATACGGGAAGCTTTACGCTGCATGCGTGCAAGTACGGCGCGAAGAAGGTCACTTGCCTCGATATCTCCGAACACGCGATTGAGACTGCCCGCCGGAACGTAGAGCGCAACGGTTTTGCCGATCGTGTGGAATTTATCGTTGCGAACGCGTTTGATTACTTGCGGGAACAGGCGAGAGGCTTGGAAGAGCGCGCCGCACGCGCGCTTGCGGGCGAAAGCGGCGGCGCTAAGGTGGACACGTCCAAGCCGCTTGGCGGAGCCGGACGCACGTGGGACGTCGTCATCCTCGATCCGCCGGCGTTCGCAAAGACGAAAGGCGCCGTGGAAAATGCGTGCCGCGGTTATAAAGATATCAATCTCCACGGATTGAAGCTTGTGAACGAGGGAGGATTTCTCGTTACCGCCAGCTGTTCCTATCACGTCCGTCCGGATTTGTTCCTCGAGACGATCCACGCGGCCGCGACGGATGCGGGCAAGCTGCTTCGGCTCGTCGAATTCCGCGGCGCGGGCAAGGACCATCCGCAGCTGCTCGGCGTCAACGAAGGCCATTACTTGAAGTTTGCGATATTCGAGGTCCGCAGCCGGTAAACCGGTAAACAAAGGTATCAACGGTAGGGCAGTTGTCGTTTCACTTGGACATACCCGCGAATAGACTGTCTTAGTGCTAGAGTAAAAGACGGGTATGGATGAAAGGGAGGAATGACGGTGTCAAAAATAAAAGCGGCAATTGCGGGGGTAGGAAATTGTGCCTCCGCGCTGCTGCAAGGGATATATTATTATAAAAACCGCCCCGACGGCGATCGGGCCGGATTGATGCATCCTTCGATCGGCGGCTATGTGCCCGGTGACATTGAGATAGTTACGGCATTCGACATCGACCGGCGGAAAGTGGGCAAACCGCTCCACGAAGCTATTTTTGCTTCGCCCAATTGCGCCGAAGTTTTCATAGATCTAATGGAAGCATCGTCTGTGATCGTGAAAAAAGGGCCTCTTCTCGACGGGATGTCCGATCATATGAACGCTTACCCGGAGGATAGACGCTTCCTCCTGACTGAAGAACCGGAATGCGACGTGGTTGCCGAGCTGACAAACAGCGGAGCGGAAATATTGATTAACTTCTTGCCGGTGGGGAGCGCGCAAGCAACGGAGTTTTACGCGGATTGCGCCTTGAAAGCCGGCGTTGCATTTATCAACTGCATTCCCGTATTTATCGGTTCGGATCCGGTGTGGGCCGCCAAATTTGAGCAGGCGGGACTGCCGGTGATCGGCGACGATATCAAATCCCAGGTGGGAGCTACGATCGTCCACAGGGTGTTGACGCGTCTGTGCGAAGAACGGGGCGCGCGGATCAAACACACGTATCAGTTGAATGTCGGCGGAAATACCGATTTCTTGAACATGTTAAACCGCGAACGGCTGGCGATGAAGAAAGTGTCAAAGACGGAGGCCGTGCAATCTCAACTCGAAACCCCTCTAAAAGACGAAAATATTCATATCGGTCCGAGCGACTTTATTCCGTGGTTGAACGACAACAAAGTTTGCTATATTCGCATGGAAGGAACGGAATTCGGCGGAGTCGCATTCGATCTGGAGCTCAAGCTGTCGGTTCAGGATTCTCCGAACTGCGCCGGAGTCGTCATCGATATTATACGCTGCTGCAAGCTGGCGCTCGATCGAGGCTTGTCAGGCCCGCTGCCTTCGGTTGCCGCTTATACGATGAAACATCCTATCGTTCAATATAGAGATGACGAAGCCAGGGAGCGTATGGAACTGTTTATCGCGGGGAAGATAGAGAAATGATTTATACGAGAACCTCTCTTGCAACTTGCAAGAGGGGTTTTACGTTTTTTTGCTAGGATAGGTCAACTGCCGTTTCGATTTACTAAAAAGCTTTATACGATAAAAATAAATTGTCGATAGCTGGATGTGAATCAAGGCGGATTGAGAGGCCAGTAATTATCTTTCCTTCTTTTGCTTTAAAGCCATTAGGAAGGGGCGCAGACATGAAAGAAAGTATTAACAACTACGAAAGATCTGTCTTTTCACAAAACGGTGAGGACGGAATATTAGAAATAATATTTTCACGAATCGGAACAAAGCATAATTTTTTTGTAGAGTTTGGCGTCGGTGATGGAATTCAGTGCAATGCACGCTATCTGGTCTCGCAAAAGGATTGGGGAGGTTTGATGATTGAGGGGAATCCTATTATGTATCAAAGAATGCAGCAAAATATGACACTGTTCCCAAAAGTTAAAACATTAAAAGAATTTATTGCGAAAGATAATATCAGCGGTATCTTCAAGAAAATGGGGATACCTGTGGAGTTCGACCTGCTCTCCATTGATATCGACGGAAACGATTACTGGGTATGGCAAGCGTTACATCAATATAAACCGAGAGTGACGGTGATAGAATATAACGCTTATCATAAACCCCCGGAAAGATGGGTCATGCAATACAACGAATCGCATGTTTGGGATGGTACGACCTATTATGGCGCAAGCCTTTCTTCTTTGGCGGCGTTGGGAAAGAAGATGGGTTATGCGCTTATTGGAACAGAGTCTATGGGTGTAAATGCGTTTTTTGTTCGACAAGACTTATTAAGCGTGTCCGGATTTCAGGAACTGACACCGGAACAAGCTTACCATCCGGCCAGATACGGCAAACACTTCAACAATGGCCAATTTGGCCACCCGTTCAGGGAGGGAAAACATTTAAAAATTTAGACAAACGTTTATAACCTTATCTATAAAGGAGAATAAGATGATTTTAACGATTGAAAGAAAAGAAGAGGGTGTTTCTATGCAACAAGAACGGCAAAATAGATCCCCCTAACTATGAAACAAATCAGCTGCACCATTCCATGAACTTCTCTTCCAACTCCTTGACTAATCCATCATAGGAAAATTGAGAAAGAGCACGTTCCCTTGCTTTCAAGCTCATAGCTTCCAACTCTGATGGAGCGCTTAACAACTGCACGACCTTATCAGCGAATGTTTGATAGAAATTTGTGTCATAATCCGGCAACGTGTAAATCAACTTACCGGTGACGCCGTCCAGAACGGTGGAAGTAAGAGCACCTTGGCAGGTTGCAACGGTAGGAGTTCCGGCCGCTTGACATTCCATGGAAGCGAGACAAAACATTTCGTACGGTCCGTCGCAAGGATATATATGAAGCACGCTGGTTTTCTGCTCCTCGATTAGCTGCCGCCGCGGAATTTTCCCTAAATAATTAATGCCGTCCAACCCTTTGAATAAATCTTTGTAGCTTCCAATTCCCGGTTCAAATCCCCATAAGCTGTAGTCCATGGTAATCACAAGCGATGCGTCGGGCACCTGATTTTTGATTAAAGAGTAGATGCGCGGTACATGTTGGAGTCCGCGTTCCGGAGCCGAGCAAAATAATAATTTGTGTTTCTTCTTGGGGGTTATCTCTCTGTAGTCGTCTGCATGTACCCCCAGACGCGCTTCATATATTTTGCCGTTATCGATATGAAAAATATTGCGCAACATTTTCGTATGAAACGGACTTATTGTAATGATCTTATGGATATGCGGCAAGTCCTTTTCAACCGTATTGTCGCCAGGGTCGATGCACCAATGAATTTTGCATAGAGCTTTCACATTCTCGGCAGGCAATGCGCAACGGAAGCTGATAAACACATCCCACTGTTCTTCTCTATTGAAAGAGCGGTAGTTTCGGTACTTAATTCCGTGGTATACACCTTCTCTCGAAGTGCTATTAAAGACTGTAACTTGATGGCGTATTGCAAGTTCCCGCGTAATCCTGATGAGTGCCAGTTGGGATCCCCCAACTCCCTTTGTTTCAAGATCACTGTCGTTCCAATCGAACGAGGAGTCGTAATAAAAAGCAATGTCCATAGATCCCACTTCCTCAGTAGGTTTGTAACTATTGTATGTTGAGGGGCTAGTACGTGTTAAATTGTTTATTTTGTGAATGCTTTTTGAGGATGCGAAGTCGAATTGAGTTTTGAGATCAGGAGCTTTATCAAACCGTTGATTCAACTAGAAGGAGTGTGGAAAGCTGCCATGGCAAAAGCTTTGATCACCGGCATTACCGGATTTGCCGGAAGTCATCTCGCGGAATGGATTTTGAACAATAAAAAAGATGTTGAGGTATACGGCACATACCGCTTGCGTAGCCGAATGGACCATATATTGCACATTCTGAATGACATTAAAACCGTCGAATGTGAATTAAAGGATTCCCATTCTGTCGATGAAATGATAAACGCGGTGAAACCGGATATTATTTTTCATCTGGCGGCACAAAGCTTTGTGCCGACCTCATGGAATTCTCCGGCGGAGACATTGTTAGTGAATCAAATCGGGCAGGTCAACCTGTTTGAAGCAGTTCTTAAATACGGACTTGATTGTACAATACAAATTGCATGTTCCAGTGAGGAATACGGTCATGTGTATCCGAACGAAGTGCCGATTACAGAGGATAATCCGCTACGTCCTCTTAGTCCATATGCTGTGAGTAAGGTAGGACAGGATTTTCTCGGGTATCAATATTTCAAAAGTTATGGTCTTAAGGTAATTCGGACACGCACCTTTAACCACACCGGTCCGCGAAGAGGAGAAGCGTTTGTCACGTCCAATTTTGCCAAGCAGATTGCTGAAATAGAAAAAGGGCGAAAAGCGCCTATACTTTATGTTGGCAATTTGCAAGCAAAAAGGGATTTCACCGATGTGCGTGATGTGGTCAGAGCCTACTGGCTGGCAGTGGAAAGAGGGATTCCAGGAGAAGTGTATAATATCGCTTCCGGAACGACCTATTCCATTCAAGAAATGTTGGAAAAACTTCTCCGCCTTAGTCCAGCGAAAATCAAAATCCAACAGGATCAAAGCAGAATGAGACCTTCGGATGTCGAGATTTTATTGGGCGACTTTGACAAGTTTCACCGGCAAACCGGCTGGAAACCGGAGATCCCGTTTGAACAAACACTTCAAGATTTGCTAGATTACTGGCGTAATAGAGTGTAATGAGAAAGGGAATGTCCCTGACAGAGCCGCCTGGATTAGGAATGGATGCCAAAGCCATTCCTTTTCTGTTTTACTTAGAAGTATTATCCAAAGAATTGAAATCGGAATGGGAGGCGGGTGCTGCCTGTCTGTTGCGACCGCTTAGCTAATCCTCATTGGAATTTCTGTTATTGAGTAAATTCCAATATTAACCTATAACCTTGATAACCTTCCGTGAATAGAAATAAATATATCATTCTTTTAAGTAATAGAGTGTGAATGGAAGAATGATTAGCTGTTAGGATGAGAGGTGAGTTGATTTGAACCAGGACATTTCTTGGCACGAAACAAAAATAAAAATAGAAGACCGCCAAGCCTTAAATGGACACAAGAGCTGCGTTTTTTGGTTCACGGGATTATCGGGCTCCGGAAAATCCACGCTGGCGGTTGAATTGGAGAAAGAATTATATCATCGCCAAATTAGATGCTACGTGGTGGATGGCGATAATATTCGGCACGGATTAAATAAAAACCTTGGATTCAGCAGGGAAGAACGAATGGAAAATATACGGAGGATCGGGGAGTTATCCAAACTGTTCGTGGATGCGGGATTGATAACATTGACCGCGATCATATCGCCTTTCCGGGAGGAGCGTGAAAAAGTACGCTCTTTGTTTGAAGCAGGAGAATTTATTGAAGTCTATATCAAGTGTCCTCTGAATGAATGCGAGAGAAGGGATCCGAAGGGATTGTACCATAAAGCCAGAACAGGACAGCTTGCTAATTTTACCGGAATATCCTCCCCGTACGAAGCTCCCGATCACCCCGAAATCACCATCGAGACCGACAAACAATCCATCAGCGAATCCGTTGGGATACTGCTTAAATATTTGGAAGACAACAACTATATAGGAAAATAATATGCATTATGTTAGTAGGAGATGACCGATGGATATATGGTTAATCATAATCGGCTGTTTCGTCGGGTTTGTTGTCGGGGTTACCGGCATGGGCGGAGGGTTGTTAATGACGCCGTTATTGATACTTGGCTTTGGTATTGCTCCCCAAGTAGCTGTAGGCACAGACCTGATTTTTGCATCGGTCACCAAAATGTTTGGTGCATGGCAGCATTTTCGGCAAAAAACGGTTGATTTAAAGCTTTTGACACGTGTACTCATGGGCAGCATTCCCGGAACAATCGCGGGTATTTTGTTTTTAGAATGGATGCAATATAGAAATGAGAGTTTGCCGGACGAGTTTATCCGTCAAACATTAGCGATCGTGTTTTTGCTCGCTTCTGCGGTTATGATTTTGCAAATGATCATAAAGAATAATCGTAGAGACTCTGTTGAAGGTTTGAATATGAAGCTAGTAACCGTAATGATTCTTGGATTTGCTGTCGGATTTTTGGTCGCTGTCACCTCTGTCGGCAGCGGCAGTTTGTTTATAGCAATATTGATGTTGTTGTACCCTTTCTCAGCATCAAAATTAGTGGGTACAGATATAGTTCATGGCGTCTTGATCACGGGTTTGGCCGGAATATCACACTTCTATTTAGGAAAGATAGATCTGATCTTGGCAGTCAATCTATTAACCGGATCTATCCCTGGGGTTTTAATAGGAAGCAAATTTGGGGCAAAAGCACCGGATTACGTCATCCGTTTCGGTTTGATTCTGATGCTGATCATTGTCTCTGTGAAGCTGCTGAACATACTGTAAATATAGGTGATTCAATCATCTACTCTATTATCGTTAATGCATATATTAATCAAAAGAGTTTGTCTGGCGGGGTCAAGTAGGTTAATAGGGGTTAATAGGGGTGGAGAATTTGAAAGGCGTAATACTCGCAGGGGGCACCGGTTCCCGCCTGTTTCCGTTAACAAAGGTAACCAATAAACATTTGCTTCCCGTCGGCAAATATCCGATGATTTATCACGCGATCTATAAACTCAACAAGGCTGGAATTCATAATATTCTAATCGTTACAGGCAGAGAACATATGGGAGAAGTAGTCAATTTGTTGGGCGGCGGGAATAATTTCGGCTGCTCCTTTACCTACAAGGTGCAGGATGAACCGGGAGGAATTGCCCAAGCCTTGGGTTTGGCGGAGGATTTCGTCAACGGCGGCCTTATGACGGTGATTTTGGCGGACAACATTTTTTCGGACGATATCCGTTCCTTCGTCAGGAAATATAGGGAGCAAGGTGCTGGCGCCAAGATTTTGCTTAAAAAAGTGGCGGACCCGTCGAGATTCGGCGTGCCGCAAATATGCGGCGACAAGATTGCGTTGATTGAGGAAAAACCGCAGACTTCAAAAAGCGATTTCGCGGTAACCGGTATTTATATGTATGACTGCAGCGTATTTGAAATCATTAAAGCTTTAAAGCCTTCCGCTCGCGGCGAGTTGGAGATTACGGATGTCAACAACGAGTATATTCGGCGCAACCAACTGACTTTTGACGTACTGGACGGATGGTGGACCGATGCGGGAACTTACGCTTCCCTCTTTCAGGCAAATGAATTGGCCAAGGACATTAACTACGGAGACTTTGCCGAGATAAAGAGGGCAGGAAAGGGGGAGTCGGCTTGATCGAAGGAGTGAAAGTAAAAAAACTGCTGATGCATCCCGATGACCGCGGTTATTTTATGGAAGTACTGAGAGACGATGACTTTCTCCTTGAAAGATTCGGTCAACTGTCGGTCTCCCTTAGTTACCCTGGTGTGATTAAAGCATTTCATTATCATAAACATCAGGACGACATTTGGTTTTTCCCATCAGGAAACGCACAAGTGGTCCTCTATGACATGAGAACGGATTCCCCGACGTATAAGCGGACCGAAGTTTACTACATGGGAGAACACAACTTCATCTCCCTTTTCATTCCGCGCGGAGTTGCCCATGGTTATCGGATTCTTGGAAACGAACCGGCGGTCATTGCTTATGTAACGAATCGTTCTTATAATCCCGACGATCCGGACGAATACCGGATTCCTTATAATGACCAGGAGATCGGATTCAACTGGAACACTGTTTTCAAATAAGATTCCGAGAAGAAGAGGAGGGAAACTGTTGAAACTATTAATCACCGGCGGCGCAGGATTCATTGGAAGCAATTTTATACGCTATATGTTGCGGAAGTACCCAGACTATCACGTGATAAACCTCGATCTCTTAACTTATGCCGGAAATCTTGAAAACCTTAAAGATCTGGAAAACCATCCGAATTATCGAATGGTGAAAGGAGATATTTGCGATCGCCGGTTAGTAGAGTCCGAGTTTCCGGTCGATGTGATTGTGAATTTTGCGGCCGAGTCCCATGTGGACCGGAGCATTATGGACCCTTGTGTCTTTATTCACAGTAATGTGCTGGGGACGCAAGTTTTGCTCGAGGCCGCCCGAAAATACAAGGTCAGCAAGTTTGTACAGATCTCTACTGACGAGGTCTACGGCAGCGCCGGAGATAACGGTTATTTTACTGAAGACACTCCGCTTTCTCCGAATAGTCCGTATTCAGCCAGTAAAGCGGGTTCCGATCTGTTGGTACGCGCTTATTATGAAACATACAGGCTGCCGGCCGTCATCACCCGATGCTCCAATAACTACGGGCCTTACCAGTTTTCGGAAAAGCTCATTCCTTTGGCCATTACCAATGCGATCTGCGACAACGAAATACCGGTTTATGGAGACGGAAGAAACATCCGGGACTGGCTGCATGTAGCCGATCATTGCACCGCAATCGACCTTGTCATTCATAAAGGTAAGCCGGGTCAGATTTACAATATAGGCGGCAACAACGAGTGGAGGAATCTGGATATTGCCAAGATGATATTGTCAATATTAAATAAATCGGAAAATTTGATCCGGTTTGTCGACGACCGTCCCGGTCATGACCGCCGGTATGCGATCTGCTCCCGAAAGATTCAGACTGAATTAGGTTGGAAGCCGCAATATGATTTCGAGTCGGGACTAGAAGAGACAGTAAATTGGTACATCGATAACCGCGAATGGTGGAAACGGATCCAAAACGGTTCATCCTGATCGGAGGCGGTAATGTGTGAGAGTTTTGATTACAGGTGCGTATGGGCAATTGGGACATGATTTGGTCTTTGTCCTTTCCAATCATTACACAGTATTTGCATTGGGACGAAAACAAATGGATATTACAAATGCAAGTAGACCTGCATATTCCGTACTTGATCATATGGCAATCCGTTTAAATGGATTTCCGGATTTTCGTGATTGGAAAGAAGCGTTAATTAACTTCATAGGTGAAGTAAGGGGTACTTGTATATGACTAAAAATAAACGGACGGTGATGCTGATTGGTCATCATACACACCCAGAGATCGTAACGGGGGCAGAAAAAGCTTTGTTATTGTTTGGTTCAGCCTGTCTCGATCTGAAGCTCACGGTAATTTGGATAAGTCCCGGCCCCGGCTTGTCTTATAACAGGGCTGCACAAATGGGAATGGATGCCCATATTATCCCGTTCCCGTTATTATGGAGTCTTATTTATGAACCCAATCGGTTGAATGAGGAAATTGATTTACTGAAGGAAAGTGCGGAAGGAAGTTTGCTTGATCAAGCAATAGCCGGATATTCTCCGGATTTGATCGTAACGAATAGCGCAATTAACGGATTGCCCATATTTATTAGACAAATAAGAAATATTCCCGTTTGGTGGTATATTCATGAAACCATACCACAGTATCAAGGGATCGAGTCTTTGCTCACACTGATTCATTCCCACGCCGATCTGATTCTTGTACCGTCCGCAAGTGTCGCCCGCTCTATCTCCCCGGTAAATTTTGAATTGGCCCCAATTGAGCTTCTTCCCTATGGTGTGGATATCCCTGCCCAAAAACTTGTTGCTAAGGAAAGAAAATCAATTCGTATTAATTATGGTTGGTCCGATAAACATATCGTAATCGGTTGGTTTGGCTCTATCTACTACGGCAAAGGCTTAATCGAGTTAATTAAAGCTTGTTCATTTCTTCAAGCAGGCGATAACCCGATTGTTATATTGGCGGCCGGGAATGCAGGGGATTATAGATATTTCCAAATGTGTATGAATGAAGCGAAACAATTGAAATCAGCTGAGTTCCGATATCTCGGGGTACTCTCAAATATTTCGGAAGTGCTTCCTGCAGTAGATTTGGTTGCAGTTACGAGTCTCATTGAAGAAGCGTTGCCTAATGTGGCGCTGGAGGCGATGGCATTTGGAAAATGCATAGTCGCCTATAATTCCGGCGGTTTACAAGAAATCGTTATCGACAGGGAAACAGGTGTGTTAGTAAACAAAGAGGATACTAAATCGCTTGCCAAGATGATCGATCAGCTGGCAAACGATCCAGTGAAACTCAAAAATATGGGGAAGAAGGCTCGAGCGCGAGTGGTACAACAATATCGTTACGATTTATTCAAGAAAAAGATAGAAAAAATGATCAACAAATGAAGATAGAATTTGCCCATACCGTAAGAGACATTTCCACATAGAATAACTTAATCATGCCAAATTAAAACTAGTTTGAGGGTGGGAGTATGAAAGATACAACGTTGGTATATTTGCATGTTCCTAAAACAGCGGGAACAGGTATGCGCATCATTTTAATGAATCAATATCAGGAGAGTATGAAACAAGTTTATACCCTCGAACAGTATGAAAAGTGGCACAGTGCGTCCCAACATCAGAGTTTCAGATGTATTTATATACATCTACCTCTATACAAGCCTTTTTATGGTCGATGTGAATATGCTTCGATCCTAAGAGATCCGGTCGATGCGGTTATATCTTTTTTTTACTATTTACTCTTAGTCCCAAATAATCATCTGAAGATTCATTCTATGTCATTGAGGGAGTTTCTTCTTTCCCACCCGGACACTTTATGTCGTCTAGTGAATTACCAGACTAGGTATATCGCCAATCATTCCAAATCGCATATGGCAATCAAAAATATCGAAAAATATTTTCCAATAATAGGTACATTGGAAAAGCTGCATGAAACAATTTACCTTCTGAGCAAGAGGTATGGATGGAGAAATGTAAGTGTGCTGCCCTATGCAAATAAGAATCTCAAACGCCCCGCAAAAGAAGCTGTACCTGAAGAACTCATTGAACGTCTTGAAATGATCACAGATGAAGATCGGATTCTGTATAAATACGTGCAGCAAAGACTCGATAAAACGTTGGCTTCGTTAACACGCGCTGAACTTAGAAAAATCGATATATTCAAAGAAACCGGCTATCTCGAAGGGTAAGCAGGAAGGGGTTAATCATATGACGTTACGTATTATGGAATTACTCAAGTCTTCATATCATAGACCGATACCGTATTTTGTTTGGGATATTTATAATCTGTTGTTGGATCGGCGTCCTGATTCAGGAGGTTACTTAAACTTCTCAAGATTGATGCATGATGGTAAGTTATCGAAGCAAGCGTTCATTTGTGAGGTTTTGAAAAGCGACGAGTTTAGACAAAAATATCTTGTTAAGAGCACCAATAACATGAAACAAGGCTCTTGCTCTGCAATGATCTTTGCCTTACTTCAACTTTCGGGGGAGCATTATTGCCGGGAGTTATATCGTCAAATTTTATTGAGGGAACCATCCGCTGAAGAAGTGGCAAATCATCTGAACTTCTTAAAAAGCGGTACTACGCGTTTAGCAATGCTGACTATTTTTGTAGGTTCAGAGGAAGCAAGGCGGCTCTTGGATCAAGCTCGTTTTTCTTATGATGAAAGACTATAGGGTTAGCAAACTATCACATTGAATACTTTTCGTGCATAGAATTAATAAAGATATTCAAGATGGAGAATTGGAGGGGACAACCAAATGAATCCAGACCTAAGAATTGTAGTAACAGGTGGAGCGGGATTTTTAGGATCCTTTGTTGTAGCCAAGCTAAAAGAGCGGGGATATAAACAAGTATTTGTTCCAAGAAGTTTTGATTACGATTTGCGAACACTACCAGGGATTGTCGGAATGCTAAATAATACCAGGCCGGATATCGTTATCCATCTGGCGGCTGTAGTTGCAGGAATAGGTGGTAACATGGACAATCCAGGTGTGTATTTTTATGACAATTTGATTATGGGTACTCAATTGATTGAACAATCGCGGCTGTTTAAGGTGAAAAAATTTGTTTCCATCGGTACTATTTGCTCTTATCCAAAGTTCACCCCTGTGCCGTTTAAAGAGCAAGATCTCTGGACGGGGTATCCTGAAGAAACCAATGCCCCATATGGTCTTGCCAAAAAAATGATGATTGTACAATCGATTGCCTATCGAAAGCAATATGGTTTTAATTCAATTAATTTACTCCCCGTAAATTTGTATGGTCCACGAGATAACTTTGATCCCAAAACATCACATGTTATACCGGCTATTATAAAGAAATGTATGCTAGCAATAGATAAAAAGCAAAATACTATTGAAGTTTGGGGTTCAGGAGAGGCAACTCGGGAATTTTTATATGTTGAAGATGCGGCCGAAGGGATAGTATTGGCTACTGAACTTTATGATAAAAGCGAACCCGTGAACTTGGGGACAGGGAAGGAAATATCTATTAAAGATTTGGTACACAAGATTGCGGAGATGACAGGTTTCACCGGTCAAATAATTTGGAACCGAAGCAAACCGGATGGTCAACCAAGACGTTGTGTCGATACAACAAAAGCATATGAAGAATTTGATTTTAATGCGAAAACCAACCTCGACGAAGGATTAAAAAAAACTATTGATTGGTATAAAGCACAGTTTAATTAACAGTTAGGAACCCAGTGCGATACTCTAAATCGGGTGGGGGTTAAAAGATGCGAGTTGCAGTCGATGTAGTTCCGATCAGATCGGATGGCGTGGTTGGGGGAGCCCATCACTTCGTCATGGAACTTCTTAAGGGGCTTTTTAACAAAAATCGTAAGGATCGATTTTATCTATTAACAGCAAGTGGGAATCATGAGTATTTTGCACAATTTGAGAGTCACAGCATAAAGAGAATTTGTGTCGATTCGGTTCCAATAAGAATAAATCGATCCAAATCGATGTTATCGAAATATAATATCGATGTCTTGTTTTGTCCGATGAGTGCCATAACTTACGCTGAACCCGGAATTCCCTCCGTAAGTATCATATATGATATTCAGCACGAATATTATCCTCAGTTTTTTACGTTGTCGGAACTTAGTCATCGTAAACGGTTTTACCAAGAACTGTGTGAAAAAGCGGATGCGGTTATTTGTATATCCAAATTCACAAAAGATTCAATACTTGAGAAGTTTCAAATTTCCCGTGAAAGAATCAATGTTGTTCACATTGGTATTCAAGAAAGATTCAATATTGATTCTCTTGAACATGCTATGTCGATACTTAAGCGACATTCACTTGCTAACAAGGTGTATGGATTTTATCCTGCTAATTTCTGGCCGCATAAAAATCATCGTATGTTGTTAGTTGCCTTTTCAATGTTGCTTGACAAGTTTCCTGACCTGAAATTACATTTGGTATTTACTGGTAGTTTATGGAATGAAAAGTCAGTTATTAATGATGCTATACGTCAAATGAAGCTGCAAGATAGAGTCCATTATCTAGGATATTTATCGGACGCGGAGCTGTCGGTCGTTTTGTCAGGGGCATCATTTGTTATTTTTCCAAGTTTGTTTGAAGGATTTGGAATACCGATTGCTGAGGCCATGACTTTTGGCAAACCGGTATTATGCAGTAATACGACAAGTCTTCCGGAAGTAGCCGGAGAAGCTGCTTTATATTTTGATCCACGGAAACCAGACTCAATCATGCAATCAATTGAAAAGATACTAAATGATAGAGATTTGCAAATAGTAATGGTAGGAAAAGGGTTTAAACAAGTTCAGATTTTTAATCGAGATAAAATGATAGACTCGTATTACGAAGTGTTAGAAAAGGTTGCCAAACGACGCAACTGAATATGTGATACCCGGGAAATACGGAACAGGATACTGGAAAGTTAATATATCACATTTTAATGGTTAGGAGTTCAATAATGGATAACTATAAAATAACTGTTATAACCCCCTCCTATAATCAGGAAAGATTTATCAGAAGAACGATAAACAGTGTGCTTAAACAAGGAGTTGAAAATCTCGAATATTTGGTATTCGACGGGGGGAGTTCCGACGGTACTATTAATATATTAAAAAGTTTCGATGGAGCTATATCATACGAATCGCAAAAAGATGGAGGCCAGGCCAATGCGGTTAACAAGGGTCTGAAACGGTCGAGAGGCGAAATTATTGGTTGGTTAAACTCGGATGATGTGTATTATCCCAATGCGATTCGCTCGGTATTGGAAGTGTTCGATAAATATCCGGAAATTGAAGTGATTTATGGTGAAGCGGATCATATAGATGAACATGACAGGTTCCTAGAAGCATATTATACCGAGGATTGGAATTATGAGAGATTAAAAGAAGTTTGCTTCATTTGTCAGCCTGCTGTTTTTTTTCGGAAATCAGTGATAGAAAAATACGGATTACTGGATGAAACATTAAATTATTGTATGGACTATGAATTTTGGTTGCGGATTGGAAAGTACAATCCATTCTTTTTTTTAAAACAAAAATTAGCCGGATCTCGCCTGCATAGTGAAACAAAAACACTTAAAGATCGCCGATTAGCGCATGAAGAAATTGTTCAGATGCAAAAGAGGAAATTAGGGAAAGTTTACCCGACATGGATTTATGCTCTGGCTCACGTGATTACGGAGGAGTCAGGGTTTACACGAGAAACTCCGAAAAAAAACCGTGCTTTCGTGATACATCTAGTAAAACAATCCGTGAAACTGTTTTTCAAACACGAGAAGAGTATTCCGTTAAAAGAACTTCTGAAAATGATAAGATGGGTAGTTGAATCCTGGAAGTCATTAAGGAGGTCTAAGCGTTGCGAATAGGATTTGATATAAGCCAGACTGCAGAGAAGAAGGCAGGATGTGGTTTTTTCGCCGATCAGATTATCACTAATCTTATTGAGATCGATAAAGAAAATCAATACTTGTTGTACCCTGTGTTTTACGGATATAGGCATCCAAATTTTAAGCAATCATTTCAAAGTAAACAAAAAAATGTTCAGATGTTATTTCATGACCTTTCCTGGGAACAGGCCAACGAGTTATGGAACAACAACAACATACAAAGGGATCATCTTCTGGGTTTTCCCGATATTGTACACTCAAACAATTATAGTTGCCCAAATGATGTAAAAGCGAAGAAAATTGTAACCATCTATGACACGACGTACCTTGACTATCCGGATTTTACCACGGAAGAGAATCGTTTGACTTGTTTTGACGGAGCATTTGAATCGAGTATTTATGCAGACCATATTATCACAATTTCTAATTTTTCGAAAAACTCCATCTTGAAGTATTTCCCTTATTATCCTGAAGAAAGGGTTTCGGTTGTTTATTTGGGGAGTCGGCCAAGTTTATCTATCTCTTTGAATCAACATAAAATCAGAAAAATTAAAAACAAGCTGGGGATTTCTAATGAATTTTGGTTAGGTGTAGGTACTATTGAACCGAGAAAAAACTATCGTTTACTATTAGAAGCATTTGCAAAATTGGTTCATAATGCAGGAGAAACCAGAGACCTTTATATTGCTGGCGATAGAGGCTGGCTGGAGAATGACATTGATCGAATGGTAAATATTTTAGGGTTAGAGAAAAGAGTACGTTTTTTAGGATATGTAACCGACGAGGAGTTGGCGGTTCTTTATTCATCCTGCTATGCATTCATTTATCCTTCTCATTTTGAGGGTTTTGGACTTCCAGTGCTAGAAGCGATAAGTTGTGGGGCGCCTGTAGTTACCAGTCGAACATCCAGTTTACCTGAGATTGCAGGAGAAGGAGCGTTATTTATAAACCCTCGTGAGGTCGACAGCTTAGTTGAGGCGATGACAAGGCTATTATCTCATCCTGGGCTTAGAGAAACGTTAAAAACAGCAGCTTTAAAACAATCTCGGAAATTTTCCTGGAAAAACACTACAGAACAAATTCTTGATATATATCATCAAGTTATGGAAAATAAACCATGGTTTTCAAATGATTACACTGCACGGCCACTGGAACATTCCAATGTTACGGCCAAAGGGAATCAGAAGAACCGTAAGAATTCTTCTTAAGTGATGTCTTTCGAGCCATCGCGCCAATCATCGGGCGGCTACGCTTAGACAAATACCGTTCCTTCTCGTCATAGAGGACATACTGATGGTATAAGACATTGAGATGATAGAAAAATCCGAGGGGTATTTCACATACAGTTTACGGCAAGCGAAGGTTAGCAACCCGAACTCGGATGTTATCTTGATAGGAAAAACCATCAGTTTAATAGAGAGCGAAGGTGAATCCTGATGCACATGCCTATTATTTTCATTCATCGGGGCGATGACGATTATTTGACATACAGTTTACGACAAGCGAAGCAAAGTAATCCGTACTCAGACATTATCTTGATAGGTAAAGCCGTTAATAAAAAGTACTGCTCGGGAACGGCTACCCATGTGATGCTGGATGATTACATGGAAAGTGCCAAGGAATTTTCTAAAGTCTACCAGCATGCTAGTTCCAACTCATATGAATACAACCTGTTTTGTTTTCAAAGGTGGTTTGTGTTACGAGATTATATGAGAAAACAGGGGATACAAAAATGTTGTTATATTGATTCAGATGTAATGCTGTATACCGATGTGAACAAACCGGAATTCAGTCAGTTTACATTTGAATTTTCATGGACAACTATTGTGGGCCTTTGCACACTCGACAATTTTTGTGCGCTAATTACAAACTATTTCGAAAACAATGCGCTATTCAAGCAGCTAGTACAATACACACATCAGATAGGTCAGGTTTACGGAGGGCGACCTCATGTATCGGATATGGTTTTGTGTGCGTTATTTCGCGACCAAACTTCAATCAGTGTTACGAATGGAGGAGTTTTTAACAATTCCTTTTTCGACGGAAACATTAATCAGCCGTTAAGGATCCCGCCCGATTACGTCGAAATCGAAAAATTGGATGGCAAGAAAAAAGTGTTTTTTGATAACGGTGGCTTTTACTGTAAATTTAAGTGCAACTTTATAAAGGTCAATTCCCTACATTTTCAAGGACAAGGAATAAAGAAGTACATGAAGTATTTCTTTATTCCTACTATTGGTTTCGGAAGAGAAAGGTTGTATTTTGATTACTCTAAATCCATGTGGCTCCCTGTCTTATAATTAACTCTGGCATTTTATTCAGGATGATCGAGAGAGTAGACCATTTTCGTTGATTGATAGATCATCTGCTTCTGATAGTTCATATAATGATTCATGCCAATAGAAATCGGACAGAAATTTCATCCGATGGCATTCCGGGCGCCCGGACGGACGGCAGAGGCGATGTTAAGTACTCAAAATACTATGTGGCGGGGGAGTGAAGATGAATTGAATACAAGTCAAGCGAAACCGTCTAATGGAGCATCTGGAACATGATTATGAAATCGTTCTGGGAAAATAAAAAAATATTCATTACAGGACATACCGGTTTTAAAGGTTCTTGGCTCTGTCTGTTTCTTGTTTCTTTGGGAGCGGATGTTACAGGCTATTCCTTGCCGTCTCCTACGAAACCCAGTCTCTATGAACTATGCCAGATTGATTCCATTGTGCACTCCGTCTTAGGAGATGTCCGATCAAAAGAGAAACTGCAACAGGCTTTGATAGACGCCCAACCAGATATCGTGATACACATGGCTGCACAGCCGCTGGTAAGGGTCTCTTATCAGATGCCGGTAGAATCTTATGAAATCAATGTAATGGGCACAGTTCATCTTCTGGAAGCGGTTCGTAATGCGGTATCGAATGGAATACCAATCAAGGCCGTCATAAACGTAACTTCCGATAAATGTTACGAAAATAAAGAATGGGTATGGGGCTATCGCGAGCAGGACGAATTGGGTGGATACGATCCCTATTCCAGCAGCAAGGCGTGCTCGGAATTGGTGATGGCGGCCTATCGCAATTCCTACTTTCACACGAATGAATTCTACAAACATGGAGTGGGACTCGCAACTGCCCGAGCAGGAAACGTAATCGGTGGAGGAGATTGGGCGGCTGATCGTCTGGTTCCCGATTTCATCCGGGCATTGCTCCGGGGTGAGAAATTAATAATTCGCAATCCGGGCTCGATCCGACCTTGGCAGCACGTCCTTGAACCGTTGGGAGGGTACCTTTTGCTCGCTCAAAAACTTTATGAGGACGGGAGACGATTTTCGCAGAGCTGGAACTTTGGTCCAAACGATGATGATGCGAAGTCGGTCGAGTGGATTGTTCGAAGGCTGTGCGAGAAATGGGGTGAAAATGCGGCATACGAGATCGCATCGGAGCAGAGTAGGCATGAGGCTCATTATTTGAAGTTAGATTGTTCAAAAGCAAAAAGTGAGCTCGGCTGGCGGCCAACATGGGATATCGATCAAACATTGGATCGAATTATTGAATGGATCCAGGTATTTCGAAAAAGAGAGGATGTTCGGGCGTTCTGTTTAGCTCAAATCGAACAATACTACCTTGCAGGAGTAAATTGCTCAATGAACGAGAATAGTGAGAGGAGGTGGAATTGAGAATGAAGGTTGTGATTCTTGCAGGAGGGTATGGAACCCGGATCAGTGAAGAGTCGCATCTGAGGCCGAAACCGTTAATCGAGATCGGTGATAAACCGATGATTTGCCACATTATGTCCATATACTCCTATTACGGGTATAACGATTTCATTATTTGCCTGGGTTATAAAGGGTATTTGATCAAAGAATACTTTGCCCATTATTTCCTGTATCAATCCGATGTGACATTTGATTTTCGGGATAATAACAGGATGATCATCCATAATCGTTGCGCAGAACCGTGGAAGGTTACTCTAGTGGATACTGGAATAGACACGATGACGGGAGGAAGAATAAAACGGATACAGCCGTTTATAGGAAAGGAACCGTTTATGCTTACGTACGGCGATGGGGTATCCAGCATCAACATTCAGGAACTGATAGCCTTCCATCGTTCCCATGGAAAATTCTCGACGGTGACGACAACCCAGCCACCAGGCAGATTTGGCTCATTAAAAATTTCTGGTGATAACAAGGTTACCGGGTTTCAGGAAAAACCTAAAGGAGATGGCGGTTGGATTAATGCCGGTTTCTTCGTGATGGAGCCAGAAGTGTTCAACTATATTGACGGTGAGCAAACCGAATTGGAAAAAGAGCCGTTAGAACGACTGGCTGGCGACGATCAACTGATGGCGTACAAACATACCGGCTTCTGGCAACCAATGGATACGTTACGCGATAAGAAATATCTGGAGGAGCTATGGAATTCCGGGAAAGCGGAATGGAAAAAATGATAATTGTGAAAATAAAATACTAGGTATGGGAGGCTCGCTTGAGATGAAGCTTACTCCAGAAAGTAAAGAAGTGTATGAAAATCTTCACCCCGGAGACATTGCCATCGATTGTGGTGCAAATACGGGGTGGGTCACTTTAAGAATGGCAGAGCGGGGTGCAACGGTTTATGCTTTTGAACCCAATCCGCATATGTTTGATTTTTTGAGGATTAGATTTTTTGATAATCCAAAAGTATATTGCAGAAACCAAGGGGTCTGGGACAGAAACGGGAAAATGCGTTTATATCTGTATCCTGGATCAGATACTGATCCAATAAGTCATGCCTATGCCTCCTCGATTTTTGGTAACAACCCAATAATAGATCCTAATCTTTACGTTGATATTGAAGTGATAGATTTAACTGAATTTATCAGTCATCTTAAGAGTAGAATAAAACTGTTAAAAATTGACATTGAAGGGGCGGAATTTGAGCTTCTGGAAAAAATAATCGATCTGGATATGTATAACATTATCGATAAAATCGTTGTGGAGACCCATGAGTGGCTCATTCCAGACTCGCAGCAAAAACTTGACAACATTAAAAGAAAAATTCAGGACAAAGGAATTCATAATATTGATTTGAACTGGATATAGGTTCTGCACTCGAATCGGATTGGTTCGAAAGGTGAAATTTATATGAATGTACTGGTAACCGGCGCGACAGGTTTTCTGGGAAGTCATATGGTGAAAGAGTTAGTAAAGGAAGGTCATCACGTTATTATCTTTAAACGAAGCTCCTCGAACTGCAGGAGGATTGCACAAGTTTTACCATACCTCTGTGTTTATAATCTTGACAAAACCGGCATCGATGTACCATTCCAAGAGATCGGAGAAATTCATGCCGTCATCCATACGGCAACTTGCTACGGACGTGATAACGAGAGTATGGCGGAAATAGCGGCTGCCAACATCTCATTTCCTCTTCAATTGCTGGAAACGGCTGTTGCCTATGGAACAAAGACCTTTTTCAATACCGATACTTTTTCCAATACCGGTTCCTTAATATCCAATTACTTGCCGGGCTACCATTTAAGTAAAAAACATTTCCTTGAATGGGGGAGGTACTTTTCCGAAACGAAAGGCATTCGGTTTATTAACATGAAGCTTGAACACCTGTATGGACCTTTAGATTCAGAGCAAAAATTCATTCCCAAAGTAATTAATAGTTGCTTGAATAACGAGCCGGAACTATTATTGTCGCCCGGCGAGCAAAAACGTGATTTCATATATTTGGACGATGCGATCTCTGCCTATCTAGTGCTGCTTGACAAGACTCCTGAACAAACAAGTTCGTTTTACGAGTACCAGGTGGGCACTGGCGTGTCGACATCAATTCGCGATTTAGTGGAACTTATACATCGAGTAACACGATCCAGAACTTTACTCAAGTTCGGTGCGATTCCATACCGGGACAATGAAATCATGTTTTCACAAGCAGTTATTGATCCATTAGTTGCTTTGGGCTGGGTAAGCAAGGTGGGGCTTGAAGCCGGAATTGAAACACTTATACAAATAGCTAAAGGAAGCTAAAGAAAGTTGGAAATGCTCCCGAGAGTCATCGCCACAGGTTCGGGAGCATTTTCCTTTCTTCAAACAACAATATCCTTAGAAGGAATTAGGCTTATTCTCCGAAGCTTACTTTGTAGCGGAAAACTCTTTGCAGAAAGCGTTGATCAACAATCATATCCTTTACGATAATCGAATCGAATACATACAAAAAGACGAATTTCAAGCCAACGCTCTTAAGAAATTCCGTGATACATTACCATATCCCCTAATGTCATGAATAGAAATGAATCTCCCTTTTGAATCGGATAGTAACTAGTATATAGGACGCAAGTTCGAAAAGGGTTTTGCGAAATCTTGGGCGAGATTCATCCTAACTTCTTTTACTTAGATATTTACTCTATTGTTTGTTTTATATTTTCTTTTCCAAATAATAGGCATTGTTATTATTTCAATCTCTCTATGTTCCGAATACTATAATACTATAATACTATCTCTCAATTATCTTGAAAGTTCGTCAAATAAAGTCCGAAGTATAAATGACATCGACTATACTTCGGAAGGTATGTCGGCAATTGATAGTACACTATGAAGGTAGCGATAATAACAATAGTAGAAATAAAAACATTAAATGGAGGTATAATATTATGAGCATAATAGCAAGGGAACTTTTTTTTCAAATTTTCGAGAGCGGCGAAATCGAGGGTAAACTTCCTTTCTTTATGGGGATCGATATACAACCGCTAGTTGCATTCTCTCGGACTTTCCATCCTAAAACAGTAATTGAAATAGGCATTCAGCGTGGAGAAACGGCAAAATGTATCTTAGAGAATAGTCCTTGGATTGAAAAATATATAGGAATAGATTTATTGCCTGGAGCTCGAACTTCATTACCTTTCCAGCAAGGGGAAATACCTGCGATAGCCGGAGAATATGTTAAGAATGATCCTCGGGTTGAACTTATTTTGAAACCTAATGGTTCAAGGGATTTATCACCGGAAGATCTTCCTGCAGCAGATTTAATTTTAATCGATGGTGATCATTCTTATGAGGGGGTATTATTTGATACTCTTTTAGCCCGAATAATAATACGAAAAGGAGGCATTATTTGTTGGCACGATTATGGGAATTCCCACGTACCTGGTGTGACGAAATTAATTAATGAGTTAAATATAAAAGAGGGTAATCGTATTTGTCTTATCCAACCCGGCTTATTCGGCTTATGTTTTCAATTTGCATAAAAAGTTTTTTTGATAAATTATTTATGAATTCTAACGCTTAGTTTTTTTCAACTAGGCCTCTTTTCATTGTTATCGTTATTTTATTCCTACTGTTCATTTAGTATAAGCCTTAGTGGTTGGAGTTGCATATGCTATAAAGGTATTCAACAGAAAGGTACGACGGGGTGAGAATCATGGATACCAGAGAACGGCTAAATGAGCAAATGAAATCATTTATGAAATTAAAATTAAACATATTTCTTCAAAATCATGCCGCAATGATTCGATTACCTATATTTGACAAGCCCGACGTCTCCATCATATTGGTGCTTTATAATAAAGCGGAATATACGTTGCTGTGTCTTGAAACTATCAAAGCATATGCGGATGTTCCATATGAAATAATTATAGTGGATAACGCGTCAGCCGATGAAACATCCAGCTTGCTTTCGAAAATACAAAATGCCGTAATCGTGCGGAACAATGAAAATTCAGGTTACTTAGAAGGCTGCAACCAAGGAGCAGAACTTGCTCGCGGGAAATGGCTGTTGTTTTTAAATAATGATACCCAGATTACTCCCTCTCTGTTGTCGATACTCAAACATACCGCTGAAAATACGGCAAATTGCGCGGCAGTCGGAGGGAAGTTGATCTATCCCGACGGGAAATTGCAGGAGGCCGGAAGCATAATCTGGAACGATGGTACATCCATCGGATACGGAAGAGGAGATGATCCGTTTAAACCGGAATTTTCATATCGGAGGGAAGCGGATTATTGTTCCGGCGCTTGTTTACTGGTCAATAAAGAGATTTTTTATAATGTCGGCATGTTTGATCAAATGTATCACCCGGGCTATTATGAAGAAACCGATTTAAGTATGAAAATACGTGAACAGGGCTATAAAGTGATTTATCAACCTGCAGCGGTTGTCATTCACTATGAATTCGGAAGCAGTTCGGTAATTGAAGCTCTTACCTATCAGAACAGAAATAGAGAGTTATTTTTTAGGCGGTGGGAAAACCGCATGAATGATTTTAACTCGCCCTCTTCGGGCATTCAAGCTAGAGTACCAAGACGCCAGGAAGTATGCAAAATCCTCGTTATTGATGACCGGATTCCGATTCCGCAAATGGGTTGCGGCTATCCGAGAAGTTTCAAGTTATTGGAAGGGCTGGCCAAGTCCGGTTGTGCCGTTACGTTATTTCCTCTGCAATTTCCGGAGAAAGCAGAACCGTATACTTATCTCTTGCAACAACAAGGGATTGAGGTGCTGTACAGCGTAGACAATGAAAAATTGAATTTACACAAGCACCTGTCGGAACGAAACAATTATTACGATTTGGTTATGATTAGCCGGTTGCACAATATCAGGGAAGCTGCGCATATTGTAAAGAACACGACTATCAACCAAAAAATTATTTATGATGCGGAAGCGGTATTTTCTTACAGGGACATCCTGAAACAGGAAATTATCGGCAATCCGCTTCCGGAACAAACTGTACAAGACATGATTCGGCAAGAGATCGATTTGATGAAACAGGCTGACAAGGTCGTTACCGTATCCGAACGGGAAAAAAGGTTTATTGAAAGCTATGGAATACAGAACGTCAATATTGTAAGTCACCATCTGGGGGTTCGATCCACTCCCAAAACATTCGAACGTCGTCGGGATTTGCTGTATGTCGGAAGCTTTACTCCAAATTCCCCCAATGAGGATGCGGCGATTTATTTTACGAGAGAAGTCTATCCGTTGGTTTTCAAAGAATTAGGGATAAAGCTGTGGATTGTCGGAATAAATATGCTGGAGTCGGTTAAATCATTGGCAACGGATCATATCAATGTGACCGGAATCGTTCCGGATCTATGGAATTATTATAATGATTGCAGAGTATTTGTTGTGCCGACACGATACGCTTCCGGAATTCCGTTAAAGCTGTTGGAATGTATGTCTCATGGGGTACCCTCCGTTGTGACCCCATTAATAGCCGAGCAATTGGGATTGGACGAGGAAACGGTACTCGTTGGCAACGATCCGCGGGATATGGCGGAAAAAATCATAAGATGCTACACGGACAAAACAACTTGGCAGCGGCTTAGAAGAAATGGGCTAAAATTTGTCGAAAAAGAATATAATTCCAAAGTGTTTCAGCAACAGATTCTGCAGTTGAAAGAGTTCCCGAGTGACTGACGAATTGTGCAAAAAGGGGGTGTCTTTTATCAAAGCGGCGGATGTATCCATTATTCTGCCGACCTACAACGGCATAACGTATATCGGAGAAGTGCTGCATGCAGTATTCAGTCAAAAAACAAGCTTTTCCTATGAAATGATTGTCATTGATTCTGGCTCAACAGATGGAACGGTTGAGGTGATCAAACAATATCCCGTACGGCTGTATCATATTGATAAGAAACAATTCGGCCACGGTAAAACGCGGAATTTTGGAGCGGAATTGGCACAGGGGCAATACCTTGTATATATTACACAGGATGCCACACCTGCGGATGATTGTTGGTTGGAGGAATTGATCGAAGGTTTTCAACTCGATCCCATGGTCGGCTGCGTATACGGGAAACAAATTGCGAGACCTGAATGCGACCCGATCACAAGAAGGCACTTGGTACAACATTTTGAAGCTTTCTCCAAAACAGACGCCCCCCTTGTACAATATTTAGAAAATACGCCTGACGGATGGGAAAAATTTCGTGAAAAGCCGTATTGGTACGGTTTTAACTCGAATGTCAATTCCGCATTGAAGAAAGAGGTTTGGCAAAAGATCAAATTCAGAGAGGCACTGTACACAGAGGATCAACTGATCGGGAGAGACATCATCGTCAACGGATGGAAAAAGGTGTACGCGCCAAAAGCGGCGGTCATCCACTCCCATCATTACCCTTCGATGATACAATACTTCAGACGATTCTTTGATGAATTGCGGGGCATGGAAATGGCATTCGGTTATAAAGAAGAAGTATCGCTGCTGACATTGATTCCTGAATGTTTGGCAATGACGGTAAATGATGCACGCTACATTTTCAAAGAAACGGACGATCCGTTGCGGAAAAAAATATACTGGGTATATTTTCGCTGGTGGTTCAATTTCTATCGGAAATTAGGCGCCTATTTCGGTCGAAGACATAGAAGAATACCATATTTTATCCGGAAATTGTTTTCCTTGGAGAGGAATCCGGGATGAGAATCGCAATCGCCACTGTCCGGGTTCCGTTCGAATACGGAGGCGCTGAATTTCTAGCGGAAAATTTGAAAAACCAGCTGATCGAGAGAGGCCATGAACCGGATATTGTGACCATACCGTTTAAATGGAACACCGCTGAAAGTTTGACGAACAGCATTCGAATGGCAAAAATGGTTGAATTATCAGAATCCAAGGGGAAGCGAATTGAACTGGTGATTGCCTTAAAATTTCCGATGTATTACGCAAATCATGAAAATAAAGTGCTGTGGCTGCTGCATCAGCATCGGGAAGCTTACGAATTATGGGGGACCGGATTTCATGGGATGGATACGCTGAAGAATGGCGGCCGTTTACGGAAATTGATCATGAACGATGACTCGAAATACATTCCCGAGTGCAGAAAGGTCTATACAATTTCAAAGACGGTCTCGGGAAGGTTGAAAAAATACAATGGGATCGATTCGACGCCTCTATATCATCCTCCATTTGGAAAGGAACGCTTCCATCATGCGGAGACCGGAGACTATATTTTTTGCCCCTCCAGATTGGAACAATTAAAGCGGCAACAAATTTTGATCGAGTCTTTGCGTTATACCAAAACCCCTGTGAAAGTGCTGCTTGCAGGAACCGGGAAAAAGGAATATATCGAACAAATCGCAATTTTAGTCGAAACTCATGGGTTGTCCGACAGAGTGCATTTGTTGGGCTGGGTTCCCGAAACGCAGAAAATAAGCTTATATGCGAATGCATTAGCCGTTTATTATGGGCCGTTTCAAGAGGATTACGGTTATGTGACGTTGGAAGCGTTCCTCGCTGGTAAGCCTGTGATCACGCTTATTGACTCCGGGGGGCCGCTTGAATTTGTGAGGGATGGTGAAAATGGGTTTGTGTTGGAGTCCGATCCTCAGGTTGTAGCAGAAAAACTCGATTATTTATATGAAAATAAGCCAAAGGCGGAATCGATGGGGATGAACGGAATGAGCTTGATCAAGAGTATCGATCTGAACTGGGATTGCGTGATTGATCGATTACTCGGGAACGGAAGGAGGTAACATCTTGAGGATATTGCTAGCGACTTATTTTGAAATTCCAAAAGCGACAGGAATAAACACATATATGAATATCTTGAAAACAGTGCTTGAAGATCAAGGTCACGAAGTGGATATACTGGCCCATCATCCGAATAACTTTCAATCGATATATATGGTCAATACTGAGAAATACATTGATAAAACCGATATCAAGAGAGTGATTCATGATGAAGTATTGCGCTATTATGAAAGATACTTTCCAAACACCGATCCCTGCATTGTAACTATGGAAATCGAAAGGTATACGTACGAACTGGCGGCGGCATTATTTAATTTGAGTCATTATGACGTCATTCATGCACAAGAAATCATATCCGCGCGTGCATTTTATCGAATAAAACCAAAGCACGTGCTTCTTGTTGCTTCAATTCATGGTTTATATTCCAAGGAGCTCATCTATAACGGATGGGTCTCAGACAAAGCAAGTGTTTGGAATTATATGAAACAACAAGAGTATTATGGATCGTTATCGCCGCATCGCACAATCGTGCCTACAAAATGGTTGAAATACGAGCTTCATGAGAATTTTCAAATCCCTTTCTACAGACTTAAGATAGTCCCTTACGGAATGAATGTCACTAGCTTTCTAAATAGGATGAACGATGAGCCTAGTCCTGAACTTGAAGCTCCGGTTGAGAAATTCATCATTCTCTGTTTGGCGAGAATTGACAAGGTAAAGGGTCATAAAACGTTAATAGAAGCTCTTGGAGTTGTCAAAGAAAAGCGGGATGACTTCATATGCTGGTTTGCTGGAGGCAGTATCAATCATGAATTTAAAAATGATCTCGAAAAATACAGAAATGAGTTGAATTTGGAAAAACATATTGTTTTCTTGGGTGATCGGTTGGATATACCTGCGCTTCTGAAACGAGCGAATGTCTTGGTTCTCCCGTCTTTACAGGATAATCATCCGTTTGCGATTATGGAAGCTCAAGTAACAGGAACTGCGATAGTTGCATCCGATGTCGGGGGAATACCCGAGATGTTGAAGCATGGAGAAACAGGGTTGCTATTCGAAAAACAAAATGCTGTTCAGCTTGCCGATCGTTTGCTAGAGCTCATGAACAACCCGAAGTTGAGTCAACAGCTGGCAGCGAATGCTCTGAAAATAGGAATGAAGATCTGGTCCGATACAAACTTGTTTAAACATATCATGAATATATATAACAATGGGATTGCTGCAATGAAGGTATCCAAAAGAAGTACAGTATCAGAACCGTTAATCAAGGGCCGGTACGGATTAACGAATAATGAGGGAGTTCAACTCAACCGGATTTCCAGCTTGTTTCGATTTCACTCGGATAGAGTAGTCGATAGCGGGCCATGGTATGGCATTACCGGCAATCTTCCTCTAACCTATTCGATTCCGGACAATATTTCCATCAAATCTTTGATCGATACTTGATAGGAGGGGATTATGTTGACAAAATGGGAGTTTACAAGCCGTCATCAGGACGGATGGATTTCCAGACGATTTGTGATGCCGCTAAGACATATCAAAACCGAGTCTCCCTTGACGATTCGAGGCCGCCACTACGAATTCCCGGAAAAACTAACGATATTTTTTTATGTAAACGAAAAATTGATCCACGAAGAAATCAATCCCTTCGGAGAATTTTCCATTACTTTGATGATTCCGCCGACGATCAGAGGGAAACTTGAGATTGTCTCAAGCGATGTGTTTGTTCCAAAGGAAAAAGGCATCAACGAAGACCCGAGGGAATTATCGTTTCTGTTGGATGATGTAGTTATTCCAGGACTGCCTGATTTAATGGAGCCTTATACCCGCTTGTTCGAGTTTAAACCGTCCCGAGAGGTCTACTTTCTTGACGATGAAATATGGGATCAAATCGCATTTTTGCTTGACGACAGCTATAAAGTTCCTGATAAGGTGATGCTGGACTCGCTGAAACAAGCGCAATGGTGGAAGAATATGCAACCTCCCGAATCGTCCTATGTACGCGGAATTTTGTACGATAAATTTTCAGGTGCGCCGGTGCGCAACGCGTCCGTCCGACTTTTCGGCTTGAACAAGCAGCTTATAGCGGAAACCTCTGTCCATGGAACGGGTCAATATGAATTTGCCGGTGTCGTTTCCGGCCAATATGTGCTTGCGGGGAAATCGGACGAATACGGGGAGCAGAAAGTACCTGTCCGAATTGACGGGAGCGGGATGAAGATAAACATTCCGATGCTGCCGCTGCCATAAAGCCCCCGCCCAGGAAGAATGAGGTGCCTGAGCGCACCTCATTTATTTTTTTCAATTACTCGCTCATATATTTCCAGCGTCCGGTCAATCATATGATCCGGATGCCAATATTTCCTTCCCCACCTTTTACCGTTGGCGGAAAGCTTGTTTCGAAGCTTCTCGTCGTTCATGAGCATTAACATCGCTTGGAACAGATCGTCGCTGTTTCGCGGTTCCACCAACACCCCCGTCTGCAGATGGCTGACCAATTCACCGTTTCCGCCGGTATTTGTCGAGATGACCGGCAGTCCGATAATTTGCGCCTCCATTATTGCTATAGAATGATTCTCAACCAGTGACGGCAGAACGAACAGATCCGCAGCTCTAAGCAAGGCATAAATATCGTCTCTGTTTCCAAGGAACTGAATGTGATCCTGCAGATTCAAATGCTGCGCCATTAACTCTAATCCCGCTCTTTCGACTCCTTCCCCGGCAAACTGGCAAATAAAGTCATCCCGCACTTTTGCGAGCTTTGCCAGCGCTTCTATCAGATACTTTTGCCCTTTATACGGTTGCAATCGTCCCGGGCAGATAATGACCAGCTTTCCGTCCGGCCGCGGGCTTCGTTCTAAAGCATCCGTCTGTTGAGCGATCCGTTCAATGTCCAATCCGTAGGGAATAACGGCGAACTGCTCTTCCGGCACGAAAAAGCGGTTCACATATTCTCTGCGAAGCCACTCAGTAGGGACGATGGTGGTGTGCGCGGACGAAGCTCCCAAATATTCTTCCACAAAACAATATTTCCAGCGTAACGATTCGTGACGATCGATTTCTCCGGTAGTCATGAATTCATCGAATAATAATCCGTGTATGGTTGCGACGCGAGCGGCAGTGGCAGGAGCAATGCGTGCAAAGGCTCTCGTCGATATGACGTCCTGAGTGTGGATGATGTCGTATTGATTGATACCGATTAAGGCGGAAGCCATCTCATAAACTTGCCGTTCAATATAACGGTAGCGGGTCCAGTCATCCAATTCGGGATGTTCCTCGTTGAAGTAATCCATCAACATGTCGTGCAGCGGGTAGAGGATTGGGGCTTTCTCGATCATTCGATTGCCGGTAAGCAAGTATACATGATTGTTGTCCGGATGATGGCCAAGAATGTCGACCTGATGGCCACGAGCCTCCAACCTTTGCTTCAATAGCTGCAAATAGGAATGGACTCCTCCCACATGCGGCAAATACCAATAGGTGGCCAACAATATTTTCATATACATTCCTCCACAAGTGCGATTATTCTGTTTTGGCCGATTCTATTTTCATAATGGAACTTTATCTAGTACATTTTATGTTTTGCCTGTGTTACCGGTAACGGATGAAGGAGCGGAAATTGCGGAATCTATTAATAGCTATATGAAATCAGGTATTTCGCCGGGTCAAGCCTCAAGAAGCTAGAATAATATATTCATATCCGGAATACTAGTAAACTTCAAATACGGATAGAGGTGGCAATGGATGATAAACAACGGCAAATCTTCATCTCTTACAGCACTTGTTTCCGGGGCGACCGGGTATGTCGGCTCGCATCTGGCCAGACGGCTTTCGGCGAACGGATGGAAGGTGCATGTGATAGCAAGGAACGGCTCGAATCTCACAATGCTTCATCAGGCTCGCGATTCAATAACAGTCCACAGGCATGACGGTTCGACGGAAAGCATGTTCGCCATTATGGAGCAAGCTGCTCCCGACGTCGTATTCCATCTCGCATCCTTCGCCCCGATCCCTCATACACCTGCACATATTGTACCCATGCTGCACAGCAACATCGTTTTCGGAACCCAGCTTGTCGAGGCTATGATTGCGACAGGCGTGCACCGCTTCATCAACACCGGAACCTTCTCGCAGCATTATGACAATGTATTCTACAGCCCGGCAAGTCTATACGATGCCACAAAACAAGCGTTCAAAGATATTCTCACGTTTTACACGGAAACGACTGCGCTCCAGGCTATTACTTTGGAGCTTCATGATATATACGGTCCGGGAGATTCGAGACCCGCCATTATTCCTATATTGCAAAAAGCGGCCAGCGAGCAAAAACCAGTCGCGATGACGCTCGGCGAACAATTGGTCGACATGGTTTACATTGACGACATCGCGGATGCGTATGAATTGGCTGCGGTAAGGTTGTTCACGAGACAGGAAGTCAAAGACGAGGTGTATTCCGTCTCGTCCCAAAATCCGATTCGCCTGAAGGACCTGGTTGAAGTATTCGAGAACGTTACAGGATGCCGCTTAACCGTTCAATGGGGAGCGCAGTCATACCTATCCCGCGAAATCATTGTTCCCTGGACCAAGGGGAAAAACCTCCCGGGTTGGAGGGCTAAGGTTTCCTTGGAGGAAGGAATTAAGAAAGCGACCGCCGCCGCACCGGAATATTGAGAAACGTGCTATGAAAGGGTGTTACCGCATGAAATTGATGCTGCTTTCCGGCGGAGCCGGAAAACGATTATGGCCATTGTCTAAAAACCCGCGATCGAAACAGTTCCTGAAGATTTTGAGGAACCGGCGGAATGAACGAGAGTCGATGGTGCAGAGAGTCTGGAATCAACTAATATCCGCAAATCTTGCCGGTTCGACATTCGTAACCACTTGCGAAACGCAAGTGGACATGATCCGAAGCCAGCTGGGAGATTCCGCTCCCGTCATCATCGAACCGGAGCGGCGCGACACTTTCGCCGCTGTCGCGCTTGCATGCACGTATTTGCATTCGATAGCCGGCACCGATGCTAACGAAACGGTTTGTTTCTGTCCGGTCGATCCGTATGTGGAAGAAACATTTTTCGGTCATATCAAACAACTGGACGGAATCGTTGCGGATTCGGGCGCGGATATCGTACTGATGGGTGTAACCCCTTCCTACCCTTCCGAAAAATACGGATATATTGTGCCTGAACCGGCTGATGCGCACGGATCGGCGGCGGCAAATAGATATCGGAAAGTAAACCGGTTTGTCGAGAAGCCGAAGGAAGCCGATGCCAAGAAGCTGATTGAAGAACACGCGCTCTGGAATTGCGGGGTGTTTGCGTTCAAGCTTGGCTTCATGCTTACTACATTGGAAAAAAAGGGTTTCCCCATCGAGTACGAGGAGATGCTTGACGTATACTCCAGTTTGCCTAAAAACAGCTTCGACCATGAAGTTGTTGAGAAAGCCGGTCATCTGATCGTTTCGCCGTATAATGGCAGCTGGAAGGACTTGGGTACGTGGAGGACGCTTACGGAGGAGCTGGAGCCTTTGACAGGAAAAGGCGTTATCAGCGAAAATTCCGAAAACACGCATGTCATCAATGAGCTGGACATACCAGTGGCGGTTATGGATGTGTCGAACATCATCGTAGCCGTAAGCAGACATGGGATTCTAATATCCGATAAAAAGGCCAGCTCCAAAATCAAGGAGTTGTACAATGACATTGAACATGAATAATCCAATACAAATTTCAACCGGCCAATAATTTGTACGTACAAGATGAGACTATGATATAATCTTTACAATTATGGAAGCATCACTGGGGTGTACAATGAGCGACAAGCAAATGCCGAAATATATGCAGCTTAAACAGGAGATTTTGACTTGGCTTGATTCCGGACGAATGAAGCCGAATGAACGGATGCCGACGGAGCATGAAATCGCGGCCCTGTTTCAAATCAGCAGGCAAACCGTACGGCAAACGCTCGGTGAGCTGGAGAAGGAAGGGCGGTTGTACCGGCTTCAAGGCAAAGGCACATTCGTGTCGCAGCCGAAAACGAGACCGTTTCAGGAAACGCAGACGATCGGCATGATTACAACGTATATATCCGATTATATTTTTCCGCATATCGTACGCGGCACGGAAGGCGCTCTGCGCAGCAGGGGGTACAGCCTCACTCTCTCAAGCACCGACAACGACAAGAACAAGGAGCGGGAGAACCTCGAATCTTTGCTTGCGCAGCCGGTCCGGGGATTGATTATCGAGCCGACGAAAAGCGCGCAAGGCAATCCGAATTTGGATTTGTACTTATCGCTGCAGGTGCACGATATCCCGTTCATCATGATTAACGAGCGCTATCCCGAGCTTCATTGTCCTTGCTTGAAGGTGGACGACGAATCCGGAGGCTATGCGGCGGCGAAACATTTGATCGATTTGGGACACAGAAACATCGCAGGATTTTTCAAGACGGACGATCTACAGGGCGCGAACCGGTTGAAAGGATTTATCCGCGCTCTCCGCGAGCATCAATTGCCGCTGCAGCAATATACGGTTACACATTACACTACGGAAACGAAATCGACGGTTCCATATGATGCGGCATTGTCCATGCTCAGGCAGCAGGAGCGGCCGACCGCGTTCGTATGCTATAACGACGAGCTGGCGGTCCGGTTGCTGGAGGCCGCAAGGCAAACGGGCTTGAGCGTGCCGGACGACTTGTCCGTCACCGGCTTTGATGATTCGTGGCTGTCGACCGCCACCGAGGTGAAGCTCACCACGCTCACCCATCCGAAGACGGACATGGGCGTGCGCGCGGCGGAATTGCTGCTGGACCTAATACAAGGCAGGGTCGAGGATGCCGCGAAGGATATCGTATATGCGCCGGAGCTGATCATCCGGGATTCTACGAGATCGTTGTTATAGGAGTTGGCGGTAGGTGTTCCTGGTGCGGAGCATGATCGCGGATTGACCGTCCGCCATGCAGCGTCACAACGGGCGAGGGGATTATCGGTCAAAGTGATCGTTATTAACGCCTTTGCATGCAGATCGGGTAATGTAGAGGTAAAATGGACCGTTAGTAACGCCGATTCTCCGCCTTTTGCCGCAAATACCCGCCACAGGACCTTAATAGCATCCTTTTTGACCGATAGTATTCGCGATTATCCTAAATTTTAACAAATTAACGGTGGTTTCAACCGCTAACGTGCCCTAGCCGCCTCTCTCACATATCAATGTAAGTGAAATCATTGACACCGAAGTGCGATTGATGTAATTTAATGGTAAATGTTGTGACGAAGAACGTCTGTACTACACCCGGAAAACGGGTGCGCGTACAGGCGTTTTTTTACTTTGGGAGGGTGACTCGATGCTTGCAAAGAATGAAAGATTCATTCATCCGAACGTGGACCGATGGATCAAATCGAACGTCAGAAGAAAGCTGGCCAATACTTATCGCGAAGAATTGCAGTTATTTTTGCAAGAATGGTTGGGACCCATCGTCAATTATGACTTTCAAGGATTGAAAGCCGGGTATCCGTATTTGCATTTTCCGTTCAATGACTCGCTATATCTTAATGATTTGCGGCTCGGGTTGGCATTCGAGATTGTTGGAGATACGATCGTCGAAGGGAAGGCAACTCAGGAACAATACAACAAGTTTTTAATGAGGCAAAATGTGCTGAGAATCAAGGGTTGGCAAGTAGTTACATTTTGTAAAGGCAATCTTGAGGACGAGGAACACACGAAATTGTTTAGAAAGCTTCTTGAGAAACTTTATAATAACTCTTATAAGCTATCGGCGAAGTAAACAGCAATTCTAGAGTTATGCAGAGGAAAAGTATGTAGCGGAAATTTTTTGCCGCTGTATGGTTTTTTCGAAATAATGACATATGTAGCGGAAGAAAATTTCCGTTAAAATAGAATAGAAGCTGTTACGGAGCATCCGAAAACAACGCAGCGGAATTTATTTTCCGTTACAGCGGTGAGATCGAAGCAGTTATTACTCTAGCGGAAGTATTTTTCCGCTGCGCGGGTCTCTGCTATGCTGATATAACTAAAGAGAGAAAGGCTAAAAGGAAGTGAAAACCGATGAATCTTAATAATCTGAGCGAATATGTTGATCCGGTTATTTTGGAAAGAGGCAGACAGTATTTGTCAGGCGGCCATGTGCATGAGATCGAGGAAATCGATACGTTGGTTTTCCAGGCTGAGGTTGAAGGCAGCGAACTTTATGAGGTTACTGTGGAACTGGACGAAGACGGCGGCGTTGTTTCGTCGGAATGCGATTGTCCTTATGTTTACGGTCCGGTTTGCAAACACCAGGCTGCAGTATTGCTTAAGCTTAGCCGTCATATGAAAGCGGACATGCCGTCCAGGACCGGTATTGTTGCACCTGATTCTCTAAAGCTTCCGACGCTTAAAGAACTCTTGGAATCGGAAAGCAAAGAAAAATTGATTGATTTGCTGTTATTGTTGGCGGCCGATTCCGATGTTGCCGAACAGCTAATCAAGCTGCATGTTTCCAAAGCCGGCGGGTCAGAAGAATTGGAGGAGTGCAGAAAGCTCATTCGTTCTTACATTGACGCCAATAGCGACGGTTACGGCTTTGTCAATTGGCGAAATGTCGACGATGCCGTTGAAGGCGCGTTGATGGCAGCCGGGAAAGCGCGGGAAGCTCACGAAGCCGCAGAATGGACCCGGGCTGTTACACTCAACCTTTGCATTCTCGAAGAGATGGTCGATTTGCTTCAGGGAGCGGACGATTCGAGCGGAACGATCGGCGGCGTCATTGACGAATGTTTGGAACGCATTCATGAGGTGACGCTTGAGTGCGAACATATACCGGAGGCGGAGCAAGAACATTTGTTCAAACTACTGCTGGAAGCGTCCGAGGATCCCCGATATGAAGGATGGTCCGATTGGCAATTGGATTTACTCGGGAACGCATCGCGTTTGGCGGTAACTCCTGATTTGCGTAAAGAATGGGACGAGCACGTCTCCCGATTGAGCTCCGGTGAAGATGCGGGCACATGGAGCGGGGGTTATTTTGCCGGGCGTGTTGCAGGTATGCGGCTCCAACTCCTGGCGAATGAGGGGGAAGATCGCGCAAGAGATTACCTTTACAGTCATCTGCATTTTTCGGACTTCAGGAAGAAAGCCATAGAGGAAGCCTTGGAAAACGAGCGATATGATGAAGCCGTCCGACTGGCCGAAGAAGGAGAAAGCCAGGATCAAGCCGAAGGCTTGCCGGGTCTGGTCAAACACTGGAAGCAGCTCCGGTATGAAGCTTATCGCCGTTCAGGTAAACTGGATTTACAGCGTGAGCTTGGGGTGGAGCTTGCGCTTGACGGCGATTATTCGTACTACAAACAAGTAAAAGATACGTACCCCGCTTCGGAGTGGCCGCCGGTTTATAAACAGATGCTTCAACAGTTGGAAATGGACAGATGGCCAAAGGACATTTACACGCGAATCCTAGTGGAAGAGCAGGAAACCGAGCGTCTCTTGGTATACGTGCAAAAGCAGCCCTCCCAAATCGAAAGATTTTATCCGAATTTAAATGAGCAGTTTCCAAAAGAAGTCAAAGAGTTGTTTCAAGCGCATATTGAAGCGACAGCGAAACAAGCCAGCACGAGAAATCATTATCGGGATGTTTGCCGGATCGTTCGAATGCTGCAGAAAGCCGCAGGGAAAGAAGAGGCAGCGCAAACCGTTCGCAGGCTGCTTGCCATGTATCCTAATAAACCTGCTTTTAGAGACGAATTGAGCAAAGTTTGATGTCACATAGAGGAGGGAGCCGAGAATGGCAAGAGAGCGGTCATTGAAGAAGTCCAGGAGTAAAGAAAGCAACCGGATCATGCCGCTTCCGGAACACGAGGTGTTGGCTATACTGCGTGCCGCCGACGATATTATTGCGGAAGGGGGCCGCACGCTTCTTTCGAAAATTTTGAAAGGCTCTAAAGAGAAGAAGCTGCTAGAACTAGGCCTGGACCGCAATCCTGCATATGGTTGCTTTAAAGAGCTAAAACCGGAGCAGATTATGGAAAAAGTGGACAGGATGATTGACGGCGGCTTTTTGAAGACAGAGATGTCGGGCAAGCTTCCAATGATTGTATTCACTCCGCTGGGTTGGGCGATCGAGCGCGAAAGACGCGCCGAAGAGTTTTTGCGGGAATGGGACGATTGGATTGAGAACAAGATTGTGCCGATCAGCATGGAATATTTGAAGGAACGCAACCGGGGCATGATTTTGTTATTCCTGTATAAGATTTTATGCAGAGGGGACAAGAAGTACATACCCTTCTTATCGTTGTGGGAACAAGTGGACTTCAAGAAGGTTCGCGCGGAAATCCGCAACGTGATGGACGCGCTGGAGCGGAGGGAACACCTCGAAGAATCGGCTTGGGAACAGTTGAAGCGGGAAAGGGCTCAAACGTTGCTGGTACGCGGTTCCGATCCGGTTCTCGCGGTATGCCAGGAATGCGACGGAATCTATTTGATTGACGAGACGAACCCGGACTGCTATGCGGGCGGAGCTTTTCGGTTCCCGGACATATGCCGTTATTGCGTAGAACAATAAAATCAGTGCGATCGTTGTCTGTACATTTGTATGTACAGGCTTTTTATTTTGCAAAAAGTTATAGCCAAGTTGTACGTACAATTATATAATTGGGATAGTTGAACATACAGTTACGTAAAGGAGGCGGATCGTCTTTGCTTGAGCGGTTAAAGCAAGAGGTGTATGAAGCGAATGCAGACTTGCCGAAGTACAAGCTGGTTACGTTTACTTGGGGCAACGTGAGCGGCATCGACCGTAAGGAAGGGCTTGTGGTCATTAAACCGAGCGGAGTTCCTTACGAAGAGCTCAAACCGGACGATATGGTCGTGGTCGATTTGGACGGCAATGTCGTCGAAGGGAAATACAAGCCGTCTTCCGACACTCCCACGCATGTGGTGCTATATAAAGCTTTCGACAATATTGGCGGCATCGTTCATACCCATTCGCCTTGGGCTACGAGCTGGGCGCAAGCGGGAATGGGCATTCCGGCACTCGGCACGACGCATGCGGATTACTTCTACGGAGAAATCCCCTGCACAAGGCCGATGACGGAAGCGGAAATAAATGGGGCTTACGAGAAGGAGACCGGCAATGTCATCGTGGAAACGTTCGGCGATTTGGATCCTTCCGCCGTTCCCGGCGTGCTCGTCAACTGCCATGCGCCGTTCGCGTGGGGCAAGGATGCGCACGATGCGGTTCATAACGCGGTCGTGCTGGAAGAGGTGGCGAAAATCGCGCACCGCACGCTTAGCTTGAATCCGGATGTCCGGCCGATGGACCAGGCATTGTTGGATCGCCACTTCTTGCGTAAACACGGTGCGAACGCTTACTACGGTCAAATTAAGAAATAAGAAGATGGAAGCTCATGCACGGCTATTATAAGGAGGATTATTCGATGTTACAGGTAAAACCTTATCAATTTTGGTTCGTAACCGGCAGCCAGCATTTGTACGGTCCGGAAACGCTGAAGCAAGTGGAAGAGCATTCGAGAAGAATTACCGAGGGTTTGGACGCGGATAACGCGATTCCGTTCAAGGTCGTGTTCCAGCCGGTGCTGACGACGCCGGACGCGATCCGCAGACTGATCATCGAGGCGAATGCCGATGACAATTGCGCGGGCATCATCACATGGATGCACACGTTCTCTCCTGCGAAAATGTGGATTGCCGGCTTGAAGCAGCTGAATAAGCCGCTGCTTCACTTTGCAACCCAGTACAACCGCGACATTCCTTGGGATACGATCGACATGGATTTCATGAACTTGAACCAGGCGGCGCACGGAGACCGGGAATATGGCTTCATCGGAGCGCGCATGGGCATTTCCCGCAAAGTCGTTGTCGGTTACTGGGAAGATCCGGCGGTTCGCCGCCGCTTAGGGGAATGGATGCGTACGGCGGTTGCGGCTGCTGAAAGCAAGCAGCTGAAGGTGGCGCGTTTCGGAGACAACATGCGTCAGGTGGCCGTTACGGAAGGGGATAAGGTCGAAGCGCAAATTAAGTTCGGATGGTCCGTGAACGGTTATGGCGTCGGCGACTTGGTGCAGCGAGTTAACGAGGTAACTGACGCCGAACTGAACCGGTTGATGGACGAGTACGCCCAGCTCTATGACATTGTGGGCGACGAAGCGGCGCGTGAATCGATCCGTTATCAAGCGCGCATCGAGCTAGGCCTCAAGTCTTTCCTGGAGGAAGGCGGATTTACGGCGTTCACGACGACGTTCGAGGATCTGCACGGCTTGAAGCAGTTGCCTGGTCTTGCAGTTCAGCGCCTGATGGCTCAAGGCTACGGCTTCGGCGGCGAAGGGGACTGGAAAACGGCGGCTCTCGTCCGGTTGATGAAAATCATGGCCGGCAACGAAGGCACTTCCTTCATGGAGGATTACACTTATCACCTTGATCCGGCGAACGAGCTGGTGCTTGGCGCGCATATGCTTGAGATTTGCCCGACCATTGCGGCCGATAAGCCAAGACTCGAGGTGCATCCTCTCGGAATCGGCGGCAAGGAGGATCCGGCCCGCATGGTATTCAACGGCCGTTCCGGCGCGGCGATCAACGCCTCCATCATCGATATGGGCAATCGTTTCCGCCTCCTTGTGAACGAAGTGGAAGCGGTGCAGCCGGACAAAGCGATGCCGAAGCTTCCGGTTGCGCGCGTGCTTTGGAAGGTACTTCCGAACCTGAAGGACGGCGTCGAGTCGTGGATTTTGGCGGGCGGCGCGCACCACACCGGCTTCTCCTATATGGTGACGGCGGAGCATATGGCCGACTTCGCGGAAATGACCGGCATCGAATGCGTCGTTATCGGCAAGGATACGACTCCGTATGCGTTCCGCAACGAGTTAAGATTGAACGATATGGCATGGCGTCTCCGGTAGTGCTAAAGCTAATCTAAACTGAGAAAAAGGACTCCGCATATTGCAAAGATACGCGCTTGAGTCCTTTTTCAAATTGAAGAGGAGTGGAAACTGCATGCAATGCAGCGCATTCGAAGGTAATTATTTCGACGAGAAAGCCGTATGGTTAAAGGCAGGTCCCTATGAAGCGGCGATCCTTCCGGGTGTGGGAGGTAATTTAATCGCATTTCGCGACGTGGAGAAAGGTTATCGCATCCTCCGCGAACCCGAGCAGCATGAAATGAACGAATTCCGGGCGCTTCCGTATGTCCACGGCATTCCCGTCCTAGTCCCGCCTAATCGATTCCAAGACGGCAAGTTTCGCTGGAATGGCAAGACATACCAACTCCCCGTCAATGAGACTTCGCGGGGCAACCACTTACACGGGTTTCTATATAATGTCCCATGGTCGGTCGATGACTACGGCTCGACTCCGAATGAAAGCTTCGTGACGGTATCGTTGACCGTTGACGAGCAGCACCCGGTGTTCAAATATTTTCCGTTCAAGTTTACGATTCGCCTGCGTTACGCATTAAGCGTCGACGGATTGTTCCAGCATACTTACATGCGCAACTCGGGTGAGGAGGATCTGCCTTGCCTCGTCGCATTCCACACGGCCGTCAACGCGCCGTTCGCTGCGGGCAGCAGCGCGAAAGATTATCGCGTGAGGCTGACGATCGGGAACCGCTGGGAAATGAACGAGCGGATGCTTCCGACCGGTAAATTCCAGCCGTTATCGAGCGTGGAAGAACAGCTTCGCGGAGAAGGCGTGTACCCGTTCACCGAATCATGGGATAACCATTATACGGCGGTTCCACAGAACGGCAGCAACCGGATGGAGCTGACCGACACGAAGCTTGGCGTGACTCTCGTGTATGATGTCGGCACTTCCTATAAACAATGGATGATTTGGAACAACAACGCGACGGAAGGCTTCTTCTGCCCGGAACCGCAAATGAACCTGGTGAACGGACCGAATACGGATCTGCCTCCGGAAGAGATCGGCGTGTTTTCGCTTAAGCCGGGCGAGATTTGGGAAGAAACAAGCCGGATTTATATTAAGGGTTAAAATGTCCCCGGAAGGAGGCGGCGGTTGTGAGTCGCATTTTGGAACGGATAACAAGAATGGCGGAAGAAATGAATGAACCGATCGGCGGAGTCCCGTTTCCTGAGCAAATCGTTTTGGAGCCGGGAGCCGTCGTCAGCGCGGCGGTTTATCTGGAAGAAGGCGGGTATCGGCGGATTTTGCTCGTTGCGGACTCCCACACGTTCGAAGAGGCTGGGAAGCTATTGTCTGACCGCTTGTCTTCACGCGGATTGACAGCGAACCTGACTCTTGTGAAGCCGAATCCGTTAGGAGACGTTGTGGCTGACGAAGCCTCCGTCATCCAGGTGCTTCTGGACATCCAGAGGACGCAGGCCGATATCGTCGTTGTTGCCGGCGCCGGAACGCTTCATGACATTGCCCGGTATGCTGCGTTTACTTCCGGTCTTCCTTTTGTTTCGGTGCCTGCCGCTCCTTCGGTCGACGGTTTTACCTCTAGAGGCGCCCCCCTCTTGATCCGGGGAGACAAGATCACGGTGCAGGCAAGCGGACCTATTGCGATATTTGCAGATACCGACATTTTGCGGAAGGCGCCCGTCCGGATGGTCGCCGCGGGCTTCGGAGATATGCTTGGCAAGAGCACGTCCTTGTTCGATTGGAAATTCGGCAGGTTGAGCGCAGGAGAGCCTTACTCTCCGCTGGTCGCCCGGATTACGGAGGAGGCGCTGCAGGCTTGCATCGACAATGCCGCCGCCATCGGCAGAGCAAGCGAAGAAGGCATAACGAAGCTTACCGCTGCGCTCATCGAATCCGGACTCGCTATGCTTATTTTCGGGCAATCCCACCCGGCGTCGGGAGCGGAGCACCATTTGTCCCACTATTGGGAAATGGATTTTATCCGGACGGGAAAGAGACAGCTGCTGCACGGCGCCAAAGTCGGCGTCGCCTGCACGGTTGTGGCGGCCTTATACCGGCGGATTGCGGATGAAGGCTTGATCGAATGGAATGGTGCCGGCAGAGATGAGGTCGGCAGTCTTCTGCGGGAGATCCCGGACGAAGCGATGCTTAAGGAGCTTCTTGCGAAAGTCCGGGGTCCTTCCACGCTGGAGGAGCTGGGAATCGACAGCGAGCTTGCGGCTCGCGGCCTGAAAGAGGCCCATCGTGTGCGTCCGAATCGGGGCACGCTGTTGAGGTATTATAACGAGCGGATCGGGTAACCGGTTGAGAATATTATTTCTTTAATTTGGAGGAGAGTAACATGGCTTATGACGTAAAAAATGCCATTCTGAGCGGCAAGACAGCACTTGGTATTGAATTTGGCTCAACCCGAATAAAAGCGGTTCTCATTGGTGAAGATAATGCACCTATCGCATCCGGCAGCCACGACTGGGAAAACAGCTATGTGAACAATATCTGGACTTACAGCTTAGAGGATATTTGGAAGGGTTTACAGGACAGTTATCAAAAGATGGCGAGCGATGTGAAACAACAATATGGAGTCACTTTACAAACAATAGGAGCAATCGGCTTTAGCGGTATGATGCATGGCTATATGGCTTTTGACAAAAACGGAGAGCTGTTAGTACCGTTCCGTACCTGGCGTAACAATTTTACCGGACAAGCTTCTGAAGCACTGACAACATTGTTTGACTACCACATTCCTCAGAGATGGAGTACCGCTCATCTTTATCAAGCGATCTTAAATCAGGAGGAGCATGTAGCCGACATTAGCTTCCTAACAACCTTAGCGGGTTACATTCATTGGAAACTGACAGGACAGAAGGTTCTGGGCGTTGGTGAAGCTTCCGGTGTACTCCCTATTGACTTGAATACGAAAAATTATAATGAAACGATGATAAAGCAGTTCAATGAATTGATTGCTTCCAAGAATCTTCCATGGAAACTTGAGGATATCTTGCCGAAGGTTTTGGCAGCCGGTGAAAATGCCGGTGTTCTCACGGAAGAAGGAGCGAAGCTGTTGGATGTTACAGGAGAATTGCAGTCCGGTATTCCGCTTTGCCCGCCGGAAGGTGATGCAGGAACCGGTATGGTAGCGACAAATAGCATAGCGAAGCGTACGGGTAATGTTTCTGCCGGAACTTCAGTATTTGCTATGGTTGTACTCGAAAAGGAATTGTCAAAAGTATATTCCGAGATCGACCTCGTAACAACGCCTACCGGTAACCTGGTAGCGATGGCTCATTCCAATAACTGTTCCTCGGATTTGAACGCTTGGGTCGGACTGTTTGACGAATTTGCAAAAGCGATGGGTCTGGAAGTTGACATGAATAAGTTATATGGAACTTTATATAATTTGGCGCTTCAAGGAGATCCGGACTGCGGCGGTTTATTGGCTTACGGCTATCTTTCCGGTGAGCACATTACACATTTTGAAGAAGGCCGCCCATTGTTTGTGCGTTCCTCAGAAAGTAAATTCAACCTGGCTAATTTTATGCGCGTACATTTATTTACAGCATTGGGCGCTCTGAAGATCGGTATGGATATTCTTCTCAAACAAGAAGAAGTTAAATTGGATCGAATCTTAGGTCACGGCGGCTTATTTAAGACCAAAGGCGTAGGACAGAGGATTATGGCTGCTGCGATTGATGTACCTGTTTCCGTAATGGAAACTGCAGGTGAAGGCGGAGCGTGGGGTATCGCTCTTCTTGCATCCTATATGATCAACAAGGCGGATAATGAAACCTTAGAACATTATCTAAATGAGAAAGTATTTGCAGGGAAAATGGGTACGAGTATAGATCCTGATCCTAATGATGTAGCAGGTTTTAATGAATTTATGAAACGTTACATCAAGGGACTTGCTATCGAAAGAGCGGCAGTAGATTATCTGAATTAACTATAAAAAGAAGTTTATGGGGGGTGGGATATTAGAAAATGGACCATTTGCGCTACTCTATCGGCCAATTTGAACCCACCCCATATCTGAAATATATTCAAGGAAGCCGGACCGCGAATTGAGGGAGGTTTGGTGTCAACATTGAAATTATCCAGTTCTGCATGAACTTCATGAATTTCAATGTTATAATTTTGATGAGGTGATAACTAAATGGAGAAAGAAGAACTAAAACAAATGATCGATAGTCTTCCCGAAAACTTTTCAATTGAAGACCTTCAATACAAGTTGTATGTTCGATCCAAGATTGAGAAAGGGTTGAAGGACTTGGACGAGGGGAATGTATTAACGCATGAAGAAGTGAAAACGAGGATGGCTCAATGGCTAAAGAAGTAATCTGGACAATATCCGCATTTAAAGATCTCCAAAACATCGTCGCTTATATTTCTGAAGACTCCCCTTATTATGCGATGTCTTTTTATGAAGATGTGATGGACAAAGCGAAGACACTAATGAATTTCCCGCATAGAGGACGTATTGTTCCGGAATTGGACGATCCTAATATGCGGGAACTTTTTGTACATAGGTATAGAATTATTTACCGAGTCAGTAATGATAATGTAATCATTACAACAATCATACACGGGGCAAGGGATTATAGGGGTGAAGAATGACAATTAGGAAAATATGGTAAGCGAAACCATCAGAGGATACAATTATTCGGTGAACAAGAGGAGATGGAATAAATGAATCCGCCAAAATTATATCGTGTAATTATGCCGGTCAATGATATAGAAAAAGCATCATTGTTTTATCAAGAGGTACTGCAGATAAAGGGAGAACGAGTCTCCTTGGGACCCATTATTTCAAATGTAACGGTACAATATTAGCTTGTTACGATCCTGTAAAGGAAGGAGACAAACAGGAAAAATGGAATTTTCATAGTAATCAATATATTTATTTTGCTGTCGAGGATCTGGAGACGACTTATAGTTTAGTGAGAGTATCAGGAGGCGAACTTGAAGGAGATATCCAGATTATGCCGTGGGGGGAGCGAATTTTCTATTGCAAAGACCCATTCGGAAACCCTGTTTCTTTTGTGGATCAAAACACAATATTTATTGGGGAAAATTAGTTTTTAACTATAGAACGAAGTTTATAAGCAGGGGGATTTTAATCAATGGATGATTTGCGTTACCCGATCGGCCAATTTGAACCGATTCCAAATCCTACTTCCGAACAGCGCAAAGGGTACATAAATCAAATCCCCGATATTTCGAAGAACCTTACAAATATGTTGAACCGCCTTAAACCTGAACAACTGCAAGTACCTTTTCGCCCCGGCGGGTGGACCATTCAACAAATAGTGCATCATATGGCCGATAACGATATGAACGCTTACTTGCGATTCAAGAGGGCGCTAACCGAAGACGACCCCCTATCGGATTCTTACCGTGAAGATTTGTGGGCAGAACTTAACGATTACAAGAACGTCCCCATTGAAACCTCTCTTACGCTCCTCGAAGCGCTTCACAGCCGATTTCTTATATTGCTTAATGGTCTCAACCCCGAAGAATTTATCAGAAAATTAAGAACGAAAGTACTAGGTTCGATCACTGTCGACATTGCACTTCAAAGATTTGTTTGGCATAACCGGCACCATACCGCCCAAATAAAATCATTAGTAGACAAGAGCGGATGGTAAACCGCTGCCGGATCATGTGCTGGCCGGACCAGTTCGCTTGGCGAGAATCTGCAATACTAATTGACATTATTCGACATAGGTCGTTATAATTAGTGCAATATAACTATAAACAATGCACGAACAATGCAAACCTGATGAAAATCAGGGACGCAAAGCCACGGGCCTAACGTTGAACTATGGCAGCCGGGTTGCCGAACGCATTCGTTTCACTGAATGAAGTGGCCGCATTGGTATGCGGCTTTTATTTTTTTTATCTGATGAACGATAAGGATGACCGGAAGGGGAAGTACATATGGGGAAATATAAAATACGTAGTTTAGTCACCTTCCTCGTTATTTTGGCCTGCGTTGTCATCACATCCGGTTGTTTAGGGATCCAGCAGGCGCAGCGTGATCTGTCTGCGGCGAAACAGTCTCAAGACACAAATAAGCCGGATAGCGGCAAAGCTTTCAAGATTTTACACGTTATGAGCTACCATACCCCGTGGGAATGGACGGAAACCCAGTTGCAAGGATTTAAGGACGCTCTGGGGAGCGCAAATATAGAGTACAAAGTGTTCGAGATGGATACGAAAAATTTCAGCGCCGAAGAACAAAAGCGGGAAAAAGCGAAACAGGCGAGAGAATTGATAGAGTCATGGAAGCCTGATTTACTGTACGCCAGCGATGACGATGCTCAAGAATATGTCGCGCGGCACTATGCCGGCACCTCCTTGCCGATTGTGTTTAGCGCGGTAAATAAAGAACCGGAAACGTACGATTATACGACAGCCCCTAACGTTACGGGAGTGGTAGAACACGAACATTTCGCCGAGAGCGTTCGGTTGTTGAAAGAATTCGTTCCGGATGTGCGTAAAATCGCCGTAATATTCGATGAGGACCCTATGTGGGTATCCGTCGAGAAGAGAATGAATGAGACAATTCCGCAGCTCGAAGATGTGGAATTTGTTTCATGGGATCGTCTCAACTCGTTTGAAGCCTATCAAAACCGCATCAAACAACTTCAAACCGAAGTGGATGCGATAGCGCTGATAGGCATATTTACGTTTAAAGACGAAGCCGGCGAAAATGTCCATTACCGCGAAGTATTGAAGTGGACCGCCGAAAACAGCAATATTCCCGACTTCAGCTTTTGGAAAGACCGGGTTTCTTTCGGCACGCTTGCAGTTGTAAGCGTATCCGGTTACGAGCAAGGCTATGAGGCCGGACTGTTGGCAAGGCGCATTTTGATAGACGGGAAAACTCCGGGCAGCCTCCCGATTCGTTCTTCGATGAAGGGAGAGCCGTTAATCAACAAGGCGCGTGCGGACGATTTAGGAATTCGGATCAACAGCAAAACGTTGTTAAGCTCAAAAATTGCAACGAAGTACGAATGGGAGTCAACGAATGAATAGGCTAAAGTATAAAATAATATTGCTGCTTGTAACAATATTATTGATAACGATCGGGACAAACAACTTCATTAGCGGTTATATTTTTAAACAAGAATACGGGAAAGCGGTAGAGAAGGAAATGTTCCAACTCGGCGGAGTCGTAAAGCAACAGCTGGAACGGATTTTGTCGCTGGGATTGGATATCAAGGATATATATCAGTTCGACGAAATATGCCGCGAGGTCGCCGCCAAAAATCCGGAAGTGTCTTATGTATTCGTGTTCGATAATACAGGAGATCTGCTGTTCCGAAGCGGTTCCGAGAAACCCGACTCCATTACGTTCGATAACGCCCTGTATAAGGAAGCTTTGGAGAGCGGCAAAGAAACTCATATCGGCATATCCGTAGAAAATAAAAATTACTATGCCGCGTTGATGCCTGTTGCGGACGATGCGAATGCCGTGCAGGGCGCGGTCCTAATCGCCGTTTCAAGTGAATATATTGCAGATAAAACGAAAAAGCTTATTTATTATTCCGTGCTGCAGTCTTTTCTTTTCTTTATGGTGTCCTTGATTTTGTTAATAACGATATTAACCAATTGGGTAACCAAGCCGCTGCAGGCGATTACAGCAATTATGGCGGATGCGGGCGCGGGCAATTTAAACGCTCGCGTGAAAATTCGATCGAACGATGAATTCGGGGCGCTTGGCGAAACGTTAAATCAAATGCTTTCAAAGATAAAAGAGCTTATGCAATCGCAGGAGAGAGCGACCCAGCTCCAGATGGAGAACGTGTTCGAAAGGGAGAGAAGCCGGTTATCCGAATCGCTCAGACAAGCGCTGTATTCGCTGAGCTCTACATTGGATGAGCATAAAGTTCAACGGCTTGCAATGGAACATTTAAAAGATTTTGTCAGATTCAGCCGTGCAAGCTTGTGGATTTATGATAATGGAAGCCCGGAACTTAAAGCTTTGCACGTATGCGATGGGAATATGCCGGAAATGGACTTGGATATCATACATGCATGCTATCGGCAATTGGTGAAACGCGGGCAGCCGGTCGTTTCCCATCTCAATGGTGAAAACGATTCCATCATGGCCGTTCCTATTCGCTTGCACAGCAAGTTGATAGGTATGGCGATATTGGAAAGAGAAGATCGCGATTTTGAACAAAGTGAAGTCGAGCTCGCATTGACTTATACGAGCCAGGCCGGCATTGCCATTGATAACGCCATGATGTACCGGCAAATGGAAAAAATGGCGGTGACCGACGAATTGACGGGCATGTATAACCGCCGGCATTTTTATCAACTGGCACAGCAGGAAATTGAATTGGCGCGGGAGCATCGCAAACCGTTGTCGGTTATCTTATTCGATATCGATTACTTTAAGCAAATCAATGACCGATACGGACATTTGATTGGCGATGAAGTTCTCCGCCGATTGGCTTCGACCATTGCGGACGTACTCCCTGCAAAGCAAATTATTGCTCGTTTCGGCGGTGAGGAGTTCGTGGTGCTTCTGCCCGAAACGGACGGACAAGCGGGGCACCGAGTGGCTGAACGCATGTGCAGGAAAGTGTTTGAATATGTATTCCAGACCGATAAGGGACCGCTGCAGATTTCAATAAGCTTGGGAGTTGCGGAACTATTGGGCGAAGATAGTATTGAAATGCTCCTCCACAGAGCCGATGAAGCTTTATATGCCGCCAAAGCACAAGGCAGAAACCGTGCGGTGATTATAGACTCTTCCTACTCTTGAATCAAAGGCGATCAATCAAATAAACGGGCGGCCAAGCGCGTCATTGTTGACATCACTTGGCCGCCTGCATCTTTGGCTACACCAACTTATAAAGCGAAGCGCTGTGAGGAGGAAGGGCGGCCGAGAGCGACTGCGAGATGGCGCCGATATTTTTCCGGTTCCATAAATCTCTCGCTTCCTTCGGCGAATCGGTTCCTAATTGCTCGAGTGAAACGGCGACTTCAGCGGGATCGTCCCCGATGTTGAACAATGCGGCATAAACGCTTCCGTCGTTCCCCTTCGCCGTCCATACGACCCGATCGTTCTCTCTGTATACTTGCCGCGCGCCGAAGCTGTTTCTATGCATATCCAACACTTCTTCGTTAGTAAGCAGTGAAAGCGTCCAGTCGTCGTTATCGCGAAGCTCTCCCCCGAACATGAGCGGTGAACGGAAGATACACCATAACGTCATCATGGTCAATTGTTCGTCCCGGGTAAATCGCGTCCAACGGTCGGAGCCGCCGCCGTCGACCGAACGGATGCCGAGATGGCCTAGAGGCAGCATGTCGCAATCCGGCCAATGCCCCGGACCGGCAAAGTCCGCCCACTTCTCGCAGCGTTCGAACATGCCGAGAAGCAGCGGCCACAAATCCCAGAAATCGTCGGTCATCCGCCACATGTTCGCATTCTTTAGAAAATGGTCGGCATGCTCGAGCGGGGCGGGTCCCGGAGACAGGCTCAATACCATGGGACGGCCGCAGCGGTCGATCGCTTTGCGGATCAGTTCGATTTCATCCAAGTGAATATGATACAGCTTCGACGCTGCGATATCGTCGACCTTGACGAAGTCGACACCCCACTCCGCATACATCCTGAACAGCGAATCGTAATATTCCTGCGCTCCTTCTTTAGAAGCGTCCACTCCGTACATATCCGTATTCCATGGGCATATGGAATTCGGGTGCGCGATATCTCTCGCCGTGGCGTCTGTCCCCAGGATCGGCGTCGCTGCATGGACCGCCTGGCGCGGAATGCCGCGCATGATGTGAATGCCGAACTTCAAGGAAAGGCTGTGCACATAATCGGCAAGCGGCTTGAAGCCTTGACCGCCCGCGGCGGAAGGAAATCGGTTGACGGCCGGAACAAGACGCGAATACGCATCCATCTCCAACGGGACGAACGGCCTGTACTGGGATGAAACCGCACCGGGCTCGTACCATTGGATGTCGACAACGACATATTCCCAACCGTACGGCTTCAAGTGTTTTGCAATATACTCCGCATTTCCGCGAATTTCTTCTTCCCGGACGGCCGCTCCGTAACAATCCCAACTGTTCCAACCCATCGGCGGAACTGGAGCAAAACGGTGATGATTCATGCTGTTTCCTCCCAAAATAGTTAATAGATATATAACTACATTTATATGAATAAATATTACACGCAATATGTCGATTTTTCATTATAATTTTCAATTTTTCTTGATAAAACGCAAATATATTGTATTTTTCCGATTGACAAATATAAAAACTCGCATCTACAATGTTTATGTAAATCGATTAATAAAACTATAAATCATGCAGTTAGCTTTGTACAGAGAAAAACGAAAATCGGATGAGCAGAGGAAGGTGCAGAAATGAACACAGCAGATCGGGAGTATGAAAATCCGTTAATTCTTCAACGAGCGGACCCATGGATTTACCGGCACACGGACGGATATTACTATTTCACGGCATCTGTGCCCGAATACGACCGTATCGAATTGCGAAGATCGGCAACGATCCGGGGACTCGCAGAGGCCGAGCCCGTTATTGTGTGGAGAAAACATGAGAGCGGAATCATGGGCGCAAACATCTGGGCTCCGGAAATTCATTTCATCGACGGCAAATGGTACATCTACTTCGCAGCCGGAAGATCGGATGATTCGTTCGCTCACAGAATGTATGTATTGGAAAACGAATCGGCTAATCCACTGTCAGGCGAGTGGACGGAGAAAGGGCAAATCAAGACGAATTGGGAATCGTTCTCTCTGGACGCCACCACTTTCGAGCATGGAGGAAAACGCTATCTTGTATGGGCGCAAAGAGATCCGGCAATCGAAAACAATACCGACCTTTATATTGCGCAGATGGCGAATCCATGGACGATTGAAGGCGTGCAAGCGATGATCGCCCGTCCTGAATGCGACTGGGAAAAGGTCGGCTTTCTGGTCAATGAAGGCCCGGCGGTCTTAATACGTAACGGGAAGGTTTTTATCGCATATTCCGCAAGCGCTACGGACCATAATTATTGCATGGGATTGTTAACCGCCTCTGATTCCAGCGACCTCATGGATCCGAAATCATGGAGCAAAAGCCCGGTTCCCGTGTTCCAAAGCAGTGCCGAAACAGGGCAATACGGACCGGGGCACAACAGTTTTACAGTGTCCGAAGACGGCGAAGAAGTCATTCTTGTCTATCACGCGAGAAATTATAAAGAAATTGCCGGGGACCCGTTATTTGACCCGAATCGTCACACCCGGGTGCAAAAACTCGATTGGAGCGGCGACGGTTATCCGATATTCGGGGTGCCGGTCCCCGACAGCAGGAAGAAAGCAAACATAAGAACTTAAGTAAGTAAAAATGGAAATATTAACCGAGTAACTGATTTGAAAATGATGATATATTGGTGATGTAAGCGTTTTAAAATTATTGTTGACGATAAAAGCTGAACTAAGATATTATTGATAATATAAACATTATAAATTAACAATTTTATTAACAGCATTTCATATTTTCTACTTTGAAAGCGGGGATTCGTACGACATGGCAAACAGAGTGACTATTAACGCAGATATAGCGAAGGGCACAATCAACCGGAATATTTACGGTCATTTTTCAGAGCATCTTGGCCGCTGCATATACGAGGGGATTTGGGTGGGAGAGCAATCCCCGATCCCCAATACATACGGGATCCGCAACGATGTGGCGGAAGCTTTGAAGAAAATGAAAATTCCCGTTCTCAGATGGCCCGGCGGCTGCTTCGCCGACGAGTACCATTGGAAGGACGGTGTCGGTCCGACAGAGGCGAGAAAGACGATGATCAACACGCACTGGGGCGGGGTCGTCGAGAATAACCAGTTCGGCACTCACGAATTTTTGCGGCTGTGCGAAATGCTTGAGTGCGAGCCGTATATTTCCGGCAACGTCGGGAGCGGCACCGTGCAGGAAATGTCCGAGTGGGTCGAATATATCACTTTCGACGGCAAGTCGCCGATGGCCGATTGGCGCAAAGAGAACGGAAGAGAACGTCCGTGGAAGTTGAAGTATTTTGGCGTCGGCAATGAAAACTGGGGCTGCGGCGGCAACATGCGCCCGGAATATTATGCGGATCTTTATAGAAGATACCAAACCTATGTGCGTAACTACGGTGAAAACGGGATTTACAAAATCGCCTGCGGACCCAACGACTTCAATTATCAGTGGATGGATGTCGTTATGCGGGAAGCGCATTGGTTGATGGACGGAATCAGCGTGCATTATTATACGATTCCCACGGGCGTGTGGAGCGCGAAAGGCTCGGCGACCGAATTTGGCGAAGACGAATGGTTTGCAACGTTGAAGAAATCGCTTCTCATGGATGAGCTGCTCGCTAAGCATTCCGCGATTATGGACCGTTACGATCCGAAAAAGCGGGTCGGTCTTATCGTCGACGAGTGGGGTACTTGGTACGATGTGGAGCCGGGAACGAATCCGGGATTCCTGTACCAGCAAAACACGATTCGCGACGCGCTCGTTGCCGGACTCACGCTGAACGTCTTCCACGAGCACTGCGACCGTGTACACATGGCGAATCTCGCGCAAGTGGTGAACGTCCTGCAGTCCGTCATATTGACGGAAGGCGAGAAGATGATACTTACTCCCACTTACCACGTGATGGATATGTATAAAGTTCATCAGGATGCGACGCTTTTGGAAGCGAGCGTATCGGCAGCTGACTATGTGCACAACGGCGAGAAGCTTCAGCAAGTATCCGTATCCGCATCGAAGAACGAGCAAGGCGTACTCCATATCAGCTTATGCAACCTCGATCATCAATCGAGCGCGCCGGTGCAAATCGATTTGCGCGGCTTAAACGACCGCAACGTGAAGGTGAAAGGGACGGAATTGACCGCTCGAGACATGCGCGACCATAACAGTTTCGACCGGCCCGATGCGGTGAAGCCTTCGGCGTTCGGCGGCATTGAGACGAGCGGGAATGAAATCCGCGTTACGCTTGCTCCGATGTCTGTAACCGTGCTCGAAGTCGTTGTGGCATAGAAGCTATGTCTTGTAAAGGATGTTCGGAGACGTATAAAGTCACCGATAGCCAAATATCCCGCATCCTTTCGTCATCGATGTTCCAGTCGGAACAACATTGCGTGCCGGATGACATCTACGATCAACGGTTGCAGGCATGCATGACCTGTCCTTCGCTGCAGTTCGGAACGACTTGCTCGGTGTGCGGCTGTATAGTTCAAATTCGAGCAAAGCTGAAAGACCGGGATTGTCCGAAACCGGGCGAAAATCGTTGGCTGCACCATATGGAAAGGTAAGTTTGCATGCGAGAGGGGGGATGCCGGAGTTTTACCGGTAGTTGCGGCTGGCCGCCGCTTTTCTTCAAAGTTTTTGTAAGGGGTTACATTCATTGAGGAGGGGTTTGTATGAGAAAATTATTCAGCACTTCGTTGATTCTGCTCATTGCTTTTGCACTGATTATTTCCGGTTGCGGATCGGGTGGCAACCTTCCGGCCGCAGGGGATGCGACGAAGACGGATAGCACGGATACTTCGACGGAAACTACTGCCGAAGGCGATGGTGCCGAAGCGGAACAACCGGCGGAAGAAACGGAAAACATCAACGATCTTATGAGCGGCAAAGACATCTCCGGTGAAATAACGGTTTGGACTTTCGTTAATGAAGTGGAAGAAGTCGCAAAAGCGTTCATGCAAGAATACCCCAACATTAAAGTGAAGGTTGTCAAAGTCGGTTGGGAAGTGCACGACAAATTGGCGACAACGCTTGCGGCGGGCACCGGCGCTCCGGACATCGCGGTCGTCGAGCAAGGCCAATTTCCGAGATACGTGACCGGCGACGTGCTCGAGGATCTTCTGCAGCCGCCGTTCGATGCGGCAAAATATGAGGAATATGTATCTGAATATAACTGGAACCGTTGGAAGTCGGTTGACGGCACGAAGCTGCTCGGAATGCCATGGGATGTAACGCCAGGGGTGCTTTACTACCGCGCCGATATTTACGAGCAGTTGGGACTCCCCAGCGATCCTGTAGAGTTGTCCGAATATATGCAAGATCCTGAAAACGTATTCACGATCGCCCAAACGCTTAAAGCGGACGGCAAATACTTTATGGAATGGGGCGACGGCCCGATTCACTGGGGCGGCGACGAGGTCGGTTACTTCGACACTTCGATGAACTGGACGCGCAACAACGATCGTCTTGTTGAACTGCTCGACATTACGAAGCGCGGCGAACAAATTCAGTGGGCGCCATACAAAGCGGCTTTGTGGAGCGACGAAGGCAAGGCGATGGTTAAGAAAGGCGAGCTTACAGGTATGGTTCTCGGTTCCTGGGGCGCGCGCGAAATCGAAAGAACGTTCCCGGATCAGAAGGGCAAATGGAGAGCGACGACGATACCGTTCGGAGTTAACGCAGGCCTTGGCGGATCGGCCTTCGTCATCACGAAGCAGAGCAAAAACAAAGAAGCGGCTTGGGCATTCGTAGAGTGGATCAACGTATCGGAAAAGGCTTGGCAAATTTGGACGAAGTATTCGATCCAACCGGGTTGGAAGCATATCCAAGAATTGGATTGGTATAGCAGCCACGTTAACGAATATCTCGGCGGTCAAGAAGACTACAAGTTCTACATGGAAATCGAGAAGCAAATTCCGGCAAGAACGCTCAACCCGCTTGACGGCAAGGCTTGGCCGATTTGGCTCGAGGGCATTCAAGAAGCGATTAAGAAAAACCTCGACTCCAAAGCGATCATTCAGCAAATCGACGAGAATATCCAGAAGAAGTTGAAACCAGATATTGACAAGTTGAAGCAAGAGTCCGGAATGTAATTCTCCGGCCGCATTCCATGATTCGCCCCCTTGGCTGGGGGCGAATCGAATTTATTCAGATTACCTTATGTACCCGCAAAGAGATGGGGGGAATTCGCTCGTGATACGGTTGCTGCGAAAATACACGGTCAGCATCATTGTGGTGCTTGTCCTGGCAGTATCGCTAATACTGTGGAACAAATCGAGAACGTTCGACGATACGGCAATGGCGAGTATCCCGGAGTATTCGGATGCCGATCTATCATCGATTTTAGCCGACTATGACATCAAAAATAAATTGGAGCCCTCTTTCCTCAAGTATTATAAAGCCCATAACGATGAAGGGGCTAAAGATACCGAAGGATTCCGTCTTTCGATTCCTTCCGCCGAGTATTTCGCCTTCAGCAGCGAAGGGACGCGAATCGAAACCGGTTTGGGAGACAAGCAGGGTGCCGTATTGGCATTGATTGACGAAAACAGTTGGGTGGACTACACCATTGAAGTGCCGCAGGACGGATACTATCAGATGGGCATGACTTACTATGCATTACCCGGTAAAAGATCTTCCATTGTAAGAAGCGTGCAAATTGACGGTGAATATCCCTTCTTCCAAGCAAAGAAGATTGAATTCCAACGGATGTGGCAAGAAGCGGGCGAAACTTGGTTCGACAACCAAGGCAATGAATTCAATCCAAGCAGGGAAGAAGTTAGCGGTTGGCAATATAGAGATTTTCGGGACGCGGAAGGAAAAGTCGGCGAACCGTTGCGTTTCTTCATGAAGAAAGGCAAGCATACGATACGGATCAGCACGATTCGCGAACCGGCGGCGATCGGCGAGCTGCACGTGTTTTCTCCCGTTCATCTGCCGTCGTATGAAGAAGTTTTGAAAGAATATGAAGCTAAAGGATATAAAGAAGCAAAAAATCAAGTTATTAAAATTCAGGCGGAAACTTCCTATCTTCGTTCGAGCCCGACGCTCAAGAGAATCGAGGACCGCGAGCCGATTACGGAGCCGTTCAACAAAGACGCGGTAATCTTGAACGTATTCGGCGGCGACGGCTGGCGCAACGGCGGCCAATGGGCGGAGTGGAAATTCGAAGTTCCGGAAAGCGGCTTGTACAATATCGGGATGCGCTTCGGACAGTGGTGGTTGAACGGCATACCGGTACAGCGGACGATTACGATAGACGGAAAAGTACCGTTTAAAGAAATGAACGAGGTGCTGTTCCATTACGTGCCCGAGTGGCAAATCAAGAAGCTCGGCGACGATAAGCCGTTCTTATTCTACTTAGAGAAGGGCGAGCATACGATTCGCATGGAAGTGCAGGTCGGCGCGCTTGGCCCGATTATGGAATCGATAATCGATACGACTCATAACATGTCTTTGCTTAGCCGCGAAGTCATTCATATTACAGGAACGAACCCCGACCCGAACGCGGATTGGGAGCTGGAGAAGAACATTCCGAATTTGGTGCCGCGGCTGCACGTCATGGCCCGCGACATGGATAACGCGATCAAGAAGCTTTACGCTCTCGGAGTTCCGCAAGGAAGCTCCGAAGTAAGCACGTTGTATCAAGCGCGCGACCAAATACTGGACATGGCGGAAGATACGACAACGATCCCCGCAAGGCTTCAAGCGATAACGGATCTTCAATCGGCTTTAGGGTTATGGGTGAACGGATTAAGCAAGCAGAATCTCGTGCTCGACTACTTGATCGTCCAGTCTTCGGACAAACCGTGGCCGCAAGCCGCCGCGCCTTGGTACGTACGCACCGGAACGAGCGTGTACGATCTGTTCAAGTCGTTTACGAAAAATTACGGCGGCGTCGGAAACGTATACGAGGATGAGAAAGTATTGGAAGTTTGGGTCGCCCGCGGCCGAGATTGGGTGCAAATCATTAAGCAGATGATCGATGAAGACTTCACGCCGGAAACGGGAATCAAAGTGAACGTCAACGTCATCCCTGCTCAACAGATGCAGCTTCTGCTGCTTGCGAACACTTCGGGTCTCGCTCCGGACGTCGCATTAGGCGTGGAAGCGGAAGTGCCGATTGATTTCGCGGTTCGAAACGCGCTTGTAAACTTAAACGAGTTTCCCGACTACAAGGAAGTGGCATCCAGGTTCAGGCCGGGAGCGCTCATACCGTATAAATACAACGGCGGAGACTTTGCATTGCCCGAAAATCAAAACTTCAATATGCTTTTCTACCGGAAAGACATCATGGATCAGCTCGGGATAACGGAGGATAAAATTCCGCAGACGTGGCAGGAAGTCATGGACTTGATTCCGCTCCTGCAGCAAAACGGTATGGATTTCTATTATCCGCACGCACCGAACAACCCGAATTTGGCGATTAATGAATTCGCGCCGTTCTTGTTCCAACACGGTGGCACGTTCTACCGGGATAACGGCAAAAAGTCCGACTTGGATTCGCCGGAATCGCTGGAAGCGATGGATATGTGGACGGGATTATTTACGAACTATAAGCTCCAGAAGCAAGCGGATTTCTATAACAGGTTCCGTTCCGGAGAAATGCCGATCGGCGTGGCCGATTATTCCACTTACATCTTATTGTCGACCGCCGCTCCCGAATTGACCGGGTGGTGGGGCATGAAGCCGATGCCGGGCATTAAGCAGGCGGACGGGAAAATCAACCGTTCCACCGGAGGTTTGGCGCAAACGGCAGTTATCTTTAAGAGCACCGACATGAAAGATGAAGCGTGGACGTTCCTCAAGTGGTGGACAGGAGCCGATGCGCAAGAAAGATTCGGATCCGAGCTGGAGTCGTTATTAGGCGTCGAAGCGCGCTGGAATACCGCGAACGTCGACGCTCTCAAGCGTCTGCCGTGGAATCAATCGGATATCGATGCGATTATGGAACAATGGGAATGGTTCCAGGAACGCGAAATCGTACTCGGCGGCTACTACACGACGCGCCACATTGCGAATATGTGGAACCAAATCGTGCTCAACGGTAAAATTCCTCGCGAAGCAATCGAGGAAGGCGTGAAAGAAATCAACAAAGAACTGCGGAAAAAGAGGGAAGAGTTCGGCTTGGATGAGCCGGCGAGAACGGCAAACAACGAAGAGGAGGCGGCGAACGATGAGTGAACAAGCGAATGTGATCGTTACGAAACAGCACCCGGTTCGCCCCCTCGAACCGGGGAAGCTGGCCGTACTGTGGAGCGAAATTAAACGGAACAGGGTGTCCTACTATTTCCTTGCCCCGTTCCTCATTCTGTTTACGTTCTTTACGATTATCCCGATTTTCACATCTATTGCTCTCAGTTTCACGTATTACAACATTTTGGAACCGCCGCGTTTTATCGGATTGTCGAACTATAGATTGTTGTTTGTCGACGACGATATATTCCTTAAAGCAGTCGGCATCACGTTGAAGTTTGCATTCGTTACCGGACCTATCGGGTATGTGCTTGCATTCCTGCTGGCATGGCTGATCAGCCAAATTCCGATTAAATACAGGTTCTTCTATACGCTGTGCTTCTATACGCCTTCGATCACGAGCGCAGTAGCGATGTCGGTCGTATGGCTGTATCTGTTCGCGGGCGACCGCAAAGGGCTGCTCAACTATTTCTTGATCGAGCTCGGCATATTCGACGAACCGTATTTGTTTTTGCAGAAAGTCGAGACGATCATCCCGATCATTATCATTGTTTCCTTGTGGATGAGTATGGGCGTCGGATTTCTCGCCTTCTTGGCAGGGCTGCAGAACGTTCCGAAGGATCTGTATGAAGCGGGAGCGATCGACGGGGTGAAATACCGTTGGCAGCAGCTGATCTATATCACGATCCCGGCGGTGAAGCCGCAGCTGTTGTTCGGCGCGGTGCTGCAGGTCGTCGCTTCTTTGCAGGTGTTCGACGTGAGCGTGCAGCTCGTCGGGTTGCCGAGTCCGTTGTACGCCGGACATACGATACTCGCTCATCTGTTTGACTACGCGTTCATACGATTCGAGATGGGATACGCTTCCGCGATCGCGGTCGTATTGTTTGCCCTAATGCTCGGATTAAACCGCCTAATTTTCAAATGGCTGGGGAGGGATTAATGCATGGATGGCATGGTTAAAGGCAGAAGGATAGACTGGGGAGGCGTGTTCCTTTACACGTTTCTGACCGTGTTCGGGCTGCTCATGCTCGCTCCCTTGGTTTATATGGCTTCCACCGCGCTCAAGCCGGTCAGCGAACTGTTTTTGTTCCCGCCGCGGTTTTTCGTGGTCAATCCGACACTGATCAATTTTCGCGATCTGCTCTTAATAACCGGAACGTCTTTCGTTCCTTTCTCCAGATATATTTTCAACAGCATCGTCGTCACCGCCGGAATCGTCGTGCTGGGCGTGTTTATTTCCGCAATGGCGGCGTATCCGTTGGCGAAGCACGATATGCCGTTTCGGAAAACGATATTCAGCATGATCGTAACGGCTCTCATGTTTTCGCCGATGGTATTGCAAATTCCGCAATATTTGCTCGTCAGCAAAATCGGTTTGATGAACTCGTATTTTGCGTTGATTTTGCCTTATTTGGCCGCGCCGGTCGGCATGTTTTTGATGACGCAGTTTCTCCGGCAAATACCGGACGCGTTGCTTGAAGCCGCGAGAATCGACGGTGCGTCCGAATGGAGATTGTTTTTCACGATCGTCATGCCGATGCTGAAGCCGGCGATCGCCACGTTCGCCTTGTTCAGCTTCATCCAGGCATGGAACGATCCTTATCCCGCAATGGTGTATACGACGCATGAGGATATGAAATCGCTGCCGCTCGCCATTCAGACGATCAGCGGCGGCGCCGGAGTCATTGCGAGGGTCGGCACGTTCGGAGCCGCGAGCTTCTTGATGATTATTCCGACGCTTATCGTCTTTGTCATTACACAGCGGATGGTGCTGCAAACGATGGCCCACTCGGGACTGAAAGAGTAGGGGTGAACCGATTTGAGACGATTATCTTTCAAAGCTCGTGTCTTCGTTTGTTTGTTGGCGCTCGTCTTGCCCATCTTGCCGGCGCAGGCGTGGGCGGAAACCCCTTATGAAGGGTATGTGTGGAACAACCTCGGAGAAGACGTGCATTCGATTAACGGATACGTCTTTCTCGATACGATCGACGGGACGGATATGCCGACGGGAGTGTTGAATACACCCGAAGACATCTTCATCGCGGATGACGATACGCTTTATATCGTCGATACCGGCAACAGCCGGATCATCCATATGGACGGCGGCAGCCATAAGCTCATTAAAGTGATCGGCGCAGAGGAAGGGCCGGGCAAACTGTCGGAGCCCAAAGGCGTATACGTTAAAGCCGACGGCACCGTATACGCTGCCGACACGAAAAATCAGAGAATCGCCGTATTTAACAAAGACGGGAAGTTCGTCAAGGAGTTCAAGGCGCCGAGCAGCCCGCTGCTCGGCAAAGATTTTCAGTACTCGCCTTCCAAAGTCGTTCTCGATAAACGGGATTATATGTTCGTCGTCAGCGACGGCAATACGCAAGGTCTTATGCAAATCGACCCGAATGGAGAATTTAAAGGGTTTTACGGCGCGAACCATGTCGGGTTCAGCTGGCAGCGGTTATTTATAAAACTCGTCGCGACAAAAGAGCAAAAGCAGCGGTTGTCGACCGTGAAGCCGCTCGCTTTCTCGAACGTCGACCAAGACGAGGACGGATTCATCTATACGACGACGTTCGGGGAAATAACGAACCAAGTGAAGCGGCTGTCGCCGGTCGGGGTGGATACGTTAAACCCGACGCCTAAAAAATATGGCGACCGGTTCGATGTCGGTCCGTTCTTTACGCCGCAATTTGCCGACGTCACCGTGAATAAAGACGGTCTGATCAGTGCGTTGGATTTACAGACAAGCAAAGTGTTCCAGTACGACAAGCTTGGCAACCTGCTATTTGCATTCGGCGGCGTCGGAGACCAGAACGGCTTGTTCATCACTCCTTCGAGCATCGATCAAACGTCCGACGGCATCATCTATGTCGCGGACAAGGGACGCAACCGGGTCGACCGGTTCCGCACGACCCCGTTCGCCGATTTGGTGCATAAAGCATCCAAGTTGTACGTTGACGGACGCTATGAGGAATCGGAGGAATTGTGGAACCAAGTGCTTGAACAGAGCGCGAACTTCGATATGGCGTATCTGGCCATCGGAAAGTCGTTGTACAAGTCGGAACGGTATAAAGAAGCGATGGAATATTTCCAATTGGCGAATTCCAAAACCGAGTATTCGAATGCTTTCCGCGAATACCGGAAGGAGTTTACAAGGGAGCACTTCGCAGAAATATCGGGCGGAATCATACTGCTCATCCTCGCCATCAGGTTCGCGATCCCTTGGGGGGTTCGGACGATTAAGCGAAACCTGAAGGGCCGGAAAATCGGGAAGCCGCGGGTTGCCAGTGGAGGGGATGCGAAATGAATACGGTACGGATGATGAAGCAAGTGTTATTACATCCCTATGATTTCTATCACGACATTCAAGAGCCCGGGCGCTTGAAATGGCACCAGGGAATCGTGTTAATACTGCTCGTGTTTGTTGCGAGAATGCTCTCCATAGTGTTAACGAGCTTTACATTTCAAACAAGAGAACCTTATGAAATTTCGTATGTTTACGAATTTGTTTGGATCGTCGTTCCTTGGTTGTCGTGGAGCATCTCCAATTGGGGCGTCAGCGCGATTCTTGACGGCGAAGGGAAATTCAAGGAGGTGCTCGTCGGAAGCGCGTTCGCGGCGGTGCCCTACATCTTGTTCATCGTTCCGATTTCGATATTGACGAATCTGTTATCGCTTAGCGAACAATCGATGTACACGACCCTTACCGTTTTGACGTTTGTGTGGGTCGCATGGCTTCTTCTCGCCAAAGTTAAAATCGTTCACGATTTTGAATTGGGCAAGCTGCTGTTCATTACGCTCATCAGCTTGTTGGGCATAGCGATCATTTGGTTTATCGGAATTCTCATGTACGGTTTGATCAATCAGTTTATCAATTTCATCGTCGACTTGGTTAAAGAGATAAGATTCCGAATGTAGGAGGTAAACATGAAAAAACAACACAAGTGGATTTCGTTGATAAGCGTTGTTTTAGCGCTGGCCGTCAGCACCGTGTACCCTTACGTCGGAGTTGCCGAGGAAAACGATCGGACGGAGACCAAGCAAGAGGATCAAAGCCAGGAAGCGGATTCCGCGGCGGCGGCCGAACCGTCGAATACGGAAACGGCGGCAAGCGGCGCGAATGACGCGAAAAATACGGCGCAGGATGCAACGAAGGTGCAAATGTACCCGATTACCGCGACGAAGAAAGTCGCCGAGAACAGTCGTTATGAGCTATATATCGATCCGAAGACCGCAAATATACGCGTGGTGAATAAACAAACGAAGAAAGAATGGCTAGGTTCGCCGCTGGTAAGCCGCAAAACGCTTCCGAACAACAAAAAATTCATGGACTCTCCCGTACACGTTAAATATACGGTGGGCGCGGACGTCACGGAAACATACACATTAAAGAAAGAAACGGAAACGAAATTATCGGTAAAAAATATCGATCGAGGCGTTCGGGCCGAATTCGATCTATCCGCCATAAACATATCGTTCGCGGTCGAATATACACTGCGCGATGACGGGCTGGAAGTGACGATTCCGGACGAGTCGATTAAAGAAAAAGGCGCGGAGAAGTTGGTAGCCATAGACGTGCTGCCGTTCTTCAACGCAGCGAACGAGACGGACGACGGTGCCGTATTTCTTCCAGACGGATCCGGCGTGTTAATGGTTTTCCGGAAAAACCATCCGAAGTATTTCAGCGGTTATTCCGAACCCGTTTACGGTCCGGATCAGGCGTTCAAATCGGAGTTGTTCAGCGATATCGATCAGATGTGGCGCCGTGCGAAGCCTCCGAAGGAACTCATAGCGCTTCCGGTGTTCGGGATTTACCGGAACGGAACCGGATTTTTGGGCATCATTACCGACGGCGACGAGGAAGCGATGATCAACGGCGACCCCGCCGGCATTCGAAACATTCCGTTATATCGGGCGTCGGCGGAATTTGTGTTCCGGAATACGGATGTCATCTTCATCGGCAACTCGGGTCAAATTCCGTTGTTCCAAGGCGCCAGAATCGAGGGCGACAGGCAGCTCCGCTTCGTGCTGCTGGAGGGCGACGATGCGAATTATGTCGGGATGGCCGCGGCATATCGGGAATATTTGGTCGAGGAGCGGGGCGTCAAGCCGGTCGTTCCGGAACAGATGCCGTTGAATGTGCGCTTGCTCGGCGGAATATTGCGCGACGAGATTATCGGTTCGACCTTCATCAAGATGACGACGTTCGAGCAGGCACGCTCCATCATTGACGCATATGCGGCTAAAGGGATCAACAGTTTGCAGCTTACGTTCTCAGGCTGGTCGAAAGGCGGTTTGTACGGAAACCAACCGAATCATTTTCCTGTAGAAAAGCAGCTCGGAGGGTCGAAAGACTTGAAGGAACTCGTGAGCTACGCGAAGGAAAAAGGAGTTTCCATCTTCCTGCAGGCCAACTATGTCAGGCCGTATGAAGAGAGCGACGGTTTTAACGAACGGAGAGACGCCATACGCGGCATCGACCGCGAGGTGATGGTGAGCTTCAATCACTGGATTGCGAGCCGGTATAACACGCCTTGGAAAAGGTTTTACCTAATGAAGCCGGAAAAGGTGTTAAACGACCGGGTGAAGCATGAGCTTGACGACTTCGCCGAACTCGGCATAGCCGGAGTTTCCTTGAAATATATCGGGAATATGGTTTATTCCGATTACGATCCGAAACAACCGCGCGACCGCGAACAAACGGTGGACGCTTGGGTCGGTTCGCTTGCCGCCTTCAGGGAAAAAGTGGGTCAAACGGCGGTCGATTACGGTTTTGCATATACATTGGGGCATGTGGACCGGATCGATAACATCCCGATGGATTCGAGCCATTTCGTCTATACCGATGAAACGGTGCCGTTTTACCAGATCGCTCTTCACGGATTGTTGCCGTATTCGGCGGAGCCGACAAACTTGCGCGACGATTCGCGTGTGGAGTTGTTGCGGGCGGTCGAGTACGGCGCAGCGCCAAGCTTCGAATTGACGTTCGATAGTCCCAGCAAGCTGCAAAGAACGTTGGAGGACCGGTTGTTCAGCTCCAGCTTCAGCTACTGGCTTGACCCGTCGGTTGAGGAATACAACCGATTTGCCGAAATGTATAAAAATATCGGTAATCAGCACATCGTCAACCATGAACGGTTGGATCGGCATGTTTACCGCACGACTTACGCGAACGGAACGCAAGTCATCGTAAATTACGGCGAACAAGCCGCGTCGATTGACGGCCATACCGTCGAAAGCCTTGACTATAAAGTAGTGGGAGGAGGAAGTTAGAGGTGAAGAATCGAATTCGCACGTCTATGAGAATACAACACATCTTAGAAGGATATTCTTTTATCTCGATTTGGATTATCGGTTTCCTCCTGTTCATGGCCATACCGCTTGGAAGATCGTTTTACTATTCATTGAATGTATTGAAGCCTTCGCAGAACGGATTGGTTGCTACGTATGTCGGATTAACGCATTACCGCGGCGCATTTACGACGGATATCAATTTCTTGCCGCTGCTGCAAAAGACGATAACGACGATGTTGACGCAAGTGCCCCTCATTCTGATCTTTGCGATGTTCAGCGCAATCTTGTTAAATCGCAAATCTTTCGGTAGAGTGTTTTTCAGGGGCATATTTTTCCTTCCCGTCATTATCGCTTCGGGCGCTATTTTGCGAGAACTGCTGCAGCAAGGCGCGGCGAATTTGCCGATTTTCTATCAGTATGATTTGTTCGGTCAATTGGTTGTATTCATCCCGGAAGATATTTTGGAGCCGCTGCTTGAATATGCCGACAGGTTAACTCTTGTCATGTGGGATGCGGGAGTGCAAATTTTGATTTTTCTTGCCGGACTCCAAACGATATCCCCCCAGCTCTATGAGGCTGCCAAGTGCGACGGCGCCACCGGATGGGAGAGCTTCTGGAAGATTACATTTCCGATGATTTTGCCGATGATTTTCGTAAACACGTTGTTCAGCATCGTCAACTCGTTCACGAAGGCGGACAACGACGTGATGAATCATCTCATGAACGTCGTATTCCGGGCGAACGATTACGGGTACGGCTCGGCCATCGGATGGATTTACTTCATCGTTATCTTCATCATTCTCGGTTTCGTCTTTCTTGTTTTCCGGAAAGGCTTGGCCGCCACGGATGGGAGGTTGTAAGCGGGATGAACTCGATCACAATTAAAAGACAAGCGAAACGAATTACAGGGAACGTGCTCTATTACTTGGTATTATTCAGCTTGTCTTTCGTCTTTCTGTACCCGTTGCTGTACATGATTTCGCAGTCGCTGATGAGGGTTCAAGACGTCGCCGACGCCACCGTTCAGTGGATACCGAAGCACTTTGATTTTTTCAACTATGTTATCGCATTTAATGAAATCCGTTATTGGAACGGATTTGTAAACAGCGTCATCATTTCGGTCGGCAGCGCCGTTCTTCAAATATTGAGCTGCTCGATTATCGGTTACGGGTTTGCCAGGTACCGGTTCCCGGGCCAAGCGTTTTGGCTGGCGCTCGTCGTGTTTACGTTCCTGGTTCCGCCGCAAACGATCGTAGTGCCGCTGTACATCTTCTTCAGCGATTTGGGGTGGATAAACACCCATATGCCGTTTATTTTTCCGGCGTTGTTCGGTCACGGATTGAAAGGCGCACTGTTCGTTCTTATTTTCATCCAGTTTTATCGCAGGCTGCCGGCCGTATTGGAGGAAGCCGCCAGAATTGACGGTGCGGGACCGTTTCGGACATACTGGACGATCATGTTTCCGCTGGCGAAACCGGCGATGCTCGTCGTCTTCCTGTTCTCCGTCGTTTGGCATTGGAATGATTTGTTCGAACCGAGTACGTATTTGATGGTTCCGGAATTTTTCAACCTTGCGCAAAACATGGCGGTATTTAACGGTAACGCGAATGCCGAAATGGGCCAAATGGCGCAGCAGACGACAGCAGACACGTTCGGCATGGCGCCGACGATACAGAATCAAATCATGGCGGCGGTTCTTTTAACGATATTACCTGTATTAATTTTATATTTGTTCGTTCAACGCCATTTCGTCGAAAGCGTCGAACGGGCGGGAATTGCCGGGGAGTAATAATTTTTACTATAGAAAGGGAGAAACCACAATGACACAGCAGTTGAAAGCAAAGATGATTTTGGACAAAGAGTTTCGGATCTCGGAGGTTGATAAGCGGATTTACGGATCGTTTATCGAACACCTCGGCAGAGCGGTGTACGGAGGCATTTACGAACCCGGACATCATACGGCGGACGAGAACGGCTTCCGCCGCGACGTTTTGGATTTGGTCACAGAGCTGCAGGTGCCGATCATACGTTATCCGGGCGGTAACTTCGTTTCCGGTTACAACTGGGAAGACGGCGTGGGGCCGAAAGAGCAGCGGAAGCGCAGACTGGAACTCGCATGGAGAACGATCGAAACGAACGAAGTGGGCACGAACGAGTTCGTGCAGTGGGCTAAGGAAGCGAACGCGGAGGTCATGATGGCTGTAAACCTCGGGACCCGGGGAATTGACGATGCGCGCAACCTCATCGAATACTGCAACCATCCGGGCGGCACGTATTGGAGCGATCTGCGGAAGCAGCACGGCTTCGAGCAGCCCCACAAGATTAAAACCTGGTGCTTGGGCAACGAGATGGACGGTCCGTGGCAGATCGGTCACAAGACGCCTGTTGAATACGGGCGGTTAGCGATCGAAACGGCGAAAGTGATGCGGTGGGTCGATCCGGACATCGAGCTGGTCGCATGCGGCAGCTCCTCGGCGAACATGCCGCTGTTCCCCGAATGGGAAGCGACTGTGCTTGACCATACGTATGATTCGGTAGACTATATTTCGCTTCACCAGTATTATGGAAACCGTGACAACGATACGCCGAACTATTTGGCGTTGTCCATGAACATGGACCACTTTATCAAGACGGTCATCTCGACGTGCGACTACGTCAAAGCGAAGAAGCGCAGCAAGAAGACTTTAAACTTAAGCTTTGACGAATGGAACGTATGGTATCACTCGAATGATGCGGACCGTAAAATCGAACCGTGGTCGATCGCGCCTCCGCAATTGGAGGACATTTACAACTTCGAAGACGCGTTATTGGTAGGCAGCATGCTGATTACGTTCTTGAAGCATGCGGATCGGGTGAAGATGGCCTGCATGGCGCAGCTTGTCAACGTTATCGCGCCGATTATGACGGAGAACGGCGGGAAGTCTTGGAGACAGACGATATTTTATCCGTATCTGCACGCTTCCGTATACGGAAGGGGAGTGTCCCTGCAGCCGGTAGTATCGTCGCCGAAGTACGACAGCAAGCAGTTCACGGATGTGCCGTATTTGGACACGGCATCGGTGTACAACGAGGAGAAAGAGGAAGTTACGATCTTTGCGGTCAACCGCCACTTAGAGGAGCCTCTCCAGCTCGCCTGCGACGTCCGCAGCTTCGAGGGGTACCGTGTTGCCGAGCATATCGTACTGGAGCATGACGATTTGAAAGCCGTGAACACGGCGGAATCCGAGACTGTGAAGCCGCATAACGGCGGCAACGCGCGGTTGAACGACGGAATCATTGAGGCAGCTTTGCCGAAAGCGTCCTGGAACGTCATTCGTTTGGTGAAAGCTTAAAAAATAACCGCCGCCTGAGCACTGAACTGTGACCCGTAAGATGGACACTTTGAAAAAAGTGAC
>NZ_JAEMXM010000023.1 GCF_016482785.1 Paenibacillus alkalitolerans | reverse complement strand
CGCCATCTAGTCTTCAGGAACAGCTTTATTCCGTGGCGGCGTAGCTCAGCTGGCTAGAGCGTACGGTTCATACCCGTGAGGTCGGGGGTTCGATCCCCTCCGCCGCTACCAAATTTCATATGGACGCTTAGCTCAGCTGGGAGAGCATCTGCCTTACAAGCAGAGGGTCGGCGGTTCGATCCCGTCAGCGTCCACCATTATCGCGGGGTGGAGCAGTCCGGTAGCTCGTCGGGCTCATAACCCGAAGGTCGCAGGTTCAAGTCCTGCTCCCGCAACCAATTTCTTTTCTCTAAATACTGTGGAGCTGTGGTGTAGAGGCCTAACATGCCTGCCTGTCACGCAGGAGACCGCGGGTTCGAATCCCGTCAGCTCCGCCATTTCTTTTTTTTGGCTTGGTAGCTCAGTCGGTAGAGCAAAGGACTGAAAATCCTTGTGTCGGCGGTTCGATTCCGTCCCAAGCCACCATTACCGCATTGTTTCTTGGGGGATTAGCGAAGTGGCCAAACGCGGGAGACTGTAAATCTCTTCTCTTACGAGTTCGGTGGTTCGAATCCATCATCCCCCACCACTTCGAGCCATTAGCTCAGTCGGTAGAGCACCTGACTTTTAATCAGGGTGTCGAAGGTTCGAGTCCTTCATGGCTCACCATTGATTATGTAAACCAAACGTAAAGCGTTTCTTCGTTAACCCGAAGAAACGCTTTTTCTCTTTTATTTCTTATTTATTTTCGTATCCGCTTGTCAACACATCAAGCTTTCCCGTTCTCGGATCGATGATCATCCCGTGAACGGGAGTTCCTGCGGGCAGCAGCGGATGATTCCGGATAATTTCGACGCTTTTCATTACACCTTGCGTCACATCTTCAAACCCGGTGAGCCAGCGCGACAAATCGATACCTGCGTGGCGCAGCGTATCAATGGTCGTCTGGCTGACACCGCGAGCCCCAGCCTTTCGAATTATGTTTTCGGCATTTAAGCCGGTCATGCCGCATTCGTAATGACCGATAACAAACACTTCTTCCGCCGTCAATTCATACAAAGCGACGAGTATGCTCCGCATTATGTTGCCGAACGGTTGTGTGACGATGGCCCCCGCGTTTCGAATAATTTTCGCGTCGCCGTTGCGCAAATTCATGGCTCTTGGAAGCAGGTCGATTAATCTGGTATCCATGCAGGTCAGAATAACGATCTGCTTGTCCGGAAATTTGTCGGTTATAAATTGCTCATACCCTTTATCGCCGACAAACTTTTCATTATAATTCATAATTTCTTCCAACCGGTTCATGATCGATGATGTCCCTCCTCGTCTACTATCTCCTCGAATTTTACTACAATTTTAAAGGATTCGCACGCCTTTGGAGAGAAAATGAATCGATAATCATACCGGGTAAGTTATGGATCCGCATGGGAGTACGGCCAAAGAGGCTTTACCGTTGCATAATGCGGCTATCTTCTCGTCCAAATTATGTATCGGTTCGAAGCCTAACAACCTTGCGGCAGCATCAGGAATATCCGAGTACAAAAAGACGTTATGCTGTTTGGTCACCTTCACCACATGCTCAATTTTATGCGCTCCGATAACAAACTCTTTGCTCAGCCTCTCCGCCGTCGCTTCAAGATCCCCCATCGTTTCCACCCACAATTGAAACATGCCGTTGCCGAACAGCTCCTGGCAGCGGGCAATCAGTACGATATCTCCTCCGGGTTTTGTGACCGATGCGGCATTTTCCAATGTTTTTACAGCTTGATATAACTGCATGTCCTTCGGGTATCCGCCTGTGGACGCAATCACAACATCGTATTTTTTCGAAACAGGCACCAAGAACATCGATCGGGCCAAATCGGTTCCTTGCCGATGCGCATCCTGTAAATTGCCCGCAACGGCGGCGGCAATTTCGCGGCGATGAGTGACGACTACATTAAATAAAAAATGAATCGGCACAAACTTCAGCACATCGGTCAAATCCTTATGCAGCGGATTGTCGGGGTCGCCCGGGAAGGCTTTGAACCGATGGGACAGCGAATGATGCTGTTCGATGCTGCTGGAGGAAGCGACACCGGGAAACAACGCTTTCGCGCCCCCGGATATGCCGACAAGCCTGTGCGGCTCTATATTGCCTGTTGCAATCCTCAGATCGCCCTGAACTACGCGCTTGTTAATTGCAACCTCGGTACCAAGAGCGGTAGAGCCTACGTACGTGCATTGTTCCGGAAGCGCGCAGTGGTTCTCCACATTCACCCTGTCATACGCCGCACCGGTCAAAAACCGAAGCTCCTCAACCGTTTGCCTTCGATGGAGCCCGAGCGCGACGACGACTGTAATGCGTTCGTCCGCTATACCCCCGGCATTCAGCTCATCCAGCAAATGAGGTAAAAACAGATATGACGGGCATAGTCTGGAAATATCGCTTATCAGAATAACCGCATCCGACTTGCCCCTTGCAATGTCGCGCAGCGGTGCCGAATTTACCGGCTGCCGCAGCGCCCGTTTGATAATTTCATCCGCTAAAAGGAAGGCGGATGCCGGAATGTTATACATAATAGTATCGGTTTGAATCGATTCCGGCAAAGTTATGTCCACAGCTCCGTTACCGTAAGCAAGAAGCAATCCAACCAACTCCTGTCACACAAATTATTTCCGGTATGCGCATATCCAATTCCGGCAACGCTAATCGATACTGGGGGTGGGTTGCTTGCGTTACATGGTAACGCTTTTTACCGCATTGGGAACCGTCTGCAGCCTTGTTCCGCTTGTTCGCGCGATTGCGCTTCACTATGGTTTCGTCGACCGTCCGACCGCAAGAAAAATTCACCGAAGCCCGATTCCGCTTATGGGAGGGATAGCGATCTTCGCCGGATGCATCGCTACTCTGCTTGTCTTTATCGGTTGGACGCCGGTCACCTCCTCGATCTTGGCGGGCGGCTCGATACTTGTACTTACCGGTCTAATCGACGATTGGCATAAGTCAAAGGGCACTGAATTTCCGGTATGGCCCAGAATTATATCTTATGCCGCCGCCGCTGCCGTTCCGCTATGGTTCGGAGTGGAAATCATCGGAGTCAACCGTTGGTTCGGTGACGGGATGTGGCTGTTTCCGGATTGGATCAATGCCGCTTCCACAGTAATTTGGGTTTTCGCTCTTATTAATATGATGAATTTTATCGACGGGGTAGACGGTCTCGCCTCCGGAATATCGGCTATTTCATCCCTAACATTATTCGCTGTGGCGCTGCTGAAAGGGCAAACGCAGTCCGCCGTCGCGGCCGCTGTTGTCGTCGGCGCCGCCTTAGGTTTCTTGATATACAACTTCTATCCGGCGAAAATATTCATGGGGGACGCAGGCGCCACGTTTCTCGGGTACACGCTTGCCGTTGTGGCGGTGGACGGCGCTTTCAAAAGCGCGACCGCGTTGTCTATACTCGTTCCTTTGCTTGCATTGGGCGTACCGATTCTCGACACGGCCATTGTATTTGCCCGAAGGCTGCTGCTTGGCAAAGGGCTGCATACGGCTGACAAGCTTCATACGCACCACAGCCTTATGCACTGGGGGCTGACCCAAACGCAGACGGTATCGTTCTTGTACTTGGTGGGGGCCATATTTTCACTGTTATCCATTCTTTTACTCTTAACCGTTGCGTGACGTGTGCTACAATAAGGAAAAACAGATTCAAGACGCGGAGTTGGACGAAAGATGGATTGGGAGACGCTGAGAGAGCGGTTGGAGAGAATTTTGCAAAGAGAAGTGACAGTGGAGAAAGCGCCGGCGATAACCGGAAAGGATTTCGAACCGCGCGCAAACAAGACGGTGTTTGAAGCAACCAAGGACGTTCGCTTTGTGATTTACGGCTCGTTGACGCACGCGGAAGAGCAGCTTGTTTCCTTGTTGTTTGACCACCAACGCAGCCAAGACCGGAGAGGGAGATCCGGGGCCGGTTTTTCCGAAGAAGAGCGGCAGGCAACTCTGCTGTCGGCGTGGGTGATGGACCGGTTGGAGCAAGGCGATCTGGATGCCGTGCTGCCCGAATCGTTCGCTGCCTGGCCTTCATTAAGCGGCATGAAAATTCCTGTTCTGTTATATGGGGAATATCCTGAACGCCAATACACATCTTACGGCGAGTTAAGAAAGCTGCTGCAATCGTTTTTTGACGAAGAAGTCACTTTAATCCCATTACATAATAAACAGTGGGTAATACTTGGAGATGAAATCTTGCTCGGCGACAAAGGCGAAGAGGAGCTCGAGGTTTCGCTGCAGGATTTCGCTTCGGGCTTGCAGGAGATGTTCTCCAGCGAATGGGTCGGCGAATGCCATGTGGCGATTACTTATCCTGTTCAACCTTCCAAGAAACTCATAGCCGCGATCGTGATGCTGAGGGAAACGATGGAGCTCGGCCGTGCGTATCGATTTTCTTCGAACATCCATATGCCTTGGGAGCTCCGGCTCGAAGCTTTGCTGGACAAGGCTTCCGATAACGCTAAACGGCGCTTTGTGGACGGCGTGTTTAAACGGGCCGAACCGTCTCTGGATGCGGAATTGATCACTACGCTGGACACGTTCTTTTCCGAAAACTGCAACGTCAGCGACACGGCGAAGAAGCTGTATATACACCGGAACACATTGTTGTACCGGCTTGATAAATTCAAGCAGGAAACAGGCTTGGATGTAAGGGACTTCGACCATGCCGTGCTTGTGAAGCTGGCTCTATTATTGTATAAAGTCACAAAGAGGAAATAATATTTTTGTAAACCTTGTGCATAGTCGCCCAGTGGGACAGTGCGTTAAAATGTAAGTATCTCGTTTAACTATGCAGAGGGGGATTTGAACATGGCAGGAGTACGTTTAGAACACATTTACAAGAGGTATCCGGGGTCCGACACTCCATCCGTATCCGACTTCCACTTGGATATTCAAGACAAAGAGTTTCTTGTACTTGTTGGTCCGTCGGGTTGCGGTAAGTCCACGACGCTTCGGATGATCGCCGGCTTGGAGGAAATTTCCGAAGGTAGCTTGTACATCGGCGACCGGCTCGTGAATGACGTCGCACCGAAAGATCGCGATATCGCGATGGTGTTCCAATCTTACGCCCTTTACCCGCATATGAACGTGTATCAGAACATGGCGTTCGGTTTGAAATTGCGTAAATTCAAGAAAGCCGATATCGATAAGCGCGTTCGCGAAGCAGCGAAAATTCTCGACATCGAGCACTTGCTCGAGCGTAAACCGAAGGCGCTTTCCGGCGGTCAGCGCCAGCGTGTCGCCCTCGGCCGCGCGATTGTCCGCGAACCGCAAGTATTCTTGATGGACGAACCGTTGTCCAACCTTGACGCGAAGCTCCGCGTACAGATGCGCGCCGAGATTTCCAAGCTTCACAAGCGCTTGGAAACGACGGTCGTGTACGTTACGCACGACCAGACGGAAGCGATGACGATGGGCAGCCGGATCGTCGTAATGAAGGACGGCCTCATTCAGCAAGCCGCTACTCCGGAAGTCGTTTACAATTCTCCTGTAAATATGTTCGTTGCAGGCTTTATCGGTTCTCCGTCGATGAACTTCCTGAACGGTTCGCTCTCCGAAGAAGCCGGCGACGTTCGGTTCAAGTCGAACAAAGTCAATGTAGTTATCCCGGAAGGAAAAGCGAAAATTTTGCGTGAACGCGGATATATAGGGAAAGAAGTCATTCTCGGCGTTCGTCCGGAAGACATTCACCAAGAGCCGATCTTCTTGGAAGCTTCCCCGAACAGTATCGTCGAGGCGAACATCGAAGTGGCGGAAAACCTCGGTCACGAAATGTTCCTCTACTTGGGCGGAATCGGCAAAGAATCGGCCATCGCCCGCGTCGACGGCCGTGCAGGTCTTAAAGAAGGCCAGAACGTGAAACTCGCTTTCGACATGAACAAAATTCACATCTTCGACAAAGAAACCGAAAAATCCGTATTGTTGTAATAAGCCATAAGGCCTGTCCTCAAGTCATCGCAGATGACTTGAGGACAGGCCTTTTTTTTAACGATTTCTGCCACAACATGTAACGAGTAAATTCTACACCCAGAAAAACTTCCTCTAAATCGCGGTCGCTCATCCTTGAATGTACTTCTCGGCATTCGAAAAGCATTGACCAACCGGTAGATCAGGCGCTACAATTATCTTGAATTTGAGATAATTCCAGAGTAACCGATTGAAGCCGCGCTTAATGGGTCTTAGTTCGCGGCAAAAATACGTTTTTCAGAAACCGGATCATGGTACACTATTATAAAAGAACGGAGGACTGCAAATGATCGCAATATATCCGGCCGAGAGCAGGCATTCCACAAATCACGGATGGCTCAAGAGCAATTTCAGCTTTTCGTTCGCCGATTATTACGACCCCGACAATATGTCATTCGGACCGCTCCGCGTATTTAACGACGATTTCGTGAAGCCGCTGAAGGGTTTCGGCATGCACGGTCACCGGGAGATGGAAATCGTCTCCGTTATATTGAAGGGGCAATTGAAGCATGAGGACAGCATGGGGAATTCGGAAATCATTCGCGAAGGGCAAGTGCAGCGGATGAGCGCCGGCAGAGGGATTATGCACTCGGAAACGAACCCGTCCGCTGAGGAGGAGGTTAATTTCCTGCAGCTGTGGTTCCAGCCCGCCGAACACGGATTGCCGCCTTCCTATGAAACGATTACGTTCAATGCCGACGGGATGAAGAATGCCTTGTTGCCCGTCGTCTCCGGCAGAGGAGGGCGTAAAGACGGCGTGGCCGTCATCCATCAGGATATTACAATGTATTTGTCGGAGCTGGACGCCGGTCACTCTATTGCGTTCGAGCAGGAAGAAGGGCGGCGCATTTATGTGTTCGTCATTGAAGGGGAATTGTTACTCAACGGAGAGAACAAGCTTCGGAAGAGGGATGCCGCCAGAATCGAAGGAACGGCGGGCCTCGCGATATCAAGCGAAAGCGGAGCGAAGCTGATGGTTATCGATTTGCCGTAATTCGTGAAGACAAGTAAAAGGCTGGCGGTTGATTTCATATAGGGTTTCCTATACGATGGAACAAGAATAGTTCGCATGGGAGACGTTGCTACAATGCCGAAAAAAGTGAAAGCCGCCGACTTGGTGCAGCATTTCTCGCTCGAAGTGCTCGCAGGCGAAGACGGGTTAAAGCGGCCCATTAACGTTGCAGATTTGTACCGTCCGGGATTGGAACTGGCGGGATATTTTACTTATTACCCTGAAGAACGCGTTCAATTGATGGGTATGACGGAGCTTACGTTCTTCGAAACGTTGACGGAATCGGTCCGCCGCGAGCGGGCTGCGAAGTTGTGCCGGGAAGAAACGCCTTGCATTCTGATCACAAGGCATCTTGACGTTCCGAAGGAGCTGCTGGAAACGGCCAAAGAAAAAAATATGCCTCTGCTTAGAAGCGGCCTGGCTACGACGATTTTGGCAAGCCGCATCACCGGATTCCTTGAGAATAAACTTGCGCCGAGCACAACGATCCACGGGGTTCTGGTCGATGTATACGGCGTCGGTATGCTTATTACGGGATCGAGCGGAATCGGGAAAAGCGAAACGGCGCTCGAGCTGGTCAAACGCGGCCATCGGTTGATAGCGGACGATGCTGTCGAGATCCGCCAGACGGCGGATAACGACCTGTACGGGAACGCGCCGGATTTGATAAAGCATCTGGTTGAAATTCGCGGACTGGGCATTATTAACGTGATGACGTTGTTCGGCGCGGGCGCAGTCCGAAACTACAAAAAAATTTCAGTCGTCGCGAGGCTGGAAACTTGGCAGCAAGACAAGCAATATGACCGGTTGGGAATAGATGAAGAGACGACCCGCATCATCGATACCGATCTTCCTCTTGTCACGATTCCGGTAAGACCCGGACGAAATCTCGCGGTCATCATTGAGGTGGCGGCGATGAATTACCGGTTGAAACGAATGGGCTACAACGCGGCGCTTCAATTCACGAACCGCTTGACGGAGACCATCGATCACGATTACGACGATATGGAGTAGGGGGGCGTCTATGAATTTCGCTTTTGTATTGGATCCGGTCGCATTCACTCTCGGCCCGCTCACGGTACATTGGTACGGAATCATTTTGGGATCGGCGGCATTGGCCGGGTTGCTGCTTGCGGTCCAGGAAGGCAAGCGGTTCGGTATCGTTCCCGATTTTTTCATGGATCTGCTCCTCCTAGGCGTACCCTCGGCGATTATCGGCGCTCGCCTCTACTATGTGGCGTTCCGTTGGCAGGACTATCAAGATAACATCATAGACGTAATAAAGATTTGGGAAGGCGGCATCGCCATATACGGAGCGCTCATCGGCGCGCTGATAGCAGGATATATATATATCAGGCGCAAAGGATACAGCTTCTTGCGCATAGCCGATATTTGCGCGCCCGGCTTGATCGTCGGACAAGCGATCGGCCGTTGGGGAAATTTTATGAACCAAGAGGCGTACGGCGGTCCGGTGACTGAAGAATTTCTGCGCAGCGGGCTGCATCTGCCGAACTTCATCGTCGAACAAATGTACATCGATGGACTGTTCCGGCACCCTACGTTCCTTTATGAGTCACTATGGAATGTAGCCGGGTTGCTCCTGTTGTTCGTCCTTCGGAGACAAGCTTTTGTGCGGGCGGGCGAAATATTTTTCGGTTATTTTATTTGGTACTCGATCGGCCGCTTCTTCGTGGAAGGATTGCGGACGGATTCGTTGGCTTTTGACGGTCCGGCATGGCTTGACGCATTGCTGGACGCGCTATGGTCTCCAATGCTGCTGTTGGCGCCGCCGGGCAAGATGGATTACGGCAACATCCGAATCTCGCAATTGGTCGCGGTTCTGATCGTGATTGCGGCGATCGCCTTGATTGCGTACAGGCGGGCCAAAGGATACGCAACCGTCAGGTATTCGGATCCGATCGTATCTTCCCGGGCCGCGCCAAGCAGTGAGCCTGCGGCGGCAACGACGCAAGAGAATCGCGGTGCGGAAGCTCCGAACGAAACCGACACGGCACAGCATAAGAAAGAGGAGAATCCGCCTCATGATCCGAACAGTGCTGTTTGATTTGGACGGAACGATATTGGATACGAACGAATTGATCTTTCGATCGTTCGAGTATGTGTGGGAGCGGCTTGATCGCCGCGACATGAACCGCGATAAGCTGGTTCCGTATATGGGAGGCAAGCTGGACGAGATGTTCGGGGAGCTGACCGGGGCGGACGAAGCGGGCGTTGAACTAATGATCCGCCTGTACCGCGAGTTCAACTTGGCGAATCACGACGAGCTGGTGCAGGCGTTTCCGCATGTGGAAGAGGTGCTTCGCGAGCTGCAGCGCGCCGGAATCCGCATGGGCGTCGTAACGACGAAAATTCGCAAGACGTCCGAAATGGGTTTGAAGCTTTGCAAGCTGGACGGTTATATCGAGACGATCGTTTCGCTTGACGACGTGCGGCGGCCGAAGCCGGATCCGGAGCCAGTATTGCAGGCGTTGGAGAAGTTGGGCGCTGAAGCGGCGACAACGTTGATGGTCGGCGACAGTCCCGGAGACGTCCTGTCCGCGAAAGCGGCCGGCGTCGCGACTGCAGTGGTAGGCTGGACGCTGAAAGGCCGGGAAGAGATGAACAAATATGAACCTGACTATTGGATCGGCGATATGAGGGATTTGCTTGGTATCGCCGGCTTGGCGAGGGATGTTCGTTGAGCAGAAGATTGGAGAAGTACCCTGTGCCGGTTGACGGGCAGAATGCATTATGGCAAATATACCGCACGGTGAGCCCTTGGAAGGCCGTGCGGAATTTTATTTTTATCCAATTGTCGCGGTATACTCCGATATTGGGGTTGAAGCGTTGGATATACCGCCGGGTGCTCGGCATGCAAGTCGGTGAGCACAGCGCGTTCGCGCTGATGGTGATGCCCGATGTGTTTTTTCCGGAGCGGATCCGGGTCGGGCGCAATTGCGTGATCGGCTACAATACGACGATACTCGCTCACGAGTATTTGATACGCGAGTACCGGTTGGGCGATGTCGTCATCGGCGACGAGGTGATGATCGGGGCTAACTGCACGATATTGCCCGGTGTCGCGATCGGCGACGGAGCCATCGTCGCGGCCGGGTCCGTCGTTCACCGCGATGTGCCGGCGGGCGCATTCGTGGGCGGGAACCCGTTGCGGGAGTTGGGGCGGTCGTGAAGCGGAACGGTCGGAACGAAAACATAATCGCAAACTCGTGCTGCAATTGGCTTTTCCGGTTGACCTGCCTAACATTACGTGATATATTACGAAAAAACGCTTTTATTTGCTAATTAATTAGCACTTCACAGCATTAAAGCATGCAATAGGGAGGCAGTTCGGTGTCGAAACCGAAAGTGTTTGAAAAACCGATCGGCGTCAAAGATTATTTGCCTGAAGCGGTGGCGCGGCTTCGCCGGATCGAAGCGAACGTGCTGGAATGCATGAGCCGCTGGGGATACCGTGAAATAATGACGCCGACGCTTGAATATTACGATACGGTCGGCGTCGCCAGCGCGACGACCGACAAGAAATTGTTTAAGCTGCTGGATCGTTGGGGCACCACGCTCGTGATGCGCTCGGATATGACCGCGCCGATCGCCCGTGTCGTCGCTTCGCTTCTGCGCGGCGAACCGTTGCCGATAAGGCTTTCCTACCACGCTAACGTGTTTCGTGCCATTGAAGAGGAAGCGGGGAGAAGCGCCGAATTTTACCAGACCGGAGTGGAGCTTGTCGGCGATTCGAGCGCCGAAGCGGATGCGGAAGTGATCGCGTTGTCGATCGCTTGTCTGAAAGCCGCCGGTGTCCGGAAATTCCGGGTGGCGCTCGGACATGTCGGTTTCCTGCACGGATTGTTCCAGGAGACGCTGCCCGGCCGGACGGAAGACCAGGAGGCGCTGAAGGATTGTTTGCTCCGCCGCGACTATGTCGGCTACCGGGAGCAATTGTCCCGTCTTCAGCTGCCGGACGATATGCGTCGGGAGCTTGAAGGAATTCTCCGTCTGCGGGGAGGACAGGAAGTTTGCGGTCAGGCGATGTCCTTGTCCGGTAATACTGTTGCAACGGATGCGATACGGCATTTATGCGAAGTGTGGGATGTGTTGAAGGCGTATGACGCGGTCAGCGACGTGATCATTGATTTGACGATGACCGGCACGTTCAATTATCATACGGGCCTTACTTTTGAAGGGTATGCGTCGGATCTCGGCTTTCCCGTGCTTAACGGAGGCCGGTACGACAATTTATTGGGGCAGTTCGGGCGTCCGGCGCCGGCAACCGGATTTTCGCTGAAAACAAACCGGATTCTTGAATATATAAGCACTAACGGCGTTAATGGCGAACGTCCCCCATACCGGGTGCTGGTCGTCTATATGGCGAAGCATCGCGAGGAAGCGCTTCGTCATGCGAAGGAGCTGCGCTCGCGCCACGATGTGACGGTGACGACGCAGCGGGTGGATGATCGGGAGCTGTTGACAAACATAGAGCTGCACGAAGACGGGACGCAAGAGTGGAACGGCGCCCGATACGAAGATATAGTAATTTTCGGATAACGTGAACGAATGCAAGGGGGTGTTACCGTGAGCGAATTGCTGCGCATTGCGATGCCGAAAGGCCGAATCGTAAAGAAAGCTGCGGAGTTGTTTCAGGAAGCGGGCTTGGGGCTGCCCGACGATATCGACGACTCGCGCAAATATATTATTCCAATCCCCGAAATAGGTATTGAATTGATAATGGCTAAGCCGGTCGATGTGCCGACATTTGTCGAGTACGGCGTAACCGATCTCGGCATCGTCGGCAAAGACGTGCTGGTCGAAGAAAACAGGAATGTTTACGAATTGCTCGACTTAGGTATCGCGCGCTGCCGCATGTCGGTGATCGGGCTGCCGGATTGGAAGCCGACGCTTCATCCGCGCGTAGCGACGAAATACCCGAATGTTGCGTCGAAATACTTCCGCGAGCGGGGACAGCAGGTGGAAGTCATTAAATTGAACGGTTCCATCGAGCTGGCTCCGCTGATCGGACTTGCCGATCGCATCGTGGATATGGTGGAGACGGGCACGACGCTTCGGGAGAACGGCCTTGTCGAGATGGAAACGATGTTTCATATTACGAGCCGCCTCATCGCCAACCGCGTGAGCTTTCGTATGAAGAACGACAAGATTCAATCGTTGTGCGACCGGCTGCAGTCCGTGGTAAGAGTCAAGGTGTAGCGTATAAAGCGTTGGAGGAGGAAAAATGATGCGCATCATCCGGGCGGGCGAGTTTCAATTGGATCGAAGAGTGGATTCGGGCAACTTGGAGGAGCAGCAAACGGCGCGCTCCGTCATTGAACGGGTACGGACCGAAGGCGATGCGGCGGTGTTGGAGTATACAAGGCAGTTCGATCGCGTAGAGTTGACTCCGGATGCGCTGCGCATTTCGCCGGAGGAGCTGCGTGCAGCCTACGACCGCGTGGAACCGGCGTTCGTGGAGGCGCTTCGGGCGGCAGCCGCGAACATAAGGGCGTATCACGAGAAGCAGCGGCGCCAATCTTGGATCGACGTGCAGCACGACGGCACGACGCTTGGACAAATCGTTCGGCCCTTGCGCCGAGTCGGTGTGTACGTTCCCGGAGGGAAGGCGGCTTACCCGTCTTCGGTGATGATGAACATCATTCCGGCATCGGTTGCGGGCGTACGCGAGATAGTAATGGTGACGCCGCCGGCGACGGCAGGACGGGAAGGGATCGACCCGTACATTCTTGTAGCGGCGGCGGAAGCCGGCGTTACCGAAGCGTACCGCGTCGGCGGAGCGCAGGCGATCGCCGCGCTCGCATACGGTACGGAGACGATTCCGGCCGTCGATAAAATCGTCGGGCCGGGCAATATTTACGTCGCGCTGGCGAAGCGGCTCGTATACGGCGTCGTCGACATCGACTCGATCGCGGGACCGAGCGAGATCGTCGTCATCGCCGACGAAGGTGCCAATCCGGCGTATGCGGCGGCGGACTTGCTGTCGCAGGCGGAGCATGACGAGATGGCGTCCGCCGTGCTCATTACGCCGTCGGCGGCGCTCGCGGAGCGTGTGAGCGCGGAAGTGGAGAAGCAGCTTGCGCAGCTGCCCCGGCGCGACATCGCCGCCGAGTCGATCGAGCGGCACGGCGCGATTCTCCTCGTAGATACGTTGGAGGAGGCGTTCGAGGCCAGCAACCGGCTTGCGCCGGAGCATCTGGAGCTGCTGGTGGACAATCCGCTCGATTGGCTCGGCCGCGTCGAGAACGCGGGAGCCGTCTTCCTCGGGCCGTACAGCGCCGAATCGGTCGGAGATTACTTCGCCGGTCCGAACCACGTGCTGCCGACCAGCGGCACGGCGCGGTTTTTCTCGCCGCTTGGCGTCGACACGTTCGTGAAGAGGTCGAGCCTCATTTCGTACACGCGGGAAGCGCTGCTCGCGAACGGAGACAAGATCATGACGCTTGCGCGGCACGAAGGCCTTGAGGGACACGCGCGAGCCATAAGCGTAAGAATGGAATCGAACCGGGGGACGTGAACACGATGAGTGAATTGAAGCGGTCGGCGGGCATTGAACGCAGGACCAATGAGACGGATATAAAGCTGACTTTCGCGATTGACGGTACGGGAGACTCCAAGCTGGAGACTGACGTGCCTTTTCTAAACCATATGCTCGATCTGTTTACGAAGCACGGTCATTTCGATCTTGCTGTCGAGGCGCGCGGCGACGTGGAGATCGACGATCACCATACAGTGGAGGATATCGGCATATGCTTGGGGCAAGCTTTGAAGGAGGCGCTCGGCGACAAGCGCGGCATCAAGCGGTATGCGAACGTGTTCGTGCCTATGGATGAAGCGCTGGCGCAGGTCGTCATCGACATCAGCAACCGCCCGCATTTGGAATACCGCGCGGAATTTCCGTCCGCGAACGTCGGCACGTTCTCCGTAGAGCTGTTCCACGAATTTCTATGGAAGTTCGCTCTGGAGTCGCGAATTACGCTTCACGTCATCGTACATTACGGGCGAAATACTCATCATATGATCGAAGCCGTGTTCAAGGCGCTGGGGCGCGCTTTAGACGAAGCGACGTCCATAGATCCCCGGGTGCAAGGAGTTCCTTCGACGAAAGGAGTGCTCTAACAACGATCATGATCGCAATTATCGATTACGGTATGGGTAATCTCCACAGCGTCAGCAAGGCGGTCGAACGGCTCGGTTGCGAGGCGGTTGTAACGGCGGACCCCAAAGCCATTCTCTCCGCGGACGCTGCGATCCTGCCCGGCGTCGGCGCTTTCGGCGACGCGATGTCCCTCATGCGCGATATGAAGTTGGATGCCGTCGTTAAGGAATATGCTGCTGGCGGCAAGCCGCTGTTGGGCATCTGCCTCGGCATGCAGCTTCTATTCACCGAAAGCGAAGAGCACGGACGCCATGAAGGGCTGAATCTGCTACCCGGCCGCGTGGAGAGATTCCGAGGGGATTTCAAAGTGCCGCATATGGGATGGAACCGGCTTTCTTTTTGCCGGAAGAGCCCGCTGTTTGACGGCTTGGAAGAGGGGTACGTATACTTCGTGCACTCGTACCACGCGAAGCCGGAGCGAGCGGACGATTTGCTCGCGGCGACCGACTATCACCAGCCCGTGACGGCGATCGTCGGGCGGGACAACGTGTTCGGAATGCAGTTCCATCCGGAAAAAAGCGGCGAGCTCGGCATGCGGCTGCTCGGCAATTTTCTGAAGCTTAGCGTGTCGGCCGCACAAACCTCTGCACATAAAGGATAATGGACCGTGAAATTCAGACCTTGTATCGATATTCATCAAGGCAAAGTGAAGCAGATTGTCGGCGAAACGTTGCAGCCGGACCCGAGCCGCGTCGTGGAAAACTTCGTTTCCGGGCATTCGCCGGGCTACTATGCGTCCATGTACCGGGAGGACGGTTTGACCGGCGGCCATATCATCATGTTAGGCGGCGGCAACGAAACGGCGGCGGAAGAAGCGCTGCGCGCCTATCCCGGCGGATTGCAGATCGGCGGCGGCATTAACGCGGACAATGCCGAACACTTTCTGGAGCTCGGCGCTTCGCATGTCATCGTCACTTCATACATCTTTCAAGACGGCAAGCTGAACATGGATCATCTGGACAAGATCGTCTCCAAGGTCGGCAAAAAGCGGCTTGTCATCGATTTGAGCTGCAAGGAGCGGGACGGCAAGTATTATGTGGTGACGAATCAGTGGCGGACATTCAGCGATTTTGAAGTCAACGCCTCGAATATTGCCGAACTCGAAGGGTACTGCGACGAATTCCTCATTCACGCAGTGGACGTGGAGGGCAAGCGCGAGGGCGTGCAGGAAAGGCTCGCCGCCCAATTGGCGGAATGGACGGCAATTCCGACGACATACGCCGGAGGCGCAAGGTCGCTCGCCGACCTCGAACGCTTCCTCAGCATCACGGGCGGCAAGCTCGACATTACGATCGGCAGCGCGCTCGATATTTTCGGCGGGCGGCTCCCGTATCGCGATGTAATTGCATTTTGCCGCTACGGCATGCAGTAGCCGCGGGCGAATCAGCCCAAAGGGGGACTTTTTCCAATGCTAGCTAAACGTATCATCCCGTGTCTGGACGTGAAAGACGGCCGTGTCGTGAAAGGAGTCAACTTCGTCAACCTGCGCGATGCGGGCGATCCCGTCGAATTGGCGGCGCTGTATGACCGCGAAGGCGCCGACGAGCTCGTGTTTCTCGATATATCCGCTTCGCATGAAGGCCGCGCGACGATGGTGGACGTCGTCCGCCAGACGGCCGGCGAAATTACGATCCCGTTCACGGTCGGCGGCGGCATCGCATCCACCGAAGATATGAAGCGTCTGCTCCGAGCCGGAGCGGACAAGACGGCGATCAACACGGCGGCGGTGAAAACTCCGCAGCTTATTACTGAAGGAGCCCGCAAATTCGGCAGCCAGTGCATCGTTGTCGCGATCGACGCCCGGTACAATGCGGAATGGAGCGACTGGGAAGTGTACTCTCACGGCGGACGGAAGCCGACGGGAATTCATGCGGTTGAGTGGGCGAAGGAAGCGGAACGGCTCGGCGCCGGGGAACTGCTGCTCACCTCGATGGATGCCGACGGAACGAAGGACGGCTTCGACTTGCCGCTGACGCGGGCGGTGTCCGAATCGGTCGGCATTCCGGTGATCGCATCGGGCGGCGCGGGACGGGTGGAGCATTTCTCGCAAGTTTTTACGGATGGGAAAGCTGACGCCGGGTTGGCCGCAACCATTTTTCATTATAAAGAAATGACGATTCATGAAGTGAAGGATCATCTAAGGGATAAAGGGGTGGAGGTCCGGTGACGACGATCGCACGCGAGGAGCTGCTGAGCCGCATTCGATGGGACGAACGGGGACTTGTCCCCGCGATCGTTCAGGACGCGAACACGAAAGACGTGCTCATGATGGCGTATATGAATGAACAGTCACTGGGCTTGACGCTTGAGAAGGGCGAGACGGTGTTTTGGAGCCGGTCGCGCGGAGAACTGTGGCACAAGGGCGCGACTTCCGGAAATACGCAGAAGGTTGTTTCCGTGCAGCTCGATTGCGACGGGGATACGCTGCTGATCGAAGCGCTGCCTGCCGGTCCGGCTTGCCATACCGGGGAGTATACCTGTTTCTTCGACGGCATGCAGGTCGGGGAGAAGGGGGAGCGTGCGGGGGCGGCGAATCGTTTTGCCATTATTGAGACGTTGGAGCGCACAATCGCCGAGAGGGAGCATGAGCGACCGGAAGGAGCTTATACGACGTACTTGTTCGACAAGGGCGTGGATAAGATATTGAAGAAGGTCGGCGAAGAAGCGGCGGAGGTCATTATTGCGGCGAAAAACCGCAGCGCCGAGGAGCTGCGGTATGAGGCGAGCGATCTTATATTTCATCTGCTGGTGCTGCTGCGGGAACAGAAGCTTCCGTTGGATGATGTGCTGCAAGAGCTGGAGCGGCGCCATAAGCCGAAAGATAAAGAAAGTTTAAGTTCACTAAAGGATTGAAGTGGCGAGAACTTTCTTTACCAAGAAAAACTTCCTTTAAATCGCGGTCGCTCTTCCTTGAAGGTACTTCGATAGAAGTTTTTCTTCGATCGGAATCTTAACCTTAAGGCCGTGACACGCGGCTTTAAGGTTTTTTTGCTGTCGATAGGGTCGTATGCTACCCCGGCAGCTGCCCCTGCACAAATTATTAGCTGGTACTCAAACGGTGTCCGTGACGCCAAATAGCCGGAGAAAGTCCGGTTACAAGGCACAAAAGTGTATCCGTGACGCCAAATAGCCGGAGAAAGTCCGGTTACAAGGCTCAAAAGAGAGTCCGAGACGCCGAATAGCCGGAGGAAGTCCGGTTACAAGGCGCAAAAGAGAGTCCGTGTCGCCAAATAGCCGGAGAAAGTGCGATTACAAGGCTCAAAAGAGAGTCCGAGACGCCGAATAGCCGGAGGAAGTCCGGTTACAAGGCGCAAAAGAGAGTCCGTGTCGCCAAATAGCCGGAGAAAGTGCGATTACAAGGCTCAAAAGAGAGTCCGAGACGCCGAATAGCCGGAGGAAGTCCGGTTACAAGGCGCAAAAGCGAGTCCGTGACGCCAAATAGCCGGAGAAAGTCCGGTTACAAGGCTCAAAAGTGAGTCCGTGACGCCAAATAGCCGGAGAAAGTCCGGTTACATGGCGCAAAAGCGAGTCCGTGACGCCAAATAGCCGGAGAAAGTGCGATTACAAGGCTCAAAAGTGAGTCCGCGACGCCGAATAACCGGAGGAACTCCGGTTGTAAGACGGAAAATGCACCATAAGGAGGCCCATCAACATGCGCATCGATTATCATACGCATCACGTTCGCTGCGGCCATGCCGAGGGAACGCTTGAGCAATATATTTCGCGAGCCGTCGACATCGGATTGGACCAGATCGGCGTCTCCGATCATATGCCGCTGCTTCACGTCGATCCGGACACGTATTTCCCCGGCATGGCGATGCCGATGGAGGAGCTGCCGAGATATTTCGAGGAAGCTTCGCAGCTAAAGCATAAGTACAGCGGCGTCATCGACATCCGAATTGGCCTCGAAGGCGATTATATCGAAGGATACGAGGAGCAAATCGAGCGGATCGTTACCGGCTATCCCTGGGATTACGTCATCGGGTCGGTACACTTCTTGGGCGAATGGGACATCACGGATTTCCGGCAGCTTTCCGGCTGGGAAGCCCGTCACATCGACGAGGTGTACGAAATATATTACGACGCCGTCCGTAAAGCCGCAAACACGGGCTTCTACACTTACATGGGCCACCTGGACGTCGTGAAGCGGTACGCCCCGTCGAAACCGGAGAGGGACCACACCGACTCGATCGAAGAGACGCTGCGGACGATCCGGGCGAACGATCTTGCGATCGAAATCAACGCGTCCGGGTGGCGAATGACGGTGAACGAATCGTTTCCCAGCCGTGCCGTTCTCGAACGCTGCCGGGCGCTTGGGATCCCCGTTACACTAGGCTCCGACGCCCATCTTCCGGAACGGGTCGGACAGTACCTGGACCGCGCCGCAGCCTTATTGAAAGAGGTAGGGTACGGGGAGTTGGCGACATTTTCGCAAAAGGAACGATTCATGGTACAATTCTAATACATTATCAACCAAGGAGGCCATATCGCGTGAACATACATAGCGATAGAGTGATGGTGTTCAGCGGCTCGTCGAATCCCCGGCTGGCGGCCGCCATGTGCAAGGAGCTCGGGCTGGAGCTTGGCCGGGTGAAAATATCCCGGTTCAAAAGCGGCGAAATATATGTGCATTACGAAGAGTCGATCCGCAACTGCGACGTGTTTTTGGTCCAGTCTTTCTCCGCGCCGATCAACGAACATTTCGTGGAGCTGCTCGTCATGATCGATGCGGCGAAGCGAGCTTCGGCCCGTACCATCAATCTCGTGCTTCCGTATTACGGCTATGCCCGCCAAGAGCGAAAATCCGCGCCGCGCGAACCGATTTCGGCCAAAATGATCGCTGACGTGCTCACCACCGCCGGCGCCAACCGCGTCGTCACCATCGATCTGCATTCGCCTGCGATACAAGGCTTCTTTAATATCCCCGTCGACCATCTGACGGCGCTCGACTTGATCTGCGACGAGCTTCGCAAGCTGGACGTTCCGAATCCGATCGTCGTATCGCCGGACGCCGGCCGCGCGAAGGTGGCGGAGAAGCTTGCCGGCGCGGATTACCTGGATTTGCCTTTCGCCATTATGATCAAGAGGCGTCCGGCGCATAACGAATCGGTCATTACGCACGTGATCGGGGAAGTCGAGAACTGCACGCCGATCGTTATCGAAGATTTGATCGATACGGGTTCGACGATCGTAAACGTAGTCGAAGGGTTGAAGGAGAAGGGTGCCCGCGACGTAATCGTATGCGCCTCGCACCCCGTTTTTTCCGGAGAAGCGCTTAAGCTGTTGGATCATCCGGCGATCCATCGCGTCATGGTGACGGATTCGATCGCGCTTCCGGAAGTGCTCCCTCCGAATATTCAAGTGTTATCGGTCGCTCCGCTTCTTGCCGATGCCGTCCGTATCATTCACGAGGGCGGTTCAATCTCCGTACTGTTCAAAAGCGGCGGTATAACATAGGGCGCGCAAGACTATACGGTTTTACCCGGAACTGTGTTATACTCTTGGTGAAATTTCTTTAGGGTCAAGGACGGAGGTGCCTATCGCACTTGGAAAAGACCAAGCATCTGACACCTAGACGCAAAATCATTCCGCTCCAAATGGATGCCACGTTCTTTTTTGAAAGGGCGGTGCAGTCCTTGGATCGGTATCGTTACGACAAAGCGTTGAAATATTTTCGGCGGGCCGTCGAGTACGAACCCGAAAATCCGGTAAATCATTGCAATATGGCCGGTATTTTGTCCGAAATGGGCAATTACGCGGAATCGAATAATGTGTTGAGGAACGTTATCGACACGGTGGATCCGTCGATGACGGAATGCTATTTCTATATGGCGAACAATTACGCCAACATGGAAGATTTCGAATCGGCAGAGAAGGCGCTTATCCATTATTTGGAGCATGATCCGCACGGGCATTTCCTCGACGAATCCGAGGAAATGATCGAACTGCTCAGCTTCGAATTGGAGCGGCCGATGAAGGTGACGAATATCAAAAGCCGCGAAGGCTGGTTCGAACACGATCGGGCCCGCTCGCTCCTTGAAGAAGGAAAGTTCACGGAAGCGATCAAGCTGCTGGAGAAGCTGGTGAACGCTCATCCGGAATTCTTGGCGGCTCATAATAACTTGGCTTTGGGATACTACTACGTGGGAAGGCTTGAAGATTCGTTCTCGTCGGTGAGAAGGGTATTGGAGTCGGATCCGGGCAACTTGCACGCTTTGTGCAACTTGGCCATCTTTTATCAGCATTCCGGCGACCGGAAAGGCTTGGACGAACTTGTCGGTCTCCTTGACAAAACATACCCTTTCCATCAGGAGCACGTATTTAAGCTCGCTACGACGATGGGGATTCTCGGCCATCACGAAACGGCGTACCGGCACTTCCGCCGATTGTTGAAGAGCGACGCCGGCGGAACAGACCCGTGTCTTTATCACTATGCGGCGGTTTCGTGCTATAACACCCGCAAGTATCCGGAGGCGCACCGTCTTTGGAAGCAAGCGGAGAAGCTCGACCCGGGCTCGGATATACCGAAGTTTTATTTGAGCGTGGTCGACTCCGTATTGAGCGGAACGTCGGATTCCGCATCCGTAACCGTAAGCTATCATTATCATCTGCCGTTCGAAGAGCAGCTTCGCCAGCTGCAGCGGGGGCAAGGCGCGTTTCCGGAACGGCTGCGCAACGACCCGCTGCTTCGCTCTTCGTTCTTCTGGGCGCTTCGCCACGGGGACCGCGATACGAAGCTTCAAGTGATCCAGGCGTACGGCCCGGTCGCCGACTCCGAAGTGGAAGCGGCGCTGCGGGAATTGATCATGCAAAGCGATGAAGACGACTATGTGAAGAAGGTCGCGATATTCGTATTGCGAAGCATGGGAGCGAAGGATCCGTTGGATGCGGTGATCGGCGGCCGCGAGGTGAAATACGATACAGGGGTGTATTCCCCGAATCTCCCGGTCTGGAACGATAGCTGGCAAGGCGTGCTTGATTTGGCGGTCGGCAGAATGTCGAAGCGGTACGACATCATCCAACAGCATGATATGGTGACGCTTTGGGTCGAGTTTTTATCTCGGCTATATCCCGCCGTTCCGAAGATCGGGAAGAAGGAAGGCTGGTCGGGAGCGCTCGAATATTTAACCGCGAAGATGCACCGGCGTCCGATTTCTTATCGAGAAGTGTCCCTTCGGTACGGAGCTTCGATTACAACGATCAGCAAGAACGTGAAGATGATTGACGAAGTATGCGGCCTGCGCCAAAAGATGAGCTCGATCTTCGCCAATTTTCACGAGAACTTGTAGCTCCGTGCGAAGTATTGAAAAATAGTCGTTATTAGTTTAGAATAATTCTAATAAAGAAGGAGGAGAAACTATGCGCAAAGTTATCGTAATCGGAACCGGTCCCGCCGGGTTGACCGCGGCCATCTATTTGGCCCGCGCTAATATGAATCCGCTCATTATCGAAGGTCCGGAGCCGGGCGGACAATTGACCACCACCACCGAGGTGGAGAATTTCCCGGGTTTTCCAGAAGGCATAATGGGACCGGAATTAATGGACAATATGCGCAAGCAAGCGGAACGCTTCGGTGCGGAATTTAAGACGGGCTGGGTGAACGGCGTCGACTTGTCCAAGCGTCCGTTTAAGCTGAGCGTGGAAGGCCAAGGGGAATTGCTGGCGGAGGCGTTGGTTATTTCTACGGGCGCATCCGCGAAATATTTGGGCATCCCGGGGGAGAAAGACAACGTCGGCCGCGGTGTGAGCACTTGCGCGACTTGCGACGGCTTCTTCTTCCGCGGCAAGAAGATCGTCGTCGTGGGCGGCGGCGACTCGGCGATGGAGGAAGCGTCCTTCTTGACGAAGTTCGCGACGCAAGTGACGGTTGTTCACCGCCGCGACGAGCTTCGGGCGTCCAAGATCATGCAGGATCGCGCGCGCGAGAATGAGAAAATCAAGTGGGCGCTCAACCGCACGCCGGTTGAAGTCGTTGCCGGCGAGAAGGGCGTGACCGGCTTGAAAATGCGCAACAACGAGACCGGCGCTGATGAATTGCTTGAGACCGACGGCATCTTCATCGCGATCGGCCATACGCCGAACACCAAGTTTCTCGGCGGTCAAATCGAAACCGATGAGGTCGGATACATTCTCGTTAAGCCCGGCAGCTCCGAGACGAACGTTCCTGGAGTGTTCGCCTGCGGCGACGTGCAGGACAACAAGTATCGCCAAGCGATTACGGCAGCCGGCAGCGGCTGTATGGCGGCGCTCGATTGCGAGCGGTTCTTGGAAGGCAGCCACGCTAGCGAGTGGAGCCAGGCGTTGTCGAAATAATTACGGATAGTTTGCGGATAGTTTGCGGACGCGAAGAACGCGCCGTTCGACTCGAGGGGACTCGGGTCGGGCGGCGTTTTTTAATTGTGGAGTTTCAAGAAATCCTTCAGCTAAAACGCGGTCCGTAAGTGGGTTTCTTATTTTCTAAACATGGGAGGTTTCATGATGAGCGATTTTAATGCGGCGTATGAGAAATGGTTGGCGGACCATAAGTCAAAGAGTGAAGGGGAACGGTTGCGGCGGTTAGAAGAAGGTCACGGGGAGCCGGAGAAGCTGTTTTTGGAAAATGTGTGGTGGCCGGTGGTTGGATCGTTGGATGATCTGCATCCGGAATATGAAGTCGTCGATTTCAAAGGCGGCAAGAGGTACTTGGATTTTGCGTACATACGGAGGTATTACAAGATTGCGTTGGAGATACTCGGTTTCGGCCGCATTGGCGCAATATAACCCGTTGGAAGTTCGGCGACGATTGGATTCGGCATTGCGACCTTGCGAATGACGGCTGGCACATCATGTATTTCGCATACGATTACATAAACGAGAATGAGCAAATTTGCCGGCGGGTCATCCAACAAATGATGGGGCGGTTGTTCGGGATGGGCGGGGATGTTATTGAGCAAATGAAGCTGACTATTCAGGAGGAAAAGGTAGTGCGGCGCATGAAGCAATTTGAATTGGAGACCGTGACTCCGAGAGAGGTGGCGGAATGGACGGGTCTTGAGAAAAAGACAGCGAGGAAGTTGCTTAAGGGACTAGTCGACAAAGAGGTTCTCGCGGCAAGCGACAGATTGGAACGGGTCCGAAAGTACACATTGGAGAAAGACTTGTCTAAATTCATACTATAACCCTAAGAAAAATCGCGGTACTGCTTTCTTGAATGTACTTCGAAGAAGCTTTTCTTATGATAACGGAAATCTTTGTACTTATCTATCAGGCCGGTATAGGTTGCGGTTGGCTTAGTGGAATATCTTGGACTTAATATGCTCGAATTCCGGAAAATTTGATGTGTGCGTCTATATTAAGTACAAAGAATTCCACTAAGTCTAACTATTGATGCAACATTGCTTGCGTTAAGAACATGAAATTCACCTAAGTAAAAATCGCCTCTCGAGGACATGGGGACCGCAAAACAACCGTATCGGCACAACATCACTTTGCCGTATCATTTTACCAATCTTAACCATAATATATGATGCAGGTAAATCGTTACAACCGCTTGATTCGCCGCATAACTTCCTTGACCTCCCGGGTCTGTTGACTTATAGTTGGTACAGAACAACAACGGTAACGAGGTGGAAATCCGCATGTCTCAACGCATATATGTGGGTGTCGATATCGGCGGCACAACGATTAAGCTGGGCATTTGCAGCGAAGAAGGGAAACTTCTTCATACGTATGAGGGTCCTACGGGTGCGGAGAACGGACCGGACGCCGTGCTCGACAACATAGCAACGTATGTCCGTAAAATCATCGCCGATAACAACTTGAATTGGGAAGCGCTGGCCGGCGTCGGCATCGGCATGGCCGGATTTATGGACATTCCCGCAGGGATTATGCGCCATTCTCCCAACTTGCCGGGCTGGAAAAATGTCCCCGTTAAAGCAACGCTTGAGCAAAAGCTTTCAGTACCGGTGAAAATGAACAACGACGCTAACGTGGCGGCGCTCGGCGAAGTGTGGGGCGGCGCAGGCAAAGGCATAGACAACGTCGTCGTATATACGCTTGGAACGGGCGTAGGAGGCGGAATCATTATTCGCGGCCATATTTACGAAGGCTTCTCGGGCATGGCCGGCGAACTTGGCCATGTGCAGGTGGTGCCGGATATGGAAGCGATCCAATGCGGCTGCGGTCAATACGGCTGTGTGGAAACCGTATCTTCAGCGACGGGCATTATCCGGATGGCGAAAGACGCCGTCGAGCGCGGAGACCGGACCAGCCTGTCGGATGCCGGGGAAATTACGGCGAAAGACGTGTTCGACGCGGCGAGGAACGGCGACGAAGTGGCGGTCCGCATTGTGAAGCGCGCGGCTTTTTATCTCGGCAAAGCAATGGCGGCGACCGCGGTCATCGTCAATCCGCAGCGTTTCATCCTTGGCGGAGGCGTGGCGCGGGCAGGCGATATTTTGTTCGACGCGGTACGGGAAGTGTTTACGAAATATACTCCGGAACCGGCTCGGGCATATGTGGATATCGTACCGGCGGAGCTTGGCAACGACGCGGGTGTCGTTGGAGCGGCCGGTTTGCATTTGAGAGCTTTATAAACACCGATTCAACAATAATTAGAACGGAGGCATACGCGACATGGAAGCAGCCCAAACGCCTGCCAAACTCGTCATCATTACCGGCATGTCCGGCGCAGGAAAGACGATAGCGGTTCAGAGCTTGGAAGACCTCGGTTTTTTCTGCGTCGATAATTTGCCCCCGGTTCTGATTCCTAAATTTGCGGAACTGATCGAACAATCCCAGGGAAGGATCGGGAAAGTGGCGCTCGTCATCGATTTGCGCGGGCGCGAGTTCTTCACGGCTTTGTCCGAATCGCTTCATTATATAAAGAACAATTACACGCTCACATATGAAATTTTGTATCTGGACGCGACGGATTCGGTGCTCGTCCAGCGTTACAAAGAGAGCCGCCGCCGCCATCCGCTTGCACCGGGCGGAGCGCCGCTGGAAGGCATCCGCCATGAACGGGTGCTCCTTGAGGAGCTTAAAGGTCTCGCCACTCAAGTGATCGACACCAGCAGTCTGAAGCCTGCCGACTTGAAGGAGCGGATCGCGTCAAGATTCACCGAAACCGGCAATAACGAGCTTTCGTTGAATATTATTTCGTTTGGCTTTAAATACGGAGTGCCGATCGACGCGGATCTCATCTTTGACGTCAGATTTCTTCCGAATCCTCATTATGTCGACCACTTGCGCCCGAATACGGGCAAGGATCAGGATGTATACGACTATGTGATGAAATGGAACGAAACTCAGACGTTCTTGGCGAAGCTGCTTGATATGCTCAATTTCCTTATCCCCCAATACCGGAAAGAAGGCAAGAGCCAAGTCGTTGTCGGAATCGGCTGTACGGGGGGCAAGCACCGCTCGGTAGCCATCGCCGAATATTTAGGCAAAGCGTTCGGCGGGGGCGAAACGGAATCGGTTCGCGTAAGCCATCGCGATTCTGAACGAGATCGGCATTAGAGGAGAGCGAACCGATGGAGAATACGGATATAGCGCACCTCGGAGCAAAGCTCCCGAAGGTGGTCGTCATCGGCGGCGGAACCGGCTTGTCGGTCATGCTGCGCGGTTTGAAACAAAAGCCGATCGATATCACCGCGATTGTGACGGTGGCGGACGACGGCGGAAGCTCGGGACGGCTTCGCGACGAATTGCAGATGCCGCCGCCCGGCGACATCCGCAACGTACTAAGCGCGCTTGCGAACGTCGAGCCGGTTTTAAGCGAAATGCTGCAATACCGATTTTCGTCCGGCACCGGATTAGCAGGGCATACATTGGGAAACCTAATTTTGGCTGCCTTGAAAGATATTTCCGGAGATTTTGTTTCCGGCATTAAAGAGCTTAGCCGCGTGCTTGCAGTCCGCGGGCGTGTGCTTCCCGCCGCGCACGAAGCGATTGTGCTCAAAGCGGAGATGGAAGACGGCACGATTATCGTCGGCGAATCGAAGATCCCGAAAGCCGGCGGACGAATTAAGCGGGTGTTTATCGACACGCCGGGAGTAACGCCGCTGCCGGAGGCGATTGAAGCGATCGGCCAAGCGGATGGAATCGTGTTCGGTCCGGGCAGCTTATATACCAGTATTTTGCCTAATTTGCTTGTTCCCGGCATTCCGGAGGCGATTCGCGCCGCCGGTGCCCCCAAAGTATATATATGCAATGTGATGACGCAGCCCGGCGAAACGGACGGGTACACCGTGAGCGAACATGTCAATGCGCTGGCCGACCATGTAGGGCACGGACTTTTTCAATATGTTATTGTAAATAATAGCGACATCCCAAGGAACGTCCGCAGTTTATACGCAGAGAAGGGTGCGGACGTCGTAAAGCTCGACTTGGAACGCTTGAACGAAATGAACTATCGTATCATCGCCGACGAGCTGGCGCTGTTCCAAGGCGTTCTTCGCCATGACGCCCGTAAATTAAGCGACCATATTTATCGCTTGGTTGAAGACGGGATGAGCAAGAAGAGGTGATCCCGTTTGTCGTTTGCCGCTCAAACGAAAAAGGAATTAACGTTTATCGAAGGGGAAGATTGCTGCACGAAAGCCGAGCTGTCCGCGCTTATCCGCATGAACGGATCCGTTCAAATTACGGGCGGCAAGATCGTCTTGGATATATCGACGGAAAATGCGGCAATCGCAAGACGCATCTTCTCCCTTCTTAAGCAAACGTTCGGAGTGCATGGGGAAGTGCTTGTACGAAAGAAGATGCGGCTTAAGAAAAACAACATATACATGGTTCGGGTCCCGGGACGGGTGGAAGAATTGCTTCGGGAGCTGCACATCATTAAAGAAGGATTTCAATTCACGCCCGGCATCGAGCCGGAGATCGTGAAGAAGGCATGCTGTAAGCGAGCGTACTTGCGCGGCGCTTTCCTGGCCGGAGGGTCTGTCAATAATCCGGAAGGTTCCTCTTATCACTTGGAAATCGCGTCGATGTACGAGGAGCACTGCCGGGCTTTATGCGATCTCGCGAATAAGTTTAAGCTGAACGCCCGCTGTATCGAACGGAAGAAAGGTTACGTTCTTTACATTAAAGAGGGTGAAAAAATTATCGAAATGTTGAGCGTCATCGGGGCGCACCAGGCTCTGCTAAAATTCGAAGACGTGCGAATCATGCGCGATATGCGCAATTCCGTGAACCGGATCGTGAACTGCGAAACGGCTAATTTGAACAAGACGATCGGCGCGGCCGTTCGGCAAATCGAGAATATCAAGCTGCTGGAGGAAGAAGTGGGCTTGGAAAATTTGCCGGACAAACTGAGGGAAGTGGCGGAGATCCGGTTGAAATACCCCGATTTGAACCTGAAGGAGGTTGGGGAAATGTTAAAAGGCAACGTAAGTAAATCGGGAGTAAATCATCGTTTGCGAAAAATCGACGAAATGGCCGACAAATACAGAAATTCATCAAAATAACGGTCAAATGTTGTTCGCATTCTAGTGTCAAGGTTTGAATAATGCTATAATAGGAAAAAACATGAATGATCGTCTTGTGACGTTAGGGGGATATTGGACTCATGACGAAACAGCCAGTGGTCGTCAAATTGAAAACCGGTCTTCACGCCAGACCCGCGGCTCTATTCGTGCAAGAAGCGAATAAATTCTCATCCGAAGTATTTGTCGAGAAGGACGAGAAGAAAGTCAACGCGAAGAGCATTATGGGTATTATGAGCTTAGCGATCAGTTCTGGAACCGAGATTTACATCAGCGCGGACGGTTCTGACGCAGAGCAAGCTGTAACCGCTTTAGTAGCTTTGGTAAGCAAGGAAGAACTAGAGAATCAATAAGAAAAACTTCTTTCGGATTAATTCAAGGAAGAGCGACCGCGATTTTGAGGAAGTTTTTCTTGGTACAGAATGTTTTCGTCACATAATAATTGTATTGAACATAAACATTCTATATCGGAAAGAAGAGCGGCTTCCGGACAAGCGGAAGCTTTTTTCATTCAAGGGAGGTACATTATGATTGTCGGATCCGAAGCGGATATTGAAGGCCTGAAGAAGGCCGGACGCGCGGTGGCGGCAGCGAGGGAAGCGATGTTGCTGGCTGTTCGGCCGGGAATTACGACATTGGAATTGGACCGGGTCGGCGAACGGGTTTTGGCGGAACACGGAGCGGTGTCGGCGCCGCGTAAAGAATATGACTTTCCCGGAGCGACCTGCATCAGCGTCAACCGGTGTGCGGCTCACGGCATACCAAATGCAAGGCCGCTGCAAGAGGGCGATATCGTAAATGTTGACGTGTCGGCGGCGTTGAACGGCTATTATTCGGATACGGGGGCTACGATGGTAGTGGGGACCAGTCCCGGTGCGCATCGGAACGCTAATGTTATGGCTTCCGCTCATATGGAGAAGCTTAAGCTGCTGGCCGCATCCGAAAAGGCGTTATATGCCGCGCTTTCGAAGGCGAAAGCCGGCGCAAAAATAAGCGAGCTCGGAAAAGCGGTGATGAAGGTGGCGAGGGATTCCGGCTACAGCGTCATCCGCAATTTAACGGGACACGGCATCGGGCTCAAGCTTCATGAAGAGCCCGAGCACATCTTCAGCTATCCGGAACCGCGCGACCGGCGCTTGTTGAAGAGAGGCATGGTGCTTGCGATAGAGCCTTTCTTGGCGACAGGCGGCGCTCAGTACGTGGAGGAAGGCGACGACGGTTGGGCGCTGCTGCTGCCGGACGGCGGTTTCGTTTCCCAATTCGAACATACGGTTATCGTGACGGAAAGCGAGCCGATCATTTTAACGAAACTTTGATGAATTTGTCCCGGTCTGCCGGCAACATTTTTCCCCGACATATCGTCTACAAATGTGAAAATCACTGGAGGGAGAATGATATATGTTCGGTGTGAAACGTTGGGTTGCGGCAGCGCTGGCCGGCGCTTTGTTGGCGGCGGCGCCGTTGTACGGTCCTTCGCTGGCGGACACGCTGCGGGGAGGAACGGCAATGGCGGCGGAACAGGTCGAGACGCGGACTATTACGGTAACGGGCCAAGGTAAAATCATGATCCAACCCGATGTCGCGTATGTAAACATCGGAGTGTTCTCAAAGGGCAAGACGGCGAACGAGGCGCAGACGGAGAATGCCAAGTTGTTTGCGGCTGTTGAGAAAGCGCTTATCGAAAAATTCGGCATTGCGAAGAAAGACATTAAGACGAACGGTTTTTACGTGAATCCGGAATACTCTTATCCGGATAAAGGCCAGCCGGTCATTTCCGGTTATACGGCGGATCACTCCATTGTCGTAACGTACCGCAATTTGGATAAGCTGGGCCAGCTGTTGGACGCGGTGTCCAAAGCGGGAGCCAACCGGATGAACGGCATTCAGTTCGGCACGGAGAAGAGCGAGGAGTACGAGCTGCAGGCGATTGAGAAGGCGATGGCGAACGCCGAAGTGAAAGCCGGGGCGATCGCGAAGTATGCGAAACGGTCGTTGAAGGGCGTGCTCAATGTGCAGCAGCACGGTGTGAACAACGATGCGCCTCCTTACTACCCGATGGCGAAGGGTGAGTCGGCGGCCGCCGACGGAGCCTCGACATCGGTGCAGCCGGGCGAATTGGAGTACACGACTTCGGTAACTGTGACATACGAGATGTAACATAAGGCGCTCCTGCCCGGTCGGGTTGGGGCGGTTTTTTTGTTGCAGCTCTTCTTCACAAAAAAAAGCGGCGAATCGCCGGAGCGCTCCACCGCCTTACACCAACAAACGTTACAGTTTCTCGATAACCTTGTCCACGAGACCGTACTCGCGGGCTTCTTCCGCCGTCATGAAATAGTCGCGGTCCGTATCCTTCTCGATGCGCTCGAGCGGCTGACCCGTGCGGTCTGCCAAGATGCGGTTCAACTTATCGCGCATCTTCAAGATGCGTCTCGCGCGGATTTCAATGTCCGTCGCTTGGCCTTCGGCTCCACCGAGCGGCTGGTGGATCATTACTTCTCCGTTCGGCAGGGAGAAACGTTTGCCTTTCGCGCCCGCCGTCAGCAAGAAGGCGCCCATAGACGCCGCCATGCCTACGCAAATTGTTGCGACGTCCGGTTTAATGTACTGCATCGTATCGTAGATTGCCATGCCGGCCGTGATTGAGCCGCCAGGGCTGTTAATGTACAGGGAGATATCTTTTTCCGGATCGTCTGCCGCCAAGAACAACAATTGAGCGATAATGCTGTTCGCAACAACGTCGTTCACCGGCGTTCCCAGGAAAATGATGCGATCCTTCAACAATCGAGAGTAAATATCATAAGCACGCTCGCCGCGGTTCGTTTGCTCCACGACCATAGGAACCAAGTTCATATTCATATTAGTCCATTCCTCCGTTCGCAACATTGTTATTTATTGTTACCAACAACATCATACTCCAATCCGCCTGTAAAGTCAAAGAAGGTCAAACAATGAGTTTTATAGCAAAAAGAGCAACCGATCCATGATCGATTGCTCCAGCTTCATATGTATGGCGCGCTCGCAGGGAATTGAACCCCGATCTCAGGCTCCGGAGGCCTGCGTCATATCCATTGGACCACGAGCGCATAATAATAAGGACAGCGAAGATAAGTATATGATAACGGCGAATAAAAATCAAGTGTTTGCGCACTGCCGAATGATGGGAGCTACGGGCGGAAAATTAGGCATGGAAAAAGGTTGCAACCGCACCCCGATTCAAGTACAATAACTACAGAAATCAATTTTTTTTGCGGCGAGTGGGACTCATTTTGCATGACCGGGACATTTTGAGTCCAGCGGTTTTGTGAAACAGGTTTAGGGACACAATGGAATGTGTTGGCCTTTGCCGATCCATCGTTGACAGCGGTAGGGGTGTTCGCCGTGCGGGCCGTTCTAGAAATACAAAAACTTTTAGCGCCGGATATTGTGGAAACACTAAAGAAGCGCTATACGATCCTCCGCCAAATCCGGTATTCGGGTTTGGTGGGCCGGAGAACGCTGGCATCGGCGTTACATATGACCGAGCGCGTCCTGCGAGCCGAAACCGAGTTTTTGAAAGGGCAAGGGCTTGTCGAGATCGATCCGTCCGGGATGCGCATTAACGATGCCGGTCTGAAGCTTCTCGACGAGATGGAGCCCATGATGAAGGAGTGGTTCGGCCTTACCGAGCTCGAAGACCGGATCGCGGCCGCGTTCGGGCTGTGGCAAGTGGTCGTCGTGCCCGGAGACTGCGACACGGACTTGCTCGCGAAGCGCGAGCTCGGGAGAGCGGGCGCGGCCGCGCTGGCCAAAGCCGCCGCGGCGGACTCGGCGCCCGAAGCCGCCGGCGCAGGCGCCGTCATCGCCGTTACGGGCGGTTCCACCATTGTGGAGGTGGCCCAGCACTTGAGCGCCACCCCCCAGCTGCGCGGAGCATTGTATGTGCCGGCCCGCGGCGGACTGGGAGAGCGCGTCGAGCTGCAGGCCGGCACAATCGCTTCGGCAATGGCGAAGAAGACCGGCGGCGAATACCGGCTGATGCATGTGCCGGACGACGTAAGCGAAGAAGCGGTCCAATCGCTCATGGGCGAGCCGCAAATTCGCGAAGTGGCCGACATCGTACGCCGCGCCCGCATCGTTGTGCACGGTATAGGAGAAGCGCTCGTCATGGCGAGACGCCGGAGGCTGGACGAAGGTACGATCCGCAAGCTGCAGGAAGATGGAGCGGTTGCGGAAGCGTTCGGGTATTACTTTAACCGGGATGGCCTGGTCGTCCACAAGATGCCCACCGTCGGACTTCGTCTCGAGGATATCGAACGGACCGAAACCGTAATCGCGGTTGCGGGAGGAGCAAGCAAGGCGCAATCGATCGCGGCCGTGCTGAAGAACGGCCACGAAGACGTCCTCATCACCGACGAAGCGGCCGCGCAAAACATGTTTAAGTTCTCTTGACGACTGCACGGGCTGCGGCGAAATTCGGCTGCCCGCGGTAGCTGTCTTGAAATAAATCATTTATTATTAGGAGGAAACGACAATGGTGAAAGTAGGCATTAACGGATTTGGCCGCATCGGCCGCAACGTGTTCCGCGCAGCTTTGAACAACCCCGAAGTAGAAATCGTAGCGATTAACGACCTTACGGACGTAAATACTCTTGCGCATCTGCTTAAATACGACACGACTCACGGCAAGCTCGACGCAACGGTCGAAGCGACCGAAGGCGCATTGGTCGTCAACGGCAAGCTGGTGAAAGTATTCTCCGAGCGCGACCCGGGCAACCTGCCTTGGGCAAGCGTAGGCGTAGAAATCGTTATCGAATCGACGGGTATTTTCACGGCGAAAGAGAAAGCGGAAGCTCATCTTAAAGGCGGCGCGAAGAAGGTCATCATCTCCGCTCCGGCAACGAACGAAGATATCACGATCGTAATCGGCGTTAACGAAGACAAGTACAACCCGGCAGAGCATACGGTCATCTCCAACGCATCTTGTACGACGAACTGCTTGGCGCCGTTCGCGAAAGTGCTTAACGATAAGTTCGGTATCGTTAAAGGCATGATGACAACGATTCACTCCTACACGAACGACCAGCAAGTGCTTGACCTGCCGCACAAAGACCTTCGCCGCGCGCGCGCTGCAGCGGAAAACATCATCCCGTCCACAACGGGCGCGGCGAAAGCCGTTTCCTTGGTATTGCCGGAGTTGAAAGGCAAGCTCAACGGTATGTCGTTCCGCGTTCCGACTCCGAACGTATCCGTTACGGACCTCGTGGCAGAGCTTTCCCGCAGCGTAACGGTCGACGAAGTGAACGGAGCGCTCAAAGAAGCGGCGAACGGTCCGCTCAAAGGCATCATGAACTACTCCGATGAGCCGCTCGTATCGAGCGACTACAACGGCGACCCGGCTTCCTCCACGATCGACGCGCTCTCCACGATGGTTGTGGAAGGCAACATGGTCAAGGTCGTGTCCTGGTACGACAACGAGTGGGGCTATTCCAACCGCGTCGTCGACTTGGCCGCATATATCGCAAAGAAGGGTCTTTAATCCGTAAGCATTAGAGCCCGTATACACGGAAGGCGCACCGGTTCTCAATAAACGGGGGCGCCTTTCGGCGGGTTTAAGTACATATAACGGGAGGAGAGCGAAGTCATGGCTTATAACAAAAAAAGCGTGAAAGACATCGACGTATCGGGCAAAAGGGTGTTCGTGCGGGTCGACTTCAACGTGCCGCTTGAAGACGGCAGGATTACCGACGACACGCGGATTCGCGAGACATTGCCGACGATTCGTTACTTGACGGAGAAAGGCGCGAAAGTGATTCTCGCGAGCCACTTGGGGCGTCCGAAAGGACAAGTCGTTGAAGATATGCGTCTGACTCCTGTCGCGGCTCGTTTATCGGAGTTGTTGGGCCGTCCGGTGGTTAAAGCCGACGAAGCGATCGGCGACGCCGTCAAAGCGCAAGTCGACGCTCTCGGCAGCGGCGATGTATTGCTGCTTGAAAATGTCCGCTTCTATCCGGGCGAAGAGAAGAACGATACGGAGTTGGCCAAGGCGTTTGCGTCTCTCGCGGATATTTACGTGAACGACGCTTTCGGCGCGGCGCACCGGGCGCACGCTTCGACGGAAGGCATCGCTCATCACTTGCCGGCGGTATCCGGCCTGCTGATGGAGAAAGAGCTTGCGGTTCTCGGCAAAGCGTTGTCCGACCCGGACCGTCCGTTTACGGCAATTGTCGGCGGAGCGAAGGTGAAAGATAAAATCGACGTCATCAACAACCTGCTCGAGATCGCCGATAACGTCATCATCGGCGGTGGCTTGTCCTATACTTTCTTGAAGGCGCAAGGCTATGAAATCGGCAAATCGCTGGTCGACAACGAGAAACTCGACGTTGCGCTTGGTTTTATCAATAAAGCGAAGTCGAAAGGCATTAACTTCTTGCTGCCGGTCGATATTGTGGTAGCCGATAAGTTCGGCGCCGACGCAAACACGCAAATCGTCGGCGTCGACGGTATCCCGGCTGAATGGGAAGGCATCGATATCGGTCCGAAATCGCGCGAGATATACGCGGAGGCGATCAAATCGTCGAAGCTGGTCGTCTGGAACGGGCCGATGGGCGTGTTCGAGATCGAGCCGTTCTCGCACGGCACGCGGGCGGTGGCGCAAGCTTGCGCCGAAACGTCCGGATACACCGTTATCGGAGGCGGAGACTCGGCGGCTGCGGTGGAGAAGTTCAACCTCGGCGACAAGATGGACCATATCTCCACAGGCGGCGGCGCGTCGCTTGAATTTATGGAAGGCAAGGCGCTTCCGGGCGTTGTGGCTTTGAACGATAAGTAATACATGATCTCTAGATTGGGGAGGCGAAGCAGTTGAGCAGAACACCGATCATAGCGGGCAACTGGAAAATGTTCAAAACGGGCTCCGAGGCCGCGGCGTTCGTAAACGAAGTGAAGCAGGCGGCAGCGAATGTGCAGGGAGTCGAGGCTGTGGTATGCGCCCCGTTCACGGCGCTTCCCGCGCTCGTTGAAGCGGCGAAAGGCACATCGGTCGGAGTCGGAGCGCAGAACATGCATTGGGAAGAGTCCGGAGCTTATACCGGAGAAATTTCGGGACCGATGCTGGTTGATTTGGGCGTGAAGTACGTAATCTTGGGCCACTCGGAGCGCCGGCAATATTTTGCCGAGACGGACGAAACGGTGAACAAGAAGACGCATGCCGCGTTCAAATACGGCTTGACGCCGATCGTTTGCGTCGGCGAGAAGCTTGAGGAGCGCGAAGCGGGGAGCACGAAGGAAGTGTGCCGCGTGCAGACGTTAGCCGCGCTTGAAGGCTTGACGGCGGAGCAAGCCGCAGCGGTTGTCATCGCATACGAACCGATTTGGGCAATCGGCACAGGCAAATCGTCCACCGCCGAAGACGCGAATGAAGTCATCGGCTATATCCGCAGCGTGGCGGCCGATAAGTTCGGCGGCGAAACGGCGGCGAAAATTCGCATTCAGTACGGCGGAAGCGTAAAGCCGGCGAACGTGCGCGAATTTATGTCCGCATCGGACATCGACGGAGCGCTTGTCGGAGGGGCGTCGTTGGAGCCTGCTTCTTATATCGCTCTCGTTGAGGGGGCGCGCGCATGAGCGCTGTCAACGGCAAACGTCCGAAACCGGTAGCGCTGATCATTCTTGACGGATTCGCTTTGCGGGGCGACGACCAGGGCAATGCGGTGGCGCAGGCCAAGAAGCCGAACTTCGACCGGTACTGGAATACGTACCCGCATACGGCCTTGACGGCTTTCGGGGAAGCCGTGGGTTTGCCGGAAGGTCAGATGGGCAACTCCGAAGTCGGCCACTTGAATATCGGAGCCGGCCGCATCGTGTACCAAGACTTGACCCGTATATCAAAGTCGATTCGGGAAGGCGAATTTTTCGGGAACGAAACGATTCTCGGCGCGGTGCGGCATGCGAAACACAACGGCAGGAAGCTGCATCTGTACGGACTTCTTTCCGACGGCGGCGTGCACAGCCATATCGAGCACCTCTTCGCGCTGCTGGAAGTGTGCAAGAAGGAAGAATTGGAGGAAGTGTACATCCATGCCTTCCTCGACGGGCGCGACGTGGCGCCTGACAGCGCGCACAAGTATATGAGCGCGCTGCAAGGGAAAATCGCGGAGATCGGCGTCGGACGCATTGCAACGGTACAAGGGCGCTATTATGCGATGGACCGCGACAAGCGCTGGGAGCGCACCGAGAAATCGTATCGCGCCATGGTATATGGAGAAGGTCCTAAATACACGGACCCGATGAAGGCGATCATCGAATCGCACGAGAAATCGGTATTCGACGAGTTCGTGATGCCGACGGTCATCGTCGGAGAGAACGGCGAACCGGTAGGGCTGGTTGAATCGGGCGATGCGATCGTATTTTTCAATTTCCGCCCGGACCGCGCCATCCAATTGTCGCAAGTATTCACCAACGCGGACTTCCGCGGCTTCGACCGCGGCGAGAAAGCTCCGAAAAATTTGTACTTCGTATGTTTGACGCTCTTTAGCGAGTCGGTGGACGGATACGTCGCTTACAAGCCGAAAGAGCTGGACAACACATATGGAGAAGTGCTGGTGCAGAACGGCTTGAAGCAGCTGCGCATCGCCGAAACGGAGAAGTACCCTCACGTCACGTTCTTCTTCAGCGGCGGACGGGACGTCGAGCTTCCGGGCGAGACGCGCGTGCTGATCAATTCTCCGAAGGTCGCGACATACGACCTGCAGCCGGAGATGAGCGCGTACGAGGTGGCCGAAGCTTGCGTCCGCGAAATCGAGTCCGACAAGCATGACGCGATCGTGCTCAATTTCGCGAATCCCGACATGGTCGGCCACTCAGGCTTGCTCGAACCGACGATTCGCGCGGTGGAAGCGACCGACGACTGCCTCGGCAAAGTGGTGGAAGCCGTTGTGGCCAAAGGCGGCATCGCCGTCATCACGGCCGACCACGGCAACGCCGACGTCGTGACGAACCCCGACGGAACGCGGAACACGGCGCATACGATCAATCCGGTGCCGCTCATCGTCACCCGCGAAGGCTTGTCCTTGCGTGACGACGGAATCCTGGCGGACATCGCGCCGACGCTTCTGCAGCTGCTCGGCCTCAAGCAGCCGCCAGAGATGACGGGCCGCTCGTTGTTGAAGTAGAAGCCGCATAAGGTCAAATAATGACCCTATCGCGGATAATAAGGTGAATTTTCAACCCTATTAATCGTTACAAGGATAAATATTTAACGAATAAGACGGCCAATGGCCGTTATTCTCAAGAATAGCACGCGATTTCAAGCGTTGATTACTTAAATAGGGTCAATTATTGAGCCTATTGCAATAAATAAGGTCAATTATTGAGCTTATTCATAAAAATTGAAGGAGAGTGTACCCCATGACCATCATTACCGACGTTTACGCACGCGAAGTTCTCGATTCCCGCGGAAACCCGACCGTTGAAGTGGAAGTTCACCTTGAATCCGGCGCGAAAGGCCGCGCCATCGTTCCGTCCGGCGCCTCCACAGGCGCTCATGAAGCGGTAGAGCTTCGCGACGGCGACAAGTCCCGTTACCTCGGCAAAGGCGTACAAAAAGCGGTATCCAACGTCAACGACATCATCGCTCCTGAAGTGATCGGCCTCGATGCGCTCGACCAAGTTGCAATCGACAACCGCATGATCGAACTGGACGGAACGCCGAATAAAGGTAAGCTCGGCGCCAACGCGATTCTTGCCGTATCGATGGCGGTTGCCCGCGCTGCGGCCGATGCGCTCAACGTCTCGCTGTACAGCTACCTTGGCGGCTTCAACGCGAAGACGCTCCCGGTTCCAATGATGAACATCTTGAACGGCGGAGCGCATGCGGACAACAACGTCGACGTGCAGGAGTTTATGGTGCTGCCGGTCGGCGCGCCTACATTCCAAGAAGCGGTTCGCGCAGGCGCGGAAGTGTTCCACAGCCTGAAGGCCGTGCTTAAAGAGAAAGGTCTGAACACCGCTGTAGGCGACGAAGGCGGATTCGCTCCCAACCTCGAGTCGAACGAAGAGGCGATCAAGACGATTATCACCGCCATCGAGCGCGCAGGCTACAAGCCGGGTGTGGACATGTTCCTCGGCATGGACGTTGCGTCAACTGAGTTCTTCAAAGACGGAAAGTACCACTTGGAGGGCGAAGGCAAGTCCTTCACGCCGGCGGAATTCGTCGATCTTCTCGCTTCTTGGGTGGAGAAGTACCCGATCATCACGATCGAAGACGGCTGCTCCGAAGACGATTGGGAAGGTTGGAAGCTCCTTACCGATAAACTCGGCGCCAAAGTTCAGCTTGTCGGCGACGACTTGTTCGTAACGAACACGAAGCGCTTGGCCGAAGGTATCGACAAAGGCATCGGCAATTCCATCCTGATCAAAGTGAACCAAATCGGCACCCTTACCGAAACGTTCGACGCGATCGAGATGGCGAAGCGCGCAGGCTACACGGCGGTTATTTCCCACCGTTCCGGCGAATCCGAGGACAGCACGATCGCGGATATTGCTGTGGCTACGAACGCGGGCCAAATCAAGACGGGCGCACCGTCCCGTACCGACCGCGTGGCGAAGTACAACCAGCTTCTGCGCATTGAGGACAATCTCAACGTAGCGGCGCAATATGCCGGCAAGAGCGCGTTCTACAACATAAAAAAATAAAGTATAATTGATTAAAAACGACAAACGGGGGAGTCGCTCGTGGGCAGATGGATCATAACGCTGGCATTTTTGGTGGGATCCTTCGCGCTTACGCAGTGGCTCCCCTTTTCCGAGTATTTCCGCAACATCGACACGATGATCCACGAGTTCGGTCATGCGGCGGCTACGCTGTTCCTTTCCGGCCAAGTGATGTACATTCACCTGTACGAGGATCATAGCGGAGTCACGTCGTCGGCGATCAGGCACGGATGGCAGCTTATTCCCATAGGACTGGCCGGTTACGTGGCCGCATCCCTGTTCACCGTGCTGTTGTTTTACCTGCATCGCCGCGGCTATTACCGGCTCGGGCTGCTGCTCGTTACGGCGGTAGCGGTTGCGAGTCTCATATTGTTCGTCAGAAACGATTACGGCGCGCAATGGCTGCTCGGCTTTATCGGGTTGAACGCGATCGCCATACTTATCCCGATCGGCTTCGCCAGAACGATATATTACTTGTTAATCGCCTTCCTGACATTGGTCGAGTCGGTGCTTAGCGCGTTTACGGTGCTGCTTCTATCTTGGAACAATCCGCCGGCTGCGGGAGACGCCGCAAACTTGGCCGGCGTTACGAGCATACCGGCGGTCGTGTGGGGCGCGTTCTTCTTCATTTTCTCGCTATGGAGCGCAAAGAAGGCGATCGGCTATTTTCTTCCATGGACAGCAAGCAACAACAAATTCAATCGCCAAATAGGCGCTTGAGGCAGCCAAGCGGACCTGCGGGTCCGTTTTTTTTGTACTCTATTCATATGGTTGGCAACCCATTCCCGCGGTCCGTCCGGTACATAAACTGAGGTGAGCGGACTTTTTTTTGAAGGGGGGGTGTCTATGAAAAAGCGCAATAAAGCCTACGTGAAGGGCTTCTTCCCGTTCTCGCCGGGCCAGTATGGGACGTCGCTGCCGGGTCAGTTTCTAAATCAAGCGTTCCAGGGCCTCCGATCCCCCGGAACGACAGGCTCCTCCAATCCGGCCGGCGGAGCGGGAGACATAGATTCTCTGCTGGGAGGACTTGACGGTATGATTTCCACAATGGGGAAGCTGCAAAAGCTAATGAGCATGGTGAAACAAATGAGGCCGATGTTTGAAATGCTCAATTCGCTTGGGCCGGTTCAGTCTTCCGCCCGCAGCTTGCAGCAGCCGGATGCTTTAACAAGGAGCACCGTCCACGGCAAAACCAGGCACAACAACAGCAAGACAAAAAACAGAAGAAGATAAGGCAATCGTCCAATCATCATCTGCCGTCCGGGCATAAGCTATGATTGGCTATGGCCGATAAACAACAATGGGTAATGGAGGTGCGGCACAAATGACAGGTGTTGGCGGCGTAGGAGTCACAACGACTGGCACAATTCTTGTTCTTTTTATCCTATTGGTGATCATTACTCGTACGGTATTCTTCGGATATTAATCGGTAAGTATCACGGAGCGGGGGAGCCGCTTGACATAGGCGGCTCCTTCGTCATTCCGCAGCCTTGTATACGAAATAATGAATAAATACATACAGTCCAAGACAGCCTAGAAAAGAATATCTATATGTGGAGCGGAGGAATTCTGCAATGAGGACCTGGCGGCGGCAGTGGAAAAGGATTGCGTTGTACAGGCAGGTTGCCTTCGCGCAAGAAATGTGGTAAAATGACCTTTACGTGAGCATTTGGCGTTGGAGGTGGAAGTTGTGGAGTTTTGGGAACCGTTTTTCAAAGTACTTCTCATTGTTTTTTCTTTGGCATTGATCGCGATCGTGTTGCTCCAGAAGGGCAAGAGCGCCGGATTGTCCGGGGCTATCACCGGAGGCGCCGAGCATCTCTTCGGCAAGCAGAAGGCGCGCGGATTGGACTTGCTGCTGCAGCGTTTGACGATGGTGCTTGCGGCGGGCTTCTTCATCTTGACGATCGTAGTCGCTTATGTGGTTCGATAGGAATTTTCATACATGAATGAGACGGACATACAGCGGGTCAAACTAAGCCTGCTGTTTTTTATTTTTTTAAACATAAGAATTGATAAATCTTCAGACGTAAGAAGGTTAATTCTAATGTTGCAAGAAAAACTTCCGCTAAAGGACGTACCCGCTTCCTTGAATTACTTCGTTAGAAGTTTTTCTTATGGATACAATGATAAAGAGATGTTGAAACGGACATTTGTACGAGATTGGTCGATTGTCGAGGTGAGAGCTTATGGTTACAAAACAAGAGCTGCTTGAGTTTATGCGCGAAGGCGCGTATAAACCGATGACAGTGGCGGAGCTTACGGTGCAATTCGGAGCCGAGGGCGCGGAAGCGTTCAAAGAGCTGGTTAAGCTTCTCAATGATATGGAGAATGAAGGAGATATTTTGCGCACGCGCACGGAGCGTTACGGAGTGCCGGAGCGGATGAACTTGGTCCGCGGCCGGCTTCATGCGCATCCGAAAGGCTTCGGCTTTCTCATTCCGGAAGACCGGGATCATCCGGATATTTATATTCACGCAAACGATATGAAGGGCGCGATGCAAAACGATATCGTTCTCGGACGCGTTACCGGCCGCGGCGGGCCGAACGGCGGCAAGCTCGAGGGTGAAGTCGTTAGGGTCGTAAAGCGCGCCAATACGGAAATCGTCGGTACGTTCGAAAATCATGAAACGTACGCATTCGTCATTCCCGATGATCGCCGCATTCAGAAGGACATCTTTGTGCCTAGGGAAAAATTCAAGGGTGCGGTATCAGGGCAAAAGGTCGTCGTCAAACTGGTCACGTATCCCGACGGACGGGCGGCGGCGGAAGGCGAAGTGGTGGAAATTCTCGGCCACAAGGACGATCCGGGAGTGGATATTTTGTCCATCATCCGGAAGTTCGGTTTGCCGGAAGCGTTTCCCGAGGAAGTGATGGCGGAGGCCGAAGCGGCTCCGGACACGATTCGTGAAGAAGAGCTCGCCGGACGCCGCGATTTGCGCGACCGCACTATCGTCACGATCGACGGGGAAGATGCGAAGGACCTGGACGATGCGGTGAATGTTGATCTGCTGGAGAACGGCAACTATTTGCTTGGCGTGCACATCGCGGATGTCGGTTATTACGTTCGCGAAGGCTCGGCGCTGGACCGGGAAGCGTTCAACAGGGGGACGTCGGTGTATTTGGTGGACCGGGTCATTCCGATGCTGCCTCACCGCCTGTCGAACGGAATATGTTCATTGAACCCGCAGGTGGACCGGCTTACGATGTCGTGCGACATGGAGATCGATCCGAGCGGGCGCATTGTGCGGCACGATATTTATCCGTCTGTGATCAAGACGGTGGAGCGGATGACGTATTCGAACGTAAGGAAATTGGTGGACGAGGATGCGGAGCCGGAACCGGAACTGGTTTCCCGCTACGACTCGTTAATGCCGATGTTTTTGCGGATGAAAGAGCTTGCGATGATTTTGCGGAACAAAAGGATGCGCCGCGGAGCCATCGACTTCGATTTCAGCGAATCGAAGGTAAAGGTGGACGAGAACGGGAAACCGGTCGACATTGTGAAGAGGCCCCGAACGATCGCCGAGATGATCATAGAGGAGTTCATGCTGGCGGCGAACGAGACGGTGGCGGAGCATTTCCATTGGTTGAAGGTGCCTTTCCTGTATCGTATTCACGAGGATCCCGATCAGGAGAAACTGGCGCACTTCATGCAGTTTATTACGAATTTCGGCTATGTCGTGAAGGGCAAAGGCAATACCGTTCACCCTCGCGCGCTGCAGTCGCTTCTGGAAGAGATCAAGGGGGCGAAAGAGGAGACGGTGATTTCCACCGTCATGCTTCGTTCCATGAAGCAGGCCAAATACGATGCGGAGCCGCTTGGGCACTTCGGCTTGGCCGCGGAGTTTTATTCGCACTTTACGTCGCCGATTCGCCGGTACCCGGACTTGGTCATTCACCGCGTCATTCGCGAGGCGTTAACGGGCGCAGGCTCGCTTGACGAGCATCGGCACGAGCATTTGACGGCGCGGATGCCCGATATCGCGCAGCATTCCTCGGAGCGCGAGCGGCTGGCGGTGGAAGCGGAGCGGGAGACGGACGCTCTCAAGAAAGCCGAGTTTATGTTGGATAAGATCGGCGAAGAATTCGAAGGCATCATATCTTCAGTGACGTCGTTCGGCATGTTCGTCGAGTTGGAAAACACGGTGGAAGGTCTGGTGCGTCTCAGCGATTTGACCGACGACTATTATCACTTCCACGAAATGCAGCTCGCGCTTATCGGCGAACGTACGTCGAAGATATTCCGTATCGGCGACGAAGTGAAGGTTCGCGTGGCGCGCGTGAACGTGGAGGAGCGCACCATCGATTTCGAGATGGTGGATATGAAGTCGCGAGCGGGCGGCAAGGCGAGCTTGATCCGCGGCCCGGAAGCGATTGCGCGCGGCGCGGCCGGCGGCGGCCGGCGCGGGAAGCGGAGCCGCCCGAAGGTGTTCGGCGCGGAGCCGGCTGCAGGCGGCGATCGCGGAGGCCGCGGTAAGCAGCGAGGCGGCGAAGGCGAGTCGGGGGCGGCGTCCGGGTCCGGCAAGAAAGACTTCTGGGGCTTTGCCGCGAAAGGCGGGGAAGCCGGCGGCGGTCGCGGCAAAGGGAAGCCGAAGCGTGCCGGCGGTAAAGCGGGATCCGCCGCCGCAGGCAAGAACAAGCAGCCGAAGGGCGGCAAGCGCGGCAAGAAGGGCGGCCCGGCCGGCGCCCCAGCTCCCGCGCTGCTTGCCGCTGAAGCGGCGATGGAATTGAGCGCGCCGGTTGCGCGCACCGACGGTGCGGGCGGCGGCGGGAAGCGGCGCAAGAAGAAGCGCAAGGACTAGCGGCTGGTCCTTGCGCTTCCACGCTCTTTTGGCGGCGATTACGCTTGGTCGGGGCGGCGGCGTGGTTCGGACCGGCTCGGAGCGATAAGTACCTGACGGGTACTTATTTCCTGACATCAATACGACGCGGACTGGTGTTAAGGGATTCCGAGGGACTTATTTCGGATTTATTGTGCGATTTACGCGGAATCTTCTCCAAATAAGTACTCGAAAAACCCTTATCTTGAGCGCGACGCTCCATTGATCCGGCAATAAGTACTCGAACGTCCCTTATGCTAAAAGCTCGTATCTTCGCCTCCTACTTGATTTCTCGCCATGCAGTTGGTATCATTATAGATCGAACCATTTTTGCATGGAGGGGTACGTCATGGCGAAGAAAAGCGAAGGCAAGCTGCTCGCCCAAAACCGAAAAGCTTCGCATGACTACTTCATTGAGGATCATTACGAAGCGGGAATCGTGCTCACAGGCACCGAGATTAAGTCGCTGCGCACAGGGAAGGCGAACATCTCCGACAGCTTCGCCACGATCCGCAATGGAGAGATGTTCATCCATAACATGCATATTTCGCCGTTCGAGCAGGGCAACCGGTACAACCCGACGGACCCGACCCGCGCGCGCAAGCTGCTCCTGCATAAGAAGGAGATTGCGAAGCTGCTCGGATTGTCGAAGCAGGAAGGCTACACGCTCGTTCCGCTGAAAATATACATCAAGAACGGCTATGCGAAAGTGCTGGTCGGCCTCGCAAAGGGTAAGAAGAACTACGACAAACGCGAGACGGCGGCCAAGAAAGACGCGCAGCGCGACATCCAACGGGCACTCAAGGAACGGCAAAAGGTGGCGCGGTAATCGGATTGGTTCGGTTTCCATGGTTACATTGCGCTGCGGACCCACCACTATCCATCGTTGGCTGCGGCGGGTTCATGGTATAATGATTGTGAACCATTTATAACTTGGGGGCGTTTTTGGATTCGACGGGAATAGTACGAGCATGAGTTGCGGGTAGCGGGGCTGCGTCCGCTTCATCAACGCGAAAGCCATAATAAATGGCAAAGCACAACCTTCTTACGCTGTAGCAGCTTAATAACCTGCACACGTGCTTCTACCTAGCATCGCCCATGTGCTAGGATAGGGGCTCAACTTTAGTGGGATACGCCGCCCGGTCTCCGCCTGGGGTCGGACGGAAGAAGACAATCAGGCTGATCTGGTTCGAAGCCGGTTCCGGGGCGTCGGCCAGATGACCTTAATACCGTAACTACACCCGTAGAAGCTTGTGTGGCGTTATTTTCGGACAGGGGTTCGACTCCCCTCGCCTCCACCATAAAAACACTGACCGCATGAGGTCAGTGTTTTTTAGTGGAGGCAAAGAGGGGAGGCGAAGCCCCAGGGAGGGGTTCGGGTCGCGCGCAGGTCGGCTTGCCGACCGAGCACGTCATTCCAAATCTACCGCTGCGGTTTGCATCGGTGAATTCGCTTCGTCAGCAAGTTCAATCGTGATTTGGAAACTCCCCTCGCCTCCACCATGTAAATCCACAACCGCATGAGGTTGTGGATTTTGCTTTTCTATTACGTGTAGCTTGGGTAGTAAGTAAGTATATAAATGGAAATCATTAGGGAAAATATAAAAAATCAATTTATGAAGAAATAACAACTGCTCATGGAGGTACTAATGACGGTAGGCACGCAAGTTAAGCAGGCATTGGCCAATGCGAAAAGTGTTCAGGCAAGTTTAGAAGTTTTTGCTCTTCAGACACAAGATGAGAAAGCTAAACAAGTCTATGCCAATGCCGCCGAGCAGATGAAAACCTTAATCGAAGGATTGGAATCACGCGTTAAGCAAATCGAACTGGAAGAACCTCAGTATAAGGAGTAAAAACCAAAGACCTTCCGATTGAGAAGGTCTTTTTCCTGTTTCAAAAGTTATAAATGACAGTTAGATAATGTTTAATTTGTAATAACCTAGATTTAGACTCAACTGTATCCCTCTCTTTAATAATTTCAATTAACGTATCAATTTCCCGTTCGATCCCTTGATAGTGCTTTTGACTACCTAATAGCTGCATCTTCCATTTCCGATTTTCATATTCTTTTTTCGTAACTATGAGGGAAGAAAATGCTTCATCCCACTCTTCTTGTTCAATCTGGCTTCTTATCTCCTCCACTTTATTGAATAGTACATCATCCTTCTCCGATTTCATCATGCTGCAAGCCGAGGTAAAGGTTAAAACCATGAACAGCCCCAAAACCGAATAAATTCTTGCCATTTGGAACACTCCTTGGAAATGTCTCCCATTCCATTTCAGTATGTTTACCGTTAGTTTGTCCCATAATGTTAATAAATACAAGTTAGAAGTGAAGGAAGTGAGATCTTGCCCGAGTTTGTAATCATTCTTATCAGGTCAATCAGCGGATATATTTTCCTTTTAATTTTGGCTCGTTTAATGAGAAAGAAGCAAGTTTCACAGCTGACATTTTTTGATTATATCGTAGGTATAAGCATTGGAAGTATAGCGGCAGAGTTGTCATTTAACCCTGATATAAGGATGTCTAATTTCTATATTGGGATGTTTATTTGGGGATTTTTAACGATTCTCATCTCAATTATTTCTCTCAAATCATATCGCTTTCGTATACTCACCGGAGGCAGTCCTACTGTTTTGATTGAGAACGGAAAAATACTTGAAAAGAATTTAAAAAAGGAAAATCTAACGGTAGATGAACTAATGATTTATTTACGAAGAAGTAATGCATTTAACCTATCCGATGTGGAATATGCCGTAATGGAAACAAACGGATTTATTAGTGTCATGAAAAAAAGCGACGCGCAGCCCTTAACGCCCAAAGATATGGGTTTGGTTGTAGAAATGGGACATCACCCGCATCTTGTAATCATCGATGGAAATGTAATGGAAAGAAGTCTGAGCGAATATGGCTATTCCAAAGAATGGCTGTTGGGGGAAATCATGAAGCAGGGAGCTAAGGGATTTTCGGAAGTATTTCTGGCGCAAATTGATTCCAAGGGTAACGTTTATGTCGATCTGTATAATGATGTGCTCAAGATGCCGCAAATCAAACAGAAGATGTTAGCCGCTGCTAACATTAAGAGACTTAAAGCAGACCTGCAAAACTTTTCGCTTCAAACCGGTAATGAAGAAGCCAAAAAAATGTACCAAGGCTATGCCAAACAAATGGATAGGCTTTTTGATGATTTATCCCTCTATTTAAAAGAGTAGAAATGGTTCTAGAAAAAAATGAACATTAATATCAATCATGTGTTTAGGTACTGTTCGGTGAAACGCTCAACCTCCCGGCTGGATTCTGCTCATTACAGATCCAGCTTTTTGTATTCTATAGATCAGCCTTCAACTTGAAGACAAGATGGGGGTTATTTGACGCTTACGCATCTCTATGATGGTTAAAATTTGTCTGAAATATCAGTTGACAAAAACGATATACTAGTGTTAGGATAAATTTATCCTAATGTTAGGATTAATAATATTAGGATATAATTATTAGATATACAAACTTTATTAAAAGCAAAGGAGGGCTACAAATGGAAATTAAAATCATTAAACCACAGGACCAAGCAAAAGGAGAATTTGATGGCGGCAAAATAACAGAACAAAAGCCGATTGGGTTTTCTGGTGAGGGTTCCCTTATTAATCGCCTCGGTCCTTTATTTTACTGGGCATGGCACAATCCAAAGGCGAAGGTGGGATTGGCTTTCACCCTCATAAGGGATTCGAGATATTAAGCTATAACATTAAGGGTAAAGGCCGTCACCAAGATACTCTTGGTACAGATAGCGTAGTTGGTGCTGGCGGTGTTCAAGTCATGCAAGCTGGCTCAGGTATATCCCATGCCGAATCTCTTCTTGAGCCATCAGAAGGCTTTCAAATTTGGTTCGAGCCGTACCTAAATGAAGCCATAAAGCGTCCACCAACTTACAGAAAATACGTGCATGAAGATTTTTCAATCGTTTCCGAGAATGGTGTAACGGTTAAGACGATACTTGGCGAACATTCACCAATCAATATCGTTACAGATGCAAAAATGTATGATGTTCAAATTGCAAATGGTGCAACCTATGCGTATCTTCTCTCACCTAATCGGACACTCGCCGGTTTAGCTATAAGAGGTGACGGTGTGATTGAAGGACAGGAGGTTTCATTTGAGAACAAAGATTTTGTTATTATTCAATCGGAGAAAGATGAAACCATTACCATTCAATCTAAAGGTGAAGAACTTCGGATGCTGCTAATTGAGATTCCAACTCAAGTTGATTATCCGCTGTATCGAAAGCCAAAATAACATTCATAGATCATTCATTCCTTGGAAGGAGGTTGATTTTATGTATCAAGGAGATAAACAAGGCCAGCTTGATTTAAGGCTATTTCGTATTTGGATGAAAGCTTCCAAAGTTCTTTTCGATAATGTTCGTAAGGATATTGACCGTTATGAAATTAATCCTGAGCATTTTATGATTCTTGAACTTCTATATAGCAAGGGACCACATCCAGTACAAAAAATCAGTGAAACTCTTTCAATTCCGAGTGGAAGTATCACTTACGTTGTGGATAAATTGGAAAAAAAGGGTTTTGTAGAAAGGCAACCAAGTCCAACAGACCGCCGTGCTTCGAATGTTGTCTTGACGGAAAAAGGAAATGCACTATTCGATGAAATTTTCCCACAACATGTTGAAACGATATCCAAAAATTTATCTTTTGTAAGTAACGAAGAAAAAGAACAACTCATTGAGTTGCTAAAGAAAATTGGGCTAGGCGCAAAAAATTTACAATAAATATTTCAATAATCATGAGAGGTGGCTAACATGCAGATCACATCCATCGTTTTGCAGGTAATTTTGGCTTTAGGGTTTCTAATGTTTGGTTTGATGAAAATTGTTGGTGCTAAGCAGATGGTTCAGGAATTTCAACGTTATGGTTATTCTCAAGGATTCCGTGTCTTCAGTGGGTTAATCGAAGTGATTGGCGCTGTGGGAATGATTGTGGGAATTTGGAAGCCGCAATTCGCAGCACTCGCAGGTATTCTTCTCGCCGCGACAATGATTGGAGCACTTATCACTCATATCCGGATGAAGGACCCAGTGAAAAACTTGGGAGCACCATTTATATTGCTTATCTTGTCCATTGTTGTGGCAATCATTAATTTGAACTCTTTAGTTTGAACAGGAGCATGCATACATTGATGACAATAAAGGTATTCTTTTGAGGTGAAAGCAATGGGTTTTTTAAATAAATTTTTTGGAAAAACAACCGACAAGGAGACGATACAAATGTCAAATGTAAAATTAGCGATTATTTATTACAGCACGTCCGGAACGAACTATCAATTAGCTCAGTGGGCTGCTGAAGCAGGGAAACAAGCAGGCGCAGAAGTTAAAATTTTCAAAGTTCAAGAACTTGCACCACAATCCGTTATTGAAGGAAATCCTGCTTGGAAAGCTCATGTAGAAGCCACAAAAGATATTCCAGTTGCTACCCCAGACGATATTGTATGGGCGGACGCTATTATTTTTAGCACACCAACCCGTTTCGGAAACGTCGCATCCCAAATCAAGCAATTCTTGGATACTACAGGCGGCATTTGGTTCCAGGGAAAAACTGTGAACAAAGTAGTTAGTGCAATGACTTCTGCTCAAAATGCTCATGGTGGTCAAGAACAAACCATTCTTCAGTTGTACACTACCATGTATCATTGGGGTGCAATTGTTGTTGCACCAGGTTACACAGACCCATCCCTATTTGCAGCAGGTGGAAATCCGTATGGAACCAGCGTTGCTGTTGACCAAAACAATCAAATCGTTGGAGATAAGCAAGCTTATCAAGCCGCTGTTGCTCATCAAACGAAACGTGTAATTACCGTTGCTGAATGGGTTAAAAAAGGAATCCAATAATTACAAAACTGGAGTTTCCTCTTTGCCGACAAAGGATTTGAATGGCAAACAGTCAAAGTTGAATGTGCGATATTAATCAGTAGCCCAATTGTGTAATTACCTGTATTAGAGATGTGGTATTTCACTATGGTAAGGATAGTTTATGTATAAACATATCCACAAAGAAGGGGCTATCCTGAAGCGGTCTGAAAAGACCTGAAGGATAGCCCCAAAGTAAGTATCCCTTAAGCGTGCTTCTTCACGCCAAGGTAAGCTTCCTTGACCTTATCGTTATGAAGCAGCTCCTGCGCATTCCCGTCCAGCACAATCTGTCCGGATTCCAGCACATAGCCGTAATGGGCGATTTTCAGCACCTGGCGGACATTTTGCTCCACAATCAGCACCGTAGTGCCTTCATTGTTGATTTGCTGGATAACCTTGAAAATATCCGCAACGACTAACGGAGCAAGCCCCATCGAAGGCTCGTCCAACAAAAGCAGCTTGGGCCGGGACATGAGCGCCCGCGCAATGGCCAGCATTTGCTGTTGGCCGCCCGACATCGTTCCTGCAAGCTGGCGCACCCTCTCTTTCAAGATCGGAAACCAGGACATCATTTTTTCAATATCCTGCTGGATGCCCGCGCGGTCTTTTCTCCGGTATGCGCCAAGCTCAAGGTTTTCGAGTACGGTCATCGGTCCAAGCACCTGGCGTCCTTCCGGCACCAAGGCAAGCCCCTCCTGCACCAGCTGATGCGGACGGAGACCTTGAACCTGTTTGCCGTTCAGCTCAATCGTTCCGCTTTTTGGGGTGAGCAAACCGGCGATCGTTTTCATTGTTGTCGTTTTACCCGCTCCGTTGGCTCCGATCAACGAGACGATTTTGCCCGCCGGCACTTCGAGAGAAATGCCTTTTAACGCCCGGATGTTTCCATAATAGGTTTCGACGTTGCGTATCGTCAGCATGATTCTTCCTCCTCCTTGCCGAGGTAAGCCTCAATCACATCCGGATGATTTTGAATATATTCCGGCGTTCCTTCCGCAATCTTCACTCCGAAATTGATGCATACGACTTTATCGCACAGGTTCATTACGAGCGGCATATCATGCTCCACCAGCAATACAGTCGTGCCGTTGCTTCGGATTTTCCGGATCAGTTCCATCAGCTGGCGGGTTTCGCTCTCGATCATCCCCGCGGCAGGTTCATCCAACAGCAACAGCTGCGGATTGGCCGCCAAAGCGCGCGCAATCTCAAGGCGGCGCTGCTGGCCGTAAGCAAGTGAGTCCGACCTCGTATCGGCGACCTCGCGAAGTCCCACGAAATCAAGAAGCTCCATCGCCCGCTTCTGCACGAATGCTTCTTCGCGTTTTTGCGCGGGAAGCTTCAGAAGGGAACCCCAGAACCCGGTTTTGGTCACCGTATGCATGCCGACCTTTATATTTTCCAGCGCAGACATGTGCCCGAAAAGACGAATATTTTGGAACGTTCGGGCAATGCCGATGGAAGTGATTTTATGCGGGGGAAGCTTATTTAGGTTTGTTCCGGCAAAAGCAATAGTGCCTGTCGTCGGAGGAAATATCCCGGTAATCATATTAAAGATCGTCGTTTTGCCCGCGCCGTTCGGCCCGATCAACCCGAGAATCTGTCCTTTCTCGACCTGAAAGCTGACATCTGTCAGGGCGGTGATCCCGCCGAACGATTTTCCGATCTGTTTTAATTCCAGCAACATGCCTATATCCCCCTTTCGGTGTCTGAATTTTTAGCGGAAGGGATTTTTTTCGCGTTTTTTCTCAGCATGGCGAACGTGCCGGCGGTGATTATCCCGTGCGGACGAAAAGCCATGACGAGGATCAGCAGGATGCCGTAGAAGAGCATTTTATACTCGGAAAGGATCCGCAGAAATTCCGGCAGCCCGGTCAACAGCGCGGCGCCAAAGAGCGGACCGATGATCACTTCCGAGCCGCCGATAACGGCAAAGGACAATATTTCCACCACGCGATGATAATTGAAATCGTCCGGCGTTATCGCCGTGGTAATGTGGGCATAGAGTCCTCCTGCAAGTCCGGCCAACATGGAACCGATCAAAAATGCCAGCATCTTATAGTAGGCGATGTTGATTCCCATCGCCCGCGCGGCAGTCTCGTCGGCTTTGATGGCGCTGAAAGCTCGTCCTACCCGCGAACGATTTAAGCGAATCTGGCCGCAGAGAATTACAACGAAGAGCAGTATAAGCGCAATCAACGTAGATAAAGTTTTCATTTGCGTTACGGTCATTCCGAACGCGGATGCATTGATGCCGATGGCTTTCTCCAGATCATACATACGGGAGCCGATCGATTTCAAGCCGGTCAAACCGAGCGCTCCGTTCGTAAATTCCAGGTTCAACAGGAATACGCGAACCACTTCCCCGAAACCCAGAGTGGCGATCGCCAGGTAAAGCCCATGCAGCCTCAGGGTCGGATAGCCGACAATTAAAGCGATGATCCCGGTCAAAACGATACTTAGAAGCAAAGCGACAATCAGCGGCAGATCGCCGGATTTCGTTGCCATGGAAGCCGTATAGGCTCCAATGGCCATAAAGCCTGCATGCCCTAAGGATAATTGCCCGGTCGAGAGGGTGACATAAATGCTGATGGCGAGAATCAAATTGAGAAATATAAAGGTAATGACCTGCAGCGTATAAGGATTCAAAAAGTCCATGATTTCACGCCCCCCTTACGCTTTCTGTCCGAACAGGCCCTGCGGACGTACAAGCAGGATGATAATGATCATTCCGAAAGCAACCGCATCTCTCCAGGAGGAATCCCCGTAGGCGACAGCCAGCACTTCCGACATGCCGATAATTACGCCGCAAACCATGGCGCCGGGTATGCTGCCCACTCCGCCAATAATCAAAGCAGCCAACCCTTTAAAACCCAAAGTCAAGCCCATGGTCGGAATCAGCGCGGAATAAGCGATGCCGATCAGCATGCCGGCAACCCCGCCGAGTCCGGAAGCGATCATAACGGTCATATTGATGACCGCATTCGTATTGATCCCCAAAATCCCCGCGGTTTCAATATTTTCCGCAGTCGCTCTCAGGGCTTTGCCCATTTTTGTTTTGCGGATCCAAAATTGAAGAATCGCCATCAAGCAAATCGAAACCCCTATGATGATGAGATCCGCCATTCGAATTTGAACCGGCCCCAGTTGAAATACAGATATGCCTACAGCAGGCACCGGACGGGAATCGGCACCGAAGAAGATATGCGTCAATTCCTCAATCAGAATGGCAAAGCCGATCGTACTGATCAGTGAAGCCAGGTGGGGTACATTTTTTTTGCGAAGCGGCCGCAGCGCGGTATACTCAAGGATCAGGCCCAACAAGCCGGACACGGCTACAGCGATAGGGAATGCCGCCGCTAACGGCAGCCCGGAGTTGACAGCCAGGCTTAAGCCCGCAAGCGAACCGAATATGAAAATTTGGCCGTGCGCCATGTTGATGATGCGAAGCACCCCAAAGATCAGCGTATACCCGATTGCGATCAAAGCATAAGTGCTCCCGACGGTTAAACCGTTGAAAAGCTGCTGCCAAACCATCTATGTTCCTCCCAAAATTATAAATGTCTCAGGAACACAGTTACCCGGGCAGAACCCGGGTAACCTCCAAACTTGCGCCGGAACTTATCAGCCGTCGGCTGCAATGCTTATTCAAATGGAACGAACTTGCCGTCTTTAATCGTAACCACAACCGGTACTGCGACCGGGTTCCGCTTTTCATCGAAGGAAAGCTTTCCGGAAACCCCGTTGAAATCCGCCAGCTTTGCAAGTTCGTCACGGAGCGCATTGCGGTCGTCCGCATTGCCTGTCTTCAATAACGACTGGGCGATAATGTAAAGCCCGTCGTATGCCTGAGCCGCGAATTGGTCCGGTTTCTTGCCGTACTTGGCTTCAAACGCTTTAACGAAATTTTGCACGTTCTCGTCTTGCTTTTCCGGGCTGAATGGAGTCGCTACCACAAGGCCTTCCGCCGCTTCACCGGCAATCTCAACAACCTGGGGATTATTAAAGCCGTTGCCCCCGATAATCGGAACGTTCAAGCCGAGCTCACGGGCTTTCTTTACAATCAGGGAGCCTTCCTTGTAAAGGGTGGATACCAGAATCGCGTCCGGATTGCTCGCTTTGATCTTGGTAAGCTGTGCCGAGAAATCCACATCGCCCGTGGATACTGTTTCTTCTCCGAGAATTTCAAGATTCATTTTTTCCGCAGTCGCCTTCATGGTCTTAAAGCCTGATACGGAGAAATCGTCATTTTTGCAGTAAATAACGGCTACTTTCTTGATGTTGAATTTATTTACAGCCGCTTCTATCGCTTTAGGAACGGCGATGGATTCGGGCAGTGAGTTTCTGAACACATATTCGCCGATATCGTTAATGCCTTCCGCCGTATTGGAAATACCAAAAATAGGCGTTTCCGCATCGTTCGCGATAGGGCCTGCGGCGAACATTTCGCCGGATAACGTCGGTCCGATGACGGCAACAACATTATCCTGGTTAATCAGCTTGTTTGCCGCATTGATTGCGCTTTCTTTTTTGCCCGCGGAATCCTCGATCAGCAATTCAATTTTCAGATTTCCTTTATTGGTTTCGTTCAGTTCTTCCAGTGCGAGCTCCAAGCCTTTCTTTTGAGCTTCCCCGTAAGCAGCGCCGCCACCGGATAAAAATCCGATATAGCCGATCTTTGCCACTTGTTCGCCATTCACTTCAGCTCCGGTTTCCGTTGCAGCCGGCTTCTCTCCGCAGCCTGCCAGCAGCGATATGCCGAGCATTGCGGTTAGGGCGATGCCCATTGCATTTTTAACTTTCATGCTCCATCTCCCTTTGTCGAATGGTGTCACTTCTTAAAGCTTTAAAATAAACTTACAAATTGTTGGGAGTGGTGTCAATGCCGATTTTTTCTGGAAATTTAGCAATTGCCTTATCCGAATCATCACACGGCGGAAAAGGGGAGGCGAAGCCCCAGGTGAGAGGAAAAAATGGTTTCGAAATGGAATGTAATAAAGCAAATGTTTTTTCTTCATGTCGGACACATTGAAACGACTCGATTTGGACCTTGTCCAGTCGAGTTTTTTGAGCCGATACTAGGGAATGTAAAATAAATGTAGATCATTCTTGAATTATTATCATGTTCCATGATCTCTTCTTTATTTACAATGAAATTGCAAGCTGCGAGATGGGGGAATAGCAATGGAATTCATTCGGAGAAGGCGCCTCTCCGCAAGTCTGACTATCGCTCTCATGATACTGGCAACCGCTTGCGCAGTTCCGCGGGAGGAGCAGTCAATGACCTCTCTTCCGTATGCGGAGATGAAATTGACCGTTTATGCATTGACCCATCCCTGGAGCGATACGATCAAATCTTCATTGCCGTCGTTCGAGGCAACCACCGGCATTAAAGTCGACTTTAAGCTTATTACCGAAGAGCAGTTGGCGTACAAGCTTGCCGTTCAATTTTTGGCGGGCTCCGAAACGCCGGATGTGTTCATGTATCGGCCGTATATGGACAAGAGAAGCTTTCACGACAGCGGTTGGACGACGCCGCTTGATCCGTATATCGCGGGAGATGAAGAGTTTGATTTTGCCGATTTTGACAGGGCTTCTATGGAAGCGGTAACAATCGGTCAGCATGTGACTTCCATACCGATCTTCACCGATCAGCAGGTCTTGTATTACAGAAAAGATTTGCTGAAATCGCATGGGCTCGCCGTACCCCAAACGATGGACGAATTATTGGATGCCGCCCGGCAATTGCACGACCCCGGCAATGAATTGTACGGCTTTGTCGCCAGAGGACAGCGCAATGCGCTTGTCACCCCCGTCTCTTCCTTTGTATTCTCCCAAGGCGGAGAATTTATGACAGGCCGTCAAGTGAATACGCCGGAAGCCGTGAAAGGCTTTCATATTTATGCGACGTTACTGAGAGAGTACGGTCCTCCGGGCGTACTGAGCATGTCGTGGCCGCAAGCGTCGGAACTATTCTTGCAGGGGAAGGCGGCCTTCTTCTCGGATACGTCATCCATATACAATTATTCGACAAGACGGGACAAATCGCCGATCGATCAGCATATCGGGTTCGCTCTGTTTCCCGCGGGAGACGCAGGAGCGAGGCCGTACAACGTTACCTCGTGGGCGCTGGCCATCAATTCGAAATCATTGAACAAAGCTGCCGCCTGGGAATTTATCCGTTGGGCAAGCAGCAAGGAAAGCATATTGAAAGCGCATGGCAACGGAGTTCCCGGGCCGAGAAATTCCGTGTGGGCCCATAAGGATGGGATGGGCAGCTTCCCGCAGGACCTCGCTCAAGTCATTCAGCGAACGAGAGAAATCGGCATCAGCCGCAATGTACCGGATGTGACCGATGTTGCGGAAGCGCGGGATGTCATAGGCAGCATCGTGGTCAAAGCGGTGCTTGGAGAAGATATTCAGGCTGCGGCCGATCAAGCGAATGCGGAGCTTCAAGCCATAATTGACAGGGAGCTCAGCCGATGAAACCGGAATATGCGAATTCCATCCATCCCAAAGGCCGCCGCGTCAAACTGAATACGTTCAAAAAAATGATGCTGCTGATCGTCATATTGCTGACGCCGATTGTGATGATGTACAGCTATTTCAATCAGACATCAATCGGCATCGTGGAAGAAGAAATCCGCAGATCGAATTTGAACCGGCTGACTTTCTTCGCCTCGCAAATTGACGAAGTCATCAACCAGCTGTCCGTCTTTTCCATTATTGTGAGCAAGGATCCCGGCATGAAAGAGCTCGGCAATTCGCCCGCTGAACGAACACCGTTCGACCAATTGAAGCTGGAAGAAGCGATTGTCAACAAGCTGAGCTTGTTAAGCGCGACCAGTCATTGGACGAATCGGCTGACGGTTTATTTACCTAAGCTGAAGCAAGCGCTGTCCAGCGATTATGGGGGAGTGTACGATCCCGCCATGCTGCAAGAGCCGCTCTCCACGAATTGGGAATACAACGTCGGAGCAAGCGGAGACGGTTATTTTGCCAAATACATTACCGATCCTCTGAATGCCTATAACGATCCGGAAGAGGCCGAGTTCATTATCGAAGTGAAATTTTCCGCGCAAAATCTGTTGTCGATGATGCAGGATTTCAATCAGAATGGAAACGGCAATTCTTTCTTGTACTTTGCGAACCGACCGCCGGTATACAATCAAGCCTTCTCTAATCCGGCCTTTATCGATGAATTGACAGCCTACCTGGACAGCCAATCGTTGGAGGACTACGGATACGGCATTTTGGAGATTCAGAAGGAGCAATATATTGTCCATTATGCCAAAGCGAAAAGCTTGAACGGCTACATCATCGATTATTTGCCGCTGCAGCAAATTTTAGCGCCCATCGTCAAAAACCGGAATTTATTTTACGGCTCAATCGCCCTTCTGCTGCTGATGAGCGTCATTATCGCTTTGCTGTTGTACCGGCAGGTGCAAATTCCGATTCAATGGCTTGTGCGCGGCGTTCGGGGCATTCAGGAGGGGAAATATTCTTTCCGGCTCAAGTATGATCCGAACAACGAATTTTCTTACCTGTTTTCTCGTTTCAATGAAATGGCCGCGCAAATTCAGGAGCTGATTGAGAAAGTCTATTTGGAAAATATCCGTTTTCGCGAAGCGAAGCTGAAGCAGCTGCAGTCGCAGATCAATCCGCATTTTTTGTACAACTGTCTGTTTTTCATTAAAAATATGATCGGAATGGGAAACAAGCAGGCGGCGACCGAGATGGTGCTGAATATGGCCTCGTTTTACCGGTATATAACCAGGCTGGAGAATACGATGACAACGCTTGGCGAAGAGATCGAGCTTGTGGTGAATTACCTGAATATCCAGAATCTGCGCATGGACTGGTTTCATTATGAGTTGAATATACCGGAGGCGATGAAGCAGCTATCCATTCCCAGATTGACCGTCCAGCCGGTAGTCGAGAACGCCGTCGTTCACGGCATCAGCGCCAGCGATAAGTTCGGGGTGATTACGGTTACGGGCGAGCAGGAAGGACGGCAAAACAGGATCATCATTGAAGACAACGGAGCCGGCATGAGCGCCGAACTATTGCAGCAATTGCGGCAGAAGGTCGCGCAGCCGGCGGACAACGAATCGGGAATCGGCTTATGGAACGTGCATCAGCGCCTTTTTCTTCAGTACAAAGAAAATGGGGGGCTTGTGTTCGAACCGTCTTCGCTGGGAGGTTTGAAGGTGACGATCGTGTGGGAGACAGCAGGCGAATAGCGCCCGGAAGGAGGGATACCGATGTTTCAATTGCTGCTGGTCGACGATGAGACGAGTGTCGTGGAGACGCTTGCCGCCACCATTGCCTGGGAGCAAATCGGGATTTCCAGGGTGTACAAGGCATATTCGGCGGCGGAAGCATTGGATATTCTCAAAGCGAATGCGGTCGACATCGTCATCTCCGATATCCAGATGCGAGGCATGAGCGGTCTTGAACTGGCTGAGCAAATTCATTTGTACTGGGAAAATACGAAGTGCGTGCTGCTGAGCGGTTATGCCGAATTCGACTACGCGCAGAAAGCGATCAAGCATAACATATGCGACTATTTGATAAAGCCGGTCGGAGACGAGCAATTGCTGCAGAGAATCGGCAAGGTCGTCGAACTGATCAAGAAAGAGCAGGCGGAGAAGGACACTTATCATAAAGCGAGGTATGCACTGCGCGACAATTTGCCGAATTTGCGGGAGAAGCTGTTTCACGATCTGCTTCGGGGGAAGCGGATGAGCGGCGAGAAGCTGAATGAAAAGCTTCGCCTGCTCGAATTGTCCCTGCGCGATCAGGATCGGTGCGCGCTGATGCTCATTCGCAATCAAGAGCAACCCGCCGACTATGATTCGTCCGAACTGTCGTTAATAGAATATGCGATCGGCAATTTGGCGGAGGAAACCTTCAAGGCGTATTTCGACTTATGGGTATGCAAGGATGCGCACGATTTTCTCGTTGTGATACTCAAACCTCATGACCGAATCAAGCAGGATAGCGAGCTCCGCTATCACCTGGAGCGGCTTGCCAACCAACTGCAGCTGAATGTCCGCCACTTTCTGAAGGTGCAAATTTCCGTGCTCGTCAGTCAAAAAGGGACGTTCCCGGACGATTTCTCGAGGCTGTATCAGAATGCGCTGTCCTTGTTCCGGAAACGGTTCGGGGATGAGCGGGACTTGCCGATCTATATTGCCGATGAATCGGAGAAGACCGACACCTTTGTGATCCAACAGCTGTATGAGCCGCCGCTGCTTGTGCATTTGCTGGAATCCGGCAATTGGGAATTGGTCAGGCAGCGGTTGGATAACTTGTTCGAGGAATTGGAAGCGGTGTGGCAAGCGTCGCCCGAGCATATTATGGAAGCGTTCTGCACGTTGTTTGCCGCCTTCTCCTTTGTCGCTCACAAAAACGGAACAATGCTCGCTGACCTGATCGGCCGCGAATATGCCAAAGGGCAGCAGCTTGCGCCGACGAAATCCATTCCGGCACTGCGGGAGTGGACGGCGCGCGTTGTGGAGACGATGCAGGAAGCGGCGCGGAATGAGACGAGGAACGCCAGAGTGCTCGCGGTCAAGACGATTCAGGACTATGTGCAAAAAAATTTGACACAGGACATTTCCCTACAGGCGGTATCGGATTATTTGCAGATGCACCCCGCCTACTTGTCGAGAATTTACAAGCTGGAGACCGGCGAAAATTTAAGCGACTATATCTTCAAGCTGAAGATGGGGAGAGCGGCCCATATATTGCGAACGAGCCATATGAAAATTTATGAAGTCAGCATGGAAGTCGGTTACCAGAATCCGAACTACTTTATTAAGGTGTTCAAGAAGCACTTTGGCATGACGCCGCAAGAATATCGGATTGGCGGCAAGTAAAATTGAATTGGGAGGCATTTTCCAATGAATAAGAAAGCATTTACCGCCATTTTCAGTATGATGCTCATCCTGTCTCTCGTATTGGCCGGATGCGGCACGAGAGGGGCGGAAACGAACAACAACCCGTCCGCATCGAACAGCGAGGAGTCGAAGACGGACAACAAAGTATACACGATGAAAGTGTCTTATGAGAACAATCCCGGCGAACCGGTCGACGAAGCCGTTAACGAATGGAAGAGGTTAGCCGAGGAGCAAAGCGGCGGCAGGCTGACGCTGGAGCTATATCCAAGCTCCCAGCTTGGAGCGAAGAAGGACGTCATTGAGCTGATGAAAACGGGGACGAATGTCATTGCTATTGCCGATGCCAGCTTCCTGGCTGATTATGTTCCTGATTTCGGCATCTTGGCCGCCCCTTATTTGGCCGATGATTTCGAAAAATTGTTCAAGGCGACGCAAAGCGACTGGTTCAAAGACCTGGAGCAGCAGCTGCAAGGCAAAGGCTTGCATATCGTAACCACGAAGTGGAACTATGGCGTCCGCCATCTGCTTACCAAAAATGCGGTAGCCAGTCCCGCCGACCTGAACGGGCTGAAGATTCGCGTTCCGAACGCGGATATGTCGATTAAGGCATTCGAAGCTATGGGCGCTACACCGACCCCGATGCCGCTTGGCGAAGTCTACCCGGCTCTGTCGCAAGGTGTCGTGCATGGGGCGGAAAATCCTCTGCCCGTCTTGTACGGAGCGAAGCTGCACGAACAAGCGAAGCATCTGTCGCTGACCGGGCATCAGATTGTTGTGTCGCAGTGGCTTGCGGGAAGTTATATCGAGACGCTGCCGGAGGACCTGATGCAAATTTTGAAGGAGACAGGCGATAAAGCCGGTGAGGTGATGAATGAGATCGTCAAGAATGCTGACGAAGATATGATCAAGAAGATGGAACAGGAAGGCGTTACCGTATCGGAGGTTGACCGTGAATTGTTCCGCGAGGCGGCCAAAGGGGTCTATGATCAATTCCCTGAATGGAGCCCCGGCTTATACGATAAAGTCCAGGAAATCATTAACGGAAATTAAGTTGAACAGGCGGGTTCCTTGCGCGGGAGCCCGCTGTTTCCCGGGAATGGAGGGAATCGCGATGATCGATTGGCTGAAAAAAGCGATACTGAAGGCGGACGACCGGATCGCTTCGCTCATGGCTGTGCTTATCGTGTCGATTACGGTATGGGGCGTTTTTACGAGATTTGTTCTTAACCAGCCGCTGAAATGGATGGAAGAAGGCGCGCTTTCTTTATTTGTCTGGCTTACGTTTATCGGAGCGAGCTCGGTCATGAAGAATGACGGCCATGTCAGTATCGACTTGTTGTTGGAGAAAGCTCCGGAGCGCTTTCGCAAGGTGCTGCTTTTGATCAAATATGTGGTGATGCTGGCGGCGGTGATCCTTATCTTTGTTGTGCTCGGTTTTCAACTGTCCGTGAATGCAGGGGATAAAATTTTGCCTATCTTGAAAATTCCGTACAGCTATATTGATTTTGCCGTTCCACTTGGAGGCTTGCTGGCGTTAATCCATTTGATTCGGCTTATTGTTCGGACTTTAAAGAGTTAAAATGGAAGGGGGCTTGAGCCGCTTATGGAATTGCTGATTGTTGTAGCTGTGCTGTTAATATTGTTTTTTCTCGGAGTTCCTGTTGCTTTCTCGATCATGTTAAGCACCCTTTTATATTTTGCCGTCGCCACGGATGTGTCGTGGACGATTCTGGTGCAAAGAATGGTGAGCGGGGTGGAGTCGATTCCGCTGTTGGCGGTTCTGTTTTTTGTGGCTGCCGGCATCCTGATGAATTATACAGGCATTTCCAAGCGTATGATTGCATTTTCCGAAGTCGTCACCGGACATCTGCCCGGGGGGCTTGCCCAGGTCAATATTTTATTATCCACGTTGATGGGCGGCTTGTCCGGCTCGAATTTGGCCGATGCGGCGATGCAATCCAAGATGCTCGTTCCCGAAATGGTCAAGAAAGGATACTCCAGAGGGTTCTCCACAGCGGTTACTGCCGCAGGTTCTCTCATTACCCCGATTATCCCGCCAGGAATTGCGATGATTATCTATGGCTATGTAGGCAATGTATCGATCGGAAAACTATTTATGGCTGGTGTCGTGCCGGGTATTCTGCTGTGTATTCTTATGATGATTACCGTGCATATCATCTCCAAGAGAAGAGGGTATTTGCCCGAGCGGGCGAGAATGGCGCGGCCGAAGGAAATATTGAGCGCGTCGAAACCGGCGGTTCTTGCGTTTATACTGCCTGTAGCGATTATCGGAGGCATTCGCATCGGCGCGTTCACACCGACTGAAGCGGGCGCTGTCGCCGTCGTGTTCGCTCTGTTTCTCGGGGTCGTTTTATATCGGGAAATGACATGGGCAAACTTGAAAGCGTCCGTTATTGAAACGGTAAGATCGACCGCCTCCATCATGCTCATCATTGCCGCCGCGTCGGGGCTGGGCTGGGTACTGACATGGGAACGCATCCCCCAGCAGGCGACGGAATGGGTCACCGGATTGGTCAGCGAACCGCTGTTGTTTTTGCTGCTGATCAACCTGTTTCTACTCGTCGTGGGTATGTTTATGGAAGGCAACGTGACGATGATTATTTTGGTCCCGTTGCTGATGCCGATGATTCAGGCATATGGGATTGACCCGGTTCATTTCGGGATCGTCTTCATATTGAATTTGTCCATCGGTACGCTGACCCCTCCGCTTGGAACCATCATGTTTACGACTTGCTCTATCACGGGCTGCAAGTTCGACGAATTCATTAAAGAAGTGATTCCGTTCTGGATTACGCTCATTATTGCTTTATTGCTTCTGACGTTCATCCCGGCGATCACGCTGTGGCTTCCAAGATTACTAATGTCATGAGACAATGCATCCAATAGGTGAATGTAGTTCAACTTATATAGATCAATAATAGATGGGAGATGCACATGAAAGGAATCAGTTGCGAAAAACCGGACCGGCTGGCACGGATAGAATGCTCTGAGCCCGCTTACGTTCATGGAGAAGCGATTGTACGTATCCGCAGGATCGGGATTTGCGGCACGGATCTTCATGCTATGGCGGCATGCGGGAGCGAATTTCGGTTCCGATTACACATCTGGTTCGGGCCGATGGATTGACGTTGGATCAAACAGCCATTTCACCGCAACATGAACATATCGGATATTAATAGAAAAATGTCGGTTTTTCAGATTAAAAGCGATATGATTAAGAGCGATAATTAAAAATGTAAACGCTATCATAGTCATTTTGATGAATGAGGGGGAACTAAGCGTGAAAAAAGTACTAGCCATGATTCTAACTCTGACGCTGATCGGAGCAATCGTCGGTTGTAGCAGCGGAGGCGGCAATAATGATGCAACAACGCCTGCCGGCGGCGATTCCGCTGCCAAACCTGCGGAAACCGCCGAAGAAAGCAAGGAGCCCGTGAAGCTGCGAATTACCTGGTGGGGAGGACAATCCCGCCATGATTACACCCTGAAAGTCATCGAAATGTACGAAAAGGAAAACCCCCACGTCAAGATTGAACCGGAATATTCTTCATGGACCGACTACTGGAAGAAGCTCGCTCCCCAGGCGGCGGCCAATCAATTGCCTGACATCATTCAGATGGATTACGCTTACTTGGCCCAATTCGGCGAGCGAAACCAATTGCTTGATCTCACGCCATACACGAAGGATGGCCTGCTAAATGTAGAAGATGTTAGTAAAAACGTTCTCAACGCCGGCAATTTGAACGGAAAGCTGTATGCGATGAACCTCGGCGTCAATGCGATGGGACCGAGCGTTGATATGGAAATGATAAAACAAGCCGGCATCACGGATGTGAAGCAAGATTGGACATGGGACGATCTGGATTCGATTGCCGCGAAGCTGAAGGCGAACGGGAAAATGCTGGGCAGCTTCGGGCTTGATCATGACGGCATGTTCGGATACTATCTGCGCACACTGGGCCAAACTCTGTACAGCAAGGACGGAACCGCTCTCGGCTATTCCGACGACCAGGCGTTCATCGATTTTTATAACCGCTATCTGAAATGGTATGAGAACGGATATGTACCGACGTGGGACAAAGAATTGCAGCGGAAAGGGACACCGGAGGACGATGAGTTGTCGCTCGGCAACGCGGCGGTTGCGTTCCTCTGGTCGAACCAGTATATCGCCCTCAGCGATGCCGCGAAACGTCCGCTTGAGCTTCGTCCGATGCCGGGGCCGAATCAGAATAAAGGCCTGTACCTGAAGCCGAGCATGTTCTTCTCCGTGGCGGCAAGCTCCGAGCAGAAGGAAGAAGCGGTCAAATTCATCGACTATTGGACCAATAACATCGAAGCGAACAAGGTCATCATGGGCGAGCGCGGCGTGCCGGTTTCGTCCAAGGTGAAGGATGCGCTCAAGCCGTTGCTCACCGACAAAGAGAAGGCAATCTTCGACTATATCGACTGGGTGGAGAAAAACAGCAGTCCGTTGGATCCGCCGAATCCGGTCGGCGCCCCGCAGGTGAGACAACTATTGCGCGATTTGACCGAGAAAATGCTGTACAAGAAAATATCGGTGGAGGAAGCCGCCGCCAAATTCCGCAAAGATGCGAACGATATTTTGGTGAGCAACAAGTAATTCGCGATCGGACCGGTTCCAGCTGGAGCCGGTCCTCTTATACCTACGCATACCAAATGAGCGGGGAGCTGAACCCAATGAAGCTGCATGCATGGAAGGACAATAACCATCTGGTCGGCTATATATTCGCCGCTCCTTTTATCCTGGGCTTTCTCATCTTCACTTTATACCCGATCGCATCGTCCTTCTATTATTCGTTTACCGATTACAACTTGATGGATCCGCCCCGTTGGATCGGGTTTGGCAACTATTCCAAAATGCTGCACGATGACGATAAAATCTTCAAATCGCTGGAGGTTACGTTTATTTATGTGTTCGGCAGCGTTCCGTTTCGGCTTGCCTTCGCTCTCATGGTCGCGCTGATGCTGAACACGGCCTCGAAGGCCGTCAGGTTTTACCGATCCGCTTACTATCTGCCTTCGCTGATCGGCGGCAGCGTTGCCGTCTCGATCATGTGGTCGCAAATTTTCGGTGAGAAAGGACTGCTGAACTCAGTGCTCGGCTTGATCGGCATTCATGCGAACACGAACTGGATCGGCAATCCCGACAGCGCGCTGTGGACGCTGGTTGCTCTCTCCGTATGGCAATTCGGTTCTTCAATGCTGATCTTCCTGGCGGGGCTCAAGAACATTCCGGCTACCTATTACGAGGCGGCTAGCGTGGACGGCGCCAATGCTCCGCGCCGGTTTTTCAAGATCACACTGCCGCTGCTGAGCCCGATTATCCTGTTTAACCTGATCATGCAGACCATCTCGGCATTTATGACCTTTACGCCGGCCTATATCATCTCCAGGGGCGAAGGAGGGCCGCTCGACAGCACGCTGCTGTATTCGCTGTATTTGTACCGGAGGGCGTTCCAGTTTTTCGAGATGGGCTATGCTTCCGCTATGGCTTGGGTCATACTGCTCATCATCGGATTGATTACGCTGGCGATTTTCAAAACCTCGTCGCTCTGGGTTCACTACGAGTCGAAAGGGGAGAGATGAGATGATCGTGAATCGGAAATTCACAAATGCGACACTGTATCATCTGCTGGTCGGTGGGCTGGCCTTTCTCATGCTCTACCCGGTGTTTTGGCTCATCGCCAGCTCCTTGAAGCCGAATGCGGAAATATTTGCAAACGCGTATTCTCTTATTCCGAGCCGAATCGAATGGAGCAATTACGTAACCGGCTGGAAAGGGTTCGGGAACATGACGTTCACCACTTTTTTTAAGAATTCGATTATAATTTCCATCCTATCCACGGTCGGGGCCGTCTGTTCGTCGGCAGTCGTCGCTTATGCGCTGGCGCGGATTCCGTTCTTCGGCCGCACCTTCTGGTTCGGCTGCGTGATGATGGTGATGATGCTGCCGACCGATGTAACGACCGTCCCGCAGTACGTCATGTTCACCAAGCTGGGCTGGGTGTCGACGTTCAAGCCGATCATCGTGCCAAGTTATTTCGGTTTTCCGTTCTTTATCTTCTTGATCATGCAATTCATCCGTACGATTCCGCATGAGCTTGACGAAGCGGCCAAGATCGACGGCTGCAGCAAATTCGGCATTTTCTTCAAGGTCATTCTGCCGCTGATTATCCCGGCGCTGATGACGTCCGCGATTTTTTCGTTCTACTGGAGGTGGGATGATTTCATTACCCCGCTTTTGTATTTGAATAAACCGGAGATGTACCCGGTATCGCTTGCCCTCAAGATGTTCCTGGATGCCGATTCGCTCAACAACTGGGGAGGCTTGTTCGCCATGTCCACTTTGTCGTTGGTGCCGATCCTGATCGTCTTTTTCACGTTTCAAAAGTATATCGTTGAAGGGATCAGCACAAGCGGCTTGAAAGGATAGCGTGGTAGGGCATCGCAAGCGGTGATATACTGGGGAAAAAGGCTTGGCCGGAAAGGATATCCCATGACATCCGTATTTTCCACCAGATTCAGGTTGAGCGATCTGCGAATCAGGCATAAGGTGTTTGCTTTGATATCGCTCATCATGGCGGTCGGGTTCGCCGTTACTTACGCGGCACTTTCCTACGCATATGCCACATATGACAAGCAATTGTACCAGAAATCGTCGCAAGTGCTTCATTTATCATCCGCAGCGATCGAGAGCGAGCTAAAGAAGGTCGAGCAGCTTTCGTACAACGTCGCGACAGATGAGGGACTCCAACACGATTTGATCGGGCTTCGAGAATCCGTATCCGATTACGATAATATTCTGTTTTCGGTCGATATCATGGACCGGTTGATCAAACACGCCGGTAACGAGAAGTACATTGCATCCATCCGGATTATCAACAACCGCGGCAGGGAATTCCTCGCCGGGCAAGAGGAACCGATCCCGCTTGATAAGCTGGAGCATATTCGCCGGGAATCGGCCAAAGTAATGGGAGGGTTGCGCTGGATATATCCGGACCAGGAGAACGATAAGCTGATCGCAGCCCGGATGATCCGCTCCTACAAAAATTTTGATCTGAGACCGATCGGCACTTTGATTATTCAAGTCCGGTTGGATGAGATTGTCGACGACATCCTGCTGGGGACGGACTTGAAAACCAGCGAGCTTCATATTGTCGCCGAAGGAACGTCGGTCTATCCGGCCGGCGACCAAGTTGAAGGGATCGCCGGTTTTGACGGCTATAATGGAAAGGGATATGAGATACTCAAGACCAAGGAAGCGTTATTTTTGTCTTATTTTCAATCCGTGACCTACCGATGGATGTATTATTCGGTCATTCCGTTCGACCAAATTTTTAACCGGATTGTTTGGATGAAACAGGTGCTGCTGATCGGTTTTGCCGCCAGCCTTGTGTTGTTATTTGCCGTCTCCATTCGTTTTGCGCAAGGGATCACGCGGCCGATTGAGGATTTAATCGAGCGAATGAAGCAGGTACAGAGGGGTAACTATTCGTTGACCGAAATGGAAGCGCTTCCGATGGACGAGGTCGGGAAGCTGCATCGGGCGTTCCGCATGATGATTCAGGAAATCGACGAACTGATTCACGAAAACTATGAGAAGCAGCTTCTCATCCGGGAGACGCAATTCAAGGCGCTGCAGGCGCAAATCAACCCTCATTTTCTATACAATACGCTGGATTCCGTGATCTGGCTGGCCAAAGTAAACGGTCAGAAGCAAATCTCTGAAATCATCGAGGCGCTTGGGCAATTGTTCCGCAGCTCCATTTCGCTGAAGGAAACCCTGATCACGCTTGGGGAGGAGCTCGACATTGTCCGCAATTACGTCACGATCCAGAAGTTTCGGTTTCGGGAACGGCTGAATTTCGAAATGCGGGTCGACGAACGCTATTACAGCTGCCTTATTCCGAAAATGGCGCTGCAGCCCTTGGTGGAAAATGCCATACACTATGCGCTTGAGCCCTCGGATGAACCGTCCTTTATCCGGCTATATTCCATTGCGGGGCACAAGCGGCTAACGCTTATCCTCGAGGACAACGGACCGGGCATGGATGAAGACCTGCTCGTCAAAGTGCGCAGAGGGGAGGCCCGCACCCGCGGACAGGGCATCGGTTTGACGAACATCCGGGAGCGGCTGGAGATCGCATTCGGCGACTCATACGGGCTTCGCATCGAGAGCGAAAACGGAGCCGGAACCCGAGTGTATGTGGACATTCCGATGGAAATGAGGGAGAAGCATGCATAAAGTCATTATTGTAGACGATGAAGAGCTCATCCTCGAAGGCCTTACGAAAATCGTCGACTGGGCGGCTGCGGGAATGACGCTTGTCGGCCAAGCCCGCAACGGAGTTGAGGCTTTTGATCTCATTGTGCGGGAACAGCCGGACATTGTCATTACGGATATCAGGATGCCGCGGATGGACGGTCTGCAGCTCGCCGTCAAAGTAGCCGAAACGTATCCGCAGATTGCGATTATTATGCTCTCCGGATTCAACGAGTTCGAGTACGCCCAGACTGCGATGCGTCACGGCGTTAAGCATTATTTGCTAAAGCCCTGCAACGAGCGCAAGATCACTGAAGCGCTGCTCGAGGTCGCGGCGGAGCTGAAACGAAACGAACATAAGGAGCAATTCGTCCGATCCGTTAAAGAGGAGCTGACGAAAGTGCTGCCCCACGTGAAGCAGCAGGTGCTGAAGGAATTCCTCACCAACAAAACGTACGGAAACAAAGACTGGGAATACTACCGGAATCTATTCGATCTGAACCTGGAAAACAAACGGGTTCGATTGCTCTTGTTTCAATTGGAGAGCGCTTTCGAATTCGAACATATCTTTGCGGTGAAAAATATAGCCGAGGAATTATTGTCAAGGCCGGTGCTGAGCACCACCGTTGGCGAGCATGTGCTGATCGTCGTCGAAGACGACGGGGAGCTTGCCGGTTTGCAGGAGTTCATCTACAAGATTCGCTGTACGTTCCGGGAATACTATAAAATCGATCTGACGATCGCCTTGAGCGAGCCCGGCGAGATGACGGAGGCGCGGAAGCTGTACAAGCAGACGCTGGAGTGCCTCAAGCACCGGTTTTATTTGGGCGAGGGCAGTCTGATCACCGGTCACGACATTTCCGATGCGCAAGGGCTCGACTGCAAGGAATTTGCCTTTGACGACGAAGATTTAATCCTGCAGATCAAAACCGGACGCTGGAGTGATGCCGCACAGGCGATTGACCGCTACTTCGAGCAGCTCGGCGAGCTGCGATTGGACATCCAGAACGCCAAGTCGTATGTGATTGAGTTGTATATGGCGGTTATTCGACTGGGAGACGCGAGCGAACAGAAGAAATACATGGAGAAGCTCGTCGCTTTAATCGATCTCGACACGCTGCAGGCGATCAAGGCCTTCTTCAAATCGGTAGCCGAAAGCATCGCCAATCGGCAGTACGAGAGCCGGAAGAATAAGTATTCGGCGATCGTTTCCAAAGTGATCGGCATTGTGGAGGAACAGCTCGGGAATCCGGATCTTTCCTTGAACTGGGTGGCTCAGCGAATGTTATACATGAATCCTGATTACCTGGGTAAGCTGTTCAAACGGGAAACCGGCGAGAAATTTTCCAATTATGTTGTCCGGCGAAGAGTCGCTCAGGCGATCGAATGGATGCGGGAAAACGAGGATATCAAAGTTTTCGAGCTGGCTGAACGGCTCGGGTACGGAGACTATCCGCAAAATTTCAGCCAGGTGTTCAAGAAATACACCGGAAGCTCGCCTACCGAATACATCAAGGATCTGCCAATGAATATAGGGATTGCGTGCAAAAGAACAAAATCGTAATCGAAGGTGACACGAAAGCATCGTGCGTACAGAAACTGTACGCACGATTTTTATTTAGATATAAGAAAGTATAAGTTTCACATCTATACTTGGCTTATATTTCAACGGTAAACGGCGCCGACCTCGAAGAGGACGGCGAAGCCGTTTATCCTTGACGAGTGAACAGCAATTCCGGCGTTACAGCTTCCGTTATAAGGAAGTACCAGCTTCGCGCGAAGTGAGACAGGAGTGTTTGTTTCACAATGAAACACGGTGGTTCACGGATGAACTACGTGGTGCCGAAGTGAAACAGGAGGCGGGTAAACAGATGTGCTTGTTTCACATTGAACACGGTGGTTCACGGATGAACGACGTGGTGCCGAAGTGAAACAGGAGGCGGGTAAACAGATGTGCTTGTTTCACATTGAACACGGTGGTTCACGGATGAACGACGTGGTGCCGAAGTGAAACAGGAGGAGGTTAAAAAGGAGTGCTTGTTTCACATTGAAACACGGTGGGTCACGGATGAACTACGTGGTGCCGAAGTGAAACAAGAGGAGGTTAAACAGATGTGCTTGTTTCACATTGAAACACGGTGGTTCACGGATGAACTACGTGGTGCCGAAGTGAAACAAGAGGTGATTAAATGGGAGTGCTTGTTTCACATTGAAACACGGTGGTTCACGGATGAACCACGTTGTGCCGAAGTGAGACAGGAGGCGGTTGTGCTTCTACTTAACGCGGTCTTTGCTTCTTTGAATTGTAGAGGTTTTCTTACTTCGCGCCAAAAGTCGGTTGCATCATGAAATAAAACCAGCCGGTGGCGAAACCATACAAAGGTGAAGGCATTTATATAATATCGTATGTTGATCAGTGGGAGGGATGACAATGGGAGCAGTAGGTTACGGCTTCACTTCTACTGCGGTTATTTTAGTCCTGTATATCTTGTTGGTTATCGTGTTGAGAACATTCTGGGTAGTGTAACAGAACAGCCGTCCGGTGAGCACGACAAAGAACCATAGCCTGGCAAGAGCGCCTTGGTTCTTTGTTTTTTGCTGTGTTATGTGGTCAGAAGCGTGATTGCAAGCAAGTCGTACAAGACAAGCGGCAATATGACGTTGTAATACGGATTGTAGCACGGATAGAAAAACCGCTGATATCCCGCCGGCTGCCGGATGCCCAGATGAAGGACTCCTCCTTCGGCGCCGAGAATGACACCTTCGTAAACATGGCCGTCGATCGTCTGCACCCGGACATGTTTGTTCAGAAGTAATCACGCAGGATTGGCTCGATCAAGCTTTCGCTCCGATCAGAAGATATACTAAGGGAGAAGTTGAGACTGTCGATTAATCAGGAATAACATACTTTGTCGCTATAGGGCCGCGCGCTAAAGAAGCGGGCGGCGGAGGTGCCGGGCAAGCTTTATGCGCGCACCGGAGTCCGGCAGGAAGAGCTCGAGTCGATCCGTTCACAGCTGCAAATGCTACTGCGCAAAATCGACGAAGCGGTACAGACGTAACCGGCCGGCTATGTTCAATTAATTGAAATCACATTTTATAATGGCGGAACCAATCATGATTCTTGGGAGGATTACATGAAAGTCGGCAGAAACGACCCTTGCCCTTGCGGCAGCGGAGCAAAATACAAGAAGTGTTGTATCCCGAAATATGACCAACCGATTCCCAAACCGATTGACGCATTTGAGGATTTCGAGAGCTTTGCGGCACGTGCTTGGACGCCTGAGAAGCTGGAGGCTATGACGGAAACCGAGATTTTGGTTGAACTGAACGAATTAGGCATTATAACGGATAAGGCGCAATTTAATAATGAAGTGGAAGGATATATCAGCGTTGACGAGATCAGCGACAAGTGGATGAGAACTGTATCGCGAAAGCTCACGTCCTTGATGAAGATTTTCTTATGCTTGCTGCACAGGAGCTTTGGAACAGGTGGCTTCCGGATAAATTCTCCTTGCACCGATTGGAAGATATGCTTGAAGATTATTTGGATAATGATCCGGATCAAAGAATATTGGAGCGTTTTTTGGCGATATGGACCGCAATCAGAGAACATGTTCTCATTCCTTACAAGTGCCTGTCTTTTGATCAGTTTGAGGAGAAAACCGATTTTCCCTATGCTATGGATGCGGTTTTCTTCGATACGATACCCGATATGGTTAACGAGTGCCGGAACCGGCAGGAGGAAGATCCGGAAAGTTGGGATCGTTTAATCATGTTATATCGGGATATGATGGAGCATTTAACCGACATGCAAGAGGAAAATAAATTGAACCTGCGCCGCTCGTACGCGGAAGCGCACTTTTATAAAGGCGATACCAATACCGCCGATGAGCTCTTTAAGAAATTGATTGAAGAGCATCCCGATTGGGTATGGGGATATATCGGATGGGGGGACTTGTACAATCCCCGGTTTTCCGATTCGCCGGCAGGCGATAAGGACGAAGCGTTGCGCTTGTATCGTTTGGGATTGGACAAGGTTTCGTCCGATAGGGCCATATTGGAGGACCGGATCGAGGAACTGACTAACCGGTTGAGATCGTGCAAAAGGGGGAATTTCCCCCTTTTTTAATTTGAGATCAGCTCACGATTCCCGCGAAGCTGTATAGCCTACACGATAGCAATCGTAAGCAAGCTGCGTGAGCAGGTGCTCGACATTTTTTTCCGAGATCGGACCGACGGCTTGCAGCTTCATGCACTCGTCCATCGCTTTCCCGATATAAAAGTCCAGCACTTCATCCGAATCAGTGGCTTCCACGCTCGCCGTGGCATCTTGCAATTCGTTTTGCACTTCCTCGATGTTATCCATTTGTACCATCCTCATTTCCACATGTGATTTAGACGATTTTCAACGATTCGATGTCTATAACCCTTCCTAATAACACCTAAAAGTTTTCGTTGCCATAAGGAAAATTATTCAACCGCAACTCCGTGGTTTTTCAAAACTGAAATGGTTTTTTGATATATCGAGTCGTACTACCTCCGTCCTATAATGTGTTTGTGGTCGAGTTGTGATCAAAACAAAGGGGGAGAACGATGACTATCACCAGAAGCAAAGCGACCAACGCCTCCGTTTTTGGAGAGCGGTTTCAAATCAGGGACAAGTACAAGCTCTTTCTCATGGCGCTCCCGTTTCTGATATTGGCGTTTGTGTTTTCGTATTTACCGCTCTACGGCTGGATCTACGCATTCTACGATTACCGGCCGGGGATCCCGCTAAAGGATAGCGAATATATGGGGTTCTATTGGTTCACTTCCATGTTCTCGAACGAGATTCGGCAGCAGGAAATATTGCGCGTGATGACCAACACGTTCGCTATGAGCTCGCTGAGTATATTGACATCCGTATTGCCGGTCATCTTCGCCGTCTTCCTGACCGAGATCCGAAGCTCTTTATTCAAGAGAATAGTGCAAACGCTTACGACCGTACCTAACTTTATCAGCTGGGTACTTGTATATTCGTTCGCGTTCATGCTGTTCTCGGTAGATAACGGATTCGTAAACAACCTCTTGTTGAGCTTGGGCTGGATCGACCGCCCGATGAACATCCTCGCATCGGCCGACCATACGTGGTTGAAGATGACGATGTGGGAGGTTTGGAAGACGCTCGGCTGGGGCGCGATCATGTATATCGCGGCCATTACAAGCATCGACCAGGAGCTGTACGAAGCCGCCAGAGTGGATGGGGCAGGACGGTACCGCTTGATGTGGCATGTGACCGTTCCCGGAATTATGCCTACGTACTTCGTGCTCCTGCTCTTATCGATCGCGAATTTCATCAACATGGGATTCGATCAATTCTATGTATTCTCGAATGCAATCAACATGAGCAGCATCGAAGTGCTTGACTTGTACGTGTACAACATCGGAATGTTGAATTCCAACTTCTCGTTCGCTACCGCTGTCAGCCTGCTGAAATCGATCGTCAGCGTCGTCTTGCTGTTCGCTGCCAACCTTCTTTCGAAACTGATTCGCGGCGAAAACATCATTTAAACATCCTGGTGCAAGGAGGAGATCGGCTATGACGCTTAAGGAAAGGTTCTCGCTGTTTCACGTCGTGAATTATACGTTTTTCACCTTATTCACTTTGATTTGCGTGTTTCCGTTCTACTACTTATTTATCAATACGATCAGCAACAACGACTTAAGCAGCAGAGGGCTCGTGCTGTTTTACCCGATCGGGATCCATTTCACGAATTATATGGACGTGTTCAAGCTGCCCGGCCTGGGTACGGCGGCGCTTGTGTCGCTCGGCCGTACAGTGATCGGTACGGCGTTGACCGTCCTCGCTTCCGCGTTCCTTGGCTTCCTGTTTACGAAGAACGAGATGTGGGGCCGAAAATTTTGGTACCGATTCCTGATCGTAACGATGTACTTCAACGCCGGGCTCATTCCGTGGTATCTCACGATGCTGAATCTCGGGCTGGTGAACAATTTTCTCGCCTACATTTTGCCTGGGATCGTGTCGCCGTTCTTTATCATTCTCGTGAAGACATTCGTCGAGTCGACGCCGGCCGCGCTGCAGGAATCCGCTCAAATCGACGGTGCGGGTCACCTGGTCATCTTTGCGAAAATTATATTCCCGTTAATTACGCCGATTCTGGCCACAATCACCATATTCTCGGCAGTCTGGCAATGGAACGAATTTAGAGATACGCTGTTTCTGGTTACCGAGCAACGGCTGTTCTCACTGCAGTTTATCCTGTACCGCTATATGAATGAGGCGACTTCCTTGGCGCAGCTTATGCAGCAAACGGCCGGTTCCGCCAACATGGACTTGGCCAACAAGGCCACGCCGACATCGATTCGGACGACCGTGTCGATGATCGTCGTCGCGCCGATTTTGCTGGTGTATCCGTTCTTCCAGCGCTATTTTGTGAGAGGGATTATGATCGGCGCCGTGAAGGGATAATCCGCTTGAGTCAGTAAGAATACGATCCAGTGGAAGGAGGTGAACCCGTTCATTCTCGTAAGGGCTTTCAAAATATTGTGAAGGAAAAAAGGGTCGTCAAATTCGGCAAGTAATCAAAGGGAGGAACACATGACAATGATTAGAGGAAAAATGCGTTCGGCACTCGCCCTGCTATTAATCGCGATCTTCGTATTTACTACGGCGTGCAGCGGCGGAGGCGCAAGCCCTGCGGAGCAGGGAGGATCGTCGGAAGGGAACACACCGGAACAAACGTCGGATAACGGCGGCGGCACGGAGGCGGAGTCCAAGGAAGAGATTACGATTACGGTATTCTCCATGCTGGCGAACTATGCCGGCGAGCAGCCGGGCTGGTTCGCAAAGATGATCAAGGATAAGTTCAACATCAAGCTGAACATCATCGCATCCAACCTGGCGGGCGGCCAGCAAAAGATCGCAACGATGATGGCGGGAGGCGACTTGGGCGATCTGGTCGTGTTCGGCAGCAACGGCAAAGATTATCAAGACGCCATTAAAGCCGGATTGCTGCTGGATTGGAACAAGGACGGACTGCTCGAGAAAAACGGACCAGACATCTTAAAGAACGCAGGGCAAGCGGTGGAAGCGAACAAGAAGCAGTTCGGCGGCGGCACGGCCGTTTATGGGATAGGCCACGATGTCGGCATCGGCGAAGGCCCATCCGAAGGCACGACGATGACGTTCGGCCCGGATCTTCGTTGGGACTTGTACCAGAAGCTCGGCAGCCCGGAGATCAAGACGCTGGACGACTATTTGCCGGTTCTCAAGAAAATGCAAGAGCTGGAGCCGAAGAGCGATTCCGGCCGTCCGACGTACGGCTTCTCGTTGTGGTCCGACTGGGACGGCAACTACATGACTCTCGCCAAGGTCATCGCGCAGCTCCACGGTTATCAGGAAGGCGACGGCTTCAATCCCGCAGGCCTCACCCTCACCTCCGTGAACAGCGACGAATGGCAGGGATTGTTGGATGAGAACGGATACTACTTCAAAGGGTTGAAGTTCTACTTCGATGCGAACCAGATGGGCTTGCTCGATCCGGATTCGTTGACGCAGAAGTTCTCCGACGCGTCGAACAAGGTTAAGGACGGCCAAGTTTTGTTCTCCCTCTTCCCTTGGATGGATAACGTATATAACACGCCGGAACATACGGCGGCTGGCAAAGGCTTCGCGCTGGTGCCGTTCGCCGATGAGAAGATCGTGTCTTACGGTATGAATCCGTACGGCGGAAACCGCGTATGGGCGATCGGTTCGAAAGCGAAGGATCCGGCGCGCGTAATGGAATTTCTGAATTGGCTCTATACTCCGGAGGGTATCTTGGAAGCCAACTACGGCCCGAAAGGGCTGGCATGGGATATCGACGACAAAGGCAAGCCTTACGTGACCGAGTACGGCTGGAAGGCGCTGCCCGCGAACGCCGAACCGGTGCCGGAGGAGTACGGCGGCGGTACGTTCAAGGACGGCATGAACCAAATCAACAACACGACGCTGAAAATGTCCACGATCAATCCGGAAACCGAAGAACCGTACGATTACAACCTGTGGACGTCGACGCTGAACCACGATCCGGACCCGGTGACCAAGAGCTGGCGCGAAGCGATGGGCGTGATGACGCCGAAGGAATATTTCGAGAAGAACAATAAGATGGCCGTGATGAAAGCTATCTTTACGGGATCGGCTCCGGCTACGCCGCCTGCCGATATTCAACAGAAGACCAGCGAGATCGGCAAAGTCATCAAGGAATACTCCTGGAAGATGGTTTTCGCGAAGAACGAAGACGAGTATAACAAATTGAAGGCAGAGTTGATCTCGAAAGCGAAAGGCCTCGGATATGACGACGTTGTGAAATACAATGTCGATGAAACGACGAAGACCGTGTTCCCTAACAATTAATGACACCAATTCCCATACCGGTTTTAAGCCGGTATGGGAATTTTTGGCATGTCGGCCGGTTGCGGACTCGTGATAGAATGAGAAATAACTAAGTACGAGCTGGAGAGTGTATGCGTGCGTTTTCTGGAAAAATGGAGCCTCAGCGTCGTCTCGAAGTTCGTCCTGACCTTTCTGTCGATACTCACCGCTTCCATGGCGCTTATGGGAATGATTCTCTACTATCAGGCATCCCATGCGGCTATCGAGCAAGGAAGAATATTGATGAACCAGAACGTCCAGCAGATTAAAAACAACATCCTTCAGAAAGTGAACATGGTGCAAAATGTATCGCAAGTGATCGCCTTCGACCCGAAGATTCAAAGCTTCCTGGGAAACGCGTTCCTCAACGAACCGTATCAGCTGGAGGAATACCGGGATACGATCGCGCCGATTCTGGATAATTTGAGGCGCCAGAATACGTATATTCATTCCATCCGCATCTATATGGCGAACGATTCGATCCCTGAATTATACGACGGTTTCTATCATATGACCAGGCTGTCGGCGAATCTGCGATATGCTCCGTTCATTAACGATCCTCGTCTCACTTCGGCCTGGCACGGTCTGCATCAGGAGCAAGCGGTGATCGTTCTTCCGGGCTCGAGCCCGAACGCCAATGTATTTTCGTATAATCGGAAAATTTTCTCCAGCAAATATACGGATATGGTCGGCATGATCGAAATCGAGGTGGAGCGGAACGTGCTCTTTGAATCGCTCCATACGTCCGCGGCCCCGTATTCCGGAGACATCTACATTGTCGATCAAGGGGGGCATGTCGTTTCCGAAACCCGCCGCCCCGATGCGGGACAATCGCTGCGGGCGCTTGGGCTGCGGAACGTTCCGTCCGAAGGCAATATGAACGAAGTGACGGATGTAAACGGCGTACGCTCGATCGTCATCTCCACTCCGCTGGAAGGGCCGGGCTTGCGGGTGGTGGGCGTGTTTCCGGTCCGTCCGTTCATCTCTGCCATGGAGCATTCCCAGATACGGATATTCGGCGTACTGGCGGCGGCCTTGGCGCTGCTGAGCGTAATTGTATATTTTATGACGAACGCGCTGCTGCGGAGAATGAAGGTATTGCTGAGCGCAATGAAATCCGTCAGAGAAGGCAACTTGAACGTCTCCGTTCCGGTCGTCTCCAACGACGAATTCGCGCAGATGTCGATGAGCTTTAATCTGATGACCGGTCGGATTCACGATCTGGTTGAAACCGTTTACAAGAGCCGTATTTTGGAGAAAGAAGCGGAGCTTCGCGCTTTGGAGTCGCATATAAATCCGCATTTCTTATACAACACGCTGGCTACGATCGCTTGGGTCGGCCGCAAGGCGAAATCCCCGGAGGTCGTCCGTTTAGCCAATTCGCTCGCCAAGTTTTACCGTCTCGTGTTGAACAAGGGGGACTCGTCCATTCTCGTGCAAGATGAAGTCGAGATGGTCCGCGTGTACGCCGATATCCAAAAATTCCGATTCGAAGGCTTGTTCGATATTGTGTTCGATGTGGACGAGGCGTTGCTGCTTTACCGTATTCCGAAAAATATTTTGCAGCCGCTGGTGGAGAACGCGCTGACCCACGGGATCGAACCGAAGCGGGGTCATGGGACGATCATTTTGCGGATGCGTATGGACACGGCGGGGGACGGGGTCGTTCTGCAGGTGATCGATGACGGAGTGGGTATGGACGAGGAACGGGTGCAGGCGCTGCTCGGCGGGCAAATAAAGAGTACGAGCGGGAGCGGGTATGCCGTCAAAAATATTATCGAGCGGTTAAACGGTTATTACGAGCATCGAGCGGCGTTTGACGTGTTCAGCCGGCCGGGAGTCGGAACCGTAGTTACCATCAAGCTTCCGAAGGAGTGATTAGTCGGGATGTACTCCTTGCTGATTGTCGAAGACGAGCGTTGGGAAAGGGAAGGTTTGGCCGAATTGTGGGACTGGCGCGAGCTCGGCATCGAGATAGCAGGCACCGCGGCAGACGGTGCGGACGGGTACGAGAAAGCGATGCTGCTGCAGCCGGATATTATCATAACGGACATACGCATGCCCGGCATGTCCGGATTGGAGATGGCCAAGAGCATCCGCACCAGGAACCCGGACGTGCGCATCGTCGTGTTGACCGGGTACGGCGATTTCGAATATATGCGGGAAGCGATCACCTTGAGCGCCGATGACTATGTGTTGAAGCCGATCGAGGAAGAGGAGCTGCGGCAGACGATGATCCGCGTCGTTAAGAAGTGCGATGAGATCGGCGCGCGGCGGCTCGAGGAGTCGCGTCTGCTGCAGCGGCTGCAGCTCGGCGAACGGATCGCTGCGGAGAAGCTGTTATTGGACTTGTTGTCGGGCAGGGGAGGAGATTTGGAGGAGCTCGCCGCCGAACTGCTGGGTCTGGATGCCGGCATGAACGCACCGGGATATGCGGTAATGGCGGTCGTTCCTCGCGAGACCGTGCCCGGCGAGGCGGTACGCCGCACGGCAGGGGCGGGCGCCTATATCGTCGGCTGCGATGATTTCGCGGGCGGGTTCACCGTCGTGCTGCCGGTGGGAGCGAACGGCGACGCCGATGTCGGTGAAGAGCCGAAACAGTTGGCCGAACGCTTGCTGGCGGCGTGGGACGAGATGTCTTCATCGCTCCCGACCGTCGGAGTCGCTGCGCCGGCGCTGTCGTTGGTCCAGCTTAAGGACGCGTACCGGCAAGCGGTGGAAGCCGCCGGATACGGCGTCTTCTATGGAATAGGCGGAGCGGTCGTCTGGGAGGACGCCGCGGAGGGGCGGCGGCGTTTCGGAGAGCTCTCCCACGATTTTCACTCGCAGTGGCAGGAGCTGTCACGCCAGCTGCGTATGCATGTGTTGGCTTTGCAGCCTTCGGCGGTTAAAGATATGTTGGAGCGGATGTTCGGTCTCGTTCGGATGCATCCCGGGGCCGGGAAAGAGTACATTACGGCGCTTATCAACGTACTGCTGATCGAGTTATCGATGTTGGACGATGACCGGCAGCCGGACGGGAAGCCGGGAGACCGGGAGTTATTGGCGCTGAACCGGCTCGACGAGATTCAAGGTCGCGTTCAGGAATATGCCGCACGTCTGATGGAGCGGCTGGATTCAAAGCGAAACCGCAAGGACGATTACATCGCGGAAAAGACGATCCGGTTGATCGAAGAAAAATACGGTTCGAAAGAGCTTAGCCTGACGATGCTTGCGGAAGAGGCGTTCGTCTCGCCGAACCATCTCGGCGTATTGTTCAAGAAGGCTACGGGCGTGACGGTGCACCAGTATATTACGGAAGTCCGCATGCGGAAGGCGGAAGAGATGCTTCGCCTGACTAAACGGAAGGTTTCGGAAGTGGCTGAGCGGATCGGGATGGCCAATCATTCGTACTTCTGCACCGTATTCAAACAAAAGCACGGCATGTCCCCGGGAGAATATCAGGAGCTTATGCAGCGGCGGTAATGGGAGGAGGAGCGGAAGAAGATGAGAAAGGGAGCGTTTCCCGTCGGCATCGGGACAATAATGGCTGTTGCCGCATTGATTGTATTGCTATCGGCCATCTTCGGAAGCGCCGGCCCCGAACCGTGGGAACAAGCCGGCTTTGCTCGGGAGATAACGGCGTCTTCGCACGATCCGGAGCCGTCCTCCGCCGGAGCCGGAGAGGCTCCGCCGCTTTCGGCGAGCGGCGGCTTATCTTGGAGGCAGGACACGTCGCCGTTTACATTCACGCAGTATTTCTACGGCAATTGGGCAACGAATTATTTGTGGAGGGGCCAGTACGCGATGAAGCTGGTCACCGAGAAGACGGGCGTCACAATCGACCGCAAGCTGGCGGTGGGCAGCGACGAGGACTATTTGAATATGATCATCGCCACCGGCGATTTGCCGGATACTCTCATGCTCGATTGGAACAATCCGGCGGTAGCCAAGCTAATCGACAACGGTCTCGTGTATTCGATGAACGAGTTGATCGATCAATACGCGCCCGGGTTTTGGCGGATGCTCGATCCCGAGATGGTTCAGTACCATTCGATTGACGGTAAGCTGTGGTACTTGCCCAATTTTTACGAGCAGAAGGACCGGCTGACGAACGGAAAGCCGATCGTCTCGATCCGCCCTTGGTTTATCCGCCGGGATATTTACGAAAATCTCGGCCGCCCGAGGATCGAGACGACGGACGAGTTAAAGCAGATCCTGGGGGAAATCAAGACGGAGTATCCTTTACTATATCCGTTGGGAGTCGATTTCTTCGATGTGGCGAAAAACGGATTCGGCGGAAGCATGTCGATGTACTATTTGATTTATTCATTCTCGCCGTATTTACAAGAGGAGCGAATCCGGGACGACGCTCAGGAAGTGCTCTATCCTATGCGCAACCCGGGGTTTATTGAAGCGTTTCGCTATATGAATTCGTTGTATCGGGAAGGCATCCTGGATCCGAAGTTTCTGATTACAAAGCAAGAGCAATACCAAGAAGGCATGTACCGCGCGGAATATGCCGCCGCATCGCAATTTTTGAACGGCATGTACACGCAGTTTAATCCGACCATTAAAGATACGGCGGGAGAAGACAAAACTTACGTCGTGTTGGACGGGCTGAAGGCCCGTGACAGAGAGCCCCGCTACCCGGCTTCCCGGCTGCTCGGCTGGCAAGGCTTCTTCATTACTAAGAAAGCCGCACGCCCCGACCGGATCATCCGATTCGCGGAGTATGCGTGGTCGGACGAGGGCCAGATGGACTTAATGTTCGGCAAGGAAGGCGAAACGTACGAATTTGTGGACGGTCTCCCTCAATATATGCCGGAAGTCCGCGAGCTGATGAACGAGGACTATATCGCTTGGCAGCAAAAATATGGATTCGAGGCGTCCACCTTGCTATGGCGTGCCGGAGAGTTGTGGGATAGGGCGGATTTGCGGGAGATGATCCTTTCCCGCCCGGATGAGTACAATGCCGCGATGAAGCTGTCCCGGTTCAACTACGACGATTACGCGCTCGGAATGGAAAATTTGGAGCCCGACGGCTCCACGCCGGAAGGCGTCATCAATACGAAAATCAAGGATTTGTGGAACAAGGCGATTACCCACTTGATCATGGCGTCCTCCGACGAGGAGTTCGATAAGATATACAGGCAATTTATCGAACAGATGGATGAGGCAGGCGCGAAGCGGGTGGAGAAAGAGATGTACCGCCGGCATTTGATCGATTTGAAAAAGAAGGGGATTGGGTAGCGGCGGATTGTACAAACGGGGGTAAGTCGAGATACTCATTGCCAATGCGCTTTTGCGCGATTTAATTCTGCTTGCAGATGGTTATGCCTTATAGTTTATGTATAGAGGAATGGCGGTTTGGAAGGGTGCCGTACTTAGAGCGTGTGCTTGATGGCAATCTGGCGTAGTTCGGCTTTATCTTGGATAAGTTCCGCCAAACCGCAAGGGAAATGGACTTGCAAGAGTCACAAACCGCTTACTTGTCATGGGGCAAAGGTCCGAAACGATCGTTACAATTCTCGAAATCCGGCGCACCTCATGTGGAAAGGCGATATTCGACACATTTTGTCAGAAAGAAGACGCCTTCCTCATGTGTAAGTGAAGAAATGAAAGAAAGTTGACCTTGAAAACCCGACCTCACGGGGGTCGGGTTATTGCTATACTTTATTATCGATACAATGCGTTCGGATCATCGAAGAGAGCTCTTGAAAAGAGTACTTATGATTAACCATATCCACGGTAAAATCTTCAGCGACCTCCCGGTCCATTTCAAAGCTGTATCCGTTCAACTTCAGGAAGATGACAAGAGCGGCAAAAGCAGTTCTTTTGTAAGCGTTTTGGAACGGAGGATTCTGCCCTAACGATTCAAAGAGTGCCACGGCTTTTTCGAAAACGGTCGGATACTCGTCATCGCCAAAGGCCGATGAGCGGGGGCGCCAAACCGCAGATTCCAACATACCGCTGTCCTTGACACCTATGTGTTGCCCGGGGCTATATTTCTGGATCACAGCTACATTAATGGCGATGACCTCTTGTACGGATAAATAGCGAATAACCATTTAACGATCCTTCAAGCCCTTGAGGGTTTCATCATATTGTTCCATGACTTCCGACAGGGTCTCCAAGAAGTCGGGGCCGATACCGGAAGGCAATTCCACTTTATATGCTTTGCGAATAACGATTTCTCCATCCGATTTTCTTACATCAATATGCACGGTATCGCCAAGCTCAAGACCGATTTGTTTCAAGGCTTCCGTCATCGTAATACCGAGACTGTTTCCGAATTTTGTCACCTTACGTTCCATCTCCGTCACCTTGCCCATAGAATTCCCCTCCTTATTATACTATTCAATTGTTATAACAATTATACGTACAAACTGTCTGATAAAAAAGGTGTATGCAAGGAAAGAAACAGAAAATTTCCGAATATGTTGAATACCATGGAATGTTAATCTTAGGGGGCCAACCAAATGTCAGCAAACCAAAGCATTTTAGAATGGACCTTGGTGTCGGAGTGTCCCGTCCCGCAGGATGTTAACGCCATTTTAGTGGATGGGGAAGCAGCGGTTGCCGCATATAAAACGTTTCGGGACACCGCTATTTTCACCAATAAAAGGTTGATTGTGAGAGATGCGCAAGGCCTTACTGGAAAAAAAGTGGAGATATACTCCCTGCCTTACTCCTCCATTAATATGTGGTCGACGGAGAACGCCGGCGGGTTCCTTGATTTTAATGCGGAGGTAGAATTATGGACTCGGGCGGGTCGTATCAAGGTGAAATTGCAAAAAGGGGTGGATATCCGCAAGTTTGATAAGCTCATCGCCAACGCCCTCTTGCGGGATTAAGCGGCAATAAGCTTGAAAACCCGACCTTACCGGTCGGGTTTTTGCCGTTGCAAGCGACTGAAGACGATCTCTGAATATTTAACAAAAAAGACGGAAAATTAAATCGAAATTCTTTCATGAAAATAACTATAATTAGAATTGAAAGCGCATTCATAGATTCCAAGAAGAGCCGCGAAATATCCGAACACAAGGAGGTGAAGAAACTGAACATAATGCGGTAATACATGATGTCTTTCACTCTTGTTGAAGAAGACATGGTCCATCAATACGAGGAGGTATTTTATGAAAAAAGTATTGCTTACCGCGCTAACTGTCGTATTATGTTTGTCTTTTACGTTTGGCGGTTTAGCATCCGCGTCAACGCCAACCGTCTACAAATTTAATTTTGGCGCAGGACCTCAAGGGCCGGGTTATATTGGAGTGAGCGCTGCTGAAGCATATGCTTCCGAGAAAGGGTACGGCTTTAACACGCCTCAAGACGTAGTGAATGTCGCAGCATCCGGAACAGGCGTGGGCAGCTCGGCCGTACAGTTTCTAAAATACGGGGTAACGAGCGCAAACACATTCAATGTTGATTTGGATAGGGGACTTTACCGGGTTCAGGTCATGTTAGGAGATACCTCGAGGTCGAGCGTAGCGGCGGAAGGCGTCTACCAACTATTAAATTTGACGGGAATCAATCCGGAAGATTCCTTCCTGATTCCCATCACGGACGGACAATTAAATCTCATTGTAACTGCGGGCAGAGAGGGCCAGCCTCATACACTATCCGCCCTCATCATTACGAAAGTGTCGAAGGATCCTACCATGCCCAGGACGGTATGGATCGGCGGAGATTCGACGGTATGCAACTACTATCCCAAGATGCCGATGAACTCGTCGGTTGGGGACAAATCATGCCGGAACTTGTGAATCCGGAAACCTTTCAGGTTAGAAATATGGCTTCTGCCGGACAAATTGCAAAAGGCTTCTTGGAAGGCGGTTCGCTGGATACCATCCTGAAATACAGTGAACCTCCCCTACTTACTTGCTATCGCAAGTTGAAGTCGGGGCTTCTTACCATGCAACATCTTCCATTCACCAACGTAGATGCGGGTTTGCCGCGTCTACTCCATATACCATATATGGGGTGTCATTGAAGTGCCTATAGTAAGCAACATGTGTTCTCTAACACATGGGGCGGTCCGGCCCATCTACTACTTCATGCTTAAGCAATCCGTAGATACTTTGTCTTCGTGTCCACATCGAAATGCCGGATCTCCCCATAGAGCGCCTTGCTCAGAATATTCCTTGCACCATGTATATCCCG
>NZ_JAEMXM010000022.1 GCF_016482785.1 Paenibacillus alkalitolerans | reverse complement strand
CATGCCTAAAGGCGAGGGCTTTCTCGGCTAAAATCTGTAATATTCCCTTGCCGATTGTTTCCGTGATGTCTGTAACGGCAAGTAATGAAAGTGCACTTGGCGGAAACAGAAGTCTATTTCTCCCAAGGCCATAACGATCATAAATGTCGGAAATAGCAACCTACTGCATGAAAAAAATCAAGATTTATAAAATTGCTGACAATATACCCGGCTGGAGTTCTTCTCTTCCTCAATTGGCTTTCTGGTCATCTTGTGTTCCCCATAATAAAGGTATCAAGCATCGATTCAATCCCTGATTTCCCACTTTGGATTCCTCCATTGAATCGTTAAGCGCAGTGGTTTGTTACTTTTCCAAAATACTTTTCAATGTATTCAAGTCGTTTTCAACCATTCCGCTATCCGTATTAAATCGTTCATCCGAAATATCCGGCATCTGATAGAGAGTGAATATCACTACGCTTCCGGAACCATTAGGAATCACCCGCACAGGATTCATAATTTCTTCCCCAGACGCAAAACGTACGTAATGATCCAGAACGCCAAAATTGTTTCTTTCCTCGAATCGGATACTCATCGGCCCTTCTGTCGTCTCCATGATCCAATCATCTCCGGATTTCCTTGCAGATAGACAGAATGAAGTCACCCACTTTGGAAAGTTTTCAGGGTTGTGTACAAATTCATATATTTCTTTGTGCGAGCGTTCTATGGCAATGGTTATGGTCCTGGAATTTAATGTGCCCATCCTCCTTGTTCCCCTTTCATTTCGAATTCTATCCATACAGTATGACAAAATGAAGTTCATGACCTAATTGTTTCAAATAGCTACTTTTCTATGAGCCGCTGCTAAGCAAAGAGACTTATTAAATTGCCATCGGGGTCCTGCACGATCGCGTAGCGCTGGCCCCAGAAAGCATCCCATGGCTCGCGGTATCCGCTGTATCCATGCTCCGTTGTTTTACTGAACAACTCGTCTACTGCTTCGCGGCTGTCGCACAGAAATGCCAACTCAATACGATGACCTGCAGGCTCGTCCCAACCGCCATAAATGTCTTTAATGGTTTCTTGTGTGTCAAACGCCAGTCGGAAACCGCTTTGAGCAACTTCAACGTGTATGTCGTCGTTGGCACTCTCCGGTATTTCCAATCCCAGTATACGATAGAAGTCTAAAGCCTTTTTCATGTCTTTCACAACAATGCCGATCATATCAAATTTAACTCCCATGACTCTCAGCTCCTATAATTGAGGTTTGACTTGTACACCGCGAAAATAAGAAGACTACCAAGGCCGCCGCTATCCACCATACCCATTGATCAATATCTTTGCACTAGATTCAATGAATATCATAACTTTATTTTTGTTGTGAAAATAGTAAAAAACGGACTTTTCAATCCGTTTTCGATAGTTGTTTGGGCAGTATCCCGTAATAACGCTTGAAGTTTTTAATGAAATGCGATTGATCATAGTAGCCGTATTTTACCGCAATGTCCGTAAAACTTGAATGGGTGCCGCTATAAAGCTCCTGCAGCATGCTTTGAAATCGAACGATCCCTAGCATTTCCTTTGGGCTCAAACCCAGCTCATGTTCAAAGGTTCTTCTTAGATGCCGTTCACTGAAACTAAGCTTTTCCGCCAGATCCACTGTTGAGATACTACCCTTAAAGGTGTACATATACTTCATACTTGTGTGTAGCAAAGAATTGGTTGGAGTCTTGTTTATTGATAATAAATATTTCAGTTTATGCTCAACGATTTCAATAATTTTGGAGGTTGAATCAGCAAATAAGATTTCTTCAACCATGAACAGCCCTTCAGCTCCCCATATATCCTCCAAAAGAACATGTTGACCGATAAATGTAGAGACGGGAAATTTTAATATGGACTGCGCTGATTCCGAAAATAAGCGGATGCCGAACAAAGACTGGGCTTGGGAAAGACTCATGACCTCAAATTGGGTCATCAACCCTTCGATAAAGGCTGCCTTCCAGCAGGAGAGCGATCGGCGGTCAACGATAATATCCACGCAGCCATCCGGGATGATCCGATGCAATTGATTCCCATTGTCTGCATGAAAGTCCATAGTCCAATAGCAAGCGACATGCGATGCCAAGCTATCGCCCGGAGCATATTCCCGGTAGCTGTAACCGGGGTGCTGCAGCTCCTGCTGCAATTTAGGCGATTGTATAGGATGATAATCGCTCATCAATTCCTCTGAGACACCTCCGTTGTTTCCTTTCTTAACCAATAGCGCTGGCAAAAAGAAACGGCAGTCAAGTGAAGCACCTGACTGCCATAACTAAGTTTTGCTAGAACAAGGCGTTCTCCAATACGGACCGGTTTCTCAGCATCCAAGCAGCGGCACGGGCTCTCCAGGCGATGCCCCAGAGCGGCCCCTCGCTTTCCGGGGTAACGCGTGCCTCGATGGCTTCTTCGGCCGTCTCGCATACGGCGACCTCTACAATGCGACAGGCATACCGTCGCGAGTCACCATGTTCCACGGCGCTACGTCTCCGTGGCTGATTACCCGTCCCGGGCCGCCCAGCTCTCGCAAAAACCACGGCTTCCACACCGCATCTTCGGCGGGCTCGAACGATGAACCCGCATCGTGAAGCCGTCGCAGCATCCGGCCGACCTCAACCATCGCTTCGTCGCTCCATGGACCGGGATGCACGAACTCCCCTTCAATGAAGCTGAGCGTCTCGCGGCCGTCCGAAGCAAATCCGGAGCCATTGACCCGCTGCGCCGGGAATCCGGCGCTCTCCAATTGCCTTAAGAAATCGTGAACATGCGGTGTCCATGGACCTGATGGCCGAAGCACGACGTTATCTTGCCGGCTGACAGTCTTATCTGCGGATAATAATATTTCGTTGTCCAACATGATTCCCCTTTCGTATAAGACGGGCATCACGCAGTTTATAGGGCTGGTTATGCGTTATCCCCTTGAACAATGCGCCCGAAAATCAATACTTGTTCATCCATCGGCAACGCCCCCATTCATATATTCACTACAAGAGTATCACATACCATTACTTCTCAAAACAAATTTTTGGAAAATGCTTGACGTTGACACAATGTCATACTTTAAAATCGCAATATCCGGAAAGGAGGAGATGCGTATCACCATAAAAGAAGTTTCGTTGCAAACCGGAGTCAGCGTCCGTTCCCTTCGATATTATGAGAAAAAGAAGCTGCTGAACCCGAAGCGAACGGAAAACGGATACCGCCGCTACAGTCAAGCCGATATTGAGCGCATTCAGTTGATCAAATTTTACTTGGGTGTGGGGCTTGGCACGGATGAAATCGCACACTTCTTGGGCCACGCCGGCTCGGAATGCGAGCCTGTCAGCGAATTCCAATGCGTGAGTGAAGCGATTTCTCTCTACGAGAGCAGGCTAATCGAAGTTCGGCAACAAATGGAAGTGCTGAAGGAACAGGAAAACAAATTGCTTGAAACATTGTCGTCCTGGGAAAACATCCGGGACCGGCTCAATCGGGACTTACCCTTAGAAAGAAAGGAAGCATAAAGAGATGATACACACGGAGAGAAATTCAAATACTGCCGCGGCAACGTATAATATGAAGAAGAGCGTTCCATGGATTTATTACATCCTCTTTTTTGCCGTACTCAACGAATCGGTTTTTAACGTTTCCACGCCCAACATCGCCGAACAGTTCGCACTTGATGAATCCGGCGTGAGCTGGGTGATCACGATCTTCATCATAGTATTCGGCATGGGGGCTGTCATTTTCGGTAAACTTTCCGATATATTCAGTGTCAAGAAACTGATCACGACCGGAATCGTTCTGTACAGCTTGGGTTCCATTCTAGGCTTTGCCTTGCAATCGTGGTACCCCGGTGTCATTGTATCCCGAGCGATTCAAGGGGCTGGAGCATCCGCCATCCCGGCATTGGTTATGGTCATGGTAGCCCGATATTTTACGCAGGAGGAACGGGGGAAGATGTTCGGCATCATTACATCGACCGTTTCCTTTGCGATCGGCATCGGTCCGGTTCTTGGCGGATATGTCGCAGGATCGTTTCATTGGTCGTTTTTGTTCTTGGTCCCGCTCCCCGTACTCGTCGCGGTATATTTCTTCCAAAAGCTGTTGCCTAAGGAGGGCCGAGGAACGGGTAAATTGGATGTGCTTGGAGCGGTGATGATGGGCATTACGGTTTCGACGCTTGTTTTGTTTACGACAGAGACCGACTGGATTTATCTGCTTATTTCGGCCGTCTCGCTCGTCTTGTTTATCGTGCGGATCCGCCGTGCGGATGAACCGTTTGTCGATCCGTCTTTGTTCTCCAATCCGCTTTACCGGAGCGCGCTCATCATCGGTTTTCTCATCTTCAGCACGGTGCTGGCCATGATGTTTGTGATTCCGCTCATGTTGAGCAAGATGTACGGCTTAAGTACGGAGTACATCGGGCTCGTCATGTTCCCGGGCGCCTTCAGCGCGGTCATATTCGGCACGGTTGCAGGAAAGATGACGGTTAAGCGGGGAAGCCATTTTGTCGTGTACCTGGGGCTTGCATTACTTGCAATGAGCCTTCTGCTGCAATCTTCATCTATTGGGCACTGGGTTTGGTATATCGGTGCCGCATTAATCATCATGTACATCGGTTTTTCTTTCATTCAGACGGCATTGACGGAAAGCGTGACGCAAATATTGCCTCCTCAACAAATAGGAGTAGGCATGGGATTTTATAATATGACATCGTTTATTTCCGGAGCGGTCGGGACGGCGATCGTCTCCAAAGTGATGGAAAATTCGCTGCTCGACTTTCGGCTGCATCCGTTCGTCTCGAGCCCGCAATCGTTTTTGTACGGAAATCTCATCTTGGTATTATGCTTTATCGTCGTTGCGAGCGCGCTCTTGTATTTCGTCACATTCGGCAGGAAAACCGGTCAACTGCTCAAGGAAGCTGCCTGACACATTACGAAACGGCCTTGAACCGCATCATCTGCGCCAAGGCCGTTTCCATGTTTTTCCAGGCATTTGTTTAGCCGCCAAGAAGATAAGAAGAATGATGCCCATATACCCGAATAACGGATAAAGATATGTAAGGAGTGAAGTGAACCCCGCCTGACTGATTAGGAAACAAGCAAGCAGCGTTGCCAATACGACCGCATTCCTCGGAAGATCGTACAAGCTTCGGATTTGTCTGGTCATACCGAACACATTGCCGATCAATGTCGTAAAAATTTCACCGTATATCACCAATAAGAACAATACATGAAATAACGGTCCGAAATTCCGGATAATCTCGGCCATCGGGATTTCGAACGTAATAATTTCAGGCATTCTGGAATTGATCGCAAGGTGACTGATCAGAAGCATAAACCCGAGACCGACGCCGCCCCAAAATCCCCCCCATTTTATCGTGCTCTCATCCTCCGCTTCGCTTCCCAAAGGAACCATAACCGACTGTACAAAGGCAAAATTTAATGCGGCATACGTGAACGGGGTGATCAGCCACTTATAATCATGCAATTGTTGTTGCTGCCATCCGGTCGTCTGAAATATTCCATCAGTTCCGACAACCGTAATAGCAATAAGTATAGTGAAAAATAGCATCATAGGGACTACCAGCGAATTAATCGCCAATATTCCGTTCAATTCTTTGGTCATCACCAAATAGCTCAGTACTATGCTGACCACAATGCCAAACTGATAGGGCAGTCCGAGCTGTTCCTCAAAGATGGACCCGGTACCGGACATCATTACGGCTGTTACCCCGAACAGGATGATAAAAGTCAACATATTCGCCGCTTTGCCAAAAATGTCTCCAAACAAGTAATTGTTGAGTTCCTGATAAGAAAATGCTTTGATCCGGTGGGAAAGCAGCATCATTTTTGTCCCGATCCACATAAACAGCACTGTAGTGATCGCTATTCCTGCTCCTCCAACCGCTCCCCCGTACACAGTGAAAAACTGCATGATCGACTGCCCCGACGCAAATCCGGCTCCCACCACCGTACCGATATAAGTAGCGGCTATTTGTAATATCGCAATCGATTTTTTATTCATATATCCCCCAGGGAGTACAAGTTAATTGATACAACTATTCTATGTCCAAGTACTCTGCATATTCCCAATTAAAGGAACCGCAGCATAGCTTAGCACCCGCCCGCCGAAGGTCGGGGAATCGTTGCGACCCTGGACTTGCGGATCGTTACAACTTCGGTACGTTTTGAAAGAAACGATTTCCATATACGATGTAGGAAAGCAACTTGGAGAGGAGTTTTCCATATGACGGAGGGCAAAGACATTTATATAGTTCTTACAAGCACGGGGACATGGTTTAGCAAATTGATTAGAATATTTACTAATGCTCCGTACAATCACGCATCTATTGCGTTTGACAGCGAACTTCGCGAAGTATATACCTTCGGCAGAAAGAGATTGAACAATCCGTTTGAGGCAGGATTAATCAAAGAAAATTTTGAGGACTCGTTCTATGACGGGATGGAATTGGCGGTTTACCGCTGCCGAGTCAGCCGGCTTGAATACAATATGATTTACGACCGTCTCACCTGGATGATGGACCACAGTTATCGTTACAAATTCAACTTCTTGGGTATGATCGGGGTATTGCTCAACAAGAAGATTAACCGAAAGAATGCATTTTTCTGCTCCCAGTTTGTCGCCTTTTTGTTCCAGCAAGCAGGCATTCCATTAATAAATAAGCCGCCGGAACTCGTTACACCGTGGGATTTCTCGGCATCCCCATTCCTCCAAGAGGTTTACACAGGCACAGTTTTCAGTCATTCGGATGGAGCGAATCCGGAATACTTGACGGTCAGGAAAGCCGCGGGATGAAAGAGATTGTAAACAATAATTTTTTCCGGGTCGGATTCGGCATTCTGCTCGTGATCCTGATCATCGGAACGAGCATAAATTTCGCTTTTATCTTTCATCCCTTCATAGCCGTGTTGAAGCTATTATTTTTCCCATTGCTTATCACAGTCGTTCTATATTATTTATTGCGGCCGGTCGTTCGGTTTCTTGTAAACAGAAAAATGCCGAAAGCTCTTGCTATCTTGTTAATCTATACGGCAAGCATCGCTCTATTAACAATAACGTTTTACTTTCTCGCTCCGATGATCAAAAATCAGTTGACCGCATTTATTGTCCAATGCCCTTCTCTTATTCAATCGATCGCCGACAGAGGCATTAAAATGACGGAAAGTGAATGGTTTAAGCAATATGTCGGGGATCTGAATGTTGACATTCAACAATATGCGGCGCCTGTGATCGATTCTTTCAGAATTTCAATACAAAGCGCGTTGAGCTTTGTAACCAATACATTTATTTTTGCGGTTATTGTACCGTTTATCTTGTATTACTTGCTGAAGGACGATAGGAAAATTGCCGGCGGACTGGTACGGATGCTTCCAAAAAGCCGGCAATTAACGAGTAAACGATTGCTTAACAAGATCGATCACACATTAAGCAGTTATGTTCGGGGACAAATCACGGTTGCGGCCTGCGTCGGGGTGCTGCTGCTGACAGGATACTTAATCATCGGCATTGACTATGCGATCTTATTGGCATTGGCGGCGGTGGTCACCAATTTCATTCCATACATCGGCGCGTTCATTGCGGCGGCCCCCGCCGTTCTGGTAGCTGTTGCGCATTCTCCGGCCATGGTCGTCAAGGTCATTGTCGTAATGGTCATTGCGCAGCAGCTTGAAGGAAATATCGTGTCGCCGCAAATATTAGGCAAGCACCTGGAGATTCATCCGTTAACGATTATTCTCCTGGTGTTGTGCGCCGGCAGTTTGTTCGGTCCTCTCGGGTTGATTATGGCGGTACCTTTTTATGCGGTGGGTAAAATATTTGTGATTCATATCCGCGGCCACATGACCGCTGCAACTGAACTCGAACAGCTGCCAAACGGCTAAAAGATCATTCCGCTTAGTGCAAATAAGACGTTCATCACAAAGTGCATTACGATGACCGGCAGGAGACCGTTGGACTTGATCGCCATACCCCCCATCAACATTCCGAACAATGAAAACGAGATGCATATGAGCCATGGAAAGCCTATCGAGTAGTGATATAAACCGAAGCCCAAGCTCGTGACGACGAGTCCTAACTTTTCGCCAAAATAATCGACAAACCGGCTTAACATATAACCGCGCCACAACAGTTCTTCCAAAACCGAGTTCACTAATGCAAACAGGAGTCCATAGTACAGCAATAAATAAAAGTCTTCCCGATGAAAATCAATGGCGAAGCTAAACGATGCGATTGCGACAAGGGAGAAGACGATTAGAAATCTCCATACCGGTTCCGGAAAACCGCGCCAGATAAGCGGACGAACCGTGCTCGAGAAGCTTCCGGCGGAGACGTAATTTGTTTTTGTTTTGTAAATCATCGCCAATACAGATAGAGGCGCAATGTATCCCAGCAGACTGAAGCGTGAAAGGATGATTTCCGTTTCTGCGGAGGCGTTGATAGAATATCTGAAAAATGAAGCAAGATAGAATGAGATCCAAAACCCGGCTATGTATAAGGTAATGGTAAGAAGTACGCCCTTGTTATCGTTAGATGAGAATAGATAGAACATGGCGACAAGCAAAGCGGCCGCCAAACCGATATAGATTGGCGTCGTTTGCACGAGAATAACCGATGTAACAAAAACAATCGCAACTATGAAAAGCGTGTTTGTCTTATTCAATGTATTCCCTCGCACCAACAACGTCGGATATTTTTCACAGTCCCTTACTTAATATAGTAAACATATTACTTCAAAAGCAATAATGAAATTATCCCCGCACGATCCATGCCGTGCGGGGATACGTTTGTGCGATATCAACGATGGAGGCGTTCAATTTTTCCCTTTGTAACATCGCTTTCAACGCGCTTACTATGAAGGGCTCTTCCGGACGGTCAGAGAGTCCACATTGCCGCCTCCGGATCCGATCGCGGCTGCCCGTACCGTATTCGTCCCGGCATTCAGAGAAGCGGCGATGCTTACCGTCGACCATGTACTCCAGCTGCCGGTCGGCGGAAAGGACAAGCTGCTGCTGACTTCTCTTCCATTGACCGTAATGTTAAGCGGGCGATCCCCGCTGCCTCCGTTGGCATACCTGAATCTCAAAGTATACGTTCCGGCAGCGCTTGCATTCACCGTCCATTCGACATAATCTCCGCTTGCATTGATATAGTCTGCATACCCTGTACCGGTATACCCCGAATAATGGTTCGCTATAACCGGTCCGCTTAACACGGCATCTTCCGCTTCATAAGTTGCAGGAATTTCAAAATAATTGATATTGCCAACCGCCTCACCGTCATCGCGCTCAAACGTAAAATAAAGATTTTGGATGCCGACGGTAGGCGTAATCGCGATATTCTTGGTGATCCAGTTCTGCCAGCCTCCGGTGGACGCAATATCAAGCGTGCCTATGATCGTACCCGTCGGGCTGCCAACACGCACCCGCAGCGTTCCGGTCCGGATAGAGGCGATTCTGAAACCGATGCTATCGATCCCCGTCAAATTGACGCCGCTATAAGCAACCCAGTCTCCAGGGTGTAACGAAGCGATATTCTGCCCTCCCCCGGTATCGGAAGTCGTCTCGGTGACGATTCCCATCTGCGAACTATATTTTTCGGCTTCGATCCTGACCGGGGCGGGGTCCGGCACGACCGGGGGCGGCGCGTTTTGATGCACATTTTCCAGATCTGTGTTCACTGTCTTCATGGTATTGACCATTTCCGCATAAGGCTGATCCTGCTGGTTAACCAAGCCTGTATTGAAATTCTCTCCGTCTCTGCGACCTGTCACAGCCTGGTCGTAATACACAAACCAGCCGGAGCCCACAAACAGCGGATGGGCGGCCTGGCTTTCTACGAACGACTTGTAAGCCGCTCCTCTGTCCGCGATGCTCGCAACTTTTGTGGCCGTATTGACGGGCGACAACCCGCGTTCGGCGGTACCGAAGGAATACTCCAGATTCAACAGCGGTTTTCCGTACGCTTCATATCGGGAAATCCAGCCCGCGTCATTCGTATAATTATCTACAGAAAAAGCGTCTACAAACTCCATGGCCGTCTGATCCCAATCCAGACCGGTCCGCCAGGTCGGAACGACAGACACACCCAAGAACAGATGGTTCGAATCGTATTTCTTGATTATATTCTTGACCGTCGAGAAATACGTTCTGGATGCCAGCCTGATATATTCCGATACATCCACAGCCGGAACCTTGGCGAAATCGATCTTAGTATCCTTGAGAGCCGAGAAAGATGCGGCGTTCGTACCCAGAAGCTGGTTGACGACAGCAATGTCGTTATTGTACCTTGGCGCCAGAAAATCCACGAAGGCGCTTTTCGCCGGGGAAGACGAATCGTACCTCAGCACCTCCTGCACAATTTCACTGTTCCACCCGGCTTCATTATCGTAAGTATAGCCGATCAGCCACGGGTCGTTCGCCGCATTACGAAGCTGTGCGCTCAACTCGCTTTCGATAATGGATTCGTTCTGCGGGTCAAAAACGTCGTATGTCCATTTAATCCTTCGTAAACTTGCCGGATCCTGCAGCACATGAATGTATGGAAACTTCACATTATTCGGTCTGCTCCACTTGCTGAAGGCGTTGAAGCCCCAATCGATCAACCGCTTTTTGGTGATATTCTCCCATTTCGCCTCATAATCGCTGCCGTATTTTTTCATCACATTGGCGACGACGAAGCTGACCCTTTCGCCATTGGCATCATTTGCATAAGCAGGAGCATACGCGACCGGATCGGGAAGCTCCTCGAACACCTGCCGCGGGGTGCCGTCCGCTTTCTTCAGCGGCGTCCCGTATCCCCATTCCCATATGCTTGCCGCATCCACGCCCTTCAGAAAGAATTTGTAACCGTCCGGTGTGATGAACCACCATTTGCCGTCGATTTGCTGCAGCCGGAAATAGCCGGTTTTTGCATACTTTCCTCCGCTTTTAATCCCGCCATACTTATCGTATTTGGAAACGTCCAGTGAAACATTCGCCAGCGCGTTCGCCTCATCCGTATATTCCTGCTGCATCTGCGCGTCGGATGTCACCTTGCCAGGCCACGTTTCATAGATCCACTGCCCGTATTTATCCGCCATCCTGGCATCTTTCTTCAGTTCGGCCTGCATCCCTTCTACCGTAAGCGCGGGAGCCGGATTTTGTCCCTCGTCGCCCGTGCCACGATAAATTTCAATTTCCGTAAAAGGTATATGTTGATAGGAGTGCGAACGCTTGATGTCCATGACGATAAACCTGGCCGGCTTGTTTGACATCGGCACGGTAACCGAATAGTTCNGATAGGAGTGCGAACGCTTGATGTCCATGACGATAAACCTGGCCGGCTTGTTTGACATCGGCACGGTAACCGAATAGTTCAAGTCCGTGCCCTCCCGGACATGTTTGGTTGCAATATAGTAATAATCGGGATTAGCCTCCGAACGGTACTTCATGGTAAACTCCCTGAATCCCCAATAGCTGTTGGGCGAATTCAGCACCACCCGGATCTGTTCCAACGGGTAGTCCTTCAGCAGGTCGAAGACCACCTGCACCGTTCCTTGGGAAGAGGCGCTTCCCATCCATCCGGCATAAGTCGAGGTCGATCCGTCAAATAGGACGCCCTCCGAAGAAGATACCAACCCCGTCGATCCCTTATCGGGCAAGCTGCCTCCATCCGGGGCAGGGCTATAATAATAATTTCCGGTTTTCAGCAAAGTGCCCGACCCATGAACGCTTCCGGCAGGAATAAACGAGGCTGGCATGATAAGTGCCAAAAATATTTTGAAAATACGCCCCTGAAACAATTTACGAAATTTTCCCATATTCATGTAACCTCCCCCCACGGAGAATTTTTTATCAGCCTCCTGCCCTGAATTATAAATATGTGTAAGCGCTTCCTATAGAGTAGAAAATACTGTTATTTTTTTCCGAACTTCTCCAGAAATAACATAGCCAGCTCTGTCCTGTTTTTGCATCCGAATCTTTGAAATAAAATGTAGATATAGTTCCTAACCGTAGCTTCCGATCTTCCGATCTCAGTTGCGATCTCCCGGTTTGTTTTTCCCTTGGCGATGCTTTCAATGATCTTCCTTTCCACATTATTGACGTAAGGGTCATCGTTCACTCTCATTATCTTTATCCTCCCCGTATCATTTCATGATAATGATGCGTGATGATATGAAATATTCGTATCCCCGCACGATCCATGTCGTGCGGGGATACGTTTTTTGCCGTATCAAGTCTCCAGGACGAACCCGTAGAACGTTTGGCCGAATACCTGGAACAACGCTGTCCCGTTCGTTTGCATTCCTTTCCAGATCGTCACCGAAACGGTAGTCTGCGGATTGCCGCCTTCGGGGGAGGCAGCCGGCGCCATAATTCGGACGGTATACATTTCTCCATTATCATCCTGAGCAACCGCCTGCAAATATACGTACGAATCTTCCGTTACAACCATCCACTCGGCGGATTGCGCTTCCAAACGCAGCCCCTGAGGTTCGGAGAGGAGCGTCAGATTGCCCTGCAGCAAGCCGTTCTTACCGTGCTGCCATTCGGTTTCGATGATCAGCTTCTTCGCATTGTCGCCGAACTCGCCGCTTCCCGGCGGAATCTCCAGCCATCCGTCTATCCGCATCCCCGTCCCCGGATCGTAAACGGCCGCGACTACCGTGTTTTCCGCCGTCTTGTAATAGCCGTTCGGCATGAGTTCGGACTTGATCTCATATAAACCGGCAGGAAGGGGAACGGATGCGGATACACTACCCGTTTCGTCTGTACCGTATACCGCTTCCGTTACAGAGGTTGCAGTCCCGTCCGTATGAATACGATTCAAAATAAAACGTACCGGCAATTGCGCCAAACTGCCCTGTTCTCCGTCATCCTGCTGCGTCACCCGGGCGGCAAGCGCTAATTCGGCAGAGGAGGATACTACCGTTGAACCCGTGTACGCAATGTCCGCTTCTTCTTTGCCCGCCGTCAGAATGGAGCTTCCTTCGCTGCCGCGAAGATAGGAGGCATCGTTCTGGGCGAAAACGGCATGTACGTCATGTGAAAGCGTATCCGCATTCGGCGCCGCGCCAACGGTCACTGTATAATCGAGCGATGCTTTTCCCTGTTCATCCGTGACCGCGGTTCCGACAATTGTCCCTGCCACGGCGAAAGTCACCGTCCCGCCGGATACCGGCTGTCCGGACGAATCCTTCAACTCTGCATTCAGGACGGTCGTATCGCTGTATACGCCCGACGCGGGCTCCACCTGCAGCTGCGTGCCGTGATAAAGTGTGAAACGGATGGTCTTCGTCGACGTGTGGCCCGCGTTATCGGTCGCCGTCACGGTCAAAGTATGCTCTCCTTTGGCCGTAATCGCCGTGCCTGCCGTCCAATCTTCCCCGTTCAACTTCATAGTAAGGCTCTTGACTCCGCTCTCGGCATCGTCAGCCGTCACCACCGGGACGACGCTTTCCGTATAACTTTGTCCGTCCTCCACGCCGCCGATCGAAATCCGGGGAGGCGTCAAGTCGAAGCGCTTCACAGTCAGAGAGTCCACATTGCCGCCGCTTGATCCGATCGCAGTTGCCCGCACCGTGTTCGTTCCGGTATTCAGAGAAGCGTTGATGCTTACCGTCGACCATGTGCTCCAGCCGCCTGTCGGCGGAAAGGACAAACCGCTGTTCACGACGCTTCCATTGACGGTTATTTTCAACGGACGATCCCCGCTGCCGCCATTGGCATACCTGAAGGTTAACGCATACGTTCCGGCAGCGCTTGCGTTCACCGTCCATTCGACGTAATCCCCGTTTGCATTGACATAGTCTGCATATCCTGTACCGGTATACCCTGAATAATGGTTCGCTGCAACCGCTCCGCTTAACACGGCATTTTCGGCTTCATTAGTTTCAGGAATTTCAAAATAATTGAGATTGGCAACCGTTTGACCGTCATCCCGTTCAAACGTGAAGTAAATATTCTGAAAGCCGACGGTAGGCGCAATCGCGATGTTTTTCGTAGTCCAGTTCTGCCATCCGCCCGTGGGTGTTATATCAAGCGTGCCGATGATCGTGCCCGAAGGGCTTCCGAGACGCACCCGCATCGTGCCTGTACGGATCGAGGCGTATCTGAAGCTCATGTTGTCCATCCCCGTCAGATTGATGCCGCTGTAAGCAACCCAGTCTCCCGGGTCTAACGAACCGATATTTTGTCCTCCCCCGGTATCGGAAGCCGTCTCGGTTATGATTCCGATCTGCGAGCTGTATTTTTCGGCTTCTATCCGGATCGGGACGGGATCCGGCCTCATGACGGGCGACGAGTCTTGATGAACATTCTCCAAACCTTCATTGACGGTCTTCATAATATTAACCATATCGGTATAAGGCTGATCCTGCTGGTTTAATAAGCCGATGTTGAAATTCTCGCCGTCTCTGCGCCCCGGGACCGCTTGATCGTAGTAGGTGAACCAACCCGACCCGACAAACAAGGGATGCGCCGCTTGCCCTTCGACGAAAGATTGAAAAGCCGTGCCCCTCTCCGCCGCGTTTTTCATTTTCGTCGCCGCATTCACGGGCGACAGCCCGCGTTCGGACGTGCCGAATGAATATTCCAGATTCAGCAGCGGTTTTCCGTAAGCCTCGTATCTGGAAATCCAACTGGGGTCGTTCGTGTAATTATCCACGGAGAAGGCGTCCACAAACTCCATGGCCGCCTGATCCCAATCCAGACTGGTCCGCCACGTGGGGACGACGGATACGCCAAGGAACAGGTGGTTCGTGTCGTATTTTCTGATTACTTTGGTGACCGTAGTGAAATAGGTTCTGGAAGCCAACCTGATGTATTCCGATACATCCACGGCCGGAACCTTGGCGATATTGATCGGAATATCCTTCAGTTCGGCGAACGATGCGGCGTTCGTACCGAGCAGCTGGTTAACGGCGGCGAGGTCGTTGTTGTATCTTGGGGCAAGAAAATCAACGAACGCGCTTTTTGCCGGAGAAGTGGAATTGTAGGTCAGCACTTCTCTCACAATATCACTGGTCCACCCGGCCTCGTTATCGTAGGTATAGCCGATCAGCCACGGGTCATTTTTCGCTTTTTTAAGCTGCGGGCTCAAGAAGTCTTCGATGATGGACTCATTCTGCGGGTCGAAAACATCGTAGGTCCATAGAATCTTCTTCAAGCATCTGGAGTCTTGAAGAAGGTGAATATAAGGAAACTCGATATTAATTGGTCTGGTCCACTTGCTGAAGGCGTTGAAGCCCCAATCGATCAAACGCTTCTTGGTGATGTCCTCCCATTTAGCCTCGTAATCGCTTCCATATTTCTTCATGACGTTGGCGATAACGAAGCTTACACTTCCGCGATCTATTCCATCTCCCGGCACTGGACATCCGATCACGTTGCCATCGGAATCGCTGGCATAGGCGGGAGCGAATTCGACCGGATCGGGCAGTTCCTCAAACACCCGCCTCGGGGTGCCGTCCTCTTTCTTCAACGGCGTTCCGTATCCCCACTCCCAGAGGCTGGTCGCGTCCACACCTTTCAGAAAGAACTTGTACCCGGCCGGCGTAATGAACCACCACTTGCCGTCGATTTGCTGAACTCTGAAATAGCCTGTGCCGGCGAACTTGCCTCCGCTCTTGATCCCGCCGTACGAATCGTATTTCGTCAGATCCAACGAAACATCCGCCAGCGCTTGGGCCTCATCCGCGTATTCCTGCCGCAGTTGTTCGTCGGATGTCACTTTGCCCGGCCAGGTCTCATAGATCCACTGTCCGTATTTGTCCACCATCATGCCGTCTTTCTTCATTTCTTCCCGCATCTCTGCCGCCGTGAGCGCCGGTCCCGGATTCTGCCCCTCGTCGCCAATGCCTCTGTAAATTTCAAGCTCGGTGAGCGGAATATGTTGATAAGCGTGGGAGCGTTTAATATCGATGACGATAAATCGGGCCGACTTGTTCGACATCGGCACGGTTACCGAATAGTTTAAGTCCGTGCCCTCCCGGACATGTTTGGTTGCAATATAGTAATAATCGGGAACAGCCTCGGAACGGTACTTCATGGTAAATTCTTTGAATCCCCAAAATCTATTTGGCGAATTCAGAACCACACGGATCCGGTCAAGCGGGTAGTCCTTCAACAGGTCGAATACCACCTGCACGGTCCCTTTGGAAGTGGCGCTCCCCATCCATCCGGCGTAGGTGGAAGTCAATCCGTCAAAAAGCACGCCTTCGCTTGCCGATACAAGATCGGCCGCTCCTTTGTCGGGCAAGCTGCCTCCATCCGCTGTCGGAAGATAGTAATAATTTCCGGTTTTCAACAAGGTGTCGGCTGCGGAAACCCCTTCGGCGGGGATGGACGGCGCCAACATGATAAGAGCCAGAAATAACAGCAAGCGACCTCGATAGAACTTGCTCCATTTTCCCATTGTGAATCTCCTCTCTCTTTTCGCCTTTAATGAAGAGGGTTACATTTTTTAAAACCGGATTTGATTCCCCTGAAGCAAAGCTTTCACGCCGGCGGGCTTCGTCAGAAGTGATATGCCTATCTGACGGTCCAACTCTCCGCAGCTGGCCGTAAGAACCCCGTTATGCGTATGGACATCCGTCCGCACAACCTCGCACGACTCCGACAAGGACAGCAGATAAACCCAAGCGGCACGATCCCAATCGTGAAAATTGAAGTTGGTCTTGAGGCCGGAATAAATAATGTAGTCCACCCCGATCACTTGGCTTTCGGCCGACCGCGAAACGGTAAACGCCGGCACGCCCAGATCCGATGCGGCAGCCGCCTGCTTGATCCGCAGCACTTGACCGCCGATCGTTATCGCCGCATCGAAGCCGCAAGCATCCTCCGCCGACCATTCAACGCCGTCTACCGCTCCGCCGATTTCCAGCCGGATCCGCAGGTCTTCCGCCTCAAAGCAGCCGTTGATCGGATCCAGAACCGGGTGCCAATCGCCGTAATCCGTTGCGATATTGATCCCGTAAAGCACGTAACCATTGTCCTGAACCCCGGTAAAAATCGCCGATGAACAGTCACGGCCGTCCTTTATGAAGCGCAAATGCACATATGCGGGTTTTCCATGGTTGTCAATATAAGCGATCAAGTTGCGGCGCTGGTTCCACATGATCTCTTTCGTGAAAGTCCCCAACGAAAAAGCTTCACAGATGAAAGTCGTCGCATAGCATTGATATCCCGCTTCTTCCTGATCCAGTATTGCCGCTTGAATGTGCCGCTCCTCCTCCTGGTTGAAATAGTGCAGCAAATCGTCCGGACAGCGGATCGCATCCGGTCGGCTATGATCTCCAATAGCTTCCTTCAGAAATTGATACTCCTTCCGTTCCGGTTCCAGCATCGTCGCATAGGAACGACTGTGGGGACCGGACCATTGACCTGTACGGGGATGGTAATGCTTCGCTATCGTTTCCCATGCCAGGCGGATCAGTTCTCCTGTTAGCTTGACGGCCTCCGGACTTCCGGTTTCCGTGTAAATGTGATGCAGTTCTTCAATGGTTATAGGAAGGTAGTGGGGGCTGTTATATTCCGTAAAAGTCCCGAGCCGCATGGTGTAGTCGTAAAGCCGTTTGATCCGGTTCAGTCCGTACTCCGCAATAGAGGCCTCCTCAATCGCTTCGCCCCCGACCAGCGTAACGAAAGCGCCCATAACGGCAATGTTCGTATAGCCTGGTCCTACATCGCGCTTGATGATCGCCGCGCAAGCATTGCTGACGGCCGAAAATAACTCGGAAAGCAAAGCGGGAGGCAGTCGGTCCCTGTGGCGCTTGATCGCCAGTACGATTTTCTTGCCGATGAAATCCGCAAAATTCCAATCCGGAATATCCATCTGCTGCAGAGATTCCTCGTAAAAATAGGGCCACACGCCGTAAGTGGGGCTTGCGGGATCCCGGTCCTGCAAACCGGAGACCACATCCAGGATTTCGGCCGCGCGGTCGGCATATCGGTCGATCCCGCTATCCAGCAGGTTCAGGGCATAAACGGAAGACTCATAGATACCGTGGAGAAAAGGGTGCGTTTCCATCTTAAGAGCGGTATGGTAAGTTTTCTTATTGGGAACAAGCAGCAGTTTGAGATCCGGATTATAATCCGGTTCCAATCGCTTCAGTTTGTCCTGTAAATCTGTCATAGGTAACGCCTCCGTTTGTAAGCGCTTTCCTTTTTCCCCTTCACGGAAAAGCCGTATTCCGGCTATTCCTTTTTTGACCGTTCTCTCTCCCTGTACTCTCCCGGCGTCAGACCGGTCATTTTCTTGAAAATACGGACAAAGCTGTTGACGTTCGTATAACCTACCGATTCGGCGACTTCGCGAATTTTGACTTCCGTTTCCGCCAGCAGCTCCTTCGATTTGTGAATGCGGATTTCCATCAAGTAATCGATAAAATTGCGCGAAGTGAATTCCTTGAACATTTTGCTCAAATGCGACACGCTGACATCGAACTTATCCGCCAAATAATTCAACGACAAGTCGCTGCGCATATAATGCTCGCGTATAAATTGCATAACGTTCTCGATCGTATCGTTTTTCTCGCGGCTGCTTCGTTTCGCTTTGATTTTGCCTATGAAGTCTTCCAGCGTGGAAATCAGAAATTGCTTGATTTGGTCCAGACTTTCGTATTGATTCAACGCCTCGTATATATTTTGCGAAGGCGCCAGATCCTCGGGGCCGACCCCGATTTCGCCGGCTAACGTTGCCGCGTTCATCAGGCATTGAACGTTCAATTGTTTGATCATGTCCGGAGGCACATTGTGCTGCATAAAGGCGTCAAACCACCGCTTGGCATGATGCCGCATCTTTTCCGCGTCCGCCATTTTCAGGGCATCGATAATACTGTCCGTCATCGCGAACAACCGATGGAACTCCGCAGAATGATAACCTTCAATGTCGTCCGCCGTAATGATCGTGTTGTTCCCCATGATCAGTTTGTATTTGAGCGCTTCCTGCGACTGCTTGTAGGACAGATGGATGTCCTTCATCGAATGGACTCTGCCACCGATACCGATCGTCACCGTCCGCTTGAAATATTCCTGCACGAAGTTTTTGATCAAATCCGCGACAGCGACGGCACGAATTACATATTTTTCCGCATCGTCATCTTCGTCAAAGCTCATAATGATCGCACACTGTCCGTTTTCCAGCTCGATGGCGGCTCCCCTGCTTTCCGCGTTCATCAGCTCTTCGGCGACGTTGCATAATGCGTACGCGTACAGAAGCAAGTCGCGCGGTTCCGCGATTTCCGCCTTGTTGTCGAATTCCACGCTCATCACGATAAACCGGTTCGGATAAAGAAGGATGCCGTTCATCTCCATGTATCTCTTCACATTTTTGAAATTCACGCGATAGTTGGACAGCAGCTCCATCAACAGGCGCCATTTCACGATCGGCCTGCTCTCGGCCATTTGCCGGTGCAGACGTTCGCTGTCGTTCAAAATATTTTGAACGATCGATTCGAAGTACAAGAACTCGTCGGCGTACTTCCGCCCGGAGTCGTGCAGCGGATGCGTTGTGAGCTTTTTCGAGATCGAGGTCATAAAACGGTTAATCGGTTTTAACGTCCATAATCCGACGCCGATGCCCGCAGCCGCCGCTGCCGCGAACAGAACGGATGCGATGGCAAGCAGCGTATTGCGCATCGCGACCATCGCCTGTTGCTGTGCGATCACCGGGACAACGCGTATCAGCTTCCATCCCGTATACCCCGAAGTCACATAAAAAACGGTCGAATTCTTCCCTTCCACATCGGCATGAACATACCCTTCTTCCCGTCCGTTTTGCAAAACGGCGGAGATGTACGAAAATTCGCTGATATCTTTACCCAGCTTGCTCTCGTCGTGATGGAGCACGATTTGTCCGCTGCCGTCTATGATGAAGTTATAGTCCGAACGCGGATCCCGTTCGTTTCCGAGCAGCGAGTAAAGCGCATCCTCCTTGATATTGACAGCGATCGCCCCGCGGCGAAATCCGTCGGAATGGATGATCGGATACGTCCTCACCAGGGTGACGACGTTGCTGTAAATCGGATAATTGCCGCCTCTGATCAACAAACGCCGCATCGGCAACCAGTTGGCAAAGCCGTCATAATGTTCGAATTGCGTAACCCATTCGTAATCTTTCATCGGGTTTTCATCGATCGGCACATTGCCGGAGAGGAGACGTTGATGTTTATACGAATACAGATCCACGGAAAAAACGTACTCGTCGCTGTTGATAAGAGAGTTCGTTATCTTGTCGATCTTATAAGCGTTTTCCCGTAATTCATGTTCTGTCTGTTCAACATCGAAAAACTTGCGAATCTCCTGGTAACCGAGCATTTGAAATGCCGCTTTATCGATATTTTTCAACGTCAGATTGAATTTGTGATCGATCTGCTTCAACAGCTGCATGTTCGTGCTGATCAATTCATGGCTCAACTTTTGGGCAATGACGACATAGGAAACAAAAGCGGTTGCAAAAACAAAGAGGAACAGGAGAATCAACAGGGCCAATATCACTTTTTTCATCAAGCGGTTCTGGACTGTCTTCATGCCTGTTCCTCCTGCCAAACCTTCCTAGTTAGAAATTCGCTTTGTTTTGATCATACCATTCTTGGGCGAGCTTTTCCGCCTCTTCGCCGCCAAGACGTTTCCATTCTTTGCGAATTTCTTCCAACGCCCATTTGCCGTTATAAGTTCCTCCCTGCATAACGACCTTTGCGCGCAGCTCGTCAATGGTAGTTTTCAACGACGCTTTGATCTCGTTAATTTCCGCGAAGCTGGGCTGGTAAGGAAAATCGCGCCTGAACTCGTGTTTCATCACCGTTTCCAGCGCCTGGGCCCTCAGGTTGGCATACTTCTGAGATATTTCGTCCGGCGCCGCTGCAATGATCAAATCTTCCGGTTTTACCGTTTCATTTCTCAAAATGGCATATTCATTAGCGTACGAGACCTCTTTTTTGAATTGGTCGGCGTCCAGCTTCTGAGCTACACCATCCACAAGCTTATGATGAACGCCTTCCGTTCCGTACACCAGCGTTCTCCAACCTTTTTCGATCATCCAATCCAGGTACTCGACGGCCGCCTTCGGGTTTTTCATATCCTTATTGAACGTGATATACATAAATGCCGGAGTTTCCTGATACGTTCCGAATGTGCCGTAAGGCGTGGCCACCGACTCAAGCGGAACCGGTTTTGCTTCCGGATCGTTCTTCATCAAATCCGTCATCATGATATCGGTTTTTGAGCCGCTCCATTGGCACATGCAGATGCCCGCTTTGCCGGTCACCCATAACTGGATCGCCCGTTGGTTGTCCTTATCCGTCAGGTATTCCTTGTCTACGAGTCCCAGTTCATATACTTTCCTCTCCAGTTCGATGACATCGCCGAAACGATCCGTCGTCGGGCCGTATACCATCTTTCCGTCTTCCAGATACCAGTCGGTATAGATCGCTCCGTACAAAGCCGCATAAATATCGATCGTTGTGTATCCGACAATCGGTACGCTGCCGGGGATGTTTTCCTTGAACGCCTGGGCCACCTGAACCAGTTCGTCGATGGTCGTTGGCGTCTTCAGGTTCAGCTTGTCGAGCCAGTCCTGCCGTATCCACATCCCGTGATTCGCGATCGTGAACAAGGTTCGCTTCGATGTTGCCGCATACATTTTGCCGTCGAATGTGAGGTAAGGCTTCAATTCGGGATTTTCTTCCAGATATTTCTTATATGAAGTGCTGTATTTCTCGATATATTCGTCAATCGGTTGGATAACGCCTTGCGTAACGAGCGTTCCGATATAATTCCGGTCATATTCCCACAGCAGGTCGGGAGCTTGCCCGGAAGCGACCAGTACGTTGAATTTTTCCTGCGCCTGGTTGCGCGGAACCGGAACGAAGGAGACGTCGATTCCCGACTGCTCGCGGATCCACTTGACCCAACGGTTCTCTTCGTAGGTGCCTTCATCGCTGGATACCTGCCCCCTGTCAAACATAGAGACGCTGATTTTCTTCGGCACATTGTCGTACTTGTCTTCAGCCGCTGCAGGCGGATTGTCATTCGTCCCGCCGGCCACATTATCGTCGGGAGCATCACCGCCGCCCGGATCGGCGCTGTCTTGCGAACAAGCGGACAAGACCACGACCATCGCCAAACATGCGGAGAGTAACGCCGTAATCCATCTCTTCTTCGTTTTCTTCATCTGTTGACCTCCTGTAATCCATTATATATATCAAAGCGCTGCACATGTATGGCTTTGCGCCGTTGATATCATCCTTTGACCGAACCGAGCAATACGCCTTTGATAAAATATTTTTGCAAGAAAGGATACACGCACAAAATCGGAACAATGGCGAACACAATGGCAGCCGCGCGTATCCCTTCCGGCGTCACGAGCAATTGCATGGCGCCTTCCCCGCTTCGCAGCAGATCGGGACTGACGAGGTCGATCATCTGATACAGTTTGACCGTCAACGGCATCTTGTCTGTGCTTTTGATATAGATCAGCGCACTGTAGAAGGAATTCCACCAACCGACCGCGTAAAACAACGTCAGGGCGGCGATGACCGGCATCGATAAGGGGATGACGATTTTCAGTAAGATCGTCCAGTCTTTGGCCCCGTCCATGGCGGCGGATTCCTCCACTTCTTCCGGCAGACCCTCGAAAAACGTCTTCATGACGAACATGTTGTAAACGCTGATGAGACTGGGGAGCCAGAGCGACCAGTACGTATTGACCAGCCCAAGTCCGCTGACAAGCAGGAACTGCGGGATCAAACCGCCGCTGAACAGCATGGTGAACAAAACCGCCATCAGCATGAAGTTTCTTCCCTTCAGCCTGGTTTTGGAAAGCGGATACGCTGCCAGAATCGTAAAGACCATATTTAACAACGTGCCAATGACCGTGATGATCACCGTGTTTTTCATCGCCACAAGCAGCTGCCCGTCTTCGATCAACTGTTTGTATGCGGTCACATTAAACTCGACGGGCCACATGAATACTTCCCCTGAACTGATCGCCCTGCTGCTGCTAAACGATACGGCGATGATATTAATGAAAGGAAATAGCGTGATATAAGCGCACAATGCCAAAAACAAATAGAGGAGCCACTTCCCCACGATTTACCACAGCCCCTTTTCGCCCATTGCTTTGATCATTCGGTTCACTGAGACGATCAAAATCAGCGCCACAATCGATTGAAACAAGCCGAGCGCGGTAGTATAACTGTATTGCAAATTGACAATACCCCGTTTATACACGTAAGTGCTTATCACTTCCGCCACACTCGTAACGGCGGCGTTCTGGAGGGTGAATATTTGTTCGAATCCGACGTCCATCATGCGGCCCATTTGCAAGATCAGCAGGATTGCGATGGTGCTGCGAATGCCAGGGAGCGTCACATGCCAGATCTGCCTCAGCTTGCTCGCTCCGTCGATTTTCGCCGCCTCGTACAAAGACGGGTCGATGGTGGCCATTGCGGCCAAATAAAGAATCGTGCCGAATCCCGCTTCCCTCCAGATGCCCGATCCGATAAACGCGACGGGCCACCAGAATGTGTCAGCCATGAAGTAAATCGGTTCGATGCCGAACCACCCCAGAACGTAATTCACGAACCCGGTGGACGGAGAGAGCAGCGCGATGATGATACTGCCGAGAACTACCCAGGAGATGAAATGCGGGATATAAAGAATGTTTTGGAGCGTCCTCTTGAACCATTCGACTTTAACCTCGTTTAAAAGAAGCGCCAGGATAATCGGAACGGGAAAGGCGAAGACCAGATTGTACACGTTCAGCAGCAGCGTATTTCGCAAGATCACATAAAACTCGGGACTGGAAAACAACTTTTGAAATTGTTCCAAGCCCACCCAAGGGCTTCCCCAGATCCCGTCCGCCAAGCGATAGTTTTTAAATGCGATAATCTCGCCGTATAACGGAGCATATTTAAAAATCAGAAAGAACAGCACCACCGGAACGAGCATCAGATATAAATGTTTGTCCCGTTGAATGAATCTCCATACGCTCTGTTTGCGCAGACCGTGCATGATTTCTGTTGTTTGGGGTTTCAAGCTTGACGGTCGAAACAAAGTTTATCCCCCTCCTTGCTGGATATTTTGGTTGGTTTTAGACAGGTTGCCGCACTGTGGCCATCCTTTTTCGTTCACTAAATTAACACGGTGCCGGGATAAGATAAACCTTCCTTTTTTGTTTCCATATGCCATATCGCTTTTTTAGCCGTCTTCATTTTTTGTGATCGTATTCTTTTTTTCTTTTGTGGCATGAAGTTACATCGAATGGGCCAAGCAGCCGCTTTTTCACCGGCTGCCGCGAATCGATCAAGGGTATTACGAAGTGGACTGTACGACAGACCGAGGGACGGGCAGGATTGGTCAATAAGGGTTAAATCAAAAACGCTCTGGGAAGGTTAGCTAATGTAATTTTTTAGATAAGAATAGGAGTAGAAAGAAAAAATGAAGGATTTGATGAAAGATTTTTTATTATATTTAATGGCATTCTTAGGGATTTTAATTATGTTTATTAGCGTCATTAATATGTGGATTATAGACACGAAAAATAAGAAGAGTGAACAAAAGAAAAGTAAATCAAAACATGTAAAATTACTGATACTTGGGTTAATTGTTTGTGTTTTATCCCGTATCTTACATGGACAAATTCTTTAAAATTTTGTTGTCATTTCTCCTAAGTAAAAGGCGCGAAATATCGCGCCAAATTCCATTTCAATTTGTATTCAATTGCCGTATTATAAAGAGAACTCCAAAACGGAACCCGAATTTGTCAACGATTGCTTTTATGCGGTCTTCCCCTCGGCGTCAAATCGTCTGATATACTCAATCAAGTCATAATAATTCACACGCGAAATACCTATTTTTTGATCGGCCGCGCCGTATGCCATGATCAATTGTTCGCCGACAACAATTCCCGCCGTGGTAAACAGGCATGGGGTGGGATAATCCGCAGGCATCTCCCAACCCTGCTGCGCATACATCATTCTTTCCGGACATCTGTGAACGACGACCGGAAAATCATCATCTTGTTCCCGCACAATCATGAACGATTGGGTATAGCCAAACACCGCGTCCTTTTTGCCGTGGTATGGAACAAGCCATTCCTTGTCGGAGATTCGAAGCGGCGGCCAGCTGGCTCCAATGCGAGTGTGTTCCCAATCGAACATTCTCGTCGCCAATAAACGATGCGAGGCTTTAGGAGAAGCGAAGTCTTCGATACGCTCGGCGGCTGCCAAATAAATGGATGGGGCGAGGCCTTCCCCTCCCGGAAATTTATGCGTATCCATCGGCCGATGCAGCATAACATACTGCATTTTTCCGTCAATCCTCATCTTTTCGGGAAACAGAAAAACATCCCTGTTATCGCTCACATGACCTTCCGTCAGAGCGCAAACATACGTGAAGGCTTCTTCATATTTACGCTCTTTGAGCTTATCCGGATCCAACTTATACAATACGGAAACGGTATTGTTCAGAATACATGCATCATGGAACGGATCGCCCTTCACAGTGCCTACCCAATCCGGAACGTATTCGTAACGGGTTTCAACCGGCGGGTCTTGGTCAACAAGCCAATAAGGCCCTGGAGGGAACATTCTGCAGGCCACTGATAAATATAATTGTCCTTCTATCGGGAATATACGGGGATCCTCAATGCAGCCATTGGAGTAGTCGCGCACCTTGTTCCCATGTATATCTGTAATGTATATCTCCTTTTCTTCCATATTTAATGCGGGAGCCAAAGCCGGCCGGCTGAAGTCGGCCTCCCATGTTTCCCCCAGGTCCTCGCTGACCGCATAACCAAGAAAGATAGGATACGGGTCGTGTCGACCGGGGATGCGTTTCTGAGGCCACGGTCCGGTCGCTCTGAACAGCATGTGCAGCGTCGTGGAATCGCGGTACTTGAAAATGGCCGGATTCAATACCATTTTGTTAGCCCAATCACAATGGGGGTTCGGTTCCAAGACCGGCTTCGAAGAATATCTAAATTCCGGGTTCATAGTCATCGACCTCCTATAAATATTCGCAGATGAGCATCAACGCCAATCCTTGGCCATATAACGTCGGGCGTATGGGAATCCGGTTATAGTCTTCAATCGTCGGCATGACCGGAGTGCCCGAGGAAACATTCAGAACCTCGCCCTTGCTGCCGATTTGGCCGAACAACGCTTGCAGCGTCCGATCCGCCGCATTGGAAAAACCGTTACCTACCCAACCCAGTTTCGCCGACCGCTTGAATCCGGCGGCAATCCCCGCACTGCCTGACACTTCATGATAAAAATCCGGGCGATCCATCACCGTCGGCCACAGCCCGTCTTCCGCTTGAAACGATAACAATCCTTCCAGCATGCGAATATAACGCTCCATGATTTCTGAAGGGATCGGCAGCAAGTCGCGCAGCTCCTCGACGATGAGCGGTGTCGCCAATACAATCCACGCATTGGCCCGCGTCCAGCGGGCAGCGGACATATGATGGCCCGAACCGCAGTCCCAACCGTGAAACAAAACGCCCGTTCGTTCATCCTGCAGCAGCCGCAGATGAATCAGCAACTGGCGCAACGATTCCTGTCCATAGGACTTGTTTTGTGTCAACCGTCCCATCCTTGCCAACAAAAGCCCTGCCATATAAATCGTATCGGCCCACACCTGCTCGGGGAATTTCGCTTCCTCCGTAACGGTATGCTCAAAAGCGCCTTCTCTCGTGCGCGGGGCCTCATGAATGATCCATTCGCAGATTTGCCGGCCGGTTTCCAAATACCAGCAGTCCCCGGTTTTTACATAAAGAGCTGGGAAAATGGCGTAAGGGGCCATGGAGTTGATCACTCTGACCGATTGGGACTTAATCTTATTTCGGTTAACCCATTCAATCAAATCGTCGATATTCATCTGTCGGACCTCAAAATAACGCTGCATGGAGATGAGCCCGACTCCGGGCGTCCAATCCCATTGGTTGATATCCATCCCCCAATCCCCGGTATGATCCTGAAGCATATAGCTCACTAGTCGATCGGCCAATTCGTTTACGTTTGTTTTTTCCATATCCGACCGCCTCCCCCTGTTGGACACATGATTTTTGGGATGAAAATACTATATAATAAAACCTATGAATACGTTTGGCGAATTTTCTGTTCGAATTGTCTTTTTTTCCATTTTTTTACCCCAGGGGGATAACGATGACCACCGGATCGCTTTTCGATCGAACCGATCGAGTCACCAATACCCTGCTTCATCATTATCCGGTCCACTGCGTTTATAAAGATTGCGAACTAAGGCAACCCGATCTTCACCTTCATCGCGGTTTCGAATTTTACCTCTGTCTCTCGGGAAAAGGCACTATTTTAGCAGAAGATAAGGTATACGCATTATTGCCGGGGTCGATCACCGTAATTTCGCCGCAATCGCTGCACCTCATAAAACCCGACCCTAATACTCCGCTGCAACGAATCATTTTGTCCGTCGACGAACCGTATTTGCTGCAAATGCTGCAAGAAGACCCGGAATTGGAGAAATGCGCGAACTTTTCCAGATTCCTTACAGCCAAATCACTCCAATGGCTTCTGACTCCTCACGGTTTCTTGACGATTCGCGATATCTTGCACCATGTGGAAAAAGAGCTGTCGGAGCGCAAACCTTATTACACTGTCGCCGCAAAAAACTTGCTTCAACGTTTGATTCTTGAATTGGGCAGGGAGCGGCATGCCGCCGGTCAGGACAATTTGCTTCCGAATAAAACGGTGAAAATCGTTGAAGAAATATTGAAATTCTTGTCGTCCCGTTATCAGGAAGATATAAATGTCAGTGAGATTTCGAGACGATTCAAAGTGTCGCGATCCAGTCTCTACAAGTTGTTCAAGCAAATTACCGGTTATTCCATGAACCAATACCTGATATCTTATCGAATGAATAAAGCTAAGGAACAACTGGAACAAACAGACCTGCCCATCATCGAGATCGCAGTCTCGGTGGGCTGCCATGACTTGTCCCATTTTTGTCGCACGTTCAAAAAATTATGCGGCGCAACGCCCGGCGAATTCCGCTTAATGTCCCGCTCCGAAAGTGAACCGCGGCCCCGTTCTTTCAAGACGAAGTAAACCCGGCCGCAGCATTCATTTGATCAATAGGCGTTCACGCTTCGTGAATTTTAAAAAAGGCGGAAACAACAATACGTTGTTTCCGCCCTCATCATATTATCCCGCAACAGGCTTCAATGGAACGTGTGCCAGTTGTAGGAACGGTTTGATCGAATCCCTTAACCTTTCCAACATTTCGCCGCATAAAGCTTTCGCCCGCTTAGACTTTCGATACTTGCCCGGATTGAAGCAGTCGGTCTTTCGCTTCCTCATAAACGTCCTTCGGCAGCGGCCCTCTGTGCGCAGCTTTCAAGTTTTCAGCCAAATGATCCGGATTTTTCGTACCGACGATCGTTGTATGCATATCCGGATGGCTGAGCGTGAAACGGAGCAAAAATGCGGTACGGCTTTCCTCTTCTTCGAGCAAATCATCCAATTTGGCGTTATTCCAAATAGCCCAGCGATCTGTATTTCCGAGTCCGACACCGGGCTCGCCCTTTCCTACGCCGCCGCGTATAATTGTGCCGGCCCCCGCTTCAGCCGCCTTCGATATTATGCTCTCATGATCCCTTTCCAGAGCGGAGTACGGAATTTGGAACGAATCGAATACTCCCAAGCCGATGTACTTTGTAATATGCGGGAGCGCGGAAGATGCGCCGATCCAGCGAACTTTGCCCGAAGCTTGTATTTCTTTCAACACTTCTATCAGTTGTCCCTCTTCGGTCTGTTCGAAAGTTGCGTTATGAAGCTGCAATAAGTCGACGTAATCCGTCTTCATCCTGCGCAAACTCGTTTCAATGTTGTGCAGCAAATTTTCTCTTGTCCAAACGTGAGACGTTTCATCGTGATCGCCTGCGTTCACAACCCTACAACCGCACTTCGTTGCAAGAAAATATTCATCACGCCGGCGGCTGATGAACCGTCCGATATACTCTTCACTTGATCCATAGTCATATGACGTATCAATGAAGTTGATACCGGCATCGAGTACCGCGTTTAATATGTTTTCCGCTTCCTTATCCGTCAGAGGGCGGCCGCTCCAAACGCGCGGTCCTCGAATCTCCATCGCTCCAAACCCTAAACGAGTCACCTCAAGACCGGTGCGGCCGAAGATCGCTTTTTGCATACATCATACCCCTTTCAAAATTATAATGAATGAATCAGCTGCAAACCACTTTCATATGTAACTATGATGAAATCATAAAATAAAAAGAAATTACTGAGAAGTACGCACTTTCATTTAACTTGGTTACCTCAAAGTTACTTTTAGATTGATCCGGCAATTGATCAACCTTATGGCTTATGAGTATAATGGGTCCAATAGTAACTAAAATAAACTTAGTTAACTATTTAAAGTGATTTTAATAGAAAGGAGATTTGACGAATGGGAAAATTAGGCGAAGCCGCAGTTCAACGTCATACCCATGACTGTTCGATTGAGAAAGCGCTTAACGTGATCGGAGGAAAATGGTCCTTCCTGGTCATTCGCGAATTAACTCACGGCAAAAAACGATTCGGAGAACTGAAAAGCGCCATACATGACGTCAGCTCCAAATCTCTTTCCGACACTTTGCGTCATCTGCAGGAAAAAAACATTTTAATCCGCAAGGCTTATGCAACCGTTCCTCCAACTGTCGAGTATGAACTTACGGAGAAGGGGCAATCGCTGCAAACAATCATACATGAAATGAAAAAATGGGGAAAAGAGTGGGCTAATGAAAAAAGTGGTACGCTTTAGTCAGTAAAGAGTACCACTTTTTGTTTTCATCCGAATGCTACATCTGTGAAGGCATTCCAGTCGTTCCAGGCATTCCTGTATAAGCTGTCGTCGGCATATAGGGCACTCCTGTATGAGACATCGTTTGTTGAGGAAATTGAGTTGTCGGGTATTGGGCTGTTCCGGCCGGACCTTGTTCCGCATACATTCTTGAGCAAAACATTTTATCCATGCGCGGAATACCGACTACAGTTCCTGCCGTCAATGCATGCGGATTAGGAATATGCGGATTCATGGCTTCCAGAATCGGAGCAGGAACGTTGTACCTCTGAGCCAGACCGCTCACCGTATCCCCGGCTTGACATCGATGCTGTGCGTAATACATTCCGTCGCGATCATCTCCCTCACGATAAAACGGGAAGAAAGGAGAGAAAAAAGGCGACAGAAAGAAAAACGGGAAAAAGCGTCGCTGAAAAAAGAATGGTGAGAAGAAGGGATTAAAAAAACGTGCTTGTTGCGGATCCATCATTAAACCTCCATTTATCATATGGTCATTTACCTACGTATTCATCGTATGGGCTTCGTTGAAATAGGTACATTGACCAAATAAAAAATGGGCTTGATTACTCCATTTCCCACAATCTTACTACGTTTATTAAAGCATTGCCTTCAAATTCCGCTTTATAAATATCCGGCTTCGATGTGCTCTTCCAAAATTCATAACCAAATCCATCGTTGAAATAATTCAAAATAATCGTCATTATATTTCCGTGTGTCCCGATAACGACTTTCTTCCCCTGATGCTCCGTCAATATTCGGTTAATTACCGGGATCGCTCTTTGTTGTGCCGCTCCGGTCGATTCCCCGCCATGCAAGCAATAATCTTTATCCGAAAATGACTTTTCGATCGCCGCTAACAGTTCCTCTTCGGTGCATTTTTCATCAAGACTCTTTATAGGACGTTCCCTTAATTCTTCATATACAATGATTTCTTTACCTAACGCTTCCGATAAATAATTAACGGTTTGAATTGCGCGAGCGTAAGGGCTTGATATAACTGCGTCGATGCCCTCATTGATTAATAATTCTTTCACTCTCTGCGAATCCGAAAATCCTTGATCGGACAATCCTCTGTCTCTCTCATTCCCAAAAACGAATGGCGAAATGGCATGTCTGACAAAGTAAAGGTATGTTTTCATAAATGTAGTGTCTCCTTAACATAGTTTCAACGGCTGCTTCGCATCGCGGTGAGCAGCGTATGGCTTCCATGATCGCCATTATCGAAGCGTTCGTATTCCGGAGTCTCCATTCCATAAAGAGCAATCTTGCCCTCATCATTGAAGTGGACGCCCCAACCATATTTCTTGGGAAGTAATGATGCCCTTAAACACGGATGCTTCTTCTCGAACAGTTCGGCCCAAATTCCATCTCTGCGACGCAGTAACTCCTCGTTAGAGATCGCCTTATGTCTGATGTGCACCTCGAAGAGAAGCTCTTCGTGCGTAAATTGATATGGGTTCTGTGAAAGCAACTCGTATTGAATGACATGAACCGGCTTGCTTTCTCTCTTCGCGACCGGAACTACGCTGCTCGTAACGGGACAATCCGGCGCCACCTTAATGAATGTGTTCACATAACTCATACTTGTCTCTCCATCTTACGCTAATCTTCCAAAGCAAAGTTTTCATGTATATGATGAAGCGCTTTTAACGCATCGAGAAGATGATATCCCCAATGCGCTTTGAATGTGAATTTTAAAGTCCATATTGCGTGCAATCTGTCCTCATCGTTACCCATCTCATAAATAATCATCGCTTCTTTAATATCCTTGTATATATCCGTCAGATCGTCAGCCAAATCCGCATAGCCCGCTTCTTCACTCTCAAACATGTCCAGTACAGTAAAATAAAATCTGTATCCTTCCAATTTCTTGGCAATATCCAAATAAACCCTTGTTTTTATTTCGGAATCCATTACGACGACTCCTTCTTTGTCGCTTGGCATGACTTCAGGCAGAAGGAGCGCCTCATTATATAAGCTTGACAAAATGGATAATAAATCGACGACAAAGGAATATTCCGTTATGTTCTCTAAATCTTCTACATATCTGCAGTAATCATCGGCTACCTTGAGGAAGTTCGTAAGATGTTTAAGCTCATTCTTGTTTAACATCTTTGTCACATCCCGATATGTTATCGCGACCCATTATTCCTTATTGTCAACTCATTCTTCCCATACATTTTGCAGCGGTAAACCCCGTTCTTCCCGAGCACGGTCTACCACCCGCTGGATAAAAGAAGTCTTCGCTCGAGTATAGCCTTCAGGATCGGTACTGTATTGCTGCGAAAGATTTCTTTTAAGTTCCCCATACTCTTCAACTAATTCGGGATGAGCACGGAGATAATCGCGGAACAGAAATTCATTCCTCTCGTAAAAACCTTCTTCCGGAAGAATGTGCAGATGATGCGTACGTGTCCCGTTGGATTGTTTCACAAACAAGTAGCGGCCATACATGCCTGTTTCAATTAATTGATAGCCGCTCTCTCTTAGAAGTTCTGCATATACGGAAGACTCTTCGAATGGACGAACTGCCGCAAATATATCGATAATGGGCTTCGCATCCACTCTAGGTACGGATGTGCTTCCGGTATGTTCAATGGCAACCAACTTCGGGTGCAGGATTTCAAGCAAGCGGGCTTTCTCTTGTTCGAATTGAAGCGGCCAATTCGGATTATAGGGAACTACTTCGATTTTGGTGCTAATACTACTCTCCCTAGTCAGCCAATCGTCTGCAATCATTGCATATACAACATGATCGAGATATTTGTCGCCAACCTTCTCGACCTTTCTCAATATTCCTTCTTGTTTAAAATTCAGCCTTTCCGGTATTGCCCGGCTTTTGTAATTTTCAACTCCGGCACGGATTTCAATGCGGTTAAAGCCTAATTCCTTTATTGAATAATCGATCATGGTTATACAAGATTTCGTCATTATGCCCTTGCCTTGATAAGCTTCTGCCAACCAGTAACCTAATGAGGTTTTCAGGTTCGCCCAGTCAAATCCGTGAAATCCAATGCAGCCAACAATAGAGTTATTATAAAAAATGCCGCAGTTTAAACCGGTGTTATCAGCATAATGCTTCAGTGAATTGCGTATAAAATTTCTTGTGCTGTCCTCGCCGGTTGTCTCTCCAACCCAGGGCAGCCACGCGCTTAAATAATTGCGATTTTCGTCCGTAACCTTGTATAACTCATACACATGTTTATGGTCGAGAATGCGAAGGTCCAGTTGTTCGTCAATTCTTTTACTGAACATATATTTCACCTCTTCCTCCGAAAAATTAATCCTTATACCAATTTCGATAACCTTCAATATTTTCCTTCGACTTGTCGCTTGCATCGAATGTTTTAAAATACCTAGCATAATATTCATGCTCAATATTTTCATCGGAGTCGGTGTTAAAAGTTAAATGTACGTTCGATATTTCTAAATCCCAATTGATGCTTTCGGCAACCTCAGTCATATTTTCGATCGTTACGAACTCTTTGGTTCTTAATAAAATCTCATCCGCTAATTCATTACCAGGCTCACCGGATAGGTCGATTTGAATAAATAAATCAGGCCGAAGAAAATACACCCGTACATCTTTAATTATGTTGGATAATTGATATATGTCATCTTTATAGGTTTGTGAAGCAGGAGTATCAACTTGTTGACGTTCACTGCATCCCGTAACGAGTATGAATACAAGAATTATTGATAAGAATATTCTACACTTTATGGGATCTCCCCTTCTTCCCTTTGTTTTCTTCATTGGGTCAACTACCTATTTCATGTCCTTCATCAGCAAGCACCCGAATTGCCCGGTCCATCTTATTATCTTTAATCAATATATAATCAGTGTCATATGTTGAAATCGCAAAAATGCTAATACCCGCTTCCGCCAAAGATATTGTTAATGACGCAAGTATCCCAGTCAAGCTAAAATCAAGCGGACCCTCGATCTTCAGACATTTCCAAGCAGTTTCAATATCGGTACGGTTCATTTCGGGTATATACTTTTCTGCGCTGACAATTGATAACTCGTCTTGAGTATAGGTAATGGACAATAATTCTTGATTATTTCGATGCACCCAGCTCGGTATTTCTTGGTCTGGATTTAATTTTAATACTGCGTACCTCTCCTTTAATAAAGACTATTGTTTCTGATCAAGTTCGCCAATTTATAAAGCTCGGCTATATCATCCCTATTTATTTCATTAAATCGATTCACCGCATCATCAATGCTGACTACCTCGACGTCAATAACTTTTTCGCCATCATGAGGGTTTAACGGTTCACCTATGATTTTTACATCTCCATAACCGACATATCTTATAAAGTTAGGATGCGGAATGTGGGATCTGTACGGCATGCTTGCACTAGACACGCATTTAAAATGACCGAATACAGTAAAGTTAAGTAACTCCGCCCCTGCTTCCTCCATCAGTTCTCTTTTTACAGCACTCTTCCAATCTTCCTTTGGTTCCAACGTGCCGCCGATAAGCTCCCATCTTCCGTCATCCAGCTTTATCATCACACATTTGTCACCGATAAACGGAATAATGCTTACGTTACTGACTAGCCTGTAGTCCTGCATCTCATTACTTAGCTTAAACTTCGCCTTAACTACTCCCCATTCAATGTATCGCGACAAGATAGGGAAATCGTTTTGAATTAATGCGCTCATAATTAACTCCCTCGTATAGTGTAATTTCATTTTCTTCTTCACTTATATTAACTCACTAAATAATAACGTGTTAACAGCTTGATTGAACTTTATCGGGGATATCTGCAGCCTCAAGGGGAATATGTATCGGAAGTGCATCGACCGGGAGTAACGCAATTTGTTACCGTTATGTCCGGCAGACTAACAAAAAAGAGAGGGGCCATTCTTAACCCCTCTCCGACGGATCATAAAAGTTCCTCCACTCCGGCATCCTTATTTATAATATACTGATGTCTTTTCTTGTAAATCCCGCAACAACTCGACCGCCCGTTTCAGCCCTTCTTCCTTACCCAGAATAAATTGCGACTCTGCAGCACTCTCGGTTTTTAGACGGGCCGTTTGCGCGGCTTCCTCCTCCAGCAGCTTCCGAAGAATCGACAGCTGCAAACGTCCAAGTCCCCGGTCCATCGTCATCCGCTGCTCGATCTCTCCTTGCCTCCAAAGCGACTCCTCGACATACTTGTCTAACTCTTCTTCCATGAAATGGCGAGCTGTAGCGATTGTCTGTGAGTATTCTTCCGTACCATTAACGGCCGCCAATAGTGAATGCCCGGCATGAATGTGCAAAAACCGGGTAAATATGGCGTCATTCCGCGTTCTTTCATTGTAAAGAAGGGAGTACTCGCCTTCGAAACGCCGTTCTGCTTCGTCATAAGCGCCTAGTGACGTATATTCGTTGCAGGATCGGCAGCAGAGCAGAAACTCGCGCATAGCCGACACCTCTTAGACATGCAGGAGATTAATCCTCCATGTCATGTGCCGGTGCAGGTGTCTTTGACGCTTCCGGCTTATCGCTGACGGCAGCTTCCGTCGTCAAGAACATCGCCGAAACGGAAGCTGCGTTCTGCAACGCGGAACGGGTAACTTTAGCAGGATCGACAATACCTGCCGTCATCATATCAACCCATTCTCCGGTTGCAGCGTTGAAGCCGTAACCCACCGGTTCCCGCTTTAAGCGCTCAACGATGACCGAGCCTTCCCAACCGGCATTCGCAGCAATTTGACGAACCGGTTCTTCAAGAGCCCGCAGCACGATACGAACACCTGTCTGCTCATCTCCCTGCAGACTGATCGTTTCGACTGCCTTGATGGCGTTTACCAACGCGGTTCCGCCGCCGGCAACGATCCCTTCCTCAACGGCTGCGCGGGTCGAATTAAGCGCATCTTCGATTCGCAGCTTCTTCTCCTTTAACTCCGTTTCCGTAGCGGCACCGACCTGGATAACCGCCACGCCGCCGGATAGCTTCGCCAACCGCTCTTGCAGCTTCTCCCGATCGTAATCCGATGTAGTCTCTTCGATCTGTTTGCGGATTGCCATAACTCGTGCATCAATATCTTCCTTCTTGCCGCCGCCGCCGGTAATAATCGTCTCTTCCTTACGGACGATTACCCTTTCCGCTTGACCGAGTTGTCCCAACTCCGTCTGGTCGAGTTTAAGTCCGAGTTCTTCGCTAATTACTTTTGCCGCCGTTAATGTCGCAATATCTTCGAGCATTGCTTTCCTGCGGTCGCCGAAGCCGGGAGCCTTCACTGCGACTACATTCAACGTTCCGCGCATCTTATTGACGACGAGTGTTGCGAGCGCGTCACCCTCGACGTCTTCGGCAATAATCAACAACGGCTTGCCGGTTTTTACGACGCTCTCAAGTATCGGCACCATATCTTTGACGTTCGATATTTTTTTATCCGTGACGAGAATGTACGGCTGCTCCAACACGGCTTCCATCTTTTCTTTGTCGGTTACCATGTACGGCGATATGTAGCCGCGATCGAACTGCATCCCTTCAACAAGCTTAAGCTCCGTCTGGAACCCCTTAGATTCCTCAACGGTAATCACACCGTTCTGTCCAACCTTCTCCATCGCTTCGGCAATCAGTTCACCGATCGTCTCATCCGAGGAAGAGATTGAAGCGACTTGCGCTATGGACGCCTTGCCCTCAACCGGTTTCGATATTTTTCTAATTTCTTCAACCGCCGCACGTACCGCTTTCTGTATGCCGATACGCACAGCCATAGGATTAGCGCCTGCCGTTACATTCTTCAGACCTTCGCGAATCATGGCTTGAGCAAGCACCGTGGCTGTTGTCGTACCGTCGCCGGCGACATCGTTAGTCTTCGTTGCGACTTCCTTTACTAATTGCGCGCCCATATTTTCGTAATAATCTTCAAGTTCAATCTCCTTCGCTATCGTTACACCGTCATTCGTAATAAGCGGTGATCCGAATTTTTTGGATAATACGACGTTGCGTCCTTTCGGCCCGAGCGTAACCTTGACGGCATCCGCAAGCGTATCCACTCCACGCAGCATCGCTCTTCTCGCTTGCTGAATCGAACTTGTTTTGCCATAGGACGTTCCCTCCATTACGATCTCTATTCTGCAAATTACTGGGCAATCGCTAGTATATCGGACTCTTTCAATATTAGATATTCCTTATCTTCCAGCTTCACTTCCATGCCTGCATACTTGTTGTAAATGATCGTATCGCCGACTTGAACTTCGGGAGCCACCTTCACCCCATTCTCCAGTCTTCCATCTCCTACCGCGACCACTTTCCCTTTGGTCGGCTTTTCTTTCGCCGTGTCAGGAAGAACGATGCCGCTTGGCATTTGCTGTTCCAGAGGCATCTTCTCGACAATTACTCGATCCTGCAACGGTTTTAGCATTGGCATTACCTCCTAACGTAATAATTAGCACTCTGTTATATAGAGTGCTAATTATAATATAAAAATCGCCCTTAAATATTTTCAAGGGCGATTTTTATTGAATTTTTCTAAAATTTTAATAATGTGCGCACAATTTTTATTTCTTACGCGAAATTTTTCATTTTTTTAAGACATTACTCTTCGGGACGAAGCGCCAATTTGAAATCTTCATCCCGATCGCAAGTCAAGACGCCGTGGATCACATCGAGCCGCGCGACTTGAATCGATGAACGCCGCGTGGAATGTGAATTCTCATGTTCCCGTTCGCCTTTGCGATCCGGATGCGTGAAATAGAAAATATATGCTTCATCATCCTGCACTACGACATCCGCATGCAAACCGATCATACCGTCGTCTTCACGGCTTCCGGGTTTGTCGAGGATGAGCCCATTCCGTTCCCAATGCTCCAAATCGTTGGATCGGAATACTCCTTGGCCTCGCCATTCATCGACGATCATCCAATAGTATCCTTTGAGGCGGAATACATTCGCTCCTTCATGCGGGCGTTCAGTTATAATAGGACCGACTACTTGCCAGTCATATAGATTTGTACTATCCGCGGCATACGTTGTCGATCCGTTAGCCTCGTCCTTGTACCACATCCGGAAGCGGCCGTCCGGCATTTGATATATACACGCATCAATGACGCGGTCTGAACTTAGCTCGAGCGCCGACCGGTACGTCCATGTCAGCAGATCGGGACTCGTATAATGCAGCAATGTGCGCTTATGACCTGCCCAAACATCCGGAACGCCTTGAATATAGCTGACATACATATGATAAAGCCCGTCGTGCCATATAATCTCCGGCGCCCAAAATGTGTTTCGCCCCCACTCGATATCCAAGCCCGGCAGCGTTCCTCGATATACCCAGTTTTTCCCTCCGTCTTTCGATGAAGCGACTCCGAGATCGGTTCCGTGAACCCAAGCCACGTTCGGGCCTTCTGCGGTCGCCCTCCGGTTCGTATAGATCATCCACCACTCCTGAGCATGTCTATTCCAAATAACTACCGGATCGGCAGCTCCATCAAATATTGGGTCTCGAAATAAAGGCGCTTTCATATGATCTCCTCCTCCACGAATGCACTAACTGCTTTTTTATCCGTTAACTATTTGCTGAAGCGCCTTATAAATATTATCATATTTGAACTTATAGCCTTCTTTCAATAATCTCTCAGGGACTACCCAACGGCTCTTCAACACCAATTCGGTGTCCGTTCTAATTATCAGCGCACCGATTTCGAGCACCCAGCGAGGAGATGGCAAACCGATTTTTACTTTCATGGCTTTGCGGAACTGCTGCATAAACTCACGATTTGTAACCGGTTGAGGGGAGGAACAATTGAACACTCCGCTCAACTGTTCTCTTCCCTTGAGAAATAGAATGATTTCATATAAATCTTCAATATGAATCCAGCTGAACATCTGGTTCCCGGACCCTTGAATTCCTCCAAGCCCTAATCTGACTAAATTTTTATACGGAGTGACGACACCGCCATCTCTTCCTAACACGATTGCTATTCTCAGCGCGACTTGTCTCGTGTTCGGCAATTGGAAGGAAAAGAATGCACTCTCCCATTCTTTGGCGACATTGACGGAGAAACCGGAGCCGATCTCTCCGCTCTCTTCGGTCATCGGCCGGTCTTCCGCATGTCTATATATTGTGGCGGTACTAGAATTGATCCATAATTTTGGCGGATTTTCGCACTCTAATATGGCTTCACCAAGCGCGCTCGTTGTGTATATTCTTGACCTCAGAATCTCTTCCATATTCTTAGCATTGTAACGACAGTTGACCGATTTCCCTGCAAGATTGATTACCATCTCGGAGTTTTCCAAAGCTTCTACGATTCCCGCTTTGTCACTCCAAGAAATATGATGTTCCTGTCTTGAAATGATTTTCACTTCATACCCTAGTTCTTTAGATTTCCCCTCAAAATATTTCCCGATAAACCCGGTCCCGCCTGCTAAAACAACTTTCTTTTTCATTTAATCAACTCATTTCTCAATTACATCGATTTTGCGGGTTGATGCACGTCAAACATATTCCCGAACGGATCGTAAAAAGTAAAGAACTTGCCGATATTCCCTTCGTCAATTATCTCATTTACTTTAGCTCCTAATTCTACTAGAAAATTATGAAACCCTTCAATATTGTTAACCCGAAAACCGATAGAATAGTGATGCTCGCCGTTTACCAGGAAAATATTTGTTGTCTTATCTTCGGTTTTCACTAGAAATAGGCTTGGCCCCATGGAGAAATCAACGAATGCCCGTTCATCGTTTTTTAAACCAAGTTTTGCTCCCAGCTTATTGCAATACCAGTCCACTGCAGTCTCAAGATCTGAAACAGGAATTTCTGTGTACTCAATGCCTTCGATAAATTGTAGCAACATTTTGTTCAATCCCTTTCGATATGCATTTCGTTCCTACTTCGTTAAAATATGTTAATTCATACTATATTCATATATACCGCAATAACCGATTTTCTCAGAGACCTCATCCAATAAAGCTGCAATAACCATGCCGTGGCATACTACTATGACATTGGAATGGTTCAAATATTTGTTCAAAACGTTTTGCGTTCTATTCAAGAGACTCTCCTTCGATTCCCATATTCGTTCTTGTCCTTGCGGATATATTCCGCAATTGTTGGTATAGTCCTGCCAGAGCAAAGTTATTTCTTCCACTGTTTCGGCCGTCCAATTATCCGGTGTCCATTCATGAAGATCAAACTCAACCCTCAGCGGCAATCCCAACGATCGGTTAATTATCGCTGCTGTTTGCAGCGATCTGGTATATGGAGAGGAAAGTATTAGATCGCACTTGGATAAATCAAAATTACTGACTACTCGTTCCGCCTGAGCGATCCCTTCATCTGTCAGAGGTACAAAATCCCTTAATGCACCTTTGAGATTGCGCTCATCTTTCAAACTCCAGTCCGGTTGACCATGTCGTATCAAGTAGAAGAGGGTCAAAGAAATCTCTCCCTGATTAGGCTTCAAATATTATGTAATCTTCTTGTTTCCAATATTTGCTCAATGTGGTGATAGGCATGCTGGTTATCGTGATATATTGCATCCCGTACCGTTGCTCTTCCATTCTGATGTACTAGCACTCTATCCATTGCATTCGGTAATCTTTTGCAAAGATCTGTGATGTACTCCCTGGTAAGTTTGAACAACTGGAGCTCAAGTTGAAGAGACCTAACTTTGTGCTCCAAATTATTATTCCATATATACGGGTCAAAATCGTTAAAGAAATACGTCAACCCAGTATTGGCCAATGCATAACGATTGATTTGAAAATAATTCAAATCACACTCAATGATATGGTGAGCGATCTCCCGAATCGTCCATTTGCCTTCAGCCCGCCTCCGATCTAAGTCTGAGTCACTTAGATTCGATAACGTTTCTTCCAGTTTGGAGGGAGCGAGATTGTACCTGTATAGAAGCTCGGAATCCGTTTGTGATAATGACTGTCTCATTCAACTGTTATCCCTCCTTGGCAGCTTACACGTCTGTTTTTCCGGCTCTCCAACCGGTGGCTTGGCTCCATTTACTGGCTCTATACATGATCTCCCAGATTATCGGATCTTTTCCTTCCACATAACGCTGTCGATCATCCCGGTACAGCTTCAATAGCTTATATTTCACATCGATGTATTTCTTACAATCTTCCGGACTTGCCCGCAGATAATCCCGAAATAACAAAGCAAATTGTTCTGGCCAGCTGCCGTACTCTCTGACATGAATATGTGTTCGTTTGCTTCCAGGGGACTCACGGAAATATCGCTTTGTCAGATCCGGGTTATCCGATCGATGGATAAACCCGATTCCCGTAAGTTTTGAACTGTAACTTTCCACCGGCTCCAATGCTCTTACAGAGATTTGAATATCTATAATCGGTTTTGCATCCATTCCTTCAATTGAAGTGGATCCAATATGATTGATGCGAATGGCCGTGTCTCCTAACGCATCTCTTATTGAGGAAGCGATTCTCATAAATTCACTCTTCCAGGAAGGATCATACGGTACGACAATAATCGGATCACTCATATTATTTACCTTCACTATATGCCTTTACGAGTCTTTTCGGAGCAACGCTGCTCCAAGCTTTTTGTATTAACCCTTTTAACTCTTGCGGATCGACAGTTCGCAGGTTCACATTCATATAGTTTAAGTTAGAGAACGAGTCGGGAACACTGTAGGTATCAGGATCCATAGAAGTATACATTTCGCGATCTTCCGCAGATATCTTCACTGTTATTGTTATTCCATCGTCTTGCATAACTGTGAAGATCTTATTGTTAAGTCGAAAAGAAGGTTTGCCCCAATGTTCAACTTCCATTGACTCTGGCAAGGACAAAGCAAATTCCCGAACTTCATCAATAGTCATACTCAAAGTGATCAGCCTCCTCATGTTATGTTTATGGGCGATTTTTTCTAAGTTTAACATTTCTATACACAAAATAAACTATAGAAAGCAATAACAATAAGCAAATTACTATAATCAAAAAAATATTTGAATTTCCAATGCTTTCTGCTTTTCCATCCGGATGAGGTGCATAGCTCTTTGTGTTGTTCAAAAAATTAGTAAATACACTTTTTTCATATTCGTCATGATGTTGAACCTCATTGTTCTGTATATGGATCATCCCGTTAGGCCCGCCAACAGGGGTTAAGTAATCCATCTTATCGCTTTGTTCAAGAAATAAGACGAAACTGCCGTCAGCTTGTTGGATTTCATCTACCCATCCGACATCGAATCCGTCAATACCTGCAATGATTGTGCTTGGGACGCCACCTCTATAAACACGTTCAACTTTGAAATCATATCCAACCCAGATGAAATTACTTCCCTTTCTCTTATGGGAAAAATCGTATTTCCCTTGAACAATGACGGTGGATCTCTCAATCACTTCCTCAGGTTTTAGATCGACCCAACTTGTAGCATTTACGCTGCCGAGTAAAGACAAGGAGAATAATGCAAAAGCCACGAAACATAATGATACTCTTATCATCGTATTCCTTCCTTCCTCATATGAAGCCGGTTCAGAAAATGCAAAACCCACCTCGCAATATTAAGGTGGGTTCTACATTCTCTTGTTGTCAGATATCCTTTTCACACCCGTACCCAATATCTTCTTATTACGTTCCCATCAGCTTCAACATAGTCTGTTTCACGGACCCCGCCATTTTTTATGATTGTTTTCTCCGATGCAATATTAGTGGAGTCGCATACAACCAATACCCGATCAATCCCAAGCCCCTTAGCTTTAAGCAGCGACAATTCCAGCAGTTTCGTTGCGTGACCCTTACGTCTTTCCGACGGCCGAATACCGTATCCGATGTGACCGCCGGTATTAAACAATGTTTCTGTAAGTCTATGTCTAATGTTTACTGCTCCCAATATTTTGCGGTAATCATTTATTAACCAATATGTAGAACTCGATACCCAACTCTCGGGCAATCCGATACCCTGTTCATTATCGGACAAAAATCGCAACATCTCTTCAAAGTTCGAGGGGTCTTTACTAATCACCCATGGAACCATATCCTCACCGGACTCTTTCCATTCGTCATAAAAGGATAAGTACTCATTCTTCAGATCAATATTGGGTTGGACTAAAGTTATTCCTGACATGCCGCATCGGCTCCTTGAACTGATTTCTACTCACTAAATCAACTTCTCAAACTCAATCTCATGTTCAATATGTATTCCACAAGCCGACTAACGGAACCTATCCGAATGCTTGAGCGGCAACAGCATAAAGATTGCTATTCCTTGATGGCAGCATATCAGCATTTAACATAAGTACTGGGGGAATATTTGTTACTTCAAATCCGGAACAAAGCAGAATGTTTATCAGTTCCTTTTTAGTACTAATAACATCAATTCTTAACTGTCCTTTATAGCTTATTGCCAATCGATGTATAAGATAATGTGCGACAGAATCATTAACAGCAATAATTGGTCCGATAAGCAGCATCTCGGGTAACAAAATACTTAGACCGAAGCCTGAAATCTTCCCAGAACCATCGGTAACAACCAACTTACTACGCGCTTGATAAATTCTATTTCTTAAAAATATTTCCCTCTTTGCGCCAAAAGCCCTCTCATCCAATGCAACCACATCATAAAAGTCGGTGTCCATATAGTCTCTAACATATAAATCATCACTTATTTCAACGGCTTCGTCATATAAATACCGCAGTGCTATCAACTTATGTAATGTGCCGATTTGTCGGAAACCCAGTTTATTATAAACAGGCAGCCCTTCAGATGTTGCAACAAGAGTTATCGGTTTGTCTAGAAAATTACTTATACATGCATTTGTTACAGCCTTCCCGAGTCCTCTTCCTTGAAATTGAGGGTCTACTATTACCATGCCGATCGACTCCATATTTTCATACGGAAACAATGCTGCACAAGAAATTACTTGGTTACAATATTGATGTCCATAAATATTCCCGCATGCGAATATTGTATTTAAATCAGCCTCTGTATAATCCCATCCGATTTTCCTAGATAGTTTTATTATGTCTTGTATGTTACTACGGTTTAACGATTTCAATTCAACTTGATTGTTCATGTAATCTCTCTTCATTATTTTTCTTGATATCCTGTATTTGTTTTATGTGTCTCTGTTCATGCAGATACAGCAATGTGATCCATTGGTCAAGCTTTAGCTCCTTAAAAACTAGGTGCCTCGCAGTTTTCCTGCTGAATATAGATGGATCGTCTTGATCGTTAATTACTTTTAATATTTTTTCTCTTGTTGAAGTCAATCCATCAATAAGAAATTCTCGAGTAAATTGTTCATTGCTTGGTCTGGCAATCCCGGGTGATTCAATTTTCTTTGTACGATCTAAGACAAGCTCAATTGGTTTATCATATACGGAGTGATCATCTTCTTTAGATAATCCGAGTTGAATTGCTTGAGTAAAAAGCGCTTCTGTTAGAATTAAATGATGACAAACTTGCCCGATACTCCAACTATCAGTAGACAAACGACGATTTAATTGAATAATATCAAGTTGTTCGATTTCGTCCAGCAGCAGCCTTCTAGTAGTAATGAGATTTTCGACTATCTGCTTCAAACTGCTGATTCTCCCTTCACCTTGCGGTATGTCCGTAACTAAAATACAATAGGGTCTTTAAGTTCAGCCCATTGTATCTGGGGTTTATGATCATGACCAACGGTTAAAGTACCGACCATAACATGCTCAATATCGGGATTCTGCAAATAATGATCAATCATAAAACCAATTATTGAGGACATATGAAGCTTACGTATTTCATTGATACTTATCCAATGCAACTCCCCCTCTTCCGAGGGAATTACCTCTTCAGCAACCGTCTCTCCAAAATAAACGAATTGCTGCCTTATTTCGTCCTCCTTCAATCTCAAGAGAACGTATTTCAACTTCAAATTTCGTACGTCAACTTCAGATATACCGGATTCCTCAAAGATCTCCCTTAAGCACGCTTCCCTAGGGGATTTAATCTCATGAGCTTCAATATGACCGCCGAGCCCGCTCCAAAACTCTTCCTGATAAAACTTGTTTCCGGCTTTCTTTAACATTAAGAACTTCCCGTTATTCGACAAAAACGCTGCAGTCATCTGCCTTAATTTGATAAAGACCATCCTTTTCTCACATTAGATCCGTGAAGTCCCTAGGATTGTTCATGCTGCTTTCCACAAATTCCTTCAATTTCTTCTGCCGATACGCCACAAATGCCCTCATATAACGTTCCAAAACTAATAAATCAAAAGCCCTTCCCAACATACCGAGCGGTGATGCAAAATCCAAAATATCTTTAACTACTGTACCCTCGCGCGATTCCTCGAACAAATGCGTATGCCTCATATACTTGAATGCGCCCTGCTGCATTTCATCAACGAAGACATACGGACGTCTATATTCGACCACTTTTGCCGTTAGCTTCTGTTTAATTCCAAAATGTATCGCCTCAAATGTCACGGATTGCCCTTCACCGATCTTTCCGGTTGTTACTCCAGCAATTGCTCTCTCCTTGGTGTGTTTCCAAACTGTTTTCGAGTGCAGCTCGATGTCCCTTGCTGACTCGAAGCAGATTTCTATAGGGGCTTTAATAAGGATTTCTAACTGGATGCGAACCATCGTTTACACCGCTAATTTTGTAAAGAATTGGTCGCTTATTTCTATGATTGTTTTCATTATGTTTAACGATTGATCTAAGTTTTCCACTTCTAATGCATGGTTTGCTTCTGCTACCTTATGAAGTGTCACTCTGGGGGATTCTTCAATCTGTTTCACATCTTCTTCATTGATGATCTTGTCAGCCGTCCCCCACAGCGCAATTCCTTTAGAATTATTAATGAAAGGGATAGTCGACTTGATTGGCGTCAAATACATATGGGCTATTTCACCAGTATTTATAAGCTCTGAAGCCCTCGCAGCTATATAAGTCCCCAGACTTTTGCTCACAAACACTATTTTGTTGTAATTACCACAAACCTGGTTTATTGATTGACAGCATTCGTTTATTATCAGTTCCATATCATCCGGGTTAAATTCCGACCTAGCTGCCTGGTAACCGTATTCAAGCAATAATGCATCATAATTACATGCAGTGGCTGACTTCATCACGTAGTATAACAAAGGCTTTTCGCAAGAGTAGTTCTTACCGGGAAAGAATACAGCTAATGATGAATTATTATTCGTCAAATGCTTTTGAACAAGTTCTCTTCCTCCGTATGAGGGAACCGTTATATTGTTTATTGTCATCATCGGCACCACGCTTCATTTTTTTATAGCCTTTATTAACATTCCTTCTTCCTCAAAACTATCAACATGAACTCCGTCAGCAATAATATTAAGATGTCGCTTTATTTCATTTGGCGACTGGATCATAATTCGCTCTAATTCCGTTTGCCGCTCTTCAGAAAGATTCATCCTGGCGCTCCAACCGGAGAAATCAAACTTCTTTTTGAAAGCCATCATCAATTGTAGTGCGAATCCCCGTCGTTCAAGCATCGTTATCCATTCCGTTTTCTTCCAAGCTCTAAAGTGGCTTTCATCCCTTATTTTTTCAATTCGGTTCCACTGGTTGCCTCCTTGTTGTCGCCAGTTCCGTCGTTTAATTGATCAGCAGAATGAACGAACTCGCCGTACACCCAAAAACCTTTGTTTTTCACGCCATTAGAAGAGATTTTAGTCCCGAAACCATGCTGCAAGCCGTCTTCCCATTGGCCTTCGTAAGTTTCCCCATCTTTCCAAATGTATGTCCCTTCGCCGTCAAATGCGCCGTTCTTCCAGTACCCTCGATAAATATCGCCGTTAGCAAACTTCTTCTCTCCATACCCATCCTCAAGATCCTTACTCCAAAATCCTATGTACACTGTGCCGTCTTTCCATGTATATATTCCTTGTCCATGCTTTAATCCCCTTACCAGTTGCCCCTCGTATTTCTCACCGTTATCGTATTTCTTACTTTCATAGTTACTAAGTGTTTGAAGGCTTTTTCCCCATTCCGCTTTACGAACAGTTCCGTCTATATTAATAAATGAATCAACCGAATTTTCTCCCGATTCCTGTTGAGCAATTAATAAATTGACTTCTTTTCTTGATTGATTTATAAAGCCGCTTGACACATATGTGTCATCCACATATTTCTTATAAAACCACACGGCAAAATCATGTACTCTATTAAGCAGATATTCGACCCTTGAAGAATCAATAAATATCTCACTCTCCCGGTCGTCAAAAAGTTCAATTTCTCTTAGAATTAAATACATGTCTTCAGATAGAATATTGCTTTTCCATAATGTATGGATAATTCCATCGACATGGATACTGCTTAAAACAATTCCAGTATCTCTTGCAATCTGTTGGATAATCTGAGTCGTAAATTGCTTAATGTTAACCATAGCTGCAAAAGGATCCGTTAAAATAAGCTCTTCCGAGGTATGCGCAAGTCCATATAGAGTCGGGAAAGTGTCTTTCAAGAAATCAAAATTTGAAAACCTGCCACAAGCTGCTTCCAGAATCCAACCCACTGCTTCATTAATATTTTTTGCAACAAAATCAGGCTCAACTTCTTGCCATTTATGTCTGTAATCAGTTAAGGAGCTCTCTCCCCAACCTGTTCGCACTAGTACTTTTAATGCCCCTACAACATGTGCCGCCAACATATCCGTATCCCCGACATCACCAATTACAACACATCTTGTTAAATCTAAACCATGCTTATCTGCTGCTTCAAGCAGCATACCAGGGCTTGGTTTTCTACAAGTGCAGCTTTCCGTAATACCATGCGGACATATAAAAGTGTCGTCAAAACCATATTTTTCGAACTGCTCCCTGAAATCCTCCATTGTTGCCTGTCCTCGGGAAATTCGATGTTGGTTGGTAAATGCAAAAATCTTTATTCCCGCTTCTTTTAGTTTAAGAATTGCTTCTTGAGCACCTTCGAATAATGCAAAGTCATTTGGATGAATAAAATGTCCCGTTCCCCCAATGGTTCCATCCCGGTCGATAAATACCGCCTGCAGATTCACCATTGCTTATTCCTCCTTTCGAATTGCAGAAATCTTGCAATCGGAACACTTACGTGGTTGGTGTACCTTGATGGAACAGCATTTGCCACTTGTTACTATTCTTCTTCCAAATCGAGCAGCGTAACGCATACTTCATATCATGATGTCTTAGGGTCCGGTATGTTGCCATCACAACATCCGGCGCCAGTTCTTTGATTTTAAAATCGGTTACCGTATATTTTATGGGAGTTTGAGTACTCGCAGCGGCATCCAACTGATCCTGCTTGGTGTATGTATTTCCGGAGCTGCCGATTTCATAAAAGTCATCGGCAAGCAGGTCGTTCATTCGTTCAACATCGTATTGCATGACACATTTTTCAAGGTAAAGTATATGCTCTTCCAGCGAAGAAAACTCCATATCTTTGAACGCCGCCTCCTCATCCCCCGTGCAGCTCCGCCAAACATGTTTTAAAGGATTTATCCAACGCTTGCAAAACTTCATCAAACTCTAGGATCTCCAGCGACTCCTCTTTTGCATCATTCATTAGCTCAAAATCACGGTATAACTCCTTGACAAGCTCCGGCAAAAAGCGATAGTTTATCTCATCGATTTCAACCGGTTCTATTATTAGTTCTTTTAATTGAAGGGAAAAATAATCAATGAGTTTTCCATTCAAACGCCAAAAATCTCTATAATATTTCTGCAAATATTTATTGAAAAATGACGCGTAATCCGAATAAATATTACCGTCAGGACCCTGTTTGGCAAAGTGGGAGAGCGCTTTAGATTCGCCCATATATTTATGAACGTCCGGGGCAAGCCCGCCGAGTATGAACTGATCTTCACGAAGTTGTAATTGTTCATTTATAAGCAATGAAATACAATAATGCATAATTCATTTATTGTCTCCTTTGTTTGACGTGTTTTTCTCCGTAAAGCAGCTTGAAGTCCATGGCATATCACCCTTGAGAAATTGTTACTTCCACAATCGATTTATAATAACCTCTCTAGACTTATCCGTAAAAGTCAGCTCGTAAACATCAGGGTTCGATAATGCTTTCCAGTCGTCAAATCCGAATCTATCATCAAAACTCTTCAAAATTAGCGACATTAAATTCCCGTGAGTTACTGCAACGATGCTGGCTTCTTTTCGTTCCAACAGCTCGTTAATTGCTGCTGCTCCGCGATTCATTGCTTCCCTGGACGACTCTCCTCCGGGAAGTTTGATATCTAAATCGGCAAATGATTCCTTCAGGCGGTCTATCCAGTCGGCAACATTTTCAGATGATAATACTCTCTCGCTTAACCGGTCATCAATATGTATTTCTAAGTTCAATTTCTTCGATAGCGGCCGAATTGTAGTAACCGCTCGTTCATAAGGGCTTGAGACGATAAAATCAATTTGCTTGTTCGAGAATAGATCCACGAGCTCTTCCGCTTGAATGAAGCCTTCTTCGGTTAATTGTGCGCTTGCTTCCTGACCTTTGGCTTTGCAATGCCTCACAAGATATATTCGTTTCACGAAAGCTCACCACATTTCGAGCAGTTCAGAGTCATACTTTGCGAAGAGTTCCTTCAATGAATTAAAATCACGTTGTTCTGCCGCATGTATTGCATCGATCAAAGATCGAATTTTGGAAGTCATAATAATGAGGTAGCGGGCATCGCCCGGCTTTGGATTCCAATATGTATGAGGGGTTTCGCGCGGCACCACAACCGATTGGTTGGCACCGGCTTCTATTACCGACTCCCCCACTTTAAAACCTAGTGTGCCTTCCAATACATACCAAGCTTCATCATCTTTATGATGAATATGCAATGGCGCAATCCATTCAGGTTTCTCGCCAGAGGGCGTTCCGGAAGCGGTCCACTCGGCTATAGCGAGCATCGCCCCTTTCGGTTCAAGGATTTGCCCGTTAGATAATGATGCAATGAAATCCGGTTGTGTCATAGTAATTTATCCTCCTTTAACTATATGAACTTATGGTCAAGAGCCCATGAGAGCCGCCTGTTCCATTCCCTCTTCACATGATCGGGAAACTTATCAGTAACCATTTCGACAATTCTCCAAACTTGAAAAATGATGAAAGATTGCAATATTTCTGAAGAGCAATCCACTGCTTTATGATTTTTATATGAATCTATAAACACCTTGACGCAGTCGGAAGCTATTTCAGGAAAATGCAAATGCGACCAAAACAATACATTGGCAATATCCACTCTAGGGTCTCCGATACCTGCAAGTTCCCAGTCAATTATCTTATTGCCCCCTGTTATATCTCTAATTACGTTGTGATATCCGAAATCTCCGTGAAGTAACACTTGATGCCGATCATTAATTTCGTTCAAAAGAGAGATAAGCTTATGTGACCGACTATATATATCAGCATCAATAAATTCCTTCTTAGGTGGATTCGAAACGACGATCAATGGCAGGCTGGGAAAATTTTCGATTTGAATACTGTGCAGTTGTGCAAGAGATTCTCCTAAAGAAGCAAATAAAGGATAAATCATTTCAAAACTAGGAGTCCGATAATGCTCCAGAACAGTATCAAGGAAGGGCACCCCGCTAATATGCTCCATTTGCAATGCGGTATGCTGTTCAAACTCCAGACTCTGGAAAAGTTTTGGGGCAAGTTTAGCCGACTTAAAAAATTCAAGCATGTTTTTTCTACTCTGGCTCTAGTGTTTGAAAGCATTGCCACTTTTACAATACTTCGGTCATCAGAATGTTCAAGCAAGAATACAGCATTTGTACCTCCTCCAGCTACCGAAGAAATACGATGGCCTGGAAATTTCTGTTGTATTAATTCTTTTATATTCCAGGTTGTCTTCCTCCTTTTCCCAAATTTATTGAAAACCGAATCCAGGAGAAATGAACGGCCGCGACATCGGGTACACTGAAAAAGAATATTAACAGAGATTAGGATGTGTGGTTATGGAACAGGAAGGGAAAATCATTTCCGCCGAACTCACCGTAAATCAAGCAGAACAGGTGCGCACTTCTATAAGCAAGTGATTGGCTGGGAACACAGCGATTTTAGCATGGGAACAAAAGTTGACCACCGCGGCGGTTCACCGAATGTAAACAGTTGTAGATGGTTATTTTTGTATTTCGCATGATTATAAATAGTAAAGTAAACTTAGTCAAGGCATGCCGCATTTGGGCTGTATTCTGTTACTTGGGGCACCAAATAACAAATCTAAGAGACCCGTGATCCATAAATGCAAAAAACCGATGCTTTTAAGGGTCGGTTTTTTGCATTTGAAACGGCGAAGGTGCATAGCTCTGTGGAACAGAGGCACTTTCAAGTGAGGAGGCCACTTTAAAGTGCCCTCTTTCGGGAAACCGACTTCACGTTTATTGTTTAAATCAAGGTTTGAGACACGAAGCCGAACCTAATAAAAAGTCAACATAAAAAAGAAAGGGAGGCTTCGTCTTCAACACAATGGAACAGTATGATCCGATGTGCGGCAAGCTTGCTTCGACTAGTGGCTGCGCCGTTTTATCCGTCGATTATCGGCTTTCGCCGGAGCATGGCAGGAAGACTCCTGATTTTCAGAGTTCATACTCTTTCCTGCTCCTTTGAAAAGGGGATCAGCCTCTCCCGTTCGATATCACACGGTGTAGGCGGAAGGCGTTTAACGCCTTCGGAATATTTGATCGATTCGATCTTTTGCGCCTTTCCATGATGTCAGCAGCGGGATATTATACTGCTTTCTAGCCTTGAGGTTCCACGGATGCGGAATGCAGAGGACTTGTTTGCCTCTCTCAATGGCAGGAATCAGGTTATGCGCTCCATCATCGATCAGCAGATCAAAATCTAACAGATTCTTCCGTTTGATAGGGAGGAAGTTCTCATTAGGAATGAATGGCATGTGCTTCTGAAGCCAATTCCATTTTTCGATCACAGCCGTAGGCCATGCTGCCGTCACAATGATGAGGTCATAGCCTTCGTGGATCTTACGCATTTCGTCTACTACATGCTCATCAAAAAATTCCAACTCTTCATACAATCCCTTGCGTGCGAAGAATACCTCTTGAGTGCAAGCGGGATGACGAAGGTGATCAGTATTCCAGTCATGCATGTCTTCGTAACGAAGCGGATGAGTTGGAAAGTCGTTATTGTTGTGGAAGATGGCACGTTTCACCAGATGGCAAATCGTGTCATCCATATCGACCGCAATTATCGGTTTTCTCATCTGCCTCTCCTCTATGTTCAAATCTTGGTCAATCATCGGTTCTAACCTTCTTTGCATTACCATACTCATTCCTGAGTTTTTCTATCGATTCAATAAGCGAATTACCGGTTTTCACTTCAACAACTACCGATATATCTAGCTCTTTTGCCAATTGCAATCTGTCGTTAATAGGAACCGTCCCTGAATATAAAGCTTGGTGATCCGATCTTCCGTTATAATCGTGAAGATGCATGTGTCTTATTCGAGACAAATTTTTATCAAAGAAGGGTTTTTCCTGAAATCCGCACTTCCCGTCATGACCCACGTCCCACGTCAAATAAAAATTATCAAATTGCATTAATTTATTTAAGGTTCTTTCAACAAACGGAAGCTGAAAATTCATTGTATTCTCAACACAAATATCGACATTCAACTGATTTGCCAGTTCAAGCAATTCCGAATATGACTCATAAACTAAACTCGTGAATTGTGCCTCATATCGTTCATTTACCCATACCCGCTGATCGGGTAGAGTAAAAGAAACTCCTTGATTCAAGTGCATGTTCAATGTTTTTATATTTGACTTGCTTGCCCAACGAACGGTTTCTTTGCAGCGTTCTAAATGACCTTGCCGAATAGACGGATGGAATGACCCTAAATCGATCTCCTCGGGTAAATGAATCGAAAAATCAATTCCATACCTATTCCTCACATCCTCCAGATCAATAATATCCAAGCTTTCCGGTGTATATATTGGGAGGTTCATATTCAACTCAATAAAATCAAGCTCAAGCTCGTAGCAAAGATTAACATTCTGCTGTAAGGATTCGTACTCGATCAATGTCGGCATTCCCAGCTTCATCATGCTTCTCCTATCGTCTTAATATTTCCTTTTTTTATTTTCGAATCATCAAAAGCGTGTTCGATGTCGTGCATTTTGTTCACCTATTCTATTTCTTTCCTGAATCTAATCACAGGACCATCCCATTCCGGTTCATGTGACTCCAACCTAATGTATTTTCCATTTGTATATTCGTTTATTATTGATTCCCAAAAGATTTGAGCGGTTCTATTTTCTTTCTCTTGCTTTACTTCCCATTCGCCGTCAAAAGTATCAAATATATGATATGCAACAAATCTGCCTACGCCATATCTTCTCCATTTACGCATAACAAAAAACTCGGCTATACTCATAACCGGCTGATTAATTGAATTTTTCAGACTATGATTATTAACTAGGACAAATCCCGCTAATTGGCCTTGCAACTTTATCAAATAAGCTTTTCTCCCTTCCTCATGTATTCCATGAGGAGTCCAATAATGGTCCAAATACCTGTATTCATACAATCCAAACGAAGACGGATCTTCAAGTGTATAGTCACTGGTATCGTATTTATAAAGCTGCATTAAGTTTCTGAATATCGGTTTGTCGTTTTCTCTCCCTAGAATAATTTCTATTTGGTCGTTATTCATAGTACCTCCCGGCTGAATTAAATCCGATTTATATGAGTATCTTTAAAATCTGTACTATACTTCAAGCCATACCCTGCAAATCTGTCGATTCCAATATGCGCCGTCCAGATTAATCCTATTTTTAGCAATAATGACTGGTTTAAGATTATTCCGAAAAATATAAATAAACCACTTAATAAATAAGTATGAAATAAATTATATACCTTGGCTCCAATTGCATTTCCTTTAACATACCCAATCATAGATAAGTCAGGAAGCAAGAGAAACACAAAAAACCAAACAACCCCAAAATCATTAATAAAGAATGCATATAAACACGCAAAAAATACCAATAGACCTTCCAGTTTAAGTACATATTTTACCAAATGAAACGCCTCATTCCTTTGTTTATTTGGTGTCTCGACCTAGTGGTTTCATTCTATTACACGTATATTTACTGTTTCCTCTGATCCATCCCAGTGAGGCAAAAATTCAAAATCAACATAAACAACGTTCCGATCTCCATCTACTCCATATCCGGCAAACCCAATTGTCTTTGTCATCAAAATACTCCCAGCGCTTACCCCAATTAGGATTCCACCCTTATTCACATAAGCACGTAACATTTCCATTGTATTTCTTTTCTTTAATAGGCTTAGAAAATAAAATGTGTTCCCACCGGATAAATGAATCGCATCGTAATCAAATATATTAAGAAACGTTAGTTGCTCATACTCTTAATCTAAATCAAAATAATCTACTCTCATTATCCCTAGACTTTTGTAATAATCCACTGCTGCCTGATAGTACTTTATACTCAAATCGGAACACGAAGGGATGATCCGATTGAAGGGTTTGCATGTTCAAACAATCCCAACAATCTAAGGTCAGTTTCATTATTCTCTCCATGAATCAGATCGCTGAATAGAACTAATTTAGTCATTCGTACCTCCCCGTTGTTCTGTCGAATTATTAACTACTTAAAAAAATCTTCATATGCATTTAAATATAAATCTGCTCCAGGTGTACTGTTCTGAAACAGACATGTTTTAATTCCGAGCGTCTTAGCGGGCATGATATCAATCTCACGATCACCGATAACTAGACCTAACTTGTATTTATTATGTAGATAAATATATGTTGTTGGGTCAGGCTTTCTTGGGTATCCATCATCACCTGCTACAATCTCTTTGAAATAATCAACCCAACCATAATGCTCCAAAATATCCATTACTTCTTGACGGGCTTTATGCGTCATGATCACATTTACTTCTGCAATTTTTAATATATTCTCAACATTTGGGAAAGGGGGTGTCTTCTCCGGATGTAATTTTCGTTCTTTAGCAAATATTCTCTTTATTTGCGATTCAGATAATCCATATTGTTTAACTGTGTGAGTAAACGAAATCTTCAGATGTTTCAATATTTCTTGCTTCGATATTAATCCGCCTAATACTTCATATAAAATATCTGTATATGCAGGGTAAGTATCAAACAAGGTACCGTCAAAATCCCACAATATGTTCATCTTACTTTCTCTCTCCATATAATTTTTGAACCATAAGTTTGTTCTGATCTGTCGGCCCACGCCTCTGCGATTATGTATACAATACATCTAGCTCTTGAACAAAAACTCCGGTTCCGGATATATATACATCAATATTACTTTCATTTCGACTACTTCACAGTTACTCTTCCATCCCTGTTTATTTCTTGTCCTTGCTCGACGATAAATTCCGCAGCTGCCGTATCTTTATTGAGAAAAGTTAAATAGTATGCACCCATGACACCTGAAGCTGTTCCGGTCACCGCATCCTCAATGGTCTCTGAATATGGAGACGAGAAATGTCTTGCATGCATCATGGCACTTTTATCAAGAGCTTCCATACAGAATGGATGAACGGACGCTCTTGGATTTTCTTTTAACACGTCTGGAAATATTTGATTATTGGGTATCATTTTGTCAAAACTATATAATCCTTTGATCGGTACCAGCAGGGTCCAAGTACCTGTGCTGCCATATACAATTGGTTTGGATTCATCAATATCCTCTTCCGACAATCCCATACACTTTGCGAGATTCGCAATGGACCCATGGAACGGAAGAAATCGCGGATGATCCTGTTTCATCGTAACAAATAATTCATTGTTTATTGTTTCAAAAGAATTCGGCAAAATTCCAACATTCGTTTCAATGGTAATAGCATCTCTGTTGTCCAATAATCCTAATGACTTCAAGCAATACATTGAGCCTACCGTTGCATGACCACATAAATTGATCTCATGGCCAGGTGTAAAATATCGCAACCTCACATCAGCATTATCCGAATTCATAACAAATACAGTCTCATTAAACCCAACTGACTTTGCAATGGATTGCATTGCATGTACATCCAAATCATTAGCATTCAAGACAATACCTGCAGGATTACCCATGTTAACCCTTGATGAAAATGCATCATAGTGCAGAACTTTTCTAACAGGCATCCTGTTTCCCTCTTTCGCAAGCAATAATTATAAATCAACTATAAAATCTTTATATCCTTTGATACTTGGTCTTCCGTCAGACACTTTTAATATTAACCGTTCAGGCAGTGCGATAAAGCTTACTTGGGTTGTTTTCCTACAAACCGGATAGCATATTTTACATATGCAGTTATGATTCATAGATCATCCTTATTGATTTTTTATATCCTTCTGATATTGGAATTGAGTCTAACTGTTGCTTTTCAAACCATCCATAAGTTATATGTTCATCACTCAATTGTATTTCTTGCTTTTCATCATAAATACAAAGGTACGTAATAATTAGCACAAATCGTCCGGGTATCACTTCGAAAAGCCATGTATTTATTAGCTTGCTAACCTTTACATGAAAACCCACTTCCTCTTGTAACTCTCTAACAACGGCGATTTCAGGTTGTTCTCCTCTTTCGATCCTTCCTCCAGGAAGTTCCCATTGGTTCCTTTCATTCTTTAAAAGCAGTACTTTTCCTTCCTTGTTTATTATTATTCCTTTCGCTGACACAGGTACATAAAAGCTCATCTTTTGCCTCCAGTATAAGAACCTCAGTTTTGCCCGTACCCTGAGTTTTCGACTTTCAACATGATCCCCGCTACTTCGTTCAACAACCCAAATTAGCTCACATTACCAGGTTTATGATTTTATCGAATTTCTCTTGGTCCACAATCAATCCCGAGTTCTCACACAATATATGATGCAGCCTTCTAATTTCCGGTATCATACTGTACAAAGTCTTCATTATCTCTTCTTGACTCCTGCCGCACATCCATCCGCTTAGCATCGATAGCTGCCAAGGTTCTAATGGAGTTCTCTCTCCTTCAACCTTTGACCAATCCCATACATCATTGGAAAGCCGGCCTTTTTCCATATTCCACCCTCTAACGATGAATAACCGCAGATTATTGATCATTGTCAAAGCGTAATAATATTCTTCTCTCATGACTCTCCTGTATACTTCATGAACATACGCAAAAACTTTCCCTCGCCATACTTCTACTTCTTCAGCGGACAATTGATAAGCCAGCTCTTCAGAAAGCCGCTTAAGCTCGCTTAAATAACCGGAAGGATCAAATTCCACCTTTATTCCCTGAAGCCACAGGGAGGGTCGCAGCCTTGAAAACGTATAAATAAAAAGATCCAGTTTTATAAAATTAGCATAGTGGGCAATTGTAAAAGGTGCATGAGGATTCATATCTTCGAAGAAAAAAACATCTCCGAACTCGGAGGCCAGCTGCTGCTTATTCCGAACAATACCTTCATACTGCTGCTCCGAAACGACGATTAGCAAATCTACATCCGAAAAATAATCCTCTTTTATTGCCGGCAATGGATCCTCCAAGGAATATTCCCTCTACTGCTTGGCGAGATTTCAAATTAGAAATAATATTATTGAGCAAATTATGTCTTTCTTTCGGCAATTCTTTATCTCTTAGTGAATGTCTGGATTGAAATCTCATTTGTGGAGTCACCTGTAATCACCATCAGTTCTTCTCTAGCTTCGATTAGCCACGGATGAACTAATTTTAGTTTATCCCTCTGATCCCAAATCGAATCTAAATAAATTAATATCGCTTCATCTATGTTTGATTCGTATGTTAGTCTTCTCATCTCGTTGAAGTATCCATGTTCACCCGGCAACTCCCAAGATATCTTGTCAGACACGAATAAAATCTTATCAACCATTTCCGCTCTTGGTTTGTGTGTCGTGTGGCTTTCAATAGCGCTTAATATTTCAGGATCTGTAATACCAAAAATGTCCCGCGCCATTACCATTGACAATTTTTGATGAACACTTCTTGCATACCTACGCTCGTCTTCAAGGATATCTATTGAAAGAGATTCGGCAAAATCCAACATTTTCGATACCGGAATTACATTGCTTATGTCGTGGAGCAAGGCTGCCTGGAACGATTTTTCCATTAGACTAGAGTCATAAAACTGTGCAATCTTCCTTGCTTCATCGGCAACTTTTAATGTATGTTCTAATGTCCTAGGATCATTATGTATCGTAAAAAATAAGGTCACATCGTTTAACAAGTTTCCAGTGAAGGTCATTCCCTCCACAAATGGTTCAAGAATTGGTTTCATAATTATCCTCTCTTATCTCTTCAATCATTGAAAATCCTTTAGATTGATCTTTGCACCTTCTTGCGAACCGAAGATCAATTCATCGATTTTTCCCGAGATCTTCCAGGTACCCTTGTTGGTGTTCCCTATAATGTGTGCTTGACTATTTTGATTTGCATAAACCGATGACTGCATGGAGACGCCCGGGTCACTTCCCATCACGTAATATTTAAAGACCTTGTCGTTCAATATCTGAATCCATACACCATATCCATAATAGATATGATCCGTATTCTTAATATGCGGAGTCAATAGCAGAGCCGTATATTCCGGAGATAACAGGTCGTTGCTAAACAGCGCATCCCAAAAATTAGCTAAATCATGAACAGTCGTGAATGCTCCTCCGTCCGGACCGCCTTTAATTGGAACGGAGTACACATTGGTTCTCCAAGAAGAGTCGGAATCTATGTAACCCAATGCAGTCCGCTCCGGAAGCCGGTCCATACTGAAATATCCGGAATAAGTCATCCCGCACCGTTGGAATATGTTGCTCTCAACATACGTAGTGAAATCAATACCTGTTACTTCTTCGATAATTAAACCTAAAAGAATGTATCCTGAATTACTATAAGAAAACTTTTCACCTGGGACATATTTCATTTGATTGTTCTGAAACATCGGAAAAAAATCTCTTGGTGATTGAATGGAGTACATGGGAGTCGATTTCCATAATTCCTCAAATTTATCCATGATTTCTTCATCGAAATAGTCAGGAATTCCTGAACTGTGGGTCAGCAATTGATGTATGGTGATATTGGGGTCAAAATTCGGAAAGGGAATATTTACGCAATCTTTTAAGAGAGTATCGAAAGTGATGGCGCCTGATTGAACAAGTTGACTTATTGCTACTGCGGTAAATATCTTGCAGCCAGATGCTATTCCGAATCTTGTATAAACCGTATTTTGTATACGTTCACTTCTGTTTGCATAACCATATCCCTGCTCAAAGGTATTGCCGTTGTTCTTGAATAATACCGCTCCAGAAAAAGGGTTGTCCTCAACATTGTTTATATCCTCTATCAATTGTGAAATATTCATAGTATTCTTCCTTTCTAAACTCTTCCCTCATTGAAATATGTAACTTCAACACTTCTCCTCACAAGGTTAATTAATCCGTCCGGATAATACGGCATTAGTTCGTCAGACTTCTCAAGATCTATCCATTCTATATCAGTAATTTCATTGGGTCTAATTATTTCCTGCTCTCCCCCGATTACTTCGGCTCTAAAAGTAATGAACAATGCATGTTCTTTATTTTTTTCGAGCATAGCTTCATTAACGGCTACGACACCGAAGACTTTAATATCAAAGCCGGTCTCCTCTTTAGCTTCCCGTATTGCAGCTTCTTCCAATGACTCATTATCCTCTACTGCGCCTCCAGGAAGGGACCAGGAACCGTTGTCTTTATTTTTAACCATAAGAATTTTGGTTCTTTCTTTATTTGTGATTAATACGTATACAACGTTTATTCTTTTCATTTCGTACCTACTTTCATGTTTCTTGAACGCTTATTCGAGTTCTTGATGCCACTCTGTATTTGTATAACCACGACTCGTATAGAATTCGGCCATCATCTTTCTTTGCCTTATTTTCAACTCTTTAACGGGCTCCGCCTCAATTGCTATAGGTGCAAATCTTTCAATAAACAGAGGTTCTTCTTTAAACTTTCTCATTGCACCCATCGAAATATCGTTTGAAGCCCAAACCACTCTTGTTATTGAGAAAGACAATAATATCGAGCAACTGCACATAGGACAAGGCTCACAAGTTGTATACAAAGTCAAATCATTTCGTGTAAATCGCTTTGTCTCAAGATCCAGCATTAGGGATGAAGCATTTCTGATCGCATCTACCTCAGCATGAGCAGTGGTATCGCACTCAGAAAACACCTTATTTCTGCCTCTTCCGACGATTTCCCCTTGGGAATTCACGATCACAGCGCCTATCGAGAATGTTCCCTGACTCTTTGCTTTTTCCGCTTCTTCAAATGCTGAAAGAAGATAAACTTGATCGGCTATCATAGGTTTTCACCTGCTTTACCTTCAATAAAATAAGTCATTAATTCCTCATCATAAATCCATACTTTGTTAACTTGTTCCCCTGTTTGTCCTTAATAAATTCAAACCGAGCACAACAAGTACCGCGCCTGTAACTTTGTTTAAATGGATAGCCAACTTGCTTTTCCTGATGCTTTTAGACATGAAATCGGATAATAAGACCAATATCAGACACCAACTTGATCCTGTTGCAATAAATGTCAAACCCAATAATATAAACGGCAATGCACCATATTCGTTGCTCTTACTAATAAACTGCGGCAAAAACGCTAAAAAGAATAATGCCACTTTAGGATTCAGTACATTAGTCAGAAATCCTTGGATAAATATTTTCCCCATGTTGTTATGTGCATGTTGTTGTTCAAATTCAATAATATTTGCTTTTGTCATAATGGATTTAATTCCTAGATAGATAAGATAAGCTGCACCAATCCACTTAACTACCGTAAAAGCCGTAGAAGATTGCATCAATATTATTGTAAGACCGAGCGCCGCAAAAAGAGTGTGTACCACAGCCCCCGAGATAATACCCAATACGGAAACAATGCCGGCCATCTTCCCTTGAGCAATTGTTCTGCTTAAAATATAAATGGTGTCACTCCCTGGAGTCAGATTAAGCAAAATTCCAGTAAGTACAAAAAGAGCATAGTTCTCGATTCCGAACATCGACACTCCTCCCTCCGAACAGTTTGACCCGTTCTCTATATATAAGTTGTTACATTCGTTTGGTCCGTGAACGCCTTTTTATCCCCATTGTTTAAATAGATAGATTGAAGCGACGTAGTAACTCCTTTTGCCAGATTTATTTCCCACCCGTCTCCGTAGAGACTGTTTTTTTCTCGTTTTAGATCCAGCAAGTATGCTAAAGTTCCGATCACTTCTGTATTACGTACTTCGATATCCATTCTTGTGATATTTACTGAGTAATCAATTATTGCATCTGTGTTAGTCTGCAGTTCAATTCGAAATGCGTCCGGCACGGAAATAAATGTTCTGCGTTCATTACGATCAATTGAAAAGCCTAATTCATTAGCCCTTGAAACAATCAGGTCATCCTTATGCTGTTGATTCGAATTCAATAAAAAACCAATGTGATCAAACATATTTCTTTTGCCGTAACCAAACGTTACATTTACAGATCCTCTTCTCATCTCGATTATTCGGAATATGATTTGCTTATTTCTGAAATCGTCCCAAGTAAGAGGAGGATGAAATGTTTGCATCCGGTTCTCATACTTGCCGTATCTGCCGGCAACCGCGTATCCGTTCACTCGATATGTTTTTTCCATATCTTCCACCATTGGCGTCCAGTGGTGATAATGAAACAGCTTCATGGTGATCTCCTTTGTGTTGAGTCAATTTCAAACAATATCGTCCAAATTTCCCCAAGCAACGGCTAATTCAATTAATGTATCCCCACCGATCGTTATGTCCTTCTTGCCAATCACAGTACCGCCAATTTTTAAGTAAAAACCTAACGACGGATTGTTCTCCAATACCCACAACATCATTGATTTGTAGCCTTTGACCTTCAGTGAGTCAACAGCTGCTTGGACTAACCGGCGGCCGATACCTTTCCCCTGGTATTCTTTCAACAAATATATTGCGTAAAGCTCCCCATCATGATCGTACTCATGATTTCGATTTTTGCCTGAATTCGAGAATCCGATGATCCCCTGTTGATCCATTGCAACGAATATTTCTTCATCTTGATTCAAATTATTAAATGTCCAAAGCCAGTTTTTCTTGCGACCTTCCAAAGTAAGATTAGACAGAAAAGTATCGGAAATAAGCCCCTTATATGTCGACCTCCAACTGTTTACATGAACGTGCGCGACCCCCTCGACGTCGTCAATGTTAGCTTTCCGAATATTCATACATGCACCCCTGCAATTGGAGTAAAAGTTTATTGCTTATTATGCTCCCTAATCAGTCTTTATAGGAGACCGGGAGACTTAGATCGTCTTAGTCTCCCGGTCACGTGTTGATCGAATTGATATAAAGATTATACTATATTTGGGTATTCTAGACTTCCCCATGAAAATAGTACGGTGACATCTTATCTATTCGGTCAGGCGTTATTTTCAATGTATCCGTCAAATATGGCATCAATTCGTTTGCCGTATTAATATCTATCCATCTTACTTCTAATACATCAGCATCCGGATCGTCTATTTCTATCTTTCCGTCAATAATTTCCGAAAGAAAGGTAAATATAATTGCATGGTGTCCTCTCTCCGAATAGAGAGCCTCTCTTAGCTTTATCCTAGTCTCGGTCTCTCATGTTCAAGCCTCATATATATACTTCTTTCTTCGAAACCTAACGACTTCCAGAATTCATATCCTCTCTTGTTCCAAAACATTACTTCTATATCCAGTACGTCAGTTTCAAGAAACCTCACTAAGAACTTGAATGCCGTCTTCCCATACCCGAGCCTTCTTGAGTCTCTGCATATAAAAAATTGCCTTAAATATAACGGTTGCCGGCTATGATTTACTAATGCATAACCGCGAACATGGGCATGTTCTTTGAAGAGGTACGCTCTATAATCTGATTGCAGAAATCCTTCCATTCGCAATTTCAATTCTTCGATATTCATCTTATTATCATGCTGCTCATCCTCAATTAACTGCTTATTTAATTGTGCCAGCAAATCTAAGTCTTCAATTGTACAAACTTCAATCCATAATCCGTCCATCTTTCACCTCATAAAAGAACTGTAACCGGGAATATTTAATTTGATCTTATATAACGATTTCGTTGCTGTAACAAAGAGAGTTCTCAGATCCGCTCCTCCCCAACCTACGTTAGCTGCCTGTTCCGGAGTCTGAATTACTCCTAACGACTCGCCTGTCGATGAAAATATCCATATTCCGCCGGGACCCGCAGCATAAAGGTTTCCTTCCAAATCAACTTTAAGTCCGTCCGCAATCCCGGGTCCAATAGAAGCATCCATTGAAGCAAACTCACGCCTTTCCCCCAAGTTCCCGTCATGGTGCACTTCAAACTCGTATATCTTCTGTTCCATAGTATCCGCAACAAAAATTTTTCGCTCATCAGGGGAGAACGCAATTCCATTAGGCCATACCATCTCATCATTCAGTAAGGTTGCTTCCATTGCCACAGGATCAATTCTATAGATTCCTTGAAAAGATAACTCTCTTTCTAATACTTCATCTCTGAAACCGTAAGGCGGGTCTGTGAAATATAGAGAGCCATCAGATTTGCAAACAATGTCGTTGGGACTATTCAGTCGTTTGTTATAAAAATGCGTAATAGTTCCTTTTATTTGCCCTTTTGCGATTACAGTTATCTTTTGACCTTTATGCTCACAAACCCATATGTCCCCATTGGCATCTATTGCCAGTCCATTCGGTTTCTCAAGCTCATTGTTTACTATTGATATTGCTCGGGTTTTCTCATTCCATGAGTAGATGGTGTTATTGGGGATATCCGTAAACAATAGTTGATTTGTTCCCGCATCCCAAACAGGCCCTTCTACAAATTGGAAGTTTGTTGCTATTTGAACTAGCTCGGAATCACTGCACAATACATTGTCAAGCTTATTTGAGTACTTTATTACCTTCAATTCAAGCTCCCCTTGTCAGTCTTTAAACAGACTTACTTCTTTGTCACTATCTATGATCTTGAGGTACTCTTCTTCATTACTATTCCAGAAGCATGCCGAGTTATATATTAACAGCGAAATAATAATAAGGACTGTTCTCATTTACTTGCAAAATATCTCTCTTTAATTATTTCCTTATCCGTTATGTACTCAATATCCGCGTCAGGTCTCAAAGAATTCATCATGCACCAACCGGCCATCTTCGTAAAAACAACGGTGTTCAAAACAAGCAGGTTCATGAATTATCCTTTCAATGCTTCTGGGAATATTATTTACAACGCCTCTGTTCTCCGGGTGTAATATCCATTGAATATCCTTCCAGTCCAAAATCCCCTCTGTCGTCTTGATCGGCGTCTCATATAGAAAATCGGGAGGCAGCTCAGCAAAATAAGTATACATTCCACCTATCACTTTCCCATTTATATACCAAGTACCTATGCCTTTAAATTGAATAGAATCAAGAACTATCCCTGTTTCTTCTGTTACTTCCCGCAATATTGATTCTCTTGCGGTCTCGTTGGGTTCAAGCTTACCCCCGACTCCGTTCCATACCCCCATCCAACTAGGGTATTCTCTGTTCAACAATAAGATCTTATCTGCTTGTTTGATATAACATATTGTATATTTCAGCATATATTACCTCTTATTCATTCGGTTGATATGCACCCAACTCATTTCCATATGGATCAACGAACTTAATAACCCAACCGAATCCTTCATCTTGATACATTCTTATGAATGTATTGTTTTCGACTAATGTGTCGTACAACTTCTTGATATTCTTTGTCAAAAACATAAAAGCCGGCATAGGAAAATCCTCTTGAGAAAGCCATGAAACCCTTGTATCTTTACTACTTTGATGAAGCATTAGTACCGGTCCTTCTCCAAATTTCAACCACCCTGTGGACATGATCTCCAATCCAAGTACCTTCGAATACCACTCTGTCGCTTTTTCGAGATCGCTTACCGGCAATTGAACATGATCCACGCACTCAATCAATTTACTCATATGAAATTCCTCCAATAGGTATATAGATCTCCATTTCGCTCTTGCTCGAAGCAGGGTTAAATCCATACATATCATCCTGGTGGCTGTACTCAGTTTACCTTATTTAGGTAAATTAGAACAGGCGTTTGTGGAATGTTCTCGAAAAAGAAACCGGGAGACTTAGATAACATTATCTTAGTCTCCCGGTTTCTAGGTATGCTTACGGCAGCCCATCGCGAGGTCAACCGCTCACTCGGCTCTTAGTGGCATTCCCGGCGGCGCTCGGTACAGGTTCTTTGCGTCGGAAAAACAAATATGCGAACAGCGACGCGGTCATCTGTTGGAACACCATGCCCATAATGACCGGTACCGCCACCGGCGGCGGAAAGTATTGAATGGCGAGCACTGCGCCTGCGCTAATGTTTCGCATTCCGCAGTTGAATGTCATCGCGACGGCCGTTTCCCGGTCCCAACCGAACAGCTTTGACACCGCATACCCCGCGAGATAGCCTACGATGACGACGAAGAAGCATACCGCTGCTATACCGACCGCTTTCACGCTCATCTCCGTAAAATGCGGCGCAACCACCGCGCTATTTATGGTCACGACGGCAACCAGACCCACCTTCGAGAACGGTGCGAACCTCGGTCCCCAGACTTGCTTCAACGCTCCGCGGCTCCACTGGTTACAGGCCATACCGACAATCGACGGAAACACGACCATCCAGAACAAGCCTTTCATCATACCAAAAACATCCATCCGCACTTCTGCGCCGACAAGCGCGGAGAGAGCGAATGGAACCAAGAACGGCGACAGCAGCGTGTCTACGAGAATCATCGTTAACGTCAACGCCGTGTTCCCCTTATAAATCCCCACCCAAATGAGGCTCATCACGCCGGTCGGAATAGCCAGCAGCAACACCATGCCCGTACGCGTCAGCGGATCTCCGGGGAAGAACAAATACCCCGCACCCCATGCATACAACGGCATCGCCACATGCAAAATGAGCAGAAACATCAGAATCGGCAGCGGCTGCTTCAGCGCTTTCTTCATATCGCCGAAATTCAAGTTCAAACTTCCGGCGAAAGTCATCCAAGCGAAGATCCAAGGTACGAGCCAAGCTAACCCGGCAGCGCGATAAGAAAGCAGGATGCCCAGTACAACACTTAGCGGCGTCAGGAAAGGCATCATCGTTTCCAGTGTTCGGTTGATTCGTTGCAGTCCGTTTGTCAAAATGTCGCTCTCATCCCTTTATGCTGTTCGTGCTGATCCCTTACCCGTGATCGGCGACCGTCCCGAAAACAATAACATTCGAAGGGCAGCATCACTGTCACCATCATATACACAACCTCAACTTTTTGCCAGTACAACGTATCCGGTGAAGAGGTTAGCATCATGACTTCGCAGATTCTACTTTCAAGGTATTATACATAATATGTCCTCAAGCTTTTTAACTACTTGGTACTTCTTGATTTGTATTGAATCGTCCCAGTCTGAACAACCTTCTAACCAGATAGCATTTATCCCGGCATTAGCGGCACCGAAGACATCGTTTAAAGGATGGTCACCAATAAAGAACGATTTAGTTGGATCAACTTTCAGTTCTTTAATTGACAAATCAAATATTTCTTTATTAGGTTTCTTACAGCCAACTTCTTCCGAAATGAGAATACTATCAAAGTAATCCCGAATATGAACCGAATCAATTTTCCTGTTTTGAACTTTTGATTTTCCGTTCGTTATTATGCCTAGTTTATACCCGTGACTTTTGAATTGTCCAAGCACTTCTAATGCTCCGCCCATTAATTCTGAACTGTTTGGAAATTCAATGTTCCAAAAATCTATAAACTCTTCGTAGGATGGTGTATTTTCCCAGGGGAGCTTATATAGTAGTTCTGCATACACTTCTTCCTTTCCCCGGTATCCGTCACCGTCAGCTTCCAGTAGCTCTTGAAATAGCTGCTCTTTTGAAAAACCCTTATCGATATATTTATCAAATAATTTATTAGCAAAGGTTTGTAAGGAACTCTTACGATCCAGCAAAGTATTATCCAAATCAAATATAACGGCTTGGTTCTTCATGGTTTGATTCCTTGAACAATATTGACGATACTTTGAACAACGGGCTGAACTTCGTCATTGTTGTTGATTACAAAGAGATGATCAGCTTCACCTTCTACCGGTGCTGTCACATCAACATAATGAGACTCAGCTTGTTGCCGAATAAGTACTTCCTTAAATGAAGAAGCATTCCTAAATACATTTGTGCTACGCTGACTATTATCGACTCTCTCTTCAAGAACATGATCCGGAATATCAAAATTGACAAGTATACTAATAAAGCCTTTATTATGAAAATGTTCGAGTAAATTCAGACGAATTTTGCGATTGCGATTTGCGTTGCAAAGAATGATATGAAAATCAGTCTGATTAACGGCATAATCTACAATTGTTTGAGTGATGGCGTACTTGATAGTATTAGGTCCTTGTTTGGGCAGTAAGGTTCTGTAATAGGTGTTGATGAATTCAGCATGGTTGTCTTGGTCTATCACAATTGAGCTGTGCAGATGTTGTTCTAAAGCTTTAGCAAATGTCGTCTTCCCGCTATGGGTTTTTCCGACTGTAATAATCACTAATCTTTTCATCAACTCAACTCCATTCTTCATGAGATATGGACGCGGACCGGAAGCCCGTCCCGATTACTTTACTGCATTACCTAGTTACCATCTTCTCGAATAAGCGGCGTATATCTTCATAATTCTCTCCAATTCTATAGCAACCCCATCATTATCGTTATTTTCGGTAATGATACTTGAAATATCTTTCAATTCTTTTATCGCATTTCCCATTGCAACTGACCAACCGCAAGTATTAAACAAACCAATATCATTATGGTCATCACCAAAAACAATAACCCCTTCAGGATGAAGTCCAAAACCATCTAGTAATTTAGTTACACCAATTTCTTTTGAAGCCCTCTTCGACATGATTTGTATCAGCTGTCCGTTATCGGTAACAACAATATTTAGGTGTGATTCAAATTTTTCCCGAAGCTCTTCCACATTTATTTTACCGGTTATTAGGATTTTTGTAGCATCGAGTCCTTTGATCTCCTCAAGAGTTTTAATAATTGGATTCTCGCTGACTTTTGTGACTATAGAATGATCAATCTCTTTCAAGCTGAACCATTCATCCTGAACTTCAATCCCTATCTCAATGTCTGGGTTGCAATTTAAACAATGATCAAATACTTCTGCAGAAATAACTGAATCGATTGGCTCATGAATATTAATGCCAATATTATAACTGGATATTAAAGCCCCATTGTAATAAACAAAAGAACCGATATCTAATAATTCCTTCGGAAGAAAACTATTAACGGTCCTTGGAGGACGAGCAGTAGCAAAGATTATTTGCATTCCACGCTTATGACAAGCGATCACACTATTGAAATTCCTGTCGGATATCCTTTTTTCTGAGTTAAGCAGTGTTCCATCAAGATCTAAAACTATTGCTGTATACTTCATTGAGTTCACCCTATCGTATTAATTCTAAGGTTTCAGCCATCACGATCCCGAAAATTTCCATAATTTTAGTGTACCACACCTGTCCCTTCACTCTACATCATTATTGAGGGTGACGACATCAAGTGACCTTTTTTCATTTGGGTTTGAATGACAATGTTGCTAGCCATGATTACATTTCAACTTTTCCGCTCATCATGGCTTTGTAAATCAGTTCATCAACCTGTTTCCATAGTATTGTATTCTTCTTTTTATTACACGATAAATACATAGGAGCCTCGGCATAAGAAGATAATGACATCTGCATTCTTCATTCTTAAATCCAGCGTTGATTTCCCGACCCGGCGGATCCGATAATTATTATTCGGTTCATGTAATGATGATCTCCGCCCTCACCGTTTTTCAAACAAGTTTCCAATTATCTTTAAACATATTTTGGATAAGTTAAACGATAATTCCCTTGAATCCGTATCCCAACTATCCCATTTGTCACTTACCAAACTATCGCTAATAAAACCTAGCCATATGCTATTTACCTTACATATTTCCGCTGATGCGTATAAAGCTGAAGTTTCTAAATTAACAATTTGTGCACCTTCAGATTGAAAGCGAGATACCAGTTCCCTTGTTTCCCGATAAAGGGCATCGACGTTCGCTACAGTTACTTCCTTAACGTTTAATTCTAATGATCTGGATGCAACTCTTGTAATATTCAGTAAAATTCCATTACAATTAATTTCGTTGTTATTTGGAAAATAAATACGGCTCGTCCCATCGGTAACAAGTGAGTTAATCCCTACAACTAAATCACCTTTTCTTATCTCTCTATCGATCGATCCGGCAGCGCCGTAACCAATAATATATTCAACTCCCAACTGTGCAAGTTCCTCAACCAAAATTGCAGCTTGTGGACCGCCCCAACTTAATCTAGTGATTATGCCAATCTTCTGTCCTGAAACTTCCGTCTCGAACACCTGACTTTCAGTTTCATTAGAGTCGATTCCGTAAAATACTTTATACCCTTTTATAGGTGTAGCCTTTAAGAAATTAGAAATTATTTCGCATCCAATATAATCACGAAAACATAAAATGGCTGCTTTCCACCTCGGTTTCGGAAAACTTTTGAATCGATTAATCATAACTGTTTCGGGAGTAAGGTATCTGTCGTTCAAATTGTTCATGAATGCCTCCAGGTGGCTGTTTATCTTGCTGAGATTTCTTACAACGTCTCTTCCTTTAGATGCTGACGCCCTCCCTGAAAACCATTCAAGTTTTCTTTGTTTTACGCTCCTTAAAATCATTAATGGCTTTTATCAACAATTCTTTGCTAAAATCCGGCCACAATGTATCTGTAAACCACAATTCAGCATTTGCAGACTGCCACAATAAGAAATTGCTTAGTCGTCGTTCACCGCTCGTTCTAATGATAAGGTCCGGTGTCGGTTGGCCTTTAGTATATAAATAATTCTCAAAAATCTCTTGATCTATTTGGTCTGGATTTATCCCATCTGTTAAAAGTTTTTTCGCTGCATTGATAATTTCCGTTTTTCCACCGTAGTTTAATGCGAAGTTTACCGTCATTCCATTATTGTTCTTAGTTCGTTCTTCAATATTGGAGATAGTTTGGAGTAATTCAGTGGAAAACTTCGATAAATCTCCAATAAAGCTGATCTTCACATTGTTACGATCTAATTCATTTTGCGTCTTTGTATCAAGAAATTTGTTCGGCAAACTTAATATGTAATCAACCTCTTGTTGAGGTCGTTTCCAATTTTCTGATGAGAACGCATACAAAGTAAGATGTTTTATACCCAGCTCATTACTATATTGAATAATACGGCGCATTGTCTCCATTCCGGCTAAGTGACCGGCTGTCCTCGGCAAACCCCGTTTCGTTGCCCAGCGACCATTCCCGTCCATCATAATCGCAATATGTCCAGGATAACTATTAGGTTCTAATTCTTTCTGAGAAAGCATCAATGAAAACCCCCGTGTTTTGATCGCTTATGGTAATGTCTTGTTTCATAAGTGTTTGGCGGATTCTTTCGTGAATCACAATTTGTTCCTCAGTGTTAACTAAACGCCATCCGTCACAATTATTTCCTTATTTATAATCCTCATCTTTCAAAATCTCTGCGACTCTCTCAGAGTCTTTTCTTCCTTGTTCAGATAATCCTCTTGTCCGTTCGTTTTCCAGAGATAATGGAGAAATCGCATGTCTCACAAAGTAAATATAGGTTTTCATACACACCTCCTTAAGCGGATTTAGTTAATTCGCAAACGTCTTATGCTTCTTCCGCTTATAATCCTATTGCTGATTTATGACCAACAGAATGAGCCTCCGTTGTTTTGAACGCCCCCATGGCTATCCTAGTTCTGCTTCGAACTCACATGCCTAAATCTTCTGGCAATCCTCTCTCACACATCTCCATAGAATTCGTATATGTTTCTAATGTCTTGATAATATCCGGATGAGGTTCATAAAAATTGATTAAAATATCTCTTTCCCCGTAGTCTACCCTGATGGGAAATGCTAATTTCTCTTCCTCAATGGAAAATTGTGCATCTATCCCTTCCTTGTTCCCTCTTCCATCTAAACGAATCCATCTTTTCAGTTCTCTAAGATAAACGGTATTTAAGGCATGTATACAGTACCCGTCTTCCGGTTTGTCGTATAGTGTTAATCGCTGATAACAAATGCCCGAGGGGACACCCATTCCTCTCAATAAAGCAGCTAACAAGTGCGACTTGGAGTAACAAATTCCATGCTTTTTTCCCAGTACCTCTGAAGCTTTTCTTGTTACTTCCGGATTTTTAATATCCATGGAATGACTAATCTCATCACGAACATATTCAAATGCTGCTCTTATTCGCATAATTTCAGTATCTTGTTTAAAGGATAATATGACGTCTTGTATTTGATCATTATTGTAATCGATATATGTAGATGCCTGTAGATAAGCATCTAATGATTTTTCTTGTTTCATAAGTCATACCCCATTCTACAATCACCCTTATCTTTTCTCTTGTAACCTATCTTTTCATAAAGGTAGCAGTTTCCTTGTTCTTGTAATATTTTGATTAAAGAAATCTCCATATATCCCTCCCTTATTCTTCGGACATCATTGAAATCTATTCAATTACTTCCTTAAAAAATGCGTCTGTTCTGCTTCCACGATTATACATCTGAAAATCACGGTGCGTAAGCCCCGCAGAATGAAACGCTGTTATATATGTTGCCGCTTCGCCAAAACGGAAGCACTTCCAACAGCTTCCGGCTTAAACCCATTTTTTGATATTCCGGACGGATCGAAATATTTACTGCAGCCAAGGTGTTTGCAGAATCTTGGCCTGCTTTATCTACGCCCCGAACTAACGTTTCGGTCCAACTTTCAGGTAAATCATCGATAAGACCGGAAATGCAAATCTGATATTCCGGAAAAAGCTTTCTCATTGCCCCCAGTGTTTCATAGTAGAATCATTCGGTGTCATGAACTGAGGCCACACATGTTTCATAATTTCACCGGTTTTCAGTTCGGGTTTATCTTTTAACGAATGCACTGTAATATTCATAGGTTAATTAACACACCTCCGGTCCAATGATACAAACATACCTATAATAATAGGGTTAAACAGAATGATCTGTCTAACCCCACCAATAATAACTTTATTTCGAAATTATCGATTCCATATATCAATTAGCTTTTGAGCGTCGGCGGTTAAATTAGCCTTTACTTGATCTTCCACCTGATCTTTAAGTCCATTATTATTCAGGTGTTTAATAAAATGTTGCATGTGCTTCACCGCTTGGTCAGGTCTTCCAATATCTAACTGATGCCGCACCTGATTCAGATCATTCGCCAACATAGCTTGCAACGGCCCATTCAATTCAAGACTTACCGTATGTTTCATTGCATTAACATTTGGCGTATAATCGATATTTTTTGCGTCTAATTCTCCGGCAAGAACGGTGTCTCTGATATCTTCACCCAGGTAGAAGCCGATATGCGGAGGCTGATTGTAGGTTGTATTTTGCCATGCAATACCTGTTCTATAGACAGGATCATGCATTAAAGTATATAGCCTGTACGGAGTAGGGATCGTTGTACTGTATATTCTGAGCTCCGAATCGTCCGGCGTGCGGTAGATCGCTTCTTCACGCCAGTCGCCAAGAATATCTGCTTGTAACGTCGGATTGGCCTTGGTGCCGTTATTACTCACAACGCCTTCGAAGCTTCTGATCACGCTCGCTTCGCCTGTTGTTTCGTTATATTTTGTAATGGAAGTGCCATCCAGCAATTCGTGCAATAAATCTCCGTCCCAGTAAGTGACAAAGTTAACGGGAAGGCCTATTTCCCTAAAACTGTCCGCTACTACATGTCCTTGTACGTTATAGACGCCACCGCCTGTTTCAACCGTTGTGCCGCCTGTCCCCCAGAACTCATAACCAGGCGAAGATGTGATATTCGCCGCTACACCTCTGCCTGCATCCTTATAAGCATAAAACGCTTGCAGCGTTTCCCCTGTTGCGCCATCGTGGTATTCTACTGATGCCACTGAGGTAGCTTCATGTACGCCAAAGACATGGAGTCCTTCCCGGTCGGGGTCGAAGGCCCCTACATGGAGGGCATCGCCGTGAGAGCCTTGTACGCGTCCCATTTCTCCATCCATTGCATATAAAATAGTTCCGTCATGATCAAGAGTCAGCGAGCCGGCTATGATTTCATCAAAACCGTCATTGTCGACATCGCCGACGGCCAGGTTATGGTTGCCTAAACCTTCCCCTCTGCCTGCTTCGTCCGTATCGAACGTCCATAATTCTTGGAGCTCGCCATCCACTAAACTGTATGCCGCAAAGGTTGTTCTTGCATAATATCCTCTGCCATAGACGGCGCTCGGAGTAATCCCATCCAAGTAAGCGAGCGCAGAAAGAAATCGGTCCGAACGGTTATAGAAGTTATCCCCCCAAGAGATCCCGCCATCTCCTTCTACCTTCTCCACAGGAAATGCAAAATCAATGGTATCAATCACTTCTCCCGTCTCTCCGTCGAATACGGAAATATATTCCGGTCCGCTGAAGACATGGCCGCCGTCATTGATCCAATCCGCTGCCGGATCCCCTATCACGCTGATGACTTTGCTGCTGTCGTAGACACCGTCAGTAGCTCCATATACGGTTGTGCCATCCGCCGTTTTAATGGAGAATTCCGACTTGCCGTCATTATCCATATCTCCTACGACAAATTGATGATACTGAGGTCCGGAAGTCAGATTAGGTCCCATATTGATGCGCCATAGCAGTGTGCCGTCCAATTTATAAGCATCAAAGATGGTCGGACCAGTAATCACATCTTCCAAGGCCATCATGGCGTTCGACGGTCTCCACAAAACAATCAGTTCGTACTCGCCGTCACCGTCTAAATCTCCCACACTCGCATCGTTCGAACTATAAGTGTAATCTCCTGTGGCAGTCGTTCCGCCCTCAGGTTTTTGTAACGGGATGGAAAGATAATCCTTGGATGCCGCCGTTACTTCATTGTTTTCTGCGGCAACTCCACGGATAAGCGTCTCCACCGTATAGGTGTCTCCAGGCACACCTTCCGGATCGGAATAATTAGTTACTGTTAATGGATCGGTGTTTAACTTCCGGCCATTACGATAAACGTTAAACTTCACATCTTTATCGTATTCATCTGCAAGCAAACGCCAGCTGATAAATATGCCGTCCTCCGACTTCAGTGCGATTACTCCTCTGTCAAGCCATTCTGCCTGTTGCGGCAAATCAACGGGGCTTAAACGATTATATACATAGAGTGTTGCTGACCGGTTGAAGACGTTCTCTATGCCTTCTGTTTCGACAATCGTCCCCCTAAATTCATAAACACCGGATTGACCGGGGTTCCATTGGACTCCTGTTTCCACCCACTCGCTGATCGGTACATCGATATTTGTGCCGTCCGCAAGTGTAACCGGTACGGTTGCCGGCAAACCAATCGAATCTATGTCTTCCGATGTTTCGCCTACATAAACTCTGTGATACGGCAGTTGATCCACTTTCACGATGGCATTATCGGGCAGCGGCACATGATAGATTCCGAAATTATCAAGGTATGTCGTCCATGTCAAGTTATTGCCGGATGTGCGCACGCCTACCAGCTTAATTGCACTGAAAGAACCGTTGAAATCTACGCCATTTAGCGAAGAAGTATATTGTTCCGCTGCGCCGTTTTGATCCGTAAGGCTTAACTTTACTTCGTTGTTAACAAGGTCAAAAATAACCAGTACATGATACCAGGCTTCCGGATCGGAAATATTTGTTGCGGCACGATCCTGTTTCCCGGCATAAAAGGATAGATTTGCACTGTTCGTATGATTCAATGTAAATATCGAATTGTTTGCGCTGTCAAAAAATTTCACTTCGCCGCCGTTTTCATATTGATGGTTTCCTTTATCGTTCACATTTCCGGGATACCAATCAAATTCGAATCGAACTTTTGATCCTTTGACCGGTGAAGATAATTCTTTCGTTGCAATGCGTCCTCCGGACTGATCAACGATGTTGTATTGCAGCTTAGGCGTCGTATTTCCAGCAATCTCTTCTCTATGAATGGCAAGCGTGGAAGCGAATGGAACGAATCCCCAAAATTCCGGGACTACTTCACCCTCATCGCCGAAGTCGGTATAATCCACCGTTTCATAGGCGTCAACGTCCACGTTGTTTGATTCTTCACCAAAAGCAGTCGGAATATTCGATAATAAGAGAAGCAATGCGATTAGGATAATAAAACACTTCCTTGTCTTTTCACGAATACTCATTTATTATCTTCCTCCTTCTTTTGTCATACCGACAATATCTCCCTTGGAAAAAAAAGATGCCATGAGTTGTATCTAAGCTGCTAAAAAATAAATCAAACGAGCAACTCAGAGGTCAAGCTCCGCTGTGTCCTATCTCCCCCTCCCTGCTGCTTTGCGCTCCATCAGACGTCCTCTTTGGTTCGTTTGAATGATCGGTCATCTCTTATACTAGCTTCTTACAAAATAGAATGTCTATTGTACATTTTTGAACTAGTTTCCAGTACAGAGTTATACATTTTTGCTTCTTTGGACTTTTTTGATTTGTGGTCACATTTTTCCGTAAACAGTCACTGAATCCCCGAACGGCTGTCGAAATAAGGCGATTAATGAGAATATATGCGGTTGCCTAGGAAATAACTCTGTCAACGAATTTTTTTACTAGAGTAAAATAGCCAAAATCCCCGTATTGTACAGAAGGAATTAGGCTATTGGCGAACAGCAGGATACGTTGTTATCGGAAATTAAATGAGTTATTACATGAACGTAAGGAATCATTGATAATACATTTCATGTTAAACGGGATATCTGAAAGTTCAAACCTGCATCACTTCCCGGATTATGTTATAGGGTCAGCGCACGAATGAGCCGGCATACTCGTCTTTACCCGCTTTATAGACAATATCTTTAACAAGCAGCCGGTTTCTTCTCTAACTTCTCTAATCGCTGCGTCAACTATGCTTTCCGGGAAAAATTCGACCTTTCCTCCGGGAGCAAGGTAGCCTGGAAATCCGCGATTATCCGGTCTATTAACCAATAAAACTTTCTCACCGTCTTGAATCATACACATTGTGAAGATCTTGTATGTAACTGCGTACATTTCTGACAATTCGCTTTTATTAATCGACCTCCACTCATTATTTTTTATCCAGTTCATTTTTAATGATTTTCAACATTTCATTTCGAATAACTCCACTAAAATAACTAATAATCATCCAATAAATCGCAAACTTTCTTTTCGCACTGCCGCTTGTACAATGTATCCGCGTTTCAGTAGTTAGATATAAATCTTCTTGCTCCTTCTCAATAAGGAAATTCCAGGCCGCTTTTATATAGTCAGATTCATCAAACCTAATGAACTCATCCGGGTTTGCACTTCTGATGTTTCCTTTAAGCTTCCAAGGTTGAGCGATTAATCCGAGTACAATTTCGCTTTTATTCCGATCTAACAAAATAAAACCGACGCGCAATGCATTACCAACATTTATGTTCTTAGTCGGCAATCCGCGTAAGAAGAACAGGGTCCTTATCATTCTCGAGTTACCGAAATCCACTTCACTCATCATTGAAAGATCAGGAATGTTCTTGTGATTCAACCGAATTTTGTTCACTTTAGCAAAGTCCCAGTTAGGCAAATACTTATCAATTAGCTTCACGCAATCCACCTCCGCTTTCAATTATTGTATAAAAAGCCAACCCCATCATCCCCGGAGTTGGCGGCAACACCTATTCCTTTTCAATTTTGAAAGTAAATTTCCATTCGGCGGTATTGCCGGAATATCTCCCCCTGTTCTCTTTTACAGTAACCGAGAGTGACTTACCCATTGATTTCTTTATCGATGAAACTTTAACGGAAATTTCCTTTGTGTTTTTGGTCAAAGCCAGAAAAGTAAGCAGCAAGAGTTTTATAAGCCTTTGAGGCATTATTTTCGTCTCCCTGTAGAAATATATAGATTTAAATTTCAACGGGGCATTGTTTATTCCTTTTTTTCCGACATTTTCGCTTGACAAAAATGACCAGTGAACACTATTATCAAACTGTACAGTTCAGTTTGATTATTTCAATAGGAGGTTGCGATTTGGAACCAAAAGAACTTTCATCCAGAGCACGCGCAAAGCAGGCTCAGATCCGATCGGCGGCTGAACGCTTATTCCTTCACAACGGATTTGCAGCTACGAGCATGGATGCCATTACAGCCGAAGCAGGGGTTTCCAAACAAACCGTATACAGCTACTACCCAAGCAAAGAAGATCTTATGGTTGACGTTTTAAAGCAATTGATTCAAAGCTTGACCGAAAATTTATTTTCAATCGGAAATAATCCGTTGAACAGTCGGGAAGAGTTGCAGCAAGTATTGAACAATCTGGCGCTTCAATTCATCTCCGCCTTGATGCAATCCAACTATCTGGCACTGGTACGGGTAATCATTGCGGAGTCCAGCCGGTTTCCCCAGCTGGGAAGTCTTTTCCGCTCGACCGTTCCGGATCAGGTTATGAACAGCGTTTCCGCCATTCTGGAGCAGGCGAAAATGAACGGATTGATCAATGTGGTTGACGTCCATACTGCCGTGCGCATGTTTGTCGGACCGCTGCTTACTTATATTCTTCTTGATGGCCTTCTGGTTACCGATCGCCCGCCTCAACAGCCCGATCCTGAAGACGTTAAAGCGATTGTCCGTCTTTATATGAAAGCTTTGTAGGAATCATCAAACTTAATTATTTATGAAGGAGAGAGTACGATGTATGCAAGTATTCGCCACTACCGAATGGCGGCTGGTTCAATCGACGACCTGATGCATCGGGTCGATACAGAATTCGCCGACCGTCTCCAGGAGAAACTCGGTCTCCTCTGCTACCAGGCGATCGACACGGGTAACGGGACGATCATGACGATCGCACTTTTCGAATGTGAGGAGCAGTGCAGACAGGCAGAAGCCGCAGCGGAGGGAGTGCGGGACAGCCTGTCTGAGTTCCGGGTCGAGTGCACGGACATTTTCACGGGCGAGGTGATGGTGAGCAGGGCGACTGAGCATCTTCTCAAGCCGATCCATCATTGAAAGGCCCCGGCTTGGGATACGCCTTTGGAATTTCGCCTACGATCAAGCTAATGAGACTTTGCAGCCCCAAAACGAATAATGCCTTTCTTTCTACTTAGATCTGCAGAAGGAGTTGTGTTATTTCGGTTTGGGGCAACTTGATGTTCAGGAAAGGAGGTGGTTGAAGCGGCAAATGCAGTGTAAAGAATACGCTGAACGTCTTTGTTGGTATTCGCACGATCAATATTTTTAGGAGGCATATCACGATGAAGATTCTGTTCACCAGTTTTCCCGGTCTCGGGCATTTTTTACCTGTTGTCCCTCTTGCGTGGGCGGCACGTGCCGCCGGGCACGAGGTACTCGTCGTCACGACCGGTCCGGCGGTAGAAGCGAGCGGCCGGGCGGGATTGCCGACCGTAGAAGCTTCGCCAGAGGTTGATATCATGGCAGCGATCCAAAAAAGTGCCGTACAGAGCTTTCAAGATCCTTTCTCGAGCGCCAACCTGGCGATTACTTCCAAATGGATGGCGGAAATCAGCCATTATACGGCTGATCGCACCGTTCAGATCGCCCGGTCATGGAAGCCGGATGTGATCGTTCAAACGCCATTCGAAGCCGCCGGCTCTCTCGCCGCTACTCTTCTATCCGTCCCAACGCTGGTCCATGGGTTTGGCATTCTATCATTAGGCAAAATGTCCGGTTTCATGAACCTGATTTACGAGGCCATGCGTCCGGTGTCCGAACGGATTGGCTTGACGGGAGATTTAGTCCGCCCGTCGGCGATCATTGACACATGCCCGCCCAGTATGCGTGAGTCCGACCGGCCGCCCGCATGGTTCGTCCGCTATGTTCCTTATAACGGAGGCGGCTTGCTCCCCGATTGGCTGCTGGAACCGACTTCGAGACCACGCATCTGCATCACACTTGGCACGGTACTCCCCCATCTGGCGGGGATCGGAGGGATAAGCGGGATCATTGAGGCGGTGCGTCACCTGGATGCAGAGGTTATTTTGGCACTTGGCGGGTCAGATCCGTCTGCGCTGGGGCCATTGCCGTCAAATGTTCGCACTATCGGTTGGGTCCCTCTAAGCGCATTAATTCCCTCCTGCTCCGCCATTATCCATCACGGAGGAGCGGGGACGACGATGAATGCCGTCGTGGCGGGCGTTCCGCAGCTAGTACTGCCTCATGGAGCGGACCAGCACATAAACGCGAACGCCGTTAAGCAGCGCGGGATCGGGCTTGCGTATTTGCCCGGGCAAGCCGATGTGGAGACGGTGAAATTCAGCCTGAAGCAGTTGCTTGAGGATTCCGGCTTTACCCGGGCAGCCCAAGATGTCAAGGAGGAAAATCTGAAGCAGGTCCCTCCTGCCAGCATCGTTCCTCGTCTTTCGGAATTGACAGGCCGGAGTTGAATCCGAAAAATTCAATCGAAACAGGAGGCGGATAGTGATGAAAGGGGTAATTCTTGCCGGGGGAACCGGTTCCCGATTGTACCCGCTGACAAAAATCTCAAATAAACATGTGCTGCCTGTAGGAAAGTACCCGATGATCTATTACCCGATTTATAAGCTGCTGCAAGCCGGCATACGCGAAATTCTGATCGTGACGGGCAAAGAACATACGGGAGCTATCGTAAATCTTTTGGGGAACGGGCGTGAATTTGACGCGGAATTCACCTACAAGGTACAAGAAGAGGCAGGCGGAATTGCTCAAGCTCTCGCATTGGCTGAAACCTTTGTGGGCACGGACTTGTTTACTGTCATACTTGGCGACAACGTCTTCAGCGACCGGATTGGATCCTATATCGATAAGTTTAAGGAACAATCGCACGGTGCCAAAGTTCTGATCAAACAAGTTCCGGACCCGCAACGCTATGGTGTTCCGGAATTGAAAAACGATCGGATCGTTTCCATTGAGGAAAAACCCTCTCTTCCGAAAAGCACGTATGCGGTAACCGGGATATACATGTATGACAGCCGGGTCTTTGACATTGTGAAGACAGTGAAGCCATCCGGTCGCGGCGAACTGGAGATTACAGACGTCAATAACGAATATATCAAGGCTAACGAATTAACCTACGATGTGCTTCAAGGGTGGTGGACGGATGCCGGCACTCATGAGTCGCTGGCGAGAGCGAATGAATGGGCCAGGGAAAGCGATTATATGATTTCGTGCTAATTTTTTTCAGTGAATCCGAAAATGTGGAATTGAAATATGTAGAAATAGGAGACGCGACGCCATGATTGTAACGGAAATACTTTTGCCCGGGGTCAAATTGATCGAACCAGCTGTGTTCGTTGACCCCCGGGGCTTTTTCTCGGAAAGCTACAACGAACGAAAGTTTCACGAGAACGGAATTTGTATCCGGTTTGTCCAAGACAACCATTCCCTCTCCTTGGAAGCCGGAGTTCTGAGGGGACTCCACTACCAGCTTTCGCCTAAAGCGCAAACCAAGCTAGTCCGCTGCACAAGAGGCGCCATTTTCGATGTAGTCGTTGACATTCGCCGGGGGTCGCCCGCTTACGGCCGGTGGCAGGGGTTCATTTTATCGGCGGACAACCATCGACAACTACTGGTGCCGAAAGGATTTGCACACGGCTTCTGCACACTGGTCCCCAACTGTGAAGTGCAGTATAAGGTTGACGAATATTATTCGCCGGAACATGAACGCGGCATTGCATGGAACGATCCGGCGCTTGGCATCGACTGGCCGGTGTCGAAGCCGGTCCTGTCCGGGAAAGACGGCACATACCCGAACTTGGCCGGGGCCGAATCGAATTTTGAGTACGAAGGGTGAATGAGATATGAGAATTTTTGTAACCGGAGGGGCCGGCTTTATCGGCAGCAACTTTGTTCACTTCATGTTGACAAATCATCCCGAATATAAAATCCTCAATGCCGATGCTTTGACCTATGCCGGGAGCGTTGAAAATTTGCGAGCCGTCGAAAACCTTCCAAACTACCGTTTCGTCAAAGCCGATATTGCGGACCGTGCGGCGATGGAGCCGCTTATTCGTGAAGGCGTCGACGTGATCGTCAACTTTGCGGCAGAGTCTCATGTGGACCGCAGTATTCTACAGCCCGATCTTTTTGTAAGAACCAATGTGCTCGGCACCCAAACGCTGCTCGACTTGGCCGTGCAATATGGCGTCACCAAGTTCGTACAGGTTTCGACGGATGAAGTTTACGGTACGCTTGGGGACATTGGAATGTTCACGGAACAATCGCCGCTTGCTCCGAACAGTCCTTATTCGGCCAGCAAAGCGGGCGCCGATCTGCTCGTCCGCGCATACCATGAGACGTTTGGCATGCCCGTCAATATCACGCGCTGCTCCAACAATTACGGACCGTTTCAATTCCCGGAGAAATTGATTCCGCTCATGATTCATAACGCCCTGAACGACAAACCGCTTCCCGTATACGGCGACGGGCTTCATGTCCGGGATTGGCTTTATGTCGAAGATCACTGCAGCGCAATAGACTTGGTGATTCACAAAGGACGCAACGGTCAAGTGTACAATGTCGGGGGACGAAACGAGCGGACCAATCTCGACGTCGTCCGAACAATCCTTGCAGAACTCGGCAAGCCCGATTCGCTTATCGCCTTCGTAAAGGATCGCCCGGGTCACGACCGCCGTTATGCCATCAACGGTGACAAAATCCGTCATGAACTCGGATGGGCACCGAAATACGAGTTCGAGACCGGTATCAAAGCCACCATCCGGTGGTATTTGAACAACGGCGAATGGATGAAGCGGGTGCTATCCGGCGAGCACATGAATGAATTCGTCAAGCAATACAGGGAGCGATTGGAGGCGAATAAATGAGTGGGAAGTGTTTCACCGTGCTCGTTACCGGGGCGAACGGGCAGCTTGGCCAGGAGCTGACGCTGTGGAACGCCGGGGATGCTGCCGAAGCGGACGCGGCGCTGAATATTGTCGGATTCGGACGCGACACGCTGGACATCACAATTTTTGGCGATTGCAGGCGGGTGTTTGCCCAACACCGTCCCGACGCTGTCATTCACTGTGCCGCTTACACTGCCGTCGACCGTGCGGAATCGGAACCCGATGAAGCGTATCGGATTAATGCCGCCGGTACGCGCAACGTAGCAGTTGCCGCTCGCGAAATCGGCGCCAAGCTTACGTACGTCAGCACCGATTATGTGTTTGATGGGAGCGGCACCCGGCCTTACAGCGAATATGACCGACCAAATCCGCAAACGGTTTACGGCAAATCGAAGCTGGCAGGCGAACAATTGGTTCAAACGCTGCACGAACGTTACTTTATCGTTCGAACCTCGTGGCTATATGGACGTCATGGAAACAATTTTGTGAAAACGATGCTGAAACTCGGCTCGGAGCGGGAGCGGCTGAAGGTGGTGCACGATCAGGTCGGATCACCCACTTCTACGCTCGATCTGGCCCGATTCCTGCTTGAACTTGTTCGGACCGACTATTACGGGATTTATCACGCCTCCAATGCCGGATCTTGTTCGTGGTACGAGTTTGCCAAAGCGATATTCGAGGAAAGCGGCTTGAAGGTGCAGGTTGATCCCTGCACGACCGGTCAGATACCACGACCGGCACCGCGTCCGGCGTATTCCGTAATGGATCGCATGGCAATCCGGGTGAATGGATTAACGGATCTCCCACATTGGAGAGAGGCGTTGCGACAATATGTGAGGATGGAGAAAGAATGCCGGTCATGACGACCAGAGCGAACGCTCCCGGCAGGAGCCCGCTCATCCGCTCAACTAAATCCATTTTTAGACCAATCTCTTCCCCATCATTATCGTCTTATCACTTACAAAGTAATTATTCTATAAAACGCTTCTGCGAGACTGATCTCTTAGCCGGTGCAGCGTTGTCCGTGTACATTCAAAAATCTTCTGGTATTTCTATCTGTTCTGACACTCTTGATTTTAATATCTCGATTAAGTCCTCATCCATATACCCATAATCATCAGGAATATCAAGACAAATTACTTTTTTTTTATGAAGTTCATGGTTATATTTACCCCTCAGTCTCCGCATATGCTTCTTTTCCATCACAAATATCACATCGGCCCAACCAATGTGCCCTTGTGTAACTTTTACCCTTGCACCCTCTTCAGTCCCTGCTGATCTAACTTCATAACTAGATAAAACACTGAAGATCTTTTCCGCAGTTAAACTTCTCCATTTATTCCTACTACATATGAACAATAATTTGATTGGTTTCACCTTCGTTCTCTAGCCTCTTGCTAGCTTTTCCATAATACCAGATAATGTATCTTGCATTAATAACTGAGCTTTCTCGACTTACAAACCAAAAAATCCAACTATTATCTTTATTTTCTTTTTATCCTTTGTTGAAATCTTTATAACATCTCTTGAATCAATTATTAATACTTTCTTCCCTATCCAGATCCTTAAATATATTGATTTCAATTCAAATGGATTTATAAATCCTTTAACTTCTGTTTCAGTCCCATCTTCATCTTCAAGTTCAGATCTAATAAACCACGTATTTCCAAACCCTATCTCAATATATTTCTTCAAAATGATATCTCCAATTAAGTAAATTTGCATATTATCACCTGTTACCTTTTTAAATCTAGGACAATTTTGAGTAACGTTTCCGTGTTCACGACGTCCCACCGACTTAAGGCCAGAAGTTATTGCCCTCCTGACCTACTCACATAATTTCTTTTACCCAGTTCATTTTTTATGATTTTCAACATTTCATTCCGTATAACTCCACTAAAAAAGCCAATAATTGACCAATATATCGAAAATTTCTTTTTGGCATTGCTGCTTGTACAATGTATCCGCGTTTCCGTAGTTAAATATAAATCTTCCTGCTCCTTTTCAAAAAGAAAATTCCAAGCCGCTTTTATGTAGTCAGATTCATCAAACCGAATAAACCCATCCGGGTTTGCATTCCTAATGTTTCCCTTAAGTTTCAAAGGTTGAGCAATTAGTCCGAGTACAATTTCTTTATTATTCTGCTCTAACAAAATAAACCCTGCGAGCAAAGCGTTACCAATATTTATGTTCTTAGTCGGCAATCCGCGTAAGAAGAACAAGGCCCTAAAAATTCTCGACTTCCCAAAATCCACTTGAGTCATCATTGAAAGATCGGGAATGTCCTTATGATTCAACCGAATCTTGTTCACTTTAGCAAAGTCCCAGTAAGGTAAATACTTATCAATAAGCTTCATGTAATCCACCTCCGAAGGAGCGGCTATGCTTGCGCATTAGCCGTTTCGATTAGTGTATAAAAAGCCAACTCCATAATCTCCGGAGTTGGCGGCAAAGAGCTATTCTTTTTCAATTTTAAATGTAAATTTCCATTCGGCTGTATTACCGGAATATCTTCCCCTGTTATCCTTCACAGTAACCGAGAGCGATTTATCTATTGACTTCTTTATCGATCAAACTTTAACGGATATTTCCTTTGTGTTTTTATCTGGGATCTTGTCCTGCTCTTCTGCGTAAGCTTTCAACTTAATAGTATCTGTCGTTTTTAATTTCAACGACTTAGGTGAGCCTAACTCAATTTTCTTACCATTCACGTACCCAATAGTTACCCAGTCGTTGCCAATTCGATTTGGTTTCTGCTTGTACCGGCAAACTAAAGGTCAAAGCCAGAAAAGTAAGCAGTCGATTTTTATAAGCCTGTGAGGCATTATTTTCATCTCCCTGTAGAAATATATAGAAACAGAGTTCTACGGGGTGGTTGTTTTTTCCTTTATTTTTCTTTCCACAATCTCTTCACATCAACTAACACTTCATCACTGATCCTCAATAAACCGTAATCGAGGCCAAGTCTCAAGCCATTTCTTGCTTCGTACTCTTATGCAGAAGTACTCTCTATCCTTATAATGCGGACTTCTTCTAATCACCAAATTAAATAAATCTTTCAATCCATGCGGTGCAATTATTTCAATATTCATATTCTTATCAAGTCTTATTCCGACAGCTGTAGCAGTTTCCGGCCATCTTTTCATAGCGTCCGCTACTGATTTATATGGTTTATCATCATTTCTTAAATGCATCCTAGCTTGATTTTTGCAAGACCAGTTATATTCTTGTAAATTATTCTTTAAAATGGTTTCGTATTTCTTTTCTGAGTCTTCACTTAGATCGTAAGGGTCATAATAAAGAACATCAACATCGTTCAATGGAGTGCAGTTCGAATAGCAGTGTAAGTAATCCCAAACATAATTTCGAACATATCCTGCTGCAATACACCAATCAGGTAAACCGAGCTCTCGAACGAGATAAAGATCTCTCATCAGATTATTATGGGTATGCATGATTTGGGTAAGTTTTTCCATAAGCATCATTTTTTTATCCTCTTTTTCGATCTGGTTGCCGAATGACCCGGAATGCGGTGTTATATGATACTCTCTTCACATGTTTATCTTCTCAGTATCCTTTTTACACTAAATCTGCTATCATCATCGGATTGCATTCACGAATCCCCCACCACCTTAAAGGAAGCCTGGAGACCTAGATAGCACTTATCTTAGTCTCCCGGCTTTCTGGCCGCGATGCGGTTAGGTGGTGCGGGGTTGTCCGCTGAATCCGCCTCCCCGAAATGCCTCTTGCGGACCGAGGGACAGCGTTGCTGACCCGATGCGTGAATGTGGTGTTTTACGACGATGCTGACATCTTCGAGATTCAATCACAGTGTTTTATTAATTTGTATCCCCGAGGTATACACGTGATTTAACTTTGCTCTTTATGATGTTTCCAAGTGTCTTTGGGTAGAGTCTTATTTGTTCTATACTCTTAAGATCAACCCATTCTATTCCTACTTGGTTAGAGTCCGGGTTAATTCCATTCCATAATTCTATATTAATATCCTTCAACTGACACTTATAATAAAACTCAACCTGATGGGCGTCGGAATCCCATTCTGCAAATTCATGATTCTTTCCGATATATTCCCTTACATACATTAGCTCATGGACAATTATTTCAGCACCTATTTCTTCAATACACTCGCGAAATAGTGTATTCGTTAATTCCTCACCAAACTCTTGACCGCCTCCAGGAAATAAATAAAAATATCCAAATTGGTCTTGATTTTTAGTTAAAAGAATCTTTTCATCATGAATTATTATTGCTTTAGCAGAATTACGGATAGGTTTCATTTTTTCTCCTTTGTTTTTCAGTAGTCGTCTCTTGCATTCACGAACCCTCGACCGACTTAAAGCCCGTAGGGCCGGGCAAATGCGCTTAGTCGGTGCAGGGTTATCCGCTGATTCCACTACTTTGAAAATGCCCCTTGCGGACCGAGGACAGCGCAGCTGGCAGATGCGTGAGTGCGGTGTTATAAGATGTCCCTGCCTTCATGCTTAACCCTCAAAATTCATATGTATTCTTAGAATCACTATATTCGGTTCTATATTTCTTTAATTTTCCCTTATCTATTATTTTATTCCACTCATCATACATTTTGTAATATATTTCTCCATATGCCAGTTGATCTGGTAGTGTGTTACAAAACTTTATCTCTTCAATTTCTGAATCTGGTAATGTTCCAATTTCATCTATGTTCACATAAAAATTCATTCCATAACTTCCATTCATTAAATATATTCCGTATGGAATTAATTCAAAACTAACTGCTCCCGTTTCTTCATATAACTCTCTACTTGCTGCCTTTAGTAATTGTTCTCCTTCTTCTCTTTTTCCTCCGGGCAATTCCCATAAGTCTTTGTTCTTGTTTTTTATTATCACTAGATTTTCTTTATACTCAGCAATCATGACAACATATTTAATAATGTCGTAATTTACTTCTGATAGGCCAAAACTGGTTATTTCCATCCTTTATTCCTTTCCTTTAGTTTATTTTTCTGGCTTTTATTTTGGTTTTGCAGGGATTTCTTATAACGTCTCTCGCATTCACGAACCCGCACCGGCTTAGATAGCTCCTATCTTAGCCAGTGCGGGTTGTCCGCTGAATCCACTTCCTCGAACATGCCTCTTGCGGACCGAGGGGCGACAGCCCCGATGTTGAATGCGGTGTTATACGACGTCAACCTGAGTTACTTACATATTTTTGTTCTTCTCCATTATTCTTCATATTCCAAACCATTGTCATTACACCACTCGATTGCTTTCTGCTTGTAACACTCGTCACGATATTGATACCACTCTTGTGTTATCCCTAATTCATTAACTTTGTCCTTGAACCTTCTAAAGGCACCTTTCCCCCGGATAGCATCCAATAATATTTCCATTTTTCTGTTATCTTTAATTGTGTAACTGAAATCCTCCATCATCTCATATTCATTAATTTCAAATCGTGTTGGCAACTCTTCATAATCCTCAAAATTTTCAATTACATCAATCGTAAGTCTCATATTAACTTGTTGCCAATCCTTTAATTTCTTAATTTCATCCTCCTCTATTTCTTCTGCAGTTCTTAGATCATCTTCCGATACTGAAACAACCTCTCCTGTCCTCCGGCATAAATATGTATTTGTTCCTTCAAATTGCATTTCCATGCCATCAATTATTTCTTGTAATTTAATTTTCATGATCTTCACCTGAATTTTTCAATGTAATTTGATACTAATAATTTTTTCTCTCTTCTGTTTATAACGTTTCCGTGTTCACGACGCCTCACTGCCTTAAGGTCACGTAGTGACCGGCCGCGACGCGGTTAGACAGTGCAGGTGTGTCCCGGCAATCACTTCTTCGACTTTTCTTCCGGGACCGAGGGGGCTTGTCCCCGAAGCATGAACACATCGTTAGACGAAGGAACTTTGAATAACTTTCACATATTGATCTTGTACTTCTTACTAATATTCCTTATCAGTTCAGGCATTGCATCATCGAAATATTGCACTAAAGATCTCATTTGTTGTTCAAAATTCTCATTATCCGGAGTTCCAATATTTACTGGAGAATTTTCTCCCTTATAAATCTCATTGAACAACGGTATATCCCGATTATATTCTTTTTTGATAAAGTTTTTATGTAACTCACTCATTCCAATGATCAGATCGTACTGCTCAAAACATTTCTTCGTGAACGGGGTCCTTGTCCAGTCGGTAGTATCTATACCCTTCTCTTCAAGAATTTTGAAATGAAGTTTTGAGTATTTACTTATATCACTATTAGCTCGAATCCCAGCCGATGTAACAGAGATATCATTTAACTGATTCTTTTTTAAATAGTCCTTGAGACAAAATTCGGCTGTAATACTCCGTGTAAAATTATCCGTACAAACAAAAAGGATTCTCAAATATCTTCACTCCTTCGAAATCTCTGATTATAAGCGAACATAGTGAGCGACTGCTCTTGCGCAGTTAGTCTGTGCAGGGTTGTCCCTGAATCGACTTCTTCGAAATGCCTCTTGCGGACCAAGGGG
>NZ_JAEMXM010000021.1 GCF_016482785.1 Paenibacillus alkalitolerans | reverse complement strand
AAATATGATTATGTCATCGGCGGTATGCTTTGGACGGGGATTGATTATTTGGGAGAATCGATGGGATATCCATCCAAAGGACGGACGAATTCATTGTTCTGGACAAATAATGAGCGCAAGCCGATGTCTTATCTGTATCAAAGCTATTGGTCAGAGGAACCGATGGTATATATGGCGGTAATGGACAATTCATTGCAGGATGAGGGAATGAAGGATCACTGGGGTGCCCCAAGATACGCAAGTCATTGGAACTTTCCCCAGTTTAACAAGGCGGTCATTCCATATATGATCGCAACGAATTGTGAAGAAGTAACCATTGAGCTGAACGATAACCCGATTTATGTAAAAAAACCATGCTCCTATCCGAATCGAATGATCACAGGCTATCTGCCGTATAAACCAGGTACAGTAATAGTAAGGGGCTTAATTAACGGCAAAGAGGTATGCCAGTATACGTTAAGAACAGCAGGAACTGCGGTCAGACTTGACTTTGATTATGAGGAAATCAATCTGGATGCAAATGAAGGTTATGAAAAATTATTCACCGTTCGGGCAAAGGACATGGAGGGGATCCCTGTATTCCACGAAAGTGCAAAGGTCGTCTTCAGTGTGACTGGACCGGCAGAAGTCGTTGCCGTTGATAATGGAGATCTCTCATCAAGTGAGCCATACGACAATAATGGGATGCATATGTATCGTGGATGTGTCAGTACGGTGATTCGGCTTACAGGTAAAAAAGGGCGAGTTGAATGTTTCGCGGTGTCCGAAGGAATGGATTCGGCCCGACTTGTTATCAATGTGACTTAGTGCATTGCATTTCAGTATGTGTCAGTTGGGAGGAAATATAAGTTGGTGCTTATTATTGACCGCAATACGACTTACCGCATTCCGAACAATCCGGCTTCACCGATCCGCCACGCTTGGGACATGGTGCAGCGGGACCATGAACAGGTTTTTGGTGCTGTTCCAAGGCTCATCACGGCGGAGGATGAGCCGGCCGACGTGGTCATCCGATATGCGAAGCCCGAAGACCGGTGCCCGGACAGGCAGGAGGCGTTTTGCTTCCGTTTCGTCAAGTACGGCGGCAAAACGGAGCTTCACATTATTGCGGGCGACGATCTTGGTCTGGTCTATGGCATGCTCGAATACAGCGGAAAGCACCTTGGCGTCGATCCGTTCTGGTTCTGGGCGGATCTTCCTCCCGAGCGGCGAAGCCGCGTCGAGATTCCGGAGAGCGATTACGATTCGCCGGAACCGTTCGTCCGGTTCCGCGGTTGGTTCGTCAACGACGAGGTGTGCCTGATCGGCTGGAAGGAAGAGTACCCGCCGACCCGCGAGGTATGGCAGCCGGTCTTTGAAGCGCTTCTGCGCTGCGGAGGGAATATGGTCATTCCAGGCACCGACCTGCCGAGGCACGGCGTGCATGCCGATGTGGCCGCAGAGATGGGATTATGGATTACTCACCACCATGCAGAGCCGTTGGGCGCTGAGATGTTTCTGAGAGCGTATGAAGGAAAGAAAGCGAGCTATCAAGAGAACCCGGAGATGTTCGAAGTATTATGGGAAGAAGCGATCGAGAGGCAGAAGGACCGCAACATTGTTTGGGTTCTATCTTTCCGCGGACAAGGAGACCAGCCCTTCTGGATAAACGATCCCGCATTCGACACGCCTGAGAAGCGCGGAGAAATGATCAGCCGAGTCGTGCGCAAACAATACGAGATGGTTCGCAGCAAGGTGGCCGATCCGCAGTATTGCGTGGCATTGTATGGGGAGATCTCGGAATTATATAAAGCAGGTCATGTCCATGTACCAAACGACGTTATCAAGGTGTGGGCGGACAATGGATACGGCAAGATGGTGTCCCGGCGCCACGGCAACCTGAATCTGCGGGTACCGGCTTTGCCCGAGCCGCATGAAAAAGGGAAGCACGGCATTTACTACCATGTGACGTTTCATGATCTTCAAGCATCGAATCATTTGGCTTTGTTCCCGGCACCGGCCAGTCTGATCAGCGGAGAGGTGGAGCAGGCGTTTCGGGCTGGCGCAAAAGATTACGTGCTCGTCAATTGCGGCAACATCCGGCCGCATGTCTACACGCTGGACTTGCTGCGTGAGCTGTGGACGCGGGGGGAGGCGGATACGGAAGAGCATCTCGGGTCGTTTGTCCGCCGGATGTTTCCCTCAGGTTCTCCGGAAATCGCCGAGCTGTTCCGCGACTATGCACGGAGGACGATTCCGTATGGTCCGAACGAAGACGATCGGGCGGGGGATGAGTTCTATCATCATCCGGCACGCATCATCGTCGGACACTGGCTTCAGGGGAAATCGGAACATCCGGATCGCCGCTTGTATTGGGCGACGGGGTTAACCGATTTTCCGGAGCAAGTCGAATGCTTTCGCCGATTGTGCGCCGATGCCATTCCGGGCTGGCTTGAGCTGAAGGAACGAATCGAACGGTTGCTTCCTGAGCTTGCGGAGCCGGACCGCCTTCGGCTGAAGGATCATTTGCTGCTGCACGTAGAGCTGCATCTATCCGGCTGCGAGGGCTTTGAGGCATTGGGAAAATCATACTCCGCTTACCGGGAACAAAACTACCCGCTTGCATTTGTTTATGCTTCTCAGGCGATGTGGAAGTATGAGAAGGGCCTAATCGCGTTAAAGCTGGCCGAGCATGGGAAGTGGGCTCATTTCTTCCGGGCGGACTGGCTGACGAATATCGAGAGTACGGTACAAAATATGGACACGCTTCGCCGCTGGCTGCGCATGCACGGCGACAGCCCCGATTTCTTCGCGTGGTACAAGCAGTTTCTGATGCCGGAAACGGAAAAGTATATTTATTTGGAAAACACGCACCGCAATCCTCTTTCGGATGACGAGTTGGCCAAGAGGCTGGCGGATAAGTTCGGCGTATGAGCGTCATCAATGAAATCATGAAAAGATGGTGTTTGTTATGGGAAAACAAACGATTTACTTGGCTGGCNTCGGCGTATGAGCGTCATCAATGAAATCATGAAAAGATGGTGTTTGTTATGGGAAAACAAACGATTTACTTGGCTGGCGATTCGACAATGGCGGATTATCCGCCTGAATCGTACCCCATGCAAGGATGGGGGAATAAGCTTTATTTATTTATCCCCGATTCCGTTCGGGTTGTAAATAAGGCTGTGTGCGGGAGAAGTTCCAAGAGCTTTATCGAGGAAGGAAGGCTCGAAGAAATTTTACAAATGGTCAAGCCGGGCGACTACTTGTTCATTCAATTTGGTCACAACGACAGTAAGGAAGATGCGGAGAGACATACTAGTCCCTGGAGCACGTACCATCACTATTTGCGGCAATATATCGACGGAGCGAGAGCGAAGGGGGCTTATCCCGTGCTCATCTCGTCCATTTGCCGTAGGCACTTTGACATTGACGGACTTCTGATCAACACGCACGGGGAGTATCCCCGATCGATAGAAGCGCTGGCTGCCCAGGAGAAAGTCCCTTTCATTGATTTGTGCGGCCGAACCGCCGTTGCTTTCAAGGAAATGGGTGACGCCAAATCGAAAGAATGGCTGACCTGGCTGCGACCGGGCGAGCATCCGAATTACCCCGAAGGGATCGAAGACAATACGCATTTGAATGAACAAGGTGCAGAGGCAGTCGCACGAATGGCGGCCGATGCCATTATCAAGCTGAACCTGTTGGGGATTTGACCATGTCCAATTCGAAATTAAACGCAACCCAACCGATCGATATTCTAAGGGGCGATTATCCCGATCCTTCCATCGTGCGGGTAGGTCAAGACTATTACATGACACACTCGTCTTTCATGTATGCGCCAGGGCTTCTCGTATGGCATTCCCGCAACCTGACCGACTGGGTCCCCGTTTGCCATGCTCTCCAGAATTATATGGGAGATATTTGGGCGCCGGATCTGGTCTATGTGAACGGGCTCTATTATATTTACTTTCCCGCTAACGGAACGAATTATGTTATCTATGCAGAGAAAGCGGAAGGTCCATGGAGCGATCCGATTGATCTAAGACTAGACGGAATTGACCCGGGGCACCTGCTAACGCCGGATGGGCAGCGGTACCTGTACGTAAACTACGGAAGGGCTATTTCCTTAGCCCCCGACGGCCTTTCCGTTACCGGCGACTTACAAACGGTTTATGAAGGATGGCCTATCCCTGAGGATTGGGTGGTGGAGGGGATGGCTCTCGAATCCCCAAAACTGCTTGTTCGAGGCGATTATTATTATTTGATTTGCGCACAAGGCGGAACGGCTGGTCCTGCGACGACCCATATGGCGGTTGCAGCCAGGAGCAAACATCCTTTAGGGCCTTGGGAGAACTCTCCCTATAATCCTCTTGTGCATACTTGGTCGAAGGAAGAACGCTGGTGGTCCAAGGGGCACGGTACGCTTATCGATACACCTGATGGAAAATGGTATTTCGTCTATCATGCCTATGAAAAGGATTATTACACGCTTGGAAGGCAAACCTTGCTGGACCCGATCGAGTGGACAGAAGACGGCTGGCCGTATCGTATCGCAGGATTCGGACGGAGAGACGAAGCCGGTGCAAGGGAATTGTCCGGAGCTATCCGACGCTTTCCAAGGTGCTGCACTCGGTTGGCAATGGCGATTTTACAAGGAACTGGATCCTGAACGTTATGAAGTAGGCGGAGGCGTCTTGAAGCTGAAGGCCAAAGGGGATTCACCGGCGGATTCAGGACCGCTCGTCATCATTCCACCCGACCGGGCCTATGAAGCTGAAGTGGAGATTAAGGTCGGGCCTGAAGCTGAAGCAGGACTTGTGCTCTTTTATAACGACCGCTGTTATGCCGGGATCAGCTTTACGGAGCGTGCAATTTATCGACATCGGCGAGGTATCAAAGGCTATCCTGTACAAGGCCTGGGCTGCCGGCTTCATTTGAAGCTTAGGAACGACCACCATACAGTGACGATGTTTTACAGTACCGATGGTATTGGGTGGAATCGGCATCCTTCAGCGCTGGAGGTTTCAGGTTATAACCATAATAACTTTGGCGAATTTATTAGCCTTCGTCTAGGTGTTTATGCGGCAGGTAACGGAGAGGCTGAATTTTCACGATTTAGATACCGCAGGATTGAGGTGGATCCTTTGGAAAAATAAACAATTTACTTGGCTGGTGATTCGACAATGGCGGATTATCCGCCTGAATCGTACCCCATGCAAGGGTTGACGGACTACTGATCAACACGCACGGCGATTATCCGCGGTCGATGGAAGCATTGGCCATTGAGGAAAATGTGCCTTTCATCGATTTGTGCGGCCGAAGCGCCGTCGCATTCAAGGAAATGGGATACGCGAAATCGAGAGAGTGGCTGACATGGTTGCGCCCGGGCGAAAGTCCGAATTACCCGGAGGGGATCGAAGACAATACGCACTTGAATGAACAAGGTGCGGAGGCTGTCGCGCAAATGGCGGCCGATGCCATCGGCAAGCTGAACTTGAAAATCGGTGTCTAGCAGGTCGATGATCGATATTTATGGAACGGTCTACTAGTTTATATGTGTACATTAGATCGGGAGGTGAGTTCCATGATCTAAAGTTGCGAGCGATTTCAAAACCGAATTTGTAATTTAGCCCTAAAGGAGAGACTGTTCCAACATCTTTGTTCCAACATGTTTCGGGAGGGAGAAATGTTAATGCAAAGCAGCATCAAGTCTAAATTCAAACAAGTAAAGAAAACGCCAAGACAAGCCGGAAAGGTCTTGATTATTTGCCTGATCGCCGCATTGATTTTGCCGGCGTTCGGACCTGTGCCGGGCAAGGTGGCGCATGCGGCGGAAGAGCCGTCAGCCGACGGTTATCTGGATAAAATCATATTCGGCAATGCTGAGTCTGAAAACGTTCACAATTTCAAGGGTGAATTTACAAGCGTAATCACCGGCTTTATGGGCGAGTCTGCCCGGGTATCGAATCCTCGTATTCCGGCTGAAGGGCAAGGCGGGGATCTGACGTTTACAATGAAAGTCGATCCGTATTTGCGCAACTATTTGACTTTGAAATTTGGGGATGAAAGCTCGGCCGGTTACATTGGCATGATCAATATTAACGGCGAGCAGATCGGATATATCTCGTACGGCGATTATGAAACGATTAACAAACGCTGGGTACTGCCGAACCGTTTCTTATACAATACGATCATGCTTCCGCTGGAATCAACGGTTGGGAAGGAAACGGTCGAGATCACGATCAAATCGTTCAACCCTTGGGGTAACATGACATCCGATACAAGGGGCTATTATAGCGCCTACACCCATACGCAAGCCTATATTAACGTGGATGGGGAGACACAGGGTTACAAATTCAAGCCCGATCAGAATCCGGATACGATGCTTACGCCGGATCTGACGGATGCGGAGAAGCAGGCTCTGATCGACGACTACATGCAAAGCCATATCGACTTTTTCAACGGATTATCGAATAAAGTGGATTCAAGCGCAGGAGGCAAGATGTCGATCGTCAAATATCAGGACGAACTGATGTTTTACGCGGACGTTCTGAAACAAAGTTGGTCTCCGGCGAAGACGCCGGAAGAGAAAAGGGCGGCGCTTCAGCGCATTTTCAAAACGATCGACAACCATGTCATAGATTATTACGGCAATACGAGGCTGGTGCTGCGCGGCGGACACCAGGGCGACTGGGGCGGCTACTACGGAGCGCTTGGAGAAGCGCTGTACATTGTCGAGAACCTGATCAAGGACGATACGATCTATGGGGAAGCGGCGTGGGGCGCATTTCTGGACGAGCCGTTCGTCACCGGAACGACCGAAGGCGAATTCTCTCTGGCGGGCGTGGACTGGGAAGGCGGCGAGCTGACGCGCCGCGAAGCATGGGAACGGGTGCTGAAGGCGAACTTCGACTTTGCCCGTACACGGCTTTCTTATATCTATAACCAGGTGTACTATACATACGTAGGCGCGTGGGAGGCTCATGAAGGGCTGCGTTTGATCGGCTCAAGCTTCTACGAAGGCAAAGAGCGCAGCAATCAAATCCTTCTGGAATCACTGGGGATCAGGCCATTCTTGGGAGAAGAGGTGTTGGTCGGTCCCAGCGGCGAAGAATTGGATTTGTACCATTCGCTGTTCTATCACGATAGGGAGGCGCAGTTCACGGACGATTTCGTTCACATTGTCGGCAAAGGGCTTGCCAAGAGCAAGCTGGATGCGGAAGGCAACGTTGTTAGAAGACTGCCTTACGGTAAGCATTATACCGGCTTGACGGAGGCGGGACTTACAAGGGAAAACGGCTATGTAGCGAACTACGGTGAGGCCGCCAACTATCTTTTGACTTATTTCTATAAAACGTTGAACCATGCCGGCGACGAAGAAATGAATGACGAAATTCTGAAAGCGGCATTGAAATCGGTCCACGCCCGCGGATTTGTCCGTTACCCGTCACTAACCGATGACGGAAAACGAGTGATGAGAGCGGAGCAAGTCACGGACGAGCGAAACCAGTCCATAAACGGGCTTCACGCGTATGGCGCAAGAGTGGGCTTTGGAATGGGGATGCAGTTTGCATCCTTGGAAAAGGTGATGGCTCAGAACGAGCAAAGATACAGCAGTCCGGAATGGGACGAGTACTGGCAGTACGCGAGAGAAGCGGTCGGTTTCGTGCAGCAGCAGCTTGCGGATCACCAGCTATTGCATACGAGAGACTTCGGAAGTAGAATTTCGATGAGCCGACCGAATTACAGTTTAGCGGATGACTATGATTATGTGACTTCCGATCGGGCCAACTACAGCCGGTTTGACGGCAATGTTATGGCTGGGGTTGTCCTTCCGCATTCGGATTTCGATGTTTACAAGCCGGAAGAAATTGCCGCGCTTGGCGTCAATCCGGACGACTACGAGCAGTTTGCATGGACGGATATCGACAATATGTACGTGTCGGTAAAAGACGGCGATTTCAGAATGTTCGGCTCGCTGTTTTACCGAAATCGCGGTATGACAAGCAACGGACGGCTTCGTGTGGTGAAAGACGGCTACCACCATATCGTTCAGATCGCGACTAACAACAAGTTCCGGTATGAAGATTACTACTTGCGGGCGCCCTACATCGACTGGGATTTTCATTTTAACGGCCGGGCGAACAATTGGAGCGGGGCTCCGCAGGCGCTGGCCGGCGAAGTTGCTCCGGCTTCTTATCAGCCGGGCGTAGGAACGATCAACCGTGATAACTTTGAAGTGGACAATCCTTATTCCGGTTATCCGGAATTGCAAACGTCAAGGTACGGCAAATATTTCATGATTTTCAACACAACTCGCGATGAATACGGCAATAAACAGACGTTTGACGTTGAATTGCCGGCCGACTTTACCGGAAACGAGGTACTTGATCTCGTATCGGGGACGAACGTTCCGGTCGTGAACGGCAAAGTGACCATTGCGCCCAAAACCGCGATGGTGCTGAAATTAACGTCGGATATGGAGCTTGCTCCGAAGCCGTTCCATGTTGACTTTGTCAATGCGCTTGCAGGCAACGGTTATGTCGGCATCTCCTGGAAAACGACTTCGGGCGGGCAATCTTACACGATTAAACGTTCAGAAGCGGAAGACGGTCCTTACGAGACGATCGCGACAGGAGTAATTGGCAATTATTATAAGGATCGGGCGGTCCAAAACGGCAAGGTTTACTATTACAAAGTCGCTGGCGTAAACGCAAACGGGACAGGCTGGGATTCCTGGCGCGCTAAGGTTGATTTGACGGCGCCGGTATCCGGTAATGCCGATGCGGCGTGGCGCGACGACCGGATCGGGACCACGGCAGGCAACGCTGTCATCGACGGCTCTTCGATATCGATCGATGCTGTAGACGGGACAGGCTTCGGCGAAGGCGACGACTCCAATATTTACAAGCGGGATATTTTCGATTCGCTGCATTTTGTAAGCCGGGTCGCTTCCGGCAACAGCTCCGTCAGTGCGAAGATCGACAGTACTTCGGGAGAAGCGGGCGGCATCATGATGCGCGACCGGCTCACTGAGGGCAAAGCCCGCTACATCTATTTCGGCGCGGACGAGAACGGCGACCTTGTGCTGCAAAACCGCACGAGGATCTCGATCCATCAATTTACGAACCAGGCGGTCGTAAGCCCGTTGAATGCGAATATTCAAGGCTACACCGCTCTGGAGTATCCGTACGTCAAACTGATGCGCGACCATGACTCGCAGACGGTGTACGCTTTCGTATCCAAAGACGGAACGAATTGGACGTATGTGACGAAGATGTCTACATTGCTGACTTATGCGTACTATACCGGCGTTGTCGCATCCGATCAAGCGCAGTTCAGCGAAGTCACGGTAACGGAAACGCCGCAAGGCAGTGTCAATCCGTTCGTTGTCAAAGAGCAGGATACAGCGACGCTGTACTGGAATAAACCGAAGCAGGCTTCCTGGTTCCATCTGTACCGCACCACGGACGATGCAGCGGGTATGACCGATCCGGAATTGAAGCCGGGTACGGCGGAGCCGGCAGACGGTTCCCCCTGGACGCTCGTTCTCGCGGAGACGAGAGCAACTTCGTACGTGGAAGAGGGCCTGCGGACCGGCAGCGTGTACTACAGGATATTGCCGGTTCACGGGGACGGATCGCCACAGCCGTTCTATGCCGCATCGGTTACCGCGGATCCGATTGAAGTTGTGATGCAGAACGCGGAGAGCTTGTCGGCTTCGGGGTATACGAAGGCCAGCTATTACCTGTACCAAAAGGAACTGGAGTGCATCAAGACGGAGATGGCTAAGCCGGATGCCGACGAGGCGATCCTGATTGACGAAATCTACGATGCCCGCAATTTGCTTGTTTCGTATACATCATCCCTTTATTCGTTTGAAGGGGAAGTGAATAATACATTCGGTTCATTTGACGGCACCGTCTCCGGATCGCCTGTATATTCGACCGGTAAGATCGGGCAAGCGATCGAACTGAACGGCATGGACAGCTATGTCACGCTTCCTTCGACGCATCATTTGTCCGATGCCGATGACATCACGATTGCCGCCTGGGTAAACTGGGGTGGTGGAAAAATATGGCAGCGGATCTTCGAGTTTGGAAACAGTACGTCGCAATACTTGATGATGACACCAAGCTCGAGAGATGATAAGAAGTTGCGTTTCAAGATCAGAAACGGCAGCAATTCGCTGGAATTGGAGGCGCCGGAGCTTCCGGCAGGCGACTGGGCACATGTAGCGGTAACGCTGGGAAGCGGTACGGCGAAGCTGTACGTGAACGGTGAACTAAAGGATGAGAGTAATAACCTGACGATCAAACCGAGCGACTTCAAGCCAAGCAACAACTATATCGGCAAGAGCAACAATATAAATGATCCGTTGTTTAGCGGCAAGATTGACGAGTTCCGCATTGAGACCTCCGTCTTGAGCGCTGACGAGATCAAGGCTCTTTATAATAAAACATCAACATGGTTTGATAATAGCTTGCTCACGCTTCTGTTAGAAGAGGCTGCGGCGGCTGTCGAAGATTATTACACAGCCGAAAGTTTTGAAGCGTTGCAAGCGGCGGTTGCGAATGCGCAAGCGGTTCAGGCGGGAGATCAATCGACGCAGGAGGATGTGGATGCGGCTTCCGCAGAGCTGCTGACGGCGCTGAACGGATTGCAATATATTGCGGGATTGCCGGTGCTTGATCCGATCGGCAATAAATACGTCCTGGCCGGCGAGCGGCTTGCGTTCACGGTTCACGCAACGAACGCGGAAGACATTGTGTACGGGGCAACCGGTTTGCCGGACGGCGCAACGTTCGACGCGGAAACCCGGACGTTCGATTGGACCCCGGCGTTGGAACAAGGCGGCATTTACCCGGTTACGTTTACCGTCGCTTCCGGGGACTTGTCTACTTCCCAAACGATCAAGATCACCGTCAAAGGGCAGCCGGAAATCGGCCCCGATACGACAGTGGACGCTACGGCGAAGGAGTTGTTCAGCTATCAGGTGGATGCATCCGATCCGTCAGGCGCTTTGCTCGTTTACAGCGTAGAGAATTTGCCGGCGGGCGCGTCGTTCGACTCCGCGAATGGCATCCTCACTTGGACTCCGAGCCAAGCGGATTATGGCACCAATCCGGTAACCTTCACGGTGAGCAACGGAAGCTTCGAAGCGAGCCAGACGGTGAACGTTAACGTCAAGCTGCATGTGCTTCCTGCTGCGGACTACACGAAGGGCAGCTACTACCTGTACATGAAGGAAGTGGCGCGGATCGAAGCGGCCATGAGCGAACCGGGTGCAGATAAGACCGGGCTTGCGGCCGAGCTCGATCAAGCCGAGAATTTGCTTGTTCCGTATACAATGTCGCTTTATTCGTTTGAGGGGGATGCGAACAATACGTTCGGGTCAACCGGCGGTACCGTCACCGGATCGCCTGCATATTCGGACGGGAAGATCGGGCAAGCCATCGAACTGAACGGCACGGACAGCTATGTCACGCTTCCTTCGACGTCTCATTTGTCCGATGCCGATGACATCACGATTGCTGCCTGGGTGAACTGGGGTGGCGGAAAAATGTGGCAGCGGATCTTCGACTTTGGAAACAGTGCGTCGCAATACTTGATACTGACACCAAGCTCGAGGGATGATAAGAAGTTGCGTTTCAAGATCAAAAACGGAAGCAGTGAGTTGGAATTGGAGGCGCCGGAGCTTCCGGTAGGCGACTGGGCGCATGTGGCGGTAACGCTGGGAAGCGGTACGGCGAAGCTGTACGTGAACGGGGAACTAAAGGATGAGAGTAATAACCTGACGATCAAACCAAGCGACTTCAAGCCAAGAAACAACTATATCGGCGAGAGCAACAATTCAGCAGATCCGTTGTTTAGCGGCAAAATTGACGAGTTCCGCATTAAGAACTCCGTCTTGAGCGCTGACGAAATCAAAGCGCTTTATAATCATACGTTAACATGGTTAGATAATAGCTTGATCACGCTGCTGCTGGAAGAAGCCGCGGCGATCGACACCGAGCTGTACAAAGAGGAAAGCGTACAAGCGCTTCTAACGGAAGTATCGAACGCTCAATCGGTGTACAACAATGCAGAGGCAACCCAGGCGGAGATCGATGCGGCATCAGCAAGTCTGCTTGCGGCGCTCGAAGGACTGCAGTGGAAAGACATCACCGCATCCCTGGACCCTGAGGTGCCCAACGGCAAGAACGGATGGTATACGTCTCCTGTCACGGTAACGCTATCTCCTGCGAAAATTGCGGAATACAGTCTGGACGGCGGAAACACCTGGTTAGCTTACAGTGAGCCTGTGATTCTGGACCAAGAGGGAACGCATCAGGTTCAGTACCGCCGTTCCGTGGATACGGGAGAAACGAGAACGCTTGCGATTAACATTGATTTGACGGCTCCTGAAGTAACGGTTACCGGGGACACGTACTTCTTGATTGATCAAGACATCTTGATTACGTGCAGCGCAGCCGACACTGTGTCGGGCATAACGTATTCGCCTTGCAACGTACCGCTGCTTCAGACCAAGGCGTATACGCTGGAGTCCGGACAGCATACGGTAACAGCGACAGCGGAGGACGCGGCAGGCCAGCAAACGACGGTCAGTCATACGTTTACGGTGACGGTAACGTTCGACAGCTTAAAGACCGTGACGAATGCGTTCCTGCAGGAGACGAATACCAAGACGTGGGAAACGATGGCCGTTTCGCTGAATCAAAAGCTGGATCAGGCGAAAGCTGCTGCAGATGATGGAAAAATAGACGCTGCGAAGAGCATGATGGCCGACTATATCGAGCAGGTAAAGGACCAAGCTGGGAAATTCTTCACTTCCGAGCAAGCTGCTATTCTGATCCGGTGGGCAGAAATTGTAATTTGATCAAATCATAACAGCAAGAGTGAAGGCCGACAAAGCTCTTTGTCGGCCTTTCCACAGATCATCATTGGGAGCGTTTACAAAATTACCAACATTTGTGGGCACAAAGGAGGTGGTGCAAGCGAAATAATTCATGACGTTTCGCAACCAAATTGTTATGGAGGTGAGGCCAAGTCCACAAATCTAAGACATTGAATCGCCAACCGGCGAAATACCGTCATAGTGCTCATGATCAATCCGACAACTAAGGTGAACTCCTGTAGAGTTACAGCGAAAAGGGTCAATTATAAGGAGGAAATTTTAATGGATTACTTTAAAAAAGGAAGCCACGGTAGAACGATTCTTTTCAGTATTCTTTGTTTCATGGTAGCAATGACAGGTTTTATCGGATTTGGGCCTGTTGAGACAGCAAGAGCGGAAATTTCTCCGTTGATCACGTCGTACAAACCGCAGGTGGTGAACACCGATGTCGAGGCTTCCTATACGGATGCTAACGGGAATACGATTACGGCCACCATCCACCATCCGGGCATTGCAATGAGACAGGTGGATTTGGACAATATGCGTGATCATGTAAGAGCAGGGGATGAGCCCTGGAATACGGCATTTAACGCTTTTGCCAGCGACTCTCAATCCAGTAAAGACCCACGCATATATTACGAAGAAGGAAATGACATCTTCATCAATATTCGCGGTCCTTGGCCTGAAACGGTAGACGGCGTATATTATGAAAATCCCAGCGAATATGCAACAACGCGCGCGAATACGGATGCTAAAACGGCTTTTCATCAAGCCATTATGTGGTATATTACCGGTGATGAAACGTATCGTTCGAAAGCGATGTATATCATAAGAGCTTATTCCGGCATCCAGTCTGTTGTTGAGCATACGAATTTTCGCCTTGCAACGGTGACGTATTTGTTGGCGGCAGCGGCAGAAATTTTGCGTTATTCCGATACGCCAACGGAAAGTGAGAAATGGACGGAAAGCGATACTCAGAATCTGACCAATATGATGGATCTTTGCTCGGTCACTTATAACGCGCATTCTTTTTTCATGAACCAGCACCAGTTTACCGTGATGGGAACGATAGGAAGAGCCATCTTCACCAATGACCTGGAACTGTATGCGGAGGCCGTAGAAGCGGCGACAGTGAATGCACAAGGCAATGATGGAGGAAGAAATGGTTCGATCAAGCATCAGATGCGATGGATGACGGAAAATGAAATGACAGGAGAACCGCTCGACCCGTCGGATTACCATGTGCAGTTAGTAGAAATGGGACGCGATCAGGGACATACGTACGCCGATATCGCCGGACTGTCTACATTGGCGCAAACCATCAATGCCCAAGGCACGAAGGTTGACCCGGTAACCGGAGCGATGTCTACTGCCGCTAATGCGGTGAATGCATTCAATTTCCTCGATGACCGCTTGCTGGAAGGGACGACTTATGCTCTAAAATATCATCTGGGGTATGAAGTGTTATGGACGCCTGCATGGGCAAACCAAAGCAGCACTATTCAATATTTTGAGAAGATCAACCCATGGCCGGGCAGGGGTAGATTCGATCCTTACTTAAGTGTTTTGTACAATTATTACAAATATATTGATCCACAGGATATGACCCAGGAAAAATATAAATACTTAGCCTATGCTTACGAGACGAGAATGCCGGAAGTCTCCGGGAAGGACTATCCGCTTGCGACTTTGTTGTACACACCGGATGCAGCCAAGGCCGACGGGTTGAGCAACAGGATCGTCTTGGGCAAGGTTTCAGGACTGACAGCGTCCAAAGCAGATTCGAATGCGATAAACTTGAGCTGGACGGCCGTACCGGATGCATTGGGCTACAACATTTACAGAACTACGTCGCCAGACTCGGGCTTTACAAAAATTACAGATGCGCCAGTTACTGGCACATCATATACAGACGCGGGACTTACTCTAAATACGAGTTACTATTATAAGGTAGAGGTCGCTGGAGGATCGATGTCAGGGCAGCTTGTGGCTGAGCTTGCGCAGGGGGGAGAGCTGCTCGTGCAAGCGTATTATGAAGCAGAAGATGCTGAATTAAGCGGTGCCAAGGTAGTAAACGATAGTTCGTATTCAGGAACAGGGTACGCAGACTATGTCAATGACAGCGGGGATTATGTGGAATGGACGGTAAATGCAAGCGAAGCCGGAACTTATACGCTCACCTTCGGCTATGTCAACGGCAGCACCTCGGATCGTCCACTTGAAATCAAGGTGAATGGAAATGTAGTCGACAGCAGCTTGTCTTTCCCGCCGACAGGCGACTGGAGCACAATATCGACGGTAAGGGTTGCAGCTTCTTTGAACGCTGGAAATAATACCGTGCGAGCAACCGCAATCGGATCCAGCGGCGGCAATGTGGATTATTTAGTTCTGGGTTCTTACACCGAAGGCCCCACGGTACCGGCCAATCTGTCCGCTGCGGCCGTTTCCAGCAGCCAAATCGACTTGACTTGGGATGCCTCAACAGATAGTGAGGGCGTTGACGGCTATAAGGTGTACCGTGACGGCGTGGAAGTCGGGTCTTCGACGACGACGTCTTACAGCGACACCGGAATTGCCGCATATACGGCTTACAACTACACGGTAAAAGCGTATGACGCCGCAGGAAACTTGTCAATGGCGAGCAATACCGCAACTGCGACAACGTTGATGGACCCCTCATGGATTTATGAAGCAGAAGATGCTGTATTAAGCGGTGCCATGGTAGTAACCGATAGTTCGTATTCAGGAACAGGGTATGTAGACTACGTTAATGCTAGCGGGGATTATGTGGAATGGACGGTAAATGCAAGCGCAGCCGGAACTTATACGCTCACCTTCGGCTATGTCAACGGCAGCACCTCGGATCGCCCACTGGAAATCAAGGTGAATGGAAATGTAGTCGACAGCAGCTTGTCCTTCCCGCCGACAGGCGACTGGAGCACAATATCGACGGTAAGTGTTACAGCTTCTTTGAACGCTGGAGATAATACGGTGCGAGCAACCGCAATCGGATACAGCGGCGGTAATGTGGATTATTTGGCTTCTTACACCGAAGCCCCGACGGCACCGGCCAATCTGTCTGCTACGGCCGTTTCCAGCAGCCAAATCGACTTGACTTGGGATGCCTCAACGGATAATGGGGGCGTTGCCGGCTATAAGGTGTACCGTGACGGCGTGGAAGTCGGGTCTTCGACGACGACGTCTTACAGCGATACCGGACTTGCCGCATCAACGGCTTACAACTACACGGTAAAAGCGTATGACGCCGAAGGAAACTTGTCAAAGGCGAGCATTACCGCAACTGCGACAACGTTTTATGAAGCAGAAGATGCAGTATTAAGCGGAGCCGTTGTATCGAACCAGAATTCCGGGTATTCAGGAACAGGGTATGCAGACTATACCAATGCAAGCGGAGATTATGTGGAATGGACGGTAAATGCAAGCACAGCCGGAACTTATACGATCACCATCGGTTATGCCAACGGCGGCAGCACGGATCGTCCACTGGAAATCAAGGTGAATGGAAATGTAGTCGTCAGCAGCTTGTCCTTTCCGCCAACAGGCAGCTGGAGCACATGGTCGACGGTAAGTTTTACTGCTTCTTTGAACGCTGGAAATAATACCGTTCGAGCAACCGCAATCGGATCAAGCGGCGGCAATGTGGATTATTTAGTTCTGGGGAATTAGTCTTCCGACACCGTGATTCGATTACGAAATAACGGATTAAGCCGCAGGAGCCTCTTGTATTGAGAGGCTCTTTCGGAAGTTGTCGGGAGGTACTTGCCGTTATACTAGAACGGAACGGCTCATCCAGGAGCGCGTTGAACGCCGCTTCCCTGTATCGCCATATGCCCAGAACGGGTTGGGATCGACGTTCAACGCTGACGCTATGATTATGTTACAGGGGATATTATTATTAAAGCGGTTAATGTGCTGGATCGGGATGTGACAGCCAATATTGTTCCTGAAGATGCACAGGCGGTACATCCTGTCGCAACTCCGACTCAACAGTTTATAAGATTAGCGTATCAAGTACAATACTTAGGGAGGATTAGGTAAAATGACGATTCATTACGACGAAAAGAGCCGAATATTTCACTTAACGACCAAGAATACTAGCTATGTGCTGCAAATTGTACGGGAAGGATATGTAACGCATCGCTATTGGGGTAAGAGGGTCAACAGGTTTCGAGATTCAAGGCCGATTGTTTTTAAGGGCCGTCCACTATCGCCTAACCCGGACGGGGATTGGAATTTTTCGTTAGATATGCTGCCGCAGGAGTATCCGAGCTTCGGTACGGGCGATTTCCGCACACCGGCGTTTCAGATCAGTCAGGAGGACGGCTCGACGACATGCGATTTGCGGTTTCATTCCTATCGGATCGTGCAAGGGAAGCCAAAGCTGGAAGGGCTTCCCGCCACATATACGGAAAGCGATGATGAAGCCGAAACGCTGGAAATCGAACTCAGGGACACTCTGTTGGATATTCACGTGATTCTTTCGTACACCGTATTTCATCAATGGGACGCGATGACGCGTTCCGTCAGATTCGTCAACAAGGACCAAATAAAGGTGAAGCTACTTCAGGCGGCAAGTCTAAGTATGGACTTCGACGATGCGGATTATGACATGCTTCACCTCTCCGGAGCATGGGCGAACGAACGAAATATGTACCGGAGACCGTTGTTTCCGGGGAACCAGTCCGTCGAGAGCAAGCGGGGAGCAAGCAGCCCGCAGCACAACCCCTTCCTTGCGCTCATGCGGAAGGAAGCTGGCGAGCAGGCGGGGGAAGTGTACGGCTTCAGTCTCGTATACAGCGGGAACTTCATTGCGAACGTGGAAGTGGACCAATACGATACGACGCGTGTCGTTATGGGGATTAACCCGTTTGACTTTTCTTGGCTTTTGGAGCCGGGTGAAGCCTTTCAGACGCCGGAGGCGGTGATGGTATACTCGGACGAGGGGTTGGGAGGGATGTCCCGGATATACCACAGACTCTATCGTTCCCGATTGTGCAGAGGGGAGTATCGGGATAAGGAAAGACCTGTGCTTGTCAACAACTGGGAAGGTACCTACTTTAACTTCACGGCGGATAAGATCGAGCAGATCGCAGCCAAAGGGAGTGAGCTTGGCATCGAGTTGCTAGTATTGGACGACGGTTGGTTCGGCAAACGAAACGACGACAAAAGCTCGCTTGGCGATTGGTTCGTTTACCGGGAGAAGCTTCCGGGCGGTCTGGATAATTTGGCAGAACGGATCAATAAGCTCGGCTTGCAATTCGGCTTGTGGTTCGAGCCGGAGATGGTCTCCGAGGATAGCGAGCTCTACCGGAAACATCCGGATTGGTGCATCCATGTCAAAGGGCGGCACCGTACGTTGAGCCGGAGCCAGTTGATTCTCGATTTTTCGCGGCAGGAAGTATGCGATGCAATTGTGGAGCAGCTGTCGGACATTCTAGGAAGTACGCCGATTGCGTATGTGAAATGGGATATGAACCGGCATATGACCGAGGTCGGTTCCGAAGCGCTTCCTTCGGAGCGCCAACGCGAGACGGCCCACCGGTATATGCTTGGGGTATATCAGGTGATGGAGCGGCTGACAACGGCCTTCCCTCATGTTCTGTTCGAGAGCTGCTCCAGCGGCGGCGGACGGTTTGACCCCGGCATCCTTTATTACATGCCTCAGACATGGGCCAGCGATAACACGGATGCGATCAGCAGGCTGAAGATTCAATACGGAACCAGCATCGTCTACCCGGTCAGCACGATCGGGGCGCATGTATCGGATGTTCCGAATCACATGGTCGGGCGAGTAACGTCGCTGGAGACGCGGGGGAATGTAGCGTTCTTTGGCGCGTTCGGTTACGAGCTGGATTTGACCCGGTTCACCGAACAGGATATGGGTATCGCTAAAGGACAAGTCGCATGGTTTAAGGAAGTGCGGAAATTGATCCAATTCGGCGACTTGTATCGTCTGCTGAGTCCGTTTGAGGGGAACGAAGCGGCATGGATGATCGTATCGGATAATCGCTCCGAAGCCATCGTTTTCTACTGCAAGGTGTTGGAGCAGCCGAATTCGGGGTTTCGTTCGGTCCGGTTGCAAGGACTGAACTCGGACGCGGATTATGAACTGGTCGAGAGCGGGGAAACGTTCGGCGGCGACGAGTTGATGGCGGTAGGGCTTCGTGTGCCGGCGAAGCGCGGGGATTTCAATAGCCATATATGGCGGCTGCGGACGATGGACGCAAAAAGTAATAGATAATTAGTGGAAGCCCGGACCGAATAACGGTTCGGGTTTTTCGTAGGGAAGATAACGAGCATGCTGCCAATTAGCAGCTATAAGCGGCTCTTTGGTGCATCTTGGCATCCTCCATACTCAGGCGGACTTCATTTTAACCAATCCCCAGGTTTTTTATATTGACAACCAACTCGAAAAATAGAAAGCTTATAAATTACGGTTATGTGTCTGCGCGTGGTAATAGGATGAAGGTATTCTCAAGATGGTATTGCGGTCGTATTATCGTCGGCTTTCAATTAAATGGAAGCTAATCTGGATATTAACCGGGATTATTTTATTCGTCTTTCTGCTTTCCATGGCCGCGTTAAGTCTGGCTTTCAACCTGTATGACCGGCAACTGCTCAATATTTCTTCCGATTTATTAAACCTGGATTCAACGAACATCGAAAACGAACTGAGAAAAATCATACCGTCGGCGAATGATCGTTATACGCTGATGGTTCCCGTCATGACTCATACATTTGAAAGAATAAGGGAGTAGATTTTCATGGCAGATGCAGGACCGAAGCTGCACATCATTTCGCTTCATGAGATGTTTGTGCCCGTGCGCGATGCAGGCAAATCGGCGGATTGGTATAAGCGGCATTTTCGATTCCAAGAGATTGCAAGAACCGCCGGGCAAGTCACATTGCGTCTGGAGGAAGGGGCTTCATTGGTTTTGGTGGAGTCGGAGCGGCTGAACACCTATGAATGCAACCCGTTTCATCTTAAATGTAACGATGCCCGCAAGGCCCACGCCGAATTGGACAAAAGCGATGTCTTCGCGACGGAGCCGGTGAACTGGCACCATTACGTCGATTTCGGCTTTAAAGATCCCGACGGTAACCGGGTTGGCGTGATCAGCGATCCGGCATGGGCGCCGCATCCGAACAACTATTTTCGGCTTGACGGAATATTCCTTGGAGCCGCGTCATTCGATTCGACGCTGGCGTGGTTTCAGGACGTGTTGGGGACGGAAATTGAGTACGATTTTACGGTGGAGACCCCGTCTTCTCCGGAAGCGCGTATGTGCTGCCTCCGCGGTGTTCCGGTCACGGTTTTCGACTCTCCGGCTTCCGTTGTCCACGGCAGATATTGTGATTTCCTGACAAGCGACGCACGGGCGGATTATGAATACTTATTGGAAAAAGGCGTCGCGGTTACTGATTTTTCGGAAACGGACGGTTTGCGTACATTCGCGTTTGTTGATCCTGAAGGCCGGGAATTCGGCTTGATCGAACGCCGGTAGGAAACAATTGATGTTACCATATTCAACGGAGCTCCATTATTTTTTGTCGAATCAAGTGGTAATTGGAATTTCAAAGACGTAAATGGGAATGAGTGTGCGATTTTATCCTTTCGAGTTGATGACGCTGAAAAATTACATAGGGTTCTGTCAAATAATAGCGTAATTGTTGAAGATCAGGTGCGAACAAATGGAATAGGAAAAGAATTCTGGTTCATGGACTCGAGTGGGAATAGATTGTTGGCAACTCAAAGAATGTAAGGAGAATAGCAAGTTCATAGTTAGAATTTACCGCCTAATCAAAATTAGCTTTCTTAATAAGGAGCGGATTAGATGTCGAATCATGAAGTGAAAGCAAAAATTGAAAACAGTCTGACGGTGCTGTTGGTTTCCGACTTTGAAAAGTCCAAATCCTACTATCAAAATGTGCTAGGGTGCGATGTTAACGAGTGGTGGGCGGTTCGAGACAATTTTGGCCTTGGTTTCAAGTTAATTCAGGCTGACGACCCCGCTGATGTCAAGCCGAACAAAAACACATGGAATACTTACGCATATGTAAAGACGCACAAGGAATTGGATGCTCTATACGAAGAGTTTAAAGCGAATGGAGCGTTCATTGCGCAGGAACCGGAGCTAACCGAGCACGACTGGGGCGCATGGAAAGAGTTCTCGGTTAAAGACCCTGACGGATATGTTATCGGATTTGGATCGGGACTTAAAGATTCATAATACGGCTCATGGGAATATGGCCGATACAAGGACGAGAACCTGTCGCAAGACGGGTTTTTGTTATTAGGGCGTGGCTTGAGGGAGAATTACAGAAAGGTGAGACAAATCCGTTCCGACTCACTTGCGTGCACTATACCCATGGTTCAGATAAACCGAATGACCGATTGGATCATGACCACTATTTCGACTCCCGTCAGCAGGGCCTAAAAATATTTGGCGTGGCGGCCGCTCCGTCCCAATTCTAACACTCTTGCGCGCACTATCCTTCTGGTTCAGATAATGCAAGCCTAGCAACTACCCTCCCCCTCGTTCAGAAAAAGGCAATGGCCGCAGCCGACACGAAGGAAGTATGGAAAAAAAGCCAGGATCTAGTTTCTCCTAGCCTCATAGGACAGATTGCGCAAAGAGCGTCCATGATCGAAAAGTTGTGATATGACTATATTAATTTACAAATATGAGTAAACGGGATAGTGTGCGCAAGTGGATCCAAAACGGTCACTCATCCTTGAATGTATTTTGCAGAAGTTTCTTTTCTATGTTTTACGTGGAAGGAACCTGAGGAATACGGCGCGAAATAATCAATAAGAACGGCAGATACGCCGATTAGGGAGGACACCGATGAATCTTGCTAATAAGATCACCGTTGCAAGGATATTATTGATTCCTTTATTAATCCTGCTTTTCCCGACAAACCCGTATTATGCGGCAGCGGTGTTCCTCCTTGCATCCGCCACAGATAAATTAGACGGCTATATTGCCCGAAAATACAATCAAATTACGAACCTGGGCAAGCTGCTCGATCCTTTGGCGGATAAATTGCTTATTTCAACGGCGCTCATTCTCATGGTTAGCCAGCAGTGGCTACCGGCCTGGATTGCTATGGTCATAATAAGTAGAGAAATCATTATAACTGCTATTAGGCTTGTCGCTTCATCCCGAAAAATTGCTTTGCAAGCTGACCGCTACGGCAAGATTAAGATGGCATTTCAAGTTGCGGCAGTTGCAGCGATGCTATTGAGTAACGGCCATTCAAACATCACGTCGGGCGTCCAGATAGATCAAATACTAATGTACATTGCACTGATCATTACCGTGTATTCGGGCTATAACTACATAAGAAATAACTATCGTTCGTTGAAACTCGTTTAGCGGATTCAAGCGGGGAGGATGAGTATGTACATAGTCACGTCGGAGGAAATGCGCCGCATCGACCGGGCGGCTATCGAACAAATCGGCATCCCTGCCCTCGTGCTGATGGAGAATGCAGGACGGGCGGTAGCCGAGGAAGTTATCGCGCTGGTCAAGAATGCTCCGGCAGGTTCAGCTATGAAACGGTGGCTTATTCTGGCTGGCAAAGGCAACAACGGAGCGGACGGTGTCGTCGCGGCCAGGCACTTGGCGGAAGCGGGTTATGAGCCGTTCGTACTGTATGCCGCCTCTCCCGCAATGTTTGCCGGAGAGGCGGCGGTGCAGCGCGATATCGCAACGCGGCTCGGACTGCCGTCTGCCGCTTGCGGACCCGGAAGCGGAACAATCGACTGGGGCCGATTCGACGGCATTATCGACGCGTTGCTAGGCACGGGAACCCGCGGTGCGCCGCAAGGCGTCTACGCCGAGCTGATCCGCCAAGCAAACAACAGCGATCTGCCGATCGTCTCCGTCGACATCCCGAGCGGGCTTGACGCAGACACCGGCGAAATCAACGACCCATGTATAAGAGCAGTGCGTACGGTAGCGCTCGCGTTTACCAAGCGTGGTCTCGTGCAGCACCCTGGAGCGGGGATCGCCGGCGAGGTTGTCGTTCGGTCGATCGGCATCCCCGCTGCGCTGGCTAAAAGTGGCGGAGTACGTACATACGAGCTCAATGAGCGGACTTTGCGCGAATGCCTCGGCGTCGATCCGGAGCGGACCCGGTTGGAAGACACGCATAAGGGTACTTACGGCCACGTGTTGATCACCGCCGGCAGCCGCCCGATGAGCGGGGCGGGCTTGCTGAGCGCCCGGGCGGCGCTGCGCGGCGGCTGCGGTCTCGTCACGTGGGCGGTGCCCGACCGGCTCGTCGATCCGTTATCGGGTCGCTTCCCCGAGGCGATGCTTGCCGGTTTGCCGGACGGAGGCACTTGCGAGTGGAGCAAAGTCGCACCCGGAGACGTGGCTCGGATCACCGCCGGTAAAGACGCGCTCGTGATCGGGCCTGGTCTCGGACGCTGGGACGGAGGCACTGCCTGGCTGCGCGAGCTGTGGACGGCCGCCGACGGAAGCGTGCCGCTTGTCGTGGACGCCGACGCCCTTAACCTGATGGCGGACGCGCCAGATTTCGCAGAGTGGCCGCGGCGGCAAAGCATGCCGGTGTTCACGCCGCACCCGGGGGAAATGGCCCGCCTTGCAGGCATCCCCGTGAAAGAGGTTCAACGGGACCGAATCAGCGCAGCACGCAATTATGCCGTTCAACATGGCGTAACTCTCGTGTTGAAGGGAGCCCGAACCGTGGTGGCGACGCCGGCAGGCGATGTGTACGTCAACAGTACTGGGAACGCAGGGATGGCCACCGCCGGAGCGGGAGACGTGCTCGCCGGACTTATAGGCGGCTTATGCGCGCAAGGCCTGTCCGCCGAGCAAGCCGCAGCCTTCGGCGTTTGGCTGCACGGAGCGGCGGGAGCCCGGGCCGCAGCACGAAGGACGGCACCGGCTTCTCTAATTGCCGGCGATATCGTCGAAGAGTTATAGCGTAATGCATACTTTTCCGAAATGAGTTCCCTTTGCCATGTAATTCAGCGCTTCAACGGACTTGTCGAACGGGAAAATACGGCCGATGACGGGGCGCAGTTTGTTATGGGTGATCGCTCGGTTCATCGCTTCGAACATGTCGCGGTTGCCGACGTTGATTCCTTGAAGTCGAATTCTTTTCTGAAAGGTCGGAATTAAATTCACTCCCTCCACTGTCGGGCCCGATAAGATTCCAACCAAGCTAATGCGGCCGCCGATCCGGACGGCGGCAATCGAGCGGTTCAGCGTGGATGCGCCGCCGAGATCCACCACATGGTCCGCTCCGCGTCCGTTCGTCCATTCGAGCACCGCTTTGTCCCAATCCGGGATTTGCCGGTAGTTGATGCCGTAAGAGGCGCCGAGCTGCTTGGCCCGTTCCAGCTTCTCGTCGCTGCTTGAAGTAACAATCACGCTGGCGCCGTGAAGCTTGGCGAATTGCAGCGCGAACAACGCGACGCCGCCGGTTCCTTGGACGACGACGGTGTCGCCGGCTTTCACTTTGCCTTCCGTAACGATCGCCTGCCAAGCCGTCACTCCCGCGCAAGGGAGAGCCGCGGCTTCTTCATCCGTCAAGTGCTCCGGTACTCGAACAAGACCGTCTTCATGCAAAACGGCAAATTCCGCAAGCATACCGTCCAACGGGCCGCCAAGCAATCCGTGCAGCCACGCTTCGGTCGGTTCGCCGGAAATCCACTTCTGTGAGAAAGTGCCGCTTACACGGTCGCCGACCTGAAACCGGGACGTCTGTTCACCTGTCGCGACAACCTCGCCGACGCCGTCGGAGACCGGGATGAGCGGCAGCTTCAGATTCGGATAATAAAACCCGTCGATAACGCCCAGATCTCTGCTGTTGAGCGATACCGCGCGCATTTTGACCAACACTTCGCCTTGTCCGGGAACGGGAACCGGCCTCTCCGTCATTACGATATGATCGAGGCCGAAGCCGTTTCGGATTTCGAATGCTTTCATATTTCCATCTCTCCTCATATAAGTGATAGACATACAATAATACACGCACTAAGATTAGGTAAGAAGGCACTTTCGGGTGCAATACGAACCTAAAGGTGCGCAGGAGGAGCGGTTCATATGACGAAATCCAAAAAACTAAAACCCGATCTTTCAATAGAAGAATGTGCGTACCGGCGAGTTCTCGAGATCATTTCCAACAAGTGGACGGTTCTAGTCATTACCGCGTTGGCAAACGGGAGCATGCGTTACGGGGAAGTGAGGAGGCGCATCTTCGGCATTTCCCAGAAGATGTTGACCCAAACGCTTCGCCATCTGGAACGAGAAGGCCTCGTCAAGCGCGACGTTCACCCGTCGGTACCTCCAACCGTCGATTATACTTTGACCCCGTTGGGTGAAACGTTAGTTCCGCTTTTGCATCAGATGAAGGAGTGGGCAGACGGTTATTATCCGCTTGTCGAACAGGCAAGAAGAGATTACGACCGTGAGGATGAATCGGCAAACTAACTGGTAATCGTTCGGATAAATTTTTTCGAAAAACATGGGAGAATCGGCTGCCGGTTAGCATCAGACTAAATAGATGTTAATTTTGGTGCAAAGAGGTGTATTTTCTATGCTGGAAAACATGAAACCGTACATTGTTAAACATGATGAGATGAAGCTGATCGGCATCCCTTGCATCGGCTTGAACGAGATGGGGAGCAAATATCGGCACGCCAAAGAAGGGCTTCTGTCGGCAAGCAAATATTTGCCCAATGTTGTCAACCGGAATGTGCACTATGGAGTGTGCCCTCAAACGGAGTCGCAAGACAATCCGGAAACTCATGCCTATTTACTGTGTGTGGAAGTGGATTCTTTTGAAGGTATTCCCGAGTGGTTTTTTAAAACCGTATTGCCGCAGCGTGAATATGTTGCCGTCGCAAATAACGAAGGCAATTGGGACGAAGCCGGTTCAATCATCGATCGGTATGTGCAGGAGAAGGGGCTGAAAATTGGAGCAGGCAGCGCATTGTACATCATCGGCGAAAGATACAGGTATGAGGAGGAAGGCTTCGCCAGATATGCACCCATTGTACCCGGTGTGTCCGCATAAGACGAAACTATTGCTCGAAGGATCAGGCCGCAGCTGCGGCCTGGTCCTTTTGTTCGATGAAGAGGGGATTCGGAGGCAAGCGCGAATACAAATGTTTAGGCGAGTCTGGTAAAAAATTACTTTATAATGCTTCGGGAGGCGAAATCTATTGTTTCTAGGCAAGCTCCGCTTCAACCGCCACAGCATTTTATTGACTTGGTTTATCACCTATATGTGCATCCTGTTTCTCCCCATCGGGATGAGTATTATCGTATACATCGAATCCAGCCGTACGCTTGAGGCCGAAATACACGAAGCGAACAAATCCCTGCTGAAGCAGCTGCGTGAAACGATGGACAACCAGTTCCAGGCAATGGAACGGTTAAATCTCGAGCTGACATGGAATGTCCGGGTACGCGAATTGTTATATTCCAATAAGTATGAAACGTATCCGAACGAATTCCGCTATGATTTGCATATGATTACGCAGGATTTGAAGCTGTTCCAAACCGCTTATACCTCGATCGATCATTTCTATATTTATTACGCACCGGACAATATCGTCATCCAGCCGAATGTTTATCGGGAGGGGCGGTTCGCCTATCAATTGACGCACAAAACCGATTCCTTCAGGTACGAGCAATGGCTCTCCGTCGTAGAGCGAAAAGATGCCAAAGGTTTTATTCCGATGACGCGGATCGATGACGACGGCAAAATTCACCGAACCGCCGCTTATATCAGCTCCTATGAATCAGACAAAGGAACGCCTGTCGCCACGAACGTCATTATGATCGATAACCGGAGAATATTCCATGCGATCGAAAATATGGAGCTGTTCAATCAGGGCCACGTCGGTATTTTGAATGAAGACAACCAACTCCTCGTTACCAATTCTTCGGATACGTGGATTGATGATTTTCCTTTCGGGAAACTGGACCGTTCCTCGGGTTTTTTCTATATTGTTCAGGGAGGTCGGAAATACGAGGTATTCTATCTGTCATCGAAACATTCTCCGTTGAAATACGTTTCAGTCATACCCAGCAGCCTGTATTGGGAAAAGGCGGAACGGATCCGGAAACTGACTTATATGAGCATAGGCATCAGCCTGCTAGGCGGCATGGTATTATCGTACTTCTTTCTCAGGAGAAACTATAATCCGGTCCGCAGGCTCGTTCAGACTTTTTCCGGCAAGTCCCACATCGGAACCACCGTTCCGGACAACGAATTCCATTACCTTCAGTACGCAGTGGATACCACATTGTCCGAAATGGAAAAAATAGCGCTTCAAATCGATCAGCAGCATCATCTGCTGCAAGCGAATTTTATTGCCAAGCTGCTAAAGGGAAGGCTTGACCGCCGGATTCCGTTCGATGAAGCGTTGACTACCCACCGTATCCGGTTTCAGTCCAATGCCTTCGCCGTTCTATTGATGTATGTCGAGGAAAGCGAGCCTTTCTTCGAGCGCTATGAAGGGATGCAAGCGGACGAGGTGCTGAAGCTGCTGCATTTTATCATCACGAATGTGGTGGAGGAGCTGGCGGCGCAGCAGTACCAGGGATACGTGACGGAGATTGGCGATTCCATGGTGTGCCTGATCAATTTCAGCCGTTCCGAAGAAGATGAACGTATGGCCGACTTGCTCCGCATTGCAAGGGAAGCGCAATCTTTCCTTCGGTCGAAGTTCGGCATATATTTGACCTTATCCGTCAGCGCAATCCACGAGGGTGTCGAGGACATCCCGCAGGCATACGTGGAGGCGCTGGATGCGATGGAGTACAAGCTTGTCATGGGAGCCAAAGAAATTCTAAGCTACGAGCAGATTCGCAAAGAAGCGGACGACGACGCGGAAGCCGGCTATTATTATTATCCGATCCAAGTCGAACAGCAGCTGATGAATTACGTGAAAATCGGCGACTTCGATAAAGCGAAGCAGACGCTTGAAGAGGTTATCGAACGCAATTTCCGGCCGCCGGTCGTCTCCGTCCCGATTGCACGTTGCCTGATGCTCAATATGGTAAGCACTTTGATCAAAACGATAAGTGAAATCGGCGATGTGCAGGAAAGCTTCCTCATCCGGAACCCGAAAAAAATCGAACGCCTGACTGCGTGCGACACGGTGCATGAGATGCAAGCCCAGATGACGGAAATGCTTCGTTTGGTTTGCGAGTTTACCTCGTCGAAGAGGCAGTTGAATATTCAACAGTCCAAGAAGCGCGCTCTGGATGAGCTGGTGCGGTCCGTTACCGTCTTTATTACGGAAAACTATCATGATCCAAACCTGAATATTTCAATGATCGGAGACCGGTTCGGAATGAAGGCGACTTATTTGTCCAAGCTGTTCAAAGATCACAATGGCGAAGGGCTGCTTGATTTCATTAATAAAACAAGGGTCGAACAGGCGAAGAAGCTGATCTCCGGAAGCGATAATGATAAAAGTCTCAACCACATCGCCGGCAATGTCGGATTTAACGACGTCAATGCTCTAATACGTACATTCAAGAAATATGAAGGGATCACGCCGGGAAAATATAAAGAGTTGTTGGGCGAAGAATAGCCGTGGATATTTTCAAGATTGATTTGGATATTTTCAATATCCGGATTTCGAAATTCGCGATCGAAATGGAGGTTTTGCGGATCGATATTTTGTAAGCGTTGCCATAAAGTGTGGGCAAGCGGCAAATCATCATACGATGCCGGCTTTGACGGAACAATAAAGGAGGCAATTATTGTGGAACGCTTAAAGAGGAAGTATTGGTCTTGCATCATGCTAGTCATTCTATTGATGAGTTCACTGGTTATGGCCTGTTCTTCCGAAACGCCAACGGACAATACCGCTGAAAATGAACCGCCTGCGCAGTCAAATGCAGACAATGGCGCGGATGAAACAGGATCGGAAAGCGGCGAAACGGTTTATCCGATTAAAACCGACAAGAAATTGAAGTATTGGGGTGAACTGCCGGGCAACCTGACCGGCGTCAAATCTTCTCATGACGACGTGCCTTTCTTCCAGGAATGGCAAAAGAAAACAGGCGTACAGCTGGAGTTTACGGCGCCGCCGACGAACCAGGGGAAAGAAACGCTTAACGTCATGCTCGCTTCCGGCGACCTTCCGGATATGATCGAATACAATTTCCTCAGTTTCCCGGGCGGGCCGGAGAAAGCGATTAGTGACGGTTATATTTTGAAGTTGAACGATCTCATCGATAAGCACGCGCCCAATCTGAAGAAGTATCTGCAGGAGCATCCGGAAATCGACAAAATGGTGAAGACGGACAGCGGCAGCTATTACTCCTTCCCGTTTATTCGGGGGGACGACTCTTTGCGCGTATACCAAGGCCCGATCGTCCGAAAGGACTGGCTGGACGAGCTAGGTCTTCCGATCCCGGAAACGATTGACGATTGGACGGCGATGCTGACCGCCTTTAAGGAGAAGAAAGGCGCTGCAGCCCCGTTTGCGGTCAACAGCAAGCCGAGAATATTGAACGATTTCAACAGCGGGGCGTTCTCCGGCGCGTACGGCGTTGCCCGAACGTTCTATCTCGAGAACGGCGAGATCAAATTCGGCCCGGCTGAGGAAGGGTACAAGCAATTTCTGGCCTTGTTCCGCGACTGGTACGCCAAAGGCTTAATCGATAAGAACATCGCAACGCTGGACAGCAAAGCGATGGATGCGAACATGGCCACCGGTGCAACCGGCGCTACGGTAGGCAATGCGGGGGGAGGCATCGGCAAATGGCAGCCGATGGTGTCGGAGCATGATCCGGATGCTGTCCTCGTGGCCGCTCCATACCCGGTGCTGAACAAAGGCGACGTCTCGAAATTCGGCCAGAAGGAGTTTCCTTTCTCAACCGGCGGAATGGTCGCCATCACGACCATGTCGAAAGACCCCGAGCTCGCCGCCAAGCTGCTGGACTACGGCTACAGCGAAGAAGGCCGTATGTTCTTTAATTTCGGCACTGAAGGCGTCAGCTACAATATGGTGGACGGTTACCCGAAATATACCGATCTCATCATGAAAAACCCGGATAAGCTGGCTCCGGCCCAATCCATGTCATTGTACATCCGGGGCAATTATAACGGACCGTTCGTTCAGGACAAGAGGTATCTCGAGCAATATTTGGCTTTGGATACGCAGCGGGAAGCGGTGCAAATCTGGCAGAAGACCGATATCGATAAACACCAGCTGCCGCCGATCACGCCGACGCCGGAAGAAAGCTCCGAATATGCGAAAATTATGACCGACATTAATACGCTGGTGGATGAAATGACATTAAAGATCATTCTTGGTACCGATCCGGTCGACAGCTTCGAAGGCTATGTCGCTAAGATGAAATCGTTGAAGCTGGACCGCGCGATTGAAATTCAGAAGGCGGCATTGGACCGGTACAACAGCCGTTAACGGGAAGGAGAGCGGCGAATGGAAAAATCAGCGCCGGCAGCGAAAGCTGCCGGAACGGTTGTACTAAATACGCCCAGCTTCAAGAGACGGTTCATCCGGGATTTTATATTGAATAAATATTTATACCTCATGATGATTCCCGTTATTGCGTATTATGTCATCTTTCATTACGCACCTATGTACGGGGCGATCATCGCCTTCAAGGACTATACCCCAATGAAAGGGGTGCTCGGCAGCGACTGGGTCGGGTTCAAGCATTTCCAAGATTTTTTCGGCAGCTTTTACTTTTGGCGCATTTTGAAGAACACGCTGCTGATAAGCATCTATTCTCTGCTTTTTGAATTTCCGGCGCCCATATTGCTGGCCCTGCTTATCAACGAAGTAAGGCACCAGTTGTTTAAACGCGTCGTACAGACAATTACTTATATGCCGTATTTTATTTCCCTTGTCGTCATCTGCGGCATGATTACGGACTTTACGAACAGTGACGGTCTGATTAATACGTTGCTGACGCAATTCGGTTACGACGGACAGGCCATGCTTCAGAAACCGGGGCTGTTCAGGCCGATCTACATTTTATCTGAAATTTGGCAGAAGATCGGTTGGGAATCGATTATATACATTGCGGCGCTTATGAGCATCGATCAAGAGCAGTACGAAGCGGCTCGCATGGACGGAGCAGGGCGGATCAAGCAAATGCTTTACATTACCCTGCCTGGAATTATGCCGGTCATTACGATCTTGTTTATATTGCGTATGGGCAATCTGTTGAATGTGGGTTTTGAGAAAATCATCCTGCTCTACAATCCGGTGACGTATGAAACGGCGGATGTCATTTCCTCTTTCGTTTACCGGGTCGGCTTGTTGGAGTTCGGCTGGAGCTTCAGCTCGGCGGTTGGTCTGTTTAACTCCGTGATTAACCTCATTCTGCTCATTTCCGCGAACTATATCAGCCGTAAGGTGAACGAGAGCAGTTTATGGTAAAGAGGCAACCGAAGGTTGTCCGCGCAGGTAGCACCGAAGCAAGGAGGAGCTAAGATGAACCATACCGGTTTCGGCGACAGATTGTTTGACGTTCTGATCTATACGGTTCTCACAGCCTTAATGATCGTTACGTTATACCCGCTGCTTTATGTGACATTCGCATCGTTTAGCGAACCGGGCCAGCTCATCGCCCATAAAGGAGCGCTGCTCAGACCGCTTGGATTCAGTCTCGAGGCCTACAAGAGCGTCTTTAAAAATCCGGGCATCCTGACCGGGTACCGCAACACTCTGTTCATTCTGGTTGTCGGCGTTACGATCAATCTGTTCATGACATCTCTAGGAGCCTATGTCCTTTCCCGGAAACAGGTCATGTGGAATAAGCTGTTTATTTTCTTTATCGTGTTTACGATGTTTTTCCACGGCGGCCTCATTCCGTTCTATCTGGTCGTCAAAGGTGTCGGCCTCATCGATAACTTGCTCGCGACGATCATTCCGTTTGCCATTAACACGTTCAATCTGATTATTATGCGGACGGCGTTTATGGCGGTGCCTGACAGTCTGGAAGAATCGGCGAAGATGGACGGCGCCAATCATTTCACTATTTTGTTCCGCATTATTTTGCCGCTGTCGATGCCTGTGATCGCGGTCATGATTTTGTATTATGCGGTGGAGAAATGGAACGGCTGGTTCTATGCTTCGATCTTTATTAAGGACCGCGATTTATTCCCGCTTCAGCTGACGCTTCGGGAAATTTTGATCGCCAATTCGACGGACAGCATGGCCGAGGGTGCCGCCGCCGCCGACCGCCACCAAATCGGGGAGACGATTAAATACGCGACGATCATGGTGGCTTCGGTTCCGATTCTTTGTGTCTATCCGTTCGTGCAGAAATATTTTGTTAAAGGTGTAATGATCGGAGCGTTAAAGGGGTGACACCTGCTGAAATCGCGTTTCGCTAAGAAAATTTAAAGTAAATGAAATAACCCAGACCACCGTAGTCTGGGTTATTTCCGTTAAGGAAAATCGTCAACATGGCACATATCGGCTAATGATAACGCTTTCAATTTCCGTTTTATCTTGTTACAATGTGAAAGGATATAGGTATTCCGTCGCCAGCTTGCCGCTTTAGATCTAACTTATGGAATTACAACGTGATTTAAATTTACATATATATAACATCAACATTACTTTTTGATTGACATAATTCGCTTCATTTGCAATATATTATAGAAGTTGATCTTAATATATAATATATTGTAGTTATGTGATTTGGATCACGGAATGTTATTTTACATTTAATGGGAGGTATATAATGGAGGCATTTGTGAATTGGTTAAACGGGATCATTTGGAGTCAAGCATTAATCTATCTTTGTTTAGGGGCCGGATTGTTCTTTACGATTGCGACCCGGTTCCTGCAGGTGAGGTACATCAAGCATATGATGGCGTTGATGTTCCAAGGCAGGAGCTCCGACGCCGGGGTCTCCTCTTTCCAAGCGTTATCGATAGCGCTCGCGGGCCGGGTGGGCACGGGCAATATCGCGGGGGTGGCGACCGCGATCGCGATGGGAGGACCGGGGGCGGTTTTCTGGATGTGGCTGATCGCCTTCTTGGGCGCCGGCTCCGCGTTCGTTGAAGCCGCTCTTGGGCAAGTATATAAAATCAAACAAGACGGACAGTACCGCGGAGGGCCAGCCTATTATATCGAGAAAGGTCTTAGACTCAAGTGGTACGCCGTGTTATTTGCGTTCGTTACGGTCATAGCGATGGGTGTACTTCTGCCTGGCGTGCAGGCGAACAGCATCGGCGCGGGAATGCAGAACGCGTTCGGTATCAATCCCGCGATTACCGGCATCGGGCTCGTCGTCATTCTCGCTGCCATTATTTTCGGCGGCGTGAAACGCATCGCGAAAGTCGCTCAGTTCGCGGTGCCGTTTATGGCCGTAGGGTATATTTTGATTGCGATCCTGATTATCTTGGTGAATATTTCGGAACTGCCGGCCATGATCGCTCTTATCTTCAGAAGCGCGTTCGGTGCGGATGCAGCCTTCGGAGGCATCCTCGGAGCGGCGATCAGCTGGGGGGTCAAACGCGGCATTTACTCGAACGAGGCCGGCCAAGGCACGGCGCCGCATGCCGCCGCGGCCGCCGAGGTATCGCATCCTGCGAAGCAGGGACTCGTACAGGCCTTCTCGGTTTATATCGACACATTGTTCGTTTGTTCGGCGACCGCATTTATGATTCTTATTACCGGCATGTACAATGTAACGCCGGAAGGGGCGGCTCCGATCGTCAACAATCTGGGAGACGTCAAAGCGGGTCCGGAGTATACGCAGAAGGCGGTTGAAACGCTGTTCCCCGGTTTCGGACCGGCGTTTGTAGCCGTTGCGCTGCTGTTCTTTGCCTTTACGACTATTATGGCATATTACTATCAGGCCGAGACAAATCTCGCGTATCTCAATCGCAAGAAGAGACGTATCTGGTCCGAGTACCTGTTGAAAATTGCGGTGCTGGGGATCGTCTTTTACGGCTCCGTGAAAACAGCCGATCTCGCTTGGGGCTTGGGCGATATCGGCGTAGGCAGCATGGCGTGGCTGAACATCATCGCGATCCTCCTTCTGACAAAGCCTGCATTAAAAATATTGAAGGATTATGAAAGACAGCGTAAAGAGGGAATAGACCCTGTATTCGACCCGGTGCAGGCCGGCATACCGGACGCTGAATTCTGGTCGAAAGAATATCAGCCGGAACTACCTGTCGATCCTCAACGGAATCAAGATAAAACGTTCTCGGTATAAAATGTTGTCGCCATTAGCGGCAATAATTGCCGCTGCAGAACAACGATTGCTGATTCGATGCGTGCAGCGGTAGAAGATACCGCTGCATTTCAGAACTTCGAAGGAATAAGGTGGTTAGGTACATTGTAGAGGTAAAAGTTGCCGCTGGAGTGCCGCCGATTGCGGATTCTTGTATACAGCGGTAAAAAATACCGCTCCACTGCTCCATCGCTCGTTCGCCCCGAACACCTGCAAGATGCCATATCCTTTATTCATGAGCCCTGATCTTGCGAATGGATGATATAGAGAAACCCAGGCCTGAATAGGTCTGGGTTTCTCTCCGCTCACTCAAGGAATTAGGCAGCTTAATAGCAAGAAGTTTCTTCCGACGGCGAATTTATTGATCCAACCGGAGCGGTATTCTTTCTCCTGCGCGTCCGATGGAATGGAAAAAGTTGCTGTTCTGGACATCCGGATTCATCCATTATATGGTTAAGTTGACAATTCGCTGGCTTGGGGAAGACGGCTATTACGCTAAAAGGAGTAGGGAATGAGAATGTAAGAGTACAGGATAGAGAAGAAGATGCCTGAATTAAGAAGAATCATTAGAATGGAGCGAAAAGGGAAATAGATGAAGATTAGCAAATTTGTATGTATCGCTGCCTGGCCGAAACTGGTAGAATTATGATACGCCGCTTAAGCTGCGCCAATATCTTTTTGGGAGGTAGTTCAAATGATGCCCAAAGTGAAGGTGTACCCGTATAGCGTTATCGAGCAGGCGGAGGAGGTTAATGAAGTTCCCAATGGGGTAGAGATGATTCAAGCCCCGAAAATATGGAGCCAAACGAAAGGCAAGGGTGTAACGGTCGCCATCTTGGATACCGGCTGCGATATCACGCACCCGGATCTCAAAGACCGGATCGTCGGCGGCAAAAATTTCACGGACGATGACTGCGGGAACCCAGAAATGTACATCGATTACAATGGCCACGGCACTCATGTCGCAGGGACGATCGCGGCATCGCAGAACGGTTCGGGCGTCGTGGGGGTAGCCCCTGAGGCGAACCTGCTCATCGTTAAAGTTCTTGACAAGAACGGTTCCGGAGAATACGAATGGATCATTAACGGGATTTACTATGCAATCGAGCAGAAAGCGGATATAATCTCAATGTCGCTAGGCGGTCCTGCAGACGTTCCTGAACTGCACGAAGCGATTCAGAAAGCCGTCGCCTCTGACATCCTTGTCATTTGCGCGGCCGGAAACGCCGGTGACGGCGACGAATCGACGAACGAATTCGATTATCCCGGCGCCTATAACGAAGTGATTAGCGTAGGCGCAATCGACCTGGAAAGACGGTCATCGCGCTTTTCGAATTCAAACAACGAGATAGATCTGGTCGGACCCGGGGAGAATATTTTGTCCACATACTTGAACGGGAAATACGCCGCTTTTAGCGGGACCTCCATGGCAACGCCGCACGTTTCCGGAGCGATGGCTCTCATTAAGGTTATTGCCAATACAAGCTTCGAACGGAATATGACGGAAAGCGAGCTTTACGCCCAATTGACAAAACGAACGGTACCGTTAGGGTATTCTCAGAAGCTTGTAGGGAACGGGCTGATTTATTTGACGGTATTGGAGACGCTGGCGGAAATATTCGATCAGCGGTTTGCCGCCGAATTGTTGGGCAAAGAATCATGTTTGTAGGAATATTTACAGGACCACCCGCTCAAAGGGTGGTCCTGTGACTTTGTTGCAGAGATTGAATAGAGTCGCATTTGGAAAAGGTTTGTACGCAAATGGTGCTTGGACTGCCGAAATTTTAGTGTTTGCCTTCGGTCCGAATTCATTATGGCGAAACATTGTTCATAAACCGTTGTTCGGGCGACAATTTGTGAACACAAGATTGCCATAATCGCCGCGAACTAATACACTTGAACGAAATTAAGGCAATCCGGTAGCCGATCATAGACATCGTATTGCCATAATGATCTGTAGCTCCTGTTAGCTGAGCCGGCATGCCCTCAGTAATGTGCTTATTGCGCACAGTTCACCGTGTCACCGCTCGATGGATCAATACGGATTATGTTTCACCTTCAGTACTTCCGATAAGAACGCCAGCGTCAACCCTTGTCCCCAGCCTTGGATACGCTTGTCCGGCACGTTCTTGTAGCCTTCGGCGTCCTTCATGACGGCCGTGCCCGCCGACACGCCGGTCACGGCGCCGTCTTCGGTAATCCGCGCGAGAATGCCGTCAATCGAGCGCTGCGTATACTTGTTGTAGATACGCCCTTTGGTAAGCAATGCGGTGGCGATGCCAGCGGAACCGGACGTTTCCAACGGCGAAGACGGATCGTCCAACACCGTGTGCCACAAGCCCGAATCGTTCTGAAGACGGACGAGCGCACTTAGCTGGTCGCGCAGCGAGCCTTCGATGATCATGAACGACGGGTGGGTGACCGGCACGATCTCCAGCGCCCGCGCCATCGTCAAGGCGGCCCAAGCGTTACCGCGCGCCCAGTGGATGCCGGACATGTGATTCCGGTTTATATTGTCCCATCCGTGATAGTACAAATTGGTTACCGGGTCCTGCAGCACATTCTCGTGCCCGTGATACTGCTTTAACCCGTCCTCGAAATAGTCGCTCCGGTCCAACAGCTTCCCGATCCGAAGCAGAAAGTAGCCGGCCATAAACATCGTGTCCACCCAAGCTTGTTCCGGGAAGTTGTACGTTTCCGAATTCACGGTATGCTGCAGTATACCGTCCCCGAACCGTTCCGCGTCATGCAATAAGAACTCGGCCATCTCCGTAGCGGTTTCGATGTAACGCTCATCCTTCGTTGCTCCATATAAGGTCATGAGGGAGTGGCCGATCGAGACGCCGTTTACCGACAGCTTCGGAAGCCCGTCCTCCATGTTTTCGTCTACCCAAGCTTTCAGACGGTCCAAATATTCCGCTTTTCCGGTGGCCGCATACGCTTCGCACACGCCGTAGAATGCGACGCCGCCGGGCCAGTCCCAGCTGAAGTCCATCCGGAAAGTACGGTCCACGATCCGGTCGATGACGTTGAGGATCCGGTTTTCATCAATTACGAGCGCAGGCATGAGTTGTTCTCCTTTCAACATACAAAAACTAACCTTTCAAACCGCTGGTGCTGATGCCTTCGACGATATATTTTTGGAAGAAGAAGAAGATCAGGAATACGGGAAGCAGCGTGACGACCGACATGGCAAACATCGCTCCCCAGTTGGAAATCGTTTCATTGTCCAAAAACATCTTCAGCGCCATGGACACCGGATATTTCGAAGGACTGTTCAAGTACAGCACGGGACCGAGCAGATCGTCCCACTTCCAATAAAACGAGAATATGGCAGCCGTAGCGACAGCAGGCATGATGAGCGGCAATATAATTTGATAAAACAATCGGAATTTGTTGCAGCCGTCGATATGCGCGGCTTCATCCATCTCGACGGGAATCGTGCGGATGAATTGGATCATCAGGAAAATAAAAAACGCATGCCCGAAATAAGTCGGTATTACGAGCGGTTTGATCGAGTTCAGCCAACCCAGCTTGCTGAACAGCACATATTGCGGAATCATGGTAACTTCCCAAGGCAGCATCATCGTAAGCATCAGGATGGAGAACCAGAACGCTTTCCCGGCGAATTTAAGCCGTGCGAAGCCGAATGCGACAAGCGCTGAAGACAAAACGGCGCCTATCGTCGATAATACGACGATCACCAGGGAATTTTTGATAAATACGGCAAAGCTCCGGCCGCCGATTCCCGCCCAACCGATCGTATAATTGTCCCAAACCCACGGATTGGGAATCAATGAATTCGCCGTCAGAAAGATTGTATCGCTTGGTTTAAACGAGCTCATAATAAGCCAGATGACGGGGTACAGCATCAAGAGGCAGAAGCCGGCCACAAACAGATGGTAGATGCCCCACTTCACGGATTTCAAGCCCATGATCAGTTGTCCCCCTTCGATTCGTAATGCACCCAAAACTTCGACGTCATAAAGATGACCGCGGATAGCAGCGCGATGACGATGAGCAGCACCCACGCCATTGCGGACGCGTAACCCATGCTGAAAAACTCGAACGCCTGCTTAAACAGATAAAGCGCATAAACGAGCGTGCCGTCGAGCGGCCCGTTGCCGCCCTTCATAATGATATAAGCTGGGACGAAGCTTTGGAACGCGGCGATCGTCTGCATGATCGTATTGAATAAAATGACCGGCGTAAGAAGGGGCAGCGTGATCCTGAAAAACTTGGAAAACGCGTTCGCCCCGTCGACACTGGCAGCCTCGTAATAACTCGCGGGAATGTTTTTCAGGCCGGCCAAAAAGATGAGCATCGACGACCCGAACTGCCAAACCGACAAGAAAATGATCATCCAGAGCGCGAGCAGCGGATCGCCGAACCAACGGAACGCGCCGATGCCGAGAAACTCAAGCAGCAGATTGACGATTCCCTCGTCCCCGAACACGTTGCGCCACATGATGCCGACGGCGACGCTGCCGCCGATGATGGAAGGCAGGTATAACAGCGTCCGGTAAAGACCGACCGCTTTGGAGACTGTATTTAACACCATCGCCACGAACAAAGCGAACGCGAGCCGCAGCGGAACGCTGCCGAGCACGTACATAGCGGTTACTTTCACGGATTGAAAATATTTCGTGTCGGCGGTGAACATTTCCTTGAAGTTCTCGAGTCCGATCCATCTCGGCGTGCTGAACATGTCGAAATCGGTAAAAGCCAAATACAACGACGAGAAAAACGGAACCGCCGTAAAAACCAGAAATCCGATGATAAACGGACTTATAAAAAGATACCCGGTCAAATTTTGCCGGAAAACGCTCATTCTCATCGATTCCAACTCCCATACTCTCTCTGAATGCCTGTTATGTCTTTAAAGTACGATAGCTGATCCGTCGATCAGCTATCGTACACGATTAATGGAGTCGTTAATTAGCTATTACTTTTTGTTCTGCGCCAATATTTTGTTCGCTTCGTCTCTAAACTTCTTGGCGCCTTCTTCAATCGAGATTTTCTTGTACTCGACTTCCTCGGTGATTGTTTTGAGCGCTTCGAACACTTGTGCCGCACCGATCGGGTCCGGCGGATCCATCTGGCTGCTGTTCTCTTCGGCCCATGCCACATAATCGAACACTTGCGCTTGCTGCGGAGACAATATCGGCTTAAGCGCCTCTTTCACTGCGCTGGAGCCGGGTACGCCGCGGTCGCCGAGAATGAGCTTATTCGCTTCGATGTCGTTCACGAAGAAGCTGATGAACTTGGCGGCTTCGGCTTTCTGCTTCGAGTGTTCGGAAATCGAGAAGAACATGCTCGGCTTCAGAAACAAACCTTGCTTCGCATTCGGTCCGACCATCGGCGCCATCGCCAGCTCGCGCTTCGCCAACTGTTGGTAGCCTACGAATTGATTCGACCACTGCCATATGCCGAGCGCCTCGCCTTTGACCGCCGGATCGTCTTCCGGTCCTTTCAACTGCGCCTTCTGGTCCGCCGTCATGCCTGCGCCCATATGGACGATGTTGATCAGGCGGGAGAAGTGATCGATGAACAATTGATCGTCTTCGTAACCGAGCGAAGTTCCGTCCGCGCTGAACAACGATTTGCCTTGCGTGCGGAGATAGTAGCTGAAGAACACTTCCGGTCTCATGCCCGTATCGACGTACAAATTGGCGGCTTTCGCTTTCTCGGCCAAGGCCATGTAGTCGTCCCACGTCCAGTTCGGATCGATCGCCGTCTGGCCGTTGATTTTCTGCAGCAGCGCCGGATCGTATTGGAAGCCGAGCGCGTTGACGCCTAAGTTGAAGCCGTAGATCTTATCGCCAAGCTTGCCGCCGTCAACGATCCCCTGGCTGATGTTCGAAGTGTCGATTTCGCTGCCGATGAACGGCGTCAAATCCGCCAGCTGTCCCTTCTCGCCGTATTGCGTCAAGTAGGACAAGTCCATCTGCACGATGTCCGGCAGCTCGTTAGCCGCGGCTTGCGGTGCAAGCTTCTTCCAGTAATCGTCCCAACTTGCGTATTCCGGTTCGATTTTCACGTGCGGGTTTTGCTGTTGATACATTTCAATGACTTTCAGCGTGTAATCGTGTCTAGGCTGACCGCCCCACCATGCGATGCGAAGAGTGACGTCTTCTTTCTTTTCTTCCTTCTTCGCGTCGTCCGCGTTTCCGGTATCGGTTCCGGAACCGGCCGTCCCGTTCGCTGCACCGTTATCCGGCGTCTCGCCGCCGCTGCCGCCGCAAGCGGCAAGCGTGAACACGAGAGCGAACGCGAGAACCAGCAACATCCATTTTTTCATTTTCGCTTGTCCTCCCTTTTTGGGTATCTAATGTGTGCGTTTTCATTATAAATAAAAGGGAGAGGCTTAATGAACGCAAAAATCAGACGTGTTTGTTCAAAAAACAGAGTGTTCATTAAAGGGCTCTTTTATAACTCTAGAATTATTAAGTTTAACGACAATGAAAAGAATGCAACGGCAAAAATTGCCGCTAGACGAAGAATTCGAATATTCGTCGAATTGTAACGGCAAAAACTACCTCTGCATTCGAAGGATCGTGTGAAAAGCGCTATTAGGCGGTTGTATAGCGGCAACAGTTACCGTTAGAGAGTGGCCGAATTTACATTGTCCGTTGTAGCGGTGCGTACAGCAATGGCCAGACAACTATGCAGCGAAGGGCGGTCATTCGGTATGGTAATAACGAAATTTCTTTTGAATAACCGGCCGGGACTAGGACTCGTCGTAAGAAGAGGTTTTCTTATATTCCGTTGGCGTGCATCCTGTGTATTTCTTGAACACTTGGCTGAAATACTGCGGGTTATCGCCGAAACCAAGCATTCCGGCCAGCTCGAACACCTTCACGTCGTCCATCTCGCCGATCAACTCAATCGCCTTCTCCATTCGAAGCTTCGTCACATGGTTGGAAAACTTGTCGCCGACTTCCTTTTTAAACAATTTCCCCAAATAATCCGCGTTCATGTATAACATTTCGCGGGCGACCCAATGCAGCGACAGCATCGGATTGCCGAGATTGTCGCGGATAATATCCAGAACTTTGCCGATGATGGCGGAATGCTTGTTCCGATTCGTCTCGTAATGGTAAGCGGTGATTTCCATTGCCGCCGACGTGACGAATTCCTTCATCAACGGGAACGTGTCCAGACCGATCAGCTTCGCCAAATCCTTAAGATACGAGTGCAAGTGCTGCGAGCTGCCTTGACGGATGATCGCCATATACATCGTAATGACATGGGACTTGATCATTTCCGAGGGGAAACGGATTCCGGTCATCGCCTCGAACAAATCGTCGAGCTCTTTGCTCACATCGTCGGCTCGCCCGGATTTAACCAACAGCACGAGCCTTTCCTCGTCGAAGATGAAATCGGCGGCGGTTTTCGGTTGATCCGCGATATCCTGCTTCGTGATCAGGCCTCCTTCTCCCAAATAAAACCGGTGATTCAAGCATTCGAGGGTTTCTCTGTAAAGCCTCCGGGCTTCGGCGATATCGCCGAAGCCGCTGAGCGCGATCGTCGTATCCGTCTTATAAAATTGGAAGAAGGTCTCACGAATCTTTCCGATCATTCCATACAAAGCGTCCTCGTCGGATTCGTCCCGAATAAGAAGCAGCACCCGTTCGCCGATTGTCGTGCTCAGCAGCAAAAGGGGCTTTCCCATAATATCTTCCGCAATGTTCGTTAAGGCGAATAAATGCTCATATTCCACGGCTCCTTCCGGCTGGAATACGAGCAAGCGGACCTTGAGATTGTCAAGCGATATTCCGAATAAGTCTTGGATGATTTCCCTGTCTCTTCTCCCATACGTCTTATTGGTGACAAATTCCTTAAGAACCTGTTCTTTGACGTGCGGAAGCGCTTTATCCAGCCGTTCCTTCATCCGGCTGACGAATGCTTCCCGCCGTTCGTTCCTGTCGAGCTCTTCCACAATTTCGGCGAGCGCGCCCGCAATTTTGGTTTGGTTCGTCGGTTTAAGCAGATAATGCTTGACGCCGTATTGCATCGCTTGGCTGGCATAATTGAATTCGCCGAAGCCGGAAAGAATCAAAAATTTGATGTGCGGATTGGACGCATGCGTCTTGGCGACCAATTCCAAGCCGTCCATTCCGGGCATCTTGATGTCGCTGATCACGATATCGGGCGTCTCTTCCACGATTCGCTCGTATGCTTCCAGGCCGTTCCTTGCGGTTCCGGCCAATTCGGTCCGGTATGCGGACCAGTCGACCATCCGGGAAATTCCGTCCAATATAATTCGTTCATCATCGACCAGAAGCACTTTATACATCGTTCGTTTCCTCCGTTTCCACAGGCAGTGCAATCGTGATCCGGGCGCCGCCGCCGGCGGTGCCGCCGATCCGGATTCCGTAATCGTCACCGAAAGCGATCTTGATACGCTCGTCAATGTTCAGCAAGCCGATTCCTTTGCCTTTCGTCTTCAATTCCCCGCGGCGCAGCCGGTCGAGCGTATCCTCCGGTATACCCGGACCGTCGTCTTCTACGGTGATGCAGATCGCTTCCGCCGTCTCCCATGCCCTTACGGCTATCGTGCATGTGCCGATTCCGGGTTCCAGCGCATAGTGCATGGCGTTCTCCACCAAGGGCTGAAGCGTGAGCTTTGGAATTTTACGGTGCCGCAGTTGTTCCGGAACATCCATAATAAATTCGAGCCGTTCCTCGAAGCGGTATTTCTGAATCGTAACATAATTTTCAACGATCTCGAGCTCCTCCGCCAAAGAAACAAGCGGTTCATTCAATTGGACGGCATTCCGAAGCAGAAAACCGAGCGATTCGACCATCTGCGATATTTGTTTCTGCCCGTTCGTCCTGGCCAGCCAGTTGATGGAGTCGAGCGTGTTGTATAAAAAATGCGGATTGATCTGCGCTTGCAGCGCCTTGAATTCCGTTTCCTTGAGCAGTAGCCGGTTGGCGTAATTCTCGGTAATGAGCGTATTGATCCGCTCGATCATAAGCCGGAACGTCCGGTGAAGCAACCCGATTTCGTCCATCGCCATCGGCGATTTATCCGGCTGGAGCAAATTCGCTTCGGCAAAGTTGCCTTTCTCGGCCAGCTTCATGCGCCACATCAGCAGCTCGATCGGACGAGTCAAGCTTCTCGAGAAGCGGACTCCCAGCAAAATGACGGCCGCAAAGATCGCTATGAACACCGCTACGACAAGCTCTTTGACAAACAAAACCCGCTTGAATATTTCATCGTACGGAGTCATATTTACGTACGTCCAGCCGCTGCCGGACGATTTATGGTAGGAGATGAAATATGATCTGGAGCCGGTGGAACGCGTGAAATATCCGGTACTGCCTGAGAACGGACCGTTCGCGAGAACCGGATCGAACGACGGGTTCAACGGGTGGATGATCTCGGAACCGGAAAGCATGACCAGATCGCCTTCGAATTTTTCCTTCGCAATATAGCGCACGATTTCTTGAATATTGATTCGGACGGCCATTGTTCCCACATGCTGAAGGTAGATGTTCGTCTTGTGAAACGAACGTATATCCCTCGCTAAGATAAGAGCATTGTCTTGTTCGTCCGGAAATATCCAAGCGATGCCGCCTTTCGCTTCTTTCGCCGCCTGCATGATGCGCTCCTTCTTCGACGGATGGATAACGGTGAGGTTGCCCGCGGCGTGTTCCGTTCCGCGCGAGTCGAACAAATGAATGGAGTGAAGGAACGGCTCCAGGCCGGCATAATTGAACAGACGGTCGATGACATCTTGGTGGACGACGAGCCGCTCGTAATCCGATTCGCTCGTCTTGACGGACAGCAGCAGCTTCTGGATTTGGGCGTCGGCGATAATTTTGTACGAAATTTGACCGATCCGCTTCAGCTCCGTTTCGATGGCGGAAGAGGACAGGTTCAAAACTTGGGACGATTTTTCATATAATTGACGGTCATAAATGGAAAATGCGTATTGTTGGACGATCACGGTAAAAGAGAAGGTCACGGCTACGATAAATGCGATGAGGAGGGAGATCTTGTTTTTGATTTTCATGTGCTTAAAGGCATCGAACCATGACTGCAAGGGTGTCACCTTCTCCATGCTTGTGTTTGAGCGCTGCGCGCCAATCTTACGATGGGCTCCTTGTAGCAGAGGAATGTGTCCAAAGTATGTCACCCGAAAGTAAGCGTTGTCAACCCGAGGCTCCTGACGGATAATGGGAATGGTAAAATGTTCCGAAAGAGGAGAGGAGGAGAAAAGGATGCCGGAAAGCTATAAATTCGATTTCGGCACGGCTGAAGCGGAAGAAGGATATGTGAAGGTGACGGAGAATACGGTTTATGATGCGGAGACCGGGTTCGGCTTCGATAGCGTGTCCCGCGTTTCGGCGAAGGACCGCGGAGAGCCTGGGGAAGCGGGACTGCGCCGCGACTTCTGCATACTTCCAAGAGCATGGCGCGATCAAGGTGGCCGAGCTCGTCGTAGAAGGGTTAAAGGAGCTTCGGCTTCAACCGTTAACATTGTATATTCGATAGTCGGGGAGCGATGTGCAAGTGACGAAGTCAAGAACGATTGTTTGTGAAACTCCGTTTCGGTTTGCAATGACCGAAACGGACCGTCCGGTTACGAAGCCGGGCGAAGCGCTGATCCGCATCCGGCGGATCGGCATATGCGGAACGGATATTCATGCATTCCAAGGCAACCAGCCTTTCTTCACTTATCCTCGTATTTTGGGGCATGAGCTGTCGGGTGTCATAGAGAGCATTGGCGATAACGAATACGGATTGGCGAACGGCGATGAAGTGGCGGTTATTCCTTATTTGGAATGCGGGACTTGCATAGCGTGCAGAAGAGGGAAGACGAACTGCTGCACCAAGATGAAAGTGCTCGGCGTTCATGAAGACGGAGGAATGAGGGAGTACATCGCCGTGCCTGCCGATCATCTCATCAAGACGGGCGGTATACCGATCGAACACGCGGCCATGCTTGAACCGCTCAGCATCGGCGCGCATGCGGTGCGCAGGGCGGATTTGGAGCCGGGCGAGAATGTGCTCGTCATCGGAGCCGGGCCGATCGGACTCGGCGTGATGGCATGTGCGAAGGATCGCGGCGCGAACGTTATCGCCATGGACATTAATGAGGAGCGGCTGCAATTTTGCAAAGATTGGGCCGGCGCGGCGCATGCGGTGAACGCGGCGAACGAACCGCTCAAGCAGTTGGAGTCGGTTACCGGCGGCGAGTTGCCTACCGTCGTCTTCGATGCGACGGGCAACGCCCGTTCCATGACGAGCGCATTCGATTATGCGGCTCACGGCGGAAAGCTCGTCTACGTAGGCCTCGTTAAATCGGACATTACTTTCCATGATCCGGATTTCCATAAGAAGGAATTGACTTTGCTGGCCAGCCGTAACGCCACGAAAGAGGACTTCCGACAAGTGATCCGGATGGTGAAGACGAAATCGGTCGACCTCGACCGGTATATTACGCATCGGGCTTCATTCGAGAATGCGATCGACTCGTTCGAAACATGGTTGAAGCCGGAATCGAAAGTGATCAAAGCCGTGGTTTCCATAGACGGGTAAAACGGGGGTGACGCATCTTGAAGTATAGAAAGCTTGGAAAAACCGGGTTAGACGTTTCCGTTCTTAGTTTCGGAGCATCCTCTCTGGGTTCCGTATTCAGAGACATCGACGAGGGGGAAGGGATACGGACCGTGCACGCAGCCGTCGACGGAGGCATCAATCTCATCGATGTGTCGCCGTATTACGGTTTGACGAAAGCGGAGACGGTGTTGGGCAAAGCGATCCGTCAGCTTCCTCGCGATTCTTTCATCCTGTCGACGAAAGCCGGCCGGTACGGTGCGGATCAATTCGATTACTCGGAAGCGCGCATCCTTGCAAGCATAGATGAGAGTCTGCAGCGGCTGCAGACCGAATATGTCGACATCCTGCTTCTGCATGATATGGAGTTCGTTCCGTTCGAGCAAGTCGTTCACGAAGCATTGCCCGCGCTCAGAAAAATAAAGCAGCAGGGGAAAGCGAGGTTTATCGGCGTATCGGGCTTGCCGCTGGACGTATTTCGTAAGACGCTTTCGGTAGAAGAATTGGATGTCATTTTATCATATTGTCATTACGCCTTGAACGATTGCTCGCTTCTTGAGCTTGTGCCCTTGCTGCAAGATAAGAGGGTGGGCCTTATTAACGCTTCTCCGCTATCAATGGGATTGCTGAACGGAAGACCTGTTCCGGATTGGCATCCTGCGCCGGCGGATATTCGGGAACGCTGCAAGCTTGCGTATGAATACTGCGCGGGAAAAAGAGAAGAGCTGTCAAAACTGGCAATTCAGTATGCGGTGGCCGATGAGCGGATTCCAACTACGTTGGTAAGCACTGCCAGCGTGGACAATATTGTTAAGAACATCCGCTGGACGGAAGAGCCGCTGAATGAGCAGCTGCTGCAAGAAGTGCTCGAGCTGCTTGCGCCGGTTCGTAACCGCACCTGGAAGAGCGGAAGGCCGGAGTACAACTCGCCGATATAAGAGCGGCTTGTTTGTACGCACAAAAAATCCCCTACACGATACGGTATACGGGTACGTTCGCAAGGGGGCGGCGCTTCGAGTATCAGTTCATTGCAACAGCGCATTAGTGTCATTGCTATTGTTTTTGTTGTTACTATTGTTAGCAAAGTTGTTGTTGTTGTTGTTTTGCGATTGCTGAGATTGTTGGGACTGCTGCTGGGGCTGTTGCTGGGATTGTTGCTGCGATTGTTGCTGCGATTGTTGTTGGGATTGCTGTGACTGTTGAGATTGCTTTTCCATTTGCTGCAGCTGCCGCTGCGCTTGAGACGCCAAATCCTGCATTTGTGTTAACACTTGAAAGGCTTGAAGGTTTTGGTTCGCGTCGTTCAACGTTTGTACCGCTTGTTGGATGGATTGCTGAAGCTGTTGGAACGCGCGTTTTTTCTGGTCCTGGATTTGATTGCCGAATTGATTGATTTGCTGTACAAGCTGGTTGGGTTGCTGTTGATTTTGCTGCTGATTTTGAGAAGAAGACGAACCTTGTTCATGATTTTGAAACTGCGACAAGGTTTGCTGCATTTGGTTCAGTTGACTATGTAGAGGGCCCAGTTCCGATGCAATTTCTTCTTTGACCATAATCGGCATCAAAGCTTGACGCAGTTCTTTAGACAAGGTTATACCTCCCGATAGATGTATGGTTAAGGACCGCAGTCGTTCATTATTTTGCACCTTATTCCGCAATTTATCCTTCGATGCAAATATAAGAAAAACTTCTATCGAAGTACATTCAAGGATGAGCGACCGCGATGTAGAGGAAGTTTTTCTTGGTATAGAATTTACTCGTTTCATGTTGTGGCACAAAACTTATAAATTCTATATCGTTAAAACAAAGCCCCCTTGAAATTGGATGAATACCATTTCAAGGGGGCTCTCCAGGACGACTTTTAACCGGAGAAACTCCGGTTACAGCGCTCATTTTTGGCACTTTGCACCCTTTTAACCGGAGATACTCCGGTTAGAGCGCTGAATTTCGGGCTGCTACGACCTCCTAACCGGAGAAACTCCAGTTACAGCGCTCATTTTTGGCACTTTGCACCCTTTTAACCGGAGATACTCCGGTTAGAGCGCTGAATTTCGGGCTGCTACGACCTCCTAACCGGAGAAACTCCAGTTACAGCGCTCATTTTTGGCACTTTGCACCCTTTTAACCGGAGATACTCCGGTTAGAGCGCTGAATTTCGGGCTGCTACGACCTCCTAACCGGAGAAACTCCGGATAGAGCGCTGAATTTCGGCCCGTTACGACCTTCTAACCGGAGAAACTCCGGATAGAGCGCTGAATTTGGGACTGCTACGACCTCCTAACCGGAGAACTCCGGATAGAGCGCTGAATTTGGGACTGCTGCGCCATCCTAACCGGAGAAACTCCGGTTAGAGCGGCAGTTTTTGTGCTTGGTACGCGCCCAAGAGTAGTTCTAACGAAACACTTCGCTTAGGCTGCGTCCTCCATCGAAACAAAAACGTATATCCATCGTTCCGAAGGATATACGTAAAAAATCGCGTTGCGATTGTTCAAATATTGAATCCCGATCGGGCAAAGCAATTTCTTCGGTTGGGTTTCAATTCCTCATTCCGCCCGAAACACGATATTGCGGGCGAATTCGTTAACGTCAAGAGCCGGATGATCCGCCTGCATCACGGTCTGTCCATTGATCCGCAGATTGACGAAGGTCACGCCCTCCACAGCACGTTCCCCGTCAAAGCCGTAAATCCGCGAGGGATTGGGATTATCGCCGTTATATACGATATTTTTGAACAAAATATTTTCCACCCGTTTACCGGCAACCGGATTGTAGTCCTTGTTCCACACGACCCGGATGTCGAACAACTGGCCGAGCTCGATATGCTCCACACGGATGTTGTCGAATGTCACGTTTCGGACGATATTTTTGTCGCCCGCGCAGATGGCCATCGCTCCCCAGTAGTTGGGTTGAGGCTCGTGATGCTCCAATATATCGATATTCTCGAAGCGAATGTTTTCAATGACATCGCCATTCCGGTGATGGTCGCCGTGGATACCGACATTGAGGGCGTGCGCAACGTCGGCCCAGAATACGGAATTTCTCACCGTAATATCCTTGGAATCGCCGTAATACTGCCATCGGCTCCCGTATACGGCGATGCAGTCGTCCGAAGTCCTTAGAAACACGGCATCGATATCGATATGGGAGCTGGACATGATATCGATGCCGTCCGACCAGCCCTTCGTGCTGAACGATTTGAAATTCCGGATGTTCACGTGCTCCGAGCCGCCGATATAAATGCTGTAATGCGGCGGGTCCAGAAGTATGACGCCTTCGACGGCGATCTGTTTCGAAAACCGGATTCGAACCCCCCGGAAAGCGGAGAAGCGATGAAAATCCGCCAAGTAAAGCATCCCCCTTCCGCGAACCGTGACGTTTTCCACAGAATCGCACACCATTGAGCCCGCCACCGCCGCTCCTCCGGCGATGTACACCGTTTTGCCCGACGGGATGGGGAGGATTGTTTCCTCTATATAATGCATGCCCGGCGCGAAATATAGGACGTCGGGCGCCTTACCGTGCGGCGACGCCGGTGAAGTTAGTGGATCCAGTAGATGTTCGAGCCGGTGGATGCCCGGCTTGACGACGAACACATTGTCGTCTTCCGGGTTCGGCGGATTGTCCTCCAACGGATTCGCGAACAAGTGCAAATTACGGAATCGCTCGCCGTTGATCTCGACGGATAGCTTGCACGGACGGTCTCAAGCGTCATTCGAATCGTATTCCCGTCTTATTCGAACGGAATATTGAACGACAACGGACGTATGACTGCGCTTTCGACCGTTCCCGCATGGTATGTGATCTCCGTTTCAACGGCGCCTTCCATGTCGAAATAAGCCATCGAAGCTTCCCTCACCTGATGCATGTCCACCTTCACTTCGTACACTTCAAGCGGTTCCCATTTGCCTCCCGGCACCCGGACGCGCACCGAAAAATCGTTCCGCTTCGGAATAACGGCCGGAGCGGAATATGTAATGATCTTCATGAGATCCTCCTGTTTCACAATGCGATAATTCGTCGATATGATGCGTTACCGCAATGGGGCGAATCCTTCGACCTGCTTCAAAATGCTTTCGATCCGTTCCAGCGTGTCCTGATCCAGCACGACATTCACGGCCTTCACGTTTTCTTCCAACTGATGAGGCTTCGTGGCGCCGATCAACGCGGAGCTGACCCCCGGATGGCGCAGCACCCAAGCCAACGACAGCTGGGCGAGAGTTACACCCATTTGCTGCGCCAGATCGTTCAAATCTTGAACACATTGCAGCACGCGGTCGTTCATATAGCTGTTGATTACATGGTTCACGTTGCTGTTCGCCGCCCGGCTGTCCTCGGGCTTCGGCTGCCCCGGCTTATATTTGCCGGTCAAAACTCCCTGCGCAAGCGGGGAAAACACAATTTGACCGATTCCCGCTTGTCCGGAAACATGCAATATCTCTTGCTCGATATACCGCTCGAACATGTTGTAGATCGGCTGATTGGAAATCAAGGGACGCAGGTTCAGTCTCCGCCCGATCCCGGCGGCATCCGCAATTTGCGCGGCGCTCCACTCGCTGACGGCGGCGTACAATATTTTGCCTTGGGTTTGCAAATCGTCCAGCGCACGCAGCGTCTCCTCCAACGGGGTTTGTTGATCATAGCGGTGGCAGAAGTAGATGTCGATATAGTCTGTTCCCAACCGGCGCAAACTCGCTTCGCACTGCTCCATAATATGTTTGCGGGACAAACCGCGGTCGTTCGGGCCGGAATCCATCGGAAAGAACACCTTCGTCGAAAGCACGTAACTGGATCGGCGGTAAGGTTTTAACGCCGCGCCGATCGCTTTCTCCCCTTCTCCGCGGTTGTATGCGTTAGCCGTATCGAAGAAATTGATGCCCAAATCGAACGCCTTCCTGATGCATGCGTCCGCCGCTTCCTGTTCGGCCGCCGTCCCATAGGTTAGCCAACTTCCCAAACCGATTTCGCTGATCTTCAACCCGCTGTTTCCGACTCTTCTGTATTTCATAATAATTGCCTCCTTTGCTCGTTCTGAGCATCAATCCGCGGACAACCTTCGGTTGCCTCCTTGCTCGTTCTGAGCATCAATCCGCGGACAACCTTCGGTTGCCTCCTTGCAGTTAACCATCGGGATGCTGTTAACATTATAGGTCCGTCCCGTTTAACTGAGTTGTGGTACAATATCTGAAAATAACGCTATATTGCGCTAATGAGAGGGGATCGGGATGAGCCTTCTTTTCGAACCCGTTGCTTTCAGTAACAAACCGCTCGTATGGAGTTACGGCAATGTTTGCAGGGAACCGATGCAATGCTACTACCACTGGCATCAGTGCTGCGAAATATTGATTGTTCATCAAGGCTGCGGAGTGGTTTGCGTAAACAGCCAAAGCTATGAAATCCGACGGGGCATGCTTTTCTTCTTCCAACCGTTCGAACTGCACAAAGTGTATGCCCATATAAAGAAGGACAAGCCGTATGTGCGAACCGTCATTCACTTGGACCCCGTCATCTTGGCCAATCATCTCAGGGTATTTCCCCGGAGATACGATTTGTTCGTACAATTATGGAAAGCGCCGGCGGCGAATCGGGCGTTCGATTTGACGGAAGGGATCGGCCCCGTGGAAGAGTTGTGCGGCTTATACGACAGAGCGTGCAAGAACGGGATAGGAAACCAAATGGAAGAAATCAGTCTCCTTATTCTTCAGCTTCTCAGCTCGATCCAATATGACGCTCAAGATGCGGAGTACGGTAAACAGACGGAACGAAGGCCGGGAAGGTATTCCGAGAGAATTATGAACTGGTTGGGCACCCACTATCAGGACGAATTCGTCCTGGACCGGTTGGCGGCGGATCTCCATCTTTCAAAGTTTTACGTATCCCGTTTATTTCGAGAGGAAACCGGGAGCAGCATAACGGAATATTTAACTGCGCGAAGAATTATGCAAGCTTGTCATCTGTTGGACACTTCCGCGCTTCCCGTCGAGCGGATCGGCGTTGAAGTCGGACTGCCGAACACTTCGCACTTTATACATACGTTCAAAAAGGTCGTCGGCTTAACACCGCTCAAATACAGACTCGTAAAGGCACAGGAACTTCAAAAATAGGGCCGCCCCACATCAAGGAAATTTCATCCGTTTGACGTATATATATTGAGGTTGAATGAAAATGAATTGCGGTGAGGAGAGCGGGCGATGAACGGAAGGTGGCAAGGGGACGCATTTTTGGAGCGCTGTTACGAAGAAGCGATTCGCATGCACGGCTTATCGGCGTCGAAGCAGTCCCGGCAGGAGAGCAAAGAGAAGCTGAGAAGGGCTTTTCGCGATGCGATCGGCGAATTCGAATCAACTCCTGCGCACGAACCGGTCCTGCTGGAACGGGTCGAATGCGACGGCTATATTCGTGAGCGGGTGGAATTGTCGGCGACGCCGGGTCTGTCATTCGCGGCTTACGTGCTGCTTCCGAAGGGAGCCGGTACGCCGCTGCCGGGCGTATTGGCGCTGCACGGCCACGGTTACGGCAGCCGGGAAATTGTCGGGCTGCTGCCGGACGGGTCGCCGGACGAGGGCAAACCGGGGATTCATCAGCATTTTGCTATCCAACTGGTCAAGCGGGGGTTGGCGGTTATCGCGCCCGATGTGATCGGCTTCGGCGAGCGCAGGCTGGCTGCGGATCTGAAGAAGAAACCCGACGCGCCGAGTTCGTGCGAGAAGCTGTCCACACAGCTCATGATGCTTGGCAAGACGCTGACCGGCCTTCGCGTGCATGAAGTGCGCCGGGCGCTCGATTATTTGATTTCAAGACCGGAGGTTGACGGCGGCAGGATCGGCGCGATGGGGTTCTCCGGCGGAGCATTAATTGCCAACGCTTTGTCTGTGCTTGACGAGCGAATTGGCGCCATGGTGCTTACCGGATTTCCGAACACGTTTAAAGACAGCATTTTTGCCGTTCATCATTGTATCGACAACTACACGCCGGGGCTGCTTGTTCACGCGGAATTGCCCGAGCTGATCGGGTTGTTCGCGCCAAAGCCGTTATTTCTTGAATCCGGTTATGACGATCCGATCTTCCCTCGGGAAGGCTTCCTGAAGGCGGCGGAGGAGGTGCGGGCGATATATGACAGGGAAGAGGCTGGCGATCAACTCCAGACCGACCTGTTTCCGGGCGTTCACGAAATTAGCGGCAGGCATGCTTACGATTGGCTAAAGAATGTGCTGTTCGAAGGGAAGGGGTCAGCGACATGACCGGGCTGCAAAAGGTTGGCGATGCGGCGAACGATATTATTGTATTTGGGGGCAAGCGATCGATGAAGGGGACAAAAACGGCGGTCTCGCCTTATTGGTTCGACAAGCCGGCGGACGAATGGAACGAAGCGATACCGGTAGGAAACGGACGGTTAGGCGCAATGATTTACGGCAAACCGGGCAACGAAACGATTCAGCTCAACGAAGATTCGGTCTGGTACGGCGGCCCGAGAGACCGGAACAATCCGGATGCGCTGCCTAATCTTCCGAAAATACGCGAGCTGTTGTTTGCCGGTAAATTAAAAGAAGCGGAGAGGCTGGCGAAGATGGCCTTCACGGGACTTCCCGAATCGCAGAGACACTACACGCCGCTTGGGGAACTGTTTCTGGAGTTTGCGGAGCAGCAAGGCGCCGTAACCGAATATCGCCGGGAGCTCGATTTGAATACGGGAATTGTGAATATAACTTATAAACGGGGCGGAACGACCTATACTCGGGAAATGTTCGCAAGCTACCCCGATCAAGCGATCGTGTTCCGTTTCGGAGCGGACCGGCCGAAAGCGTTGTCATTAAGCGCGAGGTTGAGCCGGGCGAGATGGAGGTATGTGGAGCGGGTTGAGAAAAAAGGCCACGACAGCATTATGATGCGAGGAAACGGCGGCGGAGAAGGAGGATGCGATTTTTACGCCGTTCTCCAGGGGGCGGCGCAAGGCGGAACAATAGCGACAATAGGCGAATATTTGACGATAGACGGGGCGGATTCGGTTACGCTCGTATTGTCCGCCGGTACCTCTTTCCGATTCGATGATCCTGAGGCGTACTGCCGGGAAACGGCCGGAGCCGCAATAATTCAACCTTACCGGCAGCTTCGCAGTAAACATATTGAGGATTACAGCTCACTTTACGACCGGCTTACTCTTACGCTGGGCGAAGCGAAGCAGGAATTGAACGCGTTGACCGTCGAAGAGCGGCTGCAGCGGGTGAAGCGCGGCGGCGACGATCCCGGACTTGTCGAGCTCTACTTTCAATTCGGGCGATATCTTCTCATCTCGTCCAGCAGGCCGGGGTCCCTTCCGGCGAACTTGCAGGGCATATGGAACGACAAGTTTCTTCCTCCGTGGGACAGCAAATACACGATCAATATTAACGCGCAGATGAACTATTGGCCCGCCGAAACATGCAATCTTTCGGAATGCCATGAACCGTTGTTCGAATTAATTGAAAGAATGAGGGAACCGGGACGGCGCACGGCGGAAGCGATGTACGGCTGCCGGGGCTTCACCGCACACCATAATACCGATATTTGGGCGGACACCGCGCCTCAGGACAGTTATTTGCCGGCATCGTATTGGCCGATCGGAGCGGGTTGGCTGTGTTTGCACTTGTGGGAGCACTACTTATTTAATAGAAATGACGTCTTTCTATCGAAGGCGTATGAAACGATGAAAGAATCGGCTCTGTTTTTCCTTGACTACCTAGTCGAAGGCAAAGACGGGCATCTCGTCACTTGTCCTTCCGTTTCACCAGAGAACACGTACATATTACCGAACGGGCAATCCGGCGTGCTTTGCGTTGCGCCGTCCATGGACAGCCAAATTATATACGCGTTGTTCAGCGCTTGTATCGAGGCGAGCGAGCGCCTCGCCGTCGATGACGATTTCCGCGGCGAGCTTATCGAGAAGCGGGCGCGCCTTCCGAAGCCGCAAATCGGGAAGTACCGCCAGCTTCAAGAGTGGCTGGAAGATTACGAAGAGAAGGAACCGGGGCACCGGCATATTTCGCATCTGTTCGCGCTGCATCCCGGCGATCAAATCAGCGTGCGCAAAACTCCCGAACTGGCCGCGGCGGCCCGGACTACGCTCGAACGAAGGCTGGCTCACGGCGGCGGACACACCGGTTGGAGCCGGGCGTGGATCATCAATTTCTGGGCGAGGCTGGAAGACGGGGAGCGGGCGTATGAGAACGTGATGGCGCTGTTGGCCAAATCAACACTTCCGAATATGTTCGACAATCACCCGCCGTTTCAGATTGACGGCAATTTCGGAGGAACTGCGGGGATCGCCGAAATGCTGCTGCAAAGCCATGCAGGAGAATTGCATCTGCTGCCGGCGCTTCCTAAAGCTTGGAACAAAGGAGCAGCTACAGGCTTGCGCGCCCGCGGCGGGTTCACCGTAAGCATCGAATGGTCCGAGGGCAGGTTGAAGGAAGCGGTTATTACGCCTGATTTTGACGGAGTGTGCAGAATTAGAATAGCGGAACCGCAGCGTCTTTCGGACAGTGGGTGGACACAGGCTGAGCCTGGTGTCTGGGAACGCTACATGTCCAAGGGACAAACATATTCGTGCAGCATGCAGTAATCAAGAGCCGAAGCGATGAACGAATGCATAAGTTTTAAACCATCATGGAAAATTATGTTCATCACTATGACTGGAAGAAGGAACGGCGGATGGAATGGTATGACAAACTGAACGAATATTTTCCGGAGCATGAAATGAAAGACCGGGAGCATCTGAAAGATCTGATTAAAGAAAAGGATGTTTACCACAAAGAGGAGACGGAAGACTACATTTTACTTTATGCGGAATTCCCGACTTTTCTTTTCATTGATTACTTATTGGTTACATCCAAATCCAGAGGGAAGGGGATCGGCTCGTCGATTCTCGACAAGCTGAAGGAGAAGGAAAAGCTGATCATCCTCGAAGCGGAACCTCGAACTCAGGGTGACACGGATTCACAGAAGCGGCTTGCATTTTATGCCAGGAACGGGTTCAAAAAAGCGGATCTTATCCGGTATACGCGAGTAGACGAAGAAAACAGGCAGTATCAGATGCACATCTTATATTGGTCGCCTCAAGGGATGCCTCAAGCCATTGTAATGGAAAAGATGGAGAAAGCTTGCGACGAAATCCATAATTTCAGGGCAAAGCATTATTACGGCAAGCCGTTGGTCGATACGGACAAAGCATTGGAATGGAAGCCATGACAGACACCCCCGCCTGCGTTGATTACTCGAAAGGCGGGGGATTCTTTTTTTCAACGAGCCTGCGAAACCGTGCCGCCGCCCACAGCAAAAGCGGAATCGCCACGCCGAACAATAGAAAAACGGTCCGCAGCGCAAAGTTTCCCTCCTCGATATGCTCCGCGAAGTTGGACGCGATGATCATCGAAATGATCAAAATGAGAAGAGCAAACGGATACACCAGCTTCCGGTAATCCTGTATACGGAACAGATCGGCCCCACCGATAACTGCAGCGTAAAAAAAAATTCCGACCTTAAAAAAATCCCCGATGATCAATGTAAGAACGGCGAACACATCCAATCTCTGAATGAATTCACCGATATTAATCATACTGATTGCCGACAGCAAGGGAAAAGTTGCTCTTCCGGCAATATCGACTCCCAGTACGGCGATATACATGGCAATCGAAAAACTTAGAGTAAGCCCGCTGAACAACACTGCAGCAAATCCCGCGCGAACACCGTTTTTCGGATCATTCAAATAAGGAAACAGCATCGTAAAGCAAATCAATTCGCTGAATGGGAATTCGAAGGTTTGGGTCGCAGCCGTATTAACGACAGGCTCCCATCCTTTGGCCAATACCGGAAGCAGCTGGTGATAATCGGCGATTCCGGAAGCGTACATCAGGAAGTTGCTGATGAATCCCGCCGCGAACATTACGACCATGCAGATTTGTGCGGTTCTTGAGAATACTTCGATCCCTTTATTCAATACGTAACCGACCGATAAGATCATAATTGCAAGATTTACAAATACGGGTGTCTGATCCAAAAATGAAGCGGTGAGCAGCTCTCCTCCGTCCCGTAAATCCCTTGCCGCCCCATAGAGAAAAAATATAATGTAAAGCAAGCATGCCGGCCATCCGATCCATTTTCCCAAAATCGCTCTTAAGTACCCGGTAAGCGGAAGCGCCGGATATAGCTTGTATAAAGAGGTGTAGACAAGAAACAGGAGCAATCCGCCCGCTAACCCAAGAAGTATGGCCAGCCAGGCATCCTTTTCCGCCTTCAACCCTAAACTGACGACAAGCGCCGTACCCATCTCGAACAAAAAAATTAACGCAAACAACTGCCCGGCGCTGATTTTCGCCTTTTCCATAATATTTTCCGATCCACCAATTCTTCGCAGCGATTTCCACCTTCGGGGCTGATCAACCGAAAAAAGATTTGCGATGCATACATATCATTATCGCCTGTTTCCATATGAAGCAAACAAATAGCAGTAATTAACGGAATAAGTTGAGCGCCATGCGTTTATTCTGGCTTTATTGCAGCTATTGGATGTCCGCATACCCAGTCCTGTGGATGGCATCGAATATATGATTAAAATGCTGAATTTGGACTATAAGTAATGCTGAGTTGATTGACAGGAATAAGTTGGAAGAAATATAGTTGTGGAGAGCAAGGAGAAAAAACGGTAGGGCGGGTGACCGTATGCAAGACATTGTAAATTATTATTCGTCATTTGATGAGTGGGGAAGGCTTGAGAGAGAACCTCTGGAATTTCTGGTTAATTGGCATTTTATAAAAAAACACCTTCCTGAATCAGGGCAAATATTAGATAATGGCGCGGGTCCGGGCAGACCGGGATATTTAACCATTCGGATCCCGGAAGGTTCACCGGGGCTTATTTTTACAAAATTGAAGACATCAGACCGTTCATGGAGCAGAATGGGTTTGAGACACTGGAGCTATTGTCGTCAAACGGCATTGGTGCCCGATTAACGCCTGAGAATTGGAATTATTGGAGAGAACGTGGAGAACTGGACTCACTTATGGAACTAATTTATAAATCCGCAGCCGATTCGTATTTGTTAGGCACTGCATCCCATTTGCTTTACATTGGGAGAAAAAAAGCTTGATGGGAGTGGTTCGTAATGGACAGTAAGGAACGATTTTCCGACAGGGTCGATACATATGTGAAGTACAGGCCGAGCTACCCGAAGGAAGCCATTGATTACTTGTATGATTCCGTGGGCTTGCGAGCGGGTTCGGAAATAGCGGACATCGGTGCGGGGACCGGTATTTTTTCACGGTTGTTGCTGGAGCAGGGGAGCGGCGTGACGGCTGTCGAGCCGAATCAGGCGATGAGGGAGGCCGCAGAGAAAGCATTAAGCGGGGAATCGAAGTTTCGCGCTATCCCGGGATCAGCGGAAGCGACCGGATTGCCCGATCATTCCGTAGATTTTATCGTCTGTGCGCAGGCGTTTCATTGGTTTGACCGCGATGCGGCTAAAACCGAGTTCGGGCGTATTCTGAAGCCAGGCGGGAAGACGGTGCTGATCTGGAATTCACGGCTGACGCACGGCACACCGTTTCTGGAACAGTATGAAAGTCTGCTGCATACGTTCGGCACCGATTACGCGAGCGTCAATCACAAGAATATTTCAAGTGAGATACTGGCATCTTTCTTCAAGGAAGGATCGCTGAGGGAAGCCCGGTTCCCGTACAAGCAGTTGTTCGATTTTGAGGGTTTGCTCGGACGGCTGCGGTCTTCATCCTACAGTCCCGTACCTGGCCACCCGACTTATGAACCGATGCTGGAGGAGCTGCGGAAACTGTTCGAACGCAATGAAAGGAACGGGACGGTGTCCTTCGACTATGAGACAGAGGTGTACTGGGGGCTGTTATAGGGCGTTTTTTTCGTTCGCATAACGCGTGCGGCTTCCCAACGGCCTCATCTCAAGCCATACGTATTCCGTAAATGTTCCGTTAGAACGAGAGGCTGCTTCACAGTCATCTTGAACAGAGGCAGCCCCTTTATTTTCATTTGAACGTGAACACATGTGCCTGTGATTTTGTAATATAACCGAGGTTATCGTCCGCTTTCTCCGCATGACCGAACGAGACGGCGAGATGGCTCCCCAGGCGGACCCATGCCGGCGTCGAAGATTCGAAAAGAATTGCGTCAATGGTTCGGGTGGTACCGCGGGATACGTAACTCACATTCATAACATGGTTCATCTCTTGTATCTCGGGGTCGACATTACCCATCAGGTAGGTGTCCGGTGACCAGAAGACGTATATATCGTTATGTTCATCGGCAATGTCGATACGTTCGGATTTTTTATTTGTCACATCTACCGAATAGTAACTTCTCCTTTGTTCCGGATCCATCTCCTGGTAATACGCCGTATCTGCTTGCATGGAAACAAAATTTACAAAATATCCGTCATCCGTATCTGTAACTTTCTCTGTTGTTCCTGTTCTCAAATCATAGACGGCCAAGTCAGACCGGTATCCCGAACCGTACTCCATCGTGCCGTCCTTCTTCTTGCTCGCCCGGAAGCTGAACAAAATCCGATGCTCGTCAATCCATTGAATCGGCTCCGACAAGAAATAGCTGTCCATTTTCACCTGAAGCGGGGTATATTTCCCGGTTTCCAAATCCAACAGATAATAAAATGAGTCCCACTCCCCCTGATGTATCAACAGCAGTTGGTTCGGGAGAGTTCCCCACTGAAAGTACATGGACCCGTCTTGATTGATTTGATCGCTCTGTTCCTTTGAAAAAACGATCCTTCCGGTTCCGTCTTCAATATTGATAATCCCGATGCCGTCTTCGTTGTTGTATCCGATCCTTTGTTTATCGGGAGAGAGCCGGACGTTCCAGCATACGGTTTCCGACACGATATCGTATTTGTGTTCGGATACTGAATAGATAAAAGGTTTGCCGGCGGCCAGCCCCAAGATTCGGTATTCATCCAAACGATCGACGAAACTGAAATATTCGGGCAGCCCCGTTAGAATGCCTTTGGTGAAAGAAGCTTCTTCCGGTGCTTGTTCGGAAATCGGAAGGGAACTTTTACCCGGAGGTTCTTCAGACTTCGGCAGGGTCACTTCTTTTCCGGTATTCGTCACGGGCGGGGTCTCCACAGCTTGTTCTGCAGGCGAAGGGGCGGAGCATCCTGCCAAAATTATCATTAAACACATTGCGGTCAAAAGTGTATTTCTCACTCGTGTTAACCTCCGTTTGTTCGGTACCGCTATGATAGACGGTTGACGATGAAGCCGCAAGGGTCGTTCGATCGGCAACGTTTGGTCTTAATATGGCAAACTTTTTGCCTTATTTGTATAAACATTGCCATAATGTTAGCACTCACACGTTCCGGCACGAAGCTCTCTCCTCGATACAAGCATCCAGCAGCTCGGACATCCGGATGGCGTTGGCCGATCCCATAATATCAACCAGCCTTGAGGCGATCCGATCCGCCAATAGCGAAACAGGCGCTCCTACGGCCGAAACCGGTACATCCAGTTCGGCCAGCTGAGGAACATTGTCATAGCTGAGCAGCGAAAGATCGTCCGGGATGCTAAGCCCGCCGTCCTGCACCGCCCGCAAGAAGCCGGCGGTCACATCGAACGCGCCGGTAATTACCGCGCTCGGCCGCTTGTCCAGCACCAACAATCTCCGGCCGGCCTCGTATCCGTGGCGCCACGTGTTTCCGTCGGAGTTCATAATGAACGCCGACTCGGATGTCAGTCCGCATTCGAACGCGCCTTCCATGAAACCCGCCACCTTTTGCTGCTGTTTGCTGTCCGACTCCCTGGCGTCCCCGATATAGGCGATTCGCGCATGGCCAAGACCCGCCAAATAGCGGACCGCTTCCTTCAAGGCTTCTTTGCGCTTGACGTCAACGATGGCATATCGGGAGCTTGTCACGTGAGAAGAACCAATCGAGACAACGGGGATTTCGGTCGCAGCGGGTTCGACATATTTCTCTTCCGGCGAAATATCCTCAAACACAACGATGCCGTCCATCTGGAGCCGTTGAAACAGCTTGACGGCGGAAGTAGGCGGAAGAATCGACAAAATCACTTCATATCCGCGCCCCGCAAGCTCGTCGTTAATCCGTCCGACAAGGGCCGATAGAGCGACCCGCTCCAATGAAGGCAGCACGACTCCGACCGTCATGCTCCGGCGGGAGACGAGACTCTTGGCGGCGATATTCGGTTGATAGCCGAGCTGCGCGGCCAGCTCCACGATTCGTTTCTTCGTGTCGGGTTTCACCAACGGGCTGTCGTTCAGCGCCTTGGAAACGGTGGAATAGCTGACTCCCGCCAATCGGGCGATATCTTTAATCGTTACGTTCATCGCATCGATGCTCCTATGAAAAACGTTTTCCTAAAAAAATGACTCGTATTGTAAAAATATCATTGATGAAAGCATGTTTTCAACTTATTATAGTTGTAATGGTTAATAACAACGTTGTTATTTTGAGGAGGTAATGCTCATGTCTACTACAACAAACATGCCGGCAGTCGCACGGCTGCTGGCCGGCGGAAGCGCATTAACCGGGGCGGATAACGTCTTTATCAAGTCGTTCACGGAATCCGGCGCTGACCGTATCGTTATGGTAAGAGAGAACGGAGAGCGGAAGCTGCTCGTTACCGGCGGCGGATCGCTGTACTCCGAGCTGGAGGGCGAAGAAAGAACGGAGGAACAGACGACGTTCAAAATGTGCCCGCTGTCCCGCAGTAACCGTCTTGTGCTCAACAAGTATTTCGAGTATACGAAGCCCCGCGCGTTCGGAACGAAAATTGCGACGATCGGTTTGGGTGACCGCCTCGGTCTCGCTTCGCCCGGTCACATTAAGACGGTCGCCGGCCGCGACGTCCGGCCGATCTTGGCGCAGCAAAGCATTCGCGAATTGACGCTGACCGAACGAACATATGAGGATGTGCTTGACGCGGCCGCTTTCGCGGTGTTCCAGGAAGGATACAAGGACGGTTGGGGCGCGGACGGCGACCATCTGAAGACGACGTCGGACATCGAGATGGCGCTTCGGCTCGGATTTTCGATGCTGACGCTGGACGCCTCCGAGCATATCGACAACGACGCCGCTTCCGCCGATGAGTCGGAGGTGTCCCGCAGGTACGGAGCTCTCGAAGCGAATTTCAGGGAGCGCCTGGAGTCGGATTACGCCGACCGAACCTTTAATGTGGACGGGACGGAAATATCAATGTCCCGAACCAGCTTGATGCGTTATGCACTCGTATATGGTCAAGCGATTCAATTTATGCTCGACATCTATCGTACTTATATTGAACCGGCCGGACGGGATATCGATTTTGAAATTTCGATCGACGAGACGCTCACCCCAACCGACCCTGCCGCTCACTGGTACGTCGCAAGCGAGCTTCGCCGCGAAGGCGTTCAAGTATACAGCATTGCGCCGAGATTTTGCGGCGAGTTTCAGAAGGGCATCGATTACATCGGCGACATCGCCCAATTCGAGCAAGAGCTGGCCGTTCATGCGAAGATCGCGGATCATTTCGGCTACAAGCTGAGCGTCCATTCCGGAAGCGACAAGTTCAGCGTATTCCCGTTGGTGGCGAAATATACGGGCGGCCGCTTCCACTTGAAGACCGCCGGCACCAACTGGCTGGAAGCGGTGCGGACGGTGGCGCGCGTCAATCCGGATCTTTACCGGAGAATGCACGCTTACGCTCTGGAGCGGGTCGAAGAGGCGCTGAAGTATTACCACATTACGGCGGACTTCGGCCGCATTCGCCCGTTATCCGATACAGCCGACGCCGAGCTACCCGAGTATATGAACGACAACGACGCGCGGCAGTTGATCCATATCACGTACGGCATATTGCTGACCGCGAAGGACGCGAACGGACGTCTGTTGTTTAAAGACGAGTTTTACCGGACGCTTCGCGAGCACGAGAAATCGTACGAAGACGCACTCATTACACATATCGGCAAACATTTGCAACTGCTTGGAAAATGATCCGCACCTACTAAGGAAGTGAAGACGCATGAGTGAAATCATTCGACGAATGCTGCAGCCGATTCCGATTCCGCCCGTAGTGCGCATCAGGCAGCGGTTCGACGCCTCGAAGCTGGAAGACCCGGTCGGCGTGCTGCGGGCCGAGCTGGCTAATCCGGGCGCGATCGACCGCATTCGGCCGGGCCAGCGGGTTGCCGTCTGCGTCGGCAGCCGGGGCGTGGCGAACATCGCCGGAATGACGCGCGCGGTGGTCGATGCCGTGAAAGTGGCCGGCGCCGCGCCGTTCATCGTGCCGTGCATGGGCAGCCACGGCGGCGCGACGGCGGAAGGACAGGCGGAGGTGTTGAAGCATCTGGGCATAGACGAGCAGACGATGGGCGCGCCGGTCGAGTCCTCCATGGAAGTGGTAGAGCTTGACCGTCTGCCAAACGGGCTGCCGGTGTACGCCGACAAAATCGCGTCAGGGGCCGACGCGATCATCGTCATCAACCGAGTCAAGCCGCATACCGCATTCCGCGGAAACATCGAGAGCGGCATCATGAAGATGATCGCGATCGGCCTCGGCAAGCAGAAGGGCGCCGAAGCATGCCATCAGCTCGGCTTCAAATATATGGCCGAGTTTGTGCCTGAGATGGCGCAGGTGATGATGAAGAAGCTGCCGATCGTGTTCGGGGTCGCGGCCGTGGAGAACGCGTATGACGAAACGTGCCATGTCGAAGTGCTGCCGGCGGAGCTGGTGTACGAACGGGAGGTCGAGCTGCTGCGCATGGCAAAAGCGCGCATGCCGCGGCTGCTGTTTGATCAAATCGACGTGCTCGTCATCGATTATATCGGCAAGAACATAAGCGGGGACGGCATGGATCCGAATGTGACCGGCAGGTACCCGACTCCGTATGCGTCAGGCGGGCCGGATGTGAACAAGATGGTCGTCCTCGACGTCACGAAGGAGTCGAAGGGCAACGCGAACGGCGTCGGTACGGCGGATTTCACGACGCGGAGACTCGCCGACAAGATGGATTTCACGGCAACGTATTTGAACGGATTGACATCCACCGTCTGCGCTCCGACGAAGCTTGCCACGACGCTGGAAAGCGACGAGCTGGCGATCAAGGCGGCGGTCAAGACGTGCAATGTGCTCGAATTTCACACTTGCCGTTTGGTACGCATCCGCGACACGCTGCATCTGGGCGAAATCGAAATATCGGTGCCGCTTCTCGAGGAAGCGCGCAAACATCCCGACATCGACATCGTGTCGGAGCCGTACCATTGGACATTCGACAGCGAGGGGAATGTAATATGAATTTATTTGATCTGACGGGCAAAACCGCCGTCATCATCGGCGGCAACAGCACGCTCGGCTCCGTAATGGGCGAGGCGCTCGGGGCGCACGGCGCGAATGTCGCCGTCGTCGGGCGCAACGCGGAAACGGCGGAGGCTGCGAAAGCGCGCATTGAACAAGCCGGAGGCGGCAAAGCGGCGGTATTCCAAGCGGATGCGACTAGCAAAGAAGATTTGCAGCGCGTATTGGAGGAAGTGCTGGCTTGGACGGGACGCGTCGATATTCTGATGAACTGCCCCGGCAAAAACAGCGCCACCTCATTTTTCGAAATTACGGAAGAAGAATGGGACAGCATTATGGACGTCAATTTGAAAAGCGTCGTCCTTGCGAGCCAAGTGTTCGGCAAGCAAATGATCGACCAAGGAGAAGGCGGAAGCATTATCAACATTTCCTCCGTTTCGTCCGGGCCGCCGCTTTCGCGCGTGTTCACCTATTCCGCCTCGAAGGCCGGAGTGAACTCCGTCACGCAATTTCTGGCGCGCGAATTTGCGCCGCACCGTGTGCGCGTCAACGGCATTATTCCCGGGTTTTTCCCGGCCGAGCAAAACAAGAAGATTCTTTCCGAGGAACGCATCCGCAGCATAATGGGGCACACGCCGATGAACCGGTTCGGCGCACCGGAAGAGCTGCAGGGAGCTGCGGTTTATCTCGCTTCCGAACGTGCGTCCGGATTCGTTACAGGCACTTTCTTGCGGGTGGACGGCGGATTCGGAGCGATGACGATTTAGACGGATACAAGAAAGGTGGATGAACATATGGCAACGGCAACGGCGGCTTTTATGAACGAACATTTTCTATTATCGAACAAGACTGCGAAAACCCTTTATCACGATTACGCCAAGCAGATGCCGATCATAGACTATCACTGCCACTTGAGCCCGAAAGAAATATACGAGAATAAGACGTATAAAAACATAACGGAAGTATGGTTATACGGGGACCATTACAAGTGGAGAGCGATGCGCGCCAACGGCGTCGAGGAGAAGTACATTACCGGCGACGCGAGCGACTACGATAAGTTTGTGGCGTATGCGAAGACGATGCCGATGACGATCGGCAATCCTCTGTACCATTGGTCGCATCTTGAGTTGAGAACATATTTCGGAGTACAAGAGCTGATTAACGAAAAGAACGCTCCTGTCATATGGGACAAGGTCAACGCTCAACTCAACGGCGAAGGGTTCGGGGCGCGTGACCTGATTACGAAGTCCAACGTGAAGGTCGTTTGCACCACCGACGATCCTGCCGATTCGTTGGAGTATCATGTAAAGCTCAAAGGTGAGGGCGATTTTCCTGTAGCGGTGCTTCCGTCGTTCCGCCCGGATAAAGGGTTGGAAATCAACCGCAAAGGATTTCAAGATTGGTTGCGTAAACTCGAGGAAGTTTCCGCCCTATCGATCGGCGGGTATGATGATTTTCTTGCCGCCTTGGAGTCGCGAGTTGAATTTTTCCATTCCGTCGGCGGCCGGGTGTCCGACCATGCGCTCGATTATGTGCCGTATGCGGAATCGACGAAGGAAGAAGCGGCGGGTATTTTCGCCAGGGCGCTGAAAGGCGAAACCGTCAGCTTGGAGGACGAGCAGAAATACAAGACGCATACGCTGTTGTTCTTGGGCAAGCTGTATGCGGAGCGGGGATGGGCGATGCAGTACCATATCAACGCCGCCCGGAACAACAACAGCCGTATGTTTGCAACACTCGGTCCGGATACCGGGTACGATTCGATGAACGACAGTACGATCGCGTATCCGTTATCCCGGCTGCTCGATTCGCTAGACAAAGAAAACGCGCTCCCGAAGACGATACTTTATTCTTTGAACCCAACGCAGAACCATCTTCTTGCGACGATCATCGGCAGCTATCAAGGCGGCGGCATTCCGGGTAAAATGCAATTCGGCTCTGCCTGGTGGTTCAACGATACGAAAGAAGGCATGATCGCGCAGCTCAAGACGCTTGCCGATGTCGGGCTGCTCAGCCGGTTCGTCGGCATGCTGACGGATTCGAGAAGTTTCTTGTCGTACACGAGACACGAGTACTTCCGAAGAATTCTTTGCAACCTGATCGGCGAATGGGTCGAGAACGGAGAGTTCCCTGACGATATGGAACTGCTGGGCGAGATTGTGCAAAACATTTGCTATAACAACGCGAAGGAATATTTCCGTTTCTAGCGGCAGCGAGTTTGACAAAGATAATTTTTTCGGTATAATGGCTTAGAACATTTGTACCGGGGGAATGCGATGAAGACCAAGGGAATGGTTGAAGCCGAAGTCAGCAAAGCATTAACCCAATGGGAGAAGGACTTTCTCGGCCGCGGATCGGTAGTGGTCAAGGCGGATATCGTCCGGAATATGGTCGTTGTCTTGCTCAAGGGCGTTCTTACGCCTGCGGAAAAGCTGCTCTCTTCCGAGAAAGACGGGATGCTTTCGATCAAGCGGATTCGCTCCGATTTGGTGGAGGCCGGCCGCGATCAGCTTGGAGAGTTGATTTTTGAGGTGACGGGCCAGCGTGTCGTCTCGTTCCATACGGATATATCGACACGCAGCGGCGAACGGATGATGGTATTTATATTGGACGGCAACCTCGAAGAACGCTTAATAAACAAATAGCTGCATTAGCTGCATGCCAGGAGACTAACAAAGCGTCAAAACGACGAGTTGTGAATAAACCGGCAATTATTCGGAACTATGGAAGGAATTCGCTTCCGCGGTTCGGGTAATTGCCGGTTTTTAATTTAGAAAGGGGAACGAGCATGTCGGACATTCTGATCAGCAATATTATTTCTCCGGCAGTATTAGTGTTTATGCTTGGTTTGGCGGCCTCGCTTTTGAAATCGGATCTGGCCGTGCCGAAAGGATTAAGCGATTCTTTAAGCATCTATTTGCTATTGGCGATCGGGCTTAAAGGAGGAATAGAGCTGTCGAAATACCCGGTAACGGAGTTGGTGAAACCGCTGTTGGGGGGAGTACTGCTCGGCTGCTTTATCCCGCTCGTTACGATCTTGTTTTTATTGAAACGCAACATTGACGAATATCATGCTGTGGCGATCGCCGCGACTTACGGTTCGGTCAGTATTGTCACATATGGTGCGGGGGCGGATTTTTTGCAAGGAACGGGGGTGCCTTACGAAGGATTTATGAGCGCGGTTGTCGCGGTGATGGAAGTTCCTGCAATCATGATATCCTTAATGGTCCTAAACGCCTTCAAGTCAGGAACGTCGACGGGTAAACAAGCAAGCTCGGCTACGTTTCATTCCCGGTGGATTCCTGTATCCATGAAGCATGTCGATCTTCGCATCGTCCGCGAAACGCTCATCAGCAAGAGCATCTTGCTTCTTCTTGGCGGACTGCTCATAGGATGGGCGTGCGGTGTGGAGGCGAGGTCCGTTATACAACCTTTGTTTATTGATTTGTACAGAGGGGTATTAATCCTGTTTTTATTGACTATGGGGATCGTCTGCGGCGCTCAATTAAGGGAAGCGGGAACAAAGAACTCTGCACTTATCGGGTTTGCATTGCTGGCTCCCTTAGTTTACGGCTTGTTGGGGGTGCTTTGCGGCAAATGGACAGGTCTGTCGCTTGGAGGCGCCGCGCTAATGGGGGTGCTGTCCGGCAGCGCTTCCTACATAGCGGCCCCGGCTGCGTTAAGATCGGCCGTCCCGCAGGCAAATCCGTCCACATACCTCGGACTCGCGTTGGGAATCACTTTCCCGCTCAATCTCTCGATCGGCATTCCGTTCAACTATTTTGCCGCCAAACTGATTTATTCGATATTCTAAGCCGCAACGGAGGCTTTCATCCGTTCAGCAAACTTTCAGCTTTGCCTCATTTTTCTTTCAGCTTGGACTCATCTCACTTTAAGGAAGTCTGCCTATACTGGATCTTGTAATACCAATCAGATATAGGAGGAATGAGAAGATGAAGAAGTCAGTCAAGACCCTTGGAATTGCCGCAGCGCTTGCGGCCGTAATCCCGCTTACCGCCTACGCGGCCACGAGCTCTGGAACGAGTTCGGATGCGGCTTCAGGAACGCAGTCCGGCAGTGCAACTGTTGAAAGCAAGATCGACTACCGCGGCTGGGGACATTTTGGAATTGTCAGCCAAGAAGTGCTGGATGTGCTGAAGCTTGATCAGGCGGCATTTCAAGCAAAGGTGAAAGAGGGCAAAACGCTCGCCGAAATCGCCGAAGAGCAAGGAGTGTCCCGCGACAGCCTAAAACAGGCGCTCTCCGAATCGTTCAACGCGAAAATCGAGGAGCAGAAGAAACAGTTCGGCGAAAATCTCGACACGATGATCGATTCGAAGTTTCAGGAAATAGGATTCGGCAAGCATCGGGGATTCGGCGGTCATATGTTTGGAGGGGGCGATTTGAGCGCGGCGGCGGAAGTGCTCGGGTTGACGAACGAGGAATTGAAAGAGGCGTTAATCTCAGGGAAATCGCTCGCTGATGTGGCGAAGGAAAAAGGCGTTGAAGTGCAAAAAGTTATTGACGCGCAGGTCAAAGCCCTTACCGAACGAATCAATCAAGCGGTAACGGACGGCAAGCTAACGGCAGAACAGGCAGAGGAGCAAATTTCGAAGCTGACCGAGAAGGTGGAAGACATGGTGAACGGAACCGGCTTTATGGGCGGCAGGGGACATAAAGGGTTCGGCGGTCCTGGCCGCGAAATTCCTCCGGTTGATGCAGGCGCCGGCGATGCAACCGGCACAAGCACAAATACTTAACCCTTGAACAAAAAGACACCGAAAATGGTGTCTTTTTTGATTGCCTGTATCCGGCAGCACGGCAATTTCATGCTTAATGTTCATCCGATTTCTTGCCACCGTCCTCCCCTGATATTCATCTCCCCGACTCTTTCAATCTGTACCGGTACAGATTATAAATTAATGTTGTATTTTGTAAAATAATTGGGGAAATATAGGCGGTTGACCGATACAGATCTTTAAGATAACGATAAATTTGCGGTGATTTTCGATTGTTTTATGCATCTGTACCGGTACAGATTGAAAGGGAGCGCAGAACAAGTACCTGCGAAAGGGAATATTGATATCTAAGATGGTTGCTCTGACTTATCATAACAGGCGATTTGGGAAATAATTAGAAAATATCGGAAAAGATGAAAAAGGAACGCATCAAAAGTTTACATACATGAACTACGATTAGAGGAGAACATCAACGAATGGAAAAAAATGAAGTGAAAGCTATCCTCGATGATCTTGGGAAAATTGATGACTTACCTCATCAGGTACAGGAGAAGGTACGCGAACTTAGGGGGTATATCCTCGAGATGAACGACGACGACTTCAGCAAGCTGACGAACGGAGCCGTAAGTCATCCTGCCTCTGAGGAACCGTACCGGGAGCGGGATCCGCGCTATGCGGTTGAAGAATTATATGTCGCCGTAAATGAATATTCAAGTGCTCCCTCAAAGAAAGATGACAAGCTTTTATCTTCTATTGTTCATCGATTGGCCGGCTTGAGCCATCCATATGACCGCGATTTCCCTTAAAACTATGTTAATGACCGGATGGCTATGTACCGGCTCGAAATGCGGCGATCAAGCAATCTCCGGTTGCGCACCGTACACGCTATGTTTGACGATTTCTTCGATCTCATCCATCTGAAGAGCGAACGTCTCCGGCGAAATGCTCCCGCGCTCGAGTCGTAGTTCCAGCTGCCGCATTAATTCGCGCATCTGCAGACATACGACGTCTTGCGGATCGCGGTCGTTGTTTCTGGCGATCTCTGCCAGCGTAGCCCCTTTGTATAATGCTTCCCTGACTTCCTCCTCTGAAGATGCCCCCAGCACTTGGAGAAATTCGTCCTCTTCGGTGCCCGGGTTCATCGTCTTCGAAGACGGATCCGCCTTCGCGGTATCCCTCTCCGTAACTTGAGACCCCAGCGCAACCGCTACGGCCAATGTACCGAGCATGAGCATCCTTTTGGCATGTATCATCCGGCACCATCCTTTCTTCGTCGTCGGTTGCTGTGATACCGCTATCATACACGAGAAACCTGAAAATCAGATTAAGAAACGATGATAAATTTTAACACAAACAAGACACCGAAACGGTGTCCTTTGGTGTGGACGCTAATATAAGTCTATACTTTCGGAAAAATTTTCTTTATTGTATATAAGCCGGCCGGCAAAACCCATTGTGGAGGTGCTGATACGAAAACATGTTTCCCGATCTGACTCTGCATGCGGATTATTTGAGAGGGCAAACCAAAGAATGGTGCAGTCAATTGGCCGCTCAAACCGGGAAGTACGAATTCACCTGGAAATATTACCACGAAGGAACTGCGTCTGAGGACATTTTGACCGAAGAGCTTTCGAAGCTGTTGCACGGGAAAGTGCTTGATGTGGGCTGCGGCCACGGTGAGTACACGAACCGATGGGCGGATGCTGCGGAAGAAGTGGTCGGTTACGACATGACGGAAGGATTTATCGCGACTGCGAACCGGTACCGAAAACCGAATGTACGGTTTGTTACCGGGCGAACGCATGACGGACTGCCGTTTCCGGATCATTATTTCGACGTTGCATATACGAAGAAAGGTCCGAGCAGTTGGTATCGGGAAGGGAATCGGATTGTCCGGCCGGGAGGCGACATATTGTTATACCATCCCGGAGACGGCGACGGCGAAGAAGGCGAACTTGGACTTTGCTTTCCCGGCTTGTTTCCGCCGCCGGCTAGAGGAACGCCGATATTGGATAAGATCGAAGAACGGCTGGAATTAAGCGGCTTATCTGACATTCGCTTGAGAAAGCTGAAGGAAATTATATGGATACCGACACCCGAAGACATACTAATCATGTTAAGCTTCGGACAAAGCGAACGGTTCGCCCAATACGTTCGGGAGACGTGTTTTAACGGTGTCAATACCCTCTTTGAACGGCATGCGGCCGGCAAGGGAATCAAGGTTACGAATTTTTTCTATCTTATTCACGCTAAAGCAACTGGCTAACACAGGAAGGCTGCCGGCCGGCAGCCTTTATCCGATCAGGTTAGAATTTGCGTATGAAGAACGCCTTCACTCCAGTTTCCCGATTCAGCCGTACATTTCCCTCTCGGATCGAAGAGATATCCTCCACCGGGAAAGTCTTCGTCGATTGTACGCCCTGCCTGTGTGGAAACTCCAATAAACATTGAATTATCGGCAGCGTACTTCCCCAATTTCTCCATGCAGTTGCTTCTCCACCAGTTAAAACCGGATGACCAATTCCGTGTTTCCTGTTCCCCGTACAAACCGGGAGCGGCGCTTTCAAATACGATATCGGCGCCTTTCCGAGCATATTCACGAAATATGTCCGGATCGTCTATGTCGGCGCAGACGGATAAACCGAATGTGAGTCCGGATACATTAAATATCGGTTGTTGATCGCCGGGAGTGAACCAATACTCCTCTCCGTCTTTAATGGTTTTCTTTCTATACGATCCCAGCAATGTCCCGTTGTGAGCAACAAATTGATTGATATACGGCTTGCCGTTCGGGTTATATTCCACAAATCCGGCAATGACGCAAATAGAATAGTGGCCGCTTAAACGGATGACTTCGCTGACCGCTTGGTGATCAATGGATATAACGGCATTCGGAAATTTCGCGGGATCAATGTAACCGGTGATGTTCATTTCGGGAAAACATATGAAATCAACATTATTGGCTTGCGCTGCGGCGATATATTCGCTCATCGATTGCAGATTACGGTCGACGGCCGCTTTTTCACTTTTCATCTGCACCAAGGCAAATTTGTATTCTTTTTTCGTTTCCACTGAAAGTCACCGTCTCCCTCATTGATATTTAACAAATTGTACTATGAAACCGCTTCGCTATGAAGAGTATTTTGTTCGATAGCAGCTTTTCGAATTGGTGACAAACAAAGTGTCACCAATACTATGCTATATTGTAAGAAACGGACGGGGGCGCTGAGCGTGAAGCGAAAGGACAGGCTGTTTGCGATATTGTTGGCGCTGCAGCAGCGGCAAGAAACGGCGCAATCTCTTGCGGCAAAATTTGAAGTGTCCAAGCGCACGATTCTTCGCGACATGCAGTCGTTAGCAGAGATAGGCGTGCCGTTCAACTACACTTCAGAGGGCAAATGGCTGAACATTTTTTACCGGTCGCAGCGTCATCGGCGTTGGCTGCAGATTAAGCCGAATCGGGTTGTGATAGCCAACGGGTTCTGGTATTGCGATGCATATTCCCACACTCACGGAGAGGACCGGACATTCCGGATCGACCGGATCGATTCCATCGAAGTGACCGCCCCGCCTGAACAGCCGGAAACGGAACGCGTTGTCCCGGAACAACCGCAAATGCAGCCGACCCGCATCAGAGCCATATTGACCTACAAGGGTATGCTTCAAGTCGAGCAGGACGAGCACATTGGCGAACGTATTCGAGCGGTGTCCGATGAAGAATGGGAACTCGATTTTATTTGTCCGCCTTCCGAGTGGAAATGGTTTATTCGTTACTTCTATTCTCTTGGGATGGAAGCGGAGGTCGTTGAACCTGAGTCTTTGCGGGAGAGCATTCATGATATGGCGGTGCAAATGTGCGAACGTTATCAACGCAGGAACACGAAAGGAGTCAAAACAACGTGAAGATTTCCAACTACCAGGAGTTTGTCCAAATATTCGAGAAATATAAAATCTTCCCATTTTCGGATTTCGTCCCGGAATATCCGTCGCTAACCGCGGTTGCCGCACATCTTCAATGGCATTCGGGGGCGGAATCGGACCCGTGGTTATGGCGCGTTCGTATCGTGGAGGACGGAGTTGCGGCATACGGCAAATTTTTCGGCAGCAAAGCATGTTTCATACATATTTCTCTCTTTCCGTTAGTAAAGACCATCCTTACATCCGGCAGACCGGCAGAAGATCGGTACAACGTCGGACTTATGTCGAGAACGGCTTTTCATATTTATAAAATATTACTGGAGCACGGCAGCGTCGATTCCCGGACTCTTCGCAAACTAGCAGGTTTGGGTGACAAAGAGCACAAAAAAGAGTACGAGAAAGCGCTAGTCGAGCTTCAAAATTACGGCGATGTTGTAATAACCGGAGCGAAAGGGAATGAAAATGATTCCGGCTGGAGCAGCATGTGTTACGAATTAGTGGATTCATGGATTAGTGACGAAGATTTTTCGATCTCCGTATCCGAAGCAAAGGAAGTACTGCAAACGGAATTGGAGAAGTTCTGCACGTCAAATAAATCGTATGCGTTTTTTGCGAAAAAATTGGGGTTGGAGGTTGTTAACAGATGAAGAAGTTATCTTTTGAACAATGCGAAAGAGTCCGGAGTTTCATCAAGACGGGCGCAAGGATGCTGGAGCGCGCTTTATTCGAGTACGAGTTCGAATCGGGGGACATTTGGTTGTGAAATAAGGGATTTTCACGTACTTATATGTTGGTGTGTGTGACTTCAACAAAGGCGATAGGGGATTTTGGAGTACTTATTTTTCTTCTTAAAGGGCAAACATAGCGGCAGCATGTCACAATAAGTACCTCAAAATCCCTTAACCGCTTTCAAGACGCTTCGACGATCGTAAATAAGTACCGCAAAATCCCTTATGTCATCAAAGGAGGTCCGCAATGAGACAGGATAACGCAGACGGCACTCGTAATCACAAGGAAAAACAGCCGCTAACCGCTGGCGTTTCCGTACTTGCTCCTGTATTGCCCCGGAGTCATCCCCTCGAGCTTCCGGAAGGAGCGGATGAAATTTTGCGGATTGTTATACGTTAATTTCTCCGCGATATCCTTGATCGGCATGTCCGTTTCGATCAGCCATTTCTTCGAAATGTTGAACCGGTACATCGATAAATACTCGCTGAAGGACATATTCGTCTCTTTCTTGAACACGCTGCTCAAGTAAAAATTGTTGTAATGCAGCCGCGAGGCGACTTCTTCGAGTGTAAGATCCGTATCATATTCGTTCCGGATGATTTCGATGATCTGTTCGGATATATTTTGGTACTGGGATTGTTGACGGTCCCGGAAAACCTGAATCATCGGAGAGATAAGCCGGGACTTAAACCAACTCTCGATTTCGGAGCTGACGTAAAGCTGCAGCAGTTCTTCGTATATAGAGCTTTCCCGGATTTTGATTTGCTCCAGCGGGATTCCGGCTTCTTGCATGACGATCATCAAATCGTTCAACAAGCGGATGAGCGATATTTGATACTCGTGAGGCGTCCGGTCTTTGCGGAAAACTTCTTCAATCCATTGTTTCAGCAGCTCGCATGCCCGCGGCTCGTCCGCCAGCTTGATCGCATCGATCAGTTCGTTCTCCGCTTGCATCGGATAGAAATATACTCGCGAATGCTGGCCTGAGTTCAAGCTGAAATAAGGGATGATCACCCCTTTCCCAAGCTTCAACCGGTGCTTCAGCGCTTCCATGCCTTCCTGGTACGCCCTCGACGCCTTCCTCAAGCTCTGGAACGGCAAGCTGATCCCTATGCTGACCTCCAAATCCAGATAATGTCTCATGTTTTTTTGGATTTGTTCGGTCAGCTTGTACATATAGTCGTTAAATTCATCCAACGTCATGCCGCCGCGTCCTATAAGCGTGACTTGGGTTTGGTCGAGAATGACGGGAGGCAGCCGGTCCGCTGCAGGCACCGACTCTTCGATAATATTGTTTATCGCAAATAACAGCAGATCCAGATCTTTCTGATCGTACCGGGTTTCTTCCAATATATCGATTTGCAGAGTGAATACGGCGAGATGCTCCCAAGCTTCGACTTGTTCGTCGTAACCGAATTGCTCGATCTTCTCCTTGATTTCGAACGGATCGATTTGACCCTGAAACAGCTTATGAAGGAAAAATGTGCGGACTTGCCGGCTGTTTTGGTGCAGCTCGCTGCGCAGCTTCGTGTTCGAAGCGAACAGTTCCCGGATATGCTCGTCGATGATTTGCAGCTCGTTCTTTTTGTTTGCTTGCATTTCGGGCAGACGCTCGGCGATGCTTTGGAATATGTGACGAATCGGCATATATACCCTGACGCTGCCCAGCCAAACAAATAGAACGCTAAGTCCGATGATCAGCATGCAGACATAGAAGGTGAACCATCCGATCGATCTCGATTCTTCCGTAATTTTGGACATTTCCGTGAAGGATACGTAAGTCCAGCCGTTAAACGCGGAACGGACATAAGTGACCGATACGGAAGCGTTTCCAACGTTCGTCTCGAATTGTCCGGATTTCGATTCGAACCGGGACAGATCGTCATTCTTCACATACCCCGCATCCGTCAACAGCGTTCCGATTTTGCTTTGGTCGGAGTGAACGATGATCCGAAACTCGTGATCCAACACCATCACTTCCCGGGAAGCCGTCCGGCTGTCCATCATGTCCGCCATGCTGCAGCTCGGAATGGTCGCCAACGCAACGCCGCGCGTGTTGGATGTATGGAGAGGCATCTTCTTGACCAAGGCAATCGTGTACGGGCAAGCATAACTTAGGTTGTCGCTGTCTACCAGAGATTCCGTTTCAAGTATGACCCATTTCGTACTTCCGTCAAAATCCATTAATGAAAGCAAAGTATCTTTGGAGCCGTATTTATCGAAGGCGTATAACCCACGGTTGTTGACGACCCAGCCCGAAACCGCATTTGCCAGTATGACGTCCGTCACCTTCGTATCTGGAGATTGCAGCAGGCTGAGCTCCTCTTTCAATTTGTTATATAGCTGGAAATCGTAATAAGTTAAAGGACGGTATAGCGCTTCCTGCAATTGGTTCGTGCTGATGACGTAGTTAAGAGTATAGTCTACCGTACGCAGCACTTGTTCCATGTTGCCGTTCATTTGTCTCATAATTTGAACGTTGCTTTCGTTCACATGGTTTTGGATCGATGTCGACGATTTCATATATGAAAAAAAACCGAGCGCTAGAAGGGGGATGATGCTGATGGCGCATCCGAATATGATCATTTTCGTATAAAGGCTGTATTTGCTCATGCGGCCCCACCTTCCACCTTCCAAATCCATGATGTACTATCATTCTAGTGGTAAAAAACAGAAGGTTCAATAATAACATTGTAGGTTATAATCGCCATATAAAGCAACGAACCGGGGGGCGGTAAAATGTTTGCGAAATTGTTACTTTGCGTGCTGTCAGTCGTCATGTCTGCCGCCGCATTGGCCGGATGCGCATATACATCCGGAACGGCAGCGTCACAGAATCGGACACATATAACGATCATGGCAAATCTTCATTCGCTGGAGGTTCCGTCGGATAAGATTGAAAAGCTTGTTGAAGAAAAGACGGGTACGGAACTGGATATACAATGGATTCCGGACGGCAGTAACGACGAGAAAGTCAACGCCGCGATCTCAACCGGCACGCTTCCGAAAGCGCTTTATTTGAAAAATGCCGCCTCCTTCCCGCTGTTCCGCGATCAAATCCGCAACGGCTTGTTCTGGGAAATAGGCTCTCTGCTCGACGATTATCCGAATTTGAGCAGGTTGAAGACGGAAGTTCTGAACAATATATCGGTCAACGGAAAGCTCTATGGTTTGTACCAGGAGCGGCCGTTGTCCCGCCAAGGTATCATCTACCGCAAAGACTGGGCGGATACTCTGAAGCTGAAGGCGCCGGCGACTCTCGATGAATTGTACGTCATGCTGAAACAGTTCACGCATAATGACCCGGACCGCAACGGCAAGGACGATACTTTCGGTTTGACGGATCGCGGCGATTTGGTTTACGGCGCGTTCAAGACGGTGAGCACCTACTTCGGAACTCCGAACGGTTGGGGTGAACAAGACGGCAAATTGCTGCCGGAATTCATGTTCCCCGAGTATATGGAAACGATGAAATTTTTCCGTAAGCTCCATCAAGAAGGGCTCGTCAACCGGGATTTCCCGGTAACCGGAAAAGTGGACCAACAGGCTTTGCTTCTAAACGGGAAAGCCGGCATGTACATCGGAGCAATGGGCGATGTAATATCGTTGGAATCGAGACTGAAGGCGGCCGTTCCGGAAGCGGCCTTGGACGTGCATAACAGGATCAAGGGCCCGAAAGGTTACGGGGTGTGGGCCAATCAAGGGTATGGCACGGTCGTGCTGTTTCCTAAATCCGCAATTCACACGGAAGCCGAATTGAAGGACGTGCTTGCATTTTTTGACCGGTTGATGAGCGCCGAAATCAGCAATCTTATCTATTGGGGTATTGAAGGCTCGCACTACGAATTGAAGAAGGGCAAAGTGGTGCCGACGGATAATACGAAACTGACCCATAAGGAAGTGAAACCGTACCAGTCTCTCCTGATCGGCGGCCCAAGCACGATCTCAGGAATGCTTGAACCGGAATTTCCGCTTCGGGCCAAGGAGAAGGCGGAGGCGCTTACTAAAGACAATGAAAGCATGCTGATCCACGACCCGACGGCTTTTCTCGAATCGGATACTTATAATGAGAAGGGCGTAAGACTGCAAGAAACTATAAAAGACGCCACCTACAAGTTCATGCTGGGCTTGATCGACGAGCAGGCCTTCCAATCCGAAATCGAAAGATGGCTGGAGCAAGGGGGAAGCAAAATCATCGAGGAATATAACGCCTCGTACACAAACGCTGCCAACTGAAAATTCGGTTATACACTTCCGCTCCTTTAAAGCAAAAGGGCGGTTTTTTTGCTGCATAACATCCATAATCATTAGATTTGATATGCCTGTAACCGGTAATCGCGAAGGAGAATTGTTGAGTCCCTAATCCTAGGATTATGTACGTAATGAGGCCCGCTGTTTTACGATGACGTTGCAACGCACGCTGCATATGACACTGATTTAAACAAACGGAGGTCGTAAACATGGCAAAGAAGAAGGCCGGCACCATGCTGGCAATCGTAACGGCAATCGCCTTATTGGCGGGATGCGGCGGCAATAACGCAACCGATTCCGGCAATGAGCAACCGTCAAACCAAAGTTCGGGTCAAACCGGCGGGACGGAACAGAAGGAAACGGAAACAAAGAAACAGCCGGTAAAAATTACAATGATGGCGAACTTGCATACGCCGGAAGTCCCTTCCGACATGATTGAAAAGATGGTTGAAGAGAAAACGAACACTCAGCTAGAAATCCAGTGGGTTCCCGACGGTACGTATGACGAGAAAGTGAACGCTTCGTTCGCAACGGGCACGCTGCCGCAAGCGACGAATTTGAAAAACGCGGCATCGCTCCTCAACATGCGCGGCGCCATCCGGAGCGGACAGTTCTGGGAAATCGGTCCGCTGCTCGACCAATATCCGAACTTGAGCAAGTTGAAGCCGGAAGTTCTAAAGAACACTTCGGTCGACGGAAAAATATATGCCCTGTACCGGGAAGTGCCGTTGTCGCGTCAAGGGATCATCTTCCGGAAAGACTGGGCGGATGCGCTGGGACTGAAAGCGCCGACAACCATCGATGAGTTTTACGATATGCTCAAACAGTTCAAGGAAAACGATCCTGACGGAAACGGAAAACACGACACGATCGGTTTGACCGACAGGAGCGACTTGATTTACGGCGCATTCAAGACGGTAAGCTCGTGGTTCGGTACGCCGAACAATTGGGGAGTGAAAGACGGCACGCTCATGCCGGAATTCATGTTCCCGGAATATTTGGCGACGATGAAATATTTCCAGAAGCTTCATAAGGAAGGCTTGATCAACCAAGACTTCCCGGTAACGAGCAAGACGGATCAGCAAAACTTGTTGATTACGGAAAAAGCCGGCGTTTATGTCGGTTCGATGGGAGACGTTTCGAGCTTGGACAAGAAGTTGACCGACGTCAACCCTAACGCCGTATTGGACGTACAAAACAAAATAGAAGGCGGACCTAATGGATACGGGGTTTGGTCCGTTCCAGGTTACGGTTCCGTAGTCCTGTTCCCGAAATCGGCCATCAAATCCGAAGAGGAACTGAAAGACGTGCTTGCATTCTACGACCAGTTAATGAGCTCCGAGCTGGCGAACTTGATCTATTGGGGAGTCGAAGACAAGCATTACACGATGGAAGACGGCAAAGTCATTCCGTCTGAAGACACGCAATTGACCGACCGCGAAGTGAAGCCGTATCAATCGCTGCTGGTAGGCGGACCGCTGACGATCGACGGGTTCCTCGAGGCAAAGCACGTGCTTCCGGCCAAAGCGAAAGCGGAAGAGCTCATTGTGCAAAACAACGATTATTTGATCCAGGATCCGACGGCGCCGCTCGATTCCAAGACGTTCAGCGAAAAGGGCGCGCAATTGCAAGAAATCATCAAGGACGCCACATACAAGTTCATGCTGAGCGACATCGACGAGGCCGGCTTCCAGGCGGCGGTAAACAATTGGCTGAACAGCGGCGGGCAGCAAATCATCGATGAATTTAACGCCTCATACGAGCAATCGAAATAACGCTTGTAAATCGGATTCAATCGGAGGCTGTTGAACGTTCAACAGCCTCCCCCTATTAAAGGCGAGGGAAGGAAGTATCATATCATGAGCAGCAGCACATTAATGGGGAGAGTCGTGAAAAATCGGGCCATCTATCTTATGATTCTTCCCGGCTTCCTTTATTTCCTGATATTTAAATATATTCCTATGACAGGTCTGGCGATAGCTTTTCAGGATTACCAGCCCTATTTGGGAATCTTGAACAGTCCGTGGGTCGGATTCGCGCATTTCGAACGATTATTCGCCGAGCCGATGTTTTTCACCATTCTTCGCAATACGCTCGTCTTGTTTTCTATGAATCTTATACTCTTTTTTCCGGTACCGATTATTCTCGCGTTAATGCTGAACGAAGTGCGTCACTCGTTCTATAAGCGTTTCGTCCAAACCGTAGTTTACATTCCGCATTTCATGTCCTGGGTCATCATCGTGTCCATTTCTTTCGTCATGCTGTCGATGGACCGCGGGCTGATCAATGAATTGTTAGTCATGGCGGGCTTTGAAAAAATCAACTTTTTAATGAGCACGGAATGGTTTCGGCCGATGTACATTTTCCAAATCATTTGGAGAGAAGCGGGCTGGGGGACCATCATTTATTTGGCAGCCATGGCATCGATCGATCCGCAGCTGTATGAAGCGGCCCGCATGGACGGCGCCAACCGGCTCCGCCAAATATGGCACATTACGCTCCCGTCGATTCGAAGCGTCATTGTGGTGCTGCTCATTCTGAAAATCGGAGACGTGCTGGAGCTTGGATTCGAACATGTATTTCTCCTGCTGAACTCGATGAATCGGGAAGTGGCGGAAATTTTCGATACGTACGTCTACACGGCGGGTTTGAAGCAAGGCCAGTTCAGCTTTAGTACGGCCGTCGGATTTTTCAAATCGATCGTCGGACTCATTCTGGTAATTACCGCGAATTGGTTAGCCAAGAAAGCCGGAGAAGAAGGCATCTATTAATCTGAACATCAGGAGGTGACGGTTCGATGATTCAAGACAAGTCGTTGGGAAGCCGCATATTTGACGGCATCAATTATACGTTGTTACTTTTGATCGCATTGGTTACGATTTTGCCGTTCGTGCATGTCATCGCCGGTTCGTTCACGACCGTTACGGAGCTTGCGCAAAAACAATTCGTTATTATACCGACCGTTTGGTCCCTTGATGCTTATAAGTACATTTTCTCGACCAACGTCATCTTTAAATCGCTCGGCGTTTCCGTGGGCGTCACTTTATTCGGTACGCTGTTCAGCATGTTCTTGACTGCGCTTATGGCATACGGACTGTCCCGCAGAGACTTGGACGGCCGCAAGACGATCATGTTCATGGTGCTGTTCACGATGCTGTTCAGCGGAGGCATGATTCCGACTTTCCTTGTAGTGAAAGAGATGGGGTTGATTGACAGCTATGCCGCCCTCATCGTTCCGACCGCGATCAATGCGTTCAATTTGATTATTATGCGCAACTTCTTCCAGAACTTGCCGGAAGGGTTGGAGGAATCCGCGAAGATTGACGGCTGCGGCGACTGGGGGATATTGTTTAGAATCGTCATCCCGCTCTCGATGCCCGCGATCGCCACGATTTCTCTATTCTACGCCGTTACGTATTGGAATACGTACTTCCAAGCGATATTGTACTTGAACGATGCGTCGAAGTGGCCGGTGCAGGTCATTTTGCGCCAAATCGTGGTGCTGGCGAGCGGACTGGCGGCCGACACCTCCGGATTCGGAGACGATTACGTAAGGCCGCCGGAGCAAACGGTGAAGATGGCGGTCATCGTTGTGGCTACGCTGCCTATTCTTATCGTTTATCCGTTTCTGCAAAAGCATTTCGCCAAGGGCGCGCTGCTCGGTTCGATCAAAGGGTAGTACGTAATATTGAGGAGTGATATATTGGAAACGAAAATACAAACCCCGCTGCATTGGGCTAAAATGGAGGCTGCCGGTCAGCGGAAAGGAGAATGAGATGGCTAATGTAGGGGAATGGGAAAATGCGGAACCGGGAGTAAAACGAAAAGTGTTCGCGCCCGGGGAGCAATTGATGATGATGGAGGTTCATTTCGAAGAAGGGGCGGAAGGGTATTTGCACAGCCACCCTCATGAGCAAATGAGCTATTGCGTCAAAGGCAGCTTCGAATTTTCCATCGACGGCCGCGTCACGATTGTTCGTCAAGGGGATACAATCAGCATTCCGGGCGGAGCGCAGCACGGAGTAAAGGCGCTTGAGCCGTCTGTGCTCTTGGACGCATTTACCCCGTTAAGACGCGATTTGTTAGGCGAGTAGAACAATTTGACGACTACAGCACAGCGACTACAACCAAGTGTCAATTCAATTCATAGGAGGAGTTGCAATTGAGGAAGGTTTTTAGCTTGTTGTTGGCATTGTCGCTGTTTGTTTCCATGATTCCGGCGCAAGCGGCGGAGGATACCGTCGCGTCGGTGCCGGCGTTTCCCGGAGCGGAAGGGGGAGGCATGTATACGACCGGGGGACGTTTCGGCGACGTATACGAAGTAACGACGTTAGCCGATTCGGGAGCAGGGTCGTTCCGGGATGCCGTGAGCGACAGCAACCGTACGGTCGTTTTTAAAGTGGGAGGCACGATACATCTCGAATCGCCTCTTAAAATTACCGGGTCGAATTTGACGATAGCGGGACAAACGGCTCCCGGCGACGGAATTACAGTAGCCGGCTATCCGGTGACGATCGATGCGGACAATTTAATTATCCGCTATATGCGTTTTAGGCTGGGTGACCGTAATTTTACCGAGGCGGATGCGTTCGGCGGCCGGTACCATAAAAACATCATTATCGACCATTGCTCGTTCAGTTGGTCGGTAGATGAAGTGTTGAGTCTGTATGAGAACGAAAATACGACCGTCCAATGGTCCGTCATATCGGAAGCGATGCTGATGACGACGCATTCGAAAGGACGTCACGGTTACGGTGGCATCTGGGGCGGCGTCAATGCAACGTTCCATCACAACCTGTTTGCGCACAACTTGAGCAGGGTGCCGCGTTTTGCGGGCACGAATCCGCTGGACATCGTTGAGAGCTATAACAACGTCATCTACAACTGGGGCATCTTGTCCGCATACGGCGGGGAGAAAGGCCAATTCAACCTGATGAACAATTACTACAAATACGGAGCGAACACGCTTAGGGACATGCGGAACAGCGTGTTTGCCGACGTGAATCCGGAATCGAAAATTTATATTAACGGCAATTTTATGTACGGCGATCCCGAAGTGACGGCGGATAACTGGAAAGGGGTGCGGTCCATCGCCAACCCCGATGCGCGGCTCGATGCGCCGGCCGTTGCGCAATACCCGGGCAATCCGGAGCCTGCGGAAAGCGCTTACGAACAAGTTCTGGCGAAAGCGGGGGCCGTTTTGCCGAAGCGGGACGCGATTGACGCCCGGGTCGTAAATGACGTAAAGAACGGTACGGGGCAGTACATAAACAGCCAACGGGAAGTCGGCGGCTATTTGGAATTCGAAACCGTCGTCTCGAACGTTCCGGACGACGATCACGACGGAATGCCGAACGAATGGGAGCTGGCGCACGGATTGAATCCGAACGACGCGGCGGACCGAAACGGCGTAACGGCGGAAGGGTATACGAATCTCGAAATATATCTGAACTCCATTGTTGGGAACGGCTCGGCGAACCCGGCCGTTGCGATCACATCTCCGGCTTATAACAGCATTGTCGAAGAAGGCTCCGATGTGACGATTACGGCCGACACGTATGACAGCGACGGACACATCGTGAAAGTCGAGTTTTACCGCAACGACGAACGGTTGGGAGAAGATACGGAAGCGCCGTACGAGTTTACATGGGAGAACGTGCAGGACGGAACCCATTATCTCATTGTGAAAGCGACCGACGATACGGGCACTTCGACGCAATCTTCGAATGTCGCCGTACATGTGAACCGTACAGGGGAAACAGCTCCTTGGGCATCCTCCGATATCGGAAGTCCGGGCGTGGCCGGACATACGCAGCTGGAAGGGGCTCCGGACCGGGTGACGGTCAAAGCGGCCGGCGACATTGCGGGAACGAGCGACGATTTCCATTTTGCGTATCAAACGTTGACCGGCAACGGGGAAGTCGTTGCGCGAGTCGAACGCATAACGGCTACGGACGACGGTGCCGAAGCCGGCGTCATGATCCGGGAACGATTGACCGGCAGTTCGCCGATGGCCGCGTTCTTCATTCGGTACGTCAAGGGCGGAATGAAGAGCGTATTGATGACACGGACGGCGGACGGAGCCAATGCGGTAACGACGGAACCGGAGGAGTTTACGGACATTCCCGTTTGGGTGAAGCTGATCCGTATCGGCGATCAATTTACCGCGCTTCTGTCGAAAGACGGCGCCGAATGGAAGGTTGCCGGCAGCCAACAGATCCCTATGGGCGAGACGGTTTACTTCGGTTTGGCGGCGGATGCTTCGAAAGCGGATGACGATGTTAACAAATACAATACGTCATTCTTTACAGGAGCCGCAGTAAACGCATTGCCGGCAGATTTCCCGACGGCGCCGACCGGCGTGACGGCTGCCGGAGAGAACAAAAGCGTTGCCTTAACCTGGAACGCCGTACCGGTAGCGGAAAGCTACAATGTGAAAAGAAGCGCCGTTCCGGGAGGACCGTATGCGGTCGTTGCCGAGGGCGTAACGGGAACTTCCTATACCGATACCGGCTTGACGGCGGGGCAAACCTACTATTATGTCGTTTCGGCCGTTAATGCTCACGGCGAAAGTTTCTTGTCCGCGGAGGTGTCGGCCGAGCCGACCGGCGAAGCCGAGACGATTTATTTGGCGGATGACGACTTTGAAGGGCTGCCGTTAAATACGCTGCCGGAGGGATATACGAGCAGCATCGAGGACGCCGATCATAAGGTTGCGGTCGCAGAAGTGCCTGCCGGCTCTGTCGGCAACGATTCGGCACAGGCGTTGATCGTGTACGATGCGGCTCCGGGCAATACGCAATTTATCCGTAAATTCACGCCTCAATACGGCACGTTCGTCGTAGAAGCCGATATGATGGCGGAACGTTGGCCCGGTACGTCCGCCATCATGCAGCTGCAGAACGATACGGGCACCCGGCGCGCATTGTCGCTCGAAATCCGGAAGCCGACGCAGCCGGTTCCCGAAACGAGCTACACCTTCGTTTATCGCGACGGCAGCGGCGACCATAAGCTGGTTGACACGCCGCCCGTGAACGAATGGATCAATGTGAAGGCGGTCGTCAATGTGCCGTCATCGACGGCGGACATTTATGTCGATCATACGCTGGCGGCCGACGATATTCCGCTGCAGAACGATATGACATCGGACGGCATCGGCCGATTGATCGCTTATATGCCGGGAACGGGCAGCGGCACGATGTGGTACGACAACATTAAAGTGTACGTCGAGCCGGTCGAATCGCCGAAAGGGCTAATCGCGATGCCGGGCAACGGAAAAGTCAAGCTCGATTGGAACGCCGCGGCGGGAGCGGCATCTTACAATGTAAAGCGCAGTGAAGCCGATGGCGGACCGTATACGACGGTCGCTTCCGGAATTACGGATGTGAGCTACATTGATGAGACGGTAACGAACGGTACGACTTACTATTATGTCGTGACCGCGGTCGGGCCGACGGGCGAAAGCGGTCCATCGAACCAAGTGATCGTTACTCCGTCCGAGAACGCAGTCAAGCCTGAGGCGCCGCGCGGCCTGCAGGCGAAGGCGCGCAGCACGCAAGCCGATTTGACGTGGGAAGCGGTGGAACATGCGGTTTCATATTCCGTCAAGCGCGGTACGGATCCGCAAGGACCGTTCACGACTGTCGCCGACAAGCTGACGAATACGTCGTATCGGGACGGAGGATTGACCAACGGGACGGAATACTTCTATGTCGTATCCGCGACGAGCGTTGCGGGCGAAGGCGATGACTCCGCTCCTGTCGGCGTGAAACCGTACGGTACGCTTTCCACCCCGGTTATTACCGCCGAAGGCGGCGACGGAAAGATTGCGCTCCGCTGGGAGCAAGCCGCCGGAGCTCACGAATATGAGGTGAAGCGGGCAACCGATCCTGAGGGACCGTTCGTTTCCATCGCCCAAGGAGTAAGCGACACGGAGTATACCGATACCGGCGTCGAGAACGGATACCCCTATTATTATCGCATCGTTGCGTCGAACGGGGTAACGTACAGCCTCGATTCGAATATTGCGGCTGCGCGTCCGCGGGCGGAAGACGGCACTCCGCAGCCGCCGCAGCTCGTCAAGGCGTCGCCGGGCGATACCGAGATTGAACTGAGTTGGATCGCTTCTACCGGGGCAGACAAGTTTAAAGTCAAGCGCAGCGAAAATGTCGAGGGACCGTATTCCGTCGTTTCCGACGTGTACGGCACAAGCTATACGGATAGCGGTCTAACTAACGGCAACACGTATTATTACGTCGTGACCGCCGTGAACGATGCCGGAGAGAGCGGTTCGTCGATCGTCGTAGACGAATCTCCGGCCACTGTATTCACCGTCGCCGCGGACGGCAGCGGCATGTTCGCGACAGTGCAGGACGCGATCAATGCCGTACCGGACAACAGCGAACAGCAAACCATTATAAAAATCAAAAACGGCGAATATCGCGAAAAGCTGAATGTGCCGTCTTCGAAACGGGACATTCGAATGATCGGCGAAAGCCGCGAGGACACCCTGCTCGTATATAACGATACCGCAAGCACGCCGGGACCGGACGGCCGCCCGCTCGGCACATCGAGAAGCGCCAGTGTGACGGTTACCGCCGACGATTTTATCGCCGAAAACTTGACGATCGCCAACGATGCCGGCGACAATGTCGGGCAAGCGGTTGCTTTGTACGCGAGAGGCGAACGGATGGAGTTCCGCGGCGTCAACTTGCTCGGATGGCAGGATACGTTCTACGCAAACGACGGCCGGCAGTATTTTGTAGACAGCTATATCGAAGGCGACGTCGATTTCATCTTCGGTCGTGCGGCTGTCGTGTTCGACAATTGCGTGATCCACAGCTTAAGCGGAGGGTATGTAACGGCGGCTTCTACCGAAAAAGACCGGCCGGGATACGTATTCCTGAACAGCCGGATTACCGCCGAACCGGGATTGGAAGGACGGGTCGCGCTCGGACGGCCGTGGAGGCCGTATTCGAACGTCACGTTCATCAACAGTTACATGGACGGCCATATTGCCGCAACCGGTTGGGATAACTGGGGCAACCCGGACAATGAAGCTACCGCCTCCTACGGGGAATACAACAGCTACGGCGCCGGCGCGAATCCGCAAGGCCGGTTCAGTTGGTCGAAGCAGCTGACTGTGGAAGAAGCAAAGCTGTACACCGTTGAACGGACACTCGGCGGCGCGGACGGCTGGAACCCGGTGCGTCCGGTCCGGCTGCTCGAAGCGGTGAAGCCGAATGTCTCCCTGACGCTCGATAAGACCGAACTGTGGGCGCCGAATCATGAGCTCGTTCCGATTCAAGCGACCGTCGTTGCGGAAGATGATGAATCAGGCGTTGCGGAAATTGCGCTTCTTTCGATCGTGAGCAACGAACCGGATGACGGATTGGGAGACGGGGATATGAAAAACGATATTCAAGGTGCCGATTACGGAACGTTCGACACGGAATTCGAACTGCGCGCGGAACGTTCCGGTACGGGGAATGGGCGGATCTATACGATTCGCTACGCGGTGAGAGACTTCGCGGGCAACGAGACGATTGTCGAGGAGACTGTAATCGTCCCGCTAAACCAGTAAAAACAGATAGTCCAGTCATATGCATAGGGAGAGAACTGCATTGCAAACGAACATATACGCCCCCGTTATCGGGGGTAACTACGCCGACCCGTCCGTTATACGGGTCGGCGCAGACTATTATATGACTCATTCTTCTTACAAGCTGACGCCGGGATTGATTATTTGGCATTCATGCGATTTGCTTCAATGGAAGCCCGTTTCCGCCGCGTTGACCGAGTTTCTCGGGGACGTATGGGCGCCGGATTTTGTTGAGCATAAGGGCACGTATTATATTTACTTCCCCGCTAACCGCTCCAACTGGGTCGTCACGGCGCCAAGCCCTACGGGTCCATGGAGCCGTCCGGTCAACTTGGGCATAAGCGGCATCGATCCGGGACATACGGCCGGCCCGGACGGGAAGCGCTATTTGCACATGTCCGGAGGTTATATCGTGGAGCTTGCCGATGACGGTCTGTCCGTGACCGGCGAGCCGCGCCGCGTGTATGAGGGCTGGAGGTATCCTGACGATTGGGTAGTCGAGGCATACAGCCTGGAAGGGCCGAAAGTGACATATCGTGACGGCTACTATTATTTAACGGTCGCTGTCGGCGGCACCGCGGGCCCGCCGACGAGTCATATGGCGGTGTCGTCCCGGTCCCGTACCCCGTTCGGTCCGTGGGAGCATTCGCCGTACAACCCGATCGTTCATACGTACTCCGCCGCCGAACGGTGGTGGTCGAAAGGGCACGGTTCGCTGATCGATTCGGAGGACGGAAGGTGGTGGATCGTCTACCACGCTTATTTGAACGGCTTTCATACGCTCGGCAGGCAAACGCTGATCCAACCGATCGAATGGACGGAGGACGGCTGGTTTAAGACGGGGGACAGCGAATTGGAGCGTCGTCCGCCGGAGGAACCGTTCGTCGACGAGTTCGACGGCGACGCGCTCGGGCTGCATTGGCAGTGTGAAGGCGTCGGACGGGAGGAGCGGTTCAGCTGCGCGCGCGGTGCGCTTACGGCAGCCGGCGCACCGGAAGACGCGCCTTCTTCGCCGCTGTTATTCATGCCTTCCCACGAACGGTACGAGGCCGAGGTCGAAGTCGAAGCGAGCGCCGCTGGAGACGCCGAAGGGAGAGTCCTCTTGTATTACAATGACACGGCCTATTTCGGGATGGGCGTGAGCGCGCGGGGCGTGCGGCATTTCCGCTCGTTCAAAAATTATTACACCGTGCCTGGCGACGGGCGAAAAGCATGGGTCCGAATCCGCAACGACCGTCACATCGTTTCGTTTCACTACAGCTTCGACGGGAAGTCATGGGCCAAATACGATAAAGTGATCGACGCATCCGGATTTCATCATAATACGTTCGGGGGATTCCAAAGCTTGCGAATCGGGCTTGACGCCGCCGGCAGCGGCGAGGTTGTCTTCCGGCGGTTTATTTACCGGTCGGCAGAGGGTGGGGATCGTCTATGACACGTAGATTCGAGCAAATATTAGAGGCCGGAGACCGGCAGTTCGACGGTTTCTTCGAATGGCTGGACGGGCAATACGACGAGGCGAGCGGCGGATTTTATTATGCGAGGAGCTCGAAGCGCTCGGGCAAGTTTACGCCGGATATCGAATCGACCGCGCAGGCGTTAAATATATTGGAGCGCAGCAATTTGCTCGACAGATGGAGCGGCCGCTTGAAGGAGAAGGCGGTCCGGTTTTTCCAGTCCAAGCAAGATCCCGCGACGGGTTTCTTCTATGATGATGACCCGAATATGCGCTTGGACGACGTCATGGTCGGCCGGGCGATCGGGTACAGCCTGGGGGCGCTTCACAAATTCACCGCCAAGCCGCTTTACCCGCTGCCGGAGCAAAGCGAAGCGACGCCTGAGTATATGGCTTCTTCGGAAGCTTACGGGCAATGGCTCCGCTCGGTGAGCCTGGCCAACAGCTGGCGCGGCTGCGACAGGCTGTCCAATTCGGCGCCCCATTTACTGGCGCTCGGCCCGAATGAGCGGGAGTCTTACGTGATGGAAGCGTTCGCTTATTTAAACGGCATCCAGCACCCGGAAAGCGGACTGTGGGGGGAAGGATCGCGTTACGTGCAAATATCCGGCACGTTTAAGCTGCACCAGTTCTATAACCGGTTTCAGGTTCCGATACCGCGCAAAGAAGCCATCTACCGTTCCCTGCTCAATGCGCTCCGAAACGACGACGCCACGGATATGTGCTATATCCGCAATCCGATCAGCCTGCTGTCGTCGATGAAACCGGAGATATCCGGCGCCGAGATGGAGGAGATTGCGGACATTACGCTTTCCAATATGGCGAAGCTCAAACGCGAGGACGGCGGCTTTTCGCGGGAAATCGACCGCTCCCCGCCGGCTCCCAATGTGGCGCAAGTGAAAGAGGGCGAGACGTATCCCGATATGCCGGCCGCCGTGCCGATCGGGCTTGGCGAGAAGGAAGGCGACATGAATGCGGGCACGCAGGCGGTGTTGATCCGGTATACCCTGAGGGAGCTTGCGGGACTTCCGCCGACTCACCTTCAGGCGGCCGGACATTTGTTTATCGAGAGGGCCGGCGTCGGGGAATGAGCGATTCGAACGGAAAGGCCGCGGCGCCGAAGCTTTCCGAAGATGCGAACATCACGCGCTTCAATCACGGGATATACCAGTTCGGCAGCGCGCTGTCGGCGATTCTCGTAAATTTGTATTTATGGCGGTTGACGAACGATCTATGGATCAACGGCGCTTACAATTTCATTACGCTGTGCGCGGCCCCGCTGGCGATTGATATACATCGGAAAAATCGCAAAGCTGAAAGACCGTCTGTTCGCATATCGCGCAGGCATATATTTAACGGCGGTCTTCTATTTACTGATCGTTGTCGCCGGGGAGCGAATGGTACAATATTACATTGCTTTCGCGGTGCTCAAGGGAGTCTCGAACTCGTTTTATTTGCTAGGCCATTTCACAATGATCACGGACGTCACCGACAACGCCAACCGCCATTGGTATCTGGGCTTGAATCTGATCATTACGAATATCGCGATGCTGGCCGGGCCGGCGGCGGCCGGGGCGCTGGTCGAATGGTCGGACGGTCTTCAAGGGTACACGTACGTCTATTCGGTTGCGTTCATGATGTTTGCCTTCGCGGCCGCTAACAGTTTAAAGATGAAACCGCAGCGACCCATCACAAAACGTACTACTTAAAATACGCTCTCCCGATGATGCGCAAGCATCCGGCGTACGGCCGCTCATTGTGGGGGTGGTTTTTGTTCGGGATGCTGCAGGGCGTGCTCAGTTATATTCCCGCGATTTTGCTGTATCAGGCAGTACCTAAAGAATCTTTCGTCAATTACAGATTTTAGCCGAGAAAGCCCTCGCCTTTAGGCATG
>NZ_JAEMXM010000020.1 GCF_016482785.1 Paenibacillus alkalitolerans | reverse complement strand
CGGTGTTGTTTCAAAGTGAAACACGGTGATGCACGGATGAAACATGTTGTTAACTCTGTAACCGGATAAAGTTTCAGCTGCATGGGCGGATAAGCATCTTCTGACTCTGCAGCCGAGCAAATAGTTCCGCTGCACGAGCGGGTGAAGATAAAGAACCTCCAGTCCCGCTAATCAAAGGCGGTTTTGGAGGTTCTGCTCATTAACCGTAATGCAGGTAATCGTGTTAATCGTCGTTCTGACCGGCGAAGATCATTACAAACTTAATCAGCTCCAGGAGCGAGATTAAAGCGGCGGCGACGTACGTTAATGCGGCGGCGTTCAATACTTTTGCCACGCCCCGTTCTTCTTCGTTGCTGATGAAGCCTTCGGAAACCATCAGCTCGCGCGCCCGGGAGCTTGCGTTGAATTCGACCGGAAGCGTCACGAGTTGGAACGCGACCGCAGCCGAGAAGAAGATGATGCCGGCGAGAATGAGTCCGGACAACGACATGAGGAAGCCGGCAATCAACATTATCGGCGCCAACCCGGAAGCAAAGCTTACAAGCGGGAACATCCGGTGGCGAAGCACGAGCATAGGATACGCAAACTTATGTTGGATGGCATGGCCGACTTCATGGCACGCAACGGACACGGCGGAGATGGAGCTGTAATCGTATACCGGCTCGGACAATCGCACTACGCGGTGAATCGGGTCGTAATGATCCGTGAGTCTGCCGCGCACGCGTTCGATTGCGACATCGTGCAGACCGTTATGGTCCAACATGCGGCGAGCCGCTTCGTACCCCGTAATTCCGCTGTTTACGGAAACTTCCGTCCACTTGTTGAATGTGCCCTTTACTCGGAACTGAGCCCAGAGCGCTACTCCGAATGCGATGAAGATCAGAAAATCCATGGGGTGAAACAATATCATGGTGACTATCCCTCCGTATTAATTTAGTTATACCAATGGGCCTTTACCCAATAAAAACAACAACGCTTCAATACATGCCGCGGTCTGCGGGGACAGCGATTTCAACAAACTGCGCGCCTGGTTCGGCTTTAAACTCTCGATGATCGGCGCGATTTCTTTCGCTTCCTGTTCCAACTGCCGCATATGCAGCTGCAGCGCGGAAAGCCGTTCGGTCATTCCTTCGTCGGCCGTCACTTTGCCCAGCTGCGCGAGGTGCTCCTTTATTTCTTCTAACGTAAGCTTTTGCCGTTTCAACCATTCAATACGTTTAATGCGCTGTAAAGTTTCAATTCCATACAGACGGTAATTGGTGTTTGAACGTTTGGCCGGATGGATGAGTCCGAGTTTGGTATAATAATCGATTGTACGGGGACTGACCTCGGACAACGTCGCTAACTCGCCGATTTTATAAAGCTTCGTATCCCCCACCGCCGATTCACCTCACAAAGAAGTTATTCGTTCTTTCACTTTAACATAAGAATTTATAATTTTTCAGACGTAAAAAGGTAAATTCTTATGTTGCAAGAAAAACTTCCTCTAAAGGACGTACCCGCTTCAATGAATTACTTCGATAGAAGTTTTTCTTAACGATAAAGAATTTATAAGTTTTCTGCTTCAGCAGGAAATGAGTAAATTCTTTACCAAGAAAAACTTCCTCTAAAGGACGTACCCGCTTCAATGAATTACTTCGATNCACTTTAACATAAGAATTTATAATTTTTCAGACGTAAAAAGGTAAATTCTTATGTTGCAAGAAAAACTTCCTCTAAAGGACGTACCCGCTTCAATGAATTACTTCGATAGAAGTTTTTCTTAACGATAAAGAATTTATAAGTTTTCTGCTTCAGCAGGAAATGAGTAAATTCTTTACCAAGAAAAACTTCCTCTTACTCGCGGTCGCTCATCCTTGAATTACTTCGATAGAAGTTTTTCTTATATAATGATAGCGAATCCGAAACCATACAGTCAAACGTTACACTGCAAGATTGTATGTTAGATTTTTTCACACAGTTCTTGAAAACCCGCTCCTCCTTATTCTCATGTTACTTTATTAATGCTGGTATGTTATAGCAAGAAAAAAACTGTTGTCAAATTGACATGGCCTGATTATAATGACATTAAGCATTTCACGTTGTGTTAAGTAACTTAACGCAAGATAATTCAGGGGGAGTGGTCACGAGTGTTAAAAAAGGTACTTCTTGCGGCAGCCGTATTCACGATGTTGTTCCCGACACTGGCTTTTGCATCTGAAGGGCCGTCGGCGGCAACGCTGAATATGGGGTTGAACGCAATTTGGGTCATGCTGGCGTTTATCCTCGTATTCTTGATGCAGGGCGGATTTATTTTATTGGAAACAGGTTCGACACGAATGAAAAACGCCGGCCATGTGGCTGGTAAGACGATTTTCACGGTAGGACTTTGTACCTTGGTATTCTGGGCGGTAGGTTACGGTCTTATCTACGGAACAGGTTTTGCGGAAAGCGGATTGAACGCCTTCATCGGTTGGGGCGACTTCTTCTATGCGCCGCCGGTATCCGCTGAAGAAGGGCTTCCTTCTACGATTAACTTCTTGTTCCAGCTTGCATTTGCCGCGGTTTCTCTCTCCATCGCATGGGGCGGTTTCGCGGAACGCGCCAAATTGTCGGTTTACGTAGTGTTCTCGGTATTGTTTACCGCACTTATTTATCCTGTAATTGCGCACTGGATTTGGGGCGGCGGTTGGTTGTTCGGCCACAAGCAAGACTTTGCGGGCTCCACGGTGGTTCACTTGACGGGCGCTTGCGCTGCATTGGCGGCAACGATCTTGCTTAAGCCGCGGATCGGGAAATATAATAAAGACGGCACGGCCAATGAAATTTTGGGACACAACCAAGTGTTCACAGCTCTCGGCGTATTGTTGCTTTGGGTAGGCTGGTTCGGATTCAACGCGGGCAGCACGCTCGGCGTAGGCGACGGGTTCTTCGGTTACGTAGGGTTCACGACAATGATCGCCACTGCGGGCGGTGCCGTTGCATCGCTGTTCATCTCTTGGATGCTTTCCGGCAAAGGCGACATCACTACGATGCTGAACGGTTCTCTTGCAGGTCTCGTAGCAATCACGGCGTCCTGTGCATTCGTTGAACCTTGGGCCGCAGTAGTGATCGGTTTGGTTGCAGGATTGCTGGTTTACGGCAGCATGAAGTTTTTCGAAAAGATGAAAATCGACGATCCGATTTACGCTCTTTCCGTGCACGGTGCGGCAGGTATTTGGGGCACGCTCTCCAACGGCATCTTCGCATCGCCCGAGCTTGTTGAGAAAGTGGGCATCGGCGAGGCGGGATTGATCTATACCGGCAGCTTGAATCAATTGTGGGTTCAATTTTACGGTGTTGCCTCTTCCGGACTTTACGCATTCGTAGTATCCTTCATCCTGCTCGCGATTATCAAAGCCGTTATCGGGCTTCGCGTAACGGAAGAACAAGAAATTATCGGCCTCGATTTGAGCGAACACGGTGCGTACGGATATCCGGAGCACATGAGTAAGCAAGGATCGATCGGAAGCTAATCGATACAACAATTAAGGAGATGGCGTCGTGGAACAACGTTGGGACGAGTTTGAGCGGCGGATTGAGATGTCGAACGGGACGGACCAATTATGCCAGCTCAGAAGCGAGTTCCACGGTTCCTTCGGCGCCTCTTTCATGACCGAGGATATCGAGAACTCGATGGAGCGGTTGAACGCTATCCATGATGCGTTCATAAGAAAAGCCGTTTATTTAGCGGAACAATCTGTCGGATGGAAAGAAGGAGACCGCGATAAAGCGGTCTCTTACGTGTTGCTGTTATTCGGAAGCGGCGGCAGGCAAGAGCAAACCTTCTCCAGCGATCAAGATAACGGCATTGTGTATGAGGCCGCGCCGGGAGTTGCCCATGAAGTGGCGGAACAATATGTGGCTGAACTCGGCGACGCTATTCAACGCCAATTGGAAGCGATCGGCTACCCGCCTTGTGACGGCAACGTCCTGGGAAGCAATGTGTTCTGGAGAAGAACAACATCCGGATGGGGGGCGACTTTGAGGGAATGGGCGGAGCTGCGGAGCTTCGAGACGGTCCGCAACCTGCTGATCGCGGCGGACGCAAGACCCGCAAGCGGAAATTCGGAACTTGCAAACCGGTTTATATCGGAATATTCGGCCATGGTGCAGGAATATCACAGGGTCCTTCTGCCGCGAATGCTGGAGAGCACGTTGCGCCATAAAGTGCTTATAGGCGTGCTCGGAAATTTATTGACGGAACGGTACGGCGCCGATTCGGGCGGGATCGATATCAAATACGGTATATATATTCCGATGGTCAACGGAATCCGTTTGCTGGCTTTGCAAGAAGGTATTGAAGCGACATCGACACTGAAACGCATTCGTGAATTGAAGCGCCGCGGGGCCATACGTTCCGTAACTGCGGACGATTGGGAATCCGCATTTCTTTCCGTTCTTTCGTTTCGTACCATGGTGCCTACACAATCGGAACATGGCTTCTACACGAACCGCGGCAAAATGCCGGCGAAATTGTTAACGAAGCAAGTCAAGAAAGAACTAAAGCGAACGCTGCGCATTGGCGCCCAATTGCAAAAGCAAGTCAAGCGGGCGTTCGGTTCGGAGGGTCGATTATGAAACCGCCCAAACGGCCTGAAATGGGAATTTGGTCTTTATATAAGATGGGTGGTCTGACTCCTGCGTTGAACTCAATGATCAACCCGCAAAACGCGCAGCAGATGGCATTCATTCGTCATGTCATGAAACAACAGCGCAACGATTTTATTATGGAAGAGCCGTTATCCGGGTTGGATGTCGTTGTGTTTGATTTGGAGACGACCGGATTTCATCCGAACGGCGGAGACGAAATATTATCGTTCGGCGCGGTTGCGGTGAAGGGAGACCAACTTCAAGAAGAAGAGACGTTTTACACCGTTGTGGATCCGGGGCGAGGCATTCCCGGTCACATTGTGGAGCTGACGGGAATCGACGAAGCCGCGGTTGCCGGCGCCCCGTCGGTGATGGAGGGGCTAAAGAGCTTTTTCGAATTTGTGAATAAACGAATGTTGGTTGCCCACGCGTCCGGTCATGACAAAAAGTTTTTAAACGCGGCATTGTGGAGAACGTCCAAAGTACACATGACGCATCGTGTGTTGGATACGATGATGATCGCCAAATGGCTTGAGCCGGACCGCACCGACTACTCGCTGGACGCATTGATCGCCGCGCACGGGATACCCGCGGGAAAGAGGCATCATGCGCTTGAGGACTCGCTCATGACGGCGCGGCTGTGGGTATCGTTCATGCGCCGCATACAAGAGCGCAACATTCATACGTTGGGCGACTTGTACGCGTATTTAAGCCAAGGCTAATACGAAGAACCTCCCGGACATGCTGAGAACCGAAACATCAGCCGCCGGGAGGTTTCGTTGTTTAACCGGATTTCGCAAGATTTTTCTCCGGCTTGATCAAAAAGAACACAAGCCCTAAGGCAATTCCGGATAAGACGGATAACAAAATGAACACAATGTTGTCGCTCTTCTCCATTAACCAACCGATCAGCGGCGGACCGGCGGCTACGCCCAAGAAACGCAAGCTGTTGTAAATGGAAGTAATCATGCCGCGCTGGCTTTTATCGACCGAGCCTGTGATCATCGTGTTCAGGCAAGGCAGCAGCAAGCCCGTTCCCACGCTGCTAAGCGTGATCAACGCCATAAAAATGTACAGCTGATTTTTGTTGAACACCAACGTCAAGCCTAATGCGACGGTTGCCAGAGCAAGCCCTATATTCATTAACCAACGCATAAGCAAGCCGTTCTTCTTAATGACGCTTCCGGTCGTATACGATGTGATGACAAGACCGGCGAGAGGGATGGCCAGCACGAGCCCTTTCATGACTCCGTCTATGTTGTATGGCGGATTCTCCAATATTTCGGACAAATAAAACAATATCCCGAATAACGTAAACAAGCCCAAGCTGCCGACTAAGAAAGATGTGATGAGCCAGCGGCCTTTTTTCTTCAAGATTTGACCGATGGTTTGCAAATATTTGCCGAGCGGTTGTTTTTCCGTTGATTTACGCTCCGGCTCCTTGATTAGAAAAATGACGGCCAACAACGACAAGGCGCAAAAAAACGGAAACGCAAAAAATGCGGCATACCACACGATGAGCGCAAGTGCGGAGCCGAGTATCGGCGAGATGACTTTCCCCGTGCCGTTGGATGCCTCGGTCAAACCGAGCACCTGGCTTTCCGTTCCGCCTTTGTACAAGTCTCCGACGAGAGCCATCGCGATCGGCGCGGTTCCGGCCGCGCCCAAACCTTGCAGAGCGCGGGCTCCGATCACGATCGGGTACGATTCCCAAACGGCGCCGAACCCTGCGAGAATGCCCGCCCCGCCGTATACGATCAGCGAAGGAATGATAATCGCCTTGCGCCCGAACTGGTCGGATAAGTACCCCACAACAGGTATAAAAATACCCGCTGTAACGGAAAATAAAGTAATTACGAGACTGCTTTGCATTTTGGTAATCCCAAGCTTTTCCTGCATTTCCGGAAGTACCGGAACAAGCATGGAATTTCCGAGAACGAGGACGAGCGGGATGGAAGCGATGGCGATAAACTCCCAAATCCGCCGGCCTGAGGCTTCCTTTTTTCCGTCTCCTTCCTGATTTGTTTCCGAGCGTGCTTCCCGGGAGTGATCTTCCATATCGCTTTCGAACGATATGTTCAGCTTGCGCGATTTCGTCTTCTCCAAGTGTAATCGACTCCTCTGAAGGTCTACAAATAATGTTCCCTTAGAGAAGACGTACATACGATGTAACGTGTTGGAAAAAACCGAACGGCAACGGGGTTGAGAAATGAAGCGGGAAATGGGTACAATAGAAAGAAGGAAAAGGAGTCTGGCATAATGAAAAAAACAGTCGTCATTTTCATAATGGTATTGGCGCTCGCGGGCATTGCGCTCGTTCAACAGTTCGCGACCGCCCGTATTTCCGCACTGCCGACGGAGGAAGCTCCGAAAGTCGGATACTTGGCCCCCGCATTCGAATTGTCGACGTTGGACGGCGGCGTCTTAGGCGTAAACCGCGGGAAGAGGGAGAAGGCGCTCCTGATCAATTTCTGGGCGTCTTGGTGCGATCCGTGCAGGCTGGAAGCGCCGTTCTTGGCGCAGCTGCATGAAAAGTACGGAGATAAGCTCGATATTTACGGTGTAAATGGACTTGAGTACGACGATTTAAACAGCGTTCGCGCGTTCGTGAAACAGTACGATCACCGCTTTCCCGTGTTGTTGGACCGGAAAAGCGACGTATTCGATCTTTATAAAGTGCCCGGTTATCCGACCAGCTTCCTCGTTGACCGGAACGGGGTCGTCAAGGATGTTGTGATCGGGCTGCCGGACCACGGGGAATTTGAGAAGAAAATCCGGAAGCTGATTGATTAGATTACGATGCGCTTGGACAGACAATAAGCTCAAAAATTAACCTTATTTGCAGGAATAAGGTTAATTTTTGAGCTTATTTCAAATCCGGCAACCTGTTTTTATGGCCAATACAGAGGAATAGGCGCAAATATTGACCTTAACTCCTTCAATACATACCGAAGTCCTTGTGATAAGGTCAAATATTGATCTTATTCACATGAATAGGGTCAATATTTGACTATTCATGTGAGCTGTCATTTTGTTAGTGATTCACAATGCCGACGCGGTCCCGGGAATCGTCATTCGGTTCCGTGACGACCGCTTCTTTGCCGAGTATGGCGTAGCGCAAGCTGTCGACCAACGCTTCCCAGCTCGCTTCGATGACGTTCTCGCTGACGCCGACGGTGCTCCAAGTCGCGTCATAGTCGGACGATTCGATCAACACCCGAACCTTCGCGGCTGTTGCGTCCTGATCGTTGATCACTCGCACTTTATAATCCGTCAGGTGAATGTTCCGGATATCGGGGAAATACTTTTCAAGCGCCTTGCGAAGCGCATTGTCGAGCGCATTGACAGGGCCGTTTCCTTCCGCGGCGGTATACACGGTCTCCCCGTTCACATTAATTTTCAAGATGGCTTCCGACACGACGGGATTGTCGCCCGATTTCTCCATCAACAATTTAAACGATTCCAACGTGAATATATCTTCCTGCTGCCCGATCGAACGGCGAATCAACAGCTCCAGCGAAGCGTCGGCGCCTTCGAAATGGTATCCTTGATGCTCCATCTCTTTAATGGTCCCGATGAGCCGTTTGGTTGCGTCATTTTGCAGATCGAAATCAAGTCCCATCTCCTGCGCCTTAAACAACAAATTGCTTTGTCCGGCAAGCTCCGAGACGAGGACGCGCTGGCGGTTGCCCACCAATTCCGGTACGATGTGCTCGTACGTCTTGGAATGGCGAAGCACGGCCGATACGTGGATGCCGCCTTTGTGCGCGAATGCGGCGCTGCCGACATAGGGCTGGTTCACCGGCAGATGAACGTTGGCGATTTCGCTTACGAACCGTGCCGTATTCGTCAGCGATTGCAGCTGCTCCGGAGTAACGACGTTGTAGCCGAGCTTCAACTGCAGGTTCGGAATGACCGAGCAAAGATTGGCGTTACCGCACCGTTCGCCGAGACCGTTGAAGGTGCCCTGCACTTGACGCGCGCCAGCCTGTACAGCGGCCAACGAGTTGGCGACGCCCAATTCGCAGTCGTTATGCGCGTGAATGCCGATCGGAGCGGCGACGTTCGCAATAACATCAGCCACGATCGCCGACACTTCACCGGGCAAGGAGCCGCCGTTCGTATCGCAAAGCACGATCCAATCGGCACCCGCGGCTTCCGCGCGCTTAATCGTAGCCAGGGCGTATTCGCGGTTTTCTTTGTAGCCGTCGAAGAAATGCTCGGCATCGTAAATAACCTCCAATCCGCTGCTTTTCAAATAACGGACGGAATCGAAAATCATGCTTAAATTTTCTTCCAGCGTGGTTTGCAGCGCGGTCGTCACATGGAAATCCCACGATTTCCCGAATATTGTCGCAACGCTGACACCGGACTCGATAATGGCATTTAAATTCACATCGTCTTCCGGAGCGACGCCTTTGCGGCGGGTGCTGCCGAAAGCGGTGATTTTCGCGTGTTTCAAAGGGAGCTTCGCGGCGCGGCGGAAAAACTCGATGTCTTTCCCGTTGCTTCCAGGCCATCCGCCTTCAATATAATGAATGCCCAATTCGTCCAACTTGACGGCGATTTTCAACTTGTCTTCGACGCTTAGACTGATTCCTTCCCCTTGTGTTCCGTCTCGTAACGTCGTATCAAATATGGTAACGTGTTGCGGCATCCCTGCTTCCTCCCATAACAAAGAATTCTCTCTATAAGAATATTCCTAATATTATAGCACGGGAACGCTTGCAGTAGAACCGGGTATTGCAAACATTTTGTGTAACCCCGCCCGTTGTCTTGACCTGCTACTGTGCGCCTAGTATGCTTGAAGCATGCACTTATATATATAGTAGTGGAGGAATGAGTACCATGCCAAGCCAACCTCAAAAACATCTTGATCCGGTGCCTAACCCGCATCCGGACCGCGAATATGAAGTGGAAATCGAATGCCCCGAATTCACCGCGATATGTCCCGTGACGGGCCAGCCGGATTTCGGAACGATTACGTTCAAATACGTGCCCGGACCGTACATTTGCGAATTAAAGTCGCTCAAGCTTTATATTTGGAGTTTCCGCGACGAGGGACATTTCCATGAAGACATCACGAACCGCATGCTGAAGGATTTCGTTGAACAAATCAAGCCGAGAAAGCTGTCGGTAACCGGTAAGTTCAACGTGCGCGGGGGCATTTACACGACTGTAAGAGCCGAATACGCACAGGAAAAATAAGAAAAACTTGTTCGAAGTACATGCAAGGAAGCCAGACCGCGATTAAAGGAAGTTTTTCTTGCAACATAAGAATTTGGTTTTCCGTGCCGGAATATTATTGATTCTTATGTTTAGATCCGTCCGAACCGGAGGGTGTGAGTATGAAAGGAGAAGGCGGCAGCAAATACGAAGCGTCCGGGAGCGCGTACCCGAAGAGCGGCAGAGTGGTGCTTCATATCGATATGAACGCATTTTATTGCTCGGTGCACGAGTCCGCGGAGCCGGACAAATACCGCGGCAAACCGCTGGCGGTGGCCGGAAGCGTCGAGCTGCGCAAAGGGATCGTCGTTACGTCCTCGTATCCCGCTCGCGCGCGCGGCGTGCGGACCGGCATGACCGTTCGCGAAGCGCAGCGGCTTTGTCCCGGACTCATCTTGCTGAAGCCCGACTTCGAATTGTACCGCCGGTTTTCTCTCCGCTTTCTTGAAATCGCGGGAGATTACTCGCCGCTTGTGGAGCCCGTATCGATTGACGAATGTTATGTCGACATATCGGGCTCCAAGTCCTTCGGCACGCCTCTGGAAATCGCAACGGAAATACAAAGACGCATCCGCGAAGAGCTCGGATTGCCGTGCTCGATCGGAGTCGCGCCGAACAAGCTGCTTGCCAAGACGGCGTCGGACATGAAGAAGCCGAACGGGCTTACCGTGCTCCGGCTGCGCGACGTGCCCGCCGTGCTGTGGCCGCGGCCGTGCGCCGAGCTGTACGGCATCGGCGCCAAAACAGCCGCAAAGCTGGAGCGGCTCAACATACGCACGCTCGGCGAGCTTGCGGGAAGCGACGAGCGGCTGCTCGCCGATCAGTTCGGCGTAACGGGCAGCTGGCTCAAGCGCGCCGCGAACGGTTGGGACGAGTCTCCCGTAGTTGCGGAACGCGAGCAAGCGAAATCGGTCGGACATACAGTGACTCTGCCTCAAGACGTTACCGATCCCGACGAGGTGAAGAGAGTGCTGCTCAATTCGCCGCAAAGGTCTCTTCGCATCCACCGTTCAAATTACGATCCGCAAGCCCGACATGCGTACGATCACACGCTCGCAAACACTTCCTGCCCATACGGACGATATGAAGGAAGTGTACAAAGCGGCGTGCAGTCTGTACGACCGTCATTGGCCGGACCGAAAGCCGATCCGGCTGCTTGGCGTCGCCTGCCAAAACTTGCGCGCTAAGAAAGAGACGCCTCTGCAGATGGATTTGTTCGATTTCGAAGAGCAGCCGCGCAAGGAACAGCTTAATTCCATAATGGACCGCATCCGCGACAAATTCGGGGAGAACGCCATATTGACGGCGGGCATGCTCGGGGACGACCCGTCCACGCGAATCCGAAACTATAAAGAGCGCGGCACCTCTTTGCAAATGGACCATCTCGAAAGGAACGATATATGATGACATTTCCACGAGTTGGACGAATGTTTTGATAACCCTAGAATTTATAAGTTTCCGAAAGGAAACGTTAATTCTAGGGTTGCAAGAAAAACTTCCGCTTTATGACGTACCCGCTTCCTTGAATGTACTTCGATGGAAGTTTTTCTTACTTTCTCTTAGGCAAACTGGGTGTGCAGTCTTAATTTTCGCCGGGTTTTCGGCATTCCGTTTGAATTTTCGCGATGGTTGTATTATGATGAATCGTGAGGATTTGCAACCAAGGGATGAAATTTAGAGGAGGAAATTATTCATGGCCAAGTATACGTGGGTAGATAAAGAAACTTGCATCGCTTGCGGCGCTTGCGGAGCGACTGCGCCTGATATCTACGACTACGACGACGAAGGTTTGGCGGAAGTCATCTATGAAGGCGACGGCAACCGCGGCGTAACCGAAATTCCGGAAGATTTGTACGACGATCTTCAAGACGCTTCCGACGGATGCCCGACGGATTCCATCAAAATTCAAGACAACCCGTTTGAAGTCTAATCGACATCTAAGACACAGCGCCTTCTCCCGAAATACCGGGGGAGGGTTTTTTGTTGTCTTTATTGTTGAGAAAACAATACTTTCGGACTAAACCTGCTCCCTGCATGTCATTGACAATTGCGGGGAGCCTTTTTTCGACATTTTTTTTATTTTCCTCATATATTTTTTGTTGTTTTTAACCATTTTTCAACTTACTATGGTAATGTTGGATTATTCGTCCTACTACGGAGGAACTAATGAAAAGCATACGCCTTTACGCTTTGACCGTTAATGCTGTGGTCGTAGCACTAAGCTTGTGTCTTATTCTCTTAAACGTATTGGAACCGCTTAAAAACGCCCTGTACGATTTCGATTTGGAGCGGACGAATTCCGGTGCGCCGGATGAACGGATTATCGTCGTGGCAATCGACGAATATTCGATCGAAGCGATCGGGCAGTTTCCATGGCCGCGCGAAATTTACGGCGCTTTGATAGAAAGTATGAATCAATCCGGAACCGAACCAAGCGTCATCGGCTTCGATATATTGTTCGATACGCAAAGCTCCCCCGGAAGCGACGCGGCGTTCGCCGATGCGCTGTCCCGTTATGACAACGTCATTTTGCCGTCTACGGCGGTGACGGAGAACGAGCTGAGCCGAACGACAACGGTGGAAGCGGACGGACTCATTCCGGCGCATGACGTTATCCATCCGATTCCGGCGTTCTATGAAAATACGCATCACGCTCACATCAACGCGGTGCTGGATACGGATAAAGTTATCCGCCGCACGTGGCTGCAGCTGCAAACGCCCGAAGACGGCGTATTGAACTCGTTAGCGTTCCAAGCGGCCAAGATGGCCGGAGCGGACGTCGATCACTACTTGAACTATCATCCGCAAACGGAAATATGGATCGATTACGAAGCGGAGTCGTACGATTTCTTGACGGTTCCGTTCGTTGACGTTCTGAACGGAAATTTCCCGCCCGAAAACTTCAAGGATGCCATTGTGCTTGTCGGGTTCACGGCGATCGGCCTCTCAACGGACGACATCGGCTCGGTGCCGATCGAGACAGAGATGAAGCTCGTCTACGCCCACGCGAACATCATCAACCAGCTCCTCAACAATACATACATAACATACTATCCGGATTGGGTTGTCCTCGTTGTAAGCTTGGTTTTGCTGGCAGCAGTCGTGTTTATTACTTGGCGGTTCAAAACCGTCGCCAGCTTATCCGCCGTACTTGCGGGCAGCATAGCGATTATAGCCGGCCAGCACTATCTGTTCCGCGGCACGAACATTTTCATAGACACGGTCCATCCCGCAGCCGTTATGTTCCTTGCTTACATATCCAACATCGCGGTGAAGGCGTATTTCGAGACAAAGCATAAAAATTTCATCACAAAGCAATTCGGGCGGTACATCTCTCCGGATTTGGTGAAAGAAATCGCCAGCAGCGAGCAAGAGATCCAACTCGGCGGCATCAATAAAGAGCTTTCGGTTCTATTCCTCGACATCCGCGGCTTTACGACACTTTCGGAAAAATTGAAGCCTGAAGAAGTCGTCGACTTCCTTAACAGCATGTTCAACCTCATAACGGAAAAATGTCTCGAAAACAAAGGGACGATCGACAAATTTATCGGCGATGCGGCCATGCTGATGTTCAACGCGCCGCTCGATTTGCCGAACCATGAATACTGTGCGGTAAAGACGGCTTATGACATTCAGAAGGGGATGGAGGAGGTACGGCGGAACATTTTCGAAAAATTCGGGGTTACCGTCAATGTCGGCATCGGCATCAATACGGGCGAGGTGGTCGTCGGCAATATCGGCTCGTACATCCGCGTCGATTATACGGCGATCGGCGATAACGTCAACATAGCGGCGCGAATCGAATCCAACACCGTTGCGGGTCAGATTCTCGTTTCGGAAACCACCTACGAGCGCACGAAAGATTTGTTCGAGTATAACTGCGTCGGGGAACGGATGATGAAGGGCAAGACGGTTGCGGTGAAGCTGTATGAGGTATTGGGTTTGAAAAATGACGCTGCGGCAGCGGAGGCTGCGGCGGGTCGGCAATGAATACTCCCACCACTTACAGAAGTGGGAGTCCTCTCGGCTGATTATGATAGATAGGAGACGTAAATAGAATGAAGAATCTCAAGAAATTAAGTGCGTTAATCGTTGCCGCATCGTTGGCGGCCGGCTCTTCCAACGTATTTGCAGCCTCTCCCGGCGAAGGTCTTCGCGGAGCGGACGGCGGAATATTGTCGCAAGTCACGACATATGCCGGCAGCGGCGAATTTGCGGAGGCGAACGGAGCGGCGTTGTCCGCATCGTTTCGCGCGCCGGAACGGATCGCGGTTGCCAAAGACGGAACGGTGTATGTGAGCGATACGGTCAATCACATTATTCGCAAAGTAAAAGACGGCCAGGTGACGACTTACGCGGGAATTACGCTTACGAGAGACGAAGCGGGACTGCCCGAAGGCACGCTCGTTGACGGCAAAGCGGAGGCGTCCCTATTCCAGAAGCCTGCAGGACTTGCATTGGATGCTCACGGCAACTTGTATGTCGCCGACTCCGGAAACCACGCGATCCGCAAAATTTCCGTTGACGGAACCGTAACTACGGTTGCCGGCAACGGTGTGTTGGGCACAGTGGACGGCAAAGGCGCCGAAGCCCGCTTCTTCGGGCCGCAGGATGTCGCGGTTGCGGCAGACGGAACGATATACGTTGCGGACTCGCTCAACCATCTAATTCGTAAAATTGACGCAGACGGAACGGTCTCCACATTGAATGCGGCTTCGACACGCGCGGTGGAGGTTGTACCCGGCGCCGTCGAAGCGGCAGGCGATTATAAGGACGGGGCGTTGGATCAAGCGAAGTTTAACGAGCCTTCGTCCATCGAGTTGGATGCCAAAGGCAATTTGTACGTAAGCGATAGCGGCAACGGGTTGATCCGGTACATAGATGTCGCTGCCAATACGGTAACGACGGTAGCGGGCACCGTGCGGAATCCGATGTACGAGAAGGGTAAGCTATACTCGGCGGATGGGTATAAGGACGGCAGTGCGCTTACGGCGGAGTTTCATTTTCCCAAGGGCATTGCGCTTACCAAAGAAGGCGGCCTTGTCATCGCGGACACATTGAATCATGCAGTGCGTTACCTGCACAATGGTACAGTGACAACGCTGGCCGGCAGCACGTCGGGCGATTTCGGCAAGACGAACGGCATCGAAGGAAACAATTTGCTGCATGCGCCGTCCGATGTGGCCGTGCTGTCGAACGATGATATTTTGATTGGGGACAGCTACAACAATGCAGTTCGGTTATACGCATTGTACAGACAACCTGACGGATTGAAAAATGACGGCACGATTCACGTTACGTTCAACGGGGCGCTTCTACAGTTCGATACACAGCCGGAAATTGCGGATAACCGGACGATGGTGCCGTTGTCCGTTGTCGGAAAGTCATTCGGATATGAAGTGAGCTTCGATAAAGGCGTCATCCGGATGAAGAAGAACGGTACGACATTGGAGCTCGTTCCGGGCAAGACGGAGATAAGAACGCAAGTTGGCGACGGCGAAGCGGAGGTAAGGGCGATCGATGCGGCTCCTTACATTAAAGGGGAAAGAACCTATGTGCCGATCCGTTTCTTCAGCGAAGAGTTCGGTCTTGACGTGGAGTGGGACAAATCGACCCGGACGGTCATTCTTCGAGAGAAAACGTTGTAGGAAACCATAGGGATTGAAACGGGAGAGGGAGTAGTAAGGTGAAAAAGGCACGTAATTCGCTCTTAAGAGTGTTATCTCAGATTGTATGTGCTGCAATGGTTATGAGTTTGGCGCTCAATTCATTCACGGAGTTCGCAGCGGCGGCCAGCGACAGTTCCCGCATCGCGCAAATCGTTAGTCTGACGGGCGATGTATTTGTGAAGAAATCGGGCGGTTCGAAAGAGTTTAAGGCATACAAAAGCATGGCGCTGAATCAAGGGGATCATTTGAGAACCGGCAAGGGTTCCAGCGTAGTGTTAAAAGTGTTGGACCATGAGGACGAAGTAACGGTGGGCGCGAATGCATCGTTATATTTGTCAAAGTTAAAGTCCAGCGACGGCGGCAAAAAAACGAACTTGTCCGTATGGTCCGGTTCCGCTTACGTGAAGGCGGGCAAGCTGAAAGATAAGGATACGTTCGAAATCGAGACACCGACGGCAGTCATGGGCGTCAGGGGTACGAACTACATATTCAGCGTGGATCCGCGGTCGCTGTCTACGAATATTGTAGTCGCTTCAGGAATCGTAAGCGCAACGACAGCCGAGTCTGATGAGGAGACGCCCGAACAAACGGTACTTATCTATCCCGCGCAGCAAGTAGACTTTGTTTTCAATACGGAAAGCAATAGGGTGCAATCCGCGGTTTCCATCGTGGATCCGGCACAATTAGTGAGTTCGGTCAGCCCTTCGGTAACGGCGGCGCTGCTGCAGAATGCGGCTGACATTAACGCTGAGAACCAAGAACTATTGGCGAGCTTGAATAACGGACAAGCCAATCTCCAGCTTGGCGTGACGAATAGTCAAGAGTTCGACCTTTACGCCGGCAACGTCGGGCGACTTGCCGATGTAATTGCGACGCAAGCGGTGCAGCAAGGCGTACTTTCGCCGCAGCAAGTCAGTCAGATTTCTCAGCAAACCGGCGTTACGTTAAGTACGATTGCTGCTCCGCTCGATTTAACGCAGCTGCAGCAACAGCAGGCGCAGCAGGCGAAGCAGCTGCAGCAGCAAATGATGCAGCAGCAAGAGCTCCTGCAGCAATTTTTGCAGCAGCTTCAGCAGCAAAATTCGGAGCTGCTGAATCAGGCCGCTTCCCAGAAGCAAATGCAGCAGCAGCAAAACGCGGCGGCGTTGAAACAGCAGCAGCAAGCCGCGGAGCAAAGCTATCTCAACGGCTTGTCGGATGCGGAAAAGCAGCAGTTTAATCAGAATAAGGAACAGTTGAATCCGCCGTCGTCACAACAGCCGAATACGGGAGGAAATACCGGAGCGCCGCCTGTCAATGCGCCGCCGGAAGTCGAGTTGTTGTCCTCCGGCAGTGTAACCATCGGGTCTGACGTTTCGGCAAAGAGCAATGAGCTTGGCACATTGTACTTGGTGAAAGAAGGCACAAGTGCCGGGAAGGACGCTTTTGAAGCGGCAATAGCGGCTCATCGCGGTTCGAAGGCAGCCGTGACCGCTCCTGCGCAAAGCGTGTCGCTCCCGACATCAGGTTTAGAAGCAGGTAAATACGTTGTTTATGCGGTGGACAATCAGGGTGCGATCTCGAGCGCATCGCCTTCGATTTCTTTGATCGAGGCTAACGTTCCGCCGGTCGTGGAAGTATTGTCTTCTGCGAATGTAACGATCGGGTCTATTGTGCTTGCAAATAGCAATAAAGCGGGAACATTGTACTTGGTTCCTGTTGGTACAAGCGCGAATTTGGATGCTCTAAATGCGGCCGTAAGCCAAGGAACTGCGGTTAAGTCGACGGTTGTTTCTCCAAATACGAATGTAGAGATCGCAACGGCGGGACTTGCTCCCGGACAGTACGTCGTTTATGCGGTCGACAACTTCGGAGCCCTTTCTGCAAAATCGTTCGAAATAACGCTGCACATTGCTGAGCCTGGCCAACCTTTAAGTATTGCTTTTACGGATATGAATCCTATGAAAGAGCAAATATCGGGTGAAATATCCATTCATCGTGCAGCGGATGAAACAAACGTAACCGCCTACTCTGTGTATTGGGGAAACGCTCAAGGAAACATCATGGTTTCAACGCCGATAATTACTGTTAATAAGCCTAGTGAAAGTGGAGCTCTCATAGTTGCACATATATCAAATATTACAATTCCTTCAGGCGCGGAGAAGTTGTTGGCGTACTCTTTTAATGGTTCCGTGCGTTCTAATGCAGGTTCCGCTGTCAAGCTGATAGACGACGTGCCTCCGGTCGTATCGGTGACGTCAACCGGAACGGTAACCATCGGCACTTCGGTCACTGCGCGAAGCAATGAGATAGGTTCCTTATATTTAGCAGCTGAAGGAATCGGCGCAACATTGCCGGAACTTCATGCGGCAGTAATCGAAGGGAAGGCGAATATGGCAGCGGTCCTTGCGGCTGACACCGATGTAACGATTTCGACGACGGGACTGGTTGAAGGGCATTATGTCGTTTATGCTGTTGACGTACATGGAGGTATTTCCGCCAAATCGCCGGTGCTGTCGTTACAGTTGCCTGTCCCGACGGTTTTATATCTCGGCTATTCGCCGATTGCGGTCGGACAAGATTGGCATGTCAAAGCATCCGGCACTGATAAGTTATATATAGTAAACAAACAATACTTGACGGATCATAATGTCCAATCTCCGACCGCAGAAAATCTTGACAGTTATGTTGCAAACGGCGGGGCAATTTCTTACCGGACCACAGCTGAAGGCGTTCAGAGTATTCCTGGCTCCGCTATCTCTTCATTGGCTACAGGTGACTACGTTATTTTTGCAGTAAAAGGTACAAAAGTTTCGGAACCGACTCAGGCGATTTCATTAGTAAGCGCTGAATCGATAGGAGGATATATTTCCGGAACAATCAACCTTCCGAAAGCGGTAAGTTCAGAGGTCTTGGTGATGGTTGAAACGGCTTATGAGGTATCATCCAGCTATACTATTTTACGGTTTGTTCCTAACGACACGTCCGAGACTTACACTTTGCCGGTGCCGTTAGGCGATATGGCTTATGAAGTAAGATATCATTTGATAACAATAAATAGTGAAACATCAAGCTGGCTTAGCGATGGTTCCATCGGATATCATTACGCCGGCGTCGAAAATGCCGACGCGACGATTGAACAGGCGGTTCGTATCAGCGGCTTGTTAAGCTTTAACGCATCGAATCGCAATACGACTCAAGAATATACCGTACAAATTACGGCAATCCCGATGGATGGCAGTCTTGGAATAATTGCGCCGGTACAGTTGAAGATGCAGCCCGGCAGCAGCAGTTTATATTCAATAAACGTACCGGCTGGAACTTATCAAATTAGGTATAGCATAGTAGAAGAGACTGGGAGCGGTTATTTCTACTTGAAGGATTTCCCTTATTACACTAAGGATTATCATTGGGCGGGGAAAATTACCGCATTGTCTGACCAGACCGTCAACTTGTTTATCCCGCCGTACCAAAAGGATATAACGGGGATAACATCTTATGCAGGTTCTCCGATCTCCGTAAGTGTCGGTTGGAGTAATGCGCGCCCGCAATTTGGCACAGATATGGAATACAAAATTAAACTGTATGATGTTCAGAACACTACCGTCACGCTTGCGACCTATACGTTTATCCCGGCGGATCAAGCTCAAATGGATTATTCGCTGGATATCCAGCCTTCGCAGCTTCTTGCTTCAGAGCGCCAATACCTGTTGGCGGTGGAAGGTTATAAGAGCAGCGATCCATATAAAGAGGTGCCTGTCGCTATCGGGTGGGCCACATTGTATACGTATAAGTTTGCAGAAATTCAAGGTGTGAACGTATATGCAGAAAGCGCAATAGTTGCATGGTATTCAACACAGAATGCCGTTTCATATCGTGTTGAAGCGTTATCGACGGAAGCCGGCAGCGAAGGAACGGTGGTTTCGAGCGGGGAAACAAGCGGCTTGAGTTACGAGCTTACCGGGTTGACGCCGATAAATACTTATAATATCAGACTGAGCGCGTTAGGTGCAGCGGGGACCGTTCTTGCAACGGACATCAAAACAGTCACGATGTATCCAAAAGTGTCCGGTTTCGCGTTCGATAGTGCTACCAAGACGTTCAGTTGGGATTATTACCCTGACGCAAGCAGTTATTCGGTGTATATAAGCGGACCTGACTTTTCCAATGCTTTTTGGATTACCGGAACTTCACTTTCGGTATCATCTTTAACCGCAGGCAATGTTTATAGCGCGACGATCAGAGCACTGGATGCATCAAACAATAATTTAGCATTTCATAAAATAACGTTTACAGTTGCTCCTTTATTGCAATAAAACTAAAAATAGCCGCTCAATTTTCGGATGCAGCACCGAACTGAGCGGCTTTTCTTGTACGTGTTTTTTGACCCTCAATTATTCGTAAACACAATGAGTGCGCCGAGAATGACGATCAACACGCCGAGAGCGATAGCGGCGATTTGCAGCGCTTTTTTGTTGCCTTCCTTATTCTTCTGCGTTTTGCGGGCGGGGGGAGTCGTTTTCCATTTGGCCATACATATCATCTCTCCGTAAAATACAAAATAATTTCTTGGCACACTCTATTGTAAACGTTTCAATTCCTCCCTTCAACGGCTTGTTTTTTGGGGCGGCACACCATTTTGAGGGAACGCTCTTTCTTTTTCATGGAAAAACTTTTACACTTGTACTATTGACTGCTTATTGTTGAAACGGGGAAAACATTCATGCTTTACACACGAATTGCGAAGCCGCTGCTGTTCCGGATGGATCCGGAGCGCGCGCATCACCTTACGATCGGCGGCTTAAGCCGCGCCGCCCGCATACCGGGAACGCTCGCGGCGATTCGCGCGATTTGCGGAGTTCCGCCGATGCCGGAACTTGAAACCGAGCTGTGCGGGCTGCGCTTCCCGCACCCGATCGGCTTGTCGGCCGGGCTCGACAAGAACGGCGCGGCGGCGGACGGCTTCGCCGCGATCGGCTTCGGCTTCGTGGAGGTCGGCACCGTAACGCCGAAGCCGCAGCCGGGCAACGACACGCCCCGGCTGTTCCGCCTCCCGGCGGACGAAGCCCTCATCAACCGGATGGGCTTCAATAACGTGGGGGCGGAAGCGATGGCGCGCAACCTGGAGCGCTCCAGCTTGCCTGTGCCGCTGTTCGTCAACATCGGCAAAAACAAAACGACGCCCAACGAGCTGGCGCACGAGGATTATACGGCGAATCTGCGCATCCTGTACGACTGCGGCGACGCGTTCGTAGTCAACGTCAGCTCGCCGAACACGCCGGGGCTGCGGAACCTGCAGCACGGCGACGAGATGCTTAAACTGCTCGAAGCGGTGCTGCGGGAGCGCGCCGAGCTGGCCGCGCAAAAACCGCATACTCCGCTGAAGCCGGTATTCGTGAAGATTGCGCCGGACCTGACGGAGGAAGAGCTCGCAAGCACCGTCCAAGCGGTGCAGACGGCAGGCGTCGACGGCATCATCGCCACAAACACGACGCTTTCGCGCGACGGCTTGACGCATCCTAACGCGAGCGAAGCGGGAGGCCTGAGCGGCAAACCATTGAAACAACGTTCTACCGAAATTATCCGCCAAGTGTACCGCCTCACCGGCGGAACGCTCCCGATCATCGGTTCCGGGGGAATTTTTACGGCGGATGACGCATATGAAAAGATACGGGCCGGGGCATCACTGGTGCAAGTGTACACGGCGCTTATATACGAAGGTCCGGGGCTTGTACGCGCTATTGCGGAAGGCCTCCATAACCGAGTAAAAGCAGACGGATACAAGCGCCTGTCGGAAGCGGTGGGGCGCGACGCATAAGTGCTGAAACTCCCGGCCGCAGCGACACAGTTTGACGGCTATTGGAGGGTTACGGCAATGGACGGAAGAGACTGGGGCAAATTTCTGATTCCGTACGAGCAAGCGGTGGAAGAATTGAAGGTGAAATTCAAGGCGATGCGCGTGGAGATGAAGAAGCGCGAGGAATATTCGCCGATCGAGTTCGTCACCGGCCGCGTGAAGAAGGTTTCAAGCATTCTCGACAAGGCCAAAAGACTTGATGTGCCGATGGACAAAATCGAAGAAGGCATCGAAGATATCGCGGGCATACGGATCATGTGCCAATTCGTCGAAGATATCGAGCAGATGGCCGAATTTATCCGCGAGCGGAAAGACATGAAGGTTGTGTACGAGAAAGACTATATCCGCAACAACAAGCCTAGCGGATACCGCAGTTATCATATGATCTTGGAGTATCCCGTGCAGACGGCCCTCGGAATGAAAGCGATACTCGCCGAAATCCAAATCCGGACGCTCGCGATGAACTTCTGGGCGACGATCGAGCACTCGCTAAGCTATAAGTTTAAGAGCAATTTGCCGGAGCACATCCAAGACCGCCTGCAAAACGCCGCCGAAGCCGCCTTCCGCCTCGATGAGGAAATGTCGTCGATCCGAGAAGAAATCGTGGAGGCGCAGAAGCTGTTCGAGGATCAATCGGCGCTCGTGACGCAAGTGTTAAACGATATTCAAGAGATGTATTTTTATAACATGGCGAAAGAAGCCCAACAGTTCCAAGTGCGGTTTAACGAGCTGTGGGGATTGGAGGATGCAAGGCTGTTAAGAGAGCTATCCGTGGAAATTCAATCCGCCCTTGCGATCGCCAAGAAAGAGAGAGGCTCAACGTGACTAATTCCCGCTATGACCCGTTATATGTGGCATTCGTTTACTATTTTAATGTGGAAAGGGATTACTTCGAATGCCACGAGGTGATGGAGGCTTTGTGGTTGGAAGAGGGGCGCGATCCGCTCTATCAAGGCTTGCTGCAGGTGGCCGTGGGGCTGCATCATCACCGGAACGGCAACATCGACGGCGGGGTTAAGCTGCTGACGGCGGCGATCGCCAAGCTGGATAACCGGGAACCGCTCGTTCTCGGCATTAACCTCGCACAGCTGTTGGCCGACACTAAAGAGCATCTGGCGAAGCTTGAGCGGCATCATGAGAAGGCGTTTCCTTTTCGCGATTTGGACATAAGCATCGTCGATCCGGACTTGGCGCAGCTTGTCGCTTCATTCCGGCCGGACGCCGATCACGGCGAATAAATACGACTGCCCTCCCAACACATACGTTGGAGAGGGCAGTTTATTTTTTTTTTTTGAACAAATTGAGCTAATCTCGATCATTGTCCCAACCTAAATGGAAATTTTGTCCTTCATACATAATATCCCATTTTCTGAGCACGTTATTATCACCAACCACTAAAAAGGAGATAATTCCGATGTTACAGGACGCGCCATCCTTGCACCCTGGAGGAAACATACCTCAGAATTTATTTCAGATTCCGTATGCTCCTCCTGACTATCGGTTCAACGTACGTAAGGAAACGCTTTACATGAGGGACATCATCTTTAATAAAAGAGGTTTCCTCGATGGCTATGGCTATATCGTTGATTACAGGAATAAACTCCCGACATCACTTGGCGAAGCAACTTTATTTACTGCAATCGCGGCAGTGGCGTTAGCAACCGGGAACTACAGCCAAGATACCTGGGAGTCAATTAACGCAAACAAGAAACTCAAAGCATTATTATGGACTCTAAAAGAACAAAGTTGGGGAAATGAAGATGTTGGCTTTAAAAAGCATCCGATCCGCCATCCATTAAAACAGGAGTTCTCAAAAAATCATGATTTCCTACGAGTGAGCCCGCTGACGAAAGATAGCTTTGGAGCTATAGTAGCGGCATGTTATTACAGCTACATATGTCCAAATAGTGATGATGAGGTACGAACGATTGCTCGTGATTTAATTAAAAAATGGGGAGATTATTTAAACGATCCGCAATCCCAGTGGAGGACACACTATAACTACATACCAGGTGAATTTGAATTTGATACAATTGGCGGGAAAAAATACTATAAGCACATTTTTGAGGAGGACGGAGGACGGGTCATGTTTAAGGGCCCGGAGTCTTTCCAATTATTGCCTCACGAGATTATAGCTTTACAAAACGTTGCGGAAACAATGGGTATCTGGACAAATCGTTGGAACATTTGGTTACGAGGCATGCTTCCCGATCTCAAGAAGACGATTTATGATATCGCTGCTCCCTATTTTGCAGAGTTTGCAGCAAATGGTCTCGAATATGTACTGGAGAAATTAGTGTTTGAATATCCCTATAGCATTCAATTAGGTCCCGATAATTGGAAACAAGGAAAAGTGGAAGGAGTCTTTAAGGTCGGTGTGCCGGCAAATCAACGCAGAGCAGTTGTGGATAGATTCAAGATGTTGGTAATAAAGTACATCCGCCATAGTGTTTTACTTGACGATTATAGAACTTCTCAAGCGGTATACTTCTTAGAACAAATGATTGAAAAGGTTCTTGGTTCTTTTGCAATCCTGCAACGAGACAAATGGCGATCGATACTGAACCTGGCTATGAGACGCGTACTCCCTTGGTTAGACGGTTCAATTTGGGTTGAAGCCGTTACTTTCTTGGGAACTCAACAGTTGCTCAAAGCAACGGGCGAGAGTGAGATTAGTTATACAGTCTGGTCCTTTGCCGTGGAGTGCGAGACTCGGTTCGAATTAAGGCCCCTTTTGAATCCATCCGTACAAGAATTTTTTCAGTATTTGAAGTTTGTCGGGAATCCGAACGGTCTATGGGCGTGGTTATCCGATGATGTATTCACATTACGCCAACAACTCACACGATTTGAAACTCATGATACTTGGCACTGGTGGGAGTTTGCTTATGGGCCAACTAAATATAATGACTGGGTGGATAAACCGGATCGGGAATCTCCCGATGGCAGGGAATCCTCTCGCCTCGATTACTTGGTTCTGGACGGACTGGCGGAGAAAGGTTCTCCGCTAAGACCAACAACGATCATCATTCCGGATGACTGGTTGCACATGTTTATGCGATCAGCAAGAGATGCACTGCTTGAGTTTTTGAAGGGTATAAAGGATGACTTCCGTGATCTTGGCATTTATGCTAGAAAGACAGTAAACCATGCTGGGGAGACCCTGAGGGAAATATGGAACGACTCCCTCGAATATACATCTGAATTATTTCGATTCAAGCAATTAGTTAGTAAAGCCGTGTTGGATCGCGCAGGGAAATTCCTGTATAAATTCAATATACTCCCGAACGGACAAATGGTTGTTGAGCATTGGAATAAAATTGAAAAGTATTGGAAAGGTGTTTGGTCAGATGCAACCGGAACGGCCGATAAGATGATCGAGAGGTTTAAAATCTCTTTTGGAGACATAACAACTCAGGAGTTCTGGAATACGGAGTTTCAAGAATATTGGAAACGCGTTTGGTCAGACTCCAGTATGGCACGCGATAAATTAATGCAAGTAATGGAAATTGGTTGGGATCAAAAGTTATTACAAGAATATTATAATCGTGGAAATTATAAATATTGGAAAGGGGTTTGGTCCAACAAGATTGGAACGGCCGACAAAATGATTGAACGGATTAACGTTTCTCTTGACGATTTGACTTACAAAGAATGGTGGAGTCCTGCTCCTGGCATAAAGTATCATTTGAATGTCACGTCAGCCGGTAACCCGCTTAAAAATTATTTGGAGTACATTGGCGGCAAAAAAGAACTTGAGATTTGGGATGAAGCAGGGAATTGGGGGAAGTCGGTTTTCAACGCTGCCAATGAACTTATTTCGAGCGTGGGCAGCATACCGCCACTAAATGTTCCATCGTGGTGGCCTCCTAAGAAACATCTACCTTTCTAAGAGGAGCTTCTTTGCAGGTTATGATGGGAATGAACATATGAGGCATAAACCCTTAATGCAAACACACTGGTTGCATTAAGGGTCCGCCAATAACGGGCTTACAATATCGTAACCGGAGTCATGTACATAGTTGTTGCAACGGGTATAAAGGTCCCTCTCCTTATTCCAACGTTTTCGGATCAAGGCGCTGATTCCAATCTCTGCTCACTTTCCACTCGCCGTTTTGCCGGACAAAAAAGCGGCAGCAATAACTAACAAAAACGCCAAAGATAATCTCCTCAAAAAAGAAACCCCTCCTTTACTTATTATAAGGAGTGTATTGGTAATTATGGGATAATGTTGTGCAAAAATTACACACCGCCGCCGTACGTGCCGTCGATGTGGGCTTTAATTTCGTCCAGGCTCTTGCCGTCTTCGGCCATATTGACGGCGTCGCGGATTTCCATCATGCATACTCCGCACAACGCGCCATGGTCGGTCCATGTGACGCCGTCCGCATTTTTCTCCGCAATAAAGCACCGATATAAGGAATCATGCGGATCATTGTACTCCATGCAGCCGCAATAACAGTTAAGCTCCTTCAACACGTCCGCATGAGCGTCCGCCTTAGCGTACAGATCCTTCGTCGTGGGGGAGAACGATTCCAGGAAAGATGGAAGCACGTCGGCGGAAGCCGTCGTTTCGAAATTGTCCGGAATTTGCGCGTGTCCCGTATGCCCGCCGTGCCCGGCATCATTGCCGCCGCCGGTGCAGCCGCCGAGAACGAACAGGCCGATCAATACAATGCCCGCCACACTCCATAACTTACGATAATGCATCGCTTTTCGAATCATGACGTCGTTTTGTCCTTATATTTCTCAAAGAAATCTTTGAACGTCTTTTCCGTGTTGATGTCGTTCCCGTCCACAAGGCCGCCTTCGATCCGGTCCTTCTCGACGCCGTCCTCGTAGTACACAAGCGTCGGCGTATACACTATGTTATACTTGGAAAAACCGTCCTGATACACCTCGAGGTTGAATTGCGGAACGTCCACGCCGGCTTCGGCGATGATCGGGTTCAGCTTCGGCGTCGTCTCCATGCAGTACGGGCACGTCGAAGAGAAGAAGTAAACAAAGAACGAATCTTTGTTTGCGATCCGTTGATCCAGCTGCTCGGGCAAAACGATGTTCTGATAATTCGGATCGTCGAGCGTCTTCCGGGTGGCGTCGGACAATTGCGAAGCCGGCACGCCGTACACATTGTCGCTGCTGGCGACGTTCGATTGGGCGTTCACGAAGGCAAGCGCCGCCACCAATACGGCGAATACGGCTAAATAAATAACGAGTTTGCGGGTAATAATCGGTTTGGATCGGGATCTGGATTTCATAATTGCGTCTCACCTCGTATGGTTTGTCTCAAATTACTACAATTATACTATATGTTCGTTAATGGCACTATGAACGAATCGTGACAATCGGCATAAGCGAAGGAACGATCCATATGGCGAAAGGAAAACTACGGCTGGACAAAATGCTGGGCCACATAGGATACGGTACGCGGACCGAGATTAAGCAGCTCGTAAAAGCGGGACTCGTAACGGTGAACGGCAAAGTTGCGAAAGACAGCGGACTTCAAGTGGATCCGTATAACGACGAAGTGAACGTTGACGGGGAACGGGTACGCTACAGAGAATTTATTTACATATTGATGAACAAGCCTGCGGGCGTCGTCTCCGCGACGGAGGACTTGCGCGACAAGACGGTCGTCGATTTGTTGGCGGCGGAGCATGCGGCGTTCGAGCCGTTTCCGGTCGGGAGGCTCGACAAAGACACGGAGGGGCTGCTGCTGCTGACGAACGACGGCCGGCTGGCGCACCGGCTTCTGTCGCCCAAGAAGCACGTGCCGAAGACGTATTACGCGAAGGTGGCGGGACGGGTGACGGACGAGGACGGCGAGGCGTTCGCGCGCGGAGTGAGGCTGGACGACGGGTATGTAACGCTGCCGGCTGAGCTGCGCGTGCTTTCCGTCCGGCAAGCTCCGGGCTCCGAACCCGAATGGACGTCGGAAATCGAGCTCACGATTACCGAAGGCAAGTTTCATCAAGTGAAGCGTATGTTTGAATCGGTTGGAAAAAGGGTCACGTACTTAAAGAGGATATCGATGGGCAGCCTGCGGTTGGACGAGCGTCTCGCATTGGGCGAGGTGCGGGAGTTGACCGGCGAAGAATTGGAAGGCTTGCTCAATTACGGCGGCAAGGAGGCAACCGAAGGTTGTCCGCGAAGGTAATACCGAAGCAAGGAGGGGTGACGCTTGGATATGAGAAGCGTCTGTGTGTTTGCCGGTTCCAATCCCGGGAACCGGCCTGAATACGCCGAGGCGGCTGCGCGGCTCGGCGCGGAAATCGCGGCCCGCGGCCTGACGTTGGTGTACGGAGGCTCCAACATGGGGCTGATGGGCCGTGTGGCGAATGCGGCGCTGGAGAGCGGCGGACGCGCCGTAGGGGTTATGCCGCGGGAGCTGTTCCGCGGCGAAATGCGGCATGCCGGCCTCACGGAGTTTCACGAGACGGCCGACATGCGCGAGCGCAAGGCGAAGATGGCGAGCCTTGCGGATGCGTTCGTAGCCCTGCCGGGGGGCTACGGTACGTTCGAGGAGCTGTTTGAAGCGGTCTCCTGGCTCCAGCTCGGCATCCATGCGAAGCCCGTGGGCCTTGTGAATACGGCGGGGTTTTACGACCCGCTCGTTGAATTTATCCGGCGTGCGTCGGACGCCGGATTTCTCCCCGCTGCACAAACCGCACTGCTCGTCGTCGATGAGGATCCGGTACGGCTGATGGACCGGCTGGCGGCGTTCGTCCCGCCGCCGAAGACGAACAAGTGGGTGGAAATGGACGGCAATAACTTCAAAAAATGAAATGAACCGATGGGAGACAGTCATTTTTTCATAAGTAACTTCATTTCTTGAAACTAAGCCCCCTTTGTCGCATCATGCAGCGGTGAAGGGGTTTTCGAATGACCGTCCGCAAAAAAGGAAACGCTACAATATGTTACTCATGTTCAGCCAACTCAACACGTCGGAGGGTGCGAACCGTGACCAATATTGTACTGCGACCCGATCTGAAGACATCGGGAGGAGAAATTCACGACATTCTCATTAACGGGCGGTACGCCGGCAACATTACCCTTGTGTACCGCGAAGGCGATCGTGTCGGCGGCTCCGTGCAGCTCGACCGAACGTCCATCTCCGCCGGGGAGAAGAAGCAAATCGACCGCTATGTCCGCAACTACATTCAAGATGTCATAATGGCGGTACGCGCCGCCGATTGCGACGTAGTTGTAACGAACAGTCCGTACGACCATATTATTTCGACCGGCACGGACGAGCTCGGCCAAGCGAAAGTGATGGATGACGCGGACGAGACCGGTTACGCGAATGATTACGATTTCGACGACTACGACGACGATATGGACGATGCGATGTTGTTCGATTACGACGACGACGAAATCGGCGATGAAGACGCGGAGGATCTTGACCGCATCGAAATGAGACGAAATAAAATAGCTAACATGGAAGAGGACGCGCCCGATGAACGCGATGCCGCGTATTATGAGCTTGTCATTGTCGGGGAACAGCGAAACAAGGTAGAGTATCATGTATACGACCACGACATGGATTGGGTGGCGGAAGCTTTCTTCCAGCTTCGCGGAACCGAATGCTTCGGCGAAATCGACTTTAAGTTCCGCCCGAGCGACGAAGAGATTGAAGCGGTGACCGATCTGATTGTGTCCGACTTTGACGAGGAAGCCGTCGACGAGTTCCGGATCAGCGTTAAACACAAGGGCGAAGAGCTGGAACAAATCGAATTGACGCACGAAGATTTGCTCGATACGCCTGAGATCGAAATCGGCCGGGGAACGCGCGATGAAGATTTCATCGTGTCGCTTGCGCGCGACGACGGTGACATGTTGACTTATGAAATTTACGACCAAGCGCGGGGCGGCTTGCCGATCGGCACCGCGACGGTCGATATCGCCAGCCGCCAGCTGTCCGGCTTTATCGAGTTCCGGGAAGCGTGCACGGATGAAGAACGGGAAATAATCGCCACGCTGTTGATGCGGGAATTGGATAAAGAGAAGGAGTACAAGGAATTGAACTTGTCGGTGCTGCACCAGAATCGGAAAATCGACGAGCTGCATTTCGAAAGCGAGCAAGTGCATTGAAGAGAGCATCGGAAGGCTTGCCGGAGGTATAGTGAAACATGCCCCGGCAAGTCTTTTCTTTTGTCCGAAGTTAATGTATATTATCCGAAGTAAACAAGGGGAGGGACAGCCATATGGGCGATAAGAAGTATTTTGTGGTATTTTTGCCGATGCTCGATGAGCAGAAAAGCGCGGAGCACCGTGAGGCGCATCTGGACTATTTGGCGAAGCTGCGGGACGATGGGAACATTTTCTCCTATGGACGGTTTTTGGACGGTTGGGGCGGCATGGTCATCTACATCGCGGACAGTGAGGAACAAGTGAAGGATTGGGTGCTGAACGACCCATACATTGTACATAACGCGCGCCGTTACGAAATTCGCGAGTGGGGGATGATCAAGGGTAACGTGAATTAAATAAAATAATCCATCTTTAGCCCCGTTTGGCTCCCGGCCAAGGGGGTTTTTTTTCGCGTATGCAGCGGAAAAGAATTTCCGTTGGAGCGCGTACTGGACAATTTCTTCTACTGTAGCGACAAAAAACTTCCGCTACGTACAAATCAAACTCGCGATATGGTCGTTAGGAGACTCACAGCGGAAAAATATTTCCGCTCTACATGCGTAAATCTTATGATTCTGTTTCTAGAGGAAAATAATTTCCGCTATACGGCGCATAACTCAGGGGGTTTCGCCGATTAGCCGAAAGTATGTGCATTTGTCGGTGTGCCTGCAAATTAGTCAATCATAGTTGGTTAATATATCGACTAGAGTCACAAACTTTTAACGACGGTTCATGTGAAGTGTGTATTTAGTAAAATTTTACGCAAATAACGATTGATTTTTAGTAAAATTAGCGGTAAAATAAATTACGTAAACGGTAAACGCTTTCAAAAACGGTTTGTCATGAGAATTATAAATTTACGTAGGGGGAACAAACACATGTCAAAAATGACGAAGTTGTTCACATTGCTTCTTGCGCTGCTGCTCGTTCTGTCAGCATGCACGGGGGGCGGCGGCGGCAAGCCGGAGGCCGGCGGGGGAACCGGCGACGAGAAAGTGGAGCTAACCGCGTGGGCTTGGAACGTTAACGTAGGCGCATTGAACGAAGCGATGGCCATGTATCAGAAAGATCATCCGAACGTCAGCATTAAAGTCGAGGATCTCGGGCGTCTGGACGTATACGACAAACTGTCGACAGGCTTGGCTGCCGGCGGTGCCGGTCTTCCGGACATCGTGCTCGTAGAAGACGACCGCATTCAAGGTTACCTCGAAGCGTTCCCGAAAGGGTTCGTCAACTTATCCGACAAAGGCTTCGACGAGAAAGCGAACCTGTTCCCGGACTTCAAGAAACAGTTGACCTCCAAAGACGGTAAATATTACGCTTTACCGTTTGACGCGGGCCCGACGGGCATGTTCTACCGCACTGACCTGTTCCAGCAGGCAGGCGTGGACGCTTCCCAAATCGAGACGTGGGACGATTTCTTCGCCGCCGCGCAAACGATCAAGAGCAAGACGGGCGCTTATGCGATCCCGGCCGACAAATTTAAAGACGACGCCAACTTCCGCATGATGATGAACCAGCTTGGCGTGTACTATTTCGACAAAGACGGCAACATCGATTTCAACAATCCGGAAGTCGTCAAAGCGATGGCCATGCTGAAAAAATTCGGCGACGCCGATCTTGTGAAAGACGTCAACGGCTGGGACGGTATCGTGTCCGCGACGATCGACGGTTCTGTGGCGACGATTCCTTTCGGCGCATGGTATTACGGAACGATCATCGATCAGGCGAAAGACACGGACGGCAAGTGGGGCGTGTTCCAGCTGCCGGCTTTTGAGAAAGGCGGAAACCGCGCGGCGAACCTTGGCGGCAGCAGCTGGATGATTCCGGCCGATTCCAAAAACGCCGACGCAGCGTACGGTTTCATGGAATACTTTGCGACAACGGCTGACGTGCAGGTTATGGCCATGGATAAATACGGCCTGTTCCCTTCGCTCTCAAGCGCATACGAGAACGAGTTGTTTGACAGCGAAGTCGCGTTCTTCGGCGGCCAAAAAATTTGGAAGCTGTTCAGCGAAGAGATGGCGGACATCCCGACTCCGTATTACACGAAGGACTATGCTCTCGCATTGGACGAAGCGGTGAAAGCGCAGGCGGACGTCTTTAACGGCAAAGATCCGGCGGAGGCGCTTAAAGAAGCGGCCGACCGTCTGGCAGGCCGCACGCAACGCCAAGTAAATTAACGGTTGACGGAAATGTCGCGAGAGGTTTGGGCAGCGTCCCGAATCTCTCGTTCCTTTTCGACGACCGGCCCTGGGGAGGACCTGTAATGAGAACAAAGGTGCACGTGCCTTATTTGTTTTTGTCGCCGGCGATCGTCCTGTTCGCCATCTTTATGGTCTATCCGATCGTCTATTCGTTTCTGCTCAGCTTCCAAACGGGCCAGGGGAGCGAAATGACGTTCGGAGGCTTGGACAACTACCGGCGTCTGTTCGGCGATGAAATATTTTGGACCGCACTGAAAAATACGTTTGTCATCCTTATTATCCAAGTGCCGGTGATGCTGTCCCTCAGCGTCATTCTGGCGTCGTTCCTGAACTCGGTGAAGCGCGCGAAAGGCTTGTTCCGCGTATCGTTCTTCATGCCGGCCGTCACTTCGCTCGTGGCGTATTCGATCATTTTCTCGATTATGCTCATGAGTGACGGCATCATCAACCAACTGCTGATGTCTCTCGGTCTGGGCGCGGCGCCGTGGCTGTCTCACCCGGTCTGGGCCAAAGCGGCGCTTATTCTGGCGATGACCTGGCGTTGGACCGGTTACAACATGGTCATCTATTTGGCCGCGATGCAGAACATTTCCGAATCGCTTTATGAAGCGGCAAGCCTTGACGGAGCGGGCAAAATCCGGCAGTTTTTCACGGTGACGATCCCTCAGCTGAAGCCGGTTCTGCTGTTCACGGCCATCTTGTCCACCATCGGCACGCTGCAATTGTTCGACGAGCCGTACACGCTTACCAAAGGCGGTCCGAGCGATGCGACGCTCACGATCGGCATGTATTTGTACCAGACGGGCTTCCGGTACTATGATTTCGGCTACGCCTCGACGCTGGCTTATGTGATCGTGCTGCTGATCGCAATCCTGTCGTTCATACAATTCAAAGTGACGGGGGATGAATGATATGGCGCTGAAAAACCGGATCTCTTCATTGTTGTTGTATGCCGCGCTGTTCATCGGAGCTCTCGTCTCTTTATTCCCGTTCTATTGGGCGGTGATCGCTTCTACGAACGAAAGCGGCAAAGTGTTCGCCAAGCCGCCGGTGCTTTTGCCGGGAAGCAAGTTTATCGAAAATGTCGTCAACTTGAACGAGTCGATCCAAATCGGCCGCGTCATGTTCAACTCGCTGTTTGTCGTTATCGTGTTTACCGCCCTCAGTTTGACGATCTGTACAATGGCCGGCTACGCTTTTGCGAAATTCCGGTTCAAGGGCCGCGACGCGTTATTCACGACGTTTCTTTTGTCCATGATGGTGCCGTTCCATGCGCTTATCATTCCGCTGTTCAAGATGATGGCCGCGCTGGACTGGCTTAACACGTATCAGGCGCTTATTTTGCCGAACCTGGCGTATCCGTTCGCGATCTTCCTCATGCGGCAAAACATGCTTGCGGTTCCGGACGCGATCATGGAGGCGGGGCGGATCGACGGGGTCAGCGAGTGGGGATTGTTTACGCGCATCATTTTGCCGTCGATGAAACCGGCATTGGCCGCCACGGCCATCTTTCTGTTTATGTACCAATGGAACAACTTCCTGTGGCCGCTCGTCGCCGCTTCCACGAAAGACATGTACACGCTGCCGGTCGCGCTGTCAACCCTGTTCGGGTTGTCGCGGATCGACTACGGGCAAGTGATGGCCGGCGTAACGCTCGCTACGGGCCCGATTATTGTTTTCTTCCTGCTGCTGCAGCGGCATTTCATTTCGGGCATGCTCGGTACGGCGGTCAAAGAGTAGAGAGAGTTAGTCGCATCGGATAGGAGGAGAAACAGTCATGTATTTGGGCGTCGATTATTATCCGGACTATTGGCCCGAACATTTAATAGATGAAGATATGGAAGGTATCGTGGGGCTGGGCGCCAACATGGTGCGCATCGGGGAATTTGCATGGCACCGGATGGAGCCGCGCGACGGGGAGTTCGATTTTTCCTTCTTCGATTCCGTAATCGCAAAGCTGAAAAACAAAGGACTAAGCATTATGTTCGGTACGCCGACGGCCACGTTTCCGGCATGGCTCGCGAAGAAGCACCCGGCGATTTTGTCCGAGGACGAAGCGGGTAACCCCAGAGCATTCGGCGGGAGGCGGCAGTACTGCTTCAATTCCGCGGAATATCGGCGTTACAGCGCAAGAATCACGGAGAAGCTGGTGGAACATTACCGGAACGAGCCGGCGATCGTCTCGTGGCAGGTCGACAACGAATTCGGCCACGAAGGAAGCGACATGTGTTATTGCGGGCAATGTCACGCGGCGTTCCAGAGGTTCCTGAAGGACAAATACGGCTCGATAGACAAGCTGAACGATACGTACGGCACCATCTTCTGGGGCCAGACATACAACGATTTCGATGAAATTCCGGTTCCGAAGAAGACGATCACGACGCACAATCCGTCTCTCCAGCTCGATTGGGCACGCTTTCGTTCCCGGTCCGTCAACGGATTTGCCGAGGAAATGACGGGAATCGTACGGAGATGCAAGGGCGATCATCAGACAGTCATGACCAACGTGTCGGGCGGCTTCTTTGGCAAATGGTTCGACCATGCGGAGCATACGAAGCCTTTCGATTTCGTGTCTTACGATAATTATCCCGTGTGGGGCGGGCTGGCGGAACCGATTCCGCCTTACGCGATCGCAATGTCGCACGATTTCAACCGCGGCTTGAAGGGCAGGAACTACTGGATCGTAGAGGAGCTGATGGGGGCGCAGGGCCACGATGTGATCGGCTATCTTCCGCGGCCGAATCAAGCCCGGATGTGGTCGTTCCAGGCGTTCGCCCACGGCTGCACCGATATGTTGTATTTTTGCTGGCGGGCGATGACGCGCGGGGCGGAACAATTTTGTCTCGGCATTGTCGACCATGACAACGTCCGGGGGCGCAAATACGACGAGGTTCGTTCGGTGTTTTCGGAAATCGCGCCTTACGCGGAACTGCTGCAAACCGAAATCCAAAGTGATATCGCGGTACTGTACGATTACGACAACATTTGGTCGTGGCGGTTCCAGAGGCAGAGCGAAGCGTTCGATTTTACCGCGGAGCTGCTTCGGCTTTACGCGCCGTTTTACCGCCTGAACTGCCGGATCGATGTCATACCGGCGGACAGGGACTTTTCCCGGTATAAGGTTTTGCTGCTGCCGGCTTTTCAAATGATCGACGACGGGCTCGCCGAGCGGTTGAAGACATTCGCCGCCAATGGAGGGACGGTCGTATTCTCGTTCCGCGCCGGCTTGAAAGACAAGAATAACAATTTGCGTCTCGGGGCGGCGCTTCCCGGTCCCGTAGCGGATCTGTGCGGTGTCCGGATCGAAGCTTCCGAGGCTCTTCCGAAGGACAAGATGGTGCCGGTCGTGGCGGCCGCGGCGGGGAATGCAGCGGCGGAAAGCTTGCTGCCGGAACGGTCCGCCTGCGCGGTGTGGCGGGATCTGCTCATCCCCGTAACGGCGGAAACGCTGTACCGGTTCGACGATCCTTTCTTCCCCGAAGCGGCCGTTACCCGCAACCGTTACGGCGAAGGGGAAGCGTATTACATCGGGGGCGGATTGGCGGAAGAGACGCTTGACGCCATAGCCCGGACGATTGTCAATCGAAACGGCATATGTCATATTGAGAGTGAGCCGGGCGTGGAAGTTTACGTCCGGGAGGACGGAGAGGCGAGATACTGGTTCGTGCTTAACCATACGGCGGAGGAGAAGTCGTTCCGCGGGTTGACATTGAAGCCTTATGACAGCATGATCGTGCCTGCGGACGAAGAGGGTCCGGCAGGCCGGAGATGAAGTGCGGGAAGGGGGACGGATTTTGGCTACGATCAAAGAGATTGCTCAAATGGCGGGCGTGTCGTTAGCGACCGTATCCCGCGTTCTGAACTACGATCCGAGCCTGTCGGTTTCGGACGAGACGCGCAAGCGGATCTTCGAAATCGCACAGCAGCTCAATTACAAGACGCCTCGCGAGCGCAACGGGTCGGTTATGAAGGAAAGACTCCGGATCGGGCTCGTCAGTTGGTACACCGAGCAAGAGGAGCTGCTGGATCCTTATTACCTGGCGGTCCGGCTTGGCGTGGAGCGCGAATGCTTCCAGCGGCAAATCGAATGCGTGAGGCTGTTCCTGCATGATTCCGGGGAGTTGGAATGGAACGGCGAACCGTTGGATGGAATCATCGCCATCGGACGGTTTGAAAAGGAAGACATCGAGCGGTTCCCGGGCGAGATGGAACATTTGATTTTCGTCGATTCATCGCCCGACGACAACCGGTTCGATTCGGTCGTTCTCGATTTCCGGAAATCGGTAGGCGAGCTGTTAGCCTATCTGGCCGGCCTCGGACATCGTGAGATCGGCTATATCGGCAGCCGCAACTGCGTCCAGAACAGACGGGTGAAGGACGACCGGGAGATCATATTCCGGGAATGGTTGGAGCAACGCAATATGTACAATCCTTCATACGTGTATACGGGTGAGAAATTATACGCCGAGGACGGGTACCGGTTGATGAAACAAGCGCTTGCGCAGGAACGGCGTCCGACCGCCTTCTTCGTCGAGAACGATTCGATGGCCGTGGGCGTGCTCCGGGCGGTTCACGAAGCGAAGGTAAAGGTGCCGAGGGACATTTCCGTCGTCGGGTTTAACGATATCGCGATTTCCGCCTATTTGCAGCCGCCGCTCACGACGGTGAAGGTGCACATGGAGTTCATGGGGGAGACGGCGGTGGAGCTGCTCATCGAAAGACTCGCCGCCAAGCGGCAAATCGCCAAGAAAATCGTCCTGCCTACCGTGCTCACGGTTCGCGACAGCTGCGCGGCGCCGGCAGAGGATGCGTAACATGGCTCAGGATGTTCGTTACGGGCTTTTCGAAGGCCAGAAGGTGCTCCCGGCCGTCCGGCAAATCAAAGAATTGGAACGGCTGCTTACAACCCCGTTCGTCTATATCGTCTTGTTAGGCGGGCGGGTCGGCCAGCTGAAGACGATGGTGGATCTGGCGGCCGGCAGCGGCAAGAAGGTGCTCCTTCACGCCGATCTGATCGACGGGCTGAAGAACGACGAATATGCGGCCGAATTTCTGTGTCAGCATATCCGCCCCGCAGGTCTTATCTCCACCCGGACCGCCGTCATTCAGAAGACGAAGCAAAACAAGCTGCTCTCTATCCAACGGATGTTCCTTATCGATTCCGGCGCGCTGGAGACAAGCATCGGGCTGGTGGAGAAGACGGAGCCCGACTTGATCGAGGTGCTGCCGGGCATCCTTCCGCATTTGATTGCCGAGGTGCGCGAACGCACAGGCATTCCGGTCATCGCCGGAGGGCTGATCCGCACGTTCGGGGAAGTGGAAGCGGCGCTGGCGGCCGGAGCGGCGGCCATTACGACGTCGCGTGCGGATTTGTGGAGATAGTGGAGATCATCGGTCGGGAGGTACTGTGACGTCATGAAACCGTATATTCTTGCTGTGGATCAAGGCACGACAAGTACGCGGGCGATGCTGGTCGACCGGGACGGGCGTATCGTGCGCATCGCGCGGGAAGAAATTCCGCTGCATTATGAGCGGCCCGGATGGGTCGAGGTCGACGCGGAACGAATATGGGAGTCGACTGTAAATGTCATTCGCGAAGCGTTACAGCAAGCAGGGGTAAGCGCAGAGGAAGTGGCGGCGGCCGGCATTACGAACCAGCGCGAGACGACGGTCGTCTGGGACAAGGCGACCGGCAAGCCGATCCGCCGGGCGGTCGTCTGGCAGTCCCGGCAGACCGCCTCATTGTGCGCGGAGCTGAAGGAGGCGGGGCATGAGCCGTTATTCCGAAGCAAAACGGGACTTCTTCTCGATCCGTATTTTTCGGGCACGAAAATCGCATGGCTGCTGCGCGAGACGGAAGGGGCGAAAGAACGCGCCGAGCGGGGAGAGCTTCTGTTCGGGACGATCGATACGTGGCTCGTCTGGAAGCTTACCGGAGGACGCGTTCATGTGACCGATCCTTCCAACGCCTCCCGGACGCTTCTGTACGATATTCACCGGTGCCGGTGGGACGCCGAATTGCTGAGCATTCTTGACATTCCGCGCGCGATGCTGCCGGAAGCGAGATCGTCTTCGGAAGTGTATGGCTGTACGGAGCCTTCGCTGTTCGGGGCGGCATGGCCGATCGCTTCCGTCATCGGCGACCAACAGGCGGCGCTGTTCGGGCAGGGCTGCCATCAGCCGGGAAGCGCGAAAAATACGTACGGCACCGGCTGCTTCATGCTGATGAATACGGGAAGCGAGGCGAAAGCGTCCAAACACGGCCTGCTGACGACGGTGGCTTGGCAGTTGGGCGGAGTAACGGAGTACGCCCTTGAGGGAAGCGTGTTTGTGGCGGGCTCGGCGGTTCAATGGCTGCGCGACGAGCTGGGCTTGATCGATTCCGCGTACGAAAGCGAAGCGCTCGCATCGGAGGTCGAATCGACCGGCGGCGTTTACTTGGTGCCGGCGTTCGTCGGCCTGGGGACGCCGTACTGGGATTCGGACGTTCGCGGCGCCGTCTTCGGGCTGACGCGCGGAACGACGAAGGCGCATCTTGTCCGGGCAACGCTGGAGTCGCTCGCGTATCAGACGAAGGACGTACTGGACGCGATGCAAGAGGACGCCGGCATGAAGCTGCGGACGCTGCGAGTGGACGGCGGAGCCGTCGCCAACGACCTGCTCATGCAGTTCCAGAGCGATATGCTCGGCGTGACGGTCGAGCGGCCGTCCGTGAACGAATCGACCGCACTCGGGGCAGCTTACTTGGCAGGTCTGGCCGTCGGATTCTGGAGCGGCCGGGAGCAAATCCGCAACCTGCGGGAGACGGAGCGGCGTTTCGAGCCGCAGATGGCGGAGCGCAGGCGCGACGAGCTATACGAAGGGTGGCGGCGCGCGGTGCAGTCGGCTATGGCGTTCAAGCGCATCGTATGATAGAATAAACCTAAGTTAATATCGGTTTGAGAATCGGAGAAACCACGACAACAACTTCCGCAACCCCGCAAGGGTACCGGAAGCGGCTGATCGTGGTTTTTATTTTCGAGGAGGAGCTGTTTATGAATCATTCCTTTTCCGCTCTGCATAGAAATGCCGCGTTGGCTTCGATGTCGGGCGAACCTGTCGACCTTATGATTATCGGCGGAGGCATTACCGGGGCGGGAATCGCGCTGGACGCGGCATCCCGCGGATGGAGGACGGCGCTGGTCGAGCTGCAGGATTTCGCGGCGGGCACCTCGAGCCGTTCAACAAAGCTCGTCCACGGCGGCCTGCGGTACTTGAAGCAGTTCGAAGTCGGCGTTGTCGCGGAAGTCGGGCAAGAGAGGGCGATCGTCTATGAGAACGGACCGCATGTAACCACGCCCGAATGGATGCTTCTGCCCATGTATGAAGGAGGCACGTTCGGGCCGTTGATGACTTCGGTCGGTTTGCGCGTTTACGATTTCTTGGCAAAGGTGAAAAAGAGCGAACGGCGCAAAATGCTCGACGTGAAGGAAACGCTGGCCAAGGAACCGCTGCTGAAGCGGGAGGGGCTGAAGGGAAGCGGGTATTACGTCGAGTACCGCACCGATGACGCCCGGCTTACCGTAGAAGTATTGAAAAAGGCGGCGGAATACGGGGCAATGGCGGTCAATTATGCGGGTGTGGAGTCATTTATATATGAGGGGGGACGGTTGGTTGGAGCGGTTATCCGCGACGCGATCGGCGGAGTCGGCTATGAAGTCCGCGCCCGCCATATCGTTAACGCGACAGGCCCGTGGGTCGATACGCTAAGGGAGATGGACCGCTCGAAGCAGGGAAAGACGCTGCGGCTTACTAAAGGCGTTCATCTCGTGTTCGATCAGCAGCGTTTCCCGCTGCGGCAAGCGGTATATTTCGATACGCCGGACGGCCGGATGGTGTTCGCCATTCCGCGGGACGGAAAAACGTACGTCGGCACGACGGATACCGATTACGCCGGCGATACCGCACACCCGACAATGACGAAGGAAGACCGCCGTTATTTGCTTGACGCGGCTAACTCTATGTTCCCCTCGTTGAAGCTTGCGAAAGGCGATGTCGAATCAAGCTGGGCCGGCCTCAGACCGCTGATCCGGCAAGAGGGCAAAGATCCGTCGGAAGTATCCCGCAAGGATGAAATTTTTGTTTCTCCATCGGGTCTTATTTCTATTGCGGGCGGCAAACTGACCGGCTTCCGGAAGATGGCCGAGACGGTCGTCAACCGGGTGGACGAAATGAGGATGAAAGACGGTCTTCAACCGGCGGCCCCGTGCCGTACCCGGGCGATGCCGATATCCGGCGGCGACGTCGGAGGTTCGGAACGCTTCGAATCATACGTCCGGCAGCAGACTCCGCTGGGTGTCGCGAGCGGACTGACCCAGGATGAAGCGTCCCGGATCGCTCGCAGGTACGGGTCGAACGCCGGCAAGCTCTATCGGCTTGCGGCCGGGCACCCGGCGTTCGCCGACAGGCACGGATTGCCTCTCGGCTTGGCTGCCGAGCTGCTGTATGCCATCGAAGAGGAAATGGCGGTGAAACCCGAGGATTTCTGGATCCGCCGGACCGGGCGGCTATTCTTCGACAGGCCCGGGGTTATCAGATGGAAGGACGCCGTGTCGAACGCGATGGCGGAGAAGCTCGGCTGGAGCGAAGAACAGCGTTTCTTGTACGATGAGGACATGCACCGGTACTTGGAAGAGGCGGTGAATCCGGACTTCGGGGCTGGTCCCGCGACCGGTTCCGCGTCCGCCCCCGTGTCCGGCTCCGCCGCCGGCAGGGAAATAAAGGAAGTACAGGGCCTAATGTAATCGAAATGCATCATCCGGGAAAAAATAAAGGAACCCTAGGGTCTTATTAGCTCGAAAACCGGTTGTTTCCCGACTGAATCGAGTGAATAGAGCCCTCAGGTTCCTTTATTTTATGTGACCATAGCCAAAATACCCGTTTAAGGGACCGTACTTCCCTTATTTTTCGACGGTCCGCACCGGCCAACCAGACCGCTTACGCCAGCCGGCCTGCAAGCCGATTAGATCTTCATCACGCCGCCGGTGGATGCGGAGGTGACCAGCTTCGAGTAACGCGCCAGGTAGCCTGTGCGCACCTTCGGCTCGAAGCCTTTCCACTCGGCGCGTCGCGCCGCAAGCTCCTCGTCGCTCACTTTCAATTCGATGCGGCGGTTGTTCAAGTCCAGCTCGATGATATCGCCGTCGTGAACGAACGCGATCGGTCCGCCTTCGGCCGCCTCCGGGGAGATGTGGCCGATCGAGATGCCGCGCGACGCTCCGGAGAAGCGGCCGTCCGTAATAAGGCCGACCTTCGCGCCGAGGCCCATGCCGACGATTTGCGACGTCGGCGCAAGCATCTCGGGCATGCCGGGTCCGCCCTTCGGCCCTTCGTACCGGATGACGACCACATGCCCCTCTTTCACTTTGCCGTTCGCGATGCCGGCGAGCGCCTCTTCCTGCGAATCGAAGCAGATCGCAGGTCCGCTGTGGTAACCGCCGACGGACTTGTCGACGGCGCCGACCTTAACGATCGCTCCGTCCGGAGCGAGGTTGCCGAACAACACCGCAAGTCCGCCCTTCTCGCTGTGCGGGTTGTCGATCGGCCGGATAACGTCGAAATTGGCGATCGGCGAATCCTTCACATTGTCGCGGATCGTGCCGCCCGTCACCGTAATGCGGTCCGCGTGGATCGCTCCTTCTTTCTTGAGAAGCTCGTTCAACACCGCGCTTACGCCGCCCGCGTTGTGCACGTCTTCGATGTGCCAGTCGGACGCAGGCGCAATCTTCGCGAGATGCGGCACGCGCGCAGCCACTTCGTTGATTCGTCCGATCGGATAGTCGATGCCCGCCTCGTGCGCAAGCGCCAACGTATGAAGCACCGTATTCGTCGACCCGCCCATCGCCATGTCCAGCGCAAACGCGTTGTCGATCGCTTCGATCGTCACGATGTCGCGCGGCTTCAGATCCATCTGGATAAGATTCATGAGCTGGCGCGCCGATTGCTTGACGAACTCGCGGCGCTCGGGAGCAACCGCAAGGATCGTGCCGTTGCCCGGCATCGCAAGTCCGAGCGCTTCCGCCAAGCAGTTCATCGAGTTGGCGGTGAACATGCCGGAGCACGATCCGCACGTCGGACAACCGAACTGCTCAAGCTCTTGCAAGCCTTTCTCGTCGATCTTGCCCGCCTGGTACGCTCCTACTCCCTCGAATACCGAAGACAGCGAAATCGAACGGCCGTCGCTCGTCTTTCCCGCTTTCATAGGTCCGCCGCTGACGAACACGGTCGGAATGTTCACGCGAAGCGCGCCCATCATCATGCCCGGCGTAATTTTGTCGCAGTTCGGTATGCAGACCATGCCGTCGAACCAGTGCGCCGAAACGACGGTCTCAAGCGAATCGGCGATAATTTCGCGCGACGGCAGCGAATAACGCATCCCGATGTGTCCCATTGCAATACCGTCGTCAACGCCGATCGTATTGAATTCGAACGGCACGCCCCCCGCTTCGCGAATCGCTTCCTTCACGAGCATCCCGAACTCTTGCAAGTGCACGTGACCCGGCACAATGTCGATGTATGAGTTGCACACCGCTATAAACGGTTTGTCAAAATCTTCTTCCTTCACTCCTGCCGCGCGCAGCAAGCTTCGATGCGGCGCCCGGTCGAACCCGCGCTTGATCATGTCTGAACGCATTTTCCGATTTGCCATCCGGATCTCTCCCCCGTATCCTTTTCTCAAATAAAGTGTTTCTATGAGTTTATCACATGTATGTCCGTTTCGGCATCTTTCTCAAGCAAAAAACCGTCCGGAACACCGCAAAAATGTTGGAAGGAAGCATTCCGCGTGCATTGTAGATATAATTTCCGGCATGCTATAATAGAATGTATTTTTGATAACATAAAGGACGTTCTTACAAACAAGTAATTTGACTGAAGGTGATCTTATGAGCTACGACATTCCGCGGAAAGTGCAGCAGCTGGGGATCGACATCCGGCCGGAGCAGCTCAAATACCATAATAAACGAGTGCGCCTCTCCAAGCGGTTTTCGTTCGACAGTGCGCATCATTTGTTTTGCTATGAAGGCAAGTGCAAAAGCTTGCACGGCCACACGTACCATCTTGAAGTAACGATGATCGGGCGAACCGACGATCGCGGCATCGCGATCGATTTCGCCGACATGAAGCGGATTGCGAAGGACCGCGTCATCGACGTGCTCGATCACCGGTATATCAACGAAGTGCTCCCGCCGATGAATACGACTGCCGAAAATATGGTCGTCTGGATGTTCGAGGAAATCCGGGGTGCGCTGTCGGCCGAAGGCTGGTCCCCGCGCGTGGAGTTGGAGAAAATCAGGCTGTGGGAGACGCCGACAAGCTTTGCCGAAGTGACGAAGGATATGATGGAGGAGCAAGATGAGTAAGCGGGAGGAGGCAAAAGGTTCCGCGCGACGCATCCCGATGGTGGAGATATTCGAAACGGTGGAGGGAGAAGGAACCCGCGCAGGCTTCCCTACCGTCTTCGTGCGGTTGTTCGGCTGCAATCTCCGGTGTACTTGGTGCGATACGAAGTACTCTTATCCGCCCGCCGAAGCGGAATATACGATGACGATCCCCGAGATCGTCGCCGAGGTTGCGCGGTACCGGTCGCGCAATCTATGCTTCACGGGAGGGGAACCGCTGCTATATGGCGAAACGTCCGCATCGCTGCTCCGCGCGTTGGCCGCAATGGAACAGCTGACGGACATCCACGTCGAGACGAACGGCGCGATCGACCTTGCACCGTTCTTGTCCGGCGTCGATTCCCCGAAAGTGCGGTACGTATGCGATTGGAAGCTGTCCGACTCTGGCGAGTCGCAGCGGATGATCGCCGGCAACCTCGCGCTGCTTCGGGAATGCGACGAGCTGAAGTTCGTCATCGGCAGCGAGCGTGACTTCGAAGAAGCTGTTCGCGTGCTCGAACGGTATCCGACGAAGGCTTTGCCGCTCTTCAGCCCGGTATGGGAGACGATGCCGCCGCGGCGGCTGGTCGAGCTGATGCTTGCGCGCGGCTTGTCCGGCGTGAAGCTGAACATGCAGCTGCACAAAATCATTTGGGATCCCGCGACGCGAGGCGTGTAATAGAGGAATAGGGACCCGCGATGCCGGGTGTGTAGCAGAGGAATAGGGACCCGCGATGCCGGGTGTGTAGTAGAGGAATAGGATCCCGTGACGCGGGGCGGTTTAAGAGAGAGATGGTTCCCCGCAAGGCGGGGTGTATAATTGAGGAGGTCGGATGAAGCCTATGTCGGGTAAGAAAGCGGTCGTTATTTTAAGCGGCGGATTGGACAGCACTACGTGTATGGGGTTTGCGAAGGAAGCGGGGTACGATATTTACCCGATCACGTTCGATTACGGGCAGCGCCACCGGATCGAAATCAATAACGCGCGGGCGGTTGCGCGGTTTTACGGCGTGTCGGGGCAGCACAAGATCATCGATTTGCCGTTCCTGCGCGAGTTCGGCGCCAGCGCATTGACCGACTCCGCGATCGACGTTCCAGTGTTGAAGAACGGATCGTCTTTAGAAGGCGCGCTTCCCGGCGGCAAAGACATTCCGGTGACGTATGTGCCGGGACGCAACCTATTGTTCCTATCGATCGCGGCTTCTTACGCCGAAGCGTCGGGAGCCGAAGCGCTCTACATCGGCGTCAACGCGCTTGATTACAGCGGTTACCCGGATTGCCGCCCGGAGTTCATCGAACAGTTCGAACGGACGGTCGAGCTCGGGACAAAGGCGGGCGTGCAGGGGCAGCGGTTCCGGGTGGAAACGCCGTTGATCTTATTATCGAAGGCGGACATTATTCGCGAAGGGACTCGTCTCGGCGTGCCGTACCATCTCACGACTTCGTGCTACAACGGCAAGGAGTTTGCTTGCGGTGTCTGCGATTCGTGCGTGCTCCGGCTGAAAGGCTTTGCGGAGGCCGGCTTGAAGGATCCGATTCCGTACGTATAGAGCTTTAGCGATCTTACGGCCTGCGCCAATTCGGCGCGGGTCTTTTTTACTCTAGGGTGCGGGGGGAGATCATCCCTTTCTTCGAAAAATGTTCGCTCGCTCTCCCATCCACTCAGTAAGAAACACAGCAACAACCTCAAAATCTAAGAAATCGACTCCGTGCTTATTATGATATTACAAACTTAAGGTTTGAGCCAATACATTGCAGGCTTGATATGCGCTTTAGAGAGGGAGACCATCCCCTTCGTTTAAAAGTGTTCGCTCGCTCTCCCATCCACTCAGAAAGACACACTACAACAACCTCAAAAAACAGACTCTAAAAAAGGACTCGAAGAGGCTCGGAAAGCAACTCAAAAAGAGGCTCGGAAAGCAACTCAAAAAGAAGCTTAAAAGCAACTCAAAAAAGAAGCTTACAGGAAATTCGGAAGAGGCTCGGAAAGCAATTCAAAAAGAAGCTCGAAAGAAGCTCGAAAGAAGCTCGAAAGAAACTCAAAAGAAGCTCAAAAGAAGCTCAAAAGAAGCTCAAAAGAAGCTCAAAAGAAGCTCAAAAGAAGCTCAAAAGAATACCAAAAAAAGCCCAGAATGATGCCACGAAGAAACTCAATATAACAACAGCATTATATTATTGAACTGCCGGTCTCGGGGCAGAAGCCAAACAAATACCGGAGAGAACGTCCATGACGGGCATGTCGCGGTACGATTGATTGCAGCGGAAACAAAACTCGTCCAAATAATTTTGCAAATATTTAGCGCCTATTCCGTGAAACGTGCGGTTGATCCACTTCTTCGCTTGCTTGAACACTTCCGGAAGCAGATTGATTTCGTGAAGGCGGAAACGCTTAAGAATCCTCACATCAAAAGTTTCGGGCTCGACATGCCGCTCTACAAAATCATGCTCCCCTGAGCGAAGGATCGACTTCCCGTCCATATGCGTCATGGGCACGGTTTTTACTTTGATGTAGGAAGGCTGGCCGTTCAAATGAAAAGCTGCGCCAACCATAACGGGATGCTCCTGCGGATGCCGGACGAACGGTTGCCGAGTGGTACGGCCATAGAAAGCCGGACCGGCTCTGACTGCGCCGGAGAGAGGCTGCTTTGCGTCGTTGTCGCTGATCGCCTGACGAATCTTCCTCAGCATGGACCAAGCTGTCTTATACGTCACGCATATTTGCTCGGCAAGCTGAACCGCATTGATACTGGCGGGTTGGGACACAAGCTGCATGGCGACGGCCCACTTATGCAGAGGTGTGCGGCTGCCTTCCATCGCAGTGCCTGCAGTTAGGGAAGTCTGATGGCGGCAAAACCGGCATTCGTACAGAGGCAATCTGCGGGTATTTACGGTATAGGCGTGGCTATGCTCGCAGCGGGGACAGCGAAAGCCGTCCGGCCACTTCATCCGATAAAAATATGCGATGCAATCTTCTTCCGACAAAAAACCTTGAACTGCCGGTTCCCGAGATTGAACCATCAAACAACACCTCCGAACATACATTCCCTATTGAGATAATACCAAACATACGTTCTAAAAACAAGTTAATTATGGGAATTTATAACTACCGAATAAAATGAGCAAGGTCACCTGAGCCAGGGGGAGAGCATGAGGTGGGAAAATGAGGAGATACGGGTAAACTAGGTGTAGATAGTGGGGAAGCAAGTACAGCAATAAATGAGGGAGAGTCGAGGGGAGAGCGGGGGGAGGAGGAATATACGAAAAACTGCCCGGTCATTTGCCGGATGGGGTACACGAACGTTCCTGATTTACGGGGATAGCGGGTGAAAGAAGTTGCAGGTGGGGGATAGTTTGACCTGAGGCGGACATTTTCTTTACAATTGGGTAAAAGTATCGAGAGGAACGGGTGTCATGGCAAAATCGAAACAACAACGCAGCGGCCCAAAATTCGGAGCCGCAGCGATATTCGGTATCGCAATCGGGCTATTCGCAATTGCCGCGGTCGTCTCGATCGTCGTGAACGCGAACAAAACAGAAGAGTTGACGGTGAACACTCCGACGCACCCGCACACGTTCGGGTATGCGCCCGACGGCGAAACGATGTGGATCGGGACGCATACCGGGATGTACGAATACGGTGACGGAAAGTGGACGAGGGCGGTTCCCGCGATCGCGCAGAACGATGTGATGGGCTATTTCGTCGATGCGGAGGATACGAACATCATCTACATTTCCGGACACGGCTTCGTGCAGCGGTCGACGGACGGCGGCGAGACATGGGCGGCGATCGAGAACGGGATGCCGAATGCACCGAAGCCGGATGTGCCGGATGCCCACATGCTCGCGCAGGATCCTAACGATCCGAAGCACTTATACGTGTTCACCAATCAGCAGGAAAACAATATCTACGAAACGAAAGACGGCGGGGAGACTTGGAGCTTGGCCGGAACGATCGAACCGGTCGCTTATATGATGGCTGTTGCGCCCGGAGGGTCTTCGCTGCTGACGACAAGTGAAGCAGGGCTGACAGAATACAAGTTGACCGCCGGCAATAACGAGGTTATCAAGCGCACCGATGCTCCCGCCTACATCGTCTTAACCCGGTCGAACGGAGAAGCGATCGTGTACGGGGCGAACGGTTTCCAACGTTCAACCGATTACAACAAATGGACTCCGATGGAAGTCGATTTGAACGGCGAACTGCCTCTCGGCATCCGCGAATCGCATACGAATCCCGACCGGTTGGCGATCGTGACCGATAAATATTCCTTGTACGAAAGTGAAGACGGCGGCAAGTCGTGGAGCAAAAAGTAAAGCAAAAAGTAAAGCAAAAAGCAAAGCAAAAATTACAGCACAAAGTAAGGCAAGCCCGAACCTCGAGTTGAGTGTTCGGGCTCTATTTTGGGCATAATTGGGGAGACCTACAATTTTTTGTCCAGAGGATGTCGCTATGTTCCCCAGATGGCAATGCACCACCGGAAACACGTTCGCTTACCGGCTCTTTAAAAAACACCACACAGAAATCAATAATTTATACTGGTCTCATATGCTCGCCGCCAACCGGACGTTAAACATCGTGAAGAAGGCGGACAAGGGGATGAAACCGACAACCGTATTTTCCGCCTCTAAGAAATATATGAAGCGTCTTCCCGCCACCCTCCAACAATGGGAGCACGATTTCAAAGATTTCAACAACTGGGTGCGGTTGTCGGCGGCGATGGCGATCAACGGGTACATGGAAATATATCTTCGGAAAATTTGCGCGCTGGCTATCGAGTCGAATCCCGGCATCATTATCGGAGCGCCGGGCGCCATCGACGGCCTGGCGCTGCTGAAGTCCCGCCCGTCGCACGATTATTCCGAGTATGCGGTACACCTGACGAAAGGAGACTGGAACAGCCGGATCGGGTTCTACGAGAAACTGTTCGGAGAAGCTCCCGGGAAATTGAAGGATTACAGTAAAGAATTGAATGAGTTAAGAAAGATGCGCAACGGCGTCGGTCATTCGTTCGGACGGGCGATGGAAGACTACGATACGGGGCTGCATCTGCAAATCAAACCGATGATGAGGCTGTCGGAGGAGCGGTTCCTCAATTGGCTGCGGATGGCCGACGAGGTGACGTTGGCGATTGACAATCACTTGAAAGATACGCATATCGGCAATTATGAGCTGCTGCTCTATTATCATACATGGGACGGAGATAACGACGGGGACGCGGACGATGAAAGCGAAGTGCTCCAAGAGAGGCTGTCCCACGAAGCGGGAACGACATTGGAGCGGCGCTTTTTGCAAGAGATGATCGAATATTACCGGGAACTGTGATCGGGGCATCAGTCGCGACGATAAGCCGAACGGCTCATACACTTGGAGAAACGAGGTGTTACAATAAAAATATTATTTTTTTCATAGAGGTGTGACTCATTGGTTCAAATAAAAAACAAAATCGTCAAAGCGGCCAGAGCATTCAGAGGACTCATGACATTCGGCAATCTGGGCTATAAACTTAATGAATTGCCGTCAATCAAAGGCAAGATGTATCTTAATAAATTCGGGCAGCTTTCGATAGGAAGAGGCTTCAAAGTCGTAGCGCTTCCTTGGGCCACGCAAGTAACGGTGGAGAAAGGCGCGGTGCTTTCTATCGGCGATGACGTGTTTATCAATGCCGGCTGCGGAATCGCGGCGACAAAAGAGATCCATATAGGAAATCATGTGAGAATCGGACCGAGAACCAGTATTTTGGACAGCGATTACCACCAATTGGATGCAGATGTACCCCTTGACAGGTTGCACAGGCCGATCATCATAGAAGACAATGTGTGGATCGGAACGAGATGCACCATTCTCCCCGGCGTGACAATCGGAAAAAACTCTGTGATTGCCGCCGGAAGCATTGTAAATAAGGATATCCCGCCGAACGTCGTAGCCGGCGGAGTACCCGCAAAAATCATAAGGGAGATTAACGCCCCCGAAGGATGGATTCGGATTTGACGATGACCCTTCTCCAAGTAAAGGAAGGCGAGTGCGATGCGTGCCGATCGGCTTTTGTCGATTTTATTGCTCATGCAAGGCGGCGGCAAATGGACCGTCCGTGAACTGGCCCGCCGACTTGAAGTGTCCGAACGAACCGTGGTGCGCGACCTGGAAGCGTTGGCGGCAGCAGGCGTGCCTGTATATGCAGAGCGGGGGAATAAAGGCGGATGGCGTTTGGCGGAGGGGTATCGGACGACGCTAAACGGTTTGAATCCGGACGATATCCGGCTGCTCTTGATGGCGCAGATGTCGCGAATGTTCGAGGATCTTGGTAAGCGGCGGGAAACGGACCTTCTTTTGGACAAGTTTATGAACGGTATGCCTCCTTCCACGAGGAAAGAAGCCGATATGGTGAGAGAGCGAATCCATGTCGACGGGGCCGGTTGGAGCGAGTCGATGGAAAAATTCCCGCATTTGCCTGTTCTTTACGAAGCCGTGTGGAACGAGCGGACAGTGTGCATCGTTTACCGGCGGGGCGAAGAAACGGTAGAGAGAGAGCTGCAGCCGTTAGGCCTTGTGGCGAAAGGTAACACATGGTATGTTGCGGGCGTCGTGGACGGTGAAATTCGCACGTATCGCGTGTCGCGAGTGGCGGAGGTGAGGGAGTGCGGGAAACGTTTTGACCGGCCGGAACGGTTTGATCTTTCTGCATACTGGGAACGGTCGTCGGCGGAGTTCCGTATGAATTTGCCTTCATACGGTGCTAAAGTGAGGATGAGAGCATCGGTTGTTGAACGGTTCGCCGGCACACGGTTTGTCAAGCTGGGGAACGTAGAGGAAGACAAGGAAGGATGGGTGACCGTCTGCGTCGATTTCCAGGCGATAGAATACGGATGCGCGATCGTGCTCGGCTTCGGCGCGGACATCGAGGTCATGGAACCGGCTGAATTGCGGCGGATGGTGAAATCGGCCGCATCGGAAATCCTTCGATTGTATAAAAAATAAATCAAGACCTCCTCTTACCCGCCGGTAAGAAGGAGGTCTTATGAATACCCTCGATAGAGGAACGGATTCCCGGATGCCGCGAATCGCGCGGTCCGGGAGTGGGGTAACGTATCCTCTTCCGCTCTCCTTGCGAACTGTACCGGTACAGAATTGCGAAAGTGACAGTACAAGCTGGAAGACAATGCGCAAAAATGCCGTCTGTACCGGTACAGTTCCTAAGGGGTCGATTGAAGCAGTGGGTTCGAGGCCAAGCAGGAAGCCGTGTTTTTCTTATGGTTTCGTTGGAGAAGATGAGGTTGTGGCGTGATTTCATTTTGGAAAGGGAGATCGAAGTTGAACATTACAGTGTTGAATGCACGGATGAACAAGGATCAAGACGGATATGCGGGAGCGGTGGAATTTCAAGTGGATGGACACAAATTTCCGTACGAAATGACGCTTTTCAAAGATAAGGCTGGCGAGTGGGAATACAATTTGCTGTTTTTGAACGAGTCGGGCAGCGAGGAGGATATTTTGGCGGTCGAGGAGTATCTCGAGGAGAACGACGATGCGTTCATCCGGCTGTTGGATGCGGCGGAGGCAACATTGAAGGTGTAAAACAAAAACTGTGCTTACGAACCGGGGAGTCGGCCTGGGGAGTAGGCGCTTTTTTTTGTGCGTGGAAAATTTGAAAATTGTGGTTGACTAACGGCAGTTATATACGCTATAAAGTAATTGTAGTTACTCTAAGGCGGAATAGGTGATGAAAATGTTTGACGATATCCAATTAAACGTTGCTCTCCTCCGGCGCCGTGTGCCTAATTTGACGGCGGCGGCCCGTGCGGCGGGGCTGCGGCCGGCAACGGTTTCGAATCTGTGCACGGGTAAAATCCCGCTCTCGCGCGCAGAAGTCCGCACCCTTGCCACACTCGCTTTCTTGGCGGGATGTACGTTGGACGAATTGGTCATTAAGGGAAACGGCGCGGGCATGATGGAAACCGGTATCAAAGCGCTCGACTTGCTTGCTCCGATCGTACGCGGGGGCACGGTCGGTCTCGTCGCGCGCCCCGGCATGGGGCAGCTCGTCTTGCAAGCCGAACTGCTGCACCGGATGAGGAAGCGCGGTTTTGCGACTGTATTCTGGAAACCGCAAGAGACGGCGCCGGACATCGAAGGCGTCGAAGCGGAGGCGGAAACGGTTTGCGATACGATGGAGGAAGTATACGCGCAAATCTCGGCTGCAAGAGAGGAGCGCGACGTGCTGCTTGCCGCCGATCGTTCGGTGGTGCTTTCCGGCGAGCTGCTAGCGCTTCGCGAGCGGTTGCAGGAAGCGGGGACGCGCCCCGTCACGATTGTCCTCGCGGATTCGCGGGGCGAAGCGCCCGAACAGGAAGCGCCTTACGGTCCGCTCGATACGCTGCTGCAGTTCGATATGGATATGGCCGTTCGCCGGATGTATCCCGCGGTCGATCCCGTCGTCTCCACTTCCACCGTGCTCGAAGGCGCCCACCTCGAAGCGGTCCACCAAGCGATTCAACAGAACGCGCGGAAGCTGCTTCGCCGTTACCGCGAGCTTCGGCCGCTAGTGAACGTTAGGGGCCTCGATCATCTGTCCGAAGCCGATGCGGCGACTTACCGGCGGGGAGAACGGCTGGAAGCGTTTCTTACACAGCCGTTCTACGTTGCGGAGCCGTATACCGACATACCTGGCGAGTGGCTGCCGCTGCAGGAAACGTTGGACGGCGTGCGCCGCGTCATCGAAGGCGCGGCCGACGGGCTCGATCCCGGCGAGTTGACGTACATCGGCAAGCTGCCGTGAGGGGGGTAAAAACAAACATGGCAATCTATGAAATGAAACCCGATCGCAGTACGATTCACGGATCATTTTCAAAAGATCATAAACCGGTACTTACCATTCAATCGGGAGACATTGTCCGGTACACCACATTTGATGCAGGTTGGGGAACGCCCTCTAAAGAAGACGGCAAAAGAATTAAACCGATTGAACGAAGAAAGGAAGTTGACACGGGTCATGCCCTGTTTGGTCCGATTTATATCGATTCCGCCAAGAAGGGTATGACTTTAGAAATAAAGATAAATGAAATTATTCCGGGACCCTATGGTTTCACATCCGCAGGAAAATATCCGAATTGGCAAAATCAAAAGCTGGGACTAACTGAATATGATGAGATCCTTTTGCAATGGGAAATTGATAATAAAGCAATGGTTGGAAAGACAATCGTAAACAACAGATCATTTTCCGTTACGTTAAACCCTTTCATGGGCATATTCGGGATGCCGCCGGACGAACCGGGAATTCATGCTACTTGGCCTCCAAGAAGCTGCGGCGGAAACTTGGACTGCAAGGAGTTGACAAAAGGCAGCACGTTATACTTACCGATTCCGGTCGATGGTTGCTTATTTTCTACCGGGGACGGTCATGCAGCTCAAGGCGACGGGGAGATAAGCTGCCAAGCGATTGAATGTCCTATGGAATTGGTAGAGTTGGCTTTGTTCGTTCGTGAAGATATGAAGATTAACATGCCGTTAGCCAATACGCCCTCCGGTTGGATCACTTTTGGTTTTCATGAAGATTTAAATGAGGCAACGGTGCAGGCAATGGATGGGATGCTTAATCTGATGAGCGTCTTGTATGGAATAAACAGGGTGGAAGCCATCGCTCTAGGCAGTTCTGTCGTAGATTTAAGAATCACTCAGGTGGTGAACGGGATAAAAGGAGTGCATGCCGTATTGCCTCACGGAGCATTAAGGTAGGCTAGATATACCGAACACCCCAAGGACTTCAGACCTTGGGGCTTTTATTGCATTGAAGTTGATTGCCGTGCAATTATTTGACATTCAACGAACGGCTGCTTTTTACTTGCTCGCTGTGCATGAAACCCCAGTCGCACATGGTTCTCAAAACCGAGGCCAACGATTTCCCGTGTTCGGATAACGAGTACTCGACTCGCGGAGGAATCTCTTGATAAATAACCCTTGTGATAAGCTGATCCCTTTCAAGCTCGCGAAGATGGGAGGTTAACATGCCTTGGGTAACTTGAGGAATTAGGCGTCTTAATTCTCCGAATCGTTTCGTCCCGTCTTCCAGCAAAATAAACAAAATGAGCGGCTTCCATTTTCCCCCGATCGCGTTCAACGTCGTGATGATTCCGTGGGTTGTCAAAGAATGACCGGCCGATTTGTCCATTGTCAGTCGCTCCATCCTTCCAAAATTGTATTTACCCTTATTATGGCGTTGCATCCTTGTTAATTAAAGTACTAATATTTTTCGTACATAGTACGGAAAAACATACTAAAACAGACAAACCGGCATGCGCGGCGGTTCGACTGTTTTTTCATACCCGGTACGAAAATACTGCGTTGCTGATTTGCATGACTTGTTTGACCGTATAATGTCGATAATGTATAAAGGCCTGCTCTTACCTGAAACCGGTAGAGGAGGCCTTCTTTTGCGTAAAATTATCTCAGCGATCTTTCGGCCCGAATGAAGGCGATGAATCTCTTGGCTTCTTCAGGCGTGAGTTCTTTCCCGTCAATCGTAAGGGAAAACTTCTCCAAAATTTTTTCGTCCGAAAGTTCCAGGCTATCCGTAAATTCTTTGATGCCATCGGCAACCGAAGATTCGGTCTGCTCGCGTCCGATTAAATAATCGACCGTCACGTGAAAGAAGTCGGCGATTTTTCGAAGCGTTTCATAGTCCGGTACTCTTCTGTTTTTCTCATAATGCGATAAGGATGCTCGGGAAATATCAAGCCGGCCGGCCAACTCTTCTTGTGTAAGCTTTTGCTTCTCCCTAAGCGCAGATATTCGTTCACCGCATGTATTCATATCAAAGGCCCATTCCTCCAGAAATGTGAATGATTAGTTCCAAGAAAAACTTCCTCTAATCGCGTTCCGGCTCCTTAAATGCACTTCGAAGAAGTTTTTCAAGCTTAAATATTTAGATAAAAAACGACAAAAGTCACAAAATACTCTTGACATGATACATTCTGTAACATAAATTAGAGATTGCAACCGAGTTAGATACGTATAGTATCAAATTGTAACCCGAATGAGAGGTGCTGATCGGTGCTCGACACAACAAGTGCGGGTCGATCGTTTCAAGCCGAGATTCCTTCGGACGCTGACGCGCAGCGTTGGCGTTGGAAAACCATGATCAAATGCCATTTCCTGCAATTCAACGTGATAATAATATCATGTTCGCCAGCATTCAAGTGTCGCTATCGGCAGAGCCCCTTTCTCGCCGGTCCGTACAGAGCCCGCTTCATGCGATGGCCCGTCATCCGCAAGTATGGCAAAACAAGCCTCTTTCCCAAATCGCGGATCGTTCCACGATTTATGCGAAGGTATTAGAAGCTTACCGAGTGCATTCTTGAATCTTTTCGTACCTTAATAATTAATTTTTACATCCAGGCGCAAAACGTATTCAAGCACTCTTTATGATACTATATTTTGAATGAAAATGCACTGAAGTCAACAGCAATTAGAACCATTTCCGCATGTTTGTGAAAAAATATTCCATAAGACGCTTTATTTTAATGAACGATATGATACAATATGTATCAAAAAATGAAGATACAGTGCGTATCGGCATGTGTCGAAATGTCGGACAACAAGGCTGGGTGGAATCGTGAGCGCGATAGCCGGTATTCTCAATTTTAATGAAACTTTCATTAATTCCAGCGATGCAGAAGCGCTGATGCAGGCTTTGCGCAAATACCCCGCCGATCAAGTTGGGACGTGGTTTAGCGGGGGGATCTTTCTCGGTTGTCATGTTCAATGGATTACTCCTGAATCCATTGATGAAATACTGCCCTATTACGATCCCAGAACTAAGCTTGCAATCACTGCGGATGCGATCATAGACAACCGCGCCGAGTTATTTGATTTGCTGCAAGTGGAGCATGACCGGCGGAAGAAGACGGCTGACAGCGAGTTGATTTTACTCGCTTACAATAAGTGGGGTGAAGAAGCCCCGAAGTATTTAGTCGGCGATTTTGCATTTATGATTTGGGATGAGCGGAAAGGCAAACTTTTTGGCGCGCGAGATTTTTCCGGAACCAGAACTCTTTATTTTTACCGCGAACAACATCGATTCGCTTTTTGTACGGTAATCAAGCCGTTATTTTCACTTCCTTACATAGACAAGGGGCTGAACGAGCAGTGGATCGCCGAGTTTCTTGCGATTCCGGTCACGACGGATGCGGTGGATACGTCGTCTACCGTCTTTAAACAAATAGAACAAGTGCCGCCCTCCCATTCGATAACGGTTATAAACGGGAAGGTAACGTTTAGGAGATATTGCAGCATAGCGGCGGAAGACAAACTGAAATTGTCGTCTAACGGCGATTATGAAGAAGCTTTTCGCGACGTATTTCGAATCGCCGTAACTTCGCGAATCCGGGCGCACCGTGAAGTTGGCGCTCAATTGAGCGGCGGGTTGGACTCGGGCTCGGTTGTGAGTTTTGCCGCCAAAGCATTGCAGCGCGAAAATAAACAGCTTCATACCTTCAGTTACGTACCTGTTGACGATTTCGAGGATTGGACGCCGAGGAGAAGGATCGCCGACGAGCGGCCGTACATCCGATCCACGGTGCAATATGTAGGGAACATTAGCGACCATTACTTGGATTTCAAAGGCAAGAGTCCGCTTTCGGAAGTGGACGATTGGCTTGAAATATATGAGATGCCTTATAAATTCTTCGAAAACTCCTTCTGGATAAAAGGAATATATGAGACGGCCCATCAGCAAGGAATCGGAATGCTGCTAAACGGACAAAGAGGCAATTGGACCGTATCGTGGGGTCCGTCTCTGGATTATTTGGCTATTCTGCTTAGGAAGATGAGATGGATCAAGTTTTACCGCGATCTGCGGCAGCACAGCGGTATTGCAGGCGCAAAAATGTCGCGGCTCCTCCCGGTGATCGGAAGGAAAGCATTTCCGTTCGTCCAGCATCTTGCTTTGAAGAAGCAAGACGGCTTTCCGTTAATGATTAACCCGGATTTTGCAAGAGAAACGAATGTGTTCGACAGACTGCGGCAGCATCAAATCGATTTAACCGGGACTTATCTTTCCAATGCGTACGAGATCAGAAAGAGACAGTTCGAGAAGCTGTATTTCTGGAACATTAACGGAACGTTTGGAACCAAATTATCATTGCGTTACTCGATGTGGGAACGCGACCCGACCAATGATTTGCGGGTCATTAAGTTCTGTTTGTCGGTGCCGGAGGATCAATTTTTCCAGGATGGAGTAGGCAGGTCGTTGATCCGAAGGTCTATGAAAAATTTGCTGCCCGACGAAGTGAGGTTGAACGTCAAGAGCCGCGGCGTACAAGGCGCAGATGGGATCCACCGGATGAAGCCGTCCTGGGGCGCATTCATGGATGAGCTGCAGCGGCTTGGCTCGGATGCGGAAATTTCCCGCTACATCAATATGAAGGTGTTTAAAGAAGCTGTTTCAAAGCTGCAGTCAGGACCGCAATCCAGTTACATATTCGACGCCGATTTTAAAGTTGCGATGCGAAGCTTGATATTTTACCGGTTTATGAAGAAGTTTGCGTAATGTTAGTCGAGGCTTATGCCTTGCCTATAGAGTTTTGACCATACAAGGAGGTGAGAAACATGAAAAAGACGTGGGAAGCGCCGGAATTGGAAGTGCTCGATGTCAAGATGACAATGGCAGGTCCGGGAAAAGCAATACCTGACGCGGTACAGCCTGATGATGATGAAATGGTAAATTATAGCTAGTTCATGCTACTGATCAGGATTTGCTGCGCGCTGCCCTTATACATTCGATTGATTGTATAAGGGCAGGACTTTTATATTGCCGGCCGGTTGGAGTGATGAGGATGATCGATACGGAAAAGATGGCTGTGTACAAAGCTTTCGGATTAACAATATCAAGCGATATTCCTCTGCCTGAGCTGCAGGGGCAGCAGTGCCGTGATGACGAAATTGCAGATGTTCATATAAGAGAAGCCGATTTGACCGGGCTATGGCGGCAGATTTCCGGACAACAAAAAAAAATCGTCGTCAAAGATAATATCGTTATGTTTCAACTGCCCGATGTGGGTACTTTTTGCATTCGAGACGGTGAAACCATCGAGGTTTCTCCCGCAGAGGGATCCGATCCGGCGAAGATGCGTCTGTACATTCTTGGCACGTGTATAGGCGTTATATTGCTGCAGAGAAAAATACTTCCCTTGCATGGGAGTGCTATATCCGTTAATGGGAAAGCTTATGCTGTAGTCGGCGATTCGGGGGCCGGCAAATCCACGCTTGCTTCCGTATTATTGAACCGGGGTTACCGGCTTCTGAGTGACGACGTCATTGCGGTAACGCTTACTCAAGATAACATCCCTATGGTTATGCCGTCTTACCCGCGCCAAAAGCTGTGGCAGGACAGTATCGATCGGCTTGGGATGGAGCTCGCGGACTATCAGCCTCTATTCGAGAGGGAAAACAAGTTTGCGGTGCCGGTACATTCCCGATTTTATTCCGAGCCGCTGCCGCTTGCCGGCATATTTGAACTTGTCAAGACGCAAGATGAACAGATTGGGGTCAGCCGAATTCAAGGGCTTGAGCGTATATCCGTCTTGCAACGCCATACATACCGCCGATCTGTTGTTCCATCTCTAGGATTGACGGAGTGGCATTTCAATACCTCGGTCAGCTTGTTGCATCGAGCCAGCCTCTTCCGGCTGCGAAGACCGGTTGCCGGATTTACGGCTCATGACTTGGCGGATTCAATGATTTCCGAAATAAGATGCGATACATATGAAGCAAAAACGGCCCTTGTACGGTGACTCCATATAAGGGTCTTTTTAATGCAGCGCTTACAATATTCCTGTCCAAAAAACGACAAAACCTAAATAATAATTTGCTTGACACGATACAATTTGTATCATAAATTATTATCAAGAGATTAACTGATACCTATTGTATCATAGCGATTAAGGGGTGTAAGAGAATCATGAATAATCTTAGGGTTTCTTTAAACGATACGATTTTCCAAAGCAGCGGGTATTTGGTAAGCGATATGGACGGCGACAAAGTGATGATGAGCGTCCAAACCGGTAAATATTATAATCTTGGCAAAGTGGGCGGCAGGATTTGGGGATTGGCGGCATCGCCGATAGCTGTTAGCCAGATCGTCGACACACTTGTTTCGGAGTATGAAGTTGAACGGGAATTGTGCGAGCGGCAGGTGCTTTCCTTCGTCACAAAGTTATATAAGGAAAGTTTGATTCAACTTGAGGAAGCGGTAAGTGCCTAATCTATGTGGACCAAAGTGAAGAAATGGATCTACCTCCCCCCATCAAAGCGCAAACTATTCATAGAAGCCTTCTTTTACTTGGCGTGGGCGCGTATATTGAAGAGCTTGCCGTTTTCCAAAGTCGCACCGTCCTTAGGCGCCTCCATGTTGGAAACGCCGCATACTCATGACCCGAATAATGAACCGACACTGCGTGCAATCTCATATGCGGTTCGAACGATGAGCCGCCATACCGTCTGGGAAAGCAAGTGCATGGTGATGGCGATTGCCGCCATGAAGATGTTGGAACGAAGAGGTATCGAAAGCACGTTGTATTTAGGAACCGCCAAGGACAGCTCTGGCCAAATGACGGCTCACGCCTGGCTGCGAAGCGGCCGTTTATATATCACCGGATACGAGCAAATGAATAAGTTCACAGTGGTAGGAAAGTTCGGGAAACAATTGAATGCACATGCGGTCAGAAGGGGAATAGAAAGAGCATGAATCGTGAGTCCGGTCTCGATCTTAGTGATTTTCCAAAGGAGTTAACATTGCTTCTTGCATTGCTGCAAGAAGGCGATGAAACGAACATTTCTGAAAGAATAAAGGATAAACTAACGGATATCGACTGGAACCGGTTTCTGGAGCTTGTCAGGCATCATCGGGTATACCCACTGATGTATCTAAAATTGAGGAAAGTAGTAGATCAAGAGCTGATTCCTGTGAAAATTATGCAAGCTCTTCATTCCGATTACACAAGGAATACGTTCCAAATGCTTCATTTAAGCGGAGAAATGGAGAAAATATGCAGAGCTTTTAACGAAAACGGAATATTTTCGCTTATGTTAAAAGGGCCGGTGCTTGCTGAAACTTTATACGGGGATATCTCGCTTCGAACATCTAAAGATTTGGATATTTTGGTTAATGTAGATGACGTTGAGAAAGCGGAACAAATGCTGTCCGCTCATGGTTACGAATCGAAGAGTAATTTTCCTCGTATATTAGGCGATTGGAAGTGGAAAATTCACCATGTAAGTTATTTCCACCCCCAAAAAGGTATATTAGTTGAACTTCACTGGAGGTTATATTCGGAACTCGGAAGTGAACCCCATTTTAAAGAACTTTGGGAACGCAAGAACCGCAGTTTTCTTACAACTGAACCGGTTTATTTTCTTGGCGAGGAAGACTTATTTCTATATCTTACTTCCCACGGAGCCCGACACGGTTGGTTTCGGCTTCGTTGGTTAGTCGACGTTGACCGTATGGTGCGGCGTGGGCTTAAGTGGGAAAATGTTCGTATTTTACTTAAAAAGCATCGTAGTCTTCATATTGGCGGGCAAGCGTTATTATTAGCTTCTCAGCTGCTGAATACGCCGCTTACACAGCAAATGAATTCAATGGCGTATGTCAGGCGTCCTGTTAAATTAGCGCAACAATCGATTGTTTTCATAAAAGAAAAGTTAGATTCATACCCACCCCCTAAACATTTTGCCGGCCGCTTTAAGCGATATTCTTTCTCGCTATTACCATTAACTCAAAAATATATATTTTTAATTAGCAGACTTCATCCAAGTTCTTATGATGCGGAGCTGTTGCCGCTGCCGAAGGCTTTGCACTTTATTTATTTCCCGTTACGTCCGTTTTTATGGTTTTGGCGGCAAATGAAACATAGAACGCAAGCCTAAGGGGAGGGAAGTATGGCAAACATCCTTCTGTTCGTGAAAAAAATGCATGCTTTTGCCGGCACTAAATTATATGTGAATTTATTCTGCATGATATTAATAAGTTTATTGGAAGGGATTGGGGTCTTACTGCTTGTTCCCATGCTCGGTTTGATTGGTTTATTCGATGTGAATATGGGAAATGGTTCACTCATTGCAACGATGAATACAGTATTGCAAGCTGTAACTGCCACTCTTCATCTACCCGTAATTTTAGGAAGCTATATAATCCTCATCACAGCTCAAGCATTATTGCAAAAGAATCAATCCGTGCTGGATGCTAATATTCAACAAGGTTTTATGCGTTTTTTAAGAATAGAAATTTATCAGGCTTTATTGAAGGCAAGCTGGATTTTCCACCTAAAGAAAAGAAAGTCTGATTTTCAGCATATCTTGACTTCTGAGCTCGGCAGAGTGAATCACGGCACGACTCTCTTTTTACGATTGGCAACATCAATGACTTTCATGGCGATTCAGATTGGCATAGCATTGTGGATATCCGCCCGGATGACTCTGTTAATCCTCATATGCGGGTTATTGCTGGCTTTTCTTTCGAGGAAATTTATTGAACATTCTAAAGAATATGGAGATCAAACGACGGAGCTGGCGAAGAGCTATTACGCCGGAATCAACGACCAATTGAACGGGATCAAAGATATTAAGAGCAATATGCTGGAACAATCACATATTTCCTGGTTTCGCAAACTGAATCATGATATTGAATCGAACGTAATCAAACAAGTAAAAGTTCAAACAAATTCACAATTATTGTATAAAGTGTCATCGGCGATATTGATCGGATTATTTATTTATGTGTCCTTGGAAGCATTCCACGCGCAAGCCGGTCAGTTGATGATCATTATTATTCTCTTTTCCCGCTTATGGCCAAGGTTTACAGGAATACAATCAAATATGGAACAAATTGCATCCACGATTCCCGCATTCAAGAACTTGGTCGATTTGCAACAAGAATGCGAGAGTGCTGCGGAATTGCGAACGTTAGAACACTCAAGCAGTTCGAATCCGTTCCAGATTAAAGAAGGGATTGAGTGCCGGAGCGTTTATTTCCGATATGATCGGAGCCAACAATCTTATGCGCTAAAAAATATTCATTTGTACATTCCGGCAAACCGGATGACAGCTATCGTCGGTAAATCCGGCGCCGGCAAGAGTACCTTAATTGATGCGCTGATGGGACTTATGCAGCCTGAAAGCGGGGAAGTCTTGGTTGATGGAGTGCCACTAACGGATGAAACGGTGCTTTCGTTCAGGAGGTCGATGGGATATGTATCGCAGGACCCGTTCCTGTTCCATACAACGATTAGGGAAAACCTGATGATTGTCAGTCCGAATGCGAGCGAAGAACAGTTATGGAATGCATTAAAGTTTTCCGCTGCGGATGAGTTTATCAAACGTCTTCCGCTTGGCCTTGATTCCGAGATTGGTGACCGCGGCGTGAGGCTTTCCGGAGGCGAAAGACAACGGTTAATACTGGCTAGGGCGATTCTGAGGAAACCTTCCATTCTTGTGCTGGATGAGCCCACAAGTTCATTAGACACAGAGAATGAAAAGATAATACAAGAGGCTCTTAACAGACTTAAAGGTGAAATGACCATTATTGTCATTGCTCATCGTCTTTCGACGATTCGGAACGCCGATCAAGTGATTGTGCTTGAAGACGGCAATATCATTCAGCAAGGCGGTTACCAGCAACTTTCTAAAGAAGATCAAGGAGTGTTTGGCAAGTTATTGAGGTATCAAACGGAAATGAACGTTTGAGAAGAAATGGCTAGTGAATGCGCTTTCGAGAAAAAACGACAAAACCGAAAAAAAATTTGCTTGACATGATACTATCCGTATCATAAAGTAAGATTGTAAATTGAAAATGATACATAAAGTATCGGAATGCTTACATTAATATCACAATTCAAAACAATCCTACTTTTTTCGTAATCGGTAATGATTGTGCGGAAGGAAAGCATGAAATGATCGATATCCACTGCCACATTTTACCTGGACTAGACGACGGAGCTCAAGATGTAAACCAATCGATCGAGATGGCTCGGCAAGCTGTAGCACAAGGAATTCACAGCGTCATTGCCACTCCTCATCACTCCGACGGATTCCATTGGAATGAGCCGGATCAAGTTATTGGCGCTATTGAACGATTGAACCAGGCGCTGGCTCTGGAAAACATCCCTCTCCACATCTATTCTGGGCAAGAAATACGAGTTTATGGCCAATGTCTTAAAGATTGCCAGGAAGGGAGGCTGCTTACGCTTGCCGGAAGCAAATATTTGTTGCTTGAGCTGCCTGCCATGCAAATGCCTGTTCAAATATATCGCTTGATTGAACAAATTCAAATGATCGGGTTCATTCCAATCATCGCACACCCGGAACGGAATTTCGTAATCTTGAACGATCCGGGTAGATTGTCCGATCTAGTCGATCGGGGAGCCTTATGTCAGTTAACGTCACATTCTATAGCGGGCAAGAGGGGGAAGAAGCTTCAAGAATTATGTTTTGAACTATGCAAGCGGCATTTGATTCATTTCATAGCTTCCGATGCACATAACGTTTCTAACCGCGGATTTCTACTCAGCGAAGCTTATGAGGCAGTGGATAAAGCATTGGGGCGGGAGTATAGAGAGTATTACATGAATAACTCGGAACGTCTAGCGTCAGACCTTCCCATTGAAAAATTATTGCCGGTTAAACCAAAGAAGAAATCCTATTTTTTCATCAATTGGTAAATAGAAATTAGGCCTATTAGGGAGGAAATTAAAGGATCATGATGGAGTCGTCAATGGGACTTAAGGATTATGTCGCGATTTTGTGGAAAAGGCTGTGGCTCATCGCGGTCTGTATAATTGCCGCATGTGTAACGACAGGCATATATAGTTACTACTTCACTAATCCGGTATATCAATCATATTCAAAGATAATCGTAAATCATTCTAAAGAAAGCAATGAATTGATGGGACAGCTAAGTCTTAATGAAGTCAATTTAAATATTCAATTGGTCAATACATACAAGGAGATTATAAAGACGAATGCGGTGATGGACCGGGTTGTGGAGCAGCATCCAGAGCTAAGGTTAACAGCGGAACAATTGATAGGAAGAATTGAAGTGAGAACAGTTAATAATTCACAAGTAATGACGTTATCCATTCAAGATGATTCTTATGATAACGCCATAAACACGGTTAATGCAGTGGCATCGGTATTTAAAGAAACGATCCCAAGCATTATGAGTGTGGACAACGTGGAGATTCTTAGCGAGGCGAAGATTGCGTATGACGTTTCTCCGAACCCGATTGTAAATATTATGATGAGCTTTATCGTTTCGCTAATGATATCGGTCGGGATCGCATTCCTACTTGAATATTTGGATGATACCGTCAAGAGCGAAGCTGATATTGCCCAAATCCTTGGAGTACCGACGTTTGCGGTCGTTGCTGTGATCACGAAGAATGACTTGGTTCCACGGCACAAAAATCTAAGCAAGCAGGAAGTGGAGGGAGCGCCATATGCGACAGTTAACTCATAAATACCCGCTGATCATGGACATCAATCCGAAATCATTCATCGCGGAATCCTATCGCGCGCTACGAACGAACATCGAGTTTTCTTCTTTCGATGATGATTTGAAGTCGATTGTGATTACTTCGGCGAAGCCGCAAGAAGGCAAAACTACAACGGCGGTTAATATGGCGGTGGCTTTCGCTCAAGCAGGGAAAAGCGTAGTGCTGATTGATGCGGATCTTCGCAAACCGAGCATTCATAACATCTTTAGCAAGCATAATCGTGGGGGGCTTTCCAATATTATCGTCAAACAATATCGCGTTAATGAAATGATTCAGGAAACGCACATCGACAATTTATGGGTGATCACTTCGGGACCTGTTCCTCCGAATCCGTCGGAAATGCTCTCATCCAATAACTTCACGGAAATGCTGGATGAGTTGAAAGAGAGATATTCCGTTATTATTATCGATACGCCGCCTGCTTTAACCGTTACGGATGCGCAGATTGCAGCCGCGAAATGCGACGGAGTTATCCTCGTTGTGAATGCAGGTAAAGCTAAGCGCGATTCTGTCGTTAAGGTGAAAGAACAATTAGAACATGTAAAAGCGAGACTTCTGGGTGTCGTTCTCAATAATGCAAAACGCAAAAAAAGAAATAAACAAGAGGAATATTACTACGAAAGCAGAGCATAAGAGCAAGTACCTCGACTAAATAGTTACTTCGTATTCGAATTATATAGGAAAAAACTATGTAAACGGTTTTATTTATAGGTAATGTCTACTGCACCTTTATCACTGTAGGCACTCGGCCATGCTGTGGGTTCGATGGAACCTTAGACGTTGATCGTCGGTGGTGTGGCGTGAGGGCGGGTTGAATGCCCATCATCTTTATTTTACATGGATAAAAATCAAAGATCTGTTGTTTTCATAAATAGGAAACCGGCAGATCTTTGAATTTTATCAAGCAAAAATGGAACAAGAGTCATAGAAAAATAAGGAGGTCAACACATGAAGAAAGTAAAGAAAGCAATTATTCCAGCGGCCGGATTAGGAACGAGATTTTTGCCGGCCACCAAAGCAATGCCTAAAGAGATGCTTCCGATCGTAAACAAACCGACGATTCAATACATCGTTGAAGAAGCGGTTGAATCCGGTATCGAGGACATCATTATCGTGACGGGCAAGGGGAAGCGGGCAATTGAGGATCACTTCGATCACGCATTCGAGCTCGAAATCAATTTGGTTGAAAAAGGAAAGCTGAAGCTGCTGGAAGAAGTGCGACGACCGTCCTCCGTAGATATCCACTATATTCGACAGAAAGAACCGAAAGGGTTAGGCCATGCTGTTTGGTGCGCAAGACGCTTTATCGGTGACGAGCCTTTCGCCGTTCTGTTGGGAGACGATATTGTTACCGGAGATACGCCCTGCTTGAAACAGCTCATCAACCAATATGAAATGCTGCAATGCTCCGTTATTGGCGTTCAGCCCGTATCCGATCAAGAGACGAACCGTTATGGCATTATCGATCCGATCGGTAAAGACGGACGGTTGTATCAAGTGAACAACTTTGTGGAAAAACCGGCCCCGGGTATGGCACCATCCAATTTGGCGATAATGGGCCGCTATGTATTAACACCCGAAATCTTCAACTATTTGTCACTTCAAGAACAAGGAGCGGGCGGAGAAATTCAATTGACGGATGCCATTCAGAAGCTCAATCAATACCAAAACGTGTACGCTTACCACTTTGATGGAATCCGCTATGACGTCGGCGAGAAACTAGGGTATATTTTGACGACGCTTGACTTCGCGATTCGAAACGGGGAACTGCGAATACCGCTGCTTAAAGCGTTGGAAGAAATATTGAGCAGGGAATCGATGCAGAAAGTTATCGGATAATAGCTAAATGTAACGCGTTCAGATAGGAGAGAGAGAAAGCATGAGTGCGACGAATGAAGCGAAAGCTTTAGAACACAGTCAATTCAGATCTGCTGCTCCAGTTCAACAACGAAGCAGTCTTAGACTATATTTGGTTTCGAAGAGAGCTTTGGATATCGTCGCATCGTTGTTTGGACTGCTCTTATGTATGCCGTTATTCATCGTTCTAGCTGTGTTGATTAAAATCGAAGATCCGAAGGGACCGGTTTTATTCAGCCAATCCCGCATAGGAAAGAATGGGAAACAATTCAATATGTACAAATTCCGTTCGATGGTTTCGAATGCGGAAGAGCTCTTGGAGCAGCTGTTGGATAAGAATGAAGTCAGCGGCCTCATGTTCAAGATGAAAGAAGATCCTCGAGTTACAAGAGTAGGAAAGCTGATTCGGAAAACAAGCATGGATGAATTACCGCAATTATTCAATGTATTAAGGGGCGAAATGAGCTTGGTCGGCCCCAGGCCGCCTTTGCCCCGGGAAGTTAAAGAATATACCGCCAGACATTGGAAGAGGCTGGAGGTAACTCCGGGATGTACCGGCTTATGGCAAGTGAGCGGCCGGAACAGCGTCGGATTTGAGGAAATGGTGGAGCTGGATTTGAAATACATCCAAGAGCGAACCTTCTTTTATGACATAAAAATCATTTTTAAAACCGTTTGGATTTTAATTCGCCCTAATGATGCGTTCTAAGTGAGGTGCTTGGCATGGATAGAACATCCAAAATTTTTCTCGCGGGTCATCGCGGTCTGGCAGGCTCGGCTATTTTGCGCAGATTGCAATCCGAAGGCTTTAAAAACATTGTAGTCCGGACTTCGGTTGAATTGGATTTGAGGGATTACAGTAAAGTTTTATCGTTTTTTCAAGAAGAACAATTTGAATATGTTTTTCTCGCAGCGGCTAAAGTAGGAGGTATAGTTGCCAACAATGATTATCCCGCAGACTTTATCCGTGATAACTTACTGATCCAAACCAATGTAATTGATTCGTCTTACCGTACCGGGGTGAAAAAACTTTTATTTTTAGGCAGCACCTGCATTTATCCGAAATTGGCTCCGCAACCTATGAAGGAAGAGTATTTGCTTACAGGAGAGTTGGAAGCCACCAATGAGCCGTATGCAATTGCTAAGATCGCGGGCGTCAAGATGTGTCAATCCTACAATCGGCAATATGGAACAAAGTTTATATCTGTAATGCCGACAAATTTATACGGACCGAACGATAATTATGATCTTCAGCATTCGCACGTTTTGCCTGCTCTTATTCGGAAGTTCCATGAAGCGAAAAGCAACGGAGCCGAATTCGTAGAAATATGGGGGACGGGTACCCCAAGACGGGAATTTCTACATTCGGATGACTTGGCTGATGCTTGCGTTTACCTTATGAATACATACGAAGACAATGAAATCGTAAATATCGGAGTTGGAGAAGATATCTCCATCCGGGAGTTAGCTGATAAGATTAAAGAAGTAGTGGGTTACGAGGGTCGGATTCAATACGATACCAGCAAGCCGGACGGTACCCCGCGAAAGCTTGTAGATGTAACCCGATTGACGCGGTTAGGATGGAAAGCTTCGATCACGTTGGAAGAAGGTTTAACAGCAACCTATCAATGGTTTCTCAATAATGAATTGCAACTTCGTAAAGTTGTAACTATATAGGAGGAGTTTACATGAGAAAAGCATTAATTACAGGTGTTACAGGGCAAGACGGTTCGTACTTAGCGGAGCTTCTGTTAGAGAAAGGTTACAAGGTTTACGGTGTTCGCAGAAGAACGAGCACGCCGAATTACGAGAACGTTGAGCGGATTAAGGATGAAATTGAATGGATATCCGGCGACTTATCCGATCTTTCTTCACTGATTGAAGCCGTTAACAGGTCTCAAGCGGACGAAGTGTATAATTTAGCGGCGCAATCTTTCGTCGAGGCATCCTGGCCTCAGCCGTTGTTCACCGGAAACGCCACAGCGATTGGGGTAACCAACATGCTGGAAGCAGTGCGCATAGCAAAACCGGATGCAAGATTTTATCAAGCATCAAGCAGCGAAATGTTCGGAAAAGTTGTAGAAACACCGCAAAGAGAAACAACTCCATTTTACCCGAGAAGCCCATATGGAGTTGCGAAAGTATACGGCCATTGGATTACCGTAAACTATCGTGAAAGCTTCAATATGTTTGCCTGCTCAGGAATTCTTTTCAATCATGAATCGCCTCGCCGCGGATTGGAATTTGTAACTAGAAAAGTAACCAATGCAGTTGCCCGTATCAAACTTGGCCTTCAGAAGGAACTTCGCATGGGTAATTTGGATTCCAAGCGCGATTGGGGCTTCGCCGGTGATTATGTTAAGGCAATGTGGCTAATGCTTCAACAAGAGCAGCCTGACGATTATGTTATCTCAACAGGTGAAATGCATACGGTTCGGGAGTTGCTCGAAATTGCATTTTCGTATGTTGGATTGAATTATGAGGATTATGTTGTGATCGACCCGAAGTTTTTCCGTCCGGCTGAGGTTGATTTGTTGCTTGGCGATTGTTCGAAAGCGAAACAGAAGCTTGGGTGGGAGCAGGATGTGAGTTTTGTAAATTTGATTCACATGATGGTTGATGCAGATATGGAAAGAAATAAAGGCGAAATGAAGTACAGCGAGTCAGTTCTTGTAGTATAAAGGATTAACTGAAATGGGACTGTATAAAATTTTTACAGTCCCGTTTCCATTTAATTGGTATAAATCCTTCCCATTTTATCAAGCCTGGAGTAACCATTCATGAAGCTGATATATAAATTGTCTCTATTAAAAAAAAATGGTGACTTTAAAAATGTATTTTATAGCGTTTTATCATATTGTATAACACCTCTTGTGTTAATTGTATCTACTCCCGTGTTGTTGAAAAACTTAGGGGATGAGAATTACGGGATATGGATCCTAATTAATTCGGTAATAAATTTGTTGGGAATATCAAACTTTGGCTTGGGAAATGCTTTAATAAAGATTGGTTCTGAATATGAACCAACAGACGAAAATAACGATGTTTTTAATGAGCTTTTAAATGTTTCCTTAACGTTATCGGTTATTGTAGCTATACTTCTAAATATAATTATTCTCCTTTTCGGTATGTATTTGTTTCCTGTTGTTTTTGGGAGCAGCGGAATGGAAACAATTTTACCTTTAACGTATTTCTTAGGCGGAGTAGTTGGACTTAGGATTATCAATGGAATAATATCGGGTTCGTACATGGCAAGGCAACGATATGATATTAATAGCAAAGTAAACATTGTCTACAATTTAGTAATGTCAATTACATTTACAATACTCACAATGATTTATAAAGATATACATGTGCTTGTCTTATATTTATTTTTATCATCTATTTTTCTTATAATTCTTAATGCAATAATAGCCAAAAAAGTGACACCGAGTATCGAATATAAATTTCTTCTTAAAAGAACCACAGTTTTTAGAATTATTAACTATGGTATTTACTCATGGTTTCAGTCAATTGTTAGTTCATTAAACGCTCAAGCCGACAAGTTAATAGTAAGTGCTTTATTAGGTCCGAAAGCTCTTGGGTACTATACCGTTTGTATGCAGCTGGTAATAAAGATTCATGAAATTCCAGCCGCAGCAGGCGGTTTTCTTTTGGCTAAGTTTAGTGGTTTGTACGAAAGGAATGATATGCAAAAAATCCGAGGACTGTACGCAAAGGCATTGAAAATTACGGCTTTATTTATAATTATTTCATCCATATTTACTTTTATATTTGCATACCAAATATTGTCGTTATGGATTACTACTGAATTTGCTAATCAGCATACTGCATTATTTCGTTTACTTGTAGTCTCTATTTCATTAGGCGCCTTCGGTGTTATTCCTTATTACTTTTTAAACGGAACAGGTCACGTAAGAATAAATACAGTGCTATCGTTAATTACCTCATTATCAACAACTGGAATATTGTTCTTGTTTATTCCTTATTTCGGGGATATTGGGACTGGGATGGCGAGATTTGTAGGAATACCGCTTGTTTTGTTCTCGCTATGCTATGTTCATTTCATGATCATAAAACAAAAGCAGCAAATAGAGGGATTCAAAAAGGAACTTAACTATTAAATATTCGAGAAGGAGGACACCTTAAAATAAAGCATTCTTTAAAAATAATTGCCCGACATTATGAGCAGTGGGTGTGGGATGATGAAGTGGAGTTTAGTTAACAAACTGATTTTGTTAGCCATAGTTGGCATCTTTATAGGCTTAGGTTCGGTACTGCTTGGGTGGATCATTTCCGTTGGCGATTATGACACCAGAGTTAAGATATTAGCGATCATACTGGCCCTTATAAATGTATTACCAATCATGATAATGATCTACAAAAGAAAAGTTAACTTTTTAAATCCTTTAATCATATTTTTGCTTACTTTTTTTGCATTCTTCCCACTTAGAGCTATATATATTATTTGGAACAATGACTATTCTTTTATTAATATGCTGAATGCAAACAGATTTATTATTCATGAAGTATTAATTGTAATTATTATAAGTTTACTCTTCTTTTATTTGGGATACTGCTTAAATTTTGATAAGGTTGTAGTAAATGCGTTAAGGAAAAATAAAGTTGCTCAATCATTCTTTAATGCTAAAAATGTGATCAACCAAGACACTTACACTAAAGTAAACATCTATGCTAATTTGCTGCTTGTATTGTCATTGATCGGATTTTTGGTATTCGTTGTTGCACAAGGAAGTTTTTCAATTGGAAGAGGCGGCACTAAATTAGCTGGAGATAATGGGTACATTTATTTATCAATCAACCTCTTAATACCAAGTATCCTTCTAAAATATGCAGCCATTAAAGAAATAGGGAAAAAAAATATGACCGGCATCTTGTTATTGCTTGGAATGGCTTCATATTTGTATATGGTATTTGGAGGAAGATATAGACTCGCCATCCTCTTAGTTTCTTTTGGAATCTTGGTAACTTATTACAACAAAATTAGATTTGGCCGTATGATGTTTTTCTTTGGAAGTTTTGTGTTTACTTATTTGATTTCAGTCATAGGTGCCAACAGAAATAGATTATATGTCGGTTCTTCACTAAATCTAAATGTAGATCTAAAAGTAATAAATGAGAACTTTTTATCGTCTACTGGTGATCTAAATATCTTTGACACCTTTATTAAAGTTTATGAAGGGATTCCAAGCATACTGGATTATAAGTATGGGCAAACATTCATCTCATTATTATTGCAACCAATTCCTAGAGCGATCTTCCCACACAAACCGGAATTTGCATCAAAAATAATTATGGAGAATTTAATGCCTGAATTTTATGAGAAAGGAATCGGTTTTGCTGGATCGATATTAGCCGATTTTATGCTTAATTTTGGTGTATGGGGAATATTCTTTGGGATGATGGCTTCTGGTGTTGTTATAAAATTGCTGAATAAAATAAATCTAAATTCAGTCCAAAAAGTTCTGTTCTTTGCAATTTCAACAAGTGTTATTCCCTTCTACATTAGGGGAGAGTTTGTGGGGACATCGGTATGGTATCTGATTGTATTAATTCCGGTAATGTTGATTTTTAAAATGCTCTCAAAAAGTAACAATAATGATTCTAAATACAAACAAACAAAAACAAAAAATGTTCTTATAAGAAGCAGGTGAAGCTTGTGGGTAGACTTCTTCTCTTTGATACGATAAACACAGGACATCGACTAAGATATAATCAGTCCTTGATTAAGGGATTATTGAAACAATATGAAGTGTTATACGTTACAAAGACATGCAAGGAATTGGAAAGGAAATTAATTGATGATCAAATTGATTATCGGTTTATAAACACTAAGTTCAAATATTTCTTACTTCATGATCTTTCTTTATTATTAAGAGCATATAGCATTGCATACACGTATCATATCAAGCGATTACATATTTTGTATCTGGATAGCTTATTAATACTACTGTTATTAACATTCCCAATCATGTGTTTACTTAGATTGAAGATTAGCGGAACACTTCACTGGTATCCGAGTCGTTCGTACAAAAAAACTTTATTGCGCATATTAATAAGATTTCGTGTATTAGATAACATTGTTGTACACGGAGAGTACACCAAAAATAAAGTTATAAAATTACTGGATAAGAGGGATAGTTCAAGAGTCATATCGATCGTTTATCCCAATCTTCATGAAATACATGACACGAAAATCGAAAGTGTTCAAATAAAGGGGTTGGATGAATCAAAGTTTAAAAGACCTTATTTTTTATTATTTGGCGGATTGAGATATGACAAGGGGATTGACATTTTATTAGAAGCAATGAAATTGATTAAAGAAAAGCAGTTCACCGTTTTAATAGTAGGAAAGGAAGAATACTACACAAAAGAATTTATTGAGCATTATATAAAACAGTATAAATTAGTAGATAAAATTTATCTGAATTTAGAATACGTACCAGAACACGAAGTTCCTGTTTACTTTAACAAGGCTGATTCAGTTATTTTGCCATATCGTAAAATATTTTCAGGTCAAAGCGGACCTCTAACGGAAGGTGTGGCAAATTCAAAATTTATTATTGGTCCTAATCGCGGTGAATTAGGTTACACAATAAAACATTATAATCTAGGGTTTACATTCGAATCGGAAGATTCAAATAGTTTATCGGAGAAAATGAATGATTTTATTTATAGTTACGATCTAGGCCGAATAAACGTGAGCAGTATCAGTCAGTACAAGCAAGAAATAAGTGTAGAAACATTTGCAAAAAAATACCAAAACTTCTTTTTGAAAGAAGTATGATATGGAGAATACATGTGATGGTTAAGGTCATTCTCTCCTCTAACATTTTTCATTATAATTATACCGCAAGGGCTTTGCAAAATATGAGAGTACTTGAACGGTATATCGCAGGAGTGCAGTTTTCAAAGCAGAAGCAATTATTCAACATGCTTCCCTCAAAATATAGAAGCTATTTATTAGATCATGTAGATAAAGAACTTGAAAGTAAAAAGTTGAAGTCCCTTTGGGGAATAGAAATACTATATAAAATTTTATTAGGTGCATTTAAAAGTAAAAAAGATTATATTATCAAATTTCATAATATGCTGTTTGATAAAGTCGCAAGCCAGCAAATTGGCAAATGCGACTTTTTTCATTTTGTGAGCACCGTTGGGTATCATTCTGCGATTAAATCAAAAAAAAATGGCGCTAAGATTATTGTTGATGATCGAGCCCAACATCCAGTATTTTTAGAGCATCTTTTATCGGAAGAATGTCGGTTGCTCAATGTAAAAGATGAAAACATCGTTGTTCCTTTAAGAGACAATCTGCTTAAAGAGTATGCTCTTGCAGATTATTTTATCGTCTCTTCAACCTTTGCAAAACGTACATTTGTTGAACATGGTATTGATGAAAGCAAGATATTTGTATTGCCTTATGGTTTTAACGGAAATAAATTCTATCCGTTAAAGAAAGAGGATCATACATTCAGGGTGATTTATGTAGGGCAAATCATACCTCGCAAAGGAGTCACTTACTTACTGGAGGCATTTAATAAGTTTTCTAACAATAAAAGCGATACAGAATTAGTTCTAATAGGTAAAATCGATCCTTGCATGAAGGCCTATTTTGAAAACTTACCGTCTAACGTCATTCATCATAATTACATACCAAACCACGAACTTATTCACTATTACTCGAACTCCAGTGTCTTTGTTTTGCCATCCATTTCTGATGCTTTTGGGCTAGTTGTGTTAGAGGCAATGGGGTCTGGATTGCCGGTCATTGTTACAGAAAACGTTGGCGCAGCTGATGTAATTGATGAAGGTACAGATGGTTTTGTTGTTCCGATTAGAAACAATGAAGCAATTTACCAAAAGTTAAGTATGCTTTATAACGATAAAGACTTACAGCAAAGAATGAGCATGAATAGCATTAAAAAAGCAAAAATGTATACGTGGGATTATTACATGAAGAACCTTCAAAAAGTCTACAGCCAAATCATGCGATTATAAAACAAGAAACCGGTAAGTAACTGAAGGTCAAAGAAGGTGGAATCATGATAAAAACCCTCCTGCTCACAAATACGATCGCTCCTTATCGAATTCCTGTCTTAAACAAAATGAAAGAAAATGATGAAATCGAGTTAACGGTATGGTATTTAGAAGAACGGGAAAAAAACAGGCAATGGAACATAGATCATAAGGATATTAAATATGATTACGAATGCCTGCCAGGGATTCATGCTTTTATACAAAAACTTGATATGGGCGTGCACTTTAACCCAGGTATTTTTTTAAAACTGCTGAAAAAAAATCCGGATGTTATCATTACGTCGGGGTATGACTCACTTGGGTATTGGTCGGCCCTCCTCTACTGCAAGTTATTCCGAAAAAAGTTTATTGTTTGGTGGGGAAGTACCCTTGAGAGCAGTCGGGTTCAAAATCCAATTGTAAATCGAATTCGAAAGATATTCTTCAAATCGGCGGATTCATTCGTAACCTATGGCACAGAGTCAGCAAAGTGTCTAATGCATTACGGCGTCCAGGAGGAGAAAATTGAAGTTGGCTATAACACTGTAGATATTAGATATTTTCGTAATAAATATAATGAATACTTTCGAATTAACCGAGTACGCAATGATGAGAACATTATTAAGTTGTTGTTCATTGGCCAACTTATTGAGCGAAAAGGACTAGTACAAATCATTGAGGCTCTTAAACATGTAAACAATTCTTCCTGGGAGTTAAGAATTGTCGGATCCGGTCCGGATGAACAGAAGTTGAAAGAACGAGTCAAAGAGGCCGGGTTAGAGAGCCAAATCTATTTTGAAGGTTACAAACAAAAAGAGGAACTGATCAACTATTTGGTTCAAAGCCACTGCTTGGTGTTTCCTTCTTTGATTGAAGTATGGGGATTGGTTGTAAATGAAGCATTGGCTACCAATACTTTTGTATTAGCTTCCAAATACGCAGGCGCCACTAAAGATATCATTGTCGACAAGCAGAATGGTTTAATTATTGATCCGTTGGATGAGAACGATATACTGCGGGCTTTTCGCTGGGTGATGGAAAATCAAGATTATATTCGTTCCCAATGGAAATTGAGTTTTGGTTTATGGAGGAAACTTCATCCGTACTCATACGCACGAGCCGTTTCGGCCGCAATCAAGAAAGCATTTTCGAGAGGTAAAACTACAATGAAAAATATTTTATATATTCAACCATATGCAAGTCATGTAGGCGGAGTAGACACCGTCTTGTTGCAACTGGTTCAAGGATTGGACAAAACAAAGTATAGACCATATGTAGTGCTGCCCGCACCAAGTCCGTACGTTGAAAAATATGAGGCGGCCGGGGCAAAGGTATTGTTCTGTACATTAGCCGTATTCGGAAAGCCTACAGATGCAATGTACTATGCTCGAAACGCGGTAAATCTGCTTCGATCTATAGCTTCCTTAAGAAAGATCGTCAAGGACTATAAGATAGACCTCATACATTCGCACAAGATGGAGCTTATCGGCGGAAACATCGTCGGTAAGCTCCTTCGCATTCCAACGATGCAGACAGTCCATGAGCTGCCTAGAAATCCATTGGCAGCATATAAGTTTGTCGGTTACTTAAATCATCTCTTTAACGATAGGGTAATTGTATTGTGTGATCGAAGCAAAACCATGTTTCAATGGGGGAAACGAGAGTCCGACAAACTCATTAAAATTTATAATGGCATTGATATTCCTCGCGATAATCCGGCTAAGGGAACTGTATTGCGCGAAGAGTTGGGGTTAGCGCCCGAGGATAAAATAGTCATTACTGTAGCCAGACTGTCACCAATGAAAGGGATTGAGTACCTGTTAAAGGCGGCGTGTCTTCTACAAAACACAAATCCTGAAATCAAGTTTATCGTTGTCGGAGACGTTGCATTTGACACGGAACGTGAATATAAAGAACAATTGCTTGCATTTGCGAATCAAAATGATTTAAAAAATGTTTATTTTTTAGGATTAAGAAGGGATGTCCCGAATTTGCTCCGACAAGCGGATCTGTTTGTGCTTCCATCTGTGTACGATATATTTCCCACAGTTATATTGGAAGCTATGTGCGCAGAGCTCCCCATTGTGGCAACCGATGTCGGGGGTGTCCCTGAGATGGTAACAAAAGAAACCGGTATCCTGGTTCCGTCCGAAGACGAGCTTGCCATCCAAAAAGCGATTCTTGAGATATTTTCCTCTAACCCGAAAGAGCTTGGAAAGGCGGGGAAGAAATTGGTGCAGCAATCATTTACTCGACAAAAGTATGTAGATCGGACGACTGCTGTTTATGAGGAGCTAATGAAAATCGTATGAGAAAAATTTATCGTTTGGACTGGTACCTATGAAAAACGTTGTTCGATTGGATTTGTACGATCAAAGTTGGTATTCAAGAGGGAGAAGTAACTTAATTGTGTTGCTCTGGTGGTTTATACAGGGTACGTTGTTTCGGTATTCAATTCATAACATGTACGGTTGGCGAAGAAGCTTATTGCGGTTATTCGGTGCAAAAATCGGACGTGGTGTTCAGGTCAGAGCCACAGCCAAATTTACATATCCTTGGAAAGTGGAGATCGGAGACTATACATGGATCGGGGACAACGTTGAATTTTATAGTCTTGATCATATCCGAATTGGAAAGCATTGTGTAATTTCGCAAAACACCTATCTATGCACCGGCAGTCATAACATTCATGACCCTCATTTCGGATTGATAACAAAAGTAATTGCTATTCACGACGGTGCTTGGGTGGCAAGCGATGTATTCGTTTATCCTGGCGTAATGATCGGTGAAATGGCGGTTGTAGCGGCTCGAAGCACAGTAATGAAGGATGTCCCTCAAAATGAAATTCATGCGGGTTCACCTGCTAAGTTTCTAAAAAAACGGTTCGAAGAGGAGGGAGTGTATGAAAAGGAAAATAGTTTTTGTCATTAATTATTTTTATCCCGATTATGCTTCAACGGGCCAGTTATTGACGGAACTTTGTCTGGAACTTCAGCATAATTTCGACATAACTGTTATTGCGGTTCAACCGGAAGCTAAAATGAATAAAACGCAGAAATGGTTTGAAGAAGATCATTTGGAACAAATTAGAATTATTCGTGTAAGGAATTTTTCAGTAGATAAAACGAATAAGTGGAGCAGGATTAAATTCATTTTATCCTACTTTTTTTTATCTTTAGTTGCCCTAATGAAGGAAAAGCGCGTCTATATGGTCTACACTATATCCTCCCCGCCTATCCTAGGTGGCGCGATTGGGACAATTGGTAAAATATTTAAGAGGACAAAGCATGTATACAACATACAGGACTTTAACCCGGAGCAAGCGCAAGCTGTCAATTACTCGAATAAACAGTGGATTTATAAAGCGGCGAAATACGTTGACAACCTCAGTTGTAAAATGGCTGATCATGTGATCACTGTCGGGCAAGACATGCAGCAAACTCTTCTGAATAGATTCACCGGAAAAATGGTACCCCGTAACAGCGTAATTAACAATTGGACGAACGAGAAAGAGATAGTTCCGTATTCAAAGGATCATCCGATAGTAAATGAATTTTTACACAAACACAACTTGAACGATAAGTTCATTATTATGTATTCAGGCAATTTAGGTCTCTATTACGACTTAGAGAACATTATTAAAGTAACTGCTGAGTTCAAAGGCTCTCCAGACATTGCGTTCGTATTTATCGGTGACGGTGCTTCAAAAAATATAATGCAACAATTTGTTAAAGAAAATAATATTACGAATGTTCACTTTCTCCCATTTTTACCGAAGGAATTTATTAAATACTCTTTAAACGCAGCCGACGTACATCTTGTTGTCAACCAAAGAGGCATTAAGGGCGTATCCGTCCCGAGCAAAATTTATGGCGTAATGGCCTCTGGAAAGCCGATCTTAGGCGTCTTGGAGCGGGGAAGTGAGGCACATAGGCTGATTATGGAGAGTAAATCAGGGGTTGTGGTTGAACCGCAAGATTATAAAGGAATTGTGAGAGAGATTAACGTTTTTCGCCAGTTAGATAATAGGCAACTGGAAGAGATGGGGCTCAACGGAAGGCAGTACCTTGAACAGTATCTGAGGAAAGAAGCTTCAATACAAAAGTACCGTCAATTGCTTGAATCCGTCTAATCATTAATAAGGTTGGACGGGTTTTTCGGATGGGGGACGTGTTAGTGCACCGGATTATAGCATATTACATATCGGACTACGGTTACGGCCATGCATCCAGAAGTATCGCTGTCATCAGGCAATTACTGAAGCAGCCGTGGGTCTCGAAGCTGTATATTTGCACCTCTTTTCCAATGCAATTTATCATGAACTCTCTTGACGGATACAAGGAGAAACTGCATTTTCGGCATGTAAAGAACGATATAGGGTACGTACTGCAAGAAGAGTCGACTGAAATTGACACCATCAGGTTAAATCTTGAATTTGACCGATTTGTAGATAGCTTTCCTGAAGCTCTGCATCAAGAACAATGGTTTATGCAAGAAAAGAAGGTGGATATGGTGATTGCCGATATTCCGCCTATTCCGCTTCTTGCCGCCCGTACGCTTGGAATTCCTTCAATAGGTATTTCCAATTTTACATGGTATACGGCATATCGAAGGCTGATTCCCAACAACAAATTGCACATATTGGCCGAATGTTATCAAGCCATGGATTATTTCGCGGCGTTGTCAGGCGCGAATGAGCCAGTATGGAGCCGGTACATTGGGAAGTTTGATTTCTTTTGCAGACAAACCGACCGGTTGGAAGTGCAGCGGTTGCGAAGGTGGATAGACCCCGATGGAGAGAAGAAAATCGTTTATTTTGGCTTGGGTATGAAAGTTGATATCGCGTCACTATCATCACTTAAGCTGTGGGATAATGCGAATTGTGCGTTTATCGTTTCAAGCAACGTTCATGTCGATCGACCTAATGTATTTCGAATTCCGGAGAATTATGTTGAAACTCAGAATGTAATCGCCGCCTCGGATGCAGTCATTTCTAAAGCCGGCTGGGGAACCGTCAGCGAAGCGGTGGTAAATAATAAACCGTTAATCCTGTTGGATCGCAGGCACTTAAATGAAGATAACAATACGTTGCAATATTTGGAGAAACATAATCGCTGTGACATTTTGACTTGGCGGCAAATAAGCGAATTATGCATTGATAACGTTTTATTTGACCGATTATCATTACAAATCAAGAAAAAGGCGGATCACGTCAATGACGATAAGGAAATATTTCGCTTGATCGAAACGTTCCGAAGCTTATTGAAATTTGACACTGCTTTAATTACATAAACAAGAAAGAAGGGCGACGGAGCTATGAAACTTACTGTAATCGGCACCGGATATGTCGGATTGGTTTCCGGGGTATGTTTCGCGGATCTCGGCAACAACGTAACATGCGTAGACAAAGATAAGACAAAGATCGAAATGCTGCTTCAAGGCGAAGTGCCCATCTACGAACCGGGTCTGAAAGAACTGATCCAAAAAAATACCACAGAAGGACGGTTGTCCTTCACCACCGATATCTCCGCTCCGGTACAGGATGCGGAGATTGTTATTATAGCGGTGGGCACGCCGCAATCGCCGAGCGGGGAAGCGAATCTGCAATATATCGAGCAGGCCGCTCGAGAAATCGCGCTGGCGATGAACGGCTACAAAATCATCGTCACGAAAAGCACGGTTCCGGTTGGTACGAACGAACGAATCAAAGATATCATCGGCGAACTCACCGAGCATCCCTTCGATGTCGTTTCGGTGCCGGAATTCCTTCGGGAAGGCTCCGCGATACAGGACACGTTTCATCCCGACCGCATCGTTATCGGAGCAGAGCGCAAAGAAGCGGCGGAAACCATAGCTGTTCTGCACATGCCATTAACCGGAAAGATCATCGTTACCGACATTCGCAGCGCGGAAATGATTAAGTATGCTTCCAACGCCTTCTTGGCTACAAAAATATCCTTCATTAACGAAATCGCGAATATTTGCGAGAAGGTCGGAGCGGACGTTACGCTTGTGGCGAAAGCGATGGGAGAGGATCGAAGAATCGGCGGTTCCTTCCTGAATGCCGGCATCGGTTACGGCGGGTCGTGCTTTCCGAAAGATACCCACGCGCTGATTCAAATCGCGGGGAACGTAGAATACGACTTCAAATTGCTCCGCTCTGTCGTGGAAGTGAACCAAATGCAAAGATTTAATGTCGTGCGCAAGCTTCTCGAATCGGTTGGATCTCTTGAAGGAAAGACGATCGGAATATGGGGGTTGGCTTTCAAACCGAATACGGACGATGTAAGAGAGGCTCCTTCCTTGGAAATAATCCCCGCTTTAATCGGCCGCGGAGCGAAAGTAAAGGTGTATGATCCGATAGCGATGGATAAGTTCCGTAAAGAATACAACCACGAATCCCTCATTTGGAGCTCCGATGCGGTTGAAGCGGCGACAGAGTGCGATGCGATTTGTTTGTTAACCGAATGGGAAGAGTTTGTGAAGGTGGATTTGCAGCATATTGAGCAGGTTATGAAGCAACCGGTCCTGGTTGACGGCAGAAATGTATTTACCCAGAAGCAAATCGAGCAAACCAACTTTACATACTACTCTGTGGGCCGCCCGATGATGAATCGGTTGAACACGAACATTTTAAATTACATGAAAGCTTAAAACTAAACAGGAGTGATCCCATGAAACTCGTACTATTATCCGGCGGATCCGGCAAGCGGCTGTGGCCGCTGTCGAACGATTCGCGCTCCAAGCAATTTTTGAAAGTACTGACCTCGCCGGACAACGGACCGGAATCGATGGTGCAGCGGGTGTGGCGGCAGCTGGCGGCGGCAGGTCTGAGCAAAGACGCTTACATTGCGACAGGGAAAGCCCAGTTGGATGTGATGCAAAGCCAACTCGGATATGAAGTACCGTTGATCGTCGAGCCCGAGAGGCGCGACACGTATCCGGCCATCGCTCTGGCAGCAACGTACTTGTACTCGATTATCGGAGTGAAGCTGAATGAAGTTGTGGCGATCCTCCCCGTTGATCCTTATGTGGAGGAGCATTTTTTCGACAAGATCAAACAGTTGGAGAGTATCGTTGAAACCTCGGGCGTGGATTTGGCGCTCATCGGAGTAAAGCCCACTTATCCTTCCGAGAAATACGGCTACATCGTTCCCGGAACAGATCGGGCAATTCATCGACAAACGGAATATGTAACGGTCAGCCATTTTATCGAAAAACCCGGCGAAGACAAGGCGAGAGAGCTCATCGAGCGGCAAGCGCTTTGGAATTGCGGGGTTTTTGCATTTAAGCTCGAATATGTCATCAATCATCTGATCAATCACGGGCTGCCTATTCAATACGAAGAGATGCTGAAGCAATACTCCCGCCTCCCGAAAAACAGTTTTGATTACGCCGTGGTCGAGAAAGCGTTCCGTATTGCGGCGCTACCTTATGATGGCTATTGGAAGGATCTTGGCACCTGGAACACGTTGACGGAAGAGATGGCCAGCCGGCAAATCGGAAAGGGCATTATTACGGACGATTGCGCCAATACGCATCTAATCAATGAATTGGATCTTCCTGTAACGATACTGGGAATGTCCAATACCGTAGTTGCCGTAAGTCCAGATGGAATACTGGTATCCCAGAAGGAAGCGAGCCCCCGTATTAAAGATGCGTTGAAACATATGGAGCAGCGTCCGATGTATGAGGAGCGCCGCTGGGGTTGGTATAAGGTGCTTGACTACGGGAAGCTGCCGCAAGGCGGGGAAGTGCTGACAAAGCGCATCCATATTCAAGCCGGGAAAAATTTGAGCTACCAAATGCATTTGAACCGCAGCGAAGTGTGGACGATCATCTCCGGCTCCGGCGAATTTATGTTAGACGATAATTTGATTCCGGTGAAAACAGGAGATGTATTGCATATTCCGGTCGGATCAAAACACAGCATGCGGGCCGGGGCAATGGAAGATTTGGAGTTTATCGAAGTGCAGCAGGGTACCGAGTTGGTGGAAGAAGATATCGTTAGATTGGCAACCTCATGGGACGAAATCGTGCAATTATGCTCTTAGCGGACGTCAAACCCCTGGAATTGCTGCTGTTTCGGGGGTGATCCAAATCTGTTCGCAAGTTGGGGAGTTGAGTTCTTGTTTGCAGAAGAAAAAATACAATACGAAATGGGCGATTACCTATAAGGGTAAAAGTTACATAACCATTTACGGAAAGAAGAAAGCGTATGACATGTACGTCAAACTAAGCGCAAGCGTCGACGGGCTTGAAATCGTTCAAGCGGAAAAAAGAGAGAAGACGGCCAAAAGCAGAGAAGAAAAGCAAAAATACTGCAGGAGCTGGCGAGAGAAGAACAAAGATAAAGTGAAAGAATACAATCGAAAATATTATTTGAAACGCAAAGAATCAAAAAATTCAAACTGAAGGTGGTTCATGAGAAACCATATTTTCAACGGCGGCATTTTTATATTTGTCCTGGTTTGGATCGTGGTCATCTTTTATTTGTCATCGCAGCCTTATCAAAAGCAGACGATCATCCCGTACCTGAAGTCGCATTTATCGGAAAATTCTCTTAAGAATAAATTGCCTGATGTGACCATAAATTATAACAAAATCCATATCGTGGCTAAAAAACAACCATTTCATTTCATGGAATTTTTATTCAGGAAGTCGGCGCATTTCTTTGTATATGGAGTATTGGGATTGTTAATCTCGCTGGCCCTGAGTTCATATAAAGGAAATCCTGCTTGGAAAATATTTATCGTTGTGATATTTACAGCGATTATTGCCGTCATGGATGAATGGAACCAATCCGCGTCTTCTTCCCGAACGGGTGTAATTCAGGATGTCGGCGTCGACTTGGCCGGATCATGCATCGGGCTGGCGCTTGGGATGGCAATCGTCAAGTTGAAAAATCTAGGGCGGCGGGTATGATAATTTTTGGTATTAAGAATATCGTTTTTTTAAATAAAAAAATTGGATTTACAAAAAAATGTTATATTTCCGGACATAATATGCTGAAAAATTACTGGGTTCATTTCCATGATTCGACAGACTCAATAAGAGATCTTTATTATAATAGTCCTAGGCGATCGGAATTATCAGTTGCATAACTAATGATTGGGCGCTGAAACGTGTAGAAATGATTTCGTACAACCGGCCCTTCTACTGTGGAAAGAAAGTAGGCGGGTCTTTTTTTATTTACATAGATAATAACCAGTATCTTAGGAGAGAGGATGGTTTCATGATCAAAGAGGGTAAGGTTGTGGTAGAGCTTAAAGATTTGTTAGCTTCTCTTGGAATTGACTATGCGAAATGGCAATTGATTTCCCATCCCCCCGAAACCAATACCGATCAGGTACATATCACAAACACGCTGAATGTCATCAGTGAAAAAACTCCAAGTGCTTAGATACCATCATCTTCGCCATCTTAAACAACGGCTTGTCCTTATCTTGGGCGGGCCGTTTTTTTTGTGCGCATTAAGGAGGCCTGTATGGGACAGTCCGGGGCCAAGGGCCACAATTTTCGAAGTTATGTAAAGAAGAACATTATCCCGCTCCAAAGAAATCTATATATCAATCCGGCCGATCCGTATTACTACGAGAAAATCATTCAGTATATCGACCGGAATTCCCCTGAAGCACATTTTCATCTAGCGCAAAATTGTTTACAGTTGAACGATTTGGAGAAGGCGATCTACCACTTTAACCAGTGTATTCAAACGAATTCGCGTTTTTATTATAAAGCAAAATCGATATTGGAAAGACTGCCGCAGCCGGAACAGCTCAATGCAGACGTCAAGAATAATCTGATCCGGACGTATGGTAAACAGAAAATCCTCATTTTCCTCTCCGGAGCGGTATTAGGATTACTGCTGATGTTCTTGTACATCGCGTTCATCGTATTTCTCCTATCCGGCACTTAGAGGAGACTTGGTATGAGTAAAGGATTGAAAGTGTTTGTCACTATTGCTTTGGTCGTATTTGCTCTAATAATCGGAGGAACCGGGTATATAGGTTGGTCTTTATTAGACGGTAACAAACCGGACGATGCTCCGTCTCAAGTACGCGTCGTACCCCCTGCAGAGACCCTTACTATAGATACGACACCGAAGCTTGAGGTTCCTCAAATACGGACGACGGACGATATTATTGAATCGGCCGACGGAAAAATGTATATTTTGGCTCTCGGTATTGATACTAGAGGCGATGACTTTTCAGGCAGAACAGATACAATGATTGTAATTTCCATAGACAAGGCGAACGATCGTGTCGATATGATCAGTATTCCAAGAGATTCTTACGTACAAATAGCGGGAAAGGGCATTTACGATAAAATAAATCATTCTTATGCATACGGCGGTATAGAAATGTCTAAGAACACCGTAGAGAATCTTCTTGGAGTTAAATTCGACCATTATGTATTGTTTAATTTTATATCTTTCATGAAGGTTGTTGACGCTGTCGGCGGTGTTGAAGTTAATGTTCCATACGAATTTTCATACTCGGATACTAAGGGGGGTGTTATGAAGCTTACAAAAGGATTTCAAACTTTGGATGCGGAGCATGCATTAGCTTTTACAAGAATGCGTTACCAAGATCCGAAAGGGGATATTGGGCGTACAGCCCGTCAACAATTAGTGGTCAAAGCCGTAATAAATAAGTTAGTCAATTCTCCGGTTTCGCGGTATATAAGCATATATAATGCAGTAAAAAGCAGCATTTCTACAGATGTAAGCGTCCTTGACTTACCGGGCCTGGTTGGATATGTGAGAAATTACGAAACTGTAGAGATGCATACTTTGAAGGGGTCGGCTCTTATCATTGACGCTATTTATTACTATAAACTCGATAATAATGGAATTGACGAGATAAGAGATTTGCTGCAATAGTCACGTAGGCGGAATAGGTTTATCCGGTCTATCAAATTTCAATTCTTTAATATAATTAAGTAGACTTTAATAAATATTTATTTCTTTCGACAAAAATTTTCCACTTCGGTTTACATAGTTCGACAGACTTTGAGCAATATTTCTAGTATGATAGCCCTAAGTAAAGGAAGCGATGAGTTTCGTTCCTTATTTGGGCACCTGGGACGTTAGGAGCTGGTGGTGCAACCGACCTTTCTACTTGTGTGTAAAGTAGGCGGGTTTTTTTATTTTTAGAGAGAGAGAAATAATATTTCCCGGTGTGCGAGAGAAAGGATGAGCTTATGCGTTACGAAGGCAAAGTAGTGCTTGAAGTGAAAGAATTGCTGGTCTATCTTGGAATCAGCTTCGACAAATGGAAGGTGGAAGGCGACGTGCATAACGCAAAACTCCAAGATCCGACCGAATACCTGAGCGAAAACTCATATATCGGGAATATTGGATTGCCTCCTGGAGAATATACATAAGTCGAAAGCGGCTCCCATGCCCAATGCTTTCAACGCGTCGTTCAGCTCGCTCTCCTTACGGTTTATGCCTCCCCGCCGGCCCGGTTGGCGACGGCTGCCCGCCGGCGGCGGAAATGACCGGGAGTCTGGCCGATCCGGGCTTTGAACAGTTTGTTGAAATAGCTCACGTTGGCATAACCGACCTGGCGGCAAATTTCTTCAATGGAAAGCTTTGTTTGATGAAGCATCTCAATCGCTTTGCCGATTCGCAAATTGATCAAATAATCGTTGACGGTCGTTCCCGTTTTGTCCTTGAAAATCCGGCTTAAATAAGAGGCGCTCAGATGAACGTGTTCGGCAACCGTTTCAACGGATATATTGTTGTTATAGTTGTTGTTCATGAACTCCATGGCCAGCTTTAACGTTTCGTCATTGATTTTCATTTTTTTCTCCTGGTGAAATTCGATGATTCTGCCGCACATCGACAGGATACATTGCTCCATGTCGTGCAGCGTTTGTGCCTGCGACAGCCTCTGCAGGTATTCCGGTTTATCGCCGAAGACCTCGGCGATCTCGCCTCCGGCATGAACGAAAGACTTCAATATTTCGCCGCTCAGTTGGAAATACAACTGCTGAATATTCGGTTTGTCCAGCTTCTTTTCGATGATCGTTTGCGTCACGCGGCGAATGAAGCGGACGGCTTCTTCGTGATGGACTTGAAGCAGCGCCTGAAGCAGTTTTTTTTCCAGGTCGTATGGATAATAATAAGTCGTGCCGTACTGCCTCCATTGCCCGACGGACGGATACGACAATATTTCTCCTTTCCCGATATACATTTTGTGGTTTAACGCATCGATCGTTTCGGTATACGCTTTAGCCACGAATTCAATATCCGAATGGATACCGCTGATGCCGATCGTCACTAAAATTCCGCTCTCGGCGTGGATATGCTGCTTCAGCTTCTTGGCGAGTTCGTGCAGCTCCTCTTCATTGTCGGAACAGACGGATTGAATGAGGACAATCCGATCATCCTCGTTTACGAAAATTTCCCCGGTAACATAATTTGACATCTCTTCCGTCAAGCCGAGCTGCAGCAGATGAATATTCAACTTTTCAAGCGCTGCACGATGCATTCCGGTGTCTTCGAATTCGATGGTCAGCAGCGCGTACCGTTCAAAATCAAGCCGGAGATCCAGCAGCTCGAGTGCATCGTCGGAATGTCCCGGGTGGCGGTGAAACAGCTTCCCCTTGATCAAATCGTTCAAATATTTGTCTTTTAGCGCTTTTCGGTTCCGGTCGAACAAGGCTTCCATGCGCAATTTTTCCCGAAGCAGCCTTTCCTGGCTCCGTGTCATTAACTCGAACTGGTGCCGGATATAGCTTGCTTCGTCGGATATGCCGGGCTGCCCTCTCTTTTCGGTCCAATCGCCGATATAGCTCATGACGGTTTTCAGCGGATTGTATAGCCGCCGTGAAATGTAAAAGGAGAGAAGTATGGCCGCCGAAACGTAGAAGACGGATACGGCCAGGACGATCGTTTTGATCCGGGCCATGTTTTGCAATAACAGAAATTGGGGAGTGACATGGATAAATTTCCATCCGGTCAAATCCAATGTGGTGTAGGTTATTATATTTTTTTGATCGTCGATAAAAGAGTTTTCGGACAATGCCGCATTATTCAATTGAGTAACAGCGATTGCGGCCGCTTCGTCCTTCTCGGCATACAACAGATCGTTGTTCGGACCCAGCACCACCATGGAACCCATTTTGTTATGGTAATGGCTTAAATAATCGCCGAACAGGCGATCCTGGTTCAGATTGATAATGATCGCTCCGTTTACGTCTCCGATAAACGGCATCTTTTGCAGCAAGGTGACTGTTTTGCGGTTGGATGCCAAAACATTGGAGCGGTTGGGAATCCATACGGTGCGGCTTCCCGTTTCTTCGTTCAGCGCAGGCAGCCACGAGCGGTCCGCAAACGAGCCGATGGGCGACGTTTTCAAGTCGGTCATTGAAGTCAGTACGAGCTGCAGTTCCTCGTAATAAATGTAGACGGACTCAATATACGGGCTCATTTTTTGCTGTTCTTCCAAGAAGCGGGAGAGATCGATAAGGGAGGCGACGCTAATGTCGGCATCGATTTTGCTGTACAAATAAGATTGGGTAATGGTCATGTTTGCGGCCAAATTTTTGATGGCGGTCAGTTCTTTCGAGATCAGTTCCCGCTGCTGCATAACGATGGAGCGGTTGTATGAAATCGAGTTTTGAATGTTGTTGTTCGCCGATATGGAGTAGGTTACGGAGGAGATGAGAATAACGGTAACGAGTATGAGGGCCGTCATCGCAAACAGCAATTTGACGTACAATGTGCGATTTTTTAATAATCGGCTGTGCAACACGGCAATAACCCCCTTGCCATTGACAGCGTTTTCATCACAAATAAATTGTAGCACAACTGATCGTTTCCGGTAAGCCGATCCCGCAAAAACATAAAAAAAATGGGATAACGTCATTTGTTTTTCATTCGTAGGGCACGTCCACAACAGAAAAAGACAAAAATGAACGAATGAAATAATTGATAAAGCGCTTTCATGGGTCTACGATGAAAGTGCTATCCGATTCGTACCAAATTTGGGGCCCGGTTGGTCGGACGGATAAGCGAAATCAAAGTACAGGGGGAATCTCCTTTGGGGAAAAGGTTACTGCGAATTTTTGCAGCGATATTGATCGTAGGTTTGGCCGTTTCCTTATTTTCCGGGTGCGCCGGCAGCAATCAGGTGAACGATTCGGGACAAAACGAGACGCAAAACGATTCGAAACCGAGTCCCGAACCTGCGGAATCGACTCCGGAACCGAATGCCGAACCGGTGGAAATCACGTGGGGTATCCATTTTCAGGCGCCTGCGGTCATCCCCGATACGCCGGTTCAACAATGGCTGGAACAAAAATTCAATGTCAAAATCAAGCCTGTCAAGGTGACGGACGCGAGCATCGCTTCCGGCGAAATTCCGGACATCTTCACATTGGGTGACGCGTCGAATGTAGCCGCTTATCAGGCGCAGGGCGTTCTGATGAGCATCGATCCGGCCGGTCTTCAAGAAAAAATGCCCGAGTATTATCAGGATATCGCAAATACGGAGGCGAAAGCGCTGTTCAACACGGTTACATTCAACGGGGAATTGTGGGCAATGCCGATGTTTGTCGATATAAAGCCGTACGATTTCGCCTTATTGTGGCGTAAAGATTGGCTCGATACATTGGGCATCGAGAAAGTGCCTGAATCGCTCGAAGAGTTCGAGCAGGCCGTCTATGCGTTCGCCAAGCAGGATCCGGACGGTAACGGCAAACACGACACTTACGGCTTGACGGGAACGATGACGACGACATGGTCCTCGGGTTTTTTCAGCATTTTCGGCGCGTTCGGGGTTCAGCCGACGATGTGGCACGAGAAAGACGGGAACGTCGACAACGGTTCGGTTATGCCCCAAACGAAAGAAGCTTTGGCCATATTGAGGAAGTGGTACGCCGATGGAGTTATCGATCCCGAGTTTATTACGGATACTCAGGATTCCTACCGCAAGAAGCTGTACAACAACCGAATCGGGCTCATTGAGGAGAGCATCGGCCGTGCGGCATTGGACGATTCCTCGACCATTGCCGAAATGAAAGCCGCCAACCCCGACGCCAAGCTCATTCTCGGCAAAAATCCGAAAGGGCCCGGCGGGGACGGCAGCTGGGACTGGGGGATCAAAAGCAACTTTGTCGTAATCGGCAGCCATGTGAAAGACGATCCGGAGAAACTGCAAAAGCTGTATGAAATTTTAAAAGCCCAAAGCACGGACGAGGAAACGATCAACATGACGGGCCGCGGCATCAAAGGGACCCATTGGGATTTTGTCGAGAGCGGCGCCGCTTCCGGGGCGACCAAGTTTTTACCCGGATTCGAAAAGCCCGAGCAGCGGGATGTCGCCGGAGTGCGGTTGTTTTCGTTGGGCAGCATTACCACCCGGGCGATTCGGGGGAAATACGAAAATCCGGATTTGACTGAAAAAGTAAGAACGTACTCTTCCGCGCCACGATGGAGCGATGCGATCCTGTACTCGGCCCTCCCTTCCGACGGAAAATACAAGAAAGAGCTGACGCTGCTGATGCAAAAGTATTTTGCCGAAATCATCAAGGGAGAGAGGCCGCTCGAAGATTTCGACAAGTTCGTGGAGGAATGGAAAACAAACGGCGGCGAAACGCTGACCCAGGAAGCGAACGAGTTGTACCGGACGCAGTTTAAAAAATGAGAACCATTTGGAAACATCGTGAACTATTCGTGCTATTCCTGATCGCGTTCGCTTTCTTCGTCGTTTTCAAATACGGCCCGCTGTACGGAGTGATCATCGCTTTTAAAGATTTTCGCATCATGGACGGCATATGGGGCAGTCCTTGGGTCGGCTTGAAGCACTTTTACGAGCTGTTCCGAACTCCCGATTTTTATCGCATACTGAGCAACACTCTGCTGCTGAATTTATATTTGATCGTCTTCGCGTTTCCCTCTCCGATCGTGCTTGCGCTGTTATTGCACGAGGTAAAGAAATATGCGTTCCAGCGGCTGATCCAGACCACCATGTATTTGCCGCACTTTGTGTCGTGGGTCATTATGGCCGGCCTTGTCATCTACTTTTTGTCCCCGACAACGGGCATTGTCAATTACGTGCTGCAATGGTTCGGATTCAAGCCGATTTTCTTCATGGGGCAAAAGGAGTATTTCCGGGGTATCGTCGTCGTTTCGAATATCTTGAAAGAAATCGGTTGGGGTTCGATCATATATTTTGCCGCCTTGTCGGGCATCAATCCCGAGCTGCAGGAAGCGGCCACCGTGGATGGGGCTAGCCGCTGGCAGCGCATCGTTCATATCAACATCCCGTCCATTATGCCGACGATTGCTATCATGTTCATCCTGAGCCTGGGCGGGTTTCTCAGCTCGAACTTTGAACAAATCATCAATTTGATCAACCCTGTCACCTACGAAACCGGAGATGTGATCGACACTTACGTGTACCGGGTCGGATTGCAGCAGTTTCAGTACAGTTATACGGCAGCAGTCGGCTTGTTCAAGTCCATTGTAGGTCTAGCCCTGATTCTGGCGGCCAATTGGACGGTCTTGAAATTGAGCAAGGGCGAAAGCGGCTTATGGTAGGGGGAGGCCCAATGAAGGCGCGTTCGTTTCGAGAAAAGACGGTGGATTGCATCATTTATATTTTGCTGGCTTTGTTGGCTTTTATTGTCGTCTATCCTTTCATTCATGTCGTGTCGATTTCATTGAGCGACCGGGGCGAAGCGTTGCGTACAGGATTTCATTTCTATCCCCAATCCTTTAGTTTGGAAGCGTACAGGGACTTGTTCGCTTATCCTTTCGTATGGACCGGTTACGGCAACACGTTGTTCCGCATGGCGGCAGGCACCGCGTTGACGCTGCTGGTGACCGTGTTTGCCGCCTACCCGTTGTCCCGGCCGGAATTTCCTTGCAAGAGGCTGTTCGTCCTGCTCGTCTTGTTTACGATGATTTTCGACGGGGGGATCGTACCGAATTATCTACTGATGAAGGAGCTGCACTTGCTCAATTCGCTGTGGGTCTACGTGCTTCCGCACGCAGCCAATGCTTTCATGGTGCTGGTCATGATCTCGTTTTTTCGCTCGATTCCGGGGAGTTTGGTGGAGGCGGCCCGCATCGACGGCGCGCGTGATCTGCGCATCCTATTCCGCATCGTCCTGCCGTTGTCGGTTCCTGTGCTCATAACAGTCGGCTTGTGGTCGCTCGTCTTTCACGTTAATGCATTCATGGATAATCTGCTCTATGTCACGGATAAAAGCTTGTTCGTTTTGCAGCAGATTATAAGGGAAATTTTGATCGAAAACAAACTCGACGAGTTTACGACGTCGACCAATCCGAATCCGCCGGCTCCCGAAAGCCTGAAAATGGCATCGGTCGTCGTTTCCGTGCTGCCGGTGCTTATCCTTTATCCGTTCCTGCTCCGTTATTTCGAAAAAGGAACGATGATCGGATCGGTAAAAGGGTAGAAGGAGGGAGCGCAAGTAAATGATAGTTGCAAATATTCCCGTGATCGAACCGCCCTTATGGGCCATCTTGGAGCGGAAGCTGATCGACACGATGAATCAGGCGGTGGAGCCGTTGTTGCAAAAATACGTCCGCCCGAACGGTGAACTGATGTGGCCGCCGTCCGACAATTACTCCAGTATTCATGCATTGGACGACACATACGAAAGCTTCCATAACTGGCCGCTTTTTTATCTTCTCGGCGGAGACGAACGATTGTTGGAGTATTCGCAAAGAGAGTTCGAAGCGATTACAAGACAGTTCGCCGGCTACGATACCGGTTACGGCTATCCGAAGGTCGTGAAGGAGTATGAACCGGGTTATGACTGGTTCCATCAGGGTGAAGGATACATTTTCTTCTATTTACTTTGCATGGCCGATCCGGATAACGCGAAAAACCGGGAAAGGGCGATCCGTTTTGCAGGATTTTATCTGAATGAAGATCCGGAAGCGTTGAATTACGATTTCGAACTGAAGCTTATTAAAAGCCCGCATCCCGGCAGCGCGGGACCAGCCCGCCACAACTTCGACGATTTTGTTCCTTGGACTTACAGAGATTGGAAAGAATTTTACGGACTCCCGTTTCAGGATGTAGAAGGCGTAAGCCGGCTTGAAGATATACGGAACGCGGAAGGGGCTGCCCGGATGGGGCAGGCGATAAAAGAGCGGATGTCCCGCGGGGATACGCCCGTCAACTTGGCTGCGACGAGCATGGTCGCGAACGCATTCTGCTTTACCGGCGAAGAAAAGTATCGCTTATGGGTGAAGGACTACGTCGAAGCGTGGATCGAACGGACCCGGCAAAATGGCGGAATCGTCCCGGATAATATCGGACTTTCCGGAAAAATCGGCGAATATATCGGCGGGAAATGGTATGGCGGCTATTACGGCTGGACCTACCCGCACGGATGGCACAGTTTGGGTTGCGCCTTGGTGGTTGCGGGGGAAAACGCTGCGCTGTTGATGAAAGATCCGGCTTATCTCGATTTTCCGAGATCGCAGATTGAACGCTTGATGGACTTGGGAATCGAGCGCGACGGAACGCTGCATGTTCCTTACAAGCATGGAGATGCGGGATGGTATGAATACGATCTGTGGATCGACGGTGTTTTGTACGAGGATGGGGCGGCTTCCGTACCTTTCCAAAAAAGTAAAAGCCCGATATTATGGAAAGACGGATGGTTCGAGTTTCAACCAATGGAACCGCACTTTATGACACACGTCTGGTATATGTCCATGGATCCCGCGGATAAGCAGAGACTTAGACGGCTAAGAAATTACCGCACGAGGGATTTCGAGAGGGTCGATTATTCGATCAAGTCGAAAAAAGATTGGGGGGGTCACGACCAGCCATGGGCGGCCTATCTGGATGGAGAGTTCACGGATTATCCGGAAGCGATATTGAAATACAATTTGGCACAGGTGTATTACCGTCTCGAATATATGCGCCGGGACCGGCAAGATCCTGCTTCATACAAAGATTCATATTTGCAGGCGAGAAATCCGGTCACGGTGGAAGGGCTCGTGCAGCTGACGATGGGAGCTCCCCGGATCATCTTCAACGGCGGCTTGCTTATGGCTCGCCTTCGTTATTATGACGCGGAACGCCGAAGACCGGGTTTACCTCGGGATGTGGCGGCGCTGGTTACGGCGTTAGAGGCCGACCGGGCGGTCGTGCAATTGGTCAATCTGAATGTGATGGAAGAACGCGAATTGATCATTCAAGCCGGCGCGTTCGGTGAGCATCGGTTTACCGACGTGAAATATCGGATACAAGACGGAGAGCGGCCGATTGAAGCGGTGCCGGCGGATATGACCGCATTCGATACGGTGGAACGCACCGAGCGGGTGAACGGCAAATGGCTGCGCGTAAAGATGCATCCGCAGTCCCAAATCACTTTGGATCTCGGGATGAAGCGGTTTGTCAACGACCCGTCATATGCTCAGCCTTTTATGAACGAAGGCACGGTGGAAAGGGGTTCCGGATGACGGATGCCGGATCAAAGGAGTGGGTCATTTGCGCAAACGGTCAGGAAGTTTTGGTTGAATCTGGACGGCCGGATCATCCCGTATGGTCTCGGTTGCGCTTACCTGGGCAGGAGCGATTCAACGGGGGAATCGTTGAAAAATAGCATCGCCACTCTGGAATTCGCCTACGATTCGGGCTTTCGTTACTTTGACACCTCGGCTAATTACGGCGAGAGCGAGACGGTGCTCGGGCGGTTTGCGGCCTCCGTCGAAAGGGAAACCGTGTTTGTCGCCACCAAGTCGCAATGGCTTCCCGCCGAGCTGCATCCCCGTGCGGCGGCGGAACGGATGAAAGAAAGCTTTTTCCGCAGTCTGGAGCGGCTAAACACGGATTACTTCGATCTATACCAGTTCCACGATGTCACTACATTGGAACATTTGGTCGGTGAGGGCGGCGCATTGGAGAAGCTGCTGGATTTCAAAAGGCAGGGATTGGTCCGCTACGTCGGTCTGGCGACGCGTCCCCTTGCACTCCTTGCGGAAGCATGCCGTATGGGCGTTTTCGATACGATTCTGACATTCTCTGATTATACGCCTTTGGAGACGCCCGCTAAATCCGTGATTAAGTTGGCCGCACGGCTGGGGGTCGGAGTTATCAACGCAAGTCCGCTCGCGGGCAATTTGATTCGCGGAACGGAGCCGCGGGACATCCGGCTTCCTGATGGCGACATCCGGTTATCCCGGCTTCCGAAGGCTATTGCATTTTACGATTTTTGCCGTTCCAGATATGTTTCTGAACTTGCTCTCGCTTTTCAATTTCCTTTGTTCAACTCACGGATTGACATTACACTCACAGGGCCAGCGTCGGTTGAACAAGTCCGTTCGACGCTGACATGTTTGAATCAACGGATCGATCCGGCTGTTTGGAATGATTGGAAGGAATTGAAAATACGGTCAGGAGGTGGCCGAAGTGGGATTTGACAAGGTTGGCGGCCAAGCGTCGCCGGAAGAGCAGCCTGTCACGCAATCTGTTTACCCTCATCTGGACTGGACGGACGCGGATGCCGACGAGTATGTGCTGGACTTGTCGCCAAATGCCGAATTTTCCGCCGTCCGGCGATTTGCTGGAATTCTAGCGTCCGAATTTACCGTTCCCGTAAAGCTTCAATACGGCACGACATATTACTGGAAAGTGGAAGCGGTCAAGGGCGGGATGTCCGAAGAATGGGAGTCAGGATCCTTCACGACTGTCGCAACGGATGAGACTACGCTGTATCGGAACGATTTCGACCTTGAAACAACGGGGCCTCAGCTGCCCGCGGGTTGGCAAAGTTATATTCAGGGAACGACGTCCCAAGTAGGAATCGCCGATTTCGACGGAAACGGCAACAAGGCGATCAAGCTGGACAAGACGGCCGAAGACGGGTTTGCCAGTCCCGGAGTCATTTACAATTTCGGCAGGACGATGGACACAGGGACGATGACGGTTTCGTTCAACGTGTATCGAACGGTCAACCAGCACACGTTTTGTTACACGCTGGGGTACGAAGGCGCCGGAACCGGCAGGCAATCGGATAAGCAGGCTTTTGCCGTTCAGGTGGATTACGACAAACATTATGTTAACTGGAACGACGTAAGGATGGCAAACATCGCTGACCAATGGCACGCCTATCAAATCGTTGCCGATTTGTACCGCAGGACGTTCGACCTGTACATCGACAACAGCAAGGTGACGGCTCAACCGGTTTCTTTCCGGGAAGGAGTCCCGATCGAACAGTTTGCCGTCTTCACGTTCGCAGGCGGGAAAAACGGATGGGGGCAATATGCCAGCGGTCCCTATTATGTGGACCGGGTGGAAATCCGCATACGGAATCAGTCGCCTAAACCGGCGGCTCCGGTTCATCTCGCTGAAGATATTCCCGTTCGCACCTCTTTCAGTTGGGATGACGCCAAAGCGCAGTCTTACATCCTCGTCATTGACGATAGCCCGGATTTCGGCAGTCCGGAACGAATTATATCCGGCATAACGGATGCCGGATATACATTGACCGAGGAACAAGCGTTAGATTACAACAAGTCATATTACTGGAAAGTCATTGCCTCCGGCGGTGGAACGACGTGGGCGGACGACGCCGTTTACTCCTTCACCACGCAGCTCGATGCGACAGGGGATAAGCTGCCTTCCCTGTTCGAAGCGGTGCCCGCATCGGCACGACCGGACGATACCGTCGCATTGTTCGGCCATAAACTTAGTGAAAGCGATATCCATCTGTTCCGCCTTCCGGACACGTGTGAAGCCGACATTCGCGCCTCGGTCGGTCTTGATCTTCCACTGGAAAGCATGCAGCCGCCATCTACAGGCACAATCGTCCTTTCGCTCTTCCAACGCAAGGCCAATAGCGTCAGCGCGGCCATTCCCGGATCGACCGATAAAGGGATGTATGCCGTATGGGCGCGAAACAACAGCAAGTGGAGCCTTCCCGTCGCTTTAAACCGTACGGAGGTGTATTTTGTTTCACCGGATATCGTTGATTTGTGCGCCGAGAGGGAAGTTCGGGTCATAGGAAAGCATTTGTCCGATCTGAACGGAAGCGGCAAGGCTTATGTATATTTGCGCGAATGCGGGGGAACGGGGCAAATATACCCCGTGACGCTCAAAAAAGCCGCCTCGTACGATCTGTCCTTCGATCTCCCGGACGAATTGCCCAAAGGCGAATACGAGGTATGGGTGCACAATGGGCACGGTGGCGCTTACGGCTGGGGAGAGGTGCACCGTATCGCGGTCAAGCGAAAACAACCGGCTGGAGTGTATCCGATTGTGGCTTACGGGGCGATTCCGGATGACGATACGGTGGATACGGCAGCCATCCAAGCTGCCGCCGATGCCGCTGCCGCCGCCGGCGGAGGAACGGTGCTGGTGCCGCCCGGCAAATATTTGTTTGACGCCGCCATCCGGCTCGGTCCTAACGTCACGCTGAAGGGTGCAGGGAAAGACGACCTTGGTGAGCATCTTTCCGTTTTGAAGTTTAAAGACGGGCCGCCGATCGGACCGGCCAGCGGCGGGCTTGGTCCGGAGATGATCCGTATGGAATCCGGGGGTGGAATGAAAGATCTCCGCCTAGTCGGAAGCGTGAGCGTCGACCGGGGCATCGTCATTCGTCCCGGCGCAACGGACGTCAACATTTCGTGCAACCGGATCGACAACTTTTTCCCGACCGAGGGTATCAAGGGCTATTTCAGCGGCGTTTTCGGAAGCGGTATGGAAGGCTTCAAGCGCATCACCGTGGAAAACAACGAGTTCGAAGGGTATAATGCGGTGAATATCGACGGGTTGGAGTACGGCAAAATTTCAGGAAACACGATACGAATCCGCAGGTTCACCCCAGTCGTCTTTACGTCCGCTTCCAAAAACATCATCGAAGGAAACCGCATCGACGGCAGAAATACGGACGGCCGAAGGAAAGCGAACCGCGGCATCACGTTCAACACCGGTCCCAACGAACCGGGCTGGAAGCCAACGGAGAAAAATTACGTCGCGTACAATGTTATCGAATACGTAGGGGACGAGGTTGCACCGACCAACGACGGCGAATATGTGCTGTTCGACAGCAACGCAGATTCCGATTACCGGAAAGTGATGCATTACGGCGAGATAACCGAGGCGGGACCGGACAATGTGAAGACCGCCGGGGTTAATTGGGAGAACGATCAAATGAAGAGTTTGTACGTTCTAATTGTGGAAGGAAAAGGGATTGGCCAATACCGGAAGGTAACCGGGAATACGGCGGATACCCTTAATGTGGAAAAAAATTGGATCGTCATACCCGACTACACCTCCAAACTGACAGTCACGCGATTTTTTGTCAAAAACATTGTGCTGGAAAACACAGCACGGTATAGCAAGGAAAACAATTTTATGGTTTGGGGCAACGGTATCGGCAACGTGCTGGACGGAAATACGTCCGATGCAGGCGGGGTCGCTGCAGTCGCTATGGATACTGCGAAAACCGACATGTATTTTCCCGCATATTTCAATGTGATTGACAAGTCCGCCGTTCGGAAGCTTCAGATCGGTTACTATGAATACGCCCGAGGGGCTGTTCCCCGGTCGGTCGGACTGCTCGGAAACGTGATCAGAAACAGCGCCGCAGGGAGCTTGAGACTTTTCGCTAACAGCAGCCAGCAAGGCGTCAACGCCTTAAACCAGCTTATGGAGCATAACAGCGTCACTTCGGGCATAGTGATCATGTCTCATGCTCAGGATACTCTCCTTCGGAACAACCGGATATTAGGTTCAGCCGTGCGGTACTACGATCAGGGAACCCGGACCGTTATCGTCGATTATCCCGTTCCGGCAGCGCCTTCGCAAACCGTGACGGAAGCATACGACGGTTATGTGAAGGTGCGGTGGAATTCGGTCGAAGATGCGGAAGGCTATTACGTGTTGCGGAGCGAATCGGACGAGGGACCTTACTCGGTGCTGAACGGAGGCGAACCGGTCGCCGGCATGGAGTTTACCGATGATTCAGCGTTGCCGCGGAAACTATATTATTACAAAACGGCGTCTTGGAAGCAAGCATACGGCCAAGGGGATGCTTCCGCCGCCGCCGGCGGATTCAACGGGAGCGGCGTGTTTGCCTCACCGCTTGATTTCTCCTCCACGCAAGGTGTGAAATACTGGTATTATTATGACGATCAGGGTCCGTTGCATTTTGAGAACGGCCGATGGACGAACGCCGGCCGGACCGTTACGTTAGACGCGCGAACTACGCAACTGACCGCCGGTACCGCGGTACGCCAGTGGGTAGTTCCCTATGACGGCAAGGTCCATTTACTCGGGACCGTTACGAAGTTGGCGGGAGATGACGGCGCCGCCACCGTCCGACTCATGATCAATGACGCGGCGATTACCGAAAAGTCGTTCACCTCAAACACCGTGACGGAAAGCACATCTTTGGTGAGCGCAGGAGATATTGTGCGATTCGCGCTTGCGGCCGGAGGCCAGAGCGCGAAAACGTATGCGACCGAATTCGCTGTCGATTATACCCGCGAAGCGCCCATTCCCGCCGTACCTGAAAATGGGGCGAGGGATACGGATCTCCGGCCGTTATTGCGCTGGACTCCGGTGCGGAGCGCCGAATCGTACGGCCTCGTGCTCGATGATGACCCCGATTTCAACAGTCCTCTCCTTGTCAAGCAAGGACTGCCGGCAGCAGAGTACCGTTTGGAAGAAATGCTGGAGCCGCAGCGCACATATTATTGGAAGGTAAGCGCCCGAAGCGGAGACGAAAGCTGGGAGGCGGAACAGTCTGCAGCATCCTTTGTCACCGGAGATGCGGGGTGGACGACAACATTCCAAGAGACGTACAATCTGCTGGCAGCCGGGCCCGTACCGGACGGTTACAGGGTAATAACAGGAAAAAGCGGGACGGCAGGGGTCGCCGATATCCCTGGAGAATTCGACAAATCGCTCCGGCTGTTCACGCCGGGCGATAATAGCGCCCCGTCCGTTTCATTCGATTTGCAAGAGACGATCGCCTCCGGCATGTACGAAATCAGCTGGCAGGCCATGTATACCGGCCATGAGCAGCTCCATTATTCCGTGTTCCCCGGAAGCGGCGACCTTCCCTGGAGCAGCGCTGCGAAAGGTTTATTCGTCGCTTACGGCAGGTATTATGTAAATTGGCTGCCGGCCAACGCCTTTCCGGTGAAACCGAACGAGTGGCAGCAGGTGAAGATGGCGCTTGATATGGACACCAAGCAATATCAGGTGTACATCGACGGCCGGATATTGACGTTGAACGACGGAACCGATACGTTTTCGTTCCATGACGAGGCTATTCGTACAATCACGGTCAACGTACCTTACGGTCGTTGGAACGGTGCGGTATATATCGACGATGTGAAAGTCCGGAAACGTGGGTAGCGGCAGGCGCCGGCATCGACATGAACTGTGTGGTAAAAGGAGAATCAAGATGTATTTGACCCGTATGAGACCGGAAGAAATCCGGCAAGCGGTGAACAACAACGTGCCTGCCCTGTTGGCCGCGGGGGTCGTCGAATATCACGGCCCTCACCTTCCGGTAGGGACAGACATTCTGATTGCCGAAAGCATATGTGAAGAGGTGGAAAGAAGGTGCGGCTGCGTGGTCGCGCCTTCTCTTCCTTACGGTCCCACCATGATGTGGGCAGGCGGACCGGAGGAAGGGGAGATCGATTTCGCGCCGGACCCATTATTCCGTTATGCGAAGGAAATGCTGCGAGGTTTGACGGCCATCGGGTTCAAGCGCGTCTACATCCTGCAGCATCATGCCGGACCGGAAGGATTGCAGAGACTGTGCCTGAAGAGGGCGGCGGCGGAAATCATGCGCGAAGAAACGGCTGGTTGGGGAGCTGGGTGGGGAAGAACGCCGAAAGACGCTTTCCCTAATCCGGACATTTTCCATCGGATTCGGGTGGCCGATTTAGACGATTTTTCCGATTATCCGGAAGATTCGCGGGAGCGGATCCCCGTCGGTCACGCCGGCAAAGGAGAGACGCAGCTTATCATGGCGGCCGCTCCGGACACGGTCGATCTGCAAGCTCTTGCTTGCTGGAAAGAAGAACTGCGGCCGTTGTGGTTGCGTGACGCTTCCGAGGCGACCATGGAGGAAGGGAAGCGCTGGTTCGAATTTTGCGTGCAGGGATGGGTTCGAGAACTGTCCGGAAACGGATGAAAGGGGGCGGAAGCTTGTATCTGGACAGCCATGTACATTTTTGGAAATTGGCTCGAGGGGATTACGTCTGGCTGAAGCCCGAAAACGAAACGCTGTACCGGGACTTTATGCCGGACGATTTGGCGTCGTCCCTTGAGGAGCATGAAGTTGAAGGAGTTATTGTTGTGCAAGCGGCCGCCACGGTGATAGAATCCGAGTTTTTGTTGGAACTGGCGCAGGAATACGATTTCATCAGAGGAGTAGTCGGATGGCTGGATCCTTGCTCCGAACTTTTCACCGACACTTTAAACCGGCTTCGGCAACATCCTCTTCTTGTGGGAATCCGCATCAACGGCAGCAGCTTCCATCTCGGCGGGCAGATTCAGCAAACGAGATTTGCCGAAAATCTCCGGCATTTGGCCGATTCCGGATTTCCAGCCGATTGGCTGATCCAGCCGGCGGATATGCCTTATGTCTTGGATCTGTTGGAACGCCTGCCGCATTTTAGAGCGGTGATAAATCATTTGGGGAGTCCTCCCGCCAGTGAGCAGTTTTACGAGCCGTGGAAGAAATCGATGACGTATTTGTCGCGGTATCCGAATATCGTTTGCAAGTTGTCTGGCATGATAACGCAATTCCGGGACGTTCCCTTCCTGTTGCTGCAGCAATATGTCGATTTTCTCTTTAAAGCTTTCGGTTCGGATAGGTTGATGTTCGGCAGCGATTGGCCGGTTGCTTTACAGGCTGGGAGCTACGGGGAAGTGACCGTTCTTTTTGAACGATTGCTTCCCCCGGCATTAACCGAGTCCGAGCGGGTGGCGGTGCACAAGGAAAATGCCCGGAGGTTCTATGGTTTGAACCCCTAACGATTTTCATGCGGTTTGTAATTTATTATGGATAAGCGGTTAGATATTGAACTATCGAGCTTCGTTAGCGCAAAGCATATGGCTCCTTACTGAGACATACCTTTGTAAGGTAACGGAGGGATGTCTCATGTTAAGGACCTTAAGGGTAAGAAGAAGGCTCTTTTCGAAAATTGTTACACAGTCGAAAGCAATCCTTATCCTCGTTATGTCTGTGATGCTCATTTTCATAATCTACCGGTTTACTGTCTCGGATCACCCTTCTAATGAGATTCATAATGTCATTGATCAATTTTATAGCTTTGAGCAAGATAGTAATTTCTCGGAATCTTGGGAGTTATTTCATCCATATATGAAAGCTAAGTTTGGTAAGAATTATTACATTCAAGACCGAAACCATGTGTTCATGCAGCATTTTGGTGTAACGACTTTTGAATATGAAATTGGAAAAGCAGAAAAAATAACTGATTGGACAATGTCAATGCAGCCAGATACTCCGCCTCTTGATGAAGTGTACAAGGTAACTGTCGTCCAGCACTTTAAAAGTAAATTTGGTACTTTGAATATTGTTCAAGATGTTTTTGTCACCAACCATGAGGGAGAATGGCTCATTTTATGGTCATATAAATAATTTGGACTTCGTTAGCGCGGTTAGATATTGAACTATCGAACTTCGTCGATTTAGTGGATAACCGATGGGCGATCGAATCTCTTTAACGTGCTTGGCAAAAAAAAGGACATTCACACTATGCCGAAGCACGATCGAACGTCCTTGGTATTATCCTGCGATGTTACCTATTTCGGCTCGCATAATTTTGGAACGGTCATTTTCTTGTCACCGAAAGTTCGGCCGTAATCGGCAAGTGATCGGAAGCATCCGTTGTAATGACTTCCGCGGATTGAATCTTTACATCTTCGGAAGTGAAAACATAGTCGATGCGACGATCTGCTATCGGATCTGACGGATACGTATAGTCCTCATTTTGACCGAGTTCGGCAAATACATCCTTGTATTGCGCGGTCATCTTCAAAATTTCCGCTTTTTCGGGAGT
>NZ_JAEMXM010000002.1 GCF_016482785.1 Paenibacillus alkalitolerans | reverse complement strand
GCGGTTCATCCGTGAATCACGTTGTTTCACTATGGAACAGGGGCCGCGGTTCAACCGCCTGTTGTTTCACTTTGGCACAACGCGGTTCATCCGTGAATCACGTTGTTTCACTATGGAACAGGGGCCGCCGTTCAACCGCCTGTTGTTTCACTTTGGCACAACGCGGTTCATCTGTGAATCATGGTGTGCCGAAGTGAAACAAACGGACCTCCGCTACAGAGCACATTGTCAAGGTCGCGAATGGCGATTTGCTGAAGGCGCTTTAAATTTTGTGAAAAGCCGCTTAAAGGCGCGCAAATATTTCGCTCACATGAACTGGGGGCAAGGGCTGATGGTATCCGGCTCTTTGTCGGAATTTAAACAATTTCTTCCCGAACACCGGTTGAATACGTGAAAATCTTGATTATGAATATCGTTCTGGGGTATACTTTTCTCGCCAATATAACGAGTAGGGGAGTAATAGGATGGAAAAAGTACTTATTTTCGGTCATAAAAATCCAGACACGGATTCTATTTGTTCCGCCATTGCCTATGCCGATTTAAAAACCAAATTGGGATGGAATGTCGAGGCTGTCCGTTTGGGAAGCGTCAACGGTGAAACACAATTTGCATTGGACCGCTTCCAGGCGGCAGCTCCGCGTCTTGTCGAGACGATGGCAGGCGAAGCGAAAACCGTCATTTTGGTGGATCACAACGAGCGCCAACAAAGCGCGGCGGACATCGATCAAGTTCGCGTGGCAGAGGTAATCGATCATCATCGTATCGCCAATTTCGAAACGAGCGGCCCCCTGTACTACCGGGCTGAACCGGTCGGATGCACGGCGACGATTCTCAAGAAGCTATATAAGGAAAACGGCATCGCCATATCAAAAGAAATTGCCGGACTAATGCTTTCCGCGATCATCTCCGATTCTTTGCTTTTTAAGTCGCCGACATGCACGGAAGAAGATGTGGCCGCTGCCCGTGAACTGGCGGAAATCGCCGGAGTCGACGCCGAGAGCTACGGTTTGGAGATGTTGAAAGCCGGGGCCGATTTAAGCGATAAGACGATCGAGCAACTCATCTCTCTCGACTCGAAAGAGTTCACGATGGGCAGCGCCAAGGTTGAAATCGCCCAAGTGAACGCCGTTGACGTTAATGATGTTCTTGCGCGTCAGCCGCAATTGGAGGATGCGCTTTCGAACATCATTTCAGAAAAGGGATTGGATCTGTTCCTCTTTGTGATGACGGATATTTTAAACAACGATTCCGTGGCATTGGCGCTTGGACGCGCTGCCAACGCCGTCGAGCAAGCTTACAACGTTAAACTGGCCGATAACAAGGCGGTTCTCAAAGGCGTCGTGTCTCGCAAATCGCAAATTGTGCCGGTGTTGACCGATACGTTTAATAAGATGTAGGAAGTCTAGAACCTCCAAAACCGCAGCGAATTAGGCGGGGTTGGAGGTTTTTTATGGCTTACAGCGTCTGAAAATGGCTTTTGCGACTCTGTAACCGAAATTTCTTCGCTTACAGCGACTATTAATCGAGCCTCTTTGTTTGAGCTTACTCGTACGCATAGGGTCAATTTGACCTTATTCTATTTCAGGCTGCAAAAAGAACCGTCAGAAGTGTACTGACACACTTCTGACGGTTCTTCATTGTTTACAGCGTAATTTCCTTCACATTGGTCAGATCGGAAAGCTTCGCGATTTCCTCCAGGACGCGCTTTGGCACAGGCTTATCGACGGTCAGCACCATGATCGCGGATCCGCCGACCACCTTACGGCCGACTTGCATCGTGGCGATATTCACTTCGTTCGTGCCAAGCAGCGTTCCGACACGGCCGATAATTCCCGGCTTGTCGGTATGCGATATAAGCAGCAGATTGCCTTCCGGAGCGATGTCGACGGGGTACGGGTCGATTTGCACGATACGCGGTCCGTAACCGTTGAGAAGCGTACCCGCAGCGGAGCGTTCGCCTCCGCTGCCTTTCAACGTGACCGTAATCAAGTTGGTAAATCCTTTCGCCGCCGTCGATTTCTGCATTATAACTTCTATACCGCGCGTTTTGGCCAAGTGAAACGAATTGACGACATTGACCTGCTCATGTCCGAGGTGGCGGGCTAACACACCCATTACGATATGACGCGTTAACGGCATCGTATCCACATCGGACAATTCGCCGGAATAGGAGACGCGAATTTCATTTACCGGACCTTCGGCAAGCTGCGCCAGAAGCGATCCGAGCTTGATGCCGAGGCCGAAATACGGCTGCAGCTTGGAGAGCACGGCATCCGGAATCGGCGGCATATTGACCGCGTTCTTGAACGGATGATTGCGAAGTATATTCAGAACTTGCTCCGATACGTCGATCGCGACGTTTTCTTGAGCTTCAACGGTCGATGCTCCCAAATGCGGCGTTACGATGATCTTCGGATGATTCAAGAACGGATGATCCGCACTTGGCGGTTCTTCTTCGAATACGTCGAACGCCGCCCCTGCGACGATGCCTTCTTCGATCGCCTCATACAATGCCATCTCGTCAATGATCCCTCCCCGGGCACAGTTAACGATCCGCATCCCGCGCTTCATGATTTCAAACTGCGGGCGGGAAATCATATGCCGGGTCTCGTTGGTAAGAGGAGTATGGACCGTGATGAAATCGGCGTTCCGTACAATATCCTCGACGGAGCCGAGCTTGACGCCCATCTTCTCGGCACGGTCTTCCGTCAGGAACGGATCGTACCCTATAATCTCCATACCGAACGCTTTCGCCCGTTTCGCAACTTCCGAGCCGATGCGTCCCATGCCTAAGACGCCGAGAACTTTGTTCCGAAGTTCAACGCCAAGGAACGATTTCCGGTCCCAAACGCCTTCTACTGTTTTCCGGTACGCCTGCGGAATGTGTCTGGCAAGCGCCATCATCATGGCGAACGTGTGCTCGCACGTTGTGATCGTATTCCCATCCGGCGCGTTGATAACGATAATGCCGCGCTGCGTGGCCGCTTCCAGTTCGATATTGTCCACACCGACTCCGGCGCGTCCTACGACCTTCAGTTTTTTGCCGGCTTCCATCACCCTGGCGGTCACTTTCGTCTGGCTGCGTACCAATAGAGCATCGTATTCACCAATAACGGCGACGAGTTCGTCTTCCGTCAAGCCTGTCTTTTTGTCTACGGTGACGTCGTTTGCGTCCGTCAATTGCTGCAACCCGAAATCGCTGATCGGATCGGACACCAACACTTTGTACATGTTTGCTCTCTCCCTCTTATGTCATTTTTTAATAAAAAAAACTCCCGAACCTCATACGACACCCGTATGAAGGGACGAGAGTTATTTCGCGGTACCACCCAACTTCGCCGCAAATTCGCATTTGCAGCCTCACCGGTCGACAAATCGACCCGGGAATATAACGGTTCCCTTGCCGGCTTGGCCTATCGTTGAAAATACAACGGTTCGGCGCGGCAGCTCCGGAGTGCTGCGGCTAGTTCGCGTCCGCCGATTTGCACCAGCCATCGGCTCTCTGTAAAGGACTGTCGGTTTGCCGTTCTCCATCATTGCTTGTATTAGATGTACAATCATTACTATTGCAACATAATGTAACACGGCGGTTTATCCGTGTCAATACGGAAGGCGCCGCCTTGTAAAAATAAAGGTTACGGTTGTTGCCGGCCGAGAAACCTAACCTATTTTGAAACGTAAACATCTAAAGAAATTACCACTGCGGCTGCAGTCAACGCAATGCCGGTTGAGTGTTGGATCCAGGAAAGAGTATTCTGTAGAAGACGATGCGTGGAGGGAGCGAAAATCGGTGAGACAACATAAACAAATATCGCCGCTGGAATTTAACAGGTTGTACGAATCGGGAGCGTTAAAAAACGGCCTCATCATTGATGTGCGAGAGCCGTTCGAATGGGAATATTATCATTTGGAGGAAAGTAAGTTGATCCCTATGCAGACCATTCCTCAAGTGCTGGATCAATTGCCCGAAGATAAGACTTTATATATCATATGCGCGCATGGTGTCCGAAGCGAAACGGCGTGCCGGTTTTTGACCGAACAAGGCTTCGAAGACGTCGTCAATGTGGCCGGAGGCATGGCGGCCGTAGCGGCGGAACGCGGCTTTGCTTACGATTGATAAAATAATTATTCAAAGAAAAACGGCAATTGGGGCAGCGTTTCGTCTTTATACAGTTTTTCTTTCAAGAGCAAATAATCGCCTGCACGAACTCCTCCGGCGGACAAGAGCGTCTGCGACGCTTGTCCGATCGTCGCCAGCTTCAGCTTGCCGGCGCTTCCGGTAGCGTCCATCTCGTCGATTCTGGAAGAGATGTCCTGCGGGTAAAAGCCGTAAAGCGTCCCTTCCGCAAGCAGTATGCGGCATATGTAAACATTCTTTGTATTAAGGTTCCATTGCCGCCATTGGTCAAGTGTCACTTGATCCCGATCCAACCACTCCAAACCGGTGACGTTAGGATCGCTGGCTTTGTTCCATTCCAGGATGGCTTCATAATATTCACGTTGAGCGCGAAGGGCGAAGCCATACGCTTCCAAAACGTATGCGTCTTGCCGAATTTGCTCGGCGATCAAAGACCCGTTGCCGGATCGCCTTTGGAGGCGGGTTGCCGCTTCGGAAAACAATTTCAAGCTCTTTAAATAATTGCGGTGGGCATCTATTAGCAAAGGTGAAACCTCAGGAATTGTGGAAGGTTCGATCTCATCGTACTTTTCTTTCGCCAACCGTACGATCTGTTTGAGGAGCGCGGACGCATCCGTTGTCCCGTTCCTTGATTCCATCGTGTCCAGGTGTTCGAACCATGTTTGCTCAAAATTCCGGAAAGGAAGAAGTACCGTATGGTAGAATGAAACAAGCTGTTGCTGATGGTAGGCGACATTCCCTTGATTTTGTTCCTCCTGCAGCCGTTCCATAAACGTCCGGTATTTCGCGTCGGTCTGTTCCTTGCCTGTCTGCAAGCCGTAGAAGAAAGCTCCGACCCCAACGATTAAGGTGAAGATGAAACTGAATGACAGCAAGATGTCTTGGCGGGTTAATTTCTTTTCCATGGGGGCTCCTCGATGTAGGTGTTCGTACCTATATCAGTATAGGTGAAAACTAATAAAAAGGGAATTGTTATGAAAAAATTTGATTTTAATAGATTGAAAAACATACGATTGCAAAAAGTGGATATTGCGAAGGTGAGCGATAAAACGCTTTTAATGAACTTGTACTTTACGCAATTGCTTACATTGTTGATAGCATTGGGCATCATGTGGGCGCAAGCCAGAAATCCGCTTGCACTGCTTTCCCTCCCGTCCGGCGCGATGCCGTGGATTTGGGGAGCCGGTTTCGCCGGAGCCGTCTTGGCCGTTGACGCATTGATATCCCGATGGATTCCGGAAGATGTAACCGATGACGGGGGAATTAACGACAAGCTGTTCGGAAACCGTTCTATCTTGCAAATCGTCCTCATTTCGTTCATTGTGGCCGTTTGCGAAGAGATGTTGTTCCGTGGCGCGGTTCAACATATGATCGGCCCGTATTGGACGAGCATCTTGTTTGCCTCGATGCATTTCAGATATTTAAGACACTGGTTGATGACCGGGCTTGTGTTTTCCATTTCTTACGGCCTCGGTTGGATCGCGATTCAATCGGGCACACTATGGACACCGATCGCCGCGCATTTTATCATTGATATGGTAATGGGGTTAATCATTCGCTTTCGGAGGAGAGCCGAGTCGTGACGTATCCTAAAGAAAACTTGGAAGGGTTCGAGGGACAAAAAGAAGAACCTCTCCCGCCGAGGAGAAAGGTTCATCCGTCCAACAAAATGCAAGTGATTCGATTTTTTTACAACTCGCTCATTTTCTTATTTCTCATTCTTATGGCGGGACTTATCATTTGGGGAAATCAGTTTTTGGAATAGTCCGGATCGATGAGCGCGGGATCCACGAAGCCGTACCCTTTCTCGCTCAGACGCGTCAACAAATCGTCAAGCCCTTCGGCCGTCCATGGCAGCTCGTGCATTAAAATATTGCTGCCGGGGTGCAGCTGTTCCATCACGCTTTCGACCACTTTTTCGGGTTTGTCATATCCTTTGACCCAATCCTGCGAGCCGTTTGACCAAGTCATGTAAAGCATTCCTTCTTCGGCGGCTTTCTTCTTGACGTGGTCGTTGCCGGCGCCGAAGGGAGGACGGAAAAATGTTGGTTTTTCGCCCGTTAATTCCTCAACGATGCGTTGGACGTCTTCGATCTGACGGTCCGCTTCTTCCGGCTTCAGCTTCTTTAAATTAACGTGATCCCAAGCATGATTGCCGATTGTCTGGCCGCGCTCATGTATGAGTTTCAACAGCTCGGGATGCTGCTTCACCCTGTAGCCGTTGACGAAAAATATCGCCTTGGCCGCGTGCTTGTCGAGCGTGTCCAAGATGGCAGTAAGCAGCTCGGCTTCCTTCGGGCCGTCGTCAAACGTCAATAATACGACTTTGCGTTCGGCGTCTTCCTTGGGAACGATCATGTAATTCCTGTTCATAAAGTACGTGCGCTCCGCCGTCTGTTCGGCCGGTTGCGCCTGCTCCGTATCGGGCTGTTGCTCCGGCTCCTCCCCGACGGACAGCTCTTCGGTTGTTGCGTGCTCCTCAAGGTCCGTTATTTGGGTGACGGGGGGAGTTGGCGCTGCCGGCGAACTCGGCTCGCCGCACGCCGTAAGAAGCATACATACGCTTATTAATAAAAGGCCGCTTTTGTTCATCTTCGATGGTCTCCTGTTGGTTGCGGAATATGTCGTGCTGAACCATTGTATCACGGCGCTTTAGGCTTTTTGAATCCCCAATTACCTAAATTTCATCCGCATGTTTTTGGCCGCTCGTGCGAACAATACACTTGAACTTATTATTGAATGGAGGGAATTCCGTGCGAATGAGGGGTTTTATCGTCGGCGGCTTGCTTGGTGCTGCGGTAGCGATGTTTTTCAATCGCGGAAATCGTTCGATTAATATGGCAACATTAACCTCTGCCGGGCAAGCGTTGGACCGAATCATCGAGACTGCCCGCAGCCGGATGATGGCTCCGGATAAACGGTCGTATTACGGCGGAACGGGCGGCACGAACGCTACCGGCACTACGGGGACTGCGGGCATGACAGGCACGACGAATCCAATGGGGACGGCGAATACAACCGGGGCAACCGGCACTATGAATGCAACGGGAACAACGAATGCAACGGGAACAACGAATACGACCGGTACAATGAATGCAACGGGAACAACCGGTTTGAACGACGTTGAAAAAATGGTTAAGCAAGACCCGCAATTGACGAAACAAGTGAACGAAATCTTGACGGAAAACGATAATTCGTTGACCATTCGATAATAAAGTTCGGCGGAAGGGCCGCTCTCCTTAATTGGAGGCGGCTCTTTCAACAAAAATCGGTTCAATACATACAAGCATGTGCAAAAAAGTTCTATAGTACCGGTGTGTCAGCGAATTCGCGGCATAAATCGAGACCGGTCATGGCGAGGAGCTTCCATACGTTTACTTTAAATAAGTACCTCTTATATAGTGCAAACGAAGAAAAATAATGTTAACATGGTAGAGAGCCGAGACAAGCGACAAAACATGTTGCTTATTTGGCGCGTCACCATTCCGGGGTTCTATCATAAGTTGTTGTAAACCGGATTTTTATCGGAAAAGGAGGATCCTGCGATGAAAATCGAGCGGTTAAGCCAAGACAAAATTAGGATTTTCCTGACGTTCGACGATTTGATGGAGCGAGGCATCCAGAAGAACGACATTTGGTTGAGCGAAATTCCGAAAGTGCACGAATTGTTTAACGATCTAATGGACCATGCATATTCGGAACTCGGTTTCGACGCGAGCGGTCCGCTGGCCGTCGAGGTATTCTCGATGCCGGCGCAAGGAATGGTCGTGATCGTTACCAAGGGCAAACCGAACGGTTCCGAAAGCGCGGCCGAAGAAGACGAAGACATTTACGAGATGGAAGTCACTTTGGAAGAAAGCGACCTCATCTCTTATACATTCCACGATTTCGAACACCTGATATCCGCCGCCAAACGGATCGGTCCTCAATATACGGACGCGGGATCCCTTTACTCCTACAAGGACAAGTGGATACTGCAGCTGGATTATGAAGATTCGGAAGAACGTCAATTTGACAATCTTATTTCGATATTATCCGAATTCGGAGAAGCGAATTCTTTAACCGAAGCGGTGCTCGAGGAATATGGGAAGCCCGTCATTCGCGATAACGCAATCGGGACGATTCGCACACGCTTCGCTTAATGAGCATTGAAGGGCGGCCAGCCGCTGCGAAAGCATCTTACAACCCAACGGGTTTGGCAAGATGCTTTTTCTCGGTCTGGGAATTTTCTACCCTCCTAACGAACACCATAATACATATTGTAAAAGACAATTGACGAGGTGGTTGCCGTGTCCGCAACAGAAAACTTGAATGTGCTTAAGTCTACGCAAACCGTAATCGCAGAGGCGCTGCAAAAACTCGGATATTCCGAAGAAATGTACGAGCTGTTGAAAGAGCCGCTTCGCGTTCTGACGGTGCGCATACCTGTTCGGATGGACGACGGTAAGATCAAAGTGTTCACGGGGTACCGGGCGCAGCACAACGACGCTGTCGGACCGACAAAAGGCGGAGTGAGATTTCACCCCGAAGTGTCCGAAGACGAAGTGAAGGCGCTTTCGATATGGATGAGTTTGAAGTGCGGAATCGTGGATCTTCCCTATGGCGGCGGCAAAGGCGGAATCATCTGCGATCCCAGAGAAATGTCGTTTCGCGAGCTGGAGCGATTAAGCCGGGGTTATGTCCGCGCGGTGTCGCAAATTGTAGGACCGACGAAAGACATACCCGCCCCCGACGTCATGACGAACTCGCAAATTATGGCGTGGATGTTTGATGAATACAGCCAAATCCGCGAGTTCGACGCCCCAGGTTTCATCACCGGCAAGCCGTTGGTGTTGGGAGGCTCGCACGGACGCGAGACCGCAACCGCCAAAGGCGTCACCATAATGATCAATCAAGCGTTGAAGAAGAAAGGCATTGATGTAAAGGAAGCGAGAGTCATCGTACAAGGCTTCGGAAATGCGGGCAGCTTTTTGGCCAAATTCATGCACGAAGCCGGGGCGAAAGTAGTCGGCATTTCCGACGTGTACGGCGCGCTGTACGATCCCGAAGGCCTTGACATCGAATATTTGCTCGACAAGCGGGACTCCTTCGGCACGGTTACGAAGCTGTTTGAGAAGACGGCTATTCCAAACCAAGAATTGCTCGTTAAAGAATGCGATATTTTGGTTCCGGCCGCGATTGAAAACCAAATTACGTTGAACAACGCCCACGACATTAAAGCTTCGATCATAGTGGAAGCCGCGAACGGACCTACGACGCTCGAGGCGACAAAGATCGTAACGGAGAGAGGCATATTGCTCGTCCCGGATGTTCTGGCCAGCGCAGGCGGCGTCATCGTGTCGTATTTCGAGTGGGTCCAAAACAATCAAGGATATTACTGGACGGAACACGAAGTCCATGGCAAACTGGAAGAAATGATGATTAAAGGTTTCGAAAGCGTGTATAACCTGCATGCGTCGCGCGGAGTGGATATGCGCTTGGCCGCGTACATGGTGGGCGTCCGCAAGATGGCGGAAGCGGCCCGCTACCGCGGATGGGTGTAATAACTTATTTGTATTCCAATGATGAAGGGTGGAGAGCGGGATGGCCTTATTTTCAATCGTGGCGGCCGCTGCCGCACCGGGTTTGGCTCTGCTCTCCTATATTTACTTGAAGGATAAATACGAGTCTGAGCCGCTGCACCTGGTCGCAAAATTGTTCTTATTCGGACTTATTTCGGTGTTTCCGGCAATGCTGCTTCAAAGAGGGTTGTCGCTCTGGTTCGGCGAGGCGCCCATCTTGTTTTCCTTCGTTACCAGCGCCGTTGTCGAAGAGGGAGCGAAGTGGCTCATTGTGTTGGCCGCCGTATTCCGGCATTCGGAATTTGACGAACCGTACGACGGCATCGTTTACGCCACCGCCGCCTCATTGGGCTTTGCGACGATGGAAAATTTAATGTACGCGCTGGCGGAGCCGTATTCATTAAGCGCGCTTTTCATCCGGGCGCTGCTTCCCGTGTCGGGACACGCGCTTTTCGGCATCGTTATGGGGTATTATTTCGGCCGTGCGAAATTCCACCCTTTTTCGCGGGGGCGTTCTCTCGCATATTCCATTGTTTTTCCCGTGTTTTGGCACGGCTTGTTCGACTTTGTCGTCATTTCCGCGAAATCGTATTGGGTTTGGCTCATCGTTCCGCTTATGTCCGTGCTTTGGATTCGGGCATTGTCGAAAATGCGGCGCGCAAACCACCACTCCCCGCTTCGAATTATAAGGCGCGATGAAGAGTTTAAAATCGACGCACGCTGACAATACTGAGTTGGCAAAGTTTATTTTTGATGAAGCGGCAGGTGTATAATCATCATGGTGAACCGCGTCAAAGTATCCATTCGGTGCAAACGGTGCGGCGAGCGATTCGTCTTGCGGGGAAAGCGTGACAAGGGCAGAATCGATACGGGGTTTAAGCGGTGTTTGTGCGATAACGAATACGATTTTGAAGTCCATGAAGAAAATGTATAACGGAACTCCCTTCAACGAAAACTAGCGGTAAAGTTTCCGCGGAAGGGAGTTTATTCTATGTATCAACGTTTGAGCGCTGTATTGTTCCCGATCGTTACTTTGTTGCTCTTGGGCACCGTATTTTGGGGGTACCAAGAACACCAGGAAAAAAACAACATTTTGGTAAAAGCGGAAAACCAGTACCAAAGGGCGTTTCATGATTTGTCGTTTCACATGGATCAGCTTCACGAAGAATTGGGCAACACGTTGGCCGTAAGCTCCACTTCGAATTTCCACCGGAAAGGCTTAATCAATATGTGGCGGCTCACCTCCCAAGCGCAATCCGAAGTGAATCAGCTCCCGCTGTCGCTGATGCCGTTCCATGAGACGGAGCAATTGCTTGCGAATGTCGCGAGCTTCTCATACCGGACGGCCATGAGGGATTTGAAGAAACAACCGTTGTCGGATAAAGAGTTGAAATTGTTGAACGCCTTGTACAAACATTCCAAAGAGATAAAAAGCGATTTGCGCAAAGTTCAAGAAACGGTGTTGAACAAGTCGTTGCGTTGGATGGATGTCGAAACGGCGCTCGCATCCGGCGATGAAAACTTCGACAACGATATTATCGACGGATTTAAATTAATGAATAAACGCGTCGGAGAATACGGGGATATCGAATGGGGACCGACGGTTATGACGATGAACCGGAGGTTTTCCGCGAAATCGTTGACAGGTCCGATGGTTACGGCTGAGGATGTAAAGCGGAAAGCGGCGGAATTTTTGAACTTGAACGATACGGGAAATATGAAAGTAACCGAAAACGGCGCAAACACCGACTTTCCCACATACAGCGTCACTATCGCGAAGAATGGGAACGAAGGCGCAGTGCAATTGGATTATACGAAGAAGGGAGGCAAGCTCGTATATTACTTGGGCGAACGCCCGGTACAAAAAAAGAAACTATCCATCGATCAGGCATCGGGTATGGCGGAACGTTTTCTAAATGAACACGGTTATCCGGACATGCGGGCGATCGGGTATGACGAATACGAGAATGTTGCCAGCATCACGTTTGCAAAGGTGCGCGACGGAGTAACGATTTATACGGAAAAGCTGGCGGTTAACGTTGCATTGGATAACGGCGAAGTGACCGGCTTGTCGGCAGGAGACATGCTGCAAGCGGACGGCAACCGGAAAATCGGAAAGCCGGCGATGAAGGAAGGCCAAGCGCGGGCCATGTTGAACGGCAGCTTTAAAGTAACGGGCCAATCGCTGGCCATTATCCGCAACGACATGGACGAGGAAGTGCTCTGCTATGAATATCTCGGTACAATTAACGGAGGGGAATACCGTATTTACTTGAATGCAGAGACGGGCATCGAGGAAAAAATCGAACATCTCCGCGATGCCGATGCGGAAGTGAACAGGGCCGACGATCAGCCGGGAAAGTAACAAAGAATAAAATGCGCAGGCGGATAATTCCGCTTGCGCATTTTTTTGTCTTCCGCTCTGTTCGTCCCATTGTTATAATTAGGTTAATGATAATAGGACTTATGAATCAATTCTTTGAACGTTACGGAGGGGCGAAGGAACGTGAAGGTGAGCGATATATTGTATTTACAGGTTGCGTCCCTTGATGAAGAGGAATCGAAGAAGGAATATAAATCCCGAATAGCCGATATGGATAACGAACGGATAAGCATAGAAATACCTATTCAAGAAAAAACCGGAAAATACAAACGGCTTGAAACCGGAGATCAGCTGTCGGTGCACTTTGTTACGGAAGGCGGCGTAAAAAATTTTTTTGAAAGCGAAGTGCTCGGTTTTACGGAAGATGTCATCAAGTTGGCTATCATCCGAAAACCGGACCCGAATTCGATAACGCGCGTCCAGCGCCGAACGTTTCTTCGGGTTTCCGCCCGGTTGGAGCTCGCCGTCAAAATCGGAGAAAACTTGCAGTTTCTTGCGTACACGGAAGATGTCGGAGGAGGCGGAGTTTCGTTCCTTTGCGACGGCCACATCCCGTTGAAGGTAAACGATACGCTGCAATGTTGGCTGCTGATCCATTTCAGGAACAACGCGATCGAACATGCCCATTTCAAAGGTGAAATCGTCCGAGTGAAAGAACAAGAGGGTGGAAAGCAGTTGATTATGATAAGATTTGTCGATATCGCCGCCGCGGAACAACAAAAAATCATTCGCTACGCGTTCGAAAGACAGCTGGATTTTCGGAAAAAGTAAGCTAAGGTAAGGATGTTGTTTACCGGTATCATCATGTTGGGAACAATATTGCATGTGGGATACACGAAGCACTTGCGATTTTAGAACTCAGGATGTACCAGTTGACATTCAGCCGGCGGTGATGAAAGTGACTACGGAATCAAACAAGCAATCGGAAGAGGAAAAGTACTGCGTCCGTTACATTTCGTTCGCGAAACCGGTAGAACGTTTATTGGTCAGGCTTATCGTATTGTTCACCGTACTATTGTTGTTGGCGCAAAGTATATTGACGCACGAGGGAATTCGATACAGAATATCAAAGGTTGACAGGGCGGAAGGCGTGCCGGCGGCGGAATCCGCATCGAATCCGTGAATCTCGGCATGCGCGGCGCTTTGCACGACGTTCCCCGCTTGTGTTATACTGATTGAAGTTATTGCAGGCTCTGCCTGCTTTTTTGTTGATGAAAGGAAGTACCGCGTTGAATCACCTGAAAGCATCGAAGATCAATGTAGCCATCGACGGTCCCGCCGGTGCGGGGAAAAGCACCGTAGCGAGAATGGTGGCGGAGCGGCTGGGGTATGTATACGTCGACACGGGCGCCATGTACCGGGCCGTAACGCTAAAGGCGCTGCGCGAAGGGGTGCCGGACGATGAGCGGGAGCGGTTGACGGCGCTTGCGGAGAAGACGGACATTCGTCTCGTCGTCCATCCGGACGGTCAACGCGTAATGATGGATGGGGAAGACGTAACCGAGCAGATCCGTTCCGCCGAAGTGACGAGCCGGGTTTCGGCCGTGGCCGCGGTTCCGGCATTGCGTTCCGTGCTTGTCGCGCTGCAAAGAGCGATGGCTGAGGATAAGGGCGTCGTTATGGACGGCAGGGATATCGGCACGAATGTGCTTCCCCAAGCGGAGGTCAAAGTGTTTTTAACGGCCAGTGTGCGCGTTCGGGCAGAACGGCGTTGGAAGGAAATCAAGGGCAAGCAGCCGGGAGTCACATTGGAATCGTTAATGGATGCAATCGAGAAGCGGGACCGTTCCGATTCGGAGCGGGAAACGTCGCCGTTGCGGCGGGCCGACGATGCTGTGGAAATCGACACTTCGAATTTACATATTGATGAAGTGGTGGACCGCATACTGGCTTTATGCAGAACTTCTTTAGGGGGGCGTGCCCGCTAATGTTGTATACGATCGCCCAAATGATTCTGCGTGTGTTTTTCGGCATCATATACCGTTTTCAACCGATCGGAGTGGACCGTCTGCCTGCCGAAGGACCGGTTATTGTTTGCTGTAATCACCAGAACAATCTGGATCCGCCGATCGTCGGATGCCCGCTGCCGAGAATGATGCATTTCATGGCAAAGGCGGAGCTTTTCCGCGTACCGGTGCTCTCATCTATTATTCGTCAAGTAGGGGCGTTTCCCGTAAACCGGGGCGGAATGAGCAAAGAGTCGATCCGCACCGCGCTTCAACTGTTGAAAGAGGGCAGAGTCATCTGCATTTTTCCTGAGGGAACCCGGCAAACCGCGCTGGGCGCGGGGAAGAAAGGCGCGGCGAGCTTGGCGGTTCGAAGCGGCGCTTGGGTCGTACCCGCAGCTATTATAGGAAGCTATCGTTTGTTTCAACCGTTGAAGGTGGTATACGGGGAACCGTATAAAATAGCAACCGCCGAAGATTTGCCGGCATCCGCGCAGCTTGAGGTTGCAACGGAACGCATCATGGCCTCGATCCGCGAATTGATCGAGCGTCATTCTTAATCCCGATTTCCTAATACCGCTCCATACAATTGATTTCTAGCGTATGGAAATGGTATTTTGGATTTATACTACACTCATCAAACTGTTTTGTTGGAAACTGAGGAGGTTATTGTAATGTCGGAAGAAACGAAAGTGGAAGGCAACGGAGAGGAAGCGGTGAACGAAACCGCCAACAACGCTTCGACCGAAAACGCGGAAACGGTTGATATGGCCGGCGTGTCGACCGTGAAGAAGGGCGACCTCGTAACAGGGACCGTCGTGAAAGTGGAAAACAATCAAGCATTCGTTGATATCGGTTATAAATACGACGGGATCATTCCTTTGCGCGAAATCTCTTCCGTACCCCTTGAAAATATAGCTGATGCGGTCCAATTGGGTCAGGAAGTTACTTGCAAGGTGCTTAGCATCAATGATGAGAAAGAAGTGCTCACTCTTTCAAAGCGTCTTGTGGAAAGCGAGAAAGCTTGGGACAAAATGCAGGAATACTTCGATAAAGGCGAAGCTCTCGAAGCCAAGGTGGTTGACGTCGTCAAGGGCGGCCTGGTCGTTGACGTCGGCGTTCGCGGATTCATTCCGGCTTCCATGGTGGAGCGCCATTTCGTCGAGAACTTTGACGATTACAAAGGACGCGTGCTGAAATTGAAAGTGCGGGAAATCGATAAGGCGAACAATAAATTGATTCTTTCGCACAAAGACGTTCTTGAAGAACAATATCAAGCCGCGAAACAACAAGTTCTCGGCAGCCTGCAAGTAAATCAAGTGATCGAAGGCACGGTTCAACGGTTGACTCCGTTCGGCGCATTCGTTGACGTAGGCGGCGTCGACGGCCTCGTTCACGTGTCTGAAATATCCTGGCAGCATGTGGAGAAGCCTTCGGATGTCGTCAAAGAAGGCGACAAGGTTAAAGTCAAAGTACTGAAGGTCGATCCGGAGAACGAGCGTATCTCCTTGAGCATGAAAGCCGCGCAGCCCGGTCCTTGGGAGCAAGCCTCGGATCAATTTCATACCGGCGATATCGTCAAAGGAACGGTTAAGCGTCTTGTCGACTTCGGCGCGTTTGTCGAGGTGGCGCCGGGCGTGGAAGGTCTCGTTCATGTATCCCAAATCGCTCATCGCCGCATCGGTACGCCTCACGAGGTGTTGAAGGAAGGACAAGAGGTCGATGTGAAGGTGCTTGACGTGAACATCGGCGAGAAGCGTATCTCGCTCAGCATTAAAGAAACGGAAGAGGCACCGGAGCAGCCTGCGCGTCAAGAGCGCCAGCCGCGGACGCCGAAGCAGCAAGTGGAGCTGCCGGACAACCAAAGCTTGAGTTTGACCCTAGGTGAGCGTTTCGGAGACAAATTAAGCAAGTTTAAATAATCCATGCTTCGAATTATAAAGTCGGGGGTATAATACGGAGAGTTTGGAGTATTATACCCCCGACGCTCGGAGGAGGTCCGCCAATGTCGCGTTCATCGCGCAAGATGGATCACGTCCGCTACGCATTGTCCATCGGCCAAAGCGGGCGAAACGGATTGGACGACATCAGATTCGTTCATAATCCTCTTCCCGAAACGTCCTTGGAACAAATATCGCTTAATACTTCTATCGGCGATCTCGTTATGAGTTCGCCGATTCTTATTAATGCGATGACTGGAGGCGCCGGGGAGACCGAACAGATCAATTACGGACTGGCGGCCGCGGCCAAAGAGACCGGCGTCGCCATGGCAGTGGGCTCCCAGATGGCCGCCTTGAAAAATCCCGAAGCGGCGGCGAGTTTTGCCGTCGCGCGCAAGGCGAATCCGCACGGGGTTCTGTTTGCTAATTTAGGCAGCGAGGCTACGGCCGATGAAGCGAAACGGGCCGTTGATATGATTGAAGCGAACGCAATCCAAATTCATCTGAACGCCGTGCAAGAGCTGATCATGCCGGAGGGCGACAAATCGTTCACGGGAATGCTGAAGCGGATTGAATCGATTGCAGCAGGTGCCGGCGTGCCTGTCATTGTAAAGGAGGTCGGATTCGGCATGACCTCGGATGCGGCATGGCGCTTACTTTCCGCCGGTGCCGCCGCCGTCGATTGCGGCGGCTTCGGTGGAACGAATTTCGCCGCAATCGAGAACGCCCGCCGGGATGTTCCTTTATCATGTTTCGACGATTGGGGCAACACGACGGCGGTATCTCTGCTTGAGGTGCTGGTGGTGTCCCCTCCCGAGCGAACGATTGCATCCGGCGGTATCCGCACAGGCTTGGAAGCTGCTAAAGCGTTGGCTGCCGGTGCCGGCGCAGTGGGGATGGCCGGCTTCTTCTTGCGAGTACTGCGCGAGAACGGCGTGCAAGCTTTGATTCAAACGATAAACGATCTGCTGAACGAAATACGCCTTATCATGGCGGCTGCAGGGGCATCCCGGTTGTCCGAATTAAGGCGGGCGCCGCTTGTGATAAGCGGAGAAACGGCCCATTGGTGCTTCGCGCGCGGAATCGACATCCAAAAATATGCAAGGCGAAACGGAATTCATCCATTCGAGTAAAAGAAAGGCTCCCGACCGATAATACAATTAGAGTTATGTATTGATCGAATGATCGGAGGAGAGCCATGAACCCCGGTTATTTATCCTATATTGCAATTACGCTCACGGCGATACTGGTTTGGAGCGGTTGGAAGAGCGTCGTTACCGGCGGTTTTTCCGGCCGCGGGGCGTACCTGTTCTTATTGGGGTGGATTGCAGGTTCTTTACTCGGCTGGGAATCGTTTCGAGGTGCGGGAACGTTCGTCTATGCGCCGCTTTTGTCGTTGACCGCGTTCGTTTTGTCATCTTCAATGCAATGGAACGAACGGTTTTCCATCTTTTCGTTCGCGTTGCTGTTGGCCGCCGTGAACTCGTTGATCGAGCTCATCAACCATGTCGACCCGTTCGTTCTGGCAATACATCCCGCACTTCATCCGGTTTTCGTGACGGCCGCCCTTGCCGTCACTTACAGCCGAAACGGCAAAGTTCAATTGGCGCTCGTATCGCTTGCCCTCTTGATCAAAGACGCTTATATAGCGCTGTTGTATAGAGAATTCACACCTCCCGTATTCGGAGGCAGGGCGTTTCAGGACGAATGGTGGATGGCCGCGGCTTTGACGAGATCCTTTGCTTTATGCTGGGCTTTTTTCAGCGCTTATGTATTTTTTACGGTTCGAAAATGGATTTGGCAGTTGAAATTGAGAAGACGCTCATAGATATTGAAGCGGTCATTTCGGCCGAATCGCCAAGATGTTATTTATTTTGATATAATGATTTCGGTTAAGATGAACGATGACCGCATTAACCGTTAGCATATCTTGCTGCAAGGAGGCAACCGAAGGTTGTCCGCGAACCTAATTATTGTAAGCAAGGAGTGAACGTATGGCAAGACCGATCGTCGCCATCGTGGGCCGGCCTAACGTCGGCAAATCAACGCTATTCAATCGCATAATCGGTGAACGATTGGCGATTGTCGAAGACAAGCCCGGAGTTACGCGCGACCGCATTTACGGCACCGGCGAATGGAACGGGAAAGCTTTCAGCATTATCGACACCGGCGGAATCGAAGTGTTCGGCGAAGACGAACTGTTAAAGCAAGTGCGAGTACAAGCCGAGCTCGCGATGGAAGAAGCGGACGTCATATTGTTCGTCGCCGACGGAAAGGCCGGGATGACTCCGGCGGACGAAATTATTGCAACGCAGTTGTTCCGCTCGAACAAGCCCGTGGTTCTTGCCGTGAACAAGATGGATAACCCGGCTCGAATGGATGAAATATATGAATTTTACGCGCTCGGTTTCGGAAATCCGGTTTCCGTATCCGGTACCCACGGGATCGGAATCGGAGATTTGCTTGATGAGCTAGTCGAGCGTCTTCCGGATAAACAAGAAGATGATTATGGGGAGGACGTAATCCGAATCGCCCTGATCGGCCGGCCGAACGTAGGGAAATCATCGCTTGTCAATGCGATTCTCGGGGAAGAGCGCGTTATTGTAAGTGATATCGCTGGGACTACAAGGGACGCGATCGACACCCCGTTCGAACGGGACGGTCAAAAATATGTGCTCATCGATACGGCGGGCATCCGCAAACGGGGGAAAGTATACGAAGCTACGGAGAAATACAGCGTAATGCGGGCTATGCAAGCCATTGAGCGGGCGGACGTGGCGTTGATCGTGATCAACGGCGAGGAAGGAATTATCGAACAAGACAAGCATATCGCGGGATATGCTCATGAAGCGGGCAGAGCCGCCATCTTCGTCGTGAACAAGTGGGACATCGTGGACAAAGACGATAAGACGATGCAGCGTTTTACGGATACCATTCGGGATCATTTTCTATTCATGTCGTACGCTCCCGTGTTGTTCGTCTCGGCTCAAACGAAACAAAGGCTGCATAAGCTGCTTCCGCTTATCAACCAAGTGGCGGAACAGCATTCGATGCGGGTGCCGACTAACGTCTTGAACGATATCGTCGCGGATGCCGTCGCGGTCAATCCGCCGCCGACCGACCGCGGAAGGCGGCTGCGCGTAAATTATGTCACGCAAGTGGCGGTAAAGCCGCCGACACTTGTGATCTTCGTCAATGATCCGGAACTGATGCACTTCTCGTACGAGCGGTATTTGGAAAACCGCATTCGGACGGCGTTCCCGTTCGAGGGCACACCGTTAAAGCTGTTGACGCGCAGGAAGAACGACGGGGAAACGTAAGCTCCCCTCTATTTAATCAACGAAATAATACGATGATGCATGCATGGGAGAGTGTAACATGGAGTGGGCTCTGGCGGTCGTCTTGAGTTATTTGATCGGATCGGTCAGTTTCAGTTTTTTGTTCGGCAAAATTGGGAAGGGCATCGATATACGGAAGCACGGGAGCGGCAACGCGGGCGCGACAAACACTTTGAGAGTGCTGGGTCTCGGCCCCGCGCTGCTGGTGCTCGCTCTCGACATCGGCAAAGGCGTGCTTGCCGTCTGGATCGGCAAGTGGATCGATCCGGGCAATCTTTGGCTGGCCATCACCGCCGGATTTGCTGTCATCGTCGGTCATAATTGGCCGGTATTTTTCGCGTTTCGAGGAGGCAAAGGCATTGCGACGACGATCGGCGTCGTAGCCACTCTTTGCTTCGTACCCGGAGTGATCGCCGGCTCTATCGGCATTCTGTCCATCGTGTTCACGCGTTATGTTTCGCTCGGCTCTCTATTGTTTACTGGTCTGCTGCCGATCGCTTTGTGGCTTATGCAATGGGAAACGGAGTTAATTATTGCGAGTCTTGCAATAGCTGTCCTTGCATTCTATAGGCATCGGGGAAATATAGTGAAGCTGGTGAAAGGAAAAGAGAACAAGATAGCTTTCCGGCGTTCGGAAGGGTAAAGGAGCCAATCTAAAGATTGGCGCGTAGTTTACAATCACGAGCAAGGAGCCAATCGAAAGATTGGCGCGTAGTGTACAATCACGTGCAAGGAGCCAATCGAAAGATTGGCGCGTAGTGTACAATCACGAGCAAGGAGGGAAGCGGACTTGACAGTTACTAAAGCATCCGTATTTGTGGCCGGAAGCTGGGGCACCGCTCTCGCGGCCGTGTTGGCGGATAACGGGATCGATGTGCTGATCTGGTCGCGTAATGAAACGCAAGTGCGGGAAATCAACGAGAATCGCACGAATGAACGATCTCTTCCCGGAGAGCGGCTTCCTGCGAACATTACGGCAACTTCGGACTTGGAGCGGGCGGTTTCTCATGGAGAAGCGCTCGTCTTTGTTGCGCCGTCTTCGGCAATGCGTCAAGTCGTTCGCTCCGTTAAGGATTTCGTAAAGCCCGGCCAACTGATCGTTCATGCGACGAAAGGTTTCGAGACGGAGACGCTGAAACGGATGTCCGCCGTGATCGCCGACGAATTGACGCAGATTGACCCGCAGCGTATCGTTGTACTGTCGGGCCCAAGCCATGCGGAAGAAGTCATTCGCCGCATGCCGACGACGGTCGTCGTCGCCTCGGAACATAAAGAAAGCGCCGAAGCAGCGCAAGATTTATTTATCAATACTTACTTACGAGTGTATACGAACCCTGACGTTCTTGGCGTCGAAATCGGCGGGGCATTGAAGAACATTATCGCGTTAGGCGCGGGCATGTCCGACGGTCTCGGCTTCGGCGACAACGCGAAAGCGGCTTTGCTGACGCGGGGGCTTGCCGAAATCGCCCGCCTTGGAACAGCCATGGGCGCAAACCCGCTGACATTCGCCGGACTGGCCGGAGTCGGCGATCTGATCGTGACCGGAACGAGCAAGCTAAGCCGGAATTGGCGCGCGGGATCTAAGCTGGCGGGAGGCATGCCGCTCGAAGAGGTGCTGCAGTCGATAGGCATGGTCGTCGAAGGTGTGAAGACGACGAAAGCGGCATGTTTGTTGGCGAAGGCTCACGGAATCGAAATGCCGATCGCCTCTTCATTGTACGCCGTGCTGTTTGAGGGTAAACATCCGCGAGACGCCGTCGAGGATTTAATGGGCCGCGGACGCACGCATGAAATCGAAGAGATTGCACGGATCGCCGCGCCCAAGTGGAATGTGTGACCGGACCGCCTACACAATCCGCCCGTCCTTCTCATAGGATAGGGTAGAAAAATGTGGAGGAGGTAGCACATGGCAAACATCGGGAAAGACGTCCTGAATACGGTGAAAAAGAAAACCGGAAAAAGCATCAGCGAAAGGGATATACAAAAATTGGCCAGCGGAGTGAAGCGGTCAACCGTACAAAGCGAAGCCGAGCTGAGGAAGCTGATTAAGCAAGTTTCGAGCATGGCGGGCGTGCCGGTCTCGGAGTCAACGGTAAACGACATAATCGGCGCGGTGAAGAAATCCGGGATGAACCCCAACAATATGCAGCAAATGATGAAAATGATGATGAAAAAATAATAGATATCCCGCTCAAATTGGTCGACGCGGATGTTCCCCTGAATAACGGACGGGTGCCATCCGCGTTTGTGCCTGCAAGACGAGTGTATGATATAATCTATATACAAATTTGCCTTTTGTTTGCAGGGGTTAGGAGTACATACGGCATGAGTTCATTGGACAAAATGTGGGCTTCTTTCGTCGCGATCGGCCTCATGGCCGTCGCTTCGCTGCTTATTTCGTTCGCCCGTGCGAAAACACGGGGCGTTCTGCGTTTCGTGTTGTCGTTCATAGCTTTCTTATTATTTATTCCCATACTTATTTATGCGCTGGTCTCCATGAGCTAGTGAACGCGGAGGAGCTTGCAGAGATGCTGGAGTTGAAAGGCCGTACGGTACGCAAGGCGGTGGACGCGGCAATCGGGCAATCATTGCTCGACATCGCGATTGCGAACAATATTGACATGGGGTTTTCCTGCACGCGCGGCACGTGCGCCCGCTGCAGATGCTTTATTGAACAGGGAGCGGATTTGCTGTCGGAGCCGACGGATGCGGAGTTCGACAGGCTCGGGGAAGACGAAATTTCCGAAGGTTACCGTCTCGGCTGCCAAGCGAGAATCATTGCCCAGGGTGCCGTCCGCGCGGTAAACAAAACATATTTCTAACGGTAAGGAGACGATGCTTAACGTGAACGTTCCTCAACCGCTGAAACAAGCATTAACGTCTCTTGCCGAACGTCTTTCCGGCTGCGCGGAGCCGTGGCTGGTCGGAGGCAGCAGCGGGCTTCTTTTGCAAGGGGTGGCGCTTTCCGCCGTGCCCCGCGATCTTGACGTTTACACGGACGAGCCGGCTTTGTCCGTTCATTCATTGCTTGCTCCGCTGGCGCTGGACAATCCGGAATACAGCCGGACCGACAAATACAGCTCGACATTATCGCATTATTTGCTATGCGGTGTTACGCTTGAGTTGGTGGCCGGTTTTCAAGTCGATGTGGCGGAAGCGTCTTACCGCGTTCGAATTCGTGAACAGATGGAGGCGCACGCTCCGGAAATTACAATGGAAGGCCGTACGTTGCGGCTCATGCCGCTTGCACACGAGCTGCTGTTTAATTTGCTCCGCGATCGGTCCGACCGCTACGTGTCGATCGCCGACCGCATGCGTACCGCCTTGCCGGATCACCTCCCGGCGGTGAAAGCGCTCCTTCGCGGAAACCGTTTCGGCCGTGTTTGGCGGGAGCGGATCGCGGCATTGCTCGGCGTATCGCTTACAGAACTAAACGGAGGGGCGGAATGAAATGGCTGATGTGACGTTTCGTCCCCATAACCGCACCATTAAGGTGCGTCCGGGTACGACTGTATTAAGCGCGGCAAGAAAAGCCGGAGTTTTCATCCGCTCCCGCTGCGGCGGAACGGCCGCTTGTTTGATGTGCAAAGTTACGGCCGAACCGAACTCGCGGATCATGACGATGCAGCCGAAGGAAAGGCTGAAGCTCGGCCCGTTGGCGGAAGAAGGAGTGCGTCTTGCCTGTCAAGCCGTATTGCAAGGAGATTCGGTCATCCATGTTCCGGAAGATCCCCTCAAAGCTGCTATAAGGCGCCGGTTGGAGCAACAGGAGGAGGATACGTTATGGTGACGTTATTGCGCCGGTTCGGACGGCAAATATTGTTGCTTTTCATGATTCCAATGCTGTTAAGCGGTTGCATGTATCAAACGGAGCTTGAACGGCAGACCGCCAATCCGGCCGTCGTTCGCGAGGAAATCGGCCGAGTTCAAGGCGCTGTTGATGAATACGTGAAGAACCGGAAGCTGCCGCCCATTAAAAACAGCGATGAAAGTACCCCTATTTATGAAAAATATATAATCGACCTTCGGAAGCTCGTGGAGTCGAAGTATTTGAGCGGCATTCCTAAGAACGCGTTCGAGAGCGGCGGAAATTATTATTATGTCTTGGTGGATGTCGAAACGGAGCCCAAAGTAAAGCTGATGGATCTCGTTGCGTTTCAAACCGCGGCCGATCTTGAACGGACGGTAGCGGAATATGCCCGGGCAAATGGCGGTAAGCTGCCCTTGGGGGCTAGGCTCTCGGACGGCTTTCACGCCGTCGATTTTAAAGCGCTCGATATGGATGCGATTCAAGTCCGGAGCATGTACTCGAACAATTACTTGCCGTTCGTGCTGCAGGAGTCGGGGCGCATAGCGATCGATTACGGAATGGAAGTGATGGGCGCCCTCCAGAAGCAGGGAATCGACTCTCCCGATCCGAAGATGGATTTGCGCGAGGTGCTTGTTTCCGGCTCCCACTTCGTACCGGTGCGTTCGTTTCCTTATGTGTGGAGAGACGGACAGCCGGTGGTGACCGGCGATCCGGTAAAACAATAACGGTATGGGTAAAGCCGAAGGCTGATAAAGCCGCCGGCTTTTTTTATGTAAAGGACGGCTGATTCAATTTTCAACGGGACACTCTGCATATTCCTTGCATCTCCATCATACATCTTAATTTGAGTGCGTTTAAATCTTCTTGGAGGCAATAAAAGCGAGATTAGCGGTAAAAAGAAGTCATATCGGCTGTCACGGTACATATATTGTTACTAGTCCAAATGAATGTACGAGTTCCGTCGTCTCACAGGCCCAGCCAAGAGCGGCGTACGGCGACATCCTCATGACGAAAACTACTTTGTATGGGAGGAGATCTCATTGGAAAAAGTCGATATCTTCAAGGACATCGCGGAGCGCACGGGCGGCGACATATATCTAGGGGTCGTGGGCGCGGTCCGTACAGGCAAATCGACCTTCATTAAGCGGTTTATGGAAGCGGTCGTCCTGCCGAACATCCCCAACGAATCCGAGCGTGCCCGAGCGATCGACGAGCTGCCGCAAAGCGCGGCAGGCAAAACCATTATGACGACGGAGCCGAAGTTCGTTCCGAATCAAGCCGTTCGTGTCCGGGTAGCGGAAGGTTTGGAAGTGAACGTTCGCATGGTCGACTGCGTCGGGTATGCCGTAGAAGGCGCGAAAGGTTATGAAGACGAGAACGGACCGCGCATGATTTCCACTCCGTGGTTCGAAGATCCGATTCCGTTCCAGGAAGCGGCCGAAATCGGCACGCGCAAAGTGATCCAAGAGCATTCCACGCTCGGCGTCGTCGTCACGACTGACGGGAGCATCTCCGATATTGCGCGCAACTCGTACGTGGATGCGGAGGAACGCGTTGTTAACGAACTGAAGGAAGTCGGCAAGCCGTTCATCATGATCATCAACTCGACTAAGCCGCGCAGTCCGGAAACGTTGGCTTTGCGAAGCGAGCTTGCGGAAAAATACGATATCCCGGTAATGTCGCTTAGCGTCGCTACGATGACGGAAGACGAAATTTACGCCTGCTTGCGCGAAGTGCTCTATGAGTTCCCGGTGCACGAAGTGAACGTAAACTTGCCGAGCTGGGTCATGGTGCTCGACGAGCGTCATTGGCTGCGTTCCAGCTTTGAGAAGTCGGTTCGGGAAACGGTACAGGACATTCGCCGCCTGCGCGACGTCGACCGTGTCGTCGGCCAGTTCAGCGAGTACGACTTTATCGACAGGGCCGGGTTGTCCGGTATGAATATGGGTCAAGGGGTCGCCGAGATCGACTTGTATGCGCCGGATGAGTTATATGACAAGATTCTCATGGAAATCGTCGGCACCGAAATTCGGGGGAAAGATCACCTGCTCCAAATGATGGTCGAATTTACGCACGCCAAGCGCGAGTATGACCGCTTCTCGGACGCGCTGGAGATGGTGAAATCGACCGGCTACGGTATCGCTGCTCCCTCCCTCGAGGAGATGGCGCTCGACGAGCCGGAGCTCATTCGTCAAGGGTCCCGTTTCGGTGTGCGTTTGAAAGCGACGGCGCCGTCGATTCATATGATTCGCGTAGACGTGGAGAGCGAATTCGCACCGATTATCGGCACGGAGAAGCAAAGTGAAGAATTGGTTCGCTATCTGATGCAAGATTTCGAAGAAAATCCTGTGAAGATTTGGGAATCCGATATTTTCGGCCGCTCACTCCATTCCATCGTTCGCGAAGGCATACAAGGGAAGATTGCCATGATGCCGGACAATGCCCGCTACAAGCTTCAGGAGACGCTGGCGCGCATTATCAACGAAGGCTCCGGCGGTCTCATCGCAATTATTTTGTAACAAGGCAATCATCATAAAAAAATGCAGCCCCTTCTAATGTTCGAAGAGGGCTGCATTTTGGTTTGCGGCAAGTTTCAGGATAAACACGCTTAAATCGCGACCTTCGGCTACAAACACTTGCAAAGCCCATCAAAGATGTATTACTATAGGTTTGTCGTATTTATCCGAGGGAAATTTCGGAAAACGTGAACGTTTTCAAAAGAATGAATGTATATTCTCGCAAGAAAACGTAAACACAAGGAGTAATACGATTTTTTCTTCATCAGGGAGGTGAGAGGAATGAACAAATCCGAGCTTATTGCGAAAGTCGCCGAATCGACTGAGCTGTCCAAGAAGGACGTAACGTCCGTTGTGGAAGCAGTGTTCGACACGATTGCGGACGCATTGCAGAACGGCGATAAAGTGCAATTGGTTGGCTTCGGCAACTTTGAAGTTCGCGAGCGCACCGCACGCAAAGGACGGAACCCGCAAACCGGGGAGGAAATCGACATCCCTGCAAGCAAAGTTCCTGCATTCAAACCGGGCAAAGCGCTTAAAGAAGGAATTAAGTAAGCCTTTATACATAGGGTTGAGGAGAGGCCGTGGACGAGGAGATTACCCGTTCGCGGCCCCTTTCGTAATGAAGTGAATCTTTACAATCTCCTTGAACGGTTCTATAATGGTCTTTGTCACACATTTTGATCATCGGGGTATGGCGCAGCCCGGTAGCGCGCACCCTTGGGGTGGGTGAGGTCGCAGGTTCGAATCCTGTTACTCCGATATCTTGACAGAGACATCGTCAATGCCGATGTCTCTTTCTTTGTACGCAGGGAGGTAAACCAATGGACGCTAGCGGGAACGGAAACGATTATTTTGTTATAAAGGCGAAAGAAAACGGCGTGCACGTCATCGGTCTGACGCGTGGCGCCGACACCAAATTCCATCATACGGAAAAGTTGGACAAAGGAGAAGTGATGATCGCCCAATTCACCGACCACACATCCGCAGTGAAAATCAGAGGGAAAGCGGTCATCATGACGAAATTCGGCACGATCGATACGGAATCCTAAAGTCCGTCTCCGGAGCAGGCATAGCCTGCTTTTTTATTTTGTACAATGTATGTATACAGCCTTCAGCGGAGGTGGCTCTTATGCCGGCGCCGATTGTAAGAATTTGCGTCGCTTTGCTTTTATCGACGGGAATCGCCTTAACCATTTCATGGGTTGCGGATTTGGACCCGAACGTAACGAAGCCGGGCGGCGAGCCCATGGTTGTGTTTCGCAACGCGGAAACGCGGACGATCACGGAAGAGACGATTGTGGACGAATTGATCGCTTTGCGTCTTCACGCGGATATTCGCAGGGTAAACATCGGCAACAGATGGCTTGAGGTCGATTTGGAAATCGACCCGGGCGGCCGCGAGGCGAAGGCCGTAACTTCCGACATCGCGGCTCTTGCAAAGCTTGGACTCGCCGAAGCGGACAATATTGCCCGCGTGTTCGTCAGAGTGCTTGAGAAGGATGGGGAAGAGGAAGACGCGTCCAACAAGACGCTCCTGTTGGCGCTTACCGCAGGCAAATCGGATTTTACGGAAGAGGAGCTTGCCGATCTTCGGGAAGGGGAACGCAATGCGGAGGAGTGGTTCGGCAGCAAGCTTAAGCTTAGAACGACTGAGCGCTGGAGGAGCTTGAACGGTACACAATAGAACGCCCGACCGTGCGCGCTTGCGGCCGATATGATATAATAGCGAAAATTGACGGAAAAAATGAGCTGTTTGAACTATCGGAGGTCTGTGCGTTTACATGAACGGAATTGCGGATGCGGCGTTGAAAATTATGAATCACGATATGATCCGGGAACATATGTCTTTGCCTGAATATCCCGAAATGCGAACTCGGTTGCTGCGCGCGTTTCTCAACGGCGGAGGCCGTACGGACGCCGACCGCTCCCTTAACGAAGCAGTCTCGTTGGCGGTTTCTCTTGCCCAGCTGGGGCTCGATACGCATGAGCTCGTCGAGCGGTCCGACAAGAGCCGCAGGCAGCAAATGACGGTGTTGGCGGGCGATTATTTCAGCAGCCGCTTTTATCAACTGCTGTCGCAGGCGAATAACGTGCAATCGATCAGCATGCTGTCGAATTCGATTTGCGAAGTGAACCGTATGAAGATGGGCCTGTACGCGAAAGCGAAGAAGCTGCTGCTAAGCGCGGAGGAGTATGTGCGCGCCACCGTGGACGTTAATACGCACCTGTTTCTGAGTTTTACGTCTTGGATGGAGGGAATGTGCCGGAAATATTGGCCGAACCTGCTTCGGACGGTCGCGGAATGCGAATTGTTCATCGGCGACTTGTCGCGCACCCGGCCCGATAACGTGATAAACAGCTGGTCGTATTGGTATGTGCTGCAGCACGGATCACAAGATGAGATCAATATGCTGCTTTCAGGCTCCTTCGGAGCAAGGGAGCTTCAGGAGATGCTCAGCAGGCACGACGTATTGGCGCAGCTTTCCGGCATGCTGGAGGAGAAAGTGAACGAGCTGAAGCTGATGCTGCAAGATTTGGATTCGGAACGGTTAATGACCGAATTGACGGGTATCGCCGAGCCGCTTCTGCAATTCCGGACGCGCGGCCCGGCGGCTAAAGTGCTTGAAGAGATATGAGGTGTGCGCGGTGAAAGCTTCGAATAAAGAACAACATGTCCATGCCGTGTTTGAAACGATCGCTCCGAAATACGATTTCATGAACGACCTGCTTAGTTTTCGGCGCCATAAAGCATGGCGCGCGTTTACAATGCGCAAGATGAGCGTCCGCGAAGGCCAATCCGCCATCGATCTGTGCTGCGGCACTTGCGATTGGACGATATCGCTTGCGTCGGCGAGCCGAACCGGCAGCATCGTCGGATTGGATTTCAGCAGGAACATGCTGGAATACGGCCGGCAAAAGATTGAGAAGCTCGGTCTTCAACGGCAAATTTCACTCGTTCACGGCAATGCGATGCAATTGCCGTTTGACGATAACCAATTCGATTATGCTACAATAGGCTTTGGTCTTCGGAACGTTCCCGACATTGACCGGGTGCTTTCCGAGATGACCCGGGTTGTGAAGCCGGGCGGCAAAGTCGTTTGTCTTGAATTGTCTAAGCCGTCAAGCGAACCGTTTCGTTCTCTTTATTATTTTTATTTCGAACAAATATTGCCTTTGCTTGGAAGATGGTTTGCGAAACGGCATGACCAGTATAAATGGCTGCCGGAATCCCTCGTCGCCTTCCCCAACCTAGAGCAACTGGCGGAACGGTTTTCGGCCGCAGGCTTGAAGGAAGTGCAAGCTTATCCGCTCACCCTGGGAATCGCGGCGCTTCATATCGGAACGAAGGGGTCGGATCATGCTGCGGAAAAGTAAGATTTTTCTTGAAATGATCAAGTTTGAACATACGCTGTTTGCGCTGCCTTTCGCCTTTATGGGAGCGGTGCTCGGAGCCGTCGTAACGACGGACATGCTTCCGACCTGGCAGCAAATATTGTGGGTGACGCTCGCAATGATCGGTGCGCGAAGCGCCGCCATGGGTTTGAACCGGGTGGTCGACGCGGCCATTGACGGCAAAAATCCGCGGACCGCAATGCGAGCGATCCCGGCCGGCTTCTTGTCCAAAAAAGAAGTGCTTGTCTTTATCGTAGCTTCTTTCGTACTGCTTTTCTACGCGGCGTCACAGTTGAACCCGCTTTGTGTGAGGTTGCTGCCGATCGCCGTGTTTTTGCTTACGTTTTATTCTTACACAAAGAGATTTACCTGGCTTTGCCATGTCGTGCTCGGATTGACGATCGGACTCGCACCGCTCGGCGGTTGGATTGCGGTTACGGGCGCTTTCGACATTGCGGCTCTTGCGCTCTACGCGGCGGTGGCGTTCTGGATCGCCGGTTTCGATATTTTGTACGCCTGTCAGGACGTCGAATTCGACCGCAGCCAGGGCTTGCATTCGATTCCGTCCAAATTCGGCGTCCGCGGCGCCTTGGCGATCGCCAAAGCGTTCCATATCGTCACCGCGGCCGCCTTTATCGCGTTATGGGGATTGGCGGATTTGCAATGGTGGTACGCGGCGGGCCTTGCTGTGGCGTATGTGATCTTGTTTTACGAGCATATGCTTGTGAAGCCGAACGATTTGTCGAAGCTAAATACGGCGTTCTTCACGATGAACGGCATTCTCAGCATTGTCGTATTTACGTTCACTCTCGTTGACGTGTTGGTGGTCCGATGAGCGGGGAGAAGACGAACAGAGGCTGGGTCGTCGGAATTACCGGAGCGAGCGGAGCCGTCTACGGTGTACGTCTGTGCCAAGCGTTGATGGGGTTGGGGTACCATATTCATCTCGTCGTCACCGATGCGGGTTGGCGGGTCCTTAAAGAGGAGCTCGGCTGGAACAGCGCGCGCCGGGAAGCGACGCTCCGCGAGCAGCTTGGAGGTTACTCCGGGTCATACGCATATTATCCGATATCGGACATCGGCGCCGCTGTGGCGAGCGGGTCGTTCCGCACCGAAGGCATGGCGATCGTTCCATGTTCGATGGGTACGTTGGCGGCGATCGCCCACGGCCTTTCCGACAATTTGCTGGAACGGGCGGCTGACGTCGTTCTGAAAGAGGGGCGCAGGCTTGTCATCGTGCCGCGCGAGACGCCGCTTCATGCCGTTCACTTGCAAAATATGCTCGCGCTTGCCCAGATGGGTGTGCGAATCGTTCCAGCAACGCCGGGTTTTTACCACCGTCCGCAAACGGTGGACGAGCTGGTCGGCTTCCTTGTGGGCAAAGTGCTGGACAGCATGGGCGTCGAGCACGATCTTTACCAACGTTGGGGGGAGGAGCGAAAAGATGGAGCCGAGGGCAACCGCGAACGCCTGGAAACCTGAAGCGGCCCGCATACGGCTGGGCAAGATCGTGTATACGAACGTCTGGCCGGTGTTTTACCGTTTTCCGCCGGAAACGCTGCGCGGGCGGGTACGCATGGTGACGGGAACGCCTGCGGAGCTCAATCGCTCGCTCGGGGAAGGAGCAATCGATGCCGCGGCGATTTCTTCGTTCGCGTATGCCAAGCATGCGGACCGGCTGCTGCTGCTGCCCGACTTGTCGGTCAGCTCGCGGAGCGCCGTCGGTTCCCTTCTTTTGTTTACTAAGCTTCCGCTTTCCGAACGGCTTCCGGAGCGGATCGCGCTTACGAACGCGTCCGCCACAACGGTGAATTTATTGAAGATTTTGATGGAGAAACGGTACCGCCACACTCCGGAATACGCCGATATGCCGCCGGATTTGCACACGATGATGGAGCATTGCGATGCGGCGATGCTCATCGGAGACGACGCGATTCGCGCCCGGTTGTCGGACCATCCGTATTTCGTATCGGATTTGGGGCTTCTTTGGAAAGAATGGACGGGCATCGGCATGACGTTCGCGGTTTGGGCGGTCCGCGACGAATGGGCCGCATTGAACCCCGGCGCCGTGTCGCTGCTTCACGAAGCGCTGCTCTCATCGAAAAAAGAAGGCTTACGGTTCCCTGCCGATCTGCTCGATCAAGCGGTCCGGGAAATCGGAGGGACCGAGACGTTCTGGCGCAATTATTTTACAAATTTGGTTTACGACTTCGGTGAGGAACAGGAGAAGGGGTTGGCTCTCTATTTTTCCTACGCGCACGAGATGGGCCTCCTTCCGCAAGTCCCGCCACTTCGCGTGTGGCGGCATCATAAGTTGATTCGGGTGAACGAATGAAGCTGCTCGATATTTATAGCAAATTCAGCGACGATATTCATTATATCGAAAACAAATTGCAGGAAAGCGTCCGTTCGGAAGATGCGCAATTGAACGATGCGGCGCTCCACCTCTTGAAGGCAGGGGGCAAGCGTTTGCGGCCCGTGTTTGTGCTGCTTGCAGGCCGCTTCGGAAAGTACGACGTGGAGCTGCTCTCCCATGTGGCCGTATCGCTGGAGCTCATCCACATGGCTACGCTCGTTCATGACGACGTCATTGACGATGCCGCCATGCGCCGCGGTCAGCTAACCGTCAAGGAGAAATGGGACGAACGGATCGCGATGTATACGGGCGATTACATTTTGGCGAAAGCTTTGACGGTCGTTACGAAGCTCGATCGTCCGGACATCCACCGCATATTGTCGCACGCGGTCGTACAGATGGTGATCGGCGAGATGGAGCAGTTGCGCCTGTTTTATAACGTGGAACAATCGGTTCGCGATTACCTGCTGCGCATCCGCAGAAAAACGGCGCTGCTAATCGCGGTATCCTGCCAGTTGGGGGCGCTCGCCGCAGACGCCCCCAAGATCGTCACCCAACGGCTCTATTCGTTCGGCTATAACGTCGGAATGGCGTTTCAAATCCAAGACGATCTGCTTGATCTTACAGGGACGGCGGAGCAGCTGGGCAAACCGCCCGGAAGCGACATCCGGCAAGGAAACGTCACGCTTCCCGTGCTGTACGCGATCCAGGACGAGCGGATTAGCGATACGGTCAGAAGGGCGCTGGAAAGCTTGCGGGGGGCATCCGCCGACGATTCGTTGGTGGATGAAGCGTTGACGCTCATTCGCGGAAGCGCCGGCATCCGGGAAGCCGAACGGCTTGCCGCAAAATATATCGATAAAGCGCTTGCCGCGCTCGAAGACGTTCCGGATATTCCGGAGAAAGAAGATCTGGCGGTCTTGGCTCGTTTCATTACGAATCGTACATATTAAAGCCGTTGCAAGCGGGCATTTTGAAAGAGTATGATTAAATGCGGAACGGAAACAATGGTGACATATTTATCGAATTGGAGGAATTGTGGATGCAAAAGACGTTTCTTATGGTCAAGCCCGACGGAGTCCAGAGAGGATTGGTCGGTGAAATCGTCTCGAGATTCGAGCGCAAAGGCTTCAAACTGATCGGCGCAAAGGTGATGCAGGCGACTAGAGAGCAAGCGGAATACCATTACGAAGAGCATAAGGAGAAGCCCTTCTTCGGCGAGCTCGTCGATTTCATAACGTCCGGTCCTGTGTTTGCGATGGTGTGGGAAGGCGACGACGTCATTCAACTTTCCCGCACATTGATGGGGAAGACGAACGTGCTTGACGCGCAGCCGGGAACGATTCGCGGCGATTTTGCCGCGCACACTCCGCGCAATCTGATTCACGGTTCGGATTCTCCGGAAAGCGCGGAAAGAGAAATCAACAATTTCTTCCGTCCGGAAGAATTGCTTACATACGATCGCGCTATTGACCGCTGGTTATAAAGCGTTCGGCACACACTCACAAATCGGCAGGATTTTCTCCAACATGTGTAGAATACAAAGTGCACATGACAAGCGCGAGGGTGTGAGCAAAGGTTGCAAGAGATCATACATGAATACGATGCGGATTTTTACGCGTTTGTCAAAGACGTGAAGAAGACGACCGGAATCGACTTATCGCTATATAAGGAAGCCCAGATGAAGCGGCGTTTAACATCGTTGCGGCAGCGCAAAGGTTACGATACGTTCGCAGCTTTCTTTCGCGCAATGACGACGAATAATGCGCTGATGGCCGAATTTTTGGACCGGATGACGATCAACGTGTCGGAGTTTTGGCGCAACTCGAACCGTTGGGAAGTGCTGGAGAACCGGTTGTTGCCGGAATTGCTGTCCGGCGCCCGGAAGCTTACTTGTTGGAGCGCGGCCTGCTCCACAGGGGAGGAGCCGTATTCCTTGGCGATGATTCTGGCAAAGCTCGAGGTGTTGAGGCAAGCTAGAATCGAAGCTACGGATATCGATCACAACGCGCTCGCAAGAGCGAAGATCGGAGTATACCCGGACCGGAGCTTGCGCGATGTGCCGGCGCATTACCGGAGAGCGTATTTTCAACCGCAAGGAGATTTATTTGCGGTAGCGGATGAAATAAAGAGTTCGGTTGTGTTCTCGAAAGGGAACCTGCTGGCGGATTCTTTCGGCTCGGGGTACGACCTGATCATTTGCCGCAATGTCATGATTTATTTTACGGAAGAAGCCAAGCAAGTGCTGTATCATAAATTTGCGAAAGCGCTCAGGCCGGGTGGAATATTGTTCGTCGGATCGACAGAGCAAATATTTAATCCGGGGTCGTACGGATTAGAGACGGCGGATACGTTCTTTTACCGGAAACAATAAACCGGCAATTCCATGTATAACGGTTTCCAACAATTCCTATACTAAGAAAAAAGGCTGCTCAAAACATCGCCGGCCTTTGGACTCGCTCAGGAGGAATTGACGCATGGACAAACGCAAGGTAATAACCGCATACCGGCGCGGCTTTCTGACGATTCAGGAGTGCGCGCAAATTTTGGGCATCGATTCGCCACAAATAATGAAGCTGGTCAACGATCCTCAGATGAGCGAGAAAACGCTCTCGCTGCAGAAGTCGACGGCCACTTCGATGTAAAGCGTTTTGAAGCCGTAGTGAATCCCCGGGACGGAACGTTCCGGGGTTTTTGCTTTGCGGTAATGTCAGAAAGTATAAGTTTTGAGCATAAACACCTTTCTGACATTGCAAGAAAAACTTCCGCTAAATGAGGTCTTGCTTCTTTGCATTTGCTGCGATGAAGTTTTTCTTAATTGTGCTGCGCGTTGATTTCGGCTATCATCTTAATGGTAATCCGGTTATTCTTGTCAAAAGGGGAGTCGTCCTCTATAATGGTTCAAAACACGTTCGCGCATAAAAGCGTTAAAGGCATAAAAGGGAGGAACCGAATGTGAGGTTTTTGACGGCGGGGGAGACGCACGGACCGCAATTGACGGCCATAGTGGAAGGAATGCCGAGCAATGTGCCCGTCACGGCGGAGAACATCAACGAGCAATTGGCGAGAAGGCAGAAGGGGTACGGCCGGGGCCGGCGCATGCAAATCGAGAAAGACGAAGTCCAGATCGTGGGCGGCGTGCGGCACGGAAAGACAACCGGCGCTCCTGTTGCTCTCGTCGTGCATAATAAAGATTGGAAAAACTGGACGGCTATCATGGGGATTGAGCCGGTGGAAGACGATTCGGAAGCTAAGCGCCGGGTCAACCGCCCGCGCCCTGGCCACGCCGATTTGAACGGCGGTTTGAAGTATAACCAGCGCGACCTGCGCAACATACTCGAGCGTTCCAGCGCTCGCGAGACGACGGTGCGCGTCGCGGTCGGCGGCTTGGCGCGCGAACTGCTTTCGCAGTTCGGCATCCGCATAGCCGGTCACGTATTGCGCATAGGCGAGGTGGAAGCGCCGCCGGTTACGATGCCGCTCGAAGAGCTCCGGGCGGTGACGGAGGAGTCGCCGGTGCGCGTGGTCGATAAGGCGACGGAAGAACGGATGATCAAGCTCATCGACGAGGCGAAAGCGGACGGAGATACGCTTGGGGGCATCGTGGAGACGATCGTCGAAGGCGTGCCGCCCGGGTTGGGCTCCCATGTCCAGTGGGACAGAAAGCTCGACGGTCGTATCGCGCAAGGGGTCATGTCGATCCAAGCGTTCAAGGGCGTGGAAGTCGGCATCGGGTTCGAAGCGGCGCGTCTGCGCGGTTCGAAAGTGCACGACGAAATCAGGTACGACGCGGAGACGGGCTTCTCTCGCGCTTCCAATCGGGCGGGCGGCTTCGAAGGCGGCATGACGACGGGCGAGCCGATCGTCGTCCGCGGCGTCATGAAGCCGATCGCCACGCTGTATAAGCCGCTGCAGAGCATCGACATCGATACGAAAGAAGCGTTCACCGCCCAAGTCGAGCGGTCGGACACGTGCGCCGTTCCCGCGGCCAGCGTCATTATGGAGAACGTCGTTGCGTGGGAGGTGGCGCGCGCGTTCCTGGAGAAGTTCGGCGGGGACTCCTTGGAAGAGGTGCGCCGCAACTACGAAAATTACTTGGAACAAGTCAGGAATTATTAATATGAGCGCAACGGTTCGGGAAGTACAGGTCGATTTGGGAGAACGGTCGTACCCGATCTATATCGGAACGGGCTTACTGCACCAGTTTGGCGCTTACGCAGAACGTCACGGTTTGCCGAAGCGGTCGCCTCTGCTGATCGTAACGGACGAAGCGGTCGGTCCCCTCTATTTGCAAACGGTTGTCGAGTCGTTGAGGCTAGCCGGCTATGAAGTTGGCAGCCATATGGTGCCTTACGGCGAAGAAACGAAGCGGCTCGAAGAGCTGGGCAATATCGTCACAAGCGCGCTCGAGACCGGCTTGGACCGGGATTCGGCGATCGTCGCCCTCGGCGGCGGCGTCGTCGGCGATTTGGCCGGATTCGCAGCGGCAACGTATATGCGGGGAGTCCGGTTCGTTCAGGCGCCGACCACGATTCTCGCTCACGACTCCAGCGTCGGCGGCAAGGTGGCGGTGAACCATCCGCTCGCGAAAAATATTATCGGCGCGTTCCATCAGCCGGACTTCGTACTTTACGACACCGATACGCTCGTCACGCTGCCCGTACGGGAAGTGCGCTGCGGTCTTGCGGAGGTCGTGAAGCACGGCCTCATTCGCGACGAAGCATTCGTCGACTGGTGCGAAGAGAACGCGGAAGCGCTCTTAAACCTTGACCGGGAGGCGCTCGCATACGCGCTGCATGCCGGCTGTCGCGTGAAAGCGGACGTCGTGTCGCAGGACGAGCGCGAAGGCGGATTGCGCGCGATTCTCAACCTTGGCCATACGATCGGACACGCGCTTGAAGCGGTGGCCGGGTACGGACTGCTGACGCACGGCGAGGCGATCTCGATCGGCATGTGCGGGTCGGCCCGGCTTGCCGTCAAGCTCGGCGCAGCGCCTGAAAGCGTCGTAGAGCGAACCCGGCGACTGCTTGCCGGGTTCGGACTGCCGACCGCTATCGAACATCCGTGGGATACGGACGCCATCATGGCGGCGATGATGCACGACAAGAAATTCCGCGGCGGAGAAATGGTGTTCGTATTGCCTACGAAAATCGGCGACGTGGAAATCCGCAAAGGAATTCCCGCTTCGGTTGTAAGGGAAGTAGTCGAATCGTTGAAAGAAGGGGAGAGCGTGAATGTACGTTAGGGGTATACGCGGCGCAACGACGGTGGAACGCAACGAAGAGCCGCACATATTGGCGGCTACCGCCGAGCTGCTGGAAGCGATCGTAGTTGAGAACGGCGTGACGCCGGAAGAGATCGGAAGCGTCTTCGTAACGGTGACGCCCGATTTGGACGCGGCGTTTCCGGCTGCCGCCATCCGAAATATGGCGGGCTGGGAGCTCGTTCCGCTCATGTGCTCGGTGGAAATTCCGGTGAAAGGCGCGCTGCCGATGTGCATCCGCCTTATGGTTCTCGCCAACACGATGAAGGCGCAGAACGAAATCGTTCACGTGTACCTCAATGAGGCGAAGAAGCTGCGGCCCGATTTGGTAAAAGGTTGACGCATCCGAAACCGTTAGTGTATAGTGGGAATTAGCCGAGTAGAGCCGAGTGTTTTGAGTTGAGTGGAAACTAGAAGAGACGAGTGTAATTGCAATCATTTTAAGTGAGTGCTTCGAATTGTGAACGTCTTTTGAGAATCGGTCCGGAGCTGGCAGCAGCGATCGGAGAGGCTCATCGGAGTGAACAATTTGAAACAGGAACTTGTTAACGTCTTTTTTCCACATGAATAACCGACGGCCTCTACGCTTGCGTAGAGGCCTTTCTTGTCCTCGGCGCAGCAAGCCAAATGACGGAGGGAACGGACATGATCTATCCTGGACTGGAAGCTTTCCGAATGTACGCCCGCGAATACAACTTGATCCCTGTATGGAGAACGGTGCTCGCCGATACGGAAACGCCGATTCGAGTGTTTCAACAGTTTAGCGGCGAACCGCATTCGTTCTTGCTGGAAAGCGTGGAAGGCGGGGCCAAATGGGCGAGATATTCGTTTATCGGCACCGACCCGTTCCTGGTCGTCCGCGGGAAGGCGGGCTCCATAGAAGTGGAGCGCAAAGGCGAGGTGGAGACGGTGTCCGAAGAGCCGATCCGCTACATGCGCGAATTGCTCGCCTCCTACCGCAGCCCGCAGCTCGACGGATACCCCCGCTTCATGGGCGGGGCGGTCGGCTTTTTCGGTTACGATTTGCTCCGCTATTATGAGAAGAAGCTTCCCGCGCACCGGGTGGACGACTTGCGGATGGACGACGTGCAGTTTATGTTTTGCGACCAGATCATCGTCTTCGACCATCTGAAGCAGCAAATGATGATCGTCGCCAACGCCCATATTCCAGAAGGCGCCGGCGAAGACCGGGTTAAGCTTGCATACGCCGAAGCGGCCGAACGGATCGAGGCGATGCTGAGAAGACTGAACGCGGGGACGCCGGGCTATTTGTTAGGCCAAGCGAGGACCGCTTCCGCTCCGGCGCCGGTCGATCCGGCTGAAATCCGCTCGAACGTGACGAAAGCGGAGTTTTTGGGTAACGTCGAGCGTGCGAAAGAATATATCCGGGCGGGGGACATTTTTCAAGTGGTGCTGTCCCAACGGTTCGAGATGGACACCGACGTGTCCCCGCTTCAAGTGTACCGGGTGCTCCGGACGATGAATCCTTCCCCGTATATGTACTATTTGAAGATGGGCGAAGACACGATCGTAGGCACTTCTCCGGAGCTGCTGGTGCGCGTGGAGGGAGGCAAGGTGCAGACGCGGCCGATCGCCGGCACCCGTCCCCGCGGAGCGACTCCGGAAGAAGACGTGCGGCTCGAGAAGGAACTGCTGGCGGACGGGAAGGAGCTGGCGGAGCATCTTATGCTGGTCGATCTCGGGCGCAACGACATCGGGCGCGTATCCGTGCCTGGAACGGTGTCGGTAGATACTTATATGGACATTGAACGGTATTCGCATGTGATGCATATCGTGTCGAACGTATCCGGCACGCTGCGCGAAGACCGCGATTTTTACGACGCGTTTCTCTCCTGCATGCCGGCGGGCACCGTGTCCGGAGCTCCGAAGCTGAGGGCGATGGAGATCATCGCCGAATTGGAGCGGGAAGCTCGCGGGGTGTATGCCGGAGCGATCGGATACCTCGGTTTTTCCGGCAACTTGGACACATGCATCACGATCCGCACCATTATTTTTAAAGGCGGGAAAGCATACGTGCAGGCGGGTGCCGGAATCGTGTGGGACTCCGTGCCGGAGCGGGAATACGACGAGACGGTCAACAAAGCGAAGGCGATGCTCAGCGCGATCCGGACCGCGGAAGCGATGTTCGGCGCGGAACGCAGACAGCCGGCGACTGTCAATCAGGATTATTACGGGTAATCGCTGCAAAATATATCCGGGGAATAAAGGGGACGGATCAAAATGGAGAACAAATCGGTGCTGCAAGAAGCCATTTCGGCGGTGGTCAACGGTCAATCGCTTTCCTGCGAGAAAGCGCAGGCCGTGATGGAAGCGATCATGGAGGGGGAAGCTACTCCCGCGCAAATCGGCGCGCTGCTTGCAACCATGCGGATGAAGGGCGAAACTGTGGATGAGGTGGTCGGATTCGCTTCGGGCATGAGGGCGAAAGTAAATTTCGTACCGACCGTTACGGACGGGCTGCTTGATACATGCGGAACCGGCGGCGACGGCCTGCATACGTTTAATATTTCGACGGCGTCGGCCATAGTTGCCGCCGCGGGCGGAGTGCGGGTGGCGAAGCACGGCAACCGCGCCATGTCGAGCAAAAGCGGCAGCGCCGACGTATTGGAAGCGCTCGGCGTCAACATCGGGCTTGGAAGCGAAGAGGCGGCGAAATGCTTGAACGCGGTAGGTATTTGTTTTATGTTCGCGCAAGTGTACCATCCGTCGATGAAGCATGCCGCGGGGCCGAGACGAGAGCTCGGGCTGCGGACCGTGTTTAATTTGCTGGGACCGTTGACGAATCCGGCGGGCGCCGACCGGCAGCTGTTGGGCGTCTTCGACCGGAATAAAACCGGATTGATGGCGAACGTGCTGCGAGAGCTGGGTACGAAGCGGGCGCTTGTAGTCGGCTCTCACGACGGGCTCGATGAAATCAGTTTATCGGCGCCGACGCGCGTTACGGAACTGAAAGACGGCGAAGTGCGCACTTACGACATTACGCCGGACGATCTCGGACTGCGTTCTTGCTCTCTTGACGAAATCAAGGGCGGCGACGCCGGGGAAAACGCGGAAACGATCCGGCACGTCTTCTCCGGCTCCCGCGGGGCTTACCGTGACATTGTGCTCGCGAACGCCGGGGCGTGCTTCTACGTGTCCGGCGTGAGCGGGACGCTGCAGGAAGGCGTGAAGCGGGCGGCCGATGCGATCGATTCCGGAGGCGCATTGCAAAAATTGAACGATCTGGTGAAGCTGACGAGGGAGTTGAACCATGTATCTTGATCGAATCGTCGAAGTAAAGAAACAGGAGTTAAGCCGATTGAAAGAAACGACGGGCTTCTCCGACTTGGAGCGGGTCATTGCCGGCATGCCCCCTGCGAAAGCGTTCCGTCACGCATTGACGGAGCGCAAGCGCCGGCCGATGGGGCTTATTGCCGAAGTGAAGAAGGCGTCGCCTTCGAAGGGCTTGATACGGGCGGACTTCGATCCCGTCGCGATTGCCAAGGCGTACGAGGCCGCGGGTGCGGATTGCTTGTCGGTGTTGACGGATTCTCCACATTTCCAAGGGGCGAACGAATATTTGTCGGCCGTTCGTGAAGCGGTGCGCTTGCCGCTTCTGCGCAAGGATTTTACAATCGACCCAATGCACATCTATGAAGCGCGGTCGATCGGCGCGGACGCGGTGCTGTTGATCGCGGCGATATTAACGCGCGCGCAGTTGAAGGAATTTTTGCGGCATGCGGCGGATTTGGGGATGGATGCGATTGTGGAAGTGCATGATCGGGAGGAGCTTGAGACCGTCCTTGAACTGGACGCGCCGATCATCGGCATCAATAACCGGAATTTGCGCACTTTCGTGACCGACTTGCATGTCACGGAGGAGTTGGTCCGCCACATTCCGAACGATAGAACGGTAGTGAGCGAGAGCGGCATCTCCAAACCGGAGGAGATCGGCTATTTGCAGTCGGTCGGCTCCCATGCCGTATTGGTCGGCGAGCATTTCATGCGCCAATCCGACATCGAGACCGCCGTTCACGCATTAATGGGGGCGCCCGTTCGATGAGCGGCGCGCCGCTTGTAAAAATATGCGGGCTTCGCGATGCGCAAACGGCGTTCGCGATTTCCGACTTCGGATTGCCGGTCGATTACGCGGGCTTCATATTCGCGCCAAGCAAACGCAGAGTCGAGCCGCATGAAGCGCGTTCCGTCATGGAAGCGTTCCGCGCGCAGGCGCCAGAGTTTGTCGGTGTGTTCGTCAATCCTCTGCGGGACGAGCTCGACCGGGTGCTTGCCGCCGCCGCGCTTGACGTCATACAACTGCATGGTGACGAAACGCCCGCCTTTTGCCGGGAAGTAAAGGAGCGTTACTCTCGAGTCAAGGTATGGAAAGCGTTAGGCGTACGCGCAGACGAAGCGCATGACGATGAGGCCGTATCGGCACGGCTGGACCCTTACGCGGACGCTGTCGATGCCGTGCTCCTGGATGCATGGGATCCTCATGTCGGCGGTGGCACCGGCAACGCGTTCAGGTGGGAGGTAATCCCCGCTTACCGGGCATGGGCGGACCGAAAGGGCATTGTACTATTTATCGCAGGAGGGCTTAACGCCGACAATGTGGGAGATTTGCTGGGCCGCTTCCCCGTGGGCGCCGTGGACGTCTCCAGCGGAGTGGAAACGGACGGGCGGAAAGATATTGAGAAAATTCGCAAGTTTACGGAAAGGGTGAAGGGCAAATGAGCATATCTCTTGTGCCGGACAAACAGGGGCGGTTTGGAAAGTTCGGCGGCCGCTACGTTCCGGAAACGTTAATGAACGCGCTGATCGAGTTGGAGGAAGCGTACCGTCATTATTCGAAGGACGCCGATTTTGTCCGGGAGGTCAACGGCTTGCTGCGTCATTACTCGGGACGGCCGACGCCGCTGTACTACGCGGAGCGGTTGTCGGAGCATCTGGGCGGAGCGCGCATTTATTTAAAGCGTGAAGATTTGAACCATACCGGCGCCCACAAAATCAACAATACGATCGGGCAAGGCGTATTGGCGAAACGGATGGGGAAGAAGAAGGTCATCGCGGAAACCGGAGCGGGGCAGCACGGCGTTGCTACGGCCACTGTCGCCGCGCTGCTCGGCTTGGAATGCAAAGTGTTCATGGGAGAGGAAGATACGCGGCGCCAACAGCTCAATGTGTTCCGGATGAATCTGCTCGGAGCCGAAGTGATCCCGGTGACATCCGGCACGCGGACGTTGAAGGATGCGGGGAACGAGGCGCTCCGGTACTGGGTGAGCCATGTGGACGACACGTTCTATATACTTGGTTCGGTTGTAGGGCCTCATCCGTATCCGATGATCGTTCGCGATTTCCAACGCATCATAGGGGACGAGACGAAACGCCAGATGATTGAAACCGCCGGGAGACTTCCGGACGCGGTCGTCGCTTGCGTGGGCGGCGGCAGCAATGCGATCGGTATATTTTACCCGTTCGTCGACGATGAGAGCGTCAGGCTGATCGGCGTCGAGGCCGCCGGCGAAGGCGTGCACACGGACCGCCACGCGGCGACGATGACGCACGGCAAGCCTGGCGTGTTTCAAGGGTCGATGAGTTATTTGCTGCAGGACGAATACGGACAGGTACAGCCGGCTCACTCGATTTCGGCGGGCTTGGACTATCCCGGCATCGGACCGGAGCACTCTTATTTGAAAGACGCCGGCCGCGCCGAATATGTGCCGGTAACGGACCAAGAGGCTCTCGAAGCACTGCAGCTGCTGTCGCGCAAGGAAGGCATCATTCCGGCTTTGGAAAGCGCGCACGCGATCGCCCATGTGCTGAAGCTGGCTCCGGCGATGGGCAAAGATGAAATTGTCGCGGTCAATTTGTCCGGCCGCGGCGACAAGGACGTGGAGTCGATCATGCGGTATTTGAAGGAGGGGACCGGCCATGAACGCCATTGATGCTGTATTCGCCCGATTGAAGGAAAGCGGCGGGACGGCGCTCATGCCGTTCCTCACGATCGGCGATCCCGATCTGGATACGTCGCTTGCGTTGATTCGCGAGATGGAGACGGCGGGCGCCGACATGATCGAGCTCGGAGTCCCTTACTCCGATCCACTGGCGGACGGTCCGGTCATCCAACGGGCTTCGGAACGGGCGTTGTCCGGGAGGCTGACGACGATCGTCGACGTTATCGGCCTTGCCCGCAAGGCGCGCGAGAGCGGCGCGCGTATTCCTTTTATCTTGTTTACTTATTACAATCCGGTGCTGCAGCTCGGTTACGACCGATTCTTCGATTTGATCAGGGCTAACGATATTTCCGGGCTCATCATCCCCGATTTGCCGATTGAAGAGGACGCCGAAGTACGCGTTCTTGCGGAACAGCGCGGCGTTCATCTCATTCCGCTCGTGGCTCCGACTTCCCGGCAGCGGGTGGAGGCGATCGCAAGCAAAGCGCGCGGCTTCGTCTATTGCGTATCGTCTCTCGGCGTGACCGGCGTGCGCTCGGAATTCGCCGCGAACGTCGACGGCTTCCTGGATACGGTCCGCAGCGCGGCGTCCGTCCCGATCGCCATCGGCTTCGGCATCTCTAGCCGCGAGCAAGTGGCGCGGTTCGAGGGTAAATGCGACGGCGTTATTGTCGGCAGCGCGATTGTGCGTCAAATCGAGGAGCAGTTGGATTTGCTGCGAGACCCTGCTTCACGGGATGAAGGCGTCCGCCGCGTGGGGAATTTCGTTCGCGAGTTGAAGGGTGAGGCCGCGAAGGCTTTGTAGATGACAAACTGGATGCTCCACGAGATGGGCTGAATAATGGGCAATAATGGCCGATTGGCGGCGGTAACACCCTTCACGAGTTCAACGCGTTGTTGCAAAAAAGTATGGCAACGAAACGGCCGATAGGCTACAATACAAGATATGTTTCATGTTTTGTAACGCAAGGGGAGTGGTGGTACCGATGAAGCCAAAGGCTCACATTATGCATTTGCCAGTATATCAACCGGGAAAACCGATCGACGAAGTAAAGAAGGAATTCGGTTTGACCGAAGTCGTCAAGCTGGCTTCCAACGAGAATCCGTTCGGCAGTTCGCCGAAAGCGAAACAAGCAATCGTCAATCATTTGGAGAATACGCACATATATCCGGACGGAGCGAGCGTGGAATTGACCGCTGCCGTTGCGCGGCATTACGGAGTCGGGACGAACCAGATCGTGTTCGGCGCGGGCTCCGACGAGGTCATTCTCATGATCGCAAGAGCTTACTTGAGCGCCGGCGACGAGACGATCACGGCGGACCGGACGTTCCCGCAATACAAACATAATGCGGAAATTGAAGGCGCGACGGTCATTGAGGTGCCTCTTAAGGACGGAACCCACGATCTCGACGCGATGCTCGCGAAAGTGACGGACCGTACGAAAATTATATGGGTTTGCAATCCGAACAACCCGACAAGCACGATCGTCACCGCAGCGGAAGTCGGGCGGTTTCTTGATAAAGCGCCGAACCATGTGCTCGTCGTTCTGGACGAAGCTTATGCCGAGTACATCGTCTCCGAAGAATATCCAGACAGCATAGCGCTGCTCGAAAAATATCCGAACGTAGTCACGCTTCGGACGTTCTCCAAAGCGTACGGTCTGGCGGCGCTCCGCATAGGTTACGGCATAGGCCGTCCCGACGTGATCCGGACGATCAACCAAGTGCGCGAACCGTTCAATACGACGGGCTTCGCTCAAGCGGCCGCGCTTGCGGCGTTGGAAGATCAAGCGTTTATCGAGCGCTGTAGGGACGAGAACGCGAGAGGGATTGCATACCTGTCCGGGCAGTTCGGAAAACTCGGACTGAAACACTTTCCGGCGTACGGAAACTTCATGCTGGTCGACGTGCAGCGAGACGCCAAAACCGTATACGAACAGCTTCTCAGCAAAGGGGTTATCGTCCGGGGCGGGCATACGGCTTCGATCGGTTTCCCTTCGATGATTCGCGTAACCGTCGGTTCCGAGGAGCAAAACCTCAAGTTTATCTCGGCGTTGGAAGCCGTGCTCAATGAGACGGTTGTGGTGGCGGAATGACGAAAATCGCGATCTTCGGCGTGGGACTCATCGGCGGGTCCCTCGCTCTTTGTTTTAAGGGGAAGCCCGGCATTCGCGTTGTCGGGCACTCGCCGAATCCGGCTTCCGTTGAAAAATACGTGAAACGCGGCGTCGTCGACGAAGGGACGACGTCTCTCGAAGAGGCGGCGAAAGATGCCGACTTACTTTTTTTGTGCGTGCCGGTCGGCATGCTGCAGAATTACTTGGAACAATTATCGAAGCTGCCTTTAAAACCGGGCGCGGTCATTACCGATGTCGGCAGCACGAAAGGCGACGTGGTGGAAGCGGCAAGCCGTTTGACTTTCGGAGGAGCCTCGTTTATCGGCGGGCATCCGATGGCCGGCAAGGAGCGTTCCGGCGTCGAAGCGGCGACGTCATACTTATACGAGAACGCGTATTACGTGCTTACGCCTACCGCCGATACGCCGGAAGAGGCGTACGAGAGGCTTGTACGGCTGCTGTCATATACGAACGCGAACATTTTGCGGCTCGATGCAAGGGAGCACGACGAAATTGTAGGCGCCGTCTCGCATTTGCCGCATATCGTCGCCGCCGCGCTCGTCAACCTCGTCTCGCGCCTAAACAAGCGTAACGAGGCATACGAGCGGTTGGCCGCCGGCGGGTTTCGCGACATTACGCGCATCGCTTCCAGCGAGCCTTCGATCTGGCGCGACATTTGCATGAGCAATCGCACCGTGCTGCTCCAACTGCTGCGCGAGTGGATCGGCGAGACGGAGCGGTTCATCGCGCTGCTGGAGCAAGCCGACGAAGAAGGCGTCGCCTCGCAATTCGTCGAAGCCGCTGCGTTTCGAAGCGCGCTGCCCGAGAGGCGCAAGGGCATTATGACGACGCATCATGAATTTTATGTCGAAGTGGCGGACGAGCCCGGAACGATCGGCAAGCTGACGACATTGCTCGGGGAGCGTTCCATTAACCTACGTAACATCGGCATATTGGAAAGAGGTCCGGGCTATCCCGGCGCGCTCAAGATGTCGTTTGGGAAAGCCGGCGATATGGAAGAAGCGGAGCAATTGCTGCGCGGTCTGGGGTACCGCATTCATTTTTAAGCCGCACGGATTGTTAAAGCTGCGGGCTCCATGGAATATGGCAGCAGCGATTAGTCTTAATGCGCGAAATATTGCTGAGTTAAGACCAATCGTTGCAAAAAATAAAGAAAGCGTTTTAAAAATTGTGTTGACAATATGGAAGCGTATACAATATACTAAAAGTACAGTATGGTTTCTCTCCACTCCTATCCGATATATGGCACACTGTGCAACCGCCGAATGGCGGTCTTTTTTTTTGCCCGCATGAAACCAATCTTCCCCTCGGAACGTCTTATTAATGGGCAGGTTCGCCATGCCCTCCTGAAACACTCTTCCCCCACTAAAATTTAAACAAATATTCACTTTTTGTTCTTTCCTATTTTTGGAATGATATAGTAAAATAGGATGGATGAAATCAGGAATCAATTGGCATTTGTCGAAAGAGGAAGGATTTTATCGAAAGAGGACGAATAACTGTTTACATATGTGCAATAGGCGTTTTGTACTATTTTGAACTTAATAAAAGTTGCGCAATCATTCACCGCAACTTTTCCGGTTCCCTAAGGTATTAATGTATAACCGAACGGGAACGAGCACGGATGAGCAAGGAGGCTTTTCCATGACCGATTCCCAGCTGATTCGGGAAATTAAAGACGGAAACGTTCAGCTTTATCAGGAACTGGTCGCGCGTTACGAGCGGAAAATCCTGCTTTTTATATTCCATATGTTGAAGAACTCACGCATGGAGCATATGGCGGAAGATATGTGCCAAGAGACGTTCTATAAGGCGTATCGAAGTCTTCATTCGTTCAGGGAAGTGGAAGCGTCCTTCTCGACATGGCTGTACACGATCGCCCGGAACACAGTGCTTAGCGAGCTGAGGAAAGGCCGCAACGGCAACGTCTATTTGGATGACACCACGCATATTCCGTTGACTCCCCCGGAGACGCAGCCGGAGCATACGGTGCTGCGGAGCGAGAAAGTAAACATGGTCCGGGAAGCGATCAACAGCTTGCCGGAGAAGCAGAGATCCGCATTGATCCTTCGGGAGTACGACGGATTGGATTATCAGGAGATCGCCAACATTTTGGGCCAAACGGTCTCTTCGGTGAAGTCGTTGTTATTCCGGGCCAGAGCGAGCGTAAAGACCCAGTTGGAGTCGTACGTTTTGGAGCCGATCCTAGAGGAATATGAAGGGATGAAGCAACGATGAAATGCAACGAAATCCGCGAGCTATTCGGTGATTATTGGGATTTGCCCGAAAGCGATTGGAATCGTGTGCGCGTAGACGAGCATGTGAAACGATGCCCTGAATGCGCCGACGAGTTCGAGATGTGGCGGGAAAGCGCGGAGCTTATTCAATCTACCGCCGCTTTCGCAATGGGGCCGCACATCGTGTCCCAAGGCAATATGTCCGTGAAAGTAATGGATCGAATATATGCCGATGAAAGCTGGCGGATGCCGGTTGCTTCGAAGATGTATTCCATACCGAATCACTTGCGGGTGCGTTTTACGGCAATCATTGCATGCTGTATGGCGTTGTTCGTATGCGGCTTTCTTTATAATTTGGCGGCTCCCGGCAGTGCGGGCTCCGACATGACGACAGCCGGCGTCATCACGGTGGGGGCGCTCGGAGGAGAAGAAGGAAGTGAATTCGCGATTGAAGGGCTTGGCGGAATCGAGGTCGCTTCGATCGGCGAACCGGTCGTGCTTGCCATGCCGGCCGTCGATTCTTATCCCGATTTTATGCTCGTGCTTTCATTTCTCGGTTTCATCTTTGCTCTGCTTACTATGAACTGGTTCGCCCGTATCCGCTCATGACGTTCCTGCTTGGATTGATACGTCACGGGGTGACCGAGTGGAATGCGGCCGGCCGCACGCAAGGGCAGCGCGACATTCCGCTTAGCGGCGAAGGAAGAAAGCAGGCGAACGCGCTTGGAACGCGAATTCCGCCGGACGGTTGGGATGTGCTGTACAGCAGCGATCTTTCAAGAGCCGCAGAGACGGCGCGCATTATCGGCGAGCATGCTGATCTTGAACCGGTGCTGCTTGATGTACGCTTGCGGGAGCGTTCGTTCGGCCCGTTGGAGGGGCTTACGCGGCGGGAACGCGAGGAGCGGTGGGGCGAACGGCCCTTCGATACGCCCGGCGTCGAACCGGCGGCCGACGTCACGAAGCGCGGACTGGAATTTGTGCGCGAGGTGCAGCAGAAGCATTCTGGTGGCCGGGTGTTGGCTGTGACGCACGGCGCTTTTATAAGACACCTCCTGCCTGCATTGTTACGGGAAGGGGCAGAACCGGAAGGCGACCTGAATAACGCTTCGCTGACGATACTCCACTACGACGGCCGGAAATGGCGCTGTTTGCTTTTTAACGGGAATGTTCCGGTATCATAACTGTTAATGAACTTCGAAGGGCCCGATCAGGGCTCTTTTTTCATTTATAATTACACGCTTGAAGCCTCGCATTACGCCGCATTTTCCCAAAAGAAAGAAAAAGATTCATAACCTAACGAATATTTTCCGCGAATTTCCCCATAATGGGTAACAACAGCAAGCAAAAAGAGGCGGGAGGAAACGGCAAATGAATCTCGCAGACATGTTAAGCTATGCGGACATTCACCAGTTACACCGGATCGCGGATCATTACGCATGCAATTGCAGCACGAACTCGAAAAACGAGCTGATCCAATCGATTTTGAACCGCATCAACCGTAAGGAAGTTTTTGAGACGTATGTCGAAAGTTTGACGCTGGAGGATATCCGGTTTCTCAATTCGCTGCTTTACGATCAAAGAGAGTCGTTCTCGCTGGAAGAATTGTTGGCCCGGGCGCAATTAAGCCGTTTCGATGCGGCTAATCGGGGTCCCGGCGGCGAGTCGAACGAGGCGGCACACGGAATCCGCACGAACGACAACCCGGCAACCGTAATGTTGTCTGCCGGTACAAGCCGGACAACGGAAAGACCGGATGCGAATTCCAGCGGTTCTTCCAAGACGGGAAAAAAGCGGAAGCCGAACCCGAAAGCGTCGAAATCTTTAAAAGAGTCAAAGGAGGCCCCGAAAGAATGGAGTCCTCGTGACATGATCGCGCGCTTAAAATATCAAGGCTGGCTTTTTAACGGATATTCGCACCAGACGAAATATTTATACCAGGTTCCGAACGATTTGAAGCGCCGTTTCGGCGAATCTCTCGCCCGTTCGTTCGAACGCCGGCTGCAGGTGATGGAAGAACCGCCGGTCTACCGCGACGAACAGAGGCTGCTATCGGACGATATCTATCAGTTTTTGAAATACGTGTACCATACGCCGGTCGACCTTACTTCCGACGGCACGATGTACAAACGGTCGCAGCAGGCGATTATGGACATGTTTGCGGTGAAAGAGGAGTTGGTAGGCAAAGGAGGCTGGAGATTCGGCTACGGGCGAAAAATCAACGAATATCCCAACCGGTTTTCTCTAATTTACGACTATTGTTACTATAACGGATTGATTGCCGAAGGACCTGCGCGGCTGTCGTTAACCGAGACCGGTTCCCAGCGGGTCGCTTCGGGCAAAAGAGAGGATCCCGCAGTCGTGTACAAGTTTTGGCTGCGGCTGTACAAAAACCCGATCCACAACGTACAGTCGCTGGTTAATTGGATCGACCGGCTGGCACAGCGATGGGTGACCGTCGCCACATTGAACGGCGTGTTGGTGGGGCTCGTCAAGCCGTTTTACTACGATTCGCCTCAATCGATTCTTGAACATCGCATTCTCACGATGATGATGCATTTGGGTTTGTTGCGATTGGGCGAGCATCCGGAATCGGGGCCCGTTGTCGAGATGACGAAGCTCGGCAGCAGCATCATCCGGGGAGTATACATACCCGACGAGGATAAGGTCGATCTGCCAGATCAACGCGGAAGCGGATAGGCAAACGTATATTCGCGAGGGAAGAGGGCGTTAGCACTAAAACGAGAATATTCCTTGCGAATAAATTGTATTAGAACGGAAAGTCATGTATTCGGCAAATTGGAGGGTTACGTATGGAAAAGCAAGTTCCGGCAAATGAAACGCTGCGAAATCTGATGGCGGAACTCATCCTTGACGAGGCCATACGGGAATACAGGCAGAAAGAGCTGTACCGGGAAATCGACATCGCGCTGGAGCAAGGAGACGAAGCCGCATTCTTGGCTTTGACGAACGAACTTCGTATGCTGCTTAGCATTGCGTAGTGACAAACAGCAAGCCTATGCCGACGCGTAGGCTTTTTTGTTTGGGAATTTGGTGCTTGCCCGCACGGTATGGTAACATGTAGATCATTACGGATGGTTGAAAAATGTGGCCGGGGAGAGGTACATAGGATGAAGTTCAGCGACATCGAACGGGACCGTTGGGAGGAGTTGAAGCCGTATTTCGATACTGCGATCCTTCCTGTAAGCGGGATGACCGGGAGAGAACAGCCGTGGGAGGCTACTGAAGCGCTCGAGCGGCTACGGGATGCGTTGGACCCGATCGAACAAATGTTTAAGGGCAGAGTCGTCATTTATCCGGCGGTTCACTATTCGGAAAGCGAAGAGCATCTGAAGCGCCTGGTCGAAGAGACGTGCAGGCGGTTGAAAGCGTGCGGCTTCCGGCACTGTGTGGTCGTCACGGGGAGCGGCCGGTTGTCGTCGTTCGGCTGCGAGGAAGCGTCTTTGGTGATCGCCCCACCGGGAGCTGAGGAAGAGGCGGATTCCGGCAGCGGGTATCGAACGAGGGTGCGTCAAGCGGTGGAGGCGCTTTGGGCGTCAGGCGGAACCGGTTGACAACGTGTCTGACACGAGTTGTGACAAATTCATTACACTTTTACGGCAACTCCCGCCGTTGCCCGGTTTCCCGAGGTGCAGTTTCTTGACGGGTCCTAGGGCGTAAGATATTATATTTATGACTTTGCACGTACTAGCAGGAGATGGGTTTGATTGTCGTTTTGGCAAAGGGGGTAGACAAAAGTGAGCGAACAACAACACGGAAATCATGAGGACGAGCATAAAGGCTCGAAGCGGCGCGAGATGTCACGCCGTCAGTTCCTTTCTTATACGCTCGGCGGCGCCGGCGCTTTCATGGCGGCAGGCGCAACCATACCGATGATTCGGTTCGCGGTCGATCCGCTGCTGCAGCCGAAGAACGAAGGGGCGTTCGTGAAAGTAATCGAGGAAGAGAAGGTTACGGAAGAACCGACGGAAGTGAAATTCACCATTCATCAGGTAGACGGGTGGTATGAAAGCGACCCGAAATTGACCGCGTGGATTGCGAAAGACGAGGACGGCACGATTTACGCATTGTCCCCGGTGTGCAAGCATCTGGGCTGCACGGTGAACTGGAACACGAATCCGGAGTTCCCTGAAGAATTTTTTTGCCCGTGCCACGGCGCGCATTACACGAGAGACGGCCAAACGTTGGCGGTCGCGCCGGCGCCGCTTGACGAATTCGAAGTGAAGCGCGAGAACGGCTTCGTATATCTCGGTCCGGTCCGTCCGAATACAAGGGTGTAAGAAGGGGGCGTTTAAAGTCATATGATAAAATCGGTATACAACTGGATTGACGAACGTCTCGATATCACACCGATTTGGCGGGACGTTGCGGATCATGAAGTACCGGAGCACGTAAACCCGGCGCATCACTTTTCGGCGTTCGTGTACTGCTTCGGCGGTTTGACTTTCTTTATTACGGTAATTCAAATTTTGTCCGGCATGTTCTTGACGATGTATTACGTTCCGGACATCGTGAACGCGTACGCATCCGTCGATTACCTCCAGCACAAGGTCGCTTTCGGCGTCATCGTGCGCGGCATGCACCACTGGGGAGCAAGCTTGGTCATCGTCATGATGTTCCTTCACACGCTTCGCGTGTTTTTCACAGGATCTTACAAGCATCCACGCGAGATGAACTGGGTCGTCGGCGTGCTCATTTTCGGCGTCATGCTCGGCCTCGGCTTCACCGGTTATTTGCTCCCGTGGGATAACAAAGCGTACTACGCAACGAAGGTCGGCATTCAAATCGCCGCTTCCGCGCCGTTCCTCGGCGATTATGTGAAGACGTTCCTGCAAGGCGGCGACATCGTCGGCGCCCAAACGATCACGCGGTTTTTCGCGTTGCACGTATTCTTTCTTCCGAGTGTCCTGCTGGCGCTGCTCGGCGCGCACTTCTTCCTGATTCGGAAGCAGGGCATCTCCGGACCGTTGTGATGAGGGGGGAACGAAGTGGCCGGATCGCATAAATCGAACGAGAAAGTTGTTTACGTCGGTGACTCCCGCGTCAGAAAACCGGATCAAGTCCATATTCCAAGAGATTACTCGGCATATCCGGGGAAGTCGGAGGCATTCATCCCGAACTTTCTTCTGAAGGAATGGATGGTCGGAGCCGTTGTGCTAGTAGGGATTTTGGTTCTTGTCATGTCGGAACCGGCGCCGCTCGGATATCCGGCAGACCCGACGAACGCGGGCTTTATCCCGATGCCGGACTGGTACTTCCTGTTCTTGTACCAGCTGTTGAAATATCCGTACATGAGCGATCAGTTCGTCGTTCTCGGAACGGTGGGCATACCGGGAATCGCGTTCCTCGGTCTAATGTTGGTTCCGTTCCTGGACAGAAGCCCGGAGCGCCGTTTCTACCAGAGACCGGCAACGTCGGCGCTCATGCTCTTGTCGCTCGTGGCCATGATTTACTTGACGAAGGTGTCTTGGGATCATTACCAGCATGAGCTGGAAGTGAACGGCATCACGCCGGAACATATCGAGCGCGAAGAGAAGATGAAAGAAGCGAAGGAGAAAGGCGAAAGCGGCGAGCCTCAAAAACCGGTCGCAACGGAGATCGTGGCGGAAGACGATCCCGCTTTCGAATTATACCAGAAGGCTACTTGCGTATCCTGTCACGCGACCGACCTCAAAGGCAATATGACGGCAGGCTTCCCGCCGCTGCTCGGCGTCGGCGACAAGTACACGAAAGAAGAGATTATGGCAATTATTAAGGAAGGCGTCGGCGGTATGCCCGCTCAATACGATACCAACATCGCTCAAGGGCTGACGGAAGAAGATTTGGACGCTCTAGCGGGTTGGTTGGCGAAGCAGAAAGCCGAACCGGAAGCCGAAGCTGAACCGGAAGCCGAAGCTGAACCAGAAGCCGAAGCTGAACCGGCGGCACATTAACGACCGGACGACCTGACCGACAAGCGCGGTCAGGTTTTTTTTGTAACTTGATTGAAGGGCAATAGGGCCAAACATGAGACTGTCGATTCATTGTAGATACGAACCTTCAGCCAAAATTTTCGTGCATCTGCGTCGTCCTAACCGGAGAAACTCCGGTTACAGCGCTCATTTTCGGGCATCTGCGCTGTCCTAACCGGAGAAACTCCGGTTACAGCGCTCAGTTTCGGGCCTCTGCGCTGTCCTAACCGGAGAAACTCCGGTTACAGCGCTCAGTTTCGGGCCTCTGCGCTGTCCTAACCGGAGAAACTCCGGTTACAGCGCTCATTTTCGGGCATCTGAGTCCTCTTAACCGGAGAAACTCCGGTTATTGTGGTCATTTTCGGGCATCTGAGTCGTCCTAACGGGAGAAACTCCGGTTATAGAGGTCATTTTCGTGCATCTGCGTCGTCCTAACCGGAGACACTCCGGTTACAGCGCTCAGTTTCGGGCATCTGAGTCCTCTTAAGCGGAGAAACTCCGGTTATAGAGGTCAGTGTCGTGCATCTGCGTCGTCCTAACCGGAGACACTCCGGTTACAGCGCTCAGTTTCGGGCATCTGAGTCCTCTTAAGCGGAGAAACTCCGGTTATAGAGGTCATTTTCGTGCATCTGCGTCGTCTTAACCGGAGAAACTCCGGTTACAGCGCTCACAATCAATCGACAGTCTCAAAATTGACCTTATTAACAAATATAGAGTCAATATTTGACCCTATCCGTAAAACGTTCAGCAGAAAGTTGAAAAAGAGAATTGGGAGTGCGTTGCGAATGTTGTCTTTCTTTTGGAGCCGGGCGTTTTTACTGCAACCGTGGGTGCTGTGGACGCTGTTTTGGGTGAACGCGTTGGGTACCGCGTACGGATACGAATGGTATCGCAAGCAGCTCGTGGACACATGGTATACGATCGGCGAATGGCTCGTCCCGTTCGTTCCCGACAGTCCTACGGCGAGTTTGTTTTTCACGATAACGTTATGGTTTCTCATACGCGACTTGCGGCATCGGCGCGCCGCAGCTCCCGCCTTAACAACGGACGCTCCGGCGCCAATTAGCTGGCGGGGTGTCGTGGAAGGCTTGGCCGTCATCACGCAAGTAAAGTACGGGATTTGGGCGGTGGCGATCATCTTTTGGGGCGCGTCTCAAGGAAACGAGATTGAGTGGCGGCAGTGGATGCTGGTCGTATCGCACACATGCATGGCGCTTGAAGCGCTGCTGTATATGAGATTTTACCGATTTACCGCGCTTTCCGTTGCGGTTGGCGCCCTGTGGACCTTGCTGAACGACACGATCGATTATACGTTCGGAGTGTACCCGTGGCTTCCGAAACAGTTGTGGGACGATGTGCCGCAAGTTCAAACGGTAACCGTCGCTTTAAGCGCGCTTGGAATTGTGTGCGCATACGCAGGCGTGGCGGTCGCGAGAAAAAATCGCGTCTAAAGTGGGACATCCCTCCATATCATGGTGATAAGGAGGGATGTCCCATGAATACGGAAACGTTGCGGTCATCGTTCCTCCGGGGTATGCGCCTGATCGTGCTCGCTGCTCTTGTGCTAACGTCAGCAGCCGCCTGTTCGGCTCCCGCGGAAGAACGTTCGACCGAATCGAAACCTGTCGTTACCGATGAGCAATACGCGGCTTTGGATACGATGAACAAGCATGCGGAGCAAGCGTACCAAAGCATGAAAGACGGCGATTATGAAAATGCGAAGGGGAAAATCGTACAATTATCCGTGTCGGCGACGAGGCTGTCATTCGAGGGTATTACTTCAATAGAAGGAATGGGCGCTTTGACGGAATCGATTTCGGCCGCGCTGCATTCATTCAACTCTATACAACCGAATGAGCACGAACAGTTATTAGAGGTTATACGCGTCCGGTTGGCCGTCGACGCTTTGTCGCATCCGAAGCAGCCGATGTGGCTCGATTTCCGCAAGCCGTTGTCGGAAGACTTGACCGAATTGGAAAATGCCGCGAAGAAGCGGGATCAACATACGGCAAATTCCGCATTAAAGAAATGGCGCTCGCATGTGAAGCTCATTCGTCCAGCCGTATTGATTTCAAGAGACGCCTCCGAAGCCGTGAAGCTTGATTCGATGACGGCGTTCTTTGACCGAACCGTCGGCAAGAAGGAGTGGGGGCAGCTTGCGAGCAGCATGCCCAATTTGACGCAGGGGCTTCAAGATTTATTCCGGCAAAACGATGACGATCAGGAAACAATATTGCCCTTAGCGCCTACTGAAGAGCCTCCGCACCCGTTTCTTTGGTCGCTGGCGATCGGTTCCGTCATTGTTATCGTGTTGACGTATGTAGCATGGCGGCGTTACCACTCGGAATCCGCCTATGTCCGGGTCAAGAGCGAACGGGACTTCGACCGGAAACTATAATATCAATGGGCGGGCTCGGCATCGGATTTAAAGCCTTCGCCGAGCACATCCTGCACTTCGCTCACGATTATAAACGCTTTCGGATCGACCCGCCGGACGAGACGCTCGAGACGGCGGGTTTCGTGTCTATACACGACGCAATACAGCATTTCCTTCGGCTGCCCGGTAAAGCCGCCTCTGGCGGATATTAGCGTCACACCACGGTCCATCTCTTTCATGATGGCATCGGCGATCGTCTGCGGGTGTTCCGTTATGACGGTAAACGCCCGCGCGGCATATTCCCCTTGTTGAATCAAATCGATGATCTTCGCTGCGACGAACACGGCTACGAGCGTATACAATGCACGTTCCATGGAGATGTACCAGACCGACAGGCCGATGACGAGCGCGTCAAAAATCAAGAAAAACTTTCCTATGCTCCATCCCCTCGTTTTATTTGCGATTCTGGCGAGAATGTCCACCCCGCCCGTCGTGCCTCCGAACCGGAACACGATACCCAACCCGGTTCCAAGCGTCAATCCCGCATATAATGTAGCTAAGAAATAATCGTCTTCCGTTACGAACGGACGAATCCAGCCCATATTAATCAACAGCTCTATGATGTAAAGGAAGAACGAGAGGGAGAGTGTGCCGAATACGGTCAGAAACATTCCGCGCTTCCCGAGCACTCTCCATCCGATAATGAAGAGCGGTATATTCAGTGCGAGAGTAGAGACAGACAGCGGAATGCCCAAAATGTAATTTAATAAGATCGAAATCCCGGTTACTCCGCCCTCCATCAGTTCGTTTGGCAAAATAAAATAATGAAGGCCGAACGAGTAAATCGCCGTTCCGACCATAATCGGAAGCAGTTGGTTTCCTAAACGTAAAATCCAGCGGTTCATATGCGACTCCTCTTTTTTCGTTGCGATGAAGTCATTGTAACATGAGGCGGCATCCTCTAACAAAACGGCAGCCGTCTTCAGAAGTGCCCGCTATTCTTGTACTCCTTGTCCGTTTGCGCTAACATAAGGTTATCCGAGGACAGGCGAAAGAAGGGAACGAGGCGTGCCGGACAAATCGATGAAACAAATGCAGCAGGAAGTACACGAATATATATCGCAATTCAAAGAAGGGTATTTCTCTCCGCTCTCCATGCTTGCCCGGATGACGGAAGAGGTCGGAGAGCTGGCAAGGGAAGTTAACCATTCGTTCGGGGAAAAACCGAAGAAGAAGGACGAGCCCGAAAACTCTATCGAGTATGAGCTTGGAGATATCTTGTTTATATTAATTTGCTTTGCGAATTCGCTTCAAATCGATTTACAGCAGGCGCACGACGCCGTTATGCACAAATTTAATACGAGAGACAAAGATAGATGGACTAAATTGAACACAGATTAGTGACTGTGCGAATATGCTGTACCATCATCCTTAACTGGTAAGGGAGGATGGATGATGGGCGGAGAAACGGAATTGCAGAAAGCATACGAGTCCATTCTCGGGCAGCATTTCGAAGCGGCTGTCGAATGGTTCTTGAGAGCCATCGAGCAAGATCCGGACAACCCGGATTACCACTATAAGCTCTCAATAACTTACGCCCGCAGCAATAAACTGGCCGAAGCGCTGCGCCATGCGCGGACGGCAAAGAGGCTGGCGCCGGCGCAGCCGGAATACGACGCTCACTTGAAGACGCTGGAGGCGAAAGATTTAGCAGTGCAAGCGGAGCGTCTGATCGACCAAAACAAACGCGGCTGTCTGCTCGCGGTAGCGTATTTGCGCCAGGCGTTGGAGTTGGATCCGTTGGAAGAAAGCTACTATGTTCTGCTGGCGGCTGCTTTTGCGGGAGCGGAAGAATACCGGGAAGCGGTACACACGCTGCAAGAATTGCTGCGATTGGATCCCGAGCATGGAACGGCGCAACAATTGCTTGAACAATATAAGGCAAAACTCGCCACATATTTGGAGGATAAACGATGAACGAGCGAACGATTCGAGTCGCCGTCTCCGGCGCAGGCGGCCGGATGGGGCGGGAAGTGGTGAAGATGGTGCTCGGCGACCCCGGACTGGTTTTGGCGGCCGCCGTTTCGCCGTCTTCGAAAGGGCGTGACGCCGGAGAGGTTGCGGGATTGCCGGCATGCGGCGTCACCGTTTCGGACGAGTTGGACGATGCGTTGGTGCGCGCATCGGCCGATGTGCTGGTCGATTTCACAACTCCTCAATTGGCGGCCGAACATACCCGAATCGCGATAAAAAACAAAGTTCGTCCGGTTATGGGCACGACGGGGTTTACCCCCGCAGATATTCGCTCGTTGGACGAGCAGTGCAAGGAAGCGGGTATCGGCGGATTGATCGCTCCGAATTTCTCGATCGGGGCCATTCTAATGATGAAGTTTTCGCAGGAAGCCGCAAAATATTTTCCGCACGTCGAAATTATCGAATATCACGGCGACCAGAAGCTGGATGCGCCGTCAGGCACATCTATCAAAACCGCCGAGCTCATTTCGCAGACACGGCAGGAGCTAAAGCAGGGCAACCCGAACGAACACGAGACGCTGGAAGGCGCCAGGGGAGCGTACTACGACGGCTTCCGCATTCACAGCGTGCGCCTGCCGGGCGTCTTCGCGCAGCAGGAGGTCGTGTTCGGCGCATTCGGCCAAACGCTGAAAATACGCCACGATTCGTACGATCGGGCAGGCTATATGCCGGGAGTGAAGACGGCCATACATAAAGTGATGGACATCAAAGGGTTAATATACGGTTTCGAACATTTGATGGATTAACTTGGAGGCGACCGTTCATGAACATCGCGTTAATCGCACACGACCGCAAGAAAGACGACATGGTCGATTTTGCCGTAGCTTACGAGCATGTGCTGCAAAAACATCAATTGTATGCGACGGGCACAACGGGAAAGCGAATCATGGAAAGCACCAAACTGAAAGTGCACCGGTTCCTTTCGGGTCCGCTCGGCGGAGATCAGCAAATCGGGGCGATGGTGGCCCAGAACGAAATGGACCTAATTCTTTTCTTTCGGGACCCGCTCATGGCGCAGCCGCACGAACCGGATATCATCGCGCTGCTCCGTTTAAGCGACGTTCATAATATTCCGCTCGCGACGAATTTCGGGACGGCGGAAATATTGGTCAAGGCGCTCGAGCGCGGAGATTTCGCTTGGCGCGCCGTCGTGCATCCGATGACGCCGGAGGACCGGGCATGAGTCCGCATCCGCTCGCGCTGGATATTTTGGCCTTCGGAGCGCATCCGGACGATGTGGAAATCGGGATGGCCGGAACGATCGCGAAGCACACCGATGCCGGTTACCGCATCGGCATTTGCGATTTGACCCAAGCGGAAATGTCGTCAAACGGAGATGTGCCGACAAGGATGCAAGAAGCAAGCGCCGCAGCGGAGGCGCTCGGACTTGCTTACCGTTCATGCCTGCAGCTCCCGGACCGGGGACTGCGGGTAACGGAAAGCCATCTGGAGCGGATTGTCCGCGAAATCCGGAACTGCCGCCCGAGACTTGTGTTCGTTCCTTACTGGCAGGACCGCCACCCGGATCATGTCGCTTGCAGCGAGCTGATGCAAGAGGCGCTGTTCAACGCCAAGCTGCGCAAATATGCTTCCGATACGCCCGCGTGGACGGTGGAACGCATTTATTTTTATTTTATTAACGATATCTTTGCAGCCGATGCGGCAGTCGACGTAACCGGTGTATATGACCGGAAGAGACAGTCGCTGCGTGCGTACCGGAGCCAGTTCGAGCGAGAAGGCGCGGATGTGGTGAGCACGCCGCTCAATCAAGGCTACTTGGAGCGGGTGGAGCAGCGGGACGCGCTGCTCGGCGGGAAAATAGGAGTGCGGTTTGCGGAAGGTTTCGTGTCCAAAGTGCCGGTTACCGTAAGTCTTTTTTAAACAGCAGATGTATAAGTATGGATACGGGAGGTGTTGGGATGAAACAGAGGTTGAACATCGGCATTACCTGTTACCCGTCGCTGGGCGGATCCGGGGTTGTGGCAACGGAGTTGGGGAAACTGCTCGCGGAGCTGGGCCACAGCGTGCACTTTATTACGCACAGCATGCCGTTTAGATTAGGCGGTTATCATAAAAACATCTATTATCACGAAGTGGAAACAACGGATTATCACGCGTTCAAATATCCGCCTTACGACTTGTCGCTGGCGGCGAAGATGGCGCAAGTCGCCAAGATGCAAAACCTCGACATATTGCACGTACATTACGCGATTCCGCACGCCGTATGCGCGTACATCGCGAAGGGCATGGTCGGAGGGAGCTTGAAAGTGGTGACGACGCTTCACGGCACGGACATCACCATATTGGCGCAGGATGAAAGCATGAGCGATTTGATTCGTCTGGGCATTAACAACAGCGACGCGGTTACGGCGGTATCGCTCGATCTCATTCGCGAGACGCGCGAGCGCTTGAATATTACGCGCGATATCGATTTGACCTACAATTTCGTCGATAAGAGAGTATATTATCCGCGCGACTGCTCGAAATACCGGTGCGATTTCGCCCCGCGAGGCGAGAAAATATTGATGCACGTGTCCAATTTCCGTCCGGTGAAACGTGTGGGAGATGTGGTGGACGTATTCCGCCGAGTCAATGAGAAAATCCCTTCACGGCTTGTATTTATCGGAGAAGGTCCGGAGATGGCCCGCACCATGACCAGGGTGAAGGAGATGGGACTAAGCGAACGCGTGCTCTTCTTGGGCAAGCAGGACGAAGTGGCCGAACTGCTGTCGGTAGCGGATATTATGCTGCTGCCGTCGGAGAAGGAGAGCTTCGGACTTGTCGCGCTGGAAGCGATGGCGTGCGGCGTGCCCACGATCGGCTCGATGACGGGCGGCATTCCCGAAGTCGTGACTCACGGCGAAACCGGTTATTTGACCGAGGTCGGAGACACGAAAGCGATGGCCGATTTCGCGCTGCAGCTTCTCGGCGACAACGAGTTGTATGAGCGCATGTCCAAGGCATGCATCCATCGTGCAAGAAACGACTTTTGCAACGATTTGATCATGAAGCAATATGAAGATATATATTTCCGGGTACTGAATGAATGCAAGGAGCGGGTGTTGTCGGTCGAATGAGCAATCCTTTTGCGCGTCTATTTCAAACCGAATTGGGCAAAGCCGGACTTGAAGTGCTGCGGCGGTTGAACCGGGCCGGGTACGCGGCTTATTTTGTCGGCGGCTGTGTCCGGGATTCTGTGCTCGGACGCGCTTTGAAGGATGTGGACATCGCAAGCTCCGCAACCCCGGGGCAAGTGCTGGAGCTGTACCCGGACGCCATACCGACGGGGCTGCAGCACGGTACGGTCACCGTTCGTTCCGGCGGGTTCACATTCGAAGTGACCACGTTCCGGGCGGAATCGGAGTACACGGACGGGAGGCGGCCGGACACCGTCTCATTCATCGACTCTATAGAAGGCGATTTGGAGCGGCGGGACTTTACAATGAACGCCATGGCGTTGAGCGTGGACGGCACACTAATCGATCCGTACGGCGGCAGCGAAGACCTGGAGCGGAAAGTGCTGCGCTGCGTAGGAGACCCCGCCCTGCGGTTCGGAGAAGACGCGCTTCGCATGCTGCGCTGCGTGCGGTTCGCCGCAGAATATAAGCTTACGGTGGACGAACGGACATGGAGAGAAGCGCTCGCCGGCGCTCCCGGGCTTTCCCGTATCGCCATGGAGCGGGTTCGAATGGAGCTCGAACGAATGATGTCGGGCGCCGACCCGTATCGGGCCGTACGGCTGCTTGCGGAAAGCGAATTACTCCGGTGGACGAAGACGCGGCTTCGCTTTCCGCGGCAGCTTGGCGTCGTCGATTCGGACGCCGATCCGTTGACGGAGCTGCCGCGCTTGCCCGATACGATCCAGCGTTGGGCACTCTGGCTCCACCGCATGGGATTGAGCGCTTCCGAAGCGAGCGGGGCGGTGTCGTCACTTCGCGGTTCGCGCGCTTTCGCGGAAGACGCGCAGAAGCTTATCGGATTGCATGACACGTTATCGACCGTACCCGCGCAGCACGCCGAGTCCGCTTGGAAAACAGCGGTAGTCGGCTTCGCGAAAGAAACGGCTGTTCGTTGGCTTCCCATAGCATCCGCGCTTCAAGCCTACGACGGTTACCGGTGGACAAGCCCTTATGCCGAGCACGGATGCCGGTGGCTTGAAGAGATGGGCGTCACGGCCTTAAGCGAGCTTGCCGTCGACGGCCGTACGCTGATGGAAGCTTTGAACAAGAAGGGCGGTCCATGGCTAAGCCATCTATTAAAGAGACTGTTGTTCGAAGCGTCTTTAAACAGAGTTCCTAACGAAAGCGGCGCATTGATTGCGCGCGCCCGCGAAATGGCGGAAGAAGGAGATTCGCAGCAGTGAACGATACGATATTAGACATATTTGCGGATTCGAAGGGCGAATTCGTATCGGGCGAGCGGTTGTCCCAAATACTCGGCATCAGCCGAACGGCGGTATGGAAACGTATTCGCCGTCTTCAAGCGGAAGGTTACCGGTTCGAGTCGTCTCCCCGGGTCGGTTACCGGCTGCTGCAGGAGCCGGAAAGGCTTCAGCTTTCTGCGCTGCTTTCCATGCTCCGCACACGCGTATTCGGCCGTACCGTACATATTTCGGACTCGGTTGATTCGACGCAGAACGTCGCTCATGAAGCGCTGTTGGCGGGCGCGCCGGAGGGCGCGGTGTACTTGGCCGAGCAGCAGACGTCGGGACGAGGACGAATGGGCCGCAGCTGGCATTCTCCCGCGGGGAAGGGCATATGGATGAGTTTTATTATCAAGCCCGGGCTCCCCTTTAAACGCGCGCCTCATATGACGCTGCTCATTTCCGTGGCGCTGTGCCGCGCCATTCGGCGCACAGCGGAGCTCGACGCCCGCATCAAGTGGCCTAATGACATAATGATCGGCGGACGGAAGACTAGCGGCATTCTTGTGGAGTCCATTGCGGAAGCGGACACGGTTACGGCGATGATTGCAGGAGTTGGAGTGAGCGTGAATTTGGAGAAGGAACAATTCCCGGAGGAGCTTCGTTCCAAGGCGACATCGTTAAAAATCGAGCGCGGCGGGCGCGCCGTCTCCAGGGAACGGCTGATCGCAGAGTTTTTCGATCAATTCGAAACATTGTATGAGTTGTATCTGGCGGAAGGTTTCGCGCCGATTCGTAATTTGTGGGAAGCGCTGACCTGCACCCTGGGGGCTGCCGTATCCGTGCAAACCGCACATGGCCCGGTCACAGGGCGGGCGGAAGGCATTACGGAGGATGGAGCGCTGCTTGTGAAGAGCGAGGACGGGCAGTCGTATACGTTATACTCCGGAGACTTGCAGCCCGTGTAATCGCGATCCCCGGTTCTTGCCGAATACCCGGTGTACATTCCGGAAATACATGGTATACTACAACTAAAGTTTGCTCGCGGACGGTATCTTTCAAAGAAGAACCGTACCGCGCCGGCAATCGAAACGCAATCGCGCAATTGTTTCATATTCTGCTCTGAGCCGAAACGGACCGAGACAGAAAGACCAGTACACCGCTTTTTACGTACGATATCTTTTTGTGCGGGACCCTTTTGGTTTCAGGCCAAAAAGGTTTTTTTTTGCTGCAAAAACCTTGTTGGCTTATGAAAACGAAGGAGGAAAACCCGATGACGGAACAACAAAGGAAGCCGATAACGACGGCCAAATTGCGGGCGATGAAGAAGAAGGGCGAACCGATCTCTATGGTTACGGCGTACGATTTCCCTTCCGCGAGACTCGCCGAAGCCGCAGGGGTCGATATGATCCTGGTAGGCGATTCTTTAGGGAATGTGGTGCAAGGCCGGGAGACGACGCTTTCCGTCACGCTTGACCACATGGTGTACCATACGGAGCTGGTGAGCCGTGCCGTCACCATTCCGTTCGTCGTTGCCGATATGCCGTTTCTCACGTACCACGGCAGTGTGGACGAAACGCTGAGGAACGTGCTGCGCTTGATGCAGGACGGCGGGGCGAAGGCCGTAAAGCTGGAGGGCGGCACGGAAGTATTGCCCGCGGTGCGCGCGGCGGCCCGCGCCGGCGTTCCCGTAATGGCGCACCTTGGGCTGACGCCCCAATCGGTGCACGCGATCGGCGGATATAAGGTGCAAGGAAAACAAAACGAGGAAGCGAACAAACTGATCGAGGACGCGCTGGCGTTGGAAGATGCGGGAGCGTTTGCGCTCGTGCTCGAGCTTGTAACCGATGAACTGTCGGCGCTCGTGACGGAGCGGCTGTCGATCCCGACGATCGGTATCGGCTCGGGGAGCCGCTGCGACGGGCAGGTGCTTGTATTTCACGACCTGCTTCAATACTCCGATGAGCCTGCCGAGAAGAAATTCGTTCAAACGTACGCGAACGTCGGGGAACATATCAAGAACGCAATCAACGCCTATGTAGCCGATGTAAAATCCCGCAGCTTCCCGTCGGAGCGGCACGCGTTTCACATGGACGAGGAAGCGGCGAAACAATTATACGGCAGCGTTAAATCGAAATAAGGCGGCGGGGTGGATTCGCTTGTGAAAGTGCTGCGAACGATCGGAGATTATAAACTTCATTTGCAACAAGTAAAAAGCGGCAGCCGAACCGTCGGCTTTGTTCCTACCATGGGATATTTGCACGAGGGACACATGTCGCTTGTCGCAAGAGCGAAAGCGGAAACGGATCACGTCGTCATGAGCATCTTCGTAAATCCGCTGCAATTCGGGCCCGGCGAAGATTTCGAACGGTATCCGAGGGACGAGGAGCGGGATTTGGCGTTAGCCTCCCAAGCGGGGGCGGATGCGGTATTCCTCCCGTCCGCGGCGGAAATGTATCCGTCGGCCGTAAAGACGACAGTGTCGGTTTCCGGCCTTACCGAACGGTTATGCGGCGCGTCGCGGCCGGGACATTTCTCCGGCGTCGCCACCGTCGTTTCCAAGCTGTTTCATATCGTTCAGCCGGACCGCGCTTATTTCGGTATGAAGGATGCGCAGCAGGTTGCGGTCATCCAACAGATGGTGAACGATTTGAACTTTCCGCTTGCTGTCGTTCCTTGTCCTACGCTGCGGGAATCCGACGGCCTCGCGATGAGCTCGCGCAACGTTTATTTATCTCGGGAGGAGAGAAAACAAGCGCCGGTTTTATACCGGGCGCTCCAATCGATCGACGGTTGGATGAATGAAGAACCGCATATGACGGGGGCAATGTTGGAGGAACGGTTGAGGCGGATGATCGAATCAGCGCCGGACGCGGATATCGATTACGTTCAAGTGTTGACCTATCCCGGACTGGAGCCGGTCGAAGCGCCGCTCGGCGCCGCCGATACCTTCATTGCGGCAGTCGCTGTCAAATTCGGCAATACAAGGCTGATCGACAATCGGCTTTTTCAGAAACAATAACTGGGGGTGCATTATGTTACGAACGATGATGAAATCGAAACTGCACCGCGCAACGGTAACCGAAGCGAACCTCAATTATGTCGGAAGTATTACGATTGACGAGGATTTAATGGACGCGGTGGATATTTGGGCCAATGAGAAGGTTCAAGTCGTGAACAATACGAACGGAGCCAGGCTGGAAACGTACGTGATTCCGGGACCGCGCGGATCGGGCACGATCTGCTTGAACGGCGCCGCGGCCAGATTGGTACAGCCCGGCGACGTTGTCATCATCATTTCGTACGGTGTGATGAGCGAAGAGGAAGCGCGCGCGTTTAAGCCGAAGGTCGCCATATTGAACAAGGACAACCGCATCATACGCACGGCAGCGGAAGAAATTCACGGCACCGTCGTGTAAACCCTTACTGCACATTGGACATAAGGATTTGGCAGAATGAAAAGCTTCCCCGGCGCAAAGAATGAGGGTAACTCGCGTCGTCATTAAGCGTCAAAGGTGGGAGGCAACATGTTCAAACAGTTGTTCCAATCGATGAACGAAGCGCTAGATCTGATCATTCGTGCGTATCCGACCTCGCAAGGCAGCGAGAAAAGAGCGCTCGCCCAGCAATTAGAAATGTTGCGAAACATGAGCGACGGCATTATCGAGGAATGGTTGTTATTTGAAGAGAAGCTAGCCGCGGTCAAACACCGTCCTGCGGAAAATACGGATGCTCCGTACGGTTCGAACTTACCGCTGCCGAACGTTCAGCAGGTTTCAGCCGCATCTGATGACACCGATCATTATTTGAGAAATACCGATACGTTCCAACGCGGCGAGGGATATTTCAAGCTGTTGATGTTTCCCGAAGCGATTCGCGAATTTCAGAAAGCCATCGACCAACATCCCGAGTTTTTGCTGGCCCGCCTATATCTCGCTCTTGGATTTTTACAGACGGAACGCATTCCGGAAGCTTACAGCCATCTGCAAATACTCGTTTCCTTGGCGGAGGACGGACGTTTGAAAGCAGTCGCTTACAACGCGCTGGGATGTGTCCAGGCGCTTACCGGCAATGTGGAGAAGGCTTGCGAATTTTTTAAACAATCGCATCAAATCGATCCGGAATTGCAGGATCCGCTCTACAATTTAAAAGCATGTCTCGTCGATGGGGGAGTACTCCAGCTTGGAGTCGCGATCGGATAAAGACAGTAAAAACATATTTCCTTTCTCCGGCGCGGTTTGGTATCCTAGAGGAAAGCCCAGAATCGAAAGGGAATAAATACGGCAATGAAATTTGCGGTTTTGGATTTGGAAACGACTGGGGATCAGCCTGGAAGAGACGAGATTATCCAGGTTGGTCTCGTAATAATAAACGGCTTTAATATCGAACATACGTACGCCTCATTCGTCAAGCCGAGTGTGGCGATTCCTTCGTTCATCCGGACGCTGACAGGCATTACCGACGAGATGGTGCGGGATGCGCCCTCGATCGAGGACGTCGTCAACGATATCGTTCCCTTGATGGGCGATTGCGTGCTCGTCGCCCACAACGTTGGCTTCGACCTCGCTTTTTTGCAGCGCGCGTTAACGGATTCAGGGTACTCGTCCTTTTCGGGCAGAGTGTTGGATACGCTCGATTGGCTTCGCGTTCTTTTTCCGACGTTGACGAGCTATCAGCTTTCTTTCGTCGCATCCGTTATGGGCGTACGGCACGACCGGCCCCACCAAGCGGACAGCGATGCGGAAGCGACGGCCCGGCTTTGGGTTATGTGCTTGGAAAAATTAAACCGGCTGCCGATGATTACATTGGAACGGCTCTCATTTTTATTTTCCCATCCGGATTTTTCGTCGACGGATCTTGCATGGCTGCTTGGTGAACTGATCGAACAGCGCGTGAACGGCGGCGGGGAAGAAGACAGTGCGAGGGTGTATCGGCAGTTTGCCTTAGGTGCCGAAGATTGGCTTAACGCAGAAGAAGAGAAACCCGACCGAACCGGCGTTCCCGAATCGTTCGGCGATTATTACGGCGACATGAAAGAACGGATCCGCGCGGCGCTGCCGGATTACGAGGAACGCCCTTCCCAAGAACGCATGATGGAGGAAGTCGCGCAAGCGCTCTCGGATGAACGGCATCTAGTTATAGAAGCGGGAACGGGCACCGGCAAGTCGCTCGGTTATCTCGTACCTTCCGTACACTACGCGCTTTCGAGCGGAGAGAAGGTCATCGTCAGCACGCATACGATCAATTTGCAGGAGCAATTGCGGAGCAAGGAACTGCCGATGATGCACGAATTGTCGCCTGTGCCGTTCCGTTCAGCCGTCTTGAAGGGCCGCAGCCACTATCTCTGCTTGCGGAAATTCGAGCATAAAGTGAACGGGCAGGATTTCCCCAACGAACGCGATGACCGGATCACCGCGGCGCAGATGATCGTCTGGCTCGGCGAAACGGCGCACGGGGATGAAGAGGAGCTGAACTTGAGCGGCGGCAGAGGCCCGGAATTTTGGAACACGGTGGCAAGCGATGCGGATTCGTGTTTAAACCGCGCTTGTCCGTGGTTTAAGACTTGTTTTTATCACCGCGCCAGATATGAAGCGAGCGCTGCGGATGTCATCATCACGAATCATTCATTGTTATTTACGGACGCGAAAGCGGAACACCGCATACTTCCCGCATACGGACGCCTGGTGGTCGATGAGGCGCATCATTTCGAAGAAGTGGCGAGTCAGCACCTCGGTTTCGAATTGTCATACTTTTCGATAGTAAGCGGACTGCTGGCACTGCTCAAAGACAGCAGAACGGGGCAATTGCCGCTGCTGCAAAGCTTGTTGTCGCAAAGCGGCGAGCCTGAACTGCTCGGTTGGAGCGAAAGGCTGCAGCCGTTATTCCAGAACATCGTGCGGGTCAAGGAATCGTGGGATGAATTGTACGACGCGATGTACGACCGGTTTATCGGCCGGGCGCCGCAGAGCGCTGACGGCGGGCCCGTCACGATTCGTCTTAAATCCGGCAATTTGCCGGCGGACTGGAATACGTTCGCCGGAATCGAAGATAACATTTATTTGACGCTCACCGAAGTTTTAAAGACGCTGGACAAATGTTTGAGCGAATGTAAAGAGAAGGCGGACGACTTCGGCCTGGACAGTCTGCTCACCGATATCGGCGGCACCTTGAAGAACTTATACCGCAGCCGGGACGCGCTGCGTCTGTTTATGAAAGCGAACGACGAAAATACGGTGTATTGGATGGAAGCGAGCCAACATTTCAAGGCAAAGTCGCTCCGATTGTATGCCGCTCCCATCGATGTCAGCCGCTTGATCAGGGAGTATTTCTGGGAACGGAAAGACAGCATCGTCATGACGTCCGCAACGCTCACGGTCGAGAAATCGTTCCAGTATGTGAAGGATCAATTGGGACTCGATGCGGAGGACGAGAAGGAACAACGGCTGCACACCGTGCAGCTTCCTTCCCCGTTCAAATACCGCGATCAGGCGCTAGTCCTTATTCCGCGGGACTTCCCCGGTTTGAAAGGGGCGAATGCCGAGCCGCAATTTCTTGAACGGCTGGTCGAATCGCTTCGCGACGCCGCGGTCGTGACGAACGGCAAAATGCTGGTGCTTTTTACTTCCCACAAAATGTTGAAGCAAGTTCACGCTCCGCTGAAAGAAGCGCTGCAGCCGCACGCGATTCATGTGCTCGGACAAAGCGTGGACAGCGGTAACCGGAGCAAGCTGACGAGATTGTTTATGCAAAGCCCGGCAGCGGTTCTGCTCGGAACAAGCTCATTCTGGGAAGGAGTCGACATTCCGGGGCAAGCGCTGAGCTGTTTGGCCATCGTCCGTCTGCCGTTTCAGCCGCCGAACCATCCGATCGTGGAAGCCAAGAGCGAGTTTTTGAAAGCGAGAAATCAAAACCCGTTTTCCAAGCTGTCCGTGCCGCAAGCGGTCATCCGATTCAAACAAGGCTTCGGCCGTCTCGTACGCACCGCTCGCGACCGGGGTATCGTATTGATCTACGACACGCGGGTCATAGAAACTTCGTATGGCAAACATTTTCTATATTCGCTGCCGGGTCCGAAGATCGAGCATCTGCCTTGCGACGCAATGCCGAAGCGAATGAGGGAATGGTTGGAACCGCCCCATGCGGCCGGGAAGGAGAATGCGACATGAAACACCTGAAAATATCCGAGGCGGTCGTACGCCGGCTGCCGATGTATTTGCGCCACTTGAACGAGCTTTCGATGAGTGACGTGCAAACCGTGTCATCGCAAGATCTCGGCCGGCGCCTGGATTTAAACCCGGCGCAAATCCGGAAAGATCTCGCATATTTCGGCGAATTCGGAAAGAAGGGCATCGGGTACGACGTTTCGTACTTGGTGGAGAAAATCAGGCAAATATTGAAGCTCGACCAAGAAATCCGCGTCGCATTGGTCGGCGCGGGCAACTTGGGGCACGCTCTGTGCAATTATAACGCTTATCTGAAAGATAATATGCGCATCTCCGCCGTATTCGACGCCAATGAAGCCCGCGTCGGAGAACGCATTAATCAGCTGACGGTTCAGCCGATGTCCGAGCTCGTCAGCTCGGTTCAACAACTGAATGCGCGCATCGGCATTATTACCGTGCCGGCGGCGGAAGCGCAAAATGTGGCGAACCAGTTTGTGGAAGCGGGAGTGAAAGGCATATTGAATTTCGCTCCGGCCATTATCAAGGTGCCGCCGTACATCCGTGTTCATTATGCCGATTTCACGGTGGAGCTGCAAAGCTTGGCTTATTATTTGAATCAAGAACAAGATGCGGAGGAATAACATGAACGTCGGCAGCAAGCGGATCGTTATCCGAAACGGACGATTTTTAACTATGTCGGAAGAAGACGGCTCCGGCCGAACCGAGAGCTCGTTCATCGGAACGATGGTCATTTCCGGAGGCCGAATCGAGTACATAGGGACCGATGATGTGGAGGCGTTGGAAGAAGACGACGAAATTGACGGACGCGGCAAGCTGTACATGCCGGGACTCGTCAATACGCACGGCCACGCCGCGATGTCGTTGCTTCGCGGCCTAAAGGACGATGTGAATCTTCAAGTATGGCTGCAGCAGCATATGTGGCCGATGGAAGCAAAGTTTACGGGAGCAGACGTGCACGCCGGAACGATGCTCGCCATTATGGAGATGCTCAAGGGCGGAACCACGGCGTTTATGGATATGTACGACCATATGGATGAAGTTGCCCGCGCCGTCGAAGAAACCGGTCTAAGGGCATGTTTAAACCGCGGCGTCATCGGACTTTGTTCGGAAGACGCGCAGCGCACAAAGCTGGAGGAGGCGATCCGGTTCGCCCGCGACTGGCATAAATCGGCTGGTGGGCGAATCACAACGGCCATGGCGCCTCATGCGCCGTATACTTGTCCTCCGGATTACATCGTCAAGTTCGTCGATGCCGCTCATGAACTGGACCTGCCGATTCATACCCATATGTCCGAAACCGCCCGCGAAGTAGAGGACAACGTTCGCCAGTACGGCGTTCGTCCCGTCGAACATCTTCGGCGTCTCGGCGTATTTTCCCGGCCGGCCATCGTCGCGCACGGAGTTCATTTGACCGACGAGGAGATTGCCATGTTGGCCGCGCACGGCGTCGGCGTCTCGCACAATCCGGGAAGCAACTTGAAGCTGGCAAGCGGCATCGCCCGCGTACCCGAACTTCTTCGCGCCGGCGTCCGCGTCTCTCTCGGTACGGACAGCGCGGCGAGCAACAACAACTTGGACATGTTTGAAGAAATGCGTCTCGCAGCACTGCTGCATAAAGGAATAAGCGGCGATCCGACCGTCGTTCCGGCAAGCGAAGCTCTTCGAATGGCCACAATCGACGGAGCGCGATCACTGTGGCTTGATGACGTCGGCAGGCTGGCACCGGGTATGAAGGCGGATGTGATCGCTCTCGACGTGACGGCCGCCCACTTCCAGCCGGAAGCGGATTTCGCCTCGCACGTCGTATACTCCGCGTCTTGTTCGGACGTGACCGACGTTTGGGTGGACGGTCGCCAATTGGTTCGCGGCCGGTCCTGTTTAACGTTGGACGAAGAGCGCGTAGTGTATGAAGCGAACGCCGCCTTGAAGCGGCTGAAAGGGTAGGTGCTCCGGTGGTGGAACGGGTGATCGCCGGACAATCCAAGCGATCGTTCCGGTGGCATAGGGGGCTTGCCGTGTCGCTTCTGTTCGTAGTGCTGCTCATCATGCTTGGCCACCGGTTTTACCAAACGATCCAAAGACCGCTGTGGAGCTCCGTCGCCGAAGCGAAGGCCGCCGCCGTTGAAAAGCTGAACGTGCGGGACATTACGTCCGTGGAACGATTCGTCGGCGACCTGACTTACATGGTCGTCTTCGCCACAAGCGCCGCCGGGGACAAAGTGGTCATCTGGCTTTGGAACGATGGTCTCCATGTCGAGAAAGCGTCGGCCGGATTAACAAAGGAAGAGATAAAACAATTGGCGCTGACGGAACAGCCGGGCAAACGCATACTGCGCATCGTACCGGGAAAGCTGCGCGAAGATTACGTGTGGGAAGTGTTTTACACAATGCCGGAAGACGGCACGGAGCGCCATTATTACGATTATTACCGGTTCTCCGACGGCGAGAAGCTCGATACGTACCGTCTTGCCAAACCGGTGCGCCGTTAAAGAGTAACGATTGGGAGGAATGCACTCGATGAAATGGTCTTGGAAAACAAAAGCCTCGTTTTGGTTAACCGTCGTTCTCGGCATTCTTCTCGTCATTTCTTTGTTGTTCGGCAAAATCGGATAACGTCCGTTCATTGAATGTCCACAACCCTTCCACACATTGCATCCCCTTTAGGCTATCAATTGTGATATACTTTTGTATATATTACTTGATAGAAATAGAAAGGGGGACGTGCTTGTGAAACTGCGTCTCTTGCCTATTATCATAACGGTTGTCGTGTCCTCCGCCGTACTGTTCGGCGGTTGGTTTATGTATCAGACCGTAGCGATGGAGGATCCGTTGACGCATGCCGTCGATTCGATCGACGGTGTCGGCGACGCGCGCATTGAAGTCGTCCGCAGCGGTGCGATCGTTCGAGTCACGCTTGAGCAGGGTGCGGATTTGCGCGAAACATACCGGCGCATCAAAGAAGCGGGAAGCGCCGTGATCGGCGAACGGAAGCTGACCGTCGAAGTGGTCAACGAAGGGTCCGAATCGTTGGACCGAATATGGGCGCAAGTGATGTTCGACGTCGCGCAAGCGATGGAAACCAAGCAATATACGCTAATACCTGAGCGTCTCAATAAGCTTGTCAAAGAAAACAACAACTTGAAGACGACGACGGAGATGGATGACGACAACGTCTATATTACATTGTCGGACGGTTCTTCTACAAAGTATGTCATTTTGCCGCGTATCCCGTTGACGATGGGAGTGTGGCCGAATGAATAAGAAATACGGCAAAGAGATATTGATCGGGATCGTTCCGGTTCTGATCGCATTTCTCTTCTTTGTCGGCGTCAATCCCGTCCCGGTTCTGCTTGCGGGCATTATCGGCGTTTCGCTCCTGCTCATGGTCCGGATGCGGTCGGGCGGGGGCATCGGCGTCGGCGAAAGCCGAAAGACGAAAGCGAAGCTGCCGTCGTTCCTTACATTCGATGATATCGGCGGCCAAGACCGCGCGAAGAAGGAACTGATCGAAGCTTTGGACTTCCTGATGAAGCCGGATCTCATTAAGAAATTCGGCATCCGTCCGCTAAAGGGCATTTTACTCACTGGCCCTCCGGGAACGGGCAAGACCTTGATGGCCAAGGCGGCGGCGCACCATACGAACGCGGTGTTTGTCAGCGCTTCGGGGTCCGAATTCGTGGAAATGTACGTAGGCGTCGGCGCCTCCCGCGTGCGGGAGTTGTTTAAAGAGGCGCGTACGAAGGCTCAAAAAGAAAACAAAGAGAACGCCATTATTTTCATCGACGAGATCGATGTCGTCGGCGGAAAGCGCGACGGCGGGCAGCAACGGGAATACGACCAGACGCTGAACCAGCTCCTTACGGAAATGGACGGCATCCATACATCGGATACGCCGCGCATTCTTCTTATTGCCGCGACAAACCGCAAAGATATGCTCGACAGCGCGCTCTTGCGTCCCGGCCGGTTTGACCGCCACATCCAAGTCGATTTGCCCGATTTGAAAGGCCGCCAGCATATTCTGCAGCTTCATTCGCGCAACAAACCGTTTGCCGAGGATGTATTGCTGGACGACGTGGCAGCGCAGACATTCGGCTTCTCCGGCGCGCAGCTGGAGAGCGTCATGAACGAGGCGGCGATTTACGCTTTGCGCGAGGAGGGTCAGTTCATCGAACAGCGGCACCTGCTGTCGGCGATCGATAAAGTGATGATGGGCGAGAAGACCGACCGGGAGGCGGCTAACGAAGAACGCGAAAGAGTAGCGATCCACGAACTGGGGCATGCTATTGTTGCCGAAAAGGTTCGCCCGGGCTCCGTTTCGCAGGTGGCGCTTTCCCCTCGCGGCCAGGCGCTCGGTTACGTTCGGCATAACCCGCAAGGCGACAAGTATCTGTACACGAAGGAATACATCGAGGAACAGATTATGATTGCTCTGGGCGGTGCCGCCGCGGAGGAAATGTTTTACGGAGGCCGCAGCACCGGCTCGCGCAACGACTTCGAGCAAGCGATGGGACTCGTCCGGACGATGATCGAGTCCGGCCTTACCGAGCTTGGTATTGTCGATTCGCAGATGCTGACGAAAGAAGAGTATGGCAAAGCGAACGGAGAAATTCTAGAAGAGTTGATGACGCGAACACGCAACGAATTATCGACGCACCGCCGCGTATTCGAGCAATCGCTTGAAGTGCTCACGAAAGAAGAAGTGCTGTCCGGCAACCGTTTCCGCGAGTTGCTTCGCGACGCGCTGCTGCCGACCGCTTAATGCCATTTACGTTATATATGATGCTTTTGATAATACTCCGGTATTGCGGGGACTTTTCGTTCCCGCATCTGGAGTTTTACTTTACATAGACAGGATGGAGAAGCATGGCGGAGTTGAAAAAAATCGGCGTCATCGGTGCGGGCACGATGGGACAAGCCATCGCGGAGATGTTGGCGCACAAAGGTCTTGACGTCTACATCACGGAGAAATCGAGCAGGAAACTCCAACATGGGCTTCGCGGCATAGAGATGAGCTTGGACAAGCAGATTGAGAAGTGGGCGCTGACCGAATCGGAGAAGAAAGTGCTCCTGTCGCGAATACATACGATCACCGATCTGAAAGAAACGGCGCAGTGCGATCTCGTCATCGAGACGATCACGGAAGATTTGGAAGAGAAGAAACAATTATTCCGCGCCCTTGGCGAAATATGTCCGCAGGACGTCATTCTCGGAAGCAACACATCGACATTGTCGGTAACGGAGCTTGCGGGTGAGACGCGGTATCCGGAGCGGGTCATCGGGATGCATTTCATCCATCCTGTGACAAAGGTCGATATGGTGGAAATCATTCGCGGGCTCCAAACGTCCGATACGACCTTTCATGAGACGAAAAGCTTCGTGGAAGACGTCATAACGAAGAAGGGCATTCTCGTTTACGAGTCGCCTGGGTATGTCACCACACGGCTCATCTGCACGTTGATCAACGAGGCGTTTCACGTATTGTCCGAAGGGGTGGCGTCCGCGGAAGACATCGATACCGCGATGCGCGTCGGGTACGATTTCCATTACGGACCTCTGGAGATGGCCGACCGTTTCGGGCTCGATTCGGTATTGTTTGCGTTGGAGCGCATGTTCCGTGAATTCGGCGATCTAAAGTATCGTCCGGCGACGTTGCTGCGTAAGATGGTTCGAGCGAATCAGCTCGGTGTGAAAACCGGAGCCGGCTTCTTCCGCTATGACGAGGATGGTGATAGAATATGAGAGTGCTGGTAATAAACGCCGGCAGTTCATCGTTGAAATATCAACTGTACGACATGCGGGACGAATCGGTGTTGGCGGCAGGCAAAGTCGAGCGGATCGGTATGGATACGGCCATATTGACGCATGAACCGGCCGGCAAAGCGGAAGTGCGTGAAGTGCGCGAAATATTGGAGCATACGGCGGCGATTCGCCAAGTGCTCTCTGTGCTCGTACATAAGGAACACGGCGTATTGGGGTCCGTCTCGGAGATCGATGCGGTAGGACACAGGGTCGTGCATGGCGGCGAAGCGTTTAAGCAGTCGGTCGTCGTCACGCCGGAGGTCAAACAGGAAATCAAACGGCTGTTCGACTTGGCGCCGCTTCATAATCCCGCTCATATGCTCGGCATTCAAGCGGTGGAGGCGAATATGCCGAACGTGCCGCAGACCGTCGTCTTTGACACGGCGTTTCACCAGACGATGCCCCCGAATTCGTATTTGTATCCGATACCGCTCGCTTTGTACAGGCGGCACAAAATCCGAAAGTACGGGTTTCACGGAACGTCCCACATGTTTGTGAGCCGGCGCGCCGCGGAGTTTTTAGGCCGTCCGGTTGAACAGCTGAAAATTGTTACATGCCATATCGGCAACGGGGCGAGCGTTACCGCGGTGCGGGGGGGCGTATCCGTCGACACGTCCATGGGCATGACGCCGTTGGAGGGGCTTATGATGGGAACCCGAAGCGGCGACTTGGATCCGGCGGTCGTCCCGTATACAATGGGGAAAGAAGACCTGACGATCAATGAAGTGAGCTCCATGCTTAACAAACATAGCGGATTGCTTGCCGTCTCCGGGCTGTCAAGCGATATGCGGGAAATCGAGCAGGCGATGGAGGAAGGAAACCAGAACGCGAAGCTGGCTTTCGAGATGTACGAGTACCGGCTGCGGAAGTATATCGGAGCCTATGCGGCGGCGATGAACGGCATCGATTGCATCGTATGGACGGCAGGCGTCGGAGAAAATTCGTCGTTGCTGCGGGAGAGAACCTGTTCCAATCTCGAGTATCTCGGCGTGAAGATGGATCGGGAAGCGAATGCGGTCCGCTCCAAGCAAGAGCGCCGCATCTCCACATTCGAATCGAAGGTGGAGGTGCTGGTCATTCCGACGAACGAAGAGCTTGTCATCGCGAAAGAAACGTACCGGTTGATCGGCGGCAATGAAGCCGGCGCCGGCGCGAAAAATCCCGAGAAGCTGCCCCAGCACGCAACATAGCCAATGCAAGATGATTATATTGAATCTGAATAAAGAGGGATACGATGAGTCAAACGGTACAAACTACGATTCGCGAAGTTTCGTCTCATGTCGGCGCACAGGTACGCATCGGCTGCTGGCTGCACCGCAAGCGTTCCAGCGGGAAAATACAATTTTTGCAGCTGCGCGACGGCACAGGGTTCATTCAAGGTGTCGTTGTGAAAAGCGAGGTCGCCGAAGCGGCTTGGGAAGCGGCGGAAAAGCTGACGCAGGAATCGTCGCTATGGGTGACCGGTATCGTGCGGGAGGATCCGCGTTCGCCGAGCGGTTATGAGATGTCCGTTACGGGTGCGGAGATCATCCATCTGTCGGCGGATTATCCGATCACGCCGAAGGAGCACGGCGTCGATTTCTTGATGGACAACCGCCACTTGTGGCTTCGCACGCCGCGCCAGCGGGCGGTGATGGTCATACGTGCGCAAATCGTGCGCGCCATTCAGGAGTTTTTCGATACGCGCGGCTTTACGTTGGTGGATGCTCCGATTTTGACGCCGACATCCGCGGAAGGTACGACGAACTTATTCCATACGAAATATTTCGAAGAAGACGCATATTTGACTCAAAGCGGCCAGTTATATATGGAAGCCGCGGCGATGGCGCTCGGTAAAGTGTATTCGTTCGGACCGACGTTCCGCGCCGAGAAGTCGAAGACGCGGCGCCACCTGATCGAGTTTTGGATGATCGAGCCCGAGATGGCGTTCGTCGACCACGAACAAAACTTGAGAGTACAGGAGCAATTCGTCTCTCACGTCGTGCAAAGCGTCTTAACCAACTGCAAGAGCGAGCTGCAGACGCTCGAGCGCGATACGTCCAAGTTAGCCAACGTTACGGCCCCGTTCCCGCGCATTACATACGATGACGCGGTCAAATTTTTAAACGCTAACGGCTTTCCCGAATTCAATTGGGGTGAAGATTTCGGAGCCCCGCACGAGACGGCGATCGCAGAAAGCTACGACAAACCGGTATTTATTACGCATTACCCGACGGAGCTTAAAGCGTTCTATATGAAACCGGATCCGAACCGGCCGGAAGTGGTGCTCTGCGCCGATTTGATCGCACCGGAAGGGTACGGCGAAATTATCGGGGGTTCGCAGCGCATCGACGACCCGGAGCTCATGGAGCAGCGATTCAAAGAACACGAATTGTCGATGGAAGCGTATCAATGGTATTTGGATTTGCGCAAGTACGGCTCGGTGCCGCATTCCGGCTTCGGACTCGGCTTGGAGCGAACCGTCGCGTGGATTTGCGGTCTGGACCACGTACGCGAAACGATCCCGTTCCCTCGTCTGTTGTACCGCTTGTACCCGTAATGCTCGATGAGAGGGCTGACACTATGACAGATTCATACCGACAAGGTTTGCTTGAAGGTTTCCGGCTCGGCGCGGTCAGCGTGCCGGGCTTGTTTTTGCGATGCTACGCTCAGCTTGGATTATCCGAGATAGAAGCCATGCTTATACTGCACATAATGTATTCCGGAGGGCAAGAGAACAATCCGTTTCCGACGCCGGAGGAGCTCGCCGGCCGAATGTCGGCGGCGCCTAGTGCGATACTTTCCGCAATTGAACGGCTTGTGCGCGATGGACTGCTTATGATGGACGACACTGTGGAGCCCGTCACGGGCGTCGTCGGGGAACGGTACAATTTGTCGCCGTTGTTCGATCGGCTTGCCGCCGCTTGGGCGGAAACGGCTTCCGGTGACGGCGGCGCATCGGAACTGCCGGCCGAAAACTATCCTGCTCCGCGCCGTCCCGTTCCGCCCGCTCGCGAGACGGCCGCCAGCCGCCGCCGCGATCTGTTCACCGTGTTCGAAAGCGAATTTGCCCGGCCTCTGTCTCCGCTAGAATACGAGAGGATCTCGGCATGGCTCGATAATGATCAGTATTCCGATTCTCTCATCCTAGCCGCCGTGAAAGAAGCTGTTTTTGCCGGGAAGGTGAACTTCACCTACATCGACCGCATTTTAATGGAATGGCAAAAAAACCGCATCACTACCCCCGAGCAAGCAAAGGAGTATACCCAACGATTTCGCGGAGGGCGATGATTTGTTTGAACGAATCGATGTTTGAGTTAGTGACACTGGCGCTACGTATGAATCGGTACTGATACGCGGAATTCGATCGTCTTTCTTCTTGGAGTGGATACTATGATGTTGCCCCGGTACTGTTTAATTTTTTCGTTGACGATCGACAGCCCGATCCCTTGATGGTGGCCGCTTTTCGTAGTGTAATGAGGCTGAAACATTTTCTCCAACCGTTCTTTCGTCAGTTCACGCTGAAGAGAATTTACTACGGTGAATAAGATGCAGGTTCCTTCCAACCGCCCATGCACATGTACGTTTCGTTCCTCGGCGTCGAGCAATTCCACCTCGTCGAAGGCGTTATCGATCAAATTGCCAAGTATTTTTACGAGATCGACCGATTTCACGCCTTGTATGCCGTTCAACCGGCTCATCCCGTCAAAGTCGTATGTGAACGATATTTTTCTATGGAGCGCTTGGGTCAGCTTGGAACTGATCGTAGCGGCAATCGCGGGATGCCCGATCCCGACGATGTCGTTCATTTCAACCGTCTCTTGGACTAACTCGGATATATACTGGTGCAATTGTTCCTGACGGTTCCTGTCCATCATCGCTTTCATTGTGTTTAGATGGTTGCAGAAATCATGCCGTTGACCGCGTACGGCGACAAACAAAGATTGGATTTCTTCGTTATAATTGTCTTGAAGCTCTTGAGCGACGTCGTCTCGGGTTTTATTCACATATCGGTAAAAAAACCAAATAATAAGGAAACTTAGAAATAAAGCGATCAAGCTCATCAGCACGTATCTTTCCAACTGATTCTCCAATTTTTCCTGTATGAGGCTGTAATCCGTCGTAATCCCGATAACGTATGGTGAACCCAAAGTCGTATCATTGACGGCGTGGAAGCTGCGCATCACTTGCTTGCCGTTCAAGCTATCAAGCGCATGGATCGTTCTGTTTTCCGCAAATGTTTTTTGAATATGTTCGGCGTCGCCGCGAAGGGGCAGAGAGTAGGTGCCGAATAATATTTTACGATTAACGTACTGCGGAATCTCTACGCCTTGCCGCACGTTCACCAACTGATCATCAGGCACCGAGAATGTTAACGGGTTGAAGATCGAGATTTCCATAATTTGATCTTGCTTTAAAATCGTGTCTTGAAGAATCTTTTCGACACCGGTGTAATGTTCCAATTCCAAAATATATTTTGAAGTTACGTACGGGTTTATTAAATAATCGGTTGACCCGTCGTAATAATAACCGTATTTATTTTTCGATTCTTCCAAATTGGACGCCGAAGGCGCGATTTCCCCGGCCCAATAATTGGGCAAGCTTTGGCCGTAAGACGGGTTTGAGACATTTTGAGTTTCAAAAAGCTGCAAATATGCGTCGTAGTAGTGTTCCCAACCTTTCGTGCTGAGACCGAGTTCTTTCTTATCGGATGATCTGACGCTTACAACATCGTCTTGCAGCTGCGCAAATAACGTGATATCGCTGACTCCGAGCTGTTCGCTTAAGTATGCCAGCTGTTCGTTAGTCACTTCCTCATAGCGCGAAGGGAGTGCGTACTTAACGGCAATGGCCGCCGTTCTTAAATTGTTGGCCGTTAAAAGATCGACATAGTGGTATGCTTGCTGGGAACGAACGATGCCGGCTTCGATTTGGGAAGATATATTTTGCGTTTGCTCGAGCAGGTTGTTTGTTAACTCCCGCTTCGTTGAGATATAATTGACCGCATTATTAATGCAAAGGACAGAAACTAATAATATTATAAAAATGAATGTCAGACGTTTTCCGTCCATCGAGCATCCCCCAGTGGCATAGTAATCCGTATGCTACTAGATTACACCATATTTCTATGTTTTTCGACAAATATTGCAAAGGATGAAATAAATATGATCACGGTTAAGCAAGCGACGGTTCATGATTTGAACGAATTAGCGCCATTATTCGATCAATATCGGGTATTTTACGGGCAGCCGTCCGATGAGCAGGGTGCCCGGGAGTTTATGTGGGAACGATTCGCGCACTTGCAATCGGTGGTTTTCGCGGCGAGGGATGAACGGAGCGGTGAAACGGTCGGGTTTGCGCAGCTTTATCCTACATTCTCCTCCATTTCATTGAAGCGGGATTGGATTTTGAATGATTTGTTCGTTGCGGAGAAGGCTCGCGGTCAAGGCGCGGCTGCCGCATTATTGAAGGCTGCGGCCGCTTACGCGAAAGAAACCGGAGCCAAGGGGATCGGGCTAAGCACGGCGGCGGACAATACCAAAGCGCAGAGGTTGTACGAGGCGCACGGATTTGTAAAAGACGATGAGTTTCTCGCATACTATAAGAAAAACTTCTAACGAAGCACATTCAAGAAGCAGGTACTCAGCGCTGTCAGAAAGGGAGGAGAAAGATGAATCCGCGCGCATGTTTGCTGCTGCACGGCTTCACCGGAGGGCCGCATGAGCTCGAGCCGTTGGCTCGTCATTTGAGCTCGCTCGGTTGGATATGTTCCGTTCCGACGTTAGCAGGTCACGGAGGTCCTCTTCGTTCGCTTCGAGACATTCACCGGTCCGAATGGATCGCTACGGCCGCCGCCGCTGCGGATTCCTTGCAAGAACGGTTCGGGACGTTCGATCTCGTCGGTTTTTCAATGGGCGGACTGATTGCCGCCTATCTTTCGAATCGTTATCCGGTCCGCAAGCTCGTACTGTTGAACGCGGCGGTTACATATATCAGTCCCCGCCGTTTCGTACAGAACGCCGTGCGGCAAGTCCGCTCGGGCAGCGCGGAGCAGCTTCGCGTGAAACACGAGACACCGGTGAGATCCGTGTTTCAATTTATGCAGCTCGTACGTGAGCTTAAACCGGAGATTGACGGCATACGCGTTCCGACCCTGATCGTTCAAGGCGACCTTGACGAGATCGTACATCCGAGAAGCGCCCGTTACATAAACAACCGAATTCAAGGGGAAAAGGAGCTTGCCGTATTCCCGAATTCCCGGCACATGATTTGTCTCGGCCAAGAAGCGGAAGAGCTGTTTTTGAAAGTGGAACGGTTCTTATTAAAATAAACAGACGGAGGTTGAAGCTGCTTTGTCCAACGAGCAACGGCGGGTTAACGATGTGTTCGGCAACGCTAAAACTGCGGCTTTACTCGCCGGTTTATCGGCGTTATGTTTCCTGTTTATCGCATTTCGCCCGTTTCTTGTAGGCGAGACGCGATTTTTGTTTCTGCTTTGGAATTTGTTTTTGGCATGGCTTCCTTATGTAGTGTCGACATCGGCTGCATGGACGGACCGTTTCATATCGAACTCGGGGAACCGAGCGGTTATACTAACGGTTTTCGGCATTGCTTGGCTGCTTTTGTTTCCCAATGCGCCTTATTTAACCACGGATTTCATTCACCTTGTCGCGAACAAACCGCTATATATAAGTAATGGCGGAGTATCCTATTTGGTATGGTACGATCTGGTGCTTTATTTCCTCTTTTCGTGGTGCGGGCTGTTTCTCGGCTTCCTGTCCACGTACCAATTTCACCGAATGGCGGCTCGAAGCTTCGGGGAAGCGGCCGGCTGGGTGTTCATTGCCGTCGTCTCGGTGCTTGGCGGCTATGGCATCTATCTTGGAAGAGTCGTCAGGCTGAACAGCTGGGATGTAATCTACAGTCCGTTCCGGCTGCTGTACGGGGTATTGGAAAGCTTGCACATGCGAGGGTTTTTGTTTACGTGTTTGTTCGCGTTGTTTTTGTTTGTGATTTATGTATTTTTATACAGTTTACAGGGGAAAAAAGGGTAGTAGGGGATATTGAGACCACATAAACATGTACGGAAACAAATATGGAGGAGGACGACCATACGAAAGGATCTCGAATGTTCGTCGTCTTTGACCTGTTGTTTTATGCCTTATTACCATATTTCATATGGGCGGTCGGAAGGCATACGCTTTCCGATTACCATGCTCTCCTGCTGTCGACAAGTCCGGGTTTCGTATACACGCTCATCCGGTTTGCCGTCGAACGGCAATGGAACGTAACGGGGTTATTCCTGGTGGGCACATTGGTGACGAGCACGACAATCGACCTCGTCTCCGGGAGCGCGGAAGCGATGATTGTAAACAATATCCGGACACTGTTTGGGTTCGGATTGTTTTTTCTGCTGACAATGATCGCCGGCAGGCCGATGGCGGCATTTTTTTTCGCGGATACGGCCGACTACTGGATCAGACAAAACAATAAGCGGAGCTTCCGCGATTTCTGCACGCCTGAAGTGATGCCTTATTTCCAGGCGCTAACATTGTTGTTCGCGCTCCGCTATTGCTTTATAGCCGGCGCTAAGTGGGCCATGTTCGAGACTTACGGCGTCGACGGCTACGGTATACTGATCTGGTGGCGCGTGGCGCTCAGTTGGGGGTTCGGAGCGCTGATCTTGCTGGCGTCCTTCTTGGTTGCACGCAGAATACGCCATGTGGCGGATCTGTAATTCACTTCGTTAACAACAGGTATTTATACCTGTGCTCAAACAAAAATTCGAACGCTTCCAGATGGCGTTTCGCTTCAAATGCGTTCGCACCCCAGGCGTAAATTCCGTGATTTCTTAGAAGAATGCCCGGTATCCGGGGTTTGATGGCGCCTGCGACAAGCTCTGCGATTTTCGGAATTTCCGCATAATTGGGGAGAACCGGCACTTGAATGGAAGCGTTTTCCTCCCATATGTTAAACGCTTTGATCAGCTCGACGCTTTCGATCGGCACGTAGCCGAGTTCACCGTCATACTCGGAAACGATATTGTTATACACGGTATGTACGTGGAAAATCGCGCCGCACCCTGTAGCTTTATAAATTTCGCAATGGATAAGCGTTTCGGCGGACGGTTTGAGCTGCGTCGGCTCCGTCGGTTTGCCAAGCGCGTCTACAAGTAAAAAATCTTCCGGCGTGTTCTTCGATTTGTCTTTGCCGCTTGCGGTAACCGCGAAAGTGAAGGAGTCAGGTTCAAAAGATCCTACTCTGACCGATAAATTGCCGCTTGTTCCGGGGAACCAGCCTTTGAGCGCGAATTCCAGTTTGACCTCCCTGAGCTCGGCGAATGCGGCTTGTATTTGTTCGAGAGTAATTCCGGATGGGCGAGTCATGTAAGTTCCTCCTGCTCGTTGTGATGCGTATGAAGCCGTCTAAGGACGGCGATCACGTCGTGAAACGTTTCGTACTCATGGAATGTCACGCCTAGCTCCCGGCATCTTGCCGCCAGGTGGGATCTTGCGAAAATGATATCCGCCAATTTCGCGCCTTCGAAGTCGGTGATGCTGTCGCCGATCAATATCCGTTCGTAACGTTCCTTCGGAAACGATCGGATGACCCGTGTCTTACACATGCCGCAGTCGGTTGTGCAGTGCTCGTCGCATGGGTGAGGCCACAGTATTTTTATTTGAGGTCCGCCAAAGTCCGCCGAATTGCAATAAATATGATCCGGTTCGATGTCATACGGTTCGAGCAAAGGCAGCAGGAAGAAGTCGATGCCGCCGCTTGTCACATAGAACGGAATGCTTTCGATCCGGCAAAGCTCCAACAATTCGGCGAAACCAGGGCGTATGCCAGCCGTCTCCTTCACGTAGCGGGCGATCTCGTCCTTCATCGTCGCGGGAAGCAGCCCGAACATTTCACCGACGCCCTTTCGGATGCTTTTCCTGCCGTTTACGATGTCGTTGACGATCGATTCCCACCCGGGCGGGTTGAAATGGCGCATGATCGCCACAATGTTGTCGCTCAGCGTTATGGTGCCGTCGAAGTCGCAGAAGACGACCGGTTGTTTCGGTTTCGCGGCGGTGCGGTTCACTCTTTCACTCCCCAAAGCTCGATCGCGGCTTTTAACTCCGGCCGTTCGCTTGTTGCGTAATCAGCGAGTTTCGTATTAGCGGCGGCCGCTTCAATCGCTTGGCGGAATGCGCGTCCACCGGCGGCCGTTCCCATCGGATGCCCGTGTATGCCGCCGCCGGCGTTGACGACGGATTCCGCGCCGAAATCCCGCAGGATGAGCGGTACGAGGCCGGGATGAATGCCTGCCGACGGGACGGGGAAGCTTTTCTTCCGGTTCGGTTCCGCCGCCAAAAGCGCGTCCTTTATCCCGATCGTCTCTTCTTTAGGCATCGTTACCGACCCGTAAGGGGACGGGAACAGTACGAGATCAGCGCCAGCAAGCCGCATCAGTTTGCCGAGCAAGAGCGGGGCGGCGATGCCGTAATGAGGCGACGGGTATATAGCGCCGGCAACGGCAGGGTGCGCGGCGATCGGAACCCGGACGTCCGGGTCTGCAGCGAGCTCGCTAAGCGTGTCATAACCGTAAGCGAGCACGTTAAAGAGCAGCGCGTTTGCGCCGGCGCCGATCGCTTTCTTCGCTTGGGCCTTCAAATTGAATGTCGGGCCGGTCAGATTGACCGCGTAAAGCAGCTTTTGCCCGGTTTGGCTTTCGGCGTCCTTCGCCGCGGCCATGCAGGCTTCGACGCGGCGTTCGACCGGAGTGAGCGGGTTTTCGAACAATATCTCGTCATCCTTGATCAAGTCGACGCCGCCAAGCGCTTGTTGATAAAACTGTTCGCGCAGCTCCGGCAAATCGTATCCGATGACCGATTTGAAGATGCTCATGAGCAGAGGACGATCGTGTACGTTAAGTAAGCCTCTGACTCCCTCCACGCCGAATTTCGGTCCGGGGAATGAGGCAGCAAAGTCTTCGGAAAATTCAATATCGAGCAGCTTGATTTTTCCGTCCATCGACAGCTTGCCGAATATCGTGACGAGCAGGGCCGGGATGTCGCGGCTGAAATTGATGTCCGGATACGCGATGCGGATATCGGCGTATCGTTCGGCCGCTGGAGTTCCGGGCTGCGCTTGTGCATCCGGCTCGTGTACATCGATCGAAACCACCTTGCCGAGATGTTTTTCCATCGATTGTTTCTTCGCTTCCGGCAGTTCCGTCCAGCTTCCGACCGTGAGACCGACGGCAATGCTTGCCGCTTTCTTATGGAAATCCGCTTTATCGTCAAAACAGCGGTATGCAGCTATACAATACTTGTTGTTATTCATAAAGATTTACGGCACCGCCTCGTGCATGAATTCAAAACATAATTATACAGGAAAAGATGGCAAGGGTAAATTTCGGAGGCGCTGCGAGGGTAGTACGACATCGGGCATCAGGTCGGAGGGTGTCCGAGTAAGCGGGAGAGCGGGCAAAAGACAACGAAACGGATGAAGGATACAACTCATCGAAGTTGTTCCCGCACCCGTTTAAGTCGAATGATCAATTGGATTTGGTCATGGATTGCAACACTGAGGCGGCGATGTCGTCGCCCATTTCTTGCGCCCGTTCCGTCGCCCGCGCGATGGCGCTCATCATTCCCGAGCGGAACTCGAATTGCTCCAGTACGCCGATCGCCGCATGCGTCGTGCCGTTCGGGGACGTCACTTTCGCCCGCAATACGGCGGGATCTTCGTCCGTGGAAAGCACCATATGCGCGGCGCCCAACACGGTCTGCACCACCAATGAACGGGCGTCTTCCTCGGAGAGGCCGCCTTCGACGCCTGCCGCCATCATCGACTCCATCAGATAATACACGTACGCAGGGCCGGTACCGGAAAGGCCGGTGACCAAATTGATCATACTTTCCTCCAACGGCACGACGAGACCGACGGCTTCAAACATTTGCGTCGCAAGTTGCTTCCGTTCCTCGCTTACGGAAGGCGAACAGGCGAGGCCGGTCGCTCCGAGTCCGATCGACGACGACGTGTTCGGCATCGTGCGCACGATCGGCTGCGCCCGGCCGAGAAGACGTTCGATCGTCTCGATCGACAGCCCGGCGACAACCGACACGATCAGTTGATCCGCTCGGAGATGGTCCCGGAACTCGGCCACGGCGGCGCCGACGTCCTTCGGTTTCATAGCAAGCACGACAATGTCAGCTTCGCGGACAAGAGCGGATCGCTCCGACGGCTCGTTCGTCTGCGGAACCCGAATTCCGTATTTTTTACGCAGGTCATCAAGGCGTTCACGGTTATGGCGGTTGAGCACGACGACGGAAAGCGAGCGGACGAGGTTTGCGTCCACAAGTCCCCTCAGAAGCGCTTCCGACATGGAGCCGGCTCCGATGAACGCGATTTTCTGACTTTCCAATGTAAGTTCGTTCATGAATGTCGCTCCTCTATTCTCGTATTTGGCCGTTGCCCGTCACGATGTATTTCGCCGAGGTGAGAGCGGGCAGGCCCATTGGGCCCCGGGCGTGAAGCTTCTGGGTGGAAATGCCGATTTCCGCGCCGAAGCCGAACTCGAATCCGTCCGTGAACCGAGTCGATGCGTTGTGGTAAACGGCGGCGGCGTCCACTTCCTTCAGGAAGCGCCGGGCAAGCGCCGCGTTCTCGGTCACGATGCATTCCGAGTGCATCGTCCCGTACGCGGCAATGTGATCCAACGCCTCATCCAAGCCGGAGACGATCTTCACATTTAATATATAATCGTTATACTCCGTCGCGAAATCGTCTTCGGAAGCGGCGTTCATCCACGGTACCAGAGCGCGGGCGTCAACGCATCCGCGCAGCTCCACGCCGCGCTCCTTGAACGTTTGCGCGAATCGAGCCAAATGCCGTTCTGCGAAATCTCGGTGAACGATCAGCGTCTCCATCGCATTGCAAACCGACGGGCGCTGCACCTTCGCGTTCAGCGCAACGGACAATGCCATCGACGGCTGTGCGTCCTCAGCGATGTACGTATGGCAGACGCCCGCGCCGGTTTCGATCACAGGGACGGTCGCGTTCTGCACTACGTTTCGAATTAGAGAGGCGCCGCCTCGCGGAATCACGCAATCCAATATGCCGTTCAACGTCAGCATTTCGTCGACCGAAGCTCGGCTCGGGTCCGCCACCAGCTGCACTGCATCCTGCGGAATGCCGGAAACGGGAAGCGCCGAATGAATCGCATCGACAACGGCTCGATTAGTGGATAGCGCCGCCGATCCGCCTCGCAACAGCACCGCGTTTCCCGTCTTGAGGCACAATGCGGCGGCATCGACCGTGACGTTCGGGCGGGCTTCGTATATGATCCCGATCAGTCCGATCGGAACGCGAACTTGCGTGATGTGAAGACCGTTCGGGCGGTCAAATTCCACAATCGTCTCGCCGACGGGATCGGTCAGATCCGTCACTTCCAAGACGCCTTGCGCCATTGCTTCAATCCGTTTCCGCGTTAAAGCCAGACGGTCTAAAAGCGAGGCCGATAATCCGTTCTCGCGTCCGCGCTCCAAATCGGTTTCATTAGCTGAAATGAGTTTGTCCGAACGGGAGATCAGCTGCTCCGCAATGCGTTTGAGCGCCTCATTTTTCAACGCGGTCGGCAATCCTCCAAGAATTCTTGTCGTTTTCTTAGCCAGCAGTGCTTTCTCTCTTACATCGCTCACGATAGCTTCCTCCTTGCTTGTTTTATCCCTTGCGCGTCAACCTTCGGTTGACTCCTCAAAGATCGATCCATTCGTCGCGGTGAATGACTTCGATTCGCTGTACGTCAATCCGCCGCTGCACTTCTTCGGTAGACAACCCGGCGGCGGCCCGAAGCTGCCAAGATGCGTAGTTCACGACACCGCGGCCGATCAGTTTGCCCGCTCCGTTCGCAACTTCAATCACGTCACCCGGGTGAAATTCGCCTTCTACCGACGTGATGCCTGCAGGGAGCAGGCTCTTGCCGCCTTCCATCAGCGCGCGCCGCGCGCCTTCATCGATGCCGATTCGCCCTTGCGGAACGGAGTGAAAGCCGACCCATTGTTTTTTTACGGACAATGTGTGAAGAGAGGCGTCGAAATAGGTGCCCCAGCCGACGCCTGTCGCAGCTCTGACGACGTCGCCGGGCTCCGCCGCTCTGCCGATGAATACCTGCACACCGCCGCGAATCGCGATGCGTGCCGCTTCGAGCTTCGAACGCATCCCGCCGGTGCCTACGGTCGAACCGCTGCCGCCCGCCATCAGAAACAAATCGTCATCAATGACCGTCACGCGGTCGATGCGCCTCGCCTCCGCGTTCTTCCGCGGGTCGTCGGTGTACAGACCGTCCATATCGGTAAAGATGAGCAGCTGCCGAGCTTTCACGAGATTGCCGACAAGCGCGGAGAGCGTGTCGTTGTCGCCGAACTTCAGCTCGTCGACGGATACGGTGTCGTTCTCGTTAACGACCGGAATGACGCCGCGTTTCAACAATTCTTCAAGGGTGGAAGAGGCGTTGTGCACCCTCTTGCGGTTCGAGAAATCCGAGCGCGTAAGGAGCACTTGCGCGACGACGGCACCGTGAGCGCCGAACGCTTCGTTGTACGCCTGCATGAGAAGCGCTTGACCTACGGCGGCGGACGCTTGTTTCTCATGCGTCGCTTTCGGCCGTTTCGTAAATCCCAGCCGGGCAAAACCGGCCGCCACCGCTCCGGACGTTACCAGCAGCAGATCCGCTCCCGTTCTTGCCAATGCAATGAGTTCTGCGGCGAAAAATTCGATGCGGTCTTTGCGCAAGCTTCCGTCCGGCGAGGTGAGAGAACTGCTGCCGATCTTGACCACGATCCGGCGATGAAACCCGTTCATAACGGTAGAGCCTCCTTGCAAAGGATGATTCATAAAAGTATACAAAAAAACAGCCTGCGTCCTTAAGAAAAAGGACGAAAGCTGTTCACTTCCGCGGTACCACCTTCATTGACGGCATAAGCCGTCCGGCTCAAGCCCTCGTAACAGGAGGGTGCTGTTCGGCTCGTCGCCGACCGTTCGGGGGTGGGTTCAACGGCGAATGGCGGCGAATTCTTCCAGCGCAGCGAATCCGCTCTCTGCACGCCATGTCTTGCGTTTACTAGCCCCGTCATCACGTTTCCATTCCAAGTTTCTCAATACTATACCACCACACCGGACTTTTGTAAACATGCAACATCTTGGCCCCGGGCGTCGTCTGCTATGGTGAGGTGAGGATGTGTACAAAATGTCTTACGGAACGATCCTGCTTATGGCGGTCATATGCTTTGTTTTTGGGGGCGGCGACCGCACGCCATGGGCGTCGGTGGAAAAACACGAACACAATGTTGCGTCAACCGAGGCGATGGAAGCCCTCGTTTCCGAAGAGGAGATGTCGACATTGAGCGCGGCCGATAAAACAATCGATCCGATCAGATCGTTATCCGCGGCTTCATCCTTCGAAGAACCGCCGGTTTCCGAGCGGCAATGGTATGCGTACTTGCGCTATAAAGCGGCGGATATCGTTCCCGCATTCACCTACCGACTTCTTGTTTCAAATACAAAATGCGAGAAGGAGCGCTAAGTCCGAGCGATCGCATCACGTTTGTAAGCGGTATTTATTAAGAGCCTCGGGAACTTTCCGGATCGAATCCACCCGTATGAGCCGATCGGCAGGCTGCACATCGATTTGGACCAAATCGAACGCCCAGTTGGATAGCGGCGGAATATACACGGCCCCGATTCCGTTCTCCAGCGCTGGCACAATGTCGGTGCGAAGCGAATTGCCGACCATCCATGTGACGGAGGGGTTGAATGCCATCTTCTTAATAATGCCGGCCAAGGCGTCGCTGTTCTTATGCCGCGCCACAAAGATGCGATCGCCGAAGAACGGCGCCAGGTTTACTTTCTCCACTTTGCGCCGTTGAATGGTTTCGTCTCCTCCGGTGTACAACGATAGCATATGTCCTGCTTTGTGCAGCATCGTCAGCGTTTCGACGACGTCGGGGTACAGTTCGAACTCGCTGTCGTACACGGTGTACCCGAGCTCCAACACCCGGCGCCTTTCGTCAGGGTCGGCCGGCCTGCCGGAGAGCGCCCCGAAATAATCGTAAGTTTCGGCGAACGATTCCGGGAAGCGCTCCGCGGTAAAGCCGTGCACTTCGATTCCGGCAAGATCGATCTCGAGCTGTTTGCGTTTAATTTGTTCTTTCTTTAGGCGATGGCCGGAAAACCATTCTTCCATCAACTCGGCGAACTGATCGATGACCAGATCGAAATATTTGTTGCAGTGAATCAGCGTATCGTCCAGATCGAACAGCACATTCCACTTTCCCGTCAAAAGGTACCACTCCTGCCGATTGTCTATATATTTATGTTACTACGCGAACAATCCCAGCGTTCCGATCCTTTCGGCGGCTTCGCGAAGCCGCTCTTCGCCGCTAAGCAACCCGACGCGGACGTATCCTTCACCGTGCTCCCCGAAGCCGATGCCGGGCGCGACCATCACGTTCGCTCGCTCAAGCAGCGTTTCCGCAAATTCCGCGGACGTGAAGCCGCCCGGTACCGGCAGCCAGCAGAAGAAGGAACCTTCCGGCTTCTTCGCATTCCAGCCGATCGCCTTCAAGCCGTCGAACAACGCGTTGCGCCGCCGTTCATATACACCGTTCAATTCCCGAACGCAATCCTGCGGTCCGGATAGGGCGGCCGCGGCCGCCCGCTGGACAGCGCCGAACAAACTGACATAGTAATGATCCTGCATCAGATTGATCAGCCGAATCACTTCCGGGTTGCCAAGGGCGAAACCGACGCGCCAGCCGGCCATGTTATATGTCTTGGACAACGTGTATATTTCGATACCGACTTCGGCGGCGCCCGGCGTTTCCAAGAACGAGACCGGCCGGCGTCCGTCGAAGCCGATAGCGCCGTAAGCAAAATCGCTCACCGCCACGATACCGTGTTTTGCAGCGAAATCGACCGTCTCTTCATAGAACGATAAGGGCGCCGCGGCGGAAGTCGGGTTGTTCGGATAGTTGAAGAACATCATTCTCGCTTTGTTAACGTCCTCCGCTGCAAGAGCCTGGTAATCCGGAAGGAAGCCGTTCTCTGCCTTGAGCGGCATGAACGCCATTCGGGCGCCTGCGAGCGCCACCCCGGACCAATAGTCCGGGTACCCCGGATCCGGAACAAGGCAGACGTCGCCCGGGTTAAGCAAGATTTGGCTGATTTCCACCAAACCCGTCTTCCCGCCGAACAGCACCGCCACTTGGGTGTCGGGATCAAGCGACACGCCGTAATCGAGCCGGTATCGCTCGGCAATCGCTTCTTTCAGGAAGCCGAACCCGGAAAACGGAGGATATTTGTGAAACGCGGGGTTCTCCGCCGCTTCTTGCAGCGCTTTGACGATGTGCGTCGGCGTCGGCAAATCCGGGTTGCCTTGTCCTAAATTAATGACGTCATGCCCCGCGGCGATGCGCGCGTTCACTTTCTTCACAAGCCCGGCGAAAAATTGGCTCGGCAGCCGCATCATGCGGTCGGCGGGCCGGATCGCGAACGCCCCGCGCTTGGTCTCTATGTTTGTTGTATCGTTCATCGACTGCGTCACTCCAACTGTAACTTTTTTCTGAATAAAATCACTTTAATGTAGCATGGTGCGTTATGCAAGCCATGTTTGTCCCCTTTACATTTTTTTGTAAAACGTTTATAGTAATTCATAAGTGAACATTGTGCATTACCGGAGGAGCCTGCCACTTGGTAGGCTTCTTTTTGCATTTTTTTGGCACACGGAAGGGGGACGGCTCGTTTTTTTTTGATCGCAATATGGCAATAATTAATTGAGACCAAGTCACTGGGAGGAAACATGGAACAGCAAGCGTATTGGGCTATCGGAATTTTTCTTGTAATTTACGGACTTATTATTTCAGAGAAGATTCATCGTACCATTGTAGCGATGATCGGTGGCATACTGATGGTCGTCCTTGGCATCGTGGATCAGGAAACGGCAATCCATCATATCGACTTCAATACGCTGGGCCTTTTGGTCGGAATGATGATTATTGTAAATATTTCCGCGGAAACCGGTATATTCAAATATATCGCGATCGTCTCCGCCAAGAGAGCGAAAGGCGATCCGGTCCGCATCATGATTTCGCTCGCACTGATCACCGCCGTCGGGTCCGCTTTCTTGGACAATGTCACAACCGTACTTCTGATGGTACCCGTCACTCTGAGCATTACAAGGCAATTGGGCATCAACCCCTTGCCGTATTTGATCACGCAAATACTCTCCTCCAACATCGGCGGCACGGCCACGCTGATCGGAGACCCGCCGAATATCATGATCGGAAGCGCGGTCAAGGAATTGACATTCATGGCGTTTATCGTCAACCTGGCTCCGATTGCGGCAATTATTATGGCGGTCCATATTTTTATCTTCCGCGTTCTGTTTCGTAAACAGGTTCAGGCAGCGCAGGAACGGCAGCAGAGCATTATGGAGCTCGACGAGAAAGAAGTGCTGTCCGACCGCAAGCTGCTTATCAAAAGCATGTCGGCGCTAGGAATTACCATTATCGGGTTTTTCCTTCACCAAGCGCTGCATCTCGAATCTGCGACCGTCGCATTGGCCGGCGCATTCCTGCTGCTTCTTCTTACCGGCGAGCACGCGATGGAGGAAGCTTTTGCAAAAGTCGAGTGGATGACGATCTTCTTCTTCGTGGGATTGTTCGTGCTGGTATCCGGATTAATCGAAACGGGAGTTATCGCCCGATTGGCCGCTCAAGCGATTGAGACGACCGGCGGCGATCTGGTAGCGACTTCGATGTTGATTCTATGGATAAGCGCGATCGCTTCGGCGTTCCTTGACAATATCCCGTTCGTCGCTACGATGATCCCGATGATTCAAGAGATGGGAACGATGGGCGTCTCAGATTTGGAGCCGCTCTGGTGGAGCCTTGCGTTAGGCGCTTGTTTGGGAGGAAACGGCACATTGATCGGAGCGAGCGCCAACCTGATCGTGGCCGGCATGTCCGCGAGAGAAGGGTATCCGATAAAGTTCGTTACGTTCATGAAATACGGCTTTCCGCTAATGCTTCTCTCTGTTGCAATGGCGAGCGTATACGTGTACTTTAGGTATTTGATGTAACGCTTTACACTTAGGAGGTTATCCGTCATGAAACTGACTTACCAATGGGATCCGGGTGTTGTCGATATTGAAGAAACCGCAGGCGAGAGGGATATAGAGTTTCGTTTGCGTTTCACAGATGCGGAGCCTCACGCCGAACACATGAAAGAGCTTGAAAAGCACTTTGAAGAAAACCGCGTGCATACCGATGTTTTCATGTACGCGTATCCGAACCGCGAATACCGTTTGGTCGTGAGGAACGATTATTATGTCGAGTTTATACTCGAACTGATGAAGCATCGAATTCTAAGAAGCGTCAAATGGTCGGCGGACCCGGTAAAATAGCCGGAATTGGGCGGTTGAGCTCCGCTGTTTCCATTGACTGGAAATTATGGATTCCACTTGCCGAAAGCGAAAGCTTGACTGCCGGGAAATGACGGGTATGATGAAAGCATGAACGCTATCGCGGGAGGAATGTAAGCCAATATGCTCGTCAGCTTGATACAGATGGATATTGCCGTCGGAGAGCCGGAAACGAACCGCAAACGCGCGCTGCGGCTGATGGCTGAAGCGGTGAACGCCGGCACGAAGCCGGATGTCATTGTGCTCCCGGAGCTGTGGAATACCGGATATGCGCTGGAGAAAATCGGGGAGATCGCTGATCGAGACGGGGAGCCGACGAAACGCATATTCTCGGAATTCGCGCGAAACCATAAAGTGAATGTCGTTGCCGGATCGGTTGCGGTGTCGATGCCGGACGGCAAAGGCGTAGGGAATACGATGTATGTCTTCGACCGGGAAGGCAGGTTGACCGCCGATTATTCGAAACTGCATCTGTTTCGCTTGATGGATGAAGAAAAATATTTGGCGGCGGGCGGGCGTCTCGGATCGTTCGAACTCGAAGGCGTTCCGGCCGGCATGATGATTTGTTACGACATTCGTTTCCCGGAGCTCTCTCGGAAACTGGCGCTCGACGGCGCGAAAGTGTTGTTTGTGCCTGCGGAATGGCCGAAGCCGCGGCTTCACCACTGGCGTACGCTGCTAATGGCGCGGGCGATCGAGAATCAGATGTACGTTGTGGCCTGCAATCGGGTCGGGGAAAGCCGCGGCACGGAATTTTTCGGCCATTCGATGGTGATTTCGCCTTGGGGCGAGGTGCTGGCGGAAGGCGGCGAGCAGGAAACGATTTTGACCGCGGAGCTTGATATGGACGAAGTCGACCGCGTCAGGCGGACGATTCCGGTGTTTGATGACCGGCGCCCCGAGTTTTACGTGTAAGCTTCTTCGACCAGCAATTTCGTCATGAGCTGAAGATTGTCGAGCTTGCGGCGCAGGTAAAACACTTCCGATTTCAACCGATCGGATTCGCTTTCCGCTTCGCGGACGGCGGAGTGCAGCGGTCCGGTGTGCGGCCACAATTCCGCAAGCCGGACCGCTTCGTTCTTTCCGCTGACCGTGCCGCTTGAATACAGCTCGCATTCGAGCGCCGTGAGGCGTTCTTTCAATTCGGCTATGCGGGCCAGCGCCTCGTAATAGCGGCGTTCCGCTTTGCGCAGCAATTCGGGTGTGACCTGCAATTCTTCGAGCAACGTTTCTCGTATGATTTGTCTTGTCGCGAACGTCGTCACGGGAGTCCCTCCGCTTCTGCTCGTGTTCTGTCACTACGCGCCAATCTTACGATTGGCTTCTTCCTAACTGTAGGACAAGTGTCGCTGTTAGATTGTATGCGGAGGGATATTCGGTTATTACCGGCTTTGCGAAGTGACTTCCAGCAGCGTCTCAATGAACGCTTCCGCCGCCTTGGAAAAATATCTGCCTCGTCTTTGCGCGACAACGAGCGTCCGGGTGGGCACCGGTCCGGTCAGCGGCTTATAGACGGGAACGTAACGGCCCTTCTTCGCTTCGGCGATCATGTTCGGGATGAACGCCACGCCCATTCCGGCGGCTACAAGCGCTTGGACGGTTTCGATGTTGCCGCTCTCGAAGACGATGTTCGGCTCGAAGCCGGCTTGCGCGCAAATTTCGAAAGCGATTTGACGAAAGCCTTGGCCTTTCTTCAGCACGATGAACGATTCCCCTGCAAGCTCTCGTACCGGGATTGCCTTCTTCGCATCGGCAAAACGATGGCTTTGCGGTACCGCGAGACAAATTTGTTCCGTAATGAACGGGCGGTGTTCCAACGAAGGATCCGCAATCGGCAAAGAAAGAAGAGAGAAGTCGACGGCTCCTTCCGATGTTAACCGTTCGAGTTTGGCGCTCGTATCTTCCACGAGATGCACTTCGAGGCCGGGATGGCGATTCGCGAACTCCGGCAAAACGAGAGGAAGAATATGCGAGCCGGTAATAGGCAGCGTGCCGACGACGAGCTTCCCCTTATGCAGGTGGGAGATGTCGTTCATCTCGCTCTTCAGCTGTTCGACCAAATCAAGAATATGCTGCGCTTTCTGCACGAACGTTTCGCCGGCGTGAGTCGGTTCGACCGAGTTCGTTGTCCGGTGGAACAATACGACGCCGAGCTCGCGCTCGAGCTTGGCCAGCTGCTGGCTAAGCGACGGCTGTGCGATGTGCAGCTTGTCCGCGGCGCGGGAAAAGTTTTTTTCATTCGCGATCTGGACTGCGTATAGCAATTGGCGAAATTCCACGGCGGTATCTCCTTTTATAACATAAGAATTCATAAATTTTCAGACGCAAAAAAGGTAATTCTGATGTTGCAAGAAAAACTTCCTCTAAAGGACGTACCCGCTTCATTGAATTACTTCGATAGAAGTTTTTCTTTAGAGATCAGACAGAATAAACTTCGAAGCAATGGCATCCTGATCTCGCAAGAAAAACTTCCTCTACAGGACGTACCCGCTTCATTGAATTACTTCGATAGAAGTTTTTCTTTAGAGATCAGAAAGAATAAACTTCGAAGCAATGGCATCCTGATCTCGCAAGAAAAACTTCCTCTAAAGGACGTACCCGCTTCATTGAATTACTTCGATAGAAGTTTTTCTATAGAGATCAGAAAGAATAAACTTCGAAGCTATGGCATCCTGATCTCGCAAGAAAAACTTCCTCTACAGGACGTACCCGCTTCATTGAATTACTTCGATAGAAGTTTTTCTTATAAATTAAAACTATAAAACCTATAGTTATTATATCTTGGAACAATGAAGAAAGAAATGATAGTATAATTGGCAAAAGGATCAGTAAACGGGAGAGGTGACGCGAATGGCGAAGCGTACGATGTTCGAGAAAATTTGGGACAATCACGTCATTCATCAAGAAGAAGGTAAACCGAGCATTATTTATATCGATTTGCATCTGGTGCACGAGGTAACGAGCCCTCAAGCGTTCGAAGGGCTCCGGATGGCGGGGCGCAAAGTGCGCAGGCCGGATTTGACGTTCGCGACGATGGACCATAACGTGCCGACGAAAGACCGGTTCAACATTACCGATCCGATTTCGAAGCAGCAGGTCGATACGTTGACGAAGAACGCGCAAGAATTCGGAATTACGTTATACGATTTAAATTCCATCGATCAAGGCGTCGTGCACGTCATGGGACCGGAGCTCGGGCTTACGCATCCGGGGAAGACGATCGTGTGCGGCGACTCCCACACATCGACGCACGGCGCGTTCGGCGCGCTTGCTTTCGGAATCGGCACGTCCGAAGTCGAGCACGTGCTCGCCACGCAATGTCTTCAGCAATCCAAGCCGAAGACGATGGAAGTGCGCGTGAACGGCAAGCTGCCTGCAGGCGTTACGGCGAAAGACCTTATTCTCGGCATCATTGCGAAATACGGCACCGATTTCGCCACCGGATACGTTATCGAGTACACGGGCGAAGCGATCCGCAGCTTGTCGATGGAAGGCCGCATGACCGTGTGCAACATGTCGATCGAAGCGGGCGCGAGAGCGGGGATGATCGCGCCGGACGAGACGACGTTCGAATATTTGCGCGGCCGGCAGCATGTGCCGCAAGGCGAAGCGTTCGACAAAGCCGTGGAGCAGTGGAAGGCGCTGGCCGCCGATGAAGGCGCGGCGTACGACACTGTCGTGGAATTCGACGCGGCGACGCTCGTACCGCAAGTGACGTGGGGAACGAGCCCGGGCATGGGCACTGACGTGCTCTCGAAGGTGCCGAATCCTGCCGACTTGCCGACCGAGAACGAACGGAAAGCGGCGGAGAAGGCGATCGAGTACATGGGTCTGACGCCGGGAACGGCGATGACGGAAATTGCAATCGACTACGTATTCATCGGTTCCTGCACGAACGGCCGCATCGAAGACTTGCGCGCGGCGGCTGCCGTGGCGAAAGGTTATGAAGTGAACCCGAACGTAACCGCCATCGTGGTGCCGGGCTCCGGACGGGTGAAAATTCAAGCCGAGAAAGAAGGCTTGGACCAAATCTTCATCGAAGCGGGCTTTGAATGGCGCGACGCGGGCTGCAGCATGTGTCTCGCGATGAACCCGGACGTGCTTTCCCCGGGCCAGCGCTGCGCGTCCACATCGAACCGCAATTTCGAGGGACGCCAAGGCCGCGGCGGACGCACGCATCTCGTATCGCCGGAAATGGCGGCCGCGGCGGCGATCGCCGGCAAATTCGTCGACGTACGCAACTGGGAATTCAAATCCGAAGTTCACGTCGGGTAAAGAGGCAACCGAAAGGTTGTCCGCGATAACTAGTCAATGTAGCTAGGGGGAAACGGCATGCAGCCATTTAGGAAACAAACCGGAATCGTAGCGCCTGTCGATCGCGTCAACGTCGATACGGACGCGATTATTCCGAAGCAATTTTTGAAGCGGATCGAACGGACCGGATTCGGGCAATTTTTGTTCTTCGAGTGGAGATTCGACGAAGAAGGCAACGTGAATCCGAATTTCGAGATGAACAAGCCGCGTTACAAGGGCGCTTCCATATTGATCTCCCGCGCTAATTTCGGATGCGGGTCGTCGCGCGAGCACGCGCCTTGGGCAATCCAGGATTATGGATTCAACGTGGTGATCGCTCCGTCTTTTGCGGACATTTTCTACAACAATTGCTTTAAGAACGGAATTCTTCCGGTGAAGCTGTCGGAAGAGCAAGTCGAGGAATTGTTCCAGCGGACTGCGAAATACGAGGGCTATCAGTTGATCGTCGATTTGGAGAACAAGACGATCGGCGACTCGTACGGATTAAAGATCGATTTCGATCTTGACGAGCACCGGCGGCAATTCTTGCTGCAGGGACTCGACGATATCGGGCTCACCTTGCAGCACGACGATAAGATCGCCGCGTACGAGGCAAAACGGGCTTAGTGCCTGAAGAATACAGTTGGGCAGCAGTGAAAATGGTTGAGCAGAAGCGAGTCTGCTCAGCCATTTATTGTTTCTTATAAGAAAATAGCGGAAGTACAATCCTTTATCGCCGCCTTTTTGACGCATACAAAAATAATAAAGGAAGTACAGGCCGCTATTTCCACGATATTATTTGTCCAACCTCCTATTTCAACGCGATAGTGCACTCCAGTTCCTCTATTTTCGTAGAATTCCGGGAAATCCTGTATATAACGCCTTCCACTTCCTCTATTTTTCCAACCAACTTTTCCGATAAGAAAATCGACCGAATCTAGCAACTTTTGGCTATTTCTTGCGTTTAATTGATAGTAAGCTTGTCGAAACTTACAATATTATGTTATTTGCAGACGAATTTTGATAGACTTATTACGCATTGCTAGACTTGGGAGGAACTTATGGATTACGGTTGGAAAAGGGTGGCGGCGGCGGTCGGCTTTCTCCTCGTTGCCGGGGCGGTGGCCGTATCGATGCCTGGAGAAGCGCAGGCGGCTTCGAAGTCTGAACCTCTTCGCGTTTTTGTCGACGGAGCAAAGTCTCAACTGCAGGCGCGAAGCATCGACGGGAAAGCGTACATACCGGCTGACACGGCGTCTGCGTTAGGCGCCAAAGTGAGCGCGGGGGAAAATGGTTCATACATAATCGAATTTGGCAAGCAATCGGTCCGTGTCGCCGCAGAAGACACGGTTACTTTCGACGATCTTCTCCATTTCCCGGCCGCATCGATCGCCGAATCGTTGGGCGCCAGGTGGATTTCCGACAGATTGACCGGTTCATTGTTTTTGTTTCAGCGCCTTTCCTCATCATCCGTTCCGATAGAAATTCCTGCAGGTACGGTGGGGTCGTTGCCGGCGTCGCCGTCTTCGGGCGATCCCGTGAGGGTAGCTGACGCATTGCCGACGTTCACGGGGATATCTGTGGAAGATAAAGCGGTCACATTCACCACTACCGGGAATGTCCAACCGAAAATTTTTCAGTTGCGCAATCCGGACCGGATCGTGATCGACTTGCCGGGAACAACGCTGGAGCGTTCCGCCGACGGCAGAGCCGACGGATCGCTGCCGGTGAGCGCGGATCATGCGTATGTTTCCGGCATTCGCTATTCGCTGTTTGAAATCGAACCGTCAACGGTGCGAATCGTATTGGACGTAAAGCAAGCGGCCGCCTTCCGGCTGGAAATGTCCGCCGACGGTAGCGGGGCGTCGGTGCGGTTTGATGAGAAGCAATTCCGGATCATGATCGACGCCGGTCACGGCGGACACGATCCGGGCGCGATTTCGAAGACGGGCAAGTACGAAAAAGATTTCACGTTGGCGGTTGCGAAGAAGACGGCCGCGTTGATGGAGAAAGAGAAGCTTCTGCTGCCTGTGCTCGCGAGGGAGGGCGACGTATACTCGTCTCCGGCGGATCGGGCCGCGGCCGCGAACAATTCCGCGGTTGACTTGTACGTTTCCATCCATGCAAACACCGCTCCGTCCTCTTCCGTGCGGGGAACGGAAACCTACTATTGGAGAGACGACAGCGCGGCGCTGGCGGAAATTATCCATAGCAACGTTCTTAAAGCGGTAGGCTCGTCCGACCGTAAAGTAAAGAAAAACAACTTTCTCGTCGTTAAGGATACGACAATGCCCGCCGTGCTTCTGGAGCTGGCCTTCCTGACGAATCCCGACGACGAAGCGAAATTGTTCAACGAGCAAATTCAAGACAAAATCGCCGAGGCGATTGTCATTTCAATTAAGCAATATTACCGAATCCCTTAATTCGAACTGAGAGAGGAGAAGCATCAATGCACTCATATCAACGCAAAGCGTTCAACGTACTCACCGCAGCAGCTCTCGGAATCTCCCTTGTTGCCGGACCGGCCGCGCCTTCCGTCTTGGCGGAGACACCCGCGGCCGAGGCCGTTTCCTCCGGGGTTACCGTAACATTCCCCGACGTGCCGGCGGGACACTGGGCCCGGGGCCACGTGGCGAAGCTCGCATCCGGCGGAATCGTGAAAGGCTATAATGACGGTACGTTCGCTCCCAATAAAGATGTGACCCAACAAGAAGCGGTTGTCATGGCCGTTCGGATGATGGGCTTGGAGGACGAAGCGCTGGCCAATAACCGTGAGGTCGTTCTCGGATTTGACGTGGACCCGTTCTTCAGACCTTATGTCGTGAAAGCTTTGGAGACACGCATGCTGGACTTGGTCGAAGAAACGGAAGCGGCCGCTTCCGGCGACTCTGATTCAGGTTGGGGGAAGCGGCCGGCCTCCCGCGAATGGCTGGCGAAATTGGTCGTACGCGCCATCGGCAAGGGGACGGAGGCCGCTGCGGCGGGAGCTCCGGCTTTTGCCGATGCCGACAAAATATCGTCGAGCGCATCCGGGTATGTCCGTATTGCGGCGGACTTGGGCATTGTAACGGGATTTAAGGAAGACAATACGTTCCGGCCCGGAGTGGCGGTTACGCGCGCGCAAATCGCAACGTTCTTGTCGCGAGCCGACCAATATATGCCCGAGCAGTCCGGACGTACGGCGGCAGGTGTCATAACCGCCGTGAACGGCGGCATCCTCCAATTGCGCGCGGCCGATAGCCAAACGACCAGTTTTACGCTTCATGCGAACACTCTGGTATTTAAAACATCGGGCGAAGCGGCGGCGGCGGCGGATCTCAAGGCGAACCAACAAATAAAACTTGTCCATCAAAATAACGCCGCTTATTACATAGAAATCGTAAACGATGCGCCGAAGCTGGAATCGATCGAAGGAAAGGTCGCCGCACTGAGCGTATCCGAGATGAACATTACGCTCACGAGTGCATCCCGCTCGGAGCAGTACAAGCTCTCGCCGACTGTCGCGGCCGTCAACGAGCAAGGCAATGGCGTGAGCCTAAGCGAAATTACGAAGGGAAGCACGGTCCGTTTGCAGCGGTTGCCGGGAACGGAAGAAATATCGAATTTAACGCTGTTGAAGCTGGCAATTAATAAGATCGGCGAAGGCGTCGTACAGTCCATTGATGCGGCGAAACGGACAATTACCGTAGTGCCGAGCGGCGGAGCGGGGGAAACTTACACGGTGTCCACGGATGCGGCGCTTCAATTGAACGGACAACCGATAGCCGCGGGTCTCGCCGGGGTTAAGGACGGAGATACGGTAGCGTATGAAGTAATAGACAATGAGGCCGTTTCCGTAAATATCGTTAAACAGCGTTATGTGACGAAGACGGGCGAATTATCCGGCGTTACTGAAGGCAACGTGGTCGTACTAAAGAACGGTAACGACTTAATGGCGTATAATCTCATTAAAAACGTGAAAGTAGAAATAACCGGATTGGAAAATGCCGCACTTGCCGATTTACGTACGGGTGACAGCATTGAGCTGCATATTAACGGCAACAACAACACCGTCGAATCGATCACCGTATTGAACCGGAACATCTCCAAGTTAAATCAAGCGACAGTGATCAACTTTGACGCCACGCGGAAATTTATAACCGTGTTGAACGAGTCGTCGAAGCCGCAGCTGTTCGAAATAACGGACCGCACCAAGATCATGATCGACGGCGCTCCGATGGCGACACAGCTATATTCGCTGTATCTCGCGGAAAACCGGAAGGTCAACTTGACCGTTTCCGAAAATCAGCTGATCCGGCTGGACGTTGTCACTTATGTTGAGGGCAAAGTAACCGCTCTTAACACGGCGGCGAAAACCATCACCGTAACGACGGCCGATAACGAGAAAGTCATTCTCCCATACTCGTCTTTAACGGGCGTGATCATTGCGAAGAAGGCAAGCACTTCGATCGCCGATATATCCGTCGGCACGCAAGTCCGACTGACAATGGATGCAATGCAGTCCGCGGTATCGCAAATTCAGGTGAAGAAATCTTTCGTATATACGCTGACCTCGGTCGATACGATCAGCCGCAAACTCAACGTTAGGGATGGGCTGAACGGCAATTTGCAGATCACCTTGGATACGAACACCGCACTGCTGAACGCGGACGGCAACGCGATGGCTTTGTCGGAGCTTAAAGCGGACGAGCCTGTCGTTGCAACCTATACGGGCAGCACGCTTATGACGATCGCGGCTCCGCGGACGGTCCGAGGCAAAATCACGTCGTTGGATACGGTTGCCGGCAAATTGACCGTGACGGACTTCAATAACAATGCGAGAGAGTACCAATTGTCCGGTGCAAACGTTCAATCCGGCGGCACGGTGAACGGCAACCTTACGGCCATGAAGGTGAACGACCGGGTACAAGTCGTTGTGGACGGAACCGGAGCTCCGTATATTTGGGTGGCGAGCGCCATGCAAAGAACGTTCAGTTCATATGACGCGGCACGGAATGAAATTACATTCAAAGCCGCGACGCTTTCCGAACAAAAGACGTACAAAATCCATACCTTTGCGTACATTCACACGGCGGACGGCGGTGTCCTTACTCTTACACGGCTGAATGAAAACGACAAATTGACTGTTTACTTGGTAGACGGAAAAATATTTGAATTAGTGAAGTAACGAAAGGCATGCACCCGCAGGCAACGGCTCGTGAGCAACCGCGGCCGCGGGTGCATTTTCTCGGTGACGTTGAAGTGGCGCCTCCTTTTGGATAAACTGAAACTTATGGTTGATGGTTGGGGAGGGTAGCCGATGAACAAGCAGCAAGTGCGGGAAGTGCTCAATACGGTGGCGGAAATGTTTCCTGATGCACACTGCGAATTGAACCATTCGAATCCGTTCGAGCTGACGATCGCCGTCCTTCTCTCGGCGCAATGCACCGATGAGACGGTGAATAAAGTAACTGCGGATCTGTTTCGGAAGTATAAGACGCCGGAACAGTATTTGGCCGTGCCGCTCGAAGAGTTGGAGAGCGATATCAAGCGGATCGGCTTGTACCGGAACAAAGCGAAGCATATCCGGGAGCTGTGCCGCATGCTGCTGGAGCAATACGGGGGTGAAATACCGGAGAGCCACGAAGAGCTGGTGAAGCTGCCCGGCGTCGGGCGAAAGACGGCCAATGTCGTCGTGTCGAATGCGTTCGGGGAGCCGGCGATCGCCGTCGACACGCATGTGGAACGGGTAAGCAAACGGCTTGGAATCGCGAACTGGAACGACACCGTGCTGGAAGTCGAAAAGAAGCTAATGGCGAAAGTTCCGCGGGAGGAATGGACGCAGACGCATCACAGGCTTATTTTTCTCGGGAGATATCATTGCAAGGCGCAAAACCCGAAGTGCGACGGGTGTCCGTTGCTCGGCATGTGCCGCGAAGGCAAGAAACGTATGAAACCTGCCTCAAACAGGAAGAATAAGGAACGTACAAGAAAAATGGCGGGCGTGAACGGCTCGGTGGAATGAAGAGGTGGACAGCGGAGATGAAATGCATCTCGGTTTATACGAAAGATTTTGAACGGTTTTCGGATATTTATGATAAAGTGCTAAACACTAAGCTGTCTCAAGATGAGGAGACGGTGGTGGAAGGCGTTACGATCAGCGAGTCGGGCGACGTTCCCGAGCACTATGTGGACCGTATGCGTTCGAAATTGGACGTCGTCGTCATGAAAGAGAAGGAAAGAGACATTACGATTCTCCAGCATGGAGATTTGTTTGAAATATTGCTGCCGGATCGTGAACCGACGACGGTTGTTTGATTGAAGGAGATGCACTCCGCCAGGGAATCTTGGCGGAGTTTTTCTTTTGATCGGTGAGGGTTGCACATACGCGGCCGAATTGGCGGTGGCGGTGGGCGTCGAAGTGTGCGGACACTGTTCCTTTCGCTCAGAAGCCTTCACTTGGGATACGTCCTCCATCAAAACTAATAATAATCTGATCGCGCCGGAAAGTGGCCGATAACGACCGCCTTCTTTTTGAGTAACCGCACCGGGAGAATGGCTGCACGAAAACATGTTATAATGTCATGGGATAGAAGATAACATTAGTACGTTTTCTAACATATCACGGGGTTGAGGGGAAAAATGATCGAGAGAGAAAAGGTTCAACAAGAATTAGAAAGATTGCGGCAAAATCTTGAGGAGGCCGGGGATGCCGCTGCGGCGGAGAAGGCGGGGGCGCTAGCCGAAAAGTGCCGCGAGGGGACGTTTTACGCGGCGTTATGCGGACATTTTTCCGCGGGGAAATCAAGCTTGATCAACCGGTTGTGCGGGGCGGCGCTGCTGCCTTCGAGCCCGATTCCGACAAGCGCCAACGTAGTGGCGATCCGCAACGGGCCGTCCGAAGCCGTGATCGCGTACCGCGACGGAACAACCGCATGCGTCGGAATCGAAGAGGTGCCTCGTTACGCGAAGAACGGGCAAGAGGTAGAAAGCGTCGAGCTGTTCCATCCGATCCGGTTTTTGGGAGAGCGCGCGGCGCTGCTTGATACGCCGGGAGTCGATTCCACCGACGATGCGCATCAGATGGCGACGGAATCGGCGCTGCACTTGGCCGACATCGTCATGTATGTAATGGATTATAACCATGTATTGTCAGAGATGAATATGGAGTTTGCGAAGCGGCTTATCGATTTGGGAAAACCTCTTGTTCTTATTGTCAATCAAATCGATAAGCACCGGGAAGAAGAGGTGTCTTTCGAAGATTTTCGATCTGGGGTGGACGAAGCATTCGGTTCTTGGGGCGTGAGGCCGGTTGCAACGTTCTATACGACGTTGAAGGCGCCGGAGCATCCGCACAATGAGATCGTAGTATTGCGCAGCTGGCTTCGCGAGACGGTGCGGGGCGGAGAAGCGCTCGCCGTTCGCGGCGCGGCGGCGGCAGCTCTCAGGTTAACGGTAGAGCACGGCGAATTTTTGGCGGCGGCGAACGAGCCGCGCAAAGCTGAGCTGCGGGAGCTGATCGCTGCGGACGAAGCGGATTCTTATGCGGAGCGGTACGAGAGCATCCGCGGCGATTTGAGGCGCAGGGAGGACAATCGCGAAAGCGCAGCGGAGAAGGTGAAGGCGGAGGCCAGGCGCATTGCGGAGAACGCCAATCTTACGCCGGCAACGACGCGGGATCTCGCGCAATCGTTCCTTGAAAGCCGGCAGCCCGGCTTTAAGGTGGGGTTGTTTTTCTCCGGCGCGAAGACGGAGGAGGAGCGCAAACGCCGGCTTGACGCGTTCTACGCGGAATTCCGCGAGAACGTGACGGCGCGGCTCGTTTGGCACGTGCGCGACCTGCTCGGGAAGGTTGCCGAGGAGCTTGGCGTAGCGGGAACGGATGAAGCGCAAAGAGCGATAGAAGGCGTCGATGCGGAGCTGTCGCCGGAGTGGCTGGCCGCCATGGTTCGGCCCGGCGCCGTCGTATCGGGCGAGTATACGCTGAACTACGCCAAGGAGATCGCCGCGGAAGTGCGGCAGATGGTGCGCAAGTCGGCGGCGGGCGCCGCCGTAGCGTTGGTTGAGGCGGCGGCGGCGCGGTTCGCCGCCGAAGAGGAGCAGCTCCGCAAAGAGCTTGCGGAGCTGGAGGAGCGGCTCGCGCACCGTCGCGAGCTGGAAAGGCTGGAAGCGGCGGAGCTCGCTTCCGTACAAGCGTTGACGGCGGGTTTGACAGCCGCCGAGAAGTTTTCCCGGGAACCGGCAACGTTCCCGGACCCTACCCTCCTCCAGGCGGAGCCGGAGGAGGAAGCGCCGCGGCAGCCGTCTCTCCGGCTGCCTCACAACGGCGCGCCGGCGCTGCCGCCGATCGGCGGCGCCGCGCGCCAAACCGAAGCGCGCCCGCACGGCGGGACGCGCAGCTTCCGCACGCGGCTGGCGGCAGCCGCGGAAACGCTCGACGCGGCGTCGCGCGTCGTTGAACCGATCGCGCCGCTCGCCGGGGCGGCTCGGACGCTCCAAGAGAAATCGCGCCGCATGCGCGAGCAGCGCTTCACCGCCGCGCTGTTCGGCGCGTTCAGCGCGGGTAAATCGTCATTCGCCAACGCGCTGCTCGGCGAATCGGCGCTGCCCGTGTCGCCCAACCCGACGACGGCTTCGATCAATACGGTCGTGCCGCCGGAGGAACCGGACTGGCCGCACGGCACCGCCCGCGTATGGATGAAGCCGAAAGAGTCGATCATGCAGGACATCGAGCATTCGATTAAAACATTGGGATTGGAACCGCCGCCGCAAGGCAAAACGATCGAGTTTGTGCACCGGGCGATCGCCAAGCAGGCGAAGGAGGCCGGAGCAAGCGACAGCGCGATCGCAAGCATTCCGCCGGGAGCGAAGCCTCATTTGGCGTTTTTGCGTGCGGTGACGGAAGGATGGGCGGAGGCGGAAAGCTTGCTCGGCACAACCGTCAGAGCGGACGGCGAGCAGTTCCGCGCGTTCGTGGCGGAAGAACGGAAGTCCGCATTCGTAGACCGCATCGAGCTGTTTTACGAATCCCCGTTATCGAAACAAGGCGTCACGCTCGTGGATACGCCTGGGGCCGACTCGATCAACGCGCGGCATACCGGTATCGCGTTCAATTACATCAAAAATGCCGACGCCATCTTCTTCGTCACTTATTACAATCATGCATTTTCCCGGGCGGACAGGCAGTTCTTGGAGCAGCTCGGCAGGGTGAAGGACGCGTTCGAGCTCGACAAAATGTTTTTTATCGTCAATGCGGCAGATCTCGCCTCCTCCGCGGAGGAGCTTGAAGACGTGTTGAATCACGTAAGAGACAATTTGACGGCGTTCGGCATACGCAACCCGAGGTTGTTTCCGGTCTCTTCCTTGGCCGCCTTGCGCGCGAAATCGAAAGGAAGCTTGCAAGAATTAGACTCTTCCGGAATGGCCGCATTCGAAGAAGCGTTCCGGCATTTTGCGGGAGAAGAGCTGGCCGGGCTAGCCTTCCGCTCGGCGGAAGGCGAATTGCAGCGTGCGAACGGTTTACTCCGTTCTTTAATCGAGGCGGCGCAGACGGGAGAAGAACAAAGAAGCGCTTCCCTCGCCAATTTGGCGGAAGATGAGCGAGCGGCAAGAGGGACTATTGCAGGCGGGAGCGTCGACTCGGAACAGAAAGCGGCGGCGAAAGAGATTGCGGAGCAATTTTATTACATGAAGCAGCGCATCACGTACCGGTTCGGGGAATGGTTTGCCGCCTCGTTCAATCCTTCCTCCTTGCGGGAAGACAGAGGAGACGTGAAGCAATCGCTCGAATGGGCGTGGCGGGACTTGACGGATTACATCCGGAAGGAATTGACGAATGAGTCGCTCGCCGTATCGGTTCGGATGGAACGTTTTCTCAACCTCACGCTTGCCAAAACATACGAACGACGCTGCGCCGAAATCCGCAAGCTTATCCCGGGCTTCGTCCCGGATCCGTGGGAGCCGTTGGAGTTCGAAACACCCCCTGCGGATGACATGTGGGCAGGGGAAGAGCCGGACGTCAAACTGCTGAAAAGCCACTACAAGAACGCGAAACAGTTCTTCGAAGGCGACGGACGCAAGCAGTTGAGAGAGGCGCTCGAACAGCGATGGCAGCAAAATATCGCGCAAGCGCTGGATTCGCAGTCCAACCGTTTCGCGAAATGGTATGAGGAATCGCTCCGGCAAGCGGACCGCACGTTGGCGGAGAGAGCGGAGTACGTGTTGTCCGAGGCGGTGTCGGGCATCCGTTCGGCGCTTGATCAAACGTGGGATGTCGCGGACTTAGAGTCCCGGGGGAACCGTTTGCAAGAGATGCTTCAGACGTTCGAGAGAATGGAATAAAAAGATAACGATTTCGATGATTTCCATGAAATGTGCCCGCTCGCTTCGCGAAATGTGGCAAAAACGTGAAATCTCCCTATATTCGGGTCCGTTTCCATTTTGAATGTTCTTACTTGCGGTGCTACACTGCATTAAGGCTTTAAAATACCGCGTAATCGAAAGAAAAACGCGGAACGGACCGATCGGGGAGGGGACCCATACAACATGGAAGTGTTTCGACAGCTTCGAAGGTTTTATTGGCTTGGGCGGCTGAAGTATCTCATTTTTGCATCCGTATTATGTTTGGCGGTTTCGACGGCGTTGGGACTTGTGTATCCTTACATGCTGGAGTATCTCATCGACGAAATTGTGACCAAAGGACAATACGGGGAAGTACCGGCGGTCGCTTTTACGGTGCTTGGAGTCGTCATCGTGAAAGGAACGTTTCAGTTCCTGCACGGATTGAGCGGCGGACGGCTCGGTAACCGGGTCGCTTACAACCTTCGCAAAGCAAGCTACGAGAAGCTGCAGTATTTGTCGTTTCAATACTACGACAAAGCCAGAACCGGCGACCTTATGTCACGCCTGACCGCCGATTTGGACGCGATTCGTCAATTTATCGGCTTCGGATTCGCTCAGTTTCTCAATGTGTTCTTGATGGTCGGGTTCGGAGTTATCATGATGGCCGCGTATAATTGGAAGCTGATGCTCATTTCGCTGGTGACGATGCCTTTCCTCGTGTTTACGGCATTACGGTTCGAGTCGAAAATACATCCCGCATTCCGGCTGATCCGCCAATCGATGAGCGAACTGACGACTACGGTTCAGGAAAATATTACCGGAGTCCGCACCGTCAAGTCGTTCGCGCGCGAAGCGCATGAGGTGGAGAAGTTTTCGGAACGAAGCCGCGTCTTTCGCGATCATACGATCGATACCGCATCGATTTGGTCGAAATACTTCCCTCTTATGGAACTGTTTGCGAACTTGAGCGTCGTCGTCTTGCTGGCTGCAGGAGGCGCATTCGTTCTCCGGGGCGAGATGACCGTCGGCGAATTGGCGGCGTTTTTCTCCTTGATCTGGTACATTATCGGTCCGCTCTGGATGCTCGGGTTTCATATCAACAACTATACGCAATCGAAAGCTTCCGGGGAACGGGTGCTTGAAATATTGCATCATCACATTCATGTGAAAGATTCTGAGAACGCGACTGTCTTGAACCCCGAGGCGGTTGAAGGCCATGTCCGTTTCGAGAACGTAACGTTCTCCTATCCGGAGAAAGCGCCGGCGCTGCGCGATTTTTCGGCGGATGCTCCGCCGGGATCGGTCATCGGACTGCTGGGACCTACAGGCTCCGGGAAAACGACAGTGACTCAGCTGCTTCTACGCGCTTATAACGTGAAGGAAGGCCGTATCACCCTCGACGGCCGCGACATTCGCGACATTACGATCGAGAGCTTGCGCCAACAAATCGCGGTCGTATTCCAAGAAACATTCTTGTTCTCTTCGTCGATTCGCAACAACATCGCTTACGGCCAGCGCGACGTGTCCATGGAACGCATCATCGAGGCGGCCAAATTGGCCAAAGCGCACGATTTCATAATGGAGCTGCCGCAAGGGTACGACACGATCGTCGGGGAACGGGGCATGGGCCTTTCCGGCGGTCAGAAGCAGCGCATTGCGATCGCACGGGCCATTATCGAAAATCCGAAGGTGCTCATTCTGGACGATGCGACGAGCGCGGTCGACATGGAGACGGAACACGAAATTCAGCTCGGTCTTCGTCAAGTGATGAAAGGCCGTACGACCTTCGTAATCGCCCACCGAATTTCTTCGCTCAAGCACGCGGACGAAATCATCGTCCTGGATGAAGGGCGAGTCGTTCAACGGGGCACGCATCAGCAGCTGTTGAACCGGCCGGGACGATACTTGGACACATACAACATTCAGTATTCGGACCATCCGGATGTGGTGGCTAGAAGGCTGGAAGAGCGAAATACGGAAGAGCGAAGGCTGGAGGAACGGAGGTTGGCGCACGGATGAGCGACGAAGCGACGCGGCAAAACGCCGCAAAGACGGAAGAACGGCAATCGAAGAACGAGCGGTTTGTGTATCAAGACGACGATGTGATGGAGAAGCCGTTCGACTGGGGCCAATTTTACCGGCTGGCTGTTTATATCAAGCCCTATGCACGGCAATTGCTGCCCGTCGTCATCATTATGATGGTGCTCGGCACGATAACGAAGCTGCTCGTTCCGCTTCTGATCGGCAACGCCATCGATGCGGTCGAGAAGGGCAAATCACTAGGATTGCTATGGACGTTCTGCTCCGCCATTGCCGCATTATTTATCGTACAGTGGGCGGCGGGACTTTACCGGATCCGGTTTACCAACATTATCGGTCAGCGCGTCATTTACGATTTGAGACAGCATCTGTTTCAGCACATCCAACGGCTCAGCTTCCGCTTCTTCGACAAGCGGCCGGCCGGATCGGTGCTCGTGCGGATCACGAACGACGTCAACTCGCTCCAGGATTTGTTTACGAACGGCGTCATCAACATATTGATCGATTGCGTGCAGCTCGTCGGCATTATCATTATTTTGCTGTCGCTTAACATTAAACTCGGGCTTGCCATTATGATCACCGTTCCGATCATGTTCTTGGTATCCACGAAGCTGCGCCGCCGCATCCGGCGAGCATGGCAGGACGTGCGGATGAAGCAATCGCGCATCAATTCGCACTTGAACGAGAGCATCCAAGGCATTCGCGTCACGCAGGCGTTCACACAGGAGAAGGAGAACATGGCCTACTTCGACGGGATGAACACCTCGAACAAGAAAGCTTGGGACATCGGCTCCGGCTTGAACCAAACGTTCAACCCGCTCATTGAAGTGACCGGCGGACTCGGCACGTTCATACTGTTTTTCTACGGCGCGTTCTTGATCGAATCGAAAGAAATGACGATCGGCTTGTTGATTTCCTTCGTCATGTATGTCGGCAACTTCTGGGAGCCGATCAACCGGTTAGGAATGATGTATTCGCAGCTGCTGATCGCCATGGCGTCGTCCGAGCGCATCTTCGAATTTATCGACGAGCAGCCGACGGTCGCGGAGAAGAGGGAAGCCGAACCGCTTCCGACGATTCGCGGCGACGTCCGCTTCAACAATGTCGTGTTCGAATACGAGAAGGGACGTCCCGCGCTGCGCGGCGTAAGCCTCGATGTCAAGGCGGGACAATCGGTTGCGCTCGTCGGCCACACCGGCTCCGGCAAGAGTACGTTCATCAACCTGCTCTGCCGGTTCTACGACGTGACGGAAGGAAGCGTCTTAATAGACGGTACCGACATTCGTGACGTGAAGATTCAAAGCTTGCGCTCGCAAGTCGGCATCGTGCTGCAGGATACGTTCATCTTCTCCGGAACGATCCGGGATAATATCCGGTTCGGCAGGTTGGATGCGACGGACGCCGAAGTGGAAGAGGCCGCCAAAGCGGTCGGCGCGCACGATTTCATCGCGGCGCTGCCGAGCGGATACGATACGGAAGTGGAAGAGAGAGGCAACGTCCTATCGATGGGGCAGCGGCAGTTGATATCGTTCGCCCGCGCGCTGCTCGCCGATCCTCGTGTGCTCATTCTCGACGAGGCGACCGCCAGCATCGATACGGAAACCGAAGCCAAGATTCAGCAGGCGTTGAAGAAGCTGCTTGCGGGCCGCACGTCGTTTATTATCGCGCATCGTCTGTCGACCATTCGGGGAGCGGATCAGATCGTCGTGCTCGACCACGGCCAAATTATCGAACAGGGCGATCATGACGAGCTAATGCGGTTACAGGGAGAATATTACGGCTTGATCCAGGCGCAATATCGCTTTTTGGAAGAAGCGGTGTGAGGCGGGGGGAGCGAGCCGGGCCGGGTTAGGCGCATTTGTTGAAAATAAGGGAACTAGAGGCGCTAGCTGCGGATTTTCGAGAGCAATCAGCCGAAAATCAGCCCAATAAGCGCTTCTAGTTCCCTTTATTCGCGACGGGATGACCAGCGGCGATGTTTTTCGTTTGTTGCGGCAATAATATTCCGCTGCATCTACATCCGGTCCGTACCGAAAGCCGCGTCGAACGTCCGTTGGAACGCACTTCTTGATCGTTCCAGCAGCTCTGCGGCAGTTTGCCCGGCGGAGGCGGGAGTAAGAATTTCTTGAGCGACGACGCCGCGGTATCCGATGCTGTGCAGCCCTTGTAGAAAACCCTTTAAATCGATGACGCCCTCTCCCGGATAAATGCGGTCGTTGTCAAGCGCCTCCGAAACCGGGACGTCTTTCGCGTCGTTGATGTGCACGTGAACGATTTGATCGGCGGTCAACCGCCTTATATCTTCTATGCCCAGCTCATTCGTATACCAGTGATAAGAGTCGAACAGCAAGCCGACGTTGCGTTCGCCGATGGCGTCGATCCATTCCAAATGGCTGTCCACATCCCAGATGAACGGATTTTTCCATCTTGTACGAAGATGATGCGGACCGACGAACTCGATGCCAAGCCTTATGCCGAAAGAACCGAGTATTACGGCGCATTCACGCAACCTGCGGGTGGCGACGGCCATAAAGCGGGCAGCGTTCCAATCGGTGGACGGGAGAACGTATGTACAGCAAGCTTTGCAGCCGACTTCGGCGGCAAGCGCGGCATCTTGGGCCAACGTAACGAGGCCGGACCTGAATCTGTCTTCCGACTCGCGCCATTCCACGGGAAATCCGATCGATCCGATCGCGACGCCGCGCTCCTTGAGCGTATCCAGCACGTTAGAAAGTCCGTCCCGTGAAATCCATTCCCGCAATTCGTTCCCGCTTGCATCAACGGCATCGAAGCCGTACGCTGAAGCCAGCTCGACGAAGCGGTCAAGCGGTCCGGCGTCGCCGACACCCGCGCGCGTTAAACCTTTCAACATTAGTAACCCTCCTTCAATGCGGCTCTCCAGTGGTTTCCACGTCCATACTACTCCGTACCTTCAAGGACGTCAATGAAAAAGAAAGCGCAGCCGAAAACCGCCGCACAGAAGGATTTTCCAATGTGAAGAAGAAAAAATAAGGCGCGGGGAATTATGAACTATATACGAGGAGGTTTGCGTGTGTCCATATACGGAAATAGAATTCAACGTCTGCAGCAAAAGTTGGCGGAACGCGGAATCGACGCGTTCATCGTTACTCATAATGTGGACATTTTTTATTTGACGGGAACGATGCAAGCAGGTTTGTTGGTCGTTCCGGCGGCGGGCGAGCCGGCGTTCTACGTCCGGAGAAGCGTGACGCGCGCAGCCGAGGAGAGCGCCGTTCGCGTGGAACCGCTCGGCAGTCTCAGGTCGTTCGGGGCAACGGTAGCCGGAGCGTATCCGCAATTGGCGAACGGACCCGTCATCGCTTTAACGTACGACGTGCTGCCGGTGGAATGGTTCGAGCGGCTGAAAGCTTCATGGCCTGCGGCGGTCTGGACGAACGGCGCAACCGTCGTGCGCGAGCTGCGCATGGTCAAATCGCCGGAAGAGCTGCAGAGCATGCGGCTAGCGGCGCAAACCGCGGACAAAGCGCTGCGGGAAGCGTCGGGAAAGCTGCGAGAGGGAATGACGGAAATCGAATTGTTGGCCGAAATCGAGTACGTGCTGCGCAAGTCCGGGCATCTTGGTCTTATGCGTGTGCGCGCCATGAATATGGAGCTCGTTACCGGCATCGCGGCGAGCGGCGCGGCGGCCGCTAAGCCGTCCGCGTTCGACGGTCCTGCCGGAGGAGAAGGGCTGCATCCCGCTTTCCCCAAAGGCGCCGGCCGCAGCATTATTCAAGCGAACGAACCGATATTGCTTGATATCGGCTGTTCCATAGACGGCTATGTCACGGATCAAACGAGAACGGCCGTCATCGGCAGGCTTGACGACGATCTCCAAGAAGCATACGACCGGTCGGAATCGATTTTAAGAGCCGTGGAGCGGCAGCTTAAGCCCGGGGCTGTCTGTGAGGATATATATGAGCTTGCGCTTTCGGCGGCCCGCTCTTCACCCTTTGCAGAGCATTTCATGGGATATAAGAGCGACGCCGTGAAGTTTGTCGGACACGGAATAGGCTTGGAGATCGATGAGTGGCCGGTATTGGCGAAAGGCTTCGCGACACCTTTGGAAGCAGGCATGGTCGTCGCCGTCGAACCGAAATTCACGTTCCCCGGCCGCGGGGTGGTCGGAATCGAAAACACTTATGTCATAACGGATGACGGGTTCGAGAAGCTAACCTTGTCGGCTGAAGGCCTCATTCGAATATGATTCGATAAATAATGTGCGTTAGAAATGTGCGTAAGAAAACTTACGCGCATTATTTTTTTGAAAGGGATTTTGGCGAAATGTGTCGAACTAAAATACTACTACTAAAGGAGGACGATCAACATGAAAGGCAGACTGCACGCAATTGACCGGTGGTTTGTAACCGGCAAATTTCCTTTGAGCTCCATATGGCGGCGAATGAACACGTCCCGCAAAATTTTCACGCTTGTCGGCACAGCTTTATTATTTCTACTGCTGGTCGGCGGCGTCAATTACATATTCTTGATGATGATTAACGACAACTCGCGCTCCTTGCAGTCGGACGCTTTCAATCCCGTCCAAATCGCGCAAGCGGTTTCGCTGAATCAACGAACGAGCGAAACGAAAATGCTCGAACTGATTATGGCGGACACCAACTTTGAGCGGCAAACCGCCACCGAACAGCTTCAAGCGCTGCAGGGAGAAAGCGATGAACTCATAAAGCGGTTCGAACGGCGCCCGATTGATCCGGAGATCGCACCTGCGTGGGATGAGTTCAAGACGCTGGCGGCCAATTTCGATAATTACCGGGCGGAAGTGATTCAGTTGGTTTCCGAAGATCAAAAAAATCTCGGGTTTTTGGTTTATAAGCAGAACGTCATGCCGTATCGCGAAAACAAAGAAGCTGCGGCGAAGCAAATCGTGTCTTACTATACGGAGAAAGCGAATCAAATCCAAAACGACAACTTGCGAACGATCGGATCGGCGTTATGGATATCGCTCGCTTTCGTGATTGCGGCCGCGCTGTGCCTGTTTTGGGCGGGATGGGGGATCGCCAGAAACGTGTCGGCCCCTATCGTCCAGCTGCGCCAAAAGATGTCCGAAGCGGAATCCGGCAATCTTTCCGTCATATGGAAGCTGGACCGGGACGACGAGTTGGGCGCGCTGTCGGCATCGTTCAACTCGATGATCGGCGGGCTGCGCTCGCTGTTTGAGAACGTCCGCGACGGCGCGATGCAGCTGGCCGACGTGTCGGTACAGCTCCAAACGAATGCACAGCAAACGGCAAGGGCCGCCGAGCAAATTGCCGCAGGAAACGAACAATTGTCATCAGGTCTGGAGATTCAAGTGGAGAGCGTGACGGCCGCTACCGAATCGATCGAAGAGATCGCTTCCGAAATGGAGAACATATCAACGAACAGCGCGGAAGTTTCCGGTTTGAGCGAACGGGCCAAGCATGCTTCCCGAGAAGGATTGGATGCCGTATGCGCAGTCGTAGGACAAATGGATGAAATTCACCGTACGGTAACTGGAATGGAAGACGTCGTCGACGCATTGACCAGCCGCTCGAAAGAAATCGGTTTGATTCTTACATTGATCGCAGACGTGTCGACTCAAACGAACTTGTTGGCGCTTAACGCTTCCATCGAGGCGGCGAGAGCCGGGGAAGCCGGAAGGGGCTTTGCGGTCGTTGCCTCTGAAATACGTTCATTGGCCGAACAATCGTCGCAATCGTCTAAAAAAATCGGAGCCATTGTCCGTTCGATTCAAGCGGATGTCGGTAACGTTCTGTGCATGGTTGAGCAAGGAAGCGCCAAAGTGAAAGAGGGAATTGCGCGAACCGAACAAGTAAATCAAGTGTTCCAAACGATCGATGAGTCCGTTACGGACGTTTCCCAGAAAATCGCCGAGGTCGCTTCGTCGATCGAGCGGTTAAGCACCGGCAGCGAACATATTGTGAAGGCGATCCGTCAGGTGAACGCCGTGGCTCAAGAAGGGGCAAGCACGAGCGAAGAAGCTTCGGCCGCCAGCGCGGAGCAAATGCACGCGATGGAGAAAGTGCTGGGATACGCTTCTTCGCTGTCCGAATTGGCGGCCCGCCTGCAGTCGCAAATCGGCCGTTTCCGCCTGTAGAGCTTACTCGGCCGGCGGTGTAAACGTACGTTTCGCGAATTCCGCGTCCATCATGATGAACGCGTTCGAGTCTTTCTCAATCAGTTTTAGCTTGTGAACGATATTGTCGAACATCGCTTCCTCTTCGACTTGTTCGTCGATAAACCACTTCAGAAAGTGCATCGTCGCGTGTTCCCGCTCATTGAGCGCGATGTCGGACAAGGCGTAAATCCGCTTCGTCACTTCGCGCTCGTGGGCGTATCCTTTCTCAAATGCGTCCCGTATCGAAGCGAACCGCTTCTCCGGATCGTCCATCCCCGCGATGACGGCATGTTTGCCGAGGGAATGTATATATCTGTATATTTTCATCGCGTGAAACCGCTCTTCTTCCGCTTGCACTTCAAAAAAATTGGCGAATCCGTCAAACCCTTCCGCAGCGCAAAATGACCCCATGGACAAGTACGTTTGAGACGAATAAAATTCGAAGTTCATTTGACCGTTCAATGCCCGAAGCAAATTATCGCTTATCAAAGCGCAACATCCTTCCCCTGTTTGTTTTCATATCGCGGTTTGCTTTCAGTGTCACCCTTTTCTCGTCATTTGCTTCATTTCCCGCTTCGCGAATATTTTCCATATCCCCCCGGGCATTTTTTCGCTGCATTCAATGGATTGGCTGCCGCGTATCCGGGGAAACCTAAGGAAAACATTTGACCGAGGAGGTTTACTTGTGCGTTTGATAACGGTATTTATAGCGGTTTGTCTCCTTGTTACTTCCTGCAATGCCGCTGCGCCGCAACGACAAGGCACCGATAATAACAATCGCGAAAATCACGGCGGAAACGATGCATCCGCCAAAAACAACGATGTAAACGCTCAAGGCGTTCGACCTTTGGCGGAAACTCCGGCTCCGAATTTGGCCGGCGGACCGGAGCATCACGTCAGGAAAGTAAAACCCGCGTCAAACTGGCTCATGCAGCGAAAGTATCCGAACACGGTAGTGCTCCAAGGCCTCAGAACGAAAAAACAAATTGCGCTCACATTCGATGACGGTCCGGATCGCCGTTTTACTCCGGCGGTGCTCGACGTATTGAAGAAGCACGGGGTGAAGGGAACGTTCTTTCTCATGGGTTCGCGCGCGAAAGCGTTACCTGATGTTACAAGCCGGATTGCAAGGGAAGGACATGTCATTGGAAATCATACGTACTGGCATCCGAAGCTTTTTGAACAATCGATCGGGCGCGTCGACTGGGAGGTGTCGTCGACGCAGCAGGCCATTCAAGATATCGCCGGCTATGCTCCGCGGCTGTTTCGCGCTCCGTACGGCGGATTGGACGATGATATTGTGGGTTACATGCAGAGGCGCGATTTTACGGTCGTCGGCTGGAATGTGGACTCGCAAGATTGGAAACAAATACCCGCCGATCAAATCATAGCAAATTGCCTTCCGAACATAGGATCAGGTTCCATTGTCTTGATGCACACGGCGGGTAACTGGAACCAAATCCTGCACACGCATGAAGCCTTGGATCGGATGATTCCCAAACTGAAGCAGCAGGGTTACCGATTTGTAACGGTATCGGAAATGTTCGGGATACCGAAGAGCAAATAACGTGTATGCCGTGAAACGAAAAGAGGGCGATTCGAAATGCTGCGGATCGCGCCTCTTTTTTTTTGCCTGATTTGAAAACGTCCCGGAAATTGCTTACTCTTGAATAGAGGAATCAACCGAAAGGTTGTCCGCGGTTTCCAAGAATATGGAGCAAGGGGGATCGCCATGCGCGTCTTGTGGAGAGCGGTCGGGATCGTTTCCGCCGTTTGCACGGTAGTTTTATTGTTCGGTTTCGGTTACGCCGTCCGCACCGTTATGTATCCCCAGGGCGGCAATTTGGAGTCTGTCGCCGATGCGCCGAAGCCGCCCGATCGGCAATTGGAGCGTCTGAACATTGTCGCCATCGGAGATTCCCTGACGGCCGGAACCGGAGACGAGACGGGCAAGGGCTATGTGACGGGTATGAAGGAGCTGCTGGACGAACGGTTGGACGTGCCCGTATACGTGTTGGGCAACTTTGCGCAGAACGGATATACGACGTCCCAAGTGCTGGCTGAAATCGAAAGCCGTAAGGGGATTCGGGAATCGATCGGGCAGGCGGACGTCATTGTCATGACAGCGGGCGGAAACGACCTGTTCCGTCTCGGGGATGAGGTCGATCTGGAAGCGATCCGCGACAGGTTTCCGGACGCTCTAACGAATATTCGTGAAATTTTGGTAAAAATAAAAGAAATAAACAATAATGCAAAGGTGTACTACATTGGCCTCTACAATCCCTTCATAGAGCTGCCTCAATTCAAGGAAGCTTCGCTGACTGTTCAGGATTGGAACACGGAGGTGTTCCGCTTGGCCGAACGAATGGAAGGCGTTACGTTCGTTCCGACATTCGATTTGTTTGAAAACGGCGTATCCCGGTTTCTGTCATCCGACGATTACCATCCGAACGGGGAAGGTTACGCCCGAATCGCGCAACGGCTCGCGATGCTGCTGGAGTAACGAGACAACCGGAGGGTTGTCCGCGATAACGAATACATGCGAGCAAAGGGGGATCGATGTGAGAGCTGCGACAACAGCGAATAACCGGAATATCGTATTGTCCGTCCAAGATGTGAAAAAAACGATCGGCGGGAAACAGATCATTAAAGGCGTCTCTTTCGACGTATATGAAGGCGAAGTGTTCGGGTTTCTCGGGCCGAACGGTTCCGGAAAGACGACAACGATCCGCATGCTCGTAGACCTCATTCGGCCAACCGGGGGCAAAGTGATTATTTGCGGCCACGACATCCGCAAGCATCATGACGAAGCGCTTCGGCATGTCGGCTGCATTGTGGAAAATCCGGAGCTGTATCCGTATTTGACCGGGTGGGAAAATCTCGAACATTTTGCGGCGATGCTGCCCGGGACGGACGATGCGAGAATACGCGAAGCGGCGGACATTGTCGGCATGGGCAAGCGTATACACGATAAAGTGAAAACTTATTCCTTGGGCATGCGCCAACGGTTGGGCATTGCGCAAGCGCTGCTCGGAAGGCCGAGCCTGCTTATTTTGGACGAGCCCACGAACGGGTTGGATCCGCAGGGCATCAAGGAGCTGCGTCAATTTATTCGCGGCTTGGCGCAACAGGGGATGAGCGTATTCGTTTCCAGCCATTTGCTGAGTGAAATTCAGCTCATGTGCGACCGCGTCGCCATTATTTCGCAAGGACAGGTGCTGTCGGTCGGCAGCGTCGAAACGCTCCTTGACAAGCAGAAGCAGACGGTGCATTGGTTTGTGGAGCCGCCGGACAAAGGATTGAGTATATTGGAACGTGCGGAGGGGATCGACGCGGTCTTATCGTCCGACGGACGGACATTGATCGCGAAGATGGAAGAGCACCGCATTGCCGATTGCAACCGGCTGCTTGTGGAATCCGGCGTCCTTGTGAAAGGAATCGAGCTCAATCAGCCGGCGCTGGAGGATTTGTTTCTTGAGCTGACGGAGGGTGAACGCATTGAATAGCTTGCTGCCGTTAGTGCGCAACGAGACCGTGAAGATTTGGAAGAAGAAACGTTTTTTTGTCATCCTGCTTATTCTGGCGGCTCTTATTCCCATATTTACTTACGCGCAAGTCATGATGGCCGAAAACTTTCGCAAACAAACCGGAACGAACGATTGGCGGATTGAAGCGGAGACGCAAATTAACGATTATAAGTCGCGGATCTCTTCAACGCGTTTGCCTGAGGAGTGGAAAAAATGGTATCGTGTTGAGATTCAGAGACTGCAATATTATATCAATCACAATATCGACCCGGCTTCCGCAGACGGCGTCACATTTGCGAGAGAGTTTACGATCAATTCGGTCAGCTTGTTTCTGCCGCTCATGGTGATGGTCATTGCGGCGGACCTCGTCTCCTCCGAGCATTCCCAAGGGACGATCAAGCTGCTTCTGACCAGACCGGTGCGCCGTTGGAAAGTTCTTACAAGCAAATATGTCGCATTGACGTTATATGTCTCGTTGACCGTTATGTGTACTGCGGCGCTTGCATACGTCATTTCGGGCGCCGTTCTGGGATATTCGGGATGGAGAGCTCCCGTGCTGACCGGATTTGCGGTTGCCGGCTCCGCGGTGGATACGTCCAACGTGCACATGATTGAACAATGGCAATATTTGCTGATGGTGCTCGGGCTTGCCTGGTTCTCCTGCATGACGGTCGCCGTGCTGAGCATGATGATTTCGGTGCTTGTGCGCAGCACCGCTGCGGGGATGGGAACGATGCTCGCGCTGCTTATTGCCGGAACGATTTTGTCAAACATGGCGTCGGACTGGGAGAGCGCGAAGTATTTCTTCATGGTCAATCTGGATACTGTCGTTTATTTGGCGGGTCAATCGCCGCCGATTCCGGGGATGACGCTGCCGTTCTCCCTTGGAATTCTTTCTCTTACGGCTTTGGGTTCGCTTGTTGTTTCATATGCAGTGTTTACGAGAAGGGACGTTATGAACTAAAATAAGGCAGTATTGTTTTCGTAGGAAGTTAGGAGGATCGGCATGGCCGAACAAATCGATTTATTTGCGGACGCAGCCGCCGGCCCCAACGGCTCGGCAGGCTACGACGCGGACGACATTCAAGTGCTGGAAGGCTTAACCGCGGTACGGAAACGGCCCGGCATGTATATCGGAAGCACAAGCGCCTCCGGTCTGCACCACTTGCTCTGGGAAATCGTAGACAACGCAGTGGACGAGCATTTGGCGAAAGTTTGCAACCGCATTGCGGTAACGATTCATAAAGACAACTCGATCACTGTGGAGGACAACGGCCGCGGCATCCCGACGGGCATGCATAAGACGGGCGTTCCGACACCGCAAGTCGTATTTACGGTGCTTCATGCAGGCGGAAAATTCGGAGGCGGAGGCTACAAGAAGTCCGGCGGTCTGCACGGGGTCGGCGCATCGGTGACGAACGCCTTATCCGAATGGCTGGAAGTTGAAATTTACCGCGACGGAAAAATACATAAGCAGCGGTTCGAATATTGGGTGGATTCGGCAGGAAAGGAACATGTGGGCGAACCGGTAACCGGGCTCGAGGTGACCGGAAATACGAAACGGACAGGCACGAAGGTGACGTTCAAACCGGATGCCCGTGTGTTCCATGGCAACGTGGCCGTTAACTACGATACGCTGCAGGAGCGGCTTCAAGAGTTGGCGTTCTTGAACTCGGGTCTTCGCATCGAGCTGCGGGACGGTCGTTCGGGCGAAGAGGACGTCTTCGAATATGCCGGAGGCGCGATGCAATTCGTGGAATATTTGAACGAAAACAAGACCGTTCTGCACGAATGCATTCATTTCTACGGAGAGAAAGACGAGATCGAGGTGGAGGTGGCATTTCAGTATAACGACGGTTATACGGAAACGATCGCTTCGTTCGTCAACTCCATTCCGACGCGCGGGGGCGGCACACACGAAACCGGTTTTAAGACGGCATACACCCGTGTTATGAACGACTACGCCAGGAAAGCCGGCCTTCTGAAAGAGAAGGATAAAAACTTGGAAGGCGCCGATTTGCGCGAAGGCATGATGTGCGTCATTAACGTAAAGATGAGCGAAGTCGAATTCGTCGGTCAGACGAAAGACCAGCTCGGGAGCTCGTCGGCGCGCGGAGCGGTAGACGGCATTGTCGCAGACAAGATGTCCGTCTTCCTGGAGGAGAACCCGCAGGTCGCCCAGATGCTCGTCAAGAAAGCGGTCCAAGCGGCGAGGGCGCGGGAAGCGGCGCGAAAGGCGCGCGAAGAAGTTCGAAGCGGAAAGAAAGGCAGAGGCGAAGGTACGAACTTGGGCGGTAAATTGACGCCGGCGCAATCGAAAGATTTCATGCGCAACGAGCTGTTCATCGTCGAGGGCGACTCCGCCGGAGGCTCCGCAAAACAGGGACGCGATCCGCGCCACCAGGCGATCTTGCCTTTGCGTGGGAAACCGATGAATCCGGAGAAAGCGAAGCTTGCCGATATATTGAAGAACGAAGAATACCGGATGATTATTGCGGCGATCGGCGCGGGTGTCGGATCGGAATTCGAGACGGAAGAATCGAACTACGGTAAAATCATCATCATGACGGACGCCGACACGGACGGAGCGCACATTCAAGTGCTGCTGCTGACGTTCTTCTACCGTTATATGAAACCGTTGATCGATACGGGCATGATTTATATCGCACGGCCGCCGTTGTATAAAGTCGTCAAGAAAGGCGGAAGGTCGCAAATGATGCGTTACGTGTATACGGACGACGAGCTGGCCTCCGTAACGAAGGAGTTCGGCGGCAAAGGGTTGGAGCTGCAGCGTTATAAAGGACTCGGAGAGATGAATCCGGATCAGTTGTGGGAGACGACGATGGATCCGGAGTCGCGAGTGCTGTATAAAGTTCAGATCGAGGATGCGGCCAAGGCCGAACGCCGCGTCTCCACGCTGATGGGCGATAAGGTCGATCCGCGGAAACGTTGGATTATCGAGAATGTAGACTTTACGGAGTTTGAAGAATAGGGTGATGCTGTGAGTACGCTGGAAAACTTTTTGCCGGTTGTCCTGGAAGAAATCGTCGGCGACCGGTTCGGGCGCTATTCGAAATATATTATTCAAGACCGGGCGATACCCGACGTTCGGGACGGCTTGAAGCCCGTTCAGCGCAGAATACTTTACGCGATGTACGAAGCGGGTAACACGCCGGACAAGCCTTACCGCAAATCGGCGAAGACGGTGGGCGACGTCATGGGCAACTTCCATCCTCACGGCGACAGCTCCATCTATGAGGGCATGGTACGGATGGCGCAGCCATGGAAGATGGCTCATCCGCTCATCGACGGACACGGCAACTGGGGCTCGCAAGACGACGATCCCGCCGCAGCGATGCGCTATACCGAAGCGCGGTTGTCGCAAATCGCGATGGAGCTGCTTCGCGATATCGACAAGCGGACCGTGTTGTTCCGCGACAACTTCGATAATACGACGAAGGAGCCTTCGGTGCTGCCCTCGCGATTCCCGAACCTGCTCGTCAACGGGGTGAGCGGCATCTCGTCCGGCTTTGCGACGGAAATTCCGACCCACAACTTGCGGGAAGTGATAGACGCTTGCATCCGGATCATCGACGATCCGTTCGTCACGCTGGAGGAATTGATGGGCGTCGTACGAGGGCCGGATTTCCCGACCGGAGGCATTGTGATGGGAACCGACGGCATTCGCGAAGCGTACTCCACCGGCAAAGGCCGCGTATATGTCCGCGCCCGGACCGCCATCGAAGACATGCGCGGAGGCAGGCAGCAGATTGTCATTACGCAAATACCTTACGGGGTCGTCAAAGCGAAGCTCGTTACGGCGATGGAAACGGTGCGTCTGGAGAAGAAGGTCGAGGGCATCGCGGAAGTGCGGGACGAGAGCGGCCGCAACGGGCTGCGCATCGTGGTGGAACTGAAGAAGGATGCGGATGCGCAAGGCATTTTGACCTATTTGTTGAAGAAGACGGATCTGCAAATTGCGTACAATTTCAATATGGTGGCCATTGTCAATAAGACGCCGCGCCAGCTCGGGCTCAAAGATATGCTCGTCGCTTACGTGGAGCACCAGAAGGACGTCGTTACCCGCCGCTCCAGATACGAATTGGAGAAAGCGGAAGACCGCGCGCACGTGCTGGAAGGTTTGGCGAAGGCGCTTTCCATCCTCGATGAGGTAGTCGCGACGATCCGGCGATCCAAAAACCGGCAGGACGCCCAAAACAACTTGATGTCGGAATTCGGCTTTACGGAACGCCAAGCGGACTCCATATTGACGCTGCAGCTGTACAGATTGACGAACTTGGAGATTACGTCGATCGAGAAAGAATTGAAAGACGTGCAGAAATTGATAAGTTACCTAAAGGGAATCTTGGGCAGCGAGCGAAAGCTGTTTGCCGTCATTAAGGACGAGCTCTCCGAAATTCGCGGCCGGTTCGGCTTGGACCGCCGAAGCGAAATCCAAGACGAAGTGGAAGAGCTGAAAGTGGCCGTGGAAGTAATGGTGACGCCGGAGGACGTGCTCGTCACGTTGTCCGAGGACGGGTACATCAAACGAACAAGCAAACTGTCGTTTACCCGCTCGGGCGGCGAAATCGAATCGACCGGCTTGAAGGAAGGCGACTTCGTCCGGAATCTGCTTGAAGTGAACACGATAGACAGCCTTCTGCTGTTTACGGAGAAAGGACAGTATTTCCTGCTGCCGGTTCACGCGATTCCCGAGTATAAGTGGAAGGATACGGGGACGGCGCTGGTGAACGTCATTCCGATTCCGAAAGAGGATCGGGTGATCAGCGTCATACCGGTGAAGGACATTCAAGAGCCGGGCAAATCGCTTATATTTGTAACGAAACGCGGTCAGGTGAAGCGGACGGAGCTGAAAGAATACGCGACGAACCGGACGACTTCGATAGCGGCTTGCAAGCTCGGTAAGGGCGACGAAGTCGTCACCGTCTGGCTCGGCAGCGACGAGAGTGCATCGGACGTGCTGTTTGTGACGAAGCTCGGTCAAAGCATACGGTTCAGCGGCGGCGAGGTGAACCCGATGGGGCGGGTAGCCGCAGGTGTGCGCGGCATTTCATTGCGCGAGGGTGACGAAGTCGTTTCGGCCATGCCGGTGAGCGGAGATGAAGGGGAAGTTCTGGTCGTCAGCGATGCGGGATACGGCAAGCGCACGCTACTTGCAGATTATCAAGTGCAGGGCCGCGGCGGCAAAGGCGTCGCCACGTTCGAATTTAAAGAAGGCAAACGCGTGAAGCCCAACGGTACGGCGCTTGTATCGTCACATTACGTTCGGGAAGAAAACGTTTATACCGCGGTGACTTCGGCCGGCCGGATGCTCACATTCTCTTCGGAGAAGCCGCCGATCTCCGACCTTCGCTCGATCGGAGCCGTTCTCGTTGCGCTTGAGAAGGACGAGACCGTTCAAGCCGTAATTAATGTAGGCAATATCGTTTCATAAGCATTCGCGCGCACAGCGGCCATTCGGAATTATCCGATTGGCCGCTTTTTCATGATGAAGGCTGTCGTACGGTTTCACGCTTACACCCTGCGATTTACCAAAGAAAGTTTCGCCATTGTTCGGGTTTCCGTCATGATTCGTATGCCGCCGGTGAGGAATGCTGTCGGTTGAAGTCGCTTCGAAGCAAAAATGATCGATTAATGTCTTAAAATATTAAGAGTTTAAACCTTTCCGCGGCGGAACGAGAATGGTATACTTTGGCTGTAAAAAGCCGACAGGAGGGACAAGTTATGTACACGAACGAATTTGCGAAGCTGTGGTTCAAACTCAGCAAAGAGCTCCACATTCATATGGAGACGCAATTGCATCCTGCACTGACGGAAAGTCAATTGAACGTATTGGAATATGTATTGGCTCATGACCGGATGAAGCCGTCCGATCTGATCCATTACTTGGCGACGACGCCCGCCGCCGTTACTACGCTGCTTGACCGGATGGAGAAGAACGAGTTGATCGAGCGCGTCAGGGACGAACGCGACCGTCGCATCGTATGGATTCACGTTACTGAGAAAGGCAAGGATGAATGCAGGAGAGGCGTCGACATTCGCGAAACGTTCCTGACCGAATATTTAAGCCGCATATCCTCGCATAACCAACAGCTGCTCGTCTACTTGCTTGGAAAAATTACGAACGTGGAACATCAGCGGATCTCATAGCGCATTACTGCGAGGCCTCTGACTGCGCTTGGACGGTAAGCGATTCCAGATGAGCGTTCATCTCGGCGGCGCGCTGCTCGAGCAGCGGAATGAGCCGGTTCGGAATAAGCGGATCGTTGAGTTCGGCCGTGATTGTTTCAAGCGGAAGTACGCGATACATAGCTTTGCCTCCGCTTTTATACTTATGGACCCACGTCGGGATAGGCTCGACATCCGTAATTTCGGTTTCGGATTCACCGCTATCCGAATAAGTCTTCTTGATTCGGATTTTGAAAATAACGCCGAATTCCTTGTAATTGCCGAATTGATTGGAAATAAAGTTGCCCATTGAATAAATCGCTATACCCGAACGTTTCGAACCGTCATAGCCTGTCGTTCGGATTCGTTCATAGGGCTGAACGACATGCGGGTGGCTGCCGAGTACGAGGTCCGCGCCCGCTTTAATGCAATGCTCCGCCAGATCGAGCTGGGTCTCGTTCGGTTGGCGTTGATATTCGTTCCCGAAATGAAGCGCAACGGTTACGAAATCGGCTCCTTCACTACGGGCGACAGCGATCTGTTCCTTCATTCTCTCTTTATCGATAAGCGATACAAGAAACGGCTTGTCCTCCGGAATAGGAATGCCGTTCGTACCGTATGTGTAAGACAAAATGGCGTTCACGATGCCGCTCTTTTCCATGACGAGCGCTTTGCCCGCCGATTCCGCATCCGCGAACGTGCCGATCGGCTCCAATCCGTGCGCACGGACCGTTTGCAGAGTGGCCAGCACCCCCGCCGCGCCCTGGTCCAACGCATGATTGTTCGCTGTTGTAACGATGTTGAAGCCGGCGTTTTTCAGGGCGGCGGCCAGCTCGTCAGGCGCGTTGAACAAGGGATATCCTTTGTACCCGCGATTTGCCCCGGCGATCGGCGTTTCCAAATTGGCGATCGCCCAATCGCCTTCGGATATGATCGGAGCGACATGACGGAAATAACCGTCGAAATTGTATTTGCCTGTTTTAGCATCGTATGATCCCGGCAGCTGAGGCGTATGCATCATAATGTCTCCGACAGCGGTCAATACCGCTTCCGTTGGAGGAGGCACCGCCGGTTCGGCCGGAAAGCCGGAAGGCGCCGATCCCGGCTGCTGCGTGTACGTATCGCTGATCGGCGTTGCGCTTGGCGATTTGTCCTGATTTGTTTCCCCCGCCGAGCCCCGTTCACATCCCGATACGGCAGCGAGGATCATCAGTACGATTGCAAAAAGTCGACAATAATGCGGCATGCGGCGTTCCTCTCCCATGAGCGGCTGTCACGCTGATTTTAATTGATTACGTTTACTCCGATTCCCAACGGCACAGGATACCGGCCGGGAGCAGCATGTTCTTCATTGTAATGGGAAGTCCGATTTCTCCGCTCGTAATGCTGCCGCCGTACTTTTCGGATAAGGTCAGCCTTGCGATGTTGCTCAATACGGTGGGGGATAGTCCCGTCGTATATGAGTTTATCAACACAAAGAGCGGCTTTTTCGACAAAATGGTCGTGCAAAATTCCAGGAACGGATACAGGTTATTTTCCAGTTTCCACACCTCGCCGCCCGGTCCCCGGCCGTAAGAGGGAGGATCCATGATGATTCCGTCGTATGTGTTTCCGCGCCGTTGTTCGCGCTGCACGAATTTAAAGACGTCGTCGGTAATGAAACGGACGGGCCGATCCGACAGCTTCGAAAGCTCGATATTTTCTTTCGCCCACTGAACCATGCCTTTCGCAGCGTCGACGTGGCACACTTCGGCTCCCGCCGCGGCCGCCGCCACCGTCGCTCCGCCGGTATAAGCGAACAGGTTCAACACTTTGACCGGCCGCCCGGCGTTGCGGATTTTATCCATCATCCAAGACCAGTTGGCGGCTTGCTCCGGGAATAAGCCGGTATGCTTAAAGTTGGTCGGGCGTATGTAGAAACTCAAGTCCTTGTACCGGATCGTCCACCGCTCGGGAAGCTTCGTCTTGAATTCCCATTGCCCTCCCCCGGAAGAGCTGCGGTGGTACCGGGCGGAAACGGATTGCCACATCTCCGTCTCCTTGGTTAGCGGCCATATAATTTGCGGGTCGGGTCTGCGCAAGACGACGTGGCCCCAGCGTTCCAGCCGTTCGCCGCCGCCGGCATCCATCAATTCGTAATCGTTCCATTCATTGGCTACAAACATAGTGAGAAAAACTCCTTGTGTGCTTGAATTTACAGCGAAAATATATTACTTTTAGTGATCAGTATACATCAGTTTCCGAGTTTCAATCAAAATTACGGGGGACAAGGATGGACAATCTCGTCACGCGCATCAGAGTTCGACGCACTCGGTCAAACCTTATGCCAACGCTTTTGCTTGCACCTATATCGTTATTAATTGTCGCATGGATCGGTTTTATGTTAAAGACTGAGGCGCTGATGCGGTTCGACGCAACGGTCGGCGATAACGCCGGAAGCATTCGCAACGAAACGTTAAATGAAATCGCACGTTGGTTTGATTGGATTGGGTCTACAACCGGCTATGCAGTTATTACCGTTATTACCGTTATTGCGTTCCTTATCGGAAGAAGGGTTGCGGCCGCCGGATTGACTCTGCTTTCGGTCGCCGGGGCATACGCGTTGAATACGCTTGTAAAGATGTTCGTCGAGAGGCCGCGCCCGGATATAGAGCCGTTGTTCGCCGCAGACGGCTTCAGTTTCCCTAGCGGCAATGCGACGATAGCCGTTGCGCTCTTCGGATATGCGGCGGTTGTTATGACGGGCGTTATCGTTCGCAGCCGCTCATGGACAACCGTTGTTTCGTGCGCCGCCGCTGCGCTCATCTTATTGATCGGCGCGTTCCGCGTATATGCCGGCGTCCATTATGCTTCCGATATCATTGCCGGGTACTTACTGGGAGCCGCATGGCTATTCATTGTGTTGAGCTTGCATCGCTCTTAAACCTCGCGAAGGGGGAATGACGGTGAGTGTGTATATCCCGACAGATTATGACATATTTTTGTTTCACCAAGGAACTTTGTATGAAAGCTATCGCACGTTCGGCGCGCACTTGGACGAACAGGAGGGGCGAAATGGCGTCCGGTTCGCCGTGTGGGCCCCGCGTGCGGCAATGGTGAGCGTAGTCGGAGATTGGAACGGCTGGAATCCGGAGTCCGACCCGCTGACCCGTCTCGAGTTCGGCGTATGGGCGGGCTTCGTACCGGAGATCGGAGAAGGTGCGGTTTATAAATACGCCCTCCGGACACAGGACGGGGAAATAAAATACAAGGCCGATCCTTACGCATTTTATGCCGAGGTCAAACCGAAGTCGGCGTCGATCGTCTACGATTTGAACGGATACGATTGGGGAGACAAAGCATATCGGAAGCGCTTACAAAAACAGTCATCTTTCGAACGGCCGATGAATATCTATGAAGTGCATCTCGGCACGTGGAAGAGGAAAGAGGACGGGGCGTATTACACATACGAAGAGCTTGCGGTTGAGCTCGTCGATTATGCGGCGGAAATGGGATATACGCATATCGAGCTGCTTCCGCTTGCGGAGCATCCGTACGACCGTTCCTGGGGCTATCAGGCTACCGGCTATTATGCGGTGACCAGCCGATTCGGAACGCCGAAACAGTTCATGCAATTCGTTGACAGCTGCCACCGCAAAGGGATCGGAGTCATTATGGATTGGGTCCCCGGCCACTTCTGCAAGGACGATCACGGATTGCAGAGATTCGACGGCACTCCGACTTACGAGCCCGAAGACGAACGCATAGCGGAGAAGGAGGAGTGGGGCACGCTCAGCTTCGATTTCGGCCGGCCGGAAGTCCGAAGCTTCCTGATATCCAACGCTTTGTTTTGGATGGACGTGTTCCACATCGACGGTTTGCGGGTGGACGCCGTAGCCAGCATACTGTACTTAAATTTCGGCAAAACGTTAGACAGGCTCGTGTTCAACCGGTACGGAGGAGAAGAAAATCTCGACGCGATTGATTTTATAAAGAAATTGAACTCCGCCGTGTTTGAGCGTTTTCCCCAAGCGTTAATGATGGCCGAGGATTCCACTGCCTGGCCGCTTGTCACGGCTCCCGTACACCAAGGAGGATTGGGCTTTAATTACAAATGGAACATGGGCTGGATGAACGATATGCTCCGGTACATGCAGAACGAGCCCGTACATCGAAAGTGGCACCACAATCACATTACTTTTTCGTTTTTTTACGCCTTTTCGGAAAATTTCGTACTTCCTTTCTCCCATGACGAAGTCGTTCACGGCAAGAAATCATTGCTCGGCAAAATGCCCGGCGATTACTGGCAAAAATTTGCCAATTTACGCGTTCTATACGGCTATATGATGACTCACCCCGGAAAGAAACTTCTGTTTATGGGCGGGGAGCTCGGGCAGTTTTCCGAATGGAAAGATTTGGAGCAGATCGATTGGCATTTGACGGAGTATCCGATGCATGCGGCAATGCAGAATTATGTCCGTGATTTAAACGCATTGTACGCCAAGCAGCCTGCATTGTGGCAGCGCGACTGCACCGCCGAAGGCTTCGAATGGATATCTCCTCACGACCGCGAACAAAGCGTCATCTCTTTCATTAGGAATGGGGCCGATGCGAAGGATCGGATTTTCGTCATATGCAACTTTACTCCTACCCCTCGGTTCGATTATCGAATCGGCGTACCGGAACCCGGAACGTACCGTGTGCTCTTCAACAGCGACGAAGAGCGGTACGGCGGTTCCGGACTAGAAATTCGCTTCAGAATACAAGCCGATATCATGCCATGGCACGATCGCGCGTATAGTATAAGCGTCACCGTTCCGCCGCTCGGTGTCGTCATGCTCAAGCGAATATCATCCAGGAAGGGGCAAAGCTTATGAGGCGTAAAGAATGTGTCGCGATGTTGCTTGCAGGTGGGGAGGGCCGGAGACTCGGCGCATTGACGAAAAACTTGGCGAAGCCGGCCGTACATTTCGGAGGCAAATACCGGATCATCGATTTCACGTTGTCCAACTGCACGAATTCAGGTATCGATACAGTAGGCGTTCTTACTCAATATCAGCCACTTGTATTAAACTCCTATATCGGCATCGGAAGCTCTTGGGATCTGGACCGCAAGAACGGCGGTGTTACGGTCCTTCCCCCCTATATGGAACAAAAAGGCGGCAATTGGTACAGCGGTACCGCTAACGCCATCTACCGCAACATCGGATTCATCGAACAATACGATCCCGAATACGTCCTTGTCATATCAGGCGACCATATTTATAAAATGAACTACGACCTTATGCTGCAGTTTCACAAGCAGAAGAAAGCGGAGGCGACGATATCCGTCATTGAGGTGAACCGTGAGGAAGCGAGCCGTTTCGGCATCATGAGCGTGGATGAAGAGGACATGATCGTCGAGTTCGCCGAGAAGCCGAAGGAACCGAAAAGCAACCTCGCCTCAATGGGAATCTATATTTTTAACTGGAGCATTCTCAAATCATATTTGCTGAAAGACGAAGCCAATCCGGATTCCTCGAACGATTTCGGAAAGGATATAATACCGCTCATGCTCGAAGATGGAGCCCGCATATGCGCGTATTCGTTCGAAGGCTACTGGAAAGACGTCGGCACAGTGCAAAGCTTGTGGGAGTCGAATATGGATCTTCTGGAAGACGAGCCGAAGTTCAATCTGTTCGACCGCCATTGGCGCATCTATTCTTTAAGCCCGTATCAACCCCCTCAATATGTGTCTCCAACCGCCCGGGTGAATCGCTCTCTGGTGAACGAGGGATGCACCGTATATGGAGAAGCCGATCACTCCGTGTTATTTTACGGCGTACAAATCTGCGAGGATGCCATCGTCCGCGATTCGGTCATCATGCCGAACACGAAAATCGGCGAAGGCGCCCGGATTTATCGGGCCATTGTCGGAGAAGGCACCATCATTGAAGGAGGATGCGTCATCGGCGATGCGGATTCGGGGGAGATTACGCTGATCGGAAGCAATGAGATCATTCGGAAGGTCGTGACGGCATGAAGAGAATCATGGGTGTGGTGAATCTTATCAACGAACCGGATCAATTGGAAGAGTTGACGTTCAACCGCTGCGTCGCGTCGGTTCCCTTCGGAGGCCGTTACAGGCTGATCGATTTCACATTGTCCAATATGGTGAATTCCGGCATTGAGGATGTCGCCGTGTTTACGCACCATAAATACCGTTCCTTAATGGATCACCTCGGTTCGGGCAAAGAATGGGATTTGGACCGGAAGCGCGGCGGGTTGTTTTTGCTGCCGTCCGTGTTGGATGTGCCTACCGGGATATCCAAAGGCGATTTGTTTCAATTTTATTCCCATCGGGATTTCTTCCTCCGCGGGCGTCAAGAATATGTGCTCGTGACGCGCAGCCACATTGTGAGCAATATCGACATTCGTCCCGTATTGGAGTTTCATATAACGACGGGGGCGGACATTACTATCGTATATAAAGAGACGGAAGCATTGGACAATGCGATCCACCGAGAATTGCAGATTGAAGATAACGGCAGAATTTCGGCGATTTACAACCGGACCGGTCCAACCTTCAACAGCTGCGTATCGATGGAAATGTTCTTGATGCGCAAGTCGCTGTTGCTGGACATGGTTGAGACGTGTCTTGCTCAAGGCGACGACGATCTCGTTCGCGACGGCATTATGAAAAATGTTTCGCTGTTAAAAGTATACGGATACAAACATGAAGGTTATACAGGCATCATCAATACGATCCAGAGTTACTACCGCCACAGTATGGAGCTGTTAGATCCGGACGTGCTGCGCGAGTTGTTTTTCCAGACCGCTCCGGTCTACACGAAAGTCAAAGACGAACCTCCCTCCAAATATACGGAAGGCGCGATTGTGCGCAATTGCCTGATCGCCAACGGCTGTTCCATCGAAGGGAAGGTGGAAAACAGTATTTTGTCGAGGGGTGTAAAGGTGAAAAGAGGGGCCTGCGTCCGGAACGCCATCTTGCTTCAAAACTGCGAAATCGGAGAAAATGTCATGATTGAGAACGCCATCTTGGATAAAGATGTTTTCATAGACCGCGGAAGAGTGCTGAGCGGAGCGGGCACCGCGCCGTTCATCGCCGCAAAGAAGAAGGTGATTTAAGGCGTGAAGGTGCTGATGATCGCAACGGAAACGGTACCGTTCGTGAAAACCGGCGGATTGGCCGACGTGATCGGTTCTTTGCCGAAAGCGTTGGGCGGATGCGGCGTCGATACGCGCGTCATGCTGCCGAAATATGAAGACATCGGCGGGGAGTGGCGGGAGCGAATGGCTCCCGTCGCCTCGTTCGAGGTGCTGCTCGGCTGGCGCAAGCAATATTGCGGCGTGGAGATGCTCGTACATGACGGGATTACATACTACTTTATCGATAATGAGTTTTATTTCCGCCGTCGAGGGTTGTACGGATACGGGGACGATGCGGAGCGGTTTGCTTATTTGTGCCAAGCGGCGTTGGAGGCTTTACCCCGCTTGGATTGGGCTCCCGACGTACTTCATTGCCACGATTGGCATACGGCTCTCGTGCCGGTGTTTCTTCGCGCGCATTATGGTGAGAGCGGCTTCCATAACCGGCTGAAGACGGTGCTCACCATCCACAATTTAAAGTATCAAGGCGTGTACCCCAGTGGCGTCATGAGCGATTTGTTGAATTTGGGGTGGGAACATTTTTCCGCGAACGGGTTGGAGTATTACGGCAACGTGAACTACATGAAAGGCGGTCTGAATTATTGCGACATGATCACGACCGTCAGTCCGTCTTATGCTGAAGAGATTCAGACGCAGTATTACGGCGAAGGGCTCGACGGAACGCTTCGTTACCGGAACGACCGTCTCGTCGGAATCGTCAACGGATTGGATTACAATGCATACGATCCGATGAATGACGGGCATTTGTCGGTGAGGTACCGCAAATCGTTGAAGAAGAAACGCCAGAACAAGGTTGCGCTTCAACGGGAACTGGGCCTGCCGATCGACGAAGCCGTACCTGTCATTTCGGTTGTGACAAGGCTGGTTGAGCAGAAGGGCGTTGATTTGATCGCCCGCGTGCTCAATGAGCTGCTGTCGGAGGACGCTCAATTCGTCGTGCTTGGAGCGGGAGAACACCGCTATGAGAAAATGCTGCGGGACGCCTCCTACCACCGCCCGGACAAGCTGTCGGCGCAAATCATGTTTGACGAGGGGCTTGCGCGCCGCATCTATGCCGCATCGGATCTGTTCCTCATGCCGTCGAAGTTTGAGCCGTGCGGCATCGGACAGATGATTGCGATGAGATACGGCTGCGTACCGATCGTAAGAGAAACCGGGGGATTGCGGGATACGGTCGAGCCGTATAACGAATTATCAGGTGAAGGACACGGGTTTACGTTCTCGCATTACAATGCGCACGATATGCTGTATACGGTGCGGAGAGCGCTGGCGATGTACCGCGACGAGCTTCATTGGAACCGGATTGCGGATAATGTTTCGAAGCAGGATTTCAGCTGGAGCGTTTCGGCGAAACGGTATTCGCAAGTATATAAGAGTCTGGTAGAATAATCCATGTGAACCTCTCTACTTCGTGCGGGGAGGTTCATTGTTTTCGTCGGAAGAATCGTCTATTTTGGAGGGTTGCGGCACATGTCGGAGATACGGATTTTGCGGCAGGATGAAACTGAAGAAGCGATGCGGTTGAGCGAGTTCGCGTTTCAATTCGAGCTGTCGCCGGAGGAGCGCGCGGAGCGGGCGGCCACGGTAAAGCCGGAGCAGCAGTGGGGTTATTTCGAAGAGGGCCGTCTGGCGGCTAAGCTTGTGCTCCTTGATTTCGAAACTTGGATTCACGGGCGGCTGTTTGAGATGGGCGGACTCGCGGGGGTCGCGACTTGGCCGGAATACCGGCGCCAAGGGTTTGTCGCGCAGCTGCTGCGGCATACGCTTGCCACGATGCGGGAGCGGGGACAGACCGTTTCGTTTCTTTATCCGTTCGCTTTCGCCTTCTATCGGAAGTACGGATGGGAAACGTTTTGCGCGTATAAGAAGTACGAATTGACGAGGGAGCAAATTCCTTCTTTCGGGCCGACGGGCGGGCGGATTCGCCGTGTCGAACAAGATTGGGAGACGTTGAATCCGGTGTTCGATGCGTATGTATCCCGGTATAACGGGACGATCAAGCGTTCGGAAGATTGGTGGAAAGAGCGGGTGTTCCGCTCCAAAAAAGGGCAGGTCGCCGTGTACGAGAACGAGCGCGGAGAAGACCGCGGGTATATGTTATACCAAGTGAAAGAAAATACGTTTACCGCGCACGAAATGGTGTTCCTTGACGAGGACGCGCGGCGCGGTTTGTGGAATTTCGTCCGCAACCACGACTCCATGGTTACGAAGGTACTGCTGCAGGCGCCGGAGGACGACGAGCTGGCGTTCCTGCTCCCGGACCCGAGGGTGAAGCAGGAAATCGTGCCGTATTTTATGGCACGCATTGTGGATGCGGCTGCGTTCGTCAGCCGCTATCCGTTCGCGGCGGCGGGCGCCGCTGCGCCGCCGCTGCTGCTGCGCGTGCGGGACGAGCACGCGCCATGGAACGACGGCGCGTTTACGCTCGCCGTCGACGGAGAGGGCCGCGGCGTGTTGACGCCCGCGGGGGCTTCAGAAGCGCGGGACGGCGCGCTTTCGTGCTCCATCGGCGCTCTGACCGCCATGATGATGGGGTACCGGCGGCCAGGCTTCCTGCACGCCGCCGGCATGCTCGACGGTCCGCGGGACGGCGTCGAGGCGCTCGAGCGCTTGCTGCCGGTTCGCGCGACGTATTTGCCGGACTTTTTCTAAATATTTGTCTTCTGTGCAGGCCCGGGTGTATGAATGCCCGGGCTTCTTTGTATTCTGGGTGTCGGCCAACCTTTGCGACGAATGAAGTAACAGGCCGGCAATTGTTTCACACTGAAACAACGTGGTTCAAGTGTGAGTCAAGGTGTTTCAGAGTGAAACAAGGAGGTGGCGGACGCCGGCAGTTGTTTCACACTGAAACAACGTGGTGCAATTGTGAGTCAAGGTGTTTCAGAGTGAAACAAGGAGGTGGCGGACGCCGGCAGTTGTTTCACACTGAAACAACGTGGTTCAATTGTGAGTCAAGGTGTTTCAGAGTGAAACAAGGTGGGGAAGCCGATGGGTAAAAAATGCGCGTAAAACGGTACAGCCCCGGCAATTCGAAATCTTGGTACCGTTTTTCTCAAAAAATGGTTGCAAAACTTTCCTAACATGAGTATTATAAAAGTGACTTAAATAACATATATGTTAGTAAAATCGATTCCCAAAAAGGAGCGCAACCAATATGAAAACAAACTCGATACAAGGCAAAGTCGTTATGATTACAGGCGCATCGCGCGGACTCGGCAGAGCGCTTGCGCTGGCGTTCGCAAAGGCGGGGGCGAAATTGGCGATTTCGGCGCGGGGTGCGGAAGCGTTGGCGCATGTAAAGACGGAGGCGAAAGCGCAAGGAGCGGCAGAAGTTCTCGCGCTGACCGGCGACATGGCCAACGCGAGAGACGTCGAGCGGTTTGTCGCAACGGCGGAAGCGCATTACGGCAAAATCGACGTGCTGATCAACAACGCCTCGATTCTGGGACCGAGCCCGATGCCGCTGCTGCTCGACTATCCGGAGGAGGATTTTCAGGAAGTGCTCCGCGTCAATACCGTCGGCCCGTTTCTTGTCACGCGCCGGGTGCTTCCGGGCATGCTTCGCCGCAATAAAGGCGCCGTCGTCAACGTGACGTCCGAAGCGGGCAGTACGGGATATGCCGGGTGGGGAGCTTACGGCATTTCCAAGTTTGCGTTGGAGGGGCTGACGCAGACGTGGGCCGATGAGGTGAGCGAAACCGGGGTTACGGTCAACATGGTCGATCCCGGGGAGATGGATACGGACATGCATGCGCTTGCGGTTCCCGATTGCGATTACGAGCTGGCGAAGCCGGAGGATGTAACCGGTGTGTTCTTGTACTTGGCGTCGGACGAAGCGGAAGCTGTTAACGGCAGGCGATTCCAAGCTCAATCGTTCCGAGAGGAGGCGCATTCGCAATGATGCCTCAAACCGGATACCAAGCCTCAACCGGCGGGGCCGGCTTCGCATTTCATCTGCCTCCGGAATTGAACGCAACCGTCCCGCCGGAAAGGCGGGGCATCCGCCGCGACCGGGTCCGGCTCATGGTGCTCGGTCGTGATACCGGACGGACGATTCATACCAGGTTTCATCAACTTCCGCAGTTTCTCAATGCCGGCGATCTGCTCGTACTTAACTCAAGCCGTACCGTGCCGGCCGTTCTTAAAGCGGTCGTCCATCGACGAAGTAGCGATACAACGGTCGATTCCGCAACTGAAGTCCGTCTGGCGAGAAAGCTGGACGACCGAACATGGGATGCTGTGATTGCGGATGGAAGCGCAGTGCCGGGCGACCGGCTCCTCATCACGGATGCATTGACCGCGGCTATCGAACAATGCGATACGCATCCTTTCGTCAGACTGAAGTTTTCCCTAAGCGGCGCAGCGCTCTATAACGAGATTTACGCCGCAGGCGAGCCGATACGTTATGAATACATTACGACGCCATGGCCGCTTGATTATTATCAAACCGTGTTCGCTTCGGAGCCGGGATCGGTAGAAATGCCATCAGCCGGACGCGCAATTACTTGGGAATTGTTATTCAAGCTGAGGAACATGGGAGTTACCGTCTCATATGTTCAGCTCCACACGGGCCTTAGCTACCTGCTTGACGACGGTATCCCGCACTCTCCGAAAGATCACGCCGAGATGTACGTCATTCCCGAGGAAACGGCTCAAGCGATCCGCCGCACGAAGGAGCAGGGAGGCAAAGTGGTCGCCGTTGGCACAACTGTCGTACGAACTCTCGAAACCGCAGCGAACGAAGACGGAGCCGTCTCTCCCGGTGAAGGTTGGACGAATCTGTATATTACGAACAATCATAAACTTCGTACCGTTGACGGCCTCATCACAGGGTTTCACGAGCCGGAGGCGAGCCATCTGGAGATGTTGTCCGCTTTCGTTCCGGAGGACCGGTTGCGCAGCGCATACCATGAGGCCGTCCGGCAAGGGTATCTGTGGCATGAATTCGGCGATATGAATTTAATTTTGTAGTAACAGGGGGCAACGACGTATGCTGCGAGTTCACCATATGGCGCTGGAGACCCCGGATTTGGGGCAATCGATTTCTTTCTATACGGAGCTGTTCGGCTTCGAGCTTCAACGTTCGGTCCGATTGGGAGAAGAGAACATCGCGTTTCTAACTCAAGGCGGATTCACGCTTGAACTCATTGAAGCGAATAATTGCGAACCTCCGGGAACGTCGGTCCATTTTGCCGTTGAGGTGGATGATTTCGAAGCATGGCCGGAAAAACTCGCGGCCGCAGGCGTTCCCGTCGCGGAAGGTCCGTTAAGATTCGAAAACGGTTGGAAAACTATTTTCATTCAGGGACCTTCCGGAGAATTATTAGAGTTGCTAAATACCGGGGATAACGTGGTATTATAGGGAAAAGGCGGTGGATAAGCGATTATGGTCGACAACAACCCGACTACGAGAAAACAAATATTAACAATGCTTCGGAAAAAAGGTCGAATGAACGCGAACGACATCGCCAAAGAACTTGGCATTACCGATATTGCGGTGCGGCGGCATCTCAACACGATGGAGAGGGATCATCTCATCCGCGCCGAAACGGTGCGTCAAGCGATGGGAAGGCCTACTTTCGTATATTCGCTTACCGATCACGCGGAGGACTTGTTTCCGAAAAATTATGCCGATATTACTCTTGATTTCTTAAACGACGTTCGCGACTTGCAAGGTCCGGAAATGATCGAAGCGTTATTCGAACGCCGGGAGTCCCGCTTGGAGCGTAAATATAAGGAGCGGATGGGCGGGCAGCAGCAGTTAGAGAAGCTTGTGCAGGAGCTGGCACATATTCAAGACGAGCGCGGTTATATGGCGGACTGGGAGAAGGATGAAGAGGGAAATCAATATTTCATCACGGAACACAATTGCCCGATCCATTCGATCGCTCATGCGTATAATCAGGCTTGCAGCAGCGAACTGTCCCTGTTTCGCAAAGTGCTCGGCGCGGAAGTGGAACAGCTGGAGTGCAAAGCGAAAGGCGGCGAACGCTGCGTGTATGTTGTGAAGCCGAAGCGATAATAATAAGAAGGTCCGATTCCGTACATGGAATACGGACCTTTTCCTTACTGAATAAGAAATCCTCCGCCGTTGCCGTTCGAACGAACGCGGTCCACTTTCCCGGCTCCGGGGCAAACCGCCAATCCGACGTCGATCGCGTATTGATACAGATTAAAGTCCGTTACCCGGCCTCGGCTCCATGATACGGTCTGCCACTTATATTTGATTTCGGGAAATATTTTAACTACCGCATCGATCACATCGGCACTGCCGTAAACTCCGACGGGCCATACCGGGTTTCCTAGACTTTCGTTCCATGTGCGCCGGTCGAGGATGCCGCGGAAGTAAAAAAACACGTTCTCCAGCGTCTCGGTGCCGGCCGCATCGTAATCTACAGCGAAATAGATCGGAGTGTTCGTCGGCTGGCCGATTTCCTGAGCACGCTGCATCGCATGGGAATAATCGTTGGCGCCTTTCGGATAGTTGTAATCGGAAGAACGCGTCCCGCTATCCTGGTATACGGCCACGATGTACAGCCGCTTGGAAGAGATTAGACGCGCTTCTTCCGGTGTCAGCACATAATCGGAGATGTCTCCGTTTGCTTTACGCGGTTTGTAATAGCGGCCAATAAAGCTGATGCCGTGGCTCCGTAAACAGTTCAGCACCTCTTCGCTGGTAAACGGCAATGCTCTGTCTATTCCTTCCGCCATTGCGATTGACCTCCCTTAGGGCTTTTGCTCATTATATTCGAATATAAAGAGGCGGGTAAGGGCAAGTAATCCGGGTAATCGGACTGAAATTTGGACGACTAATAATTGGCCGCTTGCATTATTTATTTTTGTGTGTTATAGTTAAATAACTTGAATAAAATTATCTTAACTGAATAATCGATTCTCACTGGCGCGGTCATCGGAGCCGCAAGGATGAAAGAGAGGTAGGGCTTTCGTTGTTTTGATTTACTAAAGAGACGAAGCTTTTACCCGAATTAAATCTAATATATGAAGTCAATAATTCACATGTTTTTAAGGATTATGTTCTTCATTGGATGTAAGTACGTCCTTAAAAATATGTGAATTTTTTATTTACATAACGTAAATAGGGCTTGCATATTAATACATTCTTTTTTGGAGGGTTTCACTTCATGTCGACTGTAGGTACGGTTAAATGGTTTAATGCGGAGAAGGGTTTCGGTTTTATTCAGGTCGAAGGCGGGGACGATGTATTCGTTCATTTCAGCGCGATCCAAGGCGAAGGTTACAAATCGTTGGACGAAGGACAACGTGTTGAATTCAACATCGTTAAAGGCAACCGCGGTCCTCAAGCGGAGAACGTTGTAAAATTGTAATACAACCGCCAGCCAAGCAACCGTCAGTAATGACGGTTGCTTTTTTCTTTTGTCCTCAATGATTCGTAACGCTTTGCAAATTCTGGACGGTTAGTTTTCTTTGTCTTCCGCCAAGGCTTTAATGAATGGGATGTCCGGAATTGAGTAGGAAGGCGGCAGACGTTCAGCTATCGATTTCCATAATTCCGAGTCCAGGTTACGATCGACGTGAAAGGCAAACATAGTCGAAGGACATTGTTTCTGCAGTCCCGTCTGTTCCGTCAATCCGTAACGGACGGCAAGGTCGGTATCGGCGGTCATAGGACGCTCCGGCTTTGCCGACTCCAAGGCTTGTTTATAAACGGTCATCGTCCGTTCATACAGCGAACCGGTGGACCACATCTTCTCTCCCCATATTTTTGCCTTCTCCCCCAGCTCCCGGCGCAGCTGCGGATCGCTCATTAACATCAAAAGTTTAGTGGCCAATTGCGAAGCGTTCCTTCTTTGAAATACGATTCCTGTCTCTCCGTGTTGGACCATCTCGGTATTTGCGCCGCCGTCGGATACAATAACGGGAACGCCTGCGAACTGTGCCTCCATAATCGCAAACGAAAGGTTGCCGTTAATGGACGGCATAACCATCATATCGATTTTGTTTAATAAATGCGGGACGTCCCAACGATTTCCCAAGAAGACGATATGATCGGCGACGCCTTTCGTCCGGGCATATTGGTCCAGTTCGCCCCAAAACCACCCGTCCCCAATGAACCAGCAGACGAACCCGCTATGGATGCCTTTGAGAATGTGCAGCGCGTCGATCAACGTTTTGTGTCCTTTCTCGGGAACCAACCGGGCAACGCAAGCGATCACCAGCTTCTCCGGATCTTTATAAACAGGCGGATACGGTTCATATTGAAGCTGCTTGATGAACGGGGCCAGCTCCATGCCATACGGAACGACATGGAATGTTTCGCCCGATACGCCGCAGTGCCGCATCAACTCCAGCAGCTGCCGCTTCGAAGGCACTATGGAAGCGTCGGAGGATTCGACGGCACATTGCTGTTCGGCAATGGCATATTTCCATCGGTCACTCTTTCTGCCGGTAATTTCTCCGGACGTTTCTTGCGTCCTTGCAACGACGTCATGGCACGTATAAACCAGAGGAATATGGCTTGGTTTGACCCTCCGAAGCGCCCGCGCAGCGACGATATCGTGAGCGTGAATGATGTCGTATTTGTTCAAATCGAATAACGAAACCGCCAGCTCAAACGAATATCTTTCGATTTCCCGCCACCGGATCGACGGCTCAACATGCGGCAAATGCTCTGTATAATAATCATACACTTCTTCGTAAACGACATCTTTTATTATTTGTTTGTTGACTTCTTTTCCTCCTAGTCCCCAAACATACTCGTTTTTTCGCTCATAACCGATGATGTTGATCTTTTGCATGTTTGATTGGGAAGACAGCACATCAACCTGATGCCCGTGTTCTTCAAGCTCTTTCTTAAGGATGTTGATGCTGCTGTACGCTCCGCCTGCCGCATGGAGCAAAAACCAGTAGCTTGCAAGCAAAATTCTCATTCCAACCACCCGCTTCTTGCATGATTAAACTCATTTTATGACCGATGTGAGACATTGGTAACGTGGCTAAATGTCTCTATTTTTGCGTCGCCTTGTGTTATAACTTCTAAATATGCAGTCATCGAAATAGGCATTATGGAACTGGAACATATTCCTCACGAGGGGTAAAACAATGATGTAGGGGTTCATGAAGTCGCAAATCAGGGCGAGCACGGAGGTGCGGCAATGTGCGGAAACAAGAAAATCGCATTGGCTATTATTCATGGAGTCGGTTCACCAAAGGAAAATTATGCCGCAAAGGTTAAAAAGATTTTATTAAATAATTTTGCGAAGGAATTACACCGGCGTTTCGGTATGCCAATGGACGAAGCCAAAAATCAGTTGGCTATCGAGGCTGTATACTGGGGAAATGTTTTTGAGAATCTAAAAAAAGACCTCGCGAAAAAAGTGGAAAAAGGCGGTGTATATAAAGAGACGATTACCGGACATCTTCGGGAATTTATGATTCATAACATGGGAGACGCGATAGCTTATCAACCCGTAATATCGAGCGATCCGAACGCCAAGAGCAAATATAATGAGGTTCATGGGAAGCTGTATGAAACCATAAAGAAGCTCGCCGACATGCCTCAATTGGAACATGCCCCATTGTGCGTAGTCGCAGACAGTCTCGGTTCGGTTATCACGAGCAATTATTTTTGGGACTTACAGAATCCCGGAACCTTGGAAAAAATCAATCCCGATTTATTTCATGAACTGCAGCAAGATCAACGTTCACTGGTAAAAGGAGATACATTAACGCTATTTTATACTCTGGGAAGTCCTATCGCTCTATGGAATCTTCGTTATGACAATTTTGGAGCTCCTATAAAAGTCGATTCGTGGGTAAATTTTTACGACCCGTTCGATATTATCGCATATCCGTTAGAGCCGCTATATGGAGATAAGGGTATTAGGATTGAGGACATAAACATTAATGTGGGTAATTTGCTCAGTCAAGGTACTCCGCTTTCACATACCGGCTATTTAGACAATGATCGCGTGATTCGAACTATTGTAAACGGTTTGGTAATAATATGGGCGAAAGCCAATCATTTGGAAATACCGGTGAACTATAGGCCGGATAAAGAAGCGGAAGTTAAAGTAAGACGGTTTTTATTAAATTATGCGGCACCGGTACCGATTTATCTTATTTTAATTATCGCGTTGATAGTTAAAATCATTATGAATACATTAATTCATGTCACAGTCGTATGTATTGCTAAATTGGTAAAATGGGGAAAATCTCTTTTGCATCAAGTGGTACCATGATTGTGCCTCCCTGTAAATTTCCGCTGCTTCTGTTTATTTCCATTTTGTTTGCGATCGGACAGGTTTCTCTTCTTTTTTAGCTGGACAATCGCGTTTTCAGATAAATTATTGGTGTTGAGCTGTAACCGGTCGGCAAACTTAAGCAGCAGCCTCGCCGTGTTCATTGCATCGTCAATTCCTTTATGCGCTTTGCCAAGGTGTTCGATGCCCGCTAAATTCAATGCGTTTTTCAATCCGAGTTGGTTGCTCGTATTTGCCGTCAAAATTTTTCCGATCTGCTGCTGAATATCGTTGTAGTTCTTGAACCAGTCAAGATTCATTCTGTTACGGACACATTCATTTATTAAATGTACTCTGTCGTCTTTACCCCATGAACACAAGAAGTAGTCTTCTCCAAGCCATGTTGAAAACAGTTCGATACCGGTCTGAAACGGAACCGCCTTCTCGATGTCTTCTTTCTCCATATTGATGAATTTGCGCGTGCTTTTCGAAACATATCCGCTTTTGGGACAAATGTAAACTTGAAATTGATCCGTAATCGTTTTTGATTGTAAATCCACTTTGCACGCTCCGATTTCGACAATTTCACTTAACTGCCCTTTCTTGAACCGCTTCACCAATTCCAAATCAAAGACAACGGCGATCAACTAATGTCATCCCTTCATATGTACTGTATCCTTAATGTTCCCTCAAAAGCCGCAACTTCAAACGAAGATAGGGAACGAGATCGCGCAGCTCGTAAAAAAGGAATTTCCGTAACAGGCGCAGAAAATGTTTGATGTGGAAAATGCGGGAGAGAAGGTATATATGGGAAATTCAAAGATATGGGATGCAGATTGGGAAATTTCTGAGGAATTAGCCCAAAGATTAATAGGCAGTCAGTTTCCTCAATTGTCCTCAAAAAGAATCAAAAGACTTGGTTATGGTTGGGATAACACGGTTTTTCTTGTCGAAGAACAATATGTTTTTCGCTTTCCAAGAAGGAAAGTTGCCGTTGATTCACTACGAATGGAAGGTAAGATATTGCCGAAGCTAAAGAATTATATATCAATTCCTTATTCGATTCCTCTATTTTTCGGAGAAGGAAAGAGTGATTATCCTGCACCATTTCTGGGTTATCCCTATTTATCGGGAAAGTTTCCTATCGGATTAACTGACGAGCAGCATGCGTTGTCGGCAACAACGCTTGCGCAATTTATAAGAAAATTGCATGAATTTCCACTGCAGGTTGCTCAAGAGAACGGTTTACAGCATGATCACAGGAATCTCACGGATATTGCATTGCGTAAAGCAAGAATGCTTGAATTCTTGTCCGATCTTTCCATATATATTACGGAAGAAGAACATGATGCAATTACGTATTATTTGGAGCAGCTTAAAACCGAGCGAGTGACCGAAAGAAACGTATTTCTTCATGGCGATCTTCATTTCAAAAATATGTTGGTGGATGAGGATGGAAAGATTTCAGGGATTATCGACTGGGGAGATATGAGTATCGGTCACCCTGCTTGTGATTTGAATGTTGTATATAGCTTTTTACCTCCGCATGCACGTTCGGATTTTTTCAGAGAATACGGGGAGGCCGATGAAGAGACGAAGGTATTGGCTCGTTTGATTGCTGTCTTTATTCCGATGTTAATATTGATGCAAGCAATTGATGACAAAGATGAAAGAGTTGCTAATGAAGCAAGGGCGAACATAAAACGTGCACTCGCTGAATAAGAGTGCGACTTTACCCAGCCGATGTTTCCTTGTTCGGTCTTACTCAAACTCAATCCGTAATAGTATAACAACTGAAGCTCGCCATAGTTGGCGGGCTTCTTTCAATTTAGTCGGAAGAAGAATTGAATGATAGGAAAGAGGAAAACCGTTGTAGTAGAATGTAAAAAAGAGACTAATTAGACCATGTAAGGGGCTGCCGTAAACGATGTCTAAAGCTGACAACATGCTGGCTATTCTATGGCTCCTGAAATCGCGAAGAAGAATGACGGCTAAACAACTGGCGGAGGAATTGGAAATTCATATTCGGACCGTATACCGCTGTATCGATGCACTCTGCATTTCCGGCGTTCCCATCGTTTCGGAGACAGGACGCGATGGAGGCTACTATATTCCCGACCAATTCAAGCTGGAGCCCCTTTTTTTTGACGCCGACGAACAAAAAGCGCTCCTCCAAGCGGCAACATTCGCACGTGAAGCGGGTTATCCGTCCGGATCGGCGCTTAGTCGAGCCGTATCTAAAATAAAGAGGTTCGCCAACCCGGAGCAATTGGAGCGTCTGGAACGTCAAGAGAATAATCTCGAGGTTATACATCCGCCCTCTGCTCCCTCTCTTAACTCTGTGCTAAAAGAAATCGAAACATGCATAGATGTGCAATCAAGCCTCGACATAAACTTCAAAACAGGATATGACGGTTTCATAAGTAAGCGTACCGTTGATCCGTACGGACTCGTCCATTGGAAAAGTAAATGGTATGCTGTCGGTTATTGTCATTTGCGCGGGGAAATACGCAACTTCCGTGTGGACCGTATGAGTGATATTGCGTGCACCGATAAGAAGTTTGAACGCCCGCTGCATTTTTCCGCCCGACAGTTTTTATTGGGAAGCTTGCTATCGGAATCGGAATCCGAACAAAATAATCATTTGATTTCCGTGCTCATTCAAGGAATCCCGCAGGCATTAGACGATTTATGCGGACATTGGCTATTGGGCCACACACTCGTAGAACGAACGGCAGACCGCGCGCATTTCAAGCTTGATGAGCTGACTCTCTATACGCAGGTTCCATATTATTTATTGTCTTATGGCGGGAAAATACGAGTAGTAGAACCCGAGGAACTCAAGTTGTATATGGTGGACATCGCAGAATCTCTTCTACAGTATTATCAATCTTAGCCCGTAAACACTGGCCTGATCTGTCAGTGTTTGTGCTTTATAATGACAAAAAAATGTCAGGAGGAGAGAAGGTGCCGGGTTCCATTTTCAAACAAGAAGTGAAGAAAGCAACCGGAGATACATGGGAAGAATGGATCGAAAAACTGGGGCGGAATGCGGATCAGCTATGGTCTCACGAACAAATCAAAAATTATATATGCGATCAATATCAAGTGTCGGAGGAATGGAGCGAATGGATCGCTATAATGTACGAACAGCTGATGGGACGGGTACCTGTCGGAACATCCAAAGATGCTGGCGTGCAAATTGGAGTCAGAAGGACATTCGCCGTAGCAAAGGAGAAAGCTTGGGACTTTCTCACATCGCCAAAGGGATTGCCGTTATGGATCGGGGATGTGCCTTCTTTTACATTACAAATGGGACATGAATATGAATCAAAGGAAGGCGTGTCCGGCAAAATTGCGGTAGTCGTGCCTTATCATAAGCTGCGTATGACCTGGAAACGCCCGGAATGGGACAAGCCATCCCGTCTTCAAATCTATGTTTTGTCGACGAAATCGGGAAAAACAACGATTGCCATTCATCAGGAAATGCTGGAAGACGTCTATATGAGAGAAATAATGAAGCGTTACTGGGAAGAAATGTTGAATAAATTCATAAATCATGAGGAGCTTGTAAGATGAACAAATTTGGCCACATTGATATGCGGGTGAACTCGTGGGAGCAGGTAGGTGAGTTTTATGAAAAGCTGCTTCATGAACTCGGATTTACGAATACTTATCATTCGGCACAGTGGAAAGTGTTCGCGGCAATGCCGCAAAAACGTGACCGCCAAGGCGATTCCTTGGCGGTCGTTATTGTATGCTCATGCGGCAATGTTTGAGAAACGACTATTCACTGATTTCCTTACGCACACTCTCCCATAGCTTCAGAAAGTCCGTTATTACTCCTTGACTTCAACTTTCCCACACTTCCCCATAGCCTTAGAAAACCTGCATTTTCGCACTTCCTGAGTTTCGGCCGCGACCCTTGCCATTTTCTTAACGAAAGGGATACTGCACGCAAGAGCCCTTCTCATCACTGCCGTAGGAAACGTGGGTGTTCTCACCTATCTCGCGCCGCTACTGACGGACATCGGCGGTGAGGCGAGATCGTTAACCGTGTTCTACTCAGAGGTTCGATCACCCTTGGCTCAGTAACGGAAAAAGTCGATCCGAAAGGGTCGATTTTTTGTTTTTAACCGGTGATAGAAGTGTCGAGGACATATGTCCTTCCAAATTGCACGGAGATGTCATTAAAATGGTGAAAAATCCAGGTTGGGAAGAATGTATATGAGAGGGATATTATTTGCGGTGCTAGGCGGGGCTTTTATAACTCTTCAAGGAGTGGCCAATTCCCGGATCAGCGAATCGATCGGCGCTTGGCAGGCAGCGACTGTCACCCAGTTTACCGGTTTTTTAACGGCTTTGCTTATCTTGGTTTTCATAAGGGACAGAGGATGGCGTAAGTTTAAGCAAGTGAAACCGGTCTATTTGGCCGGCGGCTCTTTTGCGTCATTCATTATTTTCGGCAACATCGTGGCGTTTGAACGGATCGGCGTGACTTTAACGATATCCGCCATAGTTATCGCTCAGCTGATTGTAACCTTCTTCATTGACAGTAACGGATGGTTTGGCGTGGCAAAGAAGAAGATGCGGCTGCCGCAAATGATTGGCATCGGAATGATGATAGCCGGAATCGTCGTACTCAGGATATGATAGAGTTTATATCCGTCTTGAGACGAGCAGACCGTGGAGGTAAGGCACAGCAATGAAAATGATCCATGATCAAGAACTAATGAAATATTATTTGAACAGTCATCAGCTCTTAGATATATTTCCCGAAGCGGTCATTCCGCATTTCTCGCTGTGCAGATTTGATCCCGGGGAACTCATCTGTTCCCAAGGAGAAGCCGCTCAATATTTATATGTGCTGGTGAAAGGCAAAGTGAAAATTTATACAACCTCGACAGAAGGCAAGACGCTTGTTCTATCTTTTAGGACTCCGCTTGAGGTAATCGGAGATATTGAATACATTAGACGCATTAACTTCCTCAATACCGTTGAGGCGGTATCATCGGTCGACATGATCTTTGTACATCATCGTTGGTTGGATAAATACGGTACAAATCATTCGCCGATGCTCCGATTTTTGCTGGATATCATTACGAAAAAATTTTGCATGAAATCCGACTATTTGACGTTCAATTTGCTGTATCCTGTGGAGGTTCGATTGGCAAGTTATCTTTTGTCAATGTGCTTTGATGAAGCTAATACGTTAGTGAACGGGCAAATCAATGCCGAAAGTCTCAAAGATGCGGCGAACCTGCTCGGAATCAGCCAAAGACATCTGAACCGGGTTATTCGGCAGTTTTGTGCACAGGGACTCATTGAGCGAAACAAAAGCGGCATTATGATAAAGAGCAGGGAAGGAATCCATGCGTTGGCAAGTCAAAATATTTACGAATGAGAGTTGGATGATGGAATGGCACTGGGAATGCTTTTGGCGGTTATCGCAGGTTCGCTTGTCGGTTTGCAAAATATTTTCAACAGCAAAGTAAATGAACTCGCCGGTTCTTGGTCAACGACCGCGTTAGTGTTAGGGATGGGTTTTTTCGCTTCGTTGACGTGCGGACTAATCTTTCAAGGGATTGATCTATTGAGCTTTCAACAGATGCAAATCTGGTTCTGGTTCAGCGGGTTGATCGGGGTCGGAGTCGTAATCTGTGTCGTTCAGGGAATAAGATTGCTTGGACCTACGTATTCCATATCCATTGTTCTCTCATCGCAGCTCGGGTTTGCTTTATTATGGGACTCGCTTGGCTGGCTTGGTGTAGAGAAGGTTCCTTTTACCTTCTTCAAGTTAATAGGGGTGCTCATTATCATTGCAGGCATAGCATTATATAAATTAGGCGGAAAATCGGAGACGCATCAAACCGAATCGTAATTGCGCGCAGTTATGTGTTTAATTGGGTTCAGGAAGTAACCCGCCGGGAGCCAAGGAGCTGACTCTTCCCGACGGATCGGTAAATCTTGTTATTGATCTTTCTTACAATAAGATTCATATTCTTCATTATAATAAGCATGAAACGACATTGGAGCCTTCCATTATTTGCGGACCGCATACCGATTATTTCATTGCGGACTCCGAAAGAGAGAGAACGATGATTGGCGTTCATTTCATACCTGGCCGGGCAGGTGCGTTTCTGAAGATGCCGTCTGCCGAACTTTATAATTTACATATTTCGTTGTGCGATTGATGGGGGACATTGGCAACGGACTTGCGAGATGAGCTGCTTTATGCCGATTCCATAGAAGCAAGGTTTCAAATACTTGAGAAGTATATCTTAATGAAAAGCACATTTTCAATTTCATCGAATCGTGCGGTTCAATCTGCCCTTGTCTCGCTTCAGAAAGTTGATCAACGCGAATCGATAGCAACGATCGTTGACCGGGTGAACCTGAGTGCCAAACATTTTGTACACCCAGATGATGGAGATTGACAATAACGCACAGTAGGCTGAAAATATTGAATATTATCCCGATCATGTCGGGAACGAATCGGAAGCGGGGGCGCGGTGCCGGGATGCAAATCACGAAATCGCTTAGATTCAAGCTAAGCATGGGAATCGCTATAGTGATGCTGCCGCTTGCGGGTTTTACTTTCTATAATAACATGTATGCGCAGCAGATCGTGAAAGAGAAGGTTTCGGAAACGTACAGCAACACGCTGCGGATTTTTACGGAACAAGTGGACGACACGCTGCTTGAAATCAACGACTACCTCTACAAGATGGAAAATCAGGACGCGGATATCGGGGTCATTCAATCGTATCCTTATATGAGCGACGAATACGTGCTGACCAAGCTCAGAATCACCCAGAAGCTGATACGCGATATTGGCTTCTACAATATGATCGACACCATCTTCCTTTATTCCGATCGTGACATTATTCATGCGACAAATACGAATGAGCTCGTTATGCTTGCCATCGTGAACGACCATATCGATGAGCTCAAAGAATTGGAAAAGACGCAGGGAAAACACGAATGGCATCTGCTCTATGACAAGCGGATCGAAGGACACTATTTGATGGCGCGAATCCATGAAATCAATACCGGGCTGTACGGCGGGGTGTTCGTCCGGATGGTCGATATCGAGAGGCCGTTGGACATTTTGTGGAACCATGGCGACATTGGGGAGACGATCATATACTCGCATGAAGGAACCGAACTGACCGACCCGTTGACTCCTACGATGAATCGGCTTTCGCTTAAAGCTCTGACCGTTTCTTCCGAAGTAAGCACCGCCTCCGTCAAAGACACTGCAAGCGGCAATAAATACATGGTGATGAGCCAATCTTCCGGTGTAGCGAAAATCGCCTACAATATTATCATTCCGGAAACCACGATGCTGAAGAACATACCTTTTCTCCAGAAGGCTACGTATTACCTGCCTCTTGGCATTGTGCTCGTTCTAGCGAGCTTCCTCATGTTCATGAACAGCGTTATCTTTAAGCCGATGGGCGAGCTGATGCGCGGGATGAAAAAAATATCGATGGGTTACCTGGACGTGCGGCTGCCCGAGAACCGGACGACCGAGTTCAACTTCTTGGCGGGATCGTTTAACAACATGGCGCAGGAAGTGAAAAATCTGAAGATTGACGTTTACGAAGAACAATTGCGCGTGCAGAAAGCCGAATTCAAGCATTTGCAGGCGCAAATCTCACCCCATTTTTATATGAACAGCTTAAATATCATTTACAACTTTGCGGCGCTCGGCGAGCATGAAGCGGTGAAGAAGATGTCGCTGCATCTAGCCGACTACTTCCGATTTATTATGAATACGAACCGAAGCACAGTGACGATTGCGGAAGAACTGCGCCACATAAGCAATTATATGGAGATACAAAAATTGCGCTTTCCAGGCAAGCTGGAATTTGAGGACTTGATCGATCCCCGGTTCCGTTCGATGGAGCTGCCGTCGCTGACCATACAGCCGTTCGTCGAGAATGCGGTCATTCACGGCTTCAAGAATAGGAGGCAGCCGTTTACTATCCGGATCGAAGCACGGGAGAAACCGCAGAAGGACGGCATAGTCATTACTATCAAAGATACCGGCATCGGATTTCCCGAAGACGTATTGAGGTCTCTCGCGGAACAAGCGCCGTTCGGCAAATCGGAAAGCAGCCGGCTTGGCATCCGCAATGTGATCCATCGGCTGGAGCTGCATTTCAACTATCGGGTAAACGTACATTTTGCTAATAGCGAACACGGCGGCGCCGTCGTAGGCATCGAATTGCCATACGGGGTACTTGCGGCGACAGGGGGCGAAGAAGCTGTATAATTTACTGGTTGTCGACGATGAAGAAATTGCCGTTAGAGGCATTGTGCAAGGCATCGATTGGTCGGATCTGCCGCTTGGCAATATTATGACCGCTTACGATGTGGAAGAAGCGAAAGAGGTGTTTCAATCGAGCAAGGTGCATATTTTGTTGTCGGATATCGATATGCCCGACAATAACGGCATCGAGCTGCTCAGATGGGTCAAAGAGTTTTCTCCGGAGACGGAGACCGTCTTTCTGACAGGGCACGCCGATTTCGTCTACGCTCAGCAAGCTCTGCAGTTGGATAGTTTCGACTACTTGCTAAAGCCGATCGATCATCAGCATATCAAGGCGACGCTGCTGAAGGCGATCGATAAAATAAAAGCGGAGGAGCAGCAGCGGGAGTTCCACCAAACCTATGAGTACTACTATCAGCAGTGGAATAAACAGCTTCCGATCTTGACCGAACGGTTCTGGCAGGATGCAATGAATCTTCGCATACCGCTCGGAGCCGCCCAACTGGAGAGCGCATATTCGCTGTACAACATCCCGTTAACGGCGGATGATCGCGTTCAACTGATCTTAATCAGTGTCGAAGAGTGGAATGAAGCGTTAAACTCGCGGGACGAGGAGATTATGACATATGCGGTCAAGAACGCGGGGGAAGAAATCATCCTAAAGCAGTTGAAAGGACAAGTCATTCAAGAAGCAAGCGGTGTGTTATTCGCGATTGTGTATGCGCCTTCAGAAGAAGACAGGAGGATGATTGCCGACAATTGCAGGTTGTTCATCGACATGTGCAAAAGTTATTTGCGCTGCGAAATCTCGTGTTATGTCGGAGAGCCGGTCGATGTACGGGATATAAACAACGCCGTGCAGCGCTTAACTTCGCTTGAACGGAATTATTTATCCAGAGGCGGTTCGGTGATTTGGCAAAGCGAGTTTAAAGAGGAGTCCGCCTCATTCGCATACCAGCCTAGCTTTCAGGATTGGGGACAGCTGCTGGAATCCGGCAAAAGCCAAGAGCTGCTGCTGCGTATCGAAGCGAGCTTCGAGCGGATGGAGAAGGGCGGAGTAGACGCCTTTCTGTTGGACGGCTACTATCATGGGCTGGTCTACATGGTGTACGACGTGCTGCAGAAAAAATCGATATCAATGAAAGAGGTTTACGGCGATGCCGACTGGCGTGATTCCGGTTCGATCGTAAAGTCGATTCAGCGCATGCGCGAATGGGCCGTCCCGTTCGCCCGTAAGGCTGCCGATTATATCAACGAGCACAGCAAGTCTGTGTCCTCGTTTACGCAGAAAGCGATCCGCTTTATTGAAGAGCATATATCCGAAGACCTGAACCGCGAGGATATTGCACGACATGTATATCTCAACCCGGCCTATCTGTCTCGCTTGTTCAAGAAAGAAACCGGATTATCGATTACGGATTATATTCTGGAAGCGAGAATCGCCAAAGTGAAGCCGCTGTTGGAATCGACGGGTTTGAAAATCAGCGATATCGCAATGGCGGTCGGGTACGACAACTTCTCGCATTTTACCAAGATGTTCAAAAAGTCGACCGGATTGACTCCGTTCGAGTACCGGCGGAAATATCAGCGGATTGGGTGAAAAAGTCACCAAATCACCATTATGGTAACCGAATGAAAAGAGCGGGCCCTGTCCGCTCTTTTATAATGGGATCATAGACAAAAGCGGGGAGGAGAAAAACCGATGCAGCTATTCCGTACGCTTCGGAAATATTGGATATTCTACATTATGATGCTGCCGATGATCGCCTTTTTCATTATCAACAACTATTTGCCGATGTTCGGCGTCGTTGTGGCGTTCAAAAACTATAATCTCCAGGACGGCTTCTTGGGCAGTCCGTGGGTCGGGTTCAAAAACTTTGAATACTTGTTCAAAACGAGGGACGCCTGGATCATCACACGCAACACGATTGCGTACAATCTGGCTTTTATCGTCTTGAATTTGGTCGTTCCGATCGTCTTTGCGTTGATGTTGAATGAATTGCGGAACCGTTTTTTTTCCAAAGCGTATCAGACCGTCTTGTTCTTGCCTTACTTCCTGTCTCCGGTCGTGCTCAGTTACGTGGTATTCGCGTTTCTGGGGGACTTCGGCTTCGTCAACTCTACCCTGCTTCCGTTATTAGGCTTGGAACGTATTCAATTTTATTTCGAGACGAAGTGGTGGCCTTATATTATTCCGCTCGTAAATACGTGGAAGTGGCTGCCGTATTATACGATTATCTACATGGCCGCCATGCTGTCGATCGACGACGAGTACTACGAAGCGGCCCGAATCGACGGCGCGGGAAAATGGCGGCAAATCTGGAGCATTACGCTGCCGCTCATCGTGCCGCTCATGACGATCATGACGCTGCTGCAGGTCGGCCGGGTCATGTTCGCCGACTTCGGCCTGTTCTATCTGCTTCCTCGCGAATCGGGCATGCTGTTTGAAGTAACGAACGTGCTCGACACTTATGTATATCGTACGTTCCTTGCGTTCGGCGATATCGGATTATCGTCGGCAGCCAATTTCTATCAAGCGGTGATCGGCTTTTTGCTGGTCTTCCTGTCCAACTGGCTCGTCCGTCGGATCAATAAAGACAACGCGCTGTTTTAGTTCATTCGGAGGTGGCCTCTAGTCATGAAACAGGTATCCGGGACGTCACGGGCATCCCAAATCGCATTAAACGCTTTCTTCGCGTTATATTCCTTAAATTGCTTGCTGCCGATCGTCCTGATCGCGGCCGTCTCCTTCTCTTCGGAGACGGACATTATCCGCGACGGCTATAAATTTATCCCGCAAAATTTCAGCTTGGAAGCCTATAAATTTCTGTTCATCGATTGGATGGCGATCGTTAGGGCTTACGGAGTGCAGCTCTTCGTCATCGTCGTAGGGACGCTGCTCAGCGTGTTGATGATGGCTTGTTATGCGTACCCGATCTCTAGACCCGACTTCCCGCATAGAAGAGTATTTTCATTCTTCGCGATTTTCACCATGCTGTTCAACGGCGGCCTGATTCCGTGGTATATGGTGTATGTCAATATCCTGCACTTGAAGGATACGCTCTGGGCGCTCATCATGCCGTTTCTGGGGTCGGCGTTCTGGATTTTGGTCTTGCGGACATTTTTCCAGACATCTATCCCGGGCCCCGTTATCGAGTCGGCAAGAATCGATGGCGCAGGGGAATTAAAGACATTCTTGAGCATTGTGCTTCCGCTTTCGACTCCCGTGCTCGCTAGCGTTGCCTTATTCCAGACGCTGCTGTATTGGAACGACTTCTTCCTGCCGATGGTGTTTATAGTCGATCAGGAGAAGTATACCGTCCAATATTTGATGTATAAAGCGCTGCAGAACATCCAGTTTATTGCGCAGAACCCCACCATCGCCGCCGAGATTACCCGAAGCGGAGGTGTCATCACGCTGCCGAGCGAGACGGTTCGGATGGCCATGGGCGTCATGGGGATCGGCCCGATCGTGTTTGCGTATCCGTTCTTCCAACGGTATTTTGTCAAAGGCTTGACGCTCGGCGCGGTCAAAGGTTGATTGGCAAGCGTCTACGGATTTGGCTGGTTCCGGTATTTGAGCCGGATTAGCATATTATTGAAAACATTAGGGGAGGTTTTGCGAATCATGAAGCAAGCGAGAAAGGGCACATACCTCGTGTTTGCATTGCTGCTTACCGTATCGGTCGTGCTCGCCGGCTGCGGTGGCGGCAGCAGCAACGCGGGCAACGAAGCTCCTCCGGCCGGGGAACCGGAGAACAAGACGACCGAAGAAACAGGGGGAGCAGCCGGTCTGGAGCCGTATGAACTCGTCGTCGTATTTCCCAGCGCTCCGCAGGCTGACGAGAAACTGGTTGAGGAAGCGATCAACGCGCATCTGAAAGACAAAATCAACGCGACGGTCGATCTTCGTCCGATCGATTGGGGCGCGTGGAACGATCAGCGCAACCTGATGATCGGTTCCCAGGAGAAGGTAGATATTTACTTCACGGCTCAATGGACGAACCATGCGGTGAACGTGGCCAAAGGCGCATTCCTCGATCTCGGCGATCTGTTGAACAGCCACGGTCAAGGCATTCTGGAGACGCTTGACCCGGCCTTCTTGGAAGGGTCCAAAATCAACGGCAAAAACTACGGCATACCGACACACAAAGAGATGGCGGCGCAAGGCGGCTTATTGTACCGTACGGACATTGCTGAGCAGTTAGGACTTGATATGTCCGGCGTGAAATCGGTATCCGACCTCGAACCGATCTTCAAAAAAGTGTCGGAAGAAACCGACATGACGCCGATTTTCTTCAGGGAAGGCGAGAACTTCGTTACGCATTATATGTCTAATCTGGACTTCTTGGGGAACACCGACGTTGACGGCGTTATTTTGAAGGACGGTACGGAGACGGTCGTCAAATCCAAGCTTGAAGTCGATCGTTATAAAGAGCTGTTGAATATTACACGCGACTTCTTTCTGAAGAAGTATATCAATCAAGACGCCGCGACGACGCAATTGTCCGGTACGGACGCGCTGAAATCGGGTAAATATTTCGCGATTCCGGTTTCGCTCAAGCCGGGCAAAGACAAGGAAACGGAGCCGGCTGCGGGGCTGCAGGGCAAGCTCGGGCAAATCGCGCTTAACGAAGCGACGGTTTCCACCGGCGAGACGGCGGGCGCCATGCTGGCCATCTCGACTACGTCTAAAGATCCGGAACGGGCGATGATGTTGATCAATCTGCTGCATACCGACAAAGAGCTGGTGAACCTGCTTGTGTTCGGGATTGAAGGCACGCATTATACCCGCAACGGGGAAATCATCAGCGCATCGGATAAAACCGGCAATTACACGCCGAATATCTCGTGGGAGTTCGGCAACCAATTCTTGAACTACGTATGGGATACGGAAGCCCCGGACAAATGGGAGCAGTTCAAGAAATTTAACGAAGGCGCCAAGCTGTCCCCCGCACTCGGCTTTACGTTTGACGCCGAACCGATCAAGACGGAAGCGGCTGCCCTGCTGAATGTGAAGCGCAGCTTCGATGCCGCTCTTGAGACCGGCTCCGTGGATCCGGAAAAGACGATTCCGCAATATATGCAAGCGATGAAAGCAGCCGGTCTGGACAAAGCGATCCAAGTCAAGCAAGAGCAATTGAACGAATTTCTGAAGTCCAAGTAAGCCGGGAGTTTGCCGACGGGGCCGACGCAGTATATGCGTCGGCTCCGGGTCTTTTACAATCCAATGCATCGTTGTAAAATAAAATATTATGACGACAATCCATTTTACCTTATTGTCTCCGCCACAGGCTTTAAGCAGGGATATAGAATGCTTGCGCATTGCCGAGCATACGGGAAATCAGCCGCTTGAGGTGAAGGTATGTCCGAGCGGATATCCGGGTATCGTATTTCAGCTTGCAGCGGACCGAACCGCCGCCATCGAAAGCATTGCAATCCGCTCTGCCGCATCATCGGACGTTCCTGTCCTGTTTCTGCACGGACAAGGATCGGAACCGAGCGTTATGCGCTTTCGAGGTGCGCCGTATACTACCATCCAGGTTGTGTTTAAGCCGCATGCTTTGTACACTTTGTTTGGATGGGACGCATCAGAGTATTGCCAGGGCCTTTTGTCCGCAGCTCAATTTGCTGCCGTGAAGCTGGAGAATCAGCTTATGTCCGCTAGTTCAACCGATGAACGCGTTTCCTTGCTTGTTTCCTTTCTGGAGGAGAAAGGGAAGCAAGCCAATAAACGCGACGAGCTTATAGAACAATCCCTCGACTATATTAAAGAACATATCCCGTCTGTGTCCGTTAACGATCTGATCAAAGCTTTACATATTTCTGAGCGGCAGTTCCAGAAACGATTCACCCGCGTTGTAGGCATCCCGCCGCACTTGTTCATAAGGGTTAGACGAGTCAATGAAGCCTTGCGAATGATGCACTCGGGGCAGTATGAACGGTTATCCGATGTCGCTTATGCTCTCAATTATTACGATCAGTCTCATTTCATACGCGATATGAAATCTTTTTCCTGGGTTAGTCCGAAGCATATTGCGATGAAAGTCAGTGAATTTCATAACGATCTGGCAGGATCCTCTTACTTGTAGAAAGGACGGTTTTGTCCAATTATTTAGCCGCCGATCCGGGTACTATTACCTTAATCCAGCAGGGAATAACTACCTGTTATCAAGGGAGCGATGGCGAATGCGCAAAGTGAAAATGTTAAACCGAATCTCGATCGACGGTTATTTTGCCAGCCCGAATGAAGCGAATTTCGGGATGGACTGGTTTATCCACGACCCTGAAGTTGACAAAGCGGCGCATGAAATGTGCGGCAGCATGGACGCGTTGATTTTGGGACGCAAAACTTTCAGCGGCTTCGAACGTTCCTGGGTTCCGGTTCTTCAGGACCCTAATGCGTCCTCGCATCAGAAGGAGATTGCCGCGGAATTAACCGGCATGACCAAGATTGTTTTCTCCAGGACCGTCAAAGACACGACCTGGGCTAACACTCGATTCTATGACCAAAATTTGATAGAAGTCGTGAAACAAATCAAACAACACGCCGGTTCCGATATTCTTGTATTGGGCAGCGGATCCATAGTGCAGCAGCTTTCCAAGGAAGGCTTGATCGATGAATATATCTTTATTGTCACTCCGGTAGTTGCTGGCGAAGGGAAACCTTTGTTTCCGGACGTAAAACAGTGCGATCTGACATTGGTTGAGGCGCGAACGTTTGAATCCGGGAACCTCGTCGTCCATTACGCGCTTAGGAAGTAACGGCCGCGATGACGCCAACGTTCCTCGTCCTCCATGAATGAATCGGGTGCTTTAACGACCCGATTTTCTTCTTTGTTCCAGGTAAATCGAATATATTGACTCTGACAGAATGGATATTGTTGGGGGGGAACTTGGCAAAACATCACCTATTGGTGACATGAATTTTTCTTTGGTCATATTAGGGTAACCGGGATTACGTTATTAAAATGATTCCATAGCTTTCTGCGAACGACATGCCTTTGTCGAATGTGAAAAGATCATATTTTCTATGGATTGCTGTTGCAATAATTAATGAATCGGGAGCTTTTACCACCCGATTCTCATTTCTTTTTTGCTCCAGCCTGATTTCTCCGGCAATTGTAGCAATCTCATTATTAACATCAATAAAGCGGCTTTTGTCGATGCTCTTGACGGCTTGCATTTCAATATCATTTTTTGCGCCGCTAATCAATTCGCATTTCGTGATAACGGAAAAGTAAAACTCATAGGAGTCTTTCTGAAGTACTTGGATCGTTTCAACTGCTTTCTTGTTATCATTCAACAAACCAATAGCAATGTTTGTATCAAAATGACCCCCTTTTTCACCATCCTTCCCTCATTTCTTCAATTTCCTTCGACCATTCTTTTGCCCGTTCGTCGGAAATGGTCCCCCTTATACTCATTAAATCCGAAATCCCGGTTTCGTCGTACTCGTTCATGAGGTTATTTTTTAAATCAATAACGATCCGACTGTCTTCCTTCACATTATATTGCTGAAGCAATCGTTTGATTGCCTCCATTGTATGATTGTCAATTTTTTTGGCCATTTTGATCACTAACCTTTGTCTTTTTCGTGAATTGCATTATTTTTATTATCGCCTTGAAAAAGAAAGAAGTAAAGATTTCTTTCTTTCTAATGAAACTGCAGGGTCTTTATTAAGCCTTGAAAAAATATAACCAGATGGTTCGAAATTATTAAAATAAATGTACGGAAAGAAATACTTCGAATCACTAAATCAAGTATCTTGACCCTGACGTTACGTGAGCCTCTATGGTGTTAGAAAAGGAACCGACCGTGCATACAGATTCTCTTACCGAACCGTGTGTGGCTCAACTGGGAGAGCGCATCGCTGGCAGCGATGCGCTCAGGGATTCGATCCCCCTTGGCTCCATAACGTAAAATCCTCGATTCCGACAATACGGATCGAGGATTTTTTCACATGTGACGATCGGGCCGCACTGTGACACCGCCCAACAAGAGAGCGGGGTCACCTTCAATGGTCTGCCTGATGCACGCTGAGCGTACGCCGCGACTTATTGCTTGGTCATTTCCCTTGAAATGCTTTTTGCAATTCCGCAATGTTAAACTTTTTCATCTTCAAGAACGCCTGCGTGACACGATCGCGTTGTTCCGGCGTGCCCTTGATCATCATCTCGTCCAGTGCGACGGGGGAGATCTGCCACGAGAGGCCGTATTTGTCTTTAAGCCAGCCGCATTGCTCGGCCTCGGGTACCGCGGAAAGTTTTCCCCAGTAGTAGTCAATTTCCTCCTGCGTCTCACAGCAGACCATTAGGGAAATTGCCTCGTTGAAGTTGAACTGGTGTTCCAGCGCGCTGTCCATTGCCGCAAACCAGGTGTTCTCCAGCATAAAGTCGGTGAACATAACCGTTCCCTCTTTGTTCGGTTCTTGGCCGGGTCCATACCGGAAGAGGGCGCCAGGTTTGGCATTACGGAAGATCGAAAGATAGAACTCGCGTGCCTCTTCCGCTTTCCCGCAGTTATTGCCTACGAACATCAAAGAGGGCACAATCGCGGGCCGCGGCTCTCCATCCGGATTCGTCAGAATGAGCTGCCATGAAACACCGTACTTGTCCTGGATCCAGCCATACCGCTCACTGAACGGGTACTTGTCAAGCGGCATAAGTTCGGAGCCGCCTTCGGACAGCTTATTCCAAACCTCGTCTATCTTTTCTCTCGCGTTCTTTTCCCGGGACGGATCGAAATTAACGAAAAACGAGATGGAAGGATTGAAATTAAAGAGCGGCCCCGCAGAGATAGCCATAAACGGATGTCCCGCCACAGTGAACGAAACAACATCGCAATCACCTGAGGGTGTATTGTGCAACGTCGTCGTGCTCGAGATTTTGGAATCCGGGAATACGGAACAATAGAACTCCGCGGCTTCTTTCGCCTCCTTGTTGAACCACAAGTGGGGGGTGATGGGTTGGATTACCTGTTTTAAACTGCATTTGGCATCATTCATGATGGTTTCCTCCTTTTTATAATTAGGCGTCCACTTTTTTGATTCTAACACAAGGATTGATATTACGTTTCTTGCCGATTGCTGTCTTGATGGAATAGTCGGCCCATAACAAAAGAGGTTAGCCATTTGGCTAGCCTCTTTTCATAATAGAACCGCGCGGAAGGAATGAAACGGAAGCCGACTGTTCAATAAGATTTGTCGTTCTCCATTCCTTGCTTATTGATTGGTCACATCTCATTCGAGAGCAAAAAGTCGAGCACCGTGCCCAGGAAGTCGGCCGGACGCTCTATATTCGGCAAGTGGACTGTGGGCAATATGACCAGTTTTGAGCCAGGAACCGTCGCGGCGATCAATTCGCTATGACTTGGGAGAGTCACCGTATCGTACTGTCCGCCGATGACCAATGTCGGGCTGCTGATAAGCGCAGCTGTCCGACGCATATCGAAGTCGCGAATCGCGGCAAAGGCTCCGGCAAGCCCATGCGGATGAGTGGAAAGCACCATGTTGCGAAACGATGATACAAGAGCGCTCTCCGCCTCCCGCATTTGCGAAGGAAACCAATTTCCGATGAACATGTCGGCGAATCCCGAAAGGTTTTCTGCTTGCCGTACGGAGGCTATCAGGCTATCCCATTGCCCGGCTGGTCCCAAATATGAAGAGGTATTGGCAAGAATCAGCCGTTCGATCCTCTCGGGAGTATGGATGCCAAGCCATTGTCCGACTACGCCGCCTAACGAAAGTCCAAGGAAATGAACCCGGTTGATATTGTGCGCGTCGAGCAGTTCGATCACGTCCCGACCCATCCGGTCCATCGAATACGCTCCTCCCGGAGCGTCAGAAGCGCCATGCCCCCGATAGTCGTAACGGAGAACGCGGAAATGCTTTGACAGCTCCGCAATTTGTCCATCCCACATGTTCATCGTGGTGGCAATCGAGTTTGCGATAACCAATACGGGTGCGCTCTCCGGTCCATCGAATCGATAAGCAATAAGAACTCCATCTCCGAGCGTAAAAAATTTGACCTCGTCATTCGTCATAACTTCATTTAATGTCGTTGTCACTGATTCATTCTCCTTTACTGTTTGGTTTGTTAATGACATTTTAGTAAAGACAATGTACAATTTAAATAAGATTAATTAGGAATATTGAGTAATATAACTTAATTACTAATTTGTTTAAGGCCAAATACTTTATGAAAATGAGGTGTTGTGATCATGGACCAAATCGATTATAAAATCTTGTCGGCGCTTTACGATAACGCCCGGATTCCGGTTTCCGAGATGAGCCGGATGATTGCTATGTCGCAGCCGGCAGTAGCGGAAAGACTAAGGAAGCTTGAAGAGCAAGGAGTCATAAAAGCCTACAGGGCGGAGCTATCTCCTACTAAACTTGGCAAGCATACAACTGCATTCGTTTTGTTTAAAACTAATAATTGCAAGGATTTCATTGCTTTTAGCGAGGCGTGTCCTGAGGTTATCGATCTTTACAGGATTAGCGGAGAATATAATTATTTGATGAAGGTTTTAACTGAAACGACAGAATCGCTGGCCCAATTCCTTGATGCCTGCAACGCCTTCGGGTATTCAACGCCTTTAATTGTTCTCTCGACGGCATTCGAGGATAAAAGTCTTGTTGCAAGCAAGGTATCAGATGGAATTTCTCAGGACAAGGAACGCCGTCAGGCTTGAGTTTCCTTTGGGTTTCAATTCATTGATCGGTGTGCTAAACTAAAAAAATATGAGTAAAATGAGGTCTCTTAGAAGGAGGCTGCGACCGATGCCGCAAATATCTGACTTTCTATTTCCGAAGGAAAAAGTGGCATATATCACCTCATCTGCCACTATGCGAGAGGCTATGGAATTGTTGGAACACCATCATTACACGGCGGTTCCAGTTATCGACGATGAAGGTAAATATATAGGAACGCTTTCTGAAGGGGATCTGTTTTGGAAAATGAAGTACACCCCCGGGTTGAGCTTTGAAAATATGCACACCGTCAAGGTCCATGAAATTAAACGTCGAATCCATAACGAAAGCGTTTCGGAATTCTCCGATCTGGACGAAATGCTCCATCTCGCGGCCGATCAGAACTTTGTTCCCGTGGCAGACGACAGCGGTGTTTTTATCGGCATAATTCGCCGCAAAGATATCATTGAGTATTACACGAGGAATATCACAGATTGACCGGACTTTCAGCAATGGCAAAGGCTTCGCAGAACGATCAGCATCAATAAAATCCTGTTGACATGAACAAGAGGCTGTTCTTACGTTATTTCACCCTTTGGCACACTTATGCTGAAGAACCACTTGCTAAATTTACGGGACATAAAAAATGTGATAAACAACGTTATCCATGTCCAGTACCATGACCAATGAATGTAATTGACCAGATTTGTATTGATTTCGATAAGCAGTTCAACTACTGTAATTACAGTGCAGTACGAGCTGTAGTAAAACAGTTTGAAAAGCAAGCTTCTATTCTCCGGATAACGCGCATTAAAGAGCCCGCATATAATTGGGTAAGCCAAATACTCAAAAGTGAAGCTTGATCTGATCACCGATGCAAATTCACGTACCGGGTACTCGATCCATCCGAGTTCTACCACAACAAGACCGATTATCCATGTAAGCATCTGTTTGAACAATAAAGCCGTTTGAGCCAGCCGAAATTTTTTGCGTGGAATGAAGAAAAACAGGGAGAACGCCGTTATCCATACAGAAACCAATATCATCGATTCCATTTTCATCGTGCTGTTCTCCGATCTTGATAAAATGCTCCATGTTTGAAAAACCATTTACAATAAACGTTAGCTAACAAGAAGATCAAGAAGAAATCAATCCATGTCCAAAACCAAGAATACTTCGTGTATTTAATAAGATTCGTGTACGTACTAATAATTGTATCAATGACGGTAAGACAGGATATGCAGCCGGCCAAATAGAAGAGCCGCAGCAGTTTCCCTGATTTGGGTTCATAAATATAATAAAAGGCACCCATCAAAGGATACATCATATACTCCGTTGTGAATAAAACTTCGGTTGCTTTCGGAAACTCGCGGACAGGAAACGACAGCAGACCATATTTAACGTGAAGCATACTGTTCACCCATATAATCGATTGACATGCAAAAAAAGACATAATGGCCTCTCTTCGTTTATGTTTTGGAATAAACAAAATGATTGCAAGAATACTTATAACCCAAATTATGACAAGTACTAGACGCTCTAATGTCAAACTGCCGCTCATCTCCTTTCTTGAAAACAGTATTTATATTCCCCTATTCGAAAACAATACAAACACGAAATGGAAGCATGTAAATAAAACATAAAAGCACCACGTTAGGAAGGTGCTTTTATGTTCTTACGGCATATCCGTTATTTAATATCGGCATTATTCGCCGCAAAGATATCATCGAGTATTACACGAGCAATATCACAGATTGACGGACTATCAGCAATGAAAAAGGCTTCGCAGAACGATCTGCGAAGCCTTTTTCATAACAGCTTATGTTAATCAAACATGGGTTTTTCTTTTTGTTGTTGGGCATGCTAAGCTTCGATTAGCCAAGGAAAAGTCGCCCTATCAATAAAATCCCTGATAAATTGATTGAGAACCCACCCGAATAAACACAGTGCACCGTACCCCCAAAAAATAACGTAAAAATGCCCCACCATGAATTGATAAATTCGTACATGTTCTTTCTCCTTTTCATGTTTCCGCGCAGTACCTAGCCTCCGTAACTCACCTACAAAAAACAATTCTTGAGTAATCTCAAATGTAAAATCTTCCTTTATCTTCTGCGATTGTCCGAAAAATATCCCTGCCTGATGCCCTTCGCCCGGTGATGAAGATAAGGTCTGATCGGAATGGGTGACGACATACTCAAGAGTCCACTAAGGACTTGACTTTTATGTTTTGCAGTGGTTATTTCCTTTGTTTTTTAAAAAAAGAAAAAATGGGCGGGACGAACACCATAATTAGCAAGACAATCGTAATAACGTATTCCGGAAATGTCATGGTTGAGAAAGGCTCTGACATATTTCTTAAAGTCTTGGAAAATTTCAGTCCCGCCAGCCGATCAACGATGTAAACAAAACTGAAATTTAATAAATTAACCAAGAAAAAGATACCCAAAATTTTCATGCCAATCACATCTCCAAAGATTAAGATCCATTATACACACAATCATAGTTATTATTTACAAATAATGTGCCAAATATATCCCGAAAGTGACGTATAAAAACAAATTCAAATTTAAATGCTAATAAATGTCATGGAAAAAGGAGGGATCAGCATGTTCAATCGGTATCGATTTCTTAAGAGCGGGGCAACAGGAAACAAAAATGAAGAAATGACCGGCAATACGAATACGCGGCCCCTGTCATTAGATTTAAAAGAGAACCTTCAACAGATTAGGCAGGAACTTGGAAATAGTGCCGATCTCAAAATTCGAGAATTTGAAATTGCATTTCCCCAGTTTCAAGCAGCGGCAGTTTTTATCGACAGTTTAACCGACAAGAAGTTAGTCGATGATTTTGTCAACCGCTCCTTGATGTTCGATACCGCTCATGAAACATTCAAATACATGGCATCGGAAAAGAATGTCCTGGATTTTATTATAGATAATGCTCTGATGGGAGATGTTCAAGTCATCAAGGATTGGAATGGATTACTCCTATCCTTTTTGTCAGGCGAAACCGTCATCTTGTTTAATGGTTCAGCCGAAGCAATCAGCAGCGATACGAGGGGCGGAGGGGCAAGATCCATTACGGAACCGTCTTCCCAAGTTGTCATTCGCGGTCCTAAAGACGGTTTTACTGAGTCTATTGCGACTAATGTATCCCTTATCCGCCGTCGGATCAAGAGTCCTAATCTATGGTTGGAGCCAATGATCATCGGTAATGTCACACATACTACCGTAGCGATCATGTATATTAAAGGAATCGTAAACGATCAAATTGTGCAGGAGGTAAAGCAAAGGCTCAATGCCATCCAAATTGACGGCATATTGGAGTCCGGTTATATCGAAGAGTTGATTCAGGATCACCCGTTTAGCCCATTTCCTACAATGTACAATACCGAGCGGCCGGATGTTGCAGTCGGGAATTTATTGGAAGGCCGAATATGTATTTTGGTGGACGGAACACCATTTGTCCTTATTTTACCCTCGACGTTTTTTATGCACTTTCAGTCTGTTGAAGATTACTATCAACGTTTTGATATTGGAATAGCGATCCGCTTGTTAAGGTATGTAGCTCTTCTAATTTCATTATTAGGACCTTCCATCTATGTCGCGGCCATTACATTCCATCAGGAAATGATTCCGACTCCTCTTTTGATCAGTTTGGCGGCACAAACGGAAGCTGTTCCTTTCCCCGCTTTTGTCGAGGCGTTCCTAATGGAGACCAGCTTTGAGATTTTGCGCGAGGCCGGCGTTCGCATGCCGCGGGCCATCGGCCAAGCGGTATCGATCGTTGGAGCGCTGGTATTGGGACAGGCGGCGGTGCAAGCGGGACTCGTCTCTTCAGCGATGGTGATTGTGGTCTCTATTACGGGGATCGCCAGTTTTGTCACCCCGACTTTCAATATGGCGATTTCTGTGCGTTTACTCCGATTTGTGCTCATGTTATTTGCAGCGTCCTTTGGTTTTTACGGAGTTGCGGTCATCGCTATCATCATTACAGCCCATTTATGCAGTTTGCGTTCTTTTGGGGTACCTTTTATGACTCCGCTTGCCCCGTTTATTCCGGCAGATCAGAAGGACGCCGTACTCCGTTTGCCTATGTGGTCATTCCTTACTCGTCCCCGCTTGATCAGCCAAAATAACATGACTCGGATGAAGCCGGATTTGCAGCCTTCCATTCCAAAAGAGAACAAGACCAAGGGGAATAAGGATGAAAACTAAATGGTCCATTTTATTTGTATTGCTTCTATGTATTATGCCCCTGCTCGCAGGTTGCTGGAACAGAAGAGAACTGAAAGAACTGTCCATTGTTGCGGCAATGGGGGTAGATAAAATTCCAGAAACCAATAAATATAAGGTATCTTTTCAAATTATCAATCCAGGTAACGTAGCGGCAGTAGTAGCGGGAGGGGGACCGCAAAATGTTACACCGGTAACTGTCTATACGGGAACTGGAGATAACCTGTTTGGAGCCATCCGCAAAGCATCGCAAAAAGTACCGCGGCAGCTTTTCTTTGCGCATTTACAGCTGATTGTCATAGGGGAACCGTTAGCGAAACAAGGAGTTCGGGATATATTTGATTTTTTTGAACGGTCTCACGAAATCCGTCTTACTACGATGGTGCTCGTCGCCAGAGGAAGCGAAGCAGATTCGATTGTCAAGGTTCTTACGCCGCTCGAGAAAATTCCGGCAAATAATATTGCGGGACAAATGAAAATGACGTCAAAACTTTGGTCGGAGAACATAAAAGTCGAAATGGATCAGGTAATAAAGGCTTTACAAAGCGAAGGAACGCCGATCATCAGCGGGGTGAAAATCGTAGGAGAACCGGAAGTTGGAAATAAGAGTTCAAACTTGCGGCAAACGAATGTGCCGGCCCGGGCGGATATTACGGGAATCGCCCTTTTTAAGAACGGAAAGCTGAAACGGTGGTTGAATGGTGATGAGGGCCGCGGTGCCTTATGGATTCGAAATAAAATGAAGAGCACCGTTGTCGATCTGGATTGCAAAGATAAAAAAGACGCCATAGGCATTGAAGTGGTTCGTTCCCAAACGAAGGTTAACGCCAAAGTTCAAAACCGAAAACCGGTTTTCCATATCCATATACGGGAAGAAGGACATGTGAGCGAAGTAAGATGTCCAATGGACTTGAGTAAGGTAGAGGAAATCACGAAACTGGAAAAACAATGGGCTTTGGAGACAAAGAAGGAAGTCATGAAGGCTGTCAAGGCCGCGCAGCGTGAGGAAAGCGATATCTTTGGTTTTGGGGAAGCCGTCAATCGGGCAAACCCGAAAGCGTGGAAGAAAATGAAGAAAGAGTGGGACAAGATATTTGCCGAGAGCAAGGTTGACGTCAAGGTGGATGCATTCATCCGGCGTTCAGGCATGCGGATAAAACCTTATCTGTCTGAACAACAGTGATAAGCGGAAGAGAAAGGGCGGGCGGGATGTAATGAAAATCGTGAGAATTAACGCAAGACAACTGTTTGCCTTGATCGTTTTGTTTGAACTTGGAACCGCACTTGTCGTACCGATAGGATTTGTCTCGGAACAGAGTGTTTGGATATCGATATTATTGGCTCTAGTTGGAGGCGTCCTGTTATTTCTTATTTATGATTATCTTTATCGTCAGTTCCCCGGTCTGCCGCTAAGCGGTTACATCCGCAAAATATTCGGAAACTATATCGGTTGGCCGGTGAGTCTCTTTTATCTTGGCTTTTTCATACATAATGACGCAAGAGTTTTGCGGGAAACCGGCGAGCTGCTGGTAACTACTGCATTAGACGTGACGCCGCCATTTGTCATCAATGCGTTGTTGATGATGGCGGTTATTTATGTTCTGTATTTAGGAATAGAAGCATTGGCAAGAACGGCGGAAATATACCTGCTAGTCATTATTATTTTAGGCGTTTTAGGCAATCTTTTCGTTTTATTATCCGGTATCATTGATATTCATAATCTGTTTCCTTTGTTTGGTGAGGGATGGAAGCCTATTGTGGAATCAGCATTTCGCAACATACTCTTTTTTCCCTTCGGTGAGATGATTTGTTTTGCGGCCATTCTTCCCTATTTGAATAAAATCCAGTCGGGAAGAAGGACGGGGTCAATCGCCCTGATATTCAGCGGGCTCTTATTAAGCGTCACGCATGCTGTCGAGATCTCTGTTCTTGGGGTCAGTATTTACAGCCGGTCCACCTTTCCATTATTTTTAACGATCAGCAAAGTGAACATAGCGGATTTTCTGCAGCGTTTGGATGCCATTGTCATTCTCACATTAATTATTAATGCCTTTTTCAAATGCGCCATTAAGTGCTATGCCGCAGTGAGCATCGCATCGGATTTATTCCATGTGAAGAAGCCGCAAACGTTGGTGTTGCCAATAGGAGTAACCATTCTTTTCTCCTCAATGATGACAGCAGGCAACTGGAGCGAGTTTTCAATGAAAGGGCAAAAAGTGATCATGGGTGTACTCCTGCCTCTTGTTAGCCTTATCATTCCCGTCTTGCTTCTAACGGTCCATCTTATACGTAAACGTTTCGGTCTATACCGCTTCGATACGAATGATAATTAGAGCCTGATCTTATCCAAGCAACAGAATATCCACCATGAGTTGTAAGGCTTCGAAAGCGTTTTATGATTACCGTTTCTCTCAGATTGCTCCATTATGCGATAAAGCCCTCCAAACATACAGTTGAATAAAAAGTTCATAGCTTGTGACTTTTTTCGGCAATTTGGTTAATATTAACCCAACATCGAACAAGTTATGGAGGGATTCATAATGGTCGTTAATGAGGGGCGAAATCCGAACCGTTTGATAAATGAGAAATCACCATATTTGCTACAACACGCCTACAACCCGGTTGACTGGTATCCGTGGGGGGAACAAGCCTTCGCGAAAGCAAAGACCGAAGACAAACCAATCTTCCTCAGTATCGGCTACAGCACCTGCCATTGGTGCCACGTCATGGAGCGTGAATCGTTCGAAGATCAAGAAGTCGCCGAACTGCTCAACAGAGATTACATATCGATCAAAGTCGACCGCGAGGAACGGCCTGATGTGGACAATTTGTACATGACGGTTTGCCAAGCGATGACGGGGAAGGGCGGCTGGCCGCTCACGATCGTGATGACGCCGGAGAAGAAGCCGTTCTTTGCCGGCACCTATTTTCCGAAGAAACGCAAATTCGGGCGGCACGGTCTGATGGAGATCTTGACACAAATATCGGAAAAATGGCGCGATGCACGCGACGAAGTAGTGGAAACGAGCAATTCGGTTGTGGAGCAAACGAGCCAACGCGCCATCTCGCGGTTGAAGGGCGAGGTGTCGGAAGCGACGCTGGACGAGTCGTTCGTCATGTACAGCCAATTGTTCGACGGAGAGCATGGAGGATTCGGAGACGCGCCAAAATTTCCGACGCCGCACAACCTGATGTTATTGCTGCGTTATAACGCTTACACAGGGGAAGACCGGGCGCTCGCCATCGTGGAGAAGACACTGGATGCGATGCACCGGGGCGGCATATACGACCACATCGGCTTCGGTTTCTCGAGATATTCCACCGATCATCAATGGTTGGTGCCGCACTTCGAGAAGATGTTATACGACAACGCGCTGCTCGCCATGGCCTACATAGAGGCGTATCAAGTAACCGGAAAACGTAAGTACGCGGATGTCGCGGAGCGCATCTTCGAATATGTGCTGCGGGATATGACGGATGAGCAAGGAGGGTTTTATTCGGCGGAGGACGCGGATTCCGAAGGTGAAGAAGGCAAGTTCTACGTTTGGACGCCGGATGAGATCGCGAAGGTGCTCGGATCCGATGACGGAGAACTGTTCTGCGAGCTGTACGACATCACGGAGGCGGGCAATTTCGAGGGGCACAGTATCCCAAATCTGCTGCACGGTACGCTGGAGGACCGCGCCAAGCGCGGCAAATCCGACCCGAACGAATGGCTGGACCGGGTGGAAGCGATGCGCGCGAAGCTGTTCGCGAACCGGGAGCGCCGCGTTCATCCGGGCAAAGACGACAAAATATTGACGTCATGGAACGGGCTGATGATCGCGGCGTTAGCGAAGGCTTCGGCCGCGTTCGACCGGCAGGATTACGCCGATGCGGCGCGGAGGGCGGCCGCATTCGTGCTGCGCGAGCTGCGCACGCCGGAAGGGCGCTTACTCGCGCGGTACCGGGACGGAGAAGCGGCGTTCCCGGGCTATATCGACGATTATGCATTCCTCGTCTGGGGCTTGATCGAATTGTATGAAGCCACATTCGAGATCGAACACTTGCGCGAGGCGCTGACACTTACCCGCGAGTCGATTCGTCTGTTCTGGGACGAACAAGACGGCGGCTTCTTCTTCTACGGCGAAGACGCCGAGCAGCTGTTTACCCGTATGAAAGAGGTGTATGACGGGGCGATGCCTTCCGGCAATTCAGCGTCGGCGTACAACCTGCTTCGCCTTGCGCGGCTCACCGGGGATACGAAGCTCGCCGATTACGCGGAGCGCACTTTCCGCGCATTCGCCGGAGCGGTTCAACGTTATCCTACCGGACACGCGCTCATGCTGACCGCATTGTCGATCGCTTACGGGAAGCCGCAGGAGATCGTTATCGCGGGCGATCCCGGCGCCGAAGACACGAAGGAGCTCGTCCGCGAGGTTCGGCGGCGGTTTCTGCCGAATGCGGTTGCGGCGTTCCGCCCTTCCGCCCATGAGGAGACACAGGTCGCGCAGGTGCTGCCGCATATCGCCGACAAGACGATGCGCAACGGCCGGGCAACCGCATACGTATGTGAAAATTACGCCTGCCAATCTCCCGTTACGGATATAGCCTCGTTGAAACGAAGTCTGGACAGCGAAGAAATTGACAAATAAGTATTGACAACAACGCAGTCCGGAATGTATCCTTGGAAACGAATCGAATAGGGAACCACTAGGGGAGCCGAGTTAAGGCTGAGACAAGGATTTATCCTTGGACCCTCTGAACCTGATCTGGATCATACCAGCGTAGGAAAGTGGAGCAGACGCCGATTGACGCAAGATGCTATATGCATTTATGCGACTAAGCCGCTCCATTGGGAGCGGCTTTATTTGTTTCCAATGAGCGGCCGGCCTTCTGGCGGTTTCCACAAAAAATCACTAGGAGGTTTTCATAATGAGTTTCAGCAGTGATTTAAGACGGGAAGCGGACCCGGTCTTCCGCGCCATCTTCGAGCATCCGTTCGTGCAGGGAATCGCGAAGGGAGAGTTGAAGAAGGAGCAGTTGATTCATTACGTCAAGCAGGACTTCGAGTATTTGAACGTGTACATGCAAATTTACGGGCTCGGCATCTCCAAATGCAAGGACCGCGGCGACATCGCCATGTTTCACGACAAGATCGGATTTATCTTGAATAGCGAAATTCATCCGCACAACAATTTGTGCAGAGTGGCGGGCGTACGCTATGAGGATTTACAAGGGTACCGCCTCGCGCCGACGGCGCTCCATTACACGCGCCACATGCTGACGGTCGCGCATCAGGGAAGTCTAGGAGAAATTTATGCGGTGCTTCTCCCTTGCCCGTGGACGTACATAGAAGCGGCCCAACACATTATCGATACCGTTCGTCCGAAGGATGATCATCCTTTCTACGAGTGGATCATGTTCTACGGAAACCAAGAAATCAGGCCGAGAATGATGGACATCGTCGACAGGCTCGACGCTTGGGCGGAACAAGCCAACGAAGACGAGAAGGCGCGGATGAAGGAGCATTTCATGCTCAGCTGCCAATTGGAGTACATGTTCTTTGACATGGCTTACAAGCTGGAAGAGTGGCCCGTGCCGGTAAAACCGGTGTCCGTGTAACGGAATCGGGAGAGGGAGGACGAAACGGCATGGAGCATGGGAAAAAAGGTTTGAATTTGCGGGAAATCGTCGTTATGGCATCCATATCGGTCGTGTTTGGAGTATTGTATCTTCTCTGGATTTTTTTCGGTCAGATGGTTAAAGGAATATTCGGTCCGATCGGCTGGGGGTTGCTCACAGGGTTCTGGATTATGGCCCCCATCGTATGCGCCTATATTATCCGCAAGCCGGGGGTCGCTCTCGTTGCCGAAATGATTGCGGCCGGCACCGAGGTTTTGGTCGGTTCCGTAAGCGCGGGCGTGGTGCTCGTTCTCGGGTTGACGCAGGGTATCGGGGCTGAAATCGCGTTTGCCCTGTTCTTCTGGCGCGCGTACCGCCTGCCTGTGCTGATGCTCTCCGGCATGCTAGGGGTTTCGGCGAACTTTGTCACGATTTACTTCATGTACGGTTATAGCCAGTATTCGCCGGTAATTACAGGGCTGATGTTCGTTGCCATGCTGGTCAGCGGCGCCCTGCTTGCGGGTTGGGGCAGCAAGACGATCGCCGATGCGCTGTGCCGGACCGGAGTGTTGAACAACTTCGCGCTCGGACGGCTGTACCGGTCCGAAAGGATGCGGGAGCATGCCGCTTATCCGGACTGACGGTCTTTCTCTGCGGTATCCGTTTCAGCCGCGAAACGTGCTCAACGGTGTCGCGCTGTCCGTGGAACAAGGCGAGAGGGTGCTCGTTCTCGGGCCGAGCGGGGTTGGGAAGAGCACGTTAGCGCTGGCCTTGAACGGTGTCATTCCCCGATCCATGGAAGCGAAGATGGACGGTGCGATCGAGGTTTGCGGGTTGACGCCCGGAGAGACGGATCCGCGCACGATGTGCAAGCGGGTGGGGATATTGTTTCAAGATCCTGAAGCGCAATTTTGTATGTCCACGGTCAAAGAAGAAGTGTTGTTCGGATTGGAAAACATGAGGCTGTCCAGGACGGAGATGGAACGAAGGCTGGAGCTGAGCCTGAAGGCGGTCGGTCTGACCTCTTGGAAGGAAGCGGGACTTTCCGAGCTGTCGGGCGGAATGAAGCAAAAGCTCGCTATCGCCTGTCTCCTGGCAATGGATCCCGAGGTGATGATCCTCGATGAGCCTACGGCCAACCTTGATCCGGAGGCGAGCGAAGAAGTGTTTGCCCTGCTGGATCGGATTTCGCGGCAAACGGGCAAAACGATGATTTTCATAGAGCATAAGCTCGAGCCGTTGATGCCGATGTTGGACCGGGTGATCGTGTTTGGCGGAGACGGAGATGTCATTGCGGACGGAGCGCCGAGGACGGTATTCCGGAGACATCTCAAGCTGCTGATGAAAGAGGGCATCTGGTCGCCGATCGTGTGTGAGAGGGCATTTGAATTGGAACAAAGCGGGATGATATGGGATCCGTTTCCGGTTACGTTGGACGAATGGGAGACGGGGCTGCGGAAATCCGGATTTCGTTTAATAGAAAGGCAGTTCGGGAAGGAGCCGCGGACCGCCCCATGCGATACTGGGAAACCGCTGCTGGAGTTTATGGACGTTTCGTTCTCCTACGGCAGTAAGAGGAAGATACTCAACCGGGTCGGCTTCAAGGTGGAACAGGGCCAAGTCGCAGCTTTGCTCGGCGCCAACGGCGCGGGAAAAAGCACGATTTCCAAGCTTTGCGTCAAGCTGCTGGAGCCGGATTCGGGAACGGTGCGGTTCGACGGCGCCGACATGGCGCGGCTCGAAGAGAAAGTCGTATATTCGGAAATCGGCTATGTGTTTCAAAATCCGGAGCATCAGTTCGTATGCGATACGGTGGAGCAGGAGCTTTCCTACGGATTGCTCAAGCAAGGAGCGATGGGCGAGGCGCTGCGGGAGCGGGTGGAGCGGCAGCTTCAGCGGTTCGGCTTGTCGGAGCACAGGGACCGCAACCCGTTTACTTTGAGCCAAGGCCAGAAGCGGCGTCTGTCCGTCGCCTCCATGCTGATGCACGGGCAGCGCTTGTTGATATTGGATGAGCCGACGTTCGGGCAGGACCGCCGTTACACCGAAGAGATGGTGCAGCTGCTTATGAAACTGCGCCAAGAAGGGCGGACGATTGTCATGATCACGCACGACATGGAATTGGCGGCGCGCTGTGCGTCCCAAGTTCTGCTGCTGTGCGACGGCGGTATCGCTTTCGACGGTACGCCGGAGCGGTTTTTCGCGGACGGCGCGCTGCTGTCGCGAGCCGGCATGAAACCGCCATTGTCATGGACGTTGGAGCGATGGGAAAGAGCAAACCGGGAGGCGAGCTTGCTTGATCGATCTGTATCAGCGAAGTGACTTTTATTTGCAGCGGTTGAATCCTATGGTAAAACTGGGGTGCTTGGCGGTCGTCATTTTTTCCATGGTATTATGCACCGATCCGATCACGCCGTTGATCGTTGCGGCGGCGGCTCTCGCGGCGCTGCGCGTCTTGGGCGGTGTTCCGTGGCGGGCAATTTTCCCGTTGTTGACGCCGTTCTTGTTGTTTGCCGCGGCATTTCTGTGGATGAGCATCTTGTTCCCGGCCGAGAGGGGAGGCACATTGCTGCTCCGGATGGGACCTCTTCTTGTGACTTGGGAAAATGTATGGAACGGTTTATCGCTCGGCATGCGGTCGCTCGTTTTCGGCGTCTGGTCGCTGCTGTTTTCGTTGACGACAGTGCCGGTGAAGCTGATGCTCGGATTAGTGCAGCACTGCAAGCTTCCGCCCCGTTTCGGCTACGGCACGATGGCCGCGTACCGTATGATCCCTCTGTTCCGTCAAGAATTGGAGCATATTCGCGCCGCGCATCGCATTCGGGGGTTGGGTGAAGCGCGCGGGATTAAGGGAAAGTGGGAACAGTGGAAGAGGTACGCGATTCCCCTCCTCGCGCAGGCGATCCGCAAAGCGGAAAGGACGGCGATCGCGATGGAATCGAAAGGGTTCGACGACAGCCGGGACAGGACGTACTACGAGCGCATTCCTTGGACGATGAGGGACATTGCGTTCGGCGGCGGAACGATCCTGCTGCTGCTGGCGGTTTTTCTGCTTAGGCAGTTGTGGTTGTCATAGCGGGGAGATGGAGGCGGAAATGAACGACAAGTATGAACGTTATTCCAGACAGATGCTTTTCGCTCCGATCGGTGCGGCGGGGCAGGAGCGGCTCGCCCAAAGCCGGGTATTGATCGTCGGGATGGGAGCGCTCGGAACGGTGCTCGCCGGCCATCTGGTCCGCTCCGGCGTCGGATTGGTGCGGTTTGCGGACCGTGATTATGTGGAGCTGAGCAACCTGCAGCGGCAAATGCTCTACGATGAGGAAGACGCGCGCCAAGGTTACCCGAAGGCGGCGGCCGCGGAGAGGAAGCTGCGGGCGATCAATTCGGACGTCCGGCTGGAGCCGGTTGTCGCCGATGTGACGGCCGGCAACGTGGAGCGGTTATTGGACGGAATCGATCTGGTCGCCGATGGGACGGACAATTTCACAACCCGGTTTCTGCTCAACGACGCCTGCTTCAAGAAAGGCATCCCGTTCGTATACGGAGGGGCGGTAAGCTCGCGGGGAATGAGCGCGATATTTGTGCCCGGCCGTACTCCGTGCTTGCGCTGCCTGCTTGAGCATGAGGACGGGAGCGCCGGACAAACATGCGATACGATCGGCGTCATTTCGCCCGTTGTCGATATGGTTGCCTCTTATCAAGCCGTCGAGGCGATCAAATATTTGGTCGGCGCCTCCGATGCGCAAAGACGCAGCTTGGTTACGATGGATGTGTGGCGGACTTATTATTATGAAATGAAATTTCCCGCCCCGCGTCACGATTGTCCGACGTGCGGGCTCGGACAGTATCCGGCTTTGCAGGTTGACGGGAGAAACACGGCGACAACGCTTTGCGGGCGGGAAACGGTACAGATTCATGAAAGATCCTCATTGGATTTGGCCGAGTGGCGCGATCGTTTGGCACCGGCGGCCGCGGTGTCGCTGAATCCCTTCCTGCTTAGGGCGCAGCTGCCGGAGGGGGAGCGGTTGGTGCTTTTCAGCGACGGGCGCGTGTTGGTGCAGGGAACGGATGACGTAGTGCGTGCCAGAACCATATATGCAAGATATATCGGGCATTAAAGTACGGGGAAGGAGGATTAAGCAATGCGGGATTTTCGCTTATATGCGATAACGGGCGAGCAGTTCCATCCGGGCAGGGAAATGTTGACAGTGATGGAGGAGGCCATTGTCGGCGGGGCGGACATCATTCAGCTTCGCGACAAGAAGAGCGGCAAACGGGTCATTTTGGAGAAGGCGAAGGCATTGCGGGAGTTGACGCGCAAGCACGGAGTAACGTTTATCGTCAACGATCATATCGATATCGCGCTAGCGGCGGACGCCGACGGCATCCATCTCGGGCAGGACGATCTTCCGATTGCGGAAGCTAGAAAAATTGTCGGGCAGGGCAAAATCATCGGCATCTCCACGCACCGGATTGAAGAGGCGAGGGAAGCGGAGCGGGAAGGCGCCGACTATATCGGAGTCGGACCTGTTTTCCCCACGAAAAGCAAAGAGGACGCGGTTGCGCCGGTAACGACTTCGTACGTGCGGCAAGCTGCCGCGGAAATCCGCATTCCGTTCGTGGCGATCGGCGGCATTAAGCTGCACAACGTGGAGGAAGTGCTGCAGGCGGGAGCGACGCGTATATGCGCCATCAGCGAAATTGTCGGCAGCAAGGACGTGGCCGGAACGTGCCGCGCTTTCTTGTCGGCTATTGAGAAGGCGGGGTGGCGGTAAGTTGGAACTGATCGTTAACGGCGAACAAAGGGTGCTGGAAGCGGCAACGATTCATGATGTGATCAGGCATTTCGGCTTGGAGGGAAAGCCTGTGGCGGTTGAAGCGGACGGTGAGGTCGTGCCCAAAGGCGATTGGCCCGTTACGCCGGTCCATGCCGGAATGCGAATAGAGCTCGTTCATTTCGTGGGAGGAGGATGACTCGTGAGTCGTGAAGACGCGTTAGTAATCGGCGGGAGGAAGCTGTCATCGCGCTTTTTTCTAGGTACCGGCTTGTTTCCGAATCCGTTCGTGCAGAAGGAGGCGATTCGAGCATCGGGAGCCGAGGTGCTGACGTTTGCCATACGCAGGGTCAACTTGGATGCGGTGGAAGACGATTCGATTCTGCAGCATATCGAAGGCTCGTTCACCTTCCTGCCGAACACTTCCGGAGCGAAGACGGCGGAAGAAGCGGTACGTATCGCGCGCTTAGCCCGAGCATCGGGGGTGAGCGACTGGGTGAAGGTTGAGATCAGCGCCGATCCGCGCACGCTTCTGCCCGATCCGGTGGAAACATTGAAGGCGACGGAACAGCTTGTGAAAGAAGGCTTTACGGTGCTTCCCTACACTTCCGACGATCCCGTGTTGTGCAAGCGGCTTGAGGAAGCGGGGGCCGCGGCGGTGATGCCCGGAGGCGCTCCCATCGGAACAGGACTCGGAATATTAAACCCTTATAATATCGGACTTATTTCGGAACAAGCTCGCGTACCGGTCATTGTCGACGCCGGGTTGGGGTCGGCTCAAGACGTTGTGCTGGCGATGGAGCTCGGCGCGGACGGCATTCTGATGAATACGCCTGTGGCGAAAGCGAAAGATCCGGTGCGGATGGCCAGGGCGATGGCGCTTGCCATCGAAGCGGGTCTGCTTTCCAGGCAAGCCGGGCGAATTCCGAAGAAACCGTATGCGACAGCAAGCAGCGGGCATGAGACACTCATATCAGTTTCATCGGCGCCAGGGTTCGCAGGATGAGCAAACGTGTCGTTATATTGGGAGGCGGGGTCATCGGTTTGTCGTGCGCCTTCAGCTGCCGGTTGCGGGGGCACCGGGTAACGGTGCTGGAGAAGGGCCGCTGCGGCGGCCAAGCTAGCGGCGCGGCGGCGGGGATGCTTGCGCCTTTCTCCGAGAATACGGAGGGGGCCGACGATTTCTTTCGCCTGTGCTTGGCTTCTCTCCGACTCTTTCCGCAATGGGCGGAACAGATCGGACGGGTTTCCGGGCAAGATTTCGAATATTCGCAAACCGGCAGCCTGTACGCCGCCTTTCACGACGCGGACGTATTGGCGATGGAATCCCGTTTGGGCTGGCAGCGCAACTATGCGGGCGGAGCCCGCATCGTGGAGGGGGAGATGCTGCGGCTTGTGGAGCCGGCGATATCCGGCAAGGCTGTCGCGGCGCTCCATAACCCCGAAGAAAGTCACATATACGCTCCTCATTATGTCAAGTCTCTGGAGCAGGCTTGCCGGAACGCCGGAGTAGAGATCTATGAAAATTTGGAGCAAGCGGATATTGAGCAATGGCGGCAGGATGTTGCGGTGCGCAGCAAGAACGGCAGCACGTTCGCAGGGGAGCGGCTCGTTATTTGTTCCGGAGCTTGGGCTCAAGAGCTCGAACGTATTTTTGGACTGAACATCCCGGTATATCCCATTCGCGGGCAAATTTGCGCTTATTCGATTCCGGCCGGCACCGTGCGCCATATGGTATTCGGAAGCCAAGGGTACGTCGTGTCGAAGGCCAACGGAACGCTTGTGTGCGGCGCATCTGAAGATGTTTCCGGCTTCGACGACAGCGTTACGGATAACGGCATTTCCCGGCTTCGCCGTTGGAATAAGCAGCTGTTCCCTTTCTTGGAGGAGCGGCAGCCGTTTCACAAGTGGGCCGGGTTGAGACCCGCCACCCAAGACGGCTATCCGCTGCTGGGCGCGCTTCGCGGGTTCGGGCATGTTGTTTTCGCCGCAGGCCATTATCGCAACGGCATATTGCTGAGCCCGGTCACAGGGAGCATTGCGGCGGATTTGATCGACGGGCGGCTCCCGGCCGTTCCGCTCGACAGTTTTTCCCCCGAACGTTTTACCAACTAAAGAGGGTGAGGACGATGGCCATATATAAAGCGCTGACGATAGCCGGCTCGGATTCGGGCGGAGGCGCGGGGATTCAAGCCGATCTGAAAACATTTCAAGAATTCGGAGTGTTCGGGATGAGTGTCATCACCGTGGTGACCGCGCAAAACACGTTGGGTGTCCAAGGAGTGTACCCTCAATCGCTTGAAGCGGTGGAGACGCAGATCGATTCCGTGCTCTCGGATATCGGCGCCGACGCGGTAAAAACCGGCATGCTGTATTCAGCAGAGATCATTCGGTTGACAGCACGGAAGCTCCGTCAATATGACGTGAGCAATTTGGTGGTGGATCCGGTAATGTACGCCAAGGGAGGCACTCCGCTGCTGCTGCAGGAAGCGATGGATGCATTAATGCATGAGCTGCTTCCGTTGGCGACGGTGGTTACGCCGAATATGCCGGAGGCTTGCCGCCTGTGCGGCGTCCCGGCAATCGAAAGCTTGGATCAGATGAAAGAGGCGGCGCATAAGCTGCTTGACGAATTCGGTCCCGCTTATGTGCTCCTCAAAGGCGGCCATCTGCCGGGAGGGCAGTCCGTCGATCTGCTGGCGGGCAGAGACGGAGATATGGTAACTTTCAGCTCTGACCGGATATTTACGAAACATACGCATGGAACGGGCTGCACGCTTGCCGCCGCCGTCACGGCGGGACTCGCAGCAGGCAGCACGGTCGAAGAGGCTGTTAGCACGGCCAAGCAGTTTATTACGGCGGCGATTTCTTCCTCGTTGGACATCGGCGGCGGAATCGGACCAACCGATCATTCCGCTTACCGCAAGCAAAAAGAAACGAGGACAGTGATTCTGTAATGGACATGTTTCGTTCAAACTGTGCAAACCCGTCATCCGTCGATGACGGGTTTTGGCTTTATTAATTGCTCACTCAGGGAAAAAAAACTTTCCGATCGGCTCAAATATTAATCTCAACGGAACAGCGGGACTAGGCGGACGAACGTCGGCAAGGATCAGCGCGCCGATGAATGCTGAGGCGAGCATCAGCACGGAATAGACGGCCATTTCTTTTTTCTGCCCTTTATCGAGAAAGGCACGAATTTGCAAATAAGCTACAATTCCGATAAACAACAAAAACAACGTAACTCTTACGGTTATCATTCGTCTGCCGCCTCCGGCAGCATTCGTTTCCGTTTGCCGGCGGTTACGGCTAAAAGCAGAAGGAACGGAATTATAATTTGAAACGGAATGGAATACCACTGCCACACTTCGGTCGCAAAGTGGATCAATTCGGCGTTGTCCCGGTAAACAAACAATGAGAATTCAATCATCAGAATGCTCAAAGGAATAAGGTACGTGCGGAAACGGTTGGCCGACAGCACCGTTGCAAGCGACTTGGCGCAGACATACAAGCAAACGCTTATTTTGATGAATCCTCCCATCACCCAAGTGAGGACTGCGATGGGCTCCACGCGTTCGATGAAATCCGCGATCGATATGTACTGATAAGCCGTATAGCTGGGATAGATCAGCCTTGACGCCAGACCTCCCAATACCAATGTATTGCGGACATTGACAAGGAGGAGGAGCAATCCGGCAATAACGAGCGTCCAAAGCACCGTTTTCTTTGCCTGTTTCATTATGTTTATTTGCGGAATGATCATCGCGAACAAAATCGTTTCGCCGAACGGAAATCCAACGAGCTGCGTCATTCCTTCCAATATCGGCGCCCAGCCGCGGTCGATCACCGGGAGCAGATTCCCGGGTTGGAAATCTTTCCCCATAAGTATCGTGGAAACCGTTCCTTCGATCAAGACGAATCCAAGAAGCGTTATCGAACATCGGCTTACGACTTCCATACCGTGAAAAGTGACCCAAAGCACAATCCCCATCATAGCTGCGGCAATGACGACGGTCGGCGTCTTGGTCAAGGCGACGATCTGGATGAATTCGAAGAAGTTACGAAGCACGAGCACGCCCAGGTGGAAGCTGTACCATGCGTAGCATAGTCCGATAAAGCGTCCGGCCCACCTTCCGAGCAGTTCGCCCCCGATTTCTACCATCGATTTGCCGGGATATAACTGGCAAAGGTGCGTATACACCCACGCGATGCCGGAGGAGACAACGATCGCCAGGAGAATCGAAATCCAAGCGTCATGCCCGGCTACCGCGGCCAGCGGCACCGTCAACGAGCTGCCGAGCAAAAACATAAACATCACCGCCATAAGCCCGGTGCTTGAAAGCTGTTCGATTCCTTGCCGCATTTGACCGACCCCTTCGCTTATTTCCGGCTCGAATGAATATGCCGATTCAGCTTAGCCGTCACTTCATCACTTCCCGCTCCTTCAGTTGAAGCGGAGGACCTGACATGCCCGCTCGTTTGAGCGCAAAATCGGCATCGACGCTAATCCGCGCTTCCGCGAACTTTTTGTCCCAATCCTTCTTAAGACGCCGCCATGCCTTGTTGTCCTTTTTGTGAAGCTCCTCTCCGAACCCGAAAATATCGGCTTCGTATTTCTTCTGCACATCTTCGATCATCTTCCGTGTCTGTTCGCGAATCGTCCGCTCCAGCGCGTTTTCCGCCAATCGCAGATTTTCAGGGATTGAAAAATCCAGACGGCTGTTATTCTCTTCCACCGTTCCTTCTCCTCTCAAATGAATCGCGATTTTTACCCGGCCTCTCTCCACCGACGGTTCAATCATCCTTTGCGCTTTGTCTATATCGACACTGACCCGGCTTTTTTGCTCAGGCAAAACCGCGGTAATCGTACCTTGCTCCAGCTTGCCTTTCACCCACAACATATATTGGGAGTCACGATTATTCAAATAGCCCCTGAGCTTCAAATCTTTGAATATGGCCGTGCCGGACAGCTTGAACGTACGCTCAATGCGGCCCTTCCCTTTAGCGCCTGAATACGATACGAGTTCGATCGCCCCCATGACAGGTTCGACGCCTTCCGCGGAAGCGTCATTCAGCAGGTCGCGCATCGTCACCGCCGTGCCTCCGACCAGGATTTGCATCTCGCGCACCGCTTCGGAGGGCACGAACTCGAGCGGATAATCGGTATTAATCGCATCCTCGCCCTCTGCCCCTTTGACCACCACCACAAACGTACGGAGCCTTGTCGCCGGGTTGCGGCCCCAGTGATCCAGGATATCCTTGAGTCCGCGCCTCGCAAGCTTTTCTCCGATAAACAGCACCCGGCGGTGCGAGATGAACAGCCTGCGGGATAGTTTGGATTGCTCTTCCTGAACCATTTGCTGCACGTTTAACCCCGTTCCCGATTCCACGAAATAGGGCCTTGCCTCCTGCGCCGTATTCCCGATTTGCCGGGCAGGGATTACGATTTGAACTGCCCCCCTGAAACGGCCGTCCTTTTCCACATCCAACGAGGACGCCATCAGCAGAGCAATATCGTTGATTTCCCTGCGGTCCCAGCACCCCGCGCATAACGCCGAAATGATTAATAACAGGATGACGATTTTCCCTTTTCGGATCATCGCTGCCCACCGTCCTTCCTCTCCGCCGCCGAATTCGGACCCGGTTTCTGCCCGAAAGGAACGCGAACCTCGTCCTGATAGGCCGTCAATCGAGGCCGCAGCTTCATCGCCCAGTGCGGCGCGCGGATCACTAAGTCCTTCAACCCGTCGACGGACAGCGGAGACACCGGTGATAAGTACGGAATCCCGAACGAACGAAGCGAGTTCAGGTGAATCAATATACCGAGAAACCCGATCGCGATGCCGTACAGTCCGAGCGTCCCGGCAAGAAAGATGAGCGGAAAGCGCAGCAGCCGGATGGCGATCGCCAGATTAAACCGGGGAATCGTAAAATTCGCAATCCCCGTAATCGAGACGACGATGACCATGGGCGCTGAGACGATCCCCGCCTCCACCGCCGCCTGACCGATAACAAGCGCCCCTACAATGCTGACCGCCGAACCGACCTGCCTCGGCAAACGTACGCCGGCTTCGCGCAGCGCCTCGAACGTTATTTCCATCAACAGCACTTCAACGAGAGCCGGGAACGGACTCGCTTCGCGCGCGCTGGCAATGCTCAGCAGCAAGTTGGTCGGAATCATCTCCGGATGGAATGTTGAAATCGCCACATAAATCGAAGGCAAGTAGAGGGAAATCAACAAAAAAATGAACCGTATCCAGCGCAGAAACGTTGCGATCAAAAACCGTTCGTAGTAATCTTCCGGGCTTTGCAGCGCGGTCCAAAATGTCACCGGCACGATAAGCGCGCTGGGCGAGCCGTCTGCAAAGATTGCAATCTTGCCCTCGAGCAAGTTTGCTTCAACGACGTCCGGCCGCTCCGTATTCTGTACTTGCGGGAACGGAGAGTACGGCAAGTCTTCAATAAACTCTTCGATATAGCCTGAATCGACCACCGCGTCAATCTTGATTCTCGATATGCGCTCACGCACTTCCTCCACGACGGAATCGGTCGCAATCCCATCGATGTAAACTGCCGCCACCTTCGTCCGCGATAGTTCCCCTACCGTGAACGACTCGATCTTCAGACGAGAAGTGCGCAAACGTCTGCGGAGCATGATCGTATTGGTCTCGATCCGCTCGTTAAACCCTTCGCGCGGACCGCGGATCAGCGGTTCCGCCTGCGGCTCTTCGATTCCGCGTGACGGCGAATGATCCATGCCGACAATGAGAACGTTCCGCTCGCCGCCGAGAACTATCGCCACTTCGCCGCCAAGCACGCCTTTGACCAGTTCGTCAAGCTTTCCCGTCGTACGGATTCGCCCGACCGTCAGCTTGTTCTCCAATCGTACCGCCATGCTTGCGGACGGATTTTCTTGACCTCCGCCGCCGCTGTCCAGAACCGACTCCAATAACCCTTGATCGAGAAGTCTTTGGTCAATCCATCCGTTCACAAATACAAGCAGCGCTTTTCGGTCGCCGAACAAGTTAATTGTCCGCAACGTAATGTCCGAACAATTTTCAAACATCTTCTCCAACAATGTCCGGTTGGCATCCATATCTTCACTCAATACCGCCTCCGGCTCCGACTCACTCTGCAATGCCATTTTCAAATTATTGCCGCGGGACGATTTCATCCGTATCTTTCTGAAGACATTCATAACAGATGCATCACTGTCCTAGAAACTCTAGATTGAGTACACTGCCTTATGATTTGAAATAAATGTTAAATTAATGCATATATGGAACCCGCAGCTTTTTATTTGATTGGAAACATTTGAGTTATGGGACAATCGCTCGAGCGAATATGGTTTAAAGACGAAAACTGTAGTGCAATGGAATCAAGACTGGAGGCGAATTCAATGCATCCTGCCAAATCTTACGCCGCCATCGCCGATCCGCAAACCTATGAAACTTTTCGGGCGCTTGTCGATGCGATCGTTCCGAGAACGCCCGAGCTCGCCGTGTTCGGACAGGTGCAAACTGCAGGAGCGGTCGATCTGCATGTTCACGAGTATATGATTTGGGAAATGGATCACACGCTGGCATTAATGTTCGGAATCAGCCTTACCGTCTTCCCGCTGGCCGCTCCAACCGCCCAGATGCTCAATTCCGGCGCCGTTCAATTCGTCGCCAGAGGAGCGGCACAGGCTGCGCCTAATAATCAGGTTTGGGCAATCAGCCCGTTCGCCGCGTTGTCGCCCGCCGACCGCATTCGGGTGCTCGCCATGCTGGAGCAACTTCAAGTAGATCTCGGTTTGCTGCCTCCCCCGTACAAGGATGACGGCGGATTCGTCACGTTCATCATCGATTACTTGAACAGAGGAACGATGTTCGGCAACTATTCGGAGTGGCCGGGATACGGCACGACGCGGTTGAACACACCGACCATGCGAAGACTGGAATATTTTCCGATCGGTTGGAGGCAGACGGGGTATCCTGGCGTTTCTTCAGGCTATAGGGCATTTCGCGGCTATGTGTTGTTCATTGTCCGAGAGGGAGGGGAATACAAAATTGTATGATGCGGACGTCATTGTGATCGGATCCGGAGGCGGCGGCGCCGTTGCGGCTAAGGAACTCGGAGAAATGGGTCTTAAAGTGCTGGTGCTTGAGGCGGGTGCCTTTTACGGAAACAAAAAGTGGCCGAATCCGAACAGCGAGCGGGGCGGACAGTGGAGCTCCAGCTTTGACGATTTGGATGTGGGCATTTACAAAAAGATTTACAACCGCTATGAAAACAACATGAACGACGTTGTGTCAGGCGTATTTCGTTTCGGCCCTGCAGACCGCCGCCGCGCGCCTTGGCACCGGATTATGCGGCAGAAGGGCGATATTTGGCAGTTAAGCGGAGTCGGAGGGACGACGCAGCATTACTGGTCGCAGTCGCCGCGCGCTTTTCCGATGGCCGTGGACAATGTGTGGCCGATCAGCTACCGGGAGCTCATTCCATATTACGAGAAAGCCGAAGCGACTTTGCCCGTCAATTTCTCGCCGACGACTCCGAAAGAAGAGCTGTTTTATTACGGCGTGAAAAAAGCGGGTTGGGAACTCATACCGACGCTCGATGTGACGACGCCCGGTTATCGCCCGAATCCGAATGCGATTCTTCCTGTGAATCCCCATCTGATGGATCCCAACTATTCGATCGAACAGATAAACAATATGGAAGGCTGCAATCTGCAGGGACACTGCGTCAACGGGTGCACGGCCGGCCCTTCGGTGGACAAAATCGCCAAGCGAAGCACACTTGTAAGCTACGTCCCTCTCGCCCTTAAAACCGGAAACGTCGCGATTCGCCCCAATTCCTTCACGATCAAAATATTGACGGATCATGATCCGCAAGGAGGCCTTCGCGCTACCGGAGTGCGGTTCCGCGACACGTGGACGGGAGAAATCGGGGAGCTGACGGCCAGATCGGTGGTCTTGGCAGCAGGCTGCATCGAATCGCCGCGCCTATGGCTGAACTCGGAGCTTCCCTTTAACGCATGGGTCGGAAGAGGATTGACCAATCATTGTTTCGACTGGGTCGGGGGCGTCTTCGACGAGAAGGATCTCATGAGCATTATGGGCTTGCCGGCGGTTTACCCGTATGTGGGCCATACTTCCGGCGCGAGAGTCGATATCCCGGGAACCGGAATCTTTCAAGTGTCCTGCCTCAGCCCCGGCCTCATGTCGTTCTTGACTTACGGCTTCAGCGAAGCGGGATACGACGCATTAATTCCGCCGGAGCCCGGAGAACCGTGGAACATACGGGGAAGGGTCGTAGGGCCGGCCTTAAAAGAGCTGATGATGAACTATTCTCGGACGATGACATATTTGCTCCTTACGGACGACGAGACGCTGTACCGCAACAGGGTGGAAGTCGATCCGACGCTCAAGGACGAGAACGGTCCGATTCCGATCGTTCATTATGCACCGAGCCAAAAGACGCTCCAGAGGCGCGACCGGTTGGCCCGATACGCTGCGGAGAGTTTGCAGGCGGCCGGCGCCAAAAAAATCATCCGGTCGGATTTGCCGTTCGCCTTCCAGCTTCATCTGGAAAGCACGATGCGGATGGGGTTTGTAGTCGATTCGAACTGCGAGGCATACCAAGTGAAACGTCTGTTTATTGCCGACAACAGCGTGCACTTCAACGGCATCGGCGGACCGAATCCGACCCTTACAACGCAGGCGTTGGCAACGCGCACGTCGGAGAAACTCGCGGCCAAATATTTCAGTTAAGCTCCCCCGGTAACGGCAAATAAGGGGTCCTGGTGACGGAGAAGTATAAAACCGTCCCGCATAATGCGACAATAAGCAAAAAAGCGAGCGCCTTCAAAAAAGTACCGCTCATGCTATCCACACTTTCATTAGTTGTTGTATCGTATTTTGCCGCCGGGAACGGAAAATATGACCGGTTCAAACAAATCACGCCGTTAACGGAAGGTCAGCCCGCAGGGGCTGGCCTTCCGGCGTTGCTGAATAACTTGCGGCATTCACAGGGTAACCTATCCGAAACAGGCAAAACAGGCGATTATTACCTTATTTTCCATCATGGCATAAACGTAAAGGTGAAGTCCGACATGTCGAACAAACGAAGCGGCCGATATCCATTCGTTAAAATGCAGAACGGCAATGAAAATTTTAGCGAAGCGGGTGTGTCCGAAAATCTGGATACGAACGAGTCCGCATTAAGGATCATATTTGCAAACTGCTCAGATTTTACGGTGCGGAGATTTCTGGCCTTCGATTCCATCACCTGTATGGCCGTATTTCTTGAAGTGCTTGTCGACGATCAAGTGTGGGGCGAAGAACTGCTCGCTCCTCTTATGAAAGAAGAGCCGGTTCAGTTGGACCGGCATGCGAATCTTGTTGATTTGGTTACATATAAATTGCCTTCCATCATACAGCTGAGTAAGATAGAAAATTTGAATGAAGCGGTGCTGCGCATCTCCAAGGGACAAGTCGTTTTATTTATTGAATCTTCCAAACAGGCGATTGCGTTCCAAATCAAAGACAACCTGAAACGGCAACTGGAGGAGCCGAGCACGGAGGCGGTCATCCGCGGTCCGCGAATCGGTTTTATCGAGCAGCTCGAAGTCAATATGGCATTGCTTCGGCATCAAATCCAATCGCCTCGGCTCAAGATGGTGAAGATGGCGGTAGGGAACATATCGCGCACGGATGTGACGGTCGCCTACATAGAGAATATGGCGGCGCAAGACGTAATTGACGAGGTGAAAAGAAGGCTCTCTTCAATCGAGATCGACAGCGTGTTGGAGACCGGTTACATTGAAGAGACGATTAGTGACCATCCTCACTCCCCTTTCCCGCTTATTCAGACAACGCAGCGTCCCGATACGGTTGCGGCTGCACTTCTTGAAGGCAAAGTTGCGATCCTCGTGAACGGGTCGCCGATGGTGCTCGTTGCGCCTATTACGATTTGGTACGGATTTCAAAGCGTGGAGGATTACTATATTAGCTTTATTTTCGCTACGATGCTTCGATGGCTGCGGTATTTATTCACCTTTATCGCGCTGGCTTTGCCGTCCCTGTATGTTGCGGTGACCACGTTTCATCAGGAGATGATCCCCACCCCCTTGGCTTTGAGCTTGGCGGCGGCGAGGGAAGTCGTTCCGTTTCCGGCGATGCTGGAAACGTTGATCATGGAAGTCACCTTCGAAGCGCTGCGCGAGGCGGGAGTCCGGCTCCCCCGTCCGGTGGGGCAGACAATCAGCATCGTAGGAGCGCTCGTTATCGGACAAGCCGCGGTCCAGGCCGGCATTATATCGGCGCCTATTATCATTGTCGTTTCGTTGACGGGAATCGCATCCTTCCTCATTCCCAATCCGAGCATGAGCTTGGCCGTCAGCATATTGCGGTTTCCGATGGTCATAGCAGCCGGAATGTTCGGCTTGTACGGCGTCGGCGCAGCTATGCTGGCCATCTTGATTCATCTGACGAGCATGAGCTCCTTCGGCGTTCCTTATTTGTCGCCGATTGCGCCGTTCGACATAGCCGGAATACGGGACGTATTGATTAGAGCCCCTTGGAAAGCAATGAAAAAACGGCAGCAATACATGCGGCAAAAATTGGAGCTGGACAAAAAATGAGATCGAACAGGAAAGTTTTCGCTTGCACGTCGCTTATCTTATGCCTTGGACTGTTCACGGGCTGCTGGGACCGCATAGAGCTCGACGATCTGGCGTTGGTCATGGCAAGCGGTATCGATCTTGCGGAAGACGGGCAGATCGAGGCAACGCTGCAGATCGCTCTTCCGACCGGAATTCCAAGCGCATTGCAAACCGGCGCGAAAGGGGCGCGGCCTGTGTTGGTTGTTTCGGCCAAAGGTAAAGACGGGATGGATGCGCTCGGGCGGCTGCAGATGCAATTGTCGCGAAAAATATTTCTCGGTCACCGGGGCATCGTCGTGTTCGGAGAAAAGTATGCAAGACAAGGTCTCGATACTGTGTTGAGCGCCCTGCTCCGCTCACCGGACAGCCGCTACAACAGCTACGTATTGACAGCTTACGGGACGACGGCGAAAGAAATATTGAACACGCCGTACCAGCTGGAACAAATTCCGGCGATCGGCTTGAACAAAATCCAATTCGGAGAAGTGAGTTTGTCATTCAAGATCGACGAATTTTTGAATGCCGTCGGTTCATCCGGTTCGGCGCCGATTACCGGTGCGGTACGGATCATTAAGACCGGTTCGGGCCAACGGACGTTTACGATCGATAAGGCTGCCGTTTATCGGGAGAACAAGCTGGTCGGATTTTTGTCAGACAAGGAATTGAATGCGAAGCGGTGGTGGCATGGGGAAGCAGCCGGCATGAGGCTGACCGTGAAAGTGGAACCGAAAACCAAAGAATTCAACGGTACAGTCACCGCCGATATTTTGAGTGGAACAAAGATGGTTCGCACAACGATCAAGAACGGAAGGCCGGAAGCGTCGATAGCGTTAAAAGCCACGGTTACGGTGATGGGGAATAATACGAAGCTTGATATTAGCAAAGTAAAAAATATGAAGCGCGTCGAAAAAAAGTTGGAAGAGGATGTGCGGAAGCTGTTCGAAGACACCATCTCCCGCTCCCAAAAGTGGAAAGCGGATATTTTCAGCTTCGGCCGGGAAGTTCATATTGAGCACCCCCTTCAATGGAAGAAGCTCAAGGATCGCTGGCCGGACATCTACGCCGAGATGCCTGTCAAAGTGAAGGTTGACATTCAAATCGAACGGATGGGCAGAACGCAAGCGCCCGCCCATTTAAGACAAGAACGAATGCGATAAAGGGGGATGCGGATGAAACCGATCAAAGTGACCGGCACGCAAATGTTTTGGATGATCGCCGTCATGGATTTGGGCATGACGTTGATCATGACGCTTACCCCGACGCTGCAGGCCGCGAAACAAGACATGTGGATCTCCATCCTGGTCGCCGGAGGGATCGTATTGCTGATCACGCTGCTCGTGACGAAGCTGTCGGCTCTTTATCCTGGACAAGATTTGATTCAGTTCAGTCAAGAAATCATGGGAAAGTGGTTGGGCAAAGCGATCCTCGTCGTTTATTTTGTCCAGTGGTATACGATCATCCCGATTGTGCTTCGCCAATTCAGCGATCTCGTGCAAATCATGCTGCTTCAGCAGACGCCGAAGCTGGCGGTCATCATCATCATGGTGTTGTTAATCGTGTATGCGACTTATGCGGGGGGGATCGAAGGGATCGCCCGCTGCAGCGAGGTTCTTGGGCCGATCATCTTGTTGATGATTATTCTTGTTATCATTGCCAGTATTAAGGATGTGGATTTGAAAAACGTGCTGCCGATTTATGTAGACAGCGGGTTCGCGGGCATCGTCTACGGAGCGCTCGCGCCGGCTTCCTATCTTGGGCATTCCGTCGAATATCTCATGCTCGCGGCGTTCCTTCATCAGCCGATGAAGGGAGCGCCGTACGCTTATCGGGCTGTGATTGTCGCCACCCTGTTTGTTTTGGCGGCCGGAGTGATGACCGTTTTCACCGTAGGAGTCACTCTGACTCCCAAGATGTGGTACCCGTTTTTCGAGATGTCCAGGAAAATATCTTTATTCGGTTTCCTTGAAAATTTCGATGCGATTACGATCGTTGTATGGGTATCCAGCGTCTTCATAAAATTGGCCATTTATATGTTTATCACCTGTTACGGGACCGCGAAATTTTTGCACGTGAAAAATTGGAGGGTCATGCTTTGGTTCGTCGCTCCTGTTGTGACGGTGTTTGCGATGGTTCCGCGCAACGTCTCCGAGGCGATTTCCCACTATTTGCTCAATTATTGGGTTCCGATCGCTCTGAACGTGAATATGATCGCATTGCCGTTTCTGCTGCTCGTCGTTGCAAAGCTGAGGCGGAGGAAACGCCAAGCCGGTCAGTATACAAAGTGATCGTTGCCGTTGAATAGCAACACATTTATGGGGAAATATTACATTGTAGTTTCCTGCGATTGGAAAAATGCGAGGTGACGGAAGGGATATGATGAAATATTTCAGGCGGAACCGGTTGATTCTTCGATCGTTCCAAGAGATATCGTTCGAAGAGACAATGCAAAGAAAGATGAATAAGCACGTGCCGCTTTCCCGGTCTTTGCAAGAGTGCAGACAGATGTTGGAGCGCATCTTTGAGAACTGCAAAGATATCATATTCCTTCCGTGGCGTTACGGGCCGGATTTGCAGTATGAGGCGCTGACCGTTTACTGTGTGACGCTGGTTCACGACCAGGAAACGAATTATTTTAAATCCGCAATGCAGGACCTTGCTCCTCACGAGATCGGACAAGCACAATCGGATATCACTCCCGAGGTTGTGAGCGGCTTTTTCGAAAAGCATGGCGCTTCCTCCGAAACCGCGCATGTCATTGGAGATGTCAATAAAGCCGTCGTAGATATATTGTCCGGAAATGTCGTTATCTTCTTCGACCAGTGGGACAAAGCGCTGAGCTACAAAGCGAAAACGCTGCAAGAGAGACAAGTGACGGAAAACGTCATAGAGCCTGTCGTCAGAGGCCCGCACGACAGCACCGTTGAAAGTTTGAAAAAAAATATCGGGTTGATACGGACTCGGATAAAAACGCCCGATTTCAAACTGCAACTGTTGACCGGCGGGGGGGATTCGAAAAGCGAGATCGCGTACGGATATATCGAAGGCTCCGTTAATCCGGAAACGTTGACGGAATTCGAGAAACGAATTTCCCCGATAAAGCATCTGGACATACTGGAAACCTCTTATATCGAAGAATTGCTTGAAGAATCTGTGTATTCGCCGTTCTCGCAATTTCGGGTGACAGAGCGTCCGGACGCGGCGGCGGCCGCCCTCCTGGACGGCAAAATTATCGTGATGGTTTCCGGCAGTCCGAGCATACTTATTTGTCCCGGTCTTTTCTTCGAGTTCTTGCAATCTCCCGAAGACTATTACCATCGAACGGCTTTTTCCTCGGTGATTCGTCTTATAAGGTTGATTGCTTTTTTCATCACATTGCTGCTTCCGAGCATTTATATCGCCTACACCACCTTTAATCCGGAGCTCATTCCGACCGTGCTGCTGCTCGCGCTCCTCAACACGCGCGAAGGGATTCCGTTTCCGGCATTTGTAGAGGCGCTGATCATGACCTTCTTCTTCGAAATTATGACTGAAGCGGGGATACGTCTGCCGCGCCCCGTCGGCTCCGCCGTCAGCATCGTCGGAGCGCTCGTGATCGGCGAAGCGGCCATTAGCGCCGGCATCGCTTCCCCGGCAATGGTCGTTGTCGTAGCACTTACAGGCATCGCCCAATTTTCTCTCCCGCAATATAATTTTGTACTTGCTGTTCGTCTCATGCGCTATCCGTTGATGATTCTTTCCGCCACACTAGGCGGATTCGGGCTCCTGATCGGACTTCTGTTGATTTTGCTCCACATGATGTCTTTACGTTCGCTGGGACAGCCTTTTGTGGCGCCACTGGGACCGGCCCGCCCGCGGCAATTGCGCGATGTGTTCATGCGCGCGCCTTTGAAGTCCTTGCTTCGTTCGCCGAGAAACCGGCACAGGCATGATGTGTACGCACACAACAAGAAAGAAGGATGAATGGTGAGAACGTTCGGCGTCTGCGCATCAGCTTTTGCGATCCTTATACTCTTAACCGGATGCTGGAACAGAATGGAACTGGATAACTTTGCCTTCGTTCAGGCAACCGCGATCGATCTGGCGGACGACGACGAGAGCATCGCACTGACAATCCAGTATTACAAGCCGGTCTCCGGAACTTCGCAAGGCGGGGGGCCGCCTTCTCAAAGCTTCATCAATGTAAAAACAGAAGACGATACCGTGTTTGAAGCCGTTCGCGATATGACGATCCACTTCGGACGAAAGGCGCAATTCAGCCATATGCGCGTTCTCATTATCGGGGAACGGTTGGCCAGAAAAAGGCATGTCGGCGAGGTGCTCGATTTATTTTCACGGGATCACGAACCGCGGGCGACAGTGTTCATCATGATCGGCAAAGGCAAGGCAGCTCAATATTTGGAGAAGACCGAGCCGTTCATTGAATCGACCATAGGCCAGCAAATACGGGAGTCGGAACGAATGGCTTATCTGTTTTCGGGCAAATCGGTAAAAACGACCTTTTTGGATCTGATGCTGCAATTGAAAGGACAGACGGGCGTAGCCACAATACCGTATGTCTATTTCGATCCGAAAAATAAGCCGAAGACCTCTCCCGTTACCGCACTTGGAGTGATGAAAGAGGGGAAATTGGTTACTACGGTTTCGGCCAAAAAAATAGAAAGCCTCCTAATGGTATTGAACCAGTATAAATCAGGCGTAATCGAAGTCGTTTGTCCCGGGCAGAAAAACAAAAAAATAAAAAAGATGGATGCCGCCGAGGTTGCAGAAGTCAATACGCAAATGGCAGTGAAAATCAAGGGAGAATCCGTCGCCGTCCATGTCACGACCAAAATCGACGGATACGTCGGCGAACTTGCTTGCACTACGATTAAAACTCCCGAGGATATGGAAAAATTTAACGAAAGGGTAAAAAAGACCGTGGAGCGGGATTTAAAAAACACCGTCGCTTTCTTCCAGAAAAAGAAATTGGATGTGTTCGGAATCGGAAACAACGTTTACCGCCAAAATCCTGCTTTATGGAAACGTTTGAAGCGGGATTGGGATGAGCGGTTTGCAGAAATTCCGTTTACTTATAAGATTGAAGTGAATATCTTCAACACCGGAGCGAATCTCGGAGTGCCTGTCTCCAAATAATAAAGAGCTGCAATTCGAAGGAACGGGGTGAGGAGCATGCTCCAGAACATCTTGCTGTTGCTGATGGTATATACCGCTATCTTTCTCCATGACGGCCCGAAACTAAGAAATTCAGGAGGCAAGGAAAAGATCGCATACGGTTTGTTGATTGCATACTCACTATATATGTCCGTTATTTTCGCGCTGGAGCTGCCCTGGCCGAATGTGGACGATTTGATACATTTCGTCTTGGAACCGCCGGCGAAGCGCATTGTCGAGACGGTCAAGATGCCGGTCAAAGTACCGTCGTAACAAGTTATGTAACTACTGGAGGGAGGTGTGTTGGCGATGGCGAATAGAGCGGTAACGGTCAGTTCTTGGCAAATGGCTGCGTTATTTCTCACATTTGTGACCGGCTCGTCGATTGTCAACATACCTGCGCCTCTGACGGGGGCGGCGGAGAACGCCGCTTGGATATCGCTGTGGATTGCGAACGGACTCGGGATGCTTATGTTGTCCTGCGTACTGTATCTGCACCGGAAGTTTCCGGATATGACGCTGATCGAGTACAGCCGGCAAACGGTCGGAAGGGTATTTACGGTTGTCATTGCCGTCCCGTTCTTTCTGATGACCTTTGTCATGTTGGCCGATATTGTAGGAGACATAGGCAATTTTTTCAGAAGCACGATGATGCGGGAAACGCCCACTTATGTTTTTCACTTGCTGACGCTGTTCACTGCGGCACTCACGGTTCGTTCGGGCATCGAAGTGATGGCGAGAATGTTCACTTTTCTGCTTTTCATAATCTACATGTCCAGCACCGCAGTTATCCTATTGACTCTGCCTTCCTACCGTGCGGAGCATCTGCTGCCGCTGTTTCCGCACGGCTTCGAGCCGGTGCTGCACGGCGCATACATGGCCTGGGGATTTCCTTATGCGGAGATTGTCATCTTTTCCATGATTCTTCCGTTTGTCCGCAAGGACCGGGAGCCGTTGGGCAAATTTATGTTTGCGGCGCTTTTCATCAACGGGCTCGCGCTCACGCTGGCGATCGTATGCACGATTATGGCGCTCGGTCCGATGTCCGCGAATATCAAATATTCCTTGTTTACGCTTGCCCGGTTGATAGAAGTCGCGGAAATTATTGAACGGATCGAAGCGATCACCGGCATCGCATTGATTACCGGCTCGTACATGAAAGCGACCATTGTGTTGTTCGCGATCAATTTGGGCGTTTCCCGATTGCTCCGGCTGCAGGACGAGCGGATTTTGATTTTTCCGATAGCGTTTGTGGCGTTGATGCTCTCGTTAACCATGTTTAAGAACGAATTGGAAGTGATGGAGCATGTTGGCGTCGTCTGGCCTTTATTTATTACGGTGGCCGGCGTCGTTCCCTTCTTGGCGGTGACGATTGCGGCAGCGTTCAAATCCGATCGAAAGGGAAGCGAAACGAATGTATTGGAGTGAATCAAATTACCTGCGCAAGAATATAATCAGCGGTGCGGATCGCCAAAGCGACGGTAGTCAACGTCGGATTGGCCGCCCCGGTAAGCGACACGACGCTGTTATCGGCAACAAAGAGCCCCGGCACGCCATGGATTTGTCCGTACCGGTTGGTGGCGGAAGTCGCCGGATCGTCGCCCATGCGGCACGTTCCCGCCTCGTGATTGTCCATTCCTGGCGGCAAGAGGCAAGGGGGTTCATAAAATTCGAGCCCCATCGCAGCGGCTGAGGATCGGATGGAGTCGGTCAACTCGCGGATAACGGCTTCATCCCGGGAGGTGTATGAAAATCGCACCTTTAATTGAGGCACTCCGTACGGATCGATGTTGCCCGGGTCTAGGCTCACTTGGTTTTCATATCGCGGTTCGATCGTTGCCAAGCCGAAATACGCGAGCCGCAGTTCGTTCAGAAGCCTTCTTTCTTCGTAATGGTACCACCAGTATTCCAACGGATCCGTCCCCACCACGAAGAACATATAATTCCGCTCGGCCGAACTTGGAACCATGATCGCGGCGTTCCCCAATACTTCGGGGAACTGATTGCGGTCTATTTTCGCGCTTGCGATGACGGTCGGATGATTCGTCAAATATTTGCCGATCGCTTGTCCCGGAATGTTGGAGTTCAGTAAAATTCTCGGCGTTTCAAAGGTGCTCGCGGACAGGATGACCGTATTGGCTCTGACGGTGTAGGTTTTACCGTCGGGCGCCACCGCATTCACGCCCGCGGCTCTTCCTTTCTCAGTAACTACCTGCACCACACGCGTATTCACCGCCAAATCAAACGGTTGTATATGAAGAGCGTATGCCAAAAAAATGATGGAACTAAAAAAGACATTCGAATGAAGCTGCCCGTATTGGGTGACATCGAGATCGACCGCCATCGGCAAGTCTTGCGCGTCGGGAAACCCGCCGCCGAAGCGAAGCCGGTGGAGAAGCGTTTCCTGAAGCGCTGAACCGTTCGCGTATTCCCCGGTCACATTCATAATCTGTTCGGCGGCAAGATAATAGGGAACCAGCTCTTGATAAGTGATCGGCCACGATCGCATCTCTTCAGGACGGAAACGGGGAGACATCAAGTACCAATGGAGCGTTCTTCCTCCCAGCGCTCTAAATATTTTTTCCCCCGGAAACTCCGGCCATTGCATGTGTTCCACATAACGGGGATTCTCCAAATACCGGAGAAACCGTTGATAATCGAAGGTCGGCAAATTACGCGCATGAGTCGGCAATAAAAGGCCGCCGGCTTCGATCATGCCGATCCGCATGCCTTTCTTTGGCGATTGTTCGGTGATTAGCCGCCAAAGGGCAGCCCCGCCTCCCGCGCCGCTTCCTACAATAAGCACATCGTAGTCGGCCTGCGCCATCTGTTCGACCGGAGTCAAGGGAATCCACGGAACCTGCTGTTTAAGCATCTCGCTCGATCTCCTTTATATCAATTTAGAGGCGCTATTTCGATTGTTCGGCGACGGAGATATAATCGGCCGTCCGGATCGCAAGTGCGATCGTGGTCAGCGTCGGATTAGCCGGCGAAGTAAGATTCAACACGCTGTTATCGGCCACGAACAGACCGGGTACGCCGTGAATTTGCCCGTACCGGTTCGTCGCCGAAGTCGCCGGATCGTCCCCCATTCGGCACGTTCCGGATTCGTGGTTGTCCGTTCCGGGCGGGCGCAGTACGAACGGGATGTCCAGCTCCATTCCGGCTGCGGCGGTAAAGGCCAATGCTTGAGCGTGCATTTCGCGTAGAAGCGCCATATCTTTTTCGCTGAAGGAAAACTCGACGTTCAGCAATGGGACGCCGTAAGCGTCCCGCCTTACCGGGTCGAGATAGACATAGTTGGATGCGCGCGGTTCTACGACTCCGTAACAGTGAACTTCGGTACGCTCTTTGGCGCGAAGAGGCTTTTCTATAAAGTGGTAATAATAATCCGAGAAAATTTGAAGCTGATAATTTCGCTCGTCGATATCCGGAACATAGATGGCGGCAACTCCTAAAATTTCGGGAAAATCCGCCCGGTCAACGGTGCCGTACCCTTCGTATACCGGATGAAACTGCAAATATTTCCCTATCGCCTCTCCCGGGATGCCTGAATTGAGCAGTAGGCGCGGAGTTTCCCACGTGCTGCCGCAAACGACGACCGTTTTCGCGCTTATCTCATATGATCTTTTATCGGCGGTCACGACCTTGACGCCCGCGGCCCGGCCTTTTTCCGTCAATATTTGCACCGCGGGCGTATTGACGGCCAAATCGAAATGGCGGGTATTCAAGGCGTAAGCAAGAAAGTCAATAGAACTGAAGTAGACGTTCGAGTGCACTTGCCCGAATTGTGTCTGTTGAAGGTCGGTGGAGAGCGGCACGCTCGTCGCCTCCGGGTACCCGCCGGCAAGAAGCCGGTGAAGAAGTATTTCCTGCAGCGAAGAGCCTTGTGTGTATTGAGTGGTTACATTCATGATTTGTTCCGCAATCGTATAATAGGGGAGCAGCTCTTTATAAGTGATCGGCCAAGTTCTGAACGCCGGAGGCTCGAAACGCGGGGACCAACCGTACCAGATCAAAGTTCTTCCGCCTAAGCCGTATACAATCTTCGCGCCTTGAAAATCAGGCCACTCCTCCTTCTTGTGCACAGCAACCTGTCTCCAATATTCGAGCGCCTGCGGTTCGTTAAACGTCGGAATATGAAACGCATGCGTCGGCAGCAAAAGATCTCCGGCCTCGACCATTCCGATTCGCTTGCCGCTTTGCGCCCATTGCTGGCACAATCTCCAGAGAACGGCCGCGCCTCCCGCACCGCTGCCGACGATAAGCACGTCATAATCGGTTTGCGCCATAATCTCGACCGGAGTGAGCGGAATCCAGTGAAACAGCGGGGGGATTGCAGGCGGCGGGGGACATTGAACCGGGTCTTCGCCCAGCTTGCGCGCTTGCGGCAGCGGGCTGGGAAGCTTAACTTGAATATCCGCCGACAAACGGAAATCCGAGCCGGCAATATGCGGATTGAGCGAAAGGAGGTTACTTACTTCATAGTCATATCTGTTTGCAATGTTCCTAAGCGTGTCGCCATGTTCAGTAACATATACATACAATGGTAACACATCCCTTTGATCTGATTCTGGCCACATTTCAATATGAGTATATGACAGGTAATCGTGACCTATTATAAATAAAATCGAAACACCGATCATTGGCATCAAGGGGACGGGAGGTTTTTTTGTAATTCATTCCCAATTTGCCGAATAAGGATAAAATAGGCGGAGAACACTTGGTCTCTTCTATTCCGAAAGAAGGCAGGTGGAAGAGATGAATGAAATCGGAGTATTTTGGGATACGTTCAAGTTATCCATCTCGGTCAGTTTGCTTGGGGCGCTCATCGGACATTATTCCAAGAACGGTGTAGTCCAGCTCCCGATGTTTGTCATCCCCTACGAAAGATCGGACACGCTAAAAGGATTTCCCGTTTGGATCCGTTGGTTGTTAACAGCGATAGATTTTTTGAGGTTTATCGTCGGATTCAGGTCGAATGTGGAGCAGGCGAATAAAAGAACTTATTTTGAACTCGGTTTTTTTGGGGATATTCTTATTGGAATAGGTACCGGCGTATTAGCGAAAACCGCTGTCCAGCTTTCCGAAACTCAAAATGTGTATGCAGAGATAAGTGCGGCGTTTATCGCAGGGTTTGCCGGTTTATCCTATATTCGGGAACGTCAACGGAAGGACTTGGGACTGGACGGCGATTCCGGCAGTAATTCGATACTCGACCCAAGTGAAGTGGCGCAGCCGGCATCCGCGGAAAAATTCGCATCAACCGGCTGCAATGATTCTCAAAAAGAAGATAAGTGAATATAATGCATCATTGAAACCGTTCATGCTGGCCTGTAAGAGGAGGGACGCAGTTGGCACAAAAAATAAAGGTGACGGAGAAGGAGTACATGGAACTCCAAAAGCTCGCCCAAATTGTTAACGACCAATCGATGCCCGTCGCGCAGCGAAAAATTGCGAAGGCGCAGTACGAGGCAGTTCTCCGGTTGGCGAAAAACCGGCCGTTTGGCCCGCATACGTCCTCCGTCTCACTTCAACTGGTTTAAATCTATCCGATGAAGCCGGCCGAATACGCCGGTTTATTCCTTTTTACAAAAAAAGTCCCAAGTGTGAACTGAAATTATTATTATTTAGCTCTCAGCATGGCGGTCCACAAGTCGAGCGGTTCGTATCCGAGACGCCATGCGGCGATACCGGCGAGATCGTACTTCTTCGCAAGCTCGATTCTTTGGCCGATCGTTCCGATATCCTCCATCCAGAAGACGTACCGCTTGCCGTCTTTGTTGAAATCGACCCGATCGAGTCCGTGTTTCTCGTCTTTCGTCGTCGAAACTTCTGCGGATTCAAGCAGCTCCGGCACGTCTTTCATCCATATGGCGCGGTTCGAGACGAGCTTGCCCCCCGCATCCAATTCCCATACTCTGACGTAAAACGGGACGCCCAGCAGCAGCTTGGAACGAGGGATACCGTAAGAAAGATATTCTTGGACTCCTTCTTCGGTCCAAGTCAGTCCGGCGACAGGTCCGGGAGAGCTGCTGCCCCTGTAATATTGGTCATATGCCATAATAGCGATATAATCCACAAGTTCAGCCAATTTAGTATGATCGTACGCGGTTTTGTGGTTCCATAGAATGCTTCCTCTCGGCAGATCGATTGAGACAGTTAATCCCTTCTCGCGCGCCGCTTTGCTCAATGCAGCAACGAAGGCTGTGTAACGGTCGCGGTCCGATCCGGACATGCCTTCGAAATCGATGTTTACGCCATGCACTCCAAGCTCGCCAAGACGTTTCGTCAATGCGCCGATAAACCGTTGCTGCGCCGCAATGTCCGCCAGGAAGGCCGATGTAAGCTTTGCGTCAAACTGGTTATGCACTAACGGATGGATTTCGACCCCTTGCGATCGCAGCCATTCCGCTGTCAACGGATCGGACTCGTCCTTCAGCGTTCCCGAGGCATCCGCTAAAGAAAACCAAGTTGGCGAATCGATATCCAACCCTTGCGTTTGACTTACATGACCGACGATCGTATCGTGTTTGGCCGAACCGTTCCAAGCCAAGTACATTAATGTGCGCAAGTTGTCCCAAACGCGCAATCCGTCTAACGTAACGATCTCGCTGTTTTCCATCTTTGCGGCGAAGGACACGGCATTCTTGAATAAGTTGAAGCCGCTCAGTACGACTCCTTCTTGCATAACGCGGAAATACGGCGAGTTCGACCAAATCGTCCGTCCGTCCCACACAATGCTTGCGTTGTCGAGCTTGCTTGCGGCTTTGATCGCCGATTCAAGTCCGACGAAAGACGAAGCTTTGGCATCGTTGCGGTATACGATGTAACGATGCTCGTTCCGAAATACCGTTTCGTTGTTTTTATCCTTGTTCACGATATGGGAGTCGGCCCATTTCAACGATTCGTTCACCGCATCTTGAAGATAGGCGAACGCCCATGTTTCCATCGTTTTTTGGCCTTGATACACCTGATACCGTTTCGGGCCTTGCCGCAGTTCCTGTTTTTTCTCCTGAGAAATGTTATCCCACACCCAACGGTTGTTGGACTTGTCGATAATGTGCGCGTTTCCCCATCTTTTCCCTTCGGCTTTCGCTTTCTCAAGCGTTGGAAATTGCCAGCCCGGCAGCGTCTTGTCTCCTTGGTATAACGTGAAACCGGGATGCTCGGGGTAATTGTCCCAAACCCAGCCTCCCGAGGATAATTCACGGACGCTGGCGTTCGCCCATTTCTTCGCTTCGGCTGCCGCCGCTTTCAGTGTTTGGAATTCCCATTCCGGCTTGCTTGCGTCCTTTTGGTACACCTTATACTTCGGAAAGTTATCCCACACCAAGCTCCGCGTGCCGATTTGTTCTACATAAGCATGATTGAATGATTTCGCGTATTGAACCGCTTTCGATTGGTCGGAAAACTCCATCAGCGCTTTATCGTTCTGGTACACCCGGTATTTCGACGTTCGATCCGCCGCGGCTTCGGCGGTTCCCGGCGCAGCGGCTCCGATAAGCAGCGAGCACAGGATCGTGAGCTTCGCCGCATGTTTCCATTTCCGCAATTCTCGTATCCTCCCATTTATGTACTAGAGTCTATCGACTCTCTTAAACTAGTACGAGAGGAACATGGTATTTGTTGCGGTGTTTTGTCATAAAACTAATTAAATCAAGAAAAAGAGGCCGTCCCTCAGCAGCTGCTAACTACTTTGGGACAACCCCGCCAGTTTCTTCACTTCACAACGGCGATGATCTCATTCTCCAATCGAAAGGCGATGGAGTCGCGATACGCTTGTTTTCCATACTCCTTCCAGAGATACCGGCTGACCGCCTCCGCCAGGTTCGCTTCGATGAGAACTTGTTCTCTGCCTGCGGCGACGATTTCCGCCGAAAAACCGGTCTCGTCGTCGTAAATGAGCTCCACGCTGACATCTTGCGGGCGGATGCTCTTGCGTTCGGCGATATGAAGACAAATCGCGTTCACGAGTTCCGCTTCGGAAAGGATCATCAGCGATAACGTCTCCGATCGGCCCGGTTTCGATCCGAGAAGTATGCGATGACTTTACGGATCAGGACGAATAATACGTACAACGCGAACAGGTTGATCGCGAGTCCGAGAATGCTTCCCAAGAAGCCCATGTTTGCGAACAAACTGCCGAACAATAATCCGGCCAAGCCCCCGATGAACAATCCGCGCATCAGTCCTCCGCCTAACGAAGTTCGAGCGGGTCCGGCAGTGCCGGGCTTCGTCGCAGCTGCTCCATTATTCACCTGATCGGCACGCTGCGGCTGCTGCTTCGTTACGTCGTTCTTCGGAGCTTCCGGCGTATATGACCGCGACGGCGAACGGTAACGAGGTTTCGCATCGGCCGCGTCCATAAGCGGAGCCGCCGTCCCGAATAACAATCCGATTGCCAAGAATGCTGCTAATGTTTTCTTCCACATCTGAGTGGTACCTCCTTTCGGCTTATTACTATACGTATAATGTAGGCGCCGGTTTCCGATTGTACCCCAAGGTGGTACAATAAGCAAAACAGAGCAGAGAGGCAACCGAAGGTTGTCCGCGATAATGAATAAACTGGAGCAGGGAGGAATAGCGGTTGGCTTCTCGTTACCCCCAAGCGTACGTCGATTACCTAGTGCATTTTCACGGCGACCGCGATTATTTCGAATGTCACGAATTGCTTGAACAATATTGGAAGGAACATCCGAATTCCGTCTATCGGGTGACGTGGGTCGGACTCATACAGGCGGCTGTGGGCATGTACCACTATCGCCGAGGCAATATACCGGGCGCTGTTAAAAGTCTTACCAATTCGCTGCGCAACTGCGACAAGGGACATCTGCGCGACCTTGGAATCGAAGCCGGCCTGTGGCTTGAACGGCTGGAAGGCGTCCGTGCCAAGCTTCAAGCTTCTCCTTCCGCTTCTTATCAAGATATCGATATTCCGCTTGCCGATGCTCAGTTGGTCGAAAGATGCGAAAGACGCTGCGCGGAATTGGGATTCCGGTGGTGCGGTCCGAGCGAATTGGATCGCGATGAGCTCGTTCACAGACACACGCTGCGGGATCGCACCGACGTCATTGCCGAACGCCTGAAGGCATTGGAGCTGCGGAGCGGCGGTCGGTGAGGCCGACGTTCATGCCGTAGATTTGGTTGTCGCTTGTCAGTGCGAACGATCTGCGGTCTTCCCGGTAATCGATCCGCAGCTTTTCTTCAAAGAATACTTCATGTCTGCTGAGGTAATATATCGGTGTATCGGTGTTGCTCTGCGCACGGACCATTTCATCTCCTTGTATTTCGCCGTCCGCTATCCACAATGCCGCTACTCCAGACACCGCACAGCCGCATCCTTCCGAATCATATACGAGCACGATGCGCTCCGAATTGACAAGTTTTTTGCTCTGCAGCTGTTTTTCGGCAGATTGTGAAAGTTCTATGAGCATCAAACTATACACCTTTTTCGTTGATTAGAGTTTTCTCAGTATTGTATCATAAGATGAAGTGTTTGAAGAGGAGCGTGTTCATATAAATGTCGGCGGTCGAGGCGAAATTGAAAGCGTATTTGGATTTGGTCAAGAAAATGAAGAGCTACGAAGAAGCGCTGGGCGTTCTTTATTGGGATTTGCGGACAGGCGCTCCGAAGAAGGGCGCTGCCGCCCGGTCGGAAGCGATCGGCGTGTTGTCCGCCGAATTGTTTAAGCTCGGCACGTCGGATGAGATGGGCGCTTTGCTTAACGAATTGAACGAACCTTCCGTGTTCGGCGGACTTTCCAAAATTCATCGGCGGAGTTTGGAAGAAAGCAAGAAGGATTACGACCGATCCAAGAAAATTCCGCCGGAGTTGTATCAGGAATATGTCGTGTTGACGTCCCAAGCGGAATCGGTATGGGAGGAAGCGAAACCGAACAACGATTTTGCGGCTTTCCGTCCGTACTTGGAAAAAATTGTGGATTACACCAAACGTTTTGTCGAGCTTTGGGGCTACGAAACGAACAAGTACGACACGCTCTTGGACGCTTATGAACCCGGGATGACTGTGGCAAAGCTTGACGTCGTCTTCGGAGAGCTTCGCGCCAAGCTCGTTCCTCTGGTCGCCGCGGTTGCAGAGAAGGAACAGATCGAAACTTCGTTTATGTACCGTCCGGTATCGATCGATAAGCAAAAGAAGTACAGCGAGTATATCTTAAAGCAAATCGGTTACGACTTCGCGGCCGGACGCCTCGACACAACCTCGCATCCGTTTGCCGCAGGCCTCAATCCGGGCGACGTGCGTGTGACGACCCGTTACATAGAAGACGACTTGAAATATTCGCTGTTTTCTACGATTCATGAAGGCGGTCATGCGCTGTACGAGCAGAACATCTCGGAGGAGCTGTTGGGCACGAATTTGTGTACCGGCACCTCGATGGGCATTCACGAATCGCAATCCCGCCTATGGGAAAACATGATCGGCCGCAGCTATTCGTTCTGGGAGCATCAATACGGCTCCTTGCAGAACATGCTGCCTGAATTTGCGGACGTCGCGCTCGAACAATTTTATCTTGCGGTGAATGAAGTGAAGCCTTCGCTCATACGTACGGAGTCGGACGAATTAACTTATAACCTGCACATAATGATCCGTTACGAGTTGGAGAAGCAATTGATCAACGACCAACTGAAGGTTGCCGACTTGCCTGAGGTTTGGAACGAGAAATACAAAGAGTATCTCGGTATCGTGCCGCCGGACGACGCCCAAGGCGTCCTGCAGGACGTTCACTGGGCCGGAGGCGGGTTCGGCTATTTCCCGTCGTATTCACTTGGCAACATGTACGCCGCGCAAATGATGCATGCGATGAAGCGGGCCCTTCCGGAATTCGACGAATATGTCGCTAAAGGCGATTTCATACCGATTAAGGATTGGTTGACGGAGAAAATATACCGCCACGGCAAAGTGTTGAATCCTGCGGAAGTGATTTGCAACGTCGCCGGCGAGGATTTGGACCCGTCGTATTTGACCGCTTATTTGGAAGCGAAGTATACAGAGATCTATAAGCTGTAATATTACGCCCGCCGGCACAGTCCGGCGGGTTTTTCATTAAAGTGTGAAAGATAGGCAGCCGCACAAACTTCCCGGTTACCGGGACATGAGCACAACCGCAGTGCATATGTCCGTAATAGGATATAGAGAATTCTCGCGAAAGGGGGAACTCGAACATGACAGCAGTTGGTGGCGGCGTATTTACGTCTACCGGCGCAATATTGGTTCTCTTCATTCTGTTGGTAATCATTACGCGTACGGTACTTTTCGGAGTGTAACGCTATCGTCCCGGGGTGCTCATCCCCGGTGCTTTACATAAGAAAGCATATGGTTGAAGTTTATTTTCCAAATAGGGTACGATGAGTGGTGGAGGTCGGTCGTACTCTATGGGCATTCGAGTGATCAAAACCGCTCTTGCGGCGGTATTAGCCATTTACGCAGCCGGCGCGCTGCAGCTTGAGTTTGCGTTATCCGCGGGCTTGCTCGCGATTCTCGGCGTGGACGTGACCCGTAAGAAAAGCCTGCTCAACGCCTTTGTCCGCATCATGGCGTCGGTCGTAGGGTTGTTGTTCGCGATATTCATCTTTTATTTGTTCGGTTTTCATATTTGGGTCGTTGCGCTTTACATAATTATTGCTTATCCGGTGTTGGCGCGAGTCAATTTGAAAGACGGGATCGTGACGAGCTCCGTTATCATGCTGCACGTTTTTTCCGAAAAGTCGCTTGGCGCGGATACGATTGTGAATGAAATCGCGCTGCTTTTATTAGGACTCGGTTCGGCAACGGTGTTAAATCTAATCTATATGCCGAGCTGGGAAGGACATATCCGGAAGCAGAGAACCAGGACGGAAGAAGCGATGTCCCGAATCTTTATGGAGATCGCCAAACACCTTCGCGATCCTGCTTACGTATGGGACGGACAGCAGCTTATCGAAGCGGAGAAAGCGATCGAAGAGGGAAAGACGCTTGCGGAGCGCGCCTCCGACAACGCAATCTTCGTCGCGGATAACCGGTGGTTGAAGTATTTCTCCATGCGCGAACGCCAGATGGAGGCGATCCAGCGCATGTTGGTGCTGCTTGCGAGAGTATATGAGAAATTGCCATACGGGCAAATGACCGCCGAGTTATTCGAAGAGCTCAGCGGTGACGTGAAAAACGAATATTATACGGGAGCCGTGGAAGCGCACTTGATGGAGTTGGAGAGGGAATTTAAAAATATGCCGCTGCCGTCCACCAGAGAAGAATTCGAGACGAGATCGGCGATTCTTCAAATCTGCCTTGACTTGGGGCACTACATGTCCATTGCAAAACAAGAGAAAAAGAAACGAATCACAGAAAAGAAAGTATCACAATAGACGAATGTCCTGCATACAATTGAAATGAATGATTGTATGGAGGAGGTTGCAATATGATTGCAGAAGATAAAGATTTGCAATGCCGAGAGATTATGACGAAAGCTGTGTGCGGCAAAGGTCGTAAGTTCTCTCAAGTGACTCATACCGTAACTCCGCCAAACCTTCCCACGAGCATCTTGGGGGCATGGATCATCAACCACCAATATGAAGCGGTTCGGTCCGGCGACGGCGTAGAAGTTGTAGGCACGTATGATATTAACATCTGGTATTCGTACGACCGCAACTCCAAGACTGACGTAGCGAAAGAAACGGTTTCCTATGTGGAGCTCGTTCCTCTCTCCAACGTCGATCCGAAACACCGCGCTTCGACGGAAGAGGTTTACGCCGAAGCGACGCAAGAGCCCAACTGCGTGGAGGCGAACATCACTTCGTCCGGCTCCGGCGTTCACATCCGTGTAGAGCGCGAGTTCGAGGTGGAGATGATTGCGGAGACGAAAGTATGCGTCGTTGTATGCGCAGGCGGTTGTGATGATTTTGGCGATAAAACCGTTGACTTCGTCGGTGGAGACGACGATTACGACGATCTTGACGCCGATCTGATCGAAGACGATCTCGAAGACGACTTGTGATTAATGGGCACCGCTGCCCGCATTCATTGGGAACTCCCCGTACTTACTGCAAGAGATCCGGCACATCGGCATCGCGGCTGCTCAGCCTGATCTCGAATGGAAAACTTCCTTCCCGCCGGTCTTGATTTTCCGGATCACCGCGAAGGGGGTTCTTCCTATATGTTATGTCGGCCGGGTGAATGGGGAGAGGGCGGATGCCCTCTTTGTTTTTCAGTTTTTCTTAAGACGGAAATACGGTTTGTCCATCACTATAAGCGGTCCGTTGCGGGAGTGGAACGGCGATGAACGTATATATGCTGCATGCGGGCCAACCTGAAGCGGAACGTTTGATCGACCGGCTCAACGTGCGCTCCGGGCGAAGTCTTCCGGCTCGATTGTCCGGGCAAGAGACTTACTATGTGATCCGCTGGCCAGACGATCGCGGACGGATCGCGGAAAGCGGCGTGCAAGACGCACCGATGCCGCCCGGAACCCGCATGCTTCAATCGGCCTCCGCCGTCCGCCGCGCGCTCGACAAGAGGCTTAGGCAAGCCGATTGGATCCGCAACGGGGTGAATGTGTTCCATAGCGATTCTTCTTTGACGCCCGGCATCCATCGGCGGCTCGTCGTGCCTGTATTTCAATTGGAAGCGCTTGGGGTGTATTCGATCGGAGGGGCGGCAGGACCGATCGGCCGGATGCCGTTCAAGACAGCGCATTCAACATGGACGCCCGTTCCGTCTGCGCGTTCGGTTGCCGTCCGCCGCGCCGAACGCGAAGCCATAAAGGCCGTTTATGCGCTCGGTTTGGACTACGGAACCGTAACGATAGTTTCGGACCGCAACGGAGTGCCGGCGGTAGAGAGCCTCGACCCGTTGCCTCCGAAGGAAGACATATTTCTCGAGCGGTTTGCCGATGCGATTCGCCGGTTTCAAGAAGAGCACGATAAGGAAAAGCGCCGAACGGATCCGGTCATGCTCGGCATGGATCCGGAGTTTGTGCTGCGCCGTCCCGGTCCGGACGGAAAAATCGTATTGGCATCCAGATTTCTGGAGCGAAGAGGCGCTGCCGGCTGCGACAGCGTCCGCATCGGAGACCGGTTGCTTTATCCGCTTGCGGAGCTTCGGCCGGCGCCTGCGGCGGAGCCGAGGGAGCTGTTCCGCAACTTGTACGCCGCAATGTTGCTTGCCGCGGACAAGATCAACGACGACAGCCTCGAGTGGCTGGCCGGCGGGATGCCCGCCCAAGGTCTTGCTCTCGGCGGGCACATTCACGTGAGCGGCGCTTGGCTGCACACCGATTTGCTCCGCGTCATGGACAATTACTTGGCGCTGCCGCTCGTGTTGATCGAAGACGCCACAACGAAAAACCGGCGCCCGCGCTACGGCGCGCTAGGAGATTTCCGCCGCCAATTTCACGGCGGCTTTGAATACAGGACGCTGCCTTCGTGGATCGTGTCGCCGGTTCTCGCCATGGGCGTGCTCGCCCTTGCGCGAATCGTCTGCGATCACTACCGCGAGCTCGGGCAGCGTCCGCTTGAGCGATCGGACATGCAAGAGGCTTACTATAAAGGTAATAAAGAAAAGATAAAACCGGTCGTGGCCGAATTGTGGAACGACGTGGAACGAACGGAAGGGTATACGCGATACAGCCGCTACCTCAATAAACTGAAGCGGCTGCTGGAACGGGCGGAGCCGTGGAACGAACAACTGGACATGAGAATATCTTGGAAATTGCCGCCTTATCGCGATTAGTTTCAGCGGCAATGGATTTTCATGGTATAATGGAGGTCACTATTCGCACTAAAGGACGTTGACGTTCATGACCGCCAAATATACGCCGATGATGGAGCAGTACTTGTCCGTCAAAGCTCAAGCGCAGGATGCTTTTTTGTTTTTTCGGCTGGGAGATTTCTATGAAATGTTTTTCGAAGACGCCGTATTGGCCTCGCGCGAGCTGGAGATTACGCTAACCGGCCGCGATGCGGGGGCGGACGAGCGGGTGCCGATGTGCGGCATTCCTTATCATTCGGCCGAATCATACATAAATAGATTAATAGAGAAGGGGTACAAGGTCGCGATATGCGAGCAGGTTGAGACCCCCGCCGAAGCGAAAGGCGTCGTACGAAGGGAAATCGTGCGCGTCGTAACGCCCGGCACCGTGATGGAAGGCAAAGCGCTCCCGGAGAAAGCCAACAATTATATTGCGGCGGTTGCAGAGCGCCGCGGAAGTTTGGCTTTAGCCGTGTGCGATTTGACGACGGGCGAGCTGTATACCGCAGGTACCGGCGCTTCTTTCTCCGATTTGTTGGACGAGCTCAGCGTCTATTCCGTTAGCGAAGCTGTGGGGGCGGCTCGGCTGCTTGAACGGTTGAACGAATCGGCGCCGGACCGGGCCCGACCAGTCGCGTTAACGCCGCGCGAAGCGGCTGCGGAGGACGAAGCGCTGCTTCTGTCGCAATTCCCGTCGCAGCAAATCGCCGTGCTCGCTCCGGAACAAAGAGCTGCCGTCTCCTTGCTGCTTGCTTATTTGAAAGAAACGCAGAAACGATCGCTTGCGCATATCGGCGCCATACGAGTCTACGAAACGAATGCATATATGACGCTTGATCCGTTCACGCGCAAAAATTTGGAGCTGTCGGAGACGGTACGCGACAGGTCGCGGAAAGGGTCTTTGCTTTGGCTGCTCGACCGGACGGTAACCGCTTTGGGAGCCAGGCTGCTCCGAAGATGGTTAGACAAGCCGTTGATGAATGCCGATGCGATCCGCCGGCGTCTGGATGCCGTCGAGGCTCTGCACCGCAATGTGCTTCTGCGCGACGAAATCCGCGAATCGCTTAAGAGCGTGTACGATTTGGAACGGCTGGCGGGGCGCATCGCGTACGGAACCGCAAACGCGCGTGATTTAAACGCGTTGAAATCGTCGTTATCCGCTGTGCCGCAGCTTATGGAGTTGTGCGCGAACTCCGGTTCCGATGCGCTAGCGGATATTGTCCGGGATGCCGACGACTGTGCCGACGTGTACCGGATCATCGAAGACGGCATTCATCCGGAACCGTCCGTCTCCGTTCGCGAAGGAGGCATTATCCGCGACGGATACAACGAGCGTCTCGACCGGCTGCGCGAAGCGAGCGGCAACGGGAAGCGCTGGATTGCCGAGTTGGAGCAAGCGGAGCGCGAAGCGACGGGCATTAAGTCGTTAAAGATCGGTTATAACAAAGTGTTCGGTTATTACATCGAGGTGACCCGCTCAAATCTCGCGGCGGTTCCGGAAGGACGCTATGAACGGAAGCAGACGCTGGCCGCCGCCGAACGGTTCGTCACTCCCGAATTAAAAGAGAAAGAGGCGCTCATACTCGAAGCGGAAGAAAAGACGGTCGAACTCGAGTACGGTCTCTTTGTGGAAATCAGGGAGCGGATCGCGGCGGAAATTCCGCGGCTGCAGCGGCTGTCAGAACAAATTTCCGCATTGGACGCTCTACAATCGCTTGCGGTTATCGCCGCCGCCAACCGATATGTGCGGCCGGAGGTCCACGACGGATACGAGATGTTTGTCGAGGAAGGCCGGCATCCGGTTGTGGAGGCGGTTCTTGAGAGCAACACGTTCATCGCGAACGACACTTCCTTTTCCCTCGACGGCACCCGGGCGTTGCTCATCACAGGGCCGAATATGGCGGGTAAAAGCACATACATGCGTCAAGTGGCGCTCATATCGATCATGGCCCAAATCGGGAGCTTCGTGCCCGCGAAGAAAGCGGTGCTGCCGATCATCGACCGGGTGTTTACCCGAATCGGGGCGGCGGACGATCTGGCCGGAGGCCAAAGCACATTCATGGTGGAGATGCGGGACATCCAGACGATGATCGCCAAAGCGACCCCGCGCAGTCTCGTAGTGATCGATGAGTTGGGGCGCGGCACGTCGACGGGGGAAGGAATGGCCATCGCTCAGGCGGTAATCGAGCATCTGCACGAAAAGGCGCATTGCAAGACGTTGGTTTCCACTCATTATCACGAGCTGGCGCATCTCGAACAAACGCTTGAGCATCTAACCAACGCATGCATGGCCGTCAAGGAAAGCGGCGATCAAGTGACGTTCCTCCGAAAGCTGGTAAAAGGCGCCGCGGATTCCTCATACGGTATTTATTGCGCGCAGCTTGCGGGTTTGCCGGCAACGGTTATCGAACGGGCTTATGCGCTCTTATCCGAGTTCGAGGGCCGCTCGAAAGCGCGGGATACGGTCAAGAAAGCGTCCCGCGAAGCCGCCGCCGGAGTCGAACAGCTCGATTTGTTCCGCGAGTGGAAAGATCCCGAAGCGGAGAAACGGAACGCCATGGCCGTGACGATAATGGAGCTGTTGAATAACGCCGATTTGCTTAATATGACACCGCTGGATGCAATGAACATGTTGTTTGAATTGAAACGCAAAGCACAGGAGTAACGAAAGACAATATCGTATTGGAGACGAAGCGATATGGGAAACATTCGGGTGCTTGACGAACAACTCGCCAATCAAATCGCTGCCGGAGAAGTGGTGGAGCGCCCGTCTTCGGTAGTGAAAGAATTGGTGGAGAACGCTATAGACGCCGGAGGCGGGACCGTCGACGTAACCGTGGAAGACGGAGGCATGAAGCTGATCCGCGTTGTCGATAACGGATCCGGCATGGATGCGGACGATTTGAGGACGGCGTTTCAGCGCCACGCGACAAGCAAAATTCGCACGGGCAAAGATTTGTTCGCCATACGAAGTCTCGGGTTTCGGGGCGAAGCGCTGCCCAGTATCGCAGCGGTCTCCCGCGTTGAATGCGTATCTTCCGCCGGAGAAGGCGGGCTGGCGCATCGCATTGTCATCGAAGGCGGAGCGGAGCAAGCGTTCGAGGAAACGGCCGCGCCTAAAGGCACCGATTTTCGGGTGAAGGATTTGTTTTTCAATACGCCAGCCAGGTTGAAATATATGAAAACGGTGCAAACGGAACTCGGGCATATCACCGATTTTATGTACCGGCTCGCGTTGTCGCGGCCGGATGTCGCATTCCGGCTTCACCATAACGGCTCCCAATTGTTGGACACCGCCGGCGGAGGCGACTTGCTCAATTCCATTGCGTCCGTGTACGGCACCGCTACGGCCAAACGGATGGTGCCGGTGCGAATGGATACGCCGGATTACGGCATTGACGGTTACATCGCAACGCCCGACGTAACCCGATCGAACCGATCCGGCATTACGGTTGTCGTGAACGGGCGCATAGTCAGAAACTACGGGGTTGCGCAAGCGGTCATCGCGGCGTACCATACGCTGCTTCCGGTTCACCGTTTCCCGGTCGCCGTGCTGCGAATCAAGATGGAGCCCGAGCTGGTCGATGTGAACGTTCATCCCGCGAAGCTCGAGGTCCGGTTCAGCAAAGAGGCCGAACTGGCGCAGTCGATAACGGCCGCGGTTAGAGGAGCGCTCGGGAAAGAAACGCTCATACCGAGCGGAATGGCGGCGCAGCGCGAACGCAAGGCGGCGATGCCGCAAGCCGTTCAAGAGCAATTGCCGCTGTACGGATCATCCGCATCTTCCCGGCTTCCAACCGACTCGCGCAAGTGGAACAAGCCGGCGGGTACCGGGAGCGGCAGCGGCTATTCGGCTCCCGCGCCTTCCTATGGCGGACCGGAGCGGGAGCGTAAATTAACCGCTTCGGAGACGTCTCGTCTGCTTGAGTCTTTAGCCCCGCGAACGGTGCCGGAATCGTCGGCGCCGGCTGCCGCTGCCGCTTCGGATGATACCCCTCCGGCACCCCGGTTTCCGAAGCTGTTTCCGATCGGCCAGCTGCTCGGAACTTACATCGTCGCGCAGAACGAAGAAGGTTTGTTTCTGGTCGATCAACACGCCGCCCATGAGCGGATTAATTATGAATGGTTCTTTGACAAATTCGGCAAGGGAGCGGGCGCCAGCCAGCTGACGATGGTGTCCCAAGTATTGGAATTCACTTCTTCGGATGCGCAATCGATTCGCGCGCGGCTGCCTCTGCTCGAATCGGTCGGCGTTTATTTGGAGCCGTTCGGTGGGAATACATTTAAGGTGCGGGCACACCCGGATTGGTTTCCTCAAGGAGAAGAGACGGCGCTGATCGAAGAGATGGCTCAATGGGTGCTGTCGGAGAAAAGTCCCGATGTGGCGAAGATCCGAGAAGCTTCGGCCATCATGTGTTCATGCAAAGCGTCGATCAAAGCGAACCAACCGCAGACGACGGCTGCCATGGAAGCGCTGCTGGACCGGCTTTCGGTTTGCAGCAATCCGTTCACTTGTCCGCACGGAAGGCCGATCGTCGTCAAGTTTTCAACAAGGGATTTGGAGAAAATGTTCAAGCGAGTGATGTAGTTGGCTGCCATTGTCGTTACAACGCCGTACCGGCCGTCTGAACAATTGGAACGCCGGTCCCGGGAGGTTGCCCGGGATCTCGGCGCGCAGTGGGTAGAGAGACGCGGGATGTCATTGCCTAAGCTTCAGAGCCGTTACCTCCCCGAACATCTTGTAGTAGTCGGTTCGGACGGCATTCATTGGCATGCCGGAGGAGCGGGATTCCAGCCGTTCTTCTTTCATCCCGGATTGAGCGTCGTCCGCATCAAACGGTTGATGGACGGCCAAAGAGACGCCATGCTGGAAGCGTGCGGATTCGAGCCGGGGGATGAGGTGCTGGACTGCACCGCCGGCCTTGCGTCGGACTCCATCGTATTCTCGTATGCCGGCCAAGGCCATTCTGCGGTTACGGCGCTCGAGAGCCGCTTCCCGCTTTATTATGTCGTATCCCGCGGGCTGCAAACCTATGATGCGGACTTGCCGGCGCTTAATGATGCGATGAGGCGCATACGGTCCGTTCATGCGGATCATGCGGCATATATGTCCGCACTGCCCGACCGAAGCGTCGATATTGTCTATTTCGATCCGATGTTTCGCGAGCCGGTCCGCGCCTCATCCGGAATATCGCCGCTCCGCTTTCTCGCCGACGAGCGGACGGTGTCGCATACGTCTGTGCGGGAAGCGGTGCGCATCGCGCGCAAATGCGTCGTCTTAAAGGAGCTTCGCGAGTCCGGCGAATTCGAACGTCTCGGCTTTGAACCGGATACGCGCAATCAATCGAAGATCGCATACGGAGTGATACGAATTTGACTCAACGTCTCATAGCGATCGTCGGCCCGACGGCCGTCGGAAAAACCAAATACAGCTTATCCGTTGCGAGGACGTTTCCGTGTGAAATCATATCGGGCGATTCCGCACAGGTGTACCGGGGAATGGATATCGGCACGGCGAAAGCGGCTCCCGAAGAACGCGAGGCGGTTGCGCACCATATGATCGATATTGTCGATTCGGACGAACCGTACGCTGTGTCCGATTTCCAGGACCGGTGCAGAAAACTGATCCCGGAAATTAATGCGAGGGGCCGCTTTCCGATGCTTGTCGGCGGTACCGGACTTTACGTCGAGTCGGTTTTATACGACTATCGGTTCGCTGACGCGGCAGGGGATGAAGAGGCGAGGCGCAGATGGAACGCTTATGCGGATGAACACGGTACGCATGCTCTGCACGCCGTTCTTGCCTTGCGCGACCCGGCAGCGGCTTCACGGATTCACCCGAACGACCGTAAGAGACTTGTCCGCGCGCTTGAAATTATCGACGCGACCGGCGAACCGCTCGCCGAACAAGCCGCCAAGCGGGAGAAGACGTCACCCTACGATCTTTGTATGATCGGGCTCACGATGGACAGGGAAAAGCTGTATCAACGGATCGAGCAAAGGGTGGATGCGATGATCGGGGAAGGACTTGTTGAAGAAGTCCGTTCACTGCTCGGACAAGGTTACGGTCGGGACTTGGTCTCTATGCAAGCGATCGGTTACAAAGAGATTGCCGCATATGTGGAGGGCGAATGTTCGCTTGACGAGGCGGTGGCAATTCTGAAGCGGAACACAAGAAGATTCGCGAAGCGGCAGCTGTCTTGGTTTCGGACGATGCCTCAAATTCATTGGATCGATGTCACCGACGATGCAAAATTTGGTACACACAGTGCCGCTATTAATGATATAATATTCGCAACGTATCAGTTGCCGTAGTATTCTACTCGCCAGTAGGCATAGGGGGCTCATAATGAACAAGACCATTAATATTCAGGACACGTTTTTGAATACATTGCGCAAGGAGAACATTCCGGTCACCGTATACCTGACGAACGGGTTCCAAATTCGCGGCGTTATCAGGGCCTTTGACAATTTTACGATCGTGATCGACAGCGAAGGCCGTCAGCAGATGGTTTATAAGCATGCGATCTCGACGTTTCAACCGCAGCGCAACGTATCGCTCGCTTACGAAACGAACGCCGAGGGCTGATTTTTTGAAACTTTTTGGTTTGGAACAACGTCTTAATAGATGCACCGGAACAACCCGTTCGGGTTGTTCTTTTATTTCATAGAGAGATGGGTGCAAATTGGAGAGGGGTGGTCGAACGTGAAGATGCGTAAGTGGCTGTTCGGGTTCATGACGATTGTCACGTTGGGGCTGTTCTTGTTTATCGCAGGTTATGCAATCATTTATATCAACGGCCAGAATCTATTGATGGAAAATTTGGAAAAGTTGGACATGGCGGAAGCTACGATCGTGTACGACAAGAACGAGAAAGAAATGTCGAAATTGTTTATGGAGAACCGGGAATTGGCGACGCTCGACGAAATTCCGAAAAAGCTGCAGGAAGCGGTTATCGCTACGGAGGATCAACGGTTTGACGAGCATGCCGGCGTCGATCTGTGGGCGATCGGGCGCGCAATTTATAAAGATATTTTGCATCGTGATTTGGTCGAGGGCGGCAGCACGATCACGCAGCAGGTCGCCAAAAATATGTTTTTGACCGCGGATAAGACATTTTTCCGCAAAGCTACCGAGGTGTCGATCGCGCTCGCGCTCGACAACAATTTCAGCAAAGAAGAAATATTGGAGATGTATCTCAATCGCATCTACTTCGGAAGAGGCACTTACGGGGTGAAAGCGGCGGCGAAGTATTATTTCGGCAAGTCGGACTTGAGTAAATTGTCCCTTCTTGAGATGGCGGTGCTTGCAGGCATGCCTAAAGCGCCGGAAACGTATTCGCCCTCGAAAAATCCGGAGAAAGCGCTGGAACGCGCGGCCATCGTGCTGCAGCTAATGAAGGATCAAGGATATATCTCGGAAGAGGAACGGCGCGCGGCCATCAACGACACATTGAGCAAGCCTTCCGGCAAGACCGACAGTTCGGAGTCCGCCATATTGGATTATATTTTGGCGCAGGCGAAAGCGGTCAGCGGGCTGTCCGAGGACGAGCTTCGGATCGGCGGGTTTCATATTTACACGACGGTCGACAGCCAAGCGCAGCGCGCGGTCGACAAAGCGTTCGCGAATGCGGAGCTGTTCCCGGAAGACGGTCCGGAACAGAAAGTGCAGGGCGCAATGGTCATCGTCGATCCGAAAACGGGCGGAATTGCGGCAATGAACGGCGGCCGCGATTATGTGGCGAAAGGGACCAACCGGGCTCTCTCCGATCGGCAGCCGGGATCGTCGTTTAAGCCGATAGTCGCTTATGCACCGGCGATCGAAACGGGGAAATATCATCCGTACTCGATGTTGAAGGATGAGCCGATGCAATTCGGAAACTATAAGCCGAGAAATCTAAGCGGCAAATATGCGGGACAGGTTACGATGATGGAGGCGGCGAGGAGATCGATCAACGTGCCTACGGTTTGGCTGCTGAACGAAATCGGCGTCAAGACCGGCATCAATTTCGCCAAGAAGTTGGAGATAGATTTTGCGCCGGAGGACCGGAACCTCGCCATAGCGCTCGGGGGTATGACCCGAGGCGTGTCCCCGCTCGAAATGGCGCGCGCTTACGGGGCGTTCGCCAACGACGGGAAGCTTGCGGAAACCCACGTCATCACGAAAATTACCGACTCCGAGGGAGCGCCGATTTACACTTATAAAACGAGCAGTAAAGAAGTCATGAACAAGAGGACGGCATATTATACGACTCTGCTTCTCCAATCCGTCGTGCAAAAAGGCGGAACCGGCGTTAAGGCGAACATCGGACGCCCGCTGGCGGGGAAGACGGGAACTACGCAGCTCGGTATTCCCGGATTGAGCGATTCCAAAGGAAACCGAGACATCTGGTTCGTCGGATATACGCCGGATTACGCGGCCGCCGTCTGGATGGGATTCGACGACACGAACAAATCGCACTATTTGAAGACGGGAAGCGGCAAGGCCGCCGAAATGTTCGCGGCGGTAATGCGCGAAGCGCTGAACGGGCGGAAGGAAACGTCATTTAAGCGTCCTGAGGGAGTATCAGAACCGGTGAGAGCGCCGTCTGCAGTAACCGATCTGCAAGCGTTCCACGATGCGGAGCGGAGGGAAACGATTCTTTCCTGGCCGGCTTCCAAGACCGCGAATGTGGAGTATCGGCTGTACCGCAAGGAAACGTCTCAGCAGGCTTTTGAGTTGGTGCTTTCAACCCCCGCAACGGAAGTGGTCGACATCACATTGGAAGCCGGAAAGACGTATCAATACTATGTTACCGTGTATTCTCCGGAGTCGGATGCCGAGAGCGACCGTTCGAACATTGTGGAAGTCGTTGTTCCGGCGGAGGACGAAGGGACGGACGAAGGCTTCGATCTGCCGATCGTCGACGACCTGCTGCCCGGAGAAGAGCCGCCTGCGGATGAGGGCGGCGGCACCGGGGACGGCGACGGTCCCGACGGTGAATCGGGCGGCGGCGGCACCGGCGGTGATGACGGGACCGGTGATGGTGAGCAGCCGCCTGATGCGGGCGGCGGCACCGACGGTTCCGGAGGCAACAACGGCAATGGCAACGGAAACGGCGGCGACGGCGATAACGAAGGTAACGGCGGCAACGGTAACGGAAACGGCCAACCTGGTTCGGAAGGCGGTACCGATTCTGCGACTAACGGAAACAATTCCGGGGATGATATTATTGTCGTCCCAGACGGGTTATAATGTACATGGCGTTCGGGATCTTATCCCGGCGTCTTTTTTTTCGTGGTCATGTCGCTCTTACGGCAGTAAATCCCGTTGCGCAGACACAACAGTTGAAACTGCTTTCACCTTCGCATTACAATAAGTTGGACAAATATGGAGAAGGGGATACTGCATATGAAAATCCAACTGATTCGGACCTGCGTTTTGCTCATCGTCATTGTCGCGATTACGGCCGCTTGCGGGGAGAAAGAAGTCGAGCGCCGGACGGGCTTTAGCCAGCCTCCGGAAATGGCCGTCGACACCGCCAAGACGTATGTAGCGACTATCGAAACGAGCAAAGGCGACTTCACGGTCGAACTGTTTGCCAAAGAAGCGCCGATTACTGTAAACAACTTCATCTTTCTTGCGAAACAGCGGTATTTCGAAGGGATCGTGTTTCATCGCATCGTTCCGGATTACATCATTCAGACCGGCGATCCGACAGGTACGGGCAGGGGCGGTCCGGGCTATACGTTCGAAGACGAATTGGACAGTCCGTATCAATATGAACCGGGCATCGTCGCGATGGCCAACAGCGGCCCGGATACGAACGGCAGCCAATTTTTCATCTGCACGGGTGAAATGAGCGGCAACTTAAATCGGCTTCCGAACTATACGATCTTCGGCCGGGTGAAGGACGGCATGGATACGGTGCTCGCCATCGGCAGCACGCCGGTTAGCGGCGATACTCCTCTGGAAACCGTAACGATTGAGAAAGTTACCGTGAAAGAAAGCTAATCTCCGATAATGGACCGCGCGGGGCCTGTCACATTTCGAAAAATTTTCGAAATCGGCTAGACAATCGCCCACACCTATCACAGTTTCCTGGGCTCTTGCGTATACTGTATCACCTTACGAAATTGAGGTGAGCCCATGACGAACCGCGTTACCTTGAAAGAAGTGAACAAAACCGAGCGTTCCCGCCAAATTCAAGTCGTGCTGCGCAACCAGGAGCCGGCGCCGCAAGCGCCGCAACCGTCTACTGCGGTTCATCCGAAGACGTTATTGTTACAGAGTCCTTTCGGCGATATTTTTAAAGAACTCGATAACATGATCGGCTTGGACAATGTGAAAGATCTCGTATATGAAATTTATGCTTTGCTGCAAGTGTCCCAATATCGGAGGGATGCCGGGCTGCAAACGAAGCCGCATGTGTTTCACATGATATTCAAGGGTAATCCGGGCACAGGAAAGACGACTGTCGCCCGGCTCATCGCGAAACTGTTTCACAGGATGGGCGTGTTGAGCAAGGGACACTTCATCGAGGTGGAACGGGCTGATCTCGTGGGAGAGTATATCGGCCATACGGCTTTAAAGACGAGAGAATTGGTAAAAAGGGCGATGGGCGGCATTTTGTTTATCGATGAAGCGTACAGTCTGGCTCGAGGCGGGGAAAAGGATTTCGGCAAAGAAGCGATTGACGCGCTCGTCAAAGCGATGGAGGATCACCGGGAAGACTTCGTGCTCATCTTGGCCGGATATTCCGATGAGATGGAGCAATTTATGGAGTTGAACCCGGGTTTGCCGTCACGGTTTCCGATTCAAATCGATTTCGGGGATTATTCGGTGGACGAATTGCTCATGATCGGCGAAATGATGGCCAAAGAAAGGGATTACGTGCTGATGCCGAGTACGATGCAGCGGATCAAGCAAATGTTGTTGGAAGAGAAAAATGTGTTTTGGCGTTCGTTCAGCAATGCCCGCTTCATACGAAACTTGCTGGATAAAGCGATCCGCAACCAATCGGTCCGATTGCTGCATCAATATCCGACCGTACCGTCAAAGCAGGAGCTTATGTCGCTGCGGCCGGAAGACCTGAGGAAGTAATTGTACACAATAGCATGCGACAAAGTGAAGGGCTATCCGAATAGTCATCGGAGGTGACTGAGGGATAGCCCTTTCGTATTAGCAGATCAGCCGATCGCGATCCAAGATAGCGAGCCTTGCGGCTGCGGGCCGACTATCAATCTGGTTAGCGTAAAGATTGCGGAATGCTCCGTCTGCGACTTGATCGCGGCATAACATGCATTATGATTGGTTATCCCGACGATCGTATAATTCGGATGAGCGAAGCTATTCGGAAAGACGACCTCTACTTCCACTGTCGCATCGAGAGAGCCGAACAAGAACGGTACGGAACCGAACTGCATACCTGGTCCGGCAGAAACGTTCAGCGACTGTATGACGGATGAGGATAGTTTTTCCGGTCCGATGGATCCGTCTTGAATATGCTGAGCAGCGACTGAGCCGTCCGCTAATTTCCGATCCGTTACGCTGCCGTCTGCGATATGATCCGAAGCGACGGCGCCTGCTTGGAGGTGCTCTCCCGATATGCTGCCGGGTGTAAGCGCCGCTCCTTCCACACCCCGGTCTCCTATAACGAAACCTTCTGCGAGATGGTCGGGCCGTATGCTTCCTGGTTTAAGGTGATTTTCGCCGATCGCCAGATCTTCAATGTGGCGGGACTGAATCGCGCCGGGAGCGATGTGGTACCTATGAATCGCGCCGGACAAGATGTTGTTGGCTTCAACGGAATTTGCAGCCAGATGTTTGTTTGTTACAGCTTCGTTAGCCAGCTTTTGTCCCGTGACGCTTCCGTCCGCAATATGATCCGATATTACGGAGCCGGGGTGGATATGCTCTTCGGTTATGCTGCCGGCGGCCAGCTTCGTTCCATCGATGCTGCCATCCTTAATATCCAGAGTGCCTTTCGCGATATGGTGCGGCAAAATAACTCCGGGTTTGAGATGGATTTCCCGGATGGCATGCTCATCAATGTGCCGGGATTGGATTGCGGCTTCCGTAATATGGCGGCCTTCTATAGCGTTGGATACAATATGGTTCGGACCTACGGAGTTTGCTGTCAAATGCTTGTTCGTCACTGCACCTTCTGCCAGCTTTTGATCCGTTATGCTTCCGTCCGCAATATGGTCGATTGTGACGGCTGAAGGCGACAACAATTCCGAAGTGATGCTGCGGGCCGCGATTTTTTCCGTCGTGACCGATTCTTTCTGCAAGTGAACCGTTCCGACCGCTCCGTCTTTAAGGTGAACCGGCAATACGGAGCCCGGAGCGATCTTGTCTTTGTTCACGGAGCCCGATTGCAGGTGCTCCCTCGAGACGCTTCCGAGCGTAAGCTTTGATCCGTCTATGCTCCGTTCTTTTATATCCAAAGTTCCTTCGGCGATGTGGTGCGGCAAAATGATTCCCGGCTTCAGGTGAGCCGCTGCAATCGTTTCGTTATCGATGTGCCGGGATTTTATCGCGGTGTCTGCTATATGCCTCTCTTCAATTGCGCTTGATCCTATATTGCCGGATCCGACCGCTTCCGAAGCGAGATGTCTATTCGATACGGCGCCGTCGGCCAACTTCTGCCGCGTAATGCTATCGTCCGCAATATGGTCGAACGTGACGGAAGCTGGCGACAACAATTCGGAAGTGATGCTGCCGGGCGCAATCTTCTCGGTCGTCACCGATTCGTCCTGCAATTGCGTCGTTCCGACCGCACCTTCGCCAAGCTGGTGCGACTGGACGGAGCCCGGAGCGATCTTGTCTTTGGTTACGGCTCCCGGCTGGAGGTGTTCCTTGGATATGCTGCCCAGCTTCAGCTTCGTTCCGTCCAGACTCCGGTCTTCGATATCCAAAGTACCTTTCGCGATATGATGCGGCAAAATGATTCCGGGCTTCAGATGAACCGCGTCAACCGCTTCGCCCGCAATGTGCCGGGATTGGACTGCGGCGTCCGCAATATTGCCGAATGTGACGGAAGCGGAGGACAACAACTCGGAAGTGATGCTGCCTGCGGCAATTTTATCCGTCGTCACCGACTCGTTCTGCAGGTGAGCCGTTCCTACCGCTCCATCGCTTATATGCTGCCGCACAATGGAACCCGGAGCGATCTTCTCTTTGCTCACTGAGCCGTTTTGGATGAGTTCTTCGGATATGCTTCCTAACGCAAGCTTCGTTCCGTCCAAGCTGCGATCACGTATATTTAATGTCCCTTCCGCGATATGGTGAGGCAATATGATCCCCGGCTTAAGATGGATTTCGCTTATTGCATGGTCCTCAATGTGCCTGGATTGGATTGAGGCGTCCGCAATATGGCCTGAAGTCACGGAGCCCGATGCGATCTTTCTTCCGTTGACGGCGCCGTCCTCCAGCTTGTTCTCCCTTACGCAGCCGTCGGTAAGATGATCGGAGGTAATGGAATGGGATGCGATCTTCTCTTCGGAGACGGCGCCGTTCGCAAGGTGAATTCTTGTAACGGAAGCCTCCCTAATGCCGAGCGAGGTAATTGCGCCGGGTTGGATATGCTCTTCGCCTATGCTGCCTAAGGCGAGTTTCTCGCCTTGTATGCTCCGGTTTCTTATATCCAAAGTTCCTTCCGCGATGTGGTGCGGCAAAATGATTCCCGGCTTAAGATGGACTACGCCGATCGATTGATCTTCAATGTGCCGGGATTGGACGGCGCCTTCGGCGATGTGAGACGCTTCTATAGAGCCTGATAAAATGTTGTGCGATTGAACGGAATTATCGGCAAGATGTTTATTGGTTACCGCTCCATCCGCCAGATGAGTGGAATGCACCGCCTGCTGCCGGATGTGAACGCTTTGTACCGCATCGTATGCAAGATGCTTTCCAAGCACGCTTTCTGTGGTCAGGTGAACGGAATGAACGGAGTGTTCATCCAAGTGGCGGCTTTTGACAGACCCGGGTTTTATATGAGTTTCGTTGATTGTATCGGCAGCCAAATGAACATCTCGAACGGAGGAAGGTTCGATATGCCGGGAACCGATGGAACTATCGGCAATTTTGCCGGAGTTTACGGCTCCGTCCTCAATGGCTTTTGCGGTTACGCTGCCTTGCGCCAGATGCTCGGATGTCACATTATGCGCAGCAATGTGTTCCCTTGTAACGGCATGGTTTGCGATATGGGCGGAATGGACGGAGCCGTCGGCAATTTTGTCCGACGTTACGCTTTTGGTTTGAAGATGGGAGGACCCGATGGAGAACCTTTCAAGCTTTTCCCCCGATATCGATCCTTCAGCCATCTTTTCCAAACTAAATACTCCCGCATCCAAGTGAATCGACTTGATCGATCCCGGTACCAAGTGGTAGCCTCGAATTGTCTCCGCTTCGATATGCTCGCCCGTTATCGAATCGTATGCGATTTTACTTCCGTCAACCGAATGATCGGCCAATTTCGTTGTCGTTACCGAATGATCGGCAATTTGTTCGGTTGAAACCGAGGAAGGGGAGATATGCTCTCCTTTAACGGCCTGCTCCGCAATTTTTTTGGATACGACGTTTCGGTCGGCGATCTTGGACTCGGTAACGGATTGATTCGTCAAGTGCTCCGTCGAAATCGACTCCGCCGATATTTTCGACGCTATTACGGCTTTGTCGGCGATTTGAACGGTATCTACCGCCTTCTCGGAGATATGATGCTTCCGGATGGAGTCCGGAGCGATCTTGGACTCTGTTACGGCGCCATCCAACAGCATGGAGGAGGTTATAGTTTCGGTTTTGATATGGTTTGAGTCGATGGATTCATCCGCAATATGCTCGCCATGAACGGCTCCATGTGCGATAACCTCCGCTGTGACGATGGAGTTTGCCAGATGTCCCCGTGTGATGCTTCCGTCACGGATTTTATCCGATGTTATGCTCTTATCCGACAATTTGTCGGCCGTTATCGATTGGTTCACGATATTATCCGTGAAGACCGCATTGACGGCGAGTTTGGCGTTCGATATCGCACCGTTCGCAATGTGATCATGGACGATCGATTCTTTGACCACATGCTCGGAACGAACGCTTTCCGGAGCAATTTTTTCGCCGGTAACGGAGTTTTTTTGGAGCATATTTTCAGCTACGGAATCAGTGCGAATATGTTCGTGCGTTACCGCGCCGGGTTTCAAGTGTTCCGGCTTAATGCTCTTTTCTGCAATCTTGCTTTCCGTGACTGCGCCGCTGACGAGTTTCTCGGTTGTTACCGAATAATCGGCCAGTTTGATGGAATTCACCGATTGGTTTGCCAAGTGCCACGTTTGAATGGTGCCGCTCTTCAATTTTTCCGATGAAATCGTTTCGTCTTGCAGCAATTCTCCTGTGATGGATTGAGGATGCAGATGCTTTGTCATGATGGAGGAGTCGGCTATTTTGTCCGCATCAATGGTTTTATCCGCAAGCTTCTCGGACGTGATGGTTCCATCCGCCAAATGAGCTCCGCTGATTGACCGGGGTTTTAGCTTTTCGCCGGTAACTGAATAATCCGACAAATGGTTGTCGGTGATCGATTGCGGAGCCAGCTTGCTGGAAGTTACACTCTCGTCGGCCAGTTTGATTTCCGTGACAGCATAATCTTTCAACTCTTGCGAACCGATGCTGTAATATTTAATTTTTGTTTCATCGATGGTGCGGCTGGCGATTTTCTCGTTGGTCACCGCTTTGTCGGCAATGTCATCGGTATAAATAATCGGAGCCGGCTGCAGCTCTTTACGCCGTAAAACCTCGAAAGAAGTGTCGATGTCGGACTGCTTCTTCTCGTTAACCCGTTTGGCTGCATTTTGAATAGATTGAGTAAGGGCTTTATCATGGAACGCCGACTCGCGATTCCCATTCGGAACGGCATCGTCTTGTTCGGCAGGAGGCGAATCGTTATTTTGGGCGGGAACAGCCGGATCCGATTGCGCCCACTGCATTTCGTTAAATCGGGAGTTGACTCGGAAAGGTTTCCTCGTCTTTCTCTTCATGCCATTTGTACTCCTTCCTGAAATAGTCTAGTGTACAATATGCATTTACCCAGTGGACGGAAACCGAAAACAAGTTGGTGAAGGCACTTATTTTTGTTAAACATCATGATCCCGCAAAAAAATTACCTTTAAAGACGTACTCTCTTCGTTGAATGTACTTCGATAGAAATTTTTCTTTAGAGATCAGATGAATAAACTTCGTAGCAGCCTCATCATGATCTCGCAAGAAAAATTACCTTTAATCCGCGGTCGCTCATCCTCGAATGTACTTCGATAGAAATTTTTCTTATACTGGAAGGAAGTGCGCGAGGGGTGGACAAGCATCGCATGAACCGTATCGTTATTTGGGTGATGATTTGCAACGCGCTGGTGGCGGTCGCCGCTTTTTTGAAAGATGTGCTGCTGGCCCGCTACGTCGGAACGACATCCGAGGCCGACGCTTTTACCGTCGCATATTTTATAACGGATACAATCGCAAGCAGCTGGCTCGCGGCGTCGCTCGGCGCCGCCGGCGTCACCGTATATGCCAAAATGTCATCGGAGAACGCTGCGGTATCGCGGAACGAGATATGGAACAAATCCGCATTGCTTTTCTTCGCACTCGGACTCGCTTCCACTGTACTTCTTATGCTTGCGACGGCTGCTCTGCTTCCTCCGGGCCTTCTTCGGACGTTAACGAATATGATGGCCCCGACCATCGTTATTTTCTCGCTATTCGCCGCCTTGTCCGCTCGTTTGCAGGCGGCGAACCGCTTCGTCGTTCCGGCTGCGGCGCCGTTGATCATGCACGGTACGTTTCTTGCCGCCGCTGTGTTTGTAACGCTGTCCGGCATGCCGGAGTGGAGAGGGCTGCAATGGATCGCGTTCAGTGTAACGGCAGGAGCCTTCGGGACGCTGCTGTTCACGGCAATAGCGGGTCGAAAGCCGGAATCGGAACATAAAGAGGCGGGCGAACCGGCTGACGCGTCAGTGCGCAACCGTTGGTTGAAGGAAATATGGAAAATATTCGGCGCATACTCCGTGCTTGTGATCAGCGGACAAGCCGTGCTGTTTTGGGAGCGGGCGCTCGCGGCGTCGTTGGACGTCGGGGTCGTATCCAGCCTCAATTACGCGTATCGGATTTCTCAAGTTCCCGTCTGGATCTTCGCAACCGCCGCCGCGTCCGTCATGCTTCCGAAGCTGTCCAAATTATGGATGGACAATCGGCTGGACGAGGCGAGGAAATACACGATTCATATGCTTCAGTTGGTGTTCATCGTTTCATTGCCTGTCATGCTGAGTCTTTGGCTGCTGAGCGAGCCCGTCGTCGCGGTACTCTTTCAAAGAGGAGCTTTCCGGTGGCATTCCGTCTTGCTTACGTCGGATATGCTCAGAGGCTATGCTTTCAGCTTGCTTGGACATTCCGTATCGGCTATCTTTATCCGTTATTGGCTTGCATCCGGGAAAACCGTTCAACCCGCGTGTCTCGTTCTCATCAGTACGTTAGCGACAGTTGTGTTTCAGTTGGCGCTCGTCAACCGGATCGGAGCGTCCGGTATCGGGTACGGGGCGGCGGCCGGTGCGACTCTGCAGGGTGTATTGTTGGCGATCCCGCTGCTGAAGAATAAGAAGGTCCCTTTTCGGGCAGGGAATGTTCGTGCTGTCGTGCCCGCAGCGGTCTCGCTTTGTCTGGTGCTGATCGCAGCGCTGTATTTTTGGAAATCCTTTTCTTTGAAAGAGTCGGAAGGTCCGAGGATAGCATTTTTATTTATAACCTTTGCTTTCGGTTTCTCGGTGTACACGTTATTTGTCCGAAAAATCATTGTTAGAATCGCCGGAGAGGAGAACAGCACATGATGACAAATGTTGTAACGGAAGCGGAACAATGGGTGCGGGAGCAGTTGGAACGAGACAGCAGCGGTCACGATTGGTGGCATATCGACCGCGTGCGCAAGATGGCCGTCAAGCTGGCGCGCGAATCGGGCGGCGACGAGCTTGTTTGCGAGCTGGCGGCCCTGCTTCACGACATACCGGATGAGAAGCTGACGGGGGATGAAGCGGCCGGGCTGAAGCGTGTGCGGGACTGGCTGGAGCGTTATGATTTGGGGGAAAATGTAATTTCTCGCATCATGACCATCATTTGCACCATGTCGTTCAAAGGAGGCGGCCGGCCGCCGGTTGCGACGCTGGAGGGCGAAATCGTGCAGGACGCGGATCGGCTGGATGCGATTGGCGCGATCGGTATTGCTCGCACCTTCGCATATTCCGGCTGGAAGGGACAGCCGATGCACGACCCGAACTTGCCCCCAAGAGATACAATGAGTGTGGAAGAGTACCGGAAAGGAAAAAGTACGGCGATCAACCATTTTCACGAGAAGCTGTTGAAACTGTCCCCGCTCATGAACACGCCGGCGGCGCGGCGGATTGCGCAAGAGCGGCACCGGTTCATGTTGGATTTTCTGGAACGGTTCCAAGTGGAATGGGACGGGGCGGATGACTGAATAAATAAAAGGAGTGAGGCGGCACAAATGAAATCTGTCATGCATACTACAGGCGCGGATGTACGCGACCGGGCCGTGCTCGTTCATCTCATAACGGAGGGTGCGGCAGGCGGCTCCGCCGAACAATCGCTGCAGGAGCTGGTTCGATTGGCGGAAACCGCCGGCGTTGAAGTGATTGATACGATCGTTCAGCGAAAAAACGCGGCGGACACGAAATGGTTCATCGGCAAGGGAAAGGTCGAAGAATTGCGGGCGCTGCTTGAGGCGAACGGCGGGAATACGGCGATTTTCAATCAGGAGCTGTCCGGCGGGCAGGTGCGCAACTTGGAGGAGGCGCTGGATTCGAAAATCATCGACCGCACGCAGCTTATTCTCGATATATTCGCGCAGCGGGCGAAGACGCGCGAAGGGATTCTTCAGGTGGAGCTCGCCCAGCTGAGCTATTTGCTGCCTCGGCTGTCGGGACAAGGGAAAAATTTATCGCGTCTGGGCGGCGGCATCGGCACGAGAGGTCCGGGGGAAACGAAGCTGGAGATTGACCGCAGGCATATCCGCAACCGGATTGCCGAGCTGCGCCGCCAATTGGACGAAGTGATCAAGCATCGGATGCTGCACCGTGAACGGCGGAAGAAGACGGGGGTCACCCAAGTCGCGCTTGTCGGCTACACGAACGCAGGCAAGAGCACGCTGCTCAACCGGTTGACTAACGCGGACGTATACGCGGAAAACCAACTGTTCGCAACGCTCGATCCGACTTCCCGGAACTTGGAATTGCCTTCCGGCGGCAGCTTGGTGATAACGGATACGGTCGGTTTTATTCAAGATTTGCCTCACGACCTCGTTGCGGCGTTCCGCGCCACACTGGAGGAAGTGTTGGAAGCGGATCTTATACTCCATGTCGTGGATTCTTCTTCTCCCGTACGGGAACAGCAGATGCGCGTCGTCGACGACGTGCTTGCGGAGCTTGGCGCGCAAGGGAAAGAAACGATGACGCTGTACAACAAGATCGACTTGTGCTCAGCCGTTGAACGCGAGATGCTTCCCTTAGGGACGGATGTGCTTCATATATCCGCACAGTCGGAGCGCGATTTGGAGCGATTGAAGGCAATCCTGGAGCAACGGCTGTTCGGAGATGTGAAGACATTCCGGCTGCCGGCCGGCCGCGGCGACTTGATTGCGCTTGCCTACCGGATCGGAGAAGTGATCCGGTCGGAAACCGGAGACGAAGACGTGCTGCTTGAAGTGCGCGTTCGCGCAAAAGCTTACGAGCAAGCGGGAAGGACGCTTGCGACTTACGAAGCATAAACCAATAAACTTCTTGGGAGAGACATGCGCGTGATAAAGATGAATGACAGGCTGGCGGCGGCGGTGGAAGCCGTTGAAGCCCGAATAGCTCCACGGTTGGGCGATATCGACCGCTTGATAGACGCGAATCAATGGAAGGTGATTCAAGCGTTTCAACGTCACCGGGTCAGCGATTATCATTTTGCAGGATCGACGGGATACGGCTACAACGACCGCGGGCGGGAGACGCTGGACGCGGTATATGCGGAAGCGTTCGGCGCGGAGGCGGGTCTTGTGCGTCCGCATTTCGCCTCCGGCACGCATACGATCGCGGCGGCATTATTCGGCGTGCTCCGGCCCGGGGACGAATTGTTGTTCCTCACCGGTTCTCCGTACGACACGCTGCACAAAGTGATCGGGAAACCGGGAGACGGAACGGGCAGCTTGGCCGATTGGGGTATTGTATGCCGAACGGTGCCGCTGCTTGAGGATGGCGGCGTAGATTGGGAATCCGCCCGGGCGCAGTGGAATGAGAAAATAAAAGTGGTGGCCGTCCAGCGTTCCCGCGGCTATGGTTGGAGGCCGTCGTTCTCGGTGAACGATATCCGTTCCATGGCGGAGACGGTAAAAAGGTGGAACCCGGATACGATTGTATTCGTAGATAATTGTTATGGAGAGTTTACCGAAGAAATCGAGCCGACCGCAGCCGGTGCCGATTTGATGGCCGGATCGCTGATCAAAAATCCGGGAGGCGGGGTCGCTCCCACCGGCGGATATATCGTCGGACGGGAGCAATATGTGAGACTTGCAGCATACCGCTTGACGGCCCCCGGAATCGGAGCGGACGTCGGATCGATGTTGGGAGCGACGCGCTCGATGTTCCAAGGATTTTTCCTTGCTCCTCACATGGTGGGACAAGCGTTGAAGGGAACGGTATTCGCGGCCGCTCTTTTCGAATCGCTCGGATTGACGACACACCCGGCATGGAACGGCAAGCGGTCCGACATTATCCAAGCGATCCGGTTTCGCAGGCCTGAACAGCTTATCTCATTCGTTCAAAGCATCCAAAGAGCGTCCGCAGTCGACGCGCATGTCGTTCCGGAACCGTGGGATATGCCGGGATATGAAAACCCGGTCATTATGGCGGCGGGAACCTTTATTCAAGGGGGGAGCCTGGAATTATCGGCCGATGCGCCGATCCGGGAACCGTATACGGCGTACATGCAGGGCGGCTTGACGTATTCTCATGTAAAGCTCGGTGTCATTTCAGCCGTTCAACGAATGTTAGATGAACAATTACTGTGACGAAATCTAACATACTTTGACAAGTATAGGACAGATCCGTTACAATAGAATCAGCACTCATAAAGACTGGAAGGTTGATGTATAATGGGTGATGAGATTCGCAGAAATATGGCGTTGTTCCCGATCGGCATCGTAATGAAGCTGACGGATTTGACCGCCCGTCAAATCCGTTATTACGAGCAGCATGAATTGATCGTGCCGGCGCGCACTTCGGGCAACCAGCGGTTGTTTTCGTTCAATGACGTCGAGCGGCTGTTGGAAATTAAGTCGCTTATCGAGAAAGGCGTCAACATCGCGGGGATCAAACAGGTGTTGTCCCCAATGTCCAAAGAATCGGAAGAAGCAACGGTGTTAAATGAACAATCGGAAGTAAAACGGCGCGAAATGTCCGACAAACAGCTGCACAAGATGTTGAAACAGCAGTTGCTGGCCGGCAACCGTCGCGGTCAAGTTTCTCTCATTCAAGGCGAACTGTCGAGGTTTTTTAATTCGTAGCGAGTGCCGCGCAGCCGCTGTTCGTTTTCGTAACTACAAATATTGCAATGGGGAGAGATCGATTTGGGTTACACGAAGGAAGACATTCTCAAGATCGCAGATGAGCAGAATGTTCGCTTTATCCGCTTGCAATTTACGGACTTAATGGGTGTCATCAAGAACGTGGAAATCCCGGTCAGTCAATTGGAGAAAGCGCTTGACAACAAGATGATGTTCGACGGTTCGTCGATTGAAGGATATGTTCGCATCGAAGAATCGGATATGTATTTGTATCCGGATTTGGATACGTGGGTTGTGTTCCCTTGGGTGACGCAGGACCGGGTCGCAAGGTTGATTTGCGACGTGTATATGCCTGACGGCACTCCGTTCGCCGGAGATCCTCGCGGCATCTTGAAGCGCGTCTTGAAAGAAGCGGAAGAGCTCGGATTTTCAGCAATGAACGTGGGCCCGGAACCGGAATTTTTCTTATTTAAGACCGACGAGAAGGGCAATCCGACGTTGGAAACGAACGACCAAGGCGGATATTTCGATTTTGCGCCGACCGACCTCGGCGAAAACTGCCGCCGCGACATCGTTCTCACGCTTGAGCAGATGGGCTTTGAAATCGAGGCTTCCCATCACGAGGTCGCTCCGGGACAGCACGAAATCGACTTCAAATACGCGGATGCCGTTAGAGCGGCCGACCAAATCCAGACGTTCAAGCTCGTCGTGAAGACGGTTGCGCGCCAGCACGGACTTCATGCGACATTTATGCCTAAGCCTCTGTTCGGGATGAACGGCTCCGGGATGCATGCGCACCAGTCATTGTTCCAAGGGAACAAGAACGCGTTCTTCGATGAGAAAGACCGCTTGGGCTTGAGTTCTACTGCTTATCATTATATGGCCGGTGTACTGCGTCACGCGCGCTCGTTCGCGGCGATTACAAACCCGACCGTTAACTCTTATAAGCGCTTGGTGCCAGGTTACGAGGCGCCGGTTTATGTCGCATGGTCGGCAAGCAACCGCAGTCCGATGATCCGTATCCCGGCTTCACGCGGGTTAAGCACCCGTATTGAAGTCCGCAATCCGGATCCGTCGGCGAATCCGTATTTGGCTCTGGCGGTTATGTTGAAAGCGGGCTTGGACGGAATTCGAAATAAATATCCGCTGCCTGCACCGGTCGATCGGAATATATACATCATGAGCGAAGACGAGAGGGAGGAAGCGGGGATCCCGAGCTTGCCGTCTTCGTTGAAAGAAGCGATCCAGGAGCTGCTGATGGACGAAGTGATCTGCGATGCGCTCGGCGATCACGCATTGGCACATTTCGTCGAGTTGAAGGAAATCGAGTGGGACATGTATCGGACGCAAGTCCACCAGTGGGAGCGCGATCAATATTTGACTTTGTATTAACAGCATAAAGTGATAGGGGCTTGCCTTTGGGGCGGCTCCTTTTTTTTCGCGAAGTGCCCGAAGCAGATTGAAGAAACCAATACAGCGGCAAAAGTTGCCTCTATAGAACGAGTTCGGATATACATAGAAATCTAGCGGCAAAAATTACCGCTGCAAACGACGAATCGTGCGTAAAGAACGGTTTGGCAGTTGTACAGCGGCAAAAGTTGCCGCTAGAGAGTGGTGAAATTCCTTTGGCATTTGTAGAGGAAAAAATTACCGCTGCGAACGTGGATGCTTAAGTGCAAGCGGCGATCAACATAATAATAAAAAATATAAGTCTACAATTATTTCGGATAATTCAATATAGTTGCATTAGCAGCCGGCCGCTGAGTTAACGCAAAACGTAAAGGAGGATCTCCTTGGAACAATATTACTGGGACGGTAAGATTGATTATTTAAGCAATACACGAGGATTATACTATAATGACGATTACATTGAGTTTCTGGTGAGGACGGTATGGAAAATTGAACGTCCTGTGCGTATCATTGATTTTGGTTGCGGGTATGGTTTCTTAGGACTGAAGCTTTTACCCTTTCTGCCCCAAGGCTCTACGTATACAGGTATCGATGCCGGTGTGCAATTGATCGAGCGTGCAAGAAAAGTCTACAAGGACCTCCCATATGAGGCAGAGTTTATTGCAGCCGATATTTGGGATGCAAATATTGAACGAAAGTACGATATGGCGGTTTGTCATGCTTTCTTGTTACATATCTCTGATCCAATCGAAATGCTCAAAAAGATGTTGAATTGTGTGACGGACCGCGGAAAAATTGCCTGCTTCGAACCGCATTGGATTTCAGCGATGGCCAATCAACATTTACATGAAATACGGCAATCCCAAATCATCCAACTCGGACTGCTGCAAAAGTTGTTTGAGGACGACGCTCTACGTACGGGGAAAGACGGGAACATCGGGATGAAACTGCCGATTTATTTGACCAAGCTTGGGGTAAAAAACGTGGAGTGTAGGGTGAGCGACAAAGTGAACTTCCTGAACCCATACTCAAAAACAAATCTGTTTGAATCGTTGCGCGAGGACGGTGTTGGGGCGCATCCCGGCGAACGCGAGCCGTTCATTCGAAATTTGGTTGACCGAGGAGTATCGGAGGAGGAAGCAAGGCAACAATATGAGAATGAGTTGTTATTCTCGATTACATTCGATAATGATTCGTGGTTCACGTGCGCTTCGAATATGAAGATAACCTTTGGAACTGTAATGAGAGGATAAACTGAGCGGTGTAACGGAAAAAACTCACTACAATTTCAGACTACTTACTGTAAACAAAAGCCCCGCCTTGAGTAGTAACCTCATGGCGGGGGATTTGTTTCGGTTAATGAATTTCGCGAAATAGACCGATAACTTTGCCGAGAATCTTCACATGGTTGTAACGAAGCGGTTCCATTGCCGAATTCTCCGGCTGCAAGCGAATATGGTCCCGTTCCTTGTAGAACGTCTTGACTGTCGCTTCGTCATCCTCCGTCATCGCTACCACGATCTCGCCGTTGTTGGCCGTCTGCTGCTGTCGAACGATAACGTAGTCCCCGTCGTGGATTCCGATTTCTATCATGCTCTCGCCGACGACCGAAAGCATGAACACTTCGTCATCGCGTACGAGGTGGGCAGGGAGCGGAAAATATTCTTCAATATTCTCAATTGCCGTAATCGGCGTCCCTGCGGTAACTTTGCCGACGAGCGGCACCTTCGATACAGCCAGGCGCACCATATGTCTCTCGTCGTCATCTCCGAGCAATTCGATGGCCCGCGGTTTCGTCGGGTCTCTGCGGATAAAACCCTTCTTCTCCAACCGGTCAAGATGCCCATGTACGGTAGAGCTGGATGCCAGCCCTACCGCTTCGCCGATTTCCCGGACGGACGGCGGATAGCCCTTGTCCCGAACTTCGTTACGAATAAAATCTAAAATGGCTTGCTGACGATTCGATAATTTCGTCACGAGCGATCACTCCAAGGATTAGTAATATTTTAACAAAAGTATAACACAGAACCGGAGTTCGCACAAACATAAGTTCGAGTTGGTCTATTCGAAAATAATCATCAAACATTTGTTCTTATTTTGTATTGACACAAACATCTGTTCGTGATAATCTATTTCCAGAACAAACGTTTGGAGGTCGATAAATATGAAACGTACACAGGCATCTTCTCGATACATAACGAGGAAAGCATTCAATAGATTAGCAACTTTGTTGTTCGTGATTGTTCTTAGCATCTCGTCCGGAGCAATGCTTCATGCGAACGCAATGAACGGCAGCGATGCCGAGACGGACCGCTCGTCTGATACGAAAGCGGCCAAGCAAGAGTATAAGAAACTTTGCGTAGAACCTGGCGATACGCTATGGGAGATTGCGAAGAAATATGGAGATCCGGATAAGGACGTTCGTTTCTACATTCGTGATATTAAGGAATTGAACGAACTGGATTCTTCAGCAATTCAAGCCGGTCAAATTCTCCTTTTACCATAATCATCTGTTCGACAGTGCGGAATGAACCGCCAAGCCCTCATCCGGGTTTGGCGGTTTTTGCGCTTCTTGACTTTTTGTTCGCCCCTGTGTCAAAGTAAAATGGACATGAAGGGGGATTAGGTTATGGTTACGGAACGTATACGGCGAATTAACGAACTGGCCCGAAAACAGAAAAGCGTCGGCCTGACCCAGGAGGAGAAGGATGAGCAAGCCGTATTGCGAAGAGAGTATCTGGACAATCTCAAAGAATCCTTAAGGGTACAGTTGGAATCTATAGAATTTGTAGACGATGATAAGAAGAAGGAATGAGGCCGATGTCCCGCAAGTGGGAACGAATGGTGCAGAAGAATAAAGAGAAGATCAACAAGCAGCGGGAAAAACACGGACAAGCCCCCGTAGCAGGAGGGGACGGAGAAATGACCGTTCGAGGCAGAAGCTGGTTGCTGCCGCTTGCGCTCGCTCTCGCGGGACTGCTGTTTGCAGTGACATTGCCCCCGGCTGCCGGATCGGATTCTTTATACCAAATTACGATCATCTTGTATTTTGTATTGGCGTTGTTTCATTTCTTGGTGCGCAGACCGTATCTGAAGATCGGAAAGTCGCAATTGAGCTGGCGCACATATACAGGCGAGAAGACGCTGACGGCTTCCGAGATCGGGACCATTAGGATGACGACCGGCGATGTCGTAATTGAGGGGAAAGACGGGAAGACGAGAAGAACATTTTCCAGACGGATGCACTTATATCCGATGGACCGGTTGACGGATGCGGTGCGGCAGTTTGCCGCCAAACATCAAATAAACTTACAAGAAGACAGTGGAGCGAGGGTGAAGGCGGATTGACATTGCGTGCTGTTTTGTTCGATTTGGATGACACGCTGCTGTGGGACGAGCTCAGCGTAAAAGAAGCTTTAGAGGCGACCTGCCTGTTTGCTGCCGATAAGTATGCACTCGACCCGGCAGCGTTGGATGCATCCGTTCGTAAAGAAGCAAGGGCCTTATATGAAAGCTACGATACGTTCCCGTTCACAAAGATGATCGGAATTAATCCGTTCGAAGCGTTATGGGGGAACTTTACGGAAGGGGATGATCCTTACTTCCGAATGCTGCGGCAGTTGGCTCCCGAATACCGTAAAGCTGCGTGGACCAAGGGATTGCAAGCGCTTGGCGTGGATGATCCTCATTTCGGCGCGGAATTGGGGGAACGGTTCCCGGAGGAACGCAGGAAACGCGCATACGTTTACGCCGATACGTTTCAAGTATTGGATGCTTTAAAATCGAAATATAAACTGTTATTGCTGACGAACGGGTCCCCGGATTTACAGAAGGAGAAGCTCGACGGTATTCCGCAGCTTGTTCCGTATTTTGACCATATCGTCATCTCCGGACAGTTCGGGCGGGGAAAGCCGGATCCGTCGATATTCGAGCATGCCGTGTCGCTGCTCGGCATTGCTCCCGGAGAAGGGATTATGGTTGGGGACAAATTAACGACGGATATACTCGGATCAAGCAGGATCGGTATGCCGAACGTCTGGATTAATCATCACGGAGCGGACATAGGTGAACATGTGCCTCCGACTTATACAGTCACGAAGCTGGAACAGCTTCTCGGAATAATCGATCGGTTAAATTAAAAAACACGGCCTGTTCCACCGGATTGGAACGGGCCGTGTTTCTTGTATCCACTTTCCGCTATTACATCAAAAAATTGTCGAAACCGCCGCATATGCTAAAATAAGAGTACAATCAATGTCCCTTGCGTGATTTACGCTTTCTGGAATGCCGGGTCTTCGTACGAGTGGGCTACCCATCCCGCCGGTTCGATGAAGAGGCGGACTGCGACGATTTGCCGGTTTTCCATAAGCGTGAAGAAGTGCGGCTTATGCTCGGGAACGGAGATGACGTCGCCCTCTTCGAGTTCGACGTCGAAGTATCCTACGTCGTCGGACCCTTTAATGATGAAAATTCCGCGTCCCGCTGTGATGGCGCGAACTTCGTCTTCCGTGTGAGTATGGACTTGTTCGAATTTTTTCAGCAGATCTTCCAAGTTCGGGGTTGCATCGGACAACGCTACGATGTCCCATGTCTTGTACCCTCTGCGCTCCGCCAAATCCCGGATTTCGTGGTCGAAGGTCGCAAGAATTTCATTTTTCTCTTCGTCCGACAATACGAATTTGTTTCGGAGATTCTCCGGAAGCTTGTCCGGATTCCAATGTTCGTACAATACTTCTTGGCTCGATAAAAATTCCCTTACATTTTGTTCGCCGGTAATCCGTTCGTTCGTATTTCGAATGCGAATTTCAGCCATCGAAATCCCTCTTTTCTTATAATTGTTCTAATTTAGAATGATTCTAAATTCAATGATCGCTGTCCGTATTATAGAATATTTTACCCGCAATGTCATCCGTTTTTTCAATGTCCTTTTCCAATTCCGAGTATTTTGGTACACTATTGAGCAATACCATCATGGGACGGTGAGCACTGGCTTGAATAAGACCGCATTGGAACAGCAGCTTGAGAAGAAAATATTAATTATAGACGGCGCGATGGGCACGATGATTCAGCAGGCCGATTTGAGCGCGGACGATTTCGGCGGCGAAGCGCTTGAGGGATGCAACGAAATGCTTTGCTTGACGAAACCGGATCTCATTCGGACGATTCACGAGAAATACCTTGAATCGGGCGCCGATATTATAGAGACCAACACGTTCGGTTCTACAAGCGTTGTTCTGGCGGAGTACGATATTTCCGACAAAGCGCGCGAATTGAACTTGGCTGCGGCGCGGCTCGCCGTGGAAGCGGCGAAAAAATATTCGACGCCGGAATGGCCGAGGTTTGTGGCCGGGGCAATGGGACCGACGACAAAGACGTTGTCGGTAACAGGTGGAGTAACGTTTGACGGACTGGTGGAGTCTTATTATGAGCAAGCATTGGCACTCATTGAAGGCGGAGTCGATGCGCTGTTGCTGGAGACGTCGCAAGATACGCTAAACGTGAAAGCGGGGAGTATCGGCATCCGCCGCGCGTTCGAGACGGCCGGCGTGACGCTGCCTATAATGATTTCGGGCACGATCGAACCGATGGGGACAACGCTTGCCGGTCAAAACATCGAGTCGTTCATGGTTTCGCTCGAGCATCTTCACCCCGTATCGATCGGGCTGAACTGCGCTACCGGACCGGAATTTATGAAAGACCACATCCGCACGCTGTCGCAGTTGACGGGAGCCGCCGTATCGTGTTATCCGAACGCGGGACTGCCGGACGAAAACGGGCATTACCATGAATCGCCGGAATCGCTTGCACGCAAGCTTGCCGGATTCGCGGAGCAAGGCTGGCTGAATATCGCGGGAGGCTGCTGCGGTACGACGCCGGAGCATATTCGGGCGCTGTCGCAGGAGCTGGCGCAGTATAAGCCAAGGCAAAGAACCGGTACCCACCCGCCTGCGGTTTCCGGCATTGAGACGGTTTACGTGGAAGAGGATAACCGTCCGCTTATGGTCGGAGAACGAACGAACGTCATCGGATCGCGTAAATTCAAGCGGCTTATATTCGAAGGGAAGCTGGAAGAGGCGTCCGAGATTGCCAGAGCGCAAGTGAAGAACGGAGCGCATATCGTCGACGTGAACCTGCAGGATACGGAGCTCGACGAGAAGCGGGTGATGGAGGACTTTCTTCAGCTTGTTACGAAGAAAGTGAAAGTGCCGCTCATGATCGACTCGACCGATCACGAAGTGATCGAAATCGGATTGAAGCATTCGCAAGGGAAAGCCATCATCAACTCGATCAATTTGGAAGACGGGTTGGAGAGGTTTGATCATGTCGTTCCGCTTATTCATAAGTACGGCGCGGCCGTCGTAGTCGGATTGATCGACGAGAAGGGCATGGCGGTATGGGCGGAAGATAAACTGCGAGTCGCTCAACGGTCGCACGATATTCTCGTAAACCAATACAGCCTCGATCCCCGGGACATTATATTCGACCCGAACGTGTTCCCGGTCGGCTCAGGCGACCCGCAATATGTGGGATCCGCCAAGGCGACGATCGAAGGCATTCGCTTGATCAAGGAGCATTTTCCTCAGTGTTCCAGCATTCTAGGCATCAGCAACGTATCGTTCGGTCTTCCGGAAGCGGGCCGCGAAGTGCTGAACTCCGTATTCTTGTACCATAATACGAAAGCAGGCCTTGGATACGCGATCGTCAATACCGAGAAATTAGAGCGATACGCGTCGATTCCGGAGGAAGAACGGAAGCTTGCCGAGGATCTCATATTCAACACGAACGACGACACGCTCGCCGCTTTCGTCGCGCATTTCCGCGAAAAGAAGGTGGCGAAGAAAGAAAAAACGAGCAATCTCACTCTCGAAGAACGGCTTGCGTCCTACATTATCGAAGGCACGAAGGAAGGGCTTATTCCGGATTTGGATGAAGCTTTGAAGAAATACGCGCCTTTGGAGATCATCAACGGTCCGCTGATGGCCGGCATGGACGAGGTCGGGAGACTTTTTAACAATAACGAACTGATTGTGGCCGAGGTGCTGCAGAGCGCCGAAGCGATGAAAGCGGCCGTTTCGCATCTGGAGCCGTTCTTGGAGAAGTCCGAGTCTTCCGTTAAAGGCAGAATATTGCTTGCGACGGTAAAAGGCGACGTTCACGACATCGGCAAAAACTTGGTTGAAATCATTCTTTCGAATAACGGCTATGAGATTATCAACCTCGGGATCAAGGTGCCGCCGGAGCAGCTTATCGAAGCGTACCGGAGGGAGAAGCCGGACGCGATCGGATTGTCCGGACTGCTCGTGAAATCTGCGCAGCAAATGGTCACTACGGCGCAAGACTTGAAAGCCGCGGGCATCGACGTACCGATCCTCGTCGGCGGGGCGGCGCTTTCAAGAAAATTTACGAAGACGAGAATCGCGCCTGAATACGAAGGGCTTGTGTTGTACGCGAAAGATGCGATGGACGGATTGGATATCGCGAACAAGCTGTCGAACCCGGAAGAGAAAGCGCGCTTGATCCGGGAGCTGAGAGAAGCGAAAGAGTCGGACGTGATGGAAGCGGGACGGAAGGAACGGCCGGCTGCAGACAGCGGCGAGCCACGGGTGTCGAACGTCTCGCGCGATGTGGCGGTACAGGTGCCGAAAGATTTGGAACGCCACGTGCTGCGGGATTATCCGATCGCTCATCTGATGCCATATGTGAATATGCAAATGCTGCTAGGTCATCACCTCGGGCTGAAAGGCAAGGTCGACAAGCTGCTTGCCGACGGAGACCCGAAAGCGACGGAATTGAAACGGACGGTAGATGAAATATTTGCCGATGCGATGAAAGAAGGAACGATCCGGGCGAGCGGAATGTACCGGTTTTACCCGGCGCAATCGAGCGGCAACGATGTGATTGTTTACGATCCGGGAGACCGTTCCAGGGTGCTGCAGACGTTCACGTTCCCGCGGCAGGAAGTCGCGCCGTATTTGTGTCTGGCGGATTACTTGAAGCCTGTGGACAGCGGAACGATGGATTATGTGGGATTCCTGGTCGTGACTGCCGGAAGCGGGATTCGCGAGAAGGCTGAGCGCTACAAGCAGGCGGGGGAATATTTGAAATCGCACGCTCTGCAAGCCGCCGCTCTCGAGACGGCCGAAGCGTTCGCGGAGCGAATTCATCAGATCATGCGCGACGTATGGGGAATACCGGATCCGGCGAACCTGAGCATAGCGGATCTGTTCGGAGCGAAATACCGCGGACAAAGATTTTCGTTCGGCTACCCGGCGTGTCCGAACCTGGAGGATCAGCGCCAGCTGTTCGATCTGATGAAGCCGGAGGATATGGGCGTGGAGTTGACCGATTCGTTCATGATGGAACCTGAGGCGTCGGTTTCGGCGATCGTATTTGCGCATCCCGAGGCGCGATATTTTAATGTAGACAAGGCGGAGTAACGAACGTGGAACTGTATTTTCTGGGCACGGGGGCGGGGATGCCGTCGCGTAAGCGCAACGTGACATCCGTGGCGCTGAATCTGATGCCGGAGCGGGGGACGTTTTGGCTGTTCGATGCGGGCGAGGGGACGCAGCACCAGATGTTATGCTCCCCGCTGAAACCGGGACGCATGGAGTTCGTCTTCGTGACGCACCTGCACGGCGATCATCTGTACGGCTTGCCCGGCATGCTGTCCAGCAGATCTTATCAGGGCGGGGAGTCGCCGCTCACGGTGTTCGGACCGCCGGGTATCAAGCGGTATTTGGATATGACGCTGGAGATAAGCGACACTCACTTGATATACGATATCCTGGTGCGAGAAATCGAAGAGGAAGGGGTCGTCTTCGAAGACGACCAATTCACGGTTACGGCGCTTCGGTTGGAGCACCGGATCGAATCGTTCGGCTACCGAGTGGCCGAACGCGACATCCCGGGCGCGCTCGACAGCGCCCGCTTGAGCCGGGACGGCGTTCCGCCCGGCCCGGTGTACGCGCGCTTGAAGCGCGGCGAAACCGTTACGCTGCCCGACGGGCGCGTAATTAACGGCGCGGACTACGTCTCCGCGCCGGCGAAGGGGCGCACCGTCGCCATATTCGGCGACACGCGCCCGTGCCCCGGCGAGCTCGAGCTCGCCCGCGGGTGCGACGTCATCGTTCATGAGGCGACGTTCAAACACGACCGGCTCGACAAAGCCGTCGCCTACTACCATACGACGGCCGCGCAGGCCGCGGAGCTTGCGTTGAAAGCGGGCGCAGGCTCGCTCATATTATCGCATCTCTCCTCCCGCTACCAAGACGAACAAGTGCACGAGCTGCTGGAAGAGGCGAGAGCGATATTCCCTCAATCGCATGTGGCGGAAGATTTCTGGTCTTTCCCGATCCCGCGGAGCACATGAAAAACACGGTTCCCCCGTCACCGGCGGTTACCGTGTTTTTTGTTTCGCAGCAACTGTTTTTCGGATCAACCCAATCTCACTGCGGTGCCGCTCACCGTCACCATAAGCATGCCTTCGCGAACCACTTCATAGTCGATATCGATGCCGACGACCCCGTTCGCGCCGATCTGGCGCGCATGATCCTTCATCTCTTGGATAGCGATTTCCCTCGCTTCCTTCAGCTTCTGCTCATAGGCGCCGGACCGGCCCCCGACGATGTCGGTGATCGAAGCGAACAAATCCCGGACGATATTCGCCCCCATAATCGCCTCACCTAGTACTACATTAGGGCTAATAAGTGACCATTTCTTTGACTGCCCATTTACCGTTATTATTCTCAATAACGATTCTTTGATACCAAGATTGAACGATTTCTCTTTTTGTAGGCGACTCAAGGTACTTCCAGTTCTCTCGGAGGTTACGGAACATCTCTAAAACATCTTGCGAACTAACCGGGGATTCATTCGTAACCTCTGGGAGATTGGATAGTTCGTCTTGCAACATGCGAACGCGTTCCATCTCCTCATCAATGAGCTTCACATAATCCTCATAAGGTAATTTCTCGTCACCAAAAGCATATTGCCAATTTTTGCGGCGGGTTTCGCTTTTGGATAAATCCCGTTCTATTCGCTTTCGTTCTTTTTGAATATCCGTATCTGCGGCGGGGGCCACCTCTTCTCTTCCCATTTCAATGTTTTGTTCAATCAGTTTCATGTGTTCGAAAAGTAACTTCTCCAGCTTCATTTCAGAAATGTCAGGAGCGGTGCATATTCCTTTCCTCTGCCTTGCGTAGCACCGGTAGTTGTAATAATCTCCGTACTTATGTTTTAAAATTCGGCCATGATACGGATTGCCACACTTGCCGCAGCGTACAATGCCGGAGAACGGGTGGGCATCTCGGGAGGATCGGGGGATTTCCCCCAAACTCCGACGCTTCATTTGCGTCTGTGCCTTGTGAAACGTCACCTCGTCCACAATCGGCGGGTGGCTGCCGTTTTCCACGATTCCGTTCCAAGAGTGCTTTCCGATATAAGTGATATTGCCTAGTATGTATTGAACAATATCTCCGTACCACGATTTTCCCTTGCTGCTTGGGACTTCCTTTAACGTTAATGTTCGGGCGATACGGTCAAACCCCCATTTATCTACGGTGTACCATTTGAATATTTGACGAACCCATTCGGCGTCCTCTTCCACGATTACGAGATTGCCATTGTCATCATACTCATACCCAAACGGGGCGGTAGAACCGTTTCTAAGCCCTTTCTGAGCGCGCTTGGTCATTCCCTTTATAACTTCTTCTTTCAAGTTCTCACGAAACATTTGAGCGAAGATGCCGAGAATATAGATGAACATTCTCCCCATTGGCGTGGAAGTGTCGATGTTCTCACTTAGGGAAATGAGTTTGACGTTTTTTTCGTTTACTAACTCCACCAAATCATATAAATCTGAAATGTTCCGTGTAAGCCTGTCCAACTTATGAACGATGACCGCTTGAAACATGCCGGCCGTAATCCCTTCGATTAATTCCTTTACACCGGGACGGTCCAAGTTTTTAGCGGATACGCCAGGATCGGTATACACGCGAATCAATTCCCATTGCTGCAAACGAACAAATTCAAGTAATCGGTCGTGCTGTGCTTCGAGAGAAAATCCATCTGTTGACTGCCTATCAGTACTTACCCTCGTATAGATTGCTACTCTCATAGTACCTCCTATAGAAAAAGAGAAGCCCGTTAGGGCTTTTTTTAATATCCGTTATCTTCTAGCCATTTTAATAAAGAATATGGCGAGATACCATTTTTAATATTTTCGTTTACAGTTAAATAACCGATAATCTTACCATTAAAAACAATTATAGGTGGCTCACTTGCAAATTTATTAAATGCGCTTTCTGAGGAAAATTTACTCCCATAATCCCCAAACTCGTTCCAAATGCTATCTGATGAAAACTTGCTGCCATACGTACCGAATTCATTAAATACTCCATCGGATTCAAACTCATTTGATGTTAGTATCCCGAGAAATGTTTTTCCGTCGTTTGAATAAAGTTCCGGATATGAAGAAGGAGAAACTTGAGTCTGTGCTGAGCCAGAGTTTGAATTATTCGCTGATTGTTCATTGTAGCGATATTGTTTTAATAATTGGTCAGCAGTAATTTTTCCGGCTTTGAAATCTCTTATGTAATCCGTTAAAACTGAAAGTTCTACATTATTTATATCAATAATTCTTGTGGACTCCGCAGCGGATTTTGCACTTAATGATAATGCTAGATCAAAAACATCGTCCGGCATACTGTCTAATGCGTGATTGTAATAGAAAGTGATCTGTATAAATCCTTTTCCGTCAGATACCATGTCAACAAATTCAAAACCTTTTGAACTTACTTGCTTGGCAATACTTATCGCATCATAATTATTCGCCGTTGAAGATGCCCCATTCGGTAACGTCACATAAACCGTTTGTGTTTTACCCACCCACTCAACTTGAACTCCAAGTTGTTTAAGCATGGAAATCGGGACCATCGTCCGACCTTGATAACTAATGGCCGGCACATCTTGAACGACCAATTCATTACCATTCATGTCTTTCACTTTGATGATCTGATTCCCTTTGTATGTTCCCCACATGCTAGAAGCACTTACCACACCTGCAAACAACATTGATACTGCCAAGACTAATGCAACTTTCTTTTTCATCTTCTTCACCCATGAATGTTCCAGATCGGCTCCGGTATTTGCTATGTAATTAATTGCAACAAATTACCTATAAAATTATAGTTCGAATTATCCGATAATAACAATACTCAATAAATTTCCATGGACAACTTTGGCAGGAAGTTTTATACTGTAGCCACTAACAACTGAAAAAAGACCCAATTCCAAGGTACGCTGGCAGGCTGCTTGGAATTGGGTCTCGGGTACTTATACCCGATAAGATTGTACCACGCTCTGGAAAAGCCTGCCAGAGTTTTTTTGTTTTTTAAGTTCATTTTGTAACCTATGGGTTTCTTTATGCTTCGGGAGCGAGTAGATTATTTCTACTCATGCCCAATGCGCTTACGAAGGAGGGATCACCAGGTATACAGGTCTTCTACATAAACGCCTAATGCGTCCGCGATCAATTTAGAATTGATAAGTGACATTTGATCTTTGTTGTTTTCATAACGTGAAATCATGACCCTAGAAATACCTGTTCTCTTCTCAAGTTCCGCTTGAGTAATCCGCTTCTCCTTTCGTAATTTGCGCAAGAGGCATCTCCCAAAACGGGGATCCATAGGTTACCTCTCGCTATGTAATTTTATGTTGCTATAAGAACTAGTGTTCGGTAAAATGTAACTACCTCCAGACGAGCCGAAGGGGACGTGCTGCCGTTGAAAAAGATTGAGCGTATCCTACATAATGCCGATGACGAATTAATCAAAAAACTTCTCGTGTACTTAATGGAGCACAATCGCGCCCCACAAGTCTACTGCACTTTAGAGAAGATTATTTCTCTATATTCGAATAACTCTCCAAAAACCTTTTAATAAAATCAATATCTTCTTCGGGAAGCTGGCGAATGATTTCAATGGCTTCTTTTTTCTTTTCTGATATTAATTGTTCTCTTATTTCTTCATTAATGACTCCGGCTTCTTTCAATAAATCCTCATAAGGGTAATCATATGCTTTCGCTAATGCTTTTAATGAATCAGGTGACGGACTGATCGGCGCTTTCGTCTTAGGGTGCTTGCCTTGTTCAATTGAATTTATGTAAGAGTGACTTAATCCGCTGCGATTAGCCGCCTCCCTTAACGTAAGTCTACGCTCTTTGCGCAAACCTTTAAGAAAAGCGCCAATATGAGACACAGTTCACACCTCCTTTGTAGAACATGTCATACACAGTGTAATACAAAATATAAAAAAATAACGGAATACATAGTTGACAACAGTTCCTACATGTAGTACATTGTTCTTGTACGACAAATAGCACAAAACGGAGGTGAGCAAATGATAAAAAATAACCTTCAGTTCCTTATCGAATCCAATGGACTTAACGTATCTCAAGTTGCAAAGGATTTGAAGGTGTCTCGTAGCACGATCTACCGCGTTCTGGATGGCAAGCCACCATCAGCAGAATTGATGTTGAAGCTTTCAGATTACTTCAAAAAGCCGGTAAATGACATTTTTTATGCAACAAATGTACGACATGTAGTACAAAAGAAAGGAGCGGCTGTTTAAATGAAACAACGCTATACCGTTCGCAAACATCCTCAAAACAAACATTACTGGTGCGTGTGGGATCGTCAAGAAAACAAAGCCACTGGGCATCCAACCTGGCATAAGCCCGATGTTCAAAATCAATGCTTGCATTTCAATAAACGAAATAAGGCGGTGTGAAAATGAACCTTCAAAGAGTGTTCACCTACAACGGAATCCAGTTTCGAACGATCAGCCGAAACGGAGAACCGTGGTTCGTCTTGAAAGACGTATGCGACGTTCTCGAAATCGACCACATCGCCACAGTAAAACGCAGACTTTCCGATGATGTGGTTTCAAACCACCCCATCCCAGACGCGCTAGGACGGATGCAGGACACGACAATCATTAATGAAGACGGATTGTATGACGTAATCCTCGAAAGCCGTAAACCCGAAGCTAAGGCATTCAGAAAGTGGATTACATCGGAAGTGGTTCCTTCTATTCGAAAACACGGAGCATATATGACCCCGGAAACAATCGAGAAAACACTTACTGATCCTGATTTCATCATTCAGTTAGCAACACGATTGAAAGAAGAAGCAGCAAGAGCTGATGAAGCGCAATTCAAACTCGACCAACAACGTCCACTTGTAGCCTTTGCTGAAACTTGCATGGACAGTGACCGGAACATGTTAGTTCGAGAAGTCGCTAAACTTGCAAGCAAAAACGGAATCATGATCGGCGAGCGACGACTGTACAACAAACTCCGCGAATGGGGCATGGTTTGCCAGAACAGTACTGAGCCTACGCAACGCGCTATGGAACTTGGAATCTTCGAAGTCATCAAAGGTGTGAAACAAACCCCTAAAGGTGCTCGAGATTGGGAAACAACAAAAGTTACTCCAAAAGGACAAGCCTACATCGTTAATCGACTTAGAAAAGAAGCAGCTTAAACAAACCGAAAGGATGTCAAAAAATGAGAAAACAAGATCACGCATATTATGACGGCATAGTAGAAGGTCGGTTGATTGAACACGGATTTTTCGGAATCGGTAAATCAATGTTCGTATGCAGAACCAAAAATTCCTTCTATGTAGTAACTCATCCAGAAGAAGGAGACTCTACACTCGAAGTGTTTCTATCAATTCCACTGGATCAACCAGAAAAAGAAATGGAAATGACCGACTTTGTAGATTTTGTCAGACATAGCGACTACTCATTCCAATCACTAGAAGTTAAAGGCCATATCGATGACATTATCACAGTAGTAAAAATGGCGAAAGCCAACTTCAACTAAGGAGGCATAACCTCATGAACATCATCTCATTCTCAGACAAGCCCTCTCCGTTTGAGCCTGTGTCAATGGAGAAGATTGCTGCTGAACTAGCAAAGAAAGCAGTGTTAGAAGTACGCAAGAACAAGCAACAAGAGAAAGCTACAAAATAAATCCTTAATGGTAATGTAAACCATTCATTTATACCTTACTTATAATAATTTGTTTCTTAAAAGATTGTAAAGACTTATACGGCTCGGGTTATTCGGTCGAATCGAAGCAAAGACGAGGGAGGCGCACAGATGCGCGAATTGAAATTCAGGACTTGGGATAAACGGACACATCAGATGTTTCCGAATGAAATGTTGCTATTGAGTGGCAGGGAGCTTGTTAAATTCGCTAAGCGGATGCGACCTAATATACCGGATATGCAGAACGCAAAAGGTGGACTGTTACTCCCCACTGATGATGAAAATATGGTGTTTATGCAATACACCGGACTAAAGGATAAGAACGGTAAAGAGATTTATGAAAGTGATCGTTTCAAACATGGAAAGAGTATCGGAACGATTGTTTACGAAGGAGACTCCTTCAACATCAAGTGGGATGATCCTAATACAGAATGGTGGAACGATATTTTAAAGAATCATGCGCCTGATGGAGAAGTCATCGGCAATGTTTGGGAACACCCACATCTCTTAGAAGAAGGAGAGAAGGTAAATGGTTAATTACGAAGAGGTTCACAATCTTGTTGGTAAAAAAGTAGTCGCGATTGAACCTGCACTTAATCAATTCATTATCAGTTTCAATGACGGTAGTTCACTCGATATTCAAACAGACGACGAACCCATGTATTGGGAAGTTACAGAATGGGACAAGGAGGATGAAGACGATGCCTAAAGAGGAAATGGACATTGATGTCGCACTATCCACCATGCAAACCATCGCATCGGAATATCAGTTTGTAGAACCGGTAGAGGATGCCGTGAAGTTTCTCGAAGCTGAATTACTTCGCTTATATGCAGAGAATCGCCAATTGAAGAAAGGGGATCAGCATGGAGCTCGTACGGTTGCCTAAGGAGGTTGCAGAAGCGATTGAAGCAATTCGAGATATGGAGACATGCGGTTTAAAGTGGGAATGCAAGCCAATTCGATTGCTTGATAAGGACGTACTTCGAGTGATGGAAGATGATTACGCCCAAATTATCATGATATACCTCAATGAAAGTATCGAGAACACCGCAAAGTATTATTTCGCTGTCACACAGGGGTACGAAGAAGAGCAAACACCAGAGGAAGAACTAGCTTATTTTTACAATGAAATATTAGCAAGCGAAATTCCTCTTTATGGGCCAGATAAACTATCGTTGGAAACTGTGAAAAATGCAAGATTGCAAGCTATTCGCGATACGTTGAATATTCTCAACATCAAAATTCAGGGGGTTAACGACAATGCCTAAAATCTCATCCACTACTCATGTATGGGTAGAACAAAGTGATTTCAAAGTGGACAAGTCCGGAATCCAATTCGGGGAAATGTTCGGTTCAGGAGAGTTTACCTTGTTTATGAAGCCGCAAGATGCAATTAAGTTGGCGCAGGAAATATTGGAGTTTCACAATCGGTTAGACCGTGAGGAAGAGTACCTCCACGAGCTGGATAAAGCCGCAGAAGAAACCAATAAGGAGGTTGCTTAGATGTTGGGAAGAGCAGGAGAGATTAAAATAACTGATGCATTGCACAGTTCTGTGACGGTCAGAGAGTGGATGAAAGATCATCCAAACCACATTGTTCTAGACGTTGTCGCTACAACCGGCGGTGAAGGACCCGACTATTTCTACATCTTCTACAAGGTACCGAGTGGGGAGGGAGAGGAAGAATGAATAGAGAGGAAATATTAGCAATGAAGCCGGGGCGAGAGTTGAACACTTTGATTGCTGAGAAGGTGATGGGTTGGAAAATTCAGAGTTATGATGATCTACCGGATGTAACACCTGAACCGGATTGGGTGAGTGAAAATGTAGTGTTTTGTTCAATGAGCGAATGGGAACCATCCACCGACATATCCGCTGCATGGGAAGTGCTGGAGAAGTCGCGGAAATCCGGCGAAGTTTCTATGTGGACTGACAAAAACGGCAAGTGGGCTTGTGAGATCGGATACTGGATTTACGACGATTGTGACAACGTTCCCGAAGCCATATGCAAAGCTGCTCTACTGGCGGTGATGGAGGAATGACACTCGCCACATTAGCCAAACGTTACCCATCCATGTTTCGCATTCTGCTAAGAAATCAACTACGACTAAACAAACAAAGAGAACAACGTCTCAGAAAAGAGAACGTTGTCCAAATAGAAATTAACCAGTCTCATTATACCACTGCAAAGGTAGCGTGAGAAACATGAAAATACATGAACGTCATGGCTATGTAATTAAGCACTCAGTATACGGACTATATCTCGATAAATCGATGAAACAACATACAGCTTCATTGTTTGGAGCAATCACATTCAGAAGCGAAGCAGAGGCTAATTTTATGCTGAATGATTCTTTATACTACAGACCCGATCATCCAGAGGATTACAAGATTGTACCGACGATTGAAAAGCGCATGGAGAAAGGAGACGAAGACGATGTGCAACAAGTCGGATAGCATCTCAAAGATAGCCGCCGCTCTAGTCGCCTTTAGCGGTGAGGTAAAAGCCATTGAAAAAGATGGGACAAACCCACATTTCCGTTCATCTTATACCACTCTTGACCACATGATCGACGAGACGAAGCCGCTGCTTCACAAACACGGATTAACCGTAATGCAATTCCCTGGTGGAGATGGTGAGCGGATCACGGTTAGGACCATGATCATGCATACATCGGGTGAATGGATTGAATCAGAACCGCTTGTGTTAAAGGCCGTAAAGACGGACCCACAAGGCGCGGGCTCCGCGATAACGTACGCCAGACGTTACAGCTACGCCGCAGCCCTTTCTCTTTCCTTGGGTGACGATGATGACGGAAACGCCGCTTCTCACAGCCCACAGCAAGCCCGTACAACGGCGCAACCGTCGAAACCGCCTTATACACTATCTGCACCGTCAAACGGCTCAAACGTCCAATCTGGAAACCTAGCAAGCGATAAACAACGTAGTGCAATATTCGCCATCAAGAATCAGAAGAACATAAGCGACGATGAATTGAAAGAAATCATCAATGCAAAGTACGGAAAAGACTCATCCAAAGCTCTAACGAGTAAGGAAGCAAGCGAACTGATTGGTTACTTGAGCAGTTACCAAGCACCTGAAACCGTAGGAGTTGGTTCCGATGGACTCCCTTTCTAATCAACCGGCATACACCTACTCCAAAGAAAAACAACTCTCTCAGAAGCGACAGAAGCCCCGTGCAAGGACGCGCGGGGCAATATCACCAAAGGTACGGCAACAGCTAAAGGAACGATCTCAGGGCATTTGTGAGCGTTGTAGACGTGCAGAAGCCGTACATGCTGCTCATATCACCCGAAGATGGAAGCTTGAACGGACGACCGTAAAAGATCTAATCCATTTATGCGTTCCCTGCCATGTCCATTGTGACACGACAAAAGAGGGGCGCGAATATCTGAAAGCGAGGGAGCAGGCGTGATTGGGATAACGGTAATGATCAAAAATGGTGGATACCAAACGGTAAAGATAAGCCCTGAAATGGTTGGGAAATTAGCTATATCGATCAAAGAAAAAGGTTTCGAATATGTGCAGTTATTAAGCGGAGCTATCGAGGTTGTCGGGTTCCTTGTGACAGGAGATCAGACAGGGGATAGAATCATCGTTCTCGGGGAGAAAGCGAGGGAAAACGCATGAAAAATACACCAATTGAGCCACACGGTCATGCATGTGGTTGCTGCTCGCCTATCGGTCAAAAGTTAGATAAGGAAAAGTGGTTAGATGTCGGTTTCGGTTCAGTGGATTTAATCATTAAACAACCGAACGGAAAAGTTCTTTACCGCTCTTACATTGGTGGAATATCAGAGTCAGAAGATCAAGTAACGAAGGTTAAAGATTTGGAGGAAGAATACGGAGCAAAAATGGCGACAGCCGAAATAACCACCTTGTTTTTCAATGCTCCACTGTATGACGCGCTTTATGAATACAACACGGAAGACGGCGAATGGTATTTGATTAAGCAAGGAATGGGATTTGCTTGATTTCGCGGCACAGCCGCCTTCGGTTCGACCGAGTATGCTCAGCCGAAGGCGGGGGCCGAATAAAAATAAGGTAGGTGTAGGGCATGACCAGTACATTAGGAATCCAATGTCCGTTCTGTGGCGAGAAGTTGAAGATGGAAACGTACAGAATGCGTCCGCGTTACGCGTCTACTTGTACGGTATTTTGCGATAACGATAATTGCGAAGTAAAGCCGAGCACGATTGACACAAGCCCATCTAAAGCATTTGCAGATGTTAAAGCATGGGGATACGGAGGGGTTAGGGCATGACCTATATAGACAAAGCGAAGTTGTTGGAGTGGTTACAAAAGGAAGCTGATGATCGGGAAACGTTACGTCACTTGAAGGCAAATAGACTTTCCTACTTGCGAGTGAAGGAACATATCGAATCCGGCACATTCGACCTTCTCACGGACGTAACGGTAGAAGATGCTTCGGAGTACGATGCATACAACTTGAAGTGCGAGTTAGAAGAGGCAGCGGACGTAGATGTAAAAGAGATTGATTTAGAAGCAGTCGAAATCCTTATGAAAACGGCATTATTTCAGGACACTAGAATGGGCGCAAGGATACAGGGATTGGTTGAGTCGTACCGCCAACTTCTCACCAAGTTAGCACTCATCGACAAAGCATACGACGAAGAACTACGACTGATAGAGAAGCTCAATAAGCGTCTCGCAGAGAAGGAAGCGGAAGATGGAAGTTGGAAAGCGATCAGCGAAGCAGTACAACGGGAAAACGCACTGCTTAATGAAAAACTAAATCAAGCGGTGGAAGCGGCAAAGAAAATAGTCGCAACAAAAGAAAATATTCGACCAGACGGCGAAGCGTGGGAGTACATTGGCGAATATAACGAGTGCATCAAGATTGCCCAAACATTTCTGAGATTCATCAAAGAAGGTGAAACCCATGATACATGACATTAAACGAGCCTTAGAAGGCTACCACGGAGACATAAAAGACCGCATCCACTATTCCGAATGGATCAGACGCATGGCCCCGATATGGCTCTCTAATTACGTGAAAGAACATGAATATGTCGTAGAGCAGCTTAAGCGAATCGAGCAAGCTGTAGTACCCGGATACGCTAATCATATCGCATCAGAAACATTACGACAGATCAGGGAGGGAAAGCATGAAACTATGGATGCTACTTCCTGAAAAGATATATCTTGCTTGGTGGAAGAGAAGATTTTTGAAAAAGGGGGCGTGATCCGTGGCCGATGTACAACCGGAGCATGGATTTACAAAGCTTGCTGACGAAATCCTTGAGGCCATGGCAAGGATCAAACTCAGCCCGACACAATACAGGGTGCTATTCGTGGTATGGCGGTATACATACGGATTCAACCGGAAAGAGCACCCTCTTTCCCTCAAATTCATCTCAGAAGCGACCGGCTGCGATAAGCGCCAACTCCAACGAGAGATAACCAAGCTAGAAGAACGTAAGGTTATCACGCAAAAAATCAAAAACGGCGCATACCGGATTATCCAATTCAACAAGAACTATGACGAGTGGATTTTCGAAACCATTGGTGAAACAACCATTGGTGAAATAGACAATGGTGATTCCACCAACGTTGGTGAAACAGTCAATGCCAGCATTGGTGAAATAGACAATGGAACCATTGGTGAAACAGACAACCAAGATATACAAAAGACAACTTTAAAAACAAAACATATATATACCATTTTCGAATTTTGGAACTCAAAAGGGATTATGAAACACCGAAATCTCTCAGACCGAATGAAAAGCGCAATAAACGCACGGTTGGATGATTATTCGGTCGAGGAACTTCAAGAGGCTATAAGCAACTATCATACGATCCTCACTTCGGAATTATATTTCTGGTCATACAAATGGTCGCTATTGGATTTTATGAACGACAAGAACGTGGTCAAGTTCATCACCGAGAACAACCCATTCGAAACATACAGAAAGCAAAGGAGGGGTAACAATGCAGAATATGGGCGCGGCACTCCAGGACATCAAAAGCCGTATTCAAGCGAATCCGATCCCTATGCAGGGAACTACGAAGGAACACCGAGCCTCTTATCTTTGTGAAAAGTGTCAGGACACCGGGACGGTCAACTCTATGCGATGGGTAGAGGATGAAAATTACCACTACAACGGCAAACTCATCCCTTACCAAGTCGCAACGGTCGTTCCGTGCGAATGCCAGTACGACAAGATGTTTAAGCGGTACAACCCAACGGAAACATTCAGTACGGAAGAGAAGAAGCACTTATTCACTACAGCCGAAACGGATCAAGACAACCGGCCTCATTTCGAAATCGCAGCCGACTTTGTACGTCACATCGAGAAATACAAGGAAATCGGACAATGGTTGTACATATTCGGAGACGAGAAACGAGCAAAAGAACTCAGTGACAAAACAGGGCGCGATTACAGCGCATATGGGACAGGGAAGACGTACCTCATGCAATGTATCGCTAACGCTCTGGCTCATCGGAAGATACCGGGGATTTACGTGGACGAAGAAAAGTTGTTCGGGGACATCAAGGCTACATACAGCAAAGGCAGCGACGATAACGAATGGGACGTATTGGAACGGTATTACAGAGTACCGGTGCTGATGATCGACGACATGTTCACGGCACCGTACACGGATTGGTCCGAAGGAAAGTTATTCAGCATTTTAGACCATAGGGTGAACGACAAGAAAATCACAATCATGACGAGCAATTACGCAGTGGGGCGCATCCACCAATTGCTACCGAAGAACGGCGGTAAAATCGCAAGTCGAATCAACGGACAAGCTCGGCTGGTAGAAATGATTGGACCTGACCGACGCGACCGCAAGAAGAAGGGGAAAACGGCATGAGTGATATTGATTACGAAGAACTATGCAGAAAAATCCAAGAAACCATCGAGTGGGAAAAAGATTACTGGTGGGGTGAAGTGGCATGGACTACGCCAAAGCGTTGCAACTTGGAAGAGATATCGCAATTTGGGAGAAACGTCTTGAAAACGAAAGAGACCCCCTAATCAGAAAATCCATAGAGAAAACAATCAGGATACTCAACAAACGGTTGGAATGGGAATGTAACAACGAAACGGAAAACCGCAGAGGTAACGGAGCATGAGAATACAGGAGGCGAGGGAATGAAGGCATTAAGCCTCTTTAGCGGAATAGGCGGAATTGATCTAGCAGGTGAATGGGCCGGCATTGAGACAGTGGCATTTTGCGAACGGGAGCCGTTTTGTCAGAAGGTGCTAAATAAACATTGGCCCCACGTTCCCATATACGACGATGTATGCACACTTACGAAAGAGAGGTTGATAGAGGATGGAATCGGAACAATTGACCTTATTCACGGAGGATACCCTTGCCAGCCTTTTAGTCATGCCGGGAAGCGAGAAGGCGAGAATGATGACCGTCACCTCTGGCCGGAGGTACGCAGACTTATTGAAACCATCAAGCCCCGTTGGTTTGTTGGTGAAAATGTTGCTGGGCACGTCACACTGGGGCTCGACGATGTGTTATCTGACTTGGGAAACATCGGGTACACCGCGCAACCGTTTATTATACCGGCTTGTGCCGTCGATGCCCGACATCGACGAGACAGAGTATTCATTGTTGCCAACGCCAACAGCGCAAGATTCGAAGAACAGCACACTACCACCTTCACAGAAAGAACGGGACTCGATACCAGGATACCTGTTACGACAAATGTTTCCGACACCGCAAGCGAGAGACTATCGTTCGGGGGACGATCCCAACGGACCGAGAGCTCAACGGAAGATCAGACAAGGATGGAGTCCGAATTTGAACGACGTGGTGAAGTTGTGGCCTACCCCGGTGGCGGACGATACGGGGTACAGGAAGAACAAATACGCACAAGGTGGGACAGCTTTAAGCACGGCGGTATCTGGACAGTTGAACCCGACGTGGGTCGAGTGGCTAATGGGATTCCCCATCGGGTGGACAGACTTAAAGCCCTCGGAAATGCAGTTGTCCCACAGCAAATCTATCCCATCTTAGCAGCAATAAAGCAAATCGATGACATGTTGAAGGAGATGAGCGCATGAGTAAAGAGACGGAGTACTTACAGGCATTACTCGAAATTCGCGAAATTGTGACTCGAAAATACATTATCGGTGGAAGTCTCGCAAAAATCCACGACGTTTTGGAAAGGTTTGACCTTGACGCGGCGCAAGCCGCCACCGATTCGACCGAATCAGCCCAAGCCGAATAAAGGAGTTGATATCCCATGTTATCCGTAAATGTTCGCCTTCCACATGACATCGGACCCAAACCACATGGAGAGATCATCATAAGACACATCAGCGAGTATCCACCAGATGAGCAAGAACGCATGATGAGCGCAAGAGATATCAAAGCAGAAACGATGAGAGCAACCGCAGCAGAGAATAAACGAATCAGAGATGATCAACTAAGGCGGTATAAGGAGGGGAAGAGGAAGAATGGCAATTCATGAACTAAAAACGTGGCCGGTACACTTCCGTGATGTGATTAGGCCGAACAAAATGCTTAGAAAAATGGTGGAAATTCGACTGGATGATAGAGGTTACGCCGTTGGCGATACTCTTATCCTGAAAGAGTATCAACCGCATCATGAAGAGTATACAGGTGCTTGGGCAGAAGTGCAGGTATCACACATTCTCAAAGGTTCACCGTGGCTACCCGATGGTTATATAGCAATGTCGATTCATCTTCTAGATTTCGATATTTGATTTTGAAGACTTCGAATCGACCGAAATACTTAGGGGCGTAGCCCCGGAAGCCGAAGGAGGGTATAACCCATGAAAAGAGCTAAACGCCGCTATCAAGCTTATTACAAAGGCAGACCATACGGTGATCCGGTAACAACAGAACAAATGATAACGCTTAGGTCGGTACTGCTTAACGTGAATTTTAAGCCGTTGATTGCGGCGGGGTATAGGGCGATATGATACCGGTAGAGAAGATTCAAGAAGTGATAGAGGACTTTGACAAAAAACATCAGCATCACTTGAAACGATCGAAGAACGCTGTAAGTGATGAAACAAAGTACTGGAACGAAGGGGTTACAGAAGCATTTGACTATGTTCTCAGCAAATTAAGGACGGTGGCCGAAAGTGAAAATAATTATACCCGGAACCCTACCAAGCCTTAACGAAATCATAGACGCCGCAAAAGGACACTGGAACAACTATCGCGAGATGAAAGAGAATTCCACGCACTACGTGGCATGGCATGCACAGAACTTGCAACCTATCCAAACCGCAGACCTAACCATCACATGGTATTGCCCGAATAAGCGAAAGGATAAAGACAACATCATGGCGGGCGTAAAATTCATCCTGGATGGATTACAAAAGGCAGGAAAGATCAAAAATGACGGTTGGTCTGAAATCCGAAATATCACGCATCGATTCGAAATCGATAAGTTAGAGCCGAGGGTAGAAATCGAGATTATCGAAGTCAACGAGGAAATCGCATGAACGACGACCTGGATACAGCAAGAGGAATGTTTAACGGCTGTGTCTTCAGTTCATTGCTATGGATTGTGATAATTAATATCGGGAGGTGGTTACTATGATCGAAGTATACGAACTCGAACGAGCCATTTTGGAGGGAAAGAATCCTGTTGTATCTCGTACGCACGTCCTGAAGCTCTTAGAAGGCTACCACAGCCGTGAAAAAGTTTTGATAGGGGTAATAGATGGTCTAATGACACAGGCCGCGAGAGGCGAATTTACGGCTTCTGACGATGTTCAAAGAAAATGGGTAGATAAATTAATTAAAGAATTAGCGTAAAGAATACGTAAAAACCGCATAAAATCAACGTTTTTTACTAGTTTGTAATGAGATTATAGTGTATAATTATAGGTAAATAGATCAGGATATAACACATTTGTAAATAAATTAATAAACGGAGGTTAAACAATGAGCGTATTTGAACAAATCGAAAAGTTGCGGGAAGAAATCGACGAGATCAACGGGAAAGAGACGCTATCTCAGGACGACATTGACCGTCGAAACTTACTCATGAACCAATTGAGCGAGAAGGAATGGGAGATTCAGCAGAATCAGCAGCATGAGGAACGGGTACAGCAATCGGTTGAAGCCGTGGTTAACACATGGGACGCGGTAGAGATTGAGGGTTTGCCACTTAGGAGTCTTTTTGCCGGAGAAGCACAGTATCAGTTGGTGAGCATTTGGTTCAAGAATCAAATTGCTGACCAAGCAGATGGATTCTCGAAGCAAATCCAGAGTGAACAGCTAGAAAGCAAGCGACTACGAGACGAGTTGAAGGAGCAAGAAGGAATCATATCCGCGTTAAAGGACGAGAGTTATCAAGCCAAACTTGAACGCGATCAAGCGATTCAATATCGGGATAACGCATTCGCACAATTGGAAGAAGCACGGGCCGAGGTTGAGCGCTTGAATGATCAGGTGGACGACCTCCGCAAAGAAATCGCAGTCGGCGCACGTAACGCATACAAGGTAACCAATCTGCAAGACACGAAAGAGCTTGCGGCACAAATCAGAGCAAGTCTCATCCCGGTAACGTTGATGGAACAGGCGGACATGTTGGGTAAACAATTCCGCGTCATCTTGGCGGAAACTGGTGAGGAAAGAGCTGTACCTTTCTTGGAGAAAGGCAAATACAGACTCGTTGATGCTCAGGAGGCAGCCGAAGTTGCAGAGCGATTTCGTCAAGCCCAAGTGGAACTTCCTGCAAGCGATAGTTCGGAAGCTGTGGCCGAACCTGTAACCTTTCAAGTCGAACCGCCGCAAGTTGAGTTTGGCGGAGTGGATGGAATACTCGGAAATGGAGAGCAAGAGACTGTCGGAGGAGAAGGAACGGCAGATACGAATGCTGGCCCTGTCACGAGAGAAGAATTCGAAGAACTCGCGCAAAGAGTAGCAAGGATTGAAAAACATGCGAATTTACCAGAGGCGGTGTGAGCGTGGACGAAGAATTGAAAAAACGTTGGGAAGACGCAATAGAGAATGCCCGCTTTATGCTTGAAGAATACAAGAAGATTCCAACAGGTGCATTTGGTGCAACGTTAATCGCACAAGCTATTACCCGATATGAAAATGGGGAGCGCACACAGGAATTGTTGGAAGAACTCGAAGGGATTCAGTGAGGGGCGCACTAGCGCCTCTTTCTATAAGGGTGATGATATGAAGATGACATTTATCAATGTGTTACAGGGAAATCCGTACGAATCAAAAATCAAATACGTATGCAGTTGCGGATCGGAGTCGTTTCATGTATTTATGCGCTACAAATCAAAAAACATCGAGAGATTCAGATGCAATGAATGCAATAAAACATATGAGCATAATGGCAATGAATACTCGGAAATCGACATAAAAATGATGTGGGATAAGGTGGTTAACTCCGCGAGGTGATGATATGAACTACGTACATCGTTACGAGGGCCACATGCAGGTAAAGCCGGAAGGATGGAACGAAGAATCCTGTTGGCTATGCGGAGGATTCAAACGCGTGGAATTTACGTGGGTGGATGAAAACGAAGAAGTCAAAGAAGGTGTTTACGATCCATGCCCGCAATGTGAGAAAGGGTGATGATATGTGGATAATCAAACGTTTGTTTTGCAAACACGAGTACGAATATTTAGGTGAGCGACTGTATGATTTGGGAAGGGGTAAATTTAAACTTTACCAGTGCAAAAAATGCGGTAAGAGCAAATTTAAAGTGATATAAGGAGGATTGACCCGGCATGGACAAACTAGAAAGCTACAGAGACTTATGCAAGGAAATTGAACTGTGGGAAATACGGCTAGACGATTTGAAGACGGAAAGGTTTAAACTGCTGAAACCGTTGCTTAAAGCACCGCAAACGAAACTGTGCGCGAGTTATGAAGGAATGCCAGGCGCAGGAATGCAAGTAATCAACTTCGCTAAGGAATGGGACAGGATCACTCAGATTGACGAGAGCATAGAGGAAGTTCAGGACATTCTCAGTCTCAAGCGTGAAGCTAAGAAGCGCATGGAGCAGGTAATCAGTAAAATGAGCGTGCTTGAATATAGAGTGGCGATTATGCGTGATGTGGAGCGTAAGAAACTCAACGACATCGCAGAGGAATTAGGATACAGCTATGAGTGGATACGTAAAATATCCATGCGAACCAAACGATTGAGAATAGGATAGAAATATTTGAAACTGTAAAAAACAAGGAACAGTAGGCTACAGACTTATTGCAATTTACGACATATAATTATATTAAGTTGATCCATGCCGGACAACCGGAAGCGAATAAGCCCACGACACGCGGGAAACCGCACTATGCTCTGTGTCGGTGGGCTTATCGTTTTTATGCGGCATCAGCCGCCATCGTAGCGACCGAATCCGCTCAGCGAAGCGGAGGCCGGATCATGAATATCAATGATCTATACAACATAGTACTCCTCATGTACATCACTTTAGGACATATGACATTAGAGGTATATTACGGGAAGATGAAACAAGCAAGACAAGGATTGATAGCGATACTAAGTGCTACAGCGTTTTATATCATCAGTGCAATCTGTTGGATTATAGCGCATATGTAATTGCAGGGAAATCCTTCCTGTGGCAAGATAGTCAGGGGGAGGTGAGAGGGTGGAAGAAAGCAAATATGAAATTGGATCATATTATGGTCCGACTGGACATACCTCATACGTGAGGGACAAAGAAACAAAAGCAATTTTGTATTCAAAGAATTTCCAAAGTGCAGAACTCGCAGAACAAGATGTATCAAGGCTACTGAAGGAATACGAGGATAAGAAATAGCACCTTAACGGGTGCTATTTATTTTATAAGTTGCATGATTATGCAGAAATATGCTCCGAATCCCGAGGTTGAATGCATATTTCGATGAATACTGATGAATAGGTGGTGAGTTTATGGCATTGTCGGATAAGCACATGCGATTCGTTGACGAGTACATGATTGATATGAATGCGGCGGCTGCTTATTTGCGTGCCGGTTATAAGTGTAACGAGGATACTGCAAGGGCAAATGCTAGCCGTCTGCTAACAAATGCTAACATTCAGGCAGAAATTGCTAATCGGCAAGAAAAGATTCAAGAAGAGTCAGGAATGAGCGTGAAATGGGTACTTGAGAAGTACAAAAAGATTATCGAGGACAACATAACGGTTGATCCTGCCGTGGCAAAGAGTGCTTTGGATAGCGTAGGTAAGCATTACGGCATGTTCACGGACAAAGTTAAACTTGAAGGAAGCCTGACAGTTGAAAAGCTGTTAGATCAAATATCATGAATCAATCGACATTGGATAAATTAAAACAACTACGTGACGATTTCAGTTACTATGCTCCACGCCTGTTAAAGATTCGCTCGAAAGATGGGAAGTTAATCGACTTCTCCCTTAACACCATGCAACGAAAGATTGACAGTACCATCGAGCGATTGAAGGCAGAAAGCAAGCCGGTACGAATCATCATACTCAAATACCGGCAAGGTGGAGCTTCGACATACACAGAAGGCCGTATATTTCACGCAACGAGCATGAATAAGCTGACCAACAGTTTGATTGTTGCCCATGAAGAGGCAGCCTCAACCAACTTGTTCAACATGAGCAAAGTGTTTTACGACGAGCTGCCAAATGAGTTAAAGCCGATGCGGAAAAACTCGAACAGCAAAGAAATCGTGTTTGAGAATCCGACAACAGACGCACACGATAAACAGCAGAATCCTGGATTACGCTCACGAATCAAGATCAGCACCGCAAAGAACACGGACGCAGGACGGTCGGCAACGATTCACAATCTCCACGCTTCCGAGGTTGCGTTTTGGGATGATGCCGAAAAAGCGATGTTGTCCCTTATGCAAGCTGTACCGAACACACCGAATACCATGGTTATCCTCGAATCCACCGCGAACGGCGTAGGTGGATATTTTTATGATCAATGGCAGCGTGCGAAAAACGGCGAGAGCGACTTTGTACCACTCTTCTTTGCATGGTTCGAGGAACCAAACTACCGTATGGCGGTGCCGGATGGATTCACACTCACACCGGAGGAACAAGAACTAAAGCGGAAGTACAACCTAGAGGATGAACAGTTAGTTTGGAGACGTTGGTGTATAGCGAACAATTGCGGTGGTGATCCGGAATTATTTAAACAGGAGTATCCATCGAATGACATGGAGGCGTTCCTAGTATCCGGTAGGCCGCGTTTTGACGTTCAAGTGTTGATGGAATATCTCCAACAATGCGAAGACGGCAAGAGAGGCTATCTCGAGCGTGTAGGGAGTCGCATACAGTTTATCGAGGATAAGCACGGTCCGTTGGAAGTGTGGGAGGAACCACAAAAGTATGAGTATTACATCGGTGCTGACGTATCCAAGGGACTAGCGACCGGAGATAACAGCGCAGCTCCAGTGTTTAGCAATAGATACTCGTTGGATGCATTGTGGCACGGCAAGACGGACCCGGATTTATTTGCCGGGGATTTGTTCAATTTAGGCATGTGGTACAACGAAGCGTTGTTGACCATTGAGGAAAACAACCACGGTCTAACGGTCATTAATAAACTAAAGCCGGATTACTGGAACTTGTACAAGCGTACATCGCATAACAAGCTCACGGACGAAGTAAAGCAGGAAATTGGATGGTATACAAGCGAGCAAACGAAGAGACTCGCCATTGATCACCTAGCTAAATGCATACGTGAGCGCCGGTTGAAGATAAAAAGCCGGAAGTTCATCGAAGAGTGCTTGACATACGTAATTGAGGATGATGGAAAGACGAACGCACAGCAAGGATGTTATGACGATATCGTCATGGCGGCAGCAATCGACTTGTACGTCATGGATCAATTTGCAACGCCTGTACACTCGCAAATTGTCGCGACGGTATCCAGGGCACCGGAAACGAAACAGACGTTCATCGTCCAACCTGGCGGTGGCGTAAGGCATATCAGCGAGATCGAGGACGAGAAACACGATGACGGAGAATGGTTCAGAAAGGCGGGATGGTAGGATGAGTTTTAAAGAAATTATTGAGAAAGAGATAACGGATTTGGCTAATGAGATAAATAATATGGGTAAATTGGAACGAAAACTCTCACCTGAACAATTGGCGAAAGATCATTACTTGATTAAATCGAATTACATTTTGGCACGTACAAACTTGATTCTTGCATTAAGCAACATCGCAGGTGATACGATATGATCCTAACCCTTTTCATATGCTTAACCCTCACCCTTGCCATAGCGGCAGGGGCTTTTTATTGGGGGTGGAAAGTAGCGTTTACTTATCGTGACGCACAAGACACCGCCAAGACGTTGGAAGAAGCAAAGAAGTACATCGATCAGCAGGATGAGATCATACAGCAGCTACAACACCAAAACAACATCATGTCCCATGAAGCGGAGTTATCGAGGCAGAAACCGCCTCCTAGCGCATGGGACACGTTTAACGCAAGGCAATAATCAAGATTCCCGAGGGAGAAAGAATACATGGATAAAAAGTTTATAGCAGAATTTGATAATGTTGATCCGGGAGAAGGAGTATTAGACATTGCAATACGCTTGAACACTAAGAATGGGGACTGGGAGTTGTACATTGAAGAAAATGGAATGCCTGTTTCAGTTCCCGAACATGTATTGGTTGGTGCATTAGGGTGTGTGATAAAAAGATGTTAGCTGAATTCCGTTGCTCAATCATAGCCTAACCGCTATAGGTGGGCTTTTTATATTTTGTGTAGGAGGTGACACCATGGCAAAAGTGGATGACAAGCCAATTGACATAGCCGATGAGAAGGGACGAGAGGAAAAGGACGAGATCCAATCATCAGAGCAAGAAAAACTCGCCAAGCGCGTTCAAGAACTGTTCCGCACGTCATACGAGGCAAAGTCACAACTGGACCTATTCAACCTGTGGCGCAAATGCGACGACTATAAACACAACCGGCAGAACCCGAAACAGAACGAAGAGCATCCAGGGAGCGTAACAAACATCATCCATCCCATCATCGAGAGCCAAATTGCAGACCTGGTAGACAAGCCATTCAGCGCCGAGGCTCACGGTTGGGAACCGTCAGACGATATGTTTGCGGAACAAGTTCGAAATATGATGGAGATGGTGCTGTATCGCAACCGGTTTAAGACGAAATTGAACGTATCCGAGCATGACCGGTTGGAACTTGGCACAACGATCATCAAAGTATGGTTCGATGAGGATGATTTAGAGGGCCGAGGATTGCCGAAGTTTGAACCGATCAGTCCCGCCAATGCGTTCCCGGATCCGAAAATATCCGCTCCCCACTTGGTTCAAGAAGGGGAGTTTTTTATTCATGCGGTGCCGCGTCCTCTGTCATGGTTTCGTAAGACGTTCCCGAAGTGGGGCAAATTCGTCAACCGCGAGGTATCGGTCCCTTACAACCCGGAGGATACGTTTGAAGATGCGATGGCGGACGAGGTATCCACGGTTACAAGCCAAAAGGCGCTATTGCTTGAGTGCTATATGCGCGACGAGAACGGCGAAGTGTATTGCGTCCATGTAGCCAATCACATTGTGCTTGAAGATAGCCGGGAAGTGCTCAAACAGAAAAAGAACGCACGGGGAGAGGCGAAGAAACTGCAACGGCGCAACAAATTCCCGTTCGTGATGATTCCTTGCTACATCCAACGTGGTACGGCATGGGGTCAAGGTGACGTGGAAATGCTCATTCCCACTCAAGACTTGATCAACGAACTGGACGATCAAATCCGGATGAGCGCAAGGCTTGCAGGTAACCCGCAAATGGTCGTTGGCATGGGCGCCGGCAGAGGATTCGACTTCCGCAAATGGACGAATGCTCCTGGATTGCGTATACCGATGCGCGATCATAACGCGTTTACGCCTGTACCACCTCAGAACGTAGCGTCTGACGTGCCTATGCGCCGCGAGAAGGCGTTTGAAGAGGCTAACATTATATCCGGTCGTCCTGATGTAAACAGAGGTGAGAAGCCCGGACAAGTGACCGCAGCGGCGGCGATCATGGCGCTACAGCAAGCGGGGCAAAAAGGTGTCATGCATAAGGCTGAAATGTTCAAATCCGGATGGTCTGAGGTCCTTGAACTCCTGTTCGATGAGATCATGGACAACTGGGATGAAGAAATGTGGATCCGCATTGATGGAGAAAAGCCGGATTACAGCTTTGTAGACCCGCGCAAACTCCGTGAAGTGCCTCGTTTGGTTCCGGTGCTTGAACCGCTAGAAGGCGAGGACACGTTAAAACAGCTTACGGACATTGAGGAAATTGACGATTTCAAGGAAATGCCCGTTGACCCGCTGGATCCGGAAAGCGAGATCGAGACGATGACGGTAAAACGTCAGATTGAAAAGCCGATGACCCGGGATGCTCAATTCGACTTCAAACTCACGATGGGTAACGGCATGCCGAACGATACCGCATTTATCTATCAAACTCTGGCGGATTGGGTAGGTAAGGAAATCGAAGGGAAACCGATTATTACATGGCAGGATATCAGGAATTTCTTACGTGATCGCATTGGCATAACGCTAGAATCGGACGAAGCCATTGAAAAGCGGATGCAGCAAATGATGCCTCCCGCACTCCCTCCGGGTATGGCTCCGCCAATGGGACCACCCGGAATGCCTCCTATGCCTCAAGGTGCGCCGCCTCTTAACCTCATTCAAGGAGGTGGGATGTAATGCATCGTGAAATGACACCGCAGGAGGAGCGATTTTGGCGTCATGCGATCAGCAATGATCGATTGGCAATGACTTTTTTAAAGAATCAATCCATGCATGGGCAGGACTTTAACAAAATGGCCCGAGGACTCCCGATCACGGTATGCTGTGAAGCCGCAGGATTGTACCACAACGGAGGCGTGATGTGTGGACGATGCGGGAAGTGGGCACCGAAGGCGAAGACGCACAAGCTGAGAGAACATTTGAATGGCGGGTGGTATCGATGAGTGAAGTTGCAAGCCTTAAAAAGCAGTTCATCATCGAAATAGACGTGATTGACGGAAGTGTCGATTACACCAACCCTGATGAACTTAGCTATGTCGAGGTGCTTGGGATGATAGAATTTGCCAAGCTTATGATTACTAGGGAATTTTTGAATGAAGACGATTGAAAGGCGGTGATACCATGGCATACGGCAAAGGGAAATGCGAGGTTATCGGTCCGCAAGGTGTGAAATCGTCCCAACCATCCACCACAACGAAAAAGGGAAGCGAACCGGGACGGACGCAAGGAGCGAAGCAGACGTATAAGCAAACGGGAAAGATGGGAGGCGGAGGCAAGTGATAATCCATAGCGAAACGGGAAAGCCGTTAGCGATTGATTCTAGTGGTGTAGCAAGTACGAAGCCGATCGGCAGTAATGCGTTAAAAGGCGCGGTGCAAAACGTGACCACTGCGGGTACGCGAGTACAACTTCCAAGTTACGCTTGCCGGGAAGTGACGCTGATTGCTAAAGCCGGGAATACTGGCAGGATATATGTCGGTGGGAACGATGTTTCTTCAACGGTTTACGGTGCGGACCTTGCGGCAAAAGACAGCATAACGCTGGCAGTAAACAACACGAATCTGATCTACATAGATGCCTCCGTTAGCGGGGAGGGCATCTCCTATGTCGCGATTTAGACCATCTCCGAGCGTAAATGCTAGACGAATAAGTACCACAACAGGAAAAGTATGGTCTGGTGCATACGAGAAGCTAGAGACTACTCTTACCAACAGCAACTACTCGCCAATGGTGCGTCCCGAATTTCACAGCAAGAAAATCGTCATGCTTGGATCGTCAACCGTCGATGGGACTGGAGCCTCGAATGCTAACACAACATCTATGCACGCTTTGCTCAAAAGCTACCTGTCGTCGGCTGGTTTTACCGTCTACAACCGGGGTGTGGGTAGTGACAACACAGCGCTCATGGCTGATCGGTTTTACAAAGACGTGATTATTATGAACCCAGACTACTGCATCCTTATGCCTACGATGGGAAACGAAGGTTTCCACAACGAGACAACCACCGCTGGTCGTGTCGCCGTCATGAATACGTTGCGTAACGGGATTCTCAAGCTAGTGCAGATGTGCCGGCAATGCGGAATTGTGCCGGTGGTCGCAACGCAGTGGCCTACTGACCGCTATGATGCGACTCACTACCAATACGCAAGAAACTTCAATGCGGAACTGGAAGCGATGGACTTCCATGTGATTGATCTGTTCCACGCCGCACTAGATCATTCTTTGCAAAAAGCGCTCGCGGCTGCCGTCTTTGACCTGTCACATTATAACGACGCCGGACACCGAGCTCTCGCAAAGTCCGTGCCGCCGTCGATGTTTGACAAGTGTGACTCGCAGTATGGCGGTCTGCTTCGCTCTCCGAAAGGGTACATCCTGACTGGAGACGTTGCCAAGGATACGCCGATCACGTACACGCCGACGTATGCTTTGGACAGCTACACGGTAGCTCTCTGGTTTAAAATTGACACGATGCCCGCCGCCTCGACAACCGTGTTTTCGTGGGGGACAAGTGCTGGAGAGCGCATCATTGTTGACCCGGACGGTGCCTTGAAGTATTTTACGAATGGCGCGAGCACGATCATCGGTGCTGCCGGAACGGTGGCCGCTGGAACTTGGTACCACATAGCCATAACGTATAACTACATCTCGGATATTGTAGATGTGTACTGGAACGGTGCCGCACTCTACAATGTCACACAGGCAGCGACTTCGGCGTTCGCGTCTTGGGCAATCGGACGAGCCGGGACGACCGCCTATTGTAAGCATACAAATTTCAAAGACGTCATCATTTACCGCTCAAAACTGACTGCTGAAAAGATACGTCAACTGTACGAGGGCGTCATATCGCAAGCAGGACTTGAGATGTTTGCGCCGCTGAACGACAAGGTTCTTGGGGTAGGATCGCTTCTTACGAACCTTGCGCCGACGAATGGCAACCTTCAGGTCAATGACGGAGCAACAACACTTACTGCTGTAAACGCAGCCGCCGCAACACCAAGTTAAAAGTTTGAATAGTTTCTCACAGATTCATGGACTCCATGGGTCTTTTCTATATGCTCACTTGGAGCGGACACCGTGAAAGAACGGACGGGCATGATAAGAGGCTCTGATGCCGAGAGCCACAAAAGGAGGAAATAAGCATGAACCGAGAAGATTATCTGCAAGCCAAAGAAACGGGCATGACCGCTGACGTTCAAGAGGACGTACAACCGGACGTACAGGATGCCGCTGTACTGGAAGAAACAGAGGAAATGTTGGATGTAGCGGACGAAATCGAATCCGAGGCTTCTAACGTCGATTCTGAGACGCAGGAAGAGGAAGAGGACATTGAACTACCGGAAGCACAAAAGACGGCGTTCCAAAAAGCCCTAGAGCGCGAGAAACGAAAGATCAGGGAACAGGCGGAGCAAGAGTACGAATCGAAGTACGGAAAGCACAAAGCCGTTATTGACTTAATGGGCGGCGATCCGGAAAAGATCGAGAAAGCCATACGCGATTCGAAAATGCTCCAAGAAGCGCAACAATACGCAACACAGTACGGTTGGAATGAAGAACAAACCCGCCAGTACATGGAGCAACGCAAGCGAGACAACGAATTGCAGGAGCTTCGAGTGGAAGTGAAAATCAATTCCCTCGGCAGCAATCCGCAATTCCAAGGCATCGGCAGCATGAAACAAGCGATCATCAACAAAATCAATGAATACGGCGGCAAAATGTCCGTGGAGGAAGCGTATTGGGCGGTAGGCGGTCCGCGTCTTGTGGAACAACGGGCGATGGAAGAACGCCAACGTGCCGCAGCCAAGCGATCCGGACAGCAACGAACCGTACAAGGGGATAGCCCGACAAGCTCGGCGACACCGAAACCTCTTCCGGCTGACATCGAATCTCAGCGCAGAAAATTGGGGATAAGCGAACGCGAAGCGCGGGAACTGTGGGAAAAGGGTACGCCGGGGAACTTGGAAGAGTACCGCAAAATGAAGAAAAAAGCATAGGAGGAATTTGAATGGCACGATATATCAAATCGCTATCCGGCTACAATCAGCCGATCACCATGAAAGTTTTGGTCGCCGCAAGCCAAACGATTGAAGAAGGCGACCTGTTGCAGGTAGCAAGTGGACGCGCCTCCACCGCTGTAGCAGCATCCACAACAATCATCGGTATTGCATTGGAAGCCGTAACTACCGGCGCGAGTGTGGATGACGACGATACGGTATTGGTTCAATTGATTGCGGATGCGGTGATTCGCATCGATTACACGGGCACAACCAAAACGTCTCTCGCCAATGCCGATTTGTACGGCACTGCGTTTGACTTGTCCGACGAAAAGACAATCAACCTGGACGATACCACGGGTGGTATGTGTTTTGTCGTTGGATTCGACAACACAGAGGATACAGCAGATGTCGTAATCAACCGTGCGAATCTCGTACTACTGTAAAGGGAGAGTGAACTTAAATGACTATGAACACAGGACAATTTAACAATCTATATACCCGAAAAATTGACATGGCATTCTTTGAGGGGTGGGACGAAGAGCCGGAACAGTGGTCCCGCATTTTCAACAGCAAAACGGGCGACAGCCACAACAACACCACTCAAATCCTTGCCGGCATGAGCCGATGGACAAGCAAAGCGGAATTGGCGAACGCCGATCAGCAGCGTTTCAAGCAAGGGCCGTTGATTGTCACCAACTACGAACCGTTTGCAGTTGAAGTCATCATGTCCCGCGAACAAATCGACGATGCGAAATATAACGAAGTTCAGGACATGGCGAAGGATGCGGGTCACGGCGGACGTGAAGCGGTGGAACAAGAGTGTGCATCTTTCCTACAAGATTTGTATGACTCCACGTTCTATGACGGAAAAGCTGCATTTGCCAACGACCATCCGAACCATGGAGACGGCGGCGGTACACAAGACAACCTGACAACCGGCGCATTATCTGATACGACGCTGAAAGATGCAATCATTTTGTTCCGTAAGCAGGAGGATGAAGGCGGCAAAAAGATTTCTTCTCGTCCGTCGAAGTTGGTTGTTCCGCAATCGCTGCAATTCACTGCTGCGTCAATCCTGCAATCTGCTTTGCAAACCGGCACGGCGAACAACGACAAGAATGTGCTGCCGAATCTTGAATTGGTTGTTTCGGACTTCTGGGACCAGTACACTACCGTTCGTTGGTTCATCTGCGGTAACCGTCATCAGTTGAACCACATTTGGAGAGTGCAACCGGAGTTTAAAAAGCGCCAATACATGAACCCGAACGGCTCGCAGTCTTGGGACGGTTATTTCCGTCATGCAAACGAGATTACGAATTGGAGACATTTAGTCGGGTCGACGGGCGTATAAGGAGGGTTTTGAATGCCTTACACAAACTTTAGCCAAGTTGCTGCTGAAAGTGGCTTCGGAATTGGCGCAAAAGGTTCAGAAACCGCACTATTTACAAAAGTATTCAACGGGACGACGACCATTGACCCGGCTTCAATAGCGGCGGGGGCACAGGCAACCGCTGCGATTACCGTTACAGGGGCGGCATTGGGGGACTACACCCTAGTTGCTCCCCCTTACGATTTGCAAGGAATTCAAATGTCGCATTCTGTTACAGCTGCTGATACGGTTACTATCGTTCTTCGAAACGGAACGGCGGCAGCCATTGATCTTGCAAGCGGTTCTTGGAAGGCGAAGGTGTTGCGGTAATGAGCGAGCAACGGACACAATGGGTTATTAACGGTCAGGCAGCGTCAAATACACCCAAAGTGCCGTATGTCGGTACTTGGGCCAATTTCTCGAAGTTGGAAGAGAAAGAAAAAGCAAGTCTTTTCAACGCCATGCGCGCGGAACTCATCGCCAGTGGCAAGATGGAGAACAAGGGGAGCTAAGATGCTCCCCCTTTTCTTTTATGTGGGGTGAAAATATGCACTTTGACCCGATCACACCGGAAAACCGATGGAAAAATGAATTATTAGCGGAACAAAAACGGACGAATCAACTGCTTGAGCAAATTGCGCAATTGCTGCAAGCGGGGAAACCGTCTGAAACAGTTCCACGCAGAGGAAGAAAGCCTATTCAGAAATAAGGCGGTGAGAACATGCCAAGTGTAAATGAATTAGTCAGCAAGCGAGTGGGAAGTACTATCTCCAACGTTAAAACGTGGGGTGACATTCTCATCAACGTCAAAGAAGAAGGAGCTACAGCAGACGGAGTAACAAACGACTTAACGAAATTGCAAACAACATTTTCGGGGTTACAAAGTGGAGATCGATTATACTTCCCAAAAGGCACATACCTATTGCAAGGTTCAGGCAGTTTATTAACCATCCCTGTCAATAACGTCACCATTGAAGGAGCCGGCATAGAACAAACGACGATCAAAGTCAGTGCAGGCGCAGCCCAGACCTTTGCCTTTTACGCACTTAGCAAAAACCAAATCGTATTGAAAAATATGACCATCGAATTAAGCAATGATCCGGGCGATTATAATTTGATAGGTGCATACTTTGACTTGTGCAACGAAGTCGCGGTCGAAAATGTGAAAGTAAGAGGATGGCACAAAGGCGGGATTCGCTTCCATGGATGCACGCAATCGGACATGATCCGTTGCATAGCAGACAGTATTCAGGATCCGTATGCAACTTCTGAATCACCGACAAGGAAGGGTTTATCGATCGGTGCATCAGGATCGACACGTTCTTCCCGTTGCCGTATTTTGAACAGTCAGGCGTTTAACTGTATCGCTGTAAATAGAATGAACGGAATCGGTATTGCAGACTCAGACGAAATCACGTTAGAATCAAACGTTTTATATTCAAACGACTATGGGATAAACGTTCAAAACTGCAACGATGTCGTATGCACAGATAATCAGTGCAGTGAAAACAAAGTGATCGGGATCGATTTTTCGAACGGTTGCGGAAGGAATGTTATTTCGAAAAACATTTGTAAAGGTAATGGAAACGATGGGATACGCCATTGGGGAAGTACGACAGTTGCCGCCACCACAAGCGTTATTAGTAATAACATTTGCTTTGACAACGGTCGTACCGATGCGGGTAGTGCAGGTATTCGACTCTCTGACCAAAGCGCCTCGTTCCCATCTAAAAATAATATAATAGCGGGTAACCTGTGCTTTGATACACGTACCGGGACCTCTCGTACACAAGAATATGGTATTTTGGAAACGGTCAATAGCGGGTTTAACCAGATCAAGGAAAACCACTGTTTCAACAACAAAACAGCCAATGAGAGCGTCGTTAGCAAAGTAAACGGGTACCCGATGATGGATATGGGCACTTCCTCCGTAGCACCTGCTGCCGCTGTATCCCAGTCGGTATCGATTACGTTCAAAGTTCCGTTTGCCAGTGGAACATTACCGCGAATTATTCCTGCTTTACAGGCTTCCGATAACTCGGACGGCGTTCAACTTTTAAATATACAAGCAAGAAACGTGACCAACACAGGTGCAAATCTCATTGTTGCAACTACTGATGCAACAAACATCGATACCAAATTCACCGGGGGAACGGGCGACACAATGATTATTAGTTGGATCGCATTCGGACAACTCTCATAACCTACCAAATTGTGATATAATGACCATGCATACTAGACCATTGGAGGGTTTTATGAGAAATCGAGTTATAGTAACGGTTTTAATGTTTGCGGTTCTTTTGGTTGTAGGTTGCGGACCATCCATAAATGCTGAACCCATAACCAAAAAACAATTTCATTGGGGCATCGAATCTTGGGAATTGGGCCGTCATACATGGGGGATTGAATTTAACGAAAAAAAACCTGTAAAAATCAAAAAAATTGAAGGGTACTTGACTGCCGGTCCACAACCGAATCATAAACCGGATGACACTTTGGTAAGACAAACATTGGCCTCTTTAACCTATCCGGGGAATAATCTAAACGATGCGGTGAAAAAGATTGAGACTCCAAAATCTCGAGCTAACCATTCTGTGGATCGAAACTTATTATCGCTAAACGTCAAATTAACAGGTTCACGAACGACAGAAATGCCGATTCATCTAGAGTACCCTGATGGGTTGATTTTACCGGAAAACAGACTGTTGTTCATCGCCAACAACGAATCTTACCGGTACGATTCAAAAAAAGGCTCGTTCGTCTCCGATGATATTTTTGACGCGATTAATATAGAGGCTCATATGATCGTCTACTATGAGGTACAGCCATAGAGCCATAAGGCTCTTTTTTTATTTGGGAAAGTAGGTGAACCAATGGCTACACGTCAACAAATCCTTGATGACGTAGATTTACGCTATAGAAATAGTTACACAACAGCCCAAAAGATTGTATGGGTTAATGAGGAAGAACGGGAACTGTTCGAAATCCTTGAGATCGATTCCGTTCCATATTCGTTCGAAATCGTAGCGAACCAATATTTTTATCCGATTCCATCGGGCGTAGAAGTAGACAAGATCAAAACGATATCCATACAAAGCAACAATTCCACCACGGACCCGTCATTTACACAGTTACCGTTTAAACGCAATGACGACAACACCTATGCGGACGAAGAAGCCTATTGGTACACCATCGTAGAAGATAACTTTTTCATCAACATTCCGGGTGGTCCGGTAACAGCGAATGCGGGGAGAGACGTATATATCTACCTGGACAAAGAAGCCACAGAATGGAACACGTCCAATCTTACAGCCGAACCGACATGTCCGAAGAAGTACCAAGAAATTTTAAAACTCGGCTTACTTGCACGAATTGCCGCTGCACGAAAAGACGAGGCCATGCGTAACAACTACGTAAGCGAACGCGAAGCGAAACTTGATGATATCGTTTGGAATATGCGCTTAAATGAGCCAGAATGGCCGCAACCAATAGATGTAGGGTACAAGGTGGGTGATTCCTATGGTAGCCGTAAGGTGGTCGTTATCACGCAGACAACAACCTAAAAGACAACGATTTATGTTTGAGGGAGGGCTGAACAACGGCACTCCCTCTTTTAATGCAAAAGATAATGAGTATGTTGACGGTTACGGTTGGGACACAGATAAGTTTCCCGCCCTTTATTCAGCCAAACAGAGGGCGACATATGGAGCGTCGGGCGGGGGAATTACGCGATTACTAACCAACTTTAGCAATACCCATATGGTCCGGGCGGTGGGAACGAAACTCCAATACGACAACGCCGGCACATGGACGGATATTGCCGGGACATTCACCGATACCGATTGGGACGCAACCAACTTCGACGTATCCGGATTGGCGCTCATTCTCACGAATGGCACGGACAACGTGAAGTATTGGAACGGGACCGCACTTGCGGATTTGAACGCCGCGAACGCTCCTAAGGGGAAATACATCGCCGCGGATAACCGAAGAGTGTACATCGCCGTGGGGGATACGGTCCACTATTGCGCGTTCCAAAACGCCACAGACTGGACGACAGCAGAAAATAGCGGTCAGGTGCAAATATGGACACCTAATGGCGGGGATGTTACCGGACTTAAGGGATTTGAGGGGAAGATTTGGGTATTTAAAAAGGATTCTCTCGGGATCATATTCCATACAGGGGATTCGAGAGTTACACATAGATTGGTCGAAACTTCAAACGATGTCGGGTGTATCGCTTATAAAACTATTGTCGAAGTCGGACAATATCTATTTTGGTTGGGGCCGAATGATGTGTATTACGGCGCAGGAGGCGGATACAGAGCCATTGGACAGCCTATAAGGGTTTACCTTGACTCCATTAACCAAACGCATGTATCGAAGTGTAACGGCTTCACAGACGGTCTGAGGTATTACCTTAACTTAGTCACTGGAAGCAACACAGAACCGAATATTCGTCTTGTCTATGACCCTCGGTACGAAACATGGAACATTAGCAACCTAACCGAAGAATACCGCTTCGGAACGTTGTTCAACAACGTGTTATATGCGGGAGATGACGGTGGACAGACGTATAAGGTGAAGGGCACGACATTTGGGAGTTATCAAGTGGTCACAAAGGATTTTGACGAGGGCGAACCGGAAGCGGAAAAAGAATACTATGAACTCCATCTCCAAGTAACCGCGCCTAGCGGCACTACATTGACCGTAGAGGCTTCTGTTAACCAAGGGGGTACCTACACCACCCTGACTAGTAGTTTGGCTGTATCTAGCGCCGCTCAGAACGTCAACGTGATTGTTCCGCTTGACACCGTCCCCTTGGGTAACTGGATACGGTTTAGGATCAGCGGATCGGGTGAATTTACGTTGCATAGCTGTCAGAGATACTTCCGGACTCAACCGGTGCAACATTAAGGAGGGATACCATGCCGGTACCTAGTTTAAATAATTTGCCTCCCAAACCGACATTTAGCGAAATAGAGAGTAAAATTAACGAGTTGGTTGCGGAGTTGACGAATACACTTCTCAACCTGGACTCCCTGAACGTGGTCTCATTGACCGCCGATCATGTCGATGCCGGAACGCTTAACGCCGGAAAAGTGACGGTAAAGCTTAATATAAACAATGGCGGTTACATTACAATCGATTCTAACGGAATCACTGTCAATAATGGGACAAAAAACACCTTCCGTGTGGACTTGAACGGAAACGTTACAGCGGAAGACGGGACAATTACAGGCGGAATCATACGAACTTCGGCAACGAATCCACGTATAGAAATGACTGGAAACAGGATCAAGATTCTTTATGATGCCGATACCTGGATTGAATTTAACCCCGAATATTTGACGGGTTTTCCCGTTATTAATTTTCACGATGGCACGCGGGACTTTTATGTCGGATACTTTCCGAGCGTTGGTGCATTTGCCATCGATGGGGTAAACGGAGGACCGATTCAGATCAACTCGAACAGCGACATCCAACTTAACGCGGACGGCTTGCTGAAAGTCCCGGATTGGCTGTATGTAGCAAATAAAGTCACAAACCAGACACTGCAAGCTGCGTTAGATTCAAAAGCTGTAAAGGGAGCATCTACAAGCACTATCGGAGATCATAATCATGGCATCACAACAGGAAGGTATATAATGACTTACGATAGTGCAGGAAATCAACTCGGATTGCAGTTGTGGTCGGCAAGCGGATCACATTCCCACACACAAAATTAAATTGGAGGGTATATCTGTGAAAAAATTTATAATCGGGGCAATCGTAGGTATTATTTTGGCCACATCAACGCATGTGTTTGCGAGTGAGGCTGATAAGCTTCTCCACTTCCAAGATGGCAAGAAGAACTTCCACTTGGGGTACTTCGACAACCTGGATAAGTTCGCAGTTACAACCGACACGGCCACAGACATGGAAATCTCCACATTCGGTTCCATCCGGCTATGGGCTGATGACGAATTGATTGTTCCCGATTGGCAGTACATCCGTAATTATCATACGGAACAAACGCTTCAAGAGGCATTAGAAGAATTGGAGAAACGAATTGCTGAGTTGGAGAAAAAAGCACCTCGGAGGTGAAAACATGGCCGTTTATGACCAAAAAGTTCGGGACTTATTAAACAGTAAGGGCATAACCAATGACCGAATCGGATACGACAATGCCTCAGGCTCCGTAACGGTGGACAACAAGCCATTTATGAAACCGGGAAAGAACTATATGGGCACAACGTATACGGATGCCAATAGTTTCAATGATGCCTATTCGAGGTTTAATCAGCCTCAAAGTCAACCGCAATTCGTACAACCGCAAAAAACTGGCGCAGACGGTGCCCAATGGCAAAGCGGGCAACCTAATCAAATACAACCGCTTCAAACCAACTCATACCAGGGCGGCATATTCCAGTCCGCAGAACAGGGCATGAGCACGCCTGACAGGTTTGCATTTTACGCCTCTAACCCTAACGCACTCAAATCCGAATGGGAACGCGCTAACCAAGCATTAGGCGTTTACCAAGCGATGGGCGACCAGGGGCGTATACAAAGCGCTCAGGACTGGTTAAGCAAACTCAACACCATCGGCGGCGGAAGATTAGACGACCGGGTAAATCCTGCCGATCAGCAAATTAATGACATGATCACGGCCATCATGAATCAAATGAACAATCAAACACCTATCGATCCCTATTCAACGGATGCATTCAGAGCGGCACAAGCTCAATCAGAACGAGCTCAACACTCACAGACCAGGGCCGCACAAGAGGCATATGGTTCGGCAGGGTTTGGACGTTCTACCGGATTAGGAGAACGTGTTGCGGGGATAGCAGGGGACCAACAAGAGTACCTTATGACGCAAGTAGTGCCGCAGATTATTGCACAGGAACAGGCGCAAAGACAGCAACAGTTTAATAACATGATCGCTGCATTGTCGCCTCTGTATAATCAACAACAAACATTTGATACGAGAGAGCAGACAGAATACGATCGTTTGCGCGACACGGTTGCAGACACCGGAAAGCTGCCTGATGGAACATTCACACAAGCCGGAAAGTTGAACGACCTACAAACTCAGATCAGCGAAATCAGTATCAATGAATTGCTTGACCCGCAATCCCGCACTAATCTTCTTAAAGATTTGGAACTTCAAGTGGCACAGATGGAAGCGGAATTCATGCCACAAGAACAAAAATTGAAACTCGAACAACTCAAAAAGCAAATTGCAAACATAGGTGCAAGACCGCCACAAACAGCGGCAGAAGCAGAGTACGACAGGCTACAAGTTGAGAAGCTTAAGAAAGAAATCGATATGATGGGCGGTGGGAACCCGCAAACCGCATACGAATCCAATCTTATGAATCAATTGAGCGTACTAAGGCAAAACGGCGCGACTCCGGAAGATATACAGGAGTATCTAAACCTTAACGCCGCTGATATTGCCGCCAATCTTGGACGCGAAGGGTATGACGCGTTTGTCAGAACGGCTCAAGGATTTACACCACAAGATAACAGCGGAGAATTGAGACAAGAAGCAATAAACCTCGCTAAGTCGGATGACCGATGGAGACGAGCAAAATCTAATGTGGATCGTGAAGAAATTATTCAAGAATACATGGACCTGTTAGGAGAGTGATTTCATGCCTCTCGTAAGTGCGAATGACTTTCTGAGCAAAAAGAATAAGCAAACAGGGTCCACAACTTCCGGCGGGTTAGTCTCTGCCGATAACTTCATGAAGGAAAAGAATCGGAAACGATACACTCAAGAAGGGTTGAGGGATAGCGACTTGCGTTCCGAAAGACGCAGCATGATTAACCAAGACCACAGTCGAGCACCGGCGTTAAACGCGCCAAGGGTGGAAGTGAAGCCGGAACGTCCACTTTATCAGCGGATTCTTGAAGGCACGGGACAAGCGCTTATGGACATTCCGAATGTTGTTCCCTCTGTGCTATCGGGTGGATTAACCGAACGAACGGCGCGAGCGCTTGGACAGGAGACGCTTGAAGAACAGCGAGCACGTGCGCAACGTCCTGGAGGAATTGCCGGAGAGATTATCGCCCAAGCATTGCCCACGGGAAAAGCGTTCCAAGCGATTGGCGCATTAGGAAAGAATCTGCCTCGTCTTGGTCGGATCGCTGCTCAAGCAGGGGCAGGAGCGGCTACAGGTGCCGCTTCTCAGGTTCCGCTTGAAATCCGTGAACAAGTTGCCGGCATTAATGACCAAACGTTGGGGCAAAGAGGTGTGGATATAGGTATTGCAGGTGCGGCCGGCGGTGCGATTGGTGCGGCCGCACCTTTGGTGGGCGAAGGCATTCAGCGACTTATCCGAGCATTTAGGCCGCAACAAGCCGCCCCGACACCAACGCTTGCATTGCCTGAACCTCGCCAACGTGGAAACGTGAATACTGCGGCTACGGATGATGTTATTCCTGCATCGGGTAAGGTGGAACCTATAGGACTGCCTGAGCCTGATTTATTGACGCCTACAACCGCGAGAACGGCTCGACAGACTAATCCATACCGTGATCGTTTAGAAGCCTTTGCACGGTCGATGGAAGGCGCTAAAATGACACCGGGACGGGAACGAGAGGAATTTTTGGAGGCATGGGGTCGATTTGCAACACGAGATGAACCGGATTTGGAAACCATGATCGATCTTGCATATTCGTCTCGCCCAAAACGCGTTGCTCCAAATCTCGTTGAACGCGCTCGGGAAACACAGCGTATGCGCGAGGTGTCCGGCGCGGGTTTACCGGTACGATCCATGGCGGACCGCTACCAAGGTGGAGTAACGGGAACGGCGGCGATGCCACAGACCACAGCAGGAGCAAGACCACCGCAGCAGACGAGAGGACGCCGGAGCGAACAAACTAAAGCAGCACAAGCAAGTCCAACAACACAAGCAACTCCACAACCGGTACAACAAGCGCGACCGCAGCAGATCGTTGATGACTTGGACGATGACGATATCATTGAGGATGTATCGACACCACGCATCCGGGACCGGATTAACACCTATGCGGATGAACTGATACAGTCGGCAATGAACGAAATCCGGGGAAATCGTTTGAGTAGCAACCCAATTGACGTGTATACGAAACTCGGAGCCGGTTACGTCTTAAAAGGCGCGGCAAAACTCGCTGATTTCACTGAACAAATGGTGCAAGCGTTTGGCGAGGAAATCCGTCCACGTATTCGTGAGTTGTTCAAAGCGTCCAAGGAAGAGGCAAAACGGTTACGCCAAGAAGTCCGAAAACAAGAACTTGGAGTAGCCGGCATTGACCCAAGCAAGATGAAAGACCTGTCCACGTTCACGTTTTATTCTACGGACGTGTACAGGAACTTCAACAAGGTATTCGGCGACAAATACCCGCTAGTCAAAAAGTCGATTCTCGATCCGTTTGACGCGGCGAAAAAATCGAACATTGACCAACAAGAACAACTGTTGAACGAGATGAAATCCAAGATTGTGGACGAACTGGGGATAAAGAAGGGAAGCAAAGCGTCCGCACTTGTGCAACGATTCGGGGAAAAGCAAATTGACCTGGAACAGTTGAAAAAAGAAGCACCGCAAGACTGGAAAAACATCGTCAAAGCGGATCAATGGTTCCGTCAGAAGTATGATGCGTTGATTGACGAAGTGAACAAAACCCGAGCGCGGATATACCCGAACAATACCGAGAAGCAAGTGCCAAAGCGTAAGGACTACTACCGTCACTTTCAGGAAATGGGGTTATTCTCGGGAATCCGGAATTTGTTTGAACAGCCTTCGGCAATTGACCCTAGCTTGGTAGGCATATCGGAATTTGTGTTGCCTAAATCGAAATGGGCTTCTTTCATGCAAAAACGTGGATTAGGACCATTTACAAACGATGCGGTGGGCGGTTTTTTGGAATATATCCCATCGGCAACGTATGCAATTCATATCGACCCGCATATAGACGTTTTCCGCAGCCTTGCCAAAACGTTGGCGGATGAGACGGGGGAAACAAAGAACCTAAACAACTTCATTCAGTTCTTGCAGCGATATTCGCAGGATTTGGCCGGGAAAACAAACGTATTGGATCGGCCTCTTGAAGTTTTGCCAGGTGGACGCAAAACCATTATGGCGCTGCAAATGCTCAATAACCGAGTGAAGGCGAATACGATACTTGGAAACGTTGGCTCTGCCGTAGCTCAATTGGCAAACATCCCTGTTGGAATAGCAGAGGCTAAACAATTCGCGGCGATTGGAGCTAAGAATGCTCTGCCTACACTTATCAAAGGTTCTAAGGAACAGGCGCAGTCCCAATTCTTGAAAGAGCGTTTTTCCGGGAGATTGTTCCGTCAGTTCGATCAAGTGGTAGGCGATGACTTTTGGAGAGGGTTAAAAACCGGTGTAGGACAAACCAAACGTCTTGCTGAATGGATGATTGAATCATCGGACCGTCTCGGTACAACGTTCATTTGGGAGTCCATGTTAGCAAAAGGTAAGGCACAAGGCGTACCGGATCCGATTAAATACGCCGACGATGAAACCCGTAGACTTGTAGCCGGTCGAGGGATCGGTGAGGTTCCACTTGCTCAAAAGGCGAAAGTGGTCCAATTCCTTGCACCGTTTACGCTTGAAGTGGCAAACCTGTGGCGAGTCATGGGAGACTTTGTAAGCAAGAAAGACTTCGGCGGTTTGGTGCTCCTTTTCTTGGGTAATTATTTATTCAATAGAGGAGCCGAAGCGGTTAGAGGTAGCGGAGTTACCTTCGACCCTGTACAAGCGATCTACGAGGCGTATGCGCAGGCTAGTGACGACACAAAAGGGACAGGTGAACGAATCACCGGGGCAGGAGGAAGACTCGCGGGTGAAGTCCTCTCCAACGTTCCATTCGGGCAACAACTCGCAAGTATTTACCCTGAATATGGAAGCGATACACTCCCAACCAGAAAGGAATTGTTCGGAGACAACGACCCGACACGCTTCGGTGAAGGTCTGTTAGCGGTAAAAGGCGTTCAGGATCCGTTGTATAAAGTGTTGTTACCTTTCGGCGGAAATCAGTTAAAGAAGTCGTTACAGGGCATCTCCTCCATTGCGGATAAAGGCGCATTAACAACCAACCTTGCCAACAGTCCGTTCGGATTCGGTAATCGCATGGAAGAACCTGAATTAAAGTATCCGGTTGAGCAGGACCTTGTAAACCTTGTTCGACAAATTATGTTTGGTCCGTCTGCTACTCCGGAAGCGAGGGAATATTACAGTAACGACTTGCGGCCTCTTGGAGTAGAAGATTCTCGTTATATTTTGGAATCGGACAATCCTAAACAGGAATATGATACACTACAGACAGACCGGACCATTGAGAAGTTGGAACGGTCAATTGATAAACTTTGGGAAGATGAGTCCATAAGAGAGTCCGAACGAAACCGACGTATTGCAGCCATTGAGCGAAGGATTGACGAATTATTGGGGAGGTAATCAAATGTGGGATGCATATAAAATTATAGGGTTTACATGGTCCTGTATTGTTTGCTTCCTGATTGTGTGGAACGTGCTGAAAGTTATCGTATGGTGGAGAACCACAAGAGTACCGAAAGGCGATTGCGACCCTGCCGGAAATGACAACATCCGAAGAAAGATTTATGATTACATGTAGCATTGCCGTACTAAAACGCTTATGATAAAGTAATAATAACAAAAGGAGCCGGTTGCACCCGACTCCCTGCACAACTCTTGGATGGGAAACCTCCATAAAACCAAGGAAATAACCCGAACCGTTGACCTGGGCGGGTTATTTTCGTTTATTCAGGTAAGTAAGCAACGCGAGGACAAACATCCCGAGCATGATTACTTCCGCGAACGAAAATTGCATAGGCATCACCTCCCACTGGAGGCAAGCCTATTCCTACCCAAGCAAGTTGTACTAGAATATTATACCAGAAGTCGTCCAACTATGGGCGGATTTTTCTATTTCAAGGAGGTGCGATATGCTCGGTTTCGTATTCGAATTTTGCATCCTGGATGATGAACCTGTCGACCAAAGTGAAATGTATCAATTTTTAGTGTGGTTATGGGGAGAGGATAAAGCGAGATTTTATGTGGAGGAACGCGAGATATTGCTGACCAAACCGCCTCCGGATGGTGATTATGACAATGGACGACGTAATCGAACTACTAATACGCATCATAGAGCCAATCATTAGATACCTTGGGCCCCATGCAGTAGCCGCCTCCGCCATAGTGACGGGTGTGGTTACTTTTTATTTTCAGAAGAAACGAAGTCTGAAGCAGCGGATTAAAGAAAGACGTATGGAAGCAAAAATGGATGCTGAGTTAGAGAATCAGCGATTAATTATGGCTCATTTGGGGGTGAAAGGGTGGGTTGCTCCAAATTCAATAAGCTATTCGCAAGTTTCAGTGACGAAAAGCAAGTCGCCGTTTATATCGCACTTGGGGGCATTTATAATTGTCCTTTTTGCAAGGCTCAACATTCTATTCCGTACACTCGGAAACAATCTAAGGAGGAACAATTTCATGAAAAACAAATTCAAGTCTCGTAAATTTTGGATGGCGGTTATAACAGCGGTGTTGATCGTGCTCAATGATGGTCTTGAGCTCGGCATTGATAACGAAACGGTGCTCACCTTCGCCGGTCTTGTGGCTACGTATATATTAGGCGAAACGGCTGTGGACGCAACACGCGCAAAGAATAATAATGACGACTTCTCCCATTAGGAGGGTCTTATGTATACGATAGAACAGAAAATTGTCCATAAACACGGATCAAGGAACGGGCATAAACCTCTGATAATTGCGGATCATATTTCAGCTGCAACCATGGGAAGCATGTATAACACATTCTCCAATCCCAGGAGTAAATCCGCATCGTCTACGTTTGGGGTGTCGCGTAAAGGGGAAATCGTCCAGTATGTACCGATTGACCGCGCACCATGGACGCAGGGACGTATTCAGAAGCCCAAAGCACCGATTATCTCAGCCATGAAGGTGAACCCGAATCTATATGCCGTATCCATCGAACATGAGGGATATGTGACTGTTGACGAGGAAACGTCAGCCGTAAAAGCGTATCACGGCATTAAAGGCGATGTAACGCCCGAGCAATACGCCGCAACACGTTGGCTGCACAAATACATTCAACATGAAGTGCAACGGCTGTACGGGCACAGAATCGCCTTAGACGCGGCGCATGTACTGGGCCACTTCCAGATTGATTCAATTGGAAAGCCCTTTTGTCCCGGCGTACTGTTCCCGTGGAGCCAACTGTATGCAGACCTCGCTAAAGTCGATTCTATGACACTTGCGGAGGCGGAGGAGTATTGGGACTACTTCAACACTCCCAACGCTCAGACGGTCGAAATCGTGGCTCTAGCTTCGCGTATAGCTGATCTTAAGGGGAAACTATCCGGTAAATGGGGAAAAGAAGCACAGCGGAAAATAGAGATGTTTACGGCTATTCTCGTTGAGCTTGGGATTTCCGTATTTGGAATCACCACAGAAGATCGTATTAGTGGACTTTATGAAGAATACCGCACAAAAGGAACTCACCATGAAGAGGCGTTTCGGAAACTGATATTGATTGCACAAGAGGCGAAGAAACGGAATTTACTGTAACAAAAAAGCCCGGGGATTATTCCTCGGGCTCACTTCTTGTATAAAACTTTGCTCCATACGATTCGAATACCTCTTGTACTCCTTTAATCATATACAGTTCGTTCATGAATGCTCGGAATAATTGTTCGGGATATTCTGTCTTAGTAGTCATTGGAAGTTTTAAAGTTCCTCCCATGAAGTTTTGAATGATTAAATATCTAGGATTGTTTACATCCTCGTGAAAAGTATATTCTTGTTTCATCCATCTCACCCCTTATAAAATTCATCGAATACCGTTCCTATACTCATCCATTTACCTTCTGAATTACTCCATACATATTGATCTAACCGACCATGACCACGTATACCGACTATGTTACCATCTTTGAATTTATCCGGTACATCGTCTAAGGAGAAGTATGTACGTTCAAGCTTATAGAAAGCTCTTGCGTCCATATAAGTCCCCCATATAAGATGCATTGGCTGATTCATTACGTAGTCAAGATCAAGCTCGCGCCCAAACCGTTCTTTTGCGTATTTTACGATTAGTTCACACCATGGGCGGTACCATCTTTCAGGCATCTTCCTTTGCTAACTCCTCGATTACTTTCATGTAATTCGCTTTCTTTTCTGAATCGCTCATTATATACTTAACCATTTCCTCTGTTTTTTCCTTTGAAACGCCTAACATTCGCATATGGTCGCGTATGTGTTCAGGTAAGTAATAATCAATTAATATTGGTCCAAACTTATCATCTACCTTCATTCCTGTTCCTCCCTTAGAGCGGATTGGGCGATATTATTTACGGTCCGAGCCAACAGATAGAAGTCCGGCAGTGTATCGTCTTTTGATGCTAATTGAACCTCTTTCAATGCCTCTCTATACTTATCATTTTCTGCTAGTAGGGATGTAATAGTGGAGAGAAGATATTCAATCGCTTGTGATGCACTCTTATCGCATACATCATTACCTAAAGCTGATGTGAAATAACAATCGTAATCTCCATCATGTAGTTTATCCTCTATTTCCTTGATTCGTTCATTCATGATCATCTCTCCTTCTAGACCTTATACGGCTCGCGCTTACTCGGTCGTCTCGATGGCGCTACGCGCTTAAGAATCTGTTGAAATCTTCTTTCATCCACGTTGGAATCAAATGCGAATATTCATGGAGGACACGCATATTTAATTTCCCGATTTCAACGACAATCACGTTTCTTTCAGTACCTTTTACATAGAGGGTGTAACCGTGTTGCTCATATTTCTCAATGTTTCCGATTTGTAAATCAACACAATCCGATGGTTGCGTAATGTTGGGTGTTTCTAGACCTTTTGGGTCATAAACCTCAATACTATATTCAGGATTGAATCGTAACAAGTTATCTTCAAACCAAATTTTCGGTTTCATCGTCAACCTCTCTCCTTGTCACCTAAATAAATTCAATTCCGTTATCATGCAAAATTACAGGTATATTCTCAACGTTCAGTTCTTGACCATCAGGAAGGAATAAATTAGTCCATGTATCCGTAGTACGATTTCTGACAGCAGAACCCCAAGGAAAAACGATCACTTCCCACGGCTTCGGGAAATCAATAACTTTCGGTGATTCTGTCATTGCAAAAGTTCCATTTTCATCGAAACTCAAACCCATCCCAAAGGCGATCTTGTTAAGGAACCGAAGATCAGATTCGGTCAACTCATCTTTTTCCAAACGTTCTTTCAATCCATCATTCACTAAAGCTTTACCATCCAAGATTAATTTCTTTAACTCGTGAAGTTTACTCATACCTAATCCTCCGTATCTTCAAGAAAATTCTTAGTGACAATCAATTTCGTGTATTCAATCGCTCCAAGCACCTCAAAATATGTCAGGTCGTCAGGGTTTTTATAGTCTACAGTACCGTGAATTTGGTCAACCTCAATAATAAATTGCTTTATCATTCCTCAACCTCCTCGAACATTTGATCCAAAGTCCATCCGGTTACACGCTGAATTTTTAATATGTAATTGATGTGCGGTGGGTAACGGTTATTCACCCAATCACTCACCATCTGAGAAGTCACTTTTTTACGCTCGGTTGAGATTTGTTCCGCAAGCCATTTTTGGGTGCGTCCTTCTGCTTTTAATAGTTCGCCAATTTTGCAATGAGTTTTGTGTTTCACTTTTACGGCCTCCAAATATTCATCCTCCTTTTATTATAGACTTGTCTCTATTATACCGTAAAATGTTCCTGAATGTACAGTAAAAATGTATTGCAAATACAGGAATATGGACAAGCCTATCAACATAACATATACCATCAACCAAAGGAGTGATGGATATGGCGAGAGCAAAACAGAGTACTGGAACTTTCATCAATTTCTCATTGTCGGTGTGTGTGACGAGTGTAAAGCTTAATTTGATATGTCGGTTGTTCCGGATAGGGTGAGGGGGATCATGCAATAATTATTAGCCCTAATATAGTAACTGCTTCTCCGCTCACTATACCTAAATAATCAGTAATTTTGCTGCCTTCAATCGTGTTCGTAGTCGTAATAATCATATAAAAACTCCTCCTTGGCGGAACATTTTAAGAAACCTGAATATACATACGGTTCCCAGCCGCAGGTCGTTTCAACCCGGCCTCCTGTCATTAAAAAAATCTTCACATTCCACTTGATTTCCCATAACACTTCCTTGTTAAGCTAACTGCAAACGCACAAGGAGGGGTAACGTCATGGACACGGTCAGTCATTTGTTATTCGGCGCAACGCTTGCAGGTGTTGCAACGCTTGATCCGGCGGCGGCTTCACACCCGGAGCTGTTCGCGGCGATTTTGGCGGGAACGATGATCGGCTCTCACGCCCCCGATTTGGATACGGTCATGAGATTGAAGGGCATGAATGCATACCTCAGAACACACCGGGGCGTTTCGCATTCATTGCCCGCGCTTGCGATATGGCCGGCGATTATTGCCGTCCCGCTCGCGTTCGCATTCGGCGTTCCGCAGTTCGCTTGGCATGTGTACGGCTGGACGATGGCTGCTGTCGTGTTTCACGTTATTCTCGACTTGCTGAACGGCTACGGCGTGCAGTGTTTGCGTCCCTTCTCCCGGCGGTGGCTGCATCTGGACATCCTTACCATCTTCGAACCGGCGCTTTTCGTGCTCCATGCCGCGGCTTTGCTGCTATGGGCGACACGATCGGCCGAACCGCAATTGCTGTTCCCCGCCGTTTATGGCGCGACGTTCATATATATCGGTATGCGGGCATGGAGGCGCAACCGTTGGATGCGAATCATCCGCAAAATATACGGCTCACCGGGGACGTGCTATATCATTCCCAGCTTGAATTGGTGGCATTGGGCGTTCATAATGGAGTGCCCGAACCGTTATGCAGCCGGAATGATCAAACACGGTCACATCGAAGAGACGGAACAGTTCGAAAAAGGCGCCGAGCGCGAACATCCCCTCATCGAAGCGACGCGAAGCACCGACGGAGTTCGCACATTCCTATATTTCGCCCAGCGGGTCCATGTGAAAGTGACGGAGGCGTCGGACGGTTATCTCGTGCAATGGAGCGATGTGCGGTTTTGGTACGACCGAAGGCTTCCATTCGGCGTCGACGTCAAATTGGACCGAGGGCTCAATGTTGTATCGGAACGGCTCGGATGGAAGAAAAAGGCGTGGGAAGGACCGTACGTATAAGGCGTCAACGCGATTGACCGTTTGTTGCCGCAGCGTTTATATGAATTAAAGCAGCCGCTGTCCGGAAATTTTAGTATAATTGAAGAGATGAATCACGATCGGGTAACTCGTTGAGTTGCCTTTTCTTCTATATTGGAAGGAGAATACATGGAACATGTCGTCCCATTCGCAATTATTCTTGGTTTATTCGGCTTGATCATTGGCAGCCTCCTGAACGCAGCTGCGATGCGTGTCCTTTCGCAGCAACCGGTTGCTTTCCCGCCGCCGCACTGCGCGCATTGCAACCGCAGTCCGGCGCTTCGCGATATGATACCTCTGGCGAGTTACGCACTGCTCAAGGGAAAATGCCGGTATTGCGGGGAGCGAATATGTAAGAGTTATCCGGCCGCGGAGGCGGCAACAGCCGCCGCGTTTATCTGGATCGGCGCGCACTTCGGTCCGTTGCGCTCGGAATGGATCGCCGGATTGCTCCTTGTCTCCGTTCTCATCGTTATCACCATTACCGATATAAAGTGCATGATTATCCCGGACAAAGTCGTATTTACAGGTGTTGCTGCGGCGCTCGCCGTGCGCGTCTTTTTGCATCCGCTGCCGGTATGGGATTATTTAGCGGGTGCAGCGATCGGGTTCACAGCTTTGTATGTGCTTGCCGTCGTCAGCCGCGGAGGCATCGGAGGCGGAGACATCAAGCTGTATTTGTTCATCGGCCTTCTATTAGGGATCAAGCTTACGATCCTCTCATTAGCTGCAGCGAGCATATTAGGGACGGTTTATGGAGTTTCAATAATAATCGCAGGCAAACATAAGCGGCAGCCGCTTCCGTTCGGGCCTTTTATCGCTGCCGGATCGTTCTTCGCGTTTCTATATGGCGAACAATGGTTGAACTCTTATTTGTCTTTATTCGTATTTTAAAGCCGGACCTCGGAGCTGGCATAAATTCGTAATAGATGTTCACCGTTGTGGGCAAACTAAGACCCTCTACGATATATCACACGGAGGAGACAACATAATGCAGCTGAATCCGCACGATATGGCCGTGATCGAACAGGCGCTGAGAGAAGCGATCAACCAGGGAGCCGACTATCATAAAATCTCGACGTATCAATCGGTGCTCGGTAAATTGCAAGAATACAACCATGCCGACCCGGTGGCCCGCCGTACTGCGAACACGGCATTGGACGGATTTCGTTACGATTACGACGACAGCGTGGATGTTTTGTAATAAGCGCAGCTTTTCCCGGGAAAGCGCAGGAATCGACAGCAAAAGACGGCGAATCGACAACAATATGGCGGAAAGCGGTATGCTTCCGCCTCTTGACGTTTTCAATCGGTAAAACCGACTTATTAGTCCTCTTTTCACTTCACACCCGAACGTATATTCTGTACAATGGAGGTACGCATACCAGGTTGAGGGTAAGGGGAACGAACAATGAATCGCTTGACGGGAAAAGTGTCCTCCATGGAGGAATTGATACATACGATCCGGTCGATGCCGGATTTGATGGCTAATGTGACGGAGTGGAGAACGCTGCCGAGCCGCGAAGCGCGTTACGCGGATTTCCCCGCGTCGCTCCGGCCCGAAATACGCAAGGCGCTAACCGATAAAGGCATTACTCGGCTATACGCACATCAAGCGGAAGCGTTCGAGGCGATCGAAGCCGGGCGCCATGTAGCGACGGTTACGCCGACGGCGTCAGGCAAGACGCTCACATACAATCTGCCGGTCATGCAGCAGCTGCTCCGCGACGACAGCAGCCGCGCATTGTATTTGTTCCCTACGAAAGCTCTGGCGCAGGATCAAGTGGCGGAGCTGCAGGAGACGGTGGACCGGATGGGCGTCGACATCAAGACGCATACGTACGACGGCGACACGCCGCCTACGGTAAGACAGGCGATCCGCAACGCCGGGCATATTGTCGTTACGAATCCGGATATGCTTCACGCGGCGATATTGCCGCACCATACCAAATGGGTGAAGCTGTTTGAGAATATCAAATTTATCGTCATCGACGAGGTCCACTCGTACCGGGGCGTATTCGGCAGCCATGTGGCGAATGTGATCCGCAGATTGAAGCGGATTTGCCGTTTCTACGGGTCGAACCCGCAGTTTATTTGCGCCTCGGCAACGATCGCGAATCCGAAGGAGCATGCGGAGAAGCTTATCGGCGAGAGCGTTACGCTGATTGATAACAACGGCGCGCCGGCGGGGGAGAAGCACTTCGTCTTCTATAACCCTCCCGTGGTCAATCAGCAGCTCGGCATCCGAAAGTCGAGCGTGCTCGAGACGAGGAAAGTGGCCGGATTGCTGCTGAAGCAGGGCATCCAGACGATCGTCTTCGCCCGCAGCCGCGTCCGCGTTGAATTATTGCTTACATATTTGCAAGACCTCGTCAAGCACGAGCTTGGCACCAAATCGATCCGCGGTTACCGGGGCGGCTATTTGCCGAAGCAGCGGCGCGAAATCGAACGCGGGCTGCGAAGCGGCGAAATTCGCGGCGTCGTCTCCACGAACGCGCTCGAGCTCGGCATCGATATCGGGCAGCTGCAGGCTTGCGTCTTGAACGGTTTCCCGGGGACGATCGCGAGTACATGGCAGCAATCCGGCCGCGCCGGACGCCGCCGCGAAACGGCGATCACATTCTTGGTGGCGAGCAGCAATCCGCTCGACCAATACGTGATTCAGAATCCGGATTACTTCTTTGGCCGTTCCCCGGAGCAAGCCCGCATCCATCCGGACAATCTGCTCGTGCTGTTGGATCATGTGAAGTGCGCGGCGTATGAGCTGCCTTTCCAAGAAGGGGACATATTCGGGGAAGAAAACCTCGCCGACGTTCTCGAATTTCTTGTGGAGGAACGGGTGCTGCACCGCAATAACGGACGTTGGTATTGGATGGAGCAAAACTTTCCCGCCAACAACATCTCGTTGCGGTCCGCGGCACAAGAGAACATCATCATTATCGATACGACGAACGGCAGCCGGGTGATCGGCGAGGTCGACCGGTTCAGCGCGCAGACGCTCGTTCACGAAGAGGCGATCTACATACACGAGGGAGTCCAATATCAGGTGGAGAAGCTCGATTATGAAGAGAAGAAGGCGTATGTCCGCGAGGTGAGCGTCGATTATTTCACGGATGCGAACTTGGCGGTGGAGTTGAAAATATTGCACGGCGACCGAGAGTCCGACGAAGGAGGTTACAGCCGCAGCTTTGGAGAGGTTTCCATTCATGCGCGCGCGACTATCTTTAAGAAAATCAAGCTTCGGACTCATGAAAATATCGGCTCGGGGCCGATTCACTTGCCGGAGGAGGAGCTGCATACGAGCTCTTATTGGATCACGTTCCACGACGAGCTTGCGGGAATGAAGTCGGCGAACGATTTGCAGTTCGCTCTGTTGGGACTTGCGAACGTCCTGATCCACATCGCTCCGCTGTATTTGATGTGCGATCCGCTCGACATTCGCGTCGTTCCGCAGGTGAAGGCGGTGCAATCCAAGCTGCCGACAATTTTCTTCTATGACCGGTATCCGGGCGGAATCGGTCTCAGCGAGCGGCTTTACGAGATGCATGACGCATTGCTGAAGGAAGCGCACCGGCTGATAAGCGGATGCTCGTGTTTGAGCGGCTGCCCGGCGTGCGTCGGTCCGATCGAGGAGGTAGGGTTGATGGGCAAGCGTTTGGCGCTGGAGCTTGCTGAAAGCATGGTGAAATCGCGATGAGCGGAGTAAAGGAGCGGTTAGGCAGGCTGACGCGCACGGCCGCCGGTGCGGTAACCGAATCCCGGCCGGAACCGGGTAAATCCGAAAGCACGCAGCAGGAGGACGACAGGTGGGGCGCGCTCGGCTTCGCCATTCGCGAAGGCACGGGCGGCGCGTATCTTGTCCGGGAGGCGGCATTTCGCTCCGATTTCAAGCACGGTCGGTTTTGTATGGGAGAGTTGGATTCCGTTTGCGGCGCACTCTCGCGTCTGGATCCGTCCGGCAGAAGCATCGAGGCGGGACGGCTGTTGTTCCTCGATACCGAGACAACGGGCCTCGGCCACGGAGCGGGGAACGTGCCGTTCTTGATCGGTATCGGCAGTTGGTCGGAAGCCGGATTCACGGTCCGCCAATATTTGATGCGACATCCGGGGGAAGAAGCGGCGATGCTGATGCTGTTGGGAGAAGCGCTCGGGGAAAGCACGCATCTCGTCACGTATAACGGGAGAGCATTCGATTGGCCGATCGTTAAAAACCGCTATGTCATGAACCGGCTCCCGGTTCCGCCAGATCCCGCGCAATTAGATTTTCTATATCCGTCGCGCAGTTTGTGGAGAACGACCATGCCTTCTTGCCGTCTAGGCTCGGTTGAGGAAGGAATCTTGGGCGTGTTCCGTCATGACGACGTGCCCGGTTCGATGGCGCCTGCGCTTTACTTTCAATATTTGGCGGAAGGCGACCCGTCCGTCTTGTCCGGTGTCGTCCGCCATAACGAAAAGGATATTTTGACCTTGTTGTCGTTGGCCGTTCATTTCGGCCGGCTGTTGAACGGGGACGTGCAGCTGGAGCGGTTGAAGACGAACGAATTGAACCGGCTCGGGTTATGGTATGAGCGCTTAGGCTTTCAAGACGAGGCGGAGCGCGTGTATGAAACGATTGCTGCAAGACCGCTTGATGATGCATATACATATTTGCGGGATGCGGCGGAATTTTTTAAGAAGAGAAGGCAGTGGGACCGCGCGGTGTCTCTATGGAAAGAAATCGTGGAATCGGGCCGCCGGCAGCGGCTCCCCGCGCTTGAACCGTACCTGGAGCTGGCGATGGCGTACGAACACCGGTACAAGAACCCGGATGAAGCGCTGTATTGGACGGAAGAGGCGCTTCGCAGCGCGCAAACCCGATTGTCCTTATCGCGAAGCGGGACGGACGGAGGAAAGCTGAGGGAGACGATCGGCGGCATCCAAAGACGGCGCGAACGACTGCTGAAGAAGCAGCGTACATTGTTTTGATGAAGGTAAAGGGCCGTTACGTGCCCGGCGTACATATCGTGGCGAATCATCAGCCATAATAATGAATGCTTCAAAGACTGCCAACTAGAGGAAGATGAGGCTTGAAGCGGAACATACGGCTGTTTCTTTGCACATTACCATTGATTTTGTTCTTTGTCACCGGATGCATATCTGCGAAACCGGAGGAAGCACTGCCGCCGCCGGACCCGATACATAACGCACAGGGGAAGTTGCCAGGGCAAGTGCCTGCAGATCCGATCCGCGAAAAAATCGGAGCGATGACAATCGATGAGAAAATCGGACAGATGGTCATTGCAGGCCTCGATGGATACGATATTGACGCGTACTCCAAGGAACTGATCGAAAAATACAAGGTCGGGGGTTTTATTTTTTTCGGCAGAAATATCAAAGACCCGAAACAAACGATAACATTATTAAATTCCTTGAAAGAAACAAACTCGGATCTCGAGCTCCCCTTATTTCTCGCAGTAGATGAAGAAGGAGGAGCCGTGAACAGGCTGCCTCAAGAGGTGAGAAAGTTTCCCTCGAACCGGGCGATTGGGCAAATCGAAAGCGAGCAATTCTCGTATGAAGCGGGGCGAGAAACTGCACGACAGTTGAAATCGTTCGGCTTTAATCTGAACTTTGCGCCGGTGTTGGATATTAACAGCAACCCGAACAATCCGGTCATCGGCGACAGGTCCTTCGGCTCCGGCGCGGATATCGTCAGCAAACTCGGGTTGAGTGCAATGAAAGGACTGCAATCCGAAGAAGTGATTTCTGTCGTTAAGCATTTTCCGGGTCATGGAGATACGTCGGTCGATTCCCACGTCGGATTGCCTGTCGTCCAACATGATATGGAGCGGTTGAAGAAGCTTGAACTCGTTCCTTTCGCCCGTGCTGTCCGGGACGATGCCGATGCCGTCATGGTCGCGCATATACTGCTGCCCAAGCTTGATCCGGACTATCCGTCTTCGATGTCGGAACCGATCATGACCGGATTGTTGAGAAACGAACTGAATTTCGACGGGGTGATCTTTACCGACGATATGACGATGGGCGCCATTGTTAAGCGGTATGATATCGGACAATCCGCCGTAAGATCCGTCAATGCCGGGAGCGATATCGTGCTCGTATGTCACGATTTCGCGAAACAAACCGCGGTAATTCAAGCATTGAAACAATCGGTGAAAGAAGGGAAGCTTACCGAAGAGCGCATTGACGGCAGCGTATACAGAATCATTCGACTTAAAGAAAAGTATAAGTTGACCGACAAAAAAATCGGTGCGGTCGATGTTGCGAAAATAAACAAAGATGTGGATGAAGTGTTGCAAATATTTAAAAAAATGACGGAACGTACAAAAGGTTGTGAACGAGGCGCAGATGGAAAAGACGATATACGAAATAAAATATAACGATTGGTTCACGGTTCGGATGACGTCCGACCGCGAACCGATGGAGGAAATAGAGTTCGATAAGGCCGCTCTGGAAGCGGTGTTTGCGGACATTGTTTTAAGGGTAAAAGACCGGCAGGGTTCCGTGGAGGAGTCAATACCCATATGGCGCTGGGTTTGCAGCCAGCTCGGTCTCGCATTGCAAAACACAGGGCTTGTTCCTGATTCGGAACTCGACCCGCTGGATTCGGTTATCATCTTTGCGGCTCGGTTTAAGGGGGGAACGAAATGAGCGATTTTGAAAGAGAAGATAAAATATCTCCCGCTTTCTTATTGAACCACCTGCTATCCTACATTAAGGAAGAGGACCAAATCGACTCCGTTGCATATGTAGCCAGGATGAAAGACGGGACGATCACTTCGGGATGGACCGATATGCAGTACACGGAAGTGATCGGCCTGCTCGAAGTGGGGAAGCTGCAAGTGGTGAAAGAAATGTGGAACGAGTGGACGCCCCGGTAATGTTAAGAAGCGCCGTTCTTCAATTAGAGCGGTGCTTTTGTTCGATTTCCTGGTCTGTTTCTTAGCGGGAGATATCCATCTGATTTTCTGATATATTATGGATGGATAATGAACTATTCGAGAGCGGGTTATCTGAAAAGGAGTTGAATCTTGATGCCGGTTTACAATGCCTCCTCTGATGTGAATAACCCCCAAAAGGGACTTCGACTAGCCGACATTCCCGCACATGATCCTTTCGTATTAGCAGACAAACATACAGGTGATTATTACTTATATACCAGCGGTATTCCTCGATTGAACGGCATGGACCGTTACGGAGTGATCACCTACAAAAGCACAAATTTATCCGATTGGGAAGGCCCGTATATCGTATTCACCAACCCCCATGGGATATGGGCAAACCCGCTGCACGGAGCTTGGGCGCCTGAAGTCCACGAGTATAAAGGCCGGTTCTATCTGTTCGTCACACTGCACAATAACGACAGGCCGCTGGAAGGTGCGCCGGTGAATGGATATGCCAAGCATTGGCGGGGTACCGTCATAGCCGTCAGCGAATCGCCGGAAGGACCGTTCAAGCTGTTGAAGGAAGATGCGCCTGTTTTGCCGGAAACGATGATGACGTTAGACGGTACCTTGTATGTCGACGAAGATGGATCCCCGTGGATGGTTTACTGTCATGAGTGGATTCAAACCATTGACGGCACGATAGAAGCCGTTCGATTAAACAATGATTTGTCCGAAGCGATCGGCGACCCGATTGTCCTATTTAACGCTTCCGAAGCGCCTTGGGAAAACAAAGACGACTTACCCGACGACCGCATTCGTGTTTATGTAACGGACGGTTGCCAGCTATACCGCACCTCGGCCGGTCATCTGGTCATGCTGTGGTCGAGCTATGAATCGGGGAGTTATGTGCAAACCATCGCGCGTTCCAAAACCGGCAAGCTGGAAGGGCCGTGGGAACAACTTGAACCGTTGGTGAAGGGAGACAGCGGTCATGGCATGCTGTTCCGGACGTTCGAAGGAACGTGGATGTTAATCCTACATCAACCTTTCAAGATGCCGGAGTCGAGGTGCAAGCTGTACGAAATGGAGGACACGGGTGACAGCTTAAGAGTAGTGACCGCCCGTGAGGATTTGCACGGTGTCACAGGTTAATAAGCCGGACATCCTGATCCGGTGGGCTCAAATCGTAATCTAGGTCAGAGGTTATATATTTGCGGTCGGATAACAGGGCTTGAATGACGTAGGCTCCTACATTGCAAAAAGCGATGTAGGAGCCTTTTCTGTAACGGATGATTATTCGATATCTCGGATCACCCATCTTCCGTCCTCTTGCACGAAGACGAATCCGCGTGAACCCTGGCTGTTGCCGTCATTGTCAAACAAGAAGTGAAAATCAACCGTTGCCGCTACCGCTTTTCCTTCACGCCGAGGTTCCGACTGAAGGTTCGAAACCGACGTGATTAGCCTGCGGCCGATGTCTTCAAACCGCGGAAACACTTCGGTTTCACTCTCGAACAGTTTTTTAAGCTCCGGTTCATTCCGCTCGTTAAACGCTGTCGCGTACTTGTTGATTGCTTCCGCAAATACAGCAGTTTGATCGTCTTGCTGATACACCGCCAATAATTCGGGTTCGAAAATGGCATGAACCGACTTCGTCGAAGCGATCCATTTGACGGTAAATCCGAATGCTTCGGCTACCGTGCGGAGCGGGAGATGAAGCTTGTTTTCTATGAGAACCGGCGCCGTATTCGACGACACTTGTTTTCCGTTTACCCAAAGGCGGATCGGACCGTCGGCACTTGCGGAAGCCGGAGCCCAATAATCCGTATTAATTCGTACCAGCCTTTGATTCTCATCCCAGACTACGTCCCAGCCGAACATTTCCGCCAAAGACCGGGCCGGCAAATAAGTTCTCCCGTCGATGATAATCGGTTTAACGGCGGTCTCGGAAACGGGGAAGCCATTCACTGAAAGCTGCGGCTCTTTAGGAGCGGCAACTTTAATAAAGTGGGAGGACGTTAAACCGTCTCTTACGATCGTCAGATCATACGTCCCGGGTTCGATCGCCTTCCATGTGCCGTCAGCCGCTTCGCCGAAAGCAGGGAATGTATAGGAGAAATCGTATCTCGCAAACGCCGATGGAGCACGATGAACGAGAAGAGCGTTTTTTGAAGGATAGTGAACGCCTTTGGCCGACTCATATCCCCCGGAGGAACCTATTTCTTTAATAAAGAGAAATACCGTTCCCCGTTCGCTATAAGCGTCTTCTCCTTTCAAATTGTATGTGCCGCCGATTTGAACCTGTCCTCCGACTGCGGTTTGCACCGGACTGACAAACAATTTGCCCAGCGCCACTACTGCCGTTTTGTCCTTCGTTTTATATTTTTTGTCCAAGTAGGTATAGTAGATCGTTTCCGTGTCGGGCAGTGTAACGCTCAGGCTCGTGTAGTCGTTGAATTTGATTACCAGTTCCGACATGAAAAATCGCTGCCAAGAATCGATCGCATCGGTTGTCGGTTCCCCGTTTTTTACAATACTGTTTACTATTTTCACGATTTCTTCAATAGATTGATTATCCTCTTCCCGGCTGCCGAAAAGAGGGATAAACTGCAGGTCGGCATCGTTGAGATCAATCCGGTTTATTTGATCCGCTGTGAAGGCCGCGGGGGTTTCCGCATGAACGGTCACTGTGTTATGTACGGATAAAGAAAGCAGGAAGAACGAAAGGATGATGGGAAGTAATATTCTTTTGACCAAGGCAACAACCTCGCTTTGTGAAAAAAATTATGTATGCTAACTATTAGACTCCAAACCGATGAAGAAGGTTTCTTGTAGTTTATCATAATGGACGTGCAATAAGAGAAGGAAGAAAAAAGATTGTGGGAGAACGGATTAAATCGCCAATAAAACGACGGAGTCGGGGGGTTCCGAATCCGCAAGCAAGAAATAGAGTTACAATTCTAGCGGTCTGATACATTAGGTGATGAAGGTGGCTGAACCGTAAATGCGATATATTTGGAACTCACGAAAGACTTGGATTATACTTAGAGCGATTTCGATCCCAATGGCAATAATTATTGGACTTAAACCGCTATTTGATCGTATTTACGACATGGTTGATTTGGTCTTCCCAGTGTTTGCGGCGTTAGCTGTAATTAGCCAGATACGAATTCATGCATTAAGAAGGTAAATCGGATTCAACAAATTAATGTTCGGAAGAAGGAGGCGGCTTGAAACATTTATCGCTTATGCTCCGTCAATCTTTCAAAGGAGTTGAGAAATATGAGAAAGCAAAAAGGGTTTCTTTTTCTCGCTTTGCTTTGCATTATGTCGATATTGGCATCTTGCGTGCAAGTAAGCGGCTCTGCGGACCCCGCAGACAATCATGAACAGGAGCAGGAAACAACTGCGGTCAAAGTAGTCGACAAGGGGAATATCATACAGAAGGAAGGGGACAGGTGGTTAATCACAGCCTTCGTTGAAAAGAACGGATCCTCATATATTGATGCTTATTGGTTTACGGTGAGCGATCAGACCGAGCTGAAGGACAGCGGCGGCCAAGACGTTACGCCCGAAAATATGGCGCTCGGAGCTCAAGTGGAAGCGTGGTATACCGGAGCGATCGCGGAATCATACCCGGCGCAGACGACTGCCGCAAAAATCATCTTGCTTGATGAATCGCAGAAGGTGCCGGAAGGCATGATCGGATATACGGACGCAGTTCAATACGTCTTAGAATCGCAAACCGGGCAAACCGACGTAAAGGCAATAAAATCCGTCTCTCTCGATGAGGAGAAAGAGTACTGGGTCATGGAACTCGTCGAACACCAAACCGTTGATCAACCGGTTACCATAAAGATTGACGCCCGCACCGGCCAACCGGTCCCGGCTGTTGCAGCGGAAAACGATGCCTTCCGTGTATTTTCGCCCCTTCCCGGGACAGTAGCCGGCTCGCCCTTCACAGTCGAGGGTGAAGCACGCGTATTCGAAGCCGCCTTTAGCTGGAGGTTGGAAGACGGGCACAACATATTAGCCGAAGGTCACGAGATGTCCGATGAAGGCGCTCCGGCTTGGGGCCGTTTCCGCTTCGACATTACCTATAAGAAAGCCTCGCAGCCTAATATGACGCTAATTTTGTTCACTTACAGCGCCAATGACGGAAGCATCGAGAATGAACTCATCATTCCATTGAAAGTTCCGGAGGACCGCATCGATTATACGGTTGAGTGAAAGACAATCGAGTAGAACAGAGAACGGGTTGCGGAGGCGGCCCGTTTTTTTCGTTGATGAAATTCTTATATTCCTTCGTGCGTAAAGACTATTGTACCATTCGAGGCTATAACTACATTCTCATTGAGAAAATAATTTATAATGATTATAGTAAAGGTACCTATAATTTGCTTTCCCACTAATTATCAAGAAAGGACTAATTGATATGGACTTAGGGATTGCAAACGAATCATTATTTATCCATGCCTTTGAGAAAGCTCCGATCGGTATGGCGTTGGTCTCCCCCGAAGGAGATTGGCTAAAAGTCAATTCTGCTTTATGCAAAATCACAGGTTATTCCAAGCAAGAGCTTCTTTCAACAAATTTTCAGTCGATTACTCACAAAGATGACTTGGAAGATGAATCGAGACTAACAAAGCAGACGCTGGAAGGCAAAATCGACAATTTCCAATTGTTAAAGCGATACTATCATAAACAAGGTCATATAGTTTGGGTAATATTAAACGTCTCACTTGTTCGGGAAAACGCCGGAAAACCGCTGTATTTTATTGTACAAATTCAAGATATTACCGATTACAAAAACGCAGAAATGCTTCTTCTACAGAATCAGCAACGGTATAAATCATTAATCGAACATTACCCGGATCTTGTACTGGCAATTTCTCTGGATGGGGATATATTAATCGTAAACGATGCTTGCGAGAAGGTAACGGGTTACACGAAGGAAGAAATTAGCCGAATAAAGCCGATCCTCTTGGGACACGAAACAGGACTGTACCGCAAACAATTTCAGCTGGCTATTAAGGGTCAGCCTCAGGAATTCGAAGATACGATGGTCCACAAGCAAGGTCATTTACTTAATTTAAGAATTACGTATGTTCCGATCATAGTCGATGAGAAAATCGAAGGCGTCTATTCTATCATCAAGGATGTTACCCAGTACAAAAAAGCAACGGAGCGATTGCTTTATCATGAAGAAATATACGAATTAATTTCCAAGCACGCGCGGGATGTTATACTATATTCCACGCCGGATGGAATTACCAATTATGTTTCGCCTGCAATTAAATCTATCCTTGGGTATGAGCCCGAGGAATGGATCGGCAAATCCAGCAAACAATTTTGGCATCCCGACGATGCCAATGATTTCGACGGTGCAAATATATTTCATAGTTCCGATTTTAATATATTTTCGTACCGGGTTCGTCATAAAGAAAGTCACTACGTATGGATCGAAACGACGGTTAAAGCGATCCGCGATGAACACGGCGCGCTTCAATATATTTTAGAGATTGGCCGCGATATAACCGAAAGAAGGCGGTTAGAGGAAGAAAGAAAAGAAGCGCAGCAAATGATGCTCAATTCCGAGAAGTTGTCCGTGGCCGGTCAGCTGGCGGCCGGCATTGCCCATGAAATACGAAACCCGTTGACGGCTATCAAAGGGTTTCTCAAATTACTGGAACGAAAGATAGACCATGAAAAACCGCATTATTTTGAGGTTATCGGTTCCGAGATAAATCGCATTGAGTTAATAATTAACGAGTTATTGATTCTCACAAAGCCTCAAGCCGCGGAATATGAAGTGAAAGATGTACGGGTAATTCTCGAGCAGGTCATCTTGTTGATGGAATCGCAAGCACTCATGGAAAATCTTGAGATAAACCGGATCATAGATGATACAGAGCTTGTAGTTCTCTGCGAAGAGAATAAGTTAAAGCAAGTCTTCATTAACATTATGAAAAATGCTATGGAATCCATGGATAATGGGGGCGAAATAATAATTACCGCAAGAAAAGACGGTGACAAAATTAATATAACGCTCACCGACCAAGGATGTGGAATACCGGAAGAGCAGCTGTCCAAGCTGGGCGAGCCTTTTTATACGACGAAAGAGAAGGGCACCGGGTTAGGCTTCATGGTAAGCAAAAAAATCATTGAAAGCCATAACGGGACAATTCATGTATCCAGCAAAATAAATGAAGGCACAAAAGTGGAGATCACCTTACCTGCTTGCAATCCCGTTCAAAAAATCAAATAAGCGGCATTTACTCATTCTTTCGTAATTCAGGCGGCTGAGGCAAACCCAAAATATTGCAGGACCACCGTAATGCAGGCCCCAATTGTAACCGCTGAATGGATCTCAGCCGAGGGAGCATAGGGATCGGCGGTTTTCCGGCTCTCGTTGCGAAGAATCCCGCCGTTGCGACGGCAACGGAATACTCGGCAAACGCAGGGAATTGTATTCCATGCGCAGTCATTACTTTTTTATATTCAGGCAGCAAAAATTCCGCTGTCGGCCCGCCTTCGCCCTCTATGCTCGGAAAGAAAAAACCCGCATCAAACAGTAACGGTCCATTGAGGGCCAATGCCCAGTCGAACAATACCAAATTACCGTCTCTAAAACGAAGATTATCCGAACGTATGTCGGTATGAATAAATCCCCATGGTTGATCCGGGCGCATAAGCTCGGCTTCCATCGGAATCAGCGAATCAATGACCGCATCAAGCCAAGCCTCACCTTCGCTTCTGTTTTGAAACAGACAGAGAAAATAATTTCTTTCGTCACTGTTGTTTTTTATGCTGAGCCAATTATCGATCACGCCTTTGCCGGTCATTTTATCGACATTTCCCGCTTCAGAGACTGCCCGCACGTGGAATGCCGCAATATCTCGAACCGCTTGCAAAGCCAACTCCTCAGTCCAAGGCGGAACCTTCTTCGCACCGCTTACGTCCTCCAGCAGTAAAAGATGCCATCCCTCAACACTGACCGACCCATAATAGCGGGGAGCTATTGGAGCTATCGCACTTATATTGCGATAAACGGCTTCCTCAATCGGGAGCACTCGCCAATTTTCCGTATTCGACCCCTTACCGGCTCCCTTGGCAAAGATCGTTCTGCCGTCTTCCAAGAACAGCCGGAATGTTGCGCTAGGACCGTATCCGCCAAAGACGCGAACGGCTCTGCGTACAGGGCTTCCCGCTTTTTCTTCAATCTGCCTTCGCAAATCCATAGGAACATCTCGCCAGTATGGTTTCGGTTCACGCAATGCTTCTCACATCCAATCTTATTTTTTTGGTAAGATAAGTTTATCCTATTTTGAAAAATTATCCACTAAGACTCGGATTAGGCCGGAACCGTTTGTTTGCTTTTGCGGAAGGAAAATGATGCGGCTGCCGCAACTAATCCCAACGCGATAGCAATGCTAGCTGCCCATGGATTATAAAGAACGGTGGATGTGGAATTTATGACGGCTCCCCCCAATCCGGCTCCCGCCGCCAGTCCCAAATGAATAACGGACGTATTCAAACTAAGAACCAGGCTGGAGGATTGAGGCGCCTGTTGTATGAAATAGGTTTGAAGGGCCGGAGCGCTGACGAATGTGGAACATATCCAGACGGTTAACAATCCTATACCGGCAAGCAGGGATGCGGTTACTACCGGCAGTAAAGCAAGAGACGCTACAGGAACGGTAAAACTAATTATAATCATCCTGCTTGTTCCCCATTTATCGACCGCAAAACCGCCGAAGCGCGAACCAACCACACCTGCAATCCCAAAAATGAGCATCGTAAGTCCGATCTCAGCGGAATGCAGATGCATAATGTTTGCGAGAAAAGGAGTCAAATACGTATACATGATAGAATTACCCGCTTCTCTAAAGAAGGTGATGAACAGGCCGGCTAGAATAATAGGATTCGTCAGCACTAACAATTGTTGTTTAAACGGTATTGGGGCATCCCCTTCAATCTCCGGGAGCAAACGGATAACGGCGAACAGGATGATCAAGCTGAGAATGGCGAGAATGATAAAGATCGCTTGCCAATTCAACCAATTGGCAATTGCAATGCCGAAAGGTATACCGAGTATGAGCGAAGCACTAAATCCGAGTATGACCGTTCCTATGGCGCTGCCGATTTTTTCGGGAGCGACGATCTTGGCGACGGAGCTGAAGGAAACTACGAGAAATACGCCCGCACTTAGTCCCAAGATTACTCTGGCTGCCATCAGCATCGTAAAATCTGCGCTCACGGCTGAAACGAGGCAACCCGCGATAAACAAAGTCAGTGCGCCTGCCAGCAGTTTTTTTCGTCCCATCCGGTACGTCATCGAGATTACTATGGGAGTGCCGATTGCATACGCGAGAGAATATACGGTAATCAATTGACCGGCAAGAGCGATGGAAACGCGCAAATCTTGTGCGATAACATTGAGAACGCCGCTTACAACCAATTCGGAGGTTGCCGTCAGAAATACCCCTAACGTGAGAACATAAATGATGAAACGGTTCATATTGATTACTTCCTCTCCTTGATGATTTAATTGACATTATAGAGAGAGGGGCGTAATAATGTAAGAAGGCAAATTATTTGGATATTATCCTGATGTTTTGACTTACTTACATTTAGTAAGGATGTGGGATCGTGACTAAAAAAGAAGCGAACGATACATGTGCGGAAACTTCCAATTCGACAGGAATATGCGAAGTTTTACGAATTCTCGGGGCGAAGTGGGCTTTCTTGGTGCTCGACGAGCTGCTTAAAGGGCCGCAGCGTTTCAATCAGCTTCAACGAAACATATCGATTATCAAGACTCAATCGCTGACGGACACGCTGCGTCACTTGGAGCAAAACGGCCTCGTGCGCCGGCAAGTGTTCCCTACTGTGCCTGTGACGGTGGAATATTCATTGACGGAGAAAGGCAGCGATTTTCAAATTGCTCTGAGAGAAATGGAGAAATGGGTGCAAAAATGGGGAAGTGCGCAGCAAGCAAACAATGAGGCCGGTGTTTCATAGAAAAAGCGATATCGCGTATGACAGCTTATCGGACATACCGGTTGCGGTGCGTGTAAATCCAATTTTTCTTGATATCTTTTACAATGCCTTCTTCGTTGCGTACTACGTGGTCAGCATAATGATCGAAAGTCAAGAAAACGTCCGGCGTCGGTTCGAGCAGTCGCGTACCGCTTCCAGAAGAGTAACCGAGCAGCGATTCGTGCCAATATGCGAGCCGGTGCGTCACGTTCATCAACAGAAAATCCTCCCACGTCGTCGCATCGCTTTCACGCCAGAAGCTCCAGCGCCCGTTGCGCAGCTCGCACCAAATACCGTGAATCCCGAGCATAAGGGGAGGGACGAGCCGGAAGCAAGCAGTGGGGGCATCCTCTTCTATTACGGTTAGTTCCCATTCCGCCGCGATGCTTCTTATTTCTTCTTCCAACGTTTCTATACGTTTCTCTATTGTGATTGTGACCATCTCTTCTCCGCCCCCATTTGTTAATCATCTGTTATCTTTCGTTTCCTACTATATCGAATAATTGCGTGACAGGAAACGGGAGTTCATAAAAAAAAGATGCAGCCTCCAATCGGTCTGCATCTTTTTGCCTATTAAGCGCCCTTGCGTTTTATCGGAATATAGATATCCATCTGTACTTCCGATCTGCCCGGATGGCATCGTTCGTCATATAGCTCGAACTCGCTGGCGCCGGAATGTTCATAACCTGAATGCGGGAACCATTCCTCGAATATCGATTTCCACGTACTTTCGATGGAGGAAGGGAACCGGTCGTGCGGCACCTTCGGCGTAGTGAACACGGCATATTCGGACGAAATAAACTTGCGGCATACGAGATCGCTAGGCACCCCTTCGAAATGCTCCGCCTCCATGCCGATCATATACGTGAAGGCTCCCGTATCCATATCGAAGCTATGGCAAATGCCGAGCTCGACCGGGCTATCGCGGTGGACACGGTTCGGAATGCGTCCGGACCATCCGTTCTGAAGATATTCCTGCCAAAAAACCGGAATCTTCTCTTCGCTCGTAGTCGTTTGCAGCTCGTATCCGATGACCTTGAAAGCAGGTTTGGTTACTATTCGGTATTCCATACGAATGCCTCCTAAATAGGGATTATACTTGCGCTGCAGCACGTTCAGCTTTGGGTATTCCGGCGGCTTGATTCCTTTCTTTCGGTAATCGGCCGGCGTCAACTCGAACATCCGCTTGAAGGCGCGCGTGAATGTTTCGTGATTTTGGAATCCGTTCTCCAGCGCAATGTCGAGCAGCCTCTCATTCGAGTGAGCGATCTGGTAAGCCGATCTCGCCAGACGACGTTTACGCACATATTCCATCACCGTTTCTCCCGCCATGGACTCAAAGACACGGTGAAAATGAAAGTCTGAGAACCTCGCGACCTGCGCAAGCCGCGACAAAGACAGTTCCTCGGTTATATGCGCTTCCACGTAATCGATGACGGTTTGGATCTGCTTCAGATAATCTTCCTTCACTGGAACGAAAAGCTCCCTCTCACGTGCTGTTCCTATAGTAACCCGAATTTTAACCCGAATTCTTGATCTTTTTTGCTATTTATATGCACCTGTGTAACTATCAAAATCGCGAAAAGACGCCTCGTTTATATTGGCAACTTTAATGTATACTTGATTTCTGTAGTTAACAACCTTGGGGATTGGTGGTAGGAGAATGAATTCTCTAATCGACATAGCCGTATCCAATAATATATCTTGGTGCGGAATAGTTTGCGATTCGCATGGAATTGCCCAAACTTCAAACAAGAGAATGTGGGGAGTGCTCTCGAAAGCGCCTGATTTTTACCCGGATATCATAACGTCAAGCAGGCAAGTCACGAATGAAGATATAAGAGAATTCTTTGGGGATAGAAGCATTTCCGGTATAAAAGACAGTTTTGCCAACCTAGATTTGACCGCCTTGGGTTTTCAAGTGTTATTTGAAGCGGAATGGATCTTTCATCCGCCCTTTTTGAACGTGGAGCCTGTTGATACCTTATGGTGCATTATTACAACAGAAGAACAATATTCGATATGGAGTGCCGCGAGTGGTCTGGAACATGTGATAAAACCGGATTTGTTAAAAAGAGATGATGTCAAAATATTTATGCGGGAGAAAGACGGTGCAGTTTCCGGATTTATTGCCAGCTTGGGTGCAAATGCAGTGGGTGTAAGTAATGTCTATTCTGTTGAAAATGGCACTGAACAACTTTGGCCGGAAATAGCGAAAATCGTCTCAACCGTATTCCCGGACTTACCCTTGGTCGGATATGAACATGGAGATTTTCTTGAAGCAGCTCTTACATCCGGATGGACTTCGATCGGACCGCTTCGAGTTTGGTTGAAGACGAATGTGTAATACTTTTGTAAGACATTCCGCATATCGCCCGAGCTATAATGTTACCATCGGGAGATGAGGAATCATGACCTATACCATTCTGGTTACGGATGACGAACCGAACATTACGGACGTATGCGCGAAGTATTTGGAGCGGGAAGGTTACCGCGTCATCACGGCGGCGGACGGCGAAGCTGCGATGGATGTATGGCGCCGGGAAACTCCGGATCTGATCGTGCTCGATTTGATGATGCCGAAGAAAGATGGCTGGCAGGTTTGCGAGCAAATCCGTAACGAACACGATGTGCCGATCATTATGCTGACGGCGCGAGGCGAAGAGATGGATCGTTTATACGGGCTGACGATGGGTGCGGACGATTACATGACCAAGCCGTTCAGTCCGAGGGAGTTGGTGCTCCGGGTAAAGGCCATATTGCGGAGGATGCAGCGAGTATCCGCTGCAGCATCCTTACACCCGGATGAGGGAAACAGCGACAGGACATCTCATATTCTCGAGTTTCCGGGGCTTGCAATCGACAAGCTGAAGCGCAGCGTAAGGGCAGACGGTCGCGATATCGAGCTTACGGTCAAGGAGTTTGATATGCTGTCGCTGCTCGCCGGCCATCCGGAGCAGGTGTTTTCAAGAAATCAGCTGCTTAATCAAATATGGGACATCGATTACTTTGGAGACACGACTACGGTGACGGTGCATATCCGCAGGTTGAGGGAAAAAATAGAACGGAATCCGTCGGAGCCGAAATATATCAAGACGGTTTGGGGAATCGGCTACAAATTCGAAGGCAGGGACAGCTTATGAAGCTGCGGGCTTATTTGCTTATTGCCAATGCGGTAAGCATCGGAATAATATTGGTCAGTTTATTCGTATGCTATCGCTTCATGCTCCTGAAGTTGAATGAAACGCTTCTTCTGACCAGCGTCACGCTGGGGGCGGCGATTGTTTCCTTTGCGGTTCACTTTGCCATGACACGTCCGCTGGAATCATCGATCCGAAAGCTTACAAACGAGACGGCGCGAGTGGCAGAAGGTCGGTTCGACGGAACGGTGCCGCTCGCAGGCCCGGAAGAGTTCCGGCGGCTAGCGGAGCAGTTCAACCGGATGTCGGGCATGCTCCGCGAAAGCTTCGACCGGCTCCGGACAACAGAAGCCTCGCGCAGGGAGCTTGTTGCCAACGTCTCGCACGATCTCCGTACGCCCATGGCATCGATCCAAGCGTTCGTGGAAGCGCTCCAGGACGAAGTGATTCAGGATAAAGAGACGTTCGGCAGTTATCTGCGAACGATCCGTCTCGAGACGCAGCGCTTGAACCGGCTGATTGACACGTTATTCGAGCTGTCGCAGCTGCAGTCGGGTGCCTATGTCTTTACTCCCGAGCGCTGTCATGCCGACAATCTCCTTCTAGAAACTCTACAAAGCCATGTAATAAAGCTGGAGGAAAAAAACATCGACATTCAGGCGCACGTGCAGGAAAATCTTCCACCCTTACTTGTTATGCCTTTTGAAATCAAGAGGGTGCTCGCAAATCTGCTGGAAAATGCGATCCGGCATTCTCCTCCAGGAGGGAGCATCTCCATCATGGCAGCCGAGCTGCCGGAAGAAAGCGGATTTGTGCAAATTTCCATCATCGATCAGGGGGAAGGCATCGATTCGCACGACCGGGAAAAAATTTTCGATCGGTTTTACCGCGCAGACCCATCCCGCAGCCGCGGCAGCGGAGGAGCCGGACTCGGGCTCGCAATCGCCAAATCGATCGTGGAGCTGCATGGCGGACGCATAGGTGTGGAAGGCGGAACCGGTGAAGGCAGCCGCTTCTGGTTTACGGTCCGATGTGTGTAATTTGCGGTTTTTGTAATTGATATACTTGTGTAAGAATTTCTTAAGAATTTCGTTAGGCGATGTTAAGACTCCTTCGGTACGTTTAGTAACGGAAACAAACTAAACCCTTAGGAGGAATGAACGATGAACAAGCTTCAAAGAACCGCTGCGCTTTCGATGCTATCGCTGGCTCTGGTGGTCCCTGGTGTTGCCGCCGCGGAAGACATGAAGGGTATGAAGATGCAGGTCGATTACAGCAAAGTCGACGTCATGATGAAGAACGGCATGGAGCTCGTGCCGCTTCGGACAATCGCCGAATCACTTGGATATACGGTCATGTGGAACGGGGACGAGCGGTCGATCTCTCTAATGTATGCAGTAATGAAGGACGACAAGATGATGGATGACAAGATGATGGACGACAAGATGATGGATAACAAGGACTACACCGTAAAATTCTCCGTCAACAGCGACAAGTTCATGGCCGGCATGATGGAAAAAATGTTTTCCTATAAACCGGTCGTGATGAATGGAACAACATACGTAACGAAAGATTTCGTAGAGATGTATTTGGCATCTCCTGCCATGATGAAATAATAGATAAAGTGAACACAGCTACGAATGAAGGGCACATGGTTGTGCCCTTTTTTCATGCGTGTATTCGTCAGCTGCATACGCCGGGTAAGATCATGAAGATAGCAATGGTTACTGCGGCAATATTTTAATTTGAACCGGATCCTGTTTTCATGCGACTATATACATGAGAGGGTTGATTCGGGCATGGATTTCGACCTGGTGTATGAGGCTTATGCGGAATATGTGTACTCTTTCTTGAAATCACATCTTCGCGATTCCTATCTCGTTGAGGATATTCTTCAGGAGACATTCCTGTCCGTTTACCGTCAGCTGAATGGGTTTCAGGCCTAAGCCGTACGCAACCTCTAGTTCGCCTCCGGAGGGTATTGGGTTTTCAATTGTTCGACCGAATCGTATTTTTCCGTTTCAAAGATGAATTTCGCCGGCGCTTTATCGGTACGATCCTTAATAATGTGGCCGTATACTTTGCCAAATTGCGCGAACACAAACATCGTTTTTCCCGGTTCGTCGTGAAGCTGATATTTTTCGAGCATATGACACCTCCGAATGAACTATTCGGCACATGTAAGGGAATTCCTTCCTTGAGACATAGCATAAATCGTCGAAAACATAGGAAATCTAAGGAAAAATGTTTCGCGAAAGTGGGGCTTTTACGGTGCCGGAATTGCCGGAGATGGAGACATATAAAGCGCAGTTGAACGAGAGAGTTGCCGGCCGTGTCATCCGAAGTGTTGAAGTGACAAGGGAAAAGTCGATTAATGTGCCGGTATCCGTGTTTATTGAAACCGTGCAAGGGAGCCGAGTCGAACGAGTGGAACGCAGAGCGAAGATGCTCTTGTTTCGTCTCGATAACGGCTCCACGCTGCTGCTGCATCTGATGCTTGGCGGATCGATGTTTTGGGGGACGCCGGACGAAGCGGAGGGCCGAAATGCGCAAGTGGTGCTGGGTTTCGAGGGAGAAGAGCGGTTGTTGTATTTTCGCGGGCTGCGGCTGGGATATTTGCACTTATATGAAGAGGGCGAGCTTGCGAAGAAGCTCGGAAAGCTGGGACCGGAGCCTTTCGATCCGGCGCTGACTCCCGACGCGTTCGCCGAGCGCATCCGCAAAAGCCGTGGCGCGTTAAAGACGGCGCTCGTCGATCAAAGCGTGCTCGCAGGCATCGGCAATTGCTACAGCGACGAATTGTGCCATGCCGCACGTATTCAACCGCTTCGTCCGATTGCTGCGCTCGAGCGGAACGATTACAACGCCTTGTACACGGCGATGCGCACGACACTCGATGAAGCGGTCCGCTACGGCGGCTATATGGAGTCTCCGTTCTATGCAGGCGACACGCACACCGGAAGGTACAGCGACAGATGCAAGGTGTACGACAGAGGAGGGGAACCGTGCTTCCGGTGCGGCGCTCCGATCGTAAAGACCGAGTTGAACGGCCGGAAAGTATTCTATTGCGAGGAATGCCAAGCGGGAGCGGGAACAGGAGCGGGAGCGCCGGATGAAGTACGTCGGTTGTCATATCAGCATTAAGCTCGGGTATTCGGGCGCGGCGCGGACGGCGGAAGCGATCGGCGCGACGGCGTTTCAATATTTTCCTAAGAATCCGCGCGGTCTTTCGATCAAGCAATTCGATGCGGCGGATGCCGCCGAATGCAAGCGCATATGCGAATCGCGCGGCATTGTCAGCATAGCGCATACGACATATGCGACGAATTTGGCCGCCGAAGGCAAGCTGCGCGAACCGACGATCCGCTCGTTGCGCAACGATCTGGAAATTGCGGAAGCGTGCGGTTCGATTGGCGTTGTCGTTCACTTCGGCAAGAAGAAAGGCGGCGGCGATCCGCTCGAAGGGTACAGAACGATATTGTCGGCAGTGAATGAGACGCTTGACGGTTGGGAGGGGCAGGCTCTTCTGCTCATCGAAAATCAGGCGGGCGAAGGCACGGCGATCGGCACGACGTTGGAAGAAATGACGAGCATCCGCCAATTGTCAGCAAGGCCGGAGAAGATCGGATTTTGCCTGGATACTTGCCACTTGTTTGCCAGCGGCGTGTGGAACGGCGACAATTGGGGCGAGCTTCTACAACGCGGGAGAGAACTCGGATATTTCTCGCACCTTCGAGCTCTTCATCTGAACGATTCCGTCTATCCGTCCGGTTCGAGACGCGACCGCCACGCCAACATCGGCGGGGGGCATATCGGAGCGGAAGCTTTGTCCGCCGTCCTGTCGGCTGATGAGATGAGAAGCATTCCGGTCGTATTGGAGACGCCGGTACCTGCAGGCTCTTCGCACCGCGAGGAAATCGCATATGTACGGAAGCTTGCAAAAAGTTGACGCGAACGGTACACTTCCCACGAGAACGGTTTTGTTGTTAGGGAGAGGTGTCTGTATGATTCGTGTGTCCGACGTGTTTTATATCCGGGAAGAGAAGACGATTTTGCAAAATATTAATTGGAGCATATCTGAAGGCGAGCACTGGGTGCTGCTTGGCGCAAACGGCTCCGGGAAAACGACGCTGCTCGAAATTGTGAACGGATATGAGTTTCCGAGCCGGGGCACTGTGGACGTGCTTGGAGAGCGGTACGGCCAGGTCGATCTTCGCGAAGTTCGCAAACGCATCGGCTATATGAGCCAGTCGTTGTTCGAGAAGCTTACCCCGCGCGACCCGCTGTGGGAGGCGGTCGCCACCGGCGCGAACGGGTATTTGCGTTTCTACGAAAATATCGATCCGGCTGTGAAAGAGAAGGCGATGTCTCGGCTCGAACAAGTCGGGTTGATCGATCTGAAGGATCATCCGATCGGCACGCTGTCTCAAGGGGAGCGTAAGAAAGCGCTGCTTGCGAGAGCGCTGATGAACGATCCGCAGTTGATCATTATGGACGAGCCGTGTGCAGGTCTTGATTTATACGAACGGGAGAAATTTCTGAAGGTCGTGAACGAGTTCGGTTCTGAAGCCACGATGGTGTATGTAACGCATCATATTGAGGAAATCGTGCCCGTGTTCACGCATGTGGCCATGATCCGATCCGGGGCGATCACGGCGATAGGGGAGAAGAAACAAGTGCTTACGAGCGGGCATTTGCGCGACACGTTCGGAGTAGAGGTTCAGTTGGATTGGGAGGACGAAAGGCCGTGGGTCAAAGTGAAGGGAATTCCTCAGCAGCATTCATAATCGGTTCATCTTGGGTAGGCACGTGCAACCGCGGTTCGTTCTCATATGCGTCGGAAGAGCTTCGCCGGCAATTTGAATCGATTCGTGTACGAAAGATATCGGACGGGGACGTGTTTCGGTTCGATGTCGGGGCAGACGAGAAACAGGTGTTGGATTCGATCGTACGCCGGCCGCCGGTGTTCCTGCGTCATTTGCAACCGATTCATCTGGAAGTGGCATTGCAAGGCGACGACTCCGATTTGCCCCGCATTCGGGAAGCGGTGAGAGGTGCGGATTGGGAACTGAATGTGCTGCGAGTCGCTGTTCAGGCACGCAAAGCGGAAGGTTCCCAACCCCCGTATACACCTCTCCAGGTGAAACAGGCGATTGATGAGGCGTTGGTTAGCGTGTTTGCCGCCGAACCGACCGTGCATCAAATGGAGAAAATTATTTCCGTCTTTCTTACACCGGCTCAGGCACTCATCGGGTGTTCCGGTCCGGATGACAATTTGTCGTCTTGGTCGGGTGGAGCGGTACATTTTCGCAAGGAGGACGGGGATATTTCGAGAGCGAAATTCAAGTTAATGGAGGCGGAGCTCGCGTTCGGGTTGGACTTCTCGGCGTTCCGCAACGCTCTGGATATCGGAGCCGCCCCCGGCGGTTGGTCATCTTTCCTGTTGGAGCGGGGCTTGTCGGTGACGGCGATCGATCCGGCGGCGATGCATCCGTCTTTAATGAAGCATCCGAAGTTTATATACTTGAATAAAAACGCTTCGGAAGTTCTTTTGCGCGACAAATCGTTCGACTTGATCGTTTGCGACATGAGCTGGGAGCCTCGCAGAATGGCTCAGCTTGTGTCGGAACTGCTTGAGGCGTTGGCTCCGGGCGGCACCGTGGTGTCCACCGTGAAGCTGATGCACGGCAAGCCGTTCGCCACGCTGCGACATGTGCAAGCGGTGTTCGAACCGAAGCTTAAGCTTGCCCGCGCGAAACAATTGTTCCACAACAGGGAAGAGTTGACGTGCGTTTGGAGAAAGAACTGAATCCGGCAACAGTTCAGTAATCAGGGCATCCGGAGCATGATCATTATGGAAACGGTATGTACATAAACGGTCGTCGTTTTGTCTGTCCACGGCGTGTATTTTTCGAACTAATGCGAGTATGGCAACAGTCTGTACGTAATGTGTCGTCTAAACAACGGTTTATGAACAGTGTTTTACCATAACAGATCGCGATCGTCGGATTTCGCAGCAATTATGGCAATCCGACGACCATTTGTATACAACCTGTTCCCGTTTTCCCAATAATCACCAAACAAACCGCCGGTCAATTGCCGGCGGTTTGTTTCTCATTCTTTGCCTTGTTAAAAAATACTTTCATCAACGGCGGCGTTACTATAGTTGTAATCAGCACTACGATCACAATAACGGCAAACAGGTCTTTGCTTAATAAGTTTGATTCCAAGCCGATTGCGGCGATGATTAATGCGACTTCACCTCGAGATACCATAGCCGCGCCGACGCCTAACGAATTCCACCGGTCAAACCCCGCTAACTTTGCGCCGATAGCCGAACCAACCAGCTTTGTAAGAATGGCTAATATGCTCAAGGTCACGATAAGTCCAACATTCTTTGTAATGCCGATTAATTCGGCAGTTACCCCGATAGAAGTAAAGAACACGGGTACAAAGATGGAATAGCTTATCGTTTCAACCTTTTCAAATACTTCGTGTTTATATTCAGTCAAGCTGATGGCTACACCAGCAATGTAAGCTCCTATTATCGCCGCCACACCCGTATATTCAGCGAAATATGCATAAACAAAACAAATGATAAGCGCTGCTGAAATAACCGCTTCGCTAACCCGCATAGGCGCAAACTTTTTCAACACCCAAGGGACCGCTTTCCATGCAAGGAGTATCGCAACGGCAAAGAAGACCACTTTTTTCAAAACGACTATTCCTAAATTGACCTCTCCGCCTGCAAAGCTCATTATGAAAGCTAATGCGATAATGACGACAATGTCGTCGATCACTGCGGCTCCTAAAATAGTCGTTCCTTCTCTCGACTTTAACTTGCCCATTTCTTTCAGCGCTTGGACCGAAATACTTACACTAGTGGCGGAAAGCAGCAGTCCGAGGAATAAAGACTCGATTTGTGGAAGTCCTAAAACGATGCCGGCTAAAAATCCTAGAGAGAACGGCACAACTAGCCCAAAAGCGCCTACATAAGCGGATGCCTTTCCGGTTCTTTTAAACTCTTCCGTGTCAGTTTCCAATCCTGCGATAAACATCAATAAAATAACGCCGATTTGGCTTATTTCATGAAGTATTTCCGTATTTGTGACCACTCCCAGTACGGTAGGCCCCAAAACAATACCAATAAGCAATTTTCCGAGTACGGACGGTTGCCCCAGTTTTGCGCTTATATCGCCGGCAATTTTTGAAGCAAGTAAAATAATAGCCAGTTCAAAAATAAGCATCATTGATCAGTCTCCTTTCTTGTACGCATATAGTGTGAAATCAATGAAAATAGAAGGAAAGATGAAGGCCGTTGGTTATTCTTGCCGGTTTCGAATCATCTTTATACTATACCCCAAACAATTTTTTTTTGAAAATTTTTGCGAAGTGTTGTAGTTTTCTTCTCCGTTCGGCGGATGTTTGACTTGACCACGAAACGAAAATAAAAGTATAATTTTGGACAAGCAGACCGCAGTGTGAAACGCCACACTGCCGTCTGCTATTTCTTTTTTTTTTCGGGAGGGATCCTGATCGAAAGTATGGAACGCAACGGCGAACCGATATTTCAGGAAGGCGATTGCATTGAACAACGTTACAGAATCATAAGACCGATCGGCGAAGGGGGGATGGGTTGCGTATATTTGGCGGAGGATTTGCGCTTAGGCGGTCAAAGGTGGGCGGTCAAGTGGATACCGCGCGACGAGTTCGATCCGGATCAGCCGATGAAGGAAGCGAAGATGATGATTGATTTGCAGCATCCTTCGCTGCCGAGGATCGTCGATTTTATTCCGATGAACGAGCTGGGAGGCTGCTGCCTCGTAATGGATTATTTAGCGGGAGAGACGCTGCTGGATCGGTCTGCTTCCTGCGGCCATACGCTGCCTTGGCAAACCGTCGTAGGCTATGCCGTCCAACTATGCGATTTGCTGCACTATTTGCACAGTCTGGATTCGCCGATCGTTTTTCGCGATGTGAAGCCTTCGAATGTCATTGTAAGCCCGGACGGGTACGTCAAGCTCGTGGATTTTGGAATTGCACGAACGTATAAAGAAGGAAATACGTCTGATACGGTGCACGTCGGTTCCGTCGGTTTCGCCGCTCCGGAGCTGCTCGCCAACCGGCAGACGGATCAACGCGCGGATTTGTATTCGCTAGGCTGTCTCATTTACTTCCTGCTTTGCGGTGGGCAGTATTACAATTTTACAAAGATTCCGCTGGACAAAGCTGCAGAGGATATCCCTGCGGAATTGGCCGCAGCTGTAGGGACTTTACTGTGCGACGACCCGGGAGATCGTTATGAGAATGCGATGGCTGCAAAGCAAGCGCTCATAGAGGTGCTTGGAGCCGGTTCTCCGGAACCGCAGGATTCTTCAGGACACCGGCAGCATTCCGGTTTTACTTTATCGGCGGTCGGGGCCGAACGCAAAATCGTTGCCGTCTGCGGCTTATTTCCCGGTGCGGGGACCACATTCGTATCTGTGGCGCTTGCGAAATTTTTGGCGGATAAACGCGTTCGGGTCGCTTATGTCGAATGTCCGTGGCAGGAAGGGGATTCGTTGCTCGCCATGAGGAGCGAGTCTCAAGGAACCGGATCGAGATGGCAGGAAGGGGCACTTAGCTGGAACCTAGCTTCGGAAATATACGAACCTGAACGAAATGCATATGATGCGGAAAGTTTATACAAACTGTTTTTCAAGACGAAAGCGGACGTATACATAGTCGATGTTTCTTCGGATGCTGACGAGCGGGCTGCGGAAGCGATCATCGGATTGGCGGACGAAGTGGTTGCCGTTGTCGCCCCCGATCCGTCGCTGCTTAGAAGACCGAAGACGCTGAAAAATTGGGAGCGGATTAACGGCAAGGGACCGTCCGGACGAATCCGATGGGTGGCGAACCGCGTCCCGGGTACGGCGCGAATCCCCGACTTTTACCGGTTGTTTTCTCAGAAACCGGACTGCATTGTTGCGGAGTTTCCCTATGATGTGATCGTATCGGCCAAGTGGAAAGGCAGATGGTCGCAGGAAGACAACGCGGTACGGCCGTCACTGGAGCATGCTCTGCTCCCTTTGCTGGAGTCCATTGCGCCTGTGATTCATGAAGAAAGGGGGATAAGAGCTTCTGCAAAAAAATGGCTTGCCAACAGCTGGAAGACAGACTATAATAAACACAAATCATAAATCGGTAAATGCGGAAGCACCGCTGACCATCCTTGGTCTGCGTGTGCTTTTTTTGTTGTTCAGGAAAGGAGATGGGCCGTTTGGCCAGACAAGTCATTGCGTTGTGCGACCCCGATTTGGATTACGCCGTTAAGGTTGCCGCCATCGCCAATCGGATCGAAGGGAGGGGAAATATCGAGGTCGTCGCGTTTGGCGATCCCAGCGCGCTTGCAATTTATCAGTCCGTGGAGCGTCCCCATTTGTTCGCTATTAATGCGATTTGGAAGAAGGAGGTGAAGGAGGCGATCGGGGATGCTTGCGTTATTTGGCTGACGGATGACCGGCCCGCGGGAAACGGCAATGAACCGCTCGTGTATAAGTACCAGCCGGTAACGCAATTGATTAAAGCCATGCTGGGGGAAGCGGGGTTGCAACCATCAGACGACTGTAAGGGTGCGGAAAGGTATGGGCGTAAAACAGCTGCCGTCATATCGGTTTGGTCCGCAGGAGGAGGTGCAGGCAAGTCTACCGTGGCCGCCTTACTGTCCGAGGCATGGAATAAGTCGGTCGGAGGAGGCGTCTTTTGCCTCGGATTGGAGGCAGGATTGACGGCGGGAATGTGGTTGACGGAAGAAGGACGTCATGATGCAAGCGATTGGCTCTACGAGATGAAAACCGGCAATCGATTGCGAACCACGGCGGAAACAGGTTTTTGGAGCAATGTTGAATCGTTCCGGAACGATTGCTCAATGAGAGAGATCGCTTTGCTGTCCAAATCGGATGCGGGAGGCTTGATCCGCCGTGCCGCGAACATGCCTGGCTGCAAAACCGTTATCATCGACTGTGAGACAGGTTGGAGCGAACGTTCGGAATGTGCATGGGAGGAGAGCGATGTTATTGTTTGCCTCACGGGAGAAGATGCCGCAAGCAGGGCAAAAATCGAGAGATGGATGGCGGAATGGCCCGGGTGGCAAGAGGGAGGGGCGTTTCGGCGTAAAACGGTGTTTGTTTCCAATAAATCGTTATTATCGTCGACTAACGGAGCGGGCAGCGGTTGGATTTCTCTTCCCTACGTTTCGGAATGGAAACAAATACGCGAGCGTGATCTGCATCGTCATCCGGCTTATCGTCATTCATTGCTGCAATTGATAGAAGGCATCTCATCGAAGGTTGCGGCTCCATGATGACAGAGGATTGGATCGGTAAAATCCGCGATGAAATCCGGCTCTCCATTAATTTCGCCGAACATGTGCAAGAGGATGAACTGATGGAGGAAATCGAGAGGCTCGTCTTTGCATATGCCAGAGAGCAGCGGTGGACGGCAGAAGAGCGATTGTGGCTTGTCCGGCGCACTTTTCATACGTTTCGGGGACTGGACGTCATTCAAGATTTGGTGGACAATCCCCGCGTAACGGAAGTGATGGTGAACAGCCATGAGGAAATTTTTTTCGAAGAAGACGGGGTGATGCACCAATACCCATATTGCTTCGAATCCAAGGAACGGCTAGAGGATATTATCCAAGGCATCGTCTCGAAAGTGAACCGTACGGTCAATGAATCATCACCCATAGTAGACGCAAGGCTGCCGGACGGATCCCGGGTACACGTCGTCATGCCGCCCGTCGCATTGAAAGGACCGTCATTGACGATTCGCAAGTTTCCGGAACATCCGCTTACGATGAATGATCTGATCGCGAAGGGAGCGATTACAGAAGAAGGGGCGTTATTTCTGCAGCAAGCCGTAGTATCCAAGCGCAATATTTTTGTAAGCGGGGGAACCGGTTCCGGAAAGACGACGTTGCTGAATGTGCTTGCCCAATCGATACCGGAGCAAGAGAGGGTCGTGACGATCGAGGATTCGGCCGAGCTGCAGCTGCGCACCGTAAGGAACGTGGTTTCGCTCGAAACGAGAACGCCGAACACGGAGGGGAAAGGTGAAATTACGATCCGGCAATTGATACGAGCGTCTCTAAGGATGCGCCCGAACCGCATCATAGTAGGCGAAGTGCGCGGAGCGGAGGCGCTTGATATGCTGCAGGCGATGAATACGGGGCACGAAGGTTCTTTGTCTACCGGACACGCCAATTCCGTGAAGGATATGTTAAGCCGGTTGGAAACGATGGCACTGGGAGGAGCGGAGCTTCCCCTTGAGGTGCTGCGCAATCAAATCGCTTCGGCTTTACACATTATTGTCCACCTGGCAAGAAGAAGCGACTATTCCCGAAAGGTGATAGAGATTACGGAAATCGCCGGAATTCGAAACGGCGAATACGAACTCAATCCGTTATTTCGATTGGCTGATATTGAATTCGAACATGGGCGGAAAGAATCGCTGCAGCCAACCGGAAATCGGGAAATAAGAACGGACTGAAAGGGGGACGGTCCATGGTAGTGAAGCGCGCAACAGAGAGTCAGCCGGTATCTTTCTATCGTTACAGCGTGATTCGCAGAGTGATTGGAGCGTTAGTTGCATCGATTGCCTGGTTTTTCGTCGGATTACTATTTTACAACGAGGCTTGGGCGGGAGTAGCGGTTTCCATCGCTGGGGCGGTAACGACGCTGCGAAACGATAAACAGTTTGTGCAAGCAAGGAAGCGTCTGTTGTCAATACAATTCGAGCAGGCGCTACAATCGATCTCCTCAAGCCTGCATGCGGGTAAATCGATGGAGAACGCTATGCGTACCGCAGCAGCCGATTTGAGGTTGATGTACTCCCAACACTTACCATATTTTGCGGTAGAGCTCGAAAGAATAAACCGGATGGTCGAACACGGCATTCCGCTTGAACAAGCGTTGGACGATCTCGCGAGGAGGTTGAACATCCCGGATGTTTCGGATTGGGTGGACGTATTTCGAACGTGCAAGCGTACCGGCGGCGACCTTCTCGCCGTTATGCGTCATACTTCCAGGGCAATCAGCGAGAAGATGGATTTGGAACGAGAGCTTGCCGTGCTGATCGCCGGTAAACGGTTCGAAGCGAATGTACTTACGGTGGTACCCTTCTTGCTGCTTGCCGCGCTTCGTTTCGGTTCGCCGGATTATATGGCGCCGCTGTACTCGGGAATGGGAAGAATTATTATGACCGGAGCTTTGGCCGCCCTTGTCGCGAGTTTTTATCTCGCCAGACGTTTGATGAGGTTCGAATGGTAGTGTTAGGGATTTGGTTGGCAGGCGGAATCTTTTTCTTTTTCGGGATCCTACTGTTCATGCGAGGCAGCAATCAATACGGCGGGACGGTTGCCCGCCATATACGTTCGCCGGTCGGACGCAATGTAATTATTGCGGGTATGGAGTTGAACCGCATGGTCCGTGTCATGGAATGGATTGCTCAATATGCCCCCGGCATCGTCCGGTCTGCCGCGTTAATATACGGCAGCATTGACGACAGAACCGATGACATTCCCCGAATATGGGCCGCAAAAGCAACTTCTTCGTTAGGTTGCGGTATTCTTTGCTCGCTGCTCGCAGCTGCTATATTTCAAGATGCCGCTATTGCCGGTGTAGGACTAGCTATTTCATGTCTCGCACCCTTTGTAATGTGGAGGGATTTGGATCGAAAAGTGAAGGAAAGGCACCGCGCGTTTGTAACGGAGCTTCCGGTGTTCGTTCACAAGATGTCTTTGTTAATTGGCGCCGGCGAACCCGTTCAAGGAGCATGGATTCGTGCATCCGTACCATCTACGAAAGACGAATCGCATCCTCTATACCGGGAACTAGGGAGAATGCGCAATGAGATCGCGCAGTCGGTTTCGTTCGCCAAAGCGTTGGAGTTGTTTTCCCAGCGATGCGGTATACCGGAAACGAGTTTCTTGGTAACGACAACGTTAATGAATTATCGCAGAGGCGGGGATACTTTTGCACTCATATTGCAGCAGACCGGACGAACCATGATCGAAAAGAAGCGTGCAGTATTGAAGACGATGGGAGAAGAAGCAACGACAAAGATGGTATTTCCGATGGTGATCATCTTTGCAACGATGATGGCCATCGTCGCAGCGCCTGCAATTATGTTATTAAATCAAGGACTATGAAGGAGGAGCTGGCAGATGAAACAGTTTATTACTGCGGTGAAACGGTTTTGGAAAGAAGAGGACGGGATCGGCACTCTTGAGATGCTTTTGATCGTTGCGATTATTTTGGTTATTGCAATTGCTTTTCGTAAATGGATCATGAAGTGGGTCAATGACTTGTTTCAAAAGACGCAAGGACAAGTGACAAACACGGTTAATGACAATACGATTCAACTGCCTTAAGAGGCGTAAGATGCGAGTATGGGAATCATTTCAAAGTCTATGTTGGCGCAATGAGAACGGCAGCGTTTCTGTTGAGGCGACTTTAGTGCTTCCGGTGGTGATCGTTCTCTCCCTTATTTTAATGATAAGCGCCGTCTATATTTTTCAGCACGAATGGACTTATTCGAGCGCCGCCGTCACGGCGGATCGGATCGCCCATACTTGGGACAATAGCCACAAACACCGGATAACAGGAATGTATGTCCCGATTCAGCACGACCCTTTATATTGGCGGTTAACGGATGACGGAGCGGAAAATTGGTTTCGACCGCTGGACTCATTACCAACGGCAACAGTTGCGTTCCCTGCTTCGACTGAACAGGAAAGCTCATTGACGATCAAGAAACTGACGAACGGCATAGCCGCCCTTTCCGGTTATTTGGCCGGCAGCGCCGCGTATTCCAATCAAGGGTGGAGACGATTCGTTACGGTGGAGACGCTTCATCCGTTTCATGCGCCATCCATGCTTGGAGTACGATGGGGAAACCGAATCGCGGGATCTTCAACGGAAACCGTTGTGGATCCTGCGGAATATATTCGAAATATCGACCTCGTGAGATCTTATTTGTTAATGATAGAAACGAAGTGGGAGCCGGGCACGATTCAAAATATGCTCGCTCCGTGGCTGCAAATCAATTCAAACGAAAAGCACAAAGAAGGAAGGCCTCTGCAATTTGCCGCACATGCCGAAGCTGTTCGCTATCTCCGGTCGCTTGTGCGCGGCAGACAAGCAAGAATCGATACCGAGCAAACGGGCAGTTGGCGATTGGTTGACGCATTGGACGGACACGGCATATCGCATCAAGCCTATTTAGGCGCGAAAAGATTGAACGCGGACATGCGAAATCAGTTAATGAAGGATGTTGAGTTGATACGCAATGGAAAGGTAAAGGGGGTAGTGTGGCATTTCTTCCGAAAGACGGGTAGCGGTGCGGCCGGACCGGATGCCGCATTGCGTAAAGAGCTCGAGAAACACGGGATTGCCATTGTTGTACATACGTGAGAGAGTAACCGGAAGCACGTTCTCGAGAACGATCCGCAAACAAGACGGCGGAGTGTCGGTTTATTTGCTTTTGATTTTGGTTGCCCTGTTTTTATTTCACATTCTGCTCATTGATATTGTCCGCTATCGCATGGTTCACTCGGAATCGGAAGCTGCGGCCAGGTCGGCGGGAAGATCCGTTATGTCGAATTTTCACACTGGATTATTGAAATACGGTCTGTTCGGCATGAGCGGATCGGAATCCGAATCTTCGAGCGTGATTCGCAACACGCTTGAAAAATCGCCGTCAGTTCCTCGCGGAATGACTCTATTTGATACAGCATTGCAGCAAAGCCAATTTGCCGTTGATCCGCTCTATCATTTGGGAGACCATCATGTATTTCGCAAACAAGTGCTGGAGAAGATGAAATACTTGGCCGGTATTGAGTTTGCGAGAGAAATAACCCAAAAGGTATATCAAGGAAAACAGCAGATCGCGCAAGCGCAGCAATTTGCCGAAATGTCTAAGCGAATGGAACAGTTGTTGAGAAAGCGGGACGCTGAGCTGGAGAGGGCGTGGAACACAGCGCAAGCGTTGGTTCATTCTGCATTAAGCAAAGCGGACAAAGATGAAATCTCCGATGGAGATATGAGAATCGTCCAACGCAGGTTGGACAACTTGAAACAACAATTGAAGGATGCGGAACAAACGAACGATCTTTTAATAAAAGAAATGAATCGTCCTGTATCGAACGGCCGCCGGAATCCGGCGGAAGATGAGATCATCCCGCACGTAAGTATCCTCCCTTCAACATACTTCGGATTATATAAGGCTAAAGCCGGCTCTATCGTTTCTTTGCTTGGTTCCGTCAAAAACAAATTGCGAAACGACTCCGATCCTGAAGATGTGCAGCGTGCCAGGGACAAATTGAACGAGTTCGCAGATGAGTGGCTTGCGGCTAAATCGAAAGAAGAAGAGAAGCGGCGGCGTGAAATGAGTCAAGTCCAACAATTGCAAGCAGATGAGAGAAACAAAATGGACCGGGAGATCAAAAAAGTCGGAGAGTTGTGGAAAGACGGGTGTATGCCTTCCGGAACGGCAAGTTATATGAACCTGCTGCAAGCATACAAGAAGTTGGAAGGCGAAAACGGGTTATACAGTAAGTATAAGCAGTATAACTTGCATCAAACATCGGGCGGGATGTCGGAACTGAACTCGGATGACGCTCAATCGTTCGGTCTTCAATCATTAACGATGTTGAACCGGATAACGGAGTTGGCGGAGGCGGCAAGGGACGAAGTGTTCGTCAACGAATTCGCGTTAACGTTCTTTACGCACCGAACGTGGGACAAGATGAGGTATCCGGTCAGGGTCCATCCTAATATCGGAGACAGGGCGGGACATGTGCTTAAAAATCAGGAAGCGGAATATATTTTGTACGGTTTGCCTGATTGCACATTAAACTTAAGCGCCGCCCATACGGAAGTGTTCGCCCTTCGAATGGCTCTTCGCACGGTCGAATCTTTGGCCCAGCCGAAAAAAGCCGCTCTCGGATCACCATTGCTCGTGTTATTAGCCGCAATGGCGGAAGCGGCGCAGCAAGCGAACACCGATACAATCAAGCTGCTTTCGGGGGAAAATGTAGATTTGCCTTTTCTTCGCGGGGTGACGATGAATTATAAAGACCATCTTCGGCTTTTCTATTTGCTGCATAGCGACGACGCTTCCGTGCTTTCGAGAATGCAGGCGCTCATAGAATTGAACACAACGGCGGATCTCATGAAGCATTACAGCGCGGTGCGGGTTCATGTTAAGATACAGCCGCAGCTATGGCTGCTTGACTCGATCAAACCGATAGAGACGGAAGCGATTGTATCCTATTAACAAGACAGTGCGGGTGACGACTGTGACAAGAATGGTTAATTTGCGTCAAGAGCACGGCTCCATCGCGTTAGAAGCAGCTATCGTTCTTCCGTTTTTTCTGGCTTTCTTTTTGACGCTGTCATTTTTCCTTTCGGTTGCGCAAATGAAGACTGCGCTTCAGGATGCGGTTGACGAAGCGGTAAAAACGACGGCCGCCCATTCGTACCCGGTCGATCTGCTTGTGCACGCGTATCGTGATCTCCCGGCGTTCCAACAGGTGGAGTCCGCGATCGACCGTTTTCTTCCTTACGAAATCAAAGTCATGCTCGGCTGGAACAAGGATCGGAAAATCGAGGGACTCCCGCTGGATACGGTATTTGAAGGTGAGAAGACGCGGGTTCTGGAAGCTTGGATTAAACCTATGATCGCTTCGTTTGCCGACCGTACCGCTTCAGGCCGGAACAGGATTAGGGAGGACCGGCTCGTCATCCGCAGCGTAACTATTCCGAATTTCACGGATGAGAGAGAATCCTACTTCGGAATGACGGTTCAATATAAGATTCCTGTTCCCATCCCGTTTATAGGCGGAGAAATCACCTTGACCGAATCGGCTTACGAGCGTTGTTGGGTTGGGAACAAATAATGCAAATTCTATTGTTACATAGGGAAGGAGCAAATAGTATCTTGAGCATATTAACCCTCGGCATTGGAACGTTTGCGTTAGCGGCTGCGGTATGGGATGTAATGACGAGAAGAATACCCAATCCTCTTTGCATTATCGGTTGCGCAGGCGGGACTTTGCTTCACGGCTTTGCAGACGGCTGGAACGGATTATTTCATGCCGGCGCGGGAGTGGCTGCCGGGTTTATCCTTTCATTCGTTCTATATGTTTTCGGTGCCGTCGGTGCGGGAGATGTGAAATGGTTCGCTGCGGCGGGAACGATGGCCGGTGTGCACGACATCATGACGATTCTCATAATATCCGTACTACAATGCGGACTGATTGGCGCCGTTATGTACTTGGTTAAGCCCTCGTTTCGAAACCGGCTTCAATACATTGCAATCGTGGGCATTTTCGTTGCGCGGGCGCCTTCCCTAAATAATTTCCTTGCATGGAGAAAGGCTTCAACCGTTCGGTTTCCATTCATGGTTTCGGCAGCGGCAGCCGTTATTTTAGTGGAAGCGAATGTCGTTCAATGGTTCTGATCGGGGGCGCGCGGTATGGACACATCTCTTAAAGAACGCTTGCAGCTAACATTTATACAAGAGAACGGCGCGAAGCTGTTGTTGGGCAGTATTGACGGATTTTCGCGAGACGCTGTCGTGCCTTCGCAAATCGGAATGCTTCAAGCGAATGCGATCCCGGGCGTATTGGCTTTTCAACCCGAGATGATCGACGGGCGGTACCGGTTTCGCTATGAGCTTTCAGGCAAACGATCGTTCGTTGCCGCTTTGCGAACGGCGGGAATTACGGATGAAGGAGCTAAGGGGTTGCTGCTGCACATCGCGAACGCCATCCATAAAGGCGGAGAATACTTGCTCGATGAGGAAGGGTATGTCATTCATCCGGACTTCATATGGACGGGAAGCGGATCCGATTACAACGATGTATATCTACTTTACGTTCCTATTAAGCAAGAAGGCAGCGAAGGTTCTCCGTTATGGCACCAATGGGAGGTGCTGTATCAATGCTTGCTGCGTAACGGCGTCTCGAAAGCGTCTTTGGAACATATTAACCCGCGGCTGTGGACGCCCGAGACGTTCTCGGTGCAGCTATTGGCCGGTGCATTAGAAGGTACTGCATCGAGCAATAAAATTTTTGAAGCGCAAGCTTTCCCGCATGATGGTGGTCCGACCGTTAGTTCAATGGTTAATGCTATTGATTCTCCAATTTATGATGACGGTGAAACAATGCGTTTCGAGAAGCCCGGCTTAATCAATCGAAACCGATTATTGGCGGTGCTTTGCTGCGTATGCTTGCTTGGTTTTTTGGCGACATGGGAATGGATTTGGCTTATCGCCGCCTTATTTTCAGCCGCAGTGTATGTTGCTTCAACAAAGATGATTCGTTTTCCCCTTAAGGCGGGAAGTAAGTCTGCTGACAGTCCCGGTGAGAACCCGCCCGAAGGCAAACCGTTAATAGATTCAGTGAAGGAGGACGTTATCGAACAGGAGTACGCCGCTCAGATCAAGCCGGAAGAAACAACATGGTTAGCTCCGAAAGCGGATGAAACGGTGCTGCTTTCTTCGAACGACGCGGCGGTGGATGTTTCTTACGAAGCGTGGCTCGAGCTGCGAGGTCCGGGAGAAAGTGAAGGGAAGATGGTATTGGTCACGGAGGATTCATTTTTCGTAGGAAGAGGTCCTAAGGGTGTACATATAGTTACCGAACAACCCGGCATCTCCCGAATACATGTCGAATTTCGAAAGCTTGCCGACGGCTATGCCGTGCTCGATGTAGGCTCGAAGAACGGAACTTTTTATAATGCCGAACCGATGGTCGCGTTTCAGCCGTATCCGCTCCAAACAGGGGACATGGTGCGAATGCCTGGAATTGAGCTTGTGTTTCACTTGCAGAAGTATGGTAAAATAAGTGAAAACGACAACAGAAAGGTTGTGGATTCCGTTGGCTAGAACTCCATCGAACATGGTTGCGCTTGGAACTCCTGCACACAATTTTACGTTGGTTGATACGGTTTCGGCGAAGCCGGTATCGCTTGAAGTTGTCAAATCCGATGTTGCCACTGTCATTATGTTTATTTGCAACCACTGTCCTTTCGTGAAACATGTTCAGCAGCAGCTTGTTTACCTTGCGAACGACTACATACCGAGGGGAATCCGGTTTGTAGCGATCTCTTCCAACGATGCGGAAAAATATCCGGATGACGGTCCCGAGCACATGGCGGAGGTTGCGAAAGAGAACGGTTACCCTTTCCCTTACCTGTATGATGAGACTCAAGAGGTTGCAAAAGCGTATGAAGCTGCTTGCACACCTGACTTTTACATTTATGACCGCGATATGAAATTGGCGTACCGCGGGCAATTGGACGATTCACGGCCCGGTAACGATATCCCCGTAACGGGTAAAGACATTCGCAACGCGTTGGATCAACTGATTGCCGGCCAACCGGTCAGCGCCGATCAACGGCCGAGTCTTGGGTGCAATATTAAATGGAAAGAGTAACATTAATAGTAGATAATTCTTGTTTAAAGGAGCTGCGCTGCGGCTCCCTTTTTCTTCGCTGACCGGTTACTGAATCACAATTTATACGTCAGGTGGCAAGTAAGATGGAACAGCATTCTCTTTATTTATCCGGAATGAAAAAACTAGAATGGAAGGTTGAAGACATCGTTCCGCTGCACGGAGACGAAATTCGAATAAGAACGATAGCCGCCGCAATCAGTATCGGAGCGGAATTGCCCATTTACAATGAAAGTGATATTACAAAAGAGAACCCGATTTATCCGAGAAAAATGGGATATGAAAGCTATGGCGAGGTAATTGAGACCGGTGCTAACGTAAAATCTTTTAGTATTGGCGATAGAGTTGTTGCTTCTTATGGACAGAAAACGATAGGAGTCGCGAAAGAAACCAACGCAATTCCCATCCCTAAACACATTCACTTCGCAAGCGCATTGTTGACCATTTTGTCATGCGATGCGGCAAAAGGTGTACTAAAACTGAATCCTCAACTAAATCATAAAATCATTATTACGGGCATGGGGACGATGGGATTGTTATCCGAGCATTTCTTGAAGAACTATTTAAGGGTTCGGCAAGTGGACATTGTTGAACCGGACGCGCAACGACGGGAAATTGCAAAGTTGTTCGGAGTAAATCATACGTTCGACGTATCGGAAGCTCCGGAAAATGTTTATGATTTCGGCTTGGAATGTTCTTCAAGAAATAAAGCGTTTGAAACATTGCAGAAATCCGTTGTAAAAGACGGTGCAATTTGTATATTATCCGACGGAAACAACGAGCCGTTTGTTTTGCAGCCTGATTTCTATGAGAAAGAATTACGGATTGTGGGTTCAAGCGACGGTTGGGATTACCATGAACACTCGAAGTGGTTTTTTGGTTGTGTGGAGAGTACTCCATACATTGAAAACATATTCCAGCACAAGATAACCCGTCATGAATTGATTGAATGTTTTGAACAGTTGAGCGCAGGAGAGATAAATCCGATAAAGGTACTGGTGCTATATGAATAGTTCTGCCGCAGAGGGACGGTTCCATCAAGTCTTGGAATACAAGATCTTACTTTTCTCCTGCAAGCTTTTTCCTTTATAAGCGCTGAAGAATATCCCCAAGCAAATAAACACGGCACCAATCGCTATATTGGAAGTCAATTTCTCATTCAACTGCAGCCAACCGAAAAATAAACCCAGGATAGGAACCGTCATCAGTGTCATTGATGCAACGGAAGCTTCTATTTTTCCTAATACCCAGAACCAGGCTACAAAAGTAAAAGCGGTTGAGAAAATTCCGCAAAAGAGTAATGACAAACCGGCGGCAAATGTCCAATGGACCTCTGTTACCGGTTCGGTTATTGCGGATACTGCAAGTAGCAAAAACGCACCAATGAAAAGTTGCCACGACGTCATCTTAATGATGTCGTAATTCGAAAATTTCAATTTGCTGAAAATATTGGCGCAAGCCCAAGATGCGGCTGCAAAAATAATGAGAAACTGTCCTACTAACTCTATGCCGAATGCAGTATGAAAAATCTGCGGACCTACGATGAAAACAAAGGCTATAGCGCCCAAACATAACCCTATTATCTTCATTAATGTGATTTTTTCTTTTAAAAAGAAATGAGCCAGTACGGTTACAAATATCGGCATCGAATAAACCAGTACAGAAGTCAGTCCGGAATCGACGAACTGCATACCGTAAGTGGAAAGTCCAAAATAACCTAGCGACATAAGAAGGCTTATCGTCAAAATATTTTTCCAATCGTTTGCCGCGGGCAGCAAAGCTTTTCTTAATACAAGCTGTATGATGAATAACGGAAATGCGCCGATCAGCATTCTTAGTCCTGAAAACAAGAAGGGGGGCATGGAACTCAAGCTAATTTTTACCACCACCCAAGTATAGCCCCAAATAAGAGTAACCGCTGCAATCAACCCTACAATCCTCACCATATGGATTAGCTCCTCTCGTTGTTGTCAATTGTTTGTTGATGATTGTATAATTAACCAACCATCATGTAAAATGAAAATAATAGATGTTAAAAATCATTTTAAGTGATGGAAATACGAGAGGGCGATTTGTATGGAGAGCGGAGATTTAAGGATTTTCCAGGCGGTTGCGCGCGAGGGCAGCATTACGAAAGCCGCAAGCCGGCTCGGTTATGTTCAATCGAATGTGACGGCCAGAATTCAGCAGCTTGAGCTGGAGCTGCAAAGGCCGTTGTTTCATCGTAGCAAGCGCGGGATGACATTAACATCGGCCGGTCAAAACTTGCTGGAGCATGCGGACAAAATTTTGTATTTATTGGATGCAGCCCAAAAGCAAATGATAAATAACGATATTCCGAACGGTTCGATTAAGCTTGGTTCTGTTGAAACGGCGGCGGCCGTTTATTTGCCCTCGATCATGTTGAACTATCGCAAACAATATCCGGAAGTAAAATTGTCCCTATTTAGCGGTTATACGAATGAATTGGTGCAAAAGGTAATCCGTTACGAATTGGACGGGGCTTTTGTAAACGGACCGATTCAACATCCCGAATTGGACCAATTTCCGGTGTTCCAGGAAGAAATCGTGTTGATTTCCGAACCGGGTTCCGGCGATTTGACGCAAGTTCTAAATAAACCGCTTCTGTTTTTTGGTGTCGGCTGCTACGTGCGCGAAAGATTTGAAAGCTGGCTTAAAGAGGAAGGAATCCCTGTTCCTGAAATTATGGAGTTCGGCACATTAGAGGCCATAATAGGCGGGGTCGCCGCAGGACTGGGAACTTCCATACTTCCGAGATCGACCGTTCGAAAATGGGAGGCCGAGGGGGCTTTGCGCGTACACGATATCCCTAAAAAGTACAGCCGCGCTACCGTTTATTTTATTTACAGGCGGGATCATTTTTTCACATGCGCTTTTACAAAATTTGTTGAGCAAATAAAAAACGTAATCGCGGAAGCATCACGTTGCTAGCGGATCATTATCACGAATGGTGTACCGTTGTTTTGGAATGAAGAGACCGCTTTAAACCCGGCTCTAGTATAAAGAGAAACAGCTCGTCGATTGAAAATGGCCACGCTTAACCGCAAACGGTGAGGATTAAAGGTTTTATCGGCGAAAATAATGCCGGCCGTTAAGAATGACATGCCCATGCCTTTGCCTGTAAGCTCGGGTTTCATGCCTAGACCGATGTCAAGGACGTTGTCGCCGGTATATAGACCGGTTTTTTGGCCGCCAGGCACTTGAGCGCTTCGTCCGAAGCAGAAATAGCCTATCAATTCATTGACATCGTTTCTAACCGAATAATATGTGCCGTTCATTAATTCGTTAATGGCTTCCTCGCTCTTTTCCGAATTATAAAATGAGTATTCACCCTCGTACTTCCATCTACTTATTTCAAAAGCTTCATTCAATTGCAGCTCGAATATTTTCATGTACAACCTCCATCAATCCGGTTTTTTTGCATCGACGATGAGAGAAACGAAGCCCATTTTTCCGTCTTTGTTTCTATGATCGAAACGCATGGACCGATATATAAAACCGTCCTTCTCATCCCATTCGCGATAATGGAATTGGCCATGTTCATCGCAATATTCCAACAGCCGCACATCGAAACCGGCAGCTTCGAACATGGAGGTAAGCGTTTTATAATTATGCACGATTTTGTGGCTTGCTGCAGGATGATCTTTCGGTCCGGGCCCACCGACTTGTACGATTCTTTGGTATTCTTCGTTGGGTGACGGAATGGATTTTTGCGAGAAAATGATGGAATTTTATAACATTGGTATTCATGAAGTTTTATGCAGACAAATGCATTCGTTGCGGGGACGGCGTCCGGTTTGGTATGCTAATAGTTACACCTTTTACCTTTATTTACTCGGGAGTTGTGCGAGTGGCGACCATTGAAAGCCGATGGAAAACAGAAGAACAAATAGCCGAACGTATTGTGAACGAGGGCTTATTTATCCCTTCCGTGTCTGCACATTCCGCTGAAGACGAGCGGATGACGGGATTGTGGAAGCCGCTTTGGGGAGATCCGGAGGTTATTGAGCTGTGGGCATCGTACCGTGGGGAAGTGAATGCTGTTGCGGACCCGGAATGCGAGGAAGCGAGAAGGCGGATCGAGACGGAGGTTGACCGGCTTGTTCGCGGGCGGCTCGGAGAGCAAGCGAGGAAGGAAGCGTATGAAGCGCTTCATCCGAGGTACGGCGTCCCTCATACGCCGTTGGAGCATTGGGTCGCCGGTTTGCTAAGCGGCGAGAAGGCGTCGGGATCCGGACTGGACTGGATCGCGGAGGATATGGAGGCGTGGACCGCCGCCGTGGAAACATCCCGGCAAACCGCGCCGTATCGGGTTGCCTTCCGGTTAAGGGAACCGCAAGAAGCGGTTCCCGGTACCGCTTGGCTGCTCGAGCCCGGGTTGCAGCCGGATGACGAGCCGGGAAGGTTCATCCCGGCCGAAGCCGTCTGGGCGCACCCGTCGCCCGACCCGGTCTTCCGCCGCCGGCGCTACCCGGCGGCGCAGCAGCGGCTCGCGGCGGGGCTCGCGGTTGCAGCGGCGGTATTCCCGCCGCTGCTGCGCGCAGCCCCCGCTCACGCGCCGAAGAGCTGCCGCTTGACGCCGGAGGAAGCGGCAGCGCTGCTCGAGCACGCGGGGCACGCGCTCGAAACCGACGGCTTCGCCGTCATCGTGCCCGCCTGGTGGAACCGCCCCGCTCCGTTGGGCGTCGCCGTGCGCGTATTGGAGCCGGAGACGCCGGCGGCAACGCCGCCGCCCGCCCCTGCTTCCGGCTCCAGTCTTGGGCTGTCCGCTTTGCTGTCCTACCGGAACGAACTAACGTTATTCGGGACGGCTGTCACGGATGAAGCTATCGAACAGTTAATCACAGGACCGCTTCCCATGGCGCAATACGGCGGCAGCTGGTTTCGGCTTTCCGCCAAAGAGAAGGACGCGATCCGCCGCTTTGCGTCGCGGGAACGAACTGGCAAAGCGACATGGGCGGAGCTGATTCAGACCGGACTGCTTCAAGCGGAGGCAAACCCGGCGAAACCGAAACGGCGTTCGCTCGACGGCGACTTGCCGGTTTCCGGTATATTCGCTAACGAACAACTTCTTTCTTATATAAATTCTCTTCGCGCATTGCTGTCGGGTAAAATCGGAATCGCCGGAACCGGAGCTGAAACCGAAAGGCGAACAGACCTCCTTCCGCAGCCCGAGGCGTTCCAAGGGACGCTGCGCGACTACCAACGAAGAGGGTTCACGTGGCTCATGCAGCTAAGACGGCTCGGATTCGGCGCCTGCTTGGCGGATGACATGGGGCTTGGGAAGACGGTGCAGTGGATCGCCTACGCGCTGCAGACGCAGCAAGAACGCGACCGCAACCGCGACAAGAAACCGCTGCTCCTCATGTGCCCGACAACGGTGCTCGGCAACTGGATGCGCGAGTTGGAGCGGTTTGCTCCGACGCTTTCCGTATACCTTCATTACGGTCCTGAGCGGAAGAAGGGCGCGTCGTTCCACGCGCACGCAGCGGAACGTCAAGTCGTGATCACTTCGTATTCTACAGCATTGCGCGACCGCAAATCCTTCACAGCCATGCAGTGGGATGCAATTACGCTAGACGAGGCGCAATATATCAAGAACGCAGGCACGCAGCTCGCCCGCTTCGTGCGTTCGCTGCAAAGCAAACACCGCATCGCCATGACCGGCACGCCGATCGAGAACCGGTTGTCGGATTTATGGTCCGTGTCCGAATGGATCAATCCGGGGTACCTCGGTTCGGAGCGATCGTTTCGCACTCGATACGCGGCGCCGATCGAACGCGCCAAAGACGATGCTGCGGCCGAAAAGCTGCACACGCTCATCCGGCCGTTTATTTTGCGCCGCGTGAAGACGGACCCGACCGTGATCGACGATTTGCCGGAAAAGCTGGAACTGGACAGCTACTGCACGTTAACGAAAACTCAAGCGGAGATGTATCGCGCGACGGTCGACCGCCTCGTGCGGACGCTCGAACGCGCGGAGGGGATGGCGCGCAGAGGCGCGATCCTTACGGCGATCACGAAGCTGAAGCAAATATGCAACGAGCCTGCGCACGCAATGAAGCTGCCCCGCATCGCCAAAGCGGATTCCGGCAAGCTGTTTCGTCTGGAGCAGCTGCTTGCGGAAAGCGCGGAAAGCGGAGACCGCTGCGTCGTATTCAGCCAGTATGCGACGATGGCGAACCTGCTTAAGCCATACTTGGAAGCTTCGCTTTCCGTACGTGTGGCGGCCATTACGGGGCGAACACCCTCCAAGGAACGGGAGCATATCATCCGCTCTTTCCAAGAAGACGACGACGGTCCGGTAATACTCGTTCTCTCGTTGAAAACCGGCGGCTTCGGGCTCAATTTGACGAGAGCGAACCGCCTCATCCACTATGACCGGTGGTGGAATCCGGCGGCCGAGCGGCAGGCGACGGACCGCGTGTTTCGTATCGGGCAGACGCGCAACGTGGAAATATGGAAGCTCATCACGAAAGGCACGCTGGAGGAAGCGATCGATAAGCTGCTGCAGGAGAAAGAGCGGCTGGTCGAAGGAGTCGTGGGCTCCGGGGAAAAGTGGCTGACGGAGTGGAGCGACGAGGAATTGACGCGATTGCTGACGCTGCGCCACGATATCGTGGTGGAAGACGAGGGGGCTTGAAGAAGCGCATATGCGGGATACTAGCGAGATAAAGATAGATCATGGGCTCGTCGAGTCGGTCGTGACGGATACCCCGGCGCGGTCGTTTCGTGTGCGCTGGAACATTCCGTTATTCGATCAAGCGAAACAATACTCGCTAATCCAATCGTTTGCGTCGGACGCGCTGCTTGCCGGGCGGTGGGCGGCAGGCATACCCACGGACAACGACCGGACCGTCGCGCAGGCGAAGGAAGGCGATTGGAGCTCGGTATGCACTTGCGGTAAACCGCAGCCTTGCAGGCATGCCGTCACCGTCTTGTTCCGCTTCCGCGACATGGCCAAGAACAACCCGTGGTTATGGCTCGAAGTGCGCGGCGTTTCGCGGGAACAAACTTTTAATCAAATTCACGCAAATAGGCTGGAATTGGAAAAGTACGGGGCGCACAAAGGAACCGAAGAGACAGACGACCAAGATGTCGAAGCGGCGCGGGAATCCCCCATACTTATGCATGCGGAGGACCCGCCCTTTTGGAACCGGGACATTTCGTTTGCGGACTGGCTTCGAATCATATACAACCATACCAAGAAAGGAGACACTTCAAGGTGAATCGTGTAACGGAAAGCTGGATGCGACGTTTCATACACACCTATAAGAACGCTTCGTTCATGGATAAAATGTCCGCGGTTCACCAAGAAGCGAATCCGTTTTACTTGCTGGAATGGATTATGATCGACGGCGACGGCGAGAACGGAAAGGACGGCGGGTTTTGGCACAATTGGGAGGGCGAACGAACGCCCGGTGCGGAAAAGGGCGGACTCTTGGGTGTGGAAACCTTTTTCAAATACGAACTTCCTTATGAGCTTTGCTTCGGCGAACCGGCGGACGAATGGCGCTCGGCGCTCCTTCAGTCAGCCTTCTACGATCTAACGAACTATTACGGCTCCGACCGTTGGGAAGAAGGATGTGCGAGGTTCCGCGGCGAAATAATCCAAACATTGCAATTGTACGAAGAGTACCGGAAAGAGGTGGAGGAAGAACTCCGCAAGCTGCGGCAGCAGTGGCAGGAGGAAACGGAGGAGCTCGAACAAGAGGCGGAACAATGGGAATCCGAAGCGGTGCTTCAGGAGGAACGGAAAACGTTGAATCGGCGGTACGAGCGGAGGAAGAAAGAAGCGCCGGCGAAAATCTTGCAGAAATCGTACGAACATAGCCTCTTGCTGCGCTACGTCGTTCACCGGAACATTCACAGGCCTGCCGAGCGGTTGAAGGTGTTCGCGCAGCGCCTGGAAAAGAGAGACGAAATTGTGCGGGAGTGGTGCCGAAGGATCGAAAGCGGCGATCTCTCGTACATCGTTAAGCAGTACTCGGAGAACGGAGCGCAAGCTTCCTTCTTCTCCAAGTGGTTATCCGCGTATGCCGGCAAAAGCGAATTTACGCGGCGCGCGTTCGACATTCCGTCCCGGCAGCGGTTCCTTCTTCAGTTTATCGCGAAAACCCGATCCGAACCGGTCATTGACGCCGTCTTTCGGACTTCGGGCATCGAAGATGCGATTACGACGCAAACGCTGCACGGCGCCAATCCGGAGCTGCTCCATCTGCTCGTCTGGTCGTCGTTGTCGTATCCCGATCGGCGCAAGCTGCTGAGGGAAGGCGTCATTCTCGCCTCTTGGACGAGGTTCGCCTCGGAGTTCGCGGATACCGACCCGGAGTCGGATTTCGAACGTCTGTCATGGGTGTTTTGTCTCGATCCGGAAAGCTTGCAGCAGCGGCTGCTGCGCAGCCCGGCGGGAGACACGAATTCCACGGCGAATAACCGACCGACTTCCGAAGAGATTGTGCGAAAGTGCTGCGTCCTGTTTGCCGAAGGCATACGCCGCGGGGTCGATCCCGATCTGATCGTTTCGCTCTACGGCTATTTGGCTAAACATGATAGAGAAGCGTTCTATTCGTTCGTTCACGGCATGAAGTCGCTCTCCGACGCGCTGCCGATGTTCGAAGCGCCGCAGCGGACGATTGCGCCTTTATTCCGCGGAGATGGCGTCCGGCAGACGTCGGCGAGAAAACATTTGCAGCAGCTGCTCTATCTGTGGCTGGAGCGTCGCGAAAGCCTTCCGGATCATAGAAGCGAGGAACAGCTTTGCAAGCTGGCGGCTGTCGTTTCCTTCGACAAGCGCGCCGCGGTGCTCGGTTGGCTGCAGCGGCACGAAAGAGACTGGCGCTTGTATTTGGGCGCGGACGGAGACAAATATTCGCTCGTGCGGTTATTGAAATTTCGCTGGCTCGGCACGAAGGGCGATGTGAAGGAGCAGCACGCCGCCGTTGAGCAATGGCTTAAGCGCCACAGCGACTGGGTGCAGTTCGAATCGGATACCCCGTTGACGGAAGGATCCGGCATGCAGTATAGAATCGTAAAACCGGGTGCCATCGATGCGGAAACCGGCGAGCTGCTCGCCCGCGTGCTCGTTCGCGTAGAATGGGCGGATGAGAAGCAGGTAAGCCAATTGTTGGACGATTTGAAAAATTTGTAACGCGAAAGGAGGATATTCCGTGCCGGATTCATTATATGTAGGCATCGATTTCGGAACGACGAACAGCTCCGTCGCCGTGCTCGACCCGATGACGGGCCGGGTGGAGATGAGGAAGCTCGACGAAGGCGAGCAGCCGTACCTCGTCCGGACGATTCTCTCGAAAGGCTTGGAAGGCGATTGGATTATCGGACATCAATCCGCCGCTCTGGGCCGCTTAAGAGACCGATCGGTCATGTCGTTGAAGACCGAACTAAGGAAATCGCCGAGCTTTACGTTCACAGTGGACGAGGAAACGTATTCGCTGGTCGAACTGATCGCAATATTTCTTAGAGAGCTGCTGCGCCGCGCCGGCATTGCCGAGCCGCAACGAATCGAGCGGCTGGCGCTCAGCCTGCCCGTTAATTACGACGAGAAGCGCAAGGCGATGATGGAAGCGGCGGCCGTGAAGCTCGGGCTGAATGCGAACCAAATCTGGTTTTTGGACGAACCGGTTTCGGTGCTCTGGGATTGCCGGCTTATTCCCGCCAAGTACGCCCTCGTGTTCGATTTCGGCGGCGGCACACTGGATATGGCGATCATGGATAAGGAAGACACGCAGGATCATCGCCCGGCCGTCGTCCGGCACCCGTACTTGGATCCGGAAGACGACGACAGCAACCGGTACCATGGCAAAGTAAGCGCCAAGCTCGGCCTCGATATCGGCGGGGACGATTTGGACGACTGCCTCGTTAAGCTGTTTGTGGAGCGCGGGAAGGAGCAAGGAAATCCGGTATGCGAATCGATCGCGCTCGAGCTGTTCGAAGATCCGGAACGCCTCCACAGGTTGAAGACGCATCCGAAATATTCGTTTTATAACCATTTGAAAGCGATCGCCGAATCGGCCAAGCGCATCCTCTCGAATGAAGAGGAGACGACGGTCGACATTCCTCCGTTGATGCCGGGAGTCGATGAAGGCATTCGGAACGTGACCGTAACGGCGGAGGACTTCTTCCGGGTGACGGAAAAGCCGCGTGAAGCGATCATGGACGCAATCAAGAGGCTGAACGAGCTGTTCGCGTCTCAGACGCGGCTGTCGCGCCGCGACATCGGCGCGGTGCTGCTGTCGGGCGGAAGCAGCCTCGTCCCGTTCGTTCCCGACGTGCTCGAAGAGCTGTATCCGAATGCGCGGATCGTATGGGACGAAGCGCACCTTCAAACGCGCATCGCCCGCGGCAACGCAAGATATACACGAAGCGAAGCCGAATGGCTGGTCGGGGACGTGGTGAACGCTTCGATAGGCATATACAACCATGCGGGAAGGGAAACGATCGAGATCATATCCCCCAGCGATATATACCCGATCCGCAAAATAAAAAGAGTCGCGACGACAAAACCGAATCAAACGAAGATCGAAATCGCCCCGATGGTGAAGCGGCAGGGCGCCGACCGTTACGAGCCGCTGCAAAAGTGGGGACGCCCGATCGTGTGGCGCATGAACATTCGCCCGCACCCGGGCACGATGGATGTTAGCCGTATCTCGATTACGTATGCGATCGACAAATCGCAGCGGCTGAAGGTCACCGCATACGACAATTTGTACCGCAGCGAAATCGGGGTCGAGGAGATCGAGCTGTCGGATTCGGGATGGAACGTCTCTTTGAATCAGGGGTAATAATGCACTAGGAGGAAATCAGGTGACAGACCGAATAAATATGTCGATGAACGACGAGTACGGCCTTCCGGCTCTGGAGCGGCTTCTTCGGTGTCCCAGTCCGACCGGCTATACGGAGCTTGCGATGAATTTGGTCGCGGAAGAGGCCGCCCGGTTCGGATATGCGATGGAACGGACGGCGAAGGGCGGCGGCATCATTACGATCCAGGGAACGCAGCCGGGACCGGCAACGCTGCTGTCCGCACACATCGATACGCTCGGTGCGATGGTCCGTTCGGTCAAAAGCGGAGGAACGCTTCGGCTCACTCCGGTCGGCGGCTTCATGATGCAGTCGATCGAGAACGAATACTGCCTGATTCATACGCGTTCGGGGCGGACGTATTCCGGCACGATTCTGACGAGCAAGCCTTCCGTGCACGTATACGAGGACGCGAGGGATTTCAAGCGCGACGAAGCGAATTACGAAGTTCGCATCGACGAGCCGGTCCGTTCCAAAGAGGACGTAGCGGCGCTCGGCATTTCCGCGGGCGATGCCGTGTCATTCGATCCGCGTCCTGTATTTTTCCCGAACGGATTTATTAAATCCCGCCATCTGGACGACAAGGCGTCCGTCGCCGTATTGCTTTCGCTGCTCGAACATTTCGCCCGGACGGGACAGCGGCCGCGGCGGACGGTAAAGCTGTTGATTTCGAATTACGAGGAAATCGGCCACGGCTCTTCGTATATACCGGAAGGGGTCGAAGAGATGATCGCCGTCGATATGGGAGCGATCGGAGACGATTTGACATGTACGGAACGCGACGTATCGATTTGCGCGAAAGATTCGACCGGGCCGTATGATTGGGAAATGACGACGAGGCTCGTCGAGCTTGCCAAGAAGAACGGGTTGTCGTACGCCGTGGACATTTATCCGAAATACGGCTCCGATGCTTCGGCCGCGCTGCGCGGCGGCCATAATATCCGGACGGCTCTTTTGGGGCCGGGCGTGCACGCTTCCCACGGCATGGAGCGGACGCATGCCGATGCGCTGCGCAATACGTTTTCTCTATTGCTTGCCTACATAAAGTAGGGGTGAAGGCTCTATGTCCAAAATACCGAGGTTGACGGAGCGTGAGCTGCTCGATTTGCGCTGGAGGGGCGACGATCCTTTTGCCGTATATATTTATACGCCGTGGTGCGGCACCTGCAAGCTGGGGGAGAGAATGCTTACCGTAGTGTTGGCCTTGGAACCGGGAGCTGCCGTTTATAAAAGCGATATTAACTATTTGCCGGCGATCACGCGGGAGTGGAAAATCGAAAGCGTCCCTTGCTTGGTGTTCATTGAGAACCGAAGGGTGAAAGAGAAGCTGTACCGCATGAATTCCGTCGATGTGTTGCTAGCGCATGTGCGCGACCGTTTGTTATAATGATGCGATAGATTTCGCACCTTTTGCAGAAAGTAGTGATGTTGTTGACCACTGTTCATATCATCTCGGACGGCAGCGCGGATTTGCCCGCGGACCTTCGCGAGCGCTGGAATATCCGGACCGTCCCTCTCACTGTGCAATTTGGTGAAAACACGTACACTTCCGACATGGGAACCGCGCTTTTCTATCAATTGATGAAACAGTCCTCCGAGCTGCCGAAGACGTCCGCTCCGTCTCCGCACGCGTTTATGGAAGCGTATCAGAGCGTTCCGCCCGGACAACCGATCGTGGTGATCAGCTTATCCTCCGAACTGAGCAGCACTTATAATCATGCGGTTCTTGCTCGAGACATGTATTTGCAAGAACATCCGGACGCGGGAGAAATCGAAGTGATCGACTCCAAGACGGCTTCGATGGGCCTCGGCCTCATCGCATATAAAGCAGCCCGGTTAGTGCACGAAGGGCTGCCGTTCCGCGAAATCGTGCAGTCCGTCAAGGATGCGGTCTTGGACACTCGAACCTATTTCACATTGGATACGCTCGAGAACGTTATCAAAGGCGGACGGCTAGATCGCGTTCGCGGAGCCATCGCTTCCATGATGAACATCAAGCTTGTGATGAGAGCGAATGAACACGGTTCGATCGAAGTGATGGAAAAGGTTCGCGGAACCCAGCAAGCGGTCAAACGCCTCATCGACAAAATCGACGAAATTCAAGATGATGTCGAGAAACGGATCATTGCGGTCGCTCACAGCAATTGCGAAGAACGGGCGCGGGAATTGCTGCGGAACATTACGGAGAAATACAAGTTTAAGGAAGCCGTCCTCTCCGATATGGGTCCTGTAATAGGCACGTATGCGGGGGAAGGCGGCCTTTTGGTCAGTTACTAGTTTTTGGCATGGGTTGTCCGGCGTGATATGATATGGATGGAAAATATTTGTGAACGGGAGATGATGATCGTGGCCAATACCTTCTACGAATTGCAAGCCGTCGATGCGAAAGGAAATGAGCGCAGTCTCAGTGAGTATAAGGGGAAAGTGCTGCTTATCGTCAACGTCGCTTCCCAATGCGGATTCACCCCGCAATATGCCGGTCTGGAACAATTGTACCGGGACTACAAGGATCGAGGTTTCCGCATTCTCGCGTTCCCTTCCAACGATTTCGGCGCACAAGAACCGGGGGCGATTCAGGAAATCGAACAGTTTTGCTCCGTCAATTACGGAGTGACGTTCGAGTTGTTCGACAAAGTCCATGCGCTCGGAGTCGATATGCACGAGGTGTACCGGTTTTTGACTTCGCACGCGGACCCGTCGGGAGATGTGCAGTGGAATTTCGAGAAGTTTCTGATCGGGAAAACCGGCGCCGTAGCCGGACGGTTCTCCAGCAAAGTCGCGCCGGATGACGAAGCACTACGTTCGGCGATCGAGCGGGAATTGAACGCATAAAGGAGCGATTGATTCATGAGCGTAACGAACTTGAATCCGGGAACGCTTGTCGTTGCGGAGTATAAGAGCGGGGTGTATGTCGGCGAACTGTTGTCGGCGGACGGTCCCATGGCGAAGGTTCGCATGTTGGCGGTGCTCAAGCATCCGACGCAAGGCGACCTGCACAATCCGATGCAGTCGGACGTGCCCTTCTTCCACCAACGCCGCGCGTTAGCGTACCGTGAAGTGGCGAACGTGCCGCTTGGGTACGTTGAACGGTATGACGGGAAAGAGGCGCCGGATTACAAAACATCGCTGAAGGAAGCGTTGGAGCGGGAGACGGCGGCTTGCGAGGTGCTCGGAACGCCGTTCGGCGACCGGTGCGTCGCGGAGCTGCGCCAGCTGGCGAAGGAATATTTCCCGTAATCGTAAGCGATAACGGAGGCAACAAACGTGCGCCTCTCATCGTTATGGATGAGGGGCTTTTATTTTTAATAGGGTCAGGAGCCGAAAGAGAAATGAAATTTCGAGATTTTCATCCCAACATTCGCATTCGGATCGCACTCGGGTTTTTCGGTTCTTTGCTGTTCAACATGGTCATTCCTTATATGGCGATTTATTTTGCTCGGGAGCTCGGGAGCGCCGTAGCCGGCATCGCGTTGACCGGTGGCGTCATTGTCGGCTTTGCCGCCAGCTTTCTCTCGGGTTATTGGTCGGATCGTATCGGGCGTAAACCGCTCATGGTCGGAGCCGAATTTGTTTGGCTCGGTTCGTATGCATTGATGGCGCTGGCTGCGTCCGCATGGGTCGATTCGGCATGGCTGGCGCTCGCCGCTTCGTTCGGCGTACAAATCGGATGGGGATTGTTCGGTCCTTCTTCGGACGGCATGCTGCTCGATGTCACGTCGCCGGAACAAAGGAAATATATGTATTCGATCTTCTATTGGTCAAACAACTTGGCAATCGCGTTGGGCGGAATGGTGGGCGCTTATTTGTTCGCAACGCATCTTACCGGCTTGTTGATTGCATTGACGGCGATGACCGCCGTTTCGACGGCGATCACGCTTTGGCGCATCGACGAGACGCATCGGCCCGCACACAATTACGCCGCCGCTGTTTCCGCATTTGCGGGAATCGGCGACGTGCTGCGCAGCTACGGGAGAGTGCTGCGCGACAGAACGTTCATGCTGTTCATGGTTGCAAACCTGTTGGTATTATCTTCGGAGTTTCATATCGGAAATTATATCGGAGTGCGTTTGGCGGATGAAATGGGCATTCGCACGTTGTTTTCATGGGGAGAGAGCAGCTTAAGCTTGAACGGCGTTCAAATGCTGGGGCTGCTGAGAACGGAAAATACGTTGTTTGTCGTGTTGTTCTCCATATTAGCGGTAGCCGCCATGCGCAGATTTAAGGAGAAGCATACGTTGTTCGCCGGAATGATTTTGTATGTTACGGGCTACGCGTTTCAAATGTACAGCAACGACCCTTGGCCGCTCATCGTTGCAATGGCGCTCGCCACGTGGGGAGAGGTCGTCAATGTCCCGATCCGGATGGCTTACCATGGTTCCATCACTCCTGATGATGCAAGAGGCGCATATATGGCCGTAGGAGGCTTGACGCACACGGGCGCGAGCATGATCGGCACGCTGGCGGTGTCGCTTGGCGCCGTATTCCCGTCTTGGTCGATGGGATTAATCGCGCTGTTTGTCGGCGTATCGGGCATCGTGTTATTTGCGGGCATTACGCCGAAGCTGGACGAGCGGATGCACAGAGCGTCTTCCGGGGACGGCGCTCAAGTCTCGCCCGCTTCTTCTCAGCAAACGAACTCGGCAGCGGCGACTCTGTGAATGGAAGTATCAAATAGGATAAGCTCAAAAATTGATCTAATGTCAAAGAATAAGCTCAAAAATTGACCTTATTCACCCACAGCGTTCAATTTATCCTGCACTACATGTGTGATCATGGGTAGAATAAGGTCAAAAGTTGACCCCATTTTTATGAATAAGGTCAATTATTGATCCTATACAGTGGCCGCGATCCATATCTCCGGCTCTGCAACTGTGATCACGAGTAGAATAAGGTCAAAAGTTGATCCTATTTTTAAGAATAAGCTCAATAATTGACCCTATTAATCTATACCGTTTTTTCGGCCAACACCGTCTGATCTGTCTAAATCGCAGGGCTATCCGAATGTCTTAAACAGACGTATCGGATAGCCCCTTATTCAACTATTTTGCTTTAGAAGCCCGCTCAAACTCCTCGCGGACGGCGCGAAGCAGCACCGGATCCGCAATGACGTCAAACGCAGTGGCGGCGAGTGCTTTCGCGCCGAACAGCATGCCGTCGAACGCCCGCTCCGTCATCGCCAAATCCCGGAATTCCCTCGTATGGAGCGAATGCTTCTCATCCACCACTTTGACGTACGGATGGATGGCTGGGCATTGCAAGGACACGTTGCCCAGATCGAGCGATCCGTGGTCTTCGCCGGTCTGAATCTCGGATTCGGCCACGCCCATCTCCACGAGATTTTTCGCAAACACGCCGGACAACGTTTCGTTCGTGCGCAGCTCGTCGTACGAAAACTCATAGTTTGATACGGTAAGCGTGCATCCGGTTTGCAATGCCGCACCTTCCGCGCACTTCTTCACCCGTTCCGCCAGTTCGTCCGTATAAGCACGCTGTGCCGAACGGACATAAAAATCGGCGCACGCATAATCGGGAATAACGTTTGCCGCTTTGCCTCCTTCAGTGATGACGCCGTGAATGCGGGCGTGGCTTCTCGTTTGTTGGCGAAGGGCGTTCACGCTGTTGAACAATTGAATGACGGCGTCCAGCGCGTTAATGCCGTCGTACGGGTTCGCCGCGGCATGCGCGGTCCGGCCGCGGAATTCGAAGCGCAGCGCGTCCATCGCCAGCGATTGTCCCGACCGCTCGTATGCATAGTACGGATGCGCCATCAACGCGAAGCTTACGTCGCGGAACATGCCCGCTTCCGCCATCAGCACTTTCGCGCCGCGCGTTTCCTCGGCCGGCGTACCGTATACGCGGATCGAACCGCCGATGTCGCCGATGACCGAAGCGAGACCGGCCGCCGCCGCGACGCTCATCGAACAGATGAGATGATGGCCGCAAGCGTGGCCGACCTCGGGCAAAGCGTCGTATTCGGCCATGAACGCGACGACGGGTCCGGGCTTTCCGGAATCGTAAGTGGCGACGAATGCGGTGGACAATCCCAACGCATTCCCTTCCACTTGAAAACCGTACTCTTTAAGGGCCGCGGTTAACGTCTCATAAGCGAAAAACTCTTCGTTCCCGAGTTCGGGGCGGTTTCCGATCGCTTCCGCAATCCCTCGGATTCTAGTTGATATTTCGTCGATGCGGCGCAGCGCTTTTTGTTTCATAATATAGTTTCCGTCCTCTCTTTGGTCGGGTAAAATAATGAGTGATGTCGTCTCGGATTATACCACAGGAGGAATCGATTTTCTTCCGAATGGGGGATATACGCCGCAAAAATATGGACAAACTGGTTGTTATATGAGACGATTGCGTTTGTGGGTTTAAATAGAGGCAGTCGCTAAGAGGCGGTCGAAGCTGTCCGTAAACAATAAGTGATCAATGCACAGGAGGATGTAGGATGACGGAACATCAAGAGACAAAGAAAAATGATAACGGAGAAAAAGCGGCAGGGAACAAAGTGTTGAGAACGGTGCTCCCTTGGGTGCTGTTCGGAGCTACCGCCGTCGGATTTGCGGCGTATGCGTTCGCGCAAGACGGCAACGGTCCGGCAGCGGGCGGCGGCGGCAATGTAGGATCGGAAGCCGTTGCGAAGGTGGACGACGAAACGATCACCGCTAACGAATTGTATGATTTTTTGGTTAGCCAAGGCGGCGCTCAGGCGGTCGACCAATTGATAACTGAACGTCTTGTCGATAACGCGGCGAAGAAGTCGAACATTAAGGTTACAGACGAAGAGTTAAACGCCGAAGTGGACAAAATCAAGGAACAGATGGGCGGTCAGGAAGCATTCGACCAAGCGTTGGTCCAGTACGGATTGACGGTTGACAAATTGAAAGAACAGCTTGTGACGCAGGTTCAGCTCACAAAATTGCTGGCTCCTCAAATTAAAATTACCGACGAAGATTTAAAGAAATATTACGACGAAAACAAAGAGCAGTTCTCCACACCCGAACAGGTGCGCGCTTCCCACATCCTTGTGGAAACGAAAGAAGAAGCGGAAGCGATTGTTAAGCAATTGAAAGAAGGCGCGGATTTCGCCGAGCTGGCGGAAGAAAAGTCGAAGGATCCCGGCAGTGCGGCGAAAGGCGGCGATCTCGATTTCTTCGGCAAAGGGCAAATGATGCCTGAGTTTGAAGAAGCGGCATTCAAAACTCCGGTCGGCGAATTAAGCGGCATAGTGGAGACGGACTACGGGTTCCATATCATTAAGGTGACGGATAAAAAGGAAGCGAAAACTCCAACCTTCGATGAGAAAAAAGAAGAAATCCGCGAAACGCTGGTACAGCAGCAAACTAACGAAAAATCTCAAGCTTATATCGAAGAACTTCGCTCGAAAGCGAAAATTGAGAACTATTTGCAGCAAGCATGACCTCGGTCGTGCTTTTTTCTTTTGTACGTGTGCATGTGGTATAATTTCCAAGGAACTAAAGCCGCAAAGCGGGTGATTACGCGTGTCATTACGGCAAATGACGTTGGTGTCGGGCGAGGAACTGGAGCAGCGCTTGTCGGAAGTGCGGATTTTGGAACAATCCGAGTCGGAACGGTATGCGATCGTGAAGGACGATCCGACAGGGGAGCATATGCTCCAGTACAGTTATATACATAGGGATATTGCGGAAGGCGGAGCGGAACAATTGTACCGCCACCTGCTTCCGATCGATTCGGACGCCGTGCTCGGCATATTGTTCTCGGAGCAGCCGTACCGGTATCCGGACGCTTGGAAGAAGCCGTTCTTACGCAACGGACCGGATAACAACTATGTGTGGTTCGATCCGATGCCTGCGTTCGAAGGCGATGAGGACGAGGCATACGCGAAAGCGCTGCGCGAGAAGCTCCTCGAATTCAAGAAGAGGGGCGCATACGACGCGGCTTCGGTGGAGAAGCTTTTTCGCGATTTGGATCCATCTTGATGTTGACTGAAACGCTTAGGGGGATGCAGCCTTTATGAATGAGCAGACGCTTTCCTTATTCCGCACGTTGACGGAGCTGCCTGGTGCGCCGGGGTTCGAGCAAAATGTGCGAAAATTTGTACGCTCCCAACTGGAGCCGGTTTCGGACGAAATCGTTCAAGACCGCATCGGCGGCATCTTCGGCGTGAAGCGCGGCGACTCCGCCGGCCCGGTAGTTATGGTGGCGGGGCACATGGATGAAGTGGGTTTTATGGTAACGGGCATCACCGATAAGGGCATGATCAAATTCACGCCGCTCGGCGGCTGGTGGAGTCAAGTGCTGCTCGCTCAGCGCATGCAGATTATGACGAAGAACGGGCCGGTCATCGGCGTCGTCGGATCGACTCCGCCGCATTTGCTCGATGAGGCGACGAGAAATAAACCGATGGATATCCCTCATATGTTTCTCGATATCGGCGCGGATGACCGTGCGGACGCGGAAGCGACCGGAGTATTGCCGGGCCAGCCGATCGTGCCGGTGTGCCCGTTCACTCCTATGGCGAACCCCAAGAAGATTATGGCGAAAGCATGGGACAACCGGTACGGCGTAGGTTTGGCGATTGAACTGCTGCGCGAGCTGCAGGGAGCATCCCATCCGAACGTCGTATATTCGGGTGCAACGGTACAGGAGGAGATGGGCTTGCGCGGGGCGGAAACGGCGTCCGAGCTCGTCAATCCGGATATCGCCTTCGTATTGGATGCGAGCCCGGCGAACGACGCGACTGGCGATAAGAATGCGTTCGGACAGCTGGGCAAAGGAGCTCTGCTGCGCATATTGGATAGAACGATGATCACTCACCGTCTTATGGTTGAATTCGTGCGCGACACGGCGGAGACGAATAAGATTCCGTATCAATATTTCATTTCTCCCGGCGGAACGGACGCGGGGCGCGTGCATCTTCACGGGTGCGGCGTGCCGTCCGCAGTTATAGGCATTCCGGCCCGATATATTCATACGGCGGCTGCCATAATACATACGGATGACTATGCGGCGGCGAGAGAATTGCTGGTGCGGCTGGTCAAGTCTTGCGATCGCTCGACCGTCGAGACCATTGTCCGCAACGAATAGGAGGCAACGAACATGAAGAAGCCTATTTCATACGGCCCTCCTCTATCGGATCGGTCTTATAAAATGTTATTGCTCGGCTCGGGAGAGTTGGGTAAAGAAGTTGTCATCGAAGCGCAGAGGTTGGGCGTGGAAACGATAGCGGTCGACCGGTACGGCAACGCGCCGGCGATGCAGGTTGCCCATCGCTCGCATGTGATCGATATGTTGGACGGGGCGGTGCTCAGGGAGGTCATCGAACGGGAGAAGCCGGACGTGATCGTTCCCGAAATCGAAGCGATCGCTACTCCGACGCTGGTGGAGTTGGAATCGGAAGGCTACCGCGTCGTGCCGACGGCGAATGCCGCGAGACTCACGATGGATCGCGAAGGAATTCGGAGACTTGCGGCGGAGACGCTCGGTTTGCCGACCGCGCGGTATGAGTTTGCCGATTCTTTGGAACAATTGCGCGAGGCCGTTGCCAAGATCGGAACGCCATGCGTCATAAAGCCCATAATGAGCTCATCGGGGAAAGGGCAATCCGTGTGCAAAACTCCCGACGATGTGGAGACGTGCTGGAATTACGCCATGGAAGGCGGGCGGGCGAAAAGGACGCGCGTCATTGTGGAGGAGTTTATCCGGTTCGACTCCGAAATTACGATGCTTACGGTGCGATCCGTGACGGGTACGTCTTTTTGTGCGCCGATCGGCCACGTGCAGAAGGACGGCGATTACATCGAATCGTGGCAGCCGCATGAGATGCCGGAGGAGCAAGTGGCCGAAGCGCAGCGGATCGCGAAAGCTGTGACAGATGCGCTGGGAGGATACGGACTGTACGGCGTGGAGTTGTTTTTGGCGCCGGACCGCGTCTATTTTAGCGAGGTGTCGCCGCGTCCGCACGATACGGGTCTCGTAACGCTCGGAACGCAGGACTTGTCCGAGTTCGCGCTTCACGTCCGCGCCATTCTCGGCTTTCCGGTTCCGACGATTCGTCTGCTGACGCCGGGCGCTTCGCGCACGTTGAAAGCTGCGGACTCGTCCGACCGGTATGCGGTCGAGGGCGTCGGTGATGCGTTGGCCGTACCGAATACGCAGGTGCGCGTGTTCGGCAAGCCGGTAACGATGCCGGGGCGGAGGATGGCGGTCGCCGTCTCCACAGCTGAAACCGTGGGACAAGCCCGTGAGCGTGCAGCCCAGGCGATTGAACAACTACGAATCGAGAACGCGCCGGAGGGATGAAGATGAGTGAACAGGACCGGTCGGGGAAGCCGGGAGGAAAAACCGTTTCAGATTCGCGAACTGTCATGACTTGGATCATTTTGCCTACGGACTTGAACTATCACGGAACGGCTTACGGCGGCAAAGTGATGCAGCAGATGGACAACGTCGCGACCGTGGCTTCCATGCGCCATTCCCGCCGTCCTGTCGTCACCGCCTCGGTGAACGGATTGACGTTTCACGCTCCCGTGCGGGAAGCGGAGGCGCTCGAGTTGGAAGCGTTCGTCGTTTGGTCGCACCGGAGCTCCATGGAAGTGTACGTTCGTGCGGAGAACGAGAACCTGCTGACGGGCGAGAAGAAGCTCGCGGCTACGGCGCATTTCGTATTCGTCGCTTTGGACGACGCGGGCAAACCGGCAGCGGTTCCCGCCTTGATCCCGGAAACGGACGACGAGCGCCGCATGTTCGACGAAGCGCAGCAGCGGTACGAGGAGCGCAAAGCACAGCGAAAGAAACAGTATGGAGGTTGACCGGGCTTATGCCCGTTTTTTTGCGCCAATCGTCTTACTTTTCGTTAGTGTCTAAATTTCGGTGTGGTTTGACGGACAGGAAATAGCGTACAATATCAGTAAATCTTACCGATGTGGTTGTTGGGAGGTAGTCCATTGCCAATGCAGAAATCGCAACAAATTATTGACGTCACGGAGCGGTTGGGGGCGCATAACTATCACCCGATCCCGGTTGTGGTGGAACGCGCGGAAGGCGTCTGGGTGTATGATCCGGAAGGCAACAAATATATGGATATGTTGAGCGGCTATTCCGCGCTGAATCAGGGACACCGCCATCCGAAAATCATCGCGGCGTTGAAAGATCAGGCCGACAAGGTGACGCTGACGTCTCGGGCTTTTTACAACGAGCCGATGGCGCGGTTTTACGAGAAGCTGTCGGCGTACACGGGGAAGTCGATGATTTTGCCGATGAACACCGGAGCGGAAGCGGTGGAAACGGCTATTAAGACGGTGCGCCGTTGGGCGTACGATGTGAAGGGGGTTCCGGAGAACGAAGCGGAAATTATCGTATTCACGGGAAACTTCCACGGGCGTACGATAACAGTAACATCGTTCTCTTCGGATCCTGAGTACAGACGCGGGTTCGGGCCGTTTACGCCCGGATTTCGAATCTTGCCGTACGGCGACATCGAGGCGCTTCGCGCTGCGGTGACATCGAAGACGGCGGCCATTCTTATCGAACCGATCCAAGGCGAAGCCGGGATCGTCATTCCGTCTTCCGGATATTTAAAGGCTGTCTCGGAGTTGTGCCGGGAACAGAACGTACTGCTGCTGGCCGACGAGATTCAGACGGGTTTCGGCCGGACGGGCAAACGTTTTGCTTGCGATTGGGAAGATGTTGTGCCTGATATGTATATTATGGGCAAGGCGCTTGGAGGCGGCGTGCTGCCGGTGTCCGCCGTCGCCGCGGATAAGGATGTGCTCGGCGTGTTCGAGCCGGGCTCTCACGGATCGACGTTCGGCGGAAACCCGCTTGCCTGCGCGGTGGCCGTTGCGGCGCTTGAAGTGCTGGAAGAGGAGAAACTCGTCGAGCGGTCGTTGGAGCTGGGCGAGTACTTCTTGGGGCGGTTGCGGACGCTGCGGCATCCGGGCATCGTCGAAGCGCGCGGGCGAGGCTTGCTGATCGCGCTTGAGATGAAGGGGAAGGCACGGCCGTATTGCGAAGCGTTGATGAAGCTCGGGCTGCTTTGCAAAGAGACGCATGAGAGCGTCATCCGCTTTGCGCCACCGCTCATTGTGACGAAAGATGAGCTGGATTGGGCTTTTGACCGGCTGGAGCAGGTACTCGCACAGATTCATACGTGAGCCGGCCGGAGGCTGCCGCGAGTTGCCGCTGTAACGGGAGAAACTCCGGTTATAGCGAGCGAAACGTCCTGATTTTGTCGCTGTAACGGGAGAAACTCCGGTTAAAGTGAGCAAAATATCCTGAATTTGCCGCTGTAACGGGAGAAAGTCCGGTTAAAGTCAGCAAAATGTCCTGATTTCATCGCTGTAACGGAAGAACTCCGGTTACAGTGCGTAAATTGCCGGATTAGACCGCCGCAAGCGAAGAAACTCCCGTTACAGCGAGCGAGATGCCGAGAATGGCAGTTGCAACGGAAAACTCCCGTTACAGCGAACAATGAGTTACTTTATCCCAAAGGAGCTGTTATCATGACGATGATTCCATACGGTCCCGAACCGTTCACGGACTTCTCCAACCTGAAAGAAGCGCAGGCGCTCGACGCGGCAATCGCTCAGGCGCGGCAGGAGTCAGGCGCAAACATTCCGCTCGTTATCGGCGGAGAGCGCATCATGACGGAGAAGAAGACGAAGTCGATCAACCCGTCGCGCAAAGCGGAAATCGTCGGCCACATTAGCAAAGCGGACCAAGCTCAAGCGGAACAAGCGATGCAATCCGCATACGCCACGTTCAAAACTTGGTCCAAAGTGCCGCCGGAATCACGTGCCGGATTGCTGTTTAAAGCGGCCGCCATCCTCCGCAGAAGGAAGCACGAATTCAGCGCCTGGCTCATGATCGAGGCCGGAAAAACCAGAGGCGAAGCCGATGCGGATACGGCGGAAGCGATCGATTTCATGGAGTACTACGGCCGTCAGATGATCAACATGGCGAAGCGCTCGAATGATCTGCTCGTGCCGTATCCGAGCGAAGTCAACCGGCTCGAGTACATTCCGCTCGGCGTCGGCATCGTTATTCCTCCATGGAATTTCCCGCTCGCCATCATGGTGGGCATGACTACGGCGTCGATCGTTGCCGGCAACACAGTTGTACTCAAGCCGGCAAGCACGACCCCCGTCATCGCTTATAAATTTTTCGAAATTCTGGAGGATGCGGGCATGCCGGCCGGCGTAGTAAACTACCTTCCGGGCAGCGGCGCCGAAATCGGCGATTTTCTCGTCACGCACAAGCTTACCCGATATATCGCATTCACCGGATCCCGCGATGTCGGCCTGCGTATCCACGAGCTTTCCGCCAAAGTAAGCGACGGACAAATGTGGCTCAAGCGCTACATCGGCGAAATGGGCGGCAAAGATTCCATCATCGTCGACAAAGATGCGGATTTGGAAGCGGCGGCGCAGGGCATCGTCGCTTCCGCATTCGGCTTCTCCGGACAGAAGTGCTCGGCATGCTCGCGCGCTATCATCCATAAAGACGTGTACGATCAAGTTCTCACCCGAGCCGTCGAGCTTACGAATCAGCTCAAGATCGGCGACGTCACCGATCACAGCAACTTCACGGGCCCGGTCGTCGACGAATTCGCGTACAACAAAATTCTTGAATTCATCGAGATCGGCAAAGGCGAAGGCAGGCTCATGACGGGCGGCAACGCGCCAATGGCGGACCTCGGATATTATATCGAGCCGACCATCTTCGCTGACGTCGATCCGCAAGCCCGCATCATGCAGGAAGAAATTTTCGGTCCGGTGCTCGCGTTCACGAAAGCGAACGAGTTCGGCCATGCGCTCGAGATCGCGAACAATACCGAGTACGGCCTCACCGGTTCCGTCTATACGCGAAACCGCATGCACATCGAGCGGGCGAGAGAAGAGTTCCACGTCGGAAACTTGTACTTCAACCGCAAATGCACCGGCGCAATCGTAGGCGTTCACCCGTTCGGAGGCTTCAATATGTCCGGAACGGATTCGAAAGCGGGCGGTCCCGACTATCTCCTTCAGTTCACACAGCTGAAGCTCAGCTCGGAAAAATTATAAACATATCGACTCGGTAAAAAAAAGGGAGCGTTCACTCCATGAGTTTCGACTCGTTCCTGCGCAGCGCAGTGCTGACCGTGGCGGGCAACCCCGCGGTCAGCGGATTCTTTCATAAATACGGCATGAGAATCGGAGTAGCCCGGTTCGTCGCCGCGGAACAGCTTGACGACACGCTCGATGCGGTCAAACGGCTGAACGATCAAGGGCTGCTCGCCACGCTCGATTATTTGGGCGAAAGCGTCAAAGAAAAATCGGCCGCCATCGAAGCCGCGGATAAAGCGATCGAAGTATTAGGACGCATCCAAGAACGCGGCTTGAAATCTAACGTGTCCGTGAAGCTAACACAGCTCGGATTAAATATCGACAGGATCTTTTGCCTCGAACAGATGAAACGCATTATCGACGAAGCGGAACGGACAAACAACTTCGTCCGCATCGACATGGAGGATTCGCCGATCACGCAAGTGACGATCGACTTGTTCCTCGAGTTGCTTGAACAATACGGCAAACATCGCGTCGGACTCGTGCTGCAGTCGTATTTGTACCGCACAGCCGATGACCGAGACCGGCTAGGCGCACTTGGCGCGAACTTGCGAATCGTTAAAGGCGCCTACAAAGAGCCGAAAGAAGTAGCGTATCCGGACAAGTCCGACGTGGACGCCAACTACGTCCGCCTAGTCGAGAAGCATATGCTTCAAGGCGCCTATACCGCCGTCGCCACACATGACGAAAAAATTATTTCGTATGTTAAACAATTCGTAGAGAGTCAGAATATTTCCCGCGAACATTTTGAATTTCAGATGCTTTATGGCATATCTACATCGCTGCAGGTAAAACTAGCACAAGAAGGATATCGGGTGAGGGTGTACACTCCGTTCGGCGAGCAGTGGTATCCGTATTTTACGCGCAGAATTGCGGAACGGCCGGCAAACTTGCTCTTCGTATTGAAAGGAATGTTCCGAAAATAGTGAAGTGAGGCGGTGATACGGATTCATGAATCGTTCATTACACAACAAAGACATATCCGTTATCGGGGTGCCGATGGATCTCGGAGCTGACCGGCGCGGCGTCGACATGGGACCGAGCGCGATCCGGTGCGCAGGCATGCAGGCCCGTCTCGAACGGCTCGGCTACATCGTTCACGATGAAGGAGACATAGTGGTTCGCCGTCCGAAATCGTATGGGGAACACGGCACCACTTTAAAATATTTGGACGAAATAGCGAGAGTGTGCGATGAATTGCATAAGAATGTTGCGGATGCGATTCAGAAAGGATTTTTCCCGCTTGTAGTCGGCGGCGACCACAGCATTGCGCTTGGAACGATTGCAGGAGTGCTGCAGCATAAACGATCCATCGGTGCGATCTGGTTCGACTCGCACGCCGATATGAACACTGACAAGTCGACGCCGTCAGGGAACATCCATGGAATGTCGTTGGCGGTCGCGCTAGGGCTCGGGCACCCGAGATTGACGGGAATCGGAGGCGCGGACAAAAAAGTCGACCCTTCCAAGGTCGTTATCATCGGGGCACGTTCGCTTGACGAAGGAGAACGGAAGCTTATCCGCGAGCTAGGCATAAAGGTTTACACCATGCATGACATCGACCGGCTCGGCATGACGCAGGTAATCGAGGAGACGATCCAAATCGTCACCGACGGGACGGAGGGCGTTCATCTCAGCTTGGACCTCGACGGTATCGACCCGGAAGACGCTCCGGGCGTCGGAACGCCGGTGATCGGCGGAATTACGTATCGCGAGGGGCATCTGGCGATGGAACTGCTGGCGGAGGCGGGCTGTATCATTAGCGCGGAGTTCGTGGAGGTCAATCCGATTCTCGACAGCATGAACCGGACCGCCAAGGTCGCGGTAGGGTTGATGGCTTCGCTGCTGGGGGAAAAGATTTTGTAATCCAAAATCAACGCAAAGGCAACCGATGAATTGAAGTCGGTTGCCTTATTTCGTCCGTAAAACGGGAAAGGATGGTATAATTTGGGTATGTGCGAAATGGGGGGTGTTGGTATGAAAACGCGGCGGTTTATTCCGATTGTCTTGTTTCTTTTCTTGCTGGCCGGATGTGATGCCGATAAAGAAGTTTATGTGACAGCCGAAGAAATAACAGCATTGAAAGAAAATTTTCAGCGTGAAATGTCCCGGCTTGAATCGGAGATTAAAGAAAAAGACGATAAGATAGAACAATTGCAAAAAAAGGTAGACGTCACCGACCCGGTGAAAAACGAGTATGTAAATCAAATAAATAATAAAACTCAAATGATCGAACAATTAGTGAATCATCTGCCTAATATTACTCATAAGCAAGGTTACATAAAAGAAATGATTCAAGACAATTCTGGAACGAGCTTTATGATTGATTATGCGGTAATGGTCGGCAATGACGGGTATTCCCCGAACAATTTCCACGTTGAGAATGAGAATGAAGAGTATGTGAAGGCGATTGCGGCAGGTGACGTAGAAACATACGTTTTAGACGGTACATTATTGCATGCTGCGGATAGGGACCGGTTTAACGACAAAGTGAAAGAGTATAAGCGGTTGTTCAATCTGTACTTTATTGAAGACGAGTTGATTTTGGCCGCAGAACAATATTTGCCTTAACCGTCATTTCAGCCGCAACAAAAAAAATATTTCCCGGTCCAAGCCCATTTTTTGCACAATTGAATATCATGAAGTAAAGTTCTGGGCTTGGGGGGATTGCGATGGCGTCACCATTCGTTTACACCGCGCTCGGGGATTCGTTGACGTTCGGGACCGGAGCCGAGGAACAGCGGGGATTTGTTCACAGGATTTACAAGCGAATGACTAAGCACCGGGGGGACGTAACGCTGCACCATTGCGGCACGGTCGGAGCGACAACGTCGGAATTGTACGAGAAGGTCCGCGGCGACGATACGCTTCGCGAACATATCAGCAACGCTGACTTGATCACGTTGTCCGCCGGAGGCAACGACTTGATACAAGCCGCCCAAAAGATGTACATGGAAGGTCTCGCCAACTCTATGAAACCGGCTATGCGGAAGTTTTCCAACGCATATGATCAATTGTTGGATGAGGTGTTCCATCTCAGCCGCACGAACAATCGGGGACACGTTCAAATCGTTTTGCTTGAAAATTACAATCCGCTTCCGATGTTTAACGACGCCGTTCTATGGGTGCGCTTCCTGAACCGCTGCATTGCGAGAGCCGCGGCTCGTTACGGACGGTTCGTGCGGGTCGCTCCGGTGTACCCGGCATTCTTAATGAGGGAAGAGCGGCTCATTTCCGAAGACGGCATTCATCCGAACAACGACGGACATGACGTGTTGGCCGAATGCGTGGAACGCGCGTTGTCCTTATTCGCCGTGACGGGAGGCGACCGCTGATGAGAAAGAGCAGTTTGGTTATTCTAGTCGGGCTGGCGGCAGTGGAACTCGTTTCTTTCCAACTCGGGGAAGCCTGGTTTTGGCCGTTCAATGCGACGCTGTGTTTGACGGTATTGATCTCCATTGCAATGAGGCTGCGCCGTATGGAGGAAACATGGTTCGATGATGAAGACGGCGGCGAAACCGCCCCGATCGATGCGGTCGTGCTCAAAGAGCCGCAGGCCGTCGAAGCGTCCGAGGCGACCGAAGCGACCGAAGCGCCTCAACAACAGGAACCGCCAAAACCGCCGTACGCGGACGACCCGCCGATTACGAAAATGAAAGATATATTTCCATACGCCCGCCACGACCGTTCGCGTCCATACGATTAGACCCGGACAGATCGGCCCCCTCGTTGAAAGCCGCTTCCGATTGGACTACAATAAAGCTATTGTTTGGACAAAATGTTGCGCAAATCGGAGGATCAGTCGGATGGACAAAAAACTTCGGATCGGCATCATCGGAGGCGGAGGCATCGCGCGCGGCGCGCATATTGCAAATTACTTCAAGTACCCCGACAAGGCCGAGGTCGTGGCCGTGGCCGACGTGAATGAGGATGTGCTTCAATTGAACCGGCAGGAATTCGGGATCGAGCATACGTTCACGCATTATCGGGACATGCTCGCCAAGATGGAACTGGATGCGGTCAGTGTCTGCACGCCGAACAAGTTCCATGCGGGCGCGGCGATTGCGGCGCTTGAGGCCGGCTGCAACGTGCTGTGCGAGAAGCCGCCTGCGATGAATGCTGCGGAAGCGCGAGAGATGGCGAATGCCGCGCGAAAGTCGGGCAAATTGCTGCATTACGGATTTCATTTCCGCTTCTCGGCGGAAGCGCAGATGCTTCGGAGATATATTGACGCCGGCGAGCTCGGACACGTATATTCCGGTAAAATTAAGGCTCTGCGCCGCAGCGGCATTCCGGGCTGGGGCGTATTTACGAACAAGGAGCTGCAAGGCGGAGGTCCGCTCATCGATATCGGCGTACATATGTTGGATTTGGGATTATACTTTATGGGATACCCGAAGCCGGTTCACGTAATCGGCAAAACGTACCGCGAGCTCGGCAACCGGCCGCTCACCCCCACTTGGGGCGGGCAATGGGACTATGAGAACTACTCGGTCGAGGATTTGGCGATGGCTATGATTACGTTCGACAACGGCGCATCGCTGCATCTGGAGGCGAGCTTCATTGTCCACATGAAGGAGAACGACCGGATGAACGTCCAGCTGTACGGCACGGAAGGCGGCTGCAGCTTCTCGCCGGTCGGCATCTACAAAGACCGGCACGGCACGCTTATCGATATCGCCCCTGCTTACTTGCCGAAAGTTGATGCGTACCATGCGGAAATCGGAGCGTTCCTGAACGCTTGCCGCGGGGAGCCGACGCCGCTGTCCACTCCGGAAGAAGGCATACTCGTGCAGCAGATCGTCGATGCGATATACGCGTCGGCGGATTCGGGGAAACCCGTTACAGTTTAAGAAAGGAGCAGGTTTACAATGGCCGACTATAGAGAAATTACTACAATCGAACAATGGCGCGAAGCGTTGGAGTCTTCGGGGGACAAGCCGGTGCTTGTGCTCAAGCACAGCACGACATGCCCCGTCAGCGCCGCCGCGCTTGAGGAATACGAGGAGTATTTGAACGGCAGTCCGAAAGACGGCGTGGATTACGTCATGGTCAAGGTCATCGAATCCCGTCCGGTTTCGAATCAAATCGCGGAAGATCTCGGCGTCAAGCACGAATCTCCTCAAATCATCTTCGTGAAAGATAAAGAGAAATACTGGACGGCTTCGCATTGGTCCGTAACGAAGAAGCATATACACGCGGTGTTGGACTGATGGCAGCCGCGCCTGTTCGTGTCGGGGTCGTATCCGACACGCATATGTTTTCGCGTGCCGCATCGCTGCCGCGCATTCTAGTCGACGGCCTGCATGGCGTCGACATCATTCTCCACGCCGGCGATTTTACCGATCCGGCGGTCGCCGCGATGCTCGAGAGCATCGCGCCGCTTGAAGCCGTCGCAGGCAACAACGACGGCGCCGACATCGTCCGCCGCTTCGGGCGGCGAAAGATTATCGAGCTTGCCGGGCGGCGCATCGGACTCTTTCACGGCGATACAGGCCCCGGCCGAACGACAGAGTGGAAAGCGTTCCACGCGTTCCGGGACGAGCCGGTCGATATCGTCGTCTTCGGGCACTCCCATGTGCCGCATTACGAGGCCGTCGACGGCGTGCTGCTGTTCAACCCGGGATCGCCTACGGACAAGCGGTGGCAGCCCCGGTATTCGTTCGGCATTATGGAGTTCGGGGAACGGGTGGAAGCGGCGCATCATTTTTACGATGATAAAAGTAGTTAACGGCGGACGGAGGGGGCATTGCGGATGAAAGCTTATTTGGATTTACTCAAGGACGTACTTGAGAACGGGGTGGACAAGGCGGACAGGACGGGAACGGGCACACGGTCGGTGTTCGGCCGGCAGCTCCGGTTTGACCTGTCGGAAGGCTTCCCGCTTGTTACAACCAAGAAAGTGCACATGAAATCGATCATTCACGAATTGCTGTGGTTTCTTAGCGGGGACACGAACATCCGCTATTTGAAGGAAAACGGCGTTTCGATTTGGGACGAGTGGGCTGATGAGAACGGCGATCTCGGCGCGGTGTACGGATCGCAGTGGCGTTCGTGGCCCGCAGGCGACGGCCGGACGATCGATCAAGTGGCGAATGTCATCGGCGCGATTAAGCGAAATCCGGATTCCCGCCGCCATATTGTAAGCGCATGGAATGTCGCGGAAGTGGACCGGATGGCGCTGCCGCCTTGCCATTTCGTCTATCAATTTTACGTTGCGGACGGCCGTCTTTCATGCATGTTTACGATGCGCAGCGTCGATACGTTCCTTGGATTGCCGTTCAACATTGCGAGCTACGCGCTGCTTACGCATATGGTCGCGCAGCAATGCGATTTGGACGTCGGTGAGCTTGTTTGGTCGGGCGGGGACGTGCATATTTACTCCAATCATATGGAGCAGGTGAAACTGCAGTTGACGCGGGAGCCGTATCCACTTCCGAAGCTTGTCATTAAGCGTCGGCCGGAGTCGATATTCCAGTACCGTTACGAAGATTTCGAGATCGTCGGGTACGAGTCTCATCCGCGCATTTCAGCCCCTGTGGCTGTGTAAGGAGGTGGCGGCAAAAATGAGTAACGGCGTCAAGAGCAACATTGCGCTGATTGCGGCGGTCGCAGAGAACGGAGTGATCGGGCGCGGGAATGCAATCATTTGGCGGCTGCCGGCGGATGTGAAATTTTTCCGCGGCAAAACGATGGGCCATCCCGTCATCATGGGGCGCAACACGTTCGAATCGTTCGGCGGCAAGCCTTTGAAGGGACGGCGCAACATTATTCTTACGGGCCGTCATGATTACCGGCCGGAAGGCTGCGACGCGGTTCATTCGATAGAGGAAGCCGTTGCCGTTGCCGGCTCGGGGGAAGTGTACGTGATCGGCGGGGAGCAGGTGTATGAGCAGTTTTTGCCTATTGCGGGAAAATTGATTTTGACTCATATACACCATACGTTTGAAGGGGATACGTTTTTTCCGGGTTGGGACCGTTCCGATTGGCGGTTGATCTCGGAGCAGGCGGGAGAGACGGATATACTGAATCCTTATTTGTATACTTTTTGCGAATATGAAAGGATTGGCGCAGGCAAATGAAATTAATCGACCTGTTCCCGTACCGGAACGATGTTCGCAAGATACTGCTTCCGTATTTGCGGGAGCTTCCGCAGGATGCTTGGTTCCGCACTCATCGTGATCATCCGAATTCCGTCGCATGGATCATTCGGCATATCGTCGAGGGCGAGGACGGATGGATTCATGAGACGGCGCTCGGCAGACGGGCGGCGATGAAGGATGTGCCGCTCGATAGCCCGGTCGCTTTGACGGAAGCTTACATCGAGATTCGGCGTCAAACGGACGGTTTGCTGGAGTCAATGACAGTCGAGGACGGCGATCGTTTGATCGCCGTTCCGGCGTTTTCCGACGGGTGGAAGCCGCCCTCTCCGCCGACTTGGCGCTGGGTATTCCATCACGTGTATGCGCACGAAGCGTACCACGCCGGACAAATCGGCGTTATTGCGCGGCTGAACGGCTTTAAAGGGCCTCATTTTTAAATTGGACACATCGGATGTAAGAAAATCAATTCAACAAATCAGACGTTCACATAAATCAACGCAAACAAGCGAAGCTTGCGTTAAGCAAGCTTTTTTCTACGTTATATTTATAAGAATTTGGGGATAGGCTTGCCGGAAAAAATCAAAAAACCGGTTACGGAGCCTGAAATGATGCTATTGGGACTTACTAGCAGGAGAAATTCCGGTTACGGAGCTCGAAACGGTGCTTTTGGCACCTCATAGCCGGAAAAATCCGGTTACGGAGCTCGAAACAATGCTTTTTGGTCCTAATAGCCGGAAAAATCCGGTTACAGTGCCTGAAACAGATCTTTTGGTACCGGATAGCCGGAGAAATTCCGGTTACGGAAAACAGAATGGTGAATAGGTGTGGGATACCCTAGAGGAGCGACGGAGGTATATCCCACACCCCTTTATGTGGCGATAACTGTTGAGCTAAAGCACACCGTAAGGCGTTTTTCTTATAAGCCTAGAATTTATAAGTTTCAGAAAGGAAACAGCAATTCAAGGGTTTGCAAAAAAACTTCCGCTAAAAGACGTACCCGCTTCATTGAATATACCTCGATCACGGATGAACCACGTTGTGCCGAAGTGAAACAAGAGGCGGTTGAACGGGAGTGCTTGTTTCACAGTGAAACACCGGGATTCACGGATGAACCACGTTGTGCCGAAGAGAAACAAGAGGCGGTTGAACGGGAGTGCTTGTTTCACAGTGAAACACCGGGATTCACGGATGAACCACGTTGTGCCGAAGAGAAACAAGAGGCGGTTGAACGGGAGTGCTTGTTTCACAGTGAAACACCGGGATTCACGGATGAACCACGTTGTGCCGAAGTGAAACAAGAGGCGGTTGAACGGGAGCGCTTGTTCCACAGTGAAACACCGTGATTCACGGATGAACCACGTTGTGCCGAAGTGAAACAAGAGGCGGTTGAACGGGTGTGCTTGTTTCACAGTGAAACACCGTGATTCACGGATGAACCACGTTGTGCCGAAGTGAAACAAGTGGCGGTTCAGAATACAAAATGTTAGGGGCTGTACTGGCTTGTACAGCCCCGTTACAGCCACTTGCCGCTTAAGCCCGTGTAGCCAATGCGCCTCTGTCGATCGCATACCGGTGCATGAAATACTCGGCGATCGCCATAACTCCTCCGGTCAGCAATGCGCCCATGACGGTAACGAATGTTCCCGGAAACATAAACTGGCTCACATACACAATGGCCGCAGTTACCGCCCAGTCCACAATCGTGGTAAGCCAAAGCGTTCCGCGCCGAAGCATAAGCCATTCCGTGCCATATCCAATAATCGCCAATGTAAGGCCGGTCGATAGGCTCGAAGTTAACGTCGGATAATATACGTCCGCAAGCATCCAATCTGCCAGCCAAAGAACGAGCGGAGTTGCCACAAGCTTCATAAGCAACACGATCATGGGTATTGCCTCCAATGTTCAGTTTATATCTTTAACATTTCCATTTTTTTATTATTCATTCGAAACAGCAGGGCCAACCAATCGAAACGAACCGAACCGTCTTCCGTGAATATACTGTGATAAATGCCTATGGGCTTTTGCACAGGAGGAAGAAATCGAATGTACCCGGTATATCCCTACGTTGGAAAAGAAGTGGAGTGCAAGGAAAAACCGATCGCGTTCCCGCCGCAAGAGCAGCCGGGCCAGCCCGGGATTGAGGCTTACATGGTTCCTCGCCCGATCTCCGAAAATCCGTATTACAGGCCTGCAGGAAAACTGTTGGGAAAGACGGCCATTATCACGGGAGGAGATTCCGGTATCGGCCGTGCCGTGGCATACGCCTTCGTCAAGGAAGGCGCAAACGTCTCCATCGTTTATTTGAACGAACATATCGATGCGGAAGAGACGAAACACCGCATTGAAGCGCTCGGCGGCCGATGCCTGCTCATCTCCGGCGACATCAGGAACTCCTCATTCGTCAACGAAGCCGTACAGCGCACGGTAAACACGTTCGGTTCGCTTGACATTCTTGTGAACAACGCCGCTTACCATCCGTATCAACCGACCATTCTTTCATTAACCGACGACCAGTTGGACGATTCGTTTCGCACGAACGTTTACTCCTATTTTTATTTCGCCCGCGCCGCCGTTCCATATATGAAACGGGGCAGCACCATTATCAATACCGCTTCGAGAGTCGCGTACGTAGGCAGTAAAGATGCATTGGATTACGCTGCGACGAAGGGCGCGGATCTTACGTTTACAAGATCATTGTCGCTCCAGTTGGTCGATTTCGGCATCCGGGTCAACGCGGTGGCACCCGGCCCGGTCTGGACGCCGCTGATCGTTTCCTCGTTTCCTGCCGACCAGTCGAGCGTCTTCGGTACGGAAGTACCGATGAAGCGGGCGGCTCAACCGTACGAATTGGCGCCGGCCTACGTTTACCTTGCTTCCGACGATTCCAGCTATGTCACGGGACAGACAATTCACGTGAATGGCGGCATGCCGACAGGTTCATAGAGGTTCGGAATCAAAACGACATTTACGAAGCGCAAACATCAGGTTGCATACACGCCTTGCCGGAAACACTCCGGTGAGGCGTTTTTTGTTGCGTATGGGGTATGGGAGGATATGGGAGGACCCTGGAGGATATGGGAGGAAAAAGGAGGACCCCCCAGGTAATCGCCGCTCATCCGGACTGAGCGGGCTTATGAAGGGATGACGATGGAATATGCTGGGTGAGCCCAAATGTTAAGTATGGTAATATAAATAAGTCATAAGTTTTAGTTATGAATCCACACCAATGATTATCTGAACAGAACTTATAAGGTGGATTTATATCAAAAAATGACGAAGGGAGTCGAAGTATGGGTAACAAGAAGTGGTTGGTTTTGGTGCTATGTGTTCTGACGGTGGTGCTGCTCTCAGCTTGCGGCCAGGCGGCTTCAACGCAACCTCCGGAGGAGGACAGCGGCGCAACGACAGGAAGCGACGGCGAGACGGCGCAAACCGGTGGCGAATCGACGGCAAGCGGCGGCGAATCGACATTGGAGAAAGCGAAACAGGCCGGGAAAGTCGTGATCGGTTTCGCAAACGAGAATCCGTACGCCTACAAGACGCAAGACGGACAATTGACGGGAGAGGCTGTGGAAGTCGCCCGGGCTGTGCTGAAAGAGATGGGAATTAACGAAATGGAAGGGAAGCTTGTCGATTTCGGTTCGTTAATCCCGGGCTTAAAGGCGAAACAGTTCGACATGATTACCGCGGGCATGTTCATCAATCCGGAGCGCGGCAAGGAAGTGCTGTTTGCAAATCCGGAATACCGTGTCGGCGAAGCTCTCGGGGTAAAACCGGGAAATCCGAAAAACCTTCACAGCTACGAAGATATTAAAGCGAATCCGGATGTCACTGTCGGCGTGATGACGGGTGCGATCGAGATCGAATACTTGAAGAAAATCGGTGTGAAAGAAAGCCAAATTAAAATCTTTAACGATCAGCCGGCTGTCGTTGGAGCATTGAAAGCCGGACGGGTCGATGCGGTTACGATGACCGGACCTTCGCTGCAAGCGTTCATCAATTCGGAACAAAACAAAGATATCGAGCGCGTGACCGATTTCAAACAGCCTGTCATTGACGGGAAGGAAGTCTGGGGATACGGCGCTACCGCATTCCGCAAAGGCGATGAAGATTTCCAGAAAGCTTTCAACGAAGGACTGCAAAAGCTGAAGGACGAAGGCAAGCTGCTCGAAATAATTTCTCCATTCGGGTTCACGGAAGCCGAACTGCCCGGCGATGTGACGTCGGAGGAACTGATCAAGTAAGATTTATTTTGATTCGTTTCGAAGGGGGAGCATGGGGCTCCCCGCTCCGGAACGAAGTGAGAGGAGTTGCGTAGATGCATGCCTGCTCCTTTGGATCTAGTGCCCTTATTGCTTGAGGGAGCCGTTATTACGATTGAAGTAATGGCAGCCTCGGCGGCGCTGGCACTTATCATTTCATTCATTGCAGGTTTAAGCAGACTTTCGAAGTGGGCATGGGTTCGATGGGCTACGAATGTATACGTGGAAGTGTTCAGGGGATCTTCTTTGCTTGTGCAAATGTTCTGGTTCTTCTACGTGCCGCCGATTCTCTTTGAAGTGAACAGCATGCCGCCGTTTCTGGCCGCATTGTTGGCAATCGGACTCAACTACGGCGCATACGGATCGGAAATCGTCAGAAGCTCGATTTTGTCCGTGCCGAAAGGGCAAACGGAAGCGTCCGTCGCTCTTAATTTCACCCCGTTCCAGCGGCTTCGTCTGGTCATTCTTCCACAAGCGTTTATGATGATGCTTCCTTCTTTCGGCAACTTGCTGATTGAGCTGTTGAAGTCGACTTCGTTAGTCTCGCTCATTACTTTAGCTGATTTAACGTTCCAGGCGAACGTGTTGAATAATACGACATGGCGTACGGCAGAAATTTTCACGCTGCTGCTTGTGATGTATTTTGCCATCGCTTATCCGATGTTGCTTCTTGTTCGTTGGTATGAACGAAGAGCAACGGCAGGGAGGTGGCGGTAATCGAAGACAAATGGAGTTGGGAAGTCGTCGCGGAGGTGCTCCCATTGTTGTTACAAGGGGCAAAGACGACGATAGCGGCGACGGTTGTCGGTTTTTTAGCGGCACTTATCATGGGGTTGTTATTAGCTCTGGTGAGGCGCGTCAATAATAATTGGATACAGAAATCAACCGGTTTTGTCATAGATTTCATTCGATGTACACCGCTGCTTGTGCAGGCGTTCTTCATTTTCTATGTATTGCCGGAGTTTGGAATTGTACTCGGCACATTCGCGGCGGGGATTACCGCGCTGGGAATTCACTACAGCAGTTATTTATCCGAGGTGTTTCGTGCGGGAATCGACAATATTCCCAAGGGGCAATGGGAAGCGTCCCGGGCATTGAACTTTACCAGATTTCATACTTGGACTCGTATTGTTTTGCCCCAAGCCATTCCCCCGGTCATTCCGGTGCTTGGCAATTACTTTATCACCATGTTTAAAGAAACACCGTTTCTAATTGCCATCGCGCTTCCGGAGATGCTGCTGCAAGCCAAGTTATACGGCTCCGCGCATTTCCGCTATATAGAACCGATAACGATGGTCGGGGTAATTTTCTTGGCGCTCAGTTTGCCGTCCGCGATATTCATCAATAGATTGGAAAAGAAATTCAACCGGAGGTGATCGCTACATGTACGCACAACCGGATACGATTCAATTAACCGTAACCGACGATCCTGTCGTGAAGTTTCGCAACATCCATAAGAAATTCGGCGATTTGCACGTGCTTAAGGGGATTGACTTGGACATTCGGCCGAGGGAAAAGGTTGCGGTAATCGGGCCGAGCGGCTCGGGAAAAACGACGATCGCAAGACTGCTCATGACGCTGGAAGAGCCGACGGACGGGACGATCGAAGTCGACGGCGAATTTTTGTGGCATCAGAAGAAGAACGGAGCGCTCGTCCGCGCGGGAGAAAAACATCTTCACCGGCTCCGCGGCAGCATCGGCATGGTGTTCCAGCATTTCAACTTGTTCCCGCATATGACGATACTACGAAACTGTATGGAGGCGCCTGTTCATGTGCTCGGCTTATCGAAAGCGGTGGCGAAGGAGCGCTCCGTCCGGATGCTTGAGAAAGTCGGTCTCGCGGACAAAGTGGACGCTTATCCCGCGCAATTGTCGGGCGGACAGAAGCAGAGGGTGGCGATTGCCCGCGCATTGGTGATGCAGCCGAAGATCATGCTGTTCGACGAACCGACCTCGGCGCTCGATCCGGAGTTGGTCGGAGAAGTGCTCGGCGTGATCCGGGAGATCGCGGAGGAAGGCGAGACGGCGATGCTCCTCATCACGCACGAGATGGCGTTCGCCCGTGACGTTGCCGATCGGGTCGTGTTTTTTGACGATGGGAATATCGTCGAGCAAGGCCCGCCGAAGGAATTGTTTGATAATCCGAAGAGCGAGCGATTGCAGGCGTTTCTATCGCGGTTTCGGGACAGCGAACAGCCGTTGCAACCGGATCCGGCCGTTATCCGAATGCCAAAAAACAAGGAGTGAACGAATTGACGAGAGGTACGAAACATCTGGACACATCCGAGGCGCCGGCCGGCAGTAAGGAGGCCGGGCTCCGGATACGCAAGCCGGATGAAACGGACGGCGCCGGCATCTGGGAGTTGGTGCGCAATTCCGGTACGCTGGATGTCAATTCGGCCTACTGTTATTTGATGCTCGGCAAATATTATAACGATACGTGCGCCATTGCGGAAATCGGAGGCAGACCGGTCGGATTCGTGACCGGGTTTCGCGCTCCGAGCAGGCCGGACACGTGGTTTGTATGGCAAATAGCGGTAGATAAGGAAGCACGCGGAAAAGGGATTGCCCGAAAGCTGCTTGACCATGTTCTGGAGCGGGCGGAGAATCGCGACTTGCAATATATCGAGGCGACAATCTCACCCTCCAACGAACGTTCGCAATCGCTGTTTCTCGGGTTTGCACGGGACCGAAATGTAGAGTGTCGAATTGCGGACGGTTTTGCGTCGCAATTGTTTCCGGGCGGAGCGCATGAAGACGAAATGCTGTTCCGGATCGGACCTATAAAATAAAGATACACCAACGGGAGGTAATGATTATGTCATTGCAAACGGTTGTTTTGCCGAAATCTCCGCTCGAAGTATTCGAAAGGGTGGAATCCGAAGTCCGCAGCTATTGCCGGGGGTTTCCGGCCTTGTTTACCAAGGCGCGGGGATATCGCGTTTGGGACGCGGAGGGGAATGAATATATCGATTTTTTCGCAGGGGCGGGCGCGCTCAACTACGGACATAACAATCCGAAGCTGAAGGATAAGCTGGTAAGCTACATTATGGACGACGGCGTAGCGCACAGCCTCGATATGGCGACGGAAGCGAAGAAGCAGCTGTTGGAAACGTTCGTGGACGTCATTTTGAAACCGCGTAATCTTGATTATAAGGTGATGTTTCCGGGCCCTACGGGAACGAATTCCGTGGAGAGCGCTTTGAAGCTGGCCAGAAAGGTGACGGGACGTCAAACCGTGCTTAGTTTCACGAACGGGTTTCACGGCATGACGCTCGGTTCATTAGCCCTCACGGGGAACGGAACGAAGCGCGGCGGAGCCGGGGTGCCGCTCAACAACGCGGTTTCGATGCCGTTCGATAAATACTTCGGCAACGAGGTGAATACCGCGGCGTATTTGGAGCGATTCATTGAAGACAGCGGAAGCGGTATAGACACTCCGGCAGCCGTCATCGTTGAAACGGTGCAGGGAGAAGGCGGCTTGAACGCAGCCTCGTTCGAATGGTTGAAAGAAATCGAACGCATATGCCGTAAGTTCGGCATATTGTTGATCGTCGACGACATTCAAGCCGGTTGCGGGAGAACGGGGCCTTTCTTCAGTTTCGAGCCTGCGGGCATACAGCCGGATATCGTCTGTCTGTCCAAGTCGATCGGCGGGTACGGACTGCCGCTTGCGCTGACGCTCATCAAGCCGGAATACGACATATGGACTCCGGGCGAGCACAACGGCACGTTTCGCGGCAACAACTTGGCATTCGTAACGGCCGCGGCCGCGCTTGATTATTGGAAAGACGATAAGTTCGAATCGGAAACGATGCGCAAGGCGGACCGCATTACGAATTTCCTTCAAGGTCTGTTGATGAAATATTCTGAGCTGCAAGGCGAGCTTCGCGGACGCGGCTTGTTTCAAGGCATCGCTTGCGGCGTCAAAGGCTTGGCGTCCGATATTTGCCGCGAGGCTTTCTCGCGAGGAATCATTATGGAAACATCGGGACCGAAAGACGAAGTGTTTAAACTGATGCCCCCGCTCACGATCGAAGACGAAGGCTTAAGCAGGGGATTCGAACGAATCGACGCGGCAGTGAATGCAGCAATAAGAGCTGGAAAGGGGTCCGTATAACGTGATCGTACGCAGCTTGGTTTCCATTGAAAACAGCGATCGCAACGTAAAAGCCGAAACATGGGAAAGCCGCCGACTTATTTTAAAGGATGACGGTGTAGGATTTTCATTGCACGACACCCTGTTATACGCGGGAACCGTAACGGACATGTGGTACAAGAACCATATCGAAGCGGTGTATTGCATTGAAGGCGAAGGGCTGTTGACCGATAAAGAAACAGGCGAAACATACCGCATTTCCCCGGGGACCATGTATTTATTAAATAAGCATGACCGCCACCGGGTGGAAGCGAAGACGAACTTGAGGGTCGTATGTGTGTTCAATCCGCCTTGTACGGGGCAGGAAAAGCATGACGAAGAGGGCGCCTACCCGTTATTGACATAATGATAATGTAATGAGAGAGGAGAAAGAATGCATATGCAAACGAACAATGCCGTAAAAGACGTATATCCGTCCCGCGTGGCGGACCAGCCGCAAATTTTGAAGCGCCAAGACCCGGTCGTATATCCGAATGATTACGACGGTCCGCTCTCGAAAGACGATTTGAACGGTTACGAGAAGGACGGATATTTGTTCATGGATCCGTTCTTCACCCCGGATGAGGTCGCCGAGCTTCAGAAGGAGCTGCATAAGCTGCTGACGGAGAGCCGCGGCTTGAAGAAGCCCGAGGTCATTCTCGAGCCTGAAAGCGAAGAAGTTCGGTCGGTATTTGCCGTTCACCGCGACAATGAAGTGTTCAAAGCATTGTCCAATCATCCGAAATTGCAGGCGGCCGTGAAACAAATATTAGGCAGCGAAGTGTATATTCATCAATCCCGAATCAACTTTAAGCCGGGTTTTCGCGGCAAAGAGTTCCAGTGGCATTCCGATTTCGAGACATGGCACGTGGAAGACGGCATGCCCCGCATGCGGGCGTTAAGCTGCTCCATTGCGCTGAGCGATAATTACCCGTTTAACGGACCGCTGATGGTCATACCGGGCTCCCATAAGCATTTCATTGCATGCGTCGGAAGAACGCCGGATAAAAACTACGAGAATTCGCTGCGCCGGCAAGAGTACGGAGTTCCGGACCAGGAAAGCTTGACATGGCTCGTCAAAGAAAGCGGCATCGAACAACCGGCCGGCAAAGCGGGCTCCATCGTGTTTTTCGATTGCAACATAATGCACGGCTCCAACAGCAACATCACACCGTATCCGAGAAGCAACGCGTTCTACGTATTCAACAGCGTCGAGAACAAATTGACGGAACCGTTCTCGGGTCTCCCTCCGCGTCCCGCATATATCGCAACAAGGGACTGAGAAATAATATTGCATTGAGTGGACGGAAGCGGCGGCTTCCGTCCTTGTTTCGTGTACGGAAAAAAGCATTGACGGTGCACATGGCGGGTGATAATATATCATCTATCAGTGCTAAAACCTAGTAGATTGCTAGGGATTAAACCGGAAATATATATATATAAGAAGGGGAGCATTATCGATGAAACGGATCTGGAACGGAGCATGGGTGAAATTGCTGCTGATCGCGCTGGCGGTTGTGGTTGCGGGCTGCGGAGCAAAGACGGCAAGCAACGAAGGCGGTGCGCCTTCGACGGGCGCGGCGGAAGGAACGGAACAAGCGCCGGCGGAAGAGACGGCTGCTGCGGAAGAGAATAGCTTGGCAGGCAAGAAGATCGCGCTTATTATGCAGCTTAATATCGGTACGTTCTCGTCGCAATATATCGACGGCGTTACGGAGCAAGTGACCAAATTCGGCGGCGAAGTGCAGGTGTTTGGGGCCGACGGCGACTTGGCGAAGATGGCGAGCAATTTGGAAGCGGCGATCAACCAAGGCTTCGACGGCATATTGATCGACCACGGACAAGCGGGCGCGCTTGAAGCCGGCGTGAAGAAGGCGTTGGAGAAGAACATTCCGGTTGTCGCATTTGATGCGGATTTGAACGTTCCGGGCGTTACGGTGCTTCAACAAGGTGACGAAAAGATGGCGGAGATGACGCTGGAGCGTCTTGCGCAAGATGCAGGCGGGAAAGGCACTATCGTAAAAATTTGGGTTGCCGGGTTCGCCCCGATGGAGCGCCGTCAAATCGCATACAGCGCATTCCAGCAAAAGTATCCCGAAATTAAAGAAATCGCGGCGTTCGGAAGCGCGTCGGCAAGCACGGCGCTCGATACGCAGGCGCAGATGGAAGCGATCTTGAAGCAATATCCGAACAAAGGCGATATTACGGCCGTTTGGGCTTCGTGGGACGAATTCGCGAAAGGCGCGACCCGCGCTATCGAGCAAGCCGGACGCAACGAGATTAAAGTATACGGCATCGATATGAGCGACGAAGATTTGCAGATGATTCAGAAAGCGGACTCCCCATGGGTCGCTTCCGCCGCAGTCGATCCGAAGGACATCGGCCGCGTGCAGGTGCGTTACCTGTACCAGAAATTCCACGGCGACGAGACGCCGGCAACGGTCGTTCTCGATCCGGTGTTCGTACACCGGGAACAACTGCCGGAACAGCCAATTTCGACGGCCGAGCTCAGCCAGTATGTTGAAGGCTGGGGCAGCAGCGAGCAAGGCTACGCGGACTGGATGAAAGACATCGAAAAGCAATAAGAAAAACTCTCAAAACGCGGAACTTAAAACCCCCATCGGAGGACAAGCCGATGGGGATTCTCGCTTAAGGAAGTGAAAAAATCCGGATTCAGAGGTAAGTCTCTGATCTATTCCCGAGTAGTTTTGTCCGTTTCGGTTTTGAATGGTTCGAATCATTTCTTTCGTCACATGGGGTGGAAATAGTTCTAGTTAACAATGAATCCCTGTCTCCGCAATAATAAATGGTGCGTGATGTAATCTCGATCATCCATATATTTTCCTGTCGTATCCATGGATTGCGACATACAGAAAAAAGATGGCTGAGTTCATCTTGATTGTTGCTAAGGAACGTTCGTTCTGCTATTATAATATCATAGAACAAATGTTCGTATTTCGAGGATTCAAATGAATAAACTTGTCTCCTATGCAACAATCATCTTGAACAAGATAAAGGATTATTCAGAATGCTAAAAGCCTTCAAAACCGAGATCAAACCAACGTACGAGCAGAAGCAACAGATCCATCGGACGTGTGGCGTATGCCGCTATTTGTACAACTTGTTCATCGCGACGAACAAGCAGCGTCATGAACAAGGATTGCCGTTTATGAACGCCAATGAGTTCGATAAATGGGTGAACAACGTCCACTCACTTGAGCTCCCTTGGATTAAGGACGTGTCCTCCAAAGCCCGCAAGAAAGCCATAGTCAATGCAGAAACGGCATATAAACGGTTTTTCAAGGGAGTGAGCGGATTCCCGCGTTTTAAGAAGAAGCGGGATCAAGACATCGGTTTTTACGCGCCAAAGAACAACTCAGGAGACTGGACGGCAGAGCGCCATCGGGTGAAAATCCCGACGCTCGGATGGGTATGCCTCAAAGAGTTTGGTTACTTGCCGGTAAGCGCCAAAGTAACTGGCGGAACCGTAACACAGAAAACGGACAGATACTATGTCAGTGTGACGGTCGTGCAGGGAAAAATCATACCGGAACCGCCGTCCGGCAGCGGCATCGGTATCGACTTGGGGTTGAAGGAATTTGCCGTCGTCTCCAATGGCGAATCCTTTCCCAATATCAACAAGACTTCAGCCATAAGGCGCACGGAGAAACGATTGAAAAGACAACAGCGGTCGTTGTCAAGAAAATACGAATCCAAAAAGAAAGGAGGTGTATCTGCTGCTGGAACGTACCGCAACATAGCCAAAAACGTGCTCAGAGTGCAAAAGTTGCAAGCGAGACTTGCCCGCATGAGGGATGCATATCGTGCCTGTGTCGTAAGTGCGCTGGCAAAAACCAAGCCGGCGTATATCACCATCGAGAAATTGAATGTCAAAGGCATGATGAAGAACCGGCATTTGAGCAAAGCGATTGCGGATCAGGGACTCTTCGATTTCAAGATCAAGCTGCAGAACGCCTGCAAAAAGATCGGGGCGGAACTTCGGGAAGTCGCTGCGTTCTATCCGTCGAGCAAACTATGTTCCTGTTGCGGAAATAAGAAAGAGCGGCTCTTGTTATCCGAACGGATCTATGTTTGCGAAAACTGCGGCAAGTCGATAGACAGGGACTTGAATGCGGCAATCAACCTCATGCAAGCAACAGAATACGCTGTGCTCACCTAACGAGCATACGTATATGTACGGCGGGCTACGTCGGAATTTACGCCTGTGGAGTGCTATAGCAAACCGTAGTAGTTGCGGCGAGGCGGGGCACGTTGAAGCAGGAACACTCTGAACATAGACATTTTTCTATGTTTTCAGTAGCAGGGTAGAGCCGTGAGTTTACAGATGATAGACATAGAGAAATCTTTTCCGGGCGTAAAGGCGCTCCGATGCGTATCGTTCGAAGCGAAACCGGGGGAAATTCACGCCCTGTTGGGCGCGAACGGCGCCGGGAAAAGTACGCTGATGAAAATTATGTCCGGCGCGTACGTCTCGGATAGCGGAACGATTACCATGGACGGGCGCGTCATTACGGTTCGCTCTCCCCTGGATGCGATGAAAGCCGGTATCCAGTGCGTCTATCAAGAGGTGGATACGGCGCTCGTCGGAAGCTTGACGGTCGCAGAAAATATTTGGATGGACCTCATCGCTCAAGGCCCGATCCGCTGGGTACGTTGGAGCCGGCTGCACAAAGAAGCGCAGCAGCTGCTTTCGCTTCTTGGCAGCAATATTTCCCCCTCCTTCAAAGTAGACGATCTCCCGATCGCTCAAAAACAGATCGTCCTTATTGCGAGAGCGTTGGCCCAGAAAGCCAAGTACGTCATATTCGACGAACCGACGGCACCGTTAAGTTTGGAGGAATCCAGGCGCTTGTTCGGAATTATGAAGAAGCTTCGCAATGACGGTGTAGGGTGCATTTTTATATCTCATCGATTGCATGAAGTGTTTGAGATTTGCGACCGGATTACCGTTATGAGAGACGGCGCCAACGTGTCCACACGCCGGACGGATGAAACGGACATTCCCGAAATCATTCGCGATATGCTCGGTAAGCCGTTGGAGGAAGAGTTTCCGAAGGCGGAAGCGCATATCGGCGGCACCGTATTGGAAGTGCGCGGCGTTGCCAGCGGTTCGAAGGTGAAAGACGTCAGCTTTACGGTGAGAAGCGGAGAAATCGTCGGCATCGTAGGCTTGGTCGGAGCAGGCAAGACCGAGCTGTCGCGGGCCGTGTTCGGAGCAGATCGGATCGATTCGGGCACGGTTTCGCTGCACGGAAGGATCGTTCGTTTCCAGGAGCCTCGGCAAGCGGTTTCCGCAGGCATCGTGCTTGTGCCCGAGGAACGAAGAAAGCAGGGCGTATTCGTAGAAGAGAGTGTGCAGAGAAATTTGTCGTCGGCCGTTATGCGGGTATTTTCCCGTAACGGTTTCATTGATGCAACCAAAGAGAGGAAGCACGCCGGAGAGATGGTGGAGCGGATCGGAATAAAGACGCCGACCGTTCAGCAAAGCGTCAAATACTTAAGCGGAGGCAACCAGCAGAAGGTTGCGATCGGCAAGTGGCTGCCGACCGACGCGGACGTATACATCTTCGACGAGCCGACGAAGGGCGTCGATATCGGGGCGAAGAGCGATATATACCGGCTCATCGGCTCGCTGGCTCAACAGGGGAAGGCGATCGTATACATGTCTGCGGAAATAACGGAAGCGCTCGGCTTGGCTGACCGGATCTACGTTATGTGCGACGGCCGAATTGTGAAAGAGCTTGAAAGAGGCGCAGCCTCCGAAGAGAACATATTGTACTACGCCAGCGCGGGGGAGGAAATGAAACAATGAAAGACAAAGTGCTGGACACTTCATTTAAATACGGCACCGTCGGATTGATCGCCGCGGTGATCGTGGCGTTCGGGCTGCTGGACGAGCATTTCCTCCGCGCGGGAAATTTAACCGATATATTGCGCGCCATAGCGATCGTGACGTTCGTTGCAATCGGCGTCACGTTCTCCCAGATCGTCGACGGCTTTGATTTGTCCGTCGGTTCGACGGTATCGCTCGCAACGGTCGTCTCGGCGAGTTTAATGGTTTGGTATCAGCAGCCGCTTATCGTTGTTATCGCGGTGCCTATTGCGCTCGGCGCGCTGATCGGCTTGATGAATTCGTTCCTGATTATTCGATGGAAAATTCCCGATTTATTGGCGACGCTCGCGGTAATGTATATTTTCTCGGGTGTTCAACGCACGTATACTGCAGGATATTCCGTGTACAACAACATGCAATTCCCTAACGGAGAGAAGGCGCCCGGCGTATTCGACCCTTCATTTCTTTGGATCGGTCAGGGCGAGCTGCTGGGTGTTCCGGTTATGGTCATCCTTATGCTTGTGGCCGTAGCGGCCGCTCATATCTTTCTGCAGTATACGCGCTGGGGGCGCCAGTTTTATATGACCGGAGGGAACAGGGAAGCGGCCCGCTTGTCCGGCATTCCGGTCAATCGCGTACGGATGGCCGCTTATGTTCTTTCCGGGGTTTGCGCCGGAATCGCCGGCGTCTTGTTCGCCTCCCGCGTCGGTACGGGCCAAGTGGATGCGGGAGCGCCGCTGCTGATGGAAGCGGTCGCGGCCGTCTTTGTAGGCTTCTCCGTATTCGGCGCAGGAAAACCGAATATGATCGGAACGTTCTTCGGCGCCGTGCTGATCGGTGTGCTGTTAAACGGATTGACCATGCTGAAGCTGCCGTACTACTCGTTCGATATCGTTAAAGGATTCGTGCTTGTGTTGGCCTTGGCGGCGACGTATATCCATCTGACCCGGCGGAGAACGTAACCGGCGCGTCCCGTCGTTACCGGTCTTTATAAATCTCACGCATGACGTGCCGCAGTTCCGGCACGATAATGCGCGTCATCGCGAGCCGGACGGCTCCCGACGAGCCCGGAGTGGAAAATACGGCCGTACGGCCGGCCACTCCAGCGGTAGCCCGGCTTAAAATAGCGGCCGAGCCGATGTCTTCCGCGAAGCTCAAGTAACGGAATATTTCGCCGAAGCCGGGCATCTCCTTATCCAATGAATCGCGAACCGCTTCGTACGTCGTGTCGCGGGGCGCGATTCCTGTTCCGCCGTTAAGAAGCAGCGCCTCTACTTCGTCGTCCGCCGCCGCCTCGCGGATCAGCTCGCGGATCAGATCATATTCGTCTTTGACGATACGGTAACGGACGACTGCATACCCCGCTTCTTCCAACAGTTGTTTCATTAAAGCTCCGCTTTTGTCCGTTTCCGGCGTGCGCGTATCCGACACGGTCACGACCATGCATCTCACTTGAGCCGGGGCTTCTCTGCGGTGCTGTTCGACTGATGTCATCGAGTTCATATGTTCGACTCCTTTGCCAAAATATTGCATATATACTATACCATATAGCCCATTCGCATTAATACTTCAGCGACCGCAATCAATTTCCGACAGCGGTCGCTGTTTATTTTGACAATTATCTTTTATTTCGCGTATGCCGGACATAATAATGGCAGTTTAATACAAAATAACTAACGATGTGAAACTAACCAAATGAATAATCAGGAGGAAAGAACAGATGCAGCAGCAAAATTCGGATTTCGGCCAAACCCTTTCGTACATTCATTCCGAACTAAACCGGGTGCAGACGATTGCGGGAACGTTGTCCAGCGTCGAAACGCAGCATTTCAACGATTTGACAGACATGGGGGACGACAAATTAAACCGGATTGCGGCGGAAGAACAAAGCGCAGCGAGGCAGCTAGGGGAAGTGAAACAAATTTGTTTATCTCTTGCACAGAAAGTAGAGGAATTGAAAAATAATTTCGGCAAAAACCAAGAATAGCCGGGTGAAGCGATATGTTTAAATTTATAAGCGGCATCGTCAGAAGCATCGCCAACGAAGTTGTGGATAAAGCAATAGAAAGAATGGGAAGAGATCAGTATACGGAAAACATGTTTGAGATGGTCCCCGTCGCCAAGAAGGTCGGCCCCATTCAGATGATGGAAATATTGATGCGCTCGACCAAAGGCATTCCGCCGGCAAGACCGCTCGGCAGCCATATGCGGTTTTCACCGTGGGACAAGCTGTTGTTCAACCCGGTGCATCTGTTTCGCTTTCCCACGCCGGACAACGTGCCGATATCTACCTCCGTAACGATCGGCCGGCGCGCTAAGAAGCCTTTAACGATATCGATCCCTATCATGATTGCGGCCATGTCCTTCGGCGGCGCTCTCAGTAAAAGCGCCAAGATCGCGTTGGCGAAAGCGGCGACCCGGGTCGGAACGGCGACAAACACCGGCGAAGCGGGATTGATGGAAGAAGAAAGGGAAGCGGCCGGGCTGCTGATCGGACAATACAACCGGGGCGGCTGGCTGAACAGCCCGGATAAATACAGCCGGCTGGACGCAATTGAAATCCAGTTGGGACAGGGAGCGCAGGGTTCAAGCCCGCAGCGCACTCCGGCCAAAAACATAGGGAGCGACTTCAGGGACGTGTTCGGCATTCCCGAAGGAGAAGACGCTCAAATCCATTCCCGCCTGCCGGGAGTGGATACCAAAGAACAATTTATCGAACTCGTTCGCCGGCTGCAGCAGGAAACGGGTGTGCCGGTAGGACTTAAAATCGCGGCTACGCACCATTTGGAAAAGGAACTCGAGATCGCACTGGAATCGGGTGTCGATTTCATTACGGTGGACGGAGCGGAAGGGGGAACCCACGCCGCGGCGCCGATTTTGGAGGATGATCTCGGACTTCCGACGATGTTTGCCGTCGCGAGGGCAGCGAAATTTTTAGCGAAAAAAGGCGCAACCCGCGATATCAGCTTAATTGCTACAGGGGGATTGGTTACGCCCGGCGACGCGCTGAAAGCGATGGCGCTCGGGGCGAATGCCGTCTATATGGGCACCGCCGTCATGCTGGCGCTTGTGGGAGATCAGATGGTGAAAACGATGCCATTCGAACCGCCGACCGATCTGGTTGTGTATAATGCGAAAATGACCGACAAGCTGGATGTCGAACGCAGCGCCGAAAATTTGACGAACTTTCTGAACGCTTCCGTTCGGGAGATGGAGTTGGTTTGCTATTCCCTTGGAAAAACAAGCTTGGCCGATGTATCGGCATCGGATCTTTGCGCTATCGATCCGTTTATTGCAAGAGCGGCGGGCGTCGATCTCGGATACGTGGCGCATGAGGAGCAGGACGACTTCTTCAGGGGTGCGGGAAATGTCGCGTATGCAGGTGTGATAGCAGCGGAAGAGCGGAATCGCGAGCAACAGAACGAGGAACCGATTCATCACTAACAAATAGGGAGTCTGCCGGCGTGCGGCAGTCTCCCTCTTGTCATTTCGATGATTATTGTTGTTGCGTATTGTTTTGATTTTGATTTTGATTTTGGTTTTGGTTTTTGGCCTGCTGTTTGCGATTGTTGTTATTCGGGTCATCGCCCAGAATTATGTCTTGAACGGCGTCCGTAACACCGCTCAACATATTGTCGAGTCCGCCGGGACCGTTTTGAAAATTTTCGCTTTGGCCGTTCTTGGAATCGTTCGGTTGTCTGTCCGGCATTGTGCATGATCCTCCTTTTTCGAAATTGCGCTCATTACCCCCCTTACGTTACCCAATGTATGGAAAAATTACTCTCATGGATTTCGGTTGTGCCTGATGTCCGAACCGTATATAATGTTGACGTTCTATATATCGCCGATGCGGATGCCGGAGGATAGACATGCTTCTAATTTATGCCGGGATATTGTTGATCTTATGGGCAATTATTTTCCTTCGGGCTTACTTCGGGCTTCGCTCGCTTCCGGTGCTGCCTCACGGTGAGCCGCTGTCGGACAAGCTCCCGCTGGTATCGGTGATCATCGCCGCCAAGGAGGAGCAAGAGACGATCGGCGAAACGGTAAGGAATTTGCTGAACCAAACGTATCCGCGGATCGAGATCATCGCGGTGAACGACCGTTCCAAAGATGCGACCGGCGCGAAGCTGGAAGCGTTAAAGGCTTGGTCGACAGGGAAAGAACGATCTGCCATACCGCTTAAAGTGATTCATATTACGCATCTGCCGGAACGATGGCTTGGCAAAAATCACGCGTTATACCAAGCATATTTGCAATCCAGCGGATCATTATTGCTGTTTACGGACGCGGACATCCGCTTTCACGCCGACGCGATTCGCGATAGTGTCGCGTATGCGACCCGGGAGGGCGCCGACCATGTCACTTTATGCCCAAAGCTGATTTCCGGACCGTTCTGGCTCCGCGTATTTGTTCATTACTTTTTGTTCAGTCTCATTATGCTATTGTCTCCTTGGACGGCCAATAGAGATGACCGGAAGCGGAACGGAATGGGGGTCGGAGCGTTCAATTTGATCAAAAGGAGCGCATATGAAACGATAGGCACCCATAAAGCGTTGTCCATGCGGCCGGATGACGACCTGAGATTAGGTGTTCTGGTGAAGCGGCACGGTTTAAGACAGCGGGTTGCGATCGGCAAGAAATCAATAACCGTCGAGTGGTATACTTCGCTTCGCGATGCGGTCAAGGGGCTGGAAAAAAACATTTACGCGGGCTTCGGATACCGGTTGGGCTATGCGGCGGCGGGAGTGTCGGGACAGCTGTTATTGTTCGCCGCCCCGTTTATCCTTCTTCCGTTTGCCGGGGGTCTTGCTTTTATCGTACTGCTGGCAGTTGCGGGCATAATCGTTTCGACTTACGTGCTCTGCACCCGCCGAATGAACGATGAGCCGGGCTGGGAAGGATTGCTGCTGCCGGGTGCCGCCGTGATGCTGGTCGTCGTGATGGTCAGGTCGATATGGTTTGCCCATCGGCGGGCGGGAGTGTATTGGCGGGGAACCTTTTATTCTTTAAACGATTTAAGGAGATTTTTTCAATGAAGCCCAAAGGGCCGCAAATTTCGGATCCAACTTCCCGGTATACGGGCTGAGGATGGGGATTGGTGAGTCGGAGGTGTCCGTGCTGCTGCTGTCTGTCGGGATCGGAAGTCTTATTTTGCAGCTGCCGTTAGGGGCGCTAAGCGATAAAATCGGAAGAAAACCCGTGATGTTATGCTGCGGAACGATCGGAGCGCTGGTGTTCCTTGCCGTCCCGCTTGCGGGCGGATATGTTCCGGGCATGCTCATTGCATTCGCCGCGGCCGGCGGTCTGGTAGGCTCTTTTTATTCTTTGGGGCTTGCATACGCGGCGGATTGTTTGCCGAAACAGGCGCTTCCGACCGCAAATATGATCGCATCGATCCATTTCAGCGTCGGCAGCATTTTGGGCCCGTACCTCGGCGGAATGGGCATTCAGCATGTGGCGTTGCCAAGCATGTTTTATTTGTTGGGGGGTATGTTCGCTCTGTTCGTGCTCAGCGGCGTCATTGCTTACCGCAGTCCGTCTGTCGTGCAGGGTGCGGAAGCCGGCGCGCGGCGGGGATCGTCTCTGTCCAATTGACCGTTGTTCGGATCATCTTCGCGTTTTCTGGTACCGAATCAATGAGGCGATCTCCAAGACCGTCCCGACGATGATTAGCGTCATTCCGAAATATACGTTTCCTAGGAACACGGCTACGATGCCTGCAATGGAAATAATGACGCCTATTGCAAGCATGAGCAATTGATTTTGCATATCGCACCTCAGTCAGGATAAAGTTGGCTAATTAGTACATCTGTACGGCCAAATCGTCCATTTGTCAGCTAATTCGTACAAATAGTCGGGAGAAGTATACATATAAGTCAGGAAAGGCGACAAACCGACATCGAAACAATGGATTCGTGAGTTTGAAAAGGCTGTGCCTTTTCTTGATTCAAAGTATTTCCATAAAATGATATTTTACTCTGTCATACTCAACAAAAAAGGCGCGAAAATTCGCGCCTTTCACCTTGCCCATTCAATTTCATCGCCGTCAGAACGAAAGCCGCCGTTCGGGGAGCGATTCCAAGTAAGCATCGTTCAGCTGCAATAATTTTATAACTTGAATGAAGTCATCTTTGTACAGCTCCGGATCTCCTTTAAACTGAGGGTCGCTGTTATGGAGAGGCAACACGGTGCCTTCGCCGAACGACTCGCCGGAAATATACATAATATCGTTATTAATAAATGAGCCCGTTGGCAAGTAATACCGGCTTCCGAGAACGTTTTTCCGGTAGTTCAACAAGTCTTGACCGAAAATCACATGATTCTTAAGCGATAAGCCAAGCAAATTCGCTACGGTCGGCATAAAATCGACCTGTCCGCCGACGTTGTCGAATCGTTGTCCGCCGTCCGTAACCCCCGGTATCATAATAACAAGCGGGATGTTATGCACGGTGCGCGCATCATACTCTTTCCCGAGTTCCGCCTCCAATAGTTCTCGTTCATTAGCTTTTAACGAGTGGGACGATAGTCCGAAATGATCGCCGTAGACCACGAGCATCGATTGTTCCCATAAGCCGGCCGCTTTCAACTGCTCAAAGAACTGCCCCAGCGCCCGGTCCGCGTAGTTGGTCAACTTAAGGTAATTCCCCACATCGGTGCCTTCCCATTCCTCGGGCAGCTGCATCATCTCTTTCTCCGGCGGAGGGAGGAAAGGATGGTGGGAACTCATTGCAATCACATGCGCATAGAACGGCTTATCGCGTTCCTTTAATTGAGACAATAACTCCGACGTTTTCCTGTATAACACTTCGTCGGAAGCCCCGAACGCAATTATATCTTCTTCTCCGAAAAAGCGTTTGTCATAATAACGGTCGAATCCAAGCGCAGGATACATCTCGCTCCGGTTCCAAAACTTCGCTTCATTCGTATGCAATGTGATCGAAGTATAACCTTGCCCCTTAAGAATACGCGGCAAGCTTGGAAGCCGCTTGATGCCGTAAGTTTGCGATGCCGCTCCGTGCGCCGGAGGGTAGAACGACGTGTTCATCATGAATTCCGCATCCGACGTGTTGCCTTGACTGATCTGCTGATACACGTTGGAGAAATAAAAGCTGTCTTTAAGCAGTTCGTTCATGACGGGCGTAACCGGTTTCCCGCCGATTTCCATTCCGACGAGGAAATTTTGAAACGATTCCAGCTGCACGACAATAAGATTTCGCCCTTTCGCCGCACCAAACCATTGAAGCAATTCGGGCTCCTGCAAGTTCTTGACGGAGCGCACGATGTCGGGCGTCACCGGCTGAGCCGCCGCGGTAGCCGTTTCAGCGCGCACGCCGGAAACGAGCGTATGGACTTGATAGCTTACAAGTCCCATCCGTTCCGCTTGCTTCAACTCGTTAAGCACGCCGTCGTAACTATACGCGAACAGCACAAGCGTCATAAAACAGAGCGCCCATAAGGAGGATAAGCTTGTACGGCGGATTTGCAAACCGGATAGCTTCGGAGCCGATTTCCAGAGCGTTAGTATGAGCCAAATGATGATATCCAAGAAAAACAATAAGTAAAGCGGCTGCAACAAATCTAAGATACTGTCGCTCACATCCAGCACCTGGTGCGCTTGCGAGAAGGCGCGGTATGTGACGACGATTCCGAATTGCCGGTAATACACGATAACCGAAACCATTGCCGCCGAAAGCAGCGCGTTGAGTACCAGGTACGCTTCCGATTTCTTACGTCGGAAGCCGAGCTCCACCGGAATTAGAAACAACAACAGCGACGGCAGTGCGACGGCAAGGCACTGGAGCGGATTATAGTTGCCGAAAACATGGATTTGCAAGCCGTAATATTTAATGGTAAGAAACATCGTAAACAAAAAAAAGGGCGTGTTAAAAAAACCTCTCCGAAGCGCCTGTTTTGAAGCCAATGCTCCGTTAAAGGATTTTTTTATGATATTTGAACAAAAGGAAACCCATCGCCGCATCGTGCACCCCCCATTTCTAACATTTCACGATGAACAATGAGATTAATTATAACGCAGTGCGTATTTTTTGCAACGAGCAGGTATCGCTAACGGCGGCAATTAGTTCCTGATTCCGCGCTGTTTTAGACGTTTCTCTCGGATTTTTACAGTAATTTACAACCCCATATCTTCAAATTTTCTTTACATTCGTCAACGACGATTCGCGCACGATCAGCCGGTGAGGGATGATATGGCGTTTCATCGCCGGAGCGTTTTCACCTTTAATGGTTCGGATCAACTCTTGCGATGCCGTGTAACCCAACTGGTAGATGCCGATGTCTATGCTCGTAATCGGCGGAGTGGCAAGCTCCGAAAACGCAATGTTATTAAACGAAACTAAGCTCATATCCTGCGGTACGGAGAAACCGAGCTCCCCGAGACCGCGAAGTATACCGAACGTGACGACGTCGTCCACTACGACAAGACCGGTGGGCCGCTCCGGCAAACCCATCAAGAACGACATCGCCCGATACCCGCTCTCTTGAAGAAATTCGCCTTCAACGATCCATTCGCTTTGCACGGGAAGACCGGCTTCCTTCATAGCGTTCATGTAACCGTCAAGTCTGTCGCGGGACACGATCAAATTTCTGGGCCCGCTCACAAAGCCGATCCGTTCGTGACCTTGCGCGAGCAAGTGTCTTGTCGCGTCGTATGCGGCTTGAACGTTGTCGTTATCGATCGACAGCATGTCTTCGTAATCCGAGCTTCTTCCGACTAGAACAAAAGGGAAATTAAGCTCTCTCAACAGCGAAATCACCGGGTCGTTAATTCTAGAGTACAACAGAAGAATGCCGTCCACCCGGCGCCCTTTCACAAGCCGAGTGACCGTCTCCAACTCCTCCCGTTCCGTCGCGCCGGTCGCCATCAATAAATCGTACCCGGATCGTGTCGCTTGGGTCACGATGCCGCGGATCACTTCGGAGAAAAACAAGTTCAGAAACAGCTCCTCGGCCGGCTTCGGCAAAATGACGGCAATGGTGCGGGTCGTTCTCGAAACGAGGCTTTTCGCCATAATGTTCGGATGATATCCGATTTCCTCCATCACTTTGCGGACTTTCTCCGATGTCGAGGCGCTGATTCTCGGGTGGTTAGAGATGACGCGGGAGACGGTGGAGGGGGATACCCCGGCTCGTTTGGCCACATCTTTGATCGTAACGATCATGCGTAATCAGCTCCTGTATATTGAAAAATTGGCGTCGTTATTGTGCAACCGTTTTCGCACCGCATTAATTAGTGCAATCGTTTTCACTTGTAAATATTATGTTAACCTATGGTTCGGCTCTTGTAAACCGGGAAAATATAAGGGTAAAAGTCCATGTGATAAATAATACGCAAAAAAGGAAGTAAATTGGAGTAAATGTGAGTAATAACTACATAGTTTATAATAATTGCGGTATTTCGGTAATTTCGTCTGCGTGCAAACGATTTAACGATTGCGCTATAATCAGGTCGAAAGATGCACGTAAAGCGTTTACAATCGAAATGAAAACGCTTTTGTATTACCGGAAAAGCCATTTCGCGACTTTTTTGCACAATCGTTTGCACAAAGAAGTGTGCAAACCGTGAATATGGCAATAACATTGCGGAGTGGAGGAACGCAGCCGCCTCCGGTGCGGGTTGCACCGTAACGCACGGACCGGTGGCCAAGCCTCATCCTAAATAATTTTATTGAAAGAGGGTCAAGCATCTACATGAAGATGAAACCGTGGTTTGCACTCATTCTTGCGCTTGTTCTCGCGTTCTCGCTCGCTGCATGCGGCGGCAGCAACGCAACGGAGGAAAATGATGCGGCAGGAGGCGATCAAGCTTCCGCCGAACCGGCAAATCAAGAAGCTGAAAATACCGGCGAAACCGATGAGTTGACACCGGAAGACGGAGCGAAGCTCGTTGTGTGGGAATCCCAAGAAGAAAAGCCATTCATTGAAGAGGTCGGCAAACGCTTCGAAGAGAAATACGGCGTACCTGTAACTGTCGAAGTAGTTCCGGGAGGAGACCAAGGCGGGCGCCTTGCGACGGACGGACCCGCGGGGTTGGCCGCGGACATCCTTACGCTCCCGCATGATCAAATCGGTCCGGCGGTGACGGCGACACTGCTGCTTCCGAACGACATTCATGAAGAAGAAACCCGCAACAGCATGGTAGAAGCGGCGATTACCGCTTCCAGCTACGACGGAATGCTGTACGGCTACCCGAAATCCGTTGAAACCTATGCATTGTTCTATAACAAAGACCTTCTTCCCGAAGCACCGAAAACATGGGATGAAGTGATCGAGTTCTCCAAGACATTCAACGACGTTAACAATAAGAAATACGGAATAATGTGGGAAGTCGGCAACTTCTATTTCGGCCACATCTTCTTCTCCGGCTTCGGCGGATACGTATTCGGAGACAACGGTACGAATCCGGAAGACTTCGGCCTGAATAACGAAGGCTCGGTCGAAGGCTTGAAGTTCATGCAAAGCTTGAAAGAAATTCTTCCGGTCAACACAGGCGACATTACTTGGGACGTGAAGACCCAATTGTTCACGGAAGGCAAATTGGCGATGAACATTGACGGTCCTTGGGCGGTAAGCTCTTTCCGCGACAAAGTGAACTTTGGCGTGGCACCTCTGCCGAAATTCCCGAACGGCAAAGATCCGATTTCGTTCTCAGGTGTTAAATCTTATTATGTAAACTCGTACACGAAATATCCGAATGCGGCGAAATTGTTCGCGCAATTCGCATCCAGTAAGGAAATTCAGTTGTTGAACCATGAAATGACGGGAATTATCCCTGCGAACAAAGAAGCGAATCAAGATCCGGTCATTGTGGATAACCCGATTGTCAGCGGCTTCTCGCAGCAATTCGTGAATTCCACGCCGATGCCTTCCATTCCCGCAATGCGTGACGTATGGGAGCCGGGCGCGGGCGCATTGACGACGGTATGGAACGACGGCGCCGACGTGAAGGCGACGCTCGATACGAACGCAAACACCATTAAGGAAAAAATTAAAGCCGCTCAGTAACCGTTCGAACTAAAGATTTATGCAGGATTTCGTCTCTTCCAAGGATGCGGAATCCTGTCATTTTACTTGCGGGGGAGGATGGGAGAACGTGGCAAGCCGGCACCAAAAAACAGCTGCACTGCTGTCCGTCCTGTTTATGGGTTTAGGCCAGCTGTACAATCGGCAATGGATCAAAGGTGTTCTGTTTTTAGCCATCGGCGTTCTCGGTTGGTATTTCTTCATAACCGATTTGGCTGAATCGATTAGAGGATTAATCACGCTCGGCGATCAGGCTGGCGGATTGGTAAAGGTCGGAAAGCAATTCAAAAGAGTGGAAGGCGATCACTCCGTCTACTTAATGATAGAAGGTCTTATCGCGTTTATCGTTATGGGAATTATTGCATTTTTGTACACATTAAACGTAAAAGACGCTTCTCAAACCGGAAAACTTCGAGATGCTGGGAAGGACATATATTCGTTTCGGCAGACCTTGACTAACGTGAACGAAAAGTATTTCCCTTTCATCATACTGTTTCTACCCATCATCGTTACTATATTTTTAACCGTATTGCCGCTCGTCTTCAGTATTTTGATTGCGTTCACCAACTTCGGCGGGAACAATTTGCCTCCGGGGAAGCTCGTCGACTGGACGGGATTTAAGACGTTCTTGAATCTGGTGCAGTTAAAGACTTGGAGCCGAACGTTCGCCGGCGTTCTCTCATGGACATTGATTTGGGCCGTCATCGCGACAGTTACGACGTATTTCGCAGGAATACTGGTTGCCTTGCTCATTGAACAGCCTCGTGTCCGATTGAAAAAATTGTGGAGAACGGTTCTCATTATTCCATTTGCCATTCCAAACTTGGTATCTTTGCTTGTCATGCGCAACCTGTTCAACAACCAGTTCGGTCCGATCAACGATTATTTGCGGATGTTCGGCTTGCAAGGGCTGCCTTGGCTGACCGATCCGTTCTGGGCGAAAATAACGGTCATTCTGGTCAACATGTGGATCGGCATTCCGGTTTCGATGATATTGGTTTGCGGCGTATTAACGACGATTCCGCGGGATATGTACGAAGCTGCGGAAGTTGACGGGGCAAATCCGTTCCAAAAATTTAAAAATATTACGATGCCGTTCGTATTGTTTGCTACCGCGCCTATCCTGATCATGCAATTTGCGGGAAACATCAATAACTTTAACGTGATCTTTTTGTTAACGAACGGGGATCCGGTCAACCCGAAATATCAGTATGCGGGCAGTACCGATTTGCTCATTACATGGCTTTATAAATTGACCTTGAATAACCAGGAGTACAACTTTGCATCCGCTCTGGGCATCATTATTTTCGTGATGATTGCCACGTTCTCCATATATAATTTCCGCAAAACGAAGTCGTTCAAAGAGGAGGATATGATCCAATGAGCCGACGGGGAAAGGGCAACGCCGGGTTGTTTCTAAGTTACGTTATATTGATTCTGCTTTGTCTCGCGGCCATTTATCCTGCGCTTTGGATCGTCATGTCCTCTTTAAAAGCCGGAAACAGTTTATATAGCGATACACTGATTCCAAGAGCTTTCACGGTGGAGCATTACCGCAACTTGTTCACGAAGACGGATTATCCGCTTTGGTTCATGAATACGCTCAAAATAGCGGTTTTTTCGACCATGTTCGGCACCTTCTTAACGCTATTGACTTCATATGCGATCTCGAGGTACCGGTTCAAAGGCCGTAAGCAGGGATTGACAGCCGTACTTGTTTTACAAATGTTTCCCAGCTTCATGGCGATGATCGCCATCTACATTTTCCTATTGCAATTGAACTTATTGAACAACCATTGGGCGTTGATTTTGGTTTATAGTGCCGGATCGATTATTCCGAACGTGTGGGTGGCCAAAGGTTTCTACGATTCCATCCCGAGAAGCTTGGACGAGGCGGCGAGAATTGACGGGGCGGGTCATTGGACTATCTTCTTCAAAATAATGATGCCGCTGACGAAACCGATGATCACGTATGTGGGCCTGATGATTTTTAACGGAGCGTGGGTCGATTTCTTGTTCGCCCAGCTCATCTTGCGAACGGAGGAGCAGCGCACGCTCGCGGTAGGTCTTTGGAGTATGGTCAACCAGCGCAATTCCACAGAATTTACGCTGTTTGCGGCAGGCGCTGTCCTTGTCGCCATACCGGTCACGATTTTGTTTATTTGGTTGCAGCGATACCTCATTCAAGGATTGACGGCGGGTGCTTCCAAAGGATGATAAAGACTGTGCGTCTGATCGTTCCCTTGTTGGTTCTCATCTTGCTGTTCACGGGCTGTACATCGCCGTCGCCGGAAGCGGCAGCGTTTACGGCTGCGGATCAGCCGTCACGTGTTTATTATGAAATATTCGTCCGCACCTTCTACGACACGAACGGTGACGGCATCGGCGATTTGAACGGCGTTACCGAAAAGCTGGATTACTTGGCCGATCTGGGTGTGCGCGGCATATGGCTAATGCCGGTCAATCCGTCCCCAAGCTATCATGGGTACGACGTAACCGATTATTATGGCATTAACCCCGATTACGGTACTGTTGATGATTTGAAGCGTTTAACGGATGAAGCGCATAAACGCGATATAAAGATAATCATGGATTTTGTCGTGAACCATTCCAGCGTGCAGCATCCGTGGTTCATCGAGTCGGCGAAAGGGGAAGACAGCCCGAAGCGCGATTGGTATACGTGGGCCGACGTGGAAACGCCGGTTACCGGCGGCAGCGCGACAGGCGCGTCCAAAGCGTGGCACGCGAAGAACGGATCGCACTACTTGGGTGTATTCTGGGAAGGCATGCCCGATCTGAATTTGGACAACCCCGAAGTTCGCCAAGAAATGATCGCCGTCGGGAAACATTGGCTTGAACTCGGCGTTGACGGATTCCGTCTCGATGCAGCTAAACACATATACGAGAACTTGCAGAGCGATCGCGGCAAGCCTGAAACAGCGGAGAAAAACATGGCCTGGTGGCAGGAGTTTCGGAAGGCGATGGAGGAACAAAATCACGGCATCGTCATGATCGGGGAAGTATGGGACAGTCCCGCCGTCGTCGCGCCTTACTTCAATCATGCGATGAGCTCGGCCTTTAACTTTGATCTTGCCAAACGCGTGCTTGATATGGTTCGATCGGAAACGAGCTCCAATATCGCTTTCTCGTTGGATCGAATATACGCGTTATACCATAAGTCTGCCGGAGGAGCTTTTACCGATTCGATCTTTCTCGCCAATCACGATCAAAACCGTGTAATAAGCGTATTGGGCGGTAACTTAGACCATGCGAGAATGGCTGCCTCCGTGCTGCTGACGCTGCCCGGCAATCCGTTCCTCTACTACGGGGAAGAAATCGGTATGGCGGGAATGAAGCCTGACGAACATATCCGCGAACCGTTCCCGTGGACGAACGACCGGACTGCCGCCGGAAACACGTCTTGGATCGTTCCGAAGTTTAACGGGAAGGAAGCCGCGTCCGCCGAAGAGATGGTTTCTGATCCCGACTCTCTGTATTCGCACTATAAGAGGCTAATCGAATACCGGAACGGCGACCCGGCGATGCATAACGGCGGAATAGTGGAATTCAAATTGGACAATGACAAAATAGAATCCTACATTCGGGCGACTTCGGGAGGAGACGCTTCACTGGTCGTCCACAACTTGGGCAAAGAACCGGCCGAAGTGAACATTGCTTCCGTTATGGGCGGAGAGACCTTCAAGAACGCAGCCTTCACCACCGCGGATGGAGCTGCACTGCATGCTGACGGGACATTGACGCTTCCGGGCTACTCGACGGTAATATTGAAACCGTAAGGGAAATGCGGCGGATATAGCATAAGAAAAATTTCTTCGAAGTATGCAAAGAAGCCAGACCGCGATAAGAGGGAGTTTTTCTTGAAACTCTAGATAGCAGTTCACTTCGTGAAAACTATGGGATTCTAGAGTTATAACAAGAGCAGTCGGACAAGGGTTACCCTGACCAACTGCTCTTTCTGTTTGGTATTCCCCTGCGATGACTCTCGGTAACAGCCCGTTCCGTCCGTTATGGAAAAGGTCAGTTTATAAACTGTTGTCTTCTCGTACGTAATTTTAGTTATTTTCTATCAGCGGTTTTAATTATGGCAATGGAGTGTTTACAAAATGTAGTCCGGACAACACGATACGGACATTCCATTGCCATAACCCTGAGTTTACATCGTGATTGCGCCAAACTATGAACACTCGGACAACAGCATGTGAACAGATTTTTGCCATAATGAACTTGAGGACGTATAGGGGCCACAAGGATAAGCAGCGGTTACTCGATCAGTTTGCTTAATCCCGGATTCTCGTGCGGTGGGTTCGATTTATTCAAAGTATTCTCCAAGATGTGCCACCAATCGTACATTTCCAGATACACCAAATCGAAGATCATAATGCCGTTCGTTTCGTTTACCGTCATTTCCACCGCTTGTTTGAACCGCTCCGGTTGGCCTTGATACTGCAGCAAGTATAAACTGCCATATACAAACGTATCCTGATCCACCACTTCGGTGCTCAAATGCGCCGCGCCTTCGACGCTCATCCATTCCGGATTGCTCTTCGCGACCGCTTCTTCTTCGGTAATTTCAGGGTAGTAAAGGCCCGTCATAATAAAGTCCAGCAAACCGGCATACCCGTATTTATGGTAATCTTCGCTGGCCCACGGTTCATCAGGGATGTACCGCTTGCTTCCCCAGTTAACTCCTTCGTTGTAGTAGTACGGGTACCAAGATCCGACATAGGTGCTGAAGTACACGTCGTCTTTAACCGATTTGACTAAATCCCGGGCATCGTTGAAGAAATTGTAGATATTGTGCGCCCGCCATTCGATCCATTTTTTAAACCACGGACCGGCGACAAGCTCATCGCCCGTTTCGGTGAACTTGACTTGGAATATATCTTCCGGCCAGTTTTCCACTTGCGCGCCGATATACTTCTCGAATTCACTGCGGCTCAAATCGCTGAAATCCGCGTAAACGTTCGAGTAACGGGCACGATCCAGCACGACTCCGTCCACGTCGTATTTAGATACGATTTCTTTTACAATATTTAATTCGTACTGGCGCACCTCCTCGTAGATCGGATTCACAAACGTTGCGAAAGTGGGATATTGCGCAGCGGGGATAATATCCGTCCTGGATCGGCTAAGATCAACCGCATCACCGATATGCAAGTGCTGCAATATCCAGGTCCGCCCTTCGCCATGCCCCGATAAGACGTAACCGTCTTCAGGCACCGCCGCAACTTCCCCCGTCGTTACACCGTCAATTATTTGAACGACTTTATTGTCGATAACAACCGCTTCGGCTCCCCAACGGTTGACCCTTGGAGTCACATTGTAATCGGAAGTATATTTCACAATCGTATTTGCGGCCCTTACTTTATTTTGACCGAACAGATCGTATTGGCTGCCATCGGGCGCAGTCACGACTTGAACGGCATAATAATACCGGGTCTGCCAATCGGGATTTCGGAAAGCCGGACCGTCTTTATAGGTGTTGCTTCCTTCGGAAAACACGTTGACGGCCGCATGTACTTTGAGATTTCTAGCTTTCGCTTCTTCAATAACAACAGACAACAGATCATAATTCTCGTCATAATAATTTTGATACGGAGGGATGGTGCTTGAACTGATATGAGGCGCAATTTCGCTTTGATAGGCGACAAAACCTGTGTAATTTTTAACGTCGACTACGATGGTGTCGATATTTGCTTTCTTCGTTTTGTCGAGTATTGTTTGCACGGATTCACGGGAGTTCAACCGGCTTAAATTGGCGGATAAATCGAACCAGAGTATATTGCCTTTCAAACCGTTGTCTTGAATGGCTTTTCCATTATACCGTTCGGAGGGGCTTTGGCCGTTCAAACCTTTAATTTCGATACCTTGGCTGTTATAGAAGTTTTCCAACAGATGATCCTCTTCCAACAGTTCCGCTGCGTGAGGCGCTTTCGCGGCCGCCGTATAGAAAGGCAGCACCAACATGGACACCAGAATGAAAGAAACGATAATTGCTTTGCATCGCTGCTTCATTTCCATTCCTCCCTGCGCTTTTGTATACACATGCATATATTATTTTCAGTGACTGGAGGATAATTCCTTTTTATTTGCAAAAAAATAATTTTTATTTCCTATCGCGTTTTTGTGCGCATGATGGCAGATTATCAATTTTTTCCTTGAAAACAAAATGTTAGCGGCTATACTTATATAGAAATAAACAACATTGAGGTTACTAGATTAGTATGAAAACTTACTTTATAGATTTGTTCCGGCTGCCGGCGGCGGTGCGGCGATTTATCGCGACGGAGAGCTTGCTCGGCGTCGGTATCGGCATTTTCGCTTTGATTTTGAACTTGCACCTGTTGGATCGCGGAGTTCAGGAACGCGATATCGGAGCGATCAACGCCGTCGCGGCGTTAATAACAGGCATCGCCTCGATTCCGGCGGGATTCGCCATGCGGCGCATCGGCCGGAAACGCGCGCTGGTCGCCGGTCTTCTGCTCATGGCCGCAGGGTATGCGGCTTATGGCGTCGCCGATGAGCTTCCGGCCTTTTACGCGGCGCAATGCGTCGTTTCCGTCGGGGTTACGCTGCTTATTACATCCGAAATTCAATTGCTGTTCCGGTATTGCAAAGAAAAGAAAGATGAGCCGAGGGCGTACGGGGCTCTGTTCGCTTCGTTCACGTTGTTTACGGGAGCCGGGACGCTCCTCGCCGGTTGGCTTCCGAACGTACTTCCACGGGGAGAGTCGCAGTACTCGGGGGCGCTGTTCGTTGCCGCCATTTCGCTATGTATTGCGGGTTTGGCAAGAGCGGTGCTGCTTCCCGCCGAGCCGGCGGAGATGAGCTCTAAACCGAACGGTTCGGACAACGAGGAGCGGGCTGAAACCGTGCCGCCGAAGCGTGATTACCGGAACGTTGCGGTCCTGGCAGTATTCTTGTTTCTTTCCGGGATATTGTTCGGGTTTGTCGTACCGGTTCTTAATGTGATCGTCAAGCTGCGGTTCAACCTGACGGACGAGCCGTTATCCGCTATATTCGCGGTTTACGGCTTTGCGTTGTTCCTCGGATCGTTGTTGATGCCTTATGTGCTGGAACGGTGGGGAATAGGCCGAGCATTCGGGAAGTTATACGCCGCCGAGCTGTGTCTGCTCGTTTTGCTTGCGGCTCCGCTGCCGGTCGGCGCGTTCATTATCCCGTTTGTCTTGCGGGGCGGCACTTACACGATGCTGAACAATTTGGCCGAGAGTCAAACGATGTCCGCCGTACGCGACGATCTGCGCAACATATTTGCGGGAGTCCGTTCGGTTGCAAGAAATCTGGGAGTATCGCTCGCATCGTTGATTACCGGATACGTTTTGACGGCAAAACATTACGGATGGCCGTTTCTATTGGCCGCTGCGGCCATCTTGCTTCATGCATTATACTTCTATGCGGCGGCAAAACCGCTAATAGAAAAAAAATCGGAAATGAACAAGTTGTGAGAGGATACGGGAACTATGCCGAAATGGATTGCACGCGCATTAACGGTGCCGATAATACTCGCGTTCACAGCCCTAATCAGCGTTATGCCGGTCGTCATTCAACCTTCTTCCGGCGGAATCCTTTTGAATGTGTCGTCCGGTTTGGCAACGATCCGTTTATATATTATCGGACTTATTACGGGCGAATCTTGGCTGTATTACTTAGGGAAGAACGAATACGGTTTTTTGGATCATGTGCAAGGATATATCGTCGTTTCATTCGGATACGTTACGGCTGCGGCGCTTGCCGGCCTGACATTGGGTATTCTGGCGGGCGTTCTGTTTTCTTGGACGAAAAGCGAGTGGTGGAAGCGTCTCTTGGAATTAACGTCCGTGCTTCCCGATTTTGTCGTCATTATTTTGCTGCAGTTTCTCGTTGTCTACATCGTTCAACAGACGGGCATCGTCGTATTTAAAGTAGCCAGCGTGTCGTCGGATTCCGAACCGGCAATCATGCTCCCCTTACTATCCATGGTGATCGTACCGGCATTGTATGTGACAAGAAACGTCGCACTGCATATGAGGTTGACGTTGACCGAGGATTATATCGCGAATGCGAAGGCGCGTGGTTTGCCGAGAGGTTACATCTATTTCTTTCACGCGCTTCCGAATGTGTTTCCGTTCATACGCGCCGACTTACATAAGTTAATCGGCATCATAATGAGCAATTTGTTTATCGTCGAATACTTGTACAATTTGCGGGGCGTTACGTCCATGCTGTTTACCGGCGCTTTTTTATGGAACGAGACGTACCAATTCAGGCTTGTGTTTAACTGCTTGGCCACTTTATCGGCATTATACGCGGTAATCTATTTTCTGGTTCGAACCTTTTTACGGATATGGGAAAGGGCGTTTGTCCGATGAATAAAACGCTGCTCTCGGGTGTGCTCATAACGGCGTTTATGCTCGTTATTGCGGTTTGGGGACCTTCTGTGGCGCCATACGATCTTGATTACCGGGCGAAAATCGATTTTATAGTGAAAGAGGACGGAACGTCCGATTTGCTCGCGCCGCCCGTTCCGCCGGGAGCATTGTTTCCGTTCGGGACGGACAAGTGGGGAGCGGACATCATGACGCAATTGCTCTATGGAGCGAAATTTACGATATTGCTGTCGCTGGTCATCGCTTTCGCCCGGGTCGGTTTCGGCGGATTCCTTGGAATGTTTCTCGGTTATGCCGGCCAAAAGCGTAAACCGTGGCCGCTTTGGAGCGTATTGAACGGGATTCCGTTGTTTATGATCGTGTGGTTTATCATGGCGGGCATATCTTTCAATTCGCCGCTCCCTCCAAATGCGTTAACGCTCATTCTAGCAGTTGTGATGGTCGTTATCGGGCTGCCGAGCGTCGTGTCGACGGTCAAAGAAAAAGCGATTGAAATCAAGCAGCGCCCGTTCGTGCTCGCTTCCCGCTCGCTTGGCGCCGGTCATTGGAAGATCGTGAAGACCCACCTGTTTCCGCACCTGAAAGAAAGCCTGCTCATTCTGCTCCTTAACGAAATTATTTTAACGCTGACGTTATTCGGACAATTGGCGCTGTTCAACATCTTCGTCGGAGGTACGATCGTATACCCCGATCCGGTCGAATATCATAGCGCCACCAAAGAATGGGCGGGGCTCATCGGGATGGCCAAGTCGAGCATATATGCGAACAAATGGATGCTGTTCATTCCATTGGCCGCTTACGCCCTACTCATTCTCGGTTTTTACTGCATATCCAAAGGCTTGGAATCGATTTATAGAGGGAAATACAACAAAACCGCCCATGTTTAAAATTTTTTTAAAAAATGATGATAGATTCGCATCCCGGCCGGCATTGATCATATAAGGGGAGCGAAAGGAGCTTGACGCGTGCAGCAGTTGGCAGACAATGTTCAGGAAGAATTGAAATCATTGTCCGAAGAGCGGCTGACCGACTTGGCGAAAGAAGGCGACCGCCAGGCGTTCGGAGAGCTCGTGCGGCGAAGCCGTGCGAAGATGTACAGTTGGGCGCGCTCGCTTACTTATGACCATCATATGGCGGAGGACGTCGTGCAGGAGGCGTTGGTCCAAGCCTTTCTGCACGTCGGCCGGCTGGCGGACCACAGCCGGTTCACGCCGTGGCTGTCGAGAATCGTCCGCAATCAGGCGTATATGAAGCTGCGCCGCGGCGGCCCGTACGCGAAGGAACGGCCGTTCTCGAGCTTTGAGACAGGAGCTTCCGCCGCAGCTTTGCTCGGCGGCCGGCCGGCGGCGGTGGCCGTAATTGATGGAGAGGCGCACGATTGGCTAGACATCGACCGCGTTCTGTTCCACATGAGCCGCCATTCGGAAGCTGCCGCACGGGAAGAGCAGGATCCCGCCGCCGCTCTTATGCGCAAAGAGCTGGTGGACGGCATCAGGCAGCTTTTCGCTTGCTTGAGCGCACGGGAGAAAGAAATATTCGAAGCGCACTTCTTCCGGTATGTGACGCCTTATGAAATCGCCCTCGTGCTCGATACGCCGGTCGCGAACATCTACAACAGCATTTCCCGCGCCCGAGGCAAGCTGCAGCGCGAACGGCTCCGCCTGCATATCAGCATGTACGTCAAGCAGCGGCGCGACGCCGGAAAACCGAAAGCGAAGCTTCTCGCTCCTCCAATCTTATACCGTCCAAGGGAGTGTTAGGCTATGGGGAACCGCCCCGATTTCACGAACAACTTTAAGCACACGAATGTAACCGATACCGGTTCAATCTACTCGATCCTGCAATATACGGATTGGCAAAATCTATCTCTCGTTGAAGTTGCAGGATATACCGCGAACGCGTTCAGGATCATCATCGACCGCGAACGTGTGGACGTCGCCGGGTACTCGGCGTTTGAATGGCCGCTTCATCACGAAGAGCAGTTCGCGAATTTAGGCTTCCGCACCCGGTATGAAGGCGGGCCGACCGCAATCCCGCCGACACCGGAGGAGCTGGAACGGGCGCTCAAATTGATTCAGTGGAGTGTCGATAGAGGCATAGCTGTATTGGCGTGGGACCTGTTCGTGCCTGAATTCGGCATCATCTACGGCTACAATGATGAAACCCGCACTCTTCGCTGCCGCGATATTACTAAGGATGGCGAACTGCCGTATGACAAGCTGGGCCGCGGTCAAGTGCATGAACTGTACGTAATGGCCGTGACCGAAACGCTGCCTGTCGACAAACGGACGATGCTGCGCGGCGCGCTGAAGCTGGCGGTCCGGCATGCGCGCGAACAAGGTTATAAACGGGAAGACTCTCGATATCGCAACGGATTGGCAGGATATGACGCTTGGATCGAGGCGTTCGGAAACCGAAACGTCGATGTGTACGGCAACACGCTGCACGGGCTATACGTGTTTGACCAGCGATGTTTTGCGGCGCAATTCTTGAAGCAAGTCGCTTTGGAATATGAAGGCGAATCGTCTGCGGATAAACAGCTAAGTTCACTAGCCGGCAAGGCGGCCGTTCATTACGATAACGTCGCCGACCGGTTGGGCGAGTTCGTCGTCCGGTTCCCGTTTCCGAACGGAGGCGATCCGAACAACCCGGAGGAAGCTGCGGCGGCTGTCCGCATCCTAAGAGAAGCCCGGGCGGAAGAGGAGCAGGGCGTCCGGTTGTTGGAGCAGATGCTGCAAGTGCTTGACGACAATTCGAATGGATCAGCTATATGACGTTATATCAAGGAAACGGTGCATATTGTTACGCAAACTCAGCTCTAACCGCGGTTAAAATTTCCGGAAAAACACGGAAACCATAGGCGCCAACCCAACCAATACAATTAGCGGATTCATAAAATGGTAAGGAAATCACATCCTTGCATCCTCCATACACTTACCTCGGCTGCGGCCGGGGCTTTTTTGTTTTCTCATAATCCTTGCATCGAAGGAAACACTACGTGTATGCAACTATGAGGAGGGGTTATGAATGGCGCGTAGAAACCGCCGGCTGCTCGTTCCGCAAGCTGGCGACGCTATGTCCGCATTGAAGACGGATGTCATGAGGAGCGCCGGTTATGCGGTCGACCCGGCAAGACCGGATGCTGTGAAATATGAAGTTGCACGCGAGTTGAAAGTGCCGCTGGAACCGGGATATAACGGATCGTTGAGAACGGAGGAAGCAGGCAAAGTCGGAGGCGAAATCGGCGGAAAAATGGTGCGGGAGCTCATACGGCGGGCGCAGCAGCATTTGGCGGACGAGACGGGCGGGGGAGGTGGATCTCGTGGCGGAACGCGATAACTTTCAGCAAAAACGGCCCAGCAAGAGCTTCAACGAGCAAAAAAACATGGCCGAATTCGCGGAGGAAGAGACGACGCTTCGTCCCGGCAAAGCGAAGGAATTTCCGGCAAGCCTGAACAATATCAATAAAAAGCTCACGGATTGACCGTTCCAATGCGCTCCCTTACTATGAAGGTGAGCGCATTTGCACTAATCGGGGAGAGAAAGCATGTGATATTATTATTGACGGGCTTTGAACCATTCGGAGATCATCCCGAAAATCCGACGGAACGTCTGGTGCGGTCCTTGGATCGGAACGAATTCAAGAATGTCATATTGGAAACGGCCATATTGCCGGTCGTTTTCGATAAATGTGTGGTCAAGTTGATGGAAACAGTCGCAGCTGTCCGCCCCGATGCCGTTATCTGCTGCGGGTTGGCCGCCGGAAGAGCGGCCGTAACGGTGGAACGGATCGGAATTAATGTGAAGGATGTCGGCGACGGTACGGCAAGGAGAGACAATCGCGGAGCGGAACCCCATGGAGAACCGATCGTGCCCGGAGGACCGGACGGCCTGTTCGCTACCATTCCTGTGGAGCAGATCGTCCGGAACATCAAACACGCCGAAATCCCAGCCGAGATCAGCAATACGGCGGGAACCTATATATGCAACAACACGCTCTACGGTATATTGTATCAGGTGCGCGAGCGCCAGCTGCCGATCCGGGCAGGCTTCATACATTTCCCCGCAACGCCAGAGCTCGCACAACGGCCAGAGATGCCGTGCATGCCGCACGGTACGATGAAAAAAGCTTTGGAGATTGCGATACAAACGGTCGCCGCTTCAACTCATTAGTTTCGCCAGCGGCCGACTACAAACAAAAGCAGGAACGATATGGCGGCCATCACCGCGGACCAAGCCCACGCCAGCGAAAACTGTCCCGATTCTACAGCTATATAAATAGCCGAAGGGACGGTCTGCGTTCGTTCGGGTATGTTGCCGGCTACCATCAGCGTGGCGCCGAATTCACCGAGGCTGCGGGCAAAGGCGAGGATGAACGCCGCATAGAGCGAACGTCTGGCAAGCGGCAGCAGCACATAGCGAAGCAGCTGTCCAGGTGAGGCTCCCATGGAGCGGGCCGCATCCAGCAGCTCGTCCGGCACATCCTCGAAGCCGGATCGAGCGGTCATATAAGCTAAAGGAAAGGCAATGATGACCGATGCGATGACCGCGGCCGACGGAGTAAACAGGATGCCGGAATGCCATATGAGCTTAAGGAGCGGCTGGAGCGGACCGTTTTTGCCCAATACGAGCAGCAGCGAAAACCCGATCACGGTCGGAGGGAGAACGAGCGGAAGAAGAAACAGCGTCTCGAGCAGCGTCCTTCCGGTGAACCGGCGTTTTGCGAGTCCCCATGCGGCGGCGACTCCTATAATGAATGCGATGGTTCCGGACAGCGCCGCAACGCGCAGCGACAAAAACACCGGAACCCAGAACGATTCGGTAAACAAATTCAATCTACCGCCTTAACGGAGGTCAACAAAACCCATATCGGAAAATATGCGCATGGCCTCTTCTTCTTGTAAAAATGCGATAAAATCCGCAGCTTCCTCTTTATGCTCCGATTCGTCCACCAGACCGACCGGATAGACGGGCTGATCGTAACGATCGGCATCGGGGGCGAAAGCGACCTCGACCCGACCGGAAACGAGCGCGTCCGTCCGGTACACTAATCCGGCTTCCGCATTCCCCGTCTCCACGTAAGTCAACACGCTGCGCACGTCTTTTCCGAACACCAGTTTATCGGAAAGCGCGTCCCATAACCCGGCGCTGTCCAGCGCCTGTTTCGCGTATTGTCCCGCAGGAACCGTCTCCGGCTGCCCCAAAGCGATTGCGCCGAAGGTGTCTTCCTGCAGTTGTTCCAACGAACCGGGGACTTTGCCCGCGCCTTTCTTAACGATGACCACGAGCTGATTTCCCAGAAAACGCGAAACATTTTCCTTACGAATAAGCCCTTTCTCCGTCAATGCATCCATCTGTTCGGAGCCGGCGGACACAAAGATGTCGGCAGGAGCTCCTTGTTCGATTTGCCGCTGCAAAGTGCCGGAGGCAGCCAGATTGATCGATACTTCCACGTGCGGATGCTGCAATTCATATGCCGTCTCGATTTTTTTCATGCTTTCCGCCAAGCTTGCCGCCGCAAACACGAGCAGCGGAACGGGTTCCGAACCGGAATAGGAGGGCGGAGGCTGCGCTTCGCCCGGCAGACCGACATCGTTCCCGGAATGCGGAAATTCCGGTTGTTGTCCGCACGCCGCTGCGATCACTGCGGCCAATCCGAAGAGCGCGCATAGAAAACCATTTCGAAAAACCACAAACAGCACCTCGAAAAATGCAAGCAAGATTTCTCCATATCATATCATGTCCTCACCGCGAATACAGCCCGGACGCCGGGGACACGATAAAAACGGAGGAGGGAAGACAATGGAAGAGACGTTGATTGAAAAACTGAAACAATTTTACTTCGATTACCGGCAGACGGCGGATCCGGAGGAGAGCTTCTCGCTGGCGATGCAGACGATGCCGCATTTTGTTTTGCATACGGCGGGGCATATGGCCGATGAGAACGATCTCGAAGGAATTCGCAGCATCATTCGGCAATATGAAGAATTTTCTATTGCGCCTGAGGGAAGCAACGACTCCGTGCAGGAACGGTTCGAGAACGAGTTTAGAGAAGCCAGACGCAAGTCGCTAGAGCCGGTACAGTAAACTTGCGTTCGGGACATTCCGCGAGAGGGACGATCCCTGCCCGGACTCCGTCGCATAGAAGCTTCCAACGGCCGTGTACCGCTTCGGGAAGGACGATATCGGCCGGCGAACGGTTCCCGTTATGCGCAACCGCAACGGTTTGGGCATCGGTGCCATCGTCGTCTTGGCCTTTCAATGTATACAAAATCGTACCTTTGGACGAATCGTGGAAACGCAGCCGCCGCCGGATCTGCTCCGCGGTTCGCATCCTCAGCGCCGGGAACGTTTTTCTGATAGCGATCAACCCTTTTACATATTCCACCGTATCTTTATGGGCTTCCATCCGCTCCCAATCAAGACGGTTCATGTCGTCGGGAGAGCGGTAACTGTTATGCTCGCCGCCTTTCGTCCGGAAAAACTCTTGGCCCGCATGCAGGAACGGGATTCCCTGCGACGTGAGGACGATCGCCGTGGCGAGCCGGTGCATGCGCATTCGAATTTGTTCGGAATCATCCGGATTGGATAGCAAGAGTTTATCCCATAACGTATGATTGTCGTGCACTTCGGCGAAATTGACCGTTTGCTCCGGTTCGGAAGCGAAGCCGGCGATTGCACCACCGTATCTTATACCACCCGCGATGCCGGACTTGACGTCCTCGGCACGGATGCCGCCGCCGTTAACGAAGCCCCGTTCCCGTGCTCTAAATACACTTCCTTTCAACCCGTCGCGAAGCTTGTCGTGAAATTGGCCGATTTGCGGCATACGATGCGCGTTGCGTTGACTCGCTTTCTCATTCTCATCCAGCGCCGTTGGCAGAGACCAGCCTTCGCCGTAGACCAGGATCGAGGGATCGACCCGGTCGAGCGAGGCCCGGACCGCATTCATCGTCTCAACGTCGTGGATGCCCATCAAATCGAATCGAAACCCGTCGATATGATATTGCCTCGCCCAACGGACCACGGAATCGACGATCAGCTTGCGCATCATCGGCCGTTCGGACGCCGTGTCGTTGCCGACTCCCGTTCCGTCCGACGGGCGGCCGTCGGGCAAGTAACGGAAGTAGTATCCGGGCACCAGTGCCCCGAGATTCGAACGATCCGCAGAAAACATATGGTTGTATACTACATCCATGACCACGCGCAATCCTTTGGCGTGCATCGCTTGAACGAGCGATTTCAACTCCCGGATGCGCGCCGCCGGATCATAGGCGTCGCACGCGTACGATCCTTCCGGCGCGTTATAGTGTCCGGGATCGTACCCCCAATTGTACGATCGAGGAGGATCGGCCGTCTCGTCCACCGAGACGAAGTCGGCAACCGGCAGCAGCTGAACGTGCGTGACTCCGAGTCCGGCGATATAATCGAGACTTGTCGGCTCACCGTTCGGAGTCCGGGTTTCTCTCTCCGCAAGACCGGCATATTTGCCTTTCGCCCGAACGCCGCTTAACGGATGTACGGTTGCGTCCCGGACGTGCAGTTCATAAATAACGGAATCGACGGGGTGCGGCAAGGGGGGACGAGTGTCCGACTCCCATCCCGGCGGATTCGTCTCCGTCATATCGAGGATCGCTCCTTTGAGGCCGTTGACGGACAAAGCGTTGGCGTACGGATCGGTCGCTTCGTTCCATTCGCCTGCGACACGCACCAGGTATGTGTAAAATTGTCCGTGAAGATTTTGCCCGACGTCGGCCTTCCACGTTCCATGTTCCGCTCTGCCCATCGGGATCCCGCGCCCCTCCGCCGCATCCCAAGAATCGTACAGCATGACAACCGCCTCCGTTGCTGTCGGAGCCCATAAGCGAAACGAAGTGAGCGTTGGTGAACAGCTTGCGCCCAAGTCGTCTCCTTCATATGTGTACGCTTGAACAAATTGCGGGCTGTCGAACATGCCTGTCAAAGTGACGGGCGACGGTTCCCAACCGGCAATATGCAGTATGTATTCGTGAGATACATCCATCGGATGTTCCGTACGGATATGAAACATTCTCGCGCCAACGGACGTTTCAGGTTGATCGGCGGCAACCGCTTCTTCAATATTTACTTTGCGGCCATCTTCCGTTATATCGGTCAAAGAGAACATTCCCCGCACCTTGTCCGGGTCGGAAGCGGCGCAAGGAACATTGAGAGCCGCCTCAATTGTATTTTCATCGGTCATAACGGCGGAGACGATTCGGGCCGTTTTCCTCGAATGCGCCATCCGCTCATCTTCGTAGACGCGAGCGTCTCCTTGAATGATCCAAACCTCGGACGAACCGTCAGCATCCGCCCATTCTATGTACCGGTCTCCGATTTCGCGCTGATCCCATTCGTTCCCGCGCACGCTTTTTCTTATAATAAAACCGATTTTTGGCGAATGCTCCATCGAATCGACCGTGAAGCTGGCCGTAATTCCGAACTCGCCCGACTCCGAAAAACGATGCTCCGCACCTTCCCGGCCGTACGGCCACGCCCATATGTTCCAACCGTCGTAATTGCCGTCAAACCGGTAGTAGTGCAGCGTAACATGAACTTGCTCCGCTTGAATGAACAACGGTCTCTCCTCGCTTTCGATTCCGGGTGTCCATACCATTGTAAACAATTTCAAAAGCCATTACACGCATGGTATCATATGGGATGGACCGGACTAAACGATAAGGAGAGATAATTATGCGGATTACGTATCTTGGGCACTCGGGTTTCATTGCGGAGGGAGGCGGCAGGCGCGTTGCGATTGACCCTTTCCTCACCGGCAATCCGAAAGCCGCGATGGCGGCGGAACAAGTGAAGGTCGACGCTGTTGTGTTGACTCACGGCCACGGCGACCATTTGGGCGATGCGGTTGCCATCGCCAAGGCGAATGATTGTCCGATATTCGCGGTATTTGAATTGGCGGCATACTGCGCCGGCAAAGGCGCCAAGACGCACGGTATGAACACGGGCGGCTCGTTCGAAGAGAACGGCATAAGAGTCAAGTTCACTCCCGCGTTTCACAGCTCTTCCATCGAAGAAGGAGATACATTTCTATATGCCGGCCAAGCTGCGGGCGTGCTTCTAACGCTCGGCGGCAAGACGTTTTATCATACGGGAGATACGGCGCTGTTCTCGGATTTGAAGTTAATCGGCGAACGGCACCGCATCGACGTTGCGGCGCTTCCGATCGGCGATTATTTCACCATGGGTCCGGAAGATGCAGTCGATGCGGCGGTTTGGATCGGTGCGCGGCACGTCATTCCGGTTCATTACAACACGTTTCCGCTTATTGAGCAAAACGGGAACGCATTCGCCGCGCGTCTGGCGGAGAAGGGGATCCAAGGCCATCCGCTGCTCCCCGGGGAAACGTTGGAAGTGTAAGTTTGCATAGAACGATTCTGCTTCTTGGCCGGGACAATTTTCTTGCCAGGTCTGTCCCGCATCATAAGGTCAATTGTTGACCTAATATCAATTTGACCGTTCCGACCAAGTTGCAAGGTCAATATTGAGGCTTCGATTCATTGTTAACGCGAACTTGCAGTCGCTAATTTTTCGCTTACAGCGTATGTATCCGGCACTTTCGGCCCGCTGCGCCTTACTAACCGGAGAAAGTCCGGTTACAGCGCTCATTTTCGGCCGGCTGCGCCTTACTAACCGGAGAAAGTCCGGTTACAGCGCTCATTTTCGGCCGGCTGCGCCTTACTAACCGGAGAAAGTCCGGTTACAGCGCTCATTTTCGGCCGGCTGCGCCTTACTAACCGGAGAAAGTCCGGTTACAGCGCTCATTTTCGGCCGGCTGCGCCTTACTAACCGGAGAAAGTCCGGTTACAGCGCTCATTTTCGGCCGGCTGCGCCTTACTAACCGGAGAAAGTCCGGTTACAGCGCTCATTTTCGGCCGGCTGCGCCTTACTAACCGGAGAAAGTCCGGTTACAGCGCTCATTTTCGGCCGGCTGCGCCTTACTAACCGGAGAAAGTCCGGTTACAGCGCTCATTTTCGGCCGGCTGCGCCTTACTAACCGGAGAAAGTCCGGTTACAGCGCTCATTTTCGGCCGGCTGCGCCTTACTAACCGGAGAAAGTCCGGTTACAGCGCTCATTTTCGGCCGGCTGCGCCTTACTAACCGGAGAAAGTCCGGTTACAGCGCTCATTTTCGGCCGGCTGCGCCTTACTAACCGGAGAAAGTCCGGTTACAGCGCTCATTTTCGGCCGGCTGCGCCTTACTAACCGGAGAAAGTCCGGTTACAGCGCTCATTTTCGGCCGGCTGCGCCTTACTAACCGGAGAAAGTCCGGTTACAGCGCTTAGGGACACGTATCGAGATGACAGAATAGCTTATGCAGATGCCAATACTGATTTTATAAGGGGAGTACTGGAGAAACTCTCCTATTAAAAACGAAAGACCTCCCCTTCTCGGCGGTTTTCAACAACGACTATCCCCAAGGAAATTGAGGAGGCCGCCATGATCGACGGGTATGGCTGGTGGGGCATCTTCGGCAGAATGATTCTTCCGCTTTGTCTGCCGATTGCCGCGACGATTGCGATCATTGCATTTCTCCGGTTTTGGAATGATTTTTCTTTTGCGCTCGTATTCATGAATTCACAAGCGTTAAAGACGCTGCCTTTAAGCTTGTCGTTGTTCTCCGACGGCTTCGGGACGGATTACAGTCTCACGATGGGGGCGATGGCGGTGGCCGTCATTCCGACGATCGGCGCGTATTTATTGCTGCAAGAACAAATTATGAGAGGCATGATCGCAGGCGCGGTGAAGGGCTGAAACGGCGTGAGCGACCGGCTGCCGGAATTACTGCGGCCTGCCTTAATGTATCCCAATCGAGGTGAAGAACGTGGTGACTGATCGGCTTGAGACCCCTTGCATCGTCGTCGATGCGAATCAGATGCGGTGCAACATACGCCTCATGGCGGAAAGAATCGATTCTTGCGGCGTCGCCCTCCGGCCGCATGCGAAGACGCATAAAATTCCTGAAATCGCCAAGCTCCAGATCGAAGCGGGGGCGGCCGGCATTACGGTTGCGAAGCTGTCGGAGGCCGATGTGATGGAAGCCGCGGGAATCCGGGATATCTTCATCGCGTACCCCGTCGTCGACCCGGTCAAGCTCGAGAAGGTCGCCCGCATGAGCAGCCGCATTCGGCTCATAGTCGGCGTCGACAGCCTCGAAGGCGCGTCGCGAATTTCCGCGGCGGCGTTACGAGGCGGCGTACGCATAGCGGTCCGGCTCGAGGTCGATACCGGGCTTCGCCGTACCGGAGCGCCTTACGAAGCGGCTGTTGAACTTGCCCGCCGTCTCAACGGAATGGAAGGCTTGGATTTTCGCGGCATCTATACGTTTCGAGGGAACGTATTGAACGGTCGGCCGACTTTGGAAGTAGAGGAAGCCGGGGCGGAGGAGGGCAGACTGATGGTTGCCCTTGCGGAGAGAATTCGCGCGGAAGGCGTTGAAGTGAAAGACGTGAGCATCGGATCGACGCCGACGGCGCCGTATGCCGCGAAAGTGCCAGGCGTCACGGAGGTTCGGCCGGGGACTTACGTGTTTAACGATCGTATGCAAGCGGCTTTAGGGACTTGCGGATTAGCGGAGTGCGCCGCGAAGGTGCGCGTCACGCTCGTCAGCAGACCTTATCCCGACTTAATCGTCGTCGACGGCGGCAGCAAGACGTTCGCGACGGATGTGCAGCCCGATACGAGACCGCTGCAGCTTCAAGGCTTCGGCTATATCGAGGAGCTGCCGCACGCGGTGTTCGAGCGCATGTCCGAAGAGCACGGCATGATTCGAGTTCGGCCGGAAGACGTCTTAGAGGTCGGGGATGTGCTCCATATCGTGCCGAATCATGTTTGCAGTACGGTCAATTTGCATAATAACCTTGTGCTTCTCGACGAAGGGCGGGAACGTGTCGTACCGGTCGCCGCAAGGGGCATGCTGACATAAGTCGGGAGGAAACGGGAGGCAACGATTCCATGCTGGACACGATTATTAAGAACGGCAGAATTGCGGACGGCACCGGCAACCCTTGGTATTACGGCGATATTGGCATTCAGGGCGGCAAGATCGCGATGGTGGGCACCGTAGAGCAGGAGGCGGCTCACGTTATCGACGCTCGCCGGCTCGTCGTCGCTCCCGGTTTCATCGACGGTCACTGCCATTCCGATTTGATGATTCTTAATTACCCGCAGTGCGATATTAAGTTAAGTCAGGGAGTAACGACCGAAGTCGTCGGCAACTGCGGGTTGGCGCCGGCCCCCTGCTTGGAACCGTACGGGAAGCAACTGCAGGAATATGTGCAGCCGATCCTCGGCGGCACGCGGGAGTGGTCGTGGCGCACGATCGGCCAATACATCGACGCGCTTGCGAAGAGACGGCCGTCGGAGAACGTGTCGACGTACGTGGCGCACGGCGCGCTCCGAATCGCGGTGATGGGATTCGCCGACCGCCCGGCGAGCGGCCGGGAGCTCGACCGGATGAAGGCGTTGCTCGAAGAAGGGCTGCAAGCGGGAGCGATCGGATTGTCCATCGGATTGTTATACGCGCCCGGGAGCTACGCCGCGAAAGAAGAAATCGCCGCGCTTTGTTCCGTCCTTCCGAAGTACGGCGGCTTATTCTCGACGCATGTTCGGGGGGAAGGCAACCGGTTGGTGGAATCCGTGAAGGAAGTGATTTGGATTGCGCGCCATGCGGGAGTGCCGCTGCATATCAGCCACTTGAAGGCTGCCGGCAGGCGGAACTGGGGGAAGGCGGAGGCGGCGATGGAGCTCATATCCGATGCCCGGTCGCAAGGTATGGACGTTACTTGCGACGTCTATCCGTACAACGCCAGCTCTACGATGCTGACAACCCTACTGCCGCCCTGGGCGTTGGAAGGCGGCTTGAAGAAGATGTTACTCCGGCTTCGGGATCCTTCGATTCGGGAGAAGGTGAAGGCGGAACTCGCCGAGGAGCGGGAGGATTGGGATAATCTGGTTTGTTCGACCGGCTGGGATAAGGTGTTTATCGCTTCGGTGCGGACGGAATCGAACCGGCCGGTCGAAGGAAAGCACATCGCGGAGATTAGCGAAATGCGGGGGGTCCACCCCGCGGAATGCGCGATGGACCTGTTGTTGGAGGAGGACGCGCAAATTTCCATCGTTTATTTCCTCATGTCCGAGGGCGACGTCAAGCAGGTCGTGACTTGGAGCCATTCCTTGATCGCTTCCGACAGTCTTCACTGCGATACCGGGAAGCCTCATCCTCGATTGTACGGCTCATTCCCCCGCGTCTTCGCTAAGTACGTTCGCGAGGAACGGGCGCTAACGCTGGAGCAGGCGGTCCGGAAGATGACCTCCTTCCCCGCGCAGCGGTTCAAGCTCGGCCGGCGCGGGCTGGTCGTGCCGGGCTACGCGGCGGATCTGGTCGTGTTCGACCCCGAAGCGATACAAGATCATGCCACGTATCGCGATCCGAAACAAGCGCCGAGCGGAATCGGTCACGTGTTGGTGAACGGAACGCTAACGATGCGCGAAGGGGTTCATACGAACGCGAAAGGCGGCGTATTCGTGCCGGCCCGCCGCTGTTGCACTCACTAACTTGATTGTGATAAAAGGGGCTGAAGAAATGTCCGTTGCGGAACAACGGCTCTTAGAACTCGGCATTACGCTGCCTGTTCCGGGAGAACCGAAATTTTCCTATATTCCTTGCAGTCGAACGGGGAATCTCTTGTACTTATCCGGCCAAGATTGCCGAATCGACAATGTATTGATGTACGAAGGGAAGCTCGGGGCGGAGTTGACCGTCGAACAGGGACAGGAGGCGGCGAGGCAAGCGATCGTCAACTGCTTGGCGGTGATAAAGGCGTATCTGGGCGATCTGGATCGCGTCGTCAAGATCGTCAAGCTGCTCGGGTTCGTGAACAGCGCGCCGGGCTTTGCCGGTCAGCCATATGTCATGAACGGGGCTTCCAACCTTCTGGTTGACGTCTTCGGCGAGGCGGGGCGGCACGCCCGATCGGCGATCGGCACGAACGCTCTGCCGTTCCATACGCCGGTGGAGATAGAAATGATCGTAGAAATTCGCGATTGAGAAACCTTGATTGGCCATACGGCCTTTCAAGGTTTTTATTTTGAAAACAAGCTGACATCGCCAAAGCTGCAACCAAGTGATCAAATACTTTCTCCTTTCACCGCCGTCTGGGCTAACGCATATGATGGATACACATGACATTTACATGTTGAAAGGAGTAACGATGGCGATGGAAGCAAGCTTGAGGCGACCCGTGAAAATAGCGGCAATTATCGTTCTCTGCATCGTCACGCTCGCAGCGGCCGCATGCTCGAACGGTTCTAAGGAACCGGAGAAGGTGCGGATCGGCGAAGTGACAAGATCGATTTTTTATGCGCCAGAATATGTGGCGATTAGCCAAGGATTCTTTACGGAGGAGGGGTTGGAGGTTGAGTTGACGACCACGTTCGGCGGCGATAAGACGATGACTGCGCTGCTGACGGATGCGATCGATATTGCGCTGGTCGGCTCCGAAACGTCCATCTATGTTTACAACCAAGGGGCGGAGGATCCGGTGATCAACTTCGCGCAGTTGACCCAAACCGACGGGACGTTCCTTGTCGGGCGAAACCCGGACGACAATTTCTCGTGGGATAAGCTGAAAGGAAGTACGTTCTTGGGTCAGCGCAAATACATTTTAGTGATACCCAATTACGATACTCTGTGCTATTATTATAAGCAAATAATGGACAAGGTGATAGTGAATGAAAGCAGCGATATATGCACGTGTAAGTACCGATGAACAAGCAACTAAAGGTAATTCGATTCCAGAACAAATTGATCGCGGTCAAGCTTATTGTAAAGCAATGGGATATGTTGATGTCGATGTATACATAGATGACGGATACTCTGCAAAAGACATGAACCGTCCTGACCTCAAACGAATGTTAGATAACTCCAATAAGTACAAGTTAATCGTTACCACAAAAGTAGACCGCTTATGCCGTAACCTACTCGACTTATTGACTATCGTTGACGATTTCGATTCTAATCAAGTTGCCTACGCATCTGTAAGCGAAAGTTTTGATACCTCAACACCTGCTGGACGAATGGTGTTACAAATCCTTGGTGCATTTGCTGAATTTGAACGTGAACGAATCAGAGAACGTGTTAAAGATAACATGAAATCAATCGCACGGAAGACAAATAAAGTGTTGGCTCGTCCTTGTTTCGGTTATGACATTATTGATGGTCAGTATGTAATCAATCAGGAAGAAGCTGAACATCTTAGGAATATGGCACAATGGGCAATTGAAGGTTGGGGAGCATTAAAAATTGCTAAAGCCTTAAAAGGTGTAACCACGAAAGAAGGAAAACCGTTTAGCGAAGGTTCGGTAAGAAAGTTGTTGCATCGTGAAACTATCGCCGGGATGTTTGTTTATAATCGTACTTACAATCACAAAGGAAAAATATTAACCCGACCAAAGGAAGAATGGATTATAAATGAAAATCATCATGAACCGATTATCGATAAAGAAACATTTGAACAACTTCAACTTGCATTAAATTCTCGTGGAATAGCAAAAAAGCAAGCCGATAATGAAAGATGGCTCCTATCTGGAATGGTCACATGTGAACATTGCGGTTCTAAGATGGTTGGACAACATCGTAAGAAAGGGAAACGTGAATACTTCCAATACCTATGCTCTAATTACCACAAAAAAGGTGGATGCTTCCGACATTACATTAACCGCAATGATATTGAGGAATTGACAATAAAGAAAGTGCTTAGTTTTGAAGTCAATACTGGGAGCAAAGAATTTGTCTCTTTAGATGCATCCAGAGTTGAGGATGTTGATCTAAATGAATTACAGGAAAAACTCAAGAAAATCAATAAGAAAATGCAGCGACAAATTGAACTGTATGAAGATGAGGAAATATCGAGAGAAGACTTTCGAGAAGCTAAAGCGCGAATTGAAAAGGATCGGGCATCATTGTTAGAGGAAATCGAGAAAGCAAAAGAAGGTTCTAATGTTCAGTTACAGAAAAAGTTGAAAAGTCGAATAGATAATTTGAAGGATGACTTGCTATCCGATGATCGGAGTAAAGCAAAGAATGCCATTAGACAATTAGTACACCAAGTAAAAGTAACAAATGGAGATTCATTCAATGTAGTTTACAAACTTTAATTTTGACCATACGACACTTACCGTTGTGTAGGTGTCTTTTTATATACCCTCACACACATCTACCCTCAACAACCTACAAACGCACGCCAAATTTGGGCTTTTGCTGACGTGTAGAATACCATCCTAAGATTATTATTCACCTATGTAAAATTACATGGTATCATCTTCCTATATTGATTGAAGGAAGTGGCCTGAAAAAACTTATATGATTGAATACATTGAAAAATTCGAAGGAATAATTGGTGCATTGTTAGGTGTCATTGTTACTTTAATAGTAACTCATATTCTCAGAAACTCTGGAAAAATAAAAATGTTTCTAGTTCATCAAAAGGTCAAGTTAGAAAAAGAAGTAGTTAGTAATATTGGTGATACTCGTTATGATGAAGTAGATAAATCAGAGGCTAAATATTGTAACATTGAAGTTGTGCTAGAAATATATAATGGCTCTGAAGTAAGTAAGATTTTTCGTGATATTAAAATTTGTTTTTATAGAAATAAAGAACTTCAATATTCAATTACTCCCGATGATAAGGCAACCAAAGTAAGCGGACAATATTGGACTACTTATGATGAAGCATTAAATATTAATGTACCTGCAAAACAAATTTCCGTTTTGGAATTGAGGAAATATATTAGGTTTGAAGATTCCATAGACAAACTGAAAAATTCGGATTCTATATATATCGAGATGAGAAATCACAATAGTAAAAAATATCGACTGAAGATTGCAGCTATTTAAAATACGTATTTATTAGGTGAAGTTGAATTTATGAAAAATAATCCGCTTGATGAATTCACGAAGAAGCGATTAAAGATTGAAGATTATGTATTAGTGGAAGATGAAACCCGAGGAAAGTACCACCGCATTTTTGAAGTTTATCACGACGACAATGAAATTTATACTCTTGAAAAATACACTGTTGATTTAAACACTGGGGAAAGAGTAGATGAAAATCAAATATATTTAAATGTTTGGGATGCAGAGAAAATCATCCAATCATTGCAATCGTATATTGAAAAACGATCAAAGAATAACCGGAAGTAATATTTCCAAACAGATGGGGAACTAATCCTCTCTGTAGTTAATTTTGCTTCTATGGAGAGTGGAACATGGAGGATAAACTAAAGTTTAGCTCAATGGAAATTATCCAACATTTTGAATCACAAGAGATCAAAGTATTAAAGGGCTATTCAGGCGAACCAAATATAATATTTGAATCAGACAATGGTGATGGTTTCAAACAATTTCTTCAATTAGCCACAGAATTAAATGTATCTCATGTGTTTATCGATGTCTCCGTATTAGAAGAAGATGATATTGAAATGGCACTTATCTCTGATGATGATTTAATCGAAGCAGGTATCCTAATTGATTATCTCCCTAAAGTAAAGGACGATGTTGATGAATACAATGAAAAACTTAATGCATTGAGAAAAAATGTCGGAGAAGAATTGATGATCGATCTTGTCTTTGCACATCAAGGAATTTTATATTCCTATAACATGAATGAGAATAGTGACAGGCTTGATCTAATGGGCGAAATGGAATCATTCATTGAAACATTAAAAAAAGAGCATGAAGCAAGTATTCGTGAACACGAAGATAAACATCGAACACTCATAAATGAAAATAAAGAGAAGGTATTAGAACAGTTAGAGGCAGATATATTGAATGATGATGGATTTAGAAAATGTACTAATTCCAATTTGAGAAAGAGTTACGCAATCAATATTTATAAAAAAGAAATTGAGTACTTTTCTAAAAATCGAATTGCTCCTTCAGAAATAACAAATACAGTTGAAATTGCATGGCGCAAGTTCAAAGAAAAAAATTGATCGAGCTGACCACTTTGTAAAATCAGAGTGGTTTTTTTATTGTCAAATTTTACTTGTATAAATCCTCATCATCCCGATGCTACAATAATTATATATGGTAATTAATGTAAAAAAATACGGTATTTTATTTTAATTTATCTTTAAAAGGAGCATCCAGATGAGCAGAAGAAAGCAGAAAAAAGAGTTTGTTGAATACTCAGTAAGAAATCATATGATTAAAGATTTATTAGACGCAATTTTAAAAGTGCATAATATAGACATACAGGAATTTCCCCTTGAAGTAATTCCCCAAATGGAAAGAATCGTTAAAGATGAGGACATCCAAGATATTTTTACATCTTTTAATATCTCAGAATATTACATTGGCAATATTGATCTAATAAACAAAGTAATAGATAAGTATAAATTTCCCTTAAGACAAGATGAAATAATGTTCTGCTTATATATGTTGTTTAATGATAAGCAATGGCTGAAAAGTAGAATCATTTCATTACAGGGGCAAGTCAATCAAAAAGTAATGGATCGCGATGAGAAGTGGATAAATCAAGAACAAAAACGATTACTGACAAAGACCAATTACCAATTGTTTTTGATCCAATACACATTATGCAAATTATGAATAAAGGGAGAAAACAGATTTACGACTGGTTAAATGAAATAGAAAAAATGGATAAATCGAATAAGCCATTCCCTCTGAAACGTGTTGGTCGCGAGTTTAAGATCTCACGAGGTAAATTTTTTGACTGGTTAGATAATTAATCTGTAATGTTATATGTCCCTGTCCGTGAACTATTTAATTTTGATTTAAAGGAGCATCTTAGAATGAACGAAATGCCTGATAAGACCAAAAAAGTTAAGAACAAGCCGACAAAATGCACATTTGTATTCAAAAACTATACTAATATTGCTGATTACAGAAAATTCATAGAAACAGTAAAAGAGATGATTGTCGAAGATATCAAGCGTGGATGACAGCCGATACAGTGGAAGAACTGGTAAAAGAACTGCAACAGGTAAAACGCGATCATATAGAAATAAAATTACAGTTTGGTGATCCAATACCTGAACTTAATGATAATTAAGGATGTTTTGTAATACTTCCTGCCACTTTTCTACTTTTAATTTACACTTAAAAGGAGCAACTTAGAATGAGCCGACAAAGAAAGCAGAAGAAAGAATATGTAGAGTGTGTGGACTATTTGGTGTCAAGAAAGAAAACTTTTGCGAAGGAAAAGCAGAAGGTGATTCAACAGTATTACGAAGAAGATGAATCCTTAGTAACTGAATCTTTGGTTAATGGTAAACCATTTACAGTAAGAGTAGTAGGTGAACTTTCAGAAGTAGCAAAGGAAAATTTTAACAAATCAATGCAGAAGGAATTTATTGAGAATTTTTACAGTAAGCTGCCCAAGATAGAAGATGAAGAATTACTGAATCGACTTTATTTATGGTTTGTTGCAAAATTCTGGAGTGGTGAAGTCAATGAGGAGATGCAACAACAATTAGATGAAGATTTAAAAGAGTACTATTTGCGGAAACATGGACGAGAGAAGAATGGTGAGTAACAACATGGTTAAAATGATCGGAAAAAGCGGGAAAGAGTATGACGTTACTATTTCCTTTGTCGATAAATTTTCTTTAGAGCCACTTGGAGACGATCCTGATGAAGTATTTACTAAGTTACCATTGGAACGACAAGTACAGTTCAAAGCATTGTGTCTTCAAGCGATAACAGGAAAAGTACATGTTGTTAAGACAGGTAAGCAAAATGAATAATAATTAAGATTGCTCATCAATTTGAGTTTCAATGTACATCATAGCATCATGAGACAAAGACAATGCGCCGCATTTTGTGCATTTAAGTGTAGGTATATCCTTAACGACGATTTGCTTATTGTTTCTGCTGAATTTTTCACTCATTAAAATCTCAACGTGCTCATTGTTTCCGCATTCTGGACAGGAAAAATACTCAAAACGTGTCATGATATCCGCTCCAATTTGTTTAATTGATTATTGGTCGGTGACAAAGTATTTGCAACAAAGATAAACAGAAAGAGGTATGTAAGATGGAGAAGAAGAAACATGTAAAACAAACGAAGAAACCGAAGCAGAAAAAGGAGTTATATCTTGAAGAAGAAATATTTCTTAATAAATTTCATTTAAAAGACTATATATTAAATGAATATAAAATCTACTTGGAAAGCTATAAATTAAGGATGAGATAGACAAAAGGTGGCCTAGATCCGGATGACAAACAACAAAGATAATATTAAATCAAAGTATAAGAAAATCCCGATTAAAAACAGAACAATCTTGAAAGAAATTGATCTAGATGAATTTTTAATCCAAGATTTAACTATCTGCTTACAGATGGATGAAAAGAAACGATTAGATCAATTGTTGAAACAGCAAATTGAACAGAAGTGAAGTTAAGAGATGGGACTAGTTCCCATCTCTTTTTTTGTACTGGACTCTTATTTTTGTAATTGAAGCAGGATTGTTTGCGATTCTTTAGGTAATACAGTCGAATGTTCATAAACCTTCATTAAATACCTAATAACATCACTTTCATTACTTAGTTTTAGATGGTCTTTAAGTTTTTGTAGGTCATCTTTTACATCAGATTGAACCATGACACTTTTGCGTTCCACTTTATCTCTCCTTTCAACTATAGTATAGCATGTCCTGTATACAAAAGTAATATAAATATGTACAAATATTTTGATATTGAACACAAGGGAGTTGACAATGTATTCATTATGCCATATTATGATTACATAACAACGTTATATGTATTCAAACGCTTCCCATCACCCATCCTAGGCAGGATGATGTTCATATAGATGCTTTCCTTAATGCACATTGACAATCAAATTTTCAACATCTTAGAAGGAGACTGATGATGTATGAAGATCCATCCAGTACACCAACGCTTGGCTGAGTTAACGTCAAACAAAAGGATTGTCTCAAGATGAGGAGTTGGAACTGTACCATTGCCTGAAAGCCAATATTTCATTGTGTTTCCAAGCAGCTTACCTACACTATACTTCAAAAATTGCTTTAAAAATTGGAGACGTGGATTGGCAGAATGAAATTAAAATTACGGAAAACGACATGAATCTGTATTAAGCAGTGGATTCGCAATGGCATCATCATTAATCACCATTCTAAGGAGAGTGCCAATCATGAAATATGCAGCAATCCAGTTCCGGGACACGAAGAAGAAAAAACATGTATATTTTTACGGTTCGGAAAAGGTAGTCAAGGCCAAATTCTTGGAATTAAAGCCGCTTACTAAGTCGTTGAATATCTGGTCTGGTGATTATCTAGGAATGCGTAGTTTTAAGGATTATGCGAGTTTTAATCGGTATATACAGTTTAAGAAAGGGATCGAAGGAATTGTGTTTATCGAATTGACCGATAAAAAAGAAAAAGCCGTTGACGAAGTATCAACGACAATAACAAAGTAAATTAAGTTTAGCACAAGGGGAGGGTTATTTGTCAATCCTCCCTTTACATAAAATAAATATTGACATGATTAACAATTTTTAATAGATTGAAGATCAGCGAAGGTCAATTAGGGGGTTAACACTTTGAATAATGATAATGTATTAGTTAGTTTTTTGATGTCTACGGTCATCATTATTGCAATCTTTTTACTCATTCGCTGGTTTTGGTTGTGGTACTGGAAGATCAATATTAGAGTGGAGACGCTACAAAATATCGAATATCAATTGACACGAATTGCTGATAAACTATGCGGCTCAGAAGATGGTGAACAATACCCCAACGTAGACCATAACCAATGATACCTGCACGTCATTAAGGGGAGAGTGGCCTAGCTGCTCTCCTTCATGTTGACGGAACGCTAATTGTAGGAAACAAAAATGTTTGTAACAAAAACGCAAATAAACCATATACAATCGTACTGGTTTGTGGTACTATAAAAGTAGGTGTGCTTATTATACGGCATACTTACTTTTTCCAATTTTTAGGAGTTGATGCTTATTATATATTAAATCTATACTTTTATCTACGGAATATTATATGCGAGTTAGTGAACGAACGCAAGTGTTGTTTTAAAAAAATTATTTTATTTTAGGATTAGAAAATGGAGGATATATAACATGGTTTATAACAGGTCTGGTTATCATGGAAGATTTACACCACAACAAATGCACATTATTGCTAAACAAGAGCAGAGTAAGAATAATGCCAAAGAAAAACAAGCAATGATCTGGAATAAAAAACAAAAGTTTTACAGTGATTTGGAAGTAATCATTAATAAATATTCTTTGGATTCATATTTAGACATTGACCATTCATGGTTAAATAGAATTCATATCCCAGAAGCAGAAAACGATGAACAGGCTTACTACATTGCTTTAGATAAATATCCTGATTTATGTGAATTTATTGATAAAAGCGGAGTACTTGGAGAGAGTATTAAATTTGTTAAATAGGATATTGATCCGAGAAGGAGAGTGGCCTAAGCTGCTCTCCATCCTAAATCAATAAAAAAATCGAAATAGGGAATGAGTGAATCCCTTATGGCTCTTAGTGTTTCACGGATGCCCGATAAAAAATGCAGAAGTCCCTACATTTCAATAATAAGTTTTGTAAATAATTTGCTCTTACCCTAGATTAAATCATTAATAATCAATAAAAAAATTTCGATTTGGCGATATATGTATAGAAAATTAGCTTTCGATAAATTTTTACTCACTGCTTTTCGTGGATAGACATTAATTCTATAAATTAATTAGTTTTTGGCGATATAATCAAATCTATTTAATAATCTTGAATGAACTTAAGAATTTAATAACCCAAGAAATCGAAAAGATAGACCGCCTTTTCGCTTTCTTCCAGTAAAGATTTCTTGTACTGAAAGGAGAAGAGAACAAAAAATAAATGTTAAATTATACACTTGGAAATATAAAAATTAAATCTAATTGGTTTGATGAAAAAGGTAAGTATCAAAAGTTTGGGTATAAAGGATTCTTTCTGTATCTGTCATTGTTTAGGTTCCGGTTACATAATCAAAATGAAGCATACACCTTTAGTACATCTTTGAAGGAATTGCGTCAAGTTACAGGGTACTCTAAGGAAGATGTTCTTGAACTGATATTAAAACTAAAGAAAAGTAAAGTCATTGATTTTTTAAATATCACAAATATTTCTTCTCAATTATTACATGATCCTGCCTATGACCATAAACATTTGCTCATTGCTGCTAAAGATAGACCAAATTTACGTATCGAAGTAGTTGAAAAAAACGGAAAACAAACGAAAAAAGAATTGCCGGTTACAAATGATGATTATTACATCAACATCAGTACATCACTTCTTGAGCATATGAGAAGCATTGGTTTAAATGAACGGCACTTTGCTTTTCTTGCATTACTGATAAAACTATCTCGTGGTTCGGAAAACAAAGCCACAATGAAAATAAATAAGATGGCAGACTTGTTGATGATGGGCGATAACAACTTAAATAAGATGATTCGTGACTTAAATAGGAATCACTTATTATACACTCGTGCGAGAACAAGCAATACAAGAAAAAATGAAAAGAAATTTGAACATGTTCCTTGTACAAGCATGAAAGATTTTGAGCAATCTTTTACAAATCCCGAATGCTGGTTGTATGAAGAAATTGAAAAAAATATTGCTCGTTGGGATAAGAAGAAATTGAAATATGAAAAATTGCTGAAAACTGAGGACGCAGCAGATGTTGATAATGATGACTTGGTTGTCGAAGAGGTACCCGAAGAATTTGAGGAAATTTCTTATATCCCGTTAGAAGATGATGATTTTGCTGCTTAATAAATAAATCAAATACAAACTCATATTAGTTTTTGAAAAAAATCCATCAAAAGAATGATTTACCCAAAGAAAGAACCACCCAAAAACCTAAAGAAGAGGATGGATGAAAGATGACAAAGACGAAAAATTATAAATTACATTGGAGGAATACGTATATATGCAAAACACAGTCAATTATAAATATGTGGTTGAACAATACCGCCTAGGTAACAGTGAAGTTTTAAATGATTTGTTGGTACAAAGGCCATATGTAGTTAAGAACGGTTATGGGGGTAAGGATAGTGTCAAACTGACAAAGTACCTTCATCCGGTTATTGATCGGAAGTACAATCAGATTCAAAAGGTATATGCAAGGAAACTAGGAACAGATGAAGTGGAAAGCATTTTCCATCATGCAATATTTGATTTCATTTCCAACGGTGAAAAGTATCCTGTTGGCGACAGATCAGCTGAGACGCTTTTGAACTGGTGTCTTACAATTGTTGATTATGCGATTCAAAAAGAGTTAGAAAATAAATACGGCAAAATAATCGAGCGGGATGAAGATACAAAACAGATTATTTCGACTGAAGCAGCATTAATACTTCCGGTAGCAGATTGTGAAAGAGATGCTTATACAGGTAAATTAGATGAAGATCCATGTGATTTAAGGGATTTATACGCTCATAAAGAGTGGGGAAAGCGTGGATACTCTAATAGGTTCTCAGGATTTCTTAGTTCGATTGATTTTGATAAGTGTTTAACTGAACAGCAACGGAACGTTTATCTAAAACTCATCGAATATTACAACCTTAAAGATACTGAAGATTCAATTACATTAACCGACATAGGAAATGAATTAGGCATAAGCGAAGAACGAGTGATACAGATCAGGGAAGTTGTTTTTGAGAAGATTAGGGATATACATAAACTTTGGGAAAACACGATAAAGAAAAAGGAAATTCCGATTTCTCATAAAATGATCGAATATCTAACTATGTATGACTCACTTAAGGATAAGATTAAAGATTCAAATGTACATTTTGAGTTGTTGGTATCATGGTTAAAGTTAAATTATAAAAAAGGCGATTATGACCAAGAGCATATTACCTTGTTCGGATTGATTACGGATAAACTTCCGGATGAGGAAATTATAAATGTGTTGAAGGATAAGTTGCATGATTCGTCTTATGAGGTACTGTTCAATATTCTTGAACATAGTAAATATAAGAAGCATTTACGCAAATCACAGAAGGCCAGTATTGTAAATCGCTGCGTAAAAATATTCGAAACGTATTTGAGAATGATAAGGAAAGATGTTGACTCAATGGCTCGTTACGTAGCCGGTTATGAGAGAAATAAGGGAACGGATAAGAAAAAGAATGAAGAACGAGAAGAAAAATATAAAGAGTTCCGGAAAGTTGGAGAATGCAAAATAATTTAATATATCATAATTATTTTAAGTATGTCAATATATTTTGATTTTGCTCTTAGTATTTTTTTACATATATTATAGATAGTGAATACATACATATGAAACTTATTATGATGACTCATCTCTTTGAGGTGGGTCATCTTATATTTCCTCCAAGAGATTAGCAAATTGGGCAGGTCTTCGGATCTGCCTTTTTTGCGTTTGTCCGAGTCCTGCGGACGTTAATAGTACGGGAGACGACCTCAATTATAAAAGGTGGGGTTGATATGATCGGAGTATATGCAATTCGGAACAAAGTAAATGGAAAAATGATTATCGGATCGGCACAGGACATCAAGAAGCGTTGGAGCAACTACTTAACACTTTTGCGTAAGGGTGAATATGGAAACAAGTATTTACAAGACGAATGGAATAAATATGGAGAAGAAAACTTTGAGTTTATTGTTGTTGAAGAATTAACACGAAAACGGGATTTGTCAATTGTTGAGAAGTACTGGCAGGATTATTACAGGGCTGCTGATATGTTATACAACAAAAATAAAGTTAGGAAAACCAAAAAGAAGTTAAGACGTGGCAAGGAAGCTGCTAATCATAAGGAAAAGATGAGTGCTGTTCAAAGCGGAGAGAACAATCCAAGACATGCCGGAAAGTTGACAACTGAAGATGTGATTATGATCAAACAAATGATTGACCAAGGCATGAAAAATAAAGAGATCCATGCGAATTTTAAAGACAAAACAACTTCGACAATGATTAGTCGAATTCGTACTGGTAACAGGTACAAGAGCGTTAAAGTCGGTGACGTTGGTTGAGTCTTAAATATTCAGTGATGAAAACCATGATAAAAATAATTGACCGATTAGTTATGGTTAGTGCTGCGGGATTGTATTTGTATGCTATGTGTTTGCTTTGGGGGCAATTTTTGTTTAATGGACAGTAGTGTCAGTATCAACAGCAACAACAAAAACACATGATGAGCGAAAGTACCATTGACGATTTAATCGGACGAAATCTTCGTTAAACTCCTTTATGTAGCCGGTTCCGATTATTTCATTTCCTTGATAAGCATTAATCAGACAGTTCCCATGCGTAGATGATGAGCCAAGTCAAAATCAGTTTTAATTGGTTTTTGCACAAGATTCACCTATTTGTAGTTTTTTAGCATTTCTAAAACTTTTCGACCTTGTTCTTGCATTTTTTTGTTGTAGTGATACGACATTGCAGTTAAATGTTCAATCGTCTGTGAAGATACAATCAGAGAGATATTGTTAAGTTGGGCAACTGCATCATAATTTTCGATCCATGAAAGCAGCTCATAAAGTTCAATAATTAATTGGTTATCTTTCTTAGGATGAAGTATATCAGAGGTTAGGACATTATATATCAGTGCTTTTCTTCCCGGCAAGAACCAAAAATATTGTGATTGTGAAATATCTTTTTTTGGATATTTGGTTAATTCATATCGGAGAACGTGGAGCAGAGATTTTCGCTTTTCTTTTCGTTTACGTTCTTCGATAACTTTTATTGAGATTAACGCACCTAATACTAAACTGACAATTGTGTTAAATATGTTGTTAGCTACGATGTTTTCAATGATATCCCAATTGATATTCCAATTCATTTAATTGCTCCCTAAGCGTTTAGCAAATAATACGTCGAAGATTAGCACTTGTTTCATTTAGGTTATTAAATTGAATTCTCTTGGGTTAGAGGATTTCCCTTCTTCTTGTCGAATTTCGATGAGAATAAGGGAGGTGGAGATATTTTGAGAATTGAAGGTAAGCATAAATGTAACAGTGCTTATAATGAATGTAATCATGAGTATGAGTGGATGGTTATTATACCTCAGCATATTAATTCATCAACATTACAGGTTGAAAAAATTGATAAAGTGCAAGGAAGGATTATCGAGAAGTCAGAAAACAAATGTATAATTAGAACAATTTGCCCTAATTGTCATCAAGATAATGTGTTTGAATATTTAAATTAAATAAAGGCATCCGAGTAATCGGGTGCTTTAAGTTCTCTGTATAAGGTTAAAAATCCGTACACTTGTTTTACCCTCATTTATGCAGTTGAAGAACGTTCGTTCTTATTGTATCATATTACCAAGTGGTACAACAAAAAATGGGAGTGATTAAGTGATCCAAAAATATCTAGACACTGTTAATGTGGAAGGTAAAAGTTTTGTTTTTTGTGTTATTGCTCCTAAGGGGAAGTATCCGTTGAAGAGTTTTGGTAAAGAATTTGATAACTATGCAAGTCAAGTTTTTGGTGGAAAAGAGAAATATATTTCGTTATTTGAGCAGGGTCGGCCAGAAATACTACAAGATGTTGCATTTAAAATATATACACTTCCGTTAATTGGTGACTCGTATAGTGTAGGTCAAAGAGAAACTATTGAAGAAAAAAGAGCGACAAAAGATCAAATGGAAGCCTTTATTGTAGTGAAAGAGTTTTACAATACAGTTCCTTACGGTGAATTAATAGAGGAAGAAGCAATTAAACAAGGATTAGAAAAGGCAAAGGATTTCATTAAACGGTACCCTAAAGAGAAATACGATGTTGTTATTAAAAAAGTAAGAAGACATGATGATGGTGCCCAGATCTTAATAGATATGGAGTTTGACCGAGACAATAAGGAGTATGTATTTGATTTTTGTTATTGCCACTAAAGAAGTTTTTTTGGGTGAAGACATCCGTTAATTCGGATGTTTTTTCTTTTAAAATAAAAAAACCACTCTGTATTTTCAGGCGGTGTAGATGAAGAAACGGATTCGGCATTATTAGAAAAATATCTTGAGCATGTGAGACAGCCTTCGACAAGCGGTAATGCTAATCATTATGTTGAATGGGCGAAATCGGTATCAGGAATTTCAGACGCAAAAGCCATTGAACTTTGGAATGGAAATGGAACCGTTAAAGTTATTTTGCTTGATGACGAAAAAACGTCTCCTGACGCTTCTAAAGTTCAAGAAGTTGCGGATTACATTGAATCTGTACGACCTGTATGTGTTGACGTAACTGTTGTTGGTGCTACAGAGGTTAATATAAATGTATCTGCTACTTTGACACTAAAATCAGGTTCAACATTATCAGAAGCGCAGACACAAATTGAATCTGCATTGACTACTTACTTAAAAGGATTAGCATTTAAAGATAGTGTTGTTCGATATTCGCAAATCGCAAACCTCATCTTAGAAGCTGATGCTATACTTGACTATTCAAATCTGACAGTTAATAGTGGAACATCTAATATCTCCATTGGTAATGAATCTGTCGCGGTTAGAGGAACGGTGACATTATCATGACGACAAGAACAGATATGCAGGATTACCTGCCACGATACTATGATGATTCTGCTTTTGTTAATGGAATACTGGATGCTGAAGCAATAGAGATTGATTCTCTTAAAGGTGAGATACAAGATGTATTAGATCAATTTTTTATTGATACTGCAACTTGGGGATTAACGAATTGGGAACGTGTTTGTGGTATTACCAAGGATACGACAAAAACATATGCAGAGCGAAGAAGCGTGATCAAAAGCAAACTTCGGGGAATTGGAATTGTAACGGTAAATTTAATCAATACCGTTGCTGAATCCTACAACAATGGCGAAGTTGAAGTTATAGAATCTCCATCAATATATACGATTACCATTAAATTTGTATCTACAATTGGCATTCCGAGTCGTATTGATGATATCAAAAATGCATTAAGGGAAATAATACCGGCCCATCTTGCCATCAATTACGAATTTAAGTACAACACATGGGAACAAGTAGCAACAAAGACATGGGAAGAAATAGCAACGTATACTTGGGATCAAGTATATCAAGGAAACATATTTTAAGGGTGGTGTTATAAGTGTCTCTGTATGACGATAAATTTAAAGAGATTGTACAAAGCAAATTTACACAAGAGGATGTAATGACACTATTTGAATCTTCGATTGAAGAACTTATCTCTAATTGTACAACGCAGGTTCTATCAACAATTCGCACGACAGCAATCATGGGTGAAAATTTGTATAATAAAAAGTTTGGTGACTTGTTTCCAGTTCCCTTGGCAGAAGGTGAACTGAGAAAAAAGGTTTTTCGAAAAATCGTTGAGTTGTATAATTCCTCGGATGATAGATTGTATAATATTGTGCTACAAGAAAGAGATGATATAACAAATGGCTAATTTTACGACAAACTATAATCTTACTAAGCCCACAAGAGCCACAGATACAGCAGATATAAATGTAATGAATTCAAATATGGACATCATCGACGGGCAACTGAAAACGAATGCGGATGCCGCTGCTGCGGCTCAAACCAACTTGAACAACCACATCGCCGATTACGTCCGTCATCCCGGATACGCAGTCACTACCGGCTCATCTAATATATATGCGATTACACTTAACCCCGCACCCACATCTTACGTTGATGGAATGGGTGTTGTAATTAAACCCAATGCTACAAACACTGGAGCATCGACATTGAACGTAAATGGTTTAGGTGCAAAGCCTATCAAAAAGCAAAACGGTGATGATCTAAGTAGTTGGGATTTTAGGTTAGACACAATTTATACTCTTCGATACAGTGCTTCGGCAAATTCAGGTACGGGGGCTTTTATCTTACAATGAGCGATTTGAAGCGAATCAAGCATTACTACGACAAAGGTTAGGCAACGAAAGCACAGGTTGATTACTGATGAACCATACATAGCGTCATAAGAGCACTCAAATTAATTGGTGCTCTTTTTTATATTAATAAAAATAAGGAGATGTAAAAAATGGCTGATGAATTATTACCAAATCATCCAATGTTATTTACAAGAGATCAAGAAACAGGCAAACTTGTGCCCAATATGATGCTAACGGGCAGAAATGTTGCAGAAGAAGTTACGCTTCAAAACGCTGTCACCGCTGCCGGAAACGGTACAGCAGTCTATATGGGCGGCGCGGACACGTTTAAAATCACGGAGATTTCGGGAACGTCCACATCAAAAACAATCGTCTTCGAAGTATCCAATGCGGAGAACGGCACGTATTCGCCCATTCAAGGGGTTAAGCTGTCTGACCTTTCAATGGCTTCGCAAACAGCCAACAACGGCGAAGTGTGGCAAATTGACGGACTTGCGGGATTGTGGTTCCGGGCGAGGGTTTCCGCCGTTGCTGGCGGTACGGTGACAGTCAAAGGCAAGGCGGTGGCCTAGATGGCGGATTTAGTTGCTAGGGCATTAGCTGCCAAATTAAAACCCGTAACTGGATGTAAAGTTATCGGACTTGGTGACTCTATTACGCAAGCCGATACAGATTTGCCGAATAATTCATTTGGCGACAGTTCGTGGTTTATGCAGTTAATCGCTCGATCCAACGGAAGGTTACGCTATGTGCGAAATTCTGGTATCAGCGGAAATACAACAGCAATGATGTTATCTCGGTTGCAAACGGATGTAATTGCCCATAAGCCTGACATGTGTGTTATTCTTGGCGGAACAAATGATGTAGGCGGTGATGTGGTCACATCAACAACTATTGGAAATCTTGAAGCAATGATAAAGATGTTGCTTGCGGCAAACATTACACCCATCATCGGAACGATGCCTCCAAGAGGTGACACGCTTAAAGATACATTGCTGGTTCAAACGAACACGGCAATAAAAGATTTGGCATATCGCTATAAACTCATTCTGCTTGATTTTCATTCGGTGCTTGTCGATCCGGCAAACGGTAATTTCAAGGCAGGATACGCAGGAGACAACCTCCACCCAACATCAGTTGGATCAAAAGTGATGGCTGAATATGCATTCGAAAAGATTTCGCCATTTCTTCCGTATGCTGAAACGTTACTTCCTGATTGGAATAATGACCCTCATAACATGCTTGCTAACGGTCTGTTTATAACGGATGGCGATTCAAACGGCGTGCCTGATAGCTGGATATCCTACGGAAGTTCAAGCGTCACAACATCGCTTGTAGACAACGCAAATATCGTCGGGAAAGCTGCAAAGATGACGGCAACCTCAAACGCCAGCGGCAATCGATATCTCGAACAAACGATTAGTGACACCAATAAGTTTGCTGTAGGCGATAAGATTGCTTTCTGCGGAAAGTTTATAGCGGAGATGACAAATGATGTTGATGTGATTTATGGCGCGGGTGTGGCATTTACCGGTGGGACTCCCGGATTGACACCGTTGAAGGATTGGGAAGTGAAAGTGGATAACGGTCGATTCTACCATGAAGTTACTGTTCCGTCAGGGACGACTGCTATAGTGACACGCTTCTCGGTAGGAAACGGCACAGGTTCGGCTTATTGGGGGCAGGTTGGATTATACAATTTGACTAAGATGGGATTAGCGTAATCTAAAATTCCTCACCCAAGGATTTAGAGGAATTTATCAGTTGTTGTCGTAGTTATCTTTCTGAGGGAGGATTACTACGATGAAAAAATATAATTGGGAAAATAAAGACTGGTACTGGCTTCTGTTCACATTAGTTTACACTTTTGGTTTTTTTATTTTTGATGATGACGAGATATTATCGCTTCTTTCTTATGCTGCCACTGCTGTTTCTATAGCTTTGGCCTTAGTCGCTATTTACATCTCCTTAAAAGAGGCACTTAAAACAGATGACACGAAAACAAATATTGAGCGACTTCTAGGCAAACTAGACGAAAAGATTGCTCAAGTAGACGGAAAAGTAAACAACATCGATTTAAAGCTTATTAATCAATTCGGAGACAGGCAGACTTATGAGACGTTAAAGCGCATTAAAAAGGTCATTCAGGAGTCTGTGAATGACATCGCAACTCAACAGCTCTTGATAAAAGCAACGACAAAAGAAATCACAGAAACCTCAGAGCTTATCAAAGAAAGAGTGAAATATAAAATGGCTTCTAACAGCATTGAAATAGAGGATTTCAGCAATGATCCGTTAGGGCTGATTAGATACGAAATTAGTGTTACGCCTTTTTATTATATGGATGTTTCGGGGAACATGGTGACGAGTACCGTCCCTGAAGATTTTATTCCAAGATTTCAAAAGTACTCCCAAGAAAAACTGAGTCAGCATTTTGGAGAAGTGCCGGTTGAAATCAACATCAGCGAACCGATAAAAGTTGAAACGACGCATTTCAACAGAGTCAGCTATTACCTCGACTTAAAAGCGCCTAAAGGTGTATTGGAGAAGATGGCACCTGAGGAATATTCGTATAACATTTTCAACAGATACTCTAGCGATTTGGATATGAAATGTCACGTCGATGGTATTCTCACGATTAAGAAAGAATTCTAACGCTAACGAAGTTCGATAGTTTTATATGAAAAATCAATGGGGTAGCAGAAATGCTACCTCTTTTTGTTGTTGGAAAGGGGAAAATTATGAGTGATTTTGACAGAATAGATCGGCTCGAACAAAATTTTAAAGAGGAAATCAACGAATTAAAAGCTGAACAAAAAGAACAGCGCAGACTAATTACGGAAACAATCACAGCCATGAAGGAAAACTTAATCGAATTAAAAATTCTGACTAAGAATCATAGCGACAGACTCGACAAGCAGGATCAGCGACTTGAGAAGATGGGTGAAGATATTACTGCTCTTAAAGTTAATACTCAACAAAATAATCAACCACAGGACAATGATCAATGGTTTAAGAAAATGTTGGAGGGGAATTGGAGAATACTTTGGGTCGTACTCTTAGTTGCTCTGAGTGTTGCTTTTGGTGTTAAGGTTGGCGAGTTGCTGAAGGTGATGCCATGACATTTAAAATGAAATATAGAATTATTTCAGATTATATCACTAAACCAAGTAAAAGACGTTCCGGTATTTTGATGTCTAAAGTTGGTTTTGTTGTTGCTCATGACACTGGAAACAAAAATTCTACAGCAAAAAACAACGTAGATTATTTTAAGCGTTCAAAGAATGAAATGTCTGCATCTGCTCACATTTTTGTTGACGATAAACAGATAATTGAGTGTGTTCCGTTACTTACTGGGACTCCAGAAAAAGCATGGCATGTGTGGTATGACAAACCGTTAGACAATCAGATGTATGGCGATGACGCTAATGATATCGCAGCAGGGGTCGAGTATTGTTTTGGAGATAATATCAATGCTAATGAAGCATATAAACGTTACATATGGGTTATGGCATACATTTGTTACAAATATAATTTGAATCCAAGTAAAGATATTGTCGGACATATGATTCTTGACCCTCAACGAAAGACTGATCCGCAAAATGGCTTAAAGCAATCTGGGCGTTCCTATGAACAAATGTTGGAAGATGTAGTTAAAGAATACAATGATTGTTTGGTACAGGAACTTCCGTCGATTCAACGGGAAATTGGCGTACAGGTCAATGGAGTTAAAGCAGAGAATGCTTACTTAATCAATAACACATCTTATGTTCCAGTTCGTTTTGTATCTGAGCAATTTGGGGCAACTGTTGGATTTGATGGGAAAAATGTGATTATTAATAAGGGGATGGAGAAATGATTCAAAAGTTAACATCACTTCTGGAAACAAGGAAGTTATCTGCATTAGCAATTATCTTATTGTTTATCGTGCTTTCCTTGATGGGCAAACTTGAGGTCAATTTTATTCAGACGGTTATCATCAGTGTTGTTTCGTTTTATTTCGGACAGAGCACGGCAAGAGATAATCCTAAGAAAGAGCAATAATATAATATCCCCCATTAACCATAATAGGCTAGTGGGGGATATGTTTATCTATTCGCAGGCAATCCCATCACCATCACGATCTAATTTTGTGCTGTACCCAGGGTCGCCTTTATGTAACGGAGCTTTACCAGCTTCTCTCGCTGCGGCACAGTTTGCGAAAGTAACCTCCGTTTCTGACGTGCTTTCCGAAGATTCCACAGTAACAATCCTCTTTGAACCGTCGTAATTTACGGACGCACCAAGCGCCTCGCTAACGAAACGCAAAGGAACGAGGGTTCTACCGTTAATCACTTGAGACTTTTGCGATAACTTAACGGTCTTTCCGTTAACTAAAGCGGTATCTGATCCAATCGTTAGGTTAACGACAATGTCTCCGCGTTTCGCTTCGATATCTTTTCCGTCAAGTGTAAGCGTTGAATCTAGCGCTTCGAAGATTCCTCGCAATGGCACCATGACGCTTCCGTTAATAATCGTCGGTGGCTGGTCGTAAGTTTGCGTTTTCCCATCAATTTTAACGATGATTTCATTGCTAATGTTTGCGAAGATAGATGTAGGTTGTAATAGAAGAATAGATGTTAATAATAATAGGATATGTTTCTTTAATCGAAATATCATTAGTATCCCTCCAAGTGTATTTTGACTTGCAATTAATTCTATAAAATATTCCATATTCCTGCTAAAATGGGAAGAAGAATTGCTAGTGAGCAAAGGACGGACTTGGAACACATGGGAAATCTTAATAAAACAACAATAGGTATCATTGTAATAATGGCAATCGTGATTTCATTCGTATTCGGTGTTCCCCATAACATCAGATATTATTTCGAAAAACAGTTTGGCGAACCTCATACGTTTTTCTGGGGAACTGGATTAGGGGTAATAGTGGATAAGGCGGGGTATTATGAGGACGAGATAAATTTAGACGATACTGACTCTCCGATAATAAATGTTTCACAGTATGGAAAAAACTTTGAACTATTTCTATACGGTAGAATTACTAATAGCAATGATCCCTTAGTTGTTATCTTGAACGATAAGGTTTTATATAATGGTCATCCATCGAGGGAAAATGGAGATATATTTGGCGAATACTACATTGAAAAACATTATGTTGTTAAGTTAGAGGGGATAAAACGAAATAGTAATAATAAATTGATTATTTCTACAGGAAATAATTCTGAGAAATACAATATTGTGACAAAATAGAAACTAATGAGAAAAATTAATCGGTTAGATTTACTTTGACTAAATGATAATCTCCACTGGCAAATATGCTGGTGGGGATTTTTTGTTCAAATGCAAAGAAACTATGGACAAATCATCCATAGCGTGTTATTCTGAAATGTCAGGAGTGTGACAAGTAAAATTTTTTACCCTTGACATATTATTCCATTTTATCGGAGTTGGTGCTTATCAAATAATAAAACAAATCATTTATCACTTGGAACATTATATACGATTGATTTTGTTGATGCAAGTATCATACATAAATAAACATACAGGTTTCATATTTCTTTCTTACATAATCGCAATTGTGAAGGAGAGGGAGTACGAAGCCCTCTCTTTTTGATCGAATAGAACAAATCTACTCTTATGAAAGGTGGAATGCATCCACACAATGAGTCTAACAAGCTCTTTTAAAAATTCTTCAAACTCTTTAGTGTTTAAAAGTAGTCCTATCAAGTCGCCCGCATACCCTACTATTGAGGGCGGTGCTGATATGGTTAATGAGACTACAATGAAAACACGGAGCGGCAAAGAATACAAAGTATCAGTGTCCTTTGTCGATAAATATACACTTGAACCACTAGGAGATGATCCCCAAGAAGTATTTAATAAGTTACCCCTAGAACGCAGGATACAATTCAAAGCACTGCAATTGCAATTATCCACTGGAAAAGTACATATTCCCAAGAAATAATATATTCAATTTACAATAGTGCAATCCTATCTGGGTTGCATTTTTTTTATTTGTCTCTAGGTTACACTAAACAACACTTACGACAGCGCAAAGGCGGTATGCCGCAGATGGCGGGAGAATTCGCAATGAAGAAGAAGGGGATCGATCCGCATAAAGACATGGAATTGATCCAAAACGTGGAATTCGCAAACATTGCGACGGCGTTCGCTTCCGGAACGGGCGATTACGTACAGCTGTTCGAGCCGCAGGCGACGATATTCGAGCGGGAAGGCAAGGGCCGCGTTCTCGCAAGCTTCGGTGTGGAAAGCGGCCGTCTGCCGTACACGGTGTTCATGGCAAAGAAAAGCTACATCGACAACAACGGCGAAACCGTGCAGAAATTTACAAACGCACTTTACAAAGCGCAGCAGTGGGTGCAAGAGCAAGATACGGCGAAGATTGCCGACGCGGTGAAACAATTTTTCCCGGACACGGATATCGAGATCATTAAGGGAGTTATTGAACGATACAAGTCGCAAGGCTCATACGCAACAGACGGCATTGTCGACGACGAGGAATGGAACAACCTTCAAGACGTCATGGAAGAAGCTGGAGAGTTGAAGGAGCGAGTGGAGCATTCCGTCTTGGTTGACAACAGCTTTGCGGAGAAGGCGAAACAATAGACAGCGATTCATTCGAGATGAGGGAGGGAGAAGCATGGCTGAAGCGATTGGCTTTAACCGGGTAACGCACGCCTACGTGAATGACCGAGGTGCGGCGCTGTCGGTGAAACATATTGATTTTGCCGTGCATCCCGGCGAGTTCGTCTCATTGGTCGGTCCGAGCGGGTGCGGTAAAACGACGATACTTTCGCTGATTTCCGGGTTGCTGGCACCTTCCGAAGGCGATGTGACCGTCTTCGGCGAGCGGGTGAAAGGCCCGCATCCGAAAATCGGCTACATGCTCCAACAGGACTACTTGTTTCCCTGGAAAACGATTCGCGCGAACGCCGCAACAGGACTCGATATTCGGGGCAGCCGCACCAAAGATAACGAACGATATTCTCTTGAGCTGCTGGAGAAGATGGGTCTTGCGGATGCGGCCAACCGATATCCCCACCAATTGTCCGGAGGCATGCGGCAGAGGGCGGCGCTGGTCCGCACGCTCTCCGTCCGCCCGAACATCCTGCTTCTTGACGAACCGTTCTCATCGCTCGATTACGTCACCAAATTAAAGCTGGAAGACCTCGTATCGGAGACGATTCGTTCCTACGGGATGACTGCGGTGCTCGTCACCCATGACATATCCGAAGCGGTGGCGATGAGCGACCGCGTATTCGTAATGGATCGCGATCCCGGGCGTATTCGGCGGGAGATCGGCATCCCGGAACGAATTCGCGGCGAGTTGCCGTTTAAAGCGAGGGAGTTGCCCGGCTTTCAGCAGCTGTTCCACGATATTTGGAACGAAATCGAACGGACGGAGGAGGGAGAAGCGTGAAGGAGCAAAATGCGGCCGATGAGGGCTTATTGAATAGAGTTTATGCGGAACACCGTGCTTCCCGGGACCGGGTTCGACGTGCCGTCCTTATCACTCAATGCGCAATCTTGATCGTGTTCTTCGGAGTGTGGGAAGCGGCGGGGCGGCTCCTTTGGATCGACGTGCTGTTGTTCAGCTATCCTTCGAAAATTACCGGTCTGCTGCTGGAGAAGCTCGCCGACGGCAGCTTGCTTCCGCACGTCGGAGCGACGGTCATGGAGACAGTGACCGGTTTCGTATTCGGCACGTTGATCGGCGCGGCGGCTGCGGCGGTGCTGTGGTGGTCGCCTTTTCTATCCAAAGTGTTCGATCCTTTCATCGTCGTGCTTAACAGCATGCCGAAGGTTGCGCTCGGACCTCTGTTTATCGTCGGCTTGGGAGCGACCCCGCTTTCCATTGTGGCGATGACGCTCGCGGTAACGGTCATCATTACCACGCTCGTCATTTATTCCAGCTTTAAAGAAGTGGATGCGAACTATACGAAGGTTGTCCTTCTATTCGGAGGAAACAGGAGAGACGTGTTTGCGAGAGTCATTTTGCCTGCATCGGTTCCTGCTATTCTTTCCGCATTGAAAGTGAATGTAGGATTGTCGTGGATCGGAACGATCGTCGGGGAATTTCTCGTATCCAAGCAAGGACTCGGTTATTTGATCATTTACGGCTTCCAAGTATTTAACTTCTCGCTCGTTATCGGCAGTTTGTTTATCATCGCCATAGTCGCCGCAATCATGTATACGATCGTTTCCCGCATTGAAAGTGCGTTTCAATATCGCTCTTAAAAATGGTAATATAATGGAAGAATTTATCCGCTGTTCAATAGAAGAGGTGGCGATAGGAAACGATGACGGATCGAATCGGTTTGGTGCTGGAAGGGGGAGGCATGCGGGGCGTATACACGGCCGGCGTGCTGGAACGGTTTTTGGAGCGGGAATTATTTTTTTCGTATGTCATCGGCGTGTCGGCGGGTGCCTGCAACGCCGTATCCTATCTGTCGCGGCAAAGAGGCCGCAACAGGCGCGTAACGGTAGATTTCGCGGATCATCCTGAATATATCAGCTTTAAAAATTGGTTCAAAAGCGGCAGTGTGTTCGGTATGGATCTCATATTCGACCGCATTCCGAACGTGATCGATCCTCTCGACTATGACAGACTGTTCTCCATTACGGAAACTTTCGTGATGGGAACGACGGACCCCGTAGACGGCAAACCTGCATATTACGGCAATCGGGAATGGACGGCGGACCGCTCGGCCTTTGCGGCAATCATTAGAGCTTCAAGCTCGCTGCCGTTCTTCGCGCCCGGCGTCGACATCGGCGGCAGGTTGATGTATGACGGAGGAGTAGCAGACCCGATTCCGGTTCGCAAAGCGTTGGACGACGGGTGCGACCGGGTCGTAGTCGTACTGACGAAGGATGCGTCTTACCGGATCAAGCCGTTTCGGCGCCGCCGGATTGCTCAATTGTTGTACAAGCGTTACCCGGGTCTTGTGGATGCGATGATACGAAGGGAGAGGGTATACAACGAAACGATGTCGTTGATCGGGCAGCTTGAACAGGAGGGACGAGCTTTCGTCATTCGCCCCACCGACAAGCTTCCGGTCGGCCGGATGGAGCGGGATAAATCCAAGCTCGAAGCGTTGTACGAGCTCGGTTTAAGCGACACGGACGAATCGTTTGAAGCGTTGGACGCGTGGATGCGTCCCCGCCAGGTGTAACGCAGTGTAAAGTATAAATAAGAACCTTGATGCCCCGATTTCTGTCGGGGTTTTTTGCCCGATTTGGCTTTGACCTGTGTTTCGGCTCCCCTTTGCAGTTCTCCTCATATGTTCAAATAAACCATTGTTACATGGCCGTGGTTCCCTGCCAATTCTAATTTTCTTGCGCACACTATCCCTTTGGTTCAGAAAATGGTAATGATGACGACAAATCGAGTGTCCGCAAGAGGATCCGAAACGTGAAGTCTCTGAGAGCATCGGAGCGGAGGATCAGTCTGTCTGAAGCTAAGGCAGAGTGTACATACGGGAATCAGCGAGGAATTAATATATTCGATTTATTCAAAAATCCAATAGATCATATTGAACCGTGTAATGAATAGTTAACCTTTCATAAACATAAGGCAAATACTCGGATAACAGATTTATGAGACGATGCAGGCATTGGAGGTGGAGACGATGTTGCTTCAAGTGCAGCAGTTGTCCAAAAGTTTCGGGTCGAAGCCCGTTTTGCATCAGGTCGACTTTCAAGCGGATAGAGGTGAATTCATTGCCGTTCTCGGTTCCAGCGGAGCCGGGAAGTCGACGCTTCTTCGCTGCATTAACGGGCTTGTCATTCCTACATCGGGGAAAGTTGACGTGCTTGGAATGGAAATGAATCGCAAAAATTTACAGAGAGTACGCCGGCATGTCGGATTTATTTTTCAAAACTTCAACGTGATTGGAAACTTGAGTGTACTGCAAAATGTGTTGATCGGTCTTTTGGGCGCAAAAGGGTATTGGAACGTTATGTTCAGCCGCGAAGAAAAAAGGAAAGCGGAAGAAGTTATCGACATTGTCGGGTTGGGTGACAAGCTGCATGAACGGGCGGACCGCTTGAGCGGAGGACAAAAACAAAGAGTAGGCATCGCTCGGGTGTTAGCGCAAAATCCGGATATCATCTTGGCGGACGAGCCGGTGTCAAATCTGGATCCGGTAACCAGCCGCGAGATCATGGACATTTTGCGAACGATCAACGAAACCAGGGGGACGGTCATTCTTTGCAATCTGCATCAACTGGAACTGGCTGCCGAATATGGACATCGCATTATCGGCATTCATAGCGGTCGCGTTTGCTTCAACGGAAATGCGCATGACTTGCGGGATGAAGATTTATCGCTGATTTACGGCGGCAAGTATGTTGGAAATACAGAAACAAGAGTAAATCACACAAGAGGAGAAGTGTTGGTATGAGAAATATTGTCATAATCGCATCGATCTTGATTTTATCCGTTATATTCGCCGGTTGTACGCAGGACAAGCTTGCCGACGGGTCGGTGACGGGAGTCCAGCCGAATCCGGACAAATTGAGGGTGGCGCTGCTTCCCGACGAATCTCCCTCCACTGTTATACGTAACAACAAGCCGCTTCAGGATTATCTGGCCAAAACGTTAAATAAAGAAGTGGAGATTGTGGTGACGACAGACTATTCGACGATGATCGAAGCGATGCGCAAAGGGCAAATCGAATTCGCGTATTTCGGACCACTCTCGTATGTACTGCTGAAGACAAAAATGGAGCAAGCCGAGCCGTTTGCAGCCAAGCTGGATAAAGGATCCCCGACATATAACGCGGTTGTGATCGCCAACGCCGAGGCTGGGATCGAGAAGCTGTCCGATATCAAAGGCAAAACCGTTGCCTTCGGAGACACTGCATCCACTTCCAGTCATATGATTCCTAAGGAGATGCTTAAAAATGCCGGACTTGAACCGGACGCAGATTACGAAGAACAGTTTGTCGGCGCCCACGACGCGGTGGCCAAAGCGGTGCAAAACGGCAATGCGCATGCGGGCGGATTGAGCAAGCCGATTTTCGAATCTCTTGTCGAAAAAGGTGCAATCGACAAAAACAAGGTGAAAGTAATCGACGTGTCCAAACCGTATCCGAATTATCCGTGGGTTTTGAACAGCGAGCTGGATCCGGAGCTGAAGGAAGCGATCAAGAATGCGATATACGGAGCGAAAGATCCGGAAGTGTTGTCACCGCTCAAAACAGAAGGGTTCGTACCGATTGCGGATAAAGATTTTGACGTGATTCGTGAGATGGTGAAGATGATCGGAATCGACTTGGAGAAAGTGCAATGAGCCGCCGGTGGGCATTCATCGGATTCGTTGGTTTCTCACTTGTGCTGGGGTCGTTCGGATATACGGTTTGGGTAAGTTGGGACGCGTTGACGAGCGGGAGGACGATCTACAACTTGGTCTCAACATTGGGGGAAATGTTTCCTCCGGATTTCCGGATTGTTTCCTCGCTTGGCAAAGCGGTCGTCGAAACGCTCGTCATGAGCGTTATGGCGACTCTGCTTGCCGTATGCATTGCGTTTCCCGTCAGCTTTCTGGCCGCAGATAATACTGCCGGCAATCCCGCCGTCAAGCATGCAGCCAAAGCCATATTCAATGTCCTGCGTACCATCCCTGAACTGGTGATGGCGATCATTTTCGTCGCATCCGTCGGGTTCGGCATACTTCCGGGCATACTGGCGCTTGGTATCCATTCCGCAGGCATGCTCGGAAAATTTTATGCGGAGGCGATCGACAAGGTGGATACCGGGCTGATCGAAGCGGTCGAGGCGTCCGGCGGATCACGGTTTCACGTGATCGTATTCAGCGTCATTCCGCAAATATTGAGCCATTCCATAGACTTCACACTGTACCGTTGGGAGTACAATTTCCGCGCTTCGACGGTAGTAGGGATGATCGGGGCGGGAGGGATCGGCTTTCAATTGATCGCCTCGCTTCGTATCATGGAATATCGAGAAGTGTTTGCGATATTGGCCGTAGTATTTCTAATGGTGCAGCTTGTCGACGCGTTCGGAAATATAATCCGCAATCAGCTGGTTCGCGGAGACACTGTAAAATAATCGGAGGATAAACTGCATATGACAAGACCGAAAGTTTTCATTTCCCACCGGATGCCTGAAGCGGGCATCCGCCTGATCGAGGATTATTGCGATATCGATTACTATGGAGGAACCGAACCTTTGTCGAAGGAAGATTTCGTCGCCCGTGCCCGGGAGGCCGATGCGGTGCTCGCTTTCGTCTGCGATTTTGTTGATGAAGATATCGTTCGGAGCATTTCTAATGTGCGTGTAATATCGAGTTTCGGCAAAGGGTACGACAATATCGACGTAGATGCGTGCACGAGACATAATGTTCTTGTGACGGTCAATCCTGACGCATTGACTGATTCGACAGCCGATTTGGCCATCGGTCTGCTCCTCGCCGTCTCGAGGAATATATTGCCCGGAGACCGTCACGTTCGAAGCGGAAAGTTTGCCGGTTGGCATGCGACCAACTGTTTGGGACGCGATTTCCATCATTCTGCGATTGGCATTGTAGGTCTCGGTGTAATCGGACAAGCTGTCGCGCGCCGGGCGGCCGGCTTCGGCGTATCCATCCTCTATCACGATATTCGCCGGAAGCCCGATTGGGAGGAAGCTGGCAAGGTGCATTATATGGAGTTGGTTGATTTGATGAAGGAAAGCGATTTTATTCTCGTTGCCGTCGATCTGAGACCCGAAAGCGTTCATCTGATCGATGAAGCGGCATTGCGTTTCGTGAAACCCGGCGCATACCTTGTTAATGTAAGCCGCGGATCGATCGTTGACGAGGCCGCCGTTGCGAGAGCATTGAAAGAAGACCGTTTGGCCGGATATGCGGCGGACGTATTCGAATTCGAAGACCGCGCCGTCCCGGAGCGGAATGTTTCTATTCCCGATGAACTTCTTCAGGAGACAGATCGCACGGTGTTCACTCCGCATATAGGGACTGGGACCGTTCAAGCGCGGGAGAGACTCGCGGTGTCCAGTGCAAACCAGCTGCTCGCAGCGCTCCGCGGCGAGATCCCAACGGGTGCGGTCAATTCGGTGCGGGTTCCCCGGATGATTTAACTTTCACTGTCGAATCTCTTCAAAATATAGTCGGTAAAGGTGTAAGCCGCTGTGGTTTGCGCCTTGTTTTTGTCGGAAACGATATAAAAATATCTCTTGAAACGAACCCCTTTGACGTTCACAATACGAAGCGTCCCGAGCTTCAATTCTTTCAAGATGGCCGATTTCGAAAGGATTGTGATGCCTATGCCCGCTTCGACGGCGGCTTTGACCGACTCCGTATTGCCAAGCTCCATCACGACATTCAATTCGTTCGGATTGAAATTGACGTTTTGAAGGCTTTCATTGATGATTTGCCGCGTTCCCGATCCTTGCTCCCGCAAGATCAGCGGAATATCGCGCAAATCTTTTAGCGCCATCGATTCTTTTTTGGCCAGAAGCGGATGCTCGTAGCCATCGGAACACACGGCGACCAGCTCGTCCTCCAAGAAGGGAAAATGCTGCAACAGCGGATGGAAGATTGGCGCTTCGATGAAACCTAAGTGGATTTCGTTTTTTAGCAGCTGGTCGACTATCGTTTGAGAATTGCCGATTCTCATCCTCAGCAAGACGCTGGGATACTGTCTTTTGAAGTTTCCGAGAAGGTAAGGAAGAACATGCTCGCCGATGGTAGTGCTTGCACCGATATCCAAATCTCCGTGCAGTGTTTGGGAAAAGACGGTCAATTCTTTTTCGGCGCTCTGGACCAATTGGATAATACGTTCGGCATATCGGTATAAAATATATCCGGCTTGAGTCAGCTTGATTGTACGGGTCGTCCGTTCGAACAGCTTAACATGAAGCGTGTCTTCCAGCTGCTGTATTTGTTGGCTGACGGTAGGTTGAGACATATGCAGTGCTTTGGCGGTTTCGGAGAAGTTTCTATTCGTGGCGGCGGCATAAAAGACGTTCAAGTGATCGAAATTCACGGCAACTTCCTCCTTACAATCGCGGCTCGGCGGGTGGTCTGCGAACGGGCCGTATATATCCAGTATAATAGAAGATTGTTAACCGTGTGTAATATCGAGCTTTTCCGTCATTGGAACATGCTGAACCAAAATACAACCCGACTTTTGAACAAGAATCGGGCCGCATTTCACTTTTAGCGCAAGTTTAACCGCTTCTCCAACATTATCATCGTACTAACTACATCTTCCTCAAAACCTATGATTACGAAGTAGGGGGCTGTTTCCTCGTTCGTCGGTTCAATTGAGAGTTTTCCGCCGGAGAACTGGACCAACCGCAGCTTTCCGTCCACCGGCACGTAACCTTTCGCCCGAAGAAGCCCCTTTCCCCAAGATTTAGCCGCTTGCATTAATTCTTTCGACGATAGCTGCACGGCAGGGTTGAGAGGGATGGCCATCGTTTTTATTTTACTGAAAGAGTATTGGTTTTCGGGGATCGGGTCGGAATGGTCTTGTTTAATTACATTGAACGATTTCACCGGCGACTTTCCTTTGTTGAGATGAACCGTTATTTCGGTATTCAAGTTGGATTTCGGGCGAGGGGCAATTTCTTTAAATATATAGTCCGGGCTAATGTCCGCACCTGTCGTAGGTCTGATCGGCGCCGTACGATTGAGAGAACGCACCGATTTTTCGACTTTTACCAACGTATTTTCGGTGACGAGATCTATCTTGTTGATTATGATAAAATCCGCGGTCTCGACCTGGCGGCGAAGCGTGTGAGTAAGCTCTCTATCCGGATTAAGAATGCTGTTGTATTCGAGGAACATGTCCGCGTTAACTACCGTCACAATACTATGAAGAAATACTTGACGGATAACGGACGGTTCGGTTAAGGCGTCCGCGATTTCTTCGGGATTCGCCACCCCGGTTAATTCAATGATAATCAGGTCCGGGCTGCCTGAAAGCAATTTGTTCAAGGAAGCTGAGATTTCGCTTTTCTTGCTGCAGCAAATACAACCGTCCATCAACTTCTCAAGCTGCTCATCCGGAAGTGCGCCTTTCAGCATTTGGCCGTCGACATCATAGCTTCCCAGCTCGTTCATAAGAACAGCCGCCGAAAGGGATCTATTCCGGGCATCTAATAAAAGCCGCTGAAGCAACGTTGTTTTTCCGCTTCCCAAGAAACCGCTCAGGACAATTACAGGCACTTTCACTATATATACCTCCTCCCAAATTGGATTTATTTATTAAGTTTATTCGTAATTATTACGATTAGACAGATTGAATTATACACTCGCGGGTATAATTGTCAACAAAAAGTGGGGCTGTCCTGAATGACAGGACATCCCCTAGAAGCGGTCTATTCAATTATCGCGACCGGATCTCTTGACGCATGAAAGCGAGATAAGACAATCCGAAGAAAATCATTGTACCGGCGATCAAAGCGGTCAATTGCGGCCAAACGAGCAATAAGCTTTGAGTAAGAGGAAGCGGGCTGGCGATCGCTCCGTACGCTTGTTCCACCGTTAAGAAACCGCTCAACGTCCGGATTTCCGGAACCAACAGCGTGCTCGTCGCCTCTTCAAACAGCGTGTTCGGACTGATCCTCGTCAACGAATTGGTCCATTGCGCGTATTGGTACGTGTCGGGAGCAGCCATACTCCCTGCAAGCAAATTCACAATGATCGGATAGAAGATGATAAAGAACATCCATATCGCAAGGCCGGCCAGCGCTGAAGTGGCCGCACTCCTTAACCGGACGGAAAATAATATCGCCAAGTTCAGCCAAAAAGCCACATATACAACGCTGACAAGCAGAAACAATATCATTCTTATAAATTCTTCGGGTGTCGGAACAATGCCCGTAACGATGATGCCTATCGCCATTACGAGCAGCCCCATCGCAAGAAACAACACCCCGATAACGAGCAAAGCTGCGGAAAACTTCGCGTTCAACACATAATCCCGGGGAACGGGCTGCGCGAGCGTCCTGCTTAGCGTACCCCTGTTTCGTTCGCTCTGAACGGCGTCGAATCCGAGCCCCAAACCGAGAATCGGGCCAAGGAAACCGACGAATGTGATGAAAGCGGGTACGGTCCCGTCCGTGGCGGTAAACATCTTCAAAAACAAATACTGCTTATAAGTTTCATCCGCCGATGCGGCCTCCCTCAGCCCGTTGATAACCGCATATATCGAACCTAAGCAAGTAAGGGCAAGCAACAGCAGCAAAATATTCGTTCGAAGACTTCGAATGTGATCCGACAATTCTTTATGCACCATCGCTTGAAACGGATGGAGACCGGTCTGCATTCGAATCCCTCCCCTCGAAGTAACGAAGATATATTTCGTCCAGTCCGTATTCTTTCGGATGCAGGGAATGCAAAGACGCTCCGCTCTGCACAACGGCGCTCGCAATCCCGGATGCGGCGTCTTTAGGCGCTTCGATATGAAGCGTGTTGCCGGAGAGGGTGGCTCCTCTCACCCCGGGAACGCTTCTGATCGCTTCGAGCAGCGGTTCGTCCAACGGGTCTGCCGACGCCTCGATCCATTCCGCTTCGTCTCCGAATAATTGCATGGATAAATCGCGCACCGTGCCGTCCGCAATGAGCTTCCCTTTCACGAACAGGCCGACCCGGTCGCAAATCGACTGTACTTGGTGCAGGTGATGAGAGGAGAGGAGGACTGTAATGTTTTGCTCGCGGGACAGCGTCCGGATCAAGTCCAGCAGCTGCTTCATCCCTTCGGGGTCGAGCCCGAGCGTCGGTTCGTCGAGAATCATCACTTCGGGATTTTTGATCAGCACGTCGGCCAAACCCAACCGCTGCCGCATGCCGCGTGAATACGCGCCGACCTTCTTCGATCCGGCATCCGCCAAGCCGACCCTCTCGAGCAGCCGGCCGGCCCTGTCTGCGGCCTCCGATTCGGGAATCCGGTTCAGCCTCGCCGTATAGAGCAAATTTTCCATTCCGGTCCGGTCTTCATAAAACCCGACGTCATCCGGCAAATACCCGACTTTTCGTTTCACCTGCAGCGGTTGGCGCACCGAATCGAGCCCGCAGACGCGAACCTGACCCGAGTCCGGTTCCGACAAGCCCAAGAGCATCAGTATCGTTGTGGATTTCCCGGCGCCGTTCGGTCCGAGCAAACCGAATATTTCACCTTGGTACACGGTTAAGTTCAACCGGTCGACCGCCGTCTGCTCTCCGTACGTTTTCGTGACGTCTGTAAGCGCAATAATCGGCTCGCGGTTATCCACGATTTATCGCCTCCCGTATTTGCGGAACAAGTAGAACAGGCCTCCCGCAACGGCTGCGATCATAAGAATGCCGATCCATCCCCACAATACGGACGTCTTTACGCTGACTCTGAATTGCGCATCGGACACCGCTTCCGGGGCCGACGCCTTCATTTGCACGACATAATCGCCGGCGATGGCTGATTTGGCGGAGCTGATCGTGGCGATCACTTGCTTCGATTCCCCCGGGGCAATCGTGTCGATTGTGGCGGGCTCGAACTCGACGCTCCAATCGACAGGCGTATCGGCCGTTAAATTGACGTCCGCCAATTCGGCGGTGCCGGTATTTTGCACTTGAAGCTCTAGCTTCCGCTGTCTTCCCGCCGTAATATCGGTGCTTAAAAGCCCTGAAGGCGTTGTCAGTTTGATGTCATAGCTTCCGGTTATTACGACTTGCAGGTTCAGCTTAGCGGAGGTGCCGCTTGTTTGCGCGGAGATCGGAATGTCGTATGTGCCGGCTTCCACTTGCTCCGGAGGATCCACCTCGACGGTCACCGTCTCCGATTGACCCGGCTCGACCTCTACGGAAGAAACGCGGTCGCCTCCTTTTTTAAACACGACTTCCCAGCCCTGAGCGGCCTGCGCGCGAAGCGCATATAGTTGTTTCTCGGCCGTGCGGTTGCGAAGCTCCGTGGAGAACGTAAAGTTGGAATCGGCATGGCCTTCCATATTCGATTGATCGGTCGTCAATTCCGTTTCGAACGTGCCTTGTTCCGTCACTTCCACGGCTAACGGCAGAACGTTGCCGTTGCCGGCGGATAATGTGAAACGGTATTCTCCTTTCGCAACCTTCAATGGGATCTCTACCCGCATAGATAAAGTTTCGTTCTCGCCCGGTTTGACGGAAAGCTCTTTCACTTTCCAACTTCCCGACGTGAGCTCGGTCTCCCAGCCTTCCGGCAGCCCCAAGACCGACAGACGCGCGGTTTGCACTCCGTTCGTCCGGTTGATGAGTTCGACGCTGTAGTCGATCGATTCGCCGGGGGTGACGGCGATGTAGGTTTGCGGCGTAAATAATGTCAGTTCTCCAGCCGCTTTCGCAGGGCTCACGGGAATCGCCGCATTAATCAGCAGAAGCGCGCACAATACGGCGAAACCTGCCCTTAGCACAAATGATTTCATATGGACCCTCCTTATACGGATTTGGAATTTTCCGATAAAAATCGTAGGGCGAAAACCTTAAAAAAAGCTGAAACGTTCCTTAAAAAATGATAAAATGTGACTAAAATGCGACTCTTTGTTGCGATTTCCTGGAAGCGTTTATATAATCCATATAAAGCGGTTTCATTTTTTTGTTCATAGAGAGGAGTCGGAGTAATGCAGGAAATGAATACTCAGCATGAGGTGTTGCGGAGTAAGGTAACCGATTCGAATTTGAAGTCCTATACGGAGACGTATGAACAGTTTAAGTGGGAGGATGTTCATCCCAATTTCAGTTGGCATGCGACAGGCAAGGTCAACATGGGGTACGAGTGCATCGACAAGCATACGTTAACCTCCCGCAAAGATAAGACCGCGCTCATTTACATCGACGAGCTGAGAAACGAACGATACACATTTGAAGAGATGCGAAAGCTGTCCAACAAGTTCGGCAATTTGCTTCGCTCTTTAGGGGTGGAGAAGGGCGACCGCGTGTTTTTCTTCATGCCTCGCGTTCCCGAAATTTATGCAGGTATATTGGGATCGTTAAAAATCGGAGCGATTGTCGGACCGCTGTTTGAAGCATTCATGGAAGGTGCGGTTCTCGACCGGCTGTCGGATGCCGAAGCGTCCGTTGTCGTAACGACCGCCGCGTTGAAAGGGCGCATTCCGAGAGACCAGCTGCCGAATTTGAAGCATATCGTGTTGATTGACTCGGACGGCAACCCGGGTCCGGGCGAGGTCGATTTCCGGAAAGCTTTCGATGCGGCATCGGAAGAGCTGGATATCGAATGGGTCGATTTGGAGCATCCGATGATACTGCATTATACGTCGGGCTCTACCGGCAAGCCGAAAGGCGTATTGCATGTGCACGGCGCCATGATTCAACATTACATTACCGGCCGCTGGGTGCTTGATCTGAAAGATGATGATATTTACTGGTGCACGGCGGATCCGGGTTGGGTAACGGGGACGTCTTACGGCATCTTCGCGCCGTGGTTGAACGGAGCGACGAACCTCATTCGCGGCGGAAGGTATTCCGCGGACAAGTGGTACGCTACGATCCAAGACAACGATGTCACCGTCTGGTACAGCGCGCCTACGGCGTTTCGGATGTTGATGTCCGCCGGAGACGAAGTGGTCGCAAAGTACAATTTGTCTACTTTGCGCCATGTACTCTCCGTCGGCGAGCCGTTAAATCCGGAAGTCATCCGGTGGGGGATGAAGACATACAAGCAGCGTATACACGATACTTGGTGGATGACGGAAACGGGCGCCCACATGATCGTAAACTATCCGTGCATGGATATTCGCCCGGGCTCGATGGGCAAGCCGCTGCCCGGCGTGCGCGCCGCCATAATCGACGACAACGGCAACGAACTGCCGCCTTACAGCCTCGGCAATCTGGCGATTCGCACAGGTTGGCCGTCCATGATGCGCCGCATCTGGAACAACCCTGGCAAATATAACGAGTACTTCCGTATACAAGGCTGGTATGTGTCCGGAGATTCCGCATATATGGACGAAGACGGCTACTTCTGGTTCCAGGGAAGAGTGGATGACGTTATCAACACTTCGGGGGAACGCGTCGGCCCGTTCGAAGTCGAGAGCAAGCTCGTCGAGCATCCGGCCGTGGCGGAGGCCGGCGTCATCGGCAAACCGGACCCGCTTCGCGGCGAAATTATTAAAGCGTTCGTTTCGCTGCGGGAAGGGTTCACGGCTTCGGATGCACTGTTGGAAGAACTGAAGCTGCACGTCAAGACCGGATTGGCGGCGCACGCGGCTCCGCGGGAAATCGAGGTTATCGATAAGCTGCCGAAGACGCGATCCGGCAAAATTATGCGCCGCGTACTGAAGGCGCGGGAGCTTGGCCTGCCTACAGGCGATCTCTCCACAATAGAGGACTAATACAATTATTGCTTCGGAGCGGGAACGCAGCGTCCCGCTCCGTTTGCGTTATATGGGGATGCAAGTATATTCTGAATATAACGAAGTCGCTTGAAAAGAGAGGAAGGGATATGCACTGGAGCGAAGAAAGATCAAAGAAATCGTAGCCCGTGGCGAACGAATCGTCTTCTTCGGCGGAGCGGGCACATCCACGGAAAGCGGCATTCCCGATTTTCGCTCGGCGGCCGGTTTGTACGCGCAAGAAACCGATTCCCCTTACCCGCCGGAAGTGATGCTGTCGCACTCGTTTTTCATGCGTCATACGGAATTGTTCTTTACATTTTACCGTTCGAAGATGATTTACCGGGACGCGCAGGCCAACGCGGCGCACATCGCATTGTCCAAGCTTGAACGGCAAGGACGGCTCAGCGCGGTAGTCACCCAAAACATCGACGGCCTTCATCAGGAAGCGGGCAGCCGGTCGGTGTACGAGCTGCACGGCTCCGTCCATCGCAACTATTGCATGGATTGCCGCACATCTTACGACTTGGATTATGTCGTCGCTTCCTCAAGCATCGTACCGAAGTGTTCCGGGTGCGGCGGTATCGTGAAGCCGGATGTGGTGCTGTACGAGGAGCCGCTTCATGAAGAGACGTGGGAGGGGGCGGCGCGGAAAATTTCCGAAGCCGATGTTCTCATCGTCGGCGGCACGTCGCTCACCGTGCACCCGGCAGCGCAGCTCGTTCGTTACTATCAAGGCGATTCGTTCATCATTATCAACCGGGACGAAACGCCGTACGACGCATACGCCTCGATCGTCTGCAGGGATTCAATCGGTGAAGTATTGAGGGAAGCGGTCCTTTAGGAACGATCGGCCAGCCATTTCACATGGCATTTGCGCGTGCGCGGGCCGTCAAACTCGCAGAAGTAGATTCCTTGCCATGTTCCTAAGATAAGACGGCCTTCCTGCACAAGCACCGTTTGCGACGTGCCGGTAAGCATCGCTTTCATATGCGCCGCCGTATTCCCTTCCGCGTGCCGGTCTTTCGGATGACGCCAAGGGAACAGCTCGTCCAAGCGCATAAGCGCATCCCGTTTCACATCCGGGTCGGCGTTCTCTTGAACGGCGATTCCGGCAGTCGTGTGCGGGCAATATACGATCGCCGCGCCGTCGCCATGCGCGCCTATTTCTCTCAACGCTTCCCGTACACGGTCTGTAATGTCGATCATTTCGTCCCTTCGGGACGTCTGCATAGTAAAAGTTCGGATCATGGCGCACCTTTTTTATAAATAGTATTGTACTTAACACTTTATAAGAAAAACTTCTATCGAAGTAGACTCAAGGACGAGCGACCGCGAATTTAGAGGAAGTTTTTCTTGGTAAAGAATTTACTCATTTCCTGACGAAGCAGAAAACTTATAAATTCTTTAACGTTCAGAGAGGGCGATTTCATGCAGCGCTACAGTCCCGAACGCGTGCGTCAAATGCGGCGAACCATACGGGCGCAGTTGATGGAGACGATATTTGACGATTTCGACGGCACATTGATGGAATTACCCGATGATGCCCGGGCGCTGAAGTATGCGAAAATGGCGGAAAACCCGTTTCGTTTCTTTCGGGGCAGCGCCTATTTGTTCTATTTCGACGTATCGCATTTACCGTTTCCGTATCATACTCCCCGTGAGAAACCGACTTGGATTCAAGGCGACCTTCACTTCGAAAATTTCGGCGCGTTCCAGGCGCGCGACGGACGAATCGTCTATGACATCAACGATTTCGACGAAGGGTACATGGGATCTTACCTGTACGATCTGCTCAGAATGTCGGTGAGCATCGCGCTTGTTTGCGAGACTCCGGAGTTCGACGGAAAACAAACGGAAGAGTCGATCAGGAGTTACCTTAAAGCTTATTATAAACAAATTCGCCGGTTCTCGTCCCGCAAAGACGATCCGACGTCGCTGTCGTTTACCGAAGAGAACACCTCGGGACCGATCCGTAAATTGTTGAGAAAGGTGAACAAGAAGCGCAAGACCGATTTTCTTGACGGCATTACGGAACAAACGCGCCATGCGAGGCGGTTCTCCCCGTCATCGGAAATCGTGCCGCTCGAATCGGATGAAAGCGGCCGACTTCAAGAGGTTTGGCCGGATTACTTATATTCGTTGGATGAGGAGTCGAAGCGGGAAGAGGCGTTCTACGCCATTAAAGATATTGCCGTCAAACACAGCTCCGGAACCGCTTCGATCGGATTGGACCGGTATTATGTGTTGATCGAAGGGCACCGCGATCCGGAAGGCGCCGACGATATCGTATTGGAAGCGAAGGAAGTGAGAGCTCCGGTTCCCGCGTACTTTTTGCCTGATCGGGAACTGTTCTGGAGCCGGTACGCCCATCACGGGGAACGGGTGACGGCGACACAACGGGCGATGCATCATGAGGCGGACCCGTTTCTAGGATTCTTTACCTTAGACGACCGGTGTTTTTACGTCAGGGAGCGGTCTCCGTATAAGAAGAGAGTGAAGGCGAGCCGCATACTTACGCTCGAAGATATGTGCGGCACTGTGAATCAGATGGGACGGATTACGGCGAAAATTCACGCCAGGGCGGACAACGAGCTGCAAAACGGCATCATCGATTATCATGCGGAGGATGAAATCGCGTCTGCGATGGGCGGCGATCCCGATAAATTTGCCGATACGATCTCGTTATGGGCGATGGGCTATGCGGCGCAGGTGCATCAGGACTATGAGTTGTTTGCCGAATGGGTACGGAAGCGGTTCTCGTGAGTGTACTCCGCCGCCGCCAACGCGGCGCTGCGCGCGCATGAACCGCGCGGCCAAAAGAAACCAACATCGATGGAGGGAGCGGAACCGGAATGGACGGTGCCGTAATAAGAATCGAAGATATCGTTGCCGCACACAATCGGGTGAAGGAACAAATCGTGGAAACGCCGCTGCAATATAACGAGGTGCTTTCCGACCGGTACCGGTGCAACGTGTATTTGAAGAGGGAAGACTTGCAGGTCGTACGTTCGTTTAAGATTCGGGGAGCTTACAACTTTATACGCGGTTTGCCCGAGGCGCAGTCGGAACGGGGCGTCGTCTGCGCCAGCGCCGGCAATCATGCGCAAGGAGTCGCGTATACTTGTTCCGCACTCGGCATTCCCGGCGCAATCTTTATGCCCGCGACGACGCCGAAACAGAAAGTGTCGCAGGTGGAACGGTTCGGCGGTCCGAACGTCGACATTCGGCTTGTGGGCGACACGTTCGACGATGCGCTGGCCGAGGCGCTTGCCTATGCGGAACGGGAACGGAAGACATTCGTGCACCCGTTCGATCATCCCGCGGTCATTGCCGGCCAAGGGACGCTTGGGGCGGAAATTGTGAGCGCGGCACCTGCTCCTGTCGACTATTTATTTGTCAGCGTCGGAGGAGGCGGTCTTGCCGCGGGAGTAGCGTCTTACATCAAGCGGTTAAGCCCGGACACGAAAATCATCGGCGTCGAAGCATCAGGCGCACCTACGATGAGCTCTTCTTTCGAAAAAGGGGAGATCGTTCCGCTTCAGGACATCGACCGGTTCGTCGACGGCACCGCGGTTAAACGCGCCGGAGAATGGACATACCCGATCTGCCGGAACCTGCTGGACGACATGATCGTTATTCCCGAAGGCAAAGTATGCACTACGATTCTGGAGTTGTACAATGAGAACGCCATCGTCGTGGAGCCGGCCGGCGCGCTGACCGTTTCCGCGTTGGACACCTATCGGGAACGAATCGAAGGAAAGACGGTCGTATGCATCGTCAGCGGCGGCAATAACGACATTGACAGGATGCAGGAAATAAAAGAGCGGTCGCTCATTTACGAAGGCTTGAAGCATTACTTCATCATCAATTTCCCGCAGCGTGCCGGCGCGCTGCGGGAGTTTCTCGACGGCGTGCTCGGTCCTGACGACGACATCACCCGGTTTGAGTATACGAAGAAGAGCAGCAAGGAGAACGGCCCGGCATTGGTCGGAATCGAGCTGAAACGGCGGGGAGATTATGAAGGGCTGATCGCGCGCATGCAGGACCGGAAAATCTCCTTTATGGAGCTGAGGGAGCATCCGGATCTGTTCCAATTGCTCGTTTGAGAATATTTTTAGGGAACCTTTTCCACTCCTGATGCGTTAACATTATGGAAACACAATCCAATTAGGGGTGGAAAAAGTGAAAAGTATCAGGAAATGGAGAGTTCAAACGGTCTTGCTGGTAACATCATTGGCAATGATGTTATCCGCTTGCGCTGCGACCGGTGGAGCCGAACAGGTGCTTCCGGAAATGGGGAAAGACGAGCAAGCGACGATTAAGGTCACTTATTGGGATGAAGAAAGCTTCTTTCGGGATCTAGGGAACTTGTTTCTAGTGCAGCATCCGAATATCGACATTGAAGTGGTGAGCACAAACCGCATCTATAAGGAAGGCAAAGATCCTATGGAAGCGATGAAGGAATTCATTGAAGAAGAGCAGCCGGACGTGCTGATGCTGGATACGTATAATATCAAGAAGCTCATCGATGAAGGCATGTTGTACCCGTTGGACCCGGTCATCGCTCAAGATGAATTCGACTTGGAGGGCATATTGCCCGCTGCGATCGAAGCGATCCGCAAATCCGGTGACGGAAAGCTGTATGGTTTGGCGCCGACTTTTTACAGCAGTGCGCTCTACTACAACAAATCATTGTTTGACAAGCACGGTGTTCCGTTGCCGTCCGACGGAATGACTTGGGCGGAAGTGCTGCAGCTTGCAGAGCGGTTTCCGAAGGACGGTTCCGAGAAAGACCGGATTTACGGGTTGGAATTGCCGGGATTCGGAGGCGGTAACGACTCATGGAGACTGATGCAGATGGGAGCGGAAAGAGGACTTTCGTACGTTGATCCGTCGGCCGGCAAAGTGACGTTGAACACCGATTCATGGAAAGAAGCGGCGAATCTGGTATTGAAATTATCGAAATCGGAGGCTATGTTCAAGCATGATCCGAATAAACAGTCGCAGCAATTTAAGTCGCATGAGGATTTCCTCTTGCGCGATCCGTTTATCGGCGGGCGTGTAGCGATGAAAATTGACGGCATGCATCTGATGCGCGAGTTGAGGGAAGCGACGGACGTGCTGAAGGAAAAATTCACGGTCGATTGGGATATCGTGACGGTTCCCGTCCACCCTGAAAACCCGACGGTTTCGAGTTCTTTCGGCATTCATCAAATATACGGTATCAATGCGAAGTCGCAAAATTTACGCGCGGCATGGGAATTCGTGAAATATATCAATTCGGACACAATGGCGAGAGTAACGGCGCGGGCGCCGGTCTGGGGCGGTCTCCCGGTGCGAACCGAATACATCCGAAACGAAGAAGGAAAGCATCTGGAAGCGTTCTATGCACTTGAACCAAGCACTACCGACACGTACTCGGCGTATCGTGAGTTGCCACAATCGTTCAACCAACAATTCCACGGAATCGTCTCAAAGCATTGGGAGAACGTGGTGAATGAAAAAGTGACGGTCGATGAGGCGCTGGCCTCCATCGAAACGGAAGCGCAGGCGGCTCTGGATCAAGCGTTGGAGGAAGAGGCGGCGAAGAAGGACGGGAAAGCGGATGAAGGCGGTCAAGCAGGCGGTGCGGAAGCCGAACCGGAATCTTCGGAGGATCAACCGGCAGCCGCTGAAGGTGATTCCGCAACAACGGAAGCTCAACCCGCGGCGCAATCGGAATGAGGAATCGGGCTGAATGATCCGGGATAACTTCGAAGTTTGTCAAAGTTGAGGCAATACGATGACTTGAGAGCCGTGAATGAACAATGTTCATTCGCGGTTTTTTTTGTATCCACACAGCCTGTTTGATATTTCGGAAGCCGCCTGCCGGCAATGCTTCCTGGATCCGTTTGACGGATTCCGGAACGATTATTCCAGTAGCTCGCTTCATACCCAAACAACTTCATTGTCGCTGAAAGTGCTGTACCGAGTGATGGGAAGTCGACATTGCGTTTTTTCTGCTTGTGCTCATATAAACAATATGGTAATTTGTTTAATGCAGGGCAAACATTATAATGATTTGTTGGTGGTTCGAAAGCTATGGATTTAGACCAACGGTTTTGGGGAGCAAGTGTCGAAGAACTGCAGCAAGGATATGTATCGCTTCCGGACGACGGCGGGTTTGTATGCCTCGTATGCGGCCATCATGCCGAGAACGGACGCATTTACCCGGTGCAAGACCGGTGGTATGAAGCCGAAGCATACATGCGCCGGCATATCGAGGAATTGCACCGATCCATGTTTCATTATCTTCTGGACATGGATAAAAAGTGGACCGGACTTACCGATGTACAGAGAGATGTCTTGCAAGCATATTACGAGGGAAAATCGGATGCCGAAACTGCGAAGCTGCTTGGCAGCAAGCAATCTACAGTCAGATACCACCGGTTCCATCTACGGGAAAAGGAAAAACAGGCGAAAGTGTTTTTGTCTTTGATGGGGCTGCTGGCGGAACGGTCGGAAAAGGATAGCGAGTCGTTCATGACGATTCATAGAACCGCCGCAATGGTGGACGAACGGTATGCGGTCACGAACGAAGAGAGAGAGAAGATTCTTAAAACATATTTCCCCTACGGTCTGCAAGGTCCGATGAGAGAATTTCCGTCCAAGGAGAAAAGAAAAATCGTTGTGTTAATGCATATTGCTGGACGATTTGACCGAAACCGCAAATACACGGAGAAGGAAGTCAACGATGTGCTTAAGGAAGCGCATTCCGACTATGTGACGCTGCGACGGTACATGATCGATTACGGATTTTTGGACCGGAAAGACGATTGCAGCGTGTACTGGGTGAAAGGAGAGAAGCAGAGTGATGAATAAAGAAAAGAAGAAAATGTTGTCCGCTCAATACGTCATGTCCGAACGGCCGGCCGGCGCCTTTCGCATCGTGCACCGTCCCAGCGGGAAATCGTTTGTAGGTGTGAGCCCTGACCTGAACGCGGCATGGAACAGCCAGAGATTCCAATTGACGATGGGCGTGCACCGAAACTCCAAGCTGCAGAAGGATTGGTCGGAGTATGGCCTGGACGCTTTCGAATACGAAATAATGGAGCGGTTCAAGCGTCCGGAAGACGGGCGGTACAATTTAAAGAAAGAGCTTGAACGTATGGAAACGGCATGGTTCGAGCGGCTTTCACCTTATGGTGAGAAAGGTTATCATGATCGAAAATCGGAAAATTGAGGAAGTAGAGGGTCCTATTAGCCGGTTTTTCGAGCTCTATGAGAAATAGAGGAACTGGAGGACTCTATTGCGACATAACACCGTCTCTCAGCGAGCAAAAACGCCGCATTAGGGGACTGTACTTCCTTAATTATTTTTATACGAGGCAAAACTGCGACAATAAAGGCCTGTACTTCCTCTATTTTTGACACCCATCCGGTGGAAGAGGTCAAGGTGGCGCTTACCACGAATACGGCGGCTCTCATAGAGAGCCGCCGCGTTCGTTGATCTGGTATTATATATTGTGATAGGGAGATGAGAGAAGGGGGCCGGTTATGGAGCAGTTAACGTTGCTGCTGTTGGAACGGATGGGGTTATTGCTCATCATCGCCTTTATGTTGACGCGCACTTCATTGTTCCGCCAGCTGATTGAGGGAAAACCGAACCTCCCGAACGTCTTCTATTTCTCGCTCATCTTCGGCATCTTTGGCATTGCCGGCGTGCATGCCGGCGTTGTCGTAACGCACGATCAAGTCGAATCTTCTTTTTGGGTGTATAACATCGGCGAAGATCAAGTCATTGCGAATTCCGCCCTTGTAGGGGTCGTTATCGGAGGTTTGTTGGGCGGCAGTCTTGTAGGGTTGGGAGCTGGAGTTCTCACAGGGCTTCATCTGTACCACCTGGATGGATTTGCGGCGTTGGCAATGGCGCTTTCCGCTCCTGTTACGGGTTTGGCGGCAGGCGGCATCGCGAAATTTTTTTCGGATGAACGGGTCATCTCGCCGGCAAAGGCGATGTTCGTCGGCATGTTTGCCCCGATCATTCAGATGGGTTTTATCCTCATTTTTTCTTCTCCTCCGCAACAGGCATCCGCCGCAGTTAACGCCGTCGGGATGCCGATGGTGTTAACGAACAGCATTGCTATTGCAGTGTTTACGGCAATGATCCATGTTGTGTTAAAGGAGGAGGAACGCGCTGCGGCATTTGAGACGAGGCGGGCGTTGAAGATAGCGGAGATGACGCTGCCGCATCTGAGACAAGGACTGACTCCCGCGACGGCGGACGCGGCGGCGCGTATTTTGCACAACGAGCTCAAAGCGGACGCGGTTGCCGTAACGGATACTCAGCGCATTCTCGCCCATGTCGGAATAGGGACAAGCAGCCGCATTGCCGGGGAAGAAATTCAAAGCGTATTATCACGCGAGGCGATTCGGACGGGGGAAGTGAAAATTTCATACGATAAAGCGGATTTTCAACCTCACCACCCTTCCATAGGCGCTGTCATCATCGTTCCCTTCAGTCAATCCGGCAAAGTTGCGGGACTCATTAAGCTGTACTTTAAACGCCCCGAGCAAATACGGAAAATTGAAGAAGTGTTAGCCAGCGGACTGGGCAACCTGATCACTTATCAATTGAATACGGCGTTGGCCGAAAAGATGGATAAGCTTATGAAGGATTCGGAGCTGAGGTTGCTTCAAGCGCAAATCAATCCCCACTTCTTGTTCAATACGTTAAATTCCATTGTTTCCTTGGTCCGCATCAACCCCGATCTTGCCCGTCATTTGACGGTTCAACTAGGAACGTTTATGCGCCTTAATTTAAAAATAACCCAACACCAATTGATTACGATCGCACAGGAAATACAGCATTTGACGACATACCTGGAAATTGTCAAAGTTCGTTTCGCCGATCAGTTCACGGTAAGCACGGACATTCAGGAGGGTCTGGGTTCCGTCCTCATTCCGCCTTCATGTCTTCAGCCATTGGTTGAAAACAGCATTCAGCACGGATTGAAAGGCATGACTAGCGGCGGTATCATACGAATAAATATTTATTCCTGGCGTGAAGATGTCCATATATTAATCGAAGATAACGGAACCGGGGTTCCGCCTGAAATCATCGATCAATTGGGTAAAGCTCCACTGCTCAAAAGTAGTGGCGCGGGGATTGGATTGTTCAACGTCAACCAACGATTGATCAGTATGTTCGGCCGGGGAATCGGCATTGAAAACAACACCGGCCGCGGCTGCCGGATAACTTTTTCAATACCTCTGCGAAGCGGAGAGTGAGGGAGGCAAGCAAGCATGAAAATAAAAGTGATCATTGCGGAAGATGAAAGATTTGCGCGCGAGGAGTTGATTTACCTGCTTTCCAAGGAGCGCGACATCGAGCTTCTGCCCAGCGCCGGCAATGGCCGCGAACTACTGGAATCGGTTATGCTGCATAAACCCGACGCTGTGTTTCTTGATATTCAGATGCCCGAATTGGACGGCATGGAAGCGGCCCGGCGCTTATCGATCCAAGGTAACGCCCCTTACATTGTGTTCACCACGGCCCATGAAGAATACGCGGTGGAAGCTTTTCGCATTCATGCCGTCGATTATTTATTAAAGCCTTATGATTCCGGACGATTGTCGGAGGCGTTGAACCGTATTCGACAAGCTGCGGCCCGCAATACGAAAGCTCCCAGAGTCAATAAGCTGCTGATTGACGACCGGGAAAAGTGGGTCGTTATCGATCCGAATCAGGTTATTTACGCGGTGAAAGAGGAAAAAAATACGATTATCCATCTGGCGGCCGGCGAAACCCGCTGCTCGCGGCTGACGCTTCAGGAGCTGGAGTACAAGCTTTCCGCTTATCCCTTCTTCCGTTCCCATCGCAGCTATTTGGTGAATTTGAATTATATCGACTCTATCGAGCCTTGGTTTAACGGGGCTTACAATATCATCTTGAAAGACGGCAAAAAAACGACAATCCCCGTCTCGCGCATTTCCGTCAAACCGTTGTTCAAGCATTTGAACGCGGAATAATTCATGCAGGATACGCACGAATAGTCTGATCGGTATCGTATTTTGGTTGTTTACTTCGGAATAACGACATTTCGCGACTAAAACGAAATATGTAATCAATCTTCCCGATATAATGAAAATAAAGCGCTTACAAATAGACTCCAGCCAAGGAGGCAATGTATGCAAGAACAAAAGATACGCTACCAGGAAATAGCCAAGTCTCCGGCATTCCGTCTGCTCATGGATCGGAAGAAGAGGTTCATCGTCCCAATGTCGTTGTTTTTCCTTGCATTTTATTTTGCTCTGCCTGTTCTAACGGCCTATTTCGACTTTCTGAATACGCCGGCCGTCGGATCGATTACATGGGCTTGGGTATTTGCTTTCGCGCAATTTGTCATGACGTGGTCGCTTTGCATCATTTACTCCAAGAAAGCCGAGGAGTTCGATAAAATGGTTCAACGAATTCAAGAGGATGCGAATAAGGCGGGCACGGTTGAACAGGGCACAACGGATGGAGGCAAAAGCGCATGAACACGGCATTTATACTTTTTCTTCTGATCGTGTTGGGAACATTGGTCATTACGTACTACGCCTCCAAAAAAACAAAAACGACGCATGAATTTTATACCGCGGGTGGCGGCCTCACCGGCTGGCAGAACGGATTGGCGATTGCCGGAGACTACATGTCAGCTGCATCGTTCCTTGGTATAGCCGGCATGATTGCTCTATACGGCTTCGACGGATTCTTCTACAGCATCGGATTTCTGGTCGCTTATTTGGTGGTGCTTTATTTGATCGCAGAGCCGCTGCGCAATCTCGGGAAGTATACGATGGCCGATATGATTGCCGCCCGCTTCAATAATAAGAAAATTCGGGGAGTTGCTGCTCTCAACTCCGTAACGATTTCCATCTTCTATATGATTGCCCAACTGGTCGGAGCCGGGGCGCTAATCAAGCTGTTGTTGGGGCTCGAGTATACGGCGTCCGTGTTGATTGTCGGAACCCTGATGACGGTATACGTCGTGTTCGGCGGGATGACGGCTACCAGCTGGGTGCAAATTATCAAGTGCGTTCTGCTAGTAACGGGAACGCTTATCATTTCCCTAATCGTCTTTGCAAAATTCGGCTTCAGCATCACAACCATGTTCGATCATATGAAATCGGCGACACCGTTAGGCGAAGCATTCTTGCATCCGGGGAACAGACTGAATAACGGCCTCGACAATATTTCCCTTAATCTGGCTTTGGTGTTGGGAACGGCGGGCCTGCCGCATATCTTGATCCGTTTCTTCACGGTGAAAGACGCGCCTACCGCAAGAAAATCGGTGCTGGTTGCGACATGGGTTATCGGGGCTTTTTATGTAATGACGATTTTCCTCGGGTTTGGAGCCGCCGCGTTCGTAGGCACGGAAGAAATCGTGAACGCGAACAGAGCGGGCAATATGGCGGCACCGCTGCTGGCTAAAGCTCTTGGCGGGGACATCTTGTTCGCCTTCGTGTCGGCGGTTGCTTTCGCAACAATTCTCGCGGTAGTCGCAGGCCTTGTGCTGTCGGCCGCATCGGCTTTCGCGCATGATTTCTACAGCAGCATCGTCCGGCGCGGCAAAGCGACGGAGAAGGAGCAAGTTACGGCGGCAAAATTGGCGTCCGTCGGCGTTGCGATCATCTCTATCGCCTTGGCTTTGTTTGCCCAGAAGCTGAATGTCGCGTTCTTGGTCGCTCTTGCGTTCGCCGTGGCTGCCAGCGCGAATTTGCCGGTGTTGGTCTTTACGGTGTTCTGGAAAAGATTCAATACGGCCGGGGCCGTCACCGGCATGTTGGTCGGGTTGTTCAGCTCGCTGTTTCTTGTGGCGATCAGTCCCAACGTATGGGCGCCGACAGCCGGTCAGGCCATCTTGGTAGGGGAACCGCTGTTTCCGCTGGCGAATCCCGGAATCATTTCGATTCCGATCGGGTTTCTGGCGGCATATGTCGGAACCTTGCTTTCTTCGCAAAAGGATGAAGCGAAATATTCGGAAATATTGGTCCAGGCGAATACGGGAATCAGAGACCCGCACACGGTATAGACCTTTGTTATTTACGGCCGGAGGATATCCTCCGGCTTTTAATCGTTTATAATAGGTATATTGCTGTTTACTAATATGCGAAGATGGCAGGGGCGAGCGAATGAACATATCGGGATTTGTTTTTTTTCTGGCCATTATTGCCGGCACCTTGTTCATCACTTATTCGGCGGCTCGCCGAACACATACGACCCACCAGTTTTATGCCGCCGGAAACCGGTTGACGGGATCCCAGAACGGGCTCGCGATAGCGGGCGATTATATGAGCGCGGCGTCGTTTCTGGGGATTACCGGCGCGATCTCGTTGACCGGCTTCGACGGATTTTGGTATTCGATAGGCTTTCTTGCTTCTTATTTGTTTGTGCTGTTTTTTATTGCCGAACCGGTCCATCATCTTGGGAGATTTACCGTCTCCGATTCGATTGCCGTCCGATTCGACGCGAAGCCGCTTCGCGGATGCATCGCGGTGAATACGCTTATCATCTCGATCTTATATATGATTGCGCAATTGGTCGGTGCAGGTACGCTGCTGCATGCGCTGTTGCATGTGGATTATGCCGCGGCGATCTGCATCGTAGGCGCCTTGATGACGGTGTATGTCGTATTCGGAGGCATGATAGCGGCGTCCTGGGTACAGATCATCAAGACGATTTTGCTGCTTGCAGGGACGCTTCTCGTCTCGCTGATCGTATTGGCCAGATTCGACTGGAGCTTGCTGCAGCTATTTGATCAAGCATCACAGGCCACTCCGCTGGGAGAAAAATTTCTTCTTCCGGGCAATTTGTTCGAGCATCCTCTGGAAACGTTGTCGCTTCAGCTGGCGTTATTGCTTGGTACGGCGGGACTTCCGCATATCGCCGTCCGGTTTTTCACGGTAAGTGACGCTGCCGCCGTCCGGAAATCGGTAGGCGTCGCCGTTTCGGCTATGGGCGCATTTTATTTGATGACGGTGTTCCTCGGTTTTGGCGCGGCGCTGCTGCTGAACCGGGAAGGGCCGCTAATCGGCGGCGGCACGGAAAATCTCGCGGTCATCTTTTTAGCGGAAAATTTAGGCGGGGAATTCCTAATGGCTTTTGTTTCCGCCGTCGCATTCGCAACCATCTTGGCTGTCGTTTCGGGGTTGGTCGTAACCGCGTCATCCGCTTTCGCGCACGACATTTACAGTCATATCGTACGCAAAGGCCACGCCACGGAGAAAGAACAGATGATTGCGGCGAAGTGCTCGTCGATCGGGGTCGGCGTTATTTCGATATTGCTTGCGTTAGGAGCGCAGCGCCTCAATGTAGCTTTTCTGGCTTCATTGGCTTTCGCCGTCGCCGCTTCGGTGAATGTTCCGGTCATGATTTGCACGATTTATTGGAGGAGGTTCACGTTGGCAGGGGCGATTACGGGCATGGCTACCGGATTGCTTGCATCCGTCTGTCTCGTTCTGATCAGCCCAAACGTAATGCATCCCGTAACCGGGTGGATTAAAGCGGATCCGCTGTTCCCGCTTATGAATCCGGGCCTCGTTTCGATCCCGCTGGGGTTTCTCGGAGCGATCCTCGGCTCTTTCTTCGGCCGTCCCGGCCCGGAAGCGGACGCTTCATACGATATGACCAAAGTTCAGGCGCATACCGGCATGCGGCAATAATTGCGGCGGCTCTCAAAGAGAGCCGCCGTTTTCGTTGTGACCGGCAAGGCGAAGCAATGTAAGGTGCGTGTAACCGGAGCAACTCCGGTTACAACGCTCAATTTCGACCCGTTGCACTCTCTTAGCCGGAGCAACTCCGGTTACAACCCTCAATTTCGACCCGTTGCACTCTCTTAGCCGGAGCAACTCCGGTTACAACCCTCAATTTCGACCCGCTGCACCCTTCTAGCCGGAGCAACTCCGGTTACAACGCTCAATTTCGACGCGCTGCACCCTCCTAACCGGAGTAACTCCTGTTACATAGCTTGAAACCGGCTTTTACGAGCGTTAAAGCGAACTTTTCTCGCTTACAGCTCCTGAATCCGGTTTACTGCATTTAAGTCTGTTGCTCACAATAAATCGACAGGCTCTAAATGTCCGTTAGTCAGCCGAATCGTGCAATTAGTCGGGAGAGGTCTTCTTATAAGTCAGGAAAGGCGACAAACGGGGCTTCAAAGTATATGTTCTTGAAGTAAGTGCCATGCGGATTCATAATGTGTGAGAAAATGTAACACATGATGTATTTGTGCATTATAAAATCAATTCGATTATTCATGAAATATAACCACGAGATGATGAAAGCGTTATTTTTCCGAACTATATCACGAAATATTTATAAATTCGTTCGTATTATCTATGAAATTATGTTTTCTTTATAAGAAAATAAACAAATTTTTGTTGATAAAAACGAAGACCTGAGTTACAGTAATAAAAATAGTCTATGTTAGATTACGTGACGCTAAAATAGTCCTCGTTGATGAGTTTTTATGTGTCCAAGTGAATACCTAACATAAAATGTAACAATTACATCCGACGAAGGTGCGTGAATCACTATGAAGAAAAAATTAGTTCTGATAGGAAACGGAATGGCCGGAGTCAGCTGTATCGAGCAGCTGCTTAAGCTAGCGCCGAACCGCTACGATATTACTATCTTCGGCAAAGAGCCGCATCCGAACTATAACCGCATCTTGCTTTCGTCGGTATTGGCCGGCGATGCCGATATGAAGGACATCGTCATTAACGATTGGTCTTGGTACGAAGAGAATCACATCACGCTGCATACGGGCCATACGGTTAACAAAATCGATGCGGAACGGAAGCTCGTCAGCACGGACGGCGGAATCAGCGTTCCATACGATGAATTAATTATCGCAACGGGATCGCTTCCTTTCATGCTTCCGCTGCCGGGCGCGGACAAGGAAGGCGTGATCGCCTTCCGGGACATTAAAGATTGCGAGGCGATGATCGAAGCCGCGAAGAAATACAAGAAAGCCGTAGTTATCGGCGGCGGCCTTCTAGGCCTTGAAGCGGCTCGCGGGCTGCTGAATCTTCATATGGACGTAACGGTCGTTCACATTAACGAATACTTAATGAATCTTCAGCTTGACTCGACGGCGTCTCTCATGCTGCAGCAAGAGTTGGAGCGCCAAGGCATGAAGTTTCTGCTCAAGAAAAACAGCGAAACGATTCTCGGCAAGAAGCGCGCAACCGGCCTTCGGTTCACGGACGGCTCGGAAGTCGATGCCGACCTGATAGTCATGGCGGTAGGAATCCGGCCCAACATTGCGCTTGCGAAGAGCAGCGGCATCGAGATCAACCGCGGCATTGTAGTAAATGACTACCTGGAGACGAACATACCTAACATCTACTCCATCGGCGAGTGCGCCGAGCATCGCGGCGTAGCTTACGGTTTGGTCGCTCCGCTGTACGAACAAGGGGCGGTGCTGGCCAAGCGGCTTGCCGGGGTAGAGACGGCGGGTTATCAGGGCTCCGTCGTATCGACCAAGCTGAAGGTATCGGGCGTCGACGTATTCTCGGCAGGCGAATATGCGGATAAGCCGGGCACTCGTGCCGTTCGCGTTCAAGACGATTTCGAAGGAGTATATAAGAAAGCCGTCATCAGGGACGGCAAAGTGATCGGCGCCGTATTGTTCGGCGACATCAGCGACGGTTCGCGGTTGTTTGCAATGATCCGAAGCGGCGAAGACGTTACGGGCAAAGAAAAGACGGTGCTCCTCGGAGAAGGCGGGGGCAAGGCGAAGTCCGGTGCGGAATTGGTTGCGGCAATGAGCGACGACGAGATCGTGTGCGGCTGCAACGGGGTATCGAAGGGCGCTATCGTGCAGGCTGTTCAGGAGAAGGGCTGCTCCAGCGTCAACGATATTAAAGCTTGCACCAAAGCGTCAGCTTCCTGCGGAGGCTGCAAGCCGCTGGTGGCAGACGTGCTGACTTACGTGCTCGGAGCGGACGGCGTGAAAACCGTCAAAGAAGGCATATGCGCCTGCACGACGCTCGGACGCGACGAAGTGGTGGAAGCGATCCGCAGCATGAGACTGACAACCTCGAAGGAAGTCATGAACGTGCTCGAATGGTCCAATCCGGAAGGCTGTTCCAAGTGCCGCCCGGCGCTGAACTACTACCTCGGCATGGCGTGGCCGGAAGATCATGAGGACGAAAGAGAGTCGCGCTTCGTGAACGAGCGCAATCACGCGAACATCCAGAAGGACGGCACGTACTCGGTCGTTCCGAGAATGTACGGCGGCGTGACGACACCGAAAGATTTGAAGAAAATCGCGGAAATCGCCGAGAAGTACGAGGTGCCGCTCGTGAAGGTGACGGGCGGACAGCGTATCGACCTGTTGGGCGTGAAGAAGGAAGACCTGCCCGCCATGTGGGCGGATCTCGACATGCCGTCAGGCTACGCATACGGTAAAGCGCTGCGGACGGTCAAAACATGCGTAGGCTCGACGTTTTGCCGCTTCGGCACCCAAGATTCCATCGGAATGGGCATAACGCTCGAGAAGAAGTTCGAGCGTTTGAATACTCCGGCGAAGGTGAAGATGGCCGTATCGGGCTGTCCCCGCAACTGTGCGGAAGCGACGATCAAAGACTTCGGCGTCGTGGCGATCGACGGCGGCTGGGAGCTTCATGTCGGCGGCAACGGAGGCACCAAGCTTCGCGGATCGGATTTGTTGTGCAAGGTGAAGACCGAGGAGGAAGTTCTGGAATGGTCCGCCGCCTACCTGCAGTATTACCGTGAGACGGGGAAATACAACGAACGGACATCGGAGTGGGTGGAGCGGGTCGGCTTGGATACGATAAAAGCGGCCTTGGAGAGCAAGGAAGATCGTGCGGCGCTTGTGGAACGGATCGAGAAGACGCTTTCGCTTACGAAAGATCCGTGGAAGGAAATCATTGAACAAGATGAGCTGCGCAAGACGTTCGCCCCGATGGAAGAGCAGTCGGCAGCAACGATTACAAAATAGAGGGGATGCAGGCATATGGCGAGGATCTATATCGGGAACATTTCGGAAATTGCAGAAAAGAGATCCAGAGTGATCAAGCTCGGAGCGCTGGAAATCGCGGTGTTCAAATTGACGGGAGGCGCGATCAAAGCGATTGAGAACCGATGCCCGCACAAAGCGGGTAAGCTTTCCGAAGGAATCGTCTGCGATCATCACGTATTTTGTCCGCTGCACGACTGGAAAATCAATTTGGATGACGGACTCGTTCAAGCGCCGGATGATGGTTGCGTAACGACCTTTCAGGTTGAAATCGACGAAAATAGCGGCGATATGCATCTGCATGTAGCAGAAGACAGCATTAAGGCATCCTAGCCTGAGGAGAGTGCTTGCGATGCGCCAAAATGGTTCATTCCTTGCTTTAGGGCTATCAACTATGGCTATGACGGCCTCGTTCGTAATCTGGAACGTGTTTCCTCCGATAGCCGGACATATACAAGAACTGTTCAGTCTCACCGCCACACAGAAGAGCGTGCTGATCGCCGCGCCAGTGCTGCTTGGATCGATTTTGCGAATCCCGATGGGGATCTACACGGATCGCTACGGCGGCAAACGCGTTTTCGCCGCAACGATGCTGTTCCTTATTTTTCCGCTGCTGATGGCCGGATTGACGCAATCCTATTGGATCATGCTGCTGTGCGCGCTGTTTATCGGCATGGCGGGCACAACGTTCGCCATATCCCTCACCTATGTTTCCAGGTGGTTCCCACCGGATAGACAGGGATTGGTGCTCGGATTGGCCGGACTTGGGAATGTGGGCGGCGCCGTGGCGAGCTTCACGCTGCCGACCGTGTTACACGGCTATGGCTTGCAATGGGTGTTCTGGGGCCCCGCCGTCATGATTGCGATCGTCACCGCCGTCTTCTGGATCGGAACGAAGGAGTTGCCCGCGCCGGCCAATGTGAAGACGTTCAAGCAATCTATGGTCGTGCTTCGGGAACGTTCTACCTGGTTATTGTCGGCCTATTATTTTGTCACCTTCGGAGGCTTCGTAGCATTCGGGGCTTATTTGCCGACATTCCTGCAGGAGCTGTTTCATTTGCCGGCAACGGACGCGGGGATGAGAACGGCCGGATTCGTCGTAGTCGCCACGTTCATTCGCCCATTGGGCGGATATATGGCGGACCGTTTCGGTTCGCGCAAAGTTCTCGCAATCGTATTTGCGGGAATCGTCATCGCGTCGTTGTCGATGGCGCTTTCCCTTGATCATTTCGCATTATTTAGCGCCAGTTGTCTTGCGGCCGCGGTTTTTCTGGGAACGGGGAACGGCGCCGTGTTCAAAATGGTGCCTGAGGTTTCCTCGAGCAACACGGGTGCGGTAACCGGCATCGTCGGCGCCGCGGGCGGCGTGGGCGGGTTCTTTCCGCCGATCGTACTCGGCATTATTAAAGATTTGTCCGGCGCGTATACGCTTGGATTCGTGCTGCTTACTCTCTTTGCATTCGTTTGTCTTTGTGTAAATCACGCGACCGAACGAGCAGCCATCCGCAAACAAGAGGCGGCTGCATGAACGGATAGGCATCGGCGGCAGGACGGAACTTCAGCATGGGAACAAGGCAACCGCAGGTTGTCCGCGATAACTAAATAATTGGCAGAGGGGGGTCGAGCATACATGGGGAAACAAAAGCTTGTCTTAATAGGGAACGGTATGGCCGGAGTGCGCTGTGTGGAAGAGATTTTGGCGATTGATCCGGACCGGTTCGAGATAACGATATTTGGCGCGGAACCGCACCCGAACTATAACCGGATCATGCTGTCGAAGGTGCTGCAGGGCGATACGGCTGTGAATGACATTACGATTAATGACTGGCAGTGGTACAAAGACAATAACATTACCCTGCATGCAGGCGATCCGGTTGTCGGCATCGACACGGCGGAGCGCAAGGTCATAAGCGAAAAGGGGCTTGCCGTCAAATACGATAAACTCATCCTCGCCACAGGCTCATTGCCGTTCATGCTCCCGCTGCCCGGAGCCGATAAGCCGGGAGTGACGGCATTCCGGAATATTAACGATTGCAACACATTGCTGGAAGCGTCCAAATCGTATAAGAAAGCCGCCGTCATCGGCGGCGGGCTGCTCGGCTTGGAGGCGGCGCGCGGTTTACTGAATCTGGGCATGGAAGTTCATGTGGTGCATATTTTCGATTACTTGATGGAGCGGCAGCTGGACCCTACGGCAGCGAGCATGCTGCGAAGGGATTTGGAAAAGCAGGGCATGCGGTTTTTGCTCGAAAAACATACGGAGAAAATTATCGGCAAGAAGCGGGCGGAAGGGCTCCTGTTCAAAGACGGAAGCAAGCTGGAAGCCGATTTGGTCGTCATTGCTGTCGGCGTGCGCCCGAACGTCAAGCTGGCTGCGGACAGCGGCATAGAGGTCAACCGTGCCATTGTCGTTAACGATTTCTTGGAGACGAGCGTGCCCGGGGTTTATGCGGTCGGGGAGTGCGCGGAGCATCGCGGCATGGTGTACGGTCTGGTGGCGCCGTTATACGAACAGGGTAAAGTGCTGGCGAACAAAATTTGCGGCGTCGAAACCGAAGGTTATCAAGGCTCGACCCTGTATTCGCAATTGAAAGTATCCGGCGTAGAGGTGTTCTCGGCCGGAGAAATTCGCGATTCGGAAATTGCGACATCTCTGAAAGTGTACGACGGCATCCATAACAAGTATAAGAAGATTTCCATTCGCGACAACAAAATCGTCGGCGCCGTGTTGTACGGCGATACCAGCGAGGGCAACAAGCTGCTTGGTTATATCAAGCAGCAACAGGATGTTTCCGTGCTGGAGGAAGAGGCGGCGCCGGGCGGCGGAGCGGATGAATCGTACGCGGCATCGCTTTCTCCGAATGCAACCGTGTGTTCCTGCAACGGCGTTACGAAAGGCGCGATTATGGACGCGGTCGCTTCAAGCGGCTGCGAGACGGTCGAAGACGTGCGCGCTTGCACGCGGGCGTCGAGTACGTGCGGCGGCTGCAAGCCGCTCGTGGCCGCGATGCTGCAGCTGGCGCTTCAGAGCAAGGATGCGCCGGCGGCGCCGAAAGAGACGGTGTGCGGCTGTACGGCCTGCAGCCATGACGAGCTTCGCGCCGCGGTGCGCGCCGGCGGCTACGCCACGGCGGGCGAGGCGATGAGTGCTCTGGGCTGGAGCAAGGCGGATGGCTGCGCGGTATGCCGTCCGGCCTTGACGTATTATGTCGGCCAGGCGCGAAGCGCGGCGGAAGCCGCGTCTGGCGCTCAAGCGGCTGCCGCACCGGCAGCTTCATCGGTGAGCTTGCTCGCCGACGGCACGTTCGCCGTCTCGCCCCGCATGTACGGCGGCGTTACGAGCGCCGAGCAGCTGCGCCGGATCGCGGATGTGATCGATAAATATAGCATCCCTTTGGTTAAGCTTACCGGCGGCGCGCATCTTGATCTTCTGGGCGTCAACGCGGAGCTTGTGAACACCGTCAGCGCGGAGCTCGGACAGCCGGAGGCGGTGAATGCGGATTCAGCTGCAGCTGAGGCTTACGGTAGAACGATCGCCTCGGTCGCCACTTGCGAAGGCATCGGGTACGACCGCAGCGCTCTGCAGGATTCCGTCCGTTTGGGCGCGAGTCTTGAGCGGAGATTGGAGCGCCTGCAAATGCCGGCCGCCGTCAGCGTCGCCGTCTCTGCGAGCCCTCTGCACCGCGCAGGGACGCTTGTCAAGGATGTCGGGATCGTCGGCGCGCCGGGCGGCTGGGAAATATACGTAGGCGGCTGCGGAAGAATAAAGCTTCGGCAAGGAGAGCTGCTGTGTACGGAGCCGACGGATGAGAAGGCGTTGGAGCTGGCGGCGGCCTTCCTCCAGTGGTACCGCGAAGAAGCGAATTACAGCGAGACGACGGGGCAATGGGTCGAACGCATCGGCATTACGCAGCTGCGGGAACGGCTGTTCGATCTCCCGTATCGCTCGGAGTTGATCGCGAGAATGGCGCTGGAGCAGCGGTTTTCCGGACAGCGGCAACAAAATTCGCAGCCTGCGGCTGCCTTGATAAGGTGACTGGCTTATGAGCAAATTATTGGAGAAAGAGCAGCGGGATATTCAAACCATAATGGATACGCAGTGCCCCTTCTGCAGTGTGCAATGCAAGATGCAGGTGATCGAAGAGAGGGATTCCGCCGGAGGCCGTCCGGCGTACACCGTCGTACCGGCGCCGAATCTCGCTTCGGAAGGGCGCCTCTGCATCAAAGGCATGAACGCTTACCAGCACGTTCTGACCGGGGAGCGCATCCTGCACCCGATGGTCAAGAAGGACGGCGCGTTTATCCGCATATCGTGGGAAGAAGCGTACGAGATCATCGTCAACAAATTCACCGAGCATCGCAGAACGTACGGAAACCATGCGATCGGTTTATACGGCGGCGGTTCGCTGACGAATGAATCCGCCTATTTGCTGGGCAAGTTCGCCCGTGTCGCGCTGCAGACGAAGTACATCGATTATAACGGCAGGTTTTGCATGTCGGCGGCGGCTTCGGCTGGCGTCAAGGTGTTCGGCATCGACCGCGGACTGACGAATCAGCTGTCGGATATTGAGCTTGCCGGCTGCATCATTCTGGCAGGTACGAATATCGCGGAGTGCCAGCCTACGCTTATGCCTTATTTTACGAGAGCGAAGGAAAAGGGCGCCTATATTATTGCGATCGATCCGAGGGAAACCGGAACGACCCGGATCGCGGACTTACACTTAAGAGTGAAGCCGGGTATGGATGCGACGCTTGTTAACGGGATGCTCAAGGTATTGCTTGAGGAAGGCCTAATCGACCAAAATTTCGTTCAGCAGCGCACCGCAGGCTTCACCGAATTGAAAGCTCACTTGGACTCGCTCGATATGCAGGAGATCGCCGAGCTGACCGGAATATCCGGCGAGCTGATCCGCAAAGCGGCGCTGGCTTACGGCAAAGCGGCGACGGGCATGGTATTCACGGCGCGGGGCGTGGAGCAGCAGACCGACGGCCACATGTCGGTTCGCAACTTCTTGAACCTCGTTCTGCTTACGGGGAAAATCGGCAAGCCGGGCTGCGGCTACGGTGCCGTAACCGGTCAAGGGAACGGCCAGGGCGGCAGAGAGCACGGCCAGAAGGCCGATCAGCTTCCCGGCTACCGACTGATCGAGAATCCCGAGGACCGCGCTTATGTCGCAAGCGTGTGGGGCATTGATCCGGGCGAGCTGCCGGGCAAAGGGGTTTCCGCATATGAGATGATGGTGAAGGTGTACGAGCAGGAAATTCGTTCCTTGTTCGTTATGGGCTCCAATCCGCTCGTTTCCAATCCGAATGCGAATCTCATCGAAGAAGGGCTGAAGAAGCTCGATTTCCTCGTCGTTGCCGATTTCTTGATGTCGGAGACGGCGCAGCTTGCCGATTTGATTTTGCCGGTAACGGCATACCTCGAGAACACAGGGACGCTTACGAATCTGGAAGGCCGAGTGCTGCTTAGGGAAGCCGCCTGTCCCGCGCCGGGCGAAACAAAGGATGACTGGCTTATTCTGAGCGAGTTGGCCGACAGGCTGGGCAGAGGCGGTTATTTCAAATATACCGGCGTCGAAGACATATTTAACGAGCTCCGATTGGCAAGCCGCGGCGGCATTGCGGATTACTACGGCATCACCTATGATCGGTTGCGGATGGAGGAAGGCGTCTATTGGCCTTGTCCGGAGCCGGATCATCCCGGCGCGAAGCGCCTGTTTGAAACTTCGTTTCCGCTGCCCGGCGGCAAAGCGCTGTTGACCCCCGTCGACAATCATCTGCCGAAGGAGCAGGTTAGCGCGGAGTATCCGCTGTACCTGACAACCGGCCGCGTGCTGACACATTACTTAACCGGTGTGCAGACGAGAAGAAGCCATTCATTGGCCGCTCGCGACGTGGAATCGTTCGTGGAGATTCATCCGAAGACAGCCAAAAAATACCGCATTGAAGATGCAACGCTGGTAAAGCTTGAATCGAGACGAGGCGTCATCTACGTGCGCTGCCGGTACAGCGCCGACATCCGCGAGGACACGGTATTCGTGCCCATGCATTGGGGCGATACCCAGAACGTCAACAAAATAACGCATGACGCGCTGGATCCGACCTGCAAAATGCCCGGATTTAAGGTTTGCGCGGTGAGCGTCAGCCCGCTCGTTACGGAATACGCTTAAGAAATATAAAACCGACCCTCACGGACCGTGATTTTGCCGCCTTCGAGGGTCGATTTTTTGTCCGGATATATAGCCTTTCTTGATTTACACCGGCGATCCGAAAATAATAATAAGCGAGACACCTCATATGGAGGTCGGCGCCAGCAATTGTTATCGGAAAGGAGAAGCGAGACCATGGGCATGTTTTTTCGCTTACAGCGTCTGAAATCGGCTTTCGGGACCGTGCAACCGAAGTTTTTTCGCTTACAGCGTTAAAACTCTGACAGCCTATATTGACCGTTAAGCGCCAATCGAACAAGCTGCCTGATTGCCTGGCGTAGCGGGGGATTTGGGTTGACAAACGACTCATATGAAACTATTATAGTTACATGTAACTCGCGCGGTTACAACAATGAGGCTAGTATTAGATATCGGTTTTTATATCATGAGGGGGATATCGAGGTGGGGATCAGCAGTCGTTTTGCCGTTGCGATTCATATATTGTCCTTGCTGGAAGTGAACAAAACAGGCGTTAACACTTCCGATTTCATTGCAGGCAGCGTAAATACGAATCCTGTCGTGATTCGCCGGATTATGGGCATGCTTAATAAAGCGGGGCTAGTCCAGGTTCGTCCGGGAGTTGCGGGAGCAAAGCTTTCGCGGGACGTGTCCGACATTACGCTGCTGGATATTTACAAGGCTGTGAGCGCGGTTGAACAAGACGAACTGTTTACGATACACGGAGCCCCAAACCCCGATTGTCTGGTAGGACGAAACATTCACGCCGCGATCGTTCCTTTGTTTTCCGCGGCACAACAAGCTATGGAGGATGTGCTGGGAAAAGTAACGATGCAGCAAGTGGTGTACGAGATTGCCAATAAAGAACGGTAGAAAAGAAAAAAATTTAGACAACATGTAACTAATTTTGTTACATGTTTGAACACTTAAGAATGGAGGGAAAAGGAAGGTTGACGTTAAAAATCAAGGTTTATTCCGATTACGTTTGCCCCTTTTGTTACTTAGGCAAAGCTCCCTTGGAACAGGCGATTCGAGGAAAAGATGTCGAAGTGGAATGGATGCCGTTCGAATTGCGGCCGTTTCCAGCCGAACCGCTCGATCCTGTAAACGATCCGTCCAAACGAAACATATGGGAATCAACAATAATCCCTTATGCCGAAAGATGGGGGGTCAACATGAGGCTGCCTAATGTGTCGCCCCACCCTTACACGCATCTTGCTTTCGAAGGATATCAATACGCGAAAGAGCATGGGAGGGGAAATGAATATAATTCCAGGCTGTTTGACGCATTCTTTCAGGAAGAACAAAATATTGGGAACATAGACGTCCTTGCCGGGCTTGCCGGTGAAGTAGGGCTGGATCAAAAGGATTTCAAATCAGACTTAGAGTCAAGAAAGTATAAAGAAGTCCATAAGCAAGCGCTGCATCACGCTTATCACGAAGCGAATATTGCCGCGGTCCCTACTTTTGTAATTGGGGATAAGGTTGTTCAAGGAATTGCGAGCGAAGAAAATTTTGAACAAATGATTCAAGACGAGTTAAACAAACAATTAGAGAAGGAAGGTAAATGAACATGAAAATTGGAATTATCGGGGCAAGCGGAAAAGCGGGTAAAGCTATTCTAAAGGAAGCCGTCAGCCGGGGACACGATGTAACGGCAATCGTAAGAGATGCATCGAAAATCGATGATAACAATGTCGCAGTTATAGAAAAAGACATATTTGATCTGTCCGCACAAGATATTCAAGGATTTGACGCCGTCATCAATGCGTTCGGCGCCGCACCGGGGCAAGAACAGCTGCACGTGGAAGCGGGGAGAGTGTTGATTGAAGCGATGAAAGGAGCTCCTGCATCGAGATTGATCGTTGTCGGCGGCGCGGGCAGCCTGTTCGTTGACGAAGCAAAAACGAGCCGCTTGATGGATACGCCCCAATTCCCAAAGGAGTACTACGCTACTGCGTTTAATCAAGGCAAAAATCTTGAAGATTTACAAAGCACGAACGATATCAAATGGACTTTTGTCAGCCCGGCTGCGTTTTTTAACCCGGAAGGAAAGAGAACCGGCGCTTATCAAAAAGGAAAAGACAACGTAATTGTAAACGCCAAGGGAGACAGCTACGTAAGCTATGCCGATTACGCGATTGCGATTGTCGACGAAATCGAGCATCCGCAGCATATCGGCGAGCGGTATACGGTTGTCTCCGAAGCAGAGTGAGTCGGCAATGACGGCGGATTAGCATAGGAAAGTTCCACAGCGGTTACGCGAATTAACGGCAAAGACGATGTTCACGGCAGTTACCCGATTTAACGGCAATGGTGACGGTTACATTGGAATTAATTAGGTAAATAAGGGAAAATAACGGTCCGCAAGATCGTTAATAAAGGTTTTTAGCGTGGAAACAGCGCATATAGACCTTATTAACGGCACTGCGGACCGTTGTTCGTTACGGCACATTAGCTGTGGACGTTATTAGCGGCAAAATTGATCGTTAGTCGTCACCGAGTGCGGGCTTACACTACGCAAGAGCCGCAAGCGCAGTTCAGCACCGGCTTCCGGGCGGCCGTCGCTTCGTCGAGGCGGCGAACCTGTGTCGTATACGGGGCGTTCTTCACGAGCTCCGGATTCGCCTTTGCTTCTTCGACGATGCGAATGAGCGTATCCGCGAACGCGTCGAGCGTTTCTTTGCTTTCCGTCTCCGTCGGCTCGATCATGATGCATTCCTCGACGTTAAGCGGAAAGTATATGGTCGGCGGATGATAGCCGAAATCGAGCAGCCGCTTCGCTACGTCCAGTGTGCGAACGCCGCCGTACTGCTTCAACGGTTTGCCGGAAAGCACGAACTCGTGCTTGCAGATGCGGTCGAACGGCACATCGAAGTGAGGCGCCAATCTGCGAAGCAAGTAGTTCGCGTTTAGCACCGCGCATTCCGACACGCGGCGCAGCCCGTCCGGTCCGAGCGTGCGGATGTACGCGTACGCGCGCACGAGAATGCCGAAGTTACCGTAATAGCCTTTCACGCGTCCGATCGAAGTCGGGTTGTCGTATTCCAGGTAGAACGTTCCGTCCTCGCGCCGTTCCACCAGCGGCTTCGGCAGGAACGGGATCAGACGCTGTTTCACGCCGACCGGACCCGCGCCGGGTCCGCCTCCGCCATGTGGCGTGCTCATAGTCTTATGAAGATTAAGATGAACGACGTCGAAGCCCATGTCGCCCGGGCGGGCAATGCCGAGAATGGCGTTCGAATTCGCACCGTCATAGTAGAGTAATCCGCCGGCTTCATGTATAATGCGCGCGATTTCTCCGATTTGCTCCTCGAAGAGGCCGAGCGTGTTCGGATTTGTAAGCATCAGTGCCGCGGTATCCGGTCCGACCGCGGCGCGGAGCGCATCCAAGTCTACGAGCCCCCGTTCGTTCGAAGGAATCGTTACCGTCTCGAAGCCCGCGACGGTAGCGCTGGCCGGGTTCGTGCCGTGGGAAGAATCGGGAACGATGACTTTCGTGCGCTTCTCGCCGCGGCTTTCGTGGTATGCGCCGATCATCATCAAACCGGTGAACTCTCCGTGAGCGCCGGCAGCGGGTTGAAGCGTCACTTTATCCATTCCGGTGACGGCGGCCAAATCGTCCTGAAGCGTATAGAGAAGCTCCAACGCTCCTTGGACCGACTCCTCCGGCTGGTACGGATGAATTTTCGCAAAGCCGGCGTAACGCGCCACGTCTTCATTGATTTTCGGATTGTATTTCATCGTGCACGAGCCGAGCGGGTAGAAGCCGTTGTCGATGCCGAAGTTGCGGCGGGAGAGCGACGTATAATGGCGAATGACGTCCACTTCAAACACTTCCGGAAGCGCCGCTTCCTCCGAACGCAGCATCGAAGCAGGAATAAGCTCCGACGCTTCCGTCTCGGGAACGTCGCATGCAGGCAGCGAATACGCGACCCGACCCGGACGGCTTAATTCGAAAATAAGCGCCTGCTCATGCTTCGGTTCCGGGGAGCGGGATGCTTGCGTATTTTCATGATCGACACTTGCAGTGAATATAGGATTGTCTACACTCATGCGCGTACAGCCTCCAATCGCGACGCCAACGCGTCGATTTCCTCTTTGGTCCGTTGCTCGGTGACGGCGACAAGCATATGTCCCGACAGCTCCGGATATTCGCGGCCTAAATCGTAGCCGCCTATGATGCCGTGTTTCAGCAGTTCTATGTTCAAAGCTTGTACGTCCTTCAAGCCATCGGGCATCTTAATTACGAATTCATTGAAAAACGGCGCGGAAAAAGCAATCGTCACGCCCGGCACTTGCGCAAGACGTCGAGCGGCATAGTGCGATTTCTGCAGGTTCAAGCTGGCGATGTCCTTCAGTCCTTGACGCCCCATAACGGACAAGTATACGGATGCGCATAGAGCGAGCAGCGCTTGGTTCGAGCAAATGTTGGACGTCGCTTTCTCCCGGCGGATGTGCTGCTCGCGCGCCTGCAGCGTCAGCACGAAGCCGCGCTTACCGTCGCGATCGACCGTCTGTCCGACGAGCCGGCCGGGAATGCGCCGCATGTGCGCTTCGCTCACGGCGAAATACCCGCACGTCGGTCCGCCGAACGCGGGGGAAATCCCGAGCGGCTGCGCGTCGCCGACGACGATATCCGCGCCGAGCTTGCCCGGCGCTTCCAACAGCCCGAGCGCGAGCGGGTTCGCGCTCACGATCAAGAGCGCGCCCGCGCCGTGCGCCGCGGCCGCCAACGCCGCCAAATCTTCCACGCTCCCGAAGAAGTTCGGGTACTGCACCATGACGGCGGCGGTGTTTTCATCAATGGCGTTGTTCAATTGCGCCAAATCGGTTACTCCTTCGGCAACGGCGGCCTCGGCGATCTCAAGCCCAAGCCCCTTCGCCGTCACGGCAAGCACGGCCCGCGCTTCCGGATGCACCGCGCGCGACACGACCAAGCGCTTCCGCTTCGTCGCGCCGTATGCGAGCGCGCCGGCTTCCGCGAACGCGGTCGCGCCGTCGTACATGCTGGCGTTGGCCACGGCCATCCCGGTCAGCTCGCAAATATACGACTGGAATTCGAATATGGCCTGCAGCTCGCCCTGCGAAATTTCCGGCTGGTACGGCGTATACGCAGTATAAAACTCCGAGCGCGAGACGATGTGATTGATGACAACAGGGATATGGTGGTCGTACAATCCCGCTCCGAGAAAGCTCACATGCGAATCCGAATCCGCGTTCTTGCCCGCGAGCGTGCGCATATGCCGCAGCAGAGCCCCTTCGTTCAGCGCCTCGGATACGTTCAATCGGCCTTGATAACGAACCGAAGCCGGTATGTCGGCAAACAGCTCGTCGATCGAACCGACGCCGACGGCTTGCAGCATTTCCTTCTCGTCTTGTTCCGTCATCGGAATATAACGGTGCTTAAATTGCGCATTAGCCATGGTTTAGCAATTCCTCCCGCGATATATTAAGCATTGCCCTTGCTTCTCCTGTAGAAAGGCGCCTTCACGATCTTCGCGCGAAGCTGTTTGCCGCGGATATCGACAAGAACTTCGTTGTCGAGAGCGGCATGCCGGCTGTCTATCAACGCGAGACCGAGGTTCGTCTTCAGCGTAGGCGACTGCGTGCCGGTCGTCACTTCGCCGATCGCCGTACCGTCCGGCGCGTAAACTTTATAGTGGGACCGCGGGATGCCGCGGTCGATCATCTCGATGCCGACGAGCTTTCGCGGCACGCCTTGTTCCTTCTGCGCGGCGAGAGCTTCCCGGCCGATAAAATCGCCCTTGTCCAGCTTTACGAACATGCCGAGCCCGGCTTCCAGCGGGGAAATGTCGGCGGACAGCTCTTGTCCGTACAGCGGCAGCCTCGCTTCAAATCGAAGCGTATCGCGAGCGCCGAGTCCTGCGGGCGATAACCCGTACTCCCCGCCGGCTTCGAGCAGCGCCCGCCACAGCGCTGCCGCGTCTTCTGACGAAACATACAGCTCAAACCCGTCTTCCCCGGTATAACCGGTACGGGAGACAAGCGCCTTCACGCCTGCAACCGCAACTCCTTCGACAAACCGGAACGGAGCCAAGCCGCGCACGTCCGCATCTGCAGCCTTACTCAAAATGTCCGGCGAATGAGGTCCTTGCAGCGCCAACAGCGCAGTGGCATCGGACACGTCCGTTACTGTAACTTCGCCTTCGGCATGCTTTTGCATCCATTCGACGTCTTTGTCGATATTGCCGGCGTTGATTACCGCCATGTAGCGGTTTTCACCGAGCATGTAGACAAGCAGATCGTCCACAGTGCCGCCGTCGGGGTAGCACATCAACGAATATTGCGCCGCGCCGGGCGCGAGCTTCGTCACATCGTTCGTGGTGAGCCGCTGCAGGAACATTTTCGCATCCGGTCCTTCGATCATCACTTCACCCATGTGGGAAACGTCGAACAACCCGGCCCGTTCCCGAACCGTTTCGTGCTCCTTCAAAATTCCTTCGAACTGCACCGGGAGCTCCCATCCTCCGAAATCGATCGTCTTCGCTCCGTATTCAGAGTACACAGGGTGGAGGGCGGTCCGTTTCAAATCCGGCATCGTAATCCATTCTCCTCTCGAAATCGTTGCTGCCATACAAAAAAAGAGACACAGCTAAAAGCACGTATTGATCCCAATACATCCCCTTAGCTCTGTCCCTTTTACCTGAGAGTTACCTTGCCGGCAAACATAATGCGCTCGCCGCAAGTTTCTCCTTTGGTGATCCGCGTTTGCTTTACGCAAGCGGCGAATGCTCTCCAGAGTCGCGTCCGGTAAAGGTCCTTTTGCCTGAGAGATTCACCCTGAGACGGGCTTACTCCTTCGGCGTTGCCTGCAGCTTGCTTCGTGACGGCAATCTCTCCCTATACCCTCATTCGCTTATAGTATGTTTTTCACACTTTACTATTATCCGCCAATTCGCGCAACTGTCAAGAACATAAATTATCGCCGTTAAAAATGTTCCCGTTAATCCACACTATGATAAAATACCAGACATTGACACGTTTCGAATGACCCGATGTATGATGGAAATAAGAGGTCTTGCATTGTGAAGCGATACGAGGTGGAACAGGATGAGGTTTAAAAATGTGTTCTCGATCATCGGACCGGCTATGGTCGGACCGTCCAGCTCGCATACGGCGGGAGCGGCGCGAATCGGTCTTGCGGCACGCCTGCTGCTCGGGGGAACGCCTTCCCGCGCAGTGATTACGCTGTACGGTTCGTTCGCGGAGACGTATGAAGGGCACGGGACGGATTTGGCGATAGTAGGCGGTTTGCTGGGAATGGCTACCGACGACGACCGGATAAAAGACGCGCTTAGGGTTGCGGAGGAGCACGGCATGGAGGTTGAGTTTCGAATCGGGAAAGGAAATCCGCCCCATCCGAATACGGCGAAGATCGCCGCAACAGGGCCGAACGGCTCGGTCGAGACGGTCGGCGCATCGATAGGCGGCGGGAACATACGCATCTTATCCGTCGACGGATTCGACGTCGAATTCGGGGCTGAGCTGCCGGTTATCGTGTTGAGGCATGAGGACCGCCCTGGCGTGATCGCGGACGTCACCCGGATTTTAAGCGTGCACGGCATTAATATCGGATATATGGACGTCGACCGGAAAAGCAGAAGCGGGGAAGCGATGACGGTGATCGAAATCGACGGTGACGTGCCTCGTGCGGCCGAACGTGAGCTGCAAGCGGCCGCCCGTATCCGGGAAGTGCGCGTGATCCGTTGGGATGAGTCGGTGGAAGCGGTGGAGCGGGAGGGAGCACAATGAGATTTCGCACGTTGCGTGAGTTGACGGATATTTGCGAGCGGGAAGGGCTGCGTATTTCCGAGCTGATGGTCCAAGACCAAGCGTCGGAATCGGGACGGGCGCCGGAAGCGGAGCGCGAGACGATGCTTCAGTATTACCGCGTGATGAAAGAGGCGGTGCGGCGCGGCCTGACGGAGGATACGACGTCGCGAAGCGGATATACCGGCGGGGACGCTCAGCGCGTCATGCAGTGGATGTCCCGGGAACAACCGTCCTCCGGAAACTGGTCCGCGACCGCGATGGCGTATGCCTTGGCCGTATCGGAAGTGAACGCGTCCATGGGCCGCATCGTGGCTACGCCCACGGCGGGCAGCTGCGGCATCATCCCCGGCGTGTTCGTAAGCTCTCAAGAGAGGTTCGGCTGGGAGGACGATACGCTGGCGGACGGTTTGTTCGCTGCCGGCGCGATCGGTTACGTCATCGCCAACAATTCGTTCATTTCCGGGGCGGAAGGCGGCTGTCAAGCCGAAGTGGGCTCGGCGATCGGCATGGCGGCAGGCGCGCTCGTCGAGCTTCGCGGCGGCACGCCGGCGCAGGCGGCGCACGCGGTCGGATTGGCGCTTAAGAATACGCTCGGATTAATTTGCGACCCGGTAGGCGGATTGGTCGAAATCCCGTGCATTATCCGCAACGGTCTCGGCGCGGTCAACGCGCTTGCCGCGGCGGACATGGCGCTGGCCGGCGTCCGCAGCGTCATCCCGTCGGACGAGGTGATCGGAGTCATGTACGAGGTGGGCAGCGCGATGCCGGAGAAGCACCGCGAGACCGCGAAAAGCGGACTTGCAACGACACCCACGGGCAAACGCATCATGGAAGAGCTCCGGTCGCGGAAGAGGACGGCGGCAAGGGAAGAGGATGACGAATGATCGATATGTACCAGAGAAGCGATAACAAGGACGTGAACGACAGCCGGCAACCCGGGAAGTTGGAGCGGACCGGGTCGCCGGAGTCTTCGGAACCGCCCGTGTCCTCCGAGCCGCTGCAGCCGATCCCCGATCATATACTGAAAGAGCTGCGCATTTTGTTCGTAGGTTACAATCCGAGCATCCGCTCGAGCCGGACCGGCCATCATTATGCGAACCCGAGCAACCGATTTTGGAAGATGATACATCTTGCCGGCATAACGCCGAGATTGTATGCGTCTCACGAAGGCGACGAGCTGCTTGAGCTCGGTTACGGTTTCACGAATATTGTACCGAGGCCGACGCGGACTGCGGAGGAAATTACGAAGGAAGAATACGCCGAAGGCCGCAAAGTGCTGCTGCGGAAGCTGGAGCATTACCGTCCGAAGATCGTTTGTTTTGTAGGAAAAGGTGTATACGAGCAATTCTCGGGCAACAGGGGCAGACAATGGGGGTTCCAGCCGGATGAGACGGTGCCGGGCGTGCGGGAATTCGTCGGCCCGTCGTCGAGCGGCCTCGTCCGGATGAAGCTGGAAGAAATGGCGGACATTTATAAAGAGTTGGCTCGTGAGATATAGCGGAAAATTGACTATGCTTATGGAATAATTTACAAATTGATTAATTTATTTAATATATCATCGTCGAAATATGCACTATGATATAATGATTTTTAAGTGCGGCAGGCACTAAGAATGGCTTCACTAATAGACTGTAAGCCTTTACAAGGGAGGTCTATTTCTTTTATGGAGTGAAAGGAAAGCTATAAGTGTGTTCACAAGGGGGCAATCTGACATGTTGCCAAATCCATCAGAACAAGGTCCTTATATATATTCAGATATTTCCGATCTCCATGATTTAGTTGAATTTATTAGCGATAAATTAGGAAATCCCGTTACCATTGAGGCTCATGATTTTGAATTGATTGCTTATAGTTCCAATCATATGGATTTTGACGTCGCTCGCAGGGAAACGATTCTCGGAAAACGTGTACCTTGTTACATTGTAGACAACCTTGTCCAAAAAGGTTATGTGAATCAGATAGAATCAACTAGAGAACCTGTACGTATTCCGGAGATAGAAGAGGTAGGCCTTTCCCAACGAGTAGCAACACGGATCGAAGACCAGGGGGTTATATTAGGTCATATCTGGGTGCAGGAAACGAACCGCAATCTAACAAAAGATGATTTTTCCTTTTTAAAGCAAGTCGTTCATACAGCTGCAAAAATTATTATCCAAAAGAGTTTGGAGCGAAAATCAAAAACCGTTACAAAGGATCATCTTCTCCTAAAGATCTTGCAGGGGCAATATAACAATGAACGGTTATTAAGGATGGAGGCAGACTTAGCGGGTCTGAACATCCCATCGCTTTTTTCTGTAGTAATCTTTTACTATCCTGACCAAGTGGATCCCGACCGACTGCGTAACATCATTAAAATTTATTGTATTTACACCGGGAAAACCACATATTTGATCGAAAAGGACCGGCTGTTGATCGTATTCGTCGGAAGCCCTTCCCTCATAGAAGGGTCTTCGACGAAATTGGCGTTGGAATTGGTTGAAAATATATCGAAAAAGCTGGATTCCTCCCTGGAAAAACATATTCACGTGGGAATTGGGAAAGAGTATGATCAACTGATCAACGCAAAAAACAGTTTTGCCGAAGCTTTAGAAGTCATCAATCTGTCCAAATCTATTCACAAGAGTTCGTTAACAATTCCAAGGATGTATACAAAATTAAGCGTTTACAGACTTCTTCCCGTCATCTATGAAAAAAATAAAGAAGACGGGTATCTGAACCCGGATATCGAAAGGCTCAGGAAGCATGATCAAGAAAACAATGCAGAGCTTCTTCATACCCTTCACATGTATTTGGTGAACCATTGCAAAATAAAAGAAACGGCCGCAGCCCTTCATATCCATCCGAATACACTGAATTATAGAATCAAGAAAATCACGGAGTTGACATCGATTAGTTTTGAGGACATGGACCAGCGGGTGATGCTGCATATCGATCTGCTGTTATTAAATTATAAGTAGCATAATAAGTGAATGAATGTAGGACAATTCCAAGAAGGGATTGTCTCTTTTGTTGTTCATACACAAACATTCATACAGAATCTCATCTGTTTCGCACAATGATTATTAAGAATTTGTGAACTATTATTAAGAGAATAAATAAACCCAGCTTGGAGGTGATGAAATGTCACTCGATGTCGCAGTAGAGAAAGTGATGAAGCAGTATGGAAATTTCAGCGCTTTAATGCCAACTTCCGTGGAAATTAGAAACGGGGAGTTTTTCACCATCTTAGGGCCAAGCGGCTCCGGGAAAACAACGCTCCTAAAATTGATTTCCGGCTTTGAAACGCCAACTAATGGAAGTGTTTACATCGGCTCTGAGGATGTTACCAATGCTCCTCCTCACAAGCGTAATATCGGAATGGTATTCCAAAATTATGCTTTGTTTCCTCATATGACGGTTCGAGAGAATATTGCCTTTCCATTACGGATGAGAAAGGTGCCAAAAGCTGCGATGAAAAAAAAGGTGGATGAGGCGCTGGAGCTGGTTCAATTAAAGGCTTATGAGAATCGCTATCCTGCCCAATTGAGCGGAGGTCAGCGACAACGCGTTGCGTTGGCGCGAGCCGTTGTATTTGACCCGCCCGTTCTATTGCTGGACGAACCGTTAGGGGCATTAGATAAGCAGCTGCGATTGCAAATGCAAATGGAAATAAAGAAGCTTCAGGAAAAGTTGAAAATAACCACAATCTCGGTCACCCATGATCAGGAAGAAGCTCTTACCATGTCGGACCGAATTTGCATTATCAATGAAGGGAAAGTAGAACAAATTGGCACCCCGAGACAAATTTACGAACATCCGGATAATCAGTTTGTGGCTGAATTTATAGGAGAAACGAATCTCATTCATGGACAAGTGGTTGGCTGGGATCATGGAATCGCTGCAATTAAAACCATGACAGGCGAGATTTTTCATGCCGTGTCGGCAGATAAGGATCTGACAAAAGTTACCTTTGCGATTCGTCCGGAAACGATTTCCATTGTCTCCCCGCAACATGCTATAGATACGAGGTGGCGCGGAAAAGTCCATGAGATTGTCTATATAGGTGAGTCATGCCGCTGCAAGCTGATTACGGAAAAAGGCGGAGAGTTGAAAATCAAGCTTAGTCACAAAGAAATTCCATTTGTAAGCGAGGGGCAGGAATTGGTTGTCGGTTGGGAAGTGAACGAAGGCATTTTATTAAATAAATAGGGAGGGTTCGGAATGAAAAATTTCGTCAAAACCATGATAAGTGGACTCGCAAGCGTTGCATTGCTCATGACCGCAGTCGCTTGTGGAAGCAACACGGCAGCTCCTGCAGTTGAAAGTGGGGAAAAGACGGAGGGGGCGAAAACGTCAGTTGAAAAGAAGCTCGTTGTGGTCAGTTGGGGAGGGGATTATCAAGCTGCCCAGAAAAAAGCGATGTTTGAGCCTTTCATGAAAGATACGGGTGTCAAACTTGCAGAAGACAGTCCGGTAAATATTGGGAAGTTAAAAGCCATGATTGATAATGGAAATGTGCAATGGGATGCGGTGGATGTATTAGGTCAGGATATCCCGAAACTTGTGGCGCAAGGACTCCTGGAACCCATTGACTATAATGTGGTGAAAAAGGACGATTTGCTTGAAACGGCAGCCAGGGAGTATGCAGTGGATATCGACTACTATTCGACAGTCCTTTCCTATAACAAGGATAACTTCAAAGAAGGAAATGTTCCTGCGAATTGGAGCGATTTATTTGATACGCAGAAATTCCCGGGAAGCCGCGCATTGTACAAGTCTCCGATCACAACTTTAGAAATTGCCTTATTGGCTGATGGAGTAGATCCGAAACAGCTCTATCCGTTAGATGTTGAGCGGGCCTTTAAGAAGCTGGATCAAATAAAAGATCAAATTGTTTGGTGGGATCAAGGTGCTCAGCCGGTTCAGCTGCTTGCCGACAACGAAGTCATCTTGGCGGCGGCGTGGAACGGTCGAATTGCAGGTGCAGCCAACAAAGGTCAGCCGCTTGAATATTCATACGAACAGGGAATTCTCGATGCTGAATCCTGGGTAGTGCCCAAAGGAGCGCCAAACAAAGAAACCGCAATGGAATTTATTAACTATGCTTCCCAAGCGAAACCGCAGGCTGATTTGCTCTCGGAGATTCCGTACGGACCTACCAATAAGAAGGCCTTTGAGCATATGGATGCAGAATATGCCAAATCGCTACCTACGTATCCGGAAAACTTAGAGAAGCAAATCATGCTTGATATTGATTGGTGGTACGAGAATTTTGCGCAGGTAAACGATCAATTCCAGGAATGGCTTTTAAAGTAGACAGATGCGGGGCCTTCCTCGCATCTTCCTACATTCCTTTGGACTGTAAAGGAGGCTTTAATTGAAACTAAACCGCAGGATTCCCATAGTCAACCTGTTGATCTGGCCTTCTATCATTTTTATTCTTGTTTTTCTGATGTTCCCATTGGCTAAGGTGATTCTAAACAGCTTTCTTGACCCTGAATTTACCTTGAAACATTATCTTCGTTTTTTTCAGGAGCCGGCTTATCTGCAAGTGCTTTGGAACACCATCAGAATAGGCTTGCAGGTTACCTTGATTACCCTTCTCTTGGGATATCCGGTGGCTTATATGATCGCATCCGTTCCGAACAAATGGCAGAATCTCCTGCTCATATGCGTGCTCCTTCCTTTCTGGACCAGCTTCCTGGTCCGAACCTATGCATGGATTGTTATTTTGCAAAAGGAGGGGGTTGTGAATAAGACGCTGATGTACTTAGGACTTATTCATGAGCCATTAAAGCTTGTTCATAATACAACAGGGGTGTTGGTCGGTCTTTCCCATGTTTTATTGCCTTTTATGATTTTGCCGTTGTACAGCATCATGAAAAATATCGACATGGACTTAGTGAAAGCAGCCCAGAGTTTAGGAGCGCCGCCGGTTCAAGCCTTTGCCCGCGTTTTCTTTCCCTTATCCATTCCCGGGATTGCCGCCGGTTCGATTCTTGTATTCATTATCAGTATCGGATATTATGTCACCCCCGCTTTATTGGGTGGCAGCAAGGATACGATGATTTCTCAGCTCATTGCCCAACAAATCGGAGAGCAGCTCAATTGGGGCTTCGGTTCCGCGATTGCCCTTGTTCTCTTGCTTGTTGTCTTGATCCTGTTGTATTTGTTCAATCGTTTCGTCGGGATCGATAAAATCTCATTCGGTTCATGAAAGGAGGGGGAAGATGAAGAAGAGGAATGCAGGGACAATATGTGTTTATGTTTTTGCTAGTATGGTACTGCTGTTTCTTATGCTCCCGACATTTATTGTCATTCCGATTTCCTTTAGCTCATCCCGGTACATGGAGTTTCCTCCGCCTGGATTTTCCTTACAATGGTACAGATCCTTCTTACTTGATTCCCAATGGATGGATGCCTTTTACTTCAGTATCAAAGTGGGCGTGTCCACCATGATTATTTCCGTCATACTGGGGACCATGGCTGCGTTATCCTTGGCCAGGGGGAAGTCTAAGCTTAACACCTTGTTTTACTACTTGCTGCTGACGCCTATGATTGTTCCTTTAATTATTATCGCCGTGGCTGTCTATAACCTGTTTATCCGGGTCAATTTGCAGGGTTCTTTTGCGGGCATCGTGATCGCCCATTCAATTGTAGCTACTCCCTATGTCATCACAACCGTGCTGGGCGCCTTACGCAGTTTTGACATCCGAATTGAGCAAGCTGCCATAAGTTTGGGAGCTCATCCAATGAAAGCTTTTATGATGACGACGGTGCCGATCATCGCCCCTTCCTTGATATCCGGAGGATTGTTTGCTTTCGTTGCTTCTTTCGATGAGTTAATCATCTCCATCTTTGTGTCAGATACGTTCAGCAAAACGTTGCCAGTGAAGATGTGGGAAGGGATCCGTTTAGAGATAGACCCTACCTTGGCGGCGATCGCATCGATTCTAATCGTCATATCCGTATTTCTTCTTTTATCTGTGGAATTCACGAAGATGATCAGTAAAAAACGAGGGTTATCGAATTAGGAGGTCTGCCATGCTTCAGTTTTCCCGCTATATACAAACGGTGGATTCTCATACGATGGGAGAACCGACCCGGATTGTCACGGGAGGCGCTCCTCGGATTTTGGGCAAATCGATGATGGAAAAAAAGAACCATATGGAAACTCGTCTTGATTGGCTGAGAAAGCTGTTGATGAATGAACCGCGCGGCCATAAGGATATGTTCGGGGCCGTCATAACGGATCCATGTATAGAAGATTGTGATCTAGGCGTCATTTTTATGGACTCTAAGGGATATCTCAATATGTGCGGACATGGAACGATTGGAACCGTGACGACCGCCATCAATCTTGGCATCGTCGAGCCCAAACCGATCATTCGCCTCGATACTCCGGCGGGAGTCATTGAATGCCGAGTGGAGATGGATAGCCATTGCGTAAAACAAGTAACATTTACGAATGTTCCATCCTTTGTCTTTAAGCAAAATGCCGAGATCGAAGTAGAAGGGATCGGAACAGTCACGTTGGATATCGCTTTTGGCGGGAGTATTTTTGGGATTGTGGATGCCCGTCCGTTTCATCTCAGGCTGGTCCCGCAGGAACAGCAAAAGTTGGTTTCACTGGGCATGTCGATCAAAAAGGCAGCAAATGAGCAACTCTATTATGAACATCCGTTGATACCCGAGATTCATAAGATCGATTTGATAGAATTTAGTATTCCTTCGGCAACACCCGGAGTCCATTACCGGAACGCGGTTGTTTTTGGCAATGGGCAAGTGGACCGTTCTCCATGCGGAACGGGGACCTGTGCGAAGATGGCATTATTGCATCAGCAGGGCAAGTTAAGCATTGGTGAGAACTTTGTCCACGAAAGCATCATTGATTCTTCCTTTATCGGACGATGCCTTTCTGTAACAAGCGTAGGGGAATATCCGGGTGTCATTCCGGAAATTTCAGGATCTGCATGGGTAACTGGAATGCACCAATTTATTATTGAAAAAGATGATCCTTTTCAAGACGGATTTCTTGTAGGGTAGGGGTGAGTGAATGAGATGGAAGTATTGATGAGAAATATGTTTCAGGCATTGGGGAAAAATCGTTACGCCAACCGGTGGGCGAAAAAATATGGCCTCAAATTTGGCGCGGGTCGTTTCGTTGCTGGAGAATCCATCGAACAAGCGATTAAAGCCGTACGTGAATTGAATAAAGAGGGAAGAGCGGCGACCCTGGATCACCTGGGCGAGTTTGTGTTTACCCCGGAGGAAGCAAATGAATCGGCCGACATGTGTATTCAAACGCTTGATGCGATCGCCGAAGGGGGAGTGAATTCAAATCTTTCGTTAAAGATGACTTCACTCGGTTTGGATATCAGCAAGGAGTTGTGCATGACGAATATGTGCCGAATTTTAGACCGGGCCAAAAGTCATGGAAACTTTGTTCGTATTGACATGGAAGATTTCGCGCATTGTCAAATCACCCTTGACATCTACCGCGAGCTGCGCAAGAAGTACGACAATGTCGGAGTAGTCATCCAGGCTTATTTGTATCGTTCCGAACAAGATATTATGGATCTCAATGAAGATCATGCCAATATTCGTTTAGTTAAAGGAGCATACAAAGAGTCCCCGGAGGTCGCCTTCCCGGAGAAAGCGGATGTTGATGAAAATTATAAAAAGAACATAATAATGCATCTGCTCAATGGAAATTATACAGCAATTGCCAGTCATGATGAGAACGTGATTATGTACACCAAGGGCATTGTCAAGGATCACCGGATTTCCAAGGATCAGTTTGAGTTCCAAATGCTATACGGCATATGTGTCGATCTTCAGAAGCGTTTGGTGGAAGAAGGATATAAAGTAAGGGTTTATGTTCCGTTTGGTGTGGACTGGTTTGGGTACTTCATGAGACGCTTGGCTGAACGTCCTGCCAATGTTTGGTTTGTACTTAAAAATGTATTGAGATAAAAAACGAGGAGTGAAGGAAGATGACCGCTTTTATGAAAATTGCCCCATTTTCAAACGAACCGTTTACTGATTTTTCTAAGGAAGAAAACAAGCAAGCGATGCTAGCCGCATTAGATAAAGTGAAAAAGGAACTAGGGCGGGATATTCCCCTTCATATCGGTTCCGATAAAGTTATGACCGATGAGAAAATCGTTTCCATCAATCCTGGGGAAGTGAATCAAGTCATCGGCCGTGTAAGCAAAGCTTCGCAAGAGTTGGCGGAACGTGCGATGCAAGCGGCATTACAAACCTTCGAAACATGGAAGAAGGTACCTGCCCAAGAACGGGCGGCATATTTACTTAAGGCAGCTGCATTGATGCGCGGGCGCAAGCATGAGTTCTCTGCATTGATGGTGTATGAAGCGGGGAAGAACTGGGCTGAAGCGGACGCAGATACAGCGGAAGCCATCGATTTCATGGAATTCTATGCACGTGAAATGATCCGGTTGAGTGAAACGAATGAACATCGACCGCTAGTCAAACTTGCCGGCGAAGACAATAAATTAACTTACATCCCGCTCGGCGTCGGCATTGTTATTCCGCCTTGGAATTTCCCGTTGGCGATTTGCGTAGGGATGGTCACGGCTGCTGTCGTTTCCGGAAATACCGTATTATTGAAACCTTCTTCCATCACTCCGGTCATTGCTTATCGATTTGTTGAGCTTATGGAGGAGGCGGGTCTTCCGGCGGGAGTCATTCAATATATTCCGGGAAGCGGAGCGGAAATAGGAGATTACTTAACTGCACATCCGAAATCCCGTTTCATCAGCTTTACGGGTTCCAAGGAAGTCGGATTAAGAATCAACCGGTTGGCTTCAGAAACGGCGGAAGGTCAGATCTGGATTAAGCGCGTTATTGCGGAAATGGGAGGAAAAGACGGGATTGTCGTTGACGAAACAGCGGATCTCGATGCTGCCGCCTCAGCGATTGTCGCCTCTGCCTTCGGCTTCCAGGGACAAAAGTGCTCTGCCGGTTCCCGTGCGATTATCGTTGAATCGGTCTATGACGAAATGGTAAGCAAAGTAGCGGAACTTACTCGCCGGCTCGAAATCGGCTTACCGGAACAAAATTATGCGGTAGGTCCTGTATCGGATAAGAATGCGTATGAGAAAATACTGGAATACATTGAGATTGGAAAAAGGGAAGGGCGCTTAATTGCCGGAGGAGATAAAGCCGAAGGAAACGGGTATTACATTCAGCCTACCGTCTTTGCAGATGTAGACGGCAAAGCGCGGATTATGCAGGAAGAAATCTTTGGACCCGTTCTTGCTTTAGCGAAGGCAAAGGATTGGAAAGAAGCCATTGACATGTACAATGATACGGAGTTTGGACTGACAGGCGCCTTCTTCTCCGTGAATGAAGAGCGCATAAATGTTGCTCTGGAAACCATGCACTGCGGAAATTTATACATTAACCGCAAGTGTACAGGAGCTCTTGTCGGGGTTCATCCATTCGGCGGATTCAACATGTCCGGGACAGATTCCAAAGCGGGCGGTTATGATTATCTCCTTTTATTTACGCAAGCGAAATTAACATCCATAAAGAAGTAATTCGCTTCTCAATGAGTAGGATTCCTTTCTTGGCGATCTCATCAGTCCCGAGAAAATCCTACTTTTTTTTGCGCCAAATCCGGGAGCCGCCGGCTCCCTTTATTCTGCGCTATTGAAAAATGGATACATGAATTGTAGAAATGTTACATTTGTAAGCGTAATCATTCCTGCTATATTGGAGGTGTTCATACAAGATTGCCGGGTGAAGCCGGCGAAAAATGAAGAGGGGGAAGAGTCAGGTGAAAAGAATCGTTCTATTAACTCTGAGTGTGCTTCTCATGTTTTCCATGCTTCTCATCGGTTGTTCCCAACGAACGGGAAATTCTGCCGCTCCGGCAGGGGAAACGACGGCGCCCAGCGATTCGGCTTCGAAGGAAACGATCGGCGGCGACGGAGCCAAAGTGAAATTGACCGTATACAGCACGACGAACGATAAGCCCGTGCAAGAGGTGTTCAAGCAAATTGCCGCCGACTTTACCAAAGAAAATCCGAATATCGCAGTGGATCTTCAATTCCCGGGCTCGGAATATGAAAATATTATGAAGGTTAAGATGGCAGCCAACGATTTGCCGGACGTCTTCGATACGCACGGCTGGGCCGTCATGCGATACGGCAAGTATTTGGCGGATTTGAGGGATGAAGCGTGGGTGGCGGATCAGACGGACACGATTAAGGATGTCGTCACGGATAAGGACGGGAAAGTCCATGCGCTCGTCATGAGCGAAGCGAAGGACGGATTGACGTACAACGTCGACTTGTTGAAGAAGTACAACATCGAACCGCCTAAGACGTTTGACGAATTGATGGCCGCCGCGGAAAAAATCAAAACGGAAAGCGGCGGAGAGGTGACCCCGTTCTTCTTCTCGGGCATCGACGACTGGATGATCGGCCAATTTTTCGACTATTTCGCCACTTCGCTGCTGATCAGCCCGGCGCAAAACGAAGCCGATAACTTGCTGAACAAGACGTTCGACTGGAGCAAGTGGACGCCGCTGCCGGAGAAGTTTCTGGAAATGTACAACAAAGGGTATATCAACAAAGATGTGCTGACGGCCAAGTACAGCGATTTGCCGCAGCAATTCGCCGACGGCAAAGTCGCGTTCACGCTGCTCGGACCGTCCTTCGCGGATGAAGTGCACAAGATCAACCCGGATTTGAAAATCGGATTTATGCCGGTACCTTCCATGGTAGAGGGGGACGAACCGAACTTCTCCGGCGGGGAACGGTATACGTTCGGCGCGTGGAAGGACAGCAAGCACCTGGAGGAAGCCAAGAAGTTTATCGCTTATTTCGCCAAACCGGAAAATATCGAGAAGATCGCCAACGTGACGAAGCTTCCGCCGGGACTGAAAAATATTAAAGCAAGCCACGAGTTCACCGAATATTACGAGAAATATGCAGATATCCGCGTATTCCCTTATTTCGACCGGGTGTACCTGCCGAGCGGCATGTGGGACGTCATGTGCAAAACCGGCAGCGCGTTGTTAGGCGGGCAGGTAACGCCGGAGCAGTATTCGGAAAAAATGAAGTCGGAAGCGGAACGTCTCAGCAATAAATAAACGGTGAAGGAGGAGATGGGGAGGGAGACTCCCCATCTCCTGTTTACGGAAGAAAGGGGCTGACAGGACGCTATGCAAACACAAATCGAGCGGAGGCATGCGGAACCGGCAGCGAGGCGAATCGGCAGCATCCTGAATTCGCCCGCTTGGCTTAATTTGTTGTATGTGCCCGCGTTGGTTTTGTTCGCCGTCTTTATTTTTTACCCGTTTGCCAGAGGGATTGAAATTTCGTTCACGAACTGGGACGGCTATTCTCAGGAATACCGTTGGATCGGGGCGGGCAATTACAAGCGGATGCTGACCGATCCGGATATCGCCAACGTCATCAAGAACACGTTGATTTACGGCGTGGGCAGCACGTTGTTTCAAAATATCGTCGGACTCGCTTACGCCTTGTTCCTGAACCAAAGCATCCGCACCCGAGGGTTGGCCCGGACGATCATCTATTTGCCGGTCATCATCAGCCCGCTCATTATGGGGTACATTTGGTACTTCTTCTTCCAATACCGCGGCGGGGCGTTAAACGACATCATTTTGCTGTTTCAAAACGATCCGGTCAACCTGCTCGGAGATCCGGGCATTAACGTCTGGATCATTACATTTGTAAATACGTACCAGTTTCTCGGCATTGCCATGGTCATTTATCTTGCCGGCCTGCAGGTGATTCCAAAAGATTATTACGAAGCGGCTACCATTGACGGCGCCAACGGGTTCGCCAAATTTTTTCATGTGACCTGGCCGCTGCTTGCTCCTTCGGTGACGGTTGCCGTCGTATTGAATTTGATCGGCGGATTGAAATTGTTCGACGTCGTCACCGCGATGACGAACGGTGGACCGGGCTACGCGTCGGCTTCGTTGTCGACCTTGATGTACCAGCTGTATTTTGCCCGCCAGGATGCCGGATATGCCGCATCCATGGGCAATCTGATGTTTGTGATCATTACCGTCATCAGCATATCCATCCTATTCATTCTGAGGCGCAGGGAGGTAGGGCAATGAAAAGGAACAACGCGCTGAAAATGTGCATATCGCTGCTTATTTGTTTGATTCACGTGCTCCCTTTTTACGTCCTGCTCACTTCGTCCTTCAAAGCGGTCGACGATCCGAGCTCCAAGTGGATTATGCCGGGATACTTGTATGTAGACAATTTTACGAACGCTTGGCACGAAGCCCATCTCGGCACGGCGTTTGCAAATAATATCGCGATTACCGCAGGTGCTATTGTTCTTGTCGTCGCCGTCGGTTCGATCGCCGCTTATCCGTTGGCGAGATTTAAGACAGGTTTAAACAAGTTCATCTATGCGCTGTTCGTATCCGCGATGATCGTGCCGCCGCTCACTATACTTGTGCCGCTCTACAAGTTTATGGTCGATCTGGGCGGGATGAATTCGTATTGGGGCATCATTTTGCTTCATGTGACGTTTAATTTGCCGGTGACGATTTTTTTATACACGGGCTTTATCGACACAATTCCGAAGGAGCTGGACGAAGCGGCCATGATCGACGGATCGGGAAGGCTGAGGATGTTCTTCTCGATCATCATGCCGCTCTTGAAGCCGATTACGGCGACCGTTATTATATTGACCGGCGTAGGCATCTGGAACGACTATCAGTTTTCCGTATTCTTCCTGCAGCAGCCGGATGCGCGCACAATCACCGTGGCGCTGTCGGCCTTCTTCGGCCAATACAACAACAATATCGGCTGGGTGGCTGCCGGTTCGCTGATGGGAGCGGTTCCTGTCGCTGCAGTGTATTTGTTTCTTCAGAAATATTTCATCCACGGATTGTCGTCCGGAGCGGTCAAAGGGTAGGTCCGGAGGTTCCCAAATATGCCTATAGCGTCCTTGCGGCGTTCTAGGCATTTCCTGTTTTCATCCCGAGGAACAGCAGATATGATTAAAGTAAACGCTTTCTCCAGCAGCTGTTCTTGATAATAGGGGGGCCTTATGAGACTGAGAAGCAAGCTGTCGCTGCTGTTTTTGACGACAATCCTAATACCGGTGTCCGTCATTATCGTTGCAGTGCCGACTTTTTATCATCATTCCATGAAAAAACAAATGACGGACATCGCCATGGGGACGCTGGCCGTGGCTGCGCAAAACATCGAGATGTATTTGGACGATCTGGAGCGGCTGACGATCACGCCTTATTTTCATCCCGACGTGATGGAAGCGTTGAAGCTGAAGGCGAGCGACCGGTATAAGGATCTCGAACCGTACCAAAAGATGCTTAACGAGAAATCGCTCACATTCACACTGCCTTATCAGACGAAAAATGTCCGCAGGGACATCATGGGCACGGTGCTGCTGCCGTTCGACGGTTCAGTGTATATCGTGACGCCCGAAGGCATTCTCGATCCGGTAAAGGACTACCCGTATGCAAAGCAGCCATGGTACAAGAAGGCGGTTGAAGCGGACGGCAAAGTCGCGTTCGTCGGCACGCATTCCCAAGATTACTTCCCTTTGTCAACAGGGAAAGAAGCGTTCTCCGTCGCGAGGCTCATCAAGGATCCGGATTCGGGCAAGCCGCTGGCCGTCATGATGGCGGATGCGGACACGATCGTGCTGGAGCGCATTATTCGGGAAATACGGTTTAACGTCCGGTCCAAAGTGGTCATTCTGGACGAAAACCGGAAGCTGGTTTATGCAAACCGCCCGATTTCATCGGAAACGTTGGATCAGCTCACGGCAAGCGGCGGGACGGTGAACGGCGACAACGACACGTATGCTGTCGTTGCCGAGACGTTGGACCGGTCCAATTGGATCATTGCCGTCCTGCTGTCTACCGACGACATCAAGTCGCAGGTTCGTTGGATTTACGCCGCTTGCTATACGTTCGCGCTCGGGGGAATTATTGTCGTACTGCTGCTATATTTTACGCTCTCCCGTTGGATGATCAGCCCGTTCAAGCGAATGATCCAGTTGATGAAGAAGGTGCAAAAAGGCGATCTTCACGGAAGGCTGTCCGTCCGCGGCAAGGATGAAGTGGCGCAGCTCGGACAAGCGCTCAACACGATGGTCGAACGGCTGAGCGAGTTGATCGACAGGGAATACATTGCGGTCCTGAACAAGAGGGATGCCGAATACCGGGCGCTTCAGTCGCAGATCCAGCCGCATTTCCTGTACAACACGTTGAACGGGTTTGTCGCTTTGAACCGCCTCGGGCAAGCGGACAGGCTTGAACAGGCCATCTTCTCGCTGAGCGATATGCTCCGGTATACGCTCGGACACAGCGAATGGACGACCGTGCGCGAAGAATTCGATTTTCTTGCCCGCTATTGCGAGCTGCAGCGGATTCGTTTCGAGGAGCGGTTGCAGGTGACGATCAACGCGCAGAAAGAAGCGGAGAACATAGCCATTCCGAAGCTGCTCCTGCAGCCGCTTGTTGAAAACGCAATTATTCATGGTATTGAACCGAAGGACGGTCCGGGATGTCTTGAAGTTTCCGCACGGCTGGAGGAGCATGCAGGCGGCCGTCGGCTGAGAGTTCGGATTGCGGATGACGGTGTGGGATTTTCCGATACCGGGCGGCCCGGAGGAAATGTCGGTCTGACGAATGTCAGGGAAAGATTGAAGCTGGCTTACGAGAACGCTTCGTTCACGATCGACTCCGTTCCCGGCTCCGGGACCTTGGTGACGATTGATATTCCGATAAAGGATGTGAAAGCATGAAAATCGTGCTGGCAGACGATGAACGCTTGTCCCGCCTGAATCTGGTCCAGATGATTGAAGGAATGCCGGTTCCTTGGGAGGTTGCGGGCGAGGCGGTCAACGGCGAACAACTGCTGCAGCTTGTCGAAGAGCATAAGCCGGTCATCGCCATTGTCGACATCCGCATGCCGCGCATGGACGGGCTGGAAGCGATTCAGGCGGCCGTCGCCCGGAACGTGTCCCCTGCCACCCGCTGGATTATTCTTAGCGGATTTTCGGATTTCGCATACGCACAGAAGGCGATACAGCTCGGGGCTTCGGAGTACCTGCTCAAGCCGGTTCGCTCGGAGGAATTGGAGCGGGCTTTGGACCGCGTGTCCAAGGACAACTTCCGGTACAAGCTGCTCTTGAACAAACAGTTCGAGAACGATTTGATTGCGCTGTATCACGGGCTTGCCGGCATGGAGCACGAGCGAGAGGACAGCGTCATGAGAATGGGTACGTTTTATGCCTGCCTGTTCCTAATCGACGGGAGCTGCACAGCATCGCAAATGACGGAGTGGCAGCGTCGATTCAGCCGGGACGTCCGCTTATGCTTGGAAGAACTGGTCCGCTGCGGCTGGTACACGGCTTTGTTGGCGCTGCCCGGCGGCGAGTTTGCCGTTGTGGCCGCAAGCGAGCCGGGAGGAAGCGCACAAGCGGCGGGGAGCATCGGCGGGCTTCGCGGCAAGCTGGAACGGCTGATTCGGCAATACGGCGGCAACCCCGTACAATTCACGGCTTTGGAAACCGGTCAATGCGACGGGTACCATGCACTATATGAGCAGCTTGAAAAGCTTCGCGACCTTGCTTGCCTGCGGCCGGTTGCCGGCATCAACCGGCTCTGGCCGGCAAAAGACTTTATCCCGATGTCAGATGACGAGCTGCTGAAGGAAATAGGCAAACAGCTGCTCGACCTGGCCGCGGCATATAAAGCGAAGTTATATTTGCCGTTCCAGAACGGGGCCGCAAATTTGGAAAAGAAGCTTGCACTTTGCAAGGGAGAAGGGCGGACCAAGCTCATTGGCAATATCGCCCGTTTCCTGGCGTGCACGGTTTCGGTTACCGAAGAAGCGATCGCCGGTTCCGGCGACATCGTGGAACAGTTGAAGCAGTGCGGAGAACGGATGCTAGGGGAGCACCAGAGCGGCGAAAACCGGCTGACCGGTCTTGTGGACCAGGTGATTGCCGTGATCGAACGCAAATACATGGAAGATATCGGCTTGTGCCAAATTGCGGCGGAGCTGGACATCACGCAAAATTATTTGAGCTACTTGTTCCATAAGCGGACGGGAACGACTTTTATGAAATACTTGACCCGGATCCGTATCTTGAAAGCGAAGGAGCTGCTTTGCGATCCGAATATGCAGGTGCAGCAGGTGGCCCAAGCGGTAGGATATTACAGCACGCGGTACTTTTCCAAATTGTTTAAGGAGGCGGTAGGCTGCCATCCTTCCGAGTACAGTAAACGATACAAAAAAGGAGAGCAAAGAGCTCTCCTTCCGGATGCCGCGGGACGATTGCCGCCGATTGCCGAATGACGAATTCCTTACAACAAATAAAATCCGATGCCCATGATAAGGTAGGCTCCGAACATCGTCAGCCCCTCGAACCAGTTCGTGTCCCCGTCGTTGGTGATGACGACGGTCAATAGCACGGCCGACGCCATCGCAACGAGCTCGGGCAGCGAGAAGACGAGCGGCATTCGGTAGTCGAAAAACAAGGAAATGAACACAAGCACGGGCGCTACGAACATCGCGATTTGCAGGGTCGATCCGACCGCAATTTCCACGGCGATGTTCATTTTGTTTTTGTAAGCGAAGATGATCGCCGATGCGTGCTCCGCGGCGTTGCCGACGATCGCCACGATGATAACCCCGATGAACAGCTCGCTCCATCCGAACCGTTCCGCCACCCCTTCGAACGTATGCACCAAGCTTTCGGACACGTATGCGACGGCAATCGTGGCGAGCGCTAAAATAGTGATGGACAACCCTTTGCTCCACTCAGGCTTTTCATCATGATGGCCTTCGTCGTCGCCGGGATGCGCGTACACGCCGCGATGCGTCACAAGGCGGAAAAACAACGCCGCCAAGTACAGCAAGATAAGAACCCCGGATACGCCAAGGCTCAAGGAGAAAGTTTCTTCCTCCGGCATATTTACCGAAAATACTTCCGGGATGACGAACGCGACGATGACGGCGAACATGAGCAGCCCGGAATTGTGGCGCGCGTCGTACACGTTAAACTCCTGCCGCTTGAACCGCAATCCGCCGACGAAGAACGACAAGCCGGCGACCAGCAGCAGGTTGCCGAGTACGGAACCGGTAAGCGAGGCCAGCACGACCTCGACCAGCCCCGCCTGCAGCGCAAAGATGGAGATGATCAGCTCGACGGCGTTGCCGAACGTGGCGTTAAGCAAGCCGCCGATTCGCGGTCCCGCAACGATCGCCAAGCTTTCCGTCGCCCGGCCCATATAGGAAGCCAAAGCGATTATGGTGAGACAATAGATCAAGAACATCAATGTCTCGGACCAATGGAGCACGCTGCCCGCAATCGATAACGGCAGTCCGACTGCAAGCAGGATGAGAAAAAACCGGTTCGCCATGTGTGTGAAAGGCACCTCTCCCGTGTAATGTTTGAATTCAACTCGATAGCGGTTTGCATACTTCTCGTATTATAATGGTTTCGCCACAACTTTGGAAGAATATAACTGTTATGCATTCAATCATCGTACATTCACTAGCGGAGGCGAGCAATTTGAGTCTTGACCCGAAAGAACAAAGGTTGGAGGAACGGCAGCTTGATGAGGTGCTGGGACTGATCGACCGCGAGATTGAAGAGGCGGCGGGAGCTGCCGGCGGCCGGAAGGAGGAGCTTGTTTCCGGCAAACGCGATTTATGGGACGATCTCGTATACGATACCGACGATTGGTTTGAAGCGGCGGTGCAGTTGACGCAGCAGGCGCAAGAGCTGTCTCAGCACGCCAGAAGCTACCGGCTGGCGCAAGGCCGTGCGGAAAAGCTCGAGCGGCTGAAGTCGTCGCCGTACTTCGCGAGGCTCGATTTTCGGGAGGACGGCGAAAATACGCCGAACCGGATTTACATAGGCACGATGTCGCTGACGGATGACGCGACGCACGAGGTCATCGTCTACGATTGGCGCGCTCCGATTGCGGGCATGTATTACGATTTCGGGCCGGGTCCCGCCGAATACGAAGCGCCGGAGGAAACGATCCGCGGCGAAATTACGCTGAAGAGGCAGTTTGTTATCCGCGGAGGAAGGCTGCTGTCGGTTTTCGACACCGGCGTCACGATCGGCGACGATATGCTGAAGCAGATGCTCGGCCGCAATGCCGAACCGAAGATGAAATCGATCGTTACGACGATCCAGCGCGAACAAAATCAAATCATACGCGACACGAAGCACCGCTTCATATTCGTGCAGGGCGCGGCCGGCAGCGGGAAAACATCCGCCGCGCTGCAGCGTATCGCTTATTTGCTGTACCGGTACCGCAACGTATGGACACCCGAACAGCTCGTGTTGTTTTCACCGAACGACGTGTTCAACGATTACGTCTCCAATGTTCTCCCGGAGCTCGGAGAAGACCGCATTCCGCAAACCACGTTCTTCGATTATGTGCGGAAGCGGCTTGACGGAATACGGCGGATCGAACATCCGTACGATCAGCTGGAGTTCGTGTACTCCCCGGAACAACATAAGGATTACGATGACCGGATGGCCGGCATCCGGATCAAATCGTCGATACCGTTCGCCGACGTCCTGGATCGATACGCGGCGTCATTGGATAAAGGAGGCGTACGGTTCCTCCCCCTGAAACGCAAGGACAAAACCGTTATTGGCGAAGACAGGCTCGGAATGATGTTTTACGAAACGTATGCCGGAAGCCGAATGCCGGTCCGGCTTGCAAGCATGCAGGAGACGCTGCTTGAAGAAGTGAAAGAATTGGAACGCAAACGCGCCGTCGCCTTATATAAAAAGATGATGAAGGAACCGAAATATTTGGGCACGGAGGACGAATTGAAGCGGTTAAGCCGCGTAAAAGCAAGGAAAGCGTACGAAGGAATGCGCGAGGATATTAAGAATTTCCGATTCGTCGATATCGTCGGCACGTACAGGCAGCTGTTCGAACAAGAAGGCCTTTATCGGCAATTGTGCCGGGATTCCGGAATTGAACCGTCAACCGAGTGGGAACGGGCGGCGAAAGACACGCTGCGCAGATTAAGCGCAGAGTCTCTTCCATACGAGGACGCGGTACCTCTCCTATACCTGCTGGAAGCGCTGCACGGGGCGTCCCGCATGAACCGGATCCGGCACGTCGTCGTGGATGAAGCGCAGGACTACACGCCGCTCCAATGGGCGTATTTACGCAGGCTGTTCCCGAACGCCGGCATTACCGCATTGGGGGATATGAATCAAGCGATTCACGGAACGGGCGTCGAACGCGGACATTTGGCAAGCGAAGCTTTGTTTCCGGCGGAAGAGACGATCGCGATCCGGCTGCAAAGAAGCTACCGTTCTACGAGGCCGATCGTCGAATTTACGCGCGCAATCATTCCCGGGGGCGAGGAGATCGAACCGTTCGAGCGCGAGGGAGAACATCCGGCAATCGAATGCGTTGAAGACGGCAAATCGCTCGCCGCTAAAGCGGCGGCAGTCGTGCAAGCGCTCAAGAAGGAAGGTATGCACTCGTTAGCGATCATTACGAAAACCGCATATGAATGCGAAGACGCTGTCCGCGAGCTGTCCGGACGATTGGACATTCAACCGATCACGAAGCATTCCCAATCGTTCGTCTCCGGCGTCGTCGCGCTTCCGTCCTATTTGGCGAAAGGCCTTGAGTTCGATGCGGTCGTCATATGGAATGCCGGAGAACAACGGTACGGCAGAGAAGAAGAGCGAAAATTGTTTTATACCGTATGTACCCGTGCCCTCCATAGACTTCATCTGTTCTATCAAGGAAAGCTGACCCCTTTTTTGAATCGCGAGGTGAGCGTTATTCGATGATGAGCTCGTCGACGGGGAGCGAACCCTTTCCTTCCCGGTATTGCATTGGAGTGACACCCACGATACGGCGAAATACTTTGCCGAAATAACTGCCGTTGTCGAATCCGCAGGCGGCCGCCACATGCGCGACCGGACGATCCGTCCGGCGCAAGTCGAGCGCGGCCGCCTCGATTCTTTTTTTCGTCACGTATTGGGTTGGGGGGAGCCCGTAGTAACGCTGGAACATTTTGCAAAAATGATATTTCGAAACACCGGCCGCCGCCGCTATTTCTTCCAAGGTCAGCGGGCGGCGAAACTCCGCGTCGATATAACGCTTGGCATCCTCGTACGGCTTCGGAACGACGGACTTGCGGTGCTTGCCTTCCGCCAGCCCTTCCCACGACAGCAGCCACTCGTACACGCGCACCGACAGCTCGTACGGATCGCGCAAGCCCCCTTCGGAAATATCCTTGTACAGCCTGTGCCACTGCGCAATCGGCGACGCATCCGGTTTCAACTCCACGACCGGCCCGAAAGCTCCGAGCAATCGGTCCCAATGAACGGCGGTATCCGTACCCTGCAGCATGATCCAAATAAACTCCCACGGCTTCTCCGACGACGCATCGAAATAATACCGGTTTCTGCCCGGAAAATATAAGAGAAACCCCGTGTCTTTCCCGACGGTGTAAACCGTGCCGTTCGCTTCAAGCCGTCCTTCCCCTGAAAGCGTGTATTGGAACAGCGCCCCGCGATCCTCCCTCCGGAGGCCGTCCCAGTCATATGACGGGTCTTGAATGTCTTCCCACCCGATGCCATGTAACGTCATGATATGCGGAGGAAAATCCGGGAAGCGGAAGCCGTAAGTGGTTCTGCGCAATTTTTTACTACTCCCTTCGAAAAACATTCCTATTGAAAGCGGTAAACTACAAATTTAATCTTATAAGTAGATATCGCAGTGTGCGATTATATACCGCAATATTGTATCATAACAAGGAGGAATGCCGAAATGGCGAAGGTGGCATTTATCGGCGCGGGAAGCGCCGTATTTACACGCAACTTGGTTGCGGATCTAATGACGTTTCCGGAATTGGACGAAACGCGCTTTTGCTTTATGGACATCGACGAAAAGCGTCTCGAACTGGTGGACCGGTTGGCGAGAAAAATGATCGAACAGACGGGTTCGCGCATGACGGTCGAATCGACAACCGATAGGAGACTGGCGTTGACCGGCGCGGACTACGTTATCATTTCCATTCAGGTCGGCGGTTTGGACGCGTATGAGCTGGATATCGAAATTCCGCGCAAATACGGAGTAGAGCAGTGCGTTGGCGATACGCTCGGACCCGGAGGCGTGTTTCGCGGACTGCGGCACCTCGCGGTCATTTCCGATATTTGCAAAGAGCTGGAAGAGGTAAGTCCGAACGCCGTTATTCTTCAATACACGAATCCGATGGTCATCATTTGCCGCGCGCTTCAGGCTTCTTCGCCGATCCGCACTATCGGATTGTGCCATTCGGTCCAAGGCACGTCCGAAATGCTTGCCCGGTTCATCGGCGCGCCTTACGAGGAAATCAAGTATTGGGTGGCGGGCATCAATCATATGTCGTGGTTCCTGCAATTCGAATGGAACGGAAAAGACGCATACCCGCTGCTTCGAGAGAAGATGAGCGATCCGTCCGTATACGGGGAAGAACCGACCCGGTTCGAGTTGTTCCGCCATTTCGGATATTTCGTAACGGAATCGAGCGGCCACGCTTCGGAATACGTTCCGTACTTCAGGAAACGGCCGGAGCTGCTGGAAGATCTCGTCAACCGGTTCTCGAAGGACCACAACGCGTGGTTCGACTTCGGCCGGACGGGCGGATATTTGCGCCACTGCAAGGAGGAAGTGAAGAAGTATTTCGATTGGTTCGAGGAGCAGCTCAAACCGGAAACGGCGATAAACTTATGCCGGTCGCACGAATACGGCGCGCAAATCATTCACGGCATCGAAACGAACACTCCGTACCGCATCAACGGCAACGTCGCCAATAACGGCGTCATTACCAACCTGCCATATGACGCTTGCGTCGAGGTGCCTTGCCTGATCGACAGCACCGGCATTCATCCGTGCCATGTCGGCGCGCTGCCTCCTCAGCTGGCAGCATTAATCCAGACGAACTTGAACGTCCAGGAATTGGCGGCGCAGGGCCATATTCTCCGGGACCGGTCGTTAATCAAGCAGGCTATTAAGATGGATCCGCTTACGGCAGCCGTCTGTTCCTTGGACGAGATCGACCGGATGGTCGACGAACTGTTTGACGCACAGGCGCAGTGGCTTCCGCAGTTTAGTTCATAGCGAATTGCCGGATCCGGCCGCCGGTCACGCAATTGCCACAATATTCATCGTTTCGCCATAACTCCGGCTCCGCCGTTCGTATAAAATGGAATTAGAAAAATAAGGATGCGGAGAGAACGGTTGTTACTTTCTTCAGAGCGGAGTGTGTGGCGATGAAAAAAGCGGAACGGTTCGAAAAAGAGAAAAAACTGGAGGAGGCGCTTCGGAGTTCGGCGGGGCCCGATGTGGACAAGAGGGTGTCCGAAGACGCGGCGCGCACCATTGTCGGCGAGCGGCAGCTGCATCATTGGTTGGACGAGGCGTTCGCGGAATGCGAGAAAACCGGCGGCTTCGACGACCTGAAGGGTAAAGGGAAGCCGGTCGAGGTTCAGACAGGGAACGGGTTATACGGAATATTGAAAAATGCGAACGTGCTGCCGCAGTGGCTGCAGCTTCAGCACGAAATCCGCGACCGTCTCGTGCAGTTGGACGACTTGCTCGAGCTTGGGGTGGCAAACGGCATTGACAAGGAATTGGCGGAAGTCAACAAGAAGATTTCCAAATATAACGGCATCGTGCCGTCTCCGTTGTTCCAGAAGATGAAAGTATCCAAGGAAACATTGAAGACGCAGCTGCAGCAATGGATGTAATTCCCATCCGGCCTGGGTCTTGAAACGGTGGAGCGTGCGCGGGAATTGTGATACACTCGGTAGAACGACTTTCAAGAATCGGGCGGTTTTGCCCGCAGGGAGGGAGTCAACCGGTTTGTATAACGATTTCTTGCAGCTCAAGTCGCTCGAAGGCGAATTGAAATTGTCCCATAAGAAGAACGATTTCGGTCTCACCGTTTCAACGAAAGAACTGGTATACCAGAAGCCGCATGTGAATTACTATATCAAGCTCGAGGATATCGTAAGCATTATCCCTTACGAGACGGTCGGGCGGCCTGTGCGGATTGTGGCCAGCCGAAACTCGAACAACGAGATCGTGAACATGAACATCGGCCAAGATCGTTACCGCATCTTCACGAAAGGCGCCACTATGCACAGCCGGAGCGGAATATTCCGGATGGGGCCGACGGAGTTCGTTCTTCCCGTTCTCGCGGAGCTGCTGCATTTCATAGCTCATTACGGACAGTTGAAAACATTTTAATAAGAGTAAGCGGTATGCCTCTGTTGTCGCGGCATGCCGCTTTTTTATTTGCTTCTTTCTTGGAATATATGTCCAAATCGTGAAAGTACAATTATACTATAATTAACTACTGCTTAGGGGATAGAAGATATGCAATCAACGCTTGGAATATCTATGGTTTCTTTTTTCACTGTTACTCTATTGTGTCCTATACTGATCTGGGGGCTGCGGACGTTAAAGCTCACCCAGCCTATTCGCGCCGAATTGCCCGCCGACCACCAAGCCAAACGGGGAACGCCTCTAATGGCGGGGCTAATTCTATTCATCGGCGTATTCGCAACCACCATGTTAAAACCCGATCCGCTGACCATATTCCTGAACGTAACATTTATTCTGTTCAGTGTGATCGGATTTTTAGACGACTTCAAGAAGGCATACTTCCAAGACCCCTCCGGCGTGTCGGGAAGAACGAAGCTGATCCTTCAATTTGCATTTACCGGTGTGCTTTTGTGGTATCTAATAAATACATATTCCCTAAGTCCGAATATTTCCGTATTTCGCGATTTCGATTTGCAGCTGCCTCTAGCCCTTTATTTCATCGTCATGACATTATTTATTGTCGGTTCCGCCAATGCGATTAATTTCACGGACGGATTGGACGGCTTGCTGATCGTTGTTGCGATTCCGACATTTTTCTTCTTCTTTGTCATTTCAGAAAAAATCGGCGTTCAGATGTTCTCTTTGGTCATGATCGGCTGTTTGCTCGGACTGCTCCTTTATAACATTTATCCGGCAAGGGCGTTTATGGGAGACACCGGGTCGCTGGCTATCGGTGGCTCGTTGTCTTTCATGGCCGTTATCGAGAAGGTGGAAATACTCATTCCGGTCTTGTTTTCCATTTATTTGGCGGAACAGCTTTCGGTAATATTGCAGGTATGGTACTACAGAAAGACAAAGCTGCGGCTCTTTAGAATGGCTCCGATCCACTTCCATTTCAGTTTAAAATACGGCTGGTCCGAAAATAAAATAGTGATCGTATTCGGCCTCTTCTCTTGGGCGTCGGCGCTATTTTGCTGGATCATATGGAGATTTATACTAACATAAACTTTACGGGGTGACGCAGGTGATCATATGGATTAACGGCGCTTTCGGATCCGGAAAAACACAAACTTCCTATGAATTACATAGAAGAATCCCTGATTCCTTCGTATTTGATCCTGAAAATGCAGGCTACTATATTAGAAAAAACATCCCCCAGCAAGCGAAAAAGGACGATTTCCAAGACTTCCCCATGTGGCGCGAGTTCAACTATTCCATGATAAAATACATTGACAGCGAATATACCGGAACGATTATTGTGCCTATGACCGTAGTAAATCCTCAATATTTCGATGAAATCGCGGGCAGGCTGAGAAATGACGGAGTGACGGTTCATCATTTTGCATTGTGCGCCTCAAAGGAAACATTGCTAAGAAGATTGCGCAGCAGGGGTGACGGAGAAAGCTCATGGGCCGCGCAGCAGATTGACCGATGCATTGAGGGATTGTCGAACGAGATTTTCAGGCATCATCTGGACACGGAACATACGTCGATCGAATCCAATGCGGAAACAATAGCGTCCATGTTGAATATTAGCTTGCAGCCTGATGACAGAGGAATCGTTAAGAAAAAGATTGATCGATGGAAAACACAGATGCAGCATGTCCGTTTTTTCGGTTAGATTACAACAGTTCTGGAGGTGTGTCCGATGCAGCCAACCCTTGAAGACCTGCGCAAAGAACGCTTTCTCATTGTTAACGCCGACGATTTCGGCATGTGCAAAGCCGCGAACGATGCGGTCGCTCATCTGCTTCGCGAGGAGCTGATTTCTTCCGCAACGTTGATGACGCCGTGCCCGTGGGCGCCCGATGCCGCTTCGTTGTCGCGGGCTCACCCGGAGTGGGATATCGGCGTTCATTGGACGCTGACAAGCGAGTGGGGCGGTTACAAGTGGGGACCGGCGGCGCATGGAGCCAATGTCGGTTCGTTAGTCGACGGATTGGGTTACTTTCACGCTCAATCGGAAACCGTGGAGCGGAATGCCGATCCGGAGCAAATTCGCGTCGAGTTAAGAAGCCAAGTGGAGCGGTTTGAGCGGTTGGGATTGAAGCCTACGCACGCGGACAACCATATGGGCAGCATGTACGGTTTGCACACCGGTCGCGATTTTCTGCTTATCGCTCTCGAGCTGTGCGCCGAATACGGGTTGCCGTTTCGACTGCCCCGCCGTGCGGCGGCAAACCCCGATGTTCCCGAAGCGCTTAGAGCATTGGCGGCTCGTGCGGTAGCCGCAGCCGATCGTCTCGGCGTCGCAATTATCGACGAATTGGAAAACCCGCCATACGGGAAACAGCCGGGGGAGACGTATGACGACGTAAAGAATGACTTTGCGCGGCGGCTGAGCGGGCTTGGGCCTGGTGTGACGGAGCTAATCATTCACCCCGCTTTGCCGACGGAGGAGCTTCAAGCGATTACGCCCGACTGGGAGAAACGGTATTGGGATTTTCAATTGTTCGGCGATCCGGACATTCGAGGCGTCTTGCGCAGCGAGGGTATCCGGATGATCGGCTGGAGAACGCTGCAGTCGGTTCAACGCAGAGGCATATGATGCGAAGCGCAACCACAGAGCGAGTAAAGGGGGAGTATTTTCATGGGCGGTACACTGGACATTTGCAAAAACAGACTGCTCGAGCTCGGCATTGTTCCGGTGCATGCTCAACAGAAAAAGGGTCCATTCGCCGCGGCCATTATCGAGATCGAAGCGGTTCGTCCCGACGGCTCCGGTTCAAGGTATGTCTATAAAGAACCTCCGGCGGACCGCAAGTTCGAAATAGAGCTATTTCAGGCATTGGGCGGGAATATATCGGAATGGGCGCCGAAGGTCATCGCGTGTTTCACAGATGATCCTAAGGCGCTTCTTACCGAGTATGCCGGAGAGCCCGTATTGAACCAATATCGAACCTCCGAACGCGAAGAACAGAAGCGATGGCTGCGAAAAATCGTGCGCCGGCTCGCACGGCTTCATGCGGCGACGGCGCCGCACGCTTCCGGATGGTTGAAGTCGGGTGTGCTGCAGCCTTATCCGTTCAGCATGCAATGGCCAGAATGGGCGGGTAACCAGCTTCTCCGTCTGCATGAACGCCGGTTTCCGCTCGACACCGTTGCATTTCATAAGGAAACGATGGCGATCGCCGAATCATTTTATCCGTATTACGCCCCGTCTCTCCGCTGCCCGCTTGTGTTAACGCATGGGGATATGCATTTGGGGAACATTGTGGTAGATGAACGCCGCCTCACTTTCATCGATTGGGAATGGAGCAATGCGGCGACGCCGGTCAGAGATATCGCAATTCTTGTGCAAGACGTGGAAGACGATGAACTCGCGGATTACGCTTTAAGGATGTATATCGAAGAACTTCTGTCTCACGGGTATGAATCGGGCGCCGGCGATTTGATGCACGATTATTACCGGTCATTGCTTGACAATACGATCATGATGGCCGCTTGGGATATTGAACTGTTCTTTATGGGCGAGAAGAGCGAGCAGGAACTGGCGCGTTCCTTAACCGTCAAACGGATGCGCATCAAATCCTCTTGGGAACGGATTTGCGCTCCGGCCCCCGGCAATTTGCTTGAGTAACGGCAGGTTGTGTATACTGCAAACATACTGACACGGCAATGCTAAGAAAGTGGGTATTACTAACGTGAAACGCAATGCGAAGCATACGGCAACGATTTCGCTCGGCGTCATGGGGGCCGGTTTTTTGGCGACGTTCCCCATTGCCGGAACCCCATACGGAGTCGTATTGCAAAGCGGCTTCGAAGCGGGCTTGGCGGGCGGCTTGGCCGACTGGTTCGCGGTCACCGCATTGTTCCGCCATCCTCTCGGGCTGCCGATCCCGCACACCGCTCTGTTGCCGAAAAACAGGGAAAAAGTGACGAATGCGCTCGTTAACGCCATTCAGACGAATCTATTACATAAAGAGAGCATAATTGAGAAGCTGCAGGGCGCGAAGATTGCGGAGCGGCTTCTTGTCGCGCTGCGCGACCGGCTGCAAACCGAGGAGGTCGCCGCGTGGATAGCGTCCGCCGCGGAATCGCTCATACGGCAAATCGACCCGGCCGCTGCGGCTGATGCGATCGCGCCGGCCGTTAGAAACGTTATCCGGGATATCGACGAGGCGCATTGGATCGATAAAGCGGCGAAAGCCGCCGTTGAACGGAAATATGAAGAACGGGCATTCGATTTCGCGCTGCTGCAAGCCGAGAAGTTCGTGGTGCGCGAAGACACGCGCGCGCGTATGGGCGCCATGGCCGCCGGAGCGATCGGCAATTTGCAGGTCGGCGGTTTGATGGGCTTTGCGGTCAACGCGTTCGCCGGCTTTATGAGCGAAGAGCGGCTTGGCGCCATGATTCAGGAATTTTTGCTCGCCACACTGTCCGATATGCGTCTCGACACGCATCCGTACAGGCAGGCCGCGCTGCAATCGATTCGCGAAACGCTGCTGGGTCTGCATGAAAACCGGAAAGCGGTCGATGAGGTTTCCGCTTGGAAGCATCGCATCGCAGAAAGCCCCGCTCTCGAGACGGCGCTGGCCGAATGGTTGGCGAAAGTCCAAATTTGGGCCGTTGAAAAGGCGGCCGATCCGCAATTTATCGAGGAGCGTGTGCTGCCTTTCTTGAGAAACGCATTGGATCGGACGTTGGAGCACCCCGATGCGGTGGACAAGCTCGACGGCATGCTGCGCAGACAAATTGCGCAGCTGGTCGAAAACAATCACGGCGCGATCGGGAAGCTGGTCAAGGAAAATGCGGACAAGCTCGACACCGAATCGCTTATTGCGATGATGGAGGAGCATATTGGGAAAGATTTGCAGTGGATTCGGGTCAACGGCGCGATTTGCGGTTTTGCGATCGGTCTCGTTCTCGGTGTCATTCAACTGCTCGTGTAGTCTGTTTCACTAATTCAATCAAGACTGTTTCTTTTAATAAAGCTGCAAGCGTCATTCGCTTCGGCTTTTATTTTTGCATGTATATCGAATAAGTTTTTCTTATGCCCATTTAGGAAAAAAATTGTACGCAACCGGATGTTTTCCTGTTATACTATTTTAAAAATTGCTGTTTCAATAACGTTAACAGTTGGACAACAGGAAGGAGAGGGCGTAATGGCAGTTTTGCCTAAGGTGAACGAACTCGGTTTTTTTGAAATTCGCCTTGAATCGATCGGGGGATTGGGCGCCAACTTGGCCGGCAAAATGCTCGCGGAATCGGGCGTCGTTGGAAGCGGATTCAACGGAGTGAGCTTTTCGTCATACGGTTCGGAGAAGAAAGGCTCTCCTGTAAAAGCGCACATTCGCTTTTGCGATACGGATGCTGAAATTCGCGATACGACGCCGGTTGAAAGACCTCATATCGTCGGCATTTTTCACGAAAATTTGTCGAAGACGGTGAACGTCGTCAGCGGAATCTACGAGGACAGCACTGTGTTAGTCAACTCCGCGAGGACTCCGGAACAGTTGAAGGAGAAGATGAAGCTTGTCGGCGGAACGGTCGCCGTGGTGGACGCCACAGGGATCGCTCTGGAGGAGAAGAACCGCGCGAATATGGCAATGCTCGGCGCATTGTTCCGCCTTTGCGATTTCTTGGACGCCGATCATATGAGAGGCGTTATCCGCAGGTCGCTCGAGAAGAAATACCCGCAGGCGGTGGAGCCGGCGCTTCGCACGTTCCAGCGCGGATATGACGAAGTGCAGTTCCAGACGTTCGACCTTCCCGAGGGAGTCACGATGCCGCTGCCGAAGCGTTGGGACATTCCGGTGCTCGGTTACGAGACGCAGCCCATCGGCGGTTTGGTCACAAACCCCGGAAACAGCATCCTGAAAGATTTGAGCATTTCCCGCAACGGCATGATGCCGCATTTCGACGACGATAAGTGCATCCATTGCGCGGCATGCGACACGGCTTGCCCGGACTTCTGCTTCGTCTGGGATGAGCAGCCGGACAAGAAAGGCCGACCTCAAATGTTCCTTCAAGGAATCGACTATCAATATTGCAAAGGCTGCTTGAAGTGCGTGATTGCATGCCCGACCGAAGCGTTAAGCGCAGAGAGGGAAACGGACGGATACGGCGAAGCGAACCGTGTGCCTCACAAGTTTAATTTGGCGCAGCACGCGTAAATCAATTTGATTGGGAGATCAAGGAGGCAACCGAAGGTTGTCCGCGAAACTAATGATTGAAAGCTAGGAGAGGTGAAATAAAATGGCAATCGAGTATGATAAGGAAGTAGCGCGCGGTACCGTCGAGCAGCGTATCGTGTATGAATCGGGCAACGAGATGGCTGCATACGCCGCTCACCAAATCAACTACCACATTATGGGTTACTTTCCGATTTCGCCTTCCACCGAGGTTGCACAATTCCTCGATTTAATGAAGGCGAACGGGCAGCACGACATCAAGCTGATCCCGGCGGACGGCGAGCACGGCTCCGCGGGTATTTGCTACGGCGCATCGACCGCGGGCGGACGCGTATTTAACGCAACTAGCGCGAACGGATATTTGTACATGCTGGAGCAGATGCCGGTTCAATCGGGTTCCCGTTTCCCTATGGTAATGAACCTGGTATGCCGCTCGGTCTCCGGGCCGCTTAACATTCACGGCGACCATTCCGATTTGTATTACGCGTTGAATACGGGCTGGCCGATTTTAATGTGCCGCGATCCGCAAGCCGTATACGACATGAACATTATGGCCATTAAGCTCGCCGAGCACCCTGACGTGCGTTTGCCGGTCATCGTCGCTTCCGACGGCTATTTCACATCTCACCAGAAGCGCCGCGTTCAGACGTTCGCGAATCGCGAAGACGTGCATGCTTTCGTCGGAGAGCATCCTCCCGAAGGATATCTGCACGTGTTGGATCGTGAAAATCCGATCACGGTCGGACCTTACATGAACGAGCCGGATTACATCAATAACTGCTACCAGCAAACCGTCGCCATGTATAAAGCCGGCGAAGTGTTTGAGGAAATCAGCAAGGAATATGCAAAGCTTACGGGCCGCGAGTACCCGACGCTTGATCTGTACCGTATGGAAGACGCGGAAGTCGTTCTGTTCGTGCTTAACTCCGCCTCCGAAATTACGAAGGTTGCCGTCGATCAGCTTCGCGAGCGCGGCGTCAAAGCTGGCTTGATCGCTCCGAACATCATCCGTCCGTTCCCTGCGAAGCAGATCGCCGAAGCGTTGAAGAACGCCAAAGCGATTGTAGTAGGCGACCGCGCGGATTCGTACGGCGGCCACGGCGGCAACATGACGCTCGAAGTGAAATCCGCATTGTTTACTCACGGCGTGAAAGACATTCATGTCATCTCCCGCGTTTACGGCCTCGGCGGCAAAGACTTCTATTTGGAAGACGCGCACGCATTGTTCGAGGTTGGTTTGGAAGCGATCCGTAAGGGCGGCGTGGAGAAGCCGTTCGATTACTACGGCCACACGGCGGGCGATCCGGACAAGGCGCCGAAGCGCGTTGTCGAACCGATGGCGTACGAAGACTTGAAAACCGGATTGATCACGGTTAATAAAGATGAAGAAAGCGGACAGTTGAAGGTGAAAGTCCCGCCGCTCCGCCAGTTGACGAAGAAGCCGAAGCGGTTGGCTCCGGGTCACGGCGCATGTCCGGGCTGCGGTATTTTCTCCGGATTGGAGCTGTTCTTCAAAGGCATCGAAGGCGATATCGTTGCGCTGTACCACACGGGCTGCGCGATGGTTGTAACGACCGGCTATCCGTATTCGTCCCATAAGGCGACGTACATCCATAACCTGTTCCAGAACGGCGCGGCAACGCTTTCCGGTGTCGTCGAGATGTTCTGGGAGCGCAAGCGCCGCGGCGAACTCGACAAGTACGGTCTGAAAGACGACTTCACGTTCGTCATGATCACAGGCGACGGCGGTATGGATATCGGCATGGGTCCCGCCATCGGCTCCGCACTGCGCAATCATAAGATGATTATTCTCGAATACGATAACGAAGGATATATGAACACGGGCGCTCAATTGTCGTACTCGACGCCGCTCGGTCACCGCACGTCGACGTCCAACGTCGGCAAGCATCAAGGCGGCAAGCTGTTCCACCATAAGGACACGGCGCAAATCATGGCCGCTACGAACATTCCGTACGTATTCACAGGCTCCGAGGCTCATCCGCAGGACCTGCTGAAGAAAGCGGCGAAGGCGCAATACTATGCGCAGAACGAAGGCATGGTTTACGGCAAGATTCTCATCACTTGCCCGTTGAACTGGCTTTCCGAGGAGAAAGACGGTCAGACGATCATCGACAATGCCGTTAACTCCTGTTTCTTCCCGCTGTACGAAGTGGAGAACGGCGTGACGACCATCACGTACAACCCGGAAGAGAAGAACAAGCGGGTGCCGCTAAGCGACTGGCTCAAGCAAATGGGCAAGACGAAGCATATGACGAAACCGGAATATACGGAAGCTTACAAGTCGTTCGAAGACGAAGTGGAGCGCCGCTGGAGCCGTCTGAAAGCGAAGCACGAAAATCCGTTCTTGTAATTCGGGGACCCAATGCCTTACGTATTAAGACATCGAACAACGGGGGAAATATCCGCCGCCACGCTTCGGAACGTGTACGATTTCGATTATTGGGGGGCCGAATGGTGGGCTCATCAAGACGAGGCCGAGCGTGCGGCGGCGGAACGCCCCGATTGGGAACCACTGCAGGTGCCGGACTCTCGCCTTAAGTTATTCAACGTAAAGTTAAACAATGATCCGAACCGCAGGCTGTTTATGGACGACCAAGGTTCTATCAGCGTCAACACCGGTTCCGCCCGCTAAAGGCGGAACTTTTTTTCAGCAAAATACTTAGCGAGGTTACGTATGAGTGTACAATCGTGGTATGACCGTTGTTCTCCATCGCGCGAAGATGAGTGGAACGCGGTGAGGGAACATGTCGAGAAAGAAGGTTATGGGGCGTTTCGCGCCCTCGTGGAACAATTCAAGGAAGCGATTAAGAAAGCCGGGGATCAAGATGCGGATGCTGTGACGGCGCATATTGAAATCGCCGAGCGCCTCTTTCCCGAGCCGGCGAAGTTTAGCCCTACATGGCAGAAGGTTTGGCAGGAACTGAAGGACACGATGTATTGGAAAGCTTATGTGTACCGGTCCGTCTCTGAAGGGGAGCGAACGGGCGAGTGGCAAATTTTGATGGACAACCCGTTCACGAACCAGGAGGTCGTCTGTTATCCGGGACTGACGTTCGATCAAGCGGCCGATCTGTTCGGATATTTCCGTCCGACGCTCGTCAATAACGAATATTTGCGCTTGCAGAAGGTCGAAACGTCGATTACGGTTCGCGGGGCGATATCCCGCAATTGATAGCGTTTGCAAAAAATGTGTTGCCGGGAAAGCTTCTGTAGTAATACAATGAAAACAGAAGCTGCGACAAGGCGGTGAAGCGAAGATGAATCAGTCGATCGTCTCTTTCTTCAACAATTTGCCTCCGAAACAATGCAACAAGTGCGGCGCGTACATGCAAGAGCAGGCGGACTGCTATTGGAACCATTGTTTCGACTGCATGGAGTTGCACCTTGTTCCAATGACGCTCGCTCCGAAGCACAGCGTCATTCGATTGCTGCCGGTACATTAAAACACTTTAACGCCCTTTGCGCCTTCGCAAAGGGTTATTTTTTCGTTTGTTGATCCCTCAAAGAGAGTGACCGTCGGATGGTTAAACTTGACAATTCCCAATTATGTGCATATACTCGTAATCATGAACAATCATTCCATGGAACCGTTATCCGGTACGGTCAATTACGCCGCAGAATGCACATGCCTAAATCTTCGGAAGGCGACCAGGTATATTACCGGCTTGTATGATGAATGCTTAAGGCCGGTCGGACTGCGGGCTACTCAATTGCCCGTGTTGATGGCGCTTGCGCAAGCAGGGTCCGTAACCATATCGAGACTTTCTGAGATCCTGCTGATGGACCGGACTACGCTGACTCGCGACCTCAAGCCATTGGAGAGACAAAAGTTGGTGTCTATAACAACTGGGGAGGATCGAAGACGACGATATATTTCACTGACGCCAGCGGGTGAAGATCTCCTTGCAAGCGCTCTCCCTTTATGGGAACAAGCGCAGTCACGCGTTCGCTCCTGCATTGGCGAGGATCGCGAGAAAGCATTGCTAGTACAATTGTCGGAGCTCGTCAAGTTGGTTCGGTAAGTTCAACAGAACTTGTTATCTATAAAAGGTGTATATACACTTAAAATGGAAGGTGAATGCTATGACCGATTTGAACCGGCATCCGACCGTACTTCGTTACTATGAGACATCGATGCAATCAGCTCCTGAGGATACCGTGGCGCTAGACTACGATTGGCTGCGGGATTTGTGCTTGGAAGCGGGAGCCGACGATGTTGGAGTCGTATCAATTGAACGTTCCGAATTGGACGATCAAAGGGGCGATATTTTATCGGTATTTCCCCATGCCAAGACTCTGATCAGTTTCGTCGCCAGAATGAATCGGGAACCGATCCGATCGCCGGCGAGATCCTTGTCCAACATTGAATTTCACCATACCGGCGACAGTGTATCCGAATCGGCGCATCGGATCGTACACGCTCTGGAAGATCAGGGGATACGGGCTCTGAACGTGGCCGTCGGTTTTCCGATGGAGATGGATAAGTTTCCGGGAAAGACTTGGGTGATGTCGCTTAAGCCTTTGGCTGTTGCGGCAGGTCTGGGACGCATGGGGATACACCGAAATGTGATTCATCCGAAATTCGGCAATTTCATCCTGCTCGGCGGCATCATGATAGATGCCCGGGTAAATAAAGAAGATCGTCCCATCGATTACAACCCTTGTCTGGAATGCAAGCTCTGTGTGGCGGCCTGCCCTGTAGGGGCGATCAGTCCGGACGGCCAATTTAACTTTTCCTCCTGCTACACGCATAATTATCGCGAATTCATGGGCGGCTTCAGCGATTTTGTGGAAACGGTCGTGAGCAGCAAAAATGCCAAACAATACCGCAGCAAGATGCCGATTAACGAAACGGTATCCTGGTGGCAAAGTTTAAGCTACGGCGCGAACTATAAAGCCGCTTATTGTATGGCGGTTTGCCCGGCAGGCGAAGATGTGATCGGTTCGTATCTGAAAGACAGAAAAACGTTCATCAACGATGTGGTCAGACCGCTGCAAGCAAAAGAAGAGACCGTCTATGTAACTCCTGGCTCCGAAGCGGAAACGTATGTCCAAAAGCGTTTTCCCCATAAATCGGTAAAGCGCGTCGGCAACGGTCTGAGACCGGGCTCGATCCGGAGCTTGATCAATTCATTGCCCTATGTATTCCAACCTGCGCATTCGACGGGCTTAGACTGCACTTATCATTTTATTTTTACCGGGGATGAACCGGGAAAGACGACCATAGAAATTCGCGACCGTACGATCCGGATTTGCGACGGCTTGCACGGCAAGCCAGACATCCGAATTACAGCGGACAGTAAAACTTGGCTGGGAATCGCGGCGAAGGAACGAAGCGCGGCGGCGGCATTGCTGAAAAGAAAACTACGGGTCAAAGGGAACCCCATATTGTTGAAGAGATTCGAAAAATGCTTCAGATTTTAAATGTGCATATACACTATCAACCGGAAGGCGAGCCGCTATAGTCTTCCTACAGAAGCGGAATGGCAGTATGCATGCAAGGCGGGAACTGCCGGTTACCGGAATGGAGTGCTTGATAAAATAGCCTGGTATAAGGATAACTCTGTTTATTGCCTCTCATAGCGATATTTATGTATAATATGGTTATGATAATGCTATCGGAGGTGTTGATGTTTGAAGATAAAGCCATCAGCAGCCATTAGAAACAATTACAACGAGATTGCTGAATTCTGCAAGGAAACCGGCGAACCCGTTTACCTGACCAAAAATGGCGAGGGTGACCTCGTTGTCATGGATATCGAAGCTTTCACAAGACGTGAAAGCATGTTGAAACTCAGAGAGCAACTTGTCGCAGCAGAAGAAGATCGATTGAACGGAAAGCAAGGTTTTTCCGTTGAAGAAACTGTATCATTGATGCAAAAAGCAGTTCATGAGGTTATCGATGCTAAACGAAAATAAACGTCATGCTGTGATTGTGTCAGAAAGAGCTGCCGCAATGTTGGTCGCTCATGCGCGTTTTCTTGCGAATGTAAGTGAAGAGGCTGCTCATAATTTAATAAGTGATTTTCGTGTGGCGGCAACAACATTGGAAACCATGCCGGATCGAAACCCTTGGGTTATTGACTCGTCGTTACCATTTAACAAATACCGCAAGTTATTTTTTGGAAAGCGCTACCTGATCATTTATCAAATCAAAAACGATAATGTATATGTCGATTTTATTTTGGACTGCAGACAAGAGTATAGATGGCTTCTTTAAACAGGTGCAATATTTTATCTCTGGGGACTTCTCCATGTTGGATTAGGTATAACGATGATTTCAGGTCTGCTGTCGGATGGAATTCCCCTGGGCGACAAAAGCGATAGTGTGATGTTATTCAAGCGAATTATCGTTTTCGAGGAAGAAACAGCGCGATCACCAAACCGACTAACATGCCTAAAGCTGCAAGATAAATGGCCGTCCGCTCGCCCGAAGCCATAGCTTCAAGCAGCGAGTCGCCTGTCTTTCCCTGAATATTGGAGTTGGCAATAGCGATTAGGACGGCAAGGCCGACCGCGTTGCCGATGTTTAAAGTGGTCGACGCCATGCCGGATGCTACGCCTTGTTCTTCCTCCGATACGCCGCTTGATGCGGCAATCCACATGCCGGTCCAAGTAATACCCTGGCCGATGCCTGAAATAATAAGACCAGGTACGATGATAAGATAGCTGCTGCCGGTGTAGGCGCCCAAAGGAATCAGCATCGTCCCGACGATCCCGATAATCATGCCGATAAATAAAGTGCTGCGCGTCTGCAAACGGGTAGCAAGACGTTCTCCGAGTTGAGTGCCTGTCGCTATCGCCAATGAAGGAATGATGAAGGCAAGACCGGTTTGCAGAGCGCTGTATCCGTGAATGTTTTGAAATAGGATTGTCAGGAAATACGGCAATGCGCCGAATGTTCCCATGAAGATGAAAGTGACGGTCATGCCGATCACCAGACTTCGGTTACGAAATAGATGCACTGACATCAGCGGATCGACGGTACGGGTTTCAATAAGGGCAAAGATGGACAGGAGCGCCACGGAGAGTATGGCAGATATAATAATGTTAAGTGAACCCCAGCCGATTTCAGGTCCTTGTACGAGAACATAAACAAGGAGAGTAGCGCCTGCCGTCACCGTAAGAGCACCCGGTAAATCAAAATGGCGCTTCCCATGCCTGATCTCGTCACGCGGAATGATGAGCATGGCGGCTAAAGCGACGGCGCCCGCCAGCGGTACATTGACATAGAAGACGGCCTCCCAACCAAAGGCATTGGTAAGCAACCCGCCCAGTATTGAGCCGATGGTCAGCCCGCTGGCGCCGGCACCGCCCCACACAGCAAGCGCTCGGTTTCGCCGAGGCCCTTCCTCAAACAGCCGATTGATCAGCGATAATGTAGCCGGAAACAGCAAGGCGGCGCCGATGCCTTGGATTGCACGGGCTATGATAATGATCATTGTGTCCCATGCGAGGCCGCCTAATAGAGACGAAACCGCGTAAAGGAACAATGCGCAAATAAACATTCTCTTTTGTCCCAATAAATCGGCGGCACGCCCTCCAAGAAGCAGAAATCCCCCGCAGAAAATCGTATAAGCGCTGACTACCCATTGCAGCGACTGTTCCGAAAATCCCAGGTCGCGGCCGATCTCCGGCAACGCCACGAAGACGATATTGATATCAAGCGAGTAGATGAGCTGTGCCGTTGCAAGCAGAGCTAAACACCACCCCATAACACGCCGCTCGCCGGCAACCGTTCCCGATGCGTTGGATTGAAGGCGCGCGTTTGGATCCGTAGACATGGATAACATCTCCCAACATTTCAAATAATTTTGAAATGATTATATTTCAAAAACATTTGAAATGTCAATGCGTAAATGTTATATTCGATTTATGAGACAGCATAATGAATATGAAGTGATGGCCCAGGCGGCAAAAGTACTTAGCGATCCGATTCGGTTGAAAATATTGGCGCTTCTTAAAGAGGGAAGGCAGGACAGGTATCAGGCGCCTGTCTGTTCGGCATATTCGAATGCGGTTTGTCCTGAAGACCTCAAGCTGGGATTAGATGACATTTCGTCATCGAAGTTATCTTATCACTTGAAGGAATTGAAGGAGGCTGGATTTATTCAGGAGTGCAGAGAGGGAAAACGCATTTATTATGTTTTAAAGCCTGATCGATTCAAAAGCTTAATAGAACAGCTCAACTATTTATATTAAGCGAATCTCGTCGCAAGCAATAAGCATATTTCCAATTTGCGGAATACAATTATTCGCTTCCCGGTATATTAAAAAATGCGTTAGAATGGGGATCAAGACCGACATTCGGATTCCCAATGAACGAGAAGCCTGTTGCCATCATAGGCGCTAGTCGAGGGATGTTCGGGCCGGTTCGAAGCCATATGCATCTCAGAGATGTTCTTTTTGGTTGCAACGCAGCGCCGCTCAGCAGGCCAGAGGTTTACATAAACCTAGCCTCTACAAAGATAGATGCGAATGGCAATGTCACGGATGAAACGACGCTAACGTATCTCAAGACGGCGGTTGAAGAATTGACAAATAAAGTCTCGCCAAGAAATAGGTGAAGAAAAAGCGATGAGGATAGCGGTTCGTCCCCTTTGCTCCACCAATGCAAACAACCGATCCAATTTAGGGTCGGTTGTTTGCATTTGGTCAGCTTGTCATCAGGGAATTCGACTTGAACTTATTTGCTCCGCCAATAAATGCTGCAGTTGCTCTTCTGCCGCTGCTAATAACACAGACATTGAGCAGCGTGCCTCATAACTGTTTTCTCCAAGAATACGTTTAGCAATCTAACTCTCTGATGCCGGACCGCCGAGCGACCTTACTCAGATGGTTCCGTTCTTTTTAAGAACAGACTAATAACAAAAGCCGCGATTCCAATATATAGCGATAACCAAAATGCATTCTGAATGCCGCTGCTAAATCCGCTTATCTCTGTATCTTCCATTGACCGAACCTCGTTTCGAGTTCGAATTCGCCCTATATTGGAGACGCGATCATTCGCTTTTGTTGGTTGATCATTTTATCGATTGATGGTGCCGATTGAAGGAAAACAAGCTGTTGACCCCTCAGTCATGGGTGCATTTGCTGTGTTTCCGGTAACGAATAAGTCTGGCTGAATTTAACAAAAATAGATACAACTCACTGAAAGCAAGGAGCTGCGCTGCACAGTGGACTTACATTTCATATGGAAAGCGGCAGTTATCGTCTTTGGCGGCGTGCTGATCTTGCGCTTGGCCGGAAGAAAGTCGATTTCCCAACTGACGGTTGCCCAGACAGTCATGATGATCGCCGTAGGATCTTTAATCATTCAACCCGTAAGCGAACGCAATATTTGGATTACGATGGTAATCACTCTTTTGATGGTGATCACCCTTATTGGTATTGAGTATCTGGTTCTAAAAAATGACGCTCTCGAGACGCTTCTTTACGGAAAAGCAGTGTTGGTGGTCGAGAACGGGAAGTTAATCGAGAGCAATTTAAAAAAACTGCGGTTATCTGTAGATATGCTGGAAGTGCGGCTCCGGCAGCAGGGCATTCACATGATCAGCGACCTGCAGTGGGCCACCATAGAATCGAACGGACAGTTGGGGTATATGCTGAAGCCCGGCAAACAATATGCGACGAAAGAAGACATTGACATGCTGATGGCGGCGATTAAGGCGGGCATGCCCAATTTGTCCGTTCCCTCAGCGGAGTCCCGTACTGAGGGAACGGGACATCTTTTTGAGGAAGTCAAAAACAATCAACATGCAGAAGCGCCTCCAAACCGGCTGAAATGAGGATATAAAAATGAACGAGTTGATTAAGTATAAGCATGCGACTAAGGTTCTCGGTACATGGGTAATTTTTGGCGCAGCGATCGGTGCCGTTGTCGGCTCGGTGACTGCACTGCTATTGGAAACCAACGATTATTTGGGTACCGTCAGAGAAGAGAACGGATGGTTGATCGGACTGCTTCCTCTGGGCGGTATCGCAGTAGGGTTTATGTATATGAGGTTCGGAAAAGCCTTTATATACAATACGATGAGTGACAGCTTCCAGGGTAATAATCTCGTGATTGACGGGGTTCACGGCAAGAAGAAGGTTTTACGCAGAATGGGGCCCATTGCATATTTGGGAACGTTTATTACCGTTTTTTTAGGCGGGTCGACCGGCAGAGAAGGTGCCGCCGTCCAAATGGGAGCAAGTATTGCGGAAGCAGTCATCCAGTGGTTAAAAGTGAAAGCGGCGGACACGAAAATTTTGCTCATGAGCGGAATCAGCGCCGGATTCGGCGCGGCTTTCGGGACTCCTATAACGGGTGCGGTGTTCGGAATAGAGATGGCCGCCTTGGGGAAATTGAAGTTTGAAGCGGTCGTTCCTTGTCTCATAGCTAGCTTTGTCGGTCATTATGTAACGGAGAAAGTTTGGGGAGTCGAACATGAGAAGCTCGTCATCCAGACAGTTCCGGAGCATTCGCTGATTGTCTTTGCGAAAGTCGTGCTTGTATCCGTCTTATTCGGTTTGTTAAGCGTCGCATATTGCCAGCTCAGACATGCGATTCAAAAATATTCGGAGCGCCTGTTTAACAAAAACCATATGAAAAGAGCATTTGTCGGCGGGTTAATCATCGTCGGATTGACTTTATTAGCCGGTTCCCAAGATTATAACGGCCGCGGTCTGCAGATGCTTGAGCAATCCTTTAAAGAAGACGTTCCGCCTTACGCTTTCATGGCCAAGCTTGTTTTCACGGCAGTTACGCTTGGTTCGGGTTTTGTCGGAGGCGAAGCGATCCCATTATTTTTTATGGGGGCGACATTGGGGAATACATTGCATTCGTTTATAGGATTGCCGCTTTCGTTTCTAGCCGCTATAGGATTGGTCGCTGTATTTTGCGGCGGAGCCAATACGCCGATAGCCGCTTTTCTTTTGGCCATGGAGCTTTTTAACGGGAAGGGAACCGAGTTCTTTATTATTGCTTGTGTGGTAAGTTATATCGTATCGGGACATCATGGCTTGTGGCCCGCCCAAACCGTGTATGAGCCGAAGAGCCGCTTGTTTAACGTCTCCAACGGAGATACGATCGGCAAGATAGAGAAAGGGAATAATACCGGTTAATCGGTTAGGGCGGGCAATCCGCGGATCATCTTTTGTTGATTACTACATATATTCCTTGTTCCGGTCTCAGCGTAATAGACGGTTCAATAACCACTGAACTGCTTATATCCAGATCAAAGTGAAACTGCTGCATGATCGCCGCAAGCAATAAAACGGCTTCCATCATGGCGAAGTTATTTCCGATGCATATTCGGGGCCCTGCTCCAAAAGGAAAGTATACGTAAGAAGGCAATGATTCTTCAAACTTCCGGTTCCATCGATCCGGAATAAACGATGCAGGCTCTGTAAAATATTCAGGACGTCTGTGCATGACCCATTGGCTCAAAGCGATGTCGCAGCCGGCCGGTAAAAAGTAATCATCAAGCCATACGTCTTCCTTAGGCTCCCTGGAAATCCACCATACGGGAGGGTAGAGGCGCATCGATTCTTTAATAACGGACTGCGTAAAGTGAAGATGCGGGAAATGATGAAAGGCAGGCGCGTTTCCCTCCAGTACACGTCCCAACTCGTCAGCTAACTTTTCCTCCGCTTCGGGATGTCGGGCGAGCAAGTAAAACGTCCAAGACAACGCATTCGCCGTCGTTTCGTACCGGCAAGATATGGTCATGACCTCGTCTCTCAGCTGCTCGTCGGACATTCCGATCCCGTCGTCGTCCCGAGCTTGCATGAGCATGGACAGCAAATCCCCGCGATCCGCGGCGCTACTGCATTATTTCAACTTGGAACCAAACCGCTTCACTTTATTCAGCCAATTGGCACGCTGCTTCTCCGAAGACGGTCTAACCGGCCCGATTTCGGTAATAAGAACGGGGGTAATTCCGCAAAATTGCAAAATATTGCGTTTCATCACATTATGCCCGGCGTGCCTGTATATCCAACGATTATACCAGAGCGGAGTGTCCATCGTGACGATCAGACGAGCGGATTTTCCGGATAACAGCTTATCCCAAAGAGAGGAATTCTCCCGGAATTTATAAGCGAAGCCGGGCAAAAAGACGCGATCGAAAAACCCTTTCAAAATAGCCGGCATCGCTCCCCACCATGTCGGATAGACGAATACAAGGTGATCCGCCCACCGCAGCAAATCTTGCGCCGACCGCAAATCTTCTTCAAGCTCCATTCTTTGCCGGTACCCGTACTTTAAGTTCGGATCAAAATTGATCTTGCTTAGCTCAATCTGCCGGATCTGTGTGTTGCTGCCCGAAGCTCCTTCGATATAAGCGGCCGTTAAAGCCGAACAGTAGCTTTGCGGATCGGGATGTCCGTTGATAACGAGAATTTTCGATTTCATTTGCAATTCCTCCTTGAAAGACTACAATCATCATAGAATGAAGCGATCGGTAATTGAATGATGAAAAACGCAAAAAAATTGCTAATTTGCGCAAAGGAGGAACGCGGGTGAAAAGCGGCGGGGCGGCTATTTCCATGGTATATCCGATAATGAAGACGATCGTCCGCAAAGGGTACGATGTGGAGCAATTTTGCAGTTATGCTCCATTTGACGCCGGTCTACTGCAGGATGCGGAAGCCCGAATACCTGCGGAAGAGCTTGAGCGGTTAATGATAAAGGCCGCGGAGTTTACCCAAGACGGCTATTTTGGGTTGCACCAGGGAAAGAATATGGAGTTTGCCGATCTGGGGATTGTTGGTTATGTGATGATGCATTCCGGCAGCGTTGCCGATGCGCTTCAAGCTTACCGAAGATATTACGAGATTGTTTGCAGCGACTATATGTTGGACTGGGAAGAGGGCAGAGGGGAAGTAAAAATCCGGCTGTTTATGAAACATCCCGGACAGATGTCCCGTCATTGCGCGGAGGATATGGCTTGTTTGTTGTACCGATTGATCGGCAAGCTTAGCACCCGGCAAATTCCGCTAAGCGGGATTCAGTTTTCACATGATGCTCCGTCCGATGCGAGTCCGTATTTGACCGTCTTCGGGAGAATTCCCGAGTTTGGCGCGAAAGAGCATGTTCTGTGCATGAGCAAGGATGTGATGCGATATCCGGTGATGTATTCCGATCCGAAACTTCTGCAAATGTTTGAATCCGTTGCGAAGGCAACAAGAGATGGACTAATGCAGGCAAATACGTTGTCAGACCAGGTGTATCAATGGCTCAAACAAAGTCTTCCTAATTCATTCCCGACATTACGGCAAACGGCGGCATATTTCGGGGTCAGTGCAAGAACGCTGCAAAGTAAATTAAAAGAAGAGAATACTTCCTATAACGATTTGTCCGTCCGCGTACGAAAGGAAATGGCGGTCGACTGCTTAATGAAATTCGAGTACTCTGTCGGTGACATTGCCTATGTGCTGCATTTTTCGGAGCCTAGCGCTTTTCAGAACGCTTTCAAGAAGTGGACGGGATTAACGCCGGGGCAGTATCGGGCAAAAATCAAGGGAGAGCGTTCCGAGACTTCTGTTGTTTAGCATGGTCAAGCCGTTGATTCCGAAACATAGCAATCAAGAAGAAATTTGTTGTTTCGTTTCATGGTATCGTTAGCGTAGACTGGCATACCAAGGAGGAGTTAAATGAATTATTCCGATTTATTGATTGCAGAGCTTAAGCGGGAAGCGCAAGCGACACGCAGGGTGCTCGAAAGGGTACCGGAAGACAAGCTTTCCTGGAAACCGCATGAAAAATCGATGTCGTTGGGTCAATTGGCTTTGCACACCGCGAGCGTAATCGGAGGCGTTGCCGAGCTTCTGAACGAAAGTCCCCGCGAAGTGCCGGATGTACCGCTTTCCGAGGCGGCATCGCTCGGCGAGATACTTTCGGCATTAGATAAATACGCGGCTATCGCTGAAAACAAGCTTCTTGCATGGGGAGAAGCCGGTCTTATGGAGACATGGACGCTCACCCGCGAAGGCGTTCCGGTCATTCAGGTGCCCCGAATGGAGATGGTACGCACAATCATGCTCAACCATTGGTACCATCATCGGGGCCAGTTGACGGTATATCTCAGATTATTGGGGGTTCCGCTGCCGGGTATTTACGGTCCTAGTGCGGACGAGTTTTAACGGAAAGCCCAACATGCATGTGTGCAGGTTGGGCTTTTCTATCCTAATCTTCTTTGGAGGATTCGCTATACTTTTTAAAATTGTCCAGAATCGCCTGCCAGCCTGCTTGCTGCATTTCAACGGAATTGGTGGTTTCTGCTTCAAAAGTTTCAATTACCTTGGTGTCGTTTCCTTGGCTAATAAAAGTAATCGTAACTTTTCTTTCATCTCCAAGAGTGTAAGAAATAAGCTCGTTTATTCTGACTTCATCATAAACACCGCTAAAATCAAATCCAAAGCTGCCATCCTTAGCTTCCATTCTTGTTAGGAATTTCCCGCCAACCCTTAAATCATTTTCGGCATTTGGCGCATGCCATTCATCAGAAGCAGCACACCATTTTGTTATATGCTGCGGCTCCGTCCAATATTTCCACACTTCTCCAACCGGTTTATGTACTGTGGCTTCTACCGTTATTGTTACTTTATTACCTGTTTCCATATTAATTATCCACCTCGTTATAAAATTATCCTTACTGGGTTTCTGCGGAAGACTGGACAAATGCTCCGGAGATGCCTCTTGTCTTCGTGTTCGACGAACGTCATCGTTACGAGCACTCCTGCGTTCCGCATACGAATATGCTTTGAATCGAATTGCTTATAATGTGAACGGCCCTCCTCCCGTACAGTTCGAACACTTACAATGTACATCATCGGGAATATTCCCGTCAAGGAATTTTTCTGCGACCGATCCACCTCCTCTCCCCCTAGTAATAAAGTTATAGGTGGGGGAGGTTCACCCGAGTATAATCGGCAAATACACTGTGAACACCGATCCTTTTCCTATCTCGCTCTGAACTTCGATCCAGCCCCGGTGCGCAAGGATGTTTTGCTGCGCAATTGCCAGTCCGAGCCCCGTGCCGCCGCTTGGACGGGATCGGGAATGGTCCGCTCTGTAAAACCGGTTGAAGATATGGGGAAGATCCTCTTCTGAAATACCGACCCCGGAGTCTTCAATCTTAATAGAAATATATTCGTGCTCCAGGTCCGGCCGGTAAACCCGTTGCGCTTGAAGCCGGATTTGTCCGCCGTGGTTTGTGTAATGGATCGCATTCGTCAAAATGTTGTACAGAGCTTGAAGAATTCGGTTTTTTTCCATTGACACGTAAATGCAATCCTCTGCGATATTCATGGAAAACCGGATTTGCTTATCTGCCAACAAAAATTCGGTTTTCTGTTGTAAATTTTCCAAAACCTCAACAAGATTGCCCGGCCCGGGACGCAGATCCGTCATGCCCGCTTCCAACTTGGATAAATCCAATACATCGTGAACCAAGCGCGATAGGCGCAATACTTCATCAAGAATGGAAGACTGCTTTGCGGAAGATAGCGGGGCTCCTGTCTCTTGGACCAGTTCCAGCTCCCCTTGAATGATCATAAGCGGGGTCTTCAGTTCATGTGCGACATCGGACAGAAACTGCTTTCGGGTCCGTTCCGCGTTAGCAAGAGCGTCATTCATCTCCTGCAGAGCTGAGGAGATCGCCCCGAATTCATCCTTCCTTTGTACGGGAAGGGTCACGGCAGGCTTTCCCTTCTTGATGTCATTGATCCCCTTGATGATCTTGCGAATTGGACTCGTCATTCTCCAGGACAAAAAGAAGATGGTCAGAAAAGCGGCTATGCAGGTGAAAAGCAGCGAAGCTTTTGCGATATTCGGAACAATGGAGTACCACATCGATTTGAATTCGTATGTCTTAAGCTGCTTATCGTTCATGACAAATAATCTTCCGACCTTCTTCTGATCGGCGAAAAGCGCCAACTTATAACCTTCATTCCGAAGAACGTCGGCGCTTAATTGTCCTTGTTGATACACGGGTGTCCCGTTTGCGATCAGGACGATTGCGGGGAAGAAGCGGGAATGTACGAACTCGGCGGCATGAACGTTATCCCATGAATGGCCGTTGCTCGTATAATATTGCTCGAATTCCTCCCGCAACGATTCGAATGCCGCCTTTTCCTCAAGGTAAGCTAAATCGCGGTCAATATAAAATTGGACGTGCGTAACGCCAAGCAGGAAGAGCATGATGAATACGATCATAATGCTCATCGATAAAATCAGCTTGTTTCTAATTTTCATGTTCCGCTCCGAAACGGTACCCGAAGCCGTAAACGGTTTGAATGTAGTCGGATGGCCGGTTATCGCTCTCGATCTTCTTCCGAAGTTTACTGATATGGGAATCCACGGTTCGTTCGTCTACAACAAACTCTTCTTCGAACGCATGCTGCAGCAGTTGCATCCTGCTGTACACCCGTCCGGGCTTCGACGCCAGCAGATGCAGCAGCTTGAATTCGGTCGGTGTTAAATGCAGCTCTTGAGTTCCTTTGAAGACTTGCATGCTGTTTTCGTTAATTGTCAGGTCGCCTCTTCTTATCACGCCGGTTTGTTCGTCGTGCTCATTCCTATTCATTCTTCTTAATAGAGAGCGTATGCGCGCGGAAAGCTCCCTTAAGCTGAATGGCTTCGTCAGGTAATCGTCCGCCCCCATCTCGAGGCCGACGATTTTGTCGGTTTCTTCGGATTTGGCCGTGACCATGATAATCCCCGGCGCTCCGAGCTCCCTAAGCTTGCGGCAAAGATCCAATCCGTTCATTAGCGGCAGCATCCAGTCAAGTATAACAATATCCGGTTTGTTCCTCGCAAAGAGCTGCAGTGCGGTTGCTCCGTCCGCCGCGGTTTCGACTTCATAGCCTTCACTTCGTAGAAACGATTCCATCAATGACGAAATTTTAATCTCGTCCTCTGCGACCAACACTTTGATCCCCATACCCGTCCCTCCGAAACTCCACAATTCATATTTACCACTTTATAGAAAAATTGTTGTCGCCACAACCTCTCGATAGTTTCACCACAAGTTCGCAACATTCCGGTGATAGTATAACAGTCAAGAGATTGGAATTCCGATAATTGGAAGAATACAAGAGGAGTGGCATGTTCATGTTCGAGACCTTTGCAAGTATCATATTGACAATCACTATGACGGTATTATGGCTGTCGGCTAGTTTCGTGGTTACCGGATTGCCTTATTCGAAAAATTATCGGCTATTGAAAAGATCGCGAACCTTTCTGCTGTGGGTCAGCTGCATGGCGCTTATTATAGGCGTGCTTTGGTACGCGGTAATGATAAGCCTGTGGCTCCGAAACGGTTGGCTGTTCGTCGAAGGAACCTTCAAGGCGGTTATGCCTTTTATGTTGATCATGCATCTTTGTATTGTGATATCTGCATTGCCCAAAATAATAGTCTTACGGAATTCTCCAAATAGAGAAGAATTAACTCAGGATACATTGATCAAGATCACGCATCCCGCTCTGCCATTATCTTACTATGCGGCTGTATTAACGTCCGGCTTGGCAGCCTCCAGCAACATCTTTGCACAGCCGGTCTTGCCCGGACCGTTAGAAATCGTTCAAAGAATTATGCTGATACTTCTCATTCTGATCGTGCCAGCTCTCTTTGTAATTAGAAGACATCTTGCGGCCGCACGCGGCGGAAATATCCGGCGCAGCCTGGGATTAAGGCTGTTGAAGTTTATGCTCGCAAGCGTCCTTACGTCGGTTGTTGTGATCGCAGTCGTTGTAACGAATGTGTTGGCAGGCGTTCAGGCATCCAAATTGCCGGAAGCTTCCGACATGATGAACCACAACCGGATTGACGAAGGGGGCGGAACGTCTACCCTGATGGCTGATAGCCACAATCAGCACAATCACAATGATCAATCCAATACAGTGGAAGTGGCCGCTCTGACGGGAGATATTTCAGCGCCAGCAGACGTTAAGTTTGAACTGACGGCGCAGCGGACGGAAATCGAGCTCTCTTCCGGCGCCAGAATGGATGCCTGGACTTATAACGGAGAGATCGCCCCCGAGCTGCGGGTTCGTCATGGGGATATGGTCGAAGTGAAGCTGATCAACAAAGATATCGATAAGGGAGTCACGATTCATTGGCATGGCTATAATGTGCCGAATGCCATGGATGGCGTACCGGGCATGACGCAGAATATCGTGAAGCCGGGACAATCGTTCACATATAAATTTCGCGCCGAGCAGGAAGGGACCTATTGGTTTCACTCCCACCAGCAAGCCGCGGAGCAAGTGGCTAAAGGCCTGTTCGGATCGCTTATAGTAGAACCCAAGAATGAAACCGATACTCATAACGAAGAGATCACCGTTATCAACCATCGATGGAAGACGGACCAAGGATATAAACATGCTTTCGGAAACGGCGACGGCGAGCAATTAATTCAGGTAAGCCCAGGGAAGAAGGTAAAGCTGCGAATCATTAACACGCATAAGTCGTCTCAGAAATACCTGCTACAAGGAGTCGAGTATCGAATCGAAAGTATTGACGGCGTGCGTATTGAACTGCCCGGCCTGTTGTCCGATGAGACGGCATTCAGTCTCGGCTCGGGCGGAAGATACGACGTTACTTTTACGATGCCGGACCATCCGGTCTTGTTCAAGATGGGCGATTATAAGAACGATAATAGACCCAGTATTATCATCTATACAGAAAACCCGCCTGTGAATCCGAGCTTTAAAGCCGAGTCCGAACTGTTTGATCCGTCGAATTACGGGAAAGCCGTAGTAAATGAAGAAACCTCTCCGACAAGATTCGATAGAGAATTTCTGATGATCCTTGGGAACAGGATGGGGTTTTATAACGGAAAGTTTCATTTTCTATGGACGATCAACGGAGAAGTCCATCCCAACGTGCCGACTTTGGTCGTCAAAGAAGGCGAGAAAGTAAAAACAACATTTGTGAATAAAAGCCTTGCCGAGCATCCGATGCATCTTCACGGGCATCATATGACGGTACTGAAGAAGAACGGCAAGAAAGTGAAGACGTCATGGTTAACCGATACTTTAAACGTGCGGCCCGGCGAGACGTATGAGGTGGCATTTATCGCAAATAATCCGGGGATGTGGATGGACCATTGCCACAACCTCGACCATGCGGCGACGGGTATGATACTGCATCTCATGTATGATCATGTGCGTCCGTCATTTGAAGTGGGGACGAGATCCGGAAATTTGCCGGATTAATCGTGGTCAATCTTAGCAATATAAAAGAAACCGCAACTCATTATTTTATGGTATTATTTGGATTGAAAGATTACACGCGCGTATGGCGTAAAGTTAAAGGAGGAAAATTGATGGCGGACACGATTTCAAAGAGCAGGCTTTGGACGGCAAGAATTATGAGCGCGGTTGTAATTCTGTTTATGTTGTTAGACAGCATATTCAAGCTGATCAAACCCGCCCCCGTTGTGGAAGGTACGGTAACGCTCGGGTATTCCGAACATCATGTAATTCCTATTGGAGTGCTCGGTCTCATCTCAATAATTCTTTACGCCGTCCCTCGTACATCTTTATTGGGTGCGGTGCTGCTGACCGGATATTTCGGCGGAGCGATCGCTACGAACTTACGTGTGGATTCGCCGCTTTTTACACATATACTGTTTCCGGTTTATATTGCTATTCTAATGTGGGGAGCACTATGGCTACGGGATGAAGAACTGCGCAAGCTGCTTCTCCGCGGCCCGAAGCGGTACGGCCATCGCCGGCAGCAGCATGTCGCCGGACAGGGTGCGGATACAAATCAAACGGGGCGGTAAATAGCACCTAATAATTGTATAAGACGTTCACCCTTCAGGACATTCTGGAGGGTTTTTTATCGTTCGTTTTCGGCGAACATTATACAGTAGGCGTTTTCCGTCTTAACTTTTCCGCTCATTTATGGTATTTATTTATAGACATCTATTTCGGTTTGTCCGGGAAGGTAAGGAGGCGCTCTCGAATGAGAAAGCGGTTTGTCATTGAGGCTGTTATGGCAGCGATTTACGGAGAGTTGATGGTTCCGAACCGGCCCGTTGAGTACCTGTTCCCTTATTCGACGGTAATGGAATTGTACGAAATGAAAGACAGCAGCGAGCCTGTCATGCCGGAAGCCGGAGACGACGCGCACGTAAAGCAGAAGATAAGCGAAATGATTGCGTTCTTCGAAGAGCCGTTGAACCGCAAGAAAATCGAAAGAGCGTTCGGCGCGCCGTGGCGACTGAGTCCGCCGCTGCTCGTCAACGATAATGTATCTTTTGTTGTAGTCAATTCAATGGAGAATGCGCAATACGGAGAGACATTCGATCCGATCGAAACGGAGCTGATTCTTTCTTCGCTGCGCGAGCAGGTACCGATCTTGACAGACCAGCTCGATTTTATGGATCGCGTGATCGATACGGAAGTTCCGATTCAAGTGTTTGATATCGAGGATTTCGAATACGCTTTGGAAGCGGATGAAGCGCTGGGCGATTGGAAATCCCCATAATTGGAAACACCCGGCAGCTTCGGGTGTTTTTTTTGTTGACGCGCCTGCTGCAACAAATATAAAATATTTTTATGGTTTAAGGACAAGCCGCGTTATAAGTCTTTAATCGTGCAACGCGTTGGCGGCACAATGAAACAGGGGGAGAAACATATGGTTGTCAGTAAAAAATGGTTGGCGGTTATCGCCGCGACGGTCTTGGCCGTTTCCGCAGGATGCGGGCAGAAAAATCAGGATACGACGCAAGGCAGTGCGGGCGGCGGAAGCGAAGCTGAAGCTAAGACATATAAGATCGGCATCTCGCAAATTGTGGAGCATCCTTCGCTGGACGCGACCCGAGACGGGTTTCTTGCGGCTTTGAAAGACAACGGCTTGGTGGAAGGCGAGAATCTTGAGGTAGATTTGGGCATCGCCCAGGGGGAACAGGCTAACAATACGACGATTGCCCAAGGGTTTGCAGGCGGCAAGAAAGATCTCGTGCTCGGGATTTCCACACCTTCCGCTCAAGCATTGGCGCAGCAAATCAAGGACATTCCGGTGCTGTTTACAGCGGTTACGGATCCGATTGGCGCCGGACTTGTCGAGAATGCGGAAAATCCGGGCGGTAACATAACGGGAGTATCCGACACCCATCCCGACGAAATTGCGAAGCTGATGGAGTTTATCGCGTCGCAATTCCCGAATGTGAAGACGCTAGGCACGGTCATTAACGAAGGCGAGCAAAATTCCGTCGTCGCCATCGAACGTGCGGAAGAGGCGCTTTCCGCGAATAACATCAAAATCGTGAAAGCGGCCGTCGCTTCCAGCGCCGACGTAAAACAGGCAGCCGAGTCGTTAGTCGGACGAGTGGACGCCATCTATATTCCGAAAGATAACACGGTCGTCCCTACGCTCGAAACCGTTGTTGGCGTTGCCGAGAAGAACAAGTTGCCTCTGTTCGTAGGAGATGTCGATTCCTTAAAGCGCGGCGGTGTGGCGACGTTCGGCTATCAGTATTACGACATCGGATATACAACCGGCAAGCTGGCCGCGGATATTTTGCTTAACGGAAAAAATCCCGGAGACATACCGGTGATGTTCCCCGAACAATTGGACTTGTACTTGAACGCTACGGCTGCCGGGAAGCAAGGCGTGGAAATTACGCAAGCGATGAAAGATTTGCTCGCGAAACCGGAACATCTCATTGAACAATAATTTTTTATAACATAAGAGTGACCCGTATTGCGGGCCACTCTTCACTTGTACGGAGGTATTTATATGCTTGTCGCTTTGATCGGTTCCGTGGAGCAAGGACTTATATTTGCAGTTATGGCGCTGGGCGTTTACTTGACGTTTCGCATACTCAACTTCCCTGATTTGACGGTAGACGGCAGTTTCACCACAGGAGCCGGAATTGCGGCAGCTCTTATTGTTGGCGGAATTTCCCCTTGGCTGGCTACAGCGGTTGCTTTTTTCGGCGGGCTTGCTGCGGGGTCGGTAACCGGATTGCTGCATACGAAGGGTAAGATCAACGCTCTTCTATCCGGAATATTGATGATGATCGCCTTATACACAATCAACTTCCGCATCATGGGGCGTCCGAACATTCCTTTGTTGAACAAGGAGACGGTTTTCCCTGACGGGGAGTTAATTGCGTACGTGTCATACGCGCTCATTATTGCGCCTATCGTTGTTTTATTAGTTAAATTGATTATCGATTGGTTTCTTAAGACCGATTTGGGGATGGCCGTACGGGCGACCGGCGATAATCCGAAGATGATCAGCAGCTTCGGAGTAAACACGGACAACACGATCATCGTCGGCGTGAGCTTATCGAACGGGCTTGTAGCCGTCGCGGGGGCGCTTTTCGCCCAGTACCAAGGATCCGCCGACCTTCAGATGGGCGTCGGGATGATCGTGGTCGGGCTTGCTTCGGTCATTATCGGCGAAGTGATATTCGGCACCGGATCGATAGCCAGGGCAACGTTGGCGGTTGCGCTGGGAGCTGTCGTTTACCGGATTGTCATCGCCGTTGCGCTGCGTTACGGGTTAGAGCCCACCGACATGAAACTGATGACGGCGCTCATCGTTATCGTGGCGTTGACCGTACCGTTAATTCGCAAGAAGAGCAGGGAAAAGTCGATCGGGAAAAAACGCAGCGAACAAATCGGCGGGGAGGCGGTGTAGCACATGTTGAAGATGGATCGTGTCGTCAAGATATTCTACCCGTACACTCCGGATGAGAAGATTGCATTGGGCGGCGTTTCCCTTGAATTGCGGAAGGGTGATTTCGTAACCGTCATCGGGAGTAACGGTGCGGGGAAATCGACATTGATGAACGTCGTTTCCGGCGTACTTGTGCCCGAATCAGGCGATATTGAGATCGACGGCATTAACGTCAACCGAATGAAGGAACACGAAAGAAGCCGTTGGATCGGCCGTGTGTTTCAAGACCCGATGGCGGGAACGGCCCCGTCAATGACGATCCAGGAAAATCTGGCTCTTGCGTACCTCCGCGGACAGAGCAGAGGACTCGGGTCGGGAATCACCCGGTCGAAGCAAGCGATGTTCAAAGAACGTCTGGCCGGACTGGGGCTCGGACTCGAAGACCGAATCAATGCGAAGGTCGGGCTGCTTTCCGGCGGCGAAAGACAAGCGCTCAGCTTGCTGATGGCGGCGTTCACCGAACCGAAAATATTGCTGCTGGACGAGCATACCGCGGCGCTTGACCCGTCCCGCGCGGAGCTCGTAACGGAGCTGACGGAACGGATCGTTACGGAAACCGGCCTCACGACGCTTATGGTTACGCACAATATGGAGCAGGCGATTCGCCTCGGAAACCGGTTGATCATGATGGACAGCGGGAAAATCATCTTTGAGGTCGAAGGAGAAGAGAAGCGGCAATTAACCGTGCCGGCGCTTCTTGAGAAATTTGCCGCCATTCGCGGCAAGCGGTTGGCCGACGACCGCGTCGTTCTCGGATTATAATAAAATGCGACTCATCGCCCGGCTGTCATATGCCGGGCGATGAACGTTTCGCGGCTACTTCCGGCGGCGGAGCGGATGTAGGCTGCGACAGCCGGAATATCGATATCCGGCGGAAACACCGCGTCGATGCCTGCTTGAAGTAAAGGTGGCACGTCTTCCGCGGGAATGAGGCCGCCGGCGATCAAGAGCCGGCCTCTCCAACCGGCGGTGCGGAGCGAGTTCACGACACGGGGGAAAAGAGTGAGGTGCGCTCCGGCATGCGAAGAGAGGCCAATGCAATCGAACTCGCCATCTGCGGCCATCTTGGCGATTTCCTCCGGCGTTCGGCGGACTCCGCTAAATACGGCGTTCAGCCCTTGCTCGCGCAAACCTCGCGTCAATATGATCGCGCCGCGGTCATGACCGTCCAATCCGGCTTTCGCAATGAGCACTCGTAACGTCATATTTTCTTATTCCTCCCACTGTTCGCGGTATGTGCCGAATACGGCGGACAAACAGCCGAATATTTCGCCTACGGTGCAGCCGGACTGAACGGCATCGATGATCGAGTGCATTGTATTCCGCTCTGCTTCCGCATCCGACTGCAGTTGAACGAGCTTCCTGCGAACATCGGCTTCGCTCCGGTTGTTCCTTGCCGAGTCCAGCTCCGCAGCGCGAACGCGTTCGATATCCTGCGCAGCGTCTTTCTTGCGAGCAGCGAAGCGCAGTTCCGGTCCGTCGCCCGCAAAGAGGTTCACGCCGACGACCGGAAGCTGTCCGCTCGCCGTCTTAAGGTGCGTGCGGAATGCTGCGTCGCGGATTTCCCGCTGCACATACCCGCTGCGCAGCGCTTCAACGGCGCCTCCGGCCCGCTCGACCGCTTCCATGCAGGCGGCAATTTCCCGCTCCATCGCATCGGTCAGCGCCTCCACGGCATACGACCCGGCCAACGGATCGACGGTTTCCGCAACGCCGCTTTCGTATGCGATGATTTGCTGCGTGCGCAGCGCCAGCGCGGCGTTGGCTGCGCTCGGCAGACGCAGCGCCTCGTCTTTCGCGTTCGTGTGCAGGCTCTGCGCGCCGCCGAGAACGGCGGCCAGCGCCTGCAGCGCGACGCGCACGACGTTGTTGTCCGGCTGCGCCGCCGTCAACGCGGATCCGGCGGTTTGCGCATGGAACCGCATCCGCCACGAGCGCGGGTCCTTCGCGTCGAACCGCTGGCGCATGATGCGCGCCCACATACGCCGGGCAGCACGAAACTTTGCGGTCTCTTCCAACAGACGGTTGTGCGCAGCAAAGAAGAACGATATGCGCGGGGCAACCTCGTCAATATGCAATCCGCGCCGGAGCGCCTCTTCGACGTAGGCAATGCCGTTTGCAAACGCGAAACCCACTTCCTGCGCCGCCGTCGCACCCGCTTCGCGCATATGGTAGCCGCTGACGCTGACGGCGTTAAAGCGCGGCATGCTTTCACAGACGTATTGGATGACGTCGGCGGCGAGCCGCAGCGAAGGCTCGGGAGGAAACAGATACGTATTGCGGGCGGCGAATTCTTTTAAAATATCGTTCTGCACCGTTCCCGCCAATCGGCTGACATCGACGCCGGTTTGTCCGGCGACGGATGCGGCCATGGCGAGCAGAGCGCCTGCCGTGGCGTTAATCGTCATCGATAACGAGACGTCCGCAAGCGGGATGCCCTTCAGCACCGTCTCCATATCGGACAGCGTGGATACGGAGACGCCGGTTTTGCCGACTTCACCCTGAGCCGCCGGATCATCCGCGTCGAGACCGAGCTGCGTCGGAAGATCGAAGGCGAGGGAAAGGCCGGTTTGCCCTTTTCTCAATAAATACCGCAGCCGCCGGTTAGCCTCCCGCGCGGAACCGGCACCCGCATATTGCCTCATCGTCCACAGCTTGCCGCGGTACATGGAAGCATATATGCCCCGTGTGAACGGATACTCTCCGGGGCGGCCGATCCGCTCGACCCATTCGGCGGCAATGTCCGAATCTCCGTCCAAGCGGGGGGAATATACGGCTTCCAACGAGTCGGAGCCTTCTAAGCCGCCGCTATTAAATTGTTGAACCATCGCCGCTCACCTCCTTGCGCCGCGGTTACTCCGCTGCTGTTGACATGGAGAGTAATGCTTGCTCCTCTAGGGAAATACGTCTTTTCAGCACAATCATATTCAAAACCGGAAACAGCGCCGCGCTCCAATAACACCCGAAGATGAGCGGCAGGAACAGCAATTCCAGAGTAACGACGGCGTAATTCGGATGTCGGAGGAAGCGGTACGGACCTCTTCGCACCAACGGAGCGCCGGGAACGATAAAGATGCGCGTATTCCAATGGATGCCTAGAGAGCGGATACACCATATTCTTGCCGCTTGCAGCAAAATGAATATGGCGGAAGGGACGAGCATCCACAAAGAGAAGAATGGCCGCCGCAAGGAAAATTCCGTCAGCAGCGAGAGAAAGAAGGCCGCATGCAGCAGTACTAAATATTTGTAATGATCCGCCCCGATCTCGTATCCGCCGATACCGCGAATTCGTATCGCATTTCGCTTCGCCAGCCTCAGTTCCAACAAGCGTTGGGAGATCACCCCACTGAAAATCAACGCAAACCATAAGTTCATCGCTCTCGTCCTCCGTTAAAACTGTAACAACAACAATTCCGAACTAAACCCGGGTCCGAGCGCACCCGCCAGTCCTCGCGAACCCTTTTGCACCCCTCGGCGCAAAACTTCATCCAACACGAACAGCACGGTACAAGACGACATATTTCCGTATTTCCGCGATACCATCCGCGACGCATCCAGGCGGTCGGGGCTTACGCCCAACGACTCTTCATAAGCTTTCAACACCTTCATGCCGCCAGGGTGCAGCACATAATGTTCAATATCTTCGATATTCCATCCTTGACTGTCAATGAGCTGTGCCGCATTAGAGCGCATATGATTTTGGATAATCGAAGGAATGTCCCTGGAGAAGACGACCTTCAAACCCCTGTCCGTAACGTCCCATCCCATCACATCGAGCGAATCGGGCCAAGTGGTGCTTTGAGTCGCAATAATTTGCGGCCCTGCCTCATCTAAGCCCGGAGCGGCTGCGCTTCCGGCAACCAGTACCGCCGCCGCGCCGTCAGCGAATAGCGACGTAGCGACGATATTGCTTTTCGACACGTCGTCGCGTATGAACGTAAGGCTGCATAACTCCACGCTGATCAATAGAGCGAGGTCGCCGGGAAACGCTTTGACATACTCCGAAGCCCGGGATAAGCCCGCAGCGCCTCCCGCGCAGCCGAGCCCCCATAACGGGGAACGTTTGACGTGCGGATTGAAGCCGAGACGGTTAAACAGATGGGCGTCCAAGCTGGGCGTCGCCGTTCCGGTTGTCGTAACGAGTATGACGTGACCGACGTCTTGGGGTTCGGCGCCGGCTTTCTCGAGGCAGCTGCGCGCGGCGCGTTCCGCCAGTCCGGTCGCATGGATGATAAACTGCCTATGCTTCTCTTCCACCGTACGGGGAACCGCAAACCAATCGAGCGGCATGCAAAAATGTCTCGTTTCAATGTCGCTATGTTCGAAAATCGGCAAATACCGGTCAAAATTCGGCACGGAGGAGCCGAACATATGATGCACGGAATGCCTGGCTTCGTCTTGCGAAACCTGGTGTTCGGGAACGGCCGTTCCGATGGACACGATAGTGCCGATAAGCATACACCTCCCGGGCAAGGAAATGGTTTTCATAGTTTGCCACAACGGCATTCGATTCTATTCTGGTTTAATATTGTTGTATCGATTGAAAAATGGTTGCATTTTCAGTTGCCGATAATACATGTACAATAGGAATATCGTTGCATAATCCATAACAGTCTAAAGAGGTGCAGTCGCTTTGCAGAAATATATTTATACGCCGCCGGAGAACGGATATCCGGAATGGAACAACAACCCTGAAATTTTTCAATTGAACCGGATGAAAGCTCACGCCACGTTGATGTCATACCATACTGTCGAAGAGGCGCTCGCCGCGCACCGTTACGCTTCGGATCGATGCTTGCTGTTAAACGGCAGTTGGAAGTTTCGCTTTGCGGAGCGCCCGGAGGAACGCCATCCGGATTTTTATAAGACCGACCGCGACGTGTCAGATTGGAATGACATCCCGGTGCCGTCTCACTGGCAGCTGCAGGGCTACGATTATCCGCAATATATTAACGTTCGCTATCCTTGGGACGGGAAGGAACATATTCGTCCGCCGTTCGTTCCGGTCAAATATAATCCGGTGGGACAATACGTTCGGACGTTCAGCGTCCCCGGCAATTGGAAGGATCAGCCGGTGTATATTAGCTTTCAAGGGGTGGAGTCCGCTTTTTATGTCTGGTTGAACGGAGATCTTGTCGGGTACAGCGAAGACTCTTTCACGCCGGCGGAATTCGATCTGACTCCGTATTTGGTTGAAGGTGAAAATAAACTAGCCGTTGAAGTGTACCGCTGGAGCGATGCGAGTTGGCTGGAGGATCAAGATTTTTGGCGGATGAGCGGCATTTTTCGGGACGTCTATTTATTCACCGCTCCTCAAACGCACGTATATGATTTGGCGGTAAATGCGAAGCTTGACGATCGATATGTGAACGGCATATTGTCTGTAAGGGCGGCTGTCGTGAATGCGTTCGGGAAAGCTTCCGGCGAAATGACTTGGGAAGCGCAATTGTATGATAAGGATCGCAGGCCTGTGTTTGAGCTGCCTTTTGAAAGTACCGTAAATTTTAATGAGGGAGAAACGGAGACGGACGTGTTCGTATCCGGCATGGTGCGGCAGCCCGAACCGTGGAGCGCGGAATCGCCGTATTTATACACGCTTGTCGTTACGTTGAAGGATGCCGGCGGAGTTATTGCGGAAACGAAGAGCGTGCGCGTCGGTTTCCGGAACATTGAAATCAAAGACGGGATCATGCTGTTTAATGGGAAGCGAATTGTGTTTAAAGGCGTAAACCGGCATGAATTCGATTACCGGAAAGGCCGCTCGGTCGGCGTGGAAGAGATGGTCCGCGATATCAAGCTCATGAAGCTGCACAATATCAATGCGGTGCGCACGTCGCATTATCCGAATCATCCGGCGTGGTATGACTTGTGCGACGAATACGGGCTGTATGTAATCGACGAGACGAACTTGGAAACGCACGGCACCTGGATCTATGGATCCAAAGGAGAAGGCAACGCATTGCCCGGCAGCAAACCCGAATGGACGGATGCCGTTGTCGACCGGGCGAATTCGATGCTGGAGCGCGACAAAAATCATGCTTCCGTCGTAATGTGGTCTCTCGGAAACGAATCGTTCGGCGGCGAAAATTTTGTAAAGATGCGCGATTTGCTGAAGAGCAAAGACGCTACGCGTCCTATTCACTACGAGGGTGTGGTGCATCACCGGAAATTCGAAGACGTCACCGACGTCGAGAGCCAGATGTATACGCCTCCGCATAAGGTGGAAGAGTACGCGCGGTCATCTCCAAAGAAGCCTTTCATTTTGTGTGAATACAGCCACTCTATGGGCAATTCGACCGGGAACTTGTTCAAATATACCGAGCTCTTCGATCGCTATCCGGCGCTGCAGGGCGGGTTCATCTGGGACTGGATCGATCAGGCGCTTTCCGCCCGCGCGGAGGATGGAACCGAATATATGGCATACGGGGGCGATTTCGGCGACACGCCGAATGACGGCAACTTCTCCGGCAACGGTCTATTATTTGCAGACGGTTCCGTATCGCCCAAGCTGCACGAAGTAAAAGCGTGCTATCAGAACATCGTCTTCGAGGCGGAGGATTTGGCGTCCGGCACGTTCCGCGTCGTGAATAAGCATCTGTTTACCGATGTGTCCGCGTTCGAGTTGGTATGGGCAATCAACCGGGACGGTGTGCTTGTTTCCGAAGGACGCGGGCATTGCGAGGCTGCCCCTGGCGAAAGCCGCGTTGTGAACATTCCTCTGCCGGAGATGAACGGGGCGTCGGCGGGAGCGGAGTGGTGGCTAACCCTTAGCGCGGTAATGAAAGAGGATGCGAATTGGGCTTCGAAGGGGCACGAAGTTGCGTTCGCCCAATTTCGGCTCGCGGCGTTCGCCGCTGCTGACTCGTCGCTTGGCGGCGGTACTAGTAAAGCTCGGCCTCAAACTGTGCATACATCCGATGCGGTTACCGTGCTGTGCGGCGGGGTAGCCGCTCGATTCGACGCCGGCAGCGGTGTTCTATCCTCGTATTCCGTTGACGGAGTGGAGCGGCTGTCCATGCCGCTTGCGCCGAATTTCTGGAGGGCGTTGACGGATAACGACCGCGGCAGCCGCCTTCATGAGCGGAGCGGCATGTGGCGCGAAGCGGGGGTTAACCGTTCGGTGTTGTCTTTCGATGTGAACGAACGTTCCGACAGTGTCGTCGTTACATCGGTGTTCCGGCTGCCGACGACGCCGGTTTCCATATGTATGGTGGAATATACGGTGCTTGGCGACGGTTCGGTGAGCGTGGCGATGCAGCTAGTACCGGGAGAGCGTACGCCGGAAATTCCGGAAATCGGTATGATGTTCGCTCTGCGGGGCGCATACGACCGGTTGAAGTGGTTCGGCAAAGGTCCGTTCGAGACGTATTGGGACCGTGCGACCGGGGCGAAGCTCGGAATATACGAGGGTTTGGTCCGGGAGCAATTTACGCCGTACTTGCGTCCGCAAGAGTGCGGAAATAAGACGGACGTGCGTTGGGCGAACATTACGGACGGGAACGGTGCCGGTGTGCGGATCGAAGGGAAACCGGCGATCGAATTGAACGCTCTGCCGTGGACCCCGTCCCAACTGGAAGCGTACGACCACCCGTATAAGCTGCCGGTCAGCGGCCAAACCGTGGTCCGTATCAATTACAAGCAGATGGGCGTAGGCGGCGACGACAGCTGGGGCGCCCGAACTCATCCGGAGTTCACGTTATTAAGCAACCGCTCGTATATGTATTCGTTCGTACTGAAACCGTTGTAACGGAGTTATTGAGCCGGCTCTTTGTCCACGGACAGAGAGCTGTTTTTGTTGAGGACGTCAATTTCTCCGTAGCGACCCAATTTCCGGCGGTACAATAAGGTCAAAATTGACCCTATGTCTATGAATAAGCTCAAAAACTGGTCCTATACACTCGCAACGGTCTGATTCCCCGGTTCTACAACTATTGATCCTGGGCAGAATAAGGTCAAATATGAGACTGTCGAATAATTGTGAGCGATGTAACCGGAGTTTCTCCGGTTAGGAGGGTGCAACGGGCCGAAAATGAGCGATATAACCGGAGTTTCTCCGGTTAAGAGGGCACAAATGGCCGAAAATGAGCGATATAACCGGAGTTTCTCCGGTTAGGAGGGGACAAATGGCCGAAAATGAGCGCTGTAACCGGAGTTCTCCGGTTAGTAAGGCGCAGCGGGACAAAAGTGCCGGATACATGCGCTGTGAGTGAAAAATTCGGCTGCAAGTTCGTGTCATGACGTTATTTTCCCAAAACCAAAGGAGGGCGAGAATGAAACGAACCACAGTCGGATTGCTGCTGACGGACGGAACCCGGTTTCTCGCATGTCACTCCACCGGGAATCGCTTCTATGATTTGCCCAAGGGATTGCCTGAAGAAGGTGAATCTGCATTGGAGACGTGCCGCCGGGAAGTGAGGGAAGAGACCGGATTGGACATCTCCGGTATCGAATTGAACGACTTTGGCGTGCTGCCGTACACGAGAGAAAAAAACCTCCATTTGTTCGTATGGAGGACAAGCCAGCTTCCGGACACAGGAGGATTGGTGTGCACTTCGTTCTTCCCGCATCCGTACACAGGTAAATCGACGCCCGAAGTGGACGGCTACAAATATATCGATTTTCATGAGAAAGAGTTGTATTTGGCGAAAAGCATGGTTCGAACGCTTAGCATAGTTGAGGATAAGTTGCTTATCAGGTAAGCCGCTTAAGGCCGCAGCTAGGCTCTGTAACCCTCACTGATCAAGAATGTCATAATTCGGGTATACATACGGCGTATCCGGAGCCGGAATTTTCTCAATGTCGCCGGTTTCGATCGACACGATTTGAATCCCGTCCCAATCGGTCGAATTGATCGTTCCAGTCACCCGTACCCAGCTGTCTTCCGGATAGACGGCGGCCGATTTCGACAGAACGAGAAATCCGTACGGAGTCGAGTCCGCCGAACAACATTCCATTGCCATGCGGGCTACGACAAATTGATCGTTCGCCATCGTGTCCTCGCGGTACACAAACCCCTCGATTTGAATTTTCTTACCCGCAAACCGATCCATGAACAAGTCGATTGCCGTGCTTGCTTCCAAGAAGCTGCTCTCTTCTATAACGATCGTATCCTGTTTATATAGACTAACGGCGAAATTCGCATATTGATCGGTATAAGCATCCCCCGTCAAAAACATTTCTTTCAACTTCTCGTCAGTGGCAAGCTTCGGATCCAAAGTTTGTTCCGCAGCGGCCGGAGGTTTCGCTGCCTGTTTCGATTGGGAAGACACCGAATCGCCGACGCTTAGAACAATGCCTTTCTTCTCCGCCAACGCGCTTCCCAAAGCCGTATCCGGCAAAAAATATCCGAACAGCAGCGGAGCGATGAGCAATCCGTAAGCGGTAATATTACGCAATATAGAAGGTGAAGGAGTATGATCGCAATCGCAGTCGATCGCTTCGCCCCGGACTGCCGCAAACGCGGCAAACGCTTGGTAAACGGCGATCATAATTAATCCGACGGCCGCGATTCTGACGTACAACTCCATTCTGGGAGCGATATAATATTGCAGCAGACCGTTCTTTACCAAATATAAGATGTATATGGAAAAACCCGCGGATATTATTGCACGAATCAAATAATGCAGAGTCATCACATATTCCCCTCCAATCGATGATTACAAAACAAACCGCTCAACGATAAATGTCCCGGCGGACACGGACACGATCACAAGGACGGCAACAAGAGCGACAAAACGGGCGCGGAACGCGGACAGCATCATGAACGTGCTCTTCAAATCAAGCATAGGCCCAAAGACAAGAAAAGCGATCAGCGAGCTTGCGGAGAACGTGGATGCGAACGACGATGCCACGAAGGCGTCCGACGTAGAGCAGATCGACAGTACGTATGCGAAGCCCATCATGAACCACTGGGAAGCCCATTCGGACTGGCCGATCGACACGAGACTGCCCCGGTCCAAGAATGTTTGAATCCCGGCCGTCAGCAAAGCTCCGAATATCAAATATTTGCCCATTTCGAAAAATTCGCTGGAGGCGTGGTCGAACGTGGCGAACAGCTTGTTACCCCCGCTATGTCCATGATCGTGGCGGTCATGATGATTGTGTCCATGGGAAATGCCCGCGCTTTGTTTTAACGGATCCTTTTTCACCAATCGATATACCGCCAAGCCGACGACCGCGGCCACTGCAAACGCCAGTCCCATCCGTGTGTATGCGATTTCCGGTCGCGAACGGAACGCCATATATGTAGCAGCAAACACGACGGGATTCAAAATCGGACCTGCCAATAGAAAGACGATACCCGCATAGAGAGGAAGCCCCTTCTTCACAAGCCTGCGGACAACGGGGATCATTCCGCATTCGCATATCGGAAATACAATGCCCAGCAAGCATGTCACGGTAACGCCAAGCACCGGGTTTCGCGGGATGATCTTTTGGACGAAGCGGTCGGAAACAAACACCTGCAATATCGATGAAATGAAGACGCCGAGCAGAATGAATGGAAACGCCTCGAGCACGATGCTTACGAACATCGTTTTGAACGTCTGGAGGCTACCGTTCTGAAGCTCAGGCATGTTCCGAAACACTTCCGGATTCATTAACAACACAATGAAGAAGCTTAAAAATACAATACCGGCAAGAGATAACCCAAGCCGTCCGAGTGTAACGGGCATACGAATCCTCCGAATCAAAAAAAGATGTCCACATCACATTATATCATTTCTTAATCGTAATCTTTACTGAAAAACTGTTATCGAATGTGAAAAAAATTAGAATATTGACGCCGGGTGCAATATGTTTTATATTACTATTTGTCTTTCAAAATAGAATAGCGATTTCGATATCTTATCGAGAGTGGCGGAGGGACAGGCCCGATGAAGCCCGGCAACCGGTTCGCAGCAATGCGGACGTCCGGTGCCAATTCCTTCGGAGACGCGCGGCGTTCCGACAGATGAGATAGGGAACTGGATATGATGAGCCCCTATTTCACTTTGTGAAGCAGGGGTTTTCGTTTCAAGAGGCAACAGCAAGGAGGGATCGCGTGATTGATAGAAATTAGAAACATAAGTAAAACGTTCGATACGGGAGATCGCCAATTCGTCGCTCTCCGCAATATAAACCTGTCGGTCAAGCAAGGCGAAATTTTCGGCATTATCGGACATTCCGGAGCAGGGAAGAGCACTTTGCTCCGTTGCATCAATGCACTCGAAACACCGACGACAGGGTCCGTTATTGTGAACGGGACGGACCTGACGACGTGCGCACCGCATGAGCTCCAGCGGCACCGGCAAAAAATCGGCATGATCTTCCAGCACTTTCACTTGCTGTCTTCCGCAACGGTGTATGACAATATCGCATTCCCAATGAAGCTGGCCAGAGCCTCGAAGCGGGCAATAGACGCGAAAGTAAAGGAGCTTGCGGTCCTCGTAGGATTGGAATCTCACCTGGGGCATTACCCCGCTCAATTGTCCGGAGGTCAAAAACAGCGGGTCGGCATCGCCCGCGCGTTGGCCAACGATCCGTACGTGCTGCTGTGCGACGAAGCGACATCGGCGCTCGATCCTCAGACGACCGATTCAATATTGTCGCTGTTGCTCGACATTAACGAGAAACTCGGCTTGACCATTGTGTTGATCACGCATGAAATGCATGTGATTCGAGCCGTCTGCGACCGGGTCGCCGTCATAGACGGAGGAGACATTGTGGAGTGCGGCAACGTGGTGGACGTATTTTTGCGTCCTTCGCATCCGACCACGAAGCAATTCGTCTCGCAGATCAGCGAACCGGACGACGGTATCGCCGGCAACAATGCTCAATCCCGGGGAACCGTGCTTCGAATCACGTTCCAAGGCGATCAAACGTACGAACCCGTGCTCTTTGAGACCGTGAAGGAAACGGGGATGTCGTTCAGTATTTTGCAAGGCTCCATTTCGCGGATGAAACGCATTCCGTACGGTCAAATCATTGTCGAGCTGCACGGGGACCAACGGTCCGCCGCAATAACGATAGATGCTTTAAAGAGTCGCGGCTTGGAAGTGGAGGCGTTGAAATGAATGTGAAGACCGTTCCATGGGACGATGTGGCGCAAGCAACGGCGGATACGTTAACAATGCTCGGATTTTCCACCGTGTTTACCGTTGCCGCCGGTTTGCCGTTGGGTGTGCTCGTGTTTCTGTTTTCCAAAGGGCAGCTGCTTGAAAACCGGGCGCTGTATACGGCCCTTTCTTCGGTCATCAACTTATTCCGCTCTGTGCCGTTCGTCATCTTGATGATCGCGCTCATTCCGCTCACGCGGCTGCTTGTCGGCACGTCGATCGGCGTGCAGGGCACGATTCCGCCGCTTGTCATCGGAGCGGCTCCGTTCTTTGCGAGAATCGTGGAACAGTCGCTGCGGGAAGTCGACCGCGGGGTCATTGAAGCCGCACAAGCGATGGGAGCGTCCCCATGGCAAATCGTAACGAAGGTGCTTCTACCGGAGGCGCGACCCGGCCTGATCGGCGGCATTACGATCACGGCCATCGTATTGGTCGCATACACCGCGATGTCGGGGTTAATCGGCGGAGGCGGCCTGGGCGATTTGGCGATTCGTTACGGTTACAACCGGTTCAGAACCGATATCATGGTCATTACCGTCGCAATCCTTGTCATTCTGGTTGTTATTCTGCAAACGGCCGGCGACCGGTTGGTCGCGAAATATAGCCGTAAGTAGATATCAAATAAAAGATATATTTCGATTAGGGGGAAATGAGAAATGAACAAATGGTTGGTTGCAGCATTGGCGCTCGTATTGTCGGTGACAGTATCAGCGTGCGGAGGAACAAACGGCAGCACTGAAAACTCGGAGAAAACTACGCTTAAAATAGGGGCAAGTTCCGTGCCTCACGCCGAAATATTGAATTTCGTCAAACCGAAACTGGAAGAGCAAGGAATTGCGCTGGAAATCATCGAATTTGCGGATTATGTCCAACCGAACGTACAACTGTACGAAAAGCAATTGGACGCGAATTATTTTCAACATATCCCTTATCTCGAACAGTTCAACAAAGATCAAAATATGGATTTGGTGAACGTCGCGGGCGTCCACATCGAGCCGTTCGGCGCTTACTCCCAGAAAATCAAGAGCGCCGATGAGCTTTCTCAGGGGGCGAAAGTCGCGATTCCGAACGACCCGTCCAATGCCGGACGCGCGCTTGCGCTGCTTGAAAAGAACGGCCTTCTTACATTGAAAGACGGAGTGGGCGTTAGCGCGACGGTTAGCGACATTGTGGAAAATCCGAAAGGTCTGGAAATTCAAGAGCTGGATGCGGCAATGCTGCCCCGCGTGTTGCCGGACGTCGAGTTGGCGCTCATTAATACGAACTACGCGTTGGAAGCCGGTTTCAAGCCGTCGGAAGACTCGCTGTTCATCGAAGGCAGCGACTCCCCGTATGTAAACGTCATCGCGGCCCGGCCGGACAACAAAGATTCGGATGCGATCCGCAAGCTTGTAGAAGCGCTGCAATCGCAGGATGTGAAAGATTTTATCGCCGAAAATTACGACGGCGTAGTCGCGGCGTTTTAACGGCTGAAAAAAATCCCCCGGGAGATCTTAGATCCTTATCCGGGGGATTTTTCATTTGATTTGTCCCGCTAAGGGAGATATGATTTCTTTGTTGTAATTTGTAAAGCTTCTTATAGCTTTCTCACATATTCGGCAACCATCTCTTTGGTGACGATTTGGCGGGTCGGCGAAATGCCGTGTTTCGCGTGTTCGTTGATCTGTGCTGTGATCGCGTTGATCGCGTCCACATCGAACGGTTCGCCCTGCTTGCAGAGGGAGACGGCCGCGTCAATCGCCTCTTCCCGCAGACGATCGAGATCTTGAAACCGCGCCAGATGCATATATTGTTTACGTGAATGATCGGATATCGCTTGATGAACTTTCATGGGTATCCTCCGTTTGCCGGTAATATTTCAGATGTTACTATATTGCTCCGCATCACTCAACGTGTCAATGTCAGGGGGAGAAATAACATGCAAAGCGTGCTGCTCGGCAGCATTATATCGGCAATGGCGACCGGCATCGGCGCTCTTCCTATCCTTATGTTCCGTACTATGAGTCACAGGCTGCGCGATATATTGCTGGCATTCACCGCCGGGATCATGGTTTCGGCGACAATGTTCAACCTCATACCCGTCGCATTGGAAAACTCGAATTTGCTGACGGTGGGTATCGGCATATTGATCGGTACGACCGTTCTGAGTTTAATGGAAAGCAATTTTCCCCATATCGATTTGGACCATCGCTCGAGGCCTTCGGTTTCGTTCGACTCGAAGAGCATGCTGATCATCACCGCGATCACGCTTCACAATTTACCGGAAGGATTATCCGTCGGAGTTAGCTATGCATCCGAAAGCGAAGGTTTGGGTCCGTTAATCGCATTGGCGATCGGCCTGCAGAACGCGCCCGAGGGGTTTTTGGTCGCACTGTTTTTAACGTATCAGAAAGTAAACAAATTTACCGCCTTTCTCATCGCAACGATGACGGGAATGGTCGAAATCGTAACCGGCTTGCTGGGATACACGCTGACCGCCTACGTCGCGAGCCTTGTTCCCTACGGACTTGCTTTTGCGGCGGGGGCCATGCTGTTCATCGTTTATAAAGAATTAATACCGGAAAGTCACGGGGACGGAAATGCGAGCGCATCGACTTATTCTTTCATACTCGGCCTTATAACGATGATTGCTTTGATTGAATGGTTCGGGTGAGAGCGGAGGTACGGATGAATCCGGGTTTTGCAAAAATGTTTCGCATTTACTTGATTTTGTTCGGATTGTACGCAATTGCGATCGGGGCATACATATGGTTTGACGCTGCGCAGCCGACGGCCGCCGCGGACCGAGGGACCGCCGTCGATCCCGCGACCTTTATGCCTGGAGCGGACCTCGCGAAGATGAAAGAATATTCCGCTTTGCGGAATTGGCTGTTTTTTATCAGCTATCCGTGGGAATGGGGCATATATTTGTTTCTTCTGTTTAGCGGGGCGGCAGCAAGCTGGAGCAAGCGGTTTGTGTTCCCGGTCTTCATCTTCGTATTAACGGTTGCTGTTTTTGCGCTGCAGCTGCCGCTCCGAATCGCGGGGTATTCCATATCGAGGAGTTACGGTATATCCACGCAATCGGCGGCAAGCTGGATGCAGGACATGGCGGTAAGCTTCGGGATCCGATATTTAATGCTGCTGGCGATCGTGTGGGTCGTATACTTTGCGATGGGCAGGGTGCGGCGTTGGTGGCTTGCATTATGGCTGCTGTCGGTTCCATTTATAGTGTTTATGACTTATGTTCAGCCTGTCGTGATCGATCCTTTGTACAACACGTTCAAGCCCTTGTCGGATCCCGAATTGGAACGGCATATATTGGAGCTGGCGGATCGGGCCGGCATTCCGGCCGACAGAGTGTACGAGGTGAACATATCGGAAAAGACGAACGCCTTGAACGCATATGTTACGGGAATCGGACCGTCGCTTCGCATCGTGATATGGGATACGACACTTGAGGCGTTGAACGAGCGGGAGATTTTATTCATAATGGCTCATGAAATCGGTCATTACGTTATGCATCACTTGGAGTGGAGCGTTGCCGGTTCCGCGGGCTCGGCTTTGTTATTCCTATGGATCGGAAGCCGGCTGTACCGGTATTCCGTCGTCCGCTGGGGAGGTTTCGCAGGCATACGTAAGGAGAACGACCGGGCGTCGCTGCCTCTGCTGCTGCTAATCCTGTCCGTTCTCACTTTCTTGACTTTGCCGGCTTCGAATGCGGTCTCAAGAGAGGCCGAGCGGGCTGCGGACCGGTATGCCGTCGAGTTGACCGGAAGCGGGAAAGGGGCGGTCGGCATGTATCACAAGCTGGCGGCATCCTCTCTAAGCGATATCGATCCTCCGCTGCTCGTAAAGTGGTTTCGATCCACCCATCCGAGCATTAAAGAACGCATATTATTTGTGCAAAGCGTTGAGGCCCGAAAGTGATGAATGATGTAACGTTATGTTTCGCCGCGGGCTTCGCCACCGCTCCGAATTTCATGACCGAATTCGGAAACGAGCTCGCAAGAAGATTTGTACGATTGGGATTGCATCCGTCCGTCCGTCATTTGTTTCCGTACGGGGACTGGAGCCGTTCCCGCTGGCAGCAGCTGGCGGAAATCCAAAGCGATCTTGCAGGCGGCTTCTTCGGGCGTTTACGCTCGACTGGAGGAGGCCGCCTGGCCGATATGCTGCAGCCGGAGAACGGTACGGAAGGGGACCGAATTATATTGATCGGCCACAGCGCCGGAGGGATGGCAAGCGTTCATGCTGCGGGATTGCTGGCATCCTCGGGAGACCGGCGTACGATAAGCGTCGTACAGATCGGATCGCCCAAGTGTCCGGTTCCTCTCGGGATGCGTCACTCCGTATTGTTTGTGTATGCGGCCGACCGGTATGGGAAACGTTCCGATCCGGTAACCCGCCTAGGGAAGTGGGGGAGGTTCGCTCCGGCTTCTGTTGAGGGGATCACGATCGTAGGCGGGCATAAAGATTACTTTCGGAACGGATCCCTCTTCACCGATGAACAAGGCAGGACGAACCTGGATCATGTTGCGGAATGTGTTTGGTCTTGGCTTCAATAATAATTTACTTGACGAAAACAACAGGTTAAAATATACTAACTATCGTAAAGTAACTAAGTGAGAAACTATTATGAATAACAGGAAGGATGAAGAACGTATATGGCAACTGTTTTGTACATTACCGCGCATCCCGGAGACTCCACCCATTCTTACAGCTTGGCCGTGGGCGAACAATTCGTGGCAGCTTACCGGGAAGCCAATCCGGGGGATGAAGTCGTTCATCTTGATCTTTACAAACTCGATATCCCGCAAATTGACGCCGACGTATTCAGCGCTTGGGGTAAACTGCAGTCCGGCAACGCTTTCGATCAACTGAGCGGATCCGAACAAGCAAAAGTAGGGAAGCTCGGCCAACTGGTCGATCAGTTTACGGCCGCCGACAAGTATGTTTTCGTCAATCCGATGTGGAACTTCTCGTACCCTCCGGTCATGAAGGCTTATATCGATTCGATCTGCATTGCAGGCAAAACTTTTAAATATACCGAACAAGGGCCGGTTGGGCTGCTAACCGGCAAAAAAGCGCTGCACATTCAAGCAAGCGGAGGCGTCTATTCGCAAGGTCCGATGCAAGATATTGAAATGGGTCACCGCCATTTGAAATCTGTCCTGGCATTTATCGGCGTAACTTCCTTGGAAGCAATTTTTGCTGAAGGCATGGGTGCGGCGCCGGATCAAGCTCCCGCCATCAAAGCGAAAGCGATCGAAAAAGCGCGCGAAGCCGCCAAACATTTCTAATTGTCTTATAAGAGAACGGGCAGTCCTTCTTATGCAAAGAAGACTGCCCGTTTTTTATCGTTTGAGTCGAGAGTGTGTGTCAAGCCGGAATAGCATTAGCATTATTTCCTCTTGCGTACATAAGGTTTTCCCTGTCTTGCATTTCCTTCATTGCGCCTTCTCCCGTCATGCTTGCCGAATTTTCCGCCGCGGCGATCGTTCCCCGGCTTCGTCCGGCGTTCCGGACCCGCCGGACGTTCCTTCTCCTTGTTGCCGTGTCCGACCCCGAATTCGGACATATTGCTGCGGTCCAACGTCTTTCCGATTCCCCGTTCTATATGCTGCAAAGCCGCGCGGTCCTTCGGCGCAACAAGGGTGACGGCCATCCCCTGCTGTCCGGCCCGGCCGGTGCGGCCGATCCTGTGAATATACGACTCGGTATCCAGAGGAACGTCATAGTTAAACACATGGGTCACACCTTCGACGTCGAGTCCGCGCGCAGCCACATCGGTCGCAACCAAGATTTGCAGCTTCGCATCCCGGAACCGTTTCATAACCGCTTCCCGCTTCGCTTGCGTCAAATCTCCGTGCAGCTCGTCCGCTTCGTATCCGTTGGCGAGCAGCGCTTCGGTCAGCTTCTTCGCCCGAATTTTCGTTCTGCAGAAAACTACCGCAAGATACGGTCTGTATGTATCGATCATCCGAAACAGCGTCGTTGCTCTGGCACGGTCCGTCGTGTCGACGGCAAGCTGGCGAATATCTTCCAAAGTGATCTGCTTGCCTTGAATTCGCACATCCTTCGGCTGCTTCATATAATTTGCCGCCAACCGCCGTACAGGTCCGGGCATCGTTGCGGAGAAGAGCATCGTCTGGCGTCGGGGGGACATTTGTCGAATAACATCCTCGACTTCCGTTAAAAACCCCATTGCAAGCATCTGATCCGCTTCATCCAAAACAAACATCGTCACGTTCGAGAGTGAGATCGTTTCCCGGCGCAGATGATCGAGCAACCGTCCGGGCGTCGCCACGACAATATGCGTATCGCCCTTTAATTTACGGACTTGGGCGTCGACGTCTTGTCCCCCGTAAACGGCGAGAACGCCGGCTCCGACAACGGGCGCCAGCCTCTTCGCTTCCGCAGTGATTTGGATCGCCAATTCGCGGGTCGGAGTAAGAATGAGCGCTTGAACTCCCGGCTTTCGAGGCTCGACGATTTCCAGAATCGGTAACAAAAAGGCGAGCGTTTTTCCGGTACCGGTTTGCGCTTGCACGATGGCGTCGTCACCGGAAAGCAACACGGGAACCGCTTGTTGTTGAACAGGTGTGGGAACTGCGATGCCTTGCGATTTGAGCGCGTCAACGAATTCTTTGCGAATGCCCAATGCGGCGAAAGTGTTTGTAGTCATGGTATTTGTCCTCATCTTTCGGTATATGTACGAAAAGCTTCTATCCAAGCACATTCAATGAAGCGGGTACGTCCTCTAAAATCGTTTCGTCAAAACTTGTATATTCTAGAGTTATAATATAAACCAGTTTACCCCGAAAATGCTTCAAAAATCAAAAGGCTGCCGATCAGGCAGGATTTGTCGGCGGCAAGAAGAATTGGTAAACTTCGGTACATATCGATATGGAAGGTTGAGTGAGTTCAATGAGCTCGAACGAATTTCAGCGAAAGCTTGATAACTACATGGAGTTGGCCGTAAAGATCGGGGTCAATGTTCAGAAAGACCAGACGCTCGTCATTAACGCCCCGACGTCTGCATTGGAGCTCGTTAGAAAAGCTGCTAAAGCTGCATACGAAGCAGGAGCGAAAAATGTTCACGTGGAATGGAGCGACGATGTTTTAGTCCGGTTGAAATACGATTTGGCGCCGGATGAAGCTTTCACCGAGTTCCCGTTGTGGAAAGCGAAAGGTTTTGAAGAGATGGCTGCGGACGGCGCGGCGTTCTTGTACTTCATTTCGTCAAACCCCGACTTGTTGAAAGGCGTCGATCCGGACCGCATCGCGACTTCGAGGAAAGCGGCAGGCGAGGCCATGAGCGAATTTCGCAAATACGTCACGTCGGACAGAATTAGCTGGAGTATTCTCGCTGTGCCGACCGATGTTTGGGCGTCAAAGGTGTTTCCGGACGTACCGGCGGAAGAGAGGGTGGCAAAGCTTTGGGATGCTGTATTCAGCGCGACGAGAGCCGATCATGACGATCCCGTTGAGGCTTGGAATAAGCATCTGAGCAACTTGCGGACGAGGATGGAAACGCTAAACGCGAAAAAATATAAGGCGTTGCACTATCAAGCGCACGGTACGGACCTTACGGTCGAATTGCCTCCGGAACATGTTTGGGTAGCGGGTGACAGCGTGAACGAGAAGGGCGTGCCGTTCGTCGCGAACATTCCTACGGAAGAGGTGTTCACGGCGCCGTTAAAGACCGGAGTAAACGGCACGGTCCGGAATACGAAGCCGCTTAACTACGGCGGCAATGTCATCGACGGCTTTTCGTTAACGTTTCGCGAAGGACGGATCGTCGATTTTGCGGCGGAAACCGGTTATGAAACGCTGAAGAGGCTAATCGATACGGACGACGGTTCGCATTATCTTGGCGAAATGGCCCTTGTCCCACACCGCTCGCCGATTTCGGATACGAACCTCATCTTCTACGACACGTTGTTTGACGAGAATGCTTCGAACCACTTCGCGATCGGAAACGCATACTCGTTCTGCATTGAAGGCGGAAAATCGATGACGAAGGAACAGCTCGCGGAGCGCGGACTGAACGAAAGCATCACGCACGTCGACTTTATGATCGGCAGCGCGGAGATGAATATCGACGGAATTAAGACGGATGGCACAAGGGAACCATTGTTCCGAAACGGCAACTGGGCGGACTAAACAAATGAAGGGGCTATCCCGGTCATTCATAAGATGAAACTCCGGGCTAGCCCCTCGATCTACGGGAAGGTATGAACATTATGGCTTTCGGAATCGACCGGGAAGAATTAAACGAATGGAAACGGGAGGTTTCCAAAGGCAACATCGCTTTTCTCACGCATTATTGGCTGCATCCGCGATTCCCGGAAGTGAAAACCGTAACGAAAGTGGGATGCGCCGATCTCGAACGGTTGAAAGAGTGGCTCGTTTCTTACGGTTTGAATCCCGCATACATTCACGCCCGGGACAGGTACCCGCATTTCGATCTGATCGGCCCGAAACAGAAACAAATATTGATGCTGGAACAGCAATGGGATCAAATTAACCGGTTTAAACTTTAGTGTGACGAATAGTTAAAACACTTTAGTTGTCCACGTTTCGCAATTCCACAGGTCCGTCGTCACATCCCTGTAAAACTCCGGCTCGTGGCAGATGAGCAGCACAGTTCCTTTATACGCTTGAACGGCGCGTTTTAATTCGTCCTTTGCGTCTACGTCCAAGTGGTTGGTCGGCTCGTCGAGCACAAGCACATTCGTTTCTTTATTGATGAGCTTGCAAAGCCGGACCTTCGCTTTCTCGCCTCCGCTCAACACCTCGACTTTGCTTTCGATATGTTTGGTCGTCAGCCCGCATTTCGCCAATGCGGCGCGCACCTCGAATTGCGTGAAAGACGGAAACTCGTTCCACACTTCGTCAATGCAAGTGTTGTAGTTCGTCCCCTTGATTTCTTGCTCGAAATATCCGATATGCAGGTAATCTCCTAGCTCGACGGAACCCGAGATCGGCCGAATTTCTCCCAAAATGCTGCGCAAAAGCGTAGTCTTGCCGATACCGTTCGCTCCTGAAAGCGCGATTTTCTGTCCCCGTTCCAAACGAAGGTTAAGAGGCTTGGACAACGGTTCGTCATAACCGATGACAAGTTCCTTTGTTTCGAATATGACTTTCCCTGACGTTCTCGCTTCTTTGAAACGGAATTCCGGTTTCGGTTTCTCCTTGGCGAGTTCAATGATATCCATCTTATCAAGCTTCTTCTGACGGGACATCGCCATATTACGGGTAGAGACGCGAGCCTTGTTTCGCGCCACGAAATCTTTCAGATCGGCGATTTCCTGCTGCTGCCTCTTGTAGGCCGCCTCGAGCTGCTCTTTCTTCGCTTCGTGCACTTGCTTGAAATGGTCATAGTCGCCGACATAGCGGTTCAGCTCTTGGTTTTCCATATGGTAAATCAGATTGACAACGCTGTTTAAGAACGAAATGTCGTGCGAAATAAGGATAAAAGAGTTCTCGTATTCTTGCAGGTAGCGCTTCAACCATTCGATGTGAGATTCATCCAAATAGTTTGTCGGCTCGTCCAAGAGCAAGATGTCCGGTTTCTCCAGCAGCAGCTTGGCGAGCAGCACCTTTGTCCTCTGACCGCCGCTTAAATCGTGAACGTCGCGGTCCAACCCGATATCGTCCAAACCGAGCCCTCGCGCAATTTCTTCGACCTTCGCATCTATCACGTAAAAATCGTTGTTCGTCAAAATATCCTGCAGCGTGCCGACATCTTCCAACAGCGCTTCCATCTCTTCCGGACTTGCTTCTGCCATTCGTTCATAGGATTGATTGATTTTTTGTTCCATGTCGAACAAATATTGAAACGCGCTCTTCAATGCGTCCCGTATCGTCATGCCTTTTTGCAATACTGCGTGTTGGTCGAGATAACCGACTCTGACGTGTTTGGACCATTCCACTTTCCCGGCATCCGGTTCGAGCTTGCCCGTGACGATGTTCATAAACGTCGATTTTCCCTCGCCGTTCGCACCGATCAATCCGATATGCTCGCCTTTCAACAGCCGGAAGGATACATCATTGAATATAGCGCGGTCTCCAAAGCCGTGGCTTAAATTTTTAACGGTTAAAATACTCATCGCATACACCTTTTCTATATTTGCTGGTTCCGAATTTGATTATATTCTTGTTTTTCCGAGGAAACAATGAGTATTCATATGTCAATCAGGAAGGATGTTTCCAATTGATCACTTCTCGGTTTCCCTCATTAATATCCTTATATCCCAGTAGAAAATGTTAATATATCGCTAATTCCGGGCTTTTTTTATAATGTCAGGAGAGGGTGAAAGAAACATGCCATTCTGACAGGAGAGTGAGTCTTATGTCTAATCAACAGCTGCGGTGGGGGATTGTCGGCAGCGCGGCGATTGCGAAGCGAGCCGTCATTCCTGGAATTCAAGCGTCTAAGAGCGGCGTCGTTGCCGCCATTGCCAGCCGAACGGAGGACAAAGCGAAAGAAACCGCGGAATCGCTGGGCATTCCGACCGCGTACGGCAGTTATGAGCAATTGCTTCAAGACGATTCAATAGACGCGGTGTACATTCCACTGCCGAACCATTTGCATAAGGAATGGACGATTAGGGCGGCGGAAGCCGGCAAACATGTTTTATGCGAAAAGCCGATTGCATTGAACGCCAAGGAAGCTCATGAGATGGTGGAAGCTTGCGAAAAGGCGGGCGTCGTCCTTGCGGAAGCGTTCATGTACCGTCATCATCCAAGATGGGACCGGATCAAGGATATTATCGCTTCCGGAGAAATCGGCGACATTCGCGGTATTCACGGAACGTTCACCTTCAACAGCGCGGGGAATCGCGAGAACGTGCGGTTTCGGAAAGAGTGGGGAGGCGGCTCCGTATACGATGTGGGATGTTATCCCATCAGCGCAGCGCGCATGATCTTGGGAGCCGAGCCCGAAGCGGTAACTTGCCGTGCGTTGTTCTCGCCGGAGCATGACGATGTGGATATGATGGCATCCGGGCTTCTCGAATTTGCGGGTGACGTATCTTTGACTTTCGACTGCGGCATGTGGGCCGATTTCCGGAATACGCTGGAGATTCTAGGAACCGTCGGCCGTATTGAAGTGCCTTCCGCATTTATCGGAAATCAGAATTTTTACGTCATTGCGAAAGGACAGCGCCGGGAAGAAACGATGCCCGAGCTGAACACGTACTCGCTGCAAGCGGACGTCTTCGCAGAAAACGTGCTTCGCAAAACGGCACAAAAGTATCCTCCTTCCGACGCCGTGAAAAACATGACGGTTATCGACGCCTGTTTGCTGTCGGCAAGAGAACGCATTCGCGTTTCATTATAAGGAGGCAACCGAAGGTTGTCCGCGATATAAGGAGGCAACCGAAGGTTGTCCGCGATGACGAATATATGAAGCATAGGAGGCAGAGCGATGAAATACATTCAAATTCCGGGTTTAGAGCGCGACGTATCGCGATTGATTTTAGGAACGGACTATTACAAACCGGAAATTCTTGACCGAATCGGTCCCATTATGGACGCGTTCGTTTCGATCGGCGGAAATACGATAGACACGGCTGAAATATACGGCGGCGGGGAGAGCGAGAAGGCTCTCGGAATGTGGTTGAGGGAAAGCAAAAATCGGAACGTTGTCAACGTTTGGACGAAGGGAGCTCATCCTCACGGCAATTCGGGTCCGAGAGTGTATCCGCAGGCGATACGCGAAGATATCAGCGTGAGTCTGGACAGGCTTCAGCTCGAGTACGTCGATTTGTACGCCCTCCATCGGGACGATCCGGGCGTGCCGGTCGGACCCATTGTGGAGGTTCTTAACGAATTGATCGAATCCGGTCTCGTGCGCGCAATCGGCGTCTCCAATTGGACGCACCAGCGCATTCAAGAAGCGAACGATTATGCGAAAGACCATGGGCTTGTCGGATTTTCGTTCAGCAGCCCAAATTTGAGCTTGGCCCGTGCGAATGAGCCGTTCTGGACCGGCTGCATATCCGTAGATGACGAAGCGATTCGTTGGCATACGCAGAGTCAACTGCCGCTGTTGTCGTGGTCGGCGCAAGCGCGCGGATTTTTTTCCGGGAGATTCCGGCCCGACGTTCGCGATGACGCCAATATCGTCCGCGTATTTTACAGTGATGACAATTGGGAGCGATTGAGAAGAGCGGAGCAGCTTGCGAAAGAAAAAGGAATGACCACAATTCAAATCGCATTGGCATACGTGTTGAATCAACCGTTCCCGACGTGCGCCCTGATCGGTCCGGGGAACTTGGATGAGCTGCATTCATCCCATCAGGGCTCGCAGCTCGTTCTCACGCCTGAAGAGATGGGATGGTTGGATTTGTCATCCGGGAAATAAGATTGCCCGTATTTCCCGGGGAAGCGCATGTATCGACTGTTTCTATCGTTTTTCGACAATCGGAAGAAAATGACTTACGTCACTTTATTTGGGAGTATTTTCCCGCTGATGACCGAAATGAAGCAGGGTTTCAATATGTATTCTCGAAGAAGGTACTTACCACTTTGGGAGGCTGTTTTCTGGCTGCCGGATTGGCGATCGGAGCTCCTGTGGCGGCAAACCAAGATTAGCCGCCGACCGGCAACCGCCGACTGCCTTCTGAAATCGGTAGCCTCCCTGCATATTTGTCCGGCATATGAACGATGCTAAGGCGAGAGGTGATTGCGTTGAACAGAGCGGTAATAACCGGTATAACCGGTATCGCCTTGGCTCAAGGTTTGAAGCTTCCGCTGCGGTTTTTCCGGACGGGCAAATGGGAATGGGGAGCTTTGACCGATGCGGGCGGCATGCCGAGCTCTCACGCTGCAGGCGTTACGTCTTTAGCCACATATGTTGCGTTAAAGAAAGGCGTTTCGGCGATCGATTTTGCCATAAGCTCGATATTCGGACTTATCGTAATGTATGACGCGATGGGCATTCGCCGGCATGCCGGCGAGATGGCCGTAAAACTTAATGCGCTTGACGTACAAGTCGAGAAGCTTGCCGACCGGCAGCCGGGTGTATACCATGCCGAACGAAGGGAAGCTCTCGAGGAGCAGCTCGGACATATGCCTCAGGAGGTTGCGGCCGGGGCTTTGCTCGGAGCGGTTTGCGGGCTAGTAAGCCGCGCCATGGAAATAAGCAAACGCAGTAGATGAATGCGGCAGTTACAGTCCCGTTGAACGCGAACGGGGCTTTCTTTTTTGCTTCATATGGTAAACTGTATTTACAATAACATTAACATTTAATGCTGGGAGTGCCATTGAATCATGATCACCCGTACGGTTACCCCTTCCGAAAGCGGAAAACGGCTCCACCGCTATGTACGGAATTTAATGCCGAATTATCCTTTGGGACAAATTTATAAAATGATCGATCAAGGGAAAGTCAAAGTGAACGGCAAACGGAAAAAGCAGAATTATGAGATGGCGGCCGGTGACGAATTAACGATTTTTATTGACGACGAGACGTTCAAACAGTCAAGCAGGGCGGAAAAGAAAGTAAAATATTCGGGCATCCGAAGCGACATTGATGTCGTCTATGAGGACGATGAGCTGATGCTTGTCAACAAACCCGCCGGATTGCTCACTCATCCGGACCAAACCGAGCAGAAGGATACGATGATTACCCGGGTCCACGCTTATCTTTATAAGAAAGGATTGTTGGACAGCCATCTGTTTTCGCCAGCCACCGCCAATCGGTTGGATCGGAATACAAGCGGACTTATTCTGATCGGAAAAACGGCCGGCATGCTGCATCAATTGAACCAATGGATCCAAAAGCGCGAATTGGAAAAGTATTATGTAACGGTCGTCGAAGGCAAAGTGACGGGGAATGGGACGATTACCCGCGCCTTGGTGCGCGACGAGGGGAGAAATCGTACGATTGTTGTGAGCGGCGGCGGTTCGGGAAATTCTGAGGAAAAGGAAGCGACGACCAGATATCAAGCGTTGGAGTACGGGCAAGGATATACACTTGTAGAAGTTGAGCTGGTTAGCGGCCGGACGCACCAGATCCGCACTCATTTCCAAAGCATCGGTCATCCGCTGTTGGGCGATATTAAGTATGGTGGAAAAGCGGTGAACGGAGTAAACCATCAGCTGCTGCACGCTTGGAAGATCGTGCTGCCGGACGGCAGAACGTTTACCGCGCAGCCGCCTTCGCTGTTCCGAAAGGTGCTGCGACAGGCAGGCATTCGTTTATTGACGGGGGCGGTTGGAGAAAATTAGTGCTTGTACTCGGATTAGCAATCGTGATACATTGTAATTCCGGCCGCGAGATCGATCGGGTCTTGAATGAGACTTTTGTGAGAGAATGCAACGGTTGGGAAAACTTTCCGGTTGCAAGCCGCCGGGCAAATGTGATACATTGTATTTCCTGTCGCTTCGAGCGGCGGAGTTGAGCAAGACAAGCTT
>NZ_JAEMXM010000019.1 GCF_016482785.1 Paenibacillus alkalitolerans | reverse complement strand
TACGATGACTCCAATACGATTAAGGGGCTTTAGAGTTTATGGACAGCACGTTGCCATAACGCTAAACTTATAGGGGAATTAGCGAAAAAATTGGAAATCAGGCCGTAATCTGCGAGCAAACCATTGCCATAACATAAAGAACCGCTCCGAAAACAACGTCGGAACGGTACTTTATGTTGTAAAAAAATATTAGTCCAGCGAATAATCAGCCAGTCCGGGCGGCAGCGGCGCCGGCTTCGAGCAAGTGCTCTTCATCGCGTAATGCGCGCCTTGCTCGGACGCGTCGTGGAAGCCGTGCATCGCCTCAAGCACGTGGTACGCCATCTCGCCGTTCGCGCGGTGGTTGCGTCCGGTTTGGATCGCTCTCGCCATATCGGCCGCTCCCACGCCTCGCGCATTCCCGACATTGTCGTGAGTAAGCGGAGCTTCAGCCCATTCCTGCGAGCCTGCGCGCCGTACGATGACCGGACCGCCGAAAGTGTTCGGATCCGGAACGACGATCGTGCCTTCGCTGCCGTACAATTCGATGCAAGGCAGCCGCGATCCTCCGCGAACGTCGAAGCTGGTCAAGATCGTGCCGACGACGCCAGATTCGAAATCCATAATACCAGCAACGTGCGTAGGAACTTCCACCGTCACCTTTTGCCCGAATTTCGGCTTGCTTGTTATGGTCCGTTCCGGGAAAGAAATCCGGGCGGAGCCGGTCACTCTGCGAATCGGACCGAGCATTGCGATGAGCGCCGTCAAGTAATACGGTCCCATGTCGAACATCGGGCCGCCGCCTGGCTGGTAGTAGAACTCTGGCGCCGGGTGCCAGCTTTCGTGCCCGCCGCTCATCATAAACGCGGTTGCGCCGATCGGAGTTCCGATCGCGCCGTCCTCAATGAGCTTGACGCACGTTTGAATTCCCCCGCCCAAGAACGTGTCCGGAGCGCTTCCGACGAGAAGCCCTTTCTTCGCCGCCATATCAAGCACCTTGCGGCCGTCTTCGCGGGTAACCGCCAACGGCTTCTCGACATAGACATGCTTGCCCGCTTCCAACGCTTGCAGACAAACGTCCGCATGCGCCTGGGGAATAGTGAGGTTGATAATCATTTGGATGTCCGGATCGGCGAGCATCTGCTCAACCGAACAACCCCGGATTCCGAATTCGGCCGCCTTCGCCTTCGAGCGTTCGACGTCCAAATCCGCGCAAGCGACCACTTCCATCGAATCAAACAGCTTTCCGTTCTTCAAGTAAATGCCGCTAATATTTCCGGTGCCGATGATGCCAACCTTTATTTTATCCATTGTCCTTATCGCTCCTGTTAAAGTTGGCTGTCCGCCATGCCCGTATATGCCGCCGCTTTCGTTCCTTGCGCCTGCGCCAAAGCTTTGCCTTCGGCGCACCACAGAAATCCGCGGCGCATCATTTCCTTCACGACCGGCATCTCGATAATGTTCGCTTGATGTCCAAGCGAATTATAGTACACCCGGCCGACGCCCCAACGCTTCGTCCACGCAATTGGCATGTCGACAATCTTGTTGAGCGAATGAGGACCTGGTACTGTCGGAAAGCGTGTCGTAGCCAGCACTTCGACAGCGGGATCGACATGCAGATAATACTGCTCGGACTTGACCCTGAAATCCTCCAATCCGTCTACGAGCGGACTCGAGCTGTTCGCGATATTCACCGTGTATTCGACGGCGTCGTTGCCCGGATGGGCAACCCAGTTGCCGCCGGTCATAAATTGCCAGTCCACATTTTCCCGGAACGCGTCGCACATGCCGCCGTGGCAGCCCGCTAAGCCGACGCCGCTTTGCACCGCAGCCGACACGTTGTTTACCAGCTGCTGGTCGATGCGGTCCATCGTCCATGCGGGGATGATCAAATCGAGCGATTTAAGCTTCTCGGCATCGGAGAATGCCTGAAGCGTATCGGATACCTCCACCTCAAAATCTTCATTCTCCAACACTTCGCGAAAAATTTCCGCCACTTCTTTCGGCTGGTGGCCAAGCCACCCTCCCCAAACGATCAACGCCTTTCTCATTTACGCTTCCTCTCCTTTCGTTTCTCTTTCAGTACCGGTGCTACATCTCGTTGATGCTTACCCAGCGGCGCTCTTCAATGGACCGGTCCACCGCTCCCAACACCGCTTGACATTTCACGCCGTCATGGAAATTCGGAACCGGCTGCCTGTCTTCGGAGAGCGCTCTAAGAAGCTCGACGACTTCGTGTGTGAACGTCTGCCCGTAACCGATCGTGTGTCCGGGAGGCCACCAAGCGTCCATGTAAGCGTGAGCCGGATCGGTCGCAAGCACGCGGCGGAAGCCCTGCACATCGGCTGCATCGTCCGTAAAATACACCTGCAGTTCGTTCATCCGCTCGAAATCGAATTTCACGCTCCCCTTGCTGCCGTTAATTTCAAACGAATTCGTGCAGCGGTGGCCGGACGCGAAGCGGGTCGCCTCGAAGCTGCCTAGCGCTCCGCCTTCAAATCTGGTTAGGAACAATGTTGCATCGTCTACCGTGACCGGCCCGCGCGGCGCATCCTTGCTGCCTTTAGCGCTGAGGCCCGTCATCGAGCTCGGCATCGGGCGTTCTTTGATGAACGTTTCGCTCATGCCGATCACTTCGGACATATCGCCTAACAAGAAATGAGACAAATCGATCAAGTGCGCGCCGAGATCGCCGTGCGAGCCGGAGCCTGCAATATTCTTGTCCAGACGCCAAACGAGCGGAAAATCGGGATCGACGATCCAGTCCTGCAGAAACCACGCGCGGAAATGATAAATCGTTCCGAGCCGCCCTTCATCGATCAGCTTTTTCGCCAGCTGTACGGCCGGAGCGAAGCGGTAGTTGAAACCGACCATATGCTTTACCCCGGCTTGTTCGGCGGCCGCAAGCATCTCTCGCGAATCCAAGAGGGTCAGAGCAAGCGGCTTTTCGCAAAAGATATGTTTTCCCGCTTTTGCCGCCGCAATTGCGATTTCTTTATGAACGTTGGAAGGCGCATTGATGTCGATGACATCAATGTCATCCCGGTTCACAAGCTCGGTCCAATCCGTAATGCTGGATTCCCAACCGAACTGTGCGGCAGCTTGTTCCACGCCGGACTTGTCGCGTCCGCAAATCGCTTTCATCACCGGCTTCGGCGCGTCCGGGAAAAACATCGGCACATCCCGATACGCCTGGCTGTGAGCTTTGCCCATAAATTTGTAACCAACCATTCCGACATTCACTTGCTTCATGAATGCTCCCTCCCAGGATTCATAAATGTACTGATCATTAGCCTTGCTCTATGCGTTTGAGACCGCAAGACTTACGGACAGTCAAATGAGTAGGAAGCTTCTCAGTGAAAGCCATATGCTCATTATTCCGGTCCGTCAGACGGTCCAACAGCCGTTCAGTCGCCGAACACCCCATGCGGTAAAAAGGTACGTGCACCGTCGTAAGCGGAATATCCGAAATTCGCGCGGCATCCGAATCGTCGCTGCCTACGATCGGCAGGTCGGCAGGCAGCGTATAGCCGCGTTCGCGCAGCCCTTGCATCAAGCCGATGGCCATCCGGTCATTCGACACGAACATGGCGTCATGCCTGCCGCGATTCGCGATCACGGCCTCCGTCAGCTGATGACCGCTCGTTCGGCTGTAGTTGCCTTCATACACGATCGTCTCGTCGTACCCGATCCCCGCCTCGGACAGGGCGCGCCGGTAACCGTTGAGGCGCTCCCGGCTGTTCGAGTAATGGGGCGAACCGTTAATAAATCCGATTCGTCCGTACCCTCCGGACAGCAGATGCTTTACCGCTTCATAACTGCCCGACTCGTGATCCGCCGCAACGATGCTCACTCCGGGGTGTTCAAAATACTGGTCAATGACGCAAAAAGGCAAACCCGCCTCCGCAAGCCGCCGCACACTTTCGGTTTCCGCCGGCAGCGAGCTGGCGCCAAGGATGATGCAGGCGTCGATCCGTTGCGATCGAAACAACGACACATAATCGTACTCCGACGCCGGATCGCGGAACAGAAGCAGCAAGCCGTACCCGCTTGTGCCAACGGCTTCCCCAATGCCGCTCAACAATTCGGAAAAGTAGTATGTTGAAAACAGATGCACTTTGGGGACGTGAGGCAGCACGACGCCGATATTGCCGCTTCGTCCGCGGGCAAAGCTCGCCGCCACCACGTTCAGGTGGTAATTTAGTTCCTTCGCCGCTTCCAGCACGCGCCTGCGCGTCGACTCCTTGATCGGGCCGACGCCGTTCAGCACCCGCGACACCGTCGCTTCCGAAACGCCTGCTTTTTGCGCTACTTCTTTACGGGTTGCCATCATGAAGTCATCCTATCTGAGTGAAAACGCTTGCTTATGTACGCGTGTACATTTTCTCATGCGATATTTGATCTGTCAATCGTATTTATAAACTTTTAGGCTTTACAATAATTAAAACAACGGCCGGTGTTCTTCCACCGGCCGCTGAATCTGCGAGTTAGCGCCTTAATTGGGTTTCAATCGTTCTGCCGTTGAGCGGCTGGACAGGGCGATGATTATCGGAGAAAATGGCGCCGAACGCCTGAATCTGCTTTTCGGATAGTTCGATCGGTTCCTCCATTACTGTCCAGTCCACGCCTTCCGTGCAGGGCGGCGTAGTCAATGAACCTTTATAGTGGAATGCTTTCTTATCTTTAGGCAGCAGCGCGTTCAAATCAATGACTTGATCCAGCTTGAGATCTTCCTCGGTCTCTTCCTTCGGAAGCTTCGAGAACATTTCCGCCAGTTGTTTGTTTTCACTGCCGGACTTGATCAGAACGCCTAGTACTGCAAGCTTGCCTTCATTATTCTTGTGCACAAGATGCATCTCCATATCGAAGGTTTTACCGTTGATCTGGTTTTCGCTAGGTTTATGGAAATGCAGTTGAACGAGCGTGTATACTTTGCCTTCAACGGTAATGGTATTGCTGCCGGATGCGTCATTGGCTTGAATGGTATGCCCATTGTTCATTAGAGTGAAGGCGGTCGGTTTATAATTGGTCTCGAATTCCCCTAACTCTTTGTCCACTTTTAATTGTGAAAGTTCGATATCGATCGGAGACTGTTCGGTTCCATTCGCGCAAGCTGCATATTGCGGATCCAGAGTTCCCCATTTGTCTGGCCCCGTATCACCCGAGTAGGACCATTCAGCGGTCGTCGCCGCACCGGTACTGGCAGTGGCGCTCAGTGTCGCGATATCCTGGGAAGCGCACGCTGCCAGCGGCAGAATAAGCACAACTGCCGTCATTCCGCGAATTACAGTGTTTTTGTTCATTGTCTTTCTCATCCTTTCAGTCGTATAAGTTTAAATTGGAAGATTCATCACCATACATTTGACATAAAAACCGGTCATACCGTCCAGTTATAAAACGTCACATTTTCCCTATGACAGATTGTAATAATAGTTTTTACTGCTGATGTGACTAGGAGTATAATGACTGGATAAGGCATCATGGGGGAATGGTCATGCGCGGTCTGGTGAAAAGATGGGAATGGTACGATTGGTTCATGATTGCATTCAGGATTTGCTGGTGCATTTCTATCATTGCGCTTTTATGGGAAGTGGAGGGGCAGTGGAGCTTTCCGTTCTGGATCAAGCTGGGTATTACTTTTATTGTCTTATCCGTTCCGTACCTGGTTATGCAGATCAATCATCATCTGTATGCTGCATGCGAGCTGCTGCTTCCCGGAGTGATCCTGTTCCTTCTGAACAAATCGCACCCGGACACACATTTGTATCTCCTTCCGATTTCTTTCATGATCGGTTACAACAGCCCCGGCTATGCGTATATATGGCTGGCTCCTCTGGCCGCCTTCGCCTTTCCCGCATGGCTCGGTTGGCATATGAACAAGTTCTGGGATGTCATCGTATTCGGAGTTATTTTCAATTATTGCATTTCTTACGGATTAGGCTATGCCTTTCGTTTGCTTATTACTTCAAACAAGCAAAGCAAAATCATCGAAGAGCAAAACAAAATGCTGGAGCAAAATATAAAGCAGATTGAGAAAATAACGCTTCTGGAGGAGCGAAACCGGCTTTCGCGCGAATTGCATGATACGATCGGACATATGCTGACATCCCTGATCATGGGAATGGAGTCGCTTCGCGCGTCGATGGCACCCGGCCTGGAAAAGAACAAGCTGGAAACGCTCCTGTCCCTGACGAGGGAGGGGTTCGAGGATATTCGCAGGCATATTCACGATATGAGAACGGAACAAACGGACTTGCCGCTGCCGGTGCTGTTAGACGAAATCGCCCGGACATTCGCGCAGCAAACCGGCGTTAAGGTTGCGCTGGAACAATCGGGGGATCCTGTTCAAGTACCGCGGCACAGCCGGTTAACGTTCATGCGCTGCTTGCAAGAGACGCTGACCAACTCGGTTCGGCACGGTCAGGCGGATGATATCGCATTGACGCTTCGCTTCGAGAAGGATCGCATTACGCTGCAGATCCGGGATAACGGAACGGGACAAGAAGCTTTGCAGCCCGGTTTCGGCATAGCGGGTATGCGCGAGAGGCTTGAGGCCTTGAACGGAAGCATACAGCTTCAGTCCGATCCACGGAACGGAACGATCGTGACCTGCTCTCTACCGTATCATTCGCTTGAGACCAAGCAGGTCATCCATGTCGTCATTGTAGACGACCAGCCGATCGTACTTGAGGGGTTAAAGACTTTGTTGGAGAATGAGGAAGGAATCCATGTAGCGGGAACTGCAGGGAACGGGCTTGAGGCTATTGCGGTCTGCGAACGAACGAATCCGGATATGATTTTGATGGACATGCGTATGCCCGTCATGGACGGAATTTCCGCTTTGCAGAAAATCAAACAAGCTTACCCGGGAATTAAAGTGTTGATGATGTCCACCTTCGAGGAGCTGGATCAGGCGCTTACCGCTTTAAAGAGCGACGCTGACGGGTATTGCCTGAAGTCGGCGCAATTGCAGGAATTAATCGAGACGGTGCGCCTCGTTCATTCGGGGGGAACCGCTATTACTCGAGAAATAACGGACAAAATGCTCGAGAGGTTCAATCGCGTTTCCGAGGCCGTCGAATTGGCTGCCGCGGATCGGGGTCTGTACGGGTTAACCAAGCGCGAGATGGAGATATTGAAGTATCTCGATTCGGGGATGCGTTATAAGACGTTGGCGGCAAAGCTGTTCTTGTCCGAAGGAACGGTGCGCAATTACATTTCTACCATCTACGGCAAGCTCGGCGTCAGCAATCGCGACGAGGCGGTAGAAAAGGCGCGTAAGGATGGATTGTTGACCGGTTAAAACATATCGAGCAGAGATAAAGCAGGGAAACCACTCGCATGGCTTCCCCCTTATCGAACCGTACGTCCCTACTGGCAGCAGCTAAACACTTAGCATATTGCATCTTACGAACGCGGTCAGGGGTGTAATACTCCTCTCCGCGTTCTTTTGCCTCACGTTCTTTAGCGGGGTCAAAATCCTGTTTTCGGTATTTCGTTCGGACGATCGGCAGTTGGAGCCATCTTTCCGACGCGAATATCATATATCCGTTCATGCGCAAGCTTCATGGCTTGGACGAACGGACGGTATGGCTGTTGACATACGTCTACGATCCCGATCTGATAATTCTCTCCGTCGAACCGTCCCAATACCGGTTGATCGTTCAGCTGAAAATAATGAACGCCAATGAGCTCCGGTATGGAAGCCGCCTGCTCGACGAAGTATCGGTAGGCCATTCCGCGATCGGACTGGCTTGAAACAGCTCGAATCCCGTAGGCCAACATCCCTGCATCTGCGGCTCCGAAATGGAACTCGCCGATCATGAGCGGCTGATTTAACCGTTGGCTGATACGCCTAATCATCTCCCGATCCGGCTTAATTTGGTAACAATTAATGGAGAATACGTCGAAAGCTTCGCATCCTTCCAACACGTCATCGCTGCCAACCCATGCGTAGCGCATTCCCAAGTTGAGATGATTTGGGTCCGCTTGCTTGCAAAATGCAGCCGGCACTTCGACGTAACGCCGGATCATGAGCCGGTTAAATGCGTTGAAATCGTCTTGACTTGCCGAATTGCCGGACCATACGGTAAATACCCTTTCATCGTACAAATCCTCAAACCGTGCAAAGGTGGTTCCCCAAGCTGCGTTCAAGCCATCGACGGTTTTATATTTTTCGATCAGCCATTCCACAAAGCGCACCTTGCTCGCGAATCGCACGGGTGAGCGCAGCATCTGCTCCGTCAGGTTCAAACCGTCAACAAATGCCCAATGAGGCTCGTTTCGCATAAAGTACCCGATCAGTCGACGGTCATCCCTCATCGCAAGCAGCTGTTCCGCGAAGGCTTCGGCCTTCTTCTCGTAATCCGGACTGAACACATCCGGGAAATCTCTGAATATGGTCTGTTCCGTAGTCGGGAAACCTTCCATCGGATAAACGTACGGCAGATCCGATTGCCTGATAAATTCGTGGCCCGACCAATTCCCGATCGTGTTCATCCCCCACGACTTCATGCGATGCTCCGTTAATTGTGCCCACTTATCCCGCCATTCGTCTCCGAACGCGCGGATCAGGTTGGCAATCCCAAAGCTGTAGCCTCTTTGCACCCATGCGTCGCGGAACTCTTCGTCTTCGTCAGGATGTTCCGGAAGAAGATGCTCCATCCCGGATACCCGCATCGCTTCGGGCGGATTAACGCAATCGAGCCCCGTACTGAACAGGGCATACCCTTCGGGATCGACGAACCACCACCGCTGTCCGTCATGTTCCGTCCGGAAAAAACCGGTCGATTCGAAGCGAAGCCGCTTCCAACCGCCATAACGGCCGCGATCGGGGTGAGCCGTATCTTCTTCTCGCGAAAGCCGCCACTCATCTCTCAAAGAACGTATAAGTTCCTCGGAACCGCTTGTCTTGCCGATCCAATCCTTCCATGCCAACTGACCAAGCGCATCTACATATGCCTTCGATTCATATTGAAACTGCGGCACGGATTGACGTAAAGAAAGGCCGGATATTACCAGCCTTCTCGATGTAACCGAAGCGATCGTTGAGACGGTAAACCGGGTGATACGGTTTCTGTCCACGTATGCGTCTCCCCGCAGGACGGATTGCATGACTCCCGGAAACCGTTCAAGGAACAGCTTCTCTCCGTTAAGAGCGGTCAATGGCAGGCAGATCCGGGTGGTTACGCGCGGCAATACACCGTAATGAACGGTTATCGAACGGTTCGCTTCATCCGCAAATGTGAACAGCACAACGAGGACGTCATGCGACTCATGGTACACATCCGCCGTCAAATAATCGAACTCCGTCCAGACGCTGACGGGACTTGTTCGTGCATCCATATGTACCCCTCCGCCTTGCGGCGCGGTTTCCAATCGAAGCCCGTCGGCGCCGACTACCTCCATCCTAGTATCCCCGCTGCAGAGGAACGCTCCGGACGGTAATTCGAACACTTCCATCATGCATCAGCTCCTTTCTGCAAATATTCGTTATCGCGGACAACCTTCGGTTGCCTCCTTTCTACTCTTTCACCGCTCCAAGCACAATTCCCTTCACGAAGAATTTTTGCAGGAATGGATATACAAGCAAAATCGGGAGCGCACCGATGAAGATTTGAGCGGCCTTAACCGTTCTTTGCGACAAGTTTTCCAAATCCTCAGGATTAATGCTCATCTTGCTGAAATCCTGCTGTACGACGACAGTTTGCAAGTAGGTGGCAAGCGGGTACTTCGCAGTGTCCATCATATAGATAAGTCCGTCGAACCAGGAGTTCCAATGGCCTACCAATGTGAAGAGCGTAATCGTCGCCAATGCGGGCATGGATACCGGCAAATGGATGCTGAACAAGATTCGGAACAGCCCCGCGCCGTCAATCAGCGCCGCCTCTTCAAGCTCTTCCGGTATCGTACGGAAGAAGTTCATCAGAAGTATCATGTTGTATACGCTTAATGCCGAAGGCAGAACCAGCGCCCAGATGGTGTTAATGAGATGCAAGTTCGTAATCAAAATGTAACCGGGGACCAGACCGCCGGAGAATAACATGATAAATACAAAAAACCACATGTATGCGTTCCTGGATTTGAATTCGGCATAACGCTTCGATAACGCATAGCCCGCAAATACGATGACGGCCATACCGATCGCGGTGCCAAGAACGGTCCGGTATACCGAATACAACAGCGCGCTAATAAATGCAGGATTATTGATGGTTTTCCCGTACGACTCCAGCGTGAAATTCACCGGCAGGAGGTTAACGATGTTAGCCGTTGCCGCCGATTTGCCGCTGAACGACACCGCCAGTACATGTATTAACGGTAAGATGCAAAGCAAGGACAAGAAAATCAGAAAGAGATTATTGAAGATGCTGAAGACTCTATATCCTGTTGTTTTATAATACAAACGTCTCCCCTCCTACTTTAAAAAATCCGGTAGTTCGCAAACTTGTACGCCATTCTGTACGAGATGATAATCAGAGCAAAGCTAATGATCGATTTGAACATTCCGACGGCCGTAGCAAAGCTGAAATCCCCTTTCAACATAGCCGAACGATAGACGAACGTATCGATTACATCGCCTTTATCGTAAACAAGAGGATTGTACAGGTTGAAAATCTGATCGAAGCCTGCATTTAGAACGTTGCCGAGCTGCAATGTAGCGACGACGGCGATAATCGGCAGCATGGCCGGCAGCGTCACGTTGACCGTCTGCTGCAGCCGCGTTGCGCCATCCACTTCGGCTGCCTCGTATAGTGAAGGATTCACGCCTGCAATCGCCGCAAGATAAATAATCATCGCGAAGCCGAATTCCTTCCAGATATCGCTGACAATGAGGACGAACCGAAACCAATCGCCGTCTCCAAGGAAGAAGATCGGCTGCTGCCCGAACCAGTCCGCTAACATCCGATTGACGATTCCGCCTTTGACCGACAATAAATCAATAAGAATGCCGCCCAGAATGACCCACGACAGGAAATGCGGAAGATAGACGAGCGTCTGGATGCTCCGTTTGAACCCTTCTTTACGAATCTCGTTCAACAGTAAAGCAATCACGATCGGTACAAACAGTCCGCACACGATCTTAAGCACTGAAATCACCAGAGTATTCCATATCACTTGTACCGACTCGTCAAACATAAACAAAGACTCGAAGTGCTTCAACCCGACCCACTCCGAATTCATAAACCCGAGCCAAGGCTTATAGTCCTGAAAGGCCATCACCAGCCCGAAGATCGGCAAATAGTGAAACACAACGGCGATAACCGTTGCCGGTAAAATCAGCAGGTGAAGCGGCCACGTCTTCTTGAACCCCTTGCTCCATTTCGACTCCGCTTTGATCGCAGAGGACTGCGCCGTGATAGGCGAATGAAGCACTTTACTCATACAAAATCCCCCACTCCTACAAGTAATTGCGCTTTGATCGGCTTCTGCTATGATTATACCAACAGCTTCGGCCCCTACCTATGATAAGGTCTTAACATCTATAGCCCCTCTCATAACCTCTTTCGCTAAATTCGCAACAGGCGGTGATCGGCATGATAAAATATAGAGTGTTCCATAAACTTCTCATCATGTTGGCTGCTTTGCTTATCCCGACAACGTTATTATTCGCATATGCCAACTATACGAGTAAGAATGTCGTTAAGAATACACTGGAAGAGTCCGCCGCGAAGCAATTGGAATTTTCCATTCAACGGATGGAGCAATCGCTGCGTCAGCTTGAGAAACAAACGCTTCTGCTCGCCAACGATTCGACCATCCTATCATATGCCAGTTCGTGGGAATTCTCCGAATACTTGAACCATCTATTGATACGAAAGACGATAGAAGAGAAAATGATTTTACAAAGCCAGGCTGAACCGCTTATTCATGAAATGACGGTATATTGGCCTTCAATTCAAGAAGGAATTTCCACATCGGAAAACTTTCGTTTCAATCATGTGGAGCTCTTAAATAAACCGAAAAATCAATGGTTTGCCCGGAAATCCGAAGGCAACCACACCTTTCACTTGTTGTTCGCCAATTCTTCGGTGATAGCGCCGGATATGCGCAATGTTGTCGCCACCGTAGAAACGACTCTGTCAAGCGCTTATTTAAAATCCGTACTTGCCGGACTTGACGAAGCCGGCAACGGGAAATCTTTTTTTTATTTTTCCGAGGACGAGTTGATTGAAAATACCCCTGTGGACAAGAACCTGCTTACCCGTTTGTTGCAAGATAATTTGTTTGAAGCCAACGATTCGGCCCATCCCAAATTGAATGTAATAGAGGTTGAGGGGGTGGAGTATTTGGTTCAATCTATGAGAAGCCCTTCCCTTGGAGGAACGTTGGTCAGCTATATCGAATCGGACAAATTTCTCCATCCGCTGCAGAAGATGAATATGTTCGTTAACGGCAGTCTGTTGTTGCTATTTATAACGGGAATTGCGATCTCCTATCTGTTTTACAGACATTTCCGCATGCCGTTCGGATATCTGGTACGCAAAATCGAAAGCCTTGGCGCGGGCGATTATGCCAGCAGAGCAACCCTTAGAACGAACACTGAATTTGATTTTCTATTTGACCGGTTCAACGATATGGCCGCCCGTACGCAATCGTTGATCGAGAACGTATATGAAGAGAAGGTCAGGACGCGGGAGGCCGAATATAAGCATCTGCAGTCGCAAATCAACCCTCATTTCTTGTATAACTGCTTGTTCTACATTGTCAGCATGGCGCACAAATCGCCTGAGGCAGTCATCTCCATGGCGAAGAATTTGTCCCATTTCTACCGATATATTACCCGCAAAGCCGGCGAATATACGACCATGATGGATGAAATTCGACTGGTTGAGAGCTATCTGGAAGTGCAGTCTCTTCGAAACAAGCGGCTGACGTACAAGATCGACATCCCTGCCTCCATGCTCGGGCTGTCCGTGCCTACCTTACTGCTGCAGCCGCTTGTAGAGAATGCGATTGTTCATGGAATCGAGCAAAAGCGCGATGCCGGAAAAATTCATATCCGGGGAGAAATCCATGACGGGCAATGCATTATTTACGTTGACGATGACGGTGCCGGTCTTTCCGAGGAGGGCATTGAATCAATCATGGATCGCGTTCATGGCAGCTATCGGACTACGGAGGAGATGGGCTGCGGATTAAGGAATGTCCATCATCGGCTGATCAACCGGTATGGCGGCAGCTCCGGGTTGTCTTTCTCAAGCAACGAATGGGGCGGCTTCCGGGTGACCCTTCGATTATCACAATTGCAGCAGGAGGATTCAGCATGAACGTCTTACTAGTGGATGACGAAGAGTATGTTCTCGATTATTTGGAAACGGAACTTCCATGGGCAAGCCTTGGGATCAGGAATGTATATCGTGCAAGCTCCGCGAAAGAGGCGCTCGATATTGCCGGGAAAGTTCCATTTGCGATTATGATTACGGATATCCGAATGCCGGAGACGGACGGACTCGAGTTGCTTTCGACGTTTCAACGGGAGTACCCTGCTACGAAAGTCGTCCTGCTCTCCGGGTATTCCGATTTCTCATATGCCGTCAATGCATTGAAGCTCGGCGCCGCCGACTATTTGCTGAAACCCGTAACCGTGGATGAGGTACTGCTCTGCTTGAAGAAAGTGTTCGTCAAAATCGAAGACGAAACGCGGCTGAAAGAAAATCTGGCGACGGCAAGCGATGTGTTGAAGCTTGGGATCACCCGCATGCGGGAGCACCTGCTGCTCGATCTCTTGCTCGGCAAGAAATACAGCCCCGAAGAATTGAAGAGACACCTGAAAGCTCTTCACTTGCCGCTTACGCCGGATTCCGCTTGTATCCTTGCGCTCATCCGCATCGAAACCGGAACGGAAAAAATTACGCGCGAAGACCACGAGCTTCTATGCTATGCCCTTCTGAATATGTCGGAGGAGATTATTTTCGAACAGATCCAAGAAATCTCTTCCCTCTGGTCTTGTAAAGACCACGATCACCGGTTTATCGTGGCCTTGATCCCGGTCGATTCGACCCATGGAGTTCAGGGACTCGTTCAACGGATCGCCAAGCTGCAAGAGGCTGTCCGTACGTACCTGAAACGAACCGTTTCCATCGTTATTACAGAACCTTTCGTCTTCCAGCATGAGCTTCAACGTCAATATATGCAAGCTTTAAATCTATTCTGGCGGTCGATCGGCACACGGACAGACGTTGTGCTTTCGATGAAGGAGGCGGAGAACGAATTGGCGGGGGAGCAGACGTCGAAGCCGCTGACACGATTGCATCAATCGCCGACCATGCAGCAATTAATGGATTCCGGCCGCTGGGAGGAAGTCGCAAGCAAACTGGACCATATTCTCGAGGAGTTGAATATGCCGGATTACCGGACACAGCAGCATCTTATGGAGGTAGTTTATTACTTATTAAGCAGTTTCTCTTATATCGCCCATAAGCAGGGGGATTCTTTGGCCGAAATGGTCAATATCCCTTCTCTGCAGCGCGAGTCCTTCTATCTTCAATCAACGGATGCGATCCGGGAATGGGCGCTTCCGTTGATCGAGCAGTTCAAGAGGTCGCTGTATGACGTTTCGCCTAACCGGAATCATATCATCCGGCAAATTCACGAGTATATCGAACGCCACCTGCATGAAGATGTATCTCTCACCCGCGTAGGGGAGCATGTGTATCTGCACCCCGTCTATCTGTCCCGTCTGTATAAGAAAGAAACCGGAGAGAGCCTGTCCTCCTATATCACGCGGGCCAGAATGGAGAAAGCAGCCCAACTTCTGACTTCGACGAATATGAAGGTAGCCGATATTTCCAGAGAGGTCGGCTATCAGAAGACGCAATATTTTATTCATGTCTTCAAGGAACATTATGACTGCACGCCTCAAAATTTCCGCAATCGTTGACAAAAAGGGCTGTTCCTGAGGAATTCACTCTCAGGACAGCCCTTTCAATCCATTACGGGTTTACGCTTTTATACCATTCGTTCACTTCTTTTTCGATCTGGTCGCCGCCTTTGCTTTTCCAATCCGCCACGAATGTGTCGAACTTATCGAGCGGCTCGTTGCCGTAGATGATTTTGGCAAAGGTCTCGAGCTCCATCGTTTTCAAGTTATCGCTTTTGCTTCTCATCGTTTCGGTAGGAGCGCCCAGGAACTCATTCGGAGCATTGATTTCTTTCATCTGGTAGTTCAAAGCTCCCGCCCGTACCAGTTCCTTGTCCTGGATCGAGATTTCCAAATGACCTCTGGTTTTCACTTCACCGCCATTAAACATATAATCATAGTTCTTGGAGCCTTCGAAAGGGATTCCAGGGGTATTCCAGAACAAGTTATACTTGCCAGACGACGCGCCGTCATGCGGGGTCGGAAACTTCTTCGAATCGTATACCGGCTTGCTGTCTACGATCGCATAGTCATAGCCTTCGAAAAATCCGTCTTTGAATTCGCCCGTTTCAAACGGATGGTCGTAGATTTTGTCGAAATAGAGAAAGAAGGCGTCCATATGCTTGAAATCTTTGTTGAACATCATGACCTTATTTTCATTCACAGTTCCGGTATACCGCGCGGATTTGCCGTCCGGTCCGGTCGGAAGCTTATAGGCCGCAAGCTTGGCATTCGGATCTGTAGTCTTTACATCCCCCAACGGCCAGCCCAATGCCCAGAAAGGCGCCGCGATCATGCCGGACTTCCCTTGAATAAAGCTTTCCGTCGCTTTTACTTCATCGAGCGCGGCCAATTCGGGATCCAGATACCCCTTTTTATACCATTCCTGCAATTTCCCGAGTCCCAACTTGATCTCAGGCTGAACGGATCCGTATTTCAACGTTCCGTCGCTCGCTGTTTGCCAATGTCCCGGAATAAACTTTCCGGTATACGCGCCGAAGACGAAGCTCACATCGGACATCCAGTTCGAGAAACCGTTGCGGGCCGATAAGCTGAAGCCGAACGTATCCTTCTTCCCGTTGCCGTCCGGATCCTGATTGGTGAAAGCATCCATGACGGCTTCGAATTCTTCGATCGTTGTCGGCGCTTTCAGCTTCAGCTTGTCCAGCCAATCCTGGCGGATCCACAGAACGGGATTGGTTCCGTCGCCGCCGGCAAAGATAGGAAGTCCCAACAGTTGATCTCCCTGTTTCACTTGATTTAACGCTGCGCTGTTGTCCTCATAGAGCTTTTTAATACGGTCGGATGCGTATTGGTCGAAAGCCTGGCTAATGTCCATCACTTTGCCCGATTGAATAAGGTCGGAGATCAGGTTGACATCCTGTACGATAAATAGGTCGGGCAACTGATCTTGTGTGGTTAACGAAAGTCTGAGCTTGGTATGGTAGGCGGCATTATCCGTCGTATTCCAAAGATCTTTTATCTCGATGCCCAGCTTTTCTTTCGCCCATTTGTTGTGCACGTTGTTGTTGATATTTTCCCCATTGATAAAGGTGTAGTCCCCACCCACCGGACGAGCGGTCGTAATCGTAACCGGAGGATCGAATTTGCCGTCGGCATTTTGCGCCGATTTTGTTATCTCCTCAGTCGTATTCGGTTGACTCCCGGTATTTGATTTGCCTTCCCCACCGGCAGAACAGCCGGCAGCGCTTGCAAGAACAAGAGCAAGCATTAGTGAAACCCATTTCTTATTTTTCATAGTTTTCCCCTCTCGTTGTTACTGCACAATTATCGTAGCAGGGGAGACGGAATCATGTACATGCCCTAATCTAAACATTCATAACCTCTATTCTATCATGAGGGTGTTACACGTACCGCATTACGATCTGTTCAACGTGCAGCAAATGCCGCTTCATCTTTTGTGCGGCGGCATTTGCGTTGCGCCCGCGAACCGCTTCGTATATTTCCAAATGCTCTTTATAAAGCCGCTTGGCGACCGAACGGCTTGCATACAGCTCCACCCTCCGGATTTCACGGATCGCGGCCTCCATTTGATTTACAACCGACTCGAACAGCTTCACCATGACCGAGTTATGCGTAGCCTTGGCAAGGGTGAGATGAAACAGCAGATCGGTGCGCTCACCTTCCAAATCGTCGCCGATGTGGCGCTCCATTTCCTGAATGATGCCGCCTAACGCCGCCAAGTCGTCGTCCGTTCTTTTTTCCGCCGCTATTGCCGCATTCGAAACTTCAAACGACTGCCGCGCTTCAAGCAATTCCAGTATTGTCGACCGGTTCATCCGAAGCGACCGCAGCTCCGGAAGTTCGATGTCGGAAGGGGCGCTGGCGATAACCCGGCATCCCCCGCCTTGACGAATTTCAATCAACCCCATCGCTTTCAACGCGCTGAGGGCCTCGCGGGTCGTGGAGCGGCCGACCCCGAATTGCTCGGACATATCTTTGGTGGAAGGAAGCTTGTCTCCAACCTTTATCTTGCCTTCCATTATCATGCGCTTAAGCTGCTCGGTTATTTCCTCATAGTGGTTCTTTTTTGACAGTCTGGTAATCTCCATGTCCATCCTCCCGTCCGTCAACCGACAAGCAGCGCGTATACGACACCCGGTCCGTGAACTCCGATCGTTAGATCGTTCTCGATATCCGCCGAGCGGCTCGGTCCCGAAATGAAATGAATGCCCGCCGGCAGGTTCGCCCGTCCCGCCTCGTCGAAGGAAGGCAAAACTTCACCCAGCCTTGTTTTTAACCGTTCCACAGGAATGATCGCAATGAGCACAGTGGGAAGGAGGCTGACAGACCTTCCTTTAGACGCCGCTGATTTCACCATAATGGTTCCCGTATACGCCGCCGCAAAATCCGCCGTCACGATGCCCATGTCCGCTTCCGCCGCGCGGGCTTTCCAATTCTCCTGCGGATCGCTGTTCCACACCGATACACGCACGTCCGGCAATCCCGACTCCAAACCGAGCTCCTCATGATCCTTCTCGTTCTGCCGAATAATAAACTTTGCTCCAAGCTCTCCGGCTTTCTCCAATATGAAACGTTTGGCTTGCTCCATGTCGTCCAGGCGCACCGGATGCCCGCCTGCATTCTTGATATTTTCCGAAAACCGCTCGACCCTCTCCTCGACGGACCACTCGAACGCGTTCCAGAAATCGGGAGCCCCCCGGAACGGGTGCGCCGGCTTCTCCGCGATCCGCGGCCGGTTCAGCCGCTTCGCGATATTGTTCATGAATGCTTCCTGCTTCGCGCGGGACTGCGCTTCCAGCTCCTGCAGCCACGTTTGGTGCGACGACGATTCAGCCATGGTGATGTCCGCCTCCTTTTTCCCGTTGCTTCAAGATCGTCTCCATACGAGTGCGCACTCCCGGATCGATTTCTTTCAGCCCTTGACGCAGTTCTTGCTCCAACGTGCTCCACCGGTCCCGGAACGATTCCTTCGGCAAGCTTGGCGCGTAACGATAGCTGTTCCAGCCCTTTAACGGCCCCAACTTGGCCTTGATGTATCCGTCGCGGGCAACGAATCTTTGCCCGATTCTCCCGAGCTTGAGCGCCGCACGGAACCGCTTCGAATCGGACATGACGGCGGCGAAGCCTTTCATTCCGAGTTTTTCCGTAACGGGGGAGAAACCTTTATCCACCTTCCGCTTACGAAGATAAACGAGCATGTCGTGAAGAGGAATTTTTACCGGACAAGCTTCGTAGCACGCGCCGCACAAGCTCGAAGCGTTGGCGATGTCGTCCCATTCCGCGACGTTCGCGTTCAGCGCCGGCGTCAGCACCGCTCCGATCGGGCCGCTGTATGTGCCGCCATACGCATGGCCGCCGATGTGCCTGTACACCGGGCAGGCGTTCAGACAAGCACCGCAGCGGATGCAGTTGAGCAATTCTTGAAATTCCGGATCTCCCAACTGCAGCGATCGGCCGTTGTCGACGATAATGATATGCATCTCCTCCGGACCGTCCGCATCTTTCGAACGCCGGGGTCCGGTAATGCCGGACATGTATACGGTCAGCTTCTGACCGGTGGCCGAGCGAGGCAGCAGCGTCGCCATCACTTCCAAATCCGCCCACGTCGGAATAATACGCTCCATCCCCATAAGCGTGATTTGCGTCTTCGGAACGGTGGTCACCATCCGGGCGTTGCCTTCGTTCTCGAACAACACCATGGAACCGGTTTCCGCAATGGCGAAATTGCAGCCGGTCATGCCGATGTCGGCTTCCAGAAACTTCTCGCGCAGCTTCTTCCGCGCAAATCCAGCCAGAGCGGTCGTATCCGGCGGCAGCGTCTCTCCCGCTTCCGCGGACAGCAGCTCCGCAATTTGATACCTGTTTTTGTGAATTGCCGGAATAATGATATGCGAAGGCGTTTCGTCCGCGAGCTGAATAATGTATTCGCCCAAATCGGTTTCCACCGCTTCGACACCGATGTCCGCAAGCGCCCGGTTCAAGTGCAATTCTTCCGTCACCATCGATTTCGATTTGACGACCGACTTCGCTTGTTTCCGTTCCGCGATCGCCAGCGTCAGCTTCACCGCTTCTTCCGCCGTCTCCGCAAAATGCACATGAACGCCGTTAGCCCGCGCATTATCCGCGAATTGATTCAAGTAAAAATCAAGGTGCGCGATCGTGTGGAGACGGATTTGTCTGCCGCGCTCGCGCCACTCTTCCCAATTCCCATGCTCCTCGGAAGCTTTCTGTTTTCCGTTGCGCAGCCTCTCGGTCGTGAACCTGACCGCCTTGCGCAGAAATTCGTCGTTCAACGCCAGCTGCGCCCGTTCCTTCACCGTTGATCCGTTCGTTGCCGTGTGACTCGCACTCATGCCCGTTTCACCCCTTCATACAACAGTTCCGCCAAGTGCATTACGCGCACCGGCTCATTCCGGAAATGCAAATTGCCGGCTATGTTCATCAAGCAAGCCATATCGAGCCCGACTAGAGCTTCGGCCTCGGTTTCCAGCACATGATCGACCTTCTCCGTGACCATCGCTCCCGAAATTTCCGACATCTTTACCGCGAACGTTCCGCCGAAACCGCAGCAGTCTTCCGCGAAAGGCAGCGGGACGAGCTCCAAGCCTTTGACGTTGCGCAGCAGCTCCATAGGTTCTTCCTTGACGCCCAGCAGCCGGCTTCCGTGGCAGGACGGATGATAAGTCACTTTATGGGGAAAAACGGCGCCCACATCCGTCACTCCGAGCACCTGCACGAGAAATTGAGTAAATTCGTACGATTTGCGCTGAAGCTCTTCCGCTTTCTTCAGCAGCTTCGTGTCGCTCTCAAACAGCTTGGAGTAATGATGAATCATGCCGGTACACGAGCCGGAAGGAGAAATAACGAAGTCGCTGTCCTCGAAAGCGTCCAGAATCGTCTTCGCCGATTCGCGCGCTTCCGCCCAATATCCGCTGTTGAATGCAGGTTGGCCGCAGCACGTCTGGACAGGCGGAAAATCGACCGCCACGCCGTATCGCGCCAACAGACGCACGATCGCTTCCGCGACGCGCGGGTATACCGCATCGCTTAGACACGTGACAAACAAAGAAACTTTCATTGCGCACCCCTCACCAAATTTATCAGGTTATCAGACAACTTATCAGAAGTTAGCCTCCAGGTCAATCCCCTGGAGGCAGCAATTAATGCTATACGACGGACACAGGAATCGCCAGCTCCGCCAACCGGTTCAACGTTTCCTTCGAAACGCGGCGGTCGGTAATGATCGAATCCGCTTCGCTCAGATCGGCTACATGAGTGAAAGCTTGAACGCCGAACTTGCTCGAATCCGCCAAGAGTATCACTTGATCCGCGATATCGATCATCTTTTGCTTCACGCGCGCCTGCAGCTCGTTCGACTCGCTGATGCCGCGCTCCGCATGCACTCCTTTGCAGGAGAGGAACGCTTTATCCACGTGGTAGCTTTCCAGGGAACGTTCCGCCAAAGGACCGACGAACGACAACGACCTGGCGGCGAGTATGCCTCCAGTGGAGACGACCTCGATCTTCTCCTTGCCGCTTAGCTCCGTTGCGACCTTCATGGAGTTCGTCAGCACGGTGAGCGGTATGTCGGGTACGATTTTCGCCATGTACCATGCGGTCGAGCTGGCGTCCAACAATATCCGGTCCCTCGGCTGAATACGCGTAACAGCCTCCTCCGCGATCCGCTTCTTCTCTTCCGCATGAACAATTTCCCGTTCATAGTATGGAATTTCCGGCTGCTGGTCCCTGACGCTGACCGCTCCGCCGTGTGAACGGCGCAGCCGGCCGGCCTGCTCCAAGCGATCGAGATCGCGCCTGATGGTCTCTTCCGTCACTTGGCACAATTCGCTCAATTCCGAAACCCGGATGCTTCCTCTTTCATTCACCAGCCGGACAATTTTCTCGTAGCGTTCGGCAACAAGCATAGCCTACCTCTTTTCAAACGTTATGCAATAAGTCCCGTAACTTTCAGGAAGCGTCCGTAAGCATACTCCCATTGTTCCCGCTGCCGCGGCTCGAATACCGATACCGGGAACGAATCCCGGATGACCCGCCGCGCTTCCCATATGTCCGAAAACTCGCCCTGCGCCAGCCACTGAACGGCCAAGTTGCCGATGGCGCTTCCTTCCACCGGCCCCGCCCATACCGGTTTGCCGATCGCGTTGGCGGACCATTGGCAAAGCAGCGTATTGTTGATGCCGCCGCCCACCATGTGGAGGCCGTTGAACGATTGTCCGGAAACGCGTTCCGTCAGCCCGAGCACATAACGGTATTTGAGAGCGAGACTTTCCAATATGCACCGGACGACCGCGCCCGGCTCCCCCGGCGGCTGCTGTCCGGTTTGCAGGCAATACTGCCGGATCCGGGAAGTCATATCGCCCGGATGGAGAAACATATTGTCGTCCGGGTCGATGAAAGCGGAGAAAGAAGGCGCTCGTTCGGCCATCTTTATTAATTCCGGGAACGTATAAGAGATTCCTGCTCTCTCCCACTCCCGTTTGCTCTCCTGCAAAATCCAAAGACCCATAATGTTTTTCAACAGCCGATACGTCCCGCCGACGCCGCCTTCGTTCGTGAAATTGAGATCCAAAGCCAAATCGTTGATAACCGGCCGGTCGACCTCCGTGCCCATCAAAGACCAAGTGCCGCAGCTCAGGTAGGCGAACGTTCGCTCCAATGCCGGAACCGCGGCCACCGCCGATCCGGTGTCGTGCTCGGCAACCGCAAATACCGGTATTTCACCGACACCCAGTTCGTCACGAACGGTTGAGCGCAATGTCCCCACGGCCGTGCCCGGTTCGACGACGGCTCCGAACAACGATTCCGGGATGCCCAGCCGCACCAGCAATTCGGTATCCCACCGTCCCGCCAGCGGATTGTACAGCTGCGTCGTCGTCGCATTGGTGAACTCGTTGTGCATTTCACCGGTCAGGAAATATCGCAGCAGGTCGGGTATCATGAGGAAACGTTCGGCTGACTGAAGCGGCGGCGAGCCGGCTTCTCTCAATGCAAACAATTGATAGATCGTGTTAAAGGGAAGAAACTGAATGCCGGTCCGTTTAAATACTTCATCCTTTGGGATTACCGAAAACAGCCGCTCCATAGCTCCGTCCGTATGATGATCCCGGTAATGATAAGGATTTCCAAGCAGTTCCCCGTTTTTGCCGATCAGACCGAAATCGACGGCCCACGAATCAATGGCGATACTCTTTGGGGAAATCCCGTCGCGTTTCGCTTTCAACAGCCCTTGTTTGATTTCATGGAACAGCCGAAGAATGTCCCAATGCAAGCGGCCGCCAACCTGCACCGGGTCATTCGGAAAGCGGTGAAGCTCTTCGACCGTCATCTTTCTGTCGTCAAGTCGGCCGAGCAGCGCCCTTCCGCTGCTCGCCCCCAGATCGTACGCGAGAATACTCACCGTCCGGCACCACCCTTGATTTTTGCTATATCGCTCATCCGCGTTTCAACAATACTGCTTTCTCGTACGCCTTCACTTCTTCAAGCCACTGTTCACGAACGGGAACGCCCATCTTTGCACAATAGTAATCCCACACCGCCCCGAAAGGATACGATTTGAATTCTTCCATCAATGCGAGACGCGTCGTATAGTCTCCTTCGAGCTCGGCCTTTTTCAACGTTTCAACAGGCTCAAGCATCGCACGCAGCAGCGACTTTATCGTGTTGCGCGTGCCGATGACCCATGCAGCCACCCGGTTGATGCTCGCGTCGAAGAAATCCAAACCGATATGAGTCTTTCCGAGCAAGTCGTTGCGCACCAATTCCCTGCCGATATCCATCAGCTCATCGTCCAAAATGACCACATGGTCGCTGTCCCACCGCATCGGACGGCTTACATGCAGCAAAATTCCGCTGGCGAACAAAGCCAATGACGACAGCTTGCCCGAGATCGTCTCCGTCGGATGGAAATGGCCCGCATCCAAGCAAATCAATTTGTTGTTTCGGATCCCGTATCCCATATAAAATTCGTGTGAGCCGACGACATACGCTTCCGAACCGAGACCGAACAGCTTGCTTTCCACGGCGTCCAAATGAACTTTCGGGTCGAGCTCTTCCGCAAAAATTTCATCGAGAGAATCTTTAAGCCGCTGCCTTGGCGACATGCGGTCCACAGGAATATCTTTGAAGCCGTCGGGAATCCACACGTTCGTAACGCACGTCTGCCCCAATTGTTCGCCGAAGTACGCCCCGATTTTTCGCGAAGCCTTGCAGTGATCGATCCAGAACCGGCGAATTTCCGGGTCCGGGTGGCTTAACGTGAAGCCGTCCTTCGACTTTTCATGCGAGAAGCAGGTCGGATTGAAGTCCAATCCCAATCCTTGCGCCTTTGCCCAATCCACCCAACTTTGAAAATGGCGCGGTTCAAGCCGGTCCAACTCCACTCGCTCGTCCGTATCGGCGTATATCGCGTGAAGATTCACTTTATGTTTGCCGGGAATCAAGGAGAACGCTTTTTCTAAATCCGCGCGCAGCTCCGCTGCAGTCCGCGCCGCCCCAGGATAGCTGCCGGTGACCGAGATTCCTCCGGTCAGCTCCTGATCGCGGTTGAGGAACCCGCGCACATCGTCTCCCTGCCAGCAATGCATGGAGATTTTTATTTGTTCGAGCCTCTTGAGCGCTTGTTCGACATCGATACCATGCTGTTCATAAAGCTTTTTCGCTTCTTCGTAGTTCTTTTCGATTTGCTGCGTCATTGTTTTCCCCTCCTCCGCTTTATCGGGTAAATGCAGCCGGCACTCCGCCGTCGATCGTCAGCATGCAGCCTGTCGTTTTGTCCGATTTGGAGGAAGCGAAGAACGCGACGCCTTCAGCTATGTCTTTCGGGAATATGTTGACGAGCAGCGTCGTCCGCTTGCGGTAATATTCCTCCAGTTGATCCGGCTCGATTCCGTAAGCGGCAGCCCGCTCGTTGCGCCAATTCGAATTCCAAATCGCGGAGCCTTGCAATATCGCATCCGGCAATATCGTATTCACGCGAATGCCGAATTCCCCGCCTTCCGCGGCGATGCAGCGTGCGAGATGGGCTTCGAGCGCCTTGGCCGAGCTGTATGCGGAGGCGTTCTTGCCCGCGTAAATCGAGTTTTTCGAGCCGATGAACACCATGTTGCCGCCGACGCCTTGAGCTTTCATCAGCTTGAACGCTTCGCGCGCCACAAGGAAATAACCTGTGCCGAGCACGTTGATGTTTAGGTTCCATTCTTTGAGCGAAGTTTCGTCGAACGGACTGGATGTCGCCAAGCCTGCGTTATTGACGATAATGTCCACGCCGCCGTAAGCGAGCGCCGTCTCGGCATATGCAGCCTCGACTTCCTCTTCTTTCGTTACGTCCATCTTAACCGCAACCGCCCGGTTTTCGCCGAACTTTTCGTTAATTTCAGCCGCGACCTTCTGCGCTCCTTCGAGGTTCAGATCGGCGAGCACGACATGTGCGCCTTCGGATACGAGACGTCGCGCCGTTTCGCTGCCTATGCCTCCGGCGCCGCCCGTAATGAACGCGACTTTGCGGGAAAATTCCGCTTCCGGCGGAGCCAGAGTCAGCTTATACAGCTCAAGCGGCCAATATTCGACGTTGTAAGATTCGTTCTCACTGAGGGAGACGAACTTTCCGAGCGCGGTGGAGCCTCTCATGACCGCGATCGCGCGATGGTACAGCGCTCCGCTCACTTTGGACATCGCCCAGCTTTTGCCGGTATTGATCATGCCGACGCCCGGTATGAGAATGACGCGCGGAGCCGCTTCAAACATGACGTCCCCTTCGTTCTTGTTCCGCTCGAAGTACGCTTTGTACTGCTCTTTGTAAGCCGCAATGCCGTCCTTGAGCTTCGTTTTCAAACCTTCAACGTCTTGCGCGTCCGGCGTCCAGTCGATAAAGAGCGGGACGACCTTCGTATGCACGAGATGGTCCGGGCAAGCCGCGCCGACCTGGGACAATTGCGCCGAATCCTTGCCGCCCGCGAATTGCAGAACATCCGCTTCGTCGTCGAACGTGAGGATCATTTTCTTCGCATCGCTCACGGCTCCGCGAATGGCGGGCATCACTTGCGATGCAATGCTGCGGCGTACGTCCGCGGGCAGCGGTTCGTGTTTTGCGCCGCCGAACAGCTTTGCTTCGTTGACTCTCGCTTCAATGTAAGCTTCAGCCTCGTTAATGATTGCGATCGTCTTGGCGTAGCAAGCTTCGGAAGTATCGCCCCAAGTGACGAGGCCGTGCTTCTCCATGAGCACAAGCTCCGCGTTCGGATTGGCAAGCACGCCTTGCGCAATCATCTTGGAAAGCGTGAATCCCGGACGGACGTAAGGAACCCATACGAAACGGTCGCCGAAAATTTCGCGCGCGATTTCCTTCCCGTTGTCCGCGCAGCACAGGCTGATAATCGCATCCGGGTGCGTATGATCGACATGATTGAACGGTAAGAATGCATGAAGCAGCGTCTCGATCGATGCGCGCGGATGCTTGGCGTCGATCATGCAATGCGCCAAATACGCGACCATCTCTTCATCCGACATTTCGCCTCTTTCGAACAACGGGCGGATGTCTTCCATGCGCAAACCTGTAAAGTTGCCGGCTTTCATCGTGGCCAGGTCCGAGCCGCTGCCTTTCACCCACATCACTTCGACTTCGCGGCCGCGGAAATCGGTTACCGTCGTCTTCATCGACGTGTTGCCTCCGCCCCAATTGCACACCCGCCGGTCCGCTCCAATAATATTGGACCTGTAGACGAGCTCGTCGAGTCCTCCTTTGAGCGCCGACGCTTTCGTTGTGTCCCATAAGCTTTGTACCATCGTTTTTCCTCCGCATGCTTTATTTTGTTTTTGTTTGTTTCCATTCTAGCATCTTTGTTTGTGTTTGAATATGAGTTTTTCAAAGAAAAACAAAAACCAATTCGAACGCGATTGCATATTTGCCGTATGCAGAGGTAATATTTTCCCCTGCAACAGATACAATATATTTCTCCACTCCGCAGCGGCAATTTTTGCCTCTCCACAGCTGTCCAACCGCTCATTGCACACGATCCGCTTAATGCAGCGGTACATTTTGCCTTTGCAATTCGACGAATTTTCAAACCCGCTCTCCAGCGGTAACTTCTGCCGCTGCATGGTGCAGCGTTCCCGGGAGCCGCCATTATTATGGTAAAATGCTTAATATGTATACGATAGGTTGCTCATGGGATTTTTGAAAAGGAGTGTGCGCGAATGGGACGGTTGATCGATCAATATATCCGCAGCGAAGAGGAGAGGGAACGTGCGGAGAAAGTCGAAGCCCTTGCTGGCCGTTTCGCGGATAGAGCGGGTGCGCACGATTTGGAAGGGTCGTTTCCGTTCGAAAATTTCGAAGATCTGCGTAATGCCGGTTATTTAAAAATAACGGTGCCGAAAGCGTTCGGCGGGGACGAGCTGTCGCTCTACGAAATGGTGCTACTGCAGGAGCGTCTGGCGTACGGCGACGGTTCCACCGCTTTGGCGGTCGGTTGGCATGTCGGTCAGGTGCTCCATCTTAGAACGAGCCGCAAATGGCCGGACAGCCTGTTCGCACAGTTGTGCCGGGATGTTGTCTCCGATGGCGCGATGATCAACACCTTCGCCACGGAAGCGGCCACAGGCAGCCCCACGCGGGGCGGCAGACCCGAAACCACGGCGGTACGGACCGACGGCGGATGGCTCATTACCGGACGCAAAACGTTCAGCACTCTGTCACCGATTCTCGACCGATTCGTCGTGTCCGCCTATATTCCCGAGGAAGACCGCACGGCTGAATTTCTGGTCTTTGCATCCGACCGGGTCACCGTAGCGGAGACGTGGGACACGATCGGGATGCGCGCAACCGGAAGCCATGATGTGGTGTTGGACGGCGCATTCGCCGCTGAGGACGCCCGTATCACCGGTAAGGGAACCGACGACGGAGGCGGCTGGCTGCTGCACATCCCGGCGTGCTACATCGGAATAGCGTTGGCGGCGCGAGATTTCGTCTTAAAATACGCGCAAACATACCGGCCGAACTATTTAACGGGACCGATTGCCGAGCTCCCTTGGGTTGAACAATCGATCGGGCAGATAGAGGTCGAGCTTCGGACGGCCCGCAGCCTGTTGTATGCGGCGGCGGACCGCTGGGACCGGGAACCGATGGAACGCCGGCCGCACTTAAAGCCGGAGCTCGGTTTGGCCAAATATGTGGCAACGAACAATGCGATTAAAGTTGTGGATATGGCGATGCGCATCGCGGGTGGCGCCAGCTTGTCCAGAACCTTTCCTCTAGAAAGATACTACCGCGACGTCCGTGCCGGTCTACACAATCCGCCGATGGACAACATGGTGCTCCAAGCGCTCGCCGCGGACGCTTTAAGCGAGAATTAATGCGGATTAATTCGTATATACGATTTCCCCTTCTTTAGACAGTCCGATTATCGTGAAAGGAACCGTACTGCCATTCCTTTCAAAATAATAAAATCTGTTGCCGTCTGAAGATTCTAATAAAGGTACGTCAAATGTTTTATTTTCTACATGGATAACTATTTTATCTATTTCCGGACTGTTAATCATTCCGAAATATATCGAAATATCTCCTATTCCTGAGGCGCTCCATAACACGTCCTCTTCTCCGCCCGGGGGATAGTGAGCGGAACTTAACGGGCCTGAATTACCTAGTTTGTCTCCTAGCACCCATGAACCAAACCAATTTCGGTGCAGTTCACCTAAAAATAACATGTTCTCGCTCCTGAAAATTGTAATCCACTCGTCGCCAACCTTTTCAACCAAATAAATTTCCTTAACCGGAGGCGACCAGTTTTCGGTATTGCGGAAAACATCGGATTTTGTTGGCGACTGTGGTTGCATTAGGAAGTGAAGTGTCAGTAAACATATAACCGCTAATAAAATGGCTGCAAACTTTTTTATACGATCCACCCCCAGCAATGAAAAGTGCAGAGCGGCTGCCGCGGCATGCTTCTCTGCACTCGTTTACTTAGCTCAGAACGCCAAGACGCCCAGAAGCAACAAGCCGATCCATACAAATTTTTTCTTCATTTCATCCCTTGTTGTTTAATGATTTTATCAATACCTTCGTTTATTCCTTCGCCGCCGTACGATAGTAGTGGAGATATTTCTATGAATCGATCTTGCAACCCGAGTTTTGCCAAGTCGACACCGCTATCCGCGAGCCATTTTTTATGGAGATTAAGAATTTGGTTTCTTGCAGTTAAAGGACTGTCCGCTCCTTCTTTATTTTTGACCGGGGCAAATTCTTCTTCACGTTCGGCTAATAAAACTGTCGTTTTTTCCGCAAACGGGAAGTAGTCGAAAATAAAACTTTCCAGTTTATACGCGTTTGGTTCATCGGGAGTTATAATAGTGCCGTTAGTATCGGAATACTTTATTTTCTTTAGTGCGACATGGTAAGGGACTTTGTGGCGCGCGTATTTTTCAATGAAATCATACCGGAACATATGGATGGAAATGTTGGCGAGGCCCAGCAGCAATTCGCCTTGACTGTTGCGTTGTTGCAATAATGCATCCGGTATCTCATTATATTCCAATACAAAAGGACGCCCATTCTTCAAGCACAGAACGCCAACCTTTTCTTCCGGGTCGACCTTTTTAATCGCTTTAGTAGATATTGTATTGTCGAAGGAAGCGGAAAAGCCTACGAACAATGGATCTGCCGCTTTAATAATCGCATTATCGACATTGTAATAAAACAGCCAAGTAATGCCTCTTCGTTTCATATCTTCAAGGGCGCCTGAGTGATACAGGGATGAAAAGCATTCCCCGTTACCGCTAGGGACAAAATTGATTTGAGAAGGCGAAGAGAAGAGCAGCTTCCCTTGTTGGTCTATTGCCGGCATCGTCTTTTGTTGAAAGAATATGCAGTCTGTTTTCGGGTACCCGAAGTAATTGTGCGATTGAAAGAACTGAATCGTGGCGTCATGATTTTCAGGGCTTGTCATAATGTACCAAGGAATGCTTTGTGCGGCCCTGTTTGAAAGATTTAACAGGCGCTCCGCTTGCAATTGGAACAATGATTTGCCAGAGGGTAAATCGATATCCAATGTACCTTTCGGTCCTTCATGTCCCAATCTGCTGCCTTGCCCGCCTGCGACTACAATTACGCCGACCTCGCCGTTTCGGAGTAATCTCCACCCCTCTTCGGCATACATGTCCCGTTGTTCCTTTGTGAATTGATCCAGTCGCTGATACTCCATCGGTTCAATTGATTCTATATCCACAACTTTCTGGTGCTTTACCTTATTCAAGGCCGAAGACAGCTGCACAAAATCAATACTGAGTATTTGTTGAATCAATTTATCTTTCTCGATAGGATCCAGCCTCTTAAGAAAATCTAAAACATGCTCCTGCTTATACTTGATAAGCAATTGTTGCACCTGTTCAAGTCCGGTATCCAAATATCATTCACCCCTCATTGGAACAAATCATCGAACACACGCAGAGGAAGCGAGACAGTGCCGTTCAAAAAATACTCGTACCGGCCAAACTTCGCCAACGCTTTGTGATCCGGCCCCCATACCCATTCGTCGATTTCCGTTTGGCACCGGTGAGCGCGGTAGGCGGCGAGCTTCGCATCCAATTGATCGCTGATATCGATTTTAACCACGTCATTCTTCGTGTACCCGTACCGTTCGGGATGCTCCATCGCATCGCCATAGGTGATGAAATATAGCGAGCCCTTCCGGCGTGTTCGGTGAAAAGCCGCCGTCGCCGCTTTGCCGATCGCGCAGTGATCGGGGTGGCCGCCGAGCCTCTCATGAAAGGTAAGAACAACGTCGGGATCCGCTTCCTCCATCAGTGCCGCGATCCTGCCGGTCAGTTGTTCCTGATCGATAAATTCAACCGTCTTGTCGCGTATACCCAAGAAGATCAGATCACGGATGCCCAATGCTGCGCATGCCTGCCGCAGCTCCTGTTCCCGGATGTGCGGCATGGACTCCCGGTTCACATAAGGCGGATTGCCCATGCGGCGTCCCATTTCGCCCTTGGTGGCGCTCACGAGCGTGATCTCGACTCCCGAACCCGCATACTTCGCCAACGTTCCCCCGCAAATAAACGATTCGTCGTCGGGGTGCGCAAATACCGCCATCAGTTTCCGTTTCATTCGGGGAACGCCTCCTTTCCCAGCTCCAATGCCACATTCATTCGGCCTCTGTCGTCATAACCAGCCAACAGCAGCCTGCCTTGTTCATCTATTTCATAATGAGTAAGCCCCTCCGTGCGAAGCCAGCCGTTTCTTTCGAACCGGATTGCGACCCGATACGGCCCTTCGCCGGCAATATGGCATTCCGTAATAGAAATACGGAAATTGCGGACGAAGACGAAGGACGTGGCTTCACTGTGGATATATGCATCTTGCCCAACGAAGGCCTGTAATTCCTTGTGAACCTCGGTTTTGTTAATTTTCTTCATCGTCTCCACCCCCAAAGAGATGCATACAGCGGCAAAATATTTCCGCTGCGTTCATGACACGGCCTATTGGGCCATTACAGCGGTAAAAATTGCCGCTCTAGCATTCATCATACTCAAAAATGGCCTATTTCAAAGCTGCAGAGGAAAAAACTTCCGCTGCAGTATAGCAATTCGCCGAAAATCCATTGCAGCGGAAAATTTTGCCGTTACACTCGAACGATTCGACGGGGGGCTATCATTTCCTGACCCAAATCGGCGAGTACTATCATCTCCGGACACGATTCGGCGAGGTGCCGTCATTTCAGGACGCGGGCGCGAACGTTTTCCACTTCATCGTCGGTCACGTCTTTCCCGGAATAACGGGCTTTATAGTAAAGCGCGATCAAAGAATCGGCCGCATCCGGAACGTACTCAACGGAATGCCGCTTCGAACCGCCGCCTTTTCCGCTTTCCGCCGCCCACCTTGCTATGTCCTGTCCCGTCTCCAAAGGGGTCAAATGCGGCTTCGCTTCATAACCGTTATCGATGTTCGACCGCATCCAACGCCGGAACAAATAGCGGACGCGCTCGCCGTTGCTGCGCATCTGCTCCCACCGTTCTCCCCGCCTTCCGAAACCGAAGCGTCCCAGCCAACGGTTTCGAATGTCCGCTTTCACCGCCGTCCAATCGAACACTACGGTTTCTTCATCCGTGTACCCCGCGCCTTCCTCTACGCGTTTCGACCGGCGCAACAGCGCAATGAGCCGGTTTACCCAGTTTCGCCAAATTCCTCCGCCGTTCTTATACAACCAGTACGCAACATAACCCGCAACAGCCGCCAAAATGAGGACGGTAATCGTATAAAACAATATATCGAGCAATTTCGCAAACAATCCGGGCTCCTGCTGCACGTCCGGCAGGATCGGCTGCGGGGGAGCGGTTTGCGCCGGCGGCTCCGCAGGCTGTTCTTCTTGCTGCGGCCGCTGCAGCAGCCACCTGAGTACGGACTTGAAGGCGCTCCACAGCAATGTCCCCACAACATTTCCGAACATTGCCGTCAATACCACTGAAATAACCAAAATTGCGCCTACATATACACGGTTATGGTTTCTCAGAGGCGCCGGGACGGACCGATCCCTCCGTTCCGACAGCGATGCACCGCGCAAAAAAGTAACGTTCGATGCGTAAAGAGCGATCACCGTGCAGAGTCCTCCTGTCACGGTCAATAGAAGAAGCTTGCCCGTCCCACCGGGAATAATACCGAACACTAAACAGCCTATGAAATTGACCGCAACTCCGATCCAATACCAACGGGGTTCCCACGCGCGGTTCGATATCGACATGCTTAGGAGCATGGTAAAGAAACCGGCGGCAAACAGCGGGACGGCATACAACCCGGTTCCTGCGGCAATGACGGCGAACACGGCCCCAACGGCCGCTCCCGCCGCCCACTGTGCCCATAAAGCGTTCAACTGGATACCGGCGGCAGTTCCGACCAGCGCGAGAAGCGGCAATCCGGCAAGCCATACCCCTTTCGTCCCTTCGGGAACCAAGAAAGTATCAAGGAGCAGCCAAACCGGCAGCAGCACCAGCTGTTCGACGAAACACGCGACCCAAAGCAAAGCAGTTTTCCTGACACCACCCGCCGCACGCAACACGTATCCCCCCTTCCTTACCCGGGTATGATCATCCATTCCAAGCCGTTCCCCAATCTCTTTAATTCATCTGCGTTTTCCCGCAGCTTGTCCCCTTGATGGCACGTAATGACCAGAAAGTCCATGTCGGTTGCCGCCATCGATATTTCCCGCTCCAGCATCCATGACATCGACTCGGCCGTCTCCAGCTCCAGCTTCGCCATCGTTTCGAGCAATTCTCTAATCTGTTCCGTACCGCCTGCCGGATCGATGCGGACCGCCTGTTTCGGTTTACCCTTCATCCACCCGTTGCAGAGGAATCCGGTTTCGATGCCGTTATTCAACGCGTAAACGGCGACCGATGCGGCATAACGTATCCCTTGTTCGATCCGCTCGGGATCGATGACCGCTTTCCACATCGTCTCGCTTACTTCGAGATTGAGGCAAATCATGAGCCGGTGATCGGCGGTGAAATCCTTCTTGTGCACTTGAAGCGCGCCCGCGCGAGCCGTCGCCTTCCAATTGACGGCTTGAAGCGGATCGCCGGGACGGTATTCGCGCACCCCCGCCGTCAAAAACGGATCTTCCACAATCCAACGCCGCACGGCGATATCGCCGAGCCAGCTGTGATTCGGGAGCGGCAGATCCGCAAGCGGCACCGTTCCCGGATATACGAGAAGCTCGAGCGAAAGCGGGAACCGCTTTGAAGTCGTCACGAATCCGAACGGATCGCCCGCGGTCATCGTCGCGGAATCCAACCTGTAATATCCCCGTTTGAAGCACTGAACTTTATGCCTCCGTACGATTTGGCGGTATGGCCGCAAGCTGAACAGACTGATATGGTTCTGGTAAAGCTCCCCGCTGCGGATATCCAGATTCGTCTGTTTGCTAAACGACAGCCCGCGTTCAATAAGCGATTCGAGACGAACCCACGGCAGCGGAAGCGGCTTCCGGTTTACGATGAGCTCCACCATCTCGACATCTTCGCCTTCAAATACGGTCTCTTTCGAAAAATGCCGCGAGTAACTCATCTGCTTCAAAGCGCTCCTTTTATACACCCACGAAAGAACTCCGAGCATTACGACCAAGTTGACGATGAACCAAGGCAGCTGCATATCGCCGGGCCTACCTTCGTTCCGAGAGAACGGCCGGTTCCGCCGGAACCTCGACTTCGTTAAGCAGCTTCCGAACGACCTCTTCCGCCCGTTGCTCCCGGCCCCGAACGGCGTTGCGGATAAGCAGACGGTGTGAAAGCGCGGACACCGCCACCGATTTAATGTCGTCCGGCGTCACATAGTCCCGTCCCCGAACGAGCGCATAAGCCTGCGAAGCCTTCAGCAGCGCCTGGCTGCCGCGCGGACTTACGCCGAGAGTAACGTCCGGGTGGCTTCTGGAAGCTTCGGCGATCCGAATAATATAGTTTAACAAATCATCGCTTATACGGACGGCCGCCGCAAACTTCTGCGCGGCAACGACCTCCTCAGCGGTCGCTGCCGGCCGAATCGTGTCAAGCGGATTCGATTCGCGAAACCGGAGAAGAATGTCCTTCGACTCTTCAAACGAAGGGTAACCCATTGTGATCCTTAGCAAAAACCGGTCGAGCTGCGCTTCGGGCAGCGGAAACGTGCCTTGATTGTCTACCGGGTTTTGCGTTGCGATAACGAGGAAAGGCGACTCCAGCCGATGGGTGACGCCGTCTATCGTAATTTGACGTTCCTCCATGCACTCGAGCAGGCTCGACTGCGTGCGCGGCGTCGCCCGGTTGATCTCATCGGCCAGCAAAACGTTGGCGAACACCGGGCCCGGACGAAATTCGAAATCACCGGACTTCTGGTTGAAGTAATTGATGCCGCTTACATCCGAAGGCAGCAGATCCGGCGTAAACTGGATTCGCTTGAAGGAGCAGTCGAGCGAGCGGGCCAACGATTTGGCGAGCAGCGTTTTTCCTGTGCCCGGCACATCCTCCAGCAGCGCGTGGCCGTTGGCCAATAACGAGGTGAGCAGCAGATCGACGGTATCGTCTTTGCCGACGACAACCTGGCCGATCGTGCCCCGTATTCCGTCAATCCATTTGACAATCTGTTGCAGTTCCATGGAACACCGCCTTCAAAAGTATGAATTCAATTCTATGAAAATCAGTTCTAATTTCTTTATTCTATCATATTTGTAACAATTGGAATCTTTATCGCCGGAGATGGATATGTATGCAGAAACAATCGTTCGCTCGGGGAGCCTTCATTTTGACGGCTGCCGCCTTGGTAACAAGAATTATAGGGTTTATCAACGGAATCGTCTTGGCCAGGCTGTTAGGCGCGGAGGGCATCGGTTTGCTCATGATGGCGTACCCGCTGATCCCGCTGATTATCACTTTAACGGAACTTGGTTTGCCCGTGGCCATCTCGAAGCTTGTCGCCGAAGCGGACGCTCAGGGCAATCAAGCGAAAGTGAAGAAAATACTCGCCGTTTCGCTCGCCGTTACCTGCACGTTAAGCATTGCGTTGACCGCAACCGCCCTTCTGGGCGCAAAGCCCATCGCGTCCTTCCTATTGACCGACCAACGGGCATATTACGCCATGCTTGCGCTCATTCCGATCGCTCCTGTCGTCGCGGTATCGGCGGTGCTGAAGGGTTATTTTCGAGGAAAGCAAAATATGAAATCGATCGCCTTCTCCGACGTGATCGAAAATACGATACAGATCGTCTGCATTGTCGCTTTGGTGCAGTTTCTCATTCCATACGGAATCCAATATGCCGCCGCGGGCGCGATGACCGCCGCCGTGCTCGGTGAGGCTGCCGGACTGTTGTTCTTGATCACAAGATTTAGAATGTACAGACAAAACAGCGGCGTCAGGGAAAAGCTGTCCCGCCATCTCCAACAAGGCAAACAAACATTGTCGGAACTGCTGCACATTGGCTTGCCGACGACAGGCCACGGATTGATCAGCTCCGTATACAGCGCGTTTCAGCCGATGCTCATTACGAAAAGCTTAGCCGTCGCCGGAATCGGCACGGCGCTGGCCACCAAACAATTCGGGTTGATGGCCGGTTATGCGTTCCCGTTGCTGTTTCTGCCGAGCTTCATTACGCATTCGTTGTCGACCGCGCTCATACCCGCCGTCAGCGAAGCGAACGCCAGCCGCAACGAAATATTGATGCACCGCAGAATGGATCAGGCGCTGCGCATCGGACTCATCGTCGGAGCGCCGGCCACCGTTATTTTATACATATGGGCGACTCCGTTGACGACCCTTGTGTACCATGCTCCCGAAGCCGGAGTACTGTTGAAGATTCTGGCTCCCTTTTTCTTCTTGCATTACTTCGAAGCTCCGCTGCACGCCGTGTTATTAGGGATGGGCAGGGCGAACGCGACCATGTGGAACTTTATCGTTGCCACCGCCTTCAAAGCGATGGCGATTATGATTTTCGGCACCGAGTTCGGCATCAACGGAGTTGCCTTGGGAATCGGCTTGGGCATTTGTCTGCTCGCCTTGCTCAATTTCTTCTCCACCGCGCGCATCATCGGATTTTATTTGGACGCCCGGCAAACGATGAAAGTGATATTCAGCGCGCTGTTGATGGCAATTTGCGGGCAATTTGCATTTTCGTTCTCGCAGCGCTCCGGATTTGACTTGTTGTGGGCTGTTATAGCGTCTATAAGCGCGGCTTTGCTTGTATACTGCATGGCGCTCGCCGTTTCCGGCGCGATGAAACGCAAACGGAGCCCCCAAATCCGCAAGGCCCCGTTTCAAATATAAATTTAATGTTTTTGGATCATCCGCGGATAAAACAACCGGTTCTCAAAACCTTTCCCCCCGAGCTCCAGCCGCTTGAGCACAAGATCCGCCGCGGCGTCGCCTATTTCCTGCGGATTTTGCATAATGACGGACAGTTTTTGAGAAAATAAGGGGGAAAATTCCAAATCACCGAAAGAGACGACTTCGATTTCATTCGTACGGATCCCAAGCTCATGAAGACCTAGATACAACCCGTACGACATTTCGTTGTTGGCGGAAAATATGGCCGTCGGCGGAGCCGGCAACCGCATGAGATGCTTAACCCCTTCGGCGCCGGATTGCCTTGTAAAATCCCCTTCATATACATAACGGGCATCCGGCCGCGCGCCGAACTTGGCGAATGCGGCTTCGGCGCCCTCATAACGTTCTTTTGCCGTGATTACCGCCATCGGTCCGTTAATTATGCCGATATGCCGATGCCCTTTATTCAGGAGATAGGACACGGCTTCCTCCGACACGGACCGGTTATCTTCGGCGATGACGTCCAATCTTAGATTTTCTATTTTCCGGTCGATAAGAATAACATGAACACCCAACTGGCCGGCGGATTCGATTTTGTCCTTGTTTTGACCCGTTCCTGCAATGATGAGAGCTTCGACCCGTTTCTCCAACAGGAAATCCAACGCTTGTCTTTCTTTTTCCGGATCTTCCTCCGTATCCATATACAGCAAATGATAACCCTCGCTCATGCATTTTCGCTGTATTTGCCTCGAGATGGACATGAAATAAGGATTGGTCATATCCGGCAACACGATACCGATACTGCTCGATTTCTTTTGTTTCAGACTTCGGGCGATAGAGTTCGGCTGATAATTGAGCATCTTGATCGTACGCAGGACTTGCTCCCGGGCGTGCTCGCTGACATAACCGGTATTGTTAAGCACACGGGATATGGTTGCGGTCGATACTCCGGCTTCTTTCGCTACATCCTTCACCGTCAACTTCTTCAATTCGACCTGACCTCTCTGATAGGAAAGCTTCATATTTCTCATCATTATATGTGTTTCCAATGAAGAAATCTAGAAAGGCGGAATCTACACTACGCCTACCGTCAGCAAAATATTCGCATAAATTCTCTGCTCCCCGGTAGCTATGGCCACTTTTACATTTTCCTTCTTGCACGCTTCATAAAATTCGAACCGGCCTAAATAATCCGGTTGAAGCCCGTTCAATATCGACCGGAACTCGGAAAAAATAGCCGGTTCTTCGCCGGAATCCGGAATCATCGTCTCCGCCTTCTCCACCGGTATCGTCTTCTCAAGAACGCTCAAAACATCCGTTACAAGCGGAATCCCGTGCGTCAAATTCAAATATATTTTGGCACACCCGCCGCCGGTGTTCGAATCGATCGGGTAATTCCCGTCGGCGATCAATATTTTGTCACCATGCCCGCAAGCCGCCAACAATTTCATTAACTCCGGATGTATACAGACTGTTTTCAACATCGGATCAGCCACCTACCTTTATTCTGCCTTCGATAAATCGTTCCACTTCCGAAGCGTAAGGCAAAGATGGAATGGCGCCCAGCTTCGTCACCGTCAGAGCGCCGACCGCATTCGCGTAGCGCGCCGCTTCGACCAGCGATTTTCCTTGAACAAGCCGTACCGCCAAAGCACCGTTGAACGAATCTCCCGCCGCCACCGTATCGACAGGCTCCACCGGGAAACCTTCGACATGTTGAAAGCCTCCGTCGGCCGAAACGAGCGCTCCCTTCTCGGCCAACGTTACGACAATATGCTTCACGCCTTTGTCGAGAAGCAGTTGAGCGGCATATTTGACTTCGTCCATGCTCGCGGGCTTGATGCCCGTCAACAGCTCCAGCTCCGTTTCGTTCGGAGTCAAATACGTGACGTTTCTCAGCAATTCGTCGCTCAGCCGCTGCGCGGGAGCGGGGTTAAGAATGACCGGGACACCGTGTCCCGCCGCAATTTCCGCCGCTCTTTCCATTACGGAAATATCCATCTCCAGCTGCATGATCAACATGTCGGCTTGTTGAATCACAGACTCTATGTTATCCACATCCCCAGCGGTATATTTCAAGTTTGCGCCAGGAACGACGATGATCCGGTTCTGACCGTTCTTGTCCAGCACGATGGAGCCTACCCCGGTTGAGGAATGTTCATCGTTCAAAATGTGCCGCGTATCGATCGATTCTTTTTCCATTACCGCCCGCATTTCTTCCCCGAACATGTCTTTTCCGAGCATGCCCGCCATACATACGCTTCCGCCGAGACGCGCCGCCGCAACCGCTTGGTTGGCGCCCTTTCCTCCCGGAAATCTTCCGAAGCTCGTACCGATGATCGTTTCGCCCGCTTCCGGCGCCCGTTCCGTTCGCACGACCAAATCCATCATAAAGCTGCCGATCACTAATATGCTCATTATGAGTTCCTCCCCAATGTATCTTATATAATGACGAATGATTACGCTTTTTCCGATAATTGCCGCCCCAAGCTTCCGCCGGGATGGTACAGATGAAAGTCGTCTTCCGTAAAGCCCTTCAAGCGGCACAAAGCAACCGCCAAAGCGTCGCCGATCGCCAATTGCAGCAGCGCGCTTGTCGTAGGCGCCAATCCTAAGTGGTCGGCTTCCTTCTCATAGCTGTAAGTTAGGGCGACATCGCTTTTGACAGCGAGCGTGGATTGCGGATTTTTAGTAATCGCGATTCTGGGCGCGCCGATCTTCTCGACAATCGCCAATATATTCAACACTTCCTGAGTCTCGCCGCTGTTGGACAACAAGATCACGACGTCCCGCTTCTCGATCGTGCCGCTGTCCCCGTGCACCGCCTCCGCCGAATGGACGAAGAACGAAGGAGTGCCCGTGCTCGACAGCGAAGCCGCGATTTTCTTTCCTATGTGTCCGGACTTGCCAATGCCCGTGACAACCACTTTGCCTTTGCAAGTTGACAACAATTCAACCGCTTTCTCGTACTCGCTCCCGACTTCTTCGCTGATGCTCATTAACGCTTGCGCTTCGTTTCTCAACGATTCTCTTACGTATTCCTTAATCATTGACATCAATCCTCTCGCAATCGTAATTTACTTAGGTTAACGATTACACATAATGACATAGGTTAACGTTTACACAACAAAGCAAATTAAAACTACGGGCGTTGGATATTGTGGGGAGTTTGTCTAGGAAGCGTATGTTATCGTTTTCACTAATTATATTACCGCCGTTTTCGAGTGTCCAGTTATTTTTTAACCGACAGTTTAAACGAACAGCGCTGTTTGTTGCTCATGAGCATCGACCTCCAACAAGGTTACTCGATGGGCGCAATCGTTTTCAGCTCTTCCAAAACTCCTTGCTCCTTCATCCAGCCTGCGATCTTCACAATCTCGGACGATAGCGCGCGGTCTTCATCGGCAAAAGAAACCCGCTCACGGAGCTTCGCATATAACCAACCCGTTCCTTTCCCCAACCGTTGCGGGTCTCTGAAATCGACCGCTTGAGCGGCGCACAGCAGCTCTATGGCCAGCACGCTGCACACATTCTCAATGATTTGCATCGCCTTGCGGGCGGCGATCGTCCCCATGCTGACATGGTCTTCCTGGTTGCCCGAAGACGGTATGGAATCTACGCTCGCCGGATGCGACAACGCTTTGTTTTCCGAAACGAGCGCAGCCGCAGTATATTGGGCGACCATAAAACCGGAATGCAGCCCGCCCTGCCTCGTCAGAAACGGAGGGAGCTGCTCGTTCAGTTGAGGGTTCACCAACCGTTCGATGCGGCGCTCGGAAATATTGGCTAGCTCCGCCGCGCAAATCGAAAGAAAATCCATGGATAGCGCAACCGGCTGACCGTGGAAATTGCCGCCGGAAATTACACGGTCTTCATCCGCGAAGATCAACGGATTGTCAGTTGCGGAATTCATTTCGAGGGCGATCTTTTCCGCGATGTAAGCGAGCGCGTCTCTGCTTGCTCCATGCACCTGCGGCGCGCAGCGGAGAGAATAAGCGTCCTGCACCCTCAGTTCCCCCTGATTCGTCATCAGCCGGCTTCTTTCCGTCAGCCTCCTGATATTGGAAGCAGACTGACGTTGGCCGCCGTGCGGCCTGATTTCATGGGTGGCCGGATCAAACGCGTCCCGTACGCCTAATAACGCTTCACAGCTTAACGCCGCGGCGCAATCGGCCCAACGCGCCGCATGGATGGCGTCCCAACAAGCAATGGCGCCTATCGCCGTCATCACTTGGGTTCCGTTAATTAACGCCAAGCCTTCTTTCGCTTCCAACACGACGGGGGGAATGCCGGCGAGAGACATCGCTTTGCCGCCCGGCATCCGTTGTCCCCGGAACATCGCTTCCCCTTCGCCGATGAGTACGAGCGCCAGGTGGGACAACGGGGCGAGATCGCCGCTTGCTCCAAGAGATCCTTTCTCCGGAATAACTGGAATAACGCCTTTGTTCAGCATTTCGGCCATCGTCTGTACCGCTTCGAACCGGATGCCGGAATATCCTAGCGCCAGCGCGTTGATGCGAAGCAGCATTACGGCTCTCGCCACTTCTTCCGGGAACGGGTTGCCGACACCGCATGCATGGCTGCGAATCAAGTTCAACTGGAGCGATTTGGCGTCTTCGACGGAGATGTAGGTGTCGCTGAACTTGCCGAAGCCGGTCGTCAAGCCGTACACGGCCTTTTTGTCCCGCAGCAATCGATCCACGTACTCTCTGCTTCGCTTCATTTTCATTTCGCTCGCTTTCCCGATCCTGACCGGTGAGCGATAGCGCGCCGCCAAAATGACGTCTTCTATCGTGAGCGGCGATCCGTCAATGACGATTTCTTCTTTTTCCACTCCCACCATCTCCTCCGGGAAAAAGAAAAGCCAATACCATCGATCGGTATCGGCTTCTGGTTCGCTAGTGCGGCGATTTGTTATAGGCTGTCGCTTCATTGTATGCAGCACATCGACATGATGTGAGCTGAGTTCGATTTACGGTTTAAACGACCGTCATTACGAACGGTCTACTACTATCTATAAATTGCGTTGCCGGCTTTATTGAATTCTTTGGATTTTTCCTTTAGTCCCTGCTCTATTGCTTGATGATCTTCGAGTCCATGCTGTTTCGCATAATCCCGAATGTCCTGCGTAATTTTCATACTGCAAAATTTAGGCCCGCACATGGAGCAAAAATGTGCAGATTTGGCACCTTCCGCCGGAAGGGTCTCGTCATGATATTCCATTGCTCTTTCAGGATCTAAAGACAGATTAAATTGATCTCGCCAACGGAATTCAAAACGGGCTTTCGACAAAGCATTGTCTCTTTCTTTAGCCCCGGGATGTCCTTTGGCCAAATCAGCCGCATGAGCGGCGATTTTGTATGCTATAACTCCTTCACGGACATCATCTTTATTCGGCAAACCGAGATGTTCCTTGGGCGTGACGTAACAAAGCATAGCCGTACCGAACCATCCGATCATCGCCGCACCGATTGCCGAGGTAATATGATCATAACCGGGAGCGATATCCGTCGTTAAAGGACCTAATGTGTAAAACGGAGCTTCTTGGCAAACTTCCATCTGACGATCTACATTCTCTTTAATCATGTGCATGGGAACATGTCCGGGTCCTTCAACCATAACCTGCACATCGTGTTTCCAGGCTATTTGGGTTAGTTCGCCGAGTGTCTCCAATTCCGCAAACTGAGCTTCATCATTAGCATCCGCTATGGATCCGGGACGTAATCCGTCTCCAAGTGAAAAAGCCACATCATAAGTTTTCATAATTTCACAAATCTCTTCGAAATGGGTATAAAGAAAATTTTCTTGGTGGTGGGCAAGACACCACGCAGCCATGATGGAACCGCCGCGAGACACAATGCCGGTTACACGTTTAGCGGTAAGCGGAATATAACGCAACAGAACACCGGCATGAATGGTAAAGTAATCGACGCCCTGTTCGGCTTGCTCAATGAGAGTATCCCGATAAATCTCCCAGCTTAATTCTTCCGCTTTTCCGCCGACCTTTTCCAATGCCTGATAAAGAGGCACCGTGCCGATGGGCACAGGAGAGTTGCGAATAATCCATTCCCGGGTCGTATGAATATTTTTGCCCGTGGACAGATCCATGATCGTATCCGCGCCCCAACGGGTCGCCCATCTCATCTTTTCCACTTCTTCGTCGATGGATGAAGCAACTGCGGAGTTTCCGATGTTTGCGTTGATTTTTACCAAAAAGTTGCGGCCAATGATCATAGGTTCGCTTTCAGGATGATTGATGTTTGAAGGAATGATCGCGCGGCCGTGTGCAACCTCACTCCGAACAAAATCCGGATCTACATTCTCCCGAATAGCTATGTATTCCATCTCAGGGGTAATGATGCCTTTCCTTGCATAGTGCATTTGTGTTACAGTGGCTCCCGCTTTTGCCCGCAGCGGCCGTCGGCGTAACCCCGGAAACAATTCTTCGTTACTTATTTGATCCTGATTTTTGTATCCGTTATCTTCCGGCTTGACGGTCCTGCCTTCATACTCTTCGACATCGTTGCGTTCCAGTATCCAATTTCGTCGATTGAGAGGAAGACCTTTGCGGATATCCGTATGTATTGTGGAGTCCGTATATGGTCCGCTGCTGTCGTAGACGCGAACTGGCGGATTTTCTTGCTCATGATCATTTCTAATAGTCGGTGTTAGTGTGATTTCACGCATAGGAACTTTTAAGTCCTCGCGGGAACCTTGAATATAAACCTTCTTGCTCCCCGGAAAGGATGATACATTTGGAACAACTTCTGCCTTGTACACGCTTGCCATTTCAATTCCTCCTCAGATTGAATGTGATCAAGCGGAGACGACCTTATATATTCGCAAAAAAAAGACCACAACGAAAGTAGTGGTCTTTGTGTATATACAAAGGTCAGCACGTTTCCTCCGCTGGCATTACCCAGATCAGGTTATACGGTCGACGGCATATCGGCCATCCTCTCAGCCTGGCTAAACCAAGCTCCCGTGTTTATGAAATTGTCAATTATATAATATAAAGATTGGGAAAATAAATCAACATCAATTATATTTTATACGCCCATGCGGAACCGGCATTATGGTTTCAGCACTACTTTGATGCAGTTATCCGTTTTTGTGTCGAAAATCTCGTAACCGCGCTCAGCTTCCTCCAAGCTCAAACGATGGGTAATCATATCTGCGGGATCGATCCGGCCGTCCGCAATCATCCGATACAGTTCGGGCATATAATGAATAACCGGCGCTTGCCCCATCTTTAATGTGATATTCCGGCTGAACAAATCTCCAAGAGGAAAAGCATTGTACCGCATGCCGTAAACGCCGACCAATTGGATGGTCCCGCCTTTCCTTACGGCTTGGCTCGCAATTTGGATCGCTCCCATCGCCCCTCCTTGCAGCTTCAATGCAGTCTCCACAAGCTCGACGAACGTCATCTTTCCATCCATGCCGACACAATCGATTACGACGTCCGCCCCGCCGCGAGTAATCTCTTTCAAATGGTTCCCGATATTCTTTTCGGCCTCAAAATTAATAACTTCTACACGATTCGTTCGTTTCGCATGCTCCAACCGGTAGTCGATATAATCGACGGCTATGACTCTTTCCGCCCCCTTCATCCAAGCAAACTTTTGCGCCAATAAACCGACCGGGCCGCAGCCCAGAACAATAACCGTGTCGCCCTTTTTGACGCCGGCATCATCGACACCCCAGTAAGCCGTAGGGAGAATATCGGAAAGGAACAGCAATTTTTCGTCCTCTAATTCACAATCGTCGGGAATTCGGAAGGGGGTAAAATTGGCGAACGGAACCCTCAGCATCTCCGCTTGGCCTCCGGCATAACCGCCGTAAGTATCGGAATAGCCGAAAAAACCGCCGGATTCCCCATGCGGGTTGGATTGGTCGCATTGGCTTTCCAGTTGATTTTGACAGTAGAAGCATTGTCCGCAAGCCACCGTGAAAGGAATAATGACACGATCTCCTTTCTTCACCTTGGTTACTTCCGGGCCGACTTCTTCCACAATACCCATCGGTTCATGGCCGATAATGTAATCTTCCGGCAAATTGGGAACCATTCCGTGAATGAGATGCAAATCCGATCCGCAAATGGCGGTGCTGGTAATACGGACAATGATATCGTCCCCTTTCTCGATTTTCGGATCGTTCACCTCCTTTACCTTTACATCCTTGATGCCTTGAAATGTAACAGCCTTCATTTGACTGCGCTCCATTCAATTTGTTTCCAGTAATGGAAATACTCTTCCCGGTGAGCTTCATCGTTATTCAAACGAAATGAACGAAAAGAAAAAAGTCTCCGGGATGAGGAGACTTCATCGTCTTATTTTTAATCAAGCGTACGACTTCGCATATAACTCTTTAATAACTCTTTCAATCGGAAGCGCGTTAATAGACATATCGTGGATCGTATACCGTTCGTTCATGAGCTGAATGAATTGTTTGAGCGGCAGCTTCTCCGTGTCGAGCTCCAACTCCGCTTCGTGAACGGATTCGAGCTTCAACACCTCGACGCCGTCGAACGCTTCCCAATCGGCCGGCTGCTCCGTCGCCAGCTTCACCGTCTTCTTCGCGCCGAGAAAGTTTCGCAGAGCCGAGATGGAATCGTCAAACACAATCTCCCCGTGATTGATGACGATGACGCGACGGGCCAATTGGTCCACATCCTCCAGATCGTGGGTGGTAAGGATGAAAGTGACGCCCTGCTTGTTCATCTCCTTGATGAACTCCCGGATTTTCTCCTTCGCAATGACATCGAGTCCGATCGTAGGCTCGTCCAAAAAAACGACGGACGGGCGATGCAGCATAGCCATAATGAATTCGCACTTCATCCGTTCGCCGAGCGACAGCTGCCGCGTCGGTTTCCTTATTATGCGACCGACATCGAGCAGCTCCGTCAGTTGGTCCAGCGTCTCTTGGAATGTCCGATCTTCGATTCCGTATATCGCTTTATTCATGTAAAATGCGTCGATCGGCGGTATGTCCCACAGCAGCTGCGACTTTTGCCCGAATACCGCTCCAATGTTGCCGACGTATTTTTTCCGCTGCTTCCAAGGCGTGAAATTCATGATTCGGACATCGCCCGAAGTCGGGTGCAGGACGCCAGTCAACATTTTCAACGTCGTCGATTTGCCCGCCCCGTTCGGCCCGAGAAAGCCGACAATTTCTCCCACTTCCACATGGAACGTCAAACCTTTTACCGCCTGAACCTCGATTGTTTTCCGCTTGAACAGGCTCAGTACAGCTTCTTTAAATGAATGCCCTCGTTCATAAGTCGTATATGTCTTGATAAGATTTTGCACATCGATCATGGGTTCACCCGCCCGCGCTTGTGTAATTTCGAAGCATATAGTGCCAGAAAGCGAGACCCGCCGCCAAAAATGCAATACATATGAAGGAAGCGGCCATCGAAGCGTCCGGCAGGCGGCCAAGCAAAGCCGAAGCCGGCAAAAAACCGATCATCGCGATCGGAATCACGTACAGAAACATATTTTGAAACTTGCGGGAAAATATCGTTCCCGGATAAAAACCGAACATTGTCATCGAATCGAAAATATCGTACACGCGGCTGCTCCCGACCCACTTAAACAGAAGACCGGACAGATACAGAGAAAATGCGAACAACACTGTCAGCGAGAAGACGAACAACAGCGCGAATTGCAGCCACTGCATCCAGCCGGGAGCAGGCATGTTCGATATCGCGACTCCAAATAGAACGCCTCCGCTCACAAGCCTTCCGAAATCGTCGATGTCGAAGCCGCTGATCATGGTCATAAACAAGGCGCCTCGCGGTTTAATCAGCAAGATGTCGTACGTGCCCTCGCGCACGTGATGAAGCGTATTCCATACGATCCCGAAGAAAAACGGAAACGCGATTCCTTTCGCCAGCGTAAAGACGGCTTGTATCATGATCACTTCATGCAGCTCCCAACCCGGGAACGACGCGCCGGACTTGTATATAAGCAGAGTAATGAGCGGCAGCATCATATCGCCGGCAAGCATCATGATCAGGCTGATGAAGAAGTCGGTCCGGTATGCCATCCGTTCGGCGAATCTCGTCTTCATGACAGCAGCGTAACAAGCGAGCGTGCCCCTCATACGCCCACCCCCGTAAATTTGCGTATGCCAAGCCGCGCCAGCACTTCGGATACGAGCCACATGACGAGTACCGCCAACGCCTGCAAGCCGACGATTTGCGGAACGGACATCGAATAGCCTGCCAGTTCGTACTCACCGATGAATACACGTACAGGCACGTATTGCATGAACTGAAACGGCAAGTAAAACAGCACCTTCTGCAACGCTTCCGGGAAAAAGGTGAGCGGAACGAAAATGCCCGCCGTCACGTCCCTGACGAGCAAAAACATGCGCCGGATTCCTTCCGCGTTCGTCAGCCAGAAAGCCGTCAAGCCAATGCAATAATTGACCAAAAATGTCATCAGAAACCCGAGCGCGATTGACAACACCGCCCAACCGAGCGACGCCGGGATGAGATCGATACCGAACACGAACATATAAATAAGAAACACGGGAACAAACTCGAGCCAAAATCCGAGCGAACGGTGTCCCAGCTTTTGCGACAAAGCGAAAAACCGGTGGGAAATCGGCCTCAAGACAAACGTAACATATTTGCCCGTGCGTATGAGCATTTGCAAATTCCAGTCGGCGAAATCGAACGTCAGGTAAGTAATGACCGACATGATGCCGTAATAGGCCAGCATCTGTTCGAGCGTAAATCCGTTCAGCGTCTCCGTCCCGCGCGAAGCGAAGACGGCATGCCAAATAAAATACTGCACCAGAAAATAGACCGGCCCGATGATGATGGAGACCGCCATATGCGAGCGGTAGGCTGCCCACTCTTTATATGTGGCCAGACCTACCGCCCGGATTATTTGAAGCGTTCTTCTCATTTTATTCCCGACCAGATCACATTCTTGACGCCTATCATCGAAAGCGGCACCCAGTCGACGTCGGTCGGAACAAAGAACACGGAAACGAGCCGTTCCGCCGGATCGATCAGCAGCGAGCTTCTGCCCGCTCCTTCGTGGCCGAACGCCGTGTCCGCGAACGGATCGGACACCCCGCCAAGCGCGGCGCCGAGCCCGGTATGCAGGTCCTTGAGCATGCCGCCCCAATGAAAGGCCGGAATGCCTTCAGGAAACTGGTCGCGGGTCAACAATTCGACCGACTTTCGGCTGAGGATCCGATTTCCGTCCAACGTTCCCCGGTTCATCAGCATAAGTCCGAAACGGTTCAAGTCGGCCAACGTAGAATAGAGGCCGCCTCCGGCCCGCGGCGGCAAATACGTTCTGTCTTCCTTCGACTGCAGCCGCTCTAGGTCCCAATCGTTAACGGTGCAAACCTCGCTATGATACTCGTCCGGCACATCGAAGAATGTCCGGGTCATCCCGAGCGGTTCGATGATGGTCTGCCTGACGTATTCGTCGTAATGCACCCCGGATGCGCGGCGGATGATCTCTCCGAGCAGCGAATATCCCGTACTGCTATAATTCCACGATTCTCCCGGTTGACAAACCGGAAGGCCGATGAGCATCCCTTTGATCCATTGCGACCTTGTACGCTCCCCGATCTCTTCAGGCGTACGTTCCTTATCTTTCTCCTTCTCTTCATCGCTGTCCTCGAACGCGAACCGGTAGTCCCACCAACTTGCCGGATACGGCTCGGTGAAATATCCGGGATCGGGACGCAAACCGGATGTATGAGTCAACAGATGGTAGACGGTTATTTTCTCATACATGGGATGGTTAAACTCTTCTATCCAATCTTTCACCGGCTGCCGTAAAAACAGCTTGCCCTCTTCCATCAAGCGCAAGATGCAAACCACCGTAAAAAGCTTCGTAATCGAAGCGATTCTGCGTATAGAGCTCGGCAGAAGCGGACCGCTCCCTTCGGTATGCCGGAGCGAACCAACCGACCGGCTGGCGAATATACGGCCGTCTCTGGACAGCATATATGAAGCGCCCTGCAGCTGCCGCTCCAAGACGAGCGATTCCAGCATATTGTCCAACCGGTTCAGCGCCTCGGCGCTATACCCCGCTTCTTCGGGCTTTATTTCTGCTTCCGCCGCATTCAAGCGCGTTTCCATATCCGATCATACCTCCCCTTAAATAATCGAAGACCATGCGATAGCCCGCGGATTAATGACCGCCTCCGCAACCCAACCGGCCCGGTTCGGAACGAAGTAAACGAATACGAGCCGCTCTTTCGGATCTATGTACAATCCGCTGTGACCGAACCCTTCATGGGAATATGTTCCCGGCGAACAAATATCATCGCTATTAAGCGACCAACCGATCCCATGCTTGACATTATTATTGTTTTGTCCCCATGAGTAACAACGGACATTGCGCAGCTGATTGGATACTATCATCTGTATCGTTCTGCGGCCGAGTATCTGGCTGCCGCCAAACGATCCGCCGTCGAGCATCGCTTGACCGAACTTCCACAAATCTTCCAGAGTGGAGTAAAGCCCGTTGCCTCCTCTGGGCGGCATTCCGGTACGGTCGAGCGGCGGCTCGAATATTTCCTTTTCTTCCCATTCCCCCGTGTAACAAGTTTCCTTTCTCAATTCTTCAGGAACCGTGAAGAATGAATGGTTCATGCCAAGCGGCTTGAATATGCGGTCGTTTAAGTAATCCTCGAACGATTGGCCCGACACTCTTGCAATGATTTCCCCAAGAACTCCGAAACCGGACGTGCAGTAAATCCACTCTTCGCCGGGTTTCGCCCGCAAAGGACCCGCGAGCATCAGCTTCACCCAATCGCCAGCTTCCCACTTGTCAGCTTTCTGTTTTTTCTCCCAAGCGTGCCATTCGTACCAAGGGATTGAATACGGTTCCATATTTTGGCCGGGATCGCCCGCCAGCCCCGACGTGTGCGTCAGCAGATGCCAAATAGTGATTTTCCGGTGCAAATCCGTATCGAACTCCTTGATGACGTCTGCAACCGGCTGCTGCCAAAACAGCTTACCCTGTTCAACTAGCTGCCCTATCGCTACGGCCGTCACAACCTTCGTAATCGAATACACTTTGCGGACGGAGTCCGGCAGCAGGTCTTTGCCGTCGTCTTTGAATGTCAGCTTGCCCATTGAGCGATGAGCCGCGATTTTTCCGTCCCTGGCTAACAAATAGCTTGCTCCTTGCAGCTTCCCGGCGTCGATCAGCCCGATGAAATGCCGGTCCAGAACCTCCAACCGCTGCGAATCGAGTCCGACTCGTTCCGGCGCGGTGTCCGTTCTTCCTTCGTGGATTGCCGTCGTGCTTGCGCTTGCCATGCTCTTGATCACTCCCGACTCTACATTTTTATAACTCTAGTTATATGTCTGTTTCCGCCGATTTCCTTATTTTACTAGTGGATCTGTCTATCTGTATATATCAATTTTGTTTTATAAAAAAAATTCCCGCAATAAATGCGGGAAAAGACAATTAGCGGACATTCATTTTCACGCAGTCGCGTGACGACGCCGATCTGCTGTTCTGCCGTAAAGTACATATAATACTTTCCGTTGTATTTCGCGACCGAAGGAGCCCACTCTACTCCTTTACCGATCCAAGCGTAATGCCTTGCACGAAGTAACGCTGGAGAAACGGGTAAATGAGCAGGATCGGAAGCATCGTGACGACAATCTTAGCCGCGTTAAACGTGCGCTGCGACAGGTTTGCGATATCTTCCGCCCGCATGGAACTGAAATCAGCGGGACGGACAACAAGCTGTTGAATGTAAGTCTGCAGCGGAACATTCTCCTGCTTGTTAATCAGAATCAATCCGTCGAAAAACGCGTTCCAATGGCCGACAACGCTGAATAGCGTCACCGTGGCGATCGCAGGCAAGGCAAGCGGAACGAACATTTGGATCATCGTTCTCCAAGGACCTGCGCCGTCTACGACGGCAGCCTCCTTAATTTCCTTCGGTATTCCTCTGAAGAAGTTCATTAATAAAATAACGTTAAAGACCGGCACGGCGCCGGGAAGTACAAGCGCCCAGATCGTATCCAGCAAGCCGACGGTCTTAACGACCATAAACCATGGGATCAAGCCGCCGTTAAATAGCATCGTGAATACGATTATCCACATGTACACGTTGCGGCCGGGGAATTCCTTCTTCTCCTTCGATAATGCGTATGCCATGAGTATGGTCAAAAGCAAATTAATCCCGCCGCCAAGCAGCACCCTTTCGACGGAAACGAGTAAGGAGCGAAAAAACTGTTGGTCGTCCAAGAGATACTTATAAGGGAACGCAGTGAACCCGACGGGAAAGAGCGTAACGAGACCGGCGGCGGCGGCAGCTTTATCGCTGAATGAGACGGCGATTACGTGCACCACCGGCAAAAAGCAAGTAAAGGACACCGCGAGCAGGATGCAAAGGATTATAATGTCCGTTAGAGTCAGTTTTCTTCTTGCCACAAACCTTCCCTCCAGTCCAATCTTGCGGACGTTTGTCTAAAAGATCCGATAGTTCGCATATTTCGAAGCCAAGCCGTATGAGATTACGATAAGAATAAAGCCTACCAGCGACTTTAAAGTGCCGACGGCGGTCGCAAGGCCGTACTGCGCGTCCAGCAAGCCGACGCGGTAAACCCAGGTGTCGATAATATCGCCGGACTCGTAAACAATCGGATTATATAAGTTAAAGATTTGCTCGAATCCCGCGTTTAATATTTGACCGATGCTTAAGGTCGCCACCAGCACGACCACCGGAGCGATTCCCGGCAAAGTAATATGGAACAGCTTTCTGAATCTGCTTGCCCCGTCAATTTCCGCAGCCTCGTACAAAGAAGGGTTGATCGCGGTTAAAGCCGCCAAGAAAACGATCGTATTGAAGCCGAAATCTTTCCAGACGTCGCTTATGACGACGACGAATGGAAACCAAGCATTGCTTCCTAAGAAAAGAATCGGTTCTTCCCGGAACAACATCACCACTTGATTAATAAGCCCGTTCCCGGAAAGCATATCGGTCAGTATGCCGGCCAAGATGACCCAAGATAAAAAATGCGGCAAATAGACGATCGTTTGAATCCAGCGCTTTACACGAACGAAGACGAGCTCATGCAAAAGAAGAGCGAAACTGACGGGAAAGAAGATATTGCAAACAATCTTCATACTTGCAATAAACACGGTATTTCGGAATATTTGCTTGCTGTCGTCAAGCTCCAGCATATATTCGAAGTTCTCCAACCCGACCCATTCGGATCCCAATACGCCTCTAGCGGGAATGAAGTCCTGAAACGCAATAACGATACCGAGCATGGGCACGATTTGAAACACCAGCAAGAGAAGCATCCCGGGCAGAAGCATGAGATGATAGTGCACCGCGATTCCCTTATACTTCATGGAACACTCACCTTTCTTTACGCAATCGCTTGGAAGAAGGAGAAGGGGACCCGCCCTTGCCCGTTTGGGTCCCCTTCTCTATGCGCGTAAGATGGATTATTCCTTCGCGGCTTCTCGAACCTCTTCCGTGATCTTATCTCCGCCTTGTTCTTTCCACTTGGCAACGAACTCGTCGAAGTAATCGATAGAGCGGGTACCGAGTATGATTTGCAAGAACGCTTCGTCCTCCAGCTTCTGAAGGTTTGCCCAGCGCTTCGTCATCGTCTCGGTTTGGTCATAGAAAGCGCCGTATTGTCTGTAAATATTGTCTTCCGTTAACGGTTTGACTCCGGTCATAAAGGCATTTGCCTGAGACCACGCGCCCAAATCTTTCTTCGGGTTTTCCTTATCCTTGATATAGGATTCGTATATCTGCTTCGCTTCGCCCTCCAACGTGGAAACATCGGCTTTCCCATCGATGACGCTTTGAACTTTCAGCGTTTTGGATTCCTTGTCGTCGAACCGGCTAAGGAGCAGCGTGAACGGCATATTCGTCCAACCAAACGGCACGTCCATGCCTTGGTAAAATTGTTCTCCCTGCGTTTGATCCATATCGAATTGGTAGTTCAACGTCTTAACGACCGCTTCCGGAGATTTGAACCCTTTCTTTACGACCAAATATTGTACGGTCGGAGCCATTACGTGCGTATTCATTACGCCTTCGTCGTTCAACGGCGCTAAATAAGCCTTCCATTCGGCTTTCGGATCCTGGCTGACAGCGTCGTTAAGCGGCCAGAACGGCAGCCACCAAGGTCCGAAGAAGATGCCCGATTTCCCGCTGACGACATGCTCTACCGCCATATCCGTATTCTTGACGCCGAATTCTTGGTCGATCAAGCCGCTCTTGTACATCTCGCTGAGCTTCGCAAGGGCTTCCTTCGTTTCAGGCTGCACGGAACCGTAGACGATTTCGCCGTCCTTCTCGTACCAAAGCTCCGGATAAGAATCAAATAAACTGAATACCGTATCGAATCCGAAAGTGCTGTTCCCAAGGTTTACAATATTTTGGCTGCCCAGTAACCCGAACGTATCCGCCTTCCCGTTTTTGTCCGGATCTTGCTCCTTGAACGCTTTCGCGATGGCCAATACGTCGTCAAGCGACTTAGGCGGCTGCAGTCCGAGCGCATCGAGCCAATCCTGCCGAACCCACAGGAGGTTTACCCCATCGGCCCCCGGGCTCACGTTCGGCATCGCCATCAGCTTTCCATCGTAAGTGGCCGACCGCAGCGCGTAACCGTTCGTCGATTCGTAGGCGCCCTTTAAATTGTCGGAAGCGTACGTTTCGTAGGCTTGCGTCAAATCCTCCACCAGATCCGAACGAACGAGCTGTGTAAGCTCGGACTTGCTCACGACCATGACGTCGGGAATATCGCCGCTTGTAACCGAGAGACTTACTTTCTGCGCGTATGCATCTCCCGTCGCCTGCCAAGCATGTTTGAAGTCTACGTTCAGCTTATCTTCGATAAAGCGGGTATACTCGTTATCCTCAACCGTACTTCCTTCGGGAAGCTTCGGATCGGCCGCCACCGCTTTCCCGATCGTGATCGTCACTTTCTCCGCCACAGGGCCATACGGATCGATATTTGCCGGAGCCTCGGACTCTTGTCCCGCTTCAGAAGACGGAGCTTCCTTCGGTTCCTCCGAGTTTCCCGCATCGCTGCCTGAGGTGCCGCATGCCGAAATAAATACCATGAACAAAGCCATCGCCGTAATAAGAGCCTTCTTCACTGCCATTCCCCCTTGTCGCTCTAATGATTACGTTTACATTTTAATCCCCCTTCGATGCGAAGGGGGATAGACGATTGTTAACGGTACCTGCTTTTCTTGTATCCAACGCAACGGCATACGTCAGTATATGCAAACAAAATTCTACATCCCGCGAACATAAATCATACGGTGCCGGGGAAAGAGCCCTCCGCTTGTTGCGTGCGGTTGCGATACTCCGAGGGCAGGACGCCGACTTCGGCGAAAAACATTTTGCTGAAATATCGTTCATCCCGAAATCCGGTCTGCTCGGCGACCGCATAAATCGGTTTATTCGTCGTGGCTAAAAGCCGCTTCGCCAACGTGATCCGCAAATCGCGCACGTACTCGAAAAATCCTTTACCCGTTATTTGCTTAAAGCATTGGCTGAAGTACGCTCTGCTCATATTTGACACGCCGGCAATCTGCTCTTGCGTGAAGTTGAAGTCGGTTTGATGCCGCATATATTCGATCGCCCGAATGATCGCAGCTACGATCTCGTCCGGAAATTGACTTCTTCGGTAGGCATTCCATACACATCGCCTTACTTCTTCCAACCAATTCTTCCATTGCTCCCAAAAAGCGAAGCTTTCCAGTCCCTGCATCCAAGATGCTGCTAGATCCACAGGCACGATCGAAAGATTCCACTCCATGATGGCCGTGCAAAACATTTTTCGCAGCTGAGGTCCGCTAAGTTCGGCTTCTTTCAACTGTGTCAATAACGAATTATACAACGATTCGTTCACAGCCCATTCGAGAGAAGACCAGGCCGCGGTGTAAGGTTCGGGCGAGGCGACCGTTTCAAGTGTGCCTGAATCGGATAATCTGATGGAATAATAGCGCTGACCGGGACGATATTCGTAAAACAACTCATTGTCCAAATAATGAAGCAGCGCTTCCTTTAACTCCGGGAAACTGCCGCTGCCGCCACCATGCACATGAATGGCGAGCCATCCCATGCTTTCCGAGGTCCCAAGCCATTGCGACACCGCGTTCTCGTCCTCCGCGCGATGCTTATTCATATACCAAGCCCCGCGATTGATCGCTTGGAGTACTTCATCACCGAACGTTTCTTCCAAGACTTTAATCTTTGCTCCGGGACGCTCCGGTACAAACAGGAAACCGTCACCGACCGCACCTTCCTTCGCCTTCGACCGTAGCCGAAGCTCCTGAAACCTGTCAACGATTCTGCCCAGTACTTCCTCCATCACTTCGTTTTCCAACTGCGTCTTTAAGATATAGTCAATGGCTCCGATCCGGAGAGATTCTTGAATAAACTGAAAGTCCTGATGGCACGTGAGCACTACAATGGCCGTATCCGGATACTCCGCTTTGACCCGTTTCATCAGATCCAGTCCGCTCATCTCGGGCATCATCAGGTCGGTAAACAAGATGTCGATATGCTGCTTTGCCATAATATCCAGCGCACGCCTGCCGTGCATCGCCTCTCCCGCGATGGAGATGCCGAACTTCCGCCACGGCATCATCGTTATTAACCCTTTACGAACCAGCTTCTCATCATCCACGATCAACGCTTGAATCATTCCCGCTCCCTCCCCCTGTCGGCAACATAAGCGATATTTCCGTACCGATGCCTCTTTCGCTTGATATGATCAGACGGGCATCCGGTCCGAAATAAGACTTAACCGTTTTATCTACGTAATTTAATCCGATGCCCAAGCCCGATTTGTGCTGCGTGCCCTGCAGCAGTTGCCGCACTTCTTCGTCGTCCATGCCCGCTCCATTATCGACGATTCGGATGGACAGTGCCTGATCCGCTCTTCTTACAATCACTTGGATCAGGCCGCCTTCGTCTTTGTCCTTCAACCCGTGATACAGCGCGTTCTCAACAAGTGGCTGGAGCAGAAACCGGGGGACCCGCTCATCCAACACTTCCTCTTGCGCATCGATACGGACGTCGAACAAGTAATCATAGCGCACTTTTTGCAGCTCCACGTAATCCTCCAAAGCGCCGATCTCGTCGCGGATCGTGACGATCATCCCGTCTTTGGCCAAGTTATAGTTCAACACGTTCGTGAACAAAGACACGAATCTGTCAATTTCGGAATCCCCTTTCATCCGTGCCAACCACTGAATCGTGTTTAGCGTGTTGTACAGGAAATGAGGGTTGATCTGCGCCATCAGTTTTTCCACTTCGATGATGCGTTTGATCTTTTCCTCCTGCTCCGCTTTCTCAATGAGCTTTATGATCGTATGACGCATTCCGTTAAAGTGATCGATTATGTAGTCGAACTCCAACAATCCGCTCTTCTTCATCTCCGTATCCAATTGACTGCCGGCGACTAACGAAATACCCTTCTTAATGTTCAACAAAGGTTTATACACGGTTTTCCTGACGGCGATCGCCAACAGTACGCTGGCCGACAAAGATACCAGCGCCGCGAGCAAGAACTGGAACATCCACTTTCTGATTTCCCGCTGGTAGTCGTTCCGGTCCACGTACAGCACCGTTTGGAAACCGTGCTCGCTCTGCAGCCTAAACTCTTTGTAATTGTTTGAAGAAAGCGGCTTGAACTCCGCCCCGGCTGAGTACAGCGTCTCATTCTCCGAGTAAAGTACTTTTCCATCCCGGTCCACCAGCAGGTGGAATGCGTCCATCCCGTATTGATGAGGCTCCAGAATGCTCTGAAAGTGACTGAAATTCGTCTCCACGTATACTCCGATGCCTCGCGACTTGAACTCGCCGGTTATATCGAAGTAGCGGGTTTGGGAGAATACTAGATTATCGCTGTAACGATACAAGGATTGATGCGGTCCGTAGTACGAAGTCCCTCTCGTAACCAGCAGCGCCGGCAGCTCTTCGAAACGAAGTTCCTTCGTAATCTGGTTCGAGTGAAGCACTTCCATCGTTTCGGTGTCGTAATACAGAGTCAAACCTACGATCGGATTCGTAAAGTTCAACAATGTAATGTTCTCCTGCATAACATTTCTCAGTGCCAACATCTCGAAGGAATCCGAAGATTTGAGAATTTCACCCATCGTTTGCCCGATCAAACCGCTTGCGGTAAACTGTTGCGACGTATAGTCCAAGTTTTCCAATGTTTTCTCCAAATTGTGCTGAACAATGCTAAGGTTGCTCTGAATGCCTTTATCGATTTTATTTGCAAGAATAGAGGCAATAGAGTAGACGGACATTCCGCCGATCAACAAAATGGGTATTATTGAACTGGCGGTAAGTATAACGTATAGACGACCTCGCAGGGTTTGTTTCAAGCCGATTGCACCCGCTCTCAGTTGTGTGCGTTTGCAACAAACGTTACGTCATCTCCTGCAATTTGTCTATATAGATTCGATGGTATATTCAGCCGCTTCTATTTTTACAGAATATAATTCGTCAAATCCCTCTTCCCTCGTCGGTTTCTGCAATGATTTGTGCGTGCGGCGGACTGCGGCTTCCGGTATGCGTTCCTTTCCCCGCCTTAACTGATTTCTGTTTAATGCTTCTTCCAAAGAGACGTCAAAATAATATCCGATGACCGTGAAGCCCGCTTTTTTTGACAGTTCGATATATCCTCTTCTCGCTTCGGCCGTCGGGTTCGTGTTATCCACTACGAACGGCTGGCTGGCTTGAATCGCCGCATGCAAAATAATTTGCTCTTTCCGTCTTGTTTTCAACATGTCCAAATTGATGCGAAGATGTGTTTTAAAGAAATGTTCTTTATAAAAAGTCGACTTGCCTGCGCCCTGAATACCAATTAAGATGACCGCTTCCGACATATTAACAACCGGCTTTCATTGATTTTCCGAGCCTCATTGACGCTCCCAGTAGCTGCCTTCATTGAAGTAATCCGCGCATACCGCGTTTAACGATTTCAACGATTCAATAAACCCGCCGATGTCACACGTATGAAAGGTGTCCTTCAGTTGCCGGTCTTCTTCGGTTACGGTGTAAACGTGAATTTCCATACACCCGTCCCAACGAACATTTACATCGAAGGTTTGATCGGCCGATTCAAGCTCCAGTGCCACCGTTCCGCCGTCTTCTCTCGTGTGCTTGGTTTTTATATTCCAAAGCATTGTATATGTATCATCCTTTTTTATGAAATAAATAAGACCTTATCAATTTTTTCCATTTAGCAATAATGTAAACGCTCCGTGACACGCATGATGAATTGATGGCCTAAGTAAACAAGCTGTCCACCGGTTAACCGATGGACAGCTTGTTTACTTGCCTGCGGCTTTTATTAATTTGGCTATGTTAAACCTTAATGTTGATATTTGATAATTACGAACGAATGTTCTATAATTAAGGTAACAATTCGATTCGGAGATGATTTGCCCATGGGTTTAAAGGAGCTAAAAAAGCTTGCTGATACACTAGATGATAGCGGTAAGCAAGAGCTTATCTTCTTTTTGCAATCCCGAACAAAATGTGTGTCGTCTTCTGTTCGAGCAATTGACGAAATCCAAGAGCAGAAGCACAAAGATGGACTTGTGTGTCCGCATTGCCAAACCCATGCTGTTGTACGCTTTGGAAAGTACGTCGTAAAAACGCGTGCTGGAGAGGTCAAACGTCAACGCTACCGCTGCAAGTCCTGCCGCCAAACCTTCAATGACCTAACTAACACCCCTCTTCAGCGCACTCGTAGACCTCATCTTTGGGTTCGTTTCATTGAATTCATGATTGAGGGGTATTCGCTGAGGAAATGTGCCGAGGAACTGCTTGGTGAAGTTACACATGTCACCTTGTTTTATTGGCGGCATAAGATTCTTGCTGCCCTGAAACAGATGCCAACCGAAGCATTCCAAGGTATCGTTGAAATGGACGAGACCTACTTTCTGTACTCTGAAAAAGGAAAGCGAAAGATTATCGAGCGCAAGCCACGTAAACGAGGCGGAAAAGCCATATATCGTGGCATCAGCAAGGACCAAGTATGTGTCCTCGTTGCCCGTGACCGCCAGAAAATGACTTACTCTGGTGTTCTGGGGGGTGGTCGTATTCAGACAACGAAGCTGGATGAAGCGATTGGCGGTCATCTATCGGACTCTAACGTGCTTTGTACGGATGCCTGGCGAGCATTCAGTTCCTATGCGAACGCGAAGGGCTTAGCTCATTACCGCTTCAAATCCGACGGAAAACAACGTGTGAAAGGCGTATACCACATTCAAAACGTCAACAGCTACCACAGTCGCTTGAAGAAATGGATGGACCGCTTCAATGGTGTTGCGACCAAGTATTTGCAACACTATTTGGCTTGGTTCCGTTATATAGACAGCAAGGAATATGAGAATACGGCTTCGAATAAGAAAAATATGTTGGTCAAATCGTGCCTGTTTGCGGTTACTGATACGAATGAAAAGCTTCGGCTTGCTACTTATTTTTGTTAAACTAAAAACGGGCAGTTTAGTGACAGATAGAAACATCTAATATATTGTGCTTATCCAGTTGAATGGAGGGTCTGCCATGGGCATTAGGAATTATCTGATTGGAGGCGTTTCCGGCGCCGGCAAAACTACGGTCTGCAACGAATTGCAGCGGCGCGGCTACCATGCTATTCATGGTGACCGTGAATTGGCTTATCAAGGCGATCCGGAAACTGGTACCCCGACGGATGGCTTTAAACCCGAACACCACATTTGGCATGTTGATAAAGTAAAAGCTTTGGTCGACAATCAGGATGAGGCGGTAACATTTTTCTGCGGTGGTTCGCGGAATTACCCCAAATTCATCGACCTCTTCGACGGCGTGTTTGTCCTTGAGGTCGACCTGGAAACCTCTCTCCGGCGGATTGATGAGCGAGTGGCGCTGGACCCAACTGACTGGGGTGGCAGACCAGAGGAACGGGAAATTAGTGCGCGCTTGCATCAAACGAAAGAAGGCGTTCCTAAAAACGGGATTATAATCGACGCCACCGCACCGATCGCGCACGTCGTTGACGAAATCCTCCGTCAAATCGAAGCAAATGAACGCCAACGACAGTAACTTACGGGCGCTCAAGGACAGCCCAATACATCAGTGCACCCGGATACGAATAGCACCATCCACTGCGCTAACGGCGAACGATAGCAATTAACCGCCTTTTCACAAGGCGGTATTCTTTTGGTCATAAATCAACATTAGAATTTAATATAGCCATTAATTTAAAAGCTAATGCATGCATGGATTCCCACCGAACCCGCGTTTTTTTATGTGAAATACATGAGATTAATTGTTCCATTATCCGTGATATTTATCATTCCGTTTCCACAGTGATGTTAAAATCCATTCCGTATTGGATCAATCCGAGTTTTTGCGCTACTTTCTGCGAACTCAAATTGTCCCAAGAAGTACTGTACAGAGGTATCAAACCTAGCCTGTATACTTCGTTACTCCATTTCGTCACTACCTTTTGCGCCAGGCCCATCCCTCGGTATCGGGGGACTGTCAGTAAACTTGCTTCTGCTGCTGCATTTGATTTTCTTGCACTGCAACAAACGGATACGGCATGTCCATCCGCCACGTAACTTGCAATTGGAGTTCTATATAATAATGTCTTTGTTAAATGATCAAAGTATTCGCTCAACAGATGACTATTCGTTTCATTGATTACAACAATGTTTTGATCGGTGTCTTGTTTGATATTCTTATTGAAGTAGTATGCAGGTCCAAGCCAAACATCTTTTACTCTCTTATACTTCTCAACTATTCTACAAAGATCAGTGATATTAAAGCTTCCAATTGTTGCGGCAGTTAATTCTTCTACTATGGATTGAGGCAAATCATGTCTCACAAGAATTAAGTTACTGTCTCTCGTTTTTCCAACAAAAAAAATTGGAGCACTTGCTTGCGCCGGTTCATTAATCCGTACAATCTTATTTTCATTATTCAGCACATATAAAGTTGAGGCCTGCACTCGCATTAACTCATTGTCATTGAAACTTACTGTCATCTTGCCTCCTTCCGTCTCGGTACCGAGGTTGTCTCGTATGCATCGTTTAAAAACATTTTTGCCAAATACAGGATTTGACCGAGATGCTCGGAATAATGAGTCGAACACTGATTATATAATTCATACACCGTTACTTGTCTGCTTCTTATATAACTTGGTTTCAGTAAGTCCTCCGGCGCCAGCTTTTGTAACGAATCCGCAACGCCATCGAAAATCTCGTTGATTATTGTTACAATTTCATCCGGCTTCAAATATACGCTGCTGTCAAATTCTGCTTCTCGATCGCGTTCGTCCGGATGTCCCAATATCCCATGGATGATTCTCTGCTTATAATTCCCTTGTATATGTACCGCAATGTTCGCGATGCTGTTACTTTCATCATTCGGTCGCCAATTCAATTGCTCCTCGTTCAATTGGTTAACGGCCTTCAACATTCTTGTTCTCATTTCCTCAAATTTACCGATCATGCTTTGGATTATGATTTGTTCGATTTTCAATGGAACCACCTCTTTCTTTGATTTACCACAATTCATCCAGTCTATCGGAATAAAAATGTATTGCCCTCTTATACGATTGTATGCCTTCATCCGCGCTTGTTTCCGATAATTGCTTTAACAAGATTTCCATTGCCTTGTCGTATGCATTCAGATTGTATAAAACCATTGCATAAAACACTAGAAATTCCCGGCGATGCGGATATTCTTTTATCGCTTCTTCAAAAATTCGCTTGGATTGTTCATACATCCCTAATGTCCGGTATGTGCTTCCCAACCCTAACAATGCGCCTTGTCTTTCCTCTCCCGTTAAACCGAGCTCCAACGACTTCACGTAAAAAGGCACCGCTTCCCTTTCCAATCCCATAGCATCATGGACCCAAGCGCACTGATACAACACCGATGGGTTATCAGGCTCTTGCGTGTATAAATCTTGCAACAAAGTTCTTGCCTCTTCCAACTTTCCGGATTCTCTTAACTCAATCGCGGTTTGTAATCTGTCCAACGCATTCATTCCTTTAAGCAGTTATTGTCTGCAGCCTAACACTGCAGGTATTTCTTAGGAGCCGTCCGATAGTACGCTTCTTTAATTAATTCTGACAACTCTTCCCAATTTACAATATCATTCGATCTTATGGATACCCAACCATGCTGTCCGATATATGCGGTCTTAACAAATTTGCTGTTTTCCTGATTTATTAATATTTCTTGTGTCAGAGGGCTTGTTTTTATCGACAGTATATAGACGCCGTCCATTTCACCGATTCTAACAAATGATTTGTCTTTGACTTTAAAAGTAATATGCCCCAACTCGTCCGGCTTTTCTTCCGCTCCGTAAAAAGAACCGCAAATCTCCCTTACTTTGTCGAGAAACCCGCTATTCATATCGTCCGCCTCCGAACTTGTTTTGGATTCACTGCCGGCAGCTTCATTTGTTCCACTTTACTTTATTTATCTCTTCCTTCAGTCTGAAACACTCTTCCAAATCAATTTCGTGAACATTAGCCAACGCAGCGACGTAATACAATACATCATACAGCTCTTCCTCGATGGTTCCCTTTATATTTCCCGTTTCGGCAAGTCTTTTGTTTTTTCGGACCACTTCCGATAGTTCCCCCACCTCTTCAACGAGCTTGTAAAAATAGTGCTGCTTGAAGTCGGGTGCGTGGTCCGTTTTCTTTATGTATTCTTGTAATTCTTTTAGAGTTAATTGTTCCGTCAATGATGATCACTCCGTCTTGGTATCTGTGCTGATTTCTACAATTGGACCGCAGTCTCAATAACATTGATAGTGCAGTAATCTTTGCTGACATTAGCGAGCACCGGCCATTGTTCAAGAAGCTTTTCGCAATCAGTTTTATGTATTTTTGTCGACTTGTCCGTATAGAAAAATGCAACCGGCATTCCACAGCCTCCTTCTCATCTACTTTATCGTGTCGTACAAATCTATCTCTATATCGCTTGCATCCCCGCTGCCCCACTCTTGCATAATCTCAAGATGCCAAGCTTCGAGATTTCTTTCGAATCCTTGCTCCGTCATCCATCTGTGCAGAATTTCGTAGCTGTTTCTAATTTGGTGGTTCGGACCCTTGTGATTTATTACCGCATACGTCTGAGCAGGTACCGACAAAGTAACCATCCCCTGAGGTACGTTAACGAAATCCTCTACCTCCACACATACCCAATAACCGTCATTTTCCTCCGAACAATCCCCTACAACGAAGGCTCCGATCATATTTGTCGACTTTTTGCGGTTAATCTCGCCGAGCCGTTGATATAATTTGACCGAAGTCTTTGGAATTTCATTCACAAATTCATCGCCAGGGCAAACGACTCGCAATCCAACTAACTTTTTCTCATCAAGCTGAACGACTTTCATTGTACTCATCTTCTTTCCTTTAGATTTTTTATAACGACGCGACCCGGCCTTGATAGCTCTATCTTAGGCCGGGTCGTTGTTGTAAGACTGTTCTTTTTGAGACTGCAAAAATCGCATCACCGCTTCGTTAAACATTTCCGGAGTTTCCATGTTGGAGAAATGTCCCGATCCCGGCAGCCTGATTCATAAGATCCTTGCCCCTTTATACGAACAAACATTTTCTCTTAATCTACTTATACTATATGTCTCTTGCCAATGTCTTCTTATAATATGCGGCGGATTCGTCATAGCCTATCGCTTTATAAAATTCGCCGGCTCTTCTAGTGGCCAGAGCAACCAGCTTTGAACCGCGATTAAGAGCCTTCAATTCTATAATTTGCATCAACTTCTTCCCAATATCCCTTCCCCTGAACCCCTCCGAAACGAATATTTCCTCCACCCAGCTTACTGTGCCGTTAGTGTAAAAAGTTGAGTGATGGAATGCCAGTGCGTAGCCTATAACTTTTGCTTCCGTCTCTGCTATTATTAGGTCTGCATTCACGTCATTCAATAAGTTGGAGAAAATTTTGGCGAAATCATTCTTATTTATTTTGAAACTTGTCGCAAGTCTTGAGGCTAATTCAAAAACTTCATCCTCGTCATGAGAAGCCGCTTCCCTATAGTTAATCTCCATCGTTACCTTGCCTTTCCTCAAATGTTTGCAGCAGTTTCTTTGTAGCGTGCGATTTCCATATTCTTTGCAGATGTCCATTAAGCTCCTTCAAATCAGCATTGCGCATTCTTACCAGGACATAGGGATAGTTTTTGTAATGATCCGTTATGTAGTAAGTCTCGGGATTAACCCGCAATAAAAAATCCCGTGTTTCAAAGTCCATCTTTAATACCAACGAAGCTTCGTCTTCATGAAATCGGGCTAATAATTTATCTTTTAACTTAAAGGAAGGTGTACCGTAAGACACGCTTTCGGCCACACCCGGCAGAGATAAAGCCATCTTGCGGAAAGATTCAAAGAATTGCGGCTCCATCGAATCACCTCCAGTATATAGGTTTCACGCTTCACCCTATAGCTGCTTACTTGATTGAGTCGCAACGGCCCATATGTTTCCTGAAAAATCTTTGAACATTCCTCTCTTATCAGGGTCACCTTCTCTTTCCCTTGGAGTTTCAACAGGAATGCACCCCAGTCTCACCGCTTTATCAAATATTTCATCTACGTCGGAAACATAAACATGGACCAATAAATGATTTGGCGGGAATTGCTCCGAGGAGTCCCCAATCATAACAACGGTATCATCAATTTGGATTTCTACATGCATAATTGTTCCATCAGGCGCATCATAACGCCGCAATTCCTTCGCATTAAATATTTCCGTTAACAGGTCGACTAGTTTTTGAGCACCATCCACTACAAAATAAGGCGATAATGAATTATAACCGCTTGGTTTGTACGTCTTTCCCATAATTTACCTCCCTTTTATTGACTACAATATTGGTTTTTTGAACCCATGATTAAGTTTAGAAATGCGTCTACAGTTGTTGAGCGCCATTTATTTTTGTGAACAGATACAAAAATGGATATGGGATAGTTTTCAGCATTCGAAGGCAGTTCCACCAGTTCTCCTCTTTCCACTTCATCTTTTATCGTGAAACAGGGCAGAAACGATTTTCCGAGTCCGCATAAAACACATTTCTTAATCGCTTCAATACTTGGTAATTCTACCTTTGTGACTGACGTCCTTCCCTCCATCTTTAAATATTCTTCAAAAACGGAACGATAACTGCATGATTTTTCCGTGTACAGCATGGTTTCGGAAATGTTTGAAGTTTTTGCAGTTTGCACTAAGGAGAGTTGCTCATTTTTCAGACTGTAAATTGTTAATTCTTTTGGGCTCCAAGAGGACAACTCAACCAGCATCGCAATATCGATATCACCCTTCTTCAATTGTTCCGATATATGGGGATAGTCCAATGGTTTAAGTGTCAACTCGACTTTTGGATATTGATTCATGAAATCCATAATCACATTGGGCAGCCAGTATATCATGACCGATTCCGTAGCACCTATGGTCAGTGGGCCTGAAGGCTCATCGTTGTCATCCAAAACCTCTTTTGATTTTGAATAAAGGTTGATGATGTCCACTGCATAGGGTAGAAAACGCCTTCCTGCTTCAGTGAGCGTTATACTCTTGCCCATCCGGTCAAAGAGTGGATATCCGAGTTCCGTTTCAAGCTCCTTTATATGCGCTGTAATGGAAGATTGGGCATACCCTAACTCTTCCGCAGCTTTCTTAAACCCTCCTGCATCGACAATGGTTTTGAATGTAATAAGATGACGAAGTTCCAAGCGGGTCTCACCTCCTATCAGTATTATTGAACATTTAGTTCAGATATATCTATTTTACTGAATTTAATAAACATTCTATACTGTAGATACTTGAACATCAAGGGAAAGAGGGTAGTTTGAAATGAACGTCTTGACCGTGGTTTCGCATCCAAGAACAAATTCCTTGACCTTTGCGGTTGCAGACCGGTTTGTACAGGGACTTCACGATGCCGGACATGAGACGGAAGTATTGGATCTGCATCGCAGCGGCTTTAACCCGGTGCTATGGGAAGCGGATGAGCCTGATTGGTCCGCATCCGAACAACAATATTCTCCCGAGGTGGAGAAAGAAATCGAGCGGATGAAGAAGCACGATGCGTTGGCTTTTATTTTTCCGCTTTGGTGGTGGAGTATGCCGGCCATGCTGAAGGGGTATATAGACCGCGTATGGAACTATGGGTTTGCCTATGGACCAAACAAGCTTCATCATCAGCATGTATTGTGGCTTAGTTTGGCGGGAGCACCGATCGAGAGGTTTACGAAGAGACAATACGACAACATGATCAATCATTACTTCAATGTCGGTTTGGCTGATTATTGCGGAATTCCGAATTCCAAGGTTGAACTTTTATATGAAACGGTCGTAGGTACAGAGCCGGGTCATATCGACCGTTGGATGACACGGGCATATAACCTGGGCTTAAATTATGCGAAGCATTGAGAACAATTGGACCACCTATAGCCGGATAGTCGGCATAAGTGGTCCATTATTTTACTCAAGCTTCTTCTATTTCAACGGATAAGCCATCGTCGACATGAGCGCGTTCGCCGCTTGCGTCGAATCCAACCGGCTATACTGCACAATAATCGGGATATCGCTCTGCACTTCGATCGCATACGGAACGCCGGGAGGAATTCCGACGCCGTCTTTCTTCAACGAACCGGTGCGAACATGCTTCGTTCGTTTACCGGGCACCGACACGCGAATATCTTCCAATGGATCCCTGTCCTCAAAATATATCGTGAAACTCAGATTCGCCTCCTCCGCCGAACAATTGAGCACGCACACCGACTCATGGCTCTCCAAATCACCGGTGCTTGTCGGAGGAATATACCCGTCCGGAATCAACCAAACCTTTTCCCCTTTTCCCGCTGTCATAACGATCACCGCTCCTTTTTACCAATCTCCCCGTTTTAACAACGATGCGAAGAACGCCAACGCCTCCGAAGCAGGTAGTAACCCGCCATCATCATCGTATCGACCCAGCTGCGGCATTGCTCCGTTCTCCTTCTTCCGATAAATATTTACCGATCAGTTCCAAACAAACAATGACATTGATAGACCATTGCGACGCGGTGTTGGTAGATATCCAAGGAATTTCGCGAATGTGTCTGACGTACTCATCGCGGGGAACCGGCTCGGACTCCAACGGCATCCGGATATTCCAACCCATATTTCCCCCAAGCAAATAATCCCATGCTTCTTTTGCCAGCTGCCCGTTATTCGTATGAGCGGCCGAGAACGCCATCATCGCCGTAGAAAGCATAGGGATGTTCCACTCCTTTCCTTGAATCGCGCCGGACGTTCTGCGGGATTTCTCTTCATTCGGAAGATTGTAAAATTCTCCGAACTCCGCCAACATCCCATCCCACTCCGGATCCTTTAACAGCATCGACATCTCCGTCCAAACCTGCGCTCCGCCCATGCAGATGATCAGATGATGGCCGTAATTTTCGTGGCCCATATGCATCAAATCGCCGGATTTCGGGTCGTACCCAAACACAGGCCCCGTAAGCAGCCGGTACGGCATGTCCTTCAGGCATTGTATGCCTTTGAGCATCTTGTCTCTGTAAGCCGTATCTTCATGCCGCTCCCATTGCACGAGCCAATTCGAACAAAATGCCGCCCAATCCGGACCGCTGCGCGTATGGGTAGGAAATTCGTCTTTCGGATAATAGGCTCGCATCGGATCCAGATGAAGCGTCGTATAGTCCGCGTCCTTCACTTCATCCATAATATCCCCAATGCGCTCGTCCGCCGTCAAGTAGTAATAAAACTTATGCAGCCCGGCCATACCGATCCGCGCTTCCTTGCAGCCGCAGCCCCAATGCAGCACATTGTGCCTTGACCCAAGCCCCGCGTACTCCCCGATATGATACACATCGACCTCACTTGTGTGTCTTGCCATCGCTTCCGCCAGACGGAATACATCTTCCCTTCCGGTGCGAAGGAACATGTACCAAAGCCAAATATTCGGAGCCAGCTCCGTATTTTGCCAAGCGCAGCCGCCGATGTCGTACCTCCACGTATGGCGCACCGGATCGTAGCTGTGCATGACGTCCCCGTAATCCCAGAAGCCGTACCAGCCGCGCTGCTCGATCTCCTCCAAGTAAAACCGCACAAGCGCGTCCAACGTATCCTCGAGCTGAGCTTTCAACGGTGTGCTTCGGTCCGGCAAGCTCCAAACGCCGAGCGCTTTCGTCCGATAATACTGCTCCGGCTCGCAAACTAACAGCGGTGGCGAATTCTTCTCCCGGACCATGTGGTCCAACGTTTCGAAATCCGGCGTCCGGCCGCAGCACCACAACGTCATTTCGTTCGTGTTCCCGACTCCATAAGGAGTGCTTCGCAGCTCGTCCGCGCCTTCATAGCAAGATTTCACGTGCGTTTCCGTATCATAATGCCGCAGATCCATGGCCGGACTATCCGGTGACCAGAACCAAACCGTAAGCGACGCATGGTCTTTGGACAAATCGTCAACCTCCAAAGCGGAAGGCAACTTCTGCCAAAAATGCCTCACGCCTACCGCCAAACCGCCATCTTCCCCACCGATATACACGAGCCCGCCGGATCTTCGTCCGACGGCCGAACGGATCCAACCGCACCCTTCTTTCGTCCGTTTCACAATCGTGTACGAATCCGAAGAATTTTGCACGAGTTTAAAGCCGTTCCATACCGGAGAATCCTCAAGTAATGCGGCGAGTCCCGCGTCCTGCTCCCCGTCCAATGCGATGAACTGCCCGGCGGTTTGCCGCACGTACAGTTCCCGCTGCCTGTCAGGCAAACGGAATGTCATCAGCCCCTTCGGCGACTCGCTGAACCATCCCGTATCGCCGGCGAAGCGCACGTGCCGGTTGTACAACGGACCGCTCACCGGAACGGAGAAACGAATGCCTAATCCTTTAATATAATCTTGATGCGGGTTGCCGTCGTAAAGAAAAGTATGTACCAGCCTTATTGAATCCAAATTCGCGAAAAAGTATAAACGCAGCGTAAACGGCAGCCATTTCCGCGATTCCCCTGCTATCCGGTGACGGCCGGTCAGCTTAACAACCGCGCGAATCGGGCCGGCTTGTTCCACCTCGGCCTTCGCGATCAGGCTTTCAAACGCCAGCTGCTTGACGGTTTTCACTCCGGTGACGGTGTGGTATTGTTCGAGAATGCCGGTCAATTTTCCATCCGAGCATACCCGCTTGCCTTCCCGAACAATGTCCCGAATGAGAGAAGCGCCCGTCCGGTTCAAACGGCAGACCAAACTGCCCGTGTTTATGTCGATATATTCCTCGGCCTCCGTGATGGAAAGCGGCGAACCTTCCGCTTTATCGCCGCCTTGTTGCAGTGTATACTCTTCTTCCGTTCCGTCCGTAATCGCGGCGGAATGCGCCGTCCATTTCACGCTTCCGTCCGGCCAATATGCCGTCGGCCGGCTCTGGACAGGCACCGGCTTGCCGCTCGCTCCGGTCAATGTGAACGGAGTGTCCCTCGAAAGCTCCCCCTCTTTCCAAGGAACTCCCCACGTCACGCCCGCCGGCAGCGCCGGATGTACGCCAAGCCAAGATAATCTTATATGTTTCGTATCCATGGTCAATCAACTCCCGAAATTCAACTCTTTCACCGCATGCACCTGCAAATCCGAATATTCGGCAATCAAGGGCGCCATTTGGCGGAACCCGATTTTCCCGCCGGTCAGCACCGGTCCGTACGTGTCTCCGTCGTCAATGAAATGAAAGATCGGCAAGCCGTCAATAGAAAAGGAAATATGAGGACCGTATTTGATGACCTGCATCCGGTACGGCGGATCGCAATCGACGACCGGCGGAATCGGATCCGCGCCTTGCGCCACCATATGGAAACCGTAGCTCTTCCTTAAGTTGCACGTTTGAAACCTGCGTTCCGTTGCATACGTCTTTCGAAAATACGACACGTGGTACGCGTTGATATCTCCGTGATGGTACTGATCATATATTCCGTCTCTTCCACTAAGCGCAGGCGAGAACAAATCTTCTCCATGCCGCCCGGCCGCGCAGAAAAACAGGATGCACAGCCCGGGCTGCCGGACAGGCCAAAAGCTCCAATTGAGGGCGACATTGTCCGGGAACGACTCCGGGCACCAATAGACGATATTTGCCGCCTGTCCTTCGTCGGGATGCCTCGTGCTTTCCAGCCTCATTCTCCCCATCGGAAACGTGACGGCGCCGTCGCCTTCCAAAACAAATCCTTGCGTATCCGATGTATCTCTTAATTTATTCTCGTAGAGCAAATCACCCAATTGCACAGTCATGCCCGTCTTCATCTCGTATACTGTCCTCCCGGATAAAGAGTGGAGCTGTACAGCCGCTTCGGTTGCGGCAGCGGCGTCCCCGGAGCCGCAGCCGATAGTCCGCCGCCAGTGCTCCCAAAAATATACGCCTCCGAATCGCTATAAATAATAACTTGCTCGCGTCCGCTCCCCGTCAGATCGGCATGCGCGACGTAACCGTCAACCGGGAACGTCACAACCTCATTCATATAGCCGTCGTATAGCGCCGGGTTCACTCCTCCGCCTCTGCGGTAGGCTAATATGTAGTCCAGCGTACCGTCATCCCAACGGCTCAGCGTCTCGATGATCGTCAGCCATCCTTTCGTCTTTCTATCTTCTTTCCATACTTCCTTTCCGCTGCAATCAAGCAGGAACATCCCGTCTTTGCCGCTCTCTGAGCCGCCGGTATCCCCCCGAACGATCCGGTCCAACCCGGCGATTTGCAAGCCCGGCAAGTCGTCCCTAAATTTCCCCAAAGCGACATGCTGGGATTCGATCGATCCGTCGTAACGCCACAGCTCCTTGCCGTACCGGTCGTACATGACCGTTACGCTTCCTCCGATTACGATCTCATCACCGTTGGACGCATCGCCGTCGACATCGCCGACCCAAATGCAGTCCGCATGATCGTCAAGATCCTCGCATGACCACAGCTTTGTCCCGTCGTGATCGAGCATATCGTAACCGGCCATCACCTCGTCGCGTCCGTCGCCGTCGTAATCGAATGCCCAAGGGAAGTGTCCGGGATTGCCTTCGAAAGTCCATAATAAGCGAAAATCGCGATCCAACGCCCATAAATTCTTATATCTGTCCTTCAAAATGATGTCTTGAGCATGCGGTCCTCCGGACAAATTGGCGATAATGATGCAGTCGTGCGCTTCTGGCCCGGGCAAATCGAACGCCCTCTTCACCTGTCCCGTCCGGCCGTCCAGAATGAGAAACTTCTTATTCATTACGCAGAGCACTTCGTTGAAGCCGTCTCCGTCAATGTCGTATATTTGCGCAGGATAATCGGAGCCGGGCTTCCCCGCGTTCGGATCGGGCGTACCTTGCTGCCAAAGCATATTTCCGTCCAAATCGAAAGCCGTCAAACATTGCACTTGATGCGGGACGTACCGGTCGTCGATCCCCCCGTCCGGCTGCACCATTACGATTTCCATCCGTCCGTCTCCGTCGATATCCCCCAACAGCATCTTGTTTCGTAATCCCGCACGCGAAATATCGATCTTCTTTAGGAGTACAGGCTCTTTCTTTGTCAACTTCAACTTCAACTTCCGCTTCCCCTCCCGATTGAACCGAATGTTACCGAAGCGCTTCCAAGCATGAGAGGACAGTGCCGCACGCGAAGCTCGAATCGCGCGGCACTGTCCATCCGTAAAACCGTTATTGTTTTGTCGCTTCGTACAGCTTATTTATTTCTTCCACGTACTCGTCTCCTCCTGTTTTCCGCCACAAATCTATTGCTGCCTGGAGACCTTGATCGTCGATCTGTCCGACAATGTACTGAATGCGGGCGTCGGCAATGATGTTATCCAGCTGCTGACCTTTCTGCGCGTATACTTCCGACACCAACGGCTCCGCAGGGTTGCCGACGACGATTTCCTCATTCGCCTTCTGAACGTCCGCCACCATCTTGTTGATCGGAGTCGGCTCAAGCGTCGGAGTCGTCGGCCCGATGAACATAAGCATCTGGTTCAAGCTCTCTCTTTCTTTCTTCAGCGCCGGATCTTCCGATTCGATCGGTTTGATGTAGCCGTCGACCATATTGTAGTGGCGGCCTTCAACGCCGTATCCGAGCAGCATCTGCATCTCCTCATCGTTGAGCTTATCCAGGAACTCCAGCACACGCTTCAATTCTTCTTCGGTTTTGACCGCTGACTTGGAGACGGCTAGAACGCCCGAGTAACCGGAGGTCGGCATGTCGCGGTGTCCCTTCGGTCCCACCGGCGCTTGGAACACGCTCATATACGGCTCATCCCGCTTCGCCTTGTCCTGCATCTTTCCGTCGATCCGGCGGCCCATATCCGCCACGTCGACGACAACGCCGGCTTGCTCGTTCACCATCGGGTCCATCCACACCGCGGGGTCCATCACCGCAAAGTCTTCATTGACGAGCCCTTCCGCATACAATTTGCGGAAAAACTTCAGCGCTTCCCTATATTCCGGCGTCAGGTGAGTCGGCACAAGCTTGCCGTCCGGTCCTTCGCCCCACTTGTTCGGCGCGCCGAACCATACCTGCATAATGTCCCATGGGCCGGCATACTTCGTAATGACGATTCCGTACGTATCGTCCTTGCCGTCCCGGTCCGGATCGTCCTCCTTGAACGCTTTCAACAGGTTGTAAAACTCGTCGATCGTCTTCGGCGGCTGAAGGCCGAGGTTATCCATCCAAACCTTGTTGATGATCATGCCCATCCGGCCCAACGTCCTGCCGCGGTAGATGCCGTATGTTTTCCCGTCGACGGACGAGTTGTGCAATATGATCGGGTTGGCCTGGCTCAAGTTCGGATAATCTTTCAAGTAAGGCCCGAGCTCCCAGAATGCACCGGCTCTCGCCGCATTAATGAAGCTTGCCGAACCGCGGTCGACAACCATGATCGACGGAAGCTGTCCCGACGCGAGCGTGATGTTCACTTTATCCCCATAAGAGCTGTTCGGTACGAACTGCATCTCAATGTCGGTGTTCGTGTACTCTTCCACCTGCTTCAGGATAATGCTGTCGTTCTCCGGAAGCTCCGTCCCGAACGCCTGCACCATAATGCTAAGCTTCAACGGTTCCGGATTGGCCGGCTGCTCTTCTTTATCACCCTCCGTACCGCCCGTATCCGCTGTTTCCTCTTTCGGAGGCGCCGCCTCCTGCCCGCTGCCGCCGGCTCCGCCGGAGCATGCCGCGAGCAATAACAGGATTGCCATACACAGCAACGCGACGGCTTTCCTTGACTTCAATCGTTTACCGTTCATTCGTTTATCCTCCCTTTTTACTTCATGGCAGTTTGTATATAGATATCACGCATGGTGATGATCTACCCTTTGATCGAGCCCAGCAGCACGCCCTTGGCGAAATGCTTCTGTAAAAACGGGTACACCATAAGAATCGGAACCGTACCGACCACGATCACCGCCATCTTCACGGACTGATCGGGCGGCTTAACGAAGTTCGGATCCATATTGTTCATATCCCCGACGGCCAGCTGCGACAGCATGACGATTTCCCTTAACATCACCTGCAGCGGCCACTTCGTGTGATCGTTCAGGAACAACAATGCGGAGAAGAAGTTGTTCCAGTGGCCGACCGCATAAAACAATCCGAACGTGGCGATGACCGGCTTGGAAAGCGGTATGACGATTCGCCATAGCACGCCCATGTCGGAACAGCCGTCTATTCGTGCCGATTCTTCCAGGCCGGCCGGCAGCTGCTGGAAGAAGTTTTTAATGATGATCAGACTGAAAGCGCTGATCGCCCCCGGCAAAATGACCGCGGCATAGCTGTCCAGCATCCCAAGCTCTTTCACTAACAGATAGGACGGAATCATCCCGCCGCTGAAGAGCATGGAGAAGATGACGAGGTTCATCACGATATTGCGGCCCATTAAATCTTTCCGGGATAACGCATACGCCATCGACAGCGTAAAAGCCAAATTCGTCAATGTTCCGGCGACTGTAATGAATACGGAGTTGCCGATGCTCCGAAAAATCGTATCCGATGAAAAAATGTATTGATACGCGGCAAGCGACGGATCGGTCGGAAACAGGAAAAACTTGCGTTCCGTCAGCTCCACCTCCGTTGCGAACGACCCTGCGATAATATAAATAAACGGAAGCACCGTTAAGAGCGCGAAGGCGGCCAAAAAAGCGAAATTGAAGACGTCGAATAATTTTTCTCCCAACGTATCGTGGTTTTTGCGCACATTTTCCCCTCCCTTCCTCTTACAATAGCCCTTCTTGTCCGAACCGCTTGGCAAGCCAGTTGCTTCCGTAAATCAACACGATGCCCACGACCGATTTGAACAGGCCGATCGCCGTGCTGTAGCTGAACGCTCCTTGCGTAATCCCGACGAAATACACATACGTGTCAAACACGTCAGCCACCGAACGGTTCAACGAGTTCGTCATGAGGAATATTTGCTCGAAACCGTTATCAAGAAAATTGCCGAGCCGCAAAATGAGCAATATGACGATGGTGCTGCTGATCGCCGGAAGCGTAATATGAATCAGTCTTTGAAACCTGGTTGCTCCGTCCACAATGGCCGCTTCATACTGCTCCACGTCGACCGAAGCGAGCGCCGCCAAGAAGATGATGGTGCCCCACCCGGTTTCCTTCCACATAATTTGGAGAATGATCAACGGACGGAACCACGCGGGATCGGACAAGAAGTTGAATCTTTGCCCGGTGGCCAACGTGATCAGCTCGTTCAACACGCCGCCCGTCGTTAAGAACACGTATGTCATACTTGCAACGATAACCATGGAAATAAAGTGCGGCACGTACACGAACGTCTGGACCAATCGCTTGAACACGGCGATACGTACTTCGTTCAGCAATAGTGCGACGATAATCGGCGCAGGAAAGAAAAACACCAAATCGTATACGGCCAAAATGAACGTGTTGCGCAGCAGCCTGAAGAAATCCGGATTTGTAAAGAAATTGCGAAAGTGTTCGAAGCCGACCCACTCGCTGTTCCAGAAACCGACAAACGGTTGGTAGTTTTGAAATGAAATCAACACGCCCCACATGGGCAAATATTTGAATACGATGAAGTAAATCAATCCCGGCATCAGCAGCGCGTACATCCATTTGTCTTTCTTTAATTTGCCCATCCAGACCCGCTGCTTCGCTATTCCCGTCCGCGCTCTTTGTCTCGTAATTTGCATCTGCTCTCCCTTTCCGTTTCCATCGTTTATTCGAAGTATCTCCGGGTTTGCAAACACTTTCAATTCTACTTTTTTGCAGTGAAAAAACCTTGATAAATCAAGGTTTTTTCATGATAGGGCACTTTTTTTGCCCGATAGGCGTTTTTTGCATTTCTCTATGAAGATGCCCGGAATTGGCCGGGGGTAACGCCGACCTGCTTCTTAAAGATTCTATTGAAATAACGCTGCTGGTAGCCGACCTCAAACGCAATGTCATTGATTTTCAGATCCGTTTCCCGAAGCAGCTCTTTCGCCTTGTTAATGCGCAGCTCCGTAACATAATCGATAAAGTTGATGCCTGTCGTCTGTTTGAACAGCTTGCTCAGCGTATACGGATTGGTTCCTGTCAAGTCCGCGCATTGATCGAGCGAAATGTCGCGCATGTAGTTCTCATTGAGGTATTCGATGATTTGTTCCGCAATCCGCTTCAATTGCGTATTCGCACGCGCTTCCCTCTCCTCAATGAACGGTGCGATCACCTTATCTTTCATCCACTGCAGCATCTTGTCCGGTTCGCGGATTTGCGACAGCTGGCCGAACATGTTGTCACCCTTAAATAAATGGTACGTATTCAATCCGGATTGCAATATCGCATGCTGAATGCTGCCCAACAGTTGAAGCATGTTTTGCTGCACATGGATTTCGGTGCCGCCATAGGTGGAGAGCTCCTGTAAAAATTGCGCGACGGACCTCTCGGCCTCTTCCTTATTACCTGTTCGCATCGCTTGAATGATGTCCCGTTCCAACGCGAACGGATAGCAAATCCGGTCTGCGCCGAAGTCCGCCGGCAGCTTATCCATATGAAGCACTTGGTTTTGATTGATGAATTTCCTGTAGCCGGCAGCCCGTTCGACTTCCATGAATGAATCCGGAATGCTCTGAATGCTCCCGATTTGCCGGCTGATCGTAATCGTGACCTGCATCTTGATGATGCGGTTGACGGTTTTCGTTATTTCTTCCCCCAGTACTTGCAGCAAATCGGATACCGTTCCGTTCTCGATTCCGGAGTCAGGCGACATTACGAGCAAAGCCACCGACAAATCGTGAAAATTAACGACGCTGTATTGCTCCAATTGCTGGGCGGCCAATTCCTCGATGATGTTCGCAGCTGCGAAAGTAACCAAACTTTCGTCTCCGTGTGTAAATCGTTCATTTAACGCCTCATGTCCAGTAAGCTGAATGTGCAGTATACGGAACCGGTGGTTATCTACTTCCCACCCGTACAGTTCCATCCTCTTCCTCAAGTCTTCTTCCGAGTAAGCGTTCAAGTGCCCTTGAATGAGCTGCAGCAAAAACCCGGCTCTGGCGTGAGGACGCTGCTCCTCCATCCGTTGCCTTAAAGAATGTCTCTCTTTAGCCAGATCGTCGATGAGCCGCTCGACGGGAGAGTATACCCTGCGGGATGCGAACCACGACAAACTGATCGCAAGCAGCAGTCCGGACGCGCTCACAGCAATGATCATATTTGAAGCGACCACAACGGGTCCTGTTATAGCCGTCATTGGAGCGGCGGATATATACGTCCAGTCGGATGCGATGCGTTTCATCTTGCCGTAAGACACGGAGTATGTAACCCCGTTATAATCGAATAAGAACGTTCCCGAAGAGTTTTTTCGGCCGCTCACTTCACTCGTTAAGGCGGCGTTTATTCCTTGACCGCGGGCATTGTCCGAAGCGACGATATGTCCTGCCTCGTCGAGAAGCAGGGTGACGCCTTCATTGTAAGGGGTCATCGTCTTCAGCAGGTTGATGACTTTGTCCCGCTTGAGAGTCACCGAAATGACGCCGAACGGCGCGCTGTTGTCTCCGGGTATCTTATGCACAAGCACGATAGGGTCGCCAACGGCGGACGAGCTTGTTTCCGGCGCGGGCAGCCGGTTTGTCCAGTACACGTGTTTCTCCTCCCCGATCATCCGGTTGTAACCGGAAATAAGAGCAGGATCGGTTATGCTGTAGTATTCGGGTTTAAACAAAACCGGACTTGTCCCGCCGACGTACAGCTCTACTTTTTGAATGAGCGGGTGGGAACCTTGCAGAACGAGCAGCGTTTTCGAAATGTCCCAAGTCTCTTTGAAATGGTAAATAAACTTCAAATCCTGCAGGTTGGAGCCAAAACGAGGGGTAAATGCCCAATGGGATAAACTCATTTCCAGATAGCTCAATTGATCGTCGATGTTTTGCGCCCGTTCCGCAATTTGCCGCTGGTGGAGAACGCTTATATCCCGTTCGATGTAACCGACGGCAAACCAATAGACGCAGCCCCCGATTATCAGACCCGGAATGCTTGCGGTGACCAGGAACCATATTAAGCTTTTACGATAAAAGTTCCCTTCTTTCTTCGGCAAGAGCCATCAACTCCCCACACATAATTCAGAAAAGCGCTTTCATTTTTTCGTATTCAAATACCTCCCTACAAAATAGTATAATGCCTGCCATTCTATAAATGGTTTAAAAAACCGCTCTTTTTCGCAAAAAATCAGTGATATTTGTATTCATGCAAAAAGAGACCGCCCAATTGTTTGCTTAACTAGTAATGAAAGGGCGATCTCAATTCACGTTCTGTTAAGGTGTCACTTTAACAGCTATTCAAGCTCATCTTCCGCTTCGGCGGGAGCGATCACATACAGATCCGGCTTCGGCGGGGTCTCCATCCCTTCGCCGAGATAAAAGCTTGGATGCGGGGGCTGGTTATAGGCTACATTTTGCCATGCGATTCCCAGACGGTACACCGGATCGTGCATTAGTGTATAGATTCGGTAATCTGTCGGTGCAGTCGTCGTATAAATCCGAAGCGCGGAGCTGTCCTCCGTTCTCCATATCGCCTCTTCTCTCCAATCGCCGAGAAGATCCGCTTGCAAACTTGGATTTCCCTTCGTCCAGTTGTTGGAAAGCGTCCCTGTTGCGGTCAACAAGTTGACAGTGGTCTGATTCTCATAATCCCACTTATCGATCTTGCCGATTCCGCTTGATCCCGACCAGTTATGATCCAGCAGCTCGCGCAGCAGGTCGCCGTCCCACCAAATACCGAAGTTAATGGATGACGGGGTCGTATCGCTCAATTTCGTGCCGTTGCTGGTGTACAGACCGACCCCGGCCGAAGCCCACACTTCCTCGCCCAAATAACGAGGGTCGATATCTGCGGACATGCCTCTTCCGGTATCTCTTCCTGTGAACACGCCCCAAATCGCCTCACCGGTGTCTGCATCGCGGAATTCCGCGCCGTATAACGAGCTTCTCGGTTCATGAACTTGAAACACTTCCAATCCTGGTCTTGCGGGGTCCAAATCGCCAAGATGCATCGCGTCGCCGTGGCCTAAACCGGTCGTGTACAGCCCCTTGCCGTTATGATCCAGCGCCATGGCTCCGTAAATGATTTCATCCTTGCCGTCTTCATCCACATCCGCCACGCTCAAATTGTGGTTTCCTTGACCGCTGTAACCTTCCAATCCGGGCTCAGCGCTGTCAAACTTCCACAGCTTCGTGAGCTCCCCGTCACGCCAATTATACGCCACAAGCACTGTCCTCGTGTAGTACCCTCGCGCCATGACCAGGCTGGGCCGCTTTCCGTCCAAATAGGCGATCGTCGCCAGGAAACGGTCGACACGGTTGCCGTAGTCGTCGCCCCAAACCTGCTTCATCTCGGACAGCGGTCCTCTTGGAGGATCGTATTCGGTCGTAACCAATTCCGTTCCTGTTTGGCCGTCGAAGATCGTCAAGTACTCCGGTCCATCCAATATACGCCCCCAAGGATTACGGTAATCGGCGTCCGGATCCCCGATCACGTTGCCGGAAGCGTCGGTAGTGCCGTCGGCGGTCTTCATCGCCACTTCCGCTTTGCCGTCGCCGTCCAGATCATATACCATGAATTGCGTATAATGAGCGCCTGCGCGTATGTTGCGGCCGAGACCGATTCTCCAAAGCTGCGTGCCGTCCAGTTCATACGCGTCCACAAAAACTTCTCCGGTGATGCCGTTGTGAGCATTATCTTTCGAATTGGACGGGTCCCACTTTAAGACGATCTCATACTCGCCGTCGCCGTCCAAATCCCCGACGCTAGCATCGTTTGCGCTGTATGTATAAACGGTGCCGTCCGGATTCGTGCCGTCCGCCGGCTTGACGAGCGGAACGTCCAAGTAGTTCATATCCCATACTTGAGCGTCTTCGCACTGTTTCTTCTCCTTGCCGTTCAGCACTGGACACACAGTATATGTAGAGTCATTTGCGCCCGCCTCATCCAGCAGGTTGGTTCCGCCGGTCATCGGCGCTTCATTCAACTTCACACCGTTGCGATACACATTAAACGCGGTATCTTTCGGGTCCGTACCCAAGAACCGCCAGCTGACGAATACTCCGTCCGCCGTCTTCACCGCGACGACGCCTCGCTTCAAATACTCCATCTGGCGCGTCTGTTCAGCTCCCGCGGCCGCTTGCGGCGGTGTCATGTACCCAAGCAATGCCATACATAACAGGAACACCCCCGCCGTCCTCCATGCTTTTTTCACCATTATCACTGCCTCCCCAATCGTTTCCATCATTGTAAGTACTGCGGTTTTCACCTACAATAGTACTTTTTTGTACAGTCATAGTACTTATTTGGCAAAGTTGCAGTTTCTTGCGGACAACCTGTAATGGCAAATATTGTTGCAGCTTTCGGCATATGAATTTGTTTCGATGTAATGCGCAAATTAATGCTGTGAGACTTGTTTGGGGGGATTGATATGTTCAAGAGGATAAAGTGTGTGACCGTCTTTATTTTGTTAATTTCATTGTTTCCCGCACCAGATGTTCACGCCTCCGATGAAACTAATAAAGCCGTATTGATTATCAAGAGCTCTCCGGATTCGGAAATGGAGACTCGGCTCACGTTCATAAACAATAAAACTTTTGCGGGGATTGCCCGGCACCGGAAGCGAAAACAGGCGGAAGAAATACCCGTTTCGGATACATATTTAATTTTATCGGGAAACGGCGGAGCGGCTTCCACCTATGTTGTCGACCGCAACGGCAGCTTGATTCATGAACAAACTCACGAAATAATCGAAGTCGACAAGGCTGCAAAAACAAAACTGAAGGAGTATGCGGACAGCTTGCGATCGCTGCATTACGGAAAGCTTACTTCATGGGAACGCGCCAGAAGCATTATCCCGAGGAAAAAGAAGTTTAAAGTGATCGACATGGAAACGGGCTTATCATTCAATGTACAACGGAGAGCGGGAAGGAACCACGCAGATGTGCAGCCGCTGACAAGAGAAGACAGCGCCGTCATGAAGCAAATTTACAACGGGCGGTGGAGCTGGAATCGAAAGGCGATTTTGGTGAAGACGGAAGATCATCTGCTGGCTGCCTCGATGAACGGTATGCCGCACGGAGGCGACGGCATTCCGGGGAACGGGTTTTCCGGTCATTTTTGCATCTTCTTCCTGGGGAGCGCCACTCATGGCTCGAGAAAGGTTGATCTGGAGCATCAATTGATGGTGCATAAAGCCGCCGGCGAATTGGACGACTATTTCAACCGCGCTTCGCCGTATCAAATTGCGGATACTTTCTTCGCGGCTATGAACCTTAAGGAATCCGAAATATTAAAGATGAGCTTCACGCATGCGAATCATGAGCAGCTTCTTTATTTTCTGCAGGAGAGAGATTCGATAACAGGTATCCGCAAGAGAGCCGATTTTCACCAGCAGGAAGACGATGCCGATTTGTTGACGTTGGATATACCCGTTGATGTCAGCGTGGTTCGGGACGGTCAAGAGGAACGGGCGGAGTTTATTTTTAAAATGGCAAGAACATCTCCTGCGGATCCTTGGAAAATCGGTCATATGGATATGAAATGACTAACACCACCGGGTTTCACCAGTGGTGTTAGTAGTTGTTTCCGAACGCTCCTCAAACTTATGCGAATAGATCCCTTTACTTCCCTTATTTTCCCGATAACCGCAGCTTGCGGATTGCGATGATGAGGCCTGCCAATACTACCGCTCCCACTACCGAGAATACGACAGGCAACGAGACGGACGCACCTGAGGCTGCGGGCGCATTCGCGCTGGCTTCAGCTTGCGCTTGATCAACCGCCTGCGTGCTGAACGTTACCGCTTGCTCCCCCTCCACTACTTTCACGATGTCACGGCCGAATTTCTCATAGAGATATTCCGCATGGCTCTCATTGTATGGAGTAATACCGATTTCCACATAACCGTTGTTCGGTCTGGTATAGGTTACAGTAAATCCTTGCTGCGCGATCTCGTCTTTGCCCTGCCCGAAGACAAAATCATTGATCTCGTTTTGCTTTTGCAGAAGCGCATCCTCAGCCGCTTGATCGGCCGCAGGCGCGGGAGCTTCAGTCGTCGCCATCAACGTTGTGGCCTGCACTCCTTCAACGACCTTCACGATATCGCGGCCGAACTTCTCATACAAGTACTCCGCATGGGCTTCGGTATAAGGAGTGATTCCAATCTCGACATAACCGTCCATAGGTCCCGTATTGGTCACCGTGAAGCCTTGTTTCGCGATTTCGTCTTTGCCTTGCTCGAATACGAATTCGTCAATTTCCTTTTGCTTTTGAAGCAAATCGGCTTCGGTAACGGTTTGTTGGTTTTCAGCTGCGGATACGGTTACGTTCTGCGGTGCGGCAAGCGCGGCGCCTGCCGAAAACACGGCCAAACAACCGCCGATAATTAACACCTTAGTCAAGCTTACTTTTACGGAAAACTTATTATTTGTCATTATTTTTTGCCTCCTATGGATTCATTATTCATGGCCATCGATCTGGCGACTGATAAAGCTTCATCTTCGGACAGCTTTCCCGTCAATGTATACCGGACGCCGCTCGCGTTCCAGTGCAGTTCAGTGGATTGATCGGTTTCGCCGGATTTCATATAGCCGGTGAAGCCGTTGATGTCGACCGTCTTAACGTCTTCCGCAATATACGGCTCCGCTAGTTCGCTTGCGGTCAGTTCGAACGAACCTTCGCCAGAGACATAACTGAATGTGACGCTCATTACCTCGTCCGCCTGAGGTCCGGAAGCATTAATACTTTGAAGTTTGTAGCCGTCCGGTATAAACGACGGAATGAACAATGCACTGCCGAACTGCTCGTTCGCCTCTTCAACCGATTGAAGCTGCCATGTTATGTCTTTGACGGTGCTTGGAGGACCGTCTGATGCCTTAAACGGCGTATCCGACGGCTGCACACCGGTTGCAGGCGGCAGATCGACGTTCCCCTGAATCCCTTCACCCGGATCCTGCAGCGTCGTAGGTGGCGGTGCCGGCGACTCGGAAATCGACGGGGCGACGACAAACAGAAAACCCGCAACGGCGGCGGCGACCGCAAAGCCCGAAAGCCGTCTCCTCCAGCTGTAATTGAACTTGTCTTTAATCGAAGGTCGCTCATATCCCTTTAGTGAACTCTGTAGCACCTTATCTTTCAGCCGGGAATCGAATTGAACATTTCCAAACAGCAGCTCGTCGGCTTCAATCTTGAGTTGTTCACGAATGTCCCGATCCGAGATGCTCATAATGCCAATCCCTCCCTCTCCAGGTATTCCCCCAGTAATTCTCTTGCTCGATGAAGTCTGCCTCGAACCGTTCCTTCGGAAGATCCGGTTGCCTCGGCAATCTCGCGTGTCGTCAGATCGAGATAGTAATACAGATAGATGACCTCATGGTATTGGGAAGGAAGCTTGACGACATGCTTGAGGATTGCAGTCCGGCTTAAACGGTCCATGGCCTCATCTTCGACGCTGTAACTCTCTGTCTTCTTCAGAAGCAACGGGTCTGTCGGTTGCTCCAACCCCATCTTTAAGCCCAACTTGTCTTTGCACAAATTGATGGTTATTCTTGTCAGCCATGTTTTCACACTGCTGTCCCCTCGGAAGGTCGACCAGTTTTTATAGGCTCGAATGAATACTTCTTGGCTTACGTCTTCGGCAAGATGCTGATCTCCCAGGTAAAAATACGCTGTGCGCAACACCGCCGAACCGTAATCCGTCATCATCTTTTCAAGCGCTGAGGAGGGTTCCTTGGGGAAGCATGATTTTTCGTCTTGGCCGGCCGGCCTCGCCATGTAACCACCTCCGTACACTTATAGACGGCGTTGCTTCCGATTCCGCTACATCATTTGAAAAAGAATTTTTTCCCAAAAAAAGAAAGACTGCCGACTTTGTCGACAGTCTGACGCGGCACAGGCCGCGAAACATTATAATAACAACTCATATTGCCGCTTACCATGCAGAATACGTCTGATCTGCACCGAATCGCCAACTACCACATAAAACACAAGATAAGATTGCACCACAAGAACGCGGTAACCTTTTGCTCGAAGAATGGGATTTTTCATTAGCGGATACCGGTAAGGCAATTCTGCAAGCGACACTACTTGATCTACTATCCCATCATACAGCCGAATATCCTCAAAGGAAGTTTGATCATTAATATAATCGATAATTTCCTGTAAATCCCTCTGCGCCGCAGGGAAGATCAGAACTTTATATTTTTCCACGAATGTTGGACCTTAGCTTACTTGCCACTTCCATGAAGTTCTCTCCGGAGGCTCCGTTTGCAATCTCCGCTTCGGCTTCGGACAATTTGCCGTATAATTCGATTAAAGCTTGCTGGCGTTCATACTGCTCGATGCTCATAACGACCATGTCACCGGTACCATTCTTGGTAATGAATACAGGCTCCCTCTCTCTATGGCAAAATTCGGAAATTTCATTCGCGTTATTTCTTAAGTCGGAAATGGGACGGATTGCAGGCATACTTACTCACTCCTTGAATCATATTACATCTGACTACATTTTAGCATAATTATGCACAAAATAAACAGCAAATTACGAGTATATATTCACATGACACATCACTTACACGTATACCCTCATCTCGACCGCTTGCGCGAACGGGCTTCCGTTCGTCGATTCCACCACCAGCCGGATTCGGTCAGACTGCACAGGTTCGTCAAGACGGTGCAGTCTTTTTCGCTTCCGGTTGTCTTTAACGCTCACAAGTACGACCCATTCCCCGTTAACCTTCGCTTCCACCCGGTAGTCTTTCACCAATTCCGGAATAATATCGAACGGTGTCCGGTGATGATGCAGGTTGATCAAATCCTCGTTTACATCGTCGTTAAAGGTAATATGAACCTGCCGGACAGCCCGGCTGCGGTCCCACTCCAATTGCACCCACTCTTCCGTTCCCGCCTTCATCGGCTCGGACATCCACAGATGCGGAGTGCCGTACGGTCGAACGTATCCGTCGATCAATTTTTCTTCGCTATAAGCGGTCGTCTCCGGGTACATTCGGAAGCAGAACGGTTCGCGGACCAAGCTTTTCATGCTCCAGAGCACAACCGGCTGCAAGTCGTCATGATCCTCGAGAGTTTTCGCCGCATTCGGCTTCGCGCGCTTTTCGAACGAGAGAACGCCGAACACAGGAATATCGGATAAATAAAGATGAATGTTTTCGTTCGCTTTTATGATGATGAACGCATTTGCCGGCTCATCAGGCGTCCAAGGCACTTCGAACCGAACCCATTGTTTGGTTCCGGCCGGAACTTCGACGCGCGCTTCGGTTCTCTTGTTGGCGGGAACATAATTTTCCTTGCGTCCCGTATCCCACAGCTCCGCTTCTAGAACGGTCGGTTCCGCAGCATCGATCAGAAGCTCGATCACGTCCAGACGCGGTTCCACCGGCACGAGAATACCGACGTCCTGGGTAAGCCGGTATGTTTCTTTCCCATTCTCTACTCGTAATGTCTTGTAAACGCTTGAAGCGGATACGGAAGCCGTCCGCGCCAAATCGTTCGCGTCCTCGTTATGAAGGCCGATAATGGAAGCGTCCTGACGCAGCATCACCTGCTGCAATTGTTTCATGTGGTCACTGTGCAGCTGTCTCGGGGTGATGCCTTTCTCCACGCTCAAAGCGGCGCCGCTGCCCGCCGCTTCACCGATGACGGCGCATGTGGCCATGACCCGGGTCGTCCCGAAAGCGACGTGGGTTGCGCTGATGTCCCGACCGGCGAACATCAGGTTGGATACGTTTGCAGAATACAAAGATCGGAACGGTATATGATAGATCCCGTCAGCATGCATATGCTTGGAGCCGCTCTCTTCGGCATACATTCCTTTCGGCGGATGCAGATCGATCGACCATCCCCCGAACGCAATCCGGTCTTCAAACTCCCTCTGGGCAATAATGTCGTTCTGGTTCAACACATAGTCGCCTAAGAAACGGCGGTATTCGCGTTTACCGGGAATGGAGCCGACCCACTCCAATGTCATCGTATCCGCGTCGAACTTGCCCGAGTTTTTAATATAATCCCAGATGCCGTAGATGACGGACCACAACTCGTCGCGAATGCGTTCGTTGTCGTGAACCGTATCCAATTCGCCGCCCCATTCGATCCACCAATAATGGCATCCGCTGTCGCCGCTGCGGATGACCCGGCGGATCGGAATCGATGTTTCCGTAATATCTTTGGCAAAGCCCGGCGGAACGAACTTCACCGGATGACCGGCGTCTTTGGTATAGAATAAAATCGTGCTCCCCAGCGTAATGTCGTCGGCAACTTCCGGAGCCCATTCTTCATTGTATTCGTGACGCGCTTCCCGGCCGATCCGGTATTTGGCGCCTGCCAGAAATCCGACCAATCCGTCACCGGTACAATCCAAATACATCTTGCTCTCGAATCGAATCCGGCGCTCCGACCCCATCATCCATCCTGTAACGGAGCGAATCTCCCTGTTGCTCTCCTCGCCTTCCGCTTCCACTTCATGCACGTCCGTATTTAAGAATAATTGAATATTCGGCTCGGCGCGCACCGTTTCCAATACGACCAAATCCCAAAGATACGGGTTCCCGTCGGGATTGCGGTACTGATTCTCAACAAACATTTCGCCCATAATCCCCGTTTCCCTCGCATAACGGTTCGTACCGTGCCCAGTAGCGCCGCAAACCCACACCCGGACTTCACTGCTTGCATTTCCGCCCAAGACGGGCCTATTTTGTACGAGCGCAACAGTTCGTCCAAGCCTTGCCGCGGCGACCGCTGCGCATACTCCGGCCAATCCTCCGCCGACGACCGTTATATCTGTTTGCACTTGTTCGGTTTTCACAATGGACCACCTCGTTTATCGAAAATGAATACTTCATATCTATATTTTCATCATAATAATCGGGATTTACTTTTAAAATGCATTATTTTATCATATACTATGCACAAAATTTCACAATTTAAAGGCGGTCGGAGCATGTGGATTGGGACAATATGATAACGTGGAAACCGGCTGTCTCCAGCCACACTTATTGGAATAAGAAACCGTATTTTTTACTGCGCAAAGACATTTACCCGACTTGGGCCGTATTTGCGGTGGAAGACGGCAGTTTTCGCTACGAAATTAACCGGAATGCGGGAACGGCATCCTTCGGGGATCTTGTATTTTGTCCTCCGGGAACGGAATTTGGGAGGGAGACCGTTACGCCGGTTTCTTTTCATTTCATTTTGTTTTCATGGGAAGATACCGGGTCATCCGATCCGGTTATGCCCGCGTTCAAAGTCAGTCTAAACGATACGAAGCGGTTGAACGCAAATTACGCATACCTCCGCCAGTACAGCCATCGTCACGATGCGACCGCATTCCAATGGAAAAGCCATCTATTGACCGACATATGGCAATTATTCTGCATCGAAAACAAGGAACACCGCCCGGCCGCCGAGCTGTCAACCGACGATGCGCTCATGTCCGAAGCGATCCGGCTCATTGAGACGAATGCGTTCGAATCGATAAATTTCAAACAAATCGCCAAATCGTTTTATTTGAGTCCGGTGCAGTTCACGAGACGTTTTCAAGCCGCCTTCCGGACGACTCCATCGCAATACTTGAAATCCATCCGCTTGCAGAAGGCGAAGTCATTGCTCGCGGAAACGGATTTGACGATCGACCAAATTGCCGTACGTTGCGGCTACGAGAGCGGATTTTATTTGAGCAGAGTGTTTTCCGAGACAATAAAAATGAGCCCTTCCCAATATCGAAGGACTCATCGCGTGTAATTAGCGAATGGAAATAGAATAATGATTGAATTATAATACCGCGTATCATATAATGACTTTAAAGTCATTTTTTAATGTTATAATTCATTTTGGGGGCTCATTTGCAATGAACACAAAAATGTCGTTAAAGGAAAAACAACGGCTGGAACGGGAGCGGCTCATTCTCGAATTTGCCGAAGCCGTTCTTCTTGAGAAGGGCTATCACGATATGAATATGGATGACATCGCGGCCGGAGTAGGAATCGCCAAAGGTACGCTGTATCTTCATTTCCCTAAGAAAGAAGACTTGGTGTTTACCTTGGTTGAACCGAAAATGCACTCATTTTTAAGCTCTGTTGAAGCAGCTGCGGCTCATCGTGGCAATCCGAAAGAGAAGCTGGAATTGCTATTGAAACGCGAAGTGTCGGGAACATTTTTCCAATTTCTGTTGAACGGCAATCCTGATATGACATCCATATTTAAAGCTCGGGAAGCGGAAGTAAACGATATTTTATCCAAAATATTTAGTGGAATTAATAAAATGTTGGAGGAAGGGAAACAAACCGGGATGTTTGATCCCGACATGCCCGTCGAATTTATGTCCACCGCATTTATTAATTTGTTTGAACCTCATTTGTATAAAGAAATGGTTGAAGTAAAGAAGATGCCGTTAGACGAATTCAACCGTCACCTAACCAATGTTTTTTTTCGGGGCATTATGAATCCAAAGGAGTCGATGTAAGTGACGCATTATTCGGAAAATAAAGATCGCAAATTAAGCGAGGTCATGACGGAGCAGCAATTTGACCAACTTAGGGAAACGGTATTTCTTTCTTTACTCCAAGAGGTTTCTTCCCCAGTTTCAACACGTGATAACCAAATCTTTTCAATTCCCGAATGTACCCGACTTTTGACTGAAATTTTTGGAATGAGTCAGCAAGCAATTGATCAAAGGGTGAGCGGGTTTACGGAGTATCGACGGAACAAACAACCGTAGGAGACGAATGTAGTGGACAATAAATCTCAATTATTGACCGGGCCAATCGGCAAGACACTGTTTCTCTTCTCCGTGCCGATTTTGTTGGGGAATGCCCTCCAGTCGCTCAACGGACTCGTGAATTCCATCTGGGTAGGACAGTTTTTGGGCCAGCAAGCGTTAGCCGCCACATCAACCGCTAATATTCTTATGTTTTTCTTAATCAGTTCCATATTCGGTCTTGCGATGGCAACCGTAATCATGATCGGAACAAACGTTGGCTCTCAAAACATTGGAGAGGCGAAAAAAGTAGTTGGCACAAGCGCTGTATTCTTTCTTGTTATATCCCTCTTTTTAGCGATTATTGGAGCAGTGTTTACATCGCAGATTTTGACTTTGATGAATACCCCGTCCGACATAAAAAATATGGCGGTCGCTTATACACGCATACTTTTTATCGGTATCCCGTTTTCTTTTTTATTCAATTATGCAATGGCTGTGTTGAGAGGGGCAGGCGACTCTAAAACACCGTTTTATTTCCTCATTCTGTCCGTCGGGTTAGATGTTGCGCTTAACCCCGTATTTATATTGGGGCTCGGACCGATTCCCGAACTGGGGATATCAGGTTCCTCGTTGGCTGCAGCAATCGCACAATTTCTAAGTCTGTTACTGTTCATCCTTTATCTGTATACCAAAAAATATTTTTTGCGAATAACGAAACACGATTTGCATGTTCTTACAATGGATTGGGATATCGTTAAGTATTTATCGGTAAAAGGGATTCCAATGGGACTGCAGATGATTTTTTCCACGGCCAGCGTTCTTGCCCTGATTCATCTAGTCAACTCATTCGGGTCGGAAGCAGCAGCGGCTTTTGGCGCGGTGAATCAAATCATCGCATACATCCAAATACCCGGCATTGCCATTGGCGGAGCATTAACATCGATGGTTGCGCAAAGCGTCGGTGCAAGGAAATGGGAAAGGGTTCACCGCGCTGCAGCGGCAGGCATAGGGTTCCACATTCTGCTTACGGGAGTCATCGTTTTCTTGTGCATCGTTTTCCGGGATGAACTTCTATCGCTGTTCCTTCCGGGAGCAGGGCGATCGTTTGATATAGCCAAACATATTATCATTGTTACGTTATGGTCGTATGTACTTTTTGGTGTTACGTTTGTTATTGCTGGCGTAGTAAGGGCCACAGGAGCCGTGATCGCACCTATGCTCATAACGATCATTACTTTATGGGGGATTCAAATACCGCTTGCATACTATTTAGCAAATCAAAATGGGTTGGCAGCGTTATGGTGGAGCTTTCCCATCGCTTTTACCGTTTCAACCGCAGTATTTTCCGTATATTATTTATCCGGCAAATGGATGAAACAACCGGCTACAACTTCCTGATCTGCCCGACAAATACCTCGGACGTCAGGAACTTCCTTCCTGTATTTCCATATACGGTGAAGCAAAGACGAATTATTCATAGAAAAGTCCCCCGTTGTTTTTTCACTCGAGTATTATTCTATCAGTTTTCAGCCAAACCTCTTCTAAATTGAGTTATTTGTTTCATAGCAAAAAGGCTTGCGGCACATAGAATATATTGATCTATCATTAAGTTCATAGAACGGGTGATATGTTTGAGAATTTTATTTGCGACTTATTGGTATATGCCGCATGTCGGAGGCGTCAGCACATACATGTATTTGTTGAAAAATGAGCTCGAACGGGTCGGCCACCAAGTAGATATTCTGGCTCATCATCCCGATATGCAGCAAATTTATTTGCAAAGCCGCGACACTCAGTTAAATGGAAAATCAGTGAAAAAATCAAAAATAAAAGACGGTCTATTCAATGAGATGAACGGCTATTATTTGAAGAACTTGCCGCATGTGGAACCGTGGATCCGCTGGCGGGAAATTGAGAGGTATACCTTTGAATTGTGCGCCGCTTTATTCGACTTAAAGCAATATGACATAATTCATACGCAGGACATCGTTGCAACCCGCGCATTGCGAAGAGTCAAGCCGGCACACATACCTCTCGTATACACACTGCAGGGGCTTGTGGCGAACGTGCATCTTTTTGCCGGAGATATTACAAGCAAAGATAGTTTAAGCTGGAAATATGTGTGCGCTGAAGAATACTACGGGACGGTGTCGGCGGACAAAGTCATTGCAACGTCCGATTGGCTGCGGCGAGAGTTAAGTCTTAGCTTTGGAGTTCCGCATCAAAAGATGGAGGCAGTCATACCGTACGGCATGGATGCGGCCGCTTTCTTAGAACGGATGAAAGAAGACCCCGATCCGCCCGTCCACAAAGCGCCGGGGCAGCTCGTTATCGCCTGCCCGGCGCGACTTTCCGCCGAAAAAGGCCATAGAACGCTAATAGACGCAATCGGCATTCTGAAACAACACCGGAACGATTTCACATGCTGGATTATCGGAGACGGAGTATTGCGAAGCGAGCTTGAAAAGTATTGCGTTGAAAAAGGGGTGGCGGATTGCATCGATTTTATGGGAAACCGGTCGGACGTGCCTGCGCTTTTGCACAAAGCGGATGTCATGGTTCTCGCTTCGATTGAAGACAATTTTCCGCATGCCGTAATGGAAGCGCAAATCGCAGGCAAAGCCGTTGTGGCGTCGAATGGCGGAGGAATTCCGGAAATGATAGAGCATGGAAAAACCGGATTGATCTTTGAAAAATCAAGCGCGACGCAATTGGCTCATCATTTAAACCTGTTGTTTAGCGACTCGGAGCTTCGCCGTCAATTGGGGAATAACGCTAAGATCTTTGGAGCAAAGCAGTGGTCCTCCAAGCTGCTATGCGAGCGTACGCTGGACGTTTACGAACGGGTCATTACATCGGCGGACATCCGGGGTCGTATACCTATGGAGCAACCGGAGCTGGACGGAAAATACGGCTTAATCCGGGACAAACGGGCAGCGTCGAATGCGGCGTCCGGCATACTAAAGTTTGAAACGGATTCCGTCTTCTACACCAAAGAATGGAGAACCGTCATCCGTTGCCTTCCCGATTCCTACTCCATTCCGGATACGGCGTTTATCAAAGTGTTAGCCAAGCCGCAATGAAATAATAAGGAGAATTTCCATATTTAAGGAAATTCTCCTTATTATTTTAAAATATTACCAATCCGTATCGTCCTCATAACCGAGGTAGATCAGCAAATCGCCGGCCAGTTCTTTGAATACATACTTGTGCTCCTCGTTAAAATACTGTTTCCATTGACCGGACATACCGGGATACAAATTTTTCTCCATCGCTGAAGCCAGGATTTCTTTATCCAATCCGGCGCCGCCAATACGATCCCATAAATAATCAATCATTCTAATGATCTGCTTTCTTCGGGTTTCGCCGCCGTTCACCAAGTCTTCGTACCGCACGGCACAGGTGCCCGGATCCTCAAGCCACCTCAAGTACGGCAAGAAATGGTGAGTGACATTGCCGTAGCCCAACTCTTCCAGTCCGTATTGCGCTGCGATGTCCTTGCTTTCGGCAAATCCCGTAATCAATTTCATAAGCCTATCTTCGTCGTCCTTCAACGCATTGACGAAATATTTATGATGCGCATGTGTCTTTTCCAAGGCGGTTACATGAAAGAGATACGAGACGATCGAATCTCTCGGGTCTCTGTAGATGAAGAATCTGCGAAAGTCATTCTCGTTCAAATATATTTTTAATTGTGACGTATAGTAGAGATGGCCGAATCTAACCTCGCCCGGTTTCGTTTCTTTCAAATCTTTGTACATGTCTTCAGAATCTTCATACCATTGATTGACCCATAACCCTTCAGTCAATAAGGGATTTCCAACTACGATTTGACTGAGAAGATTTATACCGCTGCAAGGGATCCCGATTGCCAACACTTTCGGCAAAACACTCGTCATCTCACGCTCATCTCCTCTCTTAATCTATGAATATATTTATATGTTGCATATCGCTTGTTTGACTGCATGTCTATCTATTTTCCAATAATTTGATAGATTGAGACTTCGGACTATTTTTTTGAATTAATTTCCTCAATGGTTTGCTGCGCAATGCTTTCGAGACTTATCGAACCTAAATCGCCCTCGCCCCGTTTTCGAACGGATACCGTCGCCGATTGTCGCTCATTTTCGCCGACAATCAGCATATAGGGGACCTTTTCCAGTTGAGCTTCACGGATTTTATAACCCAGCTTCTCATTGCTTGCATCAACCTCCGCTCGAATTCCTGCACTTCGCAAATAAGCACTCACTTTAAGCGCATATTCAAGATAGTTCTCGGATACGGGCAACACCTTTGCCTGTACAGGGGCAAGCCACAGCGGGAAAGCCCCGCCGTAATGCTCCGTCAAGATCCCAATGAAGCGGTCAATCGAACCGTAAACCGCGCGGTGAATCACAACCGGCCGGTGCTTCAGGTTATCCTCTCCTATATACGATAAATCGAACTTCTCGGGCATTTGGAAATCGAGCTGCACCGTTGCACACTGCCAGCTCCGATTAAGAGCGTCACGGATATGGAAATCGATCTTCGGTCCGTAGAAGGCGCCGTCTCCCTCATTGAGACGATAATCGGCATCGCGGGATGACAGCACGTTTCGCAATGAAGTCTCCGCCTGATTCCACAGCTCTTCGGAACCCATCGAATCGTCAGGCCGCGTCGACAATTCCATTGTGTATTCAAAGCCGAACACTTTATATATCAGATCAATCAACTCAATAACCGTGCCGATTTCGTCTTCGATCTGATCAGGCCGGACGAAGATGTGCGCATCATCTTGGCAAAATGTCCGAACCCGCATCATTCCGCTCAACGCACCGGAATATTCGTGCCTGTGCACCTGGCCGAATTCCGCAATACGCAAAGGCAGATCCCTATAGGAATGAAGACTGTTCCTGTAGATGAGCATGTGTCCCGGACAGTTCATCGGTTTTAGCGCATATTTCGTGTCATCCGCGTCCGTGAAGTACATGTTTTCTTTATAGTGATCCCAGTGGCCGGATTGCTCCCACAGCCTGTTCTTCAGCATGAGCGGAGTGCGCACCTCGTCGTAACCGCGCTGCTGCTGCAATTGCCGCGAGAAATTTTCGAGCTCCGTGCGAATGATCATGCCCTTCGGCAAATAAAAAGGCATGCCCGGCGCTTCATCGGAGAACATGAATAAACCGAGCTCTTTGCCGAGCTTGCGGTGGTCGCGTTTTTTCGCTTCTTCGAGCAAATGCAGTTGCTCATCCAGTTGGGTTTTCTTTGGAAAAGCCGTTCCGTATATGCGCTGAAGCATCTTATTGTTGGAATCGCCGCGCCAGTAAGCTCCGGCAACGTTCAACAGCTTGAAAGATTTGATATGGGCCGTGGACGGCAAATGCGGTCCTCTGCAAAGATCTACAAATTCGCCCTGCTCGTAGATCGAGATTACGGCGTCATCGGGGAGATCCCGGATGAGTTCGAGCTTGAGCGGATCTTCAAGTTCATGGAATATGCGCACCGCCTCTTCACGGCTGACGGCGCGGCGCCGTATCGGTAAATTCTCTTGCGCGATGTTCTCCATCTCTTTCTCGATTGCGGCAAGATCGTCAATGGAGAGCGGCTTCCCGATATCTATGTCATAGTAGAAACCATCTTCCGTTACGGGCCCGATTCCGAGTTTGACGGCTTTTCGCCCGAATATTCGCTGAATGGCTTGAGCCATGAGATGCGCCGTACTGTGCCGGTATATCTCAAGGCCGTCTTGGCTATCGAGCGTAACAATTTCTATATTGCTGTCTTGTTCAATCGGTGTTCCGAGGTCGACGGGTTTGCCGTTCATTTTGCCTGCTATCGCTTGCTTCTTCAGTTTGAGGCTGATTGATTCGGCAATCTGCTCAATCGTAGTACCTCTGTCGAACTGTCTTTCCGCCCCGTCGGGAAGTGTAACTTTAATCGCTGCCATCGTACATCGCTCCATTTCATTAAGAGATAAAGAAAAAAACGCATCTCATCCCAAGGGACGAGTGCGTTTCATTCGCTGTGCTCGCGGTTCCACCCTAATTCAACTTGCATGATCGCGATGCAAGTCCTTATTAGCATCCGGTAACGGGGATGAACCGGTTCCACTTACTGCCGCGGCTTGTAAGCCGCCGGGTTCAATTTTACGGCTGCAAAGGGGTAATTTCCGGCCGGTGTCAGGAAGAGCTTGCAGCGACCGCTCTTCTCTCTGTGCAGTCCTGGCGGGAAATCATGTCTTTGGTTATCGCCTGTATCATTATTTGTGTTATAAAACAAAAAACGCACCTCATCCCAAGGGACGAGTGCGTTCTGCTCGTGGTTCCACCCTAATTCAACCTGCAAAATGATGCAAGTCCTTATTAGCATCCGTTAACGGGGATGAACCGGCAGCACCTACTGACGCGGCTTGTATGCCTACGGGTTCAATGTCACAGCTGCAAAGGGGTAATTTCCGACCGGTATCAGGAAGAGCTTGCAGCCGAGGCTCCTCTCTCTGTGCAGTCCTTGAAGGAAATCGTGTCTTTGGTCATCGCCGAAGGTTTGTTATTTTTGTAAATTATAGCGACGGTTCCGTAATAAATCAAGGGTAATTTCCCAATTATGTACTACCGTATTATTTTTGCTGCATTTTGCGGTATTATGGCGATACAATGTTTATCATCTTTATTTCCATTGGGGGACATCTATATGAATACGACCTTCTATCTGGTGAGGCATGCGATAAAGGAGAAGGGGATCGGTGACGTCCCGATATCGCCGAAAGGTATATTACAAGCTCAAGCAACGGCGCACTATTTTCGCGGTATTCCGATACACGCCGTATTCTCAAGTCCGCTAAGACGGGCAAAAGAAACAGCGTCGTACATAGCGTCAGAGGCAAAAATACGTTTCACAGAGGATACCCGTTTGCGCGAACGCGCCAATTGGGGAGAATTGCCGGAGCAAACCTTCGATGAGTTTGTTGCGATGTGGGAGCGCTGCACACGCGAGCGTGACTACTTGCCTCACGTGGGTGATTCCGCGCGGCAGGCAGGTGACCGCCTGTCATCATTTATATTAGAAATAGCAGGGAAACATCCGAAAACTAACAATGTAATTGTTACGCACGGGGGATTAATAACCGATTATTTGGTGAATGTATTTTCTGAAGAAGTGCTGAATAAGTGGCACCCTTCTTTTGTAGCGGAACAAAGCAGCTTGGTTTCGGAATGCTCAATAACACGGGTATCGCACGACGGGAAAAGCTATGCATTAGATTGCTTTGCATCGGTCGAGCACATACATGAGTAAACTTCAAACGTCATTAGAGGAACTGCTGCTAGGCAGGCAGTTCCTCCCAATTCAACCGATTTCGAAAAACAACCTTCTTCTCTCCGCTTACGATCGTACCGATCTCGTAGCCGCGCAAGTCAAACTGCTGTAAATGTGATTGAACATTCTCAAGTATACCGCCTTCGATCACGAGAATCATTCCGACCCCCATGTTGAACGTTCTCAGCATATCCGCCTCGTCCACATTCCCAATCTTGTAAATCAGCTTGAACAGGTTAATGTCATTGATCAAATGATTGATCATGTCGTAACAAATCGATTTTACTCGATTATACTGGAATGCCAACTTTTGCTTCGAACGGGTTCCTCTGTTTTCATTACTAATACCGGATGTTCATACTCCGTGAACTTAATGTCGTACAAAGCGGCGAATGCGCCGAGAGAATTCAGAACCCGGCTTTCGTTCAACTCTAGGCTTTTTGCCATTTCCTTCTTGACCGCATCGGTATCGTCAATGTTAATGCCCGCTTGTGCATATGTTATTTTTTCTTCGTTCATAAATGCCCCCTGATTATAAAGTTTTGTTAAACGTCATTAAATCAATGTGCTTTGCGACTTGTACCCAATCTGTAACTCGGAACACATACTCATTGTTTACATCCGTATTATACGGTTGTCCAATCAAAATAATCGGTTTTCGTTGCTCTGCGAATTGCTTAGCGTAATGCGGACCGTCGTCGATCAACACGTCTGCTTTTGACCGGATACATTCTTCAAGCTTATTTTCGGTCAAAACAATATTATGATAAGGAACGTCGTGGCGCTTCAACCATTCGATCGAAACATCCCGAAACATCACGGGTCTGGCGGTAATAATCGATATTTGATGTTGTTGAAACAGCTGCCGGATTACGTCGACTGCCATCGGATATGGCTCCGAGTTCCAGTGAATATCGTGACCGTACCGGTTGTAAACATCTCTATGCTGTTCTTCATCCCATCCGTACAAACGGTACAGGTGAAATTCATTCACATCGTCATGTGTCATCGATAATCCCGACGCTTTATTGTAATAGTGCAAATATGCGGTTGTGGCATCAAGCACGGTGTTGTCCAAATCGATACCTATATGCAATGATAACACCCCTATTATGTATACAATAATAATTGCACAGACCTTCTTAAATCGTAACATTGTTTTACTCTTAAGCATATAGAAAATTACGAAAAAAAACGCTCAAATCGGCGCCATTCTTTCATACCGATTCGAGCGGTAATACTCTCGCACTCCTTAAGGAGTCAGCCTATTTCGATCTCGAGGGAACGCTGAGGCTTCCAATAAATTCGATATCTTTCAGCCACATCTCGCAAAGCTCCGTCCACTGGGATACGTGCGGGTCTCCCTCGGCCAATCCCAGTCCGTGCCTGCCCTTAGGGAATATATGCAGCTCGAACGGAACGCCGTTTCTTCTTAACGAACTCGCATACATAAGGCTGTTTTCCACCGGCACCGCCCCATCGTCGGCCGTATGCCACAAGAAGGTCGGCGGCGTTCCCGGCGTGATCTGCAGCTCGTTAGACAAGCCGTTCCTCAGCTCGTCCGGCGGATTTTCTCCGATCAGGTTTACCATCGATCCGTGATGACGGTGCTCGCCGAACGAAATGACCGGATAACATAGAATCGCAGCGTCGGGCCGCGAACTCATTCTATCGATCGGATCTGCCGCGGCTGCATTTCCGTAATCGAAATGAGTGCTTGCGGTAGATGCCAGATGTCCTCCAGCGGAAAATCCGAGTATGCCGATCTTATCCGGATCGATGTTCCATTCTTTCGCGTGATATCGGACAAGCCTGATGGCGCGTTGGGCATCCGTTAAAGGGTACGGATGCTTGTACGGGGCAACCCGGTAGTTCGCCACAAAGGCGGAGCAGCCGATTCGATTGAGCCAACGCGCGACCGGTTCGCCCTCATGCTGCGCCCTGCCGCCGTAGCCTCCGCCCGGCAATACGATCACGGCGCTATGGGGTTCGCTCTGCTCAAGCAAATAAGGGGTAATTGTCGGAGGCTCGCCCGGATATTCCGAACGGTAACCGGGAACATCGCTTTCCCATAATTTCATGTACAGTCCATCCTTCCCGAATGTAACGATTTTTTCAATCAATTGTTCTTTCGGCCCGGTCCGCCGGATTCCATCCGTCGCTGCCGGATAGTATATTATTCAATGTGAAAGCCTCCGCTTCCTCCATCGTCAACGTTTTTGCCCACTTTACCCGTTGATCCGTTACGGCTCCCGGTCCCCTGCTGTTGAATTCGCAATAATTTACCGTTCGCTCGCTTTCGGGCTTGCTCCAATTATCCCATCCTTCCGGCTGGATATGTCCGTCCATCCAGCAGCCGATGAAAGCCGTCTTCGCATGATTTCTCCACGGTCTGCCCAGATACACGCTTTGCGGCGGCGCGTCGCTTGTGAGCTTGCAATCGATAAACACATATCCGAAACGAACATTTTCCGGAGTCGAAGCCGCCGTAATCCACCCGTTGATTCCCGTGCAGCCGCCGTCTTTTAATCGATTTTTCGTAAATATCTCGCAATGCTGAAAAACCGCGGTCGCCGATCCGAAAATAAAGTCCACATCGCCTTGAATGAAACAATTTTCATAGAACTGCCGACCGTGCCGCCGTGGCGCCCCGTCTCTCGGACCTCCGAAGCTGTCCCTCTTCAGAGGCTTTTCCGGCAAAGGTCCGGTAAACAACGTATCCTGGTGCCCCAAAAACCTGCAATTTCTAAAATGTACCCGATCCCCGTCGACATACGCCGCCACGGCTTGCCCGACGGCTTCGCCCCTTCCTGCACTGTTCTCCATAGTAATGTTTTCTACCGTAATATCGTCCGCCCCAATAAATACGGAATAAGAGTTGAACGTTTCATACTCGCTGCCATCCGGAAACTTCTTTCTGGCATAATCGTCGCAGGTAATTATTGTATGTTCTGAACATTCGCCGACCAAGCGCAACGAACGCTTTTCGACATGCAGCTTCTCCTTGTAGACACCGTTTTTAATAAAAATGACCGCATCGCCGGAACCGTCGTCCGGAATATGGTCGACAGCTTCTTGAATACTTGTAAAATGTCCGCTTCCATCCGCCGCAACGATCATAGCAAACCGCCTCTTTTGAAAAAAGTCGATCACTCCCACTACAAGCGAGAGTGATCGCGTGTAACTATTCCGCTTTCGGGTTCCAGCCTTTCAGCACGTTCTCAATCGTCCACATTGCAGCCTGCTCATCCGTCAGTTGACGGCGGGTGTCAGTGATAACCGCGCCGGGACCGTAATTTTTATACTCGTAGAAACGGGCATCCGCTGCCGAGAACCCGGACATATCCGTCCAACCGATCGGGTTGATGTGCGCTCCCATCTCGGTGTTCATATATACTACGCTTGCGATTGCGTCCGGATTTCCGCCCGGGTGCCACGGGCGACCCAACCAGACGGTGCCGGGCGCCGCATCGCTTGTCAGCTTGCTGTTTAAAATCAGATAGCCGTACGGTTCCGTGATCATCGTGCTGGCAGCCGTTATGTAGCCGTTATTCGTGGAGGAGCCGCGGTCCAGCGAGTGGATGACGCATTCCTCGAATACCGCCCGCGAACCGCCGAAGATGAAGTCCACATCGCCCTCGATGTAGCATTGATAGAAATACTGCGTCCCGCCGTTGGTCAACAGCGTATCTTGGTTACCGATAAAGCGGACATTGATGAACTTGTGCCGTTCGCCGCGTACGTTCAGAGCGACCGCTTGACTGCCCCCGGCAGATTCGTCGAACGAATTTTCAATCGTCAGGTTTTTCGCGGTAAAATCAGTGCCGTTAACGAACATGCTGGCGCTTCCGCTCGTCCCGTATGTTCCTCCGGTCGGACGATCGCGGCTCGCATAGTTGTCGTAGGTGATGACCGCTCCTTCCGCGCTTTCTCCGATCATCGTAATGAACGGTTTATTGGCCGGCACGGTTACGACTTCTTTGTACACGCCGTTTTTAATGTATATTTCTACACGCTCCGTGTTGTTCGCTTGCACCGCATCCACGGCCGCCTGGACCGCCGTATAGTCGCCGGAGCCGTCTTTCGCGACGACGAGGCGGCTCGGCAGCGCGCTCAATTGTTCTCTCAAATCTTTCACCTGCTTGAGATCGCCGGACATGAGCGTTCTTCCGCTTGCGTCAATCGACTTCGTATCGACCACACTTGCATATACGCGGTTTTCATAGTAGCCGGTGGACTTGGCGACTTCCAACAGACGCTTTGCGTAGCTGCCGCCCCAAGAATAACCGTCTCTGCGTTCTTGTTCGATTTCTTGAATGCTGTACTTGATAATACCGTCACGGCCCGAGAAGATTCCGCGGTTCGTACCGATTTCATAGAACCGGTACCATGTGACGGAATTCGGATCCTCCACGAAGTAGACTCCGTTCGGGTCTCTGCTCACATAACGGATGCCTTCCAGCTTCACATCGTCGAACCATTGCAACGCGCCTGCAACGGCACGCTTGATTTCGTCGGTCTGGTTCGGACGGGACATCAGGTAGCGGACGATGCCGACCGATTCGGAACCGGATATGGACGGATGCTCGTAAGCTCGCGCGCCTTTCGGCTCGTATGTGATCGGATCGTGCTGCGCGCACCACGCGGTCAACACTCCGTTCACCTCGATTTGTGAATTAAGGATGTACTCGATTCCTTTGTCCCTTGCCTGCTTCAAGCTCTCAACCGTCGCATCGTCGATGAGGTCCGTGTCGAACGGATATTTCTTGTTCACGATGTCGTCGATGATGTCCAGCACGTTGATCATGGCATTGTCGTTAAATGTGACGTAATTGGAGTAGTAGACGCCGTCGCCCGGATTTCCGCGCTGCGGATACACTTGCGGCCATCCGCCCGTCTCGTACTGCATTTCCAACAGGAAGCCGATGCCTTTGCGCACACTTTCCTTGAACGTCTCATCGCCTGTTTCGCGGTACACTTGGGAGATGAACCGAAGCTCGTTGATCGTCGCGTTGTTGTCAATTGTTCCAAGCTCTATGCCGTCAGGACTGAACTGGGAAGATTTCTTCTCCACTCCGTCCCATGGCCGGTCGTATGGCATGCTCTTCGTCCATCCACCATGATCCATTTGCCACGAGACTAGATTGTTTGCCTTCGCAATGGCTTCATTAAGATCTCCGGCAAATCCGCCGGACTGCTTGTCGTTCACAATCGTTGCGTCCTCGCCGAACGTCTCCACCGTCTCAAAGAAGATTACCGTGTTTCCGAAACGGTTCGCTGCCGTTGCGGCTTTTTTCAGCTGCAAATTTTTGAACGCGGGAGTAAGCGATTTCCATGTGCCGCCGGGTGTGCTAAGTACGAGATCTTTATACTCAACGTCTTCAAGCTTACCGTTCAATGATACGGCTGCAATGTTGCTCGCGACGACATGCACGCCTGCGACGCGAACATGCTCTGCGCCTTGATTTTTAGATGCAATCCGCTCCGCGATGGCCGCCGCTTCGGAGGCGGACAGGAGATCTTCCTCGCCGAAGCTTTTGCCGTCTTTCGCCGACATGTATCCTGCACGGACGACAGCGCCGATGGCGGCGTTACTGTCATCCGGATTCGGAACCAAATCCAATGCGTTCGCGATCATCTTCGCCGCATCGACGCGCGTAAGCGGATCCTCGGCTCGGATCAAGCCGTCTGAGCCGGCCTGGACATAGCCTGCATGTTCTGCGGCTTCAAGCACGTAAGCGTCCCATTCTTCAAGCGATTTTTCCCATACGCTCGTTTCCGGCTCCAAGTTTTTGAACGTATCCTCGTCGAAATACCCAAGAGTGTCGTTCAAAAGCGACATAAATTCAATGCGCGGAATCGGCCGGTCCGCCGGCTGTTCGGAAGCGATGATGCCCAACGTCTTCAGCTTCTTCATCAACAGGCCGCCGATTATATCTGACACTTCGACCTCTTCAAGAACAACCTCCGGAGGCCCGTCGGTTTCCGGTTTATTGTGGATGCGAAGATGGTCGATATTCGCTCCGCCGCTCGGTCCTATACCGGTTGCACGGATGACGTTGGTTCCGGCATTCAATGCCGCTTTCGTGGAAGTCGTCCCCCAGATTATAAAGTCGCCGGTCGAAGGAAAACTGAGTGAAGGATTGACCACATTGCCGTTCACTTTGATTTCCGCCGGCCGGTCCTCCATCGCACCCAGCGCGTAACGGAACTGCAGTGTATACTCGCCTGCGGCGGGGACATCCGCGGTCCACTCGATCCAACCGCCCGGGGCGTTCGGATTATAGTCCACAAAGCCGGTACCGGTATAACCGGGATGCTTGTTGTCAACAAACGCCGCTGAGAGCGTTGCATCCTCGGCTTCATAGATTTTATCGAAGGAAGACCCCGGTTCTTGAGTCGGGTCGCCGCCGCCGTCGCCGGGCTCTTGAGCAGGCGGTTCTTCAACGTAAGGGTCGCCTGCCACTATAATGTCGTCTACATAATGTCCTATGGTTTTGCTGTTTGGCGTGAACGTTTCGAAGTAATCGATCCGGTCCGCCGGTTGATTGAACGGGGCGTCATCCAACTTCAGTTCCCCGCCGATATATACGTCAGCGGTTTTAGCCGAAACGTCCGCTTCAATCTTGATGTCGTACCAAGTGCCCGCCACGGCCTCCGAAAGCGGCTGGAACGTGTTGTCGGCATTGCGGTAATTGATGCTTCCCCCGTTCGTTTCAAGGACTACGGCTATTTTACCGTCTCCCTTTATCCGAACGATCTTCGTGGCGCTTGTGTAAGTCTGCTGCATAAACTTCAACTGCATCGTAACCAGACCCGCAAGCGGTTCGAACGATTTGCTCAACATTACATTCGTAGTTTCACTTGTGTCGTTCAAATGGACGCTCTTGTTCGATTCGTCCGGAACCGCCGCGATCCGCACCGTTCCGCCGGCTTCCGAAACCGAAAAACCGGCGGGCACATCTCCTGTTGCCTGACTGTCGAACGTTTCGGTTACGGCCGGTTCGCCGGAGCTTGTCTCCTCGGCACGAGCCTCGTTCGGCAGTACCGAAAGCAAAGGCGTTACAGTCAATGCCGCCGCCAAAGCCAGCCCGAGAAACTTTCTTGCATGCTTCTTAATCTTCATTTCCTTTCCCCTTCCATCGTAATGTGGCGTCGTGAGACAACCTGATTGTATGGAAGCGCTATCATTACGTAAACAATCAATTTTTATGCCGGGGCATGAATACGGGAGCTTCGCGACAACACCTAATCTAATGATTATCGCTTTATCCGAAGCCCGATTTTGACCTCCCTCTAACGGCCGAACGCCTCTTTGGGAAATCTTCAGACGCCAGCCGGCCGATCATTAGCTGCAGCAACGCAATCGTCGTGATCACCCATGTCAAAGCGTCGCCCTTAACGAAGAGGCTCGTCACCATCAGCGCGATGACGCCGGCCGCCCTTCCCGCATTCGTGAATACTTCACGCAGCACAACCGCTTCCACACGGAAATGTTCTTTGAGCGGTAGCTGCCCGCTAAGTTTATATTGAGCCTCCAACACGGCTAAAGCCGTGGGATTCTTAGCTAGTTAACGCACGCAGGCCATTTCTGTTTTGTGCAACTGCTAAGTTAAGAGCTAGCTCATTAGCTCATCCTAGATCAGAGCGTATAGCTATCTAGGCTGATAGACTGTTACCATCTATCACA
>NZ_JAEMXM010000018.1 GCF_016482785.1 Paenibacillus alkalitolerans | reverse complement strand
GCAGGAGACCGCGGGTTCGAATCCCGTCAGCTCCGCCATTATTTATTTAACTGTGAGTTTAGGGATGAGAACCCTTTGGGTTCGTCGGAGCATTCGCTTCGATAGCGAAACATTGCAGTCTCGTCAGCTCCGCCATTTTCTTTTTCCACCATGAATTACAGCTTTGCTTTTTACAAAGACTATTATATAATGTAATTCCGTCACCGTTGTCGANGATGAGAACCCTTTGGGTTCGTCGGAGCATTCGCTTCGATAGCGAAACATTGCAGTCTCGTCAGCTCCGCCATTTTCTTTTTCCACCATGAATTACAGCTTTGCTTTTTACAAAGACTATTATATAATGTAATTCCGTCACCGTTGTCGAGGCTTGGTAGCTCAGTCGGTAGAGCAAAGGACTGAAAATCCTTGTGTCGGCGGTTCGATTCCGTCCCAAGCCACCATTACCATCCATCATGCCGCTGTAGCTCAATTGGTAGAGCAACTGACTTGTAATCAGTAGGTTGGGGGTTCAAGTCCTCTCGGCGGCACCATGTATTGCTTTGGAGGATTAGCGAAGTGGCCAAACGCGGGAGACTGTAAATCTCTTCTCTTACGAGTTCGGTGGTTCGAATCCATCATCCTCCACCATTTTAGGGGCATAGTTTAAAGGTAGAACAGCGGTCTCCAAAACCGTTAGTGTGGGTTCAATTCCTGCTGCCCCTGCCAGTAATATCATCATTTTGGCGGTCGTGGCGAAGTGGCTAACGCATCGGATTGTGGCTCCGACATTCGGGGGTTCAATTCCCCTCGATCGCCCCATAACCTTCATTGGGGATTAGCCAAGCGGTAAGGCAACGGACTTTGACTCCGTCATTCCCAGGTTCGATCCCTGGATCCCCAGCCATTTTATGCGGACGTGGCTCAGTGGTAGAGCATCGCCTTGCCAAGGCGAGGGTCGTGGGTTCGAATCCCATCGTCCGCTCCATTTCACTTTTTGGCGCCATAGCCAAGTGGTAAGGCAGAGCTCTGCAAAAGCTTTATCCCCAGTTCGAATCTGGGTGGCGCCTCCACAAACAAACAACACTGCCGGCCGGGGTGGCGGAATGGGCAGACGCACAGGACTTAAAATCCTGCGATAGGTGACTATCGTACCGGTTCAAGTCCGGTCCTCGGCACCAACAAATTGAATATGTGCCCTTAGCTCAGCCGGATAGAGCGTTTGACTACGAATCAAAAGGTCAGGAGTTCGAATCTCTTAGGGCACGCCATTATTTTCATACATGCCGGTATGGCGGAATTGGCAGACGCGCGCGACTCAAAATCGTGAGGGAAACCGTGGGGGTTCAAGTCCCTCTACCGGCACCATATGTTTTTACAGCTTACAGTAATCTGCTGTACAGTATTTGTTGACGATTTTACATGCCGGTATGGCGGAATTGGCAGACGCGCGCGACTCAAAATCGTGAGGGAAACCGTGGGGGTTCAAGTCCCTCTACCGGCACCATATGTTTTTACAGCTTACAGTAATCTGCTGTACAGTATTTGTTGACGATTTTACATGCCGGTATGGCGGAATTGGCAGACGCGCGCGACTCAAAATCGTGAGGGAAACCGTGGGGGTTCGAGTCCCTCTACCGGCACCAAACATAAACAGTTCGCAGCCTTGAGCATCGATAATGATGCCCAAGGCTATTTGTGTTAGTTCGTAACCGGAATTTCGACGATGCCGACCGGAGGAGGCGAAATGACGCCAGGCTCAAAAATGAGCACAGCTTTCCCGTTGCAATCACGTCATCATCATGGACATGGAGCGGTTGGTCCGAACTTTTATTTCGGTTGTATAGGTGCTTGGGTTGGGTTCGCAAGGCTCTATTGCTTTTGCCGGGAAGATTTTGCTGCCGTATGCTACAATAATCGATAGCCTCATATATTCCAATATCAACGGTTATCGGTGCGGTTTGAACGGAGGGCAGACGATGATTGCGGTTAGGGAGCGAATCGGCAGCGTCAAGGCAAAGCAAATATACTCTTTAATTAGAAAATATAGAACGGTGTCGAAACAGTTTTTGCAAGAGCAAAGCGGAATGAAGGGAAGCACGCTGACACGGCTTCTTGAAGATATGGCACAAGAAGGATGGATCCAGGAAACCGGATTCGGTGAATCGACCGGCGGCCGGCGGCCCATACTATACCAAGCGCATCCGGAGCAAGCATTCGTGTTCGGGCTCGACATATCGCGCATACATTCGCGCTTGGTGCTTTGCGATATGCATTTTCGCAAAAGGGATTCCAGGGTATGGAAAATGACGCCGAATACGACGCCTGAGGTATTGATTGAGCATATGACCGAAGCGATGGCGGATATGCTGAAGATCCACAATATCGAACATACCCGGTTGCTTGGCGTCGGCGTCGGGTCGGTCGGTCCTTTGGACCGTGTCGGAGGCATTATAACCGATCCGCTGTATTTTCCGTCTCCAGGCTGGAAGAACGTTCCTGTATGCGAAATGATTTCGAAACGGCTGAACGTTCCGTGCGTGCTCGACAACGGAGCGAATGCGGCTTTGCTTGCGGAATATTGGGTGGACGATCCCGGGCAGCGTTGCGAGCACGTACTTTATATTCACGGCGGAATCGGTTTGCGTTCGGCTATGCTCTCCAACGGCAAGCTCGTCTACGGCGCAGTCGATATGGAGGGGGCCGTCGGCCAGATGATCATTCAAACGGACGGTATCGCGCACCGCGAGCCGCAGGGCAACATAGGGTGTCTGGAGTCTTATGCATCCATCTACGCATTGGAGCAAGCGGCGATTTCACGAATTAAGCAAGGACGTGACACCGTGCTCCGTCAATTGGCGGGCGGATACGATCAATTGTCCTTTTCTCACTTGGTGGAAGCGCTTGAGACAGGCGATCCGCTTACTACCGAACTGTTCGCGCAATCGGCAACGTATTTCGGCATCGGACTGGCCAACATGCTTAATATGCTGCATCCGGAAAAGGTGATTTTCGGAGGGCCTTTATTTAATGCGCAAGATTTATATTTCGATGTGGCCACCCGCATCGCGATTAAGAATACTTATTATTACCCGGCTTACCAGGTTCAGTTTAGCCGCGGTCGGCTTGGGGAAGAGGCCCTGGCCATCGGGGCCGCGGTAATGATGGCTGAGCAGTTGACGGTGTGATCGAACGAATACCCTTCCTTCTCGTTCCCAATTGATGACATAGGCGTTAAGCTTGTGCTTTTCAAGCCGGTCATTGAATAGAATGATAGGGAAGGGAGGGGTACTTGTGGAGTTTCAAGCTTATGACATAGCGCTCGTGCCGATTATCGTTGGCTTGGTCGGGGTTGCCCGGACCGCAGGTTTGCCCGCACGTTGGCTGCCTCTTCTCGCCGTTGTGCTCGGTCTCGTTTCGGGTTTTGTATATATTGCTCCGGATGAACCGCAAAAGGCTGTGTTATCCGGTGTCGTAATGGGATTGAGTGCAATAGGGGCTTGGTCCGGAACAAAAAATACGATCCAAAGCCTGCGAAGCAAAAAGTAGAACGAAGCTTTCCATTGTACGCAAAAACCGCCCGTTACGAGCGTTTCTCGTGACGGGCGGTTTTCTGTCGACTTTATTAGCACACGAAAAATACACGGGAGACGATCACCAATAAGATGAAAAGCACGAGAATGACTCCCGTAGACGTAAATGCACCGACCGCAGTCATGAGACCTCCTCCTTCTTACTGTAATATTCTGCGGATACCGGCCTAGTTAGAAGACTCCGAAGATACCGCTGCGCAGAATGATGACCAACAGGATGAACAGCACGAGGATTGCGCCTGTGGAAGTGAATGCACCGAAACCTGCTCCTACACCTGACATTGAGCGACACCCCCTTAATCTGAAGTCAATACCAACATATTCGGACAGTGAGTATGCGGATTGGACGGATGACCCGGCTTAGCCCTATTTTTGGAACTATCGCCTGCATTGGGGAAAACCCGGAATTTTTCTCCGGTCTAACGCCGTCCCCGCCTTAGGTCCAGTCATAAAAACCGTCACCGGTCTGTTTTGGCGGCTCATGAAATCTCCTAAACTATAAACATGAACACCATACAATGTAGCAAAAAGAAACGGAGTGAAAGAAGCCATGAAGTGGAACGGGAAAATGGGCTTGGGGATTGCGCTGATTGCCGTAGGCGGATTGTTCTTGTTAAGCAAGCTCGGTCTTCCGACAGGCAACTTGCTGCATGCGATCATACCGGCCGCAATGGTGCTGCTCGGATGGTACGGGATTAAGCACGGGCGATCGACAATCGGTTGGATCGTGCTAACGATCGGATTGATCGGCCTGATTGGGATGCTTTCCGGATGGATTGCGGTGCTGTTGCCGATCGCTCTGATTTGGGCCGGCTGGTCCTTGCTGAAGAGCCGAAGCAAAGCATATTAAAGAAGGGAGATGCACATATGGGCATTATGAAGAGAGTAAGAGACATAACAATTGCAACATTGAACGATCGTTTGGAGCATGCGCAGGATCCGCTTCGAGTCATTGACGGATTTTTGGCTGAAATGGCGAACGCCATCCGTCAGACGGAAGCGTTGTACCGCCAATGCGCCGCGCATACCGCCAGCATGAGGAGCCAATACTTAGCCGCCGAATCGCTCGCCGACAAACGCGAACGGCAAGCCATGACGGCATTGAAGGCCGGTGAAGACGGCATCGCCCGGGCCGCGCTCGCCGAGAAGGTGTTGGAGGATGAGAAGAAGGAAGGATTCCGCAACTTGTACGAGCAGAGCCGTCTGTCGACGATGGAACTGCAAGAGCAGCTCAACGCGCTGCAGAGAGATTATCAGGAAGCATACCACAAGCGGCAATATTATTTGGCTCGGGTTGAGACGCTTCGGCTGCAGCAGCAGTTGACCGAACGCAGCCGTCAGTACGGTACTCACTCCGGAGGAGTTTGGTTCGATCGGTTGGAAGACCGCATCCGCGACATGGAATTTGAAGCGGCCACCCTGCGGGATGTTCGCAACGGGACGAGCGCGGGCAGCGTATACGCCGCGAGAAACGAGAACGATGGAGTGGATCAGGCTTTAGCGGAAATGAAGAGAAAACTGGAAGAAAGCGAGGGCATGCGATGAAAACGATCTATCGATCGCACCGCGATAAGAAGCTGTTTGGGGTGTGCGGCGGTTTGGCCGAGGCATTCGGGATCGATTCGACCATCCTTCGTCTGGTAACGGTTGTCGCGACGATTTTCTCGAGCGGAGCGGTGATACCGGTTTATATAATAGCGGCGCTCGTCATGCCGCGCGACCCTATGTTTCAGCCGCACGTACAACCGAATATGAACGGGTACCGGCACGGTTGGGGACACGGTCATAACGGCCAAGGGCATCATGGCAATCATGGCCATTACGGCCACCAACAGCCGCCTTTCGGACAAACGACGCACGGCCAATACGGCCCGAACGCCGGAAGCGCCGCGGGCGCCGATCTGGACGGAATGATGAACGACTTGGAGAAAAAAGCGCTGCAAAAAGAAATTGAACAGTTAAAAGCGAAATTGGCCAAAATAGAAAATAACAATAAGGGAGATGTGTAACAATGGGAGTATTCAAAAGAGTGAAAGAAATGACTGTAGCGTCGATCAATGATTTGCTGGACAAAGTGGAAGATCCGGTGGTGATGCTTAATCAATATTTGCGCGATATGGAAGAGGAGATCGCATCGGCTGAAGTGACGGTCGCCAAGCAAATGGCGAGCGAGCGCAAGTTGAAGGAGCGTCTTCACGAAGCAAAGCGCTCCGGCGAGACGCTTCTGGCGAAAGCGGAAGAAGAGCTGCAGGAAGGCCGGGAAGCAACGGCTAGAGCCGCTCTTGAAGAAAAGCTGCGTTACGACGAGAAAATCGCCGATCTGGAAAAAATGCACACACAAACGAAGGAACATGCAGGAGAATTGCTGTCCCAGCTTCACGGGATGAAAGAAGAGTTTTACAAGATGCGGAATAAGCGCAATGAGCTGGTTTCCCGCGCACAGCTTGCAAAAGCGAGAAAACAAGTTGCGCAAGCGGCGTCGGTGCATTCGATCGACGGCGGCAGCGCGGCAAGAGGGTTTAGCCGCATGGAAGAGAAGATTATGCAGTTGGAGGCGGAAGCGGAAATCTCGCAATTCCCATACGGCGCACCGGCGGCGTTAGCCAACGGTGTCAAGAATGAGCAGGTCGAGTCCCAGCTGGAAGAGCTGAAGCGGAAATTATCCTCCGGCTCCGAACAATAACCTGAATAGGAGTTTTCCGAAGGAAACCCTCCACGGAAAATTGATGTGGGACAGTTGACGGAAATATGATATAAAAGGCCATAGGGGTTTTGCGGATGTTTCCGCAGAAAGAACCGCTATGGCTTTTTGCAGCTAAGAATGGGAGGAGGGTGCCGGATATGGAGCGAAGCAATCGCAACACGGCCATGTTTTTCATAGGAGCGGGATTGTATTTAGCCATCGGGGCGGTCGCCGGATATCTCACGGCCAGCGCGTTGCTGTTGGCGGCTCTGGGATTCGCGCTCCTTCGTTCTTCCGGCAACTCCGAACAGGGTAAACGATCGGCTTATGTGGTGTTCGCCATCGCCGGATTCGTGCTGATCGCCAATCACTGGCTGTTCATGCTCGGTTTAGCGGCGGCAGGCATCGGTTGGTATTTTATCAAGACAAAAGGCGAAACCCGGCAGGGGGTCAAATTCGTAAAACAAAGTATAGTTGAAAGTGTGAGATGGGAAAAGGATGAACCGTGGGTGCTCGAATCGACGGATATTACCGTCGCGGTCGCAGAAGTGCGGATCGACTTGACGAAGGCTCTATTGGAACAGAAAGATACGCAAGTGAATTTGCAGGGAGTGATCGGAGACATCGATGTGATCGTTCCTGAAGATATCGGATTGTCGGTGAACGCTTCCGTCCTTCTCGGGCAAATTCAAGTGGCAGGAGAGAAGGGCGCCGGGGCGATGAACCGTCTCGTGTGGCGTTCTCCGAACTTTGAGAGCGCGGAGCACCGGATATTGCTCAATATTTCTTACGCGGTAGCGGATGTCGACGTGAAGGTGCTGTAGAGGGGGGCGAAAATGGGACCTAAATTAACGAGTATCATGTGGCGGACAATGGGGGAAGCGATTTTGCTCAGCCTTGCGCTCTTCGCGGTCGTTGCGCTATCGATGCACGGATTTCAACTTCTCCGCCCGACACAGTGGACCATCGGCATCCGGTTTACCGCAACGACGCTGCTGATTGTTACAACCGTAGGCGCAGCCTACGGGTTTTGGCAAAGCCACCGGCTCAACGCCCGGCTGGAGGCGCTGCGCGAGGCGATGTTATATATGGAGAAGGGCAATTTCGCGCGTCCGATTCCGAGACTTGGCGAAGACGAAATCGGAAGGCTTGCGGAGCAGCTGGGCAGGATTAGCAGCAAGTGGGAAGAGCAAGTGACAAGCTTGCAGCGGCTGTCGACGCATAATGCGGAGCTGGCCGAGAAAGCGCGGTATTCGGCGGTTATCGACGAACGCCAACGTTTGGCCCGCGAATTGCACGACGCGGTTTCCCAGCAGCTGTTCGCGATATCGATGACGGCAACCGCGCTGGGACGAACGCTCGAACGGGATGTGGAGAAGGCGAAACGGCAAGTATCCTTAATCGAGGAAATGTCGTCGGTCGCCCAATCGGAGATGAGAGCGCTGCTGCTCCACCTGCGGCCGGTGCACCTTGAGGGCAAACGATTTACGGTTGCGCTGAGAGAGCTGCTGCAGGAGCTGACGGCCAAGATGCCGATTCATATTGCATGGGAGATGGACGACGACGTGCGCATGGCGAAGGGCGTTGAGGACCAATTGTTCCGCATCGTTCAGGAGGCGCTGTCGAATACCCTCCGGCACTCCCGCGCCGACCGGCTTGAGATGAAGCTGCACCGGCGCCTTGACGGGGTTCGGCTAAGCATTCGGGATAACGGCGTGGGCTTTGAGTTGGATGAGAAGAAACAAACGTCTTACGGTCTTCTTTCAATGGGCGAACGGGTCAACGAGATCGGCGGGTTTTTGAACATTGTAACCGCACCTGGGAAAGGGACGAAAATCGAAATTCGAGTTCCTGTAATGGTGGAAGGGGAAGAAGGGCATGACGGTAAACTTACCGGTGAAGGTGTTGTTGGTTGACGATCATGAGATGGTGCGCATCGGACTTGCGGCTGTATTGGGCACCGAGGAAGGGATCGAGGTCGTCGGCGAAGCGTCTAACGGCAACGAAGGCTTGCGCCTCGCGCAGGAATATCGGCCGGATGTCGTATTGATGGATCTTGTGATGGACGGAATGGACGGCATTGAGACGACGAGGCGGCTGCTTGAAGTACACCCGGATTGCAAAGTGATCGTCCTAACCAGCTACATTGACGACGAGAAGCTGTATCCGGTCATAGAAGCGGGCGCGTTCAGCTATTTGTTGAAGACATCGCGCGCAAGCGAAATCGCCTCCGCCATCCGTGCCGCGGCAAACGGGCAGCCGGTGTTGGAGTCGCGGGTCGCTTCCAAGATGATGAACCGCTTCCGCCAACCAAAGGCGGCCGCAGCGCCGCACGACGAGCTGACGGAACGCGAGATGGAAGTTCTGAAGTTGATTGCCAAAGGAAAATCCAATCAAGAAGCGGCTGATGAATTATACATCGGCATCAAAACCGTCAAGTATCACGTTACCAACATCCTCGCCAAGCTTGGAGTGGAAGACCGGACGCAAGCGGCGATTTATGCGGTAAAGAACGGATTGGCCGATTGAAAATAATATCATAAAGTACCGGAGAGAGACAGCCGTCCATACATCCGCCGTCTATTTCGCATAGGGTAATACATACCCCATGAAGGCACAAGGACGGTGGAGGAATGATCCGCAAGCGGAATCCATCTAAAGACGACAGAGCCATCTTCGGATTGATTCGGCGGGAACTCATTCCGTTAAATCCGCCGGAGCTGCAATTCGGAGATCATTCGGATCGGCAGCTGCTGAAGCGGCTGAAGCGGGGAATTACGTACGTATGGTCATCTTCGGGCACGGAGCCCGCATCGGCGTTCATTACGTTCATCCCGCGCGGCTCCACGATGTTTGTCGACTTGTTGGCGGTACACCCGAAGCTTCGCGGTTCGGGAGTCGGTTCCGCATTAATGAAGAAAGCGGAATGGCACGCATGGTCGCTCGGTTGCCGCCGCGTGCAATTATATGTGAATGAAAGCAATATGACCGGACTGCGGTTTTACATGAAAAACCGGATGTCGGTCGTTCGTTACGAAACTATATTGCGAAGTTACCTGATGGATAAACCGATCGGATAACGAAGAGCCTCTCCTTTGCCGAAGAGGCTCGATGCGCCGGCGGGGCGAAGCCTACGGAAACAAGGCGAACAGCAATGCGATTTTTTCGAGCTCGATCGCTTTGTATTCCGCAGGCGGAATGTACGGTGCCAGCGGCGCCGCAGGGCTCTGCGCAGGCGACAGCCCAATCGCGGCCGTCTTAGCCGTATTGTCCTGCTTTACGCTTATGCGTGCCCCTCTTTTCTTCGCTTTCTTCTTTAAAGTTTCCGCTTTTGTTTGTTGCTTAAGCAAGTGTCCGTTTAAAATCAGCTTTCCGCGTTCGCAGCCGGTGACGGTTCCATAATGATGCGAACCGTCATGCAGTACGGCGCAGACATGCTTGTTTACAAAGCGCGGAATTTGATTTTCCGTGACCGGATGTTGGACGTGCATCCCAATGAACACCTCCTGACGATTTACCACCACTGTATTCACCCAGTTCCGGCGTTGGTTGGACTCGGGACAAAAAACCACAGCCCATTTTTCATAGGCTTATCTCCCGGCTTACATAGCATTATGAGGTTCGATTATGCTACACTTATAGTATCGCTATGGGATCCATAGCCAATTTCGAACGAAAGAATGATGCCGCTTGGACCGTAATTTGGAAGGAGCCGTAATCTTGTTATTCGGAGCGACGGGCGATTTGGCCCGGCGCAAACTATATCCGGCCATCTACAGCCTGTATCGCGAAGGCAAATTGTCGGACAAATTTGCAGTGATCGGCGTAGCTCGCCGCAGCCGGACCGACGAGAAATTCCAAGACGACGTTCTGGAATCGATTCGGGAATTTGCGCGGCATAAACCGGAAAGCGATGAAACGTGGAGCCGTTTCGCCGAACATTTCCGTTACGTATCGCTTGATATACATGATGTCAATGCGTTTAAAGAATTGCGCATCGTTGCGGACGGATTGGATGACCGTTTCGGCATCGGGGGCAATCGATTGTATTACCTTGCGCTTGCGCCGGAGTTGTTCGGGGACGTGTCTCACAACCTGAAGGGAGGAGGCCTGCTGGATTCGGAAGGTTGGAACAGGCTTGTCATCGAGAAGCCGTTCGGCTACGATTTGGCTTCCGCAGAGAAGTTGAACGAGGTCATCAGAGAAGTGTTCCGGGAGGAAGACATATACCGGATCGACCATTACCTCGGGAAGGAAATGGTCCAGAACATCGAGGTCGTCCGCTTTACGAACGCATTCTTTGAGCCGATCTGGAACAACAAATACATAAACAACATCCAAATTACGCTTAGCGAGACGGTTGGCGTTGAAGAGCGGGGCGGTTATTACGATTCGGCCGGCGCTCTTCGGGACATGGGGCAAAACCATATGCTCCAGATGGTTACGATGATGGCCATGGAGCCTCCCGGAGTGCTTCATCCCGAAGCGGTCCGCGACGAGAAAGTGAAAGTGCTTAAGAGCATGCGGCTGTATAAAGACGCTGCGGACGTGAGGCGCAACGTCGTCCGGGGCCAATATACGTCCGGAAGCGTGAAGGATAAAGAGGTCCCCGGCTACCGCAACGAAGAGAAAGTGAACCCGGAATCGAAGACCGAAACGTATTTTGCGGCGAAGGTGTATGTCGACAATTTCCGCTGGGCAGGAGTGCCGTTTTATGTGCGGACGGGCAAACGTCTCCCTGTGAAGGCGACGGAGGTCGTCGTAGAGTTCAAGAACGTTCCGGACAATGTATACTTGGCGAGCAAGTACAGTCTGCAGCCGAATTTGCTCGTGTTCCGCGTTAATCCGATGGAAGGCATCTACGTTAAGTTTAATGCGAAGGCGCCCGGTTCCGACGGTGCCATCCAGCCGGTGGCGATGGATTTTTGCCAATCCAGCGGGGTCGGCATCAATACTCCTGAAGCGTATGAGCGGCTTCTGAGCGATGCGATTCGCGGCGATTCCACTTATTTTACCCGTTGGGACGAGGTATCCTCCGCTTGGCGTTTCGTCGATGTCATCGCCGACGCATGGAAGGAATCGCCGGACGATCTCGAGTTTTATCGCGCCGGCACGTGGGGGCCCGAAGGCGCGTCAAAGCTGCTCGAAGCGGAAGGCAATCGGTGGTGGCCGGTGAACGGCCAGCGGGATGAAGATACGGTACGTGTTTGCAGCGAAGAGGCAACCTGAGGTTGCCCGCGATGACGAGTTTGTGTAGCAAAGGAGGTTGACCCTAAACCGATGTTGAACGGACGAAAATTATACGATATATCCATGACGATTAACGAAGGCATGCAAGTGTACAAAAACAAAGAAGAAAAGAAACCGGAGCTGCGCAACATGTCGAACCATCGGACGGGCTCCGTATACGAGACCCGCATCGGGATCGACGCGCACTGCGGGACGCATTTGGACGCGCCGCTTCATATGCTGGACGGAGGGGCGACGATCGATACCATTCCGCTTGAGCGCCTTGTTTCAAGTGCTCAAGTGGTCGACCTGACGCATGTGTCCGGAGGCATAAGCAGATCGGATCTTGAAGCGCTGGACATCGGGGATTCCGAGTGGCTGCTCTTGAAGACACGCAACTCTTTCAGCGAACAATTCGATTTCGAATTCATCTATTTAACGGCTGACGGCGCTCAATATGTGATTGAGAAGGGCATTCGAGGGGTAGGTACAGACGGATTGGGGATCGAGCGGTCACAGCCCGAATATCCGACGCACCGCTCTTTGATGCGCAGCGGCGTGCTCATTCTGGAAGGGCTTCGCTTGAAAGACGTGCATCCCGGAGTGTACGATTTCGTGCTCGCGCCTTTAAAGCTCGAGGGGATTGAGGCTGCTCCGGCGAGGGCGTTTTTGATCGGGTAGCGACGGAAAACAATGGAGGGGGCGATTTTCAAGCGCGCCCCTCTTTTTCGTGTATAATGTATGAAGCGAATATGTATATGGAAGGACAAAAGACTGAAATGAGCAAAACATTGGGAACGGAACTGTCAAAAGAAGTGTCGAAGAGGCGAACATTCGCCATTATTTCCCACCCGGACGCGGGGAAAACGACCTTAACCGAAAAGCTGCTGCTATTCGGAGGCGCCATCCGGTTAGCCGGAACCGTCAAAGGGAGAAAGGCCGGGAAATTTGCGACGTCCGACTGGATGGAAATCGAGAAGCAGCGCGGTATTTCGGTGACATCGAGCGTCATGCAGTTCGATTATCAAGGCAAGAGGATCAATATTTTGGATACGCCCGGCCACCAAGACTTCAGTGAAGACACGTACCGCACATTGACGGCGGCGGATTGCGCTGTCATGTTGATCGACTCCGCCAAAGGGGTGGAGGCGCAGACGAAGAAATTGTTCCAGGTTTGCCGGATGCGCGGCATTCCGATTTTTACATTCATCAACAAACTTGACCGGGAAGGCAGGGATCCGTTCGAGTTGTTGGAAGAGCTGGAGGAGGTTCTCGGCATCCGCTCGTATCCGATGAATTGGCCGATTGGGCAAGGCAGAAGCTTGCGGGGAGTATATGACCGGCTCCAATCCCAGATGGAATTGTTCCAAGGAGACGACCACTCCGCCATAGCTCTCCGCCCGGTGGAAGGATATGACGATCCGGCGGTTATAGAAACGGCGGGCGACGATCTGTACCCGAAATTGCGGGAGGACCTGGAGCTGCTGGAGGTGGCCGGCGACGAATTCGATCTGGAGAAAGTGTCCCGCGGAGAGTTGACCCCGGTCTTCTTCGGCAGCGCCATTAATAATTTCGGCGTGCAGACGTTTCTTGAAAACTTCCTGCTTCTGGCTCCCGAACCGGCGCCTCGCAAAAGCACGGCCGGGGAGATCGATCCGAGTGAGAGCAAGTTCTCGGGATACGTGTTTAAAATTCAAGCGAACATGAATCCGGCTCACCGGGATCGCGTCGCATTTTTGCGCATCGTATCCGGCAAATTCAGCCGCGGTATGGCGGTGAAGCATGTCCGCGTCGGCAAAGAAATCAAACTCTCGCAGCCGCAGCAATTCCTTGCACAGGATCGCGATATCGTGGAAGAAGCTTTTCCGGGGGACATTATCGGCTTGTTCGATCCCGGCATCTTCAGGATCGGCGATACGTTATCGGAGCGCAGCGACATCGAATTCGACGAGCTCCCCACTTTCTCGCCGGAGCTGTTCTCCAAAGTCGTTGTAAAGAACGCGTTAAAGCATAAGCAATATCAGAAGGGCGTCGATCAGTTGACGGAAGAAGGCACCATTCAAGTGTTCAAGACGACAGGCTTTGAGGATACGATTTTAGGCGTTGTCGGTCAGCTTCAATTCGAAGTGTTCGAGTATCGGATGAAGAACGAATACAACGTAGATATCGAGCTTCAACGCCAACCGTATCAATTTGCCCGCTGGGTCGTCGGCGAGAATGTGGATCCGGGCAAGTTCCGCGTAAACTCGCAGCTATGCCTCGACAAGAAAGGGAATTTCGTCGCATTATTCGACAGCGAATACGCGATGCGCGCGGCGATGGAAAAAAATCCGTCGATTACGTTCCTTGAGACAGCCCCGTGAAGGGGCCGTCCTTTTTGAATAGTTCGAAAGTAGCATTTTAGAATCTCTCGATAAATTCTGAAACTGCTATTTTCATAGTATGGAACAATATGGTATACTGTGAGCATGGGTCTTTTCAAAGATTGTATGAAAAGAGTGATGGGTATGATGATGACGGTGCTCCGCGTGCACCCGAATGGTTCGGAGGAACTAGCTTGTATCAGCTTGCAGGATGTCGACTATATGGAAATCGAAGGGCGGAAAATAGTATACCACGCTAACAACCAGAAATTCAGGCACATTTCGACATTGTCGGAGATGGAAGAGTGTTTGTCCAAGTTCGGTTTTGACATGTTGGACAAGACCAATCTTGTTAACTTGAACAAGGTGGCTTCATTTGACGAGACACAGGGCAAAGTGTTTTTCGAAGAACCCGCCAACCCGTGGAGCAAATACGCTACCGTAGCACTTATCAAGCAAAAGCTGATTCGCAAAGAGATGATCCAGTCGGCAACTGCGCATATTCGCGAGGTGTTGAAGCGGATTAAAGGCGAAGAAGTAAACCGACGCGAAGCGAACGCTTAGCGTGATTTTAGACCGCACCGGAAACGGTGCTTTTTTGTTGGCTCCGCGCAGCGGTGACTTTTTCCTCTGCACCGCCGGATTCGGCGAATTGAGGCAATTGCAGAGGAAAGTTTTGCCGATGCAGCAATAAACGAGACGGCATTCGAGCATATTCGAGTGCTGCAGCGGCAATTATTAGCTTTGGAACAACATACGATAATTCGGGACTAAAGGCCCTCCTGGTTACGGTACCAAACGAGCGTCTAACGGTTCGCATTATTCCTTGGGAAAATTCGCTTTCAACGTTGAAACGAGCTTGTTCTTCGTATCTTCATCGATATTTTGCCAAATAATCTCAAATAAAACGCCAAGCCCGGGCAACGTCCTTTCGTCGTTCCCAATCGCGTCTTCAATGGTGTTCATGAACTCATCTTCGCTCATCGGCAGCATCTTTTGATAAATCGCTTGTCGTAAGGTTAAAATCATTTACAAAACCTCCGGAATGTGCATTGAGAATAGTATGGACATGCTGTATGCGATTCATGCGGAGCAGGATACGGAAAGGAAATCGGTCAATGGATGAAGGGATTCGGTCGTTAAACAACGAGCAAGTGAAGCAATGGGCGGCCCTGCAAACGAAAAAAGGACGCGATAAAAGCGGGACTTTCCTCATCGAAGGAGCGCATGTTGTCGGAGAAGCGTTTCACAGCGGCGCGAAAGTGGACACCATACTTTACATTCCGGGTTCGCCGGCCGTTCGTGAATTGGGCGGTTCCGGGCTCGGATTCGGCCCGGAACAACAATCCGGGGGAGCCCGTTGGGTGCCGGTGTCCGACGCCGTGATGGCCAAAGTGGCGGATGCGCAAACTCCCCAAGGCGTAGCCGCTGTCGTGAAGATGCCCGATTACGGCTTCGAGCCGCTGCTCGCCGCCGCGCAGAACGGGCTTTTCGTAGCTGTCGACGCGGTACAGGACCCGGGGAATTTGGGGACGATCATTCGGTCGGCGGACGCTGTCGGAGCAACCGCCGTACTTGTCGGCAAAGGTTCGGCAGACGTGTATAATCCTAAGACGGTCAGGTCAACGATGGGCTCGCTGTTTCATGTTCCGGTCGTTCCTTGCAATCTCGCGGACGTTCTTCCAATCGCTCGTTCCAGCGGCGTGAAAGTGATTGCGGCGTCGCTCGGCGCGACGCATACGTGTTTCGATGCCGATTACGCCGGAGCCGTTTGCTTTCTCGTCGGCAACGAAGGGGCCGGCGTTTCGGCGGAATTGCTGGCGATGGCCGACGAAACCGTCATTATCCCGATACCGGGGCGCGCCGAATCGTTAAACGTGGCGATGGCCGCCACAGTGTTGTTATACGAAACGGTCCGGCAGCGCCTGGTTTACAACACAAAAAAATGATTGCTGTGCCAAAAGTCCGATGTAATACGATTCATGCGGGGACAGCCCATTGCTTCATTGAGGGCTCCCTTTTTTTATGCTATTTTGCAGAACGGCTGAATTGAAATGAACAAGACTCTCCTGTCAAGAGGAGGGTCTTGTCGTATATTTATATAAAAAGCCGCATACGGGTCTGAAAAAAGTCGCATTCATCTCATGTTATACTGTTCTGGAAGGGGGCATCTCCGATGACCGGGTTGCGGCAGCTATGGAGCAGTGTTTTCGTCAAGTTTTCCGGTGCGTTCATTGTGGTAGGCATGATCCCGCTCTTCGCGCTCAGCTTGTTTTCGTTGCAAACGTTTACCGGGCACGTGCAGAAGTACACCGTAAATAACTTGACGCAGATGACACTGTATATGAGTTATAACTTGAACAATGCATTTAATCACTATAATGAAATCACGAAACTGATGTATAACAGCAAAAACAACGGGACTACGGAAAGCACCTTGGTTAGTCAAAGCTTTTACGTAGACCAGTTGGAGCAAATCAATCAAATTCCGATCGAGGACTTCTTAAAGACGGTGCTGTACAGCGACCCCTATATTCGCACCGCCTTTTTCGTCCGACAGTCAGACAAGAAGCTTTATTATCAAACCCGCGAAGGAAATGCATTGCTGACGGATCGATTGCCTATCGATACTTGGCTCTTGCCGCTGCAAGAGAACCCCACAAGACTGGCGGTGCACTTAACCCATTCGATGAAATATGTGTTCAATTCCCAACGGAATGTCATTACTTTCGGACGCAGCTTGATCGATATTTCAGGGCCGGTCACACCGGACCGGAAAGTGGTAGGCGCGTTATTCATAGATGTCGACAGCCGTATTTTCTATGATATGTTCAGAGAGCTGAATTTGGGTGACAACGACGAGCTCTATGTGCTTGACGGGAATGATTTTGTATACCACAGCAATAAAGAGGAGATCATCGGCGCGAGGCGGCCGGTTTCCGGTTTAACCGACAGCGACAAATTCGTAATCAGCGAAAGGCTGTCTTTCCTCAATGGACGCGTCGTCCTGAGGATATCCAAGAACGATCTGTTCGAGCAGCTGACATCGACGCAATCTGCCGTATATGTCGCCATTGCGATATGCGTATTCGTATTGATAGTGATGGGCGGATGGTTTTCCAAGCGGTTGGCGGAGCCGATCAGGGTGATCATCAAACAGATGGCGAAGGTGGAGTCCGGAAATTTGGAAACGCAAGTCGCGAAGTACGGCAACGACGAAATCGGGAGGCTGGCCCACGGCTTCAATCGGATGGTCGAGCGCTTGAACAATTTTATCCATGAAGCGTACATTGCGGAGCTCGGCAGGAAGCAAGCGGAACTGAACGCGTTGAAAAGCCAAATCCGTCCGCATTATCTGTACAATACTTTAGAAGTGATTCGCATGAACGCAGTACATAACGACGACTCTGAAGTGGCCGATATGATCCTTTCTTTGTCCAATCAGCTGAAATACGTGATCGACTACGGAGAAGACTGGGTATCGATCCGCAGGGAATTGGATCACCTGCACGATTATTTCTACATTATCGGCGTCCGCTTTGAAAACCGGATCGAGCTGCGCGTTGACGTCGCTTCCGGCGTCGATCCGGAGTGGCAAATTTTAAAGCTGTCGCTGCAGCCGATCGTCGAAAACGCGATTCAGCACGGCATTCGTCCGAAGGGCGGCAAAGGTAAGGTCTGGTTGACGATAGAGACGATAGATGAGGACTTAACGGTCACAGTTTATGACGACGGCGTCGGTATCGACGAGGAAAGCTTGGCGGACTTGAACGCGAGGATCGACGATCCGAAGACGGCGGTCAAGGGCGTTGGGATGAAAAACGTCCATGAACGAATCAAATCGGTATGCGGTGATAATTACGGATTGGAAATCAGCAGCAAGAAGCATATCGGCACCTCGGTGCGGATGCGGTTTCCGATCCGGAAGGAGGCGGCAAGGCATGGCGATACGAGTCATACTGGCGGATGACGAACCGCTTATTATTAAAGGTTTGCGAAAGCTGATCGATTGGGAAGCGCTCGGCATGGATATCGTGGCGCAGGCGTACGACGGACATGAACTGATGGAGGCAATCGAAACGCACAAACCCGACATAGCGATCAGCGATATAAGCATGCCGCACAGGTCCGGCATCGACATTATCAAGGAAATCAAACGGCGTTCGCTGCCTGTCAAAGTCATCTTCATCAGCGCGTATCAGGAGTTTTCGTATGCGAAGGATGCCGTCGCCTACGGGGCTGTGGATTATTTGGTGAAGCCGCTCGTCAAGCGGGAGCTGGAGAACGTGCTGATCAAAACAGTCTCGCTGCTTCGGCAGGAGGATGAGCAGGTAAGGCAGAAGGACAAGCTCCAGCTGCTGGAACGGAGAAGCCGGAACGAGGAGATGCGGGATTGGTTCGTTCGGCTGACGGACGGAACATTATCCGAACAAAGCGAAGCTTACCGGACGATAAAAGCGGAATTTTACGGTCCGTTCCATTCGATAGGGGTCGTGGATATTGAAGGCATCGGAGGCGAGTCGGAGAGATGGCGCGATCAGGAAAAGAAGCTGGTCGATTTCGCCGTGGAGAATATATTGACCGAACTATTATCGGGCTATGGCCGAGGGCAAATGTTTTATAAAAATAAAAGGCATATGTATGCCGTCGATCATGCCGACCCCGAGGAAGCGATCCGGCTGGCTGAAGTCATCCGGGAAAAAATCGGCTCCTATCTGAAGCTGGAAGCCTCCATCGGCCTCGGTCGGCCCGTGCCCGATATCGCGCTGCTCGTTCAATCGTGCCGTGAAGCCGAGCAAGCTTTGTCGATGAAGTATTTCCTCGGATTGAACCGCATTATCGTGTATCACGAGCACGAGCAGAAGAGGGATGTCGAAAGCGAATTGTATGCGCTTCGATCGGAGACGGTTCGCGGCTTCACCTCCAACGATTGGCAAGCGGCGAAGTCGGCGATGAAAAGCATGCTCGATACGATAGGTACCGCAGCGTACGGAAATCAGGCGCTTGCCGTCTCGACTTGCTTTTCGTCCGTGTTGTTCATCATTCAGGAAGTGAAAAATTCGGGAATCAGGCTGTCGGGCGGGGGATTCGACATTCATGACCTGCAAAGCCGGTTGAATCGGTTTGAAACGTTTGCGGCTATGAAGCAGGGCATCATGGGGATGCTGGAAGAACTTCATCATCGGATAGACGATAAGGCGGGGAATAAAGAAAAGCTGCTCATGGCGCGGATCAAACAATACATCGACGACCATTATGCGGAAGAAATCACATTGGATTCCGTCGCTTCGATCGCTTATATGAACCCCTATTATTTCAGCAGCTTCTTTAAGAAGCATACGATGCAAAATTTCAAGCAGTACGTGACGGAGGTGCGGATGAAGAACGCCGTGCGGCTTCTCACCACCACCGACATGATGGTGTACGAGATCGCGGAAAAAGTGGGCTACAACAATGCGCGTCACTTCAGCGACATGTTTAAGAAGATGTACGGTAAACTTCCTCTGGAATTCAAGCAGTCCGCAAAATCTTAAATATAGCGCATATGGGACTTAAAAAACTTCATTCAAACCGATCGGACGGGGTGCTATTCTTTAACTGAGTTAACAATAAGGGGAGGTTCATGCAGCATGACAAAAAAATCACTATTCGCGCTTCTTACGCTTGTCCTGGCATTATCCGTTTTCTTGACCGCATGCGGCGGCGGCAACAATGCAAACAATGCTTCAAATGACGAATCGTCCGAACAACAGCAGAGCAACACAAATAGTGACTCAGCGGGAGAAGAACCGGCTCCGCCGAAAGAGGTATCCTTCACAATCGGCTACGCTTCGGGCGATCCGGCTACCAGACAAGCGATGGCTAACGCGATCAAAGCGTTCGCGGATGCGAATCCGCACATCAAAATTAAGGACATTAGCGAGACCGGAACCGCTTCTTACCTGGATTGGCTGAAGACGAAAGACGCGGTTGGCGAATATCCGGACCTCGTTGAATTGCGCGACGTCCAAGTGTTCGTGGACGCCGGCCGGGTCGCCGAGCTGCCGTCCGATCTTCACGATATTTTCAAATCGTTGCCGGAATTGAACGGCAAAAAATACGTCGCGCCGATTGTCGGGAACGCGCCGCAAGGTATTATTTACAGCAAGAAGGCGTACGCCGATGCCGGCATAACCGAGCTTCCGAAAACATACGACGAGTTCATTGCCATTCAGGAAAAGCTCAAAGCGTCCGGCATCTCGCCGATCGTGGTAGGCGGCAAAGACATTTGGCACATGGGCTTCTGGCTTAACAAGTTTCTGATCGATCAAGTGTATGCCAACGATCCGCACTGGAATTCCAAACGGACGGCCAAACAAGTCAGCTTCACCGATGCCAACGTTGCGCAGGCCATGACCGACTATAAAGATTTGTTTACCAAGTACGTTGACAAAGGCTGGCTCAGCACGGCGGACAACCAAACCGCGTCCATTCTCGTAACGGGCAAGGCGGCGCAGCTGTTCTCCGGACCATGGATGTTTACGCAAATCAAGGAAGCGGACCCGAACTTCGAATTCGGTTTCTATGCGATTCCCGACCGGCAGGGCAATCTGATTGTCAACGGTTTGCCGACTTTGGCGGGTTGGTCCTTCTCGGCTGAAGCGTCGAAAGATGCGGACAAAGTTGAAGCGATGAAATCGTTCATCCGGTTCTTCTTCAGCAAGGAGCAGTATACGAAGTTCCTTGAAACCGCTAACGCTCTTCCGACCACTGCGGAACCGATCACATACGAATCGACCGAACAATTTGCGAAAGTGTTGGAGTATGTAAACGACCCGAATGTGAAGAAATCGCTCATGATCAACAACTGGTGGGGCGATGATGCAATTCCGCCGCAGTTCCGCAACTGGTATTACAAGTTGATGCAAGAGATGGTCGTGGAGAACGGCGACGTCACGGAATACATGAAGCGCGCGGACGCCGAATATGACAATCAAGTAATACAGAATCAAAAATAAGAAAAGCTTCTATCGAAGCACATTCAGTGAAGCGGATACGTCCTTTGTAGAGGAAGTTTAAAAGCAAGAGTACGTTCAATTTCGGAGCAACCTCTGCGCCAGCAGAGGTTCTCCTTATATTAGAACGGCTTTAAAGGGAAGGCAGGGAGAGAAAACCATGTTGGCAACGCGGCCTGTAAGGAAGAAAAGATGGTTCAACTATGCGTTTTGGTTTATTTTGCCGGCATTTGTACTTTATAGCGCGTTTGTAATCGCCCCCACGGCAAGCGCCGTCTGGCTGAGTTTTACATCATGGGACGGAATCAGCGACGACATCCGTTATATCGGCTTCAGCAATTTCATCGAAATTTGGCACAGCACCCGGGTGCATAATGCGCTGAAAAACACGCTTCTTATAACGATTGCTCTCGTGGTTTTGGAGAACGTATTGGCCATCATTCTCGCTATGCTCGTGGACAAAGTTCGTTGGTTCCGCAACATTTTCCGCAGCGTGTTTTACTTTCCGGTGCTGATGAGCGGCATCGTTATGGGATTTATTTGGGTAATCATATTGAATTACAACTTCGGCGTCGTTAACCAATTCCTCGATAAGATAGGTTTATCGGCTTGGAAGATGGATTGGCTCGGCGACCCGAAGATGGCTCTGATCTCCATTATTTTTTCCACGGTGTGGAAAGCGGCCGGATACTACATGGTCATTTATTTGGCCGGCATTCAAGGCATTCCGCAGGAATTGACCGAAGCGGCCAGCATCGACGGCGCGAACGGTTGGCAGCAGTTCCGCTATATCACATTTCCGCTGCTCGCTTCCGCGATGACAGTATGCGTGATGCTCTCCATGATCGGGTCACTGAAAATATTCGACCAGATCGCCGTAATGACCGATGGCGGTCCGGGCTTCGCGACCGAGACGTTAACTTATATCATATATAAAGTCGGCTTCGGGGAGCTCAGACAAGGGTTCGGTACGGCGCTCGCGATCGTGCTGTTCCTGATTACGCTCATTTTCTCCCTTATTCAGATAAAGGTGCTCCGGAAGAGGGAGGTGCAATATTAAGCGATGCGAAAAAAGAGGCACTTCTTGGATATATTAATTTTTAGCGTTACGCTGGTGCTCGCCGCCGTATTTTTCTTTCCGATATTTTTCAATCTCATCTCGGCTTTCAAGAGCAACGGGGAGATTTTGCGCGATGCGATCGCGTTTCCGCAAGGCCTGTATTTGGAAAGCTTCAAGTATTTGGTGACGGAGACCGATTATCCCCTGGCAATCTTAAACAGTGCGATTTTAACCTTTTTGTCCATTATATTTATGATTCTCGTCATTCCGATGGCGGCTTATGCGATCGAGCGAACGAACAAGAAATGGACGAACGGCGTATTCATTTACTTCTTGTTCGGCTTGATGATCCCGTTCCAAGTCTATATGATTCCTCTGATCAAGGAATTGAAAATGATCTACTTGTACGGCAGGTTAGCCGGACCCATTGTGATATATATTTCCGGATCGGTTGGCTTCGGCGTGCTTTTATATACAAGCTTCCTGAAAGGCGTTCCGAGGGAAATCGAGGAGTCCGCGGAAATCGACGGCTGCAGCAAAACGGGGATATTTTGGAAAATCGTCTTCCCGCTGCTTGGACCGTGTACGGCAACGATGGTTGTGCTGCAGGGACTTGGAATATGGAACGACTTTCTGATGCCGATGCTGGTTCTCCCGTCGGGCGAACCGAAAACGATGATTGTCGAAATATTCTACTATGTCGGCGAATTCACGTCCCGTTGGGATATGATATTCGCCGGGACGACGATGTCCATCGTGCCGGTGCTCGCGGTGTTCCTGGCGCTGCAAAAGTATTTTGTGAAAGGTGTCGCCACCGGGGCCATAAAGGGATAGGCCGCCGCCCGCCTTGAGTAATCGCCCCTCTGCTTTGACGGACGGCTTCTCTTCTTTTTCCCAAAACTTCCGCATATAGATGGGGATAACGACCAAGCGGAGGAGGGCGCAAGATGCGAAGTCGCAGGTTCCGCAGCCAAACGAGCAAGCCGTTCAGCCGCAAAACCGTGTTTTTGCTGTCGCTGATCGTGATGCTCATTTTTTCTCTGCAGACGTTTATATTTATCGAGAAAAATTTGCGCGAACCGCTGATGGACGTAGCGCGCATCCGTGTGCGGCAAGTGGCAACGGACGCCATCAACAAGGCGATCGCGAACCAAGTCTCCGAAAAAGGCGACACCGACAATCTGATCGACTGGCGAACCGACTACAGCGGCAATGTAACGGGATTTATGCTCAATTACGCGGAGCATACGAGAATATCGTCGCAAGTCGTTAACATTGTGAAAAAAACACTCGGAAAGCAGAAGCATCTTACCGAGTACGTTCCGGTCGGGCAAGCGTTCGACAGCGTCATTCTTTCCTCGTTCGGCCCGTCCATCCCGATTCGATTCGAGGCGGCGGGTGCGCCCCAAGTCGATCTCGGCACGAAAAAAGAAGACGCCGGCATCAACATGCTGCTCGTCACCGTATTCGTCCGGATCACCGCGGAAGTTATGATCTACATTCCGTTCGCGACCGCACCTGAAATCGTGACGACCGAAATTCCGATCTCGTATATACTTGTGAACGGCGATGTGCCGATGTATTATTTCAACTCCAAGGGAGATCCGTCCGGAACGTTAAACGGAGGCGCCTTGCCGCCCGCGCTTACTGTGCCTCCGGCAAGCGGTGAAGAAGCGGAGACGCCGGAAGCCCCGCCCGTTACGACGCGTTGAAGGGCGGGGCTTCTATCTTCACTTGCGTTTGCGGCGTTTCCGCTCTTCCCGTTCCCACTTGCGCAAATGAGGGTACGGATCGAACGACCATTCCGTAAGCCCGTTATCCCGGTATAATCCGTAGTGCAAGTGAGGAGGAAACTTGCCTTGGGTTCCGGGCCTGCCGTAGCCGGAGCTGCCGACCCACCCGACGACGGTGCCGGGTTCCACGATGTCTCCTTCGCGGAAATTCTTATTGAAACCGGACAAGTGCGCGTAATAATGATATACGTTGTTCAAATCCCGTATGCCGACACGCCATCCCCCGTACCGGTTCCACCCCATCACCTCGATGACTCCGAAACAGGTGCTGCGCACCGGCATGCCGTAATGGGCGAACAAATCCGTTCCTTCGTGAATGCGGTAGCCGCCATAGCTTCGGGAAGCCCCCCACGTGCTGCGGAACGAATAATCTCCTCCAAGCGGCAGAGGGAAGGCGTGGCGGTGAAGATCCAACGTGCCGTACTTGCCGTAAATCCGGGCAAATTGATTGATTCTTTCCACGCTTCGTGAATTTTCGTAGTACTCCCATAACCCGATATTGAAATCGGATGAAGAAGTACCGTATTGCAGCAGGAAATGGGCGACGCTGTAAAGCACATCCGCGTCATTGTTCCGGTCGGCCTTCCCGTCCCCGTCGCCGTCCCGTCCGAAGCCGTCGAAGTAAGCGATCGACCTCGGTTTCGTATCCTCATGGTCCGGGTTCATCAAGCCGACCCACTTCACTTCGTTCATATAAATCGCGATGAGTCCATCCCTTAAAGGACGGGTTTTCGGATGAGCGAAGCTCAGCGTTCGTTCGTATTGGTCGATAGCGGCCAAGTTGTACCAGGGGATGCCTGTCATCGTTCCGATATTTTCGTACAGCGCTCTTCGCTCCGTAAACGTGTCGAGAAGCGATTTGCGGGCCGATTCGACGGTTTTGTCGTTGCCGGCAGACGTATTTTGGTTCGGTTGCCTGGCGGATTCAGACGATGCGGCACAAGGCATTGCGACTGCATTTACGACGAATGCGGCAAACACAAATATCGAAATATATCGCTTAATCAACGCGGTTTCGCCTCCATTTGCCAACTTGCTGTTTTTCGGTATCATTTTTAATGTGCACAATTATTGTGAAAATGTTTCTATCTTCCCGAAAAAAGGAGTCGGTGAAAATTGGTGTTCGAAGAGGCGCACGCTGATGAGCACATAGATGACGGCATGGTGCTGCTGCAGGCAAATTTGGACGATATGAATCCGGAGTGGACGTCGTATGTGTCGGATCTTCTGTTCGCGGAAGGAGCGAACGACGTCTATTGGGTGCCGATTATTATGAAGCGTGGCCGTCCGGGTGTCATGTTGAACGTATTGACTGACGAGCGGGCGGTGGAACGGCTGGAGGAAATTGTGTTTCGCGAAACGACCACATTGGGGGTGCGGAGGCTGCGCGCTTCCGTGCACCGGCTGGGAAGACGGATCGTTCACACAGAGACGCAGTGGGGGACGATTCCGGTAAAAGTGGGTTTGTTCCAAGGGAAAGAGGTTCAGTATGCGCCGGAGTACCGCGAATGCGCCGCGGCGGCGGAACGGTATGGAGTTCCGTTAAAACAAGTGTACGATGAAGTGAGGCGGTTGTACCTTGAATCGAAGGGAGAGGCGCGGTAACGGAGTTTAATTTCCTCTGAAGCGGGAAATGCGGCTTCAACGGATAAGCAGCGGAAAATTACCCCTGGGAGAGATCGCCGCCCAGGGGGAGTGATTATTGTTCTCTATGGTGATGTTCGTGCTCTTGGTGATGCGAGCCCACATGTTCCGAATGCGTTGCGGGCCAAAGGCCGATCCGTTTCTCGGCGAAGCCTAGAACGGTGCGCAATACGTTCGGTTGATTCGGCAAATCGCGTGTGCCCGCTCCGTAACCGATTGCCTCTACGACCATAGGCGGCAAGCTTGGCGAAAATTCGTTCACGACGGCCGATACGATTCCGGCGCCGGTAGGCGTCGTCAATTCGACGGCATGCGGTGACGGAGCGACGGGCAGTCCGCGCATCATCTCCAGCGTAGCGGGCGCGGGCACAGGGTAAATTCCGTGATCGATGCGTACGCTGCCGGACCCTAGCGGTACGGGCGAGCATACGATGAAATCGGGATTCAGATTGTCTATCGCCAAGGCGACGCCAACGATATCGACGATCGAATCTACGGCTCCCACTTCGTGAAAATGTACGCGGTCCATCGGGATATTGTGGATCTTTGCTTCCGCCGCGCCGATTTTCTCGAAGATGGCCAGGCTGATCTGCGTCGTCCGCGTACTTAAGCCCGCGTTCTCAATCAGCTTCACGATATCCGCATAATGGCGGTGGTGATGATGGCCATGATCGCCTTGATCGCTGTGACTGTGTTTGTGCTCATGTCCATGATGATGGCGGTCGCGGTCATCATGGTGCTCATGTTCGTGCTCATGCTCGTGCTCGTGCTTATGGTGGTCATGACGGTCGTGCACGAGCACATCCGCTTTCAACGCCGCGATGCCCTTCTTCACCACGCGGCTCCACGATAAGGTATATTCATCGACGTTCAGCTTTTGCAGTTCGCGTTCGATGTAATCGCTGTCGGCGCCGAGGTCGACCAGCGAAGCCAGCGTCATGTCGCCGCTGATGCCGGAGAAACAATCCAAATATAAGATGCGCATACGTATTTACCTCTTCGCGATTTGTTTATGAATAATGCCGGCGTTATATCCGGCCCCGAAACCGTTGTCGATATTGACGACCGACACTCCGGGCGCGCATGAATTCAGCATCGTGAGAAGCGCCGATACGCCGCCGAAGCTTGCACCGTAACCGACGCTGGTCGGCACCGCAATGACCGGCTTGTCGACCAATCCGCCGATTACGCTTACCAATGCGCCTTCCATACCGGCTGCAACGACGATTACAGAAGCGCCGCGAATCGTATCGAGCCGCGCAAACAACCGGTGAATGCCGGCAACTCCGACATCGTAAATACGCTCCGTGTGCGAACCCATGCATTCGAGCGTAAGCGCCGCTTCCTCGGCGACGGGAAGATCCGACGTGCCGGCGCACACTACCGCCACGTACCCGTCGCGCACGCGCAGGATCGGGCGCTTAAACCACGTCAAGGCCCGCGCCGTTTCGTGAAATGTAACGGCGGGTAATGCGGCAGTTACAACGGCGGCCTTCTCCGGCGTCACTCGCGTGGCGAGCACGCGGTCACCGCTCTCCATCAACCGGCGGAAAATCGCCGTTATTTGTTCGGCCGTCTTTCCTTCGCCGAAAATCACTTCCGGGAAGCCCGTCCGCCGTTCCCGTTCCAAATCAAGCTGAGCGAAGCCGAGGTCGGCGACAGGGGAAGCCGTCGCGGCGCGAATCGCCTTCTCGGCCTCCGCCGGGTCAAGCTTCCCCTCCCGAACGCGAAGCAAGAGCTCTATTAAATCCGTCATTGAGCCGTTGCCTTCTTTCTTATATCAGACCCCAGCACCTCGTTCATGCTTCCGGTCCGGTATCCCTGCAAATCCAAAGTGACATATTGAAAGCCGAGCTCTTTGAATTTCTCATCGATTTTGCCGCTGTGAGCGATCACTTTCGTCATTTCCTCCGGCATCACTTCAATGCGGGCGATTTTCTCATGATGACGGACGCGCACCTGCCAAAGCCCGAGTCCCATCAAGAAGTTCTCCGCCTCGTCAAGCTGGTCGATCTTATGCTTCTCGATCTTCGTTCCGTAAGGGATTCGAGAGGATAGGCAGGCGAACGACGGCTTATTCCAAGTCGGAAGCCCGAGCCGTTTCGAAAGCTCCCGGATTTCGTTCTTCGTAAAGCCCGCTTCTTGCAATGGGCTTCGGACGCCTTGCTCCGTCTTCGCTGCAAGCCCGGGACGGTAGTCTCCAAGATCGTCGACGTTTGAACCGTCGACGATGAACCCGTACCCTTGCTCCGCCGTTATGCGTCTCAGATGCGAATAAAGCCCCGTCTTGCAATGATAGCAGCGATCCGGATTGTTGGCGACAAAATCCGCATTGTCGAGCTCGGACACCTCGGTCTTGATGAGACGAACGCCCATTTGTTCGGCAAGCGCGACGGCCGCGTCGAACTCCCTGGTAGGAAACGTCTCCGAAGCGGCGGTGACCGCGACGCATTGATCCCCTAACTCTTGGAAAGCGCGTTTAAGCACGAACGTACTGTCCACGCCTCCCGAGAAAGCAACCAGTACATGTCCCATATCGCGCAAAATTTCACCGAGCAGCGCGTCCTTTTGTTCCAAAGTCAGATTGCGTTCCACGTCGGTCCTCCCCTTTTCCCGATATGCTTCCATATTCACTAATGATAGCACAAATCACCATCCGAAGTGGAATGGAGTTCAGTTCATGTTATAATGTCAGAAAGTAAATGTTTTGGAGCGAATCGTTTTTTTGGAAGGAAGGGATGCCGCCAATGGCGAGAACGATCGAACGCAAACCCGATTGGCTGAAAATAGACCTCGTTTCCGGGGAGAAATACAAGAACTTCAAAGAAATCAAAAGCATGATGCGTTCCAAGACGCTTCACACGGTGTGCGAGGAAGCGAAATGCCCGAATATTCACGAATGCTGGGCGAACCGAACGGCGACGTTCATGATTCTCGGCGATATATGCACTCGGGCGTGCCGGTTTTGTGCGGTGAAGACGGGACTGCCGACGGAACTCGACCTTGCGGAGCCGGAGCGGGTGGCGGAAGCCGCCGAACAGATGGGACTGCGTCACTGTGTCGTCACTTCCGTTGCAAGGGACGATTTGACGGACGGAGGCGCTTCGATTTTTGCGGAGACGATTCGCGCGATCCGCCGGAGAATGCCTATGTGCGGGGTCGAAGTGCTTATTCCGGATTTCTTGGGACGCGAGGAGTCGCTGCACACGGTGCTGGATGCTCGTCCGGACATATTGAATCATAACGTGGAAACCGTGGAACGTTTGTCCGACCGTGTGCGCTCCAAGGCGAAATATCGCCGGTCTTTGGAGCTGCTGCAGAGGTCTAAAACATATGCCCCCAATATTCGTACGAAGTCGTCGATTATGATCGGCGTGGGCGAAACGTTGGATGAAATTGTTGCGACGATGGACGATTTGCGCTCGGTGGACTGCGATATTATGACGATCGGACAATATTTACAACCGACAAAACAGCATCTATATGTAGAAAAATATTATACGCCGGACGAGTTCGCCGCCTTGAAGAAAGAAGGCTTGAAGCGCGGTTTCGCGCATGTGGAATCGGGACCGCTTGTCAGGAGCTCGTACCATGCGCATGAACAGGTGGAGTCGGCGAGGGGGAGCTAACAACAGTGATATTGATCGGGGAAAAGACGTACGAACTGATTTTGGAGCATAAGAACGCTTGGAATGCGGATGCGTTTAAAGAGCGATACAGCGAAGTGCTTGACCGGTACGACTACATTGTCGGCGATTGGGGATACAACCAGCTGAGGTTGAAAGGATTTTTCCGCGAAGGAAGCCCGAAATCGACGAAAGATACCTCGATTGGCGGATTGCAGGATTATTTACAGGAATACTGCAACTTCGGTTGCGCTTACTTCGTGTTGGAGCGGACCGCAAATAAGGCGGGAGGAGTTCCGCCCGTAGCGGAACCCGTCCAAGCGGTACCGGAAAGCGCAGAGGAAGACGGTGCGGTTGATGCGGAGCCGCAGGAAGGGCGCGGCTATACTGCCGGTTTGGCGGGAGGCCAAGCCTTCAGCGACCGCAGGCCGTACTCCTGGCGTGAACATCAATCGCCGTCGAGGCATTCCGGCCGAAACGGCGGGGAACGTAAGGACGCCTCAGCCGACGCGGCCGGCGACGTCGGCGGCGTCAAGGCGGAGCCCGAACGCGCCGCAGGCGCCGGACCTCGCGGCCGCGAGCGCAATGAGGAGTCGCCCCGTCTGCATGGCGCATATCAGCGCCAGAATGACGGCAAGGGCCGGCAGAACGAGGAAGGTTCGGCGGGACGCGATCGTTTCTCGAACCGCGGCGGCGCCCGCAACCCCGTTCCTAACGGGGACGGAGGCGGCGATCGCGGAGAGAAGGCGCATCGAGGCGGCGGGTTCCGCCCTCACCACAAGGGGCCGAAACATAACGCGCATAACCGCAACCGCGGTCCTGGAGGCGGCGGCGGTCAAGGTGCCCGCGCGGAAGGCGGCGGGCAAAGGGGAGCAGCCGGAAACCGGCCCGACGGCCGCGGAAGACCGGACGGTGACGGGGGTAACCGCCATTCGCAGCGCGGCGGCCAGCACCGGGCATCTGCGGCACCGCAACCACGCAACAATTAAGGAGTTTATTTAAAGTGTCCGCCCGTGGTATTCATGCCGATTTGGGCGGACATTTTTTTCGCCCGTCGGATGCAGAGCACTTTACCAGAGTACATTCCCCAGAAACCGTTCGCGTTGAGGAGTGGTTCTAACAATACTTTGTCTAACAAGCAGCTTGAGGAAAATTCCCTCCCGCGCTTTCTCTTGGTCTACGACCTCCATTAAAACAAAAATGTTGATTATCCATCGTCCCGATGGTTAATTCTACTTACTTACACAAACTTCTTGATACCCGGGAAAATGGACGCTGAGGCGTATAGGGTCAATAATTGAGGCTGTCGATTAATTGTGGACAACAGACTTGCATTTCAAACAAACGCTGTATGTAACAGAAAAAACATCAAAAAGTCCGGTTACACAGTGACGCATCTGGAACAATAGTTTCACTTTTTGAAGTTATTGCGCGGAAAGAGGCTGGATTGATGGCAATAGTTTCATTTTTTGAAGTTATTGCGTGCATTTTGGGTGAAAATCAGTCAGATCGGGCACAATAGTTTCACTTTTTGAAGTTATTGCGCGGAAAGAGGCTGGATTGATGGCAATAGTTTCATTTTTTGAAGTTATTGCGTGCATTTTGGGTGAAAATCAGTCAGATCGGGCACAATAGTTTCACTTTTTGAAGTTATTACGTGCAAGGATGGGGTTTGGGAGGGCATAGTTTCATTTTTTGAAGTTATTACGTGTATTTGGGGAAACGGCGGGAAATTCAAACGGAAAGCCAGATTCACTATATAAATTGAGCTCTCCCTTTAAGCGCCAAAACCCGTGCGGGCGGCTGATGCCACAGGCACACCAAAGCGGCGGCCGCAGCACACCCGCAAAAAAATAGCGCCTCACAATGAGGCGCTATTTTACGTCGTCGCCGACAAAAGCTTCCCTCACCCGGTTCCAGAACGGAAACGGGCGATACCGCGCGAAGCTCACTTTCCGCTCCGCCACCATGCTGCGAACATTCAGGACGGAGGTGTGCGGCACAGCCAAATGATCGACCGTAAGCACGACCTTCTGCTCTTTCTTCGGCACGATGTCGCAGTGGTGATGCTTCGGCAAAATCAACGACGAGCCGATGGTGCGGTATACGCGGTTGTTGATCGACGCTATTTCGGCGATCTGGATCGCCTCGAGCGACGGATGAATCAACGCGCCTCCGAGACTTTTATTATAAGCCGTACTTCCGGAAGGGGTCGAAATGCAAATGCCGTCGCCGCGGAACATTTCAAACGGAGAATCGTTGATGTTCAGTTGCGCCACCAGCGTTGCGTCCGCGCCTTTCAATGTGAATTCGTTCAAAGCGAGGAACGTTTCCACGCCGAAAGAAGTCGTCAGTTCGATTTTCACAAGCGGATATTTCACGATCTTGTCCTGCAGCCTCGAGCCGCTCTCGGCCATCAGATTCGCCAGCCGTTCAATTTCATCCGCTTTCCAATCGGCAAAAAAACCTAAATGCCCCGTATGGATTCCGACGAACGCAATTGAATCGAGCCGCTCTTTAAATACATGAAACGCGTGCAGCATCGTGCCGTCGCCGCCGATCGACAATACCACATCGGGTTCGTCTTCGGACAATTGCATCCCTCTTGATGCCGCCAACGCGTGAAACTGCCCGGTCAATGACCGGGACAGGCTGTCGCCCCGGTCCAACACGAAATATTTCAAAGCGCACCTCCGCAAATCCCGATAATGTATTCATCATAGCGGAACTCCGAACGGAACTCAACGAATTAAGGCGCGCAGCAACCAACGTAACACGGCGTAAAACAAATATAATACAGGGATAGAAGAAAGCACGCCGGCAAAAATCGCGATCGAATAGGGAGCGAATGCCCGGAAAGCGTCCCAACCCGAGACCGGAGCCGCGCCGACCGGCAGCCACGCGCTTGCCGCCGGAGATAACCAATCCCACACGAAGTAAACAATGAAGGCCGATATGAAAGCATGCACAAGCCGGGCGAGGAAAAAAGATGAGTACCGAACCGGCATATGATGCATCAAGCTCATGGATTGCGCATGCACGGATAAACCAGCCCATGACAACACGAATGCGGCCACGGCCGATTGCGCGCGAAGATCCGCACCAGGGAATGGGGTACCCGCACTTCTCGCGCCGAGCGTCACTTCGAAAAATCCGTTCACAATCGCGGCAGACAGAGGTGCGGCGATCCCGAATACCGAGAGGGCCCAGCTTACGAAGCTTTGCAAGATGCCGATTACTCCCGCCAGCGACAATACTTTGAGCGCAACCGAGAAAAACACGACGAGACCGCCGACGACGATGATCAGGCGGAGGCCGGATTGTATCCCTTCCCGGAGAAGCGTTCCTACCGGCCTTCCGTCGTTCACCCTGGCCCGGTGCATCGCTTCGAACGCCCTGCGCCATATCGAACCGCTATTGCCGCCGCCGTACACGAGCTCCCACCCGGAAGCGGTGCGCCCGCCCCAATAGCGCATTAGCAGACCTACGGCGACCGCTCCTCCGTAATGCGCGATCGCAAGCACCGGAGCCAGCGCCGCGTTATGGAAGAAACCGACCGAAACGGCTCCGATAAGGAATATTGGGTCCGAAGTCGTCGTAAAGGAGGCCAGTCGTTCGCTTTCCTCGCGGTTCACCAACCCTGCGTCCCAAAGCTGCGACGTCAACCTTGCGCCGACAGGATAGCCTGAAGCAAGTCCCATGGCCAACACGAATCCACCCGGTCCCGGAACGCGGAAGAGCGGCCGCATCATGGGATCGAGCAGCGTGCCGAAGAAGTGTACGATACCGAATCCAAGCATCAATTCGGAAAGGACAAAGAAAGGGAATAACGCCGGGAACAAGACGTCCCACCAGATGCCCACTCCCTGCAATCCCGCTTTAAAGCTATCTTCCGGAAATGCAATGATCAGAAGAGCGACGGCCGCAGCCGCAACTGCAAGACTGATTTCGCCTCTTGAACGAAAGACCACCGCGCCACATCCGTTCCTCGCAAGATGCCGGCCGTCCGATGTAAAAGACGAGCCTATCACAATATATGCGAAGCCCGCTCTGCGAATGACGCACAATAAACGAATGAAAAACCGGTGATTTTTTCCTATAGAATAGGTATAATTGTCCTATATAAATGAGACGGGCATTGCCACATTATGTAGTACGAGCGGAGGGTAATCCGATGGATCCACTTTACCAGATTTCCGTGAACTGCTTGCAGTGCGGACGCGATTTCAAAACTTCCAAAGTGCGCCCGAGCTTCAAGAAAGCCGTCCGTTCCGACACCGACTTTTGTACATATTACAAGCCCGGGAGCGAAAATCCCGATTTTTACGTTGTGCGGGTTTGCCCGTTTTGCGGCTTTGCGGCAACGGAAAATTTCTCGCAAAAAATGACGGATAGACAGCGCGCGCAGTTTCAACAAAAAATCGGAGCCAACTGGAGCTGCCGCGATTACGGAAGCCGCCGAACGGCCGAAGACGCCATGTTTGCTTACAAGCTCGCGCTGCTTTGCTCCCAAATCGCCGGAGAAAGGGAAAGGGTGACGGCGGGTCTGCTGCACCATATCGCCTGGTTGTACCGCAATGAAGGAAACGCGGAAGCGGAAGAACGGTTTTTACGCTTTGCATTGGACTCTTATATCAAGGTTTACGAATTGGAAGGCATCGATCTCAACAACGCCCGGCTCATGTATTTGATCGGAGAGCTCAACAGGAGGTTGAAGCAATATCAAGAAGCGGTCAAGTGGTTCGGCCGCGTCATCAACGACAAAAAAATAATGGACGCCGGGATGATTCGGGCGTGCCGCGAAGGATGGGCGGCGACCCGGGAAGACATGCTGAGGAATCAGGTGGAACTGCCCGAAGAATTAAAGAGCGCAGGAAGCTGATTACTCTTCCTTGCGCTCTTCTTTCTTCAGATCGGCGGCCAGCTCCGCCAGCTTTGCCAACAAAATATGCTGAGGCATATGCATCAGATGCTCGACGGGGACATTCAGCTTCTCCGCTAATTTCAGGGCGGTTTCCGGCGATATTTGCAAAGGTCTCAGATTGTACCATTCCTTTCGGAAACATGATATATTTAGCTTACAATAAGAAAAACTTTTTCGCACGCACCTTCAAGGAAGCCAGACCGCGATTAGAGGAAGTTTTTCTTGAAACTCTAGAATTGCTGTTTACTCCGTGAAAACTTACAAATTCTAGAGTTATACGAAAGGGGTTTTTACCAATGATGCCTGCAACGCTCCCCCAAACTTGGGATTTGGACGCCATTTTTCCCGGAGGAAGCGGTTCGGCTCAATTTGCGGAATTTTTATCCGCGTTGGAGTCAGCTATCGACTCTTTCGGAGTACATATACGCGAAAACAATGAAATGACCGCCGGCCGGCTCGCTTCACTGCTCGCCGAATTGCAAGCCATTGAAGCGCGGCTGAAGGAAGCCGACGCATTCACCGGATGCTTGGCGGCGCAAAATCAGAAAGACAAGAAAGCGGTTGCCCTCGGAGGCAAAATTAAAGCGATGTCCGCGCAATTCGAATCGCAGTTGAATCAGTTCGATAGACTGCTGACCAACGTTCCGGACCAAGAATGGGAAGCGATGACGGCTCAAGACGCTATCGCACCCGTTGCGTTCCCGCTTTCCGAGCGCCGTTCGTTGGCTCTTGAGAAGATGACGCCCGAGCAGGAATCGTTGCTTAACGACCTCGCCGTGGACGGATACCACGGATGGTCGGAATTGTACGACACGACCGTATCCTTGTTGAAGATTCCGTATGAGGAAGACGGAAAAACCGTTTATTTGTCCGCCGGTCAAGCTTACAACAAGCTGCACCATCCTTCCCGGAGCGTTAGGGAGAAGGTATTTGCCGATTGGGAGAACGCCTGGTCCGAGCACGCGGATTACTGCGCTTCCGCGTTAAACCATCTTGGCGGCTTCCGCTTGCAAGCTTATAAACACCGGGGATGGACTTCGATTCACAAGGAGCCTCTCGCCGTCAACCGGATGTCGGAGGAGACGCTTCATGCGATGTGGGATGCGATCGACCGTAATAAAAGGCCGCTCCTCGACTATTTCGCCAAGAAGGCGCAATTGCTCGGCGTAGACAAGCTTGCTTGGCATGACGCGGACGCACCGGTAGGTAAAACGAACGCAAAGATTCCTTACGAAGAAGGCGCAAGGCTCATTATCGACCAGTTCAGACAATTCGGCCCGAAGCTTGCCGACTTTTCCGAAATGGCGTTCCGCGACCGTTGGATTGAAGCGGAAGACCGCAACGAGAAGCGTCCCGGCGGCTTCTGCACATCGTTCCCGGTTAAGAAGCAAACCCGGATTTTCATGACATATGAAGGCACGATGAACAATGTGTCCACGCTTGCGCACGAGCTCGGTCACGGATTCCACCAGTATGTGATGAAGGATATGCCGGAGCTCGCGCAAAATTACGCGATGAACGTGGCGGAGACGGCCTCCACGTTTGCCGAGATGATCGTTTCCGACGCGACGATCCGCGCAGCCAAAGACCGGGAAGAGAAGCTCTCGCTGCTGGACGACAAAATCCAACGCGCCGTCGCGTTCTTGATGAACATTCACGCGCGGTTCATATTTGAAACAGGCTTTTACGAAGAACGGAAAAAAGGTTCGGTAAGCGTTGAGCGGCTGAACGAAATGATGGTTGAAGCGCAAAGAAAGGCGTATTGCGACGGGCTTGCTTCGTACCACCCGCATTTTTGGGCGTCGAAGCTGCATTTTTACATCACCGAAGTGCCGTTCTACAATTTCCCGTATACGTTCGGTTTTCTGTTCAGCGCTGGCATTTACGCGCGCGCCGCAGGAGAAGGGAAAGCGTTCGAAGAGCAATATATCGCCCTATTGCGGGATACGGGCAGTATGAGCGTCGAAGCTCTCGCCCGCAAGCACCTCGGCGTCGATCTCACGAAACCGGATTTTTGGCAGGAATCCATTGCGATGCTGAACAAAGATATTAAAGCGTTCCTAGCCTTGTAATGCACGCATATAGTTATGCGGAAGGGGGGAATTGACAAGTGTCTCTGGAAAATTGTCAACGTTGCGGTTCCCTGTTTCTAAGGGAAAAATCCGAGTTTTGTGCGGATTGCACTCGTTGGTACGCCGAAGTGTACGGCAAAGTGCGCGCGTATTTGCGCGAGAAGCCCAACAGCAACTTATGGGACTTGCATGTCGCGCTCGAAATTCCGCTTTCCGTACTCCAGCAAGTGGTGAAGGGCGAGAAACTGCACTAGCGCGGCACGCCGTTAAAATACAGAAAAAAAGTGACTATGGGATATAGTCACCTTTTCCGTAAGCTGTTTGTTTGATTTGCTATTAGCGGCCTACGCCGAATTGTCCTGCCAGTTGCTGCTCGGCGATTTGTACGAGACGCCGGGTGATGTTACCCCCGATCGCACCTGTGTCGCGGGTAGCCATATAACCCCAGTAGCCGTCTTCCGGAACTTGAATGCCCAGCTCCTGCGCGATTTCATACTTCAATCGATCCAATGCTTGGTTCGCTTGAGGTACAACCAAGACGTTAGTGCTTCTGGATCCTTGTGCCATGTATATCACCTCCCTGATGGTAGTATGAGCAAAATCATTGATTATACGCATCATACGAAATGGAAATTTAGACCAAAGGGTAGAGGCGAAAAAGCAGACACGGCAAGGGAGGATGACAATCGTGTTTGATATTCGTTACGAAAAGCTGTCTCTTCATCCCGAGCTTCAAATCGTGCAAGCCGACGTAGCGGTAACCGCGGAGGGCGAACGATTGATTGACGAACCGCTCTGTATCGACGTCGGATTGCCGGCGCTGCTTGCCAGCGCTTTCGAAGATACGGCTCCGGACCGCTTCGCCGATCCCGCCGCCGAATGGCGGAAGATGCCCTTCTTCGTTTGCGGCTGCGGCGATCCCGAATGCCGGGGATATTCCTTTGCAGTGCGCCATGAGGGGGATCGGGTCGTCTGGACCGAGATAGACGAGACTTCAACCGGAGTCAGGGAGGGCAACGCTTACCGCATTCCTTTAAGCGAATACCGCCGGGTCGTCGCCGCTGCGGCCGAACAATTTCTAGCATACGTAGAGCCGCTCGATTACAGGCCATTGTACGCCGAAACGGCGGACACGGTGCGAAAGCTGTTGAAGAGGTTGAAAGAAGAAGCTTAATTGAAAAAAAGGCTTGTGCCGCCGCGAACCTTTTCGTATAATGTGGAAAATCGACGTCGACAATATTGAAGTATAACGATGACGGGAGCGAGTACCTGGGTCATGACAAGGATCAGAGAGCCGGCGGATGGTGAAAGCCGGACCTTGTGGCCAAGCGGAAATGGGTCCCCGAGTTCGAATCCGATCCGTAAGCGGGTGTCCGTACGGCGCTGACGGTTAGGTGACGCGGCTTCCCGCCGTTATCGGGGTTTAGGTTGGATACGTACGATCCAACGAATTAGGGTGGCACCACGGCTTCTCGTCCCTTGCGGATGAGGGCTTTTTTTGTTTTTTTGAAGATATTCAAGGAGGATGAAAAACGATGAAAAAAGTATTATCGGGCATACAGCCAAGCGGGCTGCTTACCATCGGAAACTATATCGGGGCGATTCGCCAATTCGTGGAAATGCAGGACACGCACGATTGCTATTTTATGATTGTCGATCTGCACGCCATTACGGTGCCGCAAGAACCGGAGAAGCTGCGTGAGCAGACCGAATCGGTCGCCGCGATGTATTTGGCGTCCGGCATCGATCCGGAGAAGGCGGTCGTGTTTCTTCAATCGCAAGTCAGAGCTCATGCCGTACTCGGCTGGATTATGACGACGCTCACCGGAATGGGCGAGTTGGAACGCATGACGCAATTTAAAGATAAGTCGGCGGGGAAAGAGTCGGTAGGAGCGGGTTTGTTCGTATATCCGTCGCTTCAGGCCGCGGATATCGTATTGTACAATGCGGATCTTGTTCCTGTGGGAGAAGATCAGAAGCAGCATTTGGAGCTTACGCGCGATTTGGCTCAGCGGTTCAACCACCGGTACGGCGATACGTTCGTCGTGCCGGAGCCGCACATTACGGATGTCGGGAAACGGATTATGTCTCTGATAGACGCAAGCAAGAAGATGAGCAAGAGCGATCCGAACCCGGGCGCTTTCATCTCGATGTTCGACGAGCCGGACGTAATAAGGAAAAAGTTTAGCCGCGCGACGACGGATTCCGGAAGGGAGATTAAGTACGATCCGGACAATAAACCGGAAGTGAGCAATTTGCTCGAAATATTCTCGATCTTCTCCAAGGTGCCGATTTCCGATTTGGAGGCCCGGTACGAAGGGCAAGGCTACGGGGCGTTAAAGAAAGATATTGCAGAAGCGGTCATTTCGGTGTTGGAACCGATTCAGGCGAGATACCGCGACATTCGGCAATCCGGAGAGCTGCAGGCGATCTTAAAGCGGGGTGCGGAGAAGGCGAACGCCGTCGCGGACGCCACGTTGAAAAGAGCGATGGAACGGATGGGGTTCCTGCTCTAACGGCTTCACTTGCGGTTTAAACGCCGCTTGACCGCCATGCCGAACCCGGTGACGGCAAAGCTTAACAACGTAAAGAATAGCGCCCAACCGGGTTTCATATAGCTCAATGCCGCGCCGGCGGCAATGAGGCAAGCGATGCCGAGCACCGCGAATAGTAACGCCATTGGCTTATTCATCGCAGCGGTTCTCCTCTCCTGTTCGTGTGCCGGTTAGCTCATGCCCGTGTCGAGACGGCGTTCGAGCTTTTCTTCGCTGATCCACCCGATATAGCTTTCGAGGGGGCGCAGCGACCTATCCATCCGAAGCACGGCGACGAACGGATATTGTTTCCGGTATTGATAACGGACGTCAACCCAACGAACCTCGTAGCCCCAACCGCGTTCGTCGACCGAAGCGCACGCGTATGAACTGAACGAGAGCAAAGCCGCAACGTCGGGGTGATTGCGGGAAGCGGCGACAGCGGGATGGGAATCGCAAGTAAGCACGTCGTTCCAGGTGAGACGCCCGGCCTTCCATTCGCCGACGGCGAAGCTTTCGCTACGGCCTTGCATGCGTTTGACGACGTTCCAGACCGTTAAGCTCACCGTCGGGATTGCCGTGTACCGGTCGCCCGGCTCGTGCTGAGGGTCGCGTTTCGGCAAGCGGCGCTGCACCGCGGCATGCTGAATCGTTCTTGCCGCATAGTATACGGCAATGAACCCGTAAAGCAGCGGGAACACAGCGGAAGGAGCGGCCATGCCCGATAGCCACAGCAATACGGCAACGACGTGCGAACCAAAGATGACGGGATCGAAAATGTGAATGATATTCCATGCGATCCACCGCTTTGTAAACGGACGAAACGCTTGAGTGCCGTAGCTGTTAAACAAATCCGTAAGCACATGAATGAGCACCGCGGCAAATACCCACAGCGCAATTGTCGTGAAAGATACGCCAGGGAAGAACAGCCAAACGGCGCCGCCGATGAGCGCGGTCCATATGAACCACGCGGGTATGGAATGGGACAGACCGCGGTGGTTGCGAACGTACGCGGCGTTGCCCTTAAGACGCAATAGCATGTCGAAATCGGGCGCTTGCGATCCCGCAACGGCTCCGACGAGCACCGCCGCGGACGTCCATGGGTCCCCTGCTACGGCGGGGTCCAACTGCGACAATCCGGCTAAACCGAATCCGAACGCGAAATGGGTTCCGGTATCCATGTTCGTATACCTCCTGAGCTGTCACGTTGCTTAAGGGCCGATACCCTAATAAGATCTTACCATAACATTTCAAGAATGAACAAAACCCTTCCGCGCACAGTGCGGGAAGGGTTTTGTCGATGCAATTATCGGCCCGCGGCGGCCGGTGTCGCGGCAGCCGGGGTAGCTCCCGCGAACGGATATTGGTAATTCAACGGTTCGTCGAACGTAATGTAGTCGAGATTGACCATCAGCAGCAGGTAACGCATGCCCGTTTGCGGGTCGCTGATAATAATGTGGTCCCTGCCCGCCGCTTCAAGGCGCCCCTTGAACACTTTTGCATTCCATTGGGGGTTGTTTTCGAACGTCATGTAAATGGTGGCCATTTTCCCCAAGTTCAGACGAAGGATGTTTTCAATATACGACTCTTCAAATACAGGCGCGGCTGCAGCCGGCTGTTGGAACGGTTGCACGCCACCCATTGGCGTCATCCCCGGAATCGGGCCGCCGATCGGCGCATATGCGCTCGGGAACGCGCCGGTTGGCGTTTGGTATGTCGGAAAACCGGGCGTCGTGCCGGCAAGCGAACCGGGAAACCCAGTGTAAGTACCCATGTTTTGTTGGCGATCCATCGGTAAAACTCACTATCCTTTCTTTTCTAATAAGTTCCGTAAACGGCGGGGCAATTTTGACTTGACGGGGCGAAAAAGCAATGCGCTTTGAATCTTCCGGTGTTCGGTTGGTTGTACCACTGGCCCGGGCATCCGCCGTCCGGACGGAAAAACCACAATGCGTTGGATGCGGGATGCTGGCGCTCTCCGTTAATGGCGCGCCGAGCGAGCCGAACTTCCTTATCGCGAGCCTTCTGGTAAAAGTACCCTTTAATGGTTGCTTCAAAGCCGCCGGGACGTTGGAACACCATATCGCGGATCGTCCTGATTTGTTTAAAATCCAGACAGTCCCCGCGCACGCGGTTCACCCCGACATTGCCGACCATCAGCATGCCGAGTTCTCCTTCGCCTTCCGCTTCCGCCCGCATAAGCCGCGCCAGCAGTTTTACGTCTTCGCTCGATGTTTTGATGACGGCCATGCGTTCCGTTCCCCTCCCTTCGCATGAAACGTGCCAATACAGGCAAAAATCTACATAGCTAATGTATTAGGCGAATACCCGTTTCGTGCATGTCTGCAAGAAAAACCGACAAATTGATGAACGGTCGGCTTACCTTGTTGTCAAAGCAAGTCGGCTCCGGTATCATAAAGATTGATTTTGCCGCTGGATGAAGTTATTTTCGCTAGATGAAGTTCAATCCCGCAAGGAGGATGGCGCATAAGTGGACAATCCGTTGACATACGAGACGCCGGCCGATCGGACAGGGGAGACGGCAATTCCGAAATCGCGCGCCTCCTGGAGAGATTATTTCGTTCTCGCCAAACCGAGAATGCTGGTCTCCAATTTAATTCCCGCGCTGGGCGGTTTTTGGGTCGCTTCGAAATGGAATATCGATTGGGCGACGCTAATATTCATGCTCGCGGGCACGGCGCTTGTCATGGCCTCCGGCTGCGTATTTAACAACGTGCTCGACCGCGAACACGATTCACAGATGGAACGTACGAAGAAACGCGCAATACCGTTGGGCAAAGTCCGGCTTGAATACGCGATTGGATACGGTGCGGCGCTCGGCATTTTGGGCATAGCATTGCTATACTTTTTCGTTAATCCGTTGTGCGCTTTGCTTGGCTGTATCGGCCATGTAGCATATGTAATCATCTACACGGCGTGGTTAAAGCCGACTTCGACCTGGAGCACGTCTGTGGGCGGAATATCGGGAGCGGTCCCGCCAGTCATCGGTTATTGCTCCGTCACCGAGACGATCGACATCGGCGCATGGCTGTTGTTCGCTTTGTTGTTTTTTTGGCAGCCCCCGCATTTCTGGGCGCTCGGCATCCGCAGAGTGGAAGAATACCGTAAAGCCGGCTATCCGCTGCTGCCCGTGGTGAAGGGCATCAAGCGCACGAAGCTGCAAATGATTCCGTATTTGATCGCCCTGTATCCGACGACCGTTTTGTTATATACCATGGGTTATGTCGGTCTCGTATTTTTAATCGGCGGATTATTGCTTCTGACATTATGGACGGTTCAATGTCTTAAGGGGTTGTTCGTCGAAGACCATAATGAAGCTTGGGCGATGCGGTCTTTTAAGTATTCATTGTACTACCTGACGTTCGTATTTTTGCTTTTGGTAGCTGATACGACGACTCTTCACGCGTAGCGCTCGCATAAGGAGGACAACAATGGACGGGTTTTGGCGGAAACATTGGTATAAAGCGGTGATGGCGGCCGTTTCGGTCGTGCTGCTCGGCGCCATTGCATTCGTATATTGGGGCGGGGGGCAAAAAAACGAACTGCCTGTAATGAAAGAAGCATCCGGATTCGAATTGACCGGTATAGACGGAAATGCGGTTTCGCTTGAAAATACGGAGGGAAAAGCAAGAATTCTGTATTTCTTCTTCGCTAACTGTCCGGATGTGTGCCCTACGACGACGCATATGCTGTCGAGAGTACAGGAGCGCTTGAAGGAGCGGGGAGTGTTCGGAACGGATGCGCTGTTTTTGCAGGCGACGATCGACCCCCAACGCGACACTCCGGAATCGCTTAAGAAATATGCGGATGCTTACGGTGCCGACTTGAACGGCTGGAAGTTTCTGCGGGGGACGGAACAGCAAGTGCACGAGGTTGCCCAAAGCTACGGAATAACCGTCATCGATGACAATAAGGGCAACTTCACTCACATCAACGCCGTCATTCTTATAGACCAAGATAACCAAATTCGCCGGACGTACCAGTCGGACGATTTGGACGAAGATTTAATCGCGGACGATATACTGCAATTGGTTAACGGTTAGACGGTTATTCAGCAAAAAGGTCGGGCTCGGGGTACACGATATACTCTTGCAGCCCGGCCTTTTCCAATTCCCGGACGATATGCTCGTCGGGAGTTCCTTCGACTCCCGCATATCCGGTTTTCGTATGAAGCTGTTCTGCGTCCGGGAACGTATCCCGCAGAATGCCTCTGATCCGTTTGCCTGAAGCGTCGTTGTCCGTAAAGATGAAGACCGAGCGGTTGCCGACCTTTTTGACCAGCTGCTGCAATTGCTTCGTTCCGGGCGTACCGTATGTGCAATATATCGGGACTTCCTCCGACAGCAATTTGGCCAGACGGCTGCGGTCGTTCTTGCCTTCGACGATAATTACAAAATCCATAGATGACCTCCGCGACGTTCGACTCTCTCTTTCGACTCACTCTATTGTAACAATTCCCTGGGAAATGTCGAAATGCGGATGGTCAGGTCCGGACGCTGGCTGCTCTTCCGTTCCCATTGCGAATCGGCGACGGCAGCATCGCCAAAGCGGCCATTAAGACGAGGAAAGCGATGTAATACGGAGAAATCCAATCGCGCGTTTGCCCGGCTAAAATCGGTCCGAAGAATGCGCCGAGAGAGAAGGAAATCGACAGCAGCGAAAATACGCGTCCGTATCGCCGGGCGTCGGTAACGGATGCCAACAGCGTTGCCATAGCCGGGAAGATCACCCCTTTCGACATGCCGATAAGCAGCAGAGCGACCGGCAGAGGCAGAGGCCAACCGACCGCCATGCCGAAAAAAATAAGCGCAAGCGTCAAGCTCCCGAACGCCGTACGGATATGAGCGGATATTTTGTTCAAGAAGAGCATTCCCAAAGTAATCAGAGCGCCTAATGAGACGACGGAAAACAGCATGCCGGATTGCATTATGGACATCTGGGCCGAATCGACGAGCGGAAGCTCAAAGAATAGGATACCTTGGGAACACGATAATGCGAGCGGGATGCCGTAAAACAGCCACGGTATCTTTTGCTGATCGGAGGCGGCGATTGTCGAAGCGGCCGCGGTACCGGGTTCGATTTGGCTGGAGGATGCTGCAGTCGAAAGACCGGCGAATGCCGGCGTTTTCTGTTCTTTTACTCCGACAATGGCTAGCAGTCCGGTGCCTACCAGACCGAAGCCCAGGGCTACGAACGCATTCGTAAAGCCGATTTGGCTGACCAGCAGCGCGCCTGCGGCCGGAGAAACGACCGATGCAAGCGTATGAACGAGACCGTTGCCGGACATGAGCTTGCCTTGTTGAACGCGATCCTTGGCCATCTTCGCAAGCAGCGCGAGACATGCGGGAGAGAGGAACGCCAGAACGAAACCGCTGACGGAGCGGACGGCGAGCAACTGCCACGGGTCGCTCACTCCTCCTTGGATAATGAGCAATATGCCGGCGGCAATGAGGCTTCCGACGATGAACGGTTTGCTGCCGAAACGGTCCACGCTGATGCCCGCAAGCAAGTTGCCGGGCAGGTGGGTCAGCGAGTAAATGCCCATGATAAATCCGATAAACGACGGAGCCGCGCCAAGAGAGATGGCGAACGGCGTAAGCATCGGGTATTGTGCATGCAAATCGAAAAACGCCACAAAGATAAACAAGTAGAGCCACATAACGGTTTTCATTCGGCTTCCCTCCGGTATGTCTGTTTCTGGGGCATGGCCCTTACTTAGTTTTATGGATTTGTCCATTCCGGTAGACCAGTTTTTGCGCCTCTCATAATGGTGTAAACTTTACTGAAATGTCGGACGGTCTTGATGTATAATATAGAAAGCATGCCAAAAAAGCGATAATTGTCGGAGGGACTTTTCTCATGCCGGAACAGTGGTGGTCGTTTGCGCAAGAACGTTGGTGGCTTATCATTGCAGCCGTCGTCGCTTTGTTTGTGATTATTAATGTGGTAAAGACGGTGCTGAAATGGGTTTTGGTCGCTGCCCTCGTTGCCGCGATAGCGGTTTACGGCGCGAACTATACGGACGAGTTGGCCGCCATGGGCGACCAAGTGCTGGGCGATGCGAAGGACCAGGCGTTCCAAGCGATCGTCGGGCAGGCGTTTAACGCCACTTATGAATCGAAGGAAGACGGCACGTACGCGGTTTATACGGGATCGGTGCGCGTAGAAGGAAAAGCCGGTTCCAACGAAGTGACGCTGTATTGGAACGATATGAAAATCGGCACTTTCCCGATAGACGAAACGATTGAAGCATTTATTAACCAAGCAAAAAATAACGGTTAAGGTACCGGCCATGCCGGCCGGAACATAAATATCGATTGCAGAGAAGATAATCGGGGGAGGAGGAAGTTATGAAGAGAACGCTTCACAGCGACGATCCTCAGCAAAGAGAGATCGTCAAACGGCGGCAGTTTACGTTTCGCATCAATCTTTTTTTCTTCGGCATTTTCGTTTTATTTTCCGTGTTGGTCGTGAAGCTGGCGTTTATTCAATTCGTGGAAGGCAAAGAGCTGTCCGCCATGGAATCGCAGCGGACCAAGAGATCTGTGGATATCGCTCCGATACGCGGCAACATCTACGACCGGAACTTGTATCCGATCGCTTATTCGACATCCACGCAATCTTTGTATTTCCGGATGGAGCCGGGGAAGACAAGGGAAGATCATATCGCGCTGGCCGAGAAAATCGCCGATTTGTTCGCGAAATACGGCGATCCGACGTTGAAGACAATAACGGTGTCGGACGTATTCGACGCCATGGATGTCGGCTACGATATTGAAGGCAACACGAAAGTTTTTATGAACCGGATGTACGAGCCGCGCCGGGTGAAAGCGGGATTGACCGAGAAAGAGATCGCGTATGTAATGAGCCACCCAGAGCTGTTTCCCGGCGTCGAGGTGGTCGAGGAGAGCGTCCGCCACTACGATGCCAATACGATTGCGGCGCAATTGATCGGATATTTGAAGCCGTTCACGTCGTCAAACAACCTAAAAGAAGGCCAATATTTGGATTTCTACCGCAATAAGGAGGCAACTTCGGGTTACTTGCGAACGGAAGAGGTAGGCTTCGACGGTCTCGAATTCATGTATCAGACCGAGCTTCGCGGCATTAGCGGAAAGAAGGAATACCCGGTCAACAGCCTGAACCAGATTATCGGTCCCGTCGAAGTTACGCCTCCGAAGAAGGGCAACAATTTGGTTTTGACCATCGATAAAGACGTTCAGTTGACGGCGGAGCAAGCGATTATGGATCAACTCGCGTATATGAAGAGCGACGAAGCGAAGCGGCTGAAATGGCCGGCGATGGGGGCGCAAGCGCGCGCGGGCTATGCGGTGGCGATGGAAGTGGACACTGGCAACGTGATCGCGATGGCGTCGATGCCGGATTACGATCCAAGCGTCTGGTCCGGAGGCTTATCGACGGAACTATGGAACGAAATCCAACCCTACTACCAAAACGGTACAATCAAGACGGTGTATCCGGATTACAAGGACGCTGACGAACGCAGCAAGCATCCGACGTCCATCGTTCCGCTCGGTTCCACGATGAAGCCGCTGACGGTGCTGATCGGGTTGAATGAAGGTCTGATCACGCCTACTACGAAGTATACCGATACGGGCAGGTTCTACTTTGGACGGAACGACTCGGAATCGATAGGTAACGCTCAAAAACACGCATACGGCAAAATCGATCCGGCGAATGCGATACGGGTATCGTCCAATCCGTTCATGGCGGAGATGGTAGGCGAAGCTCTGTACCTTAAGTATAAGGGACTTCCGGCGGTTGACGTATGGGACGAATATATGAAGAAGTTCGGACTCGGCACATCGACCGGAAGCGGACTGCCGAACGAAAGCTTGGGCGTTATCGAATACAAGCACGAAGCAAAAAACGGCAGTCCTCAGTCCGCGATGGTTTACGCTTCGTTCGGCCAGCAAGGCAGGTACACCACGCTGCAATTGGCTCAATATACGGCAATGCTCGCGAACCGCGGTAAGCGTCTGAAGCCCAACTTCGTCGAGCGAATTACCGATTTCGACGGAAATACGGTGAAGACAGTCGAGCCGTTCGTCTTGAACGAAGAGAAGTTCGACGAGAAGCACTGGGACGTCTTACACAAAGGCATGAAGATGGTAACGCAGAGCAGTTCGCTGAAGCAATGGTTCGGCCACTTGCCGTTCGAAGTCGCGTCCAAGACGGGAACGTCGGAGCAAGAAGTACGCGGGAAAATACGGGATAATGCCGTATTCGTCGCGTTCGCTCCCGCCGACAAACCGAAGATTGCGGTGGCGGTCGTGGTGCCCGACGGCGGATTCGGCGCTTGGGGTGCGGCGCCGATCGCGGCGAAAATCTTCGAAGCTTATTACAAGTATGTAGGCTTTGACGGCAAACCGGCGCTGTCGCCGACGGAGCAGCAAACGCAAACGGCCGACAGCGGCAATTAACGGAATATACGTTCCCGGGGAGAAGCGTTGCTTCTTCCTTTTTTTCTTATTCCGGAAATAGTCCGCAGTGAAACACTCCGCCTGGATTATCGCGTTCTTGTTTCACTGTGGCACAAGGTGGTGCATTTGTGCATCACGGTGTTTCACTATGAAACAAGCGGTCTGGATTATCGCGTTCTTGTTTCACTGTGGCACAAGGTGGTGCATTTGTGCATCACGGTGTTTCACTATGAAACAAGCGGTCTGGATTATCGCGTTCTTGTTTCACTGTGGCACAAGGTGGTGCATTTGTGCATCACGGTGTTTCACTATGAAACAAGCGGTCTGGATTATCGCGTTCTTGTTTCACTGTGGCACAAGGTGGTCATTTGTGAACCAGACGCCTGTATAAAATCGGGTACCTCCACGGTATTCGATCTTTTTTTAAAAATAAATGTTGCACTAAGGCAAAACTATTGTATATATTTAAAAAAGAGTCCCGCATACAACAATTCAGTCCACGTGCAAAAAAAACAGTTTGGTGCAACACTTAACCGGTTGCCACATAACATACAAGGAAGAGGGAGAGTACAATGCATAAACGAGAGTGGAAGTTAGTTTTTACGGTCGTAACAACAGCACTTATCATCGTGCTTACGGCGGCGTGCGGAAGCCAGAACGCCTCTACGGAGACGGGCGGGCCGTTGAAAGTGACGACGACGATCGGGATGATTACCGACATCGTCGAACAAGTAGGCGGCGAGCGCGTGAAGGTCACGGGAATTATGCCTTCCGGCGTCGATCCGCATGTGTACAAAGCTTCGCAAGGAGATATCAAGAAATTTGAAGACGCTGACGTTATTTTCTATAACGGACTTCATCTGGAAGGCAAGATGACGGAAGTATTCGAAGAGATGGCCGAGAAGAAACCGACTGTGGCCGTAGCGGAGTCGATTGATCCGTCCAAACTCATCAAGGTCATGGAAGACGGCGCGGAAGTTTACGACCCGCATGTATGGTTTGACGTGCAATTGTGGATGAAGGCGGCAGAAACGGTGCGCGACCAGCTGATCAAGATGGACGAAAAGCACGCCGACGATTATAAAGCGAACGCCGAACGTTATTTATCGGAATTAAAGGAACTCGACGATTACGCAAGGGAGCAGATCGCATCGATTCCCGAAAGCGGAAGAGTTCTCGTCACGGCTCACGATGCGTTCAACTATTTCGGCAAAGCTTACGATATTGAGGTGCGCGGCTTGCAAGGCATCAGCACCGCTTCGGAAGCGGGCAGCAAAGACGTAACCGATCTTCGCAACTATTTGGTAGAGCGTAAAATCAAAGCCGTGTTTGTCGAGTCGAGCGTATCGTCCCGCAACATTACGGCTGTGGTCGAAGGCGCGAAAGCGCTCGGCCACGATGTGGCGGAGGGAGGAACCTTATTTTCCGACGCGATGGGTGAAGACGGGACGCCAGAAGGTACTTACATCGGCATGGTGCGGCACAACGTGGATACAATCGTCAAAGCTTTGAAGTAAGCAAAGAGGCAACCGAAGGTTGTCCGCGGTAACGAATATTAGGAAGCAAAGAGGCAACCGAAGGTTGTCCGCGGTAACGAATATTAGGAAGCAAAAGGAGGAACCGGCGATGACGCAAACAAATCCGTTATCGGTAAAGGGAATGACGGTCGCATATCAAAAGAAGCCCGTGTTGGAGAATGTCTCGTTCGAAGTGCCGGAAGGCAGACTGATCGGCATTGTCGGACCGAACGGCGCCGGCAAGTCGACGCTCATCAAGTCGATTCTCGGCCTCGTCCCAAGCGCGGCGGGGGAAGTGGGCATCTACGGCAAATCTTACAAGGAACAGCGTAAAATTGTAGGATACGTCCCGCAGCGGGAATCCGTCGATTGGGATTTCCCGACCAACGCGTTGGATGTCGTAACGATGGGCACATACGGCAAGCTCGGTTGGTTTCAGCGTCCCGGCGCGAAAGAACGCGATATTGCGATGGATGCTCTTGCCAAGGTGGGCATGTCTGAATTCGCCGGCCGGCAAATCAGCCAATTGTCCGGCGGACAGCAGCAGCGTATTTTCCTCGCGCGCGCATTGGCGCAGAACGCGAAGCTGTATTTCATGGACGAACCGTTCGTAGGGGTCGATGCAGCGACGGAAAAAGCGATTATTACGCTGTTGAACGAATTAAAGAAAGAAGGCAAGACGGTGCTCGTCGTTCACCATGACCTTGCGACTGTGGATCAATATTTCGATTGGGTGCTGCTCTTGAACAAAACGGTGATCGATGTCGGGCCGACGAAAGACGTGTTCACCAAAGAATTGCTGCAGAAGACGTACGGCGGCAAGCTTACGGTTCTTGAAGGCGGACATTCCGATTCACTGCTTGTAGGATCGAGGTGATCTCCATGAACATTGCGTCTTTGCTTACGGATCCGAACATCCGTTGGATATTGCTCGGAAGTTTATTGCTCGGCTTGAGCAGCGGCGTCCTCGGAACGTTCGCCTATTTGCGGAAACAATCGCTTATGGGCGATGCGCTGGCTCATGCGGCGCTGCCGGGAGTTTGTATCGCATTTATGCTTACGAATACGAAATCGCTTTGGTTTTTCTTGATCGGTGCGGCGATAGCGGGCATCATCGCAACGTTCGGCATCGGATTCATTACGCGCAACAGCAGAATCAAGCAAGACACGGCGCTCGCCATCGTGCTCTCCGTTTTCTTCGGAATCGGAATTATGCTGCTGACGCATATTCAACAATCGGGAAGCGGAAATCAAGCGGGGTTGGACAAATTTCTGTTCGGCCAAGCGGCGGCGATGGTTTCTGCAGACGTGTATACGATGATGGGGCTTGCCGTCTTTCTTATATTGGTTTGTTCGCTGCTGTTCAAAGAATTTAAGCTGATGTCCTTCGACGCGGGTTTTGCCAAGATGATCGGCTATCCGGTCGCATTTCTCGAACAGTTTCTCATGTTTCTAATCGTAATCGCCGTAGTGATCGGCATTCAAGCGGTCGGAGTCGTCCTGATGGCTTCGATGCTCATCACTCCCGCGGTGGCCGCCCGGTATTGGACCGACCGGCTCGGACTGATGGCGGCGCTGGCAGGCATCTTCGGAGCCGTAAGCGGAAGTGCCGGAACGCTTCTAAGCACTACGGCAAACAATTTGCCGACAGGGCCGCTGGCAGTGTTGGCGGCGACGGCCATCTTCGTTGTCTCTCTAATGTTTGCTCCGCGCCGCGGAATACTTGCGAAGCTGATTGTCCGCCTGCAAGTTCGGCGAACCGTAAGGAAAGAAAGCGGCGCTCGAGTGAGCGCCGTGAAAGAAGGAGCTTCCTTATGACAACGAATGAATTGATCATCGTGACGACGGGTGTGATGGTTGCCGCCGCTTGCAGTATTGTGGGGAGTTTTCTCGTATTGAGGAAAATGGCGATGGTCGGGGACGCGATCTCTCATGCCGTGCTGCCCGGCATCGTTATTGCATTCTTGTTGAGCGGGACAAGAGATTCGTTATGGATGCTGTTATCCGCTTCCGTATTGGGACTGATTACAGTGTTCTTAATTCAAATGTTTCATCAAAGCGGGGTGCAATCGGACGCATCGATCGGCGTTGTGTTTACGGCGCTGTTTTCCATTGGGGTCGTATTGGTCAGTCTTTACAGCCGTCAGGTCGATTTGGACCTCGACTGCGTATTGTACGGAGAGATCAGCTATGCGGCTTGGACGAAACTGCACCTGTTCGGGACGGATATGGGACCGAAATCGCTCTGGGCGCTCGGCATCGCGCTTGTGCTCATGCTCGGCGTTATCGGGTTGTTTTACAAACAGTTTAAAATTTGCGCGTTCGACCCGGCAATGGCGGCGGCTGTCGGCATTCCGGTCGCTCTGTTCCATTACGCGCTTATGGGTCTCGTCAGTGTCACGACGGTTGCATCGTTCGAAAGTGTCGGCGCGATTCTCGTTCTCGGCATGCTCGTTATTCCGCCGGCGAGCGCCTATTTGATGACGGAGCGGTTGTCCCGGATGATCGTTTACAGCGTAGGCTACGGTGTGGGCAGCGCATTGCTCGGTTATTACGTATCCTCGCTTTTGAACGCGTCCATTACCGGATCGATGGTCGCCGTGGCCGGAGCGCTTTTCGTGCTTACACTGATTTTCTCTCCGACTCACGGCATCGCGTGGAAACGCCGCCGGATCGGTCATTCAGTCAAAGCGAAGACCGCTGGAGATCATTAAATCTCACAATAAAATGCCCGGAATCGGTATGCCGATATCCGGGCATTGCCGGCTTTAGAGATCGGAAAGCATGAGCTTCGAAGTAGTTTTTATTGCGTCGTTGCGACGTTTTTCAGTTGAATCGGTATTTTTACAACAAAGGTGGTCCCGTGTTCGGGAGCGCTTTTCACGTTGACCGCGCCTTTGTAATGATCCACCCGTTCTTTGACGATGGATAATCCGAGACCGGAATGTCCGGTTCTCTGTTTCGTCGAATATCCGGGGACAAACAGCAAACTCATTTCTTCATCTGTTAAATTGCGGCTCGGGTTTCGGACCGACATATTGAAAGAATCCGCGTCGACCCAGCCCTTCACTTCCACCCAGCGGTCAGCCGCCGGACGCCCCGCCACTTCATCGAGGGCGTTATCGATTAAATTGCCGGCAATCTTAACGTAATCGATGGAAGCGATTCCTTGCTTCAACTGCTCCATTCCTTCAAACGAGTAACGAAAATCGATTTTCCGGTTCAAAGCGCTCACCATCTTGGATTGAACGAGCGCCGCCAACGCAGGATGGCCGATTTGCAGCAGTTCATTAATTTCGGTTATTTCGCCTACGAGCTCTTTCGTGTATCGTTCGAGCTCTTCGTATTTGCCGCGCTGCAGCAAAGACTGGATCACTTGAACGTGGTTTAAGAAATCGTGCCGCTGGCCGCGTATGGCGGTAAACATGTTGTTAATGTCGTCGATATACGCGTCTTGGGTGGAAAGTATCGCCGCTTCCTTCGTCATCGCCATGGCGCGCACGGTAATAAGAAAGATGCCTAACCCGACGATCATTGTAAGCGTCATCCCGATCAGAGCGGCAAGCTGCTCGTCTTCGGCGGCGAATATGTAGACGAAGAAAGAGAGCGTTATATTAAATACAAACAACAAAAGCAGCCAATTGAGATATTTATTTCCTTTGCGTTTCATGAAGTCAAAAATAATTTTGCCGGGATGTATGCTTTTACGGTCCATCACATACCCCAGACCGGCGGCGGTAACGGGTAAAATGTTTGCCGCCCAGATTATTGAACGCGGATCCGAGAGCACTTGTTCATATGGAACCCATCCCGTGGCAGATAGGATATAAAGAAGGCCGATTTCGTTGAACATCGACAATAGGATGACGAATAAACCCATATATACGCGCTCAATAAGACGTAGACTACGCAGAACGAGGATCATTACCGTTACGTACACAATTAAAGAGAGTACCGGACGCGACATGACCGGGATGAAATACATAGCCCCGACCGTAATGGCCGATTGCACGAAGGAGAAGAGAAACAGCTTCCTCGCCGTATTAGAAATCCGATAGCCCCAAAACATCAATCCTAAATATGAGAAGAAAAAGCTTTGCGGCAGCGAACCAATTGCAAATGTGGTCAAAATAATTGGCAATTGCTGGTTCATCAGATCACCTTCAGAAATTTCATACTGTCGTTTCTTGTCGAATTCACTCGATATTTCTAATGTACCTTTTTTACAAGCGGTTGAAAAGTATTTTTTGGAATGCCCAGCCAATTAGTATACAATGGGAGGTATCGTTAAGCGCGGAAGGAGAGCGGAATTTGTGGCTCACTATAAGTTAGTGGCTTTGGATATGGACGGAACTTTGTTGAACGAAGAGAAGAACATCTCAGATGAAAATGCTCGTTGGATCCAAGAGGCGGGAAGGGCGGGAATAGCCGTCTGCTTCTCCACCGGCAGAGGCTTTCTAAGCGCTCTTCCTTACGCCGAGCAGCTGAAGCTGGACACTCCGATGGTTACGGTGAACGGCAGCGAAATATGGGCGAGACCTCATATGCTGCATAACAGAACATTGATGGATTGGGAACATATCAAACGGTTGCGGGAGCTTGCGGTTCAATACGATACCTGGTACTGGGCTTATTCCGTAGAAGGAATTTATAACAAAGACATGTGGGTGGAGGACGAACGGGATAAAGAGTGGTTGAAATTCGGATTTTATACGGATAATGACGAGGCCCGTTCCGCCGTTTTGGATCGCATCGGCGCGCTGGGAGCATTCGAGGTGACCAATTCCCATCCGCACAATATCGAATTGAATCCGCAAGGCATCAGCAAGGCGTCAGGTCTTGCTCAAGTATGCGAATTGTTAGGCATCGATATGTCGAGTGTGGTCGCCGTCGGCGACAGCTTGAACGATATCGCCATGATTCGATCCGCCGGACTCGGGATTGCGATGGGCAATGCGCAGGATGAAGTGAAACGGATGGCGGACGCCGTCGTATTATCCAATGACGAAGACGGCGTCGCTCAAGCGATTCGCGAATATGTACTGAAGGCGTGACGCGGCGGGAGGGAATTGCGGGATGGATATTTTAGGATGGGTGCTTGTCGCGGTGTTGTTCGTCATCGGCATGGCCGGGGCGGTTTATCCGATTTTGCCTGGCGCGCTGGCAATTTACGGCGCATTCTTTGTGTACGGGTTGTTTTTCGGTTGGAAGGAATTCGGGCCTTGGTTTTGGATCATACAGACGTTCATCGTCGTCGTGATATTTGCGGCCGATTATGCCGTAAGCGCGCTAGGAGTCAAGAAATTCGGGGGTTCCAGAGCATCCGTGATCGGCAGTACGATCGGCGTTATCGTCGGCCCTTTCGCGATTCCCGCATTCGGTCTAATAATCGGTCCGTTCGTGGGCGCGGTCCTCGGCGAATTAATTACGGGCCAGCCGCTCGGCGTATCGCTGAAGGTCGGGATCGGTTCGCTGGTCGGATTGTTCTCAAGCATGGTCGCCAAATTTATTCTCCAGTTAGGCATGATTATTGTATTTGTAATTTGGATCATTTAATCTAACAATGAATAGACGGAAAACAATTTTGGGAGTGAACCGCGAATGACGGTGCGTGTAACGGTATGGAATGAAAATTTGCACGAAAAGAAAAATCCGAAAGTGGCGGAAATATATCCGAATGGCATTCACGGTGCGATAGCCGACGGTTTGCAAGGCGAGGGCGTTTCGGTACGGACGGCGACGCTCGAACAACCGGAGCACGGTTTGACGGAAGCGGTATTGAACGATACGGACGTTCTCATATGGTGGGGTCACATCGGCCATGGAGACGTGAACGACGAGATCGTAAACCGGGTACATAAGCGGGTACTGGAAGGCATGGGGCTCATCGTGCTGCATTCGGGACATTTCTCGAAAATATTCAAGAAGCTCATGGGAACGACTTGCGACCTGAAGTGGCGTGAAGCGGACGACAAAGAACGACTGTGGGTTGTCGATCCGTCGCACCCGATCGCCGAAGGGTTGGGCGAATATTTCGAGCTGCCGGCGGAAGAGATGTACGGCGAGCACTTCGATATTCCGGCGCCGGAAGAGCTGGTGTTCGTGTCCTGGTTCGAAGGCGGAGAAGTGTTCCGCAGCGGATGCACGTTCCGCCGCGGTCAGGGCAAGATCTTCTACTTCCGTCCGGGACATGAAACATACCCGACGTACTTTAACCAAGACGTCAGGAAAGTGATCGGCAATGCGGTTCGCTGGGCGGCTCCGGTTCACGGCAAGAAGCCCGTATATGGAAACGCGAAACCGCTCGAGACGATTTCGGAGAAGCGCTAGGGAGTTTGCGATAACGGTCCGCGGATGCCGGGCCGTTATTGTTTTGAAGGGATGATTAGAAGCTTGAAGGACTCATTGATCAAAGGAACGTTAATATTGGCGGCGGCCGCGCTCGTGGCCCGCGCGCTTGGCGTCGTGCAGCGCATCCCGCTGCAGCGGCTGTTGGATGACGCGGGTATGGCCACGTACGGAATTGCTTACAACGTTTATTTCTGGCTGCTCATATTGGCGACTGCGGGGTTCCCCAGCGCCGTCGCGAAACTCGTATCCGAGAAATACGCGGTCGGCCGGCCCGAAGAAGGGGAAGCGATTCGCAGGGCTGCGGCCCGCTTTGCGTTCGCGGCAGGGTTGATCGCAACCGTGGCCGTGTTCGTGTTTGCGCCGTGGTACGCGGAGATAAGCAACGATCCGAGCGCAACCGCGGCGATCCGGGCGCTTGCGCCGGCGCTGCTTCTATTCCCATGGATCGCGGTGGAGCGGGGGTACTTCCACGGCAGAAGGATGATGGCCGCCAACGGGCTGTCCCAAATATGGGAGCAAATTTTTCGCGTCATTACCGCCGTTGCGCTCGCGTACGTGCTGCTGCAGCTCGGCTACGGCATCGATTGGGCGGCTGCGGGCGCGTCGTTCGGCGGCGTCCTCGGCGCGGTTGCGGCGGCTTCGGTGATGGTGTATTGGGGTTGGAAACTGCGGCGGATGGAACGCAGCGGCGTTGCGCCGGCGCCGAAGGACGAGGCCGAAGCCGTCGCCGATTCGGCGGTACTGAGCGCGCCTCCGGCGTCTGCAGACACGTCTTCGTTGAAGAGCATTTACCGTGCGATATTGAAGCTGTCTCTGCCGGTGTCGCTGACCGCGCTTGCGGTGCCGACCGTGTATCTTATCGATTCGACCGTGACGATCGGGCTGCTTCGCGGGCAGTTCGGTCCGGAATTGGCGAAAGATTTGCTCGGCATGCTTACCGCGAGAGCGCAGTCGCTCGCCGGCATTCCCGTCATCTTCGCCATCGCGCTAAGCCAATCGATATTGCCGATTATTTCTTCGGCTTTCGTGCAAGGCGACCGCAACCAAGTAACGAAGCAGACGTCCCTCGCGCTTCGCCTGACGCTGCTGTCCGGAGTGCCGTCGATCGCGGTGCTCTGCGCCGCGGCGTTTCCGCTGAATATCCTCGTCTTCGGCGACACGTTCGGCACTTGGATCATCGTCTTTCTCGTCGCGAGCTCCGTGTTTCAAGTGCTGATGATGACATCGGGCTCGATATTGCTCGGGATCGGACAACCTGCCGCTCCTTTGCGCAATATCGGAGTCGGGATCGCGTGCAAGTTCGGATTATCGGTAGCGCTGGCTCCGTTCATCGGAATATGGGGCATCGTCGGCGGCACGGCCGTTTGCTTCGCCGTAACGATGACGCTCAACTTGTCGTCGCTGCGCCGCGAAGTGCCGTACGAGCTGCTCGGCCGCCGGGCGCTGCCGTTCGCGGTGACGGCAGGCGTGCAGATTGCCGCGGGCTCCGCGATCGCGTGGATATTTTACGCGTATGTAAACCCGTTCGGCGTTCCTGTGTTGAACGCGCTGCTTCAGGCTGCGGTCATCTCCGCAGCGACCGCGGCCGTTTATCCCGTCCTGCTGCTGCGGACGGGTGCGCTCACCGACGCCGATCTCGCGGCGATGCCGGGCGCGGTTCGCAAGCTGTGGAACCGCGCGGAACCGGTCATGCGCAAGATGCGCATGATTTAAGGCAGCACGGCCTTCGCCAGTACGGCGAGTTCGATTTTGTTCAAGCCGAAGCAGTATTCGGCGCTCATCTCGAACGGGAACGGCGGACGCACGTCCGTAAAATATTTCGCCGCGCTCTTAACGTCGCGGAACCAATCGTACCGCTCCGGCTCCCGGAGCGGTACGTCTTTCCACGCGTCCGCGAGACGCGGGCTGTAGAAGCGGGCGGCGCCTGGCTTCAGCTTCGTACCGTCCAGCCGCTCTTCATAGGCTGCGGACGGAGGTTCCTCGCGCACCGCCGCAAACAGCTCCGGCCAATAGTCGGCGCGGCTCCCGCTGTGGCGTGTCTGCGCCGCAAAGCGCGCGGCCCCTTCGGCCGCCTCCGGTATGCCGAAAAGAATGCCGTACAGCGACTTTCCGAACTCGATTCGCTCACGCAGGTCTCCGAAGTTTTCCAATACAAGCCCGGCGATGCGCTGCCGTCCGGCGGCGGAAGCGCTGACGCCGCCGTAAGGGAAAAATACGTGGTTCAACTGGAACGCCGATTGCGCCTGAAACGGAAGCGAGCCGAGCACGTGCTCCGCGATGAAAGGGTCGCGCACGATGCGGCCTTCGATATAATTTTGTTCGTTTACAATCAATGCGACAGTCAGAACGGCGGATTGCCGCATCTCCCAAAACCGTTCCCACACCGGGCGCATAAACGACGAAACCCCGAATTCGGGCAGCATATGAAACAGAGGGCGTTCCAGACGCAAGCTCTCTTCATAAAGCAGAAGCTGCGGGTATGCGTCGCCGAAAATAAATGCGTTCGATTGCTCCAGCATGCCGAATAACAGCTCTCTTTCTCCCTGCGAAAGCAACCGGGGCAGCAGCTCCCCCTGGAGGTCCGTCATGTTCCAACCGCCGTTACGGGATACCATATGAGCGAGGAACGCCCAATGCAGCTCGGGATGCCTCGAGTAAATGTCCAAGTACGCTGCGGTTCTCGTCACATTGTTCCGGTTCGATTTGCGCGTCTTTTCCCGGATCTGCTCCGCAATCCGGCTGTCCCCCGTCGATACGGCTTGCGCCGGCGGCGCGGCCGAAAGCAGCCGTTTCCATTCGGCGGAAAGGCGCTTCACTTCCTGTTTGCCCACTTCCAACGTTATAAAATGTTCCTGCGATCCCCACGTTCCGGCCGTGTCCGCCCACATGCCCGTCAAAGCGGTCAGTGCGTTGAGCGGCACCCGAAGCAGCCGCTCCCACCAAGTCTTAACTCCCCGAACATCTTTTCCGTCCGCCACTCCCGCCTCGCCTCCGCGCTTCCCTTCTTCTTCCTACCAGTGTATCCGTCAATCGCCCGCCGCATGAACTTTTCACATGTCATTTTGATGGAAAAAGAAGTATAATCATGGGTGGGAGATGATAAGGGAGGAACTGATTATGGGGATGAGTAAGAAATTTTTGCTGGCTGCAATGCTGATTGTATCGCTCGTGACAATGATCGGCTGTGAGGCGGTCGGCGGTGTCGATGTCAACAAGGCGCTGCTGTCCGGGCTCGACAACGTTTCCTCGGAAGGGACGTTCGATTTCGAATGGGAGATTGAGGCCGACCCGGCGAAGAAGACGGATCCGGAAACGGAGCGTATGCTTCAAGCGTTGGGAAGCGGGAAGCTAACGATGCACGAAGTGAAGACCGAGGATGCAAGCCATGCATCCGCGAAAGGCACGCTAAGCATACCGAGAGGCAACGTACCGTTTGAAGTTTACTTGAACGAAGACCGTTACATAGTTAACGTGGAAGGCGCGAAAGCGCCCTATATGTTCGATATAAGCGATTTGAGCGGAGTTTCCGGGGCGGCGTTTGGGGAACTGGAGGACGCCGGCGCTCTTGCGGAAATTATGCGTCCCGCGAGTGAACAAAACCGGGAGCTGATGAAAGCCGTCGCTTCGTTCTTGCTCGCAAATATGCCGAATCCCCAGCGAATCGGCGCATCGCAAGTTACGGAAGAGCTCGGCGGCAAGACAGCGGCGCTTACGAAGGTAAGCTTGGAAGCGGGCGCAGACGAGATGGCCGAGCTTACAGTGAAGCTGCTCCGCAACATAGTAAAGGACGAAAAAGGACTGAAGGACTTGCTTGGAACGGTTTACGACATTATGAAACCGGTCCTCGAAGAGTTGAACGAGAAGGAAGGCGGCACCGATCCGACGCTTGCCATGGCGCTTCGCAACAAGACGTTGGCCGTCGAGTTCGTTTACGAAATGATGAAGCCGGTGCTTCATGAGCTTTCCGCCGAGCTTGATGCAAATTCGGCATCCGCCGTCAAGGATATCGGCTTGTCGTTCGGAAGCGGCACATCGGTAAAGCTGGATCTTCTATTTGACGGCATGACGCCGGCAGGTATGGACTTAAATGTCGTTCTGACGCCGCCGTCGGATGACAACGACGGAATTTCATCCGTCCGTTTCGCCGCTTCTTCGAGGCAGTGGAACGTCGGGTCCGACGTGAAAGCGGAAGCGTACAACGGGGAAGTCTATGAAGTGAAGTCAAGCGTCAAGCCCCGCAACCGGTTGGACAATGTGGAGAAAGGCTCGCTTCTTTACGAACTGTTGAAGAAGGATCTGAAAGTAAATTCGCATACGTTCGTCATGAGCTTGGGCGAAGAGTCGGGCGTGACCGACGGCTTCTCTCCGTATGTGAAAGGCAAAGGAACGACGATGGTGCCGGTACGTTATGTCAGTGAGGAATTGGACACGAACGTGGAGTGGAACGGGAAGGCATCCACCGTCACGATTCGCGACGCGGCCGAGAACGTGACGATCGTATTGAAGATCGGAAGCAAGGCGGCGACGGTCAACGGGATGCAGTACATTCTGCCCGAAGCGCCGGAGCGAAAATTCGGCACGACGTTCGTTCCGATCGCATTCATTACGAAAGCGTTAGGCGGCACCGCCGAATGGAACGGTTCGGGGATTGTTACAATTACGAAGGAGTTTTGATCCGACATGAAGAAAATCGAAAGCATTGCCGAGTTCCGAGAAGCGATTCAATCCGAGAAGCCTGCCGTTGCGTTGTTTAAGGCGGATTGGTGCAAAGATTGCGTCTATATCGAGCCGTTCATGCCCGACGTGGCCCAAGCGTACGGCGACCGCATCCGGTTTCTCGTCGTTGACCGCGACGCTTTCCCGGAATTGGGAGAGGAGTACAATGTGTTGGGCATCCCGAGCTTTATTGCATTCGCGAAGGGCAACGAAACGATCCGTTTCGTGAGCAAATTGCGGAAGACGCGCGAGGAAATCGAGCAGTTTCTTGACCGGGTCGTGCAGGTGTCGGGCGAATTGGCGAAATAAACGAAAGCCAGGGTAATACGAGTAATAGGTTAATTTTTTATGTGGAAGGGAGTTTTTTTTCAATCTGTGAAGCCTTGGTAAACAAGGCTTCTTTTTTTGCTGCGACGAGATTTACTGCGAAAGGCGCAATTGGCTGATCTTTGTGGCGCTTGTCATCTTCGATGTATTGGAGGTAACCTATAACAGAACCAATTGATGGAAAATGTTCACGATGTCACAAGAACGGTCAGGAGCGATAAAGATGGATAGCATGAACAAGGCACTAAAGCTGTTGATCCTTGTAGGAAGCCCTCGCCGCAACGGCAACTCGGCCACACTTGCCGAAGCTGTCGGGCGCGGGGCGGAGGAAGCCGGTACGGATGTTACGATTAGCTTTATTGACGACTATATTTCAACCTTTCTCCGCGATTGCCGGACCTGCCGTTTATCCGACGGTGAATGCGCCATTACGGATAATTTTCGGACATTATTTTTCGATGACTTTCTTGCCGCGGATGGTGTCGTGTTTTGTTCACCGGTCTATTGGTACGGTCTGTCCGCTCAAACTAAATCGTTCTTCGACCGGACATTCTGCTACTACGCCGCTTCCTATCCCGATTCGGCCCAAGTAATTGAGCAGATGTCCCGCAAGCGTATCGGCTTGGTGCTGGCCTCAGAGGAAACCTATCCGGGCGCTTCACTCGGCATTATACACCAAATACAGGAATATTCCCGCTACACCCATTCCGAGTTTATAGGCGTTGTCAGGGGCATCGGTAACAGCAGGGGGGAAGTGGCTGGAGATCCTGATTCTCCCGTCTTATCCGCCGAACGGCTTGGCCGGGAAATATTCGGGCGGAAGTACTCCGATTTTCGTCTGGATACGGAGAGAAGCGGGAAAGTATGGCCAGCCAAGCTTTCGAGGGATGAACGAAAATCTTAGCGGAATATCGTGTACTACATCTCATCGCCAGAGGGTACGATACATAGCTTAATGGAATTTTTTGTACTTAAACTGCATCGTTCAGGCGATATTCATGAGTTTCGGCTGCTTTTAAGTACATAACATTCCGCTAAGTCATGCTGACCGCCAAATATGATGAGATTTTAGTACATCAATTTCCGTTACAATTTCTTCCTCATGTGTGGCGTGCAAAGCCGAAGTGGTGATTACTGACATAAGGATTTGCCGGAAGAGGAGCTTTTCAAGGCGGAGTGCCTGCTCCGTAACATGTAATGTACTTAACTCCGGACGGTAAATCAACGTTTTTTCCGAAAAAGCTCCTGAGTTATGGTGATAGTACGTGAGTGCGGTACGTTAGTGAGAGTTTGAGTGTGTGAGTGAGTGTGTGTGTGCAGGTAGTGTTTGTGTGAGTGAGTATGTATGCGCAGGTAGTGTTTAATGTGTTGGTAGGTAGTGTAGGTGTGTAGTGTTGTGGGTGGGTATAGTGCGTGAGTGGAGGGAGCGTTTGGGGTAGTGTGTGAGGTAGTGTGTGAGGTAGTGTGTATGGGTGTGGAAAGAGTGCTTGAGGGAGTCAGTGAATCAGTGAATCAGTGAATCAGTGAATCAGTGAATCAGTGAGTCAGTGAGTCAGTGAGTCAGTGAGTCAGTGAGTGAGTGCGCGCGTGGGTGTTTGAGTAAGTAAAAGATGTAAATTTCAACAGGTGTTCGAGAGTGTAAGTGCTTGAGCGGGCGAGACCGGTATATGTTGCGGGAAAGTGCCTGTTCCATGAATTTTGTTTGAACAATGCGGATTGTATGCTTTCTAAAATGGCTTTGTGCCTCCGTAATCGTTTATAATGTCCATTGAGTCAGGCATTTAAACTTTTGAGCATTCTATGGACAGAACGGGAGTTTTTCAATATGAAATCTATGGTCAAAGGCTTGGCGGTCGCAACCTGCATCGGCATGTTTCTCGTATTGCTTATGGGAGCAACGGTGACGCAGACCGAGTCGGGCAGGGGCTGCGGCGACGATTGGCCGCTTTGCAACGGCAAATTCGTCCCGGCGTACACAATCGAATCGATGATCGAATACAGCCATCGAATCATAAGCGGTATTGTCGGCCTGCTGGTGCTTGCTTCGACGATCGCGGTATTTCTTCGGGTAAAGCGAGTCGACGCCAAAGTATATGCGTCCGGCGCATTGTTTTTCACCGTGCTGCAAGCGCTTCTAGGAGCGGCGCAAGTGAAAAATCCGCAGTCTTCTGCGATTTTGGCTCTGCATTTCGGCTTTTCGCTCATTGCGTTCACGTGCACGCTAATGCTCGTTACGGCCGTTCGAGACGCCTATAGAGGGGATCGTCCTCACCGTGAGGGCAGTGCCGCCCGTCCCGTACCCGCCCTGTTCCGAAACGCCGTATGGATTACGGCCGCATACGCCTATGTAGTCGTCTATACGGGCGCTTATGTGAGCCATACCGATTCGGGAGGCGGCTGTTTAGGGTTTCCGCTGTGCAACGGACAGCTCATCCCCGCGTTGGAAGGCGCCACCGCGGTTGCTTACGCGCACCGGACGGCTGCATATGCATTGTTTTTCATCGTGCTTGTGCTGGCATTGTATGCCCGGAACCGGTTATCTTCGCACCTTACCATATTTAACGGGGCCCGATGGACGCTTGTCCTGGTGACGGGGCAAATATTGAGCGGCGCTTTGCTGATCGCTTTGATGGGTTCGGATTGGTATGTGTTTGCTACGTTGTTGCACACGGTATTGATTGCTCTGCTGTTCGCGGTTCTCATCTACTTGAGCGTTGCGGTGTGGCAGGCGGGACGGAGGCGGGTTTAACGGATGCATCAAAACTTAAGGCAGTTTCTGCAAGCGCTTCGGAAAGAGAAAGACCTCGTTGAAATATCCGCGCCGGTAGATCCCAATCTTGAACTGGCTGAAATTCACCGCAGAGTGATCGCGGAGGAGGGACCGGCGCTGCTGTTCACGAACGTCGCAGGCAGTCCGTTTCCGGTCGTCACCAATTTATTCGGGACAAGCAGGCGGGTGGAGTTGGCTTTCGGGCCGCGTCCCGAACAATTGGTGAAACGGGCGGTCGGCGCGATCGACGCGCTGATGCCGCCTACGCCGCAAGCGTTATGGCGGGAGAGAGGACTGCTTCTCGATCTTTGGAAAGTCGGAACGAAGACGGTGTCCGGCGGCGCAGCCCCGGTCTTGGCGTCGAAGCTGGAGCAATCGCCGTTATCCGGTCTGCCTGTCATTACTTCCTGGCAGGAAGACGGAGGTCCTTTCGTTACGCTTCCGCTAGTTTATACGGAGCATCCGGACGGACACGGCCATAATCTCGGAATGTACAGAATGCATGTTTACGACGGATCAACGACGGGGATGCACTGGCAAATTCACAAGGGCGGAGGCTTCCATTATCACGAGGCGGAGAAGCGGGGCCAGGCGCTCCCTGTGACCGTGTTTCTCGGCGGCCCTCCGGCCATGATCGCATCGGCCATAGCTCCGGTGCCCGAACACGTTCCGGAGCTGCTGCTTGCCTCCTTGATTTTGGGCGACAAATTGCCGCTCGCCGATAATCCGAACGGCGGCCACCGCCTCATTGCGGAAGCGGAGTTTGCGATCGAAGGCGTCGTGCCTCCGTTCGAACGGCGTCCGGAGGGCCCGTTCGGGGATCATTACGGGTATTATTCGCTCATTCACGATTTCCCTGTATTCAACGTCAAGAGGGTATGGCACCGCAATTCGCCCATATATCCCGCAACCGTCGTGGGGAAACCGCGGCAGGAGGATTACTATCTCGGCGAATTTTTACAGCGGCTGCTGTCGCCGTTATTTCCGGTCGCCATGCCTGGAGTAAAGGATTTGTGGACGTACGCGGAGACCGGATTTCATCCGCTTGCCGCCGCCGTGGTGCGCGAAAGTTATTCGCGCGAGGCGCTCGGCAGCGCCTTCCGCATCCTTGGGGAAGGACAGCTGACGCTTACCAAGATGCTGCTCGTTACCGATCAGCCGGTACGTCTCGAATCGTTCCCGGAGCTGCTCACCTGCATGCTTGAACGATTCGATCCGCGGACCGATCTGTATATATTCAACAAGACGTCGCACGATACGCTCGATTATACGGGCGACCGGCTGAATCACGGCAGCAAGGCGGTTATGCTCGGCGTCGGGAAGCCGATCCGCGAACTGCCGCGCGCATATGCGGGCGGCCCGCTGCCGGGCGCCAAAGCGGCCGCCGTTTATTCGCCGGGCTGTCTCGCGGTACAGGCGGCGCCGTTCTCGGAGGAGCCTGATTTCGCGGCGCGTCTGCTCGCGTCGGCGCGCGGCACTCTCGAGCAATGGCCGTTAGTCGTCGTGGTGGACGATATCGATGCCGTCCGCGATCAAACCGCATTTCTGTGGACGGTGTTCACGCGGTTTAATCCTGCTGCGGACATATATGCCGACACCGATGTCGACAGACATCACCTGCACTACAAATTGCCCCTCGTCATCGATGCCCGCATGAAGCCGGGATATCCGGACGAGCTGTTCCCAAGAGACGACATTGTGGCGAAGGTCGATGCGCGATGGGCGGAATATTTCCCCGGGGGATGGCGGAATTAACCCGCATATGGGGGAGCGAAGCGGAATCCGGTTGCGTTTAACGGGTTTCATTTTGCCGGAATCGCGCCGTTTCTTTGGGTGTATACTCTACCGGGCGAAGAAGCTTTCATGGCGGTTCGTGCAAAGCGATCGGGTCAAATCACCGCAACCAAGCTGAGGAGATGGTCTCTTGCTGCGATTTTTGTTCGGCGAGTCGAAGAGGCGGGATGCCGGCCGCCGTTCCGGACAATGTTACGACGAGGTTATTCTGTTGATGGAGCGGTACGGTGACCGCCTGACGGCAAAGCCGCCGCGATCCGACGAACGGCGCATCCGCCTTGCGATGTGGGTCAGAAGTCTGCTTTCAACGTTGTATGAATTGGAGCAGAGCGTATACTGTTCCGAAAAGTTTGCCGCTCGAGTCAAGCAGCAGTTTCCCGATCGGATGAGTGCGGATGAATATGACGATTACCGCAGACATTTGTTTTTTTTCTCAAACAGCTTTGTTCGCGTATTTTCAGCGCTTGATAAGCTCGGTTGCTTCCTCAACGACCAATACTCATTGCAGACGGAACAAGTGAAAGAAAGGTTTTCTTATTTTACGGTCGTTCGCCGCATGCGGGAAATGAATTCACATACCGAATTGCAAAGAGAATTGTTCAGCATCAAGGAAAAATACCAGCGTTCCATGCACGACCTCCGGTTAATGCGCAACCATGAAATTCACGGGATGAACGCGCAACTGTTGGATGAAGCGGGACACATCCGCTACGGTCCTTCCGGAAACCGCGAGCGGATCGAGGATTTGACGGAGAACGGCCGAAAGCTTAGGGACGGATTCCAAATGGTGTGCCAATCGCTGCATGCCGCATTCACATATTGCAATCGGCATTGATGATGCAGGGCGCAGCGCTTGGTTTGGGGAGGGGAACGAGAGTGGAGCGGAAGCGGGAGCTGCTTGGAAGGACGGCTTTGATTACAGGCAGTGCGAAAGGTCTTGGGAAAATGACGGCGCTCACCTTAGCCGAAATGGGCTGCAATATTGCGGTCAATTACGTGAGGAGCGAAAGCGAAGCGTATGAGCTGGCGGAGAGGATCCGAGGAATGGGAGTCAAAGCCGCCGCCGTTCGAGCGGACGTGTCTTCCGGCGACGACATCCGCGCAATGGTGCAGACGGTGCGCGCGGAAATCGGAGACATCGATATATTGATTAATAACGCGGGGCCTTTTGTCCGCGAACGCCGATTATTCGCCGAATACGATGAGTCGGAGATCGAAAATCTCGTTGAAGGCAACTTTGTCGGCGTTCTAAGATTGGACCGGCTGGTTATTCCAGGCATGCGGAGGCGTGGATGGGGACGGATCGTTCACTTCGGATTCGGCCGCTCGGCGGAAGCGAGAGGATGGCCTCACCGCGCGGTTTACGCCGCCGCCAAAGTAGGTCTTGTTTCGTTCACGAAGACGCTTGCCGTCGAGGAAGCACCGAACGGAATTACAGTTAATATGGTTTGCCCCGGCGATATTCGCGGACACTATAAGGAGAGGAAAATATCCGAAGCGGAGGGGCTTACCGACCACGAATCGCCGCGCGGGCGGCCGGGGACAGGCGAAGACGTTGCCCGCGTCGTTGCGTTCCTCTGTCTCGGAGCGTCCGATTATGTGACCGGAAACATCATCGATATTTCCGGCGGATTCGACCCGATCCGAAACAACATTACCGGGCAAGGCAAAGAAAAAACCTGACGAAGACAGCCTCCGCCAGGCGCGTTGCCAACAATCGGGTAAAATTAAAATACCTGCATGACTTCTTGAACGCCTTCGATTTCTTCCATCAACGCGCGTTCGATACCGGCTTTAAGCGTGATCGTCGAGCTCGGGCAGCTGCCGCAAGCGCCAACCAGCTTCAGCTTAACGATGCCGTCTTCCACGTCGACCAGTTCTACGTCCCCGCCGTCGCGTTGCAGGAAAGGACGCAATTTATCCAACACCTCGAGAACTTCATCGTACATCTTGTTATCGGTGTTCGTCGTCATTTTGCATCAGCTCCTTTCCTCTACTATTATAGTACAAATACGTCGAAAGTTAAACGCCATCAGCCAAGATTCTATACCGAAAGAGCAGCCGAAGATTGTGGCGCGAATTGATGCTTAGTACGAGCAAAAGGGGGCAACGCTGTGAAACCGATCATTGAGTTTTGTACGAACAACATGCATCACGGCACGGACCGGGTGATGAAGCGATTGGAAGAGGATCCCGAGTTCGACGTCATCGAATACGGGTGCCTCGGAAATTGCGGCCAATGCTACATGGAGCCGTATGCGCTGGTGAATGGGGAGATCGTTGCATCGGAGACAGCCGACGAGCTTTACGACGCTATACTTGCGAAAATAAAAGAAGGGGAGACCGATCCGTTCGCCGATCTTCCGCTTGACTGATTTTCAACACTGTTAACCTAAATGGTTTTTCGACATCCACAAGACGCCGCTCTTCAACAGACGAGGAACACGGCCCATCAACGTCGTGCGGCCCATAACGCCGAATCCGGCTTTCTTCCCTAATGATCCGAGTACGCCTTTGAGTTTGATTTTGCGCAGCCTCGGCGTTTCGCCGCGAAACGTGGCGTGAATGACTTCCGCGACCTGCCGGCCTTGCGCTTCCGCCGCTTGTCCGCTAGGCGCAAAGGGGATGCTGGCGCAATCTCCCACGACAAACACGTCGGGGTGACACGGCAGCTGGTGATATTCGTTCAATATCAGTCTTCCCAACTGATCTTTCGGAAGATCCAGCGCTTGTACGATGGGACTCGGTTGAATGCCGGCGGTCCACACTGTAACATCCGTTTCGATTTGCTGCCCTTTGTCGTATAGAACGCCGCGGTCAAGACGCGACAAATTGACATGTCCCCGCATCTCCACATCGTGTTCATGGAACCACGAACGAACGTAATCCTGCGCTTTGCCCGGGAACTGCGAGAGAATGCTCGGACCGCGGTCGAGAATGCGAATGTTCAAATCCGGCCGGCTCTCGCGGAGCTCCGACGCCATCTCGACTCCGCTTAATCCGCCGCCGACGATCGTGATTTGTCCGTACGGCTTTACATCGTTCACTTGTTGGTACGTCCCCCGGCTGGAGGAGAACGTCTGAATCGAAGTCGAAAACTCCTGGGCTCCGGGAATTCCGTGATACCGGTCGACGCAGCCTAGAGCGATGACGAGCACGTCGTAGTGAAGCGGGTCGTGGCCGGTCAAATAGACCGCCTTCTGGTCCAGATCCAGCCCGTTGATCTCGCCGAATTTAAGAATGAGCCGGGGGTCGACCGGAAAATGCACGCGGATATCGATTTCGGAAACCGTTCCCGCCGCCAAAGCGTAGTATTCGGTTTTCAAGCCTTGGAACGGCATCCGATCCACCAATGTAACGACACAATCGTCCGGAAGACGCTCCTCAAGCAGCTCCGTGGCCACGGTCAAGCCGCCGTAGCCCCCGCCGAGAATGACTATTTTGCGCATGATGTGGTTCCTTTCTTTCTAATCGTACACCTTGATTTCATTATAAAACGTATCGCGTTCCACGGCCGTCCGCCCGGCACCTTTAATGAGCCATACCAATTCGTCCCTGGTCAGTCCTTCCGCGGACGTTGCGCCTGCGGAATGCGAGATGCGCTCTTTCACCAGCGTGCCGTGCGCGTCGGATGCGCCGAACGTTAACGCCATCTGCGTTAATTGCGTGCCGATGTTAATGAAGTACGCTTTAATATGCGGAAAATTATCCAGCATGAGACGGGAAATGGCGATCATCCGCATATCTTCGAATGCGGACGTGCGCCGCTTGATGCTGGCGGATTTGCTGAGCGGCTGCACCGCAAGCGGGATGAACACCATAAACCCGTTCGTCTCGTCCTGCAGCTCCCGCAAATAAATCATATGCTGAAGACGCTCTTCAATCGTCTCGATCGAGCCGTACAGCATCGTCGCGTGCGTCTTCATCCCGAGCTCGTGAGCGGTGCGGTGAACTTCGAGCCATTGCTCGCTCGTCGCCTTGTCGACCGACATCTTCTTCCGGTAACGCTCCGACAAAATTTCCGCTCCGCCGCCCGTCAATGTACCGAGTCCGGCTTCTTTCAGAACGGAAAGAACTTCGCGGAAGCTTAGTCCGCTGATGCGGGAGAAAAATTCGATTTCGGCACCGGTATATGCTTTCACCGTAACGTCGGGGAATCGAAGCTTCAATGCGCGGATCGAATCGACATAATATTGGAACGGAACGGTCGCATTGTGGCCGCCCGTGATGTGAAACTCCCGTACGCCGGGATGGTAATGCTGCTCGACGTACCCGATCATTTCTTCGGGAGAAAGCGTATAGGCGCCTTCTTCGCCCGGATCGCGGCGGAAGCCGCAGAAGGCGCAATGCGCTTCGCATACGTTCGTGAAATATAGTGTCATGTTTTCGATGAAATACACTTTATCGCCGTTCTTTCGCCGGTTCACTTCGTTGGCCAGCTGACCGACGGTCAGCAGATCATTCGTGTGGTACAAATGCAAGCCGTCTTCGAGAGAAAGGCGTTCGCCGTTTCTGACTTTGCGTGCGATTTCCTCCATACGGTTGTCGGTGCCGGTGATTAGCGTAGTCATATGATTTCCTCCTTGCGCACAATACAATCTTATTTGACGGAGCGATTTTCGATTAATTCGATTTATCCGTACACTTTCCGCAGAGGCGTTCGATTTCATGGCGCATGCGCCTTGGCCCATCGCAAGCTTAGTATATTATAAACCTGTTGCAATGGGCGGGCAATGGGGAGCGGCACGGAATGTTTTAGGGATTTGTGACAATTTTCACACATTAAGCCGGGGCAAACGTTTTTACAAGACGGCATGCCGTTATCCTTGTATGTCCGGCCGGTTCGGTTGTATACTATTCGGTAAGGAGGTGCTTTTTCATGATCGATATTTCGGATGTGGCTGCGGAGAAAATCAAGGAGTTAATGGCCGCGGAAGATACGCAGAACGCATACCTCCGCCTTGGCGTAAAGACCGGCGGTTGCAGCGGCTTTACGTACGGGATGGGGCTGGACGATGAAGCGACAGAAGCGGACGAGACGATCGAACTGAAAGGCCTGAAAGTGGTCATGGAACGCGACAGCGTGAAATATTTGCGAGGTTTGGAAATCGATTATAAGGAATCCGCAATGAGCGGGGGCTTTACGATCAACAATCCGAACGCAATCGCCACATGCGGCTGCGGCACGTCGTTCCGCACGAAGGAAGAAGCGGGTGTGCCGGGCGAGTGTTGATGAATGGAAAATCGGTTCAGATCATTTTTAGCCATCTCTCTTATAGGGATGGTTTTTTTTGCATTTATGAAGGTGGTGCCAATAGTTCCCTCTTTCTCTCCAACGGACAAATTCATAATATTTCAGTTAGACATCTTTAAAGGGGACAACGAGTAATTTCATTGACCGGTTTGTATGTTTAAGCGTGCCGATAACCATAAAGTTACTTCTTGGTGTTACTCTTGTTTCGTGGCTAATTGTATTAGCAGATGAAACCTTTTTTGAAGGCAATTATTTTTCTGAGACGAGTATAGGAATTGCTGATATTTTGTTTTATGCGGTGTATTATTTCCTGTTTTATTTGAGAATTTGGTCATATATAAGAAAGATTGCTGGAGGAAGTACACCCGGTATTCGCTGATCTCGCCACTGCAACGGAACTTTTCCCGCTGCACGGGCAATGCAATATTTTTTTAAACACGCGATTTGATATTATGCTTAACCGTAAGAATGCCGATACATTATTTTATGTAAAACGATAGTCACATCGCGGGCCGCGGCAAAAGTTCGGAGAGGGGTTCCCCAGTTGCTTAAGGACATTATTACGAATGCATCATTGATGGTTTCTTTTATTTTTACGATCGGTTTGTTCTACAACCGACGAAAAATCGACTATCCGCGGACATTTAGGGAAAGAGCCTGCTGGGGGCTCATGTATGCTTTCTTTGGATGCCTGCTCATGCTGTTCTCGATCCGCGCGACGGATACGGTCATAGTAGATCTTCGCCAGCTGGCGATCGTTATGGCCGCCATGCACGGGGGATGGGTTGCCGCCGTTATAAGCGCCTCCGGAATTTTGTTGTTCCGCATGTTTTATTTCGGAGTTACCGATGCCGCTATCGTCGCCGGAGGTTTCACAGTTTTAATCGGAGTCGTTTGCGGATTGCTGTCTTTAACGTCTCTAGGACCATTCCGGAAGTTGAATCTGATGAACGTCGTCGCGGCGGCAATAGCCACTACGGCGATGTGGATCAATATCGGAGACGCGGAGATCGTCCGGCGGTTCGCGTTATATATATGGCCGACGCAGCTTGCTGCCGGTGCGGCCGTTTACTGCATCGCGCGATTTGTCATTACGGCGAACGTCACGCATAACCGGTTGATGCGCAACGAGAGGGAACTGAGCGAAACCGCAACGATGCTGCACATTCTCATGGATAATATTCCTTCCGGCATCATGGTCGAAAGCGAACAACGCAAAATCATCTACGTCAATCGCGAATTTACGCGAATGTTCGGCATTGACGTCGAACCGGACAAATTGATCGGCTCCGATTGCTCGGGATGGCTTTCAAGCCAGAAACACATATATGCCGAGCCGGAACAGTTCATTTCCCGCACGGAACAAATGATCAACGATAAGACGCCCGTAAAAATCGAAATTTTCGAGCTGTCGGACGGCCGTATCTTCCAACGGGACTATATCCCGATCGTCATGGACGGCGAATATGCGGGCCATATGTGGGAGTATACCGACATTACGGACGCCAAACTTGCGGAGAAACGCCTTCAAGAGGCCAACACGGTATTGAAGCGGCTTTCAGAGGTCGACGGTTTGACGGGTTTGGCGAACCGCCGCAGTTTGGACGCGGAGCTGCAGTTCGAATGGGAAACGTGCCGGAGGCGGCGGCAGCCGTTGTCCGTTCTCATGCTCGATGTCGATCATTTCAAGCTGTATAACGACACTTACGGCCACTTGAAAGGCGATGAATGCCTGAGGAAGATAGCGGAAACGTTGGAGGCGTGCCTTAATCAGCCGGAGGATTTTGCAGCGCGTTACGGCGGAGAAGAGTTTGCGGCATTGCTTCCGTTCACTGCTCGTGAAGATGCGGTGAAAATAGCCAGACGAATCCGCAAGCGTATAGAGGCTTTGCGAATACCGCACGAAAGCTCGCCGACAAGCAATGTCGTGACTGTCAGCATCGGGGTGTATACCGTTGTCCCGAGAGATGATCTCGAGCCGCTCCATGTGATGAACCGGGCGGATTCCGCCTTATATGCAGCCAAATACGAGGGGCGCAATACGGTTTATGCGTCGGACGTTGCGACGCGTAAATAGATAGCGGATGTGCTTCGAAGAAGATTTTTTTATGTATGCGTTCCAACGGTGCGGGCCTCGGGAGCCGGCAGCAAGGCCGGCTCCCTGTCATTAATGGCACACGCGCAGGATGATCACCAGCAGAATGAACAGTACGAGAATTGCGTCCGCGTCCAAAATCGGTTTTTTAACGGGCGCAGCCATGAATGGGGCAATATTCGCCGGCGCAGTCATAAATGGAGCCACGTTTGCCGCTGCAGCCACATTCGCCATAGGATTGGCGGCCGTCGGCGAAACATAGCCCGGATTAGGATTTACGTAATACTCAGCCAAAGAATTCTCCTCCTTCATCTGGGTTACAGTGTATTCTATGAGGACGGAGTCCGGCCGCTCTGTGCATTTGACCCAAACGGGCGCAAAATGGGCGGGATGTTTGTCCTCCAAATCGCGGCGCATGTCACTAAATCTATCGATTTTGTACTAGTCTATTAATTTTTCTTATCAACAATTATCCACATATCCACGACAAAAAGTTATACACAAAAGTCACAGTGGTTTAAAGAGGAATACCGCAATTAAGCACAGTTCATACACAGTATATCCACAGAAAGCTGTGGATAACAGAACGCTTGTTCTGTGGATACGTCGAGGTGTACAATAATATCAACAAGAAGAGAGGGGATGCCATGTGAGATTGTTGAGCGATGAGAATTTATTGGAGACATATTTCAAAGCAATCGATCTGGATCTCGAACAGGATTTTATCAATCTATTATTGGATGAGATCAGGCGAAGAAATTTGGAATTGTCGGAGTCAATTCAGTACCAATAATTACAGTTCGTCTACCGCATAGGACGAAGTCGTACCGCAAGAGGGGCAAAATACGGCATGGACGCATTGGCGCCGCTCCAAATCCGGATAACCGTTTGTCATTTTCAAATCATTGATTGGCCGATATGGAGAATAAGGACCGTAGAAATCGCTTTCCTTGCCCCAATCCTCGGTTTGAGCGCCGCAGCGCAAACAATTCGCGCGTAAATCGTCTATTCCGTTGCAGACAGGACAAATATGCGAATATAACAAGAAGGGCATCCTCCTCAGTACTCGTCTTTATCTAGAGTCGCTGAGGTTAGGATGCCCTGATTGTTAAAACTTCATGTTGCTGCTGTGTCCGGGCGACAGCTTCGCCGTCGGATCGATGTACACTTTAGCGTTATTGATGGCGGTTGGCGCTTCCCCGAAACCTACTGCGATCAGCTTAAGTTTCCCCGGGTACGTCGTGATGTCCCCCGCGGCAAAGATGCCCGGTATCGTGGTCTCCATTCTGGAGTCGACGACGATGGACCCGTCGCGGATTTCAAATCCCCATTCCGCTATCGGACCGAGAGAAGAGACGAAACCGAAGTTAACGATCACGTCGTCCACTTCAATTTCCGCCGCGGCTCCGGATTTGACATCGGTTATCGACACCGACTCGATGCGGTCTCCGCCGTTCAACGTAACGATTTCTTTGGGCGTCAGTACTTTCACTTTCGATTTCTTCAACAGCTCCACACTATGCTCGTGCGCGCGGAACTTGTCGCGGCGGTGTATCAATGTGACTTGCTCCGCAAGGGGCTCCAGCATGAGCGACCAGTCCACGGCGGAGTCGCCTCCTCCGCTGATCAACACCTTTTTGCCCCGAAATCGCTCCAAGTTGTTTACGAAGTAGTGCAAATTTTTCCCTTCGAACCGTTGTGCTTCCGGCAGATCCAACTTCCGGGGTTCGAATGCGCCGACTCCCGCAGTAATGATTACGGCCTTCGCGGAGTGCGACCCTTTGGTCGTCTCGATGACAAAATGACGTTCATCCTTCTTGGTAAGCCGGACTACTTTCTCCTCCAAGCATTCCGCGATGGGGAACTGTCTCATCTGCTTCAGCAAATTGTCCACCAGCTCTTGCGCGCGAACCTTCGGAAACCCGGCTACGTCATAAATATATTTCTCCGGATACAAAGCAGAAAGCTGTCCGCCGAGCTGCGGCATGCTCTCGATTATTTTACACGTTGCTTGTCTCATCCCTGCATAGAAAGCGGCAAACAGTCCCGCCGGTCCCCCGCCGATAACTGCAATATCCACCATGCCTTCTTGCGTGACCGCTTGCGACACAGTCAAGCACCTCCGAGCGAATAATTCCTATCGTTAAACATTATAGCGGTACGTTCTATGGAATGAAACCCTGTTTCGTCCCAAGGAAACAAATTTTTTTGTAACTTCTGTGAATATACTTGATAATTCAACGAAGTTATGGCAAAATATCGAAAGTTATTTAGATAGATGTTTCCCAAAAAAGCAAGCACAGATACGACTTTTCTTTTTTGGCGAGCTTTGTGTATTTTTTCACAAACTAAACATATAACCACGGAAGGATTGGAAAGGATCATGAGCAGAATTCCACGCATTGTCATTCTCGGCGCAGGGTATGGCGGGATCGTGACGGCGATTCGTCTGCAGAAAGAGTTGAATTACAACGAGGCGGACGTCACTTTGGTGAACAAACACGACTACCATTACATCACCACGCATCTTCATATGCCTGCTGCCGGCACGGACGACCCGCAAAACGCGCGCGTCAACATTCTGAAACTGATCGATGAGTTTAAGATCGATTTCGTGAAATCAACCGTCGTTCAAATTCGCCCGCAGGAGAAGAAGGTCATACTGGAGGACGGAACGCTTTCTTACGACTACCTTGTGATCGCACTCGGCGGAGAGCCTGAAACGTTCGGCATCCCTGGTCTGAAGGAACATGCTCATTTCATACGAAGCATTAATAGCGTCCGCTTGATCCGTGAACATATCGAGTACCAATTTGCCAAATTCAAGAAAGAACCGCACCGGAAAGACTATTTGACGTTTGTCGTCGGCGGCGCCGGATTCACCGGAATCGAATTTATCGGTGAATTGGCCGATCGTATTCCAAAACTTTGCAGGACGTTCGACGTTGATCCGGGCCTTGTGAAAATTTATAACGTTGAAGCGGCGCCCACTGCTCTCCCCGGCTTCGATCCGGAGCTTGTGCAATACGCAATGGAAGTTCTCCAGAAGAAGGGCGTGACCTTCAAGATCGGAACCGCAATCAAGGAATGCGCTCCGGACGGCATTACGCTCGCCGACGGAGAGCAAATCAAATCATCTACGGTAGTGTGGACCGGAGGCATACGCGGTAACCGCCTTGTCGAAGAGGCTGGATTTGATGCCATGCGCGGCCGCGTTAAAGTGGATCCGAATCTCCGCGTGCCGGGACACGACGATGTGTTCATAGTCGGCGACAGTTCGATCGTGATGAACGAAGAAGGCAGACCGTATCCTCCGACGGCTCAGATGGCCATTCAACAGGCGGAAGTGCTCGCTTCGAATTTGGTCGCTTCCATTCGCGGAACGCCGTTGAAGGAATTCAAGTACGAAAGCAAAGGGACGGTTGCGTCGCTGGGCAAAGGCGAGGCGATCGGGGTCGCTTTCAACCGCAAATTTAAAGGCAATTCGGCGGCCATGCTGAAAAAAATAATCGATTTGCGCTACTTGTACATCATCGGCGGCATCCCGCTCGTATTGCGCAAAGGCCATTTTTAATTATTTATGCGCCACTGCAGCGTACAAGTTCGAGGGTTGTTGACACGGGAAGAGCTCGACCGTTACAACGCGTTGATGGAAGTGGGACACTTTCTCGAGCAGCAAAACCGTTACGATTTGGCGTATACCGTCCAGAAGGAAGTGGATCGCTTGATTCAGCCGGCCATTGAGCGGTTGAAAGACAAGGGACGCGAACGCGACCGGATGACGGAGCAGTATTTGCGGGAACAGGAAACCGCGTTACGCGACGATGACGAAGACGACGAAAGTTGATACTATGTAAATTAATAAGCCCTCCCCGGAGCGTCACGCTCCGTTGCGGAGGGCTTATTGTTAGCGCTGCAGCGGTAACAATTGCCGCTGCAGCGCTACGCACCCAAGATATGACCAATATAGCGGAAAATTTTGCCGCTACAACTGCGAAATTGCCGCTGCCGCGTGAACAGAAGGAGATGTGCGCGTTAGACGAGAATCTTCTCCAGGAAACGATCGGCATCGGTCAAGTTTCCGATATAGAATTCGCCGAATTCGCCGAATCTCGCGCTTACTTCATCGAAGCGCATTTCGTACACGAGCTTCTTGAACTGCAGCGCGTCGTCCGCAAACAGCGTGACCCCCCACTCCCAATCGTCGAAGCCGACCGAACCGGTAATGATTTGCTTCACCTTCCCGGCGTACGAACGGCCGATGAGCCCATGGCTGCGCATCATCTCGCGGCGCTGCTCCATCGTAAGCATGTACCAGTTGTCGCCGCCGCTGCGGCGCTTATTCATAGGGTAGAAGCAAATATGCTTCGACTTCGGCATCGACGGCTTCAACCGCGCCGCGAGCTCGGGGTTTTCCATCGGATCGGTGCCCGGCTTGCTCATATAGTTGCTCAATTCGACCACGGATACATACGAATATGCCGGAATCGTGAGGTCGGCGAATGACGTCTTATTGAATTCCGTTTCGAGTTCGTTGAGCTCTTCCAATGTTTCGCGCAGATGAACGAACATAAAGTCCGCTTTCTGGCCGACGATGGAATAGAACGCGAAGCTACCCGTCTTATTGCGGTCTGCTTCCGCGCATTTGTTAACGTAATGACGGAAATCGTCCTCCGCTGCCCGGCGTTCCTCCGGCGAAAGTGATTTCCACGCGGTCCAATCGATATGGCGAAAATCGTGGAGGGCGTACCAGCCTTCCAGCGTTTGTGCCGCTTCGCTCATGGTGTGTCAACTCCTCAAATTGTATATACAATGCTTTTACCATTTTACCTCTAACGGGGGAGCGGGGGCAAACAAGCCCTGTTTGACTGGGAACAGCGGGGACGCTACACTTATTTTGCAAGACGCTATTTGCGATGAAGGGATGACCGCAGGGTGAATATTTTCCAAGTGATTGTCATAACTCTTTTGGCCTTTGTGCTTATCTTTGGGGTCGGGTTCATTCTCAACATGCTGCTGAAGACGACGTGGTTTCCGATGTACGGCTACGTCGCGCTCATTATCGGATTGTATTTATATTTCGAACGCGGCTCCGCGAATATTTTCGCCGGTTTAACCGAGTACGGCATTATCGATCTTCTCGCGGCGGCCGGCGGGCTGTTCGGCGCCTATGTCAGCGGTGTGACGATCCGGACGCTGCGGGTAAAGGGATTCAAGATGTTCTAGGCAAAATGTGTCGCGTATGACGGGGGTTTCTTAGGGACAACGTAACGGAAGAGGAAGCAGACGGGTTACGGTCTCGAAGGAGGAATCCCTTATGCCGAAAGCGCTCATTAACGGCACGACGATTCATTATCATGTTCACGGCAAAGGAACGCCGATCGTATTCATTCATCCGCCTTTAGTCAACAGTGCGGTATTTCGCTATCAGGAAGTGCAGCTGGCCGATCCGTTTCAGGTCGTTACGTTCGATATTCGCGGTCACGGGTTCAGTCCGCGCTCCGAAGCGCCGGTCACTTATCCGCTCATTGTGGAAGATATCGTCCGGCTCATGGATCATATCGGTCTCGAACAAGCCTATTTGTGCGGCTATTCGACCGGAGGAGGCATCGCCTTCGAAGCGCTGCTGACGTATCCCGAAAGGTTTCGCGGAGCGGTCTGTCTGGGAGCGATGCCGGAAGTGGGGGATTTGTGCTTGAAAGCGCAGCTCGCGGCCGCTTCCGTTCTTACCCGCCTCGGGATGAAGACGAGCATGGCGCTTTTGATTTCGGCGGGCAACGCGGATATGAAAGAAACTTTTCACAATTTGTATTATGAAGCGATTCGCGGAGACATTGAAAATTGGCGTCAATATTTTGAAGCAAGCATGAAATACAATTGCACCGATCGGTTGAAGCGGATTCATGCTCCGGTACTGCTCATCTACGGAATGAACGACTCGCGGTTCAAGAAGTACGGCCAGCAGCTGCACGAGCTGTTGCCGCAGTCGACGCTTGCGTTTGTTCCAGGGGTACGCCACACGATACCGACGAAAAAGCCGGAACCGATGCACGATCTGTTGAGCAAATGGATCATGGAGCATGAGCTTCGGGCCGCCGAAGAAGGGGAAGCCGGCGTCGGCAGAGATTTGCTGCGGAAGGCTGCGGAATACGGAATTCGGCTGCCGGGCGAGGTTGACGAGCAATTTGCGGAGAGGTAAATTATTAGTATATGTAAGCGGGACGGCAACCCATGCGGGGAACTGTCCCGTTTTTGCGTAATGTGATAAAATGATGGGTATCGATTGTTGTCGAAATGTAGGGGGGCCGCACATGAAATTGTCGAATTTGCTGCAGTTGACGGAGCAGCAACCATTCGCCGTGGTCCGTCAATTCAGCTTGTCCCCTTTGGATACACGCATGATCAACATGGTTTATCAACCGATTGTCGGCGCATTCGCGGCATCGCTGTTTTATACGTTATGTTCGCGCCTACCGACTGAAACGGTAGGCCGTTCGGACCCGGTACAATTAGCCGTATTGTTCCTCGCTTGCGGGTTGGAGCCGAACGAGCGGGGCCGGAAGAGGCTTGTAGAAGAAACGTCGAAATTGGAGGCCGCCGGTCTCCTGCGAACATACCGCCGTTCCGATGCCGACGGTGTGGCGGAGCTGTACGAATTCCGAGTGGAGGCGCCGCTCGCTCCTCAACAATTTTTCGATGTGCACCATTTGTGGCTGCTGTTGATCGAAAGGATCGGCCCTAAAGCGGCGGAGGCCGTCCGCCGATCGTTCTTTCACGGTATGAGCGATCCGGAGTCCGAAGCTTCGGAGGCAGGATGGGAGGACTTATCCGTACCGTTCTATGAAGTTTTCCGCCTCAGCGTTCCGGCGGGAACGGAGCAGGCGGTCCGCGAAGCGGCGCCATCGCGTGCAACGGCGGCGGACACGGATGCGACCGAGTTTGGCAAGGACGGATTCCGGCCAGAGGAGCTGCTTCGGAGATTTCCGCGTTCCTCGGCCAATCGGCGTTATGTGGAACGGATTCAGAAGGAACCTGAATTGCTTGCCGAAATTAATTATTATGCAGGCAAATTCGAGCTTACATTGAAGGAAACCGTTTCTTTGCTCGATGAAGAAGGCATGTTCACGGACGAAGGCCGCTTGAACGGAGAATGGTTCGAATCGCGCGCAGGCGGGATGTTTTTACGCGTTAATGAACGGAGGAAAGACCGGGACCGCTTGCGCAGCAAGCAAAGTACAGCAGGCGAGCCGGATGCGGGCACTTCCGCCGCCGGAGAAGACTCGGGCGGCGAAAGGACCGTCACTCCCTCGTATTGGTTGGACGTGCCGGAACAATTTGCGGGGGAGTGCGATGCGGCGCAATACAATTCGCTGCTTGCGAACGCTCCGTATACGCGCGTGTTGAAGCTGTTTTTCGAGCCGGCTTCGGTACCGGGGCCGGTTCAGGAAGCGTTTCTCGCTATGAACGTGAACTACCGGTTGCCGGATGAGGTGCTCAATGTCATGATTCATTATATTCGAACGAACGATCTGGATTGGAACCGAAACTTCCTGGAGGCGGTGGGCGCCAACGTAGCGGGGAAACGGATCCGCACGTTCGAGAATGCGGTCGTCTACTTCCGCAAGGCGGCGCAGGTTCGCGGAGGCGGAGCGCCAACGCAAGAGCGCAGTGCCGCCCCGTCGCGCCGTACGGGAGAGACGCGGCGCGGAAGACCGTCGAAGCCGGTCATTCCGGTGGTGAAGAGGTCGGAGTCGAAAGCCGCTACGGAGCAAGACATACAACGAATATTGGATATGGCGAAGCAATTGAAAGACGACCGGTAACATTACAGTCGGGAGGGATTAACGATGGAACCGATGGGGAAATGGCTAGGCGCGGCCGCGGGCATTAACGGCGCCGACGTAAGGCGGCAGACTATGAAAGTGCTGAACGACCCGTACGTCGTCAAGTGGAGATCGGAGCATCCGGAGCTTGACGACAGCGTGCTGCAGCAAAATATCACCCGGCTGTACCAATATGCGAAGGAAGCGAAAGAGTGCGCGCGCTGCCCGGGTTTGGACCGATGTCCGAACGACATGCAGGGGCATTACACGAAGCTCGAGGCAGCGTCGCTGCGCGGGGAATATTCGATTGCCGATTACAAAGTGCCTTGCCGCTTGTGGCAGGCCAAAGCGTCGCAGGATTCGGTTCGCTCCCGCATTCGCAGCTTCTATGTGGATGAGAAAGCGTTAAACAGGGAATATTCCATCGATGAAATCGTATCGCGGGATCTGCAGCGGGCGGGGGCAGTGGAAGAAGTCCTTAAATATGTGTTACATACGAAGCAGCACGGGCTTCAATCCAAGGGATTGTATTTGATGGGCGATTTCGGTACGGGCAAGACGTTCCTTGCGAGTTATTTGCTGTTTGAGCTTGCAAAGACGGGCTACACCGGAGTGATCGTGTACATGCCGGACTTCGTTGAAGATTTGAAAGCGATGTTCGGTGACTCGCAGCGTATGAAGGACACCGTCGAATTGTTGAAGGAAACGGATTTGCTCATATTTGACGACATCGGCGCGGAGCATTTGAACGCTTGGACGCGGGACCACGTGTTGGGCGCCATCTTGAATTACCGGATGAACCGCAAACCGACATTCTATACGTCCAATCACGATTTGGAAGGGCTTGAACGGCATTTGAGCTTCACGTCGCGGGAAGGCGAGGACGTGTACCGGGGACAGAGAATAATGGACCGCATTCGTCCGTTCGTCGATGTCGTTGAAGTCGGGGGACGCAATCAGAGGGGAACGTAAATATTTTTTACAAAAAGTTGAATAAACCCCAAGCCGGAAGAAAAATATATAGTGGTGGACCGGTACAAAAACTATGTTGGAGGAGAACTCGCATGGCACCGCAAATTGATACCAATGCCTTGAAAAAGGCCGAAGCATGCACCTCTATCGCAAAAGACCTAATCACACAAGCTATCGAACAATCGGCAGCAAACGCTACTCTCTGCCAAGAAGCTTTACTGCAAGCATCCGGCGAAATCAAAGAAGCATTCACATTGGTAAATCAGGTACAATCCGCATTGCAGCCGCAACAAAGCTAGCAGTGGGCCAAACGATGCGCCGAAAGAAGTAACGGGACTATATATGCTCGCAAAGACTCGTCGCAAGACGAGTTTTTTACTTCCGGGTCAAGCGCCGGCCATCGGCTAATAATTGTTACGATCTTGTAAAAAAAGGAGATGCAGCAATGGAAGAAGACCGAACTCAGCAAGGAATTGAAAATTCGGAAGGAACTGCGGAGGTATCGGATTTACTTTCCGTTCCCCAAGGAGCTAAGGAATACATTGACCTGATTGGTGATGAGGATATTTTAGATAATCCTCCACCGATCACCCAGCAATAATAAAAAAGCGCCCAACTGTTGGGCGACAAGAACATATGCCGGTCAAACCCGCGTAAATCGGCAAAACGCGGCCTTGCTTCATTGAATTTGCCTCGAAGGAGGTTTCCGTAATTTTCGTTATAAGTTCTTGTCGCGCATGAACGACAAGAACTTGTCCCGATTGATTGTTCCGAATATTATCGCGTAACCAATTGAATCACGGTGGCTACGACGGCTATTAGCAGCATCAGGCCGAACATGCCCGCGAAACCGATGCCTACATCCAATAGATCGTTGCGCGGTTCTTCGTTTACGTGCTCTCTCGGGTCGTTCACTGTTTAGTCCCCCTTAGCGTTCATAAAGTTAGTATATCCAAATCGCCAATCGATTGTAAAGTTGCAGTAATGTGACAATTGTGTACCGTGGCAACCGAAGGTTGCCGCGAAACGGTTATATTATGGCATTGCCCGCGCGTTATGAAACGGTGACGGTTTGTGGTATACTTTACATGTTGACTTATTTTCTGGCCTCAAGGAGGAATGCGTTATGGCAATCGTCAATGTATCTGACGATTCTTTCAAGAACGAAGTGGAAGGCGGCGGCACCGTCTTAGTGGACTTTTGGGCTCCGTGGTGCGGACCTTGCAAAATGATCGCTCCAGTACTCGAGGAGTTGGATAAGGAAGTCGGCGACGGCTTGAAAATCGCGAAGCTGAACGTCGACGACAATCCGGAATCGGCTTCCCGTTTCGGCGTGATGAGCATTCCGACGCTGATCGTATTTAAGAACGGCGAACCGGTGGACAAGATCGTCGGTTTCCAATCGAAGGACGCGTTGAAGAACGTTGTAGGCCGTCACATGTAAGTTGTGATTTCGGGCTGTCCCAACTATGGGGCGGCCCGTATTTTTTTGAGGGCATGCAGGCGTTAACGGAAAATTGTATGCTTTGCTGCTCGGCCCCGTTTTAGCGGGAACATTTTTCGTGTACAATCCTTTATAGCAATGTTTGCTTGAGAGGGGGCGAACCGGCCGTGACTAATAACGAAGAGCGCGAAAAAGCGATGGAAGCGATTCGGCGCAAGCTGGCGCTTCTTCCGGATAAGCCGGGTTGTTATTTGATGAAAAACAAAGATGGCGCGATCATTTACGTAGGTAAAGCGAAAGTGCTGAAAAACCGGGTCCGTTCCTACTTTACGGGCAGCCATACGGCCAAGACGCAGCGGCTTGTGATGGATATTTACGATTTCGAATATATCGTCACAACCAGCAACATGGAGGCGCTGCTGCTCGAGTGCAACTTGATCAAACAGCATAGTCCGAAATATAACGTATTGCTGAAGGACGATAAGTCATTCCCTTATATCAAAATTACGAACGAGGAGCATCCCCGGCTGGAGGTGACCCGGCGAGTCGAGCGCCGCGATAAGGCGAAATATTTCGGGCCGTATCCGAACGCTTTTGCCGCTCAGCAGACCAAGAAGCTGCTCGACAGGCTCTACCCTCTTCGCAAGTGCCGCACGCTCCCCGACAAGGTATGCTTGTACTACCATATCGGCCAATGCGTCGCGCCGTGCGAATTTACGGTGCCTAAATCGGAGTACGAGCGGATGGTCGGTGAGATTTCCCGGTTTTTGAACGGGGGACATGAAGAAATAAAAGCGGAGCTGCAGCAAAAAATGACCGCGGCGGCGGAAGAGCTCAACTTTGAGCGTGCCAAAGAATACCGGGATATGATTGCGGCGATCGACGAGATGATGTTTAAGCAAACCGTGTCCACGGCCGGTGCGGTAAATCGCGACGTATTCGGATACGCGGTCGACAAAGGGTGGATGTGCGTGCAAATTATGTACGTTCGCCAAGGAAAGCTGATTGAACGAAGGGCGTCCGCGTTCCCGTATTACGGCGACGAGTATGAAGATTTCTTATCGTATGTCACTCAGTATTACAGCGATAATCCTGTTCTGCCGAAGGAGATTTTGCTTCCGGGCGGCGCCGCGGATGAAGCCGATGCCGCAGCGGGCGAGGCCGGCGGAGCGAATGCCGATGATAACGTCAGCCAGGCGGCCCAAGCGGAGCATGAGGCGAACGGCGTGAAGACGATGCTTGAATCGTGGTTGAAGGTCAAGGTCCACATCCCTCAGCGCGGCGATAAGAAGAAGATGGTGACGATGGCGAGCGACAACGCGCGTGTGACGCTTGAGGAGAAGTTCCGGTTGATCGAGCGCGATCAAGAGCGTACCGTGAAAGCGGTGGAGGGGCTTGCGCACTGGCTTGGAGCCGATGCGGTTCACCGGATCGAAGCGTTCGACAACTCCAACATTCAAGGCACCGATCCCGTATCCGCCATGGTCGTATTTATCGACGGGAAGCCGGAGCGCAAAGAATATAGGAAGTACAAGATTAAGACGGTGCAAGGGCCGGACGATTACGCGACGATGCGGGAGGTTATTCGCCGGCGCTACGAGCGCGTTCTTCGGGAGGCGCTGCCGCTGCCCGATCTGATCGTCGTCGACGGGGGCAAAGGCCAAATTTCCGCCGCGGTCGACGTATTGGAAAACGAGTTGGGCCTGTTTATTCCGGTGTGCGGACTGGTGAAGGACGCCAAGCACAAGACGGCGCAGCTCATGGTCGGCGATCCGCCGGAAGTTGTGCCGATTCGGCGCGACAGCCAGGAGTTTTATTTGCTGCAGCGCATTCAAGAGGAGGTTCACCGGTTTGCGGTCACGTTCCATCGGGAGACGCGGTCGAAGACGTCGCTTGCTTCGGTGCTGGATAACGTTCCGGGCATCGGGGAGAAGCGGAAGAAAGCATTGTTGAAACATTTCGGCAGTGTAAAGAAGATGAGGGAAGCGGATGTGGAAGACTTCCGGCCGCTCGGCTTCGGCGAGAAGCTTGCCAAGCAGCTGCTTGAAGCGCTGCGCGGTCCGGAGGCGGAAGGATCCGCGGGACAACCGGAGCAGCCAGGAGAGCCGGAGCGGTCCGGGCAACCGGTGCAGCCGTGACATCCCGGGTATCCCTTAAATATCTGTACAGTTAATTGCATCAATCTACGTAAGCACCTGAAAGTCCCTTATGACGAACAGCAGCTGAATTATGAACGCTGGATGACGCCGTACCTTCATCAATACCGCAGTTCCGTCATGCCGCAGCCGCTGAATTGATGCCGCTACCCTGCATCACGGCGCCGCTGCTCCATCGATCGGCTCCGTCGGTCTTCGTCTGCGGCCGAACGCGGCCATTGCATATGCAATGACGATCGGGAGCACGAAGTAGACCGCTGCAAACGTCCAATTCATGGCGGAAGGATGGTTCGCGGTGATCGAAATTCCCATCCAGATCGTGTCGGCCACCGCGTGCGCAAAGACGGCGGTCATAAAGCCATGCTTCAAAAACACGTAGCTGAACAACAGGCCGAGGATCGTCACTTCTACGAATCTCGTGTAATAAGGGTAAATCGGATACTGCACATGTCCGAGCGCCCAGATCATGCTGGTGACGATAACCGCCGGCGTTGTAAAACGGAAGATCGCTTTCAGCGCGGGAATGCCGAACAATCTGTACACTCCCTCTTCCGAAATGGCCGCGCACCATGCAAGCACAGGCATCAGCACGGGAAACAGCAGGTTGTGCGATGAGGTGGAAGCGTCGATCGTGTACCAAGTGCCGAACGTTTGCTCTGCTCCGAGAAAAATAACGGATTGCAGGCCCAGCATAACGAATGCGAACGCATACCCCTTCCACATCGAGCTGACGGCACGGTTTCCGTAATCGGAGTCCGAACCCGGCGGCCACAAGTTCCAGCCCCGGCGGCGGCACATTTCATTCCCGGCAACGATGCTGAAATAAAGCCCGATCGCAAGAACCATGGTAAGCATATTCGCCATCACTAAAGCGGAAATCAAACCTGCTGCGGTAATCGTTTGCACTTCCGCATTTCCGGCGGCTGCGAAATCCCCGCCTTCGGCGATCGTCAGAACCATCGCTTTAATGCCGGGGTACATGTTGATGTTGAACGCGCAGTACAGCACCGCGAAAATAACGGACAGCGCAATCCCTCTGCGCCATGAGACGTTTCGGTTGAACCGTACGGCATAAATAAACGCGGCCAATTGCAAAGCGGAGCTAAGTGCGAGCCCGCCCACGCCTAGAACGGAAGCGACCGTATCCTGCCGCCCGGCTTCTTCGGTGTAATCCTCCGGAGCGTACCACCGGATTTGCGATGAGCGGATTCCGTCGGAATCGATGTGCAAATCGGCTTGCACCGACGCGCCCTTTATTTCCGGAATTGTAAGATCGTAAAGCACCTGCCCCGTCTCCGCGTCCGACAGCACGAAAGACGCTTCCTCTTTCCATCCTTGAGCTTCCACCCATTTATCGGCTTGCCTGATCAGTTCGTCCTCCGTCAAGGGACCGCCTTGCAGCTGTAAATTCCATTCCGCCGGCTCGCCCGTATACGGGTTAATGTCCACCGTATGGCGGGCTCCCGACCTCTGTTCGACGACTTCCACCCTGTACAGCTCGAGCGGCAGCCGGTCCCGGAACAGCTCGGTGAATTGTTGGATAGCTTCCTCCTTATACAAGTAACCGAAAGTTACGCGTTCCGCGGAGTACATTCCGAAAGATTGCAATGCCGTGTCATGCCCAAGACGGGCCGCGACGAAACGGACGGCTGCCTCCTCCGCCGCGGCGCGGTCGATTTTGTGTGTCGACGCTTCGGGATCTTGTCCTTGGAGCAAGGGAGCGTAATAAAACATCCAGAACAAAATAAGTCCGGCAACCGCGGACACCGCTAGTGCCCAATTGCGTATTGAAGTTCGCATGATTTCTCTCCTTAAGCGTCAGGTAAACGCCTATAACTTACCATATTTTTGTCGATTGGGCGAGCGATATTAATTGCATCGCAGCCGGCGTCAGTGCGCCGTGCTTGGAGTAAATCAGAGACGTCTTGCGGGTCGTGTTAGTCAGCTCCGGCACGTCGGCCGTGCGCACGGCGTTATGCTGTTGCAATAGATTGCGCAAATACGATTGCGGCAGGAGCGATGCCAGGTTGCAGGTAGCCACAAGCCTCACGATCACTTCGAACGAATCGATTTCCATCTTCACGTCGGGCACAATATTATAATGCTGAAAAAGTTCATCCGTTAATACCCGATACCACGTTCCTTGCGAAAATAATATCATCGGCAAACCGTCCAGATCGCCGATTCCGATTTCCTTCTTTCCGCCCAGCGGATGATATTCGGGCAGCACGAGCGCCAAATGGTCGTCAAACAACGGAACGCACACCGTATCCGGATGATCGACGGCAGAGGCGACCAACCCGATGTCGCATCGTTTCTCTTTGACAAGCGACACGATCTCGTGCGTCTTACCCGTCACAGCCTGAATGTCGACATCCGGCGCATGGCGGGTGAAAGCGGAAATCAAATCCGGCAGCGTCGATTGAAGAGTCGTTAACGAAGCACCTATGGTCAACCTGCCGCGGTTGGCGGAATTGTAATCGGAAAGCGTCTGCAAAAACCGTCCCTGCAGCTGCCGCATCTGAACGGCGTACTCATAGCTGATTTGACCGTTGCGCGTCAATTCGAGCCGCTTCCCGCGCCTGTGGAAGAGGCGAACTCCCAGCTGCTCTTCCAACAGAGCGATTTTCCGCGATAAAGCGGGTTGGCTGATGTTCAGCGTTTGTGAAGCTTTATTCAAGCTTTCATGCTCCACCACCGCCGCAAATACGCCCATTAAATCGAACATTTTGACTCCCCCCGACACGTCCCTTGGAATAGTTCCCGATCCGGAAACAAAAATTACCTTTATGCTGCGGTCTTCTTATAACTATATTGTATTACAAATTATAATAAATCGGCACTTCCATTATAAGAAGAATGGGAGTATGATGGTTCGTGTGAACGTTTATTGAACAATTCTAGGCGATTTTGTTTCCGCAATATATTGACGGACATGCCGTGCGGGAGTAGAATGTAGTTCGTCTGCAAAAAGGTTAACGGGGTAAAGGTTATTATGATTAGGGAGGAACCGAAAAAATGAAAGGAAATTCGTACTTGTACCGGAAGATTCACTCGCTGCTGGGTGTGCTTCCGCTTGGCGGATTTTTTGTCGAGCACTTGCTCACAAACTACGCCGCTTACCAGGGCGGCGAGGAAGGCTTTTACGAACACGTGGAATGGATCCATGGCTTGCCGCTCGTCTTATTTTTGGAAATATTCCTGATTTGGCTTCCGCTGCTTTATCACGGCGTGTATGGACTATACGTCGCTTATCAATCTCGGAATAACGTGAACAACTACGGTTATGTGCGCAACTGGATGTTTGCCCTGCAGCGCATAACGGGCGTAATCACGTTTATTTTCGTTGTATGGCACATTTGGAGCACCCGGGTGCAAATTGCGTTGGGCACGGTGGATCAGTTCGAGGTCGGCACGCAAATGCATCAGATTCTCACGAATCCGCTGTTTTACTGGATTTACGTGATTAGTATCGTTGCGGCGGTGTTCCATTTCTCCAACGGGCTTTGGTCGTTCGCCGTGTCTTGGGGCATTGCCGTCGGACCGCGCGCGCAGCGCGTCACCAGCTACGTGACGATGGGCATCTTCGTTGTAATGACGATCATGTTCCTCATGTCGTTGAACGCTTTCTTGGACGAATCCTTCGCAACTGCGGCCGCGGAAACGGCTTCCGCTGTCGTACGTGTATTAACGGTTAATATATAGGTTAGGAGTGAACGGTAATGGCAAACCAGAAAATCATCGTTGTCGGCGGCGGCTTGGCAGGCCTCATGGCGACGATCAAAGGGGCGGAGGCCGGCGTCCACGTCGACCTGTTCTCGCTTGTGCCCGTTAAGCGTTCCCACTCCGTATGCGCGCAAGGCGGCATCAACGGTGCGGTGAACACGAAGGGCGAGGGCGATTCGCCGTGGGAGCATTTTGACGATACGATTTACGGCGGCGACTTCTTGGCAAACCAACCGCCCGTTAAAGCGATGTGTGAAGCGGCTCCCGGCATCATTCACCTGATGGACCGGATGGGCGTTATGTTCAACCGTACGCCGGAAGGCTTGCTCGATTTCCGCCGTTTCGGCGGGACGAAGCATCACCGCACCGCGTTCGCGGGCGCCACGACGGGGCAGCAGCTGCTTTACGCTCTGGATGAGCAGGTGCGCCGTTGGGAAGTGGCGGGTCTCGTCCACAAGTACGAGCATTGGGAATTCCTCGGCGCGGTGCTTGACGACGAGGGTGTTTGCCGCGGTATTTCCGCACAGGACTTGCGTTCTATGGAAGTCCATACGTTTAAGGCGGACGCGGTTATTTTGGCGACGGGCGGCCCCGGCATCATATTCGGCAAGTCGACGAACTCCGTCATTAACACCGGAACGGCCGCCAGTGCGGTTTATCAACAAGGAGTTCATTACGCGAACGGCGAGTTTATCCAAATTCACCCTACGGCCATTCCAGGGGATGACAAGCTGCGCTTGATGTCCGAATCGGCCCGCGGCGAAGGCGGACGCGTATGGACATACAAAGACGGCAAGCCGTGGTACTTCCTCGAAGAGAAGTATCCGGCATACGGCAACTTGGTGCCGCGCGACATCGCGACAAGAGAAATTTTCCACGTGTGCGTCGATTTGAAGCTCGGCATTAACGGCGAAAACATGGTTTATCTCGATCTGTCGCATAAAGACCCGAAAGAGCTGGACGTAAAGCTCGGCGGGATCATCGAAATTTACGAGAAGTTCATGGGCGACGACCCGCGGAAAATTCCGATGAAAATCTTCCCGGCGGTTCACTACTCGATGGGCGGCATGTGGTGCGATTACAACCAAATGACGAACATTCCGGGCCTGTTCGCGGCCGGCGAATGCGATTATCAGTATCACGGCGCGAATCGTCTGGGCGCGAACTCGCTCGTATCCTCGATCTTCGGCGGCATGGTGGCCGGTCCGAAGGCGGTCGAATATATCCGCGGTTTGAAGAAATCGGCGAACGATGTGGACGAGAAGTTTTTCGAGTCCGAGAAGAAGCGGCACACGGAGAAATACGAGTCGATCTTGAAGATGGACGGCACGGAAAACGCATATGTCATTCATAAAGAGCTCGGCGAATGGATGATCGACAACATGACGGTCGTTCGTTACAACAAGAAGCTTCAAGAAACCGACAACAAAATTCAAGAGCTCATGCAGCGTTACAAAAATATCAACGTCAACGACACGGCGAAGTGGAGCAACCAAGGCGTCGCCTTTACGCGCCAATTGTGGAACATGCTGGAGCTTGCCCGCGTCATGACGATCGGAGCGCTCCTGCGCAACGAAAGCCGCGGCGCTCACTACAAGCCGGAATTCCCGGAACGCGACGACGAGAAATTCATGAAGACGACAATTGCGAAGTACACGCCCGACGGGCCGGAAATATCTTACGAAGACATCGACGTTTCGCTCATTCCGCCTCGTAAGCGCGACTATACGTCGGATAAGAAGAAGTAACGAGGCGTTTCGGAGAAACGTCCGTGCAGGGGGACTATACCTGAAACATAGGAGGGTGAGAAGCAGATGACAACAACTGTTGCAAACGATAAAAAAACCGTGAAGTTTGTAGTTACACGGCAAGATAAGCCGGACACCGCGCCGTATACGGAGGAGTTTGAAATTCCGTACCGCCCGAACATGAACGTCATCAGCGCACTGATGGAACTTCAGCGTAATCCGGTGAACGCGGAAGGCAGCAAGACGGCCCCGGTATGCTGGGAGTCGAATTGCTTGGAGGAAGTGTGCGGCGCCTGCTCGATGGTGATTAACGGCAAGCCGCGGCAAGCATGTACGGCGCTCGTCGACAAGCTCGAGCAGCCGATTCGGCTAGCCCCGATGAAGACGTTCCCGGTCATGCGCGACCTCGTCATCGACCGCAACCGTATGTTTAACGCGCTCAAGCGCGTGAAAGCGTGGATCCCGATCGACGGCACGTACGATCTCGGACCGGGTCCCCGCATGGCGGAGACGAAACGTCAATGGGCGTACGAGTTGTCCAAATGCATGACGTGCGGCGTATGCTTGGAAGCGTGCCCGAACGTGAACGACCGTTCCGACTTTATCGGTCCCGCGCCGCTTTCGCAAGTGCGCTTGTTCAACGCGCATCCTACGGGCGAGATGAACAAGGAAGAGCGTCTCGAAACGCTCATGCGCGAAGGCGGCATCGAAGGTTGCGGAAATTCGCAAAACTGTGTGCAGTCTTGCCCGAAGGGCATTCCGCTCACAACGTCCATTGCGGCTCTCAATAGAGACACCACGAAGCTGTTGTTCAAGAAATGGCTCGGTCAATAATAAGAAGGGCTGTCCTCTTTTTTACGGGACAGCCCTGTTTTTGTGCTCGACGCATACGACGCATCCTCAGGAATCGGCTATAGGGTCAATAATTGACCTTATTCGAAGGAATAGGGTCAGTTTTCGACCTTATACGGATTCGGGGAGGAGTTTTTTGATGGTTGGACAGCGGAATAGGCGCAATTTTTGACCTTATCCGCCACCACAAGGGATGCGTTACGTTGTAATAGGGTCTAAAATTGACCTTACTCACAGAAATAGGGTCAGAATTTGAGCTTATTTCTAATTATTCAGCCATTTCATGTGGGGATTCGCAGTCATTTTTCGGTTTCGTTTACCTTGTGGCGCTTTCTCCCACCGCAGAAAGTACCTTGCCGACGAAAATCGGGTTCCCCCAGATGATATATCGACCTTTTATTGTCGGCATCATCGTAGAAATATTGAAATTTTGCTTTGCCTCTGTCCGGGTCGGACTCGTTCATGTGCCGCATACTGCAGTGGTCACCCGCTGACGCTCGCCGAGCCGCCGGCTTTGTTTTGCTGGCGCAAAAACTCCCGTCCGTACTCGCCATGGGGATGAACGATCGCATTTTCCATTTGGATGGTGGAGTGGGTGATGCCGTACTTTTTCTCCAGCGTCTCGTTGATGGCCAAGATGATGCAATGCGGTTGGATCGAATCGTTAACGAACACATGCGCCGTCAAGGAATAGTGATCCGTCGACACCGCCCAAAGATGCATCTCATGCACGTCCTCGACGCCTTCCACGTTCGCGATGTCGCTGCGGATTTGGTCGAGGTCGAATTTCTCAGGGACGGATTCCATCAGAATATAGAACGATTCCCGGATAATTTTCGCGCCTCCTGTGAAGATAATGCCGCCGATCACAAGCGAAATGAGGGGGTCGAACCACATTAGTCCCGTCCACCAAATCAACAGAGATGACACGATAACGCCGGCCGAACTGAGCAAATCGCCGATAAAGTGCCACAGCGCGCTCTGCACGTTCAAATTTTCCTCTTCCTCCATGCTGCGGGACAGCACGAACGTCAGCACCAAGTTTACGATGAAACCGATGACGGCAATCGTAAGCATGATGGGCAAATTGACGGCCTCGGGATTCAACAAGCGCCGGACCCCTTCCCAAAAAATACCTAGCGATATGACGCAAAGCGCAAGACCGTTCAAGAAGGAAGCGATAATTTCGAAACGCAAAAATCCAAACGTAAACCGGGCGTTCGGCGGGCGGGTAGCCAAGTAGATGGCCGTCATGCTAAGCGACAGCGCCAGCACGTCGGAAATCATGTGAGCCGAATCCGACAATAACGCCAATGAGCCCGAGACGATGCCGCCGATCACTTCAACAACGGTAAAACAAGCGGTAATGATCAGAGTGATCCAAAGGGATTTCTTAGACGCGGATTGTTCTTTGACGTGGCGCAAATGGTGAAAATCATACATAGCCGGCACCTTCTTCGCAATCATGTTTTACGAGTTCGATTATAATAACTATTTTATAATAATTATTTTATAGATTATATAGTATGTAATGTTTTTCTACAATAAGGCAAACCGGCTCCGTCATACTTTGTCATCAAAATGAAATGTCCGTGTTATGCGGCTCTAATATACGCAAGGTATAGTAATTGCCAAGACCCCCTTTTTGATATATATATGATTGGGACCTGACAGCCGGGAAGCTTCAGGTCCGCCTTTTTTTTACGCAGCATATGTCATAAATCCACGAGGACGCGGTCCCGCCGGCGAAAATAACACCATTGTTTAAATCCGAGTTCTTTCAGGCGGGCTCTCACCAATTCCCACTCGTCGCCCACTCGGTCGACGACATGCGCGTCCGAGCCGAACGTGACAGCAACGTTGTAGTGAAGCGCCAGCTCCAGAATCGAATCGGACGGATACCATCCTCCGACTTCTTTGGTTTTTCCCGACGTGTTGATTTCGATCGCGATGTCGCAATCGCCGATGATTCGAATCGTATCCTCCACCGCTTCGCATTGAATGTCCGAGAAAGACGGATAATTCGCTTTCATTGCGTCGATATGGCCGAGAATGTCGAACATGCCGCTTTTCGCGGATTCCGCAATCTGCCTGTAGTAGCTGTCTTTCGCCGCGATTTGCTGTTTGCCGGTCAAGTTGTTCCAACGCCGCTTATTAAATATCGATACGCCGTCGCTCTGGTGAACGGAACCGATGATATAGTCGAAGGGGTATTTGGCGTAAATTCTTTTGTATTTGTCGAGATGCTCGGGGAAGAAGTCGGACTCGACGCCGAGCAGCACTTCGATCCGCTCGCGGTATTTCTCTTTTAACCGAAGCACCTCTTCGATATAAAACGGAAATTCGCTCGCAGCCATTGCGATGTTCGGAAACGGTTGATCGTCCGGATGGCCGAAGTACGGCGAATGATCGGATATTCCGATAACCGAAAGACCGCGGGCGATCGCGGACTCGATGTAGTCCTCGATCGTGCCTTTGGCATGACCGCACCGGTTGTGATGCGTGTGCAAATCGAATTTCATCGTGAAACATCACCTCTAAACACGGTCTATTGATTAACGTTATTCTGTCCCCAGAAATTGCGTTTCAGGCATCCCTTTCAAATCGCTTAAAAATTGCTTCATGGCGGAATTGAGGTATCTTCCGGATTTCACAATCACGCCGACCGGATGGCTGCTCTCCAGTTCCGCGATTTGAATCATCCTGAGCGTCCCCATGCGCAGTTCGTTCGCAATGGACAGCTTCGACACGATCGCCGCGCCCATATTGAGTTCCGCCATCCGCTTCACTTCCTCGCTGCTGGACAGCTCCATCACGATTTGCGGCACGAGCTTGTGCTTATCGAATACGGAATCGACAAACCGTCTTCCCGCCGTCTCCGGTGAAAGCAGGATAAGCGGCACGTCTTGAAGCGCGCTTACCGGAAGCCGCTTATTGTCGGCGAGCGGATGATCGGGGGATACGACTAGTTCGAAGGTGTCGTAATACAGGACGGATGTGACCAAGCTGGGCGTCTTTTCAAACAAATAACCGATGCCGATATCGACGCTTCCGTTCTCGACGCTGGTCATAATTTGCGATGATGTCATGGAGTGGATCGTCGTTTTGATTTGCGGGTACTGGTTTTTGAAGTAAGAGAGCACCCGCGGAAGAATCTGCATCGCGATGGATGTCGTTGTGCCGAGGCGGATCAGTCCTTGCGGGGTGTTGTCCATGTCGGCCAGCTTCAGCTTCAGCTCTCCCACGATCGCAAGAATTCGTTCCGCATGCTCCAGAAACAGTTCACCCGCGTCGGTCAATGTGACCGGTTGGTTTCTGTCTACAAGGAGCGTTCCGAACTCGTCTTCCAAGCTTTTAATTTGCGCTGAAACAGCAGGCTGCGTAAGATTGAGCAGTTCGCCCGCTTTTCGAAAGCTCATCGTCTTGGATATCGTGAGCAATGTTTCGAGTTGGTTTAAGTTCAAGCCTTTCCCCTCCCGTCTAGATCATTATAACATCAGAAGCCAAAGTAAATTTAAACATATTACTCCCTTCTAATGTTTCAAGGAAACCTTTCTCTAATCGCGATCTGGCTCCTGTGATTTTACTTCGAAGATGTTTCCTTAACAAAATAAATTGTTTAAAAAATGGCGAGAGCCAATTGAAACGCATTCATGTACAATAAGGATATATTTGATGCCAAAATGTGCGAAAACCCCGGAGGAGAAGCGATGGACCGAAAGAAAGTTCGAGCATGGATATTGTACGATTGGGCGAATTCCGCCTATGCAACGACCATGATGGCGGCGGTGCTGCCGATATTTTTCGTGAATGTGCCCGGCAAGCTCGTCGGAGATACGGCGGCGGCCTCGTATTGGGCGTATACGCAGTCAGCGGCCATGCTTGTTCTCGTTGTTTTATCGCCGATTCTCGGAGCCGTCGCCGACGTATCGAGATCGAAGGTCCGTTTGCTTGCGGTTTTTATGGGCATCGGCGTGCTGTCTACCGCGCTGTATACCTTGGTCGGCGAGGGAGACATGACGCTGGCGATATGGCTCACTTTGTTAGGCGTCGTCGGTTTTAACGGTTCTCTTACATTCTATGACGCACTGCTCGGGGATATCGTACCGAAAGACAAGCGCGACCGGGTATCCGCTCAAGGCTACGCATACGGCTATTTGGGCGGAGGATTGCTCCTTGCCATCAATATTGTAATGATTGAACAGCATGAATGGTTCGGTTTAACAAAGACGGACGGCACTCGGCTCGCATTTTTATCCGTAGCTGTCTGGTGGCTTCTGTTCTCTTTGCCGCTGCTTCGGCGGGTGAAGGAAACCGCGCCGGAGACGGCGATGAAAGCCGGCGTTGCGGTAAAGCTGGCGTTTCAACGGTTGGGGAACACGTTCCGCCATTTGCGGCATTATCCGGAGCTGCTTAAATATTTGGCGGCGTTCTGGTTTTTCAGCGACGGCATCGGAACGATTATTAAGATGGCAACCGTGTACGGCGAGACGATCGGGATCGGGACGTTCCACTTGATTTTGGCGCTTCTGATCACGCAGTTCGTCGGTTTGCCGTTCTCGTTATTGTTCGGCAGGCTCGCGGAGCGTTTCGGCGCGAAATCTTCTTTGTACGCCGCGCTCGGCGTGTATGTCGGAATCACGATTTTGGGTTACTTTATGACGTCGGCGTGGCATTTTTACGCGTTGGCCGGCTTGGTCGGCGTCGTTCAAGGCGGGAGCCAGGCGCTCGCCCGCTCAATCTTTATCCGGCTTATTCCTGAAGGACGCTTCGCGGAATATTTCGGCTTTATGAGCATATGGAGCAAGTTTGCGGGCATCGTCGGTCCTCTTGTGTTCGGCATCGTCACTCAGTTAATGGGCAGCAGCCGGCTCGGTATTTTGGCGGTTGTGGCGTTCTTTATAATCGGCATCGGGCTGTTGACGACGGTAAATATTGCGAAAGGCGAACGCGAAGCGGGCCGCGGGCCGGTGCGCGCCGACCCGCAGGCGCCAAGCGTAACGGGTTAATCTTCGCAAGCGAGGCCTGTCTCATACGACAGATCGCTCAACGCCTCCGTGAATTGCTGCCAAGCTTCCTGTTTGTTCGCTGCGGGCGCTTCCACCCAGCCGGCCGCCGCGCCGATAACCTGCTCTCCGTCGGCAATGGAGCGGTTCCACACGTCCCAGAACGTATCCTGGGACGTGTTGCTGCCGTCGGAGGGATGCGCCCACGCCGAACGCCGTTCGTTCGCCGCGTCGGCAGGATCCTTCCGCCGGCCTGGGACGAACGGCTCGATTGCGCCGCCTGTGAGCGCGCGTTTCACGCCGAACGGGTCGTGGAACAAGCGCATGGCGGCGAGCATGTCGCGGTAGCTCTCGTTCCAAAGTCCGGGATGAACATCCACCGCCGATTCCGGGTAAGTTTCCTTCGCCGCGGCCGTTAACGCCTCGCTCACGCCGGCCGGCAGATTCGGTCCGCTGTCGAGATAAGGGGCTACCGGAGTACGTCTAGTGTCCAGCCGCATATACCGTTCCGTTACCAATGTGTCGAGCGCGACTTCAAGCCGTTGATGATCGCGGCTGCGCGACCCTTGCCTTGCAAAGACGAACGGGTGGGCGTTGCGGTCGAGCACATGATGCCCGATAAACCCAAGCACATAGACGGTCTTGGGATCGTCCAGCTCCAAGCCCTCGCATTGTCCAAGCAAAGATCGCAGGAAAGCGCCGCATCTGCTCTTGTGCAGAAGCGATCCAAGCCGGTTGGCGGCCGCCGCTTTCCCTTTCATCCACGGATAAAACCGATGATAGAACAGCAAGTCGGGTCCCTGGCAGCCGAACCGGAACAGATTGGCGGCTGCGGGATTTTTTAGGACTTTATTCGTAATACCAAGACGTTCGAACACTTCCTCGCCCCAAATAAAATGGGTCCAAACATTCGGCAAAGTCAATCATCTCCTATACTTGTGGGGGAAACTCGGTTATAATGTACCTAAAGTTCACTCTATTAAATAAGTCCTTGTGCCTACTACTTTCGGAGGTCGAATGAATGAACTCGGATTATATTAACCCTTTCCTCGAATCAGCCCGCATAGTGATTGAACAAGTTGCAGGAGTGAAGCCGTCGGCCGGACAATTAGGGATTAAAGATATCGTTGCTCATGACGGGTATCTCTGGATACATATCGGCATGACGGGTCAAATGGACGGCGACATCATGTTCGGTTTGCACGAAGACGTGGCGTTGAAGATGGTATCGGCGATGATGGGCGGCTACGCTTTAACGGAACTCGGAGAGATTGGCCACAGCGCCATATCCGAACTCGGAAACATGATCAGCGGCAATGCGAGCACGATGCTGTACGACAGAGGCGTAAGGGTTGACATTACGCCGCCGAAGATTATTCAGGCATCGGATTCTTTTAACCTGAAAGCGAAACAGGCGCTGTCGATCCCGCTCAAGATGGACGGCATCGGAGACTTAGACATTCAAGTGCTTATCGCGTAAAATACATATTATGAAATCTTATGGTTGCCTCTACATGCGGTCCGGTTGCGCTCAGTTGCGCCGGCGGACTCGATAGAGGTTTTCTTGTTCTTGAGGAGAGTACGCGATTATGTTATCGTTGCAGGGCAAAGTCGTCGTCATTACAGGCGCTTCCAGCGGGATCGGGGCCGCGGCGGCACGACGTTTCGCCGCGTTGGGCGCCGTCGTTATCGCAACGGCACGATCGAAGGAGAAGCTTGCACGGCTTTCGGACGGCGCGGAAGCTCCGGCGGGAGGCATGTTGTTTACGCTCCCGCTGGATGTTACAAGCGACCGGCAAGTGAACGAAACGTTCGAGCATATCTACGCGGCCTACGGTACGGTGGACGTGCTCGTGAACAACGCGGGATTCGGTATGTTTCAACCTGTAATCGAAGCGCCCTTGAACTCGTTCGTCGACATGATGAACGTCAATTACTTCGGTGCGGTTCGATGCGTTAAGTCGGTTTTGCCGCGTATGACCGCAGCGCGTTCTGGCCACATTGTCAATGTGGCATCCGTAGCCGGCGTTGTCGGAACGGCAAAATCCGCAGGGTATTCGGCGACGAAGCATGCCGTCATCGGCTTCACGGACGCGCTGCGCCAAGAGCTGCATGGAACTGGCGTGCATGTCGCCTCTGTGAATCCGGGACCGGTGAACACGCCGTTCTTCGATATGGCCGATCCGGAAGGCTCGTACCGTCGCAATGTCGGCCGGTTCATGGTCACTCCGGAGCGGGTCGCGGAAACGATCGTCAATGCGGTTGTCCGGCGGCGATCGCAGACGTTCGTTCCTGTTTACATGGGTTGGGGAGCAGCGTTTATCCGGCTTCTCCCGCCTTCGTTATTCAATCGGATTGCTTCCCGCTTTCTGAATTTGAAGTAGGTTGTGCGCCCGCTTCCCTGTGAAGCCGGCCTTTGTCGCGAATTTCTTCGAACAGTTCTCGTACGGCCGTCTTTTGCTCGGGATGGACAGAGTTCCAGTGGGAGGTTAGAGCGGGCATCGTTTTATGAATATGGTTGAACAATGCCCAATACCGCACTTTCTCCGCCGCTTCGGGAGAGTTGTCGCCGATCAACAGTTCGGCGTATTTCTCCAGCAAAGCGTCGAACGCCTGGCGAAAGTTATCGTTTATATTCATGGAACAGTCTTACCTGCCTTTCCAACGGTTTCTCGTTACAGTCTATCTCACCGTCCTTCAGGGTGTCAAAGTGCTCCCTAGCCGGCCGGTGCCATAAAGGAGTGTGCTCGGTTATGAATGATCCTTTCGTGTCTCTCGGGTTGAGCGAACGTTGGTCCGAATCGCTTCGCAGTCGGGGCATTACAACCCCGGTCCTGATTCAATCGCTTGCGGTTCCGGTGCTGCTTGACGGGGCGGATGCCGTCATCCGTTCGGGCACAGGAACCGGGAAGACGCTTGCATACCTGCTCCCGCTTGTTGAACGGCTTGATCCGTCGGTTGACCGGGAACAAGCGCTCATTCTTGCTCCCACCGCCGAACTGGCGATGCAAATCGTGAAAGAAGCGAACGAGCTGTTCGCCGGCACGAATTTAAGAGCATTAGCTCTGATCGGCGGCGCGTCTGCCAAACGGCAAATCGAGAAATTAAAGACGCACCCTCAGCTGCTGGTGGGAACTCCCGGCCGTCTCGTTGAATTGATGCGGGTAAATAAATTGAAGACATCCGGTATCCGGGTGATCGTTGTGGACGAAGCGGACCAGACTTTCGCGCTTGGAGCGGGAGGGGAGGCGGAGTTTATTTTGAAGGGGCTTCCGCCTGGCCGCCAAATCGTGTTCTGTTCCGCTACGATGCCGGAAGAAGCGAAGTCGATTGCCGGGCGCTGGATGAAAGAGCCGCGATGGATCGAGGCGGACGAGGAAGGCGTTACCGCCGAATCCCGCGTCCCTTCTTCTGTAGAGCACGTACTCGTTGTATCGGATGAGAGAGAGAGGGTCGATACTGTCCGCCGTCTCATTCGTACATTGGCGCCGAAATCCGCGATTGTGTTCGTGAACGATACGGAGAAGGTCGGCGAAGTCGAGTCGAAGCTGCAATTTGAAGGATTGCCGATTGCCGCTATATACGGAGACCAGCCGAAGCTTGCGAGAGCGTCCGCCATGCGGCGATTCCGGGAGGGGAAGCTGCCGTTCCTTATCGCGACCGATGTGGCCGCCCGCGGGTTGGACGCTCCGAACATTACGCACATCATTCACTTCGACCCGCCCACCGATGCTAAGGCCTACTTGCATCGTGCGGGAAGAACCGGCCGAATGGGCAAAAGAGGCGTATCCATCATGATTCTTACGCCGAAGCAGCGATTCATAGCAACGAAGATGGCGAAGGAGCTGCGCATCTCGTTTGCCGAGAAATCACTGAAGGCGGGGCAATTGCTCGCTTCCTCCTCTTCCACACAGGATCCAAAGCCGGCCAAAAAGCAGGCTTCCGCACGCACTCCGGCGGTCAAGGCAACTTCCATTGATCGCACGTCCGAGCGCCACCGCGATCGAAAAAACAAAGGCGCGCCCCGTTGGCTGAAGCAGAAGCGGGAGCTGGGGACCGGCGGCGGTAATCAAGGGGATCAGGGCCGTGCAAATCCTCCGAAAAAGCCGTAGTCCGATGCTGCGGTCAGTTTTCTATGGAGTTGTCGGCGTATTGACAGTTGTGGTTATGGCTGCGGCCGGGTTGGTATGGTATGCGGCACCATCGGAACAGCTGGACTGGACTTCCGGCCCGCCGCCGTCCATCCGGGATAAGGTCGAACAGATGATTCTCGAACGCCGGGCGTTCATTCAATTATCCGAGACTGAAATCGATGCGCTATTGAAACAGTACTGGAAGCGGCAGGCTGTCATAAACGAATACGCCGTGGTGACGGGCGCCCGGTTCGAGTTGACGGACAATGTGTTGTTGGCACATACGACAGTAAGGCTCGCCGATACGGCAGATGCCGCGCTTGTCCATGAATTTCGCCTGGATTGGGAGGCGCCGGACATCGTCATTACCCATCTATCGACGCGTATGAAAAATATTGAGTTCCCTAAAGACTGGATCCGGTTCGAACAAACGCGCTTGCCGCTTGAACTCGATCCCCGTCTTCCCGTCGCCGTGAAGTCGGTCGAATTCATGGGCGATGTCGTCGAGATTCAAATGAATTTGCGCGCTCCCGGCCTTTTTAACAACTGACTATGAACCTGAGAAGCTTGATCCCGGGTAGAATAGGGTCAAAAGTTGACCCAATGCTTATGAATAAGCTCAATAATTCACCCTATATACTCGCAGCGAGGACTTTATCGCATTTTACACCTCAGATCCCACGTAGAATAAGGTCAAAAGTTGACCCTATACTTATGAATAAGCTCAAAAATTCACCTTATAGACTCGCAGCGATCAATTTCTCGGGTTCTACACCTCAGGTCCCATGTAGAATAAGGTCAAAAGTTGACCCTATTCTTATGAATAAGCTCAAAAATTCACCTTATAGACTCGCAGCGATCAATTTCTCGGGTTCTACACCTCAGGTCCCATGTAGAATAAGGTCAAAAGTTGACCCTATTCTTATGAATAAGCTCAAAAATTCACCTTATAGACTCGCAGCGATCAATTTCTCGGGTTCTACACCTCAGGTCCCATGTAGAATAAGGTCAAAAGTTGACCCTATTCTTATGAATAAGCTCAATAACTGACTTTTTGCATCCATGGAAGCTTTCTTGTGATAACGATCCCTTGACGAATTGGTCATTAAACTGTAATATTTGTAATAACAGATATTGACCATCTTTGACTAATGAGGCAGTTTGTTAAAATAAAACGGAGGTGTTGTATTCTATGGCCAATCTTTCGGATCGCGATATCATATCGGAAGCTATCGCAGGTGCTGCGGAAATGATCGGCCCAAGCGTCGTGCGCCTTTCAAGGGGGCATGGTGTCGGTTCGGGCGTCGTTTATGACAAAACGGGACATATCGTCACGAATGCTCATGTGCTGCGCGGAAGCGGTCCGCTTATGGCCAGCTTCGCTGACGGTAGAAAATTGCGCGGCGCTATTGTCGGCGCCGACGAAAGCTATGACCTTGCGATCGTCCGCGTTGAGAACGGGAGCGAGGCGATTCCCGCGAATTTCGCCGAATCGGATAGTTTGCGGCCGGGTCAAGCCGTCATCGCACTCGGCAACCCTTACGGATTGTCTTGGAGCGTGAGCTTTGGCGTCGTCAGCGCCTTGGAGCGGACCGTACCGGTCGGCCGCAGCGGAGCGCTGGAGGGCATGATTCAGACCGACGCCGCAATCAATCCCGGCAACAGCGGCGGGCCGCTGGCCACATTGGACGGCCGTGTGCGCGGAATAACGACAGCAATGCTGCAGGGAGGGCAAGGGCTCGGCTTCGCCATTCCATCCAGCTTGGCGGTTCCTGTCGCCGAGCAACTGATTGAAGGCGGAACTGCGCGTCACCCTTATATTGGCATAGAAGGGCAGGCTGAGCGGATCCCGACGCATTTTGCCAAACTGTTCGATTTGCCGGCTGACCGCGGAGTTCTCATTACCGGAGTAGTGTCTGGCGGACCGGCGGAACGGGCAGGCTTGCGAGTGTTCGACCTGCTCGTCGAGATCGATGGCCGGGCTATTCCGACACCGGCTGCGATCCGCCGCGTCCTAAGCGCGCACCGCCCCGGCGAACGACTGGACGCCGTCGTATTGAGAGACGGTAAGCTCGTACCATTTCGCCTCGGTTTTGTCGAACGGGCAGCCTGATATAAATGAGTGAGCTTTCATAAAAGAAAATGTCTCTGCGATTCCATCGCCGATGTCCTATATCAATACATTTGCTAGTTAAAAGCTTGAGAAATCAGGCTTTTTCTTTTTTGTCGAGGAACGTTAGGTAACCTTAAGTTGGAGTCGCTATAGAGAAAAAGGAAATCGATTAAATGTTCGCGAATACACAATTATTAAGTGTTTTTACGAAGTTCGTGAACACCAACAGGACAGGCGAATTTGTGAAGTTCGCAAAGATTACGTTATCAGAAATTTCAGCAAAGAGGAGAAGCAGTGATGATTTTGTATGATGATATCAATAAAATGATAAACAAAGAAGAGGGATTTGATGTTGAATTTAAAGAATCCGTGGCTGGATTAAAATCGGAGGATATCGTAGCGTTTGCAAACTCAAGAAATGGTGGAACAATCCTTGTAGGTGTAAGAGATTCTAAGACTGAGGATGGAAGGCAACTTGGAACAATAGTTGGCTGTAACATTAGTGACAATGATAAGTTAAGTATCTTAAATAAAGCGAATAGTTGCCGTCCCGCAGTTAATTTAGATATCTCTGTGTTCGATCTTCCAGAGGGTTCAATTTATGTTATCTCAATTCCTTCCGGTGACTTTAAGCCTTATTGTACAGAGAGTGGAACATATAGAATTAGAGGAGATGGTCAGAAACGAGCACTTTATCCAAACGAGTTATTATCCTTATTTATGGAAAGCGAACGTGATAAATTTGTTACCAGTTTTAGAGATGCAACTCAGACACTTGAACGAAAATTATTAGAAACTGAAGAACAAATTAAAAACGAAACTAACAAGATTATGAATAAGTTCAAGAATTTCGAAGACGATATTAATACGAGTCTTGAGAACATATCTTCTAGTGCGGAATCAGCGGAATCTAACTCGGATAGCATAGAATCAACTATCAGTGGGATGGAAGATACTCTCGATGATTTATGGTCTCTACTCTCATTCAGTCAACAATTTTTGCCTAGAGTATATATAAACGGGGATCCGACAAAAGATAGTCTAACCCTTGTAAGAGAGATTTTCTCAAGATATGTAATAAAAATCAAAACACCTAGATACTCTACAAATACTATACAATTTAATAGACAGGTAAGGATTCTCAAGTGCTTATTCCCTGAACTAAAACTACAAGTAATAAAAGAATTATGTGAAGAGATGGTTAATGAAAGAATTCAAACACTTTTTAGTAGAATCAATGAAGGCTGAAACTTCTGATAACACCGCATTCACGCATCGGGGCTAACGCCCCTTGGTCCGCAAGAAGCATTTTCGAGGAAGCTTATTCGGCGGACAACCCGCACCGGCTAAGATAGGAGCTATCTAAGCCGGTGGGGTTCGTGAATGCAAGAACGTTAGGTGAAATCCCAGCAAAATCATAAAATCCATTAATCATAGGACGATATTCGGTCAGAAACCCCAAAGGGAGGATGTGACGAATTGGCTGAATTAATATTGCCAGTAAGAAAATATAATTCTGACCCTGAACTGAAGGTTAAAATTGTTCCTGAAACGACAGCTTTCCTTTTAGTTGATTGTGATGAATCGAGTGCGGACAATAAAGTTGTAGAAAATCAGATATACTCATCTCTTGAGATCGCAAGGTATTCGGGAATGAAAATAGTTTATTTATATAATGCAATTTATGGCGTTGGTGGACCTAATGATGTCACGACACGGATCCACGGCTTAGACTACCTAGAGAATAGTTGGAAACCATTAACCCCTACTTTCAATAAGTTAATACAACCGCTTGAAAGTGAAGCTGTTATACCAAAATCTCATAAAGATGGGTTCAATGGTACTGTGCTTGATTATTATTTAAAAACATGGAACATAGATACGATAATTGCTGTAGGATTCCATATAAAATCATGTTTATTTCATACCTGCATAGGTGCCAGACATAACAATTATCGTGTGATTATGTTGAGAGATTGTACCAATTCAATGGAATTCCCCGATACAGTGGATTCCAGTAATCCAGAAGGTGGATGGTTAAGGTTTGTTTTTTTAAGAATATATGAAACTGACGTAGGTTACACTTCAACCTCGACTGAACTTAAGCAAGCCTATTTATAATAACAAAGTACGAGAATTAATAAATGTGGTTATTTCGAAGAAGGCTGGGACATCACCAAACACCGCATTCACGCATCGGGCCTTACGGCCCTTGGTCCGCAAGAGGGAATTTCAGGGAAGCGGATTCAGCGGACACCCTGCACCGACTAAGCGCATCGCGCCCGCCCCTACGGGG
>NZ_JAEMXM010000017.1 GCF_016482785.1 Paenibacillus alkalitolerans | reverse complement strand
TCCTAACCGGAGAAACTCCGGTTACATCGCTCATTTTCGGTCATCTGCACCCTCCTAACCGGAGAAACTCCGGTTATATCGCTCATTTTCGACCATCTGCACCCTCCTAACCGGAGAAACTCCGGTTATATCGCCCATTTTCGGCCATCTGCGCCTTCTTAACCGGAGAAACTCCAGTTACATCGCTCACAATTATTCGTCAGTCTCCTAATTGAGCCTAGAATTTTCCGTATTTGTGCGATTAAGGTAAACTTTTTGACCGTATTTCGATCGAATCCGCGGCGGATCGGCGAGCTTCGGACGTCCAAGCGTCCCGTACGCGGCACGCGCACGAAACGGCACCACCACCAGTGCGCCGGTGCATCACACCGGCGGCTTACTTCCCCCGGTTCCGCTCCATCCACTGTACCGCGAAATCCACAAGCGCGCGTTGACGCATGAACCGGGCCTCGGCCATGCCGAGCTCGCCGGTTTTCACGTCATCCGTCTTGCCCCCATCCCTTTCGAAATCGGCTCCCAACCGCTCGAAATCGTCCGAGTCGAATGCCAGATCTTCATAACGTACCCACTGCCGCTTACCCCCGGCAATGACCGGCGCCCACTGCTCCCCGAACGCTTTTCCCTCGTATGAAGCACGATACTCCGCAAGATGCAGCGACGTATTGCTGCCATGGCCGACGCCGATAAGAAGTACGCGGCCGTCCATATCATACACCCTGCCAACCGGCGATTCGTCGCCGAGGCCGGCTCCGAGACGGGAAGGGTCTTCTCCGTGACCTCGGATCACTTCTTCGGCATTCCGCCCCCAAGCCGCGAAAGACAGATGCGGATGTGAGCTGCGAACCACTCCCCTCATGCGCCGGAACGTCTCCGGAATAGCCCCCATCCACCATGACGGCGTCTCCAACGGATCGAACGCGGGCGTTTCTTCGCGAATCGGACCCCACCACGACTCCGGCACCGGAGGGTTTTTCCATCTTGCGGGATCCGTCAGATGGTTGGTATGCGTGGGCATGACGAGAGTACCTTCGGGACCGAGCGCGCGCTGCAGCGCGCGAATAACGGCCACCGCGCCTCCCGGCACCCACCCGACGGATGAAAGGGAAGAATGCACAAGCAGCGTCATCCCCGGTTCCACGCCAATAATCCGGAGCTGTTCCGCAAGCGACGACTCCACAGGCATCATTCCCAGCGTTTCATATGTACGTTCAATCAATTGTCTTTCCCTGCTCATGTCCTAAGTTCCTCGTCTCTCTATTGCGTTCGTACCTATCATTTTAACAAAAAAACCAAAGAGCACGATCCCCGGCGAGGAAACCGTGCTATTGCGCATTTCATAACCTTCATTAGCAAAAGAAGAAACAGCGGATCACGATCACCAGCAAAATAAACAGCACAAGAATCGTACCCGTCGACGTAAATCCCGCGACCGGAGCGACATTAGCGCCGCCGCAAACATATGACATTCGGAATACACCTCCCTCTTTGCCATGTCCATTTATCGTATGGCCTGCAAACCATTTCCGTTTGGATGAATCACCTGGTTTAATCGTCTATTGTTCGGGACAAGAGGCCGGGGATTTTGATATAATGAGTCGGACTGCGACGAAAAGGGAGACAAAGCCCCAATGGCAAAACTGTATTTCCGATACGGCACGATGAACAGCGGCAAATCGTTAGAAGTGCTGCGCGTGGCCCACAACTATGAAGAACAAGGAAAAAAGGTGCTCCTGTTCACCCCGTCCATCGATTCGCGATACGGCGTCGGGCTGGTGACATCCCGGATCGGGATTCAGAGGGAAGCCGTTATTACGAAAGCCGATATCGACATGGCGGCCATCGCCAAGGAGCGTATGCCGGATTGCGTTATGGTGGACGAAGCGCAATTTTTGTCAGTGCACCAGGTGCTGCAGTTGACGGACATTGCGGACGATCTTGATATTCCCGTCTTGGCTTACGGGCTGAGGGCCGATTTCTTGGGCAAGCTGTTCCCGGGAAGCGAGGCGTTGTTTTCTTGGGCCGACAAAATTGAAGAGATCAAGACGATTTGCTGGTACTGCAATCGCAAAGCGACGATGAACATGCGCTACAAAGACGGCATTCCCGTCTTCCAAGGCGAACAAATTCATATCGGCGGCAACGAATCGTATTTGCCGGTATGCCGGCGGTGCTACAAGGAAGCCAAAGCTCGCTTTCAACCGCACTAATTCTATTTCGTGATCGTCCTTCATATATTTAGGACTAACCGTCCGGATGAGGGAGGATGATTGATCATGTTCGGAAGGAAGAAGGAAAAAGCCAACGTGAGCGCTACCGACACGTTCATCGGCGAAGGAACGATGGTGGAAGGCAAGATCGTTACGAACGCAAGCTTGCGGATCGAAGGGCAAGTCGTCGGCGATATCGAATGCACCGGGGATGTGACCATCGGCGAGAAGGGCAACGTCCACTCCATCATCTCCGCCCGCAACGTCTTTAACGCCGGTTCCATCAGAGGAAGCGTGAACGCGAAGGGCAAATTGACGATTACAAACAAGGGGCGGGTCGAAGGGAACATCCATGTCGGCTCGCTTCACGTTTCCGAAGGCGGCGTCTTCTTCGGCAATTGCGAGATGGAGACCGCAGACCGGAAGGAACACCGTCCCTCCAACAAGAACGACCGCAACAACCACCAAGGGAAAAAGGACAAAAACGACGACAGCCCCGATAAGAACGGCAAGGCCGCGGCCTCCGCTTAGGGAACCAATCGTAAGATTGGCGCGTACTGCTCGAACACGAGCAGGGAGGTTATTAAACCCGGCCCGAACGCCGCAGCAATGCGGAAATACGTTCGGGCTGTTTCTTTATGTCATAGCGCGTATGGTGCATTCCTTCGTGATGCTGTATACTAACCCAGTCTAACAATCAATCAGGAGTGACTTAAACATCTATGGCAAAAGGCGCGCCTCACTCTCTTCCGCGATTTCGAAGAACGCATCTGTACGCGATGTTGGCGCTCGGTATGGCGGCCATCTCGTTTTCGGCGATATTCATCCGTTGGTCCGATGCGCCCGTATCTGTCGTCGGGATGTACCGGCTTATTTTAACCGTTGCTATCATGCTCCCTTTCTTGTACAAATATGGCCATGAATTCCGCGCGCTCACTACCCGGGACAGTTGGCTGCTCGCCGGTTCCGGCGTCGCTTTGGCGCTCCATTTTTTATTGTGGATGGGCTCGCTGCGCTTTACTACGGTAGCGAGTTCAACCGTACTCCTGACGTTGGAGCCTGTTCTCGTGATGATCGGCTCGGTGTGGTTATTCCGGGAGCGGACCAGCCCCTGGACGGTCGCCGGCATGGCTGTCGCGATAACGGGTGCGGTTCTGATCGGGTGGGGGGATTTCCGCTTGTCGGGACAAGCTTTGTACGGTGACCTTCTCTCTTTACTGGGGACTCTTGCCGTCGTTGTGCATATGCTGCTCGGCCAGGCGCTGAGAAGCCGTGTTTCCTCTTTCGTGTACAACATCACCGTATTTACGGCCGCAGCGGCGGCGTTCGCCGTGTATAACGTTATGGCCGGGCACGCATTCACGGGATACTCGACACGGGAATGGCTGCTGTTCGCGCTCATGGCGTTAGTGCCGACCATATTCGGCCACATGTTGTTCAATTGGCTGCTGAAGTATGTAGGCGCCACAACCGTCTCCATGGCGGTGCTCGGCGAGCCTGTGGGAGCCACGCTGCTGGCGTGGGCGCTGCTTGGCGAAAGCGTTGGCCCGCTTCAAGCGGGGGCGGGCGCGCTGCTCATCCTCGGCGTGTGGATATTCCTTCGCGTAAGTGGAGCCGGGTCCGCTCCTTCGAAGCAGGCCGTGTAACAGCCGCTACACTGTCGTCAATGCACGCCGGTTTATGTTCTGCGGCGGCTGCTCCAACCAGCCGTTGTCGATCATGATATCCGCTCCCTCTTTCGCCAAACGCGCAGCTTCCGCGATCAATCTGGCATATACTACAGGGAGATCGCTGCGCAAGCTTATCGAAGCGGCCATACCGTAGTTCCCCATTCCGGATGCAATAAGGAGCGTAACGACAAACATGAGCAATCTGTCCGAATACGGAGGAATCTTCGACTCCGTTACGCCCGGATCCCAATCCGACGGAGTCGGAACGTCTTCCGCTTCCAGCTTGCTTGAGAGAATTTCTTCATGTTTCTTGGCCATATTCATGCCGCGTTTCATATAGCTGCGCACCTTTTCGTCCCGGGCGGTTTGCATAAAGCCGAGCAGCAGCCGGTTTCCGACGGCATTCGTTTCGATATTGAGCGCAATGTGAGTGATCTCTACAGCGAGCAAAGGCCGCGCATTGCCGATTATGCCGCTAAAAAAGCTCTGTTTGTGCACGACGTCCGCACGATCCGGCTTTGCAATGATCGGCGGGCGAATGTAGACGCCCTTGTTCAACATAGTGTCAGTCACTTCGTTGAACAATTCTATCGTCGTTTCCAACATGTTCATAAACAGCTTCCGAACATCGCTCCTGGTGCTGATGCCCAACATCATTCCATATGCTTCGAGTCCGAAGCCGGACATATGCTTCAAGAAAGTCAAAATAAAAATATCGGAAAACAATCTCGGTGCGTTCACATCCACGTCCTCTTCCGTGAATCCACGCGGAAGCGGCATGTTTTCGCCTCTCATGAGTTCCCCTGAAGCTTCTTCGTATTTCTTGGCGGCAAGGAGGGCTTTGGCTAATATATTTTGCGTATCCGGATCGTCCGCACTGGCGTTAAAAAACTCGAGCATGCGGCGGGTCATCGAATTGTACATATACGCATTCCACAGATTTGCGATCTCCGGCGCCGTCAAGCCGGCGGTTTGCCCGTTGCTGCTCAATTCCGTTCATCCTTCCGTTTCTGCGAGTTACCGTTAATTTCCCCTCCTTTTCACTAATCATTCCGGCTCGAATTAAGTCATCGGAATTTGGGCCATCACCCGACCGTCAATGCGATCGAAAATATCATCCAAATCAGGACCTGTAATGGTGAGACCGTGATTCTTCAATCCGATGATCGCCCTTGCGGGCTCAGGTTCCCGGTTAATCAACTCCGCCACGGTTTCTGCGAGTTCAATGGTTCCGCACGGATAATTAATTTCCGTTCCTTTCACTCCATCGATCCATGCGTGGATATGAACAATTGCGCCGACGTCCGGATGTTGGGAGTAGATCATCCAATGCTCGATCGCGTCAACGGAAACTCTATTTGGTGTAAGATTCGAAGGAACACTGATTTCCATAGCCTTTGAACCGGAGTCATACCCTTTGACGAGAAGCAGGTGATGACCGACTTTTCTCAAATCCGCCTTGTTGCAGCCCGCGGCGCTCATCCAAAAGCGGCTTTCCTCTTTCCGGCTGCTTAGATTTCCGTAGCTTAACCCTCCGATGCCGTACAGCCTCTTTAAATGCTTGAGATCGCGGGGAGTTAAATATTCTTGGATTGGAAAGGGGGCCGGAAGCAAATTCATTTGATCCAACCGTTGCCCGACCGTTCTCAGTTTTTCCGTAATTTCATCCCCCTCCCACAATTGCTCGGGCAAGTCGTCGAAAAACTCATTATTGATCACGAGCTGGGAAGATGCGAGCGGCTCAAGTCTCTCATAGAACTTCTGGAAAAAGGAATCCTCGTCGCCAGGATAGTACGCGATTTTGTAACATCCTTGTTCGGGGGTAATAAAATATACATCGGCATGGTCGTGACTGCAGCATATGTAAACCAGATGGTTAGAAAGGGAACGGACCAAATAAGGATAAGCAGATTTTAATATCGGTTCCTCATTCTTATAGCTTTCCATAATGGAAACGACGAAGGTAGCTTGCGCTTTCCTGCGGAACGGCCGGGGATTGCCGGTATCAATAAAGTTGAAAACGACCCGGATATGATCAATGGGCTCCGGGTAATAGCGATAGCCTTTCGACTGAAACGTATCCCTGATTCCCTCGGCGAACTGACGAAGCAAGGAACTGCCGCATGTGCCTGTAATGGTGAAACTGTGCATTCAAGGTGTCCTCCTGTCGTATGTGATGAAACAATCATTCCTTAAGGTTCGAACACAGCTTTCATACAAGCCTCTTTTCCTTTATTGACAACCGTCGCCAAAGCGTCTTTGTATTTTTCGAGAGGAAATCGATGAGTGACCAGCGGGGACAAATCCATTTTTCCGCTTCTCATCAACTCTATGGCGACTTCCATTGTTCTCATCCGCTTTCCGTTGAACTCCTCCATGCCGTAAGCAAAACTTCCTTTGACGTCCAATTCGTTGAGCCAAACCGTTGTCCAATCGATTCGATCCAAGAGGCCGGCCAATCCGAGAAGCACCACCTTGCCCCCGCTTCTGGCAAAACGAAGCGCGTCATTAACGCTATTGCTCTTTCCGACACATTCGAAGACTATATCCGCTCCTCCTTGAATGACAGGCGGCCCGATGACCGGTTTCAACACTCTTGCCCCCAGCGCTTCGGCGGTTTCATAAATGCTTTTGTAGTCCTTTCCGCCAAGACGAATGACTTCATCGGCGCCGTAGCGGAGCGCCAATTTCGACTGATAATCGTATTTGCATACAACTACAATTTTACTTGCGATATCCAATGCGCGAATGGCGGCCACCACACAGATGCCTATCGTTCCGGCGCCGACAACAAGAACGGTATCGTCATCTCCCGGACGGTTTCGCATCACGCTGTGAAGCGCGCAGCTGAAAGGTTCGATCATAACGCCGTTCGCATCGGTTATTTCATCGGGCAGCTTAATGACTTGACTATGGTGCGCGACCAGATAAGCGCTCCAGCTTCCCCCTGTATCCCTGCACGCGCCGATCAACAGCCCCGGCGCGATATCGCCGTCCGTCATTTGGCTGCAAATACTGTAATCTCCGCGCCGGCATGCGTCGCAAGGATCGGAGAATCCTCTAGCCATGCAGGACAGTATCGGATCAACCGCGACGCGGTCGCCTATCTGGAACCCCGTTACCGCCGCACCCGCTTCGCTGATCGTTCCCACCGCTTCGTGGCCGATTGTGAACGGAAATGAAGCAAAAGGAGAGGTGGAAGGACTATCGTGCAAATTAATCAGATTAATGTCGCTGCCGCAAATGCCGCCATATGTTACTCTGATCTTGACCCACCGGTCGTTTGGAAGGTCAGGATCGGCCGTTTCCCGAAACCTCAAGCAGGAAAAACCGGAATTCCAAAGAAGCGAAGGAAACATTCTGCCTATCGTCTTGCCGAATATGTATCGCGGGATAGAAAATTCAAATTTCAAGGACTGCATCGCAATCACCCTCGAGAATGTTTTCTGAAACTTCTATCGGGCGATTCCGGCCGCCCATGCGCGTGTCCAACCAGCGAAAAACATGCCGCAGCACTTCTCCGTCATGCAGAAACTGATGATTTCCTTTGGTGAACACGAAGCAATCTTTTTCATTGGAGGCGATACTTTCGATAAATCGCTCAATGAGACCGGAATTGACAACCGTGTCATATCGGTCGTAAAGGCATAAGATGGGGGATTGAAATTGCTTCACATCGGTTAATGCCGCAGTCCCGCTATGCAGCAGTTCGGTGAACCATCGGGGAGTATAGCGGATCGTTGCCAGCGGATCCTCGAGCAATCTGTTGGTCCAATCCGGCAAACGCGGTTGAAACCATTTCATCCTTCTCAAAGATTCGTTCCACTTTACAAGTTCAAGGGGTAAAGCGGGAGCCAAAAACGAAACCATATCGATGGATTTTTTAATGAAATATGGAAGCTTCAGGCGAATCCCCAGGGCCGGAGACGACAATATGACTCCCGTCACTTTGTCGCAGAACTGCTGGGCGTACCGGACGGCAACGAGGCCGCCCAAACTATGACCGAACAAATAAAGCGGCAGATCCGAGAACTGATTCCGAAGTTGAATGACCAATTCATCCAAGTCATCCAGATAGTCCTTGAACTGCCGGATATAGCCCCGACTTCCCTCCGACTTGCCGAATCCGCGCAAATCGGGAGCAATGAATGCAATATGCCGTTGCAAACATTCAACGCCTATATGCGAGTATTGTCCGGAATGTTCCCCGGCGCCATGAAGGAAAAGCATCAATCCTTGAGGATGACCGGGTTTCCACAATCGGTAAAACAGTTTCATATCCCGCGTACGACTATAATATGTTCCTTCCTTGGGATTTTTATACATTTGGCCCATCTCCGAATTGTGTGGCTTCATTATTGGCGAGAAGGTCTATAACTGCTTTCACACCGGCATACGGATTCATCTTTTGTTGAAACTGTTTCATGTTTTGGGATAACCGTTCGAGTGCTTCGGGAAAAAACAGCAGCTTTTCGATCCAGCGATCCGTATCCTGCCGGTTATTAATTCGGATGGCCATATGGTGCTTCACGAGATGATTGCAATTATATTCCTCATGGCCGGGAATCGGTTGATAAATAAGCATCGGCACACCTTTACTCAATGCTTCGAAGCATGTTAATCCGCCCGGCTTCGTTACCAGTAAGTCCGCCGCATCAAGCAACTCATCGATGTTATCTACAAATCCGACAATAACGATATGGGGGTGTCGAAAATGTTTATCGCGCTCAAAGGAAATTCTGAGCGAATCGTTGAATCCGGTACAAATGATCAACTGAATGCTTTCTTTCCACTTCATCAACCAACGAGCCACATCGCGGATCCCACCTAATCCGAGGCCCCCTCCCATCACCAAAACGGTAGGCATATTTTTCAAATTCAGTTTTCTTCTTGCCTCTTGCTTGCTGTTTTGCATCCAAAAACTTGATTTAATCGGAATTCCTGCAACGGTTATCCTATGTTTTTGAATTCCCATTTGGATTAATTGCCGGCAAACTTCATCATTCGATACGATATAGAGATCCACTTCGGGATGCACCCATACCCGGTGTGCGTGAAAATCGGTAATAACCGTACACAAGCTGACCGGATACCCGTTTTTTTTTACCCGGGATAACGTAGAGCTGCTGAAAGGGTGAGTGCAAATAACCAAATCGGGGTTCATTTGTTCCAGGACAGTTTCGATATTGCGATGAAACAACCGGTAAATCATAAACTGCAGCCAGTACGGAACAGGCTGATTTTGTTTTGTCAGACGATGATATATTATTTTCCACAAATAAGGACAAGTCGCGATGATTTGCTTATAAGTGCGGAGAACCAGTTCGCTTTTGACCGGGTGAAGCAATTTTCCCGTTTCGATGATTTGCGTTTGGATTGACGGTTCCTGAAGTGAAACGCCTTCAGCCAACGCCTCGGCTGCTTTTGTGTGGCCGCTGCCGAATGCTTCCGAGAGGATTAATACCTTCTTGTGCATAATTTTTCCTCCGCTGACAATTTGCTGAATGCTATTATGCACGAATTTATTAACTGTATTCAGCCGCAGTTCTGTATAGTTGATCGGCTGTGTTGGGAATTATTACTATATGGGGGAAGATTGTGAGGGATCATTCGTTTGTATAATTTTGTAGTTAATAAGATGGCGGGGAACGGAAAAGGAAAGAAGGTCTGGAAAGCCGTCGAACCGCTGCTCCAACGGCAACAAATAGGTTATCATGTTGAATTTTCGGTAAACTCGGCACATGCTGCGGACCTTGTACGGCAGCTTGTTGCAAAAGACTGCAATCGGACCGTATTGGTAATAGTAGGAGGCGACGGCACGCTGCAAAGCGTTATACCTGAGTTGATCGGATATAATGTGCCGTTAGGAATCATTCCTGCCGGCACGGGGAACGATTTTGCGAGAGCTTTGGGGATTCCGTTACACCCGAAGAAAGCGCTTGATTATTTATTCGAAGGCGGAATTAAAAAAATAGATGTTGCGAAAACCGGAGACAAATATTGTCTAACCGTCGTCGGGATCGGGATTGACGGAAAAGTGGCGCAAACCGTGAACGACAGCGGGTATAAGAAATGGTTTAATTTTTTTCGCCTGGGACATCTGTCATATGTACTCAGCTTACTTCAGGTATTGCTGCGCTATCGGCCTGTCACGGCAACCCTTAAGGTGGATGAAACGGAAATGACGTTTTCAAACGTGTGGTTGATTGCCGCAGCCAATTTCCCGAATTATGGCGGGGGGATGGTCATCTGTCCCGGCGCTTCTTATTCGGACGGGGTGCTTGATATTTGTATCGTTCACGGGATATCGCGATTCGAGCTTGTCCGGGTTTTCCCCCTGGTGTTTAAAGGAAAGCATATTTCACATTCCGGAGTTTCCATTCTGCGGGGGAAAGAAGTGAAGGTTGTGTCAAGTTCTCCCATGATAGCCCATGGAGATGGCGAAATAATCGGGCAAACGCCAATAGAGATTGATATTCGAAAAGAAGCGGTGCCTGTCATTTTTAACGGATAACATGGGGTTAACCTTAACACCGCTCCGCAATACTTTTGCAAGCTTGAATCGGATCTTGATGCGTATAGTTGTAACTGTTCAAAATTGCTTCCTGCCCCAGGGTTCGTTGGATTAAAGCAAAAAGAGAGCTCCCAAGTTTCACCTGAAACAGGGGAGTTCGTCGATGTAAAAAAAAAAAAGACCGCCGAAGCGGTCCTCCCTGTCGTCGTTATATTAAGAAACCGTGCTGCCGAGCTTTGCCATTTCGCTCTCGACAAGCCGTGTAAGCACGTCTTCGTATCCTCCCGGAATGCGGTATTTTTTCACGTATTCCCTCACGAACTTCCGCGGATTTGACGGTCTGTAAATCCTCGCCATCTCCTTCACGCTTTCCTTCACTTCATTACTTCCTTTTGCAGCCATAAGCTTGCTCCTCTCCGTAAGTTGTTTTCGGCAGATAGGTCAGGCAGTAATGCTCTATACATCCATAATACAATAATCTGTCCAATATGTCCCTTATTTCTTGCCTCCTATTTCTAAAATGGGCCACATTTCCTCCAATAAACTAATATATCCTTTATTTTCCGTTATATGACAAAGCAGACGAAATGCCGGTTTTTCCCCGTCTAAGGTCGGGGGTAAGCTTATTCGAAAGCCGTGTGCAATCGCTCGGCAAATTCGTTACAATAAGATATGCCGTTATAACAGGAAAGTAAAGTTAATATTAATTTCACATACATAGGCTACAATAAGAAAAGCCTTGATCCAAGCACATAAAGAAAAACTTCATCGAAGCACATGCATGAGTAGCAAGACCGCAATTAGAGGAAGTTTTTCTTGCAACATCAGAAAGGCGAATACGTCTAATAACTTACTTCTGATGTTAACAATGAAGCGGGTTTGTCCTTTAGAGGAACGAAGTTCATGCAGCAAGGAGTTGACTGTTCGCGTGACGGTCGTAAATAAGAAAGTGTTGATTCTATACGCCAGCTTCGGAGACGGCCATATTCAAGTATCCCGCGCGCTCAAAGAACAATTCGAGTGCGAAACAGGATGCAAAGCCGTTCTTGTCGATCTGTTCGCCGAGGCTTATCCTTTACTGAATTCACTGATGAAATTTTTATATATAAAAAGTTACACGATGTTTCCAAAGCTATACGGCTGGACGTATTACGGCACCAGGCACATGCCCAACGACACCCGGTTCTCCAGTTGGTTTAACGGCTTCGGCATGTCGAAACTGAAGGAAATCATCGACAAAGAACAGCCCGATGCGGTTTTGAACACATTTCCGATGCTCGTCATGCCGGAACTGCGCAAAAAAACCGGAATCGCGGTTCCCATCTATAATGTGATTACCGATTTCGTCATGCATCGGCGCTGGGTTCATCCGCTCGTGGACAAATATTACGTGGCGTCTGAGGACTTGAAAGCGCAACTCGCCGGGGACGGCGTTCCGGACCATTGCATCGAAGCGACCGGCATCCCGTTGAAGAAAGAGTTCCAAATTGTCGAGCGGTCGTCGGAATTATTCAACAAATACGACTTGGATCCCGACAAAAAAACAGTATTGATCATGGCCGGCTCCTACGGCGTATTGCAAGGGCTCAAGGAAGTATGCCAATCCCTGGCGGCTTTTCCCAACACTCAGCTGCTGGTGGTTTGCGGCAAAAATAAAGCTCTGTACGATACGATGTGCGGCTGTCTCCGCCAATACCCGTCCATCCGTCTGTTCGGGTTCGTCCAAGAGATGCATGAGCTCATGGCCATATCGGATACGATCGTCACGAAGCCAGGAGGCATTACCCTTATGGAGTCGATTCAATGCCTGCTGCCGATCGCCCTGTTGCGGCCGGTCCCCGGTCAAGAGCGGGATAACGCCGAGTACTTGGCTTCTAAAGGCGCAGCCTTCATCGCTTATGATTCTGACGCGCTTATAGGGCATATCCGGGAATTGCTCGACAATGAGGAGAAACGCAACAAAGTAAGGTCAATCATCGAGTCGCTTCGAAAACAACGGTCTACGGAAATGATCGTACAAGACATACTGGCGGATTTACAGACGTATCGATACGAGACGCGTGCGGCTTCGGAGATAAGGAGAGTGTCAAGTGAGCGCATTTCGTAGTTTATCGATTCCCGTTAATCTCGTTCGCCTCGCAACCGTGTTCTTCTTTATTGAATTCGTGCGCGGGGCGATCTTGATTTCATACATACAGAAATACGCGGTCGATGAATTGTATTTGACTTTGACCGCCGTAGGCGTCGCCGTCACCGCGCATTATGTGGCGGATACGGTTTCCAAATTGGGCGTCGGAGTGCTGTTGGACCGATTGCCGATGCAGTGGATTTTGCAAGCCAGCTTCGCGGTGTCGTTCATCGGCCTTATTTTATTGCAATATTCCGTCTATGCTTGGCTGCTTGTGTTGGGAGCGGCCGTGTTCGGAATCGGCTTCTCTCCCATCTGGATCATCGGCATGAGCAGCGTATCCGAACGGGAGCGCGGGCATCAGATGGGCGTGCTTTATATGGCGTGGATGCTAGGTCTCGGCCTTGGCCCGGTATTGATGAACTTCTTCCTCGACTGGTTCGGCTACTACATTTCGTTCACCATACTGCTGGGCATGACCGTGGCTGCATGGGTCGTTTCATGGCTCATACCCAACTCTCATGTTCATACGCACTCCGTCCCGATGTCGGAACAATTCGGCGCGTTGTGGGAGCGCCTACGGGACATGCGTCCTCTGCTGCCCGGCATGATTTTACAAACACTGGGCGCGAGCATGCTCATACCGATTTTGCCGACCTTCGCGGGGGATCAACTGCAGCTCACGAACTCGCAGTATTCGTTCTTCCTGCTGACCGGCGGCGGTTTCGCCGTGGCCGGTCTGATACCTATGGGAAAGTTAAGCGACAAGCTCGGTAAGAAATGGTTCCTGGTGCTCGGTTTCGCGTTATTCGCTTTCGGATTGTATTCCATAACGACCGTCGATACGTTATGGATCGCCTTCCTGTGGGCGATCGTGCTCGGCCTGTCGTACGCCGCCGTGCTGCCTGCATGGAACGCTCTGCTGGCCGCGTTCGTGCCGCCGAAGCAGAAGGGGATCGGATGGGGCATATTTTCCACCGTCGAGGGAATCGGCGTCATGATCGGCCCGGCTGTCGGAGGTCTTCTCGCCGACTCTTTCGGGCTCTCTCTGCCGTTCCTTATAAGCGCGTCCATGTTCCTGTTCATCGGCCTCTTCTACATGTGGTTCCCTTTACGAGTGTTTCGTTGAAGGCCGGGGATCATAAATCAACTCTACATGAAAACCGGACCCGCAGGGAAAAGTAACTCCGATACTGCACTTTTGGCTGATAAAGGAGGCACGTCCCTTGGCTAACGACAAAGAGATGCACCCGATGTCCGGAGATGTGGCGGAAACGAGCGGAGTGTACCAAGACAATTACGGACATGAAGTCGAGTTGAAGGCGGGCGACGAATTCCCCATGGATCCGCAGCTCGGCAAAGTGGATTACCGGTTGGTCTCGTTCCCTCTGGAAGACAAGTACGAAGACGAGCGTCATACGAACGAAGGAGCGGCTGCGAAAGCGAACATCCCGGTGTCCGCCGTCAACGAGAAGGAGAAAGAAGCGAGAGAGAGCGCCCGCTTGAAGCATCGCCTGCATGGCGGAGAGCGGTAAAAACGGATAATGAAAGCCCGCAGCCCCATAAGGCGACGGGCTTTCTTCGATTCTCCTCGAATAAAGGGAGGTTTGGTTTGAACATTGAAATTCTCAAGTTTTAACATGAGACTTTATGAATTTCAATGTTATAATATGGAGAAATGCGTTCAAGCGAGGTTTGGTGAATCGATATGGAACATACGAAAGGCTGCAAATTGACGGAAGCGATGGAACTGCTCAGCAAGCGCTGGATGGTGCTTGTGATCAACACTTTGTTGGGCGGGCCGCTCCGGTTTTCCGAAATAGAAAACTCTCTGCCGATCAGCGGCAGAATTTTATCGGAGCGCTTGAAAGAGCTGGAAGCGGCCGGGATGGTGTCCCGGGTAATTTATCCCGAAGTGCCGGTACGCGTTGAATATTCGTTAACGGATAAAGGCAAAGCGTTCGAGCCGATCGTGAGCGAAATTCGGAAATGGGCTGAAAGCTGGAGCGAAGAAGTGGATGTAAGCAGCTGCCCGTCCGCTTGCGGTGAATCCGAAGCCTAAGAAGCTCGTCCCCGCTCAACGGCCGTCACTCGAATTTGTGATGTCCGGCGATTGCGCCATACCGCGTATCGTATGCATGCAGTCGCCGGGATGGGGCCTGTTTGAATAAGTTCCAACGGTTACTCCGCTTGCTTGTCCTCTATCTCGACGATCAACGGCACCACATCCGCATCCGCACCGTTATTCTCGCTCAACACGAGCGTCGCGCCGGTTTCATCCATAATCTCGTATAGCTTCGAAAGGACATTGCCGTTAAACTCCACTTCCACAATAGGGTCGACGTGTCCCCGTTTCAATGTGGTCGTCACTTCTCCATACATGCGGAGGGTGCGGAGATATTTCGTTATCCCGTACGGGCTGTTTGTTTCAAACCTGACTCGCACTTTTGTTAACGTTCATCCTTTCCTTCATCTTGTTGTTTCATATGTCCGATCATTTTATCCAGCCTGCGCAATTGATGAGCGTACTCGTAAATGGCGGAAGCCACTACGACAAGCTTTAATTGAGGCTCGTCGTCGACGGCCGCGTTCGCCACCGCCCGCCGCAGCAATTTCTCGGTGTCGGCTCGGATTTTGCCGTTCAAGTGGTCTCCCGGCTTCATCTTCCCCTCATACTTCAAAAACGTATACTCATGATATTTCATCAGCTCTTCCAGGCATTCGTCGTACGTACGGTCCGCCCCGTCGCGGTTACGGTGCGAGAAGTAATGCTCCTCCACCGAATCCAGCACTTCCATGCCTATCGTCAACGCCTTCATCATTTGCTTTTGCACGACAAGCTGGCGGCTCGGCTGCGGCCGGAACCGTCTCCACTTGCGCCACTCCTCCTCCAATATCCCGTAACGTTCGTTAAGCTTCAATACGGCGTCATTCAATTTCTCGCGCAGCGACTTGGATTCGCTCTCCTTCATTTCGTCGGAGACGGCGGTCCGCAGCAGCAAGGACAGCGATTGCAGAGCGGAACGATATCCTTCGAGAAATTGCTTGACATGATTTGGCGGCAAAATGACCGCGTTCACAATGAATGCGCACCCGATGCCGACCAGGATGAGAAGAAAGCGATGGAGCGCAAACTGCAGATCGCTTCCCGCAAGCAGTACGACAATGACGGTGACGAGCGTCAACGCCACCGCGTTTTCCATGCGCAGCGCAATGGTAATGAGAATGACGACGATGCACGTCAACCCGATGACAATTTCGTTCACCGGCAGCAAATAACCGATGCCAAGAGCCAGTGCGGCGCCGAGCGTGTTGGACTGCACTTGCTCAAGCAGGTGCTGCCAAGAGCGGTATACTGACGGCTGAAGAGTAAAGATGGCCGCCACGCAGGCAATAATTCTGTCGCCGGGCTGAAAACCCAATAAAACCGTCATATATAAAGCCAACGCGACGGCGATGCCTGTTTTCACGACACGCGCGCCGATGGTCACATTCATGGACATTTCCTCCCTCGCGTACCTATCTTACCCGATCGGACATTGACTCGCAAAACCTTTCACCTATATAATGGAAAACGGCAGCATCGATTTTTCGAACGAATGACTTGTGCGCGCTGCCTGCGGGATAAATTGAGTTTGCGCATTGTGCCGCGGATGAACTTGGGTTCATTCACGGCTATTTATTTTGTCCGAAAATCGACATGAAGCGTGAACCGTTTTGACTTTGATTCGCAAATTCATATCTTATTATAAACCCCATATCGGGTTGCTTTCCCTCGACTTGACCGCCGCGTTCTTGATGACGTGTTCGGGGCTCGCGGTTCCTTTTCTCATCCCCATTTCCTTAAGACATATTAAAAACCGTCAGGGATTCGCCTGACGGTTCTTTGTACTGCACATTGTTATGCCCTAGGACGCAGCGACGCCTTTGGACTGCCCGCTGTTTCTTGCTGTTATGGCTTCCCTCAGCACGAACGCTCCCGCCGCGAGAGAAGCCAAGAAGAAGACGAACGCAATGAACGGAAACTCAGACAACTCGAAGATGGAGCGTCCGAGGTACGTCTGCCATCCGACCGCCGCCAGTCCTAGCAAGAAAGACGTACCGGCGGCATGGATCATTCTGCGGCGAACCTCGGCCGGCAGCGAGGTGCGCTCCGCAAGCCAAGCGACGATCGGCACCGCTTGAAGCGCGTGGAAGCCAAGGCCGTGCAGCCAAATGATATTGCCTTCCAATCCGGTATAACGACCCTGATTGACGGAAATCCAAATTCCCGCTGCAAACGACAGCATGGTGGCGATCATTGCATATCGGATACCAAGTACCATTTCCGGACGGAGCTCATACGTTGTCCTCCGGAAGTACTGAACCGCCAAGAATACATAGTAAACTACCAGTAGCAGCGCGACTAAAGCAAACACGTTAGAGACCGCCTCATCGAAGGCGCTGCCGTCCTCCACGAATCTGGGGTTAACGCCGCGGAAATGTTGCACGGTTTCTGCGAAATATGAGTATAGCGCCAGGACAATGTAGGACCAGCGAAATACCGCTCTGCTCCGCGCCCCCATCGCCGAGATCGGGCTGATCGCCGCCGTCGACAAGAGAAATAAGCCCAGCGCGGCATTGAAGGAAATCGCTTTCGTAATGTCTCCGTCGGGAGAGACCGCCCCTCCGTACACCATTACCCATATCGCGCATATACCCGCCAGTGCGAATCCGAGCAGTCCCGTAAGAACGAGCCATTTTTCACCCTCGAATAACTTGCCGGCACTCGTTCCGGCATTTGAGCTTCCCATCCCCGCTCACCTGTCCCTATCCTTAAAGTTTTTACTACTCCCACTTTATGGATAAATATGGCGGCGCATAACAGTCTTGGGGATGAGAACCGGTTCAGCCCTTGGGACGGTTTTATGCTTGACTTAAGTCGAGGCGCATGCCGAACCAATCGCCGAAACAAAAATCGCCCGCATACGGTGCCACCCAAGAGTAGCCATCCGCATGGCAGGCGATCTCCTTCTCCTTAAGAATACCGTCGAATGACGCTTTCCAGTTCGCTTGCGACTGCTTGAGCCCCCCGCGACAATGTTGCTTCGTCAAAGCGGCAGCGCACGAACGTCTCGTCCATATCCATCGCTTCCGCAAACAAGCTCCCCAATCCGCGCGCGCGGCGGTCGATCTGCATCAGCACTTCGAGTCCTCCCGCCGGTGACGGCGTGAAGATGACTTCCAGCTCGTCGAGCTTCCCCCGGAACGGCCCCGATACCGGATAAAACTCGAATTCCTGCGCGAACGATCCGTATCCGAAACGCGGCGCGTATTCGCAATCCGCTTTCCGCAGCTGAAATCCAAGCCCGGAAACCGCGTCGAATACCGTTTGCATCGCTGCGTTCGGCGCCACTTCGATCTTGTCGTCGTCCGTCGGGTCGACTGCGCTCTTAATGTCGAGCCCTGTCTTCAACCAAACCGGAGTGCGGCCGACCGACAGCGGTGTTCCTTGCGGCAAAGCGAACGAGAACGGAATTTCCTTCGTTTCGCCCGGCGCAAGCTTGAACGGCTCCGACACGCTGAACTTTCCGAGTTCCGCATTCTGATATACCTTCTGGTCGTTAACTTCCTTCAAATACTGCGTCATCAACGAGATGTAAATACGGTCGATCTGCTGTTCAATGTTGCCGCCGCGCACCTTGACGACCCCGCGCACCTCTTCGCCGACCTGGTAGCGCTGCTTCTCCAACAGCGTATCCACCTGCGCCGAGCCGATTCCGATACTGGCCAACATCCGATTAAAGAACGACATGAGAACAACCTCCAACGATCAAAAATGGTTTCCCACGTTATTACGTATGTTCCCGCCAAAAGGTTCCCCGACTCCGTTATTCCGCGGCAAATCGTATCTCCTCATGACCGGCAAAAAGGATTTCTCCATTCCATCAACAGCGCGTAATTGCGGGATTCGTCGTCCTCGAGGTAGTTTTCCGCAACGGCGACCGGTGTGCGGCCGCAACGCAGCAGGAACGTAATGACGGGATCCTTGCGCAACCCGCTCACGACTTCATCCGCATATTGCTCGGCAGTCATCGCGTCCGCGACTTCATGGTAGCCGGACATTCTCCCGCCGCCCAGCAGCCGCTTGAGCCGCTTCTCCACTACCAGATGATACATCGCGTGCATCAACGCTTTGCCGTATCCGTATTTGCGGTGCGAAGGCCGAACGCTGATATCGACGATGTATAGCGTATCGCCGGAAGGATCGTGGTTGCGTATGTACCCTTCATCGGTGATCTCCGCCCAAGTGTGAGGCCGGTCTTGAGGATCCCAGCGGACAAGAAGCCCGGTCATCGATCCGACAAGCATGCCGTCCGCCTCCACGCATAATGCGCCCTCGGGGAAACGCTCCACGTGCGAAGCGAGCTGCTCCCGGTTCCACCACAATTCCGGCGGAAAAGGCGGCGGAAAGCATTCCCGCTGCATGTCGATCAATTGTTCGAAATCCGAAGCTCCGTACGTTCGGACGACGGACTTTAGCGGAACGTCGCTTCGACCGAATGCGTAGAATTCAGATCTGTACGACATAACGACATCCTCCTAGTGCTTCTGTGAATTGGCCTCGAAAGAGGTTTTCTTAAAATATAAGAAAGTATAAGTTTCACATCTATACTTGGCTTATATTTCAACGGTAAACGGCGCCGACCTCGAAGAGGACGGCGAAGCCGTTTATCCTTGCTTCCAATCCGTATAAAGATCCGTGCGCCGGTCCCGCCAAGTCGTGACGCTGCCCCTCTCGCGCACTTCGTACAACAAGGAAAGATCGAGATCGGCGGTAACGATCATATCTTGATTAATTTCGCCTTCAACGAGGATGCCCCGCGGCGGGAACGGAATGTCGTTCGGCGTAATGACCGCCGCTTGCCCGTAATTCCCGCGCATAAAGTCGACCGTCGGCAAGCTGCCGACCGTGCCCGTCGTGACGACATACACTTGATTTTCCACCGCTCGCGCATGGCTTGTATACCGGACTCGGTAAAATCCGTGGCGATCGTCCGTGCACGACGGACAGAAGATGACGTCGGCGCCTTTCGCCTTTGCGATTCGGACGATTTCAGGAAACTCGATATCGTAGCATGTAAGGAGCGCTACAGTCCCTTTCGAAGTGGGAAATACGCTAAGGCCGTCTCCCGCGTTCATATTCCATTCATTCACTTCCGTCGGCGTGATGTGAAGCTTCGGCTGCTCGACGACAGTGCCGTCAGGATAAAACATGTGCGCAACGTTGTACAAGCGCCCCTCGCGCTCCAGCACGTGCGTCCCGGCGATGATATGCATGCCTGTCGAGCCCGCCAATTCGCGGAACAACGCCCGGTACGCTTCCGTATACTTCGGCAGCTCCCCGATACCTGCAGCTTGCCCCGAAGCGGTCGGGATAGACAGGAGCTGCGTCGTGAAAAACTCCGGAAACAACAAAAATTCCGTCCCGTATTCTTCGGCGGTTTTCACATAGTGTTCCACCCTTGCGCGGAACTCCTCGAAGCTGCTTATCGAGTGCAAATGGTATTGCACTGCGGACACGCGCAATTTCATGTTCCCATCTCCTCTCTATCTCGCGTTAACGGCGATAAGAACATTATATAATATCGCTGCGCGAACGGAACGACATAATTTGTCCTTTGTCCCTATACAATGAAAAGAAGTAAGACATGCATCCGCGGAGGTGGAATGTTCGATGATCGAGTCGCTTTTTCCGTCCGGAGACGAGTGGTTAACTGCGATTGCGGCGAACAAATACAGGTGGTTTGCCGTCATCGCAATCGGAGTTTTCATGTACGGACTATGGCGGTCCCATTGGCGCACGCGGTACGCCCGAAGAATGAAGCAAACGTTCGATAACGCGAATCTATTCGTTAAACCGAAGAAAGATAAGTTGTTTCCGGAGCTGATCGCTCTGTCCGACCGGGAAGATAACGATTTCTACGTATTTCGCTACCGGCTTCGCCCGGGAATGACGATCGCGCAATTCGAAGAGAAGAAGAAGGTGTTTGAAGCGGCGTTTCACAGGAAGGCGGAAGTTTACGGGAAAGGAGCCATACTTACAATTAAGATTAAGAAGTATGAATACCGCATGACGGCTGACGGATGGACAAGCGACCCCTTACGGTGGTAAAATGGGAACAAACGTTCCTGACTGGGGGATTGCATCTGAGATGATCCGTTACGAGGCGTTACAAGCAAAGACGATTCTTAACGCTGTGAAAGCCCCTTCCATGCCGTTCGATTGGTCCATCAATCCGTACCGCGGCTGCCAGCACGGCTGCAGCTTCTGTTACGCGCGGTCGACGCATACGTTCCTGGGGGAAGCGGCGGACGATACGTTTCAACGGCATGTATTTATGAAGACGAACGCCGCACAATCGCTTGACGAGCAGCTTGCCAAGCTCACGCTCGGAGGGCGCCGCGCCGTGAAGGGCGGCATCGCGATCGGTACGGCGACCGACCCGTATCAGCAAGCGGAGGGCAAAGCCCGGCTCACGAGAGCTTGTTTGGAAGTGCTGTCCAAGTATAAAGCCGATGTCAGCATCACCACCCGCTCTCCCCTTGTGCTGCGTGACTTGGATATTTTGCGGAACATGAAATCGGTGTCCGTCAATATCAGCATTAATACATTGAATAAAACCGTATGGCGCAACCTGGAACCATCGACTCCGTCTCCCGTACAGCGGCTGGAGACAGTGCGGCAATTGAATGAAGCGGGTGTTCCCACGTCCGTGTTTCTGGCACCGATCGTACCGTTGTTGACCGACGGCGGCAGCGACCTGCAAGAGGTCATTCACGCCGCCGCCGAAGCCGGCGCATCGTTCGTCATGCCCTCTATCATGCGGTTAAGCACGCGCGAGGTGAAATATTGGTTTTTCCATTGCATTGGGCAGCACTACCCTCATCTTACCGAAAAGATGGCCCGGTTATACGAGAGGTCCGCATACGTGCCCAACGATTACAAAGAGCCGGTCATGGACACGGTCAAGACTTTGCTGAAACAACACGGCCTTTCGGACTGGGATAATCGCCGCCGTCCCGCGGAACCTCCGGTGCAGCTTGCTTTCTCCTTCTAAGGTGAAACAGGGAGCGTCCAATCGATCTCGGGTAACCCGGAGCTCTTCAGCATTTCGTTCGTCTTCGAGAACGGCCGGCTGCCGAAGAAGCCCCTCCGGGCGGACAGCGGACTCGGGTGGGCCGAGACGATGACATGGTGCCGGCTCTCGTCAATGAGCTCCCGTTTCGCCGCCGCGTGCGATCCCCACAGAATGAATACGATCGGAGTTTCGTGGTCATTCAGGATGCGAATGATTCGGTCCGTAAATATTTCCCAACCTTTACCTTTGTGCGAGTTTGGCTCTCCTTCCCTTACGGTGAGGACGGTATTTAGCAGAAGAACCCCTTGCCGTGCCCATGAGTCCAAATTTCCGTGCTTCGGAATGTCCGCCCCGACGTCGTCCTTCAATTCCTTAAATATATTGGTTAACGACCTGGGAATTCCGACCCCGTATCGTACCGAGAAACTTAACCCGTGAGCTTGTCCCGGCCCGTGATAAGGATCTTGTCCGAGAATGACCACTTTCGTATCCGCGTACGGCGTTAACCGAAGAGCGGAAAATATATCGCGCCGCTCCGGAAACACCGCCGCCTGTTCATACTCGACCGCGAGAAACCGCTGCAATTGTTGGAAATAAGGCTTGTCATATTCAGACGCAAGCAGCGCATCCCAATCGTTTCCGATCAAACCCATATTCTCAACCCCCCGTCCAATGCCACAGCCAAACGACGGCCGAACCGATGCCGATCGTCAAACCGGATGCGGCGACGAATCTTTTCCATCTTCGGCGCCGCTCGAACCGTATCCGGTTTCTCTCTTCCGCACGCGACAATGTCATACCCGGTAACCCCCGTTCAAATCTTTGCTGCCCTGCTGAACTTTATGTAATCCGGTAAATGCCTTATATGGTAAAATGTCATTTACAAGCTTTAATGTCCCCGTTCAATGCATCATTAATCATGGTAACAAATCGGGGAGAAAAGAAAAAGAGAAACCAGGGAGTGGATTGAGATGTTTAAAGCCGTAGTGTTTGATTTTGACGGGACAATGCTGGATACGGAGACGGTATGGTACGATTCGTTCCGGGAAACGTTGGCCGAGCATGACATCGACCTTCCGCTCGAAGTGTTCGCTCACGGAATCGGAACGTACGACGATTCTTTATTTCGTTATATCACCGATAAGATGGGCTCCGAAGACGGTTTGGAGGATGTGAAAAGGCGGGCTTTTGCAAAGCATCATGAGAAAGCGGCGACGCTTCCTCTTCGCGATGGGGTCGAGGACTACTTGAAGGATGCGAGCAGGCTCGGATTGCGGATCGCATTGGCAACCAGTTCTCCATATCCATGGGTGGAATCGTTCCTTACGTCGCACGGTCTGATGCATTACTTCGAAACCCTCTGCACGAAAGACGACGTCGCGCAGGTGAAGCCGGATCCGGAGCTGTACACGTTGTCGGTTCGCCGTCTCGGCATTGAACCGCACGAAGCGGTCGCTTTCGAAGACTCCGCCAACGGCGCCAAGGCGGCTGTCGCCGCGGGACTGCGCTGCGTCATTGTGCCGAACCCTGTGACGGAAGCATTGCACTTTGAGAAATACGACATGCGGATCGGTTCGATGAAGGAGCTCAGCCTTGAAGAGCTGCTGCTCAAGCTGTCGTAAAAATTGCTTAACGGAATTTCTTGTACCTAAGTTTCATCTTTGTTGGCGGATAGGCATGGCTTAGCGGAATTATTTGTACTTAAAAATGACCCCTGTATATGTGTGCCGCTCCAACAGAGCCGATTAAGAACATGAAATTCCGTTAACCACTACATTCCATTCGCAGCCGGCCAAGTTAAGCACATCATTTTCCGTAATGGGATTTTGGAGTACTTATTTGTTCAATGTTCCCAACGAATACATCGGGATAAGTGATTTTGAGGTACTTATTTCGCCGCACTTATGGGAAACAGGCACTTTTCCTGCCATACAAGTACCCGGGCTGTTCCTTATGATGTCGTAATCTTGCTGAATCTGCAGCAAATAAGCACCTCGGAATACCTTACTAATATTTCAAGGCCCATAATACGATAAAAGCTCCGAAAGCAGCGCTTCCGGAGCTTACAATTCTTATTTAATGATGCTGATGAAGGGATTCGAACCCCCGACCTACGCATTACGAATGCGTTGCTCTACCAGCTGAGCTACATCAGCAAATTAAAGTCAACGAAATTTATTATAGTGGCTTGCAGCCTGAAACGCAATACCTTAACGCGATTAATTTTTGTGGAAAATGCCGGGTATGCACAAGTACGAACGGATTGACATATACTTAAGAAAGCGCTACCATAAACTCATATAAAATTTTCAGAATATTCAATTTTACGGAGGCGATACGATATGATGTTCGAATCGGAATACCGTCGGAAAGCCATGGCGCACTGGGATACGACCAAAGCCGAAACCCAACGCGAAATTGCCGAAGATTGCCGGCGGGCCGCGAAAAACTTTACCAGCGTTGTCGACCGGCTTCATACCGTCTTCGTTTCCTTATTCCCTTATTCCCGGTCCCATCATCGTTATTAACGCCACAATAAAGCACACCTCGCGCCCAGACTCGGGATGGCCGGTGTGCTTTTCACATTAAAGCCCGTACAACTGCTTGGCATTGGCATAAAGCCGTTCCTGCGCCTCGAACACTGAAACCTCTTTCATGCGCGCAATGCATTCGACCACATGGTGAACCATGCGCGGATGCGTTTCCTGCCCGGCGAAAGGTCCCTCGAACGGCCAAGGACCGTCCGTCTCCGTTAACAACAAGGACAGCGGATATCGACGAATGACGGCTTGCGTCTCCGCATCGTACACACATTCCGGAGTCACGGATACATAGTAACCCGCATCCATCATCCTCGAGAGCGTGCGTTCATCCCCTTTGAACCAATGAAAATGAGCCTTCGTCACACCGTGTTTCTCCAGCAAATCGCACACGATCGGAGCGTCGTCATGCACGGCATGCAATGCGAGCGGCACATTCCATTGAGCGGCGAGGGCAACGAACCGTTCCAGCAAGCGTACATACGGCGCGATGTCGAAGGTCCGGCCGGCAGCCGCGGCTTCCATACGCGAAAAATACGGCAGCCCCACTTCACCGATCGCCTTCACCTCGCTGCGGTGCTCTTCAAGCCAACGAAACAAACGCTCAGCGCCGCCGTCCGGAGGAATCGGCTGCTCCGGATGAAAACCGAACGCGGGCAATACCCGGTCCGGGTACCGTCTGGCGAGAGACAGCGTCTTCCCGCACGATTCCAGACCCATCGACACCGCAACGACCGCATCTATACCCTCTTCGCGCAGCCCATCCAGTACTGACTCGCACCGGGACTCGTCGTACCCGTCAAGATGAATATGCGTATCGATCGCCCTTCGTCTCATAGCCGGCCACTCCGCCCGAACGAGCGCAGCGTTTCATAAATATGCCGCTTCGCCTCGATAAACGCCGGCTCCGACGTTACCGTTTCGCCGCGCGGGCGGCCGAACGGCACGATGATCTCCTCCGCAACGGTCGTCGGACGCCCTGCCAGCACGTATACGCGGTCGGAAAGCAGCAGCGCCTCCTCAATGCTGTGCGTTACGAACAGTACGGACCTGCGCGTCTCCTCCCATATACGCAGCAGCCAATGCTGCATCTCCAGCCGGGTTAATGCATCCAATGCTCCAAACGGCTCGTCCAGGCACATCAATTCCTGCGGACCGAGCAGCGCTCTCAGAAACGACGCCCTCTGCTTCATGCCTCCGGACAGCTGGTGCGGATACGCTTGACCGTAGCCTTGCAATCCGACGCGGTCCAGCCATTCCAGCGCCTTCTCCCGGGCTTCCTTCTTCGGCACGCCGGCCACCTCTTGCGAGAGAACGACATTATCCAAAATCGTGCGCCAAGGAAACAGACTGTCCTGCTGCGGCATATAGCTGATCAACCCGCGCCGTCCCCCGGTGTCCTTGCCGTCGAGCAAAATCGTTCCTTCAGTAGGCTGGGTCAACCCGCCGATCATATGAAACAGCGTGCTCTTGCCGCTGCCGGAAGGACCGATGATCGAGACGAACTCGCCTTCTCCAACCGTAAGTGAAACATCCCCCAGCACTTCGACGGATTCGTGCCCGATGGCGAACGTTTTCCCCACCGAACGAAGCTCCAGCTTTACCGTCAATGGACTGCCCCCTTTGCTACATATATTCGTTATCGCGGACAACCTTCGGTTGCCTCGTTGCTGATGCGTATCCGCCGACCAACCTAAGATTGCCTCTCCCGCCGCCATTTTACCGTTGCCCGCTCCAGCCACACCATCAACCCGTAAAGCAGCCAACTCAAGACGACAATGACGATTACGGCGACAAACATGCGATCCACTTGAAAACCGGTTTTTTTCAATTGCAAGTAATATCCCATTCCGCTCTTGGACCCGACCCACTCGGAAAATACCGCGGCCAGCACACTATAAGCGGCGGCTATTTTCAAGCCGGAAAATATCGAAGGCAGCGACCACGGGAACTCCAATTTCGCGAACGTTTGCCAACGTGTCGCCCCTAACATCCGCATATAATCGCACATGCCCCGGTCCGCGGAAACGAGCCCGTCCATCATGGCCACCGCCACCGGAAAGAAGCATACCAACGTAATAAGGATCAGCTTAGGGAGTATTCCGAATCCGAACCAGACGACGAGCAGCGTCGCCAACACGACGATCGGGACGTTCTGGGACAAGACGAGCAAGGGGGACAAGGCCGACTTCAACCGAACGGAAAAATGAAGCGCCACCGCCACCCCCATACCCACTAAGCAGCCTATAGCCAAGCCCGAGACCGCAATTGACAGAGTCGATCCCGCATGCCGGGCAACCACCTTCGCGTCCGCGACGGCCGCTTCCGCAATGACAACCGGTCCGGGCAAAATAAACTTAGGCACATCCCATACCCATACGGCAACCTGCCACAACAGCAAAAAAAGCATGACCGCCGTAACCGGCGGCCATACTGCGTGCAACAGACTCGGCCGTTTCATGGACGGTATTTCTCCGTCAATCGGTCCATGGAAGCGCCGCCGGTCGGGTTAAAGTATATTTTGACTTGTGAGATGACGTTCGGAGCGCCCAGGGCGATCATCTCCTCGTTCATCCGCTGCACGATTTGCAGCAGCTCGGGCAAGTCTCCCTCCATCGTCGTCTCAAGCGGTCCGACAAGATGCTTGACGCCGGACTGCTGAATGACTTCAATCGCCCGGTCGACGTACGGAATGACGTCTTCCCCGTTCGGCGTCTTCGGCAGTATTTGTATGCTTACAAGCGCGTTGGCCATGGTTTTCGGCCTCCTTTTTCCGCTAGTGTTATTTAGGCAAAAATTCGTTCGTAAACGCTTCGTCGGCGTTAAATTCGCCTTCAAGCAACCCGTGTTCGGACATCCAATCCGCGTAATTCACCCATACGTCCCGCTTCTGCTCTCCCCAGCGAGGCGCATCATCGGCATAACGCGGGCTTAACCACTTCTGGCTTGCGACGACAAGCGCCTTGTTCAGTTCAGGCACGGCCTTTACCAACACGTCCGCGGCTTCCTCCGGTTTATCGATCGCATATTGATATCCCTTCGCCACGGCTTTCAGAAACTTCTTGACCAGCTCCGGATTTTCGGAGATCAGCTTCTCGTTGGTCACAAGAACAGGCGTATAGTAATCGAGCTTCTCGGAATAGTCCGTCAACCAGACGACGTTCAGCGGCTCGTTGCGAAGCTCCGCCTCAATGCCCGTCCAACCGTAATAAATCCACTGGAAATCGATATCTTTCTGCATCGCTGTAAAGAAATCCGAGTCGCCGATGCTTGCGATCGTCACCTTGGAAAAATCTCCGCCGTCTTCCTTCATGAGCGATTCGATCATCGCTCCTTCCACCGGGGAACCCCAACCGCCGTACGTGCGTCCTTCGAAATCTTTCGGCGTCTTGATTCCTTCTTTCGCAAGCGACGCGAATCCGGACGTGTTATGCTGGATGACCGCGGCGATCGAAACAAGCGGAACGCCGTTGACCCGCGCTTGTGTCACACCCTCCTGATAACTTACTCCGAATTGCGCTTCGCCCGAGGCGACGACGGCATCCGCACCGCTCTCGCCCGGCAGAACGATGTCCACCTCGAGGCCTTCTTCTTCGAAGTATCCCAACTCTTTCGCTGCATATAATCCGGTGTGGTTCGTGTTAGGCGTCCAATCTAGAACGAGCTGCACTTTCTCGGTTCCCGCCGCCGAATTCGAACCGCAGCCCGCCAACAAGGACACCGCCGCACAAAGCATGATTCCCATGATGCTCCAACGTCTTGCCATTCGTTGTTTCCCCCTTAATATATGTGTCGCTCCGCCAACCGCAATTTCCGATCTATATTTGTCCGTAACGTCAAAAAAAAACGCCCCCATCCGGGAGCGTATGTCGAATACACGAGTAGTTCGCACGCATTCCTACGCTGGCATTACCCAGATCAGGTTCGAGGGTCAACGTCTTTGCGGGACGAAATCTCAGCCGGCCGTATTCCAGCACCCCTGTACACTATGCGGTTGTCAGTTCATGGTGAAGTATAAAGTAACTCGGAGATTTTGACAAGAAAATATTTCACCGCCGCAATATTTGGTGTAATGAACATTTGAAGGAAGTAATATCAATGTACAATTGAACCGAAATATGGCAATTTAATGAATTTAATTTAAAATTTCTCTTTGCAAACATAACTCATGGTGTTAGAATAGGCACGGGAAAAATATTTAACATCTTTAAATAAAAAGGAGAATGTTTTTAGATGGTGTCCAATTCAGAGATTCGCGCAATTGCGCGCGCAAACTTGAAAGGCTTCTGGGGAATATCGATTTTGGTCTGCTTCCTAGTTAACGCAATAGTAAGCGCACTGGGTTCTATTCCTGTGGTCGGCATTATCGCTTCGCTTATTCTAGGCGGAGCATTCACTTACGGCCTTTATGCTTTCTTCCTAGAGCAAGCCCGCGGCCGTCAGCCGGAACTCGCGGTCATGTTCTCAGGATTCCAGAAGTTCGGGTCAACTTTGGTTCTTTATTTGCTGATGATCGTGTTCATCTTGTTGTGGACCTTGCTGCTCATTGTCCCGGGCATCATCGCAAGCCTGCGTTATTCCATGGCTTTCTTCATTCTTCATGACAATCCGGGTGTGAGCGGAATGGAAGCGATCCGTCAAAGCTCCGAGATGATGAAGGGCTACAAAGGCAAATTGTTCATGCTATACATCAGCTTCATCGGTTGGATTCTTCTCGGCATTATCACGCTCGGTATCGGTTTCTTGTGGATTATACCTTACATGCAAGCCGCTCTTGCCGCATTCTATGAGCAATTAAAGAATGCCTCCAGCTACAATGAAGCTGCAGCGAATCCGACTGTAACCTTGTAATTCATTTACGAATCATCCCGCCTTGCTCCTTGCTGAGCGGGGTCTTTTTTTTTGTTAGCGGAAATTCATGTGCTTAACGAAGTCTCGCAGGTGCCCTTAAAACAACTTAACGGAATATCATGTACCTAAATTTGCATATCTTATAAGTTTTCCTGTCAAACCACGCGTAGTAAGTACACGAAATTCCGTTAAACCGTAAATCCAGCGTGCACTTCGTGATCGTAAGAACACGATTTTCCGTTAACCCGCACTCTCAAGATCTTCCTTCGCAATTGCCACCCTTCGGCATCCCGAAATAAACGGCTACCGAACCGACCAGCAGCACGAGTGAAATAAAGAGCGGCACAAACTTAAAGCGCAGATTCCAATGAAGGAACGATTTAAACCGCTTCGAGCCTTCATGCGTCCTTCATACGGGTGTTCCGCAGCAGCCATGCGGCCATCAGAGGCACGACCGTGAGAGCCACAGCTAGGGATGCAAGCAGCGAGTATGTTACCGTCAATGCGAACGGCAGCAAGAATTCTTACAATGAACCGGGAAGCAAGCCCATCGGCAGGAATAGCTTTATTAAGCCTTATATGTACCTTGATAGGTGGGAGAAGTCATATATTTACCGTGACTCAAGTCATAACCCTGATGCGCCGGACCTATAGCCGGCAAAGAGCATTCCGAAGCCGGGTCATATACTGGAATTGATATCTAGCCGCATATGCGTCAGTATTAGGGTATACTGTAAGAAAACATATAAAGAGCTATATAAGAAAAAGATCACCAATTCTGAAAGGAGACATACCGCATGAAGTTCATGAGCCCGACTTGGGGGATGTTGTCCATCGATCAAATGGTGCTTAATATGAAAAGTTTTCTGGAGGAACATCCGTCGGCACAGTACAAGATTGTAATCGGCACCGATTCACATACAACCAACCAGGCGACCACGTTCGTAACGGCCTTGGTGATCCATCGCGTGGGGAAAGGTGCGAGGTTTTTCTTCCGGAAACAGCGCACCAAGCCGATGTACGACCTGCGCCATCGAATTTACCGGGAGACGGAATTAAGCTTGGAGCTGGTGGAAGTGATGAACGGGAGAGGCATGAGCGATATGATCTCCCAATGGCCGCTTGAAATCCATATCGATATTGGGCAGCAAGGCGAGACGAAGACGCTCATCACCGAAATCAAAGGATGGGTCACTGCCGTCGGGTATGTGGCGCGAATCAAGCCTGAATCGTTCGGAGCGAGCGCCGTTGCCGACCGTTTCACTAGTTGACGGCGCATGTGGGGTATATTTTTTCAAAATGTTCATGCATAAATTTTCCAAGTGGAAGCACACTACGATTTGGGTTTGTTCCCAGACCCAAAAAATAACAATTCCTCAGGAGGATTATCATGCAACAAGCTCAAGCGATCTCCCAGCAATTCCAGCAAATCGAGTCCCTTTGCCAACAGGTGATCCAGCAAACGCAACAACATAATCACCTCTACGCGCAGATGGCTCAACTCGAACAGAAAAACGCTCAGACGATTCAACACATGCTGCAGGAACACTACCAGGCGATCAACACATTGCAGCAATGCATTCAAGCTAGCCGCCAACTCGAGAACCAAGTTCGCGCTATGACGAATGCGATTCCAACCGCGCCGCAAACTCAATTCGGCACGTCCCAATTCGGCGCGCCTCAATATGGCGCGCCTCAATACGGCTCCTCCAACTTTCAATAAGCCGATTGGCAACCCCAACCTCCCGGTGTAACGCCGGGAGGTTTTTCCGTCTTTTTCCTTATGTTGTTTTACATGGCGTGAAGGGCTCATAGGATAGGACAAACGGGTTGGGAGGTCATTATGAGAGATGCAATTGCTGTAGCGTTGGTTACTCTCATGACGAACAGCGACACAATGCTGATTATCCGGACTGCTATCCGGGATGTTTACATGCTGGATAGACGCATGCCCTACCTGATGTTCCTCATCTTGTCCGTCACTCATCCCGTCGCCAGCTTCATCATCGATTCGTTGGCCCGGCTGCCCGGACTGCGTTTTGCCTCTGCGGCCATTACGCTGTTGTTCGCTTTCTCGTTGGCGGGTTCGCGCCTGAGCAACCGCGGATCAAGTTCTAACCGATCTGTCATTTGGGCGTGCTGGACCGTGCTGTGGATGGACATTGTGATGTCGGTCGATACGGTCATGCTTATCTCCCAAACTTCTCCAAGCGTTTACGTTACGGCAGCGGGAAGTATGATAGGTATCGCATTGCTGCTCACTTTCTTGCCCTTCGTGCTTCGGCTGTTTCAGAGAATTGCCTGGCTTCAGGTTGCGGTAGCCGGAGGCATGGCATACTCGGCTTCGCGGCAGCTCGCGGGGGAGCCTCTGATCGCGGCATTCGCGGACAGTTTGGCTTTTCATTTACTGGGATTGGCGCTTGCCGGTGCGGTGTTTGTTTACGGATGGGCTCGTGCGGTCAAGTAAGCCGGCTTTCACGCATGCTTTGGAGACGAACGGCTGCATGCTCCCAATCGGATACGAAAGACCGGTACAAATTCGGCCGGCGGCGAACCGCCAGCGGGTGGTATGTAACCAGTGCGGGAACGCCTCCGAAAGCCGTATGCCAGCGCTCCCGAAGATCGGACAATTGGGCATCGGGCAACGACAGAACTGTTTGGGCGGCGGTCAACCCAAGCAGCATCGCGATCCGCGGTTTCTTAAGTTCGATTTGCTCCGACAGCCATCCGGAGCACGCATCACGCGCGGCCGGTTTGTCGTAAGCGCGAATCGGGCGGCATTTCAGCAAATAGGTGACATAGACGTCGCTTCTCTCCAACCTTGCGTCCTTTACCGCTCTCTGAAGCATTACCCGGGTGGCGCATACAAATGCATTTCCCGTCTTATCTTCCCTTGCACCGGGGTTGTCCAGCAGTGCAAGAACAGACGCGTTCGGCTCCCCTTCCCCCCATACGACTCGAGCGCGGTGTTTGCTTAGTTCGCAGCGGCGGCAATCCGCAGCATATGCCGGTGCCGGCTCCTCTTCCCATATTTCCGGTATGAATTCCATGCTGCGATGCCCTCCTTTCGCATTCCTTTAATGTTAACCGTACCAAATTTGTATATTCGTTCCGTCCGCGTTGCAAAATAAGAAAACCTCTTTCGAAGTTAAAAAATAAAAGCCGCGCTTGATTAGACAGTATTTTATAAAGGAGGATCCTGACAAAATGGAAACCAGAGGCAACACTTCTGCGATGTCGTACCAGGAATACCAGAAGCAGCTCCACGTTCGCGAAGAACGGGCGGCCGCTCAAGCTCAGCAAGCGATCACGTCCGCGGGATTGGATTCTTTCTCTCAACAAGTCAACGACACCGTGCAGCGATTGCGGCAAATCGGCGTCGACCTGAACAACGCGCAAAAACAGCTTGAAGCGCAAATGTCCGCGCAGCAACGCCAGCTCCAGCAGATGCAGCAGCATATCGACGCAATCTGCAATCAGATGCTAAATTCGTTTAAATCCAGAAGCGGCGGCGGCCAATCTTTGCTTCAGTAACGATATCCTTCAACAACAAATAACCTCCAAACCCACTTCAACGGTGGGGATGGAGGTTTTTTGCCGAATTCGAACAAAAGTGAGGCTGTCCGAGGACTAGTAAATTTAGATTCAGCACAGAAACCGGCTTTCGTGACCGTGTACTATTCCTCCGGTTCTACACATGTGACCCAAAGTAGAATAAGATCAAAAGTTGACCCTATGTCTATGTATAAGGTCAATAATTGACCCTATACACCCGCATCATTTGATATCTCAAGCTCTAAGCAGTGGTCCCGGGTATGATAAGATCAAAATTTGATCCTATGTTCAAGGATAAGCTCAAAAATTGATCCTATTTACTCGCAGCGTTCTATTCCTCCGGTTCTACACATGTGATCCAAAGTAGAATAAGATCAAAAGTTGACCCTATGTCTATGCATAAGGTCAATAATTGACCCTATACACCCGCATCATTGGATTTCTCAGGCTCTAAACAGTGGACCCAGGTATGATAAGATCAAAATTTGATCCTATGTTCGAGGATAAGCTCAATAATTGATCCCATTTACTCAAAACCGCTTCCCGGCCACGCCGTCCATCAATCTACAGTTCAAAAAAATGAAGTTATTCTGCGGAAACCACCCGTTCTCCGCCGAATAACTCCAACAAATGAAACCATGGTACTCCGCGACTGTCTTAATTATTGAAGCTCCGCGGTTTTTTGCACGGAAGCGATCGGTTCCGCGTCCGCCGCATCCGCCGCGCCTGCGCGCTGCCGCTCAAACTCGCGCATGCTTTGCAGCATCTGCTGCACTTCGCGCTGCTGCTCGGTTATCGTTTCGTCTGTGTTATATCGGTCTGTCACTTTTAGGCGTCCCCTTTCGGTATGAAAAAGATGCGCCTTTATCGTGCCCAGTTTCGCCGACCATAATTCCCCCCGATACGGGAATACGCTACGATTCTCCCGCCGCCCGGTCCCATTCGGAAATCATCCCTGCGGCGTCGATTGAAGGCGACGGCAGCTCCTCCACGCCTCGAAGCTTGCGTTCGATCGCGCGCGTCCGAACCGCGGCCGTATCGAGCGTATTGGACGCCTCCTGCAGCTTCTTCTGCGTCTTGTCCAGCAGATCGCCGAATTTGCCGAACTCCGTCTTCACCGCACCCAGCACTTGCCATACCTCGCTAGTCCGCTTCTGGATCGCAAGCGTCCGGAATCCCATCTGGAGGCTGTTCAGCAATGCGGAAAGCGTTGTCGGACCCGTGACGACAACCCGGTATTCGCGCTGCAGCGTCTCCCAAAGACCGGGGCGGCGCAGCACTTCGGCGAACAATCCTTCGATCGGCAGGAACAGGATGGCGAACTCCGTCGTGTTCGGCGGATCGATGTATTTATCCCGGATCGATTTGGCTTCCGCCTTCACCCTCGCCTCCAGAAGCTTCATCGCCTCCGACGCCGCAATCGCGTCTCCGCCCTCTTGCGCTTCCATCAGCCTATGGTAATCTTCAAGCGGAAACTTCGCGTCGATCGGCAGCAGCACGCTGCGCTTTCCGTCGGATTTATCGGGCAGCTTCACCGCAAAGTCGACGCGCTCTCCGCCGGTCTTTCGAATCACGGCGTTACGCTCATACTGATCCGGGGACAATGTCTGCTCCAATAAAGCGTCAAGCTGGATCTCGCCGAGCGTTCCCCTTGTTTTCACGTTGGTCAACACTTTCTTTAAATCGCCGACGCCCGACGCCAGCGCTTGCATTTCGCCTAGTCCTTTATGTACGAGGTCCAACCGCTCGCCGACCAATTTGAACGACTCGCCGAGTCTCTGCTCCAACGTTGCGTGCAGCTTCTCGTCTACGGTCACCCTCATCTGCTCCAGCTTCGCGTTGTTATCGGCCTGCAGCGCCGCCAGCTTGCGCTCCACCGTCTCGCGAAGCGCTTCGAGCTTCGACTCGTTCAACCTCGCCAGCTCCGTAAGCTGCGATATTACCGCGTGGTGCTGGCGGCTAAGCGCGTTGCCCAGCTCTTCGCGCTGCTGCCCGCCGGTCACCTGCTGTTCTTGCCGGCTCCGCGCAAATTCGTCGCGCAGAAGCTTGTCCAATTGCTCTTGCATCCTCTTCACATCTTCGATTCGCCGGTGAATATCGTCCGTCCGTCCGCCCCGCAGCTTGCTCACCAATAGGATTAGCAAAGCGGTATTAATAACTCCAAGCCCCAACGCCGCCAACGTTCCCGCATCCATCCGCTTGTCCCCGCCTTCCGCACGTATGTTTGTCCTTGGAGACATTTTACCACAAAACGTACGTTCGTGCCGGAAGGGAACTGCGCGCACGATTAATCGGCAGCGGCCATAGCTACGGCCTGCCGGTCCTCGCTTAACGACGCCGCTGCAACGGCGGAGCGGGGCCGTTCGCTCACCGCCATCGCTTCCGCTAAGAAAGCGTCTACCGCCTGTTCGTATTGGACCTTATTTTTGTAATATGACTCCGCATGACCCGAGTTGGGCGCAAGAAACAAAGACTTCGGCCCTCCGGTCGCTCGATGGAGCTCCACCGACATCCGGGTCGGCACGAACACGTCGTTCTGCCCATGAACATACAGAATCGGAACATTCGCACGCGCCACATCGCGAATCGGCGACACTTGATGGAAGTAAAAGCCCGCCCGGAGCCGGCACCACAAACTGGTCAACGGTATGAGCGGAAACCGCGGCAGCTTGTATCGCACCTTCAACTGGTACGACAGCTGGTCCGCCAAATCCGAGAACGGACAATCCGCTACATAGAACGAAACGCGATCGTCAATCGAGACGTGCTGAAGCGCCGTGGCTGCGCCCATCGATTCGCCGAAGATTCCTATGACCGGTTCTCCCGCGCCTCTCGCGCCTCCGGAGCTTGCGCAACGGTGCAGCGCCCAATCGACGCACGCTCTGAGGTCCCACTTCTCATAGAAACCGTATGTCGTCGTATCCCCTCCGCTGGAGCCGTGCCTGCGGTGGTCGTACACAAGCACATTATACCCCCGCTTGCGAAACATGCCGGTATACTTGAGCATTCCGAGCAGGGATGAGGTGACTCCGTGGGGGAATACGACCGTTTTTCCGGTTTCTCCCGAACACGCAGGAATAAACCACGCACGCAGCCGATAGCCGAATGGCGACGGAATCGACACATCTTCTTTCGGAAGAGCGTCGAACTCCTCCCTCGTAATTCTTCCTCCGTCAATTTCAAAGCCCAAGATCGCATCGTCCGTATGCGTACGGATGTGAATCACCAAGCAGGAGAAGTAAAACGAAAGTGCCGCCAACGCTGCGAATACAAGCAATATCGCTCCGAACGCCATCCAAATCCATTCCACGGTAGCTTCACCTGTCACATGAATTTTTTTACAGCAAACAGCGCAAAAAAAAAAAAAAAAAAAACAACACCGCAAGATTTCTGGACGAGCCAAATTCTTCAGTGTTGCTATTATTTACAAATTTGGCAAGAAACATCCGTCCCTTTGCTCTTACATTACTCCGGCAATATATAAAAGGCGATCATTACAAAATGCAAAAGCGTCCCTACAGACACGAAAATATGAAACACTTCATGAAACCCGAACTTGTTCGGAACGAAGTTGAAAATCTTCGTCGCGTAAATAATTCCTCCGACGGTATATGCGACGCCGCCGAGAATCATTAGAACGAACGCTTCGATCGGAAACACGTTAACGATTTGCGCCAGCGGAATGAGAGCGATCCAACCTAACGCGATATAAAATGCCGTCGATATCGATCTGGGAATCTGGATAAACCATACTTTCATCAAAATGCCGATCAACGACAACACATAAACCGATATCAGCATGCTCCACCGCCACCAGCCCTCCAACCCGAAATAAAGCACGGGCGTATAAGTGCCGGCGATGAGCAGAAAGATCGCGATATGATCCAGTTTCCGCAGCATTCTGACTTTGCCCGGAGTCGTGCGGATCCAATGATACGCCGTGGATGCGCCGTATAGCAAGATCACGCTCGCCCCGAATATAATACCGGTCGTCAGCCTTGCGGCATCGTGCAGCGTTTCGAGTATGAGAAACACGAGACCGGCGATGCCCGCCACGAACGGAATCAAATGCGTAATCGTGTTGGCCGGTTCTTTCATGCGAAGCCACTTCATCTTCATTCATCCCCCTTCTTGGAGCAGGTTATATTAACTATGACATTGACAAGCCCGCCAGTCAAATTACAATTCATGCACGGTGAGCTCGCTGCGGATCATGAACCGCGCATTGAATCCGGCTTGACCGGCGCCTTTCGATATATAAAACACTCCATGCTCGTCGCGGTGCAATCCCTGATAGATACCGCGTTTGGGGAGCGGCCCCTTCTTTACAAAGCGAAATATGAAGGGCACGCGAAATTGACCGCCGTGGAAATGTCCGCACATCAAATAGTTATAGCCGCGCTTGATCTTTAGAGTTACATTCGGATCGTGCGTAATGACGACGGCCGTTTCATCCGGACGAACGCGGCGAAAAGCTTTGGCCGGATTGCTCTTTCGGCTGCTGTCGTCGTCGATGCCGATTAACCGGAAATCCCCCAAGTCCGCCGACTCATTGCGGAGAACCCGTATGCCATTCTCGCTAAACAGATGCAGCAGCTTCGAGAGGTGTCCCTTCAGACGGTAATCATGGTTGCCGAGCACGGCATAAGCCGGGATTCCCGTATCTTTCACTACCCGCAAATACGATGCGACTTTGCCCAAATAGCCCAGCCTCATCGTGTAATCTCCCGTTAGAAAAATATAATCCGGCTTCACTTCCAATATGATTCGCTTCAGCCTGCCGGGGCTGATTCTCAGCTTCTCCACATGCAAATCGCTGATTTGGAGCACTCTTTTGTTAAGGCCTATCGGATAAGAAACCCGTTCGATCTTTACCCATTGCGTCGGAACAATAAACACTGCATAGAACAATGCAATGAGACCTAATGCCGACAAAGCGAATGTCATTATGTATCTCCCCTTGTCTCCCCACACTTCCCATCATAACAGAAAAAATTCCGCAGCGTATTTTCGATGGCGGCTAATTTACAATTTCTTCTGTTATGAGACAATAGAGGCAGTACATAACGAGTACGAAATCCAATTCAAGAGAAAGGGTGAGCGGTAATGACGGTAAAAATTATTGCGGACAGCGCGGCGGATTTGCCCAAAGAGGTCGCCGAGCAGCACGGTATTGATGTGATTCCTTTAATGGTGTATTTAGGGGATGAGGAGTTTTTGGACAACGTGACGCTCAAACCGGCCGAACTGTTTCAAGGAATGCGCAGCGGCCGTACATATAAGACATCCCAGCCGATGTACGGAAACGTCGAATCCGTGTTCCGCAGCGCCGCGGAGAATGAGGACGGCGCCGTGTACGTAGCTTTCTCGTCGGAGCTGTCGGGCACGTATCAAACTGCGGTGATGGTCAAAGGCGATTTAACCGGGGAGCTTACCGGACTCGATCTTGAAATCATCGACTCGAAATGCGCGTCCGCAGGCGCCGGTTTGGTCGCGCTCAAAGCGGCGGAGCTCGCCGCGGGCGGCGCATCCAAAGAAGAGATCGTCCGCAGGGCAAGGTGGTATGCGGAGCACATGGAGCACATATTCACAGTCGACAACCTGGAATATTTGGTGCGCGGCGGCCGGGTAAGTCCCGTGGCGGCGTTCATCGGCGGGTTGTTAAATATTAAACCGATCCTTCACGTAGAAGAGGGAAAGCTTGTTCCGATCGAGAAGGTTCGCGGACGCAAGAAGGTATTCTCGCGAATCGTCGAAATTATGGAGCGGCGCGGGGCGGACTTGGCGAACCAAACGATCGGCATCAGTCACGGGGACGATCCGGAAGCGGCGGAAGAGTTGAAAGCGATGATATCGGAACGATTCGGCTGCCGCAGCTTCTTCGTCAGCATGATCGGCGCCGCGGTAGGCGCTCATGCGGGACCCGGTACGATAGCCGTGTTCTTCCTTAATGCCAAAGAAGCTTAGTACTGAAAATGTCGCTTTCCTCACTTCCTTAGGCGAATTACATATACTGCGGATATGAATTCAGAGGCAACCGAAGGTTGTCCGCGTAGTAATGGCGATCAAGCAACGACAGGGTGAGGGATATGATATTGCCGCGTATTGCGGAGTACGGAAGACAGCGCGCATTCGCCAACATCCAAGGCGGTCCGTTGGCTCCCAATCTAAGAGGAATCGTTATAATGCAGGAGGTAAGAGGCGGTACTGAGGTTTACGTGGAAGTGCTCGGTCTTCCCCCATACAGGCCGGCTCAAGACGGGCAAGATCCGGTCGGGCCCCACGGATTTCACATTCACGAGAACGCCTCCTGCGCGGTCGGCGATCCCGACAAACCGTTCGAGGCAGCCGGAGAACATTGGAATCCGACGAATCAACCGCACGGCAACCACGCAGGGGATTTCCCCGTGTTGTTTTCGAACGGCGGCTATGCCCGAATGAGCTTCTTTACGAATAAATTCCGGGTCAACGACGCGATCGGCAAAGCCGTTATCATTCATCAAAATCCGGACGATTACCGCACGCAACCTGCGGGAGACGCGGGCAAGCGGCTCGCTTGCGGCATCATACAACCGGCGTGAACAAAGCCGCAAAACGAAGGGGCTTTCCCAAAAGTCATCGATGATGACTAAAGGGCAGCCCCTTTCGCTTTGAAGCCGAAGTCCGCATTTACCGAAACGAGACATAATTGACGAGCGTGGGAAGCGATCTGATCTCGCTTTCCATCGGCGCGGAGCATAGCGGACATCTCGGTTCGGATTCGAAGCGAAAATTGTCCCGCATCCAGCCGTTGCAATTGTCTTCCGTGCAGGACCAGACAGCCGTATCCTCTTCGGGAGCTTTTTCCTCCCACTTTTTACGAAAGTTCATAGCAGCGCCCTCCTGTGGATTTCAAAAAAGAAAACTGCCCATACTTTCGCTTTGGGCAGTGTGTTTGGACTTACAGTTTCACGACGTTCTCGGCTTGAGGCCCGCGGTTGCCTTGTACCACCTCGAATTCGACACGTTGTCCTTCTTCCAGGCTCTTGTAGCCTTCTCCTTGAATCGCGCTGAAGTGAACGAACACGTCATTCCCTTCTTCCGTCTCGATAAAACCGTAACCCTTCTCAGCGTTAAACCATTTTACTGTACCGTTCATGTTTTCCTCCGAATCTTATTGTAGCGATAAATAGTTATGGAGCCCTTCGTGGGGTCCATACATTGTAAATGGTGCCCAATTGGAGAATATGCATACAACAATTTTTTTGGTTAAATATTTATGACTACATTACTGTGAGGAGAGGGATTGCATTGATGTCAAATTACAGCGTAACAACGTATACAGATAATTATATGATTTATGAACTGGCGGAAGAACACACTTCTTCACGGGTTTGCATCTGTCCTGAACGGGGAGGAATCGTAACGAGCCACATTGCCGGCGGCAAAGAGCTGCTGTACATGGACAAGCAGACGTTCTACGATCCGCAAGCGAACATTCGGGGCGGTATCCCGGTGTTGTTCCCGATTTGCGGGCAGCTGGCGGACGGCTCGTATGAATGGCAAGGGCGCAAATATTCGATGAAAAACCATGGCGTGGCAAGAATCAGTCCATGGGAAGCGATCGGAACGAAACAACACGGCGAAGCGTCGGTTACGTTGAAACTCGGAAGCGATGAAGCGTCCCGCGAACAATTCCCTTTCGATTTCGAGCTTGTTTTTACATACACACTGAAAAATTCCGCGCTGCACATACTGCAGGAATACCGGAATCTTTCGGACACCGATATGCCGATGTACGCCGGCTTCCACCCTTATTTCGCAGCCGATTCGAAAAACATCAGTTATGAAACCGATGCTCGGCTTTATTACGATTACAATGATAACGAGCAGAAGCCGTTTACAGGCTCTCTTGATTTAAGCGAGATGGTGGAATCCGCCGCCTTATTGGGCGCAGAAAACAGAGAAATTTCGTTTCGTCCATCGTCCGATCGGGTCATCCGAATGAAGTACAGCGAGCATTTTAAATATGTGGTGTTGTGGAGCGTGCCGGGCAAGCCTTTTGTCTGTGTAGAACCTTGGATGGCCTTGACGAGCGAGTTGAACCGCAAACAGGAGCTGGTTTTGGTCAAACCGAACGAGACCTTGCGTGCCGAATTGTCCGTCTCCTGCGACACGGCTCATGCGTGAGTCCGGATAAAACCGATCATTTCATCCAAGCTTTGATTGTATTTATGCGACTCAGTGGTGATCGGCGCGAACAGATCCCCTAAGCGCGCGATTCGCTCCCGCATATTGAGCAAAGTAAAATCGGCCGGGAGAAAACCTCTCTCCACCTCATCCCAAGTAACCGGCGCGGATACCGTTGCATGGTCCCGCGCCCTCACTGCATACGGCGCAATCATCGTCCGTCCTTTCCACAATTGAAGATAGTCGAAATACAACTTTTGCCCCCGTCTGCCCACCACCCGTTCCAATGTAATTTTTCCGGGCATTCGCTGGAATAAATAGTCGGCGATGAATGTATTGATCATGCGCGTCTCTTCGAACGTATAACGGTTGATGACGGGAACGTAAATTTGGAGGCCGGTTCCCCCCGACGTCTTCGCCACGCTGAAAAATCCCAACGATTGAAGCACGTCCCTCGTTTCCAGCGCAATCTCCCTGACCAGATCGAAATTGTCCGCGTCCGACGGGTCCAAATCGAATACGAGCATCGTAGGGTAATCTTTCTTGAAATATGTATCGAATGGAACGTGAATTTCAAGACCGTAGCGGTTCGCCGCCCATGCCAACGTCGCCGCGTCGTTAAGCAACACCCGTTTCTTGCCGTTATACTCGACGGTCTGCAGCCATTCAGGCAGCGTTATGCCGGAGACGGACCTTTCCTCTATGCGCTTCCCTCCGACCCCCTCAGGATACCTCCACAAGTTCAGCATCCTGTCCTTCGTATACGGAAGCAGATAAGGCGACACATCGATGGCGTATTTGACGTAATCCAGCTTCGTGATTTGCGGAATCGGCCAAATAACGGTGTCAGGCTTCGTGATCCGGATTTCCTTTCCTTCAACCGTAACGGTTTCATCTCTCTGCGCCATACTTCACATCCCCTGCTCGTAATTCATCCCTACGCGTCAATCTTCGATTGACTCCCTGCTCGTAATTCATCCCTACGCGTCAAACATATTTTAATCCGTTCGGCTAAAACTATGTGGCATGAATTCTTTCGACGAGGTGATCCGTTTGAATCCGATCGTGCCGATGGAACCGGCAAGCAGCGATACGATCCCTGACACCGACGAATGGCTTGCGCAAATTAAATGGGACGGCGTGCGGATTTGCACTTATTACGACGGGCATGCCGTGCGGTTATTCAACCGAAAGACGCGCGAACGCACGCTGCATTATCCGGAGCTTGTCGATCTGCGCTCATATTGCGGCGCGCTATCGGTTATTCTCGACGGCGAGGTGATCGCTTTAGGCGACGACGGAAAGCCGAGCTTCCAGAAAGTGATGCGCCGCGACGGCATACGCAGGATGGAACGAGTACAGGCGGCGCGCCAAGCCGTTCCCGTGACATACATCATATTCGACATTCTGTATTACAACGGAGAGTGGGTAAACAAGCTGCCATTGCTGCAAAGAATGGATATGCTTCAAACCGTCGTCAAGCCCAACGAATCGGTCCAGCTTGTATCGTCGGCGGATAACGGAGAAGCGTTGTTCGAAGTGATGAAACAACAGGAGATGGAAGGGATCGTCGTCAAGAAGAAAAACTCTCCGCACTTGATCGGAGAGAAGAAGGATTTATGGTTGAAAATTAAAAATTACCGGTTTGTGAACGCGGTCATCGGAGGAGTCACCCTAAGCGGCGGCGTTGTAAACGCCGTTCTGTTAGGGTTATTTGACGAAGAAGGCCGGTTATGGTACGTGGGGCATTCCGGAACCGGCAAGCTGTCGCGACAGGACTGGAGAAACCTTACGGAAAGGATGATGCCGCTTCTCGCGAAGGGGCGTCCGTTCGTCAACGAACCCGCGGGTCTGCGCGACGCATTGTGGGTTCGTCCCGAAGTGACCGCGAGAATCAAGTTCGCCGAATGGACCGAAGGGGGGCGCGCATTGCGCCAGCCCAGTATTCAAGAGCTGCTTTAACCCCTTCATCCGGCGCGTTACCGGTTGTCGCGCTCCCCTGCCGCTTCGGCGTCAAGGTTGACCGCGGCTTCAAACACATTTTCATCCGGCACATTCGTGAGCAGTTCTTTCCGCCGCACCTGGCTCTCGATATTTTCAGTTAGTTTGTTCCGGCTCTCGGCAATGCGTGAATCCTTTTTCAACCGTACCGCCCCCTATTGATATTCATCCGCCTTATTAAGTTGTTTCGCAGCGGTTGTTTTATGCAAGAGCAACATCAGATGGATGCATCCGGTTATGCACGGGCGTGGAGCGTCAGCGCGATCGCTCATCGCTGCAGTTTTTGTCATAAGGGATTTCGGGGTACTTATCTGTTCAATACTATCCCCCGCATTTAAGGATAAGGGATTTGGGGGTACTTATTTTTTCACATTGATGGGCTATAGGTTCTATTTCTGTGAAATAAGTACCCGCGAGTCGCTAATGCTGTCCGGGCCAGCTCAAACATTAGTAAATAAGTACTTGGAAATCCCTTATTTACTTTTCGAGGCCATCTTATGGGGTCAGTCTCTACCCCCAAAAATAAAATGAATGTCACAATACATAACATTAATCGAACAAATATAACTCCTTATGGTAAAATTGTTAACAAAAGCGTTGCTTGCAATAAGGAGGCGTACGAATGAGGACTAAACAGAGAGTGAAATGGGATCTCGATCCGAACCGGACGGCGCTGATCATCATTAATATGCAGAAGGCTTTTTGCGAGCCGGACGGTGCGCTTTATGTGAGAAATACGGAGCATATCATAGACAATATCCGGAGCGTGTCCGACACCGCAAGAAAAGCGGGCATGCCCGTCGTTTATTTGCGCCATAAAGTCCGGGGAGACGGTGATAGCAACCGGATGAACGATATGTACCCGAAAGTGGTCGACCTCTTGAGAAGAAGAACCATCGACTCGGAAATTATTGACGAGCTCGCCCCGAAACCCGAGGACATTATAATCAACAAGTTATTCTACAGCGGTTTCCACTTCACGGATTTGGATACGATTCTCCGCTCACGAGACGTCGATACGCTGATCGTTTGCGGAACGGCGACGAATGTATGCTGCGAAGCGACTGTCCGAGACGCCGTCCACAAGGAGTATAAAGCGATTGTCTTGAGCGACGCGAATGCCGCCGCGGATTATCCGGATATGGGCTGGGGCGCCGTCTCCGCCGAAGAAATTCAACGGTTAAGTTTGACGGCTATTGCATACGAGTTCGGGCAAGTCTCCTCAACGATGGAAATCGTCGGCGAGATTGAAACGAACATATCGGAAGGATTCGCATCTTTCCATTCGGCGTGAGTAGAGGTACGAAAGCCTATTACAGCAACGAAGGCTGCCGTAATGAACGGCAGCCTTGCGTCTACAGCCTTGGATCGATTTCTTTCTCCTTGGCGCATTCAAAAAGCAAATTAGCGACTACTTCCTTATATGAATCATTGTCCGGTGTAATTTCGTTAAAATTGATGGAGAGCATTCTATTGCCCAGCCGATATTCGTTCATTGACGCACGAAGCTTCGGGTGGATGTTCTTTTGTTTCATTAATTTGCGGTACTTATGCGGAAATTTGTAGTCATACCCGTAAATGATCGATAAATAGTCCGGGTTTCGAACCTTCATATACGGGACGGCTCTGCCGACAACCGCCTCCGGCTTAATGACAACGCCTTCCATATTGTTCTCGACGGTTAGTTTGGAGAAATATTGCCGAGCCCTCACATAGTTGCCGGATTCAGTAATATCCACCAAGAGGAATTCGTCATCCGATAAGAAGCTGTACATCTCGGACGTTTTCCAATCCGGAATTTGTTCTTCCCCATTGTTATACACGACTTTTAAGATTGCAAAAGGTTTGTACTCAAGTTCACCTTCTTCGGCATACAATTCCAGCTGTTTCTTATAGTTATTATATGCATTCACATGATCCGCCAGCGGAACATGGGTTTCCAGAATATCGTGAACATGCTTATAATTTTGATAAATACTCGCCCCATACTTCTCGCTCAACATGGTTTTGGAGATGTGGAATTGGTCTTTTTCAAAGCCGCTTGCCGTATACTCTTCAACCAACTGACGGAATGCTTTCTCAAAGCCGTTCTGTTCCAGAAACTGAAGCTCGCTTGCCAACGCCTTCTCGATCGGTTTGAACTGTCTTTCAATCAGCCCTTCCCCTATTGCTTGCCATGGAAGCAGTTCTCCGTCCAAGATCATTATCTCGATCTCATTTTTCTCCATGTAAGAGCCGAACTTTTGCAAAAGTCTCCCATAGATCTCAGTTAAATCAACCTGATTGATTTTATATCCGTTACGGCTGACCGCAAAGCATTGCTCAATATCCTTATGCAGGTATACATTGCATCTTGATCCCATGTATTTCGGCTGCAAAACAACTTTGTCAATTCCTCGCTGCGCAAAATACTCCAACCCGCGTTTCAAGGACTCAAGCTCATGGACGGACTCATCCTTGTCTGCCGGAGACATCGTTCCGGAAATGAAATTGATTTTATTTCTGGAGCAGTAGTGGAGTCTGCGGACTTCATCGTCATCCAAGTCTTGAAGAGATACCTTCCGTTCCGGCTGGAATAACGTCTTGAGTTCATCCGCCATGACAGCTTGGCCGGACTTATGCGATTTCATAAACGGTTTAAACGATATATCGACCGATGTCAGCACATTGCCGTGAACGCTTCCCGTATCAATATGAAGTTTGTTTTTAATGCGAAAAGCGGTTTTCGCTGCAATATGACCAAATACGTGGTACGGATGGTTGCTCACCGCTTCTTGCTTTAGAAATGCGAGCTGTTCCTCCAGCGGAGCGTTGCGGTCGATGCGGAAATTGCGCTGATGGCGAACCGAATTCATATCCAGCTTGCCGATATATTTTTTTTTGCACGGCGCGTGCGTAACGTAAAAAGACGGCCCTTTCGATCCCGCAAATTTGAAAAACGGCTTCGAAAGAGAAACCAGGTGATAAAACTTCTCCAATAGTTCCTTATCGTTTAACAGAACTTGAGTGGAGTCGAAATACGAATCAAGCGTCTCTTGATCGACGTCTTTTATTTCGCCCTTAGTGAACTTATACACGAAATTCTCATGATTCCCCATGACGAAGAAGAAGTGATCTTGATTATTGTACAAAAACTCTACGGTTTCTCTTGTGTTCTTGCCTTTGTCAATCCAGTCGCCCGCTAAAATGATTTTCGTATCGCGTACTTTATCTGTGGCCACTAACCGATCCGCTTCAATTTTGTACCCGTAACCGAGCAGCAATCCTTTAAGTTCGGAAATGCACTCGTGGACATCGCCAACGATGATATATTTCTGATCGTGCGGGAGGATCGTGGACAAATATTGATCCTTATCCTCAATTACAACTGTATAGCCGGGATTTACCCGCCCGTCTTCGACCGAGAAAAAATCCTTATAACGTACCTTGTGAATCCGGGAGTACCCTTCCCGCGGCAAACTGCCAAGTACATCTTTCTTTAATCGATTAATATGGTTAGTAATTAGTTTCTTTGAACGTTCGGATGCGTAATAGTCCTCGCGTTTCCGGTAATCGAACAGAATGACTTCCAAGTTATAATTGTTCTCAAAGGCGATATCCCGAACCTGCGCCCTAAAATCCTCGGATAAGCCGGTCGTATCGACCACCACAAATTCCGCATTGACCGGAAACGACGTTACCATCTTTAATTTCTCAAACAATAGATGAAACGCTTGCTCGCTTGCCTCCAACATGACTTGATCATATTTATCATAGTCAAAGCCCAGAACTTCTTGGCGAATGCTGTCAGATGAAATATATTGAACATTTGCTCTTATACTCTTTGTTTCATCTTCAAATCTAAGTTGAGGGAGTAAAACTTCCTTCGCAAAGGTTGTCTTCCCGCATTCGGTTGACCCGACCATCATGAAGACGGTATGAACTTTTGTCACAATCTCCACGGTTTACGCCCCCCTTTTCTTCAAAATGACGCCTTGCGTAGTCCGGATATTGTTAACACCGTCCCCGACCTCTACAAATTCGCAGTTAACATCGGTTTCCGAGACGGCATCCAAGAACCACCGTTTGAACGACTCCTGACCCATCTCCCATTTATGGTCGTCATGTCTGAAGCCGGTCAATTCGTAGAACTGATTAAAGTCGGAGTTCGGCGTTGTAATAATAAAATTATCAAAGTCTACATGTTTGCAAATCTGAAGAATTAAACCTTTGGCCTCATCTTGATTCAAATGCTCAATTACTTCTGTTAGGATGACATCCACCTGCTCACCATTGTAGTGTTCCAGGAAATGATCAACGGAACGAAACGTGGCAATATTATCGATCTCTCTTGACGCTGCCTTCCGTTGTACGGTTTCAAGAAGTTCTTCATTGATGTCGATTGCATAATAGCTGTCCTCAATCTTGCCTGCAAAAGGAATCGCGTAAAAGCCTTCCCCGCAGCCGATATCCAATATGGATTTGTTAAAGGGCAGCACACCGCCGATATAATTTCTCCTTTGAAACCCGGTGGCTCCAAAATCAAACCGGATATCATAACGGCTTGTCTTCTCTACTTCGGCTTTATATTTTCTAAACCGCTCTTTAGAGGACAAGAAATATCTTACAAATAAACTGCGGATATAAAACGGAGCGTCGATCACGTTGAGGCTCCTGATGTACTTGTCCAAGACGCTGTCTGAAATATCGATATTTTCATTCCCAAACATCGATAAAAACAAGCACAATACGCTTACGACATGAAGCAGATAAAAGAGGCTTCTGTTCGTCGTTACCGTCAGTGAGTAGCTCTTGTGCGCGAGATGATTGATTTCAAACGTAACATCCTTCATATGCTTCTCAAAAAATTCGACATACCGCACCATTTCGATGTGAATCATATTGATGAAAAATATATTTTCGTATCCTTCCGCGTCCCGGTCGTCTTGCGCTTTCAGCGGCGCCGAGAAAAGTTCATTGATAGCGTTCAATGGAAATAAAGGCGTGTTGTAGCGGGACACATTCAAATACTCGAACCCTTCGCGTTCATGCTGCTTATAGGAAATATCGTTATCCGCATCCTTAAAATAAACATTGAACGTGGAGTGATCCGTATACCAACCATAAGCCGTCCCTTTGCGAATGGATCTCAGCATCATGCCGGAATTCGGATTTTTCTTGATAATAAAAGATAAATTCGGATTTGTTGATTTCACTTGTACGATAGCCATCCGTATCTTCCTTTCACTGTTTTAGCCCCACACTTCTTGCTTTTTTGCGAACCAATAATTGCTGCACAATGCCGTACAACTCGCTTTCCTTTGGAATCAACGATTCCACCAAACGGTCAAATTGTATAGGCGCCATGCTGTTGTACTTTTCGATCCAGCAGCAAGCCAATATCGGCCTTAACACATAAAAATATTTTTTGATCTTTACTTGCTCTCCCTGCAGATACTCCCGATAGTTGCCTTTCGCCATGTTAAGATAGTGGTACATACAAGATTTCGGCGAGAACGTTAAAGGAGATATCCCGCGTATTTGCTCTGCAATCGAATAGGATTCATAGTATTTGATAGGAGACTGAAGCCATTCCAGGAGCGGCGGGTTCGATTTACGGAATAATTGAAGGGCCTTCTTCAAATCCCATCCGTTAATGTCCAGCATATTGTTAATCGGACGTTCGATTACGTCCCTTTTATCAAAGATGGATAAATACCACTCGACCGGACGTATATATATAAACCTCACATCGTAGTCGCTGTCCTTGGATGGAAAACCCCACGCCCGGCTGCCTGACTCGCAGGCGTACAAGATTTTCACTTTTTCCTCTTTTTCGATTTTCTGCAGTTCACTCATGATTACGGGACGGAATTCGGACATCGGTTTCAGCTCCTTTACTGTAACAAGAAAAAAGGCCATGGACTCAAACGTCCATGGCCGTGTAAGTATGTTAAGCGTTACTCAATACTGACTCGCATGCGGTCAAGTATCGCTACAGCACAAACCGGAAGGTCGATGAGATTGGGTTGGATACATGTATGTAAATGGCACTTATCTTCATTCGATTTATTCAAAAAGGATCGAATATTCAACATCCTCGCCGGACCTCCTTAATAACATATATTATTGAAATGATAAGCGCTAACCATTGTTTCGTCAATTGGAAAGTTGTTGTCTGCCGAATACCTGCCATCTTTCCGGAATATGGACAACTTTGTGCGATATATGTTGAACGGCGTTATAATGAGAGGATATTAAGGAGGGATCGTATGGATTGCAGAATAGGTTGCGCCGCTTGCTGCATTGCCGTCTCCATATCTTCTCCGATTCCCGGCATGCCGCAAGGCAAGCCGGCGGGCGTTCGCTGTATCCAGCTGACGCCCGGTAACAAATGCCGGCTTTTCGGAAAGCCCGAACGTCCCGCAGTGTGCGGCAGCTTGCGGCCGTCTGAAGATATGTGCGGACTTACTAATGAAGAGGCCTTTAAGATACTGGAGTCGGTTGAGCAAGCAACGAGACCTCAATCACCCGATTCATCGGTTTTTCAAGCAATGCCCGGAGTGAAATAGTTCCGAAAAACAAAAAAAGGCGCCGACCTCGTTACGGTCAATGCCCTTATGTCTAATGTACTCCCTTGGCTGCAAGCCTCTCGGAAATACGCTTTAATTTCAGATGATATTCCAACAAATCTTGTTTCGCCCGTTCCGCTTCGGTTCTGCTGGGTTGCAATTTATCAATGGCCCAAGTCTGCATCAAGACATCGAAAACTTGGTTAAAATATGCGACCGGCCCATAATTGGCTTCTTTCGCGATGATATCCATGCGGTCTTTGAAGGAAGGCATTTCCTTGCCCGGCATTGCAAAGCTTGTCATCGCCTTATGAATGTAATAAACAAAATTATGGTCCACTCCAAGGTAACCCTTGACGGCATCCCGGTAAAAAGCAAAATGCAGCGCCTCGTCTTTGGACAGTCTCCTAAGAAGTTTGGCCAGTTGGGGATCATGGTCTCCAGCCGCTTTCGCTACATTGTTATAGAACACCATGGTGGCCAGTTCTTGAATGGACGTATAGACCATCGTCTCCATAGCCGTATCAAAATCAGGCATAAAACCCGCTTCGACCACTTGTTTACGCAGCCGGTGAAGCTCGTGCGGGTCGGCGTTGCGGGTGACGATTAAATAAGTTTCAATTAACGACGAATGTTGATCTTCTTCGGACACCCAAGTATGGACGAAATCTTGGAGCACCTGCAGCGAGCCTTTGAACGTCACCGCCAAATGATGATAAAAGAACGGCAAGTTCACTTCGGTCAATAAAGAAGTTTCCACTGCGGTATAGATCGCCTGCGGAAGCTTCCTTTGTTCGACCGACCAAGGTTGTTTCTTAAAACAACGGCCTAACTCCCAAGGGATATACTCATGATAGCTCCAGTCGATTCCCGCCGCGCGCTCGCGATGCTGCTTATACAATTCAGTCAAATACGGTTCCAGTTGCGGATCAAATACGTTCAGTTTGTAATTCTCTTGAGGCATAACCAAATCTCCTTAAACATTACTCCCCATAAAGCGTACCCGCTTTTCGTTTTTTTATTATTATGCAAAACCATCTATCTATTCATTGACTGGGACGGTCTTCTTCAAATGTTTTAAGTCTTGATTTGAATTGATGAGAATCGGGAGACTCTTCACGCTGTTGATCATCGGAGACTTGCACTGCGGACAACACGGCATGGCTTCAAACGAAAAATCGTCTCTCATCCAACCGTTGCAATCTTCCTTCGTACACGACCAAATGGAGGTCATTTCGTTCGGAATATCCTCCAACGCCCTCTTCCGTGAATAATACATGGACCAGCCTCCTCAATGGAATTTTATGAAAAAGGCTGCCCCTAACTTCATGTTAAGGGCAGCCTTTATTCGGCACATTCTTACAGTTTTACGACATTCTCGGCTTGCGGACCGCGATTGCCTTGAACTACGTTGAATTCAACGCGTTGGCCTTCGTCCAGCGATTTGTAGCCGTCGCCCGTGATCGCACTGAAGTGTACGAATACGTCGTTGCCGCCTTCCACTTCGATAAAGCCGAAGCCCTTCTCCGCGTTAAACCATTTCACTGTTCCTGTTTGCATGGAAATTCCTCCAAAAATAAAATTTACATGACTTTCTTGATTTCAAATGAAACAAAAAATTCACATATTGGAAAAGGTACCATCGCAGAAAATGATAACCCTTTACAATATGTGAATTGCGAAAGTCAGGTCTCAATTACGATATTTAAACTATAGCATAGTTTTCTCCGGTTAGCAACACCCAAAAGCGGCATCACAATTTTTCGGCAAATTCCTCTAAAATGGAAAATAAAAATGGATGACTCATCCAACTCGTGTTACGATAAAATCAGAAATCCAACGGGAGAGGCGAGTGAACATGGGAGAGAAAACAGCTGACATAATAGTGCTGGGCGGCGGTTTGGGAGGATGCATGGCTTCGTTGGCGGCGGCGAAACTAGGCCTTACAGTCGTTATGACGGAGGAAACGGATTGGCTTGGCGGGCAGCTGACGAGCCAGGCGGTCCCGCCGGATGAACACCGGTGGATCGAAAGCTTCGGATGCACGCAAACGTATCGGGAATTCCGCAACCGGGTTCGCCAATATTATAAAGACAACTATCCCATGACAGAAGATGCGCTGAGGAACGAGCGGTTAAATCCGGGGAACGGTTGGGTGAGCCGACTTTGCCACGAACCGAAAGTCGCGCTTCGCATCATTGAAGATATGCTGGCTCCTTACGTCAGCAGCGGACGAATAACGGTCTATTACGGCTGCCGTGTCGTGTCGGCGGAAACCGACCGGGACTATATCGTATCCGTAACGGTTAAGCACGTTTCCAGCGGTCAGCTAAGATCGTTAAACGCCTTCTATTACTTGGATGCGACGGAGTGCGGAGACCTGCTCCCGTTAGCGGGCGTGGAATATGTGACGGGACGCGAGGCCAAGAGCGAAACGGGAGAAGCTCATGCGCTCGAAACGGCGGACCCGTTGGATATTCAATCCTTTACCTTTGTGTTTGCGGTCGATTACGTTGAAGGCGCTGACTTCACGATCGAGAAACCGGAGCAGTATGATTTTTGGCGCGGGTTCGTTCCGGGTTTCTCGCGATTTCCTTTGTTCGGTTGGAAGACGGGCGACCTCAACGATCCGGCCAAAGTCAAAGAAATCACTTTCTTGCCTGACGGTAGCAACCCGATGCCCTATTGGACATACCGGAGAATTATCGATCGCTCCTTGTTTGCGAACGGCTTGTTCGAAAGCGATATTACATTGATAAACTGGAGCCTGAACGATTACTTTCTGGGTCCTATTTACGAGGTTCCGGAGGAAGAAAGGGAAAAGCACTTGAAGGGCGCACGCCAATTGAGCCTGTCTCTTCTTTATTGGCTGCAGACCGAGGCGCCGCGCCCCGGCGGAGGAAGAGGTTATCCCGGCATCAGACTGCGCAAAGACGTGCTGGGTACGGAAGACGGTCTCGCCAAACATCCTTACATACGCGAATCTCGCCGCATTAAAGCGGTGTATACGATTACGGAGAATGACGTCAGCTTGGACGTTCGTGGCAAACAAGGCATTCGCCGTTACGAAGACAGCGTCGGCGTAGGAAGCTATCACTTGGATCTTCATACAACGACTAAATCGAACCGCGGCTTCTTCATTCCAAGTTTGCCTTTTGAAATCCCGTTGGGCGCGCTGCTGCCGGTTCGAATGAAAAATATGCTGCCGGCATGCAAAAATATCGGAACGACACAAATTACGAACGGATGCTACCGATTGCATCCGACGGAATGGAATATCGGCGAATCCGCCGGTTACTTAGCCGCATATTCCGTACTAAACCGCGTCACGCCGCACCAGGTTCGAGAAAACAAGGAACATCTCGGAGCTTTCCTCGAACTGATTCGGCGGCAAGGAATAGAAACCCACTGGCCTGACGGCTTGCTTTCCTAATCCGCAGAGATGAAAGGCTCCGGCCGCTTGAGGCCGGAGCCCTTTGTTTTCCGCACTTTACCCGTTGGAATAATGGTTGCGCCGTTGTGCCATATTATGGTCAGGTGAAGCGGACAATGGATGACTTAATGACCAGATTGGTCGAACTTCAAAGCAAGAACAGCGATTTCTTCATCAAACAAGTGCATCTCGGCGGAATGCAGCTGTCGCTTTGCGGTTTCGATACGCTTATGGACTTCTCGAAAACCTTATTCCAGCTTCAGAGTATGGCACAAGGCGCGCCGGTTCCTTCTACGCTGGAAGACCTGGCGGCACGCATCGGGGGAAAAACCGGGCTCAGCGCGCACGATGTCGAGAAAGCCGTTACGAATGGAAAGCTGATCGCTTTCAGCACGGACGGCAGTTTCAGAATTATGCTCGAACCGGTACCCGCAAGTCTCCATCGCTCCGTGTCGGAACCGCAGCAAGAAACCGTACTTATGGGGCCGCACGATGCGTTCCAAGAGGATATTCATACGAACGGCGGCATGCTGCGTGACAAATTAAAGACCGACAAGCTCATCCATCTGAGGTTCACGGTCGGAAAACACCATAGACGCGAAATCTCGATGTTTTATCTGGAAGACCAGCTGGATAAGCATACGTTGGAATATCTCGGCGCTCAGCTCCAATTGAATGAACATATTGAACTGGACAACCTCCAAAATTTAGCGCAAATTATGGGGCACCGTTGGTGGAACCCGATTCCTACATATTTATCGACGGAGCTGCCGATTCAAGCCGTTAACTTCTTGAAGAGAGGGCGAATCATTCTGTTCGTTGACGGCTTTCCGTACGCGTTCGTGTTCCCGAAGGTTTGGTACGACATGTTTTGCTCTGCGGCCGACCGGCAATTTCCGCATGTGATCATGTATTTCATACGTGTCGTCCGTGTCATTTCTTTCATTACCGCACTAATACTCCCGGGATTGTATGTGGCGCTCGTCTCGGTAAATCCGGATGTGTTAAAAATCCAATTGGCACTATCCGTCGCCCAGAGCAGGGTCGGTATTCCGTACCCCGCACTATTCGAAGTTATTTTGATCTTTATCATTATTGAAATGGTCGTGGAAGCGATACAGCGGCTCCCGTCCAATATAGGAACGACGATAACAATGGTCGGCGGGATTATACTAGGCGAAGCGGTAGTTCAAGCTGAGCTGATCAGCAATTTGTTGATCATCGTCTTGGCCGCCACCACGATTGCCAGCTTTGCGCTAATCACCATCCATGCTTCCTTCTTCGTCCGTTTGGCGAAATATTTTATTCTTGCGATGGCTGCCCTTTACGGTATTCTCGGCGTTATTGCGGGGCTGCTCGTTGTCGCGATTTTCATTTCTCACATAACATCGGTCGGGCAGCCCTATACCGAACCTTGGACAGAGGGAGGCGCAAGACATGAATAAGCCTCTTTCGCTGGCTGTTACGTTCATCTATATCCATCTCAGCATGTCGTTCTTTTTGTTTCCGGAATACTTGTTGAACGGCACGGACAGAGCATTCTGGCAGCCTTTGGCGATCAATGCGCTGATCCAACTCGCTTTCCTCCTTCTTCTTATTTGCGGACTTCGCAAATTTCCGGAACATGACGCAATCGATATAGTGAACCCGACGGGCAAGATTTGGAGCTTTGTTTTGTTTGTTCCTTTGGCGATGCAGTTTTTCTCTTGCGCCGTCATTATGGTCCGAGGCCATTCCGAATTGGTTTCGATAACTTTCTTGCCTCTAACGCCCGTATGGCTCATTACTCTGTTATTCATCATTATCGCGTTATATGGGGCTTTGTGCGGTCTGCGAACCATATTCCGCGCGAGCTTGATTATTGCGGCTTTTTGCATCCCCTTCGTTTGTTTTTCGCTGCTTACGGCGGCGAAGCTGTTCGACGTAAACAATTTGTTTCCGCTGTGGGACGGCTCTTTCTCATTTGTGTTCAAACGCCAGTATTACCGGACGTTCACTTTGTACGCGGGATTTTTGTTCCTGTGCTTCGTTCCGGCGGTAACTCCCGTCCGGATCCGCTGGATCGCCGGCGCGTGGGGCGTTTTCGTCGTTATTTTGTTGTATTCGGTATATATGCCGGTCTTAATCTACGGATCCGAGTCGGCCGCGACGCTCCGTTTTCCGGTTATCGCAGCGATGGATTCCGTCGAGGTGCCTTGGCTTATATTCGACAGGATCACAATGATATATTCCGTCTGCACGATGATCTTCGTGTTTTTGTATATATCTATCATGATTTGGTCCGTCGGACATATCTCCGATAAATTGGCGCCACGGCTCCCGAAACGGATGATGATAATTTTGACTTCGGCTTTTCTTTTCGTCGGAACGCGCTTCACAAAAACTTGGTACGATTTGGAGCTGCTGATCGATTGGACGCAACCGCTGCGGCTGTACTGCATGACTGCGGTTCCATTAGGGGTGTTTATCATCGGGACGCTAAGAAAGGATAGAAAAACATGAGCCTGCTGCAAATATTGCGAAGCCTCCGATGTGCGAGACGCCCTCTTCACGGACAACCTCCGGTTGCCTACTTCCGGCGCTTAAATGTCGTTCTAGTTGCCTTAATTATTGCGGCTACCGGCTGCGGGGATATAAAAGATATCAACCATCGGGCTCTTCCCCTTGTGATGGCGATTGCCCCGGGAGATGAGAAGGATTTTAGAGTCGCTTTACAAATCCCTTTGCCCGGGCGGCAGCAGTACACCGTCAGGACGGTGTCCGCGGAAGGAGATACAGTGAGCGAAGCTATACAACAGGTGCAGATGAATGTGGAAAACCATCTGGACTTGCTGCATTTGAAGCTGGTCATATTCCATATAGATTTGATCAAAAAGGGGATCAACGAAGAACTTGAATATGTCATCCGCTCCCGGCAAATCGCCCCGAAATCGTTTATCGCCGTGACCGAATCGGATATCGTGAAGCTGTTGAAATCGACAAGGGAACGCGTGGAGCAGGACGGTACGACCTTTTACAACTTTTTCAGCGAAACCGCCGGATGGACCCCGAATATTTCCAATACGCGTCTTTGGGAAGCTTACCGCGCCATTCATTCTTCCAGCCAAGACTACATGGTCGCGATCGTAAGGATCGGGGATGACGAAATGCTGGAATCGAGAGGTTCGGCGACGATCGCAGGCGGCAAGATGGTCGACCGGCTCGATTCGGGAGAGACGCTTCTTGTGAATATATTCAATAACAAGTTTCAAGGAGCGGTCATTCAAGTACTGGAAAAAGCAAGCGTTCAGGTTACCAATGCCGAGGTGCAAAATAGAGTTTTCATTGAGAGAGGCGTACCAAAGCTTCGCTCCAAATTAACGCTATATATCAGCATCGAGGAGACGAAAGGGAAACCGTCCCCCGGCGAAATTCGTCAACAATTAGACGAAGAGATGGAACGCCGGTTCAGGAAGATGTTGAAGCGCACTCAGAAACACAAAGCCGATTTATTTCATATCGGACAGCATTTTAGAAGGATTCTTACGCTTGAAGAGATGAAAAAATGGCGAAGCGAGTACTACCCGCGTCTGGAGGCGGATATCGAGGTAGAAACGTTGATCCGCAATACCGGAGATTTGATCAACGAGTAAACAACGAGACCCATCCCTGCGCTAACCCAAGGATGGGTCCCATCTGCGACATGCGACTTATCTCGCTTTAGGAAACATTCTGATGATCATCTCGTTAAACTCTTCGAAGAAACCGGCAACCGGCCTTCCCTTTTGAACGTCGTTGACGTACTCATTGACTCGGTCGACAAAATCCGGATTTGTCGAGACATACACATTCCGGATATTCGGATCCGCAGCTCTGACCTGTTTGGCGATCTGGTCTTCGAACTTGCGGTCCAACGGCCGGCGGTTGTCGTCCAACACGGCCGCAACGTACGCGTTCCGCTGCGTAACAAGCACATTCGCTTGATCTATTCCCTTCATCTGCGCGATTTTTCTCGCCGCCCGATCCGCTACTTGAATTCGGTTGTCGGCATTCGCTTGCCGGTCATCGCCCCGAACGTCCTGCCGAGCCGGAGCTCCCCGGTTGTCCTGCGCGGCTTGCTGTCCCATTTGATTATCTTGGGCTTGATTGGGATTACATCCGGTTGCAAACAAGCACATTCCGGCCATTACAATGATTGACGCTTTTTTCCACATGATGCTCACCCCTTTTCGTTTTGCAGTTAGTTTGCCTCTATTTCCAATTTACATTCACGCCGCATTCGCTCATTATTTGTGGAAACAGTTTGCCGGAATGCAGCGGTCGGTGAGGTGGAACAATACAGAATGCCAACGTAGTGAAAAAATTTAGGGTAAGGGGTGAGCAATGTGCAGCAATGGATCACAAACATGTGGCGGGTTCCCAATGGAAGACGGACAATGATGTCTTTAATGGCGATCGGACTCGGCGCCGCCGCCGTCGGTATCGCCAGACGCCAAATAAACGGAAGGAACAAGAGGAAAAGAACGTTTGTTATAGGGAATTTTAACGATAATTTTTGATCCATACACGAAGCAAGGGCACTGACCGTAAAGATCAGTGCCTTGTAATTTCCGCGACGTTTATGCTGTTCCCCAGGTTACATTGAGTTCCCCTAACCATTTGCGGTACGCGATGCTCATCCGATCCGCCGGCAGGTGGAGTTCGGCTTGCAGATCGAGCGGCAGCAGTTCGGGCCGTTGGCTCTCAACTACGGAGCTGTCTTGATTTAAAATCAGCTGCTGAAACCGCTCAAACTGCTCATCCGGAATATCGAAACCGTAATTGCGCGATACATTGATAAAAGCCTTTGACGATAGCGGACCATCCGGCAACACGGCAAACAACATGGAGAAAACTTCCCGCGAGGCGGGATCGGTCTTCTTTAACCGTGCGACGGTCGGCTTTAAGATTTCGTAAATATACCTTGTTGTCACCGGCATTCCGCGCCCGTCCGGGTCGGGCTGGTACACGGCGATTTCATCGGATACGATACGGTCTTCCAGCTTGCGCACTTTATAATCGGATATTTCCGGATATGCCGGATCTCCGAGAAAGCCTTCATGAAGAAAAGCCAGATGACCGACATCGAGAAAATTTTCAACGACACGCGGTACGGAAGCTTCCAGATAATACGGCCCGCAGTGCACGGTCCTGTAATTTGCATCGTCATATTCCGGATACGACGGAAGGGAAGCGTCAGCATTGCCGTCGCCATTCAAGCATACCCAAACGATACCGTACGCTTCGGTGCATGCATAAGGAACGGCGCGCGCTTTCGCGGGAATCGCCCGGTTTTCGCACTGCTGCGGGATGTGCGTGCACTGTCCCGCTCCGTCATATCTCCATCCGTGATAAGGACAGACGATTTCATCTCCTTGTTTTTTACCTAGGGATAGTGCGGCTCCGCGGTGAATGCACAAATCCTTCAACGCCTTAATCCCCTGCGAAGTACGAAAGACGACAATCCGCTCTCCCATGACGACCGCACCGACCGGTTTTTCACGGACTTCTTTGGAAAACGCCACCGGATGCCACTCTTTCATTAAAACGACGTCCATTGTCATATCCGGTTTCTCCTCATTGCAAAAATTCGGTGGTATATGCATTGTTCGCTTCATCCGGATTATCGATGAGACCGATTTCGGCCAACTGACCGGCCAATGCGGTCCAACGCTCCGCGGTCATCGTGCCGGCTCCGCCCGCCTCGGCATCTCCCCCGAATATCAATTCCATTTCATTTTCCGCGGTCGCTTTCATACTTTCCAACGTCAGATCGGGATTTGCTTTTGCAATAACCGGATTAATTTCTTCATAATTGGTTTTGTAATATTCCCATCCCTTGATGCTGGCTTCAACAAACGATCTCACCAGCCCCGGCTCGTCGCTGATCATTTTCTCCGTTGTAAACAGCACGTTCGCATATGGCTGATATCCGAGATCGTGAATACGCAGAAAGGAGACCTCCGCATTTTGCTGCTTCAAGAGGTACGGATCGGATGTTACGTAGCTTTGTATAGCTGACTTTTGATCTGCAAGAAATCCGCTGTAATTTCCGGTAAAGGCCACTTCCTCGAAATCGTTCAGATCGTACGCTTTTTTCATATACTCCCAATACATGGCGCCCGGTGCGATATAAAGCGAGCGGCCGCTTAAATCTTGGGCGTTCGAAATGTTCTCCCCGGCATGAAACATGATGGCTTGCGGATTAATTTGGAAAATGGCGGCCACAGCCACAACCGGTATCCCCTCCTCTCGAGCTGCCAGGAGTTCATCCGCTTGCGCCATGCCAAATTGAACTTGACCTGAAGCCACTTGCTGAATCGCGGACACCTGCGGCCCTCCCGGCAAGATCGTCATATCCAATCCCGCTTCCTTATAAAAACCCTTCTCCAATGCGGCATATTGCCCGCCATGCTCAGGCTGCGCGAACCAATTCGTTACTTGGGAAACTTTCGCCAACTCCTTGGGCGCGGCGGAATCCGCCGGCTTGCCGCATGCGCTCATGAAAGAAACGGACAAGCCGATGATCAACAACAGGTGACGCAATTGTCTTCTTTGTTTCATTCGGTTCCCCCTCCGCCCCGGCACGCCCTATTAAGTTTGCAGATGAGTTCAATGCTATAACTTTAACAACGTGTAATTTACCTGTAAACATACATTACATATAATTGTGTAGCTGTATAAATATTTCACATTAATTTATTGTCTTTGCACAGAATACAAGCTCACTGTGTGAATATATATGACGTTGATATAACGAAAGATTCTATCGAAGCAGGCGCGGCCGTCAAACCGCCTCCTGTTTCACTTCGGCACAACGTGGTTCATCCGTGAACCACGGTGTTTCACTGTGGAACAAGCGCGCCCGTGCAACCGCCTCCTGTTTCACGTCGGCACAACATGGTTCATCCGGGCACCACGGTGTTTCACTGTGGAACAAGCGCGCCCGTGCAACCGCCTCCTGTTTCACGTCGGCACAACATGGTTCATCCGGGCACCACGGTGTTTCACTGTGGAACAAGCGCGCCCGTGCAACCGCCTCCTGTTTCACTTCGGCACAACCTGGTTCATCCGTGCACCACGGTGTTTCACTGTGGAACAAGCGAGCTATATTGATAACAATAAAGAGCGAATCGCGGTTGAAGAAACCATGATTCGCTCTTTTTTGCGGCGGTTAACCGTATTTGTAGGTGATGCCGTAACCGCCCTTCGGGTACACCCATTCGATGTTGTCGTAGGGGCATGCAATGCGGCACGTCCCGCATTCGATGCAATTTTCGTACGCGACCGTCGTGATCTTCAGCTTTTTCTCCCAATCGTACACATCGGACGGACAGAAATAGTTGCAGTCCTTCGTCGTACACTTCAGGCAGTTGTCATGTTCCTTGATGATCAAGTGGGAAACATCGTCGCACTTGTAGCGGATGGTAAACAACTTATCGGAAATCGACTCGGTCATCCGTTCATCGCCCTCCAGCTTTTAAAGCCCAGTTTCAGCAGATTCACCGTTCCGCCGGCGGCTTCCTTAATTAATTTTATGGCCAACTTTTGTTTTTGTGCCTTGGAAACGCCGTCGACCAAAAACATATGGTAGGCGGCCTCGTTAACGGCTTGGGGCAGCTTGTCGAACAGAAGCTCCGGGTCTTGCTCTTTCAGCATTTGATGCATTCCTTTATACTTCTTCAAATCTTGCTCGATAAATGAGTTTCTGATTTTTTGATCGTATTCCTTGAGTGTCTCGCGCGTGAAGTCGTTTCTCTGTTTCGCCTCGATAATCGCTTCTCCTGCGAAGCGGCCCGAAGTCATAGCGAGGTTCGTGCCCTCCCGGTGAACGAAATTGACCAGCTGCGCCGCGTCTCCGGCGATACACCATCCGTCTCCCGACAGCTGAGGAATGGAGTGATATCCGCCCTCGGGGATCAGATGCCCCGAGTATTCCAACACTTCCCCTCCTTGGATCAATTTGCGGATCATAGGATGCTGCTTCGCAGCCTCCAGCAATGCATACGGCTTTATTCTCTTTTCCCTCAGCTGGTTCACCATGACGCCGACGCCGAGGGACAGCGTTTCCTTGTTCGTATATAAAAATCCCATCCCGGCCATTCCTAAAGATGTGTCGCCGAGAAACTCGATGGTTACGCCCTCGTCTCCTTCCAGGTTAAACCGGTCCTCTATTTTCTCTTTCGGCAGGGCAATGACTTCCTTCACCGCCAACGACACTTCATCGGGCCGCCACTCCTTGTGTACGCCGAGCGACTTGCCGAGCAGCGAGTTGACTCCGTCGGCTATTACCACCACATCGGCGTACAGATCCCCGTCCGGCCGGTCCGTCTTCACTCCGACGACACGGGTGCCTTCTTTCAGCAATTCCACGGCCACGGTTTGATAGACCGGGATTGCGCCGGCTTGGACCGCCTTGTCCGCAAACCATTGATCGAATTTCACGCGCAAGCCCGTGAAGCAGTTATAAGGCAATTTGTAAGCTTCGTTGCGATGGCCGAACGTCACTACGGATTGCTTGCCCATCATCCAAACCCGCTGCTCGACGATATGCCGTTCCATCGGAAATCCTTTTTCCGTCCAAAATTCCGGAATGATGTCTTCCAATTGTTTGCGGTACAACACCCCGCCGAATATATTTTTAGCCCCCGGAAACTCGCCGCGCTCCAGCAGAACGACGCTCAGTCCGGCCCGGGCCATCGTAAGCGCCGCCGCCGCGCCAGCCGGCCCGGCGCCAACGACAACCGCGTCAAACTTCTCATTCATGAACCTCCACCCTTTCCACAGTCAGCGTTCGTTTCTTCTTCACTTCGGCCGTGATGGCGGGAACGATCTTGAACAAATCTCCGACGATCCGGTAATGGGCTGTTTGAAAAATCGGCGCATCCGCATCTTTATTAATGGCGACGATCACTTCCGAATTCGACATCCCGACCAGATGTTGAACCGCCCCCGAAATTCCTATGGCGAAGTAGAGCTTGGGTCTCACCGTATACCCGGTTTGTCCGACCTGATGCTCATGCTTGATCCAGCCCGCATCGACCGCCGCTCTCGAGGCGCCCACCACTCCTCCGAGCGCGTCGGCGAGCTCCTTCAACATCGCGAAAGGCTCCGGTCCGCCCAATCCCCGGCCGCCCGCAACGATAATTTCCGCCTCTTCCAAATTCACCTTTCCTGTCTCTTGAATGAAGTCCAGTACTTGCGTCGCAATTTGCTCCTCGCTCATCGTATTCTCGACTTTTACAATTTCCCCGCGGCGGGAATCGTCTCGCGGCAGCGCCTGAAACACGCCGGCGCGGGCGGTCGCCATCTGCGGCCGGTATTGTTTGCAAAGTATGGTGGCCATCATTTTCTCGGAAAAAGCCGGGCGGCTTGCAAGCAATAGCCGGGAAGGCGGCGGCTCGACATCCAATTCCGTCGTATCCGCAGTGAGCCCGGTCGGAAGGTGGGTCGCGATCGCCCCGGCCAAGTCCCTTCCCGTGCCCGTCGCCCCGAACAAGCAAATCTCGGGCTTCGTCTCGTTGATAACCTTCATTGCAACCCGGCTGTACGGCCTCGTCCGGTACTCTCTGAGTTCCGGCGCTTCGCACAAAAACACTTTATCGGCCCCGTAATAAAGCGCTTCTTTCGCCAGATGCGCCACATTATCTCCGATCACAAGCGCCATCAGTTGTACATCGAGCTTGTCGGCGAGCCGTTTGCCCTCTCCCAGCAGCTGCCAGGAAACTTTCTTGGCTTCCCCTCCCCGCAGTTCCACGAACACGAGCACTCCCCGATAATCCGACCAATCTTGCGTTCGTTCGGCTTCTCTCTTTGCTGACACAGCCTTCTCCTCCTTTGCTCCTTCTATGCGCCAATCCGAGGGCAACCTTCGGTTTCCTCCATGCTCGTTCTATGCGCCAATCCGCGGACAACCTTCGGTTGCCTCCTTTTACGACGTCCACCCTAATCTTTCCGGCAGTTCGGTATCCCACAGCTTCCCCACCAATTCTCCGGCGACTTGCTCCGGAGTGTCGCCGTTCACGAATAGACCGTTAATCTTCCTCACTTCAGGCACCCAAGTCTTGCTTACGATTGTCGGCGAACCTTTCAACCCGATCTTGGCGGCGTCCAAATCGGGGAAGTCGGCGGTTGTCCATATGTAAGGCTTATACCTGGCTGCACGGATCATTCCCGGGAGCGGAGCTCTGCGCACTTTGTTCAATTCCTTAAGTGCGGTGATGAGAAGCGGCATGGAAGACTCGACAACTTCGACACCGTCCTCGAGAAACCTGTGCACGGTTACTCTCCGGGCGGAAGGGTTCACATCGGCCACCTTGCCCACGTATGTCAGCTGCTCCAAGTCCAATCGGCAAGCAATTCCCGGACCAACCTGCCCGGTATCCCCGTCCAGCGTTTGCTTTCCGCAAAACACTATATCTGCCGGCCCCCACTGTTCCTCCACTTTGCGGATCGTCTTCGCCAAAACATAAGACGTCGCAAGCGTATCCGCACCGGCGAACTTCCTGTCGGTTACGAGGATGGCCTCGTCCGCGCCGAGCGAAATGCATTCCTTCAGCGATTTTTCCGCCGGTGGCGGACCCATCGTCACCACCGTAACCCTCGCGCCGTGTTCATCCTTGATGCGCAGCGCCTCTTCCAATCCATGCAAGTCATAGAAATTGACAATGCTGGGAACCCCTTGCCGGATCAACGTATTGTTAACGGGATCGATGCGAATTTCCCGGCTGTCTGGCACCTGTTTAATGCAAACGATTAGGTGAAGCATTCCGTTACCTCCTTGCTTGTGTTTAAGCACTACGCGCCAATCTTACGATTGGCTCCTTGCTTGTGTTTAAGCACTACGCGCCAATCTTACGATTGGCTCCATGTAGATGGCTCACAGCTTATCCCAGTCGTCCCAATACGGATGGACGAATGCATCGGTAAGCTGATCTTTGCGGGAACTCGTTAGGATCGCTTGCGACAGTTTCCATGCGTTATCGAACGATGAGGGAGCGGTCGTATGAAAAAGCGGCGGAACGGACCAAAAGACCCGCTCTTCGGACACCGGAAACACGGTGACTTTCCAGCCGGCACTCCATTCACCTTCGCTCCACCACAATGCAATGAGCCAATGCGTGAATGCTTGGGCAATCCCGTCTTTCCGAGGGTAGATTTGTTTCAACTCATTCTGGTCATTCTTTCCAATAGGGACAAGCGGCCTCTGAAAGAGGTTTCCAAGATTCAGTAACTGGCTCATGCATACAGCCTCCCACATGAGTTTGTAACGACGTATATTGGCCGAGGAATCGTGTCTTAAGCGCTTCTACTTCCGATACCAAGTACTGAAGGTTATGTTTAATCATATGCGGACTTAGGGAATATATTGTCTTGATCTTTGTCCAAAACAAAAAAGCCTGCCAAATCGGCCGGCTTGTATTTGTGCGAAACAAAATAAGCGCCGCGCGCGACAGCAACGGCTTCTGTCGGCACAGCGCTTATTATTGCAAATCGCGGAGCCTGTGGATCCACTCCGTTAATTTCTCTTGGGTTTGATCGTATTCGGCTGTTCCCCAAAATCATCAAAAAAAAAGAAGCGGTTTCCCGCTTACCTCTGATGAATCAGTTCAATTGCGCTTTTCGCAGGGACGCATCCCTGGATGCCCCGGCATCGATCATGTTGATCCGGTGCAGCCAAAGCTCGGGCGTGAGTCCGTTCCGGCGTGCTTGATGCAGGCGATCGGCATGATCCCCGCTGTTGTCGTAACGGCCCAGCTTCTCAATAACCGGGAGGTATGCAATTACAAGTTCACGTGCATCCGACAACGTATAGCCGTAACGCTTGGAAAGGTGAGTAACGATCCCTCTCTCATAACGATCCAACCTGGTCCGTCTTGCGGTCATGAAATTGCCACCTTCTTCCGTTAAAAATATGATAGCCGGTTAAGTCCAATGACTGTTCAAACTTCGTGTTGCAAAAGGCGACTTGATTACCCAACTGCATAGTGTTTAACCTTCTGCCGCTTCGCGATCTGACGATTTGCCGGTAAAACCAGAGCGCATCTTTCTTCAATTGTAGCGCATCTTCGACGATCTTTCCAGTATCGTTGTCGGCCATGGGCCCGAACAGGAGATCCGGATGACGGACGCAAGGGTCGTAGCCTTGCCGGGCTTGAGTACGGTGAAGGTAGATGAACCGCGCCCATGGAAATGTTTCCGACAAATATACCCTTGGCTCATACTCAAAATCAATTTTCTCCGCATCAAACGCGATTTGTAATACACAAGGACAGGGAATGTCGATACCGGCGTATTTCCTGGCGGCTTCCCGCGCCCACCTCTTGGCCTGATCCAGTGATGTAGTGGTATAGAAGCCTGCGCCAAAGTCCCGGTCCGGCCGCCAATATGTACTGTCAAGCAGCTTTGTCCGAAAGGAATCGAGGCAAACATCAACGGTGCCATGATACAACGTTTGCGGATACATTATCGTAGGATTCATTGGGACAACCTCCAATATCCATTTAAACACAAAATCACGAGTGGAGTAAGCCTTATCCCAAGAATCGTTTACGGGGCCAGCTGGTGTTCAAGTCGCCGCCGTTTGATATGCTTGCGCCAACATTGCCTCTGCTTCCGATTTCAGCAAATATAGCCTGTTGTTTTCAAACCGGAACGACACATCGACAGCCGATTGTTCGGCAACCGTTCCTAACCGAACGGCTTTGCCCGCATTAGGACTGAACTCCAGCATCGTGCCGCCCATCGCCAACGCAGCGGTTTTCGATACCGGATCCCACGTTACAGTCCCTTTGCCGGACGCCCAGTCCCGCAAGGCGACCCACTCCCGCTCGGGATCTTCAGTCTTCCCCAATACTTGTACCGGCCGCGAAACGTCCGTTTCCGGGCGGGCGGCAAGCATCGGATGCGATTCACGGCTCGCCTCGTGAATGGCGGCCAGCACTTGTTCATGCTGCCTCTCGGTCATGCTGCGGTTCCACTTCAGCTTTCCGACGCGAAACGTCACCGGCTTCACCTTCTCCGTCAACACCTCAAAGCTGTAACCCTTACCTTTGAAATAACGAATAATTTCAGGCAGCGCTTCGACCGTCCCTTTATGGCCCGATCCGTCATGCATCAGCAGATTCACTTCATGCGACAATCTCGCCCGCTTTACATTGCGTACGATCTCCCCGGCGGGAACCCCGCGCCGTTTCGAATCGCCGGAATCGAGCGTCCAGTCGTGTATGATGTAACCCGCTTCTTGCAAATAAGAAAAATAGTGAGAATCGAAGTTTGTATACGTGCCGCCCGGCGCCCGCAATAGCCGCACCCGCTGGCCTGCAATCCGGGTCAGTGTTTCGTCGGTCTTGCGTACCTGCTCCCAAAAATGTAGGAAGCTGCTGTACAGATTTTCATATTCATGATCGTATGTATGATTGCCAAGCGCATGACCTTCGCCAGCGATACGTCGCACCGTTTCCTCTCTTGCTTCCGCCAATTCGCCAAGAACAAAGAAAGTCGCTTTCACGTCATGCTCTTTCAAAATATCCAACACCTGAGGAGTTAATTTGCTAGGACCGTCGTCAAAAGTTAAATATACCGTCGGCCTCTCAGGGATAACGTACTTTTGTTCGGCCGCTATTTCATTCGACTTAACCTCCGCACCCTCGGCCGCTCCCGCATATAACCACGAAAGAAGCAGCACCGTAACCATCGTCAACATTGCAGCTCTTATTCCCGAAGACACTCTCATTTATAATAACCTCCCGAATGAGTTTGCGGATTTGATAGATTATATGGGGGCGCTGCGAGAAATAGGACAAATTTTTTATTCCGCAAAAATGCAAAAAGCCGTTCCCGCGCAATAAGGGCACGCTGGGAACAGCTTTTTTTCATACGAATTACAAACGCAACTCTACCAATTTTTTAACCTGCGGTTATACATCGATCTCCGGCCGTGCAGGCGTCCGTCTTACGATGACATGCTCCAAAATGTTTCGAGGCATCTTATGCGCATAACCGGCTCCCAAACCGAATGAAAACGCCGGGTAATCATCATAATAATCGTTACAATACTAAGTGCGGGAAGTGAATCTAGGTTGCGGATACTTATGCTTTCTTTCGTGCTCTTTATCCTTAGCGCTTGCTTCGTTGTCGGCCTGGACTTGCTGCTGCAATACGATTTGCGTACATCACTTAAAAATTTGTTGACTCCATTCAGATTCTCGACGGGTCCGGAATACGTATTCATGTCGGTTATCGTACTGTACGTGTTCGTCAAACCGCTCGTTCTTAATCTCTTAAAGAAAAAGTAACCGCCGCCCGCCGCTTGCACTCACCCTTGCGGCCGGAACCGTCTGCGCACAGCGGCAGCCGCCAGCAGCAAGACCGGTATCCCCCCGCCGAACGTTAGCCAAACGGTGTATAATAATAAGTCCCCTTCTTCGATTTGCTCCAAAAAACTTCCGGCGATCATCATAGAAATATAAATAATGATAATTCCGACAGGATAAACAAGCCTGCGGTAGTCCCTTACTTGGAACAGATCCGCAGCCCCCATAACCGCCGCATAAAAATAAACGGCGACCTTAAAAAAATCGCCGATGATCAATGTGAGCACGACAAGCACATCCAACCGCTGAATAAACTCTCCTATATTGATCAAACTGATCGTGGCCAATAGCGGGAACGTAGCCCGTCCCGCGATATCTATACCGAGAACGGCTATGTTGACGGCGGTCGAGAAGCTGAGAATAAGTCCGCTGATCAACACCGCGGCGATCCCCGCGCGAATCCCCGGAACCGGATGATTCAAATATGGCAGCAAGAAAGTAAAACAGACCACTTCAACGTGAGGGAACTCGATGGTCTGCCGCAGCGTCGTGTCAATGACAGGGAGCCAGCCGTTGGCCAATACCGGAAGAAGACGGTTGACGTCAACTATTCCCGCGAATATCAGAAGGAGTATGCTGAACAGTCCGGCTGCCGCCAACACCGCCAAGAAGATTTGGGCCGTTCTTGCCAGCACTTCAATTCCTTTGCATAGAACGTACCCGACCGACATGACCATAATGGCGGCCACTATAATAACCGGCGTCCGATCCAACACCGCGCTGACAAGCAGATCCGCCCCCTCCCGCACATCTCTTGCCGCACCGTTAATGAACCAAAGCACGTACAGTAAACCCAGCGGCCAGCCGATCCATTTGCCCAATATCGCCCGCATATATCCTGTGAGCGAAAGCTGCGGGTACTTACGATAAAGCGAAGCGTACACAAGAAATACGGCCAAGCCAGCCGGCAGCCCAAGCAGAATGGCCAGCCAGGCGTCCTTCTCCGCCTTGATGCCTAGAACGCGAATGACCGCGGTTCCCATGTCAAACAGAACGAGTATCGCAAACAATTGTCCCGGACTGATTCTCGTTTTTTCCACCGCATTCACCGCCGTGTGTACCGCAATTATTTCTTTTCTTTGAAGAAGGGGCTCGTCCTCATGCCCGTACGCCGGATAATGGATTCGACGTTCACTTCGACGCCGCATTCCGCGAAAATCCGGCCCCAATCCTTCTCCATCTTCTTCCACGCCTTAGGACCCTCGCGTTCAACCGCTTCCCCGAATCCGAAAACATCGGTTTTCAGTTTTTGCGCGGCCTTCACGGCCGCCATTACATCTTTCTTGGTCGCTTTGTTCCATTGCCGCTGCAGCTTGAGAATTTCCGCCGATTTGTTGAGATCGACCGCACACAACGCTTCGCCGACATTGCCGATTTGTTTAATATGAATGCGGATGAGCGGCCGTTTCCCCTGAACCTTCGCCTCGAGCTTAGTCATGGAGCGAACAATTTCAATCGCGATTTTGCCCTTTTTCTTATCGCAATCGAGCACGACAATACTGCTTTGCATATTATTGGTAATCCACGAAACGCCCCGGGCCGGACCGTTATCGATCCATCCCGCCAGCTTGCCCTCCTTAATGAGGGCCATGCCGGCGATTTGCAATTTTGCCTTAAGCTCGGTCTCCTCCACATTCGATTTATTCTCCGCGGCCGGACGATCTCCGACAAGCTTTATTCCGCTGATTACCGGACCTCCACCTTTTCTCTGCAGCCCTCGGATCGCATCGTCGATCTCCACCTCGTAGCTCTCGCCCAGCGCTCTTCCCGTCACCTTCAGTTTTCCCAGAATGGCGTTGGCGGGTATTCCCTCCAGTGACGTCAGTGCCTTTAGAATCGTCTCGGCCTCGGCTCCTCTTGCAATGAACACCCTCGTCGTCATTCTCATCTCATGATCCCGTTCCATCAAATCGAATACCTCTTTGAGCCCCTCTCTCGCCAACCGTTCCCCGATGACGAAATCCCTCATGTGTTGAACGTTAATTCTTCGAGGCACTAGCAGCGACGCTTTACGGATCGCTTCGAACATAGTCTTACCCGTGCTGGAGTATACCGTAATCGGCACTGTTCTTCCGGTCGCTCTTTGTCCGGCGACTTCATTCGCGTTTACGATCTGAAACGTTACCCGGAATTCTCCCCGGGGCGCCTTATCGACTCCCATGGCCAAAGCCATGGACAACTCGTTCAATTCCCGGTAATTCCAGCAGCCCGCGAGGAGAAACATCGCTATGAACAAGAGACCAAGGAGGCCCGCTTTACGTTTCACGTTCTTCCTCTCCTCCCCATATCGGGCGGGAAGGCCCCTCCACTGCGCCCGACAACCGCGCACGCGTAGCCAACGTTTTGTACGGTGCACGCCATATCGCGTCCTGCTGATGCCTGAGTCCGAACGGAGCGAACGGAGACATGTACGGTACCCCGAAAGACCGCAAGCCGCACATGTGAGCCACCATCAGAATCATCCCCATGATAACTCCGTAGAAACCAAATGTGGATGCAGCAATCATCAACGGAAACCGGATCAGCCGCGCCGAGTTGGAAAGTGTGATGCCGGGCGTTGCAAAGCTGGCGATGCCGGTCAGCGCGACGATGATGACCATCATCGCCGTTACGATCCCCGCTTCCACAGCCGCTTGCCCCAACACGATGGCGCCGACGATCGACACCGCTTGTCCGATCGCTCTAGGCATTCGGGTTCCGGCCTCCCGCATAATCTCGAACGTGATTTCCATTATTAAAGCTTCGATGAATGCGGGAAACGGAACACCTTCGCGCTGAGCCAACAAATTGATGGCTAACGTCGTCGGGATCATCTCGTGGTGGTGGGTGGTTACGGCAATGTAGATGGACGGAAGCACGAGCAGAAGGAAAAAACTGAAATAACGGATCCATCGCATGAATACCGTGAAATCGAACCGCTGATAGTAATCTTCCGCCGCTTTGAAAAATTGCGAAAAGGTAGTCGGCAAGATAAGGGTGTTCGGTGTGCCGTCAACGAACACCGCGACCCGCCCTTCCAGCAAATTTCCGGCCACCACATCCGGCCGCTCCGTATTGAACACCGTCGGAAACGGCGTCAACGTTTCATCCTGAACCAATTCTTCGATATTGCCGGATTCCAACACGGCATCGATTCGAATGTCTTTCAACCGCCGCTTCACTTCCTCGACAAGCGAATCCTCCGCAATTTCCTTCAAGTACATAATTGCGACTTCCGTCTCCGACACGTTCCCGATTCTCATCGATTCCAGCCAAAGCTTCGGGCTTTTCAGTCTGCGCCGGATCAGGGAAACATTGGTGGCGAGAGATTCATTAAAGCTGTCTTTCGGACCGCGGATGTTGACTTCTGTTTTCGGCTCCGATACGCTTCTCCATTCGCCGCCCCGAATGTTTCCGACGATCGCCCCCGGACACCCGTGGACAAATACAGCGATTTCTCCGGATAAAATGTGATACAGCATCCCGTTCCAGTCGTTCTTAACCTTGACATCGCCGACAGTCACCGCGCGTGACAGGATGACGTCAAACATGCTCTGGGGTTCGATCGGTTTCCCCGCGTCTTTCTCAGGTTCCAACAATAACGCGCGGGCGACAAAGTCATTCACCTTGTCCTTGTTCGTCAACCCGTCTAAATAGACGGCCGCAACCCGGATTTGCGGTTCGATTCCTATGTCAAACGTGCGGACAACCACATCCGGACTATTCCCCAGCTCTTGCTTGATACGGTTCAGCGTGAGCTGCAGATCGAGCTCAAGCGGTTCGTTCTTCTCGGCAAATCCGATCTCGCGAATGCGTTCTTTGTTCTTCTTGTGTTTCTTCTTCAATCGAGAAAGCCATCGCAGTGACATAAGCAGGCCCCATTCAACATCGGTTCTGTTTCCAGTATTCGACATTTGAACGGCAACTATGCAATGGACAGACGAGTCGTTGATTGCTTGATTCAAGCTTCAATACCTGTAAGCTTCATAATGCCCGCCAATTGATCGATATCCACTTCAATATGCTGATTGTAGTGAGGTATTCCTGCAACTCTAATAAATTCAAACAAGCTTTTCGAAGAGAACCCTCTCTTGCCGAGTAAATAATAATAATCTAGACCGGCGTAATTGCTCATGACCCAATAGATTGTATTCACATAGTAAGGAGAGAATATCTCGACGACCTTCGTCCCCGGTCTGCAGAAAATAATGTTCGTCAAATTCGCTCCGTGGGGAGCAACGACGATATCCGCAGACGCGAAAATTCGGATTTGTTCGGTTACCGGCATACCGCTTAGCGTCATTTTTTTAAAACCGTACTTTTCCAGCAACCCCATTACCTGCTTCTCATTGACGACATTCCTGCAATCGGAGTCTTCACGGCTTATATAAATCCTTCTATACACATTTGAATGCCCGTACGCAATATACTTGGCAAACTCCTTTCTAAGAAACCGAACGGTCCATGCGGGATAATGAGACCGGCTCCCGATCAAGGAGGGCACAAGCAGCTTCTCGGCATTCAGTTGTACATTCCCGTCAATAGTTATTCTTGCGTCCGGAGGAATACCCAGCATATTCAACGTTTCGTCTTGGAACGACAGCAATGGTTTGTAATACGTATTCAACACATACTTGTCTACGGCTATTCCTGTTTTCCTAATTAAATCAATGCGAGGGAGCACGTCCATCATCCAATGGAAATACGAATCGCTTGCCGTATGGGTAAGAACGCCCAGCGTTCCCCCGCAGTTTTTAATACGCGGCAATATTAATTGCCGAAAGACGGAATGCTCCTCGGGAGATGTCTCCCAATACTCCATCGAGACATCCCACAACAGTTTATTGTCATCCGTGATGACGGCCCCCTTCCGCCCCCATAACCTGCCGCCGGGAATAACCGCCACAAACGCGTTCAGATGAACGCGCTGGTGGAATTGCCGAGGCATTGCTGAAGTATCCAACCCTTTCGGCATTGTAAAATTACTAGGATGATCGTTGTAAAATTCCATAAAATTTTGTTCCGGTTGGCCGGCGCGGAACCACTCCTCCGTGGTCCGGTAATATCCTGAAGGCGGCAAACGCTCTTGTTCCCAGAGTATTTCGGTCAATTGAAACTCCTCCTTTCTTAACAAATCGGGAGCATGGGAATATGGATCACTTTCGGCATCCCGTCGGCAGCGAACCGAATTTCTTGATCGCTGTATTCCCGCGACTTTCCAACGATCCGATACTCCCCGTGCGGCAGATCATTAAACCGATATTTTCCCTCGCTGCCGATAACCATTTCCCTTATCAGTTTATCTTTATCGAATAATTGAACTTTCCCCTCGGTTAAACGCTCTGCGGTAAATTTATGGTACACCGCACCGCCAACGGAGCATACCAAGGCACCTTCCTTGCTCAGCCACAAACCGTTGTTCAATTGCTGCAGCATTTCTTTGTCAGGAACCTTATAGTTATCGGAGGCAGCGAATGAAATACGATCCCATGTATTTCGATCCTTAAACACTATCGCGTCTCTTGGAGTAAAACCGAACAAATGATTGTACGGCTCTACCGGATCGGGCAAACCGGGAATGACGATGTCTTCCAATTGAAATGAGAGTTTTCTCGTATCATTGTTCAAACCCGCTGCTTTCGGCACGAATGAAGAGCTGGAGACAATCTCCAGTACCCCTTTCATTACAGGCTTTATTTTCGCATGAACGGTAAAATTCCCAGCGTCGATTTCCGATTGTTCAACGAGTTCTCCGTTAATATAAATTGAGATGACGAGATGTTCAGGCCATATATATTTGAAGCCGTAAATAAATAATGATGTTTCTCTTCTGATCGTAGGCAAAGAAATCATATATCTGGCAGAGACCCACCCGTCGAAATAGCGACCCGTAAATTGTTCATCCTTCATATTAATCTCACCTTTCTCTATCAATCTATGGAATAGAGAAATAGAAGAAACGGCGGCAGACCAATATTTTTCATATTTTCAACCCCCCAGACATTGGAATGTTGGGCCGTTTGATAATAATGGATACTTTTCCATCGCTCGGGACAAAATAACATAAACTCGAGAAAAGGAAATGATCGCTAATGCAGCAAAACCAAATGCAAGGCCAACAACAGCAGCCGGTCATGCAGCAGCCGCCGCAGGTCATCACCACGAAGGACCATTTGTACTTAAAGGACCAGTTGTCTTGGGAACTGATCGCGATGAAAAAATGCCGTCATTTCGCCGGCGAATGCTCCGATCAAGAAATCGTCCAAGCCATCGATCAGGCGGGCCAAATGCACCTGCGTCATTACGAAATGCTGTTGAACCATCTGCAAAACAACAACATGGTCGAAATGCAAAAGGTGCAGCAGCTGCAGCAATAAGTGATTTATTATAAGGAGCGTGCCTGAAATGAACCAGAACCAAAACCAGAGCCAGAATCAAAATCCGAATGCGATTAAAAACCCGAAACCGCCTTATGAACCAAATGTCAAAGGTCCCGAGATGAACGACCGCGACCGGCTCAACGACATTTTGGCGCTGGAAAAATACTTGACGGACAGCTTTAACGTATCCGCCAGAGAAGCAAGCCATTCAAACCTGCACCAAGACATTATGACCATCCTGAACGAGACGCACCAATGCCAGTATGAGATGTACCAGTTAATGTTCCGGAAAGGACACTACAAGCTGGAGGCTGAGGATCAGAACAAGCTTGACCAGACCCATAAACAGTTCAACAACTATTCTTCTCAATTCCCTTATCCAAGCGCGCTTCAATAACGCAACAAAGAAAGGCCATGGCCTCAGAGGTCATGGCCTTTCCCTTTATTACACGGTCTTGCTGCTATGCGTGTGCGGTCGAAGTTCTTTTTGTGCTTCGATAGAAGTTTTTCTTATTACAGTGTAAAATTATCCTGCAATTATTTGATAACTAGGGGGATGAGTTACATGATAGCTCCGGCGGAGAAATCGCAATGGCGATGAACGCTTTTCAGTTCGCGGGCACACCGGCGATTTATTTTGGCGTAGGGACCGCATTGAAGCTTGTCGATGCGCTTCCGCAGGGGACGCGCCGCGTCTTGTTTGTGATGGGCGGCTTCCAGCGGACGAATGCGGAGTATTGGGAAATGATTACCGCCTCTCTCGCCGGGAAAAATATCGCTTTTGACACCGTACATATCCATCACGAACCGACAGTGGAATGGGTCGACGACGTAACGGACCGTTACCGGCCGCAGCCGTTCGATGCGGTCGTCGCAATAGGCGGCGGCAGTGCTATGGACGCAGGCAAAGCCGTCGCGGCGATGCTTCTCACCGAGCCCGGCGATACGATTCTGAACTATTTGGAGGGACAGCCGGCGTATCGGCCGCACAACGGCAACAAGGTGTTCTTTGTCGCGATCCCGACCACTTCCGGAACCGGGAGCGAAACGACGAAGAACGCGGTCATTTCCATTCCCGGCGGGTTCAAGCGCTCGATCCGGCACGACCGGTTTATTCCGGACGTTGCGATTGTAGACGGACAATTAACGCTCAGCTGCCCTCCCTCCGTTAAGGCCGCGAGCGGCTTGGACGCTCTTACGCAGTTAATCGAATCGTATGTGTCGACGAAGGCCTCTCCGCTAACCGACGCGCTGGCGCTTTCAGGCATTGAAGCAGCCGCGAGGAGCCTGCTTCCGATCTGCACGCATGCTGCGGATAATGCGGCGCTGCACGAACAAATAGCCTACGCTTCCATGCTTTCCGGCATCACATTGGCGAATGCCGGACTCGGCCTCGTTCACGGCTTTGCCGGACCCCTTGGCGGCAGCTTTCCGATTCCGCACGGCGTTATTTGCGGGACTCTCTTGGCGGAAGTAACGAAACGGAACATTGAACAGTTGGCAAAGGAGACGAGCGATACGGCAGCGGAAGCGTTAGCGAAGTACGCTAAAGTCGGCGCCATCTTGACCGGGCGCGACGATAGAGATGTGAGAGCTAGCTGCGAACGGTTGGCGGCGGTCTTGGAGGAATGGACCGAACTGCTGGAAATCCCGGTATTGGGCTGGTTTGGCGTCGACGCGAATAACATCGACGCCGTTATTGCCGCCGCCGACAACAAACAAAGTCCCGTCCAGCTGGGTAGCGCCATCATGCGCGAGATACTGCTTGCAAGGCTATAACTCCCTTTTCAAGCAGTAACTTGTTCTGCAGCCCGTTTTGTGTTTTATCGCGACCGCGGCACGCACAAAAGACGCTAACCTCTTACGGCTAGCGTCTCTTCTTAACTTTCTACACGCCTATATTTTCAAGAAAAGCTTCCAGCGCTTCTCTAACCTGCGCCGGCGTATCCATTTCCAATATCCGATCGGCAAGCTTCATGCATTCTTGCCGATCCAATCGTGTAATAACCTGCTTTATCTTCGGAATAGCGGTCGGAGACATGCTCCATTCATGCAAGCCCAAGCCGATCAACAGCGGGGCGGCCAACGGATCTCCCGCCATGCTTCCGCACATTCCGGTCCATTTATTATGATTGTCGGATGCGTCGATCACATGTTTTATCAGACGAATGACGGACGGATGGAAATAATCGTATAAATAAGAAACCTTCTCGTTCATTCGATCCACTGCAACCGTATATTGCACCAAATCGTTCGTTCCGATGCTGAAGAAGTCCACCTGCTTCGCAAAATTCGGGGCCAGCAGCGCGGCTGACGGGATTTCAACCATGATCCCCAGTTCAATCGTATCGGCGACCGGAGTTCCTTCATTTGCAAGCTGTTCACGCACTTCCTCGTAAATCGCCTTCGCTTGCGTCCACTCTTCCATCCCCGAAATCATGGGAAACATGATCTTTACATTCCCATGTACGCTCGCACGCAAAATCGCTCTCAATTGCGTAACGAAGAGCTCCTTCTTGTCCAAGCAAAGCCGGATCGCGCGATAACCGAGAAACGGGTTCATTTCATCAGGAAGATCCAAATAAGGCAGTTCCTTATCCCCGCCGATATCGAGCGTGCGGATTATGACCGGTTTCCCCTTCATCGCTTCCGCAACGGATTTATACGCTTCATATTGCGTCGCTTCGTCAGGCATTTCCGAACGGCTCATAAATAAAAACTCCGTTCTGTATAAGCCGACGCCTTCAGCGCCTTTGTCGAGCAATCCTGCCGTCTCTTCGGGAGTGCCGATATTTGCGGCAACCTCTACGCCAAATCCGTCCACTGTCACCGCGGCCCGCCCGGCAAACTCTCTAATCTCCTGAAGCCGCGCTTCTTCACTTTCCATCTTCACTCGATACGCGTCCGCCGTCCCGGCCGACGGATTCACAATGCATTCGCCCGTAGTGCCGTCAATAATTAGTTCATCGCCGCCCCGAATTTCATCCAACCCGGACCCGAGTCCCAAAACAGCGGATATTCCCAATGAATTCGCCAATATGGCGGTATGAGACGTTTTTCCGCCTACACGCGTAACAAAACCAAGGACAAAGCTTTTATCGAGCTGCACGGTATCCGAAGGAGTGAGATCGTCCGCAACGATTATCACTTTCTCGTCAATTTCCGTCAGCCGCTTTCCCCCATGCCCCACGAGCTGTCCCAACAGCCGGCTTCCTACATCCCGGACGTCGGCTGCTCTCTCCCGCATGTATTCATTGGGCATGCTTTCAAACACGTCCGCAACTTGCTTCACAATTTTCTGAACCGCCGTTTCCGCGCTGCATTGCTCATTCTGAATGAGCTTCTGCATCGGAGGATAGAAGCCGGGATCGTTCAAGAAGCTGATTTGCCCCTTAAGGATCGCCGCCTTTTCTTCCCCTAATTTGACTTTCGCGCGCTCAATGAGCGACTCCAGCTCGTGTATGCATTTGGTTTTCGCATCTTCAAGCCGGGGAAGCTCCGTTTCCGGATCTCCCGGCGTATGCTCAACCGTCTCGGCAATACGAACGGGTGCGTAAACGAACGCTTTCCCGATTCGAATTCCCTCGGACACTCCCAAACCTTGGATTTTTTTTTCAGACATGACGTATCCTCCCGAGTTACCGATGCGACCCCGGTAATTAAGCCTCGCCGAACCCGCTTTCGACCAATTTCACCAGCTCGTCAAGGGCTTGTTCTTCATCTTCGCCGTTAGCTGTAATCGTGATGACCGAACCTTTTTCCAATCCTAATGTCATCAAGCCCAAGATGCTTTTCCCGTCCACTTCCGTATTGGTCGCAAGGACCTTAATAGTGATCGTTGATTTGAAAGCATTCGCCTTTTCGGTAAATAGTTGTGCAGGACGAATATGAAAACCGGTAGCGTTCCGGATTGTAGCTTCTTTCGTAATCATGGTACACCTCCAATCAGATCGTTTCCAACAGTGAGAACAATTGTTGCGAATTTTCCACTTCCATCAGTCGGTTCCGGAAATCTTCATCAATCAGCTTGCGGGATATAGCGATCAAAATTTGCAAATGCTCATTGCCGGCCGCCTCTTCGGGAACCGCAATCATAATGACGACGGATACCGGGTTGCCGTCAATGGATTGCCAATCCATCGGCCGGGTAAGCTTCGCGAAGGCCAAACCCGCGGTCGTTACACCCTTCGACTTGCCGTGCGGAATCGCAACGCCGAATCCGATTCCGGTCGAACCGGTCTTCTCGCGGTTGAGCACCGTTTCCAAATAAGCGGATTTATCCGAAACGCAGCCGGCGGCAGCAAGGCCGTCAATCATCGACTTGATGCAGTTTTCTTTATCGGAAGCCTCAAGCGGAATAAAGATGGACTTTTCATCGAGCAATTCGGTTATTTTCACAGTAAAATTCCTCCTGTCAATCAGCTTTTGCCACAACTGGTTTCTTTACAACCGCTATCGTAACGGCAGTTACTAACATTCCCGCAAGAATCGCGACGACATACAGCCCCAATTGACCGACCGCGTGCGGAATCGGAAGCACGAAGATGCCTCCGTGCGGCGCGCGAAGCGTTGCGCCAAACAGCATCGACAGCGCTCCGGTAACCGCCGAGCCCGCCATAATGGAAGGTATCACGCGCAGCGGGTCGGCCGCCGCGAAAGGAATCGCTCCTTCCGTAATGAAAGAGATGCCGAGTACCGATGCGGCTTTTCCGGCCTCCTTCTCCTCACGCGTAAATTTCCTTGGCGCAATGAGGGTCGCGAGCCAAAGCCCAAGAGGAGGCGTCATTCCCGCGGCCATGACCGCAGCCATCGGCTCGAAAAAGCTGCTCGCCGTGAGGCCTACCGCAAAGGTATATGCCGTCTTATTCACCGGTCCGCCCATATCGAACGCCATCATTGCGCCGAGAATCAAGCCCAGCAATGCCGCATTGGCCGTTCCGACCGTTGACAGCCATTGCGTCAATCCGTCCATAATTCCTTTAATCGGCGTTCCGATCACGTAAATCATCAATAAACCCGTGATCCCGGATGCGAGCAGCGGAATCAATAATATCGGCTTCAAGCCCTCCAAATTCTTGGGAAGCTTAATCCAATCCTTCAGCAATTTCGCGACATAACCGGCCAAGAAACCCGATACGATCCCGCCAAGGAATCCGGCACCCAATTGGGAAGCCAGCATGCCTCCAATGAGCCCGGGCGCAAGACCCGGTTTTTCCGCGATCGAGAACGCGATAAAACCGGACAAGACCGGCACGATCAAAGCAAAAGCCGCTCCGGCGCCGATATTGAATAATGCGGCCGCCATTGTTCCTTCTACTTTAAAAGCCTCAATCCCGAAGGCAAATGATAACGCAATCAGCAAACCGCCGGCGACGACCAAAGGCAGCATGTGCGAAACGCCCGTCATCAGATGCTTGTATGCGCCTTTGCGGGCGGCGCCGCGCTCCGCCTTCGTCTTCTCGACCTGTGCCGCGTAATCGTCCGCATTTCCCGCCTCTTTATTTAACGCTTCCTCCAAGAGCCCGTTCGGATTTTTGATAGCCTCGGCAACCCCAACCTTTACTACCGGTTTGCCGGCAAACCGCGATTCCTGCACGTCGGTATCCGCCGCCACAATAATCGCATGAGCTTCGGCAATCTCCTCCTCCGTGAACTCGTTCTCGACTCCAACCGCGCCTCTCGTCTCGACTTTTACGGGAATACCCTTTTCTTTCGCCGCTTTAATTAACGACTCTGCCGCCATATAGGTATGGGCAACGCCCGTCGGACACGCCGTTACTGCCAGAATCTTTTTCACTGTGACTTCCTCCTTCTATAATCAAACTATATTCGTGTAATTTGAACCAGCTCGAGCTTAGCCAGCACTTCCTCCAGCGAGCAAACCTCGGTTCCCGGTTTCGAAGCGGTTATCGTACCGGCCGCGGAACACCATCTCGCGGTTTCTTCAAGCGGTTTGTGATGCAAAATGCAATACACCATCGCGGCAACCATGGAATCGCCGGCCCCTACGGTACTTAGCGGCGTTATGGGGAAAGGCTTCGCCCGAATCGCTCCCGATTCGTGAACCAAAATCGAGCCCTTGCCGCCCATCGATACGTTCACATATTGAATTCCCTTGGCAATGAGCTCCCTGGCCGCGGAAACGATTTGTTCATCGGTTGAAAATGTTCGTCCGAATAACAGCTCCAATTCATGAATGTTAGGCTTAACGGCATAAGGAACTGCTTCGATCCCGTGCTTTAATGCTTCGCCGTCCGCATCCAATACCGTCGGGATCCCCTTCGCGCGGCCAATTTCAATTAATGTTTTGTAGTAATCTTTCGGAGTGCCGGGCGGCAAGCTCCCGCCTAAAACGACAATCGAAGCTTCTCCGACATGCTCTTGATACCGGACAATAAACCGATCCAGCAGAGCATGGTCCGCTGAAAATCCCGATTCGTTCAGTTCCGTCGTTTGCTTTGATTTCTGCTCGATAATTTTGAGGTTGGTCCGCGTTTCTCCATTCGCTTCCAGGAAATCGGTTCGAATACCCATCGATTTTAGCTTTTCCTGAATGACATGGCCTTGAAAGCCACCATTTAACCCCCATGCCGTCACGTCCAATTGAAACTTCTTAAGGACTTTCGCGACATTAATGCCTTTCCCGCCGGCATCCGTTCTTATGTCCTGTATGCGGTTCAATCCTCCGAATACGAACTCATCCACTGTCACCGTCTTATCCCAGGCCGGATTCAGGGTAATCGTAATAACGGATGACGATGTCGATGTCGATGTCGATGTCATGTAGCTCCACCTCTTGCCAGCGACGCTAGCGTAATGTTTACTCCTGCCGTCTTCAGTTCTCCAATAGCATCCCCGGATATTCCATCATCCATGATACAATGATGAACCTCGCCCAATTCCGCCACCTTCGCATAGGATACTCGGCCGTATTTGCTATGGTCGGCCAACAAAATTACTTTGGCCGCACATTCTATCATCCTGCGCTTTGTCGCCGCTTCGAGCAAATTCGGCGTCGTTAATCCCGCCTTCGGGTCGATGCCGTTAATGGCAAGGAAAGCTTTATCCACCCGTACGGAGTCAAAGGTTCGATCCGCAACGGGCCCTACCGTCGCAAGGGTTTCGTGTCGCAGCGTTCCGCCGGCTAGCAGCAGATCTATACCGGGATGGTTGGCCAATTCTTGCGAAGCCATTAACGAGTTGGTCACAACGGTCAGCTTATTGAACGCTTTCAATTCCTTGGCCAAATAGTACGTAGTCGTGCCTGAATCCAGAAGAATGATATCGCCTTCATGAATCATCGCGGCTGCCGTCTTTGCAATCGCTTCCTTTTGTAACCGGAAACGGTCCTCTTTAACCGTGAAGGGCGGCTCTATATTATCGTCCTGCAAAGCTATAGCGCCGCCGTGGGTCCTGCGCAGCCGGTTCGCTTCTTCCAATTCCTTCAAATCTCTGCGCACCGTCGACTCCGATACCTGAAAATGTTGGGCTAATTCCTGCACAGAGGCGCGGCCATGCTCCTGTACATAGTCTGCAATTTGATTTTTCCGTTCTTCTTCGTAAAGCATGTTATCCTCCTCTCCGAAAAGGGGATGCTCATATGATCACGAAACCAATCATTTTACGATATTTCATGACTGATTGTGATCATTTGTGAAACTTTTATTATTATATGTGAGATAAATGGCGTTGTAAATTACTTTATTGCACAAAATCCGGTTTTTATTTAAATTGCATGAAGAAAAAGCTCCGACCGGTTCGGTCGGAGCTTTATTGTTCGAATGGATATCGCTCATTCGGCATTGCCGTTATTGCCGTATAAATATTTCTCCGTCAAAATGGACAGCAGCTCAATGCCGACCACATTATGCCCGCCTTCGGGGATGATCAGATCCGCATATTTCTTGGAAGGCTCGATGAACGCCTCATGCATCGGCTTCACCGTACTCAAATATTGATCGTGGATCGACTGAATGCTCCGTCCCCGTTCCTCGATGTCGCGAAGCACCCGTCGCAAAATACGCACATCGGGATCGGTGTCAACGAATACCTTGATATCAAGCAGCTCGCGCACTTTCTCATCGGAGAGCACATGCAGGCCTTCGATAATGACGATATTGTTCGGTTTCAGTTCTATCGTCTCGGTAGCGGAACGGGTATAGACCGTAAAGTCGTATACCGGAACATGCACGGTTTGGCGCTCCTTCAACCGTTTAAGATGCTCAACCAAAAGTTCATTATCGAAAGCGAACGGATGATCGTAGTTGACCTCGAGACGTTCGGCCATGCTGAGATCCGATTGGTCTTTGTAGTAATTGTCTTGAGATATGAACGTTACTTTATCCGTGCCTAGTCGTTCAATCACGGAACGGGCCACCGTTGTTTTGCCCGAACCCGTACCGCCGGCGATACCTATGATGAGCATTATATTGCCGTAAACCTCCCATACGGAAAGATGATTGTCAAATCAACTCAAGTATTGTAGCACAGCTTCCTTTTATTTTCACATACAATATTTATGATCCTAGGCCCGTGATTGGCCTGCCGGCAGTGCATTTACGAATACCTTTGATTAAGGAGAGAATCGAAACATGAAGCGAGTAGTCTTGTCATACCCGTTGAGCGAGCGGACGCCGACGTTCAAGGATAATCCCCCGGTGGAAATAACGCCTCAATTCCTAATCCAAAAGGGGGCGCCGTTCAACCAGTTTTTCATAAAAACAATCAATCATAATGGAACGCATATTGATGCTCCGTGGCATTTCAACCCGCAAGGCAAAAAGCTTATCGAGTACCCTATTGATTATTTTATCTTCAACCGCGTGACGCTCCTCGACATTCCCAAATCGGATAATGAGCTGATCGGAAAAGAAGATTTGGAACCGTTTGCGCACCGGATCGCGGGCTCCGATCTTCTGCTTATACGCACAGGCTTCGGGAAAATCCGCGATTCGGACCCGGTTCGTTACGGTAATAGTAACCCGGGGTTTGCGGCATCTGCGGCCAAGTTCTTATTAGCATTCGATTCATTGCGCGCCATAGGCATTGACATTCCGTCCGCTTCCGCCGCACAAAAAGTGGAAGAAGGGATTCTCTTTCATCAAATCATTCTCGGCAAAGGCCGGACGATGGGCGGGCCATATTAATTATTGAGGATATGAATTTGAACCAAGATTTGACGGGATTGCAAACCGTTTACGCTATACCATTGTTTATCGAGGGCGTAGACAGCAGTCAAGCGACAATTTTCGGAGAGCGGTTCCATAAGTAAGCACCGTCATATCGAAATGTCATCCCTTGCAGTCCGCGATTAGCGGGCTGCTTTTTTTTATACTTTTTTTAGAATTCGTTTACGGTTTGTTTTGAACTGGAGGGTAAGATCGGAATATAAGAAAAACGTCTAGGGTTAAGAGAAATAATTGAACGGGAGAGGTTGAAATGATTGAAATGAATAAAGGGACTGCTGTCCGCCCTTTAGTGAAGCTCGCCAGAATCATATTTGTTGTCTTGGCGTGGTTATTCCTGGCCTTCATTGCATCCCAGATATTTATAGCCGGTCTCGGATTGTTCGTCGACAGCGATAACTGGGAGTTGCATAAGAGCTTGCCTCAAAATTTTTCGTTCGTCCCCCTTGTCATGTTGGCGGCTGCATTCCTTGGAAAACTGCCTGTACACATTCGGTGGATCTGTCTAGGATTATTCCTGATGGTTGTTGCGCAGTTCCTCACCGTTATTTTTTCATCCGACATAGGCATGCTCTCTGCGCTGCATCCGGTTATTGCAATGTTGTTATTTTGGGGATCTCTAACAACAGTTAAGCATGGCCATAAATGGAGAAAATAACATGAATGGAAGCGCTCGTGCTTTGGGCCGCCGGCGTGCTGATGACAGGTTATATTTCCGTGCGAATTGTGAACGGCTGTGAAAAATATTCACATTACTCTAGGGCAACTGCAATCGTGCTCTTTACCCTCCTGAATGCAATAACAGGTTTTTGGTTTATCAAATTTCATTTATAAATGGTGTGGTGCAATGAAGTTTGCAAAGAGCTGGTGGCTGCTGCTCATCGTTTCCTTGGGGGTCATGACCCCGTTTATCGCTCCATATTTGACGCTAGACCCTGCCAGAAGCCGAATTCCGATTAATCCGGCCAGCGTTCAATATCCTCTGTTACTCGTCCACATTGTGACTGCTTTCATTGCTCTGCTTACAGGATTTCTTCAATTCATTGAAGCGATTCGAATCAATAAACCGGCAATGCACCGATATCTCCGATCTAAGAAATAGCGCCGGCTTCACAGATTGAACCTGTAGCCGACGCCCCATATCGTCTCGATATATTGCGGATTCGACGGATCCGCTTCTATTTTTTCCCTCAGCTTGCTTATATGGACGGTTACCGTTGCATTATCGCCCAAAGAATCAAGCCCCCATATTTTCTCGAACAAGTCGTCTTTACTGAATACCCGATTCGGATGCAGAGCCAAAAACAGCAGCAGGTCGTACTCCTTGGACGTTAGCGGGACTTCCGTTTCATGAACGAACACCTTACGGGACAGCTTGTCGATCCGAATGCCGTTCAGACGTATTTCGTCTTGCTGCCGGACGCGGCCGTCGCTCGTTAACCGGTCGTACCGGGCAAGGTGCGCTTTAACTCTCGCGACGAGCTCGCCGACACTAAAGGGCTTCGTCATATAATCGTCCGCGCCGAGTCCCAGACCGCGTATTTTATCGATGTCCTCCTTCTTGGCGGAAATCATCAATATCGGAATGTTCTTCACCTTCCTGACCTGCCTGCAAATTTCGAATCCGTCCGTCTTCGGCAGCATCAGATCGAGAATGATCAGATCGTAATCCTCTTCAAGCGCTTTCTTGAGACCGATGTCCCCGCTTGCCGCAATTTGCACCGTGTAGCCGCTCGATTCCAAATAATCTTTCTCTACTTCCGCAATGACATGCTCGTCCTCGACGATTAATATTTTCTTCACGACTGATCACCGCCATATTTCGACTTGGGCAATGTAAAATAAATGCTTGCTCCTTCCCCCACTCGGCTTTCGGCCCACACGCTTCCGCCCTGCCCTTCGACGATTTGTTTGACGATGGCCAGTCCAAGCCCGCTGCCGCCCGTCGCTTTGTTTCTGGACGGCTCAGCCCGGTAGAAGCGGTCAAATATGAACGGCAGCGCATCGCTCTCGATTCCCGGTCCGTTATCTTGTATCCGTACCGTCGCCATCTCTTTCCCGTCGAATAATTCCACCCGAATTTCTTTTTGTTCCTTGTTCATATATTTTAAGCTGTTATCCACAATATTCATCACGACTCTGCCCAGCTTCTCGCGATCGGCCATAACGATGACCGGCCGGTCGCCGCGGTTTGAGCATGTGACCTTCACATGTTCCATTCCCGGTTCGATGCGCAATTCCTCAATAAAATCACGCAAATATGCCGATAAATCTACAGGTTCCAAGTGAAACGGCAGCCGCTTCAAATCCAGCTTGGAGAACAGCATCAATTCGTCGATCAGCCTATCCATCTCATCCGTTTTTTTCGCGATCATATTTACATATTTATCCCTCTTCGGACCCGTATCCGCGATGCCGTCCCGAATGCCTTCGACGCATGCTTTTATTCCCGTTATCGGTGTTTTCAGATCATGCGATATGCTCGAAATCAGCTGTTTGCGGTTTTCCTCGTACTGCAGTTGAAGACGGATCGATTCTTTCAACCGGCCCCGCATTTCTTCAAATGCCGCACCTAACTCGCCGATTTCGTCTTTTCGCGCCAATTTCACCTCGTGTTCCAGATTGCCCTCCTTAATTTGTTCCGCGGCGTGTTTCAATTTGAATAACGGCTTAATGAGGCTGCGTGAAACCAAGTACGTCAATATTCCGTTCGTGAGCGCGATCACTGCGAGCAGGGACAAAATCAGGAGCGGGAAAAACCTTCGTGCGGCTTCAAAGAACATGTTCAAATCGGAGAGCACGTATACGGTTCCTTCGCTGCGGTCGCTGAACGTCACGCCGACCTGTTCCACCGAATACCGGCCGCCATCCATTTGGCCCCAATGATGGTTATCCGGCTCGTCTTCCAGTCCCTTAAGCCGGTTATAAAGATCGGGGCTGTCCACCAATGGAGAAACGAAGGCGATCCGATCCTCCCTTATGACAACGAGCCCCGCCTGCATATCATTCAATTGTTCGTCCGTACTTTGCAGAAATGCGCTGTCCGTGAATCGCTCGGGATCCGTCCGCGCCATAAACTTGACGCCGGCGATGAGCTCATTGCGTCTGTCGGCTATTTCCCAGAATGCCGGCATTCCTTTCCTGTCGCCGATTCCCGCGGCATCGTTAACAACTGTGGAAATCATTGTCGTGACAATGACAGCGAACAGCACGACGGGAATGAAGGTCATGGCGATATAGGAAAGTAAAAGTCTCATCTTGATGGACATGAGCGATTCTCCTTACAGTTGTTTTCTTTCGAACAGCATCGACCCCGCCGTATAAGCCATTATACAATAAGAAAGCAGGATAACGAACGCATTAAGCAGCCGATTCGCCGCCGCCCCGGTTCCGACCCACAGCACGTGCCAGTTCGTATAAGAAAAGACGGACCAAACCGAAGCTTGCGGGTAAACGACCGGCAAAAGCTTCGCCGCGGCATACATAATTACGAGCAGTCCGATGGCGCCGGTGGTGCTTCGGATACATTGCGCGACGAGCGCCGCAATCAAACCGACCGCAATCATCGGGACGAAGGCGGCCGCGTAAGCCTTCATACTATCCGACATGCCTTCGGTCAAACTTCCGCCCGACACAACCGCCCCTAAAAGCATGGAAGCGATCCATAGCAATCCTAGTAATACGGCAATGTAAAAAACGAGCGCCAACACCTTGGATGCGAACACTTTCGTTCGTGTGATAGGCCGGACAAGAACAAGCTTCAATGTGCCGGAAGCTTCCTCGCCGGAAAACGACTCCACAGCCGACATAAACAGAAACAAAGGAAACACGGAAAACGTAAACAAATTCAACATCAACATCGGCAAGCCGCTTCCGGCAAGTCCGCCAAGCAGGATGACGGATACGGCCGGAACGATGAGGGTAATCAGCAAAAACACTTTCGTTCTTTTGCGTTTCCACAGCTTTTCCGTCTCATTCAGCGCACTGGCATATAGACTATACATAAACATCCGCTTCCTTCGGCGTCTGAATTTGCGCCATAACGTATTGCTCCAGCGTCATCCCGTCTTCCAACAACTCATGAATGGCCCCAAGCCGGATCATATTGCCGTTACTCATAATCCCGATACGATTTGCCGTCAAACTCAGGTCGTGAATCATATGGCTGGAAATCAAAAATGTTATTCCGCGTTCACGGGCCAATTGCCGAATCGTATTTCGGACTTCGACCATTCCTTCAATGTCGAGGCCGTTCGCCGGTTCGTCGAGAATAACAAGCTGAGGATTCGACAGCAACGCGGACGCCAACGCCAGCCTCTGTTTCATACCGAGCGAATAGCCTCCCGCCTTTTCATTCTTGTATGGAGAGAGACCGGCCTGTTCGAGCACTTCTCCGATCCTCGCCTTCGGCAAATCCGGATAGAAGCGGGCGGCCAGCTTCAAATTGTCGTATGCGCTCATATAGTCATAGGCATCCGCTTTTTCAATGACACAGCTTACACGCTCCATTGCCTGTTCGAACCGTTCCGTCAGGCTATGGCCGAATATCCTCACCTGTCCTCTATCGGGCCTTATTAATCCCGAGATGATTTTCAGCAAGGTAGTTTTACCGGCGCCGTTGGGACCGATCAACCCGAAAATATCGCCCTTCGAAATGTCGAAGCTGACGTTCCGGACTCCGCGGCCGTTTCTATAGAGCCTGGTCACTTCCTTCACTTCCAACAGTTTATCCAAAGCTAAGAATCACTCCTTCTTGATGTACTTGTTGTCATAGGATGGCGCAACCGGACAGCACTCTGTCCGGTTGCCTTCCTTGCCGCTTAATGGTGCCAGCCGCGATTCATGCGGTCATGCTCGACTTCCACGGTTTGCTTCCCCGTTAAGTCGACTCGTTCCGGCACGGTTTCGTTAAGCCCGGAGAAATCCACTTGAAGCTTAAACACGAGATCGTGATATTCGCCGGAATCGTCGGAACCGGCAATTCGGATCTCCGCCTTTTGCCGCTCAAGCACGTTATCCGGGTTGATATTGGCGTCGAGATTGATTGTTTGTATCTTGACATTGTCCGTCAGCTTCGGAACGTTCACTTTCATATCGGCGTGCGTTCCTTCATCCCATCGATCGCAATCGGCAAGCTTCGAGACGGCTAATGTTCCCAACGCATTCACAACCGCGGGAATGCCGCTTCCGGAAAGATGCAGCGCAGCTTGCTTGCCTCCGTCCGATTCCGCTTCCACCGTCGCAAGCTCCCGCATATTGCCCATTAACGCGTCGAATACTTGCTCCGCCGCTTTCGGCGGGTGCGTCGGCTCGCCTTCATGCCGCCACTTCGTATCGTCATGTTCCATAACCCGATATACATCTTCGTCGCCGCTTTTGAAAATCACTTTCCCGTCCTGCCGGAACACATTCAAGGATTGCGTCCGGGTACCGTCGTCAAAAGCCGCCGCCACGCTCCCGGAGTCCGACTCTTTGTTCAGCTTGATGCTCGCAGTCCCTGCAAGCACCTGCTTCCCGTTGTCGGTCACCGTCAAGTCCACATTGGCAGTCATGCTCGTTAACGCCTTCGTGTTTTTCAGCGCTTCTTTGTATGCATCATATCCGGATGTGTTGGCCATAGCGGAAAAACCGCTGACAAAGAGCAGCACCGCGCCGACGCCGAAACCGATTCCCACCGTCCACCATTTTTTTCTCATAGTTATCCTCCGCAATGAAATATTCGAAGCTTCCGGCCGCTTCCATTACACCGTTCTCTCTTTCACCTCCAGACACCATTTGCCGAAGCCTTCTGTATTACATCGTAACCGTCATGTCTAAACCGCCTCTAAATCAATTCTAAAAAAAGTATAAACAATGCAAAACCCGTTCAAAGAACGGGTTCGGGGAGCAAACTGCTTATATTGTAAATTTCCACCTCACTGCACGTCGGGCATATTTTATAAACGAATCGTTTGCGAGCTTCATGATAGAGGGAATCCGGGGAGTAGAAGTTCTCATGCATCTTTGCCAATTCTTCTTCCCGGTATTGTTCCAGAGGCTTGATCCGTTCATCCTCCATTCGCATCCGTCTTTTCCGTTCCAACAGATGCCCGTAATCGGTCCGCTGCGCCAGCTTTTCCGCCAAAACGCTCACCTTGGAGCAATATTCGTACACATTTTCCCCGAAAGCTTCGTCAATAAGCCCAATCCGCACAGCTGTGTTTGTGCCGAGCGAGATGCAGTTTTCAGTCAATTCCTGTGCGATCTCCGAGCGTACCCGTCTAGGCAGCAAGTACGTCCAATACTCCGATCCGTACAAGCTGCCCATTCCTTTATAATGAGGATTCAAGACAATGCCCTTGCGGGCGTAAACAAAGTCGGCTGCAAGGGCAAGTATGACTCCTCCGGCCCCGGCGCTGCCCTGCATCGATGAGATGACCAAATGCGACTCCGTTGTAACGATTTCTCGGATCAGGTCATTGATGGCATGAATATTATTCCACGATTCATCGGCCGGACTTTCCGCCGCTTCAATGACGTTGAGATGAATGCCGTTCGACCAAAAGTCGGAGCCTCCAATCAATACGATCACTTTCGTATCTCTTTTCAGAGCCGACAGGTACGCCAGCCTGAGACGGTTGCATTGATCGGTGCTCATCGCGCCGTTATAGAAGTCGAAATGCAAGTAACCGACGTTATTATGCTCTTCGTACCATATCTCGCGGTACGTCCGGCCCGCATAGCTATCGTCGAACGCCAATGGGATCTCGGGCACGTCCTTCAGCTTGTCTCCTAATACGGTTGTTGCCGGAACCTTAAAATATGTATTATGAGCATCGGATTTCCTCTTTAGATGCGTAATCCATATTGCTCCGTCCCCCGTTGCCCGGCAAATCGCCCCGTCTCTCCGGGCAATAACATCGCCGGGTTGTCCCTTCAATATATCTTCCTCATGCGCTCCGTATAAATAATACGATTCTCCGAATATTTGGTCCAATACTCCGGGTTGGCTGTCCGCGCTGCGAATTTTCCGGGCGATTCGTTCAGTGCTCTCCGACCAGTCAATCGCTCTATCGGATTGCTTCATCGGAACATGCAAGCTCCCTTTGACGTCCGGCTTGCTGTAATCGAGCGGCTCCGGAATATACTCCCCCTTCTCAAACCGGTCGACCGCCTGCAAAAGAGCTTTCATCGCCGCTTCCGTCGCTTCATGTCTATACAGATTGCTCTTGCTCGCATTTCTCATTGAAAAATTGACGGACGCCCATATGTCCCCGGCATCCATCTCTTCGCTTGCTTGCAGCACGGTTACTCCCCATTCCTCCGCGCCGTTCAATATCGCCCAATCCAACGACGACGGACCGCGGTCTCCTTTGATCCCGGGATGGACGATCAAACAAGTATAATTGCGCCAAATCGATTCGGGAATCGCTTTTTTCAACATCGGTGCGACGATTAGATCCGGTCCGTGCTTTTCCACCGCCTGAATCATTTCGCAATCCCCGATGGCCAAACACACGCTTACTTCATGCCCGATTTCGGTGAGCTCCAAATACGCCCTCCGGCTCATGCTGTTATGCGCTGTCGTAAGAAATAAAATTCGCATATAATAACACCCCTTTTCGAAATATTAGTGCATACGGAGATTGTCTTTTGCTGCGATCAGCTCCTTAAAAAAAAATAAAAGGCCGCCCAAAAATTGAGCAGCCAATAATATGCATACTAACTCCTAAAGTGCCGGAATAATCGCATTTTGGCAGCCCGGCTATCTTAGCTTTCACCTTAGACCCGTGGCTTTGCGTCCCTGTCTTTAGACAGGTTTGCCTTTTTCAAAATCATATAAGTAGAGTACTATATGTATTTCATGTTGTAAATCTTATTCCACCAACGCGCGGAACGCTTCCGCTTGCTCCGTATCTCCGCTTATCAGCAGTTTATCTCCCTGATGAATTTCCGTATTGCCGTGAGGGATAATGAACGAGTCTCCCCGGTATATTCGGAGAATCAGGATATCCCTTAACAGCGGGAAATCGGACAGCAGCTGCTCATGATAATTCGGATTGTTCACCGAGATTTCGTGGATCGTATCGTCCCGCTCCGAGATCAGTCTCAATGCGCCCGGACTTTCAATCAATGTGCGGAGAACGGTTCTGGAAGCAAATAAGGTGGAGAACACCTCTAGTCCTTCTTTTTGCACAGCCTGCTGCAGCTCGGGATTTTCGATGCGGACGATCACCCGCGCCGCTTTATTGCCGGAGACGTAACGCGCGATACGCAGATTCAGCTCGTCGTTCGTCGAAACGAGCACAACCATGTCCGCATCGAACACGCCCAGTTTGTCCAGTCCGTGTTCATCCAGATTCGGGAGCTTATGAATCTTAACCTCCGTATCTTCCTCCGCCCCCGCTTCCTCGGTATTCGATGTACTGGATGTAAATAAACGCACGTCGTATTCGCCTTCTTCGATCAAATCATGGACAACGGACATCGATACATGGTTGACGCCGACAATATGTATTACTTTCTTCCTGACCGCTTCCCGCGGCGACATCTTGTTGTATACGACGGGGAAAATGAGGCAGCTGACGATAGCCACAAGTATCAGCGCTCCATGCAGCGATTCGTCGATCATGTTCATTTCAAGCGCAAGCGTTGACGCAGCAATTACCAAGCTTAACGTGGTGGCAAGCAACACGCCGGAGCTCAGCACCTGCCGCCAAGGATACCATCTCTTCAAATAAAGCATCGGTATGAGCTTGCTTAAGAAGATAAGCAGCAACAGAAGCGGTATCAGGATCAGTATTCTCGGATCGGTCAACAGCGGACCCAATTCCAAGTTCACTCCGACCATTACAAAGAAAATAGGGATTAAAAAACCGTAACCGAACGATTCAAGCTGATGGACGAACTGCTCCTTCGGTCTGAGCAGCGACACCATGACACCGGCCAGAAAGGCGCCGAGTATATTCTCAACCCCAAGACTTTCTGACAGCAATACAATAGACAGCATCAGTGCGAATACAGCTCTGGTGGCGAATTGCGCCGTTCCCTGGCTAAGTGTTTCAAAGGCTTTGCGGGAAGCGAACCGTTTGATGAGCCAAAAGATAACCGCCACCAGTACAAAGAAGAGGACTAAGAACAGCAATCTAGTCACATTTTCAGATAAAATGCTGACGTAAACCGCCAATAAAATCATCGTTACAAAATCCGCAATGACGGAAATTAGCAGCAGCGTCTGACCCAACTCCGTATTAAGGATCCGCCTCTCCTTCAATACGGGAACCACAACGCCTAAAGAGATCGTTCCGATAATAAGCGTCATCAAAAACGGTCTATCGATCAGCCCCAAGGTTACAAGTCCATAAGAAAATGCGCCGGATACGAGAAAGATGCCCATGAAAATTACGACGGACGCGCTTAAAGGATTGAATCCATTTTGGGAGGACGTTTTCTTCTTGCGGAATGAATCGAAGTTAATCTCCAACCCGGTTAAAAACATCAAATAAATGAATCCGAGCAAGGACAACAAGGTGAGCCAAGAATCGTCATGGTCTACCAAATCGAACCCGCTTTTACCTATAATCAGGCCGGCTATAATTTCCGCCACCACGACCGGCAGCAACTTCAACCGCAGCTTATATAAAATAATCGGCACTAAAAAGGATACCGATACGACCAATATCAAGCTCTCCAACGAATTGCCGCCATGTTCCAAACGATGCCCCTCCTTATCGATGACTTTATTTTACCCGCTTTTCGGGCCGGCATTTACCTTTTGGCGTCCTGGTTGAGCGAAAGCGGTAACCCGACATTATAGCGGCGAACGTAAAAATAATGCAGCGCCCTTCCGGGGCTGCAAATCCGGGACTGACGCCGCGCTATTGTCTATCCTCTATAATACACGCGGCTCTGTTCATTCACCGCAAGTCCTCTTGCGGTGACGTGATCCAAACCGTTCCTGACGGCCTTCTCCAATGAAGTGCCGCTACGCGCATAGCCTAACAGCTTAATCGTTTCTTTAATCAAATCCTCCTCCGGCAAGCTGATCTGATTAAACAGCACCTCGCAAACGGCGTTCGCGACTTCCTCAGGCGGCAAGTCCTCCGCGCTTCTGCGATCCTGATCGCCATCGGACACCCGGTATATATTGTATTGAGAGAGGTCCGCATCAGCAGGCCAATAAAACTCGATTCCGTCCGAAATCGTGCTCTTCACGTTCATCGCGGCAAACAGAGTATCGAAGTGCCGTTCGATGCGCGCACCCGCCCGGGTCAAACCCCAAGCTTGCAGCACCCTCTTGGAAAGCAGCGATCTGCTGACCGGTCCCTCTTCCTTAATGACTTGCTCGATTTGACCCAAAACGAGTTCAGTATTTGCAGGATTGTAAAATTCCTCCGAGGGCAGCTCTACTGCCGGAAGAGTTGCCGGTTTGTAGACCGATCTCCAGGCCGATTGAATTACAGGTTGGGCAGTCTCCACAGGCGAGTCTGCGGATTTCAGTTCATGTCCGCTTTCCGCTTCTTCTCCACCCGATTGCGCCGCATCCGTTTCGGCGACACTTTCTTTATCTCCGCCAGCTTTTGCCGACTTAACCGCTTCATGGATGCGCTGTATTTCCTTCGATGGATTATCCAGCCAATCTATCGACCAAACGCGGTGAATTCGCCATCCCAATTGCCGCAACACTTGTTCCCGGAGCGATTCTCGGTCGCGGGCGGTTTTTCCCGCTTTGTAACCGTCGCCGTCACATAGTACGGCAAGAAGATACGTGTCCGGTTTGTCCGGATTGACGATTGCGAGGTCGATCCGGCAGCCGGAAGCGCCAACGTGCGTTTCTACTTTGTAACCTTCCGCTTTCAAAGCCTCCGCAATCGGTGTCTCTAATCCTATGGACTCCGCTTTAAGCCGGTCCGCTTCCATTCGAAGCGCGGGAAGACCCTTTTCCGCATATTCCAAGAATGACCTTAATGCGTTTACACCCTGTGCCCGTGTCCTGGCCGCATCCAAGTGTTCCGCGCGCAAAGCGGAGAACACATGCATCTCATGGCGCGCCCTGGAAACGGCGACATTCAATCTCCGCCATCCCCCTTCCCGGTTCAACGGTCCGAAATTCAACACTACCTTGCCCAAGGCATCCGGTCCGTATCCGATCGAGAACAGAATGACGTCGCGCTCATCTCCTTGAACATTCTCCAGGTTTTTCACGAAAATCGGTTCATACATCCGGGTAGCGGCCGACTCCAGCTCGCCGTCCATGCGGAAAGCTTCATCCAGCAAGTCCTCAATCAGCGTCTGTTGAATGGAATTGAACGTCACCACGCCGATACTTAGCTTCGACAATTCCGGGTCACGCAGCCGGCGTGTAATTTCCTTCACAACCTCTTCGGCTTCGGCACGATTTTGCTTTGTTTTTCCGCGGTCATAGTAGCCTTCTACCGGATGCCATTTCACATTAGACCTTCTCTCGTGAGGGGATGGGAAGGTCAGCAACTTGTTGTCGTAGAAATGCCGATTGCTAAACGCTATCAAACTCTCATGCCTGCTTCGATAGTGCCATAGCAGGTGTTCTTGAGGCATGCCGAGCGCAAGGCAATCATCCAATATGCTTTCCAAATCCTCTTGAGCAACCGCGTCATCGGCATCTTCAGTCGTCGTATTCATAAAGAAACTGGTCGGCGGCAGCTGCTTGGGATCTCCCACGACGATAACGTTGCGGCCGCGGGCCATGGCGCCGACTGCCTCGCTGGTCGGCAGCTGCGAAGCTTCATCGAAGACGACAAGATCGAACGGCGCATATTTCGGATCGAGATATTGCGCAACGGACATCGGGCTCATCAGCATGCAGGGGCAGATCCGGTTCAACAAATTCGGGATTTGCTCGAACAGCTTGCGGAGCGACATTCCTCTTCCCCCGCTCCGGATGGCGCGAAGAAGAATCCCCGCTTCGGAGCTGGATGCCGCCTGATTGTGCAGCGGGGGAATCTTGGCGGCAAGACGAGCCGCAATCTCCTGTCTCGTTAGCTCCTCAAACCGTTCCATCGTTTCTTGGAACCCTCTGATTTTTTCTTCGAACAACCTTCCGGAAAACGACGCCAGCTGCTTGTCTTCCGCCAGTATATAGTGAATCGCGGCTTTCCACCACGCTCGTTCAAATGCCGGTATAACTTCCGCGTGCCGAAGGTCCCCATTCTCATATGCGGATATAAGCGAAGATAAACCGGATTCCAACGCGCGTTCCCGGACTTGCCTCCAGCTGCACCATTCGCGAAGCATGCCGATGTTGTCTGTCCACTGCCGCACCTTCCACTCACGGAATTCAAGCCACGGCCGTGCAGCCCGCTTCCTATCCATGTCATGAAGATCAATCGACAGCTTATCGGCCAACTGCTGCTCCAGCTGCATGAATTCCTGTTTGGCATTGAGATATCGACTGATAGATTCTCCATATCGTTCTGTAAAAACATTTCTGCCGGCAGACAGCAAATCCGCAATGCGGACCCGCGCTTGTCTTGCCTTCAGTCCGTCCTGATGCAACCGATGCAGCGATTGATCCAGCTCCCGAATCCAATCAATGGCGTCATTCGCAGTTTCCCAGTCTGCTTCCCCGCTCTTCCACAGCGGTCCCAGCAAAGAAGAGGCGACCGGCTCCAATTGTTTCAGCTCGGCAGTCTCCGTCTGGTATTGGATAATCAAATTCAACGTTTCGGCCGTGTCTTTCTTTTGCGGTACCGAGCCGGAAGCGGCCATGGCTTTGAGCATTTTATAAATACGGTTCTGCTTGAAGTGTCTCGGCAAGAACCATTGCATGTCCGCCCTTCTCCATTCGGAGAGAGCCATGGCGGCGTCGAAAGCTAACGCTTCGTCTGAAAAACGAGCCGTAATGCGACAACGCGCCTCGTTTCGCGCACGGCCGTGTCGAACGGCTTGCTCCGCTTGCCCGATTGCCGATTCCAGCTCTCCGGCGCCCAGCAAACCGGTTGGAACCGATTCCGGAGCTAATCGCAGCGCTTCCGCCGCTTCCGCCAGCCGCTGCAAATCTTCGGGCTCAGGCTGTGCGGCGGAAAATCCCATCCAATCGGCAAGCTCCGAATACGCAGCTTGAACATCCGACAGCTTGGACGCATAAGCAGCCAGCAAATCTTCGACTTCCGAACGAAATGCCGGCGTATAGGTTGTACAGGCTGCATCGGTCCATGCATTGCCCGACGGGTGTCCGGCCGCCTCCCCCGCGACACGAAGCTCATTCGCCAGTCCCGCCCAGGCCGCGGAATGTTCTTCAGTCATCCCCCCGACAACGGTAGGATCGAAAGCTAGTGCAGCCGGCGACGATTTTACAAGGTCATAGCGCACGATCGCTTCGCATAGTGAAGCTCCGAAGCCGTATTTGCGATGCAAAGATGCGACATAGGCATTGAGCTCTCTTCTGGACGCAGCCAGCCGCTCGGCCTGTTTTGTCCACTCTGCCGGAGAAGCGGTGCGCGCCGTTTCGAGCGTTTGGCGAAGCTGCTCAAGGACCGCCTTCTTCGTGCTCTTATTGGAATGAAGCTCCAGGCAGTACGGCCCCAGTCCGATTTGCTCCAACCGTCTCTGAACAACACTGAGCGCCGCCATCTTTTCGGCCACGAAGAGAACGGTCTTGCCTTCCGCTAGAGCGGAAGCGATCATATTCGTTATTGTCTGAGACTTTCCGGTTCCCGGCGGACCATGCAGGACAAAGCTGTTATCGTTGATTGCAGCGCTCACCGCGGTAATTTGGGAGGAATCGGCGCTGATCGGAAGAAGGAGTTCGCCTGGAGCATAAAGCTCATCCAATCTGTCCGAATCGGGAAAAGTTTCGCCCGGCTCCCAGCTCAGACGGCCCGTCATTAAGCTCGCAACCACTTTATTCCTGGCAAGGTCATCCGACCGGCTGCGAATATCGTTCCACATAACGAACCGGCTGAAGGAAAACAGTCCGACAAAGGCGGCTTCGACAATGTCCCACCTCGGCATATTCATGATGACATGACGGAGCGTCGCGAAAATACCCGCGAGATCAATCCCCGTATCATCGCGAGGAAGCGGATCCAATCCCCCAATATGAATTCCGAAATCCTGCCGGAGCATCTCCAGCAATGTGATGTTGATTTGCGGTTCCTCATCCCGAATCCGGAGCACGAAACCCGCGCTGCTGGATTTTCGGATAAGCTCCACCGGAACCAGTACAATCGGTGCGTAACGCGGCATTTCGCTGGCGGCAGACTCATACCACCGAAGAAGGCCGAACGCGAGATACAACGTATTCGCGCCGTTCTCCTCCAGGGATAATCGGGCGGAACGGTATAGATGAATCGTCTTAACCGCAAGTTCCTTGTCGCTTGCATCCGTACGCAGACGTTTATTCAAAAACTCTTGCTCGGCAAGAACATGGAGCGGATGATCTTTACTTACGCTCCGGAATAAGTCCGCGCTTCTAGCCGTGTCATCCCAGTCGGAAGGCCGCGGAAGAAGCTGAAATTCCTGACCGCCGGCCAACGCGTCCTCAAGCTCGCCCAAACGCGAAGTCAATAAGGGAAGCGCCGATTTCGTCATGCGAAAATTGAGCAGCGTATTGCGCAAAGTAAGATCGAGCAATTTTCTTTCCCACTGCTTCTGCTTGGTGACCGCGATCGTTGAGACTTCAGCGGGACGCTCGCGGATCGTCACTTCATCGGGAGCTTTTACTGTCATCTTAACTTCATTAGGCTCCTGCGCGATGTCCCAGCCTTCGGGAGTCGGAATCCGCAAGGGAAGCGGCCGGATTGCGCTGGCACGGGCGCGTTTGACGTCGATGAATCCGAAGAAGCTGTCGGGATCGGCCAGATGAAGCCTTGCCGCCGCTTCGGCTTCTTCAAATGACGATTCATTTCCGGCGCACAGCAGCGTAGATTCCATGATGCTTATTTCGTGCACGCCGGCTGCAAGTCTTTTCGTGAGCAGCGAAATATCGTCCTGGACGGTTTCCGCAAATGTCTCCTGAACGAGCCATACGCCGGTAAACGCATGCGCTTTAGTGAAAATGACGAGAGGATGCAAGCCGATCGCTTCCAGACAAGCCGCATAAAGCAGCGTGAGATCGAGACAGTTGCCCATACGGTTTCCAATGACGGCATCCGGCAGCCTGATCCGCTGTCCGACTTCCTCGAAGCCGGCGGGAGCGACGCAATATGTAACCTTATATGCTTGCAACGCCGAGAAAATCGCCGCTGCTTGATGTCGAACCCGATTCGGGTTTCGGCTTTGATAGGCGTCGAAGGACGGGTTTCCGGTCCAGCTTTCCAAATATGACGCCGCATCGCCAATGATTTTCGCAACCGCCGGATGGTTCGGCATAATGAACGCAGCCGCCATTTCCGGCATGGAGGCCAACCCTCCCCACTGATCGTAAGCTAACACCGCAATCGTCGAGTTTTCTTGATATAACACATTGTCCTGCTGCGCAACTTCAAGCTGAAGGAGCCCGGCAAGCCTCTCCGTTAAACCCGCCAAGAAAGCGCCTGTTAATTGCAAATGAACGGTGCCGAGATCAACTTCTTGTCCGGCGGGTACAATATCCAACGTCTTTGACCATTCCGCCGCAAATTCCGGTTCGGCAGAAATTTTGACGGTTACCTGATGCAGATCGTTATCCGATGTGTTGCTAAGTATTACTCTCCGGACAACCGGCACAAAATTTTGCTGCATAGAATAGTTCACCATATCGTATCGAAGCCAATTGCAGCTGATTATATTTTCGGTTACTCTCTCCATTCGCGAGTCACTGCCTCTCCGTAAAAACAATAATGCTATTATTATACCTCTAGTGGTTTTTTCTTCCTACATTATTCGACAAAAAATGATAGCGGCAAACAAGAGTTTTATTCGTTTATGTGAATCGATTGACAACCAGGTTAAGTACAGCATCTTCCGTAAACGCTTCGGGTCCAACTTAAGGGAATGAGAAACCCGACCGCTAACGGTCGGGTTTCTCATGGTGGAGGGCATTCGCGGCTGTGCATCGCCGCAATTCAGACCATAATTTTGTTCCATCTATATAAAACCAAGCTTCTGTGATTCTCCGGTTAGCCATTCGCGGCTTCTTCCTTTAGAGAAGTCCGATTTCATCTCGGTGATCAACCGGTCCAAGTTCACTTGGTTCTCGTAATGCATCTGCAGAGCGGCTGATACATACAACTCGCTGAGCTGGGCGAAGGTAAACCCTTCCGTTTGCCGCGCCGCCACGGTAATCTTGTCGGCATCCAGAAGACGGCTCATCCCCTTATGCATCAGGTACGACAGACGCAGCGCTTCATCCGGCAGCTTTACTTCGTAAGCCCGGTCGAACCGGCCCGCGCGGTTCATGAGTGCGGGGTCGATTTTCTCCGGATAGTTGGTGGTTCCTATGAGGAAAATGCCTTCCTTCGACGTGGCGCCGTCAAGCGTGTTCAGAAAGTAGGATCTGCATGATTCCGGCATCGAATCGATGTCCTCGACAACGAGCACCATCGGCGCCATCTTGATCGCGGCGGCGAACACCTCTTTAATCGATTCGCTGTTAGTGTACTCGGTAATTTGCCAATAGGCCGCCGGCGCGCCGACGGTAGCCGAGATCGATTTAACGAGCGTCGTTTTCCCGTTGCCCGGTTTGCCGTACAGCAAAATCCCCCTTTTGTAAGGAATATCGTACGTTTGAAAAAAGGCGCGGTCCTTCGAGAAAAACTCATCGGCAGAACGGTAGATTTGCGTCTTGAGCGCCTCGTCCATAAACACTTCGTCGCGAGTGACGGGATTGGCGGTTAATTCGCGGCTTCGTTCCAGCCCGTCGTGCGTATCGGTGAACACGATGATTTTCCGGTCCGCAATCTGGCGATCCCGCATTTCCGCAAGAAAACGGCCCAAACATTCATCGTTTTCTGCGAAGATAAGATCCTCATAGCCCAGCCCGTGCGACACCATCAACGGGATTCGGGCAAACGCGACGCGGTGCTTCGGGTAGACGAATATGTTATTGCGGACGGAAGGTCTAATATCGTAGCCTGTGCGCTCCTGCTCCGGATCGGAAACATAACGGAACGCTTTCGTTTCGGCCAAGCCGAATAAGCTCGCTATATGCTTAACGCCTTTGTAACCGCTGCGAATGTCTTCCTCCAAAGCGTCCCATACGTCGCTGCTTTCTTCCTGATAGTAGAGATGGAATTCGCATTCAAACCGATTGCTTAGAAGATCGATGATGCCTTGCACGGCGGCGGCGTAATTGAAGTATTCATGCGTTTCCGGCGGATGTGCGGCTGCGCCGGCGGTTCGTATGACAAAAGGCCGCTCAACCGGTTTATAGTTAACTGTCATTCTACTGTTTATACTCCTTTATATTTTTACTAAACAACACAAAAAAAGACCGCAAGCCCATTCGCTTACGGTCTTCTTGCGCAATGTAAAAATAAGTTACTCCTAACCCGTTTCTTCGATGACGAAGAGGATGGGGCGATAACCTAGTCTTTCCCTTGCTCAGGGCCGTAGAGGCCGATGGACAATGAACGTCTTATTCAATTGTGTCAGTGCTGCATTACTACGGAAGTTAAGTCCGGTCATGTCCGGTCGGCCTCCCTTCTTTTTCAGATATTGCTTATAATAAGCACATAATTTAAAGTTGTCAATAATAAAACAGGAAGAATATTATTGCAGTGAAATTTCTCCCGTTTTGTTGAACCTCTTGATGTCATGCGCTTGAATCATGGACGGGGATGAGAGGTAAAAGCCTTTCACTTCGACATCGCGCGACAGCCTCATATTGTTGCGGTCGTTTAACTCGTAAACTTGAATTTTCGTAATTTGATAGTTCGTGCCGGGATAACGGTAGTCCCCTATGATCGTCAGCGACTTGTCATCGATGTAAAACCTGCCACTTGAACGTTCGTAGATCGGCCACTGCTGCTTGAAGCTCTTCTTTCGCAGCGCTAAAAGTCACCGCTGTTTTCATTAATTTTCACACGAATACCCGCTTTCTTCTTATTTGCCTATCAGACGGAGCTTGGCGCAATAATGTTTCATTAACAACGGGACAAAAGGAAAAATTGTTTTTGCGGAGAACAATTGAAGAGGCCGGTGCTGCGTAAGGAGTTGATGACATTAGTAACGCTAGGTTCTTTATCAAATCTGTCTTTCGAAATGGGACGTCTCAATCAGACAGGACTTCACGTTTCAATTGATCTTTGATTTCGGGAGCCAATTCCAGCCAGTGGATACTCCAAAGCGCGGCTTCTAAAGCGTATAAAGCAGTAAGATTAACTTGATCCGGATATCTCGATTTCAGCCTTCTGTAGGTTTCAACCGACCCGATCCGGTTAAGGTCGTCGTATCCATGAACTCCGATTTCTTGTAACCAGGACTCCGTTTTCGCTCCTATATTTTTCAGGTTCATCGTTTTTTTCGTCCGCATGAAGATCACTCCTCGTTATAATTCGATATCGTTTCACGAAGTTGATTGAAGATCAGCCTTCGCAGTTCCGCCGGCTCCTCAACTATCGCATCCGTTTGGCAACCGATAAAAAAGGAAGCCGCCCAACTCATATAACCCGGAGAAATCCTTCTGTTTATATACCCGGTTCCGTCTTCCATTACGGTTAATCCGCTCCCAAGCCAATCATCGTTTCGGCATAGGAGAACACCGCGTCGCGTTAATCGAACTCTCAAGTCATATTCCTCTTGCTTTTCCGCCCGTTCCTGCTCTTTGCCGAACCAGTCGGCGATAAGCAGCTTGTCATGATTTTTCTTCCTCGTTTGATCCGGGCTGTCGGCTACGGACTTGATGCGGTCTGCGCGAAACAGGCGGTATTCGCCGGTGTGAAATTCGAATGCAGGGCAGTACCATTTTCCATTCATGGAATAAAGCCCCACCAGTTGAATATCCCTTTCGGTATATCCATTCTCCGATTCGTAAGAGATATGAAGTATATTTTGCTCCATGGCTCCTTCAAGCAAGGAGGATAAATGAGACGCTTTGCATCTCTGGACAGGCACCCAAAACAGCAAACGGCGCTGAAGCCGGTCAATTCGCTCTTTGACGTCTTCCGGCAACACATGATAAAACTTGGCGAGCGCCGACTGCCAATCGGACTCCATGGGCAAGTCACGGTAAAATTTCAGCGATTGGCCGGCAAAAAACAGTGCAACCGCTTCTTGTTCCGAAAACGATATAGGAGGCAGCGTCCGCTCCTTCAGAATCCGGTAACCTCCATGAACGCCAAGTTCCGCATACAGCGGCACTCCAAGAGAGGAAAGTTCGTTTATGTCACGGAGAACGGTCCTTCTGGAGACGCCGAACCGTTCGGACAGCTCTTTTAAAGTGAACTTCTGTCTGGTATTCATCGTAAGCAGCAGTTCGACGAGCCTTTGCGTTTTGTTCATCATCATCACCTTATGATCAGTATAACATGGAAAGGTGACACAAATTGTCCATATTAACCGATATACTGGGCACGTAAGACAATGAATCTATTTCATTAAGGAGATGCATGAATGATGAAGCCATGTCTGGAAGTCGTATCGTACCGGTTAAAGCAGGATGTGAGCGCAGAAACGTTTATGAGATATGTCAACATTTTGCAAGAAGCTCTAAGCGGGAGAACCGGATTTATCAAACGGGAGGTTTTCTTTAATGCGGAGAGCGGCGTTTGGGTAGAGATAGCGGAATGGGAGAGTCATGAAGCTGCTAAACAATGCGAAGCCAAAATCATGCAGGAGCCTTTTATGGCGGAAGCCATGGGACTTATTGATGAAGCCACCATACAAATGCATTTTGTGAAGCAAGTTATTTAAGGGCTCACGTTCCAAGTCGTGATGCTATATTGCCGGAGGATATAAATTCTTTATCTTCGAAAAAGGCACTGATCTCTGAGGTCAGTGCCTTTACGTTTTTACTGCTACTGTTCCACTTTGATCCAACTAATCATCGGCTTGGATCCGCCTGCCTTGATCGCTTTCACGATCAGTTCCCCGTTAGTAACCGCAATTCCTTCGAACGTCTTCGCTTCCCGTTTCGAACCTATCACATAGTCGGTAAGTTTCGTTTCTCCGTTGATGGTCAGGTTCATATTCCGGTCACTCGCCGCCCATGGATCATAAAACCCTACCGTAACCGTATATGTCCCGTTCGGGATTTGGAAGCGGTAAGCAATCCCTTTGCCGTTCAAATTCCCGTCGTATTGGCGAATAGTTTCGTATGCATCGGTTGCATCGGTACGCGCCCAAGTCATTCCGTCATCGGCTTCGTATCCCCATTTGGTCCCTGTAACCGGATCGCTGCCATAAGGCTGCTCTTCCAATGTCTGATACGCTCCCATCGTCTCGCCTTCCTCCAAGCTGTGAGGCGTACCGTCGCCGGCGTCGACATAAAACAGCACTTTGCCGGCATTGCCGACAGGCGTCGCTTCCACCGGCTCCGAAGCCGATTCCTCCCCGCCGCGATTGGCAACAACGATGAATGTGTAGGCAGTATCGTTTGCCAGTCCGGTGACGATCGCAGATCCCGGGTTAGCCGGCACTTCGGTATAATTCGCATCGCCGTCCGCCGATGGCTTATATCGGACAACATAGGATTCCGCATAGTCGACTTCGTTGTACCGCAGCGCAACTTGCCGGTCGCCTTCCTTCGCCTGGTATATTTCCGGCTTGGACAAGGACGAGTATGGCTCGCGTGCAACCTTCAAGTAGGCAAATTGCGCATCCGCCCAGCTGTGAAGACCGATGCGGCCGCCCGTATACGCCGTGTCGGTGACGTCAAACACGCTCTCGCCGTCGATCAATGCCTGGATTCGTTTCCCTTGCAGACGAACCTCCAGTTTGTACAGCTCTCCCAGTTTCGCGGTGAACGGAACCGGATTCGCCAAATTTTGGCCGTCCCGCCGAATTACCAAAACCCCGTTCTCGAAACCGAACATATACCCTTGATTATGGCTGCCACCACGGAAGGCGATGCCCCAATCCGCTCCGAGCGTCGCATGCTTGGCTACGGCCGTAATCGTTCCGTCAATGATTCGCATGTCTCTGACGCCGAGCTCGCCCTGATGGTCTCCGCCGGAAATTTGTTTCAATAAACCGTCTTCAATGGCCCAGGAGCTGACATCCTGTTGATACGGCGACATATCGCCGTTATCGAATCCGTCTTCGAGCCGCACGTCTTCATTGCCCGGCGTTACGAGCGTTTCGGTGACTCCGGTGCCTTCACCGCCTGTTCCGATGGCGCTCACACGAACGGTATACGCGCTTCCATTAGACAACCCTTCAATATTTGCTGAGCTTGTATCGCTTTGCAAATCGGCAACGGTCTTCGAACCGGATATCACTTGAACGCGGTAGCTTGCGGCGCCGGCCACGGGCGTGATCTCCAGATGTGCGCCGTTGTTGCCCGGAACCGCAATCACTTTGCTCGGTGCCGGAATATCGGGCGCCACTTGAAATTCAGCCGAAGGAGGACTGATTTCCTGACCGTCCAACGCTTCGACAACTCCATAATAGGTCGTGCCGTTTGCAAGGCCATCGACTTGGATCGAACCGCTCGGCGTGCCGCCAGTCTGTTCGTTATCGTACTTGCCCGGCTGTGTGCCGTAGCGAACGCGATACGCCGGAACACCCGGCTCTATATCGAAGCTAACCGTGAAGCCGCCGTCGATACCGGTTGCCGTGACACTGGTTGGAGCCAACAGAGCCGGTGTGCCATAATTGCGCTGCGACGGCGGACCGAAGCCATGCTCGTTGCCGGCTCGAATCGTGACGAAATATTTTTGACCGTTCTCCAAACCTTGCAGAACGAAAGAATCGCCGGACATATTCGTCAATTTCCGTTCCCGGATATCGCTTTGCGCTCCGTAGCTGACGATATACTCATATGCACCTTTAGGAGCGCGGAAATCGACCTTCAAACCTTTATGCAGCGGCTTTACGCCGACGATTTCCGGAGCGTCGGGCTTCTTGTTCGCCTTGACCACATCTCCGTTCAACGTCACTACCGAGCGCGCGGGGATAACGGTTTCAAACGTTCCGTCCGATTGAACAGGCGTATCCTGACCTCGGGCAAGATCTTGACCCGCCGAAGTAATATACGGCTTTAGAACGGAAACCGTTTCTTGCATATCGAGCCCGCTCAAGGAAAGCTTGATGCGTTTGTCCGAGCTGCTGTCGTTGACGAACACCGCCGTTACCGTATTTTCCTCGTCATGCTTGTAAGCTGAGCCGAAAAGTCCGCTCCGCGCCTCCTCATCGAGCCCGGTAAGCGCAATGCGGTCGGCGCCGGGCCGGATGAACTTACTGTAGTTGCCGAGCGCCCACAATATTTTCGACGTCAAAATATTTTGCTCGTCGCCCTCTTGATTAAAATCGGTATATATTAAGCCGTCCTTGTAGTCTTCCTTGGAAACCGCGGTCCACCACTGCCATGCCGATGCATTCGCCCGCGCCAAATCGAAATGAATTGTGCGCGCAACATGGAGAGCCGGGTCGATGCCAAGATCGCGGCCCGGTCCGTAAGAGCCGAGAATGCAATATTCTGACATCCAGTATTTCGCGTTCGGATCGTATTTCCTCAGGTTTTCAACCAACAAATCCCTTAGCTTGCCCAGACGGTCGTCGCCCGGCGCACTGTAGTCGGACCAGTAGGAATGCGAAGCGATTTTATTGCCGACGGCTTTCTTGAGCTCCGGGTCACCCAAAAGGTCTTTGATGTATTCTCGGTACTTGCCGAGTCCCAAATTATTGGCGCCGCCCGTGTACCGTTCCTTGTTTGCGAACATTTTGTAATATTCATCATCCAGCAGCGCCGTAATTTCCACCCCGTCCGGAGCGCTGATTTGCGCGGAAAGCCCGTTGGCAAGAAGCTGCCGGTAAAGCTCGACAATGACGCGTTTTATATCGTCGTTATTATAGCGATTTCCTTCTTGTCCGGCTTTGTTCCAGTCCCATGTCGGCTCGTTAATCGGGCTTATGTAATCAAACTCGTAGCCTTCATTGTTAAAATGCTCCAACACATCAATTAAGTAGGCGGCAAATTCGTCCTCGTACCCCTCCTTCAAATTGGTGGAGCCAACCGACGAATCCGGTTGAGCGTGGCCGTTCTTCGTCATCCAGACCGGCGGACTGTTGACAAAGCCAATCAGTGTATCGACGCCGCGATCCTTCGCCGCCTTTAGAAACCACTGCTGCCCCGCCTGTTTGCTCCAATCATACTCCCCGTCCTCTGTCGATTTGAACGCCTCCGCCCGCCGCCATGGATTTGTAATGATCGCCTGGTCCGTCTCGGTCGAGCCCGCACCGATATTAAAGCGCCAGGCCGACAATCCGATCCCCTTCTCACGAGAAAAGAGAAGATCTGCAACACGTGTTTTGTTTTCCTCCGTCCAATACTTTCCCAACTGCTCCATTGACCACGCATCGGATGCGCCGAAATTGTCGATCTTCTGATACTTGGCCGATGCATCGATCGATATAACGGCATCGGCCTGCACGTTCTCTTCCATCGCCGGACCGGCGGCCAAGCTGCCGCCCGCCACACTAAAACCAAGACAACATGTGAGAATCGGGGCAGTAATTTTTGTCAAAAGTTTACCTCGCATAAACCTGACTCCTTTCGGGATGATTTAATCAGGTGCCGGATCTGTTCGCGGTTCTTCCTGTGTTTCTCACTTCCTCACGCTTCCGCCGCAATGGCCACCCCCTTCATTCCGTATGCCTATGGGCACCGTTATGAAACCCGTTTCATAAAGTTGAAAAATGGTGCGTGCAAAGCCGGCAAATCCGTAAGCAAACTGACAACATTAGTGAAACCGGTTTCATAAAACATCCAGGCAAGCCTTTTGAAAGGGATTTCACGCATATTGTATCGGTGCCGGAGCCGTCCGTCAATACGAAGATTGAACTAGCCGTCCCGAATCCCGGCAATGCAAACGGCGAGCCGATGCAATAACAGGCGTTCAAATAAAGAAACCGGAATTTCCCCTGGACGCGGGAAATTCCGGTTTACTGTCAGTCAGGCAGTGAAATATCTCCTATCTTATTGAACCGCTTCATGTCGTGCGCTTGGATCATCGACTGGGACACCGTGTACAAGTTGTCGCCGATATACAGAATACGTTCCACCGACTTCCGTGCATCGGGCCGGTAACCGGATTTGAGCATATCTTCATCGGATAAGTGAGAGATTCTGCTCTTCAATGTAAATCCACGTTCGGGATCAAGAGCAAATACATAAGCCCCTTGGAATGAGAATTGCCCGTGCGCGGTGCCGTCCGCTTTATCCGCCCCTTCCGGAAGCTCCATCAACGTAACGGGGAACGCGATCACATTTTTCTCCTTCGAGAACAGCAGCGCCTTATGATTGCGCAGAAGCTCCGAATCCGTACCGCGGTCTCCGATGATCTCCACAAACTTCTCTTTCGGATTGTTGACGTCCGTAATGTCGAATAGCGCCATTTTCATCCCTTGGTAATAAGCAAAATCGCCTTCCTTCGCTTCTACGGCGTCTTTGCCGAAGCCGATAATATGATTTTCATCATACGGATGGAGGTAATCGCTGTAGCCCGGAATTTTCAATTTGCCCAATATCTTCGGTTTTTTCGGATCCTTCAGATCGAACACGAACAGCGGATCCACCTTCTTGAACGTCACCATGTAACCGCGATCGCTCATAAATCGCACGGAATAAATGCTTTCCCCCGGCGCTATGCCGCGAATTTCTCCGACCGTTCTCAGGCCTTCGTCCAAAATAAACAAATGGTTTTCGGATTGATTCGCCCCGTTCCCCCGGAACCCGTTCGTTGTCGTCGCTACACGAAGGTAGCCGTTGTGCTCATCCATCGAGAATTGATTCAGCAGCCTGCCGTCGACTTCGCCTTCGCCGGCGTATGCGGCGGTTCCTTGATTCAATGTAAATTTGAAGATCGAAGTATGCTGCACCGGGCCGCCGATAATAAGTTTGCCTTCCGGTTTATTTTCACGACTGGTTTCATAACGCGGCGTACTTACGTACAAGTTTTCTTTGGAGGCGTATATGTCGCTGCCTCCGCCCAAATAGGCCGACACAGACAGCTGCTTTGAAGGATCCGACACGTCCAATCCGGCCACAACCAAATAGTTCGGCTCCTGAATATGCGGGAAATAGCTGATTCGGTCCCATGGGATCACTTTCTTGCCTACCGGCGCCGCACTGTCGCGGTAAGACGGCAAATAGAACTCTTTCGGCGTTTTGCGGTTCGTTTCAAGCGTATGGTAGCCATGTATAAAATGGTTGGAAACCACATAGAGCGCATTATCAATTTTTCTCGACGAGAGGTACGCGCCTTTCACTTCGGCATCGCGCAGCAGCTTCATGTTATTCCGGTCGTTCAACTCGTATACTTGTATTTTCGTAATTTGGTAGTTCGTTCCGGGATAACGGAAGTCCGCGATGATTGTCAGCGTTTTCTCGTCTACGAAAAATTCCCGGGGATACATATTTTGAGCGCCGAAATCCTTCGTCCAGACGACTTTCATGTCCTCGGGCGGATTCACCTTCGTCACGATGAGCTTATCATGCTGCAGCTGGTATATGTACGTTCCGTCCGTCTTGATCACGTCCGCTTCATCCACACCCGCCACTTGAATGTTAGTACCGGATTGGTCGACTACCGCCATTTCAGCTTTCTCTTTGGATACGGCCACCGATACCGACATGTCCGCGGCATAGAGGTAACGTCCTTGCGGGCGCGCGTTCTTCATCAAAGATACGAACCGCTCAAAGCTGCCCACCTTCGGGAGCGACGCTTTAGGTGAACCCGAAGAGGCGCCTTGGACTGCCGCTTCCGCCGTTGTTTCCAACTGGCCTGGCGAGCCTTTCCAAACAAAAGCTCCCGCAACCGCCGCCAACAACAAAATGATAACCGTCGATTTCCTTTTCACACGAAAACTCCGCCTTTCTTCCATTTACCTCTCAGACGGAGCTTCTTGCATAAATGTTTCATTCTTCCAATGTAAAATCCCCGGGAGCGAGTTAAGGAAAACTCAATTGAACAGGAATATTCTCCTTAAGAATCTTAAGAAATGAACGTCCTTAAAAGAATCCAATCGCTTGCTCAGATAGTTAAGCTCCCATTGTTTCTCTGCAAGGTTCTTATTTTTTTCGGCTATTTCCTTATCGAATCGATTGCGTTCATTGTTCAGATTTGTTCTGGCGGTATCCTCTTCCCTCTTTAACAGCTCGCGTTCGGGAGTATATGTTTGCGTAATGTTATTTATCTTGTGCTGTGCCCCGGTTTTATAAGTTTGTTCCAAGTCATTTAATATTGATTTCCTGTCACTGTACTTTGATTTTACTGCAGCCATTTCACTATGAGGAATGGATTGTGGCATGCCGGCACTATATTTGCGCTCTATCTTTTTCTTCCACTCTGCCAGAGCTTTCGCTTGGGACGGACTCATTCCCGCATGAGCGGATCCCCCGTTTTTTAATATCAAATACGCCTTCTCAATTTTTTTGCGGCCATAGGACTGTACTATATTAATGTCCAAAAAATCAGCCGGCGTACGAATTCCGATCGATCTTAAACGCCGTTTGATTTCATCGTCGATACCCTGTATTTTTTCTTTACTGATCCTATGCTTCTTTAGTTGATCTTCCAGCCAAGTTTTTTGAAAAGAAGCCAACGCGTGGGCAAGCTCCGTTTGTTCCTCATGATCTATGGTTTGTCTTTCCCGCACGATTTTGCTTACATCACTCTTCAGTTCCTTCTCCACTTCGTCCGTTTCATTCTTTTCTTGTGCCGATACATCCCTCTGCCTCCGCAATATATCGTTTATTTTGTCTTCCTCCGTTTGTTTGAACTTTTGCTTTATATCGTTGATTTTGTTCAATTCGCTTGTCAGATCGGAAACCGCATGTTGAAGTTCCTTTATTTTTTCAGACGTGGCTCTCTTTTCCTTGACAGCGGGAAGGTTCATAAAGCGCCGGCTTAAGAAGGCCGTCTCAACGCCTAATCCCAAAGCAGTGCATGATACAACAGCTGCAACCGGGGCATTTCCGTACATAACGGTTGCAGCCGCTATCGAGGCGGTTAATACCAGCAATGAAACGGTTCTTTCGAAAACGAACCCATATGCCGATAGAGGGTTACATGGTGTTGCTTCCTTAGCGAGATGATCCAGTACCCACGACGAGCCGGCAGGATACGATGTTTCGGGTTCCGATTGAACGGCGGGCAACCGCATCTTAGTAGCGAGCCAATCCGAAAAGGCTGTTATATAAGCAATTAATCTCGTTGGGGCGGCGGCAGCTATAGAGACAACGGCAATGGCGGCCGGCGGAGACACGTTATCAGCCGGCGATTCGGGATCGGGGGGCAGAGGAACCGCCGGCACTTCCAGTGACGTAACATCACGAAAAGAGGATGCCAGGGAACGCAACGTTCCGTCATCAACTTGCTCCAATAACTTAAAAGCGCGAGATTCGCCTGGAGACACAAAGTCTTTCTGCCGAAAGAGCAAACTTTCTTCAGCTTCTCCCGCGCCAAGCGAATCCCATAATGAGGCATCCGCACAAACGGCAATAATTGAAATCAAAATGACCCATACCGAAAAATTATCGATGTAAAGCCCGAAATGCTCTTTGTTTCTTCCGGGATGTTGATAATTTCTATGGCCGAGCTCATTGCTTTGCATACCGTTTAAACCAGGAACATACATGCCGTCATAATCGATCAGAATCATTTCATCACTGTGAATCAATATATTGCCATGCTGCAGGTCGCCATGCGCAATGTTTGCCGTCTGCAGCTCAGTGACCATTGTAAAGCATTTTTTTGCCAGACTTTTCAAAATCTCATCATTATGCAAATTTCTTCGGATGTAATGAAGCAGCGATTCCCCCTCAACCCACTGCATTTTTACGATAGGAAACCAATTGCCGTTTATTTTTATGCCTTCGGAGAGGTACTCGAAAGGGACGAAATAAGGGAGATTAACGGAGTTTAAGTGCAAGCTTATGGCATCGTAGCGAAGTTTTTGATCCTTCACGTTATTGGTAAAGCACCTGACCGCCCAGTCCGTCTCTCCGCACTTTATTTTGTAGACACTGGCGAAGCCGCCCGAAATGGGACGAGGCAGCCCAAGCTTATCCAATTCAGGGAGTCCGGCTTGAAGCTCCGGGTCTTGGAAGCACATTTGCGGATTTTGTATCGCTTCCCTATAATCCTGTGGAGTGGGCCAAAACATCGCCTCACATCCCTCTACAAAAAATTTATGCGAATTAACGTAACGTCATCATTTCTAAGATAAAAGCTGCCGTTGCGCCAAATTGACCGCCTTTCCGCATGCACTAAATTTGTGAAATCATGTTCACCGGCTAACCCGTGTATTTTCTTCACTACGCTCGTGTCTTCCTCGTAACGTGTCAACATCCAGCATGCCAGAGCATCGGTCATTAACAAAAAGGAGTCTCCCGTTTGGGCGGTGCCGGTCCATCTTTTAACGAACGCTTTAAGATCCATGTTATTTGCTGCATTAGTCGATATGAGCACCGGCCTATTATGAAAATCATCCGTGGAACCCACAGGAAAAGAGGCGATAATTTTATCACCCCGAATATGAAATATACAGCTGTCACCGACCGCTATTGCATCAAACTCCGCGAAAAAGCCATCCTCCCCCGTTAAACGAAAAGTGATTCCGGCTAATGTAGAAAATGCCCCGCTGTTAAGCTTCTCTTGAGCGTACCAAGGAAGATCCTTGGCATGTATTGTTCTGCTCCAAACCTTCGACAATTTGGAAATGGATTTATGGATGTGTTTACCGTCAAATTTGCCGCCGCAATAAGCGTTTGCAAGCAGACCCGCCCATATGCCGGCAAACGATGATTCGCTGGCGCCGTCAGCTATGGCGAATCTAAAGCGCCCCGGATCATCATTCGCAAAAATGTCGCAGTTGAAGGCATCTTCATACTCATCTATGCGGTTGCCCGCCTTTTGCAATGAAAAACATGCGCTTTCTATTTGCACCATAGCACCGCTACCTAAGATTGGCGGGACGCGTTCCGATGTCGAGCGCCTGGATCACAAGGGTTAAATCGGCATTTAATACAAATCCCCTTGCTCCATCCGAAAGATTCAATTGATATTCCTGATTGGCCACCCAAATCATAAATGGTGTCAAAATACTTGAGTTGTCGTATAGCATTCTCGAATATTTGTCAGGCAGCTCATCCGACGTTTCCGGAAAACGAAGCTCAACCGCATTCGGATTCCCGGATATATGCAGGTTGAACAGCAATACATTTCCATCGTCGGTAGAGAGATCTCTGATTTGTTCCATTGCGGCAGTAGGATCACCGTCGTTTGATTCTCCGTCCGTAATATGAATGACCACCGGCGGAAAACATTGAGGGTATTCGCCGATCCATTGGCTCAAAATGGTATGGGCGGTATTCATCGCTTTGCACATCGGAGTCCCGCCGTTCGCGACAGGATCAAACCAGACAGGAAACTTTACAATTTGATCCACAAGCCCGCCTGCCCCGTCCGGAATTTTCTTCGCTCGTTTTTCCAGTCTAGTGGGATGATCCGCTATTTCACTGATCGGTACCAATTCCTTTCCGGCTAATGCACCGCCGAACGCCGGCCCGACGGTGGCGCCATAGCCGATCACGCCAACGTGATAGTAGTCGCGTATACCTTCCGACTTCGCACACTTAATAATAAGATTTTGCAATAAACGATTTATCGCATCCGAAACGCTTCCGGCTTTCGAGCCGGCCCCGAACGGGTCGGACATCGATCCGGACTGGTCGATAATAAACAGAAAACAAGACGGATTCGAACGGCTGATTTCAGCTGAGTACATCGACTTCCCCCCTCAAAATTGTACATATTTCCATCCTATTCGGGCGGGAACGAAGATTTGTGCTTTTGCGGAAAAAAGATTGGGTTGGTCTTTTTACAGCGGCAGTTTTTTAGTTGGGATGCTTCCTTGAAAAATATCCCCCATGTATAAAATACATCGTACTGAGCAATATATATAACAAATGGTTTCACATAGTTTTAAATGATTTCATATAATGAACAACTGAGTATAATGGAGGTATGGGGTGATGAAAATGCCATTAACATATTACGAAAGGACCGAATTTACTGAACACGCGGATGAGATTGTAGAACGAATAATCAACGACGAAAAATACAGCATGCTTTTATTTAAGGTTTTGGCTTTAAATATTAGAAATATTGATACCATTGCATATGATTGGGACGAAACCATTTTTGAAGACCGATCGTTATTCCGAAGCAAATTAATCGAATTGCTGCAACATGCGGCAAACGAAGCGTTTGCTTTAAGCAAACAGGCAGCAGCAACCGCAATCATAGAAAGGCCTCGCCCTACAGTTGAACTAAGGGGATATACTTCCAGAGACTTAGCCAAATTCTTCGGGGTATCACAAACAACTATTAACAAGTGGGTAAAACAGGGGAGATTTGAAGGTGTTTCTCGTACTTATGAGGGGGAAAACTTATATTTTTCACCAGCTACTTGGTTCACTTCACCGAACGGAAAGAAGTATCGCATTAGCGACATTGTAGCACAGTATGAAGAGAAACATGCCGCTGATAATTCAAACTCCAAAAACGAGCTCGCTATTGCAGAGGAGCAAATTGCTTACTATACAAATAAATATAAAGGTAAATATGAAGACACACTCGGGGCAAAACAAGATCAGTGGACGCCACAAGAGGAGATGGACGCCCACACATGGAAATTCTATTTGAAGAAATTAAATGTCCCTAGGGATTCCCGCTAGCCAATTACAAAATGATCGGGTACTTAGCCTTCGATGGCTTTTCGCTCGCAAGTATCTTTTAATTTGCCGGTTTTTTCTTTAGAAAGAAACCAGCCGCCGAGCGTGACCAAAATCAAGACCGCGTAGAACGAGATTTTCCACACAGGATTCTTTGCAAAGCCTTCCGGCAAGACGGACAGCGCCGGGTGGGAAAGCGTGTATACTGACAATTTGACGCCAACCCAACCCACGATGAGAAAGGCCGCGATCTCCAAACCGGGTCTCTGCTGCAGCAGTTTAACGAAGAAGGACGCGGCAAAGCGCATGATGATAAGGCCTATGAAGCCTCCTGCAAAGATTACTAGAAAATGACCGCCATCCATCCCGCCGATTTGCGGCAAAGCAGTGTTGGGCAATGCTACCGCCAAAGCGACAGCCGCCAATATGGAATCTACGGCAAATGCGATATCCGCTAATTCGACTTTCAGGACCGTCATCCAGAAGCCCGCTCCGTTCTTATTTGCGGCCGCCTCCGGCGTCACCCTTGATTCGGTCTTCTTGACGATCGCCTTGCGGAACAAGTGGTTTAACGCGATAAATATCAAATAGACGGCTCCGATCGCTTGAACCTGCCACACATCGACAAGAAACGAGATCGCGAATAAAGAAGCGAAGCGGAATACGAATGCGCCGGTCAATCCGTAAAACAGAGCTTTTTTTCGTTCCCGGTCCGGCAAATGTTTCACCATAATCGCCAGCACCAACGCATTGTCCGCCGCCAAAAGTCCTTCCAAAGCGACAAGAACCAACAGCACCCAACCATACTCAAGCAAAATAGAAAAATCCATAAGTATCGCCCTCTCCTCTTACTTATTCTCCTCATATGCCCGCTCCGCCGAAGCAACGAAAAAAGCCTCTGCCGTTCCCGGCAAAGGCTGATGATAGCACTAAAAAAGACCTCTGCCGGGTTTGGCAAAGGTCTCGCTAACAACGCTTGATTACGTTACGTTGCAACAAAGCCGGAGGCGTCGCGGCCACGAAATGACGACTTTGTTGAAGTAGCTACTCCCCTTCGGGGCGTATGAAGTTATTTATAATATAGCGGGATTGAAGCGGTGATGTCAAGAGTTTAATGGCAGCTAGTTTGATGGCAGCTAGTTTGATGGCAGCTATTCAACGCATCTGCGCAATTCGAAGCATCAGCACCGCCGCTTCGGCGCGGGTCGCCGGTTCGAGCGGAGCGAAACGATCGCCGCCGCGTCCCCGGATAAGTCCCTGTTCCGATAATTCGGCAACGGCTGCCGATGCCCATGCCGGAATATCGCTTGCATCGGAATAAAGTGCTCGGGCATGTTGGTTGTCGTTATTCTTATCGATCGCCCGTAAGATCATCACCGCCATTTCCGCACGGTTGATGAATTGGTCCGCTTGGAAAGTATTGTCCTCGTAGCCGTTAACGATACGATTCTGCACGGCAATCGAAATATCTTTTTCCGCCCATCTTGGCAGACCGTCGGCAAACGACGATACCGGCAGGCTGCCGGTTTGCTCATTGAGGTTCATGGCTCTTACAGCAGACTGGCAAATTCAGCTCGCGTTATCGGCTGATTCGGCCTGAATGTGCCGTCCGGGTAGCCTTGAACCATCAACATCTTTAAAGTTGCAAAAAACAGCGACATGAGCTGCTTTATACGGCAGTTCATGTCGCGCTTTTCTTACGGAAACCTAAAAGCTTATCAAATAGTCGAAACCGTCCATACCTTGTCTTTGCAAATCCTGCACCACTAGCTTGGCAAGGACCGTGGCGCCTTTGCGGTTAAAGTGCAGCCAATCGCCGGTCTTATAAAGAAGCTCCGTCTCTGCCGGCCCTATGGAAGTAAAGTACGCTGAGCTTAGAACATTAAGATCCACAAGTCCGACATTTTGTTCTTGCGACAAAGCAATAGTTGCGTGCCTATAGAAATCATCTTCGGCATAGTGCACCAGGTTCACCCCATCCGTAGTCCAGCTTATGGCGCGTCCTTGCGGGGTCACTAAGACAACTGTAGCCCCTTTCGCTTTCACCGCCTCGACGATTTGCCGCATATATATTTTGAATTGACCTTCAGAATACGCTTTCTCATCATTGATCCCCATTTCAAACAGGAAATAATCGCCCTTTTTAACAACCTTCGTCAGAAATCCCCTTCCTCAACGAAGTAGGTGGGGGATGAATGACGATTTTCCCGAACATTTCCGCAGGTGATGGGCTGGGGAAACAGCAGCTTCTTTATGAGCCAGTTGGAATTTAGCTGACAATCCCTTCCGAAACGAACGTATGTGTGGTATTATGAATAATACGAACAAACGTTCCTTCGGAGGGGGTAAGCCGTT
>NZ_JAEMXM010000016.1 GCF_016482785.1 Paenibacillus alkalitolerans | reverse complement strand
AGCAATTCACTATAACACTCCAAAATTAAGGGGCCGGACCGCAATGTGTCGTCTAAACAACTGTTTATAAACAGTGTATTGCCATAATAGAGCCCGATCGTCGGAATTCGTTACAATTATGGCAATCCGACAACCATTTGCATACAACCTATCTCCATAAAAGTTATCCAACTGCTGCGCGACTCCTTCGACGTATCACCCTTTGCGATACTTCCCCTGGCAATAGATGTGAGGATGTGTCCACATTAATAGACAGTCTCTTTTTTGAAGTTATTTGTGCGATTTCAGACCGGTGGCACTGAATAATTTCAAAATTCGGCAACTCGTACTTCCCTCAGACATATACGAAACAGGGGTCTTTGCTCATCAGAGTTATATGGAAACAGAAGGAGCCCGGCTCACCGGACTCCTTCTTCTTTCCAGCCGTGCGGCAGCTTAGCGGAACAGCTTCACGCTGATCTGGTTCACGGAAATTTTGAGATCTTCGATGGCCATCTTGATGATCGTCACCGCTTCGCTCTTCTGGAGTGCGGGAGCGTGAACATTGACGGTGTAATGATCTTTCTGCTCGTCGTATGTGACGACAACATTTTTGAAATTGCTGCTGATCAGCTTCTCTTCGAACGCTACCAGCTTCGCGTCCAGCTCAAGCAATTGTTCTTGGCGGTTCGATGCTTCCGCAACCTCTTCATTGGAGGACTTTCCGTTAGCTATCTTGGCTGTCAGCTGCTCGAATTGTTGGGTAAACTGCTCCTGACGCTGCATCTGCATCGCGGCGATCGCTTCTTCGCCGCTCGGCTCAGAGGCCAAATCTTTGAGAACTTCTTCATCGGTCAAACCATCTTCCTTGCCGGCGGATTTACTCGCTTCAGTTTCCGTCGTTCCCGCAGTTTCCTTCGTTCCAGCAGTTCCCTTCGTTTCCTCGGTTCCTGCCGTTTCCTCGGTTCCTGCCGTTTCCCCGGTTCCTGCCGTTTCCTCCGATTCGCCGCCTTTCGCCGGTTGCTCGGTCGTGCCTGCCGTCTCTCCGGTTTCCGTGGCGCCTTCCAGCACATCCTCGGAAACCGGTTCCCCTCCATCTAACGCATCGGCTGCGGCCGGGTCCGCCAGCTGCGTGCCTTCCACTTGTATTTCGTTGAGAGCAAGATCTTCCGTCGATGTTTGTTCCACCTCATCGGTAAACAAATAGTAGGCGGAAAGCACTACCATCAAGCCCAGCATCGACACCAACCATACCGTCTGTCTTTTCGTGTTCATTCGCGTTTCCTCCTTAATTTCCGGAATAAAAAATGTTATGTTAACGCCCATATTGCGAGCGTTGAAAACGAAACCGCGCTATCTCTTGCTAGGCACAATAGAAATCTTGTGGGCGGGGACATCCAGACCTTTCGAAACCGCTTCTTGGATCAGCTTCTTTACCGTCAAATTTTCGGCACCCTCCGCGACGACGACGACACCGCGAACTTTCGGGCGGATCGTCTTACCGACCATGGGGGAGTCGCCCGACATAATGGCTTCTCCGCTCCTGGACCTTGAGGTAACCTCCCGTTTCGCGCCGTGTTGATCGATTTCATGGGTCGTCTGCTGCGAATCGGTGTAATCGCGCTCCACCACGATTTCCTCTGTCGAATCGATCGTAATGAACACGTCAACTTGGCCCACGCCGACGATTTTCGCCAATATTTCCTTCATTTCATTCTCGTAGCTTGCTTCGTAATCTGCGAATGGACTTTGCCGCCCGCCTCCCGCATTGAATACAGGCTCATCCGGCGCCGCCGCGTTCCCCGCTTCCGCCGCTTCGTTCAACGGGCCCGCATCCTTCACCGTCATGAACGAATTCAGCAGCATGAAAATAACGCCGGCACAAGCCGCAATCAACAACCACCTGAAAGTGTTCATACGATTCGGACCGCCAGGCCCTCCCCCAAACTTCTCCTCCAGAAGACTCCACCACTTCGCCAATGCGCATCACCCCCTTCACCGTCATTCGCGCGACCCGTCTCCCGGATTCTGCAGTACAACCCGTATGCGCCGCTTATCGACATTCCACTGTTCGGAAAGGTCCTCTGTAATTTCCCGGCGTATACCTTCCGCTTGTTTTGAGCGCGTTCCTTCGGCCACGAAAGCGGGAACGCTGTTATCCGGCTTGGGCTTCACTTCAATACGGATATCCACCGGTTGTACCGGTTCCACGGGCTTTATCCCACGCTCGCCGCTCTCTTCGCTTGCCGTGCCGTCCGCCGGCTCGAGCCGGGAACCGATCACCACGTTAAGCTGCCGGACGACCGGGTACCGGTCTTTGTCAAGAGTAAGCTCCGCATCCGCTGAAACGACTGCCACGCCATGCTGCGATTCGATTTGCTCCTTCACCATCGATTCCATCTTCATCTCGAGCAGTCGAAGGGATTGTTCGTCTCGCTTCGCACCGATCGCCTGGCCTTCGGACAACACCTCGGAAAGGGCAGGCAGGGAGTTCGTTCGCGGATACTGCGCGTCTCCCGCCCCGTTCCCACCCGGCGCCATGTACTGCGCAGTTCCGCTGAGACTCCATCCTTCCACCGCCGCGGCCAACATCCGCATATTCGCGTTCGAACCGAGCAAGTTCATAACGGGCGAAAGGATCGTCATCAAGATGAACAGCGAGACGACGAGCTTGACGTACCTCTGCAAGCTTCGGTTCGGCAGCAGCAAATCTATGAATGTGGCGATAAGGACGACGAGAATGATCTGTTTGAGCCAAGCCGCCAGCGCGTCCACGGTACCCCCTCCTTTGCTCGTACTGTGCACCAATCCGCGGCAACCAGCGGTTGCCTATCGAATCATCACGCTGACATTGCCCGCGGCGATGATGATCGTGATCGCGAGAAAGAACATGAGTCCGACGGTAGCGAGAGCCGCGAAAACATAGATCATGCTTTTCCCGATCGTCTGCAGGCATTCGATGATCGGGCTGTCTCCCAGAGGCTGCAGCAGAGCCGCCCCGACGTTGAAGATGAACGCAAGCACGATGATTTTGAGCGCAGGGAACGCGCAAAGCATAACGATAATGACGACTCCGACGATGCCGACGGCATTTTTCAGCAGCAACGAGGCGCTTAGCACCGTGTCGGTCGCATCGGAAAACATGCGTCCGACGACGGGAACGAAGTTTCCCGTCACGTATTTCGCCGTCTTTAACGTTACGCCGTCCGCGACCCCTCCCGTCGCCCCTTGCACCGAAATGACGCCTAGAAACACGGTAAGCGCAACGGTCAGCGTGCCGAGAGCGACGGTCCGCAGCAGCTGGGCAAGCTGCGTCACTTTATATTTGTCCGTCAACGTCGAGACGATATGTAAAACGGCGGAGAAAAACAAAAGCGGGAAAACGAAAAAATAAATGAGATTCCCCACCGTGTGTATCATAAACACGATCAGCGGATGCAGTATGGAGACGGTGGCCACATTGCCGAGCGATGCCAGCATCGTAAGCACGACGGGTATGACGGCCATCATGAAGTGAATCATCCCGGATATCGCGTCCTTCGCATAGCCGATGGCGACGTTGAAGGAGTTGATGGCCAGCACCGCAAGCACCATATATGTGATCGCGAAGGCGATCTTGCTGACGGTCGTTTTCTCGAACGCGCTTTGCAGCGTCTCCAACACGATGCTGAATACGGTCAAAATAACGATAAGCGCCAACAGTTTGCCGTTGACAACCAACTCATGAAGCGCGAACGAGAACAATCCTTGACCGATTTCCGATAGAGAGAAACCTTTGCCTCCCGGCATGATCGCCTCTTGGAACGACGGATTTCCATCCGGGAACCATCCGCCGTACTTGCGCATCAATGTGTCCCAGTACTTCTCCACTTCATCCGTCGGAACGAGATCTGCCTGGCTTCGGACCCATTCATCCACGGCTTCCGAAGGATCCTCCGTTGCGCCGTCAGGCGACTGTTCCGTCATCGCGTTCGCAGGAAGCGAAATCGTGAACGAAACGGCGAAAACCGCCAGAAACAAGAAGATGAAGACCGCCAGGCCTTTATTCGCTGCCTTCCTCACGGCTTTCCCTCCTTCTTTTCCCGCCCGCCGCTTCTTATGCGATCGTTTATGAAGCGGGTACCAGCTTCATGACCGTTTCCACAATTACCGTAATGATCGGGATGGCAAGCACCATGATGAGCACCTTCCCCGCCAGCTCGATCTTTGAGGCGATCGCTTCCTGACCCGCGTCCCGCACCACTTGCGCTCCGAACTCCACGATATAGGCGATGCCGATAATTTTCAGAATCGTTTGCAAAAACACCATGTTGACGTTCGACTGAGCGGCGAGCCGCTCCAGAACCGCGATAACTTCCGATATTTTGCCGATGAGAAACAAAAAGATGACGATACCCGTAAACACGGCGATGAAAAAACCTGCGGCCGCTTTTTGTTCCTTCACGATCAGAATAAGCACCGTGGCGATCAAACCGAGACCGACGACCTGAATGATATCCATTCCGCACCGCCTTATCTGAACAAGAAAACTCTCTGAATTTCTTGAAACAAGGTTTCCAGTTTTTGTATCACCATAAAGAGCACGACGACGAAACCGATTAATGTCGCCCAGTGCGCCATATCCTCTTTGCCCATTTGTTTCAAAACCGTATGGATCATTGCGATGAGGATTCCTACTCCGGCAATTTGGAACACGGCGGTGATTTCACCCATCTCTGCTCCAACCCCTTCAGTACATTAAAATGACCACCAACGCCGCCCCAAGCGCTCCCAAGCTCCTCCACATCTTCTCGTATCTCGCCTGCTCGTCCCTTGCCGATATTTCTTCGGCTTGCAATTGAACGATGCACAGCCGGATATGCTTCGCCTGGTCTTCGCGGTCCGTTACCCCCAGACTCGCTCCAAGCGAAAGCATCGTCTCCCGCTCCGCGTCGCGAAGCGCGGTATACGGCCACGCTTCCGTGACGGCGGCTTTCCAGCATTCGTCCGCCGTCCTTTCTCCGACGCCCTCCCTCAGCTTGCCCGAAGCGGACAAGAACAGCTCGGAGAGGGGGGCGGGCACCGCGGATGCCACGCGCTTCAGCGCTGCTGGGAGCGGCGTCACGCCGAAGACGATTTCCGACTCCAACGTCGTCAGAGCATGCGCAAGATGGCGCAGCTCCCTGGGTCTGCGCGCGTACCGGGAAGCTCTAAAGAAGCCGTACGCGGTACCGGCAAACATGATGAGAACAGCGCCGAACAGCTTTAACATAACCGGTCACCTCCTGCTTCCGATTGACGCGGCCGGAATCGGTTCGATCAATGCGCCGTCGCCGTTCGTCACCGATCCGACCGAACCGGGAGGTCCGGAAGCGCGGAGCGTAACAATGCGGCCGAAGGCGCCTGAGCGAAACAGCGAAGCCAGCGTAGGACGGCGGCGCACGTCATCCAGATCGAGCCCGTGAGCGGTAGCGACGACGGCGATGCCGGCATGAAGCGCCTCAATCACCGCTGCGGTGTCTTCCTCGCGCCCGATTTCATCGACGAAGATCACCTCCGGCGACATGGCGCGAATCATCATCATAATGCCCTCCGCCTTCGGGCAAGCGTCCAGCACGTCGGTGCGGGGACCGACGTCGAAGCTCGGGCGGCCGTCCACACAGGCAGCTATTTCAGAACGCTCGTCGACGATGCCGACCTTGCGGGTCTGCGCGACAGTGCGCGCCAAGTCGCGAAGGATCGTCGTCTTCCCCCGCTGCGGGGGAGAAACGATGAGCGTGGAGGCCAGCATGTTCCGCCTGCCGTCCCACAAGCAAGGCAGAAGCCTCTCCGCGCATCCTCTTGCCTCCCTGGCGATGCGGATGTTGAATCCGCCGATTTCCTTCAAGCCGCGCACCGCGCCGCGTTCCAATACAGCCCGTCCGGCGAGCCCGATTCTGTGTCCTCCCGCCACGGTAATGTATCCTCGCTTCAGCTGCTCTTCCATCGTATAAAGCGAATGGTTTGTTGCCATGTCAAGGAGCTTCAAGCAGTCGTCGCGGGTCGGGTGCAGTCCGAGCCTAGGGTCGTCCGTAATTCGGCCGGAGCCTTCCACGAATGCAAACCCTCCGGAGAATCCGACTTCGAGCGGACGGCCTTCGCGAACGCGAATTTCTTCCGCCTTTGCCGCAATGTGAGAAGGAACGGCGGCGAGCGCCGTCCGAAGCGTCATAGGCATCCATGTCAGCACGGAGTTCCACACGGCGTACAGCCCCCAAGTTTGTCTAACTTACAACATGTCTATGCTTGGCCCAAGCGATTATGCATACGCCTCATTTTTTCAAAATCCCGAAAAATAAACACGCCAGACCGAGCCCGATCCAAAGTAGGCGGCTCCACGACACTTTATCCGCGATTCCAATCAACCCTAGAGTTGTTATGGTTATAAATATGATCGGCCCGACCAGCGCAAGCGACGAATTCACCAAGAGAGCCTTCTCCACGTTGTTGAACCGAAACATGAGGAACGCCGCCAGCAGCTCGATTGAGCCTGACAGCACACGCAGCGCCGCCATACTCAATACGATTTTATCGATCAAAATCCCACCTCCTCCCGTATGTCCCGACTGCGCAGTATGGTTTGTACGGTTCGTTTTTCATCTATATGCGGGCCCGTCTCAATTTATCATCTGGGCACACCCAACCGGGCGAATGCATATATTGCTCTGGAGAAAAACACAACCACATTACTTCGATGGGAGTTAGTCGAATGGAACAGACCTCAAAGACGGAATGGCATCCGACACTCGCCGATCCGACCGGCCAGCGTGAATCGAAACCGCGGAACAGAGGCAAGACGATGGTCATTGACAAAGGCTTGGGTCTTCATGCATTTGAAGATATGATCCGGATGGCGGGACAGCATATCGACATGATCAAGCTTGGATTCGGTACGGCTGTTTTATATCCGCGGGACATATTGGCCAAGAAGATTCAGCTTGCCAGAGAGTTCGGAATTGTCATTATGCCTGGCGGAACGTTCTTGGAAGTGGCGATTGCTAAAGAAAAGGTCGATTCATTCTTTTCCTCCGTTGAAAGTCTCGGATTTACGGCGATGGAAGTGTCGGACGGCACGATCGACATCCCGCGCCATATCCGCAGCTCGCTCATCGTTCGCGGAATCGAGGCCGGCTTGCATGTTGTGACGGAATACGGTAAAAAGGTATGGGGATCCGCTTTGCACATCGATGAATTGGTGCAAACGGTTGAGATCGATACGGGGCTTGGCGCACTGTTCGTGACGATTGAAGGCCGGGAGTCCGGCAAAGGCGTAGGCATCTTCGACGATAACGGCGACTTCAAGGAAGGCGAGCTGACGCAGCTTGCGAAAGCCATCCCCGACATGAGCAAATTAATGTGGGAAGCGCCGTTAAAATCGCAGCAATCCCACCTGTTGGCGACGTTCGGTCCGGATTTGCACATCGGCAACGTCGCTCCCGAAGACGTCATGTCGTTGGAAGCGCTGCGCCGCGGGCTGCGGTCCGATACGTTCCATTTCGGTTTCCCGGCTCGCGTTTCGGGCTAGCGCCCGAATCAAAAAAGTTATTAGGAGGAAAAGGGTATGCGGATCGATTGCATTTCCAACATTAGCGAAACGCAAGCCCACGATTTGGCGGGAAAGACGGTGTTCGTCATCGACGTTCTCCGCGCCACTTCAACTATGGTAACGGCGTTGGTTCACGGCTCTTCTTGCATCGTGCCGGTGGAGACGGTCGTTCAAGCGAAACAAACGGCATCGGAAGGCGACTTGCTCGCGGGCGAGCGCCAATGCAAAAAAATTCCGGGCTTTCATTTCGGAAATTCTCCGCACGAATTTAGAACCGATGCCATTGCCGGGAAGCGGATCGTCATGACGACGACCAACGGAACGAGAGGCATCCAGAAAGCGGCCAGAGGCGCAACGGTGTTTGCGGGCTCGATGCTGAACGCTTCCGCATGCGCCAAGGCCGCATTGAGGCTAAGGCGCGATGTCGTGCTGCTCTGCGCAGGTACGCAGGACGTATTCGCGCTGGAAGACGGATTGTGCGCGGGCCTTATTACGAGGGAACTGATTCAAGCATCCGGCCGGGAGCTCGAAATGAACGATTTCGCCGCAGCGATGGCCGCCGCTTACGCACATATCGAGCATAGGCTGGAAGAAGCGCTTCTGTCGTGCGATGGCGGCGTTCGTCTGTCGCAACTTGGCTTTGCCGACGACGTGCTGTACTGTTCGCGAGTCAACTGTTTCGATATTGTGCCTGTACTGGGTGACGGCGCGTTGCGCGCGTTCGACAGGTAAGCGCTCGGGGTACAGGCCGTTCTAAAACGAAAAACCGTTCATAGACTTTAGAGAATCCATGCGGACAGGAGTCTCCCTATGAACGGTGAATTGTTATTGGTGTTGCTCATCATCATCGGCATGCTCGGACGGTCCCACATTATAACGACCGCTGCCTGCATATTGCTGATCGTGAAACTCGTGTCGTTGGAACGATATCTGCCCACGATCGAACGGCGCGGTCTCGAATTCGGTTTGTTGTTTTTGACGATGGGCGTGCTCGTCCCATTCGCCAGCGAGAAGATCACGCATAGAGACATTCTCTCCGTGTTCACCAGCGTTCCGGGCATCCTGGCGCTGGCGGGAGGCGCGGTTGCTACCTATATGAACGGCAAAGGGCTTGACTTGTTGAAAGTGGATCCCCAATTGATCGTAGGACTTGTGATCGGATCGATTTTCGGCATCCTGTTTTTGAGAGGCATTCCGGTCGGACCGCTCATGGCGGCGGGAATCACCGCATTCTTCCTCAAGCTCGCCTATTTCATGTATGACAAGCTGAAGTGAGGAGCGTTGGATTACCTTACCGATTCGGCAATCGATATAATGTCCTTTTCTTCAATACTTGGATCATAAGCGTATATGTACCGGTACGGCTCGCTGTCGGCCGGTTTTTTCCATTTGAGCGCAAGCGTTCCGTCGGTCCCTGCATATAAATCTCCTTCGTTTGTTCCCACTGACACAGACTTCAGTATGTTATAGTCGGCCATTTGAAAATTGCCGCCGATGACGACTCCATATACTTAGTTCCGGAACGCTCGTAATACACGGTTACGAACGGTGTGCCGTAAGGTCAATTTTTGACCCTATGCGGGTTCATAGGGTCAAAAATTGAACCTATTCGCCAATCAAACGTTCATTTTTAGTCGATTTCCGGCGGATAAGCGTCCTTTTTTCCGTTATCCTGCCCGACCGCCGACACCGACAGTCGAATAGGATCAAAAAATGACCCTATTTACTCGAATAGGGTCATTTTTTGGGATAAATAGTTGTATTTTCGAAAGTTTGCCCGCTGTACCATACATAACTTCAAAGAATGAAACTAATCCGTCGTCCGACTATCTTCGCTCCTGCGGTCCTCCGACGAACGCTTGCTCCGCAGTGTCAAGGTTGTAACCGGTATGAAGCGCCCGCACGATGTCTTGGAACTTCTCCGCGTCAACGACGCAAGACACTTTGATGTCGGACGTGCTTACCATCTTGATGCTGACGCCTTGCTCGGAGATGATTTCGAACATTCTTGCCGCGACGCCGGGGTTGCTCACCATGCCCGCGCCGACAATCGAAATTTTCACCAAATTCGTTTCGCTCGTAATATCGTCGAACCCGACGTCGGATTGAATTTTTCTCAGCACCGCAACGGAAGCTTCGGCATCGTCCACACCGACGGAGAACGAGAAGTCCGCTTTTCCGTTCAGCACACCGCTCTGCACGATGATATCGACGTTAATGCCTGCCGACGCCAGCGCCGTGAATACCTTCGCCAACTGCCCCGGTACGTCTCTCACGCCTAAAATGCTGATTCTCGCCACATTTTTATCATAAGCAATCCCGCTGACGACTACTCCCTGTTCCATGGTTGCTTCCTCCTTCACGATCGTGCCTTCGTTATGATTGAAACTGGACCGCACCACGAGCGGCACATTGTAATGCTTCGCATACTCCACTGCTCGCGGATGCAAGACGGCTGCGCCGAGGTTGGCCAGCTCCAGCATCTCGTCGTATGAAATATCCTTCAGCTTGCGGGCTACCTTCACAATGCGCGGATCCGTCGAGTAGATACCGTCAACGTCCGTATAAATTTCGCACAGATCCGCCTTCAACGCCGCAGCGAGCGCCACCGCCGTCGTGTCGGAGCCGCCGCGCCCGAGCGTAGTGATTTCGCCGTCTTCGGTCATCCCTTGGAAACCGGCGACGACGACAATGTTGTCCTCGCCAAGCGCTTTATGGATTCTGTCCGGTTTAATATCGGTAATCCGCGCGCGGCCGTGCGCCTTCTCCGTCAACATGCCGACTTGCCAACCGGTATAAGACACCGCGTTGTGGCCCAATCCTTGAATCGTCATCGACAACAAAGCTACGGATACCTGCTCGCCGGTCGTCAGCAGCATGTCCATCTCGCGGGCGGAAGGTTTGTCGTTCAATTGTTTGGATAAATCGATTAAATCGTCCGTCGTGTCCCCCATCGCGGACACAACGACAACGACGCGGTTTCCTTCTGCTTTCTTCTCGACAACGCGTCTCGCCACGCGCTTCATTCGTTCCGCGTCGCCGACGGAGCTTCCCCCGAATTTCATGACCACAATTGCCAAAAATACCACTCCCTTGATTTCCAGGCGAGAAACCAGCAAATTTTTTTGCACTATTATAACACAGGATGCTCTCGTTAGGTTGAATGATTTATACAAAAAGGTTAATGTTCGCGCCAACAGAGTTGATTTCCGACGGATCCGCCAAAGATAGTCGCCGGCGATCGCCGCTATTATTGCAAGAGGATCTGCAGGCCGCATGCTCCAGAGGATCGATACTCATGCTCATGCGGCAAAGGCTTGAGAAACTTCTGATTTCCGTACGTACACTCTCCCTTTGATTCAGATCGTCTGATCGCGCCATTTTCTGAACGAAAAGTCCCTTTGCCATTTTACTGAATAAAAGGTATAGTGCACGCAAGAGTGTTAGTATTGGGATAGAGCCTGGCCAAAATGCTTTATTGGGAAAATGAGGACGAACCTGCAAAGGACGAGTCGAAATAGAGGTAAAGCCCAAGTCGCCCAATCGGTTTATCTGAACCATGGGTATAATGCTCATAAAGGAGTTCGAAACGGATGTCAAGGCGGGATCGACCAAGCGAACCTCCAGGATCGTGCCAAGAAGGGAACAGTTGCCTTAAAACTTATACTTTCTAAACACAAAAATCCCGGCCGCTCTCCGGCCGGGACCTGGTCAAATCCGAACTATGCTCTGGAAATATACTTGCCTTCGCGCGTATCGATCAACAGCACGTCGCCTTCGTTGATAAAGAGCGGGACCTGCACCTTCAAGCCGGTTTCCATCGTCGCGTTCTTCGTTGCGCCCGTCGCCGTGTTGCCCTTGATTCCCGGCTCCGTTTCCGCCACCTTTAACTCGACGCTGTTCGGCAAATTGATGCCGATAATCTCTCCTTGGTAAGAAACGATATTAATAGTCATGTTCTCCATCAAGAAGTTCTTTTCCCACTCCAGCTGCTTTTCGGTAAGGGAAAATTGATCGTACGTCTCGGTGTCCATGAACGTATACTCCGATCCGGAGTTATATAAATATTGCACCGGACGGTTGTCCACGATCGCGCGGGATACGTTCTCGCCTGCGCGAAACGTCTTCTCGACGACATTTCCGTTGCGGAGGCCTTTGAGCTTGGAGCGGACGAACGCCGCGCCTTTACCCGGTTTTACGTGTTGAAAATCGATTACTGTGTAGATATCGTTATCTACTTCAATAGTCAAACCCGTCTTAAAATCGTTTACTGAAATCACGCCAAAATCCTCCTAGAAATGTTGGTTGAACGAATACACATTGCGTGTATCGGTTTACAGCGCAATAAATTGCTTGGAAGCCTTCGTGAGAATATCGCAACCGGATTCCGTTATGACGACCATGTCCTCGATGCGCACGCCGCCGAATCCCGGCAAATAAATTCCCGGTTCGACCGTGACCACCATTCCCGGCTCGAGAACGGTTTCCTCCGTCTTGCTCAATCGAGGGCTTTCATGGATCTCCATACCTACTGCATGTCCCGTCCCGTGCCCAAACTTATCTGCGTATCCGTATTTTGCGATGACGTCGCGAGCCAGCGAGTCCGCTTCGCGCCCGGTCATTCCCGGTCGAATGCCTGAAAGCGCCGAAAGCTGCGCTTCAAGCACGATATCCCAAATTTCCCGATGCTTTGCGGAAGGAGTGCCGATCACGACCGTACGGGTCAAATCGGAACAGTAGCTTTTGTAAAGTGCGCCGAAGTCCAACTTTAGAAATTCGTCCGACCCGATGACGCGGTCGCTTGCCACGCCGTGCGGCAGCGCGGATCGCTCACCCGAAGCGACGATAATATCGAACGAGCTGGACGATGCCCCTTGGCGGCGCATGAACATCTCCAATTCCAAAGCCGCTTCCCGTTCTTTAATCCCAGGTTTGACAACCGTCAAAATATGCGAGAAAGCCGTGTCCGCAACCGCAACCGCTTCTCTGATCAAGCGAAGCTCGTCCGCGTCTTTAATCCGGCGCAGCCGCTCTAGCAGCCCTTCGGTCGGCACCAGCGATATGTCGTTTCCCAGATCGGAAGCGTAAGTCAAGTACGCACCGTATGAAACGTGATTCTGTTCAAATCCGAGCTTCCGGACTCCGACGGAACGCAGCGTTTCCCCGACGGTCTTCATCGGGTTCGTATCGTGTTCCACAATTTCAAAGCCGGCTGCCTGTTCCTTCGCCTGAGTAACATAGCGAAAGTCGGTAAACAGAAACGCGCGGTCCGCCGTCACTACGACATAACCGGCCGTGCCGGAAAAGCCGGTCACATACTTGCGGTTCACGGGATGCGTTATAAGCAACGCTTCGGCTTCCGTCGAAGCGAGCGCCTGCCGCAACTTGCTTACACGTTGTTGTATCGCGGACATTCGTGCGTTCACCCTTTATCCCCAATGTGTGCTGCCATGGCACGCAACGCCAATTCGTATCCGTGTGCCCCTAATCCGGTAATGACGCCGATCGACACCGGAGCCGTTACCGACACTTGGCGGAACGGCTCGCGCTTGTACACATTCGACAGATGCACTTCGATCGCCGGTAAATTAACCGCGGCTAAGGCGTCCCGAATCGCATAGCTGTAGTGAGTAAACGCGGCCGGATTAATGATGATGCCGGCGGCGGTTTCGCGGGCGGCATGAATCTCCTCAACGAGCGCGCCTTCGTAATTCGATTGGAAAAACCGAATCCCGAGCCCGAGCTCGTCCGCCAACTTGCGGACGTTCGCTTCGATCTCTTCCAGCGTCACCGTACCGTATACATCCTTCTCGCGCCAACCGAGCGTATTTAAGTTCGGACCGTTCAATACCAGGATCGTTTTTACCAAGGGCACCACCTCTCCCGCTTTGGCGCCGTCAACATTCACGAGCATCCTTCTCGAGCACCAAATGCCATTTTACCATAGTTTTCCCCGGTTTGAGAAGCACTCCCAGACAACCTGCGGTTGCCTCGTTGTGCGAGACGCCTCCCTCTACACGGACAACCTTCGGTTGCCTAGTGCAACCGCATCGTACCCTCTCCTTTATCCCGCTCCCGCTCATCCGTAAATTCAAACGCCACCGAATACCCGATGAATACTCCCCATAGCGCAAATAGAGAACCTTCCGTGAAAAGCGTGTTCCAGCTTATTACGCCTATCGGTTCAGCCATTTCGTACCAAGGCCCGACCAGCAATATCCAAAACACAAACCAAATAAGTCCGTACGCGACACCGTACCACGGACCTTTCAGCCAATGAAACAAAAACGTATAGATAAGGGATGCGATGATCGAAAAGACGGTCCAAAACACCCATCCGACCATCCATCCGCCGACTCCCGCTAAAAAATTGTGCAAGAAAAACGGTTCCGCCAAAAATCCCGGCAATACTTCGGTAAATCGCAAGAAATAAAACAAAATGCGAACCGCTCCCCAAATCACCCCAGCAAAAAAACCGAGATATAATGCAAACGGCAGCTTTCTTGTATGCTCGACCGTCGTATGTCCGGCTTCCACCATATCGGCGCTTTTGCCCATAACATATCGTCTCCTCCGTTGCCATAATCAACCCTATTATGCGCAAAAAAGAATCGCGGTAACCGAAGCGTTCCCACATTCATCCGGCCGTTTCCGGTGGCAATTGAAGCGGGAATCGGCTACAATGAAAGCAAACAGCAAGATGTGTTGGAGAGGTGACGACTCGTGTCGCAACAAAATACAATGGCAATATACGGGGGACAAGCGGTGATTGAAGGCGTAATGTTCGCCGGACGCAACGTCAATGTAACCGCCGTGCGCAAGAAAGACCGTTCGATCGAATATTTCGAGACGCCGAAGAAATCGGTCCCTTGGGTGGCGTCGCTTAAGAAGATACCTTTCCTGCGGGGACTTGTCGGCTTGGTCGAAGCAAGCGCCAAAGGGTCTCAGCACCTCAATTTCTCCGCCGAAGCCTACGCTTCGGAAGAATCGGAAGGAGAGCGTGCGGAAGCTCCCGAGCCGCAGCGCAAATCGCTCGGCGAGAATGTGACGATGATATTGGGCGTCGCCGTGGTAGGCGTTCTGTCGTTCGTTTTCGGAAAGCTTGTCTTCACTCTCGTGCCGGCCGCGCTGGAAGAAATGCTCTTCGGCACCGTATTCGACAATATCTTTTTGCACAACTTGATAGAAGGTGTAATCAAATTAGCGCTCTTGGTCGCATATATATTACTGATCTCGCAAACACCGCTAATTAAGCGGTTGTTCCAGTACCACGGGGCGGAGCACAAAGTTATAAGCGCGTATGAAGCAGGCGATCCCCTTACCGTGGAACACGTTCAGAAATACAACACGCTTCATTACCGATGCGGCAGCAGCTTTATCGTATTGACCGTTCTTATCGGGATTTTCTTATATTCCTTGCCGTTTTTCGAATGGGACTCGATATGGGAGCGATTAGGCATCCGGATATTGCTTCTTCCTTTCGTGATCGGTTTATCGTATGAATTCCTGCGTTTCACAAATAGCGTTCGCGATGTTCCGCTGCTTCGCTATTTGGGATATCCCGGACTATGGCTGCAGAAGTTAACGACGAAAGAGCCTACCGACGATCAGGTGGAAGTGGCGATCGCCTCCTTCCAACGGATGCTCGAGGCGGACCGTCGAAACAGCATATCTATGGAACAAAATCGGACGGTGGGAGCGTGATGCCAAGATGAGACGCTATGGAGGCCGTAACGTCGCAACTTACGTCATCATTGCGTTAATGGTCGTCGGCTTGTTGTCCAGCATCGCTAGAAACGCATCCCAATGGATCATACCTGTCGTCATTTTCGGACTTGTCTTCTTGTTGTACCGGTTTCCGCCCTCGACATGGCGTTATCTCGCGGGGCGGTACCGCATAAACGGATTATTCGGATCGTCTTCCCAAGCTAACGGAAGAAAATCGAAACGCGCCAAATTCAGAGTCATTCGCGGCAACAAACAGGACGACGACGAAACTCCGAAATATCATTGAACAGCGCAACAAAACCGGCGTGCCTTATCGGGCCGCCGGTTTTTCTCATTCCGCTTTCGGCAGCGGGGGCTCGTGAGTTTTCATTTCTTCGCGTACAGTATAACCTTTGCCTCCTTTGCCCGTCACCGCCGCTTTCGGATTGATCGTATGAATCCATTTGTCCATTTCCAAAGAATAGCCCGAGTATGTCCATCTATCAAAAAATTCGCCGCCGGCCCTTACGCCCGAGTCGAATAGTTCCATCATCTGCTCGTGCGTAATTGAAAATTCCGTCGTATGCACCATGTGGGACGGAATTTTGACCGTACGAAACCGGTTGTGCTTTTCGATATACCGTTCGTCGTGAGCGCCCATCATGGTCGAGAACAAGGCATTGAACATCGACACCGGGCCATTGATCGGGTACGGTTGATCCGGCTTCTTGCCTACCAGCTGAAACCCGAGCGTCGGCACTTTCGGCGGAATCTCATTCAATTCTTTGTCGAAAATCCAAAGCGGGTAGTTGCTCAAGATACCTCCGTCCACTATATAATACGACTCCTTCTCAATTCCTCTGCCTCGTTCCTTCGGATTGCGATGCTTCAATATTACCGGATCGAAGAAATAAGGCAAAGCGGCGCTCATCCGGACCGCCCTCGCCACGGGAAAATCGGAAGGGTCTCTTCCGTAATTAGAAATATCCTCAGGCAGTACCAACATTTTCCCTTGTGAAATGTCGGAAGCGACGACCCTAAGCTTATTCGCTTCAAGGTCTCCGAAGGTGCGGATTCCCCTCGCCTTCAAATGTTCGCTCACCCATTCCTCCAACGGGTCCCCGGAGTACAAACCTTTCTTTACAAACAACCGAACCACTTGGCCGAAACCGTTCAAGTAATGGAACCAGTCTTTACTTATGAATCGCCGGAAATTCGTATTGAGTATAATATTCTTCATTTCATCAGCCGAATAACCCGCCGCCAAAAAAGCCGCGACAACGGCCCCTACCGACGTTCCCGCCACCTGGTGAAACGTAATGCCGCGCCTTTCCGCCGCATAAATCCCTCCGACGAGGCCGATCCCCTTGACCCCCCCGCCCTGGAACACCGCATTTACACGCATCGTCCGTCCCTCCCCTTGCGATAAATGTATGCCGGTGCCACAAGTCCATATGAGAAAAACACAAAAAAACGCCCGCACGCAAGGCAGACGCATTCAAGTCAATCCATATCCAATTCTTCGCGAATTTTCCTCAGCTCGGCAAGCCGGTTGCCGTCCCTGCGGAAGTACTCGACTAATGTTTCAATGCAAGTGATCGAATCCCAGCTCAGATGATGCTCGATTCCTTCCACATCTTTATAAATGTTCTCTTCCTGTACTCCGATCGCCGTTAAAAACTCTTCCAGCAAGCGGTGCCGGTCGACGAGACGTTTTCCCATCTTCTTGCCTTTGGCCGTCAATATCAGCCCGCGGTATTTCTCGTAAACCAAATAATTATCTTTATCCAATTTCTGGATCATCTTCGTAACCGATGACGGATGAACTTCCAATCCTTCGGCGATGTCGGCTACCCGGGCATACCCCTTCTCGTCGATCAAGCGGTATATTCGCTCCAAATAATCCTCCATGCTGGGTGTTGCCAAACCGGGGTTCCCCTCTCGTTACCGTTTCATAATCGTTACTTGAATACTATACCTTTAGCGTATGGACAAAGCAAGCCCGCTTGACTTCATTTTCCTCGTTTGACGGCGATTTCGCAAACAAATTCTAACGTTGAGGACATCTTTATGCAATGAAAGGGGGCAAGCGAATGGCAATGGAAACGCCGGTGCGGGCAGGCGCGAAGTTAAAAGTATTTATTCCGGAGCTCGTTTATTTTGAACCGGATTCCTTGGAATACCCTATGGGTGCCAGGATTTATAAATGGGCTCAGGAAAACGATTTGCCGATACGTATGACGACGTCACATAACCGGATCACCGATTTGCCCGGTGAGACCGATCTAGAGAAATACAAAATCGCAAAAAGAACGCTCGTTGTCGGAGTGCGCAAGACTCTCGAATTCGACACGTCCAAACCGTCTGCGGAGTACGCGATCCCGGTTGCTACCGGCTGCATGGCGCATTGCCATTATTGCTATTTGCAGACGACATTGGGCGCCAAACCGTATGTACGGGTGTATGTAAACATCGACGATATTACGAACCGGGCGTTGAAATACATTGAGGAAAGGAAACCGGAAATCACCCGCTTTGAAGCGGCTTGCACGTCGGATCCCGTCGGGCTGGAGCACATCACCGGCTCCCTCTCGCATCTCATCGAGTTCATGGGAAAGCAGGAATACGGCCGGCTTCGGTTCGTAACCAAATTCAATAACGTTGAACCGCTGCTTGCCCTTGAGCATAACAAGAGGACTCGCATTCGCTTCAGCGTAAATGCGGACTATGTCATCCGAAATTTCGAGCCGGCAACCTCAAGCTTCACGGAGCGCATTGAAGCTGCGGGCAAAGTGGCGAGGGCCGGCTATCCTCTCGGTTTCATTATCGCGCCGATCATTTGGCATGAAGGTTGGGAAGAAGGGTATGCGGAGCTGATCCGAAGCTTGAAACGGGAAGTTCCGCCGGAAGCCGAGACGGAATTGACATTCGAGCTCATACAACACCGGTTTACGAAGACGGCGAAACGAGTCATTCAGGCGCGTTATCCGAAGACAAAGCTGGAAATGGACGAAGTGAAGCGGAAATATAAGTGGGGCCGTTGGGGCCAAGGGAAATATGTGTATCCGGATGAACAAGCGAACGCCCTTCGGGAGTTTCTTACGGAACAAATCTTTGCAAACTTCCCGAAGGCGAGCATCGATTATTTTACTTAAAACCTAAGCCAGTCCGGAGTGATCGAGTTAAACCATACGGTGATTCGCAGCATCTGTCCCGTGTAAAGCAGTATGCCGAAGAGAATCAGGAACGCCCCGCCGGCTTTCATCAAGCGGTCGGAGTATTTCAAGATCCACCTTGTGGAACCGATAAAGAACGCCATGAGGAAAAAGGGAAGCGCGAATCCCAATGTATAAGCCGTAGTCAGTTGGAACCAAATGCCCGGTTCCGTTGTCGCGAGCGAGATAATGGCGGAAAAGATCGGCCCGATGCACGGCGACCAGCCTGCCGCAAACCCGATGCCGATCAGCAGAGAGCCGAGCAGCCCTGCCGGCTTTGCGTTGATCCTCAGCTTCATGTCACGCATCAGGAATTGCGGCTGGAATATTCCGAGCAGAAATAAGCCTACCAAGATGAGCAATATAGCGGACAGTTTCGCGATAAGGTCCTGATATTCCCGAAATATTTCGGCAATAAGTCCCGCGCCCGCCCCAAACGCGTAAAATACGATCGAGAACCCGATAATGAAGAAAAGAGTGTGGCTGAGCGTACGCAGCCGCACTTCTTTCGTTTGGTTCGTCTTTAATTGCGAGACGGAGACGCCGGTAATATACGACAAATAAGATGGATACAATGGCAAGCAGCACGGTGAAATAAACGAAGCGAGCCCCGCGGCAAAAGCGATCCAAACGGTGATTTCCGGCAATTTCTCTCTCCCCTTCGCGTCATCCGATCATAATTTGAAACCTTTCTTCAGCGCAATAAGCACGATAAGGATCATGATCAATAATAACACAACGGTTGCACCGGGCGCCAAATTGAGTTCACCTGCGCCTATGAGACCGGTCAAGACGGCGACTTCCGAGAAGACGATCGCCCATATGAGCGAATGGCGAAAGCTTCGGGCAATGAGCAGACTGCACGCGACTGGGATAGTCAGCAGCGCCGACACGAGCAGCGCGCCTAAAATTTTGATGGAAACGCTGATGACGAGCGCGGTCAATACCGTAAGCGTAATGTTCAGCGTTCGTACCGGAAGCCCGCTGACGCTGGCCGCATCTTCGTCGAACGTCAGCAGAAAGTATTCCTTCGAATGAAAAGCAATGACGCCTAGGACGACGATGGTCACCGCGAAAATCGTTACGAGATCGATCCAATCGAGCGTATAGATACTGCCGAAGAAGTAACTCGTAACATTGATGTTGAACCCTTGCCCCAAAGTAAACAGCATGGTGGCCAAAGCAACGCCGCCGGATAACAGAATGGCTATCGATAATTCGGCATACGTCCGGTACGTGCGGCGCAGCCGCTCGATGGCGATCGCGCCGAACAGCGCAAATATAAGCCCGACTCCGACCGGATACACATTGATCAAGAAGCCGAGCGCTACGCCTGCGATGGACACGTGAGCGATCGTATCGCCGATCATGGATAGCCTGCGAAGCACGAGGAACATGCCAAGGAGCGGCGCCATCCCTCCGATGAGAAGTCCTCCCACGAGAGCGCGCTGAAAGAAAGGAAAGGCGAAAATATCAAACATGGCCTCCCATGACCTCCTTATTGGAACGCGGGAACACGTTCGCCGGCTCCCGGCCAATCTTTCAACGCGTGAGTAAGGTCCGTCTCGGCGCACGATATGGCGTTGTCCATCGGTTTGACGTAAAACTTCAGTTTACCGTTCGTCATAACGGGCCGGTCGCCCAAGTACGATTTCATCATTTCGACATCGTGCGAAACCATGAGGAACGTGATGTCGTGATGGGCGTGCATATGACGAAGCATGGAGAAGAAGGCGCGCTGCGTCTCCGTATCAATGCCGACCGTCGGTTCGTCGAGAATAAGCAGTTCCGGATTTCCGACAAGCGCCCGCGCCAAGAAAGCGCGCTGCTGTTGTCCGCCGGACAGCTGTCCGATGCGCCGGTCTGCCAGATCGGCGATCTGCAAAGCATAAAGCGCGTCGTTGCAACGTTGATGGTCCGCCGCCGTTAGTCGGCGGTACAGCTTGTGCTTGCCGTACAAGCCGGAAAGCACAACCTCTCTGACCGTCGCCGGGAACAACGGGTTAAGCGCGGTTTTCTGCGGGACGTAACCGATTCGCCGCCACTCGTTGAATTCCGAGATTGGAGCGCCGAACAAGCGCAATTCGCCCGCCGTCGGCTTCAGCAAACCGACCATCATGCGAAGCAGCGTCGTCTTTCCCGCGCCGTTGGAGCCGATCAAGCCTACGAAATCGCGGCGGTGTATTTGGATATCGAGCCCGTCGATAACCGTCTTATCGTCGTAGGAAAACCGAAGATCCGATATTTCGATCACCGGCTGCCCCGTTCCGTTTCGCTCATTTATGTTGGCGGGGTTCATACTATCCCTCTTTGCTTAGAATTGGAGTATTACTTTAAGGCGGTCATCAGATTGGCGAGATTGTCTTCCATTAACGAAATATATGTTTCGCCCGCTTTCATTTGCTCCTCCGTTAATCCTTCCACCGGATTGAGCGGCAGCGTTTGGACGCCGAGATCGTTCGCGAGCGTCTTCGCCAATTCGTCCGACAACAACTCTTCCGTGAAAATATACCGCACTTCATGTTCCTTTACAAACTCGCTGATCTCTTTCAAATCTTGCGCCGTAGGCTCGGCTTCGTGAGCCAATCCCATGATCGGCAGCTGCGACAAACCGTAATCTCTCGCCAAGTAACCGAACGCTTGATGGGAGACGACGATCTCTTTCTTTGCCGCTCCGGAAAGCTGTTGTTTGAACTTGTCGTCCAGCGCCTTCAATTCCGCCGTCAACGCTTCGTAGTTTTTCTCGTAATCGGCGGTGTGCTCCGGATCGGCTTGAACTAGGCCGTTCTTAATATTTTCCGCCATCGCAAGCGCCGAACGAGGGCTCAACCACGTATGCGGATCGAATTGGCCGTGATCGTGCTCATCCTCGCCGCTTTCCTCCGCAGCATGCTCGTCTGCATGTGCTTCGCCCTCCTTCGCGTGCTCGTCTGCGTGCTCTTCGCCTTCTTCGGCGTGCTCTTCCGCGTGCTCTTCGCCTTCAGGAGATGCCGTCAACAGTTCGATACCATGGCTTGCTTCCACAACGACGAGGTTTCCTTTATCGATGCCGGCGAGCAGATCTTCCGTCCATCCTTCAAAGCCTGCGCCTTGATATATGAACATTTGCGCATTCGCCACATTCGTCATATCTTGGCTTTTCGGCGTCCAATCGTGCGGATCGACACCGGTCGGAATTATATTCACGACGTTAACATGCTCCCCGCCGATTTCCCGAGCGAAATCATATAGAGGGAAAAACGAAGTAATAACGTTTACTTTCCCTTCCTGCAGCACGTAGCCTTGGGAATTGCACCCAGCAGCGACAATCAGTGCGATAACCGTAATGAAAATAACAGAGACAATCTTTTTCATATTTCCTCCGATTTATTTTAAAGTTAATCGTAAAAATTACGATTTACATGAAGATTATACGTTTGTCTCTGAAAATATGTCAACCCAAATATTAATGTGTCAAGAAATAGCATTGCCCGCACGAGGCAGCAAAGACATTACTTCATCTCCGATTTATGCAGAGGCAAAGATTACCGTTGCGTGCCAGCTTTTTCGAAACGCCCTATTACAGAGGCAAAAATTACCGCTAAGTTGCCTCTTTGTACCCAAGTATAGTCTTACTTCCGGCTGTAGCGGCAAAAACTGCCGCTGCAGCAGCCAACGTACTAAACCGGCCGATTGCAGCGGCAATTATTGCCGCTGCACTTGAGCGGCCATAACCTAAAACGCCATCGGCGTCCTTCACTCAATCGTCTCCGTGCAGATGCGAGCTGCTTACTCCGGCGTCCACGTCGGGTGTTCGGTGAACAGACCGTTGCCGACTCCGAGCTCATACATAAGCAGCAGACCGAAGCCTATGCCGAATACGGATGTGGCCAAGCCCAATCCGCGATGAATGATGCCGTAGCTGCGGGAAAATATGTACGGTAAGCCGATGATCACCGTCGCTCCCATCATGCCGGCAACCGTGCCGAGTCCGAAAACAAGGAGATAAAGAATCGATACTCTCGTATCCGCAATTGTGTGCAGTACGAGAAGCGCCACGGCGGCCGAGCCGGCTGCGCCGTGTACAAGACCGACGATCAACGGTTTAAGAAACGTCTTCCGAGTAACCGGAGCTTCATTCTTCTTATGAGTGTGTCCCTTCCAAAAACTGCGTAAACTGACGATTCCCAAAATTGCAATCATCACGCCTACAGCAAATTCCATGGACAGACCGATGCGGGGAGCGATCTCCCATTCAAGGTAAATTATTAACGATCCGATCAGCGCAATGGTCACCGTATGCCCAAGTCCCCAAACGGCGCCGATCAACGCGGCGAAGATCAACTTCCGCTGTTGGCTGACGATGGTCGTTACCGCGACAACGTGATCCGCATCCATCGCGTGCCTAATTCCAAGCAGCAACCCAAACCAAAGCACGGATAATTCCAGCATTCGTCTCTCCCCGTCTCTATAAAAGATAAATGATTAAAAGCGCATGAGACCAGAACGGACTCGCGTAATGCGAGTATAAACATTCTGATCCCATGGCGGCAACCTTTTTTGCGTTTATTTTACCTTCGCTCCGTTCGGTATGTCTCCTTCAACCGTAGCGAGCGTGAGCAACTCTCCGGCGGATGCGGCCAAAATCATGCCCTGAGACAGTTCGCCGCGCAGCTTCACCGGCTTTAAGTTGGTCACGCATATCAATTTCTTGCCGATGAGCTGATCCGGTGTGTAATATTTAGCGATTCCGGAGACGACCTGACGGCGCTCGCCGCCCAGATCCAACTGGAGCTTCAAGAGCTTATCCGCTTTCGGCACCGGTTCGGCAGCCACTACTTGCGCCACGCGAAGCTCGACTTTCATAAAGTCGTCGATTCCGATTTCGGCCACGCCCTCGATTCGCGAACCGGCCGGTTCGGATTCGGCGGCAGCCGGCTTCCCTGCTGCTTGGACTTCTTTGCCGCCACCCATCGCCTGCACAATATACGCCACTTCCGCCTCCGCTTCCAGACGCGGGAACATCGGCTCCGCCTTCTGAACGCGCGTCCCCGCAGGAAGCTTGCCGAAATCGTACAAACTGGTCCATCCGGTCACCGATTCGTCGTTCATATCGAGGCCGAGCTGCGATTGAATGTGCCCCGGCGTAGAAATCAAGAACGGGCGCAGCAACACGGAAGCGATGCGCAAGCTCTCCGCAAGATGGTACATGACGGATCCAAGCTGTTCCCGCTTTCCTTCATCTTTCACCAGCATCCAAGGCTGCGTTTCATCAATATATTTGTTCGTACGAGAAATCAGCTGCCAGACGGCCGTTAGGGCGACGGAGAATTCCATGCCTTCCATCGCTTCTTCCACTTTCTTCACCGTTGTTTGCACCGTCTCCACCAAGGAAGCGTCGAACGGGGTGGCGTTCTCGATGCGCTCAGGAATGGAGCCCCTGAAATATTTGTCGATCATGACGACCGTGCGATTAAGCAGGTTGCCCAAATCGTTCGCCAAATCGTAATTGATCCGTTCCACAAACCCTTCGGGAGTGAACGTCCCGTCCGCGCCGAACGGCACCTCGCGAAGCAAATAATACCGCAGCGCATCAAGGCCGTACCGGTCGATCAGCGTTACCGGGTCGACGACGTTGCCTTTCGATTTCGACATCTTGCCGTCTTTCATAAGCAACCAACCGTGTGCAAACACCTTCTTCGGAAGGGGCAGTCCGAGCGCCATCAGCATGATCGGCCAATAAATGGTGTGGAACCGTACGATTTCCTTGCCGACGAGATGCACGTCCGCCGGCCAGTATCGCCGGTACAACGAATCATCCGCCGTCCCGTAGCCGAGTGCCGTAATATAATTCGACAGCGCGTCGATCCAGACGTACACGACATGCTTCGCGTTGCCGGGAACCTTCACCCCCCAATCGAATGTCGTGCGCGATACCGCCAAATCTTCGAGACCCGGCTTGATGAAGTTGTTGATCATCTCGTTCTTCCGGGACTCCGGTTGGATGAATTCCGGGTTTTCCTCGTAAAATTTCAACAACCGGTCCGCATATTTGCTCATCCGGAAGAAATAGCATTCTTCCTGTACGCGCTCCACCGGACGGCCGCAATCCGGACATTTGCCGTCGACGAGCTGACGCTCAAGAAAGAACGCCTCGTCCGGAGTGCAGTACCAGCCTTCGTACGTGCCTAAATAGATGTCGTCTTGGTCCACCAGCTGTTGAAAAATTTTTTCAACCACGCGCTTGTGGCGGTCTTCCGTCGTACGGATAAAGTCGTCGTGACTGATGTGCAGCTTGTCCCATAGCTCATGAATGCCCCCAACGATATCGTCGACATACTGCTGGGGGGTGACTCCCTTCTCTTTCGCCTTACGTTCGATTTTTTGCCCGTGTTCGTCCGTTCCCGTCAAATAGCGCACGTCATATCCGCGCAAACGCTTATAACGCGCCATTGCGTCTCCTGCGACGGTCGTATACGCATGCCCGATATGCAGTTTGTCGCTCGGATAATAGATCGGTGTAGTGATGTAAAATGTTTTCGCCGTTTCAGCCATCCGCACATTCCTCCAATCAAAAATAAAAAGCCCTCATCCCCTATGGGACGAGAGCTGTCGCTCACGCGGTACCACCCAAATTCCGTTCCATCATGCAATCGGAACGCTCAACGAGTCTCGCGGACTCTGCCGTTAACGCCGGCGCTGCGTGCCCGACTTATGCGGCGAAATCCCTGCCGCACTCGAAGGACAATCCTCCCGGACCATCTTCCACTTCGCGCTTATACCGGTTTTCAGCTGCCCCGGCTCTCTGCTATAACCGCTTCGGTGTACTTATCCGTTCACAGGATACCGTATTTCCCATTAGATTACCTATTTCCGCCGTCAAAGTCAAGACAGGAGGCGTCATCAGGCGGCCGATCCTCCCCCGTTGTCCGCGGCGGTACCGGATCGATCCCTCCGGGATGAAACGGATGGCATTTCGCGATACGTTTAGCGGCGAGAATAGATCCCTTAAGCGGACCGTGGACGTCGATCGCTTCCAGCGCGTACGCCGAACATGTCGGGTAGAAGCGGCATGTCGGCGGCTTCAACGGAGAAAGAACCGCTCGGTAAAACCGGATCGGAGCTTGCAGCGCCAACTTAGCCGCCGGCTTCAATGGCTGCGGCTCCTGCACTCGCGGCAAGTGCCGTAAATTTCGAATTTATGCTTGACGACGTCGAACCCATCGGGTAAATTCACCTGCACGTCCATCGGGCAGAACGGGACGGGATACGTCTTTTCGCATTGGAGGCAGATGGCATGATGATGATGACCGTGCTCCCTGCAGTGGGCACGGAATTTCACGCCGTCTTCAAAGACGAATTGCTCCAGCACATCCAGATCGTTCAACAGCCGCAAGTTGCGGTACACCGTATCGAAGCTTAGACCGCTATACGTTTTTCCCATCGATTCGTATACATCTTTCGCCGACAAGTAACCGGGAGCTTCGGCAAACAGCCTCGCAAGCGTCTTCCGCTGGTCGGTAATGCGCAGCCCTTGCTTTGACATAGCGTCAATGATCTCATGAGCTTTCACTTTCTTCTCTCCCCCGGATCAATCAATATAGCTTATATGATGCACGAAAAACACGATTTCGTCAAAATTGCCGAAAAAAAACTTCCTCATTCGGCTGTTCCGAACGAGGAAGTTTTACTCATGCTACGCCTTGACTTTAACAATCGTATTGCGGTCCTGCGATTCCATGGCGGCGAGGATAACCGCGAGCGACTTCGCTCCCTCTTCGCCTGAGACGGACGGAGGCGTCTTCGTCAAAATCGACTCGACGAAAGCGTCAATCACGCCGCTGGACAGCTGCTTTTCGTTCGTGGAGATGCCGCCCACTTGATATTTTTCCACAGTTCCGTTGCGAAGCTCAACGATCACTTGGTCTTCCGGATGAGTTCCGATTTTCATAACCCCGTTCTCGCACCATAGAACCGTGCTGTTGTCTTCGCCGCGGTAATATGTCCAAGAAGCGACTAAAGAACCGATGGCGCCGCTCTTCATGCGAAGAATGCAGTTGGCGTTGTCGTCAACGTCGGTGTCTTCCTTGTGGAGCGTGCCGACGAATGCGCCCACTTCAACTGCCTCGTCATCCAGAAGCCAGCGGATCAAGTCGGCTTTGTGAACGCCCAAGTCGCCCATCGCGCCCACGAAGGCTTTATTTTTCTGGAAGAACCAGCCGCCTTTGCCTTCGATGCTCCATCCTTCCGGTCCCGGGTGTCCGAAGGAGGTGCGGAACGTAAGTACTTTGCCCATTTTGCCGGATTTCAATATTTCCTTCGCTTTGACATGCGGAGGCATGTAGCGCTGGTTGTGTCCGATCATCAAATATACGCCGTTCTTTTTCGCCGCTTCAATCATCGCTTGAGCTTCATCGGCCGAGACGGCCATCGGCTTTTCGCAAAGCACGTGAGCGCCGGCGTCGGCAGCATCAATCGAGATCGGCGCGTGGAGAGCGTTCGGCGTGCAGACGCTCACGGCGTCCGGCTTTTCCGCCTTCAGCATTTCATTGTGATCGGTATATGCTTTACCGCCATATTTTGCGACCAGCTTCTCCGCACGCTCCTGAACCGGATCGACGAACGCGACGATCTCGACATTCGGATTCGAGGCATACTCCGGCGCATGCCGGTGGATGGTGATGGATCCGCAGCCGATGACGGCAACTTTCAACTTGGACATTCTGATAAGTCCCCTTTCGTGAAATATCGTATATTACTATAGCATGTTTTGCCGGGACAAGCATATGCCTGCGCCGAAACTCAATCGCATATTTAATATGAAAAAATAACCTTCCCCACCACGTTGCCGAGCGGAATGCTGCCGATCACGCGGCTATCGGTACTGTTGTTCCGGTTGTCGCCCATCACGAACACATGTCCTACGGGAACGGTTACGGTTTCCGCCGGAGATTTGATCGGCTCGGAAACATAAGGTTCTTTGAGCGGCTCTCCGTTCCGGTAAACGACTCCATCCCGAAACTCCAGCGTATCTCCGGGTTTGCCGATCACTCTTTTGACCCAAAGATACTCCGACTCCGCTCCTCTGAGCTTCGCCACGAGAGGATGCTCAAACACCGGGTCAAGCCATGACCGCTGTTTTCCGATGCGGCTGTCGATAATGACGATATCGCCGTATTCGTATGAGGACTGCATTTTAAACGCAAAGGTCGAGTCCGAATTGTGCAGTGTCGGGAGCATCGATTCCCCTTTCACTTGAAACGCCTGCAGCACATATGCGTTGATTACGACCGCTGCGGACACCGCTACGATCCCCGTTTTCGTCCAATCCCATAATGCCGGGCCGAAGCCTCTTTTCTTCTCCACTACGACCATCCCATTCGCTGTTTCAAGTTTTCGACATGCGCCAAGTGATGCGCGCCGTGCCAAGCGTATAAACCGATTGCTTGATCGATGCGGGTTGCACCCGATTCCGGATGCAAGAACGTTCGCTGAAGCTGAGCCGGAGTTAGAGATCGCAGGAAGACAACCCATCGTTCGGTCAGAGCGTCTAACAATTGCAACGATATTTCCGGAGGAAGCGACGAATCCTCCAACTCGGCCCAAACTTCCTCCCGATATGGTTTAATGGTCGGCCGGTCTTCCGTAACAGCCAGCTTAAACCGGACGTAACTGTTCATATGGCTGTCGGCCACATGGTGCAAGACTTGTCGCACGGTCCACCCTTCGGGACGGTACGGAGTGTCCAAATGCTCGCCGGTCATATTCCGCACGCTGTCGCGCAGTTTTCCGGGCAAACGCTCTATTTCGTCAATCCAATTGGAGATTTGCTCTTCGCTTGCCGAGCCTTCCCAACGAAATTTTCCTATCGGATATCGCAATTGATCCATGCTTTCTCTCCTTTCATTCGCATCAATTATGTATTCGAAGACGAACTTTGAAAATCCTGCCTGGAACCGATTGTTGTAATTTATTTGAAAAAACCCTTCACAATCGAACGAATGTTTGGTATATTGTATACAAACAAATGTTCTGATAGGTGGTGCTGCATATGGCAAACACGTTGAGAAATTATCGTTTTATGGAACGAGGATTCGATTATACGTTCCGGTTTTATCCGAACGGGACAGTGACGATTATCGACAATGACACGAATGCAACGATTAAGCCTAGCCAATTGACCGGCGCGCCCCTTCGTTTCTACGCTTTAAAGAAAATACAATTCATCAAGAACAAGCTGCAAGAAACCAATACATCCGCTGCTGGCTGAGTCCGAAGGATACCTTAAATGCCGAAGAACGGCACGTGAGTTCATCCGGACCGTTCTTCGGCCGGCTTATAACATAAGAATTTAAAAGTTTTCAGATGAAAAAAAGTAAATTCTTATGTTGCAAGAAAAACTTCCGCTAAATGACGTACTCGCTTAAGCCGTCCGCCGCATTCCGTACAATAGGCAGCATCCATATCGTTTATACGTAAAGGCAACCGATTAGGTTGCCTTTAGCCCGGCAGCAACGAACGCCCGGTGTATCGCCTCTGCCGTTGCCGCCGCATGAGAGCTGTCGCCGTGGATGCATATGGAGTCCGCTTGCAGCGGAATTCGATCTCCGCTAACGGTGATTACGCATCTGTCCTTCGCAATGAGAAGCGCTTGTTTCGCCGCATCTTGCGGGTCGGCGATGACCGCATGTGCCGACGATCGCGGCGTTAACTTTCCTGCGCTCTCATAGGTCCGGTCGGCAAACGCCTCATGTACCGCCTTCAACCCGAAACGGTCCGCGCAAGCGGCTAATTTTCCATGCGCAATGCCGTACACGGCTATGCCGTCATCGTATGCGGCCGCGGCTCGAACGATCGCTTCCGCTATGCCGGGGTTGTTTTCCGCCATATGGTACAACGCTCCGTGGGGTTTTATATGCCGCAAGGAACCGCCTTCTGCCCGAATGAAGGCGTCCAGCGCTCCAACTTGGTAAAGTACGATTTCATATGCTTCATCGGACGAAATCGACATTGCCCGGCGGCCGAATCCGGCCAAATCCTGCAAACCCGGGTGCGCGCCGATCGCAACGCCTTTCGCCAGGCAAGCTCTCACGGCGCGGCGCATCGTCGAAGGGTCGCCTGCATGGAAACCGCACGCCACGTTCGCCGAGGTCACCCAGTCCAACAGCCGCTCATCGTCGGCCATACGGTACACACCGAAGCTTTCGCCAAGATCGCAGTTTATATCTATCGAAACTTTCAAATATACCCCCTCCTCGCTTCTTTGTCTTTCAACAAGGCTAATCCCGAACGGAGAAGCTCCAAATTTCGTTCTCGGCCTATCAACAAGGCTTCAGCTTCTTGTGCATCGATCAACCGAAATCTTATACGCTCACCCGGGCGCATTTGGGCGATCGCGGGAAGGTCGACGGACGCGGCCTGTGCGATCCGCGGATAACCTCCTGTCGTTTGACGGTCGGCCATCAACACGATCGGTTGTCCGTCAGGAGGTACTTGCACGGTGCCCATCATCACCGCTTCCGAAAGCATATCCCTCCCCGGCAATGTTTGCAGCGACGGTCCCGACAATCGAGCGCCCATGCGGTCGGACTGAGCCAACATGACGAACGTTTCTCCGAGGAACCGGCTCTTGCTTGCATCATCGAACCGATCCCACTCACACCCGGGCATCACGCGCACCTCGGTAACTTCATCCTCGAGCTTGTTCATGACGGGCGTTCGCCATTCAACGCCAAGAAACCATGCCGCGGCGCTGAAACAACCGTTGCCGGTCCGATTCCCCGTCTCCGGGCAACGTTGTTCATTCCTTTGCCTGCACACACACGTTTCCAGCCGGTCTCCTGACTTAAGAACTCTTCCTTCTAAGCCTCCGAAACGGTTTGGCACAGCCGTTGAACGGCTCCCAAGCACCTCCGGCACCGATATTCCGCCGCGTAACGCTACTACGGTCCGGTATCCTTCCACCGCCGTCCCGAACCGTATAGTACTCCCCATCGGAATCGTTACCGGCCGCCACATCGGTAGAGGAAGCCCGTTGACAGTCGCATTCATATCGGCGCCGCACACCGCCATAACGACCTCTTCCTCAACGGACATGACGGCCCCGGACAATGTCATTTCCAGTGCCGCGGCATCTTCCGGATTTCCTGCAAGCATGTTGGCCAACCGCAGCGATAATTCATCCATCGCCCCCCCGACGGACACACCGTATTGCTGCCAACCTTTCCTTCCGCGATCCTGCACCGTTGTGAACAGCCCGGGCTTTATAATTTTCAATGTCATAAGGAACCCCCATCTTCCATCTCCGAGTGGGTTGTTTCCTTGAATCGTATCGCATCTCCCGCTGTCAACAAACTCGGGGGTACAAGCTCCGGTTGAAACAGCGGCATGGAAGTGCGGCCGATCAGCCGCCATCCGCCTGGTGAAGCGAAAGGATAGATGCCCGTCTGACTTCCTGCGATCCCTACACTCCCGGCGGGAACACGCTTCCTTGGCGTTGCAAGACGAGGCGCCGAAATTCGCTCCGCCATCCCTCCGAGATACGGAAATCCTGGCATGAAACCGATCATATAAACCGTATACGATCCGGACGTATGGATCTTAATAACGTCCTCCGGTGAAAGTTTGTTATGTTCGGCAACGAACGGCAAATCCGGACCGCACTTGGAGCAGTAACAGACGGGGATATCAACCGCGGTTCCGGCCATGCCGCCTCCGTTCGTATCAGCGGCGGCTTCAACAAGCGACACCCGCTCCGTTAACCATGAACGGACTTGCGCTTGAGCGCCGTCTGCTAACCGGCCGGTCTTAACAATGGCGACCGGATCATAATATACTGCCACGGATACATAAGACGGCACCGCTTCTTGAAACCCGGGAAACGGATTTTCCTCCAAACTGCGCGTCAATTCAACCACCCGGCGGTGCGTAACGAGATCGATACCGTCGCCGAATTTGACAATGAGCGCGCATTCCCCTAATGGAACGATCCTCGTACCTTCTCCCACAAAAACCCCCGCCCCTTCATTTCATCTTCTCCGGACGCCAGAGGGCAGCTTCCAACGGAATGCGCGAGGCGTTAGCCCGCTTCCCAACCATTGTAAAACAATGCAGGCGTAGCTGCTATTTAAACGATATATAATTTATAAGTTTTCTGCCACAACAAGCGGCGCAGCACGTTCCACATAGACGAAATATTTTTGTTCCGACGATCGGCCGAACAAACAGCGCGGCCGCCAGAAGGCAAGCCGCGCCAAAGAAGATCACCAACAACGGGATGTTCCATTGTCTCATTGATAAAGCGCTCCCGAATCATTCGAATCACCGGTCTCATTCTTTTCCATCCGCTCGTCGAAACTTCCTGCCGCGGCTCTGCTGGAAAGCGGCATACGCCAATCGCGGGCTATCTTCGCACTGTTATCGTCCTTTAATACTTGCTCCACGATATAAAGGGGTCTATGCTTGACTTCTTTATATATCTTTCCGATATATTCGCCTACCAACCCGAGGCATATTAACTGTACCCCGCCGATAAACCAAAGAGATACCATGAGCGACGTCCATCCGGTTACGGCCCTTCCGGTCCACTTCGCGTATAATGCGTATATGCCCGCCGCGACGCTGATAACAAACAGCGTACATCCCGCGAGCGTAACAAGCCGGATCGGAATGACGCTAAACGACGTAATTCCGTTCCAGGCGAACGAGAGCATCTTCCGGAACGGATACTTCGACTGCCCGGCTTGCCTCTCCTTCCTCTTGTAAACCACTTGTGCGGAACGGAAACCGAGCAGCGGAACGAGCCCTCGCAAAAACAAATTCACTTCGCGAAATTCCGCCAGCTGCAGCAGCGCGCGGCGGCTCATCAAACGATAGTCCGCATGATTGAACACGATTCGTACGCCGAATCGAGCCATCAAACGATAAAACGTCACCGCCGTTGTCCGTTTGAACCATGAATCTTTCTCGCGTTCGCTGCGGACGCCGTAAACAATGTCGTTCCCTTCCAGAAATCGCCGCACCATCTCGCTCATCAATTCGATATCGTCCTGCAAATCGGCATCGATCGAGATCACGCAATCCGCCCATTCGGCCGCCGACGTCAGTCCCGCCAACAAAGCGTTCTGATGACCGGCGTTGCGGGCAAGCTTCATACCGCAAATCCGTCCGTCCATAGCCCGGTACTGCTCGATAATGGGCCAAGTGCTGTCTTGGCTTCCGTCATCAACGAACAAGAGGAAACTGTGGGATGAAATAAGACCGTCTCCGCTCATTTCATCCAGCTTCCGAATCAATTGGCGAATCGATTCCGGCAGCGCATCTTCTTCGTTATAACATGGAACGACAACCGCCAAAACCGGCGGAATATCGCAGTAAGCGTTATTTTGCAATGTTGTCACCCTAACTTTGTCAGCTTCTTTTATCCGATATGACCGCAACCCCGAATGCGCGATTTTTCCACAATATATCCGCAATCATTTCCGCCATGTCATAACTGCATCGCACCAGGACGAACATTTCCGACATTCGTTTGCGTTTGTAGCTTTTCTTACGTTTACGGTGCAGCAGAAGCTCGATAATCAAGCCTACGGTAAATCCGCCGGCGGCTCCGATCAATCCCCAGTAAATCGGTCCCCATAGCAGTTTAAAACCGATGGCCGCGGTAATTACCGAGCACGCTGCAGCCGCTGCCATTCCGATGTCCAGATAGGATGATCCGTCCGACCGGTGAATCGTATCGAACATAGCCCGACGCACGGGACGCAGTTCCAGAGGCACCGCCAAAATGTTGTCGCGCCCTACTCCCCTGCTTTCCAACTCCGCCAAAGCCAGCTCCAAGTGTATAGAAAAATCGAATGAAGCTACCACATGCACGTTCGCCTATCCCTCATCTTTCATCTCGCGCCTGTTGCCGGAACGACATCAAGGTTTGCGTATCGTTGAGTCAAATATTTTGTCATTTCCTTGTCGAATAGTTTGTTGCATTGTATCGTGTTTGCGTAAGAGTCGTATATCGTAAAAAAATAGATGGAGGGGAGAAACATGAGCCATTCCCAATCGGCTGTACGATGCATTTGCACCCAATCAGCCATTAAAGAATAATGAATGACAAGCAAAAAATTCGATTTATAGACGGTCAAGATCCATATTGCGAGTGAGAAAAAGCCGTTCACGATTCGATGTGTGTATAAGTGTCCCATGCCCGGCATCAGCACCGACCAAACAAAAGCAACCCACGGTTTCCGCTTGTCCAAATAATTGATTTCAAGCGTACTGATGTTATAGTTGCTGATCGGTGCATCCTCATAATTGGCCAGCCGGGTGAAATTGTTTAAATCTACAGTCGTACGGTAACTGTCATATATAGCGAAAATGTATACGGGAGCATACAGCGCCAACCAGCGAATTTCGAGCACTTCTTTGGCCATCTCGAATTCACCGTTAAAAGAATACATCATGGCCAAGTTGAGTTTGGATTGCGTATTGATTACCATTTCCCAAATAAACAAAAGGAATCCTCTCAAATATTTTTGAAGCAAAATATGCCCCGCGCCCGGGAAAGCGGCGGACCACCATGCCGTTATCCACGGATTCCGATAATGCAATTGGGTCGTGCCGAAAGGACTGAGATGCGCTAATTTGCGTCTATAGTTCGTATTATCCTGCGTATGTATCACATAACCGCCCCCGCTTTGTCCCGATCCCTCGGAAAACGTAATGGTATTTTCTTCAATATTTTTCAATATAATTCATTTTCGCACAACAAAAAACCGCGCAGATCGGAATCTGCACGGTTTCGCATTCTCGATATTAGTTGCTTGCCGGAATGGAAATTTTTTGGTTCGGGAAGATCAAATGCGGATTTTTCAATTTGTTGTACTTCGCAAGCTCCCGCCATTTCAGGCCGAATTTTGCCGCAATCTCCGACAATGTGTCGCCGCGCTTCACGATGTATACCGTCTCCGTCTTCTCAGCCGGTTCGGAAGGCTTCTCCGGTGCTGCGGGCGCCGCAGGTTGCGCAGGTGTTGCAGGTGTTGCAGGTTGCGCAGGTGTTGCAGGTTGCGCAGGTGTTGCCGGCTGCGCAGGCTCGGCACCAGGAGACAAGTCGACCGCAAATTTCGCGTACCCGTCCGACTCCAAGCCGATGAACGACAACGTATCGATGTCTTCCGCGAACGATTTCGCGTCCGGAGACGTCTTGTAAACTACATTCGTCTTGCCCGGGATGGAAGCGAGCTTCCAGTTGCCGTCCGCGGTCGGGTTGATCGTCTTGTTTTCTCTAATATAATCGATCACCGCTTGCCGGTTTTCATCAGGCGACTTAATAATGATCCGCTCTCCGTCCGGATTCGCTCTTACGGAAGATGACGCGCGATAATTGTTTGTGGCGACCACGAACTTCTGTTTTTCATCGATCGGTTTCCCGTTGTATTGCAAATTTACGATCCTGTGGGATTCCGGATTGAGAACCGTCTTGCCGCTCGCATCGTACCGCGGCGGTTTAGTGACGTCGATCTCATACGTAATGCCGTCGATTACGTCAAAATTGTACGTTGGGAAATCGTTGTTTACGAGCTGCTGTTCTTCGGTGGACTTCGGGTCGATCGTGTTGAACTGGCCGGCCGACCATTCGAGCCACTCCCGAACTTCCGCGCCTGTCAACCAAACCGCGTGCAGCGTATTCGAATACAAGTACAAGTCCGCAACGTTCTTGATTGCGATCGGACCGGACGCAATATTCGTATAATATGTCGGGCCTTGGCGTCCACCCGCTTTGAACGGCGCTCCTGCCGAAAGAAGCGGAAGATTTTCGTACTCCGTGCCTTGCAGAGCCTTTTTCACATACCAAGTTTGCGCATCCGTCACGATTTGAATCGACGGATCGTCTTGTACGAGCGCGAAGAAGCTATTGATCGGCGCCGTCGTTTCTCCGACCGGACCGCGAACATACTCGATCGTTGCTTCATGTTCATGCTTCACGGCTTCAAGCACTTCGTGATCGGCGTCCACCAATGCCGTTTTCGTGTCTTTATCGTAAACGGCTCTCACTTCGACTTTCGAATTGATCACTTTCCATTTGCCGTCCGCTTGCTGCAGTTCAAGATCGATAATGCCGAGGTTGTTCCCCCAAAATCCCGGTTCAACGGAAGGCACTCCGTTGATCGTGCCTTTCTCCAAGTCGACGCCCGGCTTTCCTTCAAACGACTTGTCCGGAAACACTTTATGCGCATGACCGAACAATATGGCATCGATTCCGGGCACTTTGCTCAAGTAGAGAACGGAGTTTTCCATCAATTCGGTTTGCGGGATGTCCTCGAAACCGGAGTGCGGAATCGCAACGACGATGTCCGCGCCTTCTTCTTTCATCTTCGGGACGAGCGCCTGAGCCGTCTTCACGATATCCTTCGCGATGACTTTGCCTTCGAGATGCGTCTTGTCCCACTGCATGATTTGCGGAGGAACGAAACCGATGACGCCGACTTTGATCGTATGTTCTTGGCCGCTCTCATCGACGACCTTTTTATCCAATATTAGATATTGTTTGAAGTATGGCTTATCGTTAGTTTCGTCATTGTCGCGGTCGTCGTGGAATACGTTGGCGCTCACATACGGGAATTCGGATCCTTTCAACGAGTTCTCCAAGAAATCCAAACCGAAGTTGAACTCGTGGTTGCCGATATTCCCCGCATCGTAATCGAACAGGTTCATCGCTTTATAAACCGGGTGCGTCTCGCCGTCTTCCAGCGGATCCACCTTCGCGACATAATCGCCGAGCGGATTGCCTTGGATTAAATCGCCGTTGTCGAAGAGCAGGCTGTTCTTCGCTTCTTCGCGCGCCTTGCGGATGAGCGTGGCCGTCTTGGCGAAACCGTATTCGTCGGTCGGCTTGTCCGCAAAATAATCATAGTTCACCATGTTCACGTGCAGGTCGGTCGTCTCCATAATCCGAAGTTTAACGACACTGTCGTTGTCAGCCGCGACCGCCCACATCGGCGCAACCAATGTGCCCAACGCAACGGTTGCCGCCAACATACTCTTTTTCCACGCATGTTTACGCATGAAGAAGTACTCCTCCTATGTATGAGAAAGATAATAATAACCGTAAACTATCTTACCAAAAATAACCGGCTAATAGTTTTACGCGTCATATATGTTACCATAAATTAAGAGAAACAGGTTGCGGTTTACAAAAAAATAATTAGCCGATGCGGCCTTTGCGCTTTATAGGAAATAATTCCGGCGAAATGCTACAATGAAACAAACCATTAAATTAGCTGAACCGGGTGTGGCGCCTTCTATGAATTTGAAACGACTTCAATCCTTCGCTCGCATTGTGGAGACGAGAAGCTTCTCGGACGCAGCCGAGTCGCTGCAGTTGACGCAATCGGCCATCAGTAAACAAATAAAAGCGCTGGAAGATGAATTGGGCGTGCCGCTGTTGACCCGGAACACTTCCTCCGTAGAACCGACGGCGATTGGCCGGCGCGTGTATGATATAGCGAAAGGGATCGCCGGCGATTGGGAGCGGATCATTCACGAGTGCAGGGCGGCTGCGGCGTCCACGCGCGGAAAGCTCCGAATCGGCGCATCGACGGTTCCCGCATCGTATTTGCTTCCTCCCATGGTGAAGCGGCTCCGCGAACGGCATCCGCAATTGGAGCTTACCGTCATGGAAGGCGATTCGGAAAAAATCGTGAACTGCGTTAAGGAAGGCACCGTCGACGTCGCCTTTGTCGGCTCCGTCCACCCTTCGCCGCAGCTGCGGTGGGAACGAATCGTTGACGACCGCCTCGTTATTGTCGGAGCGGCCGACTATCCGGACCGGCGCGAAGACCCGCTCCGGGAGCTGCTTCTTCAACCTTTCGTCATTCGCGAAGAAGGTTCGGGGACGCGTCAAGCGTTCGAAGAAGCGATTCGTAAATTAGGATTGTCACCGGACCGTATTTCCGTCGCCGCGGAAGTTTCAACGACCGAATCGGCGCTCGCGCTCGCTCAAGCCGGCGTCGGCGTCACCGCGGTTTCCAAATGGGCTTTATCCGGTCCCAGAGAGCTGCTGTCTCTTGCAGAAATCAAGACGGACCGCGGTTTTTACGCGGCATATCCGATATCCCGCGATATCGACCCGTTGATCCGGCTATTTCTGCATACGGCACAGGAAATATATAGCGAGCAGTAAGAGCCCTTCGCACCTTTACAAGGCCGGAGGGCTTTTGCTACATTTAGGTATGATTTGTTTTCATAACCCTTATGAATATACGGAAAGCAGAGGACGGACTTCATCATGAACACATTATTCGGGATATGGCGCCGCAGCCGGAGCCGAAGCGCCGCGTTATCGGTCTCCTTGGTCTGTGCCATACTTTTATCCGGCTGTACAGGGGGAACCGGCGGCGGCGCGACGGCGGAACAACCGTTTCGCATAGCTGTCATTCCGGTCCAAACGGAGGGACAATTGGGCGAAGCGATCGATACATTGCAGGGAATCGTTGCGGAGGCGCTTGGAAAAGAAGTATTGATAGAAGATTACCCCGATTACAACGGCGTTGTGGAAGCGATGAATTACGGCCAGGTGGATATGGCGTTCTTCGGACCGCTGACGTATGTCATTGCGCATCACAAGAGCGGAGCGGAAGCGATTATCGTCCAGCTAGTAAAGGACAAGCCGTATTACTATTCCTATATCATCGCCCATAAAGACAACCCGTCGGAATCGCTCGACGATTTGCTGAAGCGGACCGGCGACGTCTCGTTTGCATTCGGGGACCCGAATTCCACATCGGGTTCGCTGGTGCCGGGCCGTGAATTAAAAAACAGGGGCGTGTATACGTCCGCAACGGAATATGCGATGAAGGACGTTCGGTTTACGGGCTCTCACGATATTACCGCGCTTTCGGTCCAAAATAAAGAAGTCGACGCCGGGGCGATCGACAGCGCCATATACGAGAATCTGGTCGAACAAGGCACGGTGGACGGCCAACAAATCAAGATCCTTTGGCAATCCGAACCGTTGTTCCAATACCCTTGGGCGGTCAAGAAAGGCACTGATGCGCCGACGATCGCGAAGCTGCAGGAAACGTTCGTCGGCATCCAAGACGAAACGATCTTGAAAGGATTCGGCATCTCCGGCTTTGCCAAGACGAGCGACGCGGATTACGAATCGATCCGTGCTGCCGCCGAAGCGGAAGGCCGGCTGGAGTAACGGTCGAACGGAGGAACGTTCATGCTTTGGTTCACGAAGAGAAACTTGATCTTTCTAAGCATTGTCGCAGCCGCTGCGGCTGTCAGCTGGACCGGAATCGGAATCGATCTCGCGAAGCTGGCCCGCGCGGCTAATTTTGTCGACTTCGTGCGCAACGACTGGCTCCCTCCCGACTGGAGCGTGCTCCGCCAAGCGTTGACGGAATCGGCGGCGACATTGGAAATCGCCTTCCTGTCTACAGCAATCGCGTTATGTATAGCGATGCCTGTATGCTTCCTCGCGGCCGCCAACATTTCGCCACGTTCCGTTACCGGACCGGTCCGCGCTTTCCTCAGCTTTCTTCGCGCGATTCCGGAAGTCGTGCTGGGACTGTTATTCCTGGTCGTCGTCGGACCGGGACCGTTCGCCGCGGTATTAGCCATCTTGGTTCACAATGTAGGCGTGTTGGGAAAGCTGCTGGCGGAGTTGGCGGAGGCGGCGGATCCGATCCCCCAAGAAGCGCTGAAGGCCTCGGGCGCTTCCAGAAGCGCAGTCGCATTGTACGCCGTACTGCCGCAAATTTTACCGAACGTTGTGTCGCAATATTTTTACCGGTTCGAGGCCGCCATACGAACCTCGCTCATTCTAGGCGTCATCGGCGCGGGCGGGGTAGGTCAATTGCTGTTCATTCACTTTAAAATCTTTAAATACAATCAAGTGACCGTCGACGTTCTTGTTATTATGGTTCTCGTCATTGCGGCGGATGCCGCAAGCGCCTGGATTCGGCGCCGCATCATATAAGGGGGGCGGGCAAGTGACGCTGTTGTTGGATCAGTTGAAAGTAACATACGGCGCAGCCGGAATTCCGGCGTTGGACGGCGTTTCCGCGGCTTTCCGGCCCGGGGAGATGATCGGCATTCTCGGACGAAGCGGTGCGGGGAAGTCAACCCTTGTCCGCTGCATTAACGGGCTGGTGCGCCCCTCCGGCGGCACAATCGTGTGGAACGGGACGGATTTGTTAAAGCTGCCGCCCCCGGAGCTGCGGGTGATCCGAACCCGAATCGGGATGGTGTTTCAATCGTTCGGACTCGTTCCGCGGACTACGGTGTTGACCAACGTGTTGCTGGGGATGCTCGGATCGCGGCCGGCATGGAAAAACGCCGTCGGTTATTTCAGCCGGGAAGAGCGGCTGAAAGCGGAGGAAGCGCTCCGGTCCGTCGGCTTGCAAGAATACTTCGCGCAGCGGGTGGAACGGCTGAGCGGCGGACAGCAGCAGCGTGTGGCCATCGCCCGCATGCTGGTGCAGGAGCCGTCGATGCTGCTCGGCGACGAGCCGGTTGCGAGCCTTGACCCGGTGACCGCGCGCGGCATCATGGATGTCATTGCGCGAATACGGCGGGAACGGGAATGCTTGACCATCGTCAATTTGCACGATGTCAAGCTGGCCCGCGAGTATTGCGACCGCATCTTAGGCTTGCGGGAAGGCCGAATCGTCTTCGACGGCCGTCCGGAGGACGTGGATGCGAGCGTGCAGCGAATGATTTATGTGTGACCGGGCTTATGTGCATGAAATTCTTTCCTCTGAACAACATAGCTTATGAGACGACGACATTTTAACCGGAAAGGAACGATGTTGAAATTGAACCGCAAAGAGAAGGAGAGGCGCGATAACGGCGAACCGAACATCGCCCCGGGCATGCAAAACGATGAATTGGAGAGAGCCGCAACGGAAGAAGAACGGCGCGAGGGAGAAACGACGGAAGTAACGAAGCTGTATCTCGACCGCACGCCTGAGGATTAAGGCGGACGGACGGAACACTGGAAAAGGGTTGCCGCACAATAGAGCGGCAACCCTTCGTATTTATCGCGCGACTTGTTTGCGGTATTCCTCCGGCGGGCATCCGACCGTTCTTTTGAACACCCGGCTGAAATGAGGAAGATGCTTAAACCCGACGCGGTAGCACACTTCCGATACGGACACTTTGTTTTCGAGCATGAACAACACTTTCGCTTCATTGATCCTGCGGTTGTATAAATAAGTGAATATCGTGTTTCCGGTCAATTCCTTAAACACTTTCGCCAAATAATGCTTGCTGACATGCAGCTCCCGCTCCAAATCGTCCATCGTCAAATCGTCCCCGTAATGGTTCTCCATGTACCTGATCGCATTTTGCACGTGTCGCTCCCTGTCCGTCTGAGGCATCGCCGCTTCACGAAGCGGTTGCTTGCACCGGTTGCTAACGATATAGAGAAGGTCCGTAAATCTGAGCAAAAATCGTTCATAGTGGTACTCGTCACCGACCTGATAACATCGGTTCATGTCGGCAAGAAGCGAATCGACCTCTTCTTTCCCGGGACCTTCCAGTCGAATCCGGTGATTGCTCAATTCTTCGAAAGGCTTCAACAGCTGCAGCGAATACGTGCGGTTCATATACTCTTTCACAAAACCGGATTCGAAATGGATAATACTCCGGACATACGGCCAGCGGGGGTCGGGATTCGGACAGTGCAGCGTCATTCCGTGCATGAGTATGAGATCTCCCGGCTGGAGCACATACATATCCGCACCGATCACGTAATTGCATCTTCCCTCATGAAAGTAATAAATTTCGTACCTCGGATGAGAATGAAAATACGCGTTCATCGGCCGGGCGTCTTTATAATTGAATTCCACAGGTCTGTCCAAAAAGGTCCCCTCCTCACCGCCGCGTGCAGTGCACTCTACTATTATATAACACGTTGGAGTTCGCAATAAGGTTCAAAATGAGACTTTCGTTTTTAGACGCTGCAAGCGAAGAAGTTTCGGTTACACGCAAGGGGCAATACCTCATAAACTCGTATCGCCAAGGCAATGCAGCCTATCATGCCCACCCCTCCATGTGAGCCTTTGGAGTAAATCCCCTCCACTCTCAGTAACTGAATAACAAGATGATTTTCTGATTATCTGGATCCCTCACCCCATGATAGGGTCAAAAATGAACCCTATTGTTGACAATAGGGTTCATTTTTAACCTTATCGCATCCCAATCTTTGTTGGATGATGGAAGGATCAGCATCAGCTGCTACTCCACTTTCACCGCCTGAAGTTGGGCTCTCACGCACAGCTCGCCCGCTTTGAACGCGTGCTCTTGCGTCATCGCGTTCTCCGTCCCGTTCAGACAATCGAGAATGAGCTCCCCGAAGAAAGGAAATCCGACCTCTCCTCGCGGCGCAAGATGGCGTTCTCCTTCCCCGTTCACCAAGTACAGATGATCGCCGCGCGGATCCCGTGCAATATCGATATATTTGCGCAGCTCGATGTAGCCTTCTGTCCCGAGGATGACGGTGCGCCCGTCGCCCCATGTGCCGAGTCCGGAGGGGGTCAGCCAGTCGACGCGGAAATAGTTCGTCGCACCGTTGTCGCCTATGAGTGTGGCATCGCCGAAATCTTCCAATTCCGGGTAGTCTTTGTTGTGATAGTTCGCCACCTTGCTGGATTCGACTTTCGCGTCTTTGCACCCTGCAAAAAACAAAAACTGCTCGATCTGATGGCTCCCGATATCACATAAGATGCCGCCGTAACGCTCTTTGAGGAAAAACCAGTCCGGGCGGGACGGCGCGTTCAACCGGTGCGGACCGGTTCCGAGCACATGCACTACCCGCCCGATCGCTCCGTCTTGGATCAATTGCCCGGCAAACACCGCGCATTCCACATGGAGACGTTCGCTGTAATACACCATGTACTTGTAACCGGTTTGCGCCGCTTTCGAGCGGGCCGCCTCCACTTGCTCCAGCGAAGTGAAGGGCGTTTTGTCGGTGAAGTAATGCTTGCCGTGGTCCATTACCCGAAGCCCGAGCGCGCACCGCTCCGAAGGAACGTCCGCCCCGGCCACGAGCCGCACCTCCGGATCTTGCAATATTTCCTGTTCGGAACGCGCTATTTTTACTTCCGGATACTTCGCCGCAAACTGTTCCGCCTTGGCCGGATCCGGGTCCCATACCCACTTGAGCGTGCCGCCCGCTTCCCTCAGCCCGTTGCACATCCCGTAAATATGGCCGTGCTCGAGCGCCGTCGCGGCAAACACGAATTCGCCGGGCTTGACCACCGGCTTCGGTTTGCCTTGAGGCGCGTAGTTCATTCCGTCGTTGTTCCCCATCGCCGCTCCTCCGCTTCCCTTACGAATTGTATGTCCCGCTAAGATCGACTACTTTGCCTTCCGCAACTTCTTTCTTGTATACGGAATTCCGGATGCGCTCCTGCAGCTGCTCATAGAATAAGTCTTCGTCAATCGGCAAATTCACCCAGCTGTCGGTCCACGTCGACAAATACATCGCATTGGACAGCGTCAACCCATTGATGCCTTCTTCACCCGGAGCGATCAGCGGCGTGCCGTTGCGGATGGCGTCCGCGAAGTTTTGCGTAATTCCGATATGATCGGCGTTTCCGCCTTCGACCGGTATTTCGCATTTCCAACACTCCGGAGACCCGAATACGCCGGCGAACGTGCGGTTAAACTCGGGCTCCGGCACCCGGAGCCGCCAGAACGTCATTTTGCCGTCTTCAATGACGATCTTGCCCCGGTCTCCCGTCACCTCGAACCGATTCGTTCCTGGAGCTTCGCCCGTCGTCGTTACGAATACGCCGGTAGCTCCATTCGCATACTCCACATATGCGGTGACATCGTCTTCGACTTCAATGTCGCGGTATTTGCCGAAATGGCAAAACGCCCTCACGCGCTCCGGCATCATGCCGATCGTCCACTGCCACAAATCCAGCTGGTGCGGGTCCTGATTAATAAGCACGCCACCGCCTTCCCCGGCCCATGTCGCACGCCAGCCGCCTGAGTTATAGTAGCTTTGCGAGCGGTACCAATTCGTAATGATCCAGTTCGTCCGCCTCACTTCACCCAATTCGCCGGACGTGATCAAGTCCCGTAATTTCCGGTAGAGGGGATTTGTGCGCTGGTTGTACATAATAGAAAACACTTTCCCACTCGCGGCCGCCGCTTCGTTCATTAGCCGCACCTGTTTCGTATATACGCCCGCCGGTTTCTCGATCAACACATGCAGCCCATGCTTGAACGCTTCAATTGCGCAATCAGGGTGGTCGTAATGCGGTGTCGCCACAATGACCGCATCCACCAATCCGGAGGCGAACATCTCTTCCGCGGAGCTGAAGAAGGCAACTTCTTCCCCAAGCTTCGTCTTCACCCAATCCGCCTTCTTCGGATCCATGTCGCTGACCGCCGTTAACCGTGCACCTTTAACCTTGCCTTCCCATAAATACTTCGAGTGTCCCGTTCCCATATTGCCCATACCGACTACGCCGACCCGAACCGCATCCATACGTTTCGCCTCCTAATCTTCTTCCGCCAATCCGCGGAACCAGCTTGCATATTCGCGGAGCATCGCGCGGCTGTCATAAAATCCGCTAAAATCTTCTACTCCGTACCAACCTGCATACCCCACCGATTTCAAATCCGCCAGCACTTGCTTCCAATTCACCGCTCCTTCGGTGAACGGCATCCACCTGCACTGCCATTCCCCGTTTTCGCTGCGGAACCAGCCGGCATTTTTCACATGCACGTGCGCCAAGTAATCTCCGAGCAATTCCATGCCCATGCGGTAGTTTTCATACCCCTCGTGCACCATGTTACCGGGATCGTACAGAACGCCTATATGCTCCGGATCGAACCGGGAAACGAGATTGTAAGCCAGTGATGCACTCGGGGCTATCGTGACGTGATGCGTTTCTACCAATCCTTTTATCCCGTATTGTTTCGATAGCTCCTGCACTTCGTGAAAATATCGGATCCCGATTTCGAACAATTCGTTATAGTTTTCGCTGCGATCGTACCTGGGCACGCCGATGCGGATCGATTTCGCCCCTAACGCCTTTGCGTGCTTCATTGCCCGTTCGGTACCTTCGACGTCCCCCGCCTTCAAGTACGGAGTCAGCGCCGCGGTCGTCATGCCGGCACGTTCGACTTCTACATTCAACTGCTGCAATTGTTCTATCCCGGTTCCCGGATCGATCGTGCACAAGTTGTTGCGCCAAAACGTCGGCGCTTCACCCTTTACATTGTCCGGAACGGTCGTGTACCGCCACTCGATTCCTTCAAGGCCGGCTTCCTTCGCTGCCCCGATCAACTCAACCGGGGTTAAATCCGGTGTCGCCACCGTAAACACGGACAACTTCATTGCATCCTCTCCTCGTCAAAAGGTTCCCATATCCAAGTTACCATATCCGATTCATCAGCGCTTAACTGCGGTTGTGTAGTGTGACGTATTATTTAACTGTGGTTGTCGTATTTGGTTTCGGCGCGATTGGCGGAAAAATTATGTATTGCGGATGACGGTTACGTTTGGATGCAGCATTTTCCGATAAATATGAATTATGTACTGACTTCTTCATACGACGCTGAAGGCAACATCGTGCAATGGTATTTCGACATCGTTAAGCGTGTGGGAACGACGGAAACCGGGGTTCCTTACTGTGACGATTTGTACCTGCATGTTGTCGTATTGCCGGGCGGCGGTGTTTATTTATTGGACGAGGACGAGTTGAAGGAAGCGCTGCTCCGGAACATAATCGGCAACGACGATTATTCGCTGGCCTATAACGCGGCAAACCGTTTAATGAAAGAGCTGCGAGAAAACGACAACTATCTCATACGTTCAAACCGTATGTACTATCAATTTATGTTGTCTTTGTACACGTAATGGAATTTTTGTAGAGACCACACCTGTCTACGGACGGTAAATCGAATGAAGTAACGAATTATATGAGGTTATTGAACACTGAGATGCAAAACAACGAAACAAACGGAAACAAACCGAAATATTACGTTGACAAAGACGAAATATACGGAATAAGATATTAGCGGATAGCAAATCTCACCAATATTTGCCGGAGGGTTCATGATGCTGGGGGAAGAACGGCGCCGGAAGATCGTTGAACAGCTGCAGCAAGGAAACCGCGTCATTGCCAAAGATCTTTCCGAGATGTTTCAAGTCTCTATCGACTCCATTCGAAGAGACCTCACGATGCTCGAGGAACAAGGTTTGCTGCAAAAGACGTACGGAGGAGCCGTACCCGCGGCTCCGTCGCCGAAGGTGCGCACGCTGCCCCAGCCGCAATCGCTGCGATACGGCGAAGGAGCGCCCCATCAGAACGCAATCTCCAAGCTTGCCGCTTCATATATCGAGAAGAATGAGACCGTCTTTATCGGCGGAGCCGGGATCCAATTCGGCATGCTGAAATATCTCCCTGCGGAGCTTCCTTTCACGGTTGTAACCAATTCGTTGAAAATCGCGGAGACGCTGCGTGAAAAAGAAAACATCGAGACATATTTGATCGGCGGGAAGGTAAGGCACTCGGCCGGAAGCATGATCGATGCCATCGCAATCGAGATGATCGCCAAATTCAACTTGGATACTTGCTTCTTGACCGGCGGAGGAATCGCGGAGAACGGAATCAGCACGGCAACTCCGGAAGGAGCCGGGTTTACGCGGGCCGTATGCGCCATTTCACGAAGAAGAGTTTGTTTGGCTCCGCACGAAAAAGTAGGAGTCAAGATGTTCACGACAGCGGTTCCGATCGAGCAAATGGATATCGTAATTACGGATCAAGCGGCTTTGGAGAAAGCGATCCGCGAGATCGAAAGGCGCAATGTGAAAGTGATTTTCGCTGAAGAAATCGGATGAACACGAGAGGTGCTAACGGATGAAATTTATTAAAGTGCAGCAAACCGGCAGATTGCAAGGCAGCGTTACAATACCCGGTTCGAAAAACAGTTCTTTGGCATTGCTGGCGGCGTCATGTTTGGCGGATGAGCCGGTAACATTATCGGGTTTGCCGAAAATATCGGACATACAGGTCATACAACAGCTCGGGAATGAGATGGGCTTGCAAATGACACAAGAGACGGACGGCGCAGTCCGATTGGATCCAAGAAATATCAGCAACACTACTCTCGATCCGAAGAAATCTTCAGCATTCAGAACCGCCTATTACTTCATAGGCTCCTTACTGGCCAAATACGGGAAAATTTCACTCGGTTATCCCGGAGGCGACGATTTCGTCAGCCGGCCGATCGATCAGCACATTAAAGCACTGAAATTGATGGGAGCCAAATTCACATTTTTTAACGACTATTATGAAGTGGAAGCGAAAGAACTGAGGGGCGCGACGATATACTTCGACACGATCACTTCCGGCGCGACAATCAACGCCATGCTGGCCGCCGTTCGGGCCAAAGGCCGCACCGTTCTTCTTAATGCCGCACGGGATCCCGAAGTGTCGGATACCGCGAATTATTTGATTCAGATGGGAGCAAAAATAAGCGGAGCGGGTACCGATACGATCAAGATTGACGGAGTCGGAAGCTTGCATTCTTGCGCGCACACGGTTATCCCGGACCGGCTTATTGCAGGAGCCTTTATCATTTCCGCAGGGGTAACCGGGGGCACCGTTACCGTGGACAACGTGATTCCCGAACACTTGAAAACTTGTACCGCAAAGCTGTCGGAAATCGGCGTGCAGATTGAGACGGGCGACAACTCGATAACAGCACACTCGGACGGCAAAATTAGAGCAACAAGAGTCAGAGCCGCAATGTACCCCGGTTTCCCGACCGACTTGCAGCAGCCGCTCACCGCGCTTCTGACTCGCGCTCCAGGGAAAAGCATTGTCAGCGACAAGGTTTTCCCCCACCGGTTCAATCATGTGCAGCAATTGAAACGAATGGGGGCCAATATCGAGGTTCGATCTGGTGTTGCGTTCATAAAAGGCGGCCTGCCGTTAAAGGGTAATCTCGTTCACGCTTCGGATATTCGAGCCGGAATTTGTTTGATCCTTGCCGGCCTGAGCGCCGAGGGCATCACCACGATTTCGGGTGTAGAACATATCGAACGCGGCTACGAAGACGCTGTCGATGCGTTTTCCTCCCTTGGCGCGAAGATCGGGTTATACGATGATAAAGATCATAGCAGCGAAATATTGTTGAGCGATGTGCAGTAACAATGGACATCGGATTCCAAACTTCAGGTCAAAGTGCGCACCATTCCGCCGTCCACCTGAAGCGTAACGCCGGTAATGTAAGAAGCGTCGTCGGACGCCAAGAAAGCCACCGCATTCGCGAATTCGGCGGGAGTGCCGTAACGGCCCAGAGGAATGACGGCTTCCGACTGCTGTTTCGCTAGCTGCGCCGTGATGCCCAACTTCCTCGCGCGCGCCTCGTCAAGCGATCGCACTCGGTCGGTATCGATCCTGCCCGGGGCCGCATTATTAATGCGTATATTGTAGGGAGCCAATTCATCAGCCAGCGTCTTTGCAAGTCCGACAACCGCCGAACGATATGTATTGGACAAAATCAATCCCGGGATCGGCTGCTTCGCCGAAGTCGAAATCACATTAACAATACTGCCCGACCGCTTCTCCTTCATTGCCGGCAATACGGCGCGCACGAATCGCACGACGCTTAACAAATTCAAATCATGAGCCGCAATCCAGGCTCCGTCGTCAAAATCGTCAAACCCGCCGGCAGGCGGGCCGCCGGCGTTATTGATCAATATATCGACGCCGCCGAAACTCGAAAGAGCCGCTTCTACCACTGAACGTATTTCCGCCGGGCGGCAGACGTCTGCCGCGACGGCAATCGCCTTCCTGCCTGTCGTACGCTCTATCTCGCGGGCAGCCGCTTCTATGCGGAACGGATCTCGGCTGCATATCGCAACGTTCGCCCCTTGTTCAGCTAATTTTTTAGCAACTTCCAAACCAAGTCCGCCGCTTGCTGCGGCAACGACAGCCGACTTTCCTTCCAATTTCTGCATCCGTTACGCTCCTCGTGGCACTATCTGCTAAAGTTAATTAGAGTTTACCATCTACATACATGGAGTGAAACCGTTTTTATATCAAAATATAATTTTATCCGTTAATTTTTATGCGGTACAAGGATAGGGTATTACATGTAAAAAGATTTATGGCCGCAACGCACTCTAGTCGTCCGATCTTAGCAAAGCGACCGTGTCTTTCACCATAGCCGCGAACTGATGCTCCTGCTCGGTTTCCGCGGAAGCTTCAAGCAGCTGCAGCACGTCTTTCATTGATCCGTTCTTCGCCCAATAGCTTCCCCGCAGCAGCTCCGCGTATTCCGCGACGGAAGCCAAGAACGCCAAGTCTCTCGAAATTTTATTGCCGATGCGAAGCGGTTCCGACCATTCCTCCGTCCGCCCGCTCTTCTCATCCAAGTACCGAACGCGAACCTCTCCGAAGTCCGCCGCATCATCTTCCGTATCGATCAATTTCACTTCATACAATGCCGTCACCGAATGCCCTGCACCGACTTCACCCGCGTCCACACGGTTATCGCGAAAATCCTCGTCCGCCACGTCACGGTTCTCATAACCGATCAGCCGGTAACGATCGACCCGCTTGGGATCGAACTCCACTTGAATTTTCACATCCCGTGCGATCGTCTGCAGCGTGCCGGTCAAATCGTCGACGAACAACCTTCTCGCTTCCGAAAAACTGTCCACATATGCGTAAGCACCGTTTCCTTGATCGGCCAGCTTCTCCATCATAACGTCGTTATAATTGCTCATTCCGACACCGACGGACGTCAGCGTTATGCCGCGTTCGGCGTAATCTTCGATTTGTTTCAAAATGCCCTCCGCGGAAGTTTCCCCTACATTGGCGACACCGTCAGAGCAAAGAATGACCCGGTTGACGGCGGCGCCAGAAAATTGCTTGTCCGCGACCTCATAGCCGAGCTTCAAGCCTTCCTCCGCATTCGTAGAACCGCCCGGCGTTAACGACTCGATCGCATCAAGCACTTCGTCCTTTTCCTCCAAAGAAACGGGCTCAAGCACCGCACGCGCATCCGAACCGTACGTGACGATCGCGATTTGGTCGCTACCCGATAAAGAATCAACGAGCAGCTTCAAGCTTTTCTTCACAAGCTCCAACCGGTCTTCCCGATTCATCGAGCCGGAGACGTCGATAACGAAGGTCAAGTTTACCGGTTTGCGGTCGGATGCTTCGATTTCTTTGCCTTTCAGAGCAATGCGAACCAGTTTATATCCTTCTCCGAACGGAGAGTCTCCTCCGTCGACATGAATGGTGAACGCCTTCTTCGCCGGCGCCTCATAGCGCATGTCGAAATAATTAATAAATTCCTCGACCCGGATGGCGTCCTTAGGCGGCAATTCCCCCCGGCTTACATAATTTCGAGCGATCGTGTACGAGCCGGTATCGACGTCCACCGCGAACGTGGACAGCGGATCTTCTTCCGCAGTAACGAACGGATTCGTCCCGGTATGATCGAAATACATATCGTCGTACGGCTCGCCGTTCGGCAGCGCGGAAGGCTTTGGTTTCCGCTTTGGCGGAGCCGGCTCCGACGAGGCCGAATCTTGCGCTGAACCGGTACTCGCCCCATCCTTTGCAGCGGCAGACGACTGTTCTTCGGTTTGCGCATGATTCTCCGATTCAGCGGCGGATTCACTTCCGCCGGCATTGCTTGCCGCGCTGCAGCCCGTAAGCAGCAAAATCATTGCGAATGCAGTAAGAAAGACCCCTCTTTTCATACGTTTCGCCCCCTCAGCGATATCTAATTTCAATATCTCTGACGAGGAAAAACCGGGAGATGTTGCAAATATTTTACTGATTTCTCATGCTGCCTGTCCGCCTGAAAATCATCATTTGCCGGTCAGTTCAGCGTACCGGAAGCAATTCTTCGTATGATCCATAACCATGCCCGTCGCTTGCATGAACGCGTAACAAATGGTGGAGCCGACAAAGGAAAAGCCTCTCTTCGACAAGCTTTTGCTCATTGCATCCGATTCGGGGGTTCGCGCAGGCACGTCCGACGCGCCCTCCCAGTGGTTCACCAACGGGGTGCCTCCCACGAATGACCATATGTATTCGCTGAAAGAACCGAACTCGTCTTGCACATTGAGAACGGCGTTGGCGTTGCGGATCGCCGATTTCACCTTAAGCCGGTTGCGCACGATCCCCGGGTTCGTTAACAGCTCTTCGACTTTCGCCTCGTCATATGCGGCTACGATAGCCGGTTCGAAGTTGTCGAATGCGATGCGGTAGTTGTCCCTCTTCTTCAATATCGTCAACCAATTCAAGCCCGCCTGCGCGCCTTCCAGCACCAAATATTCGAACAGAAGACGATCGTCGTAAACAGGTACGCCCCATTCGCGGTCGTGATATTGGATATATAACGGGTCGGACGTAGTCCAAGCGCATCTAGTCATCATAACGATTCCTTTCGAATCAAATTGCGGAACTAACGACTCGTCCCGCGATAAAATAAACGGCCGTCCATATGAAACCGCCTGTATATGCAAATGGAGCGAAGCTGACGTATTTCATCCGGTTCGAAGATACGACGTAAGGCAATACATGTCTTACAACGGGAATAAAGTAGCCGAAGACGAGCGCAAATTTACCGTATCGATCGACCAGCTTCTCCGTACGTTCCAAAGTCCGCCGAAACCCCATCTTCCGCTTCAACCGGTTCAACACCGGCAAGCCGAAGATGCGCCCCATTGTATAACCGAAGGTCAAGCCCGAGCAAACACCCAGATATGTCATGAAGAAGGCAGGCACCGGCAGAAGCATTCCGCTTGCCGTCACCGCGCCTCCCGTCATAACGATCGCTTCATTGGGCAGCGGAAATCCGAACAGCCCCAAGCATAAGGCAAAAAACAACGCAGCATAGCCGTATTGCGCAAGAAACGCTTCAAACTCCATGAAGCCAGCCTTCTCTCAAAAAAATAACTTTCCCAATCGTTTCTTACGAAGAAACAAATGGAAAAGTTGCATATGTTGACAGTCATTACTTCGAATTCCAATCAAGCTCAAACCGTACGCACAAAGATAACCGCCACAAAGTTATTCGCGCTTTCCAACCGCGGCCTTGCCGGTCGTCTCTCTCATATTGCCATGCCGTCCGGTTTATTCGATCCATTTTCTCCTGCAATTGCTTCGACTTGAACTCTTCCGCTAACAGTTCCATCATAAATTTCCACTCCCCTAACTCCTTGCGTTTCTCTTTATCTTTATTGTATCCTGTCAAAAGGAGAAGAAAAGTGAATTTACATTTTTTTGTGCTTCATCTTTTTTCGGTACAGGGGGTGGCGGGATGCATCTAGAGATGCATTACTTGAATTTGTGCGATCGTTTAGGTGCCGTTGATTTAGGGAGAGCCGTTCCTGTTACAGTGGAAAATTTATCGGAAATATTCGAATGTACGGAACGCAATGCGAAGATGATATTGCGCAAGATGGAGGAGCAGCGTTGGATCGATTGGCAGCCGGGAAGAGGACGGGGGAATAAATCGAACATCACTCTTCTCTCGGACCGGGAACAGCGGTTGATGGATCTTGCCAAGCGGCATGTGGGCCAAGGAGACGTAAGAGAAGCGATGCAATTGGTGCAGCTTCGGGGACGCAACAATGAAGTGATCACCCGGTTCTCCGAGTGGCTGACCGACTTTTTCGGTTACCGGAAAGAGGGAATGAGCGACCGACAGCTTGAGACGCTTCGTGTTCCGGTGAACTACTTCATCGGCACGTCGGATCCCGCTCAAATATATTTCGCAGGGGACGGCCACTTAGTCAGGCAAATATTCGACACGCTGGCCGGTTATGACTACACCAACGAGACGCTCGTTCCAAAGCTCGCTCACCATTGGGAATCGAACGATGCGCGGACCGAATGGACTTTTTACTTGCGCAAAGGAGTTCTGTTCCATCACCGCCGGGAGATGGATGCCGAAGACGTCGTATTTACGTTTGGAAGACTAAGGAATCATCATATCTATTTCAATATCAAACATGTCGCCGCTCTCGATTCCAAAACCGTAAAGTTCGAACTCCATGAGCCGTGCGTATGGTTTCCGCGCATGGCCGGATTCGACTCAACCTCCATCCTGCCCAAGGAGCTTGTCCTGGAGAAAGGCGAGGCGTTTTTCGATTTGCCGATCGGGACGGGACCGTTCCAGATGGTGAAGAGAACGCCGGCACTATATGTGCTGGACGCTTTCCCGTTATATTATTCGGGCCGGGCGCATCTGGACCGCGTGGAGCTGCACACGATGCCCTCGCCTGAAGATGATATCGCCTATTGGGATTTGTCGGACAAATGTTCCGGCCCGGAACATGCCATGTGTTCGTGGGAACGCATACGGACATCGTTGGCATGCTTTCGGCTGCTTACGTTTAACTTTCAGCGTCCCGGGCCGCAGCTGCATCCTTCGTTTCGAGCCGCTTTGCACCGCATTCTGGATAGAGAAGCTATGCTGGCTCAATATGCCGACGACCGGTACAGCATTTCATACGGTTTTTCACCGGCTTGCGAAGCTGCCGCGGCTTCCGCAAGTGTGCATTCGCGTTCGGATGAAGAACGTTCGATCGGCGATTTGCTCAAAGAGTCCGGATATGACGGCAGTCCGCTGATATTGGAATTGACCAAAAACCAGGCGTCGGATGCCGAACTTATCCGATCGTTGTGCGAAGCGTACGGAATCGATGTGAAGATCCGCCTCAGGGAAAAATCCGAATATTGCGGCCGCAGCGACATGACGGACGCGCATATGACGTTAAAGAACGTCATACTGGAAGACGAAGAACTGACGTTCCTCGATTTGGTTTTTTCCGAGAAAAGCTGTATAGACTTTCACTTGTTGGACGACGAGACGAAACAAATCGGCCGCCGGTATGTACGCAACATGTTTCGCGAACAGTCGAGCGAAGGACGTTGGGCTTGGATCGCCAAGCTGTCGGAACTGCTGCGAGAGTCCCATCATATGCTGTTCTTGTTCAAATTACATTTCGAATCGTACTACAACCCTCGAATCGGCGGAGTCCAGCTCAATTCGCTCGGACTGATCGATTTCCGCAACCTGTGGTTCAAGGCATAAAAAGCACGCCCTTGAAAATTTCCAAAAGCGTGTCTTTTTTCGCCAATCTATTATGCTGTCGCTTGAACAACCTTTATTATCAGCCTTTGATTCCCGTCGTTGCGATGCCTTCCACGAAATACCGCTGCGCGAGGAAAAACACAATCATGCACGGAACGATGGAAAGCACCGACATCGCCATCACCTGGTCCCAGTCAGATTAGTACACGAAATTCCGATAACGATTTTCGCTCATACCTCAATATGATAAATAAAAGCCTTTGGAATATATCCAAGGGCTTTTTTGATTGGCTATTTTATACAGACCTTATTCAACATCATAACAAATGAAAAAGAAACAGTCTATTCTTTTCATGAAATTTTTTTTATAGTTGGGTTGCCGACAAAACCAATGAAACGGAGTGTTGCTCGTCGTGGAATACACATGTCATCTCGATCGAACGGATTTGCAGGAATACATGGACAAAGTTTTCGGTTCCGGTTATTTAGTTGCGGAAGTAACGAAAATGCATGGCGGTGCGCAAAAGGTCGTCTACAAAATCGATTGCAAGAACGGCTTTACATGTGTTTTGTATGTGTGGGATTCCTCCATGAATTATTTTCAACAAGAAATAGAAACCCAAAATATGAATGAGCGGTCCTACGGCGCCGATTTGTTTGAAATGAACAATAACTTTTTAACGCGACAAGGAATTCCAACTCCCGCTCTTTATGCTCTGAATAAAGAAAAAAGACTGTGCCCGTTTGATTTTGCTCTCGTTGAATATGTGCATGGACGGAAGGCGGAAGATTATTTTCAATCCGATTCCGCGACACAAGATAAAGTGTTTCACCGGTTGGGCGATATGGTTGAAAGAATGCATGCGATCGAACGACAGGCGTATGGGAAACTGAACCATATGGGGGGCGGCGCTGAACAGTGTCACCTGTTCAAGATGGAAAATGCAAAAAATCAGCTTGCTTATGCCTCCCGATATATCGACGAAATTTCCATCAACCGGGTCAAGATACTCGACTTATTGCAGCTGCTTGAATCGAGAATAAATCCTAGAAACCGTTACGGGTTCATTCATGGGGAGCTGGGTCCCGATCATGTATTGATCAATGAAAATTTCGAGCCGTACTTGATAGATATAGAAGGGGCGATGTTCTTTGACATTGAGCATGAACACAGCTTTTTACAACTGCGGTTCCAAGAAACTTACCGTTATTTGAATAACGACTCTCTCGATCATGACAGGATGTTGTTTTATAAGCTGCATCACCATATTTCAATTACTTCGGGCGGATTGAAGCTGCTTCATAGAGGATTCCCGGATAAGCATTTTGCCAAAGGAATCGTCGACCATAATTACCGGAGCGTGCTGCGAATGATTGAAGGAAACAGTTACTGATTCGTTAATACGAGCAACGGCAGTCCGGACATGATTTCATGTGCAGGACTGCCGTTGCTATTCGGATAATTTAGGCTCCCGCCTTATGCAATGCTCGTTCCTTCGCCATTCGGCGGGACCGGGACATCCCGAAGGAGGCGGCCGCCGTCCCGGCAGCGATAGCTACGGATGCCGCACCGATCCAACTGACGGACGCCAGCGACGCCTGCCCGACGACGATGCCCCCGATTCCGGCGCCGGCCGCCATTGCGAACTGGAGCATTGAAGTATTCAGACTAAGAATAATGCCTGAAGCTTCCGGAGCAAGATTTATGATATTAACCTGCTGCGTAGGGCCCGACGACCAAGCCGAGAACGCCCACAGCATGAGCAGTGCAAACATGACCGCCGAATATTGCGCTGTCAGCGAAATCAGAACAAGAGTCACGGCGTGAAGGAGCATTCCGCCGATCAGCGTACGGGAAACTCCCCATTTGTCCGTGCTGTAGCCTCCTAACTTGGAACCGATCAAGCTGGCAATGCCGAAAGCGAACAACGCTGCGCTCACAACACTTTCACTCATCCCCGTGACGGTAAGAAGAAAAGGCGAAATGTATGTGTAGGTAACGGAATACCCGGCGATCCAGAAGAAGGTCACCGTTAAAGCGACGATGATTTTCTTATCCTTAAGCAGCGCCATCTGCTTGCGGAGCGGCACCGGCTCCTCTCCGTCCGTTCGCGGAATCGAGAAGGAAATAGCGAGAATGGCCAGCAATGCAAGTACGCCGATTCCACCGAAAATCATCTTCCAATCGTAAACGGATGCAATTACCCTTCCCAGAGGAACACCGATAATAAGGGAAGTGCTGAAGCCCATGACGAGCGTTGCGATAGCGCCGCCTTGCTTTCCGGCAGGAGCCAGCTTGGAGGCTACCGTCAACGCCGTAACGACGAATACTCCGGTGCTTAAGGCCAAGATGATGCGAGATCCGATTAAAAATTCAAATCCGGGCAAAACAACGGCGATTCCGTTCCCTATTACGAATACGCCGAGCGAGTAAAGCAGCAGCTTCCGCCTCTCCATGCGCGCCGTAACGGCCATAAGGAACGGAGTACCGAAAGCGTAAGCGAGCGAAAACACCGTAATAAGCTGCCCCGCCGCGGACACCGTGACGCCGATATCCTCCGCGACTTTATCCAAAATGCCGGCAATGATAAACTCCGATGTACCGACGAGAAAACTGATTATGGCCAACAAATAAATTTTCCAGGCATTCGACACTGTCACCCAGCCCCTATCCTATACAGTATTGGAATTTCTCCCTATGTTTGTCATCTCTGTTTCAAGCAATTTCATTCTGTTCCTGCAGTGCGGCAACACCTCCTTTACGGATATTGCGATTGTAAAATATGACATTCTGTCAGAGTCAAGGTTTCAAAAATTTGTACAACGAGATTTCTTAAAGCTTGATTGTTTTTATATTTCTAAAAATATAGAAATATAAATCAAAAAATACACATTAAATCCATATCATTACTCTAACAGATAAGGAGCATACTTTCGCGCCACCTCCCGGTTCACGCTGTAGTATATATAAGTGCCGTCCTTACGGAGATCAAGAAGGCCGCAATCGGTCAATTGCTTTAGATGATGAGACAGCGTAGAGCCCGCTACGGATTCCAACTTGCATTTGATGTCGGTGCAGCACAGATTCCTCTCCTCGGTAAGAATCATCGCGATTTTTAGCCTGGTCGGTTCTCCGAGCGCCTTGTATATTTTAACGGCTTGACGCATATCCGCTTGATCCTCGACCATCTTTACCTCCCCCTTAGCTAATTCGTTATTTCTAAATTTATCGAAATAAAAATAACATACTTCTCGATCAATGTAAACAGGGAAAATAATAACGATGGCGCAAGCCGATACCGAATAAGAAAATTAGAGGAAGCGGCTCCCCTAATTTTCCTGCCATCAAAGAGTGGGGCTGTCACTTAGTCGATAGCGTTGACTTTGTGACAGCCCCATTCATTCATTGCTCACACCCTGAATGACTTCAAACGTTCGTTCAATGTTTTCGTTTGCGAATACACTTCTTTATAGATACCGAACAGCTCGCGGTACGCAGACACGCGATCCGGATCCGGTTGATACGAAACGCCGTAAGACAAGAACGATTGTGCGCATTCCCGCAGCGTGTCGAACCATCCGCAGCCGGCAGCGGCAAGCATCGCCGCACCCATGCCGGGTCCTTGCTCGTTATTCAAGGAAATCACTTCGGCGTCAAACACATCGGCCTGCATCTGCAGCCATGTTTCGTTCTTTGCGCCGCCGCCGATCGATAACACCGTGCCTACCTGTTTACCGGCGTTTCGAAACAGATCGATCGATTCGTTCAGCGAGAACGTGATGCCCTCCATGACGGCTCGGGCAAAATCGCTCAAAGCATGCGATGCGTCCATGCCGATGAAGCTTCCGCGAATGATTGAATCGGCGTGAGGCGTCCGCTCTCCCACCAAATACGGCGTATACAACAGCCCTTTCGAGCCGATCGGCACCGCGGACACCCCTTGCAGCAGCTCGTCGAACGATGCGTTCGGCGCGAACGTTTCCTTGAACCAGTTCAAGCTGTGTCCTGCCGATAACGTAACGCCCATCGCGTAATACGAGTCCGGTTTCGCATGATTAAAGAAGTGTACTTTCCCGCCGAAGTCGCGGTCCTTATCGTCTTCATACGCAAGGATGACTCCGGACGTACCGATCGAGCACATGACGGAGCCCGCCGACAATATGCCCGAACCTACCGCGCCGCACGCGTTGTCCGCACCGCCGGCGAACACTTTCGTCTCAGGGCGCAAGCCCGTCTCGTTAGCGACGTCCGGCAGCAGCGTACCGACAAGCTGCTGCGCTTCAACCAGAGGAGGACAAAGCTCCTGCCTGATGCCGAGACGGCGGCAAATCTCTTCGCTCCAGCGCTTTTCCCTGACGTCAAGCAGCAGCGTGCCGGCCGCGTCGGACAAATCCATATGCGCCGCTCCGGTCAAGCGTAGCCGGACGTAATCTTTCGGAAGCAGGAACAGCTTCGCCTTCTCGAAGTTTGCCGGTTCATGCCGCTTAACCCAAAGCAGCTTCGGCAGCGTGAAGCCTTCCAAAGCGGGGTTTCTCGCGATCGCGAGCAAGTCTTCTCCCAATGCCGCTTCGATATTTCGGCATTGCTCCGTCGTCCGGGTATCATTCCATAGGATGGCATTCCGGATCGGACGGTATTCGCCGTCGAGCAGCACCAATCCGTGCATCTGGCCCGAGAAGCTGATGCCCTCGATATCTGCGGCGGCCGCACCCGACGTCCGAACCAATTCGGCAAGCGCAGTCTTCGTCTCGCGTACCCAATCCTCCGGATTTTGCTCGCTGTACCCGGAACGCTCATGAAAGAGCGGGTACGGCCGGGAAGCGGTGGCGCGAATCGTACCCTGCCGGTCCACAAGAAGCACTTTCACGGCGCTCGTTCCGAGATCGACTCCAATAACGTATTTCACGCGGGATCCCTCCGACCGGTTTTAGAAAATGTATTCGTTCAATGCGCCTTTAATCAATTCCAATCTGCCGGAGCGGTTTACGATATTGTCTTTGTCAATAATATAAGCTTGAAGAGATTTGAAATCGGCTTTGCCGTTTACAATATCCAAGCCGATGCCCGACTTGAAGCTCGCATAACGGTCGTCGACGATCTTTTCGAAGAAACCGTCTTCTTTCAATTTCGCTACGGTTTTCAAGCCTCTGGCGAACGTATCCATCCCGGCGATGTGCGCATAGAACAAATCTTCCGGTTCGAACGATGTGCGGCGCACCTTGGCGTCGAAGTTAACGCCGCCGGAGCCTAATCCGCCGTTCTCGACGATTTCGTACATAGCAAGCGTTACGGCGTACAGATCCGTCGGGAACTCGTCCGTGTCCCAGCCAAGCAGCAAATCGCCTTGATTCGCATCGATCGAGCCGAGCATGCCGTTAATGCGCGATACCCGCAGCTCGTGTTCGAATGTATGGCCTGCAAGCGTTGCGTGGTTCGCTTCGATATTCAGCTTGAAATGATCTTTCAAACCGTACGATTGCAAGAAGGCTATCGTGGTCGCCGCATCGAAATCGTACTGGTGCTTCGACGGCTCCTTCGGCTTCGGCTCGATGAGGAACTGGCCGGTGTAGCCGATCTCCTTCGCATAATTGATCGCCATATGGAAAAACCGCGCCAAATTGTCGAGCTCCAGCTTCAAATCCGTGTTCAACAGCGTCTCGTAACCTTCCCGTCCGCCCCAGAACACGTAGTTTTCCGAGCCGAGCTCTTTGCCTACTTCGAGACCTTTCTTCACTTGAGCTGCCGCATATGCGAAAACTTCGGCGTTGTTCGAAGTCGCGGCGCCATGCACGAAGCGTGGATTCGTGAACATATTCGCCGTGTTCCACAATAACTTCACATTGCTTGTTTTCATGTAATCTTTAATCATCGAAACGATCTCGTCCAAGATCCGGTTCGTCTCCCGAAGGGTGGCACCTTCCGGTGCGATATCGCGGTCATGGAAACAGAAATACGGGATGCCGAGCTTCTCGTAAAACTCGAACGAAGCTTCCACTCTCTTCTTCGCCAAATCGATGCCGGAAGCGCCGCTCCAAGGACGAACCGCCGTGCCTACGCCAAACGGATCGGCTCCTTCGCCCGTGAACGTGTGCCAATATGCGCACGCGAAGCGCAGGTAATCTTCCATCCGCTTGCCAAGCACGATTTCATCAGGATTGTAATGTTTAAATGCCAACGGATTGTCCGACTGTTTTCCCTCGAATTGAATTTTTCCGACGTTCGCGAAATAACTCATTTATGAAAGCCCTCCCAAAAAAATGAATATGATAACTCCTCACTTATGTAGTGTATCATCGCAAAACTTAGTTTGTCCATACAACAAAGTAAGTTTCATGTCTTTCATGTCTTGATAATCAACCAAGAGGACTCCCTTTATAAGTGGTGAGGTGAATCGGCTCTTCCTGGATCTCCCCGAATATTTAGGTGTTGATGTTCTGGGGAAAGTTGGTATAATTTTGTTAAGAACATGTGTTCTTTGACAACTGAACATATGAGGTTGTAGCAGGTAGATAATGGCTCTGCTACGTAAAATGTTCAAGCCACCGAAAGAGCCGAAGAAGCGCCCAGGAGTGTTAGGAATCCTGCAGCAGGCTCAAAAGTAGTCCCAAAGGCACGACCGATGGGATAGAGGGGTTGGGTGTTCATAATACACCACCGTGTCAACTCCACTGACGTTAAGCGTCCGTACTGGACGATACGTTGGAAACCCCAGCTTCAACAGTTTCAGCTGTAAGCGGGGGAGTATTCATGATATGATACGAATCATCTCGACAGAAACGAAATTTGAGGGAAACATAATGAAAATCACCGGGGATCAAACGTTAATAAAGAAAATAAACAAAGGCCTCGTCTTAGACACGGTCATCGCCCATTCCCCGCTTTCCCGCGCGGACATATCGGCCAAGATCGGATTAAACAAGGCGTCGGTCTCCGCTCTGGTCAACGAATGGATCGACGAGAGCATGGTGATGGAGACCGGACTCGGGGAGTCGAGCGGCGGCCGCAAACCGGTCATGCTGTTGTTCAACAACGAAGCGGGATATGCGGTTGGGGTCGATTTAGGCGTGAATTACATCGTGGCGCTGTTGACCGATCTCGCAGGCGCTGTCGTACACCGGGAGAAAACCGATTTGCACACGTCGGAGCCGGCGGCGGTTGTCCGCCAGCTTATGTCTATCATCCGCACCGTCATCTCCAAAGCACCGGAAAGCCCGTACGGCATCGTCGGAATCGGAATCGGCGTGCCCGGCATTGTGGACGAAAGAGGAGTCGTGTTGGCGGCACCCAATTTGCAATGGGAAGGCGTGTCGTTACAGAAGCTTCTGCTAGAGGAATTTCAAGCGCCGATTACGATCGATAACGAAGCCAACGCGGGCGCGATCGGCGAGCACAAATACGGAATCGGATCGGAAGCCGGCAATCTCGTTTACATTAGCGCCGGTATCGGTATCGGTTCGGGAATCATTATGGACGGAAAGCTATACCGCGGAGCGGCCGGCTTCTCTGGCGAGCTCGGCCATATGACAATCCAGGCGGACAACGGGCTGCCTTGCGGCTGCGGCAACTTCGGCTGCTGGGAAATGTACGCTTCCGAGAACTCGCTGCTGCAGAAGGCGCGGGCCGCAGGCGAGTTCGGCAGCGATCCGGATTTAGAATCGTTGATGGAAGCTGCGAAGCGCGGGGACGCTTTAGCGCTTCGCCTGTTTGAGGAGATCGGGCGATACTTGGGAACAGGCATCGCCAACGTGATTAACGCGCTTAACCCTGAGACAGTCATTATCGGCAGCAGGCTCGCTCTCGCGAAACAGTGGATCGAGCCGGCCCTGCTCCATTACGCACAGAGCCGGAGCCTCGGATACCACAACAAGGGAGTGCGCATTGCATTCGCCGCCCTCGGAATGGATTCCGCCGCCGTCGGTTCCGCTTCCGAGGCGGTCACCAAGTTTTTAACAAAAATTAAATAATTCAGCATTAAAGAAACCGGATGTTCACCAAACCGCTTCCTTGAACGTTTCTGCTTCTTCGCAGAGCCACCGCGTTCCGCCTGAGCAGCCGTTTCACCCTGCCGGGCGACGAGCCGGGAAATTTCTGCAGCAGCTGTGCCGCGACACCCGCTGCGATCGGAGCCGCCATGCTCGTGCCGGTCAATGTAAAATACGACCGCCCTACGCGCGACCGTCTGAACCTGCGGTCAAGCGTCGATACGGGCGCGCGCAGCGAAATAATCGAGACGCCGGGCGCCACCAAATCCGGCTTGCTCACCCCGCCTCTCGCCGGACCGCGGCCGGAGAAATCCGGTATCGTGTCGTCCGAAGTGCGCACCGTACGATGATCGTTGGCCGCGCCGACGGTGATCGCTAACGGGCTTGTGCCCGGCGAATCAATAGTTCCTATGCCGGGGCCTCCGTTTCCGGCTGATGTGACCACAACCAATCCTCTTCTGACCGCTTGATTAACCGCCTGGCAAAGTGCGTCACGAGAGCAAGGCGCAACCGCTTTGGCGCCTAACGAGAGCGACAATATGCGGATGCCGTACCGCCTCCGGTTGTTCAGGCACCATTCAATGCCGCGAATGATTGTCGAATCCAAACCGACGCCGTTTCTGTTCAGCACCTTCACCCCCGCCAAGCGGGCTTCGGGCGCTGGGCCCTTATACTTCCCTCCGGACCGGAACCCGTTTCCGGCCGCATCGCCCGCACAGTGAGTCCCGTGTCCGTTGTCGTCATAAGCTCTCCGCCTATTGTTCACAAAGTCCTTGAAAGCAACGATCCGGTTGCGCGGGTTCGTCAGGTCGGGATGCCTGTAAATTCCCGTATCCAGAACGGCGATCGTCACGCCCCTGCCGGTCCAGCCTGATCGTTGCGCGGCCGATGCGCCGACACTCGGAGTGGCCACATTGAGATTGATCCGTCTTTTTCGGTCGACGAATACCCTTTTCACATCCGTGCACCTGCATATGGACCGATAGCTGCGGCGCGGCACTTTCACTGCAATGGAGCGGATCATCTTCAAAGGCGCATGACGCGCGTAGTATTTCGGGTGAATCAACTTTTTCAACGATCTGTGGTTGCGATAATGCTTCTTGCTCTTAAATTGCACGATCAATCGAACCAGGTTGGACTTGCGCCTCTTGCTATTGATCGCGGTACCTTTTTTCATCTGCATGGTCATCACCTCATCCTTTTCCCTCAGCTTATGCCCTTATCGGGAAACGGGTTGGATGAAGGCCTACGTTACCCGGGAATAAAGTCCGCGACAGGCACGCCGAAGTTCGGCGTTCCATCCTCATCCCAAGTAAACGCTTGCGCCCGGGTATGGCGGTTCGGATCGTACAGGGGATCCCCGTTGATTTCTTTATAATTGCGCGCATGGTAGACGATAATATCATGCCGGCCGTCGGCGGAAACGGTAAAGCTGTTGTGTCCCGGTCCGTATTGCCCTGTTTCCTCATTCGTTTGGAACAACGGTTTCTCCGCTTTGCTCCACGAATTCGGATCCAGCAAATCGCTGCTCTCCGATGCTGTCAACAACCCCATACAATAATTGTAATCCGTCGCGCTTGCTGAGTAGGCGATGAATATTTTGCCGTTGTGCTTCAATACCGCCGCACCCTCGTTCACCCAAAATCCGATTATCTCCCAGTCGAATTCCGGCTTCGAGATCATTACTTGCGGACTTTTGATCGTCCAAGGATTTTCCATTTCGGCGATATACAGATTGGAGTTGCCCCGGATATTCGGATCCTTCTGCGCCCACACTAAATATCTCCTGCCGTCATGCTCGAAAGTCGTCGCATCCAGCGAGAACGACTCCCAGTCCGTCTTGAGTTGGCCCTTTTCTTCCCATGCACCTTGCAGCGGATCGGCCGATTTGTTTTCCAATACGAACATGCGGTGATCGAACAACCCGTCCTTCGTTTCGGAAGTGCGCGCCGCAGCTAAGTAAATGTACCAAGCGACGCCGATATAATGAATCTCCGGAGCCCAGATGTTTGCGGACATCGGTCCGGTGTCATGCTTTCTCCAAGCGACGACGGGTTCGGAAGTGCGCAGCTCCTCAATGCTCCGTGCGCGTCTTATTTCAATCCTGTCATACTCCGGTACGGATGCCGTGAAGTAATAGAATCCGTCCGTATGTTTATAAACCCATGGGTCGGCGCGCTGCTCGACAATCGGATTTTGAAACATTTCATCCTCAGCCATTCGAATCATTCTCCCATTCGTCGATGATCAACTTTGCCAATTTGTTGAAGCTAACCTTTCACACCTCCGGCTGTCATGCCTTCGATAAAGTACCGTTGGAAAAATATAAATACGATCAGAATCGGAACGATCGCCAGTACGGATCCCGCAATGAGCACATCGTAGTTGTTACCGTAAGGCGTCAATAAAGTGGACAATCCGATCGGCAGCGTCAATTTGTCGCCGGACTTCAGCACGATCAACGGCCATAAGAAGTTATTCCAGCTGAACAGCGCCTGCAAAATAATCATGGACGAAAATGCCGGCGCCATCAGAGGCATCATGATTTTGAAAAACAGACCGTACTCCGTACAGCCGTCGACACGGCCCGCGTCCAGATAATCCTTCGGAAGTCCGATGACGTATTGGCGGAAGAAAAAGATCGGCAGCGGCGCGACAATAAAGGGAACGAAAGCGCCCCACAGCGTATTCATCATCTTTAGCTTTATGGCCATCTGGTACATCGGCAGCATAATGATCTCGAGCGGTACCATCATTACGATCAGAACAAGTCCGAAGATCGCGTTTCTCAGCTTGAACCGATAAACCGCCAAACCGTAACCGACCATCGAAGAGAAAATCATGCATAATGCCGTATAGACCACTGTGATGATAATGCTGTTTTTATACCACGTAAAATAGCCCGATTCGCCGGAAAATATAAAAGCGTAATTTTTGAAGCTTAACAGATCCGCCTGCACCTTCAAATTCAAACCGAACCGCAACAGCTCCGTCGAAGGCTTAAACGACGCCAATGCGATTGCAAACAGAGGAAGCAGCGCGAATACGGAGAACAATGAAAATAACAGCAAAAGCAACACGGAATACTTATTGTTCCGCACGTGCCGGGTCGTCTGCATCGACGCTATTCCTCCTTCCTGAACATGCCGAAGAGCTTCAATTGGATCATAATGATGACGAAAGTAAGGACTAACAGCGTGATCCCGATCGCGGAACCGAAGCCTAAATTGTTTTGCTCCAATCCGTTACGGTACAAATATCCGACAATCGTAAGACCGATATCCCCCGGCGATTTGTTGCTGCCCCATAGCATATAGCTTTCCACAAACATCGAATATCCGCCGTAAATGCTGATCGTCATCACATAAATGACGATCGGCTTCAGCATCGGCAGTGTAATCCGGGTGAGCTTATCCCAAGCGGTGGCGCCGTCAATCTCAGCGGCTTCATATATTTCTTGCGGTATATTTTGCAGCCCGGCCAGGAAATAGAGAAGATTGACCCCCAACCAGCGCCATGTAGCGAGCACAACGAGCGCAAACATGCCTGTGTTCGCCCCGTTTAGCCACTTGATGGGATCATACCCTGCGTATGAGATAAAGGAATTCAGCAGCGCGCCTTCCTGTCCTCCGAAAATAAGGCGGAAAATGATGCCCGCCACCACGACGGAAGTCAATGCGGGTATGAACAATACCGAACGAAACAAATTTCTCGCAAATATGACTTTCGAATTTAAGAACACGGCCATCAGCATCGGGAGCGGGATTAATACGCAAAGCGTTAGCGCCGTATAAATAGAACTGTTTCTAAGAGCCTTGAAAAAGGTCGGGTTCCATAATTTTTCATAGTTGTCCAAATTGATAAATTTGGTCTGTCCGGGCAGCACTTCCTGAAAACTCATTACGACCGTTGTAAAAACCGGGTAAGCGAAGAAAAGGGCGAATGACAATAGAAAAGGAAACACAAACACATACGGCGCAAGCTTCTTCGAATATAGAAAACTCATTCTCGTCCGCGTTCCTCCTTTCGGGAAGAAAGATATCACCAGCCTCAACGGCTAGTGATACCCTCTTTCCTGCGAACTAATTCGTTTATTTAAGCTCATCGGCGGCAGCCTTCAACACTTTGGCCGGATCTTGCATATTAACGAGCGATTCAAACATTATTTTCGTATCGACCGCATCGAAAACTGCAGGCGACTTTTCGCCGATATTGACGCCTTCGATTTCGTCCTTCACTTCTACCAATACATCGAAGATGCCGTCGCCGAAATACTCGGTGAACTTGTTCGGTTCTTTTAACGCCGGGTCATTCCAAACATCGGAGCGGATCGGATCGAAACCGAGCTGCTTCCATATTTCAATATTGCCCTCTTTGGACAGCTTGGCGAATGTGAGAAACTCTTTCGCCAACTCGGGATTCTTGGATTGATTCGTAACGACGGTGCCCGTTCCGCCCATACCCGCCGAGCGCGGATGCCCCGCTTCCCAAGAAGGCATCGGCTTGATAACGATTTTTCCTTTCAGATCGGGCATGTACTCTATAAATCTTCCCATGTACCACAGCGGCATCCAAATCGAAGCGGCGCCGCCGTTATTCATGAACCCGTAGTATTCTTCGGCATGGTGCAGGTTGCCGGGAGCCGCGATCGCGATCCCTTCCTTGATTAAATCCTGTTGGTACTGAAGCACTTTAACGATTTCCGGATCGTCTAAATTGACTTCCCCGCTCGTCGTAAGCAGGTCGTTCGGACCTTGCAGCTGAGCGACTTGCGGCCATAACGACCACTGATCGGCAACTTCCAGCGTCGTCATCGGCACTCCGGTTTTCTGCAGCACGGTTTTGCCGGCCTCTTTATAGTCATCCCATGTTTTTATATCGTCCGGATTCACGCCGGCTTTATCCAGCAATTCTTTGTTATAATAGATTACGGAAGCGCCTACATGGAAATCGATTCCATAGTAATTTCCGTCTTTCGCGTAAATATCCAATCTGGATTTCACGAGATTGTCCATGACGGGATCAACAATATCGTTTAAAGGAAGCAATTGCGGCTCGCCTTTCAAATAATTCGGAAACTTGCTGAGCTCCACATCCGACAAGTCCGGAGCGCCCGTGCCGGATTGCAATGCGACAAGCAGTTGGTTGTGCATGTCTTCGTACGGAAGCGTCGTTGCCTTCAAATCGATTTTCTTATCCGGGTTTGCCTCGTTCCATTTCTCCGCCATATGAGTGAAAAATTTGCCGTGCAGCTCGTTAAATGTCCACATCTCAAGCTTTGTCCCGCCGGATCCGGACGATTGCTCTCCCGAGGTTTCCCCTGCGGTATTCCCGCCGGAACCGGAACAACCGGCCAGCGCCGCCGAAATGGCCAAGATCACTGCAAGTAAAACCAGAAAATGTTTTCTCACTTTCGTTCCCCCTTAAAATAATTTGTTGCTGGGTGAAACAGACTTAAATTGATTTAGATAAAACTAAATTAAAATACATTTTTATGGTATATAGCCCGTCTTTCTTTGTCAATATGTTTTTTGAATGCGCTTTCGAAATATTTTTTGCTAAAATGCACACACAAATTATTAAAATAAAAGTAGGATGGATATCATATATTAATCTATTTATTTACTTAATATATAATTTATGTAATCATAATGCATTGATATTTGACTTTTATTTCAGTTTTTTATTAATTCCTTTTCTTTTTTGTTTATTTACTTTATGATTAATTAAAATAAATCTCGGGGTGAAAGGGTGTTTTTAGCCGTTGATCCATATTAAAGAGTTAAAATCGGGATTAAATATTTTCAAAGCGTTAAGCTCAGAAATTCGAATAGAAATACTAGAGTTGTTGGCAGCCCACAATTCGCTCAACTTAAATGAGATTTCAGAGAAGCTCGGCATCACCAACGGCGCTGTTTCCATGCATATTAAGAAGCTGGAAGAATGCGGGCTCATCGATATTACGACCGCGGTCGGAAAACACGGCATTCAAAAACTGTGCTACCTGAATGAAGACCTTCTTACCGTCGAGCTTCGCAACACGGAACCGGAAAACATATACGAGGTAGATATTAAAGTGGGGCATTACAGCGATTATCAAGCTCATCCCACTTGCGGACTCGCTACCAAGGACGCCATTATCGGGGAGTTTGACGATCCGCGTTATTTTGCCGACCCCCAGCATATAAACGCAAGCATTATATGGATGTCGAAAGGCTATTTGGAGTACCGCATTCCGAATTATTTAAAATCGAATCAGCAGTTTAGCGAGCTTCAATTTATTATGGAGCTGAGCTCGGAGGCTCCGGGCTATAACAACGATTGGCCGTCCGACATTTATTTCTATATCAATAATATCGAGCTCGGCTGCTGGACGTCGCCCGGCGATTTCGGAAGCATCAAGGGAAGGTACAATCCGGATTGGTGGCCGCTTCATCTGAACCAATACGGCGTGCTTAAATTATTGCGCGTCAATAAGGAAGGCTCGTTCATTGACGGATGCCGAATATCCAACGTAACCATAACGGACATCGGGTTGACATCGACTTCGGACATTAAATTTAAGATCGCAGCCCCGGGAACGGCGAAAAATGCCGGCGGACTTACGATATTCGGCAAAAGCTTCGGCGATTACGAGCAGGACATTACCGCGAGGGCTATTTTTGACACTAATAATATGGGATAAAATACGAGGCGAAGAAAAACCATTGCTTGCGTCATCGAGCGTACTTTACACTCGACGGCACAAACAATGGTTTTTACGTTACAATTCCTGACGTAATTGTCACTTTAACTTCAATTGCTCCCATATAATATTCATAATTTTTGCGAGGAGGGATGGAGTATGGGAAGCAATGTGAGGAAAGTGGCGATCGTCGGCGCAGGCAACGTAGGGTCTAGCTGCGCTTACTCCTTGATCAATCAAGCGACGAGATCATGTTGATCGACCGTGATCAAAGAAATATTGGAACTGAACTTGTCGTCTATAGAGAAAGAACGGTTCAATTATTCATGCTCCGTTATTCGTCACGCGATCCAATGCCTCTCTCTATGAATAGCAGCATAATGCTTTGCAGATGGGATTCATTTTCTTTGACAGTTATATTCCGTAACGCGTATATTGTAGATAAGAACAATTTCAATTGGAGTAGATGATTTATGAACACGATGACTTTCAGCGCTCTTGCGGAACCGAACCGATTGGATATTGTCGAATTGCTGCTCAACGGCCCTCTGCCGGTAGGCGAAATCGCCCAACGGCTCGATCTGAACCAGCCGCAAACTTCCAAACATCTTCGTTTTCTTAGCGATGCCGGTCTTGTCGAGGTGCAGCCGGTGGCGAATAAGCGGATATATAAACTTCGTCCGGAGCCGCTTCAAGAGCTGGACAGTTGGCTGGATTCTTTCCGCCGCATCTGGGAGGAAAGATTCGATAACTTGGACGTTTATTTGCGGCAACTTCAGCAGAAGAGCAACAATGACGGAAGCGGAAGCAAGTGAAATGATTGCTCCCGGAGTTGCATCAGAACGTTTGTTCCTATATGCTCATCATGCCAGAACGAACGTTCCTAAGCCGAGAAGCAGAATCTATATTTCTTCTTGTTCTAGGTTAATCAAATATAACAAGAAATCCCCAAAGTCCTTTGCAATTACCTCATACTGTTGCTTATCATTATCAACTCCTGGAACGAACGCAACAACAGGGGGCTCACCATACGTATCTTGTTGACTGAAATCTAAACAAAAAAATTCTTCAAATCCAGTGTGATAAATAATAAGCAGATGATGAGGTAAATCAATCTCTTTTCTCTCTGTAAGAGTGCACCAAATTGCATCTGGAACTGAAGAATTTTCAAAATCATCGTGAATTATCCCATAAATCTCCTGAGCACCGAAGCTGCCTGCTCCAAAAGTTTTGAGAAAATCCAAGTAAGAGACTGGAAATTTCAAACCAAGTGTTTCTTCGGCGAGTGTTATTAGTTCTTGAGGACGTGGACCGACAAAGAATCCTTTTTCTTGGTTATTTAGTAAATATTGTTTTGCTTGATTGTACGTTTCAAGACTCATATTTTTTTCCTCCTTCATTACTGAAAATCTTTTGCTCTGTTTTTCCAATAATTCTGTTTCCAGTTGTTATATTGAATTCTGTTAATTCCGGATGGCCACGTATTTGGGTTAATATGAATCAACTTACTGTTAAGCTGATGGAATGATTGTATTACTTCCACAATTGAACTCTGATTTCTTTGAGTCATGTGATGAAGTTGAACAGATTGACCATCAGGACCTATTGGTGCATGACCGGCCTTCATTCTCTGAAGGTTTGTCCTCCCTGTTAAATCTTTTTTATACGGGGCTATAAGATCATCTCTTTGATAAACTTTTATGCCCCGGATCGTAGTTATCTTGTTCCAATATATGGCCAGGTCCAATGGGGGCGTGTGGTTCAACGGGAGGGGGCGGGTCAGGAGGTGGAGCATCACGTGTACCCATCATCACCAAAGCCGCCTGCACCTAAGCCGCCGGTAGCGAAGCCGCCAACTTAATAGTAATAAATTGTTCGGCGGATTCGAAGACAGTCCTCTTAACTTAAATCTTTATGCGTATTCAGGAAATAGTCCAGTTAATTATGTTGATCCGGATGGGCATTATACTAACCCTTGCAATCAATGCAAAGACCGGCCTATGAAACTGGCCGGTTGAATCAACTGTTGTATTGCACGGATTACGATGATAAAGTACATGCAAAGTAACATGTGACGAACCAACAAAAATATTTGTAATAAGAACACTACCTACCACTAGCCCATTACTATCGGAAGAAGGATAGTATAACGTACATACACTTTGTCAGCGATATATTGTTCAAAAGCTGACAATCCCAAAGTATCAAGTGAATACCGAACGTTAGTTGCTTTCCCTCCTGCCGGCCAATTCCCGCAGCAGTTCCTCCAACTCCGGGGGCTGCAATAGCTCGACAGGCGAAACGTTCTTCTCAAACAGGAAGGAATCCCCCTCTATCAACACAACATACTTGCCGTTAAATCTTGCGATATGAATGCTGTCGCCGTAAGCGGCCATCCGCCCCTTGACGGTCACGTCGTCCAGCTTCAACTTCAGCTCGATATCCGGTTTATGCTCCACCACTTGCATTGTCGCCGCGGCCACTTGATCGTGGGACCATTTTTCCTGAAGCTCCCTCTTCTCGCTGGCGGACCATACTTCGAAGCTTTGTTCCTCCTGCTCCCTCTCCTCGTTGTACGTTTCCTGCCACTTCTGCTCCATATATTGCTGAACCATACTCGTCACTTGTTGGGTAACAATTTCGGGCATCGACTTCTCGTAAGAGACGAATTTGAGGAAGTCTTCGAAATAGCGGGCATGGGACGCTTGGTGAATCTTCAGCTCGCCCTCCTCCGACATTCCTTCCTCAGGCATATGAGGATATTGGATCGACTTGATGTTGCGCGCGCTGATGGCCATTTCCACGGCGGCGATCAAGTGTTTCTCGTCGGAGATGCGGGCAATTTTCGGCTCGAAGTCGCATTTCATAATGAAGAGGAACGGATCGTCGAACCACTTGTTCAGCTTCGCTCGCGCAACGATGAACGCTCCGCCGCGCACCGCGCTCGTGTCCATGTACATACGGACCATCTCGTCGCTGTATGCATGAAACTGCTCTTTATTATCGGCGGTGCGCAGCCGATGAAACAAGGCCCAGTTCGGATTGCTCGCAAGCTCGAATCCCGGCTCCACGATGAATGAGCCGATCTTCGTCGGTACGACGTCCGATTGCGGGTGCTTCTCTACTTTTCGTTTGCAGATTCGGGCAAACTCCCCGTCGAGAAACGACTTGAGTTCGCTGTCGGCATAATCGAAAGCGTCAAGCGTTTGGTAGTGGCGGAACGTCTTGTCCGTGTCGGCGCCTTGCGCGGCCGTTTGAATGACAAAGAATGATAAATACTGAACGGTGAATTCCATGGTGCGCTCCTCGCATTGAAGTTGAAATGCCGGGGGAACGAGAACGCTCCCCCGGCAGCATATACGTTATTCCGCTTTTAGATAATATACGGCGCTGGAGTAATCTCCCCACGTCTGAGGCTTCGGCAGGCCGACATTCATCAGGAAATCGCCGCCAACAATCGAATCGGAATCCGGAATCCGGTATCTGAGCGTCGGATCCAGACCCTTGAGGCGGATGCGGCCAAGCGGAGCGTTCGCCTCATTCCTCGTTTGGAAATATGCAAGGTACGCTTCCTTCTTGTCTTTCGATACGACCATCCACGCCGTCTCATCGCCATCTAACGGGCTAAGAATGCGGTAAAAATCGCCGAATTGGACGAGCTTGCGGATGGATTTGAAGAATGAGACCTGCTCTTTCGCCGCCGCTTTCTCGCTGTCCGTCAGCTTCGTCAGGTCCAGCTCGTATCCGAACGCCCCGGTGTATGCCGCATGCGCCCGCATGTCGATTGATGTGTTCCGTCCGGTCTGATGGTTCGGGACAGCCGATACGTGCGCCCCCATCGAACTGACCGGATATACGATGCTCGTTCCGTATTGAATGTACAACCGGCTGACCGCATCGGTGTTGTCGGACGTCCACGTCTGCGGCATGTAATAGAGCATCCCGGGATCGAATCGGCCGCCGCCGCCCGAGCAGCTTTCAAACAAAATATGCGGGAAGCGCGAAGTGACTTCCTCCAGCACTTCATATAATCCGAGCATGTAGCGGTGCGCCGTTTCCCGCTGGCGTTCCGGCGGGAGCTTGGCGGAACCGATTTCGGACATATTCCGGTTCATGTCCCACTTCACATAAGAAATCGGTGAATTGCCAAGAATATCCGATATGACGGAAACGATGTATTCCCTGACATCCGCGCGAGAATAGTCAAGTATGAGCTGATTGCGCGCTTCGGAACGTCTGCGGTTCGGCACATGGAGGCACCAGTCCGGGTGCTTCCGGTACAGCTCGCTGTCGGGAGACACCATCTCCGGCTCGAACCAAAGACCGAACTTCATCCCCATGCCTTCGATCTTCTCGGCCAAGTCCTTCAAGCCGTTCGGCAATTTATTCTTGTCGACGAACCAATCCCCGAGCGAGCCCTTATCGTTGTCGCGATTTCCGAACCAACCGTCGTCCAGCACGAACAATTCGATGCCCAATTCGCTCCCGGCTTCGGCGATCGCCGATATTTTCTCGGCGTTGAAGTTGAAATACGTCGCTTCCCAGTTATTAATAAGGATAGGCCGCTCTTTGTCTCGGTGCGCGCCTCTGCACAACCGTGAGCGATACAACTCATGGAATGTGCGGGACATGTGCCCGAGTCCTTCGGACGAATATACCATAACCGCTTCCGGTGTCTGGAACGTCTCTCCCGGCTGCAGCAGCCAGCTGAAGTCGAATGGGTTGATACCGATCGCCACCCGCGTCGTCCCGAATTGATCGACTTCGACGTTGGCCAGGAAGCTTCCGCTGTACACGAGGCTAAAGCCGTACACATCGCCGTAATCCTCCGTTGCGTCTCTGCCGAGCAAAGCGACGAACGGATTATGCTGATGGCTGCTCGCTCCGCGGCGGCTCTCGATCGACTGCGTACCCGGCGTCAACGCCCGCGTATAGATATGGCGTTCGCGCGCCCAAGCGCCTGCCAGATGCAGCATGCGAAACGACGAATGTTCGAAATCGACGCTCATGCTTAACGCGCGGATCAGCCGAATCGGAGCGCCGCTTCGGTTTTCAAACCGGACGGAGCGTGCAATCGCGTTCAGTTTCTCGAAAGCGGTGTAGCTCACATAAGCTCTCAGCCCGCTCGTTTCGTCCTCGAGCACCAACGTCAACGTATCCGCTTCATCGTCGCTCTCCGTATATGTAGCCGGCAGTCCTTGAAGCTCCGGTTTCCCACTTGCAATCGTATGTTCGACATACTTCAATTCGGTTGCCGAAGATCCGTTTTCCATCTGTATTTCATAGGCGGGACTCCGCAGATCCGACGTTCCGTAAGCCGGATATTCCTGTGGCAGCGTGTCTAAAGACAACGTCTTATCCTCCGGGTCCGGATTCGGACTAAAAGACGCCCGTTCCACCGTCCTGCCGATGTACCGCGCGTCGGCGTCACCGATCGGCCGGCCCCAGTACAGATGCTGTATGTATCCTTTCGGATGAATTTGAAACAGATAGCTGGTCCCGACGGTTTGAAGATGGAAAATCCGATCGACGGAATCATAACGAATAGACAAGCCTACAACCCCATTTCCGCAAAAATGTTTTCCGCTTCACCAAGTATACAAGCATTTCCCCGCTCCGTCATCAGCCGAACAGCACCATTCCGGCCAATCCGGACAACATGATTACAGCTGCGGGATGCATCCGGAACCGGATAAGCGCAAACAGCGACGCTGCGCAAATGAGAACGAGAATAATCGTATGCCGGTTGAAAGATGCGGCTGTCGTTGGAATGACTTGATTGCCGACGGCGAAAGAGATGGCTGCGTAAAAAATCAAACCCGTAATGATCGGGCGCAAACCGTAAAATCCCCTTTTCACGTGGACATTTTTCTGAACTTTATAAAATATCGCCGCGGCCGCAACGATCAGAGCAAGCGAAGGCAAAACCGTCCCCAATGCCGACACCAAAGCGCCGGGCACACCCGCCGTCTTGTAACCGATAAAGATTGCCGAGTTTGTAGCGATCGGACCCGGAGACATCCCGGCGACGGCAACGACGTCGGTAAAGGTTTGCAGCGACATCCATCCGTGATCCCGCACCACTTCTCTTTCGATCACCGGAATCATGGAATATCCTCCGCCGAACGAAACGGTGCCGATCATGAGAAAAGTGACAAATAAGTCCCACAGCATCCGTTTCGCCCCCTTAAATGCCGTCTCCCATCATATATCCCCATTCTTCTTCCTTCGGACGGTCTTCGAGCTTTGTCTGCAATCCGAGCCAGCTCCGGACGGCTACGGCCGCAATGCCGAGGAAAAAGCCGCTCAATATGACAATTACAGGGTGAACATTCACGAACAACAACAAAAGCACCGTCCCGACGACAACACCCAGCGTCGTCTTATCGAGCACGGCCGTCTTCCCGATCCTGTAACCCGCATAGCAAATGACGGCAACAATCGCTGCGCGGATGCCTTCGAACGCTGCTTCGACCAAAGGCAAATCCCGAAACTGTAAAAAAGCCGCGGACAGCATCAATACAATGAGAAACGTAGGCAGCAGCACTCCGCACATGGCGGTGACGGCGCCGGGAATGCCAGCCAGGCGGTAACCGATGAAAGTTGCGGAATTGATAGCGACCGCACCCGGTATTGACTGAGCAACGGCAAACACGTCCGACACATCTTCGGTTTTCAACCATCGCCGGCGGTCGACGACTTCTTTCTCGATCAACGGGATCATGGCGTAGCCGCCTCCGAACGTGATCGGACCGATCTTGCAGAAGGTCAAAAATATGGAGGGAAGCTTCCTCCAACGCTTCGCTATGGTACCGTTCATCGCGTTCGCCCCCTCAATGCCCTTGTTACCTCTATTATACAATAGTTTTTTCTATTTTGGATTAAACCTAAGGAAATTAGGTAATAAGAATTCGCAAAGTAAGGCATAATTATTTATTATATCGGGTACATTCCACCATTTTGAATAAAACCAAGTTGATTTATCGGAAATTGTGCGGCGGCGCAAACCGGATGCACACAGGTTTGTTGACGCCGATTCGTTCGCCTGTATCGGCTAAAGTGCCGGTTGCCGGGTCGACCCGAAAGCACGCGATATTTTCGCTGTCCTGATTCGCGACCAGTATATATTCTCCGTCCGGAGAAACGGCAAAATTTCTCGGAGTGCGGCCCCCGCAGGAAATATGTCCGATCAAACTTAGCATTCCCGTCTGAGCAGCGATTCGAAACATCGCGATGCTGTCGTGCCCCCGGTTGGAACCGTACAGGAAATTGCCGCAAGGCGAGAGATGGATGTCGGCGGTCGTGTTGTTTTCATGAAATCGTTCCGGCAGAGTGGAAATCGTATCGATGTGCTTAAGCCCGCCCGTTTCCGCATGATAATGAAACGCGGTAATGGTCGAGTCCAATTCATTGATGCAATAAGCGTATGGCTTATGCGGATGGAACGACATGTGACGGGGACCCGCTCCCGCAGTCAAACGGCACTCCCCTTGCGGGATCAACCGGCCGTTCTCCCGATCCGCGCTGTAAATGAAAATCGTATCGAGCCCTAAATCGGAAACATAAAAATATCGCCCGTCAACGCTTGCGAATACCGAATGCGGGTGGGACCCTTCCTGACGGTCTTTGCGCAGCCCGGTTCCTTCATATCGCAGGTGTTCGGACATTTCGCCGATGCCGCCGTCGTCCGCTACCGGAAATACGGAAACGCCGCCCATATAATTCGCTATAAGCAGAAGATCGCCCGACAGCAAAACGTGACATGGGGAACTTCCCGCGGTGGCGCGCTTATTGCGGAACGTCAGCTGTCCGGTCCCCGTATCCGCCGCATCGTACGCATACACCTGTCCGCTTTCCGTTTCGCTGACGGCGTAGAGCATCTTCCTTGCAAGGTCAAGCGTTAAGTATGAGGGGTTATCAATGCCGGAAACCGCGTTTAGCTTAGAGAGCCGGCCGCTCTCGCGATTCAAACTCATGTAATGAATGCCTTCATCATGTGAAGAAGCGTATGTACCCACATAAAATCGATAATCGGTTACACGTTGACTGCCCATCGGAATATCACGCTCCGTCTGATTATTGAAGTTATTGTAACATTGAATAACTCTGTTCTTCACTCGCAACTTCAGTTGGATTGCCGGTTGGTTAACGCCAACAAGTTATGCTCACAGGGTCAAAATTGACCCTATTTGTGGTTGTAACCGGAGTTTCTCCGGTTAGGAGAGCGCAGTCGACCGAAAATGAGCACTGTAACCGGAGTTTCNAGTTTCTCCGGTTAGGAGAGCGCAGTCGACCGAAAATGAGCACTGTAACCGGAGTTTCTCCGGTTAGGAAGGCCCAGTTGACCGAAAATGAGCGCTGTAACCGGAGTTTGTCCGGTTAGGAAGGCCCAGTTGACCGAAAATGAGCGCTGTAACCGGAGTTTCTCCGGTTAGAAGGGCGATGATGGCCAAAAATAAGCGCTGTAACCGGAGTTTCTCCGGTTAGGAAGGCGCAAAGAGCTGAAAGTGTCGTGTACATGCGCTGTAAGCGGATAATTTCTGCTGCAAGTTCGAGCTGTCAACAATGGCTGACGGTCTCATAATTGACCATACCGCCTCATGCGGGCAAACAAAAAACCGGGGAGTCTCCCGGTTCATGCGCGTGCTTATTATACACTCTCATTCACCATGCGGTTGGTGAGAGATCCCAGCTTCTCGATTTCGATCGTGACGACGTCGCCGTCTTTCAAATAAACACGATGCTCTTTCGGCAACCCGAGAACAACTCCTTCCGGAGTCCCCGTCAAAATAATGTCGCCGGGATACAGCGTCATATGCTGAGAGATGTAACTGACGATTTCATCGCAATGGAAAATCATATCCGACGTGTTCGAATGTTGGCGCACTTCGCCGTTGACGATACACTTGATGTCCAGATCGTTCGGATTCCCGACTTCGTCGGCAGTCACCAAGTACGGTCCTAACGGACTGAATTTGTCGCATGTTTTTCCAAGCAGCCATTGCGGCGTCCTCATTTGCAAGTCGCGCGCAGACAAATCGTTGACATTGCAATAGCCGAACACATATTGCAGCGCCTGCTCCCGATCCACGTATTTCGCTTGTTTCCCGATGACGATGACGAGCTCCGCTTCATAGTCGACCTCATTCGTGACCCTGACGGGCAAAGGTATTTCAGCCCCGTGCCCGGCTAACGTATTGCTGAACTTATTAAAGAGGATCGGATACTGCGGGATAGGCGCGTTCGTCTCCTCTGCATGTTTGCGATAATTGAGTCCGACGCAAATGATTTTGCTCGGGCGAGTCACACACGGTCCATACTCGACTTGACGCTCATCGATAAATACACCGTTCGCCGGCCGTTCTGCCCGGATTTTGTCCACAAAAGCGCCAAGCCTTTCAACCGCCGGCTGTCCGCCCTCGATCACCTGCATGACATCCGCAGGCACCGGAGAATCGGGATACGACTCCAACGCGCGGCCTATGTCCAACACTCCTTCTTCACATACCACACCAAGACGGTAACCGCCATCCTTCACGATCGTAACAAGCTTCAAACAAACTCATCCCTTTCAAGAAAAATGTTCAAGCGTTCTTGCCAAACACTACTCCGCCGTCAATGTACAGAGGCGAACCCATCATGAACTTCGATTCGTCGGAAGCGAGGAACAAAGCGGCATAGGCGACATCCTCGGGCTTTCCCAAATCGCCGCTAAGCTGTCTTGTTTTTAATGCCGCAATGGCCGCTTCGGGATCGTCGTACGAAGTTTTCAAGTAGTTCTCAACAAACGGGGTGAAGATGGTGCCCGGCAGCAGCGCATTCACCCTAATATTGTAAGGAGCGTAATCGACCTGCATTGATTTGGTGAGAGCCAACACCGCACCTTTGGTAGCGGAATAGGAAGCCCGTCTCGCAAGCCCGATTTCCGCTATGCAGGACGACATATTGATTATACTTCCTGACTTTCTCTCCATCATGTGCGGCAGCGCATATTTGGACGGGAGATACACACCGCGGATATTTACGTTCATTACGCGGTCCCACTGTTCCGGTTCCACTTCGTGCAGCGCGCCGACGCCGCTTATGCCCGCATTGTTAAACAACACGTCGATACGTCCGAACTGGCTAATAGCCTTTTCAATCATGGACTGCACAGAGGCGGGATCGGTCACGTCGGCCCGGATAAATACCGCTTCTCCGCCGGCGGAGCGAATTTCTTCGGCGGTGCTCTGTCCCTTCGCCTCATCCAAGTCGTTAACGATGACTCGTGCGCCTTCTTTAGCGAACAAGAAAGCGGCGCTTTGACCGATTCCCGACCCGGACCCGGTAATTAGTGCCACCTTATCCTTAAGCCTCATTTACATTGCCCCTTAGTTTATTATAGCAAACCACGTTTATCAAAATGAACTATCATTAGTTTACAATCCGCTCGAACACCCCGTCAATACCTCGTCAACCGGAGAAAAAAGACAACCCCGGTTCGCGGGCTTTCACGAACCAGTGTCATGCTTCAGCACCCGGTAATGGTGCTTGGAAATCGCATGAAAACCGAGTTTGCGGTATAACGATACCGCGGGGGCGTTGGCGCATACAACCTGAAGGTACATTTCATTTGCGCCGTTGCTTGCCGCCCATTCCGCCAATATTCTCATCAGCTGCTGTGCCGCGCCTTTTCGCCGGTGGACAGGATCGATGACGACGTTGAAGATTCCCGCCCACCCCCGTTCCGCCACGACGCTCGCAAGCCCCGCCGTTTCTCCGTTCTCCTTAATGGTGACGAAAGCCTTTCTCGGTCCGATGGCGGAAAAAATATGTACGTAAGCGCGGTATCTATCCATCGAAAATCCTTCCAATGAAATAAAATTCCGGATCCACCTATCGTCCGCATCGGGAATCACTTCATATTCAAAACCGGATCGGCCGGCAGTTCGCTCAAAAATATGTTCGCAAGACGCTGTCATGATGAAGCATTCATCCACAACGACATACCCTTTGCGTCAAGCAGCCCGTCCAATTCCGGCGGAGATGCGTCGCCGACGCAATAGCACGGGGTGATCGAGTGCCGTTGAAAGAAATCGTCCGCAACGGACATCCATTCGCCGCTTCGATCCGGGAAAGCTCCCGCCGTAAAAACACTGTTTGCTCTCTTCGTTACCCCGAATGCCGCTCTCAGCCTCCATTCGCCGATAGCCTGCTGCACATAAGCGGGCCAAGCGTTGGCCACAAGCTGTTCGATAAACGACTTCAGTTTGACTTCTCTCTCCATGTTACCTTCAACCTCGCAAACTTTCGTTTTTCTGTTATGGGATAAAAATTTTGAACATTTTTTCCAAAGACCCCCACAATTTTTTCCTTCCTCGCGAAATGATTTAGTAAAGATTTACATAAAGAAGGAAGGGTGAGTGTAGTGAAGAAGAAGTGGTTGCTGCTTTCCGCATTAGCCGTATCACTCGTCGCCGCCAATGCCGCGTACGCCAAACCTGTAAAACAGGAACCTCCGAGAAGCGGCCAGGTCGAGCAAAAAGCGAAAGGATTGGAAAACGCTTTAAAGCATGTGAAAAATCCAAAGGCGAGAGCGGCCATAATGAGAGCGCTTGAAAGACAAAAGCAGCGCGTGGAGCAGCCGCCTGTTGAAACCGCCGAACAAATCGTTGCAGCCGATAAAGCGGCGCTCGCTATCGGATTCAGCAGCGGGGACAGCGCCGGCAGCGTTACCTCGCCTCTTAAGCTGCCTGCGACAGGCAAATACGGCTCGGTCATCGCCTGGTCGTCCAACAATCCGGCCGTCATCTCGAATGACGGGAAGACGGTGAACCGTCCGACTTCCGGATCAGGTGACGCGACAGTAATCATGACGGCGACCATCACGAAAAACACGGTTTCCGCCACTAAACAATTCACGTTGATCGTCAAATCGCAGCGTACAGACGAAGAGAAGGTGGCTGCGGATAAAGCGGCGCTCGCCATTGGGTTCAGCACGGGCGACAGTGCGAGCCATGTTACTTCCAAGCTGACGCTGCCGGCGACGGGGGCGAACGGTTCGACAATCAGTTGGGTGTCCGGCAACCCGGCGGTCATCACCAATGACGGCAAGACGGTGAATCGTCCGAAGGCGGGAGATGGCGACACAGCCGTAACGCTCATCGCTACGATCAGAAGCGGCAATATCGCCGACATGAAAGTGTTCACCGTAACGGTGAAACAGCAGATGACAGACGAACAGAAGGTGGCTGCGGATAAAGCGGCGCTCTCCATCGGCTTCAGCACGGGCGACAGTGCGAGCCATGTCACTTCCAAGCTGACGCTGCCGGCGACGGGGGCGAACGGTTCGACAATCACTTGGGTGTCCGGCAACCCATCGATCATATCCGATAACGGCCAGACCGTAAATCGTCCGAAGGCCGGAGATGGCGACGCGGAAGTAACGTTCATCGCTACGATCAAACACGGCGATTATACCGACGTCAGACTGTTCACCGTAACGGTAAAACAGCAGCTGCTTACGGACGCACAGAAGGCTGCGGCCGACAAGGCGGTGCTAGCGATCGGTTTTAGCGGGACGGACAACGCGAACAGCGTCACATCAAATATAGCTTTGCCTGCCAAGGGAGTAAACGGCTCGACAATTTATTGGAGCTCCAGCAACAACGCCGTCGTCTCGGATAACGGAACCGTGACCCGCCCCGCCGCGGGTACGAACGATGCGACAGTGACCTTATCCGCCATCATTGTTTACAACGCAGCTGTAGAGATAAAGACTTTCACAATTACGGTGAAAAAATTGCCGTAAAGAAGAAATCCAGCGATGCAGACCCCGTCACGGGTGTCTGCATCGTTTTAATTTTCACCGGAAAAGTCTTCCGCGTTCATCTTTAACCGGTGATCGATTCAATCGTAACATGCGAATTTCTCGATAAGTCGATGTATGTGTCTCCCAGGCGAATAACGGGCCGCATCGGATCATGGTGGTGAATCATCACTACTTTCCCCATGCGGCCGTCTGTAAGCCGCACTTGGCTGCCTACGGTCATCTCCATGATTCTTTTGACAAATACGGAAATAACGGCGGGGTCCATTTTTCCGAAACCTTCGTCATTAAGCTCTCTGATAATTTTATAGAAGGGAATCGCTTTACGGTAGACGCGGTTGGAGGTCATTGCGTGAAACACGTCGGCAACGGCGACGATTTTGCTGTAGTAATCAATATCTGTGCCTTTACAGCCGTTCGGATATCCCCAGCCGTCCACGCGCTCATGATGCTGCAGCGCAACCAGAGCGACGCGCGGCGGCAAGTCCTTGGTGTTCTTTAAAATCTCGTATCCATACACGGTGTGTTTTTTCATTTGCTCATACTCGACGTCCGTAAATTTTTCTGGTTTATTTAAGATATAGTCGGATATCCGTATTTTTCCGATATCATGAAGCGTTGCGGCCATTGTTAACAACGCCAGGTCCGCCTCATTCAAATCGAGCCATTTGCCCAGCATATTGGATAACACAGCCACACCGATGTTATGCCGGTATGTATAATCGTCCTTCGCCTGCAGCCCCGACAACACGCCGTACAAATCGTGCGTTTCGGACGCTTCGTACACTGCGGGCAGTATATTGCTCTCCACCTTGTCCAATGGAACTCTGCCATCGCTCTTCATGGCATGGAAGATGTCCCGAATCTCTTCCGCCGCCCTGCTGATCAACCTTTCGTTCTTCAGTTCCGGCGCTTGCGCAATGACGTCCGATGCTTTGAGTTGAATACCATGTTTCTTAAGGGACTCCATGTGCGAGACGGTCAATATGACGCCTTTTGCCACAATGATGATTCCGTTCTGATTAAATACATCTTTGCCTAGTGTTCTGCCCAAGAAGAGATTATCCACATCTATCACCTTCGAATAGAAGTAACAGCGTTATGTAATGTTGTAAGCGTTTACTAATGAAACAGATGAAACACATCAGACCTTGGTCTTGTTTCGTTAGTCCTAATCATACCAAAATATACCGAAAGTTAAAGCGATTTATTGTATAAATTTGTGACTGTTTGGAAGTGTTTGCGCGTTTATTTATCATAATAGCCGAGAAAACCCCTTCCGCATTTGATTTGCGTAAGGGGTTTTCTATGAAATGTCCGACGCTATGCTTGAAACCTCTTGATAAATTGTACCGCTTTGCGTATGTCGATTTCCGGTTGATCGCCGACTTCGCGTTCGATCGTTAAGTAACCGGCATATCCGATCTCTTGCAGTGCTTTGAAATACTCGTCGAAATTGACGCTTCCCTCGCCAAGCGGCAGCTCTCTGAAAAATTCGCCCGACGACACCATCTTCGCTATTTTGTCGTGATCCATCGGCTCGTACCCGACCGCGCCGTACACGTCTCTCGGGTCGACTTCCCGATAGCGGGTCCCGTCCTTCACGTGAGTATGAACGATATAATCTTTCAAAATGCGCACGCCTTGAACCGGATCGTCCCCCGTCACCATGACCATGTTCGCGGGATCAAAGTTGACGGAGACACCTTTGGTGGATAACGTGTCGAGGAAAGCCTTTAGATCCTTCGCGGTTTCGGGACCCGTCTCAATTGCGAAATATGCTCCGGCGCTGCTCGCGTACTGTGCCAGCTCTTCGCACGCGTCATGCATCGTATGGAACAATTCGGACGATTGATCGTGCGGGACGATGCCGATATGCGTTGTGACGATATTCGTTCCCAGATCGAGTGCGAGATCGACTATCCGCTTGGATTTCTCCACTTTCCACTTATTGTCTTCTTTCGATTGGAACCCGTGACCGCCCAAATCTCCCACAAGCGCAGAAATTTCCAATCCGAGCGAATCGATGTAGGACTTCAGTTCCTTCCGGGCTTCCGGCGTCAAGTTGTCGGGATCCATCTCGCCTCTTACGGCATAGATTTGAACTCCGTCCGCTCCGACCTCCTTCGCTTTCTTCAGCCCTTCCCTTACGCCGACTCCGAAGCTGTCGACGATGACGCCGATTTTGTTCGTCAGTTTCATACGCTTCTCTCCTTCATACGTGGATTGACTATTGCGTTCAATGAGATGTTTCAATATGATTGTATTATAAAATAATTTTCATTTATTATAAATATTAAATCTAAATTTTTTTCGTAGGTGTTCTTGATGTCAAACATTGTTCATGCCATCCGTGAACGGGCCGGACGGCTGTATAAGAAGGAAAGAACCTTGGCGGAATATATCGCCGACCATGCGCAGGAAATCCCTCTCATGGGAATAACCGAGTTGGCGGAGCGGTCCGGGGCGAGCACGGCCACCATTACGCGGTTTTGCAAGTCGCTGCACTTTAACGGCTTCACCGACTTTAAGCTGAAGCTCGCCCAAGAGCTGGCTCAACCGCCGGCGGACAACACTTATCAGGATATCGTGGCCGGAAACCCGCTGCACAGCATCGTCTCCGCCATCGAAGCGAACCATCTCCGTTCCATCACGGACACGACCCGCATGATCGATTTCGCGATGCTGCGATCGGCGCTCACGGTACTGCGTGACGGCAGGCAAATCGACTTGTACGGAATCGCCACATCGGGCATCGTCGCACAAGATTTCTATCAGAAGTTGGTCCGGATCGGAAAGCGGGCGTTCGCATCGACTGATCCGCATATGCAGATCACTTCCGCATCAAGCTTAGGTCCGGGAGACGTTGCGATCGGAATCTCGTATTCGGGGGAAACTTTGGAGACGATCGACGCGCTGCGCTGCGCGAAAGAGCGCGGAGCCGCCACTATATCGTTAACGAAATACGGGACAAATACGCTTGCGTCGTTGGCAGACATTCAATTGTTCGCCTCTTCCTTGGAAGAAGGGATGCGGCGGGGCGACTTGGCTTCCCGAATCGCACAGCTCCATGTGATCGACATTTTGTTTATGGGCATCGTAAGCGAACGGTTCGACGACTACGTCCCAAGACTCGAGCAATCGTTCCAAGCCGTGAAAAAGTACCGAAAGGAAAAGGGGAAATGACGAATATGAATATCTTAACGTTCCCTTCGGATCAAGAGCTGAACGAAGCTGGAGCCGGCATCGTAACGGGTCTGGTGCAGACGAATCCGGGAGCCGTGCTGGGACTCGCCACGGGAAGTACGCCGATCGGCGTCTACTCCGAGATGATCAAGTCGTTCCGCAAGGGTATGGTCAGCTACCGCAGGGTTTCGACGTTTAATCTCGACGAATACGCAGGGCTGCCCCGCGAGCATCCCCAAAGCTATTACAGCTATATGCGCACACACTTATTCGATCATATCGACGTTCCCGAATCGAACATCCATATACCTGACGGGACGGCCGCGAACGTGCGGGAAGAGTGCGAACGGTATGATCGGTTGCTTGAACAAACCGGACAGATCGATTTGCAAATTTTGGGGTTGGGGCACAACGGGCACATCGGATTTAACGAGCCGGATCACGCGTTAATCCGCGGAACCCACGCCGTGCGGTTAAGCGAGACGACCCGCCAGGCGAACGCGCGCTTTTTCAACTCCATCGACGAAGTTCCGACACACGCGATCACGATGGGCGTCGGAACGATTCTGAAGGCGAAGACGATTCTGCTCATCGTGAAAGGGTCGGATAAAGCAGGGATTGTCCATACATCGTTAACCGGACCGATTACGACGGAATGTCCCGCAAGTTTGCTTCAGACTCATCCGCATCTAGTGGTGCTGCTCGATACGGAAGCCGGGAGGTTCTTTGGATGATGAGTGGCATTCGTGCTGAAAAATGGGCGGTTCGCGCCAACATTGTGACGCCGGAAGGCGTGCTTCATGGCGGAACCGTAATCGTTTCCGGCGGTACGATCGCCGAAGTGCTAGCGCCGGAACAGCCCGCACCTTCGGATTGTCCGGTAATCGACGCGGGAGACGGTTGGTTGGTGCCGGGGTTCATCGACGTGCACGTTCACGGCGGATACGGTTATGATTTTATGAACGCAACCAAAGAAGCATTCGATGCGATTACGCAATTTCACGGACGTCACGGGACGACCGGCATGCTGGCGACGACGGTTACGGCGTCCAAAGACGATGTGGAACGGGTGCTTGCGGCGGCGGACAAATACGTGAAGGATGCGGATGCGCCTTATGCATCCCTTTACGGCGTTCATCTCGAGGGACCTTTCATCAGCCCGAAGTTTCCAGGTGCGCAAAACCCGCAGCACATCGTTCCGCCGAATCAAGAATGGATCAAGGAATGGACGGAGCGCTTCCCGGGTGTCGTCAAGATGATGACCTTGGCGCCGGAAACCGAAGGCGCGCTGGAGGTCATCGAATTGGCGTCGAGCAGCGGCATCGTATGCGCGTGCGGTCACACGAACGCATCTTATGACGAAATGATAGCGGCCGCCGACAAAGGTTTGAAGCATGCCGTACACACGTTCAATGCAATGAAGGGATTGCACCATCGCGAACCGGGCACTGTAGGCGCAGTGCTGACGGAGGAACGCATATCCGCCGAGGTGATCGCGGACGGGCATCATGTACATCCGGCCTGCATCAAGCTGTTGACGCAAGCGAAACGATCCGGCAATTTGCTCCTGATCACCGATGCGATGTCCGCTGCCGGCCTTGGCGACGGAGATTATGCATTAGGCGGTCTTGATGTGACGGTGCTAAGCGGGGTCGCGAGGTTGACGAACGGCGGCAGCCTTGCCGGCAGCACTTTAACGATGATCGACGCCTTCCGCTTCATGGTGTACCGCATCGGGTTAAGCATATCGGAAACAAGCCGGCTGGCGAGCGCGAATCCGGCCAAGCTGCTGGGGCTTGACACCGTGACGGGCAGCGTCGCCGCAGGGAAGACGGCAGACCTCGTGCTGCTCACGCCGGATTTGCGCATTCTCGGCGTATGGCGCAACGGCAATGCCATTCATCATCAAATCGGTTAGGGGGAATGTCGTAATGAGCGTTTTCGTAGGTGTCGATATCGGCGGAACCAATATGGTGTGCGGGATCGTGCGCGGCGGCAGCTTGGCGAAGTCCCGCAAAATCCCGACGGAAGCGCATCTCGGACAAAATCATGTCATCTCTCGGTTGGCATCGTTAATTATGGAATCGATAGACGAAGAAGGCGCCCGCGGCGAGCTGAAAGCTGTAGGGATCGGCATTCCCGGATTTATTAAACCGGAAGAAGGAGTCGTGACCTTCGCCGCTAATTTGCAGTGGCGCGACGTGCCGTTGGCAGGCTTGTTGTCGGAGCGGCTGAGCGGCGTTCCTGTTTTTATAGATAACGATGTGCGCATGTACGTATACGGGGAAGCGGTATACGGTGCCGGCAGAGGATTCAACCACGTGTTGGGTATTACTGTCGGCACGGGAATAGCGGCGGCTTTCGTTCAACACGGCGAGCTGTTATACGGCGATCGGAACATGGCCGGGGAAATCGGTCACATTCGCATGGATGGGGTTTCTTACCTTTGCGGTTGCGGGCTTACCGGCTGTCTGGAAGCGGCCGCGTCCGCAAACGGAATGGCCCGGCAAGCAGCGGAAGCGATCGCGCAAGGGAAAGACAGCGTGCTGAAACAATGGATGAATGAAGGAGTAATCGATCGGATTACCGCCGCCGACGTTTCAAAAGCGTACGACGTTGGGGATGCCGTAGCTATCGATGTGATGAACCGCACGGGGGTGCTGCTCGGCAAAGCGCTGTCTTACGCCGTAACGTTGTTCAGCCCCGACTGTTTGGTCATAGGAGGCGGCGGAGCGTTGGCCGGCGACCGGTTGTTCAACCCTCTTCGCGAAACGTTGAAGGAATACGTTATTGGCGCTTATTGGGATAAGCTCACGATCGTTCCGGCTCAGTGGAACGAGCATGCCGGTATTTTGGGTGGCGCCGCCTTCGCCGAAAAGCGGAGCGTCTCCGGGTGAGAATCTGTCGGTTGGGCGCTTTGTGCAGTTGAGGCCGTTTGGTGCGGTGATGCGTTTGGTACGTTATTGAGGTTGATGCGGTTGATACGTTGATTCGGTTGATGCTGATGCGATTGGAAGGCGGTTGATGCGGATTAGTCAGGAATGACGACTAATTAGACATGTTTAACTTACTGATTTGTCAGTTTTCCTGCTTCTTTCGTCCATTAGTCGCCATTCGTGACTATTTAGTCGGTAAGACCTACTCCTCTTCAAACAATTTCTCTCCGCGATGCAGCCGCCATGCGATTTTCGCCGTGTGCGGCGTCTCCCGGGAGGTGGGAGCATGGGCAGCCAAATACCGCGTGACGGCAAGGATGAGCGTTTCTTTCGCGCGTTCGGCGAAAGGACCCGATTCCGCCGCCCATCGGTCATATTCGGTCAGTGCGGCTTCGTACATCTGAAACGAGTGAAATTCCGCGTCCTCCCTTAGCAGCGCATGCCCCAACACATTAAACAAAGATTCGGGGCTGCCCCCATTATGCAAATAACGAACGACGAATGCCGCAGCCGGCCCCACTTGCTGCTGTTTATCCAGAAGCTGCAGCAGTTCTCCGGGTTGCGCGGGCTTCGGTGCCGGGTCCGCAGACATCGGAGTCGCAGCGGGTCTCGGAGCAGACGGTATGTTCAAGAACCGGTCAAGGTAAATTGTAACGGCCGCGTGGAATATCCCCCTCAACAGCCAACGATCGGACGATCGCGCTAGACCTTCGTGCACCGCATGAGCATGGGTAAAAGTGTGAAGCACCGAAATCCAGTCGCCGAAATCATTCTGCGTATGGAACCGCACAATGCGCTCCGCAGCTGCCAATGCAACGATTTGCGCGACACGGACGGGCGACGCGCCGCCAATCAGCGTCTCCTTCAACGTACGGACCGTCAGCAGCGGGTCGTCGCCAAGCAATGTCTCAAACAGCCCCTCTTCGTCCGGCAACGCCAATTGCAAGCTTCCCGCCCCTACTCCGGTTTGAACCAGCTCATCGAACGCTTCTTTCAGCGGTTGAACCAAATTGACGGGAGATTGCCAGCTGTGAAGCTCTTCGCTGCGGGAAGCGTCCCCGAACATAGGAATAAGAGAGGCGGCAGCATAACGGCGGAATTCCGGCCGGACGAAGCGCAAACTCTCGAACGCCTTATTATGAAAATCTAGAGCGTGACCCCCATTAATGTAAAAATGATCCGTAACAGCCATCGCCATCATGGAAAACAGCTTCGTTTCATCCGTGCCGACTTCAATAGCAGTCAACAAAACCCGTTCCGCACCGCGTGTATCCCGCACCTCAATACAATCGCGGTACCACTGCGCCAACCGCTCCATCGAAACATCCTTATGCGGCAGCGGTTCAAGCAAAAAGCGCGTCCCGCTTCCGGCGCAATCGCGCGCCGTGTGCAGCAAACCTTGGTACAATGCAAGGATTCTTCCCTGTTTGTCCAGCTTGGGCAGCACATTGGCCATTGCGGTCAATATCGTAAGCCCCGACCCCCAACCTTGCCTTCGCTGCTTGGTACCGAATTCGATCCCGACTTCTGCGATTTCCGCTTCCGGAACACCGGCCTCAATCAATCCGACAACCGCTTTGGCGATCACAAGCCCGATGTTTTGCTCCAAACCTCTGCGCAAGCGATCTTTATACTGCCGAACTTGATTTCCGCTTCGCGAATGGGGCGCCACCCAAACTCTCCCCTCTTCCACGATACAATCATGCACGGGAACATCGTCCGCCCACGGATCGAGCGTACCGCCGCTGCACACGTCAAATCTCGCATGATGCCAATGACAGGTCAATATTCCGTTGCACAAGCTGCCCATATGGAGCGGAAAACCAAGGTGCGGACAACGGTTGTCGAGCGCCCGTACTTCGTTCTCATGATACAAAACGACGATTCCTCCGCGGATCAACTTCGAGCCTTGCGCTTGAAGCTCTTCCACCGTTCCCGCGTCAATCCATCCGTTCACAGCATTACCTCCTTCGGCTAAATACACTTTAATAATATTCATGTTACCAATGTTTTTCAACCATTTTTTGAGAGAAATATCTCACCGTTCTCACACGGGCATCCAGGACTAAAATATGGCTCTTGTGGCGACCAAATTAGACTGTCAGTCTAATTGGTGATAAAATACATTATGTAGATTTTTCAGCTGGGGGGAACCGCTATTGTCTTTTATGAGGGCCACCACCCGTAAAAAGAGACAGCTCGTCATCGATACCGCCATCCGGCTGTTTGCGGAGAAAGGATACGAGCAAGTTTCCGTGGACGAAATCATTGCGATTTCCGGCATTTCGAAGGGAACGTTTTACCACTATTTCTCAAGCAAAGAAGATTTGCTGCACGAATTGACCGCAGGACAGATGGAGACGGTCGATAACTGGCACAAAACTTCCCCCGCACGCGTCGAATCGTTGGAAGGCCATATTAACCGACTGTTTTTAGACTTGGCGTCTAATATTTCGGGCTACCCGAAAGTGATTCGGAGCCTTGCCGCCTTGTATATGAGCAACGAATCGATGCGGCGAAAACAGGAGAACGATCTCGACAAGTTCCGCCGCGCATTAATGAGGTGGCTGCCGGACGGGCGGAAAGCCGATCTGCTGATCGCCGTATATTTGGGCACCTTAACGGCTTGGGCCTATCAAGAAGACACGGATTTGCCGGCAATGCTTCAATCGAACTTGTCCGCAGCGTGGGCAGGCTTACGGGCGGCGGAACTGCCGGAGCCTGCGGAAATATCGTTACAAGCGAGGGAGGAACGACGTATGAAGGTAGCCGTAATTGGAGGCGGTTTGGCGGGGTTGACCGCAGCCGCTTATTTGTCCGAGCATCCGTCCGTCGAGGGTGTTTTATTCGAACGCAGCCCGCAGCTTGGAGGCAGAGCTTTCACCTATGAGAAGTCGGGATTTACGTTAAATTACGGGGCGCACGCCGTGTACGGCATTGACCGGCATGAGCTGACCCATCTCCAGCAAGAACTAGGATTATCGTTCGGAAGCAAACAGGTGGACAAAAGAAAAGTCGTATATGCGAAAGACGGCAAGTTAACGCCCGCTCCGTTGGATTTCGTCAATCTTATGAAGTCGGAGCTGCTCCCATCCATGCAGAAGGTGCGGTTCGTCGCGGAAATTGCGGCGGTCATGGCGCATATCCACACTTTAAAGCACTACCCGACGCTTGGCGATTATTTGGCGGAGTCGGACAGCGGCGAAGATTTGAAGGAATTGTGGGAGCACCTCGTTTGCTCGAATTTCTTCATCGCTCCCTCCGACGCCCGCAATGTGTCCGGCGCGGTCATCGAACAATATTATCATAATTTGTTCTTATCGAATCGCCCCGTAAATTATATTTTAGGAAGTTGGGCCGTCATTACGAATCAATTGAGACAAAAGATCGACAACTCCCGCCGATGGACGATGAAGCTTCAGGAAGCGGTCGAGGAAATCCGTTATGAAGACCGCAAATTCCGGCTGCGGACCAAGAACGGGGAATACGACGCGGACCGGATCGTATTCGCCATGCCCGTACAACAGGTCATCAAGCTGTTGAGAGGGACTCCTTGGGAACCGTTCATGGCCGACTATGAAAGAGTTACACCGACGGAGGTCATGGTGTACGATATCGGTTTAAGCCAAGTTGTCGCCCGTCCGTTCTCATACATCAGCGACATGAACAATAAGCTGTTTATCAGCGACGTCTCGGCTACCGATCATACCGTCGTCCCGGAAGGCGGACAACTGCTGCAGGGCATCGCTTATCTTGACGATCATTTCGGGAACGAAGAAGAGCGTAAAAAGTACTTGGACGGCAAAACGGAGCAAATGGAATTGTTGTTCGACAAGTATTATCCGGGTTGGCGGGATGCCGTCGTCGTTAAGAGAGTATCTAAGAAAGCGATGGTTTCCAGCGTGAAAAACATCGTCTCTAACAAACTGCTTCCCGTCCGTATGGACCATGTGCCTTTCTATTTTTGCGGCGACGGCTGCGAAGGCAAAGGCGAGCTTGCGGAGCGGGCATTCTCCAGCGCGCGTACCGCCGCAAAGACGCTGCTTGGCGAGATCGGGAGCAAATAATACCGTGCATGCGCCGGCGCTTCAAAACGCATGGCACGCTGATGCGATATTTTATTACGGCTTGTAACCTGCCGCCGCATAAATCATTTCCGTCAGCTTCACCACCTTCAACGCGAATTCGCCGGGCACGAGCACTTTGTGTTTCCCGCGAATCGCGTCGATGAAGCTTTTATCCTGATTCGTCGTCTGGAGCGGAAGCTGCGGAACGACGTTTTCTTCGCCCATTCGGCGCAGCGTCAGCTTTCCGTTCTCGTAAAATATCGCACCATCATCGCCGCAGAACACATACGATTCTTGCCAGCAAGGCGCGAAACCGATGATGTTCAAGCCGGCCACGGCTCCTTCCTCGAACCGGATCGAAGTGAACGAATCGATCTCAACGGGAGTTCCCTGCATATGCAGCTGCGTCTGCACTTCCGCCGGAGTTAATCCGGTCGTCCATAGCAAAACATCGACGATATGGCTGCCGGAATCCATCAGCATACCTCCGCCGGACCATTCGGGGTTTTGCCTCCATGTTCCGGCGGTCCCTTGCTTCCAATTTTGATAAAGGGAAGCGGTTACGGAAGTAAGCCTGCCGATCGTTCCTCGGCCGATCGCTTCTTTAATATAGAGGAATTCAGGCTGAAAATGCCGCTGATACGACACCTGCAGCAGCTTTCCGGCACGTTCGGCGGTACGAATCATTTGCTCGGCTTCAACCGACGAACAGGCCATCGGTTTTTCGATCAGGACATGACAACCTGCCTTCAGCGCATCGGTTGCCTGTTGAAAGTGAAGGGTATGTGGAGAACAAATCACCACGGCGTCAACGCCGAATTCGATCAAATGACGATAATCCTCAAACTGCTCCGCCCCCTCCAGTCCGAACGCGGATATGAATTTTTCCCTGCTCTCGCTGCTCGTATCCGCAATTGCCGTAATTTGCACATCCTCCAATTCAAGCAGTTGTTTCCCATGCCAATGCGAAATGCCGCCCGTTCCGATCATGCCTATCCGCAATCCGCTCATGCAACGGTCTCCTCCCTTATGGAAAATATGTATGTGCAAGCCACGCAAGTCTGTCTTATCTTTTCTACTTTATTCATCATCTCCCCTTCGTCTGTACAACTATTTTAGAAAAAATAGGACTGCCCTCCTAATGGAGAACAGCCATCGAATAGTAAATCATTTCAATTGTTTAAACCGCTCGACGTATTGCTCCGCCTTTGTCCTGACGCTTTGCCAATTTCCGGTCTTGACCGCTTCCCGCGTCAGATCGGAGCCGATGCCGACCGCTACCGCTCCCGCTTTGAACCAATCGGCCATATTGTCCAGCGTCACTCCGCCGGTAGGCATTATGTTCGCCTGCGGCAGCGGACCGTGAATCGTGCGGATCGTCTCCGGGGAATAGAGGTTCCCGGGGAACAATTTCACGATATCGACGCCGAGCTCCAACGCCCGTTGAATTTCTGCGATCGTCATCACGCCGGGCATGACCGGTATGCGGTACCGGTTGCAAAGCACGACCGTTTCCGCATGGAGTGACGGACCGACGACGAATTCGGCTCCTTCCAATATGGCGGCCCGCGCCGTCTCCGAATCTAGAACCGTACCCGCGCCGATGACGATTTCCGCCGAGTCTGCATAGCGCTTGGATAACTCGCCGATCGCTTCGAGCGCCCGCGGTACGGTCATCGTAATTTCAATGATGCGGATTCCGCCCTCGACGGCGAGCTCCGCCATTCGGACCGCTTCCGCCGCGCTGTCCCCGCGAAGGACGGCTACAACGCCTGCGTCGGCGATTGTTTGGATTGTGCGCAATTTTTTCAAGTGTTCCTCATCCCTTCTACCGTTCGATGAAGGCGCTGTTGTCAATTACACGCTGAAGCTGCCTTTCATTAGGATAACCTTCCCAATCTCCCGGCGTTCGAACGGCGAGACTCCCGGCCGCGTTCCCCCGGAGCGCCGCTTCAACAGGAGGCAATCCTCTTGCGATTCCGGCAAGAAACGCCGCCGCGAACGCGTCTCCCGCGCCTACTGGATCAATAGCGTCAGCAGGAAACCAAGGCACGTAAGCGACATCGTCCGCTTGTACGACAACCGTCCGTTCTCCCCAACTTTTAATCACGGTAACGCATTGTAATTGTTTTACTTTTCCGAGTATTTCCTCGTCATTATCGGTTGCATAAAGCAACAATAACTCGTCGTATCCGGGAAGGAAATAATCGGCTTGACTCGCCAATGGAAGCAGCACCGATCTCGCCTCTTCGGCGGTCCACAGCTTTAACCGCAAATTCGGATCGAAGCTGACCTTCACACCGTGTTTCTTCGCGATACGAACCGCAGCCTCAGCCGCCTCCCTGCAGCTTTCGCTCAATGCGGGAGTGATTCCGGTTATGTGCAGCAGTTTCGCTCCCGCGATGTAATCTTCGTCGATATCGGCGGCGGACATCCTGCTTGCGGCCGAACCTTTGCGCATGTAATAAACGCTTGTTTTGCCGTGTTCGAGCTCCCTCATCATGAGGCCTGTCGTTTCGCCTTCAATCAGCGCGGCACGGCTCACGTCAACGCCTTCACCCTGCAGCGTCTTTCTAATATACCGTCCGAACGGATCGTCCCCCAAGCGGCTGAACCAGCCGGCGGCGGCGCCGAGCCGGGAAAGTCCGATGGCCACGTTGCTCTCCGCTCCGCCGAACCCTTTGGTCAGCGTCTCCGAATACTCGATTCCCTTGCTCCCTTGTGGCGTCAAGAGCGCCATCGTCTCCCCGAACGTAACGATTTCCGGCTTCATCTGTCACATTACCTCGTCATCCAGCCGCCGTCTACGCAAAGCACGTGGCCGCTCATATAGTCCGATGCCGTAGATGCCAGAAACACCGTCGGTCCGATCAAATCCTCCGGCGTTCCCCATCTCCCCGCGGGAATGCGTTCAAGGATTTGCCTGTTGCGCACTTCATCGTTGCGCAGCGCCTCCGTGTTGTCGGTAGCCATATACCCCGGAGCGATCGCATTGACGTTAATGCCCTTGCCCGCCCATTCGTTGGCCAGCGCTTTCGTCAATCCCGCGACCGCATGTTTGCTCGCCGTATAGCCGGGGACGTTGATTCCGCCTTGGAACGACAGCATGGACGCGATATTGATGATTTTGCCCGACGACTGCTCCAACATGTGCCGGCCGACCGATTGGCATAGCAAGAATACCGACTGCAAATTGACATCCAGTACGTCCTGCCAATCGGTCAACGCGTGCTCCGCCGCAGGGGCTCTCCGGATAATTCCGGCGTTATTCACAAGAATATCGATTTTGCCGAATGCGCCGAGCGCCTCTTCAACGACACGGCTGGCTCCTGAAGCATCTCCCAAATCCGCCCGGATCGTTACTGCGCGCCTGCCGAGACTCTCTATTTCCGACACGGTTTGTTCCGGCGCGCTTGCGTTCACAACAATGGCGACGTCGGCGCCCGCTTCCGCAAGCCCGACAGCCATCGCTTTGCCCAGCCCGCGCGCCGCTCCGGTAACAACGGCAACCTTCCCGCTCAGATCAAACAGCTTCATAGTCGTTCCCCTCCATAATCCAACCGGATTCCCTTCGATACATATTGCAGCGCCTCATCCGGATCCAAGCTTCCGTCCGTAATGATCGCTTCCATCTCGTGTAACTCAGCGAACGTGATCAGCGCACTCTTCCCGAATTTGCTGCGGTCGGCCACGCAATAACTCTTCACGGCGCTTTCTATCAATGCCCGTTTCATATCCACCAACGCCCCGGTAAACACCGTAAGTCCGAAATCGATATGGATCCCCGTTGCGGACACGAACGCTTTGTGAATATTGCATCTTCGAATAAAGTCCACCGCTTCGGCGCCGGCCAACAGGTTTTTCTCCCGGTATCCGCCGGGCACGACGAGCCGGACAAGCTCCTTGCGCGCGAGTTCCCCGATAATAAAGATGTCGTTCGTAATGACCGTAATTCTTGAATTGGGAAGCAAACGGGCGATTTCCAGCGTCGTGCTTCCGCCGTCCAACGCAATAATATCGTCTTTCTCGATATATTCGACCGCCCGGCGGGCGATATCCTTCTTCTCTCCCGGATATTTCGTATTCGGAACTTGGATGGGGAGAAGCGCGTCCTCGCCTTCCGCGATCGAAACGGCGCCGCCGTGGATCCGTTTGAGCAGCCCCTTCTCCTCCAACTTCTCCAAATCTTCGCGGACCGTCTTCTCCGTGACTCCGAGCAGTTCGCTTAATTCCGATACTTTGACCGAGCGATCCTGCTCCAGTTGCTTTAATATAAGCTCGTGCCTCTGTACGGCCAACATTCCCCGGAAATCACCGCAATTCTTTCATCGGAATCATGTCCATATCGGTGAACGATTGGTTCTCGCCCGCCATCGCCCAAATAAACGTGTAGTTGGAAGTGCCTACGCCGGAATGGATCGACCAGCTCGGCGAAATGACCGCCTGTTCGTTGCGTATGACGAGATGGCGCGTCTCCGACGGCTCTCCCATCAGATGAAATACTACCCCGTCCTCCGGCATATCGAAATAGAAGTATACTTCCGACCGCCGCTCATGCGTATGAGCCGGCATCGTGTTCCACATGTTGCCCGGCTTCAACAGCGTCATGCCGAGCATAAGCTGGCAGCTTCGGATGCCTTCTTCGTGAATATATTTATAGATCGTTCTCTCATTGGAATTTGTAATGCTGCCCAGGTGAACGGGAGCCGCTTCCTCAATCGCGGCCTTGACCGCCGGATATGAGGTGTGGGCGGGGACGGAGATCAAATAATATTTTGCCGGATCCGCATCGTTGTCGCTCGCGAACAACACTTCTTTCGTTCCGCGGCCGACATAGAGGCAATCTTTCTGATTCATGGAAAACTCGCTTCCGTCAACCGTAACGGTACCCTTGCCGCCGACATTCACAATTCCGATTTCGCGCCGTTCCAGAAAATATTCCGCTCCGATCGCTTTCGGGTCCGCTTCCAGCTTTACGACATTGCCCTTGGGCACCGCGCCGCCGATGATGTACCGGTCCACATGGGAATACAACAGCTTCAACGCGCCGGCCTCGAACAATTTCTCAACCAAATACTCGCTGCGCAACTGCTCCGTGTCCATCTTTTTCGTAGATTCCGAACTGCTTGCCTGACGAAATTCCATCGAAAAGTCCCTCCAAAAAGTGTATTTGTTTCCCCAATTGTACCGTTAATGTTCGTTTTTGTACATATTTGTTCGAAAAATAAACCGCTACCGGGACGGAAATCCCACTAGCGGTTTATAGAACTTCACATTTTTTCAGCAGCCATTCATATGTCTCCAATGCTTCCGATAACAAGCCGGCCGTATCATCCTTTCACTCCGCCCACGGTCAAACCGGAGATAAAATATCGTTGGAATACGATAAACAGAATCAATAGAGGAAGTACGGAAACGATACAACCGGACAGCAAAATGTTGTAGTTGTTCCCGTACGGTGTCAGCAGAGAGGACAATCCGATCGGGAGTGTCAGCATTTCCTTCGTTCGCAGCACGATTAACGGCCATATGAAGTTATTCCAATTTCCCAACGCTTGTAAAATAGCCATCGCCCCGAAAGCCGGCGCCATTAACGGCACCATTATTCTGAAAAAAATGCCGTATTCGCTGCAGCCGTCAATTCTCCCCGCATCCAAGAAGTCCTTAGGAATTCCGACGGCATATTGCCGAAAGAAAAATACGGCAAAGGGAGACACCGCAAAAGGAATGATTACACCCCAGTAGGTGTTCACCAGCTTCATGTAAATAGCCATCTTATACAGCGGAAGCATGATCATCTCGATCGGCACCATCAGCACGAACAAGACAAGTATAAAGACCGTGTTGCGTCCGGCAAATTTATACGCAGCCAAGCCATACCCGACCAGCGAAGAAAGAAGCAGTGTAATACACGTAGAAACGACGGTGATCAACACGCTGTTTTTCATCGAACGACTCGCCGAAATTCACGGAAAATAAAATCAATCCGTCAACTTTCCTGTTGATCATCCTTCCAATCAGCTTCTTTTCTTTGTCAGGGTCTTTGTCGGATAGCGCAAGGTCGACGAAATATCCCAACTCCCTGGATTTCGCTTCGATCGCGTTCGCCATTTGCGCAAAGGAGCGGTTGTGCAAATCGAACAAAATAACGCCGATGGTCATCGTCTTTCCCCTTGCCAAACTTCGCGCTCTATGATCGGGCTGATAGTTTAGTTCGACGGCGACCTTCAAGATTTTCTTCTTTGTTTTTGTGCTTATTCCCGGCCGGTTGTTTAACGCGCGATCGACGGTTCCGGGGGATACACCGCAAATATTTGCAATGTCCTTCAAGGTAACTCCCATCGCCATAGATCTCCTTGATTTATAAAATCGTGTGCGCACACGGATGTTAATAAAGCTTATCGTGTGCGCACAAAAAAAATACCAACTATTCGATTTTTATAACTTCATGTTTACTTTTTTCCGTCCCGATGCTTCCAAGCCGGGTCGCCCGCTTGATGCAGCTTCCGGTAGACGATATATATGATTATTGGAATAACGGCGGACAACACGGCGCCAAACATGATCGAGCCGGATGTCGCCGCCTCCGTAATCGCACCCCACATCGTGTTCGCCTCCTGGTCACATCTCTGTTCTATTCACGTTGCCCGGCGATTCGACGGTCACGTTCGCCTTCACATCAATCTTGCTTTTTGCAAAATAATTTTCCCCGTTCTCCCAATCGTCTTCGATGGACTTCCATAGCCTGTGATCTTGTTGCCTGAGATATTCTCCTAAGCCAAGCACGTCTTTTTTCAATTCGTCCTGCGCTTTACTTATGGTATTCATCATCATGCGTTCGATATCTTCCTCGACTTTTCTTTCCACCTCTTCAATCACTTGAGGACTCATAAAATCAGGCTGCGTCTGAGCTTCGGCGATTATTCCTTTCGACTGGACCGATAAAGTGAACTCAATACGCTCCGGATGAGCCGCATTTGCTTGAATGCTCCGTTTGGAATCCCGAATTTCATAATCGATCGGCTTATCTTTCCATTTGATTCTCACCACGCCGCCTTCAATTTTATCCGTAATAAAATTTAAACCTTCCGTTTCTTCATCCTCGAAATATCCCGCCAACCGGCCTTGCCCGTCAAATACGGCCGCCCCTTTCACAGAAACCTCGTTTTCTCCCGCCATCATAATTCTTTGAACCGTAAAGCTGCTCTTTTTGAGCAAATATTCCTGCACGTTCCCAATTCTCGTTTCAGGCAGCAGCAGCGCGCTTTTTTTATTGTTTTCCGAGATTGTGTTTATGTAAATGGCGGGAAGTTTTTCAAGCTTGGGATGCACGGTCAATATTTGCTTCGCTTCGCCTTTGGCGACCATTACCTTGACGCTTCTGCGCGATTCATTGTCTCGAAGAAATACGTCGAGCACACTGTCCAACTGCCCCGACTCGGCAACCTCCTCGGACAGAATAAGCAATTTCATATGCTCGATGAAAGGCGGCCGACTAGTTTTCGTGGACATCAACCGGGCGCTTTCGAAGATCGTCTCCCCTTCCGCCGAAATATTCGTAAAGGTGCCTGTCGTATTCCCGTCTCCCGCTCCTCCGCCCCCGCCACCCCCTCCTTGCAAGCGACCGGGAACGACATATTGAAAGGTAAGGTTGATCCGCATATCTCCTTCCGTTCGGTCCTTAGTTTCCGCTTCACCGGCTTCCTCCGGTCTCACGATATCGACGGCGGCGGCAACGACAAACCCTCTTTCCTCAATCTCCCGGCGATCCCAACACCCGGTCGAGAGCGCAGCGATGACTATGCAAATGCACAATGCCATCAGTAACTTCGGTTTACACGCTTTCCTCATGACGCTTCACCCCCCGGGCTACGGCAATAAACAATAATAGAGCCGGAATGACCATCCCTGAAACCGCCGCAAAATAACCGAGAATTTCTCCGAATGAGCCGTATTCGTTCAAATTGCGGGGCACCAGAGCTATAAAATAAATAAGCGGCGACAGCAAGAAGATCCATGTGCTTTTCCGGACATTCGGAAACAAGGAATGCAGCGCAATAAGACTTACGTCATAAGACATGGAGGTGGTGTTAAAGATCGTCATGATCCAAATCGTAAAGAAAATCGACTCGGTCCGTTCGAAAAACTCCCCCGGCACTTGAACCTCTTTCGCGATTTCTACCGTAGGGTAAATGATTTGACTCGTTACTTCGTTCGAAAATACGCCGATCGTGAACGTGTAAATGAGAAGATAAAGAAGTATCGGAATGATCATCCCCTTAACGGCGGCTTTCGGAGCCTCGTCCGCACGGTTCATCATGGAAATATAAAATAAGATGACCGAAAAACCGACATAGGAAAAGATGCTCTCCTCCACACCTCTGGCAATCCCGGTCCAGCTTGTCACGAAAAAAGGCCGAATATTGTCGATCTCGAAAAACCCGATATTTAAAACTTGCACCAAACACGTAATGCCCAATACGATCGGAAAAAACATCAGATTTATTCTCAATAATGCGACTCTTGTTCCGGAAACGGCATAAATGACGACGAGCAACAAAAAGAGGGAAATCGCCTCGATCGGCGTTCTGTCAAACAAGTACCGCTTGGAAATATTCGCAATCCCCCTCACTTCGTATGAAACATTAAGAATATAAAGTATGGCGGCGGAGAACGTAATGACCCATGAAACCGGCTTCGTTACGATTTCCGCCGTATAATCGAAGAAGGTCTGTTTCGGGAAGCGGCATGCCAATTTTGCATTGATCCACGTAAAAACAAGAGCGAACAGCCCTCCGATTGCGATCGACATCCACCCGTCGTAATATTCGGTTACTTTCGCCACATTCCGGGGAAGCGACAAAATCCCCATTCCGATGACCATCGACGAGACGATAAAGACGATCTCGCGATGTCCTATTTCTTCGTCTCCATATTCGAACGATTTCATCAGGATTTGCGACCTCCTCGAGTTGCCCGGTTCTCGTCGTCCGTTTGCAGCATTTGGGGACGTTTGCGAAGCATCATAAGAGGGGCCCGAAACAGCAAGTCTTTCCAATCGCTGGTGAAGAATGGAGCGAACGGCGTGGAATACGGAACCCCGAAGCTCTTTAAATTGGCGATATGAATATTGATCATGATGTAAACCATAATGATCCCGAACAACCCGAACACTCCCGCGGCCAGCATGGCGCCGAAACGAATGATCCGTATCGCGATGGCAAAGCTGTATGACGGAAGCGTAAAGGAGGAAATCGCCGTAATGGCGACGACTATAACCATGATCGGACTGACGATGCCGGCTGCGACGGCCGCCTCGCCGATGACGAGGCCGCCGACAATGCCGATCGTTTGACCGATCGGTTTAGGCAGCCTTATCCCCGCTTCCCGCAGCAATTCCAACGTAATCTCCATCATGAGAGCTTCCACAATGGCGGGGAAAGGAACCCCTTCCCTGGATCCGGCAATCGAGAACGCGAGTTTGGAAGGAATTAATCCCGGCTGATAAGATACAAGCGCAACGTATAAAGACGGTAAAAATAGCGCAATAAACGCCGCAACGTACCTTAAAAACCGGATGAGCGTACCGATTTGCCACCTTTCGTAGTAATCTTCCGGCGATAACAACAGGACTCCAAGAGTAATCGGCAGGATGAGCACAAACGGGGTGCCGTCGAGAAGAATGGCGATTCTTCCTTCCGTTAGTGCTGCAGCTACTTTATCCGGCCTCTCCGTATGCAATATTTGCGGAAACGGCGACAAGAAGCTGTCCTCTATCCACTGTTCGATCGTTCCGGATTCAGGAACGTAGTCAATGTCGATCGATTCGAGACGCCGCTTCGCCTCGTCGATGATGCTCGGGTTGGCAATACCGTCTATGTATGCCAAGAACACATCTTTCCTCGACCTGCGTCCCAGTTTGAACGATTTGAACCGAAGATTCGGTTCGCTGATTCTTCTGCGGATGAGCGACGTATTCGTCCGGATGCTTTCCGTAAATCCGTCTCTCGGACCGCGAACGACCGATTCCGTAACAGGCTCTTCAACCGACCGGCCTCTCCATCCCTTGGTCCCGAATACGACGGCTTCCGCGGATCCGTCCAATAAAAACGCCGTATTGCCGGAGAGAATCGCCAGCATTACATCGTCCATTGTGTGGCTTTTATTGATTTCGGCTTGGGAAACGACGCCGTCCAATAGCGCTTTAATAATTTGTTCTGTGCTGTCGGGAACCTGTTTACCCGCTTGAGGCAGCAATAACTGGATGTTATGAAGGATCGTGTCCTCCACCGATTTTTTATCGGCTAATCCGTCGATAAAGATCAAAGCGCACGCATGCTGTCCGTTTCCGACGACAAATTGCCGAATGACTAGATCGTTCGGGGATTCGAGCAGCTTTCGTATAGCATCTAAATTATGCTCAAGATTTGCGGTCAAAACGGTCTCGGAATGTTGTTGTTTCGACGCATTCGCGCTTTGCTGTCGCCGTTTCTGTTTTCGATACATCATAGCTTGCTTGAACGACGACCTGAAGAACACGCTAATCCTCCTCCTTGTTTGCATCTAGTCACTCATTGTTGCCTTTTTTCGATTCCACCAAACAAGAAAAAGGAGCCCACCCATGTTAAATGGTGAGCTCCTTATTCAGCTTCGAGCGTTAAGCCGCTTCGTTAATCGGCTGCGGCGCTTTTTTGCCGAAGGTTAAGAAATACAATAGACCTGACGCTAACACAACCAAGCTTAATATTAGTATTAGATTTCCGTACATGTATGCCCGCGAGTCAGTGAGGACGGGATGAAGCGGGAATGCGAACACTCGTTGCTCCATCGCTTTGGCGACCAAAGCCGTTACAACCGCTCCGGAAATGGTCGAAACCATATTAAAAAATCCCATTCCGACGCCGATTTGGTGTCCAGGCAATATTTGCGTCACGCTTTCCGCCAACGCTGTCTGCATGAAGGAAAATCCGATGTACATCATAATTAAGGCAATCCCGATGTACCACACCCATAGTCCTATCGACGAAGATTGCAGCAGTAGACTAATCGCAAGCAAAGCCAGCCCGAGATAAATGACGAAATGGCTTCCTCTTTTCACCGTGAGATTGCCGGCAACCCTTCCGAATATGACTGCGCTGAATGCGCCCGGGAACATAATAAGCCCAATTTGCTCCGTGGTTAGACCGTACATATTATTTAACATGAGCGGCAGCACAAACATGATGGACATCACCGTGCCGAAAGTAAGAAAGCCGATAATGATCCCGCTTCGGTACAGCGAATTTGCGAAAAGCGACGGATCTACGAACGGCTCCTTCGCATGGCGGATTTGAACGATGAACAGGACAAGGGCTATTAATGCTACAGGCAAATACAGCCAGTTCTCCTCAGTCGTAAACAAGACCAGCATCGACACCAAAATGCCTAACAGCACCGTTCCGACAATATCCAATTTACCCTCCCTGCGCTGCTCTATCGGCAAATACTTTAGGAAAAAAGGAATTGCCACAAGGATGGGCAGAGGAACGAGGAACAAGTAGGACCAATGAAATGAGGCGATGTAACCGCCAAGCACCGGACCGATTCCGATCGCGAAAGATACCGTAGATGTGATGATGCCGAACATTTTGCCGCGCTCTTCCGCCGAAAAGTACCTGGCGACCATGACAAACACGAGTGCCGGAATCGCCGCGCAGCCTGCCCCTTGAAAAGCTCTGGCTATAATGACACCGGGAAACCAATTTTGCAAGACAAACCCCAGTATGGATCCGAAGCTGTAAAGAAGGATTCCGATTATTATCAGTTTTTTAACGCTGAAAATATCGGAAAGCTTTCCGAAAACGGGCATCCCCAAGCCGATGAGAATAAAAAAGATTGTGACCACCCAGCTTACGCCGGACTCATCGAGCCCGAACTGAGCGGCAATGCTTGGAGTTGAAACGTTGAATACCGATTCGTTCAGTACGGCAAAGAAGAGGACGAAATAGATCCATAGCACGCTCTTCTTAATGTCTGATGTAACCGTTGCAGCATTGGAATTTCTCTCCGTGTCTAACATTTCTTTATTCTTCCTTTCTTCTCTAAGGGTGAATCCTTATATATATTAACATGCCGCTGATGAAGTCATTTCTTATCGATTGCTATTTTAACAACCTTATTCAAATAAGTTTTCATCAACAGCGGAATGGAAATAAGGATCGGAGGATCGTCCAGCCGCGGGGCGCGAAGTATTACCTGCAGATCGTGCGGATTGGATGACTGTGGACCTACTACGATCGGCTCCGCAAATTTAGCCCGCAGCGTCGAGTGCGGAAGCAGAAAATCCATCGTCTGCATCCCCCAGGACACGGATGTCGCCATCAGGTAGTAAATGCCCGGTCTAACGCCGGAAAAACAAAAAGTTCCCGGAGTCGGCGCAAGTGTTCCGTATATGGGAAGTCCTTCGGGTATCGGTTTTCCGAACAAGCCGACTAATGCGATTCCCTCAAAATGTGTCTCAGCTTGCACGGTACCTTTAATTGTCGCGTGCTGATTTGCAAAAGCATACGATGTAATCCAATTGTCCAGCCTTCTTAAGGACCGCAAGTAGTTGTCTGCAAGCGGCGCCGAATCGCGGAACTGCGATGGCGTGACGCCTACCCGTTCCGTAAATCGGGTAGTGAAAGTACCCAAACTTTGTTGTCCGATCTCCAATGCGATATCGCGAACGCTCAAATTCGTTCGCAGCAACAAATCCTTCGCTTTCTGCAGACGAAGCGAGGAAATATAATACAACGGCGGCAGGCCGGTCCGTTCTTTAAAAATCCGTGCGAAATGATAAGGACTGTAGGAAGCAAGGCTGGCTAGCCGATTGAGCGGAAGCGGTTCATAAATATGTTGATGAATATATTCAAGCAATCCGTCTATTTCAGAATCTCGTTCATTCATTATGATCACGCTTGATGAAGCTTGTTTCCCCACTATTGCTTTCCTCCCTGTCCGATCCGCATCCGGGTGCCTCTCCCATTCCGCTTAGAACAACTGTTCCCATCACATTTTTATTTTATACTTAATTTCCGGAAAAATCATCAAAAATAATAATTTTTAATAAATATTACAATTTCACATTTCCCGTACATTGAAATCATTCACGGCAGTTGAAACGACCGCAATCTATATGCTTCAAGGTAAAGGCGCAATGTGGTATGGCGAGAAGCTAGAGCAGCATATGGAGCTGGAAGCGGGAGACTTTCTGTACATTCCTGAAGGTATGCCCCACATGCCTTACAATCCGAGCGATTCGGAATCAAGCACTGCTATTATTGCCCGCACCGATCCTAACGAACAGGAAGACGTCCTTCTGCTTCCTGAGCTGGAGGAGCTTTGGAAGAAAGCATCACGGCCATAAAGCGTAGCGATTATCTAGCGTCCGCAGTCTACATTCCTCCAACCTTTGGGGATTCCTCGCACGGACGAAGGGCCAGTAGCCGCCTTTAAAATCACCGATGCAACGGACAAAATGTCCGCTGCATCGGCCACTGCGATTATTCTCCTAACAGAATACTTGTATAAGGCGAGTCGATCGGGAACATGATGACCGGTTCGCCGTGCAACGTTGTTTTGTAGCTTTCGAGCGTCCTGTACAACTCATAAAATTCCGGATCTTTCCCGTACGATTCGTTGTAAATGCGCGCAGCCTCACGCTCGCCCTCCGCAACGATCATCTTCGCTTTCGACTCCGCCTCGGCCATCAGTTCTTTGGCCGAACGGTCCGCCTTCGCGCGAACTTTCTTGCTCTCCTCGTCGCCCTCGGACAAATAGCGTGCCGCTATCGCTTGACGGTCGGATATCATTCTCTTGAACACGCTTTGTTTGTTGCTGTCCGGCAAATCCGTCCGCTTGATCCGGACATCGACAATTTCAATGCCGTAATTGTCCCGCATCAGCAAACCGGCCACTTCTTCCGTAATTTGTTCATTAAGATTACCGCGCTTCGGGTTTTCACTGATGATGTCCCCGTACTCGATTTCGGATAATTTCCTGCGAACCGTATTGTACACCGCCGCATCGATACGCTCCTCCCCGCTCTTCACCGTTTGCGCGGTACGAAGGAAGCTTTCAGGATCGGTTATTTTCCAAACCGCATAGTTATCGACTTGTATCGGTTTCTTATCCTTCGTCAATATCGGTGTCGGATTGCTGTCGTAAATCATTTGGTACTTCGGGAGGCTCGTAACGCTTTCCACAAAAGGTATTTTAAAAGACATGCCTGGCGTATCCTGAATTCGAACCGCTTCGCCGAATTTTAACACCACTTTGTATTCGCCCTCGCGAACAATAAATACCGAACCGAAGAGGAAGATCATGGCCGCGACCGCGATAACGCCGCCGATTAATTTCGTTTTCAAATTCACTGCGCCGCGCCTCCCTTCGGATCCTTCGACTGAGATTTAAACAGCTCGTTGACCGGCAAGTACTTCAGCGTTTCACCCGAACCGTCCGTAACCACAATGTTCGCCCCGGGGAGCACTTGTTCCAAAGTTTCTAAAATGAGCCGCTTCTTCGTCACTTCTTTGTTCTTTGCGTACTCTTCATAAACGGCGTTAAACTTTGCCACATCGCCTTTCGCATTTAAAACTCTCGCCTTTTTCTCGGACTCCGCTCTTTCGATCATTGCCTGCGCATCACCTCGCGCCTTCGGGATCAGATCGTTTTCGTATTTCGCCGCTTCGTTGATTTTCGTATTTTTCTCTTCACGGGCGTTGGTCACATCTTTAAATGCGTCTTGAACCTCCCCTTCCGGAGGTTCGATATCCTGAAACTTGATATCCACAATCTGTATCCCAGTCTCATATAATGACTGTATTTCAATCAACCGCTCTTTCACTTTCCCTTGTATCTCGGTTTTACCTTCCGTAATTGCATAATCCAACGGGGTCGACCCGATGATCGACCGGATCGAAGCGCTGGCGGAATTGCGCAGAAACTGTTCCGGTTCGTCAATGTTGTACAAATAATTTCGTACATTACTGATTCGCCACTCGACTACGGCATCCGCGGAAACGATATTTTCGTCCCCCGTGATCATAAGCGCTTCCTCGTCAACCGAAACGGTTTGCCCGTTCTCCTCCCGGTATCCTATGTGAATCCGCTGCGTTTTATTTGCCGGCACTTTCACGACTTGTTGTATTGGATAAGGCAGTTTAAAATGCAGCCCCGCCTCCGTCTCGCCGGTATATTTACCGAATGTAAGAATCGCCGCCTTCTCATGCTCTTGAACCGTATAAAACGTCGTGAAAGCTAACCCCAAAACAATCGCTCCAACCAGTCCGTACCCGATCCATTTGCCAAGTCCTTGCGGTAAAGGATTGGGCTCTCTTGATCGGCCGATATTTGCGTTCTCCATACTTCACCTCATTAAATAATAGTCATTTAGTAATACGTCGCGAGCAGTATCATAGTTCCGCAAAAAAACAGAACCGAACTCGGCAGCAATTTCCGCCAGGGTCGATCCTGTCGAGTTAACTGTGTAGTCGCTTGAAATCCGCCGATTGTTCGCCCATGGGAATATTTTTTAAAAAACTTAAAAACGTAATGAGAAAATTGTCCCATATGCTCGATTTTTGTCGGGACTAATGATATACTGATTTCACTGGGAAATCGCTCCCGGTCTCGATAACGGCAAAACTGATGAAAATCAGCGACGCAAAGCTACAGGGACTAAAGTGCCATTCACTATGTCAGCCAGCTGCCGAAAGTATGAGGAGATTTACAGTCAGCCTCCCTTTTGGCAATGAAGGGGAGGCTGTTTATGTTTCTTCCCTTCTTGATCATCAATTCATTTCTATCATCTATCTTGGAGGGATTGGCAATGAAAACACAGTATGAGACCCGCTCTGTATTGGACAACATCGTCGGGGAAGTGATTTCGCTGGAGTGGACCTCGGAGCTGCGGCAAAAATCGACTCAGGAATTGATCGATTTCATGGATTCCTTACATATTATTTCTGCATACATGCAGGAACAAAGCCATCAACTGACACGCAGTGAGCAGTCATAAACAGCAACAGAAACCCGAGGCGGCGCAGCGGCGCTCCCTCGGGTTTCTGTTTTAAGAAATGGCTGAAATGGGCGGCCCAAACCCAAGAACAACGATATCGTCGCGCTGAGGTTCATTGCCCATATACGTCTCCAATAATAGTAGCCGAGGAACGGCTCGAGCTTGGACAATTCGAACAAATCTTGAATCATTTTGTTTACGAATAGTACTTTTTGGTAAATCATACTGAACGTTTTCCGGTCATTCGACGGGATCAATCCGTCCAAGATCGCTTTCGCGTATCCTTGGATCGTCGTCATCGGCGTGCCGAGCTCATGCGAGATGTTCGCTATGAGCTGACGTCTCGAGTGCTCTGCCAGCTGCAATTTTTCATTCGCCGCAGCAAGCTCGCGGTTTATATGCTCCAGCTCCTCGGTTCGTTCCCTCACCTTCTGCTCCAGTCCTGCATTCGCCTGCTGCAATTCCGTCGACAAGTTTTCAATTTTGGCGAACGCTTTGGAAAACTTTAAAGCGACCAGCAAGGTTTGATTAAACACAACGAACAATAACCCGAACTGGGAGAGATAGACGGAGGAGATCAGGTGGTTGGAGTATAGAATATCGTTTATGGCGGCTGCAAAAACGACCAGCAGACCGACAGCGTTAATCCTCGCCCCTTCCCTGTCGCGAATGACCGCCAGGCCGAACGCGTATATCAAATAAGCGATGACGGCAACGACAAACAACTGATAATAGGGCGCCATAATGTGTGTATAAACGCGAGCAGGGAAAATTATGACGGAGGCTGTAAGCAATACTCCAGTCGAAACAATGGGAACAAGAACCTTGCGGTTCACTTCATTCGGGTAGAGCAGGTACGCATAAACCGATAGAAGCGGTACGCCGATAAACGGAGGCAAGTATTCGAGTTTGGCCGCGAACTCCCAATCGATTTCAGGGAAAAACCGGACTAGCAGCGTATTGCCTAATAAGATGTGGCGAAATGAAAACAGCACGCAGAACAAGCCAAGCACCAGGCTAAGCTTATCCTTCTTGCGCAAGGCGAACAGCGCAATTTGATATATTCCCAAAACGAAAAGCGCACTGAAAGCAAACAGGTCGATCGCAATGCTCCTCTCCCTGTGCAGCCCCATGTCCGCTTGGTTACCGAACTCAATGCTTGTCCATAGTCCGCCCTTTCGCTGTGCAAAATTGGCAACCTGCATCACCAATTCGATTCCGTCGCTGTCAGGTTGGAAAAAGATCACTCGGGAATACGTTTTCGGCTCCGACTGCTGCCGGTTCATTCCCACCGTTCCATTGGAGGCCGCCGGTTTGCCGTTGATCCATAGCCGGTAGGATGTCGCGACGCTGTGAATACCGGCGTGACCGGTCCTGATCGAATCGGGCTCCAGCAACCGCTGCCAATAAAATTCCCATTCCCCGTCGAGCCGGATGATTCCTTGGCTCTGAAAATCCCATTCGCTTGCATCCAACACTCCTTTGGAAGCCGCCGGTTGAAGTCCGCGCGCATACGCGCCGGAACAAAAGAAAACCAGCAAGAAGACCGCCGCAGAAACCAGCAAACAAGTTTTTTTTCGCCATATTTCCAAGCGCAATGATTTGGTGATTTATTCATGATAGCATGCGAGTGTAGCGGCATCGATAAAATCATAGCGGCTGTCCGATTGTCAAGTAAGTCACCTCAAATACTTCTTCTTAAATTCATCGCCGGCTATCGGATGACCCAAGTAATACCCTTGTACGGCATCGCACCCGAACGACAGCAGCATTTCCAGCTGCTCCGGCGTTTCGACCCCTTCGGCGACTATATTTAGACCTAGTTTGTGTCCGAGATCGATTATCGCTTGGACAAGCGTGGCGTTCTTTTCGTTGCCGCTCAAATCGTTAATAAACGATTTATCGATTTTCAGAGTGTTTAACGGAAATATCGAGAGGTAATTGAGCGACGAAAACCCTGTTCCGAAATCGTCCACCGAAACGGACACGCCGATTTCTTTCAGTTTATTCAACGCTTCCGCCGATTCTCTCGGATATAACATGACACTGCTTTCCGTCAGCTCCAGCTCCAGCCACTGCGGGTCGAGCCCCGTCTCGTGAAGAACCGCTGAAATAGTGCGGTCCAAATCTTTCTGTTGAAATTGTTTGCCCGATACGTTCACGCTCACGCAGAGCGGTTCGTATCCTTCCGTCTGCCAGCGCTTATTTTGGCCGCAAGCCGTTTGAAGCACCCATTCACCGATTTTCCCGATCAACCCGAGCTCCTCCGCCAATGGGATAAACTCCTGCGGCGAGACCCGTCCCAAATTCGGCGAATCCCAACGAATTAGCGCTTCCATTCCGTATACGGCCGAATCGCTCAATCGAAGCTTCGGCTGATAATACAAGACGAATTCCTTTCGCTCCAACGCACGCCGGAGATAACTCGGCAGCAGAAGCCTTCGCATGGCGGCGGCATTCATTTCTTTGTCATAGCTTAAAATTCTGTTTCTCCCATGTTCCTTCGCTTGAAACAGCGCCAATTCCGCATTCTTAAACAAGCTGCCCGAGTCATGCGAATCGTCGGGGTAATATGCGGCGCCGGCGCTCGCGGTGACGGACAATTCATGATGATGAATTCGGACCGGTTCGACGATGCCGTCTAACACGATTCGGACTTTCGGCATAAACTCCTGCTTGATCATAGATTTGAACAAGAGCGCGAACTGGTTTCCGCTCATTCTGGCGACGAGCACCGATTCATCGGAGCTGCTCCGAATTCTTTGGGCGACCGTTTTCATCACTTCGTCTCCATAATGATGCCCGAGCGAGTCGTTAATTACCTTGAAATGATCCAGATCGATCAGCACGAGCAGCAATTTTCGTTCCGGATTATGCTTCGCTTTGTTCACTTCAATCGACAACCGGTATTGGAAATAAGAGCGGTTCGGAAGAGAAGTGAGTTCGTCATAGCAGCCTGCCATAAACACTTGCTGCTCCAATTCTTTCTTCCTGGATATGTCCACTACCCAAACCAACCAGCGGGAAACGCCGGGATCGGCGTCATCCATAAGGCAAATCGTGCAGTCCGTCCAAATCCAATCGCCGGATTTGGCTTTGATTTTCATTTCGCCCGTCCACTTTCCGTTGTCGATGAGATTTTGACGAATTTCGAGCAGCAATGCCGATGTCATTTTTTGATAAATAACGAAAGCGTACTGCCGGCCTATGACTTCGTTTCGTTCATATCCGAGCATTGCCAACAAGCTCGCGCTGATGTTTTGAATCCGACCGTCAGCGCCGATCACAAGCAAACTCCATTCCTGATCAATAATTCTAGCAACCGAATCGTCAGTAAGCATATTACGCCATACCCCACATTCGTGAATCCGTCTTATTTTACATCGTGTTCTGTCTGTTTTGGTATGATATCAGCTCCATATTAAGTGTTTAACGGCAGACGGAATTTGCTGCAGCGTCAGCTGCTTCTCCACCGCTCCGATTTCGTATGCGACTTTAGGCATACCGTACACAACTGACGACGATTCGTCTTGACCGATCGTCCTGGCTCCGCGCTTTCTCATATTCAACAAGCCATGCGCGCCGTCGCTGCCCATTCCCGTCAACAGCACGCCGATCGAGCGGCTTCCGCCGCATTGAGCGACCGAATCGAACAATACGTCGACGGAGGGACAGTGTCCGCTTACTTTCGGACCTTCAAAGCATTCAACGTGGAACTTGGCCCCGCTTTTGACGACCTTCATCTGCATATTCCCGGGCGCAACAAGCACCTTGCCCTGAACGACCGCATCCCCGGTCACCGCTTCCTTCACCTCAAAAGCCGTAATCTTGTTCAACCGGTCTGCGTATGACTTTGTAAACCCGGGAGGCATGTGCTGAACTACGACGATACCCGGACTTTGCGGGGGCAATTGTTTAATAACGGATAAGATCGCTTCCGTCCCTCCCGTCGAGGCGCCGATCGCGATCACTTGGATGTGGGTTTGCGCCGGTTGCGGCTGTTCTTTCGAATGGCCGTGCTGGGACTGCGGCGCTGAATGCGGAGATATGCGCGCCCGCGCGGCAACTCGAATCTTACTTTGGAGCTCGCGCATGAACGTCGGAACGTCTACACCGTTTCTTGCGTTCGGTTTCGCGATAAAGTCTACGGCACCGCACTCCAGCGCTTCAAACACGTGCTCTGCGGTAGAGCTCATTACGATTACGGGGACAGGGTACTGGGGAAGAAGCTTCTTCAAGAACACGATCCCGTTCATCCGGGGCATCTCCACATCGAGCACGAGGACTTCCGGTTCCGTTTCAATGATTCGGTCTCGCGCCTCGTAAGGGTCCGAAGCCGCTGCGACGACTTCGATCAACGGATGGTTCTCCATCGCTTGAACGACCGCATGGCGAAATACGGCGGAATCGTCCACCACGAGCACTTTCCATTTCCGCACGGGAAACACCTCACTTTCGATACACGGCGGGCATGACGTACCGGAAAGACGTCTCTTCGCGCTGAAGCGATTCCGAATGTCCTATGAACAAATAACCGCCGGGCAATAAGCTGTTATAAAAGCGCCGCAACAAATCCGCCCTGACATGCTCGTCGAAATAAATCATTACATTGCGGCAAAAGATCACGTGAAACGGTTGGCGAAACGGAAACGGATGTATCAAGTTCAAAGGGCGATACAATACCTCCTGCTTGATGTGCTGCTTGACGGCCGTTCTTTCCCCGTCATAAGCTTGAAAATGTTTCGATCTCCACCGTTCGGGAAGCTGCAGCACGTCCTCGTTCTTGTAAACTCCCAGCTTTGCCTCTTCGATCACGCGCGGAGAGATGTCGGTTGCGAGCACTTTCGTGTCCCAAGCGAATTTATTCGCGCCAAAATAGTCATCAAGAATCATAGCGATCGTATAGGGCTCTTGTCCGTAGGAGCAGCCGGCGCTCCATATCCTTAAATCTTTTGATGACACCGACTTTTCCAAGTAAGGGAGCACATGGTGCTGTAAATATGCGAAATGATCGCGCTCTCTCATAAAGTAGGTGTGGTTCGTCGTAAGCTTTTCCGTGAGTTCCTTCATTGCGGCTCCAGTCGAATCGTTCGTCAGGAACACATAATACTGGTCGAACGTCTCAAGCTTCCTCTTTTCTAACGTCTGCTGCAGTCTGCTTTGAACGAGCGACTTTTTTCTCGGCCCGAGATGTATGCCTGTATGCTTCTCTATAAACGCCGACAACTGACGGTACTCTTGGTCCGAAATAGTGAACATCGCATGCACCTCGCATTGAAGGATAGGAGAGCCTTGCGGCTCTCCGTCCCGTTATTCATATTTGCCGAAGCCGTTATCGTCCAGTTGGATTTTTACTTTGCCGCCTGTTGCAGCAGCCGCTTCGGCACGCGCAACAATCGGAGCGATCGAAGCCCGTATCGGCCGGCTTTGCTCGGAGAACGAATCGGCGGACCGTAATGCCGTCTCTTTCAAGCGCTTCAACCGGAATCTGGCAACCATCTCTTTAAGCTGATCGGATTGAGCCGACAGCTGCTCGCTCGCCGCCGCGCACTCTTCCGATGTGGCCGAGTTTGCTTGAATGACATCCGAAACTTGAGAAATGCCTTGATTCGCTTGCGTTATGCCTACCGCTTGCTCGTTGGAAGCGCTGGCGATTGTGCCTACCAGTGAAGCCGCATGATTGACGCCGTCCACTATTTTATTCAGCGCGGCGGCCGTTTCGTGAGCTATCTTCGTTCCGGCTTCGACTTTCTTTATCGAACCTTCGATCAGAACCGTCGTTTCTTTGGCCGCATTGGCGCTTCTCGCCGCCAAATTACGCACTTCTTCCGCAACGACCGCGAAGCCTTTGCCGTGCTGGCCGGCTCTTGCCGCTTCCACCGCCGCATTCAGCGCCAAAATGTTCGTTTGGAATGCGATTTCGTCAATCACCTTAATAATCTTCGAAATATTGCCGGATGCTTCGTTAATATCCTCCATAGCCGTCAACATCTCTTTCATCTGGCTGTTTCCTTGCTCCGCATCCGTACTGGCTGTCTTAGCCAACTGATTCGCTTGATCCGCGCTGACAGCGTTCTGCTTCGTTTGCGCCGCAATCTGTTCCATTGAAGAAGTAAGCTGCTGAATGGATGAAGCTTGTTCCGTAGAGCCTTGGGAGAGCGTTTGGCTTGCCTCGGACACTTGGCGGGAACCGGAAGCGACCTGTTCCGCCGCATTATTGATGTTATGCAGCACCTCGTTCATACTCTCGGTCATTGCGGTGAACGCTTGCGCGAGAACTCCGATCTCGTCCTTCGACTTTATGTCGATAGTCACGTTCATGTCGCCGTCCGCAATTTTACGGGAAGCTTGAACAAGCGTATCGATCGGCTTGCTGATAATGCGGGCGATATACATTCCCAGGGCGATAGCGATAAGCATTCCGGCGGCGGCCAAGCTGATCATGACGATAACCGCTCGATTTGCAACCGCCGTATTTTCGTCCGCCGCTACCTTACCCGAACGGGCGTTCATCTGCATCAGTTCCAAGCCCGCATCGTTAATCGCCGATGTTACTTCCGATGATTCGTCGTAAAGAACCCGCGTTGCTTCCTCCATTTTGTCGGCAAGTCCCAATGCGACGATTCGGTCGATCAGCGGAAGAAACTCATTGTGATACGAGTTGATCATCGAATCGAACTTGGCCCGTTCTTCATCGCTGTTGATCCCTTTTTCATATTCCGCAAGGAGTGGTTCCATTTCCTGCTGAAGCTCTTTGATCCGTTCGGCCCGCTTCGCCTGATATTCATGGTCGTCTACAAGAAAAACAACGTCCCGGCTCGCGATCCTGATGCTGTTGAACCCTTCCAGCCATAAGCCCATCTCCGTGATCGGATTCGTATAATTTTTGCTGAGCGATTGGCTCCTCTCGTCGATTTCGGATATGGCGGTAAAGCCCATCACGCCTATTACTCCGGCAATACATGCGATAAAGACGAAAGACGTAATCAATTTCGTGCCGATTTTCATGTTTTTGAACCATGCCATGGCGATCCACCTCTAGTCATTGGATTATATATTTTTGAGCTGCTGCAATTCTTCGTCGCGTATCAGCTTCGAGCAGTCAAGCAGCAGTTTTACGCGCTGGTTTACTTTCCCAATTCCCCGAATATAACGCTGGTTCGTCTGGTTCATCTGGGGAGGATCGACGATATCGTTGTCCGGAATGTTCAACACCTCCGATACGCTGTCCACGATGAGGCCTATGGATATATCCTCGAAATGGATGACGATGATGCACGTTCTGTCGTTGTAATTCCGAGGTTCCTTCTGAAACCGCAGACGAACGTCCATTACGGGGATTATCGTTCCGCGGAGATTGATAATGCCTTTCATGTAAACGGGCACTTCCGGAACGATCGTGATCGGCTGCATGTTTATGATTTCCGTCACGTATTTGATCTCAATGCCGTAATCCTCTTGATCGAGCGAGAACGTAAGGAATTTGCCTTTTTGCGTATCTTCCTCAAACTCGGTTCTGTCTTCCATCATGTTGGACATACAAGACGTCTCCTTTCTCAATCGGTTTTCATTAATAAATCGGATATATCCAAGATAAGACTGATGCTTCCGTCTCCCAGCAGCGTACATCCGGAGATGCCTCCGATTTTCTTCAGAACGGGAGGCAGCGATTTTACGACGACCTGCTGCTTTCCTAACAATTCGTCGGCAAAAATGCACACGGCCAGCTCCTCATACTCCACCATGAGCACAATGCCCTTCTCCAAATCCGTGACCCTCGTTTGAAGCCGGTACCGTTCGTACATGCGGACTATTTTGTAACACGTTCCCCGGATCAAGATCATCTCGTTGCCTTCCGGATCGCGGATCACCTCATCTTTCGAAACCCGGAACGACTCCCGGATCGAAACGGTCGGAACCGTGAAACGGGAATCGCCGACTTTAACCGTCATCCCGTCGATAATCGCAAGAGTTAACGGTATTTTGACAATGGTCGTCGTGCCTCTGCCCGGGCTGCTTTCAACGTGGACCGTGCCTCCCAGCGCTTGAATGTTCCGGTTGACGACATCCATCCCGACGCCCCGGCCGGAAAATTCAGTAACCGCTTCTTTGGTCGAGAAGCCGGGCAAGAATATCATGGAGTAAATTTCCCGGTCGGTGTAGTCGGTCTCGGACTTTAACAACAGGCCCGCCGCCTTTGCTTTTTGCAAAATTTTATCTTTATCCAATCCCCGGCCGTCATCCCGAATCGTAATCCATACTTCGCCGCCGGCGTTTTTCGCTTCCAACCAGACTGTTCCGGTTCCCGGCTTTCCAGCCGATCTCCGCTCGTCTGCGGTTTCGATGCCGTGATCAATGCAATTGCGGATCATGTGCATGAGCGGATCGGACAGCTGCTCGATAATGCTCTTGTCGACTTCCGTCTCTTGTCCGGCGATATTGAGCTGTACTTCTTTGTCCAGCTTTTTGGACATGTCCCGCACAATCCGGTTCATCTTCTGGAACGTTGCCGATAAGGGGACCATCCGGATGGTCATGACGACATCTTGGAGCTCGCCTGTGATCTTTCGCAATTGCCTGGCCGCTTTGGTGAACCGCTCCAATTGAATTCCTTTCAACTCGGGGTGCTCGGTAACCATCGCTTCGGAGATGACGAGCTCGCCTACCAAATCCATCAGCTTGTCCATCTTCTCCACATTCACGCTAATAAAATGATTCTGTTTAGTCGTGCCCGGGGATGAGTTGGTTTCCGCAATCGACAGATCCCGTTCTTCTATGTCCGCCGTCTCCGCCTGCTGTTCTTGCTCGACCAAACCTACTTGACTGATGAAGCTCGTTCCTGAGAAAAAGTCCAACAGCTCGTTATAGCCCTGCTCGGAGGAGAACCGGATCGTGAACCCGTTCGCCTTGATAAATTCCGTACTGCTTTCGTGATTCACGATGATGTCTTCCGGCACATACGAATGAATCTCGGCAATTTCCTTTAAATTATGGATGACCGAGTAACAGCGGATATTTTCCATCCCGCAGTCTTCCATAAATTTCAGCCTCGCCTCAAATCCGTTCGATCCGCATGACCGTGCGCTTTCAACAGGCACATTCAAACAAATTTGATGCCGCTCAGCCGGCTCGGGAGCGTCATCTTGGACATCTTGCTTCAGACGGGAGATGAAAGATTTAATGTCTTGAATCAGCTCTTCAAAATTGCCTTTCGCGGCTTCTCTCCGGTCAATTTTTTGAAGCTCGCTTTTCATCGAATCCGATACGCTAAGAACGAGATCGACAAGCTGCGTGTGATCGACGCCGGTTGATGCATTATCCCGCAGGTAATGGAATAAATCCTCCGTGTAATGAGCCAAGTCCGATATCTGGTTGTACATCATTACGGCTGCCGAGCCTTTGATCGTATGCATGATTCGAAATATGAGGTTGATCTGATCCGCAGCCAAATGACCCGAACGTTCGATGTCGAGTACGGTTTGTTCCAGCTGTTCGATAAGCTGGAACGATTCATAAAGAAACATCTCAAACATCGGCTCCCGCTTGATGCTCTCCGTCATGTAAGCGCTCACCTCTCTTTCAAAAAAATGCCCCAAGACTTTTATCCTATTCCAATAGTCCTTATATATAAAATCATAATTGATTTCTACTCATCTGTAACCGCAATCTCGTTTCGGAATCGCGCAATATTTTTGCGGGGTATTGCAGGAATTTGTTGAATGAATCAAAAAAAAAAAAATAGCCCGCATCAAATGCAGGCAGTAAATAAGGATTGAAACTATTGGCCTACTATCCGACCAAAAGACCGAGCTGTCTGGACTTCATGACAGCCTCAACTCGTGAACGGACTCCGAGTTTTTGGAACAATTGCGTTAAGCAGTATTCAAGCGACCGTTGGCTGACGAAAAGCTCTTCGGCGATTTCTCGATTGCTTTTCCCCTTCGCGACCTCAAACAAGATGGCCTTATCTTTGTCGCTCAGCATAACAGTGCCGGAACTCCTCTCGGTTACCGCCTGAGGCGAAGGACTCACTCTCCTCAACTCCTGGAGCAGAGGCAGCGGAATAATCGCTTCTTTGCGCGCAGCGCACCGAACGGCGTTGAGCAGCTGTTCCTCGGTTAACGTCTTGGAGATGAATCCGGTTACCCCCGCCTCAATCAGCATGTTGAAATGCGGAGCGATGTCGTATCCCGTATATATTATTATTATGGAATCCGGTAACAAACCCAGCACTTTCCGCGTAAGCTCGATTCCGCTCATTTCCGGCATGTTCAAATCAAACAGCATAATATCGAATGACTGTGCGACGGCCAATTCGATCGCTTCCTTCCCCGAACAGCAAAGCGTAACGATGTTGTCATGGTCCTTCTCCAGCATGATCTTAGTGCCTTCCATAACGGAAGGGTGGTCGTCAACAAGCAATATCTTTTTCATAGTTGCAACGCTCCTTGTTGTCAGTTTGATAAACTTGATGCTACCGGCAAGGAAATGAATACGGACAATCCGGAATACGGGGAAGACTCCATACGGATGTCCCCCTCCAAGCTCCGAACCCTTTCCTTTATGCCATAGATGCCCATCCCTCTCGATTCCGCTGTAAGCTGCGGCAAGTCAAACCCGATACCGTTATCGCGATAAAACAAACACACTTGACCGCATTCGGATAAAAGCTGAATATCCACCCTGCTGGCTTGCGCATGTTTGGCGGCGTTCGCCAACAGTTCTTGGTTAATACGGTAAATGCACATTAACAAATCGTCCTGCAGGCTGTGTTCTTGGAATTGTTCCGAATTGAAAACGATCGCAAAATCCGACCGCAGCTGAGTGTCTTCATACAGCTTGGCAAGCGCGGCCACAATTCCCATTTCTTTAAGAAAGGGGGGACGCAATTCATAACAAATCAACCGGATTTGATAAATAACGTCAAGAAGCCCTTCCGCAATCCTCTGCAGCTCCTCGCGATGCTCACGCAATCCCGGGTTTAAGGCGATAGAATCCAGCTTGCGGTACCAGATTATTTGTTCCTGCAGCGCCGTATCGTGCAAATCCGAGGCAAGACGTTTCCGCTCGTCCTCCGTCATATTAAAGAAGAGGCGCAGCAACCATGGCGGAGCGGTCGCATTAGACGTGCGGTGCAGCAGCTCGGCGCTTAGGTCCTCAATGACTCGAAAGTTATCATACAGAACGCTTACGTACCGGGCGATGGTCTTCAGCCATACCCGATAAGGTTCCAACTGGAGCAGATCATCCCTTCCGGAGATGCACAGGAACACGTTCTCCCCTTTGATTCTCCCGATAAATATCAGATGTCCGAAATTATTCTCGATTATTGTTTCGAAGGACTGCCCGTATTCGAACTGTTCGATGAAATGGCCGGCATACTCCGTGTCGAAATCCCCTTCGCTATAGCCGGATCCGCTTTTTACGACAACACTTACATGAGTGGTATCCAGCACCCTCCTCACTTCGTGCACGAGTCTGTTCCTTATTTCGGTAATGCTGAGTACACCGAACAAGTCCCTGGAGAAGGAATCAAGGCTCGATTGCAGCTGATAATAGCATTCTTTGCTTTCACGAAGACGCGCCTCGCTTTCTTTAAGCGCCGATTCCGCACGTTTGCGCGCGGTTACCTCGTTGAAGACAAAGTGAAACGTCTGCGATTGCGGATCGTATACGCCCGAAGTTTCCATATAGCCGATGCTTCCGTCCCATAGAAGGAAGGGGAGTTCCGCAAGCGGCAAGTAACCGTTGAGATCGATAAATCGAATCCATTCTTCAATTTCTTTCCAATGTTCGGGGCTGAAGAAATCGAATACCGTTATCCCTCTTAAATCCTCGGGCCCATTCGCTCGCAGTACGTTGAGTCCGGCCGGATTAATGTAAAACTCCCCGTCTTTAAACATGCCTATCGGTTGGGGGGACAATTCGACGAGCCGCCGGTAACGATCCTCGCTCTCCTTCAACGCCGTTTCGGCTCTTTTCTTCTCGGTACAATCGCGGCAAACCAACACGACGGCCGCCACCTCGCCGTTCGTATCTAACACAGTGGAGCCGTACGCCTCCACGTAAATGCGTCTGCCGTCCTCATGCATGACACGAAATTGAATTTTGCCGGCGGACTTTGCGGCGATCATTTCCGCAATGGCGGTCTTGACCCGTTTGCGGTCGACTTTGCAAACAATATCAAAGAAGCTAACGCCTTCCTGCTCCTTCGTCAATCCCAACAGCTTGTCCTTTACGTTCAAAATATTCCCCGACGGGTCCAACTCCGCGACAACATCGAACGTGCTGTGGATCAACGAACTGTATCGATACTCCAGGTGCTTTAATTGGTTCGATATTCGGACATGTCTGTTTATTAAATAGTATGTAAGTAATGCGGATGCGAATGTAAAGAACAATATGACAGCGATATCGAATTCCAAATGGTGCGAATGTCTCATAACGTCGATCCAATTTATAATCCCATCCAAGATGTCCCCTTAAACGGTAATTTGTCAGTTCTACCATCCGTATTCGACAAAATCCGCCAGTAACCTCGTTTGATTGACCCTCATTACGCGCGCGCAAAAAACAACCTGAACCTTTCGATTCAGGTATTTGTACCTATATAATTTATTCTCCGGTAAAACGAGGAGCGCGTTTTTCACGGAACGCTTTGAGCGCCTCCAGCCGGTCTTTTGTCGATATAATCGCTTCATAAGCTTCGGCTTCGATCTCCAATCCCGTTTGCAGATCAGTGTTCATTCCTCTGTCGATCGCTAATTTTGCTTGGTAAACAGCCAACGGAGCATTGGTGGCAATATCAACGGCCAATGCTTCGCACAGCTCCTGCAGCTGCTGCCGGTCCCCGGCAACACCGTTCAAGACTCCTAAAGCTAACGCCCGTTCCGCACTGATTTTCCGTCCGGTCAAAATCAGCTCCTTCGCTTTCGACGGTCCGATGAGACGCGGCAATCGTTGTGTCCCTCCCGCGCCGGGAATTATGCCCAAACCAACCTCCGTAAGTCCCAATTTCGCCTCGCGCACCGCATAACGGAAGTCGCACGACAATGCAAGCTCCAGCCCTCCTCCGAGCGCGTAGCCGTTGATCGCCGCAATCGTGGGCTGTGGGAGCCGTTCAATGGCGGTAAACACCTCCTTGGTTTTGTTTACGTTGCGGAGCACCTGCCGCTCTTTGAGCAATGCCCGCTCCTTTAAATCCGCGCCTGCGCAGAATGCCCTCCCTTCGCCTCCCACAATCACCGCACGAATATCGCCGCGATACTGCTCCATGTTCCCAATTATTTCGCCGAGAGCGGCAAGCATGTCGTAATTAAGCGCATTCATAACGTCAGGGCGATTGAGGCGGATGTATCCGATATGCCCATGCTTCTCCCAAAGTACCGGCTTCCTCATCGTTTCACCCCGCTTGTCATTCATACCGGATATACCGGATGCTTTCGCTGTGAGTTTGCAACGCTTTTCGACGAATACGCCTCAAAGCGTTTAATTAATTCGGAGCGCAATGAATTGGCGGGAACAATACCGTCGATCACCATATTTGAAGCAAGACGGTACAGATCTATATCTTTACTGTACTCCTCGCGTTTGCTTGAAATGAAATTTGCCCTTTGCGCCGCCGGCAGCTCGGCAATTTTATTCGAATATACCGCATTTACCGCCGCTTCCGGTCCCATCACGGCAATTTGCGCCGTAGGCAAAGCCAGGCAGCAATCGGGCTCGAACGCAGGTCCGGCCATCGCGTAAAGACCGGCTCCATACGCTTTGCGGACGATAACGGATACTTTCGTCACCGTCGCTTCCGACACCGCTGAAATCATCTTCGCCCCATGACGAATAATTCCGGCCTGTTCGACGCTCGTTCCGACCATAAAGCCGGGAACGTCGGCCAAAAACAGAAGCGGAATGTGAAAGGCGTCGCACAAGCTGATAAACTTCGCGGCTTTATCGGCAGAATCAATAAATAAGATTCCTCCCTTCACCCGCGGTTGATTGGCGACGACTCCTACCGGCATGCCCGCCAACCGCGCCAATCCGGTAATGAGTTCTTTGGCGAATAGCTTCTTTATTTCGAAGAACGAATCTTTGTCAATAATACGTTCAATCAGATCGTACATATCGAAAGGAGCATATTGATTGTCCGGGATAATTTCTTCCGGCGTTTTTTCGAAATCCTCAGGCGGTTTTGGTTCCCGTACGGGAGGCTTTTCACTGAAATTGGCTGGAAAGTAGGCGAGATACTCCCTCGCCAGAGCAATCGCTTCTTCTTCATTGTCCGCCAGCACGTCTCCGCACCCGGACACGGAGCAGTGCATCCTTGCGCCGCCCAATTGCTCCAACGTCGCTTTCTCGCCCGTTACGATTTCCACGATTCGCGGGGATCCGAGATACATCGAGGCATTTCCGTCGACCATAATGACGATGTCGCAAAACGCGGGAATATAGGCTCCTCCCGCCGCGGAAGGACCGAACAATATGCAAACCTGCGGGATTTTCCCCGACAGCTTCACCTGATTGTAAAAGATTCTCCCCGCACCGCGCCGTCCCGGATACATCTCAGCCTGATCGGTAATCCGCGCTCCAGCCGAATCTACCAGATAAATGAGCGGAACCCGCATTTTATCGGCGGATTCCTGCATGCGAATCATTTTCTCCACTGTCCGCGCTCCCCACGATCCCGCTTTCACCGTGGAGTCGTTCGCAATGACGCATACCGGCTTTCCGTGTATTTTTCCTATGGCCGTTATTACCCCGTCGGCAGGCAAGTCTCGTTCCATGCAGTTGGCGAATAACGCATCCTCAAGCTCGAAACCGGGATCGAATAACAGCTTCAACCGGTCGCGGACAAACAGCTTTCCCTGCTCCGCATTTTTTTCATGATATTTGGGGGAGCCTCCCTTCTTGATCCGTTCGATCCGCTCATGCAAAATGCCCTCCCCCGATTCGAATTCATTGGACATATGCCCGCACCTCCCCTTTTTCATACCGGGCGGCGATTAACATCCGATTTGACCGGCAATCACAATCCGCTGTATCTCCGACGTGCCTTCTCCTATTTCCAAAAGCTTCGCGTCACGCAAGCAGCGTTCCACCTCATACTCTTTCATATATCCGTAGCCGCCGTGAATTTGAACGGCCTGGTCGCAAACTTTCATACACATCTCGGAAGCGAACAGCTTGGCCATGGCGGCTTCCTTCTTAAACTTTCTGCCTTGATCTTTGAGCCATGCCGCTTTATATACCATATTGCGCGCCAACTCGATATTCGTCGCCATATCCGCAAGCTTGAATTGTATCGCCTGGAATGTTGATATCGCTCTTCCGAATTGCTTTCTTTGCTTCGCATACCGGAGCGATTTCTCGAATGCGCCTTGGGCGATGCCGACGGCCATCGCACCGATACCGATTCTTCCTCCGTCAAGGACGGCAAGAAACTGTTTATAGCCGTTGCCTTCGACGCCCAACAAATTTTCACCGGGTACGGACACTTGATCGAGCACTAGCTCCGTTGTATTTGATGCATGAAGTCCCATTTTTTCATAATTGTTAAATACGGTAAAACCGGGCGCATCCGTGGGCACGATAAAGGAGCTAATTCCGCTTGTTCCCTTGGATCGGTCCGTGACCGCGGTCAGAACGACATTCCGGGCGTAACTCGCATTGGTTATAAAACATTTGGTCCCCGAAATCACCCATTGATCCCCACTGCGGACGGCGGTTGTCCGGGTTCCGCCCGCATCGGATCCGGCATCCGGCTCGGTCAAACCGAAAGCGCCCAAATATTGACCTTCGCACAACGGTGATAAGTATGCCGCCTTTTGCTCGTCTGTCCCAAATAATTGAAGGGGAGCACCCCCTAAAGAAATGTGAGCGGAGTACGTGATGCCGGTAGATGCGCACACCCGGCTCAACTCTTCGACGACAATCGCGAAGCTTATCGTATCCGCCCCGCCGCCCCCGTATTGTTCGGGGAAAGGAAGCCCCATAAGCCCGAGCTTTGCCAGCTTCACGAATATGTCCTCGGGAAAGGCGCCCGTCCGGTCTCTTTCAACCGCACCCGGTGCAACCTCCGACTCCGCAAAATCGCGAATCAAGTCTCTGATCATCGTTTGTTCCGCGGTTAAATCGAAATCCATTCGCCCACGACCTCTCTGCTTATGACTTGGAGAGACTCCCGTTGTCATCGACCTCGATTTCCATACGCAATAAATTGGACGCATAACACTTCCCGAGATTATCCATTCTCATCGTTGCAGAACCCCCGCCACCCAATGCATTCTTGCAGACAAAATTCATTGCGTGTACGTTCGGGACTACATAACGCGTTACTTCTCCATCCACCAACCCTTCAAAATGCCTCCGCACTTTCTCGGCCGTGACTTCTCTCAAGAGCACCTCAAACGCGGCCCGATCGGAAGCGAACACCGCGATGTTCACCGTGTTCCCCTTGTCGCCGGAGCGCGCTTGGGCCACGTGCCGAAGCTGAATTCGCGCCATGAGCTACACCTCCAGAACGCTGACCTGAACTTCGCTCTCAACGATTTGCCGCGGAACGAGACACGACCACATGCCAAGCAGCTCGCGCGGCTTCATGATCCCCAGGAATCCGCTCATCGCGGGGGGGCCGCTGAGCATAAGCGGAGGAACGAGTCTGCCGAGCTTTTCCGCTTCTTCCCGCCTGCCGGAGCGCATGGCAATGCGCAAGTACACTTCGTTGGGCTCTTCCGCCGGCGGTTTCGCGAGCGGTCCGTGCAAAGAGTTGTAACCGAGGTAGTCGGTACGGATTTCGTCAAACTGTAAGCCTGCCCGCTGTATTTGCTTGCGTATAATGCCGTCTGCGGCTTTTGCCTTCTCCAAAGCGTCAGGCCATGAATAGCCCCAGATCGCCTGCCCGAGCCACCCGTCCGCATACCCCATGACGACTTTCAGCCGATCGGGCCGCTTACTTCCGGAGGCGCCTGTTACGCGTACCCGGTTCTGGCCGGCATCGCGTAATTGAACTTCGGTCAAATCTAGCACCACATCCGGAGTGACATAAGCGGACGGGTCATGAATCTCATAAAGCAGCTGCTCCTTTACCGTATCTACTGAAACGAGTCCGCCCGTTCCTTCCGTCTTAGTAATGATAAACTCTCCGTCTTCTTGAACTTCCGCCACCGGGAAGCCGATGCTGTCCAAATTTTCGACGGATTGCCAGCTGCCGCTGAAATTGCCTCCTGTAGACTGCCCTGAGCATTCCATTAGATGACCCATAAGTATGCCTTGAGCCAGTCTGTTCCAGTTCTCCGCTCCCCAACCGAATTCGTGAACGAGCGGAGCAAGGAACAGAGCCGAATCGGTCGTTCGTCCCGTTATGACGACGTCGGCTCCGTGTTGAAGCGCTTCCACAACAGGTCCTGCACCTAAATAGGCATTCGCAAAAACGAGCCGCTCCATAACGGATTCAATACTTCTTCCGTCCTCTAAGTGATCAAGCGGAATTCCTTGCCTCTTCCATTCGGATAGCCGGTCTGCAACGTCATCTCCCGTTACCACCGCCAGTTTAAGCCCTTGAATGCCGAGATCCGCTGCGGCTCTCCGTACCTCCCGAAGCGCTCCAAGCGGATTCATTCCCCCGGCATTCGTCAAAATCTTTATTCCCTTTTCTTTTACATAAGGGAGCAGTTCCCGCATTGTCCGGGTGATGTCCCCGGCGTAACCTTTTTCCGGATCTTTCTGTCGGTCTTTTTGCAAAATGGCGAGCGTCAACTCGGCAAGGGCATCGAAACACATATATTGGACGTCCCCTCTTTTCGCCGTTTCGATTGCCGGCCATATCGAGTCGCCGTAAAAGCCTTGCCCTGCCCCGATCCGTATCTTTCTCATGTCATCCTCCTTTCGAAGTCTGACCTTACATTTTGAGTAACTTCATAACCATTGTATGGCGCAAGGATAGTCCGTTATTAAAGGTTAAAAAGAAAAAGCAGCCTTCCGGCTGCCGGCCATGCCATATCGTATTCTTGCCGCAATTGAACTAATGTGTCACTGTTGTACCTGCGTTATGACAATAATATGTTCATATTTTGTCTCTTCACTGCTCATTTTCCCTGTTTTATTTAATGACTATTTTAATTATGGTAGCCGATTGTTCATAAGGTGTGGTCCAAACAACAGTTTACGGTCCGGCCCCTTAATTTTGGAGTGTTATAGTGAATTGC
>NZ_JAEMXM010000015.1 GCF_016482785.1 Paenibacillus alkalitolerans | reverse complement strand
ACGGTGGTTCACGGATGAACCACGTTGTGCCGAAGTGAAACCGAGGCGGGCCTATAGGTCTGAAAAAGTGTTCTCCCACTCTCCCTTTCAATCAGAAAATAGAGGCGGTGACTCATACCGATTCGGGTTAGAAAATGAGGCGATAACTCAAACCGACTCGGAGTAACGAAGTGTGCTATCTTCTGAGGCTAGGGGATAGTGAGCGAACGATTTTTTCGACGGGGGTTGCAAACGGTGATCCGATCGCTTGCAACGGTAAAGATTTTCCGCTGCGCCGCGCCGGCGCCGCTCTAGGTTGTACTGGCGGCGGCGCCGGACAGGGCGGGCAGCTCGATGTGAACCTTCGTGCCCGCGCCCGGGGCGCTGTCGATGCGGATGGCCGATTGTCCCCCGAATAAGTGCTCTAGCCTCTTCTTCGTGTTGGACAAGCCGATTCGCCGCAAGCTCGAGCTTTTGCCGCCGCCGCCGGCAGCGTCGCCGCCTCCATAGCCGCTGTCCGGTTTGTCCCATATTTTTGCAAGCTGCCCGCTTTCCATGCCGACTCCGTCGTCCTCCACCGTAACGTGAAGCATCCCGCCTGACGCCGCCGCGCAGATTTTTACCGTACCTCTCGCATCCTTCGGGCAAATTCCGTGGAATATCGCGTTCTCGATGAAAGGCTGGATCAAATAGCGGGGAACCAGGCAGTCCAGCGCGGCGGGATCGATATGCCACTCGAAATCGAACATATCCGTATACCGGTACGACTGAACGACGACGTAGTCCTTGAGCAGGCGGATTTCGCCTTCCAGCGGAACCAACGCCTGCCCGCCGCCGAGCTTGGCGGCATCCTGCAGCACGCGGATGAACGAGCCGACCATGCGAACGATGTCGCGGTCACCTTTTCTTTGCGCCATATAGATGACCGCGTTTAACGTGTTGTACACGAAGTGGGGGTTCAACTGGGACAGAAGCAGCTCCAATTCCATCTCGCGTTTCTCCTGCTCATGCCGGATCGACTCCTCCAGATGAAGTCGAAGCTGCTCGATCATCCGGTTGAAGCCTTGGCCCAGCTTCTCGAGCTCGTCTCCGGTATGTATCGACACCGACGCTTGCAGATTGCCGTTCGAAACGGCGTTCGTTGCGTGGTAAAGCTGCATGATCGGCTTCGTAATCCGGAATATCGCCGGCATCATCAGCAGCAGGATGAGCGCCGTGCTTGTCAGCGAGAAGACGGCAAGCAAGTAGATGACGATCTTCCCGCGTTCCATCATCGTCCGCCAGCCGGTGAATGCCGCGAGGCTCCAGTTGGTGCCCTCAATCCGCTCCTTCGTCAGGCCGCCGCCGCCAGCGCTAGCATCGCCGGCACTCGCCATTCCTCCCCTCTCGTACAGCACGCGCCCCTCATCATCCGTCCATAGAAATCCGTCGAAATCCGCGCTCCCCAGATCCAAGAAAGCTTCGAAGGCGGCATAATCCAGATTCAGGATAAGCTCCCCGATTTCGCGTCCCGGCGATTGGATATCCCTGATCTTCACGATCAGGCTGATCGTTTTGCTCTTCTTGGATGTGTTGCCGTTAGGAATCATCATGTGCGGCTCCGTGAACATGTAAGTATGGCCGGATCCGGCATACTCCGTATACCACGGCTCTTTCATAATTACTTTAAAATAATCGTCAAATCTCGCCTCGCTCCAAAACACTTCCCCGCTCCGCAGCACAAACGTAAAGCTCCGCACCTCCTTGCGCAACCCTCTATTATCGTTGACATAACTAATCGTGTCGTCGAGCAAGGCAAACTTGCCGAACGTATCCGCTTTGTCGAAATCTTTATAGAACGTCTGCAGCCGATCGGAAATGATGAGCGTAGAAGAGAATTTGACGATGTCGTCGAACATATATTGCAGCTGCCTGGCGGTTTGCCGGAGCTTCGCTTCGTCGTCTTCTATCAATTGGCGCACCAGAATCGTTTGATAGTAATAGTAAGTGAAGCCGGCGGACAGCAAGAAGCTCACGGCCGCAACGATCCAAATCCGGCGCAGTATGACGGTGCGCAAGCTTCTCATGACGGGAAGGCTCCGTCCCTGTATTGATGCGGAAGGACGCCGGTCATTCTCTTGAACACTTGGCTGAAGTGCTGCGGAGAACGATAGCCGACGCGCGCCGCGACTTCGGTCATCTTAATGTGCTCCCGCCGCAAAATTTTTTTCGCCTGATGAATGCGGGTCTCGGTTAAATAATCCAGGAAGGTGCGGCCGAGCTCTCTCTTGAACAATTGATGAAGATACGAGGCGCTGATCCCGGTCGCAAACGCCGCGTCCTCGATGCCGATCTCCTCATCGAAGTGCTCATGGATGAACCGGAGCGCATGGAGCAGCTTCGATGAAAGCCGGTCCGGCACATGATCTCCCGCGCATAGACCGCAATACAGATCAACGAACCGTTCCCTGATTTCATCGACATGGTAAGCCGGGCAACATTCATTCTTGTCCAAAGGATCCACCGCAGTCATCCCCTTCATCGTACGCCTTTCATTCAGCAAGCCGGTCAGTGCACTAACGAGCTCATATAACCCTCGAATATCCCAGCAAGGCTGGAGGACGCTGTCGAATAATCGGATGATAGAGTTCTCGATTTCGTCGCGGCGTTTCCCGTCCAAGCTTTCGATTAAAGCTTCGAAGCGGCCTGTGCGGGAAGAGAAGGAGTTCGGCTCGGGGATCGCAGCCAGAATATCGTCCGCGCACACGACCGCCTCACGGCCGAAGAATACTGAATAACCGGCGGCCGCAATAACCCGGCGGAAGGCGGAAGCAAGCGATGAAGCTTCATCAACGTGCAAAGTATAAAAGATGGAATAGGTATTGGCGTGCTTTTGCCGCAGATGGGATTGGATGCCGGAGAGCAGAGACCAAAACGTGTCCCCCATGAAAGCGGCAGCTTTGTTCTTCGGTGTAAACACGGCGGCATATTGGCTGACGTCGACCGGGAACTCACCGAGCAGCAGCCATTCCGCGCGGTGCTCGCAATAAAGCTTCATATCCTCGCCGTTCCATGGGGCGGCGATTGCGGGACCGGCGGCGGTCGGAGGGATCGGGGAGAACGGGGTGTCCCGCTGAATCAGCACGAGCGCGAAGGGCGGCTTCATGCCGACAGGCAGCAGATCGGTCCGGTCCGGTCGGTAGTTCCGGTCAGGCAGCTCGGGCCTGCGGGTCCGTTCAGGCCAATCGTTCCGGCGATCCGCATCCATTACGATCTCCTTAAGCCGCTCGTTCCGCTCCCGTCTTCTCTGCCGTTCGTCCGCTTCCCACGCCGCCCGAGCCTTGTTCAGCTCGCGCAGCAGCTTGTCCGGGTCCACTTCATGCTTGACCAAATAGCTGATGACATTGCCCAGCGATATCGCCTGCCGGGCGTAGTGGAAATCCTCGTATGCGCTCATAACGATGCATTTTGCACCCAGATCCTTCTCATTAATTGCCCGGATCAGCTCGAGGCCGTCCATGGCGGGCATCCGGATGTCGATCATCATGATTTGAGGGCGCAGCTCCTCGCATAAGCGGAGCGCGCTCTTGCCGTTCGTGGCGGCAGCCGCAATTTCAAAGCCGTGACGTTCCCATGGAATGAGATGCTTGATATGCTCAATGGCGATTCGCTCATCGTCGACCAGTACGACTCTCATGTGACTTGTCCACCTCGATGCGCAGGATTGTACTACGATTATATCTCACAGCGGAAAGCGGCCGGCAACGGGATTGCAGAAATGCGACCAAAAGTGTAGAAATGCTATGTTTACGCTTACATTTCCTAAACGGTAACATTGGAAGCGGATACAATTTATCGAACGATAAGGGAGGCTCTCGAATGATGATTGGACGCAAAGCCATACAACGAATTGCTCTTGCCGTGTCTTTGACGCTGCTGCTCGGATTGCTGTCCGCATGCGGAGGAGGCGGCGGCGGAGCCGGAGGCGCTTCGCAGGATGCCGGCACGGAACCGGCGGCCGGCAGCGAAGGAACGTCGGGAAGCTCCGGGAAGGATCTGAAAGGCGAGTTCGTGCTTTGGACTTGGGAACCCGAGCATCCTACCGCATTGGCCGCATTTAACGAGAAGTATCCCGACATTAAGATGAAGGTCGTCAACGTGTCCGCCGGAGACGTGACGAAGAAGCTGCAGACGACGATCGCTTCGGGCGGCGAGCTGCCGGACGTCATCCGGATCGAAGCGGGGCAAAAGGCGAAAATTTTCGATATGGACATCCTTCAACCGTTGGACGAGCCGCCTTATGTTGCGGATTCATCGCTGCTGTTCGATTACGACGTCAATGCGTTCACCGTAGACGGGAAACTCGTTGCGATTCCGGACGATATGAGCCTGTCCGGGATGGCGTTCATTAAACCGCTGGCGAAAGAATATTTAGGCACGGACAACCCGGAAGAGCTGGAAGCGATGTTCCCGGATTGGGAGTCGTTCATCGAGAAAGGCAAAGAAGTCGTTGCGAAGAGCGGAGGCAAAGTGAAAATGCTGCCGGGCCTCGGAGACGTTCATTCCTTCATCAAAAATCAGCGCCCGGGACCGTACTTTGACGGAGATAAGCTCAATACGGACGTATTGAAATCGGTCATCACGGACCTCGTCAACTTCCGCGACTCCGGCGTCGTCGACAAGCTGGACCAGTGGACGCCAGCTTGGAACGCCGCTTTCGGCTCGGAGAAATACATCTTCGCCGTATGTCCGATTTGGATGCCGCAGTACGTCATCGGACCGAACGACAAGAACCCGCCCCGGTGGGGCTTGATGGTCGCTCCCGAGGGAGGGTTCATATTCGGCGGCTCCTCCCACGGCATCCCGAAGGGCGCGAAGAACGGCGAGCTCGCGTGGAAGTGGATCGAGTTCACCTCGATGACGCAGGAAGGCGCGGAAGCGCAAAAGAAAGACGGCGTATTTACGCACTATAAGCCGGCTTACGACGATTCGGCGTTCACGCAGTGGCATTGGGAGAACTTTGGCGAGCAAGATATCGGCGAGAAATATTTCGTCGACATATCCGCATCGACGAAGACGGTGACAGAGAACGTTAACGACCTCCTGTTGAACGAAGTGATGAGCATCGTCATCCAGACGTTGGCGAAGGACGAATCGTTCGGCGTCGACGAAGCGATGGACCGGGTGAAGCAAGAATTGAAAGCGAAAGCGCCGAACATTACCGTAGAGTAAGCGGGGCTGGATTGGCGGGAGCGGCTGCGGTTTCGGGCCGCTCTTTATTTTCCGAAGGAGGCAACCGAAGGTTGTCCGCGAAGGTAACAGCGAAGCAACGAGGCAACCGAAGGTTGTCCGCGAAGGTAAAACCGAAGCAAAGGAGCGTGAACCATCTTATGATCACTGCCAAACGAAAATGGGTGCCGTACTTCTTCCTATCCCCCTATCTGCTGTTTTACTTGGCGTTCGGCCTCGTCCCGATCGTGTTTTCATTCTATGTCAGCTTGACGAGCTGGGACGGCATCGGCGAGAAGACGTTCGTCGGCCTCGAAAATTACAAATTTCTGTTCAATTCCGACTCCTACTTTTTCCAATCGGTCGGCAACACGCTGTTCTTCACCGTCATCACGCTGCCGCTCCAAATCGCGCTCGGGCTGCTGCTGGCGTCGCTGCTGTACAGCCGGTGGGTGAAGTGGAGGGCATTTTTCCAGCTGATCAATTTCCTGCCTTATATCGTCACGCCGGTGGCGGTCGGGCTCATGTTCAACCTGCTGTTCGACTGGCAGGCGGGGTTCGTAAACAAGGTGCTGCTGCATTTCGGCTTGGTCGAGGAAGGCATCTATTGGCTCGGCGAAGCGGGATACGCCCGGATGGTCATTATTGTGATGCTCTTTTGGAAAGGATTCGGCTACACCATGATCTTCTACTTGGCGGGGCTCGCGAACATTCCGAAGGATTTGCACGAAGCGGCTGAAGTGGACGGGGCGTCGGCGATGAAGGTGTTCTTCTCGATTACGCTTCCGCTGCTCAAGCCGGTTACGGCGTTCATCGTCATTACGGGCATCATCGGCGGCTTTCAGCTGCTCGAGGAACCGATGCTGCTGCTCGGCGGAAGCGGCCAAGGCTCGAGCATCGCGGTCATCGGCGGACCCGATCGCTGCTGTCTGACGACCGTGTGGAACATGTACGACACCGCCTTCGGCAGCACGACTCGCTACGGTCTCGGCGCCGCGATCGCGTACGGGCTGTGCGTCATCATCGCCGTCTTCTCGTTCCTCGGGGTGCGGATGTACAGGGGGGATCAGACGGAATGAATATGAAAACCAACACGCTGCGCACCTTACTCGCCACCGGCTCGATCGCATTGCTGTCTGTGTTCGCGCTGTTACCTTTTTATATCATGATCATTATGGGCACTCACCAGAACGAGGATCTGTTCACCAAGATCGTGCTCACCCCCGGCAATTATTTACTTGAAAATTTGAAAACGGTGTCCGAAAGCCGGTTCGATCTCGCGTACATGAACAGCATCATCGTCTCCGTCACGAGCACCGTCGCTTCGGTGTTCGTCAGCGCCTTCGCGGGATATGCGTTCGCCAAGCACGAATTTAAGTACAAAAATAAAATATTCGCCGGTATCCTGCTCACGATGATGATCCCCGGCCAGCTCGGGCTCGTCGCGTACGTCATCGAGATGCGGTACTTGGGGCTGTCGGGCACGCTGCTACCGCTCGTGCTGCCGTTCGTGGCAAACGCGTTCGGCGTGTATTGGATGACGCAGTTCATGAAGGGCGCGATTCCGACCGAGGTGCTGGAAAGCGCGAGAATCGACGGCTGCTCCGACATCGGGATCTTCTTCCAGATCGTGCTGTCGTTCATATATCCGGCGATTACGACGCTGTCGCTGCTCGTATTCTTATGGTCCTGGAACAACTACCTGCTGCCGTTGATTATTATCAACAATCCGGATTTGTTCACGATTCCGCTCGGGATCACCTCGTTGGGCCGGGCGTACCGCACCGACTTGGCCGCTCAAATTCTCGGGTTGACGATCGGCACGCTTCCGGTGTTGATATTGTTCGCTGTCGGGTCGAAGAGCTTCATCCGCGGGTTGACCGCAGGGTCGGTGAAGGGTTGAATTCGTTTAAACTTCAAAGTTAAGAGCGTCCTCCTTGCCATGATGGGTTTTAAGGGCACTGACCCGTTGAAACCCTCATCTTGCAAGGGACGCTCCTTTTTATTGTGCGACTTTACCGTCTGTTCCTTAAAAGGTGTTAAATATTAAAGTACATTTGGATCGCCCGCCTGAAATAGCGGCTTCGCAGACGGGAGGTTGGCTGGAACGAACATTTAAATTAAAACAATTTAATACGAATGTTCGTACGGAAGCGATTGCCGGATTAACTACCTTTATTACAATGGCTTATATAATTATCGTTAATCCCAACATTATTCAAGCTTCCGGAATGCCGGTAGGGGCCGTAATGGTCTCGACGATTTTAGTAGCGGCGATTTTTACGATATTTATGGGGCTTTATGCAAAGAGACCGTTTGCTTTGGCGCCGGGTATGGGAAGCAATGCGTTCTTTGCTTTTACGATTGTTGCCGGAGGAATGGCAACGTGGCAAACCGGATTAGGGATGGTCTTTATATCCGGCGTCTTGTTTCTGATATTAACGCTTATTGGGATCCGGGATGCCATTGCCAACGCGATTTTTAGCCTACGTCATTACAAAAATTATCGCCGGGAAAACGAAGGAGATCCCCGTTCCGCTTCTCGTGCTATGTATCCCGTTAATATATTTCTTGATAATTAAATAAGCGAACTCTTTGTTTCAAAATGTGTTCTCCCCCTCTCCCGTTCAGCCTACTTAAGTTTAGGTAACTAGATAATGATTGTACATTAAGTAAACTATTTTTCACTCCTTCTCGAAAGAAAAGCTTTATTTTATAATGAAACAAGCAAACTGAAAGCGTTTTTCCTCGGGGGGTGATCTCTGGGAAGCAGGCGCAGCTCACGCAGGGGCGTACAGTCATGCCCGCCCACATTTGTGGAAACTGCTACAAAAAACTAAAAATGGAGGGAGAAGACATGAAATACCGGAAATTAGGCGGAAGCGGTTTGAAAGTTAGTGAAATTAGTTTAGGGAGCTGGCTTACTTACGGCGGATATGTTGAGCAAGAAAATGCGTTGAATGCCATACACAAAGCGTATGAACTAGGCATCAATTTTTTCGATACGGCGAACGTTTACGAGCGTGGTGCAGCTGAAAAGGTGATGGGGGAGGCATTGAAGAATTACCCCCGCGACTCCTGCGTGTTGGCAACGAAGGTGTTTGGGAAGATGGGCGACGGCCCGAATGATCGAGGATTGTCCCGCAAGCACGTGTTTGAGCAGCTGCATGCCAGCTTGAACAGATTAGGAACGGATTACGTGGATATTTATTATTGCCACCGTTACGACCCCGAAACACCGGTCGAGGAAACGCTGCACACGATCGACGACCTGGTGACTCAAGGCAAGATTCTGTATGCGGGGGTCAGCGAATGGACAGCGGCACAAATGGCTGAAGCGCTGGCTATTGCGGACAAATATCTTCTTGACCGCATTGTCGTTAATCAGCCGGTATACAATATGTTCAACCGATATATCGAGAAGGAAATCATTCCGTTCGGGGAGCAAAAAGGTATCGGACAAGTCGTTTTCTCGCCGCTCGCACAAGGTTTATTGACAGGGAAGTACAAGTCTGCAGCTGATATTCCGGAAGACAGCCGCGCGGCAAAGATTGAGGGGATGCGCAAAGGTATTTCTGAAGAAAAAATATCTAAAGTAAATCAGCTGTCTGCGATCGCCGGCGAATTGAATGTTACGGTCGGCCAGCTCGCGCTCGCTTGGGTTTTGCGCAAGCCGAACGTGGCTAGCGCTCTGGTCGGAGCCAGCCGTCCGCAGCAAATCGAAGAAAACGCTAAAGCCTCGGACATTGAGCTGTCCCAGGAAATCATAGATAAGATCGAAGCGATTATAGCTTAAACTTAGCCCGAACAACTGGCCGCGGCTGCTTTGCAATCGCCCTTCAGCTTGCCTTCTTGGCAAGGTGGAGGGCGATTTTCTTTATGAAACTGAGGATGACCTATGGTTCTCAAAAAAGTGTTCTGCCACTCTCCCGTTCAATCAGAAAATGGAGATGATGACTCATACCGATGCGGGGTTTAGAAAATGGGAGAGATAATTCAAACCGATTCGGGATGACAAACTGTGTTTTCTGAGGTTCGGGGGGGGGTTAATAAATTATGAAAAAGTTTGCACTCATCACGCTGGTGATTGTTGTGGCATTCATCGGCCCAGCCGGATGTTTCGGAGGAAGCAAAGCGGCACAAACCGGCGCCTCGGGAGAAGAAACTTCCGTAACCGCCGGTACCGGCAATGAACCCGACAGCGAGGTCGGCACAACGGTGAACGGCACGCCGGAGGACGAATTGTTTTTTTACACGGCGATGAACAAAATTTACGAGGAAGAAGAAAATTTTGAAAGACTGATCGGGCAGCACATCAGGAAGAAGTTTCCTAATATTAAGATTAAACATGTCCACTGGAACGACGGCACAAGATACGAGGATCTGATCGCCAAGGGCACGCTTCCCGACATTGTGTTGGAAGAAGTGCACCGCAACACGCACAGAATGATTGAGAAGTTTCAGATGGAATACGACATGTCCGACTTGATCAAAAAATACAATTTCGATACGAGCCGGCTCGATCCGGGAACAATGACGCTCGTTCAATCGGCGTCGGGCGGGAAGATTTACTCGCTGCCGTTCGAAATGGACGAATTCGCCCTTGTCTACAACAAGGACATCTTCGACAAGTTCGGCGAAGATTATCCGAAACTCGGCATGACGTATGACGAGGCTTACGAGCTGACGAAGAAAATGACCCGCCAGGATGGAGATGCGACGTACAAAGGCTATCAGCAGCATCCGAGCCATTATTCCTACTATAACCAGCTTGGCGAGCCGGTGTTGGACCCGAACGAAGACAAGGCATCTTACACGACGGATACTTGGGTGAAAATTGTAAACAACATGAGACGTTTCTATGAAATCGACGGGAACCAGTTCACCTCGACGTCGCACTTCCCCCAAGGACGAATGGCGATGTCGGTCGATACGATCGAAAATATTACGAAGTGGTCGCGCGAATATCCGGACTTGAATTTCGCTTTCGGCACCGTTCCCGTATTTCCGGAAGGCGCCGAATTCGAAATATATGCCCAACGTAAACGCCTTGTTCGTTACAAAACAATCCAACAAGAAGGATTTGGCCTTCCAGGTGATCGCGTATCTTCTTTCCGAAGAGGTGCAGATCGCCAGGTCCAAGGACGCCCTCATCGGTCCGTTGAACAGCGAAGCGGTGCAGAAGGCATTCGGACAAAATGTGCCGGAATTGCAAGGCAAGGACGTTCAAAATATTTTCGCCCTGAAGCCTGCCGTGCCCAAATCGCGCAAACCGGGCTTGACGTTTATCAATCCGGACACGTGGACTGCATTCAACAGATACATTTTTGAGGAGTCCAAAGATACTCCGACGGCGCTGCGGTTGGTTGAAGAAGATATGAACAAGAAGATCGACGAGACGAAACAGCTTAAAGAGGCGGGCGGCAATTGGTGGCAATGGTATTGACCGGTTGATGAGGACAGTTCCGTCGGAAAAGCGTTCTCTCATTCTCCCGTTCGTTCAGAAACAATAACTCGCACAAATCGCCGGGATCAAACAGCTGTGTTTCTGAGGCTCGGGTATAGCGGGACAACGGTTTCACGAAGCCCCGATCAAGCGGAGTTACATATTCACTGGATTAACGAATACCAAGAATGTTCAGCAACCGGCTGTTCGCCAGCCAAGATTAGCTTCAACGGGCTCCGCGCTTCAATCGAAGCGTTGGAGCTCTCTTTTTTGTTTCGGTGAGATGGGAGGAACTTGTCGATGCGTGTCGAAGTATCATATATGCATGGGACTTTAGGACTATGATAAAACTCTCATTCCGCACAACGGGGGCGCTTTCCATGACAACGCAGATTCCGATAAAGAAATATAAAGCGTTTACATCACTACTTTATATCATGTTGGGAGCTGCCGCATTTGTTTGCGACATTCGTCCATTGGGACTTGGGTTGGGGATGCAGTCGCATTTTGCCGGCCTGTTCTTCTTGATTACGTTACGAATATACGGCTGGAGACCGGCCGTGCTGCAGGTATTGCTTGTGCAGGCTGCGGCGGTGTCCGCACGTCCGGAAACGCTCATTATGAATGCGATTATACTTCTGGAGATTTTGTCGGTAACGGCGCTGTTCCGAAGCTTTGGTTCCAGGCGTCTCCTGCTGCCGGATTTGCTGTTCTGGGTGCTGTTGGGATTTCCGATCATTTTTCTCATCTACTATTTGCACAACGGCGCGATTGACCCGGGGCTTTGGATTTTTGCGATCCTTTTGCTCATAAACTGCTTGTTTAATGCGATGATCGCGGATGCTTGCGCCGCGTATTTGTCCATATTCCGGAAACGGCCGCTTGACGGTGCAAGGAAAACGAAAGTGATACGGCTGTCGCAAGTGCTGCGCCAACTCATGCTGTTCGGCATGATCGGCTCATCGTTCCTGTTTATGCTGAACACCGGGGAGAGCGTCGAACGAAATGTGCTTAACGAAATGGCGAATCAATCGGCGGAGCTGTCGGAGGCGCTGCGCCGGTCGTATCAATCGTTATCGCCGGAGCAGGTTCGGGCGCTTGAACTGCGCAGCGCGCTGCAATTGGGACATTTCCGGCAAGCAGTAGAGGCCACCTCTCTAACGCTGGCGGATCATGCGGTGCTGTACGGCAAACAAGGGGACCTGATCAAGCAGTTTGATTTCAACGGGCGGAAGATCGAGTTTCCCGATGTGACGGAGGGGAACGGGACCGTTTTGTCTCCATCGCTTCAGTATGTGCATCATCGAACGTCGGCGGTGGACATTCCCGGGATGAAATGGAAGAGCACGTGGTTTATCGAGCAGGTAAATCTCGAGCCGTTCACCTTGTATTTGAAGCTCGCGACCGATCGGTATGAACGGGAGATCGCCTTATACTATCTCTCCCAATCGGTGAACGTGCTGTATACGGTTTCGATTATTGGAATCTTTACTTTCTTCCTGCACCGGTCCGTTCTGCTGTCCATCGCGAAGCTCGCGGCCATGACCACGGATGTACCGGCGAAAATCAGGGAAGGAAGGCGGATTGACTGGCTGCACTCCAACATTGCGGAAATTCAGACGCTCATACATAACTTTCGCTCCGTTACCGAGAAGCTGAGCAGGATGCTGCAAGAATCCAGACAACTGGCGTATTACGACACACTCACCGGCCTGCCGAACCGGAGACATTTCAACGAGTATTTGGATGATGTGATGAATCGAAGTGAAGCTGGTCCCGATATTACGGCTGTTATGTTCATTGATTTGGACCGGTTCAAGCAAATTAACGATACGTTGGGCCATGGAATCGGGGATCGGCTGCTGCGGCAAGCGGCGGCTAAACTTTCGGACATCGTTGGAGAAAGAGCGTTCATCGCGCGCCTCGGCGGTGACGAGTTTGTCATTGTCGTATCCGGGACGAATGCGGGGGAAGCGGGACGGCTGGCCGAAGACGTGCTGCAAGGGCTGAACGAGGCGTTCCTCGTAGACGGCCACGAGCTGTTCGCAGCGGCAAGCATCGGGATCGCACTTGCGCCGAAAGACGGATCAACGGCTGAAGAAGCAGTGAAAAATGCGGACGCGGCCATGTACGTCGCCAAGCAGGAGGGCGGCAACGCATACCGATACCATTGCGAGCAGCAATCGGGAACACTGTCAGAAGCAATGGCCATCGAATTCGAGCTGCGCAAAGCGGTGGAGAGAGGCGGGCTCGCTTTATTTTATCAACCGATCGTGGATACCCGCAGCAATACAATTATCGGGGCCGAAGCGCTTCTTCGTTGGGATCACCCGACACTGGGTTGGGTCCCGCCTCTAAAGTTTATTCCGATAGCCGAAAGATGCGGCCTGATCGGTAGCATAGGGGAGTGGGTCATCCGCGAGGCGTGCCGGCAAAATAAAAGGTGGCTGGACGCAGGGCTCGGCCCGCTGCGGGTAGCCGTTAATCTGTCGCCCACGCAGCTAAGCCATCATAAGGTTGCCGAGTATGTGGAAGAAGTTTTGGAAGAAACGGGGCTGCCCGCGGATTCGCTCGATCTGGAGATCACCGAGGAAGTGTTCGTGAAGAATGCGGACATCATCATCGAGGAGCTAAACCGTCTCCGGGGGCAAGGTGTGCGTGTGTGGATCGATGATTTCGGCACAGGCTATTCGTCTCTAAGCATGCTGAAGAAGCTCCCGGTGAACGGCTTTAAGATTGACCGGTCCTTCGTCCGGGGGATCGCGGAGGATACGGATCATCTTGCGATTGTGCAGACCGTCGTAGCCTTGGCCCATATTCGCGGTTGGAGCGTCATCGGCGAAGGTGTGGAAGGTCAAGCGGAGATGGACATTCTCGCAAGCTTGCAATGCGACTATCAGCAGGGATACTTTCATGGCAAACCGATGCCGGGCGATCAATTCACGGAGCTGCTGCAGCGGGAGACGGTGAAAATATTGAGCTTCGGAGGGGAGCGCCCATGAGATGGAGCTTGAGTTTGAGGTTGAGCGGAGTGTGTCTCATCTTAAGGATAGTTTTGGTGCTTGTTTTGGCGCTTGCTCTGACCGGTTGTAAGGCGGCGCGGTGGGCGTCGGTCGATGGTACTGCTTCGGAGGCCGGTACGCTTCGCGCCGACGGCGGCGAAAAAGGCGGCGATAATAAGCATCTGCGCATCCAGGCTTTCTTTGACGAACAGACTGAGATTGTCGATTCCTTCCGCAAGGCGAATCCGGACATCACCGTAGAATGGATTAAAGCGGACGGCGATTTCCTTGACGGGTTGATGTCGGATTCGCCACCCGACCTGCTCATTGTCGACAACGGCCGAATCCGGGAGATCAACGATATGGATATATTCGAGGATTTGGGCGGAGCGCTGTATAGTGGGGCTTCGTCCATGCAATCGTGGTTTCCTGAGCTGCACCTGGAGCCGTACCGGTCGCTGGACGGCAAGAAGCTGATCGCGATCCCGAAGGACGTTCCGTTGAACTTTACGTTTTATCGTGCGGACATCCTCGAGAAGTACGGCTTCCCTTCGGAACCGGAGGCGCTCGCACGCTACCTGGAGGATTCGCAGAGCTGGCTGGAGATGGCTAAGGTTCTTCACGCGCATAACCATTGGATATTCAGCTATCAATCGGATCCGGTGTATGTGGTATCCAATAGCTTCGGGTATTTTGGCAGGGATGGGAGCTTTGTCCGGAATAATGAGTCGATGGTCGCGGCTATGGATATTGCCAAGGAAATAACGGAATCAGGGCTCGCTAGAAACTTAAATATATGGGATGAGAATGGGAAGAAAGCGATTGTCGATGACGAGATCGTTATGATTTATCTAGGCGAATGGGCTCGAAACTTGTTGCAGCAATGGGATCCGGAGCAGGCGGGTCATTGGCAGATGACGCGTCTTCCGTTGGGCCAGTTCTCCACGCAAGGCGGGGCTTCCTTCATGGTGCCGAAGAACGCCAAGAACAAGCTGGCGGCGTGGTCTTATATCGTGCACTCCATGGGAGAGGAGGCTGGCTATCGCGACAGCCTGAAGGGCAAGCACTGGTACGGCAAGTTGGCCGGGCGCTGGGTAACGCCGCTTGACCGGCGGGCGGAGGAGATTTGGGACAAAGAGATCAATGAAGCCCAGTATGCTATTGATAAATCTTCCGAAGAGATATTGGCCTCGATAGAAGAAAAGGTGACTTTTGCGCTGAATAAGGATTTGATGAATATGTATGAGGTTTCAGGCGGCCAGTAGTAAGCTAAGGCTTCACTCTTGCACTTTGATGTAAGCAACCTATAAAAGTGGATGAACCCCCCATACATGTCCGGTGCGAAAAAATCGATGAGACGAAACAGCTTAAAGAGGCGGGCGGCAATTGGTGGTAATGGTATTAATCGGTTGAGGGAGGCTCCCCCGTTTCACGGGAGGCCCCGCAGGGGAAGCGTAAAGGACGATTTCGATCCTTTGCGCTTCCTTTTTTGTCAATGCAGGATATGCGTCCGCCAAACACGAAAGTAAGTGACATTATTGAAAAAAGGGAGTGCGTTCCATGTTTGGTCGTCGCCGCAAGTCGATTCAGCAAAAGGAGATTCAACTAGGGTTTGCTATTATCCGGAGCATTGGCCGGAGTCGGTGGGAGGACGATTTCCGCAGAATGCGGGAGCTGCGGTTCTTCGTAATTCGCGTCGCCGAGTTCGCGTGGTCGTTGTTCGAGCTGGAGGAGGGAGTGTTCCGGTTCGACTTCTGGGGTCGCGTATTGGATTTGGCGCATAAGCACGGTTTGAAGGTCATCTTGGGCACACCGACGCCGCCGGCTTGGTTGTCTTGTCGTCCTAATATCTCGTGGTGCTGAATCTCGCTCTGGAAGGGACCGTGTTTCAGCATGGCGGGCGCCGACATTACAACTATAGCAGTCCTAAGTACCGTGAGCTGTGTGGGCGCGTGGTGGAGAAGATGGCCGAGCGGTACGGCAGCCATCCCGCGGTGATCGGGTGGCAAATCGACAACGAGTTCAACTGCGAGATCAGCGTGTTTTATTCTGAGGCCGACCACCGCGCGTTCTGCGAATGGCTGAAGCGGCGGTACGGCAGCTTGGACGAGCTGAACCGGGTTTGGGGAACCGTGTTCTGGAACCAAACTTACACCGATTGGGAGCAGGTTCACCTGCTGCGCCCGACCGTGTCGGACAGCCCGAACCCGCACCAGGCGATTGATGAGAAACGTTTTATATCGGGTAACACGATTTCGTTCGCTCAGCTGCAGGCGGATATTATCCGAAAGCATGCTTCAGCGAATCAATGGATCACGACGAACGGATTGTTCGGGCATCTGGACAGCCATGAGCTGGCCGATCGTGTGTTGGATTTCTTTCTTACGACTCGTATCCACAATTCGCGTCGATTTCTCCTGTTGTTGAGGAAGAGCCGCTTGCGGACCGGGGTTGGAGTTTGAATTTAAGTGTGGTGCGGTCAATCTCCCCGAACTTCTGCATCATGGAGAGCAGTCCGGTCCGGGCGGATGGGTGAACAAGATGGAGATGCCGTCGCCGCGTCCGGGACAGATGCGGTTGTGGACGCACCAATCGATTATGCATGGAACGGATTTGTTGTTGTATTTCCGCTGGCGGACCGCCCGGAGGTAATCAAATGACGACTAGCCAAGAAAGAGTAAGAACAAAAGAAGTCAAAGTAAGGGGCTGAGCTCTGTTTTCAAAATAAGACTGCCAAACTAAGTCATCTTTGTTAGGCTGTATATCGAAATAAACTCTTCTTTTTTAATTGGATTTAGCCCATGAAGCGTAATCTGTTCATTATCATAACCGGAATAAATCATAATTCCTTCTTTTTCTAGAGCCCGGCGAGCATCACGAACTCGTTTTGATGAGTCTTTTTGCGAAGCAACGGATTCTATTGCAGCACTGTTAAAGACGATTTCAGGACACAGCCTAAACAACTCGTTGATTCTATCCTGTCCTGATTTATTGGCAAAAATTTTCTCAATTTTTTCAGAAGGTATCGATAATAGAACATTTCTTGGTAAGGCCCCTTCTTCAATCAACCAGTTAATTTTCTTTCGTCCGCTTTGATTAATTGTTCTTTTACCGTCACGATTCTTTCCCATATTTAACACATTGCTTGTGGTACGAATTAATCCTACTTGAAATGTTGATTTTTCGTCTTGTGCAGAAACTAATAAGCATAACTCATCGACAGCTTCTAATGGTATAGTCCAGTTTTTTCCGATTGTAAATTTAATATCCACATCGATTCCGGCAATGACTGTATCTAGCTTTTTTCCGTAGGGTAAATTTAAGTGATGTTGAATCATGTGTTGTACTTTTGTTCCAATGTATGTTTTTTCAGTTTTATCAATCTGGTCGATCGAGAATCTTCCAGTATATCGACCTGAAATAACCTCATCTATTGCGTGTCGTATTGCAGCAGCTACCTTTGATTCGAACCCACTAATACTTAATAAATGTTGTTTAACCCTTAGCAATTCAACATCTTCTGGCATAGATTCATAAACAGTCATATATTACACTCCTAGTTTTTTCTTAGAGTGTAACATGACAAGCACTTGATTTGGAAAATGAAAAACAGCCCCCATCATTATTAACGGAGACTGTTTGTGTTTAGCCATGTGCTTTTCTAATATTGCTACGTGTGTTTTCCATAAGGCATTTCATAATTTCTAACCCAACTGCTTGTGCTACAGGTGGTGGGAATGCGTTTCCTATTTGACGGTACTGTGCTGTTTTCTTGCCAGAAAAGAGCCAGTCATCTGGAAAGCCTTGTATTCTTGCAACCATTCTATTGGTTAGTCGTGGCAACCCAATAAATTTATCCTCAGGTGCTTCATCTGCGATTCCTTTACCATCTACTCCAAGACTAGCCCAAGCACGTTTAGCACGAGTTGGCCCTAAATCTGGTCCTCCATGTTTTTTAGAACCACCTACTATTGTTGGAGCAATATCGTTAGCCCAATCCTTCCATCGATGGGCAATTTTCCAACCACGTTCTGACATTAAATCATATAAGACCTCACCGACAGTAGGTGGTCTATTTTCGTGTGGTTGTGGCCAACGATAATTTATTGCTAAGTCGTTTCTGATAGCAACAAAGATGACTCTAGGACGCAGTTGGGAAACGCCAAAGTCAGAAGCATTCAGAAGTCTCCATTCCGCTGTATATCCTAACTTTGTTAAGGAATCAATTATTTGCTTTCTGTACTCATCAAAGACTGAATCGAGCATCCCACGAACATTTTCAAGCAAGATTGCTTTGGGGCGTATTTCACCAACAAGTCTAATGGCTTCTGGGAACAGGTCTCGTTCATCTTCCTCGCCAAGTTGTTTACCTGCTTTAGAGAATGGGGGGCATGGTACCCCTCCTGCAAGAAGATCTATTCCTTTATAATCTTTCCCGGAAAAGTTTCGCAAATCACCTTCGAGAATATTCCATTTTGGCCTATTTAATCGCAAAGTATCACAAGCAGGGGGTTCAATCTCGACAAGCCCAACATGCTCAAATCCAGCAAGTTCTAATCCAAGGGCTTGTCCCCCTGCTCCAGCGCAAATTTCTAATGAATACATTTCGTCCTCTCCTAACCTTCATCAAATTTAGAGTATAGAGAAGTAAGGTTCTTTACAATTGTTGTCTTAAAACTATTATATCGAACTGGTGTTCTATTTTAAAGGAAAATTTAATTATGTTCCATCTGAAATTAGTAAGCTAGAAAAAGTACCTTGAAAATCAAATACAAAATAAAGTAGAGAAGACGAGTGTCTTCTCCACTAGTGGTTACTATCCAAATGTAACAGAATCACAGCATTCTCAGTGCAATTCATCATCGTTATCAACTTCTTCATGATCAACTTCATGAATAATTGTAGGAGAAAAATCATTGATCTTTTCTTCTAATTTAATCAATGCATCATAAATTTTACGATCACTCTCAACGCAATATTTTTTAATTATTTCAAATCTAATGACTCTATTGCCAAGTTTATTTATTCCTTCCGATGATGCTAATTTATATTTTTTTATGCCTTCATAAACCTGTGTGCAATGAGTGTCATTAATAAACAAGTCCAATTCATTTTTAAATTTGTTGTATATCCTAACAAATAAAGAAAATTTTTCGGTCATTTCATTAGTGACTTTTATTTTATTTTCCAATAAATCAATACTTACACTAAACATCGTATACATTTGTGATTTCTTTGAAATAAAAGAAAACGTATCGTTATTAGTGAATTTATCTATAATATCCATTGCTTCTGAGATAAGCTGAATATTTTCTTTCTTATCAGGATAATCGAACTTCAAATCATCATAAGTTTCATTTATTTTTTTGCTAGTTGTTTGATCCACAATTCCTTCTCTTGCTAAAATAATAATACCGCTACAATATTCGACATCTTTCATTCGTCGCACATCTGACGCACTAAAGACTTTATGCTTTTCCCAAAACTCATCATTTGCAAGTTCTTTAGACGTATTTCCAAAATCATTATCTAAGCTATTTCTCTTTTCCTGTTCATTTAGACTATAATCGGTCAAGTTTAACCTGTAAAACATCCTCTTTATATCATCGATTGTACAATTCCTGTCAATGTTCACGATAGACATACTATACATCCAAATATGCTTCTTTAATTCAGGGGATAGTTCTGAAAAGGTCATATTTGTAAACTCTATTCGATCTTTTACTGGAGTCAAAAGATACCGTTCTTGAAGTTTATATTCTCCAGAAATAAAGTCTATAATAGCGTTTATTCGTTGTTGACCATCAACGATGTGCGTTATGGTATTCCCAGTATCTGGATTTATGTCGGCCGGCCACAGAAAGATTTCAGGGATAATCCAGTTAAGGAGTATCGTTTCAATTAGACGAACGTTATCTTTGGTCATCCATACTTTTCTTCTTTGATAAGAATTATCAATGATGAGTTTTTGATCTTTAAAATCATCGTAAATTTCTTTAACGGTTAATGTATTCCTTGAAAATTTAAACTGCATTTATACCACCCTTGTTTTCATACTGTTTATTGTTAATAAGTTATATTCTTCAAAGTCTTCCCAACTGCGATAGATTCTATAAGTAATATCATGTTTTAAATACAATTTGCTTCGTAACTGTTTACTTGAATTAGTTGAAAGATCACTCCACTCTTTTCTGCAACGGTCAATCTCTCTTAAGTTTCTTTCATTTATATATCCCCGATAGATTTCTCTAGATATATAACCGTAAGTCCTTTCGAACTTAATACTATATGATTTCCGATACAAATCCCAAAAATATTTGAACAGATCTTGAGATATTATTGCAATATCAATATCTGATTTGTTTTTACTTTCGGTATCCCGTTCGAAGGATTTAAAATTCTTTTTGGGGGCCAGGCTATAACCTATTTTTCCACTACCAACCATCATTACATTATTAAAACTAACACCAATATTTGTGCTGACAATATCTTTAAATTCATCAATAGTTGGTAGTAGTTCTCTTTCTGGTATATTAAGAATTTGACTAAAGTACCAATAGTATGATTTTACAATATATTTCATATAGAACTGCTTTACATCTAGGACCCCTAAATCCGTTTTGATCTCGTCTAATGAATAAATCATAGTTATCGATTCCTTAGTTTATTTTCATCAATATTGTTTAACAAAAAAACCTTTAACTGCTCCGCGATTCCTTTGCTCATCAAGAATGGGACACCATTACCGATGGTTTTAAATTTACCAGTCAAACTTAATTCTGGGTTTATTACGAATTCTGCAGGTAAAGATTGTAACGCAAGTGCTTCCGCAACGCTAATTCTCCTACTTTTATATGGATGTAAATGAACTTCGTTGTTTCCATAGGCTACTGTTGGGGAGTATCTCCAACGATGAAGTCTTTTGTACGATTTTCCGCTAACATCCCCCTCGTTTAATGTCTCCATTTTCACCTTCCCTTGTCGAGGTGTAAAATAATCTTGAGAATTAACGTGGTTATTTACATCATTTTTCTTGAACCAATGCTCAATTGTTAACTCCTCCAGAATGCCAGTTGGGCATTCTCTATTTCCATTCTCGATAAATGTATCTTGATTTGGCCAAGGTATTGCTTTGATGTTTTGAAGAGAATAGTTTTCACTATTACCCCAATGAAATGTATTTTTGAGGATCTGCTTCATTTCTTTTATTTCAAAACGACATATATTCCTGTGTATGCCAACAAGTATGATTCTCTCTCTTTCCTGTGGCACGCCATATTCTAATGAATTTACCAACTTTTCAGTAAGCAAGTATCCTTTTCGAATAAAGGATTTTTTAATCTTCTCATACTCTTCTCTGTGCTTTTTTGTTGCCCAGAGCCCCTTTACGTTTTCAAATAAAAAGAAATCAGGAACTTGTTGCAATATAATTTTTTTGTAGCTGGTTGTTAGTTTTCCATTAGCTCCGGATATTCCCTCGTTTTTTCCAGCTACTGAAAAATCAGGACATGGGGGGCCCCCGATAAAGCCAACTAATGAATTTTTTCTATCGTTTTCTATGTTTTTCGTAAGTTCTTCTTTTTCCTTTCCTTTTAAAAAAAAATTAATATCGCAGTTAAAATATCCTCGCTGTGGTTCCCGTAATCCAATTAATGCTCTTGCATATTGATATGCACTCATAAAAGCTGCATCATATTCATTAACTAATTGTATACTGTACCCAGCGTACTCAAATCCTAGATCTAAAAACCCAGCGCCTGAAAAAAATGAATATATTTTAAGTTCCATATCAACATTCCTATCTTATTCTAAATGATCCTATCAGACCATAAAATATTATAGCATGAGTCCTTGCACAATTTATACAACAAGTCGCACATCAATCTTCTCTAAAATGATTATTGATAAAATGTGGAGAAAAATATAATGCGAGGGAGGTTAATAACTCTCGAATTCTTGATGCTATTCAAAAGAATAAGATGTTTTTTATTAGATTCAAGTCCTTAGGATTATCTAACTGGAGTGAACCAATTGATCTTTCATCTGTACTACCTTCTTCTTCTAATAGAATTCGATTTTACGAGTCAATCTCAGAAGGTCGCGGAGAAGAATACAGAGCGGGTATGTATCCAACAAATTAATTTGGCGACGTCCGGACAGTTCTTGCCAGCCATCCAGGAGTATGTCCGACGAAACGTCCGAATCTCTGGTGTGCAGATAGTGAAGGAACGGACGACTTCCCACAACATCTAAGTGGAAGTGAATGCTGATACATTCCAAACATCCGAGAAAGTACGTGACTTGTAGCTGAAACTAGTTCCGGCCAAGTTCGGCCTCGACTTCCGATCACCGCCAATTTCTCATTACAACAGGGACTAGAGACAATTACTGCACACCAAACGAAAAACGCGTATCTTCTCAACCAGCTCGTAGTTTCATACAATGATCATATGTGTGGTGAAGGGATGTCTCCGGTGATTGCTGCAACAGGCGCACGCTCTAGGGGCATCCTTTTCCTTTACTGAGACACGGTCATTATATTCGTCAACTCTTGGACAGGCAATTCCGGCAGCTTTCGGGCATGCTTCAGCATAACATCGAGGTTCTCGGGTTATTTTTTTCTTTCTTTAATAAACGTTTCAATATTATTAATTGTGGTTTCAAAATCTTGCTTTAGTTCGTGTTCCCATACTCTATATACATGCCATTTTTTTTCGATGTAGTGGTTTGTTACTATCCGGTCTCTTTCTTTATTACGTTCTATTTTTGCTTTCCAATATTCCTCATTGCTTTTCGGGATATGTCCGTGTTGTTCACAGCCATGCCAGAAACAAGAATCAATAAAAATGACGATCCGATATTTCTTTATTGAAATATCTGGTTTGCCATGAAGAGATTTTACATTTTTTCTCATCCGTATTCCTCGATGCCATAAAGCCTTAGCGACTTTTATTTCAAGTTTTGTTTCTTTTGATTTAATGGCTTGCATATTTTTTCTTCTTTGTTCCGGAGATAATACGTCGGGCATATCACTCACTATCCTTTTATATATCAATATTGACTAAATAATCGTTGGTCAGTCAAAGGAATTATGTGGATTCATGTCGAAAATAGGGGAGTACTCTTTATACATCTAAAGGATGATTATTGTGACCCCAGGATACAAAAAATGGAACCAGGTTCTGTTCGACCATTTTTTCGGCCCACACAATTCTAATAAAGTAGTTTATTTATATGTTAATGAAGACCTGATTATAAAACTTGGAAAAAAAATCGGTGTATCAGACGATATGGCTATGAAAGATTTTTGTCTCTCTGTCAGATCGTATACGAATAACAGTGAGGAGCTATTTGAAAAAGCATTTATTTGGGGGAGGAAGTGGAATAACCAGGGGCGAATTGGAATTCCTCCCTTTATCTCTTTCTTAGCATTGACAGTCCTTGCAGCAGTTAATATGAGAACAAATGTCGAACTTGGAATAAGTGGAGGTAATTTTTACCATCCCCTCCGGGAACTTCTTAATATGAGTGGTACCGGAATGCCGAGAGAGTTTGATAAGTTTCAAAAATTATGGGAATATTTGCGTGATTGGCAAGAATCCCATAATGGAAAGTATGGGTACATTAATATCTTTAATTTTAGTACTAAATATACATCATACGCCCGTTCTCAGTGTCTTGTGAGAGATACAGAGAGAGCGCAGTTATATGAGTTTTTTTATTGGGCAGGGTACAAGCCTGGGTTACAAATTAGTATTAACCAAATGATGGATAACTTAAACGTTTATTTGTCGTCCAGGGCTGGGAGATTATCCAGATTATATACACGAAATAACTCCGAGATTAAAAGAGCCATTGCTGAAACTATTCTCCATGAGTATTCTAGGTGGTCTGGTCACTCCAAGCCACAAGACGGCACTAAGCTGACAAAACCAAGCTATTATTTGAAACAGTTAAAACTGTTTGTTTCGTTAGAGACAGATTTACTTGCGCAGAAAGTAAATATTAGTTTTATCGCGCTGGTTAACGACGAAATTTTACTTGGTGAAAATGATGAAGAAATGTCGGACTCCACTGTCGAGGGGTTTAACTTTAAAAACAGCACTTTCAAAAAATATTTGCATAATGAAAGATTGAATGAATCATTCTTTTTTGACTCAATCAATAATAAATTTAGATTAAAATTTGAAGGCGCTGATTACTTCGTCTTCAGAAGAGGTCAAGACTTAGGAATAAGAGGATGGGCGAGCAGACAAGATCTGCAGGCTGGTCATGAGCACTTATTACTCTTCTTGGATGATAAGAAGATTACAATAGACGCATGGATAAAAAACAACCAACTAGAGTATAAAGAACGAAAATATTCTGGTACTCCGACTGGATGGCGTTTTTACAGCATATTTATCCCTGATCGTGACATTGTATTTTTTGATAGATCTATAAAATATAATAATGAAAAAACTTCTCTGCAATTCTACGGAGGACTAAGAGTGGGGAATCAGGAATGGTTGCTTGACGCCCCTCCTTTACTCTCTATATCTTCACCTATAAGATCTGTTGTAAGTATCAATGATATACCTGCATTCAGTCTCGTTGAGGGTGTTGACAATATTGATGTTAGAGAAATAGGAATAAACAACTCTGGAGCATATACTTTTTCGATAAATAATGTGAGTAAATCAGTTATTCTGAGGAACGACAGAGTCCACTATATCGACAAAGATAATTTTACACCTGTCAGCACACAAGCTGAGTATGGTGAACTTAAAATTGCAGGAACTTATATTTACAATAACCTTGAGAATATTAAAGAATGTTTTGAACTGAGAAATGGGCAAGTAATCTTAACTGTGGATGGTGTGTCTGTAAAAAAATCGAAACCTTCGTACATACACGGAGCACCATATGATTTAAAACGAAAGTACGATTTGTTGGATGTATCATTCTCAAAAGGTACTTTAGAACTTAGAAATGTTGATTTGTTTTTAGAGTATTTGACACTTAGGGAACAAGGGAACTGGAATGTTTTTTTAAACGGTATCAGTTGGTGTTTTAACGATGACAAGCTACGCTTAACGGCTTATGATTTAAGGCTAAAACTATCTCAATTAGGATTTGCAGAATTTGCTAGGCAAGGAGATACAAATGAATATTATTGGCGGATTATCCCTACATCAGCTGCCTTTATTCCATGTGCTGAGCCAATAGTTTGCATTTCCGGCGGACGAACACGGGAGATGATAAAACAATGGCAACAGTCAGGCGGGAATATAACAGATATTCTTTTTTCATACCCAACCAATGATCGAGAGCCAATTTCTGTATATGCGTATTCAAAGACAATGGAAGAAATGGAGTCATTTCTCAAGCATCTTAATATTCCGTACAATTTAGGTGAAGACTATTTTGGATATCATTTGGCAAAATGTCTTCCTTCTCTGCAATCGATAATTATAAATGGGGACGACCAAATAATCCCTATAGGCGATCATTGGAAAGTTACCTTCTGGGATGTAATTCGGTCGAGATGGTCGGATAACGGCCCATCTAAGTTAAAGCAATATACCAGCCGTTTTGGTGAATTAATTTGTATTTTGGATAAAAATGGAAGAAAAATAAAGGTTGACAGGGATGCTGGAAAATTATATTTGGCTGCAGATGAAAAACAAAAAATATTTATCTACAAAAACCACCAACTCCGACTTAAAAAAGAATACACATTACCCGAACTATACGAACGTTCACTGACTTCGTGTATCGGTCAGTGCCCAATCATTGAAGGTTCTTACAAAGTATATAAAAATGTTCCGCTAGAAGTTGCGTGGTCAATAGTTCATAAGCTCGGTTTCGAACTTATATTCATTAACTAAGGAGAATTGCTATGGAGAATGTTCTCGGGTTGTTCGAAAGAATGAAAGAAATGTATATTCGGTATATGGATAGCCCTTTTGCTCTAGGACATGATAAATTATCAGAAGAACGAAGAGCGATATTAGAGCAAGAGGGTAATATTTACCAATATCCTTATATCGAAGCACTACCTCCTTTCAAGAGCTCAGGGATGCATGTTAAAGATGTTTGCATTGAGTTAGGTATTGATACTGAATTTGCCGATTTTGCAGATTTAGGTTTATTTAGTTCGAAGCTAAAAATGCACAAACATCAGTACGAAGCATTTAAACAGGTCGTACGTAATAAGAAAAACATAGTGGTTACTTCGGGTACAGGATCGGGCAAGACAGAAAGCTTCCTTATGCCTCTTATTTCAAATATCCTTACTGAATCCAAATCTTGGGCAACCCCAAACGCTAGTGCAGAAGATTGGTTTGTTACGAAAAGTAAATGGCTCTCTAAAAGAAATCATGAAAAACGAAAGGCTGCAGTACGCGGCCTAATATTGTATCCGCTTAATGCTCTTGTTGAAGATCAACTGGTGCGATTGAGGAAAGCATTAGATAGCGATCAAGTGAGAACATGGTTTAAGAAAAACAGAAGAAATAACAAGATTTATTTTGGTCGATATACAGGCAAAACACCGGTGCCAGGTAAACCGACAAACTCCAATAAATTAAGCCAGTTAAGAAACTCAATGAAAAAAATGCTGGCCAAACAAAATGAACTTCGCTCTCACTTTGACAATATGATCCGTGCTGCGGCGAACAATCCAGACTTTAAGATAAAGCAAGAGATTTCTGTGGAACTTCAAAATGAAATTGATTCTAAGATCTTGTCTGCACCCCAATGGAATTCCTCTGAAATTCAACTTATTCAAAGCAAATTATCAGCGAAATTAGATGAGAAGCTTGCATTTCTCAACCAGGTGGATGGTTCTGAAATAATATCCCGTTGGGATATGCAAGATTCACCCCCGGATATCTTAATAACTAATTTTAGTATGTTAAATATAATCTTAACCAGAGAAATTGAGCAAAAGATATTCGAGCAAACACGTGAATGGCTACAAGAAGATTCCAATCATACATTTCATTTGGTTCTTGATGAATTGCATGCTTACCGCGGCACAGCTGGGACTGAAGTTTCTTACGTTCTTCGCGCATTATTGGATAGACTTGGACTTAAGCCTGATAGCCCTCAACTGAGAATAATGGCTACAAGTGCATCTCTTGATGACAATGGAAAACAGTTTTTGGAAGATTTTTTTGGTGTCCCAATTAATAACTTTGAAATTATTACAGGTGAACGCGAAAGCGCAGAGGTTTATCCGTCCAGTCATGAATTCAAACTTAGAAAGAATAACTTTGCAGAATTCTATAAAGTCGGTGAATCTGCTGATTGGACTGCTGCATGCAGCACCTTATGTAATGATTTCGGAGTGATATATCATTCAAATGCACCTGAAGAGAGCTTATTTAACGTTCTTAAGTCGAGCGGGGCTTTACATGCTTTAGTAACAGAATGTGAAAAACCAAAATCAATTAAATACCTTTCTTCTCGATTGTTCGATGAAGAACAGGATCTGAGTTTTATTGGCGGGTTGTTGTTAGCAGTAGTCAAAGCAAGAAGTAAAAATGAGGTTATATTGCCTTTAAGAGCTCATTTGTTCTTCAGAAATTTTCAGGGACTGTGGGCGTGCTCTAATCCCGATTGCTCAGAAGTTGAGCCGCAATATCAATATTCGGGCAGAACTATTGGCAAACTATATAACCAACCCCGGATTCAATGTTCTTGCGGTTCAAGGGTGTTGGATTTTTACTACTGTCAAAACTGTGGAGACAACTTCCTGGGCGGATATAAAACCCGAGATAACACAGCCGATTCGTATAACCAATACTTCTTAAGCGCAGAATTTCCTGAAATCGAACAACTGCCTGATAAGTTACCACCGATCAAAAAATATGGGCAGTATGCAGTCTACTGGCCATCTTTAAACATAGATACTGATGTAAAAGAATGGGAAAGGACTCCTTCTGGTGACGATAATCTAAATACTAAGCAGAAGAAGTTAAAGTTTAAGTGGGAGAAAGCTGAGTACAAACCCAGATTGGGTCAGATATGCTCTGATCAGCATCATGCGACGGGCCATTGGTATCAAATATCCGAATTAAATGATATTGTACCTCAAATTCCTGCATTTCCAATCAAATGCCCTAACTGTGCTGATGACTGGGAATTGATCCGTACATCGGCAGGTCCTCTTCCTATTGAAAGTGAGAAACGTACCAGGTCGCCAATTCGGGGACAAAGAACCGGTTTCGATATGATTGCACAAGTTATGTTAGACGCCTTAATGCGGGAATTACCAGAAAAAGAGCAACCAAAAGCAGTGTTATTTTCGGATAGCCGTCAGGATGCGGCAAAGTTGTCAGCAAAATTGGAAATAAATCATTACAGGCAAATGATCCGTTATGCAGTTATGAAAGTTGTTAGAGAACAAAATGTTGCAGTCCGCAGTTTTATTAAACAGGTCAAAGGAGAGTCGGTAACAAATGAGGAAGAATTATTGGCCGATTCATTTAGGAACCAACACTTTATTGAAGCGACTCTTATCGAGGGACTGGTATTAAACAGAAATTTACCTCCAGCAAGATTAGAAGAAGCAAAGCAACTTTTAAAATCTGCCGAAAACTTCCCTAAATTAGGCGATTTGTGGGGAAGCATTGAGATTGAACTGCTTAAGGTTGGAATAAATCCAGGAGGACCGGAAAACTCTCTAAAGAGATACTTAGGTATTAATTGGACCGAGATGTATAATTGGCTAGACAGAAATAATCTTTATCCAATTACAACCAGTTTGAGTGCTAATAAACAAGGTTACCGAGAAAGAATCCAAAATTTCTTGCGTGAAAGAGTTATTCAAGATGTCCTGTTTTCTCAGAGAAAAAGGGACTTAGAATCTATTGCGTTAGCAACAATCACTTCTGATCTGGATAAACAGTACATTGATTATCTTGAAAAAGAACCTGCCTTTTGGAAAGAGCTTGTAAATAGCTCCATTAGGATATTGGGAGGTTTACGCCGTTTTGATACAAATAAGAAACAAAGTGAGATGCCTCCGAAACAGTTAACAGCATATTGGAGAGCAGTGGCAAAGGTAAATAATATTAATGAAGAGAAATTGTTAGAGCGTGCACATAAACTAATGTCTTCATTACATGGTGTTAAACACTATTTGCTACAATCGGATCATCTGCACATTATTCCGTATGCCGGTAAGCTGTTCACGTGTCTAAGATGTCATAGAATTCACTTGCATCAATCGTGCAGTACGTGTACCGATTGTTATTCAACATTAATTGAAAGTACATTTGATGATTCAGTCAGGAACGATTATTACCGATACTTATCTATCGATAATAAAACAGTCCGTCGTTTCCATTCTGAAGAAATGACGGGGCAAACTGATCCGGAAGAAGCATTAAAGAGACAGCAGCTCTTTCAGGGAATTTATGAATCGACTGATATCCCTCTGGTGGATGAAATTGATGTTCTTAGTGTCACAACAACTATGGAAGCCGGTGTTGATATTGGTTCCTTACGTATTGTCGCAATGTCTAATATGCCTCCACAGCGGTTTAATTACCAACAACGTGTTGGTCGGTGCGGACGCCGTGGTTCACCATTGTCAGTTAGCTTGACATTATGTCGTGGCAGAAGTCATGATGATTGGTATTTTGATAATCTGGATAAAATTACAGGCGAACCATCTCCACAACCCTATATCGACTTGCAATCAAAAAAGATACTCAGTCGCGTTGTAAACAAAGAAATCTTATTTTATGCGTTTAAAGAAACAGGGATTTCTGGCGAGGATATTGGTGGAGAGAGTGTTCATGGACAGTTTGGAAACAGGAATGACTGGAGTTCGGTTAAAGACCGCATTCAGACATATCTTTCATCTTCTGATGGAATGCGGCGTTTGGATTCAATAATCCAAGCGCTTTCTATAAAAGCGAAAATTTCTGAAGAAGATAAAACAACTTTAAAAATGTTTATTACGAGCGGAATGTTCACTGATGAAATTTCGAGGATAGCTAATGATACGAGATATTCTTCTAATGCTTTAAGTGAGAATCTTGCAGCTGCCGGTTTATTGCCAATGTTTGGGTTCCCGACACGGGTAAGATTAATGCATCATGGGCGGAAAAGTAGCTATACTTCAGTTCAAAATTTGGATAGTGAAACTGTAGACAGAGATCTTGAGATGGCAATTAACGACTATGCACCAGGATCTGAAGTTGTTAAGGATAAAGTGAAACACCGTGCAGTTGGTGTTGCACATTATTGGATTCAAGGCAACAGGGTGATGGCTGAAAGTAACCCGCTAGGAGAAGTAAAATCAATCGCTTTGTGTAAAGATTGTCATATGTTATTTGATAAAAACCCGCCTGCAGAATGCCCTTCATGCCGAGGGATACTTGATGCAGTTGAAAGCTCATATAAATCCGTTCGTATATCTGAACCCTTGGGTTTCAGAAGTGATTGGATTAAAAGAGACTACACAGAAGAGTTTGAATGGTCATCAAGAAGCTCTGTACCTAGATTAGCGTTGGATGGAAATAATTTTGACGATCAATCTCGTCAAGTGTATAACACATTATTTTCATGCCAAGAAGGCGATGTATATACAATAAATGACCGAAATGGTTCGTTATTCACTTTTCAAAAAGCCCAAAATGAGTTTGAAGGTTGGATTGAAACAAGCACAAGAACTGACGAGTATATCCCCCCCTCATTATCTTCAGTTAAAGAGACTGTGGCTCTTGCTGCAATTAAAAATACTGAAATACTTGTCATTTCTCCTAAAACTGTTGAAGCAGGGATTACATTTGATCCAACTGTGCTAGGCGCACGTTCTGGACTGGTCTCTTTCGGTTATTTATTCAGGAGGATTGCTACAAACCTTTTGGATGTGGATGCAGATGAATTACAAGTAGGTATCCGATCTAGTTACAATAACATCGCACAAAGTTTAACTGGTCAAATCTTTCTTGGTGACCGTCTAATAAACGGAGCAGGTTATGCAAAATACTTGGCTCAGGAATCTATTATGAAAAAAATACTTGATGATCTGTGTGTTGACCTAAACTATATACCTAAACTCAGAGATCATAAGTGTGATTCATCTTGTTATGACTGCTTAAGAACTTATGAAAATATGAATTACCACGGCATTCTTGATTGGCGACTTGGACTTGATGCTGCTCAACTTTTAAGAGATGGTAAGGTTCCGCAAATCAGCATTCGATGGAGGGGGTCTGTTGAAAAGTCACTTGATAATCTTACTGAAAGTTTTAATGGGAGTATCGAACCTACTTGGTTTTCTGATGTTCCCGGTCTTAAATTCAATATTGATGATGAAACTATTGTCCTCTTCGGACACCCATTTTGGAATGTTACTAATGAGGATTATTTCACTCGTGAGTTAAGCCAGGCGACTGCAGAGGCCGAACTAAATGCAAGGGTAGTTAGACATTTCAACATTTTTGATTTAATTCGCCGGCCAACGTGGGTAATCCAAAAAGTGATTGAAGGACAAGACAGATGAGATTACTCGACTGGCCATTACCAGAGAAAATTACACATTTTACTCCAAGTAGTTATGAAACATTTAGAAAATGTGCCTTGCAAGGAGTATTATCCAGATCGCCTCAGTATAAAGAATTTATTTATCTAAATCCAAAAACGTTGATCGGTTCTGTCTGTCATCGAATTATTGAAAGTTTAGGGAGAGGAAATTTTGATGATGTTCAAGAAGGAAAGTTGGCAGAAGAAATAGATAAACAATATGATGAGCTATGTTCGGATCTTTTTGTAAAATCGAAGAATAGTATATACCCGACTCAATATTCTTCACCTCAAAAGTGGCCAGGATATTACATGCGTTTAGCTCGTCTTAAAGTAATAACACACAAGTTATATCAAGCTAGAAAGTCAAACAGATCAGTAATTAGAACAAGCGGGCAATTTATTGAAAAGCAAATAGAGGTTTTTGGAGGAAAACTCAAGGGGAGACCAGACCGGGTTGTCTTCGTCTCCTCAAATGAAATCCTTATTGAAGATTACAAATCTGGAGTAATATTTGATGATGAGTCTAGAATTTTAATTTCAATAAAACAGCAGATGTTATTTTACTCAGCGATCTTGCATAAGGCATTTCCAGAGAAAAGATTACGTTTTAGAATAGTCCCTTTTAAAGGCCAACCATATGAGGAAATTGTAGACATTAAACAAGCAAATGCCCTTGCTGAAAAAGTTGTTGAATTATTAAATGAAGTAAATTCGATTATCACAGGAATTGAGTCATCTAGCAGGAGCTTTCATGATCTTGCTAATCCTGAAATTCAGAACTGCAGGATTTGTTCTTTCAAATTCCGGTGTAACCGATATTTTGATCATTCGTTTCCCGAGAGTGAGTTAGTTAGTATTCGTGGTAATTTTATCGATTTTGAACAGAATACTATTACATTATCTGTTACAACAACAACAATTAATCAAATAGTAAAGATTAGACACCTATCTGAGCCAAAATATGTTTTTTTAAGAACATTAATTGTAGGGACCTTCGTCATCTTTACAGAAGTCAAGCGAGTTGTTAGTCAAGGCAATATATTATTATTCGAACCAACAATAAGGACAATTGCCTTGTATGAATAATTTTTAAATTTTTTCTTTAAACATCGCTGTTACTATCTCTTAATCTTATTGGATACAGATTACAGTTCACCGAGTAACGGCCTCGTAATAGACGAGTTGGGAAGCATTGCTTGTATTTGGTTTCAGTTGGCTACAATATTGCAGTTGTATTATTATCAAAGGCTAATAACTTTTGCGGGGACCGTTATGAATATACAAGAACTGAAGGAAAAACTTACGAAACTAACCATATGGAAGAAAAACGGGCAAAGAGCTCCTCATAAACCGTTGTTAATTCTCTATGCATTGGGGCAGTATTTAAATGGAAAAACAAAACTGCCATATGAGGAAGTAAGACATAAACTTAAAAATTTACTCATTGAGTTCGGTCCATCTCGTAAATCATACCACCCAGAAGAGCCGTTCGTTCGGTTAGTCGGGGACGGGATATGGCAACTCAGTACAGAAGTTGATAGAAGAAGTCCTAACGACAAAAAACTACTCCAAGAAGGAGTAGCTGGTAGTTTTAATGAAGACATTATTTTGCTATTGGATAGAAACAAAACGTTAGTCATGGAGATCGCAATGGAAGTGTTGGAAGAACATTTTCCAGACACGATGCATGAAGATATACTTGAGGAGGTCGGACTTAACTTCAATTTAATTAAGAGAAGATCACGTGATCCGCATTTCCGGGAGAGAGTTTTGAGAGCGTATGAGCAAAGGTGTGCGATTTGCGGGTTCAATGTTCGGTTAGGGAAGAATCTTGTTGCGGTTGAAGCCGCTCATATTCAATGGCACCAAGCCGGTGGACCTGATCGGGAAGATAATGGGATTGCACTTTGTTCGTTGCATCACAAACTGTTTGACCGTGGAGTTTTTACGATTTCATCTGAAAGAGCACTGCTTGTTGCCGAGGATGCAAGTGGTACCCAGGGTTTTGAAGACTGGTTAATGAAGTATCATGGGAGAGAAATACGCAGTCCGATCCATCCTGATTATGCTCCGCGAGAACACTTTGTTGCTTGGCATTTTCGTGAAGTGTTTAAAGCACCTGCAAGGTATACAAGTAGTTGAATACGCAAGTACATGTATTTTATCCGGCAGTTCAGTGCATGTGCAAGATCCCGCCCTACTAATCATCTTGTAGTAGGGCATTTCTGTCCCATAACATTGACCCACACCCACGCTAATGTAAAATAGATTCATAGATTCAACAGGGGGAGATACACATAAAACGCATCGGCTGAAGACGAATCTTACCGACAATCGTGCTGATCGCAATCTGCTCGGCATTCACTGTAAGCGGTTGCACACAGGCCGTCATATAAGGTCATATACAACAGCGAGAGTGGCACCGATTTTGACAAAATGCCGCTTCCCTACGACAAGAACTGGATTACCGGGGGAAGTGGAGATCATTTTGCCGTATGAGGCCAATCTGCTATTCAAGGGAAATATTTCCGTACCTGCTGATCGTCAAACAAATCACCGATGGGAACTAGAGGAGATCGTGATGAAACCGATTCGAATTATGATCGTGGACGACGAAATATTGGCAATTAGACATCTTGAAAATTTAGTTTGTTGGGAAGAGCTTGGTTTTACTGTCGCGGCGAAAGCATTCACGGCGAACATGGCATTGGAAATGGCGGATGCCGTGAAACCGCAAGTTATCTTTATGGACATCCGTATGCCGGCCATGAACGGGCTTGAGCTGAGCCGGCGGATCCTTGCCAATAACAGCAGCGTAAAGATCATTTTACTTACTTCCTATAAGGACTTTGAATATGCGAAATCGGCGTTGGAGATCGGAATATCTGGTTATATGCTGAAGCATGACACCAATGCCGACAATTTGACGGAGCAGTTGATCAAGCTGAAGCGGGAGCTGGAGGCTGAAGCGGAGCGGGAGCGGTTCGTATTCCGGCAGCACTTGAAGGGTGTTGTGGAAGGCGGCGAGCTTCCGGGCCATGTGCTTGAGACAGTGGAACGAAGCGCGAGAGAATCCGGAACAAGGTTTCTCTTGTTTTATTTGCATGCCGACGTTCCGTTTCCGGTCCTCGATATCGGCGATTATTCTATATCAGGTGCACTTCCGAATGCGGACGAATGGGGGGAAATATGTGGAAATGGTGAATCGCGTGGACTGCAATGGATTGAATCTGTTGTCCTGAATAGTGGAAAACAGCTCGTACTCTATTCAGCCGCAGCGTACTCGGGGGAGAGGCAATTGTTGTCGGATTCCTATTCAACCGCATCCATGCTGCAGTCTGAAGCGGCTAAGCGGGGCCGGTCCGTATCGATCTTGATATCCCAAGCATTCACCAAAATGGAGGCGCTTCCAAAGCTGTATCGCGAGTTGGACAAGAAGTCCTCTTTATTTATTCTGTACGGCAAACAAACGATAAAATACGCGCAGGAGCTTAAACTGCCGGACAGCGGCCTCCTCGAAGAGTGGCGGAGCAAAGCCCAACATATACGAAACCTTCCGAATCAACACGATGAAAGGGAGCTCGCGCGCTGTTTGAAAGCCGTATTTGCGGAAATGAAGACGGATCGTTTCCATCCCGAGGGCTTGAAGCTGATTTGCAATGAGTTCATCCGCATCATGGAACGGCAGATGCAGAGCAAAGGCATGCCGTCTTACGGCGATTTAGTCCGGAAACATGGCGCAGCGCAAAGCGGCAGGTGGCATTCCTTGGAAGACATCAAGCAATGGTTCATAGACGAGATCGGCCGCATCACGGAATATTCATCTCAGGCCGCATCCTACTCCAAGAAGGTTCAACAAGCGGTACGCTACATTCACGAGCATTATAAGGAAGAGCTGACTGCGGAGACCATCGGGGAAGCGTTGTCGGTTAGCGGCGACCATCTCCGCCATCTGTTCAAAGCCGAGGTCGGCAGAACGGTCTCGGATTATTTGACCGGCTGCCGCGTAGAGAAAGCGAAAGAGCTGCTGATGACCGGCCAATACAAGATCTATGAAATCTCCGAGCTGGTCGGATACAAGACAAGCCAATATTTTAGTCAAGTGTTTAAAAGATGGACAGGCTTAACACCTCAAGAATTTACGGAAAGCACGGTGAAGGGCAAATGAGGCGGGGAATTAAAGCCAAGATCATCTTCAGCGCGGCTTTGATTATTACCGTCGCCCTTCTGGTCAGCGGCATCTTCACGGGCGGATATTTTCGAAACATTCTTAAGATCCAGGTTATGAAAGACGAAGCGATCAAGATCAGGCAAGCCTCGGGGCAAATCCGGTACATTCAGGACGATATCCGGCAGCTGGCCCAATACATCATTGTGGACGGAGACATCCAATTGCGCATTAATTCTTTATACTCGGAGGACCTCTATGAGCGTCTTAGCAGCGAAGACTGGCTGTCCACGAAACTGAAAAACTATTTGCTGCTTAAAGATTATATCGACAGCGTCGTTCTGGTCGCTAAAGACGGGAAGGTCATATCCTCGAACCCGTTGTTCAACAGCTATTATTCAAGCAGCTTGGAGGAAGACTGGCATACAAATTTCATAAATCGGAACGTATTTTCCGGATTTTCCGAGAGGCACGTCTGGAAACCGGGGCAGGCAAAGATCAACGCCGTTAGCTACATCATTAACTATAATCCTGATTTGAATCCCCGCAGCAAGCTGCATCATCTGATCGTCCACATCAACTTGGATTACTTGATGAGAGCGATGCCTGCCGATCTAACCGATTATGATGCGGTTTATTTATTGGATGCGAACAATCGCCCGCTTCTGTCCGCCGGAGAAATCGGGAAGGAGTCCGTGCCGATCGAGCCGCTGCTTGAACGGGCCGGTTCCGGATCCGCCTACGAAGAGGAAACGAACGAACAAATCGTTCACGTCAACCAAGCGATGTTCGACCATTGGAAGCTGATTACGTTCAAATCCAAACGAGACGTATTAAAGAAGATCGATTTCGTCTATTATTTCTTTACCGTATCGACTATGGCGAGCATTCTCCTCATCATGCTTACATTGACGCCTGTTATTGCGAACATTACGAGACCGATCCTTAGGCTGACGAACGCCATGAAGCAAGCCGCCATGGGCAAGCTCGATACCGTGGTGTCCATACGCAGCGGCGACGAAATCGAGCTGCTCGGCAACGGCTTCAACCGCATGCTGCAGGATATCCGGAAGTATATCGATCAATCGATCGAAGACGAGAACATCAAGCGGAGGCTGCAAATCGACCTGCTGCTGTCGCAGATCAATCCGCATTTTATTTATAACACCTTGAATACGGTTATTTACATGGCCCGGGAGCAAGGCAATCACGATATCGTGAAGATGATGGAGTCCTTCATCCGGCTTCTGCAGGATACCGTTACCGTTGCGAAGGACGGATATTTCGCGACCGTGAGAGAGGAAATCAGCCATGTGCGGGACTATCTGACGATTCAAAATTACCGTTATCCGGAACGGTTCGCCGTTGACTGGCGCGTGGATGAACAGGTATGGGAGGAGCGGATTCCCAAAACCCTTCTTCAGCCTCTTGTCGAAAATGCGCTGTTCCATGGAATTATTCCGAATCCCGAACAAGGGACGATATCCATCTCCTTGCTTCGGGCGGACCAACGTCTTCAGATCAAGATCGCGGACAACGGTGTCGGCATGGACGCTGCATTAATTGAAAAATTCGGCAGAGGCGACGAAATCAGCGATCCCGGTTCCGGGATGCGCCCGATCGGTTTGGCCAATGTCAGGGACCGTATTCGCAGCTATTACGGATCATTATCCGATATTCGGATTGACAGCGAAATCGGCAAAGGCACGCTCGTCTCGATTGAAATACCTTTGAGCGCCCCCGGATTTTATACAAAATAACCGGATTATCGTGTTTTGAAAGCGGATTCAAATTGTTATTTTGTAGATGTACCGCAAACCACACTTTATTGCAGGGGGATTGTCAATGAGTAAAACAATCAAGTCCTTATTTTCCGTGATCGTTGTGCTGGCCATGCTGGCATCCATGCTGGCGGCATGCGGCGGATCCGGCAATTCGGGCAATTCGGCGTCGGAAGGCTCGCCGGAAGCAACCGAACCCGCGAAAGAGACGGCAGCCGAGACTTCCGGCGAAAGCGAAGCGGCAGAAACAGAAAAGAAGCCCGAGGATTACGCCGGAACGATCACCCTTTGGGGATGGGACCAAAACTATTATGATACGACGTTCAAAGAATTCAATAAAACATACCCGAATATTAAGCTCGAAGTAACGAACGTGGCTGCGAGAGATTATTTGCAGAAATTGCAGACGACCATCGCATCCGGAGGAGAGCTTCCGGACCTTCTGGTCGGAGAGATGGGCTGGCGGGGTAAAGCTTTCAACCTGAATGTCTGGGAAAACCTTGAAGCGGCTCCGTACAATTTCGACAAAAGCTTGGTGTTCGATTACCTGCATCCATTGACAAGCAACCCTAAGGGGGAAATCGTCGGAATCGAGCAATCCGTAACGCCCGCGGCTTTCGCTTACCGCCGCGACTTGGCGAAAGAATACTTCGGTACGGACGATCCGAAGGAATTGGAAGCGATGTTCCCGACATGGGACGCTCTGATCGAGAAAGGTAAAGAAGTAAAGGAAAAGAGCGGCGGCAAAGTGTTCATGTTCGCAAGCACGGGCGACTTGTACAATCTCTTCCTGGGCCAAAACCAGACGCCATTGCTGCAAGACGGCGCGTTGAACGTAACCGGCCGGGTGAAAATCGCTCTGGAATCGATCATCAAAATCAGAGACGCCGGAATCGTGGATAAGCTTGAGCAATGGTCTCCGCAATGGAACGCCAGCTTCGCGGGCGGACAGCATATCTTCTATCCCTCGGCGAACTGGAGCCCGCAATTCGTGATCAAGACGAACGATAAAGACGGCTCCGGAAGATGGGGACTCATGATACCGCCGGAAGGCCCGTTCTCCTGGGGCGGAACGGTATTCGGGATCAACAAGGACAGCAAGAACAAAGAATTGGCGTGGAAATACATCGAATGGCTGCTGCTTACGAAAGAAGGAGCGGAAATCAGCAAGACGTTAAACTTCTTCGTTCCGTTGAAATCGGTATATGAAGACCCGCAATTCTCTTCCGTCGTCGATCCGTTCTTCGCCGGGCAGGATGTCGGGAAGTTCTGGATGGAAGACGTGGTGCCGAAAATCAGCCTGCCGAAAATTTCGGAATATGACTCGATTCTCACTCCTTCGGTCAAGGTTGCGCTTAACGTCTTGAATTCCGATAAGAATGCAACGCTGGATGACGTTCTTCCGAAGCTGATCGAGGAGATCAAAGCGAAGGTGCCGGGCATTGAAGTGAATTGACACTCCACACAGCTAAAGCCGTGGGATTCTTGGGTAGTTAGCATACTCAGTTCATTTCTGCTTCGTACAACTCCCAAGTTCAGGGCTGTGCCATCAGCCCGTCCTAAGACAGTGCATATAGCATCTTAGGCTGGCAGACTGTTACCATCTACCACAGGTGGGCGTTCAGATGTTTTTACGTCTTGTGCTTGACGGACTCCATAGATTTTACGCTCGGAAAGTCTACTTTACGTCCGAGCAACCTCATATCTATGCTGTTTTCAATGAGCGAACACCTGTTTTTATTTTATCAAACCGATGAGTGTCGAGCAACTGAACTGCCCCAGGCAGTCCTTGCTCGAAGCCGATTCATCTCATGCCTAATGACAAGGGTTTTCACGGCTAAAAATTCTGTATTATCAACGGAAACGGCAGCTATAGAAGAATCCATTCGAATATAGCTGTCTTTTTCTACGACTGACCATTTAACGAACATCCACCTACTGCGGCAAGACGACACACCTAATGTTTTAAACGTTCATCCCGGCGGCAAAAATAGACTACATTTTTACCAAAAATGGACCTTCGGCAGCGAGTTGACTCGACAACTTATATGTTTTACTTGGTCAGTCGTAGTTTTCTTACGCACTAAAGACAAATGGAGAGATACAAGTATGGGAACCCAATCGGAGACTCTGCATAAGAAAGGCGGACCCGTCCGCATCGGCATGAAAGCGTGGCCCTATTTGTTTATGGCTCCGTTCCTGCTGTTATATCTCGCTTTCCAAATCTACCCGATTTTGTACTCCTTCGTCATCAGTTTTACGAGTTGGGACGGGATCGGCGAAAAACAATTTATAGGTCTTCAAAATTACGTGCACGTATTTTCGAAAGACATCTTTTTCTGGAAATCGGTCGGCAATACGCTGTTGATCATGCTCATGTCGACTCCGGCGACGATTGTTTTCGGGCTGCTGCTCGCCGTGTTTCTCTTCAATCTTCCGAGATTCAAATCGTTCTTCCAGACGGTAACCTTCATTCCGTATATTACAACGCCTGTAGCGATCGGATTGATCTTCGCGCTGCTGTTCGATTGGTCGGCGGGTGTCGTAAACACGGCGCTGATCCGCACGGGCCTGCTTCAGGAAGGGATCAATTGGCTCGGGGAACCGTTAAATGCGCGGTTGGTGACTTCGCTTATGATCATTTGGAAATATACGGGGTATCACATGGCTATCTATTTGGCGGGCATGAGCGCGATACCTTCGGAGCTGTACGAAGCCGCAAAGGTGGACGGGTCGTCTCCGGCCAATACGTTCTTCAAGATCACTTTGCCGCTGCTCGCGCCGATCACGATGTTCCTCATACTGACCGACTTGATCGGCGGATTCAAGATGTTTGACGAACCGCAGCTGCTGTTTGCGGGAGACGGAGCGAATATGTCCGTCGGCGGCCCCGACCGTTCGGTGCTTACCGTCGTATGGCATTTCTACGATGTTACCTTCGCCACCTCCAGATTCGGGTACGGGTCGGCCGTCGCCTTTTCGCTATTCTTGATCATTATGGCGTTCAGCGCCGTCAGCTATAAATTAATGAAGAAAGAGGATTAGTGATGAGAAGAACGGCACTGAACGTATTGCTGCTCCTGGTTTCTGTCATTTCCATCCTGCCCTTCTACTTTCTGATCGTCATGACGACCCGCGTGACCGGAGATATCTTTAAAGGAAAAATATTTTTGCCCGGCGCCTATTTCGCGGACAACTTCAGAACGGTGCTGGGGAGCAGCTTTTTTCACAGTTATTGGAACAGTATTTTGGTATCGGTTACGGCCACGGCCGTATGTGTGTTTATCAGCGCGATGACGGGGTATGCCTTGACGAAATACGAATTTAAGCTGCGGGGGGCTTTTTTCGCCTTTATCATCGGGACGATGATGATCCCTCCGCAAATCGGGATGATCGGTTATTTGATTGAAATGCGGTTTTTGCATCTGACGGATTCGCTCGTCCCGCTTATTTTGGTATGGACGACGAACGCTTTCGGCGTGTTCTGGATGGCGCAGTACATCAAATCCTCCTTGCATACGGAGCTGATCGAGAGCGCAAGGGTGGACGGCTGCAACGAATTCAGAATCTTTCTGCAGATCGTGCTGCCGGTCATAAAGCCCGCCGTCGCGACTTTATCCATGGTCATCTTCCTGTGGTCTTGGAACAACTATATGCTGCCGCTCGTGCTGGTCAACAAAGAATCGTTGTTCACGATTCCGCTGAGCATCAAATCGCTCGGAAATATTTACTATACGGACTACGGCGCCAGGCTGACCGGGCTGCTGTTCGCGATATTGCCGCTGATCCTCATTTTCGTACTCGGCTCGAAAAGCTTCATCCGCGGTTTGACTGCAGGGGCGGTGAAAGGATGATGAAAGGGGGAGCATCATCGTCCGAATTGCAGTCCGGATCCGGATGGAGCGGCGCCTCTAGTGAAGCTGGTCGTGAAAATTCATAGGGACTGTTTTTGAAAAAGGAGGAGAAGTATGCGCGAAGTTTTCAATAAAAGGATTTGCGTCCTTGTTATGATGTGTATTCTTTTTACTCAAATGTCGTTTAGCGTGCCGGTGAAGGCGGAGGCTTCCGTGAATACGGATAACGTTGCAACCATGACGGACTTGTTTACCCAGAAATCGACGATAAACGGGCAGTATTATGAAATATTCAGGATACCGGGAATTGTCGTGACGCAGGACGGAACCTTGATCGCATACTGCGAGGCAAGAAAGACGACCTCCGACTGGGCCGATATCGACATTCTGATGGTCCGGAGCACTGATAACGGCTTAACGTGGAGCGCGCCGGTCAAGCTTGTTGACGGTGTTTCCACCCAGAGCACGATGAATAACCCGGTGATGATTGCGGAGAAGGACACGAACACGGTGCATTTTCTATTCAGCAAAGAATACGCGCAGACGTTCCATCTGAAGAGCACCGACGGCGGGGTGACCTGGACGAATCCGACGGATCCGAGTTCGTCCAAGCCTGCCGACATTACGTACGCTTTCCACGAATCTGCTTATGATTGGCGGGTGATCGCCACCGGTCCGGGCCATGGGATACAGCTCAGCAACGGGCGGCTCCTCGCTTCGGTCTGGATGGCGAACGGAGGCGAGGCGAACCCTACGGCTCATGGCCCTTCGGCGGTGGCGACCATTTACAGCGACGACCGGGGAAATACATGGCATATCGGCGAAATCGTCGCCGAGAACAGTCCCGAGCTGTCGAATCCGAATGAATCGACGCTGGTCGAGCTGTCTGACGGAAGAGTCATGATTAACATGCGGAATAACGATTCCGGCCATCGCAGAGCGGTTTCTGTCAGTCCTGACGGGATAAGTAACTGGTCAACGCCTGTATTTGACGAGGAGCTGGTCGACCCGTTATGCTTCGGCAGCATGGTCCGCTACGACGAGAATCGGATCCTGTTCGTAAATCCGAACAGCGAAACGGCCAGAGAGCATCTCACCCTCCGAATGAGCGAGGATGACGGCGAGACATGGGCGTATTCAAGGCTCCTGCAGCTGGGCGGCGCGGCCTATTCCGACATTGCCGTGGGGCCGGATAAATCTATATATGTTTTCTACGAAAGGGACCCCTATAAGTATTTGACCGTCAAGAAGTTCGGAATAGACTGGCTCACGTCTCCGCCGCCGATGGCGCAGCTGAATAATCTAACGATATCCGGAGACGGGGTTGATTTTGCGCCTTCTTTTATCAGCGAAATCTATTCTTATGACGTAAGGGTGGATGCGAACGTTTCCAGCATTCATATTACTCCTACCGCTTATCCGAACAGCAGCCCGGCGATTACCGTTAACGGCCAGCCGGCTAACAGCGGTGAAGCTTTCGAAGTGCAGCTGCCCGGCGAATCGGCGGAGATTCAGGTTGCGGTTACTGCAAATGATCAAACGAACACATATACGCTCAGGGTTGCCAAGAAACGATTGGTTACCAACTGGAAGTTCGAAAAGTCCGACGCCGGCGATTTGTACGATTCGTCCGGGTATGGAAACAGCGCCGTTACCGCGTTCAGGGGCATTGACTATGAACAAGGATATATCGGCAAAGCTCTGAAATTCGATAACTCGCCGAACGGGTCGACCTTAGAAGAGAAAGAGCTCCTTGATGTTCCGGGCATCGATGCAACCAAGTTCGGTACCGGAGATTTTTCCGTAACCGCCTGGGTGTATGCCGATGATGTAATGAACGGACAGCATGTGATCTTCTGGTATGGGCGTCACCTGAGCGATATCAGCCAATGGTGGGTGCGCACGAAGCCGAATGCAGCTACGGGTACGGCAAATCTTGAGTTTTCGACCGGCAATAAACCCGAAGGCGCAGGAACGGAAGTGAACGCATCCACATCGGATGCGCCGATCAGGGCCGGCGTATGGCATCACATCGTAACCCAAAGAAAAAACGGCGTGATGGAAATCTATGTGGACGGCGTCAGGAAAACAAGGAAAGGCTCGACTCCGCTGGATATATCGAGAGGACCGGAGACGAATTTGTATGTCGGCAGGGCGAAGTCGGGAGACCGCGGATGGCTCGGGAAAATGGATGAGATCCGAATGTACAACTACGGACTGAGTCAAACGGAAATACAGGCTCTGGCGGCAAAATCTCCTGTCGATACAACGGAGCTTGAGGCGAAGATCGCTGAGGCCAAAGCATTGAACGAGGATGATCATCCTCCTGAAGGTTGGGCCGATCTGCAGGCTGCCTTGGCGGCTGCCGACACCATATTGGACAGCGATGATATTACCCAAGCGGGAGTCGATCAAGCGGAGCAGGATTTGCAAGCCGCTATTTCGGCTCTTGTATCCGGACGTCCGGTAACGGTAACGGCCAGTCCGCCGGAGGGAGGGAGCGTTACCGGCGGAGGCTATGCGCAAGAGGGCGAGAGCGTAACGGTAACGGCTTCGGCGAACCCGGATTATCGATTCGTGAACTGGACGCAAGACGGGGCGGAAGTGAGCGCGGACCCGACTTACACGTTTACGATGGGAACGCAAGCGGTCAGCCTCGTAGCTCATTTCGAAACGACGATCGCCCATATGGTGTCTGTGTCAGCGAACCCGGCATACGGGGGAACCGTAACCGGAGGCGGGGAATATTTGCAAGGTTCCGAGGTAACCGTGAGCGCTGCGGCCGGCACGGGATATCAATTCGTCAACTGGACGCAAGGCGGATCGGTAGTGAGCGAAAATCCGGATTACACCTTTGTATTGGGTACCGAAGCGGTTGATCTCGTCGCTCATTTTAAGAAAAAACAGCTGGTCGCTAATTGGAAATTCGAGAAAACGGACGTCAACGGCATATATGATTCTTCAGGGATGGGAAATGACAGTGCTATAATCAACGGCGCAACCTATGTACCCGGCTATATCGGCAAAGCGGTCCGATTCGGCGGCTCGACCCATCATATCGATATTACCGGGGCGGATAGCGGCGGCATGCGGTTCGGTACAGGCGATTTTACCGCAACCGCCTGGGTACGGGCCGATCAATTGGACGGACAACGGTTTCTGTTCTGGTACGGAAACAATACGGCACCGATCAGCCAATGGTGGGCGCGCACTTCAGGAACCGCCGTGCAGTTCAGTACCGGCTTTAACGGCGCCGAAACCATCGTATGGACGGCGAACGGCGCGATAAGTCCGGGAGAATGGACGCATCTCGCATTCCAGAGGAAGCAAAATAAGCTGTATATTTATGTAAATGGGGTAGAAGCGGCAAATAAAGACACTTCTTCATTTAACGTTTCCAACGGTTCTAATGTGTTAAGGATCGGTAAAGCGAAAAGCGGCGCCGACCGCCCGTGGAATGGGAACATAGATGAGGTGCGTCTGTACAACTATGGTTTGAGCGCAGAGGAAATTGTGGCGCTTGCATCACAGCCGCCCGTTGATTCAACGGCTTTGGATACGGCATTGGCGGATGCGAAATCGCGAATTCAAGCGGACTATACTCCGCAAAGCTGGTCGGTCATGCAGACGGCCGTGACGGCAGCGGAAGCGGAATTGGACAGCGACGGAATAACGCAAGCAGGGGTCGATCGGGTTCTGGCAGATCTGCAGGCCGCTATTTCGGCTTTAGTCCGCGTTTACGCTGTTACTATAACCGCCGATCCGTCCGGCGGAGGAAAGGTTGCCGGAGCCGGAAGCTATATTGCAGGCGACAGCGTGAAGGTGACGGCTGCGGCCAATGCGGGCTATAAGTTCGTGAGCTGGACCCTTGGAGATAAGGTAGTCAGCAGGAAAGAATCTTATATATTCACGATGGAAACGGAAGCCGTGCATCTGGTTGCAAACTTTAAAGAAACGAAGGGCAAGAAGAAACCGAAAACTTGATCCGAATATGACCCTTGATACGTCAATAACATTGATATATCAAGGGTCGTGTTTTGAAAGTGAAGCAATGAGTTGGAAGGAAAGCCGATATGTTTGGAGGAGAGTCTATGAAGCCGATGGCGGCACATGAGATATTCGGCAATTGGGGAACGCTGATGCTTCCGATCAACGAGGATGATCAAATTGACTTTATTCGGTTGGAGCAGGTTGTCGATTACATGGCGGCGCTCGGACTGAACGGGATGTATACGAATGGAACCGCCGGGGAATTCCATACCCAAAGCGATGAGGAGTATATCCGCATCAGCGAGATTGTGGCTGACCGATGCGAACGCAAGGGTGTACCTTTTCAAATCGGCGCGAGTCACATGAGCCCGCAGCTCTCGTTAGCTCGTATCAAGCGTGCGGTGAAATATAGACCAAGCGCAATTCAAGTCATCTTATCCGATTGGTTTCCGCTAAGAGACGATGAGGCGATTGATTGTCTGAAGCGGATGGCGGAGGCGGCTGACGGCATTGGCTTGGTGCTGTACAATCCACCCCATGCCAAAAGGGTTTTAACGCCGGAGGCGTATGGCAAGCTGAAACAAGCGGTGCCTAGCTTGGTTGGAATTAAAACTGCAGGAGGAGATTCGTCGTGGTATGAATCCATGAAGGAGCATGGGCAAGGAATCTCGGTTTTTATACCGGGCCACTGCTTGGCAACCGGTTTGCTTCAGGGTGCCCATGGAGCTTATTCCAACGTGGCTTGTCTTAATCCTCTCGGTGCGCAGCGCTGGTATGATCTGATGAGCTCCGACATGGAGCGCGCTCTTGATATCGAAAGACGCATACAAAGGTTCATGGCGCACTGCATATCTCCTTTCATCACGGAGCAGGGATACTGCAACGCGGCTTGCGACAAGCTTATGTCCGTAATCGGCGGCTGGGCCGATGTAGGCTGCAGGATGCGCTGGCCGTACCGCAGTATTCCGGCTTCCGCCGCGGAACGGTTGCGTCCGATTGCTTATGAGATGGTTCCGGAGATTATGGAGACGGACCTGTGAGGTCCTGACATGGGTCCGGGAGCGTGGTTCCCTCACTCGGGGTAAATTGAACAAAAACATCAGCNTATGGAGACGGACCTGTGAGGTCCTGACATGGGTCCGGGAGCGTGGTTCCCTCACTCGGGGTAAATTGAACAAAAACATCAGCGAGAAGAAATATAAGGATGCGTATGTACTTATTCTTCTTGGTCAATATTCATTGTCACTCTCCTTATGAAATAAACTAACTACATGTGCATGTAGTTAGTGAACTGGTTATTGTGAATGAAGGCCAGCTACTTCAGGCACTAGATCAGATGTTCGCAAGAGAAGTTGAATCAAAAAGGCCGAGGGAATTAAAGCCCCGGCCTTTTTTGCATCAAACTGTAAAGTGGTATATTTGTAAATATTGGGGGGTGATATTTTATGCTACCTCACATCGTTAGAGGTATTATAGTCTTCGTTATTTGGGTTCTATTTGGATGGTATTTAGATGGAGATATTAACCTTAGTAGACTAGGCAGTGGTTTGTTTGTTGGAATTGTTTCTGCCATTACCTCTTACTTTGTAGAAAGATTCGTACAAAGATTAAAGAAGTAGCGATTCGTAAAGAAAAAAGGCCGGGAAATGATCCCGGCCTCTATGCTCTATATTCCCTCACTGCTCTCGTTTTGGTTTTTTTGCTCGATGAGGGCAGCTTCCTCGATCTGAATTACACCTGTTTTGGGTATCTACGGATACCTTTTTACCTGCCGCCTCATCTCAATATGGACCTTAGCCATATTTCCGCCAAACATAAGCATGATTTCAGGTCTCGTGTAGTCCCGCCGCTGTTTCATTTTTAGGGCCAATCTAGCACTTGATTCTACTATGACACTCTAGCGGTTAACCGCGTAATGCATCTGCACGACGCCGCCGCCAAGCGGCTTGGTATCCAGAAGCTGGACATCTTTGAACGTATAATGATCTGTGTCGATCATGAGATGAAGGCCCTTACCTTCCAGTACAGGCGCTATATTGAAGATCACTTCGTCTACAAGTCCTTGGCTTAGAAACGAATTGTGGATATCCGCACCGCCGCTAATGAGAGCGGTATGGTGGCCTTTTCCCTGCAAGTAGTCCAAGGCTTCCTGAGGAGATCTTACAACCGTTACACCGGGGATGTCTTGGATGCTCTTGGACATAACAACGATATCGATCCCGGCAAAAGGGCCGTCCGCGTTTACCCGTTCCTCGTGGGGTACTCTTCCTGGATCTTGCATTTGCTCAAATGTTCTACGTCCGACAACGAAATTTCCTGCAGCTTTGGCGTGTGTCGCGAAGTCGTCCAGCGCTTCTTTTTTCGGTAGATTATCAGGGCTGGTTTGCGCATAATTGCCGTTAGCGGTTAATGTTGCCCATAAAATAGTTTTCATATGTGTTTTCCTCCTGACGTTCTTGTCCATATTTTTCGAATTGATGCCGCTACCCGATCCGGCCGATCCTCCTGCACATAGTGAGAAGCATCGTCGAGGATTTCGGTTTCGTTCATCGGCAAATAGCTCTGCCATTTGGCCATGGCTTCAAGCGGGAAGCCGGCGCTGTCTTTCGTCCCCCACAATATTTGCGCGGGCAAATCGGATAGCGACGGCAGTCCCGATTCAATATCCGCCAACCAAGGCCGGGCCTTGCGAATATGTCTGGGGAATATCCATGTCGGGATTCTGGACTCCGGTGTCGGGAAAGGGGCGGTATAAGCTTTCCTCAGGCTTTCCGTCACTTTCTCGGCATGGTGGATGCCGTGCGGTACGATGACCTTGGCGAAGAAGTTGAGGCGAGTCTGCAGCCAATACCCGAGAGGCCGGCCTCCCATTACAAGCGAGAAAAGTTTCATCGGAAGCAGCGTCGCAGGCCAGCCCCAAGTGTTCATCACGACGATGCCGCGCAGTTGATCCCGGTTCCGTACGGCGTAGTTAAAGCCGATCGGTCCGCCCCAGTCTTGGACAACAAGTATAAAGTCTTTCAGATCCAAGCGGAGGATGAAGTCCGATATGGCCTCCGAATGCTCTTGCGGGGTATACCCATAGCCGGATGGCGCTCTGGACATCCCGAAGCCGGGATAATCCGGAGCGATAAGACGGAATTCACCACGCAGTTCCTTAATGACATTCCTGTAAAGATATGACCACGTCGGATTCCCATGAAGGAGAAGAACCGTCGGTCCGTTTCCTTCGTCAATATAATGTATATTTCCGTCGCGGTATGGCAGCCAGCGGTCTTTGAACGGATACTCAGCCACGTCCACTTCAAAAGGTCTTTTCATTGTCGCCTCCCTCCTTTATAATGCGTTTTTCATATTTTTCCCTCCCGCTGTTTTCAATGGTAATGGATTGTGGTACATTTTGAAAAGTAGTTACATTAAAGTGCAATAGTTTCATAAAATGAACTAAGGAGGAAACCTCGATGATGGATCGCTCTTGTATCGAAGCCGTTGATCCTTTGCTGGAAATCTTGGACTCCAAGTGGACCCTTCCTCTTCTGCTGGAGTTGTTTGTCGGCACCAAGCGATTTGGAGAGCTGCGGCGAAGGCTGCACCCGATTAGCCCGAAGACGTTAACGGATCGGCTGCGAATGCTGGAGGAGAAGGGAATTATTACGCGCACGCTGTATCCCGGGGTGCCCCTACACGTTGAATATGAGCTGACTGAGCGCGGGCGGAATCTGCAGCCTATTTTTGCCGCTATGTGGACATGGGTTCAGGAAAATGGCTTAAATCCCGAACGTGGGGCGGAAGAAACGGCTCAGACGGGAATGTAACATTACTACTACAATGAAAAAACGTCAGCCGGCAATTCCGCAAATATTTTGGCATTCAGCCGTCTAAATATAAAAATAGTTGATTGGAGTGCCATGACGGAGGGGATATGGTTGAAGAAGATAACGGTTACGGCGTTATCGCTGATAGGCGTTTTTGTAAGTATTATGGCTGTAATGAAGTCTATTGAGCTATTTAATGTGAAGTTCGATGGAAGCGGGATTGGCGTATACTTTTTGATATTTGAAGTGAATGACAGGGTTCTGAATGAAGCTGTGATCTACTATGCATGGTCATTTTTAGTATTCGTCTGCCTGCGGTCCGATGCCATTCCGGAGACATGGCCTGAGCCGGCTGATGATGTGAGGACGTACATGGAGAACGGTACCGCGCTCGGACGTCTCCCGACCCTGAACGAGGTTGCCAATGCGGCGGTCTTCGCGGCTTCCGATCGGGCCAGCACAATGACCGGAACGATCGTGAACCTGACCTGCGGTTCAATTATGGACTAAACCGAAAAAGCGGTTGAACAGGAATTGCTCCTTGTTCGGCCGCTTTTTTGCATTGCAGATGCGGTGCCGATGCCGCCATCTTGGATTCCGGCGGCCGACGCAGGTACATTCTCATTCGGAAGAGGCAGTCTGCTTTACATATACCAAAAGACCCCGGTGAACAAGAAGTTCCCGGCGTTTCCAGCCGCGTTGCGGTTCTAAAGTTGCGTTTTCATTTCATACAGAGGGAATTGTAACTTTTTGTCGAACCTTCCTGATGCAACCCTAGGTGTCTTTTCCGTCTTTAGTAGATTGAGAGAGGAGAGTACTTTAGAGAGACATGAAATCAATACTGGGACTTTTATTTGCGTTGCTGCTGATCGTGCAGGCCGTCGTGCCCGGAATTCAGGCATCCGCAGCCGGCAGTGAAGCCGAGATCGCCACATTTCGCGTCTACCAGAACGACAAGGCGCTTCACGAATTCGCCTCCCTGTCTAAGGCGGTCGCCTACGCCAAGCGCTTCCGCAATAGCCATGTGGAAAAGATCTCCACGCGCCAATGGGTTTGGGACAACCTTCCCCGCTACGTGGTTTATCAGAGCGGGCTGACGCGGCCCGAATGGGAATTTCAATCCTATACCGATGCGTTGGCTCTGGCAAAGACGCTTACGGATGTCCATATCCGGGATCTGGAGCGGACGGGCTGGGCGTACAGCCGGCACGCCAGGTTTCAATTGTTCCAAGGGGAGAAGTCACTGCCTTCCTGGCGATTCTCTACGCTGGCCAAAGCAAAACAGGAGGCAAAGCTTTGGGCCAACTCGCACATTATGGATTTGGCAACCAATCAGTGGGTTTGGGACAATATGACGACGGATCGGAAAAGCGCGGAGCGGAAAAAACCGGCTGTCTACGATTTGTTTGTGGACGGTGTTTCCACCGGGGGTACGAAGTATGCTTTCTTGCCGGATGCGATCCGCGCTTCTGCCTCGGTTCCCCGCAGCGAGGTTGTTAATACCGCCACGAGCAAGGTGGTTCATTCCAATCTGCCTCCGTATTCCGTAAGGCACAACGGCAAAGAGATCCGCACCTTCTTCAGCGTCGACAATGCCGCAGCGTATGCCAAGTCGTTCATTGGAACGGAAGTCGTTAAGAGCGGCGAAGTTTGGTGGACGAATGTTCCTTACCTGCAGGTCTATCAAAGCAACCGTCTTGTCCGATCGTTCCATACCCTTAAAGCCGCGCTGCGCTATGCAGGGATGCTTGAAAACTCCCGCATTCGAACAGCGGAAGGCAGGCCGGTCTGGGACAACACCCGCAAGCTCTTGTACATGGGCTGGAACGGTTCGTCAAGCAAAAAAGCGGCGCTCGCTCAGGTGGCGGATACGCAAGGTCTGGACATCGATTCACCGACCTGGTTCGTACTGTCCGCGCCCGACGGTTCGATGATCGATACGTCGGATCCGGCGTTTGTCAAACTATTGAAAACCCGGGGCACGCAGGTCATGCCGGCCGTTATTAACAGCCACGATTCGGAGTTGGCAAGCGCATTCCTGCAAAACCCCGCCGGACAGCGGAAGTTCATCGACAAGCTGGCCGACAGATTGACGGAACTCGGAGCAAGCGGCGTCAACCTTGACTTTGAAGCGATTGCCCCAGAGGACCGCGATGCGTACACGGCCTTCGTCAAAGACTTTACGGATGCGATGCACCGCAAAGGTTTGACAGTCTCCATCGACCTCCCGCGCGGACATCTCAAGTATAACGATATATCGGGTTATGATTATGAGAAGCTCGCCGGTATAGTCGATACCGTCGTCATTATGGCTTACGACCAATACTGGAAAGGAAGCACATCGCCGGGCCCGGTATCCGGCTTGCCATGGTTCGAGGAAGGCGTCACAAATTACCTCAGTTACGATATCCCGAAGAGCAAAATCATACTGGGCATTCCGTTCTACATACGCGTGTGGAAGCTCGACGACAACGGCAAGCTTGTCGGCACCAGCGCGATGATGATGAAATACCTGCCGAAGCTGCTCGCTTCCGTAGAGGAAAAGGCCGAGTATGATCGATATAACCGCCAGACTAAGTACACCTACGTCAAGGACGGATTCACATATGTACTTTGGGCGGAGACGCCGGACACGATTAAGGCTCGGATCGCCATTGCCAAGAAATACGACCTTGCCGGGATCGCGGTATGGCGCCTCGGCTACGAGCCGGCGGAGATGTGGACCGAACTGCTGCGCGCGAAATGACGGGAGGGGCCGCTTCCTTGGGGAATACACTAAAGTTGACCGGGTTTTTTGATTGACCCATATCCGCACTAATTCGATTAACCGAATGGATAAAATGAGCTGCCCGTCCTCGAATACCGCGGGCGAAGCAATCAAGTCCTGCGTAAGCGGGGCTTTTTCGTTTCGTCCTAAATTTCGTATGGTCGCTTGAATAGGGGTGGGGGGTATGGTATTATCATAGCAAAAGGGAGGGGAGTGTAATGGCAATTAAGGAATCGGACATAAGAAGGCGATACGGAAGTATTATCCGAACTCATGACGACGATGAATAAACTGATGAGATGAATATTGAACCGGAAGGCGCGGCAAGTGATGCTGTTTATTTTTCTAAGTGAAATATAGGGTAGGGTAGTATTGTAAAAATGATGCGAAGGAGAAATTAAAATGACAAACGTGACACTGAAAATAGAAGGCATGAGCTGCGAAGAACAGGGCTACGACGTAGTGTAACCTGGCAATTAAACGAATGAGGAGCCTTAAACGATGAACAAAAAAACAATTTGGATTACCGCGGCGGCGCTCGCTCTAGCTTTATTATCCGCATGCGGCAATGCGGACAAACAAAATGATGCCGCGGGCGAGGAAAAACACGGTTCCGGCCATGAGACAGGCAATAACGAGGATACAGCCGGGCATTCTGACGGCCACGGCGAGACGAATGAGCAAGAAAAAGGCAGTGGACATGGGGACGATCACGGCGGCGATGGAGCGCACGATTCACAGGAGACACCTGGCAATCTCAAAGCTTCGTTCACGTTTGACACCGGAGCCGCGAAAGCGAATGAGCAGACACAATTGTCCGTCCGAATCACGGATCAAGAAGGGAAACCGGTAGACGGTTTTGACGTGAATCATGAGAAGCTGCTTCATCTCATCATTGTGGAGCACGATTTGTCGTTCTTTAGTCACATCCACCCGGAATACGAGGGAGAGGGCAAATTTACGGTCGAGACTGATTTTCCGGCGGGCGGGGAATACAAAGTGTTTGCCGATTTCACCCCGTCCGGCGGGTCCGCCATGACGCTAAGCGAATGGGTGAAGGTGGAGGGCAAGGAAGGCGAACATGTTTCGATCGCGGCCGATTCAAAGCTCGTCAAGGAAGTCGACGGCAAAGAAATCAAGCTGGCGCTAAGCGGCGCGAAAGCCGGCGAAGAAGCCACGCTCACATTCGACGTTCGAGATGCGAAGACGCAGCAAGGTATTGATAACCTGGAGCCGTATTTAGGCGCGGTTGGCCATGTCGTCATCTTATCTGCAGACGCGGAGAAGTACTTGCACGTACACCCGCTGGACGAGAAAGCGACCGGGCCTGTCGCCGAGTTCGCCACTACTTTTCCGGAGAGCGGAACTTATAAAATCTGGGCGCAATTTCAACATAACGGCAAGGTGATTACCGCGGATTATGTCGTTGACGTGAAGTAGTCGCGTATAAGGAGCAAGGAAACCAAGGAGGCGGCCAACAGTTCGTGCGTAATACAAGTTACGGCCGTGTTTCGTGATACAGATCCGTAACCGCCGGCATATAGCCAAGTTGTCTGCTCATCGATACGATTTGTCCTTTATGATGAAACTCATGCGTTATAGTATGGGTAAACAACCAAAGAGGGGTTAACGGTATATGTTCTTCCTGCCACGACGGCCGGCCGGAAATCATGAGATCGGCTTGGCTCTCAAATTCATTCAAAAAATCGTTAACCAGAAGGTCTATCTCTATATAAACTTTGCGCATTTCTTGGACATTTTCGATCGATTCGGCACGAATGTCAGTCAGCGGTCTTTGCAGAGCGAAGCGGCCTAACCAGAAACGATAGCAGTCTATAACATGCGCTTGAAGATTGCGAATAGATGCGCCGCCGAATTGCTCAAGTCCCTTAACGTAGTCTGTGGCGGATATAACGGTTTCGCAATAATCGAACAATACTTCCCTCGTGCGCTGAATCCATTCGTATTGCCGGGTCAGTATTTGGTTGCTCATCGTTTTCGCTCATCCTTTCTTTACAGATGAAACCCGCATTCTTTCATAAGAAAAATGCGGGTGGGTCGCTTGGAGCAGGCTTATTCTTCTTCCGGCTGGGCGGTGATCATCCATGTTACGCCGTACTTATCTATTGCTTCCCCGTAAAATATGCCGAAAGGCTGCATTTCGAAAGGAGCCCTCACATTGCCGCCAGCCGAAACTTTCGAGAACGCTGCGCCGGCTTCGGCTTTTGTCGGGTACTCGATGGTTAGTGCGATGCCGTTTCCTTGAGTGACCGGTTCGACCGCGTCAGCCATAAAGATGTTATTTTCTCCGGCAACGGAGAAGCACATATGCATGATTTTGTCTTTAAATTCATTTTGTGCTCCCATTCCCTGCTCATGCGTCAATATGGACTCGATCTTTCCGCCTAGGGTTTGCGTGTAAAACTCGGCTTGCGATCTCGCATCCTCCGATATAATGTAAGGCTTCAATGTTCCCATGTTCAACATCCTTTCGATTTATTGTTCTGGAATCTACAGCTATCCTATCATAGCCGCGCGTGCCGGATTTCTTATGGATTGCTGTTTTGGGCGTGACACGAAAAATAGAGGAAGCCTGGGACTCTATTTGGCGATTTTTGGCGGGTCTGCGGAAAAAAAGAGGAACAGCAGTACACTATTTGGGTGAAAATTGCCTTCGAATAAGGGTTTTTAAGCTAATAACGCACTGTACTTCTTTTATTTTCCCGGCTGCCTCCCCAGACACTATGATAGAGGACTGTACTTCCTTTACGGCGGATCCGATAGAGGTCACGCTACTTCCGAGTCATAAATGATGCAGGGCTCAACTCTTCACTTTCTATTACAATCGCAGTTAGTCCTGTATCCGTCTTTGTTTCGTGCCACTCGCCTTTTTCCCAAAATACGGCATCTCCGGCATGAACTTTATAGTACTCATCTTTTTCACCTCTAACATAGCCCTCACCAACCATAATAAGGAGCAGTTGAGGCGTTGTTGCTTGGTGGTAACCTATGATGCCGTTCGCTTTCAGGTGCATACACCCGATATGAACGGCTTTCTCAGTTTGAATAATGCGGGACATAATGAAGTCGGAACCGAATTTTGTAACCCTTTTGCCAACTTCTCTATCAAATCGAAAAAATTCCATCGTGCGCCCCCTCCTTTATAGCAAAGCAATTCTATCATAACACGTTTTTTACAATAAATAGAAAAAGGCAGGGATCGTGATCCCTACCCTTCCCTCACTATTGCAACATCGGGATCGCCTGTTTGTTCGGGGATTTCGAACAGCAGCTTTTCCGTGTAAGGTGTGGATATTCCCTGATTGAGCTTAATGTTCATCGGCTCCATGTGACGGATTCCGTACTTTCGTCCGGTCGATATCCATAGGTGTCCCCGTGTGGCGTCCTCCTTAGATTCGTTTCTCCGGTTATCTTATTCAGTTTGCGGAGAGTGGGCGACAGTGCAGATTAATCGTTTCAAATTTTATTTACATGCCCTGCACCGCCCTATACAATGATATAGTGCCGCAGGTGTTGCTCCTGTGAGAAATCTTATGAATAGCGATTTTATGGAAAGGTTGTCGCCAAATGAAACAATTGCTTGAGTCCATTCGATGCAACAACGGAACATTTCCCCGCAGTGAGCTGCTGGAAATTATAGATAGAAGAGACGAAGCCATTCCTTTACTTCTTCAGATTATGGATGAATTGCAAGATAGTCCAGAGAAGTTTATTGAAGAATCCTCTCGGATAGATCATCTGTATGCAATGTATCTTCTTGCGCAATTTCGCGTCAAGGAGCTGTTTCCACGGCTGATCCGCATAATGAGCCTGCCGGGCGACATACTGCATAACATTATGGAGGATACCGTCACGGAAGGTTCGGGCCGCATGCTCGCTTCCGTCTTCGATGGAGACGTACGGCCGATTCGGCAGTTGATACGGAATCCCGAGATCGATGAATTTGTTCGCGGACAAGGCTTTCATTGCTTGGTTACACTCGTGTTGAACGGCGTTTTGGACCGGGATGAAGTGTTGAGTTATTTTCGGAGTTTGTTTAATGAACAATTGGAGGATTCCAGCGGAATAGTAAAAGCTCATCTGGCTGCCAGCTGCAACGACTTATATCCGGAAGAGCTGTTCGATGAAATCGTTTGTATGTACGATAACGGCGATGTCGATGAGATGATGATAACGTTGGACGATATCGAAGAGACGCTGGAAAGCTCGAAAGAAACCGTTCTTGAGCGAAACAAACAATCCAAACAGTTTCACTTGATCGAAGATGCGATCAGCGAAATGGAATGGTGGGCTTGCTTTGTAGAAAACAAGGCAAAGCATCAAGCAATGCTGGAATCTTTGGTGCTCAAGAGCGAGAGTACCCGGAAACAGGCGAACCTCGCCGTCTTCAAAGTTGGAAAAACAGGCCGCAATGAGCCATGCCCTTGCGGAAGCGGTCGAAAATATAAGAAGTGCTGTGGGAAATAATATTCTGGGAGAAGCTAAAAGCATCCTCACATTCGACGAAACTATCGTAACCCCCGATTAAAGGGTTGCCCCTCCTCCTTCCGGCCTTCCTTTGCGCCATCTCCAGTATGGGGATCGAAACGAAGGGAGGAATATCTGTTTTTCCGGGACGCAAGAGGCGTGTAGAAAGGCTGTGCGAACATTCGGCAAAAAAGTGCAATTGCAGGAGATTTCGCACGGCAATACAATACATGGTAGATTCCTGGCCAGGACTCGTTGCATATAGGAGGTCGATGATTAATGAGATGCAATTGGATACCGGCTATTTTAGCCGTCTTGCTTGTTTCTCCGCCGTCAGCCGCAATGGCAACCGGTCAGGCGGAATTGGCGGGCAGCGTGCCTGAGCCTAGAATCGTCGAGTCACTGGGCCGCGGAGTGGCCGCGACGAGAACGGAGGCCGGCGACGTCTTCGTCAGCTGGCGGCTGCTTGCGACGGAGCCGCAGGATGTGACCTTTGATGTATACAGAATTACCGACGGCGAAGAGGTGAAGCTCAACGGCGCACCCCTCTCGCAAGGAACGAATTTCATCGACACCGATGCCGATCTCAGCCGAACGAATGAATATTTCGTTAAATCGTATTGGCAAGGAAAGCTGCAGGACGTCAGCAAAAAAGCCGTGCTTGATGCCGATGAGCCGATGAAACCTTATTTCAGCATTGCGCTGAAAAATGTGACGGACAATCCGGCCGACTATTTCGTACATCACAGCTGGCCCGGCGACTTGGACGGGGACGGGGAATACGAATATGTCGTCACCCGTATTCCGTTCAAGGGAGGCAATCGGTATGTGGAAGCCTACAGCCTGAAGAAAGGATTTTTATGGCGGATCGATATGGGTCCTTATAGCATAAAACCGATCGATACCTATAACGCCCCTCCGGCTGCGGTAAGTGAATTCGGCATTCCCGGGCTGGGTGGATGGCGGGACAACGACAATGTCACCGTCTTCGATCTGGACAGCGACGGCCGGGCGGAGGTGCTGCTCCGCACCTACGAAGGCGTAACATTCGCCGACGGTTCCGTCATTCCGGCCTCGGATTCGCTTACGCAGTACATTTCCGTCGTGGACGGGCGCCGCGGAACGGAGAAAGCGCGGACCGTCATCGAGAACGATTATAAGGACGATGGACCGCTCAGCGGCCATTTCGGGATCGCTTATTTGGACGGCGTCCGGCCGAGCCTGGTAACGGCGCTGAAAAACCGCAACAACAACCGCGTGTTTCAATATGTGACGCTCGCCTACGATTATGAAGATGGAGAGTTGAAGCAGCGTTGGAAGCATCTTGGAGCGGACGGCGACTTTTTTCATCAGATCCGCATTCTTGACGTAGACGGGGACGGCAAGGACGAGATCGCATTCGGAGGCTGGACGCTGGACGACAACGGCGAGACGCTGTACCGTTTTCCCGGCGCCGTACACGGAGACCGGTTCCATATTACGGATATCGACCCCGATAGGCCAGGCTTAGAGCAATATGCCATTCAGCAGGCCGAGAACGGGAACTTTAACCAGTTTCCTTGGTTTTATGCGGACGCCGCCACCGGAGCCCTCATTCGTACCGGTGCGGTTCCGCAGGACGTAGCGAGAGGGACCGCCGCCGACATCGATCCGAGGTACCGGGGGTACGAGATGTGGTCGAACGCAGACGGCATCTTTAGTGCTGACGGTAAGGAAATAAGCACCGTTAAGCCGTCTATTAATTTTAAAATATGGTGGGACGGAGATGTGTTGAGCGAGCTGCTGGACCGCAATACGGTCGACAAGTGGGATTATGAGCAAAGCCTGAACGTCCGCCTGTTCTCTGCGGAAGGTGTAAGGGTCAACTCGCGCAACGCGCCTGTGCTGTACGGAGATTTAATAGGCGATTGGCGGGAAGAGATTTTGTTTGAGAGCGAAGACTTCACGGAACTAAGGCTGTATACGACAAACGTTCCGTCGGATGTGCGGCTCTATACGCTTGCCCATAACCCCGCTTACCGCAATGCGCTGGCTGTGAAAGGATATATGCAGTCGACGCTTGTTGATTATTATTTGGGCGAAGGAATGGATGCTCCGCCGCCGCCACACATTGCTCCGGCCGGCAGACGGGCTGCCCAAGACCGGTAGATGGTTATTAGTGTAAACGTGCTTAGATTCGTAAGGGACACCCTGCAAAGGGTGTCTTTTTCGATATATTATTTCGACTCCCCCTTTGCAGGTCTATCTTCATTTTCCAATAACGCAATTTGGCCGCGGTTCCCTCTCAATACTACTAACTCTCTTGCGTGCACTATCCCTTTCGTTCAGAAGAATGGCAAAGAACTCTTTCGTTCACAAAATGGCGACGGTCGCGTCCGAATAGCAAAGGCCGTGCCAAATTTACAGTGTTATGAGCTACGGGGATAGTGTGCGCAAGAGGATACGAAACGTGAAGTCGGGGGAGAGCATCAGAGCGGAGGATCATACGGTCTGAAACTAAGGGATAGTGTACGTACGGCTAGCATTATGCACAATAGAATGATATAAAATTATCGGTTGCGACAATATTATGATAGGTTTCTTTACACGAAACGATGCAATGAATATAGTTTTATATAATATTATGCAGTATAGCGTAGGTGTGAGATAGAATACATCACATACAATGGGAATCTGGTGGAAAAGGCAGGTAGGTGAGGGAGGTAAAGGAAAAGAGAGGTACACAGCTATAAAAAAGTAAAAGTAACCGGAACATAACGCTTTCTACTAAAATAACTACGTTACTACGGGAGATGGAGGAACTGCTATGAAATACAAGAGAAAATGGCCGGCTTTAATACTCGTATTGGCGTTGACTGTGTTCGTTTCGGCATGCGGAGGCGCGTCGGGTTCTAGCGAAAGCACGTCGGGTTCCAACGAAAGCACATCGGGTTCCAGTGAAAGTACGTCAGGTTCCGGCGAAAGCACATCGGAGCCAAGCAATGAAACCGTCGAGCTTACATTGTGGTCGGACTGGATGAAGGATGACCCGTACACGGAGCAATACTACGCACGCATGGAGCAATTCAAAGCCGAGCATCCGAATATTAAGATCAATATGGAAGTGATTCCATATAACGAATATAACTTAAAGCTGCAAACCCAGGCCGCCGGCGGCCAACTCCCCGACGTGATGCAGCTTATTATCGGCGGAACGTTCCTGGAGCCGCTTGCCCGCGCCGGATTGCTGATGCCGATCGACGATATGATCGGAGAGTGGAAAGACACGAAGATTCCGGAGGGATTGTTGAAGGAATTCGCTGTAGACGGCAAGCAGTATGCGATTCCGGCCGAGGTCAACTACTCGAGTATGGTTTTCTATAACAAAAAGCTGCTGGCGGACCTCGGCTATACGGAATTTCCGAAAACATATTCCGAGCTTCTGGCCTTGATCAAGGCCGCGAACGATAACAAAATCACTCCGATCATCCTGGGCAATAAAACAGGCACCGTCCTCCCGGCTACTTACTTGTCGGTCATAACGGACCGGATTGCCGGCAGCGGCTTTATCGAACAGGTTTTGGCCAAAGAGAAGAAGCTGACCGATCCCGAATTCATCTCCGCACTGAATATCATTAAGGAGTTGGCGGACAACAACGCATTCAACAAAGACGCGAACAATATCGACGCCGCCGCGGCAACGGACCGGTTCGTCAACGGACAAGCCCTCATGTACATTGACGGAAGCTGGGTCATCAAGCCGATCATTGCGAACAAAGCGAGCGGCTTCGAGTTCGGCATGGCCGTGTTCCCTTCGATCGAAGGAGGCAAAGGCGACCCGATGTCGCTGCCGGCCGCCACCTATCAAGGACTCGGAATCAACGCAAAGCTGGACGACAAGAAGAAGGAAGCGGCCAAAACGTTCGTCAAGTTCATGTACGGCGACGAATTGTTCACAAGCTTGCTTGAAGGCGGAGCGCTTGTTTCTGCGAATGTAGAGGTCCCTGGCAATCTCGATCCGGATTTCCAAGCGCAGGTCGAGCTTACCCAGCGGCTGACCGGCATTTCGACCGTATTCGGCAATGTCATGCCTAAAGATGTAGGTACGGCGGTGAACAACTCCCTTCAAGGATTGATATTGGGAAGCGTGACTCCGGACAAAGTGGCCGAAGACGCCCAGAAGCTGCTTCGATAGGAGAACTCCCATGTATATTCTGTACCGTAAAAAATGGTTGATAGCGGCCGGACTGTTTCCGGCCCTGTTCTTCTATCTCGTATTTGCAATCTATCCTATTTTCAATTCGTTCTATTATTCCTTCTACCGGTGGGACGGGTTCACCGAGCTCCATTGGCTCGGACTGGGCAATTATGCGGAATTGATCCGGGACGGCGTATTTTGGGGCTCGTTCAAAAACAACGTTTATATTACGGTCCTTTCGATATTGATTCAAATTCCGGCTGGCCTGTTTTTCGCGGTCATCCTTAACGGACGCCTCCTCAGACGGAAATCCCTGTACAAGACGGTGTTTTTTATTCCCGTCGTTATCTCCACCATTATCGTATCGGTATTTTGGAGCATGATGTATAACTACGAGATCGGACTGATCAACGGCCTGCTGCGCGCCGCCGGACTGGATGCATGGGTCCGCAATTGGCTGGGAGAACCGGGGATCGCCATATTTATGATTTGTATTGCGATCGTTTGGCAATTTACGGGGTTTTACATGATTATTTTTTTGGCGGCTCTGCAAAATGTTCCGAACGAGATACTGGAGGCGGCCGATATCGACGGTGCGACCGGGTTCCGCAAATTGCGCAGCGTCACGATCCCGATGATATCGGATACGATATTCACATCCGTCGCATTATGCATCAGCGGCAGCTTGCGCACGTTCGATCATGTATATGTGATGACGAACGGCGGGCCTAATCACGCAACGGAAGTAATGGCTTCGTACGCGTTCCAAAGCACATTCTCCGCGATGAGATATGGGTACGGCAGCACCGTCTCGACGGCTGTATTCATCATCAGCTTCTTGCTTATTGTCATTAGCAGACTGGTCTTACGAAAGCTGCAGAGGTGATGGAATCAATGTCTGCGATAATGAAGGCGCCCGCTTCCCACAGAATGCTGCAGCTACTGTTTATGTTTCTGCTTGCGGTAAATATGTTCCCTCTTCTATGGATACTGATCAATTCGTTAAGAAGCGATCAAGAGTTGAACCTGCATCCGTTCGCGCTCCCTTCAACCCCGTTGTGGAGCAATTATGCGCAGGCATGGGAGACGGCTAATCTCGGCGCGTATTTTCTCAACAGCCTGTTCATCAGTTTGCTATCTGTACTGGTAACATTGATTGCGGGAACGTTAGCTTCCTACTTTCTAAGCCGCTTTGAATTTAAAGCGAGATCGTTTATATTCATGTTATTTGTGCTGGGCATGTTGATTCCGGTTCACGCCACGCTCGTCCCGCTGTTTATTGAGATGAAGACGCTGAACTTGCTGAATACGCGGTTGACGCTCCTTTTCCCATATGTGGCTTTCGGTCTGCCGCTCGTCATCTTTATTCTGGTCAGCTTCATGAATTCGTTCCCCAGAGAGCTTGAAGAAGCGGCTATAATGGATGGAAGCGGGGCCATGACGATATTCGGCAAAATTATTTTGCCGATGTGCCGTCCGGCTCTCGCTACGGCGTTCATACTAACGTTTCTGAACAATTGGAATGAATTGTCGTTCGCTCTCGTTCTTATCAACGAGACGAAGCTGAAAACATTGCCGCTCGGTTTAGCTTTAATCTCCGGACAATTCGACAACAACTATACGGTGAAAATGGCAGCCTTCACGATTGTGCTCGTTCCGACCGTTTTGTTTTATGTTTTGCTGCAGAAGCATGTAACGGAAGGGTTGACGGCGGGTGCGGTCAAAGGCTGACAAACTATACAAAGAAGGTGCGACCAACCAATGCCCACAACAAAAATGATTCTCGACGTCGATACGGGGATTGACGATGCGTTGGCGATATTGCTGGCGTTGAAATCCGAACATATTCGGCTTGAAGGTCTTACGACCGTCTATGGAAACGTAGGCGTGGAGCAGGCGACCAAGAATACGCTGGCCGTACTTGAGCTCTCAGGCGTCAAGTATGAGGTTCCGGTGGCGATGGGAGCTTCCGGGCCGTTGTTTTGCAAGTGGAGGGGGGCGGTTCCCTGGATTCACGGAAACAACGGACTGGGGGAATATGAGCTGCCGGAACCGAAGCAAAAGCCGCTTGACGAGTTTGCTCCCGATTTCATCGTCCGCAAAATCAACGAGCAGCCCGGAGAGCTCACGCTTGTATTTGTGGGCCGAATGACGAACTTGGCGGTGGCTTTGGCGAAGGACCCTTCGATCGCTTCGAAGGTGAAACGTCTCGTGCTGATGGGCGGGGCGCTAAACGGCATAGACAAAGCCAATATCGGAGACGATCCGGAAGCGGCGCACCGGGTGTTCGAATCGGGCATGCCCATTACGATGGTCGGCTGGGACGTCACGATGAAGACGCTCCTTCTGAATGAAGAGGTGGAGACGTTCAAGGAGCTCGCCGCTTCCGCCGGTCCAGGGAAAGAGAAGCTGATCGAGTTTGTCGATTCGATATTGAAGTTTTATTCGGACGCTTATGTGAAGCATAACGGCCTGAAGGACAAAGTCCCTCTTTACGACCCTCTCGCCGTAGCCGTGGCGGAGGATCCGACGTTGGTCGTCACGGAGGGCCATTATATCACGATCGAGACGAAGGGCGAACTGTCCAGAGGCGCGACGCTGGCCGATCTTCGGCATCCCCCGTCGGTGACCAATGCGTCCGTATGCGTTGGCGTCGACCGAGACAGGTTCATTGACCGGTTCTTGGAAGTACTGGCCCGATAATAAAATATGCAGCCGAGGTGAGCGAACGGATGAAGCCGATTATATTGGATGTCGATACCGGAGTTGACGATGCGCTGGCGATTGCTTACGCGGCTCAATCGCCGGAATTGCGATTGCTGGGTGTGACGACCTGCTTCGGGAACGTGTCCGTGGAGGAAGCGACACGTAATACTTTATATTTGCTTGAGCTGCTGGGACGCGAAGACGTTCCTGTCATTGCCGGAGAAGGGAAGCCGCTCTTCCGCCGGAATTTGAAGGGCGACGCGAAGCATATTCACGGGGAGGACGGACTTGGCGGAGCGCTTGGAGCGGCGCTGCCTAAGGGCGAGCCGGGTCCTGGGCATGCGGCGAAATTCATGGTCGAGCAGGTACGGAGCATGCCGGGACAAGTTACGATCATCGCGGTAGGAACGTTGGTCAATCTTGCGCTTGCCGTCATGATGGATCCGGAGTTTGCGAAGCTTGTCGGCAAAGTCCTGGTCATGGGCGGCGCGGTTACCGTGCCCGGCAACGTGACGGGACAGGCGGAAGCGAACATTTACCGCGATCCGGAGGCGGCCGAATACGTATTTCGAGCCGGGCTGCCGATCACGCTCGTAGGGCTCGACGTTACGATGAAGACGCTGCTGTCCCGCGAGCGGCTGCAGGAATGGAGAAGCAAGGACAGCAAGCTGGCGCATTTCCTGGCGGACGCTACGGACTTCTACATCAAAGCTTATGAGCATAAAAGACCCGATATCGGAGGCTGCGCCCTGCACGATCCTCTTGCGGTCGGAATGGCTATTGATCCGAGCTTTTGCCGCACGCAGCCGCTGCACGTGGAGGTCGATGTCGAAGGATTGTATTCTACAGGCCGTACCGTCGCCTTTCGCCGGTTCGGTCCGAAGAAGCCGCCGAACATGGATGTTTGCCTGGAAGTGGACGCCGAGCGGTTTTTGGAGCATTTTATGAGCAGGGTGGTATAAATAACCGCTCCCTGCGCGATTGTTGCGACGCGCACGGAGCGGTCTTTTCGACACTACACAAACAGCGGGAGAAGCTCCTGCGTATCGACGTAAACATAGCCCAAATCCGTTATTTTTGCATGAGGAATGACAGGCAGCGTCACGCCGACCAAGCGCATAATAGGATGCTGTCGAGGCAGAACCGTACTTTGCAGCACTGAAATAAACTCATTCAACTTAGGTCCGAACTCGTGAGCCGTGTCCAAGCTCATTAACCCGGCTAGCGGGAGATGCAGCTCCGCAACAATTTCCCCGTCCTTGGCGGCGACAATTCCTCCTTGAATTTCTCTCGCCCGGTTGGCGGCCAACGCCATATCCTTCTTGTTGGTGCCCAATACGGCCAGATGGTGACTGTCGTGCGCGATCGTCGTCACTACGGCGCCCGCAGTAATGCCGTAACCGTTCAATATGCCGACCGAACGGTTGTTGTTTTTACCGTGCCGGTGGAAAACCGCTATGTAGTTAAGAGGCGCCTCTTCCCCCTGATAGTTTTCCGGGATGACCTCGCCGTGCACGACGGGCAGAACCAATTCACTAAATTGTGTAGGGAGCCTGTTCGTATCCGGATAGGAAATGACACGGCATTTTACTTCCGAAACCGCGGCCGGGCCATCAACGCGGATGGCCAAATCCTCCTCTGTTATTTCCGGCACGATCACCGTTTCTAGAAAATGTCCGGGCGGCGCCAATCTTTTCTGTTCCTTAATAAGCTTGCCTTCCGATACGACCTGCGTTCCCGAGGCGAAAACATCAGAGACGTTCATCGCCCTCACATCCTCCAATAGAACGATGTCCGCAATGCGTCCCGGCGCGATGGCTCCCAAATCTTTGCGTCGAGCCGTTCGGCGGCGTTAAGCGTTCCGAAGCGTATGGCGTTGACCGGCTCGACCCCCTCTTCGATGACGCGGCGGACGACATGGTTGATGTGGCCTCTCGCGACAAGATCGTTGGCAAATACATCGTCCGAACATAGCGTAACGTTAGGGAGATAACCTTTGTCGCGAATATGGGCGACGATCGCCTCTGCGTTGAAAGACATGGAGCTCTCGCGGATTTCAACAATCATGCCCGCGCGAATTTTCTCCAGCGCCTCCTCGCCGTTGCGGCATTCATGATCGGAATCGATTCCGGCCGTCAAATAAGCGGACAAGCTTCTTCCTCTAACGGTGGGCGCGTGCCCTTGAGCGATTTTGCCGGCCTTCCTTGCAGCTTCCACAATGCCCCTCATTCGTTCGTGCTGCTCAATTACGCCTACATAGTTCATAACCTCCGCCAACCCGTCGATATCGTCCCATTCGATTAATCGTTCGACGACCTCCGCCGTGAAATCGGCGCCGGCTGTCTCGACGGCAGGCGCCGACGGAACGCACGACGGAAGGAACGTGAGAACGCGCAAATCCAAGCCTTTGCTTGCTTGAATCATATAGGCGATTCCTTCTTCACCCAAAACATTTGCGATTTCGTGGGGATCGGTCACGATCGTAGTCGTGCCGTGCGGAAGGACGGCCGCCGCATAGGCGCCCGGTGTAACCATGCTGCTTTCAATGTGAACATGAGTATCAATCAATCCGGGAATGGCGTATTTGCCTTTGCCGTCGACGATGGCGCGCGCTTCCAATTCTGTCTCTCCGGGTTGGGTCACGTGGACGATCCGGTCTCTGTAAACGCCGATCGCCGCCGGATAAATTTCGCCGGTGAACACGTTGACAAGCTTGATATTCGTAATCGCCAAATCTAGCGGGAACTCTCCCTTGGCTGCTGAGATCATCTCAATTTTCATAGACACAGACCTCCAATCTTGAACCTATGATATAATCTCTCGTTTCCTCCGGGAAGCAAGGCGGCTTCATAATTGTAATACGGTATAAAAAACAATTTGCGATTTATGCGGCGCGCATACATATATGCTTACACTCGCATTCACGCCTACGTCGGGTATCAAGTGTACGGTTGGTCCGGTGCGTTGGTTGCGGTGGCGGCGACGGTCGTACCCTCTGCGGCGGCGGTTGTCATTTTGCTGAAAATACTGCAAAAATACAAACAATCCCCGGTCATCAAAGGGATTACGCTGCTCGTGCAGCCTGTGATCGCCGTCATGATGGTGTTGCCTACGTGGGACAGCTCGGTCGATTCGTTGCAGACGATCGGCGTGTATCAATGCGCAGGCATTGCGCTGGCCGCCTTCTATTTGATGCAGATTCGCAAAATCCACCCGGCGTTCGTCATTGTCGGCGCTTTCGGTTACGGCGGGGTATTTCTTTCTTAGTACTCGGAACTGAACGTGTTATTTCTCGGAGCGGAGCCGGCAACGGCTCTTTTCTTCTTCACTGACTCTCCCCCTTTGTGTATAAAACCCACTCCCTTGCGATCTGTACCAGTACAGATGACATTTTTGGCAGTTGATTGGGAATGATTCTCACCAACTGTACCGGTACAAACATGGCGGAAGTTGTCGAAAATCAGTCGTTTTCGGTATCTGTACCGGTACAGATTAAAAAGAAGGAGTTGGACAGGTATCCCCAACCACCAATGCGCCTATTTCTATCAGCCTCACCGAGAGGACTCCCACTTCTAAGTGGCGAGGTGAATCGGTGACCGCCAAGGATAAACATACATTACCTACCCCAATAACCCAAAATATGTTATACTGTATAAGAACAAATGTTTGGGTTGGTGGAGGTGAAAACATGTCGCATGCCCAATACAACACGTTTCAGATTTGGATCAAGAAAGGACATCGCTTATACACGTACCTGGACGAAACATGCCGGCATGCAAAGAACTTATATAATACAACCAACTTCTACGTTCGGCAAATCTTCACCGCGTTACGACAACAGAAGCCTCTTGAGCCTTTGCAGAAGGAAGTACTCGACACACTGGTTCAATACATCGAGATGATGAATGAAAGGCAACAGAAAGCTTATGCGTCTCGCGCAGCGAAGAAGCAGCGCAAGCCGGCAGACAAGCAACCTGAACTTCATTGTAAGTTGTTTGAGCTTCCAACCAAAGAGAATCCTTATGTAGATTATGAGTTCTTGGACTGTTTGTTCAAAGTGATGGAACACGAGAATTATCGGGCCCTTCCGACGCAAAGCAGTCAATGGGTGATCAAGAGCGTGTTTCACAATTGGAAATCGTTCTTTGCAAGCATCAAAGACTACTGCCAGCATCCTGAGAAGTACAAAGGAAAACCTCGCATTCCGAAATACTGTCGCGACAAAGAAAAAGAAATCCAGTTCACGAATCAGGATTGTGTCATTACAGACGGAAAGTTTCTCAAATTCCCGAAAACGAAGCTGCGATTGAATATCGGAAAGCTCGGATATACCCAAGGAACATTGCGTCAGGTGCGAGTGATTCCCAAAGTACGGGCAATACGTCGTTGAATTGATCTTTGCCTGTTCGCCGGAAACGAAAGAATTCGATAAAGACCGTTACATGTCGATTGATCTGGGGATCGAACATCTTGCAACCATCGTCACCACCACCGGTTCACGACCGGTATTGGTGAAGGGCAAGCAGATCAAGGCGATCAATCAGTACTACAATAAGCGAAAGGCTCATTTTATGAGCATTCTCCGTCATGGCAAGCAACCGCATGAAGGACCGCATACTTCCAAGCGATTGGATCGACTGCATCGAACCCGACACCGAAAAATCAAAGACCTGTTTCATAAAGCGAGCACCCAAATCGTACGGTTGGCTGTCGGACAAAACATAGGAACGATCGTCGTCGGACAAAATCGGGGATGGAAACAAGAATCGGATATGGGAAAGCGGAATAACCAATCGTTCTGTCATATTCCGCATCACCTGTTGATTTCCATGATCAAGTATAAAGCGGCGCAACAGGGGATGGACGTACAAGTAACGGAAGAAGCCTATACGTCACAAGCCAGTTTCTTGGATCGCGATCCGTTACCCGCATATGAAGAAGGAAAGGCACCGAAGTTCTCCGGAAAACGAATCCGACGCGGCTTATACCAGAGTATGAAGGGTCTGATTCATGCGGATGTGAACGGTGCGGCGAATATATTGCGAAAAGTAGTCCCAAACGCTTCGGCTGATGGGATAGAGGGGTTGGACGGTAATCAGACCGTCAACGTGTCAACTCCACTGGTGTTAAGCCTTCGGTAATACGATGGATACACCAGAAACCCCTACTTCAACCGGAGCGTTCGCGAAGGTAAGTGGCGGGAGTATTCATATGCTACAATAAAAGCTAGCCTGGAGGCAGTATGGGACAAGATCTAGCGAAACAACTGGAGCGTGCCCTGCTCGAGATTGAACAGTTGAAACGGGAAAATCGACAACTGAAAATGAAACTTGAGCAGCTTACCGGCGGACCAGCCGAGATCGAATCCAAAGAAAGATTTGAGGTTCCAGAAGTGAAACCCTCGGTGGGAACTGTCCATAATCACTCTGCTCCGAGCGAAAAAATTGCCTTATCGCTCAGCATCTTGATGCCAAAGTGAATCGTACCATTGGAGTCTATCCCATGCTGCATGATGAAACCTGCTGGTTTCTTGCTATGGACTTTGACAAAGCGAATTGGAAGAAAGACGCGACTGTGAAAACATGTAAAGAGCTTGATGTTCCGGCTGCGTTGGAACGATCCCGCTCCGGTAACGGCGGACATATTTGGATATTTTTCGATCAACCGATAAATGCGGCTGTTGTAAGAAAACTCGGTTGTTTTATATTGACGAAAACCATGGAATCAAGGTATCAGATCAGCTTGGATTCTTACGACAGGCTCTTTCCAAACCAAGATACTCTTCCTAAAGGCGGTTTCGATACGCAGGACGGCTGCATCGAACACATAGCAATAAGAAAAATGTACAGATATATCACTATGTTGATATACAGGTCCCCATATTAATGAGTATGTACAAGAAACGGATTAAGGGAAATCAAGCGATGGGGTATAGCGGAATGAGTTTCTAGTTTTGATGTATTGGGCTGAGCAGTTTGTCGTCGATGATGACATGCTGCCCAGCCCTTTATAGTTGTGCTTTATTGCATCAGCCGTCTCCGGGCTTGCCGGTTCAAGCCGGTTGTCTGTTCCTGATATAAGCTGTCCCAATTTTGCCGGAAACGATTGTAGAGAAGAGGGAACTTGCTGCGCAATCGTTTAATGCCGGCGGCGAATTCTTCCCGCATTTCTTGCAGTTCCTCCATAAACTCTTCGGGCAGACTGTCCAATACGCTTGAGGCCTCCTCGAGGTCTCCAGTCTCCTCGAAGAAGAAGCGCATTGCATGCAAGGATACAAGCGGAAACATATCCTGGTCTTTCATCAAGCGATCGAGTTCTTTCCTGAGACGGGCCATTTCCTGAACCGATTTTCTCGCTTCTTGAACATCCGCGTTCTTCGGATCAATGTAATAGGCGAGGTCGGCGAACATCTCCGCTTCACGAAACATGTTGGCTTCGAGAAAGGCAGCGAATTCATCCATCAAGTTGTCGACGGCAAACTGTTTATCGTCGGGGTCGGTCAGCGATTTCAAAAATTTTCTGAAGCGTTGTTGAATGTTGCCCCAATGCTGCCATTTTTCAAGATCAATCATCATGTTGACCCAATAGATAAAGAATCCGAGGTTCTCCGGGTTTTGATCGTCTGTGGAAGGTACGGAGGCATTCATTAGCGCCCACGCTTCTTTATGACGTTCCAGTGCGGTTAACGTTTGGACCCGCAGCGGCGTATACCTGTCGGTAAACTCCGGAAATTGTCGCTGCAACCGATCCAGCACCTCTAATGCTTGGCCAGGATGGTCCGCTTCCAATAATATTTTTGCTCTTAAAAATGTTGCGCTTGCTTGCTCCTCCCTGTCGGAGGCAACGGCATACAAAAGATCCATCTGACGATCGAAATCCGGCATCTTGTCATGGAGCAAGAAAATTTGCGCAAGACCGATTCGTGCGAAAATGTTCTGTGGCGAGATTTCAAGTATGCTGTTGAAAAGCTTTTCCGCACGCGGCCAATCTTCGGCATCCACCGCTTCCATCGCTTCATCCGCCATCGCTTCGACGGAACCGCCGTATTTTCGCGTAAAATCGTATTCTTTGCGTTTTGCGGGATTACGCAGTGTTTCGTACGCCCTGCGAATACGTTGAAACTCCTCAGGGTGCTGCTCGGGAGTGTACTGCTTCACCAATTGTATATAGCTTTGTTTGATCGATTCCGGCGAGGCGTTCGCGCGGACGCCAAGGACTTTATAATAATTTTCGATTTTTGTTTTACCCGCCGGGCGTCGTTTTCTTTTTTTCTCGGTCACGACTGGAATCCTCCCTAAACTTCGAGATCGATCAGACGGTCGGTTGCATCGTTCACGGCTTGCTCCAACCGGTAAATTCGCCTAACCGGTGATTGTGCTTCACCCACTCGTGCTCGCCTTGGTATATCTCGATCGATACCGCTGTTTGCCCGGGGAAGGCCGTATAGAACGTTTGATTTCGGGTGACCGGGATTGTGGTGTTTTTGGGAATGACCGCCGCAAAGCCGCCGGGACGCTCCCCCATTCCCTTCCAATCTTTCATTACGGCAATTCCCATTGAGAACGGCGCGACATCCGTCGCCACCAGGCCGCTGTCCGAAAGCGCCCCGGACTTGAGCCCGGCCTGGACAGCCGCTCCGAGGGCGACGGCTTCGTCGGGGTGAACGTCGTTGCGCGGCGGTTTGCCGAACAGTCCGGCGATCCGTTCCCGAACGCGGGGGATCCGCGTCGAACCGCCGACCAACAGCACTTCGTCAATGTCACTGAAAGATAATCCTGCTTCCTTAATAACCGCATGGATGCTGTCGATCGTCTCGCCCAACATATCTTCGATCAGACCAACGAATTGCCCGCGATTGATCTCGATGTCCAAGCCGATCGGCTTATTGCCGGTTACCGTTACCAATGGAAGCATGACGTTCACGGAATCTTGATCGCTTAACAAGATTTTGGTTTTCTCGGCTTCTTCTTTCAGAAGCGCCTTGGCGCGGATATCGCCGCGCGGGTCGACTCCGTGCCTTTCGATCATGCGTTCTGCAAACCAATCGACCAGTTTCCAGTCGAAATCTTCCCCGCCGAGCATTCGGTTGCCGGTAGAGGCTTTCACTTCGAGCAGTCCGGAGCACATTTCTACGACGGATACGTCGAATGCGCCGCCTCCCAAATCGTAGACCAAATAATAGCGATCCTCGTTCAGATGATCCAATCCGAAAGCAAGAGCGGCGGCGGTTGGCTCGTTAATAATACGTTCCACGATAAATCCAGCCAGCTCTCCGGCTTGTTTCGTCGCTCTTCGCTGTTCGTCCGTAAAATAAGCCGGAACGGTAATGACCGCTTCCTTCTCTACGTCTCCAAACAGCCGATCCGCGTACGATTTCAGTTCCTTAAGGATAAGCGCGGATATTTCTTGGGGAAGGAGGGCTTGTCCTGCAATTTCAACAGGATCGTCCGATCCCATCCGCCGCTTCACCGCGGCAATCGTCCTGTCCGGCATGGCGACTAACGAGTCTTTGGCGTCTTGACCGACAACGACTCTGCCTTTCAGATCGATCAGCACGACGGAAGGAATGATTCGTTCTCCTTTCGGCGACGCGATAATTTCGGGCTTGCCATTGCGAATATACGCAATAGCGGAGTTCGTCGTACCGAGGTCGATTCCGACAATCGGGCGGAACGCGGCATCCTGATATGACATATTGTTCATTATTCGTTTGCCTCCAGTGTAATAACTTGCGCTTTGCGCAGCAGCCTCCCGTCGGTATGCCGAAATCCCCTGCGCACGACTTCCACGATTTGGTACGGTTCGGCGTTGGCGTTCGTCTCGTCCCTGGCGGCTGTCCCCACGGCTTCGCAATACACCGGGTCAAACGTGCGGCCTATCACTCGAATCTCCCAAATATCCCACAGCTCCAGCTGGTGAATCAACTGCGTCGACCATTGGCTAAGCAGCTGCCTCCATGCATCGTGCTCTTCGCTTTCCATTCGGGACTGAACGGCATCCAAATCATCCAACCAACGGATGAGCGTATCCGCCGCTTGCGTTAGCTTCGCTTTCAATTCGGAACTTTCGGCCTCCGCAAGACGGAACGCTTTCTCCCAGTCGAGCCCGGTTTCTATTTGTTCTATTAGCTTGTCCAGCTTGCTTTGCGTTTCCTGGTGAGATTTGTATTGCAGGCGGGTCATTTTGCCAAGCTGCTCTCCGATCGTTTGGCTTTGCTCCAACCAGGTTTGTTCCAGACGGTGCAAAGCTTCTTCCTGTTTCGAAGGTTTGCGTTTGATCAGTCTATTCCACATGTCCAGTCTCCTCTCGATCATGTGTATTTTATCATATTAGTTTGCTAAACTGGAGGTAGTAGATGAGCCGGGAGGAGGGGAAGGCAACACACTATCCCTGCTTGAAACCAAACTCGTTCTAGAAGAAGGATTGACGATTGGCGGTAAAAAGTTACGGGAACATATTGAGGTTATCAATCACTCGGAAGCCATCAATTATGTACAGGATATTGTAAATCGGAACGTTGAGTTGACGGAGTACGTGGTGAAGTCGATCCATCAGTTGGTTCTTCGGAATATTGACGATGATAATGCCGGCCGTTACCGGATGCGGAGAATACCTCCATGATAAAATACTATGAAGCCTTAGAAGAAGCTAGTATAGACGAAAACTTGAATCCATTCGTCCAATTGATTGCAGAAACTGTCGAGGAAAGTTTACAAAGATATATTTCTGCTGTGAAATGAATGTGAGAGGGTGTGCATGGGGATGTCGAATGAACGGAAACCTCGGCCCGAAGCCGTCCGCGAGCATGGCTTGACATATAACGATTACGCTGCCATTGACGATGGCAACCGCTATGAGTTGGCGGGCGGGAAGCTGGAGTTGATGAGCCCCGCGCCGTCCGTCGGGCACCAGCTCGTCAGTTTCGAAATCCAGAGAACCGTTTTTGATTCTTGCGGATCGCAGTTTATTATCCTCAATGCCCCGGTCGATCTGATTTTGTCGCAATCTGAGGTGCGCCAGCCGGATCTGGTAATAATACGCAGGGATCGCATACACATCATTACGAGAAGGGGGATCGAAGGACCGCCGGATGTTGTGGTCGAAATATTATCTCCCTCTACATTGAAACGGGACAGACTCGATAAATTGAAAACGTACGCCCGATTTGAAATACCGGAATATTGGGTGATAGACCCGGAAATGGGCAGCTTGGAGCAATATTTGCTGGAGGGAAAGCGCTATGAATTAAACTATGTGTACGTAGGAGACGATCCTGTCACCTCTCCCGGCATGCCATGCGCAAGTTTTACCATGAAAGGAATTATGAATAATGTTCCAAATATTCCAAAGTAAACGAGGACTCGCCGCAAAGAAAGGCGGGTTTTTGCTTTTTTCCAGAAGTTCCAAAGCGGCGGCCGACTTGACGAACAAGAGAAGGTTGGATTAGGTTGAAGGTACGACGGAACATTACTAACAACGACATCATTAGAGAGGGAGTGCCATGTACAAACTTCTTATAGCCGACGATGAAGCTTTGGTTCGGGAAGCGATCAAAGAGCAGATGAAGTGGGCGGAGCTCGGCTTTGAGTGCGTGGCCGATTGCGAGGACGGGGCGGTAGCGCTGGAGAAGGTCGAACAGCTCCGGCCGGACGTCGTCTTGACCGACATCTGCATGCCCTTCATGGACGGATTGGATTTGACGCGGGAAATCTCGCTGAAATATCCGAATACCAAAGTGATCATATTAACCGGATTCGACGATTTCGAATACGCGCAGCAGGCGGTTAAGTTGAAAGCGTGCGACTTTGTTTTGAAACCGGTTACAGCCTCCGAGTTGAGCAAGGTTTTCGCCAAAGTCAAAGAAGAAATGGATCAGGAATTCAAGACGAAGAAAGATTTCGACTTGCTGAGAAGACAATTGAATGAAAGTCTTCCGCTGCTGAAGGAGCGGTTTTTGGAACGAATGGTCACCTCGCCGGTGGCGAAGGCCGAAATGGACGAGCGGTTCGAGTTTTTCGGCATCGAATGGGCCGGTCCGTATTTCGTGGAGCTGGCGGTCGATATCGACGATTTTGCAATGGACGGCCAAGCCCCGACGGAGAAAAGCAAAGAGCTTCTCCGGTTCGCCGTATACAACATCGCTCAAGAAATCGCAGCCGAATTGAAGGGCGCCGTCGTCTTTCGCACCCGCGAGGAGAAAGTGTTGGCGCTGCTGTCCGGAGCCAACCCGGAGCAGCTGATCGATACTGCGTACGGCATCGGCGAGAGACTCAGCCAAGCGGTCGCATCATATCTTCCGCTCACGGTCTCGGTCGGCATCGGCCACTGCTGCCACACTCTGGACAATATCGTTCACGCTCACCAATCGGCGTTGTCGGCGCTCGATTACCGGTTCCTGCTCGGGAAGAACGAAGTGATCAGCATTACGGATATGGAAAGACGGCAAAAATCCGCGCCGCTCCCCGCCGTGGAGTGGGAGAAACAATTGAGCACGAAAGTGAAAACCGGCACCGAGCATGAGATCAAGGAACTGATCGAACGTATTTTTGCCGCTTTGAGGGAAAATTATTACACGATGGAAACGTGCACGATCTACATTCAGCGGCTGGTGCTCACGTTGATGCACACCGTGAACGAACTGGACGGGGACGTGTCCGCGGTGTTCGGCCCGGGAACGAATCCGCTCACAGACGTCAATAAGTATTTGACGCTGGATGAAATCGAGCGGTGGATGCAGGACGTCTGCCGAAGAGCGGTCAGAACCGTGATGAGCGTGAGGGAACATTTCAGCACGGATCAGGTGGCCAAAGCGCAGGAGTATGTGAAACAAAATTTCCAAGACGCCGAATTGTCCTTGAAGACGGTATGCAAGCACGTGTCGATGAGCACCAGTTATTTCAGCACGCTGTTCAAGAGCCATACCGGGAAAACATTTATCGAATACGTGACTCAAGTGCGGATGGAGAAAGCGAAGGAGCTGCTCAAGCTGACGCAATTGAAAAGCTACGAAATCGCATATCAGGTCGGATTCAACGACCCGCATTATTTCAGTCTGACGTTCAAGAAGTATACGGGCGACACGCCGACGGAATTCCGGCAAAAAACCATTGGAGAGGAGGCAACCGGAAGGTTGTCCGCGAGTGATGAAACGTGAACGGCTGGCGCTTTAAAAGCATTCAATCCCATATCGCGCTCGCCTTCGTGCTGCTTATCTTGTTAACGATACTCACGATGAGCTTCGTTTCGTATTATTTGTACGAGGAGTCGGTCCAGAAAAATGCGGAAGAGTATACGTCGGAACTGATTAAACAGGTCAACGCGAATATACGGACGTATGTGACAAGCATGGAGGACATTTCCGACTTGGCCGCGAACAACCGCGACATTCAGGAGTATTTGTCGAAGAGGAAGTTCGGCAGCTTGACGGAAGAAAAAAATTACGAGGAGAAAATATCGGAATTTTTCCATTCGATTCTCGTATCGCGCACCGATATCGCCTCCATCAACGTGTTCGGATATAACGGCCAGTACGTGTTAGGCAGGAAAGACGCCGAGCTGAATCCGCATGTCGACATCTCTTCGCTGTCCTGGTACCGCAAAGCGCAGGAGACTCAAGGCGGGAACGTCATTTCTTCATCGCATGTGCAGCCGATCTTTCAAGACGAATACAGATGGGTCGTTTCACTAAGCAGAGAGCTCAAGAGCAGAGAAGGGGACCGCAGGCTCGGAATATTGCTCGTCGATTTGAATTTCAGCGTTATCAACGACATATTCAGCGACATCAATCTCGGGCAGCGCGGCTATTTGTTCATCGTCGACCGCGGCGGCAACATCGTGTATCATCCGCAGCAGCAGCTTATTTACAGCAATTTGAAGACGGAATTGATCGATGAGGTGCTGGCCGTCGGCAACGGCAGCATTATGACCGACGAAGGCGGTCACAGCCGGATGTACACGGTGCGTGATTCCGGCTTCGGCTGGAAAATCGTCGGGGTGTCGTATATCGACGAGCTCGTCAGCAATAAAGCGGAAATGCGGACGTTGTTCATTGCGTTGGGGGCATTTTGCATTATTGTCGCTATTCTTCTCTCTGTCTTCCTGTCGGGACTGTTGTCCAAGCCGATCAGACAGCTGCAGGAGCATATGAAAGAGGTGGAGAAAGGCAACTTCGACATCCAGGTGCCGGTCGGAAATACGAAGGAAATCGCCCGCCTGGCCAGAGCGTTTAACATTATGGTCGGCAAAATCAAGGAGCTCATGTCGCAAATCGTGCGGGAGCAGGAGTTTAAACGAAAGAGCGAGCTGAACGCGCTGCAGGCGCAAATCAATCCGCATTTCCTGTACAATACGCTGGATTCGATCGTGTGGATGGCCGAGAGCAAGAAATCGGAGGAGGTCGTGCTCATGACGTCCGCGCTCGCCAAGCTGTTTCGCGCATCGATCGGCAAAGGGGAAGAGCTTGTTCCGGTCCGGACGGAAATGGAGCATATATTCAATTACTTGACGATTCAAAAAATGCGCTACAAAGACAAACTGGATTTCCATATTTACGCCGAGGAAGCATTGATGCATTACAAGACGATTAAGATCGTGCTGCAACCGATCGTGGAGAACGCGATTTATCACGGCATAAAGAACAAGCGAGGTCCGGGCACGATTACGATCCGTTCGGAAGAGACGGAGCGGGACATCCGGTTGATCGTAACCGATAACGGTGTCGGCATGGATGAAGAGAAGCTCCGCAAGCTGCTCGTTGCGGAACCGGAACAAGACGGCGGGCGCGGGGTCGGCGTCCGGAATGTGCATCGCCGGCTGCATCTGTATTTCGGACCCGAGTACGGCTTGTCTTTCGAAAGCGTTCCGGGGGAAGGAACGACCGTCGTTATCCGCTTCCCTAAAGTTGAATAACGAGAGGAGGGAGAGTTATGGCCGGACGGATGCTAAAAAGGCGCGCGATTATTCTGGCATGCCTGTCCGTGCTGATTGCGGCAGCCGCGGTATTTGGTACGAAGGTGTTCCGCGATCAGCTGGTGACGAAGCCGAAGAAAATTGCCGTCGTCATTAAGGTTACGGAGGACAGCATGGAGTTTTGGCAGGTGCTGGGAGACGGCGTCCGGGCAGCCGCGAAGGAGTTCGGAGTCGAGGCCGATGTCGTCGGTCCGCCGTCCGAGTCCGATATTCAAGGGCAGATCGCCATAGTGGAGCAAGCGATCGAGGAGAAGCCCGACGCCATCGTGTTGGCCGCGACGGATATGAATCTGCTCGTTCCCGTCGCCAAGAAAGTAAAAGATGCCGGAATCGTGCTGCTGACCGTCGACTCGAGCCTCAAGAGCGATGTGCCGCTCAGCTTAATCGCAACGGACAACGTCGAAGCCGGGAAGAAAGCCGGCCAAGCGATGGCGGACTTGCTCAGCGGCCCTTCGAAGGTGGCGATCAGCAGCTACGTGAAAGACACGTCGACCCAGATCGAACGGGAGCGGGGCGTGCGGGAGGCGCTTGGCGCTTATGACAACATCGAGATCGTGGGCACCTTTTACAGTGACGGCATTGAACAGAAGGCGTACGAAACGATGAAGCGGCTGCTCACCGAACATCCGGACCTCTCGGGCATCGTCGGGTTGAATGAAGCGTCGACGGTCGGAGCCGGCAAGGCCATTCGCGAATTGGGGCTCGCGGGCACCGTAAAGCTGGTCGGCTTCGACAGCTCCGTTGACGAGGTGAAGCTGCTTGAAGAGGGCATCATGCAGACTACGGTTATCCAACGGCCTTTCAACATGGGGTACTTGAGCGTGAAAACCGCCTTGCAGGCGCTCAACGGCGAGAAGGTGCCGCCGGTCATCGACACCGGGTCCATTATGATATCCAAAGACAACATATATACCGAAGAAAATCAGAAGCTGCTGTTTCCCTTTGTGGATCAGTAGTTTTTTTTCAGACACAAAATCGTAAAATTTTCGACCATCTCAAAAAAATATTCTATGTAAGCCCTTACAATAGCCTAGTAAAATGAATACTGCGACGCGCAACTCGAGCTGGAGGGAGAGGTGACCCGATGAGAGAGGTTTTAGTAAGCATGGAGGGGATCGAGAAGCGTTTTGCCGGCGTGCATGCGTTGAAGAATTGCAAATTCGAACTGCTTTCCGGCGAAGTTCATGCGCTTGTCGGCGAGAACGGCGCCGGTAAATCGACGATGATGAAAGTGTTGACCGGCGTGTATCAGAAGGATGAAGGCCGGATCGTTTATAGAGGCAATGAAGTTCATATCGCGGATCCCAAATCGGCTCAGCAGCTTGGAATCGGCATGATTCACCAAGAACTGAATCTGGCTCCGGATTTAACGGTCGCACAAAATATCTTTCTCGGCCGCGAGCCGAGAACGGCGTTCGGATTATTTTTGGACGAGAAAAAGATGAACGAACAAGCGAAAGCGTTGTTTGATCAGATGAACTTAGATCTGGACCCGCGCGCGCTGGTGGGTGACTTGACCGTCGCCAAGCAGCAGATGGTGGAAATCGTGAAAGCGATTTCGTACGAGTCGCAAGTGCTGATCATGGACGAGCCGACGGCGGCGCTCAGCGACGCGGAGATTGAAGAACTGTTCCGGATGATCGAGCGGCTGCGCGACAAGGGAGTAGGCATCGTGTACATCTCCCACCGTATGGCGGAATTGAAGCGCATATGCGACCGCATTACGGTGATGAGGGACGGAAGCTACATCGATACGGTCATGACGAACGAGGTTACGGTCGACCAAATCATCTCGATGATGGTCGGGCGGGCGATCTACCATACTTCGAGCGCCGAGCAGTGGAGCGGAAGCCAAGAAGTTGTGCTGGAGGTAAAAGGGCTCAGCCGGGGCAATGTGTTGAAGGATGTCAGCTTCCAGCTGAGGAAAGGCGAAATTCTCGGCATTGCCGGTCTTGTCGGAGCGGGACGTACGGAAACGGCACGGGCCGTCTTCGGGGCGGATCCGATCGATGCCGGGGAAATATTCGTGCACGGCAAGAAGGTGCAAATCGGCAGTCCGCACCATGCGGTTCGGCACGGCATCGGATATTTGTCGGAGGACCGGAAACAATTCGGCTGCCTGCTCGATATGGATGTCAAGGCGAACGTGGCGGTGGCGTCGCTGCGGAGATTTGCCGGCGCCGGATGGATGGACGACGGCGGTATTTCGCGGGTGGCGGAGAAGGTGGTTGAGGAGCTCAAGGTGAAGACGCCGGGCATTCATCAACCGATCAAGTTTTTGTCCGGGGGCAATCAGCAGAAAGTGATCATCGGCAAATGGCTGACGCGCGACTGCGACATTCTTATCTTCGACGAACCGACGCGGGGCATCGACGTCGGGGCGAAGAGCGAGATTTACAAGCTGCTGGACAGCTTGGCGCGGGAAGGCAAGTCGATCATTATGATCAGCTCGGAATTGCCCGAGATTCTCCGGCTGAGCCATCGCATTCTTGTCATGTGCGAGGGCAGAGTGACCGGGGAGATGGTCAACGACAACGTGTCCCAAGAGACGATTATGAGCTACGCCACCCAGCGGGTGGGTTAAGTGAAAAAGCAGGGGGGAGCCAGATGAAAACCGTCGCAGTCGAAAAACCTGTGTCTATCAGGTCCGGGTCCGGGTTGTTCCAACAATTTCTCGCATTCGGCAGCTTAATAATTTTGATTCTCGTGTTTTCGCTATCTTCGGGCAACTTTTTCCAATTTTCAAATATCATGGGCATCTTGCTGTCAACGGCCGTCATCGGAGTGCTCGCGTTGGGTTCGACGTTCGTCATTATTACGGGCGGCATCGATTTGTCTGTCGGCACGGTGATGACGTTAAGCGCCGTAATGACGGGGGTCATCATCACCCAATGGGGAGTGCCGGCGTTCATCGACGTATTCGGGGTGTTCGTGCCGTTCGGCATACTCGGCGGCATATTGACCGGCGCTTTGTGCGGGCTGATCTCCGGATTGGCCGTGGCGAAGATGAAAATTCCGCCGTTCATCGCCACGCTGTCCATGATGATGGTTGCCAAAGGGTTGGCGCTGGTCATCTCCGGCACGAAGCCGATTTACTTCACGAACTCTCCGGGATTTTCGAATATTTCGCTCGGTTCGTTTATCGGACAGATTATTCCGGGCTTTAAGATTCCGAACGCCGTGCTTATATTCTTCGTACTTGCGATTATCGGAAGCGTCATCTTGTCGAAGACGATCATCGGCCGGAACAACTTCGCGATCGGCAGCAACGAAGAAGCCGCCCGCTTGTCCGGCGTAAACGTGAACTACTGGAAGATTGTCATCTACACGATTACCGGTGCGTTTACCGGGATTGCGGGCCTTCTGATGGCTTCGCGGCTGAATTCGGCGCAGCCGGCGCTCGGCATGGGCTACGAGCTGGAAGCGATTGCGGCCGTCGTCATCGGCGGAACGTCGCTCAGCGGCGGCAAAGGCACGATCGTCGGCACCGTGATCGGAGCATTGATCATGAGCGTGTTGACGAACGGCCTGCGCATCCTCTCGGTGCCGCAAGAATGGCAGACGGTCGTTGTCGGGTTCGTCATCATGCTTGCGGTGTATGCGGACATTTTGCGGCGTAAGAAGGCTTGATGCTTGTTTGACACGCGGTATGGTCTCCCAAGCGGAGATTATATACAAAACACACATTTTACAGGGGGAGTTTACAAATGAAAAAGCTTTCAATAGTGCTTCTGCTTCTGATGGCGATCGTCGCGTTGAGCGCGTGCGGTTCGGCGGCCACGTCCGGTAACTCGGACGCGTCATCCGGGTCCGGTTCGGAATCGGGTTCGAGTTCCAGTGAAACTGCCTCCAATGATGGCGGCTCGGGCGATAAGCTGTATATTCCGATCATCTCCAAAGGGTTTCAGCATCAGTTCTGGCAAGCGGTGAAGCAGGGCGCGGAGAAGGCGGCTGCAGAGTTCGATGTGGAAATCACATTCGAAGGTCCGGAGACGGAGCAGCAAGTCGACAAGCAGCTTGAGATGCTTCAAGTCGCGCTTGACAAGAAGCCGAGCGCTATCGGGTTTGCGGCATTGGACAGCCAGGCGTCCATCCCGCTGCTGCAGCAAGCGAAGGATGCGAACATTCCGGTCATCGCGTTCGACTCCGGCGTTGACAGCGACATTCCGCTCGGAACCGCCGCTACGGACAACGTTGCCGCCGCCGGCCTTGCAGCCGACAAGATGGCGGAATTGATCGGGGGCGAAGGTGAAGTGGCGGTTATCGTGCACGACCAAACGAGCCGCACGGGTATCGACCGCCGCGACGGATTCGTCAACACGATGAAAGAGAAATATCCGAACATTAAAGTCGTCGACATTCAATACGGCGGCGGGGACCACCTGAAATCGACCGACTTGGCGAAGGCGATTATGCAGGCGCATCCGAATCTGAAAGGATTCTTCGGCGCAAACGAAGGCTCGGCGATCGGCGTGTTGAACGCTGTAACCGAGATGCAAATGCAAGGCAAGGTAGTTGTTATCGGCTACGACTCCGGCAAAGCGCAAATCGACGCGATCAAGGCCGGTACGATGGCCGGCGCGATCACGCAAAATCCGATCGGCATCGGCTATGAGACGGTGAAGGCGGCCGTTCAAGCGGTCAAAGGCGAAGAAGTACCGAAGTCGATCGACACGGGGTTCTTCTGGTACGACAAGTCGAACATCGACAGCGAAGAAATCAAAGCTGTGCTTTACGAGTAATTTGCAGGTTTAAGGTGCGGTATCCGGGGGTGCTCCGGGTGCCGCTTTTTTTTTCGTGATAAGCGTATCCGCCGTGATATCCGTATCGAATTCCCTTATGAGCGCTATCCCCATGGTTCAGTTAAGGCGATTGACCGAATGGGCAATGACTTCTTTTTCGACTCCCCTTTGCAGTCCTATCCCTATGCCCCACAGCAAATTGGCGGCGGCTCCCTCGCAATACTAACACACACACAGTACTCTCTCTAACTCACACAGCCACACACACTCTTTCTCTCTTACTCACACAGACTCTCTCTAACTCATACTCACACACACTCTTTCTCTAACACACACAGACTCTCTCTAACTCACATACACACACACTCTCTCCCTTGCGGACACTATCCCTGTCGTTCAGAAAATGCAAAGGTTGCTGCCAGAAACGAGGCAGCGCGAAACCAAGTGACGATCTAGTTTCTCCCCGCCTGAGAGGACATACAGACCGCGAACAAAGCGTCTATGACCGAATTGTTGCGATACGTCTGATTGAGCCGAAAGCAAAACTCGTCCCAATAAGCCTGCAAATAAGTGATGCCTATTCCGTGGAATGTACGGTCGATCCACCTATGAGTAACAGGGATAGTGTGCGCAAGGGGCGAATACGGAAGGTGAAGCCGGGGAGAGCATCAGAACGAAGAATCAGACGGTCTGAGGCTAGGGGAGAGTGTGCGTACGGGAATCAGCGTAATAATTTCGGAAGCCCGAAACAGCGCATAAAAGGCTTGCTAGCCGAAATATTCCGATAGTGCTCGAACCGGTGACGGCCGCAAGGCGGTATTCTAGTTTGTTCGCGGGTGAGCCCGGTCGCCGATTTGGTGCGGCCCAATTTGAAATTCAATCCGGCGAAACGGTTCGATAAGAGAAAGTAAATAAAACCAGAAAATACCAGGTTAAACATGCAACCTTTTCCTCGCCAAAGTCGTTTTCAACATTGTAAGGCAGCAGATCAATGATTTGGGGTGAGCTTCAGGTGAAGAACATTGCATGGATCATTACGTTGATAATGTTGATGATCGCACTGAGCGGTTGCCTGGGGAATACGGGGAATGAGGGCGGCACAGGGAATGCGGAGCAGGCCCAATCCGGAGACGAGAAGCAGGCAACCGGCAACGAGCTACCGGCTGCAAACAATGACGAACAACAGACGGACGGACAAACTTCAGATAACCCGGATGAAACGGTGTCTTCCGGCAAAGGCGATGGCGGCGAAGACGGTTCAACCGGCGCCGCGGACAGCGACAACGCTGCAAAAAACCGGCCCGAAACGAAAACCGACACAATCGAACTGGAGGGAATGCCGGAAAAGTTAGAGTTTACGCTTCACGACAATCCGGCGCTGCAATTTTCAACGTATATTTCGAATGATCTTCTTGTTGAAGGGGCCGGTTCAGGCCAGGACGGGGATTCGTTGACCGTAATCGCGAATTTCGCCGGAAAGAAAAACGAGGACGCGAAAGTACAATTTTTCTCACCGAGCAAGGGAACGCGGACGACAGTGGAGGAACAAACGGAGGAGGCGAAGCAATCCCTCCAGAGCGAAGGCTATGAGATTAGCGAGAGAACCGGTGACTCACCGAACAGTTTTGCCATGTCCGATATCGAATTCTTTATCACAAAGCAAAATGAAGACGGACACCACCTCTTGGGAATCGTCTCCATATTTAAGCACGGCGACCGTGTTTATCGCGTCACTGTCCAATATAATGAGGATTGGGAGGAAGGCTTCGTGCCCCGGGTAAATAAGATGTTCGAAGATATCGTGTGGTATGAGACACCTTGAACGGTGTCTTTTTTTTATTTGTGCCGGCCTCTAAGCTAAATTTAAGGTTTATGGAGTAAAATGGTGCCGCAGGAACGAAGTGTAAAGGGGCGTGCCATTTTGAAAATCCTTGTGGTGGAAGACGACCGGCCGCTGCTTGATGCGGTGGTTACGGTGCTGAAGGAAGAAGCGTACCAGGTCGACGAAGCTGAGAATGGGATCGACGGGCTTTACATGGCCGAACAGCGCATTCACGACATGATGATCATAGATATCATGCTGCCGGGCATGAACGGATTGTCGGTGCTGCGAAAGCTGAGGGGCAAAGGAATAAAGATGCCGATTTTGCTGCTTACGGCAAGAGACAGTGTGGAAGACCGGGTGAAAGGGCTCGATACCGGAGCCGACGATTATTTGGTCAAACCGTTTGCCGTTCCGGAGCTGCTGGCGCGAACGCGGGCGCTCATTCGCAGGCAGTCGCAAGCGGCGCTTGACGGGGAGCTTGCATACGGGAAAATCGGCGTGAGGCGGCAAACGATGGAAGGGTATGCCGACGGGAAACCGCTCAAGTTGACGCTGAAAGAATTCGAGCTGCTTGAGTATTTGCTTCTTAACCGGGAGCAGATTTTAACGAAAGAGCAGATGCTCGACAGGGTGTGGGGGATCGATTCGGATGCGGGGCCAGGCGTAATCGACGTATACGTGCACTATGTAAGAAAAAAGCTGGCCGTGTCCGGATGCGACCGGTACATACACACGGTTCGCGGCGTCGGGTATATGTTGAAGGAGAAGGCGTAATGTTCACCCGGACCCGAGTTCAGCTCACCGTCCGCAATGCCGCCGTGTTGTCCGTTATTTTGATATCGCTCAACGTATCGGTTTATTTATTCATGGAACAGATGCTTTTTGCCCAAGTCGACAATTCGTTGATGTGGACGGCGAATAACGGCGACAATTTGATCGCGCCAGCACAGAAGGTGTCGGTTTTGCGCCTGAACCAGTCGGATCGGCCGATATTACAATTATTCTGGAAAGAAACCGGCGAGCCGTTTCCTACGCCGGGGACCCAGGAATTCACTCAGGAACAGCTGCGGCTGCTGCGTCCGTCGAACTTCGGGGATGCTCCGCAAACGGTGCAAATCGGCGATCAGCATTTTCGCGTCCTGCTGTTAAAGAGACCGAACGTCGTCATTATCGTCGGAAATACGCAACGGTATGCTCCCGAAGCGATGCAGCTGTTCGCCAACGTTTCCGCGGAAATCGGGATGCTGCGAAATTTGCTGTACATACTTCTGTTCGGCGGCGGATTCGGTTTGATCATTGCGGGCGTCGCCGGACACTATTTGGCCGAAAGAGCGCTTATTCCGATCCGACAATCGTGGGAACAACAGCAGCAGTTCATGTCCGACGCGTCGCATGAGCTGAGAACGCCGCTTTCCGTCATTCAAGCGCATTCGGAGCTGATGCTGCGCCATCCGGACCACACGATCGAACAGGACAGCAAGCATATTTCGACCGTATTGTCGGAGGCGAGGCGGATGAGCAAGCTGGTTAACGGCATGCTGACGCTTGCGCGGTCGGATTCGGACCGGATCGAGCTGGAGATGAAGCCGGTCCGGTTCGATATTGTCGTTCAAGAATGCGCGAACAAGATGCGGATGCTGGCGGAGGTCAAAAATATTATCCTCCATACGGAAATCGACTCGCAGGTGGAGATGCGCGCGGATGAAGAACGCATCCATCAGCTGCTTACGATTCTAATCGACAATGCGATCAAATATACGCCCCACGGCGGTCTGGTCCGTGTCGTTGCCCGCAAGCTGGCCCACTCCGTGCAATTGGAAGTGGAAGACTCCGGCATCGGCATCGATCCGGACGATTTGCCCCGCATATTCGACCGCTTCTACCGAAGCGACAAGGCGCGAACGCGCAAGGAAGGCGGAGCGGGGCTCGGCCTTGCCATCGCCAAATGGATCGTTGAGCGTCACAAAGGCAAAATTCGCGCGGAAAGCAAGCCGGGCGCCGGCACGCGCATGATAGTCATGTTGCCGGCTGGGAACGGTTAGGCGGCAGAGAGAACGCGAGTCTTCTTCTCTAAGCGATTTCTAAGAATTAGGCGGCATAATGGACAGCGAATCGATTCTTAGAGAAGGGTGATGGATGTGAAAAGAGGACGTAAGAAGAAAGCGGGTTCGATGATTTTGTCTCTGCTGCTGACGGCTGCGTTGTCGGCATGCGCGGCGCCAGGGGGAACGGCGGACAATGCCGTCTCCGGTTTGGACCGGGAGGATTCCGGGTCGCTGAAAGTCGCTTATTTTGACGAGCAGCCGTTTCTTATGCAATACGGCAACGCTTTTCAGGCGATGTTTCCCAATGTGGAGCTGGAGGTCGTGCCGATCGATTCCGTGTTTGAGTCGGACGACCCGGTCGCAGAAATGGAGAAGTTGGTCGAGGAGCAGAAACCTGATGTCATTTATTTGACGGAAGAGCAGTATTCGGCGCTCGCGAAGAAGGGACAATTATACGATCTGGAAGCGGCCGTCAAGCAAGACGAGTTCGACATCGACGGCTTCCATTCTTCCGTCATCGAGCTGCTGAAAGCTCACGGCGGAGGCAAATTGTACGGGTTGAGCCCGAGTTTCTCCAGTATGGCGCTCTACTACAACAAAAATTTGTTCGACGCTCACGGCGTTCCGTATCCGACGGACGGCATGAGCTGGGAGGAAGTGCTGCAGCTCGCGTCGCGTTTTCCCGTAAAGAAAGACGGCGACGACGCACTCCTCGGCCTGTTCCAGACGACCGATCCGTTCGAACTCATCCGTATGATCGGCGAAGCGAAGGGGCTGCTTTACGCCGATGCGGATTCAGGCAAGGTATCGATCGATACGCCGGAGTGGAAGGAGATTTTCCGGTCGGTGATCGACGGATATAAATCGGGCGGCATATCGATGCCTTCGGCTGCGGACGGCGGAATGGGCATGATGCGCAGCTTCGGAGGCAGGATGGCAGTCCGGATCGGTCCGGATATGGTGAGCTTTATGACCGGACAGGCGGCGATGGCGATCGACGATCCGATGCTGATGAACATGATGGGAAGAGGCGAGAAGTCCGAATTTGGGCTAAGCGTCAAACAAGAAGGCGGCAAGGAAGGCGGACCTGCGAATCCCTTCAAGGATTTCGAATGGGACGTCGTGACCGTGCCGGTCGATCCGTCACAGCCCGACGTGACCGGAACCATCAGCTTGACCGATATATTTTCCATCAATGCGGCTTCCGAGAATTTGCCTGCGGCGTGGGAGTTTTTGAAATACGCGGCGGGCGAACAGCTGGCGAAGACGAACGCCAAATCGTCTCCGGTGCTGTCGTCAAGAACCGCTTATAAACCGGAAGCGGACGGCAAAAATATCGACGCGTTCTATGCGCTCAATGCGAATGTGCAAAGCCTGCTGCAGACGCTGCCGGAAGGGTTTGCCGAATCGTTCGCGCAGATGGCGTCCGAGCAAATCAAGAAGGCGGTCGACGGGACGCAGACGGTTGACGAAGCGCTTGCAGCGATCCAGTCGCAAGGACAGGATTTGCTTACGAAAGCGAAAGCGGAGACCGATCAAGAGTGATAGCGCACGGGTACGCGGAGGACACGCTGCTGCAGGTGCTTGACGTGCGCAAAAGCTTCTCGTCCGGAAACCGCCGGATCGAGGTGCTGAAGGGGATCGATCTGTCGATCCGCTCCGGGATGCTGACGATGCTGCGGGGGCGGTCCGGGTCGGGAAAGACGACGCTGCTCAATTTGTTGGGAGGTCTTGACAAGCCGTCCTCCGGCGAAGTGAGTTTCCGGGGGCGCCCTCTGCACGCGTGGAACGACAAGCAGCTGACCATCGTGAGGCGCAAGGAGATCGGGTTTATATTCCAATCGTTCGCGCTGCTGCCTCTGCTCACCGCTTGGGAGAACGTGGAATTGTCTTTGCGCATGGCGGGTGTTCCGCGAACCGAATGGAAAGAACGGACGTCACGCTGCCTTGATCTTGTAGGCTTGACGAGACGGGCGCACCACCGGCCGTTTGAATTGTCCGGGGGAGAGCAGCAGCGGGTGGCGATCGCCAAAGCGATCGCTCACCGGCCGCTCCTCCTGTTGGCGGACGAACCGACGGCGGAGCTCGATTCGGTGATGGCTGCGCGCATCGTTGCCGTGTTCCGCGACATCATCGAGTCCGAGCGGATCGCGATATGCATGACGACGCACGATTCTACGCTATGGGAGGCGGCGGATGTTGTTTACCGAATGGCCGACGGCCGGATCACGGAGGAATAGAAGAAGAAGACTCGCAGCCCGGGCGCTGATTGCGGCGGTGTGCCTGTTTTCGTTGGCAGGCTGCTCCTTGCTGCCCCAGGAAGAAGAGTTGGAGAACCTCCCGGAGATCCGAACGCCGAAAATATCGCAAAAACCGGAGTACCCGGTGAAGCGCGGCACGCTGGAAGTGAAAGTGACCGGGTCTGGGAAGCTGATGTCGGAGCGGGAGGAAAATTTGTTTTTCACCGAAGACAACCGCCGAATCGTTGCCGTTTACGTAAAAGCCGGGGACGAAGTGAAGAAAGGGCAAGTGTTGGCGGAGCTCGACAACGGAGATACGGAGAGACAAATTCGCAGGAAAGAAATCGAATTGGAGAAAGCCGGTCTCGACTTGAAGGAGTCGATGCGGAATTCGGCTGAGGCGGACTCCGTCACGTTAAGGAAACTGCAGCTCGACTACGCATTGCTGGAAGAAGAACTTGCCGATTTGCGCGAGCGGTTGCGGCGATCGAAGCTGACCGCGCCGTACGACGGAACGATCGTAAGCTTCTCCGCGGAGAAGGGCGATGTGGCGAAGGCATATGAGAAAGTGGGACGAATCGCCGATATGAACGACCTCGTCGCGGCCGTGAAATTCAATGCGGGAGATTTGGCAGACATTGCCCCGGGCATGGCGGCAACGGTCAGTATCAATACGGCGGGCGACGGCTCCGGTACGGTAAGAAGACTGCCGGTGAGCGATTCGGCTTCCGGCGGCGAGGACGATTCGCTTGACTCCTACTTGCTGATCGACGTGCCGCTGCCGGAAGGCGTCAGCCACGGCACTCCGCTATCCGCTTCCGTCATCGTCGAGAGCCGGGAGAACGTATTGTCGATCCCCGTCTCGGCGCTTCGTACGCAAAACAGCCGCAGCTATGTGCTCGTGTCGCATCCCGACGGCACCAAGGGAGAGATGGATGTAGAGATCGGGGTACAGACCGCGACGGATGTGGAAATCATTAAAGGGCTTGAGGAAGGCCAGAAGGTTGTGGGGAAATAATGCAAATCGCGGTGTTTCTCCTCAAGAAATTGTGGCAGAACCGATGGTTCAATATCAGCACGCTGCTCGGTCTAACAGTGGCTGCGGCTTTCGCGATGAGCATTCCGATGTATGCCGACGGCACGCTGAAGCGGCTTGTGGCCGATTCGCTCCGGGAACAGACGAAAGGGCTGCCTGCGGCGTCTCTGTATATGAAGTATCAATCGCCAGGCGGCGAAGAGACGGATTTGGACGGGCTGACGGAGGTTGACGGCTGGATTCGCGATGAGCTTCCCGGCCGCATCGGCTTCCCGGTGCAGGCGGCTTCTTACCGGATGAGCCTGCACCCTTCCACCGTGCGCTCCGCTCAAGCGGGCGCGGGCGGCGCCAACCGCTTGGTGCGCATGGAGCTGGCGTCCCAAAGCGGATTTCCGGAGCGCATCGATCTCGTAGAGGGAAAGATGCCGCAAGACGGAGCGCAGTCCGGTTCAACCGTCGAAGCCATTGTGCTGCATGAGACGATGATCCGTTTCGGCTGGAGCGTCGGCGACGCGTTCTATTACGATGCGAAGAACGTGGACGGGGATACGAAGCGGTTGACGGTACGCATCTCAGGTAGTTACAAGCTGAAAGACGAGACGGAGATGAGCTGGGCGGTCGACGGGAAAGAGAAGCTGGCGGAGTCGTTTATGATCAGCCGAAAGACGATGACTGATGAGCTGCTTGAGCGGAACGGTCTGTCGCTTGATTCGGCGGGTTGGTTCTACGCGTTCGATCTTGGCGACATCCGCATCGGCGACTTGCCGCGGTTAATCGGCGAGCTGCAGCGGCTCGACATCAACCTGCACCGGCTGCTAGAACATACGAAAGTCAACTTGACGTTCCTTGACATGATTATCGGCTTTGAACGGCAGAGCATGCTGCTGCAGGCGATGCTGTTCTCCCTTGCCGCGCCGGTGTTGGCAATGGTCACGTATTTCATCGCCATAACCGCGCAGCAATCTCTTTCGCGCCAACGGGGCGACATCGCCGTACTGCAAAGCCGCGGCGCGACGCCGCGGCAAATCGCCGCGCTGTACGCCGTCGAGTCCGCGCTGCTGGCGGCGGTTGCCTTCGCTTTCGGTCTGGCCTTGGCATGGTTCATGGCCAAGGCGATCGGCTCCTCCAGCGGCTTCTTTGCCTTCGTCGGACGCAAGTCGATTCCCGTCGGTTGGACAAACGCCGTATGGCTGTTCGGCTTTGCCGCCACCGCGCTTGCGGTTGCCGCCACCTTGGCGCCGATTTCGAACTACGCCGGAGCGTCGATCGTGCAGCATACGCAGAAGAAGGCGCGCGTCAACCGGCCGCCGCTTTGGCAGCGGCTTTACCTCGACGTGTCGCTGCTCGGGCTGGCCGGCGCCGGGTGGTACCTGATGAGCACCGGCCAAATCGCCGCCGCCGGCGGCGGCGGAAGCGGCGATGCGCAGCTCCAACCGGCATTGTTCATTGTGCCGGCGCTGTTCATCTTCGCGGCTGGATTAATTTGTTTGCGGTTATTCCCGCTGCTGCTTCGCGCTTGGAACGCCGTGGCCAAACAGCGGATGCCGGTCGCGGCGTATCTCACATTGACGCAGCTGTCGCGTTCGGCGGGGTCATTTTATCCGCTCATGATTTTGCTCATTCTTACGATCGGTCTCGGCGTTTACGCCTCGTCCGCCGCCCGCACGATCGACTTGAACGCCGCGGACCGGATTCAGTACCAATACGGCAGCGACGTCGTGCTGAAAGAGGCGTGGGAGGGCGTCCAAGACGAAAACGACGAAAATAAAGTGTATTATACAGAGCCCTCCTTCGAGGCGTACCGGAATCTTGAAGGGGTAGAGGCTGCCGCCCGCGTGCTGAAGACGGCAGGCAGCATCGAGATTAGCGGCAGATCGGCAGGAAGCGGCCAGGTTGTCGGCGTCGATAACGCCGATTTCGCCAAGACGGCAACGTTTCGGAATGATTTATTTCCGCACCATCCGTACAAGTACCTCGATCTGCTCGGCATTGCCGAACAGGCCGCGCTCGTGTCAAGCTCGTTCGCCGAACGGCACGGCTTGAAAGAGGGCGATCCGCTGCGCGTTATCCTCGGATACGACAAGGCTGAGGTAGATTTCGTCGTCGCCGGCATCGTGCCTTACTGGCCGAGCCTATACCCGGACGAGGCTCCGTTCATCGTGGCGAATCTCGATTACATATACCAGAACATGGAGATCGTTCCGTATGAAGTGTGGCTTAATATGGAAGACGGCGCCAAGCTCGCGCCTGTGCTGGAAACGTTGGCGGAGCGCGGTGCGGCGGTGGCTCAAGTAGAAGATGCGCGTGGCGAGCTGATCGAGCGCCGGAACCATCCGTCCCAAGGCGGCGTGTTCGGCATTCTGAGCCTCGGATTTCTAATCTCGCTGCTCGTTTCGCTGATCGGGTATTTGATCTTCTGGTTTTTCTCGCTGTCGCAGCGGGTCGTCGGGTTCGGTATTTTGCGGGCGATGGGGCTGTCCCGCGCACAGTTGGCCGGCATGCTGCTGTTGGAGCAGTTGTTTACGACCGGCTTGTCGGCTGCCGCCGGCATCGGGATCGGATCGGCCGCAAGCAGGCTGTTCCTGCGGTTTCTTCAGGAGGGAAACGGGGGAGGAGCGCGGCAGGTGCCGCCGTTTCGCGTCGTGTTTGAAGCGGACGATGCGCTGAAGCTGTATATCGCGGTAGGTGTCATGCTCACCGCCGGCGCATGCCTGCTTTTGCTGCAGTTGAGGCGGCTGCGCATCACCCAGGCGATCAAGCTGGGAGAGGAACGGTGAGACGAAATGATTCATTGCGAGGGTCTTGTGAAAATTTTCAAAACCGACGACATCGAGGTCGTCGCCTTGCAAGGGTTGAACTTGACGGTCGAACACGGAGAAATGATGGCGATTATCGGCAACAGCGGCAGCGGCAAATCGACGCTGCTCAACATTCTCGGCGGTCTCGACCGGCCGTCCGCGGGGCAGGCGATCGTCGGGCCGTGGAACTTGCTGAAGATAACGAATGAGCAGCTGATCGAGTATAAGCGGAAAACCGTCGGCTTCATCTGGCAAAATAACGCGCGCAACCTGGTGCCGTACCTTACCGCACTCGAAAACGTCGAACTGCCTATGCTCGTTGTTCGGGGCAAAGCGGACCGCGCGTATGCCAAACAATTGCTCGCGGCCGTAGGCCTCGAGCACCGGATGGGCAACCGGCTCACCCAACTGAGCGGCGGCGAACAGCAAAGGGTGGCCATTGCGATTGCGCTGGCCAACCGCCCGCCGCTCGTGCTCGCCGACGAACCGACCGGCTCGGTCGACAGCGCGACCGCGGAGCAAATTCTCGGTATTTTCCGACGTCTGAACCGCGATATGGGCGTCACCGTCGTCATCGTCACGCACGATTTGTCCGTTGCGGACAAGGTTGATCGCGTAGTCGCGATTCGGGACGGCATGACGAGCACCGAATGGGTCAAGCGTAAAGAGCGCGTCGGGCCGGCAGGTGCGGAAGAGGAAGAGGCGCCCGGATCCGCGCGATTCGGCAACCGGCATCAGGAATATGTCGTCATCGACCGGGCGGGACGGCTGCAAATCCCGAAGGCTTATCTCGAGGAAATGAATGTCGGCAGCAAGGCGATCCTCGAGTTCGACGGAAGGAACGTTATAATCAGACCTCCTGACGGCGCTTCCGCTTCGGGCGGCGAGAAGTCCGATAAGGAGGTGCAATCCGCCGGATGGATAGGAAAACCGCTGTGAGCGATCTTTACGGCGCTCATCGCGCCTTCTTGCACAATTATTTGATGAAGCTTACCTGTAATCGCGATGAAGCGGCCGATCTCGTGCAAGATATTTTTGTCCGGCTATGCCAGCAGAACAGCTTGCCGGAATGTCCGAAATCGTGGCTGTTTAAAACCGGCTACCGGCTCTTCATCGACAGGTTGCGGCGCAAGCGTCGCGTCGTCTTAATCCCGCTCGACCATTCGATTCCGTCCGGCGCCACACCGGAGCAGGAGGCAATCGACAACGAGTTCGATCTCCTTGTACGGAGCTCGCTGCGGCGGCTCCATCCGCAAACGCGCACGGCACTGTACCTAAGAATCTTCGAGCAATCCACATACGGCGAAATCGCCGAGCTGCTCGGTTGTCCTGAAAATACCGTCAAATCTTACATCCGCCGCGGAAGGTTTCAATTGTCCAAGTCGTTGACGAACCGTCAAATCCGCTAGCATCTATTTTTCCTCCTAGTAGACTCTTAATCGTGTCCGTTGTCCGGCCTAATTCATAGAATGAATATGGACAGTGGGTACATCATTAGGAGGGAAACAACATGTATGGATTCTCCATGGTTCAGTTTGTGAGGCAATTTTCAAAGCGGCTGGACAAACAACTCCGGGAACAGATGCTTGAATTGTACCGTCCGTTCCGGTGGGTTCCTTGTTTTATGCATTCTTCGATAGAAAAGTTTTACAAATCTAGCAAAAAGTTTCCCGTCATTATAGAGTTTGCCGATTGTGACAAACCGTACGGCGAACTCATGAATCAGGTGCACGCATCGGCGCGGCATCACCGGAGGTGCGGCGTGACACATGAATTTCCGTCCATCTCCTGCTGCTCGGCCGAATTTACGGCCGCGGGACTCGAGGAATTGCTGCATTCATGCCAACATATCAAGAAGGTGCACGCCGACCGGAAGGTCAAGGCGCTATTGAACAACGCGACCCCGTCCATCCGCGCCGATTTGCTCCATGAATCCGGACTTACCGGAAAAGGAGTGACGATCGCGATCGTTGATACCGGCATTTACCCGCATGAAGATCTTATCAACCCCGAGTACAGAATCGTCGCTTTCAAAGATTTCGTCGGCAACCAGGCCGCCCCGTATGACGACAACGGCCACGGAACCCACTGCGCCGGCGATGCGGCGGGGAACGGTTACGCTTCCGGAGGCAAATACCGTGCGCCGGCGCCGGAGGCGAATGTTGTCGGCGTGAAGGTGCTCGACATGATGGGTTCGGGTTCTTTGTCAACGGTGATAGCCGGCGTTCAATGGTGTATCGACAATAAAAATGGTTTAGGCATCGATATAATATCGATGTCGCTTGGCAGCACGGCGACAATGCCCGCTTCCGAGGATCCGGTAGTGAGAATCGTGGAGAAGGCGTGGGATGCGGGTATAGTCGTCTGCGTCGCGGCGGGCAATGAAGGGCCGGATTATAACACCATTGCAAGTCCGGGAATCAGTCCGGTCGTCATTACGGTGGGAGCGATGGACGACAAAAGCACGCCCGACCGTTCCGATGACGAAGCAGCCGATTTCTCCAGCCGCGGCCCTACCATCGACGGGATTATCAAACCCGACCTGCTCGCTCCCGGGGTGAATATCATCTCGTTGCGGTCGCCAAATTCCTATTTGGATAAAATGTCGAAAGCAAGCCGTGTGGACGAATACTACTTTACAATGTCCGGCACCTCGATGTCGACGCCGATCTGCGCCGGGGCGGCAGCGCTGTTGTTGGAGAAATATAAGGGGGCTTCCCCGGATCAAATTAAACAAATGCTGCTCAACGGCTCGGAAGATTGGAATCTTCCCAATGTCGTGCAAGGCGAGGGCTACCTCGACGCGGAGAAAGCGGCTCAATCGTAAGCGTGCTATGTGTGGGATCAAGTTCATTGCAATGAGCTTGATCCTTTTTTGTTGCCCCCATAATGAATACGGCGTAGAAGAAGTGATCGTTGTTACGATCACGCATGATTTCGAATCTAGTTCGCGATCGCGTATGAGCTGTTGGCGGATATGATGTGATTTGCAGCGGTAAAAGTTTCCGCTAGAGAGTGGGTTCGAATATTGGATGAAATGCAGCGGCAATAAGTACCGCTACATTCGGTGGAATATGCAAAAAGGGCGGTTGGACAGTTGTACAGAGGAAAAAGTTGCCGCTGGAGTGTTGGTGATAATTATTTGCTGCTACCCGGAGAAAATCCGGTTACGCAAAACAGAATGGTAAACGGGTGGGATATACCAGAGTATATCCCGCCACACCCATTTATGTTGCGACACCGTCAGGGGTTTTCCTTATACTCCGGCGTGCCGGTTACCTTCGCTTCTTGCTGCTCTTCGCCGAGCTCCGCATCGTGCTTGGTCGAAGCGGCTTTAACCAGTTCGCCGGCTTCGGCCGTCATGTCCAAGTTCTTCATTCCTTCTTGTGTTTCCTTGTCCACGTAATTCACCCCATTCCGTCGTAGTCGACTAGGTTATTTTTACCGAAACGCCCAAATTTATGAGTCGATCAAGATTGAATCTGCCGGAGCGATTCCAAGAGGCGTGTCTGCAGGGTGTCGATGTCGCCTAAGCGGTCCTCTCCCCATTTGTCCCGGAACTCCAGATGAATGATGTACTCGCTCCCGCTTGCCGCGGCAGGCGATTGCGGGTTGTGCGGGTCCACCGCAACGGTTACGGAATGGCGCACTTGCGCATCGTTCCGCCAGAGCGATTCGAGGTTCCCGTGCAGCGCCCGTATGTCCTTTATACGCTCGCCGGGAAGGGCCAAACGAACTTCGATTCGAATGCCGGGAGGCCCCTCCGATAACCGGACGTCGTGCCGTTCCCCTACAAAATCCGCCATATCCGAATGCAGAAGCAGCTCGGCGCGGGCCGACTCCCCCGGAAGCGACGCGCTGATCCGAAACGATCGCGACATTCCCGCCAAATCGACCAGATCCTCCCTTCCGACGACGGCTATCGCTCCTTCCCGGTCCAAATCGTACAATGCCCCTTCGACAACGACCTTCCAATTATCAAATGCGGTAGGATCGAACAAAATGCGATGCCTCCCTTGCGACATTTTATCGTATGCGGTCATCTTCACTTATTCCCAAGTTTGAACATGACTAGACTTGGACATTTCCCCGGCAATGACGGTATGACGAATAACCTCAGGCGGGATGGGGCCGGAGGTTTCGTTGCACGACTGCTTATCGTTCTTCCAACCGGCGCACCCGCCGGTTTAAGCGATCTCCGGTTGACCAGGCTGTCCCGGTTGTCCCAAACAGCGTATCACCGGGTTGAACCACATACGTAAACATACCGTTTTTCCTCCATGTATAAGGAATCATGAACGATACAGTATATGTGTCCCGTAGGCGATGTGACCGGGCGATTCGCCTATATTAGGCGCTAGTCGTTCATCGCATCCGCCCGTTTCAGCGCGGGAATGTGGCGGTGCCCGGTCACGCGGTTTTTGCCGCTTTTCTTCGAATAATACATCGCCTCGTCCGCTTGCTTCAGCAGTCCGTCTCCGCTGATGCCTTTGCGGTATTTGCTCCAACCGACGCTGACGGTCACGCCGGCCTCGGCTTCGACGCGGGCTCGCACCTTCTCGGCGACTTTCGCGGGATCCTCGCCCGGCTCGGTGATGAGCATGACGATCTCTTCCCCGCCGAACCGCCCCGGAATGCCGATGCCGTCCGCCTCCTCCATCACGATCGACGCTACGTGGCGCAGCGCCTCGTCCCCCCGTTGGTGCCCTTGCGTATCATTGAGCTTCTTGAAATTGTCGATATCGGTAAATATAACGCTGACGGCCGCCCCGCTTTGCACGTATTGCTGCAGGCGGCGGGTGAAATACCGGCGGTTGAACAGCCCCGTCAGCCCGTCGGTAATGGACGAATGGTATACGGCCTGCATCAGCTCGAGCATTCGCTCGAACATGAACTGGAAGATCATGAAGAAGTACACGACAGGCAGAAAATGTTCCGCAAACGTCAACCCGGCGGACGTACCCTCGTACAAATATTCATTGAGCACATGAGCGGAGTGGGTGAGGAAGTACACCACCAATGCGATTTGATACTTCTTGGTTTGGCCTACCGCAGGCGTAATTAAGTAAAAACAAATCAGAATGAGCAAATACAAATAAAAGTCCATCCAAATGTTAAGAAACGCATTGGTTTGCACCGCTGCGGCCTCGGAAACATTCGCAAGCATCCGGGTGCCCGCGTAATGGCGCAGCGCCATGATGGCGAACGCGCCGAACACGCCTAAGCCCATCAGCAGAGAAGCCTTGCGTTTCGTCGTGTTATACAGTTGGTACAATCCGACGTTGGTCAATATGAACGACACCGTCTGCAGACCTTGTACGATATAATGGTCCGCGCCTCCGTCCCGCGAGCCGTGGCCGTCGCCCAGCACGGCGATGAACGTATACTGCGCGGCGATCAGCAGGAGCGAGAATGTCAGTGAAAAGTAAGCCTTCTTCCTCCGCGACATCATGAGCCGCACCGACATCGTGAGCATCAGGAAGAGCATGAGCAATATGAGCAAAGCGGACACGGTGCCGCCCTGCGTCCCCATAAACAAGTCGCGAACCGTCATGTATGCGCCTCCTTCCGTCCAGCTTTATCATTGTAACAAAAAAAGGCAGGCTCGTCCTGTGAAATAACTCACAATCCCGCAGTCATAGGACTTGTTGCAAGCGCTTACGCTAGTAGTGTGCGAAAAGCCGCATTCTGAATATTGCCGGCGAATCTAAAGGTTGAAAAGAGTTCCGCCTATCATTACCGTTGTTCCGGGGAGTGATTTTTTGTATTCTTAAACTATTGAAGAAAACCTGAAGGGGAGACGGCCGTGAACGTATTGCAAGCTTTATTTTTTCCGCCTGAGCAACCCGGCGGGGTTTCGTCGATGGTGCCGTATGTGCAGGAACGTTTTGCCCGGATGGGTTGGAATATGGAATTGTTCTCGATCCCGAAGAGGGTGAGGGGCAAGGGAAGCGAGCCGTTCGAGTTTCGAACGTTCGATTGGCGCGAGTTCGAAGGCGTGCCGATCATAGAGAAGTACATGCAGACGATACGGGACTATGTATGGTGGACAAAGCTGCGGGTAAGCAAGAAATACGATCTGATCCATGCGCACCACCCGATCGCGGGGCTCGTGATGAAGCGGGTGTTTCCGGATACGCCGGTGCTGATGACGGTGCACTCGAGTTACGAGAAGGAGCTGCTGCTGAACGGGCGAATCAAGGAAGGCGGGCCGGAGGAGCGGTTCCTGACATCCTTGTACCGTGAACTGGAGGCGACGGCGGACCGGCTGATGACGGTGTCCGATTCGTTCAAAGGATATATGAGTCAATATGTCGATCACCCGGAACGCATTATGGTCATCCGCAACGGCTTCGATGAGAAGCGGTTCAAGCCGATCGCTCACGATAACGCGGTGCCCCAGCTCGTCTCCATGTGCCGTCTGGTGCCCGCGAAAGGACTTGACGTACTTATTCGCGCTTGCGCGGAGCTGAAGCGCCGCGGGCTTCCGTTCGTCCTCCACATGATCGGCGACGGTCCGATGCGCGAGGAGCTGGAGGAAATGGCCCGGAAGCTCGGCGTGTACGACGACATTATTTTTTACGGATATATGCTCCATCCGGAGGAGTTTATGCCGTTCTTCGACGTGTTCGTGCTGCCGTCGCGCGCCGAAGCGTTCGGGAATGTGTTTGCGGAAGCGGCGTTGTGCTGGCTCGCGCTCATCGGCACGAACGTTGGCGGCGTTGCGGAGCAGATCGAACACGGCGTGAACGGGCTGCTCGTGCCGGTCGACGATGTGGGCGCGCTGGCGGACGCATTGGAGCAAGTCGTTGTCGATCCGGCGTTCCGGTATGAATTGTCGCGCGCCGCGTGGGAGAAAGCGAAGCGCACGTACTCGCTCAACCGGGTGATCCGCCAGCTCAAGCGGGTTTACACCGAAGCCGAAGCCGCTGCCGGGGAGGGCACCGTTATCGACAGAGGTTTGTCCGGTCGCGACGAAGCCGCCGCCGCCGCGGAAGCCAAGGAGGAGTAACCCGCCGCCGGCTACTCCTCCGCGTAGATCATCTTGACGGTCATGCCGCCGTCGATTACTAAGTTTTGGCCGGTGATGAAGCCGGCCTTCTCGCTTGCGAGGTATAGACAAGCCTCGGCAATATCGTCGGGCCGGCCGACGCGGCCGACGGGGTGCTGAAGCCGGTCCCGTTCGCTGTGGATCGGAATCGACGCGCGTTCGCCGTACTGCCAGTCGCGCACCTCGATCCAGCCGGGGGACACGGCGTTGACGCGGATCCGCTGCGGGCCGAGCGATACCGCCATCGCATGCGTCAGGGCGAGTATTCCGCCCTTGGAAGCCGCGTACGCCTCCGTATCCGGCTCGGACATGAGAGCGCGCGTCGAGGCGATGTTCACGATCGCGCCGCCGCCGTCCCGCGCCATCTCGCGCGCCGCGACTCGCGAGCACAAGAACGTGCCGCGCAGGTTTACGCCGATGACGCGGTCCCAGTCCGCCATCGGCAATTCCGTCATCGGCCCCGAACGGCCGATGCCCGCATTGTTCACGAGCGCGTGCAGACCGCCGAACTCCTCGGCCGTCAGCCGGATCCAGCGCTCGACGTCGTCCTCCTTCGCCACGTCGGCGGCGAGGAACATCGCTTTGCCGTTCATCCGGCGGATGGCGCGAATGACTTCAAAGCCGGCGTCTTTGTCGACATCGCATATGGATACGGCATAACCTTGTTCCGCAAACCGCATCGCGAGCGCCCTTCCGATGCCTTGGGCGCCGCCTGTAATCGCCGCTACTTTCATGGATAACCCACCGCCTTGCGTCGAAACATATGTTGGTACTAATTGTAACGAATCGGCCTTTCCGGCACAAGAAAGGCGAGGAGGCAACCGAAGGTTGTCCGCGAGACTAGGCTTAGTAAGCAAGGAGGAGACAGAAAGCATGACCGGCGGGAATAGCAATCAACGTGCGGATCGCGGCGGCGACCGCAAAATCACATACAAGGTCGGTTGGAAAACCGGCACGATACATCTGAACGAACGCGGTAGGATCGCTCTTCCTGCTGGCCGATTTGATCGGCATGCTCCGCGACGGGAGCGGCGGCCGCTACCCTTACTTCCACACCGGGTACATGCTTTCTGGATTCGTGTACAATACTTTGGCGGGCGTGTTTTTGTTCGTGCGCCTCGGGATGACGGTCCGGTTGCTCGGCAGCCGGAAGTCAGGCGGTCCTTCTTCCGCGGGCAATGACCATACCGAACCAGATGAGGCTTAAGAAGCCGAAGAACGGATAGAGCGTCGACAGCAGCGCCTTGAATCCGACAAAGCTGACGGCAAAACATAGGATCAGCGTGCTGACTATCAAAACGTTGCGTTTCAACCGGGTGCGCTGCTCCATCTGGAGCGACAAGCCGAATACGTCGGCGATGAACGTCGTAAATATTTCAGCGTAAATGAGCACTAAATAAATCAAATGAATCGCCGGTCCGAGCCCGGCCACGACCAAACCCATCGGAATTTCGTAGCGAAAGATCGCCGGCGCATGCACGGATAGCGAAATATGGCCGGCTAGCAGCAATAGGCCCAACCCGAGCCCGCCGAACAAGCCGCCCCACGCGATCGCGCTCCGGTCTTTCACCGACGCCCCGAGAGGCACAAGCACCGCCTGCGCGGATGCGAGATTGAACGCCGAATATAGGAGCGGCGCGATCCAGGCCCGCCCCGGAGGGTACGGATCTTCGCGGGTAGCCCAGCCGCTCGCCGCGAATTCCGGGAGATGAACGGTGTTCCAAAATACGATCCCGGTAAACACAAGCATGAGCGGAACGACGATCGTATTTACGGCAACGATGCCTTTCATCCCCTTCGAAATTACATAATAGCCAAGGAGCAGCGTAACGGTTACGCCCAGCAAGAACGGCTGCCCCAGGTGCTCTTGAAACACCGATCCGGCTCCCGCCAGCATGACGACCGCTACCGAAAACAGTTCAATAAGGAGCAGTAAGGAAAACCATTCGCCGATCTTGCCGCCGAACAAGTGCCGGTTCAAATCCTCATAAGATTTTGCCCCGATTTCATTTGCGAGCAGCATGATTTTCGTTCCGAACCAAATAAAAAGCGCCGTCGATATTAAGATCGTGAACAATGCGACGCCGCCGTATTTCGTGAAAAATTGCAATATTTCCTGACCGGTGGCAAACCCTGCACCCACGACGGTGCCGATGTACGTAAAAGCGACTTGCCATACGGCGGCCGTTCGTCTCATCGCGCTCCCCCTGCCTGTACACGTTTGTATTAGTACAAGGTATGACGAGCACCCGGCAGATAGTACAACCGGGTAGGACGCAAAAAAAAGACCGCCCGGGAGGGCGGCCTTGCATCCGGAGTCATTCTTCCGGAAATAATTTAACGGATTGGATTTGTTTGTTTTTGGGGTCGACATCCAGTTTCAAGATGACGCCGTTGTTGTTGTAAGCAAGAACGTAATCGGTTTGGGACGACGGTTTGCCGATCGCGGCAATCGCTTCGTCAACCGTTCCGCCGACGCGGAACCCGTTCAATCCGGGATTGATCGCAGACGAGTTTACTTCCACAAAGAGGACGGTTCCGTTGCTTATGCCGATCGCAAAGCCGGGATAAGCGTATACGGTGGCATTCGAAGTGTCGTCCGGCAGGGAGTATGTCTCCGCCGGCTTGCCGAACCTGGTGTGTACCGCATCCAAGTCCGATTGCGTGTCGAGTCCCATCAAGGTCGACCGCTTCGCGTCGAACGTCTCGTTCACATCGTAATTGCGTTTGTTGAAACTTTGCCTGGTCTCCGCAGGGGACACGCGATCTTGTTCGCCGGAGGAGGTTTCCGTCTCGGGCTTCGTCTTGGGAGCGGCGTCTTCCGCTTTCGCGTCCGGGGAAGCCACCTCGATCTCTTCTTTCTTGGCGGTGCCGTCAGCCGGAATCGTTGCTTCCGGGCTTGCCGGAATTGCTGTATCGACGCCTTCAGGGCGGTAGTCCGCCGCCGGCGCCGGATTTGTTGCAGACCCGCCTTGTGCCGTACCGCTTGCCTCCGGTTCGGTTCCGACTGCAGCCGTATCATCACTGCATGCCATTACAAAGCCGAGCGCCAACAATATCGCGGCAACGCTCAAACCTTTACCGTATCTCATATGTCTCATCTCGCTATCCGACCCATGCTTGGAACTGGGTTCTTTATATATACAAACACTATACTCCTTCATGGCGCTCCCTCTCAAAGACGATTTTTTTCCAATTCGAACCGTTTTGACGGGAAAAGGCTTCGAATGTATCGCAACAAGATGCGTGACGTTCACTGGTGCAACATTTCACGTGTTTTTGTATTTCCGCCTAATACTATAGACTGGATTTCAATGGGAAAAGTTGCACCCGAAATCGGTTGATTCGCAAATTTTTGTATGGTATTTTTATACATTATGTAGAAGCGGGAGGCCCCTTATGGAGTTGTTGAAACGGCGTATACGGGAAGACGGACGCGTGTTGTCGGAACAGGTGCTGAACGTGAATGCGTTTTTGAATCACGGCGTCGATCCGAAGCTGATTTCGGAGATGGGCAGGACGTTCGCGGACCGGTTCCGCGAGACAGGAGTGACCCGCGTGATCACGATCGAATCGTCCGGGATCGCGATCGCCTATGCGACCGCGATCGAGCTCGGCGTGCCGCTTGTGTACGCCCGGCGCCGGACGGCGCTTATGAATGAAGGCGAGTATTACGCTGAGCGGGTGCCTTCGTTCACGAAAGGGATCGTCACCGACATCATCGTAGCGAAGACGCTGCTCACATCGAACGACAGAGTATTGTTCATCGACGACTTTATCGCCAACGGCGACGCGGCGAAAGGCTTGCTGCGCATTATCGAGCGGGCGGGCGCCACGCTGGCCGGCGCGGGCATCGCGATTGAGAAAGCGTTCCAGCCTGGAGGACAATGGCTCCGGGACAGAGGCGTGCGCGTGGAGTCGTTGGCCCGCATCGCATCTCTTTCCGGCGGACAGGTGCGGTTCGTGGGGGAATAAGGACGAGCACGGTTTCACCCAACGAAATTAGCATCATTTTTCAACTCGTCCCTATCTTTCTTCCTTTCCGATATTCCGATATAATGGGGAGTAAGTTTCGGAGAGGAGGGCGTCACGATGGGGAATCAACCGTTGACGGACGAATATGTAGCAAAGAAGCTTGACGCGGCTAAGACGCATTTCGAGCGTACAGTCGACTGCAAACACACCGAGTTTGATGACCTCTACCCTTACATGGTGGAACATCCTCAATTTTTCTGGTACAAACGATACGTCGCTTGGTCGGAATTGTTGACCATTGTTAACATATGCCAAGATTGCGGTTATGAGTGGGAGAAGCATTTTACCGGGCAGCAGGCCGAATATGTGCGCCAGAGGGTGATGTCCGCGAAGGTGCTCGACCACTGGTATGAGAACCAGCCGAACGATTCCAAGGAGCATGTCGGTTAAGCTTTTGCGGTGTTAAGGCCTATACGTTTCGGCGGTAGGTCTTTTTTCTTTTAAAAAGGAGGCGTGAGACGTGATATCGGACGAGCAGCTGGATATATACCGGGTGGAAGGCACATTGCTTCGCGTCGTGAGAGATGCGAACCGGGACAACGATGTGCGCGGATTTGTCGTGGCGTGGGACGAGAAGAGCGTGCTGATCCGCAAACGGACGCGCCGGCTCGTCAAGCTGGACCGGCGGTACGTGTATCAGCCGTACTCGGAGCCGCGGGCGGTGCCGCCGGCCGTCGCCGACGCGATCGGCGGAGACGAGCCCGGGGACGAAGACGATGTTTAAAGCCTGCCTCCCGTGCCCACAATAAGGATGAGGAGGCGAACGCAATATGGCTAAAGGGGAAGAGCTCGTTAAATACGTCACGGAGAAAGTAGTATCGTATATCGATATGCCGCCGGAGGAGCGGAAACACCGCAAGCTCGAACGAAAGCAAACCCGCGAGCCGTGGGGAACGCGCTTGTTCGGTATGCTTCCAATGGCGTTATCGATGTTTTTCGGCAGCCGCAGAAACAAAAAAGCGCCCTCGGCCAAGGACGATTAAGACGCCGTCCCCTTCCGAGGGCTTTATATGTTAAGAGGAGAATAACCGGTAAAATGAATTATTGCCGGAACGTCCCGTTGGCGGCCAGCCGGTCGAACGGAACGTATCTCAAACCTTCGTGCTCCAACGCTACATAACCGCGCGGCGCTGCCGTACCGTCCGGCGACCATGCGTGGACCCCGGCGACGCCGAACGGCCAAAGCATCATCCCTTCGTATAGATCCGCACTATATACGAGCTGCGCTTGATTTCCGCCCAACAGTGCCAGCAGATCGTTCCATCCGCGGACCGGAAGCGGTTTCGCGGTGATCCAGCCTATACTCATGTACGGGTCGGCAACATTCTTCGACATCAGATGTGTTTTCTTGGAAACGGAGACAGCGGCGGAGTTTGCAGCTTTCAAGCGTTGAACGTCTTTGTCCTCGATCGGCAGCCACTCTCCGCTTTTCGCGTCCGCGAAACGTATCTTTCCGCCTTCAGTCACTTTCCAATAAGCGTGCAGAGCGTCGAAATACACGCGATCGCGTTTCGCTTCCGCCGTGAACTTCACGTTCTCCAGCCCCTCCGACGCCAACGACCGTTCGAGCGTCCTCATTGAGAAGAGTGGAGCTTCTCCGACACCGTATTCTTCCAACTGCAGCTTCCCGCCGGGCATCTCGACAACGACCAAGTAGCCCGCCTCTTCAACCGTCCCGGCCGCACCCGATTGTTTCACGATCACCACCCAGCCGCGTTTGCCCGGGCCGAGCGGGTATTTCGTCCACGAAGCCCGTTTCCATGATTCGAAGCCCGGCTCGCTCGACAGCCGCTCAATCCATTCGGAAATTTGCGCATCCTCGGATACGGCTCCCGAAGGAGCGGCGGCTGCGGTATCGGCCGGCTTGCCGCCTTGCAAGGCGCCGGCTGCGAGCGGCGCGGCTGTGGCTGTGCATAACGCCAATACAGCGATAAACAGGAATAACCGCATCGCGGTCACCTCCTTATTGTAGGACAAGCCCGACAACCTTTTTATAAGTGTAGTGGATTGCTGGCAAAAAGTTTGTCCGTTCTTGTCCGAAAAATATCGGAACTTTTGCCGAATGGCGTCAATTCATTGCCAGCGAGCCGTGACCGATATGAAATACGCCGGCGTTCAACACCGACGCTTCGACACGGGGCCGGTACTGCCATTCGATCTCGAGCTTCCGGTGCTCGTATTGAGCTTGCACGAGCGGGCGGTTTTCCGGCTCAACGCTTTGCAGCACTTCCGCATAATACGCGTCCACTCTCGCCAATTCATCCCGCAGCCGCTCATGTGCCTCGTGCGCCCAGCTGTGATTATAACCGCGGATTTCACGCTCCAAATATTGCTCCAAAGCTCCCGCGGCTCTTGTTACGGACCAGGCCGGCCGCTGCACCAGCGTATTGGCGGGCAGACGCGGAGTAAGCTGCATACGGGACAACCGTTCGTAAAAATCGTCGACGATTTCCCCCGTCTGCAATGAGATTCCGAGGGAATGCAGCTCGTCCCGTTTCATGTCGCAGCAAAACTCGAGCTTATAGTTGACGGCGAGCCACGTCTGATACACGTAGACCGGCGCGCCCCGCGAGCTCTTCACATCTTCGTACATCTGGACGAACCGTCCTTTGTTTCGCACGATGCCGAACAGCTGCTCAAGACGCCGGCTCCCATACGTCACTTCGTCATGCGTGATACGGCCAACGACCGGAGGAGAGGGAGCGAATCCGAAGTAACGGCTTAAAATCGAGTCCCCTTGAGCCTGAGCGGGCTGCCCCTGTACCTGTGCCTGCGGCTGCGGTTGCGCCTGCGGCTGGGCTGATGCGGCACCGGCCACGGGACCCTTGGCTGGCGCCGGAGCCTTCTCCGGATCGAATACGAACGTCAGCGTCATCGTTTGCGGTTCGACGCCGGTCCGCTCCACGAAGCTCCAATAATACGGACGGTTGGTCAAGTCCTTATCCGCCTCGGGCGACAGCCTCACCGTAAGATGCGCAGGCGATTTCTCGACAATGTGCGATTCCGTGGCCTCCAAATAGCGGGAGACGAATTTGTGCACCTGTTTGGCGTTCATAGCCTCATGTCACCTCCGCTCCGGTACCCGTGCCGACCGTGCGGGAGACGCCGTCGATAATCGCTCCGATTCGCGCCCGGCGCTGAACCTTGGCCGACCCCGCGTCGAGCTCGTCCCCGTCTTCCTCGTCCGACATGCTGTGGAACGAGCTGCTCAAGCGGTTCATCCGCTCGCGCAGATCGTTGTCGTCTTTCGATTCCAGCACGATCTTGAGCAGGCTCGACTCGAGCGAATTCGATTTCCGTTCGAACCGCTCGACAATCGTGTCCACTTCGCCGATGACGAGCTCGAACATGTTGATCTTTTCGTGCAGCAAATTCAGTATATGCTCTTCGATCGTGCCGGCCGTCGACAAATTGTATATTTTCACGTCCTGCGTCTGGCCGAGCCGGTGGACGCGGCCGATCCGCTGCTCGATGCGCATCGGATTCCACGGCAAATCGAAGTTAATGATGTGATGGCAAAATTGAAGGTTAATGCCCTCCCCGCCCGCCTCGGTCGCCACCATCACCTGCGCGCGGGAACGGAACAAATCCATCATCCAATCCTTCTTGCCGCGGTTCATGCCGCCCCGGTAAGGGACGGCCGTAATATGATGCTGCTTCAGGAAGCTGAGCAAATATTCCTGAGAGGCGCGGTATTCGGTGAAAATGAGCACCTTGTCGTTGATCTCCCGGATGAGCTCCATCGCCTTCTCCGCCTTCGTGTTCGCTTGAATGTTGCGGATCAGGTTCACCAAATCCCATACGCGCTGCCTTGTAGGGGAATCTTCCGGAAGCTTCTTAAAGATGTTCACCAACGATATAAATACCGCATCGCGCGAAGAGCACACCTCCCGCTGCAGCGTCACGAGCGCCAATCCGCTGCTTATGTCTCCTCCCGAGTCTTCGTACCGCTGCTTTATAAAGCGGGTCACTCCTTCATACAACTCTTGTTCCTCGGGCGAGAGCTTGAGCGTAATGTTCTTCACGTGGCGCTTCGTGAACTCGACCCCGCCGTCGCTGCGCCTGTTTCGGATCATCACCTTCTGCAATTCTTGTTGGAGCGCCGTTTCGTTTTTGGGGATCCTTTTTTCCGCGACATAGTTCGCCAGAAAGCTTCCGTGTCCCCCGAGCTGGCCCGGTTTGAGCAGCGTGATCAAGTTATACAGCTCGCCGAGATCGTTCTGCACGGGTGTGGCCGTGAGCAGAAGGCAGTATTTCTTGCGGATTTGGTTGACGAATTGGTAGTTGGTCGTCTTCTTGTTCTTCAGCTTGTGCGCCTCGTCGATGATGAGCATGTCGTAATCGATTCCGAGCACGATGTCCCGGTGAGGGTCGCGCTTGGCCGTGTCCATCGACGCCACCACCACCTCGCAGCTTTGCCACATATGCTCCTTCTTCTGGGCGGCGGCCTGAATGCCGAATTTGCCGTTCAGCTCGCGCACCCACTGCAGCACGAGAGACGCGGGGACGAGAATGAGCGCCTTCTTCACAAGACCGCGAATCAAATATTCTTTAAGGATCAACCCGGCTTCGATCGTCTTGCCCAAGCCCACTTCGTCGGCAAGAATGGCGCGTCCGCGCATTTCGTGCAGCACGCGGCGGGCGGCATCCAACTGGTGAGGCAGCGGCTGCAGCTTCGACAGATGGCGGAGACACTGCAATTCTTCGAAACTTTGAATGAGTCCGGCTTGTTCCGCTTCGTAGGCGAGTTGGTAGTGCGTGAAATGATCCCAAGGACCGTTCTTCTCCATGCGCGATTCCAATTCTTCCAGCCACGAGCGGTCGAAGGTAAGCGCCAAGTGGTCTCCAATCATTCGCGTCGGTTCCGGCAATACGGTCTTTCTCATGCTGATCGCCCCCTCTTTTTGTTGCGTCCGTTCCTGAACTCGCGATACGTTTTAGTATGCTCGGTTTGCGCTTTGTTCATAACTTATGGAAATTTCGAGGCGTGGGGGCGATGTGCGGTTGCACGTTTGCCGGTTTTTCGGGTTGCGAATCCGTATTTCTGCTCTTTTTCCGGATCATCAGGTCGTCGATTCTGCGTTTTCAGTCATATTTTCGGACCCCATGCAGGTTCTCCATTCGCCTCCTTTCAAACTGTACCGGTACAGACGGGGTGAAAGTTGAATATTTTTATATGCTGTACTGGTCATCTGTACTGGTTTTTGAGAAATAGATGGTCTTTTTAGGGGTCAAAATGTCCGCTGAATCGAATCTGTACCGGTACAGATTGAAAGGGAGTCCGAGGTACTGACAGAAGTGCGGGGGAGTCGACCGGGAAATCGGAAGGATTTCTGCCAGCGCGCTGCCGATCGCGTATGCGGCTCCAATTCATGTTCGTTGGTAAACGGAAGCGGACCGTGCTATTATCGTTGGAAGAATAGAGCGTGAAGGACCGGGGGAGGAAAAAAATGATGCGCAAATGGCGGTACGTTCGGTCGGGGGCGTGTTCTCCGGCTTATAATATGGCGGCGGATGAAGCGATCATGATGGCGGTAGGAGCGGGTGAGGCGCCGGCGACGCTCCGTTTCTTCGGCTGGTCGCCGGCGACGTTGTCGATCGGCTATTTCCAGAAGGCGGCGGATGAGGTGCGGCTGGATGAGGTGAAGGCGCGGGGCATCGGCTTCGTACGCCGCCCGACCGGGGGGAGAGCGGTGCTGCACGATGCGGAGCTGACGTATTCGATCGTCGTGCCGGAACGGTATCCGGGGCTGCCGACGTCGGTGACGGAGTCGTACCGCGTGTTGAGCGAAGGGCTTGTGCACGGCTTCAGGGCGCTGTCGCTCGATGCGTCAATGGTGTCGTTGGCGTCGGAGGAGGAGAAGGCGAAGTACGCAACGGCAGGATCGGCCGCCTGCTTCGATTCGCCTTCGTGGTACGAGCTTGTCGTGGACGGACGCAAGGTGGCGGGCAGCGCCCAGGTGCGCCAGCACGGGGCGGTGCTGCAGCACGGCTCGATCCTGCTCGACATTGACGTCGGGCTGCTGTTCGAGCTGCTGCAATTTCGTTCGGAGCGGCTGCGCGAGCGGCTCGCGGCTGATTTCGCCGGCAAGGCCGCGGCGATCAACGGTTTGCGGGCGGCCCGGGGGCTGCCGCCCGTAGGGGTGCCCGAGGCGGAGGAGGCGTTCGCCTCGGGATGGGCGCAGGCGCTCGATGTCGAGCTTGCGCCTGCGGATTTGACCGCCGCCGAGGAAGCGGCGGCTGCGCGGCTCGCTGCAGGGAAGTATGGCAGCGACGAATGGAATTTGCGCCGGTAGATTTCGGCGCCCGGTGACACTGCTCTCCCGCATAAGATACAATGGAAGTATGTGAATGCGAAAAGAAGAGGAGGCGGGCGTTTATGAGCGGTTGGCTCAGCAGGTTGGCGGGTGCGTTTGGTTTGGCAAGTCGGCGGGAATTGCCCGAGTTTCCCGCGCCGCTGCGCGAAACGTCCGGACTGTCCATTGTGTCCGAGGCGATTCGCGAGTTGGACGCTCGTTTGAACGGCGCGTGCCGCGGCGGTTGTCTCGAGCATGTCAAGATGCGCGTGCTCGCGAAACACCCCGGGATGACGGATAGAGAGTACGATTGGCTGTGGTTGGAGCTGCGGCGGTTTTTCTTGATGACGGCGATTGCGCGCAGCGTGCCGATGTACAATTCGAAGGCGGACGACATATGGCATGAGATGCTCCTGTTCACGAGGGAGTACGAATCGTTCTGCCGGGAGTTCGCCGGACGGACGATTCATCACGAGCCACACACGGCGAAGCTGTCCAAACAGGAATCGTCGTCGGCGAGAGCGTGGTTTGAGCTCGTTTATTTCACGATGTTTACGGTGCAGGACGTCAATGAGCGGCTGTTGGGCGGATTCGGCAGAAAGATACTTCCGGCTGCTGAGTTGAGATGGCTGCAGGACAGTGCGGCGGAGGAGATCCGTTCGCGGCTCTTCGTGACGGACTCGGCGGACGAAACCGTCAACCGCGCCGCACGGGATGTGGCCGAGGAGCTGCATTCGCAAATCGCGGAGGCGCGCGAGCATTTGGAGAGGGACCGGGGCGCCGGCGCTCGCGATCAGAGCTTTGTCGGCCATTACGTCGCGAGTCTGCTTATCTTCAGCATGATAGAGCATGACTTTGCAGAAGAAAAGAGCGACGGCGGCGATATCAGCATGATTGGGGCGGCCGATTCCGGTTCCGGCGGCGGGGATTCCTCCTGTGGAGGAGCTTCTTGCGGCGGAGGCGGCTGCGGGGGCAGTTAACGTCCGAATTGAGGCTGACCAGAGTCTGACCGGTAATAGGCACTGCAATCGAAAAAAATTCGGTTACAGCACTTGCGAGTTAATGAAAATAACGGTCCGATCTTTCTTTAATAACGGCATCATACGCTGGATTTATGCGTCAGCCGTTTACTAAAGGTAGTCCGGACCGTTATTTTTACTGTCCTGATTAACTAATGATTGATCAGCTTCACGAATTCCGCGTGCAGCTGCCGAGTGACCGGTCCCGGTGTTCCTTGACCGACAGCCCGGTCGTCGACGCGTACGATCGGCATAATTTCCACCGTCGTGCCCAACAGCATCGCTTCATCCGCCGCATACAACTCGTCTAGTGTGAACGCTTCTTCGCGCACCGCGATACCAACGCTGCCGGCAATACGAAGCGCCGCCGCTCGAGTGATCCCGTGTAAAATAAGATTGTTCGCCGGATGCGTCCGAAGCGTCCCGTCCTGCACGATGGCGACGTTGGATGAGCTTCCTTCCGTAACGGTATCGCCGCGATGGAATACCGCTTCCCATGCCCCTGCTTCGGAGGCGGCTTGCTTGGCCAGCACGTTCGGAAGCAGATTCAAGCTCTTGATATCGCAGCGCAGCCAGCGTATATCCGGTTGCGTAACGACAGAGACGCCGTCGCGTAGCGCGGCTTCGGGACGCGCCATATCCTTTGTAAACGCGGTAACCGTCGGGCGCACGCCGCTCGGCGGAAACGCGTGTCCCCGAGGCGCCGCGCCGCGGGACACTTGTAAATAAACGATGCCGTCCGTCAGCCGGTCGGCCTTCATTAAACTTGATATGCCGAATGAAAGCTCCTCAACCGTATACGGCAGGTCGATCCGGATTTCCGCAGCGCTTCTAATTAAGCGGTCCCAGTGCGCTTCTTCTTCAAAAAGCCGGCCGCCGTAAACGCGAAACACTTCATATATCCCGTCTCCGAAGTTATATCCGCGGTCCTCCACATCAACCGCCGCGCCGTCCCGCTGCTTCAGTTCATCCCCGGTCCAGACGTACGTTCCCATAATGCAGCCGCTCCTTTTGCGTCATTTTTTAATAAGAACACATGTTCCCAAATTACTTGCTTTGTGTTACAATACTTCTATATAACGTAGCAAAGGAGTGTAGCCTAGTAAAGAGTTGATACTGAAGGCCGCACACTCGGCTGGATCGGGTTGGTTGTGTCGAGATGTGTCGAAAAATAGTTTGGACGCCATGGCGAAAAAGTGAGGTACTGTGAGAAAAAAAGAGATTGACGGTGGAAGTCTTTACTTTTTCTCAACATTTATCTCTAGTAGTACAACATCTTGTGCTGTATAATGGACTCCTAACACAATATATAGTAATGTATATACATAACAGTTTTTGGCACCCGTTATGCAGCCGTACCCGACTTTGTCGAAGGTTGGCGATGCGCCGCATGCGCAATATATTGTGTATTTTATTTTTGTCGTAGGAGGGTGTTCCTTGAAAACGAAGCAAAAAACAAAACTGGAAGGCTTAAGCGAGAAAATTTTTCTTGATCGCTACGCCCGCAAAGACGCCGATTACAACAACACCAAAGTCGGCGACGTGGTTCTCGCATTAACGAAGGACGACCCGAAGTTTCCGGCTAAAGAAGTAGGCGAAGTGATCGCCCGCGACGGCAAGAACGTCACTGTGCTGACTCGTTCCGGCGTTACGGTCGAGACGACCGTCGACAAGATCACGCTTACGCGCGAGAAAACTCCGGAAGAGATGTGGGACCGCCTCGCGGCCGCGATGGCTTCCGTAGAAGCACCGGAGAAGCGCAAAGAATGGACGGAAAAATTCAGATATATACTTGACGACTGGAAGCTTGTGCCCGGCGGGCGGATCGCCGCCGGAGCGGGAGCGAGCGACGAGCTGACGCTGTTTAACTGCTACGTCATTCCGTCTCCGCACGACAGCCGCGGCGGCATCATGAAGACGTTGTCCGAGATGACCGAAATTATGTCCCGCGGGGGCGGCGTCGGCATCAACTTGTCTTCCCTCCGTCCGCGCCGTTCGATCGTTGCAGGCGTGAACGGCTCCTCCAGCGGAGCGGTATCGTGGGGCGGCTTGTTCAGCTACACGACGGGATTGATTGAGCAGGGTGGAAGTCGACGAGGCGCGTTGATGCTGATGATTAACGACTGGCATCCCGACGTGCTGGATTTCATCACTGTAAAGCAGACGATGGGCCAAGTGACGAACGCGAACTTGTCGGTTTGCGTGAGCAACGGGTTCATGAAAGCCGTGAAGGAAGATTTGGACTGGGAACTCGAGTTCCCGGACACCAAGCATGCGGATTATGACACCACGTGGGATGGCGATCTGGCGAAGTGGAAAGCGGCCGGCAAGCCTGTGAAGCACTATCGCACCGTTCGCGCCCGCGACGTATGGCATACGATTATCGAGTCGGCGTGGAAATCGGCCGAACCGGGCGTCGTGTTCATGGAATACTACAACGAAATGTCCAACTCGTGGTATTTCAACCCGATTATTTGTACGAATCCGTGTGGTAAGGTAGCCTGAGTTTGCCTCACGTTAAACATCGCGGAATGAAGCGGGAAGGCTGAGAAGCTAATCCGAACCGAAGGCTGACGGTAAAACGTCGGTCAGGGGCAGAGCATAGACGGTGAACCTGCCGGAAGGCAGAATATAATCCGTCCACGAGGCCGCGACATTGGATTTCCCAATGAAAATATATGCCGACCTAACGGGAACAACGAACCGTTAGAACTGCCGGATAAAAAGCCGGTAGGATAACATAACTGGAACAAGGTTTGCCTGCATGGGGCGTATGCAATTTGTCCGCCGTTAATCTTTCGAAGTTCTACGACGCCGAGAAGCATGACGTGGCTTGGGAAGAACTTGGCAAGACGGTTCGTTATTCCGTGCGTTTTCTGGATAACGTTATCGATAAGACGCCGTATCATTTCGAGGAAAACAAAGAGAACCAACAAGGCGAGCGCCGCGTAGGCCTCGGCTCCATGGGACTTGCCGAACTGATGATCAAGCTGGAAATCCGTTACGGCAGCCCGGAATCGCTTGAATTTCTCGATAAACTGTACGGATTTATGGCGAAAGAAGCTTACATTTCGTCCGCTGAAATCGCAGGCGAGAAAGGCTCGTTCAAGCATTTCATCTATGACAAATTCATGCAAAGCGGCTTCATGAAGAACATAGTGTCCGAATATCCGGAAGTTGGCGCGGCGATCAAGAAGAACGGCATGCGCAACGTTACCGTCATAACCCAGGCTCCGACAGGCAGCACCGGTACGATGGTCGGCACTTCCACGGGCATCGAGCCGTATTTCGCCTTCGAATATTACCGCCAAAGCCGTCTCGGTTTCGACAAGCAGCTGGTGCCGATCGCACAGGAATGGAAAGACAACAACCCTGGCAAAGAGCTGCCGGACTGGTTCATCACCGCCATGGATTTGTCGGCGGAAGACCATATCCGCGCGCAAGCGGCGATCCAACGTTGGGTGGACAGCTCCATCTCCAAGACGGCGAACTGCCCGTCCGACTTTACGGTGGAAGAGACGAAGCGGCTGTACGAGCTTGCATTCGAGCTCGGCTGCAAAGGCGTAACGATCTACCGAGACGGAAGCCGCGACGTGCAGGTGTTGAGTACGAAGAAGGACGATGAGAAGAAAGAAGAGCCGGCAGCGGCACCGGTGGCTGCAGAACCGGAAGCGTCCGCCGATGAGAAGGCGCTCGAGACGATCTCCTCCGCGATTGCGGTTAACGCTACTCCGCAGCAAAAGGAAGTGTTCGACAAGCAATACCGCAGCCGTCCGCAAGTGCTGCGAGGCGCTACGTATAAATTCAACACGCCGTTCGGTATCGCGTACATTACAATTAACGACTCGAACGGCGCGCCGAGCGAAATTTTCTTGAACGTGGGCAAAGCCGGTTCCGACGTATTCGCGATGTCCGAGGCGCTCGGCCGCGTAATATCCTTGTTCCTTCGCTACGGCGATCACGGAAGCAAGACGGCGCTGCTCATTAAACACCTGAAGGGAATCGGCGGCTCCGGCGCAGTCGGATTCGGTCCGAACCGCGTCGAATCGATCGCCGACGCCGTCGCGAAAGCACTAGAGATTCACGTTCAAGGCGCGCAAGAGCGCAATGCCTATGAAAGCGCGGAGCACCTCGTCACCGCTACCGAAGAGTTGCATGCTGACGTATCCTCTGCACCCTTAGGAAGCAAAGATACGGCAATCTCAACCGATTTGTGCCCGGGTTGCGGCACCGCTTCGCTCGTCAACTCCGAAGGCTGCAAAACATGCACCAACTGCGGCTATAGCAAGTGTAGTTAACAATGAAGCCAGGGGCGATCCCTGGCTTCATCTGTGTGATGTCAGAATTATTGAGAATATTTTCAAAATTGGTGAGAATGGGTTTTCATAATTAATGAGAAAATATAATGAATAATTATTCATTATATACAATATAGGGTTTTGCACTGAATTAACAATGGTGTCCTCGTATCCATCCTAAACGCGGTAGTGGGGCCATGGATGAACCGCGTCCTCCCTAAAAGATGACCCTTCCAAAGTCATAAAATACGCTGAAAAAATGAAATGTCATGCCACTGTTCATATTTGTATCCGACTTCGCGAAAAGTTCCGACAAAGGTAAAACCCAGATTTTCATGCAAGCGAATGCTGCCCTTATTCTCGCCGACAATTCCTGCAATGATGACATGATGGCCTATAGATTTAGCCAGTTCCAGTATCTCATGGAGAAGGATCCGACCAATTCCTTTCCCCTGCATGAGCTCATCGATATAAATGGATACTTCTACCGTATGTGAATAAGCGGGTTTTGATCGAAATGGCAGGATTCCGCAATATCCAACCACTTTCCCTTCGACCTCTGCGACGAGTAATGGGTGACGGTCATCGAATTTGGAAAACCAGCCCAGTCTCTGTTCAAGCGATTGCTCTTCTAAATCAAAAGTCGCCGCCGAATTACGGACAACCTCGTTGTAGATTGTTAACATGAACGGCACGTCTGCTTCTACTGCTTTCCGAACGATCAATTCCATTTTATTGCTCCCCTTCTTTCTATAATTTTGCCGGTTGCGCAATCAGGCAGCCGCAGACATACGAAACTGGCAAGCGCCAATAAACCGGACGCGATCCCAAAGGAAAAGAAATGCGTCCCAAATACCTCATATCCCCATCCTGCAGCAAAGACACCAACCGCCCCTCCGATCTGATGAATGAAATAGCTCCAACCGTATAAAACACCCAACCATCGGAGACCATATAAGGTTCCGAGAATGGCGGAAGAAAGCGCCGTGCTCCCTGCCCATACAAGCCCCCCGAAGGCCGACACTGCGTACAATTGCCATGCTGACATGGTCAGCACGATCAGAAGAAATTCGGCGCCGCGAAAGATGTAAATGACGGAAAGCAGCGACCTTTTCGAAATACGGTCGGATAGCTCGCCTAAGAAAACACTGCTGATCATCGCAACCAGCCCGATTAATCCGACGCTGAAGGAAGCCGTTTGCTCATGAAAGCCATGATCCGTCAACATCGGAACGCCATGAGAACCTAGTAGATTCATACTGAAACCGCACACGAAAAGACCGAAGGTAATCTGCCAAAAAGGCCGTGTCACGAGGGCATCCGTCCATCTATCCAGCGAAATCATCGGCTCCGATACATCGATCCGATTTGTCATGATTTGTCCGGGAAGCAGGTCCGTGTTAACGGGAGCATCATCACTAAGAATCAATCCAGAGGGCAAAATCAATACGAGAAATAAAACTGCAAGCAGTAGCAGCGTTGCCCGCCATCCGACCCACTCAATCATGGATGTAAAAGCAGGCGTCATTGTCGCGATCCCTCCCATCGACCCGGTAGACAAATAAAAGAGCGCCTTTCCTCTCTGCCTTGTAAACCACTTGCTTACGATAGGAGTTACTGCGATCGGACTTGTGAAAGAAAGGCCGAAGGACAGTAAAATGCCATAAGCGAGCGTAAAGCTGACCGGTTCATTCGTACAGACCGTCCAAACCATGGAAACGGCTATGATGGCTGCTCCTGCCAACAAAACAAAACGTGTACCGAGTTGGCCGACGAGATAACCGGCTATAGGCATACCAATCCCGTACACGATCATACTAATGGCAAAAATGGAAGACAGAAGCGTGCGACTTATCCCCAGACTGTCCAACATCGGATTGAAAAAGGGTCCTGCTCAAGACGTGTGCCTACTGTTAGCATCGTAATCATTGACGTGACAATGACAATATTCCATCCAAAATACCACTTTCCCGTATTTGCCGGTTTCACCTTTTAACCTCCCTTGCTAACAAACCAAACTCTGTGTCGTTGATGATTAAACTACTACAGTTCAATTGATAAGAAAAAGACATTTATGTTATTGTAGGAATAAGATTTACTTATACCTTGAAGATCAGGTGGTCTCGGAATATATGGAGCTTAGACAATTAGCTTACTTCGTCGAGGTCGCGAGACTAAACAATTTAACGCGAGCGGCCGAACGGCTGAATGTCGCCCAACCGGCGCTCTCGCAGCAGATCGGGAACCTGGAACGGGAACTCGGCGTCAGGCTTTTTAACCGCTCTGGCCGCGGTGTAACGCTTACTGAGGCAGGAAAGATATTTTTTATCGGTGCGGAAAAAACTTTGGCAGAGGCGGAGAGGGCCAAAGATTCCGCCAAAGGATTCAACAATCAGCCGAGAGGGAAGGTAACCGTAGGGGCATTAGAATCCTTGGTGCAAACCAGACTGCCGCGAATGCTGGCAACCTTCGGGCAAGAGAATCCGGGGATTAACGTGTTTATAAGGGAGAATACGACCGGCCCGCTTCTTGAGGCACTTAAGAAGGGCGAATTGGATATTGCGCTTGCTCACGAATGGGACGATCAATATTTGCCGCACTTGGAACATTTAATTCCGCCGCCTGGGGTTTGTTCGAAATCGCTGTATGATGACGAGCTAGTTCTTGCCGTTGCCAAGGGACATCCGCTGGAGAAACGAATAGCGGTTTCGATCCGGGAAATAAGGGACGAATCGTTCGTATCCTTTAAAGAGGGATCGGGTATCCGTTCGCTTGTATTTGCGGCGTGCATCAAAGAGGGTTTCGAGCCGATCATCACCTACGAGTGCGCTTCTCCGCGGATACTGGTGGCAGAGGGACTCGGGTTTTCGATACTTCCGCGTCTGATGGCGGAGACGCCAGGGCCGTCAATTTCGATTATCCCCCTGGATCCTCCTCTTTCGCGTTCGGTTGCCGTCTTTTTCTTCGAGGGACGTTATCTCTCGCCGGCTGCCGAGATTTTTTTGCGTTACGCGGAAAAGTATCTGGGTTCGGAAAATATAGTGCGTTGAATCCGTTAATATATTTTCATCAAAAGCTGTAAATGGTTCATAATAAAGCTGTAAATTTTGTTTCATAATTTGCGATATACAACCAAATGCGTATTTATGCAAAGTAAGAAACCCAACCAACGTCAAACATTGGTTGGGTTTCTTACTCTCGTCAGCAAAGGTGATACCACCATTGGAACTCGACGAAAACCCATAATTTTCCATACGAATGACTGTTTTGAAACTCGCATTCTCTGGTATGGCGGAGTCGCTATACCGCGACCTAAATCGTAGTTTAGTTTCATGATCGGTAGTATTTTATTATTGATGCTTGAGTTTAATATAGCTAATATTGATTTAAGACAGTAGTATAAATTCATCCTATCTCTAATAGTGATTTTTTCTGTTTTTTTCGAACTATGGCATAGCGACACGGGGGATACGATATGAAAAACGTAAAACTAAAAAAACTGTTATGGTTAGCAGCCATTCTATTGTTAGGTGCCGATAGTATTCCTGTTACTAACTTAGCGCTGGCCTTAGGTGATTCAACCTCAGATGGCGCAAGTAAAGATAACATTACACTGAATAGTTTCAACCGGAATAGTTATTTTAACTATCTGTCGAAGTATAAGGATGCTCCATTGCCTCAAGATCAGATTGTGATAAAGGGCACTTCATATATAAACAATGAAGGCGCAACTACTGAAAAATTAAGCTCATTTCAAGATACGAATGATGTATTGGCGTGGAAAGGTGAAGAGGGAACGCTTACGTGGAGCCTTGATATCAAGGAAACCGGGTTTTATAACATTGGGATCCGTTATCTTCCGCTGTCTTCGGGAAATGAAAAAATTGAACTGCAGATGAAGGTTGATTCCAGTCTGCCATTCGACGAAGCAGGGAGATTGTCGCTTGAGAAACCATGGAAAGATACATCCTCTGATATGATGTATGATCAGAGGGGAAATAGTATCCGGCCGAGACAAGAAATGAGCGAAGAATGGATTGAAGCCGATTTCAAAGATAGAGAGGGTTTATATAATGAACCTTTCAGAATTTACTTCGAGAAAGGAAAACATACGCTCGAGCTAACGGCAAACCGATCGGATTTTATCTTAGATTATATAAAGATATATAATCACCCGGAAATTGAAATGTATCAATCGGTTGTAAGCGGATACAAAAATAAGGGATATAAGGCTGCCGGCGGCGGCATGATTAAAGTGCAAGCGGAGAATATATACAGACGCTCCGATTCCATACTAACAGCGCAATATGATCGAAGCGGCAAAGCGGTTGAACCTTCCCATCCGACAAAAATGCTAATAAATATTGCGGGCGGACAGAACTGGCAGTATCAGGGGCAGTGGTTAAAATGGAAAGTCGATGTCAAGGAAAGCGGTTTGTACAGCATTGCATTTAAAGCGAGGCAGAATTATAAGAGCGGTCTTTTTTCGAATCGAAGATTGTACATCGATGGAAAAATGCCTTTTCAAGAAGCGGCAGCTATTAAATTTCCGTACCAATCCAATTGGTATATGAAAGTTGTTGGAGACGAGAACCCATATCAATTTTATCTTGAAGAAGGCGCGCATGAAATAACGTTGGAAGTTGTGCCGGGCGAGTTCAGCGAAACAATAACCGTTTTGGAAAACGCTTTATATTATTTAAACAAAATATATAGAGAAATTATTACGATTACAGGCACTTCCATAGACGTTAACCGGGATTACAATCTCGATTCGGAAATTCCGGGCTTGATGGATGAAATAATCCGAGTGAATGACTTGATAAAGCGCGAAAAAGAAAGACTTGTGAATATCTCGGGCTCATCGGGAAATGAAACGGCAATTCTTGACAGATTGAGTCTTCAGATGGCGACATTTATCGATAAGCCTGAAACAATACCTGCAAGATTAGACAAGTACAAAGGAAATGTTGATGCACTTGCGGCATGGCTTTTGAGTCTTAAGCAACAACCTCTTGATCTTGATTATATCGTGTTTATTCCGGAAGGGACAATGCCGCCCAAGGCTAATGCTGGATTTTTTGAGAACATGGTATTTCGGATTCAAGCTCTTATTGGATCGTTTTCTGAAGATTACGGCATTATCGGAGATTTGAAAACTGATCAAGCGTTAACCGTGTGGGTCGGGATGGGGCGCGATCAGGTACAGATCGTGAAACAACTGGTGGACGATTATTTCACGCCATCTACTGGTATTCAAGTGAATGTAAATCTGGTCCAGCAAGGAATCATGGAAGCGGTTCTTGCCGGAAGCGGTCCGGATGTGGTTTTGTTTGTTAATAGCGGGGATGCGGTGAATCTGGCCATGCGAGGCGCGATTGCGAATGTAGATCAGTTTGACGGTTTTAATGAAGTGACAGGGAGATTTATTCAACAGGCGATGGTGCCATACGAGTTTAACGGGCATTATTATGGGATTCCGCTTACGCAAACATTTCCAATGATGTTCTATAGAAAGGATATTTTTAAGGAGTTAAATCTTTCGGTTCCACAAACGTGGGATGAAATGTTTAGGGTGATACCGGTTATACAGAGGAAGAATATGAGTGTCGGAATACCTCCTTCAAGCAATGTGAATGTCGGATCATCTATTTCGAACTCCACGTTATCTGGAGAGCAACTCTCGCAATCGCCTGTTCAAACCAACATCTTTGGAACGATACTCTATCAACGGGGAGGAAGATACTATAACGACGACAAGTCAAGCACCGAATTCGATAAGAAAGTTGCATTGGAAGCATTCAGGCAATATACGAGTTTATTCAGCGATTACTCACTACCGCTTATGTTTGATTTCTACAACAGGTTTAGAAGTGGAGAAATGCCTTTGGGTATAGCGGAATTTACCGAATACAACAGACTACAGGCTGCGGCTCCTGAAATCAGAAATCTGTGGGAAATGGTTCCCGTCCCTGGAACCAAACGTGAAGACGGCACGATCGACCATACCGTTCTTGCAGGAGGCCAGGGGAGTATTATTCTAAGAGATGCTACGGATCGTGAGGCGGCATGGCAATTTGTTGAATGGTTTTCGTCAGAAGATATCCAGGCAAGCTTTGGCAGACAGACAGAAGCTTTCCTTGGACCGGCGGGAAGATATCCAACCGCCAATTTGAAAGCGTTCGAGAAACTTCCTTGGCTGAAGAAAGAGAGACAACTGCTCCTAGATCAGTGGGAAAATGTGAAGGAAATACCGCGGGTCCCCGGAGACTATTATGTCGAAAGGAATCTTGACCATGTTTTTCGTAGGGTCGTTATTAAAGGCGAGAATACAAGAGATTCGCTTTATAACTACAATTTAGAAATGAATTTGGAGATCGACAGGAAAAGGAAAGAGTTTGGACTTGAATAGAAATCACTAGCAGTCAACATCATGCTGTAAGGGGGAGTGGCAGAGTGGACAAGACCGTGCTTGCTATTGATAAGAAAACGCCTTCATTACAGAAGCGTAAAACGAAATCCTTTGTATGGCAAGAGATTAAGAAAAACACGGATAGTTATTTGATGATCGCACCTTTCGGATTGATATTCACATTTTTTATGATCATTCCTGTAGCTTCCTCTATGGTATTGAGCTTTACCTACTTTAACATGCTTCAGCCCCCGAAATGGGTAGGGTTGGAAAATTACATGCGCTTGTTTTTAGATGACGAAGTATTTTTGATAGCAGCAAAAAATACGCTTACTTTCGCGTTTATTACCGGTCCGACAAGTTACATTGCGTGTTTGTTTTTCGCGTGGTTCGTTAATGAATTGTCACCGAAAATCAGAGCGGTAATTACGTTTTTGCTGTATATCCCCTCCATTTCAGGCAATGTATTTGTCGTATGGACTTATATCTTTAGCGGGGACCAGTATGGGTTAATCAATGGTTGGTTACTTAAAAATGAATTATTGCTGGAGCCGATCCAATGGCTAACGGATACAAAATATATGCTGGGCGTCATTATCGTAGTACAACTTTGGCTTGGCCTGGGCGCTGCATTTCTCTCGTTTATTGCAGGGTTGCAGGGAATAGACAGACAGCTGTATGAGGCGTCGGCCATTGATGGAGTACGGAACAGATGGCAAGAATTGTGGTATGTAACGCTGCCGTCCATGGGACCCCAGTTGATGTTCGGTGCTGTTATGCAAATCGGCGCATCATTTGCTATAGGGGGCATCGCAAACTCGCTGGTTGGTTTTCCTTCTACGGACTATGCAGCGCATACCGTAGCAACACACATGCAGGATGTTGGCACCGTTCGATTTGAAATGGGGTACGCTTCCGCTATCGCCGTCGTACTATTTGCAACGATGATCCTGTTTAACACCGCAATCCGGAAAATATTAAGTAAATTTTCTGATTAAATACATTTATTCGGATGTAAGGGAGATCGTTTAATGCGAGTATTAAAACTCAAAATCGGCAAGGGAAAGCTTAACCGCTCAAGATCAGGCAATTTTTTCATATTCGCCATCCTTTTTATTACAAGTGCTTTTATGGCGTTTCCTTTTGTTTATGTCATTTCTCAATCGATAAAACCGCTGGAGGAGCAATTTGTTTTTCCGCCGACATTAATTGTCAAGAATCCAACATTTGAAAATTTCAGACTGTTGTTACAACTGACCAATAATTTATGGATTCCTTTCGAAAGATATCTTTTCAATAGCCTGTTTATTACTTTGACTGGAACGGTTGTGTATGTCGTGATCGCTTCTATGGCAGCGTTTCCGCTGGCTAAAGTGAAATTTCCGGGAAGCAAGGTAATGTTCGAAATGGTTGTTCTGGCTTTGTTATTCAGCAGTCCTGTCACAAAAGTTGCACAATATGTCATTATTGCAAAAACGAATATCATAAACACGTATTGGGCATTGCTTCTTCCAGCGCTTTCCTTACCTATTGGTTTGTTTTTGATGAGGCAGTTTATGGTTCAGATGATTCCCAATGCCGTCCTTGAGGCGGCAAAAATCGATGGGGCCAACATGTTCAAAACATTTTGGTTGGTGGTAATGCCAATGGTAAGACCGGCATGGCTTACACTCATTATTTTTACGTTCGTCGGGTTGTGGAGGGGCGATGGATCCGAATTCGTTTATAGCGAATCGCTAAAGGTTTTACCGACAGTACTTAGTCAAATAGCAGGAGCCGGCATGGCAAGAGCCAATGTAGGATCGGCAGCTGCAGTATTTATGCTGATCCCGCCGGTCATTACTTTCTTATTGGTACAGAGCAATGTTCTTCAAACGATGGCCCATTCAGGTATTAAGGAATAATTGCTTCTCAAATCAGTCCGGCAGGGAGAATAAATATGAAGTGTAAATTATTGGCGCCCGTAATGGTCATCGTTATCCTTTTCTTGATGCCGATTCATGCATTTGCAGAGGATATTCCTTATAACGGATACACTTACGATTATTACGACAAAGGACAACCCGCCCCTATAGGGTACGAGCCGTTGAGTGTTATTAATGCAACAACGCTTGGTGTAAGTAATTTTAAAAATCCCAAAGATATGTTTTTGGATAAGGATGGAAAATTATATGTTTTGGATAGCGGTAATCATCGAATTGTCGTTATTGATCCTAAAAATAATAAATTGCTTGCAGTCATCGATGCATTTACAACACCAAATGGAGAAACTGCGCTAAAGGAACCGACAGGAATTTTTGTTTCGCAGGACGGGCATATCTATATCGCCGACAGCGGCAACCAGAGAGTCCTAAAGATAGATCATAAAGGATTTGTTTTGAAAACGTATACGAAGCCTGAGACCTCTTCGTATGACAACAAAGTGGAGTTCAAGCCAATAAAAGTAGTCGTTGACAGTTCAAAAAATGTATATGTGTTGGTCGACGGTCTTTACGACGGAGCTGTGGTTTTTGTTGATGACGGTACATTTACCGGTTTTTACGGAAGCAACAAAGTAGAAATGACATTAACAAAATTGGCGGATTCTTTTTGGAAAAGGTTGCTCAGCAAGGAGCAAAGACAAAAAATGGATCGTTCAGTGCCTGTAGCGTATTCGAACTTTGATATTGATTCCAGGGACTTTGTTTATACCGTTTCCAAAGATGTTTCATCCATATTTGAAAAAGCCCGCAAAATAAATCCTTCGGGTGTAGGTCTGTGGGAAAGAATAAAAGACAAAAAACCAAAGTTTGGCGATCTGGAATTTGCCGTCATTGACGGTAAAGTTGAGGAATCTCTGTTTACAGATATCGATGTAGACGATGACGGGTTTATTAATATGCTTGATTCAGCGAAAAGAAGGATATTTCAATACGATCAATCAGGCACGCTATTGTTTGTAGTTGGTGGCAACAGCGATCAGTTGGGTACATTTCTGGAGCCGGCGGCTATAGAGAGCGATGGCAATGATATTTTGGTGCTCGATACCAAAAGAGGGAATATCACAGTATTCCGGTTGACCGAATTTGGCCGATCCGTGCATATGGCCATCAAACTTTATGAAGACGGCCAGTATAAAGAGGCGGAACAACCCTGGAAAGATGTGTTAAAGAGGAATAGTCTTTACGAAGCTGCTTACGTCGGCTTGGGGAAAGCATCCGTTAAAACAGCAGAGTATAAAGCTGCAATGGAATACTTCAAGCTGGGGAACGATAGACCGGAATACTCCAAGGCTTTTCAAATGTATCGAAAGGATGTTATCAGGAGCAATTTTTTATTTATTGTTCTTGGAATCGCGTTCGCCTGCGGCATCTGCTACTTAACGGTCAAGAAAGATATATTCCGGTTGCGAAAAGTTCTGAAGCCTTATAACTATCATTTTCAAGTTTTGCTGCATCCATTTGATGCAATGAATGAAATCGTTCAAAACAAGGCTTATTCCGTAAGATTCTCTGCTTTCATATTGTTTGTGTGGATCGTTGTGAAAAGCATGTCGTTTTTTTACACCGGCTTTATCTTCAATTTTAACAGCACCGAAGATTTTAATGTATTGGTTATATTGGCCGGAACTGTCGGAATTTTCGCACTATGGACGATTTCGAACTGGTCGGTATGTACGCTGGTTGACGGTAAAGGTACATATAAAGCTATTTGGGTTGCGAGCACTTACGCATTGATTCCTTATTTGATTACCCAGGTAGTGATCCTTATAGGCAGCAATGTGTTAGTGGCGGAAGAAGGCATATTCCTTACTTGGATTAGCTATATTGGATTGGCCTATTCCATATTGATTATGGTTAGCGCCATGCTGCACATACACGACTTTTCTTTCAAAGAGACGATCGGCAGCATAGCCGGTACGATTGCGGGAATTGCGATTATGATCTTCCTGTTATTTATGGCCTTCGTCCTTTATCAGAAAGTATTCGAAATATTTGTCACTATTTTCAATGAAGTGACTTTAAGACAGTAGCGGGGAGGTCGGCATCCTACAATGTATTTGAAGAAAAGGTTACACCTGCTGATGATGGTATGTCTTTTAACAATAATAGTTGCGGTATTCCCGGTTCATGCAATGGCCGAGGATGCAATGCCGCCTTCGTATCAAAAGGTTGAAGAAACAGATACTCTTGAACTTTATGTCGATCGATCAACCGGATATTTTGCGCTTAGGGATAAAGGCGCCGGTTATACATGGTGGAGCAATCCCATCGACCGCGACGCGGACAAGATTTCCAAAGGCCTGTCAAAAATGAAATTAAACTCACTGTTATTCATCAAGATCATCGATCAAGAGCTTGGCAACGAAGCGTATAAAACCGGTCAACACAGCAGCGTTAAGGTTCAGAAAATTCCGAATGGCATTAGAGAAGTGTTCCATTTTCCGGAGGAAAAAATCACAATACCTCTCGATATTGTGATAGCCGAAGACCATATGTCGGTTACGATTCCCGTAAAGGACATCCGGGAGGAGGGGAGTAAAAAAATACTGGATGTATATGTATTGCCATATTTCGGGGCCGGCGGCCCTGATGACGAAGGATATTTATTTGTTCCTGATAGTTCCGGAGCTTTGATTCACTTCAATAATGGAAAATACATGTATTCGTACAATGAAAGGATATACGGACGCGATAAAGCCTTTGTTTTCGATGCAATGAAAATAAATAAAAACGATATATATTTGCCGGTATATGGATTGAAAAACGGAAATCATTCTTTTCTTGCCGTTATTCAGGATGGGGATGCGATCGGCAGCATCAATGCAATGGCGAATGGGTATGAAACATCCTATAACAATATTTATAGCAGCTTTACGTTACGGTCGACGGATATACAGTATATTTCTTCCACCGTTTCGCAGAAGGTAATCGAGACAACCGATCCGGCGGTTGACAGGATTGAGATACAATTCTACCCCCTTTCCGGAAATGAAAGCGATTATAGCGGAATGGCGCGGCGATACAGGGATTGTTTGACTGAAGAAATGGGCGCAACGCCGCTTGAGGATTCTAAGAGTCCCATTATATTAGACATCTATGGTGCGGTATTGAAAACAAAACCGATTTTAGGGTTGCCGTTTAATGTAACGGAGCCTCTGACCACTTACAATCAGAGTGCCCGGATGGTCAAGGAACTTAAGGAATCCGAAGTTCATGATATGGTAGTTAACTATATCAACTGGGAGGAAAATCAGTTAAGCAATAAGATTCCTGCCAAGATAGAGCCTCTGTCCAAGCTTGGCGGATCGGACGAATTGAAAAAGCTTACAAAATATCTTGATAGTAACGATATTGAATTTTTTGGAAGCGTGTCCCTTATAAGCTTTGCTAAGAACGGAAACGGGCATAGCATCAAAAGGGATGCCGTCAGATCTTTATCTCAAGAGCTTTCGGCTCAATATTTTTATCATCCGGTGACGTATGAGAAAGACTTAAGCAAAACCACATCCTATTTATTGAAGCCGAATAAACTTGCCAACACGATTACAAAGCTGCTGCCTTCCTTTAACAAGCAAGACATCTATGGGATCAGCGTCGGAGATGTCGGCTCCAAATTGTATTCGGATTTCTATCGAAAAAAACCGGTAGGACGGCAGGAGACAAGAAATTTATTTGAAGACGCATTGAAACAGATTCATTCGGGCAATAAACCAATCATGATCAATGGGGGGTTTGCATATTCCCTCCCGTATGCCCGGTATATAAACAACGCACCGGTGAAATCAAGTCAATTTCTTATTTTTGACGAGTCTGTGCCGTTTTATCAGATTGCTTTAAGCGGACTTGCCTACTTCACGGTTCCGGCCATAAACCAGGAAGCGAGCCCGACAAAAATGTTTCTAAAGGCAATAGAGACAGGCAGCCTGTTAAAGTACTCTCTCATAAACCGCAATCCGGCGATGTTGAAAAATACTGAGCTCGACAGTTTGTATAGCTCGAACTTTGATGCCTGGAAAACAGACATCATCAATCAATATCGGGAAGCGAAGAGTGTTTATGAGAAGGTTAAAGGAAGCCGCCTTTATTCGCACAGCAAGATCGCCGATGGGGTTTTTGTGACACGATATGAAAATGGGTTATCGGTAATTGTAAATTACTTGGACGAGGCTTACCTGTATGAAGGATTTTCCATAAAACCGCTCAGCTATCTTGTTATTGAAGGGAGTGAATGAAATGAGGGGCAGTATTCTTAAATTGACATACACCCGCAGAAAGGAACTATCGGGATTTATCTTTGTGTTACCCTTCTTAATCGGCTTTCTGCTTTTCTTTGCAAAACCGCTTGTTCAATCTATCTTATACGCATTTAGTACCTTGAAGTTGGAAGAAGATGGAGTGGTTGTGTATTATACCGGTTTGAAAAACTTTAGGGAAGCTTTATTCAGCGACCCTCAGTATATAAGAACGATCGTTGCATCCATTCGGACAATGCTCTATCAGGTTCCGATTATCATCATATTAAGTCTCTTTATTGCAATTATTCTCAATCAGAATTTTAGGGGAAGAGTGATTGCAAGAGCCATATTTTTTCTGCCCGTGATTATTATAAGCGGTGTTGTGATCAACATTATCAAAGGCGATTACCTGGCGCAAATGATTATGAGCGGAGAAAGAACAGAGGGGTTGTTTTCCAATCTTAATGTTGTGGGGCTGCTAATAGACATTGGACTTCCCGTAAATATTAGCATTCTGATCGTACCTTTTATCAATGATTTGTTTAATCTTACCTGGAGCTCGGGAGTACAAATTCTGTTGTTTCTGGCAGGGCTGCAGACCATACCTTCCACACTTTATGAATGTTCGATTGTAGAGGGCGCAACGGCATGGGAGAGGTTCTGGAAGATAACGTTTCCTTTAATATCGCCAATTATTTTGATGAATATCATTTATACCATTGTTGATAATTTTACAAATAATGCGAATCCGGTAATCCAGATGATTGCGGATCAAGTAAGCCAGATGAGGATTGAGTATGGCGCCGGACTGTCATGGATTTATCTGCTTATCGTTTCAGTGATTGTAGGCGTTATATACATGCTCATAAATAAACGCATCATTTACGTTGAAAACTAGGAGGGATCATGTTGAAGAGTATATTGAAAATGGATTCCTTCAAGTTACAACGGGGCTTGAACAACGGCAAACAGATCCCGATCAATAAGCGGAAAATTGCAAATAAGACGGTATTAGCCATATGGAAGATGTACAGGACATTTCTGCTGTTCGGATTAAGCGTTATCATCCTCTATCCGCTGATGTATTCAGTCAGTGTAGCCTTCAGGCCTGTACATGAACTATATGACCCCTTGGTGATTTATGTGCCTAGATCGCTTACTCTGGATAATTTGATGGAGACGATGAAATATCTGGATTATGGTCAAGCGCTGTTGAATTCAGTGAAGCTGAATTTGATTACGACAATCATTCAATTAATTGTATGTTCATTGATAGGCTACGGTTTGGCTCGATATAACTTTAGGGGAAAAGGTTTGGTATTTTCACTTGTAATACTCACGATCATAGTACCTCCACAAACTATCATTATCCCTAATTTTATTAATTTCAGGTATTTTGATTTATTTGGTATCGGTAAACTGGTCGGGTTCTTTACCGGTCATGATGTCAGCTTTAATTTAATCAACAGCAACTGGTCGTTTTACTTGCCCGCCATGTTTGGCATGGGGCTGCGTTCGGGATTGTTTATCTTTATCTTTCGTCAGTTTTTCAGAGGAATGCCCAAGGACCTGGAAGAGGCGGCCTATATTGATGGTTGCAGCCAACTGAAGACATATTTCAAGGTGATGGTCCCCAATGCTGGTCCTGCATTTTTGACAAGCTTCTTATTTTCTATCGTTTGGTATTGGAATGACTTTGTGTACACCTCTACGTATCTGGCAAACGCAAAAACCGTGATGTATCAGTTGCACTTGCTCACGCAAAGAATCGGATATATCTTGCAGTACGAGAAACAGGTCAATCCTTACGAGGGAATCGTGTTGATGCAATCCGGGGTAATTCTAGGCATTCTGCCTTTACTTATTATTTATGTGTCTTTGCAAAAATACTTTACGGAAAGTATTGAGAGGTCCGGAATTGTTGGCTAATTGGCGCTTGCGCCTTTAAAGATAGGCCATAAGCCGATCAGCATGCTTTATCGCATCGGGAGGTGAGAAATGAAAATACTTCATCATTTCTTTGCATTGCATCGTTTTTAGCTAGAAAAATCAAGGGAAATTAATGAAGGGATGGTTACAATGAAAAGATCGAGTATCGCGTTACTGGCACTTCTTGTTATGGCGATAACTGTATTTACAGCTTGCAGCAGTTCTTCCGGCAATAATGCTGAAGGCGAAAATCCGACGAATAGCAGCAGCGAAAATACCACTGAAGGTACTGTCGATAATACAAATCAGGATAGCGACGCAAAGCAAGATAATACCGAGCAAAGTAATTCCGGGTCCGATAATGCCGGAGCCGCTGTCATTACCGAGGAAATGATGCCTCAGTTTACGTTGAAAAATAAGAAAGTAAAGATGTATTTCTGGGGAGATAAATTTGGCGCCCAAGAAGATCCCGCAAACCCATGGGTAAAAAACAGGTTCAAAGAAGTATACGGCGGGGAATTGGAAGTTGTTCAATCTAAAGGCGACTATTATGACGGACTGTTTGCTTTAATTGCTTCCGGCGACGCTCCGGACTTGATACTTGCTCACAGCGTTTCTTTCCCGTCGTTTATCATGCGTGATATTGTTCAGCCCTGGGATCCGTATATAACTTACGATAATCCGATTTGGAACGATTCAAGGTCAAGCAACGATTTTATGAGATGGGATAATCAACTCTACAATCTGACGGCAAAGTTTCATAACCTTGGAGTCATGTTCTACAATAAACGAATGGTTGAAGAAGCAGGGCTTGAAGATCCTATGAGCTTGCAGGCCAAGGGACAATGGACCTGGGATGCGTTAAAGGAGTATGCAGTCACATTGACCCAAGATCATGATAAAGATGGCGTAGTCGACGTTTATGGATTAGGTATAAGCAATGATTTTGTAACCGCAACGGTGATCTCAACCGGAGAAGACTTTGTCAATTACGAAAATGGCAAATTTGTCAATAACCTTAAAAGTCCTGCGATTAAAGATGCAATGGACTTCCTTTACAGCCTTGGCGAGAAGGGCGCCAACGTTATTAGCACAGAGAACTATGAAGAAACTTTCCCTGCCGGCAAAGTGGCAATGACCTATGCGAATGATTGGAAAGGCTGGGTACATTTCAAGGATATGTGGAAGACGGATGGATTGGGAGTAGTTCCTTATCCCAAGTATCCAAAGGCGGATAAACAGTATCAGGCAGCCCTGGCCGACCACTATTGGGTCTTGAAAAATGCCAAAAATCCAGAGGGCGCAGGTGCTTTTATAACCGCCAAGTTTTATGACGATAAACTGAATGTATCTCCCGACAGGCCGAAAGATCCGAAAGAAGCGGCAGTTCAAGATTTAATGGGGTTTGGTATCGGAACCAAAGAAGCGGCGGAAGCTATATATTCCATTCCACAAGAACTTCCATCAAAACTGATTACAAGTTGGTTTGTAGGCATTAAATTCAATGAAGAAGGCGAGACGCCTAAATATTGGACTACACCATGGTCAACCCTTGCGGATGAGATCTATCAACCTACTGAAGAGAAAATCAAGCAGATCACTACCCCTTTCTCGCCAGATGAAGCATTGAAGAAATAATATTCTATAATTCTTACAGTCGGCCGGGTGATGTTACACTGTTACCCGGCTGAACTTTTGAACAAGCCAAAGGGCAAGGAAGGATATGGAGATGAAAATAAAAGTATATTCACATCTTTTGAATCCTAAAGAGTATCTTCACTACGAGAGGCACCCCGTAAAACCGCCGGGCTGGGATTTATTTAACAATCGTACACGCTTTGTCGCACTGCGCGGGTTTAAAATCGAAGAAGGAAAGATCATTGATTACCAAAAGTCTTTAGAAAAATATATTGACAAACATGGTTTATGCGATGTCATTTGGCCGTCGTATCCTTTCTTGTTTGCAGAGAATGTAAATGAAGTGGTTGACGAACTCCGGGAAAGAGAAATATTTCTGTTCGATATTTGGGGATATGTTCCGGGATCCGGGGAAGGGGGATACTGGAAGCAATTTAAACCAAATAAGAACGTGTTTGAATGTTTTGAAGAAAAATTAGGAGAACGATGGCTTGGAATGGATGTAGGTGAACAGGACGGAAGATATGTTCTTGCCTATGTTTCGCAGATGGTCCATCCTTCCGCAAACCGAATGGAACAATACCTGAATTTCCGGAAACATATACAAAATATATGCGATCAACTGGGGAATAAGATGGTAACGCTGCTCGCGATTACTCTTGGACATTATGAAGTAAAAGAGGGCGGTTATACGCTGATTGGAGCGGAAACCGCTCAAATGCACCCGAACGGCCAAGTATTTTATGCCTATCTGCGAGGAGCCGGAAAGCAATATGGCGTACCATGGTTCGGTAATGCTTCTGTTTATAACCGGTGGGGATATAAGACTTATGGCATCAGAGCCAATGAAGAGGCCAATGCCGACGATCACGGCCCAACGAAAGGGACAAGCTTGAGTCTTCTGAAGCGGCTTCTATACAGTCACATACTTTACAACTGTGTTCTGGTGGGGTTTGAGAGCGGGTGGTTCGAAGGAGAACGCCTGTCACCCATTGGAGTTATTCAACAGTCGGCCCGCAGGTGGTTGGCTGACCATGGGCAACCAGGCGTTATGCTTACGCAAGTGGCAATCATGAATGATTTTTATTCCGGATGGACGTTCCCGAACTACAATTTTCAGCTTTACCGCGTATGGGGCAACAGGCCCTATGAAGCACACGATTATGTTACCGATCATATTTTGGACATGTTCTATCCCGGATATCGGAATTCGTCCTTTTTTCATGATGAGTCGGGATTTATTTCTCCAACCCCTTACGGCGATACGGTAGATTGCCTGTTATGCGATGCGGAGCAGCGGCTGATCGATCGATATCCTGTACTCGTCGTTGCCGGAGGATTGTCCCAAGACGCAGAAGTTTCGGATAAACTTGAACATTATGTCCGACAAGGCGGACACTTGGTGCTTTTTGCCGAAACCGTGGCGAAATTCCCGGATGGATTTGCCAGGGTTCGTGTTGGAGCCGCAAAGAGCAGCTATGAAACCGGAACAACCGTGCATGTTTTTGATGAACATATGACGGAAGACTACGCTTTTGAATTGTATTCTTTGCGACTGCCCGACAATGCGGACATCATTTCCAGATGCGGAGATATGCCGGCTGTCTGCAGGTTTGCTTATGGCAAAGGAACCGTAACATTATTCGCAAGCCCTAATGGGATCAGCCGGGAAGCTGGAGTGGAAACCCCCATACGATGCGAGATTGACCGTCCTCTTCCCAGACCGTATCCGCTTCTCAAGCATGTGAGAGTTGTTCTGGACCATATCTTTAGATCACAGGTACTATTTGAGGTTGGTGAAGACCTAAGCCTTATCGTATGCCGTAAAGGCAAAGGACAATATACCCTTGGAATATGCAATAATACTTGGGAAGAAAGACCTTACAAGATCGTTTCCCGTATAGGTCAAGTCAAATCGGTACAGGAGCTGGCAATCGACCGGTCGGACAAAGAATGCGAAGGTTACATGCCCGAGGGATTGGAGAATCAAGATACGGGCGCAAGTAACGGCGAGAAAATTGCCGGAGGGGACGTACGTATATTTGCCGTTGAAGTGGCAGAGGAGGGCGTTGAGGAAATTCCTCATATTATACCTATTGCCAAACAGAAGAACCGTGCGATGACTCTTGGCGATACTTACTCCATCAAGAAAGAAATCCTTACAAGACCAACTTTCTTTGACCATTTCGACAGCATGGTTGTTGATTGGCAATATCTCCATAGAAGCGAAAGACATTGGCTTGCATCCGAAGGACAATGGATTCGCCGGCAAGGGCTAAATATAATCGTCGATCTGTCTTCAGGCATCAATCTTTACCCGGATTTACGGCTAGTAAACAATGATGACGAAGAATATGGGAAAAGTATGGCGGTCATTGAGGACGTAATCGCTAAAATGCCATTGTTAGGGGCGAGAGATTTAATCTTATGTCTGCATCGGGCCACTGAGAATAATTTTACAACGAAGCAAACCGGCGAATCTTTCATTGCCACACTTCAACGGTTATGTGATATAGCAGGGAAAGAGGGAATTACTCTATACCTTAGGACCCAATATGCAGATCCGAACGCAGTAAATCTGAATCCGGAAAGCGGCACTTCCAACTTTCATGATATGACGCCCGATGCCCTATGTCATTTCATTCAATGTGTGGCAAAACCTAATCTTACATTGGCGGCAAGCATCGCTCTTGCCCTGGCGGCCCGCAGACCTGCTGCGGAAGTTTTGAAAGGCATTAAAGCGCATGTTGGAATGTGGCTGGTTGCAGCGCCTGAATGGGATATCGCCGGACGGCTCTGGAGTATTCATTCACCCCTTGCAACATATAAAAAACAACAGGATCTCGCGGATATTTTCAATGAAGTATGTGATGGACCGGTCGTGTTGGATGTTAAGCATGATCGTTGGGATCATGTATATAGAGATGTAAAACTGCTAAAAAAGTATCGCAGCCTTTGAACTACTGGATCATACGTCCGTAGGAACAGTGATTTTTTCATACAGATGATTCTTTCGAAACTCGCTTGGCGTGATGCCTTCCAACTCCATAAATACTTTGTTGAAATAACTTGCGCTGGGATAACCCGATGCCATCGCAACTTTATTAATAGGCAAAGACGGACTGCCAAGCAGCATTTGTTTGCTCGTTTGAATCCTGCATTTCGTTATATAGGCAAGCGGAGTCATCTTGGTTACCTTTTTGAAAAGACTGTTGAAATAATTCGGAGTCAGTTCCGCTTTATTCGCCCACTCTTCCATGACAAAGGGCAGATGCGAGTTTTGCTGCATGTCGGGAAGGAGCTGAATGATTCGGTCGATTTTTTCCCTTCCCTTCCTGCTGGAGAAAGGAATGGCGTTGCCCATAAATTCAATAAGCACTGAATAGGTTAGAGTGGAAATTTTGCCCGGACGCGAAATATTGTTTCTTTCAATCTCATCCATCAAATCAAGAAACGATTGCTCCAACATCCCGATCTCTTTCATAAACCAAACCGACGATTCGTGGAAGCCTCTCTCCAATAAGAAGTCCGCTAGCTTCCTTCCGTTAAATTGTATCCAATAGATGTCCCAGCTGTCATCTTCCGAAGTATAGTAGCGCATTCTCTGATTCGGCAGATGAAGAAAAGCATCCCCTTGTTTTACGGTGTAGACCGTATCGTGCATCTCGACATATCCCTTGCCGCCTACTACGAAATGCAAACTGAAATCCCTTACCCCTGTTTCGCGGTGGACATCATGATTATTAGGGGGGATATAGTTGGGGCGAGTAAATCTCCCGACGGAATGAGGAAAACAGAAAAAGTCGAGCTCTTCGAACGGGGGTAAAAAATAATTGCGGATGTTCATTGGAATCTCGCTCCAAAAAGTAGTTTAGTTATATATACCGTAGTAATTTATTATTTTTAATATAGTATTTTTGGTCTATAATTTCAACATGAAAAATTAGTTTTGTTTTATTGTATAAGAACTTTAATCAACCGGGAATGAGTGAGAAAATTGAGACACAAAGAAGTTAGGGCAAAAATCAATGTAAACAGGGAATGGAGGTTCATCCGCGGAGACTGGCAAGGATTCAGCCATATCGGTCCGGAGCAAGCGGACTACGACGATTCCAATTGGAGTCATGTCGGATTGCCCCATTCTTTTAGCATCCCTTATTTTATGGAAAATGAGTGGTACGTCGGATATGGTTGGTATCGGAAACATTTGGATGTTCCAGCGTGTTGGATGGACAAGATGGTCCATTTGGAATTCGATGGCGTATTCCAAGTGGCTGAGTTATATGTAAACGGAAATCTGGCCGGAACCCATGAAGGAGGGTACACCGGCTTTTGTATAACGATCTCCGAGTTTTTGCGGCCGGGAGACAATGTCATTGCAGTTCGGGTGAATAATGAATGGAACGGTCAAATTGCGCCGCGTTCAGGAGAGCATACATTCTCCGGGGGCATTTATCGGGATGTGAGTTTGACGATGACGGAGCCTCTTCATATTGCCTGGAATGGAACTTTTGTTTCCACACCGCTGCTTGCATCTTCCGATGATCATGTGCGAATGCAGGTGCGTATGCAAACGGAAGTCATCAACCGTTCGGGTACGGACAAAATTGCAACGGTCCGTACAATCGTTACGGACAGCCAAGGTCAGGTGCTAACCGAAATGGAAAGTACGCAAACCGTGCCGGCAGGCGGGGTGCGGCGGTTTGATTCCTTAAGCGAACCGATTGACGATCCCCGGCTTTGGTGCCCGGAAGATCCCTATCTTTACCTCATTTCATCCGAAGTCGTTGCTGACGGAGCCGTTTCGGATGTTTATGAAGATACGATGGGATTCCGATGGATGGAATGGACGGCGCACGAAGGATTTTATTTGAACGGAAAGCATGTGTACTTAAACGGAGCGAACGTTCATCAAGATCAAGCAGGCTGGGGAGATGCGGTTACCCAAGCGGCCATTTACCGGGATGTTAAAATGATCAAGGATGCGGGAATGAACTTTATCCGGGGCAGCCACTACCCCCATCATCCCGCTTTCGCCCGCGCTTGCGATCATTATGGCATTCTGTTCTGGTCGGAAGCGACATTCTGGGGAATGGGAGGCGGAGCGGGCGATACGGGAGAGAGAAAAGACTGGCGGGCCAGCGCATATCCGGTATTGGAAGAGGATCAAAGCGGATTTGAACGAAGCGCCATTCGGCAATTGCGCGAAATGATCCGCATCAATCGGAACCGCCCGAGCATTATCGTCTGGAGCATGTGCAACGAGCCGTTCTTCAGCCATGAATCCGTTAAGGAGAAGGCGATTGGGCTCATCAAGAAAATGGTGGAAGTAGCGCATGAAGAAGATCCGACGCGCAAAGCGGCAGCCGGCGGCGCGCAAAGGTGGAATTTGGACCGGCCGGATATATCGGATGTCGCGGGTCTGAACGGCGACGGCGGAAGCTTCTATTTGAAGTGGGACGGCGATGAACGAGTCGAGGATCCGGAGTCGGATCGTCCGGGATGCCCGCAATTGATCTCCGAATATGGAAGCGAAGTGATGGATCGGCCCGGGAAGTACCGGCCGTATTACGATCACGTCTCTGCAAGCCGAACCGATCCTTATCGATTCGCCGCACCCGCATGGCGCAGCGGTCAAGCGGTGTGGTGCGGATTCCATCACGGCAGTCTGGCCAACGATATGGGACACATGGGGATCATCGACTACTATCGTCTTCCTTTGCGCAGTTGGTACTGGTACCGTTTTAATTATTATGCCAAGCAAACCGGCGCGAGTGTTGACGACCTTGGTTATTTAGGCATCCGACCGCCTGCTGCCGGCAGCTCTGAACCTGAATGGCCGAAACCGGGAACGCCTGTACGGATCAAGCTTTATCCGGGCGTCGGAAGTAAAACGACGATCAAAAACGACGGTACCGACGATATTCAAATTGTTGTAGAACTTGTAGATGAATACGGGAATCGGGTCGATGCGACCGCAGATGTGGCGCTGTCGGTCATATCCGGCCCCGGACAATTCCCGTCTTACGATCCCAAACGCATTACCTCCGAGACGGGACTCGACATCATTGAAGGACTGGGGGCGATTACATTCCGTTCTTACCATGCAGGCGAAACGATCATTTCGGCGAACTCGCCCGGTTTGCAAGGAGCGGCCTTACTCATCAAGACGGTTGGTGACGGTACCGATAAGGAACCGGACATGACGATACCTCGGATTCAGACGAGCATCCCGCGTGACGCCGAGTTCAGTGCTGAATTGCTGGATCTCTCAACTCACAGGCCCACCCGAGCCAGCAGCGAAGCCAAGGGATATGGCAAGAGCAACGCTAATAACGCCGATCGGAGCACCTCGTGGAGAGCAAGCAGCACAATCTCCGGTGAATGGTGGATGCTCGATTTGGAAGGGATCAAGTATCCGAAACGGATCGAACTTGAGTTTGATTGCAAAGGACCTTATCAGTTTGTCATTGAAGGATCCAGTGACGGAAACAGGTGGAGCACCTTGCTTGATTATCATCTTAACAGAGAAGAGATTGATTCCGTTAACGAGCTGCTCCCCCCGAATGCCAGCCGTTATGTGAAGATAGTTTTCACAGTCTTGCCGGCAGGAGAAGCGGCCAATCTGAAATCGTTCGGATTGTTTGGCGTTAACAACGAGTGACTCCGTCAATATATCTATTGAAGAGAGGACAGGAAATCAGAATGAATATACAATTTCAGTCCCCCGCCGTCTATTGGACGGAAGCCCTTCCTGTCGGGAACGGCAGACTTGGCGCGATGGTCTTTGGCGGTGTAGAGAAAGAACGCATCGCTTTGAATGAAGATACGCTTTGGTCAGGGTACCCCAAGGATTGGAATAATCCGGGGGCGAAGGAAGTCTTGCCAAGGATAAGGGAGCTAATCGCACAAGAAAAGTATGGGGAAGCGGATCGGCTCTGTAAGGAAATGATGGGGCCTTATACTCAATCCTATTTGCCTTTCGGCGATCTGCATATTGTGATGAATCACGGCCAGATAAGCCGCCGCGGGTATAGCCGGAAGCTCGATCTATCGACCGGCGTCGTGACCGTTGCCTATAGCGTCGGCGGCGTTCAGTACACCCGCGAAATATTCGCAACGCATCCCGATCAGGCGATTGTTGTGCGGTTAACGGCGAGCATGAGGGGCTTCCTCAGCTTCCGGGCCAAGCTGGATAGCCCGCTCCGCTATGCAACGAAAGCGGTTGACGGCCACTTCACGATATCCGGCACAGCGCCGGAGCACGTCGAGCCCAGTTACCGCGATGCGGAAAATCCTGTGCGATACGGCGATCCCGAATCGTCCAGAGGCTTGAAATTCCACGGACGCCTGGCGGTCGTCCATGAAGGCGGAACGGTGAAGGCAGATGCGGACGGTTTGCACGTCATGGGAGCGACCGTCGCAATCTTGTACTTCAGCGCGGCGACCAGCTTTGACCCGAGCATTGGAGCGAGCGGTTCCAAGCGCGATCCGGAACAAATGACCGCAGAGGCGATCAATGCCATACGTGAGATGGAGTATACGGTTATTCTTCAACGTCATCTTGAGGATCACAGCAGGCTATTCGGCAGGGTTGCCCTGCATCTGGGAGAAAGCAAAGCGCCGCAGGAAATGCCTACGGATCGGCGAATTGCCGAATACGGAAGCAGCGATCCGGGGCTGGTTGAGCTCTTGTTTCATTATGGACGCTACCTGTTAATTGCGAGCTCGCGCCCGGGAACGCAGCCTGCCAATCTGCAAGGCATATGGAATGAAGAGACGCGGGCGCCGTGGAGCAGCAATTATACGCTGAATATTAATGCGGAGATGAACTATTGGCCTGCGGAAACTTGCAATATGGCGGAACTTCACGTGCCGTTGATCGATTTCATCGGCAGACTGGCGGAAAATGGAAAGAAGACGGCGGAAACGAACTATGGCGCAAGAGGATGGGTGGCGCACCATAATGCCGATTTGTGGGGGCAAACGGCGCCGGTGGGCGATTTTGGAGACGGAGACCCGGTGTGGGCATTTTGGCCGATGGGCGGCGTATGGCTGACTCAGCATCTGTGGGAGCATTACGCGTTTAGCGGGGACGAAGTATTTTTGCGGAATACGGCGTACCCTATCATGAAGGAAGCCGCGTTATTTTGCTTGGATTGGCTAGTAGAAAATAAGGAAGGTTATTTCATTACTTCGCCTTCGACCTCCCCAGAGCATAAATTCATGATTGGCGACAAGCGCCACGCCGTAAGCGCGGCGACAACCATGGATCTGTCTTTGATCGGCGAATTGTTCGACAACTGCATCATGTCGGCGGAACGGCTCAAGATCGACCAAGAGTTTGCGAAGACACTATCGGAGACGAAACAAAGGCTGCTGCCGCTCCAAATCGGCAAGCACGGTCAATTGCAAGAATGGTCCGAGGATTTCGAAGGCGAGGATGTCCACCACCGTCACGTCTCCCATCTTGTAGGAGTTTATCCGGGGAAGCTCATTACGGAGCAGTCCGCTCCCAACCTCTTCCATGCAGCGAAGACATCGCTTGAAATAAGAGGAGACGGGGGGACGGGATGGAGTCTCGGCTGGAAAATCGGCCTTTGGGCAAGATTCAAAGACGGCAACCGTGCAGAGCGATTAATATCGAATTTGTTGACACTCGTAAGGGGTGACGAGCCGATAAATCATAACAAAGGCGGAGTATACGCGAATCTGTTTGATGCGCATCCCCCGTTCCAGATCGACGGCAACTTCGCGGCCACAGCGGGGATCGCAGAGATGCTGCTGCAATCGCATCAAGGATATTTGGAGCTCCTCCCGGCGTTGCCCGATGCCTGGAAAGACGGATATGTCAAAGGCTTGCGCGGCAGAGGAGGGTATGAAGTCGATTTGGAGTGGACGAACGGCGCATTGTCCAAGGCAGTCATCGCAGCTTCAAAGACACAGACTTGCGAAGTCTTTACCAAGCAGACGATCCGGGTTACCCAAGACGGTGATGAAGAGAATGTGTCTTATATGGAGAACGGACGTGTCGGATTCCATGTAGAAAGCGGAAAACGCTACGTCGTAACGGTTGTTTAAACTAAGCGTTGGGCAGGCGCCATTCCTGTCCAACCGCTTTTGAATTGATGAGAAAATGGAAGGACTGGCCGCCAGTTTTGTAAGCGCGCAGGTTCGGCGCGATCCGGTACGTCCCGTAACCGGGAGAGGCTGGAGTGACGCCGAGGAAGTATCGATCGCGAAATGGACTTATCCGCGATTCGTGTCCAAAGCACCTCGGGCACAGGTATTCTATCGTTCGCCAGCGCGGAACGCCCGGTCTGCAACGAAGGCGAGATACAAGCAGGTGCTGACGGCTGTTATGAGGTAATGATCGAAGCTGGAAAAAAACTACTGCATTTCTTACCGGGCGGCAAGCGCTGTTTGAATGTTGGGCAAGAGAGGTTTGACAGTGAATAATTATACAACGCCTGAATATGGTTCCAACTATACGAAAAATAACCTGTAAAATATGGTGAAACAAAGACGAATGAGAAGACGACTATCCCGGTCACTTTCATAATTTTGAAACAACAACTGCGGAGCCACGCGACTTTTTGGGCTCCGGTTTATAATATTTCGTGAAACATCACACTCTTTGTGATTTTTCATCAAAATTTGTAAATTTTTCACAATATGTTGTAGGTTTTGTTTCACATAAACCATAAAATGATTTATGCATTATTATTTATAAATATTCAAGGGGTCTGAGCCGATAGCTCGGCCCTTTTTTTGTAAAAAACGGGTTAAAGGAGGAATTCATTGCATTGAACCTGGCTGCGTATTGCTGGAATGCCTCGATTTCCGCGACGTCATTTCCAAATATGATGGGCTGCTGCGGATTAAGTTGGTTTGGAGTCTTGGCCAACTAAATTTACATTAGACACTTATATAAGTTTGTGATATAGTTTTATTCATGGAACCTAAAAATAACATGACTGAGTTGAACGTTAGCGACTTCGCCATGGTGTTCGAAGATTTAACTAGGATTATCATCCGGTTGCCGTCAATTGAAAAACTCAGCTTCACTACGCTTTCCGTCCTGCACACATTGTCTCGCAAGAGCCCCATGCGGCTTACGGAGTTGACAGCTAATGAGCAAATTACGCAGTCGGCAATCACACAGTTGGTGACCCGACTTGAACGAGACGGACTCGTCGAACGCCGATCAGATCCGAATGATGGCCGAGTGGTTCAGGTACATATTACCGCACGGGGTGCAAATGTGATTGATTCGCGTCGATTGGATCGCATTGCGCAACTCTCGAAATTCATGGAAGGGCTCACTCTGGAAGAAAAACAAGCAATTGCATCCGCAATACCCGCATTGAGGCGTCTGGTCGAACTGGGAAATGATTCATAGTTCCGCCGAGGTTGCCTTTTCCGTTGTTCATACCCGGGTGGTCGAACGAAACAAATGAATTCAAGGAAGTACATTCCATTCGTACAGGAGACACTCTTATGACAACAACAGTTCCTTTCGTGCTTGAACCCAGTCCGATTCATGTATCGGATGAGGTGCTTGCTGAGCTTCAACATCGTCTAAAGTCCACTAGATGGCCTCTCGATGCCGGTAATGATGACTGGTTTTACGGAGTTAACCGGAGCTATCTTGAGGGGCTCGTCGACTACTGGATTAATGAGTTTGACTGGCGCAAATCCGAGAAGGCGATCAACGCCTACGAACATTATAACGTACATGTTGACGGAGTCCCTGTGCATTTTATGCGTAAACCGGGCGTGGGGCCGAACCCTATACCATTGATCCTGTCCCATGGTTGGCCTTGGACATTCTGGCATTGGTCCAAGGTCATTGATCCACTAGCGGACCCTAGCGCATTCGGGGGCGATCCGGCTGAAGCCTTCGACGTCATCGTGCCCTCACTGCCTGGCTTCGGATTTTCTACGCCACTTGCAGACAACCCGGATATGAACTTTTGGAAAATAGCCGATCTCTGGCATACACTTATGACCGATACACTCCGCTATGATAAATACGCGGCAGGTGGATGCGATGTAGGCGCTCTCGTGACCGGTCAACTGGGACACAAATATAGTGACGAGCTTTACGCCATTCATATCGGCTCTGCTCTAAAACTGAGCTTTTTTAACGGGGATCGCGCCTGGGATCTTGCCGGAGGCCGTCCTCTTCCCGACAATATCCCCGAGAGTATCCGATCGAAGATTTTGGAGCTTGATCGCCGCTTTGCATCGCATCTCGCCGTACACGTTCTTGATCCCAGCACACTCGCATTCGGACTGAGCGACTCGCCAGTTGGAATGCTCGCATGGATCCTAGAACGATGGGCCAAATGGAGTGACAATAACGGCAACGTCGAGAATGTCTTTACAAAGGACGACATCCTTACGCACGCAACAATCTTCTGGGTAAACAACGCCATCGAAACCTCGATGCGCGTCTATGCGAACAATAACCGTTATCCATGGACACCCGCTCATGATCGCTGGCCCGTAATTGAGGCACCAACCGGTATAACCTTCGTGGGCTACGAAAATCCACCGGGTATTACGACTGAAAATCGCGTACGGAATTTTCTCGACAGCGATCGCGCTCCTTGGTATAACCATGTCAACATCACAGCCCACGAACATGGTGGACATTTCATCCCCTGGGAAATTCCGGACAAGTGGGTTGAGGATTTGCGCCGCACCTTCCGAGGACGTCGATAAGAGATTCAACAGGATCAAGCTTTCAATAAAGGATCGCGGTTCTTTGGTCGTTTACGATATTAAACATAAAGAGTTCCACATAGTAGTCATGCATAATATGTGGAACTCTTTATGTTATTTGATTTTCTTAAGTTTAGGTCTTGATAATTATCATAAAGAATTAGACTGACAGCTACGAACGGGCAGCAATAGTTGGATGTTCTCTGTAAAGAGCTTTAGTGGTTTATTGGATCACGTCAAAGGAAATACACATTTACAAAAACAAAGGAACACAGATCAAATATGAACTGTGTTCCTTTCATTTAATCAGCCACTTCAGGTTCTGTACGTGGGGGCGCTGTGAGTAACGACAGCGCTGAGTCGATGCAATTATCGATCCATTCCCGATTAGGATTTGATTTCTTCAATACGGTTATACCGATGAAAGCTACCACAAGGGACTGAGCTATTGCCCGGCAGTTGACCGATCCATCGATCTCTCCTGAGGTTACACCCCGTTCAAGCGTCTCTTCAAATACCGCCGCCAAATATTGTTGATGCTCTCTTGTCAAAATTTCAAACTTCGAGTCGTGCGGGGCCAGCTCCACCATTGTATTAATACAAAAGCAGCCACTCCGCTCAGGCGTTCCGTTAGGGAACGCCCCCTCCAGAAACAGGAGCCTGAAGGCAGTCTTGACACTCGTAATTTTGTTTAGCTTCAAGCGAACGGAGTTAGCATGTAATTGTTTATAATTTCGAAGAGCCGATTCAAATAAAGACAATTTGTCGCCGTATGCAGCATATAATCTAGGTTTCTGACTCCCCATGCGAGATGTTAAGTCACTTAGTGAAGTAGCCTCGTACCCTTTTTCCCAAAAAACATGCATAGCCTCTGTTAATGCCTTTTGTTCGTCGAATTCGCGGATTCTAGACATAACGCCCCCCTATAAAATACCTTTTAGTACATAATTATGATACCGAAACATTTCGTACAGGTCAATGTTGTGTTGACATTAATGAATATTCATGAGTAAATATGTTTTAAAATAACATACCGTTCGGTACATTATAAGGAGGCTTTTTAATGTCAAGTTCCCCGGAACTCCGTCCGAATTACATGGAGTCACAAGCTCAACTTTCGAGCGCAGCGGTTTTAC
>NZ_JAEMXM010000014.1 GCF_016482785.1 Paenibacillus alkalitolerans | reverse complement strand
CCCTTGGTTCGCTTTTGTATCTCGGATTGGGAAATCCATTTCCGATGCTCGGTGTATTCGTCTTTAGACAACTGTAGACATTCGTTACACACCCGGGCAGATTCCCGGTTGCAGGCAAATAACCGGTCCAACTCCGGTTTGGATGCTTGAAAACGAACCATTTTCGCTCGAATCAACGGCTTACCCCCTGCAAAGGAACGTTTGTTCTTATTATTTATGATACCACACATACGTTCGTTTCGGAAGGGATTGTCAGGAAAATTCCAATTGGCTCATACAGAAGCTGCTGTTTCCCCAGCCCATCGCCTGCGGGAATGTTCGGGAAAATCGTCATTCATCCCCCACCTACTTCGTTGAGGAAGGGGACTTCTGACGAAGGTAGTTAAACAAGTATACGTCAGCTTCGGGCAGCAGGTAAGGGCGGGTCCCCTTAATCTTATGGACCCGCAGCTCCGTGAAGCTTTCAATCTTTTCTCTCCACTGCTCTTGAAGGTGGGGCTGCACGACAACCGCTGCTGGATGCGTCTCCGGCTCCAGCAGCATTCCTGCGGCGGTGTAGGTTTTGCCGAGTCCTACATCGTCGCCGAGCAGCAGGGAGCCGCGCGCCAGGCATAAATCTATTGCTTGCGCCTGATAGTGGCGGATCTTTTGACCGGGTGTGAGACCTGCTCTCGTTATCGGTACATAATCGGGCTTTAATATGTTTTCCATATGCGCCTGCACTTCGAAAAACCGTTCGCTGCCTTTCAGCAGACGGGCCTTGTCTTCAGGCGACATCCGCATAGGATAACGCTGGATAAACCATGACAAATCCGCACATATATTCGATCTGTTCGAGAATAAGAAAGTCCCTACCTGCCTCAAGGCAACTCGCGGGAACAGCTGTTTTAACCGTATGGCCGCGTGCGGATGAACTTCGGTCAGCTTCCATCTGCCGTTCGTTAGTTCCATTATTCCGTAAAAGACTCCCATGCCCCACCGTACTTTCATAAAATAATCTCTTGCATTGTTATCGTTTCAGCCGGCGATACCGGACAATGGACAGAGGAAGGAAGACAGCCGTAATGAGGACCGGCCAAATAACGGCAAATTCGATTGCGTGTTGAGCCGCCCAGCTGTCCGCTTGCCACCCCGGGTTCATGAACAATTGTCTCGTTGCTGCCGCCGTTGCGGATAGCGGATTCCATTCCGCGATCGTACCGAGCCAAACCGGCATCGTGGACGGTTCCACAAACACGCTGGAGAGAAACCCGAACGGCCAGACCAATATTTGAATGGCTGCGACGGACTCCGGACCTTTCGCGGCAAGCCCCATATAAATGCCTGCCCACAGCATGGCAAAACGCAGCAGCAGCAACAATGCGATCGCAGCCAGCATTGCATCGAGTCCGTCATGCCAGCGCCATCCCAGAAGCAGTCCGCTGCCGATTAAGACTCCAAGACCGACAATGGAATGGATCGTATCCGCAATGCATCGTCCCAGCAAAATGGCGGATGCATTCATGGGCATCGAGCGAAACCGGTCGGTCACTCCTTTCGAAGCGTCGGCCGACACGGCGATCATCGTTGATTCAAGCCCGAAAACCATTGTCAAGGCGAACATTCCCGGCATCAAAAATTCGAAATAATTCCCGCCGACCGGAACCCGAATCGCTCCGCCAAACAAGAAGCCGAACATGAGAACGATCATGACGGGGAACAGCCATCCAATGAGTACTACGCCAGGCTGCCGGCGCCAGTGAAGAAAAGCTCTTCCGGTTATTGTCACGATATCGCCGACGGCATAATTGAGCCTTCTCCCGAGCGTGTCGGCGGGAGCTAACGATTCAAAGCTTCGTATGGATGCCTTCATATCAAATTGCCCCCTTATTTTGCGTTGAAACTGCCGGCGAGCCGGTGAGATCGATGAACACTTCATCCAGAGACGGACGCCGAACGGCAATGTCGACCGGGTCAAGACGAGCCTCCGACAATGCGGCAGCAGCCTTTAACAAAGCCTCCGTCCGGTTGTTTACAGGTACATGGATCCGGTGCGACGCTTCGTCAACGAATGGCTTTGCCGGAATCACCTTTGCAATCGTCTCGACAGCCTTTCTAGTATCCGCCTCGCCGCTCATCGTGATTTCCAGCCGGTCTCCTCCATAAACCGACTTCAGTTCATCGGCCGTACCTTCCGCAATGATTCGTCCCTCCTTGAGAATGGAAATACGATCTGCGAGCAGATCCGCCTCTTCAAGATATTGGGTAGTCAGCAGAACCGTCGCGCCTTCATCCGCCAACGATCTTATCGCCCCCCACACTTCCTTCCTGCCTAACGGATCGAGGCCGGTGGTAGGCTCATCGACGAACAGCACGGAAGGAGAAACGATTAAGCTGGCCGCCAAATCGAGCCTGCGGCGCATTCCGCCGGAATATTTGCCAACAGGCATATTTCCCGAGCCGGCCAATCCAAACCATTCCAACAAATCGTCAGCGCGTTTCCTAGCTTGTCTGGGGGATAAGCGGCTTAGCCGTCCGAACATGACTAAATTTTGTCTCCCAGTCAGTATCTCGTCCAATGCGGCATACTGCCCGACAAGGCCTATCCTCTCGCGGACTTCGCGCGCTTGCGTACTGACATTGTATCCCGAGACATAAGCTTCTCCGGCATCCGCTTCAAGCAACGTCGAAAGGATTTTCACCGTCGTAGTCTTGCCGGCACCGTTCGGACCGAGAAGCCCGTGCACCTTTCCCCGCGGCACCTCCATGTTCAACCCGTTGAGTCCGTTGGAGGAACCTCTGTAATTCTTGGTCAATCCGTAGACCGCAATGTCCAACTTGTTATTATTCACGCGCCCTCACCATCCATTCGCATTGTACTGTACATCGTACCGTACACTGTACTATAATATGGATAATCTTACTTGTCAACAAAAATATGATAAGATGATTTCATCTTTAGATGGGAGTACACGTGACATGAGCCAAAAGAAAGCAGGAAGAGACCCTGCCCGAAGCTTGAATTTATTATGGGGTTCGCAGACCGTGCCGGGGAGGTCGGGCTTGACCGTCAAGAAGATCGTCGCGACAGGCATGGAAATCGCCGGCGCGGAAGGAATCGAGGAATTGTCCATGCGCAAAGTCGCGGACCGGATCGGCGTCGGGACAATGTCTTTATATACTTACGTACCCGGAAAGGCGGAGCTTCTCGATCTGATGCTTGACGCGGCATACGAGGATCTCTACGACGCCGCGGCAATATCTTCAATTCTAAATAACAACTGGCGCCAAGCGCTGCATTTCATTGCCAAGACGAACTGGGACTTATTCCGGAAGCATCCTTGGATTCTCGATTTGACGGGCGGGCGCCCGGTACTCGGCCCTCATACGACGATGAAATACGATACGGAGCTGCGCGCTTTGGAAGGCATCGGTCTGACGGATATCGATATGGATGCCTCCCTCTGCCTCGTTCTTATGCATGTAGAGAGCTGCGCACGGCTGGCCGTAAACATAAAAGATACGCAGCAAAAGACGGGCATGGACGAAAACGAGTGGTGGTTGTCGCACGCTCCGACGCTTCAACGGCTCATCGACCCGGCGAGGTTTCCCGTCGCATCCCGTGTAGGAGAAGCGGCTGGCCAAGCCCATCTAGGAGCCCAAAATCCGGATTACGCCTATATGTTCGGTCTGGAGCGAATCATGGACGGGATAGGCATGTTGATTGAGGCCGGGAAAGCGAAGTAGTTGACTTGATTTGAGGATGATGATTACGGGGTTTCATGTGTACGCTACGATGACGCCACCATTCGTAGAAACTCAGATCATCGGGTTGCGGTGCCTAAACAGGGCTTGTAGGGCCTGCTTGCCGGAGAAACTCCGGTTGCGGTGCCTAAAACAGGGCTTGGGGGGCCTGCTTGCCGGAGAAACTCGGGTTGCGGTGCCTAAACAGGGCTTGTAGGGCCAGCTAACCGGAGAAACTCCGGTTGCGGTGCCTAAAACAGGGCTGGTGGGGCCTGCTTGCCGGAGAAACTCCGGTTGCGGTGCCTAAACAAGGCTTGTGGGGCCTGTTAGCCGGAGAAACTCCGGTTGCGGTGCCTAAAACAGGGCTTGTGGGGCCAGCTAACCGGAGAAACTCCGGTTGCGGTGCCTAAAACAGGGCTTGTGGGGCCAGCTAACCGGAGAAACTCCGATTACGGTGCCTAAAACAAGGCTTGTGGGGCCTGCTAACCGGAGAAACTCCGGTTGCGGTGCCTAAAACAGGGCTTGTAGGGCCTGCTTGCCGGAGAAACTCCGGTTGCGGTGCCTATAGTCCAAAAGTGTTTAAAAGGATCCGCAACAAATGATAGCAGCCTTGGCCGAAAAGCCAAGGCTGCATGCGCGTATTCGATTATTCCCCGCCGGCGTCAATGTAGGCTTGGAGCTGTCTGATGACCTCTTCGCGGATTTTGTTTAACCCGAGAGATTCCCATTCGTCGTTCGCCTTTTGCGCTTCTTGATAAAACTTCTCTTTCCCGATCAAACCGTTGGAGGCGATTTGGAAAAATTCGTTGTACTTCGGCTGAACCTTTGCCACTTCGCTCTTGATCGGCCCCAGATCGATCTTGAAGCCTGCAAGCGGACGTTTGAAGTAAGTGTCCTCGCGCGCCATGTATTCGTAATATTTCATCGCCTCCGGATCGACTTCGGAATTAATCCGGATATAATTCGAGTTCCAGGTCAGCTCGTAGCCGGGGAACACATGGCTGCCCAACGGCTTGAATTGATTGTCGCCCACCGCTTCCCAATGCTTGCCTTCGATGCCGAGTTCGAACAGATCATGGTTTTCTTGGCTCTGGAAGATCCAGTCGATAAACTGCATCACGCGATCCGGGTGCTTGGAGGTCGTGGGGATCGCCACCGAGTTCGCAGCTACAAAATCCGTAGAAACGCAACCGGCAGTAAGCTCCCGGTAGCACTTCTGGTAAGCGAAGAACTCCAGCTCCCCTTCCGGTACGCCTGCTTTCAGCTTCGGCCCGATCGAATTAAATCCGGAGATGTCGTTTTCTACTGCGGCGGCTTTTCCCGAAGCGAACAAACCGATCTTATCCTTCTGGCTGATGGAATCCTTCTCCAAATAATTGTTCCAGTCGCTATATTTCAAGAAATGTCCGTACAGCGTATCCGGGTTGTTGAAGGGAGGCGGCAATTTATCGAATTGATCCTGGGAATCCCCGAGAATGACCGCGCCAAGCACCTTTTTATAATCATCCGACAAGATGACGTTGAAGTGCCCGGCCGCTCCTACGATCATACGAGGAGTGCCTTTCTCGAATTCGGGCTCCAAGAGATGATAGAAGCCCCTGCGGCCTTCGACAGCCAGCGGAACCATATTCTCTTCTTGCTCCATCACTTTCTGGAAATAGGCTTCCAGCTCTTCGTAGCTGTCGATCGGATCCATACCGTATTTCTCGCGAAGATCCTTCCGGATGAAGACTCCGTCGGGAGTGCCGAAATATTGGGTGAACGGTACCGTATAAAGCTTTCCGTTGATTTTATTGCTTTCCAGAAACTCCGAGGAAAACGCTTTCTTCAATCCGGGGTATGCATCGTTATTGAAATACTCGTCCAGCGGGATATAAGCTCCTTGCGGCACTAACGTCCTCAGATTTGCCCATGGCGCATCGAATACGAGATCGACATCTTCTCCGGCGGTCATCTTCAGCTTGACCTTATCCCTATGATCGGGCAGCGGAGACCATTCGATATTGAGCTTAACGTTCAATGTATCTTTCGTCCTCTTGTAAAACTCTTCAAGCACCGCATCCATATCGCTCGGCTTGTCGCCGAACAGCATGACCTTCAGTGTGACAGGCTCCGGCGGCTGATTTTCGCTTTCGTTTGCATCGGTATCCCCGCCTTCGGCGTTTTCACCTCCGTTATTTGTCGCAGCGGGGGCTCCGCCGCCGGAGTTGGTGCAGCCGATTAGAGCGAGCATGAACACAAGTATGACGGATATCAGCTTATTTCTCATTTGTCGAGTCCTCCCTTTTTCATGAATGAGATGTATAATAAACCGGCAAAGCCGGATTTAGCCTTTCACAGAGCCCACCATCAAACCTTTGACGAAATACTTTTGCAGGAACGGATACAGGAAAATAATCGGACCGATGGTCACTACCGCTGTCGCCAAACGCGTCGTATTGGACGGGATAATATACCCCGGAATGGTCACCTGATCGGAAATTTGATTTGCAAAGTCCAGATTCCGTACCACCTTCATGACGAGATACTGCAGCGGATGCAAATTTTCATTGCTGATAAACAACATCGCTCTAAACCATTCGTTCCAAAATGCGAGCGCATAGAACAAACTGATCGTCGCGATCGCCGGCAGCGAGACGGGCAGGATGATACGGAAGAGGATATAGATGTCGTTCGCACCGTCGATCTTCGCCGATTCCGCCAGCGCGTCATCGATCGTATTGAAAAAATTGCGCAGCAGGAACATATTCCAAGGGTTAAGCAGCCCCGGAATAATGAGTACCCAAATCGTGTCTTTCATGTGCAAATACTTCGAGATGAGGATATAGGTCGGAACAAGTCCTCCCTTGAACAGCATCGCGAAAAATACGTAGAACGCAACATGATTGCGGTATTTCACAGACTTGACCGATATGCCGTATGCCATGGCGCACGTCAAGATCATGCCTAGAATTGTTCCGACGCACGTCACAAATATCGTGACCCCATAAGCATTGAAGATGACGTCGTCGCTCAGCAGAAGCTTGTACGCATCTAAGGAAATTTCTCTTGGTATCAAGCTGTATCCATACTTGACCAAAGCACCTTCGCTCGTTATCGAGCTGGAGATCACCGTCAGAAACGGAACGAGACAGTACAGGGCGAACCCCCCCATGAAAATGTAGAAAATCAACAGCAGCAGACGGTCGCCGGCACTCTCCTTAATCACTGCAGCTCCCTCCCCTCTCTAAAATAACGCCGAATCGGAGTTCAGCTTTTTCGCCGCGTAATTTGCGGTGAGAACCAGAAAGAAGCCCACCAAGGATTGATAGAAGCCGACCGCGGACGACATGCCCATATCCCCAAGCTCCATAAGCGCCCTGTAAACAAACGTATCTATGACATCCGTCGTCGGATACAACAGCGGATTCGATCCGACTATTGCGTAGATCATGCCGAAGTTGCCGTAAAATATGTTCCCGAGCGCCAGAAGGATCAGCAATATCATCGTCGGCTTTAATAACGGCAAGGTGATGTGCCATATTTTTTGCCATCGGGACGCGCCGTCGATCGATGCCGATTCATAGATGGAAGGATCGATTCCGGTGATCGTCGCCAAATAAACGATGGAGGAGAAACCCGCACCATGCCATAACGTGAGCAAGACGAGCAATAACGGCCATATTCCCGGGCTGCTGTAAAAGCTGACCGGTTCGACTCCGAGTTTGGTTAAAATCACATTGATTAAGCCGTCACTGGAAAACAGCGTCATGGTAAACATCGAAACGACCGTCCAGGATATAAAATGAGGCAAAATGACAACCGATTGCGACGTCTTCTTGAACCACTTGTTCCCGATCTCGGAAAGCATCACCGCGATCGCGATCGCCGCTATCGTTCCGAAAGCAAGAAACAACAGGTTCAAATATACCGTATTGAACGTTACCCACAGCCAATCTTTGGATTGGAAAAAAAATTCGAAATTTTTCAATCCGACGAATTCACTGCCCATTATGCCTTTCACCGCGTTAAAATCCTGGAATGCGATCACCAGCCCAAACAAGGGCAAATATTCGAAAATAAAGATAAAGATAAATCCGGGCAATATGAGCAAATATAAGTACTTGTTCTTCATCAGTTCCGCCAAGAGTCCTTGCCGCTTATTCACGCCCGGCTGCACGGTTCGAACGGATGTCGTCGTTCTCAAAAAGTATCCCTCCTTGTATTTCAAACGATAGGCCCGCGCCGCAAAATAAAAAAGCCGGAAAAATAACCGAACCGTTAGAAATGTGATGATTTGCGGCATTCAATATGTAACGATTCATTCGAAATACACACAAAAACAACATGCCGGACGTTCCCGGCATGTTGTTTATCTTCATTCCGCCAGCTGCTTCATTCCGTAATCCCTCCGAAAGTGATCGGGAGTTTTGCCGGCATGCTTCTTGAAGGCGACATAAAAATAACTCGGATTGGTCATCCCGATCATTTCCCCGATTTTGCTCGCCGGGAGGTCCGTCTCGATCAATAATTCCCGAGCCTTCTTGAACCGGATATCATTGATGTAATTGGAGATCGATAGTCCGAACCGGTCCTTGAATATTTTGCGCGCATAATTGGTCGACAATCCGATTTCATCCGCCAATTCCGCAATCGAGAGATTGGGATCGGAATAACGCTCATGGATAAAAGCCGCCATACATTCGATCAGTGCACTCGATTTATTCGCCGCTTTCGTGTCGCGAATATTCATAATCCGTCCGCATAACCCAATGTACCATTCCCGGATTTCCTCCATCGTGTCATGCCAACGAAACCGGCTGTGCGCGTCTTGCAGCTCCATCATCCATTCCTCTTCGGGATCGTCCACCATCTCGATGGAGGTTCGAAGCGTCATCACCATCAATTGAGTAAGCGAGAGGCGAATCTCGTCGATGTTCATCTCCCGAATATACGCCGCAAATTCGTCGAAGGAATCGCCAAGCTTCCGGAGGTCGCCGGATTTGAGGCAATCCATGATTTTGTTCTCCAACTGGATCGGATAATCGTAAGCCTTGAATCCGATATGGTTTATTTGTGAGTACACCAACACTTTTCCTTTGCCGTATATGAATCGGTAATTCGCGGCTTGGGAGGCTGAATTCCAGGCATGCCGGATTTGATCGAAGCGCTCTGCGACGACGCCGATTCCGATCGTTACCGAAAGATTTAAGAACTTGCGGATATGGCCCTGAATTTCTACAGCCATGCTTATTGCTTCGCCCATCTTTACTTGCGATTGATCTGCAATATTGAAGATCATGCTTACATTATCTTCGGCATCCTCTACGATTTCCGGCGAAAACCGGCTGCTCGCAACCTCTTCCGCGATATTGGTGATCGCGTATTTCAACAGGGACAGGTCGTTCGTGCCGAATTGCTCCACCAGACGGGAGTACTGATCCAGCCGGATTACGCATACTACGAGTTTTCCTTCCCGGATTCTAAGTCCGAGCTTCCCCGGTTTGTCCGGATCGACGATGCTTGGCTTCCGTTCCCCGTTGATCAAGGATACCAGATAAGCTTTCTTCGATTCGGGCATATGCTGCTTCAAATCGGACTGCAATCGCGCAATCCGGCTTTCCATCGTATCGAAGGAGCGGTATATCCGTTCATACTCGCTCAACGCCTTATCCCCGAGAGCTTCAGCCGACGCCGTTCCGGCCTTCAACAGCAGCCGGCGTACCGGCTTATAAAACCGGTTCGTAAACACCCCTCCGGCAATGAGCGCCAGCAGCGCGAACACGGCCGTAATCGTTAGAATGAATCGCTTCAACAATTCCGCCCGGCCGATCAGCTGTTGATAATCGGAAACAACAATAAAGATCCACCCGAGGCTGTCGGATTTCACGTATGTAATCATCGCCTTGGATCCGTTGACGAATCCCATTTGGTTTCCCTTCTTGGCTTTAGCGTCGATCACATTCCGGATATACCGCTCACCGCTTACATTCCTGTTAATCCACTCGCGGTCGGGATGAGAGATGACAGTTCCTTGAGCATTCACTATCATAATGTTGCTTGACGAATCGAAGCCGCCCTGGGTGAGGAGCTGCTGAAACAATCGTTGATTGAAATTGACTGCGAGAACTCCATGGGAGAAACTGTCCGGACCGGTGTCCGAGAATATCAAAGAGATGATGTTGCTGTTATAAGACCTGCCCAGTATTTCGAAATTCACGCTGCGCGGAATGAAGTAGCCTTGCTTGTCCGCAATCGCGCCGTTCTTGATGATTTCAGTCATTTCTTCATCATAAAATTGCTCAATCGTTCTCACGGTTGACAAATTGGAGATGACGATTCGGTCTTGATAGTTGTAAACATAAATGGAATGCACCAGCGGGTTCGTTTCTATCAATTCACCCAACCTCATTCCGATTTTTCCGATTTCGGTCCGGTCAAGATCACTTCCATACAGCGCCTCGCTGATCCATTCGTCTTTATTGAACACATTGTAAAATTGCCGGTAAGCGTTCGAGAGAACAATATTGGCCGTCGTATACGATTGGTAGACCATCTTCTCCGAGTTCTCCCTCACCTCGGACGTTATTTCATCCGTGACCCGATAAACCAAAACAACGGCAAAGATGGAGATAAAGAAGGAGCCGATAAGCATATAGGAAAGCGCCATGTTGAATAAGGTCGCCTTCTCTTTGTACTTATGCCTGATCTTATTGATCATGTCCGTTCTATCACCGGCTTTCTTCGCAAATCGGATTACTCCGGTTGGTTTTGGTATCGATTATAAACTATCTCGCCATACAGTTTCTTTAGCGAAGTGTACGTATTTTTAAGGACTTTCGAGCTTGCTCTTTATAAAATACGGAACAGGGAATCTTCCTTCAAGTAGCGAACAGGGACGCTTGGAAAAATACCGCGAAGGCGATCGGCGAGCGCGGACATGCCGGGCTCTTCGCTTTCTCCATGTCCGAGTACGATGAGCGCCCTTGGCCTCCCCATATATAGGGAATCGCGGATGTATTCCGGAGTTTCCCATTCGGGACCTTCGCCGTATAGCACAAGGTCGAGTCCCTCCTTCTCGAACAGCGGAATGACCGTCTGACCCCCGCCTCTATATCCCGCAAACACCCCGATCCGCCTGCATACCATTTCGGGATCGCCCATTGCTCTAAGAAAGGAAACACCGAGACATTCCTTAACATTGGAAGCAATCTCACGCACCGCGGCCGGCGGGATCTCCACGATTGTCGCCGATGGATGGCGTTCCCGGATATAGGACCCCCACCCAAGCGTCTGAACGAGCCCTTCTGTGATACCGTCCGGAATGCAGCGGTGCCAATAATCATGACAACGATATATTGCAACGCCCGACGCATCGATTCGCCGTTTCTTTTCTTGGAAAACCTCGCTGTCTTCGAAGACGTTTGCCTTATGGTGGGAAAAGAACAGCCCCTCATGCGCAACGATCAAATTTGCACCCAGTTCTGCTGCTTTATCGAGCACGGAAAGCGTCGGCATGAAGCAAGCGACAATTCCTGTGACTTCGCTTCGGCAGTCGCCCGACAGCAGCTCGTCCACCGATCCCTCCGGATTGCCGCCGGGCAACGTCAACGCATCGATTACGTCTTGTACGGTAATACTCATTTTGTTCCCTTCCCTCTCTTTCAATCCTTTTAGCCCTTCTGTAAGCGCTATCATTTTGGCGCTGTCATTCTCTGTTATAATTTATTAGTACACATGACTCTAATTATAATGAGAATTGCTTTGTTTATCCATTTATTTATGAAACATACTGGTATCGGGGCAGTCGGGTTTACCCGTCTACGATAAAAATGGGTACTTAATACCTAAATTAGGCCGGAGCCACTACCAGAAAATAAAAGGTATAATTAAGAAGTTTACTCCCCCACAACTTTCCGAGCGTTCGGAACCGGACGGTTTAATGAACAATCCACATGAAAGGTGCGATGAAGTATGATTGAAAGTGAACTGCAAAAATGCTTGAGAGGCGAGTTGTTTGACTGTAAGGACGAAGAAATCATCCGAATGATCCGTAGGGCCCGAAACCTTACTGAAGCGTATAATACAACTGCTTTTGCAGACACGGTAGCGAGGCAAGAAATCCTTTCCGAATTGTTCGGTGGGATGGGAGACAACGTTACGATTGACAAGCCGTTTCATTGTGATTATGGAAGACATACATTTATTGGATCAAATGTGATAATCAATATGAATTGTACGTTCGTGGACTGTAATCGAATAGAAATTGGTAATAATGTACTGATTGCATCGAATGTTCAGATATATACGGCTACACACCCGGTACCGACAAATGAAAGATTAGTTCATCATTGGGATCCCGCATCGGAAAAACCGTTTTTTCGTACATATGCTTTGCCCGTAACCATCGGAAACAATGTATGGATCGGCGGGGGTGCGATCATTTTACCCGGGGTGACAATTGGCGACAACACAGTAATAGGCGCCGGGAGCGTCGTGACCAAGTCGATTCCATCTAATTGTGTGGCGGTTGGCAATCCGTGCAAAGTAATTCGGTTCTTAGAGGAGGTAAAACATGATTAAATGCATCATATTCGATCTTGACGGCACGATCGGAAATACGCTGCCTTTGTGTATTGCGGCATTTAAGAAATCGATAGAACCACTGGCCGGTAGGACTTTGAGTGATCGAGAGATCATTGACACTTTCGGCCCTTCTGAAGAAGGGACGGTCCGTGCCCTGATTCCAGATCATTTTGATGAAGGAATCGAAGATTATATCAAATACTACAGTGATTTGCATGTAATGTGCGAAGCTCCTTTTGATGGGATCATCGAAGTTCTTGAATTTGCAAAGAACAGGAACGTACACCTGGCTATGGTCACTGGAAAGGGAGAGCGGAGCACAGAGATCACTTTGTCGGTATATGGCATTCGGTCTTATTTCGAAATAATCGAAACCGGCTCTCCAAAGGGACCTAGGAAAGTGCAGGGGATCATGAATGTTTTGGAACAGCTTCGGATTTCTCCCAAGGAAAGCTTATACGTCGGCGATGCTCCGAGCGATATTATGGCGGCAAGAGAAGCCAAGGTTCCAATCATTGCTGCGGCATGGGCGGATACCGCCGATAAGGAACAACTCCAGGCTCTACGGCCCGATTGGTTGTTTTCCAGCGTTGAAGAGTTCAAACAATATATCGAACAGGTTTGCTAGCAGGGGTAGTATCAGCGTAGTGTCAGTTATCTAAATGAGCATGTGAAAAACCCTTGAAATATAAAGGCCTGCACATTGTTTACATGTATTCAATATTCTGGGCAGGAGATCAACAAAAATCAGCCGAAACGATCCAGGGAGCAGATTTCCGCGGCAGCTGCTCTCTGTTTTCATTGAGCTAATGGACAGCATAGTTGAATATTCAGGAGATAAGGGACAGATAAAATGGAGTGTTCCAATTGTGGCAGTTCTAGTTACGCTCGGCGGCAGCTAAACTTTACGAATGTGCAGCAACTACGGAGGAAATATGAACGAATACAACGTTTATGGAAGAAAAGAAGTTAGCTTGGTACTTGTACATGGTGGACCAGGAGCGAGAGGTAGTTTAAAGGATTTAGCTGTAATGCTGTCAAAGGATTTAGGAATTCTTGAGATCAATCAATCTAAACTTAGTATTAAAGAATTGATAGAGGACATGAATAAATATATTACAAAAACCTGTAAAAATAAAGTTGCACTATTAGGTCATTCATGGGGAGCATGGCTGGTTTGTTTATATGCGCATAATTATCCTGATAAAGTAGAAAAAATCATTTTAGTTGGTAGCGGTAGCTTTGATACAAGGTATGTAAAAGAGTTTAGTGATCGGCGTCTTAGTCGATTAAGTAAAGATGAAAAGAGTGAATATGATTTATTGATGAAAGACTTTATATCAAATGATCTCTCTAATAAAGATGAAGTTATGTTTAAATTTGGGAAATTGATGGCAAAAATAGATACTTACGAATTTGTAGGAAATGAATATTCAACAATTGGTGAGGCAAGTTTTCAAATGTTTAATAGTATATGGAATGAGGCATCGAACCTAAGAAAAACAGGTGAACTTATGAATATAATGAAAGAAATTGATGTACCAATTCATGTAATCCATGGTGATTACGATTCTCATGAAATAAAAGGTGTATTAGAACCATTTGAGGAATATGGAATACAGTGCACATATGATGTTATAAAGAGGTGTGGGCATTATCCATGGAGAGAAAAGTATGGGAAAAACGAGTTTTTAGATATTATTATTAAAGAAGTTAATCAGTAGAAGTCAAAGTAAATATAATAGGTAAGTATTAACAAGGTTCTGGAGAACAAAGGTTGCCATTGAACAAATCGAGAAGAAACGGGGATATTCCATTAATGTCATTGGACATCACCGGCGGAACTTTTCTAATGGGCACGAATAGCGCAGAAAGTTTTCCCCAAGACGGGGAGGGTCCGGTCCGGCGAATAACGTTGGATGCGTTTGCGATTGCGCCTTATGCCGTAACCAATGCGGATTTTACGGTATTTGTGGAGGAAACGGGCTATAAAACGGAAAACGAAGGAGCATAATCCACATTATGAGAAGCCGACGGGACGCAAGTCGATGCGCGGCGGCTCCTTCTTGTGTCACCGTTCCTATTGCAACAGGTACCGGGTTGCAGCCCGCAGCTCGAACACACCCGACAGCTCGACCAGCAACTGCGGATTTCGGGTTGCAGCGGATAGGTAAACAGTCCGGAGGCGATGGCCGACCGGACTGTTTTTCATTTTTATTCGTCGTATTTCCTTAACTCGTGCATCAGTTCTCTGGAACGCTTAGCGTTGCCTTGAGCGAAATTTTGAAGACGAATTTTCAACTCATCGTCATTGTGAACTCGCTCGGCAAGAATGGTGTAAGTCCGCAACATTTCAGTTTCAACCTCAAACGATTGTTGAAGGGTGCTCCTTATCTCGTCCCGGTTCACAGCGCAATCGATTTCATTGTGATTGTGATCGTAATCCATAATAGCTCCTTCATTTCAGTTATTTGCCTAAAATATGCGGTTCAAAAATATCCCGCTTCTCCTATTTTGACCAGCTTTCTTCAATTTAACCATGCCCGGCTTAACAAAAATACGCAGCCGTATCCGCCAAGGGAGTCCCTAAATTAGCGGACTCCCTTTCGCTTGAATTCTTTAGTGAAACCGCACCAAGTCGCCGATCTTGACGGCTTGGCCCGTCCGGATGGAACGGTTGGCAGCAATGCCGGTCAGGATCGAACGGGCGCCGTCGACATGGTTGGCGGCGCGCTGGAATTTGTCCTCCGCCGGCGTTCCGAAAATATCGTTCAGCAGCACCGGATCGCCGCCGCCGTGTCCCCCCTTGCCTTCCTCTACATGCACCTCATAAGGGGCGCCGAACATCGGGAACACGTAAATCGATTTGTTTTTCAACGCTCCTTCCAACGCCTTATCCCCGCCGGAATTGACGTAGGACTGCTCCACGATCGTCATTTCAATCCGGCCCTTGCTGCCGTTGAACGCAATCCGGTATCCTTCCCACGGCAAGTACGCATTGAGCGAATACGTCAAGATCGCTTTATTCCGGTAGCGGACGAGCACGCCCATCGTATCCTCGATATTGATGCCGTCGCCAAACACGCTTTGATCGCGCTGGTAGCCGTCTTCTACTTCCGCATCAAGATACATCGCCTTCAAATGCGGATTTTTGTCCAAATGAAGTGCGAAAGGATCTTCCTGCGCGTTCGGATTCCCCGTTGCGCGCGTATAAAACTTCGTCATACCGCGTTTTTCCGCATTTTCTCGGCCGTAGAACAGCAGATCGCCGAATGCGAATACGGATTCCGGTTGGGATCCGATCCAGAAATTCACCAGATCGAAGTGATGCGTCGATTTATGAACGAGCAGCCCCCCGCTGTTGCGCTTGTCACGGTGCCAGCGGCGGAAATAATCCGCGCCGTGCTTCGTATTGAGCAGCCATTCGAAATGGATCGAATGAACGTCGCCGATTGCCCCGTCCATGATAAGCTCGCGCGCTTTCGTATGATGAGGGGCGTACCGGTAATTGAACGTCACGCGCACATTGCGGCCGGTCCGCTCTACAGCGTCGAGGATCTCTTGGCATTTCTCTTCGTCGACCGTCATCGGCTTCTCCGTGATGACGTCGCAGCCAAGCTCGAGCGCTCGAATAATGTAAGTATGATGCGTTCGGTCAATGCTTGTAACGATGACGTAGTCCGGCTTCTCGGTCTCGATCATCCGGTCGAACTCGTCCGATTTATAAGTGGACACTGCGCGATAATCGTACTTTTCCACAAGAAGCTTGTTGGCGTAATCCATGCGGGTTTGGTTGATATCGCAGAAGGCCAGCAGCTCGGATGTGTCCCGGAAGCTCTTCGCTATCGCGCCGTAAAAAAACTCCGCTCTTCCACCGACCCCGACTTGAACGTACTTCTTTTTGCTCATCGTCAATGCACCCTTTGCAAAAAAATTTATATAGTAAGAATATCGCAAAATTATATATAAATCCCCGCTATTTTTGCCGAATTATCCAAAAACACCGCAAATTTTGCTATACTTTGTTTCGAGGTGAACAAGCAATGCATCCTTTGCCGGAAATATTATCGTACGGAAAGATGGGCGGTCCGTTTTGCGTGGAGTATGTCAAGCGATCAGGCCACTATACAATGGGAAGCAACCACATGCATCCATATTATGAAATGTACTACTTGCTTAGCGGAGAGAGGTCCTATTTTATCAAGGACCGGACGTATGACATCCGGAAGGGGGATCTGGTTCTGATCGACCGGTACGAAATTCATAAGACGACGGACCTTGGCGTTCCCGATCATGAGCGCATCGTCATCTATTTCGATGAGAGCTTCGCACGCCGCCAATTCGGACAAGAGGCCGATTCCTTATTGGCCGCCTTCTCCTCCGGACGTCCCGTATTCCGCTTTTCCATGCAGCGGCAGCTTGAAGCTCAACGGCTCTCCTTAAAGCTGTTAAGCGAATTAAAGGATCGCCCGTTCGGCTTTGTTTTGTCTCTGATCCATACTGCGGCCGAGCTGCTGCTGCTTGCCGCCCGCTCGGTTCATGAAATGGAAGAGAGCGATGACGGCCAGCCATCCTCCTTGAACGAAAAAATGACGGAGATCGTCCGCCATATCAATACGAATTACGCCGAACCGCTCTCGCTGCAGTCAGTGGCGGAGCGCTTCTTCATCAGTCCTTATTATTTAAGCCGGATGTTCAAGGAGAAAACCGGATTTCCGTTTACCTTGTATTTGAATTTAGCGAGGGTGAGGGAAGCGCAGCGGCTGCTGCGCGAAACCGATATGAAAATTATCGACATTGCCTCATTCGTCGGCTTCGATAACTTTTCCCATTTCGGCAAAACGTTCAAGAAACTCACCGGCACCTCACCCCGCACATACCGAAACAAATGGCTGCGGATTTGAAATCGCTCCCGTATTGACTTTTTGAACAGTGAACGGGATCACCAAGCAGACAGCAGCTTCCATATATCGATGGAGTTAACCGTAACGGAACCGCCCTCGGCAAAGATGTCCAGATCCACGTTAGCAGGATCGGGATAAATATTGTTCGTCATTACGGTACGATAGTCATCCGTATATACTTCGATAACGCTGGTATCGACAAAAATGTGAAGGCGCAGCGGATCGCTCCCGGACCTCTCCAACAGGGAGGTTTGGATACCTTCGCTCCATCCGTCGGATTGCGTGCGGTCCAAGCGGAGCTCATTGGTTGTACGGTTGTAAACAAGAAGCGTCTGCTTATTCCGATCCTTGGCGGCTCTAAGAATGAGGCCGACCTCTTCCGCCGAACTTCCGTCCAGTTGAAATTCTACCTTAATTTCAAGACAGTCACTGCCTACATAGTCCGGCAGCGTCCGTACGCCCGGCCGGACAACAAGTTTTTCGCGATGGTAACTGTCTCTTCGAAGGACCCCAAGCTCTTCGACCGGCGTAAATTTCAGCCTTCCATTCTTGTCGAGCTCCACAACCCGCGGAAGCGACATGGCGCCGCACCAATGGTTTTTCGCCGTCGGGCCGAAGTTTTTGAACCAGGGCATCCAGTCCCAGGCATTCAGCCATCCGATGATGATGCGCCGTCCTTGCCCGTCAAGGAAGGACTGAGGCGCATAATACTCGAAGCCAAAGTCCACATCTCCCATAGTATCCCAAACAAACCGGCCGGTGGTATAATCCATGTCCCCTACGAGGTAGACCGTTTTGTGAAGGCCCATGCCCATCGGCGAAAACATCAGGACATACCGGTCGCCGAGCGGAAAGAAATCCGGACACTCCCACATATACCCCATCGTCCCGTCGCTCTCGGCCAGCACGCCTGCATAATCCCATCTGCGGAGGTCCGGCGACCGGTACAGGAGCGCCTTTCCGATATCGCCCTTCCGGGAACCGACCACCATGTACCAGGAGTCTCCATGCTTCCAGACCTTGGGGTCGCGGAAGGCGGCCGAGCCGTCTTCCGGCGGGCCGGGAATAACAGGGTTCCCTTCGTACTTTTGAAACGTGATGCCGTCCTCGCTGGTCGCAACACATTGGGATTGGACAACCGTGCCGTCCTCTTGGATGATCGTGCCCGTGTACAGAACGGTAAGCACTCCATTGTCGTCAACCGCGCTGCCCGAAAAACAGCCTCCCCGCTCATGCAGATCATACGGCTCGCTCGGCGCAAGGGCGATCGGCAAATGCTCCCAGTGGACCAAATCCTTGCTTTTCGCGTGTCCCCAGTGCATGGAGCCCCATTCCGCGCCGTACGGATAATGCTGATAGAAGAGGTGGTATTCCCCTTTGTAAAAGATAAGCCCGTTCGGATCGTTGATCCAGTAGGCTGGCGCCATAAAATGATACTTCAGCCGCGTCAAATCTCTGCTTACCGCATCTTTGATTTTAGCTATCGATTGCTCCGCTTTCAGCAAAGCCTCGCGATGCGGGATCCGGTTTCCGGCCGCCAAGCTCATGGTTATCCCCCTTATCGAAACAACTCCCGAATGATTTTGCCCTGCTCAATGTTCCCTTTGGAGTGGCCGGCAACCCGGTTTTCTTTCTTCTCCACCTGAGCCGTCCGCCCTTTCGAGTAGCTGTCCATCCGTTGTTTAGCGAGCTCGTACGATTGTTTCATCTCATCGTTCAATGGAACTTGCTTCAGAGGGCCGGGGCTCGGGAATTGAGGCATCGGCTGGATGCGCTCCTCCACCGGGAGAATGCCGAACGGCTTCGAAGGAAGCGTCTGATACCAGTACGCCGTGGAAGACCAATCATCGGACAGATGGTTGGCGTGGCCGTGTTCGATCGTCACTTTAATGCTTTCCGAGAAATAAATCGGGTCCGTAATGTGGAATCGATAGGAGACCTGATAGCCCGGCACGTCGCTCTCGTGAATAATGGATCCGTGGAAAGGAAAAGCGTTCTTCTGCATCCCCCACGCATGATTGAAGTAGTCCTCCGCACCGGTGCCGATGATGCTCGGCAGCTCCTCGCCGTCAATGAAGATCATATCGTCGCCCTCGCCCCACCAGCTGCCCTGGAAATGGGTAACCGACAGGTTGCAGCCGACGTAATGCCCTTTGCCCTCGGCCTCCAAAACGACATAGTTTCCGGCGCCGTCGAGGTTCGCCACGCGATTGACCTCGGGCGTATTCACCTGAAGATCCGGCCCCCAGCCGTCGCAAGGATTCTCGCGGCGCCACTGGGCATGGAAGTATGCCGTATCTTCAGGAAGCGGCTGCTTGTACAGCTCGTAATCAATGTGGAAGTAGAGGCCGAACGGCACATCATTCTCATTGATAATTTCGATTTTGGCTTTCTTGTTGAACGGCATCGGGAAGTAGCAGTTGACGGAAGCGACGCCGCCGAACTTGAACTGCTCCTCCGGCTTAACCGATACGGTAAAGGGCATGGAGGCGAAATTGCCTGGCATCGAATGACCGATGCAGAAGAAGTCGCCGTAGGGAACGAGGACGCTGGGATGAGCCTGGTCGTCCCACGTCATTTTGACCAACACTTTCCGATACCAGGCCGGATCGGCGGATTCCCACGTCACGCCCAGTGCGTTATGAATTTCGTTAACGGGAGCAATATTGCCGCCGCCTTCCGGGTTGATCACGCTCGGACCATGAATTCTGCGGCAGAATGAAGTCATCCAAATATGAGAAATGCTGCCGGGCCCTTCAACTTCGCCCAATACGACCGTCTCTCCGGCGGGAATCATCCAATAATCCTGGTTGCGGCCGTCCTGATCCCAACTGGAAAAGCGCGCGGAACGGACATCTTTGACCTTAGTGAGCCGATCGAGCAGATTCAACGACGATTGATTGTGCATGAATGATTTCTCCTTTTTATTTATATTGATGAAGTTATGTGCAGCTGTCGTAAATGCGCCGGACTAGCCTTTAACCGCGCCTGCCGTCATGCCTTCGATAATGAACCGCTGGAAGAACCCGAAGAAGACGAGCTGCGGGATGATGATCAGCATGCTGGCGGCAATGCTGCCGCCATAGTCGATATTGAAGCGTCCCTTGAATTGTGAAATGCCGAGTGAGATCGTGGTCAGCGAATCGTCGCTGATGAGCGTAACGGCGAACGGAAACTCATTCCAGATATACAGTACGTTAAAGATAAAAACAGTGGCGACGACAGGCATGACAATCGGGAACACCACAGACCGCCCCAGCGAAATCAACCCGCAGCCGTCAATGACGGCCGCCTCCTCGACCTCTCTTGGAAACCCTCTCAAGAACCCCGTGAACAGGAGCGTATTGAAGGATATGGCGGTTGCGATATAGGGCAGCACAAGCGAAGCATAGGTGTTGTTCAGTCCGAGCATGATCGTAATCCGATAGACCGGAAACAACAAAATGAATGCCGGTATCGCAAGTCCCATCAGTAGGAAAGCCGTAATCGATCGCCTTAATTTCTCCGAACGGAACACCATTCTCGCAAGCGCATAGGAGCTCATAAAGGTGATTAAAATTTCAATAACGATCGTAACGATTGCGATGATGAACGTGTTTTTATACATCAGTCCGAGATTGAGCGTCTCCAAGGCTCTTGCGTAGTTCTCAAAACTGACGGCCTTGGGAAGCGTGAACGGATGATTCAAAATGTCTTCATTCGATTTGAAAGAAAGCAGCACCATCCATAGTAGAGGAATCATGACAAGAAATGTGACCGCATAGGCCAACATCGTTAACGGTACGTTGTTTCTTGAATATGCCGCCGCTTTGCGCACGGAATCCCCTCCTACTCCTCGACTTTTCTACCGCTTACTCTCAGATAGATCAGAGAGAACACCATGGTTAGCATGAACGTAACTGTTGCAATAGACATGCCGTAACCATACTCACCGGACGTAAAGGTGACATTGTACATGTACGTAACCATGACCTCGGAGAGATGATTCGGTCCGCCGTTCGTGAGCAGAAACACGGTTTCGAATACTTTGAAAACACCCGTTATGATAAGAACGACATTGATTTTTACCGTCTCGTTCAGCATGGGGATGGTGATGAAAAACAATTGCTGCCGCTTGCTCGCGCCGTCAATGGAACTGGATTCATACACGTCTCTAGGAATCATCTTTAATCCGGCCAGAAAAATCGTAGCCAGAAACCCGATCGTCTGCCAGGAATAGACGAAACCGACCGAATATGGCGTCAGCGTCCTGCCGCCGATCCAGGGAAGAGCAAGCTCGTCAAGACCGATTCGCTTCAGCAGTACGTTGATCAAGCCCATTTGCGGATCGAGGATGAACACCCAGATCAGCCCGGCCAGAATCGGCGCTATGATACTGGGAGCAAAGTTCAGGGCCTTCACCGCATTGGCTCCTTTAATTTTCGCATTCAATAGAAGGGCCAGAAGGAATGCGCCCGGAAGGAGCAATACCAGCGAAACGGCCAGCACAATGATTGTGTTTTTGAGCGAGATCCAAAACAGCGAATCATGGATCAGCCGTTTGTAATTGTCCAACCCGACGAATACTGCCGCGCCAATGCCCGTATAGGTCGTAAGACTGTAGTAAAAGGACACGAAAATTGGAAGGACGATGTATAAACCGTATACGAGCAAGACAGGCAGCAGCATCGCCAGGATATATCTCCGTTTGCTCAACCAGATCATTCTCTCCCTCAACCCCTCTATTTTGTCATTTTGCCGTCAATCAGCTTTAATGCTTCTTCCGGCGTGTAGATTCCGTTGATCACACCGTAAATGCTGTCATTCAGCTGGTTGGCCGCCGCTTCCGAGAGGACAAGATCCGGTTGGGCGGCAGGTCGTTCCCAGCCCGGTTCGTTCAGCTTATTGATTACTTCGGCATAGACGGGATACTTATCTTTGTCAACGTCTCCCGTATATTTCACGACCGGAGGCGCTTCGTTTTCCGCCATTACGGCAGCCCCTTCCTGACTGTAGAAGAAGGAGAAAAATTTCCGGACGGCATTAAGTCTGGCGGCGTCTTTTTGTACTTTGGCGCTGGCAACAAGAGGCGCGGCTGCAACGGCCATGGCAATCTTCTGGTTGCCTACGCCGTCCGCGAACGTCGGTCCCCAGGAGAAGCCCGTTGTTTTCGCTACCGGACTGCCTTCAATTTTCTTGGTCTCCCACACGCCGGCATCCAGCATTGCAGCTTGTCCGGACGTAAACATCTCCACTGCCTGGAAATAAGAGAGGGTGGATACGTTCTCCGGGAATGCCCCGTTGACGCGAAGCTCGTCAATTTTGTTAAAGAAATTCAGAAAATCCGGATTGTCAAACTTCTCGGTTCCCGCTTGAATCTTATCGAGCTTCTCAAAGAAGCCGTAGCGAGTAAGCATGCCTAGGAACGCCCACGTACTGAACGTATCCTTCGCGCCTTTGGCAATGGTGACGACATTATTTTTCTTAAAGACCTTCACGGCTGCGAGAAGCTCGTCGTACGTCTCCGGGACCTTAACGCCGTATTTATCAAATAATGCTTTGTTGTACCACAGGCCGGTGACCAACGCCTGATAAGGCAATCCGAATTGCTTGCCGTTGTCCTGGTATCCGCTCAGCATCTTGGCGTCGATACTTGAGGCAATTTCCGGATTGCCCTCCAGAAAGTCGGTCAGGTCCAGCAGCAATCCCGCTTTATTCATTTCTCCGGCCGGTGCCGGGAGCATCCAGAAAATATCCGGAAGCGAGTCGGATTGCGCCATCATTTTCATTTTTTTGACATGCTCGTCCGTGGCGGCACCGGAAAGATTCACTTTGATGTCAGGGTATTTCTCTTGGAACTTCTGCACGATCCCGTACATATAAGGCTCTTGATCCTTTACGTTTGCCACATGCATGGCGATGGAGAGCGTGACCTGTTTCGCGCTTTCGCCGCCGGACGGGGCCGCGGCGCCGGATTCGCCGCTTTTGCCGCAGGCGGCAAGGCTCAGAATGAGAAGGCAGACCGTCACAATCAGCGATAAACTTTTTTTCATAGACTGCATTTCCCCCAGTGTAGTAAAGTTTTCAGAGCTCTACTTAAAGCGCTTTCTTTCTTAGGCCTGTATTTATCATAACTCCATTCTTTGTACATGTATTTAGCAAAGCGAAGGATTTATTTATCATTTCTCGCTTTTTGTGATACGCTTGCATCAGCCGGTCAAACTCATGTCCATCTTCTTTGCACGGCACTTCCGTCCGGGAGAGTGGTCCAAATGATTTTGCATCAGATATCGCCTTATATCCGTGTCGCCATGGATAACATCGAGGATCGTCCGTGGGTGATTCAGGAACGGGTATTGTTCGACTATGAATTGCTTTACATCATGGAAGGCAAGGTCACCGCGACCATTGAAGACGAAGAATACGAAGGCGAGCGCGGCGATATATTTCTGTTCCGCCCCAAACAGAAACATAAGATTGTGAAGGTGGAGGGCAGGCGGCTTAGGCAGCCGCATATTCATTTTGATTTCTTTTATGGGGAGGACAGCGAGAAGGTAAAAGTCTCTTTTCGTCCGCTTAAAGAAATAGCGCCTGAAGAACACAACTGGTTCCGGGACGACATTATTGATCAAATGCCCGTGATCTTGCCGAACCGGCTTCGGCTTAGAAATCCGATATTCGTCGAGAAAATGCTGATGGATATCATTTACGAATACGAGACGAAAATGCCCTTCTATGAATTCAAAGTAAAGGGTATGTTTATTCAGCTGTGGATTCAACTGCTGCGGGAAAATTACTGGAGCCAGAATCCCCACCTGGAGACCAACATGCACGCTTTAATGCACATCAAGCAGTATTTGATGCATAACACCAACCGCAAAGTAAGCCTGGACGAAATCGCAAGAGTGTCCGGCATTAGCAAGCATTACCTGGGGCGGCTGTTTCACAAGGCTTTCGGCATGAGCCCAATACAATATCACCATCTCATGCGCGTCCATGCCGCCCGTCATCTGGTCCAGTTTACCACCGAACCGCTCAGCGTCATTTCGGAGAAAATGGGTTTTCCCAACATCCATGCGTTCAGCCGATTTTTCAAGACGGTCGAGGGAACCCCTCCTTCTTTTTATCGAAGCAGCAAAAATAGTTGAATGTATTTCATTATTAGGAACGGAAGAAGGACCGCGGCGGCGGTCCTTCTTCTCTTTTAACGTCTTTCCCGGTTAGCTCTTGAAAAACGAGCAATAATGCAGCGACTTTGATCGCGGTACTATCCTTATTGGCCAAACATCGCCTACACCTCTGTTGTGGTCTTTACTTTCGCCGCCGGTCGAAGAATAGGAATGTTAAGGCATATGAAACCCGCTAGAAAAACAAGCGTTCCACAAACGACATAAACAGTGATCGGCTCTCTGAAAAACAAGTACGCCCATAGGATAGAAAATAAGACCGAACAATTGCCGATGAGCGCAACGACCACAAAAGAGACTCTCTTCATGGCTTCAGCGAGCCAATAGAAGCTCAGACCTGTAATGACTCCGAGAAGGACCAGTGCGCCGAACGCCCAAAACGTGATCGGGCCGGTAACAGCTTGACTCTGAAACGGCAGTGGAATCGAGACGAGCAAAGAGCTCCAGAAAAAAACCGAAAAGTTCATATTACCGCTGTCCATCGTCTTTGCGAGCATTCGCGAGCTAAGCACATGAACGGCCGCGCCGATTCCCGCCAGCGTGAATAGCAGCGTGGTCAGCGCGCCGCCGGTCATCAGCGCATGGAAGGGCAGCCCGTTCCAACCGATGACGATTACTCCAATCACACAAAGCGCAGCGGCAATCCAACCCCTCTTCGATATTTTATCCTTAAACAGAATGCTTCCGGCAATCAAGAGCGTCACGGTCTGCACCGGCTGCACCAGAATGTTGCCGTACGAATAACCGATCGTGAGGGCGATATTCTCGAAAATATAGTTGGCGGACTTACCGGCCGCGCCGAACCAAATCCATTTGAGACCTGACCGAAGCCTAATCCTGCGGTCTTTGACCAGAAGCAAAATACCGAGAAAGATCACTCCGAAGAAAAATCGCGAGAACGTAATGACGGAGCTGTCCACCATCGTCGAAGCCGTTTTGACAAGCACACCCACGCAGCTCCAGCCTATTGTTGCAAGCAGAAGCAGTAAATATCCCATCTCGCGCACCTTCTATCAGTATATCTGCCGGTAACGATAACAATTTTGCCGCCTGAAGTCAAAAAGGTTCGTTCGAGTTATCCAAGATAACTATGCGGACTCTCCCCCTTGTTCTCATCTATTTAATGAAACCGGACCAAGTCGCCGATCTTGACGGCTTGGCCGTCGCCCCTATTTCTTAGGCCAATCCCACGTCGCCAGATCGTCGCTCCAGGCGATGCCAATGCAAGCGTGCGTATCGAAAATTATCTCTTCGTCCTCCGGTCCCGTGCCATGATAAAACATTAGATATTTGCCGACGCCCTCTACCCGGGTGCAGTCCAATACGAATCCCGCCGTCAATCGTCCCCGGGCCCATGGCCACCCCGACTGACCGAATGTCAACAGCCCCCCTTCTCGGCGCCATTCCTTCAGATCGTCCGACCGCATGACGCCGATGCCGTTCGGCGGCGAATGGAACATGACGTATTCCCCGCCTACGCGCAAGATGCACACGTTCTCGCCGGCATCCTCGCGGCCGGCGTAATGCCATTCCGTCAGGTCGGTCGACCAAGACAAGCTGACTCCGTTTTGTTTGTAAAAGCACCACCACTTGCCGGGCTCCTCCACGCTCTCAATCAAATACGGGTCAATCATGCGACCCATCTCGGTCACGGGCATGTCCGGACCCTTCACCCGAAGCAACTTCGGTTCCGACCAATACAGGAGATCCGTACTCTCCATCGTCCACAGCCTGGCGTCGGCGTTGCCGTGCTTCTCCCCGTTCGGCCGGGGATACGTCTGCAAACACATGATCCACCGGTCTCCGCAGCGAATCACGTTGCCCGGGCTCGAGAAATTGAGCTCCCGATTCCGAGGCGTCAGGCGGCTCGGTTCGCTCCAGGCGACCAGATCGCGGCTTACGCTTGCCGCCGTATACATATATACGCTCCCGTCCAGCTCCGTCTCCGTAAGGGTGAAATACAGATAAAACATCCCCTCGTGAAACAGAGCAGCCGGATCGCGGTACGCGATCCGACTGCTTCCCTGGAGCAGAACGGGCGAATGAAGTCGAGACAAACAAACTGTCATAGATCCATCCCCCTCTATTAAGCGTCTGGAACCGGACGAATGCGCAGCTCTCGGTCGAACTCGACTTTCACGATAGCCGGCCGCTCTTGGATGGGCGCAAGCGGGCCGTTCCCAAAGAACGTGCTGTACCATTGTCCGCCCTTATCTTGGAAAAACATATTGTGACCGCCGTGTGGAATAGCCAGGTACCGATCCCCGTAAGGTCCGTAAATATGCTCCGAGCTGGCCACGAAGCAATGGTATGCCCCGTCGACGAAATCTGCGCCAGCCAAATGATATCGTCCGTGCGCCTTAAACAGGAACGTGCCCTCGAAGCCGACGTGATCCGCGTTCGCCGGCTTCAGCACGCGCAGATCCTCTTCGAGTCCGGACAAGTCGTCGGTCATGCGCGCGAGCTTGCCGTTGTCACATAAGAAGTATATCGCGCCGTCGTCGTCTTCGAAGAGCGAGGCGTCGATGTACGGGCAGATCGGACCGTCAGCTGCGATCGCGTCGGCGTAAGGCCCCTCAGGGCGTCCGCTGTCGCTGCGCAGCAGACCGCTGCCGACCCTCGGAATGCAATACGGGATCCAGTACGTTCCCTTCAAGTAATGAATTTCCGGAGCCCACAGCGGGCGGAACGGGGCGCCGTCGCGAAGCCCCACAGCCTTCTGCCACGTGCCCTCACGGTCGGCGTTCCAGACGGTGGACCGCCTTCGGGGCTCCGTCACGACCGGGATCCAATCCTGTAAATCGGGTGACTTCCACAGTTGAATGTCACCGGTGACGCCCCACCAGTCCGGATAGCCTGTCGTGCCGCTCAAGTAATACCATCCGTCCCCGCCGCGGCAAATCGAGGTATCGCGCACCGGGAAATCGAACAAGGGGCGAAGCGTCGCCGGCAATCGCGGATGATCTGTCATCTGGCTTACTCCGCCGCGCGAGCCGCGTAGGATGCGTTGATTTCTTCGATTATCTTGTTCAGCGTCGGATCGTCCTTCAGCGTCTTGACATAGGCGTCCCAATCGGCAAGCGTCGCGCTGCCCAAGATGATCTTAATTTTCAGATCCTGCGTCTTCTTTCGGATTTCCGGCATATACGTTTGAGCCGTCTCGGAGAAGAGACCGATGCTGTAGTCCGGCACGCTCGTCTTCGCCCGTTCGTCCTGGATTTTGCCGAACTCCTCCTTCATCTCCTCCGGATGATGGTCGCCGTAGGAGCTTGCGTACGGGCCATGCTTGAACACGATTTGGTTATAGTTTGCGATGCTGTCCGCCGTGAACTTCTCTTCGATAATCACTTTCTGCCCGTTCTCGACCTTGTGATGCACGCCTTCGATCCCCCATTCCTGGATTTGATACACTTCGTCGGACATCCAATCGTTCAGCATAGAGAGGATGCGCTTCATCTTCTCCTCCGGCACCGACTTCGGGATCGCCAGCATGCCGTTGAATCCTGCCGCTCTCGGGTTGTAGCCGTTGATGGAGGTCAGCGGGTACAACACCTCGTAATTCGCGTCCGGATTCGACGCTCTCGTTGCCGTCAAGTACCCCGAGATAGACGCCGCTTTCTCTACGATCACGCCGGCTTTGCCGGCCTCATAGAGATCGACGGACTGGCTCGCCCGGAACGACGCGAAATCGGGCGGAAGCAGCTTGTCTTTGTAGGCGTTCGCCAAGTACTCAAGCGCGGCTTTTGTCTCCGGGAGCGTATCGGCGTATACGAGTTTACCGTCAATGAGCTTCCACTCGCCGTTCGCTCCCGTGAAGCTGCTGATGAACGGGGAGAGGTTGCCCATATTGTCGGGATTGACATGGCCCGTAAAGCCGACGGTCGTACCGTCCCCGGCCATATCGTTTCCTACAAACGCTTTCATTACCGCGTACAATTCATCCGTCGTCGTCGGCAGCTCGAGGCCGAGTTGGTCGAGCCAATCCTTGCGGATGGCAAAGAACGTTTCGCCTTCGGTCGGACGAGGACGAGGAATGCCGTAGTTTTTGCCGTCTTTCGCCTTCGTCAGGTTCCAAGCCGTCTCCGAGACGACCGTGGTTAAATTCGGATAATCCTTGTAGTAAGGCGTAATATCCCAGAACGCGCCTTGCTCGACGCCCGTTCGGAAGACGGGAGAGAACGGATCGCGCACCAAGATCAGTTCCGGAAGATCTCCGGAGGCCACCGTTACGTTGAACCGGTCCTCGTAATTGTTGACGGACACCCAGTGGATGTCGAGCTTCGCGTTGAGAGCTTCTTCCATCCACTTTTGCACTTCCCCGTTTTTATCCGGAGGCGTATCCTGGAAGAAATGTGACATGATCGAGACTTGGAGCGGCTCTTCCTTCGCCGGCGCGTTTTCTCCGGATTGCGTCGACGCACCCGCTTCCCCGGTTCCCGGCGGTTCTTGGGCGCTTTGTCCTCCCGTACAGCCTGCCAGGATGACGCACAACGCAATGAGTGCTGTCAACGACTTTTTCCACCAGTTGATTCGCTTGGAACATTTCATTTTAAAGGCCTCCCTTAATACGTTTCTATATGATGAAAGAGCGCCCGTCAAGGACGACTCTATTCAACCTACCCCTTCACCGAGCCGACCATGACGCCTTTGGCGAAATGCTTCTGCAATAGCGGGTACACGCATAGAATCGGTGCGACCGCGATTACGACCGCAGCCATCTTGAGCATTTCGCTAGGCGGAGGCTGCTGCGTGAGACGATCCTCCATAAGCATCCCTGCGGCGGAATCGGAAATGATGTTCTGCAGTACGAGCTGGATCGGCCATTTCTCGTAATCGTTCAAGTACAGCAGCGCGTTGAAGTACATGTTCCAATACATGACGGCGTAAAACAGCCCGAACGCGGCGATCGCCGGCAAAGACAATGGCAAGATGATTCGCGCGAAAATGGCTAAATCGTTACAACCGTCGATCGTGGCCGCCTCTTCGAGAGCGTCCGGAATGTTGTCGAAGAAGCTCTTCATCAGTATGACGAACCACCCGCTGGACAACGAGGGAATGATCAGCGACCAGAGGCTGTTGAGCAGCCCGGCTTCCTTCACGACCAAATAATTCGGGATGATGCCCGGGTTGAATAGAATCGTGAATAGGATAAGGAAGAGGAACATTCTTCGTCCCGCCAGGCGCTTCCTCGAGATCGCGTACGCCAGCGCCGCCGTCACCGTTAGACTGCAGGCTGTCCCGACGGTAGCGAGGAACAAGCTGTTGCCGATCGACCGCATGAAAGAACCGTTATTCAGCAAGTATTCATAAGATGAAAGCGACCATTTCGCCGGAAACAGCACCAGCTTGCGCTGCAAGTATTCGATCGGATCGGTGAACGATACGACGACGACATAATAAATAGGGAACAACGTGACGGCGGCGACAAGCGCCAGAAACGCCATATTCGCCGCATTAAAGATTCGGCTGCCAATATGTTCACGCATGAGCGTTCACCTCCAAGGGGGGTTAGAATACGCCTTCTTCGCCCAATTTTTTGGACACATAGTTCGCCATGACGACGAGAATGAGCCCGATGGCCGATTTGAACAGGCCTACGGCCGTACTGAAGCTGAACTGTCCTTGCTGAATGCCTAAACGATAGACATACGTCTCGAATACCTCGGCCACGTTGCTGACGGAACCGTTGCTCATCAGAAACACCTGCTCGAAGCCTACATCCATAATGCTGCCTAATTGCAAGATGAACAGAATGACGACGACGTTGCGGATGGCAGGAAGCGTGACGTGCCACATCGAACGAAGCCGATTCGCGCCGTCCATCTTGGCCGCCTCGTACAGCTGCGGATCGACGCCGGCCATTGCAGCCAAGAAAATGATGGTGCCCCAGCCCGCATCCTTCCAGATCGACTGCAGCGTGAGCAAAATCCAGAACAATTTCGGTTCCGTTAAGAACGGAAACTTTTCATAGCCGGCTGCTTCGATCATCTGGTTAATGACACCTTGCGATACGGATAACATCAAGAACGTCAAGCTTACGATAATGACCCACGAGAGGAAGTGCGGCAAATACACGATCGTCTGGATGAGTCGCTTGTACTTTTCGTTTCGCAGTTCGTTCAGGAGCAGCGCCAGCACGATCGGCAATGGAAAGAAAAAGAATAAATTCATAAGGCTGATCGCCATCGTGTTGCGAAACAGCAGCCAGAACTGATCCCCGGTAAACAATCGAACGAAGTGATCGAAGCCCACCCACGGACTTTTCAAGAATCCCATGAACGGCGAGTAGTTTTGGAAAGCGATTGCGATGCCGCCCATTGGAACGAACTTGAATAGTAAAAAGAATAGCAAGCCCGGGAATGCCAATAGGTACAAATAACGATCCCGAACCAATCTTTTAAGGAATTGAATTCTTCGGTTAACGTTCGCGTTGCGATTTGCTCCCGGAGTCGCTTCTTCGACATGTACGGTGCTGTTCATGCTGTTCCTCCTTCTACGCCGTTGCTCTTGTCTGTCGTAACCGTAAAGCACGATGCCGTTTCCTTCAACCGGACATTTTTGCACAGAAAAAAAGCAGGCCGCATCTAGGTTGATGCAGCCTGCCGCACTAGTTTTGCCGACCCGTACCGATTTTGCAAGACCTGCTATTGACGGCTGATATCCCGGAATTTCGTCGGAGAGACGCCCTCGCGCTTCTTGAAAATCCGATGGAAGTAACTCGAATGGTATCCGACCTGTTGAGCGATGTCGTTCACCTTAATATCCGTATCGCGCAATAACTTCTTCGCCTCGTCCAAACGTACGTCCGTTAAGTAATCGATAAAATTTTTGCCCGCCACTTGACGGAACGCTTTGCTAAGCGTATAGGATGTCGTACCGAGCTTATCGGCGCATTGATCGAGCGAGATATCGGTTTCGTAGTGGCCGTGGACCAAGTCCACGGTTTGTTCGACCATATGCTTGAACCGAGTTTCGTCACGATTCCGGAAGTACCGGAGATACGGCTCGACGACGTCCTTCTTCATCCAAGCGAGCAGTTCGTCCGGCTCGCCGAGCGCGGCGACCTCCTCGTACAAATCCGCCATCCCGAATACGCGGTAAGGATCGACACCGGCCTCCAGGATCGTATGATGGATTCTCCCGATCAGATGGAGCACGTTTTGTCTCACGCTCACTTCCTTGCCTTGCTCGGAGAGCTCGGCCATGAACGCCTCGATCAGTCGGTCGACTTGTTCCCGTTCGCCGCTTCGCATGGCGTGAAGCAGCTGCTTTTCGATCGCGAGCGGGTAGTCGATGCGAATTTCCGACTCGAACGCTTCGAGCTGCGCAACGTCGATAATTTGGCTCTTAGCCCCGAGCTCGCGATAGCCGATCGCCCGTTTCGCCTCTTCGAACAGCTCGTACCCGTCGCGAATGCTGCGCGATTCGGGACTGATGCTAATCGTTACGTTGATCCTCAAAATGTTCTGAACGGCATCGACCATTTCGTGCGCCAAGTCGAACAGTTGCTTCCTATTCGACCCCTCTGGCGGCGGCAGCAGGACCAAGAGGCCGATCCACAAGTCGTGAAAGTGTACGATCTGCACCTGCTTGAATTTCGCGGTCGCGAGCTCCTCCATCATATTGGCCGCCGCGAAAGACACGAGCCCCTGATCGCCGTGGGAGAACCTTCCCTCCAGCTTCGAGAAGCCCGTCAACTGCACGACCATCGCGCAGATCGTCCGGTCCCCCATGGAAAGGCCGTAGCTCTGCATCCGATCGCGCAGATCCATTTCCGACAATGCGGACAAGTGACCCTGCACCAGCTGCAAGATAAACCCTTCCCTCAGCCGAGGCAACTGCTGTTTGAGACGGTTGTGCAGGTTCAGGCTTTCGTTCGTGACTCGCTCCCACTGATGGCCGATCCACTCGAACTCGTCCTTCGCGTCCGTTGGATGGCCGGCATCGGTCCCAAACAGCCGCTTAAGCCTCTCTATCGGGCGATACAGCCACTGCGAGGCGAACCATGAAAGGAATAATGCGACCGTCAACCCGGCGGCGCTGATGATCGTGATGATTCGGGTCACCTCCGCGACCGGCTGCGTAATCGCCGTCATCGAGGCGGCGGATACGAAGATCCAGCTGGAGCCTAGCCGCTTCATCTCGCCGAAAGAGACTGAGTATGTCTCACCGTTCCACTCCAACGCGAACGATCCGCGCGTACTGGCTTGCGCCAGCACTTTGTCCCGAAGGGCGGCTTCCAAACCGGAAACCTTCTGATGGCCGCCGTGCCGAAGAAACGCGCCTCGCTCGTCCATCAAAAACACAGTGCCGTTGCCGTACGGATCCAGCCCGCCTAACAGCTGTTTGGTTCGAGACTCGTTGAGAGTCGCCCTCAGCAATCCGAACGGACGCGCGAGCCCGCCCGGGATACTGTGCGCGACCGTCATGGACGACTCGGACAACGTCCAGTGCAGCGGCCGTTTCTCCTTCAGCAGATCATCGTACTGCTTTATGTCATCGGCTTGAAGACGAACGTACTGCTCCGTATTGAAAAGATACCCTTGCGGCTCCAGTAAGACCAGCTCCACCTGCTGAATGAGCGGGTGCGTGCCTTCCACGACGATAAGCGTCTTATATAAATCAAAGATTTGCCGGGAGCCGTTAATGAAATCGAGCCGCTTCAAAGCGTCACCGAATACAGGATCGTGCGCCCAATGCGCGAGGGTCAACTCCAAATACGAAAATTGATCGTCTACCGATTGGATCGTCTCCGCAAGCCGATCTTGGTGAATTTGCCGCAGCTCGTACTCGATTTTTTCAGTAATGAAGACATATAAAGATACCCCGATAATCAGTCCCGGGATGCAGGTAATGAGCAGAATGGTGATCAAACTCATTCGGTAGAACTTTCCGCGTCCGGAAGCTTTCTTGGTTGCCATACCGCGTTCACCTTTCCCTCAAGACGTGCTTTCGAATTCCTTTCACTTTCCCCTCCCTCCATAAAACTAAATGATCCGGATGTTTGTCAACAAGCGGACGTTTGAACTTTCGAATTGACGGGAACCGTTTCAGGAAAACCAGTTCTGTTTCGGAACAGTGCATAAACCGTGCAACCAAATTGGATGTCCGGGTTATATGTTCGTAAAATGGTCTTCTCCGATATGCTCATGCGGCAAAGGCTTGAGGAACGATTACGTTGATTCCCCTACGTGCACTCTCCCCTAGATTCAGATCGTCTGATCTTCTCGTCCTGATGATCTGGTCATCGGCACTCTTTGCGCGATCCGTATGTCCTCTTAGGCGGAGAGAACTTAGATCCTTGCTTTTTTCGCACTGCCTGCGTTTGCGACCGTTGCCATTATCTGACGACAGGGGATAGTACCCGCAAGAGAGTTAGTATTGGGAGGGAGCCGCGGCTATATTGCGTGTGGAGCATGGGGGGAGGACTGCAAAGGGCAGTCGAAATAGAGGTCATAACCAAATCCGTCAACCGGTTTAACTGAACCATGGGTATAGTGCTCATAAGGGAGTTCGAACCCGGATATCACGGCGGGATACACCAAGGGCTACCCCTTCACTAATTCATAAAATACCTTCGCAACGGGGGACAACAAATCATCCTTTCTCGTACAGAAGTAGATCGGTCTCTTAATATCAATCCCCTCTATAAAGACTCGCCCGAGCTCTCCGTTTTCGACCATGCTTTTCACTGCCAAGGCGGGAACCAACATGGCTCCGTATCCTTCTTGGACTGTTTTAATGGACAGGTTCATCCCGTTATACTGCAGTGCTCTTCTCGGCGGAGAAATATCATGGATTCTGCACAGCGCCAACAGCTGTTCCCTTATACTGCTGCCTTCCTCCCGCATGAAAAAGGGCTCTGCCATCATTTCTTCTAATGTTGCCACTTGGGAATCAAACCGGTGACCCTTCGGTACGATAAACCAAAGCTCGTCGTCAAACAGCTTTTCGTAATTAATATCCTGATGCTTCGAAATGCCCGCAATGAAAGCGAAATCCGCTTCATATTGCAATAACCGTCTATTCGCTTCCATTGAGTTAACAACATTCAATATAATGTCGACTTGAGGATTTTGTTTCTTAAAGGAAGCAACCCATTTCGGCAGAAACATATTGGCGGGTAAACCTGTCGAGGTGATCCTTAATGTTCCTGTCTTACCTTCACGGAAATCCTTAAGCTTCATTTCCAGTTCTCTTTCCATCGCGAACAGCCGTTGAGCATGGGCATAAATCATTTCGCCCGCCTCGGTTAAACGTATCCCTCTTCCATGCGGTTCAATCACTTTCAATCCCGTTTCCTTCTCCAGCTTTCGAATCTGGGCGGTAACGGACGGTTGACTGATGGCAAGGCTCGCGGATGCCGCCGTTACGCTTTGATGATTGGCAACCTCGAAAAACACTCTCAATGTATGTAAATTCATTTTCGCTCCTGCTTATATATAGTTACAATCTATGAATACCTATAAATTATATATTATTCCGATGAATCTCGGGGAGGTAAAATGATGTAGAAGCATCACTCAGCGGCTGATAGGAGGCACTCCGTTGCAAGACATAAGTGTTGAAATGATTATACTTTTACTAGGACTCGGTTTTTTGGCTTCTTTTATCGATTCCGTGGTAGGGGGAGGAGGGTTAATTTCGATTCCTGCGCTTTTATTAACCGGACTTCCGCTGCCGGTCGTATTGGGAACGAATAAATTAGCCTCTTCCATGTCTACTTTGACAAGTACGATTTCGTTTATTCGATCCGGGAAAATCAATTTTAAATTAGTAAAATATCTCATCCCGTTTTCGTTGGCGGGGGCTGTGTTAGGTACCTATACGGTTCGCCTCGTTCCGTCTTCGTTTCTGAAGCCATTGGTCATTGTTTTGCTCGTTGGAGTAACACTCTATACCTTATTAAAAAAAGACTGGGGAAAAATGTCCACGTATGCGGGAATAACAAAAAAAACCGGTGTTTTCAGCGTTTTGGTCGCTTTTATCATAGGCTTTTATGACGGATTCTTCGGACCCGGAACGGGTTCGTTTCTGATCTTCGCTTTTCTTTTCTTGGGATTTGACTTTGTAACCGCTGCGGGAAATGCCAAACCACTAAACTTTGCCAGCAATATAGCCAGTTTGATTACGTTTATTTTCTTGGATTCCGTCAGTTATACGCATGGTCTGGTGATGGGAATCGCTATGATCGCAGGAGCTGTTGTCGGTTCCCGGCTTGCGATCCGTAAAGGTACCGGTTATGTCCGGATTTTATTTATTGGAGTAACGATTATTCTCATCGGCAAACAAGTTTGGGACGTCATTCCTTGAGATCCCGTCCGATTCATAAGAAAAACTTCTATCGAAGTGCATTCAAGGATGAGCGACCGCGAGTAAGAGGAAGTTTTTCTTGGTAAAGAATTTACTCATTTCCTGCTAAAGCAGAAAACTTATAAATTCTTTATCGTTAAAAAAACCACCGACCAAAAAGTCGGTGGTTCCCATGTTTCAAAATTGTTTCGCCGCAGCTTCCGCTTTCGCTATTGCCTTTTCCTTTATCGATTGCGCCTGATCCGGCATTGCGGCCATTCCTTCTGCAAAAATACCTTCAAACGAAGGAACGCCAATGAACTGCATGATTTTCTTCAGATAACTGTGTCCGCTTTCGAAGGCTGCAGCCGGTCCTTCCGAATACACGCCTCCGCTCGCTTGAATATGAAGGGCTTTTTTATCGGTAAGCAAGCCTATAGGACCGCTCTCCGTATATTTGAAGGTTTTTCCGGCTATGCATATGGCGTCGATATAGGCTTTCAAAACCGGAGGAAAGGAAAAGTTCCACATCGGAGACACAAACACATATTTATCCGCTGCGACAAATTGGTCCACCAGTTCGTTTAATCTGCCTACCTTGGTCTTCTCCGCATCGGAAAGCTGGTCGAACGCGGAACCGGAACGAAGTTTTCCCCAGCCGCTGAATATATCCGCGTCAAGCTGCGGAATATTCATTTGGTACAAATCCAAATGCACGACTTCATCGGAAGGATGAGCCTCCCGGTAAGCTTCAATAAATGCTTTGCCGACCGCCATACTATAGGACGCTTGATGATCGTTCGGATGTGCTGTGATATACAATACGGTTGCCATGGTTTATCATCCCTTCTTTGATTGAAAACTGCAGCTTTGATTAATATTTCCTCTTCTGGTCTCAATTACAACAATGTCACCGAAAACGAAATCGTTCATAACACCCTTTATCCGTTTATCCAAGCGTCCAAGTCCAGAGTATAATTGGATTTATGTTCGTCAAACACCAGGTTCACCGATTTGCCTCGGTATGTTACGGTACAGTTTCCTTCCTTATTGGCCGTTATGGTCGAACTCGCCAGCCGGCCTTCTTTCCATTCGATGTCTACTTCAAACCCGCCGCGCGCGCGCAATCCTCGAACGCTTCCGTGCTTCCAAGCGTGCGGCAAAGCCGGAAGCAGATGGATTTCGCCCGTGTGGCTTTGCAGAAGCATTTCGGCGATCCCCGCGGTTCCGCCAAAATTGCCGTCGATCTGAAAAGGAGGATGGTCGCAAAACAAATTCGGCAGCGTAGACGAGCGAAGCAGCTCAATCACGTTATCGTAAGCCGGCTCCGCCTCCTCCAGTCTCGCCCACATATTGAGAATCCACGCCCGGCTCCAGCCGGTATGGCCGCCGCCGTGCTTCAGCCTGCGCTCCAGAGTCTTTCTCGCCGCTGCGGCAAGCTCCGGAGAAGCTTTCACCGCGATTTGCGATCCGGGATGAAGCGCGAACAGATGGGAGATGTGCCGGTGACCCGGCTCCAGCTCTTCGTAATCAACGCTCCACTCTTGAATTTGCCCGTACTTTCCGATGGCAGGCCGCGGAATACGTTCAAGAGCTTTCTTCAATTCCTCGCCGAACTCCTGATCGATCTGCAATATTTCTGCGCTCCTGATGCAGCGTTGGAAAAGCTCCCGGATGATCTGGCTGTCCATGGAAGGGCCGTAGCATAACGCTCCCGTCTCCCCATTCGCAAGATAATACCTGTTTTCCGGCGATGAGGACGGGCAGGTTACCAGGTGTCCCTGCGGATCTTCCACCAAATAATCGAGTACGAATTGCGCCGCTTCCTTCATCGTTCCGTGAACCTCGCGGAGAAACGCTTCGTCCCGCCCGAACTCATAGTGATCCCACAAGTGCAAACAGAGCCAGGCGGCTCCCATCGTCCAGAAGGTAGACGTGATGCAAACATCCTGAGGAGCCGTATCCGCCCAAATATCGGAATTATGATGAGCCGCAAATCCGCGGCATCCGTACATGACGGCGGCCGTTTCCCGCCCGCGGACGCGCAGCCGCTCGATAAAATCGAACAACGGACCGTGGCACTCCGGCAAATTGCACGTCTCCGCGGGCCAGTAATTCATTTGCGTATTAATATTGATCGTATATTTGCTGTCCCAAATCGGAAGCATGTCCGCATTCCAGATGCCCTGAAGATTCGCCGGCAAAGATCCCGGTCGGCTGCTGGATATTAGAAGATATCGTCCGAATTGGAAATACAGGCTTACCAGACCCGGATCGTCGCTTCCCTCCCGGACCCGCTCCAATCGCCGGTCCGTCGGAAAATCCGATAAGAGAGCATTGCTTTCCAAGCCTTGAAGCGTCAAGGAGACACGATTGAATAAAGCCCGGTAGTCTTCAACGTGATCGGAGCGAAGCCGCTCGTAAGACTTGGCGGACGCGCGGTCCAATCTTCGGATGCACTCGGCTTCCATATTGTCCTTGGCAATCCTGAAATCGGTGCACGCCGCAACGAGAATTGTCGACGTATCCGCTCGTTCGACTGTAAGCTGCCGTCCCGCAAAAGAACGGTTGCCTCCCTCAGTCAACACTCTTACCGCGCAGCAAAACCGGACCCCTTCCTCGCCGCCGCTTTTTCCGCGAACGATCAAGTCCCCCTGCCCGCTGGCCCCGATCAGGTCCAAGTAAGCATGAAAGCCCACCGGATGCTTTAAAATATCCGACCAAGGCGTCGGCTCCAGCACGGAGCCCCGGCCGAACGGCATGGAGAACGAAAGATTCCCGGGCTCGCTCGCGGTTAAGCGGATCGCCAGCACTTGATCGGGGAAGCTTGCGAAATACTCGCGGTCGTATGCGACATGATCAACGGAATACCGCACCCGCGCGACGCCTTCCTCCAAATCCAGCTCTCTGCGATATTCCCCGATCTCCCCGGCGGCGCCGAAATCCAAATACAGATCGCCGAGCGGTTCGTAATGGCGCTGCCCGTCAGGAACTCCTATCAAGGCGCGCGAGGCCAATTCCTCCGCTTCCCGGATGCGTCCGGCGAAAATAAGACTGCGTATCTCGTCCAAATGCCGGAGAGCGTCCGGATTGTTCCGGTCCATCGGGCCTCCATACCATAAGCTGTCCTCGTTGAGTTGGATCCGTTCGACTTGAGCCTTGCCGAACACCATGCCGCCCAACGTGCCGTTGCCGATCGGAAGAGCTTCATCCCAACGATCGGCAGGCTTATCAAACCACATCTTCAAACCATCCAATCCGCAATCCCCCAGGCAAATGAAATTTGTAAAAGGAGCGATTATATCTTAACGCAGATTGCGATACTTTGCGATAAACTCCATTAGTTCGATTCAACCGCGGCAGCCAAACCGTTGGGATAAACGACGACTTTCAGGCATTCGCTCTTGTGGATGAGCGCCCGCTCCATCGCTTCTTGCGTATGTTCGAGCGGATATTTATCGGTAATCAGCTTGTTTGCGTCGACGATGCCGGATGATAGAAAATGAATGCCCTTCGGATACGTATTCGCATAACGGAAAATCCCGTAAATATCGACTTCATTATCGGCGATAAACGGCACATTCAATGGGATTACGTCCTGGGCGGGCAATCCCACTATAGCCAGCTTTCCTCCCCGCCGAAGCGAGCCTAGCGCGGATTGCAGCGCCTTCGGGTTGCCGGCCGTTTCCCAAGCGACATCGACGCCCTTGCCGCTCGTAATCCTATTAATCTCTGCAAGAGGGTCTTGTTCGCGGATATTGATAACATGAGTAGCTCCCATTTGTTTGGCTGCTTCCAGGCGAAGCGGCTCCAAGTCGGTAACGATAATGGCGGCTGCCCCATATGCTTTGGCTGCGGCTACCGCTGTCAATCCGACCGGCCCCATACCCATGATGGCGATCGTCGAGCCGGGCTGCAGTTTCGTTCTTGCCGCGGCATGGATTCCAACCGAGAACGGCTCGATTAATGCGGCCTCTTCATAGGACAGACCATCCGGAATCTTGAAGACAAAGTCTTGGCGGACTTTGATATACTGCACAAACGCGCCGTCATAAGGCGGAGTAGCCAGAAATTCAACGTCCGGACAAAGATTGTACCTGCCTTCCTTACAAGCGCCGCAATGCCCGCAAGTGACGCCGGGCTCAACTGCTACACGGTCGCCCGCTTTCAGTTGCCGGACATCCGATCCGACGGCGGCAATATCCCCGGAGCACTCATGCCCGAGAATGAACGGTTTATCAACTACGTATTTTCCGATTCTGCCGTGCGAATAATAATGCAAGTCCGACCCGCAGATGCCCACGGCTACCACTTTAATCAACACCTCGTCGGGACCGATTTGCGGAACCGGCAATTCTTCAATCTTAATTTCACGGGTATTATACATGATGGCCGCTTTCATCGTTTGAGGCACATTATCATCCGGCATGTCTCTCAATTCCCTTCTTTATTTAAGGTTGTTTTCAAACGGTTTACCAATTGATCATATAAATCATCGTCTACGAAGGACGAAACCGACCATATTTCCGCATCGGGCAGCGCAGACTTGATCCGTTCGAGCAAATGCGGGTTCGCAACGACGAGATCGGCGTCCTCGTGAACTTCTTCAATCGAAGCATGTTCGATCGTCAACTCCAAATCCAGATGCTGCGTTCTCTTTCTCAGCATAGCCGCGGCAAACGCGCTGGAGCCCAGACCCCCGTTACAAGTAAAGATAATCTTCCGTATGTCTTCTTCTTTACCATTGTATACGGAGATCGCGTGCCTGCCGCCGCTCCCGTCAGTTCCCGCTTCTCTTCGTTCTTGTCGCGAAAGAATCGGATAAGCAACCGCGAAAGAAACGAAAGCAGATGCAAGAAGGCCGGCCAGCACCGGCAGGTGCATACCGCTGGGCGCCATAACAAACATAAGGAAGACACTGCCGGGGGAAGGCGTTGCAACCAACCCTGCACCCAGAAGCATAAAACATAGATTCCCGGCTAATCCGCCGAGCAGCAATGAAACAATGACCAGGGGATTTCTCAGGGCATAGGGGAAATACACCTCGTGAATGCCGCCCAGAGCATGAATGATGATGGACGATTTGACGTTTCCCAACCCTTCCTTCTGCTTCCTCCGTATAAAATAGTAGGCTAACAGCATCCCAAATCCAGGACCCGGATTCGTCTCCAACAGGAAAAATATGGAGGTTCCGCTTTCCTTGGTATGGAGAATGCCTAGCGGCTCAAGAATGCCGTGGTTGATCGCATTGTTAAAGAACAGCACCTTGCCCGGTTCGATGATGAAAGCAACCAATGGAAGCAGATTGGAATCTACCAAATATTGCGTGCCGGAAACGATCACACGCACGGTCTGTATGAAGACCGGGTCTAAATAATTCAAAAACAGGACCGAAAAAGCGGAAGCCACAACGGCTGCGGCCGTGTTATTCAACAGCAGCTCGAAACCGACCGGTATACGCCCATTTAGCAGACGGTCGACGAGTTTAATGATATATCCGATCAACGGTCCTATGATTAACGAAGGTAGAATCAACGAAAATTGCTGCAACCCGCCGGTTGCCGCCGCAATGGTCACGAAAGCGGCCGTAACGCCCCCCCGCTGCCCGCCGATCAACCTCCCCCCGGTATAGGCAAACAGGATCGGCACCAAATAATGAAGCACCGGATCGACGATTTGATATACATGCGCATTATGGAACCAACCCAGCGGACCGAATAAAACTCTTATTAGTCCGAGCGTAATCAGAGCGGCGATATTTTGGAATACGACCGTACTTAGATGATTTCCGATGCGCTCTAGGATTCTCATGTCTTCCCCCGCAACGCAATGTCGATTTTTTTCAAGTACCCTTTTCCGACGACCGTTTTCACCTGCTCCATAATTTCATCCTCATGTCCCTGGGTAAGCGCATCGATAAAGCTGTCTTCTATTAACGCGGCGCTCACTTCGCTAATAATCTCGAAATGCTCTTTAGGAGCTTGCTTTGGCGCGAGCAGCACGAGGACCGTTCTCACATCGATGCTCTGATCCTGATGCGTCCAGCGAATAGGCTTGCCGCATTTCACAATGCAAACACATAATTTCTGTAAAGCGTCGCTTTTGCAATGAAGCATTGCAAGCGCCGCTTTCTTCATAACCCATGCGCCAAGCTTCTCTCTTTCGATAAGTTCATGCCTCAGGATGCCCGGATCTTTCCCGAATAAATGCTCGGGGAGATTGAATGAAATATAGTCGATTAACTCCTGCTTCTTTCGGACCGGTTTCGGCGCTTGAATAAAGATATTGCTCTGCAGCTGGGATAAAGCGTCGCTATATTGCTTCAGCTTGGACATCATCCCCTCTACGTCGACCTCTTGCTTCGGGGCGGCGCCGGATCTCTTTTCCGGCATTTGGTTCAATCGTTCTTTGATTCGAATCAGTTCATCCGCCGCCATGAACGGATTGACTACGATGACTTCATGATCTTTGTGCCGGAAATCGACGGTGGATACGATCAGATCGATATCGTGCATATTGTTCAGCAACTCGTCCACATGAAGCAGCGAAATCGTATCCACGATTTCAACTTGCGGCAGCTCTTGTTCCAACTGTGCGGCCAGCAGCTTCGAGGTTCCCATTCCGCTGGCACATACCAACAAAACGCGTTTGCGATTATTTTTCATGCCGGCTTTCCGCAAGACGGCCGCCCCGAAATGCATCGCCAAATAACCTGTTTCTTCTTCCGGAACAAGCTTTCCCAATTGCCGCTCCAAGAAAGCGGCCGCTTTCTCGGACGCTTGAAACACGTCAGGGTATTTTTCTTTCACATGCGCAAGGAGCGGGTTTCGTATATCCATGTTGTATTGGATCCGATTAATCGAAGATTCCAGATGGACGATTAAATGCTCAATCAGCGACAGATCGGTTGCTAATTCTACTTTCAGCTCTTGCTCCACGATACTCACCATATTTTGAACAAAATGTTCCACCCGGCTTGAATGCTCCGAGGAATTCAATCTATTGGCTTTCGCTCCGAGCAGGTGAGTGCAAATATAGCCGATCTCGCTTTCGGGAATGGCGATGGACAATTCGCCGCCCAATACTTCGGATAGGCGGCTCGCCCAAATAAATTCCCGGGTTTCTTTCAGTTTTTCCAAGGTTGGCCGGTCGAACGTTATATTTTCGTCGCTCTTCAACCGGTGGATCGCCAAAGCAATATGAATAATCAAACCGACATAAGCGGTATCGGCCATTTTATATCCGTACTCGCGTTCCGTCTGTTGAATCACCTTCTCGATCTTGTCGATGCTGTTCGGGTCGATAAAATTCAACATTTTATTGCGGACGGCCATTTCCAGCTTCACTTTATCCTGAGAGCCTTCGCCTTGAGCGGACAGCATGTCCAGTAATTGATCATGGCTCGTATTTTGATAAATCAGATTCAGGATCGCCCTTCGGATCTGGTGTTCGTGCCCTTCTACATGTATGCCGAAGCCGGGCTTTCGAATGAGATTCAGATTATGCTTCAAAAACCACGATTCGCAGCGGTCTAAATCGTTACTGATCGTAGAATCGGTCACATTCAACAAATCGCTGAAATAAAACAGCTTCAGCGGTTCTTTATTGAAAAGCAGCTGCTGAATCAAAATAAATTGGCGTTCCTCCGAAGTGAAGATTTGCACGGGGTTGCTGGACTGAAGCTCTTGCACAAGCTTCCGTTTCGAATCTTCCGAACCTTCAAGCCACACTCCCGTGCCCGCCCTGGTCGCCAGCAGCAAGCCGTAGCTCTTGATGGTGCTTTCCAGTATTTCAAGTTCGCGTTGGACGGTGCGTATGCTTAAACCGAGTTCATCGGATAAATACTTGAGCGTTAACGGCTGGGATGACTCGAGCAGCAGCAATAAGATATGCTTTTGTCTGGAGTTTAATCTCATGAGTGTCATCACTAAGAAGTCATCCCCCCGCATTTATTATAAATAATTATAGAACACAAGGGATGGTTCGTCGCCGAACACCGCCCTTCCAATTATAGTTGGATTTGCACCTTCATCAGGCCCGGATCTCTGGGATTGGCCAGAAAGGCCGGCATTTCCTCCAGCGGGATCACTTTGGAAACGATCGGCGTCAAGTCCATGCGCTTGGCTTTGATCCAATGGAAGGCGGGCAGGAACGTTTGGTTGATGGCCATTGAACCGAGAATCGTCCAATCCTTGTGATAGAGAGTAAAGGGATTGATACGAACCGAAGCATGTTCGGGCGTCACTCCAAACTGCAAATATTTGGCCGCCGGACCCATGAATGCGAATGCCTTCTCAATGACTTCCGGTATGCCGGTGGCATCCGCTACAATATCAAAACCATTGGGATGACTCGAGGCATATGAGTCAAGCTCCTCGAACAATACGCCCTCCGTCGCGCCGTACTTCAACGCCATATCCAATTTCGCTTTCGAAATATCGACCACAGCCAATTGCGAGGCGCCTGATCTGGACAAGGACTGAACCAACAATTGACCCATCGCGCCTGCTCCGAACAGCAGGATCCGGTTGCCCGCCTGCACCTGGAGACGGTTAAGGGCATGAACGACGCAAGCCATAGGCTCAATGAATGCCGCTTCCTCGTGGCTCATCGTGTCGGGTATTTTAACCGCATTCCTTGCCGCAACCGCAACATATTCAGCCATACATCCGTTCACCGTATTCCCGAGCGCATTCCAATTCTCGCAATGGTTATTGCGGTGCGTCATGCAAAATTCACATTCGCCGCAGTACAAGGTCGGATCCGCAGTGACGCGGTCGCCGACATGAAGTCCGATGACACCCTCACCGACTTCATGAACGACTCCGGAAAATTCATGTCCCGGAATAATCGGATATGGGGAAATGAACTCCCCTTTGTAAATATGAATATCCGTTCCGCAAATACCCGCCCTCTCCACCCGAATGAGTACTTCTCCGGGTTTGGGTTGCGGCTTCGGAACTTCCCGAACAACCGCTTTGTTCGGTTCCGTAATAACGAGTGCTCTCACAGCTAAACTCCCCCTTCGCTCTTGCTTGCTCAAACATCGCTTCGGTGCATCATCCTTTTACGGCGCCCATAGTCAATCCTTGAACCAATTGTTTTTGCGTAAAAAATCCGAGAATGACGGACGGCAGTACGGCGGTTGTCGCTACCGCGGACATCTTGGCCCAGAACAATCCCTCTTGCGTCATAAACGAAGCCATAAATACCGGCATCGTGGATGAGTCGGTATATGTCAAGTTTACTCCGAACAGAAACTCATTCCAAGCAAAGACGAAACAAAGCAGAGCGGTCGATATGACCCCCGGCTTAACCAGAGGAAGCGTTACTTGAAAAAATCCCTGCAGCCCCGTCGCCCCGTCAACCTGTGTGGATTCGATAATTTCATACGGGATGTCTTTAAAGAACGAGCGCATCATCCATACGGCAAGCGGGATATTCATAGCGGTATAGATAAGGATTAAGGAGATGTGCGAGTCCAACAATCCGAGCTTCTTGAAGACGATGTACACCGGGATCATGACGCCGACAGCGGGAAGCAGCTTCGTTGAAATGAACCAGAACAAAATGTCGTCCGCTCTTTTGATGCCGAACATGGATAACGCGTAAGCGGCGGATACTCCCAAAAATAAAGCGAACATCGTGGAGATCCCTACTATAATGAAGGAATTTCCTAAAAACGAACCGATGCCAGAGTCCCAAATCGTTCTATAGTTATCCAGCGTTGGGTCAAAAAAGATGGCGGGAGGCATAATGACCGCTTCCCCTTCGTTTTTGAAGCCCGTCACGAACATCCATAATAACGGGAAGAAATAGACGAAAGCCGCCACATAGGTGACCGTTGTCAGTAAGCTTGAAAGCAGCCTTTTCATGATAATTCACCCCGGAACGTTCTTCTCAAAAATTTGAAGAGATAATTTAATATAAACAACGTAATGACGACGATGATGACCCCGATGGCCGAGGCTCCGCCGATATCCCAGCCTTTGAAACCGACCCGGTAAACGTAAAACGGTAGATTTGTGGAAGCATAACCCGGGCCTCCCGAGGTTGTCACATAAATCTCGCCGAATGCTTGCATAATAAACAAAAGACCGAGAAGCATCGCCACTTCGATATAACGAAGCAAGTGCGGAAGCACGACATAGATAAATCTTTGGGTGACGGATGCGCCGTCAATCATCCCCGCCTCGACCGCATCCTTGGGTACCGATTGAAGTCCTGCGAGAATGATAAGCATGAAGAACGGAACCCACTGCCAGGACACCAAGGCAATGATCGTCTGCAGCGGATACGCGCCTAACCAATCCACCGCTCCCTGTCCCATTAATCCTGAAAAGTAGGCCGTGATTCCGAAAGTGGGATTTAAGATCGCCGTTTTCCATACGATGCCCGAAACGGCCGGCATTACGAAGAATGGAGCGATAAATACCGTACGCACAACGCCTTTGCCGAGAAAATCCCGGTTCATCAACAAAGCCAATATCATGCCGAAAACAAGACAAATTAACAAGGCACAGACCGTTAGAATAAAAGTGTTCAGAAGTACGGTGATAAATTCGGGCGCCGTTATGATCGCTTTGAAATTGGCAAACCACACAAACTTCGTGCCCTTATCCGGACGCATCAGATTCCAGTCCAAGAAGCTGAAATATATGGTGACTAAAAATGGTATCTGAGTAACGAGCGCAACAACAATAATACTCGGCCAAAGCAGTCTTCTGACCGGTGGGCCGGATTGCTTTCGAATGGATGAGCGTTGTGGAACGGCCGCGCTTAATTCGAGTGATTTCATGCGGTTCTCCTTTCCGGTCATTGTATGAATAGGAGGAGGGCAGCCCTCCTCCTTAGTCCTGATTATTTTTTGTATCCGCCGGAAACTGCGGTTTGTTCGGCCAGCTTCTGCGCTTTGTTCAACGCTTCATCCACAGACTGTTTGCCGGCAATCGCCACCGCGATTTCTTGGCTTACCGATGTTCCGAGCTGCTGGAATTCCGGAATCGCGACATATTGAATGCCTTGATAAGGAACGGGGTTTTTCGTCGGTTTTGTATAGTCGGCATTTTTCATGGATTGCAGCACGATATCGGCAAAAGGCGCCGCTTCTTTATACTTCGGATTCTCATAAGTCGATGCGCGCGTTCCCGGAGGCGCTACAACCCATCCTTTCTTTTCCCCGACTTGCTCGATATATTTCTTGCTTGTCGCCCACGTAATGAATTTGAAAGCCGCTTCTTTGTTTTTACTCGCGCTTTCGATTGCCAGCGACCACGCCCACAGCCAGCCGTTATTTTCTTTCGCTTGGGACGGGGCGAATGCGTAACCGATTTTGCCCACGACTTGCGACGATTCCGGATTGTTCAAGAAGCCCGCCGCGACCGTCGCGTCGTACCACATGGCGGCTTTACCGGTCGAAAGAAGCGTCAATGCCTCGGTGAAGCCTGTGCTCGTAGCTCCCGGCTGACCCGACTCTTTTAACACATCTACGTAGAACTGAACCGCTTGCTTGGTCTCCGGACTCGTCAACTGCGCGTTCCAATCCGTGTCGTACCATGAGCCGCCGAAGGCGTTGATGACCGTGTTCAGCGGAGCCATCACTTCACCCCAACCCGGAAGTCCACGGAGAACGATGCCCGGTACGTTATTTGCCTCTTTGACTTTCTTGGCAATATCGCGCACTTCATCCCAAGTCGGGTTCTGCGGCATCTCCACGCCGGCTTTCTCCAGCATTTCTTTATTGTAGTAGAGCATGCTGCTTTCGCCGTAGAAAGGAAGCGCATACAATTGATCCTCATAAGAGAGCGCATCCCGGATGGACGGGAAAATATCTTCTACATCGTAATCCGTCTTTTCTTGTTCGGGCAGCTTGTCAAACATCGGCGTCAACGGATCGATCCATTTGTTTTGAGCCCAGATCGGCGCATCGTAGGTTCCGATGGTGACGATGTCGAACATCCCCGAGTTCATGGCTACGTCGGTCGTTACTTTCTCGCGCAGGTCGTTTTCGGGAAGAACGACGAAGTCCAGCTTGATGCCGGTTTCTTTCGTAAATTCGCCGGACATTTCTTTCATGATCACCATATCCGGGTTATTTACCGTTGCGATTTTTAAAGTGACGCCATTGTAAGGCTTGTCATTGGCTGCCGTGTCCTGCGTGCCGTTCGACTCATTCGTTGCAGCTTTGTTGTTTTCAGTCGAGTTGTTAGCACCGTTGCTGCTGCAGCCGCTCAAAACCAGCACGAACAGCAAACAAATCGTTGTTGCGGAAGAGATAACCCTTTTCATCTGTAACCCTCCTGTATTTTTGTGTGTCAAATGTTGTTGACACTTTAAGTTTAAGTTCCGGGCATTGCGGATGCTATCTTTACATCTGCTAGTTTGGCGCCTTACCCTTCACGACATAATTTAAGAAGGACCGGCAAAACATAAGAAAACCTCCTTGCGGCCGACTTTGATCGAGATCCAACGCTCTGTTTCAGAATTCCGTCTTACTCATTCGACAAAGGCTGAAGGAACGATTACGCTGATTCCCGTACGTACGCTCTCCCCTTGTCTCAGACGGTCTGATCCTCAGCTCTTGCTCTTTCCAAAGTCCTTGCTCTTTCCTGAGTTGAGGTTTCTACCCTCTTGTGCACACTCCCCGACTTCATCTTTTATATCCTCTTGCTTGCATGAGAGTTAGTACGGGGAGGGAGCCGCGGCCAAATTGCTGTCGAGCATAGGGTAGGACCTGCAAGGGGAAACGAAATAGAAGTCATAGCCAAATCCCAAACTATCGGTTTATCTGAACGATGGGGATAGTGATCGTAAAGGGAGTTCGAAACGGATGTCACGGCGGGATCGACAAAGACATCCTCTAGGATCAAGAAATACTTTCATGCGAAGAGTCCTAGTTCCAGTGGCATATCCGTACGCCAATGGTAATTTATTCAGCTACATGAACACATAATCCGTCAATAAGTGATATTTTTGCCGCTGTAACATCGAAAAAAGAGCCGAAACAATGCGGCTCTTTAGAGATATTTCGGTTTTTGCATGTCTAAATTGCAGAGTAGTCATATTTCTGTTCTCGTTGCCAATGCTTGTCTTGCGAATGTAAAGAAAGCCAATGCATCGTCGAGCGTTCGAAACCCGGCCTGCGCCATAACATTACTGCCTCCGCCTTTGCCGTAAAACACTCCCAGATGCTCCTCCTTGAAGAATGCGCCGCAGGAAAGATCCAAACGTCCGCTGTGCGCAAGAACAACCTTACATTCGGCACGATCGGCGAGCAGCACCGGATCGTCGCTCATTGTCGTGAGCTTGAGGGCCAGGCTTTGCAATTCTTTCAGCGGCTTGTCCTCGAACACATGTGCCACCAAGCCGCTGCCCCCCTGCTTCTCCAGGAGATCACGAGCGACAAACATATCGTTCTGCTCCTTGAGTGCGGTCAGTTCCGTCTGAATCTGCTTCTGCTCCTGTTCCCACTTCTCAATGCGGTCGATAATTTCTTCCTTCCCGGTATTGAACTTCATGGACAGCTTCCCTAAAATCTCCAAACAATCGTTAAATTCCGCTAACGCGCGGTTTCCGCATTTGAACGTGATTCGGGTATTTCCCTTCTGCTTCTCTGCTCTGAGCAGCTTGATCATCCCGATCCCGCCCGTTGACGAAACATGCGTCCCTCCGCACGCATTGTATTCCACGCCTTCGATTTCGACAATCCGCACCTGCCCCGTCACCTTCGGCGGCTTTACCAGCGGCAACCGGGACGCCTCCTGCTCGGAAACCATATAACTTGTAATTCGACGGTTATTGTATATCGCTTGGTTCACTTCCCGCTCAAGCAAGGACAGCTGCTCCGGGAACAGCTCAGACCGCTCCACGTCGATCGTCGCGGAATCGGTGCCTAAGTGAAAGCTTAACGTCATTGCGTCGAACAGTTTCAGGCATAACGCCGACAGCAAGTGCTGGCCGCTGTGCTGCTGCATATGGTCGAACCTTCGCTGCCAATCGATCCGGCATGCCGCCGACGTTCCTTCAGGCAGGCGCTCAATCTTATGCAGCACTTCATCTTCCTCGTTAATGACATCCAGTACGGGAATTCCGTTGATCGTCCCCGCATCGCAGGGCTGTCCCCCGCCATGCGGAAAGAAGGCACTTTCCTGCAAGAGCACGTAACACCCGTCCTCTCTTTGGACCGTCTTCGTAATCCTCGTCTCCCATTCGGTCAGGTAGGGAGAATCGTAATACAATCTATTGGTCATGGTTCGCGTCCTTTCCGTCCCCCGTATCGTTATTCCCGTACCACCGTTCCATTACGATATAGTCCTTCCCGCCTTTGGTGAAGGATTGCTTCGTCTCACGCAAACCAAATTTACGGTAGAAATCCGTTTTGTCGCTTCTCGCGTTGCAGAAGGTCCGCCTTACGCCCGCCCGTTCGGCCACCTCCAGCACATGGGACAGCAGCCGGCTTCCGTTTCCTTTACCTTGCATGTCCTGTACGGTCGCAAATTTGCGGAATTGCGCCTCCGCGCCATTCACAAACAACGACACGACCGAGACCAGCCGGTCGTCCTTGTCGTCATCCTGCAATTTCACGTAGTCCACATCCCGCTCCGGCCACATTACTTCGTGCCTCAGCTTCCAAGCCTGTTCTTTCTCGATTGTTCTAATGTCCACGGCTTCCACTCCAACAAAAAATGTACCTACCATAAAAGTAACCAATTGCGAGATCGGTTGCAAAGATCCGGGAAAGATTGCGCTAAACCGCCCTATAGCGATTCGGCTTCCGAGCTTTGCGGCTAGATTGTCTATCCTCCGTCCCTTTTGCCCTTCCCGACTTCACGTTTCGTACCTGTTGCGGACACTCTCCCCTTAACTCATCTATCACATTCATTTTCGCACTTCCTGCTTTTCGACCGCGACCCTGACCATGCTTTCGGAACCAGTAGGATACAGTGCCCGCAAGGCGAACGAAAGGGATAGCTGTACGGGAGTTATAATGCCCGGAAGGAACGAGATTCAGATACCTGAACAAAAGGGACAGTGTACGCAAGGCGTACGTGAGAGGTATCTGAACCGGAGGGATAGTGCGCGCAAGAGTGTTTAGTATTGGGAGTTGCCATGGCCATATAGCAGGTCGTGACCGGATACCGGCTAGCAGCCGGTGGATCCAAATACAAATGTTGGACGGGACTAGTCTGTTTTTGTTAGAATAGAATTGATTCAATGAATTAGGTTACCTAAATCAATATATAGGAGTCTCTTTTGTGAAAAACAATATAAAGCTTGGGTTCTCAAACAAAGACGGTCAAGTAAGCATCGTGTTTTCAAAAGGGGGGCCACGGGAAGGCGCCGGGCGAAAAGGATTCGGCGAAACAAAGAAAATATCTTTAACCTTACCGAACGAGACATGGGGCAAGATTGAGAACCACTGTTCAGAAAATAACGCATCCCGGTCGGAAGCTATACGCGAGATGATAGAATATTATTTTTCAAACCACAAGGGAGACAGGTGAAACCATTGCGGGTCAGTGTATCCCGGGAACGATTGTCCAACGGACTTCAGCATGCACTAAAAGCCGTATCCGCAAATCATCCGATCTCCATTCTTTCCGGAGTCAAACTGCTTGTCCGGAGAAATGGCGGCCTGACCGTTACCACAAGCAATCTGAGCATGTCGATCCAATTTATGATTCCCCCGGACGATGAAACTTTATCGATTCGAGAAGAAGGCTCTATTGTAATAAACGCACGTTATTTTTACGAAATCATACGTAAACTTCCATCGGGCATAGTATATCTAGAATTGAAAGAGCCTTTGTTGCTTATCATTACTTCGGGCAAAAGTTTGTTTCGACTGGCCGGATTCGATGCCGAACAGTTTCCTGTAATACCGGAACCGAACGACAACAATATTACTTTTCGCCTGCAAAATAAAACGCTGAAAACGGCCATACGTCAAGTAACATTTGCTGTTGCAACGGCAGAAAACAGACCGGTGTTGACGGGTGTTTCATGTCAACTTGACGGCGATTCCCTGAAAATGACTGCAACTGACGGCATACGTCTCGCTTCTCGTGCAGCTTTTGTACATAGCAGTAACTCAAAGTATACAGACATCGTTATTCCAGGCAAAAATATATTGGAGTTATCCAAGATTCTTACCGATGACGAGGAAATGTCCGATGTCACTATTGACGGAAACCAAATTCATTTTTCAGCAAAAAATATGTTGATTCATTCCGCATTGATCGAAGGCACTTACCCTTCCATCAATAAAATTATTCCCACATCTCATTTGACAGAAATCACTCTTGATACAAGCGGCTTTTTGCAAGCGCTGGAGCGGGTTTGCCTATTGGCCAACGGAAGTATTATAAGGATGAAAACCGGCGCGAATAACACTGTAGAACTAACGTCTAAAACCGATGATATCGGCGATGTGGTTGAAGAAGTGACGATTGAAGATGCCGACGGCGAGGAAGTGGCGATTTCTTTCAACGGCATGTATATGATAGACATTCTTCGGCACATTGATTGTGATAAAGTAACAGTTAAATTGTCCGGAAAATGGGGTCCCATTGTATTACAACCTTTTGATGCCAGCGATTCTGCAACTTATATTATTACGCCTGTTCGTACCCACAACTAGATGAGCGGGCTCGTTCTATTTGAACGAGCCGAGCTATAGCGAAATTTACCAACACAAGGTAGGATGAGGGTATGGTAGACCCGGAGTTCCAATATTTCCTATCCAAAAAAGATGAAGTTTTGTCCAACGAAGCGTTATGGAAATTGATGTTCAGGATCCATATTATCCTTGCTCTCATAGCACTCTTGACCGACTGGTTTGTCTCCAATAGGAATTTGAGTATTGTCAGACGGTACGTCCAATAGGCGAGGCTTGAGGAACGACTACGCCGATTCCCGTACGTATGCTACCCTGAAAATCACTCCTTGCACGCAGTAACCATGAGCACCAGCACGCCGTACGGCTCCAGCTCGACATCTCCCTCGAAGGAGTTGCCGCTCAACAAATCGACCGCTTTACGCTGCAAATGCAATGTTACCGTATGTCCCGAATAGTTGAGCGCGAAAATGAAGGCTTCGCCAGTATCCGCATGGCGCCGGAGAGCCAGCTCCACCTCGGCGGGAGCCCGAACGATGCCGTCCGCCAGCGGAAATAAAGCAGCATGTCGGCGCCATGGGCGATCGATTGATACGTCCACAGCCGCATTTGGCCGGGCCTTGGCGATGCCATCGCGAACTTGTTGGCCCATCCTCCAGGTCCGGATTGCTGCTCCATTACGCAAAAATTCGGGGAAATCGAGCGTACGCCGCTTAAATGCAAACTCGACATTCGATCCAGCAGCGGTTCGGGCCCCGCGTCCGGATGAATCGATGCGAACTGCGGATAAGAGTCATATGAGAAGAAATCCAGTAGCTCCTCCGTGAGCCGGTGGTTGTCGAGATGGCCGAACATGCCGTTGGTCGTAATCCAGTGCCGCGACCCTGCGACCTCCCGCAGAATATCGGCCTGGATGCGGGCGAATTCGATCGCGCTGTGCGAGATAAACCGCTTCTCGTCCAGTGTCTGGTGCGGATTCGGAGAGTTTGCAGGTGTCGGCCTCGCAAGATACACCTGCTCCCACGCCGTATACGTTTGGCTCCAGAAGACGGTTCCCCATGCCCGATTGAGGGCGTCGAGGGAGCCGTATTTGTGCTGCAGCCATTCGCGGAATGCGGCGTGATCGGCATCCGAATAAGTGAGGTTTGGCTTTTTACGCTTGCGCAGCAGCGCAGTCGCGTCGAACAGGCGCTGGAGACGTTACGAAGGTTGTCCGAGGCATTTGAGAGTGCGAATGAGCCAGCCATATCAGCGGTGCTGTACGAGGCGCTTGCCGCACTCTTGCATGATACCGGACGCCATCGCCGACTGGCGGGAAGCGGCGCCCGCGAGAAGATGTTCGACGTCGCCGACTATATCCGGGCCAACTGTGCCGGGAAGTTGAATTTAACGTCGATTGCCGACAAAGCCGGTTACAGTCCGTACCATTTTACCCGTATTTTTCGAGATGCCGTAGGAAAGTCACCGACGCATTATTTGACGGAATGCCGCATCTTGCTGGCCAAGAACTTGCTGGTATCTACTCCGCTCGCCATTAAGCAGATCGCGTATGAAACGGGGTTTAGCCAAACCAGCTATTTTATCAGCATATTTCATCGGATGACCGGAATGACGCCCCAGCAGTTCCGTGATTTGTACAGATAGAGACGATCATCGCGCAGCAAATCGCCCAAATGATTTTTTTGTTCCAGAGAAAAGTCATCGTTCGTCCTCCTCTTCGTCTCTTGTCTTCCTTTTTGCTGACAACGCTTTCATTATTGCGTCCTTTTTCGTTCAACAATTCCCCCTTCCCGTCCGCTTCACGCTACACGATAATTCACGCCAGTCCCAAGACGGTAGTCAAAAATATAATGAAAACTTCAATATATAATCGTTTCGGCGTTCAAATTTTAACGAACCGCAAACATTTATCGGTGAAGGAGCTTCTTGTCAGCAACTATAATTGAAAAAGGCCGCCAAGCGGCAGCCTTTCTCAATCACTGTGGAAAGCGTCCTTGCGGATTCGTCACATCGCAAGCAACCGTCATCGTGAAACGGGCACTTGGAAATCAATCTCCAGAAATCGTTCCACTTCCACCAGCCAACGCTCCTGAACAAACTTCACATGAAGCGGGTGCTCATTATACGCTTCATAATCAGCTTGACTTGAAAACTCCATAGAAAATCCGTAATCATAATCGTTCTTGCTGCTCACTTGGTTGAACACCTCAAAGTTTTGCACAACGGGAATTGACGTTAGTATCGATCTTCCGTCATGAAGAAATTTTTCCGCTTCTTGCGACCCCGTCGGATGTTTTAAATTAAAAATGACCATATGACGGATGACTTCAGTATTCATTTATCCATTCCTCCTTCGACCAACGCGGATGAACGCTTTAATTACCATAAGGATCGATTGTCCGAATCGTCCCGTCTTCGTTGTAATGCAGTTCCGTATACTTCACGCAGCGCTTGTGATTAACGCCATCCGACAAGGAACTGTCATGGTAGAACAAGTACCATTTGTCTTGGAACCGGACGATGGAGTGATGGGTCGTCCAGCCGATCACCGGAGTAAGGATCGTCCCCTTGAAGGTAAACGGGCCCATCGGATTTCGGCTGACGGCGTAGACGAGTTTGTGCGTGGTGCCCGTCGAATAGGACAAGTAGTACCATCCGTTGTGCTTGTGCACCCACGGCCCTTCAAAAAAGCGCCGATCCTCGTCGCCGGCGAGAATCGGGCTGCCGTTCTCGTCGACAATCGATATTTCCCGCGGAGCACCTTCAAACGAAAGCATGTCCTCGCTCAATCCCGCAACCCTTGGGCCAAGCGCAGGCGCTTCCGCCGCCGGCCCCGCCGCTTCCGGCTCGAAATTGCCGGTCTGCCATTTTTCCAGTTGGCCGCCCCAAAGACCGCCGAAATATATGTAAGCCTGATTGTCGTCGTCAACGAGCACGGCCGGGTCGATGCTGTAGCTGCCTGCGATGTATGTCGGCTGCGGGATGAACGTGCCGGCCGGCGACGCGCTTGTCGCCACGCCGATCCGGAAAATCCCGTCATGATCCCTCGCCGGAAAGTACAGGAAATAGATGCCTTCCTTATAAGCGGCATCCGGAGCCCAAAGCTGTTTGGAGGCCCAGGGAATATCTTTTAGATGAAGAACCTGGCCGTGATCAACGACAGGAGACTCTAAGTTGTCCAGAGACAGGACATGGTAATCTTCCATCGCGTATTGATCGCCATTGTCATTGCTCGGACTGTCATGGTCGAGGTCGTGCGACGGGTAAATGTAAATTTTACCCTCAAATACATGTGCGGAAGGATCTGCAGTAAAGATATGGGTGACAAGCGGATGATTAGGTTTCGGTACGTCAAATTTTTCCATTGTTGGCTCTCCTTTGCTAGAAAATACAATTAAGGCAGCTTCGAAGGGTCGACGACAGCCCAAACCTTCGTTCAGGTCTGTTCAACAGCATCGTTAATGCGATAATAGCGTGTGGCGACCATGACGGCGGTTATAGCGATCATTCGTTTTTTGCCTGAATTGCTCAACGGGTGAACCTGCCTTTCTCAAAGCGGAACCAATCGAAGTCGAAGCTGCTTCCCGGCAGGAAGATGAACGTCACTTTTTGCATCCCCGTCACCTTTTCCAAATCAAACACCCGCTCTTCGTATCCGTCGGATTTCGTGAATTCCACGAGTTGATTGCTCTCGCCTTCCTTGCCGGCGAACCGGATATGAATCGTGTTCTTGTCGATCGGCGATCCGCCGCGGATGATCAACCTCGACGCGCCTTCGCTTGTAAAATCAATATTCGCGAATTCAAGCGAGACGTTATTCCCGATGCCTTCTACGCGACGATCCGCAATGGTAAACGTATCTCCATAAATATGGTCGCAGTCGGCCGCCCGGTTTTGTTCAAATGCCCGGTTCTGACGCGCAAACGAAAATCCTTTGATGTGCACCTTCTGACGCAGAACGTAACAAATCGACGTAATTCCGCGAAGCCGCTTTGACAGGCGATACGTTTCTTCTTGATACACATTCCACTTGGAGGGCTTCTGATAAATCACGTCAGCGACTAAGACGCTGCCCTGTTCTTCGGGCATCCCTTCCCAAATTTGCAGCGCATATTGCTCGCTGGATAAGGCGAAGATCGGAATCGTAATAGTATCGGAGCCGAACGGACCGAAGTCGATATCGCGGAAGCCTACGTGCGTCTCACCGTCCCGGCTTGTCGCTACGCCTCTCTCATTGCCGTTCCCGACCTCGCCTTTGCTGTAATCGTAAAGTCCTGCCGAAATAAATCCGTACGGATCCTTATAGGCTGTCCCCAGACCCGTTGCCTTGAATTCCAATTGAGAAATGAGCTTCGTCTTGTCCGTACCGTTCTTGCTCGTGCAGCGCAGACGGAACACGCCGTCGCCGATGGCGGTGAGCTTCGCCTCCAGGCCGTTAGCTTCGACCTTCGCGATATTCGAGTCAATGCCTTCATCGGTTACCACTCGCCACTCGACGTCCCGGTACGTGGTATTTTCCGGATATAACTTGGCTCGAACGACAATTTCCTTGACGGATTCATCGAAGTGCTGTCCCGCATCGCTGACGATTTCTATCTTGCGAAGAGGAATTTCTTCCGGTTTGCCCGTCACGCACGGCAGCTCTTGATTTCTCGCGGTCGCCGAAATGCCTTCCGGTACTCCGCCTTTCGCGGGATACGACTCGAACTCCGCGATCTCGGTTTGCATGCCCTCGGAGGATGCTTCGATTCTAATCTTGCCTGGCGTAAGCGTCGCGCCGATGATCGCCATGAGCTTGCCGCTGAACAATCTTCTGCTTACCCCTTTGTACGGATCGAAATCCGTGCTGTCTCCGTTATCAAGTCCGAGTAAACGCCCTTCCCCCGTTACCTCGACGCGCACGCGGTTGTTCGCGTTTTCTACCGGGTTGCCGTCGCCGTCCTCCATACCGATCTCGACGAAGATCAAGTCCGTACCGTCTGCCGTCATCACCTTTCTATCCGCATGGAGACGAATCTTTTTCGCATCGCCGAACGATCTCCGAACATCGGTCGCAATGACGTTGCCCGATTCGTCATACGCTACCGCCTTGATTTCCCCTTCCGTATAAGGAATCTTCCACCAACCGACAAGCTGCGTCCCATGCTCGCGGTCGATATCATGGGTTCCGATCGTCGTCCCGTTGAACTGCAGCTCGATCTTGGGCGCGTTCGAGCATACGCGAACATCGATCATTTGCCCGTCATTGAAATCCCAGTACGGGAACACATGCACCATCGGATTCGTTCGATAATCGGTCCAAGCGGCTTGGTAGATGTAGTAGGAATCCTTTTTAAAAGTAGCGGTATCGATTTGGCCGAAATATGAGTTCTTGGTATGGTACGGTGTCGGTTCCCCGATATAGTCGAATCCGGTCCAAATGAATTGCCCCAGGGAAAACGGCGCATCCCTTTCCGCCAAAATACATGCTTCCGCCGACTTCGCCCCCCAGCTCGTCGGACTGTTTCCGAGGGCGGAGCATTGCTCGTCGTCGTCGGCAAGAATCGACTTCTCGAACGGGAAATGATAGATGCCTCTGCTCTGGACGACAGAAGCGGTCTCGCTGCCGTAGATGATCCATTCCGGATGCTCTTCATGATGCTTGTGATAATACTTCTCCGCATAATTATAGCCGGCAAGCTTCACGATATCGGCGCATTTCTGCGCATTCTCCCAAGGCATGTAGTTGGAACCGATCGTCACTTCCGCATTGCGCTTCGGATCGAACTCCTGCACATATTCCATGAGCATTCTTGTGACTTCTTGTCCTCTCTCGTCCGCATGCGTGTCGTAAATCTCATTCCCGATGCTCCACATCAACAGGCTCGGATGATTTCGGTCCCGCAGCACCCAGCTTTTCACGTCGCGATAAGCCCAATCTTTGAAAAATCTAGCGTAATCGTACGGCGTCTTGGATCGTTCCCACATGTCGAACGCTTCCGAGACAATGAAAAAACCCATCTCGTCCGCCAAATCCATAAGCTCCGGCGCAGGCATATTGTGAGCCGTCCGGATGGCGTTGACGCCCATTTCTTTCAGAATAACGAATCTTCTTCGCAGCGCGTTAACGTTAAACGCCGCTCCCAAGGCACCCAAATCGTGATGCTCGCAGACGCCGTTTAATTTCATCTTTGTCCCGTTTACCAGAAGTCCCCGCCCGGGATCAAACACGATACTCCTAAAGCCGAGATTGTGCGTGACCGTCTCCAGATCCTCGTAACGCGGTTCTGCGTCTACCGGTTCGGACACCTTTCGCTGCAAACGGGTGACAAGCCGGTACATATTCGGCTCGTCCGGGCTCCATAACAATGGCATGTCTATCGTTAAAGTCTGACGGTTTTTCGTGATGGTGCCGCGTCTTGCGGTAACCCGCTCCGAAGCGGCGGCGACCGACTGGCCACGGTGGATGATGCTGTGGACAATTTGCACGTCTTCATCGATGTTCACGTCGGTATCGACTTCCACTAACCAAACGCCGTCTTGCTCCTTGGTCGAGACGTACACGCCGTCCGTTACGATGTGATTCTTGTCCCTTGTCTTCAACCAGACGTTCCGATAGATGCCGGCTCCCGAATACCATCGGCTGTTCGGGCTCCGGTGCACGACTTTTACGACGATTTCATTTTCCCCTTCGACGACCGCGTCCGTAATCTCGTGTTCGAAGGAGGAGTAGCCGTATTTCCATTCGCCGACTAGCTGCCCGTTTACGTATACGGAACAATCCATATACACGCCGTCGAAATACAACAGAAGCTGCTGTCCGCTTTGGAGTTGTTCCCTCGTCCGGACAAACTTCCTGCGATACCAGCCAATGCTGTTCTCATATAGCGCCAACGTATTATAAATCAGCCAATCATGGGGGAGGTCGACCGGTTCGAAACGCAGTCCCTCGCAGTCCGCAGCGTCCAAGCCGCTCTTCGCAAACTCCCATCCATCGTTAAAAAGCTGTTTCGTATTCATCATCGACGAGCTCGCTTTCTTCTTTTATCGGGATATGAATATCTCAAAATTACACTTGTATCCTAGTATTTTCAATCCCATTGTGAAAAGGGCTAAGCGCATCATCCCTCGGAAGACCGCGTACCTAGCCCATTGTTCAAGAAATTAGTAACCTAGCAGACTCTTCGTCTTCTGGAAGATTTCATTCGCCATGTCGGTAAACCGCGTACTTCCGTTGGCCTCCGCCTGGGCCGTATAATTGTTCCAGTTATCGAAGCTTTCTTGACCGGTAATGAACTTTAAGGTCATCGTCTTTACGTAATCCATAAGCGGCGTCGAGATCAAGTTCATCTGTTCGCTTTCCTCCGGCGTGGCCATAATCGGCGGCGCCAGCTTGCGCGGTTCCCGGGTCGTCACAGTGCGGTTAAAGTAGTCCTGCTCTCCTTCGGTCATCTTGGACATCTTCAACTCTTTCGAGCCTCCGTATGCGAACACCCCGCCGGCGAAGCCGAAATCGACGTTCAGCTGCTTTGTTGCTCCCTCGTTCATCCCGTTGAAGTAGATCTCCGGATTGAGTACGATTTTTCCGTCCGCATCCTTGGTATAGGTTTCGCCTTCTACGCCCCATAAGCTGAGCGTTTGACCTTCATTGGAATACCAGAGCCAGTCAATGAAACGAAGCATCTTGATAAATCCTTCTTCGCCCAAATCATCAAGCGCGTTCTGACTGATCATAATTCCGTTCTCCAGACGGGACGTCTCGATCTGAAGCTTGCCTTTCGGTCCGCCCGGTTGAACGATCATGTACAATTCGGCTTTCGGATCTTGCATCTTGGACTTGAAATCCGACAGCTGCTGGTAGTTCCCGTTAATCACGTAGCTGTCGCCTTTGAAGAACTTGGCGCGAGCGGTATCGTCTTCTTGGGTGAACGATTCCGGATCCATAATGCCGTCTTTCACTAACTTATTGAAATACATAAGGTAATTTTTGAATTCGTTCGATGCGTCGGCGAACACAAACTGCTGCTTCTCGTGGTCGAAGACGAGACCGTTGGACACGCCCCATCCTCCGGTGACGCCGTATTGTACGGCGGCGATGTTGAGCGTGGAATCGCCTTTGAACTGGTCGGAGATCACGTATTGCGCGCCGGTATGCTCTTTGACCTTCTTCATCGCATCGTAGAAGTCTTCATACGTCCAGTTCGCCTCTTGGCCGAGGACATCGATGCCGGCCGCATCGAACACGTCTTTGCGGATGATATAGGAATAACCCCCGCCGGCGACCTCCCACATGCCTGGAAGGACGTAATATTTCCCGTCTTCCTTCAGCTTGGCCTTCAGGTCCTCTTCCATTCCCCAATCTTTTACGGCCTTCATGTAGTTCGGCATGTACTGCACCCAATCGCTGACGGCCACGACTTGACCGGATGCAACGTAAGCGGATTCATCGTACGTTTTCGGAATAATATAAGGCGCATCGCCGCTGTTCACCAGCAAAGACTTTTGGTTCTCGTATTCCGTTCTCGCCGTGATGGACAGATCGAACGTCACGTTCGTCTTCTCTTGAATGGCGCTCCAGAGTCTCCAGTCCTTTTTATATGGGTAATTCTCATGGTCGCTGTACATCATGGAATAGGATACCGGTTCGTTGGAACGGAACGTCTGACCTTCCCCGAAGGTGTAATCCGCCGCCTCCGCCGCCGCACCGTCTTTCGCTCCTGTATCGGCGGACGGAGTGTCGCTGTTGGAAGCGCCTTCTTTCTCGGCCGGTTCGTTGCAGGCCGCCATAAACGCGACCATCAACGCCAGCATTACCAATACAGCCGCTTTACTGAATCTTTTCATACCTGTGCCTCCCTTTTATTTCATGCGTATTTATATAACGGAACCGGCGGTAACGAAACGTACAATTCGTCTACAGCCTTACCGGTTATATATAAGAAGAACTTCTATCGAAGTACATTCAAGGATGAGCGACCGCGATTTAGAGGAAGTTTTTCTTGGTATAGAATTTACTCGTTTCATGTTGTGGCAGGAAACTTATAAATGCTATATCGTTGAAAAACTCGATTACCCCTTGACGGCCCCAATCAACATCCCTTGCACGAAATACCTCTGCACGAAAGGATACGCGCAAATAATAGGAAGCGAGGTGAGCACCATGGCGGTCGATTTGACGGTTGCCGCGATTTGGCTGGTCTGATCGGACGCGGCTCCGATTTCGGTCGGACTGACCGCATTGTCGATTATTTGCTTCAAATACAAGGCGACCGGCCACTTCTCCTTCGTCTGCAAGTAGAGCGAAGGCCCGAACCAGTTGTTCCACATGCCGACGATGACGAACAACGTAATTGTCGCAAGGATCGGCTTCGATAGAGGAAGCGTAATTCTCATGAAAATTCCGAACACGTCCAGACCGTCGACGCGGGCCGATTCCTCCAACTCGTTCGGTAAGCCGGCGAAGAACGTCTTCATAAGAATAACGTTGAAGGCGCTGATGGCCCCCGGAATGACGATGGCCCAGATCGTATCCCGCATGCCGAGCGTCTTCGCGACCAGAATATAGTTCGGAATGAGGCCTCCGCCGAAATACATCGTAAAGAGCACAAACGGGATGAAAAATTTATTGAGGCGAAGCCGCTCCTTGGAGAGCGGATAGGACATCACGGCCGTCGCCGTCACCGCTATGAGCGTACCGAGCACGGAGTATACAATCGTGTTCCAGTAATAGCGGAAGAAGTCCGGTTTGCTCAGAATGACCTCATAAGTTTTGGTCGTAAACTCGATCGGCCAGACCGTAACCTTGCCCGCATAGATGGCGGCTTCCGAGCTAAAGGACTGCGCGACCAAATAAACGAACGGGTATAACGTGAAGAAGATCACCAGGATCATAATGACGCCGTTTACAATATCAAAGAAGCTGAATGCCGAGGTTCGCCTCACGGGTAAGTTCTCCTTTCTACCACAGGCTTGATTTGGTCGTCTTTTTCGAGATTTCGTTCGCGATCGTCACCAAGATGAGGCCGATGACGCCTTCGAACAACCCGACCGCCGTCGCGTAACTGAAGTTGCCGCCGGTGATCCCCATTCGGTAGACGTAGGTGGAGATGACGTCCGCCGTCTCGTACGTTAAAGGATTGTACAAGAGCAAGATTTTCTCGAAATTCGAGCCCAAGATGCCGCCGATATCCAAGATCAAGAGCACCATGACCGTTGGCAATATGCCGGGTATCGTGACATGCCAGGCCAAGCGGAACCGGTTCGCTCCATCCATCTTCGCCGCTTCGTAGAGCTCGGTATTGATGGCGGTCATCGCAGCCAAATACAGGATCGTTCCCCAACCGAGGCTCTGCCAGATGCCGGAGGTGACGTAGATCGTGGGAAACCATTCCGGCAAGGAGATGAATGATATCTTCTCGTACCCTAGCCATGCCAAAGCGGAGTTGATCGGCCCCGTCAAGGAAACCATCTCCTTAACCATGCCCGCCACGATGACCATCGAGATGAAATGGGGGAGGTACGACACGGTTTGCACGAACTTCTTCCATTTGATCCTCCGCAGCTCGTTCAACAACAGCGCGAACAACAATGTGAGAGGAAATTTGACGATGAGATAGCTCACGCTCAAGGTTAGATCGTTGAAGAAGGCTCTCCAGAAGGTCGGATCCTTCATAAACATCTCGAAGTACGTAAATCCGACCCATTCCGATCCGAATATATTCGGTCCGCCTCTATATTTCCGGAAAGCGATGATGTTCCCGAGCATCGGCGCGTATTTGAAGATGATGAAGTAGATTACGGGAATGACCAGGAACGAATACAGCTTCCATTCCTTTCTGACGTGTTTCCAAAGCGGGCTTGTATCTACAGCTTTGTCTTGCGCATGAGCTGCCATGCCGTCATCACTTCCTTACGAAAATTTGCCCTTGTCGCGACTCAATTCTTGCCGTTCCGCCGCTCCATCAATGTATCGGAAGCCGCGTGCGGCCATCAATGTACAAGAAGGAGAGCATTTCGGCTCTCCTCTGTCTCCTGCTCATCCTTTTTAAAAGGTTTTCTAGATTAATCATTAGTTTTCTATTGTTGAGTTATCAAATACTGAGCATCACGAATCAAGTAGTTTGCTGCTTGGTTTGATATAAGCTTTCCGCTTTGCGCCTGTATCTCGCTAATAAAATCAGACAGATTGTTCGCTTCCAATTTTACTTGCAAGCTATTGGCGATTCCTGCATTATCAATCCATCCGGCATTCGCAAAGCGTGTAACCAATTCCTGCAACGATTTGATATTTGTGGCAGTGTTAAACGCAACTGTTTTAATTACTGTATTTCCTGCCATATCCGTTGCCGTAACGACAAACCGATGTGAGCCAAGCGGCAAAGTATAGAGAGGAATTTTTTCCCCTTGCAGTATTGCGTCCCCGTTCAACGTTACCGTAGTTTTGCCGCTATCAACTCCGGACAAGCTATCGTTGAGAGTAATGTTGGGGGTAATATCCATAGAAGTGCTATAAGTATCGTCCATTAAACCGGAAACAGTAACTGTCGGTGCGGTCGTATCCAAATTAAAGCCAATGGATTTCGCAATCTCCTCATTCCCGGCGTGATCCGTCGAGCGATAGCTGAAGGTATAATTGCTATCTTGATTTAACGTTACCGGACCCGCATACGCTTGCCATGTCGTCCCGCCGTCCAGACTGTATACCGTCGATGTTACGGCGGATAAATCATCCGTTGCGTTTAGAGTCACCGTAACCGGTTGGACGTACCATCCATTCAGTCCATCAGGCTGGGCAGGCATTAATGCCGCTGTGGTGACCGGCGGATTGATATCCCTGGTCACATGTAAAGTGTACGTTTTGGTTGTACCGTCTTGGGCGGTGACTAATACAGTAATGATGTTTTCTCCCTCGACTAATTGAACAGGCTGCGAAGCTTGACCGCTTGACACCGCTGCTCCGTTGACAGTAACCGTTGCATGGCTTTCCGCAGTTACCGGTGTTACCGTAATGCTTTCCACGCTTACCGTTGCGTTATAGCCGGTAATACTTGCAGAGAAATTCGGAGACAGCGTACCCGCACTTAATTCTAAGCCGCTTAATTTCGCATTGTTGCTTAAAGGGTTAATCACGATATTGTCGATATAATACGATTCAGTTCTATTTGAGCTTTCCACGTATAATTTCAAAGCCGAAACATCTGATGTTAAATTATATATCGCCTTCAATTGATACCAATTTGTATCGGAAACCGATTGGACGGCAATGTTCTTAAACGTTGTCGTGCCGTTAGCTACGATCTCAAGAGTCATCTTGATTGAGCTGGGGGTAGCGGGAATATCCGTAAGACGGACATATCCTGAAATTTCATAGGTGGTCCCCTTTACAATCTTTTCCGTTACATCTACGATCGGACCATGCCACGCGCTGGTTCGATTTGTTGTTTTCAAACTGTACAGCCCCGATTGCGCCTGTTCTTGCGTAACCGTCAGGACATTGGCTGAGGATCGTCCGAACCATCCTTGTTTCGTGCCGTCTTCGAAGTCATACTCGGTTTTCAAACGGGACCTGTCCACATAGAGACTATCGCCGAAGCTGAAACCGTCTGCATTGAATAACGGTTGACCATTGGCGCCGCCTTTGAAAACAAGATACATATCATGAATACCGTTCGCGCCATCTGCCGGGTTCGTATCAATCATTGTTGAAACGGTTATCCAGTTATCGGGATCATTCAGCGGCGGCACTGTCATTGTTCCCACAGCCTTACCGTTTACCGGATCGTCAAGTCTTACCTCAATCGTTCCGCCGGCGAGGGATGCTACGTGTGCATTCATGGCTAAAACGCCCTTCTTCACCAGGACACCGTTCACTGTGAGACCATTCGCCGTTCCATCGGCAAAGTTCACGTTACCATATTTAACATAATCGCCATTCTGTACATTAGTTATGAAAGATTTGCCCTCATCGTTTCGGGAAACGGCAAAATCAGCCGACTGGCCGTCATTTTCTTCCGCTTCATAAGTCGAGAACACATCTTTCGGGATATCCAGGTCGGGTAACTCGGAGGACTTCGGAACATAAGTTGTAACACTGGAACCTTTCAGTTCGACCGTAACGGCATTCCCGACAACCTCGACAGCTTCAAGTTTCTTTAAATTTTCGTTTCCAGAAGTCCTATAAGGGACGAGCTCATTAATCCCGTTCGGGAACTGGTTCAGCTGGAATGTGACCTTCTGGTCATTCTCGCTTCGGTTTATGGCCACAATCGCAAAATTCCCTGTAGCCGGATCTTTGAATGCGTCAATCTTAACGTCTTGTGCAGGGTTATGATCCGCACCGATCATAACATACCCCGGCCTTACGAATCGGCTGAAATTTCCAATTGTGTAGAACCTTTTGAATACCCGGTACTATCCGTTGACTTGACCGGAATCGTCGTGCACCAGACGAATGAGATCGGATCCGTCGGACTCGTTGCGCGCCGCAAGCCACCACCAAAAGAATGCGCTTATGCCCGTCGTATTGAACATGTCTGAAATCATGTTGGCTTGAGTCAAACCGTCCTTCATCGTGCCGCCATCATATGAAATAACAACGTTGCCTGTCCCGAATTCCGTCATCCATATCGGTTTCTTCTTTTCAGTTGAAACCGGGAAGGGGGAAATTCCGGCCGATCCGTACGCATGAGCGGCAACAACCCCGATATAATCAACCGTCACCGGGTCATTCAATGCAGGAATAGCGTATGCTTCGCTAAAGTCCAAGGTCTCCGGCATCATAATTTTTGCGGGGACGTTCTTTGCTTTGAAAGTGGGACCCAGATAGTCGCGGATGAAAACGTTTAATTCCTCCGGTGTCCAAATGCAACCCGAATAAGAGGCGGGCCAGTTCGGCTCGTTTGCAACCGAAATATATTTAATATCTATATCAAAATACTTTTTATAACCTAAAACATATTCCGCCAAGTAATCGGCAAAGTCCTGGTAGTGTTCAGGCTTCAGTTTTCCCTGCACTCCGTCGCTAATTCCGTTCACGCTATTATTCGTTTTCATCCAGGCCGGGGGGCTCCAAACGGTACTCATGAATGTCGTAACGCCCCGTTTTTTCGCCTCGTTCATAAACCATATTTGGCCTTTGTCGAAATCCGCCCTCTTCGTTTCCCAGTCGGGGTCATCCCAAACAAAGACGCCCGGTTGGGGCTCGATTGTGGGGGCCGCCACGCCGTCACCGACCAAGTTGCGTATGATGGAAATGCCGATTCCTTTGTCTTTGGAAAAAACCATGTCCAAGATTTGGGTTCTGATTGGCTCTTCCAACTGCATAATGAAATCAGGTCTGCCGAAAGCGCCGGAGCCTCCGAAACCGTCTACTGTTTGACGTACCGCATTCCAATCTATAACACTTGTAGGGATACTTGTAGATGTACTTGTTGGTGTATCTGCATGCACGGCAGTATTTCCTAATGAGACGAAGAACGAACCGGTACATAAGATTAAACATATAATGAGTAGAAAACCTTTTTTAATCATTTGTGTCATCACATCCTCCATTTTTATGTAATCGCTTACATTTTGCATTGCTTTTTTCTAAGTTTCGATGTCCCCTCCTTGCCACGATACAGATTTTTCTAGTACGAGCACATTGTATTATTTATAGCGTTTCAAGTTCCATAGAAAAACTAGAAATTATTTGTAAATTTTAAAGAGGTTATTTCAAGCCATTGCCACCTAGGCAAGCTTATGCTCCCAAAAGTAAAATAACAGCGACAACTTTTAGTTGCAAAAAAAAAGACTCCCGGCGATTCGGAAGTCATCTGCTTAAGTAACGTTCATACGCCGCTTGTTTGACGGGTAATGTTTGTGTAACCGGAAAATATACGGTGTATCCTTCCTCTTTCACTTCAAATAACGGGATAATATGGTTTCATGAAGATTTTGTAGCTAAAAAAGCCTGGGCGATTGCCCAGGCTAATTTCATATATATACATCAAAATGAGTAGTACGTGCATAATGGAGGAAATTCCTCTTGCTTCAGAAACATCAAGGCATCACAGCCATTCAACATTTAATTTCAAGAAAAGGATAACGATCAACTGGATCCACCCGATCAACGACATCCACAAAGGGATGCTTAATAACGTACCCCAGATAAGACCGATCGTAATATTATTGGCATCTTTCATAAGCAATGCCCCCTTAATTGTACACCTGGTAATATCATTATATGAAAGCGCTTTAAAGAATACAACATAATTGTATTAAAATTCTGAAAATTTAGATAATAGGGGAGGGTGCCGTCGAGTGTCAGCAGCGATTGAAGAATGTACGCAACGACGATCCAGGAAAAGAAATGCGGCAAGTAGCTGACGGACTGGCATGGGCGCGACTTGGCCTTCGGTATGCCTTCAACGAATACCGGGCTTGTTGGGCCGTCTTGTGACGCCGGATTCAAGAGGTTCGTCCTGGTCCGGCTCTGAGGAACGATTAGAGAATTTCCGTACACGCACTCTCCCCTTGTCTCAGACCGCCTGATCCTTCGTTCCGATGCTCTCTCCGACTTCACGTTTCGTCTCCACTTGCGCACACTGCTTCCCTCACCACACACATTTTACAAAAGTGCCCAACTCTTTTTTCACACTTCTTGTGTTTCGGCCGCGACCCTTGGCATTTACTGAACGACAGGGATAATGCCCGCAAGAGTGTTAGTATTGGGAACCTAATTTTGTGTTTTGCGTCAACATCGAAAACAATATGGTATGATGTGTGTCAAAAATAAACTTGTTATTATTGCTCCATATGGGAGGGACGAACTCATTGTGGGCGTTGTTTGCTTTAATGTTGGAACGGTTGGGGGTCATCGTCACCGTCGCGTTCGTCGTCACCCGCTTCGGTTTCGCCCGGAAGCTGCTTGAGCGGCGGCGATTGACGGCGGGCGAACGGTTGCGGGTGATCGGCTTCTTCGGATTGTTCGGCATCATCGGCACTTATATGGGCTATGTGGTCGAGGCCGGAGCGCTCAGCTCTGCCGTGTGGGAACGTCCCCTTGCGGAAGGGGAAGCAATCGCCAACTTCAGGGTGATCGGCATCGCAGCCGCGGGGCTGCTTGGCGGCGTCGGCTCCGGCTTGGGGGCCGGCCTTGTCGCCGGTATGCACCGGTTTATGCTCGGCGGTTTCACGGCGCTGGCATGCGGGCTTGCCGCCGTTGTCGCCGGCTTCCTGTCCGGCTTGGTACACCGCAAGCAGGAGGGCAGGCTCGTTTCGGTGGCGGGAGCATTCGGGGTAGGCATCGCCAACGAAACGATCCAGATGGGCATCATTCTTCTGACGGCAAGGCCATTCGACCGGGCGTTCGAGCTCGTCGTGCAGATCGGCATGCCGATGGTATTGGCGAACGGCGTGGGGTGCGCACTCTTCGTGCTCATCATCCGCAACGTGATCAGCGAAGAGGAGAAAAGCGGCGCCGCGCAAGCGCAGAAGGCGCTCCGCATCGCCGGCGTCACCGTGGAGCACTTGTCCAAAGGGCTGACCGTCGAATCGGCGCATGCGACATGCGCGATCCTCATCCGCGAAGCCAACGCCAAAGCGGTGGCGATGACCGACCGGGAACACATCTTGTCCCATGTGGGCATCGCGTCGGACCATCACCGGCCCATGGCGGAAATCCGGACGGACGCCACGAAGCAGGTGTTGAACACCGGAGAGCTGCAAGTGGTCTCCCGAATCGGGTGCAGCACTCCCGGCTGTCCTCTGCAGGCCGCCATCATTTCTCCCCTCAAGCGGAAAGGAGAAACGGTCGGAACCTTAAAGTTTTACTTCTCCTCGGTCAAAGAGATTTCTCATATGGACCTTGAGCTGATCAAAGGCTTAACGACCTTGTTCGGACAGCAATTGGAGATTGCGGAGCTGCAGCATTACCGGCACCTCGCCCGCGAGGCGGAAATCAAAGCTCTCCAAACCCAAATCCAGCCGCATTTCCTGTTCAACGCATTAAATACGGTTGTCTCGATGATCCGCACGAAGCCCGATAAAGCGCGCCTTTTGCTGATTTCATTGTCCCGATATTTCCGCCAAAATTTAGCCGGGACGCTGCATGAGGAGAGCACGCTTCGGGAAGAGATGCAGCATGTGAAAGCGTATTTGTCCATTGAAGAGGCACGCTTTAACGACACGTTGAAGGTGAATTACCATATTGATGAAAAATGCTTGCATGCGTCGATTCCTTCTTTAACCCTTCAGCCGATTGTGGAGAACGGAATGAAGCACGGATTGCGCTCCCTGAATTCCGGGGGAGAGCTGTCGATCTCGGTAGAAAGCCGCGGCGATGAAGGCGTCTTCGTTTGCGTGAAGGACAACGGGATCGGGATACAACCCGAGCGGCACCGCTCGTTGTTATCGGGAGGGCGTCATTCTCCGTCGGAGGACGGGACCGGCATCGGCCTATATAACGTGAATCGAAGGCTTATTATGACGCTGGGGCCGAAGGCCGGACTTCGCATCGAGAGCGAGCCGGGCAGGGGAACCGCCGTATCGTTCGTGATCCCATGGAAAGGAGCAGCGATCTCGAGTGACGTTTAAAATCAGAACCGTAATCGTTGATGACGAACCCTACAGCCGCGAGGAATTGAAGCATTTGCTCGGTTCCTACGAAGAGGTGGAGGTGGTTGCGGAAGCCGGCTCCGCCGAAGAGGGGCTGGAGAAGATCTTGTTTAAAGATCCGGACGTGATCTTCGTCGATATGGAGATGCCGCGCATGTCCGGAACGGAGCTGGTCGAGGCCGTTCATAAGCTGAAGCGGGTGCCGCTCGTCATTTTTGCCACCGCTTACCCGGATTACGCCATTAAAGCGTTCCGGCTTCAGGCTCTCGATTATTTATTAAAGCCCTTCTCTGACGATGAACTTGCCGATACGATGAGCCGCGTCTACAAATCCATGGGTACGGACGTGCCGGCGTTGCGAAAGCCGGCGTCTTCCGAGAAGCTTGCCCGGCTCGCCGTCGAGCATCAGGAAAATATTATTTATCTCTCACCCGACGATATCCTCTATGCCTCGGCCGTCGAGGGAGAAACGGCGGTCGTCACGAAAGAACGCCGGTACATTTCCAAGAGCAGCTTAAAGGATTTGGAGCAGAAGCTGTCGCCGCATCATTTTTTCCGAACGCATAAGAGCTACTTGGTGAATCTTCGTGCCATAAAACAGCTTATTCCTTGGTTTAACGGTGCTTATCAATTGAAGGTGCACGGAGCTGATGAAGATATTCCGGTCAGCCGGAACTATATCAAGGCGCTGCGGGAGCAATTGGAGCTATAATTGTAAGGGCTGTCATCAAGCTGCATGTTACACCCTCGTTTCAACACCATATCCTTGATATCTAACATGTTGGTAGCGTTTTCAACTTTGCGCTGCCGGTTCCTCTTATAATGGAGTCATTAACTGAACTCTAAGGAGGAACCATAGGATGGCCACATTTCTTGTATCGATTGCATTGCTGATCGTCGGATACTTCACCTACAGCAAATTTGTGGAGAAGGTGTTCGGCGTTAAAGAAGAGCGTCAGACCCCGGCTTACGCCTTGAATGACGGCGTGGATTACTTGCCGATGGGCAGTAAGCGGAATTCGCTGATCCAGCTCCTGAATATCGCCGGCGTGGGGCCGATTTTCGGACCGATTATGGGCGCTTTGTACGGACCGGTAGCCTTCCTATGGATCGTGCTCGGAGCGATCTTTGCGGGGGCTGTCCATGACTACTTGACGGGCATGATCTCCATCCGCAACCGGGGCGCTCATCTTCCCGAGCTTGCCGGCAAATTTCTCGGCAGGGCTTTCAAGCATGTCGTCAACGCCTTCGCCCTGCTTCTGCTGGTGCTCGTCGGCACCGTGTTCGTCAGCTCCCCGGCCGCTCTCTTGCATAAGCTGATGAACGGCTGGATGGGACTCGGATTAATCATAGGCTTTATCTTCGTCTATTATATTTTGGCCACGCTGCTTCCCGTCGACAAAATCATCGGCAGATTGTATCCTTACTTCGGTGCGCTGCTGCTCGTCAGCGCTCTAGGCGTCGGCGGCATGATGGTTGTGACGGGAGCGCCGATACCGGAATTGACTTTGGCGAACATGCATCCCGAGGGGGCAGCCGTCTTCCCGCTCTTGTTCCTGACGATTTCCTGCGGCGCCTTGTCCGGCTTTCACGCCACCCAGTCGCCGATTATTTCCAGAACGCTTCAGAATGAAAAGAACGGACGCTCCGTCTTCTATGGCATGATGATCGTGGAAGCCGTTATCGCCATGATCTGGGCAGCAGCCGCCATGAGTTTGTTCAACGGAACGAGCCTGAACGAATTGATTAATGCGGGCGGACCGGCTGCCGTGGTTAGCGAGGTTTCCGTTACGCTGCTCGGAGCCATTGGAGGAACGTTGGCGATTCTAGGCGTTATCGTGCTGCCGATTACTTCAGGCGATACCGCATTCCGCAGCGCGCGAATGATCCTTGCCGATTATTTCCGCATCGGCCAGAAGAAATTGGCCAACCGCTTGTGGATCGCGCTGCCCATGTTCGCCGTCTCCTTCGTCTTGACGAAAATCGATTTCACCTTGCTGTGGAGATACTTCTCCTGGGCTAACCAGTGCACGGCGATGCTCGCTTTGTGGGTCGGAGCCATGTACTTGGCGATGCACCGCAAAACCCATTGGATTGCCAGCATACCCGCCGCTTTTATGACCATGGTAACGGTTACGTATATTGCGAATGCCAAGATCGGCTTCGGTTTGCCCATGGCGATTTCCTACTTGGCCGGAGCCGTTGCCACAACCGTCATCTGCGCTGCGTTCGGCCGCGCCGTATACAAATACACCCATTCGAAAATTCCTTATTACGATGATGAAAGCGCTTCGAATGCAGCATGATGAACGTTGAATAATCCATCCCGGCTCCTGCCTATCAGGAGACCGGGATGGAACGTTTAACAATTCGAAGAATATCATTTGCTTGTTCGACATAGTCCCCCCGTACTTAAACGCCTGAGAAATATCCGCGATTTCATCAACGACTTTTTTGATGCCCCCGCCGATTTATACTTCATTTCAAATTCAACATACAAGCTGCTTTGTATACGATTCGCGATACTCCGAGGTCAGAATAAATTCTGCATTCGGTTATCGGTACAACTTATATAGCGCGTCATATTATATTTTATTTGACATACTATTAAAGCGATTTATCCAAATTTCGCAACTTTTAATAAATATTTGTGGTCACATATTGCCAAAATTTCGAATTATGGTGTATTATTTTTAATATTAGTATGTATTATTTGACAAAGGGGATACAGCCGATGATTCCGAAGCAAGTGTTTTCATTCAGAGAAGGCAACGGCCGCATGAAGCCGCTATTGGGCGGCAAAGGGGCCAATCTTGCGGAGATGGCCCGAATCGGGCTTCCCGTTCCTCCGGGGTTCACGATTACGACAGAGGCTTGTCTGCATTATTTTGAACAAGGAAATTTCATCTCCGATGATTTATCCCGGCAAATTTTCGAAGCGCTGCAGCGGCTGGAGAAGGAAAAAGGCCAGCGGTACGGAGACCCCGCAAGGCCGCTGCTTGTTTCCGTCCGCTCGGGCTCGGTCACGTCGATGCCGGGCATGATGGACACGATCTTGAATCTCGGATTGAACGATGAAACGGTTGAAGGGCTCGCCTCGCTGACGAATAATCCGCGGTTTGCATACGATTGCTACCGCCGTTTGATGCAGATGTTCGGCAATGTCGTTCTGGACATCGATTCCCGCCACTTTGAGCATTTGCTGCATCAATTGAAGAAAGAGCTGGGCGCGAAGCACGATCAAGACATTACGGCCGACGGGTGGATACGGCTTATCTCGGACTATAAACAAGTTTTTATCCTGAAATCGGGCCGCCCCTTCCCGCAAGATGTAACCGAGCAGCTGAAACTGGCGGTAGAAGCCGTATTTAAGTCCTGGCACAATCCGAGAGCGAAAGTATACCGCAAAATTAACAATATTCCGGATTCCCAAGGAACGGCCGTTAATATCCAGAGCATGGTGTTCGGAAATATGGGCGATGATTCCGGAACGGGTGTCGTATTCACAAGAAATCCGTCGACCGGGGAAAATACTTTTTTCGGAGAATATTTGATCAATGCGCAGGGTGAAGACGTGGTAGCAGGCGTTCGAACGCCGCTGACGATCGACGCTCTGAAGACGGATATGCCGGAAATCTACGACCAACTGTTTCAGGCTGCCAAGCGGCTGGAGCGGCATTATAAAGATATGCAGGACATCGAATTTACGGTCGAAGCGAATAAATTATATCTGCTGCAAACCCGCAGCGGCAAGCGGACCGCTCAAGCTTCGTTGAAAATCGCCGTTCAAATGGTGTACGAAGGGCTGCTGTCCAAGCGCGAAGCGTTATTGCGAATCGAGCCCTCCCATCTGGATCAATTGCTGCACAGAGGAATCGAAGAAAGCGCCGTGAACGATTTGCTCGCGACGGGGCTTCCCGCGTCGCCGGGTGCAGCCGTCGGCCAACTCGTCTTTGACGCCGATACGGCGGTACAGTGGACAAACGCGGGTAAAGCGGTTATTTTAGCCCGGCCGGAAACGACGCCGGAAGACATACACGGGGTGCTTTCCGCGGAAGGAGTTTTGACAAGCCGCGGCGGCATGACAAGCCATGCCGCTGTCGTCGCCAGAGGAATGGGCAAGCCGTGCGTATGCGGGTGCGAAGAAATCCTCATTCAAGCTGAAGAAAAGATGATGACAATCGGAAGCCGCGTGCTCGAAGAAGGCGAATGGATTACGCTGGACGGGGCGTCCGGCCGGGTTATCTCTGGCAGCATACCGCTTAGGGAAGCCGAGATGACGGCCGAGCTGCTGGAGATGCTCGAGTGGGCGGACGAGATTCGAACGCTTCGGGTTTATGCGAATGCCGATAATCCTCAAGACGCGAAGATTGCAAGGAAAATGGGGGCGCAAGGAATCGGGCTGTGCCGGACGGAGCATATGTTTTTCTCACCGTCCCGTCTACCGGTCATGCAGCGAATGATTTTGGCCGATACGGCGGAAGAGCGCAGGGAAGCGCTGCAGAAACTGCTTCCCATGCAGCAATCCGACTTTGAAGGCATGTTTCGGGAGATGGATGGGCTGCCGGTGACGATCCGGTTACTGGACCCGCCGCTGCACGAATTTTTGCCGAATATAGCCGAGCTTCAGCAGCGGTTAAACGAACAGGGCATAATGGAAGAGGAACAGTCGGAAATTCGGAAGCTAATCCGAACAGTCCGTTGTTTGCACGAAACGAACCCGATGCTGGGACAAAGGGGATGCAGGCTCGGGATCGTCTATCCGGAAATCTACGATATGCAGATCGAAGCGATCTTCAAAGCGGCTTCCCGCTGCATAAACGAAGGAAGCGCGGTAATGCCCGAAATCATGATTCCGCTTGTCGGCCATGAGAACGAGCTGAAAATATTGCGCAATCTGGTCGACTTTGTTGCGGAGCAAGTGCTCGGCAAAGAGGGGATGCGTACATGTCCTTATAAGGTAGGCACGATGATTGAAGTGCCGAGAGCGGCGCTTACCGCAAAGCAAATTGTCGCGCATGCGGATTTCTTTTCGTTCGGAACGAACGACCTGACCCAATTGACATTCGGTTACAGCCGCGACGACGCCGAAGGGAAATTTTTGACGCACTATACGGATCTGAAAGTGCTGCCTCAAAACCCCTTTCAAGTTCTGGATGAGGATGGCGTCGGTCAATTGATCGAATTGGCCGCAACGGCCGGAAGGTCCGTCAAGCCCGCGTTAAAAACAGGCATATGCGGGGAACATGGCGGGGATAAACAATCGATCGCCTTCTGCCACCGGACCGGATTGGATTATGTCAGCTGCTCCCCGTACCGCATCCCGCTTGCCCGGATCGCAGCGGCACAAGCGTTCATCGAACATGGAAGCGCCGGCGATAAGCGCCAAACCGAGAGCGGCGAGAAAGCATTAGTCGGTTTCGCTATCGAACGCGGATAATTGCATTAATTTCCTTTCAAATTAAATAAAACAATGATCACAAAATGATAAGATTTATCCCATAAAGTAAGGCTATAACCTTTTTTTCTCCTCCTCGATTGAACGGGGAGGTTTTTTTACGGAAAAAGGGAACGTCACAAGATGTCACGAAAAATTATTAAGCGGAGCCCAAAGACCGCGTGGCTCCGCTGGTGTTGTTTTGTATACGTTGTATACGCATACGATCGCAGTGAGCAGCAGCATCATGAGGATTAATTTATGGATAATTTTCATCCGGTTTACAATTCTGAGCATGTTGTCCTCTCCCGTCCTCAGTCGACATCGTAAGCGATGCGCAGATTGTCAATGGAAGGATCGTTTCGTTTGGACGCAAGAAAAACGGCGCCGTTTCCGGCGGAATGCCGGATACGAACGCCGTTTTGCCCGTTTTTATATTCCCAGGACAGCTAGCAGAGTTTCATATCGCCTTCCGGATGACCTTCGTACGGAAGTTATGGACGGTACGTAAACCTGTAACTACCGGACCCCAGAGTCAGACGCACACCGTTTTCTGCCGCCTGCATCCCGTGTAAGCCTTCCGCCTGATTAGCGGGAGCACCGCTCTCCAGCAATCCTTCCGGCTTCGCCTCCGGCAGGACTACTATTCCGCTCGTATTTGCCGGTATAGTGACGCTTATTTCCATCTCTCCATCTTCTGACCGCTTCCAGTAGGAAGCGACGCTGCCGTACATCGTTTCAAGCCGGGCACCCGCCCAATTCAGAACCGGACCCGGCTGCGGTTTTATGTGGACAATTTTGAATCCAGGCTCTGATTCGTCAGGAGCGATCCCGGCGACATAACGATAAAGCCACTCGCCAATTGCGCCGTAAGCGTAATGATTGAAGGAATTCATGTCCGCGCTCCAGAAGCTGCCGTCCTCCTTAATGCCATCCCAATGCTCCCAGATTGTTGTTGCCCCCTTCGTCACCTGATAGAGCCATGACGGGTAATCCGTTTGGAAAAGCAGCCGGTAGGCAAGCTCATTGTTCCCGGTCTCGCTTAGCACGGGATTCAGATACGGCGTTCCAACGAATCCGGTCGTCAGATGATCGCCTGTCTCGGCCAGCAGTTCCGTTAGCTTGCGGACCGCCCGCTCCTTAGCCGCTCCCTTGACTAGACCGAAGCGCAGCGCCAATACTTGCGCGGTTTGGGTGGGTACGGACAGCCGCCCTGAAGGCGTGACGAATTCGCTATGAAACCCATCAACGATTTTGCTATGCAATTCACGGTAATACTCTTCATCTTCCAACCTGTTAAGCGCCTTTGCAGCTTTCAATGTAAGCTCGACCGAATACGCATAAAAGGCGGTGGCGATATAGTCGCGATCCGTAGCTCCGATGTAACTGTCCGGTTTCGAATCGAGCGCCAACCAATCTCCAAAGTGGAAGCCGGTATTCCAAAGGTAAGGATTGCTTCCCTGCTCGTAAATATACGAAACCCACTTCTTCATGCTATCGTATTGCTCCGCAAGCAGCCTTTTATCACCATACATCTCATAGATCGTCCAGGGACAAATCGCGGCCGCGTCTCCCCATGCTGCCGAGGAATGGCTGGTTTCCCCCCAGCCGGAGGAGAACGATTCCGATAAGTTCGGAATATAAAATGGGATGCCGCCTTCCGGCGTTTGATCGGCCTTCAAATCCCGCAACCATTTGGTAAAGAAAGGTGCCGTATTCATTAAATACGAGGCGGTGCGGATAAACATTTGGGCATCGCCGGTCCAGCCCAGCCGTTCGTCCCGCTGCGGACAGTCTGTAGGCACATCCAGGAAATTGCCTTTTTGCCCCCACAGAATATTGTGATGCAGACGGTTCACCAGCGGTTCGGAGCATTCAAATATACCGGTGCGGTCCATATTCGAATGAATGACCATTCCCGTGAAATCCTCCAGCCGTACGGTTTTCGGGAAACCTGCAAGTTTAACATATTGGAACCCTTGGAACGTGAAGTGAGGCTCGAACGTTTCCGCTTCTCCGCCTCTCAGCGTATAGCTTATGCGCTGCTCCGCGCGCCGTAAGTTATCCCTATAGAAGTTCCCGTCCCGATCCAATATTTCCGCATGCTCCAATTCTACCGTCTGCCCGGCTTCACCCTGCACGGTAAATTTCAGCCATCCTACCATGTTCTGTCCCATGTCAAGAACACGGTCGCCCTCCGGAGTTGTCAGTAATGCTCTCGGCTTCAGACGATCGACTTGCATCACGGGGACATTTTCCTGAGCAACAATGATATCCTTGGACCGGTTGATAACCTCAACCTGATACCACCCGGCTTGCGACCGATCGGAAAGGTCACGTTCCAATCGCGCATCATATCGTTCTCCCATATAAATATCCGACATTCGGATTGCACTTTCCCCAGCTTGCCAGCTTTGGCCGGACAGAAGGCACTCCTCAGATCCATCTTCATACCGGATGTGAAGCTCTAACAGCAGAGCTGTCCGAGAGCCGTACATTTCCTTATGGTTCTGCCACCCCAGATAGCCTTTGTACCAGCCGTTGCCGAGCAGAGCGCCCAACACGTTCGTGCCTTCTTGCAGAAGAGCAGTCACATCGTAGGTTTGATACTGCAGCCGCTTGCCATAACTCGTCCATCCCGGAGTAAAATAGTGATCCCCTACGCGCTTGCCGTTCAACTCAAGCTCGTATAATCCAAGAGCGGTTACGTAAATCCTTGCGCTGGAGATCTTATCTTTCACCTCGACAAACGCGCGAAGCTGCGGGCAAGATTCAGAATCGGGAGGGAATTGTTGAAGCGGTGCACTGATCCACTCGGCCTTCCATTGTCTTGCATCCATAAGTCCCGTTTCAAAGAAGGCCGTCTCAGACCAGTCCGACTCCACTCCCGCTCCAATCCACGCCCGAACACGGTAGTAGTAGCGCGTGCGTGCTTCCGGACGAAGCCCAACCAATTCTATATGGATAGACTCCGAAGACTCCACCTTCTTCGAATCCCATAAAACAGTTTGGAAGGAAGGTTGTTCCGCAACCTGGATTCGATAAGCCGACTGGACGCAGTCCCTGCTGTCCGACAGCAGCTGCCAACTGATCCTTGGTACGGTTATATCGATTCCGATCGGATTTTCTTTATACTCGCAGCGGAGCTTTGTCACAGCGAACATAGGGATGGGATGACCTCGCTTTATGGATATATATTCGTTCTTGCCCTATAATTATAGCTGCAATGCCCTTAGATTCACCCGGCAATAAGGACATATTACCCCTGCGTTCATGCCATAAATTCCGGAGGAGGAACTCGATTGAAGCAAGCGGCTCAACTGTTCAAGGGCGAGACTTTTCTGCAAAACAATCTGCATGTACTGGTCAACCGCTACACGGAAGACTTCCTGGTTCCCTTCCACTCGCATGATTTTATCGAGTACTGCTATGTATCCGAGGGAAGCGGCTTTCACCACATCGTGCAAGAAAAGATTCCCGTTCGCAAAGGAATGCTGTTCGTGATACCCGTCGGCATCCCCCATGTGTTTCGCCCGTCTTCGTACGATTCCCTCAGGGATCCGCTGATTGTCTATAACTGCCTGTTCGATGCGCAGATGATGGACCGCCTGTCTCTCTTCTTGCATGATTTGCCTTTGCGAGAGCATCTGGCGTCGCTTGGCGGCAGCGGCTCTACCTACTACTCGGTATTCGACTCCGATGGCTCAATTGAGGGATTAATGCAGAATATGTACCGCGAGTTATCCGTTCCCGGTATAGGTTCCACGACGATGCTGCATACGCTCTTGAGCCAATTGGTTGTCAAAGTATACCGGCAGAAATACGGGGACGTCGACAAATCTATCACTGAAGCCGCTGACTTCTCGCAAGTTATCCAATATATTGAAAATAATATAAGCGAAGCGATTACGCTGACTGACCTGGCTCGAATGTCCCGGTGGAGCAGTCGGCATCTGCAGCGAAAATTCGTTCGGCACACCGGCCAATCCTTCGGTTCCTATCTGCAAAATGTACGCGTGAATAAGAGCTGCGAGCTGCTGCGTAATACCGAGCATAAAATTACGACCGTTGCCGAGCTCGTCGGATACCGCGATATCGACTCGTTCAATGCGGTATTCAAAAAAATCGTCGGTCAATCTCCGATGTCGTATCGCAAGCACTTCAGATCGTGATTCATTTTTGATAAAAAAAGGTTAGACAATTATCATGAATTGCCTAACCAATGACGCACATCTATGTTTATTTGTTGCCGTACTTTTCCATCAATCTGTCGTACTCGGAACTTGTGACCGGCATTACGGTTCCGTGGCGCGGTTTGGGCGGCAAGGAATAATGCTTCGGCATCGTCCATACGCCGGAATCCAAATCCGTCGTTTCCAACGGCAGATACCCTCTTAATCCAAATTCGTCAATAAATAAATACCATTTCTCTTCGGTATTTGACTTGAACACGATCGGTCCTTCGCCCCGGGTCATGAATTTCTCTTCAATGTTTTCATTAATTATGGCAAAGTTCGCATCAAAGAACGAATTCCCCGCTTCCTGAATCACATTGCGGCCTTTTGAAAATCTGTATATTTTGCCCCGATGCTCGATTATGGTCGTATCTATGACGGAGTACCCGTAGTCCATAAATATTTCCGGGGACGTAAAGGTGACGAAATCATTTGTTTTCGCATACAACATGCGATGGTACGATTCCTGTTCTTTGCCAGGAAGCGTAGACGCCCAAAATACGATATATTGTTCCGACGATGTATCGTAAAAAACTTCCGGCGCCCATGCGCACCCTGCATCCGGAGGAGCGATTTCCACCATTCTTTGATCGGACCAATCGATCAAATCCGCGGACTCCCAAACCATGATGGACCTGCTTCCTTTCGTTACGGCGCGGTCCCAGCCTCCGATGCCGTGAACCTTAAGGTCTGTTCCTATCAAGTAGAATTTGTCTCCCCCTGGAGATCTGGTGATGAAAGGATCCCGCAAACCCTTCTCCCCCAAGCGGGAAACAAGTACCGGTTCGCCCCCGTTAAGCTCCTGCCAATGAAGTGCGTCGTTTCCTTTGCTTAAAGCAAAATACACCTCCTCCCCCGAATCTCCCTTATCGGTGAAATAGACGAACAAATATCCGGCGTACTCTTCATGAACTGTCATTATGTATAATCCTCCCGTGTGCGCTCAACCGCTGATGTTATTCGAAAACAAGCAAATATTTGAATCCCGGCTTAGTCGGAAACCGGTGCACGCCGTCATTGTATACGTCTGAGGCGATCGCGTTCTCTCCTTCCAGAATTCGGAACGGATGCCTCGACAGCACAGCGCATTTCTCTCCCTTGTGCGACAAAATCCCGGCTTCAACCGGCCGGCCGCCTTCCCATCTGACGCTTACTTCAAATCCGCCGCGGGCTCGCAAGCCCTTGATGTATCCTTCCGGCCAACGGTCGGGCAGCGCGGGAAGCAGCTCAATATACCCTTGACTACAATAACCTGATCCGGGTGGGATGCGAATATTTCCCTGGTATAATTCACACCGCCGACATTGTATTCCGTGTATGCGACTCCTTCTTCCAAATCGAGGTGCCGCTTGTACCCGTCAGAAATATTCCCGTGTTCAAATTGGAGATACAAGTCGCCCAAGGGCAAGTACGATTACGTGTACGGCCCCATCATTTCTTTGCACAACCGGTCGGCTTCCTCATACTGCTCTTCCATTACAAGCCGGCGCACTTGCGGAAGCACATCCTTCGCGCGGGGGTTGTTCCAATCTTTCGGGAATCCCGACCATAACGTATCCTCGTTCAGTTGGATGCGTTCCTTCTCCACCCCGCCGAAAATCATGGCGCCGAGCCGGCCGTTTCCGACCGGAAGCGCTTCCGTCCAGGCGCCGGCCGGTGTCCGGTATTGCAGCTTCATAGCAGCCCCTCCTTATTTCATTCAATTAGTATAAATCACCGATTTTCCAAGTAAAATAGCATAATATTATCTTGTATATAACGAAATTGCGTTAATATAAAAGAGCAGGGCAAAAAGGCCGCTGCTCTTCCTGTTTGATTAATTGCCACTGCCGGTCGGCTCCGCCTGCATATGTTAGTTTACGGGGCGACTTCAGTAAAAGTCGCGTCGGCGTTAAACGTCGATCCTGACCCGCTTTGGGCATACAAAAGATTATTGAAGTGGCGCAAATATCTGGTCGAATCCGTCCACATTTGGTAGGACGATTTTTGGGGATCCGCCAATCCCGCTACGCGGCGGAAGGTTGCATCATTCGCGAAAGCTGTCGTGCTGTCGTTCGAATCCAGCCATACTTCTCCATTGGTTCGGACACGCAAGTAGCGCCCGGGGAAGTTGACCGACTCGAACGAAACGCTTCTTGTATCGGCCAATCCGGCAACCATCTTGAACTGTGAGTCTTGAACCGGAGAAACATTGGCATCGATCCGTGCACGAAAGTCAAAGTGCCGTACGTAACGGTCCGGAAAGTTATGCGATTGTAAGCGAACGTTAACCGATACCGGTTCGAGCTTCCACTGCTGATTACCGCCAAGAACATACCGCCATTGCTGTATAAGGGCACCATCCGCGGTGGAGACACCGTCCACGTCAGCCGGTTTGTTGCTGTGTACAGGAGTGATGCGGTGATAACCTTCGCCTACAGGGATAAATGCAAATCTCTGATTGTCCCCGCCATGATAGCTCCACAATTGAAATTTGGCTCTATGATCATGAGACGCTTGTGCTACATCCAAAGATCGTCCGCTCTGCACATTCCTAACGCTGTATTGACCGCCGCCAAGATGGGTCACGGTCCAGTGCTGGTTGCTTCCTCCATGATAGGACCATTGATGAACAGCTGCACCGTTTGTTGTCCCGGCAGCATCCATCGCCTTGCCGCTATGGCGCACAATGAAACGGTAAGTGCCGTCCGGAATATTTCCGTCATGAAGCGTTGCGGTTCCGCCGCTGCCGGCCGGCCGAGTATAAAGAAGCGTACCGTATCCGGGTTGGTCGAATGTCGAAGGATGATTATTGTGTGCGTTCGGACCGCCTTCAGGTCTCAACATCTGGGCGCGTGCGGCAATATTGGGCACCGACAGCCCCTTGCGGTTTGCATAGTGGTTGTAAATCATTTCCCAGACCGGTCGCGCATCACCGCGGCCGGAGCTGGAAATCTCTGTATGCCATCGAACGTCGCCGTTTACGCCGGTTCCCCATTCGTAGGTCGAAAACGGTACGTCTCCCCCATTGTTATATTTGGCAACGTATTCGGCTGCGCGCAAGAAACGGTTATTGGCCCACCCATACAAATCGTCGCCTTGATTCCAAGCCATTTCAGCCGTAGCAGCCATTAACCCGATGCCCAGTACCGAATGCGGTTGGTCGCGCCCGGACTCCTGCCACTGTGCGAGCCCGTCGGGGTGCAGGAATGGAATCGCATTATAGATGGAACCGTTCCCGGCACCGTGTTTGAAGTATTCGATTCCGATGTTGTAAATATCCCGGCGGTCAGTAAAAATGCCAATCGCAACCGTAGCCGCCATATTGCACAAATCCCAGTTCGCCCAGTAATTTTGGATGTATGCTCCGTTGTGATCATCGCCGAATTCATTGCCGATCAGGAAGCGCTCGTTAAGAGGCTTGTAAAATACATTCAACAACATGTCCTGCATCTGTGCCACATTGAAACCGGGATAGTCACGCATAATCTCCGACACGTTAGCCAACTGATAGCCGTAAAGTCCGGCAGCCAAATAGCGGTCGGCATTGCCCGTGACCTCTTTAAGTGTGGACGACCAGGCGTTCAGAATGTTAACTGCCGTATCGCCGTGAGCCGTATCGCCGGTAACCTTCCACCTTATGGCATTCTGGAAAGCGCGGGCAACATCGATGTACAACAAGGCTACATTGTCGCCGTCGCCGCCGCGAATGATCGTCTCCGTCGCGCGCGGGGTCCAACCGGAGGCTGAAAGCGGGCTGCTCTTCAACTTTTCAAACCCCGACCAATAAGGCTCCGTGCCCGCCTCAACCATCTGCTTCATGCGGTCGAAATCCGCCTGTGTGTGGAGAATGCCAGGATGTACAAAGGGGCCGGTTGTAGCTGCTTGCCCTTCCCTAACATTCCCTATCATGCTTGCCAGAAAGCATAAAATCATTGAAAACGCTAAGATCTTCTTCATCATAAAATTCATCTCCTTTTTTTGCCCAGTGCTCATACCGGTTTTTCGACGCAGCAATGGCGGTGAACTGTAAGCGCTTTCTGTTGCACCTCCTTTTTGTGTTGCAATGATCATTCGAGCCAAGTTATAGAACGGCCCTACATTTGATTATAGAAATGCTTCATCAGGAAGAAAATAACACAATTTTCCAAACAATAAAATAATGTTACGATTTCGTTATTCCCTCTCAAGCTTATTTTCCTATATAATTGATATAAGTAGCACGAATAATTAATGTGATAGTATAACCAAATTATATGGGAGTGGTTCTTTTGATGTACCGCCAATATATGCTGCCTGCCTTCGACGAATATAACTTTTTTTGTTTTCCGGACTCGGTAGGAAAGTACACCAGGCCGCTTGAACATAATGTCACTCGCGATGCGGGGGTAAGAGATTTCAGCTTGCATTTCGTAATAGGCGGCAAGGGATATCTGGAATTGAACGGGACCGTCTACACCTTAAAACAAGGAGATGTGTTCCTCCACACGCCGTTTCAAAGAATGCGCTATTACACATCGGAAGACGACCGTTGGGAGATTTATTGGGTGCAATTTAACGGAAGCGCCTTGGCGAGCTTTATGCTGGAAAGAGGCTTTCACGAATCGTCCCTCTGGTATATGAAAGAGAACGGGCCGCTCGAGCAAGCGTGGCTGGAACTGCTTGATGAAATTCAAGCGAACAACTTTTTGCGGCCTGCCAAAATTTCCGCCCTGACCTATGCCGTGATCGTTGAATTTATGTGTAATGCGATACCTTTTTCCAATAAAAGGGGCACACACAACGTTGACCGGATCATTCAACTGCTTCCGATGATGCAAAAGAACGCCCACCTTCCTTTTATCCTGGAGGAGTGGGCGGACAAGGCGAAGCTGACACCTAATTACTTCTGCAGCCTGTTTAAAAAAGTAACAAAGATGACGCCGCTCTCTTACATTACGAAATGCCGGATCCAGATGAGCAAACAAATGCTGCTAAGCGATCCGCATATGCAAATCAAGGAGGTCGCAATAAACTCCGGCTATCCCAGCGTAAGCTATTACAACAAAATCTTTATGGAAATGGAAGGTGTCACGCCGGGCGATTTTCGGAAATTGCACTACAATTGAATACCGTTACAAACAAAAAACGGTTAGGCAGGTTTAGTCCCCTGCTCAACCGTTTTCATTACATGGTAAATTACTTCGATGCGTCGTATGCCGTCTGGATAATTTCCAGATAACGATTCAATTGCAATTTCTCAAATCCTCTGACGTATGAGTCCCAATCCGAGCCGAAGTTACTGGTGCCCGTAATGAACTTTATCATGCTTTCTTCAACATACTTGTTGATATTGGTGGCAAGCAAGCCATATTCATCGACAAGATTCGGATCGATGAACAAACCGTCGGGCAGCATTTCTTTCGGCTGGTGTCCGTCATAGAGCTGGGTCGCTTTGAACAATCTGAGCTCGTATCCCGCCGGCGTCATCATATCTTGGTCCACAGCCCAGGATGCGCGGAACTCTTTCGTCTTGACGAAAGGACCGACTTCGCCCCATGAGTTGTTGAGCGCTTTGCTCTCGTCAGGCGTCTTGGGAATCGGCTTGTATTTAGCCTGTTCGCCGTTCAAATCGATATCCCCGGAGCCGCCATTCTCCCAGTTGACCCCTTCTTCCCCGAACGTCATCCGGACCGTACCTTCTTCCGAAGCCATGTAGTCGGCCAGCTTGATCGCGGCGATTTGCTGTTCTTTGCTCGCTTTGTTGGTGATGGCGAAAGCTCCGCCAGGGATTCCGGTGCCGTTCGCTGTATACGAAACGCCATTCGGTCCCGTAAGCGGAGGAATCGGCACATACTGCGTATTGAACGGGTTGCTGGGCGGGTTGAAGACATACGGATGCAAGGCTACCCCGACACCGAGAATAGCGACGTCTTCGCGATTGGCGAGTTGTCTGTAACCGTTAAAGTCTTGCGTGAATGCGCCCGGATCGATCAATCCATCCGCATATAGCGAAGCGATATATTCCAATCCGGCTTTGAACTCGGGTTTGTTGGCGGTAAGCTCAACCTTCCCGTTGTTGACCATCAGGAAACAAGAGCTCGCGCCGCATTCACCGGTGGCTTTGTCGAAAATAAAAGCGTTCATCAACGGAGCGGATACGCGAGCGCCGGTAAATCCGCTCAACGGTACCTCGTCGTTCTGTTTGTTGCCGTTCAAGTCATTGTTTTTGAATGCTCGCAACATTTCCTTGAATTCTTCGGTTGTCTTCGGGATCTCCAGGTTGACCGCTTTCAACCATTCGGAGTTGACCCACATTTTCGATCCGAAGCTGCAGTGGTAACATTCGTTGATGCCCGGCAGCGCGTAGATGTTGCCGTCGGGAGCCGTGACACCCGCTTTGTAGTAAGGGATTTCCTCCATCAGCCTCTTGATGTTGGGTGCATGCTCCTCGATGAGATCGTTCAGCGGAACATATACGCCTTGCTGTCCCAGCTTCATCTGTTCTGCAGGCAAGATATAGTCGGTCCAGTTCAACAGGAACACGTGCGCATAATCCCCGCTGGTCAGGGCAAGCTGCCTCTTGTCCTTAATGACCTCGCCGCCGTTGACCTGGAGGTCCAGTTTGATATTCAGCTTTTCCTCAATCTCTTTGGTAAATTTGTTGTTGGAAAAATCTTGCTCGGGATCGCCGGCCATAAAAATCGTGAGCGGCACGGGTTCTTTGTTCGCTTCTTCGGCCGGTGCGGGATTGTCCGTGTTTCCGGATTCGCTTTCGCTTGCGGAGTTGCTGCCGGAGCATCCGGCAAGCACCGTAACGGCTATAAGCATCATGCTTAGAATCAAGGTCAATGTCTTTTTCATTCTTGAACCTCCCAGTTTGATTTCATGACGGAATTAACTTTCGATCCATAATCGTGAATTGCACCGCTGTTTGCCTGGCTTCACCCCCTTTAAAGAATAAGCGCTATCCCTTAAGCGAGCCGATCATAACCCCTTTCACAAAATGCTTCTGAATAAACGGATACAGAACAAGAACCGGCACGGTAGAGACGACAATGAGAGAATATTTCATCAGTTCAGCGACACCCTGTCTCTTCATCGTTTCCGAAATATTCGTCGGATTTTCGGTTGTTTGAAGCAGCAAGATGTTCCGAAGAACAAGCTGCAACGGATATTTGGCGTTGTCCTTGAGATACAGCAAAGCATCGAAATAGGCGTTCCATTGTCCAACGGCAAAAAACAGCACAAGGACGGCGATAATCGGCTTGGACAACGGCAGCACGACGCGAAACAGAAATCCCATATCGCTGCAGCCGTCGATTTCAGCCGCTTCCGATAATTCTTCGGGAATCGTATTCTGGAAGAAGGTCCTGGCGATGATGATCTGAAAGACGCCGAGCGCGTTCGGGATAATAAGCGCCCAACGGGTATCCATGAGATTCAGGTCCTTTACGACCAGATACAAAGGGATCAGCCCGCCGCTGAACAGCATGGTGAAAGTGAGCAAAAACATGAGCAAATTTCGACCGTAGAAGGTTTTGCGGGACAGCGGATAAGCCATCATCACGGTGACGGTGACGGCAACCAACGTGCCGACCGTCGCGTAAAAAAACGAATTGGCGAACCCGACAAGCACCTGCGAATTTTTAAACACCGTCTCGTATCCGATCAGCGTAAAATCGACCGGGTACAGCCATACCTGGCCGGATATGACGGCAAAAGGATTGCTGAACGAAGCGCTGAGAATGTAAATCAACGGATAAAGCACAACCAGAGAGCACAGCGTAAGGAAGGTATGGATGGCTATGAGCAGCACCCGGTCTCCGCGAGACTCCTTGATTTTGATTGTTCGACTCGTCTGCATGTCTGCGTCTCCCCCTTTACCACAAGCTCGTTTGGCTGACCCTCCGGGCCAGCGCGTTAACGCTGACGAGCAGGATCAGATTGACGACGGAATTGAACAACCCGACTGCCGTCGCGTAACTGATGTTCGAATTGAGCAAACCGACTTTATATACGTAAGTCGCGATCACTTCGGACGTATCCGCGTTCATCGGATTTTGCATCAGGTACACTTTCTCAAAACCGACGGACATAATGCCTCCGACGGCCAAAATCAACAATATAACGATGGTTGGGGCGATCCCGGGAAGATCGATGTGAATGATTTTCCGCCACCTGGACGCGCCGTCCATCTTGGCCGCTTCGTACAGCGTCGGATCGATGCCGGAGAGCGCCGCCAAATAGATGATGGCGTTGAATCCGACGTTCTGCCACACGTCGGACCAGACGTACAGCGATCTGAAATATGACGCCTCGCCCATAAAATTGATTCGGTCAAAGCCGAACTGTACCAAAATATTGTTAACAAGGCCGATTTGCGGCGCGAACAACAGCGCCATCATCGATACGACAATGACCGTCGAGATGAAATGAGGCGCGTAGGTAACCAACTGCACGAACTTTTTGAACATCGCGCTGCGAACCTCATTCATCGCAAGAGCGAAGATGATCGGAATCGGAAACCCGACGAGCAGGCCGTACAAGCTCAAGATGAGTGTATTTTTCAAGATGAGCCAGAAGTAAGGCCCGTTGAAGAAATAATCGAAGTGCCTGAACCCGGCCCACGGGCTCCCCAGGATGCCCTTCACGATGCTGAAGTTTTTAAACGCCACCGTCGCGCCGTACATGGGAACATATTTAAACGTGATGAGCAGCGCTATGGGCACGATAATGAGCAAATAGAACTGCCAGTGTCTTTTTATTTGTTTCAGCACAGATTTTTTTCTCGGCGCAGAGATCTGCAATGTGGAATTCAATCCAGCTTCCCCCTTAGATGACATGTATTTAATACCCCCTCCACTACACCGAAGCTTCGACAGCACCCGCTCTTTTATTGTTGATAACGTTTTCATTTCCCAAAGCATTCGTTTCAGATTGAACACATTCGCTTTGTCATTATATCAATATTACTTTTTAATAGTATTATAATCTACTTATTTATAAGATATAAATAGAAGTATATTATAAATTATAAAATGATATTACGTTATTTATTTATGGATTGGATAAATTGACATCATACGGAAATATCCGTCCAAAATATAACAATCGGCCGGTTAGACATTTCCAGTTTCAGCCTCCTGCTTCTACAACAAGCTTGATAACCGTATCAAGCGGCTCCCATTTTTCTTTAGGAACTTTGATGGAAATCCCCTGCTCATTTTGTTCGAAAGGGACCGCGCTGCCGTCCAGCAATTGGCAGCGTACGATTTTCTGCGGAAGCGCCGGCAAAACCATGCCGTCAAAAGCCGGCATATTTTGTACATGCAAATATAGATGGTTTCCCTTGCGGGTCATGCCGTAAATATGGTCGACCGGCTCGAGCGGTCCCGACCGCGTTCCGTAAATGGCTTCGCCGTTTTTCTTCATAAACTCGCCGATTTGCTTCAATCGCTCCACTTGGCTTGCCGGTATTTCCCCGTCCGGATCGGGAGCAACGTTGAGCAGCACATTGCCGCCGCGGACAAAACAATCGATCATGATTTTGATGATGTCCTCAAGCGGCATGACCCTTTCTTTCGGGTCATAGGACCAGTGATACGCGATGGTGAAGCATTTCTCCCAATCGATGGGAATGATGTTCCCGGTAATCTCGTGCGGTCCTTCGTCGCATTGGAAATCGCCGATCCAGCCGGACCGCGGATTGATGACGCATTTCGGCTGGCTGCTCCTTACCGTCTCGTTTAACTTTACCGGCTCCCAGAACCATGCCGCATCGGCGTCGGTTCCGGAATGAGCCAGCCAGCTGCCGTCATACCAGAGAATATCGATCGTCCCGTACCGCGTGGTCAGCTCCCGGATTTGCTCATAGGCTTGCTCTTTCATCAACGCCGCGTTGTCGGCCAGCTCCTTCGGCTTGAAGTATCCGGGAAACCGCCAATCCATCGGCGAATAATATAATCCGATCCGCAGACCGGCTTTGCGAAAGGCTTCCGTATAATCTTTAACAAAATCGCGTTTCGCGGCGGCATGCATGCTGTCGAACCGTCCGTAGCTGCCCGGGCTGTCCCATAGCGCAAAGCCGTCATGATGGCGGGTGACCATGACCGAATACCGCATTCCGGCCTCTTGAGCCAAGCTGGCCCATTGCTCCGGGTTCCACTTTTGCGGATTAAACCGACCGGCCAGCTTCGCATATTCGTCGGCGGGAATTTTCTCGTTGAACATGGCCCACTCGCCGCGCCCAAGTATGGAATAAAGTCCCCAATGGACGAAAAAGCCGAGCTTGGCGTCCCGCCACCATTCCATGTCCTCATCGTTCAGGTTCAGCCAGGGGGCCTCAACGCCGTCCCGGCTTTTCAGCCGAATGCTGCTTTTCAACATGGAGGCAAGCTCGGCGTCTTGCAATTTTTTAATTGACACGTTCCGTTAAACTCCTTTGTATAAAATAAAATTATTTTATTTCATTAGTATAAAGCACCTGCTTTTCAAGTAAAATAATAAGATATTATATTCTGTATAACAAAATTACGTTAATAGAAGAAATAAAGAACAGGGCGCAAGGCCGCTGCTCTTCTAATCATGTCATTATTCCTCTTACTGTTTATTTATTACCGATCCGGCAACACCGTTTGCGCTATTTAGTGTTTCACTTTCCCGCCCGACATCTCCCGGTACTGTCCTGGGGTGCAACCGGCATATTTCTTGAACACCCGGAAAAAGTGGCTTATATTCGGATATCCGACAAGTGCGGATATTGTTTTTGGTATCGCCATACCAGATTCTTCCGCCATTAGCGCGCGCATTATAAACAGCGACCGAATCATCATGACTGCGTATATATGCGTCATTGATAGTAACATTGGTAGAGGAAAAGACATCTATGCCATCCCCCCATTTATTAACGCCATAGGCTTTAAAGTTATTGATTAGAACATTGGATGAATTTCCGACATTTATAGCGCAACCGCCATTATTCCCACTACCGTAATTATTAACGATAATCCCATCAATCGTGATTTGGTTCGCATAGTCAACGGATATGGCTCTTCCCACAGGACGGTCAAGTACACCACGGCCTATAACTTTGGCATTAGTGGCATTATCAAAATTAATGGCGCCTTGAACGACCGCTCCGCCGGCGATATAAAGCGTCTTGCCGCTAGGTACGGTATAGTCCTCTTGATAGATACCGGGACCAAGATAAATGACATTCGGGTCGCTAGGGCTTGGAGGATTGACTTCCAAAGGGTTTGCAAAAATCATCAGATGCTTATTTATATCCCCGTTCACCTCTACAGAGAGCTTCATAGGACCAGACATGGAAAATGTCATCGTATTGCCGTTGATGTTAGGGGTAATCACCGTGTTCAAACCACGAATTCGAGCCGACGTAAGCGTTCCGGCGTTATAGGTCACTGACATCTCGACCTGACCGTCCGTATCGAAATAAACAAAAGAAGCATTGTATTTCGTAGGATGGCCGACAGTTGTTCGATACTCATCCAGATCCTGCCAGACTCCGCCCGGTTCCCGTACTTGCACGGTATAGTCGGCGTTAAGGGGGATACCCGCGGGAGCTGGATATACTTGCAATGTCGTAGCCGCCTCAGCCTTTGACGGAAAGTTAGCCGCCAGTGGAATGAAAGCGATTACAAACGCAAGCAGAAAGGAAAACAGTTTAGACCTCATATTACTTGTGTGAAACCATGAACTTTTAAACATACACTCAACTCCTTTATTATCGCCCTTTGCCGAAATCAACGGCATCGTTTTTGAATTTTTGTGAAGTTGGGAAGCAACATCCGTATTGAGGATGTTACTTCCCTTGTAGCCGTGCTTATTCAATGCCCATTTCTTGCGCTTTCGCGTTGACTTCGGCAATGGCTTCCTGCAGCCCTTTGGCGTCGTAGGATTTGACTACGGCCTTCCACGATTCGACGGGATCGTCATTTTTCAGAATAACATTGAAGAATTCATCTACAATCCCGCCGTTGTTTGGCGTAAGTGCTCCGGCAAGCTTATCCTTGGCTGGAGTGGACATTAACGTGATCTCGAAGTTGATTGGAGACGGTTTGTTCTCGGTCTTGAATCGATTGAACGTTTCACTGGTTATAGCATCAAATGCAGCCAAATCGGGATTGGCATTGATCACTCTTTTGCCTTGCGCCGAGAATTCGCTGTGCCATGATGCGAGCCAACCGATAACGGCGGTGATCGGATATTTCTTTCCAAGATTTTGATCGGCCGACAGCAAGGAAATCGCCTTACCGTCCTCGATCTTGTAATCCACGCCTTCAATACCGTTGTTGACAAGGGCGGAATATTCTTCGGACATCATATAATCAACCAATCGGAGCGCTCTGTCGAATTTCTCGTCGTCCATTTTGTTGCTGAAGAACGTCTCGGACCAGTATGGCGTTACGCCGAAGTTGTAACGATTCCCATCCGCCGCCGGCCAAATGCGCATGAATCCGATATCCGACACTTTAGCGTCGGGATTGGCTTTCACAAAAGCCTCGATATTGGCGCCAATATTTCCTCCGAGCGAGATAAAAGCTTGCCCGTTCACAAATTTGAGAAGGCCGTCCGCATCTTTCTGGATCGCGAAATCCTTATCCAGAAGACCTTCATGATAAAGCTGCCAAACCTGTTTGACGGCCTCGGGAGCTTTCGTTGAAGCGAAAGAAGGGATCCACTTCCCGTCCTCTTTCACCCAAGAATCCTTCATGCTCGCCAATTCCGGAAAGCTTCCGAGCATTGGGGTCAGGAGATAATCCTTGTTATTAATCGCAATGCCTGTGATTCCGGGACGCTGCTTCATGACCGCTTTGACCATCGCGACGAATTCCTCGTAGCTGTTCGGATCGGATGTATACCCGGCCTGTGCCGCCCAATCTTTGCGGTACAGGATCGGCCGGTCCATAACCCCCGCATTGCCATCCGTGATGAAGCCCATCCGCGGCACCATATAGAATTTACCGTCCACCGTCAGCGGTTTCACGGCAGGAAGCTCCATAACCCTGGCGATATTCGGATATTTGCTCAGGTCTTCCGGGAGCGCTTTGATTACGCCTTGTTTGGCCCACGTGCTGTACAAGGCGCGGTTGTCCGTCGCAAGCGCATTCGCGAAAATATCAGGCAATTGACCGGATGCAGCCCACACTTTCTGCTTCTCCTGCCAGTCGTTCCAGGTGATCTGGACCGGTTTCACAGTAATATTGAATTTCTTTGTCATATCATTGAAAATCGTGTCATTCTTGGCTTCCGGATTGTCGAATCCGTCTTGAATGCCCCAAATCGCAACACTGAGTTCCTGATGCTTGGCAAACGGATCTTCAGCAGCAGGGGATTCGCTTGCGGACTCGGAAGCAGGCTGCTCGTTGGAAGAAGCGGCCGGATCATTCTTGGCGGTGCCGCATCCGGCAAATACCGCGGCCAAAACCAGCAAGCAGACGGCCAGCAAAATCGGTTTCTTACTTTTGTGTGTCATGCATAATCCTCCCTTTTTTTTGTGCAAAACTTATATAATAATAGCTTCGCTACTATTAACCCTTTAACCCTTGATCGAACCGATCATGATTCCTTTTGCGAAATACTTCTGGATAAATGGATAAACCAGAAGGATTGGCACGATCGCAATCACGATCAAGGCGCCCCGTACGGAACCTTCATAAGCATTCTGCGTTCCTCGCGCCAGCGTCTCGGCGGCTGCGCCTCCAACCGATGCGCTCAAGTTGGTTAATGCATTCCGCAAGACCAATTGAAGCGGATACAATTTGGTGTCGTTAATGAAAATCGTTGGAAGCCACCATTCGTTCCAGCGGTCCACGGCGTAGAACAGGGTCATCGTCGCAATGATGGGCATGGAAACGGGGACGACAATCCGTATCAGAATCGTGATATCATTAGCTCCGTCGATCTTGGCCGACTCCTCCAGAGCCGGGGAAATCGTATTGAAGAAGTTTTTCATCAGGATCAGGTAAAAAGTATTCACGGCTAACGGAAAGATCATGACAAGCAGACTGTTTTGCAAATGAAGCTTCTGCAAGGTTAGAAAGTACGGAATCAGCCCTCCGTTAAAGAACAGCGTAAAAATGATCAAGCCAAAAATGATATTTCTGCCCGGCAACGATTTCTTCGACAAAGCATAAGCGCCGGCCGACGTTACGATCAGACTGACAGCGGTTCCCGCTACGGTCACGATGCCGGATATGAGCAGCCCCCGTGTGACTTTGCCTTCCGCAAATAAAAACTTGTAGGCCGCCAAGTCGAAAGTTTTCGGATACAGAAACAATTGATTCGACCCGGCATCGTGAAGGGTAGAGAAGGACAGCATCAGCGTCTGGTAGAAAGGGAACAAAGCAACGAGCGAAAGGAAACTAAGAAAAAGAGTGATAATCAGGTTGGCGAGACTAGGTCCTCTTTTCACTTACAACCCCTCCTCCTTTGCGACGGTTTTAATGAAATAGTTAGCGGCGAAAAGCAAGGCGCAATTGATAACGGACTTCAAAAATCCGACCGTTGTCGAGAAACCGAATCCGGTAGCATCTTGAAATGCGCTTCTATACACTAATGTGTCCAGGATGTCCGAATAGTTATATACGGCAGGGTTGTACAAATTAAAGATTTGATCGAACCCGCCGTTCATAATATTGCCTACGGCCAATATCAAGAGAACTGCCGCAGTCGATCTCACGACCGGCCATGTAATCGCCTTCATTTGCTGGAATCGATTCGCTCCGTCGACGGCTGCCGCTTCGTACAGCTCCGGATTGATCCCCGCAATGGCAGCCAGATACAGAATGGCCGACCACCCCGCCTCCTTCCATATGTTAGACAGGAACAACACGGCCGTAAAACTGGGACCATCCGTCAGCACAGATTGACTCTCGAAGCCGAATACGGACAGAATTTGATTGTACAAGCCCTGACTGCTGAAGATCCCGACGACAATTCCGCTTATGACAACCCAACTGATAAAATGGGGAAAAGTAAAGACAGTTTGAATCACGCGCGTCAAACGGCCCTTGGAGATTTCATTCAGCAGCAAGGCAAGAATGATGGGCGCCGGAAATTCGATGATCAGCCTGCCGAAGCTAATCAAAATCGTATTCCGAAAAGCGGTCAAAAAATCCGGGTTTGCGAACACATCCGCGAAATTTTGAAAACCGATCCAGGGACTCCCGGTAATTCCCAGGGAATAGTCGAACTCCTTGAAAGCGAGTACAATTCCGTACATCGGAAGGTAGCTAAATAACACGTAAAAAAGAATGGTTGGAACAACAAGAACATACAGGTACTTATGCTTTGCGATTTCTTTCCACAGTCGACTCCGTGACTGCTGTATGGTCTGTGCCTGATGAAGCCTAAGCTGCGTATGGTCTCTCATTTCGTCTCACCTCTGTCTCTTTCTATACATTTATTTTAAGAGACAATTTTCGACACGAACATACAGGATTCTTAGGCAAAGTTGCACGATTTGTATGAGTTGTAAACGTTTTATTTTTCGATAAGCTAACCCTCGTCCATGTACATCTAAGTATTGTCCATGCAGCAAGGATCCGCCGAAACTCAAAATCCCGGCCTTGACCCGACCGGGATTTCTGAATGTACTTCGATAGAAGTTTTTCTTATAGAGCAGCCCTATACGAGCTGGGCGTTATTCCCTTCACTTTCTTGAAAATTCGGCTGAAATAGAAGTAATCGTCGTACCCGGCTTTCTCCGCGATTTCGTTCAAAGGGAGATCCGTCGTGGTCAACAGCTTGCAGGCATAATCGATCCGGAGGTTCGTTACATGCTCCGTGAACGTCGTCCCCACTTCCTTCTTGAACAATTGACTGACATAGTTTGCATTTAAGTTGAACTCTTTTGAAATGCTTTGAATGGAAATATCGGTACAAAAATGATCGTTGACATATTCGAGTATCGGTTTGAAGGTTCGGTTTTGCGGTTTGGAAAGCATCAGCTCATGAACCGCATTATGTTTAACCTCCAGCAGCTCCTTCAAATGCTTCAACATATCTTGGACCGTACGAAACAGGCTCGTAAGCTTCTCATAGGAATAAACATAATCTTCGAAAGGTTCCTCTTCGCTCTGATGTCTGAAGGACTGTATGCGATTGTAGACCATCAGAGCATGCTTGATGTTTAATTGTCCATTCTCAAATAAGGTCCCCAGTTCGTCCAACAGTTCGTGAAGGAGATAACCATCTTTTCTGGCGATAGCTTCTTCCAGTTTTTTAATGATAGGAGCTTTCTCCTGAAGTCCGTCCGCTTTGACAGATAGCCTGGCTCCCGCCGTAAAATACTGATATGCCATGATTTCGGCGGAATGAATAGCGTCCCTGATCCGGTCAACCCGATGGATGACCCCGCTGAATCCGACACCTTTGATGCCATGCATAGCCGCTTCCTGTAACTCGGCAGATAACCGATGATGATCGCTCATCCGAAACAAATAAGCATGCTTGGCAAAACCTATTCTTAGAGTAACGCAGCTTCTCCATCCGTCAAGCTTCAGCTTGTTGTTTCCGATCGAAACCGCGACGCCGAGCCCCTCATCCGATTCCATATCGATTCCGGAAGATAACAGCGCTTTGCGCAATCGTTCTCTGGAACGATCGTTTTCTTCCTCAATAAGATCCAAAATATCCGTCTGAACGGACCCTTCACGTTCTTCCAGAATCGACTTCGCTTTTTTTAAGTAAACGGCAATTTCGGCCTCGTCGAACGGCTTCAGACAATAGCCGAACGCGCCGTAATTCATCGCTTTCTGTGCAAACGCAAATTCGGCATAACCGCTTACGACGATATGAAGCGCGCCGTTGCCGGCATCCTTCAAATTTTTTATAAGCTCCAGTCCGCTCATGCCGGGCATTCGAATATCGGTAAAGACGACATCCGGATTCAGCTGCCCGATCGCTTCGAACGCCTCGGCGCCGCTTAGCGCGTAACCGACGATCTCAAATCCGTATTGATTCCAGTTCACGCTTGCCTTCAGACTCTTGATTACCAGTTCTTCATCATCTACAAGAAATACTTTAAACATCGGATTCACTCCCGGCTGGCATCATGATGACGACCTCGGTTCCCTTTCCGGCTTCACTGTTCAGTCGAACGCCATACTCGCTCCCATAGGTCAACTTGATCCGATTGTTAACGTTTTTCAAACCGATTCCGGCTGTCGTATCATCGCTTTTCATGAGGGTAATAAGCTTTTGGTCCGCAATGCCCACTCCATTGTCCTTGATGGATAAATGAAGCACATTCTCGGAAAGATATCCTTCAAGCCGCAACAAACCTTCTCCGACTTTGGGTTCGATCCCGTGGAAAATCGCGTTTTCCACGATCGGCTGAAGAATCATCTTCGGAACCTTGCAGTCCAGTATTTCTTCAGGAAACCGGTACTCTGCCCCCAAACGGCTTCCAAAACGGATTTTTTGAATATCGATGTAACTTTCGATGATCTTCAGTTCCTCGCGAAGAGGTACTCTGTCCGTTCCTTTGATGCTGTAGCGAAATACCAGAGCCAATGCTTTTGTCATATTGAAAATGTTGTTCGCCCCTTCCTCCGCTGCCATTCCTTTGATCGACTCTAGCGTGTTGTATAGAAAATGAGGGTTGATTTGACTCTGCAAATACGCCAGTTCGGACTGCTTTTTGACCAATTCCGACTCGTAGAGTTTAGTCCGGCTATCCAGTAGCCGATGAGTCAAGTCGTCGATTTCATCCAGCATCTGGTTGAAATCGTCGGCCATAACGATGATTTCCGCATACCCCTGGAGACGGATCCGCTTTTTGAGGTTGTTCAATTTTCCCAATTTGATTTCGTTCATGAGCTGCATTAACTTTTTCAAAGGCTGGACAATGTTGTTGATTACAGCCAAGTATGGAACGGTTAACAAAAGCAGGGAAGTAAGAAAAATCAAAAAAGCTTGTTTGCGAATATCCTCAATACCGCTCAGAAGCTCGCTTCGCGGCAGCTTTACGATGATTTCCCCTTCGATATCGGGAATCGGACCTCTCTGAACGAAATACTCCGTATCATTTTCTGAAGATTCGATTTGCTTGTAGGCGCTTCCGATTCTGGCCGACTCATCATTGGAATAAAACAAAGTGCCTTTGCGGTCCACCATATATATTTTACTTCCGCCGGAGCGCATCGCTTGATGCGGAGAACCCATTAACGCGTTGGCGTCCAGCACAATCAGCAAGGTTCCGATCTCCTTGTCGTTGTTAAAGTCAATCGTTGAATAAACGTGAGTTCCCGCGATAAAAACATTTCGGTTTTCAGAATTTATAGGGAGAGTTTTGAGTCCTAAAAAATAAAACAATCTTTTTTTCGGTATATCGTCCTTGAAAGGGAGCAGATTCTTGATTTCGCCGTTGGTGTTGAAGTGAACGCCATTATTGCTCAAAAGCGCAATATCGACGATGCCGTCCTTCATCCCGATCATGTCTGAAATGTAGCTTTTTAGCTGTGTACTCCGAAAATTTTGCCGCCGGATCGGTCTCATTCAAATACTTTTGGACAATGGACGAGTTATAGGATATATTCTGGAGCAGTCGCTTTACAACATCGGTATTGGAGTACAGGGTCTGGTTCATCTGCGAGATCGTTTCCGAGAAGTGCTCGCTGTTTTTCTTTTCCACGACTCTCGCCGCTTTGGAATAATCGGTGAAAATGATAAAAATGACAATAACGATGATAAGCAAAAGCAGCATGGACAATTGGACTCGGATCGGCAATTGTCTCAGGTAACCCATACGATCACAACCTCTTAACGGAGAAGGTATTTGCTCTGGAGCCTATTATATCAGCAACATGTACCGCTTTCATATAATTGAAAGTTACCAGCTAAGTCACTCATTAAGATGCTGCCGATACCAAAAAAAGTGATAGCCTTTTAGGCTACTCTTGTAACCTGCAGATGTCAATCAATGATTCATGTTTATTGCCCGAGCGAACGGAAGAGACGCGAAGGCGGCCGATGCTCCCATCGACCGCCTGACCGCTTTATTTTTGAACTGTCGTTATTCTCGGTGATCCAGGTACTGCTATGCATCTTTCGACTAGATCACGATTCGAGCCCACCGGATCAGAATATCCGCTTGTTCCTGCGTGAAATAATTGCCGGTTTGGTCCGTTACTTGCTTGATGTAGTCGGCCATCATGCTCCTCGCTGCGTCTGTTCTCCCTTCGGCCGCCGCGGCTTTCGCCTGATCAAGCTTTTGATTCAGAGATTTGGCCACTGTTTCCCATGCTTTGTAATTCGTTTCCTGCAGGAACACATTCGTGACGGTCTTCAAGCTGTCAAACGTGACCGCCACCGTAAACGTATGAGTAACCGTCGTTTGATGGCCCGCCGCGTCTTCCGCTGTCGCGGTTACGGTATGCTGACCGGACTCGAGCGTATACGCCTTTGCTTGAAGCAGCGGTACTTCGCAAGGCGAATACGTTACACCCGAAACTGTGTCGGTCGCGCTGCAGGAAATCAAGATGTCTTGATCGATCGTGTAGTACGTATCTCCAGTGACCGTTACCTGAGGAGCCGTCAGATCGATCTTCGCCTCGAGCGACCCCGTCTCACCTGTTTCGACGGAACGGCGGTATTGAACCTGATGCTTTCCTTCCTGGTCCAAGTTCACAGGGGTACTGTAAGCCGTCCAAGTGTTTCCGCCGTCGAGGCTGTATTCCGCGATCGCCGCAGGAGACAGAGTTACTTTGACCGGCGACGTATACCAGCCGTTCTTGCCGTTCGGCTCCGCAACATCCAACGACGCCGTGATGTCTTTCCACTGCAGCCCTTCGAGCGCCGCAAGCAGGCTCGCCGCTGCCGCATCGACTTCTTCTTGTGTTGCAGCTGCATTGTTATACACCGATTGAGCTTTCGATACTTCCGACTGAAGAGTTTGTACGGTTTCCTCTGTGTAAAGCTCAGTGTCGATCGTACCTGCTTCTTCTATCAAAACCGGGATTAAGGTGTTGTCAACCCACGTAGCCGTATTGTTCATCGCCGCCTGAATTTCTTCCGCGGTCAAGATGTAGTTGTAAATGCGGAATTCATCGATCATGCCGTTTAACAGCGGATCGGGCCACTGGCTTTCGCCGATATAGTTTCGGCTCGGTTTGAAATCGCTCGGCTTGATCGTGGCGCTGTTATTCGTGGCTTTCAGTTCCCCGTTGACATAGAGCTTCGCCGAACCGCTTCCCAGTGTCACCGCCACATGAACCCATTGATTGGCGGCCAACTGCGACGTTTGTACCATTTGTTCACCGCCGCTGTGCTTGATCGCAAAACGCAGCGTATTGTTGCCCGATCTCGGCGTAAGGAACAGGTATTCATTTGTATTGTTGCCAAAGTCGAAAATGCGCTGCCACTGGTTGCCGCCTTTCCAGTACACCCACGTTGCCAAAGTGATCTCATCATAATTGGCAAGCGGATGCGTCTCAGGCAGCGTCACGTATTGGTTTCCATCCATATCGATGGCTTGCCCGACCTTGCCGGCTGTATAAGCAGGAGTTCCAACAACGGTTCCGTCAGACGATCCGATTGCGTTGTCCGCGTTGCCTTCAAACGAATAGAGTGATAAAGGCACTTGAACGAGCCGCTCTTCAGCCTGCTCAAGCTCGGCCAGAAGCTGCGTTATATCGGCGTCCGGTTTGGCGATTTCCGCCTGAATCCGCTCTGCTTCCTGAGTGTACAGGTAGTAGCTTCCTTTCGTATAATCTTCCGGCGGCAGGATGTGGAGGTTTACCTTAAATTCGATCGTTTGGCTGACCTCAAATAATCCGTTGCTGACCGTGAAGGTGACCGGATGGCTGCCGTAATCCGCATTTTTCGGTGTCCAGGTAAATATGCCGGCTGATGCGTCGAACGCCGAACCTTCAGGCAGTGTGCCAGCGCTGTATACAAGCGGTTCGCCTGTCGGATCGGAGACCGGCACCTCATAGGTGAACGGCTGTTCCGCGGTCAGTTCCACTGCCGTTACCGGCTCGAACACCGGCTGCCCTTTGACCGTGATCCTGATCGTTCTGGACGATGAGAGATCGCCTGCAGCCGCGGTAAATGTTACGGCGTGAACACCGCCCTGATCCTTCCTTGGCGTCCATTCGAACATTTGGGTTGCTGCATCAAAGGAAGCTCCCGCCGGCAGATCATTCACTCCATATACGACTTCGGTTACCGCATTTACCGCTTCAACCTTGAACGAGAGCGTGTTTTCCGCAATTACGGTTCGGTCTCTCAACGATTCCAGCACCGGCATGCCCGGGATATATTGCAGTGCTTCCAGCTCAGCCAGTATACTGTTATCCGCCGCATCTACCTCATCTTGGGTGGCATTGGCATTGCCCGCCACCACCGTTGCCGCATCCACAGCCTGCTGCAGAGACTGGAGGCTATCAGCAGTGTAGATGCCCGCAGCTTTTGCAGCCGCAGCTTCATCGAACAATTGTGTGAGAAGCGTCTTGTCAATGCCTCTCTCCAAGAACTCGATTTCTTCAAAGGTACAACGCCCCAAATGATCGTCATAAATGCGGATATAACGGTATGGCGTCTTGTCAGGATTAATTGCACTATTCCAATCGGTAGCATTAGCGCTTGTAATTTTATACAGGTCTACAAAGTTCACGCCATCATTGGAACCTTGAAATACGGTATTAATTACACGGCTGACTACGTTAGCTCTTGGTTTGAAGCGGAAGGTTTCAACAACTTTTTCATTACCTGCTCCGAAATCTACGGTAACCCAACTAACGGTGGATCTGTTTTGGGTTACGGTTGAAAAGTCTCCATCGAAGAGATACCATCCATTTTGTTCTTCTGAGATACTGTCGCTTCCCAAACCCTTATCCGATGCTCTTACCATAGATGGCTGCAGCTGCACTTTCGTCAGAAGAGTTCTGTAGGAAACAAGCAGTTTTTTGGCGTCGTAAATCTCGTCAATCAGCTTCTTCTCGTCAAAGCCCGGTTTCGCCATCTCGCTTTTGATCCGGCTCAATTCCTTATTGTACAGGTAGAAGCTGACTTTTGTGTAATCGGAAGCCGGGAGTCTCTCTGCATCTGCCATAACGACGGCAATGGAGTCAGCGTATGCGGAAACCGTCGCGGACAGCGGTCCGAACGTTCCGTCGCCGTGAACGGCCATCACCTTATAGTGCACGCTGCCGAAACGGAAGCCGGTTTCCTGGAATGACGTCGCTCTCGTGCCCGTGAGAACCTCCTCCCAAGGGGAACCGTCCTCCAATTCCGTTGTGCCCGGTTTCAATACCGGATCGGTCAAGCTCGCCTCTTCATCATAGGTTCTATATACATTGAACCAGGAGGCTTGCTTCGGCTTGTTCCAATACAACGTCACCTGATCCTTCACTCTTGCGGTGAAAGGAGTGACGATTCCTTCCGAAGCTTCCGTAAAAGTTACCTCGCTGAATTCCGCCTCGTCGGAGGCCACAACGCCGGTATAGTAAGCGTAAGGCAACAATGTCATCATCTTCGTGACATATTGCCACTCTGTACCGTCCCTGGATACGAACGCGTATACCGTCTGCGAATCATGATCCCGCATCAGCTTTAAATACGGATACTCGGCCGCCGTATAGCCTTCAATGCCCGCATTCAGCGGACTTACCACCTGATTGGACCATTGATGCTTCGAGACCCGCGTGCGGTTCTGAAGAACGAGGTTGCCGTTCGCATCCGCTCCGAAATAGATGTAGCGAGCCTTGTCGGCGGTAAGCCGGTCGCGCATCATAATGCCGCTTGCTTCCCCCGCCGCGCTGTCCAGCTTCGCGCTGATCGAGCTGTTTCCGGCTGCGACCTGGCTGACAAAGTGCAGCGAATCGTTAATATCCCGCTTGTAAATGTTGTAATCGTCGCCTTCGCCGAGACCTGTCCCGCCCACAGAACCGATCGTGACGGACGAACCGTCGATCACGGAGCTGCCGGCCGTTCCGCCGATCCGGTCATCGCGCCAGGCCGTATCCGCATTGCCGGATACCGGAACGGTCAAATCGGCCTTCGCGCGCCAGGACTCCCAACCCGCTCCGTTCTCATTCACCGCGGCGACCTTGTAATAGTACACCTTGCCGTTCTCAACCGCAGTGTCCTTATAGTAGTTGCCGGCTACGCCTGTCGCGATGGTCGCATAAGGACCCTCTTCCGTTTCCGAACGTGTAATCGTGTACGATTGTCCGCCGGAGGTCGTTTTCCAGGAGAGGCCGACATAGCCGTTCCCTGCAAGAGCGTTCACGAAGTCGACGTGCAACGGCTTCGGAGCAAGCTCGATATCCGACGTTAACTTCAGCACCATCGCGGATTTGGCCGCAATGGTCACTTTTCCGTCCACAACCGGAACGTTCGATCCCGATACGAGGTCGAGTACCGTGCTGCCGCTGAAATCCGCCGGCAGTTCAACGTCGAACGATTGCTCATTGCCGTATGCTTCGCGGGTCGTGTTGAAAATCATGAAATACTTCCCGTATCTGGACGTTTGCAGTTCCGGATAACCGGAGTAAGGCGTATCCGGTTCATGATTGTCACGGTTGACGGTGCCGACGCCCGGTTGATAAGAAATCGGCGCGACTTCGCCGATAAGCGCCTGGGGAGCGCCGCTCCTATTCCCCCCCTGATCCGACATGTAGTCGACGTCGATATTATCCGGACGCAAGTAATAATCTTCATACCGGAACCGGTTGTTGGTGGCGATCTGAACGATATGGTCGTAGTTGTCTTTCATCACATGAAGCCGGCCGTTGCTAACCGAGCCCTTATTGCGATAGAAGAACGCGCCGAACATCCGGAAATCGCCGTCTCTTACCGACAGGTACAGATTGTCGATATCCGCCCACGCAAACTGCTCGTAATCGTCCGGATTGACGCCCAAGGCGGCGATTTCTTCGGGCTTGTAATAATCGAAATCCGTTTGCGGAAGCACAACCCCGGCCATCACGCTGCCGCCGAAGCGGCTGTAATTCGCCCGATCGGCCGTCACATACTTGTACGTATCCGCCAGCCGGAAATTTCGTCCGCTATTTGTACCGCTGTTGCCAAAGTCGTTCGCATTAAACATCTGGCGATCCGCGAGCTGCTGCTGCGCAAAGCCGACCGCTTCTTTCGCATACTGCCAATACTCGTCCCACTCCGGACCGCTGTACTTTTGCTCGTTCTGGGCCATCGTCATTTCCAGCGATGCGTAGTGCATCGTCATTCCAAGACCTACTCTCGCGCCGTACGCGTGGAATCCGGTCAACGACTGATTTCGCTCATCCGTCACTTGCTCCGCTCTCATCACTCGTTTTCCGTCGCCGTCCAAAGACGAATAACGGGTATATCCGCGGGCGTGGATGTTTTTCAGCGCCGCTTTCAGGATTTCGTCATTGATTTCCTCGTCGCCGGCATGGTCGAGCGTTTTATAGTAATAGTTTAATAGGTAGTTTGCCGCTTCTCCATAGTTGGCGACGTAGCCGTTTTCCCTTGTCAGCCCCGCTTCCGTAAAGCCGGTGTAATGTTCGCCGTACGGCTTGCGGCGCACTACGTTGCCGTTCTCGTCCAGCTTGCTCTTGGCAAGTCCTTTGCCGACAATGTGGACGAAGTCGTCGGTAAATACCGCCCTCCCATCGTGATAGAACAAGGAATGATACAGATCCAATTCTTCTCCGTTCGGACCGACGAGCACCTCTTCACCGAGGAACGGCCGGATCCCCAATGATTCAAGCAAAATTTGATGGCTGCGCTCCTTGCCTTCAAAGAACGGAGAACCGATAATGCCAAGACCAACGTGAGCTTCCCACGCCCCTTCATACGTATAGAGCATCTGGTTGTAAATATAGGAAAGACGCGCGCGTGCAAAATCGAAGTTCGCTTTCAGCACCCGTTCCCACGCTTCTCGGCGCGTCAGCTCGCCGCCGTTCCAGTCCACACCCGCAAGTGAGAACTCGCCTTCCGTCGTTCCGGTGACGAACGGCTGATCCAGAAATTCGTTGAACGCCGCCGGCCCATAGATCGTATCGTCTTTGATCAGGTTCTCGGCGATGTACAGCGCTTCGCCGAGCGCACCGTAATAGCCGCCCCAGTCGCCCTGGTGTCCGCCGCGCAGCACCAGTCTCGTATTGCCGTAATAATCCTTGACATGGTTGTCGATCGTTTTGAAAATGCGCTCCAGCGCCGCCCTCTTCTCTTCCGGAGTCTTCGCCGGGGACCAGCTGTATTTCAAAGCGCTCGCGTAAAATTTCAATTCATCCTGATACCGGATGATGGACAGCTTGCCGCCGGCATTGGAATCGACTTTGGCCGAGTAATTGTTAAACAGGTTGACGAGGTTTTGCATGTAGCCGTCGATTGCCGCTTGCTTCTGCTCATTCGTCAAATCCGCCGCCACAATCGTATCCGGGTTTTGATCCGGCCTGAATTTATAGCCCTGCGGTTCGTCATCTACGTTTAGATAGGCCTGAGTATGGGTATAAGCGTTATAGAAGCCTCTCGAAGAATTCGTAACATTCCCCCACTGATTGAGCGTTTTGATCGTGATTTCAACGGTCTCTTTCCCGTATGTAGACTCCAGCGGAAGCATAACCGTATTGTAGTAAAAGCGGTTCGGCAACCACCCCCCCTTGCTGATGGCTTCATAATCGCCATGTCTCACATACCCGACCTGCTCGCCGTTGATATTGATCATGCTGTTATAGCCTGACGTGTTGTCTTCTCCCCCCAGTTTCATGGTAAAGTAGTTGCGGAGATACGGATGGACCTTCATCGTGAAGGTCAGATCCCCGCCTTGCCCTTCCTGCGGAACGAGAGGATTCGACACCCGGGCGGTTTCACCCATGAAACCGGTGATGACGCTTGTAAAGTCGCCCTTGTAATTGTGAGCGCTTTCGGAATCGGCATTGCCGAAATCGAGCTTGTCCAAATAACTGATTGCACTTTCTGCCGCCGATTGCTCCGCTTCCGATTGTGCCGCCAACACCGGAACAGGAGCTGCAGCCTGTACCGTCAATGCACATAGAAGACCGGCAGCCAACACGCGTTTAACGTGCGCCGCTGCGCTTTTCACTGGATTGAATAACATCATTTTCACCCTCGCTAGTACTGATTTCTTTCAACATCCGTCAAACATTTTCAAATCGAAATAAAATTATAAAAAGTTTTCGCGATGCACCATACGCAATCTGAATGTTGTCTGCCCTCCTTTCTAACAGAATAACAGCGGTCGTTACCAGTTCGTGTTCATATTAATTGGCCTCCTCTCCTCAGTTGGCAGATTGCATGTATACTAAACCGCATGTGGCGCGGGTTTAGCCGTAAACGGTTCCTCAAGCCGGAAGACAAAATGTTAGCGCTTTCTCGATAGTAATGCGCCGAACATTGGCATGCTTCTCCTTCTAGCGTCTGATAAGAGCGAGACTTGAAGATAAAACAAAATTATCAATTAACAATAGTTTACATGACAATTTATGCTTTATAAATAACAATATCTATTTTTTTATATAACAAAATTACGATTTAACTCTTTCCATCATACCTTTGACGGCGGCGAAAACAAAAAAACCACCGTCATTGGCGGTTCCGAATTACCGTCAGTGAAAGTGGTTAATGAAACCTTCTCGTGTCGGTGAACTTTCGTAGCGGCTTCTGCATCACTTGCTACGCTCATGTAAGTCGAGATTTATACTTATAAATTTTTTTACTTTATCGATATAATGCTCTCTTTTGGAATAGGCGTTATACAACCGGCCGGCAACCCGGGCCGTATCGCCGAAGAAAAACCTTTCATACAAAACTTGCCGTCCTCCGAACGAATTTGTGCTAATTTCCCAAGCAAGTCTGAATAAGCACCTTTATTTTTAGCATCCAGATCAGTTACTCTTAAGTATTTATTGATGTCATCGGATATTCCGCATAAAAATCTTCCTCTCTCGGGAGCATGATCAATCCGCTGGCCCCGATCAACTGCAAAATTTCGATGATGCGAGGATACACTCGGGGAAATATGAAGTTAGCGGTGAACATGATGTCCGGGTCGGGAATTACTGTCCCCCACGAGTCCGTAAACGCCTTTTCTTCCGCTGCCAATAGCAACGACTTCATTGTCTCCAGCACGGTTATGACTTCCGAAACCTTCTCGATGATGTGTGCATGGCTGTTCAATCCGAGTACTGAAACAATATACTCGATCGTCCCGAGCAGAAACTCTGTTTTGGCGATCGTTCTGCACAGAATTTGGTGCGTGACTTCACTCTTTTCTATCACTTTGGCTGCGTCCGGTTCCTCTAATGTTTGCAAACAGGTAGAGAATCTGCCAATATGAGGCTGGACAAAAGCATGAGAGAGGGTGATATCGTTTTCGCGGCAGTAAATATAATAGTTCCTCATATTATCAGCGTATCGTGGATCTTGTTCGGACAATAATTCCGCAGCCGAGCTAAAGGCCATCAGCGCGGTGTTCATATAATCCGGCGCACGACCTAAAAATCCGTGATGCATCTCGGCCCACAAAGACATCATGATTCTTCGCCGGATCAAATCTTCTTTGGATCTCGGCTGTAAGAAGGATACGCCGACTGGATCGCCGCTGGCCGGAGAGATGTAGGTCATCTGCTCGCGGAACTCCCCCTTCCACTGCATATCGTACATCTCGGCTTGAGTGGCAATGACTCCCTTAAAAGCGATGTGTTCCGATAATTTACCATGTAATTTCTCACCGTTGAACCAGACAGAGATCGGGGTGTTCGTTTGAGGAAATTTCCTTGGCTTTTCACGAATCTTTAACCGAAGTTCCTTGTTATCTGAGTGCCGAGAGATCAAACTCCGGAACAAACCCTTCTTCCGCCGCCCGGCCGAGCAAGGCGGTAACTGCCGCGTAACCGTCATCGCCCAAATTCGCGGTAAAATCGTTCACATACAAAGCGATGTGAGCTTGCGCCACTTGAGGATCCATCTCTTGGGCGTGATGCAATACATACTCGCGCGATGCCTCTGGGTGCGCCCATGCGTATTCGACGGATGCGCGGGTCCAGCCGGCAATTGCGTTCAGATCCAACGACCGTTTGGCGATGATCGCGCCAAGCGGAATCGGCAAATTCGTGTCCGATTCCCACCAGCCGCCAAGGTCCGTCAGAAGGGAAAGCCCGTAAGACGGATACGTAAAACGCGCCTCGTGGATCACCAGACCGGCGTCGATTAGTCCGTCGCGCACGGCCGGCATAATTTCGTGGAAAGGCATGACTACAATCTCCCCGACGCCTCCAGGTACATGCCTGGCTGCCCACAGTCTGAACAGCAAATAGGCAGTCGAACGCTCGCTGGGCACCGCCACCCGCCGGCCGGAAAGCGAGGCAGGATCTTGCGTTGCGGTAACACCGCTTCTTGTCAGCACAAGCGGTCCGCAGCCTCTGCCCAACGCGCCGCCGCAGGGCAGCAACGCGTATTCGGACAATACCCACGGCAGAGCGGCGTAGGAAATTTTGAGCACGTCCGGCCCGTCCGCAGAAACGGCAAGTTTGTTTGTAATGTCAATATCGGCATAGGTCACGTTAAGCTTCGGAGCGCCAGGCAGCAGCCCATGCACCCAAGCGTGAAAAACAAAAGTATCGTTGGGACAAGGTGAAAAAGCGATCCTCATTATAACACCTCTATAAGTACTGAGCTTGCGGATTCCAATGCGTTGAGCGCTTCGCCGATCCGCCAGGCCGCCCTGTCGCGGGGGCCGACCGTGTTCGAGATCGCGCGGATTTCCAGTACAGGCAAGCCTCGCTGAAATGCTGCCGTAGCCACGCCAAACCCTTCCATCGCCTCGGCTGCTGCATCCGGTATCCTCGCGGCCAGCTCCGCCGCCGTTGCCGCTGTGCCCGTCGCGGTGGATACAGTGAGCACCGGGCCGATTGCGGCCTTCAATCCGGCAGCCTTCAACGCTTCGGCCACCCGGAACGCCGATTCGGCTTCAACCGGGATGCGAGCGGAGCCGAAGCCCAGCTCGTCCAAGCCGAGGAAGCCGTCAGGCGTCTCCGCCCCCAAATCGGCGGCAATGATTTCGTTCGCCACCACGATCGAAGCGATTTCCGCTTGGCCGGGAAAGCCGCCTCCAATACCGGCGCTAACAACCATACGGTATTCGCCGCTCGCCAGTGCCGCGGCCGTGGACGCCGCCGCCGGAGCCGGGCCGACGCCCGCCGCCAACACGTCGAAGCTGCCGGCACCCCTAAGTCCGCGCAACACCGCATCTCTTTCGGCCACAACCGCGGTCATAATAAGTACGCGTTTTCCCGAACTCATCGTTGAAATTCTCCTTCATCAGATCAACAGATCAACTTGAAAATTTGCGGATCGGATTCGAAACGATGACGAAACCGCAGCCTGCGATACAGGGAATATGAGGATTGTACCATTCCGTAAGCTTTCCCGCCAACCACGGGAACCATGTGATGTTTCATCAAAAACGATTTAACATCAAAAAGTTTATGAGAAACTTACATCTGTTCAATGGGGACCCGGACGATCGTTTGCCATTTTTCAACAGGATTCCAGTTAGGTGGATTCATATATATCCCTCGAGTCTTTCCCCGGCGGCGAAGACCTTGGGCGGCCGCCTTGCTTGCCTTGGTCTCTTCGATCAAATCCGGGCAAGCGAGCTTAAGAAACATGAAAGCGATGCGGGTTATTCAAGGCTTGGTTTCCATCCGCCATGAGCTGTTATTCTAGCCTACTTCCATCTCCAGCTCCTCCACCCGTTTCTCGGCATACTTCGTATCTTTGTATGCATAGTATGTTTCCGCTTTTTCCACGATGACGGCAGTGTTGTATTCGGGAATGCCGGCGTATTTCTCATATACCCCTTTCGGAATGAGGCAGTTTCCTTCCGGCCAGTGGACCTGAATGTTCCCAGGCCTCGTATCCTCGAATTTTGCTCTCCCTTGGAGCATCCCGTGCCGGTTGTAAACGACGATCGTTTCACCTTCCCGGATGTTCAAGGAAGCAGCGTCATCGACATGAATCAATACATCGTACCGATCGGCAGCGTTGAAAGGATCGGTTTCGCTGTATATCATGGAATTGAACTGTTTGCCGCGGCGTGTCGTTACATAAAAATGTCCTTCCGGCTTGCGCAATTCCGGTTGCTCGATGGGGAGCAGATTTCCGCGCCCGTCCGGCGTCGGACAAACCCCGCCTTCGCAAAGCCAAGCGCCTCCCCACTGGAACACGTCCCCGCGGTTTTTCAGATGCTGAATTCCGTCGTAATACGGCACCGCTACCGTGATTTCATTGCGAATCTCCTGTGCGCTCCGAAATTCAATCAAATGCTTCTTCTCCGGGTAAACCCGGCCGGCCAAATCGACGTAAATCTCCCATTCCGAACGCGCTTCTTCCATTCGCGGACCTTCGATCTCCGGACTGAAATAAACCATCCGCTCGGTGCTGGTAGACGTCCCGCCGCCGGGCTGTTCATACCGCGTCATCGCCGGCAGGACGATCACTTCTTCCTTCGCATCGACAAGCGTAGACGTATTCAAAATAATATCCTGATGCACCCGAATTTCCGCGTTCTCCAAACATTGGCGCATAAATTCCGGGTCCGGCATCGTTTCGAGGAAATTCCCGCCGCTCGTATATAGCAGCTTGATCTTCCGCTCATGATCATCCGGCAGCAGCAGGTTTTCCAGCGAAACGCCGACAATGTCTCCCTGCCATTTCGGAATGTCAAAACCCCAAAGCTGTTCGAACCTCCGTATATTTTCCTCATCAAGCGGTATTCCGCCTGGCAGCGACATCGGCTCGGCGCCCATTTCTCCGGAACCCTGCACCCCGCTGTGGCCGCGGATCGGCATCAAGCCGCAGTGCCGCCGCCCGATAAAACCCCGCAGCATCGCCAGATTGGCCACTTGCGACACATTGTCGGTTCCAAACCGGTGCTGCGTGAGCCCCATACTCCATACAAACACACCTGAATTCGCTCTTGCCAAAAGCCGTGCAAACTCCTGCATCCGTTCACGGTTAAGTCCGGAAGACTTCTCCAGCAATTCCCAGTCTTGCGCCATTACATGGGACTTCAGCTTTTCAATCCCGTTCGTATGCTCCTCCACAAACGTACGGTCGATCGCTGAACCCGGCTCCCGCTCCTCCATTTCAAACCAGATCTTCATCACGCCGTTCATGAAGGCTATATCGCCGCCGATGTTCACCTGGTATACGTCGTCGACGATCTTTGTGCCGAATAACGCGCTTTCAGCAATCGACGGTATCCAGTATTTTTCCATTGACGGCTCACGGTAAGGATTGATCATAATGATTTTAGTTCCCGCCTTCTTAGCGGCATACATATACTTTGTCGAGACCGGCTGATTATTGGCCGCTGCCGATCCCCAAAAAATAAGCACATCGGTGCCGATCCAGTCTTTGTAACTACAGCTTGAAGCGCCGATGCCGAGCGAACGCTTCAACGCCGTTTTGCTTGGGGAGTGGCAAATGCGGGACGCATTGTCGATGTTGTTCGTCCCGAGAAAACGAGCCATTTTGGATGCTGCATAATAGACTTCGTTCGTAATTCCGCGCGACGTCAAATAAAAAGCGAGCTGCTTCGGATCGATGCTGCGGATTTTTGAAGCGATCCGGTTCAGAGCTTCATCCCAAGTGATTCGAGTAAACTTGTTTTCCCCCGGCTTTCGGGAAAGCGGAAACGGAATACGCCCCAGCTTTCTCAGTTCCGTACTCGTCATCTTTCGCATTGCCTCTACATCGTCAAGCCACTTCGAATCAATCGCCGACATTGTATTGAGGCGAAGCACATTCAATCGCGTCGTACACAGGTGAGGTCCGGTAAGCGTCCGGTCATGAAGGCCGGAAACTCCAAGCGCACAACCGTCGCAAACCCCTTGCGTCAAAATACGGTAAGCATAAGGCAGATTATCCCGGTTTTCATATATGACTTTCATCGTATCGCGGATATGGCGAGGCTTCACCTTCCCCAGACCCATTGGAACCCAACCGGCCCACAGGGACGGTTTAGGGAATGTGTTTAACTTCATCGGCCCGGTATGTTTTGTTTTCCCCATCTTTTTCTCATCCTTTCGAAGCAAGCTCTCTTTTTTCCATTCAAATAAAAAACCGCCGCTTATCGTCTTTTCGCGTAACAACGAAAAGAGATTCTGCGGCGGTTAGTCTTTAGCAGGGTCGCTGCCAAGTGCCAACTGCTCATATCATCTTCAGCTAATTTATTATTATAGCAGTTTTGAAAATTTTTCCTCAATATTTTGATCGAATACGAAGACGGACAAACCAAAATCTTTGTCGATATTGATATCGACGAAAAGTTCAACGAAGTTGGCTCCGAGAAACTCTTCCATTTCAACCGGACGATTTTTTCTGTACATCTCTTTCACCATCTCTGTTCGGGCTGCCCGCAGCATTTGCTTGCCTTCGTCGGCGGCGGCTATAAACTTTTCGACCGGAGACAGATTCCCCTCCATCTCGCATATTGCCCAATTTTTACAAAAGGTGGTGACGATTTTGCTCGGGCCTTTTCCCATATGTCGTTTCCGGAAGGCTCGGACCAGGTTGCTGAACTCCGCTTCATATTTGTTCATTGCGATTCGTCTGTCCTTTGCCTTTATGATTCGCTTCCATGCAAAATTGTAACATCTCCAATCTTCCAAAATCAACTTGCGCCGTCAATGGTTGCCGAAGCCCATGCTCCTTCTATGCCTCGGCAGAAACATCCAACACCTTGCCGGCATTCGCAGCGCGCAGTTTTCTAATGTCGGCGCGGATCAATATCGAAATGACGAGCGCAACCGCAAACATGATTGCGAAAATCGACAGTGTTCCGACATAACTCTTGGTCGTATCGCGTACCCAGGAAACAAACAGCGGTCCGACAAGACCCGCGGCGGCCCAAGCCGTTAAAATATAGCCGTGAATCGCGCCAAGCTGTTTTGTGCCGAACAAGTCGCCGATATAAGCCGGAATTGAGGCAAATCCGCCGCCGTAACAAGTAAGAATCAGGAAAATCAAAAGCTGAAAGAGAACCGCGTTGACGGACGGGAGCAAGAAAAATGCGGCGATTTGCAGCGCAAAAAACGTCGTGTATACGTTCGGTCTGCCGATATAATCGGAGAATGACGCCCAACCGATCCTCCCAAGCCCGTTGAACAGCCCCATCAAGCCGACCATCGCCGCTGCGGCCAGCGGCGTCATCCCGGCGATTTCCTGAGCCATCGGCGAAGCGACGGCAATGATCGCGATTCCGCACGTCACGTTGATAAACAGCATCAGCCACAGCCACCAAAAACGCATTGTTTTGACGGCTTGATTCGCCGTCAGCTGAGCCAGATCGCCTTTTATCTTTACCTTTCCGGCAGCCACCTTTTCCTTAAATCCGGCCGGCAGCCACCCCGATTCCGGCGGGGCCAAATACTGCGAAGAACCGAACATGACGATAAAATAAATGAGTCCTAATATATAGAATGTGTTTGCGATGCCAACCGATTGGATCAAACGGGCCATGATCGGACTGCAGATGAGTGCGGCAAAGCCGAACCCCATTATGGCGAGGCCTGTTGCCAAGCCGCGGCGGTCCGGAAACCATTTCACCAGCGACGAAACCGGAGTAATGTACCCGACACCAAGACCAATTCCCCCCAGAACACCGTAGAAAAGATAAAGCAGCGGCAGCGAACCGAGATGTACGGCAAGACCGGATCCGGCAATCCCGATTCCGAAAAAAATCGATGCCAATGTTCCCGACTTGCGGGGACCGTGCTTCTCGACAAAATGACCGAGAAAAGCGGCCGACAAACCGAGGAACAAAATCGCCAAACTAAACGTAAACGAAACTTGTTTCGTGTCCCAGCCGAACTGATTCATCAACGGCTTGCTGAACACGCTCCAGGCATAGACCGAACCGATGGAAATGTGAATGCCCACTGCTGCGGCGGCGATCAGCCAACGATTTTTTTGCTGCAAGTTTTTCATCTCCCATTCTTTAATGTAGTCTGAACAAAAAGAAAAACCGGCGCAATCCCGTTTCATCGTGGAAAGAAGCTCCACAACAAACGAAAAATGCGACGGTTAGTCTCCGACAGGAACGCTGTCAAGCGCCAACGCCACGCAATCGTTTCATGAAAATCCGGTCACGGGAAACAGGATCGCTGTTCCGCGTAATTCGGCTTGAACTTTTTGTGAATTCAGACACAATTAATAATAACATGAAAACGCTGTCATGATAATAGGTTCGCTTCATTTTTTATTCACTTTTTTATTCGCGCCTCTCATTACCGAAGGAGGGATTCGGTTTGGATTTGCCTGTCAGCAAGCAGCGAAAAATTTGGCGTTTTGACGGTTCTGCGGTACATGAAACTTATGACGAAATCGTTACGGAATTCGCCCTGACGATCTATATCAATAACGAGGAATTGGCTACAATTGTATGTACCCCGACGGATCTGGAGGAACTGGTCATCGGCTTTTTGGCGTCGGAAGGAATCATACGCCGTTTCGGCCAGATCATTTCGTTATCGATCGACGCACGGCAAGGATTTGCCAAGGTAACCACCTCGCATCCGCTCAATTTCAACCAAAAATTTTATAACAAAAGATACGTTACCTCCTGCTGCGGAAAAAGCCGGCAATCGTTCTATTTCTACAACGACGCGCATACGGCGAAAGAGGTTACGTCCTCCCTTACGATCTCCGGGACGCATTTCATCTGCTGCAGGTTATGCAGGAATCCTCGATGGCCTTTAAACATACGGGCGGAGTTCACAATGCGGCCTTATGCAATACCGACGGCATCATACTCGCTCGCACCGATATCGGACGGCACAACGCCCTCGATAAAATATATGGACATTGTCTGAAAAACAACATCCGGCTGGACGACAAAATCATCGCGTTCAGCGGGCGCATTTCATCGGAAGTTTTGTTAAAAGTATCAAAAATCGGAGTCAGCATCATCTTGTCCAAATCCGCGCCGACGGAGCTGGCCCTGGAAATGGCCGAACAGCTCGGCATAACCGCGATCGGCTTTATCCGGAATAATCGACTCAATATTTATACCCATCCGGAACGAATTATTGAGACGGCAAAAGACGGCAAGTAAGTGCGAACTGTATCACGCGCCTCTGTGCAGCGCTTCGATTCCAAGCGCCAACGAGCCGCACCGCCCGGCGTTGTCGCCGAGGCCCGGCGGTTATGAATTGTCACTACATGGCGTGGGGTATCCGTACAACGAAGTTGGCTTACAGTTAAGCTATCGGGCAAGTTAGACGGAAGTTCACCGTCATCGCCTTGCAGTCCCCCACACCAAAGGTAAGACCTGCCGGTTTCAGCTTCGCAAGAGAAAGCGAATAGGCTGTTACCCAGTCATCAACCGGGAAACGGCCCATTCGCTTTTCAATAATTTTCACTCTTGTCGATGCAGTGGTTCGGCAAGCTGTCACGATATTGTCCCGGCGTTTGTCCGGTGTATTTGCGAAAAACTTTGTAGAACGTACGCCGGTTTTCGAATCCTACGCAGCCGGCGATTTTCTCAAGAGATATCTTTTCCCTGCTCGTCAGCAATTCCTTCGCTTTGTCGATGCGAATTTGATTGACGCAGCGGACGAACGATTCGCCCGTCTCCTTCTTGAACAATTGGCCGATGTACGACGGATGCAGACCGAGATAAGCCGCTGCTTCCGTAAGTGAAATATCCTTCATATAGTTGGCGGCAATGTAGTCCTTCAGCATTTTCACATGTTCGCTCAACCATTCCGCTTGCTCCTCCCGCGAAGCGCCGCCGGATTCCCCGGTTTGGCTCCGTTCCGCCATCACATCAATCGCCATTCGCTTTAGTAATTCATGGAGCTGCCGTTCGTTGATCGGTTTCAGCAAATAATCCGCCACTTGCAGACGTAACGCTTGCCGTGCGTATTCGAAGACGTCATACCCGGTGAGAATGATGAATCTCTTCGCACCTTTATCTTTGGCACGCCCGATAAACTCCAATCCGTCCATTTCGGGCATTTGGATATCCGTAATAATCAGATCGGGATGAAAGTAATCGATTTTTTCCAGCGCTTCGATGGCATCGCAGGCCGTTACGATTTTCGTGAAAGCCGTGTTTTCCTGTTCGACCATGTCCCGGATTCCCGACAATATGACGGGTTCATCATCCACGATCATCAGTTTGAGCATGTCCATTCTCCTTCAGCTCGAGAAGTAGCGAACAAACCGTTCCTTCGCCGGATGGACTGGCAATGCGCAGCTCCGAATTTTGCCCGAAATATGCTTTGATCCGTTCCGCCACGTTGCTAAGTCCGATGCCGGCACTTTGTTTTTCTATGGCACCGTCAAGAATGGAACCGTTTAGTATACGCTGAAGCCTGTCGAGTTTTTCCGCCGCAATGCCCGCTCCGTTATCGGATACTTCGACGATGGCGCGGTCGTTCTCCCGTTGGATGCGAATCGCTATTGTCTTGGCGCCTCTTTTGCGCGACAAACCGTGGATCAGACTGTTTTCGACCAAAGGCTGCAATATAAACCGCGGGCAGCGGAGCGGCAAAATACCGTCTTCGACGTCCAGTTCGAAAGCCAAATCCTGCATCCGGATTTGATGAATCGCAATGTACGCACGGACGTTCTCAAGCTCTTCCTCCAGCGTCGTATCGTCATTCTTGGAAAGGCTGTAGCGGAGCAGGTTCCCCAAGGAGTACGCCATATCCGCTACTTTGTAATCGCGGTTCGACCGTGCGAGCATCCGCATCGTCTCCAATGTGTTATATAGAAAATGAGGCTGGATTTGCGCTTGCAGCATTTTGAAATCCGCCTCTTTCTTCAGCAGCTCCACTTTCTGAACGCGATTCACGAGTTCGTCTATTCTTGCAATCATGGCATTATAACTGTCAATAAGAAATCCGATCTCGTCCGAGCCGGATTTGCCGGTAAAACTGCTGAGCGAGTCCGCCCCTACTCTGCGCATATGACGGGACAGCAGCACGATCCGCTTCGTCATGGAGGATACGATCCAATAATAGAGAATCGACAGCAAGGCCAATACTCCAATTCCTCCGGCAACCCATAACAGCTTAGACGTCAAATATATAAAGAGCGTATTTTGTTTGTTCACTTCGATGACGGTCAGCCCGAGCCGCGGGATGTTCACCGAATTGACCAGCCACCGGTCCTTGCCCGTCACAAACGATTTCTTCCCGTTGTCCCGGATCAGTGACGCGATAGCCGATGCTTGAACGTCGGAAATGTGTAAGCCTGTCCCATGGCGGGAAATACGCCCGTCTTTGTCCATAAGAAGAATGACGTTGCCGGGGTGCACCTCCCTCAGATTGCGAAGGAAACCGCCGATCAGCGCTGGGCTGACATTCATCTCAATAATGCCGAGATCGCTTGTGAACGTTTCGCTGTAAATTTTATGATAGTAAGCCAAGGACAAGTCGTTCCCGTTCACCGCCGTCCGCTTCCATAGCCCTCTGGCCGGCCGCAATGATTCAATTTCAGCTTGTTCCAATTTCTCGTGTATCTTATCAAACGGTTGAAAACCGGGCAAAGACAATAACCGCGTCTGCGATTTCGGATAGACGGTCAATGAACGAATTGACGGATCCGCAAGATGTGCGAAGGAAAAGGCCGGGCTGATCTCTTTCAAATACGTATAGATCAGATCGCGATCCGCCGTGTACTCTCCGCGCAAAAAATCTCTCAATGCGACATTGTTCTGATAGATCGAATGCAACGATTCGATCTTTCCCAACCCGGAACCGAGATTGCCGGCCAATTGCTCGAGATTTTGTTGATTCGACAATTGATACTCCGTGAGCAGTTTGTCGTACAGCTGATAATAGATGAACACGGCAAAAAGAAGGAAAGGCAGGACGATAAGCAGCATATACCCTACGATCATCTTTGTGCTGATCCGCATTTCACCATGTTCTCCGATTTCGTAATAATGTCTTAGCCCCGAATATGGAATACGGAATATAAGGTCCCGGCAAAGGCCTTATATTCCGTATGGTTAAAATTATACGCGGGATCCGCTTATTTCGTCAAAGCCTCATATTTTTCCTTCAACGGTCCGTATTGGGAATTTGCCCATGCTTCAAGTTTGGCCATGCCGATTTTTTCGGCTTTTTGCAGTATTTCATCGTACACTTTGTTCGCTTCTTCCGGCGTTTCAGCCAAATATGCTTTGACGATCTCGGTTTTTACCATATTATCGATATTGGTTTTGATAATCTGCTCCTGGGAATCGGTTTCCGGATTCAGCAAACCGATTGCCGGATTATACTCGATGATCTTCGAATACTGCTCCCCTTGACGCGTCGTCTCCGATCCCGGCTTGTAGGAAGACAGCGCCATGCCGACCCCGGTCTCCCAAGGCACGCCCCACCAATAGACGCCTTTCTTCTTGATCGTTTCCAAATCCGCAGGATCGTACGTGAATTCCGGATAGCCTTTCGGGTTCCAAGTCCAGTCTTTTCCTTCCACGCCCCATTGGCCAAGTCTCCAGCCTTCTTCCGAGAACATGTACTTCAGGAATTTGACGGTTGCCTCCACGTTCTTGTTGTTCTTCGTCACGTACACGCCGAGACCACCTGTTCCAGTACTCGTAATCGACGCATCAGGCCCCAGAGGTTCAGCAAGTTGAACGAATTGATAGGCTCCTTTGGCATCTGCGTTTAATCGATCGGCCCCCGAGTACGTCCACGTGTAAGCAAAACCTTTGCCGGCAAGCATCATTTGCGCCGTTTCCGTCTCGTTTTTGTACGCATAATTCTCGGATGTGATATAGCCGTTACGGTATAAGCTGTTCATATACATTATCGATTTTTCGATTTCTGGCGTTCTCAGATAATAGACAATTTTACCATTCTGATCGACAAAACCGCCCTGCGCACCGAATTGGACATCAAAATAAGGTCGCTGCCAGTTGGGATTCAAAATAAGCGGTGTCATCTCTGGGTGCTTTTCCTTCACCTGCGCAAACACCCTATCCAGGTCGGAGAGCGATTTGATTTCCGGATTGCCCAACTCCTCCAGGATGTCTTTGCGCATCGAAAGTCCCGGCACCATCATGTGCGCATACGGATTCGCCTTCCATTCAGCCTCGGTCGAGAAATCGTTGCGGATCGCGTAGTAATTGCCGTCGCTCACCGTATTGACGAATTCTTTGACGGGATCGAACTTCACTTCCGGCGCGTACTTCGGGAAAATTTCATTATAAGGCAGGCTTACATTGCCGTCCGACATCAGCTTGAAGTTAAAGGAAACGACAATATCGGGCAGATCGCCTGACGACACCATCAATGCCAACTGCTTGTCGTCTGTAGCGACGGTTACTTTGGGCCTGACTCCAGTGGCCTTCGTTATGAGCTCCGGTATTTCGCCGGCCCACTCTTGGAAAGGATACCATGTAGCGTCGACGAACATCGAAAGCTCTACCGGTTCGCCGCCGGGAGCGGCCTCCCCGCCTCCGGAATTGCCGGCCGACTGCTCCGAATCGTTCCCCGCCGGGCTTCCGTTTCCCCCCGCACCGTTACTGCAAGCCGCCAGCATACTGCTTAGCATCAACAACACAGCAGCCAACAGCGCCGCCAATCTGTATCGTTTCACCTTGTTCATCCCCCTGTTGTTTTATTTATTTTAAAGCATCTTCATTCGGGCCCAAATCAAGATAGCTTTAAAATCCCCGTGATCTCAACCTTTCACCGAACCGAGCATCATTCCCGATACGAAGTATTTCTGCAGAAACGGATACACGCCCAGGATCGGCACGATAGACACGACCATGGCGGTCGCCTGCATCGAGAACGGCGTCACTCTCGCTTGGGACATCGAAGCCGCCTGCACATCGCTGACAGGCACCATCGATTGATTGATGACCTGCATCATCCGGTAGGTGAGCGTTCTCAAATTTTCTTCCTGAACGAAATATGCCGAGTCGAGCCAGGCATTCCAATGCCCCGATCCCGTGAACAAGCTCATGGTGGCCATCAGAGGCATGGATACCGGGAGTATGATGTTCGCGAAGATGCGAAGCTCGCTTGCGCCGTCCATTCTGGCCGACTCTCCGAGCTCTTCGGGAATTTCCTGGAAAAAGGTGACGGCGATGATCAAGAAGAATAAATTCAGCATGCCCGGAATGACATAAACTCCGAACGTATTAATGAGCCCCAAGCTTTTCAGCACGATATAGTAAGCGATGAGACCGCCCGAGAAATACATGGAGACGATAATGATAAAGAAATAGGTTTTTCTGAACATCAAGTCGCGTTTGGCGAGACCGTACGCAACGATGGAGGTAAACAACACGCCGAGCGCCGTTCCCGTGACGGTCCTTACCATAGACATCCATAAAGCCTGAATCCATTTCGGATCCTCCAGGAAATGAATGTAATTTGCGAACGTAAACTGCCGGGGCCATAAGTACATGCCGCCGAGACTCGTATCGGCGCCGGAATTGAAAGTTATGATAAGGATGTAATAGAACGGATAAAGGGTGACCGCTACGACGATGATCAGCACGATCGCAATAATAACGTCGAGACACCAATCTTCCAATGTTCTTCTTTTGCGGTTCATAGGTTCACCTGCATTTCGAATTGTAATACGCAACGAGCTAGAACAATCCGCTGCCCGTCACCCGTTTGGCGATGTAGTTGCTCGAAAGTATCAAAATAAGAGAGATAACCGATTGCATGAGATCGATGGCGGTGGCGAACGAAAATCTGCCCTGCGCCAGCCCGATGTTGAACGCATACGTTTGAATAATCTGCGATTTATCGCTGTTAAGCGCATTGCCGAGCAGCATCGACTGCTCGAAGTTCGATCCGACGAGCCCGCCGCCAAGCATGCTGCCGATGGATAAGATCAGGACGACGACGCAGGCGCTCTTTAATCCCGGGAGCGTAATGTGCAAGATGCGTTTCAGTCTGCCGGCTCCATCGATCTCGGCCGCTTCATAGAGCGAAGGATCGATTCCGGCGAGCGCCGCGAGGAAGATGATCGTCCACCACCCCGCCTCTTTCCATATCGCGGATGCTACAGCCAAGCCATAGAAAGAATCCGGATCCGTCAGCACGTCCAACGGTTTTTCCCGGATGCCCAGCGAGAGCAGCAGATCGTTGAATATGCCGTAGCCCGACGAGAAAAAGGCGTACGCAATGCCGGTAACGACAACCCACGAGACAAAATGCGGCAAATAACTGACCGTCTGAACGAAACGTTTGAACACGAGATTCCGGACTTCGCTCAGCAAGATGGCGAACAAGATCGGAACCGGATAAGAGAACACGACTTTTAAAATGCTGAGAATAACAGTGTTTCGCACCAGATTCGGAAAATTGTAATCGTTGATCAATTCTTTGAAGTGGGTCAATCCCGCCCAGGAACTAGTAAATATCCCTTCAATCCCCATCGTGATCTTGTAGTTTTTGAAGGCGATCACGATCCCGAACATCGGGATGTAACTGAACACGATCAGAAACACAATGCCGAGTCCGACGAACGCATGGAAAGGCAGCTGCTTTTGAAATTGCTTCATAGTAATGTTTGTCCGAATAACGATCCCCCCTGTGAAAGCGCTGTCTTGAGTAAATTATAGAGGCACTGCGGAACGCATGAAAACGGTTCATTTTTTATAAACTTGTGTCCTTTTTCAAGATTTCAAGTTAGCCGCTTGCGCACAATGATAAAAACAGCGAACGCAAGCCCCCGTATTTCAGGACAACGTTCGCCGTTTGATTTATTCAGATAGGCCGGACAATGTAAATACGACCGTAACGTCTATACCCGAACTGAGCGTCAAGGGAATATGCTTGCCGGATTCATCGTCAAGCGCCTTTGCTTCGCGGCCGTCAACCGTCGCTTTTGCCCAAGGAATGCCTGCTTTTAATATGATTTCATTATGATCGGCAAGAGATTTCAATGTAACGCTTACTGTGCCGGATGACAGGTCCCATGATAACGCTGAAACCTCCACCCGGGTCCTTGCCATCAGTCCTTGGATGGATCCTGCTTTCCATTCGGAGGGCAGCGCCGGGAGAATCTCTATTTCTCCGGTATTCGAAAACAGCAACGCTTCATTTACCGCTCCCACAGTGCCGAATAATGTATCCGTGCAGTAGCAGTCGCATCTTCTGTTTGTATCATGGTCCGTCATTAAAGAAGCGTAATAACCTTCTTCCGTCATCATCGGCAGAAGGGAAGAGACAACCCCGTCGCCGTCTTTCAACCTTGCGCAAACGAGCGCCTTGTGCATCCAGCCGTGTCCCGCCGTCGAATCCCCCGTATTGTATTTATTTCTGTTCTCTACCGCGATAATTGCGGCTTTGACCAGCTCCATATTGTTCTGCGTTTCATATGCGGGCCATGCCGGGTACAGATGGCTCAAATGCCGGTGGTGGTTGTTTTCCGTATATTCATTCATCGCCCATTCGCGCAAGGCGCCGTCCTTATCAACCTTATAATCCGGCAGCATCGCAAGCAGCGCTTCCCATTTGGCGACGGCGTCTTCATATCCGTCCCGCTTGACTGCTTTCTCCAAAGCTATGACCATATGCAGACCGTCCCGCGCCGCGGCAACATCCATGGTGGCATTTGCCGTAATCGTACTGTTGTAACCGATCGGATTGTTTTCGGGCGAATAGGTTGGAATAATCATATATTTCTCGCCCGGAAGCAGCGCTGTTTTGCCTTTCTCATGGCACGCATTGCCGTTACTGTCCGTATAGTATTCCGGCGTGCATATCTGCCCCCAGAAATTGGCCTGCTTTGTAAGCAGCGGAAGCAAAATATCCTTCTCCAAATCCAAATATCCCTTCTCGGTCAATTGCCGGAATTGTTCATCCGTCAGCCCGCCATCTCTTACACTGAGCAGCCGCTTCAGGTCGTCAATCCTCATGTAGTCGTTGATCGGAATTTGCCGGTTGCCGTAGCACTGCCAATACTCGAAGATGGGAAGCAGACACCAGCTCGCCCCTGCATTCCAATACTCGAACGGATAGTCATTGTCATATTCCACATGCATTGCGCGGTCGATGTCCGAGTTTACCGACACCTGCAGCGCATCGTGCATCCCGTACGCCATTCGCGCATTGTATTCGAAGTCGGGCGCGTTTCTCAAGAAGAATGTAATATACCCGAGCTGCGCTTGCGTGAAATGGCCTGTGTTCATGGGGGAAACCTGCAAATTCACGTTGGCGTCAAGAGTATAGATCCCACGCCAGGCCGGATTCCACTCTCCGGTCCACATCCCGTACAAGCGCGGCGCGCTTGAACCGCTGCAGCATATCAAGGCGTAGCGTCCCTGATCGTATACCTGCTCCATAAACGCATGATTGATTTTCGTTTTGGATGCCCTCTGCGCGTTGATTAACGCCACGTTGTCCGCGTTCTTGAATTCCTCGTCGCCTTTGAGTTGAAACCGTACGGCGTTGAATTCCGCGGAATGATGTAAGGCGTGAGGCGCAAGGGCTGCGTCATAATCGAAATGGCCGAATGCATCCTTATATTTTTCCGCAATGGAATTTGTGTTCTTAAACAGATCGTCCACTATGGCGTATTGCGTCATTCCGGCAAAATCTTCGATGTTGCCCATATCGAATGTCCGGTTCGATTGCGTGATCAAGTATACGGCGTCGGCACCGGTCACTTGAATCGCAGGATTCCGTTCCGTTCCGACATTCATCGGTTCGTTCGAGTCGGCAAGCAGCACGCTCTTCTTGGTTCCGTTAACGACAATCACCTGTGTCAGGCCTGCGTATCCTCCGTCGCTCAGCTCGCTGCCCGGATAGGACGGGTAATGCGCCGCCTGCGCGATATATTCGGCATTCGGATCGACCAGCTTTTTATATTGGAGCGCCTCAACCTCGGACGTACCGTTGCGCGCCTTGTACATGCTCGCAATGTCATCAATGGAGATAACCATGTTGATCTTTGCGCCGGCGGCGGATTGTACGATCTTTGTAATGGAAACGTTGTCCTCTCTGGAAGTAAACGAGGTGCGGATCCACTCGCCGTATTCATCCGTGTAACGCACACCGGTTTCCGCCGTTTCATAGTTCGTCCATCTTTCATAATCGGACACGGTTCCTGTATTCGTCGCGCTTAGCCTGAGCTGGTGTCCCGGATGGAAGCTGTAAAGAAATGTTCTTTTCCTTGTTGTTTTGCCGTCCGCATGGGTGATCTTCCATTGATCGTTCAAGTTAAATACATTCCATCTGGCATCGGCAAGCTGCCCGGTCAATTCCTCCGGAATTACTCTCGGATCTCGGGACGGAAAGTTAAACCACATATATTGAAAAATAAAAGTATCCGTGTAAGGCGATCCCGACGTAATATAACCGTTTTCGCCATTTCCGCTAATCATGCCGTCCCGCCAAGCTCTTCCGGGATTTGAGGTTGGAACCTCCGTGTAGGTGCTGCAATAATTTCCTCTTTCGTACATTCGTGCAGTTTCCGGCGCTTTAGTCATACTTGTACACTCCTAATCTGAATAAAATGAGATCCCGAACGGCGCTCGTTGTGACTCTAATTATATCGGGCCGGAGATGGTTCATGAATCGTTCAGCGCGACACAAAATCTTCAAAGATGTCGCAATTACGCAGGTGGTTGTACAACCGACCGGATTACAATAATAAACCCTCCTGTATCGCCAGGAGGGTTCTTATGCCTAACTTTCGGAGCAAGAGAATGCTCCCTTTCCTTATCTTGGACTTGCCCTAATTATAGTCATAGGATACGATTCACTTGGAGGAAGCAAAACAGACAGTATACCCCCACACCATCCCGGAGATGAGGGATCACGCATGAAATACCCTTCTATTCATCTTGACAACATGAACGTAAAAATAAGCTTCGGCAATTACACGCTGCATGTACTTTATGTGTGTTGCGGTTATTTTTTCAACCCCATGCACATGCACAGCCATAGCAATAAGAGCTACGAACTGCATCTGATCCCGAGCGGATACGGAACCCTTATTGCAAACGGTCATGCATATCCGATTTCACCGGGCACATTATTCATGACCGGACCGGGCGTTGCGCATGAACAGTTAGCGTCTTCCGACGATCCCATGTTCGAATACTGCATCTGTTTTGAAGTTGTTCCGGGCGCAGCACGGGCATACTCCGGCCAAACGGATGACGAGCAAGAGCTTGACGCAATCGGCAAACTGCTTTCGGGAACATCATTTTGGATTGGCCAAGACACGCAGAATATGTTGTCGGCTTTCGAGCAATTATCCGATGAAACAAGCAACCGGTTTATCGGTTATTCCATCGTCGTCAAAAACATCATTGAGCAAATCGTCATCAAGCTCGTCCGGAACTATACGAACAATCGCCCCTCCATGAGCAAAATCCGCGGCAAAACGTTGGATGATAACCGATTAGTGCTTATAGATCAAAGTTTCTTGTACAACTATCGTTCCATTACGTTGCAGATGCTTGCGGATCTTCTTGGGTTAAGCAAAAGACAGACGGAAAGAACGCTGAAGAACGAATACGGCCTCACTTTTACGCAAAAGAGGACCGAAGCGAGGTTACACGCCGCAGCGCATTTGTTGAAGACGACATCGATGCCTGTAAACGATATTGCGAAGAGCGTCGGTTATTCCGCATTCGAACATTTCTGCCAGTCGTTCAAAAAGCGTTACCGGGTTTCCGCAGGCGCTTACCGGATGTCTCATCGCTCGGACAATGAATAAAGGGCAGCTTTCGCTCCCCTCTTCCCGTAATATTATTTGTTAACCGCCTTTTGAATAAGGTTCGATATGCGTGCTTTCCAGTTCGGTCAGCACCTGCCTCAAAAAAATTCCAATCTGCATACGTGTTTTTTCGCATAAAAAAACCACTCATACATCGAGTGGTTCACATATGCTTGCTTCGATAATTGCGCTGCGGTTCAATTCCCTCTGAAGCAACGCAATAAATTCCTCCATAACTGACACTCCATTGCCGAATATTGCCCGTCAAACCGCTCTAATGCGAATCATAATAAACCCTGAACAAGAGATCCTGGTCATAATTTCCAAAACCTCTTCCAAACAATGTAAGCCCCCCGCGCCCGCGTCCCGTATCTTCGGCTGTCAACCGGAAAGTCCACGAATCGGCATTCCAATCCAGATCGTGAATTTTTAAATCCGATATCCGCTGTCCGTCGATAAATGTTCCGTTTGCATTTAATCTCAGTACCTTTAATAGTCCGTATTGATTCACGTCCGGCGACCACCATTCCGGTGTCAGCCTCCCCTTTCTCCGCCCGAAGTCTCCCGGACTTGTCCACTTCCCCAGATAAGTGCTGTTCATATAAAACCGGATGTCGGAAGGCCACTGCTCATGAATTTTTGGTGCTTCGGAGCCAATTTCCATAGAAATTTCGACCTCATTCAGCCTTTGGTTCCGAAACAGGTAATTCGGCACCTTATATTCCACATATCCTTTGTAGAACCATAAGATTCCGGCCTGAACGCGTTCCGGATCCATAAAAAACCTGGGGTCATCGTATTGTCCGATCAATTTCTCCACTGATGCAAGTCCGCATGTAGGGATCGCTTGAACATCCGTGTAATGCCCTACCGGTATGGAGATTTCGACCAGCTTCCGGGATGATCGGTTGCTGTCCGGTGATAGATTAATTTGCAAGTGATGGGTGGCAAGCGAGCAAAATTTGTACGTTCCGCCCCGGATTCGCTTGTTTCTGCAGCTGATAATACCCGCCTTTTGCAGCTTGCCGACGTGGACGCTGACAATAGCGCTGCTCAGGCTGAGCGCTTCCGCCAAAGCCTTAATACTTTTCTCTCCATGGTGCAGAAGGTCAATAATCCGCAGGCGGACTTCGCTTGCGAGCGCTTCAAACACCAATAAGGAATCGGAGTCCGTGGACAATTGCATGATTGGGCAGCCCTCCTGGTTGCAATAAAAATTATTCGCTTAGCATATTGATTAATTCATTACGATATGTTTATTATATTTTAACACAAAATCGCATTTAAATTAATATTTCCATTAATTCAACGGAGGGGAAGTAATTGACACTTCAAGCATCCATGGTTATTGACAAGGACTTTGTTCTCTCAGAAGTGGATCCCAGAATTTACGGTTCATTCATCGAACACTTGGGACGCGCGGTGTACGGCGGAATTTACGAACCAGGGCATCCCGCAGCGGACGAGCGCGGCTTTCGCCGAGACGCATTGGAAGCGATCCGCAAGCTGAAGGTTCCGATTATCCGGTATCCAGGCGGCAATTTTGTATCCGGCTACAATTGGGAGGATGGAGTCGGCCCGCAAGCGGAGCGCAAGCGTAAGTTGGAGCTTGCTTGGTGGACTACTGAAACCAACCAAGTCGGAACGAATGAGTTTGCCGAATGGGCGAAACTGGCCGGTTCCGAAGTGATGATGGCTGTCAATCTGGGTACGCGCGGTCCGGATGCGGCAAGAAATTTGGTCGAATATTGCAACCATCCTGCCGGCTCTTACTACAGCGATCTCAGAATCTCCCACGGTTACAAGGAGCCCCATCGTATTAAAACCTGGTGTCTTGGCAACGAAATGGACGGACCGTGGCAAATCGGCGCGAAAACCGCTGTTGAATACGGCCGGCTGGCCAATGAGACCGCCAAGGTGATGAGATGGGTGGACCCGAATTTGGAGTTGGTCGCCTGCGGCAGTTCCGGAAGAGGTATGCCGACCTTTGCCGAATGGGAAGCTACGGTATTGGACCTCTCTTATGACCAAGTGGATTATCTGTCCCTGCACACTTACTACAACAACAATGAGAACGATTCAATGAACTTCCTTGCGCGATCGATGGATATGGACCAATTCATCGGGAGCGTCGCTTCCATATGCGATTACATAAAAGCCAAAAAAAGAAGTAAAAAGAAGCTTTATCTATCGATGGATGAATGGAACGTGTGGAACACCATAGGCTCAAGCCGTGCTTCCGAACGCTGGCAGGTGGCGCCCCCGGAATTCGAGGATACCTATACCATGGAGGATGCCCTCGTTGTCGGATGTTGCCTGATTACATTGCTAAAGCACGCCGATCGTGTGAAGATCGCTTGTTTGGCTCAGCTTATTAATGTTATCGCTCCTATTATGACTGAAAATGGCGGACCGTTATGGCTGCAAACTACTTATTACCCTTATATGCATGCATCCTTATACGGCAGAGGAACTGTTCTGCATCCTGTCATCCGTTCGGCCAAATACGACTCTAAGGATTTTACGGACGTCCCTTACCTGGAAGCTATCAGCGTTTATAACGAGGAATCCCGGCAGATTACCCTATTTGCCGTCAACCGGCATCTCTCCGACTCCTTGGAGCTGGATGTCAATCTTGGCAGCTTCGGGCAGGTACGTCTTATTGAACACATCGTTTTGGAACATGAAAACATTAAGGCAACCAATACGAAAAATCGCCCTCAAGAGGTGGTCCCCCATACCCGCGGAACGACCTTAATCGATGGCGGCAAGTTGTCGGTTAAATTGTCCAAAGCCTCTTGGAATGTAATCCGATTGGAGTATGTATCCGAATAATTGTTAATGACAAAAGAGCAGCTGGTTCCTGTCAGGGTACGAGCTGCTCTCTTTGTCATGTGATTATCGAGATCTTATGATTCTCTTTTTTAATCTACCAGTGCATCCGCATTTCTCAGCAAAACCTCATCTATATCTGGCTAATTTAGAAACAAAACTTACAGAGCAGTAAGGAACATTTACAACTTTTGATGAAGCGCACCGAACGGTTTCACGCCGCCGAGGCCCGGGATCTTGTGCACTAACTTTACCGCCCGCCGCCGTGCGACCAATACAATGATTTCTCCGGCGCCAATAGTCTGCGCATTCAGTTGATTCACGAGCGCACCAAAAGGCAACGCAGCGATTCTTATCCGCGAACTCTCTCTTGATTTTCGAGGGCCGCCGCCAGCAAGGCCAGCGCCAATCCTTGGCCCCAGCCTTGAGCCCATTTCCGGTCAATACCAAGATAACCGTCGATGTCTTTCATGACAGCGGTGCCGCCGGAGACGTTAAGTACCCGTCCGTTGCTCGCGATATTCGCGATCGTACCGTCCAGTGCTTTCTGTACATACTTCGCATGCATCGGATTGCCCTGCATAATCATCGCGGCCGCGATGCCTGCCGTCGCCGATACCTCGCCGTAGGCTTCCGGGTAATCGAGCACGGTACCCCAAAGGCCGTCATCCTTCTGCAGCTTTTTCAGCGCCGCGAGCTGATCGCGCAATGAACTCCATATATGCACCATAGGAGGATACAGATAGCCTTCCGGCAGCACCCTTGCCGCACGAGACATCGTGTACGCCGCCCAAGCGTTCGCGCGCGCCCAATAAATGCCGGACATGTGATCCTTGTTGATGTTGTTGTACCCGTGGTACCAAATGCCGGTTTCCTCGTCCTGCAAATAATTGATATGCCAGAAATATTGGTGCAACGCATCTTCGACGAGCGCTTTATTCCCTTGCATGACGCCGACGCGCAGCATAAAATAAGCCGCCATAAACAGCGTATCCGCCCATGCTTGCTCCGGGAAGTCGTTTTTGGCCGATACCGTATGCTGCAGCACCCGATCTCCGAAACGCAATGCATTCTTTTCTAGATAGTCGATCTTACTCATGATGAGGTCGAGGTATTTCTGCTCCTTCGTATGCTCATACAGCGTCACGAGCATATGCCCCATCGCGCAAGCGTTCACCGTCCAAACCGGGAGTCCCGCTTCGATGTATTCGTCGCACCACGCCGCCATGCGCTCTAAATAGTTTTCGTTCCCCGTCGCTTCGAACGCTCGACTGACGCCGTAATAGGCGACGCCGCACGGCCAGTCCCAGGTCAAATCCATGCCAAGGGTGTAGTCCGCTACCCGATCGATGATTTGTTTTAATTCCGCGGTATCGATTTGCAATTTCATCTCTTCTACCCCCGTGAATAAAGTACTATCGTTGTTGTGCTGCAAGATGCATCTCCACGCACATGAGAATGAAGGCGCCGGCGCCGTGCAAATCGTTCTCGCTGGTCGGGCGGGCGATATAATGCGCGTAATCCCCGATGCCGGTGCCGATGCAGATGTTGCCGATTACCACGTTGCCGTTCTCGTCGAACGTAAGCGTATCGATGACGCCCTGGTATCCCTTCCATGCATACTCGAGATACTTCGCGTCCAGATAACCGAAGCGCACCGCCTTGGCGATCGCATGAACGTATAAGGACGTACAGGAGTTTTCCAACCAGTTGTCCGGGCGGTCGCCCTTGTCGACCACCTGATACCATAAGCCGGTTGCCTCATCCTGGTACTTTACCAATGAAACCAGCAAATCTTGCAGGATGCCGACCAGCTTCGCTTTGTCCTTGTGATCCTCGGGCAGATGCTCGAACATCTCGAGCAGCGCTACCGGGTACCAACCGATGGCACGACCCCAAAATTCCGGAGCCAAGCCTGTCACAGGGTCCGCCCAGCTCGCTTCCTTCGTTTCATCCCAACCGTGGTACAGTAAGCCTGTAACGGGATCTTTCGTATGTTTCTCCATGAGGAGCGCTTGGAACGTCATCATGTCGAAATATTCGCTTTCGCCGAACGTCTTCGCGAACTGAACAGCGATCGGACCGGCCATGTACAACCCGTCCAACCACATTTGGTTCGGATAATGCTCCTTATGCCAGAACCCGCCCGATGGATTGGTCTTCCACGACTTTAACAAAGGAACGAGCGTATACAAGGCTTTCTTATAGCGTTCGTCCCCCGTCTGTTCATATAGATTGAATAGAAGCACGCCCGGTTGAATATCGTCCAGCTCATCCGGTTTATATTTCTTGATGCTGCCGTCCTCAAGAATCTGGCTGTCTACCCACCGCTTGAGATAATCATAATATTTCCGGTTGCCGGTCTCACGCCAGCATTTCTCCATCCCGGACAAGAAAACCCCTTGATGGTAGTGGAACCGATCCGGCGGAAGCGCCTCCGGTTCGAACTTCGCCATCAATGCTTCGCAGGCCTTCTCCGCCCACTCAAGAGGATTTCGCGTGTCTTTCATCGATCCCGTTACATGATTCGCCGAAGCACTCATCTTCCTATTCCTCCTCCTTATTGCTTGCTACCCTCAATGCTAGCACAACAGTATGTACATGTTTTGCATAATTCCTCGAATTCTTCTTACATCTTGCACTCCCGCGATTATTGCGTATAATGAAGGGCAACGTTTGGAAAAGGTGGGTGGCACATTGGGAGAACTTTACTTCGATAACGGCAAAGAAACTTTCTTGGTGCATCACCGGAAGGCGCTGAGTCACCATATGTCGAGCAGTCATTTCCATAGAACCTACGAAGTCTTCTATTTGATGTCCGGCAAAAGGGAATTTTTCATCAAGGACCGAACCATGGTGATTGAAGAGGGCGACGTGGTCATTATTTCTCCGAATGTCCTGCACCGTACGACCAACACGGAGATGCCGGCGCATGAACGCCTCATCGTCAATATTCATGAAAGCTATTTCATCGCTTCGGATGGATCTCACGCGGATATCCTGCACCCTCTGTTCGAGAAGGAATATGTCTATGTAAAATGCTCCTCGCACGACCGAATGACCATCGACGCGCTTGCGAACAAGATTATACAAGAAGTTCGGGATAAGAAGCCCGGCTACGAGACATATGCGCAGGCATTAACGCTACAGCTGCTAATCGATTGTTGCCGGCTAATGACGGAAACCGGCTACGAGACGCCGGAACACCCCAGCTCCAAGCATGAGCGCATATCGGAAGTGGTTCGTTACATCAACAGTCATTATATGGAGGAACTGTCACTCCAACGGTTGGCCGAGAAATTTTACGTCAGCCCCTACTATTTAAGCCGTTTCTTTAAGGAAGCAACCGGCTTTACCTTCGTGGAGTATTTGAACAATGTCCGGGTCAAAGAAGCAATGACGCTGCTTCTCAGCTCCTCCATGAAGGCCAACATGATCTCTAAGAGGGTTGGATTCGGGAGCGTGACGCATTTCGGAAGAGTCTTCAAGCAGGTCACCGGACACGCTCCTTTATTTTATAGAAAACGGTAACGGAGAAAACCCGAACGGTTCACCCACCCTGTTTGGGCCTTTTGGTAAAAATTCACAAAATCCCCTCTTCGATAAAACTTCGTTCCTATCCTTCATAGCGTCATATCCTTTCACATTTAGTGTGGAAACTCGATGCTTTTAGTTCCCTTCTGCCTGTGGGTACTCGGTGGAAAAAACAAAGAAAAGACCTTGACGATACATCAAGGCCTCATTGAAGAACTTTGAAAACTTGGCTCCGCCGCCTCGTTAATGCAGCATCCTCTACAACTGCACCGGCTGCATTAACCCATCTTCGCCGAAGGTGAGCGGGTCTATGCAGACTTCACGATGATAACCTTTTCCTTGTGTAAACTGGGTCAACGGCGTGACAAACCGGTGATAAGCAATCCAATACTTATCGGTACCGGGCTCCCGGAGAATCGAATGATGTCCGGTGCCGAGCATATCCTTTTTCTTATTTTTGACTAGAACCGGGTAACGGTAAGTTACCGGTCCGTAAAGATGCTCCGCCGTGCCATAGTTTACGTGGTAATCCTCGCTGCCGGTGTCGTCGCAGGACCACGTGAAGTGATACTGCCCGTGGCGTTTGAGAACAGTGACCGCCTCCCGGAAGTCGTCCAGGCCGACAAGATTCTTCATCGTATCCTCAATTACGGTTACCATATCTTCGCCAAGCTGTACGATTGCAGGGTGTGCATTTCCAAACAGCAGGTAAGCTGTGCCGTCATCCTCAAAAAAGACGGACGGGTCAATGGTCTGGCCCATGGCGATACCTAGACGCTTCATCTGCTCCATGGTAATAAGCGGCTGCGGCTGCGCACGAAAGGGGCCAACCGGAGTTTCGGCAATCGCAACACCTATGGCGCTCTCTCCGCTTTCCATTTTGCCACAGAAATAATAGTAGTAATTACCGTCTTTGCTGGCAATGGCCGGAGCCCATGCACTGCCGACAGCCCAAGGGACGTCTTCCGTCGCAAGATCCAAAATCACGCCTTCGTCTCTCCAAATACGCATGTCAGCCGAAGAAAACACATGAAATTGCGTGCCCGACCAGCCCGTGAAGCCGTCGGTTGTCGGATAAAGGTAATAGCGGTCGCCGAACTTCACAAGATCCGGGTCTGCGAATTGCCCGGGCAGCACCTGATGGCCGTCGCCGAACGCCGCCAGAAGGCGGCTGCATTCTTCTGCGGTAATCGGGAGGACCCCGCCGTGGCGTTTCTTGGTTTTGCCTAAATCGAACGACCCTTCCGGCACAACCCGGAATTCACCGCTTTCAAGGTCGGAGGCACGCAGGGGGAGGTAGCCCTTTCCTTCCGCAAAACGATCCACAATGAGACACCACTCCTCGCGGTCGTTCAGCTTGTAAATTTGCGGGCCTTCCACACCTAACAGTTCCTCTAGAACCGGAGCATGCACATTGGTAAAGGAGTTTTTCTCCAACGATGTGCCTTTTTCGACCCGGATATTTTTCGTCGTTTCATCCTTGGAATAACGGTAGTAGGTACCGTTGTGTACAATGATCGTGGTGTCAATGATGTGGTTTTCCCGTTCAATGTACTTTTCCGGCGCTGTAAAGCTGCGAAAATCCTTGGTACGTGCGCTGTATATTTTTTGCTTCCGCTCTTGTTCCTGCGGCTCCTGCGTTGCCGATGCCCAAAACACCAAGAAATCGTCCGCGGCCTCGTCATAAATCGCTTCCGGTGCCCAGACGCAGCCTGCCCCTGGTACGCCAACCGTGACCGCCCAAGGTGAAGACCAATTCACCAAGTCGACGGATTCCCATACGATAATGTCGCGGCTTCCGGCATTCACTGCGGCGTCCCAGCCCTTTCCGTTGGCAATGCGGAGATCCGTGGCAATCAGATAAAACTTGTCCTCCTTGGGCGAGCGCACTAGAAACGGATCCCTAACGCCCTTTTCCCCCAGTTCGGAACGCAAAACCGGCAAGCCCCCATTCAAGTCTTTCCAATGCAAGCCGTCTTCACTGTAGGAGAAATAGACTTGTTCTCCGTCGGGCTGTTCTCCGATAAAATGCACCAAAAGATAACCTGAATATCTGCAATTACGTACTGTCAAAATAATGCCCTCCCTGTTACGATCAACACGCAAAACACTATGTATGTTGAAGTCTCACTTTGTCATTGTATCATCTATCTTAACAGTTCAACACCTCTGAACGCGGCCTTTTAAATATTGAAGTGAATATGCTTTCAAAGTATGCGGACTAAAACCCAGAATGCGCTTGTCTGCCTCATACAACATCCATAGATCGGTCATTTTCATAAATTCACAGAGCCATAATAGAAAGCCAGGGATGCTCCCTGGCTTCTTTTTCATTTTATTTAAGATTAGCCGGTTTCCGGCGGTAACTTACCTATTTTAGATAAGAAACATCGTTCTCAACATTTACAGCCTGCTGGAGAACCCACATGAAGTACAGGGCTTTAGCAGCTTTCTCTCGGGTTACTGCCACTTTCGGTTCAAGCTCTGTGCCGTTAACCATTTGTCCCCTGGCAATTCCTTTCTCGGAACGGATCAGGCCCAATTCATAGGCTTCCTTAACTTTAGAAGCCAAGTGGGGTGCGATTTGCGCGGTATCCATTAACTGCTGCCAGGAAACAAGAGGATAGTACATCGCGCCTCTGGAACCCGGGTCCATATACGGATCATAATTCGGGTCATCGGGTACCACGGCTGTTCCGTTATAATCGGTCATGTACTTCGGCTTACTAGAGAACTTCGCATGATACGCGTCATCCAGAATAGCGCCCATTATTTCCCGAGTAAGCTTCCCGTCCGGGTAGCCGGCGAATGTCGATTTTTCCAAATTCATCAGCTTGGAAATACATCGAATGAATTCGCCAACGGTCATCTCCTCATCCGGATTAAAGTTTCCGAGAGGATCCTTGCTCATAACTCCCAGCTGAATCAACTTCTCAATCTGATTGCGGTAATAAGCACCTTCACCGGTCGTTGTATCGCCGGCCATTTCGGGAAAAATCTTCGACCAGTCTCCTGATAAGGCTGCAACCCTAACATCCGCTTTAAGATAAGAAGCGATCGCAGCTGCTGTGGAATCGCCGGCTTTCACTTTTTTCACGAGTTCGGTGGGCCGAAGCCAGCTGTCAAATTGGCCGATCATCTGATCGAAACCGCAGCGGTGGGTTATATAACTTCCCATATCCAGCGTGCCTGAGCGTAATGCGTCCAAAACATAATCAAAATCTTCGCGCGTTGCATTGCGGCTTCCCATGAGCGTCAATTCTTTCTTATGGAAATCGGGATCGGAGATAAATGATTGAGAAAAACCGAAGACAAAAAGCCCTTCGTCCGTTGATTTTCATTGCAATCTTTGCAGATTAAGCGAATGTTCTTTCAAAATATCGTTTACCTGAACCGGCTGACCGGAATCAATGCTTTTTTCGATCGCTTCCATAATCGCGATCGTATGAAGCCCTTCATGCAAGTCAGGCTTTGGTGTTTCGCCTTTGTCCAGACACTTTGCAAAGTATTCAATGTAATTTTGGTATTCGCCGGCGTGATGGCTTTTCCCTTCAAAACGGAAATAATACGGTTCCTTTTCTTCATAGCTGTGAGTGGCCATCTTTTCGCCTGTGAATTTTGTATAGTATTTCAAATGCGAGTAGACGGAGCGGGTCGTACCGAGTGTGCCCCTGAGCGTACAGCTGATGCCGGGATCAATCTGTCTCAAGGCCGGTTTTGTATACGAGCCCGCAACGGTCGCAATTCGTCCTTCCGCATCCTTCATCAGACATCTCATGGTATCCGGTACCTTCAAACCGTATTCTTTGTTTGTGGCACTGGAGTGTCCGTAAGCGAAAACTTCTTCGATGCCTGGCAGATACCATTTGGCCAGGTCGACAGCGTGGATCATGAAATTGTACATCCAGCTGAAGCCTTTCTGTCTGCTCCAGTCTTTTTCTAAAAACCAGCGGGAGTCGGAGATGTAGTACGTTTCCACAGTATCGACTTCACCGTGTTTTCCACTGAGAAAGTCGTTGCGCTGATGGATCATCGGTTCGAAAAAGCGCGAGCTTTGACCGACGAAAATATGTTTGCCGGGCGCTTGTTTCAACGCATCGAGCAGATCGTGGGCTTCAGCCAACGACGTAAGCAGCGGCTTTGTGACAATAACGTGCTTGCCGGCTTCCAATGCCTGGCGGATATGCAAGCCGTGCAGCTGATCGGGCGTATAAATGGAAATGACTTCAATTTCCGGATCATTCAATAAATCATCGTATTTAAGCGTATAGCGTGTCAGTCCGAATTCCCTGGCGCGCTCCTTACACAGGTCTTCATTAAGATCGCAAACATTCACCAACTCCCAACGGTCGCTTTCAAGTGCCGCCGAGATAATACTGCGACCTTCACCAAGGCCGATCACGCCAAGCTTGTACTTTTTGAGGCTCATTTGTGCATTAATTGGAGTTAATTTCATAACCTTAACCTCCAGCGAAGGTTTAGAATGGAGTCCCTCTTTTCACTTCAGATATGACCTTCATTACTTCAACAGCCTCATCCAGGGTTATGGGGAAGGGATGACCGAATCGGATCGATTGATAAAGCTCATCCCAAATGTTAAACTGCTGCTTGGGTTGTACCGGCAGGTCCTTCTCAATCCATGGCAGCTGTTCAGGCTGTCCGAAGGTGGCCCCTGGGGTCCCCAAGTCGGCCGATTTCTGGGCTAGCGGCTGTTCCGGATCCAGGTATTTCAAGGTGATCGTATGGTGACACAGCGAGAGGCTCCCCTTCGTGCCATATACCAAGTACAACGGAGAAGAGATGGCCACTCCCCCGCTAATCTCCAAATCGACGATCCTCTGGTTGCTTCCCGTCATTACAATTTTGATATGGTCCTCCGCGTCGCCTGCAGCGGCCACTCTCTTTAAATTGCTCCAGATCGATTCAACTGGACTTTCCATCAAGCGCAAAGCGTGATCAATGATGTGCGGTCCCCAATTTAACAGCTGCCCGCCGCCGTATTCTTTGATCGTTTGCCAATCATCTCTGCGCTGGAAGCCATGGCGCGCCAGCTTAATTTCATACACCTCTCCTAATAAGCCGCTCGCAATGATTTCCTTGACATGAAGGAAATCGGGATCGAACCGGCGATTGTGGCGAATATACAGCGTGCCTTGTGATTGTCCGGCAGCCTCTTTCAATTGCAACGCTTGCTCGTAATTTAAGCTGATCGGCTTCTCCAGGAACACGTCCTTGCCTTTAGAGAGTGCTAAGGCAGCGTGATTCGCATGGTCAACGGAACGTGAGGTAATATCGACCAATTCAACCTCTTTATCGGCGATCAGTTCTTCAATGGTAGAGTAGGTTTTGCATTGATACCGTTCCTTCATCATTTCCAAGCGCTCGGGCAAGGGATCACAAGCGGCAACAATTTGAAATTGCTCTTCTTTGCCTTTGATTTCTTCGCAGTGCATTCCCCATCCGGCTCGCCCTAAGCCTACTAATCCGATCTTGATTGGTTTGCTCATCAGATGATGTTCACTCCTTACTATAAAGTCAATGATTGGTTCTACTAGAATCCAATATTTCGCAGAAACTCTCTGCTGATGGAAAGGTCCTTCAGCGGATCCTGCAAATGAGTATCATGCTCGATGAAGACCCATCCGTCGTATCCGACCTCTACCAAGGCTTTCATTACAGCGACGTTATCCAATCCGATATTGCCTGCGCCAAGCTCGCAGAACCGCCCGCGCTGATGCCATTGCTCTTTGTCTGGGTCAAGGAGCAGCCAATCCTTCAGATGAACTACCTGAAGACGCTCCGGGTATTTCTTTACAATCTCTGCCGGATTGCCGCCTGCCGCTGCTAAATGGGCGGTATCCAATACAAGATTGCACTTAGGACAGCGGTTTAGAAATGCCTCCAGCTCTTCTTGAGTCTCTACCAAGGTCCCCATATGGTTATGAAGGGCAACATGAATGCCCCAACGCTCACACGCTTCTGCTTGAATATTCACCTGCCGGCAAAAGGTATTGAAATCCTTGCCGCTGACTTCCGTCCACACATAGGACTTGCCTAGAGCGGACGTCCATTGAATGGAAAGCTCGCCGCTCGGGCCTCGCACAGTCGTAAAGTCCATTCCTAGCTTTCGCATTCTCGCTGCCTTATGCATCGCATCCTCCGCGTTGGCAAAGGTAAGCCGCTCTACTCCTTCATAACCAATTTTCTTAAGCTGAAGCCAGCGTTCTTCATAATCGAAACAGCCGCCATCCCAAACATTGAATCCGTAATCAGCAATTCCGAACTTCATGGTTTACAACCACCACTTTCAAATTAATGTAACAGGAGATGCATCCATAGCGGATGGCTGCATCTCCTGTTTGCGTTCATTGCATTAGATGAATTGAACTATTCTGCATAGATTTCATTAGCTTGCTTAGTAATTGCTTCGCCGCCGGATTGTTTCCATTCCTTGACGAATTCATCAAATCCATCAGTTAAATTAACTTCACCGGTAATAAACTTAATGTAATACTCGTCTCCTAATTTACCAAGATCGGGGTACTCAGACATCACAGGTACTCTGAACGTTAATTCGTCCGTTATGATTGGAGCGTTTTCTGTTAGTTTCTGCCTGAGATCCAGCTGTTCCTGCGTGTAGTTGTATTTAAACATCGCCAACGATTTTCCAATAAACATATTGTAGAAATTTCCGGCTCCAATCTTGGCTGCCCTTTTCTGGATATCAGCGTATTCCGGCTTGGCCTCAGGTACGCCGTTCTTCAATTCATAATGCTCGCCCTCGACACCGAAGGTTGTCATTAGATACGCCTCATCTACTGTTGCAGTTGCCTCAAGAATTTCGAAGATTTTATTCATTTTCTCTGGGTCATCGGCAACTTGTATTCCCATACCGATATAGCTGTTCTTGGAACCCCATGCTAATCCGCCGCTGGCTCCATCAGGTCCTGTTACCGGTTTGCCTACTATGAGTTCAGCATCGGGTTGGGCTCCTTTAAAGGCGGAGCCGATTTTCCCTGAAACCGGATGATAATGCATCCACATCCCGCCGTCCATCATACCTACACGGCCTTCGGATAAAATCTGAGTGGACTTGGCATCATCGACTGTAATGAATTCGGGATCAATAATGCCGTCCTTCCACCATTTGTTCAAGACGAGGAACCCTTGTCTTGCTTCCTCAGTGATCATCCCGAACACAAGCTCTCCGTTCGCATCTTTCGTCCAGAATTTTGGCTGTACACCAAAGGCCCCAAAAACACTGTTGAAAGCGAAGGCTAGACCGTCTTTTCCTCTGGCAGAGATGCCGTAAGTATCTTTTTTGCCGTTGCCGTCCGGGTCATTATTGCGAAATTTGTATAAAACGTCTTCCATTTCCTCTAAGGTCTGCGGTGCTTTGTTATATCCCACAGCGTTCAGCCATTTGCCGTTATAAGCCGGGAGGAAGGGTGTTGTACCATCAGGCCAATACAATGGGATTCCGTAGCTTTTTCCTTCGTGTTTCCCATATTCCCATAGTTTGGGGTCTACCTCATCTACGGATTGTGCATATTGTGGCATTTTCTCTTTAATTAACTCCACCGGCAGCTCCGCAAGAAGGCCCTGAGTGGCATAATTTTCAATATCGCCCGCACCCCATAGCCAGAAGATGTCTGGAATTTCCTTGGAGGCCAGTTTAATATTCAACTGCTCCCCCCAATTAGAACGGTCAATGCGCATGTTTTTAATCTTGACATTAAACGTTTCTTCTAGATATTTTTGTACAGGGGTGTCATCGGTATCAGGGGGAAAGAAGCTAAGCCAAGTAATTTCTATGGGAGCTTCCTTTGACGATGAACTGTCTGCTGAACTGGATGAATCCCCTTTAGTATTGGTTTCTTCTTTTTTTGCATTTCCCTTGTTTAAATGCGAGGGCTGCGAATTGCTGCTGCATGCTGCCAAGGCAATAACTAGCATTAGCACAAGCAGCACGCTGAACATTTTTTTAGCTTTTTGCATGGTAATATCCTCCTTGTGATTTTTTATGTTAATAGAACATAGGTTCCGCTTAACATTTCATGTCATTACCCTTTCAATGAGCCAATCATGATGCCGCGCACAAAATATTTTTGCAGAAATGGGTAGACAAGCAAGATCGGCAGTACGGTAACCATCAACACAGCAGCTTTAACCGTCTCAGGCGTTACCAATTGGGGACCGGTTGCCATATCCATAAGCATCGCCAGCTCTTGATTTTGGTTCTCTACAACCAGTCGCCGTAAGAAAATCTGCAGTAAAATTTTCTTTTGGTCCTGAATGTAGATCAACCCGTCAAACCAGGAATTCCAGTGAAAGACGGCGGCCCAAAGCGCCACAGTAGCCAGGATTGGTTTCGATAGGGGAATTACGATGGAAGACAAAATTCGTATGTCATTGGCTCCGTCTATCTTTGCGGAATCCTCAAGCTCGGCTGGGATGCCCATAAAAAAGTTGCGCATGATCAGCATGGAAAAGGTATTAATTAAGAATGGAGGCGCTAATATATAAACCCAGCGGGAATCTATCAGACCAAGATTTTGAATTAATAAGTAAGTGGGGATTAAGCCGCCCTGAAAAAACATTGTAAATAAAATCACCATTGTAAATAAGGTGCGGTGGGGTAAGTGCTTCTTGGCCAGGGGATAGGCCGTCAGGGCCATCAAGACCAAGGAAAGCAGCGTTCCCACCACAGTCCGGAAAATCGTATTGCTAAACCCAACCCAGATTCCATCTGAATTAAGCGCTGCTTTGTACGCCTCAAAGGAGAGTTCTTTGGGATAAAGATGAATTCCTGATCTCATGGCTTCAGCCGGTGCGCTTCCCACGTTGCTTATTTTAAGTGCAGTGTCTTAATGGGGGCAATTTCAATTTCAGTTTAATGATTATATTATTTTGACTGCACAAGATTTTATAAAGGAACACAATAAATTTTAAGCATAATAAAAGCCTCCATTGTTGGAGGCTCATAGCATACCATTCAAATATAATCTGGATCCTGTATTTCTTTTCCTTGCATAGACTTTCGATATTGGCTTGGTGTAACGCCATACTTATTTTTAAACTTCGTGCAAAAATATTGAACATTTCGGTAACCGACCATCGATGAGATTTCGGTTACGGATTTTGAACTGCCGCATAGCGACTCGGCTGCCCTCTCCAGTCTCATGCCGGTTAAGTATTCAGAAAACGAAACCTGAAATATTTCACTGAACGTTCTTGATATATAGGAAATTGAGAATGAAAACCGCTCAGAGAGCGCGTCCAAGGATATGTCTTGATCGAGATTTTGATCGATATAGTTCTTGATATCCTTCATTGTACTTGTGCGAGAATTATTTTGGGAATCTTCTATAAATCGGACTACCTTTTGACAGTATTCCAAGATGTGGTGAAGTGTCTCCTTTAAGGTATCCTTCTTAAAGCTTGTAAAAAAGTCCGCTGTCACCTTGAAAACATCTTGCAATTCGTGACGAAGCATGACTTGATATAGTGTAGCCGTTAAACGTACAACAGCAAGATGGATGACTTCAAGGGAATAGTCGCTATCCATCATTTTTTCCTGAAACTTGTGAATAAAATCTGTTGTAGTCTGTATATTCCCTGCACTCAACGCAGTTTCAAGGCGATCATATTCCATTTTTTCAGGCCATCCGCGTCGTCCTATAATGTCGCGGTATAATAAGATGGCTCCATAGCCGTATAAATATACATATTCAAGTGATTGTAATGCTTTATCATATGAATTTGGAATTTCTTTATAGGATCGTACAAGATTTCCTAAACCTACTGAAAAAACAAAGTCGTTCCGGGTAAGTATTTTAAATTTTTCGATTTCCGACCTGATTTGATCATATGAATCGTGTTCGACTTCTCCCTGATGCAGTATATACAGAACAGCGGTTTCCCGGGGATTGATCGTGATTATACGATAAGGATGTACGTGCCCCATTTTTTGATAGCGTGTCCTGAAGGTGTCAATATTCCCGCTGTGAAGACGGATATAACCGATCAGATAAGAAGAATCAGGAGGAATGGGTAGATCATCCATCTCCTGTAAGTTACCTCGAAGTAAACTGTGAATTTGCTCATTCTTAAGTTGATTATGCAAGGATGAAATTTTCATATCCATTAAAAAAAACACTTGATTGATATATTTGTATTCATTTGCTTGATGAGCAGGAAACGAAGCTCCATAAATGCGTCTAATATCTGCCACCATTTTCCTCAAAGGCAAATGCAGACGTCGAGAAATTAGGTATGAAGTTAACAATCCTATGACCATCACAATCAAACAGACCAGGACAATATCCCTCTGTAATTTCTGGGCAGACAGAAAGAACGACTGCATGGGTCTTACTACAATATAATTCCAATCATTGTCGCCGGTCCCGGCTTTGGAAAATGTAACTACTGTCTTACGTCCTTCGATTGATTCGACTTTGAAGTCTGCTTCGGACATCCATTGGTTGAGTTGCATTGAATTGATTTGATACGTTGCGGTTGTCGAGTTAATTGAATTGCCGGCTTTATCTATGATATAAATAGCTTCATCCGGTGAACCCATCATAGCATCTAGCATATGTTCGATATATTGGATATCAATATCTATATACATATATCCCTTGATTTTATCTGATTCAGCTTTATAAGGAAGGGTAAAAATATAAGTTAATACTTCACGGCCGTCGGGTCTTACCCTTTGAAACCATTGATGAGGTACGGAAGTGGACAGACGATTAATAAAATCATATTCCTCTGAATTTAACGCATCTTCATAATAATAGTTAGTATCCACCACAAAGTCGGATTTTTTAAAATACAGGGTGATATCTTCTATTCCCAAGTGTGCGGACTGCATTAATTCCAAATCATTACGAAGTCGTGAAACCCGATACAAATTGTCTTCTTCGGAATGATCCAGAAAATACCGGATTTCCTCACTGTTTTTTGTGCTGATCGTTGCCATGACTTTATTCGAGAAAACGTTTTCATATTTGGCCAATAAATTGGTTTCAATAAAATCCTTTATGTTCTCTACCCGATGGCGGCTTTCCTTCGCTACTTCCTCGATCATTATTTGATTTGCTTTGGAATATAAGAGCCCGCCACATAGGGCAATAAGTATGATTGCAAAAATACTTAATGTAATCACAAGTGTCCGTAAAGAGTAAGACTTGAATTTTATATCAGGCATAATCCTTCCCCCTTTTTGGATAACGCTTTCATTTAGTACACCCTTGATACGATCAGTACCAAGGGTCCAAGGGTCCTTTTGCTGTTCACCTGCCGCAAAGCGTTGTCATCCTACAATTGTACGATGGCTTGTTCACCGGAATACGAAATAGCGGTATGATGAGCTTCCCCAGCTATTTCAATTGAAAATTGTCTTTGCCGCTGCATCCCTTCAAAGCTGCCCGACCTCTTCTCAAGCGTAAGTGTGCGCTTAGTGTTGCGCCAATTCATTTCGATCGTGGAAAAATGTCCATCTTCGTAGTTGTAATTATCTCCTTCATCCTCATACAGCGTGAAGGACCCGTCTGCACCAGGGTAGATTTTTAGATGAATGACTGCTGCTCGCTGCTCTTCGGCATACTGTATATCAGGTCCTGTTGAAACAATTGCGCCCGCTCGAACAAACAGCGGCATGGTCTCCAAATCTGCTTTAGCCACTATGCTCTTGTTTCCTTCGATTCGTTGATCGGTCCAATAGTCGTACCAAGTACCTGATGGCAAATAGACGCTACGGGTTTTATGTGTACCCTTCAGTTCACGAGAGTCCGGACCGTAGTACATGGCCGTTGTGACAGGGGCGACCATAAATGCCGGTCCAAACATAAATTGATCGTCTATGTTATATGTGTTCGCATCATGACGGAAATCAAATGCCAAAGCGCGAAACATGGTATAGCTCTGATGGGCAACTGCTCCAGCTAGGGAGTAAATGTATGGCATCAACCTATACCGCAGCTTCAAATACTTCACTAGGGTGTCGTACATTGGCTCACCGGGCTTACCGAATTGCCAAATTTCCCTTGGTGTATCTGTACCATGTGAGCGGAACATCGGGAGAAAAGCGCCCAATTGAAACCACCGTACGTAGAGCTCACGATAGCCCAGATCATCTACACCCTTATCATAATCACCATTCCAGAACCATAGATCCGGTTTGTTTTGCACGAAGAATGCACCTATATCCAACGTCCAGTAAGGCGAACCTGTGATGCAAAAATTAAGTCCGTCTGCAATTTGCTTCTTGAGCGTGTCCCAGTTTGCAGCTATATCACCCGACCAGGTGATGGTGCCGTAGCGATGCTGGCCTGCGAAAGCGGATCGAGTCAGGTTCACCACGCGTTTGCTGTCCGTCGCAGCGCGCTGGCCTTCGTAGATGCCTTTGGAATGCAGCAGTGAGTATGTGTTGATATATTCAGGATCGAGGTAGCGCTTGGCTTCGCCCGTATTAATGAGCATACGATGTTCAGGCTCTGGTTTGATTGCGCCCTTCCAATCCGCCTCGAATGGCTCTGTGCAGTCGCACCACCATGCGTCTATCCCATGAGAGAACAGACCGTCGTTGGCTTGCTGCCAATATAATAGACGTGCATCTTCTTGAAAAGCGTCATACGTAGCTTGGTTGCCGAGCAGGTATCCGCGTTCACTCATTTCTCGGTGGTTGTCGCCGCCTGAGTTCATGATCGGCCATATAGAAACCATCAGTTTGGCATTGAGCGCATGGAGTGTTTCCATCATGCCACCAGGATCTGGAAAACGATCCGGGTCAAGTGTTTTCTGCCCCCACAGATCTCCGGCCCATGAACGCCAGTCAAGCACGATGCAATCAAGCGGAAGATCGCGGTCACGATATGCCTTGACCGTATTGATCAGCTCTTGCTGGGAGACATACCTCTCTTTCGATTGGACATAGCCGAACGCCCATTTAGGGAGCATGGGAGCCTCTCCCGTCAGATATCGGATGCCTTTAATGATGTCGTCAAATTCCGGGCCAACAATCATAAAGTAATCCATTTCTTCATCCACATCGCTCCATAGGTATGAACCGAATGAGTCGTCATGAAAGGTCATCAGCGAATAATTATCTATAAGTACGCCATAGCCGCGGGTGGATAGAAATGCCGGCACCACTGCTTTCATATTTTGTTGATAGAGGTATTGATGCTTTCCTCGCAAATTCATCATGCCTTCTTCATGAGATCCCAAGCCATACAGTGCCTCATCCTGCTGCCATTCAAACTCCAGCTTCGTTCGAAAGGCCTGTCTATCGACAGTCTGCTGCAGTCCATCTACGTTCACCCGGAGCCCATCCGCACCGAGTTTAGTTTCGAGCTCCGCCGCATCTTTGAATACCGTCCGCATCACATCGATTCGCTCTAAGGTCTTCCCGCCCTTGTCCGGCTCTTTCGTCAACACATTTCCTTGTGAATCGAAATAAGTGAATGCACACGTTGCTTTATCTATCCTGATGGTCAAATCATCGGTTGACAATTCAAGGTAAACCTCATGATCATGCATATGCCATTGAATCGATTCCGTTTTTGCTTGCTTCACGATCATTAAACTTTCCTTATCACTAAAAAAATCCTCGAGGGTATACCGAATTCTAGCAATATTTGAAGTGAAAAAAGAAACATCAATCATACCATTTGATGTGTTCATCGTAATTCCGCTTTCATTCACTTGAAAATCTAATATTTTCATCACTATCACCTTCTCCATTTCATTATATCGCCATTATATTGCTACTAACTTTTTATTTCTCCAACATTATTGCTCGAATTTATCACAATATTATCACTTAATTATCTTCCTCCTTCATTTTCAACATGTTATTGTAATAATATGATTCTCAGACAGTTAACCAACATTCAACGAGGAAGTGGTTAAATTGTTCGAATTCCGATATTACGAGAATAAGAGACATGGAAGGCCTAATTTTCCATTTCAAATCTATAAAGTCAGGCAACCCCAAGATGTTCAACAAATCCTGCCGATCCATTGGCATGATGAAATGGAAATTATTTTCTTAGACAAAGGACAGGCTGTCTTTCGAATTGAGGACAGCGATTTCCCCCTCCATGCAGGAGAGGCTCTAATTGTTCACCCTGGGGAACTCCATAGCGGCTATAATGATCAATCGTGCGAGGTCACTTATTATTCCATCGTGTTCAAGCTGTCTTGGATCACTTCGGATCAAGCCGCAGACCATGAACTTACATCCTTGGTGCTTAAATCTGAAAAATTCCCTTCGTATTTAACCATCACCGACAACATCCATGTCCAATTGCTGTCTCGAATACAGCAAATTCTGCACAAATACGAACTCAAACATGCCGTTTACGAACTGGGGCTTAAAGGATTATTATTGCTACTATTTTCAGATGTTTACCAGCATGATTTGCTCGAGAAAGGCAAAGCCAACAAACACATTCACCGTTCCGAAGCTAAATCGTTAATCAAGAAAGTATTAATCTACATGGAAACACACGCCCGTGAAAAAATTGAACTCGACCAATTGGCTGGCGTCATCTCCTTAAGTCGTTCACATTTTTGCAGATTTTTCAAAACCCATACCGGAATGCGGCCTATAGAATATTTGAATTTCATTCGAATAAACAACGCTGCGAGCATGCTACGAAATGGGAATTGTACCGTTCTGGAAGCGGCCATTGAGTCCGGTTTTCATCAGCCAAGTTATTTCACAACTTGGTTTAAAAAAATACAGAACATGACGCCTTCGGAGTACAAGGCCCTCTACTCATCAGGGATCTAAGTTACTAGAGTAGCACAGTCTCCCCCCTCCAATTGCGATTCAACTATGCCGATTGGACGCCGGAACTCATTTAGCCGATTTCTACTTCATTGCTGTAGCAATAGGAGAACGATCGGACATTTTCAAAGTACATGCCCAAAAAACGACCGCTATCATGCTTACCAAGGTCCCCAGTATGCACACGCCGAACCACCCCGCCCAAGAATAAATCCAGGTCGACGCAACTGAACCTGTTGCGCTTCCAAAGGAATAAAAGATCATGTACACTGCGGTTAGCCTGCTCCTCGCTTCTGGACGAACACTTAATATCATACTTTGATTAGTAACGTGAACCGCCTGCACTGCGAAATCCAACATAACGACCCCTATGATAAACAGCCACATGGACTTCTGTAGTAACCCTAGTGGCAGCCAAGAAAACACTAACAGTAACAAAGCGATGCCTGTCGTCCGTTGTCCTAATCCCCGGTCTGCCAGTCGTCCCGCACTGCTGGCGGCCAATGCCCCCGCTACACCAGCAAGTCCAAACAGTCCAATTACGCTGTGGCTGAACGACAGTGGAGGGGAGCTCATCGGCAATACCATTGAGGACCATAA
>NZ_JAEMXM010000013.1 GCF_016482785.1 Paenibacillus alkalitolerans | reverse complement strand
GGCTTTCTTCAAACTGTCCACCAACAAGGTCACAGTTCACATGTTCAAGGGCGGCCGTCCGTCTCAATGTTCCCACATCGCGAGCAGCATCTTGGCATGATATGACAAGTTCTTCGCGGCACGGGCGGAAATCTCGTCCCGGCTCGCATACTTATCGATATCGGATAAATATCTCTCCATGAACTTCGCGGCATCTTCCATGGATACCTTTTCCAAGTGATGCTTCGACTGGTTCAAGGCATTGGTTAGTTGAGGAATGACAGGCTTTGCGATCTCACCGGCTGCCGCATAATCGTCCGTAAGCTGCTCCAATACGGACATGACGCCCGGCATCCGCAGCTTTGGAACCGGCACGCGTGCCCAGTCGGTATCGGATGCAAAGTAGAAGCTTGTGTAGGCCGGCTGGTTATAGGTCGTGTTTTGCCGGGCGGTTTCCGCTCTATACTGGGGATCGTGCATCAACGTGTACAGTTTGCGGTCCGTTACCTCGGTGCTAAGATAGATGCGAATCGCCGAGCTATCGGCCGTGCGCACCAAGAGCTCCTCTCTCCAATCGCCAAACACATCCGCAACTAAACAAGGGTTGCCCTTCGTATAGTTGTTCGTTCTTGTTCCCGTCGCCGTTAACAGCGTGCCCTTCTTCCAGTCAACAATGACGGGAGTGCTTTCTCTCGCGCCGTCAACGATTTGCGTTGTCATATCCGCCGACCACTTGATGTTCATATTCGTCCCGGGAGCTCTCGTATCGATCCGTTCGCCGTCCGCCGTCCACAAGCCGACGGCCCACGTTTCCAGGCCTCTATACGCCGGATCGATATCACCGACCATCCCCCGTCCGGTGTCTCTGCCGGTATACCCTCCGTAAATGACTTCGCCTGTCGCACCGTCCCGCAAAGTATAGCCGTACGGCGCCCATCGGCCGCCTTCGTGAACCATAAATATTTCAAGACCGGGTCTGTCCGGATCGATATCGGTCACATGCATCGCGTCCCCATGTCCGAGACGGGCGATCGTGCCGGGTGCCGCGCTTTCCGGAGGCATCACATCCATCGAGCTGTACAATAAAGTGCCGTCGTGATCGATTGTTGCGGATCCGTACACGATCTCGTGCATGCCGTCACCGTCAACGTCCGCCGCACTTAACGAGTGGGCGCCTTGGGTGGTGATGGTTCCGAATTGCGGATCCGTTCCGTCTCTTCCATGAGGTCCGTCGTTAAACGGATTGCTCATGATCGTCCAGCCGCTGTCGACAAACCATTTCTCGGAAAGATGCTGCCCGTCCCAGCTATATGAAACAAGCGTCGAACGGGTGTAATATCCGCGGGCGAAGACGGCGTAAGGTTTTTCGCCGTCCAAGTAAGCCACGCCGGCCAAGAAGCGGTCTACCCGGTTGCCGGGCTCGATGCGCGACATCGCATAGTCGCCCCACATTAACCCGTCGTCATGGCGGCCCGGCTTATAGTGAACGGTCTCCAGCTCGGCTCCCGTCGCGCCGTCGAATACGGTCAAATATTCCGGCCCCTCCAGAATAAAGCCCTCGAACGCTCTGAGGTTGTTGCGGCCGCTTCTGCTAGGAGCGTACGTATCCATGAAGTAGTCCGTCAAGCTTTCTGCATCTTCCCTGGACAACGGATAATCGTATCGCTTCTCGATTCCGAAGCATTCTTCGAGCGTTGCCGGCCAATGGCCGTTCACGACTTCTTCATGCTCGTGCCAACCCATGAACATCTTTACAATATGTTCATAATAATCTTTCCTGCTCATGCGATAGTCGTCATTGTGGCCGTACCCGGCGTCGATATCCTCTTGAGGCATCGTAATGTGCTTTTCCGAGACGATTTGCCCTTCTTGATCGAATTTGACGATCTTTGTGCCCGGAGCGGTCTTGAACATGGATTCGGCCTTTCCGTCTCCGTCAAAGTCATAAACCATGAATTGAGTATAGTGAGCGCCCGAGCGGATATTCACTCCGAGATCGATCCGGTACAGCAGCGTTCCGTCAAGCTTGTAACAATCGATATACGTGTTGCCGGTATATCCGACTTGCGACACATCTTTAGAGTTTGACGGTTCCCATTTCACGAAATATTCATACTGCCCGTCGCCATCGACGTCGCCGACGCTCATGTCGTTAGCGTGATAGGTGTAGGCTTCGCCCGCAGGCGTCACACCGTCCTCCGGCTTCATTAGCGGCAAATCGTAATAAGCTTGTTCCCAAGGGGTTACTTCGGCACTTTGGTCCGCTTCCTTCCCGCCAACGACCGCGGCTATGTAGTACTTGGATGCGGCGGTTCCTTCCCGATCCAAGTAATTCGTGCTGTCCTCCACGGTCGCAATCTTTACCCCGTCGCGGTAGACGTTGAAGTTTGCGCCTGTCAACCCGGCCTCGGAATAGCCCGTTACTTCATTGGCTAACAGCCTCCAGCTCAGGAACACGCCTTCGGATGTCGATGCTGCGACCAATCCTCTGTCAAGGTATTCGAGCTGCACGGCTTGACTGTTGCTTGCCGCGGCGGCGGATCCGCCGGTACTTCCGGTGAGAACGAGCGGCACGGCAAGCGCTGCGGCCAATACCTTCTTAGCGGTTGTTGATTTCTTGAAAGTCAACGTGCTCCACCTTCCTTGATAGTAATGTTGATTACGCTTACAAAATACTTGCCGGGCACCCCCAGACTTTTAATAGATTCGCTTTTCCACATAAACTATAATTTTACAAGCGTGAAATCGTAATATAAAAATCAGTCCTTTTTATTTAAAAATCAGTGATTTTCTCTTCAATAAAAGAAAAAGTCCGGTGAGCGGCATGCCTCACGGGACTATTCTCCTCTATTCAATTCCAACGGAATTTTAGTAAATGGCGAACAACATATGGGAAGGCATGCTCCCGGTATTGGATCTCTCCAGGGCGCTGGTGGCTTCATCCAGAATGAGGATGGACGGTTGCTTGCGCAAGACGGCCCTTGCCAAGACGATACTCTGCCATACTCCCCCGATAATCGAACCCAACGGTCTCCAATACTGCGGATAGCATGTCGTCAGCCCCTTTCATGAATAAAAGAAGAACCCTAATACAATCCGTAATGGATTGTATTAGGGCCAGCCCCATGGGAACTCAGCTCGGAGAATAGATGTCCATATCGTCCGTCGTGACAAAGTCGATATGCGTCGTGCCTTTTCCGTACATCGTTTCGCTTACATTCAGCGTTTCGAGTGCCGGTGATTCCCATTCCTTCTTCGCTTGGTTTTCCATATGTATCACCTCCTTTCAAGGATAAACGGCTTCCTTAAAGGAAGAATGCGATGACCCAATCCTCTCCCTGAATTCCCCCTTACTCGTTGGTTCATACTACCTCATATGGAAATTCATACTTCGTATGACGCTACCATATAGCAGTAAGAATTTTCAAAAAATTTATAAGGCGCCTCCATCGAATCGAACACGATTCGGGGTGATCTATTTCCGCGTAACAGGTCAGTAAAGCTGCCTGCGGCTATCGCACTCATTTTTGTCCAATCTCGGGTAGTTTATTTACTATTTATAAAATTCGGAAAGCTTTACAAAAATGAGAGGGTATCTGCACTTTTTTTTAAAAAAAATCCTATTACAATACTCATTTCAATGAATCTACTAAATGTACAAAAAGAAATGCCCCGTGAGCGTAGCACACGGGACTTTCCGTCTTTCCTGACTATTTTGAACCGGACCGTCCTTCCAATACTGCGTCAACATGGGCCATCCGTACAAGGTATAAACAACGCCTTCAGCGGATAACTCCGCTTTACTAATGGTATAATCGGACCCGGCGGCGGCTGCCTGAAATGGCAAAAGTACAGTCAGCAGCAAAACTCCGCAAAAAAAAAAAGCATAAATCGTCGTCTCATCAATCATCCCTCCTGCTTACGATTTTCTTTAAATCTACCAAAATTCAGAATTGTTCGAATCTACTGAATGCACCATTGCCAATCTACCAATATTTTCATAAAAAATTGATAACACTACTCCAACGATCCATATTCAACGACGTATAGCACTCACTTTCGTTTGGCAGCTCAGCAGCTTGCCGAACAGTCCATCGGGGTCCTTGGAAAGCTGCTGAAATCCGCCAATTTGGGTTATTTTCCCATTATCCAACACAACGATCTGATCCGCATTTCGGATCGTGGATAACCGATGGGCGATAACGATTATCGTCATGCTTCCCTTCAGCCGGTCCAGCGCTTCTTGAATTATCGTTTCATTTTCGCTATCCAAAGCGCTTGTGGCTTCATCCAGAATGAGGACGGAAGGCTTCCGCAAGATGGCCCTTGCCAGAACGATGCGCTGCCGTTCGCCTCCCGATAATCTTACCCCACGATCTCCTACAACCGTATCCAATCCGTGAGGGAGATTGTTAACGAATTGTTCCGCGTTAGCGAACCTCAATGCCTCGCGCATTTGTTCCTCGCTTGCGCCCGGTGCGGCGATTGACAGATTCTCCTTAATACTCGCGTGAAATAGAAACGGATCCTGCGATATATAAGCGACGGCTCTCCTTAAGGCAAAGAAGTCGCTGCCGGCAAGCGGTTTTCCGTCAATGGAAACCTGTCCCTTCTCGGGCTGAATGAGTCCGATCACGATATCGATCAAGGTGCTTTTCCCTGCGCCGGATTTTCCGACAATGGCCGTCATGCGATTCGCCGGTATATGCAGGTTTATATCTTGAAGTGCATATGAGGAATGATTCCGGTCATAACGATAGAAAATGTTGCGGCATTCAAATCCTTCATCAATACGCACCGTATTTTCCTGATCAGGAAGATCGAGCGACTCAAGTTCTTGAGCGGCTTCATAATCTTGTTTCAGATCGAATAAGCTCTTGAATGCGGGAACGGATTGGGCCATCTGTTCCAAATTCGACTGCAGCATCGAGAACTTCGGCCACAGCCGCGAAAAAATAATGACGATAAAAATCAAGGACTCGGCTTGCACATGAAACACTTGAAAGGATAAAAACACAAATAAAGCGATGAGCAGTCCCGCAGCTACTTTATAATAGTACTGGGAAGCGGATCGCAGTCTCGTAAATTGAACGATATTTTGCTCCAACCGGCCGCAAATCATGCGGAACCAGGCCAGATGCTGTTTTTCCATCATATTGCTTTTGATTTCTTTGATGCCGTTGAAATGATCGGTCATCCCGGCCATATAACTTTGCATCAACTCGGTCGTTTCGTGCCCGATCGTTCTTGATTTCTTCACGAATTTACGCGAATAGACGGAGAGCGCCAAAGCGCAAATCAATACAAGAATCGTCAGCTTCGCCGACAACCATAACGCAAATCCGATCTGGACCAAGGTAAACAGGAACGTTGTAACAATTTGCAAGAGCATAAACACCCCGAAACTGACACGAGGCAGTTCCGTGGTAACAATATGGATAAAATCCGATTTACTCTTTTTCAGGAAAAACGACCAGTTCGACTGCAATAACGCCTGATAAATCTCCAGCCTTGAGTGTCTGATAAATCCTTGCTCAATTTCAGAGTTTAAGATGGTCAAATAACGCTGCAAGAGTCCTTGGCCGATAAGCAGTACAAGGAAGATTGCGAGTATAACGGGTAATTTCAATGAAGACGGCAGTCCTTGCAGCGGTTCGAGTACTGTAGAAAGGAATGGTATTCCTGCCGACAGCGAATCCAGAACGCCGATCAGACTCAGCAAAGGAGCGAGCAGGAAAATTCCGACTCCTTCCAGCAAGCTTATAACCATCATCCCGATCAAGCAAATATACAGCTTTATCCCGGCAAAGGAATGCAATTTTTTCAGATATACGAGTACTGGCGCCACTGACGAATCGCTCCTTAACTTCCGCATCGAATATAGTAATCCGTGTTTCATCCGCGAATGACGCTCTCAGCTTCTTGCACGGTATGTAAAACCAGGGTTACCAGCTCGTGAACCGAAAATCCGGCGGATGGCCTGCGCAGCTTATATATACTTGCGTGACTCACGATCTTCGTGACGGTCGAGAAATGCCACCGCTCCCCTGCCGTATGCGGGATCATAAAATTACGGTACGTATGCATTCGCAAAATCGGCAGACGCTCAAGACCTTGGCAGCATTCGATTTCCGGTTGGTCCCGGTCCGCCTTAGCCAGCTCGAATATACCTGCTAAAGGAACGGTTTCGCGGCAAAACTTGGACGATACGGGTACGGCATATTTGGAAGCATAAAAAGGATCGTAATGATCGGTTGCCATCCCCAATCTCACGATGCTTTCCTCCCAAAGCTTCTGCTGCGGGTAAGAAGGAACAATAAGCGGGATTTTTCCATCCCGACCGAACGACACCGCAATCACATCATCGCTAAGAAGCGGAAAGCCGCTATGTAGAAAGGCAGCGGCAAGCGTCGATTTGCCTGCTCCGGAATCTCCGACGAAAGCATATGCTTTTCCGTTAATAACGACCGCGCTTCCATGGAGAGGGAGCGTCTTTCGCTGAATTAATATTGCGCCCATACATGTTCCGAGCAAGTATAGCCGGATGAGTTTTTGTTCCGCTCCGGCAACAGGAGAAACGATGATTTGTTTTCCATCGCGAATACTATAGATTGCAATGCCGGGCGCATGAAATAAAATTTGATTATCGGTGAAAGCGTAGTAATCGTCAGGAGATCCGTATTCCTCCCAAACTCCCGACAATTCCCCCGCTATTATTTCCAGATCCGCTTCGAACGCTTGCCCGGCTGCTTGCGGCAGCTCCGGCAGGGATAATTCACTAGCTATTCCGAGCCCAAAAGCTGTATACACGGCCGGTTTGCCCGTTTGTATCATCTTGCTTGCCCCTCTCTCTCGTCTTTCGGCATTGCTCTTATTAGAAAGGAAGGGCCCTTATACGTTAATTGTATAAGGGCCATGCAATTGCGGGATTACCCGAAGGTGATCCTAGGAGTCAGGAGCATGAGGGTGACCATTATTAGTGCCTTTGCCGTTTCTGTCAGGGTACATCCCGTTTGGTCCACCCATAGTCTCGCTGACATCAAGAACTTCCAACATCGGTTGCTGCCAATCCTTTTTCATTGTCATTCGTCTCACCTCCTTTCAAGCTTGTCCGCTATAGGTATTGCCGTATGAACCGGTAAACAACCAAGCCCTGCATCAATAACCTTGTATCCGGATCAAAGGCGCAGTCAGGTTTCGGCGAGCTGCCGATTTTCGAAAGCGATTGTTTGATTTGATTCACATTTAACAATGACGAAGCGGCGGCATCGCGGCAAAGCTCGTGAATTTGTTCCGTAAATTCGCTCCACGACGGAGTCATTCGATGAATCCAATCCGCCCCTTGCACACCCCGAACGCGAAGATTGAGCCGTACTTCATCGGGCAAATAGCCTCGGGTCGCCCTTCGAATGAGAGAACGGTCCATTCCGTCTTGGACATACTGTTCGGCAGGCACGGATAAGCAAAATCGAACGACCCTCGGATCACCGGTCGGGTCTCTTTCCCTGACGGCATACCGTAACGATAGCTTGGTCGAAGACGTTCCTTGATGGTTTAGCATCGACAAGCTTTCAAACTGGTATATTCTTGCCGCGAATTCGTCCATCGATGACTCTGTCAATCCGACGTCATGATACTTAAGCTTTTCGAAGACGTTGGTTCGCTGCGCTAAATCCGGATGGACTAAGAGCGGTTTTTGCGGCCCCGGTTTCTGCTTCGTAAACAATGCCGGAACCGGTGAAGGAAATGCCAGTTTGCCGATGACGGGCAGCAGCCGGGATCTCCCGACTCTCATATTTCTGCTATAGAGCTTGAGCTCACGGTAAAAAAGCATCCATCGCAGCCTTCTTAGGAGTTGAGCGTAATAGTCAAGCGCGGGGCCCCATGAGATGCTGTAATTTCCGTTTCCGCCATTCAACAAAATACCGACTCCGTGCTTTTGCGCTTGCTCGAGCATCCCTTTAATCCAGTACGAATTTTCAAAAAATTTATACGGCGCCTCCATCAACTCAAGCAGGTCATTGATTTCTTCAAAAGAGTTTCGGTCCGGAAAGTCCAAATAGTTATGCGCGATATTGCCTACATGTTTAACAGTAGCCTCGATATAGGGACTCTCGTCGGCCGCCATTGTTTTCGAAGTCCAATCGACAAAATCCGCAGGAGGGACATAACTGTACGTATGTAACGTTTTTCCTTCCTCCCGCAGCGGGTTTGAAGCAAAGCTTGCGACAGCCCCCGAGTCCAGCCCTCCGCTTAAGCTCGCGCCGACTTTCCGGTATGTCCGAAGCTTCGATTTAACAGCTTCACGAAACACTTCGCGAAACGCTTCCTCGTATTCGCCGTTTGTTTTTAGCTTGAGCTTCCCGGAAGACGGCACGAATGTCCCGTATCGTTCCACTGCGACGTTTCCGTCCGCCACCGTAACCGAATGTGCCGGAGGAATTTGTTCGATGCCGCGAAACACCGTGGAATGAACATCGATCGTATCTAAAATGACAGGGATTGCGAGAAACTCCGCCAGCCAGGTCTCGTTCAGTTCCTTCTTGATACCTGATAACGTGAATAGCGGATTCATCACCGTGCAAAAAGCAAACCGACGAGGATCGCGATGATAATACAGCGTTCGGCTTCCCATCAAATCTCTCGCGCCGAACAGGCGGCGGTTCCGCTCGTCCCAAATGATGAAAGCGAAGTCGCCTATCAAGTAATTCGGAGCTTCCTTTCCCCATTTGAGATACGCCGCTAATATTAACTCGCTGTCCGTCATCCGCTTCCGCCGGAAATGCTCAACCTGTAACCGGTTAAACAACTCCTCCCTGTTGTCGATGATCGCGTCCGCGGTAATGGCCAGCTTATGCTGTTTATCGTAAAAGGGCAGCCGTTCATGAGTCGATTCGGGTGTGACCCATTGCGCGTGACAGCCCAAAAATATGGAACGATTATGCCAAACCCGCACATCGTCGGCAGGATACTTTTGCAAAGCCCGCATCATATTTTCGATCGTTTCGACGGTAACAGGTTCTTCGGTATAATGTAATATTCCGGCTATCGCACTCATTTTTTCTCCTATCTCCGGGTAGTTTCTCTACTATTTAGAAAATTCGGAAAGCTATTCAAAAATGAGAGGGTACCTGCTACATTTATTTTTTTAAATCCTATCACAATACGCATTTCAATGAATCTACTCAATGTACTACTACTAATCTATCAGAGCGAATAACAAAAACAGCTGCCGGCATAGGGCCGGAAGCACGGCAAAAAAGTGTAATCTCCTGTCAATAAATAGTGTTATCCACTATTTTTTAATCACCATATAATCCCCGGTCGGAAACTGTACGATGTCAGCCAAGAAGGCTTTGGCAACAGTTGTCGCTAGTTCCAACATTTCCGCTTCGTCTTTTGCGAGAAGCGCAAGCGGCCGGCCTCCCAAGTACCGGTTTTTATCGGTAGTCACAAAAGCTAAAATACCTTGAAATTGTTGGCTCATTTCGTCTTTCCTCCCGTTACGTTCACGTTCATTAACCGGTGAGTTTTCTTTACGCTTTCAAGCAAAGGAGTATTCAAGACGGTCTCTTTCATGAGCTCGAAGTTATGCACGATAGGGACCAATGCGATGATCACTTTGCCCTCCATCAAATTTTGAAAGCTGTACCGCTTCTTCCCTATCGCCCTTGCGGCTTCAAACAACATCGCCTGGCGTTGGCCGAAATGCTCCAGAACGATGCGGAGATGCGGCTCACGGGGATGAATAACGGCGGCAATGCCTTCCTCCAGGAAAAACTTTTTTGCCTCTTCTTCTCCCGCGGCATTGGTTACGAGCAGCCCGTCCACATAAAGCTCGGAACCTTTGATTTCGATTTTCCCTTGCGATACGGTCGCGATATCTTTAACTTGCTTGCCTTTGGTAAATCGCCGGAGGAAAACGAATAATAATAGACCAGCCAGCGAACCGGCGGCAACTTCGATCCAAACGGGCAGATTCAAGAGCTGCATGGTCACACTCGTTATGAAGGCGACTAACAATGCGAAGTAATTGCGCGCTTCGAACGTTTTGGCGATACCGTCCATGTAAGAGTCGCCGCGAATCGTAAACTCGGTTCCTTCCAAGTCCCGCAAGCTTTCTCTCTCGGTCTTCCGCACTTCCCGAAATTGTTGAATCGCCAATGAAAGGAAGGTGACGGCGACGAAGTTTTTGCTCATTAATGTAGGAACAATGAAAGCACCCAACGTAGCTGCCAACGCTCCCGTTACAAAATGAATCAAATATCCGTTCGGATGGCTTGGATATTGTCTGTAATCCTGCTTGATGGTAAGCGCTCGCGCCAGCGTTCCTGCAATAGTTGCCGTAACGATCATCGTAAGATCCGTCGCGGAAATGATGCCGTTGTTTTCCATCTAACCGTCTCCTCGCAAAGTAAGGATTCATAATCATTCTGCGTGTCGATATCGATGAAACATTTCCCGTCATGCCAATTGGCCGTGATGCCTTTCTTCCCGCCGTTGTCCCTTATTATCCGGCGCGCTCCATCATCGCCCTGCAGCCGAAAGAGGTCCGGGAACATGCAAGAGTCAAACAATACCGGGGGCCGGGGGATACCGTTATGACCGGCGGCAATGAAAGCTTTATTTCCATTTTTATACATATTAATGATGTGATCTATCAGCTGCGCCGTCACAAACGGCTGATCCGCCAGAAGTATGACAACGGCTTGCGCCTGTAAACTTTGTGCGTGCAGTAATCCGACTTTTATCGATTCGGACATGCCGGCATGAGATGCTTCGCAGGCGACGTGGTCCCATCCCCGGCGGTAAGGGTTGTCGAACATGAAGGCGGGAATCCATTCCAGGGAATCCTCCGCTTGTGTCACAACGGTTATACCGTTCAGCTGCGATGCCGCCGCCGCTTCCAACGCAATGCCGCCAAGCGGTCTACCTCCGACCGGCAAACATAATTTGGGCTTGCCCATTCTTCTGCTTCGGCCGGCCGCTAAATATATTCCCCAAATCATCGCCTCGGCTCCTTAGACGTGCTGCTTTGATGACATCCGCAAGTATGCTTATCGCTATTTCTTCCGGGCCTTCGGCTCCGATGGGAAGCCCTACCGGCGAACGGAGCCGCCTCGGGATCGCCCCTCTAAGCAGCCGCTCGGTACGTACCCTCGACCCCAAGATTCCAATATACTGCAGCTCTTTAGAGAGCAAGGCATGCATAATTTGTTGATCTTTCTGAAAATGGTGCGTCATGACGATCACGGAATCGCGCTTCGAGAACGGATAATCCGCTGCAATCGAGTCCGGCGAACCGAGCACAAATTCATTGGCTTCAGGGAGATGGATGTGGTTGCAATATGCCGGCCGCCAATCTGCGACGACAACATTGAACCCCGCTCCGGCGGCAAAACCGACAAGAGGCTTAGCGTCCGGACCCGCGCCGAAAATAATAAGACGCGGTTTTGGCTCGAAGATTTGGACAAACAATTGTTGCGACGGTTGGTGAAGCCGAATGATCCCTGCCTTCCGAATTGCAAACAACCGGTCTGTATGAGGCGGTAGCGCTCCGCTCCACTTGCCGAACCAACGGCCGGTGCCGGAATAAAACAAATAATCGGTGACAGTTCGCTGTTCGGACAGCCTTTTGACATGGAGGACCGGTTTTCCTTCGTTCAGCTCACGCCGCAGCGCATTCATATGTTCCGTCAGCACGCCGTCCACCGGCTCCATCAGCACATGTACGGCGCCGTTGCAGCCGTGGCCTTGTCCCCATGACAAATCGTCCTCGGCGCTCATATCGTAAACGACGGTTCGGGAAACGCCTTCTTCCCAAACTTGCGGAGCTCTTTGCGCAACGTCTTCTTCCAAACATCCGCCGCTTAAAAGCCCCACCCGCTTGCCGTCTTCCGATATGAACATCATCGTACCTTCTTTACGGTAAGCCGAACCGTCAACCTGAACAATTGTGGCCAGCAGTTTCGGTCCGTTAGTGTTCGATAGCGCGTCCAATACGTCATATACGTCTCTCATGGCACACCCCGCTGATGAATCGCATTGTTATCCAATATATCCATTTGCGTCTCAATAAAACCAAGAACCAATCTTGACCGGATATGACTGGTGTTAAATGGAAATAATACCGCTTGGATATGTTCCACTACATAATGAATATGGGGATTCGGCAGATGACGATTGGAGATAGCATTTATAGAAAAGAAGCCCTCGACAAGGTAACCGGCGCTGCAAAATATACGGATGACTACCAAACCCCGGCTATGCTGCATGCAAAGCTGATCATCAGTCCGTACGCTCATGCAAAAATAAATGCGATCGACATATCGGAGGCGCAGAAAGCGTCCGGCGTACGCGCCGTCGTAACGGGACAAGCGGATTTTCCGCTCACGGGCGAAGAAACTCATGACCGTCCGCCCATTGCATTCGGGAAGGTTCGTTATTACGGCGAACCGGTTGCGGTCGTAGTCGCGGACACTCCCCACTTGGCCAAGAAAGCCGCGACGCTGGTAAAGATCGACTACGAGCCGTTACCCGTAGTCAACTCTCCTTCCGATGCAATAAGAGCGAGCGCTCCGCTCGTTCACGAGAATTTGGCGCAGTACGAGAAGATCCAACACGTTTATCCGGAACCGGGTACCAATATCGCAAACCGGATCAAGATACGCAAAGGCAATATGGAGATTGGCTGGAAGGAAAGCGAAGTGACGGTGGAGTGCACATTCTCGTTCGGCCCTTCCGACCATGCCGCGATGGAAACCCGGTGCGCAACCGCGGAAATTCGTCCGGACGGGCATATTCTCATCTCCTCTTCCTCTCAATCGCCTTATATGATCAAGAAATTGATGAGCGAATATTTCAACATCGATGCCGGAAGCATTATCGTGACAGCCCCTCTGGTAGGCGGCGCCTACGGCGGCAAAGTGCCTACCCAGTTGGAAATCATCGCATATTTGGCTTCAAAGGCGGCGGGCGGAAGACCTGTAAAGGTATTTAACGAGCGGGAGGAAGATATGATCGCGTCTCCCGTACATATAGGACTTGAGGCGACCGTAAAGCTGGGATGCGCGAAGGACGGCAAATTAAAAGCCGCGAAGCTGTTTTATTTGTTTGATTCCGGCGCTTATTCGGATAAAGGCGCAACAATTACCCGCGCCGGAGCCGTATCCTGCACCGGACCGTATTATATCGAAAATATTTGGTGCGACTCGCTTTGTGTATATACAAATCATCCCTATGCGACCGCCTACAGGGGCTTCAGCCATTCCGAAGTGTTGTTCGCATTTGAAAGAACAATGGACGTTCTGGCCGAAAAGCTGGGAATGGATCCTCTTGAGCTAAGGATGAAAAACGCGATCGTATCCGGACAAACCACACCTACTCAAGACGCTCTCCATGGCAGCAGCGTCGGGAATTTGCCCGAGTGCATAACAAAGCTGAAAGCATTGATGAATTGGGACGAGGGAAGGTATATTCCGATCAATGACCGTAAGGTACGTGCAAAAGGAATCAGCTGCATTTGGAAAACTTCGACGATCGATTCGAATGCCAGCTCCGGGGTGATATTGACGTTTAACCCGGACGGAAGCTTGAACCTGATGTCGGGCCTGGTGGAGATCGGAGCGGGGACGAAAACCGTTCTTGCGCAAATCCTTGCGGAAAGATTGAAGATGGATGTAAGTAAAGTCCATGTCCGCATGGAAGTGGATACGCAAACAATGCCGGAGCACTGGAAAACGGTCGCCAGCAGAGGCACCTATATGGCCGGAAGAGCCGTTCTGCAAGCGGCGGACGATCTCATCCGGCGATTGAAGGATATCACTTCACGCGCATTGGTTTGTTCTCCCGACGATTTGGAGGTCGGATACGGGAAAGTGTACGTAAGAGACAATCCGGAGATAGCCTGCAAGATATCCGATATCGCCTACGGCCACAAGTTTCCGAACGGCTATTCGATCGGCGGACAGGTTATGTCTGCGGGGAGCTTTATGTTCAAGCATATTACGCATCTGGATTCCGAGACCGGAGCCGGGAGACCCGGCCCGGAATGGACGGTGGGCGCGCAAGGAATTGAGGTTGAGTTTGACACTAGAGATTTTACCTATAAAATTCTCAAGGCGTATTCCGTTATCGATATCGGGAAGGTGCTGAACCATAAAGCCGCAGTGGGACAAGTAATGGGCGCCATGAGTATGGGTATCGGATTTGCGGGACGGGAAACGTTCATCTTCGACAGTGAAGGCAAAGTGCTCAATCCGCGATTGCGCACATACGTCCCGCCGCATTACGGAGAGCATCCGGAATATGTTGTACAATTTGTGGAAACTCCGTATAGCGACGGCCCTTACGGCGCACGCGGCATCGGGGAACACGGCTTGATCGGAATGCCTGCCGCGCTGGCCAATTGTTTGTCTGTCGCCGCGGGAGTTCAGTTGAATCAGCTGCCGCTCGTTCCGGAGTTGATATGGAAGACCAAGCAGTCGGGAGGCCTCCAATGATACCTTATGACTTTGCGTATTTTAAGGCTTCCACCGCTGAGGAAGCCGTAGAGCTGTACCGGTCTTTGCATGCACAGGGAAAGCAGCCGGTCTATTACTCCGGGGGCACCGAAATCATCACGCTCGGAAGATTAAGCGAAGTGTATACCGAAGCCGTTATCGACATCAAAGGCATTGCGGAATGCCATACATTGCGGTTGGACCGGAATGAACTGGTAATGGGGGCCGCGGTCACTCTTACCAAGCTTCAGGAATCGAACCTCTTTCCGCTGCTTGGCCAAGCCGTTGGCGAGATCGCCGACCATACTGCGCGAAACAAGATTACGTTGGGAGGCAACATATGCGCGCAAATTTATTATCGGGAAGCCGCGCTTCCGCTCTTGATAGCGGATACCGATGTCGTCGTCGCGGGAACTAACGGGAGAAGGCGAATTCCGTTGAACTCGATTTTCGACAAGCGTCCGCAATTGGAAGCCGGGGAACTCCTTTTACAGTTGATTACACCGTCAGAGTATCTCGGGTTACCTTATTATTGCATTAAAAAAAGAAGACAGTGGGATGTCGGTTATCCTTTGATCACGGTTGCGGCTCTGAAAAAAGAAGATAAAATCCGCGTTTCTTTCAGCGGAGTTTGCCGTTTTCCTTTTCGCGACGAAAGGATTGAGGAGTGCTTGAACGATACCCGGTTAAATCCGGAAGCTAGAATCGAGCGGGCGATTCAACATTTGCCCAGGCCGGTCTCGGACGATGTGGAGGGCTCTCCGGAATACCGCATATTTGTATTGAAAAATACGCTGCTTGATGTGCTGCAGGCACTGGAAGGTGAAACGAATGCACACAACTGAAATAACCTTAGAGGTGAACGGCGAATCCCGGTCGGTTACCGTCAGGAACGCGGATACCTTATTATACGTGATTCGGGAGAAGCTGGGACTGACCGGGGCGAAACCCGGATGCCTGCATGGGGACTGCGGCACTTGCACGATTGACGTCGATGGAAACCCGATGAAATCCTGTTTGATGCTGGCCGTTGAAGCGCAAGGCGCCAAGATCACGACGGTAGAAGGTTTGAACTATACGGCACTGCAAGCGGAATTCGTCGAAAAATTTGCATTTCAGTGCGGGTATTGCACGCCGGGCTTTATCATGAATGCGCATGCTTTGATCAAAAAATACCCTTACGCGAATGACATGACCATTAAAGAATGGCTCGAATCGAACATCTGCCGCTGCACGGGGTATAAGGAGATCGAGGATGCCGTAAAAGCGGCATTGGCCGCCGCTCTAACTGCGATGCAGCAACAAGGATGAATACTCCACACCTGATACGCAAAAGCCCTGCCGCCTGGACAAATCCAATGGAGCGGGGCTTTCGATCTCATTTTCTCATTGGCGCTTACGTTATATCACCAAATCGTCCAGACTCCTATCCGAGATTCCTTAATTCGTGCCTCGCCCGATAGTACAACTCCGTGTGGATATAATGGGCGCTTAGTTCTTTTGGTACGAACACAGTTGTAAATCGAAATCGTGCCTCGTAACTTTTAATCCGAGCTTGTAACGCTTTACTATTGTATTGACTTCGATAGTTTCCATTCACGAGGTCGACGTACGACCCTTCAACCACAACCGTGAAAAAGTCCAGTTCCTTGCTTCGTACCAGCTCGTGCTCCCACCGCGATTCAGTTTTGATCGTTTGGGCGAGCTCATCGACGGAGTTTTTACGTTCGATTGCCGCGGGCAGGTACAGATCTCTCACAATGCCCAATTCGGGATTCGCGGGTATTTTCGCGCTGTAGTCACCCACATCTAATTTAACGGATTCATAGGCGACTTTCTTTTTGTCCAGGTAGGCTGTTATGTGGTCGTTTGCTTGTTCACGTGTATCCACAAGAATAGTCAGTGTGGACATAATTTTCTTTAGCTCTGTATCAGTAAATCGAAAGGCGAGAGTCACTTCATACACCGCCTCACTTTTTTAGGGTATTATTCCCCATAAATGTCCAAGAATCACACATTTTGATGTTCGCTTCGAGGGACGGAAACATTTGCGCAGCAACAACGCTCGTGGGCAACATGTTTTTCGGATCGGTGACTCGATAGCAGCTAATTTTTCTAACAAACGGGCAGAATAGCTCAAAGATGCTGGGAAATAATATCCCAAAAAAGATTGGGGTATAGCCATGCTCAGACTTGCTGTACTGACTTTCCTTTCTCTTTCAGGAATCGCCGGATTTAGTGATAGCTCGGTGTTTGCGCATGAAGATGAGGCGACCATTTCTGCCATTCGACCCAAAATACAACTCTTTAATTTCTCAGCAGAGGAAATCCAAAGTGCTCAAATAAAATGGTCTTGCTGTTATGGGGTAGTTCTAACCAGGGACGAAATAAAAACGCTTGTTACCATACTAAGTAAAATAAAGAAAGAAGATATAACACCTTACACTGAACCTGCTCCTAAAGGCGGTCCTACCCGCTGTGAAATTACTCTTATTTCAAACGAAAGAGTCGGTTTTGTCACAAACGGCGGTTATCTTTTAGTTGGTGGAGGCAAAGTTTATTTGCCCGAATTTTCCCATTTTGTTGGTCAAATTAGTAAACACAAAAATCGAGTCATTGATCGGAGCAAACCATCCATGAAATGATTAGGATGGTAAAGACTGTATAAAACGAAATGACGCCATAAGGCGTCTTTTTTGTGTCATTAGCTGGTGCCGATATCGTGCCGCTTTCATCCCAAATCATCCCATTACATTCTCCGTGCATTAAATAACCTTTTTGAAAAATCCTAAAAAAAAAGAAAAAGCCTTGATATATAAGGCTTTTTCTTTGTTTGATATGAATGACCTGTAGTGGGCTCGAACCACTGACCCCCACCCTGTCAAGATGGTGCTCTCCCAGCTGAGCTAACAGGTCGTATTTTGCAGCGACAAATATGATAATATCAGCTTCATGTCCCGAAGTCAACCCATTTGCCGCTCCCATTTGCCGCTCCAAAAATATTTAGGAAAATAATGTAACACTTTTACGTGCCGGCAGCCCGATTCCGCGCTCCCGTCTGCACACCGGCAGCCGCCGCCCCGCTCCTGCGGCCGAGCCACACCGACCAACCGTAGGTGAGCAGAGGCGGCAGCCACACAAAGAACGCATACAGCGCATATTGCTCGGCAGGCACACCCACGATCGTTCCGCAGAGAATCGCAAGCATGTTCCAAGGAACGAGCGCCGCGAACAGCAGACTGGTGTCCGCTGTAACGCGTGCCAGGTGCTCGTTGCTGTAACGCTCCGTCCAAACTCCGGCCAAATTGCGGCTCGTCATCATGATCGGCAGCGTCTGCGTGCACGACACGACGCCGAGACCAAATCCGAACAAGCCTGCCCGTGCCGTCATGCTCGCCAAAGTAGCGGACTCCCCGCCAAGCAACCGTCTTGCTATCGGCATGATCAAATTCGTCTTCTCCAATATGCCGTTATAGGCGCCTGCGAGCGCGATGAGGGCGACTAGATCGATCATATCGACGACGCCCTTCCCCCCGATGCCGGCGGCGCCTTCACTTGAAGCAGACGCGGTATAGCCTTCCCACAGCCAGACGATCCAATCGCGCCAATCCCCTGCCTGCAGCGCAAATCCTAGTGCCAGCGCGGAGACGATCGCCGCTATAAACGCGTATTTTGTCTGCAATCGGAACACGTTCGCCAGGAGCAGCAGCACCGGAGGAATTGCCAACAACGGATGCAGCACAAAGCCGGAACGACCGCCGCTTAATGCAATTGCTCCCGTGCCCCAATCCCCCACCCAGTCCAAAATGCCGTATAATAACGAAGAGAGCACGAATGCGGCGCAGCTTGTCGGCAGTAGAATACGGAATAGGGAAGCGGCCGGAACCCCCGCGGAAGAAGCGACAAGGCGATGCGCGCTGGAAAACGGCGACGTCCTGTCCCCGACGAAAGCGCCGGATAACAAAGCGCCCGCCATCATAGGCAGCGGCACGCCGATATGCGCGGCGACGCCCATAAGCGGAATGCCGACGGCGCTGAGCGTCCCCGTAGAAGTACCCAACGTCAAGGCGAACCCAGCCGCGAACAAAAATCCGAACGTGAGCAGAAATTCCGGATATAGCAAACGCAAACCGGCGTCAACAAGGAAAGCGATCGTACCGCTGGCCGTCCAAGACGGGATCAGTAGTCCGACAAGCAGCAAAATCCACACGACTTCTTTCGTATGTGCGACGCCTTCCGCCATCATGGAAAACAATCTGCGCGTACCGATCCCTAAATCGCGCATTACCGTCAACGAAAGCACGAGCAAACCGCCCGAAAATCCCACTACTAATGGAATATGCGTTACATATGCGGCGGCAAGTCCGGCAACGGTGAATACTACGATAGCGCCAAGTTTCCATGAATTCATTCTTTTCATCTTCTCCTCGACTTATGTTGCTGCAACAAATTGATGCGGACCGGCGTCAATAATGACAGGAACTATCCGAAATACTATTATGTAAAGGTGGGGTTTGCGTTTATGTTCAAAAGATGGTTAGCGGTGTTATTGACCGTTGTCGTTTCGATCTGCACGCTCGCTTCCGGAGCGCTGGCTTTCTCAGATCTGCAAGGAGTGGCAGGCAAGGAAAAGATCGTACAGCTGCACAAAGAAGGCAAAATAAACGGTATAGGAAAAGGGCTTTTCGCCCCGAAAAAAATGATGACCATTGAACAATCGGTTGCATTGATCGTGAAAGGCTTGGATCTTAATCTCAATGCTTTCCGGTTCGTGAAAAAACCGGAAGCAAGCGATTACTTCACGCATATTCCGAACAACGCTTGGTACGCGTCCGCTTTCGTTGCCGCACATCTCAACGGTGTACCGATCGACAAAGACGTGAAGCCGGGCACCCCGGTAACCCGGGAGCAGTTCGTCAAATTGCTGATGATCGCGGTCTATACGAAAGGCGATTACGCTTGGGTCGAGCTGTTCGTCGAAGTTAAAGATGCGGATAAAATAACGGACGGTTATATGGAAACGATCCAGAGAGCCCTTATTGCGAAAATTGCCGAACTCGACAAGGACGGCAATTTCCGACCGCAAGGTATGGTTACTCGAGCGGAAGCCGCCGTTATGCTGCATCATGCGATTCGTTTCGTGAAAGAGAACGAAGAACAGAAACAGCCTTCGCCGAATCCGGACGATCCGGCGTCCAATGAACAGGTAAACGTGACGCTCGAGACCGTAACCGGCGATATCCAAAAGGTCACCTTGAACTGGGGAGAAAAACCGAACCCCGGATACGGAATCGCCATTGTCGGCATCGAATTCCCCGGTGAAGAGAAAGCCGTCGTGAAATACAAACTGCGCTATCCGGAACCGGGACGCATGTACGCGCAAGTGATCACCGAAGCGAAGGCACATGTTTATGTGGGAAGCAACATTAAAGACGTCGAAATCCAACAAGTCAATTAGCAGCGAAGAAGTCCGCACCGCAGAGTGCGGACTTCTTCAGTTCAAGAAGCGCTCCCGGTATTCCGGCCTCATCAGCAAACACGCCTCTCGCCGCCCGAACCATCTGTACCGGTTTTTAGCAACGAATGTATAGACCGAGTCCCGCACAAATCGAGGGATAATAATAAAACAATATGCGAAGCGCCATCCCCCGTCCAGATGCTTGGCCAGACGAAGCGCGGCTGTTGATTTCACGTACGGCTTACCGTTCTCGACAAAAATAAAGGTATCCGTCGGAATGGATTCGAGCCCGCACCGCCGCAAAATCGCTCTTCCGGCGTCCGATTGCAGCGCCGCATATTTGAGGCTGGCTTTCCGGTTGCGCCTCAGCGTAAAAGCGACGACTCCGTTGCACAAATTGCAAACTCCGTCATAGAGGACAATCGATTGCCCCATTCGCGAACCACCTCAACTACACAAAAATCCTCCACGCTCCCATTCGATCGGAAGGTTAGAGGATTTCCCATTTTCAATACGATATTCATGTTAAGTTGGTGGGCCCTGAGGGACTTGAACCCCCGACCAATCGGTTATGAGCCGACCGCTCTAACCAACTGAGCTAAAGGCCCGCATGAATAATTAAATAACGAAAGTTGGTTGCGGGGGCAGGATTTGAACCTANGCCGACCGCTCTAACCAACTGAGCTAAAGGCCCGCATGAATAATTAAATAACGAAAGTTGGTTGCGGGGGCAGGATTTGAACCTACGACCTTCGGGTTATGAGCCCGACGAGCTACCGGACTGCTCCACCCCGCGACAGTTCGAACCAAAAAGTGAACATATATAAATATATAAAATTCAGCAAAGAAAGTCAATGGGTTTTTGAACTTTTTTCTTAAAATCACGAATATTACATAATGTAGCGAACACCGTATCTGCCTTTCCTGGATCGGAAAATTTCTACGATCTGGGGGCATTCATAGCCGTAAATCCACCAATCCTCTTCCATGCGTTTCGCCAGACAGCCCGCTTGGAACTTGGTGTTGTACAGCTTGCCCCAGTATACCCAGCCCATGAATTCAACCTCCCGTGCGCAAGATCCCTATGACCTCAGGGTTCCCCGCTTACGGATGTTCCATGCAAGCTGATCTTTCGCTTACTCTTCCCGACCGGCGGCAGTTTCCGCTTCCCGCTCCAATTCGTCGCGATATCTGTGCGCGATGCGCCCCGCGGCGGAAGCAGCGACGCTCGCGACCATATCGTCCAAGAACGTGTGGATGCCGTTGCCCTTCTTCGTATCCAATTTCTTGATAATGCCGATTTTATGCTTATCCAGATGGCCGAAAGTGGTAACGGCTATGCTTCCGTACCCGAGCACAGACCCGAGCGCCAACGTCTCGTCGCAGCCGAACAGTCCTTCATCCGCCTCCACTAATTGTTGTAAAGGCTGGGACAACAAGCCTCGTTCCGCCAACTCGTCAAGCTCTATTCCGACCAAGAGAGCATGCTGCAGCTCACGCTTCTCCAATACTTTCCGTACGCTCTCCATGCAAATATCCATCGTTAAATTCGGATGATAAGGACATTGCATCTCATATACGATTTCGGCAATATCCTCCAGTTTAACTCCACGGTCATGCAGCTTCCGCAATGCCGCATCGTGAACTACTTTACTGTGAATGGATCCTTTCATGATGTCGGGTTCCCCCTCTCCGGTAAGAACATTATAACATTGAAATGCATGAAGATGCATGCAGAACTGGATCATTTCAATGTTCAAACCAAACCTTCCTTTAATCGCGGTCTTGCCTCCTTGAAAGTACTACGATGAAGGTTTGGTTATAACACGATACAGCAAATTTCTCCTTATGAAAGAATTATGATACGGTATAATATAGGTACCAATCGTGTTACGAGGAGGCTAAAATATGAAATTCGGTATCGCGGTGTTCCCTCCGAAAGTTGTGCAGGATGAAGCGAACAGTCATCGCAAGCGGTTCGACCCCCATTACAGCCTGATTCAACCGCACATGACGGTTCGCGAAGCGGAAGAATGGGATGAACGCAAGTTAGCCGAGGCGGTACGGCATCTGGAAGAGGTTACGGCGAATACGCAGCCGTTCGCCGTGAGAATCAACCGATTTTCTTCATTTTACCCGGTAGCCAATGTTATTTACATGGCGTTGGAAGATCCAAGTCCGTTCGTGTCGATGTACCGGACCGTCTGCTCCGGAGTATTGGAGGAGAAAAATATTAAATATTCATACAACCCCCACCTGACCGTCGGACAGGATTTGGGCGACGATGAAATGCATGACGTATTGTCCAGCCTCAGGCCGATTCCTCTTGATTTCAACTTCACGGTAGATCGCCTTCATCTTCTCTATCAAACGGAAAACGGCGCTTGGACCGTTCACCAGACATTCTTATTCCGCGGGTAACAACCAGGAAAGCCGGAGAGACAGATTCAATGTCCTCCCGGCTTTCCGTTGTTTAATGTTCAATTTTTGTTTCGAACCCCGGCTGCATCGCATCCGGATTTTCCCTCATCTGTTTCAGCATGGCGTCGCCCTCGGTCTGCCATTCTTTAAGCGCCTGGCGAACTTCCTTCTTGTTGTCAAGCACCTCTTGGAACTTTTGACGCCCGATTTCTTGAACCATATAGATGTTGTTGTATTTGCGGTAAATCTCCGAATCGTCGGTCAACGGAGCCGGTTTCAACTTATAGAATGCTGAAATATTGTAATCCATGCCTTCTTTCGGCTGGAGATGATCCATATTGGAGACTAGAGTTCCTTGGCTGCGGGATTTCAACCGCGCCCAGTCGTCGCCGTTTATAAACTTGATGAAATTCCATGCGTCTTCGGGGTTTTGCGCCTTTGCATTAATCCCCATGAGACCTTGCATATAGATGTATCCGCCGATGCCCGGAGCATCCGGATGCTCGGGCAGCGTTACGACGTCCCATTGCACCGGTTTGATTTCGCTGTTCGTTTCCGCCGCCTTTTGCGCATTGATTAATTCATTGATGTAATAGTAGCTGGAGATCGCCATCGCCACATTGCCGGACAAGAAGTTGTCGTACTCGAACGGTCCGGGTCTGTAATTTTGGGGCTGCTCTTCCTGCTTCGGAGGCCCCGGAATAATATCTTGTTTGCGTAAATCGGCCAGCGTTTTCCATACATTTTCCCACCGGTCGCTGTCTACCGTCATTTTTTCGCCGGTTTCGTCAAAATACCGCAGCTCAAGCGGCTGAGTGTAAACCTGCGACTCCCAGAACGAATCGCCGCCTTTATAGGTCGTGAAAGAAAAACCGTATTTACGGTTTGCTCCTTCGCCGTTAGACACTTGACGCGCCAAATCGAACACTTGCTGCCAAGTCATGCCGTCCTCCGGATAACCCACGCCGGCTTCATCAAATATTCCTTTATTGAAAAATATGGCCGACGAGCTAAACAGCGGTGCAAGAGCATACAATTTGCCGTCTGTCGCCACGTCCTTGATTCCGTCAAGAACGGTCGGCACGATTTTCGAAGTGTCGAACTTGTCTTTCGTGATATGCGGGTCGAGCGGCGCCAGCAAATTCTCGTTGATGAGCTGGGGAAGCTGCTGATAATCGACCATCACGAGATCCGGAGGATTGTCGCCTTCCAGCAGCTTCTTCAATTCCTCCATCACATCCGGCTGCTCTTCCGGCTTCATCGGTTCGGTGCTGAACCTTTGTTTGCTGTAATCGACGGCGGGGATAATCTCGATCGTAATATTCGGATTTGCAAATTCGAACAGCTCCGTGAATTGCTGGCGGAACCATTCATCCTCCGCACCGTACCCTTGCGTCGTCGCAATGCGCAATACGCGTTCGGTGTTGTCCGCCGGCGTGTTTGACGGCGAACAGGCAACAAGGACGCCGGATAAGAACAGCACCGTTGCGAGCGCGGCGGCCGCCGTGCGGATGAACCCGGATTTTTGTTTGTGAGACGTCATGATTGTGCTCCCTCCAAATGTTTAGGTGCCTTAATAATAATTCGTTCCCCGTCGAACTCGAGCGACACCTTGTTTCCGATGCGCAGCGCCTCCAAATATTCTTTCGGCACTTGCAGCCGCCCCGCCCGGTCGACCACGGCGTACTCTTCATGTTCCTCCCGCAATCGGGATCGGGAAATATTGTCATCATTATAGACGTGAGAATCGAGCTCAGGGTTGCGCTTAATAAATTCCGTGCTGGTCAATCCGTCGCGAATAGCTACGACACGGTCCACTTTTCCCGCTAACGACAAATCGTGCGTTACGATGACGATCGTTACACCCAGCTCTCGGTTTAACGTCCGGAAGATGTTCATGATGCGGTCCGAGGTCGCTGTATCCACGGAACCGGTCGGTTCGTCCGCAAGCAAGAGCGACGGACGGTTCGCCAGCGATATGGCGATGGCCACCCGCTGCTGTTCTCCCCCCGACAGCTGCTGAAGTTTGTTGTTCATCCGGTCTTTCAAACCGACCCACTCCAACAGCTGCTTCGCATACGGCCGATCGAGCTTCCCGCTCAACATCATCGGCATCTCTACATTCTCAAGAGCGGTTAAATACGGCAGCAGGTTTCGCGCATTGTTTTGCCAGATGAAGCCTACGGTATTGCGTTTGTACTCCACCAATTGGTCGTCGGTAATCTTAAGCAAGTCCCAGTCGCCGACTTTTACGATTCCCGCCGATGGGCGGTCAAGGCCGCCCAGTATGTTCAAGAACGTCGATTTCCCGCTGCCGCTGTTTCCGATAATGGCCATCATCTCGCCGCGCTCCACCGTCAAATTCAAGCCTTGGAGCGCGACCACTTCGATTTCGTCCGTTTTGAAAATTTTTACGAGCCCTTCGCAATGAATCATGGCCTTACCGCTCCTCTCCGAGTTTAACGGCTTGATGCACGCGCAGCCTGCGGATATGCGCCATTAGCAGCATCGCGCCGAACGCGACCATGACGGCTACGACAATGTATATCTGCACCGTATCCCATGCCTCGAATACGACGCGGAATGGCGGTACTTGCTTCGCTGCGCTTTCCGTCGTTTGCAGGAAAGGAAGAAACAGAACGCTTGCGATACGGCCGATCAATATGCCGAGGCCGATCGACAATCCGGCCGTGAACAGCTGTTCAAGCAGCAGCATGCCTGTCAACCCTTTACGCGACAATCCCATCGCGCGCAGCACGCCGAATTGTACGACCCTGCTGGACAAGTTAAAGAACCAATATAAGATGTAACCGATCAATGAAACGATGGCCGAGACCAAGAAGCCGAGGCTTAATATACCGAACACCCCGCCGCGGGCCGGATGCTTCTTCTGAGACACGAGATCGATTCGCACATCCTTCACCGTTGCAATACCGATGCCCTTTTCTTGCAGCTCCTCTATCACCGGCGTCGTCTTTGCGCCGTCTTCCATCTTAAGCCAAACCTCATACGGGATGAGCGGCACTTGATCGTAAATGTAATCAAGGTTTGCGATGTAAAACGGCGTTTCGTCCGGATATTGACTTGGCCAATACGGCAATATGCCGACAACGACGAATTCGATCAAGCTTCCCTGCATGCTGATGGAGATGAGATCTCCCGGCTTTAATTGATATTTGTCGGCGATCCGTTCGGGAATGATGACCGCTTGCTCGTACATGCCAAGCAAATACAAGTATTGATACGGATGTGCGGGATACAGATCGTTGCGCCACCATGCGACCTCGGCAAATTCATCGTTGACGATCCCCATAACGGTGCCTTGACCGATCGATTTGCCGGATACGACGACGTTGCCTTTCGTCTGCAGCACCCGCGCCGCCTGTTGAACCCCGGGCAGCTCCTTGAACACTTGGAAAGGCGGCTCCACGTACAATATTTGCTGTGGAGGCAGCCCGCCTCCCGGTTGACCGCCGGGTTGACCGCCGCCGTTGCCGCCGCCGTTGCCCCCGCCGTTCTGCCCGCCGTTCCCTCCGCTCTGCTGCGGTGGAGCGAATTCGGCATACCCTTCCCATACGGTCTGAATGATTACATCCGATCCGTATTGGTACAGCGTTCTTTCCGTCGAATTTTGATCGATCGTGCGCGCCGCCGCCGAATTGTACACGCCAAGCCCCAATGTCAAAATCAACAACAGCATAAGCGGATAATATGATTTCGACGAACGCGACAATTGGGTGAGCGTCAAATAAAGCGGCACCGGCAGGAAAAATCGTCCGGCACGGTTCAACAGCTTCAATATCCATGGGAATACGCGGAGGAAAAACAGTCCCAACGAAAAGATCGCCAACGCAGGCACAAAGAACAGCATCGGCTGCACTTGCAGCTGGTCCGACGTCATTCCGGTTTGAAGCGAGATGATCTGTCGTTCTTGGATCAAATACCAACCGTAACCGGCGACTCCCAGCAATACGATATCGAAGAAAAACCGCTGCCACACCGGCGCCCGTTCAGCTCGCGCCATCTGCTGCTTCAAGCCTACGATCGACGACCGCGCGAACAACACGGCCGGAATAACGCTCGAAAGAATCGCAATGAAAACAGCCGCAAGTCCGTACAGTATCGCATCCGTCCCGAAGCCCACCGGTATCGATTTCCGGTCGACGAACGTAAGGAAGCCGCTGGACGAGCCGATTGATTTCGCCATGAACCATCCGAGCATCGGCCCGATGACTAGAGCGATCCCGCCCAGGATTAACCCTTCGAGAATGTACATCCAAATTATTTGTTTGGTGCCCGCGCCTCGGCTTCTTAGCACCGCGATGTCGCTCTTCTGGCGGTCCAGCGATTGCTTTGCGTTCATTGAAATATAGTAGAACACCATAGCGATCATCGGAGCGGCGAGCGTAAATAAAAGCAGTTGCAATTGAATGCTCTGCCGGCGAAACTCCTCCAGCATCGGCTGAAACGAAATATCGACCTTCGTGTCTTTCATCCGTTGGAACAAATCAATGTCCAACCGAGACAGCGTGCCCGATAGAGGGGACAGCTGACTTGTTTGAATTTCCCGCAAATCGAAAGCATAGTACCAAGTGGCGAGATTAAGCGGAAGCTTGCGCTTCTCCAGCAGCTCTCCGATAAAGAGCCCTTCGTCGACGACCAGCGTATTGACAAGTCCTTCGAGCCCTTGATACCAATACGGATTTGTATCGTCCGACGGGCGATACGTTCCGACTACGCGAACCCTAAGCCGTTCGTCGCTTCCATAGGCCGGGTACCAAAATTCGTCGCCTACCCGGAAATAATTGCGCAGCGCTCCTTCTTCCAGCACGGCGGCTTCAATGATTCCGTCTTTCATTTCGCCGGCCGGCATTCTTCCGTTCGTAAATTCCACTTGCTCCGCAAACCCGTTCATCGCGGCGATCGTCATCTGCCTGCGCTTGCTCGGGTCCACCTTCTCCGGGTCCACCGCCTGAAGCTGCGCTCCCCGCAACGATATGGCGCGGACGAATGCAGCATACTCAAAGCCGATTTGTTTAGGCACGTCTTCCGCTATATATTTGGATACGTCGTGAAACGATGCAAGATCCGCGCGGGCGCTCCCGGTCGCTTGATACCGCATCAGAAGCGAACCCGCGGGGAATCCGTCGCTCTTCTCCCGAAGCGAAGAAGACACGACGCGTTTCAACGCTCCGTCGGCGTACATCGGAATGCTGGTCGAGAAAGCGACCGCGATAATCAGCCCTGCAAGCGTCGACAAGGTGAGCCACCGGGTGTTCCACATCTTGCGGAAAATAAACCGCAGCAACAACACGCCGCCCATTATCTGCCCACTACTTTCTGCCCGGGAGTTAACCCCTTCACGATTTCCACCTGCGTTGCGGTTTGCAGTCCGACCTCAACGTCGACCTCCCGCTTGTTCCCTTCTTGGTCCACGACCTGCACGTAGCTTCGGCCGTTGTATGACCGGAGCGCCGCCGGCGGAATGACGACCGCGTTTTCTTTCCGGTTCGTGATGACCGAGACGCTCAGCGGTGTGCCCCGCGTTAGACCCTCTGGCCATTTATCCAGCTTTACGAGCAAATACTTCTCGATTGAATCTTGTTGGGGTTGTTGTCCGTTGCCCGGATTTCCTCCCGGGAAACCCCCTCCGTTGTTGTTGTTGTTCGATTCCTGCGTCGGGAGACGGTCCACTTTTCCTTGATGCGAGCCGGCGGAGTTAATGGATACGACCGCATCCATGCCGACCGCAATTTCTTTGAGATCGTCTCTCCCGAATTCGGCGGCAACCGTCAATTTCGTCAAATCGGCGATTACGGCCACCGGATCGTAGGCTTTGACCGTGGAGCCCTTCTTCACATACATCGTCACGATCGTACCGGAGAACGGCGCCGTGAGCTTCGCGTTCGAGATCTCTTCTTCCAAATCGGTCAATTCGGTGCGCTTGAGCTCGAAGTCGATTTTACGCTGTTCCAGCTCTTCCGGCTCGTATTCGTCCGCTTTGCGCAGCACCTCGATCATCGCAAGCTCTTCCTTGCGGAACTCGAAGCGCTTGCGGCGAAGATCGCGTTCTTTATCCGTCACGTCAAGCTCGGCGATCAGCTGGCCGGCCTCCACTTGTTCGCCCGTCTCCACGTATACTTCCTTCACCCGGGAATCACCCGAGGTTGCGTTCGTGTTGGATGTGAAGAACAATATCTCTTCTTGCATCGACATGAGTTTTCCGATGCCCTGCACATTCTGCTCGATCGATTCCGTCTTCACTTCGTACGTAGGCTTCTCCGACAGCTTCGGAGGAGTAATCGTAGGCAGTACTTCTTCATCGTCTTCCTTCGGCAACAGCGAGCAACCGGAGGCGAACGCAACCGTTGCCGTCAGAAGCAACGCGATCGCCGCACGGGTTTTCCGGTTACGATGCGGCGAATTTTCCGTCCACCATTTCATATACATGATCGGCAACCTCCAAAATCGTAGGGTCGTGTGTAGTCATGCAAATCGTTACATTTTCCGTCGCGATGATGTCTTTGAACACCGCCATAATTTGCGCGCCCATCTGCGAATCGAGCTCCGCGGTCGGTTCGTCCGCAAGCAACAACACCGGCCGGTGAGCGATCGCTTTCGCAATGGCGACGCGCTGCTGCTCGCCGCCCGACAGCTCGAAAGGGCGGTGGTGCACCCGCTTGCCCAGTCCGACCAACTCCATGCAATGGGCTACCCGCGTTTTCCATTCCCCTTTGTGGATGCCGGCCATGCGAAGCGATAACTCCACATTTTCCCATGCGGACAGAAGGGGCATTAAAGCGAACGACTGAAAGATAAAGCCGATTTCCTTTCGCCGTATTTCCGTCCGCGCATCGTCGCCCAACTTGTGGAACGGGTGTGAGCGGAATACGATCTCCCCTTCGGACGGAACGTCAAGTCCCCCCAACATGTTGAGCAGCGTCGTCTTACCGGAACCGGAGCGCCCCTTCAACATCACCAGTTGATTCGGAAGCAGATGCATATCGATGCCTTTGAGCACATGGATGCTCTGTCCCCCGACATGGAACGTGCGCTCGACTCCGGCGACGGTCAACAGCCGTTCCTCTGAATCCATCTCCGTTTCCCCTCTTTTCCATCTATGTACCTTTTGACGCTAAATGTATGACGCAAGTGATAGGTGAAAAGTTACAAGCTTGGACTGAAAAATTTTTGAAAAAAAGTAAACCGCCCGAAGGCGGCCGCATTAAAAATCGTTCGATATTTGCGAGGCGCTACTTCCTCGCTTTGCCGGAGCCGTAATTCAAGTAATCCGGACTCCCCGGAGGCTGCAGCGCGGGATTATGGAGCGCCGGGTCGTTCTGTGTCGATCCTTGCTGTTCATACCCGTGCCGTTGAATGTCTTGTTGGGAGCCTCTTCCCGCACAGCCCGCAAGGGTAGAGACAATCGCAATCAAGGCCGTAAACAGCCAAAACCTGTTCTTCATAACGTCTCCTCCGATATATTTTCAGTTACCGCCTCCCTCATAGTATTTGTTTTTATCGCCCTGACTATCGATTCTAAATCATCAAACGAATAAACCGGCAATCCCCGCCCGCTTCCGAGCCCCGACACCCACTCGTCATTCCGGTCGGCCCACGTAACGATGCCGAAAACCGATTCCAGACCGTCAAGAATTTCCTTCTGTTCAACGGATTGGATCAGGGCCAATTTAGGGTACGGCTTCCCTTTAAACCCTTCGATCAATACGACATCGGCCTCCTGCATTCGAAGGAGCAATTCGTCCAAATCCGCGGATTTCTCTTCAAAGAATGCCGTACGCTCCGGCGAAACGACCGCCGACCAAAGCGCGCCCGCCTGCCGGTGCTTCCACGAATCCGTACCCGGCACGTCGGGCTCAAACCCGTGCGCGTCGTGCTTGATCGTCGCCACCCGCAAGCCTTCGGACGTGAACCGTTCGGCAAGCCGGCAGACGAGCGTCGTTTTGCCCGTTTTTTTATAACCCACGATTTGTACGACCGCCGGCCGGTCTCGCCGCATAACCTTCAACCCTTTCCATCGTCAAAAGGCAGCACATCCACCAATGTTCCCCTTGCAACCCCTTGTCCGCCGGGGGGAATAACGATAAAACAGTCGGCTCCCAACCCGGGAACAAGCATACTCGACCGGTCCTCGCCGACAGGCGCCGCGAATACCGATCCGTCTTCCACACGGCGCTTACCCCTGATATACCGTGTATATGCGTTCACTTTCGGAAAATCCGCATCGAGTACAGCCTTGATCGAGGCGGGGCCGGGATCGGCAGCGCCCTGCATCTTCTTAATTGCGGGCCGAACCAGCAACTCGAAGCCGGCGAAGCAAGCGCCGGGGTTTCCGGACAGCGCGAACAGCAGCTTACCGTTAAACACTGCCGCAGAGGTTGGGCTGCCGGGACGCATCATAATCTTGTTGAACAGCAGCTCTCCCTGCCATTCATATAGAAAATCCGTCATCATATCGTAGTCCCCGACGGAAACGCCGCCGGTCGTAATGAGAAGATCGCAGTCATCCGTTTCCATTAACCGGCGAATCGTGCCGGCGGCAATGTCCAGCCGGTCCGGAACGCTTTCGATGATTGCCGGCTCCCCGCCGGCGTTCGCCGTTTGCGCAGCCAGCATGTAGGAGTTGCTGTTGCGGATTTTACCGGGTTGAAGCGGTTCGCCGGGCGCCAGCAGCTCCGTTCCCGTGCTAAGAATAGCCACCTTCGGTCTTCGGAACACGGTAACGTCAGGTTTGCCGACCGCTGCCAGTACCGCGATTTCGGCCGGACCGAGCCGCTCTCCCCGCCGGATAACGGGTTCACCCTGCATCAAGTCCGAACCGACCGCCGAAACGTTCGCCCCGCTCGGGATGTGCCGCTTCACGGAGATGACCGTTTCATCTCCGTTTTCGCGCGGCTCGGTCATCTCCAGCATGACGACCGCGTCCGCCCCGTCCGGAACCATGGCTCCGGTCATAATGCGCGCCGCCGCTCCCGAAACGATCGCTTCCCGGGGGACGGTTCCGCACGGAATGTTGTCAATGACGCTGAAAGCGACGGGATTCGCCGAAGAGGCGTCCTTCGTGTCTCCGGAGCGGATCGCGTAGCCGTCCATACCGGAACGGCGGAAGTGCGGTACCGGCTCGGGGGCGAACACGTCTTCGGCGGCGCGTCTTCGAACCGCGTCAACGAGACCTAACGTTTCGATCGAAACCGGCTCGGCGTGCCGGAGCACCGCCTGCCGCGCCTCTTCCACGCTTATCGCTTTTCGGCCGAACCGCCGTTGTTTCCGCTCGTCGTTCAACTTATTCGCCTCCGCCATGCTGTATAAATGTCAGAATTGTTATCCCCCGCTGACCGGAGGAATAAACGCCACTTCGTCGCCCTCTCGGACAATCGCTTCATCATCGGCATACGACTGATTGATCGCCGCGAAACAGCTGTCCACAATGTCCGCCGTTGACGGAAAAGCCGCAACGAGGGCCGCTTTCAGTTCGGAAACGCTGGCCGGAAGCTTCACGTCCGCTTCGAAAGACGGCTCTCCCACCGCTTCCGCCAAACCTGCAAACAACAATATTTTCATAGGTGTCGAACCTCCACGATCACTTTTTTTCGGAGGAGAAGAGCCGCAGCGCGGTATCATAATCCGAAGGAGTGTTCATATTAAATAAAGCGATGCCCGCCGGGTCGATTTGTTGAACGGTGTGTTCGCCAATGACCGCGGGAGCCAAAGTGCGCATCCAGTCCGTTACTTTGCGGCCGCCTTGGCGTATATATTGCGCCAGACCGTCCGCAGCGCTGCTCCGGTACACCGCAAACATCGGATGCCATCGGCCATCGAGCTCCGGCAGCGCGCACATCGCCCCGCGTTGCCTGCACTCCGTGAGCAGCCGCTGCGCCAACGGCCACGACGGGAACGGCATGTCTCCCGCGATCACAAGATTATACTCCGTCTGCGAGCTTCGAAGGCCTGCGTATATACCCGCTAACGGACCGATTTCCGGCATCTCGTCGCGTATGACGCAGATGCTTTGGTTTGCGGCAATAGAAGCTGGAAGCTTATTGGACCGATCCTCGCCTTCGACGTATTCAAGTACGATCGACAAGCTGTCTGCATAGGGAAGTACGGTATCTACGATGCGTTCCAGTACGGTTTGCCCGCCGAAGCGGAGCAGCCATTTATCCTCGCCCATCCGCGAGCTTTTGCCGCCTGCCAGTATGATTGCGCCGAGCTCCACGAGGATTCCCCTTTCTCACGCGGTTGCACACTCTTTTTATCATAGCATTTTGGCCGGTATTGTGGTACATGTTGTCTTGAATGTTTGCAGACGATAGTAACGACTATTTGCCCATGAGAGGTGCGTACACATGAAACGTTCGGCATTATTCATTTGCTGTTTCATATTGATGCTTTTGCCGTTAAAAGCTTTCGCCCATGTGAAATGGTTCCACGGCGCGGAGGCGCCTCAGAAAGAATCTTTGGATGTCGTCTTGTCTCCGCTGTTTATAACGGTTGCGCTGATTGCCGCCGTAATACTGGGTTTGCTGCCGCAGCTGGACTTGTCGTTGGCAAAAACGAAGCCGGTGATCAGGATGGAAGCGCGCTTCGACGGGTATCGAAAGTTCACGTTCCCGGTATTGCGGTTCGGCACAGCGGTCACGCTGCTCATTCAACTATGGACCGGTGCGGTTTTCGCTCCGGAAATCGAAGTGACGGACGTTCAGATGTACATAGGCGTCGCGGCTGCCGTGCTGCTGCTCGTTCCGTACGGCTTGGCGACGCAAGCGGCGGCAATCGCCATTGCGATATTGTTTGCGGTCAGCGTGACCGAATACGGTGCATTCCATATGCTGGATTACGGATTTTACGTTGCCGTCGCGATCGCGCTCTTCCTCCAAAACACGCGTTTCCGCTCATTCGGCATGCCTTTTTTGTACCTCGGCACAGGGCTGTCTTTATGTTGGGTGGCGGTAGAAAAATGGGTGTTCCCGGGCATGAGCATGGATATCGTGGAACGATACGGCGTGCCGACGTTCGGGTTTCCGGCCGGCGTCTTCATCAGCATATCGGCGTTTATAGAATTTGTCGTAGGTTATTTGCTCGTGGTGGGTGTGCTGAATCGTTTTCTCGCCATGATCTTGACAGGTATTTTCATTATGACGACGACGCTGTTCGGATGGGTGGAAATCGTCGGCCACCTGATGCCTCATATCATTCTTGTTTTGTTTATCATCGAAGGAACGAGCTTTTATAACCCGCCGATCAAGATCCACAAGTCGGTCATCGACCAGATTGTGTTCGTAAGCTTGAACTTCTTGTTCACGCTTTGCACGATGATCCTGTTGTATTACCGGTTTGCGTAGAGTGTGCCGGTGCGGCCGGCGGCGGGCTGCATCGTTGGCCTGCGCTGGCGGCAAAGGTTTATTTGACCTTCCCCGGGTGGAAGATAGGATCATTGTTGAGGCTGTCGATTTATTGCGGACTATTGATTTCAGATTAAGCGTCTGCATTCGGCTTTCGCGACCGTGTGTAACCGAAGACTTTTCGCTAACAGCATTTAAGTCTGTTGCTCACAATTAATCGCCAGGCTTATAATTGGCTTATCTTGCTGCCGGCGCCGATATGTCAGGTTTGGCTGAGCAGGTAGGATTATACATCGGGACGATGGATAAAAGATTGGTTTTGTTTTGATGGAGGACGTAGCCCAAGCGAAGGCGCGGGAGAGGTTTTTCCCCAAGCTGCTTCTTCGGCTATAGTATTGTTAGAAATGCTCTTCAACCGACCCAATTCCACTTGTTCCACTCTCGGTTCTCCGTGTCCAAAGTAAATTCTAGCATCAAGGAGAGACACGCACCTCGCCTCTTGTTCCATTCCGGCACTACTCAGTTCAATCGTGAACCACCGTGTTCCACTGTGGAACAGGAAGGCCGCGTACTCCGCCTCTTGTTCCATTCCGGCACTACTCAGTTCATTCGTGAACCACCGTGTTCCACTGTGGAACAGGAAGGCCGCGCACACCGCCTCTTGTTCCACTCCGGCACAACGTGGTGCATTCGTGAACCACGGTGTTCCACTGTGGAACAGGAACGCCGCGTACTCCACCTCTTGTTCCACTCCGGCACTACGTGGTGCATTCGTGAACCACCGTGTTTCACTCTGAAACAGGAGAGACACGCACCTCGCCTCTTGTTCCACTCCGGCACTACATAGTTCATTCGTGAACCACCGTGTTCCACTGTGGAACAGGAAGGCCGCGTACTCCGCCTCTTGTTCCATTCCGGCACTACTCAGTTCATTCGTGAACCACCGTGTTCCACTGTGGAACAGGAAGGCCGCGGGACTAGACGATAAAGCTTAGAAAACACCGCCACACTGATGTTGCAGGTGACACCACCTCCATGCAACGTGAAAAACTTCCACTATAAAGGCGAAGTAGCTCCAGCGTCACCTTGTCTACGGAAAACCCACTTACCTAAAGTCAGGAAAGGCGACTAATAGAACGAATAAACCTGACTAAATTGCCGGTCAAGCGCGGATTTTGCACGCATTAGTCGCCTTTCCTGACAAATATAACGAGTCAGCCTGACTAATAAACAGGTTTTACTGACTATGGCTGACTAAGATTTTATAAACGAGCGGTCGGCGGATAAAAAATAAAAACTTCGCGCGAGCGAAGTTTTACTTTCCGTACGTTTGAAGTTTTACTTTCCGTACGTTTGAAGTTTACTTTCCGTACGTTTAAAGTAATTCCGTACGTTTGAAGTTTACATTCCGTACGTTTGAAGTTTTACTTTCCATACGTCTCAGGTTGCTTGCGCCATGCTTGGAGCGATTCGACGTCTTCGGTGCGGATTCGTCCGGTGCGGACCGCCACATCCAGAAGCGCCGAATAGTTGGACAAAGTAAGCAGCGGGATGCCGTTCGATTGAAACGCCGAGACCGCCTTATCGAATTGGTACGAGAAGATGGCCAGCACCGCCAACGCCTTCCCTCCCGCTTCGTTCACCGCTTGCGCGGCTTTCAAGGAGCTGCCGCCGGTGGAAATCAAATCCTCGATGACGATCGTCCGGCTTCCCGGCTGCAGCTCGCCCTCGATCAGATTTTGTTTGCCGTGTCCTTTCGCTTTATCGCGAACGTATATCATCGGCAAATCAAGCTTCTGTGCGACCCAAGCCGCGTGCGGAATACCCGCGGTGGCCGTGCCGGCGATGACCTGCGCATCCGGAAATCTCTCCCGTATAACCGAGGCGAAGCCTTCCGCGATCATATCACGTATACGCGGGTGGGAAAGCGTAAGCCTATTGTCGCAATAGATCGGCGATTTAAGACCGCTTGTCCACGTGAATGGCTCGTCCGGGCGCAAGCTGACGGCGCCTATGGACAGAAGCGCTTCCGCGATTTTTTGTTCGAGCATTCGATTTCCCCCTTATCAATAACCGCCATTCATATGTTACTAGGCAAGTTCGGCGAGTATGCGCTCAAGCGCGGACCGCGGGTCCGGAGCCGCCGTGATCGGACGTCCGATCACCAAATAATCGGACCCGTCGGCGAGGGCGTCGCGCGGCGTCACGACGCGGGCCTGATCGGCCGCGTCTGCCCCGGCGGGCCGAATGCCCGGCGTTATCGTTAGAAAGCCGCTTCCGCAAGCGGATTTCACTGCCGCCGCTTCGCGCGCCGACGCAACAACACCGTGCAAGCCTGCCGAATGCGCCATCCGGGCGTATCGTACGACCGCGTCGTCGATCGATCCCGGGATGCCGATTTCGCCGTTCAACATGCGTTCATCCGTCGAAGTCAGCTGGGTGACGCCAATGATGAGCGGCAAACGTCCCTTGCCGGCAGCGCCTTCCGCCGCCCCTTCGACAGCCGCACGCATCATCGCCGATCCGCCGGCCGCATGCACATTAAACATGTCCACGCCCAAACGGGTGACCGACCGAGACGCCCCGCGCACCGTGTTCGGAATGTCGTGCAGCTTCAAGTCAAGGAACACTCGCACACCGAGCGCCTTAACCTCGCGAACGACCGACGGTCCCGCCGCATAAAACAGCTCCATCCCGATTTTCATCCAACACGGGATGCCCTCAAACTGCCGCGCCAACCGCAATGCTGCATCGGCGTCAGGGACGTCCAACGCCACCATGACGCGTTCCGCAAGCTCAACTTTCGTCATTTTAACGTCTCCTGCAGCGCCCGCCGTTCGGAGACTCCGTCTCTGGCTCCGTCTCCGGCTGAGCCTACGAACCCGGGCATCGAGCTCGATGAGAAGTTGATCGCCTGCAGCATCGTCAGAAGCGCCCGTACCGTGTCAAGCGACGTCATACATACGACGCCGTTCTCCACCGCTTCTCGGCGGATACGGAAGCCGTCGCGCTCCGGAGCCTTTCCTTTCGTGAGCGTGTTGATCACAAACTGCGCTTGACCCGTGCGGATCATATCGACGATGTTCGGGCTGCCTTCGCTCAGCTTATGCACATGCTCAACCGGCAATCCCGCTTCGGACAGCGCTCTCTCCGTTCCTCCGGTCGCCACCAGGCGATAGCCGAGCTCTACAAAGCCGCGGAAAATATCGATGGCTTCATCTTTGTCTTTATCCGCAACGGTTGCGATAATGTTGCCGGACATCGGAATTTTCATCCCGGAACCGACGAGCCCTTTAAACAACGCTTTCGCGAACGAGCGGTCCCGGCCCATCACTTCGCCGGTCGACTTCATCTCCGGACCGAGCGTCGTGTCGACGCGGCGCAGCTTTGCGAACGAGAACACCGGCACCTTCACCGACACGAAATCATCCTCCGGCCATAAGCCCGAAGCGTATCCCAAATCCGCCAGCTTAGAACCAAGTATCACCTTCGTCGCGACGTTCGCCATCGGCACGCCCGTTACCTTGCTCAGGAACGGCACCGTCCGGGAGGAACGCGGATTCACTTCGATGATGTAAATTTTGCCGCGGTAGATGACGAATTGGATGTTCACCAACCCGATTACGTTGAGCGCCTTGGCGATGTTCGTCGTGATCTCTACGATTTGGGCTTTCATCTCGACGGACAGCGTTTGCGGCGGATATACCGCGATTGAGTCGCCCGAATGCACGCCCGCGCGTTCCACATGTTCCATGATGCCCGGAATAAGCACCGTCTCGCCGTCGCAAATCGCGTCCACTTCCACTTCCTTGCCAAGCATGTACCGGTCGATGAGCACAGGATGATCCGGGTTCACCTTGACCGCTTGCTCCATGTAACCGAGCAGCTCTTCATCGGAGTAAACGATCTCCATCGCCCGGCCTCCGAGCACGTAGGACGGACGCACGAGCACCGGATAGCCGAGCTTCGACGCCGTTCCGACCGCTTCGTCCACCGAAGTCACTGTGCTTCCTTGAGGCTGTGCGATTTCGAGCGAACGCAGCAGCGCTTCGAACTTCTTCCGGTCTTCCGCCGTGTCGATCGACTGGAGGTCCGAACCGAGAATGCGAACGCCCGCGCGCGCGAGCGGACCCGCCAGGTTAATCGCCGTCTGTCCGCCGAACTGAACGATGACGCCGACCGGCTTCTCTTGCTCGATCACATTCATCACGTCTTCAAAGAACAGCGGTTCGAAGTACAGCCGGTCGGACGTATTGAAGTCCGTCGATACCGTCTCCGGATTGTTGTTGATAATGACCGCTTCGTAACCCGCGTCTTGGATCGCCCAGACGGCGTGCACCGTGGAATAGTCGAACTCGATGCCCTGTCCGATCCGGATCGGTCCCGATCCGAGCACGATCACTTTCTGCTTGTCGCTCTTCGTCACTTCGTTCTCTTGCTCATATGTCGAGTAGTAGTACGGTGTCGACGCTTCAAACTCCGCCGCGCACGTGTCCACCATTTTATATACCGGCAAAATGCTCTCATTCTTCCTAAGTGCCCGCACATCCGATTCAGAGACGTACTCCGCGAATCCGCCTTCTCTGCGCAGCTCCGCGATCGCGCGGTCGGTGAACCCCTTGCGCTTCGCCTCGAGCAGCAAGCCCGGGGTCAACTCTTCCACGCGCAGCCTGTTTTCGAACGCCACGATTCCTTCAATGCCCCGCAGGAACCACCAATCGATTTTCGTCAGCTCCTGCAGCTCGAGCAAATCCCAACCGCGGCGAAACGCTTCGGCCACCAGGAACAAGCGCTCGTCGTCCGGCTTCGTCAAGCGGGTCTTCATCGTCTCGTCGTCCAAGCCGACCGCGTCTTTCAAATATAAGCGGTGTACGCCGATCTCGAGCGAACGTACCGCTTTATGGATCGATTCCTCGAACGTACGGCCGATTGCCATCACTTCGCCCGTCGCCTTCATCTGCGTGCCGAGCTTCCGGTTGGCGTTGATGAACTTGTCGAACGGCCAGCGCGGAATTTTCGATACGATATAGTCGAGCGTCGGCTCGAAGCAAGCGTACGTCTGGCCCGTCACCGGGTTGATCAACTCGTCTAACGTGTAGCCGATCGCGATTTTCGCGGCCATCTTCGCGATCGGATAGCCGGTCGCCTTCGACGCGAGCGCCGACGAACGGCTCACGCGCGGATTGACCTCGATCACATAGTATTGGTAAGAGTGAGGATCGAGCGCAAACTGCACGTTGCAGCCGCCTTCGATGCTCAGCGCCCGTATCATCTTGAGCGATGCGGCGCGCAGCATCTGGTACTCGCGGTCAGAGAGCGTTTGGCTCGGCGCGACGACGATGCTGTCTCCCGTATGGACGCCGACCGGATCGATGTTCTCCATGTTACAGACGACAATGCAGTTGTCGTTCGCGTCCCGCATCACTTCGTACTCGACTTCTTTCATACCGGCGATGCTTCGTTCGACCAAGCATTGGCCGATCGGCGAGTAGCGAATGCCGGTCGTCACGATTTCAACCAAGTCTTCTTCCGTCTGCGCGATGCCGCCGCCGCTGCCGCCGAGCGTATACGCGGGGCGGACGATAATCGGGAAGCCGATCTCGCGAGCAAACTCAAGCGCTTGGGGGACGGTGGTTACGATGACGCTTTCCGGAACCGGCTGCTCCAACCGGCGCATCAAGTCCCGGAACAAATCGCGGTCTTCCGCCATCTCGATCGCGGTCAGCTGCGTGCCGAGCAGCTTGACGCCTTCTTTGTCGAGAATGCCGTTCTTCGCGAGCTCCACCGCCATATTCAAGCCGGTCTGGCCGCCAAGCGTCGGCAGCAATCCGTCCGGACGCTCCTTGCGGATAATGCCCGCGACGAAGTCGAGTGTGATCGGCTCGATATATACTTTGTCCGCAATGTTCGTGTCGGTCATGATCGTGGCCGGGTTGCTGTTGATGAGAACAACCTCGTACCCTTCTTCTTTCAACGCTTGGCAAGCTTGCGTGCCGGCGTAATCGAACTCCGCCGCCTGCCCGATCACGATCGGACCGGAACCGATGACCAATATTTTCTTAATTTTCTCGTTTCTCGGCATTTCGTTACACCCCCCGTGCTTCTAGCTGCATTTCGGTTTGACGCGGTATTTTCGGAAGACCTGCCTTGAACTCCCGCACCATCGTCAGAAATTCGTCGAACAAGTAGCTCGAGTCGTACGGGCCAGGGGACGCTTCCGGATGGTACTGCACGGAGAAGGCGGGATGATTCTCATGCCGCAATCCCTCGATCGTTCCATCGTTATTATTAATGTGGGTTACAATGAGACCGGTGCCCGCGAGCGACTGTTCTTGCACCGTGTACCCGTGGTTTTGCGATGTAATGTAACAGCGTCCGGACGCAAGGTCTTTCACCGGATGGTTGCCCCCGCGATGCCCGAACTTCAGCTTTGCCGTATCGGCGCCGCACGCCAGCGCGAACAATTGATGCCCGAGGCAGATGCCGAACACCGGCAGCACGCCGAGCAGCTTGCGGATCGTCTCGACCGCTTGCGGTACATCCTTCGGGTCGCCGGGGCCGTTGGATAACAGCACCCCGTCGGGACGAAGACGCAAAATTTGTTCCGCCGTCGTATCGTGCGGGACGACGACTACGTCGCAGCCCCGCCGCGTCAAGTCACGCAGGATGCCGCTCTTCGAGCCGAAGTCGACAAGCACGACCCGCTCCTGATTTCCGGGCGAGTTGTAAACGCTGCGCGTCGATACGCGGGACACTTGATCGTGAATCTCGTGCGTAGCGTTCATCTGGGCGCGAAGCTCCTCCACGGAGACGTCTCCCGCCGCAATGATACCCTTCATCGTTCCTGCGCTGCGGATTTTCCGGGTCAGCATGCGCGTATCGATGCCGCTGATGCCCACGATGCCGTACTCTTTCAGCAGCGTTCCCAAGCTGTATTGAGCGCGCCAGTTGCTCGGCACTTCCTCATGGCGGCGCACGACGAAACCGTGTACGAACGGACGGACCGCCTCGAAGTCGTCGCGCGTAATGCCGTAATTTCCGATCAGCGGATATGTCATCGTTACGATTTGCCCGCAGTACGACGGGTCGCTCAGTACTTCCTGATACCCTGTGATTCCCGTATTGAACACGACCTCGCCGACTTGCCGGCCTTCGGCGCCGAACGATTCGCCCGTAAACAATGTTCCGTCATCCAACAATAATTTAGCCTGCATGGACGCCGCTCCCTTCTTTCGTAAGTTCTGACCAAACCACATTGCCGTTCACCATCGTCAATACCGGCCAGCCTTGCAGCTTCCAACCGGCAAAAGGCGTATTCCGGCTTTTACTTGCGAACTTTTCCGGCTGCACTGCGCGTTCTTCCTCCAGATCGATCACCGTAACGTCAGCCGGCGCGCCGGCATCCAACCACCCGCCGTTTAATCCGAACAGCTCCGCCGGACGCTTGGACATCTTCTCCAGCAGAAACGGAAGCGTCCACCGGCCCGTCGCCACAAACTTCGTATACATGAGCGGAAAAGCCGTTTCCAATCCGACGATGCCAAACGGCGCCCGGTCCATCCCCCGAGCCTTCTCCTCTTCGCTATGCGGCGCATGGTCCGTTACGATAATGTCGATCGTCCCGTCCTCCACCGCCGAGATCATCGCTTCCACATCTTTGGGAGTGCGAAGCGGAGGATTCATTTTCCAGTTTGCATCCATGCTGTCCGGAATGTCCTCGTCGCTAAGAAGCAGGTGATGCGGGCACACCTCGGCCGTGACGTTCACGCCCGACGCCTTGCCCAGCCGTATCAAGCGGACCGATTGCTCCGTCGACACGTGACACACGTGATAATGAACGCCTGTCGCCTCAGCCAGCAAAATGTCCCGCCCGACATGAATCGCTTCGGACTCGTTCGGGATGCCCTTCAGCCCGTGCTTCCGCGCGAACTCGCCTTCCGTCACCGCCGATCCGCCTTCGATGACCGAATCGTCCTCGCAATGCGCAACGATCGGCAAGCCCAGAGCCGCAGCGCGGCGCATCGCTTCCTTCATCGTTCCCGCCGTCTGCACGCCTACGCCGTCATCGGTAAATCCGATGGCGCCGGCGTTCTTCAGCGCTTCGAAATCCGTCAACTCTCTTCCGAGCTCGCCGATCGAGATGCACCCGTACGGGAGCACCCTCACAGCGCCTGCTTCCGCCGCTTTGTCCACGACGTATTTCACCGTTTCCGGCTTATCGAGCACCGGCCGCGTATTCGGCATGCAGGCGATCGTGGTGAAGCCTCCGCGCGCAGCCGACTGCGTTCCGCTCTTAATATCTTCCTTATATTCATACCCGGGGTCGCGCAGATGAACGTGCATATCGATCAGCCCCGCAGTTATCAGCCTTCCGCCGCAGTCGATCGTCGTATGTCCGTCCGTCAAATCCGCCGCTTCCGGCGAGTCGACAACCTTTTGAATAATACCGTCTTCAATCAACACCGCTGCGGGCCGAAGCTCTCCGCTTCCGTTTACCGCCCGTTTACCGTTTACCAGCCATACTCCCATCCGAAACTCGTCCCCTCTCTATTTTATATCCGCTTATTATGTTCCCGCCGCCCGTCAACCGAGCAGCGCCCGCTCCAATACCGCCATTCTGACCGGGACACCGTTCGCCATTTGTTCGAAAATTTTCGATTTTCCGCATTCGACCAGCTCGTCGTCGATTTCCACGTCGCGGTTGACCGGCGCCGGGTGCATGATGATCGCGTGCGGCGCCATCCTCGCTGCCCTCTCCGCCGTCAATCCGTACGCTTCCCGATACTGTTCGGCGGAGCGGAACAGCCCGTCCTCATGCCGCTCGAGCTGAACCCGCAGCATCATGACGACATCGGCCTTCAGCGCTTCTTCCATTGCCACGAACGGAGCGTATTCGGCCAATTCCGGCGCGGTCATATTTTCCGGAGCGCAAAACTGCACCTTCGCTCCCGTTTCCCGCAACGCCCATAAGTTTGACCGTGCGACTCGGGAATGTTTGATATCGCCGATGATCGACACCGTCAACCCTTCAAGCGTGCCGAAATGTTTCCTCATCGTATATAAATCCAGCAATGCTTGCGTCGGATGCTCGTTGTTGCCGTCGCCGGCGTTAATGATGGGCACCCTAACCCGGTCGGCCAGCTCCTGCATGACTCCGATCGCCTTGATGCGTACGACGCCCGCGTGGATACCCATCGATTCGAGCGTCCGGACCGTGTCGTAGATCGATTCGCCCTTCTGCACGCTCGACACCGCCGCGGTGAAATTGAGCACTTCCGCGCCGAGCCGTTTCTCCGCTACTTCGAAAGAGAACCGGGTGCGGGTGCTGTTTTCGAAAAACATGTTCGCGACGAAGTAACCGTTCAGCGTGTTCGTAATCGTTACCGGGTGTGACTCCCAGTGCGATGCCCGATCGAGAATCGACAATATTTCGCTTTTCGGCATTCCCCGAAGCCCGATCAGATGTTTCCTTTGATCCAACTGCAGCGTCGACATTAGGATTCTCCCCTTTTTCCCGTTATCGTAACTTCGTCTTTCCCGTCCACTTCCGTCAGGCTCACTTCAATCGATTCCAGCTTGGACGTCGGAATATTTTTGCCGACGTAGTCGGCGCGAATAGGCAGTTCCCGGTGTCCGCGGTCGATCAGCACGGCCAATTGAATCATCTGCGGCCTTCCCCCGTCGATCAACGCATCCATCGCTGCGCGCACCGTTCGCCCGGTGTAGAGCACATCGTCAAACAGGATCACTTTGCGCCCGGCCACTAGCGACGAGTCCACGGACCGTGACCGGCCGCGCACCGAATCGCCGCCCAGATCGTCGCGGTAGCTCGTAATGTCGATATCGCCGACGGGTACGGACTCTCCCTCGATTTCCGCAATTTTATCCGAGATTCGACGAGCCAGGTATATGCCTCTAGTGCGAATCCCGATAAACGTGCAGTCAGCGACACCTTTATTTTTTTCCAGTATCTCGTGAGCGATGCGCGTGAGCGCCCGGCGAATTGCCGTTTCGTCCAATAAAGTCGTCTTCGTGACCATACAAAAACTCCTTGCCCAGGCAGGACAAGGAGTGGTTGTTCGTTTGACCCGGCCGGTCGCGCGTATTGCAAATAACCCTTCTTACAGACGGCATGTCTCACAGGACAAGCCGGTCTTGGGCAGCGCGCGTCATATACCGTCGCCAAAACTTTCCGGTCACCTTGCCAGCCTCACGGGACTGTTTTTAAAGGTGCTATGCAATTAGAGAAATTATGACATGAAACCTTAACGAAGTCAATCAATTTTATGTGGTTCGCGGGAACCGTTTTTGCTATGATGATTATTATTTCCCTTAGGAAGGTGTCTCGATTCATGTTGGAACATCTCATCAATCCGAGCGTACGATCGATTGCGATTTCGGGCATTCGCCAGATGGCGAATCGCGTTGCTCAATATAAAAACGTATTGTCGTTAACGATCGGACAGCCCGACTTTCCGACGCCCGGACATATAGTGGAAGCGGCGAAAAAGGCGGCGGACGCAGGAAAGACCGTTTATACGCCGAACGCAGGATTGCCGGAATTGCGCGAAGCCGCATGCGCATTCGTGAAGAGAAAATACGGCTTGGAGTACAGGGCCTCCGATGAAGTCATTGTCACCGTCGGAGCAAGCCAGGCGATCGACATCGCGCTGCGGACCGTCTTGGCGCCGGGCAGCGAAGTGGTGCTGCCCGGGCCGGTGTATCCGGGATACGAACCGATTATACGGCTATGCGGGGCGACTCCGGTATACGCCGATGTAACGGGAAGCGGCTTCAAATTGACCGCGGACGTATTGGAGCCGCTTCTGACGGAGCGTACCCGCTGCGTTATTCTCGCCTCCCCTTCCAATCCGACAGGCGTCGCGCTGTCGCGCGAAGATGTGGCCGAGCTCGCAGATCTGTTATCCCGCCGCGAATTGTTTGTCATATCCGATGAAATATACAGCGAATTGGTATATGACGACGGAGGGCACGTTTCCATTGCGTCCATGCCGGGCATGGGGGAACGGACGATCGTCGTGAATGGCCTGTCCAAGTCGCACTCCATGACGGGCTGGCGGATCGGATTCGCATTCGCCCCGTCTTATATAGCGCAGCATATATTGAAAGTGCATCAATATAACGTGACATGCGCCAGCTCGATCAGCCAATACGCCGCCATTGAAGCGTTGACCGCGGGCGCGGACGACGCGCGGCCGATGCGCGAGGAGTATCGCAGACGGCGGGATTTTGCATTGGAGCGGCTGCGCGCGGCCGGATTTAACGTCGTTAAGCCGGAGGGCGCGTTCTACTTGTTTCCATCCGTTCGCAAGTTCGGGTTGGACTCGGTTACATTCGCGCACCGGCTCTTGGACGAGCACAAGGTGGCGGTGGTGCCCGGCAACGCATTTACCGCTCTCGGCGAAGGTTACATTCGCCTCTCATATGCGTGTTCCATGGATACGCTCCGGGAAGCCCTGTCGCGCATGGAGACGTTTGCCGCCGGGTTGAGCGAAAACGATTAATTCGTAGGCGAGTTGGGATTCGTAACCGGAGTTTCTCCGGCTATTTCACCCCGTGGCCCCGTTTTCGAGCCCTGCAAGCGGAGTTTCTCCGGCTATTTCGCCCCATGGACCCGTTTTCGAGCGCCGTAACCGGAGTTTCTCCGACTATTTCACCCCGTGGACCCGTTTTCTAGCCCCGTAACCGGAGTTTCTCCGGCTATTTCGCCCCGTGGACCCGTTTTCTAGCCCCGTAACCGGAGTTTCTCCGGCTATTTCACCCCGTGACCCCGTTTTCGAGCCCCGTAACCGGAGTTTCTCCGGCTATTTCACCCCGTGGCCCCGTTTTCGAGCCCTGCAAGCGGAGTTTCTCCGGCTATTTCGCCCCATGGACCCGTTTTCGAGCGCCGTAACCGGAGTTTCTCCGACTATTTCACCCCGTGGACCCGTTTTCTAGCCCCGTAACCGGAGTTTCTCCGGCTATTTCGCCCCGTGGACCCGTTTTCTAGCCCCGTAACCGGAGTTTCTCCGGCTATTTCACCCCGTGACCCCGTTTTCGAGCCCCGTAACCGGAGTTTCTCCGGCTATTTCACCCCGTGGCCCCGTTTTCGAGCCCTGCAAGCGGAGTTTCTCCGGCTATTTCACCCCGTGGCCCTGTTTTCTAGCCTCGTAACCGGAGTTTCTCCGGCTATTTCGCCCCATGGACCCGTTTTCTAGCCCCGTAACCGGAGTTTCTCCGGCTATTTCTCCCCCTGGCCCCGTTTTCGAGCCCTGCAAGCGGAGTTTCTCCGGCGATTTCACCCCGTGGCCCAGTTTTCTAGCCGCGTAACCGGAGTTTCTCCGGCTATTTCGCCCCATGGACCCGTTTTCGAGCCTCATAACCGTCGCACGCCGGCATCAGCTTGACGAAACGCCAACGATTTCGACCCCGCCTGTACGGAGAAATTAGTCTCCTACTCACGCATAATTCCCAGCACTTCCGAGTGCTCCTTCAATCCAACAGTAAGTAACGAATGTAACCTCGCGAATACTCATGATTTTCTTTAAACAAACAACCCCGCATCACGATGCGGGGTTGCCTAGGCGTTCCAAATATGATGTGACGACCCGGATGGCGGTATCGATCGCGCCTTCGTCCGGCTCGATTTTGGCGTGATGAAGCCCGTACGGCGTGTCGACACCGAGCCAAAACATGAAACCGGGAATGTCCTTCAGAAAGTAACCGAAATCTTCGCCCGTCATCGCCTCCGTACATTCCACCATGCGAATGTCGGACAGCTCGGATCGCACGAATTCCATAAACTCACGGGTCTCTCGCTCCGTATTGTACACTTGATAGTAATTCGACCCATAGTCGAGCTTTGCCGTAACGCCGTACCCGGCTTCCGTTCCTCGAATGAGCGCTTCGATCCGCGACTTCACCGCAGTCATCGACGCTTCCGACAATGTCCGGATCGTCCCTTCGAGCCGGACGGTTTCGGCGATAATGTTTTGCCGCGTTCCGCCCCGGATGACGCCCAGCGTCACGACCGCCGAATCGAGCGGGTTCACGTTGCGCGAAACGATCGTCTGCAGCTGCATAACAAGCGAAGCGGCCGCCACAATCGTATCGTTCGTCCGGTGCGGAAACGCCGCATGGCCGCCGACGCCTTGCAGATCGATGTACAGCTCCGACGTATTCGCGAACAAGATACCCGGACGGGTCGCGATCGTTCCGACCGGGTATTCCGGTGCGATGTGCAGCGCCATGATCAAATGCGGACGCCATGCCTGGAACTCATCGCTCTCCATCATCGGCTTCGCCCCGCCTGGACCTTCTTCAGCCGGTTGAAAAATGATCACTACATCATCGTCAATCGGGTGCTCCACCAACCAAGTCAACACACCGAGCGCGATCGCCATATGCATGTCGTGCCCGCACGCGTGCATGAAGCCCATATGTTCCGAGCGGAAATCATAAGACGTATCCTCTTCAATCTGAAGACCGTCCATGTCGGCGCGGTAGCCGATCGTTCGGCCGCCGACGCGCCCCTTCACACGAAGCAGCACGCCTGTCCGCCACGTCTTCACTTCCAACCGCTCTCCCGGCATCGAACGAACGTAATCCAGGATGAACGCTTGTGTTTTAAATTCCTGAAAACCCGGTTCGGGTATGCGGTGTAGCTTCCTCCGAATGTCGACGAACGTGCCGGCTGCCCCCATGAGGTGTTTCGCCCCTCGAAAAAAAATTATTTCAAATTGCGAAGTTCTTGAATGATTTCGGTCTTCGACTTCGTCTTCTCGTCCACCTGTTTGATAACCCGTGCCGGAACTCCCGCAACGACCGTGTACGGCTGCACATCCTCCACAACGACCGCGCCTGCGGCGACAACGGCTCCTTTGCCGACGCGAACGCCTTCCAAAATAACGGCATTCGCACCGATCACGACATCGTCTTCGATTACGACCGGCTGCGCCGAAGGGGGTTCGATGACGCCGGCGAGCACCGCGCCAGCTCCGACGTGGCACATTTTGCCGACTTGTACCCTGCCTCCGAGCGTGGCGTTCATGTCGATCATCGTGCCATCGCCGATGACGACGCCGATGTTGATGACCGCTCCCATCATGATGACCGCATTGTCGCCGATCGTCACTTTATCGCGGATGATCGCTCCCGGTTCAATCCGCGCGTTGATGTTTTTCAGATCAAGCAGCGGAATCGCCGAATTGCGGCGGTCGTTTTCAATCTCGTAATACTCGATCGAATCTTTATTCGCGTCAAGCAGCGCTTGCACTTCGTCCAAATAACCGAACACTACCCCGCCGTTATCGCCGCCGAAGTCGAACACTTTAACCGATTCGCCGCGTGCGCCATTCTCCAAAGATCCTTTGTAATACACTTTCACCGGGGTCACTTTTTTGCTGTTCTTGATAAAATTAATAATTTCCATCGTTTCGTTCATGAGTGTGCCCTCCAGAAATAAGATTTTATGTAGTTGGTGCAAACGCACCGTTTGACAACTTACAACAACCGCAGCTCCTCGATAAACTCCTGCATCTCCCCGGGAATCGGTGCCTCGAACGTCAACCGTTCGCCTGAGCGCGGATGGGTAAACCCGAGCACGGCAGCATGCAAAGCTTGTCCGCCGACGCGCATGGTGCGCCCCTTCGCGCGCCCGTACACCGGATCCCCTGCTAGCGGGTGTCCGATATATTTCATGTGCACGCGAATTTGATGCGTACGTCCCGTCTCGAGCATAAGCTCCAGCAGCGAATAATCGGCGAACCTCTCCAACACAACGAAATGAGTGACCGCATGCTTCGCCCCCCGGTCGGTAACCGTGAACAGCTTCCGGTCGTTCGGATCGCGTCCGATCGGCGCGTCGATCGTGCCTTGGTCATGAGCGAGCTCGCCGTGCACAACGGCAATATACTTCCGCGTTACTGTGTGCTCCTTCAACTGCTCGGCCAATCCCGCATGCGCAAGATCGTTCTTCGCCGCCATCAGCAAGCCGGATGTATCCTTGTCGATGCGGTGCACGATGCCGGGACGCAATTGCCCGTTAATGCCGGATAAATCGCGGCAATGATACATCAGCGCGTTCACAAGCGTTCCTCCCGGATGTCCCGCGGCCGGGTGAACGACCATTCCTCTGGGCTTGTTCACCACTATGAGATCCGAATCCTCGTATACGATATCAAGCGGTATCGGTTCGGGAACGATTTCCGCGACCTCCGGTTCCGGAATGCGAACGACGATTTCATCCCCGGCGGAAAGTTTGTAATTCGGCTTTACGGCGCTCCCGTTCACGGTGACAAGTCCGTCGCGAATCCAATCCTGCAGCTGCGAACGCGATACATCGTCCGGAACGTATTCGGTCAGCATTTTGTCAATACGTTCATTCATATGTTCCTCTTCAACCGAAACTACAATCGTATCCCCATCGTCCGCCGATGCGATCATAGTACGCTTACCCCCGATTTTTCCCGGCGTCCCGCGAGCAGCGTGTCCGCGATAATCAAAATAATGCCTGCCACAATGCCGGAGTCCGCGACGTTAAAGATCGGATAATCGTAAACGAACGGGATGCCGATCGCCCGGAAGTCAAAGAAGAAATGCAAGAAATCCACGACTTCCCCATACAGCACGCGGTCGATAAAATTTCCGAGAGCTCCGCCGAGCAATAACGACAAAGCCAAAGGGAGCAACCGGCGACCTTGCCGGATGGTGCGAATCAAGTACCAGACGACTCCTGTCACCACAACTGCGGTAACGACGATAAAGAACACGCGCTGATCCTGAAGAATCCCCCATGCCGCGCCCCGGTTCCGGTGCGATGTAATGGTAAAGAAATCCCCGAGCACCGGAATCGATTGCCCGATTTCCATGTTGTTCACAACCAAGCGCTTAGTCCATTGATCCAACACCAAGACGACAAGCGCCAACAGCCAATAGATCACGTATGAGGCCTCCTATTCGGGCGCTTTTTTTCCAAGCGTCATTGTACCATAGCATTCCCCAAACCGTCCACGTCGTGCCCTTCCCGTTAACATTTCCCTCATGTAAAACACCCTGTTACCGCAAAACATAATCGTACCGAAAACGAAGAAGGGGGAACGTCAACGATGCCGTCCGCATTAAACGAAAACCAACTGAACCGGCTTCGCCGGGAGTTAGAACAGGAACGCGACGAACTCCGCAGCCATTTGCGGCAATCCGAAAAATTCGGCATGGCCGAACCGATGGGCGCCCAGCTTGGGGAATTATCATTGTACGACAATCACCCCGCCGATGTCGGCTCCGAACTGTTTGAACGAGGGAAAGACTTGGCGTTGACCGAACTGCTTGAGCACCAACTCGAAAAGTCCGAATCGGCATTGCAGCGAATGGACGAAGGAACGTACGGCAAGTGCGCAGAATGCGGCCGTCCCATTCCTTACGAGCGCCTTGAAGCGCTTCCTTCCGCCGAATATTGCATTGAGCACACGCCGGATGACGATACGTCGTTTCGCCGTCCGCGGGAAGAGCAATTTCTCCGCCCGGCGATGCATTCCGACAGGGACGGACAGGCCAACTCGTTCGACGGCGAAGACGCGTGGCAAATCGTTGAACGATGGGGTACGTCCAACACGCCCGACATGCAAGACATGCGCAGCGTTCACGATTACAACGAAATGTATATAGAAGCCGATGAAAACGAAGGTTACGTCGAACCGATCGAGAGCTTCTTGGCTACCGATATTTACGGAAACAACGCAACCTTTATGCGAAACAGCGAATATCGAAAATATTTGTCGCACCGTGAAGGATACGGATTGCTGGAACCGGACGAGTACGTGGACGAAGATGATTTAGGAACCACTTAGTATAGCGGTCCGCCGTCGTATTGCGCTTGTACCGACTCCAACAGCTCGGCGATGTAGTGCCCGATGATCGGCAAATCCAGCGCGCCGAGCTGGCGAAGTACATAAACGATGGTAGCCGAAAAAATCGTGAAGCCCAACGCTATACCCACACCTCGCGCCGTGCCTGCGATGATGTTGCTAACGATCAACTTTCTCGGAGAGTTGAGCAGCTGCACGTACTCGGCCAGTTGAGCCCTTTCGAGATGATCGGCTATTCGGTGCATTTGTTTTTCCATGTTGTCCATCGTTTCCATACGCTCACCTCTTACTCCGCTTTGCGTTTATGAGAGCTGCTCCACGACCTCCGCGCAACGATTGCACAACGTAGGATGCTTCTCATTCGTGCCTGTTTCAGGGGTTACGATCCAGCAGCGCTCGCATTTCTCTCCATCCGCCACATCGACGCGAACGGCCAAACCTTTGAGGACCGTCGCTCCTTCAGGCGTCTCATCGTTGCTGTCGTGCACCGTCACATCGGACACGATAAACAGCTTCGGCAAATCGTCGAACTGCCGCAATAACTCGGCCGTTTCAACGCTTGGATACAAGTGAACGTGCGCGCTTAACGAGTTTCCGATGATTTTGCCTTTACGGGCTTCTTCCAACGCTTTCAACACTTCGTCGCGAACATCGATCAGTTTCTCCCATTTCTTCTCCAGCTTCTCGTCAAATACTTTCTCATTCACCGGAGAGTATACGGTTAACTGAACGCTCGGCTCTTCCACGCCCGGGATATATTTCCAGACTTCATCTGCCGTATGCGGCAGCACGGGGGAGATGAGCTGTGTGATAGTTACAAGGGACTCATACATCACGTATTGCGTCTGCTTCCGCAGCGGATCGCGCGTCGCGTCCGCATACAGACGGTCCTTCATGATGTCGAGGTAGAACGCGCTCATTTCCACCGCCAAGAAATGATGCACCGCTTGGTATACGGTATGGAATTCGTAACGTTCGTAAGCTTTCAGAACCCGGTCTTTCAAACGCTCCAATCGGATGAGCGCATACCGGTCCAATTCGGACAACTGCTCCGGTGCGAAACGATCGTTCTTCGGATCGAAGCCGGACAGGTTGCCTAGAAAAAAGCGCAGCGTATTGCGGATTTTTCGGTATACTTCCGCGGTTTGCTGCAAAATGCCGTCCGATAACCGCACATCCTGTTGGTAATCGACGGACGACACCCACAACCGTAGGATATCCGCACCGAGCGTGTTGCATACTTTCAGCGGGTCAACAACGTTGCCGAGCGACTTCGACATCTTCCGGCCCTCGCCGTCCAACGTAAACCCGTGGCTTAATACCGCCTTATAAGGTGCGTGTCCCTTGACGGCTACGGACGTTATAAGAGAAGAGTTGAACCAGCCGCGGTATTGATCGGAGCCCTCCAAGTACATGTCCGCCGGCGAGCGAAGGTCTTCTCTTGTATCTAAAACCGCCATATGGCTGGAGCCCGAATCAAACCAAACGTCCATAATGTCGGTTTCCTTGCGGAACTCGCCATGCCCGCACTTTCCGCACGCCGTCCCGGTCGGGAGCAGCTCCGCTTCAGACCGGCTGAACCACGCATTCGAGCCCTCGGTTTCAAACATCGCCGCAACGTGACCGATCGTCGATTCATTCACAAGCGGTTCGTTGCATTGCCGGCAGTAGAAGATCGGAATAGGCACGCCCCAAACGCGTTGCCGGGAAATACACCAATCGCCCCGGTCCGCAATCATGTTGTGAAGGCGGATTTCGCCCCAATTCGGAGTCCATTCCACATTCTTGATTTCTTCAAGCATAGCCTCTCGGAACGCATCGATAGATGCGAACCATTGCTCGGTAGCCCGGAAGATGACAGGTTTCTTCGTACGCCAGTCGTGCGCGTATTGGTGCTTAATAAAGCCCAAGTGAAGAAGGTGTCCGGATTGTTTCAATTTTTCGGTGATCGCCTTATTGGCGCTGTCGTAGAATTGACCTTCGAAACCCGGAGCCTCCGACGTGAAATGACCCTGATCGTCGATCGGGCTCAAGACGCCGATATTATACTTTTGCCCGATGGCGAAGTCTTCTTCTCCGTGGCCAGGAGCCGTGTGTACACAGCCGGTGCCGGCTTCCAGCGTAACGTGCTCCCCGGTCATGACAAGCGAATCGCGATCATAGAAGGGATGCTTGCAAAGAACGTACTCTAGAGCGGTTCCCTTCATCCGGTCGATAATCTTCGTCTCTTCCCAGCCGACTTCTTTCGCAACGCTTTCGAGAAGCCCTTCCGCCACTACAAATTTCCGGCCGTCTGCCTCCACCAACACGTAGTCGAAATCGGGATGCACTGAGATACCGAGATTAGCAGGCAAGGTCCAAGGCGTCGTCGTCCAAATGACAACGGCAGCGTCCGCAGGAAGCTTCCCTTTGCCGTCCCTCACTTCAAATGCGACATAAATCGACGGGGACGTCTTTTCACGGTATTCGATTTCCGCTTCGGCAAGAGCGCTCTCGGAAGACGGCGACCAGTAAACAGGCTTTAAACCTTTATAAATATACCCCTTGTTCACCATTTCGCCGAACAATCGGATTTGCTGCGCTTCGTATTTCGGATTGAGGGTTATATACGGGCTATCCCAATCTCCGCGGACGGCGAGCCGCTGAAATTGACCTTTTTGCTTTTCTACCCATTCCAAAGCATACTCCGCGCATAATTTGCGGAAATCCAGCGCGGACATTTTCTTCCGGTCTGCGCGTCCGCTGTTCGCAATCGCCTGTTCGATCGGCAATCCGTGCGTATCCCAACCGGGAACGAAAGGCGCGTCGAAGCCTTGAAGCGATTTAAACCGAACGACGATATCCTTCAACACTTTGTTGAGCGCATGGCCGATATGAATGTCGCCGTTCGCATAGGGAGGGCCATCGTGAAGTATGAATTTCGGTTTCCCTTTGCGTTTATTTTTCACTTGTTCGTAAATGTTCGTCTCCGCCCAATGCTTCTGCATGTTCGGTTCCGCTTGCGGCAAATTGCCCCTCATCGGAAAGTCGGTTTGGAGCAAATTTAGCGTTTTGCCGTAATCCATGTGTACCCACTCCTTTTCTAAACAAAAAAATCCCGCCCCGAAAGGGACGAGATCTACTCGCGTTACCACCCTAATTCCATGCGATCTTATTGAACGAACGATCGAACATGGCTCTCATCAACGTACCGACATACGTGTTCCTTGTAACGGCGGAAACCCGGTAAAGCTTACTTGAAGGTTCGGCTTTACTTCTCAGGGATGATGTTCGGCTATCTCTTGCACATTGGCTTTCAGCATACGCCAACTCTCTGGGGAACAAGACAACAGCTTACTCTTTCCCGTCATCAAATTTCGATATGAGAAATAATAATTACAGAATATCTTACAGTCCGCTGTCTCCAAAGTCAAGTGTACTGCTGCCTATAACCAAACCTCTATCGAAGTATATTCAAGGAAGCTAGACCGCGAATAAAGGGAGGTTAGGTTTCAACATTGAAATTAACTAGTTCTGCATGAAACTTCATGAATTTCAATGTTATAATTATCAATCTTTAGAAATGAGCGTCGGAGAAGATTCCAAAGAGTCCCAGCTATCCTGGTGAAGCATCTCCAGCTGCGCTTCGATCAATGTCTTGAATCTTGTTCTATAGATGGAAGCCTGCTTCTTCAACTCCTCGGTTTCCAGCGCGATCTTTCTCGACTTCGCCAGCGATTCGTTGATGATGCGGTCCGCGTTCTTCTCCGCTTCCTTGATGATCAGCTGCGCTTCCTTCTTTGCGTTCGATTTGACTTCATCCGCCGCTTCCTGTGCCACAATGATCGTCTTGGAAAGCGTCTCTTCGATGTTGGAGAAATGCCCGAGCTTCTCAGACATCGATTGCATTTGGGATTGCAGTTCTTTATTTTCGCGGATGAGCGCCTCATAATCTTTAATGATTTGGTCTAAAAATTCGTTAACCTCATCCTCGTCGTAACCGCGAAGTCGTCTGCTGAACTCTTTGTTGTGAATATCGAGCGGCGTTAACGGCATAGAAGCACCTCCTGAGTACTGTAAAATATGAGCGATATGCAGCTTGCAATTTAGTTCGACGCGTTCCGCGCGATTCCTTCTTTATTACACAAATTTCCCGATTTTTAGACGAATGCGCCCCTTCTTCGACAACCCTTCAACGGCCAACAGCTTAAATCTCCCGAACCCTTGAAGAGAGACAACGTCCCCTTCGGTTAATTGACGGGACGGATTGTCTTCCAGCTTCCAATTTACTTTGCAGCGGCCGTTCTGGATCGGAGGCAGCACTTTCGCTCGGGAAAGCCGCGTTACTTCGCTGACGACCCCATCCAACCGAAGTGACGCCACAGTGCAAAACATCTCGTCCAACTGCTGCGCGGCCGGCCGAAGCCGGCCGGCGGGCAAATCTTCCGTCTGCACCCTGACACGCCCCACCTGTGAAAGGTGCAAAGAGAAGAAAGGCGCCATTTCCTCAGCAACGAGAATATGGCAGCCCCATTGATGCACATGGATATCTCCGATTTTGTCGCGCTTGACGCCTAACCCCAGCAAAGCACCCAAGTAATCGCCGTGCTGCAATTCGATTACACCCGGGTCGCCGCTTGTTATTGAGAGCACGTCGATGCCGATCGGCTCATACTGAAGATCTGCGTAACCGGGCGCTACGATGGCTCTCATCCGTTCCGCTTCTTCATAACCGCCGTCAAGGCGCAGCGCAACTCCGCCGTCGCGACCGGCCAATGCGGAAAGTATGTATGCCTGCCTCGGATCCAAAAAATCGGTTCTCTTCGTTTTGTGGTGCCGTGATGCGTCCTCCACCCATTCGGCCGCCTTATCGACGAGCGGCTTTTCGTCGGGATGGAAATGTTCGTACAACTGCGGTTTCATCTTATCACAGAAGCCATCCGATGATCGCAAAGATGCCCATCTTTACAAATTGCAGGGCAAAAATCGCCACGATCGGAGAAATGTCGATTACGCCGCCGATGGCGGGAATGAAACGGCGGAACGGGGATAAATACGGTTCCACAAACCGTCCCAGCAATTTACCGACAAAGCTGTCCCTCGCGTTAGGCACCCAAGAAAGCAGCACGTACGCGATGATCATATAAAAATAGATGGTGTAAATGACATCGACGAATTGCAAAATTTGATATTCTAAGGCTATATTTCCAGCCAAAGGTGAACCACCTCTCCAAGATGATGATGATGATGATATTATGCGTTGTCGTTTACCATATCCGTTATTGTTCCTTGAATTTCCACCGAATCCGGCGTACACAGGAAAATATTCGGACCGACCTTGGAAATCGCGCCGTTAAGCGCGTACACCGTGCCGCTCAGAAAATCGACGATGCGCATCGCTTGCTCCGGCCGCACGCGCTGCAAATTCACAAGCACTCCCTTGCGCATGCGAAGATGATCGGCGATGTCTTGCGTCTCTTCGTAGTTTCTCGGCTCGCATAACACAAGCTTCGATGTTTTCTGGGAGTGCAAGCTTACAACGTTATTTTTAACTTTACGGACTTCCCCGGCGTGTTCTTCGGGTTCCCCATTAGTATCATACGCTTGTTCCCGTTCGATAATTTCCTCTTCTTCCTGCAAGCCCAAAAAATTCATAAAACGGTTCATTACACCCATGCGATTCCCCTCCAGCTCTTTATCCATCTTTACCCACCAGCACGGACCCTAAACGAATCCATGTCGCTCCTTCTTCGATTGCAATTTCGAAATCGTTGGACATGCCCATCGACAAATGCGTCAACGGTTTGCCATATGCCATCCGTTCGTTGGCCTCGTCCCTCAGTCTGCGCAATTCCCGGAACACCGGCCTCGTAAGCTCCGCGTTCTCCTCGTGAGGAGCCATCGTCATGAGTCCTACCGCTTCAATATTGGGAAATTCGGCGATCTGTTTTAGAAAAACAAACAGCTCCCGAGGCGGCAAGCCGAACTTTGTGTCCTCACCCGAGACGTTCAGCTGAACGAAACAAGGAATGACTAGACCAAGCTTTGCGGCCTTCTTCTGGATTTCTTCGGCGAGCGACAACCTGTCCAACGAATGTACATAGTGAAATTTCCCGATGACGTCCTTCACTTTGTTCGTTTGCAGGTGACCGATAAAATGCCACGTGCCATGACCGTACGCTCCGATATGTTCCCACTTATCTTTGGCGTCTTGCCAACGATTTTCACCGACGTGAGTCAATCCCGACTGTAATGCTTCCCTTGTTCGCTCCAGTGACACGTACTTTGTGACGGCAATGACATTCACATCGTTCCGGTCGCGTCCGCTTCGAGCGCAAGCGTTCCCGATGCGGAGCTGCACTTCTGCGATTGCTTGCTGCAGCGGTTGCGTCATCCCGATGTCACCTCTTCCCGTATTGCAATCCATGCAGCCATTCTGCCTGTTTTCCCGCCTTCCTTCCGGTGCGAAAAGAACAAGTCCGTATGACAACTTGTGCAGTACCCTGTTATTTCGATACGGTTCGCCAAAATTCCTGCTTTTGCTATTTTTTTTGCATTATATTTCGACAAATTCAGCATATACTTGCCCGGGACGGATGCGGGAACGAACACGTCCCCGGAAATTTCTCCGGCCGCTTTCACTTGATCGATCACATAATCGTCGACTTCGTAGCAGCAAGAACCGATGGAAGGCCCGACGGCGGCCGCCATTCGGGAAGGATCGGAGCCGAATATGCTGCGCATCGCTTCGACCGTCTTCCCTGCGACATCCGCAACGGAACCCCTCCAGCCCGCATGCGCAATGCCGATTGCCCGATGATCGGGGTCGACGAACCACAACGGGACGCAATCGGCGAAGAAAGCCGTTAACATGATGCCGGGCTCTTTCGTTATAAGGCCGTCTTTTGCTGCTATGGCGTCTTCGCGGCTCATTTTTCCCGCACCCCGATGCTCTTTCGTCACTATGCCTATATCGCTGCCGTGCACCTGCTCCGCGCACGTCCATGCATCGAATTCAAACCCCGCGGCGGAGGCCGTACGAATGCGGTTGGCGGCAACGTCTTCCGGAGCGTCGCCGACGTGAAGGGCACAATTGAGCGTATTCCAAGGCTCCCGGCTCACTCCTCCGCGACGGGTCGTAAATCCGGCGCTCAGCCACGGAAATCGTTCCATCCATTCGTTCAGGAACAACACTGAACAATCGGTATTCCGTTCCCCGTGAGCGAAAGGTTCACTATTCATACGTGTGTTTGCCATTCGCGTTCCCCTCCCGTTTGAAAACCCGGTAGATCTGCTCATTAGTTTAGCACAAAAAGAACCGGCATACGAACAGGAGCACGGCCTAAGCCCCCCTCGTCCGTACACCGGATTAACGATCGATATAAACACGTTACCGGTACACGTCCCGGTCCCGGTCCCGTTCGCGTTCCCTGTCATAACGGTCCCGATCCCGATCCCGATCTCGTTCCCGTTCCCGATAGCTTTTCGGTTCGGCATCGTCTTCGCCCGGTCTGTACGCCCGCGGATCATCCATCCTCACGAGCACGACGTCCGCCCCGATCTTCACAATCGAACGCCATGGAATCACGAGGTCGGCGCCGCCGCCGAAAAACCCGAAAAACCTTGCCGGACTCGGCACGACGATCGAGTCGATCCGCCCGCCCCGCAAATCGAGCTCCAAATCGCTGATTTGTCCAAGCTTTCTGCCGTCGACGATATTAATGACATCCTTCGTTTGAAAGTCCGAAATTTTCATTTAAGCCTCACCACGCAACTTAGGTTTGGCGCGGTATATCCGCCTATCTTTACACTATATGCTTCGGTTTACTAAAAAGTGTCCCTCTTTGCGGACAATTGCCGCTGTTGTTCGAGCCGCATAAAAAACATGCCCGAGACGCCGGCGTTTACCGGCATGTCGGGCATCGATAATCGTATTATGTTTTCACATGCTTTTGCATTTGATTGATTGCGGATTTTTCAAGCCTCGACACTTGCGCCTGCGAAATGCCGATCTCTTCGGCCACTTCCATCTGCGTTTTCCCTTCGAAAAACCGCATGGAAAGTATCATCTTCTCGCGCTCGTTAAGCTTGCGCATCGCTTCACGCAATGCAATTTCCTCAATCCAGGAAACGTCCTTGCTTCTGTCGTCGCTGATTTGATCCATTACATAAATCGGATCGCCGCCGTCCTGATAAATCGGCTCGAAGAGCGATACCGGATCTTGAATCGCATCTAGCGCAAATACGACATCCTCCTTCGGTACGTTCAATTCCCTCGATATTTCAAGAATGGTTGGTTCGCGGGAATTTTTGTTCGTCAAGCTGTCCCGCACCTGCAGCGCCTTATAAGCGATGTCACGAAGCGACCGGGATACGCGAATCGGGTTATTGTCCCGCAAATACCGCCGAATCTCGCCGATAATCATGGGTACGGCGTATGTCGAGAACTTGACGTTCTGGCCTAAATCGAAGTTGTCGATCGCTTTCATCAAGCCGATGCAACCCACTTGGAACAGGTCGTCAACGAATTCGCCACGGTTGTTGAACCGCTGAATGACGCTAAGCACCAGACGCAGGTTTCCGTTGACCAGTTTCTCCCTAGCGGAACGTTCATTGTTCTGCTGGAGTGCGACAAACAGTTCGCGCATCTCGGCGTTGGTCAACACCGGCAGTTTTGAAGTATCCACACCACAAATCTCAACTTTGTTGCGGGTCATTGCTGTAAATACCTCCCAAGGAGAGACGTTACGAGTCAGTATCTCCGAGGGATGAGAGAATATTCTTGAACGAATCCAACGAAAAAGTCAAGTGCTGGGCATCGGGTAAAAACGTTGATTTCACACCATTTTGTTAAACTCTTTACGGAGCCGTTTGATAATTCGCTTTTCCAACCGCGAAATGTACGATTGCGAGATTCCGAGCATATCCGCCACGTCTTTCTGCGTCTTTTCTTCTCCGTCCTGCAGTCCGAACCTGAGCTCCATGATGATCCGTTCCCGTTCGGTCAATTTATCGAGAGCCTTCTGAAGCAGCTTGCGGTCCACTTGTTCTTCGATATTTCGGTAGATCGTATCGTTCTCCGTACCCAATACGTCGGAAAGCAGAAGCTCGTTTCCGTCCCAGTCGATGTTCAGCGGCTCGTCGAACGACACTTCCGTGCGAAGCTTGCTGTTTCTGCGCAAATACATAAGAATTTCGTTCTCAATGCATCTGGATGCATACGTCGCCAGTTTGATGCGTTTTTCCGGGTCGAACGTATTGACCGCCTTGATCAGGCCGATCGTGCCGATCGACACCAAGTCCTCGATATTGATTCCCGTATTTTCAAACTTCCTCGCTATGTATACGACCAGACGCAAATTCCGTTCGATGAGCATCGCGCGTATCGCGGCATCGCCGGTCGTAAGCTTGCCGAGCAAGTACTCCTCTTCTTCTCGGGTGAGGGGCGGAGGAAGGGCTTCGCTGCCGCCTATATAATAAATTTCTTCGCTCTTTAAGCGAAGCAAGAACAATAAGCGGTAGTACCATATCGTCATCATAAGCTTCCATTTCAGCAGCATACATGTTCCCCCTCGGAATCTTGTGTTGCATGTCCGGTTCCGTCCTCATCCTACCAAAGCCGGATGCACGATCGCTTGATAGGCTCCTTCCGAACTGAGTTGTCCTCCGTCCAGACCGATCAGCACTTTGTCGACTTCCGTCCGCGTACCGCTTCGTATTATCGTTACGGTGTCCGGTTTAAGCGCCAGCATAAATCGGCTTCGTCCGTTAATTCCCCTGTAAGGCACGAGCCGTATACGATCCCGCCATGGAAACGTCTCGCGTTCTCCTTCTTCATCCAATCGCAAAATGATGGCATCGGCTTCCCCCGAACGGATCGCTTCGAGCCACTCCTCCGGCACGAACCGTCCCCACAAGGATGCTTCCATAACCATGACAGGCGTACGCGTCAGCGGGTCATACAAGTGATTTCCCGTGTCGATCAGTCCTTGGCATCGGATCGTTGTCTCGTCGATGGTCACTTCCACTTCCGTCAGAAACTGCGCTTTCGTCTCGCGCCGCTTCGCCCCGGAGTGAACGAACCGGAACCACAGTATGCCGAGGACGGCCATAAATAACACGAACCACATACTGATGCCAAGTGTATGCATAGCTCCGCCGGTTTGCGAGAATACGATCCCGTTTACAATGTCGTTGGGCGAGCGCGTGACATAGTGAATGCCCAATATCGTTCCCGCAGCCGCGAAGTTAACGCCGTAGAATGCCGCCAACGTTCCGCCGAATCGGCCTAAAGTTTTATAGCCGAAAGCCGTCATAATCATGGCGGCGGAAAATAAACATTTTACTACAAACGTGTAAAAAAAAGATAACGCCGGTATGAACATCATGATCACATACGAAGCGCCGATGAGCGAAGCGAATCCGACTCGCCATAGGTTCGGCTTAATTTTGCGCACGTGCGCCGTTGCGAGAAGAAGTCCAAAATCGAGAACGAAGTTAGTGAGAAAAACGATATCCACGTACACGACCATAATTGACCTCGCCTCCATCCGTTGCCGGGCGAGTACCATACCGTCCACGAAAGCTAGTATAACGAAATCCTTGCCCAAAGTCTGTCTAATTGTGCTGTAAAAACATCGGTTTTTTTGTCGAATATATCGTTAGTCAGCATAACCAGCTTATTGGATAGGTTAACTCGTCTTCAAAAGCCCTTAGACAGCAAAAAAACCTCGCAGGGCGCAAAGTAAAATCGCCAAGCAAGGCTTTATTTTCCGTACTAATCGTCCAACAAGTTCTTATTACGGTTCCGCAAGAAGGTCGGAATATCCAGTTGATCTCCGCCGGCGGTATTGCCCGAATTGAACGGACGCAGGTGAGACGAGCGCTGCTCCTGATGCGGTTCAGGTGCCGCTGAAGGCTTGCGTGCCGCGGGTTGCCCCGGTTTATGTTCAAATCCGGTTGCGATGACCGTCACTTTAATTTCTTCCTTCAAGTTTTCGTCGATAATCGCGCCGAAGATCATGTTCACTTCAGGATCCGCAGCCGCGATCACGATTTCCGCCGCTTCGTTCACTTCGTACAAGCTGAGGTCGGCGCCGCCGGTAATGTTCATAATGACTCCCCGCGCGCCTTCGATGGACGTTTCGAGCAGCGGGCTCATGATCGCTTTCTTAGCCGCGTCCGCGGCCCGGTTTTCGCCGCTTGCCCGGCCGATGCCCATCAGCGCCGAACCGCGTTCGGTCATGATCGTCTTGACGTCGGCGAAGTCCAGGTTTATCAAACCGGGAACCGCGATCAAGTCGGAGATGCCTTGAACGCCCTGGCGAAGCACGTTGTCCGCTTCGCGGAATGCTTCGAGCATCGGCGTCTTCTTGTCGACGATTTCAAGCAGCCGGTCGTTCGGAATAATAATAAGCGTATCCACTTTCTCTTTCAGCGCCGCTATGCCGATTTCCGCTTGCGCTTGGCGCTTGCGTCCCTCGAAGGTGAACGGCCGGGTTACGACTCCGACGGTCAACGCTCCGCATTCGCGCGCGATTTCCGCGATAACCGGAGCCGCGCCCGTACCTGTACCGCCGCCCATTCCGGCCGTAACGAACACCATGTCCGCGCCTTTCAGCGCGTTGGTGATGATGTCGCGGGACTCCTCCGCAGCCTTCTTGCCTACATCCGGGTTTGCACCGGCACCAAGTCCTCGGGTTAATTTATCACCTATTTGCAGCTTCGCTTCGGACTTTGCCAAGTGAAGCGCTTGCGCGTCCGTATTTACAGTAATAAATTCAACGCCTTTGACGCCGTTATCGATCATGCGGTTGACCGCGTTGCTTCCGCCGCCGCCTACGCCGATCACTTTAATTTGCGCCAATTGGTCCATGTCAATGTCAAATTCCAACATGCTAAAGTCTCCCCCTTGCCACTAAATAAACTCGTTGAACCAATTTTTGAACCGTTCGATCAGACCCGGCTTGTCCGGCGAAGCCGATTTACGGCCGGGCGCTTTCTTAACGGAGACCATGCTTCTTGAGCGCAGATACTTGGCGACGTAAGGAATGATGCCGACGCCGCTTGCATATGCGGGATCGCGCACGCCGACGTAATCGGGAATCGCAATGCGAACCGAAGTGTCCAATACCGACTGCGCAACCTGCAGGATCGCGGGCATCGATGCGGCGCCTCCGGTCAACACGTAACCTCCGGGCAAATCCCCGTTCGGCTTCAACCGCTTGACTTCCGCCTTAATCAGTTCGAATATTTCCTGAACCCTGGGCTCGATGATACTGGCCAAATCCACTTGCGAAAATTCTTTCTCAACGTTCGAACCGATGCGGGTCACTTTGAAAGTCTGATCCTCGGCGGCGTCTTCGATAAATGCGCAGCCGTACTTTAATTTGATCTTCTCGGCAATCTCGAACTGCGTGCGCAGCCCGATGGAGATATCGTTCGTAATAAACTCTCCGCCGATCGGCAGCGTGGAAGTGGCTGTCAAATTGCCGCCTTGGAAGACGGAAATCGTAGTTGCGCCGGCGCCGATATCCACAAGCACCGTGCCCAGCTGCTTCTCGTCTTTGGACAGCGCCATGTATCCGGTTGCCAAAGGCATCAAGATGAGGCCGGCAACTTTGAGATCAGCCTTCTCCACGCATCTGATCAAGTTATGTATCGAAGTCTTTGCTCCGGTGATGACCGTCGCTTCGACTTCCAAGCGGACCCCGATCATGCCCCGCGGATCTTGTATGCCTTCCAAGCCGTCAACGATATATTGCTTCGGAACGATTCCGATTATTTCACGTTCGGGCGGAAGGGCGATCACCTTCGCCGCCTGCAGCACCCGTTCGATATCTTCCGTGCTGATCTCCCGGTCTTCGTTCGAAACCGCGACTACGCCGTGGCTGGATTGCAATTGGATATGGTTCCCGGAAATACCGACGAACACTTCTGAAATTTGAACGCCGACCATCCGCTCGGAATGGTCCACCGCGCTTTTAATCGATTGCACCGTCTGATCTATATCAACGATGGCTCCTTTACGAATTCCTTCGGAATCGACGGAGCCGACACCGACGATATTAATGGAGCCGCCCGTCACTTCTCCAATGATGGCGCGGACTTTGGATGTCCCGATGTCCAAGCTCACAATGATGTCGTTGCCGCTCAAAGCGTTGGCACCTCCCGCAATTGTAAAGACTGATGGCTGAAACAGACTAGAACTGTATACTTATTCAACATGAGACTGCTTTTCCCTCTTTTTCACCTTTCAATTTATACAGGTTTTTCATGGAATTTGCCGTATTTGCGCGGGATAAGTCGCCAAAACCCATACTTTCAATTCTAACATGTTATAAATCTATTGAATAGTCTCTTTTTCCAATTCCGTATCTTCGCTAGAATCCGGGGACTGCGCCTGCTCGAAAGTTTCCCCGTGATCCGTTTCCAGCAATACGATGCGTCCCGTCGTTCTGCCGCTGCTTTTCATCTCATATACATAATCGTCAAGGAGAGAAATTTTTTCGGCCAAATATGAAATACGCGTAATAACTTCGTAATGCGATCTTGTGTAGATCAATATCCGGTCGTTATAGCTTTGTTTCGGGCTCGGGCGAATTTCCGACACGTCCGACAACAGCTCGGGCGCAATCGTTCCCAGCACCCGGCAAAGACTCTTCTTCAGCTTGTCGTCTTCCCATCCGGTCAGAAGCGGCCGCGGCGCCGCGTTCATGCTTTCCGCATAAGCGACGGAGAATCCGTTGGATAACAGTCCGACAAGAGCCCCTTCGGCATTCAGTTCCAATGCGACGACAGGATATTCTTTAACCGAAATTTCAACGCTGCCCGGAAACCGTTTGACCACGGTCGCTGAATCCACGACTTGCAGCAGTTCGATTCTCCGCTCCATCTCCCGGGCGCCGACGGCAAAGAAATGGTCTCCCGGTTTTATCCCCGCCGCCTCCAAAATGTCCGCCTCGGACAGCAGCCGGTACCCTTGCACCTCGAGCCTGTGGATCTTGCTGAAGGAGGATTGAAAGAACAGCACGCCCATCAACGATATAAAAAACACGAAAAGCAGGAATAACAGCTTCCTGTTCCCTCTTCGCCGCGGACGCGTCTCGCGAACGACCGGCATAGATTGAAGCTGACTCACGGAAAACACCACCTTATAGCTTCACGGTGTCTTGATAAGGTACACTTGTCCAAATGGAGGAAAAACAGGAGTCCCTCCCATAGCCTGGGAAGGGACGCGAAATGTGAGGACAGTAAATGTGTTACAAAGCGATTCGATCTTGAGACAGCGTTACCGTTCGTTCGATCTGGCCGCCTAGACTGTTGAACGTATTCTCAATCGATTCGTAACCGCGGTCGATATGATGAATTTGATCGATGACCGTTCGGCCTTTCGCGGCCAAGCCCGCGATTACCAACGCTGCGCCGGCCCGCAAATCGGTCGCTTCGACCGATGCTCCGTACAATCGTGGTACGCCTCTGATTAGAGCGGAATTGCCGTCCATCCGGATGTCGGCTCCCATAGCGCATAACTCATGCACATGTTTATACCGGCCCTCGAACACGGTCTCCTTCATCACGCTTAAGCCGTCGGCGAGCGAGAGCAGCACCATCATTTGGGCCTGCAAATCGGTAGGAAACGAAGGATACGGGCTCGTAACGATTCTCTCAACCGCTCGCGGACGCCCAGCTCCGCTAACGTTCATTATATCATCGTCGATCGCGATTTGAACACCCGCTCTGCGAAGGACATGTATGACCGACGTGAGATGTCCGGGCACGACGCCTTCCAGCGTAATATTCCCTTTCGTCGCCGCGGCCGCGACCATCAGCGTGCCCGTTACAATCCGGTCCGGGATGATTTTATGCACGCAAGGGGACAGCTTCTTGACCCCTTCGATGGTAATCGTATCCGTGCCCGCGCCGATGATCTTCGAGCCCATTTTGTTCAAAAACTGCTGCAAATCCCAAATCTCCGGCTCTCTCGCCGCGTTCGATATCGTTGTAATGCCCTCCGCAGTGACCGCAGCCATCATAATGTTTTCCGTAGCCCCGACGCTCGGAAAATCGAGAAGTACATCGGCCCCTTTCAGCTTTGCCGCGCGGCATTCGATCCGGTTTCCGGATTCGGTTATCGTTGCTCCAAGCGCTTGCAAGCCTCTTAAATGGAGGTCGATTTTCCGTTCTCCGATCGCGCAGCCTCCGGGCTGGTACACGGTCACTTCCCCGAATCGCGCGAGAAGCGGCCCCATGAGAAAAATAGAAGAGCGCATCTTGTTCATTAACGCCTCGGGAATTTCGGAAGAGCGAACCGTCGAAGCGTCGACCGCCGCCGACATGCCGGAATAGGACGCACGAGCGCCAAGTGCGCGTAATATATCCAGCATCACATGGATGTCCAGCAAATCGGGCACATTTTCGATATTTACTTTGCCATCCGCCAGCAAGCTGGCGGCAAGAATCGGCAGCGCCGCGTTCTTTGCTCCTTCGATGCGTGCCGTTCCTTGTAAAGGCCGCCCGCCTTCAATCACCAGTTTCTCCAATGTTCCACCTCCGGAATTAGCGCTCGCCCACCTCCAACACTTCCGGAACCAATCGAATACCGAACTTCTGTTCAACGGTTTGTTGGATCAGTTTCATTAAGGCAAGCACATCTTCCGCCGTTGCGTTCCCGGTGTTAACGATAAAATTGGCGTGTAACTCGGATATTTCCGCGCCGCCTACGCGCGTGCCTTTCATACCGGCTTCTTCGATCAGCTTCGCGGCAAACGTGCCTTCCGGATTGCGGAACACGCTGCCCGCGCACGGCTCCGTAAAGGGCTGCGTACGGAGCCGCCGTTCCTTGTAGGCCGCGATGGCGCCGGCAATTTCCAACCGGTTCCCGTGCGCGAGTGCAAATACGGCTTCCGTTACGACCGCACGAGTCCCTTGCAATGCCGAATGCCGGTAACCGAAACGGAAATCTTCCGCGTTCCACACCGCCAATTGTCCGTCTTCCAACACCACTTCGGCGGATTTCAGAATGCGTGAAACGTCAGAACCGTGCGCCCCCGCGTTCATATAGACGGCGCCGCCTACGCTGCCTGGAATACCCCCTGCGAATTCCATGCCGGCGAGTCCTTCTCTGCCTGTCATGAGGGAAAGCTTGATGAACGAATACGCTCCCCCGGCGATGACCAGAGTGTCTTCAAACCTGACGTAGTCGAACGCTTTCCCAAGCTTGATGACGATCCCGGAAATGCCTTTGTCGGATACGAGTAAGTTCGAACCGCGCCCGATCGTCGTCCAAGGAACATTGCGCTCCGCGGCGATACGGATCGTTTCCGCGAGCTCCCGCTTGCCCTTCGGGACAACGAGGACGTCGCACGGCCCTCCTATTTTCCAAGTCGTATGAGGAGCCAGCGGTTCATTCGGATAAATGTCCCCGACTTCGGAACCACGCAGTTGCTCAATGAGCTGCTTCACGGGTCGTACCTCCTTGCTATGATTGCTTGTGGGAAAGCCTTGCTGGTTTTGCTTCCCGGTCGTTCATCAAGAAGCATGGCGCTAACAACTCTGACGGTTCAGTCATGCGATATAGTATGTTCCGTCCGAAGAGAGTGTGACAGTAGCCCATAAGACTTTCCTTCAATATGGAAAAAAGCCCAAGGCCGGACCGGCCCGATGCGTCACCGGGAATAGCGGGACACGTTCAATAATATGCCGATCGCCGTCAATAACAACGTGAGCGACGATCCACCGGCCGATATGAGCGGAAGCGTAATGCCCGTAACCGGCAGCATGCCGATGACTACTCCGATATTAATGAAAACTTGTACCGCAAAAATGCCGATAATGCCGACCGCCAGCAAACTGCCGAACGTATCGGGCGCCGTGATCGCGGTGCGCATGCCGCGCCATACGAGCAGCAAGAACAATAACAGCACAAGCGAACCTCCGATAAATCCGAGCTCTTCGGCCACAATGGAGAAGATGAAATCCGTCTGCGGTTCCGGCAAATAGCTGTGCTTTTGACGGCTGGCGCCAAGCCCCAAACCGACGAGACCTCCCGGCCCGATCGCATATAACGATTGGATGATTTGGTATCCCGTTCCGAGCGGATCGGACCATGGATTCAGAAAACCTGTGATCCGTGCCATCCGGTAAGGAGCGGTAAGGATAAGCCCGACAAAACCCGCGACACCAACAAGAGCCAAGAAGGAAAGATGGGAGATTCTCGCTCCGGCCGTATAAATGATGATCATCGTCGACCCGACAAGCACCGCTCCGGAGCCGAGGTCCGGTTGAAGCATGATGAGCCCGAAAGCCAACCCCAGAAGTCCGAGCGGCGGCAGCAGCCCGGTCGTAAATCTCGACAGCATCGCCTGGCTTTCCGACAAAAGCTTCGCCATAAAGACGACCATGGCAAGCTTCATAAATTCCGACGGCTGTATCCCGAAACTGCCGACTCCAAGCCAGCTTTTTGCACCGCCCCGCTCGGTGCCGACAAGCAGGACGATTACGAGCAGAAAAAAACAGACGAGCAATCCGACGTTCGCATATTTTTTCAGCACCCAATAATCGAGATTCATAGCAAAATACATCGCGACGAGTCCGAGACCCGCAAAGATTAACTGCCTCTTCAAGTAGTAATACGAGTCGCCGTATTCGTGGAACGCCAATACCGCGCTCGCGCTGTACACCATTACGACGCCTATGCCAAGCAATCCTAGAGTGGCCAGCAATATGTATACGTCTGGCACGGAACGGTTTTTCGTCATTCGAGACACACCTCTTCACACTGTGGCGTAGCGGCGGCACAAGATAAAGCGGCCTTGTACAACCCCTATTACAAGGTATGCACCGAATGCTTAAACATGCGTCCCCTTTCCTCATAGGAAGGAAACATATCCCAACTCGCGCAAGCCGGCGACAACAATACGACACCGCCGGGCTCCGCGAAAGCGTAGGCCGCCTCCACCGCTTGCCGGATCGCTGTTTCCGGCATGTCTTCAGTTTCGACGGTTTTCCGCTTTGTTAATCCCGCGAGTTCCGCAATATGATCCAGCTTGAAACGGGTCTCTCCTAACGTAACTACAGCCTTCACGCGTTCGCGAAACACCGGCAGAAGCTCCATGAACTCGGATTTGCGGTCCTGACCGCCGCAAATAAGAACGATCGGCTCGTCTCCGAACGCTTCTATCGATTTGATCGTCGCCGCCGGATTCGTCGCCTTGGAATTGTTATAGAAACTGACTCCGTTCAACTCCCTGACGAACTCCAGCCGATGCTCCACGCCGCGGAACGAGCTTAACACCCGGGCGATCGCGGCTGCATCGGCCCCGGCAGACAAGGCGACGGCAGCGGCGGCCAGCGCGTTCTCGACATTGAAATCGCCCTTCATCGCGATGCCCGACAAAGGGACTATAGTATGCGACGTTCCGCTGCCGTCCGCGTATACGACATGATTTCGTTCGATGTATACGCCTTTTTCCAACGAGTGTTTGAAGGAAAAAGGCAGCACGCCCGCTTTGATTTCAGGCAGCAGCGACCGGCAATAATCGTCGTCCCAATTCATCACGGCCGTATCTTCGGGAGCAAGATTTCGAAACAGCTTCGATTTCGATGCCGCGTAATCTTCCATCGTTTCATGATAATCCAAGTGCGTTTCGTACAAATTTAACAGGCAGGCGATTCTCGGATGGAAGTCGACCGTCCCTTTCAATTGAAAAGAGCTGAGCTCCGCAACGATCCACTGCTCCGGATGCGCAGCCAAAGCCGCCTCGGTCAACGCTCTGCCGATATTTCCGGCGACAACGGCATCCTTGCCGGATTCCGTCAACATCAAGTGCACAAGCGTCGTAGTCGTCGTTTTCCCGTTCGAACCGGTAATGCCGATGATCGGAGCAGGACATATGTGGTGCGCGACTTCAACTTCCGTCACGACTTGGATTCCGAGCCGAAGCGCCTGTTGGATCGGTTGTATCGAATACGGGATGCCCGGATTTTTGACAACGAGGCTCACATCCGCGTCAATGAGGTCTTCCGGATGATGTCCGAATATAACAGAAATACCCAGAGCCTCCAATTGGGCGGCTTCAGGGCATGCAGACCGGTCTTTCTTATCGTTGACGGTAACCCGAGCGCCCGCCCGATGAAACAATTCGGCTACAGCCACACCGCTTCTGGCGAGTCCGAGTAAGACGACCCGGCGGTCTTTATACCCGTCCGGATGGAGCATAAGCTACAACCCCTCGTTGATATAGATTCCAAGTCCCGCCAGGAGCAGCCCCGCCAGCCAAAAAGTGATGACGACTCTCCACTCCGACCACCCGACAAGCTCGAAATGATGGTGAATGGGACTCATTTTGAACACGCGCTTCCCTCTCGTCTTGAAAGAAACGACTTGTATGATGACGGACAGCACTTCGATCACGAAGATGCCGCCGATAACAAGCAGCAGCAATTCAGTCTTCGTAAGGATCGCGACGGCCGCAATGCCTCCTCCGATACCGAGGCTCCCCGTATCGCCCATAAACACTTTGGCGGGATGGGCGTTAAACACTAAAAATCCAAGCACCGCGCCGATCATCGCCGCGGAGAAAAACGCGGATTCGTGTTCCGTATGAATCATCGCGATAACAGCCAACGCCCCGAATGCGACCGCGCTGGTGCCGGACAGCAATCCGTCCAAGCCGTCCGTAAAATTTACGGCGTTAGACATGCCCAGCATGAATAAGACGATAAACGGATAATAAAACAACCCGAGCGGGATGGCAAGCCCGGTACCCGGAATGTGCAGATCGGTGTTATGTCCGTGCATATAAAGCAAGACGCAAACGACGGCCGCAATCAGCAGTTGGCCGAACAGTTTCTGCCGAGCCGTCAGCCCGAGCGACCGTTTAAAAGCGATCTTTATATAATCGTCCAAAAAACCGACGAGTCCGAATCCGAGACAAGCGACAAGCAGCACGTAAAATTCCGGGGAGCGCATGGAAAAACGCATGAACGCAAGCGTCAGCGCCACCAATATAATAATGCCGCCCATCGTCGGCGTGCCGGCCTTCTTCTGATGGCCTTGAGGTCCTTCCCGGCGAATTTGCTGCCCGAACTTCATCCATCGCAGAATCGGTATGAACAGAGGGCCCAGGATAACGGCGAGCGCGAACGACACGCCCATAGTAAAAAGAATCGGATTGAGTTCCATTGTATCCCCCCTTTTGCAACCTTCGGTTGCCTCTTTTACCTTTCTTCTCGAAGTCCGTTCACGACTTCTTCCAGCTTCATTCCGCGGGACGCCTTCACCAGCACGACATCGCCGGGTCTGGCCGTTTCTTCAATGCGCCGGACGACCGCCTTCTTCGAGTCGAACCATACGACTCGTCCGGCGCTGTAATTTCCTGCCGCCGCATCGGAAATCTCTTTCGCAAGCTTGCCGCAGGTGAACACATAATCCACATCTTCCGGTTGAAGCCCGCGGCCGATTTCCCGATGAAACTCAATCTCGCCGGGTCCGAGCTCCAACATATCTCCGAGCACGGCAAACTTGCGGTTGTACGATTTCGTCTCCGCAAGCAGCGCAAGCGCCGCTTTCATCGAAGCCGGGCTTGCGTTATAGGCATCGTTCAGTATCGTAACGCCGTTCTTTCCGCTGATGCGCTCGATTCTCATTCCCGTCGGTTTCATCTCGCGCAGGCCTTTCGCGATAACGGAGTCGGACAGACCGAAGGCGCGTCCGACGACAATCGCGGCCAGTGCGTTTAACGCATTGTGTTTGCCGAGCAGAGGGATCGCAAACCGCTGATCCGAGCCGCTCACCAGGAATGTCGTCTCTCCTTGCCCGATCTGAACGGCCGAGAGCGACAAGTCATTGTCCGGGCCTTCCCCGAAAAGAAGCTTACGGTAAGCGGACGGCTTCTTCGCGTCCCCTTCCCACCGCTCGATCAGCGGCTCGTCGCCGGGAGCGACAAACAGCCCTCCCACTTTCAGGCCGCCGAGAATTTCAAGCTTGGCCTTGGCGATGCCGTCGCGGGAGCCGAGCTGAAGCATATGAGCTTCGCCGATATTGGTAATGACCGCGGCGTCAGGCGACGCGATGCCCGACAGCAGCTCGATTTCGCCGAAACCGCTCATTCCCATCTCAACGACGGCGAACTCGATATCGGACTCAAGCGCGAGCAATGTTCGCGGCAATCCGATGTGATTGTTTAAATTGCCTTCCGTCTTCTGAACTTTAAATGACGTGGCCAACACGGCGGCCAGCATGTCTTTCGTCGTTGTCTTCCCGTTGCTGCCCGTCACGCCGACGACTTTCACCGGAAGGCTCTCCCGGTAACGCGCCGCCAACCGTTGGTATGCCAGCAGCGTATCGTCCACGATGACGGCGGCAATACCGGCAGGCGGTTCGCCTTCGCTGTCCTGCCACAATACGGCGGCTGCGCCCCGCCGAACCGCCTCGGCCGCATAATCGTGGCCGTTGAATCGTTCGCCGATGAGCGGCACGAACAGGCTTCCTTTCGCAATCGTGCGCGTATCGGTTGAAACGCCGGCAACGGCCGTCTTCGAAACGGAATGTTCCGGAAAGCCGGCCGAAAGGCGCCCGTTCGTCCAATCAATGATTTGCCGCAATCCGGTTCGTATCATATGGAAGCACCTCGAATCGCTTCCTTCGCAACCTCGCGGTCGTCGAAATCGTAGGTGACGCCGCCGATGATTTGATAGGTTTCGTGTCCCTTGCCCGCAATCAATACTACATCTTCGGGGTTGGCCATTTCAACCGCTTTTTGGATTGCGCGGCGCCTGTCGGCAATCATCTCGCAGCGGTTGCGGTCCAGCCCGGCCGCAAGCACGCCCTCCTCGATCTCCCGCATTATGCTCTCGGGATCTTCCGACCGCGGATTGTCGGACGTAACGATGACGTGATCGCTCTTCTCCGCCGCAATCCTCCCCATGACGGGACGTTTCGTGCGGTCGCGGTCTCCTCCGCATCCGAATACGGTAATGACGCGGCCCCGGGCGAATTCATTCACCGTATTTAATACGTTGAGAAGGCCGTCCGGCGTGTGGGCGTAGTCGACAAGCACGGCGAACGGCTGCCCCGCATCGACCGGTTCAACGCGGCCTTCCACGCCCGAGATGCTTTCTAATGAACCTACTATAGCTGATAACGGCAAACGTTCCGCCAATGTTGCGGCGACGGCGCCCAATACGTTATAAACGTTGAATTTGCCTATTAGGTTCATATTGATTTCCGCATGTCCCGCAAACGTTTCAAGACGAAACGAGGTGCCGCGCGCGCTCATCCGAATGTTCTTCGCGCGAACGTCCGCCTCGTTGTCGATACCGTATAAAATCGTCTCCGCCGCCGTCGCTCTCTTATATTTGGCGTGCGCCGGATCATCCGCGTTGAGCACTGCGAATTTGGCGCCGCTCTCCGGCGGTTCCGCGGCATTGCCGAGCCTTGAGAAAAACAGCTCCTTCGCCGCGGCGTAATTTTCCATCGTTCCGTGAAAGTCCAGATGGTCTTGGGTTAAATTCGTGAACAGAGCGGTCCGGAAATCGACTCCGAGCACACGCCCTTGCTCGAGCGCATGGCTGGACACTTCCATCACGCAATAGTCGGTCCCGGCCTCCAGCATGCTTCTCATGGCATGTTGCAAATATAGCGCGTCGGCGGTTGTGTTTTTCGAGCTCTTAATTTCATCTCCTATTTTTATGCGGATGGTTCCCATTAGACCGGTTCGATAGCCCACATCCGACAAAATCCGCTCGATCAGGGCAGTCGTCGTCGTTTTGCCGTTCGTCCCCGTCACTCCGATGACCTTCATCTCCCGGCTCGGGTATCCGTTTATCTTGCTTGCAATGACGGCCATCGCCCTTCTCGCGTCCTTCACGATAAGCTGAGGAACGGGCACCGGCAGCTCCCGCTCAACGACAAGCGCCGCCGCCCCCTTTCCTGCCGCCTCTTGCGCAAAATCATGACCGTCAACCGTGTACCCCGGGACGCATATGAACAAATCGCCCGGGTTCACCTGCCTGGAATCGGCCGTGACGCCGGCAATCGCCGTGTTTTCGTCGCCGATAACGCGCGAAAGCAAAACAGACGAGGCGAGCTCTCGGATCAACATGGAATTTCCTCCGTTCGTAAAACTACCGTCTTTATATTATGTTGCAAAAATTCGAATGTCTAACAAGGATGGCTCTAATTCTTCAATTCTTCGGTTCCTCGTTCGACAAATAGATCTGAATCGTCGAACCGCGGGGCAGCTTTGTCCCGGCTTTGGGTTCCTGCAGCACCACGGTGTTGCCTGTACCGTATTTCGCCAATCTGAAATTGGAGTTCAAGCTTTCATATATTTCCGACACGGTGCGGCCCACCAATTCCGGAACTTCGGCCATCGGAGTGTCCAATCCGTATCTGTACTTTTCTTTAACGCCGTCCTTCCGGGGAGGGACACCCATATACCGCAATGCGTCTTCCATAATGTTTTGGACGATCGGAGCCGCAATCACCCCGCCGAACTGCACTCCCTTCGGATTGTCTACGGCCGTATAGATAACGATTTTCGGATCGTCCGCCGGTGCGAAACCGATGAAGGACACGATATGCTCGTTGGCCGAATATCTGCCGTTAACGACCTTCTGTGCGGTCCCCGTCTTTCCTCCGACCCGGTAACCGTCGATAAAAGCGTTGCGCCCCGTCCCTTGGGCAACGACGTATTCCAGCGTTTCGCGAACCTTCTTCGACGTTTCTTCGGAAATGACGGTGCGCACAAGCTCCGGCTCCACCTCGTCGACAACCTCGCCCGTCTCCGGGTGAACCCATGCTTTCGCGATATGAGGTTTGAAGAGCTTGCCACCGTTGACCGCGGCGGACACGGCCATGATTTGCTGGATCGGGGTGACGGATACCCCTTGGCCGAACGACGTCGTCGCCAGCTCTACCGGGCCGACCTGAGGCAGCTTGAACAAGATGCCGTTCTCTTCCCCGGCGAGGTCGATGCCCGTCTTGGTGCCGAATCCGAAGTCTTTAATGTATTGGAACAGCTTCTCTTTGCCAAGACGTTGACCCATTGTGACAAATCCGGGGTTGCAGGAGTTTTCCACGACTTCGCGGAACGTCTGCGAGCCGTGTCCGCTCCTCTTCCAGCAGCGCAAACGCGCGCCGCCCACTTCAATGAAGCCCGGGTCGTGAAAATAATCGTTCAACTTCACTTTCCCCTCTTCCAACGCAGCCGCCAACGTGATGATCTTAAACGTCGAGCCCGGCTCGTACGTCATCCAAATCGGCAAGTTCCGGTTGTATACTTCAGAGGCATAGCTTTGATAGTTGGCGGGTTCATAGTTCGGACGGCTCGCCATTGCCAACACTTCGCCCGTGTTCGGATCTACGGCGATCGAAATAATATGGTCCGGCTGATATTTGACCATCGCTTGGTCCAGCTCCCGCTCCATTGCCGTCTGTATATATTTATCGATGGTCAGCTGCAAATTGAGTCCGTCTTTCGGAGGAATGTACTTTTCGGAAGAGTTCGGCATCCGGTCGCCTCGCGCGTTCGAGAGGAACGCGACGTTGCCCCGGTGACCTTTCAACCGGTCTTCATATTTCGCCTCGACGCCGGTAAGCCCTTGGTTGTCGATGCCCGTGAATCCGAGCACGTGCGCCGCCAAGCCGTCGTACGGGTAGAACCGCTTGTTGTCCTCCGCCACGACGATGCCGGGGAGCTCCAGCTCTCTTACTTCCGCCGCTTTTTGCTGCGTCATTTTCCTGCCGCCCGGCTGAATTTTTTCGATCGAGGACCTTCTGGTAATCTTCTTATAGATACTCTCTTCGCTCATTCCGAGCACACGGGAAAGCTGCGCGGCGGTCGTCTTCGGATCCCGCACCTGCGCGGGAATCGCCCAAACGGTCGGAGTGCTGACGTTATAGGCCAATCTTTCCCCGTTACGATCCCAAATTTCGCCTCTCTTCGCCGAGAACGGAATTTCCCGCCTCCACGATTCTTCCGCTTTTTCGGTCAATTCCGGCCCCATCATCAGTTGAACCCAGCCCAAACGGGCAATTAACGCTATGAAAAGGATTGTGCCGAGCACAAAAATCACGTACAGCCGCCTGCGCAGCGTAACGTTGGATGCGCGCAACAATACCCTCCCCCTTCTTTCGCGAACTAGTCTCTTATATACAAGACTATTCGGGACAACCGTAGGGTAGAACAAGCCTGGGGCCGGGTTGCACTATCCGGAAGAAGCGGGAGGAGCGCCGCCGTCGGGATTGACGTCCGTTTCACCGCTTGGCGCGGCGTCCGTCTCTTCGCCGGCGTCTTCCTGCTCCGCTCCGGAAACGTCCGGAGCCTCATGCAGCGGCTTCAACGTTACTTTAAGAACGGTTTCGCCACGTTCCGTTACAACCTCTTGGGCGACGACGTATCCTTCGCCTTCCGCCTGGCAGCGCAAGCCCAGCAATGCGCACAGCTGCACGGCATCCCTCAAGCTTTCGCCCGTAAGATCGGGCACGTCCGCCTCTTCTTTCGGAACGGTCAGCAGGTACACTTTCGGCGAATCGGGCAGTTGTTCTCCCGGAGGAGGATACTGGCCCAGTACGCGATTGCCGTCACCGATGACGTCCGCCGAAAATCCGCGGGCTTTCAATTCTTCGACGGCGGCGGCCGTCTCCATTTCGTGCAGGTCCGGCACCGTTGCGAGCGCAATGCCTTTGCCGGCCGCAGCGGCCGCTTGATTTTTTTCGTCCGGTTTGCGCTCCGTCGGGACGCCCATGTACCGCAAGCTTTGCGATACGATTTCCTTGAATACCGGCGCGGTGACCTCGCCTGCACGGTTGGAGTCGCAGCCGAGGTTCGGCGAATCGGCGATTACGGCTACGGCAATTCTCGGATCATCCACCGGGGCGAATCCGATGAATGAAACGACCCATTCGCACGTGGCGTACCCACCGTCGACAACGACATTCGCCGTACCGGTTTTCCCCGCAACGCGATACTCTTCGATATATGCCCGTCTGCCTGTCCCTCTCTCCTGATCCGCAACCACTTGCTCCAAATATTGTTTCACTTGATTCGCCGTCTGTTCCGAAACGACTTGACCGACCACCTTCGGCTTATGTTCGGAAATGACTTCATTTGTTTCGGGGTCCAGCACCTTCTTTACGACATAAGGCTCCATAAGCTTTCCGCCGTTCGCAATGGCGGCATAAGCGCTAATCTGATGCATCGGCGTTACCTGAACTCTACCTTGTCCGTATGTGCCTGCGGCCACATCGGCAGGGTACTGGAAGTTAACGGCGCCGCTCACTTCTCCCGGCAAATCGATTCCCGTCTTTCTCGTAAAACCGAACCGTTCGATATACTCCATGAACTTCTCTTCTTTCAACATCTCATAGCCTAATTTGACGAACGCCACGTTGCTCGAGCGGAGCAGCCCTTCCAAATACGTAATCGTGCCCCAACCGCCGCGTCTATGGTCTCTGATCGTTCGCCCGGGCACTTTGATGCTGCCGGAATCGAATGTGGCGTTCGGATCGAACAAGCCTTGATCGACCGCACCGGTGAGCGTCACGATCTTGAACGTCGACCCGGGTTCGTAGCGGGATGCGATCGCCATATTGCGGAAATCCTTGTACTCCCAGTACTTGTTCGGATCAAAATTCGGGTAATTGGCGAGCGCCAACACTTCCATCGTCTTCGGATCGACCGCGATCGCGGTCATGCGTTTCGGCTCGTATTCGTCGTACACTTTCTTCATCGCTTGTTCGGTATAATGCTGTATTGTCTGGTCGATCGTCAGCACTACGTTTTTGCCGTCCACCGGCTCGACCAAATTCGGCTTGTCTCCGGGAAGCTTATTGCCTCTCTCGTCCTTCTGATAGGAAATCGAACCGTCTGTCCCCCGAAGCTGCTCGTCCAAAGCGGATTCGAGTCCTGCCCACGGACGCCCGTCTTTATCGATATAACCGAGCATATGCGAGGCGAGCGAGTTTTTCGGATAATAGCGCATCTTTTCCGGACGAAGACCGACGCCGACCCAGTCGTCTCCCAATATATCGTGCTCTTCCATGAACTGTTTTTCCCATTCGCGCACTCGATCCGCGACTTCCTTCGGAATCTTCCATCCTTGTATGCGAATCTCTCTGTTGCGAAGGAGCTTTCCGTCGCTATTTTTTGCGGTTACTTGTTCATAGACTTTGTTCTCCGGCATGCCGAGGACGCCGGAAAGACCGGATGCCACTTCACGTTCCAGTCCGAGTTGATTGATCAACTGAGGATTGACCACGACGGTGAAGCCGTCCGCATCCGCAGCCAACACCTGCATCTTGCGGTCATAAATCGTTCCGCGGTCGGCTTCCAGCTTCTCTCCCGTCGCCCACATCCGCTCGGCTTGAGCGACGAGCCAGGACGCTTCCACGACTTGCAGCCAATACAGCCTCGCAACGAGCCCAATAAAAAAGAGAGTGAACGCTACACCGAGCATCAGCGAGCGCACTCTAATTTTTTGCTTCATCAACACCCCACCTTGCATGGCCGACGTTTCGGAACTCATTATTCTTCCGCCATCGCAACAGCGCTGTCTCCGGTCTGCGCCGATGAAGGCGCAATTTCGTCCGGAAGCGTCAAGCCCATCTCGATTCCCGTTTCGATCAGACGCTGCGGATCCTGCAGCTTGGCCACTTCATTCTTTAACGCCGTATTTTCTTTCTCCAGCTGCCTAATCTCGGATTCTATCTGCACGATGCGCGTGTTCATTTCAAAAATCATCGCATAACGCCATACAACGATACCCGCTACCGCGCAAAACATAATTACCGCAAACAAGTAGAGCAATTTTTCGGGCGTCGGGATCGACTTGGCGCGCTGCACCTTCTTCCGAACGGCTTTCTTGGTCTTTTCCGCGGCAGACTCCCGGCGCCGTTCATCCAATGCAAGACTTCCGTTTATGTATGCGGACATGAGAACTCAGCCTCCTTATTATAATTGAACGGCTTCTGATCCGTCCCTATTCCCGTCCATGTAATTGTTTCCAACCGGCGTTCTAATAATCTCGCAATTTCTCCGCAATCCGCAGCTTGGCGGAACGCGCTCTCGGATTATCCTCCAGCTCCGCTTCGCTTGCTTCGATAGGCTTCCGATTGATTAATTTGAGCGTCCCTTTCGCGCCGCATGCGCACATCGGCAAATCCGGAGGGCATACGCATCTTCCAAGCCGTTTCGCAAATGCCTGCTTGCAAATACGGTCTTCCAACGAGTGGAAGGTAATGACGGATATACGCCCGCCGGGCGCAGCGCATCGAATCGCTTGCTCAAGCGCATCCTCGAACGCTCCGAGCTCGTCATTCACCGCAATGCGTATCGCTTGGAACGTCCGTTTCGCCGGATGACCGCCGCTTCGGCGCGCGGCCGCCGGAATGCCTGCTTTCACCAGCTCCGCCAGCTCTCCCGTCGTCCGAATAGGCGCAGCCTCGCGCGCCTTTGCAATTTCGCGGGCGATCCGGCGCGAAAACTTCTCTTCGCCGTATTTAAACAATATTTGCGCGATGCGCTCCTCCGGCCACCCGTTCACGATGTCGGCAGCCGTCAGCGTGCCGGTTGTATCCATTCGCATATCGAGTTCCGCATCGTGATGGTAGCTGAACCCCCGGTCCGCCTCATCCAACTGGGGAGAGGATACGCCGAGGTCAAACAGCACTCCGTCCACCTGCGGGTCGCCTTGCTCGCTGCGGGGAACATCGAATCCGCACAATACGTCCGATAAATTCCGGAAATTCGATTTGACAATAACGACGCGGCTGCCGAACGGTTCCAATACGCCCCGGGCGTGCTCAATGGCGCGATCGTCTTGATCGAAAGCGATTAACTTCCCTTCCGGTCCAAGCCGGGAGGCGATCAGAGCGCTATGTCCCGCACCGCCCAGCGTACAATCGACGTAGATGCCGTCCTTTCTTACGTTAAGCCCGTCGACCGCCTCTTCCTTCAGCACGGTTCTATGTATAAACAATGTTGCTAACCCCTTTATCAACAGCCGTTGCGAAAAACTTCTCTACAAATCGAAATTGAAATCGACCAATTTCTCGGCAATTTCATTAAACGATTGTTCCGACTGTTGGGAATAAGACTCCCAAGCTTCCTTGCTCCACACTTCCACGCGGTTGGACACGCCGATGACGATGCAATCCTTCTCCAGCTTGGCATGTTCGCGAAGATTGCCCGGTATGTTTACCCTTCCCTGTTTATCCAGCTCGCATTCCACCGCGCCGGAGAAGAAGAACCGGGTAAACGCGCGCGCATCCGATTTCATGAGCGACAGTGATTTCAGCTTTTGCTCAAGCACTTTCCATTCCGACATCGGGTATACGAATAAACATTGGTCGAGGCCGCGGGTCATCACGAAGGAGGTACCCAATTCTTCGCGAAACTTCGCAGGAATGATCATGCGACCTTTCTCATCAACGCTGTGTTGATATTCACCCATAAACATCGCACGATCACCACCTGTCTACCCTTTTTCCCCACTTCGCCCCACTTTTCACCACTCTGAATCACAATTCGCTATAAAAAAAGAAATTCCTGCCGGCATGGCAGGATTTTTCGAAAAAATATTTTATGCAGTTAATCGTTTTGGCGCTCCGGTTCGCTTCGTTTCTCAACGTGCTTTCGGCTGCGGCGCCTCCACAGCCAATATGCCGGCATCCCGACAATTCCGGCTGCGGCGGCTACGGGAATCGCTCCCGCAACAACGACAAGCACGCCTTCCAAGACAGTAACGAGCACGTTTAGACTTCCTTGGACGGCGTTACCCATTCGTTCGCTTAACGACGGACCGTCCCCCAGTATGGAAGCGGATTTTTCCTTTAATTTTTCATATATCCGCAGTTCCACCGTGCTGTATGCGACATTTTGCTCCAAATACCTCATTCGGCCTTTCATCCGTTCGATTTCTTCCTGCACGCGGGCAAGCTCGTTGGAGAACGTCACAAGGTCGTCCGTCCGGTTCGCCTTCTCCATGAATCCCAACAACCGCTTTTCGACAACTTGTTTCGCCTGCAGCCGCGCTTCCAAATCGACGTACTCTTCCGAAACGTCCTGCGCTTTCAGGTTCCTGTTCAGCTTCAGGTTCGGAATCTCCTCGAGCTTGGACAGGAAGCCGTTAAAGCCGCCGGCGGGAACCTTGATGGTGAACAATCCCGTCTTCTCGTACTGCGTCGTCTCCTCTGTAAAGCCAACGATATACCCGCCGGACAAATGGATCAAATTTTGAACTTCGGTGTAGGCGTCCCCGTAATTTTCCACTTCCATGGTCATGTTCGCTGTGTAGATGAGCATCCGGTTTCCTTGCGCAGGCTGCGTTTGCCCTTGTTGCGGAGCAACCGAAGCTCCAGACCCGGCGCCGGATGCAGAATCCGCGCTCAATGCTGATTCAGCCTCCCGATACTGATCGTTGACCGTCATCGCCATGTCCGCCGCCGCCGGCGTTTCAGCCGGCATTTCCGCCGCCGCTGCCGATTCCGATTTCGCCTCGCTTTCCGCGCCGTAATCCATTTCTGCAGTATTGGCCGCGCCCGAATTCGTGGATCCGGCGCTGCCGCCGCATCCGGCAAGCCATCCGATCGCCAGTACCCCCACCGCAATGCACGCCGCCCGTCTACAATGTTTCATTGACCCCGTCCCCTTTTTTTTGCTGAGATTTTTCTCCCATATATAGACGATGCCAACCGTACCGAATGTTTCACCGGTCAAGCGGATTTTCGCACAAAATAACGGAATAAAGCATATCCCCACACGGCATGAACCACCACACCCGCAGCAGCGGACAGCGTAACCGGCGCGTCTCCGCGCATCGCTAACTCCAAAGTCTTCGCCGTCCAATAGGCCGGCACAGGCCAAGCGGCGATCTGCCAAGGCTCGGGCAGAAGAAGCAGAATAGGAGTGATCACAGGCAGTGCCGTCAATTTCGACATCGCCAGTCCCTCCACTTTATTCGAAGCAAACCCGGCGATACATAACGCGGTTATAGCCGCTTGCACCGCAACCATCAACACCGCCGCTCCAACCGCCTCCGGTGCAAATGAATGGTTCGCCATGCCTCGGGCGACAATTGCCGCCACCGCGCCATAACATACGCTGATTGCAGCCGGAATCGAAAGACGGTATGCAAAATAGCCTCCCTTGCCGAGAGGCGTGACGGCATATACTTGAAGCAAGCCCTCGTCTTTCTCATCAAGCATAAGAAGCCCCGCCATCGTTCCGGGAAGCAGCGGAATGAGCAGCATCACCGAAGCCGCAATTATAGGGTAAAACGGTTCCGCATTCCATATGGAGCGAACACGAAGCCAAACCGCCGCTTCCGGGACGCCATAAGCGAACATGATCAGCAGCAGACTCGGCGCCGCCGCCATAAACAGCAGCATCGGATCGCGCGCCGTCAGCCGCAAATCGGAACCGCCCATCGCAAGCAGCCGTTTCATCGAGCCGCTTCCCTCCCTTCTCCGATACGGAATATAACGTACTGTACGAATGAATGCCTTGCCCATACATACGCACCGGCGATCCAGAGAGAGAGTACGCTAATTCCGTAAAGATACATCCATCCCGGAAGCCGCTCGAATGACGAACCGATAAACAGCAGCGAGGCGTGGGAAGGGAGCGCGTAAAACCAAGGCGCATTCCATATATGCAAGGTTTGCAGGATAGGTACGCAAAGCACCAACGAGGCAGCCGTCGACCCGATAAAATATTGGTTTACCCCATGGCATCTGACAGCGACTCCTATCCCGAACAATGTAAAAAACACCGAGCTCAACACCAGTCCGGCAGCGAATGCAACCCAATCCCCTTCAAAGCCGAATGCGCCGATGCGAACCGCCGACCCCGCCGCCGCCGACAGTACGGTCAACGAAACGGTCTTGGAAATCAAATATTCGTCCGGCGTAAACGGCGTTACCATCAACGGATCCAAGATTCGTTGATTTTTCTCCAGCAGCACCATGCCTCCGACGAAATAGAAGCCGAGTGTCGCGGGGTCGGAGAACGTGATTACCGTTTCGGCGGTTTTCCGGACACCGGCATCAGGAATGGCGCGAAGAATCGCAATATATACGGCGCTGATCAAAATATAAGCGGTATAGAAGCCATGGCGGAACTGAAGCTTCATCTCGAAAGCAATTGCCGAAAGGAGGCGTCTCATAATATTAGTTCCTTTCCGGTTACACGGATAAAAATGTCCTCCAGCGTCGCTTCGGAGGTGTGAATCGACTCAATCGTCCCTTCACGCAGCAAAGAAAGAAATGTGCCGTTCGTTCCGAGTTCGGCCAAATCATATTCCTCGCTGTAAAGCGTTCCGCCTCTTCGATATCGTACGACCGCCTTCTTGCTGCCGCCGCGGATCATAAGCGCCTTCGGCTCATCGATCAGCCGGATCGTTCCTCCGGCCATGAAAGCGACACGGTCGCATATCTCTTCCGCTATGTTCATGTTGTGCGTGGTCAGGAAGATCGTTTTCCCTTCCGCTTTCTTTTGCTTAATGATGTCCTTCACCCGTTTCGCGTTCACCGGATCGAGTCCCGAAGTCGGTTCGTCCAAAAACAAAATGTCCGGATCGTTCAACAGTGCGCGGCAAAAATTAAGCCTCATCTTCATGCCTTTCGAATAGCGGGAAACGCGGGTGCCGGCGTCGTCCGTCAACCCGACATCCGCAAGCAGTTCTTCCGGCGATTCGGTCCGGCAGCGGTACAGAGAGCGGAACAGCTTCAAATTTTCCAGCGCCGTCAGCCGTTGATAAAACGACGGAAATTCGAAAGCGACGCCGATTTTCTCGTAGTAATCCCGCTTCTTGAACGTTCTGAGCTCCTGGCCGAACACTGCAACGCTGCCCGAATATCCTTGGAGCGCACCGATCAATATATTTTGCGTGGTGCTTTTCCCGGCGCCGGACGGCCCCAAAAAACCGAATATTTCGCCGGCGCCGAATTGGAAATCAAGTCCCCGAAGCGTCGGCTCGCGCTTGCCGGGGTACGTAAAGCACAATTGCCGCACCTCAATCATAACGGATCACCTTTCTCAACTATGAGCCCTTTGGCGACGCATTCGATCAGCAATTCCAACGTCGCTTCATAATGCCTTTCGCCGATGCGTTCTTTCTGGAGCACGAACAGCACGAGCGAGCGAATCAACGAGACGACCGTCTCCGGATCTTTATCCGCGAGCCAGCCCTCTCTGCGCCCGCGCTCCAAGAACGGCGCTAGCGCATTCGCGTCTTCCGCGAAATGAGCCTCCAACAACTCCGGCGGGAGCTTCCGAAACAGTGTTTCGACGAGCTGTTCGTCGTACAGCTGTCGCAATACCGGACTTTGCTCAATCGTCCGGACCGATTCCCTTACAAATTGGCGAAACCGTTCTCTCGTCATCGTTCCGCTTTCCAAGTAACTGTCGAACAGCTGTTTTCTGATACGCTCCTCTTCCTCTTGCACGATTTCAAAATAGAGCGCTTCTTTCGACTCGTAAAACAGATAAAACGAGCCTTGCGCGATGCCTGTCGGCTTCGTAATGTCGGCGACGCTCGTTTTTTGCAAGCCTAACGCTTCGAACAGCCGCTTTCCGGTTTCCTTCAGCTTGGCTTGAATCCGAACTTTTTCTTGGTCGGTAAACTTTTTCGGCATATTTGCACCGCCACTTTTATTTTATTGTGAATAATTTTATTTTATATTCATAAAAGTGTACGCGACACCAGCGTGTTATGTCAACGAACTTTCATAGCCGGCTCGTCGGGGCGGGCGTCGGATTCCTACTGAAACTCATGCATTCAGCAATTTTACTTTGACACGAGTTGTTTTTATCGAGTTTACAAGCCGTTCGTCAGCAGTCCAATATTCAACTCCTTCGCTGACCGCAAGATACATCGCATCGTACAATTGAGTAAGACCGTTCGCTTCAGCGATTTCCCAGGCTTGATCATACAGATGGCCGTTGTCTACATATACGATTGGTAAGGAGACAAACTTTCCCCAAAGCTCATGAAGCGTTTCCGTATCGAGAAGTTTTCTGCGCCACTTTTTTCTCAAGACGCTCCCTACTTCGATTTTCATGATTGTCGGGGCGATGATTTCTACCTTCTCACGAAGCAGACGGATAACCAAATTCTCGGCCAAAGCCGTACCCGGTTCTTGAGTTAATATTTTTATCCAAATGCTTGCATCGAGACATACCCGGCTCATCTTTCACCATCCCGCAAACTTCGTATATCGTCTGTCGAATCTGGTTGAACTCCGCTCATCCGTTGCGTTCTTTCGCGAATCATTCCGATTTCCTTGATTAATTTCTCGCCTTCATGCCACATCATGTGTTGTTCCGTGATATCCACCATAATATCGTTTAACGTTTTTTGTTCACTTTCTGCTCTTTGTGTTAAATAATCGAAGACACGCAACGGCAAACGGACGGTCAATTGTTTTTTCTCGATCAATTCGATGCCCTCCTTGGGATCCTTCTCCTATAAACATATTATCGAATCTCGGTTCGTGATTCAATAACAGAATCTCAATAAGAATCATGCCGTAACAAGAATATGTCACATACAACCAAAGACCGCCTCCGGACCATCGCCCGACGGCGGTCTTTGGTTCGACATATCCTTGCGTTAACCCCCTATCCCTTCGACAACGCTTCATCCAAGCGTCGAAGCTCTCCCCAAGATTCCGCCAATTGCCTGACATATTGTGCGGCAAAGCATTTCGATTCCGCAAAGACAGTCGTACAATATCGCAGGCCGAACGGATTATATGTATTGTTCCGCAGCGCATTCATCCAGTTATCGTATGCCAAAAGTCCAGAGTCATATGGTACTGCTTCTTGATGCCGGCCATTTCAGGCATTGTGAGATTGGTATGTGAAGAGAAGCCATAGCGAGTCTCCTCCAGAAAGGAAAATTCTAATTCTAAATTAATGCTCCGCCCAAGAGTCCAAGTACTCTTTCTGCTCCGCCGTTATTGAATCGATGCCCAACCCGAGCGACTCCAACTTGAAGCGGGCCACCTGCTCATCCGTCTCATACGGCACGTTGACGACCTTGCCGCCGATTTCTTTGTAATGCTCGTTTACGTATTTCAGCGCCATCGCTTGCAGCGCGAACGTCATATCCATAATTTCCGCCGGGTGCCCGTCTCCTGCCGCCAAGTTGACAAGACGCCCCTCGGCTAGCAAGTAAATACTGCGCCCGTCCTTCAGCTTGTACTCCTCGATGTTGCGGCGAACCGTCCGTTTCGACACCGATAAAGCTTCGAGCTCAGGCTTGTTCACTTCCACGTCGAAATGTCCCGCATTGCACAAAATCGCCCCGTCCTTCATCGATTCGTAATGCGGACCGCGGATAATGTCTTTGTTGCCGGTAACCGTCACGAAAATATCGCCGACTTTCGCCGCTTCCGACATCGGCCTGACCGCGAAGCCGTCCATATACGCTTCAACCGCTTTAATCGCGTCGATTTCCGTTACGACGACGTTCGCGCCGAGACCTTTCGCTCTCATTGCAACCCCTTTGCCGCACCAGCCGTAACCGTTGACCACGACCGTTTTGCCCGCCACGACCAAGTTGGTTGTTCTCATGATGCCGTCCCACACCGACTGCCCGGTTCCGTACCTGTTGTCGAACAAATATTTGCAGAATGCATCGTTGACGGCCACCATCGGGAACTTCAACCTGCCTTCGCGTTCAAGAGATTTCAATCGCAATATTCCGGTCGTCGTCTCTTCCGCCCCCCCACGCACTTGCGCCGCCAAATCTTGACGTTCGGAATGCAAAATCGTGATCAAGTCGCCGCCGTCGTCGATAATAAGATCCGGCCTCGTTTCCAGCGTCTTGACCAATAGATCCTTATATTCTTTCGGGTCGGGGTTGTATTTCGCAAAGACGGTAACGCCGTCTTCGGCGAGCGCCGCGCATACGTCGTCCTGCGTCGACAGCGGGTTGCTGCCCGTAATAAACACTTCCGCACCGCCCGCTTTCACCACTTTCGCCAGGTAAGCCGTCTTCGCCTCCAAGTGCAGCGAGATCGCCACTTTCAATCCTTTAAAAGGCTGTTCTTTCTCGAATTGCTCCCGAATCCGGTTCAACACGGGCATGTGCGCCTGCACCCAATCGATTTTGAGGCGGCCCTCGGGCGCAAGCTTCGGATCACGGATAATGCTTCGGTTTAACGTTGTCATTTGTAATAAAACCTCCTATAGATAGATGACAAAATGGCTCCGCGGCTCCCGGCTGAAGTCGATGAAAGGATGCCCGATCAGACCGTCCAACCAAGGAAGTCCGTATTTCAGCGCATATTGGAAGACATTGTAGACGCGCTCTTGGGGTTTGCCGCCCGGGGCAACGGAAAGACGGACGCGCTCCCACTGCCGAAGCGCCGCTTCATGTTGAGATTTGTGCGCCTCCAGAGAGCGGGATTCCAGGAAATCGATTTGTTCCAATATTTTACCCATATTCGTCTCGCCCAACTTTCGTAGGCCCGGGTTGATTTCGCTGACGGTTTCAACGAGGGGGGCGTACAATTGCCGGAACGCTTCTTTCGTCTGCGCAAACCGCGCTTCGAGACCGAGCTCATCCTGCTCTCTAAGCCAATCGTCACGGCGTTGTTCAAGCCGTTCCACAGCATCTTCAAACGTTAAGCCGAACTTGTCCATTTGTTTCTGTACCGTTCCTTCGAGCAGCGTAAACTCAAGGCGCGGAACGATGACCGGAGTACGCATCCCGAACGCGTGAAATGACTCTTTCAACACGCCCCAATAAGCAATTTCGCTTGGGCCCAGCACGGTCGCCAACGTCGGCAGCAAATACTCCTGCATCAGCGGACGGGTAAGCGCATTGTTGCTTAAGCTCGAAGGCTCATTTTCGGCGAGTCGGATAAGCTCCTGCATCGTAAGAGAAACCGTCGATTTGCGATCCGAGACCCGGTCTCCGTCTTTAAACAGCAGCTTCCGCTCTCCATCGTGAAACATGAACAGCTGAAGCCCGTCCTTCGCCGCTTCCGCTTGGAGGGCGTACCCGCTTTCCGTGACGGAAAGCTGCCCCGTTTGTATGGCGCTGTTCAAAACCTCGTTGTGCCGGATGAGCTCTTGGAACATCGGCGCCTCGATTTCGCGCAAACGGTCGTCGTCGGAATCGAGGAGCACGAGTCCGTATTTGCCGAACAGCATGGACATCGTCTTGGCGAATGCGTCGACAAGCGTCCCGGACTTCCCCGCGATGTCCTGCAGTTGTTTAATCAGGTGCGGCTTAAACTCCGTATCGGGCAATGCCGACTCCAGCGCTGCCATTGCATCGGCCCACTCTTGGCCGCCGACCGGCGTACGGCTCACGGACGTGCGCTTTCCGATGAGATCCGTATCTGTCTTCCCGATCAAAAGTTTACTTACGGCGAGTTGAGAGGTCAGTACATATGTATGATTCACTTCATCCCAGTCGTGATCTTCTCCGGCGATCCAAAACACCGGAACGACCGTCCGCCCGAGCGACTCTTGGGCTGCCTTCGCGGTTTGTATGAGAGTCAACGCTTTGTAAATTACGAGCATCGGACCGGTAAACAATCCGGCTTGCTGTCCGCCGGCAACCGCCAGCGTCTCCGGATCCCGAAGACGTTCGATTGAACGGATCGCTTCGGGTATATCGTTGTGCTTCCGGTTGAAAGCAAGAAGCACGTCAGCAATGGCATCCCGGGTCGCTTGCGGTCTGTCCGCCCGATCAAGCCAATCCGCCCGATCTTTCCAAACATGAGCGTTGCCGTACGGATGACCGTAGTCGAAACGGCCGGCGGCGCTTGCGGAATTTCGTGTAAAATCGCGCGCAAACGGCGGTTGTTTCATCTTTTCATATATTTCATAACGCATGACATCGACTCCCCCTGATCCATTCGTTCTCATTGTACCCCCGGCGTGCGCATCCGTCAAAGACGGCAGAGAGCGGCCCTCGCGGACCGCTCCTTATTAAAACAACATTATTATGCGTAGTGGCAAGCCGTCCAGTGGCCCGGTTTCAACTCCACGAATGCAGGCTCTTCTTTCGCGCACTTCTCCGTTGCAAGAGGGCAGCGCGTACGGAAATGGCAGCCGCTCGGCGGGTTGATCGGGCTCGGAATGTCGCCTTTCAACACGATGCGCTCGCGTGCAGCCTCGACTTCCGGATCCGGAATCGGAATCGCGGACAGAAGGGCGCGGGTGTACGGATGCAGCGGATTTGCGTACAGCTCTTCGCTCGTTGTAAGCTCGACCATCTTGCCCAAATACATCACCGCAACGCGGTCGCTTATATGCTTGACCATCGCCAAGTCGTGCGCGATGAACAAATACGTCAAACCGAACTGTTTCTGCAGTTTCATAAGCAGGTTCACAACTTGCGCTTGAATCGATACGTCGAGCGCCGAAATCGGTTCGTCGCAGACGATGAATTTCGGATCTACCGCTAGCGCGCGCGCGATACCGATCCGCTGGCGCTGGCCGCCCGAAAATTCGTGCGGATAGCGCGTCGCGTGGTCGGGGTTCAACCCGACAAGATCAAGCAATTCTTCGACCCGCTTCTTGCGCTGCGCGCGGCTTGGCGTCAAGCGGTGAACGTCCAGCGCCTCGCCGATAATGTCCGTCACCGTCATTCTCGGATTCAAGGACGCGTAAGGATCCTGAAAAATCATCTGCATGTCGCGGCGCAGCGCCTTCATCTTCGAACCGCTAAGGCTGTAGATGTTGGTTCCCTGGAACTTCACCTCGCCTGCTGTAGGCTCGTACAAACGAAGAATCGTTCGCCCCGCCGTCGACTTGCCGCAGCCTGACTCGCCGACCAAACCGAGCGTCTCGCCTTGTTTCAACGCAAAGCTCACATCGTTGACGGCCTTCAACCGGTTACCGCCGCCTACGTTAAAAAATTTCGTTAAATTGTTTACTTCCAACAACGTCTGACTCATCGAGAATTCTCCTTCCCAGCCGCCGCTTGCGCAGATTGAGCCATCGGGTGGAGGAGCCAGCATGCGGCTTGATGCGTCGGGCTCAATTCCGTCATAGCCGCGTCCTGCGTCTGGCATATTGACATTGCATAGTCGCAACGCGCGCAGAAACCGCAGCCTTCCGGCGGCTTAATGAGATCCGGGGGAGTGCCGATGATCGGAATCAACTCTTCGTCTTTCTTTTGGTCCAGACGCGGTACCGAACGGAGCAACCCCTTCGTGTAAGGGTGCTGAGGGTTTTTAAAGATCTCCCATTTCGTGCCGGTTTCCACCACTTTGCCTGCGTACATGACGACAACGCGATCGCACATATCGGCGACGACTCCAAGGTCGTGAGTTATCAAAATAATGGACGTTCCGAGCGTCTTCTGCAAATCTTTCATCAAGTTGAGAATTTGCGCCTGAATCGTAACGTCAAGCGCGGTCGTCGGTTCGTCCGCGATCAGAAGCGACGGGTTGCAAGCCAGAGCGATCGCGATCATCGCACGCTGCCGCATACCGCCGGAAAACTGGTGCGGATATTGCAAGAAGCGAGCTTCCGGGTTCGGAATGCCGACCAGCTTCAACATCTCGACGGCGCGCTGCTTCGCCGCTTCCTTCGTCATGTTCTGGTGCTTGATCAAACCTTCGGTTATTTGTCTTCCGACAGTCAAAGTCGGGTTGAGCGATGTCATCGGGTCTTGGAAGATCATCCCGATGTCTTTGCCGCGTACCGATTCCATTTGCCGTTCGGTTTTCTTCAACAAATCTTCGCCTTTAAAATTAATTGAGCCGCTCTTAATGATTCCCGGCGGATTCGGAATCAGCCGCATGATCGTTTGTGCCGTAACGCTCTTGCCGCAGCCGGACTCGCCGACGATGGCAACCGCCTCACCCTTCTTCACATCGAAACTGACACCTCGGACGGCCTTTACTTCGCCGCCGCGCACATTAAAGGATACGCGCAAATCTTTGACTTCCAATATCGTTTCCACAGTGACACCCACCTCCTACCGTTTCATCTTCGGATCGAATGCGTCGCGCATTCCGTCGCCCAGCACGTTAAACGCCAACATCGTCAACGAAATGAAGAACGCCGGGAACAAGATGCGCCACGGATAAATCTGCATTACTGCAAGCGCGTCGTTGATCATCGTCCCCCAGGAAGCGAACGGCACCTGGACTCCAAGACCCAAGAAGCTTAAGAAAGCCTCGGCGAATATCGCGCCAGGCACGGTCAGCGTTAACGTTACGATGATCGGACCCATTGAATTCGGGATGAGGTGGCGGAACAAGATGCGCATGCTGCCCGCGCCGAGCGAACGGGAAGCGAGCACGTACTCCTGGTTCTTCAACTGCATGATTTGGCCGCGCACAATCCAGGCCATGCTGATCCAACCGGTGATCGACAACGCGATAACGATTGTAAGCAAGCTCGGTTCAAATACGACGAGAAGCAAAATAGCGATAAGCAAATTCGGAATAGCGTACAATACTTCGGCGATTTTATTCATTGCTTCGCCTAAACGGCCGCCGATGTAACCCATGATGCCGCCGTAAATGACGCCGATGATCAAGTCGGCCAACGCCGCGTACACACCTACTTGTAGCGACACTTTCGCCCCTTCCCACGTACGGGCGAACATGTCCCGTCCGAAATCGTCGGTGCCGAACCAGTGGCCTTCCTCCATCGGTTTCAGGTTCGTCTTGAGCAAATTGTTGTCGATCGCCGAATAAGGCGTAAGGATCGGACCGATAATGGCCATAACGACTAAAAGTAGAATAATAATAAGTCCAAGCATTGCAAACCGGTTTTGTCTCAGACGGTACCAAATGTCGGCCCAAGCGGACAAGCTTTCGCGTTCGATCGCTTCCGCTTTGAACCCGTCCTTCGATATTTTCCGAAACCGATCGGGAGTGAGCGCGTTGTTGTTATGTTTCAGTTCAGCCATTCGACTACGCCTCCTTCCGGCCGGTGAGCTTAATGCGAGGATCAATGATAACATAAGCTATGTCCGTTAATAACCGGCAAATCATCAATATGACTCCATAAAATATCGTAATCCCCATAATCATCGTATAGTCGCGGTTGTTTACACTTTCGACAAAATATTGGCCGAGACCGGGAATGCCGAAAATTTTCTCGATAACGATCGAACCGGTGATTACGTTCGCCGTCAACGGTCCGAGGTACGTGACTACGGGCAGCAAAGCGTTGCGCAATGCATGCCGGGTCGTAATGACGTAGCCTCTCAAGCCTTTCGCTTTCGCCGTCTTTATATAGTCGGAAGACAAGACCTCCAGCATGGTGGAACGGGTTAAACGCGCGATAAATGCGATCGATAATGCGCATAACGCGATTGTCGGCAATACGAAATGAGCCGGTGTGGTCAATCCCGCAACCGGGAAAATGCGAAACTTGGCGGCAAAATAATACTGCAATAACGGCGCCAGCACGAAACTCGGAACGGATACGCCGATCACGGCAAGCACCATCGTGAAGCCGTCCAAAAACTTGCGATGATACAACGCGGCGATCGTACCTAATGCGACTCCGATGAAGGTGGCGGCAATTACCGCTACAACGCCGAGTTGGGCCGACAACGAGAATGACTCGCTAATGATTTGCACAACCGAACGATACTGATATTTCATAGATATCCCGAGATCAAACTGAAGCAGCTTGCCCATATAGTTCAAGTACTGTTCCCAAATCGGTTTATCAAATCCGTAATGTGCCATAATCCGCGCTTGAATGGCGGCCGGCGTCTTTTCCGACAGAAACGGGTTACCCGGGATGATTTTCATCAGCACGAATGTGGACGTCGCCAAGACGTACAAAGAAACTAAGGTGAAAAACACTTTTTGCAATATAAAACGGGCCAAGCCGGAAACACCTCACAATGCAATCTATTCAACCCTTTTATTGTAAACGGCAACGACCGGAGAAAGCTATTTTTAAATGTTGCCATCCATCCCTTTCCATTGACATGTGCAAAAGAAAGTTTTCTAGGCTTCGAATGTTTTCCTGCTTTAACACTTTAGTGCACTTAAACATTCTATAACATAAGAAAAACTTCTTCGAAGTACCTTCAAAGAAGCCAGACCGCGATTACTTGTCATAAAAACGGGGTATATATAGGGAAGCTATATATACCCCGCCATGTTAACGTCTTGCTTTTAAATTATTGCTTCTCGATGTAACCGCGAGTGTAATCCATGTTACCGGAGTAGTCCATAACAACGTCCTTCACATACGGTTTGTTCATCCAAATACGAGTGTAGTAGTACAGAGGCAAGATCGCCATGTTGTCTTGGATCAAGATCTTCTCGGCTTTTGCCATCAATTCCATCCGCTTCGCGTTGTCTTGCGTCGCGTAAGCGTCTTTAACAAGCTGATCGTATTCAGCATTGCTGAAGCCGATATCGTTGTTGCCGGAGGTGGACGTGAACATATCGATGAACGTCATCGGATCGTTGTAGTCGGCACCCCAACCTGCGCGAGCGAGCTGGTAGTTCAAGTTTGTGCGGTTTTGCAAGAATACCGCCCATTCTTGCTGCTCAATCTTGAACTCTACGCCAAATGCGGTTTTCCACATGTCGGCAAGTGCAGTAGCAATCTTCTTGTGGCCTTCGCCCGTGTTGTGCGTAATCGTGATTGGACCTTTCGTCCAACCAGATTCCTGGATGCCTTCTTCGAAGAGCTTCTTCGCTTCTTCCACATTGTATTCGAAATATTGCTTATCGTCGTGTTCTTTACGGAACTCTTCGTTCAAGCCTTGGATGCCTGCCGCAACAAAACCGTAAGCCGGCTGCTGTTCGCCGAGCGTGATTTTGTCGATCAGCAATTGACGATCTACCGCCATTGCAAGTGCTTTACGAACTTTCGCGTTGTCGAACGGTTTTGCCTTGTTGTTGAAATTGTAGTAGTACGTGGAAGCGATGCCTTTGATTTGAAGGTTGGCTTCCGGGTTGCTCTTCAATACCGGAATTTGCTCCGTCGGAATTTCGCCGTTAGGACCGCCGGCCCAATCCAACTCGCCTGTGTTGTAAAGGTTCAATTCCGTTTGAGCTTCTTCGATCATCTTCATGCGGACTTCTTGCAAGCTGACATTCGCAGCGTCGTAGTAGTCCGGGTTTTTGACAAGAACGATCTCGTCGTTGTGCTTCCATTCTTTCATCGTGAACGCACCGTTCGTTACGATGCTGGCAGCTTCCGTAGCCCATGCCGGATTAGCTTCTACAGCCTTCTGGTTAACAGGATAATAAGTAAAGAAAGAAGTAAGGCTCAGGAAGTACGGAGTCGGGTTTTCCAACTCGACTTCAAGCGTGTAGTCGCCGGTAGCTTTGACGCCGACTTGGCTTGCGTCCGTAATCTCGCCGGAGTTGTAGGCGGCTGCATTCTTAATGTAGTACAACTGATATGCGTACGGCGCAGGCGGTTCAGCCTTCGGATCGAGCGTACGCTTCCAGGAATATTCGAAGTCGCTTGCTTTAACTTCGTCGCCGTTGCTCCATTTCAAACCTTGTTTCAAGGTGAACGTCCATTTCTTTCCGTCTTCGGACGTCGTCCAAGATTCCGCAACCGCGGCTTCAGGCTCGCCGTCTGCGTTCATGCGAGTCAAACCTTCATAAAGACCGACCATTACCGTAAAGGAAGTTTGGTCTTGAGCTTGCTGTGGATCCAAAGAAGGCGGTTCCGTAGAAATGTTCATGCGGAATACTTGCTCATCCGCTTTCTCGCCGGAACCTTCCGTTGCTTGCTCGCTATCCGAACCTTCGGACGGTGTCGTGCTTTCTGCCGGTTCTTTAGTCTCGCCGGCGTTGTTCGTGCCGCATGCAGCCAACACGGTGCCCATCATCAATACGATGGCCAACAAAGTAAGCATGCTGCGCTTGATCCCCTTAGACATCTGGAAGATCCTCCTCAAAAAATAATAGTATTTCTACCTCGCACCCTAATATACAACCAGCGGTCAAAAAGGTCAATAAAAAATTTGGGAAAATGTAAAGTATGGTAACACACTTCTCACATGACCCTTACATAACGAAAAATTCATTCTTGCTATTTTCCCGAAAACATTGGTCGGCAAGCGCTTTCATTATTGTGATTAAATCTTCCATGTTTCTTACACGAGTTACGAATTTCTCTTGTCCTGGGAATGCAGCACTTTGTCCATCGCCGCGCTCAGTTCCCGGTACACATCGCTTTCCACTTGCGCGCGCAGCTGGGTTTTGGCAATCACTTCTCCCCGTTCGGTCGCAACGTACTTCGGCGGCAAGCGATTGAGCGCAATGGCCATCATATCGTCCAGCAATTTGGGCTGCACCTTCGTAAGGAGCGGTTGGGAAGCGGTCAACTCTTTCAGGCAATTTCTAACGATATCCTCCATCAAATTATGTACCGCCATCGGAAACCCTCCATGAATTATAACAAAATTTGAGTGAGATAAACGAGAGAAAGCATAACATATGCGGTACTTAATCCCAAAAAACCCATCCTCCACACGACCCGGAATATTCTCTTCGCATCAATACGCCCCTTCTTCCGGTGCTGCATATTGCCAAGAAGTCCGAAGCCCGCGAGAAATAGAAGCAGAAGCAGGTAAATGCCAAAAGTCGAGTTGAACACCTCATTGTACAAGACAGTTACGGAACCGACCAATAATGCCGTCGATACATCCATCGATCTCGCTACCGCCAATTTCTTATCCTTCTTAATCAAATAAACGGCAAACCAAACCAGGACGAATGAGATGAAGGGCATAACGGACAAGGCAGCGTAAATGTAAGCGAAACCTTCTTTTAACAGTTGCACGGCGAGGTCCCTACTTTCCGCATATAGACAATAACCATCGCTGTTTGACATAGAAGCTCCATTACCATTATACCATGCAACCTTTTAACGCAAAAGATCCCTTACCTGTCCTATATTGGAACGGCTTGGGATCTATGCGCGAGATTGAAAAGCTTGCGTGAAGCCTTTCCTATTCAATTCTTTCCAAATTGCCGTTTGCATCCATCTTGAACCGCGATTTCGGTTCTTCTTCTTCTTCCAGTAGAAATGCCATCTTTCTGGCGCGGTCCATAATTTGTATCAATGCTTTGTAGTCGTCGTTTACAATCCTGTAATCGGACTGGACGCTGTTTACTTCATGCGACAATCTCTCATTTTGCTCCCGAAGCCTCGAAATTTCCTCGTCTTTTTCACGCATTTCTCTTTCCATTGTCTTGAGCTGTCTTGTGATTTCCGTGTGGGTTCCTTTCCATTGACGCAAAAACCGGATGATCGCGTCGAAGGAAAGAGAATCTTCCGTAGCGCTTTCCCATTTCGCCCCGCCATCGATTTCCAGCGTGGCGACGGACGATGCGGTAGCCATGTCGTTTGCGGAAACGGACTGCTTTTTTACTTGATTGCGCTTTTGCCTCTGCGCTTTCGCGATCTGAATGGCCGCATCGTATTTTTTGCGAACGCTCGAGTTCCACCGGAACCCGCAAGCCGCTGCGGTTCTGCCGATACGCTCCCCTACCTCTTCGAAAGCCGATAACTGCGTGCTCCCTTCGCGAATATGACGAAGCGTGACTTCCGCCAAAATCAGATCGTCTTCCGCACTCCATGCATCTTGTCGTACTGCCGACATGCTTTTATTCCTCCTAACCAAGATTTCGGTATAGATCCACAATTTATCTCTATGCCCATGGTAGAGTTCATAGAATCTATTTCATACTATTCGGTATGTCCAAAAGTACGGCGGAACATACATGAGACGCTATTCACCGCGAAACTTATATTTTCATTCGTAATAACAAACCATATCGGCATGTACGAAAGTTCCCGAATCTGTCACTGTTCCATCGTTTACACCGTTGGCCTTAACGGATATAATGTCATGTAGGTACGCAAACACGAAGGCGAGATTGCGATGTAGAGAGGGGGAAGCATCATGCCGCGCATGTTCCGGGTTCTCGGTTTTTGGACCCTCGTCATCGGCTTGATGGCTTTGGCAGGAGATATGACTCAGATGGCGTTGCTGTTCTTTTTCCAAACAGCCGCTTTCGTCATCTTGGGGTATATGAATTTGTCCGAACGGACCTACATACTCCTGTTCTGGGGGTATATGATCTTATCGTTCACCGGTTTTACGTATTGGTCGTTCTTCAGAATGGAGACTTTTTAAAGCGTCAGAAACAAGAGCCGTCCGAATCCGGGCGGCTCTTTTTATTTCGCAAAGAAAAAGCCGCACAACAGCGGACGGCTCCGCTCTGTGCAGCTCTTCTTCGTTATGTATTTACATCGTCCCGCTTCGAGGTACAGGCTCCGCCTTTACTTTCTCAAGTTTATAGCCGATGCCCCATACCGTCTTGATCGTAAAGATGTGGTTATACTCGCTCAGCTTCTTGCGAATACGATTCAAGTGCGTGTCGATCATCCGGTCGTCGCCGAGCGATTCATAGCTCCAAACGATTCGCAGCAATTCATTGCGGCTCACAATGTGTGTCTGCCTCGAAACAAGCATCCAAAGTATTGCGAACTCCTTGCGGGTCAAGGGCACTTCTTCCCCTCCGACGAACGTCCTGTGGGTGCGTTGATTCATGGTCAGCGGACCGAAATGGAGCGTAGTCGCTTCAGCTTCCGGCTGAGAGGAGGGTACGCATCGGCGAAGCCAAGCTGCCGCCTTTAGGGCGATTTCCCTCGTGCCGATGTCACATCCCACGACCTCGTCCGCTCCCGCATCGTAGCATGCGACCCGTTCTTCTTCGGAGCCCGGCGATAGCATGATGATGACCGATTGCGAGGAAGCGCGAATTTGTTCGCATAGCTCGGCACCGGATAATTTGGGAGCCATGCTGCTCGCGACAATGACGTCCGGCTTGAATTGGAGAGTCTTTACGAGCCCGGAAATTCCATCCTCACAGCGCTCGACGATACCTAACCGTTGGAATTGCGATTCCAAAGCCGACCCTCGGTCGGGTTGTTCATCAATGATCAGCAGCTTCCTATCCATGAAAAACTCACCCTAAGGTCCCACATATTTAGTACTTTATATTCGCGGACTGGACACAATTTCCTCTTCGATTCAACCGCATGTTAAAAAATTTTTATTTTACCAAAGATGCCGTCAATTCAACGGGAAATGACAAGCGACACGATGCCCGTCAGCATCCACAGTAAGAGCGGGTTCCGTCTCTTTGCATTTCGGTTGAACGAAAGGACAACGCGTATGAAAGCGGCATCCCGACGGCGGAGTAATCGGGCTCGGCACGTCGCCGTGCAGAACGATCTTCTCTTGATTTCGCAGCCGCGGATTTGCGATCGGATTCGCAGAGATGAGCGCTTTCGTGTATGGATGCTTGGGACGCTCGAACAATTCGTCCGTATCCGCGAGCTCGACAAGCTTGCCGAGATACATAACGCCTACGCGGTTGCTGATGTGGCGCACAACGTTTAACCCATGGGATACGAACAAATAGGTCAATCCGAACCGCTGCTGCAGCTCTTCAAGCAGGTTCACCACTTGGGATTGGATCGAGACGTCCAAAGCCGACACCGGCTCGTCAAGCACGATCAGCTTCGGATGTAAGGCAAGCGCTCTGGCGATCCCGATGCGCTGCCGTTGTCCGCCGCTGAATTCATGCGGATAACGTCTGATATGGTACGGGCTTAACCCTACCAGCTCCAGAAGCTGCTGCACTTTCTCTTCCCGTTCTTTCCTGTTTCCCATGCCGTGAATTTTCAAAACCCTTTCGATCGATTCGCCGACGCTTAACCGGGGATTCAACGAAGAGAACGGATCCTGGAAAATAAATTGCATGTCCCTGCGCAGATGGCGCATATCTTTGTCGTTGAGCTGAAAAATATTTCGGCCTTCAAATTCGACGGTTCCTTCCGAAGCGGAGAGCAGCCGCACCATCGTCTTGCCGATCGTTGACTTGCCGCAGCCGCTTTCTCCCACGAGACCGAGCGTTTCGCCTTTATATAATTCGAAAGAAACGTCGTCTACCGCTTTCACATGCGCCTTGACTCTGCCGAACAGTCCGCCGCGAATCGGAAAATATTTTTTTACTCGATCTACTTTTAACAGCGTTTCCCGGCTTGACATGGCTATCGGTCCTCCCAACGGTCCGTGTATTTCCAGCAGCGTACCAGCTCATCGTCGTTCATTCTCGTAATATCCGGCATCGCGCTCCGGCACAGATCGTTCGCGTATTCGCACCTCGGCGCGAAGCGGCATCCCGGCGGGAGATTGAGCGGATTCGGAACGACGCCTTCGATCGCATACAGCTTGCCCGTTCGCTTCTCATGGCTGGGCATTGATCGAAGCAGCCCTTCCGTATAAGGATGTTTCGGATTTTCGAATATCGTATACACGTCCCCCTGCTCGACGACTTGACCGGAATACATGACGATTACACGGTCGGCCATTTCCGCCACTACCCCCAGGTCGTGCGTAATCAAGACAATGGAAGTGTTTGTTGTCTCTTTTAATTGTTTCATCAATTGCAAAATTTGGTTTTGAATCGTTACGTCCAGCGCCGTGGTCGGTTCGTCCGCAATGAGCAATTCCGGCTTGCAGGCAAGCGCCATCGCAATCATCACACGCTGCCTCATTCCCCCGGACAGTTCGTGAGGGTATTGTTTCACCCGCCGCTCGGGTTCGGGAATACCGACTAATTTCAACAGCTCGACCGCTTCGGCTAAAGCTTGCTGATTGTTCATGTTCTGATGCAGGATCAGCGTTTCGGCAATTTGGTCTCCAACGCGGAAAACCGGATTTAACGAAGTCATCGGCTCTTGGAATATCATCGATATTTTATTGCCGCGTATATGTCGCATCTCGGCTTCCGACTTCTTAAGCAGGCTTTCGCCTTTAAACGTGATGTCGCCTTCCGCGATTTTGCCGGGAGGGGTTGGAATCAACCGCATCAAGGATAGCGACGTAACGCTCTTGCCGCTTCCCGATTCACCGACTATGGCCAGCGTTTCGCCTTCGCGCACTTCAAAATCCACGCCGTCAATCGCGGGCACCACGCCGTCTTCCGTATAAAAATACGTTTTTAAATTTGTAACTTGAACCAACGTCGCCCGTTTCGTTTCAATCGCTGCCATTGGCTTGTCCTCCTCGAAGCTATAACGTAAACATTGCTTTCTTCAGCATTACTTATCTTTCATTTTCGGATCGAGCGCGTCGCGCAAGCCGTCTCCGATAAAGTTGACGGAGAGCACGGCAATCATAATGCATAGACCCGGAAATACGGCCGTCCAAGGGTACATTGTCAACGTAACCAGCTCTTGGGCTGCAGACAGCATATTTCCCCAGCTTGGCGTTGGCGGTTGAATACCGAGACCCAAGAAGCTTAACGTCGCTTCGTACAGGATGTTACCGGCGACGTCCAATGTCGCGATGACTATAATCGGAGCGATGGCGTTAGGCAAAATGTGATAAAAAATGATGCTGGGCTTCGACTCGCCTGTTGCAAGCGCCGCGGCGGCGTAATCCCGTTGGCGCAAAGACAATATTTCGCTTCGCACGATCCGCGACATGCTCATCCATCCGAGCAGACTGATCGCCAGGATCGTTGACCACATGGAAGGAGTCATGATAGCGGCGATAATAAGAAGCAAGAAGAAAGAAGGAATCGATTGCAAAGCGTCGACGATCCGCATCATGATTGTATCTACGATGCCTCCGAAATAACCGGAAATCGCCCCGTATACGACTCCTATGGCAACCGTAATGACCATGGCGATGACCGCGACGGTTAAGGAAACTCTGGCGCCGTACAGCGAACGAATAAATACGTCCCCGCCGAGCGAATCCGTTCCGAAAGGATGTTCCCAGCTTGGAGGCAAATCCGCTGCCATCAAATCAAAGTTTTCAGGATTGTATTCGGAAAATAACGGTGCGCAAATAGCCAGAATTACATAGATTGCAATGACGATCAATCCGAGGACGGCCAGCTTGTTTTTGCGGTATCTTTTCCATATCGCCGCGCTGCGGCTCTCGATTTTGCCCTGCATCGACCAGTCGTTCTGCACTTGAGCTCCGGTTGCGGGGGTTGCAGCAGGATTCGGGATGCTCACTATTTTCACCTCACTAATTTTTGCCGTATTGGATGCGCGGGTCGACGACGGCATACAGCACGTCCGCAAGCAAGTTGCCAAGAACGACAAGTACGGAACCTACCATGGTAATTCCCATAATGACCTGATAATCGCGAATGAATATGGCGCCGACGGCAAGTCTCCCCATGCCCGGCCATGCGAAGATTTGCTCGATAATGAGCGCGCCTCCGAGCAAATGCGGCAGCTGCAAGCCGATCAGCGTGATGATTGGCAGAAGCGCATTGCGAAGCGCGTGCTTCAAAACAACTTTGTTGTCGGACAATCCTTTGGCTCTTGCGGTGCGGATAAAATCCTGATTGATGACATCGAGCATGCTGGAACGCATGAAACGCGACAAAGATGCTATGAGACCGAAAGCCAACACGGTAGCCGGCAGCACAAGATGGTAGGCAATATCGGCAAAGTCGAAACCCGAAGTATCGTCGCCGCGCATCCCGCTAACCGGAAAGATCGGCCACGTAATGGAGAAAACAAGAATGGCCATTAATGCCAAGAAGAACGAAGGGATCGAGACCCCCAGGAACGACAAAACGGTGAAAGTGTTATCCAATGCGGAATATTTTCGCACCGCCGAGTACACGCCTATAGGTATGGCGATGAGGAACGATAATGTAATCGCGGTGCCCATCAATATTAATGTCGCGGGTATGCGCTCCACAATTTTCGTCAGCACCGGACGACCGTCTTGAAACGAGTAACCCATATCGCCTTCCAATACGATCAGTTTCAACCATTTCAAATATTGGACGTAAATAGGTTCGTTCAATCCGAGCTTATCGCGAACGTTTTCTAAACTCTCCGCATTATTTTCCCCTTCCGGATTTTGAAACATGGCGGTCGGGTCGCCGGGAGCGAGCGTCATGAGCAGGAACGTTATGATGGATATGATAAACAGAAGAGGTATCGTCTGCAGCGTTCGGCGCACGATAAATACAAACAAAGCTGAACCCCTCATTTCAGGCAAAATAAGAAAAACTTTTTCGAAGTACATTCAGGAAGCGAGACCGCGATTAGAGGAAGTTTTTCTTGCAATGTCACAAAGGTGTTTAGGTCATAAAACTAATACTTTCTGACATTATAAGACAGCCGCCCGCGACGGGCTTACATCGCAAGCGGCTGTCAGTAAGGTTGTCGCGTTACGCTCGGTATGAGTTGTCTAAGGTGCGAAGCATGTGAACTATTTCTTCCAGTACCAATCGTGAATGTTGAAGTATGGGCTGGCCATCGAAATTTTCACGCCCATCAAGTTTTTGTCCATGCCGGCAGTGACTCTCGGGTGGTGGGTGAACGCCGCCACAGCTTCTTCAGCCAAGAATGCATGCAGCTCTTGATACATCTTGATCCGCTTATTCGCATCTTCTTCCGTCAAATATTGCTCAAGGATTTTGTCGACTTTCGGATAGTTGATGCGCATCCGGTTGTTGCCGGCGGTGCCTTTCTCAATATTCGGTATGGCGGAAGAGTGGAAAATTCCGTAGTGTTCCAAAGATGCGCCGTCGTAGCCGCCCCATGCAAGCACAAACATGTCTAGCTCGCCCTTCATGTACTTATCGAGGTACAAGGACCATTCATAGCCGCGAACCGTCGCCTTGATGCCGAGCTTCTTCAAATCGGCCGCAAGAACTTGTGCGATCTTTTGACGGATCACATTGCCGTTGTTGTAAGTGACTTCAATTTCAAATTTTTTGCCGTCTTTCGCAAGAACACCGTCTGAACCCTTCTTCCAGCCCGCTTCCGCCAACAATGCCGCCGATTTCTTCAAATCGTACGGATAAGGCTTCACGCTCTTGTTTTCTTGCGGCAGCTTCGGATGCATCGGGCCCGTTCCAGGATACGCCTTGCCGAGGAAAATTTGCGATACGATCGCTTGACGGTTCAACGCGTAGTTCACCGCTTGGCGCACTTTCTTATCTTTGAAAATCGGGTTTGCATTGTTCCAGCCGACATAGTCGAAACGGCCGTAATCGTACGTAACCGTCTTGAGGTCTTTGTCTTTCGCCACCTGCGACAATGTTCTCGGGGTAATCGATTCTACGAAGTCGACGTCGCCCTTGATCAAGTTGAGCGCCTCTACGTTGGCGTCGGGAAGAATGCGGGTGACGACTTCATCCATATACGGACGGCCTGCCCACCAATTTCTGTTTGCGACGAGAACGATGCGCTCATCCGACTTCCATTCCTTCAACTTGTACGGACCTGTACCGATCGGATTGCGGCCGAATTTGGAGTTGTCCGCGTTATAATCTTTCACTCCGTTCGGGAAATGGTGCGCCGGCATAATCAGCCCGTCGTTCGCAGGACCGACAAGGAAAAAGACGTTGTTTTCTTTCAATTTGAATTTTACGGTGTAATCGTCAACGACGGAGACACTCTCGATCGACTGGTAATCCGCTTTGTACGTATTCAGCGAATCCGGATGAATGTACATATCGAAGCTGAATTTTACGTCTTTTGCGGTGAACGGCTTGCCGTCGTGCCATTTAACGCCTTTACGAAGATTGAAAGTATATGTCAGGTTTTTCTTATCGAACTTCCAGCTTGTCGCAAGGCCAGGAACCGGTTGGCCGTTGAAACCGGAATCGACAAGAGGTTCGAACATCATATCCATCAAGTCGTTGGATGCGGAATCGCTTGCGCGGTTCCATATGAAGATTACCGGGTCGGCGAACGAAGTTAATACGACTTTGCCGCCGGCTTTTTTCGGGTCATACCCCTCGCGGACGGCACCTGCGCTTGTAGCTCCGACTGCAGAGAATACCAAAGCCGTAGCAAGAGAGACAGCTGCAATTTTCTTAATCATATTTTTCACGGAATGTATACTCCTCTCTATGTGCTTTATTCAGCCTTGTCCGTCTTTTTCGGCTCGGCCTTTGCCGTTATTGCAGTAATGACTCCGTCACTGTTGATTTCAATCGTCCCGCTCAACGTGTTGTCAGTTTGAAGAGCGGCTAGGTCGGCCAGTGCAAGCGTCTTCTCGGCATCGGTCTCAAGCACGATCTTTGCGTCTTCCGCAACCGCGAACGTTTGATTGTCGAGCGCGTCTCCGGAGAAATCGAGCGTCACTTTGTTACCGCTCACCGTGAAAGCTCTGCCCTCCGCTTTCGCCATATTCACATTCAACATCGTAACTTCATCCGTGCCTTCGTTTACATACACTCCGCCGCCGAATGTAACTCCCGCGGCGCTGTAAAGGCCGAAGTTCGTGAAAGTAAACGTTTTGTCCGGACTGTTCGTAAGCGGCGTTACAACAGCATTGAGATTGACATTTTTCAAAGTGTCATTGATTTTCACTTTGCCGTCCGACAGTGTAATTGCGCCTTCCACAAGGCCCAGAATTCCGCCGTTAATATATGCGGCTTCGCCTTTCGCGTTCAACGCGACTTCTACGGCAGTGCCCGGACCGAAGGCAGTTTTCTCGGCTCCTTCGCCGTTAATAAAGAACACGGCATTCTTAGCCACTTTGTATTCTACATTCGCGGAGCCGTTGTTGATGATGATGCCTGTATCCGTCAATCCGCTGACGACGCCTTCGTCTGCGTTGAAGTAACCTTTGGCTGTAAGGAAATTATCGATAATCACTGCCGCGTCTTCGCGGGTGACCTTCGCGTCAAGATCAGTGTCGATCGAGAGCACGCCTTTGCGCTCAAGGTAGTAGAACGTGTCCACCTTCCGGTCGGACCAGGACGGTTTGAAGCCAAGTCCGTACGCAAGCGCCTTGCTAAGCTCGCCGTAAGTCACGCTCCAGTTTGCATGGAATTTACCGTTGTTCAACGAAATATATCCGTTGCCGACCGCTTTGGCGATGTTGGCGTTTGCGCCCTTCGCGGTGGCTACGTCTTTGATTTGGGGGAGTTTTGACGGAGTTTCGAGCATCAATACTTGATTCAATATGTACGCGAGTTCGCCCCGGGTGAGCGGATCTTCCGGACGGAAGCTCGCGCCCGACGAGAATACGTTTAGAGCGACCAGCTTGTTGATCGACTCTTCACCGGCAAGTCCGATCGTATCTTCCAACGATGCGGCGAATGCGGAGGCGCTGCCGACCGTTAAGAACAAGGATAGAGCGCCGACAACTGCGATTTTGCGGATGTTCAAATTTGCATCCTCCTTCAAGAATTCTGTAGTGTGTAGAGCGCCATGAGCTGAGCCGATACGAACCTCCGGAAGAAAGATAATCGACCGCCGGGCAATTCCCCCCAATCCCCGTCATCCGAGCTTTCTTCGGTAGCCGTTCGCCCGTATGGCAGCATAGGTAATAATATTTCATATTTTATTAACAAATTCCTTGTCTTGAATCTTGCGAAAAACTAACGAATTCCTTACAAAATTCTCAAAAAAACGCTTCCATTCATAGACAGCCCGAGAAAGAGAGTGGAGAAGCGCTATAATGGCAGAAAATGGTGTGAAAATCGGGGAATATGGCGGTAAATAGCTTACAAGGGTTGTTAAGTGGGTCATAGTTGGAGAGGGTTGTTCAAATCAACATCGAAGTAACAGAGAAGATTGTTTACTTTTTCTCAACGGAGTACATTAATGCTAATGTAACCGTTGACGAGTAAAAGCTTGAAGAAAACACCTCCTGCGCAATGAAGTCCACTTTTGTAAGCGAAGTTTCTTCGCTTGCAGCGCTCAAATCCGGCGTTCGCCACCCTGTTATCGAAGTATCTTCGCTTACGGCAACTAACTCAACATTATGTGAACTGCGTGCCCTACCCCTTGCGCATCGTCATCACTTTAAACAGCTCGCTCATCCCGTCGCTCAATAGAAGCTGGCGGATCGCCCTGTTATTTCGCGCTTCGGGAGAGAACGGGTCGGTGCCCGCGTGCGGCTGCAGACGGTTCAATATGCCGCGCTCCACCAAAAATTGTTTTTGCGTGCGAAGCTCCACATCGGTGAATCCCGCTTCGAGTGCCGAGAGCCTGCACAGTCCAAAGTCGACATGCGCGGTCATATCCTGCTCGCCGACCCACACGTACGGATCCCCGTGCGCGGCGTGCTTACGGTAGCAAACGAGCGTTCCCTCCATCCGGTGCGAGGCGTAGAGCTCCGAAGATACGTCGCCGTAATCGATAAGAGCCACTGCGCCGCGGACTACGGCCGAACCGAGATTGCGAATCCATTCCGTTGCTCCGAGATTCAATTCAGCCGTCTGCCCTTCCTGCAAACGGACGGACAGCCGGTCTAACATATCAACAATCCGAACGTCGGAAACCGGTCCCGTGATTTCCGCAAACGCGCCGCGTTCCTCATTCCAACTCACATAAATCTCTTTCACTTCGCCGCCTTCCTTGCGCAATCGGTGCACTGGAAAGGCATCAAGCAGCTCATTCGCGTACAATACGGTGAAGCCGCGGCTCAACGCTTCTCCGACCGCGGGATCGGCCGGCGAAACGATTGCTTCCACCTTTCCCCTGTAAGCGTCAAGCGCGTCCGACTGCAGCATGCGATGATAAGCACTCGTATCCACCGAAACGAATGTCAACCGCTCATAAGTTTGGGGATACTGTTCCGCAAGCGTATCCAGGACGGCTTTCGCCAATCGGCCGTCTCCTCCGCCCCATTCCATCACAGTGAACGCGCCGCCGCCCGATAGCGCCGCTTCCGCCGCTTCCGCAATGAACGAAGCAATTGCCCATCCCATTGCCGTTCCGACGTAAGCGCTTGTGTAAAAATCGCCGTCTTTTCCAACTTTGGCAGCTTCTTTTGTGTAATAGCCGTCTTTCTCATCATAAAGACACATATTCATATATTGCGCGAACGGAATCGCTCCGCCGCATTGTTCCATCAACGCGCGGATGCGTTCGATCAACGATTGATTGCCGGGATGAGCCAACGCCGTTCCTCCTCAAATTGCCATGTGCCTCTTGCCTTCGTTCTTAAAGACAACGGGCATGGTTGCCTGATATAATATTTCTACATTCATGATGCGGTTCTTTTGCAGGAAGGGGAAACAAGTTCGAATGACGATTACTAGATGGTTGACCGCCGCCTCCGTAATAACGGTGGCTGCCGCGGCCTTATTCACGGGCTGCACAAACGAAAACCCCGACGGGGACAAATGGAAGTCCGCCGTTGCTGCCGCATATGACAAGAACGGGGAGATCTCCAACTACGCGCTCGAAGCCAAGATGAAGGTGAAATGGAACTCCGACGGAGCGCAACAACCTCCGGTATCCCCTATTTTCGCAGGCGCGGCCGCAATGTTGGCGTCGGAAGAAGGCTTGTCCTGGAAGGGCGCAGCCTATACCGACCCGCTTCGGGTAGAAGCGGACATCGCCTTGCGCGACGATGCGGCAAAGCAAACGTACAACGTGCCGCTGCTAATCCAAGATAACAAATTGTACGTCAGCATTCCAATGTTGAACAAAGAGAACGAATATTTTCTCGTCGACAAACCGCTCGATTTGAAATCTTCCGTGCCATTCGACCCCGCGGTCGTTATGGGATGGCAGAAAGCGCTCGATACGCTGGTCCCTTCCATCATTTCCGCCGCGGATGCGAGATGGGTCCGTCAATCGGCAAGCGAAGACGAACAAGGACCGAATCGCATTGAAATCGCAGTCACCGATGAAAATGCCGACGATATTGCCGACGCTTTCGCAGCCGGCTGGTCGGCAGCGATCGGGAAGCTGCAAGAGTTGAAGCTGATCGGAAACGACACCGCCACGCAGTGGACGCAGTACAATGGAAAGAGCGCCAAGCTTCTTCCCGGCGGAACCGTCGCCGTTACGATAGACTCCGACGGATTTATAGCGGAACAATCGCTCGACGTCACGTTTACTAATGAAAGCCATGTGCAGTTAACTATTCTCAAAACCGAAGTAAACCGTCAGCCTCAGATGACAAAGCCGGTTCCCGACCAAGCGCTTCCCTTCTCCGATCTTCTGAAGTTTATAGCCGCAGACCGGGCAGCAGCAAAGCAACAATGACCTCACAAGCCTCGATTTTCGGCAATTTCCGGAATCGGGGCTTTTTTCTGTCATGGCGGGAACGTTTTATCGATAATTTTATATGAGGATGACCTACAGTTGCGGAAGAGGGGAACGGAATGAACGAATTGAGATGGGCGAAACGGCTGATCGGCGCGGTCGTGCTGTTTACGCTTGCCTTGGGGAGTGCAGCGGCGGAGAATGCGGCACCGTCGGCGGAACCTGCCGCACCGGACCGGTCCCTGCTGCAGCAAGGGCTTACCATCCATGAAATCGACAAAGAAGTTGCCCGATTGAAGCAAGAGGAGAAGGCGGTACAGTCGCGGATCGTAGAAAATGAGGCGGCATTATCGAAACAGCAGGTCGTGATGGACAAAAAGAGCGACGCCGCCGGCAAAGTGCTAAGAGCCTATTACATGGGAAACCGCGATCATCTGTGGCTGCTGTTGATTCGAATGGATTCGCTCAACGACGCACTGGCCGTCCTTGATTATTTGAATGCGGTTGTAAGGAATGATTTCCGCGTACTCCGCAGCTACCGGGCGGCATATGAAGAGAGGCTTCGGCTGTCGGCGGAATTGGAGAAGACGCATGAACGCCTTCAGACCGTTATTTCCGACCGCTTGGTGCAAAGAGAGCATCTGACCGCCCTGCAGAAGGACTTCGACCGAAAACTGGCGCAGCTGACAGAAGACGAACGGGAGAAGCAGACCGGACAAATCGAGCAATTAACGGCGGACTGGGAAATCGAAGGACTGCCGCTATTTAAAACATATCTCACGGAGTTCGGCAAGGCAATGAACGATATCGCCGATCTGTTAACCGACGAGTCCAAGCTGTCGCTGGACGGAACGAATATATTCGTTCGGCTTTCGGAAGAAGATTTCAACGGTTACCTGAGATCGAAAAGCCGGCTGTTCGAAGAGGTGACGTTTCGCTTCGAGGAAAATAAATTGATAATTTTCGGCTCGCATGATTCGAAGAAGGCAACGATCGAAGGACGGTACGTACTGGAACAAGAGCCGGAAAACCTTCTTCGGTTTCAAATCGCCGCGTTGAATTACAATGGCTTCACTCTCCCAGATACGACAAGCAAAGCGCTGCAAGAGCAATTTGAATTAACGTTCCGCCCAGGCCGGTTGTTCGCGGGATTAGAAGCGTCCGAGGTAAAGACAAAAGTGCGAACGCTCGAGGTCAAGCTAAAGTTCAATGGTTTCCCTCTTGCATTAGGGAACGACTGACGTCCGGCGCGAATCCGCAGCCGGCTCGTCAGCCGCGTGAACCGCGTCGACCGCTTCCATCAGTTTTCCCAATTCGGAGACCGGCAGTATACCGAGCGGAAACACCGCCTCTCCAGCTTCGGCCGCGGGCGTGTTTAAAGTATCCGAAGGGAACGGATAAGCGTTTACAGACACGGAAAACCCAACCGGCCCGAGTTCGTTTCCGGCGGCTTCCTCCTGAAGAATGCGATCCGAAACATACGTGATCCAATTCGCAGCTTCTTCCGGATGGAGCGATACGGGTGAAACGCCGAAACTCAGGCCGGTAAGCGGAGGAACCGTCCGGTTAACGCGGGCGGCCGGAGGCGGAACGGGCGTCAACATTAACGAGCCGTCCTTCACATTCCGCTCCCCGCTGAACTGCAGCGCTTCGCTTAAAGTCACGATCGCCCATGCCGCTTCACCCCGCAGAACCTTTTCCAGCGCTTCGCTTGCCTCTTGCGCTCCATCATTCCAAGCCGCGGTCAACCGCTTCGCCTCGTCTGAGCTCTGCTGACCGGCCTCATCGGTTGCACCTACTTCGGAAGGGCGTTGATCGGGCACGACCAACCCGTCGGAAATAACTGTCCAGCTTTCATAATCCGACCGGTTAAGCGCGGGCTCTCCGTAGCGGTCAAGCCACTCAGTTACGGTTGAAGGCGCCGGTTTGCCTGCAGGACCTCCTCCCGTTGCCGCCGGCGGCTTATATACAATGACGTAGGGATTCCAATTCGCCGGAAGCGCCCATATGTAACCGTTCCAACTGACCGTTTCGAGAACCGAGTCGAACCAGCGATTCTGCTGCTCTACGGCGACGACATCGTCGAGCGCGCGCAAGCGGCCTTCGGATGCAAAGGAACGAACCCAAGCGGCCTTCATAAGCATGACGTCCGGCGCCGTCCCGAGAGAAGTATCCTTCAAATAGTGTGCATACAGCTTTTGTTCAGGAATGTTCTCCATCTGCACATGTACATGAGGATTCCTCTCCTCGAACCCGTCCGTTATACGTTCGAACAGCCTGAACTCGGCCGGCGAAACGCTGAGAGTGATATTCAATTCCACCGGAGATGCCAGCGGGGGCTCCTGCAGCACCTCGTCTTCCTTCTCTGCCGCACCCCACGGCATGTTGACCGGAACGGGCGCGGGCGATCCCAAGCCGAGCAGCAGAACGACAGTCATGACGACAGTGAGCGCGCCGAACAAATATGTCTTCTTCATAATATTTTAATCATAGCAGAAAGAAGAAACTTGTAGGATTTCAGTTTTGTTACAATATCTGCGATAATAAAGCGGATGAACGTGCAGGAGATGATGTGCATGATAATGAAATACGGAGTGATGATGCATTTGCCGGAGGGGAAGCTGCCCGGCTTCTACGCTCAAGTCGTGAAGAACGTCGCCGCCGCGGCCGCTATATTCGATCGGGATAAGGAGCTTCTGGTCGCCGATTCGGAGGAAGACCGGATGGCCGTCGCTGCCGTTCTGGCGAAGATGAGAATCGACTGGGAACCGATGGCGCTCATTTTGCTGCCGGACTCCGTACATACGGACGGCGGCCTGTTTGAGGATTACGGCTTCATAAGCAAATTCGGCAATAAATATGTATACGCCGACCGGGTTTCGATTTTTCGGTTTTCGGCGGAACAGCCGGCGGATGCGGAGCCCGCACCCGCCAAACTGCAATTCGACGAGCATTTGATCGTTTCCTTCAAGGTCAACGGCTGCGAGCTGCACTGCATAGACACGCACTTCCGTGAAACGGTGGAAGGAATTGCGCGGCGCTACCGCTGCAAGCTTGACTTTCCGCCGTTACAATAGGTCCGCGGCCAGCTGCGCCAGGTGGGATCTCTCCCCCTTCTCGAGCGTAATATGACCGGAGAGGTTTTCACTCTTAAACCGTTCCACCACATGTGTGAGTCCGTTGCTGGACGCGTCCAGATACGGATGGTCAATCTGCTCCGGGTCTCCCATTAGAACGATTTTGCTCCCCTCGCCCACGCGGGATACGATCGTCTTCACTTCGTGTCTTGTCAGGTTTTGGGCTTCGTCGATAATAATATATTGGCCGGGAATGGAACGCCCGCGTATATACGTGAGCGCCTCCACTTGAATGCTGGACAAACCCGCCAATATTTTATCGATGTCTCCGTTCTTTTTCGTGTCGAACAGAAACTCCAAATTGTCGTAAACCGGCTGCATCCAAGGACGCAGCTTTTCTTCTTTTTCCCCGGGCAAATATCCGATATCTTTGCCCATCGGAACGACCGGCCGGGCGATGAGAAGCTTCTTGTATTTTCGCTCATCCTCCACTTTAAGAAGTCCCGACGCAAGCGCGAGCAGCGTTTTTCCCGTGCCGGCTTTGCCCGTCAACGTCACGAGCGGAACGTCGTCGTTCAACAGCAGTTCAAGCGCCATCCGCTGCTGCGCGTTTCGGGCGGAAATTCCCCACACCGCATCGTTGCTTAAAAATAGCGGCTCCAATTTATTGCCGTCGGCGCTAACCTTCAGCAGAGCGGATTTGGACGTTCCCATTTCGTCTCTCAGGATGACGAACTCGTTGGGAAACAGCTGAAAGCTCAGCCCTAAAGATTGCACGGACAATTGACGGAACGAATAAAATTCATCGATGACCGACGGATGAGCATGAACGGTGACATAGCCCGTGTACATATCCGAAAGGCTCACGGTCCGGTCTTTCAAGTAATCCTCCGCCGTCAACCCGAGCACGTCCGCTTTGATCCGCACAAGCGTATCTTTGCTGACGATGACGACCGGTTTCGGCGCTTCCTTCCCCTGCTCTTCGGATAAATAATTCAACGCCACCGCCAAGATCCGGTTGTCCGCAGTAATCTCGCCGAACATCTCCTGCATCTTCGCGAAGCTGCGATGATTCAATTCCACCTTCAACATGCCTCCGCCTTCGAGCGGAATTCCATCATGGAGCCGTCCTTTGCTTCTCAATCCGTCCAACAGCCGCGACACGTATCTTGCGTTGCGGCCCAATTCGTCTGCATTCCTCTTCTTCGAATCGATCTCTTCCAGCACGATTGCGGGGATGACGACGTCGTTGTCTTCAAATGCAAACATCGAATTCGGATCGTGTAACAGGACGTTCGTATCGATCACGTAGATTTTCTTCATCGCTATTCCCTCCATGATGACCTAACTTGAGAAAATACATACTGAAGACGAAACGGGACAAACTAACGCAAAACGGCAATGGAAAGGACGGAAATGATGATGACTCGAAAAGGTACCGCCGCCGCCGCGGTTGTCCTCGCTCTTACCTTAAGCGCATGTTCGCCTGGAGATCCGGATGCCGCATCGCAAGCGAACCGTGCGGATGAAAACCGGCAAATTCGCGCTCAACAGACGGCACCGGCTCCCGAGCGCAACGCTGACGCCAACGATGTGGCGCTGCGGCTGGAGCAACTGGCCAAGAGCGTGCCGGAGGTGCAGAACGCCAATTGCGTCGTGCTCGGCCAAACCGCGATTGTCGGAATCGACGTCGGCGGACGCATGGACCGGTCCCGCGTCGGCACGATCAAATATGCCGTTGCAGAAGCTCTCCGCAAAGACCCGTATGGCGTCAACGCCGTCGTCACAGCCGATATGGACATAAATCACCGCCTCCAAGAAATTGGGGAAGATATCCGGGCAGGACGCCCTCTGGATGGGTTCGCCGAAGAACTGGCCGATATCGTCGGCAGGATCATCCCTCAGCTGCCGCGCGACACCGTGGAACGAGAGGATGTCCCGTCAAGTCCCCGGGCAACGACGGAAGAGAGGGGCGCCAACAAGGCCGACCGTTCCACAAGAGATACGCTGGAAAACAGCGACACCCAAGGTCCGGGACAAGCCAACCGCCAAACTCCCGCTGATCAGCCCCCGGCAAGCGCGACCGACGGCGCGGCCGGGATGGGGAACGAGTAAGTCCGAAAGCTCGTTTAAAGACACAAAAAGCCTAGTCGAATGATGACTAGGCTTTCTTCATGGCGGAGAACACTTGGTTGTCCAGCTTCTCCGCCGCTCTCTTATCGTACGTCTTCTCATATTCCGGTTCGACAGAAATTCGCGCGCCGTAAAACATGGCGTCTCGTACCGTATCGACATCGATGTCGATGCAGACAAGCTTGAAAGGAACGCCTTCGAGCTCTTCTTTGACAATCTTCGCCGTGCCGTACACCGCTTGCACCGTGCCTTCCGCGAAAATACAGACGTTCACGCTGCCGTTCGCACGAATATTGCTTACGATTCTGGAACGGGCGTCAAGCGCGAAACGAACAAGCTTCCCGTTGACGGCGTAAATCCATGAAATCGCGCTCGTCGAGGGACCGCCGCGCTCCGCATCGACGGTGCTTAGCAATACCAGTCTTTCCTTCTGAAATTGCGACATCAGTTCCGGCGACAGTTCAGTGATGGTTTCCGGCATTCGATCAGTTCCTCCCAGCAACAAACGTGTGTAACCGTGCAACTACAGTATATCACAGGGAAATGCTGCCTGTCAGGTCTATTGGACGGCAGCCTCTTCGGCTTCGGCGCCTCCCGATTCCGGAACCGCGGAATCCAGCTGCGCCTGCAAGTCGCTTTTGGCGTTCTCCACATCCTCGTCCGACACGCGGACGTAGTGGCCGTCCCAATCGCCTTCCAGATGGATATACTTTATTTTATCGGTGTCGATGCTTATATATGTTTGAATGAGCGCATCGATTTGCTGCGACGGTATGTCGGTTTTCACGTGGTTCCCCACGGCGTCGAACACGCTGCCGAGATTCGCGATGCCTCCCGGAGTCTTCATCTTCTCAAGCAGCTTCGATATGACCTGCTGCTGCCGCGCATTGCGTTCGAAATCGCTCGACTCGTCCGTTTTTGGGCTGCAGTTTTGCGATTTGCGGTATCTGATGAAATCGAGCGTGTTTTTGCCGTCAAGATGCTGTACGCCCTCTTTCAAATTAATATGGGTGCCGTCGGCGTTATCTTTATGGCACATGTTTTGGTCCACGTCGATCGTTAAGCCGCCGTACCCGTCCACAACGTCCGTAAACGTCTTGAAATCGACCACCGAGACGTAGTCGATGGGGATGTCCAAATAATCGCCGTACATCTCTTTGATCTTTTCCATTGCCCAATTTTGGCGCTCATCTTTATCCTCGGGGGCGGATGAAAGCCTACCGTATAAGTAAGTGGAATAAAAGCTGTTTGCTTTGTTCGGCTTCAACCCTTCCGGATCGATGCGCGTATCCCGAGGAATCGAGACGAGCGTAGCGCTTTTCGTTACCGGGTTCAACGTTGCGACCATAATGACGTCGGTATTGGCGCTGCGCAGCTCCTCCCGGTAGTCGACCCCGAGCAGCAGGACAGCGAGCGGTTTCGCGTCGGCCTTCTCCTCCGGTTTCACCACTGCCTCGGTACCGATTTCTCCGAGCGTTTCCCGGTATTTCATATATAAGTAGCCTGCATATGCCAAAAGCGCGATCAACGCTATAATCATGACGATGATGACGCCTTTAAACCAGCTCAACCCTCGCGGCTGTTTGTTCGATTTTTCATTATTCGGCGCCGCGCGATCCACGCGCGGTGGCAACGAAGTTTCGCCCATGAGCAATCACACCTGATTTCAGTCGTTATATTTCGGGTTGCTGTTAATGTCCGCCAGCAGCTGCTCAGCCGCTTCCCGATCGTACATTTGCACTTTCTTTTTGCCTTCTTTTACGTAGTGAACATAATACATCGTTTCGTCCGCGTTTCCTATCGTAAACTGTTCCAACCCATGATCTTCCTTCAAAATGTCCGCAAAAAAACGTTCGGTTTCCACCGCCGCTCCGTCCCCGGGCCGCGCGTCGGCAACGAGGCGGATTTGCAGCCAATTGTAGAGCGCGTCTTGAAAGTTCATCTAAGCGCGTCACTCCTCTTTTAACAGCATGACCCGGTACCCTTGCGACCACCAAAGAGCTGCCGCTTCCAGCCAGCAATCGAACGGTGGCCGCTGCAGCTCAATCTTGAGAGCGGGTTCCGCCGCACGTACCAGCGCGGCTGCTTCCGCGGGATCCGGAAGCCGGTCAAGAAACGCTTCCGCGCAATGCGATAATTGGCGGGAGCCTCCGTCAAACACGATCGGACCTTCCGATTCCAAGTCAAGCGAATCTTCATCCCCTTGCGCGCCGCACACGTCTTCTTCGTCGCTTAGAAGCAAAGCGGATTTGAACGACAGCAGCAAGCGGGGATGGATCGCATGCATTGCGCGCCGGAACGTCTCGGCATCCTCGCCGTTAAGCTTAATTCGCTCGGCCCCCAACGTTGCGGGAGATAACGCCGTAACCGGCGTCAGCCAATAGACTGTCAAAGCGGTCACCCTTTCGAGCCGCTGCCGCTGCCGCTATTGTGCTCCTTCTTCTTCGCGCGGGCTTCGACAAAGTACCGGACGCGGACGAGGAACATTAAAAATACGGCAACCGCCAAACTCGCGATGATCGGCAGCCCGTTCAATTGAAAGAACCATAGAATGAACGAACCGACCGCGATGAGCAAATAAATGACGATGTCTTTCAACAAAGGCAGCTTGCGCACACGAAACACTTTGTTATAGACGTACGATACCAATAACACGATAAGCGCGTACGTCACCCAGATGTGCTCGATAAAGAAGTCGTTCATGTGTTAACCAACTTCCGCATTTTTTCCGCCCGTTCGCGCTCGCCTTTCTGTAAAATCTTCTTGCGGAGGCGAATCGATTTCGGCGTAATTTCGCAATACTCGTCGTCGTTCAAATATTCCAGCGCCTGCTCCAGCGACATGATTCGAGGCGTCTTTAATTTGACGGTATCCTCCTTGGTTGCGGAGCGGACGTTGGTGAGCGCCTTCTCTTTGCAGATGTTGACGATAATGTCGTTGTCGCGGTTGTGCTCGCCGACGATCATGCCTTCGTACACTTCGGTACCCGGAGTGAGGAACAGAACCCCCCTGTCTTCAACGGACATCATGCCGTAGAATGTCGATGTTCCGGTTTCGCTGGATACGAGAACTCCTTGTCGTCGCCCGCCAACGCCGCTGCCCGCATAAGGACCGTACGAGTCGAAGGCGTGATTCATGACACCGTAACCGCGGGTCAGTGTAAGGAAATCGGTACGGTAGCCGATCAGACCTCGGGACGGAATCAAAAATTCCAAACGAACGGTCCCGGTGCCGTTGTTGATCATATTGACCATGTCGGCTTTGCGCGTTCCCAAGCTTTCCATCACAGCGCCCATGCTGTCTTCCGGCACATCGATTAATAGACGTTCGATCGGCTCCATTTGTTGCCCGTCGATTTCTTTCACGATAACTTCCGGCTTGGAAACTTGAAGCTCGTACCCTTCTCGGCGCATGTTCTCGATGAGAATGCCGAGGTGGAGCTCTCCGCGTCCGCTAACAATGAACGCGTCCGGGCTTTCGGTGTCTTCCACGCGAAGCGCAACGTCGGTTTCAAGCTCCTTGTACAACCGTTCGCGAAGCTTGCGCGATGTGACCCACTTGCCTTCTTTGCCCGCGAACGGCGAATTGTTGACGACGAACGTCATCTGCAGCGTCGGTTCGTCGATCACCAAGAAGGGCAGTGCTTCCGGCTTATTCGGATCGGCGACGGTTTCGCCGATGTTCACTTCTTTAATGCCTGCGATGGCCACAATGTCTCCGGCGGCCGCTTCTTCGATTTCTATCCGCTTCAATCCTTGGAAGCCGAACAGCTTCTCAACGCGGGCTTGGCGTGCTTTTCCTTCGCTGTCCAACACTGCGACGGACTGTCCGGCGCGGATTTGTCCGCGATTCACGCGTCCCACTGCAATGCGCCCTAAATATTCGTTGTAATCGAGCAGCGTGACTTGAAATTGGAGCGGCTCATCCACACTTTCTTTCGGATGCGGAATTGCTTTAACAATCGTCTCGAATAACGGCTGCATCGTGTCATCAAGCGCGTCAGGCTCCAAACCGGAAGTTCCGTTCAACGCGGATGCGTATACGACTGGGAACTCAAGCTGCTCATCGTCTGCGCCGAGTTCGATAAACAAATCCAGCACCTCATCGACGACTTCGGCGGGACGGGCGTTCGGCCTGTCGATCTTATTAACGACCACGACCGGCGTCAAGTGCTGTTCGAGCGCTTTGCGAAGCACGAATTTCGTCTGCGGCATGCAGCCTTCGAAAGCGTCGACGACCAGAAGCACGCCGTCCACCATCTTCATGATGCGCTCCACTTCCCCGCCGAAATCGGCGTGTCCGGGAGTATCGACGATGTTGATCAGATGATCTTTATACGTCACACCTGTATTTTTTGCTAAAATGGTAATGCCGCGTTCGCGTTCCAAATCGTTCGAGTCCATTGCGCGTTCTTGGATGGCCTCGTTCTCGCGGAACGTTCCCGCTTGCTGCAGCAGCTTGTCGACGAGCGTCGTCTTCCCATGGTCAACGTGGGCGATAATGGCGATATTTCGAATATTCTCTCTAGAAAACATTAAGCATTCTCCACTCCGTATATTTTCATAAATAAAGCGTCGGAGAACAACTTCCGACGCTTGCGATATATTTCATTATAAAGCACGAGACGGTCAAAAAGCAACAACTCACCGAATTCGGGGTCTTCTCGCGGCTAAAACCACTCCCCCGACAATCAGCAACAGTGCGAGGACATACACATTCACTTGCGCAACGAGCATAATTACCAGCAATAAAAGCGCTCCCCCGCCGATCCCGAAGGATACCGCGCGCAGTGCCGGAATGCGTTCTGCGGAAGAGAATTCATACAGCCCGACGGCCACCCCGAAAGGTATTACAGGCCATAACACCTTCATCCAGCCCCATCCGAACCAGGAGCAAAACAAAAACAGCAAAGAAAGCACAACGAGGATGCCGCCGGGGATCAGCACGCCCGACGGCAGCACCCGATTCCAATGCAACAAGTGAAACGCGGCGCCGGCGGCCAGCGGAATGAGCGGCCAGAACAAAGCGCCCACCGTCTGGAAGAAGCCGAGTTTGCCCAGCAAAATGATTACGCCGGCAATAATGATTCCAATAGCGAGCGGCATCGTTCGATTTGACATGTACCCGTCCCCCGTTCTGCACAATTCCGCTTGATTCGACAAGTTTTTCTTTTCCAGTTTAGCGGAAACGGGAGGAAAACGCCATACTATTTATATCGCGCGGAAACGGAAGCCTTTCTTCCACAGTCCGGCCGCAATGACGATAACGGCGCCCAAGATCGGAATGAGCTGATGAACGAAAGCGGGAGCCCCGGCCATCCATTGCGCCACCTGCCTGTCACCGACAAACATCTCCCCGGCCGTAAACCCGAGTATGGCTGCCCCGATATAAACAAGAACGGGGTAATTGTGCAGCAGCTTCATAATATATGTACTGCCCCACACGATGAGCGGTATTGATATGAGTATTCCGATGATGAGCAGCACCCAGTCGCCTTTCGCAATCGCCGCAATCGCCAGCACATTGTCAAGGCTCATGATGAAATCGGCTACAATGACCGTCCACACGGCGGCTGCCAAAGTTGCCGCTCCTTTCACGTCTCCGTGGCTTTCTTCGTCGACCAGCAATTTAATGGCAATATATAATAGAAGCAAGCTGCCGGCCAGCTGAATATATGGAATTTCCAAAAGAAACACGGCAACTACAGTAAGCGCGATGCGCAGGAAGACCGCGCCGAAAGCGCCCCACCAAACAGCCTGCAGCCTCTGATGCTCCGGCAAATTTTTGCTCGCCATAGCTATGACGACGGCGTTATCGCCGCTCAACACTATATTGATCAATATGATTTCCAAAATCAGTACTGCGTTCTCCAATCCATAGCCCCCCTCGTACCTGCGGCTGACAAGCCTTCCTTTCAAATTATATGTGACAAGCCCCCATCGTATGAGTCGTTCTCCTTGACTCGGGAAAAGCGGCTGATTTATAATAGACTCAATGGAAAAAGGGGAGTAGCTGTACAACAAAGTCGTCAATACGGGATGAGAAGCGTCCCCGGCTTTGTTGGCAACGGACGCGTTGTTAGCAAGACCTTTGCCGAATGGAGTCGCCATTCGGTACAGGTCTTTATTTTTTTGCTCAAAAACAATGGGGGAGTGTTGGAGAATGGAAATAATGTCTCCGGAATTTTGGACCGCACTGATCAGCATCATCTTTATCGACTTGGTCTTGGCAGGAGATAACGCAATCGTCATCGGTATGGCGTCAAGAAAACTTCCTCCGGAACAACAGAAGAAAGCGATCATTTGGGGAACGGTCGGCGCTGTGGCGATCCGGATATTCGCAACGATTGTCGTCGTCGAGCTGTTGAAGTTTCCGGGATTATCTCTTGCAGGGGGCTTGCTGCTCGTTTGGATCGCGTATAAATTGTTGGTGAGCAATGAAGACCACAAGGACGTCAAAGCGAAGGACAGCTTGGGGGCAGCCATATGGACGATCGTTATCGCCGACGCCGCCATGGGCATAGATAACGTAATGGCGGTAGCAGGCGCGGCGCACGGAGATCCGCTGCTTGTCATCATCGGTCTCATTGTATCGGTGCCGATCGTGGTTTGGGGCAGCACACTCTTTATTAAGCTCATCAACCGGTTCCCGTCGGTCCTCTACATCGGTGCCGGGGTGCTCGCCTATACTTCAGCCAAGATGATCACCCATGAGAAGCTGTTGCATAACTTCTTCACACTCCCCGCAGTTGAATGGTCGTTCATGGCCGTTGTCGTGATCGGAGTATTGGTTGCCGGGCGCATTCGCAACGGACAGCGCGCCAACGCTGTGCAGCAAGGAACGAGTCAAGAGACGAACGCTTGAGTAACGGCATCGCCCGCTCCCTGGTATTTGGGAACGGGCGATTTTTTTTATTGCTACCGGGGGATGAACAAAAATCGATAACGGAATTTCGTGTGCTTAACCTGATCAGTAGTCGGTATGATATACAGATTAATGGAATTTTTTGTACTTAATGGACACTGTTCTAACGACAATCATCAGTTGCGTCTGTTTTTAAGTACATAATATTCCGCTAAGTGATCGTTATCGCCCAATAACATAAGAATTAAATACATAAATTTCCTTTAAACCATGTTTACCTCGATTTGCGGCGTTATTCAGTTGGCTAAACTCAAGTCACGATTCCAGCAAATAAAGTTTCGTCAAGACAAGTGTACAACCGTACTCTTTACGTGACATTAAACTGTTCCCGGAATGCAAGCACTTTCCCCACATACCGTTGTGTCTCTTCCGGCAGCGATTCCAACCGCTGCGCGAGTTCGGCCTCCGTGCGTATGCCCAACCGGTCGACGCGGCCGGGACCGGCATTGTATGCGGCGAGCGCCACTCCGGTGTTTCCATCGTACTTATGTAACAAATAGCTTAAAAAGCGCGTCCCGCCGCGCACGTTCTGCACAGGATCGAAAGAATCCGTCACGCCCAGCGTTCTTGCGGTCCCGTCCATTAGCTGCATCAGCCCTTTCGCTCCGGCCGATGACACCGCGTCCGAACGAAAATTCGATTCCGCCCGTATCACAGCTTTGACGAGCGCGGGGTCGACGCCATAATCGCGGCTTGCGTCGGATACGATTCGGTCTATATTCTCCATATCCGCGGATTCGTCATGTGTATATGGCATAGCCGTGTTAAATGCGGCATTCGCCGCCGCCAGCTGAGCAAGCGCTTCGTCGGCCGGAATGCCGCCGTTCGCTGTATTGCCGTTTACTCCGCTCTCAGAGAGCAGCATCTGCAGCATCGCGGCAAAATCGATTGCGTTGTCAGAATACGCGGCGTCAGCCGCCCTTCTGTTCGCAATCAGCCTTGTTGCGTCCGAAGCCCATTGCGTGCGCAGCCATTCGCTAATATATCTAGGATCGACTTCCATTTCTCTGCGTCCGCCCCATCCGATCAAGTAGGTAATGAAAGATGATTTTATAAAGCTATTCTATCATAATACCTTCGAGGTTAAAACGACATCAATCGACACTTCTTATAAACTTTAGTCTATTACAACCTCCTCCGGTGACCATTCATTTCTTGGCAGCATTTTTCATGTATCTATTTACCGCCAAGGATAATATTTTAAAAAAGCAAACGGCAAGCTCACGCCTGCCATTTGCCGCCCAAAACTAGTAATTATACGGTATCGTCGTCAAGAAGCTGACAAAAGCAATGGTTCCGATGACGATGGACCACGCGCCGAGCGCGCGGCTCCCTCTGACGAAGGCCATAAAGCCGATTACAGCGGACACAGGGCCCAATATGCTCGGTAGCCAAAACAACGACAAGACAGATGCAATAATTGCCCAGTATCCCAGCGTTGTCCTTGCCTTCGCTTCTTCGCGCTCGGCCGCTCTCGCTTCGTCCCGCCGGACGGGCCGGTCCGCAATCGGAGCCGCCACCTCTGCGGCAAACTCCTCATCGCCCGGAAGCTCCGCATCTTGGGCTATCGGATTTACCGACACTGCTTGAAGAAATGCTTTGTCGGATACCGAGCTCTCGCTTTCGAAACCCGTATCCGGACCGAATTCATTGTCGTTGCTCCGGGCTTTCGTTTTCCGTTGCCCGGATTTCCGTTGTCCGGTTGTCCGTTTCCGTAGTTTCTCGCTCAACTCAGCGGCCCCCTCGCGAGCATTGTTCCAGCCATAATTCGGTTACTGCCCTGCTGCTTTCGGCTTAAACGTATGGCAGCACGTGGAAGAGGAGTTGCCGGCTTCATCCTTGTGCTCCGAGTCGAACGCTTCGCCCGCGAATTCTTCTTTAAAGTTCATTCGCGCATGCTTGTCGATTTCGATCATGATCACATCGGCTCCGCAGTTGTTGCCTTGATCCCAATATTCACAATTGGACACGCTGCATTTTACTTTCGGATTTTCTTGCGGCATAAAAGAATCACCCCCTCCACAACTTTCCCGCGCGGAGAGGGTTTTATACTGTCCAGTATTATGCTTTTTCGCCTTGCATGCGGCGCTGGGTCACATAATCGGTCTCGTAATATGCGAGGTCTTCCCTCAGCTCTTCGAAAATTTTGGAAAGCTCGAGAGTAGTATCCCTCACGCTGCGAACCGGTTTCTTGCGGAAACGGATCGCGTCCTGTCCCGTATATGCATAACGCCCGTCTTCCGAATAACACTCGTTCTTCGGATAAAAGAACGCGTTCACACAGCTGTGGTACACATCATAAAGAACCCGTTCCGCATACTCCACATTAAACGAAGGGCGCCGCAACGCCACGCCAAGCTTCTCATATTGGGCTTCCGAATATACGATCAGTGTGCGCATATCCGTCAAAAAGCCTTTGTAAAACTCGTCCATCCCCGTATCATTCTCGGGATTTAACTGAGTGAGGGCCGATTCGTTCAAAAACGGTTCCAACACCGCAATCGCCCGCTTCAATTTTTCTTTCGTCGTTTCGCATAAACGCTGCACATTATGAATGGCCATGAATGCAAAATCCTCCTCGTCACATTCCAAAAAAAGAGCCCAGACAGCCTCCCCACCATCGTACCATAAATCGAGCCAAAACGGTACTCCCCGTGCATAACGTCGAACGCTTTTGACAACCTAATTATAGAGTGTGAGCTGTTCATTCTCAAGGAGGAAACGGAATGCGCAACCGAAGAATAACGTTGGGAATTATTGTGGGCTTGCTTGCGCTGGCTCTGCCCGTAGGCATGTTCTTAAGCAATCCGCAGGACATCCCGCCGCCCGCTCCGATTGCCGGCACCCAGGATGAGGCATTGGACCGGAACGCGGGAGTACGGCAGCAATCGGTTCGGCAACCGGCCGGCACCGTCTGGGAGACGCAAAGCAAACAAAGGCTTCTGAGCACCGACGTAGCCGCCACGAACGCGCTGTGCCGGAGCCAATGCCGCATCGATTTGCAGAAAATGACCGAGCATATGAACGGCGCCGGTCAAGCCCGGCTTCGAGAGCATCTGCGGCAGATGCGCAAAGAGCACCCGCATATGGAAAGATTGGAATGGATCGATCCGAATGTCGGAAAGAGCATTGCCGCCGGAAGCATTCCGGAGCCGGTTCGGAAGAAGGCCGCGCCGCTTATGAAGAGCGCCAAAGCGTCGGTGCTTCGCGGACAAACATATGAGTCGAATGCACTGGAGGATACGAACGGAGATAAATATTTCGTTCTTGGGGTGCCGTCACGCAGCGATCCGCGCGGAGGAATTGTCGGGTTGGTGCACCAAGATATTTTGCGAAAAGTGGCCGACCATCAAATTCGAAACCTCCGTATAAAGCCTTTTCCCGATGAAAGGAAGCGGTTCGGCATTCGCGCGTACGATCCGAACACCGGCAAGGAAATGGATGTCGATACGGCGGAAGAAAACAAAGGCGTAAGCCACTATATTCGTAAGGAGGTCGTTGTCCGTTTCCAAGAGGAGCCTTCCGAAGAAAGGCTGCGCGAGATTTCCAACGAAATCGGCGCAGTAAACGTGAAAAAACTCGGTTACGCATACGTATTTGAATCCCGGCATAAAAGCACGAAGGATATGATGAAATACTTTCAAACAATGGGCGTGCAATATGTCGAGCCCCATTACTTATATGTGACGAATGAAACGGACTCCGCCGCACCGATTATTCCGAACGACGATCTGTATAGCAGGTACCAGTGGAATCTGCCCATCATCCAAACGCCGGGCGGCTGGCAATTGACCCGCGGCAACGACCAGGTGACCGTCGCCGTAATCGACACCGGTGTCGACATGTCGCACCCGGATTTGCAAGGACGGCTTGCCGAAGGGTATAACGTGATCGATTCGAGCAAACCCCCAGAGGACGATGTCGGTCACGGCACTCATGTCGCGGGCGTAATTTCGGCTCTTACGGATAACAGGGAAGGCGTTGCGGGGATGACATGGTATAACCGGATCATGCCGGTCAAGGTGCTCGACTCGAGCGGAATGGGAAGCACATACGCCGTCGCCGAAGGCATCATCTGGGCGACCGATCATGGGGCGAGGGTTATTAATTTAAGTCTCGGCAATTATGCAAGCGCTCAGTTTTTGCACGACGCCATCCGCTACGCTTTCGACAGGGATGTAGTCATAGTGGCGGCAACCGGCAACGACAACACGTCACAGCCCGGTTATCCGGCCGCGTACGAGGAAGTGTTCGGGGTATCCGCCACCAACGCGAACAGGGAGAAAGCTTCCTTCTCTAATTACGGCGGTTATGTCGACGTCGTAGCGCCCGGCGAAAACATTGCCAGCACCTATACGAACCATCAATATGCGGCGCTCTCGGGCACATCGATGGCGAGCCCGCACACGGCCGCTCTGGCCGCGCTTATTCGTTCGGTCAATTCGCAATTAAAGAACACCGAAGTTTACGATATCATGCGCCAAAGCGCAGAGGATTTGGGAGCTCAGGGGCGGGACGACTATTTCGGTTACGGCCAAATCCACGTGCAGCGCGCACTTCAGCTTGCGGCAGGCGTAACTCCCAACGCAAATGCCGACGAACAAGCTGAGAAACGAACATTCGGCGGTACCGAGTCGATCTTTGATTGGCTCTGGCGCTTGATCACCGGGGACATAACATAGGTTGTTACCACAAAAAAGCTGGCTGCATCAACGGCGCCTTAGACGCGTTGTTGCAACCAGCTTTCGTATTTATGGATCGGTGAACGGAGAAGTTTGCCGTAAGCCGGGTTCTGTGCTTCTAGTGGTCGTATCGGGTCACCTTCCCTGCCACGCATGAAGCGACAATCATCTATCTAGGCGCAGCATTGCTGCTGCGCTCAAGCGACCAACCCGAACGCGCCCCGGGCAAGGGCTGCGGCATTGCGCCGCCGCGTTCCTCTTAGGTCTTGCTCCAAGTGGGGTTTACCAGGAGACATGTCGCCATGCCTCCTCGTGGTCTCTTACACCACGGTTCCACCCTTGCCTGTGCGCTTGCGCGCCATCGGCGGTCCATTTCTGTGGCACTATCCTTCAGCTCGCGCCGACTGGACGTTATCCAGCACTCTGCCCTATGGAGCCCGGACTTTCCTCCCGCGGCACACGGCCGCCGGCGATTGTCTGTCAAACTTCTCAAGTATATAGTAAGTATACAAATAAATCGTCACTGCCGCAATGTGATGTTGCTTCCTTCGATGTTAATCCTTAGATAAACTTGAAAGGTTCGGTATGAACGGCGGAAGCGTATGCTTTAGCGGCGGCGTTTGTTTCTTTCAACCGGCCGTTGAGCCAATCCGCCATTCCTCGCTTCATAATCTGCTCTGCGTGATGCCCCGGATCGACGATGGCCACACCCGCCGCCAACGCATCGTGCGCCGTATGGTGGTCGAAATCTCCGGTGACGAATACGTCGGCACCCGCCGCAATCGCATCGCGGAGGAAGCTTTTCCCGGAGCCGCCAAGAACCGCGGCTTTTGACACCTTCCGGTCTGCATCGCCGACCACGCGAACCGCAGGCACTCCGAAAGCTTCTTTCACCTTGCGGGCGAATTCCGCTAACTCGACTTGCTCCGGCAGCATGCCGACCCGGCCTAGTCCGAACGATTTCCCTTTCAGCTCCAATGCATATATATCGTACGCGACCTCTTCGTACGGATGCGCCTTCAGCATCGCTTCCACAACCGCCTGCCGCCTTCCCGCAGGAACGATCGTTTCGACTTTCGTTTCCGACACCCGCTCCGTCTTCCCCTGAGTTCCGATATACGGCTCGCTGCCTTCCTCAGGCATGAACGTACCGAATCCTTCGACGTTGAAGCTGCAGCGGCTGTAATTGCCTATATGACCGGCCCCGGCGGAAAATATCGCTTCTTGGACCGCATGCAGATGAGAGGACGGCACAAACACAGAGAGCTTATACAACGGTTCCGTATAAGAAATGCGCAACGGCGACAGCTGTGAGAGACCGATCGCTTCCGCCATCATGTCGTTGATTCCGCCGTGCGCGGCATCGAGATTCGTGTGCGCAACGTAGACCGATATGCCGCCCACCAACAGCTTTCCGACAAGCTTCCCTTCAGGCCGGTCCGTGCGGATCGATTTCAGCGGACGATAAATGAGCGGATGATGCGCAAAAATCAACTGAGCCCCTTCCCGGATCGCTTCCTCCGCCACTTCTTCCGTGACTTCAAGCGCAACGGAAATTCGCGACACTTGATTATCTGGATGCCCGATTTGCAGGCCGATCGGATCGTCCGGCTCGGCCAAATACGGCGGAGCGAACCGTTCCAACAGCGTTACGATATCACGTACTCGGACAAGCATGCCAGAACCTCCTTCACACCTTTGCGTTCTTCAATTAATGCGTCTCTTTTGCGTTTTGCCTCAAGCGCCTCGGATTTGCCGATCTGTTCGATCATTCGATCCAATTTGTCCGCATACGCCGACCATTTCTCGAGAAATACCCTGTTTGGAGCGGAAAGCAGGTACGGCCCCATAAGGAGACGAAGCTCTTTGGGCACGAAGCCGGCGAACGGAAGCTCCTTCGAATACAACTCCCGATTATGCTCCTCCGCATCGCTGCATGAAGAGGTCTGTTCGGCAACAAGTATTTCGTACGTTATCCCGTCTTCCTCCAACAGCCGCTCCTGAACCAGCTTCCAGCCGTAGGAAAGAAACCATTCCCTTACGATGCGTTCGCCGATGTTCGGTTGGAGCACCAGCCGGGAAACTCCGCTCAGTTTGCCGGCCGCTTCTCCGCGGGTCAATATGTCGGCGATGGTGCCGCCTCCCATGCCGGCGATCACTATCGTATCCGCTTCTCCCGGAGAGATGACATCGAGGCCGTCGCCTTGCCGTACCGAAATGCGATCGTTCAACCCCGCTTCGGCCACTTGCTTTCGTGCCGCTTGCAGCGGACCGTCGTTAATTTCGCCTGCCACCGCACGCTGCGCTGTGCCGGTTTCAACGAGAAAGACAGGCAGCAGCGCATGATCCGAACCGATGTCCGCCACCGTACCGCCTTTGGGCACCATATTCGCTATCGTCTCAAGCCGTTTGGACAATTGTACCATTCGTTAGACAACCCATTCGATCCAAATTTTCCGGAGCATAAATGCCAATGCTCCCAGTAACGCTAGTTTACCCAATAGCAGCATTTGTGCGGCGGTTACGGACCAATCCGTAAGCAGCAGCGCATAGCTTTCGGGCATAAACCATAACAAACAAGACACAACCAAGAGTACCGCCCCCGCGTTCTTCGCCCTTCGGCTGAACAGCCAGCCTAGCCAGCCGAGCAAGAATGACAGCGGGAGCCAGCATAATTCAAGCGTAACCCAATCGCCCGGTACGGACAATCGATTGAGCACAAGTGCGTAAGACACAATGAGACCCAACCATCCGCAAAAGTGGAGCCATGACATTCGGAAGCCGACCCCAGCGCCCAGCCAAATCAATGAGCAAACTGAAAAATAAAGCGCGGTTTGCACCCATTCCTGCCAGCCCATTTGTCTCAACAACAACGGTCCGGCGATCAGCATAAGCGCGGTCCCGAGACCCGACGATACGTTGGCCGCAAGCGGTTTACGACGGCGGATCAACGCTGCGGACACGTACGGCGCGACGCAGCCGAATACGAACAATCCGATTTGCAACTGCGGCCGAAAAGAGCTAAAATGTAAAGCAACATAACAAATACAAGCAACGATTCCAAAAAGTGACACCCATTGCAGCGCATTGCTTTCCAGAACGGCTTGTTTGCCGCAATGCCTGTCCGGCTTGACATCGATGTCGGCAGATTCGGCGTATAAGTTGAGCAGGAAATCGCAGTATTGTTCCGGCAGCAGCTTGCTTCGCCGCCAGTGCTCGATTTCCGTTACTATAATCGTTCGCTTCTCACGCTCCACGCGCGCACCTCCGCCAAGAAAAAGACCTTCGCTGCAAAGAGGAAGGTCTTGATAGGGTGTAGTTATAACATAAGAATTAATAATTTTTCAGGCATGTAAAGGTAAATTCTTATGTTTCAAGAAAAACTTCCTTTAATCGCGGTCTGGCTTCCTGGAGTTTCTTCGAAGAAGTTTTTCTTATTCCAAGAAATCTTTCAACCGTTTGCTACGGCTCGGGTGGCGCAGCTTCCGCAGTGCTTTCGCTTCTATTTGGCGAATGCGTTCCCGGGTGACGCCGAACACTTTACCTACTTCTTCCAATGTTCTCGTCCGGCCGTCGTCCAATCCGAAACGCAAGCGAAGTACGTTCTCTTCACGTTCGGTTAACGTATCGAGCACATCCTCCAGCTGTTCTTTCAATAATTCGTATGCCGCCGCATCGGCGGGAGCGAGCGCTTCCTGGTCCTCGATGAAGTCGCCCAGATGCGAATCGTCCTCTTCGCCGATCGGCGTTTCAAGCGAAACCGGCTCTTGTGCGATCTTCATTATTTCCCGGACTTTCTCGGTGCTCAAGTCCATCTCCTTGGCGATCTCTTCGGGAGTCGGTTCCCTTCCGAGCTCTTGCAGCAGCTGCCGGGATACGCGGATGAGCTTATTGATCGTCTCCACCATATGTACGGGGATACGAATCGTTCTTGCTTGGTCCGCTATCGCTCTCGTAATGGCTTGCCGAATCCACCATGTTGCGTACGTGCTGAATTTGTACCCCTTCGTATGGTCGAATTTCTCTACCGCTTTGATCAGACCCATATTTCCTTCTTGAATGAGGTCCAGGAACAGCATTCCGCGTCCGACGTAACGCTTTGCGATGCTTACGACGAGTCGCAAGTTCGCTTCCGCCAAGCGGCGCTTCGCTTCCTCGTCCCCGTTCTCGATCCGCTTCGCGAGACCTACCTCGTCCTCGGCGGACAGGAGCGGCACACGGCCGATTTCTTTCAAATACATTCTTACCGGATCGTTAATCTTCACGCCCGGAGGCAAGGACAAATCGTCGTCGAAGTGGAACTCGTCGCCATCCTCTTCATTAAGCCGCATCGTATCTTCCGCTTCATTCACGATATCGATGCCTTGTTCCGCCAGTTGTTCGAAAAACTCATCCATCTGTTCGGGATCTTGATCGAACGGAGATAACCGTTCCATGATTTCTTTATACGTTAACGCCGAACGTTTCTTACCCAGTTCAATCAGTTGTTCTTTCGCTTGTTCCAAGGTAAGCTCGGACTCTTGTTCCGTATGTTGTTCGTTCGTCATACGACCACTCCCTCCTCCCTAGATACGTTGGGCGAGCAACTTCAGTTCCTTCTCTAGGGTTATAATCTCAATTCCGATTTGTGCCGAGAGCGCGATGTCGCCGCCGCGTTCGGCATTTACAAGCGCATGTTGCTTCTGCTTTAAGGTCAGTTCCATTCCGTGCTTTCGAATTTCTTGAAGGCAATGTTCGATGACCTTCCCGTTCACCGCCTCTTGAGGAAATTGCAGCAAAATCGAACTGGCTGACGACGTAAGCCGGTCGTCCCCGAGTCCTCCTATGAAGGCGGCGGGGTCCGCCGATTTGCCGTCTGCATAATATGCATATAAGAAAGCAGCTAAGGCTGCATGAGCTTCCACATGAAATCCGTCCCCGATCCGTTCGCGAACCAGCTCGGCGACTTCGCCGCTGCGCATCATCGCGGAGAGGAGCTGCCGTTCCGCATTATGATAGGCCGGACGCAATTCGGGGATCGACTGCCGGCTCCCCTTGTCATTCATATCATTATTCCACTGATTTTCGTTCTTATCCCCAAGATATCTCAATTTTTGGCGAAGCTCGTTCATCTCTTGTTTCAGAGATTCAAAGGAATATCCGACATCTTGGGCCAACTCTCTTACATAGTGTTCGCGTTCCGTGGGCGATTGCAGCGATGCGACAATCCCAAGCGCCGAACGGACGTATGACAGTTTACCGCCGTCATCTTGTAGTGTATGTTCTTTCTTTAAATATAGTATTTTATATTTTGTTGATGGAACGGCGTTTTCCACAATCGCCGTGCGGAACGTTTCTCCGCCGTGTTTGCCGATGTAATCGTCGGGATCGAATCCGTCGGGCAGCATCGCGACGGTTGCGTGCAATCCCAGCTTCTCGCATAGCAACACGCACTTGTGAGCGGCGCTCTGTCCGGCACGGTCGCCGTCGTAGCAAATAACGATACGGTCGCAATATCGCTTAAGCGTATTGATATGATGTTCGGATAATGCCGTACCGAGCGTAGCGACGCCGTTATCCACCCCTGCCTCCCATGCTTTGATCAGGTCGGCGTAACCTTCGAACAACACGGCTTGTCTCGTCTTCCGAATCGCCGCCTTTGCCGCGTGGAGACGGTACAATGTCCGGTTTTTGTGGAAAAGCGGAGAGTCAGGCGAATTCAAATATTTCGGTTGTTCGTTGCCTAGGCTTCTGCCCCCGAACGCAATCACCCGCCCTTGCTGGTCTTGGATGGGAAACATGACCCTGTCGCGAAACCGGTCGAATGTTCCGTCGCCCTCCGATTTACGGATGACCAGTCCTGCTTTCTCCAATAACGAAACGGAAAATTGTTTCGATTGAAGATGTTTCCCCAAAGCGTCCCATATCGGAGGAGCGAACCCAAGCCGGAATTCGTCGATCAGCTTCTGGGAAAACCCGCGATCCTTTAAATAATTGTAAGCGGTTTGGCCTTGCGCCGTGTTGTTCAGAACGAAGTGAAAAAACTTCGACGCTTCTTCGTTCGCTGCAATCATGGCGTGCGCTTCGCGCTGTTCCGGCGTCAACTCGGCTTTCTCCGCGGCGAAATCGAAGGGAATGCCGGCTTCCTCGGCCAACATGCGAACCGCTTCCGGGAATGTAATCCCTTCAATGTTCACGAGAAATTTGAATACGTCTCCTCCGACGCCGCAGCCGTAGCACTTGAATATTTGCAGCTCTTGCGACACGTTAAAAGAGGGCGTCTTCTCCGAATGGAACGGGCACAACCCGATATGGTTACGTCCGCGCTTGGTTAAAGAGACGTACTTGCCGACAACATCGACAATATCCGCCCGCTTCTGCACCGTTTGGATGACCTCGTTCGGGATCGTTCCGGATTTCATACCTACCACCACGTTCCGAAATTGCATCTATAGTATTCGCTATGAGTACCCATTCTCCTGCAAGTTGCGCAAAACTTTTGTCAAAACATGTAGAAATGTGTCTTTCTCATGAACCGACAGCGGTTTCGGCCCCCTGGAGCGCAGCCCCGCCCTTCTCCTCTTTGCGGAATAATGGCGCTCGTCGAGCAACCGGCCGATGTTTTCATCCGTAAACACCAGCCCTCTCGGAGACATAACGAACGCCTGCTTCGCAAGACCGATCGTTGCAAGACCGTAATCGCCCGTTACAAGCACGTCTCCGCGCCGCAGCCGGTTGGCGATAAACAAATCGGCCGACTGCGAGGAAGCGTCGACAGTAAAGTTCGTCACTCCCGGCAAGTCGGGCAGCACATGATTATAAGAGGAAACCATCCACACGGGAATGCCGAACGGCAACGCCGCGCGGGCGATTTCCTCTTTCACCGGACATGCGTCCGCATCAACGAATACTTTATTTTCCAATTTATCGTTACCCATACTATTATATACGGTAAAAACCGAAAAAATCCTTCTTCGATTGCCGTTTTAATATGCGGCTCACCACTCGGTCTTTTCCCGTAAGAACGATACGAGAGCGTCGATCGGCATGCGGACTTGCTCCATCGTGTCCCGGTCGCGGACCGTCACCTGTCCGTCCGTTTCGGAATCGAAGTCGTAAGTAATGCAGTACGGCGTGCCGATTTCGTCGTGACGGCGGTAACGCTTGCCGATCGAGCCGGCGTCGTCGTAATCGGTCATGAACCATTTCGAAAGCTGCTGGAACACCTTCTGCGCGCCGTCGTTCAACTTCTTTGACAACGGGAACACCGCTGCTTTATAAGGAGCAAGGGCCGGATGCAACCGCAGCACGACGCGGCTGTCGTCTCCTTCCAGCTGCTGTTCTTCATAAGCGTCGACCAAGAACGCCAACGTCACTCGATCCGCTCCAAGAGAAGGTTCTATACAATACGGAATGAACTTCTCCCCGGTTTCTTGGTCGTGATAATTGAAATCTTCTCCGGAATGTTCCATGTGCTGCTTCAAGTCGTAATCGGTTCTGTCGGCAATGCCCCATAATTCGCCCCAGCCGAACGGGAAACGGTATTCGATATCCGTCGTCGCGTTGCTGTAATGCGAAAGCTCGTCTGCGGAATGGTCGCGCAGGCGGATGCTGTCTGGCTTCATGCCCAAACCGAGCAGCCAGTCCCGGCAGAAGGAGCGCCAATACTCGAACCACTGCAGATCTTCTCCCGGTTTGCAGAAAAATTCGAGCTCCATCTGTTCGAATTCCCGCGTCCGGAACGTAAAGTTGCCCGGAGTAATCTCGTTGCGGAAGCTTTTGCCGATTTGCCCGATTCCGAACGGCAGCTTGCGGCGCATCGTGCGCTGCGCATTCTTGAAGTTCACGAATATGCCTTGCGCGGTTTCCGGACGAAGAAACACTTCGTTCGCGCTCGAAGCGGTGACGCCTTGATGCGTCTTGAACATCAAATTAAATTGCCTGATGTCGGTATAGTCGAATGCGCCGCAATCCGGACATGCGATATGGTGTTCGCGGATCAAATCCATCATTTGATCGAACGTCATGCCGTCTACGACGATCTCCCGCCCTTTCTCCGCCAGAGCGTTCTCAATCAGCTTGTCTGCGCGGTGCCGGGATTTGCACTGTTTACAATCGATCATCGGATCGTTGAAGTTGCCGACATGGCCGGACGCCACCCAAGTTTGCGGATTCATCAATATAGCCGCATCCAAACCGACGTTGTAAGGCGACTCTTGGATAAACTTTTTCCACCACGCGCGCTTGATATTGTTTTTCAGTTCTACGCCGAGCGGCCCGTAATCCCATGTGTTGGCAAGCCCGCCGTATATTTCGGAACCCGGAAATATAAAACCCCGATGCTTGGCCAGCGCCGTAATCGCATCCATTGATTTTGCCGTCATGCTTAATCTCCCCTTCTTAATGAAAAAAATAAATCCCGCCTCTACGCCTGCGAACAGGACGTAGGGACGGGTTCTTTTCCCGCGGTTCCACCCTACTTGGCAGATGTCCGTCCGCAATGCGGACGGACATACCCACTTTTCCACCGGAACGCCGGCACTCCGAAAATGCCGTTCCCTAACCCGCACGGTCCGGGCTTCCACTGTCCCCGTTCGCTGATTCCGCCGTGAAAGGTACTCTTTTTCGTCAACGTGCCGATTGCTCCGCAATCATTATTGAAATTGAAATATGTTATATCAAAAAAAATGCCTGAAGTCAAGAGTCATATACCGCTTCCACTTGATCCAACACTCCGCGAGTTTTCAAACGAACATCCGCATGCGTATCCATCCACCGGCGAAGGATCGCCTTTACGGCGGATTTGGATTCCTTGCGGACGTTTACCGATCCGATCGAACGCGCATCGGTCGTTTGAAGCACCCGGAGAAGTCTATGAACGCTTTGCGTTATCGGCGCCGCATCCTCGGCGGTTTGGGCGCATCGACGGCACAGCGCTCCGCCGCGGGTTACGCTGAACGAAACGGGGCTGTCCGCCGGAAACGGTTGTCCGCATGCTACACACTCATGCAGCACCGGCGGAATGCCGGCAAACTGAAACAGCTTCATCTCCAGCAGATGCGCGACAATTTGCGGGTCTTTACCGTCATTTAACGCGGCAAGCGACGCTTTCAACTGCTCGAACAAAAATGATGAAGCTTCGCCGTCGGGAACAAGCCGGTCAATTAATTCCGCAAAATAAGCCGCATATGCGGACGATCTGAGATCGGTTCGGACTCTTTGATAAGAATCGATGATTTCCGCATGATTCAGCGTGCCTAACGAACCGGCGCCCGACCTGAAAAACACATACTCGCCATATGTATATAACTGGGTGACGGCGGCGTGGCGGCTGCGCATCTTTTTCGCACCCCGCACCATCACCCCTTGCTTTCCGTTACCGGCTGTGTAAAGGGTAATAATAACGCCGCCTTCACCGTACTCGACGGCGCGAATCACGATGCCCTCTACTCGGTATAACATACCTCTGCATCTTCATCTCCCGGAACTTCGTCTGGATGGACGTCGCCGGAACCTTCGAGTTGGTCCCATTCTTTGTACAACATGTAAGCATCGACGTCTCCAGTCAAAGTAAAATACTTCCACGAAAAATCTCGCATCGTATTCATCCCTTCCGGTGTAATGACATGACGCTCTTACATTTAGAATGATACTGAGGCGATAAAGCTATCCCATACAATTGATGGTAACCTTCCGGAGATCATTTGTCTAATCGTGCCTGAAGCCTAAATCTTTTAACACCCGTTCTTGATTGCGCCAATCCTTCTTCACTTTGACCCATAATTCGAGGAAAATTTTCGAGCCGAGAAGCAGTTCGATATCCCGGCGGGCTCCTTCGCCGACAGCCTTCAACAACGCTCCCTTCTTCCCGATCACGATCGGCTTTTGCGAATCGCGCTCGACGAAGATGACGGCGGATATGTCGACAATGCCGTTGTCCCTGACACTCATGGATTCTATGGTTACAGCGACGGAATGAGGAATTTCCTCTTTGGTGAGGTGCAGAATTTTTTCCCTTATCAGCTCCGCGCATACGAATTGCTCCGGATGATCCGTCACTTGATCGGCAGGATAATATTGCGGTCCTTCCGGCAAATATTTGCCGAGCTGTTCAAGCAAAACGGTCACGTTGTTGCCGTGCAGAGCGGAAAACGGTACGATCTCGGCAAACTCGTACAGCTCCTTGTATTGCGCGATAATCGGAAGCAGCTCCTCCGGATGCACGGTATCTATTTTGTTCAAGCCCAGTATGACCGGGGTGCGCACGCCTGCCAGCTGCTCGATGATAAACCGGTCGCCGCCTCCAAGTCCCGCGGAGACGTCGACGAGGAACAACACGACGTCGACCTCTTTTAACGTATCGGTAGCGACCTTCACCATAAAATCGCCGAGTTTGGAATTCGGCTTATGTATGCCCGGCGTATCCAGAAATACGATCTGCATCCGGTCCGTCGTATATACGCCATGTATTTTATTCCGTGTCGTCTGCGGCTTGTCGGACATAATCGCGATCTTCTGTCCGATGATCTGATTCATCAGTGTGGACTTGCCCACGTTCGGCCTGCCGATAATCGTAATGAATCCCGAGTGAAAAGGTGCGTCCGCCATCAATCGTCGTATCCCTCCAGTATGAATGCCCTCGGCAGCAGTTCGGAAACGGTCATTACGGCCGTATCGCCTTTCAAGTTGCCCATGATGACCGGCATGTCCGGCGGGCAAAGCTCCGCAAGCACTTGCCTGCATACTCCGCAAGGCGTGCAAGGACCGTCCGTGTCGGCGACGACCGCGATCGCGGCGAAATCGCCCCGCTTCACGCCGTCGGCGATTGCGCGGAACAATGCTGTTCGTTCGGCGCAATTCGTCGGCGAGTATGTGCCGTTCTCCACGTTGCAGCCGTAATGAATTTGCCCGTGCTTGTCCAGCAGCGCGCTGCCGACCGCAAACCGGGAATAAGGCGCATATGCGCGCTGCCGCGCCTTCAACGCATGCTCCGTTAATTGCTCGTTCGTTACCGTTGTCATCGGTTCCACCCGTCCTTAACTTTCCTCATTCGCGGAATAACTATTTCCATTGCTCGATAAAAGCGGGAATCAAAATAATGATTGCGACCGCAAGAGCGAATATCGACACGATCAGCACGGCCGCGGCCGCCGTATCTTTCGCCGCTTTCGCGATCGGATGCCGGTCCGGCGAGACGAGATCCACGACTTGCTCCAGCGCCGTGTTCAGCAATTCGGCGGACCATACGAGAGCGATGGCGAGAATGACCCAAAGCCATTCCTGTGGCTCAAGCCTGGCGAAGACGGATGCAATGATCGCGGCGGCTGCCGCCGCGAGATGAAATTTCATGTGCCTTTGGGTACGGACAGCGAATACGAAGCCTTCCAATGCGTATCCGAAACTGCGCAGCCATTTCATGGCGGGGATCAGCGGGTGAGTCCCGCTTGCTGCAGCACGGATTCTTGCTTTCGGACCATCTCTTTCTCCGAAGCTTCATCTTCATGGTCGTACCCGATCAAATGAAGAAACCCGTGGACGAACAAAAAACCGATCTCACGCTCGATGGAATGCCCGTATTCTTCGCATTGGCGTTTGGCCGTCTCCAGGGATATGACGATATCTCCGATCGGGTCGTCTTCGATTTCCGGTGCGTCAGCCATTTCGTCACCTTCCCACATTGAGAACGACAGCACGTCGGTCGCTTTGTCGATATTGCGGTATTGCCGGTTCAAATCGCGGATTTCTTCGTCGGTAACGAACGTCAAGGCGACTTCGCCGTTGTCCACTCCTTCCGCGGCGCCCGCCAACGCCAGCAGCCGCTCGAGCGTCTCTCCGATGCCGTCCGGCAGCGGAACGGTCTCTTGTTCATTCATCATTTCGAGTCTCAAGCTCATGAGCTTTTCGGTTCCTCCTTGTCCTTCGCGGCCTGCGCGGCTTCCGGATATTCGATCCGTGAATGGAAGATGCCGAGCAGCGTTTCTTTCATGCTCTTCGCAATGGTGTCCAATTCCTTCAACGTCATGTCGCATTCATGGAATTGTTGATCGTCGAGCCTGTCCTTAATAATTTTGCGCACCATGCCGTCGATCTGCTCGACGGTCGGATTGCGCAAGCTTCGAACGGCCGCCTCCACGCAGTCGGCTATGCCGACGATCGCGGCTTCCTTCGTTTGCGCCTTCGGCCCCGGATAGCGGTATTCGGCTTCGCTGACCGCTTCCGCGGCGGCAGCCGACTCCTCCGCTCCCGTTCCGTCCGGTTCGGCTCGACCCGCAAGTTCTTCTTGTTGCTTTAACGCTTTGTAATAAAAATATTTCAGCAGCGTCGTGCCGTGATGCTGCTCCGCGATATCCCGGATCGGCTTCGGAATTTTCGCGTCGCTTAACATATCGACGCCGTCCTTGGCATGCGCGATAATGATCGCTTTGCTGACGCTAGGCTGAAGCGAATCGTGCGGATTTTCCCTGTTCATCTGATTCTCGATAAAATAACCCGGTCTTCGCGTTTTTCCGATATCATGATAGAAAGATCCGACCCGGCACAGCAGTCCGTTCGCCCCGACCGCTTCAGCCGCCGCTTCGGACAAATTGCCGACCATGACGCTGTGATGGTACGTTCCGGGCGCTTCGGTCAGCAGCTTGCGCAGCAGCGGATGGTTCGGATTCGATAATTCCACAAGCTTGAGCTGCGACAATATCCCGAAGGTTACTTCAAAGAACGGCATGAGCCCGATGACGAATACCGCCGTCAACAGCCCGCCTGTAAACGCATATGCCACGGACAGAAGCACATCTTGATAATCGGATCCGCCGGGCTCCGAGATGAAAGCGATCGCCGATACGGTCAGCGCGGAAAATACGGAAACCGACAAGCCCGCCCGCAATATCGATGCGCGTTGGCTCGCTTTGCGGATGGCGAATATGGAAACGAAACAGATCACCGTAAAGACAATGCCGTAATTGTAATCGAAAATCAGATCGGAATTCATATTGAACGTAATGCTCGCAAGCACCCCGAAAATAGAGGACGAAATAAGCGCAAGTTGGTCGTCCAATAGAACCGCAATCAACATGGTCCCCATGGCGATAGGCGCCAAATACGCGATAGACGGGTCAATCCCTTGTCCGATCGCGACCGTCTCCATTGCGATCACGTTGATTATGAATATAAGCAGCAGCATTAACAACGGCCGGTTATCGCTTCTGATCGTCAACCGGCTGTTCCTCACGAACATATACAGGGCGCCTGTGAATAATAGGACAAGGATGGCCAGTCCTACACGCGGCAGTAAGTTGTTGTCCCGATTTTGAATAAGACCGGCGTTCTCGAGTTTGGAGTAAATTTCGGACGTGATCAGCTGGCCTTTCTCCACGATCGGCTCGCCCTTTTCAATATAAATCGTCTGCGTTTCCCGTTGAGCCGTTTCCCTGGCGTCTTCCGTCGCTTTCGCGTCGTAGAACCGGTTCGGCGTCAGCGTGAATCGCACCAGCTCTTGTGCAAGCCCGCGCGCAAAACTCGTGTTTATCGAAGAAGCGTTGACCAGTTCCGGCACCTTCTGGCGCACCGTATCCGCGTCGCTTACCGGATCGCTCATCAGACGGTTGACCAAATCGATGACGACGGGTTCCATTTCTTTCAACTGCGACGGCTTCAATTTCGGTAATTTATAAAAGTCCTCTTCGGGGAACCGGTACTGCTGCTCCCGCAGCTTGGCGGTCATCTGCTCCAGCAGCGACTCGTTGTATGTGCCGGCCGACTGCAGACGTCTGATAAAGCTGTCGTATGTTTCATGATACAAGTCCGGAAGCTTGTTTCGGTAAATGCTTGCCTTCTCGTCCGACGTCAAGCTTTCGTCGGCGTTGATTTTCTCGATTTCGTCGAAGAGCCGCTCGACGAGCTCCGTATTTTTCATCGGCACGAACGTGGATACCGGCGGTACGCGTTTCGAGGCCGTCTCTTTCGCTTCCTCCGTCGCGATTTTATCCTCCAGCCGCTCCGGAGCGTAGATCGTTTCCGGGCTGGACGAATCCACCTCAACGTCGAAAGTCGGTTTAATAACGTCACCGGATAACGAGAAATAAAAAAGAAGGGCGAACGACAACAAAAGCGCTGCCCTTACACCCGCACTATACTTCCAACCGGTTGCCTGATAGCGGTGTTTCCCGCGAATGCGAACTTCATTCGACGTCATAGAGCGTCGGTCCTCCTACTGCTGTTGGTTTTCCTTGTCGTTGTTGTATGCGGAGATGATTCTCTGAACCAAGGAATGGCGGACGACGTCCGCTTCGGCAAAGTAGATAAAGCCGATCTCTTCAACGTGTTTCAATATGCGCTCGGCTTCGACGAGCCCGGATATTTTGCCGCGCGGCAAATCGATCTGGGTCACGTCGCCGGTAATGACCATCTTGGACCCAAAACCGAGGCGGGTAAGAAACATCTTCATCTGCTCCGGAGTCGTATTCTGCGCTTCATCCAAGATGATGAACGAATCGTCCAACGTCCGACCCCGCATATACGCAAGCGGAGCGACTTCGATCAAGCCCCGCTCAAGCGCCTTGGCAACCGCTTCCGGCCCGAGCACGTCGTTCAGCGCGTCATACAACGGACGCAAATACGGATCGACCTTCTCCTGCAAATCGCCCGGAAGAAAACCGAGACTTTCCCCGGCTTCCACCGCCGGTCTCGTAAGAACGATCCGCTTCACTTTGCCTTCTTTCAACGCTCCTACGGCGGTCACGACCGCGAGGTACGTCTTGCCCGTCCCCGCCGGGCCGATCCCGAACACAATATCCTTCTTCCGGATCGTCGTAACGTAATGATTCTGGCCGATCGTCTTCGCTTTAATCGGTTTGCCTTTATATGTGGTCGTTATTTCGCCTTTAAACAAATGGAGAAGCTGGTCGGCCTGCAAATTGTCCGAAAGCTCCAGCGCATAAAGCACGTCCCGTTCGGAAAGCGAATATCCGCCCCGTACGAGCTCCAACAACACTTCGAACAATTGTTGCAATTGCTCGACTTCGCGTGCGTTTCCGCGGATCACGATCTCCGCGTCTCTGGAAAATACCGCGGCCTCCGTATGTTTCTCGATCAGGTGCAAGAATGCGTCCTGCGGTCCGAAAAGCGCGAGACCTTCAGCGGCATTTCGCAGCGGAATTTTTGCGGAATTGGCTGCATCGCGTTCGATCAACGGCATCCTTCACTCCTCAGTCGGTAGGTTTCGTTTGCTGTTCATGGCGACTTTTCCTCGGGCGGCTGCAGTTCTTGCTCGAGTATCGGCCGCTCCGCCGCGATATCGACCTCGGCTTCAAAAAGAACTTTCAACACCACTTTACCATTGTCGACACGCTCATGCAAAATTTTTTGGTCCCGAATAACCGCTTTCGTCCCTACTTTGCTCAGAAGATCAGCCCTGGCGTTCCGCAATCCGGCTTCCCTCGCTTCGTTTTGGGACACCTTTTCATTAACGATCCTCGCTTCCTGATACGTCTCATGCAGCCATCCGACCGGCAGCAGCCAATCCCTCCACTGCAGCCGGCTGCGTTCGCTCGTCATTTTCTCCTGCTTGTACGCTTCTTGCCCGTAACCCGTCAGCTGCAGCGCCCGGTTGCCGATGACAAGGTACCATCTCGACTGCCGTTCTCCGGTCAACACCGTATGTTTGCGTTCAAGCGGCGATTGCACCGTGTATTCGTACCAAACAAGACCTCTGACGTCTCCATCCGCCACGACCACCTTACGGTTCTGATCATCGCCGAGAATTCCCGAAATAAGAATGTCGCCTTTCCGAACGCGGGTGTTAACGCCGACTTGCGGCACTCCCGTTTCCGCCAAGATGCGCGTAATGACTGCGTCGGACGATGCTACTATATGCCTCGGATTGCGAGGCTCTCTCTTCTTCGGAACGGTCGATTCGACGACTTGAATGCGCACGGTCGTTCCTTGGATTTCGACCCCGATCCAAGCGACGTTCGGAACCGCTTTGGACAAGCGCTGCGACAGCTCGCTGCGGTCTTTCAATTTCCACTTCCATTGGTGAAGGAACAGCCCTTCGGAGCGAGCCGCATTTAAAATTCGATCTTCCGGAATCGTATCGTTGCCCGAAACTTCGATGTTCCAAACAATAGATGAGAGCAAGTACAATCCGATGAGAAACGCCGCCGCTCCCGCCATGAACCACTTACGCCTGTCCAGTTTGTCCAAAAAAAAGGGAAGCCCGTGCCGCTCCAACACGCGAATGCGAAGGCCTGTCTGCTTTAAATGCGGTTTCAGGCGAAAAAAATCGGAAAGCACCACATACAACTCCGCCTTCCCTTCCCCGATTCGGCGAATATCCCATACCCGGTAATTCCGTTCGATCAAGCGGTTGATAAACGGCTCAAACGGTTCCCCGGCAACGGCTATTTTGACATATCCTCTAATGAACGAGACGAGACCTGAATTCATGGGCGCTCCTCCTTGTCTTTCTGTTTACAAATATTTCACTTCGCGGATGATCCCTTCGATAAACATTTCCTCCGGAAGGATTGTCCTGATCGATAGCTGCTGCCCGTATACTTCCATGCTTCCTTGCGAAAGCGCAAGCTTCAAGTATTCCCCCGTAAACTGGAGCACGCCGCGATGGTTTTCAACATACAGCTGCATATTGCCGATCATCGTTACGCGCGGCAAATCGAAGATGACGTCTTGCGGCAGATCGAGCATGTCGGCCGTCCATTTGGTGAACTTGCGTGTAAAGCGGCGCATGGGTCTGCGGGCCCCCCTCCTGTTGCTCTTAACAAAATATGCCGCGAATCGGCCATTTATGATGAGTGGCCTGCTCCCACGGTGCCAAAGCGCGCAATGGCTGCGGGCACATGTAGGGAAGACGTTCGTGCGCCTCTGCAACGGAACTTTTGTCCGTTGCGGGGAGCTAAGTTCTAACCGAGTGCGATCGAAACCGAAAAATTTCGGCTAAAAAGTGTAGATACTGGAACTGCAGCCCAACACCGGCAAAATCTCGGGCCAATCACGACCGTAAGCTCGCACAAGTTAAAGACAATCCTTTAAGGTCAATTTTTGACCCTATTGTGATCGATAGGCTCAATAATTGACCTTACCATCTTGAATTGAGCCTCCGGAAAGGAGGATTGACCGAGATACGGTCAAAAATTGAGCCTATTTGAGCGGATGACGGATGCAATTCTGAAATAAGGTCAAAAACTGATCCTATTGTGATCGATAGGGTCAATTTTTGACCTTATTATGGTGCGATGGCAGCGGTCCCCCACTCGATTTCAACCAAAAAATACCGTCGCAAACAAAAAAACTCCAAAGCCGCTTTAAAAGCGGATTGGAGTTTTCCAACAGTCCCTATCGTCTTGTCCCGTATGGCTTCTTCGATCGCGGTGGTCCGAACACTTCGGCCCACATCATCCCCTGCGCCGGATTCATGGAGGCAGCGCCCGACAACGGCGTTTCCGCGCCATACGGATGCTTCGAGTCCGGACGCTCCGCAGCCGGCTGCGGCCTCAAGTAGCGGTCATCGCGCTTCGCCCGAACTTCATGGTTCTTCGGTACATCGCGTTCCCCGTACTCGGATTGATCACCGCGCACGTCCGGAACCTCTGCCCGTACGGGCTTCGGTTCCGGTTCACGCTCGACGGCGACGGGACCCGCTGTCCGGCGCGTGTCTCCCCAAACAGGGCCTTGCCCGAACGGGGGCATCGGATTCGTTCTCCTGCCCGCGCCTGGGGCTCCGCGCAATCTTTGAAACAGAAAGGAGAGAATACCGAACAGAAACACGAGCACAAATATATTCTCAAACAAAAATTCAATGATTCTGAACAGCTTCCGTCACCTCGCTTCTTATGGCAGTCGCCGCCTCAACACGCGGGAGCGATGCATAACGGTTACTTCTTATCGGATTCTCCCGGATTCGACATATGGCCGAACGATTCGCGCATGTTCGTATCCGCGTCGATATTTCTGAGGTTCATGTAATCCATAACGCCAAGCTTCCCGTTCCGCAGCGCTTCCGACATGGCCAGAGGCACTTGCGACTCCGCCTCGACGACTTTCGCGCGCATCTCCTCGACTCTCGCTTTCATCTCCTGCTCCTGCGCTACGGCCATCGCGCGGCGCTCTTCCGCTTTCGCCTGGGCGATGCGCTTGTCGGCTTCCGCTTGTTCCGTCTGCAGGTGGGCGCCGATGTTTTTGCCGACGTCAACGTCCGCGATATCAATGGACAAAATTTCGAACGCGGTGCCGGCATCAAGACCTTTGCCAAGCACGGTGCGGGAAATCAAATCCGGATTTTCCAATACGTCTTTGTGGGTAGTCGCCGAACCGACCGTTGTCACGATCCCTTCGCCGACGCGCGCCATGATCGTCTCTTCCCCGGCGCCGCCGACCAAGCGATCGATGTTCGCGCGCACCGTAACCCGCGCTTTCACCTTGACTTCGATGCCGTCCTTCGCGACCGCGGACACCCAAGGCGTCTCGATCACCTTCGGGTTGACGCTCATCTGCACCGCCTGCAGCACGTCGCGCCCCGCAAGATCGATCGCCGCGGCGCGCTCGAACGCGAGCTCGATATTCGCGCGTTCCGCCGCGATCAACGCGTTGACGACGCGGTCGACATTGCCGCCGGCCAGGTAATGGCTCTCAAGCTGGTTCACGCTCACTCCGAGTCCGGCCTTTCGAGCCTTGATCATCGGGTTGACGATGCGGCTCGGAATGACGCGGCGAAGACGCATCGCGACGAGCGTAATGATTCCGACGCGCACGCCGGAAGCGAGTGCGGAAATCCACAGCATAATCGGGAAGAAGCTCAAGAAAACCACAACCGCGATCAATATCGCAGCAATCAGTAATAATGTTGCAAGTTCCATCGTTTCAACAACCTTTCGTCCAAAATGATTTATCGGTTTTCGCCGGGCGAGGGAGAGACCTCCCTAACGACGACGCGAACACCTTCGATTTCCACTACTTCCACCTTCGCATTCGCAGCGATCCAATCTCCGTACGTGACTACGTCGATACGTTCGCCGTCGATCTGTACGACCCCCGACGGGCGAAGCGGCGTCACTGCCGTTCCCGTCCGGCCGATCAATTCGTTCTTCGCTTTATGGGAGACGTATCCCTCCTCGGTGCGAAGCTCCTCTTTAAGGATGAAGCGGTTCCAAACACCTTTATGCTTAAAATAGCGAACGAACACCGCCACGATGACGCCCGCGGCAAGTACGGCTATGCCGAGCGATACAAGCGCATTGCCTGTGTCGTATGCAGCCATCACCACGCCGCTGATCAACGAAATGATCCCCAGAATGCCTAGTATGCCGAAGCTCGGAATGAACAATTCCAGCACCAGCAGCAGCACGCCCGCAATAAACAGCGCCAAATGCTCCACCCCCGCAAATCCCGCGACATAATTGCCCAAAAAATACAGCGCGAACGAACAAATTCCGACTATGCCCGGCACTCCGAATCCGGGTACGAGCAGCTCGATCAGCAGTCCGGCCAAACCTAAAATAAACAATATTGTCGTTGTCGCGGGATGCGTCAGCACCCTGGCGAGGCGTTCCGCCAGAGTCGGCTCGATCGTATCGTAATCTGAAACTCCGAGCTCCTTCATGACTTGCTCCAACGAATCGACCACCGCCGAAGCATACCCGACTTTTACCGCTTCTTCCGCCGTCAGTGTAATCAATTGGCCCGGCTCTTTCGTTCTTGGGATTTCCGGCATCTCGACTTTCACCGTTTCGTCAACCATCCCGACGGCGATGTCCGGGTTTCGCCCTGTCGCTTCCGCCGCCCCGCTCATCGCGCCGACCCACATGGAGACGATCTTCGAATCCGTCACCCGTTCGCCCGACACCGTAACCACCGCGGCGGCACCGATCGTGCTGCCCTGACGCATGTAGATGCGGTCTGCGTTCAAGGCGATGTAGCTTCCTGCCGATATCGCTTCCCCGTTCACATAAGCTACGGTTTCCATCGTGCTGTTGCGGATCAGCGCGCCGATATCGCTCGCGGCGTCCACACGTCCGCCGAACGTATCGATCTCCAGCACGACGGTCCGGACCCCCCGGGCTTCCGCCTCCGCAAACGCCCGTTCCATAAACTTCTGCAGCCCCGTCTCAATCGTCTGGTTTACCGGAATAACGGCGACACCATTCGCAGCATCTGGCGCATCCTGCCCATCTTCCGCACCGGCGGCGGCACCGGCCAACCAAGACAAAAGCGAGCCGAGGATCAGCACGGCGCACAAACCGAACCGTATCGATTTCATTCTTATATACAACCCTCCGATCTTTTTGTTCCTAAGATGTATACGCATAAAAAATCCTGCTGTTTCAATATTATAAGAAAAACTCCGATCGAAGTAATTCGAAGAAGCGGGTACGTCCGTTTAAGGAAGTTTTTCTTGCAACTTAAGATTTCACATTTTGATTTTTCAATTCTTATGTTTAGCAAAAAACGCCCCCGAATAAATTTTTCGGGAGCGTTCGCATCTCGTATAACTATGACAACAGCCTCTGGACGGTCTCGTTAACCAATCGGCCTTCGGCGCGTCCTTTCACTTTCGGCATTAATGCGCTCATCACTTTCCCCATGTCGCTCTTGGAGGATGCACCTACTTCTTGGATCGTCTCTTGGACGATCGCTTGAAGTTCATGTTCGGTAAGCGGTTGAGGCATATAACGCTGTATAACTTCAATTTCGGCTTTCGCGGTGTCGGCAAGGTCTTCACGGCCGGCTTTCTCGAACTCCTGGAGGGCGTCTTTTCGCTGCTTCATCTCACGGGTAAGGATATCCAGCACTTCTTCGTCGCTGAGCGTCCTGCGCTGATCGATTTCCACGTTCTTGACCGATGAACGAATCATACGGATGACGCTGAGGGCAAACTTATCGCCGCTCTTCATCATTTGTTTCATGTCTTCGTTCAAACGTTCGCTCAAGTTCATCGGTTAAAAGCCTCCTAGTATTTCCGCTTGCGGGCAGCTTCGGACTTCTTCTTGCGCTTCACGCTCGGCTTCTCGTAATGTCTGCGTTTTTTTACTTCCGCTAAAACGCCGTCTTTGGAGATTGATCTCTTGAAGCGGCGAAGAGCAGCGTCGATCGTCTCGTTTTTGCGAACTTTTGTTTCGGACACCTGTTTTCCCTCCCTCCGACCATTCACTCCAAGAAACATGGTATATCAGACAATATTATATGTGAAAAGGAAACAGGGTGTCAACTTAAAACAATGAACGGTTAATGATGGATCGCTCCGAGTTTTTGCCCCCCGAGCAAGTGATAGTGCAGATGATACACGACTTGTCCGCCTTCCGGCCCGCAGTTATTGATCAGCCGGTATCCCCGCTCCTTGATGCCGAACTGCTCGGCGATTTGCTGCGCCGCATGATGTATGTCGCCGAGCAAGCGCAAATCTTCACGCTCAACGTCGTTCATAGTGGCTATATGCTTCTTCGGAATGATCAAAATATGTACGGGAGCGGCGGGTTGAATATCGTGAAACGCGAGCACGGTGTCGGTTTCGAGCACTTTCTTCGAAGGGATCGATCCTTCAATGATTTTGCAAAAAATGCAGTCCATCGTTCTTCGCATACCTCCGTCGGGATGTCGTTTTCCACATTTTAACGAAAAACGAACCGCTCGTCCAACCTTCATACGCCGAAACTCGCGTTTGCGGTCACGCGAGTTCAGCCGGTAAACTTTAATAATAAGGGAGCAGCGAAAGCGCCAACAGCGCGGCGCATATCGGCCATCGCTTCCGCGTCGGACATCGGCACCGCTAAGTATACATTGTCGTCGTCCATCTCCACGACGATGCCGTCGATGCTCGTTCCGTCCTTCAATTGAACGAGCACGTATTTGTGCATATGTTTTTTCACGAGTTCCTGCGCTTGTTTTTTTTCCGTCGGAATACACCTCCCATGGTGATATGTATATTCACCCATGGGCAAAAGGCTACTTGCACTCGCAAAAAATCAAGCACGGCATCTCGGAGAACTTCGCCGCCTTATCCCGTTATCACAGCTCGTCCCAGTTCAAATTCGCGGATTTCGTGTAATTCGTCACCTTTTGCTCAAAAAAGTCCGTCTTCATCCCGTTCATGTTGCTGAAGCTTTCCACCCACTTCATCGGATGTTCCGAAACTTCCGGATAGAGCGGCGCGAGCTCCAGCTTGCGAAGCCGCTCGTTGGACAAATACTTGATGTACCGGTCGATGATTTCATCGCTCAAGCCTGCGATCATGTTGCGGGTAATGTATTGGCCCCAAGCGATTTCGTTCTCGACGGCGGTGCGCATCATCCCGCGCAGCTCCTCGACCATCTCCGGCGTGAACAGCTCCGGATTTTCCCGCCGCAGCTCGCGGAAGATGCCTTGGAACAGCGCCAGATGGGTGAGCTCGTCCCGCTGTATATATTTGATTTCCGACACGGTGCCGAGCATCTTGCCCTGCCGGCCGAGAGCGTAGAAGAAGCTGAAGCCGCTGTAGAAATAAATTCCTTCCAAAATATAATTGGCCATGATCGTGCGCAGCAGGTTCGTCTCCGACGGATCTTCCAAAAACCGTTCGTACAAGTCGGTGATAAACCGGTTTCTGGCCAGCAAGTGCTCGTCCTCTCTCCACTCGTTGTAAATCCGGTCCCGCACCTCCGCCGGGCAGACGCTGTCGAGGATATACGAATAGCTTTGGCTGTGCACCGCCTCCTGGAACGCATGCACCGTCAATATGAGATTTACTTCCGGAGCCGTAATGTACTCGTTGATGTTCGGCAAGTTGGAAGTTTGCAGCGAGTCGAGAAAGATGAGGAACGATATGATCTTATCGTAGCTCTGACGCTCTTCCTGTGATAATGCTTTGTAATCCTTGGCGTCCTGAGCGAGCGGAATTTCTTCCGGTATCCAAAAGTTGTTCATCATCGTCCGGTACATTTTCGTCGCCCACTCGTATTTCACGTTATTGAGCTCGATCAAGTTCGTCGTGTTGCCGCCGATCATGCGCCGCTTGCCCCAATCCCGGTCCCCGCGCTCGTTAAACAGCTTCTTCTTTTCCAATACCATGTATTTTCAAATCCCTTCTTATGATGAAAAATGTTCCCGCGGAATGCTTGATTCGAGCGGTTAAGCCGAGCAAGAGACGCAATCTTCCACTTCAAGACTTTGGTTGCGGCAGTAATACACCGTCTTCAGACCGTTTTCCCAGGCAGCCATATACAGCTCGAGAAATTCCCGCGCCGACAGCTCCGGCGTGATGTACAAGTTGAACGATTGAGACTGGTCGATGTGGCGCTGTCTGACGCCCGCCGCGCGTATGCTCCAAAGCTGGTCGATCCGGTGCGCCTCCTTATAGAACCACATCGTTTTCGGCCCGAGGTTCGGAGCGGTTTGCGGGATGACGGCGTTTTTCTTCTCTTCGACGAAGAACTTCCTGTACACCGGATCTATACCCGCCGTCGAACCGGCGATGAGAGACGTCGATGCGGTGGGCGCGATCGCGAACATCCATGCGTTGCGCACGCCGTATTTCGCAACTTCGGCTTGGAGCTCGCTCCATTCGGAGGTGGCGTAATCGCGCTGTTTGAAGTACTCGCCGGTTTGCCATTCGCTCCCTTCGAACATCGGGTAGGCGCCTTTCTCTTTGGCGATGTCTTTGGAAGCTTTGATTGCGCAATAGTTGATCCATTCGTACAGCTCGTCGGCCGTTTGCAAATGCTCTTCGGATTCCCAAGCGACGCCGTTTTCCGCCAACAGCTGGTGGTACCCGCTCGTCCCGAGTCCGACCGCCCGGTATTTCTTGTTCGTGATTTCAGCCTGCGGTACAGGATAGCGGTTCAAGTCGATCACGTTGTCCATCATGCGCATCTGCAGCGAGACGACCCGCTCGATGTCCTCCTTCGTGCGCACCCGCCCGAGATTGAGCGACGACAGGTTGCATACGACGAAGTCTCCTGCGCGCATGCGCGTCGTGATGACGCCGTCCTCGTGGAACATTTGCTCCAGCTCGGTGGCGCTGCCGTTCTGCGCGATCTCGGTGCACAGATTCGAGCAGTAGATCATGCCGGCGTGCTTGTTCGGGTTCGAGCGGTTGACCGTGTCCCGGAAAAACAGGAACGGTGTGCCTGTTTCGAACGAACTGGTCATTATACGCTTCATGATGTCGATGGCCGGGATTTCATCCCTGCTTAGGGCAGGGTTGCCGATGCAAGCCGCGTACCGTCGCAACCATTCGTCCCCCCAGCTGTCCTCGAGCGAAAAGCCCATGACGGCGCGAACCTCGTGCGGGTCAAACAAGTACCACGTTCCGCGCTGCTGCACCTGCTTCATGAACTCGTCGGGTATGCACACCCCGGGGAAAATGTCATGCGCCTTCATCCGGTCGTCGCCGTTGTTCGTCTTCAAGTTGAGAAAATCCAAGATGTCTTTGTGCCACACGTCCAAGTAGACGGCCACCGCGCCCGAACGCACGCCCAGCTGGTCGACGGCAAGAGCGGTATTGTTGTAGTTTTTGATCCACGGAACGACGCCGCCCGCCGCTCCTTTATGCCCCCGGATGTCTGAGCCTCTGCTGCGCACCTTGCCGATGTAGATGCCCATGCCGCCCCCGTGCTTCGATACTTGCGCAAAGCTTTGATCCACTTGATAGATGCCCCATAGATCGTCCGGGACGGTGTCTATGAAACAGCTAGAAAGCTGGTGGTGCGGCTTGCGCGCGTTCGCGAGCGTCGGCGTCGCCACCGTCATCTCGAGCTTGCTTAACACGTCATAGAATTGCTTTGCGTAATGAACGCGGTCTTTCTCTTTCATCGCCAGGTGCATCGCGACGCCCATGAACAGCTCTTGCGGAAGCTCCAGCACCTCTTTGCCTCGTCCTTTGATCAGGTATCGGTCTGCTAGAGTTTTGAGCCCGATATAGTTGAAGAGGTAGTCTCGCTCGGGTTTGATATAGCCGCAAAGCTCGTCTACTTCGGATTTCGTGTACGTTTCTAGTATGTATTTGCCGTAGAGGCCGCGCTCGGTGAGATCGGCGATTAACGTGTAGAGGTCGCCGTAGCCGAACGTTTCGTACTGCCGGTTGATACCCGCCTCTTTGTAGAGATCGTAGATTAATAGTTTTGCGGCGACGAATTGCCACTCCGGTTGTTCGACACTCGTCTTTTCCACCGCGGTTTGGATGAGCAGCCTCTGGATCTCCTTCGTCGTCATGCCGTGGCGAAACAGCGGGAGCAGCGCGGCTTCCAGCTCCAGCGGATCGGTCTCCTTGTGGGGAGCACACGCGAAATCGATCACTTTTTTCATTTTCGCGAAGACAAGTTCTTCTCTGGCACCGTTTCTTTTGACAATTTCCATAGCGGTTTGTTTCTCCTTTTGTTTGAGATTCATCTATAATTTTCTGTAACAAGAAAGCGCCTATTGGACCAGGCTTCCGCCTTGTAACCGGAGTTTTTCCGGCTATTTGGCGTCGCGGACCCGATTTTACGGCTTCTAACCGGAGTTTCTCCGGCTATTTGGCGTCGTGGACACGATTTTCCACCTTGTAACCGGAGTTTTTCCGGCTATTTGGCGTCGCGGACCCGATTTTACGGCTTCTAACCGGAGTTTCTCCGGCTATTTGGCGTCGTGGACACGATTTTCCACCTTGTAACCGGAGTTTTTCCGGCTATTTCGCGTCGTGGACACGATTTTCCGCCTTGTAACCGGAGTTTCTCCGGCTCTTTGGCGTCGTGGACACGATTTTCCGCCTTGTAACCGGAGTTTGTCCGGCTATTTGGCGTCGCGGACCCGATTTTCCGCCTTGTAACCGGAGTTTGTCCGGCTATTTGGCGTCGCGGACCCGATTTTCCGCCTTGTAACCGGAGTTTGTCCGGCTATTTGGCGTCGCGGACCCGATTTTCCGCCTTGTAACCGGAGTTTGTCCGGCTATTTCGCGTCGTGGACACGATTTTCCGCCTTGTAACCGGAGTTTCTCCGCCAAAAACAAAAAAAGCATTGCTCCCGGAATGAAAGCAATGCTTGTGCGCGCAATGACAAACGAACGGACGCCCGATCTTGCGATCGCGGCGCGTTTCGCACAACACCCCCCTATCTTCCGTAGGTTTTTCAGTGTTTCAAGTATAAGGCAGGTCTCCTGGCTGCGGAGTCTACACCCGTCAGCGCCTTCCCAACCCGATCAGGTCAGTGGCATGAATGCTGTGGGCTCGTCCGTTACAGTGGCGGGACCGCGCCGGATTTTCACCGGTCTTCCCTATTAAGCCCTGCTGCTAGGCAGGGCACCCTATACGATACAATATGTAGTTGTGATAGAGGTACTATAATACAACATATGGATGTTGTCAATGACATTAAGTTAGATCGTTTCCATTCGCACGCGGGATCCGGCGCCGAGCGGGTCCGCCGCTCTGACGACCAGCTTGCGCGGCAGTCGTGCCTGCAGCTCCGGCACGTGCGAAATGACGCCGACGGAAAAGCGTTCGACATGAAGCCGCTCGAGCGCGGTGACCACATTGTCCAGCAGCTCCGGATCGAGCGTGCCGAACCCTTCGTCAAGGAAGAAAAACTCGAGCGGATATTTGCCGCCCAATTGGATTTGAGCGGACAACGCCAAGGCGAGGCTTAGAGACGTCAGGAACGTTTCGCCGCCCGACAACGTCGATACCGGGCGGCGGATGCCGCCGTTCGCATCGTCGCGGATCACAAAACCGCCGTTCGAATCGACCTCGATCGCGTAACGGCCGCGCGTCAATTGCGCAAGCCGTTCGGAAGCGGCCTGCGTCACGCCGTACAGCTGCTTCTCCGCCAAAAACTCCACGAATGCGTTGCCCCGGAACACAGCCTGCAGCTTGGACAGCTTCCCGTGCAGATCCGCCAGCTGCTCATGCTCCTTCGTCAACCGCATCCACTGCTCGTGCTTCTCCCTCAGTTGAACCGCCGAACGCTCCGCCGCCGCCCGCGCTTCAAGCGCCGCTTCCCGCTCCCGCTTGGCGGACTCGAGCGAATCGGCTGCTTCCTTCCACTCGCCCTCTTCGACCGTCCGGCCTCCAAGGCGCGCCAATACGGCCTCCAGCCGGGCGGTGACGCTCGCGACCGATTCCCGGTAACGGGCAGCCGATTCCGCCAACGCTTGGCGCCTTTCTTCCGGCAGCCGCTTCGACAGGACCTCTTCTTCCGACTCGAACGGACTCGCTTCTAACGACTTCCTCCAGCGGTCCTCGGTTTCCTGCAGCCGTTCTCGCGCGCCTTTCAGCGCCTCGGCTCCGGCCGCAAGCGCCCGGCTTGCGTCTTCCGACGACAACCGCGACTCCTCGGCGGCGGCGCGCAAACCGCGCTCCTGCTCGCGCAACCGTTCAAGCGACGCCTGCAGCTGACGGGCTTGCTCGGAAGGGTCGCCGCCGTCGCCCGCCGCGCGATGCAGCGACTCCCGCTTAAGGGCGAGGGCGCGCGACTCCGCCTCCTCTTGCGCTTGGGCGGAGATGAGCGCTTTATCCTTCTCCGCGAGCTCGCGCTGGAGCGCCTCGAGCTCCGCAGCGATGCCGGCAAGGAACTGCTCGCTTTTATCAAGGCGTTCCCGCAGCTCGCGGGCGGTTTCATCGCGGCGCTCGATGTCGCGCATGCGCTCTTCCAAAGTTTCCGGCGTAAGCCCGGGAAACTCGCGCGCCCACGCTGCCCCAAGAGAGGCCGCGTCAGATTCGAGCGCGTTCGCTTTAAAGACGGCCGTATCCTTCACGCCGCGTTCGGCCGCGAGCGCGGCGGACGCGTCCCGGAGGCGGCTCCTGCACGCCTCCCATTGTTGAAGCGCCGGCCCAATTTCCGCCGCAATGCCGCGGATATGCTCCGACGCTTCAGCCACTGCCGTACGGCGCTGCTCGAACGCCTCGGATAGTGCGCCCGCATCCGCCACGTCCAATGCGGCTGCCGCTTCATCAACCGCGCTGCTTTCCCGCTCCGTATCGTTCTGCACCCCTAAAGCGGCGAAAAGCCGGTCCAACCCGTTCCCTGCGGCTGCCGCTTCCCTGCTCACGAGCGCCGACAAGCTGCGAACGCCGGTCAACAGCTTCTCAAGCGATTGCAGCCGCTCCCGATTCTCTTGACCTCGCTTATGCTCCTCATCACCGGCGGAGGACTCGATCCCGGGGTGATGAGTCGAACCGCACACGGGACAGCTCTCCCCGGGAACGAGACTCTGGGCCAATGTTAGCGCCAGCGCCTTGCGTTCGCCGGCGGCGATGTCCGCGCGCGCGGAATCAATCGCTTCCGGAAGAGTTCTTTCCCATCCCGCAACGATCGTGTCGGTTTCGCGCAATTCGGCGGCGTACCGTCCCAGCGAATCCTGAAGCGGCAGCAGCCTGCGCAAGTACCCGTCGGCCTGTTCCTCCAACCGGAGAACTTCCGCTTCGCGGCCGGCAACGGTTTTCGCGTACGCGTCAGCCTCCGCCCGGGCCGCTTGCGCCGCTTTAACAGCGGCAGCCCAAGCGCTGCGCGCACTTTCGGCGGAAGCAACGCTACGCCGCTCGTCCGCGGACACGTCGCAGCCTACAAACTCTTTCCTCAGCTCGTTCTGTTTAGTCAACGCTTTCGTCCGCAGCGTCGTCTTCTTCTCCAGCGCTTCTGCGCACGCATCGCGTTCCATAAGCGCCTTCTCCCGGGCGGCTGCCCAAGACAGCGCCGATTGTTCCCCGGCGCGCACTTGTTCCGACAGCTCAATCGCCTGACGCAGCTGCTCCAGCCGGACAAGCGCAGGCGCCTCTCCTTCGGCGAGCCGAAGCTCGGCGGCGCGGTGTTCCTCTCGCAGCGCCGCATAACGATCGGCGGCCTCCTTGAAAGCCGCTTCCAACCGGCGGCATTCCGCCTCCAATCGCTGCGCCCGATTCGACGCTTCCCGGCGTTCATCAGCCATCGGAACAAGCCTGTCCGCAGCTGCAGCGTCTGCTAGCGCGGCCTCCATAGCCGCAGCTTCCTCTTCACGGGACGACAAGGACGTCCGTTCCGCCTCCAGCGCCCGCGCTTCCCCTTGCCATTCCCAAAGCCGCGCCGTCTCGGCGTGCTTCGCCTCGATCGCCCGCAGCCGTTCGAGGCTGGCCTGCTCCGACAAGGACGCATCGGCCAGCTCCTTCTCGGCGGCCGCCACAGCTTGCGGCGAGGCGTCGCCAAGCCCCTGCAGCTCCGCCGCGGTTTCCCTCATCCGCGACTCTACGCCGCGCACCCGTCCGGCGAGACGTCCGGCAAGCTCGTCGCCATACCGCTCCAACCGGAACAGTCGCTGCAGCATTTCGCGCCGTTCCCGCCCCTTCAGACCTAAAAATTCGGAAAACTTCCCTTGAGGCAGCACAACGGCCCGGGTAAAGTCGGTCATGGATAAGCCGATGAGCTTCTCCACCATCGAAGTGACTTCTCCGGATTTATCCGCCAACACAACATCTTCCGAACCGGCCTCAACCCCGACTTCCGTGAGCCGGCTGAGTCGCTGTTCTACGGAACCGTCCGTCTTGCGGCGGTACGTACGTTCCACCCGGTACGTTCTGCGCCTCGTACCTTCCGCCAGTTCGAACTCGAAAGACACGGACAGCGCATCCTCCATCGCGTTCATAATTCCTTGAATGCTGTTTCCGGCGCGTTCCACAGAACCGTACATTGCGAGGGTGATCGCATCAAGGATCGTCGACTTCCCGCTGCCCGTCGGACCGAATATGCCGAACACGCCCGCTTCGCACAATGCCGAAAAATCGATGCGCTGCGCTTCCCGGTAGCTTTGCAGGCCGGCAAGCGTCAATGTAACAGGTTTCATGCCGGCTCCGCCTCCCCATCCTCGCGAACGAGGTCCAAAAATAAGCTCACGAGCTCGTCCCCCGCTTCCGCTCCGCCCGTCTGGCGCGAGTAGAACCTGCGAAACAGCTCGTCGATCGGCAATCCCGCTTCCGAACGCAGCGCAATCTCTTCTTTATTCATCGCATACACCGGGCGAATAAGCACCAAGCCTTCATGAGCGCGGCGCAGCCCTTGAATGTCTTCCATCGACAACGCCTCGGTCAAGTGCAGCTCCAAATCGATCCACGCCCGGGCGTCCTTCCCTTCATCCAGCCACGCGCGCACTTGAGCCAACCCTTCCTTCGCTTCCCAGCGCACCAACGGCCTGCCTGACGACAACGGCACGTCTTCGAGAACAACCGAAGAACGGTTCCCGGGCGACACTTCCACAATCGTCACCGACTTCGCCTGCCCGCGCTCCGAGAAAGAAAACGCGATCGGCGATCCGGAGTAACGCACGATCGGCGCGCCTTCTTCACGAACGCCTACCATCTGCGCGCGATGCAAATGGCCGAGCGCCACATAATGCGCAGCCGTACCGAACGCGGACGGGTGTACCGTATACGCTCCGCCGACTTGGATCGGCCGCTCCGAATCCGACTCGTATCCGCCGAGCGCATACAGATGGCTCATCACCACATTGACCGTATCGGGCGCAAAGCGCTCGGCCGTCGCTTCCTTGACCAATTCCGCTATCCTCTCCGAGTACGCCCTCTGCAAAGCTTCCTCATTCGCTTGGACGCTTAGCACTTCGCGAAGCCGCGCCTCCGAGGGATACGGAAGCGCGTAAACGACGGCGCGTTCCCCCGTACGTTCGACGCCAAACTCGACCGTCTTCACCGTCGGAGAGCCGGCAAGCGTGATGCCGTGCCGCCGCGCGAGCGGTCCTGAAGCGCTCAGCCGGTCCGGATGGTCATGGTTGCCAGCAATGGCGATGACAGGCCTGGCGCCGCCTTTGGACAACATGGTCAGCGCTTCATAAAACAACGTCTCCGCATCGGCCGGCGGATTGACGGAATCGTACACGTCTCCGGCAATCAAAACAGCATCGACGCAAGCTTCGTCCGCGACGCGAACCAGCTCCTCCACGAACGCCGCATGTTCCTCAAAACGGCTTCTCCCCTCGAGCGTCCGTCCGAAATGCCAGTCCGCCGTATGTAATAACCGCATCCTTTTCTCCCCGCCTCTCAACAGAAACTCTACAATTTCAACAGGCGGCCGCCGTCGAAGAAATACAAATATTTCGCCAAAACGTTCCTGCCAAGCGACATGCTGACCGCCTCCGCATACACCTGCAGCTGCAGCCTGTAACGCTCCTGCAGTTGTTCCAGGCGGTTTTCCCAAACTCTATCCGTCTTATAATCAATGAGAACGAACCCGCCGTCCTCTTCAAATAAACAATCGATCACGCCCTGCACAAGCACCGGCTCCCGGGCGGTCTCCGTATCGAGGATGAATCCGCCCGCTTCATGTCCATATACGATGGACGCGGGAAGCCCTACGCTGAACGGCAGCTCGCGATACACCCTATTCGAGCGCAGCAGCCGCTCCCCCGCCTCGGTCTCGATAAACCGGCAGACGGCCTCGGGATCGATCGACTCCCGCTGCTCCGCGGTAAGCAATTCGCGCATGACCAAATCGGAAAGGAATGCATCCACATCCCCTGACGATAAACCGGCGCGCAGCGGCAAATGCTGCATCACGCAATGGTAGGCAACCCCCCGTTCGACCGGAGTCAACCCTCTGCGTTCCAAAAATCTCGGCCGCCGGGCCGGAACCGCGCTTATTCGCGCCATCGCGGCAGGATGGGAGATATCCGTATCATCTTCTTCCATCCTGCGTTTCCACTCCGTGACGGATGTCTTTGCGTACAGCGCGGCCGCCGCGGGCCGATCGTAACGCCAGCCCAACCTTCTGGCAACGTCGGTATCACTCGCCGTCCAATCGTCCGGAACGGGCAGCCCTTGGCGGATAGCATTGTCGATCCACTGTTCGGTCTTCTCGCGCGCGACGGCGGCCTCAGCGAGCGATTCGGGCAGCACCGCGGCAAGACGGAACCGGGAACCGTCCCGAATTTCCGAGCCTTCTACGGCGATGCCGAATCTTGATCTTAGCTCCTCAGAGGCCGGGTGGCGCAGCAATGCGGGAATGAGCCAGTCCAAATACGAAGAAGCTCTTGCGACGGCGTAAGCCGGAAGTGTCGGGCCATCTTCGGCTGCCGCGGTCCCCCATGCTTCCATTCGCTTGCCCAATCCTTTGGCCGACCCGACGAGAATGAGCTTCTCTTTCGCCCTCGTCAGCGCAACGTACAGCACCCGCATCTCTTCCGCCAACGCCTCCGCGCGCAGCCTCCTGCGAATCGCAAGTTGGGGCAGCGTCGGATATGCGACGCCTAATTCCGCATCGACAAACCGGGGGCCGAAGCCCAATTCTTTATGGATGAGGAACGGTTCGCGCTCGTCGCTGCGGTTAAACGACTTGCCCAATCCCGCAACAAAGACAACGGGAAATTCAAGCCCTTTGCTCTTATGAATCGACATGATGCGCACGACGTCTTCCGTCTCTCCGAGCGCCGGCGCGGCCCCCAGGTCCGCCCCGGAATCGCGCAGGCGCTCGATGAAGCGCAAGAACCGGAACAGCCCTCGGAAGCTTGTCGCTTCATACTGCCGCGTCCGGTCGTAAAGCGCGCGCAAATTCGCCTGCCGTTGGGCGCCGCCAGGCAGTCCGCCCACGAAATCCGCATAACCCGTCTCCCGGTATATGCGCAATATCAGATCGGCGAGCGTTCCTTGCCGGGCAGCCGTCCGCCACGGCTCCAGCGTCGTCAGGAACCGCGCGGCTTTATCCCTCAGCGCAGCCGCCGTTTCATCCGCGGGTTCCCGCAGCGCGGCGACGGCGCCGACCGAATCGTACAAGCTGCCTTCCTTGCCGCCGATAATCCGGATTTTCCCAAGCTCCTCCGCCGAAAAGCCGAACATCGGGGATCGAAGCGTTGCGGCAAGCGGAATGTCCTGCAGAGGATTGTCGATCGTCTGCAGCACCGAAATTACGGTTTCGACTTCCAGCGCTTGAAAGTACCCTCCGCCAAGCTCCGCATACGCGGGCACGCCGTACTGGCGCAGCCCTTCCAAGAACGCAGGCGCCCACGATTTATCGGCGCGCAGCAGGATGACGATATCCCGAAACATGAGGTCCCGCGTTCCGCCTGCCGACTTATCGAACACCTGCATCGGCGGAAGCCCGGTGCGTCCCATCAGGCGCGCGACCGTCTGCCCGATGACGCGCGCTTCCATGTCGGCCGCGTTCCAATCGGCTGTTCCATCGGCTTCGTCCGCCGTGTTGTCATCGCCGTCCTCCTCCGAGTCCGCTCGGTCATAATTGCGACCCCCGCCTTGATCCGTCTCCGGAGAGCGGTCGATCAGCACGAGATCGGCTGACAAATCGTGGATGGGGTCACCTTCCGGATACGATGCGCCGCAAACGAGCTCCGCCCGTTCGTCATAATCCAGCTCGGCTGCCGTTTCGTGCATCGTCTGGCGAAACACGAAATTAACGGCGTCAACCACTTCGCGCCGGCTGCGGAAATTTCGCGCCAAGTCGATCCTGACTCCTGCCGCCGGCGTTCCGCGATCGTCTTTTTCCGTTCCGTACGTCTTGTATTTATGTAAAAAAAGTCCCGGCTCGGCCAAACGGAACCGGTAAATGCTCTGTTTCACGTCGCCGACCATGAACCGGTTCCCCGCGCGGGTTTCCTCCGGTGTGTCGCCCCGCGATACGAGCCGCAATATCGTCTCTTGTACGGCGTTCGTATCCTGATATTCATCGACGTATACTTCGACAAACTGCTCCCGGTAAGCGAGCGCCGCTTCCGTCGGGACCAACCGGTCCGGAGTCGACGCGGGATCCCGCAGCACCTGCAGGCACGCATGCTCCAAATCCGTGAAATCGACGAGACCTTTCTCCGCTTTCCGCTCCCGGTACGCTTCTCCGAAACGCATCGTCAGACGGACGAGCTCGTCCATCATCGGAGCAAGCGCCGCCAGCTCCTTCGCGTACTCTTCCAGCGTTCTCGTTAGGAGCTGGTCTTTCAGCGCGGCCAGCCTTTCCTTGGCTTCCTGCCGCAGCGATTTCACCCGCTCGAGCAGCAGCGCGTCTACGTCCCCACGCTGAGGCTTCAGGCGGCCGAACGCCGAGGCATCAACCCCTTCCGCCACCGCTTGCTGAAGACCGTGCCATCCGCCCGCTTCCAGCGCATGCAGCAGCTTCTCGACGCCGGTCATATCGTCCTGCAAATTTTCCGCGTACGCGCCTGGTCCCGCAGGCCGCTGCGAAAGCGTCTTCGCTCTTCGCAGCGCCGCTGCGACGCCTTCCAGTTCAAGACGCACATCCTTCTCCAAACTGGCGAGCCACGGATGGCCGGGCGGCAAATCGCCTTCGCTTTCCACGCGAAACGCCTGAACCGCCTCCTCAAGCCAAAGCTCCGGAAACGGATGGCTGCGGGAAAAATCGAACAGCCGCTCCGTTAACCGGTACAGCGCCTCGTCGCCCCGTTCGCCTCCGAACCGTTCGGACAGCTGCCAGAACGCGCTTCCTTCCTCGCTCCCGCCATACGCCTCTTCAAATACGGCTTCCAGCGCTTCCTGCCGGAGCAACGCCGCTTCCGTCTCGTTGGCGATGCGAAACGCCGGATCCAATTCGGTGAGGTGAGCGTAACGCCTTACCACCTCTAGGCAAAAGGAATGAAGCGTCGTGATCGACGCCCGTCCGACGAGCGCCAGCTGTCTTCTCAGGTGGCGGGATCCGGGCCGGGACGACAGCGCCTTGTCCAGCGCGTCCCTCAGCCGGTGCCTCATCTCCGCCGCCGCCGCATTCGTGAACGTCGCTACGAGCAGCCGGTCGATGTCGATGGGCGATTCCTCGTCGGCGACCGTCCGGATAATCCGCTCCACAAGAACCGCTGTCTTGCCTGAGCCGGCCGCCGCGGCGACGAGCAGGTGACTTCCCCGTTCCGTTATGGCACGCCACTGCTCGTCCGTCCATGTCGCATTCGCGGGTTTTGGCGGAGGCCCATTGTGACCTTGTTGCGTTTCCATCATGGGCGCTCATCCTCCTTACCCAGACGTTCCCATACCTCATCATCCGATAACGGCTGCAAGCTCCGATACTCGCTGCCTTCCAAGTCGGCGTCGAAACCGCAGACCGGCTTTAGTTTGCAGAAGGTGCAAGCCGTCTCCGCTCCTCTGCGGTACGGGGCTGCTTGTACGATTCCGCTGCTTACGCCGGTTCCGAGTTCCGCCATCTTCTCCCGGACGAACGCGCGAAGCAGCTCCAAGCTCTGCGCGTCCGCCGCCGAAGAGCGCTTCGACAACGTGCCGTCCGTCTTCCACTCCAGCGGAACGACAGGGGAATGTCCTTTATCGGTTCCCGTATCCATTAAGCGGGCCGCGACTTCCTCGTTCAGAAGCAGCCCTTTCATCTTAAACTTCCGAAACTGCTCGTACTCCGCACGTTCGCGTTCCGCCGCGTTATTCCGCGCAAGCGTCGGCCGGTGCACATGGAAATACAGAGCGCCGGCCGGTTCGGCCGGAGCTCCGAGCAGCAGGTTGGCGTGCCGCGCTGCCGCGTCCAAGTAAGCGAGCAATTGCAATGACAATCCGTAATATACGTCCTCCAGCTTCAATCGATGCTGGCGCGATTTATAGTCGATCACCCGCATGTACCATCCGCTCTCGCGTTGCGCGCCGTCGATCCGGTCGATCCTGCCCGACAATTCCATCACAACGCCGTTAGGCAGCTGGAACGTCAAAGGCGGGATCGCGCCGTCCGGACCGAATTCGAGCTCAGCGGCCGCTTGGCGGAAGCCGCTGCGAACCGCTTGCTCGCGAAGTATCGAAGCGGTACGGCCGACCACGTTCTTCAGCTTGCGAGTAATGTACCTGTGGCGGTTCGAGCTGAACAATATTTCCGCCATCAGCCTCGGCGCCAGCTCTTCCACCGTCATATACGCGCGTTCGATGCATTCGGAGTAAGACATATCGGCCCATGTCCGCCCCTCTTCCGCAAGCCGCTTCGCCAGCAAACTAAGAGACGCGTGGTATAACTGGCCGATATCGGGCGCCTCCAACCTGTACATGCGCCGCTCTTTCAGACGCAAGCCGTATGCCGCGAAGTGGGAAAACGGACAAGCGGCGAACCGTTCGAGGCGCGAGACGCTGGACCGCAGCACGGCGCCGTACAATCCGCGGGCCGTGGCTTCCGACAAGTTCGAGTCACGGTTGGAATAAAACAGCGACGGCGTCAGATCGCGCAGCCGGTCCCGCCAAACGTCATGCTCGCTAAGCCAGTTGTATACGGCCCACCAAACGCCGGACACGGCTTCTCCCCGCTTCCAACGCCTGAGCTGCGGAAGCAGCTCGGATATGGCCCGCTCCGGTCCCGTGAGCAGCGCGGCCGTCTCCTCGTCGCTTAGCCCGGCCGGAGGTTCGCCCGCTGCGAACCGTTCGGCGATCCCCGGCGCAAGCTGCTTAATCACGCGGACATATTCCGACGGCAGAAGCGTCTTCCCCTCCGGGTCGGCCAAGGAATAGCTCACCCATAATCCGTCGGAAGGCAGGGCGATTGCACAGTACAGCAGGTAGCGCTCGTCCAACAATCGCCGCCTTGCGTCAGGCGCGATGCGCAGGCCGCGGTCGAGCAGCTTTTCGCGCTCCGTCTCGGTAATGGCGCCGTTTTCCTTCGGACGCATCGGAATGACGCCGTCGTTCACCCCGAGTAAAAACAACCGTTTGACTCCGAAGGTTCGCGTGCGGTCCAAGCTACCCGCCAACACTCCGTCCAACGCCGGGGGTACGAGCCCCATGCGTATGCTTTCCAAGCCAGCGCCAAGCATGCCTGCGAACAATTCGGTATCGGCCGGCTCGTCGCCGACTAGCTCGGCCAACTGGTCAAGCGTGTCGATAACGCGGTCCCATAGTTGATCGTGCTCCCTTGCAAGTTCCGGCTGTCCGTTGTTTTCCGCAGCCTCGCGCCATGCTTCGAGTTTGGCCGGAACGCCGCACTCCTCCAGCAGCAAATATAACGCTTCCGCTTGATCTCGCATCGTGGCGGCCTTCCCCAGCCGCTCTTCCAGACGGCGAAGCGGAGCCGCCACGAGCGTGCGGGACCGGTGCAGCTCTTCCTCTTCTTTCAATAGTTGTTGGCCGCGCCGCTCCTGCTCTTCTTCATCCTCAAGCGATGCCATTGCAATGATTTTCCACCTTGCGTTCTCCGTCCAACGCCCGCCGCGGATGCCGTACTCCAGCACATAATTCTCCAGCTTGTCCATCGCATACCGGGCAATTGAATCGTAAGGGTACGCATCTTTCGGCAGCAATAAATCAGTCTTGACGCAGCGAAAGACGGAGTCGTAGCTCCAACGGCTTTGCACAACCTCGAGAGCGGAACGGATGAGCTCGCACAGCGGGTGATGAAGAACGGCGCGCTTTTGATCCAAGAAATAAGGAATGCCGTAGTCGGCGAACACCGACGACAGCACATCGGCGTACCGTTCCCAATCTCTGACGAACACCGCCACGTCCCGCCACCGGTACCCTTCCTCCGCCGCAAGCCGCACGATTTCTCTCGCCGCCGCTTCCGTTTCGGCGCGCGGGTGAGCCGCCGCACACAATTTCGCTGCGGGCACGGCGCCGCCGACAGGCAATGCCCGCCCCTTGACGGCTTCTCCCGTTTCCCTTTGCACGAAACCGTGAATAAGCGCAGCCAGCTGCGGGTTATCCTTATGGCGCCATTCGTCCGCTTCATGCGCAAGCAAGACGGTCTCCCGCACTTCTGCGTACTCTTCCTGCGCAGCCCGCTTCAATTGCAGCAGCGTTGACGCCGTCGGATGGAACAGGTGCAGCTCGTCCGGTTCCTCCCATTCGTCGTAATCACGGTCCAGGCAAAGCGTTACGGTAACTTCCGCCGCATGCCGGAATAACCGCTGCAGCACGTTCAGTTCAGAAGGGGTGAACCCGTGAAATCCGTCCACCCAAATTCGGGCGTTCTTTATGTATGTAGATTGCGGTATCATATCGGCCAGCATCGAAAGATAGTCTTCCGAATCGACGTACTTGCCGCTAAGCTCGTTCTCCAAATCTGCGAACAACATGGATAAATCGGACAGCTTGTCCTTCAAGATATGCAAACCGCCTTCGCCGTCCTCCTTCTCCGCGAACGTCCGCAGCGTCTTGGAATCCACGCGGTATCTTTTGCATTCCGCCAACCATTCTTGGACCGCGTCGATCCATCCTTGGCCCCCGGCCAAGCGGCGAAACGCGCGAAGCTCCTTTTGCCGTCTTCGCGCTATTTTGTACAGAAGCATCTTTATTCCCGTATCGTCGATATGTATGCGGGCCGCTCCGCCCACTTCCTGCATGACGCGAAAGGCGAGCCTGCGAAAGCTGAAGCTTTGCGCGCGAACCGTCCCTCCTACTTCCGCCGCGAACACACGGTCCGCCGCTTGCGTCATCTGCTCGGGAACGAGCAGCACGAGGGGAGGTCCGTCCGGCGACGCGCGCAATTCCCCTCCGATTTCGTCAAAGCAGCGGCGGCTTTTCCCCGTGCCCGCTTCCCCGATCATCCATCGAACCGCCAAAGTCAGGCCCCCTTACTCGTGATAGAACACTACCGTGACAACCTCACGGTTGTCTTCTTACCGCTCTTCTCCCGTTTTTTCCAACTTACCACCCGGCGGCATTCCTGGCAACGTTCATTTTTTTCCGCCCAATGGGTACCGTCTACACCTATTGTGATAATAGCGATAAAGTTGTATATTACTTATATAACATTTTCATTAATCACTATGAATGATAGTTCTAGTATTCCAATATGCGAATGTATGTTCTATTATAATATGAAAAGCTTCAATCGATCAACTCAATGAAACAAAGTATACAAATTTCACATTTCAAACGAGGAGGGAAGGCGCGTCCTTTCCGTCTATAGTGTACGGAGAATTGCGCCATGCAGATGAGACTAGACATATCGGAAAATGCACTGCCGGTGTACGAGGCGCTAGCAAGCAACGTTCGGCTCCAGATCATTCAACTGTTGGCGAAAGAACCGATGAACATTAAAGAAATTGCGGAAGCCGTCGGGTTGAGCAGCGCAATCATGACCATGCACATCAAGAAATTGGAAAAAGCGGGCATCATCCGCACGGAGATGGTTCCGGGCAAAGGCGGAGTGCAAAAAATTTGCATGCTTTGCGTCGATAAAATGGAAATCGACTTTCCGACGAAACAAGAATCGAAACGAGAGTTTCATCGAACCGAATTATCGGTAGGACATTACACCGACTTCGAGATCTACCCGACTTGCGGTTTAGCCACAACGTGGAAAATTATCGGAGAGTTGGACGAACCGAGGTATTTTTGGGATGCCGATAGAGTAAACGCCAAAATTTTGTGGTTCGGCAAAGGATATATTGAATATAAGGTGCCGAACTTTCTATTATCCAGCCAAACTCCTCAAGAGTTGGTCATTTCGATGGAGCTTTCATCCGAAGCCCCTTCCACAAACAATAATTGGCCGTCGGACATCACGTTTTCCCTTAATCACGTGGAACTGGGCACCTGGACTAGCCCGGGCGATTTCGGGGATACCCGCGGCAATTACACCCCCGGATGGTGGCCGAGGGAAATCAACCAGTACGGGCTGCTCAAGTATCTTCGAATTACTCCGGAAGGAACATATATGGACGGCAACAAGATTTCAGGCGTGACGCTCGCCGACATTGAAATCCAAAGAAAGCAATGGACTTTCCGGATCGCGTGCATGGACGATGCGAAGCATATCGGCGGCGTCACCTTATTCGGGACCGGATTCGGAAATTACAATCAAGATATTGTGTTTCAGCTGTATTACTCCGCAAGCGTTCAACCGATGCCTCTGGCAAACGCGCCACAGTAATGATGCTAACGCTGAAACCCGCGTATGCAGCGGTACTTTCTGCCGCTCTTTCTGATGATAAGAAGAAAAAAGCCTCCGACACACCGGTGCCGGAGGTTTCATTCATTTAAAAGAGAATTCGTATTGCCCGCTTACGTGCTGCTGCAGTATTTGTTTCGCTTTCTGTATATCATCCTTATGAATTTCGATAATGATCCTTACTTCGAACGGCTCGGACGAGGTGTTATTTACAATATCGGCGTTATGGTTGGAGCGCAGCGGCGCATTGCGCATCCGGCAACGGATACCGTTATCTTTCAATAACGAATATTGGTCCGATGCCTGTTCCGTCAACTCCATTCCATCAAAAACGACTGTCCAAACCTTCGCACGTCTCCAATATACGAAGCCCAGCAGCACAACAGCAAATATCACAGCGACTAGAAAACCATTCATGAAGCAACACTCCTTTGCAGAATTTGCTTTTTGTTTGGTTTTTCTCACCCTGATGATACCAAATAATTGTTATTAAATTATGATCGATTGATGAACTTTATTTTAACGTTTCGGCCTCATCATTTACGATTATATTTGCATGGCTTTCAAATTCACCTCAGATCATCCATCGTGAACAGAGAAAACATTTGTAATCCCGCGCTTTCAAGATTGTCTCTGCCCGACGGTTCCCTCTCGATTACGCATAACACATTTTTAACGCGTCCTCCGTATGCTTTCAAGTCGTCCGAGCTCAACAATATTTGACCGCCTGTAGTGACGACATCCTCAACAATACATACATTTTTGCCTTGAATTTCTGCGCCTTCCGCCAGTTTGCGAGTACCGTATTCTTTAGCTTTTTTTCTCACAAAAACAACCGGAATGCCTGTCTTTAGCGATAATGCGGTTGCTATGGGGATGCCTCCCATTTCAAGACCTGCGAGTATTTCCGTACCCTGTGGAATCAATTTGGATAAATGCTCGGCAATTTCACTCAACAGAGTTGGATTTGATTCGAACAAATATTTATCAAAATATTCGTTCGAAACTTTTCCGGACCTTAGTGTGAAACGACCTGCTAAATGTGACGTCTTATAGATCTCGTTGGCTAAAGCGGCCTTTTCCATAGTGCACCCCAAAGTTTTTCTTCTGAGTTTACCATATACTGCTATTCACTACCGCAATAAATTACATTTGCTTTCATCCATCCGGAAATAGTGGAAGCGGTCTCTTCAATAAAGGCGCCTGCATTTGAATCGTCCAAGTATTGATTTTCAATCAACAGCTCGTTCCCTGGTGTATGTAACCATATAAAAGCATGACGTCTCCAGTGATCCAGTTCATCCAAGTTGTATAAATCGCTTAATATATAAAGAGCAGAGTCAGTAACTTGCTCTTCCACAACATCTCGCCATGGAACCGTTCGTTTAAGGTGGAAATCATACTTATTTTCTTCATCCCACAAAGTCTTCAAAACCCGTTTATCTGAACCGCTCAGTTCATGCTTATACTTAACCCATAGGTCGTCTGCAATAATGTGGCTGACATACCCGAGAAGGAACATTTTAAATCCGTCGTCTTTACTATCATTTACCTTAGTGTAATAAAAATCAACTAATCCAGACCAATCAGGGCATTCACCCCTGCTGTGATGCAAGTGGGACTTTGCCTTTGAGATCTTATCGTTCCTTAGCTGAACAGCGTCGGGAGCAATGCTTCCGAGCAGGAATTCATTGCAGGGATTGCCTTCAAACATTTCGTAAGCTATCGAGAAATGTACCATAGGCCATGGCATATGACCGATCCTCCCCGTTTTTTGCGGCATACCTTATTTTACCAGGGGCTAAACATCAAAATAATAGATTTTTCGAACATATCAATCTAATTGATGGATAATCCTCATCGTTTCTCGCTGTTGTTCGTCTTCATCCGTTACGTTTTTGGAAATCAATCATGAAATCGGCAAGCGCTCTGCACGACTCGACGGAAACCGCATTATATGCCGAAGCGCGCAAGCCTCCGACACTGCGATGGCCGGCCAATCCGTCAAAGCCGTTGCGCTCGGACTCCTGCACAAAACGCTTCTCCAGTTCCACATCCGACATTCGCCACGTGATATTCATCAATGAACGGTAAGGTTTCTCGATAAAGCCTCGGTAGAAACCGCCGCTGACATCAATGACGTCATAGAGCAGGTTAGCTTTCTCGATATTGCGCTTCTCCAGTTCGGCAACGCCCCCCTGCCGCTTGACCCATTCTAGCACCAACTTCATCATATAGACCGAATGAACCGGAGGGGTATTATAAAGCGAGTTATGCTGAACAAAGGTGCTGTATCTAAATATCGCCGGAATTCGTTCGGGACATTCTTTCAACATTTCCTCTCGAATGACCGCGACGGTCACTCCGGCACAGCCAAGATTTTTTTGAGCGGATGCGTAGAACATTGAAAACTTAGTATAGTCGAATCTGCGGCTTAATATATCGCTTGTCATGTCGCCGATCAGAGGTACCTGGCCGGTGGCGGGTAATGCCCGAAATTGCGAACCCTCGATCGTGTTATTCGTCGTCATATGGACATAGGCGGTATCCGCTCCCAGTTGAACATCATTCAAATCAGGAAGTCTTCTCCAGTTATGTGCTTTGCTGCTGGCGATAATTTCCGCTTTGCCGACCGTTATCGCTTCCATATATGCCTTCTCCGAAAAACTGCCTGACACAATATAGCGCCCAACCGTTCCACTCTTGAGAAAATTGAGCGGCACCAAAGCAAACTGCGTGCTTGCACCGCCACCCATAAATAGAATCCGGTACCCCGGAGGCAGACCTAATATCTCCAAAAGCAACTGTTGCGTCTCTTCGTTAAGACGTTCCACATCTTTGCTGCGGTGCGACATCTCCATTACCGACATACCGCGCCCGCCGTACTCGACAAATTCCTTCTGCGCTTCCTGCAGCACTTCCAGCGGAAGAGCCGCCGGTCCCGGGTTAAAATTGTTGATACGATAAATCATTCCCTCAACCTCCATAAGATTTTTCGGAAAACAAAAAAACGCCCTTCGTCCGTTTGGGACGAGGAGCGTTGACTCGCGGTGCCACCCAACTTGATCGAATTTGTTTGCACTATTCGATCCTCTTGGTTCCGCGATAACGGGCGGATCCGGCTGACTTAGGATACATCCATGGAAGGATGATCTTGACGAAAACGCCTCCGAGTTGGATGCTCATCATTGGCATGGTCCGGTTCTGTGATTGTTGTTAACATTATACTTGTCATTTGGTTAATGTCAATCATAACTACAACTAAAAAAATACGTGGAGTGAGAATAATGAAACCAATAATACTAGCCATTGCCGTCTTTCATGTAAAAGGTACGGGCAGATCCAGCAATTCCAATGGGGAGGAAACGCTTTACACCAAAATCGAAGTTACCCATTCGGCCTGCAATCTCTCGTTGCTGCCCGGATGAAATTTGGAAATTGCGGGAAAATATAAGCTAATCAAAATAGTGGAGGAGGCTTCTCTCATATGCAATTCGATATTTCTACAGTGAACAGAGTAGCCAAAGAAATCGAGGAATCGGGCCGCCGGATGCAGGCTGTTGTCAACTCACCGAACGAGCTTGCCGCGGAAATTCAAAAAATTCAAAGCTCGCTGGACAGCATCCAGTCGTTGACTCAAGCCGGGCGCGCGGCTGGCGCGAACGTCAACACGGAGCAGCATGCGCCGAATCAAAATCAAAGCTGACGGAAAAATCCTCCCGTTAAGGAGGATTAATAATGACTTTATACATTAATTCGGTCACAGGATAATGACATTCACGAGTTCTCATTACTAGCCCTATTCTAAGTGTCCTGACCTTACGACGCCACGGCGCGATCCCTGCCCAAATTTTTCGCGGTGTAAAGATTTTTGTCCGCAAGCCCTAACAGCGCGGATCTTGTGAACAGATGAGCTTTGGTCGTTGCGATTCCGATGCTGGCGGTGACTGAAAGGCCGGGAGCGATCTGCTCCCAATCGGCGAAGCGGATCAAGCGGCACAGTTCTTCAGCGAATTGCAGCCCCTGGACCGATGTGAATCCGGGGAGAATGACGAGGAATTCCTCTCCGCCAAGACGGGCCGACTTTGCCGGATCGACGGCGGATGCGGTTAAGATTTGCGCGAAATGTATGAGCACCGCATCGCCGGTCTCGTGAGAGAACGTATCGTTGATTAGCTTGAAATGATCCAAATCGATCAATAAAACCGTAAGAGGTTCATTCATCGTTACGGAGTTCCCTATCAAACCGTCGATATGAGCATCGATAAAACGCCGGTTATATAATCCTGTCAACGGATCGCGCAGCGCCATCTCCCGGAAATATTCGCTGTTGCGTCTCGCTTCTTCGGTTTCGAAGACCGCTTGCAGAATGCGCACTCTCACTTCGCGCTCGGTCGAACGAAGCGCTTCCGAATCCGAATGGAAACCGAGATGCTCTTCATAGGCTTCGCGGTATCGTCCCGTCGCCGCATAAAGCTGCGCTTGCTCAACTCTTACCTTTACCCGGAATCCGTCAAATCCGTGAGTTTCGCAAAGCTGCCGGGCTTTATCGATCGTCTCCTGCGCACGGTCATACGCCCCTTGCAGCCGCTGCGCCTCCGCAATCGTCAGCATGCACTCCGGGAGAGAGGTAAGGTCGCCAACCAACTGTTCGGCGGAATCGTCGATAACCGGCTGCAGCGTTCTTTCCGCATCCTCAGGCTTGCCAAGAAGAAGCTCTACTCTCGCTATCGTATCGAGATGGAGAGCAACCAAAGGCACGCCGTGCTTGGCGGCAAGCACCCGAAGCCTGGCCACCAGCGATGCCGCCTCTTTCGCGTCACCGAGCTCGTAGCTGGTGTAAGCCATATTATTTAGCGCATACATCGCGAGGGGTACATGACCGGTCGCCATGGAGATGTCCAGAACTTCATGAAAGCGGCGGCGGGCGTTGTCATACGACCCGGTCGAATCAAGCGCGATGGCCAGCACCATCAGATGATCGGCCCTGATTTGGGGCGGTATATTTCGCGGTGTATGCTCGATTGCGTTGAGGGCAAACTCTAACGCGCTGGAACTGTCGCCGATCCGGTGAAAAAATGCCGAAAGATGCCGGTGGCTGCGCGCCAAGACGTGAGTATTGTTATGTTCAATCGCCCACGCGTTGATCTTGCGCAAGATGCGGCCGCCCTCCGCCATCTGACCGAGACACACCAACACGTTGGCGTGAACAAGTTGCGCTCTTTTCTCCAACTCTTCGATAGCAAGCTCCGCAGAAATATCAAGGGCAAGCCTGGCCGGTTCAACCGCCAGCCGGATGTTCGGATTGTACATCACCTCGAGCTGGTCAAGCAGCTTAACGAACGAAGCCGGGGTTGCTTGTTCCTGCAGCTTGGCGCGCATGTTTTGTTTCCAATCTTCGCTTAGCGGGCGGGAACAATGCGGACAAACTTCATCTTCGCTGACTCCGGGGTGCCAGACGATCTGGAATGTGCATTGAGGACAGCTTTCAATGGATAAGGTCAAATCGTCAACCTCCCCTGAAAGAGATTTGTAATGTCAGAAAGAGTTTAGGAAAGTTGACTACTTCATTCGACGTTTCCCCATACAAATCCTGCATTGCACCGATCACGGTTCGAGGGGCTGTCCTCCGCAAAGGCGAATAGAGTCGATTGTTAAGCGGAACGGTCGAACTTCGTCGACAAACGCCAGCTTTAAGTATACAATAATGTATGTCAGCGTTGGTAAATTTTATATTGTTGGAGTTGATCGTTATCCTTTACGCGCTTGCATTTCTGCTGTCGTTCGCAATCGTTTATTTCTTGATTCCGCCTCTTAGAAAACTGGCTTTTCGGATTGATTTTGTGGACAAGCCCCGTAAAGACGTAGAACGGAAAATTCATCGCGAACCGATTCCGCTTACGGCCAGCTACGCCATATTTGCAGGTTTTGCGGTTACATATCCTCTGATAACTAATGATTTCTCGTTACAGACAGCGGCTATTTTGTTCGGTGCTCTCCTTTTATTAATTATCGGTACGATCGATGACTGGTATAAAACGCGAGGCAAAGACTTTCCTGCGTTGCCGAAACTGATTGTACAAGTGTCGGCAGCGCTGGTGGTCTTCGCTTCAGGTATTGCATTCACAGGCTTTTATAATCCAATTACCGAGCATTATGTGCTTCTGCCGGTCTGGCTGCAGCTTATTCTTACCGTCCTATGGATCTTCGGCGTCACTACTGTGATCAACTTTTCCGATGGAATGGATGGTCTTGCCGGAGGACTTTCGGCTATTTCCGCGGCAACGCTCTTTATAGTAGCCCTGGCCAAAGATCAAAGCAATTCAGCGATCATGGCCATCGTTCTCGTCGGGATCGCATTGGCTTATTTACGGTATAATAAACCGCCAGCGAAAATATTTATGGGAGACGCCGGAGCTACGGTCCTCGGTTTCATTCTAAGCGTCATCGCTTTGGACGGCGTGTTTAAACAGGCAACCGTTTTGTCGCTCTTTATCCCTATTCTCGCCCTCGGTGTGCCTATTTTTGATAACATATTTGTTGTTATAAGACGATTTCTGCAAGGGAAACCGATTTATCAGGCGGATGCAAGCCAAGCACACTATCGGCTGCTTAAGACAGGCATGAAACCGAAGCATGTCGTTGCGTTCCTGTGTCTCATCAGCGTCTGCTTTAGTTTATCTTCGATTATATTGCTGCTAGTGCAAATCTGATAAAAAACCGCCGCCCGTTCACTGTTAAGTGTGAACTGTGACCTTGTTGGTGGACAGTTTGAAGAAAGCC
>NZ_JAEMXM010000012.1 GCF_016482785.1 Paenibacillus alkalitolerans | reverse complement strand
AGGGCTTTCTTCAAAGTGTCCACCAACAAGGTCACAGTTCATTTGTCCGAACGGTTTTCTTTAACATGCTTATTCTTCCAGAGGTTCTTCTCCATGAATACGGATGCTGATCGCCAGTCCGATGGACAGCATGTTGATCAATAGTGAGGAGCCTCCGTACGACACGAAAGGCAGCGTAATTCCAGTCAAAGGAAGCAATTCCAAAAACATGCCGATGTTTTGGAATATTTGGAACACGAACATCGAGACGATGCCGATGATGATATACGATCCGCTTTTGTCTGGAGTTTGTATCGAGATGAGTATGAGCCGGTAAATGAGCAAAAAATAAAGCAGCAGCAAGGCTGACGAGCCCATAAAACCGAATTCTTCCCCGACCACGACGAATATCGAATCGGAGTACGTGTACGGGATGAAACGGTTGTGAACGGAATCGCCGTTCATGTAGCCTTCGCCGAACAGCGCCCCCGAGGCAATCGCACTCAACGAATTGTCCAGATGATACGTATCCGCGGACTGCGGGGTTAAAAAGGCGTCAATCCGGTCCATCCAATGTCCCGAGCCATGATCCTCCAAAAATTGTTCAACCTGATCGTGGTATGACGTTACAAGGAACAGGATGCCCGCAATGATCGAGGCTGCCACAGCCGTGCCCGCCAAGACGTGCAAAAACTTGATGTTTGCAATCCACAGCATCCCGAGCAAAATAATGATGTAGATCATCGCATTCCCGAGGTCCGGCTGAATGATCACGAGAACGAACGACACCGCCACGACGGCCACCGTCAGAAAAACGTCGCGAATAAGCTGGAGCGGCTCACCGGCTCTGCGCGCCAATATATAAGCGACTATAAGGATAAGAAAAAGCTTCTGCAATTCGGCGGGCTGCACGCTCATGCCGATGCCCGGCAGTTCGAACCAGCCCCGCGCTTGGTTGATTTCTTGGCCGAAAAAATATACGGCTATAAGGAGCAGGACACCGGCGCCGTACAAGTAAGGCGCGGCTTTTATGAGCAAACGGTAGTTCAGCAGCGAAGACACTCCGAGCACGCCGAAACCCAGCACGTAGTAAAACAATTGGCGAAAATCGTAACCTGCCAGCTTCGGATAATCCGCGACAGCGCTCCGGATTATCAACGTGCTGATCGCCATGAACATCCCGAGAATGATAAGGACGGTCCAATCCACCCGCCGCAATTTATCCATTACTATTCTCATGCTTGTCCGTTATCCCGCGAAAAATCTTTTAATCCGCTGCAGCATGCCCGTCTTGGCTTCAAGCGGCATAAGCGGAACCGTATCGCCAAGGATGCGCCGCGCGATGTTGCGGTAAGCGATCGCCGCGCGGGAATCCGGATTCATTACCGTCGGCTCCCCGCTGTTGGCCGCTTTGATCACATGCTCGTCGTCCGGAACGAGTCCCAGCAAGTCGATGGCCAGCACGGAGCAAATTTCGTCAATGTCCAGCATGTCTCCGCGCTTCATCATGCCGGGTCGGATACGGTTAATGATCAGCTTGGGCGAGTCAACGTTTTCTTTCTCCAACAGCCCGATAATTCTGTCCGCGTCGCGAACCGCGGACTTTTCCGGCGTAGTCACGACGATCGCTTTGTCCGCGCCCGCTACCGCGTTCTTGAATCCTTGCTCAATACCGGCAGGGCAATCGATAACGACGAAATCGAAGTCCTTCTTTAATTCAAGCACGATATCTCTCACTTGCTCCGGAGAAACCGCGTGTTTGTCTTTCGTCTGCGCCGCCGGGAGCAAATACAATTCCTCGAACCGCTTGTCTTTGATGAGCGCTTGCGGAAGGCGGCAGCGGCCTTCGATCGCGTCGACGAGATCGTAAATGATGCGGTTTTCGAGTCCCATGACGACGTCCAAATTACGCAATCCGATATCCGTATCCACCATGCAAACTTTTTTGCCCAACAGCGCCAATGCCGTACCGACATTAGCCGACGTCGTCGTTTTTCCGACGCCGCCTTTCCCCGAAGTTACGACTATCGCCTCTCCCATGTCCGCTCACTCTCCTTTGCGTTGTCCCAAATTCGGTTTTATTCTATGAAGCTGATGCATCTTTTCGATTTCCATAACGCCTTCGTGCAAGTAGGCGAATTCCATAAACGCTTCCTGAAATCCCCATTCATCGGGGGGACGGGACACGACTGCGGCTATACGAAGCTGCGTCGGGCCCAGATGAGAAGCCGCGATCACCGCATCTTCATTCCCGTCTACGCCGGCATGAGCCAAACCGCGAAGCGATCCCAGTACAAAAATGTTGCCCGCGGAAATGATCGTTCCCCCTGGATTGACGTCTCCCAGCAGAAGCACATCCCCCTCCGAGCGAAGCGTCTGTCCCGATCTTACGATTCCAGAGATCGTCTTTACTGCGGGAAAGGCCGATGAAGCGGCGGCGTTTCCCGCTGCCGCATCCGGGTCGCCTTCGATGGACTGCACCAATAAGTTGCCTCGCTGATGAAACGGAGAACGAAGGCTCTCCTTCACTTCATCCGTCAAAGGGCGTTTCCCTGTTTTAAGGAAAATATGGACAAGCGGGCCATGAAGAAACTGGCTGTGCGTATGTTCAAGTTTGTGTTGAAGTTCGGACAGCACCTCCGAGAGCGGGGCTGCGTCGTCCAATACAAAGAGAAGCCCTTCTTTAATACCTTTGATGTTAACTAACGATTTGGCATGTGGCATACGTGTCGAAACGTCCTTCCTGTAGCCTAACCATTCGGCTTCCGCTCCTGAAAATCCTGCCGGGGCTGAAAATATCCGTTCGGCATTCGGTCAATTCTCTTCCGGTTCCCGGGCGGAGAGAGGCGCCTCCAGCCACTTTCGTGCCGGAAAGTACAAGATTAACGCAAGCAGGAGATCGACCAACAAGCTTGGCAGCATCCCTTGTAAAAATGCCCATCCGAACTCCAGATTTGTTATGTTGAACAGCCGGTACAATGCGTATAAAGAGGATTCGAACAAGAGCAGAGACGCGAGTTGAACGATAAACACGGAAAACAAGTTTACGGCGTTGTTTTTCAACAGCAAGCCGGCGGCGTATCCGGCAAGCGCAAACGTGAAGGCGTTAGCGCCAAGCATATGCCCGAAAAAAACAACATCCTGAAGCAAACCGAACGCGACGCCGACCATCGCCCCGGCATGCCTGTTTACAAGAATCCCTATATAGATAACTCCTACTAGAACAAGCCTCGGGAATAACAGCATCTCGCTGCGCCACTCCGGCGGTATGATCCAGGGAAAAAAAGAAGATTCCAGCAAAAAAAACAACAGCAGCGCCAGAACGACGAGTATCCATCTCCTCACCATAGCACCACCCGTCAATTCTCCGGCACTTCGACGACAAACACTTCGCGCAGCTTCGTAAACTGAGCGGCGGGTTTGACCATCGCGTTGTAAGTCAATCCGAATTGTCCCACATCTCGCGACACGACGGTCCCGATAACCAAGCCGTGCGGAAACAGTTCGCCCAAACCGGACGTAATTACGGTGTCGCCTTCACCCAGCTGCTTATCGCCAGGATCGATCTTTGTCATAACCAGCAGGCCGTTTTCTTTGTCGTACGATTCAATCATCCCGAACGAGTCGGTTTCCGAATCCTTCACCGTTGCGGATATCGCTTTCGTACCCTCCACGCCGTTTAAATCCGTGATCAGCTGCACATTGGAGGTGAAGGGAGTCACCCGGACGATTCGTCCGATCAATCCGTCGACGGTAACGACGGCCATGTCGGTCTTCATTCCGTCCCTTTCTCCCAAATTGATTTTCACGGTCGAGTTATACGGATCCGGGCTTACGCCGATGACCTCCGCAATGTGATATTTATAATTGTCGGCATTTTTTTGGCGTTCCGTGAATTCAAGAGCCTCTTTCAAACGTTCGTTCTGTGCCTGCAAATCGTTCAAACGCGCCGTGTCCCGGGCGTATTGCGCCAATGTGAGACGGAGCGTCCGATTCTCTTCATAGATGATTTTCAACATCCGGATGTCCTCAAAAAAACCGGCCACGGAACGCACCGGTTTGTAGATGAGGCCTTGCCCGAAAGCGACGGTATCGGCCACAAATTTTTCCGGCCAGCTTACCCCGCCTCGGCCGCCGAGCGTAAAGCCCATCACCGCAATAAAGACCATAATCGCGACGAGCAATATAAACAGCCGCTTGTTCCCCATGAGTTTAAACATGTTCTACACCCTCTCACCGCGTTTCATTGCCTTTGCTATCGCGGCGATTCCGATAATGTTTTACGGATTACCGTCTCGAGCGTACTGCCAAACCCGGTCTCGACTTAAACAGATGAATGTTTTCGAGCGCTTTGCCGGTACCGATTGCAACGCAATCGAGAGGATTCTCGGCAACGACGACAGGCATTCCCGTTTCTCTGGCAAGCAGCTTGTCCAAATTGCGAAGAAGCGCGCCGCCGCCCGTTAAAACGATGCCTCTGTCCATAATGTCGGCGGACAGCTCTGGAGGACATTTCTCCAACGTGACCTTCACCGCGTCGACAATCGCATTCACCGTATCGGACAGCGCGTCGGTCACTTCATCGGCCGAAACCGTAAGCGTCTTCGGCAATCCGGAAACCAAATCGCGGCCCCGAATCTCCATCTCCTGCTTTGATTCCATAGGCAGAGCGGATCCGATCTCCATCTTCATCTGTTCCGACGTGCGCTCGCCGATCATTAAGTTATATGTCCGCTTGATGTATTGCATGATCGCTTCATCCATCTCGTCGCCCGCAACCCGAATCGAACGGCTCGTGACGATGCCGCCGAGCGAAATGACGGCAACCTCGGTCGTTCCCCCGCCGATGTCCACCACCATGCTGCCGGTCGGCTCCCATACGGGCAAGTTGGCTCCGATCGCCGCCGCGAACGGTTCCTCTATCGTATACGCTTCCTTCGCGCCCGCTTGCCGGGTTGCGTCTTCCACAGCCCGCTTCTCTACGGCGGTAATGCCGGAAGGAACGCAAACCATAACGTTCGGATGGCGCGGAAACACCGAGCGCTGTTTTTGAGCTTGTTTGATAAAATATTTGATCATCGTTGCGGTCGTGTCGAAATCCGCAATAACGCCGTCTTTCATCGGGCGGACCGCGCGAATGTTGCCGGGAGTCCGCCCGATCATCCTCTTCGCCGCTTCGCCCACCGCTTCAATCGTCTTTGTATCGGTACGCAGGGCCACCACGGAGGGCTCCCTTACGACAATGCCTTTCCCTTTAACATATACGAGCGTATTCGCCGTACCCAGGTCGATGCCGAGGTCTCTAGTGCTGAAACCGCCGAACATAGTATGAAAAACTCCCTTCTAAGTACAAACCTTGATGTTGAATATCTTATTTTAAACATCAGAAAGTAAAAGTTCAAACTAGAACGCCTTTCTAATGTTGCAAGAAAAACTTCCTCTAATCGCGGTCTGGCTGCTTTGAATGTGCTTCGATGAAGTTTTTCTTATTATAAGCAAAGTTGAAAACCCATAACAAGGGTTGATCCGGCGATTCAAATAATATCCATCAAACGTCACATATAACCTTGTTCCTTCAAGCTGACGAACCGGTTGTCTCCGATAATGACATGATCCAGTATGTCTATCCCTATAATATGGCCCGCTTCCGTCAACCGATTCGTAAGTTGAATGTCCTCCGCGCTCGGCGTCGGATCGCCGCTGGGGTGGTTATGGACGCACAGTACGGATGCGGCGCTCCGTTTAATGGCGGCGCGAAACAGCTCGCGCGGATGCACGATGGTCGAATTCAAGCTTCCGACAGATAAAGTTTCCCGTCCGATGACATGATTTTTCGTGTTAAGAAACAAGCATACGAAATGCTCCTGCCGCAAATATCTCAAATCTTCCATTACAAGTCGGGAGACGTCCTGAGGTGAACGAATGACCGGAGCTTCTTGTACCGTGGTTCTAGACACCCTGCGGCCCAACTCAAGCGCGGCTTGAATTTGCAGCGCTTTCGCGGTCCCTATCCCTCGCATCTCCCGCAATTGATCGACGCTCGCATCGACAAGGCCGCGAATTCCGCCGCATTCTTTGAGCAGCCGGGCGGCAAGCGTAACCGCCGATTCGTTGCGGGTGCCGGTGCGCAGAAGTATGGCGAGCAATTCGGTGTTGCTCAAGCCGGCCGCTCCGAAGGCGGCCATGCGCTCCCTCGGCCTCTCCTGTTCCGGCACTTCGCGAATCATAAGATTGGTGGCGTACATGAATTCCCCTCTCTCGCTCCATGAATACTTCAAATTATACTGGAGCGATGAAACGGGGACAACGAAATGTTGTATATAACGGCAAATATTACCGTTAACTGAGAGCTTGCTACAATACGCGAATATCCATTTCCTCCAACATATCCGAAACCATGGACAGCGGCAGTCCTACGACATTGAAATAATCGCCTTCGATTCGGTCCACAATCGTCGCGCCGATACCTTGAATCGCATACGCGCCTGCTTTATCCTTCGGTTCGCCAGTCGAGATATAACGGCGAATCCGTTCCGCGTCGAGGCGTTTCATCCATACGCGAGTCACACGGTGCGATGTTAACTTCCGGCCGCCGACCGCATCGATGAGCGCGACGCCGCTGAACACTTCATGGTCTCGGCCTTGCAGCATCGACAACATGTCCGCGGCATCCGCTTCGTCCTTCGGCTTGCCGAATACCCGCCCGTTCAACACGACGATGGTGTCGGAACCGATCACGACGCCTTTGCGTTCTTCTTTCGGCAGCGAGCCGATGACGGCGAAAGCTTTGCGCTCCGCCAACGTTTCCACGATTTTGGCCGGATTCCACTCTTCGTCGACCGTCTCGTCCGCATCGCTCGGAATAATGCGCACAGGCAGTCCGAGCGAGCGGATCAGCTCCTGCCGCCGGGGTGACGAGGAAGCCAATATGAGTTCCGTTTCCTTCTCCACAATAATCCTCCTAAGATCATCTGTTGCGTTATTCTGCGTTACATTTTTCGGTATACCAAAAACGCCCCTGCCAATCCGAGCACGCTTGCCAAATTTAGTCTAACCGCAAACTTCAAATCGTACCGCACCACCTGCAAATCCGCTTTCGGTTCCCATCTGATTTCGGCGGATTTCGTAAGAAATGACAAAGCCGGCACGTCTGAAAGCAGTTCGGCCAAGATGGTTCCGGTCAACAGCCCGGCAAGCAGCACGACGATCAAGGTCAAGTTGTTTTTCTTCACGAAGTCGATCTCCTGTCTTTGAAACAATCTATCATCATTATATGAATATTGTTTTTCAAAGTACATGAGCTTATTTGCCCCGAATACTTCGAACTTCAATCGCACCACAAATTTAGTACATCTTACCTGCATACTTCTCCTAGCAACACTAGTAAAATGATTGTCGGGAGGGGTATTTTTTGAGAGGATACATCACGACGCTATTACTGATCGCCGGCCTCGTTTCATCTCCTTACATAGGATTTGCCGCTAAAATAGTGATCGACCCGGGTCACGGCGGAACCGATCCGGGCGCCGTAGGCGTAAACGGATTGTACGAGAAAACGGTCAACGACGAAGTCGCCTATCGTTTAAAGGATGTACTGCTTGAAAAAGGATACGAAGTCGTCATGACCCGCGAAACCGATAAAAGCATGACGCTGCAAAGCAGAGTGGAAATCGCCAATTCGTCCGACGCCGATTTGTTTGTTTCCGTACATGCGAATTCGCATCCGTCGTCATCCATTCGGGGTACCATGGTATTGTATCACGACGAACGGTATCCGAATCCGAATTATCCGGCAAGCGAAGAAATGACGAAGCTGACGCCCGAAAGCCGAAAGTTGGCGCAATCGGTGCTTTCCTCGATGCTTGAGACGGTTCCGAATGTGAACCGGGGACTTGTGCCGAGCTCGGCATATGTCGTTCGGATGGGCAGCATACCAAGCATCCTTGTGGAATTGGCGTTCCTTTCCAACGCGCAAGACGCTCAGATGCTCGCATCGCCCGGCATCCGCAGCAAGTATGCCGAAGGAATCGCAGCCGGCATTATCCGCTATTTGCCGCCGGTGTTTCGCGACATAGGAAAGCATTGGGCGAAAGACTCCATCATCCGGTTACATAACGAAGGCATCGCGCAAGGCAGCAATGGGAGCTTTTATCCTAACAATGAATTGACACGCGCCGAACTTGTCGCTTTCGTCGATAAAGCGTTCGGTTTGAAGGAAGAAGTCGTCACCGCTTCGGCCGATGCGCAAGTTTCCGTCAACGGGGATACCGTAACGGAAGACGTATACGGCGACAATACGGACACGGAGCCGCCACCTGCGGTTTTTGCGGATTTGCCGAACAACCACTGGTCATACGCTTCGATGGTCGCCGCAATTGAAAACGGCGTCATCCGCGGGTACCCCGACGGAACGGTCAGACCGGACCAACCGGTTACAAGAGCGGAAGTGGCGGCCGTATTCAGCCGCCTGTCGGAAGATGACGCGGTTATTTCTCAAGTAAGCAAGAATAGCGCGTTCCGGGATGTTGCGGCGGATTACTGGGCACACAGCGCCATTATGCGATTATCGTCGCAAGGCATCGTTCAAGGGATTGCGGCCGGCGTGTACGGACCGGACCGGTTCGTTACCCGCGCGCAAATGGCGACGATGATCGACCGGAAGCTGAATCAAACGTCTACGGCGGCGTTCGCCGCAAATGTGCAGTGACGGCCGCGGTTTTTGTATGTCTCCGGCCGGCATTTTGAACAAGCGATAGGGCTGCCCCCGTCAATCCGAACGGGAGCAGCCCTCCTTCTTACTTCAACGCTATCGTGGTCAAGAGCTGCTTCTCTGCAATGACATAGTCCATGATGGCGCTTTGCGCGCTCCATAACAAGGCCGTACTCGGATTAGCGGAGTACTCCTGCATGGCGACTACGGCATTGCGGACCGCGCCGTCCATTCTCTTAAACATGGGCTGAGCTTCGGCCGGCAATCCGGATAATGCATCGGCCGACAATTGCATGAAGGAACGATGCTCCGCCAACACCTTCTCGACCGTCGACTTCTCCGGAGCCGTCGGTTCGGCGCCGTCCAAGTGAACGAGCGTCAAATCGCCGATCATCCGGATCATTTCGCTCCCCTGGTTTAAGTAAGAGGATAACGTCTCCGCCCCGTTTTCCCCGGCCCACCGGACCTGCTTCACTTCTGGTAAGTTGTATTTTTTGATAAACACTTCAATGCCGTCGTCTTGCAGCCTCCGGCTGACGCGCAGCGCAGCGTCGCGGTTTGACGTCACGCCCGCGTACACCCAGAAGCTGCCGCTTTCTTCAATCGTCGCCGCCAACCCTTTGCTCTTCATTTGGTCGGCGAGCATTCTGGCGTTGTCCAACGTGCTGAACTTGCCGTTCTGAAGCAAATACAAATCCCTTGTCGGAATGTTGATGGCAGCGAAAGCCGCCTCTTCGGACGCTTCGTTAACCGCGGCGCCCGCAGCCGCGCTCTGGCTTGTATCCGACGCGGGCAGGGATTGCTCGCCTTGCAGCGGATTGGAAGCCGACCGACCCCCCGGGTCTCCGGTAAACATGGATAACACGAACGAGCCGAAAAGAACGCCCGTAGCGATCGCGCCGACGACAGAAGCGCCCACCTTCCACCAAGAACCGCCATCGCGCGTTTCATAATGCGCGGATTTCTCATAACGGCGGTGGTTGCGGGGCTGCACATATCCGCCCTCGGCGTATGAATCATCCTCACGCTCATCCGGTTCATCATCTTCCGGCTGCCGTATCCGGCCTCGTTCATTTGCCGGAAGACTTCGTTCGCGCCTGCCGATCGGCTCGTCCGTCTCCCGGATGATCCGCTCCAGCCGTTCGACCTCTTCCGACGGATTGCTGCTCCATGCTCCGTAGTCGTACGGGTATGAGTTCAGCGTCGAAACATCCGCCGGCCCGGTTCCTTCCTTCGAATCGGCATGTTTGGACACCGGATGCCGTTCTTCTATCACAATCGTATCTTCCGCCAGCCGAAATTCATCGTGACGCAGCGGAATGACGTTGCTGCGCTGCACTCTCTCATCCGCTTCCCGAACAGTCGGGCCTTGTTTCGATTGCTGCGTCGTCGTATCGGGCGCGTTCGCTTCCGCCGCGGCTTGTCCCGTAGTCTTGCGCGCCGATTCGAAGCGGTACGTTATTCTCGCTTTGCTCATTCGTCTCGCTCCCTTGTCCAATCGTTTCCCTATCAATCTATGATAGTGGGAGCGAGATTATGCTGAGCTTTTTTTGAAGCCGTTTATCCTTGGAGACCGCTCGATTTTTTCTCCAGGGCGGCCGCGAGTTCTTTCGCGACTTTCCATATGTCGCCCGCGCCCATCGTCAGCACGAGATCCCCGCTCTTTACATATCCTTTGAGAAACTCTAGCACTTCTTCCTTCGTCGAGATGTGCCGCACGTTGGCGTTGCTGTTTTGGCGGATCAATTCGGAGAGCTTCGCCGCGGACACGCCTTCAATCTGATGCTCGCCTTCGGGCGAATAAATATCGACCACGATGACCTCGTCCGCTTCCGGGAACGCTCTGCTGAACTGATCCAGCAAGAAGAAGGTCCTTGTATACCGCTGCGGCTGAAATACGGCGATAATCCTCTTCCCCGTCACCTTCGCCGCAGCGATTGTCGCCACGATTTCCGTCGGATGGTGCGCGTAATCGTCGATTACAATTACTCCGTTGACGTCGCCCAGCACTTGAAACCTACGCTTCGCGCCGCGGAATTCCTTGAGCGCCGCCGCGGCTTCGACGAAGGGCAAACCCGCCTCCAGAGCCACAATCATCGTTGCAAGAGCGTTGTAGACGTTATGTTTCCCGGGCACGGACAGCTCCACACGGCCAAGCTTCACTCCTGCGCGCACTACGCTGAATTCGGCTTTGCGGTCTCCGAGCCGGACGTCCTCAGCCACATAATCCGCAGCTTGTTCGATACCGTAAGTAATGCAATCGGTTTTCGACGAAGCCAGCAGCTCGGTCACGACGGAATCGTCGGTGCATACGACGGCTTTGCCGCCCTCTTTCACCTGATTGAGGAAGCGGGCGTAAGCCGATTTCAGCTTCTCAAAGCTTCCGTCGTAATATTCCAAATGGTCCGCTTCAATATTGGTAATGACGGCGATCGCCGGCTGGTACTGCAGGAACGAACCGTCGCTCTCGTCCGCTTCCGCAACGACGTAATCTCCCTTGCCCGCTTTCGCATTGTTGCCCACGTTCATAATTTCGCCGCCGATAATATAGGTCGGATCAATCCCGCATTTTTCCATTACAAGCGCAATCATGGAGGACGTCGTCGTCTTCCCGTGCGCTCCGGCAACCGCAACGCCTTTCTTGGCGTTCAATAAGCGGGCAAGCATCTGGGAGCGGTGAATGACGGGAATGTTCAGCGCTTCCGCGGCCGTTCTTTCCACATTATCTTTCGCAGCGGCCGTTGTGTATACGACGAGATCGGCGCCTTCCACATGCTTCGCTTCATGCCCGATATACACTTTCGCTCCTTTGGCGGCAAGCTTCTCGGTAAGCTCCTGCTGCGCCACGTCGGAACCCGAAACGTGATAACCCATCTCCAACAGCACTCTGGCAATAGCGCTCATGCCGTAGCCGCCGATGCCGATGAAATGTACATGTTGCTCGGATGTGCTCATAGTTTTCACCAACCCTTTTCGCTATCGGTCTGATTGAGGATCCATGAACGGGCGTCGGACAGAAAGTAGAGGGAGCCGGTCACGACGATCAGATCGTCGGACGCAACGCCGGCCTTTGCCCGCTCCAACGCCTCTTTCCAATCCGGCTCGATCACGATCTCCAACGGAGCGTTCGACTCCCGTTTCCATTCACCCGCAGCTTCCGCCAGTTCGGTTGCGGCCGCTTTTTTGAAAAATTGAGGTTCCGTTACGATCAAAGTATCCACAATAGGTAGTATATGCCGTAAATATTCTCTGTGATTCTTATTGCGGACCATGCCGAGCACAAAATGCAGCTTTCGGTACGAATATACCGATTTCAACGCTTCAGCGAGCGCCTTCGCTCCGTCCGGGTTGTGCGCGCCGTCGAGCAGTATTCGCGGCGATTGCGAAACCATCTCGAGCCGGCCCTTCCACGCCGTGCGTCTCGCAGCCGCGTACAAATCTTCTTCTTCGATGATGAAAGCGTAATATTGCCGCAGCACTTCGATCGTCATTAGGGCGACGGCGGCATTCGCTTGTTGGTGCGCGCCGTCCATAGTAATGGTCACGCCCGTCATGGAACGGAACGGACCGTGAAAATCGAACGTCTGGCTTCCCTGCTTCACTTCGCGCGTTTCGTAGCGGAACTGTTCTCCCAAAACATACAGCGTGCTTTTCTTCGCGGCCGCGGTTTCGCGCAGAATCTGCAAGGCGTCCGGATCGCCGACCGCCGTTACGACGGGAACGCCGGATTTAATAATGCCCGCTTTCTCTCGGGCGATATCGGTAATGTGCTCGCCAAGCACATCGGTATGATCGTATCCGACGTTCGTGATGACGGAGACGAGCGGAACCACGACGTTCGTCGAATCGAGCCGGCCGCCGATTCCGGTTTCCCAAACCACAAAGTCGGGGTAACAAATTTCCGCGAAATACAGTATCGCGATCGCCGTGCTGATTTCAAACATTGTCAGCGCGCCGAATTCGGCTTCCATCTCGTCGGCAAGCCGCTTGACCCGGTTAGCAAGATCAACGACAGTCTCCTCCGGAATGTCTTCGCCGTTATATTGGATTCGGTTCGTATATTTCTCAAGAAAAGGCGACGTAAACACGCCGATGTCATATCCGGCGGCCCGGCATAAGGAGCCGAGGAACGCACAGGTCGATCCTTTGCCGTTCGTGCCGGCCACATGAATGAACTTCAGGCGGCGGTGCGGATGGCCGAGGCGCTCCATGAGCGCTTCCATCCGCACAAGTCCCGGTTTGATGCCTTTTTGCAGCATCAACCGGGTAATCCACTCCACCGCTTCCTCATAGGTGCGAAACATTGACGATTACCCCTTTAGCTCGGCGATACGCGCGATCACTTTATCGCGTTTGTCCGCGTAATCTTTCATCTTGGCGCGCTCTTCTTCGATCACGCTAGCCGGCGCCTTCGCCATGAAGCCTTCGTTGGCAAGCTTCTTCTCGACGCGCTCCACCTCCGCATGCAGCGTCTTGAGCTCTTTCTCCAGGCGCGCAACTTCCTGCCCGATGTCGATCAAGCCCGCAAGTGGCAAGTACATTTCAGCGCCGGTAACAATTGCGGACATCGCTTTATCGGGAGCGGCGGCACCGGTATCGATCGAAAGGGCCGACGTGTTGCAGAAGCGCTGGACATACTCGCGGTTGCGTTCAATAATGGCCGACGTCTCCTGATCGGCCGGCTTTATGATTAGCTCGATCTTCTTGCCGGGCGGCACGTTCACTTCGGCACGCACGTTGCGGACGGCGCGGATCATGCCCATAAGCAGCTCCATCTCCGCCACCTCGTTCGGCGCCTCCCACTTGGCATCCGGCTTCGGCCACGCCGCAAGCGTGATCGTCTCGCCCTCTTTAGGCAAGTGCGACCAAATTTCTTCCGTAATGAACGGCATGAACGGATGCAGCAGCCGCAGCGTCTGATCCAATACATAAGACAGAACGCTCTGCGTGCGGCGCTTCGCCGCCGGATCGTTCCCGTACAACGTGAGCTTCGCAAACTCGATATACCAGTCGCACAGATCGTCCCAAATAAAGTTATACAGCGCCCTGCCGGTCTCGCCGAATTCGTACTCGTCGAGCAGCCTGGTCACTTCGCCCGCCGTCTCGTTCAACCGGTGGAGAATCCAGCGGTCCGCGGTCGTCAATTGGGAAAGGACGTCTCCTTCAAGGGCAACCGGCTCGTAATTTTCCAAATTCATCAGGGCAAAACGCGACGCGTTCCATATCTTATTCGCAAAGTTGCGGGCTTGCTCCACCCGCTCCCACCGGAAGCGCAAGTCTTGGCCCGGCGTTATTCCGGTCGAGAGCATGTAGCGCATCGCATCGGCACCGTATTGGTCGATCACCTCGAGCGGATCGACGCCGTTGCCGAGCGACTTCGACATCTTGCGCCCCTCCGCGTCGCGGACGAGACCGTGTATGAGAACGTCGCGGAACGGATTGCGGTCCGTAAATTCCAATGCCGTGAAAATCATGCGCGCAACCCAGAAGAAGATAATGTCGTAACCGGTAACGAGCACGTCGGTCGGGAACCGCTTCTTGAAGTCTTCGGACTGTTCGTCCGGCCATCCGAGCGTCGAGAACGGCCACAGAGCGGAAGAGAACCACGTATCGAGAACGTCGTTGTCCTGCGTAAGCTTCGAACCGCCGCAATGAGAACACGAAACCGGCTCTTCCATCGATACGGTCTCCTTGCCGCAATCGCCGCAATACCATGCGGGAATCCGGTGACCCCACCAAAGCTGCCGGGAAATGCACCAATCCCGAATATTTTCGATCCAATTCAAATACGTTTTCTCGAACCGGTCGGGCACGAAATTGACGCCGTTCCCGCTCTTTTGCGCTTCAATCGCCCGTTCCGCGAGCGGCTTCATCCGGACGAACCACTGCGTGGACAAGTACGGCTCAACGACCGCGCCGGTACGCTCGCTATGGCCTACTTGGTGCGTATGCTCCTCAATCCGCAGCAGAACGCCTTGCTCCTTCATATCCGCGACGATTTGCTTGCGGCAGTCGAACCGGTCCATGCCGGCGTATTTGCCCGCATTCGGATTCATCGTTCCCGATTCGTCCATGACGAGCACCTGCGGCAAGTCGTGCCTCAATCCGACCTCGAAATCGTTCGGATCGTGAGCCGGAGTTATTTTCACCGCACCGCTGCCGAACTCCTTCTCCACATATTCGTCTGCGATAATCGGAATTTCGCGGCCGATGATCGGCAGAACGAGCATTTTGCCAATAAGATGCTTATAGCGCTCGTCTTTCGGATGAACCGCGACGGCGGTGTCGCCGAGCATCGTTTCCGGACGCGTCGTGGCGACCGTAATATGGCCGGAGCCGTCCTTCAACGGATATTGGAGATGATATAGAGCCCCTTGCACTTCTTTATACTCGACCTCAATGTCGGACAGCGCCGTCCTCGCCGCGGGGTCCCAGTTGATAATATATTTTCCGCGATAGATCAGGCCCTTTTCATATAGGCGGACAAATACTTCCCGAACGGCGCGGGACAAGCCTTCATCCATCGTGAAGCGCTCGCGGGAGTAATCGAGGGAAAGCCCCATCTTCGCCCATTGTTTTCGGATCGTGCCGGCGGAAAGCTCCTTCCATTCCCACACTTTCTCCAAAAATTTCTCGCGGCCCAAATCATATCTAGTAACGCCTTCCTGCCGCAGGTTGCCCTCGACTCTCGCTTGCGTCGCTATCCCCGCATGGTCCGTACCCGGAAGCCATAACGCATCGTAGCCTTGCATCCGCTTCGCGCGAATAATGATATCCTGCAGCGTGAAATCCAAAGCGTGTCCGATATGAAGCACACCGGTCACGTTCGGCGGCGGAATGACGATCGTGAACGGTTCCGCGTCCGGCAATCGTCCCGCCTTAAAGTATCCTTTATTCACCCAATGATCGTACCATTTGTTTTCCGCCGTCTTCGGATCGTACGTCGTGGGCATGCTCAGCCCATCTTGTTTAATTTCCTGCGTCATGGCTCACCCTCCTTAAAAAATGCAACAAAAAAACCTTCCATCCTCAAAGGACGAAAGGTTTTGAATTCTTCCGTGGTACCACCTTCATTCCGAAGCAAACACGTGCAATCGCGCTTCGGCACTCGTTCCAATAACGGCTGGGACCGGCCCGAACTACCGACGGTTCATACGGGCGACTCCGGGGCGACTTCTGCATTTCGCAACCTGCGGAACCTCTCAGCCTCTGTCCGGCTCCGCTCTCTGAAGGGCTTCCTGCTTACTACTCCCGTTCAATGTCTTTATTCATCATGATATCCTGTTTTCATGCATATATTCCTTATGATACCCGCTAATTATGGAAAAAGTCAAATGGGCAAGAGCGGGTCAGCCGGCTTCCGAAGGGGGTGAAAAGCGTGCCGAGATGGTGGTGGAAAGTCCGGTACGGCGTGAAAACCGTCATGTTTCCCTTAATATGCGTCCAGTTTGCTCGAACGCTCATTTTGCCCAACCCGCTTGATGTCTTTATTCTGTTCGTATTTTTCCTAGTGTTTCTAGGATTTCTATTTAATTTTTACTGACGGGGGTCACACATGGCGAATATCTGAAATTCTCGGGAATCAAATCTTCGTCAACCGCAATGCTCTTCTTCTCCGTATCCGCCCGGGAACCGGTATCAAATAGAATAAGGTCAAAAGTTGAGCCTATGTTTACGAATTAGGTCTAAAATTGACCCTATACACTCGCGCGATTTATTTCTCTGGCTCTACACCTGGCATCCCGGGCATAATAAGGTCAAAAGTTGACCCTATGTTTATAAATAAGCTCAATAATTGACCCTATACACTCGCGCGATCTATTTCTCTTGCCCTACACCTCTCATCCCGGGCACAATAAGGTCAAAAGTTGACCCTATGTTTACGAATAAGCTCAATAATGAGGCTATCGATTTATTGCGGACTGTTCAACCGTCCTTCCGGCCACACCGTCCGACCTGTTGTTGAAATCGTAATTTCGGTTACAAAAAAGGAGAGCAGCCCAAAAGAGCTTCTCTCCTTTTTTTTTGCGGACCTCATTAAGGTATATAGACGACTTGACCTTCCTGTAAATATTGCTCGTTCAACCGGTTGTACAGCATCAATTCCCGCGGGTTTTTCTTATACCGTTCCGCGATCGTTTCGATCGTGTCTTCTTTCTGAGCGATGCACATTCTCACTTTGCGGAACCGGGGCTCATCTTCCGAGGCGCTTAGGAACAGCTTCTTCCACTCCACGCGTTCCCTGCCCTCCGAATCGGCGCTTCCTTTGACGCCGGCTGCGGCAGCCACAGGCTGAGCGTTCGAATCATCGGCGCCGGTTGCGTCCGTTTGCGCACCCTCTTCACGAGCCGCCCCTTCGGGCGAAGCCGAAAGCAGCGTGTTCACACCGCTAAACTGCGATTGTTGAATCTCCTCCTCTGCAGGTTTGCCGGAGAAAGCGATCTTGATTTCTTTCTTTTCCTCGGGGACTTCCGTAGCGGTCGCTTCCGTTCCGGCCGTTTCAACGGTTTCATCGACAGGTTCATAAACGGTCTCATTGACAGCCTGTGTTACGGTTTCTCCCGGAACGCTGTCGCGTTCCACCGTTTCGGGCGCGGCCGGTGCCGCCTCATATTCCGGTGTGCTTTGCGGTTGTGCCGCCGCCGCGTAAGCCCCGGTCCAATCGGATTGAACCGAAGTTGCGGCGTCGTCCGCCCGGTGTGTGAAGACGACTTCCTCCTCCCGCCAATCCGCAGTTGCGCTGTTCACCATTTCTATGCCGTTCAATGACAGCACGCCTGTGACGTTCAAGCTTCGTGTGGACAGGAGATCGACATCGAAATTTTCGATTTCGACGCTGATGTCGTTCACATTGTGAATACGGTTCATCGGCAATGTAATTTCTACGGGAATACTGTGTGTCAAATGCTCTTCTCGCCGCGATTCATCCACGCTCGTATAACTGCCGGATAAAAGCAAATTTCCTTTGAGAACCGCCTGCTCGCCTTGACGATCCACAGTGATTTCCGGAGACAGCTCGATGCTTGTCAATTCCTTAATTCCGGCTCCGTCATCAGGCAGATGAACGCGCTCGTAAATATCGAATCGCAGTCCGGATGATTGTTGGGACACGGTATTTCCTCCCTTCGCATAAATGGCTCATTACCATGTATATGGGTCAAGCGGCTGTGCCATGCATGCGAAATGCAATCGGATGGCAGTTCATGTCAGTGGTCATCCGCACGCACGATATGCGTTAGCGATTCCGTGGATGGGCATGTTAACGGTAATGACGACGGTTACGTATGAGCCATCTTACGACGAGGAACACGAGCAATATCGCTCCCAATCCGATGAACGCAAACTTTAAATATTTTTCCACGAGGCTAAAGACGAACTCCCACTGTTCTCCGAAAATATAACCTATTGCAAAAAAAGCGATAACCCACAAACAAATACCCGTATAGGCATAAATAACGACAGTGCGGTAAGGAATGCGTATGATTCCAATGAAATATCCGATAAACTGCCTGACCCCGGGAATAAAAAAACATATGAGCAGCAATTTATCCCCGTACTTGTCATAATATTGACGCGTCTTCCGTACATGGGACGGTTTTAAAAACAACAGCCTGCCATAACGCTCGACCAGCGGCATTCCGAGTCTATACCCGATAAAATAAGTAATTGTGAGTCCCAACAGCGAACCCGTCAATGCCAGTAAGAAAGCGGGCGCCAAATGGAGTACGCCTTTATAAGATAAATAACCGGTATAAGTCAGAGTGCTGTTTCCCGGAGGAATCGGCAGCGCAATAAAATCCAAAGGCAGCCCGACCAGCAGTACAAAGTACCCGTATTGCGCGAACAGCTGCTCGACTACATCTAACAGGCTCATATCGGCTCTCCGTTGCATGAATTGAATAATGGTATTGTACAGCAAGAACATTTTACCTGAATATACCATAAACGGCGCTGGCCGAATATATGCCTGCAATAAAGGAAGACCTTCCATTTCGAAGAAGGTCTTCTTTCCGCTCATACAGCCGCTTATACCGTTTCAAGCTTCAGCGCTTCATAATGGGCTTCGATCGTCAACTCGATATCCTCGTCGGAATGGGCGGTCGAAACGAACAACCCTTCGAACTGGGAAGGCGCGATGCTCACACCGCCGTCAAGGAGACGGGAGAACACTCTGTTGAAACGGGCCAAATCGGACGTCTTCGCCGAAGCGTAATCCACAACCGGGACATCCGTAAAGAACGGACAAATCATCGATCCGACACGGTTAATTGTGCAAGGAACACCGAATTCCTTCGCGTTGCGCCCGAGACCTTCCTCCAGACGGGCCGATTTACGTTCAAGCTCCTCATACACGCCGGGCTCGCCCAGCAAGCGCAATGTCGCAAGTCCCGCAGCCATCGCGAGCGGATTGCCCGAAAGCGTTCCCGCTTGATACACGGGGCCGCTCGGGGCGATCATCTCCATGATTTCGCCGCGGCCGCCGTAAGCTCCCACCGGCAATCCGCCGCCGATCACCTTCCCCATGCAGGTCAAATCCGGCGTAATGCCGTACAGCCCTTGCGCGCTGTGAAGATGCACCCGGAATCCCGTCATCACTTCGTCGAAAATCAACAACGCCCCGTGTTGCTTTGTAATGTCTCTTACAGCCTGTAAGAAGCCCGGCTTCGGAGGAACGACGCCCATATTCCCGCCTATCGGTTCGATAATGACGGCGGCGATTTGCTCTCCGAAGCGTTCGAAAGCGGCGCGCAGCGGTTCGGGATCGTTGAAAGGCACCGTAATCGTATGTTCCGCCACGCTTGCAGGGACGCCCGGACTGTCCGGAAGCCCCAAAGTCGCGACGCCCGAACCTGCTTTGATTAACAAGGCGTCGGCATGTCCGTGGTAATTGCCTTCAAACTTCAGGATCTTCGGGCGGTTCGTAAATCCTCGCGCCAGGCGGAGAGCGCTCATGGTCGCTTCCGTTCCCGAGTTCACCATCCGAACGATTTCGACGGAAGGCATCCGCTCGCAAACGAGCTCCGCCATCGCCGTCTCAAGCTCCGTGGGCGCTCCGAAGCTTGTCCCCTTCGATGCGGCTTCGCCGATCGCTTTAAGCACTTCGGGGTGGGCGTGACCCAAGATAAGCGGTCCCCATGAGCCGACGTAATCGATATAGCTGTTGCCGTCTATGTCATAAATACGCGATCCGGCGCCGCGCTCGACAAAAAACGGCGTGCTCCCGACCGATTTGAAAGCGCGCACAGGGGAATTCACTCCGCCTGGGATGACGCGTTTCGCCCGTTCGAACGCTTCCCGGGATTGATTTATCAGTCTGCTTTGTTGACCGTTCATGGGTCGCCACCTATCCTTCCGTTAAATGCGTATAGTAAAATGATCTTCAACTCAAGGAAACGAGACGTAATCCGCCGCGGCGCGAACCGCTTCCTGCGCTTGACGAATACAGTCGGGCAGCCCGACCCCTTCGTATGCGGCACCCGCGACGAATACGCCGGGCAAGTCCCGCCGGAGCGCTTCCCGCAGCGACTTGACTTGTTCCACATGACCGACCGCGTATTGAGGCATCGATCTCGGAAGCCTGTTTATTTCGACATATTCGGGCTCCGCGCGGATGCCGGTCAACTCGGCGATATCTCTTCTTACTTCGGAGATTATTCGATCATCGCTCATTCCCAACCAACGTTCATCGTCGGATCGCCCGACGTAACATCGGATAACGGCTTTGTTCTCCGGCGCGACGTGCTCCCACTTCGAAGACGTCCACGTGCAGGCCGTAATGAAGCGTCCTTCTATCTTCGGGACGACAAATCCCGATCCCTCCAATTGCTGCTGCACGTCTTCACGCCGGTACACAAGCACGATATTCGCTACGGAAGCGTAGCGCATCTCCTTAAAGCTTTCCGCTTCCGTCACGTCGGGGATCATTCCCGCCAAAGCCGGCGCCGGCGCCGTCACGATGACGGCATCAGCTTGAAGCGCCGAACCGTCGGCGGAGAGCAGGAGCTCCGGCCGGCCCCCATTATTGCGAATACGTTTCACCTGCGTGCCCGTGCGAACTTCAACGCCTATTTCATCGATCGTTGCCGCCAACTTTTCTACTAACGCAGATATACCTCGGCGATAACTTAGAAAGACGCTGCCTCTAAGAGATTCCGGTATCATCTCTTCATTGGAGGATCCGGTGCGCGTTGCGCCCGCGCCGCGGCTCATGCCGGCAATAAGGCTGCCGTATTTGTTTTCTATCGCGCGAAATTGCGGGAACGTCGCCAATAAACTGAGACGGTCCGCATCGCCCGCATAGACGCCGGACAGCAGCGGTTCCGCAATGCGTTCGACGACTTGCCGCCCCAGCCGGCGCTTGAGAAAACCGCCCAGCGACTCGTCTTCGGCTTTCTTAGCGCCCGGCAAGACGAGGTCCAAGGCGGCCCTCATTTTTCCGGCCAAGGAGATCAGTCCGGACGTAACGAACGGCATCCACCGGGTCGGTATTCCGAGCACCAATCCTTGCGGAATCAAGTGCAGCTTTCCCCGAAATAAAATATACGTCTTCTTCGCCGACGGATTCGTCCGGACCAGCTCGCTTTCCAATCCAAGCTCTTTGGAAAGTTCAATAACCGCCAATTTTCGGGCCAAGAACGAATCGGGGCCCCGTTCGATGACGAAACCGTCGCGCCGGAGCGTCTCGACTTTGCCTCCAAGCCGCTCCGACGCCTCGAGCAGCGTCACTTCAACCGGCCGCCCCGCTTCGCGAAACGCCTTGACCGCGTAATATGCGGCGCTAAGCCCGGTAATGCCGCCGCCGACAACGACGACCTTCGCCGCAGTGCGTTCATCCGCCATTGCGCATCAACCTTCCTGAAGAGCACGGCTTTGGGAGCGTATGACGTCCGCCAACGTTTCCATATACAGCGGCTCCGTGTTCAGCATTTCCGTGCGTTCCAAGCGCATGCCCAGCTTCCTTGCCAGCGCTTGCGCCTCGATATCGAGATCGTAGAGCACCTCAAGATGATCGGATACGAAGCCGATCGGACAGATGAGCGCGTAGTCGACGCCCTCCTGCGAATGAATGTGCTCCAATTGTTCGAGTATATCCGGCCCAAGCCAAGGCTCTCCCGTCTGACCCGCGCTTTGCCAAGCAAACTGCCAGTTTTCGACCCCGGCGCTTTCCGCGACCGCTCTCGCCGTTTCCGTCAATTGATCCGGATACGGGTCGTTCATCTGCAAGATGCGTTCCGGCAAGCTGTGCGCCGTAAAGAGCACCCGGACCTCCTCCGGGTCCACTTCCGTAAATCGATCAAGCGCGCGTTTCACACGATCCGACAGAGCTTTAATCAATTTCGGGTGGAGATGGTAGCTTTCTACGAATACCATCCGGACTCCCGCTTCTTCAGCTGCCGCTTGCGCGCGCTTTATATAACCACCGACACTCATAATAGAATAATGCGGAGCAAGCACGACGCCGACCGCTTCCCGAACGCCGTCGCCCGCCATGGCTCGTACTCCGTCCTCGATATACGGCCCCGCATGCTTCAAGCCTTGATAGCATACAAACCTCGTACCCGGATCACTGCCGTTTAACGTATCCTGCAGAGCGGCGACTTGATTGTCCGTATTTTTGCGAAGCGGAAAAAAGCCGCCTACAATCGCTTCGTAGCGGCGTTTGAGATCTTGAAGCTGATCTTGCGTCGGCGGCTTGCCTCTGCGGATGTGAGTGTAATACGCTTCAATTTGATCCAAGCTCTCAGGCGTGCCGTATGACATTACCAACACGCCCACCGTTCTCGGCACTTCTTTCATGTTCCCGTTTCCGTTCACGCCCGTCACATCCTTTGCTCGCCGGATACGCGTTCCGCGATTCGTTTTTCCGAATACTCGCGTACGAACTCGGTCAATTCCCGAAGTTTATCCAAGGACGCCTCCGGAAACAGTCCGTGCCCTAAATTGAATATATAGCCGGGCTCGTGCAATCCTTCGTCAATGATCGCGGCGGCCTGCGCCTTCACCACGTCCATGGGAGCCGTCAGCACGTACGGATCAAGGTTTCCTTGAACGGCGAACGTTCCTCCGAGGCGCCTTCTGCCTTCTTGGACCGACACCCTCCAATCCAATCCGATTACGTCCGCCCTCACGTTGTGAAGAAGCGGCAGCAGCTCGCCGGAAGCGACGCCGGGGAAGTATATTTTAGGCTGCGGCAGACCGGAGAGCTCTTGAAAAATACGCTCGATCGTCGGCAGCACATAGGTCGAGAAGTCTCGCGGCGACAGAGCTCCGACCCAGCTGTCGAACAGCTGCACCGCTTTGCTGCCGTTCGCAAGCTGCGCCTTCACGTACGCCACGACCATATCGGCGAGCTTATCCATTAACGCCTGCCATACATCAGGCTCGCCGTACATCAACGATTTGGTCAAAATGTAGCTCTTCGACGGACGGCCTTCGATTAAATAACTAGCGATCGTAAACGGGGCTCCGGCGAAAGTAATCAAAGGGATTGTCAGTTCCCTGTCCAAAATACGGATCGTCTCCAATACATGCGGCAAGTCCCCTTCGACGTCGATCGGCTTAAGCTTCTCCACATCCGCCCGGCTGCGGATCGGGTTGTGAATGACGGGGCCGACGTTCTTGACGATATCGAAATCGATGCCGATCGAAGCGACCGGATTCATGATGTCCGAATATAGAATAGCCGCGTCCACTCCCAGTTTGCGGACCGGCATCAGCGTGATTTCCGCCGCAAGCTCGGGCTGCTCGCATATTTCAAGCAGCGAATATTTTTCTTTAATCTTCCGGTAATCGGGGTCGTATCTTCCCGCTTGGCGCATATACCAGACCGGTACGCGCTCCGTGGCTTCCTTTCGGCAAGCTCTCAAAAAAAGATCGCAGTAACTCATAATTTCTCCCGTCTATGAAATAGTGCGAAAATAGTTNGCGCATATACCAGACCGGTACGCGCTCCGTGGCTTCCTTTCGGCAAGCTCTCAAAAAAAGATCGCAGTAACTCATAATTTCTCCCGTCTATGAAATAGTGCGAAAATAGTTAGAAAACCTCTTTCGAGGCCAATTCAAAGAAGCAAGACCGCGATTAGCGGAAGGTTTTCTTGCGATTCTAGAATTGCCGTTCACTTTGAAACTTATAAATTCTAGAATCTTAAGAAAAACTTCTTCGAAGTAACTCAAAGGAATAATACTTACTTACAACCCATTATGCCCTAAACGCCATACCGCAACAACTTTATATAGAGTACATCTGCGACAAAAGTATGACAGTTGCGCGGATGAAGGCAAAAAACGCGCCTTGGAAGCTGGCGCGTTGAAAGCTCTATATTTCCCGTGCCCGTCAACCTTCCCGAAGCCAACGGGCGGCGTCTTTCGCATGATATGTGATCAAAATATCGGCTCCGGCGCGTTTCATGCCGGTTAACGTCTCCAATACGACCGAGCGTTCGTCGACCCAACCGTTGCGCGCAGCCGCCTTCACCATCGAATATTCCGCGCTCACATTGTAAGCCGCCAGAGGAAGCTCGAACTGTTCCCGCAGCGCGCGGATGACATCCAGATATGCAAGCGCGGGCTTCACCATCAAGATATCGGCTCCTTCGACGACGTCCGATTCCGCTTCCCGAAGCGCCTCTCTGGCATTGGCCGGATCCATCTGGTACGTCTTCCGGTCGCCGAATTGCGGCGCGGAATGCGCGGCATCCCGGAACGGCCCGTAATATGCCGATGCGTACTTGACGGTATACGACATGATCGGGACGTGATCGAGACCCGCATCGTCCAGACCTGCGCGGATGGCGGAAACGAAACCGTCCATCATATTCGATGGGGCAATCATGTCCGCGCCGGCTTTCGCTTGGGAAACGGCGGTTTTGATATGAAGCTCGAGCGACGGATCGTTTGCGACTTCCGCGCGTTTCGTATGCGGATGATGTTCCACGATCCCGCAGTGACCGTGGCTTGTATACTGGCAGACGCACGTATCCGCCACGATCAGCAATTCATTGTCCAATTGTTTGATCCGGCGGATCGCGCGCTGCACTATCCCGTCATCGTCGTAAGCGGATGAAGCGGCTTCGTCTTTCGCGTCGGGAACCCCGAACAGCAGAATCGAGCGGAGGCCGAGCTCTCTTAACTCCTGAAGCTCATCCTCCAACCGGTCCAGTGACTGATGAAACACGCCCGGCATGGACGGAATTTCTTCCTTCACGTTTTCTCCCGTCGTCACGAAAATAGGATAAATGAATTGCTCCGGCGAAAGCCTTGTTTCTCTTACCAAACCGCGCATCGCCGCGGTCGACCGCAATCTTCTATGCCGAACTCTAGGAAAACTCAAGTGGCGTCTCCCCCCCGTTGAATGACTGAACCATTGCGCGAAGCAAGGAATCGACCGTCGCATCTTCCGCTACGGCTGTTATGTGCAGGCCGCTTTCCTTTACCGTGCCCGCCGTTACGGGACCGATACAGAACACGGCGACCCCTTTCAGCAAATCCAAAGGCTGTTCCACACCGTGCTTGCGCAGCGCTTCGAACAAATTGCGAACCGTCGACGAGCTTGTGAACGTAACGGCATGAATACGGCCTTCCCGAAGCAGTTCGATCGCTTCCTCCGCCCCTTCGTCGGAAAGCACCGTCTCGTAAACGCCGGCATCCGTTACGGACATGCCGCGTTCGCGAAGAATGCGGGGTAAATCTTCTCCTGCGATTTCCGCTCGCGCAAGCAGAACGCGTTGACCGGACGCAAGCGTCTCCGGCAGGCTCTCGGCAAGCGCTTCTCCCCTGTAAGACGCGGGCATGAAGTCGGGCATCAAGCCTCTCGTGCGCAGAGCATCGCCGGTCTTCGGACCGACGGCGCCGATTCGCGCGCCATGCATTCGGCGAATGTCAATCCCCATCTCCATGCACGCTTGGAAGAAATGGTCCACGCCGTTGACGCTTGTGAACAGCACCCAGTCGAACTGCTCGATTCGGGATAAAGCGCCGTACAGAGCTTCTCTGGCCGCAGGTTGCGTCACGGTTTGCGTCCGGATGACGGGACATTCCACGGCATCTCCTCCGAGATCGTCGATTGCGTCGACCAACCCGCTCGCTTGCGCGCGGGCGCGCGTGACTAAGATGCGGCGTCCGAACAGCGGTTTCTTCTCGAACCAAGAGATCTTTTGCCTCAGTTTAACGACTTTGCCGACGATAATGACCGCAGGCGAGGTAAATCCGCTCTCCTTCACTTTGGCCGCAATATCGGAAAGCGTTCCGGTCAATGTCCGCTGCTCCATCCATGTTCCCCAACGGATAAGAGCGACAGGCGTATCCGGCTTCATGCCGCCGGTTATCAATTCGGTCGTAATATTGTCGATATTGGCCACGCCCATCAAAAATACGAGAGTTCCCGAAGCTTTGGCCAAGTGGTCCCAATCGACGCCGTTGTATGTTTTATTGGGATACTCGTGCCCGGTGACGATCGAGAACGATGACGTAAAATCCCTGTGCGTCACAGGGATGCCAGCATACGCGGGAACGGCGATAGCCGATGTGACGCCGGGTATGATTTCGAAATCCGCACCGGCGTCCGCAAGCGCCTCCGCTTCTTCTCCGACGCGCCCGAACACGGAAGGATCGCCGCCTTTGAGCCGGGTGACCGTCTTTCCTTGCGCGGCCAAATCTACGAGCAGGCGGTTGATGTCCTCTTGCTTCATCATATGCTTGTCCGGCAATTTTCCGACAAACACTTTCTCGGCATCCGGTCTCATATGCCGCAGAAGCTTCGGGCTGGCCAACCGGTCGTATACGACCACATCCGCCTTCCGGATCGCCTCGAGACCCCTCAGCGTTATTAATTTGGGGTCCCCGGGACCCGCGCCGACCAAAAACACTCTTCCCTTGGTTCTTTCAGCGTTCACCCTTCATCGCTCCTTGCATCGGCAAGTATGCGCTCCGCGCCCATGGAAAGCAGCTTCTCCCCCAAGCGGGCGCCGAGTTCTTGCGCGTTGCTGCCTTCGAGACTTTCTTTGAGCAAGACCGATCCGTCGGGACTTCCGACTACGCCAGTCAACGCAATTAAATGACCGCCTTCCGGCGAATGCTTCTTCAACACGGCATGCGCGCCGATCGGAACTTGGCATCCTCCGTTCAGAACCGCGAGAAAAGCTCGCTCCGCCGCGACGGCCCCAGCGGTTCGTTCATCATCGTATAGTTTCAGAAAGGAACGAAGCTCGCCGTCTCCCTCCCGGCATTCGATGGCAAGCGCCCCTTGCCCGACGGCAGGCACGCAAACATCCGCGGCGAGATACTCCGTAATCCGATCGTCCCATCCCATTCGATGCAGGCCGGCGGCCGCCAGTACTATGGCGTCGGCCACGCCGTCTTCCAGCTTCTTTAACCGGGAATCGATGTTGCCCCGCATCGCCTCGACCGCAAAATCGGGGCGCATATGGCGCAGCTGGCAGCTTCTTCTCAAGCTGCTTGTCCCGACCAAGCTTCCTTGAGGAAGCTCGGTCAGCCCGGCGCCGGTCCTCGAGATGAAAGCGTCCCGGGGATCCTCGCGCTGCGGAATGCAGCCGATCGTAAGGCCGTCCGGCAGCTCCGCCGGCATATCCTTCATACTATGAACTGCAAAATCGATTTCGCCGTCAAACATCGCCTGTTCTATCTCTTTCACAAACAGACCTTTGCCTCCGACCTTCGATAAAGTAACGTCCAAGATACGGTCGCCTTTCGTTACAATTTTCCGTATCTCGAAATCGTAATCGAGCCCGTGCGTACGGGCCAGCTTCTTCAAATCATCCAGCACTTGTTGGGTTTGGGTCAACGCTAGAGCGCTTTGTCGCGAACCGACCACCCATGTGCGCTTTGTCATGACGCCACCTGCCTTATCCGACGGTACCTGTTGCGGTATTACCTCGCGGACAACCTCCGGTTGCCTCGTGAATATTACGAGTGTAACACAATTAGCCTTCTCATACACTTGTGAGCGCCGTCCAGGCGCGATTTTCCGCTTCATCTGGCGATTCGCCACCGCCAAGCGCGGAAAGCAAATCCATGTCCAACAAAAGCTCCAGCTTATCATGACGCAGCGCGGGATCGTCAATCTCGTTCTTGATACGCCGCCTCAGCCTCGCCAGCACCTCCGTATACGCCGCGTACTCTTCGCCATACGCGGCCGAGATCTCGCCGGCAATCTTCCTCGTTAGAAGCGGACTAGCTCCTCCCGTCGTCAGCGAAATCGTCAACCTCCCTCGGCGGACGACCGACGGGACTATAAAATCGCTTCGCTCCGGATCATCCGCCACTGTTATCCACACACCCAAGCTTGCCGCTTCCGATGCAACCGCCTCGTTCGCCGCCGGGTCGTTCGTCGCTGCGAATGCCAGCGCCGCCCCGGCTAAATCGCCGACCCGATACGTTCTGCGCTCCCACGCCAGCTTGCCTTCCTCCGCAGCTTCCATCAACGGCCGTACGGCATCAGGCGATACGACGACGACGTTCGCGCCTGCTTCGAGAAGCGCCTTGGTTCTTCTCCAACCGATTTTCCCGCCGCCGACCACCACGCATCTCCGCCGCCGCAAATGAAGCATGAGGGGGTAGTAAGTGCTGAATTGTTCCATCATTCGTACCTCTCTTGTCGTTCTTTTCACGTACCGCGTTTATTAACCCGACGGGAACCACGGATGAATCGAGGAGAAGAAATTCGAGAACGCAAAATTCGCAAGAAGGATTCCGAAGCTCGCCAAATTCCAAAGCGCGAGCCGGTTTCCCGGGGTTTGAAACTTTCGCTTCAGCACAAACAACCAACCGTATGACAGCAGGACTGCGAGCGTCCCGAACACTTTAAAGTCGAAAAACAGAGCGGCCGCCGACTGATATTCCAGCACCATCCATACCGATCCGAGCGATAACGACAGTATCAGCATCGGCAGTCCGACAAGGGCGTACAACGACATATGGCGCTCCATCGATTCGAGGCTCGGCAGACGATTCAGTGCGAGCGACCATCGTTTCCCTTTCAACCGCCGGTATAAAAACAAATATAGTCCGGAGAGCACCGCCGAGAGAGCGAAAGCCGCATAGCTGAACAGCGCCAAAGCGATGTGAAGCCAGAGCAGCTCTTCCGAAGCCGCGAAAGCCGACGGCGCAACGCCGGGATCGGACATTAAGTTCAACACAAGAATGGTAAATCCGAACACATTGACGAAAAAGACGGCGAACCCCAACGGATAAAACCGGCTCGCCACAATCGAGACGGTGACCAACAGCCAAGAAAAGAAAAATAATATTTCGAACATCGTCAACAGCGGCATATACCGGTGTTCATACATTCGGACGAAGAAAAACAAAGTTTGCAGCACCCACACAAAAACAAGCAGCCCTGCGCCCATCCGCTTGGCGCCGTCGTTCTTCGAAACGACGTCGGTGAAATAAAACAGAAGGCTCAGGGCATATATATAAATTATTAAATCGTACATCCAATTTTTCGTAATCATGACAGCACCCCGCTTACTTGGCTCACGCCAAGGTCATGGAGCCGCGGTTGCGTATGGAACTTACCGGCGCCTCGGAGTGGTCCGCTTCGGCCTGCGTCTCCCGTTCCCGCAGCTGGCGCTGCATCGCTTCTTCCAACCCGAACAACGCAATGAACTGCTCCAGCGCTTCATCTCCCCGGCGTTCCGGCGCCATCTCTTTCACGCGTAAAATCGGATCATGCATCATCTGGTTCAGCATGCTCTTGGTGAGCTTGCTGATCACTTTCCACTCACGTTCGGACAAATCGGGCAATTTGTTGCGCATGCTTGCGAGCGTCTCCTCGTGAATGGACGACGCTTTGTCCTGCAGCGCCCGGATGACCGGACCGACACCAAGCGTCCGGTACCATTGATGGAACGCTTCGAGCTCCGCGGCAATGAGCCCTTCGATCTTGGCCGCTTCCTGACGGCGCAGTTCCTTGTTCGCTTCGACAATTCCTTCAAGATCGTCGATGTCGTACAAGTATACGTTAGGAACATTGTGTATCTCCGGGTCCAGGTCGCGCGGAACCGCGATGTCGATCATAAAGAGCGGTCGGGACGGCCGCAGCCGCATCGCCGCTTCGACATCCCTTCTCTTAAGCACCAAGCCTTCAAACCCTGTCGACGAGATAACGACATCGGATTGCGCAAGCAATTCCGGCAATTGCTCCATTGCATGCGCGCTTCCTCCGAACTTGGCCGAAAGCTCCGCCGCGCGGGAAAGCGTCCGGTTTACAACGCCGATGTTCTTCGCCCCCCCGGAGCGTAAATGCTTCGCCGTCAATTCGCTCATCTTCCCGGCTCCGACGATAAGAACGTTCTTCTTTGCGAATGTCCCGAATATGCGTTTGCCGAGCTCCACAGCCGCATAAGATACGGATACCGCGTTCTCGCCGATCGCCGTCTCCGAATGCGCGCGTTTAGCCATGGTAACCGCCTGCTTAAAGAGCATATTAAAGAGCATGCCCGTTGTTTTCTCACGTTGGGAGAGCAGAAAGGCGTCGCGAACCTGGCCCAAAATTTGCGTCTCGCCGATCACCATCGAGTCGAGACCGCACGCTACGCGGAACAGATGTTCAATCGCCGCGTCATCCTCATGCGTATACAAATACGGTGAAAATTTGTCCCGCGCAACGCCGAACCACGATTCAATGAAACCCCGAATATGTTGCCCGCATATTTTTTTGCGGTCCACGACCGCGTAAATTTCCGTCCGGTTGCAAGTGCCCACGATGACACATTCGAGAACGCTCTTCACGGCCTTCAATTCCATGAGCGCTTGCGGCAGCCGTTCGGGCGCGATGGCAAACCGCTCCCTTACTTCCACAGGGGCCGTCCGGTAGTTCAAGCCTACGACGACAATGTGCATCGAGTTCACCGCCTTCCTACTTAAAAATAATACTTTTCGTCCAAATCATGCACTTTCGACATTATATCATAAATCGACAAGCCGTACCTCAAACAATAATGACAAAATATTGAATGCGCGACAGCCTTGTCCGGTTAACATATATGACAATATTATAACCAAACCTTCATCGAAGTAAATTCAAGGAAGCCAGACCGCGAATAAAGGAAGGTTTGGTTGCAACATTGAATTGATCAGTTCTGCATCAAACTTCATGAATTTCAATGTTACAACCAAACCCTTCATCGAAGTAAATTCAAGGAAGGCAGAGCACGTATAAGCGCTACTTTACATGCTCCGATAGCAGCTTCACAATTGCATCATCCGCTTTCTTCATCATATCGGCTTGCGAGCCGACGATATGGCCGCTTTGCGTCAACAATTGCGCATATGCCGCGTGCAACTGTTGGAAATGAGGCCCGACAGCGCCCAACAGCTCTGTTTCTTCCGCTTTCAACGCCCTGTCGCCGCCGATCTGCATCCGGACGATCCATTCCATAAGGCGGGAAACGGAACGCAGCTCGGGCAGCGGCGCTCCCCAAGCTTTCAGAAGTTTGCCATGCGTATATTCAACGGAATACGCCGCCTGTTTCAGCCCGTTCAATTGGTCCGTAGCAGCCAGTCTATTCGCCTCGCCGGCGAAACCGCTCAATAGCTCTACTTGAAACAAAGAAGCCTCGTAAAGCAAAATTTTGGCGTCTTCGGACGTATTGTCGGAGCGAAGCGCGCCGATCAGCTGGATGACGGTCCAAACTCCCATAACCGCTATAACCACTAATACGATTGTACGCGGCCCTTTTCGCATAAGCATTACGTTTCCTCCTGCACTTTGGGTTTGTACATCCTATGTACGGGAGAAAAATAAATGACCACGGAACACGAGTTCCATGGTCATGTCATTTGCGTTGTTAATTCGCTTACTTTACTGCAACCGCAGTTTTCATTTCCGGTTCAACAACTTGAAGTTCTCCGATGCCGCGGACCAGTTTTTTCGCATACGCCGTTTCCGGTTTCAATACGTCCACCAGGTAGTCGATCGCCATTTGCGGGTCGACCGTATCGCCGCACGTGTAGCAATCGATAGCGGCGAATCCCTTCTCAGGATACGTATGGATCGAGAGATGGCTCTCCGACAAGAGTACCAACACCGTCGCGCCTTGAGGTTCGAATTGCTTGGATTGAACCGATAGTACCGTTGCACCGCTGACTTCTGCTGCTTCAACCAATTGGGACTGAAGCCATTCGGCGTTGTTCAATTTGTCAAAGTCCACGCCCCAAGTGTCAACGGCAACATGTCTTCCGAAAGTAGAGTATTCCATCTTTCGGTTCCCCCTTCCTAGGAATAAAATGTGTAAAACAAATTTCATCCGCTAGGACCTACGTCATTCACTGCTCTAGGGGATCAATCTCGCGATAATCCATGTCCTGAGTGAATCCTGGTTCCTATTAATTTTTTTCAACGATGATAAAAGTAACATCATTTGCCCATAAATGCAATAGTTTTTTTCTCAAAAACCGGCCTTTGGAAAAATCTTAACAATTGCCCATCCATCATACGGTATGCAATTCGCGGTTGAAATGCGGCTTGGCATGCCGCGAAATACAAAAAAATACCGCCCAACGAGGCGGTATTCTATAGAACGATCAAGCTTCCAGCACAAACAACCGGCGCGTAAGCCGAGACAATTCGCCGTCTATGCGCTTGAGCTCCGTATCATCCCGGCTCTTGTTACGTCGGTCGAGCAGGTCGTCGATTTCAAGCTGCGCCACTTGAATTTGAATTTCCACATTACGGTTGCGGAAAACTTCAGTCAGTTGGCCGACGGTGTCTTTATGCGCGTAAATGAGTCTTTCGCCGCGCTTGCTGCGTTCCGTAATGCGCGTGACGATACCTTGACGGTACTGATACTCCACCGTGTGATGCTCGTAAATCCGGTTTACAACGGCGTCGCCTTTGAATTGTGAAACCGCTGTCCTCATTGCGTTCGCCAGAGTCGTGTCCGTAAACCGGCAAGAACCCTCCAGAACGTAATGTCCTTGTTTCCGTTCAAACGTAAGGACAAGATCTGTTCCGGTCAAGTCTTCGACGGCAATTTCTTGACTTCCGTTCTCAAGCACCTTCACTTTAAACTTTAAATTATAATTGTGAAACAGCTGCAATAGTTGCGATAATTGGGCTTCGGATAACATCAGACAGGTTTTGACGTATTCGGTCGCTAACCGCTGAGCCATAAAAGAAATCTCCCTCAATTCGTTAAGGTTAGGAAACACAAGTTTCGGTCCCATAACCATTATACAACAAACCGTATACCTTTTGCCCGCAGCCGATTCATTGATTTTCGGGCAAAAACTACAATATTTCGCAATTAACCGGAGGGAGAGCGGCAATACCCGACCAATCCTCTGTTTCCTGCACGGAGTTTGGGGGTTCCCTATAGTGTTTAACGTTATTCTTCGTTTGAGAGGAAGGATTGTATGACTCCCCACAATTCATCTTTACCCGTTCCGTCTTCCGAGGAGAATATGACAAGCGGATCCCCTTGTCTCATATTCAAGCGCTCTTTGACCGTTTTGGCATGGCTCGCCCGTTTGCCTTTCGGTATTTTATCGGCTTTCGTGGCAACGACGCACACGGGCAATCCGTAGTGGACAAGCCATTCGTACATCGTAACATCGTCGGCGGTCGGCGGGTGGCGCAGATCAATCAGGTGCAGGACCGCCCGGAGCGTATCCCGTTTCGTCAAATAGCTTTCGATCATGTTTCCCCATTGTTTCCGGGTTTCCTTCGAAACTTTGGCAAATCCGTAACCCGGTAAATCCACAAAATACATCGCTTCGTTAATTCGATAGTAGTTTAACGTTTGCGTTTTTCCGGGTTGGGAGCTTGTCCTCGCCAAATTTTTACGGTTGATCAGCCGGTTGATCAGCGAAGATTTGCCGACATTGGAACGCCCTGCCAGAGCGATTTCCGGCAAGGCGTCCTCGGGATATTGATTCGGTTTGACCGCGCTTATGACAAATTCGGCTTGCAAAATTTTCATCGGTATTACAACCGCCCTTTCGGGGTTAATCTCCGTTACGTTTACGAATCGGCCAAAGCATGTTCCAGAACTGCGTCCATATGCGACACCGGCACGAATGTGACGTCTTCCTTCACGCTGTCGGGTATTTCCCGCAAATCCTTCTCATTGTCCTGAGGGAAAAGGATCTTCTTTATGCCCGCGCGGTGCGCGGCAAGCGCCTTCTCCTTCAATCCGCCGATCGGCAGCACACGTCCCCTCAGCGTTATTTCACCCGTCATCGCCACTTCACGGTTTACCCGCTGCTCCGTCAACGCTGAAATAAGTGCGGTTGCGATCGTGATGCCAGCCGAAGGTCCGTCCTTAGGGATGGCTCCTTCCGGAATGTGAATATGAATATCGTTCTTCTCGTGGAAGTCCTCCGGAATGTTGAGCTCCGCCGCACGGGAACGCGCGTAGCTGAAAGCGGCTTGAGCCGACTCCTTCATCACGTCTCCCAGCTTGCCGGTAAGCGTGAGCTTGCCGGTGCCCGGCAAGACCGTCACTTCGATCAACAGCGTGTCCCCGCCGACCTCGGTCCAAGCAAGACCGCATACGACGCCTACTTGATCTTCTTCTTCCGCCATCCCGTACCGGAACTTGGCGGGGCCCAAATACTCGGGCACGTTATCAGAAGTAATCTTCACGATGCTTTCGGGCTCGGCCACGACTGCCTTGGCCGCTTTGCGGCACAACGACGCCAACTGCTGTTCGAGATTGCGCACGCCGGACTCCCGCGTATATTCGCGAATCACTTTAAGCAGCGCCTCGGAATCCAACTGAAGCCGCTCGGCGTCCAGGCCGTGCTCCTGCTTTTGTTTAGGCAATAAGTGATTCTCCGCAATGTGCAGTTTTTCCAATTCGGTGTACCCCGGAATATAAAGCACTTCCATACGGTCCAACAGCGGTCTTGGAATGTTGTGAAGCGCATTGGCGGTCGTTATGAACATGACTTTCGACAAGTCGAACGGCACCTCGATGTAATGGTCGCTGAACGTATTGTTTTGTTCCGGATCAAGCACTTCCAGCAAAGCGGACGCCGGATCTCCGCGAAAATCCATGGCCATCTTGTCGATCTCGTCCAATAGAAACACCGGATTGTTTGTGCCGGCGTTCTTCAGCCCTTGCACGATTCGTCCCGGCATCGCACCCACATAGGTCCGGCGATGGCCGCGGATTTCCGCTTCGTCGCGCACGCCTCCAAGAGAGGCGCGAACGAATTCGCGTCCAAGCGATTTGGCGATCGATTTGGCAAGCGACGTCTTGCCGACACCGGGAGGACCGGCGAAGCAAAGGATCGGCCCCTTGAGCTTCTTCACTAGTTGTTGGACCGCCAAATATTCCAGCACGCGTTCCTTCGGTTTTTCCAAACCGTAATGTTCCGCGTTCAATATTTCCTCCGCTCTGGCAAGGTCCAAATCGTCTTCCGTTTGCTTGGTCCATGGGAGAGACAATAACCAATCGACATAAGTGCGAATGACGCTGCCTTCTGCAGAAGTAGCCGGCATCTTCTCCAGCCGTTCTATTTCCTTCTCAACTTTCTCCGCCACTTTCTCGGGGACGTTCGCCTCTTTCAATTGAGCGCGTAGTTCGTCCGCCTCTCCGGCGCGGCCTTCCTTATCGCCTAACTCTTTTTGGATGGCTTTCATCTGCTCGCGGAGGTAATATTCCTTCTGCGTCTTCTCCATCTGCTTCTTGACACGCTGGCTGATCTTGCGCTCGAGTTCGAGCACCTCGCGTTCATTGTTGAGAAACTCGAGAAGCTTCTCCAATCGCGAGCGGACGTCGATCGTTTCCAGAATGTCTTGCTTGTCTCTAATTTTTAACGACAAGTGGCTGCAGATTACATCCGCAAGGCGCCCCGGTTCGTCGATGTCGGACACTGCGGCCAACGTTTCCGGGGTCACTTTCTTCGATAAATTGATATAATGTTCAAACTGGTTGAGCACCGTGCGCATGAGCGCGTCGATCTCGGGATCATCCAGTTCTCTTTCCGGCAGCTCGCGGACCATAACTTCGTAATATTCCGTATTCGGTACATATTCGGTGATTTCGGCGCGCATGACGCCCTCCACCAATACGCGTATCGTGCCGTTGGGCAGCTTCAGCATTTGGCGGACTCGGGATATGGTTCCGATCCGGTAAATATCGTCCTGAGTCGGTTCTTCGATATTGATTTCCGACTGTGTACAGAGCAGGATCATGTTGTCTTCGACCATCGCCTTTTCCAAAGCTTTGACCGATTTTTCTCGCCCCACGTCCAGATGGAGCACCATGCTCGGATACACTAAGAGCCCCCGTAAAGGCAGCAGCGGCAGGCGCCGTCCTTTCGGTTTGTTCAAGCCCATCCTGTGGCACCTCCAGAGAACTCTTCACTAAAAATGGCTGTATTTCATTCTATCAAAGTTGGTTGTAAAACACCAATGGAGCATGACCATTTATTCGGGCTTGCCATCCGCATGAAGAATCGATACGGCCGGAGCGTGCGCCGTTTCCCCCGGCAAGCTTGGCACAATTTCCGCGAAATGCTCGCGGCGAATGCCGAACAGCTCGCCGAACAGCTCGTCGATATGGTCGACCGGGACGACCTGAAGACCTCCTTGCAAATTTTCAAACAGCGCGTTCCAGTTTTCTTTCGGGATAAACACTTTCGTAGCGCCGGCTTGGAACGCCGCTTCCACTTTCGCCACCGTCCCGCCTACCGGCTTCACTTTGCCGTGAATGCTGACCTCCCCCGTCATAGCGATCTTGTTGTCCACAGGTACGTTCAATATCGACGAAGTTACCGCCGTCGCCATCGCCACGCCGGCAGAAGGCCCGTCAATCGGTACACCGCCAGGGAAATTTACGTGCAGATCATAATCTTGCGGCGCCAATCCGAATCTGCGCAGCACAGTCAAGACGTTCTCAACGGAGCCGCGGGCCATGCTTTTACGGCGCAGCGTCTTCGTGCCGCCTCCCAGTTCCTCTTCGTCGACTACCCCCGTAATAATCAGCTTGCCTGCTCCGGGGCGCTCCGCAGCGATCGATGTCACCTCTATTTCAAGAAGCGTCCCCATATTCGGTCCGTACACGGCCAAACCGTTGACCAATCCGACGCCCGGCTCGGCGGGAATCTTCTTTTCGGGCCGCGGCGACATTTGGCTGCTGCTCACAACCCACTCCACATCGGCAGCCGTTATTTCATTGCGCTTTTCCGTCATCGCTACGCCTGCCGCAAGCTGGACGATATTGACCGCTTCCCGGCCGTTCGTTGCATACTTCTTCACCACTTCAACCGCTTGCGCATTAGGCTCGAGCCCGACCTTGGACATCGCATTTTCCGCAATCTGGCCGATCTCATCGGGAAGCAGCGGCCGGAAAAAAATTTCCATGCAGCGTGAACGAAGCGCGGGCGGCAGCTCTTGAGGCGTCCGTGTCGTTGCGCCTACCAAGCGAAAATCGGCGGGCAGACCGTTTTGAAAAATATCGTGAATATAACTCGGGATATGGGTGTCCTCCGAGTTGTAGTACGCGCTCTCCAAAAACACCTTCCGGTCTTCGAGCACTTTCAGTAATTTATTCATCTGAATCGGGTGCAGCTCTCCGATCTCGTCGATAAACAATAATCCTCCGTGCGCTTTGCTTACGGCGCCGGGCTTCGGCTGAGGTATGCCCGCCACACCCATCGCCCCTGCCCCTTGGTATATGGGGTCGTGTACGGAACCGATCAACGGATCCGCGATTCCCCGCTCATCGAAGCGGGCGGTCGTTGCGTCAATCTCGGTAAACTTCGCTTCTTGCCGAAACGGCGAATCCGCGTTCTTCTTCGCTTCTTCCAGCACCACGCGTGCGGCGGCGGTTTTGCCGACTCCCGGTGGTCCGTAAATGATAACATGCTGAGGATTCGGGCCGCACAACGCCGCTTTTAGCGCCCGTATGCCTTCCTTTTGCCCGACTATTTCGTTCATCGTTGTCGGCCGCGTTTTCTCCGCTAACGGCTTGGTGAGCGATATGGAGCGGAGTTTGCGCAGCTTCTCCATTTCCTTCTTGGATTCCCGGTCGACGGCTACTTTATTCGTTTGTTGATTGCGAAGCATATTCCAGAAGTATAAGCCGATAACAACGGCAAAAAACACTTGAACCAACATAAGTACAAGACTCAAAGTCATTCACTGTACCCTCCTGTCATTTCATCCCCTAATACATTTCAGTATTGCCTCTACACAGGCCCTTCATCCGGTAAAATCCGACTAAAGAAACAAAAAAAACACCGCTTCCTCAATAAGGAAGCGGTGCCGCTCTCGCTATACGCCGGAACCGTGTTTCCGTCCCGGTATGACGCCTGTTCGGTTATATTCTTCAACGATATGATCGATTTCCTTCTTTAGCTCGGAAACAAGGTCGCTTTCCGGCACTTTGCGGATCATTTCCCCGTACCGGAACAACATCCCCTCGCCCCGGGCTCCCGCGATGCCGATATCGGCCTCTCTCGCTTCGCCGGGGCCGTTCACCGCGCAGCCTAAGACGGAAACTTTAATCGGCACTTTGACTTTCTCCAAGTAGGCTTCCACTTCGTTGGCCACGGCGAACAAATCGATGTCCAGCCGGCCGCATGTCGGACAAGACACCAAGGTTGCGGCGTTGGAAATCAAACCGAAAGACTTCAGCAGCTCGCGCGCCACCTTCACCTCTTCCACCGGATCGGCGCTCAAGCTGATCCGAATTGTGGAGCCGATACCGGCATGAAGCAATACGCCGAGACCGGCGGAGCTCTTCACCGTTCCGGAAAACAACGTGCCCGCTTCCGTTATGCCAAGATGCAGCGGATATGGGATGACGGCGGCAGCTTTCATATACGCCGCAATCGCCATCGGCACATCCGACGCTTTAAGGGACACGATGATGTCTTGGAAATCGAGTTCCTCCAAGATGCCTATGTGGAACAAGGCGCTTTCCACCATCGCCTCCGGCGTGGGATAGCCGTATTTATCGAGCAAATGCTTCTCCAGCGAGCCGGCGTTGACACCGATTCGGATCGGGATGCCCCGTTCCTTGCATGCCTTGACGACAGCCTCGACTTTTTCCTTCCGGCCGATGTTTCCCGGATTGATCCTCACTTTATCGATACCGTTCTCGATCGCTTTCAACGCAAGCCGATGGTCGAAATGGATATCCGCGACAAGCGGTATCGAAATTTGCCGTTTGATTTCGCGAATCGCATCGGCCGCTTCGTTATTGTTGACGGTCACGCGCACAATTTGACAACCGGCCTCTTCGAGACGGTGGATCTCCGCCACCGTTGCCTTGACATCCGCCGTCTTCGTCGTGCACATGCTCTGGATGATGACTTCGTCGTTTCCCCCGATGGTCAAGTCTCCGACCTTGACCGGACGCGTATCCTTGCGATGGTACATCCGCTTCTCCCCCTGAAAGGACGTTACGCGCTTTCTTCTTTTTTGCTTTTCTTATCGAGCTTCACGCTGGTGAGCGTCGGCGCGATCTTGTTTTGGACGGCCTCTCTGGTGACGAGGCAGTGGTTGATGTCGGTACGGGACGGAACGTCATACATCACATCCAGCATAATGCTTTCAATGATCGCGCGGAGACCGCGTGCGCCGGTGTTCCGCTTGATCGCTTCGCTGGCAATCGCTTCGAGCGCGCCGGATTCAAATTCAAGCTGAACGTCGTCCATCTCAAGCAATTTCTGGTATTGCTTGACAAGCGCGTTCTTCGGTTCGGACAAAATCCGGACAAGCGCGTTCTCATCAAGCGGCTCGAGTGAAGTGATCACCGGCAAGCGGCCGACGAATTCCGGAATTAAGCCGTACTTCAACAAATCTTCCGGAAGCACTAAAGACAAATATTCTCCGGCCTTCAAGTCGACCTTGCCGCCGTCGGAGCCGAAACCGATCACTTTCTTCCCGATTCTGCGCTTGATGATTTGTTCCAAGCCGTCAAATGCGCCGCCGCAAATGAACAGAATGTTCGTCGTGTCGATTTGGATAAATTCTTGATGAGGATGCTTTCTTCCGCCTTGCGGAGGAACGGAAGCTACAGTCCCCTCCAATATTTTCAGAAGCGCCTGTTGAACGCCTTCTCCGGAAACGTCGCGCGTAATCGACGGATTTTCGGACTTCCTCGCCACTTTGTCGATTTCGTCGATGTAAATAATGCCTCGCTCGGCTTTTTCCACATCGTAATCGGCCGCTTGAATTAATTTCAGCAAAATATTTTCAACGTCTTCACCGACATAGCCGGCCTCAGTTAAAGACGTCGCGTCCGCAATGGCGAACGGGACGTTCAAAATTTTCGCAAGCGTCTGGGCAAGCAGCGTTTTGCCGCTTCCCGTCGGACCTACCAGCATAATGTTGCTCTTCGTCAACTCGACTTCGTCATTCTTGCTCTGGGAGTTGATTCGCTTGTAATGGTTGTAAACCGCTACCGCAAGCGACTTCTTCGCTTGATCCTGACCGATGACGTACTGGTCCAAAATTTCGCGAATTTCTTGAGGCTTGGGAACGTCTTTCAGATCCAGCTCCTCATCGTTCCCCAATTCTTCTTCAACGATTTCAGTGCAAAGTTCGATGCACTCGTCGCATATATATACGCCGGGGCCGGCTACCAATTTTCGCACTTGATCCTGCATCTTGCCGCAGAAAGAACATTTGAGTTGGCCTTTTTCTTCATTAAATTTAAACATGGACTTCCCTCCCTATTTCAATTCGACGGGTGAAATCACCTTGTCGATCAATCCGTATTCGAGCGCCTCTTCCGCGCTCATAAAGAAATCCCGGTCGGTATCGCGTTCGATTTTCTCGTATGGCTGACCGGTATGCTTGACATATATATTATTCAGTTTTTGCTTAGTTTTGATAATCCAATCGGCGTGAATTTTTATGTCGGTCGCTTGGCCGCGCACGCCGCCTAACGGCTGGTGAATCATCACTTCGCTGTTGGGAAGCGCGAAACGCTTGCCCTTGGCGCCGGCGGTAAGAAGAATGGAGCCCATGCTGGCCGCCATACCGACGCAGATGCTGGACACATCCGGTTTAATGTACTGGATCGTATCGTATATTCCCATGCCGGCCGTTACCGAGCCGCCGGGAGAGTTGATGTAAAGATGAATGTCTTTCTCGGAATCGTCTGCAGCCAAGAACAGCAGCTGCGCAATGACGAGATTGGCTACGTCGTCATCAATGGCGCTCCCCAAAAAGATGATGCGGTCTTTCAACAGGCGCGAGTAGATATCATACGAACGCTCTCCGCGATTCGTCTGTTCCACAACAATAGGCACCAAACTCATGTTTACCAACCTCGCTTCTTTGCAATGTGGGGTTACACATTTAGTTTAGCATTTTCCAAGTTCGATGTCATATTCCCGAGAATGACCTTAACGGCATTAAGAATTGCCCGTCTTATAAAAGAGTGGGCACGCAGGTAAAAGCTGTGACGTGCCCACTCTTTCATGTTTAATTGTTGTTATAATTTAGTTTACGCAACCGAAGTCACAGATTTGCTATGTTCGACAAGGAAGTCGACCGCTTTTTTTGTCGAGAGCTCGTTGCGGATGTCGTCAAGCCGGCCGTTCGATTCCAAAATGCGGCGAAGCTCATCCACTGGACGGCGGTAAGTCTCCGACATCTCCTGCAATTCTTTCTCCAACTCTTCGTCCGTCGCTTCCAAGCCTTCCGCTTTCGCAATGGACTCAAGTACCAATGCGTGCAGTACGCGCTTTTCCGCGTCCGGTTGCATTTGCTCTTTAAGCGCGTTCTCGTCTTGCCCCGAGAATTGGAAATACATCTCCAAATTCATTCCTTGGGAGCGAAGACGGCTTTCGAACTCTTGAACCATCTCGTTCAATTGATTTTCCACCATAACGCTCGGAACTTCGACTTTCGCGTTGGCGGCTGCCTTATCAATTACGGTTTGTTCGATATGAATGCGGTTTTCGCGTTCTTTGCGCTTAGCGATCCGCTGCTCGATATCGGATTTGAATTCTTCCAACGTATCGAATTCGCTGACGTCCTTCGCAAACTCATCGTCCAGCTCCGGAAGATTTTTCCGTTTGATCTCGTTCACTTTCACCTTGAACACGGCAGGCTTGCCGGCAAGGTTTTCCGCTTGATAGCTTTCCGGGAACGTCACTTCGATATCCTTCTCTTCGCCGACCGACATGCCGATCACGCTATCCTCGAATCCGGGAATGAAGCTGTTCGAACCGAGCTCAAGCGAATATTTCTCGGCTTTGCCGCCTTCGAACGGTTCTCCGTCCACAAAGCCTTCAAAATCGATGCTGACGATGTCGCCGTTAGCCGCGGCCCCTTCTTCAATGGGAACAAGCTCCGCGTGCCGGGTTTGCAGACGTTTCAATTCCTCATCGATCTCTTCGGCGGTAACGGACACTTCTTTGTGTTCGACTTCAAGGCCTTTATATTCGCCGAGTTCCACTTCAGGCTTCACTTGCACTTTCGCCTTTAGTTTCATCGATTGATTCTTGCCGAATTGCTCGATATCCACCTCCGGACGGTCGATCGGCTCGATGCCGGTTTCCTGCAAAGCAAAAGTGTAAGCTTCTGGCAAAATAATATCGATTGCGTCTTGATACAAGCTCTCGACGCCGAATTTCGCTTCAAAAATTTGCCGCGGCACTTTGCCTTTCCGGAATCCCGGAACGTTAATGCGGTTGGCCACCTTCTTAAAAGCTTTGTTAATGGCTTCGTTCACCTGATCGGATTCGACCTCGATGGTGAGAACGCCCACATTTTTCTCTATTTTTTCCCAACTTGCCTTCATTCTATGCATCCTCCAAACTATTCGCCCATTATAACCATGCCATTATAACATAATACCCGTCCATTTCAAACGGTAGTTGCGCCGCCTTCCTGAAAGAATCTCCGCAATGCTTTGCACGCTTGTTCCCAAGGAGGGACAAGCATTTCGGTGATTCCATATATATCCAGAACTTCGCTGCTTGTTCCGTCTTCCCCGTACATCGCTTCGGTCACGGTCAAATGCAATGCCGCGGCCCACACGTCAACGCTTTCTTCCGTCATATGCGTCAATTCCCGGTACAGCGAGTTACCGTAGCAATATGCCAAAAATTCCCGCCACGTTTGGTTCGCGAAATATGAAAGCGTCGGGTCGATCACTTCGGCAAACTGCTGCACGCGTTCGCTTACCTCGGGCAACGGCGGAGGAAAGTATTCGGAGCTAAGCGGCGTTTTTTCGATATCGACGGTAACGATCTCGCCGAGCTTGCCGAATGTCGCTTCACCCTGAACGCCGAGCTTGCAGAGCGTCTGGAGCAATTTAAACACGACAAAGGGGTGCAAGGCGTTTCCTTGGAGCTTCTGAAGCAGCTGCCGTCCGATGTCCGGATCCTCCACATAAGCAAGCTGATCGAGCGCAAGCAATTGCTTATCCAGGGAAGAATGATGAATGGCGTCCAGCAATCGCTTGGCATACGTGCGGTCGTTGGAGCTTTTGGCGGAAACGGTTCTGCGGAGCAGCTCTTCTTCTCCGACTTCGGCTTCATCGGTTTCGTGCCGTTCCGCTTCCGCTTCGGCATCGGGAAATTGGTTGCGGAGCCATTCGAGCAATGTGGACCATTCGTTCTCGGTTCTCTCGTCCCCTGTTTTACAATCAAGCAAAAACCGCAGCAGCCTGATCGCATCGCCGTATGCTTCCGCTTCCAACATTTTAGTCAATTGTATTTGATAGTAGTCGAGCGTCTTCGGAAAAAGGATGACTTCTCCTTGTTTGGCGCCGTCCATAAGGGTAACCCCCCGGCAAAAAATATCCTATTATTGTAGCAGGTTTTCCTGCATAATACGAATTGCCGGACGGGCGCTGCCAATAATTGAGGTACACGCGCTTCTTGCGTTCGGCAAGGTGAATGTGTTATTATTTTTAGGTCGCCGTTCTTGGCATATACCCTGTCCCAGTAGCTCAGCTGGATAGAGCAACGGCCTTCTAAGCCGTCGGTCGGGGGTTCGAATCCCTCCTGGGACGCCATTTACATATTGCGATATGGGAATGAGAACCCGATGGGTTCTCCGGAGCTTCCGCTTCGTCAGTATCCGCTTCGCAGTCTCGGCACGGAGTGCCGAGTATCCCTTATGGGACGCGATTTACATATTATAGTAAGCCTTTCTGGGCAGCAATCCTCCTAAGGATTAGAATTAATCTAATCATTGGGAGGATTTTTTATGTCGACAGCAGGTTCGGCCGCCAAAAGTGGAATTGTGCGAAAACGCTTACGGGAGTCAATGTTATTTCGCCGCCATGAACCAACCTCCTCACTCCCCGTAATAAAACTTATCTTGCAGCATCTCTTCCGTATCGTTGTGCGCCAACACATCAGCCGCGAACTTCCGCCGAACGGCTTGTCCTTCCGGGCCGGCGAACAGCTGCTGCTCCATCTCGGGATATGCCGTGTGCAGGTTGTTATCGTACCAGTCCAAATCCCGATCCGCTTGTTTGCCCGTCACATTTACAAGCATCAGCCCGCCGTCCTCCGCTTGCTTGAAAGTGGCGATCAGCGGCTGATCGAGTTCATCCGAGCTTACTTCCACCTCCGCAAACTTCTCGCGGCCGCTGTATCCCATCCGAAGAAAACCTACTTCTCTCACCGTTACCATATGAAAATGTCCCCATCCTTTATCATGTTCATAGTCCTGGCATCCGCACACCATACTCTGTTCATCCATTAGATTCCCTGGAGGTAGACATTTTATCCTCATGGGACGCATAGTTATTAGCATTATTAACCGTATTCCGCGATCGTTGCCCCGGTATGGCAGTCGCGATGAAACTTAGTCACTAACGACATCAAGACGGAAAGGGTTGAAAACATATGTGTGGAATAACGGGTTGGGTGGACTGGAACAAAAACTTAACGAATTACCCTACCATAGTCGAGGATATGACCGAAACGATGTCGGACCGCGGACCGGACGCATCGGGAACGTGGTTGTCCGGCTATTGCGCGCTCGGCCACCGGCGCTTGAGCATCATAGACCCGTCTAACGGGGCGCAGCCGATGTATAGAAAATACGGTGGTCACACTTTCACGATTGTATATAACGGCGAATTGTACAACACCATGGAGTTGCGCCGAGAATTGGAAGCCCGGGGGCATACGTTTCGCACGAACTGCGATACCGAAGTGCTCCTTGTCTCGTTTATCGAGTGGGGACGCGGCTGCGTAGACCGTTTGAACGGAATATTCGCTTTTGCCGTTTGGAACGAACGGGAACAAAGCCTGTACCTTTGCCGCGACCGCCTTGGCGTTAAACCGCTGTTCTATGCGCATTCGCACGGCACGTTTTTGTTCGGTTCGGAACCGAAAGCTATTTTGGCGCACCCGCATTTCCAAGCGGAGATCGGTCCGGAAGGTCTTGCGGAAATTTTCGCCGTCGGTCCCGCAAGAACGCCCGGTCACGGGGTGTATGCCGACATTAACGAGTTGAAACCCGGGCATTTTCTCGTATACGACCGCAACGGGATGCGTATAGAAACTTACTGGAAATTGGAGGCGCGCGAACATGCCGACGACGAGGAGGCAACGGCGTTGAAAGTTCGCGAGCTGCTTCAGGATACTGTGGAACGGCAGCTCGTATCCGACGTTCCGGTATGCACATTGCTCTCCGGAGGTCTCGACTCCAGCGCGCTAACCACAATCGCCGCAACGCACTACAATAAAAACGGCCTCGGAACGCTGCACACGTACTCGGTTGACTACGTAGACAACGCAAAGCACTTTAAATCTTCCGCCTTCACGCCGAACCCGGACCGCCCCTGGATTGAAAAAATGACGCAATACGCCGGCACAGAGCACCAATACATCGAATTCGACACGCCGGAGCTGGTGGATACATTGAAGGAAGCGGTCTTCGCGCGCGACCTTCCGGGTATGGCCGATGTCGACGCTTCCCTCCTCCTGTTTTGCCGCGAAATAAAGAAAGGCGCGACAGTGGCCATATCCGGCGAGGCGGCGGACGAAATATTCGGCGGATATCCGTGGTTTCACCGGGAAGACGCCCTCAACGCCGGCACGTTCCCATGGTCCTTATTCACGGACTTTCGGGCATCCCTGCTGAAACCCGAATTGGCGGATTGGATTCGTCCGGAGCAATACGTGCGCGACCGGTATGCGGAAGCGCTCGCGGAGGTGCCTCGACTCAAAGGCGAAGACGCGCAAGCGAACCGGATGCGCGAAATGTCGTATTTGAACATCACCCGCTTCATGCCGACGCTTCTCGACCGCAAAGACCGGATGAGCATGGCGGTCGGTCTCGAAGTGCGCGTTCCTTACTGCGACCACCGGCTAGTGGGCTATGTGTTCAACATTCCGTGGAAAATCAAGATGACGGGTAACAAGGAGAAAGGCATCTTGCGCAAAGCGCTCGAGGGCGTACTGCCGGAGGAAGTGTTGTACCGGAAGAAGAGCCCTTACCCGAAGACGCATAATCCGAACTATCTCCAAGCGGTGAAGGCATGGGTGAACGAAATATTAAGCGATTCCTCGTCTCCGATTCTTCAATTTATCGATGCGGAAAAAATACGAAAGCTTGCGGAAGCCGATTCCGACCAATTCAATATTCCTTGGTTCGGCCAGTTAATGACCGGTCCGCAGTTGTTCGCGTATTTGGCCCAAGTGGATACATGGCTGCGGCATTATAAAGTCAGTGTGAGGCATTAGTCCCATTGCATGCGGCATTTGTCAATTTTCGTTGAGAAAATGCACGGAGGCATATAAACGGCGGCGCCCCTTCACCGGGCGCCGCCTTCCAGTACCGCTATAAAATTGCGGAGCGCTCTGCCCCGATGGCTGATCAGGTTCTTTTCCTCATCGCTCATTTCCGCAAATGTTTTACCCAGCTCCGGAACGTAAAACAGCGGGTCGTATCCGAAGCCGTTCGTGCCGCGAGGCTCCCGCACAATTACGCCCTCGCAAGCTCCTTCCGCATGCAGCGTCTCCCGCGCCGACGGATCGTGCAGCGCCAAAGCGCAAACAAACCGCGCACCGCTCGACTCGCCCCGCTCCTCTCGGCTCAGCTCGCTTAACAGCTTCGCGTTATTTTGCTCGTCCGACGAACCTGCGCCCGCATACCTCGCGGATCTTACGCCCGGTGCGCCGTTCAAAGCATCTACGCAAAGGCCCGAGTCATCCGCAAGAGCCGGAACTCCAAGCGCCTCCGCCGCGGCTCTCGCTTTTTTCTCCGCATTGTCGGCGAACGTCTCTCCATCCTCTTCCACTTCGGGAAGCTTCGCATCGATATCGAGCAAACTGCGCACTTCGATTCCCAACGGGGCAAGCATCGAACGAAATTCCGCCGCCTTGCCTGCGTTTCTCGTCGCAATGACGATAGATGTCCATCTAGACCGCATTCGTTGTCACCTTAGTTCCGATTATGTCGGCTGCCGTCCCCAATGCTTCCCGCTGCACCGACACCAATTGACGGATCCCAAGCTCGGCGGTATCCAACATTCCTGTCAATTCTTCGCGGCTGAAGGGGGATTCCTCTCCGGTGCCCTGCACTTCGATCAATCTGCCGTCCCCCGTCATCACAACATTCATGTCGACCTTCGCCTGGCTGTCTTCTTGGTAGTTCAAGTCGAGCGCAACGGAACCTTCGACGACGCCGACGCTCACTGAAGCGAGGAAATCCCGCACGGGGAACGCAGTGCCGGAAAGCGCCCCGGCTTTGCGAAGTTTATCCACCGCCAACGTCAACGCCACGAACGCGCCTGTAATCGACGTCGTGCGCGTTCCTCCGTCCGCCAAAATAACGTCGCAATCGAGCGTAATCGTCCGTTCTCCAAGAGCGGTCAAGTCGACCACAGATCGAAGAGCGCGTCCGATCAACCGCTGAATTTCCATCGTCCTGCCGCTTAGTTTCCCTTTGGCGGATTCCCGCTGGTTCCGCACCTGCGTCGCTCTCGGAAGCATCGCATATTCCGCCGTCACCCATCCGCGCCCCTGCCCTTTCATAAACGGGGGAACTCTCTCCTCCACCGTTGCGGCGCAAATTACCTTCGTGGATCCGACCTCGATCAACACCGATCCTTCCGCGTATTTGTTTATATTCGGCGTAATCGTTACCGGCCTGATTTCATTCCACTGCCGTCCGTCCGAACGCACCATGCGCATATCCTCCCAACATGACTGACTTGCTTATTCCGATAAAACTTATTGTTCCAAGAACAAATGACCGTTCATCCCTCGCGTACGTTCCTCATCTTACCAAATCGGGCCGAAAAAATCACGCGCAAAGAGGAAAAAGGAGCACTCCCGCCGGAACGCCCCTTTGTCTAACTATGCCGCCTGATTATTTTGTTACATCTCAAACCTGTTCACAACGTTCGGACGCGACACCGGCTTCGCGCCGTAATTTTTGTCATCGGTTCCAACCGCTTGCGTTTTGCCTTCGACCGTAATTTTCACGCCTTTCGCAGCCGTGGTTTCCGTTAAAGACAATATGACGGCTTGCAGGCTTTCAGCCGGAATTTTGCTGTTATCGGCAACAATGGACGGATCGAAATCGACGGTGAGATTATTGTCGTCGGACATCACGCTCGTCGCCTTCACGCTTGGCATGAACACGGCTTCAAGCTTATTCGGCTGCAGCGGCCCCTTCACGAGCTCGGCTACCGTTGCCGACGCGACATCCTCTGTAAGCTCGATCATACGGGTCACCGGCACGTAATAGTCGAAATCGGCCGCCTGATTCATGAAGTAGAGCGTCACCGGCGTGGAGCGGTTGTATTGGACTCCCTTCGCCACCTCGACGTTAATGCCGAACTTTCTCGACAGCGGCTCGTCAAGCGGGGTGCGGGCCACCGGCATTTCGGTCAGCCGCTTGCCTTCAACCCACAGCTCTACGTAATCGACGGTGGGAAAATTCGTCAACGCCCAAGTGACGCCCTCTAATATTTTTCTTTCGTCCTTAGCTTCATACTGTGTAAATTGTTTGGAAAAATCTACGGTTGCGGTGCGGTCCGTCTTGTCGATATCGATAGAGAGCACCTTCGTTCCTTCCGGAAGAAGCGCCGTGAAGCCTTCTGGCAGCAACCCGTCGGAAGACCCTCCTTTAACCATATACTCCAAGGCCGTTTTTGCGTAATCGACGCCATCGTAAGCGATAGGAATACTGAGCGGAACGATGTAACCGTCCATATCTTCATAGTAAAGCATAGGTTTGAATTTTCCTTCCGCGGCGCCGACCTCTTCGATTTGATCCATCATCGTTTCCGCGCTCAACGGCGGCGGAGGGTCGATCTGCGTCGACGCTTCTTGCGAGCCGAACAACGAACAACCGGATAGCAGCGCAACGGATGCAAGCGCGCTAATCATGACAATTCCTTTATTGCGAGTCATGGTATATTGGCCTCCCCAAACGGATTTGTATTATGTATACGAGCCTGACGAGCTTTTATAACTACTTTTTGTCCAAATGGCGCATAATACGTTCTGTTTGACGTACGCAGCGCCGCCGAAAGGGGATTGCATAGATGGAATACAGCTTAGACAGTAAACAAGTCGCGGAAGCCACATACGAGTGGTTGGAGAAGCGGGGAGTGCGCATAGAAGATATTGCCGAGCTTGTCATGTTTTTGCAGCGAGATTACGTTCCCGGACTTACGCCGGAAGAATGCAAGCGGAATGTGGAGAAAGTGCTGGAGAAAAGAGAAGTGCAAAACGCGATTTTGACCGGGATTCAATTGGATATTTTGGCGGAGAAGGGCGAGATGTTCGCCCCGCTGTTGGACTTGGTGAAGCATGACGAGGGCTTGTACGGCGTCGATGAAGTGTTGGCGCTCTCCATCGTAAACATATACGGAAGCATCGGCTTTACGAACTACGGTTATGTAGACAAATTGAAACCGGGCATCCTCCGAAAGTTAAACGACAAAAACGACGGGCAAATCCACACGTTTCTTGACGATATCGTAGGCGCGATCGCCGCCGCGGCATCCAGCCGCATCGCTCACCTTCATCAAGATTCCAAATAAACGATATGCGCAATCGTCTCCGATAACGCGAACCGGAGCTGGTGCACCGACAGACGGCTGCCGAACATCGCTGCGCAAAGCGAATATGCGTCGGCATGCCGCTTCCTCATCTCCGCGATCCGCTCCAGTCTCTCGTCGTGGTGTTTGCGTATGGCCGCGCACCGCTGCGCGAAATGGTTGAACGGCTCCCTGTGGCCGGGAAGCGCGACGGATACCGGAAGCGACTCCGCCGCTTCAAGCGCCTGCAAATAGGTGCGAAGAGGATTCTGATCGCCGTACGGCAATAAGGAAACGTTGGGCGTAATGCCGGGGAGCACATGATCCCCGCAAAAGATGCGCCTCGTGTCCCGATTCAGAAAGCTCAGGTGGCCGGAGGCATGCCCTTCCGTGAGAACGGCTTCGTACTCGTCGTCGCCCAATCGTATCGCCGAACCGGGATCGATATGCGCCATATTCGCCGGCTGCGGGGAAACCATGTCGATAAAGCCGCTTAAATGCTCTCTCATCGGCATTACTTTGTCCTCGGGCAATCCGTGCCGGATAAACATCTCCAACGTTTGATCCGCGGTCTCGCCCGCTCCGTCGCCCCACAGTCTCTGCGCCTGACTGCAGGCGTCAGCGGAAGCATATACCGCAGCCCCCGTACGGTTCTGAAACCATCCCGCCATACCGTAATGGTCCGGATGATGGTGCGTCAATACGACGAATTGTACGGCGTCCCAATCCATCCCGACGGCCTGCGCCGATTGTTCCCATCGTTGTTCCGCTTGAGGTGTGTGCAGACCCGGATCGACAACCGTCCAACCGTCTTTTCCTCTGATCGCGTATGCGTTTACCCACTGCAGGGGGAATGGGAGCGGCACCTTGATTTGAAACAAACCTCCGCTTACTTCCGTCACCGTTTTCACGCGCTTACACCGGCTTTCTTCGTGCCGATCATAATCATTCGGGGAGAAGTCGCTTCATGATAAGCCTCCCCCTCGTAGTCGCCCAGGACATTGTCCAATATAAGGCCGGATTTCGCCAGCATGCTCCGGAAGTCGCGCAGCTCATACAGTTTGACCTGCTCCCGGTAGATGCGTTCCTGTTGTCCCGGCTGTATAATGCGGATCGTTTTCACCACTTCGTTCCCTTTGATCTCCCGTCTCTCATCGATCCGGACCATCCCGTCTTGCCGAACCGAATGGGGAACGAGATTTTTTTCTACATATGAGGGATTTAAAACGTCAATCGCAAAGCGGCCGCCGTGCGTTAGAAGCCTTCCAACCTCGTTCAGCACCTGCATGTTCTGCTCGTCGTCTTCAAAATATCCGAACGAAGTGAACAGATTGAATACGGCGTCATACGGACCGTCATCCGGCACCCGCCTCATGTCGCCTTGAAGCCATCGAACCCGCCGCAGTCTATCGTTGCTTCTGGCTTCGTTCAATAATGTTTCGGACAGATCGACGCCAGTGACGGAAAATCCAAGATCGGCGAGCACTAAGGAATGCCTTCCCGCCCCGCAGCACAAATCGAGCACACGGGCGCCTTTCTTCAAATTAAGCCATCCGGACATCGTTTGCACTTCCTTTGCCGCGCCGGACGCGTCCCGATGTTTATACACGAGTAAATAATCTTCTTGGAAGCTGCGCTCGTACCAAGGCTCCACGCCGACAGGCACCTCCTTGCTTCGGTTTGCTTCGGTATCACCTTCGCGGACAACCTTCGGTTGCCTCTTGTTCAATCGTAAACCATTGTACTAGGCCGATCCTAAAAACACAAAGTTCCGGGCAGTTTAAAAGCCAAATCAGCATAAACTTGCTTTAACAACTCAAAAAACCTTCTTTCAAGGCAAATCGGCAGGCGACGGCCTAAAAGAAGGTCTATTAGAGTCCGAATCCATATCAAAAGTTAAATGTTAAGCTCCCCGAGCCTGATCAGCTCCACAACCGCTTGAGAACGGCCTTTTACATTTAACTTCTGCATAACGTTCGAGATATGATTGCGTACGGTCTTTTCGCTTATAAACAACTGCTGGGCAATATCGCGAGTGGTCTTATCTTGAACCAGCAACTCGAAAACTTCCCTTTCGCGGTTCGTAAGCAAGAACTTATTCCGGTGGTCGTTACCCTTCAAGTGCGTCACCCCTCCTTGCTCGGGATTTGTTTTACAAGGTTAAGGGATACAGTCAACATATACTATGAAGGGCTAATATCGTTGGTGCCGGAGCGTCTAAAAAATAGGCGTATATGTATCAACCGGAAGGGACATCCCTTCCGGCGATTGCCGTCCCTGACTGACTATCGAAGCGTATTGATGGTGCCTGCCGGGGTTCGGTTCGTGTCCGCGGCATTATCCGTCATGCCGCCGAAGTTACGGGGGTTGGCGGGCGTGAAGCTGTTATCTAACGTTCCTGTAACGCCGTTACGGTTACGTACGTTGTAACGGTCGATCAAATTGTAATTATCGTTGTCGAACGGTTCTACGAAGATGGTTTGTACGAATCGGTTGAAGCCGTCGACGAGCCCGCGCGTTCCGGCATCCGTATTGCCGTTCATCTGTGCCGCGTAACGGTCCATTTGGCGCATGAAGTTGCGGTCGGCGCTGACATACACGTTACGAGCCGTCGGCGCCATTGAGCGCACCGTCCGCTCGATCAATTGGCGGGTCATCGGAGAGATGACTCCGCCGTCGAACGTCCGGCCGGCTTCGTTGGTGCCGCCGCGCCGGCCGAACGCACCTCCGTTGTTCATGTATCGGGCGCCGGTGCCGTCCGCCGCATCGTTCACTTCGTTGCCCGCTCCAAGCATGCGGTTGCCGTTGTTCGCTCCGAGCATGCCTGTCGCGTTATTCCTTCCCAGCATGCCGGTGCGGTGCAGGCCGACTCTTCCGGACGCGCCGTTGCCGATGCCGTTCGTATCGGCGCCCATACGCGTGTAACGGCCGTAATTCATATCCCCGCCCAAGTCCAGTCGATTTGGCGTACCGTTTATGCCGGCACCGTTCGTTCCCGCACCATGGTCCGTAATGGAACTGGACAACCCTCCGGCCGCGCCTCCGCCCTGCGTCAATCCGCGCGTCGTCATACCGCCGATTAGACCGTTCCCCGCCGTGCCGCCGTTGTTTCCACCAAATGCACGGTTTCCGGTTCCTCTCCCGGCTTGATCGAACTCCACAGCAACATAAGCGTTTCTGTCGCTCATTACGACATTCGCCCGGGAGATGCCGTCGATGCGTTCAACGGCTCGCGCAACGTCCCGATTGGCACTCAAGTTACGGTTGTAGTGCATTCCGTGCCGCCCGCCCAACATTCCGGCACCGCCGGCGTCTCTCGTACCGACGTTGTTGCCGCCGATTCCGTACGTGCCGACGTTATCGGCACCCTGTTGATTGCCGCATGCCGCCAGCGCAACCACGGTTGCTCCGATTACGGTGAAGCGCATCAATCTCTTGAACATCTTCACACATCTCTCCAATCCTTAAATGATGGTGGAAACATGTTTAGGATGCGGAGTCCGAAAGTCAAACATGCGCGTCCGCCCGGCACAATGGTTTGAAATAAAGGGAAAGATTTAAGGTTTCATAAACATCTGGGTATACATTGCGCCGCATTTGCCTCCGGATACGATGCCGATGCCGATGTGAGTAAAGTCGCCGCTTAGAATGTTTGCCCTGTGTCCCGGCGAGTTCATCAACGCTTCATGCGCTCTGGGCACCGTCTGATTGCAGGCGATATTTTCGCCCGCAGTCGAGTAACCGACACCGAAATCCGTCATCATTTGGAATGGAGAGCCGTATGTCGGCGAATCGTGGGAGAAATAGTTGTTTGACGCCATATCGCCGCTCTTGACGCGCGCTACCCGGGACAGTCCGTTGTGAACCGACAATGCCGGAAGGCCGGCCTGTTCGCGCGCTTGATTGACAAGCGCCGCCATTTCCAACTCCTGTTGGGATAACGAGTGATCCGTTTGTGCCTCCCCGTCTTCGCCTGCCGCCGCCCCGTCCGTTGTCCCGCCGGCCGTTGCGCCGCCCGCATTCAGCTTCGCGCGGGTATAAGACCCAAGGATGGATCGAAGCGTAGCCGTATCGACCTGCCCCGTGACGGCGAACCCGGCGGCACGCTGATACGTTTGTACGGCAGAAGCCGTAGCGTTCCCATACACGCCGTCGATGGCTCCGTCATAATATCCGATCGATTTCAACATCGCTTGAACGGCATACACATCGGCATCATCCGCAGCCGGAGCGAGTGCAAAAGCCGATGAGGCGATTCCGGCGGTCAGCACAACCGCGATAAGTAATAATATCCAACGTTTTCTACTTGCAGCCATCGGTAACCCTCCATGTCGAGATTATTGCAATATCACGCATAGATTTCCCGCGGTGCATCAAATGCATGCTCGTCTGCACAAAAAAAAAGGCCCGTTCCTTCGCCGGACCCATTGCGGTAATTGATTACCGCTTAACGATATTGTTTCGAATCATGAGCAGCGGGCGTGCCGGTGTTCTCTTTCGCGAACGAAATTTACCGCGCTTCATTTCCTTCTTCTCCAATCCGCGGCCGATTGCTTTGCGCAATTTATCGATCGCTTCCGGATTTTCCGCCAATGCGCGCGCCACCTGCACGTCCCGCTCGGCCCATTCGCAGATGCATTCCAACAATCTGTTGACGGCTTTGCGGCTTCGGAGTAATGACTTCATGTATGCAATCCGGATTTCTCGCTCGGTTGTCGGGACGAAATAAGTCATGCTTCTTCTTTACCGAATCCCATCATCGAGCCCAACAAATTGTCGCCGACGCTTTCTTCTTCCTGCTCAAGAAGTAGCTGCATATGCCGCGACAGTCCTTGCTCCACCTTCGTCATTCCTGCAATGATATCAATCAATTGCTCATGAAAATCCGAGGAACGCTGCAGCAAATCCGGCGGCCCCGTAAACTCCGATACTTGGAGCGTGCCGGTCACCCAGCGTCGAAACGATTCCATCTCTTCAGCCTTCGCTTCCAATATGTCCGCGATGTTCCACTGTATGCTGGCCGCCGCCGCCAAGATCCGCATGCTTGAGTCCGCTTTCGTCACGTTCCGCTCGCTCCTTTCGAAAATAGTTACTCTTCGTGAACGACTCGAAGTTCTTTCACCGCAGGCTTCAGATTATCCGCCAATGCCTCTTCCAATTCCGCCAACGTATGAAGATAGCCAGATATTTGCTTTGTCACGAGTTGAGCCGACGAGGGAAACGGTTCCGCCCCGCCGACAATTGTCTGCGCATTGTCCGGGATGGAGCAAGCGATTTGCGCCATATGCATCACAACGAAACTTTCCGATCGGATGATGCGGGCCAATTGCTCTTGAGCCTTCGCCATCGCCTGCAGCTTAAATTCGATTTGGTGTTCCAATTATTCCGTCACCCCCCGGCCAAACCTGCCCGCGATCGAACCATTCGAATAAAATCTTTATCCGGTATCGCATAACGAGGCGGCAGCACCATTCGCAATCTTCTCCATACGTGCGCATCCAACATCAACCCCGCATCGGCCGAAGGACCGTGGAATAACCAATCGTAGGCCGAAGACGGCACGAACTGCGGCGCCGAGCTACGTGCGACGATGGGGGTGCGTTTGCGGCGCAACCGGCGCAATCGCATGCGTCTCCGCTTCAAGCGTCGACGGGACCGGCTCAAACGCCGGACGCGGCGGCTGGAGACGATCCGTCTTGATTTGCTGCGGTGCGAACCGCGAATGCGGCGAATGCGGCGTTTGACCGCTTTTCGGTTTCTTCGAAGCGACTTTCTTTTTTTTCGGGCGTTTGCCACGTTACACCCCTCCCTTTACTTTATGAATTGCGTCGTGATATGTCACAACCGTTTCATTCACCATCCGCTGGAGCGACCAATAACCGGAGCGCTGACGCGCCGTTTCTCCCAATCGCTGCCTCAAACCGTCGTCTTGCAGTATTCGGCGCAAATTGTTCGCCAGCGCGGAAGCGTCCCTCACGGGCGAAACGAGTCCGGTTTCTTCATGGATGACCATTTCCGGTATGCCTCCGGCGTCCGTTACGACCGACGGCTTGCCCGCGACTTGCGCTTCCAGAACGGCGTAAGGGAAATTGTCCTGCAAGCTCGGCATGACGAACACGTCGGCTTGTTTAAACAGCTGCGGAACGTCATCCCGCTCGCCGAAGAAGATGATATGATCCCTCAATCCCAATGCATCTACTTGTTGTTCGAAATCCGGCCGGTTCGGTCCGTCGCCTACAATCCAGCACACCCAATCGTTTCGCATCGTCTTGAGAATCGCAAGCGCGTCGATTAGTACATGATGGCCCTTGATCGTGTTTAAGCGGGCGGGACATATGAGCACTTTGCGATTATCCCCGCTTCGCGAGTATGATGCCGGCGAATCCATCCGAGTATTAAACGCAGCCGTATCGATTCCGTTAGGAATGACGCGAAGACGATCGCCGGGTACTCCGAATTCGTTCACAAGAACATTTCTCAACCAATTAGAAGACAGAATGGTGAGATTGCTCGATATCGCCCCTCTGTATTCCAAAGTGGACATATAATGCCAACTCACGCTTTTACCGACCTCAGCCGTGCCGGTAAGGACCATTTCTTTCGCGAGCGAGCCGTGGATCGTAGCCACTAAAGCGGTATTGCGCGGCTTCACCCGCGAGATTGCAAGAGTGGAAAACACGTCTTGCGTATGGATCAAGTCGTAATCCCCAAGCCCCAAATAAGCGGCTCCCAATTCGAAGCTGTAACGTATTACCTCCAGATCCACACATGAGTTATCGAGTTCCGGGAACGTCTCCCGGTAATAGGAGCGAATTTTTTTGTCGATAAATGGAAGCACGTTGCTTTTATAGAACGTTCTCCCCTTTCCGACAATATGATATCTGTCATATTCGGGGTGATGAGCAAGCAGATCGACTTGGTGTCCCCGGGCTTCCAGATGCTGCTTTAACTGATCCAAATATACCGTGACACCTCCGACATCCGGTATCACCCAATACGTCGCGAGTAAAATTCTCATATTGTGCGTTCCTCCCTCCATTTTGTTCCAATCAACATAAATCCCGTCTTCGGAGCACATCCGGAAAAAATACGCGCGGTCCGAAATGCTGATACAGCCACTGAATGGCTTCAACGTGGTCTCCAAGAATCAACTTCTCCACAAGATTGGAATCTTTGGAATTGACTTTGCGCTTACGGTTCGTGCGAAACACGTCGACACCCGGCACCAATTGCATGTTTAAGCCGTTCACCGCTGCAATCGCATGGGCAAGCGGCGGAACCGCCAAATGCCGGTAACCGATTCGTTCGATAGCCTCCCTGCGCAGCGCGTGCGGCACGGCGGTCATTGAAGCAAATCCGAGATGCGGAGTACAGACCACCCGGTTAACAAACTGTTTCGCCATCGATACGTAGTCGACCATGCGCACGGTTTGAAAGAAAGAATTGACATTGTTCAGCGCGATGTCGGCGCCCGTTCGGCAGGATGCGACGAACGGCCACAACTCCTCCGGCTCAAACACGATGTCGCCGTCCAAGAACAGCAAAACTTCGCCCACCGCATGCAGCGCTCCGACGGCCCGACCTACGTCGTGTCCGAGCGGTTCCGAAAAATGCACCTGCTTCACGCCGTGTCCGTTCACAATATCCGCCGTACGATCCGTTGAACCGTTCACGACGACGATAATTTCTTCCGGAACGAGCGCCTTCGCTGTCATCAACACATCGTGGATCGTCTCTTCTTCGTTCTGTGCCACAATGATGACCGAAAGCCTCGGATCCAACCCTTCCACCGGCGGTAAATTGTCGGTCTTCGGATAAAAGTCCAGCAGACTCCGGTTTCTCCAAAGGTCCGTAAGCCCAGCCCGATGTCCCTTGACTTCGGTCAAATAATGAATGGCTTCCGCATGATCGCCCAGTATAAGCCTTTCGACGCTGGCGGTGCCGATACGGCCGAACCGGCGCCTGTTGAGCCTCGATACTTCAACGAGCGGAGCCCGGGTTACCGACAAACCGTTAATGATCGCTTTCGCCTGCGCTTTGGGAGGAACGGACAATTCGGATAATCCGATAATATACGCGGCCCGTTTCGACATCGCATGAGGAACGGCCGTCATCGAACTGCCCATCAAATCTCCTCTGCCTATGATTCTATTGATTAACCGCTTCGCTTCCGATGTCGAATGCATCCTTTTCGCGTCCGCGAAACCTGAATAACTGTTCAATACGATGTCTTGACCCCTGAGCACCGCACGCACGTAAGAGCGCAATGTGCTTACAGGAAGCACGAAATCGGCATCGACGAACAGCAGTACTCTGCCTCTCGCATGCCGCGCGCCGATCGAACGTCCTACGTCGTGACCGACCGGCTCGCTGTAACGGACGATGCGGGCGCCGGCTCGTTGCGCAACCCGGGCGGTAAGGTCTGACGACCCGTTGACCACAACGATTACTTCCGTGCGGCGCATGATCGCCCGCGCATTCCTGACGACGCCCCCTATGGTCCTGGATTCATTACGGGCCGGCACAATGACGCTAAGAATCGGGCGAAGGTTCGAACCCCTTGGTTTTCGCCTGGGAAGGGGTTTTGACGGCCTTTTTCTCATTATCCTCTTCACCTCTTGTAATTTCTGTTCCGTCTTGCGGCGCTCTGGTAATACCAATCCGCCATCCGGCGTGCGGCATGGTCCCAAGTGAAATGTTCGGAAACTCTCCGTATGCTCGCCTCTCCCATCTGCCTGGTCAACTCGGGATTGTCGAGCAGCTGGTTCGCCTTCTCGGCGATTGCTGCTGCAACAGCGTATTGGGAAATGAGGAAACCCGTTTCTCCGTCCACGATCAACTCCTTCATTCCACCCGCTCTTGTCGCAATCACGGGAACGCCGCTCGCCATGGCTTCCACATTGACAAGACCGAACGCTTCTTCAGCAAAGGAAGGAACGACCGCCACGTCGGCAAGGCAAAACCAGCGGTGCACTTGATCATGCGGGACGTATTGAATGAACCTGACATGTTGGGGCATCCCGTTGCCGAGCTCATGCAGCGTTCGGACGTATGGAGTGATCGGATTGACGCCGTAGTCGGCGCTGCCAACGATGACGAGAAGCGTATCCGGATGCCGTTCGATAATGGCCGGCATCGCCTGCAGAAGGTAATGCACTCCTTTCTTTTCAATCAGCCTGCCGACGTACAGCAAAATCTTTTTCTGCTCATATCCGAGCGCCGACAGCAATCCCATCCGCATCATCTCGCCCTGCGGCGACCATCTGGAAATAAACTGAGACGTATCGACCCCCAAGTAATTGACCCGGATCTTTTTCGCGGCGCGCGGAAATCTTTTCGCGACATAATCTTTTAAGAAATAGGAGTTTACGATAATGCAGTCTGCCCGAACCAATGCCTTGCGCAGCGTTAGCGGCCGTATGCGGGACGGCGACAGAAACGTCGTGGAATGAAGAGAAAGCCATACCTCGCGCCTGGGGTGCCGCCGCTTGAAGGCAAGAACGGACGCAGGTCTGTTTTCCACTTGAATGATATGGGGACGAAGTCTGGCGATCGATGCAGAAACGGCGCTTATATATGTGGGCCGTTTCTTCGAACGGGCAGGACGCACATAACGAACCCCGTTCCGAACCTCGGCAGCGGGAAGAGCCGGCGTTTTTTTTCCCAACACCCATAGAGAAACGCGTTTGCCTACCAATGCTCCTATATTTTTCACTACGTTCTCTACGGAACTGCTTTTGCCAGACGGGATCGGGTACGATCCGGGCGTAACTATGGCCACCCGAGGTTTGACACCCATCAGTCGATTCACCGTCCTTCTTCGCATGCGTACCAATCCCCCAGGCTGATGCATGGAGGGGTTTCGGCCCTATTACAGCTAATTCATCTTATACAAAAGCGAAGCTTTGTTGAGTAAAATAGTCAATCGCACAGCATTTGAGAGAAGTGAGACATACGTCCACGCGCAGCCGCACACGATGCGAATATAGTGAGAGAGGCCAGGTTATAGGTGAAAGGAGGAGGCAAGGTGTCGGATAGAAACGTAGGCGTCTTAATAAACAATAATATGTTGCGAGGCATACCTCGCGGACGCACCGGTCACGAGAAAATATCTTTTTATGAAGAAAGCGCAAGAGAGTATGACATTACTCCCGTTTACTTTCGTTTGCAAGACATATCGATGCAAGACGAGAAGGTGAAAGCGCTCGTCTTCGAGAACGGCTCGTACCGGTGGCGCAAGCTGCCGCTTCCTAAAGTCATTCACAACCGCGCATTGTATTTTAAAAACCCGAGCGCCAACAGAAAATTAGAGAACCTTTGCTCGAAGAAGGGGCGCATTGTCTTTAACCGCTGGAACAGATACGGAAAATTGTTCGTGCATCGCCTGCTTATGCAGCGCGAGGATCTTCGGCCGCACTTGCCCGAGACGATGAAAGCCACCGTCAAGTCGGTTCGCGCTTTATCAAGCAAACATGAGGCCGTGATTGTGAAGCCTAGCAGCAGTTCGATAGGCAAAGGCATCATGAAAGTGGATCGTATCGGAACACGGTGGAGACTGACATACCCATCCGGATTGAGGAAAGGGAGTTCGCTTTGGAAATCCGTTGATTTCAAATTCAAACTGCCGGCCGTGCTGCGCACAAATATCGTCCGCAAACCTCATGTTGCGCAACAGCGTTTGAACTTGGCGACGTATCTCGGAAGACCGTTCGATATGCGCGTCTCCGTGCAGCGAGGACTGGACGGGAAATGGCAGATGACGGGGATTGCGGCAAAAGTGGCGAAGAAAAACGTGTTTGTTACGAATGTGGCTCAAGGCGGAACGGTGTACCGGCTTGACGACGTGCTTCGCGACCTCCCGCATCTAAACCCGCTCGCCGTCCGCGAATCTATTGAGCGGTTTTCATTGTCGGCGGCAGAACACTTGAGCACGCGCTTGCCCTATCTTTCGGACATCGGTTTCGACATCGGCATTACTCCTGAAGGTTATCCCGTCTTTATCGAGATGAATTTGCGGGATTTGCGGTACAGCTTCCGCGAGGGCGGCATGATGGAGGAATGGAAACGAACATACGCGAATCCTCTCGCATATGCACGTTATTTGTTGGATGGAAACGAACCCGGTTGATGTAAAATGACACGGTTTACCGACCGGCGCGGCTGACGGCGACAGCCGCGCCCGGCCGTGGAATCATTGCGAGACTTCCTTCCTATTTCCCATACTTAAGATAGGAAAAAGAAGAAGGCAGTAGTATAATACTTGCATGTGAGTATGGGAAAGGTAAGGGATGTATGGAAGAACTAACGTCATTAAAATCGAGGCTGCTTCAGTTAACCGAGGAATTGGTTTCTCACTGCCCGTTCTGCACCGCCATCTCAGATGATCCGCAATCCAAAACTCCCGTGTTTTGCACCAAATGGTCGGGCTCTTCGCATCCTGTATGCGTAAATCCCGCTACATGTTTGTCCTGCGGGGAATACCGGCATTCAAAAAAGATTACTTAGGTGATAACACTCGATGATATGGGATGCTGCATTTCGTTTGCTTACCGAGCTATCCTCCCGTCCGACATTGGCCCGCTTGACCGGAACCGCGGCGAAATCGCGCGGCAGCCGGCTTTTGCTGTCCAAGTTCGCCCGCTTCTACGGAATCGACATATCGGAGGCGGAGAAGCAGCTGCACGAATACGAATCGTTAAACGAATTTTTTACGAGGCGCCTTCGGACCGGAGCGCGGCCGATCGATCCCGGCGAGAACTCCGTTGTAAGTCCGGTTGACGGCACCGTTATAGAGACGGGAGAAATTCAAGCCGGGAAGCTATTGCCTGTGAAAGGGCAAACTTATTCCGCCGCGGAGCTGCTCGGCGGCTCTCCTCACGCCTCGCGGTACGAGCGGGGAACGTTCGCCGTCATTTATTTAAGTCCGTCCAACTACCACAGAATTCACTCCCCGGTCGACGGCACGGTAATAGAATGGGACCGTATTCCGGGAAAGGTATACCCGGTGAACGACAGAGGGATGCGCTTGATGCCGCAAGTGCTTTCGCGCAACGCCAGACTTGTCACTTACATTAATCACGAAGCCGGTGTGCTCGCGCTTGTGAAGGTCGGCGCGATGAACGTCAGCTCTATTCGTTACATACCTGACGACGGGCCTCCAGCGACAGTACATAAAGGAGACGAACTGGCACTTTTCGAATTTGGATCCACCGTTGTGCTGCTAATGGAGAAAGATACGTTTATTCCGTCTCCCGCGTTTGCGGCCGGAGCCCCGGTGCGTATGGGCGAGAGAATCGGCGAGATCGCACAACACGGATGACGCGGAATAAATCCGGTGTTATAATATCGAAAAACAAACCGGAAGTATATCTGAAAGGAATGACTATCCGCATGAATCCCCAAGCCGTCCAGTTGAACGACCGTATCCGCAAGGCAAATCCGCACTGTCTCGATATGTTGTCACGAGTCGGGAAAGCGATGTATTTCCCGAAGGTGGGCATTCTCAATCAATCGGCGGAAGCGAAGAGCAAGGCTCATGCTTTCAACGCGACGATCGGCATCGCGATGGAAGGCGGTCAGCCGATGCATCTGGCGTTGATTCAGGAGACGCTTTCGCAATTTTCGCCGAACGACCTGTATCCTTATGCTCCTCCGCAAGGAAAACCGGAGCTTCGCAAAGCTTGGCGGGACAAGATGCTGTCCGAGAATCCGTCGCTTGCCGGCAAGACGTTCGGTCAACCGATCGTGACGAATGCGTTGACCCACGGCCTCAGCATTGCGGCCGATTTATTCGCGGATGAAGGCGATGCCGTCATAATGCCGGATAAAAACTGGGAAAACTATGAGCTCACCTTCGGAGTCCGCCGCGGCGCAAATATCGTTACATTCCCTTTGTACAACGAACAGGGATTGTTTAATGCTGCAGGGTTGCGCGATGCGATCGCGGCACAGAAGGAGCGCGGCAAAGCGATCGTCGTGTTGAACTTCCCTGTCAATCCGACCGGATACACTCCGAATGCGTCCGAAGCGAACGCTATCGTGGACGCTATACGCTCCGGTGCGGAAGCGGGCGTATCGCAAGCAGTCGTAACCGACGATGCGTACTTCGGCCTGTTCTTCGAAGACACCATACGCGAATCGCTGTTCGGCAGGCTGATCGGGCTTCACCCTCGGGTGCTCCCGGTCAAAGTGGACGGCGCAACGAAAGAGGAATTCGTATGGGGGTTCCGCGTCGGCTTCATCACCTTCGGATCCGAAAGCACCGATGTTAACGACGCGCTTGAGCAGAAGGCGCTCGGAATTATCCGCGGTGCGATGTCCAGCACCGCCCACCCGTCGCAGACGTTCGTTCTCCGCGCGCTGCGGCACCCGGATTTCGAGAAGCAGCGCAACGAGAAAGTCGGCATCTTGCAAGCGAGAGCCAACCGTGTCAAACAAGTGTTGGATAGCGGCAAGTATGATGAGGCTTGGGAATATTACCCGTTCAATTCCGGCTACTTTATGTGCTTGAAGCTGAAGTCGGTCGATGCCGAAACGCTGCGCACGCACATCTTGACGGAGTACGGTGTCGGTACGATCGCGCTTGGCGAAACCGATCTGCGCGTTGCGTTCTCTTGTATTGAGGAGAGCGACGTCGAGCGCTTGTTCGATCTTATTTATCAAGGCGTGAAGGATTTGGAAAACGTAGCGGTGAAATAACATGAGAAGTTTGTGAGGGCTGTCCCGCTTGGGGCGGTCCTCTTTTTTGATGATTTACCTTGTTGGGCGACTCAGTCAGATCGATCACTTGTGCATGCCTCTTATAAGGGCAAAAGACATACAATCTATTAATTGCGGGCGCATCCACACACTATTGCATTAGTGATACGGCGCCGGAGTCAGTTAAATATTTTTTATGGAAAAAGGTTGTATTCAAACGGTCGTCAGATTGCCATAATTGTAACGAATTCCGACGATTGGGACGTGATATGGCAATACACTGTTCATAAACGGTTGTTTAGACGACAGATTACGCACACACTATTGCCATAGTCGCAATGGCACGAAACAATTACGCGCCATCACATACATAACGACAACCGCTTATGTACATTCCATTGCCATAGTGATAATGCGTCGGATAAATTTACCACACGCAAGAAAAATAAGTATCGTAACGCACACATTCTCGGACAAATTATGTAAAAATTTAGCTTACTCGGTGACGAATGCAATAGATTAATCCGTCCGGGTCTTGGATTTTCGGTGCACCGCCGATAACTTCGCATGTAAAGTAGCGAACCGTATACGCGATGCCGTAAGACTCGCCGCTTTTCTCATGAATCTGCTCGAGCACGGAAACCTTATAGCCTGTTTCTTCCCAAACCTCACGGGAACAGCACTGCTCGAACGTTTCCCCTTCTTCCATGCCGCCAGACGGAATCGGCCAGCGCTTCTCCCCCTCCGGTTTCCTTGTAATACCATGAGTGAAAAACAGAATATAAGTAAACAATATCTATTCCTAGTACACATAAATCCCCTTCACTCCAAAAATGGTGTGAAGGGGATTTATGCTTGCATGCAGTCCTTATTTTAAAATATATTCTACCGTGGAGGTTCCTGTATACGGTTCGGCGACGCTCAACCAGCCGCGGGTTTCGGCAGTCCATGTGCCGGAAACCGGATCAGGAATCGTTGTTTCCTCGCTGACCGTCAGCCCCTGGGCGGATTTCCCCGCCAATTGCTTATTGGGGTCGTATACGTAAAGATCCAAATCGACGCCGGGAGTGGTCCACTCAATGCGGACCGTCGCGCTTACGGCGTTGCGCCCGACATCAAAACTAGCCGCATCGACCGATTCAACGCCCGCTTCCGACGCGCCCGGACCTACGATTCCTTCCCAAGACGACGTGACCGAATAAGTGTCGTACGTTTTCCCTGATTTGGGGTCTTTATATTTTCCAATCCTCGTATTCGTCTTTTCCGCTGTCGCGACCGCGTTATAAGCGTTAACATACCCGGCTCCGACTTCGAATTCCTTATAGCCGGCCATCGGGTCGGCTGTGCGCACCAGGATGTCCTTCACCACGTCTGGCTGCAATCCCGGCTTCGCTTCCAGCATAAGCGCGACTACGCCCGCGATATGCGGTGAAGCCATACTCGTTCCGCTCGCCGTAGTATAGAAAGGAATGTATTGCGGCGGAATATAGGTGGCGTCGTCCGCAGCGGTCAAAGCGTTAATCGTGGAGCCTGTAGATGCGCGTGTCGACACGATATCGACTCCCGGAGCAGTAAGAGTCGGATGGTATACCGGATCGCCATCGATACCGCGGGAAGAAAAGTCGGCCAATTTGCCGTCCTTGGTGCCCGCCGCGACGCCGATCACCCATGGAGCCACCGAATACGGATTCAGCGTATTGCTGCCGGGTCCTTCGTTGCCTGCTGCAAAGACGACGGTAACGCCGGCATCGTGCGCCGCTTTGCTGGCGACGTTGATCGGATCGTTGGGCGAGTATTCGCCGGTCGTTCCCCAGCTGTTATTGATCACTTGTATGTTGTACTCATCTTTATGCTCGAGCACGTAATCGAAAGCTTCAAGCGCCCATAAAATGACAAGCGTATCTCCAACCCCCAGTCCGACCAGTTGGGCGCCCGGAGCCACGCCTTTGTAAGTACCTTGGCTGGCCGTACCCGTTCCGGCGATAATCCCCGCAACATGGGTGCCATGTCCGGATGAAGTGTCGGTGTTCGGGACATTTTCCAAATAGACGGGTTCACCTTCAAATATGAGATTTCCGGTTAAAAACTTAACGTTCTGTATGGTCTTAGTACCGAATGCCAAGTCCTGATGGAGCGCATCGATGCCGCTGTCGATTACCGCCACGGTTACTCCTTTCCCGGTGTAGCCCAATTCGTTCCAAACCCGATCTGCACCGATGTAAGGAACGCTCTCTCTCAAAAAGTACTCAAGCTGCTTATTGGAATAAACGGAACGCAAACCAGCTATGGTATAGGTTTGTTGAATCGCTTCTTTCGTTCCCTGCACGGCAATGATCGGCAAATGTTTGAAAGTGATGGTCTTTAATCCTAAACTTTTCAATTGCAGCTCTTCGATTTCGGAAGGTTGCGAATAATAGGTTAATATTGCGGTGTGAACGGTTCCGGCTGCCGCAGCGTCAAGCGCCGCCGATAACAAAGGATCGATTTCAATTGTCGTCGACGCGGCCGTACGGCTTGACCCAAGCGGAGAAAACAATAGGCATACGGCGATAACAACGGCAACGATTGATGAAACTTTTTTCCTGTACATAATTTCATTCTCCTTCCAATTTGAACTCAACTAGATCCCAACCTCTAAACAATTCGTATGAGCTGTAAATTTTTGGTCCGCCCTTTAATCTATAAATTTTCTTGCTACGCCAATGCCTTTATCGTCATAACCGATAACTATGAATCTATCGCCCGCATTTTTATCGACAAATACAAACCATATTTTTTCTTTGTCGTTGATATGGACAAGTTCCGCTTTTTTAAAATAATCGTTCTCGTAGCCTTTGACGTATACTGACGTTACTTGATCCGCATTCGCTGCCCCAAAAATCATCGGAAACGGCGAGCGGCCAAACTCAGTCCCATCCGTGCCGGGGAAGTACTGCGCTGTAAAACCGTCTTGCACCTCCCAACTCTCGGTTTCAGTGTGCCCTCCGCCAAAAACCCACTTCCAGCCTGTAAGAGTTTTTGCAACATACTCGCTAGACAAACCTATATACTTGCTTTCCCTGTTACTTGGTTGCCTATGATAAAACACGACTACTCCGTTATCCGTTTCATGGGAATAAATGATCTCGCTTATTGGACCGCGCACCCGTTCAATTGCCTCGATCACCGTTTCGGACGATTCGTATGATGATTTGATAAAGATGAAACCAACCACCAGTACAGCCATCAATGTAACAAACGCACTTATTTTTTTCATGCTGAACCCTACTCGAAAAGCTTGCTCAGCTTTTGATGCAATTGTTTCTCTCTCGTGATAGTGATGTAACTGTCATTGATATGAAAATACAATTCCGCATTCGAATCCATGAGTTCCTCTTCCTCACCGTTTCTAGTGATCATGTATAAAAATCTGCCCTCAACCTCGCTCTCTCTGGTCTCAATTGCATACTCCTTACCGTTACCGTCTTCAAGACGAACGAGCTCCAATATTCCCGAATCAGACTTAATGAACATTGCATAATTCGGCTTGGTCTGAAATATTGCCATAAAATTGGAATTATTTATTTCTTGAATCTCTATACCTTGTTTAGTTATTTTGTCCAGCATATCCTGAGCATGACGATAGTCGCTTGGTGTAACATATTCATTGGAGGCCGTTTGTGTACAACCGACAATCAAGATCAGCATTAATACCGCAAAAATGTTTCTACGCAAACATACACCTCCCGTTTGATATTTGCCTTTACCGGATCGGATTTGCAGCCAAAAACTCAAGAATCGCATCATTGACGAACACCGGGCTTTCTCTTAGCATATGAGGCCGGTGACTGCCTCCCGGTACGACAAGATACTGCGAGCCTTTCACAAGGGAACTCAATCGTTTGACTCTCTCTTCACCGGCGAATCTATCGTGTTCCCCAGTGATAAACAATGCTGCAGTACGGATGCTGCCGATCTGATCCGCCGTCAGCTGCGGATATAACCGCCAATCTATCGCGCTTTGACGCATAAATTGCTGCCAGTCGCCTCGATGTGCCTCCTCATGTCTCTCAATCATCTGGTTGATGGTTTCGTGCTCTCCTTTTTCAATAAGCGACTCCGGTTCAAATTCCTCGACACCACTCGGATCGGCGAAACCGCCCGTACCGATCGTAGTAAGGGTCGCCACTTTGTCCGGATGATTCACGGCAAGGTACAATGCGACATTCGCTCCCAAACTGTAACCGATCAGATGCGCTTTGTGGATGTCCAACCGATCCATATATTCCGAAATATCATCCGCAATCTGGGGAGTGCTCCATTCCAAGCTGTCGCACCTTGTTCTGCCATGCCCCCTAAAATCCGGGAAATAGCATGTATATTTTCTTTGGAAGTCCGGCATCTGGCTTGCAAAAGCCAATATTCCCCGGCTATAACCGCTATGCAAAAAAACAACCGTTTCTCCAAAGCCCATCTTTTCATAAAACATCTCTACATCATTCACTTTTGCGTACGGCACGGCATAACACCCTCCCGATCGGAACGTTTGTTCCTCTACATTTTACCTCCAATATCTGTAAAAGTCATTACAAAAATTATGCGAAACTCAAAACATTTTTACCTCAAGGTCCGTCTAAAAACAAAACAAACGTGTCAAGAGGGGGATCGGTATGAAAACGAGTGTGCTGATTATTGCATTGGCTGGTGCGGTGCTGGCCGGAGCTTTGACTTGGACCGGCGCTTCGGGGACGCAGGACGAACGGCAGAAGCAGTCTTCGCTGCCGTCGGTCGGCTCGTACGCAAACTTCGTGAAGATGATGAAGAAGCTTGAAAAATCGAGACGTCACTTTGCGGCGGCAGACGGAATGGACACTGCGGCATCCGCTGCAAGCGGGGCATCGGAGGCGCAAGCGCCGGCCGGCCATTCAACGACGAACGTTCAAGTCGAAGGCGTGGACGAAGCGGATCGGGTGAAGACGGACGGCAAGTACATCTATCAATTGAAAGGCGAAAAGCTTGTCGTGACGGAGGCGCATCCTGCCGGGAACATGCGCGTCGTATGGTCGGAAGATTTCAATGCCAAAGGTATGCAGCCCCGAGAGCTGTACGTCGACGAACAGAAGTTGACCGTAATCGGCAATTACTATGACCCCGCATACAACTATGACATGACGAAAATCCTGGTGTACGATTTGAACGACAGAACGGACATGAAGCTCACGCGCGAGGCCGAGATTAAAGGAAGTTACTTGTCTTCAAGGAAAATAGGCGATTCGTTGTACGTCGTTTCGAATCTATACATCCACGGCTTGTTTACTTCCCCGCAGAACAAACAGCCGGACGAGTATTACGCCCCTTCCTACCGCGACAGCGCTTCTTCGGATGGCCCGAAGACAATTCCTTGGGAGGATATCCGCTACATTCCCGACTTTGAAGAAACGAATTATCTGATTATCGCCGGTATCGATTTGTCGTCCGCAAAGAAGGAAATGTCCGTGAACGCATATCTAGGCGCGGGCAGTACGATCTACGCTTCGACGGAGCATCTCTATGTGAGCAAGACGAGTTACGCGCAAAATATCACCATCATGTCGGAAGCGAAAAGTCTCGCCGGGATACCGCCTCAACAGCTTAACAAGAACACTTCGATTTTCAAATTCAAGCTGGCCGACGGGCAAACGCAATTCGTCGGAGAAGGAGAAGTCGAGGGGGCGCTGCTCAATCAATTTTCGATGGACGAATATAAGGGATATTTTCGCATTGCAACAACAACCGGAGAAGTTTGGGGCAGTGGGGCAGAACAGTCAAAAAACAATCTGTTTATTTTGGACGGCAATCTTAAGCCGGCGGGAGAAATTCGCGACATTGCACCTGGTGAGAGGATTTATTCCGTGCGTTTCATGGGCGATCGAGGGTACATGGTGACGTTCAAAAAGGTGGATCCGCTGTTCGTGTTCGATCTTAAAGATCCTGCAAACCCCGTTATCTTAGGAAAATTGAAAATTCCCGGATACAGCGACTATCTTCATCCATACGATGAAAATCATCTCATCGGATTCGGCAAAGACACGGTTGAGGCGAAACAGGGCGATTTTGCTTATTACCAAGGGTTGAAGATGGCTCTGTTCGATATTACCGACGTAAACCATCCGAAAGAAAAATTTGTGGAGATCATAGGCGACCGGGGGACGGATTCGGAGCTTCTTCATAACCACAAAGCGCTGTTGTTTTCTAAGGACAAAAACATTATTGCTTTTCCGGTTACGGTTGCCGAAGTCCCCGAAGGTGAAAAAAATTCGGATGGCACCGCGTATGGCACGTTATCGTTCCAAGGAGCCTATGTTTACAGTTTAGACTTGGCGAGCGGCTTTAAGTTGAATAAGAAAATTACTCATATTTCCGACGAAGATGTGAAGAAAGCGGGAGATTATTTCGATCACACGAAGGCGGTGCAGCGCACACTCTACATCGGAGATGCGCTATACACCATTTCCGATTACAAAATCGAAGCGCACGACATGAAAAGTTTCGAAAAAATGGGAGAAGTTTTGATGCCTTGATGCGCAAAAGCAGGCTGCCGTTGTTTGCGGCAGCCTGTTGACGTTATTATAAATCTTCCAGATTCATTTTTTATTACAAAATAGGTTAGGAATTTCAACAATAATCCCATTCAATGGAGCGAGTGCTTTTTTTTGGTTTACTTAGGAGACCTCAAGTGGCTGGAACAAGAATGGTTCCTAGTTCACATAGGCTCTCAATATCGCTTGCGCGTAGGGTTGCTCTTCAATTAAGCCCTCTGTCTCAAGCGGATTCTCCGCATGGAAGCTGTATGCCTCGATGATCGCCATGATGAAGAAGCACTCCAGCTAAAAGCTCTGGCTACCCCAAGAAGGGCGTGCAAAGCCGGCGGATGGGCTAAAATCAGTGCTTGCCTCGTGAAGGTTCGCCATCATCGCTCCCATTTTTCGGATTACCTCCTCTGTTACGCTCCTTTTTCCAAACGTTCTCCCTCGATCCATCTCAACAAGGACGAATAGAACCGTTGTCCGCCGCTCGTCGCCGCATCCGTGACGAAAACTCCTTCTTGATTCGATACGGCTTCGGGCAAGATAAGGCCCATGCTCTTCATCGCCGACAACCATTCCAATTCGGAGTGGTCGGGGTGTACTATCAAAAACAGCCTAACGGCGGCAGCCCCGTGGTCTATGCCGTTCAGTTGTTTAAGCCAACACTTCACTCATTACCTCGATCAGCATATCATTCTCTTCAGGCGTCCCAACGGTTACCCGTACACAATTCGGCAATCCCCAAGTACCTCCATAGCGGACAATTACTCCTTTCTCCATCATTTTCCGGTATATCAGTTCCGCATCAGGCCCGAGCTCAACCAATATAAAATTGCTCATACTTTCCGTATAACCTACACCTAACGCTTGCAATTTTGCATATAGCTTCTTACGTTGTTCTGTTACCAGTCGACGTGACGCTTGGACATGTTCGTCATCTTGAATTGCCGCCGCCGCCGCAAGTTGGGCTAAGGCATTTACATTAAAGGGCTCTTTCACCTGCAATATACCGCTGATTATTTCCGGAGAAGAAACACCGAAACCGACCCGAATACCTGCAAGGCCGTATACTTTGGAGAAAGTCTGCAATACAAGAAGAGGGTAGCCAGCTTTGACGAACTCTATTCCATCCGTATAATCGTTCGATGTTACATAGTGACTGTAGGCTGAATCGAGGACAACAAGCACGCTTTTGGGTATGGAATCAAGAATTTGTTGAAGCTGCGATTTCAAGAGTATCGTTCCCGTCGGATTGTTTGGGGAGCATAGAAACAATATCTTTGTACGCTCAGTAACAGCGCTGAGTATATCTTCAACATGATATTGATAATTCCCTGACAGAGGCACGGTCTTCACTTTAGCTCCCATAAGTGTCCCGCTAAATTCATATTCGCTAAAGGAGGGCCCCGGTACCATAACTTCATCGCAACAATCCAAAAAAGTTTCGGAAACAAGCGTTAAGCTCATCCCCTCCATTCGTTACAATAATTTGCTCCGGAGTTATATCGTATTTATCAGCAATTGCCTTTCTTAAATCAATCGCTTGGGCATCCGGATAACGATGAAGATCAGACGAAGCTTCTGTAATGGCTTGAACGGCTTTGGGCGAAGGTCCGAGCGGATTTTCATTTGAAGCTAATTTGATAACTCTTTGTAACCCTAATTCCTTCTGCACCTCCCAAATCGGTTTTCCCGGCGAATAGGGCTTCAAGTTTCGCAGTGCATCACGTGATTGAATTTTGTTTGTGGACAATTTCGATTACACCTACAATCATTATAATATATTTATCGCATTAACTCGATGATACGATAATACGTTAATTTAGTAAAGTGTCTCATTCACAAAAAATCACCCGCTCACCAGGTCAACGGCGAAATAAACGAAACATTCTTATTCGCTAATGCAGAACGACCAACGATCTAAACTCAGCTATTAGCAAGCCACAAATGATTCGATTTGAGCAATTATTGAATCTTTCGGCTGAATGGTATCCAAAACTAACTCTCCTTCAAGGCATTCTGTTTTAAAGTTCTTATAATGTTCTTTAAGTTCAGATAAATTTGTAATCAACTGATTAGGCAATGGACTAACACTTCGTTCAGTAAGCCTCTCGGCCCAAATTGAATCGTCGCTGCATATTCAAAGCAGAGACTTTAACTCCCCGCCTCGATCCTCGATCCAATTCTTTAATCTTCGTGCATCGTCAATATGATTCAGCCCGAAATCAAGAATAATCGCCGCATTGGAATCAATTACAGTTTGCAAGAAACGATAAAGAATATCGAAGCATATTTTATTTCTGACACTATGCCTGGACACATAGTCTGCAACCGAATAGATGTCGTCTTTATGTAAGACAGGTATTGCGAGCCTCTTACCAAGTTCGCTTGATAATGTGGATTTACCCGTTCCAGCTTTACCTCTAAATAAGATGATTTTAGATATAGTTTCTCCTCTAGGTTTCATTACGATGGTTTCTTGACTTGACATAGTCCTCCCCCGAACCATAATTTCCAAGGTATTTAGCTGAGCTAGCCGATGTACGCCTTATAGCGACCAGCAGATAACGCGCCCCGGCATACACAAGTCCTCCTCTTCAATGGCCCGACAGCTGCAAACAAGCTCCGATGGCCCCGCAATACTCGCCATTTTCAAGGAATATCGGCGAGGCTCCCCGCAGCTTCGTATAACTCTGTACTACCTCTTTAAGAAGATCATTTCCAATGAAAGATGAGCCAATAAAGATTATCGTTGAAACTCCACACTGACCGGCGGCTAGTACACTTGTTGTTGCCACGGTCTCTCCCACCAGACCGATTACACAAGCCAGCAATTCTTCCTTCGTTAATTGATCTATAGAATCCAAAGACAACACATTTGCAAAATTGCTTGCCGTCAAATCTCCCGGGATCGGCGGTACCGCCCCTTCATAGATATGGCTTACTTTCAAATCGATCCGGTCTCGGGAACCTTTTGCCGATAAAGATACAATTGCTTCATAATCCGTTAACCCGGTCAAAAGTCGAGAAAGCCCCATGATCGTTCCGCCGCCGACCCCGGTTCCGCCGATGCGTTGTTCCCTGCTATTTTCTACATAATGAATCGAAGTACCGGTACCGACATTGGTTAATATATATGCTTTCTCAGATATAGCGTTTTTTTCAAGAAGGTATCGCACCCCGTTACTGGTTGCCGTAAATTCAACAATCTCTGCAGCTTTGTTCTTCAACAGCGATTTCAACAAAGCCGCTTTGCCACCGGTAACACAAATGTCAGCGCGATCCAGCCCGTTAATCCATGAGGCCGCATGTTCCAGTTGGGAAACAGGCAGCTTATTGAATTCGAGCGAATCATTCTTCTTGCAGGCGACTTTGATCAGCGTGCCTCCTGCATCAATTCCGATATTCATCATTGAGTTATCAACCCGCTTCCATATCATTAGATAATTATTGAAGGTCTTTCATTGAAGTAGTCCGATGGTGTCCTCCCGGTGATCCGCTTAAAAACTTTGTTGAAATACGATACATCACTATAACCCAAAAACTCGGATATCTCACCAATTGTTAAGTCAGACTCGCTTAGCATATATATTGCAGTTTTTGTTCGAATCGAGTGGACATATTCGCTAATGGTTTGTCCGGTGGTTCGGCTAAAAAGCGTTGCGGCGTAATTCGGACTTTTTCTAATAACGCGGGCAAGATCTTCTTTTGTAATCTTTCTTCGATAGTTCTCTTGAATATACCTTTTCATTATTTCGACAATGTTATATTTTTCCGGGATAAGTGTCCCCCTGTCCGATTCTCTTTGACAATATGTCAATATTTCAAGCATCAGGGCTGCGCCAAGAATATCGTAATAGGGCAACTTGTCATTCCACTGGCTGCTGATTAACTTCATTCGCTCATGGATCAGATCGTAACAGCCAAGCTTGGCATATATATATTCTTTAGAGTTGAAAAATGGCAGAGGAGGGGAGTCGTTCATTTTTCGAAATGTTACTGCATATTTCGAATGAAACACCGTCGGGATGCTTTTCCAATAAAATTGGACCCCTTCAGGAATCAAAATTGCGTCTCCTTTTTCCATAACAACTTTTCTATCATTCATCCAAAACACGCATTTCCCATATGTATTCAAGAAAAAAACATTATCAATTGCACACCGCTTCTCCTCAAATAAATCAAGTCCGCGATCCTGGCGAACATTCTCAACGGTTATCATCGCAATCACCTTTGTACTATATTACAACCATCGTACTATAATCCATGGCGAGGTCAATGCGTTTTCGAATAAGATATTAAAAACACTGAGGAGAGTCATTATGAGGAAAACAAAAATGGTTTGCACTTTAGGGCCTTCGTGCGATTCAGTTGCGACGCTGGCAGACATGATTCGCTCAGGAATGACGGTTGCCAGGTTAAATATGGCGCATGGCGAGCTGGAAGAACATAAAGTTAGAATCCAAAATATTCGACAAGCTGCCGCAGAATTGAATACTTTTGTTCCGGTGCTGCTGGATATTAAGGGGCCTGAGATCAGGATTGGAAAACTGAAAGACCAATTCATTCAATTGCAAAATAACGACGAGATTATTCTCACAACGGCTCAAGTACTTGGCGATAACGAGAGGATTTCGGTTACTTATGAAGACATGCCCAAAGTTCTCTATCCAAATTCAAGAATTCTGATTGACGACGGGCTAATTGAATTGCGTGTCTTATCCGTCGAGAACCAAGACATTCATTGCAAGGTCGTTAACGGCGGGAACCTAAAACCAAGAAAAGGCGTCAATCTGCCTGGTGTCAAAACCACGCTTCCAGGCATCACAGAAAGGGATGTCCGCCACATTATATTTGGCTTGGAGAACGAAATCGACATAATAGCCGTCTCTTTTGTCAGAAAAGCTGAAGATATATTAGAAGTAAGACAGATATTACAAGAAAATAATGCGCAGCACGTTCAGGTAATTTCCAAGATAGAGAACGAAGAAGGCGTCACGAACGCGGATGAGATTATAGAGGTTTCTGACGGGATCATGGTTGCCCGCGGCGACCTCGGTGTCGAAATTCCAGTTGAGGAAGTTCCGCTCGTCCAAAGGAATATCATTGAGAAATGCAATGCAGCGGGAAAGCCTGTTATAGTAGCAACACATATGTTGGACTCTATGCAAGTAAACCCACGCCCTACCCGGGCAGAAGTAAGTGACGTTTCTTCAGCCGTCTTACAGGGGGCGGATGCTCTTATGCTTTCCGGCGAAACCGCTGCGGGGAAGTACCCGGTAGAATCAGTCATCACAATGGCGACTATCGCGGAAAGAGCGGAATCGACGATAGACTACTGCGAGCAATTCTCCAAGAGAAGGAAACAGCAATCCGCAAATGTGACGGAAATTATTAGTCAAGCCGTTGTGAGTTCGTCATTGGAATTAAATGCGAAATCCATTATCACTCCGACAGAAAGCGGCTTTACTGCCCGAATGGTTTCAAAATATCGTCCCGAAGCTCCCATTATTGCAATTACTCAACATCATCACATTCTGCAGAGGTTGTGCCTTTTATGGGGGGTCGTTCCCGTCTTGGGAGACGGCGTAGCAACAACCGATGAAATGTTTGAATCCGCAATCCATAACAGCATTAAAACCGGTCTTCTTGAGAAAAGTGACTATGTAGTAATAACCGCAGGTGTACCGATCGGGAAATCAGGATCGACTAATTTAATTAAAGTACAGCAGATATAGGCTGCACTAGAGGAGGCTGGGCAGCCGCCAGCCTCCATCGTCTTCTTATTGCTGGTCCAAAACTATTATTCCCGGTTACGAATGTTAATTGTGAATTGCCGATCTTTCGTCTCTTCCCGGGGATATACTCTCTCTCTGAACCAAATTACTTCATCTGTCATCAAAAGAACCGTTGAGCTCCTAGTGCCATAGCCGTAGCTGTCACTTCGAATATAGATCGGGGAGAGCAGCCGCTCCCACTCCAGAGAAACCCCGGTGCTAGGAAGCAAATCATCTGAAGCGGGGTCCGTGTTATAGAGCAGCGTAAATAACCGTGCAGTCAAATGGTCGTCACTCTCACTCAGAATATTTGCTAGACCAGCTTTACCGCGTTTAACCTTGGGCCATTCGGTATTTAGCAAATGATTGCTAACACCGTAAATCCCCGGCTCCAGCTTTCGAATCTTGTCTTCAATATTTGAATAATAATACAACTCGTTCGTATCCCCTGCCAGCAAATTGTAACCTGGGTAGGATTCCCGTGCGTCCGCCGCTTCCGATATATAGACTCTCGGTGATTTAATACCCTTCAAAAAATCGGCAACCAACTCTCCCCGCGAACGCTTGCCATCCGATTCTTCCTTCGGATTTCGATAATTGGTAAGGGCTGCAAACCGGCCTGTCGTTGTTACTCCCAACCAAGTACCCATCTTCAATAAATCCCGCCCAGCCAGTATATTCGGATGATCGTCCCAATAATGAGCCGGAGATGTCGGTCTGTTGTAAAATTCATCCCGATTAGCCGCTAAGATAAGTTGATATTTAGGATGTACTTTATAAGCGAACAAAATTAAACACACTGCAGCATCGCCAGCTTTCATTCTTAAGATTTCATATGCCTTTCCGCCCAGTGAGGCCGGTCTTTCCCCTTGCAAAAAGTACGGGAGCAACAACACCGGCCGCCGTCAAAGTTATCACGAAATGCCATGGCATGACCGCAAAGAGCGGAAGTGCGGCCAGCACGTTCCATGCCCGATGCGCGGAACGCCTGATAGTCCGCACTGCGAGACGACGCTGCTCCTCGGGAATCGGTGAGACGGCCAGATGCAGCACGTCTCTGCGGATCGTCTCAAGACTTTTCAATTGGATACCGGCGAGAATGACGAAACCCGCATATATTGCGGTGCTCGTCCATTTTCCGGGAAATAAAAACATAAACAGATATTCCAATAACATTAGCCGAACCAAAATCATAAATATCGAAGAACGAAGCAGCGTCCTCCAATACAAGTAGACATAGGCGTTGCGCGCGTTTTTTGACGCAAGCGTCAACAGCGGCTGCAGATAAGCCCGCCGACGATACGTTTCTTCACTGCGCGGAAGGTCGACGAATTGGCTGAACCAACGTTCCGTCACAGCTTTCTTTCGCCGTTCCTCCCGGATGAGATACTCCCAGTGAACGGAAAATTTGCCGGGCAATCGCAAAGACAACAAGTACGCCGCCCAAACGACTACGACTGCAGGAATGGATACGGAAAGCGGGAAACGAAACATCAGATGGATCGATGCGAAGGCAGCCAGTGCTTTGACCGCAAGAAATACGATCCTGTACGTTGGGGAATCGAACCGCTTCTCCTCCCGAGATCCGAAAAATAGAATCGCTTTAATAACAACCGTCATTATGATAACGGCTCCATATACTAAAGCAGTCCCCCCCAATGCGGAAAAGAAGGGCCATATCGCCAAAAGCGCCGCACATACGCCAAATCCGCTTTGGAGCAACCCTCGATTCCAAGCCGGCCGAAAATAATGAGTCATTCTTGATTCCGCAGGGGTCAAAAAGACGATGTCGGGTTCCGTCAAATACGTCCGAACCGGGTTCCACAAAAGCGTTACCGTCAGCAAGGAGGCTGCGGCGAACGGAAGAGATACGGGCAAGCCGCCGGTTTGCTCGGCTTCACGCAGCAAAAAGATGTACCCTTGAATCGACAAAAATACTGCTGCGGCGGCAACTAATCCGAAACCGCTGCTGAAGACATACTTCCAATATGGGAAAGTTTCTTTCGCATCGGCATTGCGGCGGCGCCGCCAAAGCTCCGTCAAGCCGATCATGCGTCTCCCCCGCCCACTAATCGGAAGAACGCTTCCTCCATCGAAGGCGCCCCCGCCAACTCTGTAATATCCCGTTTTGTCCCATGCGCGATAATATTGCCCTCATGCAGCACAACGTATCGATCGCAGTACGTCTCCATCATCGAGATAATGTGCGAACTCACAATTAGCCCCGCACCCGACCGTTTCTCTTCATCCATCTGTTTCAAAAGCGCGCGCACCGCAAGCGGATCGAGCCCCAGGAACGGCTCGTCTATGAGATAGAGAGGCGGCCGCACGAGAAACGCGCACATGATCATTACCTTCTGGCGCATTCCTTTCGACAGGTGCCGAGCGAACTTATTCCGTTCGGCAGCCATTCGAAACCGTTCAAGCAAACGTTGGGCCCGATCCTCGAATGCCGCGCGTTCGATACCGTACACCATGGCGGTAAACTCGAGATGCTCCCATACGGACAGTTCATCGTATAATAACGGACTTTCCGGCACGAATACATAGGACGTCCGATACTGCTCCGGTTCCTCGGCGAGCCGTTTGCCGCAAACCGATACTTGCCCTTGGTGAGGTTTAAGCAAACCGATGATATGTTTCATCAGCGTGCTCTTCCCCGCACCGTTAAGGCCGATTAAACCGATCAATTCCCCCGGCTGCACCTGCAAAGATATGTCGCGCAGCACCGGTCTGTTGCGGCTGTACCCTCCAACCAATTGCTCTATTGCCAGAACGGCTTCCGTCATGTAATTCACCTCTTTTTCCATTATATACAAAAAAACATGGAAAAGCCCCCCGATCTCAAGAGAGACCGGAGGGCGTATCGATGTTATATTTAGTCTTTATTCATCATCTTCTTCAATAATTTTAATCGTCTCTACTTTTTGATCTATAACAAGAAGTTCAAGCTGCGTCTTATCTTTTTGAAGCGAAAATGCGTTACCGCCGATAATTTGCGCGCCGCTCGCCACATTGAAAACAACCGAATGCGGGTTTTGACCGTTTTGACCGTATACGTCACGGAGAATCGTAATTTGTTCAAGTTCGCCTTGCGCATTCAAGCGGTGCTCCTGATATATTCCCGTGGCTGTATAAACCGCCGTATTGTCGTTTGTTGCCGCTTGTTTCACTTCAATATAGGTAGCTACGCCTTGGACAGTATGGACCTTCACTTGATCGCCCGAAATTATGGCCGTCACGTTTACTTTCTGGTTATTGCGCCATATGAAAGTATCTGCTGTAACATTAACCGTCGTCGGTTGTCCGTCTTTTACAATGGTAATCGAATTTCCAATCACAGAGGAAACCGTGCCCGTCACTTGCGCGTCCACATGCCCTGGTGTTTCCGGCATTTGATCGTCCGTCCGCTCAAGGAGGGCGGCCAATTCCGCGCGGGTTACCGGTTTGTTCGGTTTGAACGTGTTGTCTTCGTAACCGGTGATGAGGCCTTTCTCCACCGCAAGCGCGACGTATCCGACAGCGCCGGCCGGAATTTCGTTCGCGTCCTTGAACGTAAGCTTCGTATTCATCTTCGCTTTCGCTTCTTCTTCGAGTTTCAACGCCTTAATAAGAAGCATCGTTGCCCAGAGGCGGTCCGCTTTCTTCTCCGGCTTCACTTCCGATTCGGTTTCCGCAAAGAAGTCGTTCTCCACAGCAACCGATATATATCCGACGGCCCATGGGTATTTGCGTTGGATTTTTTCCGCGTCTTTGAAGTTGAGCTCCGTGCTCATTTCCGCCTGCGATTTCGCTTGCGCCTCCAACCCCATCAGACGAACGGCAGCCGTAATCGCTTCAACGCGTGTAATGTGCTGCTTCGGGCGGAACGTTCCGTCCTCGTAACCGGTGAATACGCCTTTGGCAGCCAGTTCAGCTATGTATTTAAGCGCCCATGCGGCCTCTTTTTCCACATCGTCTAAATCCAACTTTATTTCAATCTTGCGGTTTCCGTCTTTCACTTCGATTTTTACTTTATCGTCGTCATCGTCGTCGCGATCTTTGTCTTTCGCGAAAGCGGAAGAGGCTCCTCCTGCCACCATCGATAAAGCTAACGTTCCGGCCAACAACTTTTTCCACATTTCAGTGCGAATCATTAACATTCACTCTCCCAATTATGCTCTTGTTTGGAACGAGATTCGTCCGTGTTACTGTAGTATTCGGGAGAAACAATCTGCTTCTGGGGGTAGCGTTGTAATAATTTATTACATTATTTGATCCACATCGGTTACATTATTGTTGTGAAGGGGCGGGTAATTTTATCAAAACAGCGATATGACCAAGCAACCGGTTATTAATCGAATATCGTATTCTCGCCCCTGTCAAGCCTTACTCCCGGGCATATAATTCGACCCATGCCGGCCAGTATCCCAAACTAATTGCCAATTGTCTAGACTGAAGATTGCTGACTTCAGTCGAATAGTATGGGACCGCCCCTTCATTTAATATCGCATTGGTCAAAGTGCCCACGAGCGCTTTTCCAATACCCCTTCCCTGATATTCGTCCAAAATGTTCACGCCTATTTGCCACATGAGTTCACTATCCTCGGATGCACCCGCAATTCCAACAATTTCGCCGTTGAATTCAGCCACAGTCGCAAGCACATCCGGACGGGGATTGTCTACACGGTACGACAGCGCGTGATTAAAACCATTGTATGCGTATAATGAAGGTACTTCATTTCGTTGAACTAGCGTTACATTAAGTCCTTCAGGTAATTCGAACGGTTTTGTATCGTAAGAAGAGCAAACATATTTCTGATCAGGCCCCGCAATATATTGATGGTCTTTACTTACATATTGCTGCATGCGGCCGATAGCTGCCGCCGAAAATATTTGCCCGCGATGCAGTTGCCCTAACTGCTCCTTCACCCATGCCATTCTTTCAGAATTGCACGAAATAATAACGCCCTTGCCCATTGTAACGACAGAAAGGGACTTTTCGCGAAAAGGGAATCTGAATCCGCCCTCCCTCTTTTCTGCTTCATACACAAATGTACCGGTTCGGGAAAAATCATTTTCAAGACATGAAAGGTTTGCGGATAACAACTTCCTTACTGTGCTTAGCGTAGATTCACGATGAAGGTTGGCCATTATGTACCTCCTCCGAAAGTATCATTCCATTTGCTGCTCCGCAGGTCATGAGAAAAATTCTTCTTACTTTCTTTTCGCTTTCAAACAAAAAATCCCTCCCAGCGGAATTTTTCCCGTCTGAGAGGGATGCTTCAAATTAAGTCGTCCTTCAGCTTGTCGTTGATCCGGTTGTTGTCTTTAACCCAGTCACGAAACGATTCATCCAACTGCCGCTCGCGATTGCGGTCCTCGTTGACATCCGAATCGACTTCCATCGGATGTTCGAGTATTCCGTAAATGTCGGCATTTTTCCCATTGTCCTGTTCCGCCATCTCCTCACCGATGTCTTCGAATGCGTCCATTTCGTGCGAACCTCCCGATTTGCGATGTTTGTTTTTGCATAGTTTAACTCCGATTTAGCAATAATACCCATTGAATTTGGAGACAAAGAAAGGAGCGGCATTATGCGGCACGATGATGAAGAATTTGAAAATGTAACCGCGGAAGAAATAGACGGCAATCCCGAGACGGACGATGAGGAAACCGATGAGTATATACATGTAGAGTGGGCGGGTTTTATTTAGATGCGAGAACAGGCTGTCGAAGATACCGGCAGCCTGACTTGCGTTTAAACGGCGTGCTCAATCATTCCCATTTTTCCCGGCCGGCGCATATCATAATGGTGAATAGCCCAAGGGAGAGTGGGATCCGCATGCCCGTCGTAAGAGAAACACATGTCGTGTATACAATTCAACCTGGAGATACATTGTTTACGATCGCTTCGCGTTTCGGCAGTACCGTCACGGATATTCAAAGAGTGAACCACTTGGCTCCGCCCATCATCGACCCGAATTTGATTTATCCCGGTTTGACGCTGCTTGTTCCGGTCCCTGCCGAACGCCCATACCGCACCATCTACATTGTGGCTCCCGGAGATACGCTTTACCGGATCGGTCTGCGATTTTCTGCGCACCCGGATCTGCTTGCCGGGGTAAACCGCCGTATTCAGAATCCGAACCTCATTTTTGCCGGTCAGCCTCTTTGGGCTCCAGCGTTTGTCTACGAAGTCGAGCCTGGGGATACTTTATCACGCATCTCGAGAAGATTCCAAGTTCCGATCAACAACATTATAAATGCTAACGATGGAAGGCCCGGGTTCTCGCTCGATTTGATTTATGCGGGTTACCGTCTCCTTCTTCCTCTGCCTTCATCTATCAATATTGTAGTGATTCGCCCGCTTCCGGGAGATGTCATTCGCAGCGGGGTACGGGTGGAAGGCTTTGCCAGAGTATTTGAAGCCAACGTGCTGATGCAAATTCGGGACGATAACGATGTCGTCGTGTCGAACGAACGGTTTACGACGGCATTGGAAGGTGCGCCTGCATACGGCTATTTTGCCGCAACGCTTCCCTTTGACAGGACTCCGACTTCCCCCGGCGGGGAAATATGGGTATACGCCCGCAGCGCTGAAGACGGCAGAATCATCGACCTAGTACAGGTGAGAGTGACTTTTGGTTAGTCCGGAGCGTCTAAATCTCCATTCAGCTGATTGGCATATTCTTGCATCAATTCGTAATCTGTATTCGTCTCATTGTCTTGTATCGTTTCATCCTTTGCTTCTTGTTCATTCGCTGGTTTTTTCTCAATCTCCATGGCAGTTCACCTTCTTCCGTGGAATAGCATTTCCTTAACCGGTAATATTATCCATGAATCGAATGCTATTTTAGAATAGGTCGGTGTGGCCGGAAAAAATGTTTTTTTGTAAATAGAGTGAATTTTTGAGCTTATTCATAAGCATAGGGTCAACTTTTCACCTTATTCAGCCCGGGATCACAGTTGTAAGCAGAGAAAATCATTATTGCCAATATATAGGATCAGTTTTTGAGCTTATTCATAAACATAAGATCAACTTTTGACCTTACTCTACACTGGATCACAAATGTAGAGCAGGAGAAATTGATTGCTAAGAGAGTATAGGTTCAGTTGTTGACCTTATGCATAGGCATAGGGTCAACTTTTGACCTTATTTTGTTTGTCACATAACCCTGTGAATACGGAGCAGGTTAGCATCCTAGCTGTTCCCAAAAACACTAAATATTCAAAGCATACTCTTCTCTAGAATTCCAACACGGTGAATGTATTTCCATCAGGATCGGCCACTTTGAAATATTTACCGCACGGCAAACTATTTTGTCTGTCGAAAACATTTACTCCTTCTTTCCCTAACTGTTCATAAAACTCATCAACGTTCTCCGTCCGCAATTCGAAAATTGTCAAACCATTGCCGCCGTTTCTGGAAAAGTCCATTTTCACCGAGTCTGAGGATTCGCGAAGCCAGACAGCCGGTCCGCCGCCCCCCAATCTTATTAATGCGTTCGCATTACCGTCATCAAATCTTTGCGGCGGACGCATCACCGTACACCCTAAATGGGTGACATACCATTGGGTCGATGCCTCGACGTTACTTACCGGTAAATTCAAACAAGCGACTTCCAGCACCCTCTTTATTACCTTCTCCTCGAATTCCGCTCCTAATTTATGTTCTGTAAGCGTCTCTCCGGCCATATAAAACAGCTCCTTTTTCATTTTTAGTTTCGCCCTGCGAATGCGGCTTTCTATCGTATTCTTTGAAACACCCACAAACTCGCTTATTTCACGAGAGTTCAGACCGCTTATGAAGTACAATACCGCAGCAAGCCGATGATTTTCATCAAGTTGATTTAATGCTCCCCATACGGACCTTCTTGTCTCCTGCAAAATATATGTATCCTCGACTGTCTCCGTTTCAGAAAACTCAATGACGTTCTCTGCCGATTCGAACCGTTTCCACTTGTTTTTTCTAACCCAATCGATGGCCAATCGCCTTGTCAAGGTATGCAGCCAGCTGCCAAATTTATCACCATCCTTTAATTCACCTAATCTAAACCAAGCTTTGAAGAATGCATCCTGGGCGATATCTTCAGCATAATGGAAATCGCTAAGGATATTTAGTGCGGTTGCAAATACGGCATTTGAGTATTTACGCATTAAAACCTCATACGCCAAGTAAAAAAAGCGGAACCCGGCTGCAATAGTACAAGGCCAGGTTCCGCACGACTCACTTCAAATAGAAAACTTCCCTCATCGGTTTGATCGGCTCGGCGTCATTGAAATCGAACGACCCTTTGACCATCTTCGACGTGATGGCGTTCCAACGGTTGCACGGCTCACTCTTCGCTATGTAGGAGAAGGCGGCATCCAAATCGTCGCACTCAAAACAATAAAAAAACTGGCTGCCGTTCTGAAATATGGAATAGTTCCGAATCCCGGCCTTGCTGTGCTCTTCCAGAACCTCCGGCCACGGGTCGAGATGCATCTTCACATATTCATCCAGAAATTCTTCCTTGATCGTCCACGTCCAAGCAAACTTATTACTCTTCTGCATCATATCCTCCCCCATCGCCAAAATTATAGCACAAATTTCCTTGTCGTTCCGTTCAATTCTCTCGCAAATCGGCCAGCCCGTTAACGGAATGCATCACTTCTTCCATCCCCTTATCCTTCACAGCCTCCCCCGTTCGGTATCGGAGGAGGCTGCGTCGGTTATTCATGCATTAGCCGCAAATATTAATATACGGTCTTCCACTCGGCAATATTGCCGGAATCGAATTTAAACGGATCGCCCAACATAATTTGCGTTCCTTCACCGTCTTGAATGATTTGCTTCTCGCCCAACCGGCCGGCGTCGAACTTGTCGCCGACCTTGCCCGTAATCGTTCCGTCTACCAGCGCTGCCGCCGCGTAGCCGGACAAGTAACCGACATCGACCGGGTTCCATAAATACATCCATTCGCAAACGCCGCTTTCGATGTATTCCGCCATCTCGCTCGGCAATCCGAGGCCGGTCAAGTGAACTTTTCCTTTCAGGCCTTTATCCGTAAGCACTTTGCCCGCTGCGGCGATTCCGACAGTGGTAGGGGAAATGATACCTTTAAGATCGGGATACGACTTTAATAATGCTTCCGTTTCGGAAACGCTCTTGTCGCGAAGATCGTCGCCGTATGCCACTTTTACCAACTCGATTTCAGCATATTTCGGATCCTCGAGTTCTTTCTTCATCCACTCGATCCACGTATTCTGGTTCGTTGCTTGGGATGTGGCGCTGAGCACGGCGATTTGGCCTTTGCCGCCGATCATCTCGGAAATCGCTTGCACCTGCACGCGGCCGATTCTTTCGGGATCCGCCTGGTTAATGTGAACCATGCGGCTGTTGGCGTTCACGCCGGAATCCAAGGAAAGAACTTTAATACCTTGATTCATAGCCTTCTTCAGCGCAGGCTCCAACGCATCCGGATCGTTCGCCACGATTGCGATCGCGTCTACTTTCTGCGAAATCAGCTCTTCGATCATGGAAATTTGAGCTTCGGCAGTAGGTTGATCCGGAGCTTTCAAAATCGCTTCGTGCCCAAGCTCTTCGATGGCTATCTTAAAGCCTTCCATTTCCTTCTCGCCATACGGGTTACCTGTGTTTTTGAAAATAACTGCAAATTTTTTCTTTGCGCCGGCATCGCCGCCGCTATTGGAGCTGCCGTCGGTTTGTCCGCCGGCTTGGCCCCCTGCAGCTTGATTTCCGCCGCTTTGGCCGCAAGCAGCCAACGTGAAAATCAACAGAATGGAAACCAGTAACGCGACCATCTTCTTCATTTCTGTTTTTCCTCCCTTTACTATGTCTCGCAATCTATTTATACAAAGCAGCCCGCAAAGCCGCCTGGTATACGGTAATCAGGTCTTCCTCAGCTTTCTTTGTGAAAACTTCAAGTTCGGAACAAGCACCGCAACGATGAGCAGCAGCCCGATGATGATGAGCTGCACCTGCGCCGGCACGTTTACCAATCCTAACCCATAGCGCAGCAGTCCGATGAGGAATACGGCCAGTACGGCGCCGATAATTTTCCCTCTCCCTCCTGCGGTGCTTATGCCGCCGAGCACAACCATCGCGATGACCTCGAGCTCGTAGCCCGTAGCCACATTCGGACGCGTGCTGCCCATTCTGGAAGTAAGGAACAATGCCGTCACTGCGGACATTACGCCGGCCAGCGTAAAGACGATAATTTTGATCTTATCGACCTGTACGCCTGAATACCTGCTGGCGGTAATGTTGTTTCCCATGGCGTATACCCGTCTGCCGAACGTTGTATTGTGCAGCAGCAAGCCGAACAAGACGGCAAATACGATGAAAACGACGAGTATAAAAGGAACGCCTTCGACATACCCCCATCCCAAATAGCTGTACCATTCAGGGAATTTTCCAGCCGCTTGATCTTCCAAGATGATATAGGCGATCCCCCGGTACAGAATCATGGTCGCCAAGGTCACAATAACTGCGGATAACTCTTTGAATTTCACAATCAGCAAGCCGTTTACGAGCCCGCACAACGTGCCCACGGCCAAGCAAATCAGCATTGAGATTTCCATCGGCACCCCGCGATTGTATAAATCGGCCATAACGACCGAAGCCAACGCCACGATCGACGCGACGGAAATATCGATGTCCCTGAGAATGATGACGAGCGCCATCGGCAACACGATAAACGCCTTGTCCAAAAATACCATCGATGCATCTCTTAAGTTTGTGAAATCCAAGTAATATGGAGATAAATTCGAATTAATCACATTGACAATGATCAGAATGACAACAAGCATCCATTCCCACTGGAAGAAAAAGCGCTTGAAATTAAACTCTCGGTTCCCTGCAATTACTCTCGGTTCCATGGCTTATATGACCCTCCTCATTAGATTGTTGCGCTCGACGCCCCGCTTAACGAGGGCGTTGACGATTACGGCGATGAGGATAATAGAACCTTGAATGGCGGTCTGCCAGAAGGGCGAAACGTTGATTAAAGGCAACGCGTTGTTCAATATCCCCAACAGGATGGAGCCGAGAATGATCCCGGATATCTTGCCTGAGCCTCCGGAGATGCTAACACCGCCAAGCACGCAGGCTGCGATTACGCTCAGCTCGTAACCCATCGCGGTATCGGATTGGGCCGAAGCGAACTTGGAAACCCACAGCACTCCTGCAAGCCCGGACAAGCCGCCCATAATCGAGTAGACCAGCATTAATATTTTGTCGTTGTTAATGCCGCTCAGCTTTGCGGATTCGGGGTTGCTCCCGACCGCATATATCTGCCTTCCCGTTCTGGTGTGGTTGATAAAATAGTAGAAAACGACGTAAATAATGACCGCAATGGCAATCAACGTATTAATCCCGAGGAAGGAACCGGTTGCAATCGCTTTAAAGCTTTCCGGCATTTGGTGCGCGCTAACCCATTTCCCTTCGCTGATCGTGAAAGTCAACCCTCTGAATACGTTCATCATGCCAAGCGTAGCGATAATAGGGAGAACTCCGCCTTTAGATATTAAGCCTCCGAGAACGGCTCCGCACAGCAACCCCGTCATCGTACCGATTAATAGCGCGGCCAGCGGGTGCAGTCCCGGGTTGGCGCTGACCGTCAGCGCGGCCACCATTCCGGACAGCGCCAATGTCGCGCCGATCGACAGGTCGATGCCTCTTGTCACAATTACGAGCATCATACCGACCGTCAATATGCTGAGTATTGCGGTGTTGGTCAGCATATCGTTGATATTCTCGAACGTTAGAAAGCTCGGGTTCCGCAGCTGCACGGCCACCGATAAAATAATGATAAAACCGAGCAGCCCCAATTCTCTGAACCTCGCAAAGCTCGCGCTTATCGGAACCTTTTCCGTCGTAGCTCTTACTTCCATTAGTGCCCCCACCTTTTTTTGCTTTATACTGCGGCATCCCGATCCGGCGTCGTATCTTTATCGATTATTCGCCATCGCCGCTTCAAGAATCGTTTCCTGAGTCGCTTCGTTGCGTTCAAGAATTTTCGCGACTCTGCCTTCCCGCATCACGACGATCCGATCGCTCATGCCGAGTATTTCCGGCATCTCCGAGGAAACCATGATAATACCGTAGCCTTGGCTGGCCAAATCGCTGATGATTTCATAGATGGCGGATTTCGCGCCGACGTCGACGCCTTTCGTCGGTTCATCCAAAATGATCACATCCAGCGAGGCTGTCAGCAGCTTGGCGACTACAACTTTTTGCTGATTGCCGCCGGACAACGAACCGGCTAAGTCGAAAATACTTTTCGCCTTCACATTGATTTTTTCCGTTAATTGCTTTGCCACTTCGGCTTCTTTCTTGGTATTTAGCCAACCTTTGTTCGAGAATCGTTCCAGCGTCGGAAGCGTGATGTTTCTGTCCAGCCCCCACTCGAGCACAAGTCCTTGCTTCTGACGGTCTTCGGGCAAATATCCGATTCCAAGATTCATTGCCTGCAAGGGATCGGAAATTGTAACTGCTTCTCCCTTGAAGATGACACGTCCCGTATCGGGTGGATCGATTCCAAATAAGGCTTGGCAAACCTCCGATCGCCCCGATCCGACAAGACCGGTCAATCCGAGAATTTCTCCCTTGCGGAGGGAAAACGATACTTCGGCGAAATACCCGGTTTTCCCCAAACCCTCCACTCGCAGCAGCTCCTCGCCGATATCCGCTGCTTTCTTGGGGAACAATTGCGTAATTTCGCGGCCGACCATCGCAACAATCAAATCCTCGTTCGTAATCCCGTCCACATCCCAGGAGCCGATGTATTTCGAGTCCCGGAGCACCGTAACTCTGCTCGCCAGCCTGTACATATCCTCGAAACGATGGGAGATAAAGATTACGGACGCCCCTCTGTCTCTCAATTGCTCCGTGATTTTATACAGCTCTTCGCTTTCTCTCTTGCTTAAAGCCGCGGTGGGCTCATCCATGATAATAATTTTCGCATTCATTGACAGCGCTTTCGCAATTTCCACGATTTGCTGCTGCGCAACGCTTAAAGCGCCCATTTCGGTTCGCGGATCGAAATTCGCCCCCAATTCCCGCAGCAATAGTTCCGCTTCGGCATGCATCTGGTTCCACAGAATCCGTTTCGTGCCCTTCTGAACCTTCTCATGGCCCATAAAAATATTTTCCGTTACGCTTAAATCCGGATAGCATGTCACATGCTGGTAAATCGCTGCGATCCCAATGTCCTGCGCATCCTTCGGATTTTTGAACTCTACTTTCTCGCCGTTATAATAGATCTCGCCTTCATCAGGCCGGTGAACCCCGGTAATCACTTTTATAAAAGTGGACTTTCCGGCGCCGTTCTCCCCCATCAATGCGTGTATCTCTCCGAGTTTTAATTGAAAATGAACGTTATCCAGAGCTTTGATGCCGGGAAATGTCTTCGTAACCGCTTTCAACTCTAGAATAAATTCTGACATACGATGATCTCCTATCTTTGATTTCTGAATCTTATGTTTATTTTGTTCGTTTTATGTTCTTTTGTTTTTGTTTATGTAATATTTCTGCCTGTTTGTAATTATTCCTTCTTTTTCGTAAAAAAATTTTGCTTCCGGATGAAAATGTTCGCTTTGACGCGTCCGCGGCTAGTGCGGATAAGCTCAAAAACTGACCTTAATTATGTGAATAAGCTTAATAATTGACCTTATCATCCGGTAATCGGAGTTTGACTGTGCCTGTTAAGGTCAAAAATTGAGCCTATTTCGCTAAATCGCCCTGGAAATCCCCTCTCAGGCTTAGTATAGGGTCAAAAAAAGACCCTATTTCTACGGATAGGATCAATTTTTGACCTTACGAGGCAAACTGCCGGAAATTGGGCATGCCAAGAAAAAAATGCAGCCAAAACCGGCTGCATATCAATTCCGACGTCACCATCCGAACACCGACGACAATCGTCATCTATCTGCCCCCCGAAGCATAATAAAGAATATCTTCCTGCGTCGCCTCTTCCCTGCGGAAAATTTTGCGGATTTCTCCGCTATACATAACCATGATCCTATCGCACATACCCATCACCTCTGATAAATCGGAGGAGATCATAATGATGGACGCGCCCGACAAAACGAGCTCATTCATTATATTGTAGATGTCGATTTTCGAGCTGATATCGATACCCGCGGTCGGCTCTTCAATAATCAACACTTTAGCGTTGGCAAACAGCCATCTCGCAAAAATAACCTTCTTCTGATTGCCGCCGCTTAAATTTTCAACGATTTCCGTTTCGCTGGCTTTGATCTCCAACCGTTCGATCAAGTCCTGCGATAGAGTAACTTCAGTGTGCCGCTCGATAAAACCGCCTTTCGAAATCCGTTTTAAATTGGAAAGCGTAATGTTTTCCGTAATCGGCGTGTTGCTGATCAAGCCTTCGTCCGTTCCGATGCTTGTCACATAACAAAGTCCCTGAGCCTTTGCAACATGCGGAGTCATAGACTTGTACGGTTTGCCGTTAATATATATTGTCCCCTCATAAGGTCCCTCAATGCCTGACAGTACCTTCGCCAGCAAACGTCTGCCCGAGCCGCTCAATCCGGTTAATCCGACGATTTCCCCTTTATTTACGGAGAAGCTCGCGTTCACTGCCCGGCCGTTATATCGAAGCTGTTCCACCCGCAATATTTCTTTGCCGTGCTTGACGTTTAATTTGGGATACCGGTCATCAAGCTCCTTGCCGACCATTGCCTTCACAATGCGGTTCAAGTCTATTTCACCGATTGCGCACGTTTGAATCACCTGACCGTCTCTGATCACCGTTATATGGTCCGCGATCTTATGAATCTCTTCAATGCGATGGGAAATATAGATGACAGTGACGCCCATTTTCTTAATATCTTTGATGACTCTAAACAACACTTCGATTTCTTGCTCGTTTAAGGCTGCGGTAGGTTCGTCCATAATGATAATTTTCGCGTCGAACGATAAAGCCCGGATTATCTCAATGAATTTTTGCTGTCCTTGGCTTAAATTTTTCACGGGGGTACGGACATTAATATTCAAACCCAATTCCTTCAAATATTTCTCCGTTTCTCTGTACGCTTTGTCCCAATCAATTAACCGAATCCATTTCTTGACCGGCTCCCTCCTGATGAATACGTTTTCAACAATATTTAAATCTTGAAACAACCTGATCTCCTGATAAATCATCGATATGCCCAGTTCTTGCGCTTGCTTCGGATTGTTCAAGGAAACGGGTTGACCGTCGATCAAGATTTCACCGGAATCCGGCATGAACAATCCGGCCAAAATTTTCATCAGCGTCGATTTGCCGGCTCCGTTCTCTCCGATCAGCGAATGCACCTGTCCCCGGTCCGCGCAAAAATGTATGCCGTTAAGAACGATATTTTCGCCAAAGCTTTTGGTTATATTGCGCATTTCCAAATGTGGATTCAACCGGTTCCCTCTTTTCACTCGAACTCAAAAGTCGTGTAAAGCTTTATCGCATGTTCAAAATAATATTTTTTATATTCCGAGGGTACTTGTTTGTTGGTGATCACTTTCTTGGCGATCGTTAAATCGCCGAGCTTTGCGAACCCGGTATGGTTGAACTTCGTGTAATCCGCCACAACAATCATTTCGTTGGATATTTTACCGACGCTCTCGATGACCATCACTTCTTCATAGCTGTTAAGGGTATAGCCGGCACTCAAATGTACCGCTTTAACGCTTACGAAAGATTTGTTGATATAAATCCCGTTAAGCGTTTGTAATGTAAATCCCCCTACAAGAGTAGTTGAAGCATGTATAATATCCCCGCCGGTCATAATGACCTTGATTCCCGCGATATCCTTCAAAGCTAACCCGATCAGCAAGTCATTAGTGACCACCGTGATCTTCTTGTCCTTAATATTTCGCGCAATTTCCAAGCAGGTCGTTCCCGGAGAAAGGTAGATCGCATCGCCGTTCTCAATCATCTGTGCGGCGATTTTTCCGATCATTCTTTTCTCCTCGCTGACCGCGTCGTCGGCGTCGGGTATAAGCGGATGCAAAGCGGTTGCCGCATCCTCTTTAAGCACGGCGCCGCCGTAAATCTTAACCAGGATGCCCGTCTGTTCCAGCTTGTCCAAGTCTCGGCGGATCGTTGCCTCCGTTACGGAAAACAGCTCGCTGAGCTCGAAGACGTCCACCCGCTTCTCCCTATATAGCAATTCTTTAATTTTATTCAGTCTCTCGATCGCGAACATATGTAACTCCTCTAACGGGACATGTTTGCATGGTAACATCGAAACTGTTATGCGGTTTGTATGATTATAACACAATTGTGTTCATTTTCGTTTGTTTCGTGATGCCGAAAAAAGGCCGGATCTTTACGATCGGCCTTCGACTCCCTTGCGAGCCCGAAAAGTCGCAAAACTTTACGATATTTTAGTACTACATAAGTATTCAAATAAAATATAATAGATTCGAAAGCCGATTGGGCAAGTTTACCAATTATCAATTAGAAGGGCGTGAAGATGTTGCAAGGTCAAAATTATAACAATCACCGCAAGTTTGATCCGAAGTTTCACTTCGTAATGGCGCCGCTCAGCTTTATAGTCTTGGTGGGAACGATCATCATGGTGTTCGGTGCCGTGCAATCGGGGGAAAATATCTGGCTTTCCATTCTGAGTTTATTGATGAGCATTGTTCTAGTTTTAGCGGTATTATTAGTTCGGGTATATCCTCTGAGGGTGCAGGATCGGGTCATTCGCGCCGAACAGCAGCTCAGGCATTATGTATTGACCGGACAGCTTCTTGATCCGCGCTTAACGTTGAAACAAATCGTCGGGCTTCGTTTCGCAAGCGATGCGGAGTTCCCGGAATTGAGCAAACAAGCCGTGAAAGAGAACCTCACAAGCGAACAAATTAAGCGAGCAATCAAAGAGTGGAACGGAGATTACAATCGAATTTAACTTATTGAGAAAACTTTATGTTCTCCGACTCTATCACGCTCGCAAACTCCCGAAATTGGTCATTATGTCGGTCTATAATTTGCTGCGCGCCGACGTTTCGTTGGCTCCACGTGCTGTGCGCGTCTTTCGCCACGGTAACATCGTATCCCAACTCGCTTGCACGACGTGCAGTCGCATTCACACAGAGGTCCGTCTGAATGCCTGTCAAAACAAGCTTTTTAATACCTTTGGCCGTCAATTCGTTCTGAAGGTTCGTTTCATGGAAAGAGTCCGGCGTATGCTTCTGAATGATGATGTCCGTATTACCCGGAGCGATGGCAGGGTGTATATTCCACGCAGGAGTGTTTGTTTGCAAAGGTTCCCCTTCGCCTTCGTTGTGCTGAACATACACTATGGGAACGGCTTTGGACCGGGCTTTTGCAATCAGTCCTCCAATCCGTTCCAGCAGTACATCTCCCGCATACACGGGATCGTCTTTCGGAAACATCCCGACCTGCACATCAATGACCAGCAAAGCCGTATCGAAGTTCATGTTCGATTCATCCTTTTCCTCGTATTATTTGCACTCTCTCTCGAAGATACGGAACATACGTTCTATTGTCAATAGTTTTTTTACGAGTATCACTTCTTATCTCACCCGATGCAGCGACCGTTTCGCTATTTCAGTCAGCCATATTACTACAATACCGTAACATGCGACAATGAGGTAGTATAACCAAGGTGCGATCAAAATCTTGAGCACTCCCAAAAATGTCAACAGAGCGGCTGTACATAAAACGAGGGCAATTGCGGTTGCCCTCCACAGTATAATAGACACTCATATCCCATATTCCCATAGAATGTATTATTAATAACTATTGACAGCGCTGTGCAACATCCATAAAATGGACGTTATCCTTTGGAAGGGGTGACGTGATTGCACCAACCGCCTAAGAGTCAACCGGACAGCGATTCCTCCGACCAGAGAATTCCTCTGTGGAAAGTGTATCTCTGGTCTCTATCGTATCTCAAACCGTATCTTGGTATGCTGCTTCTCCTTGTTGCAACGACTTCCGTTCTATCCGCCGCGGAACTGCTCGTTCCGAAATTCATCCAATTGTTTATCGACGTCGTCATTCCGCATGAAAACCGCAATCTGTTTTATCAACTCATCTTCGCGCTGCTCGGTGTGATCGGACTCGTGCTTGCGGCGAGCATGCTGCAAAATCTGATCCGCCGCCATCTTCAGGAGAAAACGGCGAGAGACGTATAATATTCCGTCTTTCGGCATTTGCGAAAGTTAGGTTTTGCGTATTACGAGCAGCATCCCGTCGGACAAACCCTCTCGTTTCTGAACACGGAAGTAGGCGCATTGCAAAATTTGTACAGGCATCACTTTCCGTGGTTCATCGACGGTGTCATATTCTCCGTCATCTCCATCTCGCTCATGATTTCCACAAGTCCTCAATTGTCGCTTATTGTGCTGCCCTGCTTCTTGCTGTACTACATATTTGGCCCTTACTTGGAGCGCAAAGCGTCGATCACAGGGAAAATCATGTCCGACGACCGGGTCGCCGAAAATCAGAAAGCGTACGAAAGCATATCCGCACTATCGGAGCTTCGCGCCTTCTCCGCCGAGCCATGGGATTTGAACCGGTATATCGATAAAGTTAAGAAGTTTAACGCCAGCATGATCAAGACGTATTGGTACGCATACTGGAGAGGGACCAACCGCAGAATCACTTATAACATCGGCGGCGTCGCGATCTTCATTTACGGTTACTATTTGCTGCGGAGAAACGATCTTTCCATAGGCGAATTCGTATCGTTCTTGATGTATTATTTCTCCGCCATGCACCGTTTGACCATTGTCGTTACGAACGTAACCGAGCAGAAAGTGCTGATGTACCAAGCGGAACGATTGTATCGGTTCATACGGCAGCGCCCCCAGGTGGAAGAAGCGGCGCATCCTCAACACCTGACTGAAGTGAGGGGAGAGATACAATTCGAGAATGTCTCGTTCGACTACCATCCCGGGCAGCCGGTGCTTCGCGGATTCAATCTCAATGTCGCTCCAGGGGAGAAGATCGCCCTTGTCGGAACGAGCGGCAACGGCAAATCGACCGTACTGAAATTGATCGGAAGATTCTACGACCCGGTCGAAGGATCGGTCGCAATTGACGGCATCCCGATCCGGTCATTGTCGTTCGCCTCGCTTCGCGGCACGCTCGGTTACGTATTCCAAGAGACTTATATTTTCGGTTCCTCCGTGAAAGAGAATATCCGCTTCGGCAAACCGGACGCCACCGAAGAAGAGGTGATCATGGCGGCAAAATCGGCGTTCGCCCACGATTTTATTTCCGGCCTGCCGGAAGGCTACGATACGCTTGTCGGCGAAAGGGGCGTCAAATTGTCGGGAGGACAAAAGCAGCGCATAGCGATCGCCCGGATGTTCATTCAGAATCCGGCGATCATCCTTCTTGACGAGGCTACATCCGCATTGGACAACACAAGCGAAGCCGAGGTGCAGAAGGCTTTCGACACCTTGCTCGAAGGAAGAACCGTAATTGCGGTGGCGCACCGTTTATCCACGATTATGGATTTCGACCGCATTGTGGTGATGGAAGACGGCCGCGCGGTGGAGATGGGGACGTATGGCGAGTTGATCGGGCTGCGGGGAGCATTTTATCAATTGTCAAAAGGTTCCCGCCGTCAAGAGGAGGTTGAAGTTCTCCATGGCTAATGTGAAGTGGTTATGGTCGCATGTCCGCAGGGTGAAAGGTTTGTTGTTATTCGCTGTAGTATTGATGGCTTTGGAGGCTCTTTCCAGCTTGGCGTCCGTCGCGTTGCAGCAATCGATGATCGACGACGTGTTCGTCGCCGGGAAGACGGAACGGTTTTGGCCTGTGTTGATTCAAATATCCGCCGCCTACCTCGTTTACTCGCTGTTGTTCACGTTCGGTCCGCACGCAATTCATCATGCGGTGGCGAAGCTCCGCCTTTCCATGGGCAGCGAATTAATGCGGCATATGTTTCGAGTCCCGACCGGCACGATCCAGAAGGAGAGAACCGCCGATTACGTGTATCACTTTACCAACGATTTGCAAACATGCGCGAACGCCGGCGGCAGCGATCTGCCTCGGCTCGCGCAGCAGCTTGTGACCGCCCTGGTTATAGCCGGCGTAATGGCAGCGGCCAGCCCGTACATGCTGGGAGCGATGCTTGTCTTTGTCGCATTGTACATTGCATTAGGCAAGCGTTTCGGCGCGGCGCGCAAGAAAGCGTCCGCGGAAGTAAACAAAACACGCTCCGCACTGCTCGTTCATCTGGAGGAAGGCGTCTCTTCGACTCGTGAAGTAATCGCATTTCACCGGCAAGAGTGGGAATCGAACATTTACCGGAAATATTTCGCTTCGTTCTTCAACAGCATCATGGCGGAAGGCAAGCTGATCAACAAACAATTGCTGCTTAGCGACCCGTTGAAATGGGGTTCCCTGCTGTTCGTCCTTCTATATGGAGGAATTCTTGTTATGAATGATGAGTTGTCCCTCGGTATGTTTGTCATTTCGGTGCAGTTCACGACGCGAATGATGGATTCGTTCAACGGGCTGTACCATTTTGTAATGGAATTGTCGGGGAAGGCCGCATCGATAGAACGCATTAGAAAAGTAATAGAAGGCGACACGATTCCGGAAGGCACGAAAAAATTATCGGAGCCGATTCGCTTCATTCGATTCGACTCGGTTTGTTTCCGGTACGGGGCCGGGACACAGCAGGTGCTGAAAGGAATCAGCTTGACCATGGAAGCGGGACAGAAGATCGCGTTCGTCGGCTCCAGCGGAAGCGGGAAATCGACGATAGCGAGCTTGCTGGCAAGATTTTTCGATCCGATTCAAGGTACGATTGCCGCGAACGGTATACGAATTCAGGAACTGAAGCGCCCGGATTGGATGAGCAAGGTCACGATTGTCTTCCAAGAACCGTATTTGTTTCCGGACACGATCCGGACGAACTTGCTGCTCGGTCATGAACACATATCGGAAGAGAGACTGATCGAGATATGCCGGGCTATGATGATACACGACTTCATAGCCGGGCTTCCGAACGGTTACGATACGGTTATCGGCGAGCGGGGCGTCACGCTGTCCGGCGGCCAGCGCCAGCGCTTGGCGTTAGCCCGCGCGGTACTTAGGGACACGGAAATTTTGATCCTCGACGAAGCGACTTCATCTCTCGATTTGGAGACGGAGCGGCAGGTGCAGATAAATTTGGACTTGCTGCGCGAAGGCCGCATGACGATCGTGATCGCCCACCGGTTGTCCACCATTCGCAACGCGAATCACATATTTGTCATAGACGGCGGAACCGTTGCGGAACAAGGCACTCACGAGGAGCTGCTGCGCAACGATTCCATCTACCGTTCTTTGGTGCTTAAAGAAGAGAATAAGGAACAAGCCGTTTCCTAAATGCTTATTACAGGATAACGAAGAATCGTCTTCAACGATGAAGCTGCAATCTTGCGCGGGTCCGACAAATAGATTTCATTGTGCAGGCCACAAAATCGAAAACAAATAGTCTAACTTAGCCATCTTACAGGAACTTGGAGAACAGCTGGCTGATACGCTGCGCAAACTCGTCAAGGCTTACACTTGCTTGATCTAATCTGACGTACGCATTTTTGACCGCATCCAGCACCCAGGCGGGGATTTTCTTGCCTTCAACGCCCGGATAGAAGCTGCGGTACGCCCAAACCAAATGCTCCCAACGTTTGTCGTTCCCCTCCTTGGCATATTCCGATACGTCCAACACTTTGGCTCGTCCGTTCTGCATGAGTACATTCTTCAGATGAATGTCCCGCGGATTCAGTCCGCGGCTGCGTACTAGCGCTCTCGCTTCTTCCACATCGTCAATGACCTGCTCCGGAACCGGAATGCCCTGCAGCAAGCAGTCCAACAGAGTGACTCCCTGTTCATAGCTCAGCACCAAATAGTTCGAGCCGCTCCCATAATACGTCGGAAAATAAGGAATCCCCTCAAGCCGTTCATATACGCTCCTCTCGGTCTCCTTCTTCTCCAGCGCAAGATCCGAGTAAACTTTATATGCATATCCCGGCGTTCGATCATATGTGAATACGGCCGCATCCGTCCCGATTCCGATGCAGCGAAGACCTTCCGAAAAGCCGGAAATCATCACCGGTTCATTCCGTTCGTTTCCGGTTACCGTAATGGAGCGGAGCGGCTCATCCGCCTTGGTCCAATCCGAGTTCATACTTAAGTGCCCCTCTCTCCGCTGCTGAGTCGTGGTTATAATCGAGTATATTCTCCCAATACGTTATGATCAACCTCCAAAGAAAAAACAGGTCGCCATGACTTATCATTGGCAACCTGTTTATGTAAACGTCAATGTTAAAATATTCATCTCAAAATTTCGAAAGTCGACAATCACTATATTATAACTTCAAATGTCGTCTGTCAAATGTTTTTTAAAAATACACTACTAAAATTAGTGTATCCTCAACCTCTATAATAGTAGTATAACTCATCTGTAATTATAAGTCTATACTTTTTTTGAAAATTCCGGTTAAATCTTTTATGGGTAAACGGATAAGGAGGTTTTCAAAAAAATGATCGCTCTTCAGGGCATTAGCAAGGCGTTCAAAGTGGCTAAGAGAACGGCGGGGTTCAGGCAAGCGGCAAAAGCATTGTTTGTTCGCGAACACGCGATTGTCGAAGCGCTGCAAAACATCTCGTTTTCGATCAATGAGGGGGAGATTGCAGGATACATCGGTCCTAACGGCGCCGGGAAATCAACCACGATTAAGGTGATGAGCGGAATATTGGTGCCGGATCGCGGATCATGCTCCATTATGGGATTCACACCTTGGGAAGAAAGAACAAAGTACGTTAAAAATATTGGGGTCGTGTTCGGTCAGCGATCACAGCTTTGGTGGGACGTACCCGTAATCGACTCGTTCGAATTGCTGCGCGACATTTATAAGATCCCGGCTTCGGCTTATAAATCCAACCTTGATCTGCTTTCGGGGGCATTGGCGTTGGAGGACCTGCTGCAAACACCCGTCAGACAACTCAGCTTGGGCCAGAGGATGCGCTGCGAAATCGCCGCCTCCCTTCTGCATGGGCCAAAACTGTTATTTTTGGACGAACCGACGATCGGACTTGATGCCGTCAGCAAAATCGCGGTTCGGAAGTTTATTAAGGAGATCAATAAGGAAAAAGGTGTTACCGTCATACTGACCACGCACGACATGAACGATATCGAGGCGCTGGCAGACCGGATTCTCATGATCGGTAAAGGGACACTGCTCTATGACGGAACGCTGAAGGAGCTGCGGGGCAGATTCGGGACGCACCGCACGATTACGGTCGATTACCGCGAACATGCAGTGCCTGTTGAAATTGAAGGCGCTACAACACTTTCTTGGACGCCTGAACGGGCGGTATTCAATGTCGACACCGAGCAAGTGCCGATTGCCGGCGTAATTTCCCGATTGTCCGAGGAGGTCGAGCTTGTCGATGTCACGATTGAATCAACTCCGGTGGAAGAAATCATTGTGAAATTATATAAGGAGCATCAAATATGAATGCTTACCTGTCCGTTATGAAGCTGCGCTTCGTCAATGGCCTGCAGTACCGGGCGGCCGCCTTGGCCGGGATCGCGACACAGTTATTTTTCGGATTCATATTTATTATGATTTTCGAGGCGTTTTACAGCCAAAGCACGGCTCAGCCTCCTATGTCCTTCGAGCAGCTGGTCGCCTACGTATGGCTTCAGCAAATATTTCTCGCCTTTATTATGCTTTGGTTTCGCGACAATGAAATATTCCAGCTCATCATCAGCGGCAATATTGCCTATGAGTTATGCAGGCCGTGCGGCATTTACCCGTTCTGGTACGCCAAGCTCCTGGCTCAGCGTCTGTCCAGCGCCGTTCTGCGCTGTTTCCCGCTCATTATCGTCATCTTCTTGCTGCCGGAACCTTATCGTATGAGCATGCCGCCGACGCCGGCGGCGTTTGCATTGTTTGTCGTCACGCTTTTTCTCGGTCTCCTGGTGCTTGTCGCGATCTCCATGTTCATCTACATATCCGTCTTCTGGACGATGTCCCCGATCGGCTCGATTCTTATGATCGGAATTATTGGAGAGTTTTTTGCGGGCATGATCATACCGGTTCCTCTGATGCCTTCTTGGCTGCAACAGATCACCTATGTGTTGCCGTTCCATTGGACGGCCGACTTCCCGTTTCGCGTATATTCCGGTCAAATTCCGCAGGATGAGGCGTTACGGGGTATTCTTTCGCAGCTGTCGTGGTTGGCCGCTCTGATGGTCATGGGCATGCAATTGCTGCGTAAAGCGCTCCAACGCGTCGTGATTCAAGGAGGTTGATGCAATGATCTTGTACTGCAAATATATGTTGATTCATCTTAAATCCCAGATGCAGTATCGCGTCTCGTTCTGGCTGCTCACCTTGGGCCAGAGTTTGGGACCGGTTGTCACGTTTGCGGGGCTTTATTTTATGTTTGAACGTTTCGGCAATCTTAGAGGCTGGAGTTTATACGAGGCGGCGCTCTGTTATGCGGTTATCGGTATGGCGTTTTCTTTGAGTGAAATGTTCGCCCGCGGGTTTGACACTTTTTCCAGTTTGGTCATTAACGGCGATTTTGATCGTCTGCTCGTTCGTCCTCGGAATACCGTACTGCAGGTGTTAGGTTCGAAATTCGAGTTTGCCCGGGCGGGACGCCTGGTCCAAAGCTGTGCCATACTCGCATGGGCTTTGTATCACCTGCCCGGCGTGATAACCGTTCCGAAAATGTTGACATTACTGTTAATGATATCGGGCGGCGTGTTGGTTTTTACCGGGATTTTTATAGCGGCCGCTTCACTAAGCTTCTGGACGGTACAAGGACTGGAGGTGGCGAATGTTTTCACCGACGGAGGCCGGGAGATGGCTAAGTATCCCCTTAATATTTATCGGAAATGGGTGAAAACGTTCTACACCTTCATTATCCCGCTAGGCTGCATCAATTATATGCCGCTTCTCTATCTTGTCGGCAGGGCAGACGGCAACGAGATTCTTTACATGCTCACACCGTTTGCGGGAGTGGTCTTTATTTTCCCATGCTTGCTAGCTTGGAATATCGGTGTGCGGCATTACCGGTCGACAGGGTCTTGAATCATGCAACGGGCTGCCGGTTATATAAACCGGCGGCCCGCTTTTCTTTCATCTCAGGCGAAGCTTCGAGAAATAGCCGTTGGAAGAACCGACGTAGATGAACCCTTCGCTGTCGATATTGATGAGGCCGTTCTTTTTGTCGTCATCGCGCGGATTGGGATATAGGTTTAACAGTGACTTATATCGAACCGGTTTCCATCCGGGTCGTATACGTGAAAATACACTCTTCCCTGCTTGACGAAGCCGCCCATCTCCGAAACTTGATTTCCGCTTTCTTTAAGAAAACGATGGTACTCGAAAAAATCCTCGCGATTTCCAACGAAACTCCGTGTCCGGAACAAGCCGTCGATGGGGCCGTGATAGATAAAATCCGGGTCCTCCTCCAGCACCCACTTCGAGCGGCCTTCCGGATGATAATTGATTCCTAACGTCATCACGCAATATTGCTCTTTCGGGTGTTCCACCAATACTTCCATACCTAAATATTGTTTATACCACTCGATGGATCTTGATAAATTTTTCACCTTAATCCTGAACGTATCCGCATCGGAGAATGAATCTTCTTTCGCCGGATCTTCAACTGCCGTTAACCATGTACCGGTGTTCATGAAACGGAAATCAAAAACTTCTCTTCCCTGCGGGTCTATGTAAATATTTGATAACTGCACGCCTGCTTGTTGGAGTTCGGCATATTTTGATCGTAAGTTTCGAGCGCTCCAATACCAACCGATATTCGATTCGGCATGTTCACGGCTCGCTGTCGGAGCGGGTGTTCCGTCCGCCGCCTTTCCGGATTCAATCCAGATTCCCCAGCCCATATGCGTCATCTTTCCGACAACCGCTTCAGGACCTGGCGTCCAATTTTCCTGTTGCGCGATTTTCATCCCCATCACTCTTTGGCACCATTCAATCGCATGTTCGTGCTCTTCCAATGTTACATTGATTGTGCCTCCATCGAACAAAACCGCCGGGACATTGCGTGCTAACGTCTCGCTCATACATACGCCCTCCATTACATACGCTTTGATATTTTTAATTCTCACTTCAGCATATCGTACGTATGTTCTGTTTTCAAGGAAAATATTCCAAACGAAATTCCACACAAAAACTCCTTCCAGCTTGAAAACGAATAACCATTGTAGGTCTAAACAAGCTATGATATGCTTACAATAAATAAGGAGCCGGAACGCCATCCGACTCCCCGCATATCTTCTTGGACGGGAAATCTCCAAGGAAAACCGGAGTAATGACCCGCCAGGCGCTCAACCTGTAGGCGGGTCATTACTTTTTATCGCGAAACGACAGAATCGCAATGACAAGCATCGCAAAACCTATCAATTCAACGAAAGTAAATTCCATAGAACCACCTCCCAACGGAGGCAATTCTATCCCGCCCAAGGCAAGATATGCTTAACTACTACTATACTATTTTTTCCCTATTGCTTATATGAAATCTTTTGACCTCGGAACGACCAATTGGCGAGAAATATCCCGACTAGAATAAGGAATCCCCCCGCATAAACGTACCATTGAGCCTCTTCGCCGAGCAGAGCCCAACCCGAGAAAACGCCGAAGAACGGCGCCAAAAACAAGAAAGCGCTCGTTTTTCCGGGATCCCCCCGGTTCAGCAAGTAATACCACGTTGCAAATTGTACGATGGACCCCATTATCGCGAGGTATAACACTATCAATACGGATGCCGAATTGATGATCATTTTCGTGTCCTCCACGGTTACACCCGCCAACAACAGAAGCAATCCGCCAATGAGCATTTGGTAAGCGGTCAGCACCCAAATATCGAATCGTGCCCCCCACTTTTTCACCAAAATGGTCGCAACAGCCCAACTAAGAGCGGAACCCAACCCCAGAATAGTCCCCGTCTTCAATTGAAGATGCGCTCCGAGCGTTACAACTACACCCAAAAACCCGATCAACACCCCGATCCATTGAGAAAATCGGTATCTCAACCCGAGAAACCACGTACCAAAAATGACAACCAACAGCGGATTCACAAAAGTAAGTATGGAAGTTTCTCCAGCCGTGATCGTGCGCAAACTTAGGAAGATGCAACCCATCACAGCCGCAGTTTGAAAGAGTCCTACAACACCGACTTTCATCCAATCATCCGTTGATGCGGGGTGGCGCTTTTTCCTCACCCACAGAGTCATGAGAAGGCCGGCAATCGTAAAGCGAAGCCCTGCGAGAAATAACGGAGAGAAGTAGGCCAAGCCCATCTTCCCCACGGCAAAGGAAGATCCCATCAGCGAAGTGGCAAGTATGACAAGCAATCCATATATAAGTATATTCATGCTCTCCTCCTGGACTTATATGATTCTTTTGCGATTGTAGCACAAAGACAATTCGATTATGATCGAAGTATGAATGTCGGATAAAAAACTTGCTGTGGCAAGCTCCCGGGAGGGCAGAAAATTATGAGTTCAAACAACCCAAATACTAACCCTAATATTACGGAAATCGCAACTTTGATCGGCGACCCTTCACGTATTGCGATGCTAATAAGCCTGCTTGGGGGAAAATCCTTGCCCGCCGGCGAACTGGCTCGCGCCGCGCAAATATCGCCGCAGACCGCAAGCTCACATCTAACGAAGTTGGTGGAAGGAGGATTGCTTGTCAGCGAGTACTACGGCAGGCACAAATATTTCCGGTTAGCCGGCAGTGAAGTGGCGCACGCGTTGGAGGCGCTTCAAGCGATCGCTCCTTCGAAGCCGGTTCGATCGCTCCGGGAGTCGGACCGGTTGAAGGCATTGCATTTTGCGCGTACGTGCTACGATCATCTTGCCGGCAAAATCGGCGTTGCGTTGACGGACAAGCTGATGGAATTGAAGCTGATCGAGCAATCGGGGAAAGATTTTATTTTGAGCGAAGCGGGAAGAAAGAAGCTGATTGCTTTCGGGGTGGAAGTGGACGGAACTACTGGGACACGCAGACATTTTGCCAGGCAGTGTTTGGATTGGAGCGAACGCCGGCACCACTTGGCGGGGAGCTTGGGGGCGGCGCTTACGAGACGGTTGTTCGAGCTGAAATGGTTGGAACATTTGCCGGACAGCAGGGCTGTGCGTGTAACCGAAGTAGGAACAAGGGGCTTTGCAGAAGAGTTTGGTTTGATGGATATACAATAGTTTTATAATATTGCGAACCGCTTCCTGAGAAATTAGAAATGAGCACAATCGCCATGTACAAGGGATGAATCATCGGATTGACCAAAGAAGCTGCCGAATCGATATTCCGGCAGCTTTATGTTCAACTATTCAGAAACTTCGGCGGTGCTTAGCTTGCCGAACACCAAACTGCTCAGAGCCGCAAGAAAGATCGCCCCGCCCCAAAACTCCGGCTCCCACGACACGTTGCTAATTATTTCAATGACCAAGAAGTATAATCCCCATACCAACGCTGACAATAGTCCCATGAAAAGATGCAGCTTCCACCCGTTACGAGTCATGCGCAATACACGCCAGACAAGATCCGCGGTTAAACCGGATACGATCCCTACGGCGATCATCGAATAATCGTCAAACCCGTCCAGCACGCTCATAAATATCATCGGCACCGTCATCAAAAGAGTGAAGCTGCCAAACGGTGGGTTCCAGCGTTTGAGCAGTACCAGCATGGGTATGATCAAAATCGCATTCGTAATCAAAATATCCGCAATCCCCTGAACCCGGCCCTGATCGTACAAGTAATGCTGCACCCTTTCACCTCCGCCTAAACCCATCACCCATTCATTATAGCCTTGAGTAGGGTGCCCATAAATAAACGCCCAGAAATTCATTGCGAAGAATGCGGTGAAACTGGTAGCGAAAGCTAACGAAACGAGCGCAGGAAGCAATTGTACGAAACTTGGCGAAGCTGCGCCTTCCGCGGACCGTTTAATCCAAGCTCTTTTGAACGGGCTGTACACGATCAACGTCCCGCCCACGAAGAGGCACAGATGGGATGGACTGTACAACGCCTCAATACCGGTTTCGATTCCAAAGATGATGTGCCATATCATATCGCTCACTCCGCCGAAGGCAAAAATCAATACTCCGGCGATACCGGAACCGTAACCGAGCGGAATCGCTTCGCTGCCTCTCCACCCGAGCCGGTAATTTCGGTACGTTAACCAGGCGAACCACAAGGCGCATGCCACAAATCCCGAGTACAAGATAGCATGCCATGGCGTAAAAAATGTCTCCAATGTTTCATCGATATGACCGTGAGCATATCCGTCGATAAATACACCTGATAATAGCCAAAGAGCAAATAAAATGGTGAAAAAATCGATTGTTGTGCCTACCCGCGCTTTGTCGGTCGGTGAATTCAAGGCAATGTTTGCCTGCACTTCGCTCTCCTCCCTCATGGTACCATTAATTCTGGAAATATTCCCCTTTTCATCTTATTTCACCGGTGAGAGGAGCATAACCGTCTAAAGTCCGGATATTTACCTGGCCTTTGGTCCACCCTCTTGCACGTAGGCCATTTAGCCAAAAATCATGGCGGCCTGTTGCACTGTGAAAACTATCGCTCCCGAATCGCAGTTACGCCGAATACCAAAACAATGGTAAAATATCTTGTATAGATGCTAGAGCTATAATAGAAAGGCGGAGAAAGTAATGGAGTATGCATTTGTCATTGAACCCGGCAACTATCAAGCTTTTGAAACCGAGACCGAACAAATTGAAAAATGCAAGGAATGGGGTCTGCTCACAGATAAAGCTTCAAAAACTAAAACATATTTTTACAAGGGCAACGGAATGAATTTATCCTGCAGCATAGTCGGCTTCGTCGATAACGTCACCGCGGTCATTGAATTCGACAACAAGCAAAAACACTGCATCCACCCTTCATACCTGAAGGAGATGCAGGCCTCGAATTATGGACAGAAATTGTCCGCAGCGTTGGAAGATTCGGTAGAGCCGGCCGAAGCGCAGCTAGAAAAGCCGCAGAAAGAAGCTCAACCCGCAGAGGAAGCGAAAACTGCGGAACCTGCGGCAGAAGAGACGCCGAAAGAGAAACCGAGAAAAGAAAAAGCGCAAAAGCTTCAACTGCCCGAAGAAAAAGTCAAAATGACCGCCACTGTTAAGGAATTTACCACGGTGCCGAACAATTTCTCCGACACTGACGACGAAGTGGTCATCTACGAAACGGTTTCCATTGCGGAGCCGGAGATCGAAGTCGGCGCAGCCTGGTCGAGCCACAGCGCCACGCTTAAAAAGCTGGAACTGGCGATCGGGGACACGATCACATTTGAGGGTAAAATTGTTGCGAAAAAGCTCACCAAACATCCCGTGCCGTACAAAATCAACAATCCTGCGAAAATTCAAAAATCTTAGCATAAAAAGAAAGACGGAGAAGCTATGGAATATGGTTTGCATTAATAAGAAAAATCGAAGTACATTCAAGGATAAACGACCGCGATTTTATAAAAGCGCATTTTTTTCGGGTTTTTATCACAGCACAACGACCAGTGGATTAACTATTTATTGACAATTTTAATACTCGGCCTTAAAATGAAAATGTAAGTTGCGTAACCGTGAGTAACGGCCAGAATTTTACTCATTCGTAAGTTAGTCCTCCGAGAATGACGGGGACGTTAATATGTAGAATATCATTCACTTGTAAGTTTGCTCCCCGAGAGTAACGGAGAGTTTAAATCGAGAATATTACTCACTTGTATGTCACAGGCAAATCCCTCCACATGACGGAGGGATTTTTTCTTGGAGGAAAAATGAAATTTACTTCTATTTCAGACAAGTTTTTTGAACAACACGGAGTTTGCAGGGAATTAATGAGCAATGAGAATGAAAAAAGACCATATTTAATTATCGTTAAACTAAAATTTAATGGAAAGAGACAGGATTTTGCAATTCCATTCAGATCAAACTTGTCTAATCATATCCCAAAAGATCAGTATTTTCCGTTGCCTCCAAGACATACTACAAAAAAGTATAAAATTCACGGTTTGCACTACTTAAAAATGTTTCCGGTAAAAAAACAATATCTTATTAAATTTAATATTTCTAATGACACTTACTATGTTAAAATTTATTCAATTATTTCTAAGAAACAAGCGGAGATAATCGAACAAGCCCAAGCGTATCTTGATGCTTATCAAAGTGGGAATATACAAAATTATGCAACTGACATTAATAAAATATACCTATCTTTATATGGTGTAACAGTCGCGCAAGAAGCCGCTACTGGTTTAGAGAAAGTTCAAGATGAAATCGCGATGCAAAGATATAAACCAGATACGGACAAGTAAACTAAGTCACGTTAGGGTGGCTTTTTTGTTTTTGTGAAAGGTGTCCGAATTCAGCGATCATAGCGGAGTCATTCGTTCATACGCAGGTGAGCCTTCTTCTCTCTAACTTTCATTGCGTAAAACTCATAGTATTCGTCCATTGTTTTAAAGCACGATTTGCAAAGGTCTTATTTGCCGGATTTTCGTCGCTCTCTGAGAAATAGAGGAACTGGGGGGCGCTATCACGGTGCAAACGGGTGTCGGACAGGCAGAATCGCCGAAATAGAGGACTGTAGTTCCTCTATTTTTTACAAGCGTTGGAATATGCGCCGATAGAGGCCTGTACTTCCTTTATATTTCTCCGCGGGAGCCTCTTTCTTGTGATCATCTCTCAATCGGAATTAAAACCTCGGCCGGTTGTTCCCCACCTTCATGAAAGTGATGATAGATTTCAATCTGACATGCACCGTACAGTCTATGCTTATAGTTGTTTTCTTCCAACCATTTCGACAGCTTTTCATATCCTTCAAATATTGTATTATTCGTACACGCAATCTTTACGTATGCTGTCTCCGGCAGTGTAAATGAAATCATGCCCGGAAGTGTATCGCACGTATAATCTTCCACTTCTAAACAGGCAAAATAAGTCGCCACCACCCTATTGCACATATAAGGTGAAAATAAAATATCGGAATTCAATGCATTGCTTACTTCAAATCTTCTGTTTTGAAAGAAATCTGTTTGGACTTTTATTGCCGCTTCCGGGAATGAATTTGGAAAATTTGCCGTAATGCTCTGTCCGACAAACTGATATTCTTTAGTAACAACTTCACATTCAAACGTTGCGATTGTACTCATCCTTGACCAATCCTCTCTAGGTTTTTATTTTTTCTTTACCGGGAACATCAGGTCACTGTGAAACAAACCTAACCTACGTATACCTCGTCCAGGACCGGAGCGTCTGCGCCACGTCGGCCCCCTCCAAAATCATGCGGTGAATGTCTTCGTTGATCAATTGGCGGGAGGAGTTCCATTTTTGATTCAAATAGTAACCGCTCAACTGCACATGGTCGAGCTCCTGCAAGTAACGAGACCAGACCGGATGCGCCGTCAACCCCCGCTGCTCCGCCTGCTTCTTCGAAATCGGGGGCATCCATGAATGGCAATCGACCAAGTAATGACGAAGAAACTCCCATGCGATCCGCGGATTCGCCGATTTCGTCGTTACCCCCGCTCCACCCATATAGATCATGTTCGCCTGCTGCTTGCTCGGCATGTTCGGCAAACTTACGACACCGTATCGGTCATCGTTCGCCCTGCCATGAAACATGTCCCACATAAAAGAGAACTTCATCGCGCACTCCTCTTGGCCGTCTGCCGCTTCGCAAACCTCTCCCGGCTTCCGAATAATTGAATGCACGCGGAATGCGTCAATGAGCTTCCGGAACGCTTCGATCGTAGCCGGACTATCCACATATCCCCTAGACGTCGATCCGTCCGGAGCGACATATCTTCCACCGTTACGCATAACAAAAGGCTCAAACCACTCGATATCGACACCGAGTCCGAAACCGAACCTGCTCGCAACACCATGCTCGTCCCGAAGGGTCAACCGTTTTGCTAGTTCGATCATATCGTCCCACGTCCAATCTTCGGTCGGATATGCCAACCCTTCACGGTCATAAAATTCCTTATTATACACGACAAGCGGCGGACTGATTTCAATGGGAAGGGCATGCAGCGCTCCGCCTTGGCGGGTGATCCGCAGCAAACCCGGAAAAATATCCTCTTCCAAGCCTTGGACCTCGGCGATATACGGATTCAAATCGATAAACAGGCCGTTCCTGTTGAAAATCGAATAGCCGCCCGTTTCGATTATATCCGGCGGGGTATCGGACTTAAATAACTGTATCGATTCGTAATGATCGGTCGACTGCTCGACAACGATACGAACATTCGGATTTGCCTGTTCGAAGATCTCCTTCGCCGCCTGCACATTATGCATGTTATAAGAAACTTCCGTTAAAAATCGAATCTCTGCCATAATTGCTGCTACTTCCCTTCTCTCATAAATGTGATCGCTTTTTCCAAATATCCGATGGCCGCCGTTTCAAACTCTTTCGCTGTCTCCAAATACGCCGCGGAAGTGTCGCGCATGTCCGGGGCGAGCACTTCGGACGTACGGATGAACGGCACTACCCCGCTCAGTTTCTCCATCGCATCCGCCGCTTGTTCATAAGCTTCGGAAGCCAGCAGCGTTAGCCGCATCGCTTCCCCTTCGAGCGTTACGCCGCGCAAATATTGCGAGGCGTAGCGTTTCGTCTCGGCATACACGGCGGACAGCTGCCCCATACCGTACCGGTTCGGCACGGTATGGCCGCTGCGCAAATGTCCGATCCAACGGTCGTACGCAGCAAGCCCGGAGGTGTAACGCAAGTAAACGGTCGACGGCCGGTAATCGCAGCCGCGCCTCGCGTACTCGACCGCAAACCGGATCGTCCGCTCCGCTTGAGTCCGCAGAGCTGCTTCCCCGGGCGGCCGGGCGGAACAGCCGTCAATACCCGCGAGAAACCGCACCGGATTGTCAGCAACGTCATCATATGAAAGCGTCTTTCCTTCAGGCAGCATTTGATCCGTCAAGTGCACGATCCGCCGTTCATCGTCGTAGCCGAATATTATCGCCCATTCGTGAACATAAGGCTTTGTGGCCAGCGTGTCGAAGTACAACACCGGCTTACCCGCATCAATATACTTTCGGATAAAAGGGAGAACGGCTTCTTCAATCGGCAAGACGACCGGAAACCGTTCCACCGCGCCCAGCAACGGAACCGGAGAATCCGCGAGCTGTCCGGCGAGCACGGATATTTTATAGCCGAGCTCCTCCATGAATGCCTGCAACCTTCGCCTCCAATCGAAAATATAGATGCCGTCCGCAAAAGTCGTTCTATCGGAAATCTTCATTCGGAAAGCGAGAGTAGAGACACACATCAGTTCGGCCGTGTCCCGCCGGTCGCCAAGCATGGCCAGAATGCGGCCGACGCTGTCGCCGAAGGTCGTGTTCACCGAAAGCTGTGGCGGCCATTCCGGCAATTGAAGCACTTTATTTCCAGCCAATACGCCACCTCCCCTCTTCTCAGGCAGAAGGCCGAGTGAAACGCGGATGTGCTCTTTGCGGAGCTTCTGGCGGGAACGGTGTATGTAGGTGTAAATGGAACCGGTCGTCATTCGGTACATGGCCGCGATCTCTTCAGGATTCAGTTGCTGAAAGAAGTAAGCCTTGAAAATCCCGCGTTCCTTGGGGCTCAAACAATGGAGCAGCGCATGAATCGTTTCGTACATCTCCTTGCGCAGCAGACTTTCCGCAGGATCCTGATCCTTAGCCGCAGCGTCGGCCGCCGTGCGGGAAAGATGATAGAGGATGCTGTCCAGATCCTCCCAGTCGACTCGCGATCGGTCGGTGTCCGCCGATCGCCCCATGGATGCGAACGGCTTCTCCTTCCGGTGCGGACCGCCGCGGCGTAACCGCATGTTCGCCTGGTTGCGCACGATACGGTGAAACCAAGGCAAAAAGCGGCTCGTATCGGTCAGCGTCCCCAGATGCAGAAACGCGCGAATGAGCGCATCCTGCACAACATCGTCGGCCATATGCGGATCACCGGTCATCCGCTCGGCCCAATCGCGCGCCTTGTTCCGGTGCTGTTCGATGAGCTCCCCGAACGCTTCGGTATCCCCTTGTTGCGCCCGTTCCACCAACGTTTGGTCGCGATCGGGCCGCTCCGCTGCGCCTCGGCTTTCCTTTAACGCATTTGCCGTTTCCGAAATATGCAGTCTCATAACCGTTGCCGTCCTCCCGCGACTCCTTCGCCTCATAAATAAGGATGCCGTTCGCCGATCCGTTTTGAACAATTTATATATGTTATATTCCATTTTTTTTCGTTAAGTCCTTTTCGGCAACCTAGGAAGCTATTTTACGAAAAGCACGGCTAATTAGAAAAGCCACCCCACTGTGGGATGGCCGTTTCAAAGATCAAAGTAATTCAGTTGTAATTTACTTAGGCCAGCCACCCCATAAATCTATCTTATTGCCGGCCGGATCATAAGCGGAAAAATTACGGCCACATCCACCATTATCTTCGATATGCGTCACATGAGCTCCATTTTGTTTCATTTTTGAATGAAGCTCTTCCAAATTATCGACTTGCAGGGTTAATATACATTGCTCCGAACCGTTGATTTCCGTGTAATTAAGGTTGCCTGGCTCCATTGGCTTAATTAAAAATATCGCCTGCTCTGAACTGATGCCTAACTGTGCCTGGTCCTCATTCACAGGCCTCAGCAGCTTCAAGTCGAGGTGATCCGTATACCATTTGGCCGACTCTTCAGGATTGTTTGCAGGCAAATAAATACAGTTAATTCTTTTTACGATTGTGCTCGTTCTATCTATCAATTTTAACCCACCCATCGTTTTGGAATTAGTGCATCACAAGTGAACAAAATAGTAGCATGTTGCCTCTCAACTTCCGCCGCCAAATACAATGACATACCCATCCACATCTTTCACTGCAAATTCCTTCCACTGGCGGCTGCCCATATCTTCTATTAGCGGCTCATACGCAATGATCGCGCCTTTAGCCGCGAACTCATCGTACAATGACTGCACTCCGCCAAAATCCGAATATGCGTAAGTATCCCAGCTTGTCGGCGGGCCGGGCCAGTCGGACGGGTAATCCCGCTTTGACGGCATAGCATTCGGCCGCACATCTTCGGGTTTCTCGGCTTGCTGCAAAATAAAGCCTACCCCGTCGCGTTCGACGTGTCCCCAATCGTCAACCGTAAAGCCTAATATGTCTTGGTAGTACGTTTTTGCTTTAACTAAATCCGAAACCAATCTCACCTGCAATGCATTCTTGATTTGCGCTCTCACAGCCGGCACGGTCGATCCACTCCTTCTTTATTCTTCCGGTTCCACCCATTGAGGATCGGTTTCATGCTGGTAATCCCCATTCCATACGTCAAACTTATTACCGTCGGGGTCTTAAAATTTAAAGTTGCGTCCGCACAACCCTCTGTCTTCAATTTCCTCGACCCGTGGGACCTGAATCCAATTTGAAACAATGGCCGCCCCACTGCAATCCGAGTACATTTTCGTACCACTTCTTGGACTTCCAAAAATCCGACACAGGGATATAGACCGTAGCGACACTTCCTAATCCGACTTGTACAGTGGTAGTCATTGAGCTCGCCTCACCCGAATACAATGGTATACCCGTCAGGGTCTTGAATGTATAAATTTTTAAAATGCATGCCGTTGCTGTGAGTAGCTTCAATTGGCCCTAAAACGATGTTAGCCCCATTAGCCCTCATCTCTTCCACCAGCGAATCAAACTCGTTATAATCCAGATGAATGAATGTGTCCCATCCCAAATCAGGGCCCGTCCAATCCGTCGGATAGTTATCCCGCTTCGCCGATGCTTGATTCGGCCTGACGTCGTCCGGATGCTTCGCTTGCTGGAGAATCAACTTCATTCCGCCTCTCACGGCATGTCCCCAATAATTGACTTCACAGCCAAGCACATCGCGATACCATGCGAGCGATTTTTCAAAATCCGATACAAGCCTCACTTGCAAACTGTCGTGAAATGTTGCTTTCTTGCCGATCTTCTGTTCCATTGGCAATTTCACTCCTTAGATTATTATTTATCCTCCGAATGCGATGCGGTAGCCGTCGACATCCTGGATTGTAAACTCGCTGAAGAAATCATTGAGATCCGGTCCCCTCACAATTTCTACTCCCTTAGACCGGAATTCTTCAAGAATCGTTCTGACATCCGTATAGCAAAATGCATCGAAATATAACCCGCCATCTACCGATGATAACGGCCTCACATCGTCAGCATTCTTCGCAGGATGCAAAATAAAAGTAACCGAATCCCTGTTCATATGAACGTGTTTCACATCCGGCCCGCCTACAAGCTCATAAGTAAAGCCGAGATTTTTGTAAAACTCGACCGATTTATCCAGATCCCTAACTAGCAATACCATCGTCGGACCCGTTAACTTCACCGCAGCAGCTGCCATGTTCTCCCTCCTTCCTTCATTTGGTTTCATTATGTACAATGCCGGCAAGAAGCTGTTTCTGACATTTTCGAAAAATTTTTTTCAACCCTCCTCAAACAGCAGCCCATTGCCATACTTATCCCAAAATTCCACACCAAGCCCTTCGGTCGAATCATCCGCGCGGTATTTCGGATGTTGGCGCAGCCAAGAGCGGATACGACCCAGATCCGAGGTTTGGATACGGCACAAAGGCCATCGCGGCCGCAGCGAACGAGGGACCAGCTTAACATGGACATCCGCCGGCAATGAAAAAATCTCAGCATACACTGCACGCGCAGCATCGACTTGACGAACGGGTAAATTCAAATCTTTAATCGCAAAACGCCCCCGGTCGGAGAAATCTGTTACAGCCGGGTACGGCAAAGCGCGGTCGCACACGGCGAAAACATGCTCATCCGCATCCCGAAACAAGAAGAAATTCATCCCGGTTCCTTTCACAATGGGCAGCGTAATCTCCAGCTTGCAGCGCTTGATCGTATGCATCGCTTTCTCTAAATCCGCGCTTTTCAAGACAAAACCAGGTTTGGGGTCAAAATGGTGCGTATCATACCGGTGATCGTCCAGAATCAGTTTTTTCCCATGAGCGAGCTCGAGCACATAAATCGGTCCGTCGGATAACCCGGGAATAACAGGACGGTCGAATATTTCACTATAGGTAAGAATTGATTCGCGCAATGACTCCGAGTGTAGGAAAGCGCCTTCAAATTCGAATAAAGTTGATAAGGCCAACAGAGATACCTCCTTAGAACAAGAAAAACGGACTCGGCTGCACGATAGCGGGAACAATCTCCGAACGACCGACGAAGGCGCTCCGGCTAGCGAGCAATGATTCCAAGACCGCTATACCGCGCTCCTCCAAATGTTTGGCCTGCAGCAACATGTCAACCGCGAACTTTTTATCATGGGCAACTAAGTCCTTATCCCCGGGAAACGGGAATCGTTCCTGAAGTTGGTGAAATACGTCAAACACTTCCCGGTAGCAACCGGCCGCCTCTCCAAACACTTCCCTGACGGAACGATTCTCCGCCTCAGAAGCGGATTCGCTCCATTGCCTGCTCAACTCGGTTAAAAACCTTGCGGCAGACTCGCGCGCATCCGCCAAAATTCTCACATTGGAGGCATGTCCCAGAGGATCGGCGGTATTGTTCCGAATCGCTTCCACCCATGCGTCATATGCGGCGAGGCCGTTCACCTGCGAGTAAAAGATCGGCTCCTCCCCTTTCGCGTGCCGCACGATCAGTTTGATTAGACGCTGAAGTCTCGCCTCCGAACTTATTCCAAACCGTCCGTCGATGATAACAATATATATGCAGTTCGATCTCCGGTGCCCGACCAACGAATATGGCATCTCCCCGTGTCCTTGCGTGTCGGATGCGAAGAGCAGCTGTTTCTCGTCGTCGTAGCCGTACACCAGCGCAAACTCCGGATGAAGCGCGTCGTGCAGAAAAGCGGGAATTCCTCTGTCAATCGAATCACGGATCATCCGGATCGCTTGCCATGACAATGTTGCTTTTTTGTTTGGGGCCGTTTTCAGACCGTAATTGTAAATATCCATCGTCCGGCAATGGAAACCGAGGTTAAGAAGCGCATTAGTCTTGTATGTATTCCAATCGTGCATGCTGAGCGGTCCGATACGATGCTTCCACACGCTGATTTTGAAAGCGTACTGGGTCCATCCGGCCAACTCGTGCTTTGCGATGCTCATGCCGGAATAGGGTAGATTATGATAGAGGGCGTTCAAAAACGTAAGGTCCGGGTGAGGAAAAGAAGAGCCTTCGATGGCCGGTTTCGCCAGCTCGCGCTTCCGTAATCCGTCCTTCTCCACTTTGTGGCGAAGCGAATCTTTCAAATCGAAAAATAATTTCTCGTTTGAGACCTTTTGACGGGATCTGGAGATGATTTTATATACGTTGGCCGTCGAAAGATTGAATAGACTTGCGATTTCATCGGGCGCGAGCTGGCCGAAAAAATGCGCCTCAAAGATTTGCCTTTCCTTCTTGCTGAGCACCTTGAGCAAATCCCGAATCGTATCCCACATTTCTTTGCGCAGAATGATGTCCTGCGGCTGCGGCTGATCGGCGCTTTGTTGGGAGCCGATTCGACGGCTGACATAATCCAATACATTGTCTATGTTGGAAAAATCGAGTTGACTTTGTTCTTCGCCGGCAGCGGTAAACCCCGAGAACGGACGCTCTTTGGCATACGGTCCGCCCCGCCTGAGCTTCATCAAAGCTTGGTGACGAACGATCGTTTGCAGCCATGGAATGAAGCCGCTGTGAGAAAGCTTACCCAGATGGAGGAATGCCTTGATCAATGCCTCCTGTACAATGTCCTCCGCCATATGACGATCGTTCGACAACCGCCGGGCGTATCCGAGCGCTTGGTCGCGGTAACGGAGAAAGAGCTCGCCATAAGCATCTTTATCGCCGGATTTTGCCAACTGGATCAGTTCCTCATCGGTGCAGTCGTTCATTACTTCCTCCTTGCAAAAAAAGGCCTGATTTCTCAAGCCTTTGTCCCGCTACACGCCGGTTCGTTTTTTTTGATTGTTCGGCTTCTTCGTAATTTGGCTTTTCATCTGTTGATTCGGGCTTGGCGCATGCTTCTGCTGCTTCTTAGCGGCCAATTGTTCTTCTTTCTTCTGCGCAAGCTTCTGTTTGACTGCCTCCGCAAGCGATATTTTCTTAGACATTCACCGGCAACCCCATTCGTAAGTCGTAAAGTATAATATCCCCAAATATAACGCAAGCAACAAAATTTTGTAAAGCCGCCGTCAGCTCCGGTCCGGAATGTACCGGCAGCTTTCCAAATCGACACGGCCGTTGCCGGCGAACGTGACGCCTTCACGCTGCAAGTACAGTTGTTGTACATAGCGCGATTCCTCGTCTTTTATTACGATTTCTCCCTTGGCGTTCACAACCCTGTGCCAAGGCAGCCCATATGCGGCGCTTAGCGAATGCAGAATTCGAACGACTTGCCGCGCCCCTCTCCGGCTTCCGGCTAGTTCCGCGATTTGCCCGTATGTCATGACCTGGCCTTCCGGAATGCTCTTAATGATCTCGACTACACGCTGTGTATAAGGCTGCATCTCTTTTCAGCACACCTGCCTGCATTTATTTTACTGCAATCCCCTTAAATATTAACTGTATTACGAATTATATAGAATGGTGGTGATAAGAATGAAATTTTCTACCAAAGCGAGATTCGATTATTTGGAGCAACTCGTAAATACGATAGACGACCAGAAGATAAAAAAAGATGTTCTATATATCATAGAATCCATTAAAACGGACATTGACGAAAATTACGCGGAAATTAGCAAGCCGGTTCGTCTGCATTACTCTGAAAGCGTTTAACTTGTATTGGACAGGCTGCCTCCCGGCGCTTTCCGGCCGGCAGCCTGCGGACTATTTGCGGGCAACGATCAGAAATCTGTGTTCGGTGCTTTGAATGCAACCTTGTTGTTCCACTTGTTCTTGCAAAAAGCACAGTTTGTCATAGCATCTGTCCACAGAAAAACCCGGAAACTCCCACTCAATTACTTTCGCGAAGTATACCAAAGCGCCTACATCGTAGAAGGTAAGAATTGGGAAAAATTCCTTCCCTTCTACAATCGTAAGACCGCTTCGGCTTATTTCCTCCATTGCCGAACCGAGTCCGAATGCCGCATCAATGATATTGGAATCGTTACCCAACAATAATTTCGACAGTTCCCTGTTATTTTGACCGCCTACTTGCTGCGTAACAAACATTCCCCCGGGCTTCAAAATTCTGAACACTTCTTGAGCGTCGAAAGCTTCGTGCCGGTTAATGATGAGATCGAAAAAATGATCCTCGAAAGGCAGCTCCCGATCATCATGCACTTGACGGACATCTATCCCGTAGTCGGGTAATGTTCGTTTGCATAGCTCGTAATTGGGAGCATAACCTTCCGTTGCGAATGTTTTCCCTTTCGGTGGATCGAGTGACAACAGGAACTCTCCTCCGCCGGTTCCCATATCAAGCATGTTCTTGCCGCTACCCATGTGCGTTAATACGATAGACCTGTAATCCCAAGGAAGTTGTTCTTCCGACGCGCGGCCTGCCAAATAAGAAAAATCCCAACCTTTGAACGTCTTTCTTTCCTCGGATATCCATAACGATTTCAATTGTTCACAATTCATTCTGAACTGTACCCCTCTCACATTTTGTAATAATTATCAATGTGATAGGTGCAGTTGACTGATCACTGATAACAAATATTCGTTTGCCCGGTACAATCTGTTACCAGATTATTTCAACTGCACCGGGCGGTTACCGAAGGTCATGATCATAGCAATCCCTCGCGCTTCCTTACTTGCAATAGTTTATATTATATATATTAGCCGGCATTCGCACGTTTTCCTTCTGCAAGTTGTTGTTGGAATGTACGCGATTTTCGGCTGCGGGCAACGGATGTGAACGCAGGTTGGACTACGCTGCGAGCAACGGATGTGAACGCTGCCGATGTGAAACAAGATGGGCGCGAAGCGGTGTACGCTTGTTTCATAGTGAAACACCGTGGTGCACGAATGAACCACGTTGTGCCGATGTGAAACAAGAAGCGTGCAGAACAGCCGCCTTGTTTCATAGTGAAACACCGTGGTGCACGAATGAACCGCGTTGTGCCGATGTGAAACAAGAAGCGTGCAGAACAGCCGCCTTGTTTCATAGTGAAACACCGTGGTGCACGAATGAACCGCGTTGTGCCGATGTGAAACAAGAAGCGTGCAGAACAGCCGCCTTGTTTCATAGTGAAACACCGTGGTGCACGAATGAACCGCGTTGTGCCGGTGTAAAACAAGATGGGCGCGAAGCGTGTACGCTTGTTTCACTATATGATAATATTGTGCGAAAAGTACGTAGTTCTCGACAAAGTGTATCCGCTTACATTACTTTATAATAAAAGAAATACTTCAAACGGAGTATTCGTCATAATAATTGTATCTTCTAATAATATAAGTGAGTTCCACATACTAACATTCCAGGCAGGTGAGCGTATTTGAAAAACAGATCTAACTTGTTAATTAGATTGTTAATATCTTATATGGCGGTACTCTTTTTACCAATAATAGTAATAATATTCTATTATTACCCGTATTCGACCGACATCGTTAAAGAAAAGGAAATGGATTGGAACGCGCATATCACCGAACAGGTTATGAATTCGATGGATATTTTTACGCGGTACGTGTATAATTTGCCGTCCGAGCTTGTGCGTAATCCGCAGATGAAACTTTACCTTGCAGGGGACGACGATTACGTAAGAGTCCTGATTGCCAACGAAATGCGGAAATACAATGCGACGGACGCTTTCATCGACAACACTTTATTCTATGTGAAAAGCACGGGCTACCTGTTTTCCAAGACGGGAAGCGCATACAGCGTGCAGGATTTCGAGACTCCCGGATTCGGATATTATTATCCCGACTGGCCGCAAAAGGAGATGTTCGAGCAATTGAACAATCTGACTGCCCCCACTGTCAGGGCGGCGGAGAACGTCATCGTGCCGGGAAACAACCGGGCACGGATGCTGACGTTTCTGCTGCCTCTTCCGCTCGGCGGCCCCAACTCCCCCGGCGCGGTATTGATTATGGTCAGGGAACATACGATTATCCGAATGATGAAGTCGGTTTCCGAGGCTTACAACGGGAATTTCTTTATTTTCGACGAACAAGGAAACCGGTTGGTCGCTTCGAATCAGACGGACTACAGCGATTCGCGCGATTTCAAGGACCTCGTCTCCCGCTTAGGCGGAAGCGAAAGCCGGTCCGGCTCGGGCATTTACCTGATTAACGGCGAATCCTTCATCGTCTCGTACGACGTTTCGGATATGAACGGCTGGAAATATGTCAGCTTGGTCCCTGTGACGGAGACGGTGCAGGATATCCGGTCGATTCAGCGTAACACCGTAATCATTCTCGTCGCGATTTTGCTGCTCGAGGTCGTCGTCATCTACGTATCCATCCGCAAAAATTATGATCCGATCAAACGGCTGGTCCATTTCGCCGCAAACATCTTTACGCCAAGCGAACCGAGACGAATGAACGAAATCGATACGATACGGTATGCGCTTGACCAGCTTTCCTCCGCCAACAGCAAGCTGGATGAGAAATTGAAAAGCACGTTTCCGGTCGTGCGGGATAATTTGTTGTTCGAGCTCGTGAGCGGCCGTTACCCTTCTTGGGAAGCGTTCGAAAGCGAAGCCGCCGCATACGGCTTGTCCTTCAAGCATCCTTATTTCGCGGTTGCGGTGCTTACATTCGACGCGGGAGAAGAAAGCTTCGGTTCCGTCGAGACCTATTGCCGGAGCATTGAAAACAGCCTGCCGGAAGGTCTTGAGGGATACTTCTGCAAGAGCATCTATACGCAAGAAATGGTTTTCATCTGCTGCCATTCGCGGGGTTTTCAGTTGAAGGCGTTCCTCGACCAACTTCAGCGGGAGTTGACGGATCGGACAAGCATTCGCACGCTTATCGGCGCCGGAACGCCGCAAAGTTCGCCCGAAGGGATTCACAGCTCATATTTGCAAGCATTGCGCGCGGCCGAGCATCTCCGCTTCCGGAAACAATATTCGGTGCTCTCATTCGACGAAATCAAGATTGAACAGGTCAGCTCTGTTTCTTACTTTGCCGAACTGATGCAATCGCTCGAGCTTTTCATATTGAAGAACGACGTCTCCTCCATCGAAGCGGTGATAGAACGCATTATCGATAACATTGGCAGCGAAGCGACGCCTCCGCATATGGTGAGAACGCTGTATTTGAACACGATCAGCTTGATTTTCAACGGACTGCAGCGCTTCCGCCGGGACGATCAAAGCTATCTGCAATTGACCGGCGTCGCTTTCCTCCAACGTTACACAATCAAGCAGATGGCAGATATTTTGCGGGAAAGCTGCGGCAAGTTGTGCGATTTCATTCGTGAAGCGCAGCCGGTGTCCCGAACCGCCTCTATGGAAGAGATCTTGGCTTTTATTGAAAAGAGAGGCATGGATCCCGACTTCTCACTTCAGCTCATTGCCGATCATTTCAATATGTCGCTGTCCAACTTCAGCCACTATTTCAAGAAAACGTTCGGCCAAAACTTCAAGGAATATGTGGACCGGCTTCGAATTCAGAAATCGATCCAACTTCTCCGGAGCACGGATGAACCGCTGGAATTCATTTCTCAAAAGGTAGGCTATTCCAATACATCGAGTTTCATTCGCTCTTTCAAAAAAATTGTAGGCACAACGCCCGGCCAATACCGCGAATCGAATAAGTGAGGCGGCGATGCGCATTTTTTGAACAATATGCAATTTTCTAATGCTTAGGAAACTCCACTTCCGCAATCGCATTCAGGGCTTGCTATTAAAGCGTTTTCAAAAAATGACTACCTTCCAAAAAATGTCCGTATACGACGCTTTGATCGAAGGATTACATTTAAGGTGCCGGGTGAAAGCGCTTGCGTAAAAGGCGCAACCGGCAATCCACTAATTATATGGGGGTAGTGCAATGCGAAAGAAGTTAGCGCTTTTCCTGTCGCTGGTCTTGGTTACTACAGCAGTGTTGACAGGCTGCAGCGGTTCAGGCTCCGCACCCGGGGACAACGGCGGAACAAGCGATTCATCAGGAAATGCCGGCAACGACAATGGCGGCGCCAAAGTAAAATTAACCGCCATCATGGTAAAACACCCGTTAACGAAACCGCTTGCAGAGATGGAATGGCTGCAAAAAGCGGAAGATGCCGCAGGAGTGGACATCGAGTGGCAGGAAATCACGGCCGACTGGGGACAGAAGAAAGGCACATTGCTTGCGAGCGGCGACGTTCCGGATTTGTTCGTCGGCGGAAATGTCATCACCGACGCCGATTTCGCGCAATTCCAAGGTTTGTTTCAAGATTTGTCGGAATTGGTCCCTCAGCACGCTCCAAATGTACAAATGATGTTCGAAGAAAAACCGGAAACTAAAATCATTGCGACTCAAGCGGACGGAAAAATTTACGGATTGCCGAAATACCAAAGATTTTGGCCGGCATCCGCGACAAGACAATACATTAATCAGAAGTGGCTGGACAACCTCGGGTTGCAAATGCCGACGACATGGGACGAATTGTATGACGTTCTAGTCGCGTTCAAAGAGAAGGACGCGAACGGCAACGGCGACCCGAGCGACGAAATCCCAATGGACTGGCCGGGCGGCATCGGCGGATATTTCAACCCCGCCGTACTGTTGGGCAGCATGGGCATTACGCTAACCGACGGAAGCGGCCAAGGCTATTTCGTGGAAGACGGCCAAGTGAAAAATTTTCTCACGGACGACCGTTTCAAAACTTTGGTGGCATTTTTGAACAAGCTCTATAAAGCCGGGTTGATCAACCCTGAAGTATTCACCCACGATTACACGAAGTACCAGTCCGTCGCCCGCGGTTCGGGGGATACGGCGAAGGTCGGCTTCACTTGGGGATGGGTAGCTTCGGACCGGGTGGGACCTCAGCTCGCTCCGCAGTATGCATCGATGTCTCCGTTAAAGGTGACGCCCGATTATACCGGCAAAATATCGTGGAGCTACGACTACAACTCATTGAACTACGGCGTCAATCATATCGTCATGTCGGCTAAGACGAAGAACAAAGAAGCGGCCATGAAATTCATCAACGAGTTGTATAACCCTACAGTGAGCATGCAGGTGCTGTTCGGCTCGATCGGCCCGAACATCAAGGATAACGGTGACGGGACTTACAGCGTGCTGCCGCCGGAAGATCCGAAGATGGATCCCGGAACGTGGAAGTGGACGTCGACGATGGCCGATGCCGGTCCGATGTATATTTCCGATTCGCTTCAGTTGACCCTCGGCACGGATATGCAGGAAGTTCTCGAACAGTCCGAGCCGATGAAGAACGCACTAAGCGTGGATGTGAACAAAGATGTATTCCCCGGCATGTTCATTAAATATTCTACTCCGGACAACAACACGTTAAGCTTGAACAACACGAACCTGGACAATTTGGCAAAAACCAAGTTCGCGCAATGGGTGACCAAAGGCGGTATCGAAGCCGAGTGGGATGCCTTTGTCAAAGAATGCGAAAAAGCCGGTCTGAAGCAAAACTTGGAGATCATGCAAAAATACTACGATGAGTACATGAGCAAGATGTAAGAGAAGAATATCCTGACGGCGGATGCTATACCGCGCACGGAACTGCGGTATGGCATCCGCTTACCTTGAGGGGTGAATTCGCTATGAGCTCTCAGATGAGAACTGCCGCCGATCATCCGGCCGCGGTCCGGACGGCAAGCCATCCGACGGTTTTCAATACGTTTAAGCGCGACTACCAATTGTGGATCATGATAGTGCCGGCCATACTTATCATTTTCATTTTTAACTATGTGCCGATGTACGGCATCCAATTGGCTTTCCGCGACTATGATTTCAGCAAAGGGCTTACCGGCGGAGAATGGCGCGGATTGTATTACTTCGAACAGTTTATCAACAGCTATATGTTTACCGATTTGATGAGGAATACGTTTTTCATCAGCTTGGCGTCAATCGTATTGGGGTTTCCCGCGCCCATCATTTTGGCGTTGATCATCAATCAGCTCAGAAACAAACATGTGAAACAAACAATGCAAACCACGGTATATATGCCCCACTTCATATCGACCATCGTGCTCGTGGGGATGCTCAACGTCCTGCTGTCGCCGGAAACGGGCATTGTCGGGCACTTCATGAAATCGGCCGGAATGGGCGATATCAATTTGCTCGCGTCCACAAATACCTTTATACCGGTATATGTGCTGTCGGACATATGGCAGCACTGCGGATGGAACAGCATTATTTATTTGGCGGCGTTGTCGAATGTCGATCCGCAGCTGTACGATTCGGCGAAGATGGACGGCGCCAGCAGATGGCAAATGATTCGGTATGTGGACTTACCCGCTATCGTTCCGACGATGATTATTCTGTTTATTTTCAGCATGGGGGGCATATTGAGCACCGGGTTCGAAAAAGTGTTCCTGATGCAAAATTCGTTGAATATCCCCGTTTCGGAGGTCATAGCAACCTATGTATACAAGATAGGCATCGTATCCAATCAATTCAGCTATTCCGCCGCGATCGGACTGTTTAATACGGTCATCAACTTTATTTTCTTGGTTGCGGTCAATGCCATCGCCAAAAGATATTCGAACATGAGCCTATGGTAATTTGCTGCCGGAGGAGGGGTTGTAAGTGGGATTGAAAAACAAATCAGGCGGTGAAATGTTATTTAGCATTGTGCTGTTTGTCTTATGCACGTTTATATTTTTAATCATTGCTTATCCGCTGTATTTTATCGTCATCGCATCCGTCAGCGACTCCACCCTCGTGTCAACCGGCCAAGTCCTGATTTGGCCGAAAGGAGTCAGCTTGTTCGGATACAACGAAATACTCCAAGACTCCAGAGTTTGGACCGGGTACAAGAACACGATTATATACACGGTGCTGGGAACTTTCGTCAATTTGCTGTTCACTTTGCCGGCTGCCTATGTGTTGTCCCGGCGGGAATTTCGCGCCAGACGGTTTTTGATGCTCATATTTGTCATCACCATGTTCTTTAACGGCGGTTTGATTCCGACTTATTTGCTGATCAAAGGGCTGCACCTGACGAATACGATGTGGGTATTTATTTTCCCGTTCGCTGTCAACGTGTTCTATTTGATTATTGCGCGAACGTTTTTTGAAACCTCTTTGCCGTCGGAGTTATATGAGGCCGCCGCGATCGACGGCTGTTCGCATTTCAAATTTTTCTCGATGATCGCTTTGCCCTTGTCGAAGGCGCTAATATCCGTGATCGGACTCTATTATATGGTAGGCCATTGGAACGATTTCTTCACGGCGTTGATTTATATAAGAAGCAATGAACTGCAGCCGCTGCAAATCATTTTAAGGGATATCCTGCTGTCGAATCAGGTATTTGAAAGCGGCGCAGGCGTGGGCGGAGATGCCGGGGGCTATGCGCAAAGGTATGCCGATCAAATCAAGTTCGGCGTTATCATCGTGTCCACGCTGCCGATCTTGGTGCTGTATCCGTTCATCCAAAAATATTTTGAGAAAGGCGTACTGATCGGGTCCATTAAAGGTTGAGGTTGCGATATTCCATCATCAAGATTGCTGTATTAAAATGCTTATGGTAAAGTAATAATAACAACAGGAGCCGGCGGCCACCGGCTCCCTATGCAACTACTTGGCGGGAAACCTCCGAGTAAAACCCGTGAGTGACCCCTTTAGCCTAGCAGCGGTGGGGTCACTTTCTGTTATCCAGGTATGTTAACAACGCAATCAAAAACGTACCAGCAATTCTATTCCCACCACAGCGAGCTGCACAAATGTATTATACCAAGACTGTCCATCTTTGGGCAGCTTTTCATTTTGCAAAGATTTTAATTGAAACTTTATTCCGCTGGGCTGCGTTTATCTTCATGAGCCGAATTATTGAAAGGAGAACGCATTTCAGTGAAAAAATGGACCGCCATCCTCAGCCTTGTTACTTGTTTAACAGTATCATCATTGGCCGCACCCGCTTCGGAAGCCGCGGCGTCTTCCGGCATCCGATCGTTCGAACCGGACTCCTTGATTAAAACCGACGGTTCCTTATGGGTGTGGGGCAACGATCAATCGGTGCCGACGCAAATTGTCGGGCTGACCGACGTGGAAAAATCGTTTGAGCACGGGTTCGTTATGAAGCAAGACAATTCCGTATGGCATTGGGAAAGAAGCGCTTCCTCCCCGTCTGACGTACATATTCGCCGAGTGGAAGCTCTGAATGACCTCGTTTCCGTCCATTACAACTGGAGGGGACTGTTGGCTTTGGATGCCGAAGGAAGAGTATTTGTTGTTCCGATCACCGAAGGAAAGCTGAAGCTGGACGAAATCGCCCCTCTTGCGGGCATCGACAATGTGGCGGACATAAGCAGCTATTATGAAATGGCGACTTACGAAACGCGATGGATATTTCTGAAGAAAGACGGGACGGTGTGGAGAGATAAAGAAGCTTTAAGCTCGTTTGAACGGATTGAATCCTTAGAGAACATGATCGATGTTGAACTGAATATCGCGCTCAAAGAGGACGGGACGGTTTGGTCATGGACGGATGAAGCCGTCGAACGTTTATCTGCCGCTAGAATCGACGAGATATCCGGCATCCGGGCGATCAAAGCAGACAGATACACGAGACTTGCCATCGATAATCAAAACCGAATCTGGTTCTGGGGTTACACCGTTACCGGTTGGTCCGACGGAACAACGCGCCATAAACAGTCTGCTCCCGTATTATTCACCACCGTCAAAGACGTGCGGGATGCCTATGTCGTCGAACGTTCAGTGATCGCATTGACCGGCGACGGGAAAGTGCATGAAGCCTCCATTGACCGGGAAACGATGCCCGACAACCCAACCTTTACCGTACTTGCTTCGGATGTAAGCCGAATCAAGACGAGTACGCGCCACTTCATCATGCAAAAAACCGACGGAACGTTGTGGGGATGGGGCTACAACAAATTCGCCAATTTGGGCTACGGAGATTACGAGATTCAACATTTCAATCCCGTTCCGATGCAAAAGCCTATATCGGTTCATCTAAACGGCGAACCGGTCTCTCTTAACACCGGCGTTATCATTAGAAACGGCCAAGCGTTCATCCCGCTTCGTTCCGTGTTTGAGAAGATGGGCGCCAAGCTGACGTGGGACGCGACGAACAAAATCGTCACCATTCACCAAACCGAGCCGGGCAAACCGCCGGTAACGATCCGTATCAACTACACAACCAAAGAAGCTTATCTGAATGAGAAACCGGTAACGCTCCAAAACGATCCTTTTATCATCGTCAGCACCTCGTACTTACCGCTGCGGTTCATCAGCGAATCCCTCGGCGCGAAGGTCGATTGGTCTCAGGACGAAGGCAAAATTTCTATTTCGATGTGAGCGACGGGTATTTTGCATGACAAGAAAGCGGTGGATCGCTCCACCGCTTTTCTACTTCCCTGAGTATATTCCCTCTTTATAAGCCAGTGTATAAACGATCCCCGCATCGGCTAATAAAACTTTATCTACATTATCCGTAACCAAGGGAATAACGCGACCGTCCGCTCGAATCTTAAACAGTCCCGGTTCATACCCGTCAGATACAAAATAAACTCCGTCTTTCCCCACATAATACGAACTCATCGGCTTGTCGCTCAATTTGACTTCCAGCTTATTGGCAATATTATATCGATACAGCACTCCTATATTGGAAACATTTTTGTTTGCATTCGAGGTGTAGTAGATATTACCATTATAGAATTTGGCATGCGGCACATTTCTTTCTACTACGACCCGATCGTTGCCTCCGTTCAAATCAACTCTTTTCAAGTAGCCCGTGCTTGTTTCTATATAATATATTTGATTATTCTCCATCCAGAAATCTTTGGCCGGAGAAGTCAGCTTGACCTGCGTCCGATCCGCAAGATTGATTTTGTACACGGAGCTTTCATCCTTAGGATCGGTTTCTTTATATGCTAAAGTATAAAGGTAGCCGTCTTTGACATACATTCCTCCGTTGCTCCAATAACTGATGCCGCCCCCTTCCTCGATAGTGCGATTAATACCGTAAGCAAAGCCTTCCTCTCCGAAATACTGCTTTTCTCCAGTCTTTGTGTCCACCCGGTATAAATTGTTTTCCGGACCGCCGTTTATCGAAAAATCGGTAAAGTAGATGTACTTGCCTGCTTTCACAAAATTGATCAGGTCTTTTGTTGACAGTACTTCCTTTGGGGTGCCATTTTCAATCTTATACAGTACTGCATGCCCTAATGTTAATTCCCCGTTGTGCAGGCTAACGTACAATTCATTATCTGTAAACCGAACATCTTCCAACCAACGGTGGCCGCCGTCAAGCGTACAGATTTTCTTGGAAATATTCTTAACAAAGTCGAACGCATAAAGTTCAAGTACACCGTTAACCTCCGAAGTATAATACAGCTCATCTCCAATGACCTTTGCAGAGAAAAAATTGGGCTTCCCCGGCACTTGCACTTTAACTACTTTTTGCCCGTCTGCTTTCCTAAATAGTTCCCCTGTCGCTTCATTATAGAAATAGATCGTGTTTCCGTATTTCGTTATAGGGATTGCCGCTTTCGTGTATTCAATCCGCTTCCGTTTGTCGGTAAGTTCCATCTTGATCTTATCCTTAATTGCCAATGTCTGCGGATGCTGCAAATCTACTGACTCGTCTCCAATCAGAATCAATCCGTCCAACCAGTCGATTTTTTTGTCCAGCGCAATAGCCGCACTCCTCAGCGGCAGCACGATCCGGCCGTTGATTTATTGCGGCGGCACATCCAATGCAACGGGCTGCTTATTAACCAACATTGTTTTGCTGTTTACCGTAAACTTGACGGTCTTCTGTAATGCATAGTTCGTTAGGAGAATATCATCCGGATGTTTCTGATCCCAATGCACATCCCAGCTGCTGCTATAATTGCCGGCTTGAGTTGCGAGATAACCCATAAACCGGATCGGGACCAAGACGCGTCCGTTTCTTTCAACCGCTTCAAACTGTTGGTAAACTTCGGACTTTTGCCCGTTTACGAACGCTTTGCCCTGGAAATCGTACGGAATGATCACCATTCTGTCGAAAACCTCGCTCAACGTCTTTTTGCTCTCTTCGTCCGCATAAGTTGGTGGAGCCCCGCAAACGAAAAGTATACCCGATAACAACATCGTTAAGAGCTTTCTCATGATAAAGGTCTCCTTGTCTCCTGCAACTTCAAAATGGTTTACAGAAAATAAGACGATCGCTGCCCCTAAATAGTTTCGTATGTGTCAGAAACTAGACCGTCTTATATTTTTCGGCCGATCGCCCCGAAATGCATCGGAACCGATTCGAAGGCGGTTTCCGATCCGGGTTCGAAAGTGCGCAGCAGAGCGAATCCCGTTTTCATAAAATTATTGATGTAATAAGACACGGGGCGATGATATGATCCGGCAATAGACCGTAATGTCCCATTCCCTTTCGATTTCCAATATTGCGGAGCGTATTGATATACCTTTCGGGAACCGTCATCCTCAGGGTGGCTGAACGGAGATTGGAAACAAGGATGCATTACCAACCAAATCATAATGGCATTATGCTTGAGTACTCGATAGCTTTGCTTGAAAACCGATTCGTAATCCGGAACATCCATCAGCATCAAGCTTGAAACTGCTATATCGAAAGTTTCATCTTGGATTTTACCGAGCGTCATTGCATCATCTTCCATCCACTCGACCTGATCCGTAACATTACGGGCATGACTCAATAATATGGCGCTCGAATCGACGCCGGTGACAATACCTCCCAAGTTACACAACCGAAATGCCAACTCACCCGGTCCGCAGCCGATGTCGCAAATCCTTTTCCCATTGAGTCCAGTTTCGCAAGAAAGCTCCTTAATAATCGCTTCGTAAGCTTTTCTGGGGCCGCCTTTTCTAACCATCTCCAAATAAAGACCGGCAACCGTATCAAACTCGGCCATACACGCACCCTCCGATACAGGGAATATTTACCTTCAGTATACACTCCACAATTGATGCCGAGAAATACTTTATATCGACTAAATCGTTCTAATAATGAGATCGATAGGCAGCAAAAAGGCCACCGGTTGGGTGGCCATATGCGATCTACAAATGTGTTCCGCCGCTCGCATCGATCAATTGCCCGGTGATCCACCGGCTGTCGGGAGAAGCAAGGAACGCTGCGATATCCGCTATATCTTCGGTTTGCGCCCATCTGCCGAATACGGACAGACCGGCTGCGAACTTCCGTCCATCCGGGTCTTGCAATACTCCGGCGTTCATTTCCGTTTCGGTCATTCCCGGCAAAATCGCATTGATGGTAATATTCCGAGCCCCAAGCTGCTTGGCTAAGGTGGTTGTTAACGTGTTGATTGCGCCTTTGGTCATGCTGTAACCGAGAAGGTTCGGAAAAGCAACCTGTGTGACTTTTGATGAAATATTAATGATACGGCCGTCGTCTCTCAGCCGGGGCAAAGCATGCTGAATTAGGAACAGCGGAGCTTTGACATTGATGGACATCACTTCATCGAAGGATTGTTCCGTCATTTCGTCAATGGTTGCGAATTGTCCGATTCCCGCATTGTTGATAAGAATGTCGAAGCCGGAGCCGCCTGTGCGATCCTGCAGCGCCGAATCAAACTCTTTGTACAGCTCGTGAACGCCGCTTAATGAACTGAATTCCGCACCGATCGCAAAAGCGGACCCGCCATTATTTTGTATTTCGCGAACGACTCCCTCCGCATCACCATATCTCTTGCCGTAATGAACGGCGACGAACGCGCCGTCTTGTGCCAGACGCAGCGCAATAGCACGCCCGATCCCACGGCTTGCTCCCGTTACTAATGCAATCTTTCCTCTCAACTTGCTCATTCTCTCATCTCCTCATGTTTTTGTTGCATCTCTGTTATATCACAAGGAGGATTTCGCAATGTTGCTCTGTAATTGCCGGAATAAACTCGGGTGGAGCTGGACATTTTATAGTAGGTGCATCACCATATTTTCCTAACTGGAGGGATCGAAGCATGGAAAACAGAACGCGCGCAGGCAACTATACCGGAACGACCAATATGGAAGCGGAAAACCAAGACATGGCTTTCGTGAACGATACATTGGAAAACGCACAAAATACGCAGCCGATCAACATCCAGAAGGATGACCTCAACGAAGGCGCGGAGGACGAACGTCAATTGGAGCAATAACTTGCCCGGGAATGAGGCGGGCCGCCGGTAATTTATTTGCCGGCAGCCCCATTTGTTTTGCGTGGAGAGGCAATGGAGTCCATTCCAAGCTCTTCTCTTTTTGATTTCGGTAAGCTTCTAGCAACCAAATCATAGGAATGATCGATCATCCATAGCAGTTGCTCGTTTGGAATCGTATCTTCCGCCGTTACCGTGTTCCAGTGCATTTTGTTCAGATGGTATCCCGGTTTAACCGATGAAAACTCCTGTCTTAGCAGATAGGCGGTTTCAGGGTCGCATTTTAAGGAAATGTGCGTCACATCGTTATTGCCGGCAATAATCGCGAACATTTTCGATGCAACTTTAATAACTAACGGTTCCGGGCCGAAAGGATGATCCGCCCAGGCTCCTCTTTTACTTAAGCAGTATTGAACGATGTCTTCTTGTTTCATAATTGTGCTTTTATTTCCTCCCGGCAGTAAGCTTTTCATTCAAAGACTCCGCCAAATCAAGCAGCTCGAGCGGTTCGCTGATGGTGTATGCCGGCATCTCGCTTTCGTCGGCCGGCGTTTTCGGATATCGCGGCGTCCAGTCCAGATGGACGCTTATGATCCCAAGCAGGTTGGCGCCTTTGATGTCGCGGCTCAAATTGTTGCCGACCATTATAATCCGGCCGTAATCCTGCTCGCTTAGATCAAGGGCGCCTGCGGCCGCCTTGAACATACGCGGATCCGGTTTCCTCACGCGGATGTGCTCCGACACGATGATTGCATCGAAGCAATCATAGATACCGTGTTGTATGAACTGTTTTTGAACGATTGCGCTTCTCCGTCCGCAACGAGAACGAGCGTATATCCACGTTCGGAAAGTGTCTTCACCATTACATCCGCACCGGGAATGACATCCGCGCGTATGACGATGCCATCGTCTTCCCTCACTTCGGTTGCTTCATCAATGATGGTGTCGCCGGAATCGAGAAAGATGATCAGTTCATTCTTTTGCTTCAATTTCATCACACCTTTCGAACTAACTGCAAATGCCTCGAAGCCGAAGCTCTTCCGCATAGTGGCAAGCTGCCAAACGATCCGGACCGACCGGCTTCAACTCCGGCATCTGTTGCACGCATATATCGGTTTTGTACGGGCAGCGCGTATGGAAATGGCAGCCTGACGGCGGATTCGCCGGACTTGGCACTTCCCCCTGAAGAATAATGCGTTCCTTCTTAACGGAAGGATCCGCCACCGGTACGGCGGATAGTAATGCTTCGGTATAAGGATGCTTAGGTCCTGCAAACAGGTCTTCCGTGCCGCAAGCTCAACGACTCTGCCCAAATACATGACGGCTACCCGGTCGGAAATATGCTCCACAACGGAGAGATTATGAGAAATGAACACATAAGTAATTCGAAACTCGTCCTGTAAATCCTGCAGCAGATTAATGATTTGAGCTTGAATCGAAACGTCAAGCGCGGATACGGCTTCGTCGCAAACGAGGGTGGGGAGCCGAGTCGGAATGGAAGGAAGCCGAGACATGCATTCGCCAGCTTCGTCTTATTCCGCTTCGCCCTGAAACAGACCGTTTCCGGGCGATGAAGTGCTTCCTGACGGCTTATCGGGCATGGTACGAAGGCCAGCCGGGCTTGTTCACCATTATCAAGCAAGCGGTTATCAACATTCTGCTGCGCATGACCCGGGCTTATTTTCCCGAGCCGCAGCAGCAGCTGCTGCCTTCGCGCAATATAAATCGTTACAGGTACAAACTGGCCGAACAATTCATTAAGGATAATTATCAGGAGCCGCTCACGCTGGAAGCCGTCGCGGAGCGCCTGCACATCAGCCCTAGGCAAATGCAGCGGATATTCAAGTCGTTGTCCGGAACAACGTTCTCCAAATATCTGGAGCATATCCGCTTATCGCACATCTGCAAGGAGCTTGAAGAGACCGGTAGGCAGGGGAGTCCGGCCACGATTGACCGCCTTGCGTTGCTTCACGGATTCACCAGCGCCAATTATTTGCATCGCGTATTTAAGCGTATGTACGGAATAACGCCGAAGCAGTATCAAGAACGCCACAGACGCCAAACGATGCAAACATCTTAGCTTCGCGGTTTCGCGCAACGCTAAAGCAAACTCATCGTTCGTATAAACGGGCGTCCGCTGTCTTCGATTAATTCTATGCTTGCTCTAACCTTAAACACATCCAACAAAATTTCTTCACAAATAATATCCTCCGGACAGCCGTGAGCAATTACGGAACCTTGTTTCATTACCGTAATCCGGTCGGAATAATGAGCTGCTTGGTTCAAATCGTGGAGCACCATGATTACGGTCATATTTTGCTTTCGATTCAGCTGTGTTATAAGTTCCATGATCTCAAGCTGATGACAAATATCGAGGTACGTTGTCGGTTCGTCCAACAGCAGCACTTTCGGCTGTTGGGCGATCGCCATGGCGATCCGCGCCCGCTGCCGCTCACCGCCGGACAACTGTTGAACGCTTCTATCGGCGTACGAGCTCATGCCCGTCAACTCCAACGCCCGCTCGACAACTTCTTTGTCTTCCTCGTCCATCTTCTGCATCCAACCTTTATGCGGAAACCGGCCGTAAGACACCAAATCATAAACGCGTATATCTGCAGAGCTTTCCTGCGCCTGCGGCAGCATGGCAAGTTGCCGGGCAAACAGCTTTGTCCGCCACTGCTTGACCTCTTTGCCGTCCACGTATACCGCACCGCTTTCCCCCTGCAATTGCCGTGACAACGTCTTCAGAAGCGTGCTTTTCCCGCATCCGTTCGGGCCGAGTATGCTGTGGACGAGCCCGGGTTCAAAATTTACGTTCACATCGTCCAGCACAGACCGGCCCCGATAATTAACCTTTAACCGCTCCGCTTGAATCATTCCGCCATCCCTCTCTTTCGTAATAAATACAGAAAGAAAGGAGCGCCGAGAGCGCCGGTGATGATGCCGACAGGCAGCTCAACGGGAGCAAACATGATCCGGGACAGCGTATCGAATATCGTCAATGCGGAGACGCCAAGCAAGGCGGTTGCGGGCAGCAGGACCCGGTAATCGTCGCCGATCAGCAGACGTGCCGCATGAGGGACGATCATCCCTACGAATCCGAGCAACCCGACCGTGCTGACCGCGCTTGCGGACAGCAGCGCCGCTGCGGCCGTCACCAACATTCTTGTCCGTTCCACGTGCAATCCGAGACCTTTCGCCTCTCCGTCTCCCAGCGTTAAAATATTCATCCGGTGCGCGCAAATCAAAGCAAACACCGTACCGATTACCGTATAGGGGAGAAGCAGCTGCAAGTGAGGCCAGCTCTTCGCGGACAAGCCTCCAACCAGAAACAGCAGCGCCCCGTCCACCCGGTCGCTATAGAAAGTAAGCAATGCCGATATGCCCGAACCGAAGAAAGCCGAAACGGCCACTCCTGCCAAGATGAGCCTGCCGGGACGGACCCCGTTATGCCAAGAGAGCGCGTAGATCAATACGGCAGCGCCGAGCGCGCCGATAAACGCTGCGGGAGTCATCAAATAGCCGTACGCCGGAAACAAAACCAAGACGGTAATGCCGAATAGTCCCGCTCCCGATGAGACCCCGATAATATGCGGATCCGCCATCGAATTGCGCATGACTCCTTGAAGCAATGCCCCTGCCAACGGCAAATTAATGCCCACCAATGCCGCAACCAACGTCCGCGGGAACCGAACGTTCCAAATAATATCCCGAACCGCCCCTTCAACATTACCCGCAAATACGTTGACGATCTCCATAACGCCGACCTTGACCGCCCCGCTGACCAGACTGAAGACGACCCCCGCAATTGCGAGGAAAATCATGACCGCAAAGACAGCAGCGCGCCAAGCCGCGGTTTTCCGAAAATCGGCGGACGACTTACTAACCATATACATCGGGATACACCACTTTAGCCATGTATTCGAACAAACGGTCGATACGGAGACCGGGCGAACCGCAGCTCGTCATCCGACAAGAGGCCGGTCATAATCAGAGTTATTTTGGTCATTCGCTTCCCCGCTCCCACATCGCTTACTTGCCAAAAACTCCGGGATAGGCTATTTTAGCGACATTTTTAAAATCGGCATCAATATGTAATCCGGGCGCATTCTCAATCGTTGACGGCAAGAAATGCAATTTGTCGTCCATCACGGCTCTCAGCGAAGACCATGCAGGATTGCTTTCCATATCCTCTTTCAGCTTTTTCCTTCCAAGCTCCTCCGTACCGTGCACCATCATGAACATGTATTCCGGATCCGCGATTATCAATTTCTCCAGGCTGAACGGAACATAATCCGGCAGCTCTCCTCCGGTCATTCCTGCGGCCGCGTTTTTGAGTTTCAGCCTCCTGGCGATATCTGTCGTCATGCTTCCGTCTTTTTGGATGTAAACCCCCATGGGCATTATCGTTACTTGGGCAAATGCCGGTCCGTCCTCCGGCAGCTTGCCGACGATCGATTGAATCCTTTCATCCATTTCTTTCAATGCCGTTTCGGTCTGCGACTCATTTCCGATAATTTGTCCGAACAGCTTTCCCGCATGTTGAAGATCCTCATAGCTAATGATTTTCACAAGAGCAAACGGTACGCCGCTCGACACAAACGAATCCTCCAGCCCTGCGTTAAAGAAATATTGCCCGATGACGAGATCGGGTTTCAGGCTCGTAATCAGCTCCATGCTGACATTGTCGACATGACCGACATCGAGCGCAGCCTTCGCCTCCTCCGGAATCGGTGCTCCCGGCGTGCTGGCGAATCCGACGACGCTCCCGCCAAGCTGGTAGAACAAGTTTAGCGCCTCCGGAGCCAAGATCACGATTCGTTCCGGTTTGTTCGGTAAAATGACCTCTTGCCCGGAATCGTCCGTGAAAACCAGATAAGGTGAGGAGCCGGCGCTTGTTTCCTCCACCGCAGCGGGCGTAGAATCGGTCCCGCACCCTGCCAAGATCATTACGGCAAACAGTATGCCGACCAACCATAAGGACGACGAACTTTTTTTCAAAATAATCCCCGCTTTCCCGAATCCTGACCGCCGTTTACCGATCAAAGCTTATATCGAATTCCATGAACCGCGCGGTATCCTCCGCAACCTTCGTACCAAGCAATCTGCGAACCATATGGAAAGCCATATGGATGCCGGCGGAGATGCCTCCCGAAGTGATCAAGCGCTCCTCATCCACAAATTTGACCCCTTCCACTACAGAAATCTCAGGAAAATTGGTTCTCATCCACTCGATAGAGGCATGATGGGTAGTCGCTTTCTTCCCGTCAAGCAAGCCCGCCTTTGCCAGCAGCAAAGCTCCCGTACATACGGAAGTAATCCATTGCACATCGTCGCGGCTCTTGAGGATCCAATCTAGCAACTCGGCATTCTCGAGCTCGCGCCTTATTCCAAGCCCACCCGGTATGACGAGCAAATCGTAAAGCGGCGCCGTTTCCAAACTGTAGTCCGGCGTCACTTTTAACCCGTTTCTCGCTGTAACCGGATTTCCCGTTTCCGAAAATGTCGTCACCTCGAACGGTTTGCGTTCATCCGCCTGGCCGCGATTCAGCGCCGTGACGGCAAATACTTCAAAAGGACCGGCAAAATCCAACACTTCCACATCGTCAAACAGCAAAATACCGACTCTCCACCGCTGCATCTTTCATCCTCCTGTCTACCGGATATTGTTACATCGTGGTTCATTGTAACCAAACCGTACGGAACGCCAAACAGCCCGAAAGAGTCATCTTTTGCCTCTTTTTGTCAATTGTTTGACAGCGGCGGCAAGACGGAACAGCTTTTTCGTTCGTCGTTTACTTGTACCCTTGCTCATACGCATATCTCGCCAACTGCACACGGTTGTCCAATTGAAGCTTTTGCAATATTTTTTTTAAATGGTTTTTAACCGTATGTTCAGAAATAAACAATTTCTCTGATATTTCCCGGTTGGACATCCCTTTCGCCACCCAGATTAATATTTCTTGTTCCCGATCAGTCAATGGATTTTCCGACGGCCTTGGAGCTTCGTTCCCGGAAAACTCCTTCAAGATTCGCAGCGCCAATTCCCTGGACATTGGCGCTTGGTCGAAGATGACCGCTTTCAAATATTCAAGCCAAGCTCCCGGATTCAAGTTTTTGAGCAAATACCCTTGAGCCCCCTTCTTCAACGCTTCAAATAAATGCGCAATGTCGTCGGAGACCGTGACCATAACAATTTTCACATACGGATTGCGGGACTTGATCTCTTTGGTCGCCTCCAATCCGTCTATTTCCTTCATATTGATATCCATTAAGATCAGGTCGGGCATCCGCTGCCCGGTTACGAGGATCGCTTCTTTGCCGCTTGTGCACTCGCCTACCACTTCAAATATCGGATCGGCGTTAAGGATCTCTCTCATCCCTTCCCGAGCATGCGAATGGTCGTCCACGATTAACACGCGTACCGGTTGCGTCATTTTTATTGAGTCCCCTCACTTTGTTTTGAAAATATTTCCACACACCTTTCATTTTTGCTCAAAGCCGTACTGGTGAACATGACTCGATAGAGCTAAAAATGCTCAAAACAAAAAACCCCCTTCCGGAGGTTTTTGACAGAAATAGTTCAGTCACGCGTCACAACACTATTAATATAATCGTTGCCAACATTATGATTGAACCTGATAAGGCGCCGGAAAACATTAAGCGGTATCGGAATGTCCCGTTATGCATGTTCAGCTTTCCTCAACCCTGTCGTACTTGCGCAGCAGGTCGCTTAACGCTTCGCGCAGCAATAGCGACTCCTTCTTCTTCAGCTTATCGGACAAGATCTTTAGGCGCCGAACCATCGTTGACGAGTAATAGCACGATTTCATGACCATTTCTTCGTTTGGCGGCAGGGAGACCTGATTGCGGCCGTTCTCTTTCGCGCTTCCAAGCGCGGCGTCGGCAACCCTAATGAGGATGGATGCGTCTTTGGCGTCCCGGGGGTACTGTGCGACTCCTATCGTAATCGTTACTTCGTAATTCTCCGATCCATTTAACCGGAACTTTTCCTGCGATCCGTGCACGGTTTCCCGGAATGCTTCCATTCTAAGAAATGCCTGCTCCAGACTGTTACCGGGAAGAATGACGGCAAACTCGTCGCCGGACACCCGATACGCTTGATCGGGGAAATTGTTCCGCAGAAGCTCGGCAAGACCGGATAAAACACGATCGCCGGCTTCGTGTCCGTAATTGTTGTTCACTTCCATAAAATAATCCAAGTCGAGCAATGCCAAAGCGACGTTGTCCTCGCCGTTAACGGCGGTTTTGAGATCAATCTCAAGCTGCTCCCTCGATGCTAAATCGGTTAACAAATCTTTGCGCAAGATAACTGCCATAACTACAATCACCTCAATATGTATAATTAAATATATATAATTACATATATAAATCTATTATTCACAAAATATATTGTCAACAAGTTTTTTTACAAAATTATCCGGAAAAAGATGAGGATGCAATTTCATATAAATAAAAAACGGATCAACAGCAGCCGGTAAGTCCTCTGCCATTCATCCGTTTCACTCAGTTATATTTTGACCTTCCTTACACCACTGTCGACCTGCCCTTCAAGCAGTCTTTCAATGTACTTCGCAACACCGTCCTCATCATTACATTCAACAACGGTACTCGCTAATTGCAGCAGTTTTTCATTTGCATTAGAAACGGCTATCTTTGTCCCCGCTATTTCAAACATGCCTAAATCGTTCAAATTGTCGCCAAATACGGTAACATCTTCAGGGTTGCAATTCATTAGACCTGCCCACTTCTTCAGTCCTTCTCTTTTATTCGCTTTTCTGTGACTAATCTCAAGGAAGAAGTGATTCTCAATATATTGGTCCTTCATAAAGTGTATATGCACTTCATCCCCGTACCGTTTTTCCACTTCAGACTTCAATGGTTCAAGCTCTTCCGCCAGCCCAATATATGTAATGATTAGCGTTCTATAAGATTCCGGGCATACCAAACGGGTTACTTCAGCAAATCGCGGATCATTGGGGCGGCTTTCGTAGAATGATATGTCGCCTTTTCGGCTCAACTTCTCATGCAGCACACGTTCATCATCTCCTTCATCGAGGGCAAATAAGAACGGGATCAAGCTCTTACCTCTGCCTATACTAACAATTTCATCCGTGATTTGTTTTCCCAACCAATGCCCATCCAGCACTTTGTTCGTGACCGGGTCAAACACAATCGCGCCGTTATACAAAATTATCGGATATTTCCATGGTACTGCTGAAACTATTTTGTTGGAGCTTAGGAAACTTCGCGCCGTGGCGTAGCTTATAATATGCCCTTTGTTTAATGCTGCCGACAAGACATCGATTGTATACTCCGATAATGCCGCATTTGATCTTAGTAAAGTTCCATCGAGATCGGTGAGGAAAAACTTTTGCGCCAACGACGACACCTCTCTAACAGCAATATTTTTTTCGTAAAAAATGACTTCCAGCTCTCCGAACAGCTTGCGGCTTTTTTCAATGTATCCATTCTTTATGAACAATTTTTGGGCAGGCACCTGATTCGAGGTCGTATCCAGCAATAATATTTTGTATCCCTTTGATTTCGCCGACGCTTCCAACGCATTTAAAATTAATTGCCCAAACCCTTTTCTTTGATGTTCCCGATCGACTCTTATCCGCTTCAATTCCGCAGTGTCACGGTCTCGTTTCCGGTACGCTCCCATAGCAACAATTTCTTCGTTAATCGTCCCTACAAAAAATTCGCCGTCATTTAACAAATAATGTTCTTGGATGTTATTCAAATCTTGATCTAACGCCGGATTTCCCACGCTTGCATTGAATTGATTCAGTCCGTCAATATGCAATTTCAAAACTGCGTCATGGTCGGACTGCCGGTATTGTCTTACTATCAACAATTCTATCACTTATTTACGCACTCCTTTGGGTATACTGTATATTTTTTCCTCCATGGTCCATCCTAGGAGTATATCCCGCATTGCAAAAAAGGGGTGCTTCCTGATGCCGGTCTTTCTGACCGCTATTTTTTTCAGCGTAATCGGTCTCGCTTTCATACCCGTTCTGCGGAAATCGCTTCATCCTTTGGAAATATTGGCTTGCTGGCTGTTGCTCGCTTCGCTGGAACAGTTCGCATATGCGATACTGAGCGTGAATCTGCATTTCGTTGAGGTCAGCGGCAACCACTTCAAATTTTATGCGGTCAAGCTGGAACAGCTCGTGCTTGCACCTGTGATCATATTATGCGGTTCAAGCGTGTTTTTCTCGAAGTTGAGGATATCGCTGCTAAAAGCGGCAGGTCCGGCGGTCTCGGTGGTTGTGCTTTGGGGCATGCAATACTTGTATCATCTAAGCGAAACCATTCATTTTATCAAGTGGACTTGGGGACAAGACATCATCAAAAATACCGCATTGGCCGCGATGTCTCTCGCATTTCTCGCGTTGTTCAGATACTTCTTGCGAAGGAAGGGGGTTTTCCGTGATTTTATATCCTCCGGTTCGCTTTGACGCGAACGAGTGGTTTATCATTATCGTGTCCATACTTTCATGGTTGACGTTTTTATTGCTTCCGCGGCGTCTTTCGACCGTCAATTTATTCATCATATGGCTCTTAAACGGACTTCTGGCGTTTACATTGGATTTCTCCCTTGGCGTTAAGCCGTTCGATCTTTACGATTTCGGCGACCGGCCGGAATTCGAGTGGTTCGATATCGCGCTGTACCTGTTCACCTATCCGCCTTCGCAATTTTTCATGCTGTACGGTTATGACAGATGGAAGCCTAAGGGATGGTTGCTCTGCGGATATTTGCTTTTGTTCAGCGTTGCAACGACGGGCCTTGAAGCGATGGCCACCTATTGGTTCCACGTGTTTACTTATAAGGGATGGAAGATCCAATATTCTTTTCCGATTTATGTGGTCGTTTTCGCCTTGAATCTTGCGGTATACCGATACGTACAGCGTTACGTGCCGAAAAAAACAGACCTGTCCGCCGCGTAGTCCGACAGGTTTGTTTTGCCTATAAAACCTTCTCCATATGTACTTCCTCGTTGTCTTCTTGAACCGGTACAATCGAACGCCTAGGTACGGGAAATCGCTCATGCTGAATCACGTATACAGTTTTTCAATGCCATTGAACAACAAATCGTAATATTCGATTGAGTACAAAGCAAAATCATCTATGACAATATCTCTTCTAACATTCGCCATTACCCCGTTCATTTCATCAAACATTATTCCCTCAGACGGTATCGCATTGACCTCGCCATTCAGCAGGTGCTTAAATTGTTTAAATCCTATAAAGAATAACCCGGAAATCTCGCTGGTCTGGAAATTATATTTGCTTAATGGCAAATTACACTCATATATGAAAACATGGTTGAACTCCCGGTCGATTAGATCTTTCGATATAATACTTTCCTCAGCGACGGTACCGCAAAAATGCAATTCGTTGATTGACACATACAGCCCAAGCTCTTCTTGCAGTTCGCGCACTCCATCTGCCGCCGACTCTCCGGTTAATAAGTGTCCTGCGCATGACGTATCAAGGAGATCGGGGAAAGTGTCCTTATCTTTATGTCGTAATTGCAATAATAGTTTGAGTTCGCCTTTTGTCGAATTATTTATGATCCAGCAATGGAAAGTCTGATGCCATAATCCCTGCGAATGCACGTTCTCACGGGTTTCGACACCAATTTTCGCCATCTGTTCATCGAAAACATCAAATAACTCCTCACTCGGCATATGATTTCTCCTTGTTTGGTGTACCGACTTGAAGCCTGACAATTGTTTGCCATCTGTCCGGCGACGGATAACACTCCGGAGGGTTCAAATACACTTCCCGTCTGCCGTCCAACACCTTATACCCTTTGCTTGCAGCGTAGTCCTTCAGATCCTCGACGATCTTACCCGATTCCCGGTAGTGTCCCACATGGAGCTTCTGAATGCAGAAACCTTGTTTTACGGATACAAACTTCGTGCTCGGAACGGTTTCATCCCTGTATCTCTTCACCACACTTGCTCTCGCTTCTTCGTACATATCGAAAGTGATAAGGTCAGGAACCTGCATCATCTGACTATAGCTCCACGCGTCACCGCCGATGTTTTCGTACCATACGATTTCATGCGGCATCAGCTTAAACTGATAGCCGTTTCTTTCTTTCGTAATTCTTTTGAGTTGGTTTACCGTTTTCCAAACCGCCCAATATTGTTCTTCCGGCCGGCCAAACGAATTAAGCTTCCCTTTACCTTCTTGAACAATAAATTGTAAAGCAGGTATCTCTATTTCCTCAATTATGCCCGGTTTCATGTCATAGACGGATCTATAAAGCTTTCGATTGTCGTTTACTTTCATCAAATCAACTCCATAATCATATGAATATCCCTCGGTTCCTTGTTAAACAGCTCTTCATCAACCTCTTTTGTTAACTGACTCCCGTTGCTTTCATAAAAAGATACAGCGGACCTAGTTTCGGTAGACGAAATATATAAATACTTAGCGCCCCTTCTTCTAGCCTCATCCGCCAGTTCATTTAATATCCGAGTTCCTATCCCCCTCCTTCTATAATTTCTAGATACGTACATTAAATCTACCTGGAGCCGGTCTTGTTGGATTCCTCTGAACTTATGAGCAAGCACTCCGAATCCGATCAAGGTTTTCCCGTCGAATGCCCCGACAGCCATGCCGCCGTTACGCAATTCAAATAAATAACGTTCTTGAATTTCTTTCAACATTTCTTGATTCCAATTGGGACAATCATGATCCGTGCTAACTTCCGTCAAGTTCCCATTACTCATCTCATATATGAGATCGATGTGTTCCGACCGGTCGATCTGCTTTAGTTTTCCGACCTCGACTTCGGTTAGTGTTCGATATGTAATCATTGCTGACCCCGCTTTCTTAATACGAGCGATTGAAAGCCCAACTTCGTGCCTGTCGTTGGGACTGCCTCAAAATCCACTAACTCGAAATATTGTTTGGCTTTCACCTGTATATTTTCATTATTGTGAAATGAAAAGAATCGCTTAGGCGTGTATGGATCCTCCTCCCAAATTCCTTCGCTGTCGTAACCGCCATATAGTCCCAAATAAAACAGTGCTCCGGGCTTCAATACGGTCTTTATATTATTCAGCACAATATGTAAGCTGCTCTTGGGCACATGGAGCAACGCATTCAAAGACCATGCCGCATCGAACGAGTCTTCTTCAAACTTTAATGAATAAAAATCCATCACTTCCGCGTTTAAACCTTTATTGCGGCAAGCTTTGACCATTTCCGGACTCAAATCAACGCAATGCACATCGAAACCGTTAGACTGCAAATATTGCCCGTGCTGGCCGGCGCCGGCGCCGAGATCAAGAAGCTTCAAACCTTGCGTGTCATCGAAAAATGAGATAAACCGATTTAATTCGTTAAGCTTCCAACCTTCGATTTCCGGCTTATCCCTTAACTTCGCATTAGCGTTATAGCTTTGTAATAATGTGCTCTTAACATCCGTATCCACACGAACACCCTTTCAAATTTTTTTCTGTTTCTCTCTTTATACCATATCCCCCATCGACAAAATTTGACCATTTCCGGTCTCAAATCATAAAAAGTAAGTCAAGGCCACTAGTCTTTAAGTACCAGTCATGTTGACCGGAGCCGGCGCCAATATAGAAAAGCTTTGAGCCATGCATGTCAATAAATCCAAATGATAACCCTCGAGTAAATAAAACTAGGGATAGTTTACCATATTTTTAGGTATATTCTCATTCCCATTTGTCTTATCTTTCGTTATAATAAGTATCATTTACATCAAAAGACGAAAGCGTATGCGAATGGTTGCCCAGCCGTCACGCTAAGGGGACAAATTGAAGATGAACGATAATTCCACCAATCAGCCTTTGAGGAAAGGCTGTTTATGGGGTACTCTCATAACGCTGCCGTTTTGGCTGCTGGTCCTATATTTTATCTTTAGGTAGTGGTCGAAGCATAGGCTCAAAAATTGACCCTATTTATGAATATTAGATCAATTTTTGAGCCTATCAGTCGGTCTGCGTGGTGGATTGATAGACATAAGATCAATAATTGAGCCTATTCCGCTGTAATGCCCTCAAAAATCACTTGCCGAGTTTGTAATAAGGTCAAAAGTTGACCCTATTCCTGCGAATAGAGTCAATATTTGGCCTTATTCCCCATCCATGCGCAGCATCGCGGTAATACAAAAAAAAAGCGTACCGAGTGTCCATGAGAACACTCGGTACGCTTCGTTTTATACCGATGAAGGGCGGTTCATGCCTCTACGGCTGCGGCTGCGGCTGCGGCTGCGGCAAATACGGTTAATCGCAAAGAACGCGGCAACACCCAGCATACCGCCGGCCATATCGATGAGCACATCCTGATAAGCCGGCGTCCGCGCCGGCGAAAAGCTCTGATTCAGCTCGTCGAGCAATGAGATAATTAATACAACGAGCAGGGACAGACTCGAGGAGATCCGCCTTTGCTTACAGTAAAGATTCAATGTGAAGGCGGATAACATCGCAAGGACGCCGTACACAAACAGATGGGCGCCCTTCCTGAACAAAAACTCGATAAAACCGAACGGATTTACATCCCGCCTGTACTGCTTTCCGTCGTAACGGATATCGAGATCGGGTAGAATCCGCTCTGCCGTTTCCAAAGACAAGGTCTGGCGCAAATAAGGCTGAATCGTCTGAACCCGGTATGGCTGGGAGGAGAAAATAAATATTAGGACAATCACGCCTGACATTAGCGCCAGCGCTGCCCGCCGATACCATATATTCCGGTTTTTCAAGCCGGGATCGCCTCCTTTCCGATTCGGTCATAAGCATCGGCCACGAACTCTATGATAAAATAAATATATACGCATTAATTCCAGAGGAGATGGAACCTTGAACCCGAATAGCGGCAACCTTACTTGGCACCAATCCAATGTCACCCGGCAAGACCGGCAAAAGAGAAACCGTCACAAGAGCTGCACATTATGGTTCACAGGCTTGTCGGGTTCCGGTAAATCTACGCTCTCGTTCTCTGTGGAGAGGGAGCTTTTTGCAAGAAACATCGCAACTTACGTATTGGACGGGGACAATATCCGGCACGGACTGAACCGCGACCTCGGATTTTCAAGCGGCGACCGGAAAGAAAACCTCCGCAGAGTCGGAGAAGTTTCGAAATTGTTTGTCGATGCCGGCCATATCGTTCTAGCGTCTTTCGTGTCGCCGGACGAGAATGACCGCTTGATGGTCAGAGAGATGTTTCGTCCGGATGAATATATCGAAATTTTCGTAAAATGTTCGTTGGAAGAATGCGAGAAGAGAGATCCGAAAGGCTTGTATAAGAAAGCGAGAAACGGGCAGATCGAAAACTTTACGGGCATCAGCGCGAAATACGACATACCGAGGACGCCCGAACTGATCATTGATACGGAACAGTTGACCGTCGAGCAATCCGTTGCCTCCGTGCTGCAATATCTGGAGGAACGGAACTACCTTACCAGCTGTTGATTTCCCTCCTGCTTAACGACCTCTCCTTGCTCCAACACGATGACTTGATCCGCGTTGCGAATGGTCGACAATCGGTGGGCGATGACGATGATCGTCAGCTTCCCCTTCAACCGGTCGATCGCATTCTGAATTTTGGCTTCATTCTCGTTATCCAGCGCACTGGTCGCTTCGTCCAGTACAAGGATCGAAGGCTTCCGGAGAATCGCCCTGGCAAGCACGAGCCGCTGGCGTTCCCCTCCCGACAGCCTGACCCCCCGGTCGCCGACAACCGTATCCAATCCTTCCGGGAGCATCTTGACGAACTCATCCGAGGCGGAGAATCTCAACGCTTCCCACAAGTCCTCTTCATTTGCTTCCGGGTGAACGATAAGCAAATTCTCCCGGATGCTTGCGTTGAACAGGAAAGGATCTTGTGATACATAGCTGATCGAATGCCTGAGCGCCAACCGCCCCTCGCTCGTAACAGGAACGCCGTCGATCAGGATCGTCCCCCGCTCCGGCTCCAGAAGTCCCATCAGTATATCGATCAGCGTGCTTTTCCCGGCGCCGGATTTGCCGATGATCGCGGTCATCCCCCCCGCCGGAATATGGATGCATATATTTCGCAGAGCATAAGAAGAACCGTTCGGATCATGACGGAAATATACATTGCGGCATTCGATTCCTTCAACGACCGGCATCGGCTCCCTGGCGGCGAACGTTTCGAAAGCCGTCTGCTCCCTGGCTTCGCTGCATTCGGCTTCCAATCGCAGCACGCTGCGGAAAGCGGGAACGGAGGAAACGATCTGCTCCGCGCCGGACTGAATCGACGTGAACCGCGGCCATAACCGCGCGAAGATGATGATGATTAGCAGTAGCTGGTTCGCGGCGACATTCAACACCTCGACCGACAAATATACAAACAACGCGATCAGCACCGCGGCAGCCGTTTTGTATAATAATTGGGTATTGGCTTGCAGCCTTGCAAAGGTAACGAAGTTCGATTCCATCCGGTCGACCAGTGAACGAAACCAGGCAAGGTGAGACGCTTCAAGCCTGTTGCTCTTAATGTCCTTGATGCCGTTGAAGTGATCGGTTATGCCGGCGAAATAGCTTTGCGACAGTTCGGTCGTATGATTGCCGACCGCTTTCGCCCGGCGCACATTTTTGCGCATAAATAACGCAATTGCAATGCCGCTGGCCAGCACGACGGCCGTCAGCTTCGCCGACAGCCAGAAAGCGAACCCGAGCTGAATGACCGTGAACACCAGTGACGCGTTTAGCTGCAGAAACAAGTACGTCGCTTGACTGACGCGAGCCAGCTCGGACGTCAATATATGATGAAAATCGGATTTTCGCTGTTTTACGAAAAACATCCATTTCGAGCGCATCAACGATTCATAGATGCCAAGCCGCAGGTGCCGGATGAAGCCTTGTTGAATACGCACGCTCTGGATGCTCTGCCCCCGCTGCAGCAGCGCCTGTCCGGCAATAAGAAGGATGTAGATGGCTAATATAATAGGCAAGCCGGATTGGGCGGGCATTCCCCGTAAAGCTTCAAGCAGCGGGGATACCAACGGGATTTGCTCCATGCCGGCATCGAAGAGACCGATAAGTCCCAACATGGGCACCAACAAATAAATGCCGACCGCGTCGAAAACACTTAGCGCGATCATGCATAACACATTGACGTACAGTCTGATTCCCGCAAACCTGTGCAGCTTTCTCAAGTACAACAATATGTGCGTCATCTGCATTCCTCATCTCTTATGCTTGCTGCCTCATTTGCCGCCATAACCAGACGAAAGGTCTTAAGGGGAAATATAGAAAATGCAGCGTTTTGGGCAGCGGCAGCGCCTCCGCGTCCCTGAAACTCGGATATAATTGGCTGATCAAGAAAAACATTTTTTCCCGCGTAGTTTTCAAAGCAAACAAGTAGCGTTTATAGTCTTTCTCCATATCCTTCGAAGTCGGTATTACAGTGTCGCGAATAAATAAGATCGAGCGCTGCGCCAACTCGCGCTGCCGTTTGTCGGAAATTATCTGTTTCATGCTGTCTGGAACCGGGGTGTTTAATAGCCTGGAAGCAAGAAGTAAAGCTTGTCCTCCCAGATGGAGACATTGATAGCGCCGCATGAGTCGGATGAGCGCATCCCAATTCATGTTCTGCCGCGCGATGCAGTCTATATCGGCAAGCCACCGGAGCCGGAACCACGCGTGACGCGCGCCGTGAGAAACAAGATATATAAACAAATCCTCGCTACCCGGCAAATAAACCGGATAGCTTGTGAGCGAGCTGGTCCTCCTCCGTTCCCAGAGCTCCTCGAACGGCGGTTCTTTACCCATGTCGGAATTTAATCGCCAATGTATTTCCACCTCAATCTTCGTCTGCGGATGAAAATACGAAATATGATGCTTCTTCCACTTCCAATTGAATACGCGGGGAACGTTATTTTCGCACGCATAGCCAAGGCTTGTCAGTATTTCTTCCGCTTTCTCGATGTCCGCCATCGGAATCAGAATGTCCAGATCCTTCGACGTTCTAAGCGACAGATCCCCGTATAACTCTTTAGCAAGGACAGGCCCTTTCAATACGAGCGGGGAAACCCCGTTTTCCTGAAGCGATCTGCACAACCGCTCCATCTCCACGCTTAACCGAAGCATCTGAATCGTATTCTTGCCGTAATCCATGCTAAGAGCTTGCAGGACATCGGCAGGAATCAATTTGCTGTTCTGCATATTCGTATAAACTTGCGGATAAACGCGATGATGTCGGACCAGCTTCAGAAATTGATTCCAATCGATGTCCGGAAGCGGCTGCTTGACCGGATACCGCTCACGTGAACCGGCATCTGTCTGCATGAACGCAAGCATAACGTTTAATTCCTTGGGAAAAGAGCTTACATCTAGAGTATGGTCGTTCTCCATCGTCAAGCACCTTCCATCCTGTCTCTTTTTGCCGTTCCGAACACGGCTACCGTCGTGAATCTCTTCATCTCTTCGGCTCCTGTAATATAAAAGGGACCGCATCTAAGCCATGCATGAGCGATCAGCTTTCCCGAATCGTCCCTTGCCGTTCCCATATAAAGCGTACATTCGATGCGCCGCCGTTCCAGCATTTTTTTGGCGGCGATCGCTCTGACCAGACATTGGCTTTCCCAGAACGTATGCCGGCTCATGACCCGGACCGCTTCCTTCACTTGGCGGATCGTTCTTTCATTGTCCGGATCGTGATCCGGAGGCGTTTCCGTCATGCGCCTCCCCAAAGAAGGAGCGATTTTGGAGAACGGCATGGCTTTCAATATACGGGCCCAGCCTAAATATACGAACGCTTCCAGCATGAGCCGCTTCTTCTCCGCCGGTAAAGATAAAAATTTTATTACTTTACGCATCAAGCTTCCGAACCTCAATCAATGCTTCTTTGTGCAGGGTTTGCAGGAAGGCGTTAACTTGATCCTCGCACGCTTTCCGGTCGACTTCATACTCCGAAACAAGCGTATCGATCACATTGTTCACCGTGGTCGGCGAAGCGAGCAGCTCCCAAATTCTGCCGCCGATTTTTCCGAGATTGTAATACTTCCCGTTATTGACGCTCATCATGACCTTCTCGCCGTTCATGTCGCTCACAATATAACCTTCCGCTTGAACGATCGTCTGTTCAGCCAAGTGTAAATTCGTCATCTTGCGGTCACTCCTTCTTCAATAGTTCGAATGATTTCGGATGCCAGACGTTGTGCAGTGAACCCCTCCGCCGGCCTCTGCAGTTGATAGACGGGAATCCGATTGGCGATTTCCGTTGAGAGGTTGAAATGCCACTGTTCCAAGCCCAACCGGCGAATCAGCATATTTCTGTACGTATGCAGCAGCATGATCCGAAGCCGGTCCAGGTTCGGCAGACTGCTGACACGGACCGTATTCCCTTCCGATTTAACAAGCTCAAACACCCCGGCAAGCGGGACAGGCTCGTAACAAAAGCGGGAAGACACCGGCACCGCAAACTTCGTCGTTTCCCGGTAAATAGTACGGTAATTTCCGGATTCCATTCCAAGACGATGGATGCTTTCCTGCCACAGCTTCTGCTGGGGATAAGACGGCACGATGACGGGAAAGCCGCTTCGGTCCGCATCGGTAACGGCAATGACGTCGTCGCTCACGAGCTGATGTCCCATATTGACAAAAGCCGCCGCCAGCGTTGATTTGCCCGCTCCCGAATCTCCAAGGAACGCATAGGCATTGCCGCCGATTACAACCGCGCTTCCATGCAATGGGAGCACCTTCCGGATCATCAGCAGCGCGCCGGTGCAAGTTCCCAGCAAATACACACGCACTTTCTCCATATCGGCGTTCGGCAGCGGTGCAACGGCTATCTTGCTCCCGTCATCGTCGATGCTGAAAATCGCTGTTTCCGGTATGAGGAACAAGAACCGGTTATCTTTTCGCACGAAGTTGCTGCCGCACTTCTGCAGTTCATCCCATAACCGGTTCGGATCGGCCGTTTCAATGACAACATCCGCGTTCTCGTTCTCATCGCTAATATCACTGAATACGGGTAGTTCGGGCAAAGGAATCGAGCTCGACAGCCGTATGCCGAATGCCTTATAAACCGTGTGTCGTACGGCGGATATCATGTTGTTCACTCCTTTCGTAATGAAAAGAAGACCCTAATACAATCCATAATGGATTGTATTAGGGCCAACCCCTCAGGAAAATTTCTCAGCTTGGAGTATAGACGTCCATGTCGTCCGTCGTAACCCAGTCGATATTCGTCGTGCCTCTTCCGTACATCGTCTCGCTTACATTCAGCGTTTCGAGTGCCGGAATTTCCCATTCTTTTTTCACTTGGTTTTCCATGCTTATCACCTCCTTTCAAGCTTTCTGAATCGTCAAGAAATTCTTTTCAAGAACCGGTAGACGATAAGGCTTCGCATCAGCGCCCTCATCTCCGGATGAAAAGCGTACTCCGGGCGCGGCTGCCCTTCATGCCGCGATACGGTCGCCTTAATGCTGTCGACATTTAGATAACCTGAAACTGCCGGGTCCGCGCAAAGCTGCTTTAGTTCATCGATGAACGGCTTCCATAGAGGAATCATCCGATGAACCCAATCCGCTCCCTGAATGCCCCTTACGCGTTGATTCAGTCTTACTTCATCGGGCAATTCATGCTTCATAGCCCTTCGGATAAGCGCGCGGTCCATGCCGTTGCGGACATACTGTTCGAACGGCACCGAAAAGCAAAACCGGACTACTCTGGGATCGCAAGTCGGATCGCGCTCCCATACGCCATAGCGCAATGACAATTTCGTCGCCGTTGCGCCGTTCCTATTGCCGGCGGCCGGATTTTGCAGCTTCTCCTTGCGAAGCTCCAGCGGATCGGTAATCATAGAGCCGTTAACGCCGATCCGACTTTCCTTCAGCTTGACGAATACTCCGGTTCGTTCGGCGAAATCGGGATGGATAAGCAAAGATGGAATGTCGGGGCCGTTATCCGGCTTCGACCGGTTCGCAAGGAACGGGAAAGCCTGCTTGCCGATCACGGACATCAATCGCGATCTGCGAACTCCTTTATTCGCGCTGTAGAGCCGAAGCTCCCGCATGAACAGCCCCCATTTAAGCTTCCTGAAGAGAAGCGCATAGTATGGGATGGCCGGTCCCCACGAGACCGTAAAATTCCCCCGCGCTCCGGTTAACAGAACGCCTGCGCCCTGTGCTCCGGCTTGCATATGAATCCCTTTCAGCCAGAAGGAGTTTTCGAAAAATTTGTAAGGCGTCTCGAGAATATCCAGCCAATCGTCCACTTCGGACAAAGGACTGATTCCTTCGAAATCCATGTAACTCTCCGTGATGTTGCCTGCCCGCCTAGCAGTAGCCTGAATGAACGGCCGTTCGTCGGCGGCCGTGCTGTTCGGCGTCCAATCGGCAAAGTCGCGGGCCGGGATGTAGCTGTAGGTTTGTAAAGTTTTCCCTTCCTTCCGCAAAGCGCGCGCCGCAAGACTGGCGACCGCTCCCGAATCGAGTCCTCCGCTTAATGTCGCCGCGACCTCGCGATGCGTCCGGATTCTCGACTTCACCGCCTCTTCGAAAACATCGCGAAACGCTTCTTCGTACTCGTGATCGGACTTTAAGCGGAGTGTCTCCTGCGGTACCAGGGAGCCGTATCCGGCAAGCGTAACGTTCCCGTCCAAGACGGTGATCGTATGTGCCGGAGGCACTTGCAGAATATGCCGGTACGGCGTCGAACAGGCATCGGTGCATTCGAACATTTCCGGTATCGCCAAAAATTCGGCAAGCCAAGTCTCATTTAGAGCCTTCGTCACGTCCTGTAAAGCAAATATCGGCTCAATCGTCGTACAGAACGCAAGGCGCCGGTCATCGCGATGATAATACAGGGTACGATTGCCGAATAAATCCCTCGCGCCGAACAGCAGCCGCTTCTTCTCATCCCATATCATGAATGAGAAGTCGCCGATGATATATTCGGGAGCTTGCCGTCCCCATTTCCGGTAGGCAAGCAGGATAAGCTCGCTGTCTGTGATCCCGCCGCGATCGGCATGCCGAACCTGCAGCCGGTCAAACAATTCCCGGCGGTTGTCGATAATGGCATCCGCCGTAATCGCCAACATATTGTCCCGGTCGTAATAGGGCAGCCGTTCTCCGACGGATTCGGGCGTAACCCGTTTGATCCGGCATCCGAGGAAAACCGGACCCTCGGCCAACGTATGCGCATCGTCGGCATCGTACCGCTGCATCGCTTCCATCATCCCGCCGCCGCAGCGGCCGGCCGGTTGCCCGTCAAATCGCAATATACCGGCGATGGCGCTCATTTCTTCCACCCGCCGTTGTTGATCAAGTATGTTGAAGCCAGATGCGACAACCGGTTCCCGAACGGAATGATCGATTTCACCCGGTTTATCTTCCTTCTCATGGAATCAAGCTGAGATTTTAATCGCCTTTGTTCCATTGAACTGGTCTCCAACCGCTTCTCAAGCGTACGCACGGTCATCTGAAGCTGCAGCAATTCCGAATGTAGACGGTTTTCCATGCCGCTCTGCACCGGGACTGCCAACCTTGACCCGGCAACCGCATCCGATCTCAATTCATAGCCTTCCTTCCACCTGCAGCCTGTCGAATCCGCTAATTGCTTGGTGCGTAAGGCAATAAGGTCCGCATCCGGTTCCATCTCGAATCGTACGCCCGTTAATTTCTCAGCCTCATCCAACTGCTCGCCGTAACCGAGCTCGTGGAAAATCCGCGCTCCGAGGACACGGCCGTACATCTCAATCTCCTGCTTGTCCAGCACTTCTTTCCAGATATGGACGGAATCCGCATTAGGCTCCGAATGCTTAGCGACAAACGGATCGCCGACGCCCATGCTGAAGTACAAGTCGGACTTGGCGGTATTCATATAATGACCGTAGTTTTCCAACCCCTCTTCGTATTCGGCTCCCAAAAACCGGCAAACGTCGATTAACTGCGGCTTGGGCTCGGCAACCAGCTTCTCGTAATACAGCCGGTAAGCGTAAGGGTTGTCTTTAGCGAAGTAATTGAAATAACGGAACAGCCCGATCGTCAAATCGGCGATTTTCATATCGAAAGCCGGATTCCGCAAATCTTCCTTCAGACTGAAGCGTTCACCCCTAATCTCGCTCACCTTCTTATAAGATGAGAGGATGGAAAACGGATTGCGGATTAACCAAATTCGCCGGGAATGCGGGAACAGGGTGTCCATAAATTCCAACAAGTAGTAATACCGGGGCGATTTGTCGATCACCATCTCCGCTCCGCCGCTGCTTTGCAGCAAGCCGTTGTATATTCGGAGAGCAAATTCTCTGCACGCCTGCTCGAAGGTTTCATCGGGCACCACGCCGTTAAGAAATTGATTGATGATGCCCGCTCCGCCGTACGAACGGCGCTGCGGCATTCGCAGGTCATGAAGACTCATCAAAAACCACATTTCCTGCGTGGCAAACATTTTGCTGTGATTTTGGAGCATCACCGTTGCCAGAGAGCTGCCGCTTCTGGGCGTACAGAGCAAAAAGATAAGATTATTGCCGGTGGAATCGACCATCGTTCATCCCCTTCACTTTTTGCTGAAATCGTAGTAAAATCTCGGCCGTTCGCCGAGAATCACTTTATATATGTCGTAGTTCGTATTCATCACACCGTGCAGATAATCCTTATAAGGACGATCCGCAACATTGAGAAGTCCGGAATTGTAACGTTCTCCCCATTCGCCCTGCCAAAACCTGCCGAGACCTGCTTGATCCACATAATTGAACAGATGCGTGCCGACAACATAGGGCAGACTGGCGACCCCCTCGACGTAATTCCGGTAGCGCATTCCGCGCTGGAACTGGTTCGCGGCCGAATTGGGAAGGAGAGGCTTCAGCCCTTGCTCTGCCGTGCCGTAACCGAATTCGCTCATCAATATCGGTTTGCCGCCCGACTTTTCATGCAAATCATCAAAGAGCTCTCTCTCGATCTTATAGGTGTAATAGTTGATGCTGATGACATCCACGTACTTGCCTTCCGCTTCCGCCAGCATGTCCCGAATTTTCTTATTGTGGAAGGTGGTCGTGATCCACCGGTCCCCTAGCAGCATATGATTGGGATCGTATTTGCGGTACAACCGGGAAACCGTCCCGAAGAACGTATCCAGATAATACTTGTAAAACTCGTCCATATCGCGCCAAGACTCCGAAGTTTTCAACGGCAGCTCCGCTTCATTCAATTGTTCGAACGAATCGAAATTCGCCTTCCAGCTGTCATTGAATGCATCGATGGTCCGATATTTAGTTTTCAACGCTCCTACTAATCTGCCTTTGATCGCAGCCTTGCTCGCCTTCAGCTTCGGCACATGCGAATAAAATTTATGGAAATCGTATTCGTTGTCGATGAAATACCCGATCAGCATCGGGTCGTCCTTGTAAGGCTCGAGCGTTTTTTCGAACACCCGATCGATCTTCTCTTCGGCATTCGGCGCAAATATGTCGAAGATCGAGATCCCGTCAAGCTTGGCCCAATTCATGCTGTTCAGCGGCAGCATCCGCACGTAAGGGAATTGGTTCTGCTGACCGTATTTTTCGGGAGAATAGCCGCCTACACCGTTGAAGCCCCACTTCTTGAGCCTCTCAACCGCCTCCGAATAGATGGAATGCTCTGTTGGAAACACTCCGGTCTTGCGGTACTTATTCGCTATATAGAAAGAAAAGTTGCCTTTCCCGATATAAGCGTTCTTGTACTCACTTTCATACCGGGGAACGGATTCAAACTTGTCTTCTCTTCCCTTGACCATGGTATAGGTCTCAATGGGTGTAACTCCGTTTACCGCCAAGCTGAAATACAGATTGCCTTCGGGCGTCGTCATGACCTTGCGCTCACCCAACTGCTGGATGGCGAAAAATCCTGTGCGCCGCAGTCCGTATTTCTCCGCGCTGCCGGCCAATCCGCCGTAACGGTCGCGGTCGGAAGGCGGTTTCAGGCTGTCGTAATAAGCGGCATCCGCCTCAAAGTCCGAAACCAACTCCTCTTCGCTTGCCACCTTGCCTCGGAAATTCGCAGCCTTCATCTGGCCGAACCTGTCGACTTGTATATCGCCGCCTGCATTCAACGAGTATTTTTGGATCGGACTCGGTTCCATGCCGTCTTTGACCGCGTAAGCTTCAAGCACACTGTATCCTTGCAGCCGGAGCGGCTCGGAATAAGGCAGGAAGTCGGGTCCCTTGTTCAAACGGTAATAAATGCGCGCATCTTTCGTTTCCGATGATAATGCGGCAATAACCGCCCCCTCGTCTTCGGAGGTATCGAGCTTCACGGAAGCCGTGTTCCGATTGATGATAACCTGCGACAGATGCGGCGACCAAGCTTTGGATCCGAGCATTTCGATTTTTAAAAACCTTGTTCCCTCCGGCAAAGATAAAGCCTCGTATGCGTACTTCTGCCAGTTGTTTACTTGATAGCCGACAGGATACGACTGAACGTTCACTTCCGTATACTCTTTGCCGTCCGGCGAAACGTGCAGCCGAAGCGGCTCGAGCGGTATGCCTGCTGTAAAGTAGCTGCCGTAAATCAAGAAGGAGTTAATGTCGTAATACGTATTGTAAGTGACGGTGCCCGGCGACGCCGTCGAACGAACGAACCTGCTTTTGTCGTTGTCGAAGTAATAATAACGGTCCTTTGCAATGTACAAATTCGAACGGCCGGCGACTTGTTTGAAATTATCGAGCGTATCGATCATTCCGACAGGCGGCTCCCCGGAACGGACCGGCTCATACCGGTAAGTTGAAACTTTGCCGGCCGCCGCCCGGCCCGTACCGGAATACTTCACGGCGGTTGTCTTAAGCAACAGCGTGTCCGTCACCGCGATCGGAGATTTGTAATGCTTGCGGGTAAACGAGAACCGCGGATCGCTGCCGTCCGTAGTGTAATACACGACATCCCCCGGCGAAGCCTTGTTGAGCAAGACCATGCGTCCGTAGGGCACCTTTCCGGACGGTACGCTGGAACTTACACCGGATTCGCCGTTGTACGCCACTTCTTCATCATCATCTTCTTCCCCCATAACAGGGGCCGGAATCAGGCTTACGATCAAAGTGAATGCCAGCAGCAATGCAATTTTTTTCATGACTCTTCCTTTCTCTCCAGATCCTGTTGTTTAGTATTGTAAGATCGGTATCTCCTCTTTAACGCCTTGGTTCAGACGCGGACGGCCGATGGAATAATAGACGAAAGCCGTGCCCGCCAAATCTTCTTCGTTAAACACGTTGCGTCCGTCAATCAAGATAGGTTTACGCAACAACGTCTGCAGCTGACGAAGGTCCACTTGGGCAAATTCATCCCATTCCGTCAGCAGGCATAATGCATCCGCTCCTGTTGCGGCTTCCAACGCCTCCTGACACCAAACGACGCCGGACTGCCCGAACAAGTGCTGGAAGTTCGGCATCGCGATCGGGTCGTACGCCTTCACCTGAGCTCCGCTGCCGACTAGATGCCGAATAATTTCCAATGCGGGCGATTCCCGGACATCGTCGGTATTCGGTTTGAATGAAAGCCCCCATACCGAGATCGTCTTCCCCTGCAGATCGCCTTCAAAAATCGTTTCCAGCTTTCTTATGACACTGAACCGTTGATCCTGATTCACTTCAACGACGGAACGGAGCAATTTGAACTCGTAATCGACGTGACCGGCGATTTGAATAAGGGCTCGCGTATCTTTCGGAAAACAGGAGCCGCCGTAGCCGATGCCCGCTTTAAGAAACGCCGGGCCGATCCGCTTGTCGTATCCCATCCCTTCCGCCACCCTGGTTACGTCGGCGCCAACCTTCTCGCAAATGTTCGCAATTTCATTGATGAATGAAATTTTCGTTGCCAAGAACGCGTTCGATGCGTATTTGACCATTTCCGCGGTGCGAATGTCCGTCACCATGATTTGATCCGTCAGCGCCCGGTGCAGCTCCGCCATCGTGTCGGCGGCGCTTGGCGAATCGGCGCCGATCACGATACGATCGGGATGCATCGTATCCCGGACGGCCGAACCTTCTCTCAAAAATTCCGGCAGCGATATGCTGTCGAACCGCTCGCTTGTTCGGCTGCGGATCAGGTCTCTAACGCGCTCGTTCGTTCCGACGGGCACCGTGCTCTTCACGGCGATGATTTTATACCCGTTCATCGCATCCGCAATTTCGGCTGCCGCTTGATCGATATAAGACAGATTCGCTTCACCGTTCGGCAGTGACGGCGTCCCGACCGCGATAATGACAATCTCGGATTGCCGGACGGCGCCGTTCAGATCGGAAGTGTAGCTCAGCCTGCCCGCAGACATATTTTTAACGGACAGCTCCTGCAGACCCGGTTCGTAGATCGGAACGCCTCCGTTTTGCAAGGTTGCGATTTTTGCCGGATCATTGTCGACGCAGATGACTTGGTGGCCAAGCTCCGCATAGCATATTCCCGACACGAGTCCGACGTATCCGGTGCCGATAACCGCAATGTTCATGTTCATCACTCCATTACCGTGCAAAATTGAATGATATCGTTCCAATCAAGCTCGAGCCGCACGATGTCCTCTTCGATCAGCTGCGTCCCTGTTTGCACTTCTATAATTTCGATATCCTTTTCCGCCCGCAAGCTGTGTTTTTTCCCTTTCGGAATCGATACGACATCGCCGGCCGACACGGTAAACCGCCGGTCGTCGAGTATCATATCCCCTTGCCCCGAGACCACAGTCCATACTTCATCCCGAAGGCTGTGGTACTGGTAGCTTAAATTTTTTCCGGATGCGATAAATATCCGCTTCGTCAATACTTCCGTTCCGTCCGGATATTTAATGTAATCCAGTACCCGGTACCGGCCCCAGCGCCGCTCTTCGTACATCGGGCGTTGATCCGAATGCTTCATCACTTCTTTAATAAGCGGACTGGATGCTTTGTCCGCCACAAGGATGCCGTCCGGACTGGCCGCCACAATTACATTGGACAGGTTAAGCAGCGTTACCGGAATATCCAATTCGTTAATGACGTGCGTATTCACCGAACCTTCCGTAATGATCCCTTTGCCGATCAGCGGAGCTTCGATTTCCTCAGTCAGCGTGTTCCAAGTGCCGAGATCCTTCCAGTCTCCGTCATATTGCACGGCCGCAACCCGGTTCGCTTTCTCCACCACTTCGTAATCGAAGCTGATTTTAGGAAGTCTGCCGTAACGCTTCAACATTTCTTCATACTGAATCGGCAGCTCGTACGCAATCAGAATGTTGATGAGAAAATCCAGCTTAAATGCAAAAACCCCGCAGTTCCAAAGCGCAGACTGGCGAATCATCTCTGCCGCTTCTTCTTGACGGGGTTTCTCGCGGAAGCTGTGGACTTCCACGAACGGCCGGTTCGCATCGGCTTCGGCACCAGCCTCAGCTTCAGCTTTCTGCTTCGGAATGATGTAACCGTATTTCTCCGACGGATAAGTCGGTTTAACGCCCATGAGCGCTAAATCGGCATCGGAGTTGTTCAGTACGTGCTGCAACTCCTCAAGCTTATGGAAGAATGATTGTTCGACGTAAGGATCAACCGGCATTACGACAACCGTCTCATTGAGGCTAACGCTTTCGACGGAATACAAATACGTGGCGGCCAGCGCAATGGCGGGGAACGTATCCCTTCTTTCGGGCTCGACGATCACATTTATATCGCTTCCCAGTTGGCTGTGAATCATCTCGACCTGCGCTTTGCTTGTCGCCACATAGGAGTGTTCTTGCAAGCCGGCTTTCCCGATCTGTCCCCAGACTCTCTGAATCATGGACTCCAGACGGTCTTCGTCATTTTTCAAGATTTTCAAAAACTGCTTCGACCGTGAATCATTCGATAGCGGCCACAGCCGTTTGCCGGAGCCTCCGGAAAGTAGAACGATTTTCATATGGTCCCTCCGCTCTTCTATTTATTTATTTTCTATTTTTTCGTCTGATTCGCCAGCAATCTCGCCGAAGTGATGCCGGATGTCCAGGTCCGGTAGTAGTTGGCGTTCTTGCCGTAGGAGTTATCTATCAATACGTTCGGCTTATCCATCAGACAAGACAGAATATGCCCGTGAAGCCTCGATGTCTGCACTTTCTTGTAGCTGCCGAACCGGTCTACCGCTTTCTTTACAAGATAGTCGGTATACGCGCCCCAAATCTTGCTTACGGGCAGCGCGCCGCTTCCCTTTTCAAGCATTTTGGAAAAGAAGCGAATCGATTTCTGCTCGACTTTGCTGTAGAGCGTCGACCAGTCCAAGCAATCTCCCAGACCTGAAGCTTCAAGCTGCTCCTGCTCCGTAGTCTTCTCGATATCGGTTCGGAGGAAGAAGAGCAGATCCTTGTCCGGATTGTATCGATTCTGAATCGGCCATAATTGATGAGCCATATCCGGAGACAAATATATGTTGCATGTCTTGAATTTGTCTTTCGCCATATCCGCCGACAGTGTGTCGCGAACATATAGATGCAGGTCCGGATGCCGATTGAAGATCGTTGCCGTTCGGTTGAATTCGAAATTATTCTTATAGAAAATCGTCTGAGGCAGTATGACCACACGGTGTCCCGGATAGTCGGAAACGATTTTCTCGCGCAATTTCTGGTGCGCCGGATACAGGTCGCCGAAATTTCCCCCGCCGTGCAGCACAATAATGTGATCCTTCGGAATCGGCAGCTTTTCCGGGAAATCGTAGACGCTGTACCGTGCCCGGACGTTTATTTGATAATCTTTGAAAAATGTTTCCGTACCCTTCATAATCAGCAGATCGCCGCCGTTACCGTGAACCGGATAATCGATGTAGTAAATGTTGGAACGGGGCGGGATCACGTCCAATATTTGACGAAGCCGGTGTTTAAGCTCATCCATCGGATGAGCGAGTGGTATGGTTTGCATCAATCCGTCTCCTTTTTGCATTTCTTCTCTATCCTTCCCGTCACTTAGTCCACCTTACATTCGTTTTAACTAGCTTCGCCGGAACCCCTGCAACAAGCGCATAGGCGGGCACATCCTTTGAAACTACCGATCCGGCCGCCACGACGGCGCCCGTACCGATCGTGACACCCTTGAGGATGATCGATTTGTTTCCGATCCACACGTTGTCCCCGATAACCGTCGGCTTAGTGGGCGTACTTCCTTCGATACAATGGTAATCGGTATCCATAATGGAAACATCCCAAGAAATCGCGCAGTTTCTGCCGATTTTCACGAGCTTCTTGCACATGATTTCAGATCTTCGATTAATAAAAGTATGGTCGCCGATTTCAATGACTGCCTCGTCCGAATCCAAGAAAAATCCGGTATTTCTGTGCAGGATGACTTTGTCGCCGATTATGAACTTGGCATGCCTGGCCTTCGACACCGTCACTTTGCCGCCCACCCGCAGCAGCTTTCCGCATTTATCGAGCTTTCTTCTGAACAACAAGCCAAGTATTATTCGATAACCGAATTTCGCGTAATCCTTGAAACTTCTCCCGCTTTTATTCATACCGGTCTTGTTCGCCCTTCAACTCCATTACTATTAGGATTCTGTTTTCCGAGAAAATTGTGTTTTTCTAGACAAACGCTCGATCAGAAAGCGCATATCGCCCTTATCGTAAAAGATGCCGGCAATGCGCACCTTGAAGACGACCTTCATGGCGGCGACCGTAATGAGAATGCGAACAACGGCGCCAAGCAATAGGGCAAGCGCAATGCCGTTCAATCCGTACATCGGCGTAAATATGAAAAATAAACCGATCGTTACGGCAAGTGCGGCCGCCTGACGTGCGGCCACAAGACCCGGACGTCCCATTGCGTTAAACGAGGAGGCGAGAATCCATGAACCCCCTCCGACGATGCATTCAACGGAAAGCAGATAGAAAGCACCGCTCGCTTCCAGAAACTCCTGCCCGAATAAGATGCTCAGCAGGAATCGCCCGACGATCATGCCCGGAATGACCGCTGCCGTCATGAGCAGCAAGGAGAGCCGGAACGCCCTGCTAACCGTCTCTATGATTTTTTCCTTATCCATCCCGGTCACCTTCGGAAAGATGACGTTCGAAATCGCCAGCTGAACCGCATTAAAGACGCGGGATAACATATATACCACCGAATACAAACCGAAATCTCTCGGCGTAAGCAGCGACAGGATGATGAGCTTATCGAACTGCGAATATAATGTGCCGAGCAGTTCAACGCCGTACACCCTTCCGCCGTAACCGAACAGCGCCTTAGGCGCCATGCGGTCCGCGAATTTCCGAAGCCAATTGAAGGTTAATTCCCGCCGCAACATGTACAAAGCCCAGAAGACAACCATCAGGCACGTGATGAAAAAGACAGCCGCAGCGTTATGCAGGTTCAATTGGCCGGCGGCCCACAGCGCCAGCAGCCCCAACAGATTGCTCATGGGAACGTACACCCGCAAACCGTTGTACAGGTTGAATTTTTCCATGCTTTGCGCAAGCGCCGAAATCAAATTGACGGCCAGCAGCGTCGGGAGCGTTATGACGGTATACCATTGAGCGATTCGGATCACGTCCGCCGAATAGTTCCCCAGCCAGACGGGAAGATACACCCAAGCGATGATGCCGGCGATAAGACTGACGAGAATTTGGAACAGAAAACCCGCTTTGATGTATTCGGCTCCATAGCCCGGATTCGTCTTCATATTGTAAATAAGGGAAGTCGGCAGCCCGAAACTGAGAATCCCGGCCAGAAAAGTCGGCCAGAACAGGATCGCGGAGAACTCGCCCTTCCCTACGACTCCAAACAATCTTGCCGTAACAATGGACGTCAACATGCCGAGAAGCATAATCATCAGATTGGCGGCGCTTGTATGCAAGATCGTTTGGAACACTCCGCGGCCGTGTAAAACTCTTTTGATTGCCAGTTGATTGATCATTCCCGACATCCTTAGACCGGATATTTCCCGTTAGTTATAGGTTCGCAGCACGCCGCTGATCAAACCGTTAATATACGTGATTCTGCTGATGTTGCGAAATATTCGGCGTTTATCGTAAATAAAAACGATCGTAAGCAGAAGAAAGAGCGGAACCTTCAGGAGCGATTTCACGAAAATACCCGTCTTCTTATTCGAGCTGACGGCACTGCTCACCCCTTGCCAATAAATTCTTCGGAGCAGCCACTTTCTGCTGATCCGGCTTCGGGGTATCTTATGCAGCACCGAGGCATGAGGCGTGTAATAGACCTTGTACCGGCTGCGGATACGCTCGATCAATTCAGCCTCCTCGCTGGAGAGCAAATTGCTTCCCACTCTGCCCAAGTCCTCCCGGAATGTATCCATCGAATCGAAAACCGATTTGCGGAATGCCACATTGGCTCCGAACGGAATGGCCGGTTTGCGCATTTCCTCGATTTCTTCGGAATAATCCAAGATCGTGTAGAGCGTCCGGTTTTCCGGGGACAACCATGGCGGCGCGCTGCCTTCCCATGCCGGTTCGATTTTGCCTCCCACACAACCGATGAGCGGATCCTGTTCGAACAAGGACACGATACCGTCGATCCAATCTACGGAAGCCTTCGCGTCATCGTCCAGGAACAGCACATACTCGCCGCCCGCTTCGCGGATCGCACGATTCCGGGCAACGGAAAGGCCCAGCCGTTCTTCAAATACATAGCGCACCGGAATTTGAACCATCGACTTGAACTCTTGCACAACCTGTTTGGTATCGTCGGTGGAACAATTGTCGACCACGATCACCTCGAACGGGCCCTTGAAGCTTTGATGCAGCAAACTCAGGAGCGCCTCTCTCAAATCCGCCGACCGATTATGGGTGCAAATGGCTACTGTCGCTATCATCATGCGTTCACCTCATACCGCTTTATTCCGGTATAGACGTTAATCATTTTACTTGCTATCCGGCCCCAATCCAGTTCTCCCAGCTTTGCCGCAATGTGCATTTCCGTCTCCTTCATATCCATCTGCATGGACATCCCAAGCGCGTTGCGCAAGCCGTCCGGATCTTCCGGATCGTACAGAATGCCGCACCCGTCCGATACATATTCGCCGAGTGCCCCGAGCCTCGGGGCTATTACCGGTTTTTTGTACGACAGCGCGAGAATGGCGCTCCCGGACGTTGTTATTTGATTGTACGGCAGCACGATCACGTCGGCTGCCCGCAGGAAGTCGGCAAGTTCTTGATCATCCACGAAATGCGGATACACTTTAACGGTTCCGTCATTGACCTTGTCGATGAAATCGAGGCTGTATCCCGAATCGACTTTGCCCGCGATCAGCAGGCCGCTCGACTGGAGCTTTAGCGACAAGAAAGCATCCACAAGCTTATCCACCCCTTTATAAGGAGTGATTCGGCCGATAAACATGAACAGAAACCGGTCCGGTGAAATGCCGAACCGCTTCCGGATATCGGCACCCTTGCCGGTATAAGCATCCACATAATGACCGTGCGGCGTAACCACTAGCTTGCCGGCTTGAATGCCGAACGTTGCGGCAACTTCTTGCTTGACCGTTTCGCTCAAGACGAAAGCCCTGTGACAAACGGTCAAAATAAATTTGCGCATCACATAATCCCATCGCGTCTTGCCCGAGTGCGGCCAGACGTTGTGCACCGTCCAAAACAGCCGCACCCCCTTGCATCTGAAGTAGAGAAGAAGCAGGGCGAAGAACAAAGACTTTACAATCGTTAAAGCGAAGAAAGATGCAGTATACGAATTACTGGGCCAATGCATATGAACGATGTCCCCCTTGCCCGGTTTAAACATCGCCGCACGATCGTAATGCTCGACATGCAGCCCGTTTCGCTCGATCGACCTTGTCAGCAGTTCGCTGTATTTATTGTCCGGGCTATATTTGGGCCACATGTAAACCGTCGGCTTGCTCATCTAGTTCACCTGCCCGTATGCGGCCGCAAGACTGTACCGGTTCTTCGCCGATTGAGTTTGTTCATAGAGCTCAAGATGTTTATTAAGCAACGAAGTTGTAGTAAACTCCAGGCAATGCTCCAGACATTGCTCTTGAATTCGCTTCTTCTCGTCACCCGGCAGCGAATAATACGCCATGATCTTAGCCTTGATGGCGTCCGCGCTTCCCGGCTTGAACAAGAATTCGTCCGGATTCCAGACGGCATCCGGAATGCCGCCCACAGCCGAAGCGAATACCGGCGTTCCTGTCTGATAGGATTCGATAATCACTCGCCCGAACGGCTCTTCCCAGATCGAAGGGACGAACGTGACATCCACGCTTGCCATGAGTTTGCGCGCTTCCTTAGGCGTTACCTTGCCGGTGAACACGAAGCGGTCATCGTTGCCGCAAAGCTCCATAATGTTCTGTCTCAACCCGCCGTCGCCGCAAATGACGGCTTGCTCAACAACATCGCGAGGAACCGACCGAATCGCATCGACCAGCTCGCGGACGCCTTTCTCAGGCTCGACTCTGCCGAAGTAGCCGAGGCGAAGCGGTTTCCGGAAGAAATCCTTCTCCGCGCGGACGATATCGCCGTCCACCGCGTTCGGAATGACTTGCCGGAAGGCGTTAGGGAATAATCCCGCATCCGTATGCCTCTTCAATATGTGTGAAGAGATGCCGACAACAGCCGAAACCCGTTTGCTGAAGCCAATGGAAGTCAGACTGTAGATCCTAGCCAGCAGCGGGTTTGAGATCGGTGAGCTGACCGGCGACAGAAGCGAATAATCCCTTAAGGTGTGAACGACAGGCACACCGGCTTCGGCGCATGCCGTCCATATCCCGGCCCCAAACCCGGTTAAATTCTGGGTATGGATCAGATCCGGCTTGATTTCGGCCAGCAGATCCCTTACAGCCCGGATTTGCATCGGATTGTAGAGATCGATCATTCTTCTGACGGTCTTCATCAGCAAACCGCGTTTCTTCCCGTCGCCGATCCAATACAGATTGTTGAACGGCAGACGATGCACGGTCACTCCGTTGACCGTCTCCGCGAACACTCCGGCTGTGCGCTTCTGCCCCCCGACCGTAAGCACATGTACTTCCGCAGCCGGGACAAGCGTTTCCGCCAATATTTGCGTCGAAATTTCCGCACCGCCGATAATATGCGGGGTATACAGACTGTTGACAATGACGATTTTCATGCTATAAGTTTCATCTCCTTCATGCTGTTCGTATCGATACCGCCCGCTGCCCGAACAGCTGGAAGCTTGTTGAAAAAGCCGCCCCTGATGAAACCGATCAATAACCAAAAGTTTACAAAGGAATAGGAATCGAAATTCATAACGAGCGCAGCGCACAGCGCGAAGGCGAACTTCGCATAAGAATTCGCACCGGCGCTGCGGAAGATCGAGATCATAAAACCGGTGAAAAGAGCGGCTCCGATAATGCCTTCCTCCGCGAATATTTTGGACAGCAAGTTCCGCGACGTCGCCATATCCGGTTTAACGAACACGAGGTCGTATACTTCCGTGAATTTTAACCCGTCGCTGAAATGCTTGAGCAGAAGATCCGCGAATTCCCTGTAATAATATCCGCCTCCGACACCGAAAATCGGGTGCTTGGCAAATTCCAGGAAACCGATGGCAGGGAAGACGACCCTGATGTAAAATGAATTGTCGGTACGGTACAGTTTGTTTAAATCAAACTGAAACCGATCCGTGAAATAACCGCTGACGCGAAAGGTCTCCAGTAAAAACGGTACGCCGATCGCGACAATAGCAATGCTTGCTCCCAATACCAGAAGCATTCGCCCGCGGTGTTTATTCGTGACAAGCACATAGATGACTATCGCTGTCAGCAGCACGCTGTAAGCATATGCCGAGAACGACAACACCAACAGCACCGCAGTGCCGGTCAGCAGGATCAGATGCTTTCGGAACCCTTGTTTGTACATGTACAACATAAGCAGTCCGCCGCTCAGCATATGGATCGCAGCCCAAGAAGGCTCGCCCGACAGCATTTGAATCCGGCCTTTGTACACTTTCTCCGAGAACAGTCCCGTGAATGCCCCGGAAAATCCGCTCCGGACAAATAGCGAATCCATTAACTGCAGGAAGCCCGCCGCCAGCGGCGGAACAAACGCGATGATGAGACTCTTGGCAATCCATCCGATCAGTGCGGGGTTTTCTTTGGCTTGTTCGGCGATATAGACGGATATCCGGTACATCGAAAGCCCGAACACCAGTGTTACCACATGTTTGAAGCTGCTGCCGGCATCCTCATATCCGATCGACATAATAAGGGAGTGCCCGGTGCTGTACATCACGAAGAGCAGTAAGAACAGATCGCCCTTCTTGAACCGGAAGTCGGTAAACAGCAGCAGCAACGAAGCGGTAAACATCGAAAACATCGAAATCGGACGATAGACCGAAAAGTCGAAGTACGGCAAACTATCATACGTGATGACCGCCAAAGAGAATAGAAACAGCGCAATAATTAGCTTTTGGATGATGGAACCACCTGCTCTTCTACGCGCTTTTTCGCTATGACAGGATCAGCTCCATATTTTTGCGTGTGACGGAGCTGCTGAAATGACGGGTCACATAGCGGATCGAATTGCGCGATACTTTATCGTTGATATCATGATTGTTCAGCAGGAGGAGCACGTTCTGAACCATATCGTCGTCCGATTCGCAGACGAACAGATCCTCCCGGTGATTCGCGTTGATCCCTTCGCTGCCGATCGGATTGGTTACGACCGGCACGCCCCAGGACATCGCCTCCAGAATCTTGGTTTTAATCCCCGTTCCGAACAGCAGCGGAGCGGTCATCAAAGCGGAATCCTTGACGATTCGCTTGACGTCGTCCACCTCACCGGTCACGACGACACCCGGATATGTGTCTTGCAGCCGCAGCACTTCGGCGGTCGGATTTTTCCCGACAATATAGAACGTCGCCTCCGGAGCATGCCGCTTGATCTTGGGCCATATCCGCTCGCAGAAATAGACGACGGCGGAGCTGTTATGCGGAATGTCCATCTTCCCGACGAAAACCAATTTGTTTTTGTCGTATCGGCGAGGTCTAACGTCTCCCAGGTTGTCCGGATCGAACTTCATTGGTATGCCATAGCACGATTTGTGACCGGTAATCTGCCGGAAGCTTTCGGCTTCCGCGGGCGAGGTGAAGATGAGATGATGAAAGCGTGCGGCCGCCGATCTTTCGTAACGGTCAAGCAGCTTGCTTTCAAAGGAAATGAGCCGCTTCTGAATGAACTTCATGTCCGTGAACCGCTTCAAGCGGCTTGGCAATTTGTTCGAGAAGCCCCCGAACACCGAAGGTATATACTGCAGCCAATTAAGCTGCCGCCGGTAGCGCAGCGACAATAAATCATCATAGCTGAGAATCCTTCGGGCTTGACCGTCCGACAAGTATTCCGCCACCCGCACCATATCGTACAAGATAAGATCAGGCTGTTCCTCATTGATGATGCGTTTAATTTTCCGGTGAGTTTTCCGGGAATAGTAGACGGATACCTGAAGCGGCCACATTCTTAGGAGAAGCGAATAGATCAGGATATTGAACAATTTCTCGATAATACCCGGTAATTCAAGGCAAACCAGCCGGTCAATCTCGCCCGGCCGATGCTTCAGGTACTTCTCGTCGTCCACGAACGACAAGTTCACGATCTCGCTGCCGGGATCGATCTCTTTTACTTGCCTGATGTACTGAAGCAGCATATTTTTCCGTCCGTCCGTATTCGGAAAGGGAAGCCGGTTCGTAATAAACATAATTTTCTTCATTACAATCGCCGCCCTATGTTAGAAAGCATCCTTGGCTCCAAGCAGCAGCTTGAAGGTTTTCAATATGATCTTCAAATCCCCCGCAATGCTTCGTTCTTTTATATACTTCAAATCGAGCTCAACCATTTGTTCGAAACTCAACTGATTGCGTCCGCTTACCTGCCACAATCCGGTACAGCCCTGTGTAACCGTCAACCGAAGCTTGTCGTACTCCGAGTATTCCGCAACTTCTCTAGGCAACGGCGGTCTCGGGCCGACCAACGACATTTCTCCTTTAAGTACATTGATAAGCTGCGGAAGCTCGTCAATACTCGTTTTCCGGATAAACTTCCCGACTCGGGTAATGCGCGGATCTTCCTTCATCTTGAACATGGCGCCTTGGATTTCATTTTTGTCCAGCAGCTCTTTCAGCTTCTCTTCCGCATCGGGCACCATAGAGCGGAATTTATACATTCTAAACGGCTTACCGTCTTTGCCGATTCTAGTCTGATAGAAAAATACCGGCGCCTTCGGACTTTCCAGCTTGATCAGGATCGCGAGGGTCACAAACAGCGGGGTAAAGAAAATCAATCCCAGCAAGGATCCTGTTATATCGATCAAGCGTTTGACTTTGTTATAGAAAACAAGATTCTTCTCGTTTCCGTGAACAATCCTTTTGTATTCAGGAACGTTCAACGTCGCTTCGTAGTTATATCTTCTGGACATGATTTTCACCCACCTTTTCCCGCTCGAGGATTCCCTCCAGTTCTTGTATCAGTTGGTACCTGAGCTCGCTGTTACGAAGCGCAAAATCGATCGTAGTCATGATAAACCCGAGCTTCTCTCCGACATCGTACCGAGTGCCTTCGAAATCGTACGCGTATACTCCAATATCTTCATTCAACCTCTGGATTGCATCGGTCAGCTGAATTTCCCCGCCGGCTCCGGGCACATGCCTGCCCAAATAGTCGAAGATCTCTGGAGTCAGAACGTAACGGCCCATAATCGCGAGGTTCGACGGCGCTTGTCCTTGCGGAGGCTTCTCCACGAAACGGTTAACCTTGTAAAGACGTTCGTATTTCTCTAACGGATCCAGTATTCCGTACCGGTGCGTCTGTTCATTACCCACTTCCTGTACGCCGACGACCGAGCTTCCGGTCTTCTCATATTGTTGGATCAACTGCTTTGTGCACGGAATGTCTGCCTGCACTATATCGTCGCCTAGAAGCACCGCGAACGGCTCATCGCCGATAAAATTGCGTGCGCACCATACGGCATGACCCAAGCCTTTCGCTTCTTTCTGCCGTATATAGTGGAGCTCCACGCAAGAAGACTGCCGCACTTTCTCAAGTGTGTCGAGCTTGCCCTTCTCTTCGAGCGTTTGCTCAAGTTCGAAAGCAATATCAAAGTGATCCTCGATCGCCCTTTTCCCTTTGCCCGTGACGACGATGATGTCTTCAATGCCGGATTCTATCGCTTCCTCTACGATATATTGAATCGTCGGCTTGTCGACAATCGGAAGCATCTCTTTGGGCATCGCTTTCGTCGCAGGCAAAAATCTGGTGCCTAGTCCAGCTGCAGGGATAATCGCTTTTCTAACTTTTTTCAAATTTTTCATATGATTTCACCCTACCCCTACCATTTTTTTCTACATTGACTTGCCTTGCTTGAGACTAAAAAGACGAGCTATGTTCTCTCTCTCCAGGAAAACATAGCTCGTCTTTTTAGATAATTACCTTTTTATAACTCTTGAATTAATAAGTTTCACGAAGAAGGTTTTTTATATCCGAATAATTTTTGATTCTTTTGTTAAAAAATTTGGGCATCTAACCCACCCTCACGTCATACCCTCGACGATTAACGTCTAAGGTCGGCTGACCCACAGCATGACCGAGTGCCTCCGGTGATAAAGGAGCAGGAGACATTTCCTTACTACCGGCTGGTATGGTTCCGGTTCCGATAGCTAACCGCTGACATTATTTAACACAGCGCCGATTATCGTGGCTTTGCCATACTCCAGGGATTCTTTCGCTTTTATGGCGATTTCATTTTTCACTTTGCCCGAATTCATTACCAATACGACGCCGTCGCATTTGTTTGCTACGACAAGCGCATCGGCAAACATTGTGATCGCCGGAGTGTCAATGATGACGATGTCGAACATTTCTTTAGCCATCCCCAGCAACGATGCCATAGGTATGGAATCCAACAACTCGGACGGGTTCGGCGGGATCGGACCGGCGGTGATCAACTGCAGATTATCGATGTTCGACTTCTGGATAACGTCCCCGATCTCGCTGCGCATTGCCAACGCCGTGCTCAAACCGATATGGTTCGACAGTTCGAATATTTGATGTTGAACGGGAGTGCGCAGATCCGCATCGATTAGCAGTACGTTCCTGTTTGCCTGAGCGTAAGCAACTGCAATATTGGAGGAAACGGTGCTTTTGCCTTCCCCGGACAAGGCGGAAGTAATCGCAATGGTTTTCAATGTCTCATCGCGATTGGAGAATTCGATGTTTGCCCTTAAGCTGCGATACGCTTCGGAGACCGCAGACTTCGGACTAGTGCCGGCTATCAAGCCCCGTTTACGCATCAATCGTGACATTTTTCTTCCACCCCGTTTGATTCGTATTCGGTATATGATCGCCACGGCCGGACATGTCCCTTCGTTTCATTTTGGGGATTGCCGCCAATGTGGGAAGCCCCAGCCGAGCCCGGATATCTCTTTCGGTTTTAACCGTATCGTCCAAATAATCCAACAGAAACGACAATCCGATTCCAACCATTACAGCCAATATAAAAGCGATCACGATCATCCTTGTCGGCGGCGGGGATACCGGTCCCCGTTGTTCCGACGGATCGGCCCAATATAGAACGGACACATTGTCCAAATTCATAAGTGTCCGAATCTCCTGTTGGAACACTTCGGAAACGGCATTCGCCATCTTTACCGCCCGCTCGTAAGAATAATCTCTGGCGGAAACGGACATGACCTGCGTCTCATTCACGGAACTTACGCTGACTTTCGCGATGAGCTCATTAACGGTAGCGTTCAGCTCCGGATACTGCTCGACAACTTTCCCCATAATCCGGGGAGTTCTGATAATCTCTTTATAAGTTTTAATCAGCATTATGTTGGAGGTAATGGAACCTGTATCGATGCTGGGGTTAAGAGCGTTTGAGCTTGTGTTCTGATTCACAATCAGCTTTGCCGAAGCCTCATATTCCGGTACGCTGAATTGTTGTGAGTAAAAGCCTGCGGCCGTGCAGCTGATTAACGTGATCAGTGCGGTCAACCATAGTTTTTTTCCGACAATATTCCAATATCGTCGTAATTCCAAAATTATTTCCTCCGATACTGTGTTTGTTAAAAACAGTCAATTATTTTTCTGAATTTTCTGATATATTATGGCATTTCTGTATGCCGACATTATACAATTTACAATGATTTGATTAACTCACTTAAATTGTATATTGATAATGCTCTGATAAACTATTACGCGAACGGATGATTTTGTTTCTACTTCGGTTGTATACTACGCTGCCGCTTTTGTATAAAAGATGATTATACTTTCGCGCCATACGCCATAGCGTTCTTAAATTTGTCTTAATACATACGTTTCATCCGGAGGCGAATAGGCGGCCAAGCCTCGCGACTGCGCATACAGAGCGGCTTGAGTGCGGTCGCTTAGATTTAACTTCTGAAATATATGACTGACGTGTTTCTTGACCGTGAATTCGCTAATCATCAATTTCTTTGCCATCGCGCTGTTGGACAGCCCCTCTCCAAGCGCTGACAACACTTCCCTCTCTTTAGGGGTAAGCTTTTCAAGCGGGTCGTCGGCTTCCTTCCGGATAAGAGCTTCGAGAAGACCCTGGTCGAAATATTTCTTCCCTCTTTCGATCATCTTGATTGCGAGCAGCAGCTCCTCGGGCATCGCTTCTTTCAGGACATAACCGTCGGCGCCGCTCTCTTCCGCTCTCCGAAGATCCGCTGCCGACGCAGACGAAGTGAGCATCATGAACCGGCATGGAAGATGCCGAAGACTTTCGACCAGCTCGAATCCGGACCGGTCCCCAAGCTTGATGTCGACGATCGCCAAATCGGGATTTGTCCTCTCTATAAGCTGCAACGCATCCTCGACCGTTTCCGATTCCCCGACTAGATCGATCCATTCTTCCCGTTCCAATACGGAGGTCAGCCCTTTACGAACCAAGGGATGATCATCTACAATAACGATTTTCACGACTATCACCCGCTTTTTGTATTATGATTGGTTCTATCCGTTATGTCTTCCAGAGGCAGCAAAACGCGTACCCGGGTTCCGCCGCCTTCCCTGCTGTAAACATCAAACGTGCCTCCCAACGATGCTGCAAGCTTGCGCATGTTACTTAGTCCGAGGCCGGAATTCACCTTAATCTGCTTCTTCTGCGAAGTCAAGTTAAAGCCGTTACCGTTGTCCACGATTGTAAGCTTGACGATACCTTGCATTTGAGTCAATCTAATGTTTACGTTTTTGCTTGCGCCATGTCGAATCGCATTGCCTACACCCTCGGAAATGATCCGGTACAGTGCTTTCTGTTGAACGACAGATAATTGGAGACATGGATTAGGCGCGTAAAATCGGATCCCGACGCCGTTAAGCTTGGCCTGCTTGGCTAGATACGATTCGATGCTCGCGATCCAGGATGAAGTGCTGAACTTGGACGAGCCCAGATTGTAAATCGTCATGCGCAGCTCGCGCGAAGCCTCAGCCGCCGCTTCCTGGATCTCTTGAATATGCTCTAACTTTTGTTCCTCAGTCATGCTGTTCCAGTCTCGTTTCATGGAGTGAGCGGAGGTCACGATGCCGAACAAATACTGAGACACACAATCGTGCAGCTCCTCGGCGATCCGGTTCCGTTCCTCGGTAAGCAAACACTCTGACTCGATCTTAATTGCCATCGTTATCATCACATCTCTTGACGCTCATTAAACACCACTCCTAATTTATATATATATTTTGAAAAAACAGTACTTCACCCACATCCTTCTAACTTCTAAGAATAACAAGATAAGTAAGTTTGCGGCTGCGAAATATGAAAATATCGATTTCGCCGTAATTCCGCAATCATCGACAACGACTTCCACACTCTCAACATACCGTAACGAAATTGACATGGACAAGCTACATCAGTACCGATTTTGTTAACACAAATGACATATAAATCCCAACCATGGTCTTAATTATCAACGGGATCGAATTGTCGAATTATGCAAAATACTGGTAGGACATGGTCGTTGTTTAAAGATGAAAAAGCTTTCAGGGGAAATTTTCGGGAAATAATAGCGATTAGGATTGGGTCGCACTTCCTATGAGAAGAGCAGTATAGCTAGGGAAAATAATCCATCTATGTAGGACCATTACTGCTGAATGGCCCGGTTTATCTGAAAGATTATCTGACAGATTTTTTGCATGGTGTTCCATTAACTAACGCTATACTTACGATTTGATGGCAGGTATTGACATGAATCTTGTATGATCTCTCACATGACGGGAACCGGTGATAAGAATGACACTGGACTTTTAAGCTATTTTGCATTAGAGTGGAGTTGTGATGGATGAAACTTAATTTCATATAATGAAACTAGATGTGGGAGGGGTTTATATGTCACATAAATTCTACGGGATTGACCACGTTCTGTTGGCGGCACCTGAAGGTTGCGAGCCGACGGCTCGAAGCTTTTTTGGCGGCTTATTAGGCTGGGTCGAAATCCCGAAACCGGAAACCCTGAGAAAACGCGGCGGCGTGTGGTTTCAATGCGGCGCTCACCAGGTGCACATCGGAGTACAAGAGGATTTCATCCCCGCTTCAAAAGCCCACCCCGCATTTCTTGTACACAATATAGAATCATTGCGTGAACATTTACTCCAAAGCAATATCCAGGTCATTCATGATGAGGAACGAACCGAAGAGGGTGTGAAGCGGTTCTTCCTCAAAGATCCGTTCGGCAATCGTCTGGAGTTTCTTGAGTGGGTTTTAAATCGGCCGGGATTTGCAAGGAATTAATAAATAAATGGAATCAGTTTTTTTGTATTCTTCTCATACTTTTCGAAGGCTGCTCCATATTTTGTTTTCAAATACCGATCATGCTCCGGGATATACAGAAAAACAAACATGAAAAATAAGAAGAGGGGAATCAGTCCAGCCCATATATTTCTTGTGAGCAACGCGAAACCGCAGACCCAAAGGACATCGCCAAAATAATTAATGTGAATGGAATATTTGAATAACCCTCCCGTATAAAGCTTACCTTTATTGCGTTCATCCTTCTTCCATTGATTCCTCAACATTTCAGACAGCGTGTTGATCATTGATCCTGAGACAAAGATAAACACAGCAATCCCGTCAAGCCAATCCGGCGGCTTATCCTGGGCACTGCCTAACATGGAAAATCCGATATAATAAATTGCAAAAGCAAAGATAACGCCCCACGTTTCCCTCCAGGATATCCCTCTTCTCAATAAGTAAAACACCATGAAACTCATTCTGAAAAAAGTAACCATAGAAAATCCAAACAATAACACGTTTCGATTGAAATCACCCTCAGGCAAAGAAAAGTATACATTCCCGTTCATAAATAAATACCAATACGAAAACAGAAGGAACATGCACTCGCCAGATATTATCGAAACCCTTTGCGGCCAAGATTTGTTAGCCGAACCGAACATACCGTATCCCGCCTTGTAATGGATAATGAAGACCAGCCAGAAACTGTGCTATTAACGTACGTGTTGCGTTGCAGTTACCAGTTGCCAAATCACATAAGCAGCGTTTGTAACTGGCCGGCCAATAATAATTTCCGTGGTCTTCCACCGCCCAGGCGATCGGTTTTCCCCTGTTCTTCCGAAACGTAACCGCATCGTCCACTTCTTGTTGGCCGTACGGGAAGCGGAGATCACGAAGCAGAGGCATCCGCCACGGCGTCGATTGCTCTATTGTATTTCTATAGATACGTTTGGAGAAATAAGTAACCAGCATATGGGATGCCTCCTTTATGCGGAGGTTTATATTAGATGATACACCGGTCTGCGCAATCGATTTTTTTACATTATACACGAACATTTGTTTGTAATCAACACGCTCGTTTCATATGGAAGCTGGATCTTCTCGGCTATGTTGATAAACACCGCGGCATTTTCCAATGAAATAGGTTGGTTCACGATGAGGGGAAGCTGAGTAAATTACTTCATCAATCCGAGATATGAAATAACCAGTTCCCAAATATTCGGCTCCAATTGTTCACCGTAAGCAGACAAAATACAATCTTTATAATAATTAAACTACTTAGATCTTAAACAATGACAAAAAGGAATGACCGACCCTTATTGGGATCGGTTGTTTGCATAATATAGAGCCTAGGGGAATCGAACCTGGTACTCATCATCTTCGCGCTTCCGCTCTCTTGAGCGGTCGCCAATGTTGACTTCCAGTGGGTGATTACTCATAATCGGAAATATAAGGGGCCACCCGAATCATTTCAATTACAACGCGAGGGGTAAATAAAGATGGAGCTCCGGGACAGAATACTCAATGCGGCCGAGCAGGTAATCCGGACCAATGGTCTTTCCAAGACGACAACCAAGGAAATTGCGAGAATCGCCAATTGTTCCGAAGGATCTTTGTATAATCATTTCGAAAGTAAAGAGGATCTTATAATACAGTTAATGAAAAGCCATTTGAGCGGGTATCTTGCCGTCCTGCTCAAGCTTCCCGGGCGCAAGGGTACCAGAACCGTAGAGGATAATCTGCAAGAAACGGCGCTTGCCGCGCTCGATTTCTTTCATTTGACTATGGTCATGACAGCATCCATGTTCACAGAGCCTGATTTTCTTGCCCGCCATAGACAAAATTTCCAGCAGCGGAATGAAGGCCCCCATCGTTCCAATGAGATCGTTGCGTCTTATATTCTTGCCGAACAGAAGCTTGGTAGGGTAAAAGCCGGCCTTAATCCTCGCAGCGTCGCCGATCTATTGCTGGGAGCTTGTTTTCAACACGCCTTTCACCTGCAATTTTTAGGCGAGGACGAACTGGAAGAGGCTAGGAAACAGTTTGTTGAAAATGTTTTACAGGCGCTTCTGCAAGGAATTTCGCCTTGAACGATTCCGATCCAGGTGTGCTGCCGGAACAGCCGTCGCCTTCGATCGAATGAAAGACATCAGGCTATCCCTTGACAAAGGAAAATAAAACCAATATATTAATAAGTGAGTGCACACTCAAAATATCCATGAACCTTGCAAAGATTTCTGTATTCACATTGTGTTATGAGTGAGTACTCACACATGATGCAATGAATTCTACTGAAGAGGTGAAGACATGTTACTTGTTACTGGTACGGTAGGTCGTCACGAGGATTCATCTATCGATTGGAAGAGGTGTCTATAATGTTTACTGCCTACATCATTTTCACCATCCTGGCGATCGCCAGTAACGCCTTTTCGGCGACAATGGCTTTTATCCGTTTCAAGCAGGTCGTCGTCGTCATGGAAAAGGTGGGAGTACCGACTTCGTGGATGTTTTTGCTGGGAGTGCTCAAAGCAGCAGGCGCGCTGGGACTGCTGGTAGGCTTCGCCGTGCCGCTGATCGGGGCGGCCGCCGCAATCGGCATCATCTTATTCTTTGTCGCTGCCATTTTCACCCACCTTCGCGCACGCGACTACTCGATCGGTTATCCAACCGTATACCTCCTGTTTGCCGTGGGCACGCTGGTATTTCAATTGGAGACGTCGCCTCATCTAGGCTTCGATCTGGCTTTTGACATCTAGTTAGAGGGACAGCTTTTCGGCACCCGTTATGGGTGAGCACTCACACAAGATGTAAAGAATCCTTTTGAAGAGGTGAAGAACATGATTTTGGTTACAGGTGCAACAGGTTCGGTAGGTTATAACGTAATTCGTGAGCTGCATATGTCCGGTTGCGAAGTGCGTGCTTTAAGCCGCAATCCTAAGAAGGTAAGTTTCCCTGAAGGAGTGGAGGCGACAGCTGGCGACTTAACGAAGCCGGAGACTCTTCAGGCGGCATTGAACGGCGTGGAAAAAGTATTTTGGGTGTTGCCGCTTGACGCCGATTTCAACTTCCCGAAGTTAGCCCGGCAACACGGGGTTCGTCATATCGTTCTTCTCTCTGCGCTAGCGGTCGATTTTGGCTCAGACAACGCTATAGCGCGACTCCATTTGGACGCCGAGCAAGCCGTCCGGGAATCGGGCGCTGACTGGACCTTCCTTCGGCCCGGCGGTTTCATGACCAATTCGTTTCAGTGGGCGCATTCGATCCGATCTGAGGGAATTGTCAGAATACCGTTCGGCGACATCAGCACTCCATCCGTGGATTCGCGCGACATTGCCGCCGTTGCCGCGAAGGCGCTTAGCACAGACGGGCATGAAGGGAAGATCTATTCCTTAACCGGCCCGGAACCGCTTACTCCTAGACAACAAGTTCACATATTGAGCGACTTATTGGGCCGCGATCTCGGTTTTGAAACGCTCCCGGACGACATTGCTCGCCAATACATGCTTAGACAAATGCCTGCGGAAATTGTCGACGCGTTCTTCGACCTGAACAGGCAAGGGTTCTCGACTGTGCTTCCAACGGTGGAAGAAGTTACCGGGCGGGCTCCATTTACCTTCAAACAATGGGCGACCGATCATATCGACGCCTTCCGGTAACAAATAGAAAATAAGATAATGGGAAACATCAATCGAATGAAAAGTTGGGATCTCATGGTAAATAAAATTTAAATGAAATCGCTTAAAATTTATTTTTAGGGAGGGAATGGACCTTGAAAAAAGTAAAAAGTGCATTTGTTATTTTACTGACGGTCTTAGTTCTGGCCACCGTTTTGGCAGGCTGCGGAAATTCCGCAACGGGTTCTCCATCCCAGCCGGCAGCGCCGGTTAAGCTGGCAACGGACACGGAGAGCAATGCCGTCGGGAAGTACCTGGGCAGGTGGAACTACGACCAGCCGAACCGCGCCACCATGACCAACATTGCGACGAGTAACGTGCCTGGTCGGCTCCAGGTGCCCCAGATCGGGGACATCGTGTTCACCGCGGAAGGCCCGGGCAGGATCGTCGGCCGTACGGACGTCGGGTGTACCTGGAGGTTCAAGGCCACCCCCGCCTCGTTGGAGTTGGACCCGCCGTCCCAGCTCTGCCACAACCCCACCTCAAACGTCGCCTACACGATCACCCAGTGGACGGTCACCGTCGAGGGGGTTCGCGAGAACGAGATCATCACCGCCAAGAGCCACCGGCCCGAAGGCGACTACGACTTCGTGCTGAAGAAGGGCGCCCGCACCAAGGCAAAGGAGTACGACCCGGACGCCACGACGAAGTTCACCGGCACCTGGGCGTACGACCCAGCCGACCCGGCGACCGGGGTGAACATCCGGACCACTGTCCGAACCGCGCCGGACAGCACGCAGAACATGGAGCGGTCACCGGAGCGGGGACACGTGACGATCACCAGGGACTACGCCAACAGGATTACCGCCCGAACCGACGACGGCTGCACGTGGTCACTGGTGGCCCGGGGAAACACCGCCAAGCTGGACCCCCCGATTCAGACATGCATGCTGCCCACATCCACCGCGATAACCATCAGTTTCTGGACCATCGCCACAGACGGCCGGCAACAGGCCTCCGTCATGACGGGAACCGATGAACGCGGCGGTAGCTTCGCCCTCAGTGGCGGCAGCCTCAGCAAAATCAAATGAACAGAAATGTAATCCTCGCAGAAAAAAACGGGAGCTTGTCTCCCGGCGCACGCAGAGCTTTTCTCGTTTTGATGTGGGTGGCGCGAGTTTTTGCTTTGCTTATCGCGATGCAGGTGTTTATCGCTGGAATGGCCACGTTCGTGGATTCGGAAAATTGGATGGCTCATACGAATTTTGCCCGTGTTTTTATCTTTTTTCCGATCACGATGATACTTTTAACGTTCATCGCAAGGCTGCCGGTCACCTATCGCTTGAAAAGCATTCAGTTGTTAGTCTCGGTCGTCTTGATGTATGCCACCGCCGTTTTTTCGTCGGATATCGGAATTATATCCGCCCTTCACCCGGTTATTGCGCTGGCCATGTTTTGGATCTCGATGACTCTCGCGAAGCAGGCTGCTGCACACATAAGGACCAAATCGCCCAGTATGGCTGCTTAAGCGTCGATTCGAGTCTGGGGAGGGTAAAGCATGCTGCTTGCCTGGTGGAGATCGAACCCTGACCTAATCTCTGCCAACGATGCGCCCTCCCATCTCCGAGAAGAAATAATTGCTCGTCCCTATACGTTGAACAATGGTGTTCCGCTACATGCCCGAGACTACCGAACTCAACGGATCGATTTTTTCCGGAGAAAGAAAGGTTAAGAACAAAGTTTTTTGCGTGGAATTGATTAAGAAACGATGGCCCTCGCTAGTGGCTTTGGCCATAGCTGCAGCAGGGCCTCCCGCTTCAACCGATCCCATGTCTTTGCAATCATACATCAAGCATCAAGCTTTAGAATATATTCTTCAACTTCCTCGTTTCTTGCATTGGAAAATCCCTTATCCTCACCATAAATCTTAAATCCGCATTTTTCCAAGACACGTACGGAGCCAATGTTATCTTTGGCAGCACGGGCATACAGCGGGCGAACTTTTACATAATCTAAAAACTTCGAGAGCGCGGAGGTGGCTATTCCTTTTCCCCAGTATTGTCTTCCAATCCAGTAGCCGACCGCCGGTTCGCCGAACTGTATAAAGTTCAATATGTTTCCGACGACATACTCGTTGTAAAGTATAGTCTTCTTTATGATATTTTCATTTGCCAATATATCGGACCAGCGGTTCATAAATGCGGCCTTGTCAGAGGGGTCCTCGGGCGTAAAAGCAGCCATATAATTTGAGGAGGCGTCCAATTGATACTCGAAGAAGATGGGGAGATCTCTTTCCGTGACATCACGAAGCTGAACTGCATCTTTTATAAGATTTTGCATCGTTCGCTCTCCATCACGCTATTGACTTTAAAAATTTCTCAATTTGTTCTTTATGTTGTTTATCGTGAGGAATAAATCCTCTCAAATACTCTTGAATGGTAAATATCTTTTTATCGCCGTCAAAATACTCTTGTATGTATTCTTCATCGCTTAATCCTGAAATATCGTTAATAATTTTGGATCTGTATTCTGCAAACCGGTCAATGATGGATTGCTTTGTCTGCGACTTTGAATACTCGATTGCATTGGCATTAAATTCATCGAAATTCAAATGTCTTACTGTCAAAGGTTCTTTCAATTTGATTTTTAGAATAGCTTCCTCATAGAAATATTTGTCCCAAAGCATAATATGGCAAATGATGTCCTTCAAACTCCATTTCCCTTCAGCAATCGGCAAATTCCAATGACTTTCATCGTAATCGTTCAATGCAACCACAAAAGGTATAAATGCTTCAAACTCTTTTACCATATCCTCATTGTTCATTGCCATGCATCATGTCTCCTTCGCTGTCCAAATTGTAATTTTATTGTAACCAAAAAAACAAAATAAGCACAAGCGTTCCCTAATCTAAGAACAGCCGCAATAGCAATATGACGAAGACGATAATTAAACCTAGCAAGCTAATTGTGAGCGGTTCAACGCTCAACGAAAATGCCATTATCAACACGAACACGGCAATCAGAGGAACATAGCGTCTGAGTGTATAGCGGCCTTTTTCAGTGGTTGATGGAGAAGCTTTGACTTTCTCGTTGCTCAAGAGCGGAGAAACCGAGAAACATCAACCCGCCGAACCAACACAGCTCGGGGAGCCACCCCAGAATCTCGCTCCAATAGTTATCTTTGCTGAGATATAAAGCTGTCGTATTCCCGCTCGACTTCATAAAGAAGCCGATCATGAGCAGCAAAGTAGCCCGGGAGTCAACCGAAACGCGTTCATAGATATAAAGGATCAGCAGACCGAATAAAAAAAACGCATTAGCGGAAGAACAGAACAAATTGAATAATACCTCACCGTTTGACAGCTCGGCACCATCGGCTCAATGAAATGCCGCCAATACATGGTTAGAGAAACGGTTGCAAAGAGGAGCACATCCAATAAAAACCGTAGTGCAGGTAAAGTGCGAGGATGTAAAACAAATATTGGAGCATCCACAATATTTCAGGGATGCCGAAAGTGTCCGGCTCCTCGCCGAATGCGATCAAAAAGACAGTCCAATAGAGTTGATGCATAACATATTCAAGTACGTCGTATCGTGCAAATACCAGCTTAACCCGGAATAAGCCAATATCATGGAAAGGCCGATGTGCCATGCATAACGATTCATGGTGCTTCGATCCCTTCATAGCCGCCGTTCATAATTCGTTCTAAACTATAATTCTTTCTTTTACGTCATAATCCTCCAACCGTGACAAAGTCGATAAGCATCGCGAATCGAAAAAAACAAATTATTTCCACACTGTCATTCGTTTTTCCAAAGTTGAAGTATGTAACTCTAGTTCAGTTCCGTCCGGGTCTAAAAAGTTTACCGACCATCCTACCCCACGCTTAATCGGCCCTCGTACAATTTTTACATTATGCTTTTCGAGAATCTCTACTGCTTCATTAAAGTGCTTCTCTGATATATAAAATGCTATATGATCCGTTCCAATGTGCTTATGCGTTACTTGTTCATAATCACTTCTTTCAATAATACATATCCAGGCAGTCCCCCACTCCAAGTAAGCGTCTGTATTTACCAGATGCCTGACTTTCATTCCTAACATATCCCGATAAAACGTTAAAGATTTACTTAAATCTCTAACATTGATTGTTACATGACTGAATCCTTGAACCATCATAATTCTTGTTCCTCTCTATCAGCTGAGAACACCTCTTCCCAGCTTAATCATTTTTATATAATGAATATAGTAATTCTCCGTTACATTCCGAATGTTCTTCAGGCAGATCATCAAGTATATATTCAAATTGAAATCCAAGTTTTTCAATAATTCTTTTTGACGATATGTTCTCAGGCGATACTTTGGCAAATAAACGGTTGAGTCCTAAGGTATTAAAACTATATTCCACTACTTTCTGAGCGGCTTCAAATGCATAACCATTTCCCCAGTAATCCCTGCTTATCAGATAATAAATTTCCTTTTCTTTATCAAGTAAATCAAGATTACCAACACCAACCCAACCAATTAATTCTTCTGAATTCTTTAAGCAAATGGCGAAAGAATATTTGAAATTACGTCCCTTAGATTCATAACTCTTTAAAAGCCAATGAAATAAACCTTGGTACTCCTCGTAAGTCATTAGATCAAAATGCAGGAACTTAAATAGTTCTTTATCCTGCATAAGGTTAAAGGACTTTTCTAGATCATTAATTCTGTAGGGACGGATATATAGCCTTTCCGTCTCATCATTTAGTAAGTGATTCATATGACCTCCTGGAGCTCCGAGCTTAGCCGATGCGGGTTTCCGCTGGCCGTTAGGCCCGAAGCGTGAAAGTGGTGTTATATGATGGATCGGCCCAACCTGGGACATAGAACGTCGACCATACGTGAATTTTTAACTGTTTTACTTATGCTTTTTTGTTTTTATTTTTTATTGCCCTTTTTAAATCTCTTTTAGAATAATATCCGCACACTCTTCCGGAGTATTTATATGTGTGTTTACAGTACAATTGTAAGATATATCTTTTGCCATGATTTTGTGTTGCCAATCCGATTGATCCTCGGTTCTATTTCCACGTTGAATATTTCTTTGGCGGCAAATTTCCAAAGGACAATAAACTTCAACAATGTATAAGGGGTAACCAGCAAAAATGTTCTTCACTTTTTCATAATGTGGCTTTAGTTCAGGACGTTCTACCATAATGCCGTCAATTAATATATTTTTACCGTGATCAGAAAATAATCTAGCAGTATGATACATCATCTTAATTGCATCACTTAAATACTTCCAATAATCTTCGCGAAGATATTTATCACCTATCATTTCTTCAAAAAGGTCATTTGCAACAACATAAAAAAACTCATCTGACCTTAATTGAATAGCATCGACAATAGATGTTTTGCCAGAACTGGTTACTCCATTTAAAAATACGATCTTTCCTTTACTCATCTCTTAATGTCCCCCCTTATTCGTCAAACATTAAAATGTGTTAGACCTCTTACGGATGGGATGAATGATCCGGCTTCCAAATTTCTAATAAAGCCTCTTGCATTCACGAAGCCTTACCGGCTTAGATAGCTCCTATCTTAGCCGGTGCAGGGTTGTCCGCTGATTCCGCTTCCCCGAATTTACTACCATTCTGCTTTATGTATTATTTCCTTGTATTCAATTAAAAGATCTTCCAACATTATTTCTTCTATAAAAGATTTTAACCATGCGATCCATATTGTATCATTGTCAGCATTCGCTTGTATTAGAGCATTAACAATATGAGGTTTTAGTTCGGAGTGTTCAAGAGCTACCATCAGTTCTGTTGCTTCTAAAGCTCCTGGCCAATTCATGTCTTGAAGCAGAAGTAGCAGTTGGGGCACAAACTTCAATTGATAGCTTTCATCCAAACCACAAACAAATGAAACTGCATTTAACCATTGATGTTTTCCCGTTGATGTAATTATTGAGTCAATGAGCAAATCCTTATAATTCACTAATTCTTTTATGGCCATTTCCTGTAATTCCACCGATTGATTCCAATCAAGATATTCCAGTAAGTTTCTTATTCTATCTTCCATGAAATTCCCTCGAATCCGCTTTTTGTGTCCTTTCACATAACGTCTCTGCATTCACGGATCCTCACCGGCTTAACCCCGAAGGGGCGGTTGCGACTGCAGTTAGCCGGTTCCGCTGAATCCGCTCCATCGAAAATGCCTCTTACGGACCGAGGGACAGCGCAGCTGGCCCGATGCGTGAATGCGGTGTTATATGAAGTTCACACCTTCTTTGATTAACCTCAATAATTCTTATAAATCCAATCTATAAAAAATCATCTTTTTCTCTTCCCTTATGTATTTAAATACGGGTTCATTCAAATGTTCATCCATTAATTCATTATCCAGAATAAATCCAAATCTTGAATAAAAAAGTTCATTCTTGGGGTTTCCTGTCATTAAACTGATCTTTCTTAACTTCTTGTTTCTTAAGTACTGAATCAATTCATTTAAGAGTCTTTCACCAATTCTTTTACCCCGATGTTTCTCATCAACAAACAGATAATGAATATAAGCATGACTTTGATCGGTCTGATCAACCAAGCCTAAAATAAAACCAACTAATTTATTATCAATATAGGCAAGTCTACAGGTGTCCCTGAAGAACCGATAGAACAAAATATAAATGGAATCCCTTTCCTTCGGTAATGGAGCACAATCCAAATCCTTTAATTGTAAAAGTCCCATTGAATCAAACTCCGTGATTCTGATATCAGTCATATTTCATCTCTTCCTATCATTTGAAAGGGACAGCGAATGCCGGCCCGATGCGTGAATGCGGTGTTAACTGAAGTCATTGCTTCCTTCGAGTTACAATGTTTCTCATCCTTATCAACAATCATTAATTGCTTCTCAAAATTCTTATCTGGATTGATATCATCAACAAAATGCCATTTATCTTTACTATCTTTCCAATAGACCTTCCAGTAATCATCTTCAAATCTAAATTGTGCAACAGGTAACTCAACGCGTCGCCCGGGTATGTATGAAGGTCTTTCTTGAGTCAGTGTTAATGTATTGCCTCTGAATTTATACATGATTTTGTATTCTTCTTTAAGATGTTTTGGAATTTTTTTATCAATGTAGTTATCAAGGATTTTTTCTATTTTCTTTTTTGTAAATGTGTCTAAAGCCAAGTATGCTCAACTCCTAAATGGTTTTTCTATTTGTTGCAATGATTTAAGTTAACGTTCTTGCATTCACGACGGCGACTCCCTTAGACAGCTCTTATCTTAGGGAGATCGATGTGTCTGCCTGCATTTGCTTCCTGAAATTCCTCGGGTAGACCGAGCGGCGATAGCCGCGAAGCTGGAACGATGTTATACGACGCATACTGCCTCTTCGAATAGCCCACACAAAGATTACGCTATTTTTCTAATTTTCATGCAATAAAAACCGACACTTGGATATCTATTATATTCTTCTAAGCGTTCAAGTTCCAAGTTCAATTCATGCAATACTCCTAACAACTCATCTTTCTTGTGATACTTATCAAAATCCATAAACATCAAATGTCCATTTGGTTTCATTATTTCACTAATCTTCTCTAATGTATTACGATATTTCCCTATCTCTCTCAAGGCAGATCCGATCATTGTCACTAAGTCATATTCCATTTTGGGCAACATACACGCCAAAAAGTCACCACAGGTTACATTTGATGGGTTTGTATGTCCCTCTCTTTGTTGTCTAAAACTGAATATCTCACAGATTTCCTGATCAATATCAACACTCGTTAATTGACCATAGCCTTTCAAGAAGTACCCTAAAAAGTCATCCCATTCACCAACACCAATACCAATACCAATATTACAAGCTTTCATGCCATTATATACTTTAAAATTTCTTGTTAAAAAGTCCCTTGTCTCGAGTTCAAGATATAAACTTCTTGGTGATAAATTCCATTGATAAGCTTCTGGTTCCCTTATATTCAAATAATAACGTAATAGCTGCTGGTCATTCATTCACATCACCTGCTCTGAATATTTTAATGATTTTTACCGGTTTTCAGCATTTGTCATATAACGTCTCTCGCATTCACGAACCCCCACCACCTTAAAGGAAGCCGGGAGACTTAGATAGCTCTTATCTTAGTCTCCCGTTTTCCTGGCCGCGATGCGGTTAGGTGGTGCGGGGTTGTCCGCTGAATCGAATCCGCTACTTTAGAAAAGCTCCTTGCGGACCGAGAGACAGCGTAGCTGACCCGATGCGTAAACGCGGTGAGATGATGTAACGGCCCTCTTCGATTCAGCTTCATAAATTATATATGTATTTATATGAACCGTTCTCATCTATACCATCACTTACATGCAATCTTAGATTTCAGTAATTATTTCACCCACCCACTCATCATTTTCAGAAACCATCCAAACAAAATAGTCCAACCTACTTTGAACAAAGTAATACCACTTCTCTATGTCCCCAATAGCAATTCGACGCCTGGTTTCAGGATCTTTATGCCATTCTTTCTTTCAAATGTTCAAAGTTTTCATCATTAAGATAATGCATATGTAAACCGTTTATCGAAATACCTTCTTTGTTTTTATAATTTGCCGTTATTTCATCTAACGTCTCTTACATTCACGAACCCTCACCGACTTAAAGGCCGAAGGCCTAGGCGCGATGCGCTTAGTCGGTGCAGGGTTGTCGCCTTAGTCCACTTCCTCGAAATCCCTCTGGCGACCAAGGGCCGCTTGTCGGCCCGCCGCGTGAATGCATTCTTATACGATGCCCTTGCCAGCCTGAATAACTTAGAAAGCTCCTTTAAAATAAAATTTCATATGTAGATACCTGTTCTTCTCTAAAAACTGTCCTTTTATAATTCACCGCGTCAGTTAGTCTCTGAACCGTAAAACTTGATATCGGTCTTG
>NZ_JAEMXM010000011.1 GCF_016482785.1 Paenibacillus alkalitolerans | reverse complement strand
ACTGGTCAACCCGATCAATTATCAATTCAAAACTTATAAAGGCTCCAAAGATAATAACGCTTAATATAAAGTAAAATAAAGTTTTCTTTAAGATAATTTTTCATCCTTTCAGTTTTTGGACTCTTTCAGATAACGTCTCTTGCATTCACGAACCCTCACCGGCTTAGATAGCTCCTATCTTAGCCGGTGCAGGGTTGTCCGCTGAATCCGCTTCCTCGAAAATGCTTCTTGCGGACCGAGGGGCGTCAGCCCCGATGCGTGAATGCGGTGTTATACGCAGTACCCCACTTCTTCGAGCTACAGTCGAATTTCTTCTATCTTGCTTTTTGTATATGTAATCGTTCCTCTAACCCAAAACGATCCATTATATAATGTTGAATTCGTATTTCCGTTCCAATTCTCCATTCAAATGAAGGGAATCCTTCAGAATTAATTGGGTATTCTTTTGTCGATCTTCCATATGTTTTTTCAAAATGCTTCTGGAATTCTGTAAAAGACTCGTGATAATCAGGGTACGATTTCCTAAAGAATTCAAGTATATGCAACTTATTTGAATGATTTCTATTAAAATGAAAACCAAGAACATGCGTTAAACCCCCATGCGAAATACATTCAATTGTAAAATACTCGTTTGTTACTTTATTTAAACCCGCGCCTTCAAACATTTTCGTCAACTCTACAGGCGTTACATCCCATGGAACAAATAATTTAGGCTTTTCAAGTTGAATACCCTCCAATAAATTCCTTTTATTTTTTCTGTATTTCATGATTTGTAGAAACTTCATTCTGTTCTCCTATAAGAAGATGTTTTTATTTTTGTTTTTGGGGTATTGCGTATAACGTCTCTTGCATTCACGAACCCCCATCGGCTTAGATAGATCCTATCTTAGCCGGTGCGGGGTTGTCCGCTGAATCCACTTCCTCGAAAAACCTCTTGCGGACCGAGGGGTGTCAGCCCCGATGCGTGAATGCGGTGTTATGTGCTGTTGGAGCCATCCTCGAGTTTGCTTTCACACTATTGTTTTTAATATGTCCTTGATTCGCGGTTTCAAAAGTAACTTATTCCTCGTTGATCTCGCGTTATCAGTTAAGGATTTAAGATTTTTCATTCGCGGCTCGAACAGCTACTTATTCCTCATATGATCTCGCGTTATCAGTTAAGGGTCTAAGATTTTTCATTTAATTTAGTCCTACGGCTCAAACAGCTACTTATTCCTCGTATCATCTCGCGTTGTCAGTTAAGGGTTTTAGATTTTTCATTTAATTTAGTCCTACGGCTCAAACAGCTACTTAGTCCTCGTATCATCTCGCGTTGTCAGTTAAGGGTTTTAGATTTTTCATTTAATTTAGTCCTACGGCTCAAACAGCTCCTTATTCCTCGTATCATCTCGCGTTGTCAGTTAAGGGTTTAAGATTTTTCATTTAATTTAGTCCCGCAGCTCAAACAACTACTTATTCCTCGTATCATCTCGCGTTGTCAGTTAAGGGTTTAATACTCTTCATCATTTCAGGTCCTTCTGTTACCGTTAAAGAAATTCTTTTTGTGTTTTTTGCTCCAATTGCATATAACGTCTTATTTACGAACCTACTCTTCGTTTATCCCTCTTATGTTGTGAGAAAAGACGAATCTGCTTCGTTTTACAATACAAATAATGTGAATGTGCGAACTTCGTCTTGCAACTAATATGTTGATGAATGTGCGAACCTGGTTCGTGAAATTCAACATTTAGGCGTGGGCAGTGCTGTCGATAAAGAAGCGGTCATGCTCCGCTGTCACCCCGCTCCTTCAACAATCGATCCAACGGACTCATTATGCGGCCAACATCTTTCTTGCTTACATGTGTATAACGTTCGGTAGTTTTTGAACTTGCGTGACCTAGTAACTCCTGAATGTAGCGGAGATCGGTTCCCGATTCGAGCAAGTGGGTTGCGAATGAATGCCGAAGTGTATGTACAGAGCATGGTTTGATGATTCCTGCTTTCCGGCGAGCCTGCTCGAACACCTTTTGAACAGTTCGTTCAGTCAGATGACCTGTTCCTTCTCCACCAGGAAATAACCACGTACTAGGGCGGAATGAACGAACGTAAGCCCGCAAAGTTTCCAACGCAACCGAGGACAGTAGCGTATATCGGTCTTTCTTCCCTTTGGCTTGACGAATATGGATCATCTTACGATCCGCATCAATGTCGCTGATACGAAGTCGAACAACCTCTCCCACACGCAAACCTGCTGAATACACTATTGTAAGAAGGGCCTTGTGCTTGATATTCTCAACTGCGTCTAGGACCGCTAAAACTTCTTCAGCCGATAATACATCCGGCAATCGACTGACCCGCTTCGGTCGGATAAGCCCGTCAACCGTTACTCCAACAATGCCTTCCAGCTGAGAAAAGCGTAGCAACGCACTGAGGAATTGGTTCACATGAGAATGCGAGCAACCGTCGTTTAGCAACAGTAATGAGTATCGTTTAACGTCTTCACTCGTTATTTCTCTCGCCGACTTACTGATGAATTCTAGGAATCTGCGAATGTGACCAACATACGATTTTCGTGTCTTTGGGCTTAATCCTTTTAATGTTAGAGCTTCGTAATAGTTTGAAAGCATTTTGGCATTACCTTCATCTGAGGAAACTTCCTCGATTCTAAAAAGCTCCCGCAACATTCGCCAAGATTTCTCATTATCCGGCACTGTCCACACTCTACGCTCTGGTACCCACTTCCTCCCGGTAACCATTTTTATTTTGATTACATTCTCTTCCGAATAAGGAAATCGCACATCCAATGTACCTTCCCCATTCCGAAAAACATGGTACATGAACTCCCTCCAGTACACAAAAATGTACTTCTATTTTATATGACATAGGTAGAAAATACTACCAAAATAAATGAAACTTGTAACAAAAAAGCAGCCCGGAATAGGTACAAAGACCGGACTGCTCATGGTTCGCGCCTTGAGCGACGCTTAGGTGATTAGCCTTTTTTCAAATAAACTGTGTAAGCCAATTTATTTCCAAAAAATCCAACTTCCGTGAAACCTATCGGTTTGACCATATCCAATACAGTCTTTTTCGACTGAAAGTGCGGATCAAAAATGACTTCAGTTACAGCAAGAATTCCATCAGGCTTTAAGGAGTCATAAATTTCTTTTAGCGCCAACTCTCTGTTTGGAATCTCTCCTAAAACTGTAACCAGTACGGCTCGATCGGCACCTTGTTTTGTAAGCTTGCCCTCACCCATCGCTACATTAACGAATTCAATATTCGAAAGATCTTCTCTCGCAGCTTTGCTTCGAACCACTTCCAACATCTTAAGTTGAATATCTACGGCGACTACTTGACCGTTTGGACCTACCGCTTTTGCAAGCGGTATAGTTAATCTTCCTGGACCGCACCCGATATCCATCACTTTCATTCCAGATTCAATATCAAGCCGGCTAATGATATGTTTGGATTGATTGCTTTTTGTAAAAGGATTTTCTAATTCAACGGCCCAGCGTAGCCAAAAAGGACACGGTACATTTACATGTCTCGATGATATTCTCCATACGGAAAAAATAATAATAAGAACTAAAACAAGAATAACTAAGGAAAAAATGATATACACGTATACCCTCCTCTTGATTCTGAACCGCCACGAAAGGCGAGAACACGGAGTATGATTTTCCCTAGCTCGCCTCGAATTTACTTCCATTGTAAATGACGCAGGTAGAAAATACTACCAAAAATAACCGGCAACGGAACATGCGCAAAAACAAAAAGAGCAGCCCGATATAGGTACAAAGACCCGACTGCTCACGACAATAATTATGACAAAAACATACTCATATCCCCCACATAAAACACGTGAAGCTCATGCATAGCGCGGGTGCAGGCGGTGTAAAGCAGCTTACGTTCGCTCTCTCTCCTATACCGCTCCTGCGATGCATTGTAGATGATAACCGCATCGAACTCGACGCCTTTCGCGAGATAAGATGGGATGACCGAAACTCCGGACTGGAAGGTAGCAGAGTTCTTCCCGATCAACGAAACCTCCAATCCGGCGCGACGCAACTCTTCATAAGCCTCCCGACTTTCGGCGGCAGTTTTACAAATAACGCCTACGGTCCGGTGTCCTGCCGCAACCAAACTCGTGGCGCACCTAGCAACCTTCTTGACAAGATCGGCATAGCCGGAAGCTTGCGTCACAGTCGGCGCAGCGCCTTCACGATTGAAAGGTTCAATCATCCCTTCTCCGCCCGGAATCATCCTGCTGGTGAACTCAACGATTTGCCGTGTTGACCGGTACGTGCGCGTCAGAACGAACGTCTCCGCCGGCTCGTCGGGGAACAGTGAATACATAGATTCAAATGCTGCCGGATGCGGATATATCGCCTGATTCAAATCGCCGAGCACCGTCATCTTGCTGCGCGGGAACAGCCGGTGAATCAAAGCGAATTGGAACGGTGAATAATCCTGCGCCTCGTCTATGAACACGTGCCTCACCGAGTGGTTCGACCGAAAGCCTTCAATCGACTCTTGCAAATATAAATAAGGAGTCGCATCCTCGTAAGCCAGCTCGGCACGATCCAACGCTTCCAACGTCTGCGCGCAAATTTCACTCCATGCCTCCGGCAGCCCGACAGCTCCATCCAACAACCTCGCCGCAAACTCCGGATCCTTAAACAACTGCCGATAAATTGCCGGAAAATCGATGAACTGAAGCCGCTTCACCAGCGAGCGGACAGTCTTGAACTCCGCCTCCACCACCTTCGCCGCAAGCAGATCGCGCTCCCGTTCAAATTCGTCAAACGAATCCCCCGCATCACGTTTATTCCGCTGAACTTCCCAATGCGCCCACAAATACTCCTCTTCTTCGAGCAGCTCGATCTCCTCTTCCACCCACGATTTCTCTCTCTCCGCCCGTTCGCATGCGTCCAACTCCTTACGCAGCCACTCGGTAACGAGCTTCAAGCGGTTTGGAATTCTCATCGACGCATCATAAGTGTAAAACTCCGCTTTGATTCGATCAGCGGATACGAGAATGTCGCCGCGAAACGTTACATCTTTAAAGATCATACCCTCTTCTCGCAAAGCAAACGCATACCGTTCAATCACGCTCAAGAAATCGGCGGAAGCTTTATACCGAATTCCCTCCATACGCGCCGCATACCCAGGTTCGCTCATCGCCGTAAGGGCATATTCCATCTGGTCAAAAGGATCCCCCACACCCAACGCGCCGCCGATCCGAAAAACCACATATTCCTGATACGTCGTCTGCTGCATGTTCTCTTCCCCGAGCTCGGGCAATACAGTGGAGACGTAACTGTTAAAGATCGGATTGGGCGAAAACAGCACGATTTGCTGCGCGTTGAGCGTATCACGGTACCTGTACAGCAAATACGCAACTCGCTGCAGAGCCGCTGACGTTTTCCCGCTGCCGGCCGCTCCCTGAACGATAAGCAGTCGACTCCGTTCGTTGCGGATGATCCGGTTCTGCTCTCTTTGGATCGTTGCGACGATCGTCTTCATCTGCGTGTCTGCCTGTTTGCCGAGAACTTCCTGCAGCAGCTCATCGCCGATGGTCACACCCGTATCGAACATGCTGTTCAATACACCGTCGCGGATGATATATTGTCTCTTCAAGTTCATGACTCCGCTAATTTCTCCACCCGGCGTATCGTACAAAGCAGGTCCCGGCGCATAGTCGTAATAAAGGCTCGACACCGGCGCCCGCCAATCGTAGACGAGAAACTGAATTTCATCTTCATCCAGCAAAGAGGCGACACCGACGTAAATACGTTCGGCCGTCTTCTCTCCATCTTCTACAAAGTCGATTCTTCCGAAATAGGGGGACTGTTTGAGCCGCGCCAGCACAGCAAGCTGCTTTCGGGCATGCTCGTAGCCTCTCTCCCGCTCCGCCAGCACATCCGCTTGCTGCTTAATGTTAAAGTACGATTCCATCTCATCTCTCGGGTTGAATGTCACGTCATCCCAGAAATTTTTGCGGATGTCCACAATTTCGGACTTCTTTTCGCCGGCGTGCTGCCCAAGGACTTCGATTCGGCTGCCGATCTCGCTCATCACCCGATCGATGCGCTCCTGCTCCTCCAGCCAATCTTTCTCCGTCACACTCATGCGTTCTCCCGCTCCCTTTTCGCGAAAAATGATGGTTTGACAAACCCGGATTTTCATGTTATTATATAGTTGGGGAAATACGAAAACACGAAAATCAGAGTTTGAAACCACTCTTTATTTTATCATGGAATCATTACAATTTAAAGCATATAGCGTGAGAAGGAGACGTCGAGGCAGCTCCTTTTTTTTATTGGATAATTTCACAACCCGCCGGATATCCTATTTGGGTAAAAACGGAAGGGGGAATATTGAACTTATGACGATCGAAGAGAAAGCGCAAGAAGGAGACGGCAACCCTAACACGGTTTACGAAGATACAACGGCGCATGAACGGATCGGTTTCCGGCAAAACGATTCCGTCGAATACGGCAGCGACTCTATCCAATACGGAGATGCGCCCGGCGCCAAGAGCGCCATCACGCAGGGCAACAAGAAACAATCGTAAGAAAATGCGGGGGCTGTCCCATCTATGGGAGAGCCCCCGTGACATTTCACCGGGATAGCACGGTCTGTTCTTGTCCGCAGTGGTTCGCATCGATAGCCGATTCCGGCGCTTGCTCCGCCACTCTCAGCCAAGTAAAAAAGGCCCCCGAAGGAGCCAATATCGAATAAGTGCCAAACAGGATTGATGTAATTGATTAGAATAATGCCAATTGGTTCGATTCCGGCAGACCTCGGAAGCAGCCCATGCCGGTCAGCAGCTCGACGATCGTCTTCGACGCCTTCGAACGCTGCTGGAAATCTTCGATGGACAGGAACGGTCCGTCTTCGCGGGACGCTGCGATGTTGCGCGCCGCGTTCTCGCCGATGCCGCCCACCGCGGAGAACGGCGGGATAAGCGACGTGCCGTCGACGATAAACTTCTTCGCATCGGAACGGTACAAGTCGAGCGGCTTGAACGTAAACCCGCGCGCCGTCATCTCGAGCGCCATCTCCAGCGGAGAAATCATGTTCTTCTCTTTCGTCGTCGCGTTGAAGCCTTTTTCTTCGATTTCCTGGATCTTCGCGTTGATGGCGTCGTAGCCTTGCGCAAGCAGCTCCAGGTCGAAGTCGTCCGCGCGTACCGTAAAGTACGTCGCGTAATATTCAATCGGATAATACACTTTGAAGAACGCGGTGCGCACGGCGGAGATGACGTAAGCGGCGGCGTGCGCCTTCGGGAACATGTACTCGATGCGCAAGCAGGAGTCGATGTACCACTTCGGCACTCCGCACTTCTTCATCTCTTCGATCCACTCGTCCGTCAAGCCTTTGCCCTTCCGCACGCTTTCCGTAATCTTGAACGCTAGCGCCGCATCCATGCCGGCCTTATAAATCAAGTACAGCATGATGTCGTCGCGGCAGCCGATAACGGTCTTGATCGAACAGGTGCCGTTCTTGATCAGCTCTTGCGCGTTGCCGAGCCATACGCCGGTGCCGTGGGACAAGCCGGATATTTGCAGCAGGTCGGCGAACGTCTTGGGCTGCGTCTCCTGCAGCATCTGCCGCACGAACTTCGTACCCATCTCCGGCACCCCGTACGTCGCGACCGGCGTGCGGATTTGCTCCGGAGTAACGCCCAACGCCGTCGTCGACGAGAAGATGCTCATCACCTTCGGGTCGTTCATCGGAATCGTCGTCGGGTCGACGCCGGTCAAGTCCTGCAGCATCCGCATCATCGTCGGATCGTCGTGTCCGAGAATATCGAGCTTGAGCAGGTTCGCGTCGAAGGCATGGTAGTCGAAGTGCGTCGTCTTCCAGTCCGCGCTCGTATCGTCGGCCGGATATTGCACCGGCGTAATGTCCTCGACTTCGATGTAGTCAGGTACGACGACGATGCCGCCGGGATGCTGGCCGGTCGACCGCTTCACGCCGGTACAGCCTAGCGCGAGACGGCCCTCTTCCGCGCCGCGCCACTTGACGCCGCGGTCTTCCTCGTATTTCTTCACGAAGCCGTACGCCGTCTTCTCCGCGACCGTGCCGATCGTACCGGCGCGGAACACGCTCTTCTCGCCGAACAGCACTTTCGTGTAATTGTGCGCGTGCGGCTGATATTCGCCCGAGAAGTTCAAGTCGATATCGGGAACTTTATCGCCCTTAAAGCCGAGGAACGTCTCGAACGGGATGTCCTGCCCTTCGCCTTTAAGCGGGGCGCCGCATTTCGGGCAATCCTTGTTCGGCAGGTCGAATCCGCTAGGATACGAGCCGTCGAGAAACCATTCGCTGTGCTTGCAGGATAAACATAAATAGTGCGCCGGCAGCGGGTTAACCTCGGATATGCCGAGAAACGTCGCCACGACGGACGATCCGACGGAGCCCCGCGAACCGACCAAGTAGCCGTCTTCGTTCGACTTCTTTACAAGCCGCGCGGAGATCAAATAGTTGGCGGAGAAGCCGTATTTGATGATCGGCGCCAATTCTTTCTCGAGCCGCGCGGTCACCACTTCCGGCAGCGGTTCGCCGTACAGCCGCCGCGCCGTCTCGTAGCACGTATTGCGGATTTCATCGTCCGCTCCTTCAAAGATCGGCGAGAACAACCCGTTGTCGGTCGGCCCGCCCTTGCTCGGAAACAGCTCGATCTCTTCGAACCGGTCGGCAAGCTTCGCCGTGTTGCTGACGACCACTTCATATGCGAGATCCGAGCCCAAAAACGCGAACTCCTCAAGCATCTCCTTCGTCGTGCGCAGGTGCGCGTCCGGCTTCTTCATGTCCTTGAGCGGACTAAACCCGGTAATGCCGTGAATCGTAATGTCGCGGAACATCTTCTGGCGCGGATGCGCATAGTGCGCGTTTCCGGTGGCGATGACCGGCTTTCCGAGCTTGCGGCCGATGTCGCACACGGTACGGATCGCGGATTGCAGCTGCTCGACGCTTCCGACCAATCCTTTGTCCACCAAGTGCATGTAGAACGTAAGCGGTTGAATCTCAAGCACGTCGTAATACTCCGCCACTCCCTCGGCTTCTTCCGCCGACTTGTTCAGCACCGCTTCGAAAAACTCGCCCTTCTCGCATCCGGATACGATCAACAGCCCTTCACGCAGCTCTTCCAGCTTCGACTTCGGGATACACGCGACGCGGTTGAAATAATCGGTATGAGACCATGAAACCAGCTTGTATAAGTTCTTCTTCCCGACCGCGTTGAGCGCGTAGACGTTGCAGTGGAACGGACGCGCGTTGGATAAATCCGCTCCGACATAATCGTTAAAGGCAGACAGCGTCTTAATGTTGCGGCCGTCCGCTTCTTTGAGCATATGGAACAAAATGTCCCCAAGCGCCTTGGAATCGTCGATCGCCCGGTGGTGATTGTCCAGAGATACTTTAAATTTGTCGGCGAGCGTGTTCAATCGGTGATTTTTCATCGACGGATATAAGAATCTCGCCATCTCGAGCGTATCAAGCACCGGGTTGGCCATTTCCGGCAAGCTGTGCCGCTTGCAAGCGGCCTGCAGGAAGCCCGTATCGAACCTGGCGTTATGCGCGACCATCACCGCGTCGCCGACCCATTCCACGAATTTCGGTATAATGTCGGACTCTTCCGGAGCGTTCTCCACCATCTCGTCCGTAATGTTCGTCAGTTGGGTGATATTGTACGGTATTTTCTCATGCGGGTTAATGAACTCGGCGAACTCTTCGATCACTTTGCCGTCCACCATTTTGACAGCTGCGAGCTCGATGATCCTGTTGTGCACGACCGACAGCCCGGTCGTCTCCACGTCATACACCACATATGTACTTCCGGTAAGCGGACGGTCGTCCGCCTGCATCACGATCGGCACCGAATCGTTCACGACGTTCGCTTCCACGCCGTAGATCATCTTGATGCCGTTCTTCTTCGCGGCTTTCGCCGCTTCGGGGAACGCCTGCACCCCGCCGTGGTCGCTGATCGCGATCGCCTTGTGCCCCCACTTGGCGGCCAGCTTCACGTACTCGTCGATGCCGCTCACCGCGTCCATCGTGCTCATCGTCGTGTGAAGGTGAAATTCGACGCGCTTTTCTTCCGCATCGTCGCGCCGCTCCGGCGGAGCGGGAACCTCGTTCAAGTCCGACACCATCATGACGAGCTCGGGCACCATCATGAATCTGTCGTATTCGATCCGTCCGCGGACGCGCACCCACTTGCCGACCGACAGCAGCTTGAGCGTCTTGACGTCGTCTTTCGTCTTGGCGAAGCACTTGCACTGCAGCGAATCGGTAAAGTCGGTGATCGAGAATTGGAACAGCGTGCTGCCGTTCTTCAATTCCTTCACGTCGAGCTGAAACACGGTGCCTTGAATCGTCGTCTTTCTCTCTTCCTCTTGGATTTGCTGAAGCGGAACGGGCTGATCTTTAATCTCGTATCCGTAAGACAGAACTTCCGCCGGATTGTCCGCCGCAAGGCTCTCGCCTTGCATCGCCGCTTCGGACAGCAGCTCCTGTCTGAAGAAGTTTTCCTCCTCCATGATTCTCGCTTGGAATCTCTCGTACTCCTCGGCCCTGAGAGACTCGGAAACTGCCAGTTTCACGCGGTAATCCCTGGAGAAATACCGGTAGAAATATTGCTTGACGAGCTCCTCGATCCCCTTCTTGCGGGCGAGCTCGAGAGTTGCCGGATCCAACAGCGTGACGGTGACGAGTCCCGGTTCCGCTTCCAGCTTCGCTTTGGCCAACCATCCGTTGACGGAGACGACTTCCTTCTGCGCCCACTCGACGAAGAGCGGCCAGTATTCTGAGATAAGCGCCTCGTCGGTGACGGTATCCGCATATTCCAGCACGAAACTGATGGCTGCGATATGAGAAAACTTATCCACGACCGAACGGCAGAAGGAGCGGTACACGTCGATCGGCACCAGCTTGTTCTTATGCAGGAAAAACTTCCACTCGCTGTTCGTTCTGCTCGTCTCCACCCGGTCGATATATCCGTCGGCAAAAAAAGAATCGATCACGTCGGTCGGTATGCCCGCCTGCTTCATCAGAAGCTCGAATCGATTCCGTTTTTCAGCTACATTGCTCAAAAGGGTCCCTCCCCAAAACTTACTGAATCTTAGAATTAAGCCCTCTTGACTTTACGCTTACTTCATCTATGAGTTTTATGGCGTACCCGCATGGCGCGGGGCCGCGTCCGCCCTTAGTAAGCCCGGGCGAACACGACCGTATGCTTCGCGTCTTTGCCGCATACGAGACATTTGGTTTTGCGTTCTTTCGGCTCGAACGGGATGTTGCGGCTCGTCGCTCCCGTCTCTTCTTTCACGGTGCTTTCGCATTCGCGGGAACCGCACCAGCCGGCCAGGACGAACCCTCTCAGCTTATCGTCGCTCGATTTCAACTCGTCCAGCGTCTCGACGGAGCGGAAGTTCTCTTGCGTGAACGCCAGCGCGCGGTTGTACATCTCTTGATGCACCGCCTCAAGCTGCGCCTTCACTTCTTCCGCGATGTTGTCCAGCGCCACCGCCCGCTTCTCGCCCGTTACGCGAGACACGAGCACGGCTTGTCCGTTCTCGAGATCGCGCGGTCCGAGCTCGATCCGAATCGGGATGCCGCGCATTTCGTACTCGTTGAATTTCCAGCCGGGGCTCACGTCGTTCCGGTCGTCCATCCGGATGCGCACGCCGGCCGCTTTCAAATCGGCGAGCATTTCGCCCGCCTTCGCAAGCACAGGTTCGCGCTTTGCCGGCGGCCCGATCGGAATGAGCACCGCTTGCGTCGGTGCGACCTTCGGCGGAAGGATGAGTCCGCGGTCGTCGCCGTGCACCATAATGAGCGCCCCGATGAGCCGCGTGGACACGCCCCACGATGTGGTGTGAACCAATTGCTGCTTGTTTTCGCGGTCGAGATACTTGATTTCGAACGCCTCCGCGAAATTCGTGCCGAGGTAGTGCGACGTGCCCGCCTGCACGGCTCGTCCGTCGCGCATCATCGCTTCGATCGAGTACGTGTCGACGGCTCCGGCGAATTTCTCGGATTCCGTCTTTTGGCCGGCAATGACCGGGATGGCGAGAACATTTTCGACAAATTCGCGGTACGTCTCGAGCATCAGCATCGTCTCTTTGCGCGCGTCCGCTTCGTCTTCATGGGCCGTATGGCCTTCCTGCCACAGAAACTCGCTTGTCCGCAGGAAAGGCAGCGTGCGCTTCTCCCAACGAACGACGTTCGCCCATTGGTTGATGAGCACGGGCAAGTCGCGGTACGATTGGATCCACTTGGCGTACATATGTCCGATCATCGTCTCGGACGTCGGACGGATGGCGAGACGCTCCTCCAGCTTCTCTCCGCCCGCTTCGGTCACCCACGGCAATTCCGGGTTGAACCCTTCGACGTGCTCCTTCTCTTTCTGGAAGAAGCTTTCCGGGATGAACAGCGGAAAATACGCGTTGCGGTGTCCCGTCGCCTTGAAGCGATCGTCGAGCTGGCGCTGGATGAGCTCCCACAACTCGTAGCCGTCCGGCTTGAACACGATGCAGCCGCGCACCGGCGCATAGTCCATCAAGTCCGCTTTGCGGATCGCGTCGAGATACCATCTTGAGAAATCTTCGCCCTGCGGCGTTATTTCTTTCACAAACTGCTTATCCGTTTCTTTCGACATCAATGATTACCCCCGAAACAGCCGCAAAATATCGTTATATGTTACAGCCACCATGAGCAGCATGAGCATTGCGAATCCGATGAAATGCACAAGGCTTTCCCGGTTCGGATCGATCGGACGCCCCCTTACCGCTTCCAAGCCGAGGAAGATGAGCCGGCTTCCGTCGAGCGCCGGAATCGGCAGCAAATTAAAGATGGCCAAGTACAAGCTTAACATGGCGGCCCACCAAATGTAATACAGAATGCCGGCGTTGGCGAGCTGCATCGTCACTTCCGCGATGCGCAGCGGCCCGCCGAGATCGTCGAGCGTAAATTGGCCCAGAATGAGCTTCTGGAACCCTTGGAAAATCGTAACCGTCGCCGCCCACATCGTATTGAGGCCGTTGGTGACGCCTTCTTGCAACGTTGCGGAACGGGTGAGGGGCATCATACCGACTCCGACGCGAATCACTTGATTGCCTTCGTTGTCGACCGTCTCTTTCGGTGTTATTTCAATACGTACTTGCTCACCGTCGCGGCCGACGATCCACTCCATCGGTTTCCCCGCTGACCGGCTCACTAGCTCTGTAATTTTTGAGCTGTCGGCGCCGATCGTCTGTCCGTTAATGGAGAGGATGACATCGCCTGCTTGCAAACCTGCTTCCTCGGCCGGCTGATCTTTAAACACTTGGTTCACCGCGATGTTTACCGGAATGCCGCTCATGAAAGCGAACCCGATAAACAAGCCGAGAGCGAGCGCGATATTCATTAGCGGACCCGCGAATATCGCCATCGCCCGCTGGCCGACCGTCTTGCTGCCGAACTGGCGGTCCCACGGGGCGATCTGCATTTCGCGGTTGCGTGCTACGATGTTCGCTTGGGGATCGATGCGGTACGTTTCGTCCGATCCGTCCACGTCAAGCGTGACGGTCAGGCGGCGTTCCAGATCGATCGACTTCACTTCGCCGCGCACGGCGTCGATCCGTTCGTCGAGACGGTCCAAGTAAAGAGTCTTCACCTTGTTTCCGCGCACGTCTACGGCGATCGTCTGTCCGGGCTGAACCTGCACGGTTTCCGGATCTTCTCCGGCCATGCGGACATACCCTCCCAGCGGAAGCATGCGAAGCGTATATTTCGTCTCTCCGCGAAGAAACGAAAGCACCTTCGGCCCGAAGCCGATGGCGAACTCGCGCACCAGAATGCCTGCGCGCTTCGCGAAGTAAAAGTGGCCCCATTCGTGTATCGTCACTAACACAAAGAACAGGAGCACCGTAAGGATAATACCTTGCGGCGTCAACTGAGGCGTCATCAAGTCAGCCGTTCCTCCTTATGCGCTTCCGGGCGGCTGTGCCGGCCTCATCATTGAATGGCCGCTTGCCCGAGGCAGTATGTCCTTAGCTTACCATTATTCGTCCGAAGCGTTCAAGAGAACGGAAAAATGCCTATTTTCTCAACTTTTTCGCTTGTTCGCGCGCCCATGCGTCCGCGGCCCATATTTCGTCCAACGTCGTGCCGGCGGTGACTTCATGCTTCGAGAGCGTCTCTTCTACTACAGCTTCGATATCGAGAAACGGCAGCTCCCCTTGAACGAACCGGCCGACGGCCGCTTCGTTCGCGGCGTTGTATACCGCCGGAGCGGTGCCGCCCAATCGGCCGCACTCGAAAGCGAGCCGCAGCATGGGGAACCGTTCGAAATCCATTTCGCGGAAATGCAGCTTTCCGACGGCCGCAAGATCCAACGAACGTGTCGGCGAATGCGGTCTCTCCGGGTATGTAAGGGCATATTGAATCGGTACGCGCATGTCCGGCAGCCCGAGCTGCGCGATCACGCTGCGGTCGTTGAATTCGACGAAGGAGTGGACGATCGACTCGGGGTGAATGAGCACCCGAATGCGGTCGAAACCGATGTTGAAGAGCCAATGCGCTTCAATGACCTCAAGCCCCTTGTTCGCCATCGTGGCCGAATCGATCGTCACCTTCGCTCCCATCGACCAGTTCGGATGCTTCAGCGCATCTTCGAGCGTAACGTCTTTGAGCTCATTGCGCGTACGATCCCGGAAGCTGCCTCCCGACGCGGTGAGCGTAATGGCGGCGACATCCTCCATGCGGCTGCCGTTCAAGCTTTGGAAGACGGCGGAATGCTCGCTGTCGACCGGAATGAGCGGAACGCCCCTCTCGGCCGCACGGCGCGTGACGATATGTCCGGCGGTGACGAGCGTTTCTTTGTTCGCCAAGGCGATGTGCTTGCCGGCGTCGATCGCGGCAAGCGCCGGCTTCAAGCCGGCGCTGCCCACCATTGCGGCGACGACCGTGTCGGCGTCCGTTTCCGCGGCGGCTGCATGCAAGCCGGCGTCTCCCCACATCACGGCAACGCTTTCCGGCACCAGCGGGCGAAGCCGTTCGGCCGCCTCCTTCGTGGCGACCGAAACGACGGACGGGCGAAACGCGCGCGCTTGCTCGGCAAGCAGCTCGACGTTGCCGCCCGCCGCAAGCGCCTCCACGCGGAACCGTTCCGGGTGGTGCGCGACGATATCGAGCGTTTGCGTGCCGATCGATCCGGTGCTGCCGAGTATGGCGATCTTCTTCAAGCCGCATCCTCCCTTGCTTACAGTCAATTGTTTCGCGGACAACCTTCGGTTGCCTCCTTGCTTACATCAATAGTTTCGCGGACAACCTTCGGTTGCCTCCTTGCTTACATCAATAGTTTCGCGGACAACCCTCGGTTGCCTCCTTATCAGTTAGGCAACAGTCCTAATAAATGCACGAACGGAAACACGATAATCCACGAATCCGTGCGGTCTAGAATGCCTCCGTGGCCCGGCAAAATGTTGCCGGTGTCCTTGATGCCCCGGATCCGCTTGTAAGCCGATTGAATCAAATCTCCCAATTGTCCGAGCGCGGATACGATGACGCCGATCACTACCGCTTCATTGACCGATAAAGCGCCCGGATCGATTAGCGAGAAAGCCAAAGCCGTCGCGACGGAAACGACAACGCCGCCGACGGCGCCTTCAATTGTTTTTTTCGGAGAAATGGACGGCCAAAGCAAATGCTTCCCGAACGCCCTGCCCGCGAAATACGCGCCGGCGTCCGTAAGCCAAATGCATCCGAACAGAAGCAGCGTCCAGTACAGTCCGTTATCCAATAACCGCGTATAAATCATATAGTGAAACCCGACGCCTATGTATATGACTCCGATGAACTGAAGCGCGATTTTATCGATGCTTGTCCGGTTTTCCGAAAAGACGGTGATGGCGAAAAACAAAAACATAAGCAGCCACACTACCGACGTATGAGGAGGAACGGGCAGATCCGCAGCAAGCTGCTTCCAGGGAACGGAAAGAAACATGATGCCGGCAAACCCGACGACGGATGACGGTTCCCATGCCTTCGCGCCGTTCAAGCGCATGAACTCGTAATAAGCGATTAGAGCGAGCACGAGAATAAGCAAAGCGAACAAGGCGTCGCCCGCAACCAACATGGAAAGAAAGAACCCAGCGGCAAATAAACCGGTGATGATTCGTTGCTGCATCCGCCTTATCCTCCTTCAAGCTTTATAACTTCCCGTAACGCCGCGCGCGGCCTTGGTACGAACGGATCGCCTCGAAAAAATGTTCCCGCGAAAATTCAGGCCAAAATACATCCGTGAACCATAGTTCGGTGTAAGCGAGCTGCCACAGCATGAAATTGCTGATTCGCACTTCTCCGCTTGTGCGTATAAGCAAATCCGGTTCGGGCAGCCCTTCCGACTGCAAATAAGAATCGAATAATTGCTCTGATATGTCGTCAGGGGTGATTTCACCGTCTCGTATATGTTCGGCCAGCCTGCGAATGCCCAGCAGCAGCTCCCTGCGTCCGCCGTAATTCAACGCAAAGTTCAGAATGAGACCGGTGTTGTCCTTCGTCTCCTCAATCGCCGCTTCAACCGCATCCAAAGAGTGACGGGGCAGCCCTTCTTTGCTCCCCATCATCCGAATGCGAACATTGTTCTTCTTCAATTCGTCGATTTCGAGCGGGAAAAACTCCTGTGGCAGCTTCATGAGAAAATCGACTTCTTCTTTCGGACGCTTCCAATTCTCGGTGGAAAACGCGTACAACGTCAATACTTTGACCCCCAATTCATTGGCGGCCATCGTTATCGTTCTCACATTTTTCATACCGGCCCGATGCCCGGCGATGCGGGGCATGCCTTTGCTTTTGGCCCATCTTCCGTTTCCGTCCATAATAATCGCCACGTGCTGCGGAATGTTCTCGCGGCTATGCGCCGGCATCTCCCGATCCGGATTTTTCGCTCCGAACCAACCGAACAGACGGTTCATGTAAGTTTCCCCCAAACAGATGACGAAAAACCCCCGCATCCGTATGTTTCCGGGGGTTCTTTGCATCAATCATACTTCCATGATTTCTTTTTCTTTGGCAGCCAACACTTTATCCACCTCGGCAACGAAACGGTCGGTCAATTTCTGCACGTCTTCTTGGTGACGCTTCGATTCGTCTTCCGAAATTTGGTCCTTTTCCAATTTCTTTATGTCGTCGTTCGCATCGCGGCGAATGTTGCGGATGGCAACTTTCGCTTCTTCTCCGTATTTCTTCGTCGTCTTCACGAGTTCGGCGCGGCGTTCTTCCGTCAACGCCGGCAAGGAAATTCGGATCGAGGAGCCGTCGTTCGTCGGCGTCAACCCGAGGTCCGATTTCAAAATCCCCTTCTCGATCGCCCCGATGGCGCTCTTGTCCCATGGCTGGATTGTGAGCGTGCGGGAATCGGAAACGTTCACGGATGCAAGCTGGTTAACCGGCGTCGAGGCGCCGTAGTACTCTACTTGAACTCGGTCCAGCAGCGCGGGAGTCGCCCTGCCCGCACGCAGGCCGGCAAGTTCTTTCCTCAGCGCCGCCACCGCTTTCTCCATCCGTTCTTCAGCGTTCTTCTTCACGCTTTGCGGCATACATTACACTCCTTTAACAATCGTGCCGATTTTCTCGCCGAGTACGGCACGTTTGATATTTCCTTGCTCCGAAATGGAAAATACGATTAACGGGATATTGTTGTCCATACATAACGAAGAGGCCGTTGAATCCATTACGCCTAAATTTTTATTCAACATCTCCATATAAGTCAATGTCTCGAACTTTATAGCCGACTTGTCCACGAACGGATCGGCGGAATATACGCCATCCACTTTGTTTTTCGCCATGAGGATGACTTCCGCTTCAATCTCGGCGGCACGCAGCGCTGCGGTCGTATCGGTCGAGAAGTACGGATTGCCGGTGCCGGCGGCGAAGATGACGACTCGTCCTTTCTCCAAGTGCCGGATCGCTCTCCGGCGAATGTACGGCTCGGCAACTTGCTGCATATTGATCGACGTTTGCACGCGAGTCGGCACTTCCAGCGTCTCCAGCGCATCTTGAAGAGCGAGGGAATTCATTACGGTCGCAAGCATTCCCATATAATCCGCGGTTGCCCGGTCGATGCCTTTCGCGCTGCCCGATATGCCGCGCCATATGTTGCCGCCGCCGACGACAACCGCCACTTCTACGCCCAACCGGACGACTTCTTTCACCTGCTCGGCAATGACGGAAATGGTGGCGGCGTCGATTCCGTAACCGATCTGTCCCGCCAACGCTTCTCCGCTTAATTTCAGTACGACCCGCTTGAAAACCGGTTGAGTCAAGTTGTCACACCCTCCATTCGATACTGCGACACACACAAACTGCTTAGTCGTGCAACGGAACTTTCTTCCGTTGCTTTCCTTTCCGACTTTATCGAAAAAGAAGGAACACGTCGTGTTCCCCCTAAATCGTCCTACTGTTATAACATCTAAAGGAGGCGCCCCTTAATCTAGAAGGCATATACGGCAATCTAGAGTTTACTGCTTCACTTGCGCCATAACTTCATCAACGAAGTTGTCTTGCTTCTTCTCCAAGCCTTCCCCAAGCTCGAAACGGACGAAGCGGCGGATCGAGATGTTCTCGCCGATCGTGGAGATCTTCTCGTTCACAAGCTGCTGGACCGTCTTATCCTGATCCTTGATGAATTGCTGCTCAAGCAAGCAATACTCTTCGTAAAATTTACCCATGCGGCCTTCCACCATCTTCTCGACGATGTGCGCCGGCTTGCCTTCGTTTAAAGCTTGAGCCTTCAAGATTTCTTTTTCTTTCTCAAGATCTTCTTGCGGCACTTCCTCGCGGCGGACATATTTCGGGCTTGCCGCGGCGATTTGCATCGCTACGTCGCGAACGAATTCACGGAACGAGTCCGTCTTTGCGACGAAGTCGGTTTCGCAGTTTACTTCAACAAGCACTCCGATGCGTCCGTTAGCATGAATGTAAGATTCAACCAAACCTTCGGTCGCGATCCGGCCCGCTTTATTCGCAGCGGCGGCCAAGCCTTTCTCCCGCAGCAATTCTGAAGCTTTCTGAATATCACCGTTAGCTTCTTCCAAAGCCTTCTTGCAATCCAACATACCTGCGCCTGTCTTTTCGCGCAGTTCTTTAACCAAGCTAGCCGATACAGCACTCATTTGTCAGGTTCCTCCTTATTTGCTCGTTGCTTTAATAACAACGCCTTATGTAGCGTCATATCCAAAAAAAGGGGAGTGACCGGTTATGTCAACCCGCACCCTCCCTTTTGTTGCTTGATCGTTATTACTGCGCGGACAACCTTCGGCCGCCTCTTGCTTCTTCTTATCTTATTCCATTATGCGCTGGTTTGCTCGCCTTGATTCGCTTCGATTACGGCGTCCGCAATCTTTGCAGTGAGCAGCTTGACCGCACGGATCGCGTCGTCGTTGCCGGGAATGACATAATCGATTTCGTCCGGATCGCAGTTCGTGTCAACGATACCGACGATCGGGATGCCAAGCTTGCGCGCTTCCGCAACAGCGATGCGCTCTTTGCGAGGATCGATCACGAACAAAGCGTCCGGCAGACGGCGCATGTTCTTGATGCCGCCGAGGAATTTCTCCAAGCGCTCTTGCTCTTTGCGAAGCAAGATAACTTCTTTCTTCGGCAATACGTCGAACGTTCCGTCTTGTTCCATACGCTCAAGCAGCTTCAAGCGGTCGATCCGCTTTTGGATCGTTTGAAAGTTCGTGAGCGTACCGCCCAACCAGCGTTGATTGATGAAGTACATACCGCAGCGCGCCGCTTCTTCCGACACGGAATCTTGCGCTTGCTTCTTCGTGCCGACGAACAAGATCGTTCCGTTGTTCTCCGCCACCTGCTTCACGAAGTTGTACGCCTCTTCCACTTTCTTGACCGTCTTCTGAAGGTCGATAATGTAAATCCCGTTACGTTCGGTGAAGATGTATTTATCCATTTTCGGATTCCAGCGACGAGTTTGGTGACCAAAGTGTACGCCGGCTTCCAGCAATTGCTTCATGGAAATAACTGCCATCTTCCCGCACCTCCTTTAAAATGGTTTTTCCTCCGCCCGTTCGCGGCTTTCCGAAAGACTGACGCATGTATACGGCAGCACCCTCCCGGAAATTGAACAGGCGTGTGTTTTTTCACACCGACAACTAATATACCACAATTCAAATCGATTGCGCAACAATTACCGCGGACTGGTTAATTCTGCTATAAGGCTTTTCATATCCGGTTTTTCTTCAAATATATAGTACCTGGCCTGCACGCTGTCCGCGAGACTCCGTTTCTCGATTTCATCCACAAATAGGCGCCAATCGCCGACAAGCCCCATCTCAACCAGCATATGAGCGATCGAAGAGACATCCGTTCCGGGACCGATGCTGAACGCATACGACTGCTTCTTTTCGGCGGATTCCTTCTTCAGCGCGTCCTGCACCCGTTGTTCCACCTCATCGGACGTATATACCGGCTCGTCCCGTTTGTACACTTCATATCCGAGCTTTGCTGCCGCTTCTTGCACTTGTTCTATACCGATCGGCGTTTCCGGTTCGTCCGTGTCGCGAAAGGATACTTTCTCCGCTTCGAACACAAGCTGAAGCACAAGCGCGGCTGCGATTAAACCGGTGCCGAGACCGAACAGATACGTTCTATTTCGAAGCATCGGCTTGCTCCTCCCGCTTGGCCAATTGGATAATCAATTGCACTTCGCCTTTATTCGTTCCAAGTTTTTTCGCAATATATTCAATCGATTTTCCGTTGTCGTAAAGACCGAAAATTTCTTTGTAACGCGACCTGACCGTGTCGGCTGCCGGCCGGGCGAGCTGCTCTCCGGTAGTAACCTGCTCCGATACGCGTTCCGCCGCTTCCGCCTGCACCGGCTGCGGCGCCGATGCGGGCGGCGAAGCAAGCAGTGCCGAATTTGTTGTTTGTTGTACCGGCGGCTCCGTCAACATGGCCGTCCTTCGTTCCAGAAACTCGATCCGGTCAAGCAGCGTGGATGTTTTTCGTTCGTGCTCCCGCTTCATCTCTGCGACCATTTGGGCAAATTCCCTGTTTTCCTGTTCCATCTCCTCGACGAATTGCTGGAGCGTACCCTCAACGGTATCCAGCACTTCTTCTCCGGCCATTTTTCGCGGAGCCGCCTTCGGAAGCAAGAACGCATACAGCAAAATGACGACGCCGAGCAGAACTATGACGACCCACGCTTCCAACCTTCGTTCACCTGACCTGTCTGTATTAAAGTGAAATATCGATGTGCTTTCCTTTGTACGGGTGCGCCTGAGGAACGGCTTTGTTTTTCGGCGGTTGTTTGTTGCGCTTCCCCGAGCCCGGTTGGCCGCCGCCTCCTTTGAAACCGTCGCCTTTCACGTTTAGGAACGCCGATTCCTCCACTTCGCCGCTCCTTTGCCTTTCGGCTTCCGCTCGTTTCACTGCATGTTCGGCAAGCGCCGATTGGTCATGCATCGGCTTCTGGTGAAATTGATTTTGTACGTTCGAAGCCTCATTCGTGCGCGGAACCGCGATTTGCATTTCGATGGACTTCAAGCTCATCCGTCATCCCTCCCATAATTACAGTATGCGGGAACAGACCGGTGAAATGTGGGTGCTAGAAATGCGATACGAGCGATATGTCCCCGTCCGAAAGCCGAAAGGAAACGCGAGTCGTCGAATCTTTCACGAAGCGTGTATATCTTCCGATCACGACCTTCGAACCGGCGTACACAGTGCCGACGACATTCACATGCGCCTTCTCGATGTTGTCCAGCGCGGCTTCGATTTCCCAAACTCGCTCCTTTGCGGCCGCCAGCTCCTCATTCGCGTTCCGTTTCGTATGCGATAATTTCGTCCGCATCTCGAGCTTTTCGGGGGTTAGCGATCCCGATGCGGCCAGACCGTCCAAAATGATCAACGCTTTATCCGTCTTTTCGATATTTTCCGCAATCGTTTTGATCGATTGCCTGAGCTGGGTCAATTCGTTGCGCAGCTCCGGCGCCACGCCGACTTCAAGTGCGGTCGGAGTCGACATCGTGTTGCCCACCGTGCGGACTTCGATTTTTTCTCCCGCTTGTATGAGCCCTCCGACGATCAATCCTTTGGCGCCTTTGCATATTACGCTTCTTCCCGCGCTCACTTGGGAATGCATAATGCTTTGGCTGACGATCACGTCTTCGCCTGCTGCAATAATACCCTCCTGAATAAATGAACTCTTCACATTGCGGCCGGCCTTGACGCGCCCTTTGTTCGCGGCCATAATGCCGGCGCTTATATCGATCGAGCCTTCAGCCTCCAATTCGGCCCCCTCAACACCTCCGGTAACGCGTATGTCTCCGGCCGCTTTGACGCGAAACCCGGTCAACACGTTGCCGCGAATAACGACCGTGCCGATAAAATCGATATTTCCGGTGTGATAATCAACGTCGCCGTTCACTTCGTACACGGGAAATACGTTGATTTTATTGCGTTCCGTCAACGTGATGAGGCCGTCGATGACCGCATATAGCCGGCTGCGCTCGGGATCGGTTACGACGTTTTTGCCAAGAGCGAATCTTGCCTCTTTCCCGTCCTTCGCCATCACCGTTTCCCCGAGCACGTTCATTCCGGGAACGCCTTTCGTTGCCGGCAATCTTTCGGCAATGAGCTGACCCTTCGATACGTTATTCAACCGCCTGATTTCCCGGTAATCCACTTTGCCGTCTTCCATGACCGCCGGTCCGGAATCTTCGTTGTCCAAATCGAATAAGAAGCGGATCGATCCGTTTTCTCCGTTTTGCGGCGGCTTTCCTTGCGCGACTTTTACATTAGAAGCAAAAAAAGATTTCGGTGCGCCCGCCAAATTCGCTAAAACTTCAGAAATGAGGCCGAACACGATTCCGTTGGCTTTCAGCAGCCTCTCCAAGCCTTCAACGGAAAATCGCGTATTGTCATCGGCTTCCATCACTTGAAGATAGGCTGACATCTTATCTTCCGACAACGATAACGCAACCGACGATTCGGGCGATCCGGCATATTCGGCTGTCATAACCCAACTCTCCCTTCAGTCTCAAGCATTACTCTTGCATCAAGTAATGCTTGTTTCGGCCTAAGCTTCCGCGGAGCCGCAATATCGCCTTGGAATGCAACTGCGAGATTCTGGAAGGTGAGAGCGACATTACCTCTGCAATTTCGCTTAAGGACAATTCTTCGTAATAAAATAACGATATAACCGTTCGCTCCTTGTCCGTAAGCTTTTCGATCGCTTTAGCCAAACTTTCTTTCACGAAAATATTCCTGACGCTCTCTTCCGGTTTAACCGCGCGATCGTCGACGAGCAGCGAAGCTCTCGTTTCCGTTTCTTCTTCCCGAATCGGATCTTCCAAAGAACAGATGGACGTTACGGAAACCTCTTGAACCATATGATGAAAATCTTGTTCCGGCACATTCAAATATGAGCTTATTTCCGAATCGGTCACGGAACGCAAATATTGCTGCTCTAACTTCTGGTAGGCGTCCTCTATGCGCTTCGCCTTTTCGCGTACGGAACGCGGAACCCAATCCGCCTGCCTCATGCCGTCAATAATACTGCCTCTAATGCGCCAAGACGCATACGTTTCGAATTGCAGACCTCTTTGGTAATCAAACTTTTCAACGGCGTCGATTAACCCCATTATACCATAGCTGGTTAAATCTTCTTTCGCTACACTTCTCGGCAAACCGATAGCCAGCCGGGAAGTAACGAAATCGACCAATCCCGTATATATCTCAATGATCCGCTTCTTCGCTTCGGGATCGCCGTCTTCTTTCCATCGGCGCCAAAGCGGCGACGTTTCATTCGACACGGATGCGGAGGAGGAAAGTTCCACGTTCGTAACACCGTCCTTACTTTTCCGACATATGCCTTACGGCTTTCGCAAGATGCTCCGGGTCGAGCTTATTCACACTTGCAAGCTTTGGAGGATCCAGCGCAGAGAAGCTTGCTTGGAGATCGTCATCCGGAGTCGACAAATCGATGGTGCCGCCTGCTGCGGTGTCTTCGTGCCGCTCTCCGGCGGAAGCTTGCGCTTCGGAGCCGGAAGCTTTCCTTTCGCCGTTAGCGGCAAGATACAGCAGCCATCGGACCGCGAAAGTTACGGCAAACAGGATGAAAAAGCTGTACATCGCACGGAAACCGGCCGTAGAAAGCGGATTGCCCGAGAACGATAAAAGAAATATGAGTGCGGCGCCCGATAAACCGGCGATAATGTTCCAAAGAATCGTTCCGATCATAGACTACAATTCCTTATCTCCGTATTGAACGCTGCGTATATACAGCTTTCCTGTATCGCATTGAAACTCGATCGTTCGTCCATAGTTCCCGCCCGTATCTTCCGCCTTCACAGGAATGTTAAGCTGTTTCAGACTGAACTTACAGGATTCTACGTTGCGCGGTCCGATCCTCAACGTGTCGCCGCCGGCGGAGGTGAACATGAACATCTGGGCGCCTCCGGCAAGCTTCGCCTCCAGTCTGGACATTTTCGCGCCTTGCGCCAATAACAATCGAACCATCTCCGGTATTGCGGTATCCGCATACTTCGCAATATTGATGTTCCCTTCGCGGGCGATTTCCGAATAGGGGAGCATCACATGGGCCATGCCGGCGACTTTCGCCACGGGATCGAATAAGGTGACCCCGACACAGGAGCCCAAACCGGTCGTCCGCAAGCAATGCCCTTGGCGCGCGACGTTGAGGTCCGCCATGCCCACTTTTATAACGGTATTGCAATTCATTCGGCCACCCCTAAGGCGCGAAAGATAATAGCGTAAGATTCGGGGTCCGGGATGAGAAAGAAATTTCCGTCGACTTGGTCGCCGTCTTCGAGAAATGCGGTTTCAATCAACAGCGCATGATCTCCCATCTGACCGTATTGCAGCAGACCGTACGCAAGTATCGCGCCGGCCATATCGACGGCGAGCGACGGAACGCTTGGGGACATTCGCAATCTCGTAAAGTCTCCCAAAGAAGATAAATACGAGCCGGCGAGAATATTGCCGATTTCCGAAAGCGCCGATATTTCCATCTCGGAAAACATCGAGTCCCCGGAACTGCCGTTGGGCGATACTCTGGAAAGAAGCCGCCTTGCGGATTCGGCGGTAACGATAAAAAACATATTTCCCGGCGCATCGCCCTCCACCCGGAGGAAGACGGCGACAACGACCGCCTCCGATCCGCCGACCCGGTCCGCAATTTCATCGAAAGGCACGAAATTGACGCGAGGTATCAGCATATCCACCGGCTTTTGAAGCAAGCTTGACAATGCGGTTGCCGCGTGCCCCGCGCCAATGTTGCCTACTTCTTTCAATACATCCAATTGGTAGTCTCCGAGTCGACCGATATGGCTCAATGTGATTCCGTCCCTATTTGCTCTAGTTGTAATAATTCGCTCTTATTCAATACTTCGGTCAAATTCAGCAGCACCAGCAGCCGGTCTTGTCCGACACGGGCTACGCCGCGCAAATATTTCGCGCGGACGCCGCCGACAATTTCCGGAGGAGCTTCAATCGTGTCCGAATCGATATCGGTCACGTCGTTCGCGCCGTCTACGATAAACCCGATATCCATATCTCCCGCGGATATCATAACGATCCTCGTATTTTCGGAGATTTCGGATTCGGGCAATCCGAACCGTCCGGCAAGGTGTATGACAGGGACGACGACACCGCGCAAATTGACGACGCCTTTAACGAAATCCGGCGTTTTCGGAACCCGGGTCAACGGCAGCATGCGTTCGATCGTTTTCACATGCTCCACCTCGATACCGTACTCCTCCGAGCCTAACGAGAACACAATAACCTTCAACTCTGCGCCCATAGGACAATCCTCCCTGCTTCAAAATGTTATTGTCTTTATTTAATGATGGCGTTCGGGTCGAGAATTAACGCGACTTGGCCGTCTCCCAAGATGGTTGCTCCGGAAACCGCGAACACTTTCGATAAATATTTCCCGAGAGTTTTAAGGACGATCTCTTGTTGGCCGATCAATTCGTCCACCATCAATGCCGCCATTTTGTCGCCTTTGCGAATGATGACGACTTCCGTCTCCTGCTCTCCTTCTTCGCTGTAACCGGTGACGTCCAGCAGACGGCTTAAACTTACAAGCGGAATGACCGAATTGCGGAAGCTGAACATTTTCATACCGTGAACGCTTCGCGTCATTTCAGGAGTGACGATGGCCGTCTCCACAATGCTGGATAGCGGGATCGCATACTTTTCGGAACCGAGCTTCACCATCATCGCCGATATTATGGATAAGGTGAGCGGCAGTTGAATCGAGAATTTGGTGCCGGCGCCTAACTGCGACGTCACTTGCACGTTTCCGCCAAGCGACACGATCTTCGACTTGACCACGTCCAAACCGACGCCGCGGCCGGATATGTCCGAAATGACCTCTGCCGTGCTAAAGCCGGATGCGAACAGAAGCTGATACACTTCCTCATCTGTCATCCGTTCTCCATCATCGGCCGTAATGATCCCGTTATTCACGGCTTTATTGAGAATGACCGTACGGTTAATGCCTTTGCCGTCGTCTTCGATCTCGATGAAAACATGGTTGCCGCTATGGAACGCCCGCAGATGGACGGTCCCCGTCTCGGGCTTACCGGATTTCAACCTGTCGGCAACCGGTTCGACTCCATGGTCGATGGAGTTGCGCAGCAGGTGAACAAGCGGGTCGCCGATCTCGTCGATCACGGTGCGGTCCAATTCGGTCTCTGCCCCTGTAATGACGAAATCCACTTTCTTGTCCAGCGTCTTGGCAAGGTCCCGCACCATTCGCGGAAACCGGTTAAACACGGAGTCGATCGGCGTCATGCGAAGCTTCATCACGATGTTTTGCAAGTCGGCGCCTACGCGGCTCATATGCTCGACCGTTTCGGTCAATTCGCCGCGTTTGATTTCGCTTGCCAGCTGCTCCAATCGCACCCGGTCGATGAGCAGTTCGCTGAACAGGTTCATTAACGCATCCAACCGGTCGATATCGACGCGGATCGTTCGCGAAGCTTGTGCGGCGGCATTCTTTCCGGCGGCGGACGAAGATGGGGCGGACGGTTTGCGCGCTGCGGCTTCTCCCGACTCTTGGACGGATTTCGGTTTTGCGTCGGCGACCGGTCCCGTTCGCTCGCTTTGAGCAAGCTCCTGCAATGAACCGGCGTCAAGGAGCATTACCGCAACGCTCTCTACTTCGGAGACACCGGAGACGGCGGCGCTGATTTCCTCTTGGCCGGCCTTGGTTATGTATATCAATGAGAAATGAAAGTCGAATTTATCGGCCTCTATGTCTTCAACGGACGGATTCGACCGGATGATTTCTCCGATGCTCTCCAACGTGTTGAACACCATATATGCGCGAACCGCTTTTAAGATACAATCCTTTCGGATTCGAACTTGAAGGAAATATCCTTGATGTCCCGACTCCATCGATTGCCGTATGACGGACAGCTGGAACTCGTCGAGAGCGATGCCGCTTTCCGACGCGCCTGACGATGACGCTGCCGCCTGTCCCGGTGCCTGCAACGCGCCAGTGCCGTTGCCGGACATATATTGTCCGGATACGATCCGTTTCAAATCCGCGACGATTGACGCGACGTCGGCCTTCCCCGAACCGCCTTCGACAATATCGCCGACCATCGCCTCCAAAGCATCCAAGCTTTGAAAGATAACGTCAAAAATATGTTCGTCCATCGATAATTTCCTGTTACGGACGGCGTCCAGCACATTCTCCATCTCATGCGTAAGAGAAGCGATATCCTCATACCCCATCGTAGCGGACATCCCTTTGAGCGTATGGGCGGAACGGAACATATTTTGTACGATGCCGATATTGTCGGGAGCACTCTCAAGGGCAAGCATGTTATCGTTCATCGCCTGCAGATGTTCACGCGATTCATCGATAAACATTGACAAGTACTGATTAGTTTCCACTCTCACACCTCCTCGAAATCATTCGCGGCTTTGAGCAGCCGGTCCGGTATCCGGTCCAGCGGGACGACGGCTTTCGCGCATCCCATCTCCACCGCCGCGCGCGGCATACCATATACAACGCATGTGCTTTGATCTTCGGCGATCGTATTTGTCACGCCGCTGTCGCGGAGCAGCTTCATTGCGCGCGCGCCGTCGCTGCCCATGCCGGTCATGATCACGGCCGTTCGCTCAAACTCGGCAAGCGGCGCGATCGATTCAAACAACACATCCACCGACGGCCGGTGGCCGTTTCGCAGCGGCTCGCCGGACAGCCTGATCGTCAACCGCTCCATCTCCCGCACCACCTTCATGTGCCGGCCGCCTGGAGCGATGTAAGCGGTGCCGGGTTCAAGCCGCATCCCGTCCTCCGCCTCCCGAACTTGAATCTCGCAAAGAGAATCCAACCGCTGTGCGAGCGATTTCGTAAATCCGGGCGGCATATGCTGAACGATTGCAATCGGGAACGGGTAGTCCGACGGGAGCTGAGTCAGCACGAGCTGGAGCGCCTTCGGTCCGCCTGTCGACGTTCCGATCGCTACCAACCCCCGTCTTGCCGTCGGTTCTCCCATACCGCCCGGCCTGCGAGCGACGGTTTTATCCGGCGGCTTCCCGGCGTCCGCACGCATGGCGCGCTGCGGGAGGACTGTCCGTCTTGCGGCAGCCGAGCCGCTTGCAGCGGCGGCGTGCAGCTTTTCCAGTAAGTCCTCCTTCACGAGATGCAAATCCAAAGAGATGGATCCCGACGGTTTCTGAACGAAATCGAATGCGCCGATTTCCAGCGCCCTCATCGTCTGTGACGCGCCTTGCTTCGTAAGAGTGCTTAACATGATGACCGGTGTCGGATGATCCCGCATAATGGCGTCCAACGCTTCCAACCCGTTCATTTCCGGCATCTCCACATCCAGCGTAACGGCGTCCGGCCGAAGCCGCATCACGCTTTCAACGGCTTCCCGGCCGTTGCGCACAGCCGCGACCACCGTAAATCTCGAATCTTCCGCTATCAAGTCGGTTATAAACTTTCTCATGAAAGCGGAGTCGTCTACCACCAACACTCGATAAGGCGGCATGAACGCACCTCCTCGGGAATTTCCTTACCTTGCCGGCGTTGTTTGATCGTTATTTCAGGAAGTTCAGCATCCGATGAAGGAAACGCTTCACGCCCCCGCCGCCGGCATCATCGTCCGCAAGCGGCTTAGAGGAGATGAACCTGGCTGCTATTTCTTTCACTCCGTAGGTGGCCGGGGTTTCCGGAAACATAACGGAGAAAGGAACTTGTTTCTTTACCGCTTTCGAAACGTTCGCGTCGTCGGGAACGTACCCGAGCGTCGGGATATCCACTTGCAGGAACTGCTTTGCGACCATGCTGATTTTGTCCGCGGTCTGCTTGCCTTCCCTTGCGTCGGTTACCCGGTTGACAACGAGCTGGAAGCGGACGTCGGGCTCCATTGAATGGACCATCTTAATAATCGCATAAGCATCGGTGATCGAAGTCGGTTCCGGCGTTGTGACGACAACGGTCTGTTCCGCGGCCGCAATAAATTTTAACGTTTCTTTGGACAAGCCGGCGCCCGTATCGAACAGAATGAAGTCCACCGACCCGTTCAGCGAATTCACCTGTTCCGAGAAGTAGTTCAATTCTTCTGCGGATAATGACAACAGATCGCTGAATCCCGACCCTCCGGCAATAAACTGCAGCCCGTTCGCGCCTTGATGGACGATATCGAAGATCGACTTTTCCCTCTTCAGCAAATGGTACAAATTATATTGAGGGGAAGCGCCCATCAACACATCGATGTTTGCCATGCCGATGTCCGCATCAAAGACGAGCACCCGGTAACCGCGCTCTTGAAGAGCAAGAGCGAAATTTAACGTGAAATTCGATTTTCCGACACCGCCTTTACCGCTTGTCACCGTCAAAATTCGTGTTTTCGATTGCGCTTGCTTCTTAGCGGTTCCGTCGGCTGGGGACACTTTTTCTTGATGTTGAACCAAATTCCGCAATGCATGCGCTTGGTCATTCATTTCGCGGTTCCTCCAACAGCCGTTCGGCCAGCTGTTTCTCATCCGCCGGCCGGATATCGTCCGGCACGTTTTGACCGTCGGTAATATATGAAAGCGAGATTGGAAAATCGTACAACAAATTAACGATCGATCCGAACGTTACGGTTTCGTCCGCCTTCGTAAACAACACCTTGTGAAGGCCGAACTTGGAGAAATTTTCCGTAATCGCGCGCATATCCTTGTACTTCATGCTCAAGCTAAGCACCAGATACGTTTCGCGGCGCTCCTCCGTCCTGAGAAGCGAATTGAGCTCGGAGACGTACATTTCGTTGCGAAAATTGCGTCCGGCCGTATCCATAAATATAATGTCGCGATCGCCGAGCTTTTCAAACGCCTTCGGCAAATCCAGCGGAGAGAACACAACCTCCAGCGGTACGTTCAAAATGTTGGCGTACGTCCGAAGCTGCTCTACAGCGGCGATTCGGTACGTATCGGATGTGATGAACCCTACGCTTCTCTTAAATTTGAGTACTTGCTCGGCCGCCAGCTTGGCGATGGTCGTCGTTTTGCCGACCCCGGTCGGACCGACGAAATGCGCGATCCGGGTATCGGTGCGAATAGGCTCCACCGGCTGCCTTCCGAGCAGAGACGTGAGCTCGTCCTTTAACCGGTTACGCAAATCCGCTTCCGTCCGTTCGTCCGGAGGCTGTCCGGCCGCAGCCGCTTCAATGAGCGCCTGTGCGAGCTCGGGGCGAACCTCCTGTTCTACAAGCCGTTGTTTCAACTGATCGAACATTTCCGGTACCGGCGCCTCGGCTTCCGCCATAAATTCGGCGCCAGCGAGTTTCCGCATCATCTCTTTCATCTGCTTCATCTCTTCTAGAAGAGCATCTTCTCTCTCGGATGAAGCGGACGGCATGCGAAGCGGGACGGACGACAGCATCGATTCTTTCCTCTGTCCCGCTTCCGGCTCCCGTTCAAGCTTGACGCCGGCTGACGGTTTCGGAGGAGGCGTCAAAATCGATACAGCCGCCCGCTGCTCCGGCTCGGCAGGCTGGCGTGCAACCGGCGCGCCCGCGGAAGCCGCCGGTCCTGCGCTGAGGCGGACTACAGGCACAGCCGGCTGATTCGATTCCGGGAACGTGTCGGCTGCCGCAATAACTTCGATCTTTTTCTTGGAGAACATCCCCAGAATGCCGCCTACCCTAATCTCTTTCGTATTAATGATTACGGCGTCTTTCCCGAGCTCGCTCCTGATTTTCTGCAAAGCATCCGGCATCGTATCGACGACGTACCTCTTTACCTTCATACGTTCACCACCCCTACGCTTTGAACTTCCACGTTCGGTTCAAGCTCGCTGTACGACAGCACGGTAATATCTTGCATCGTCCGCTCGAGCAATTGCTTCAGGTACATCCGGATCGTCGGCGACGTCAGAATGATCGGCGTATTGCCCGTTTGCACGAGCTTGGACGCTTGCTCCGCGATTTTCTGCACAACGGACTGCGAGCTGGCGGGGTCCAAGGCCAAATAACTGCCGTGTTCGGACGTCGTCACCGCCTCGGCGATTTTCTTCTCGAGCGTCGGGCCGACCGTTACGACGCGGAGCGTGTCCCCGTCAGGCGCGTACTGCTGCGTAATTTGGCGCGACAGGTTTTGTCTTACATATTCCGTCAATATGTCGTGATCTTTCGTATAGGTTCCGTAATCCGCGAGCGTCTCAAATATGGTGACGAGATCCCGTATAGACACTTTCTCTTTCAGCAGCTTTGACAGAACCTTCTGCACATCCCCCACCGAGAGCACGTTCGGAATCAATTCGTCAACGATCGCCGGATACGATTCCTTCAAATTGTCGATCAGCGCGCGCGTCTCTTGACGGCCTATCAATTCATGCGCGTGGCGTTTGATCGTCTCCGTCAAGTGAGTGGCGACGACCGAAGGCGGATCGACGACCGTATAACCGGATAATTCCGCCCGCTCCTTCGTCTGTTCGTCAATCCATAATGCGGGCAAGCCGAATGCCGGTTCCGTCGTTTCGATGCCGGTAATGCTGTCATCGTCGAATCCGGGGCTCATCGCCAAATAATGATTCAGCAGCAATTCGCCTCGCGCAATCGGATTCGCTTTGATCTTGATCACATATTCGTTCGGCCGCAATTGGATGTTGTCCCTTATACGGATAACGGGAACGACGATGCCGAGTTCAAGCGCGCATTGCCTGCGGATCATTATGATGCGGTCCAGCAGGTCGCCGCCTTGTTGAGCGTCCGCCAGCGGGATGAGACCGTATCCGAACTCGAATTCGATCGGATCGACCTGCAGCAAGGTAACGACGCTTTCGGGGCTTCGAACTTCTTCGATTTGCTGCTCTTCGACAAGCTCCTCTTCCTTGGCCGCTTTTCTCATAAGCGCCCGATCCATCCGGAAACCGGCTGCGGCCAGCACCGCCGCTACCGGTAACGTCCGCATCGGACCGATCGGCGTGAACAAGCCGAGCACGGCCAAAGTTCCGGCAACGATGTAAAGAAGACGCGGGTATGAAAATATTTGCCCCGTGATGTCATGCGCCAAGTTTCCTTCCGATGCGGCGCGCGTCACAATGAGGCCGGCGGCCGTCGATATGAGCAGCGCGGGAATTTGGCTGACAAGCCCGTCCCCGATCGTCAATATCGAGTACTTCTGGATCGCTTCTTGGAACGGTTCCCCGTTCATGCTCATGCCGATGATCAAACCGCCGATCAGATTGATGATAAGAATGATGATGGATGCAATGGCGTCGCCTTTGACGAATTTGCTTGCGCCGTCCATCGCTCCGTAAAAGTCCGCTTCCTGCTCGATTTTTTTTCGCCGTTCCCTCGCTTGCTGTTCGTTGATCAATCCCGAATTGAGATCGGCGTCGATACTCATCTGCTTTCCCGGCATCGCGTCGAGCGTAAATCTCGCTCCGACTTCCGCAACGCGCTCGGAGCCTTTCGTTATTACGATGAACTGCACAATGACAAGAATGAGGAACACGACGAATCCGACCGCGATATTTCCTGCCGCAACGAAGGAGCCGAACGTCTTTACGACTTCTCCGGCATGTCCCTCGGCCAAAATGTTTCGCGTCGTCGAAACGTTCAGCCCCAAGCGAAACAGAGTCGTAATGAGCAAGAGAGTCGGGAATATAGAAAATTGGAGAGCTTCTTTCGTGTTCATTGCCACAAGAAGCATCGTGAGCGCAAGCGAGATATTGATAATTAACAGAAAGTCCAATAAAAGCGGCGGAATCGGCACCACCATCATGAGAACGATGCCGATAATGCCTATTAACACGCCCAAGTCACTCGCCTTCATCTACTTCCCCTCCTCTCTCTTCGTACTTGTCATGCGCTAGAACTTTTTCTTTCTCAGGTTATATACGTAAGCGAGTACTTCCGCGACGGACTGGAACAGCTGCTGCGGAATCGTCTCACCGATGTCGGCTTGCGCATACAGCGCGCGCGCCAACGGTTTGTTTTCCATCAGCGCGACTCCGTGCTCTTTGGCCAACTGCTTGATCCGCAAAGCTACGTAGTCCGCGCCTTTGGCGATCACTTGCGGCGCTTCCATTTCCGATGCGTCGTAACGAATCGCCACGGCAAAGTGCGTAGGGTTCGTAATGACGACGTCCGCTTTCGGAACCTCCTGCATCATGCGCTGCATCGCCATTCTTCGCTGTTTCTCGCGAATTTTGCTCTTGATGAGCGGGTCCCCTTCGGTTTTCTTGTACTCATCCTTGATATCCTGCTTCGACATGCGGATGCTCTTCTCAAATTCGAAGCGTTGGTATGCGTAATCGAACACCGCTAAGACGACGAGAGCCCCACCGATGAGAAGACCGAGGCGAAGCGTAATTCCCGAAACATATATGAACATCGATTCCAGAGGCATTCTACCGAGCGTCAAGAGCTTGTCCTGCTCGCCCCATATCGTAATGAAAGCAATCAGGCCGATGATCAGCAGCTTGACCACCGATTTTACGAACTCCACGAACGCTTTTAAAGAAAAAATGTTTTTCGCGCCTTGGATCGGATTGAGTTTTTCCAATTTCATCTTTAACGGCTCGCCTGTTGCCAAAAATCCGACTTGCATATAATTGGACACGACGGCTAAAACTACGGCCAATCCCATGACCGGCAGCAGAAGGAGCAGACCTTGACGCATAAGCTGCGAAAAGACGGTAATTACGTTCTGCGGGGTTACCTCCCAAAGCATATATTCGTGAAATGCGGCCGCGAACATTCTCGTCAAGCCGTCTCCCATGAACGCTCCGTACACGGCGAACAAAGCGAAACCGCCCAGCATGATCAAAGCGCCCGGCAGCTCCATGCTCTTGGCGACCTGACCTTTCTTGCGCGCTTCCTGCCTCTTCTTCGGCGTGGCGGGTTCCGTCTTCTCTTGCGCGAACATCTGCAAATCGAGAACGTGTGCGTAACGCGCCACAAATATCCTCCTCCGAATAAGATCAATCCTCGCGCAGCCGCCGCAGCAATTCGAACAAATGGTCGAACATCGTGCCGAACAATTCCTGGAACAAAACGAGAAAGCCGGGCACCAACAAGAATGTGATCATTAATCCTATTAATATCTTAAGAGGCATTCCCACAACGAATATGTTGAATTGGGGCGCCGTCTTCGATAATATCCCGAGCGCCACGTCGACCAGAAACATCGAGGCGACGATCGGCGCCGCCATCTGGAACGCCAGCGTAAATCCGACGGACATGCTCCGGACCAGAAGTTCGGTAACGGTGCCTGAAGCGATTTTTTCGAAAAACGAATTGTTTAGCGGTATCGCCTGGTAGCTGTCCAAAATTGCCGCAATCAAGTAATGATGACCGTCGATCATTAAGAAAATCAGCATCGCGACGATAAACTTGAAGCTGCCGAAAATCGGGCTTTGCGCGCCGGTCATCGGGTCGATGACGTTGGCAATGCCGAAGCCCATCTGCATGTCGATGAACGAGCCGGCGATTTGTACGACTGTGAAAAAAAGATAAGCCAAAAATCCCAACAGCACTCCGATTAACGTCTCCCGAATCGCATATAGAGCAAATGCGCCGTCCCACGGAACCGGAGTTTGCGTGCCTGACCCGAAGAAAGCAATCAGTGTAAGAAATACCGATATTCCGATGCGAAATTGTACGGGAACGTTATTTTGAGCGGAGAACACGGGCGCTGTCACGAAAAAGCCGGTAATTCGGCAAAATATAAGCAATGCATTCGGAAAAAAGGTAAGCGCCAGCTCCATGCAAATCCACCTTAACTGATGTACAAGTACAAATTGTCGAACAGATGGAACGTAAAATCGACTAATTTGGACAGGATCCACGGACCGAAAAAGAGGACGGACAACAACACGACCAATATTTTCGGCACGAAAGCGAGCGTCTGTTCTTGAATCTGAGTTGTGGCTTGAAATATGCTGATGACTAGACCTACGACGAGCGCAAGCACCAGCATCGGAGCGCTGGCCATTAGCACCGTATATATCGCTTCTCCGGCAATGCGGATGACCGTGTCCGATCTCACTTTCGCTTCACTCCGAATCGTATTATGTGTTGAAGCTTAACAGCAGCGATTTGACGATTAAATACCATCCGTCCACCAAGACGAATAACAATATTTTAAAAGGCAGCGAAATCATGACCGGCGGAAGCATCATCATCCCCATCGCCATCAAGGTGCTTGATACGACCATGTCGATGACGAGAAACGGAATAAAGATCATAAAACCCATTTCGAAAGCGGTTTTCAATTCGCTTATCGCGAACGCCGGAACCAACGCGGTCAAAGGAGTATCTTTATAAGACGTCGGCTTCGGTGCTTTCGAATAGTCGAGAAACAGCTTCAAGTCTTTCGGCCTCGTATGTTTCCACATGAACTCCTTCAGCGGAAGCGCCGCTTTGTTCAAAGCTTCCGTCTGGCCCAGTTCTCCTTGCAAGTAAGGCTGCACCGCCGTTTCGTTAATTTCTCCGATCGTCGGCGCCATTACGAACAAGGTCAGAAACAACGCCAATCCGATCAACACTTGATTCGGCGGCATCTGCTGCGTTGCGAGCGACGTTCGTACGAAACCAAGCACTATGACGATTCTTGTAAAGCTTGTCATCATGATCAGAATGGCCGGCGCCAAGCTTAGCACCGTAATCAGAAGGACGATGCTTAACGTCGACGAGACGTCGGAGGGTTCTTCCGACGTGCCGATGTTGACGTCGATTCCCGGAATCGGAGAGGACGCTTGAGCTTCAGGCGCGAAGCTCCATATTACCGCCGCAGCCGCAATTATTATTGCAATTGTTTTCATCGTGTGTCTTTCGACCGCCTTTGCGCATCTTCGCCGTCCATCCATTCCCGAAGCGCTTCTTTGCGGTTCGCGACACTCTTAAGCTTCGTTTGAAGCAAGTCCTTGAACGCAGCCGCCGAATGCGCGTCGTCTCCGTAAGCTTGCTCCTGTTTGCCTGTTTTCCGCGAGGAAAACCACCGGAACAGCTCAGGGAAAACTGCGGAACGACCGGACGGACGGCCGCCTTCCAAGGAAAGCAGCACCGTTTCCAAAGCTTCTTGATCCGTAACTTTATCAATCAGCGTGATGTTTTCACCGACACCGACGATATAGAGGGCTCCGCCGATTTCAACGACCTGCATCGATTTGTGCTGGCCGAGCGTGACGCCTCCAAGCACCCGCATGGAACGATCGCCGGACCACATCTTGTTTTTCTTCGCCAAAAATCGGATAAGCAATACAATAATGCCGATAATGACAACGAGAGTAATAATGACTTGAACAAAGCTTCCGTAGAAGGAAGCCGCATCGATCCCGGGTGCGGCCCCCGGATCCGGTTCGACGCCGAGATAAGAAATTGACGATAACGTACGAAGCATGCTTTCCGTTTATCCCAACGTTTTCTTAATGGCTTCAATGACGCGGTCGGCTTGGAACGGTTTTACGATAAAATCTTTCGCGCCGGCTTGAATCGCGTCGATAACCATCGCTTGTTGCCCCATCGCCGAACACATGATAACCTTTGCGCCGCCATCGATTTTCTTGATTTCTTTCAATGCCGTAATTCCGTCCATCTCCGGCATCGTGATGTCCATCGTGATCAAATCGGGCCGGGATTCCTTAAACTTCTCGATCGCTTGAACGCCGTCGCTCGCTTCGCCGACCACTTCATATCCGTTCTTCGTCAAAATGTCCTTAATCATCATCCGCATGAACGCTGCATCATCCACTACTAAAATCTTGTTTGCCATAAGTTTGTTTCCTTCCTTTGCGCGAATTTTATCGATTATCGTAAATCTGGCTGCCGGAGAACTACCTCGAAAGGAATCCCGCTAATGTTACTGTAATTTTTGAATACGATCCCACTGGCTGACAATATCGGTTACGCGAACGCCGAAGTTTTCGTCGATAACGACGACTTCGCCCTTGGCGATCAGCTTGTTGTTCACCAAGATGTCGACCGGCTCGCCAGCAAGTTTGTCGAGCTCGATAATCGAGCCCTGAGAGAGCTCCAATATATCTTTGATCAGGCGCTGCGTTCTTCCCAACTCAACAGTAACTTTAAGCGGAATATCCAGCAACAAGTTTAAATTGGGAACATCGGGGAGCGCGGCGCCGCCCGAAACCAAATCTGAAAACTGTGCCTGCTGGACGTTCCTTTGCGGCAGGCTTTGCCCGTAATGCGACGGTTGTTGATGATGCGGGCCGGGCGAATGCGGTATATGCTGCTGGTACGCATTCGGCGCATATGCGGACCCCGGCGCATCGCTTTGTTCGTAACCGTAATTCGCAGCCGGCGGCGGTAGCGGGTCGTGCTGCGGCTGTTTCGGCGCGGCGGGTTGAACCGGCGGAGCGGCCGGCGATTGCGGCATCGCCGCCGGGGCAGCCTCGCTTGCGGCCATCCCTCCGCCCATCAGCGAGGATACCATTTCTTTCGCGAAAGAAATCGGCAGCAGCTGCATGATGTTGGAATCGATCAAATCCCCGATGATGAGCCGGAACTTGATTTGCACCAGCGCCTCTTCCGTGCTGAAGCGGGTATCTTCGCCGTTGTCGAAGCTAAGGATGTCGATGCCCGGCGGCGAAATGTTCACAAACCGGTTGAAGATCGTCGACATCGACGTGGCGGAAGAGCCCATCATTTGATTCATCGCTTCCTGTACGGCGCTGATATGAATCTCGTTCAGTTCATCCGATTCGTTCGGCCTGCCGTCTCCTCCAAGCATTAAATCGGCGATGATTTGGGCGTCCGTCGTTTTGATCACGAGCATATTTATGCCTTGGAATCCGTCGACGTAGTTTACATGAACGGCCACATGAGGCTTCGGATACTCGTTGGAAAGCTCGGATTTCGGTATGACGGTAACTTTCGGAGTCGTAATATCAACCTTGCGGCCGAGTAACGTCGACAACGCGGTCGCAGCGCTGCCGAACGTAATGTTGCCGATTTCTCCGAGCGCGTCCCTTTCCATTTCCGTCAGAAGTTCATCTAACGATGGAGACGAGCCGGCGTCAGCATACATGTCGGCGTCCGACAATTCGGAAGACTGACGAAGCAGCGCGTCGATTTCCTCCTGCGATAAATAATCTTTATTCGTCATTCGTCTCTTCTCCTTCGGCCACGATGTCCGTAATTTGGACCGCGAGACGGCCCTTGACCGTTCCCGGCGTCCCTACGAATTTCCAACGGTCACCAATCTTTATGTCAAGCCCCGCGTCAATCGGTTTTTGCAATGCAATGACGTCTCCCGCCGCCAAATTCAGAAATTCCCGAACCGTAACTTGGGAAGTCCCGAGTTCGGCAATAATAGGCAGCTTGGCCCGGTGCAGTCTCTCTTGGAGAACTTCCATTTCTTCGGGGGCGCGAGTTTTCTTTGGCGAGAAAAACAAATTGTTTACGGACAGCCGAGGCATAATCGGCTCCAGCACGACGTGCGGGATACAAAGATTGATCATCCCCGTCGTGTCGCCGATTTTCGTACTCAGGGAGATGAGTGCGATCGTCTCGTTCGGAGACACGATCTGCATAAACTGAGGATTTGTCTCCAATGCCTCCAGCCGCGGTTGAAGATCGATCACCGTCTTCCAAGCTTCCTGCAAACTATCGAATGCCTTGCTGAAAATACGCTCCATTACGATCGTTTCGATTTCGGTCAAGCTGGCAATTTTGGACGGCGAGGTTCCGGTGCCGCCCAGCAATCTGTCAACCATGGCGAATGCGACGTTCGGATGAACTTCCAGCACCATACGGCCTTCCAGAGGCTCGGCCTCAAAGATGTTTAAGATCGTCATCTTCGGGATGGATCGTATGAATTCGTCGTATGGAAGCTGTTCCACCTGAACGACGTTGATCTGCACGAATGTTCGAAGCTGCGCGGAAAAGTACGTCGTTAAAAACCTGGCGAAGTTCTCATGGATTCTGGTAAGGCTTCGTATATGGTCTTTCGAGAAACGTACGGCACGCTTGAAATCGTAAGAACGAACCTTCTTCTGCGTATCTTCTTTTTTCAGTTCTTCCGCGTCCATTTCGCCCGACGATAAAGCCGCTAACAGGGCGTCTATCTCGTTTTGCGAAAGTACGTCAACCATTGGGGGTCACCCTCTTTTTTGAACGGAATCGGATAGGCACGTTAATATTATTGTTCGGTAACGATGAATTTTGTGACGTAAACATGCCTTACCTTACCTTCATGAAGCAATTCGTTCGACTTGTTCAATAGGGCGGAACTGATTGCGTCGATACCGGCGCTTCCCTTCACTTGCTGAGGCGTCATGTCGGAAAGGGTGGTGTTAATGACGTCCTTCATCTTGAATTCGAGCAGCTCGAATTCGTGTTTCGCTTCTTTGCTGTCCATCTCGAACGTAAAACTTGCATTGACAAAATACGTCTGATCGGAAAGATTCGTAATAATTTCGTCGATCGCGAACGTCATTTCTTTCAGATCCTCGGCGTTCACGTGTTCCGCCTTAACCGACTCCGCATGTTCTTTCGCCGCGGCTCTCGGGTCTTCCGGCGTCGATTGACGCTCGAACATATTCCATAACAAGAACGCGGCGCCGATAATGAGCGTAACGGCGAGCAGAATCACGATGAGCCAAGGCAGCATCTTTCTCACTGGGACCCCTCCGAATGTTGAAAATCCACGATAGCTCTGGCGACCCCGATACCGCGCAAATACGTTTGCATCAACTGGATCACTTCCGCCGTTTTTTCCGTGACGACGATTTTTTTGCCTGTTGTGAGCGTCAGTATCGTGTCGGGCGTTTCTTCGATCATTTCTATAAAAAGAGCGTTTACGGTCACTCTTGAACCGTTGAGGCGGGTAACGGTTATCAAGTTTGTTTCCCTCCGGCGTTACCCGGCACGCACAAGAGGAGGCTATCCTCCTCTTGCACGGAATGCCGGATTACGAAAAATTATCGTTTCAGATTCACGACTTCCTGAAGCACTTCGTCCGATGTCGTAATAATGCGGGAGTTCGCTTGGAAGCCGCGCTGGGCGACGATCATCTCCGTAAATTCGTTCGTCAAGTCCACGTTGGACATCTCGAGCTGGCCGGATATGATTGCGCCTGTTCCGAGTTCGGGGTCGCCGGCTGACTCGATTTGGACTTCGTCAGGATTGGAGTTTGTATTTGGCCGGTACAGGTTGCCTCCGAGCTTCTCCAGCGCGCCTGGGTTCGCTACCTTCACAACACCGATTTTATAATCGGTAGGAGCGCTCGTGCCGTCGGCGTTCACGGCGATGATCGTACCGTCCTGCGCGATCGAGAACGCTGTTACTTCGTCACCCATTACGATGTTGCCGCCACCTTCCGTTTGGACGAACAATCCGTCCGCCGTTACGAGCTGGCGGGCTCCGTCAAGTGTAAAGTTGCCTGCGCGAGTCAAATAAGGAACATCTTGATCCTCAGAAGCTTTAACTGCAAAAAAACCGTCTCCGTCTATGCGTAAGTCCGTGACAACGTTCGTTGTCATGGCGCTTCCGGGCGTATGGACCGTATCGATCGCGCCGAGCGTGACGCCGAGACCGATTTGCCTTGCGTTCACGCCTCCGCGTACTCCTTCTTCCGGAGCGGTGATCCCGGAGACGGTCTGGCTCAAGATGTCTTTAAACATAACCCTGCCCGCTTTGTAACCGACGGTGTTTACGTTCGCGATATTGTTGCCGATTACGTCAAGCTTCGTTTGAAAGCCTCTCATACCCGAAATGCCCGAATACATGGATCTAAGCATGTAAAGCAGTCCTCCCAAAATTTGAATGTTTGTCACGCTTCGGTCGTTCGGCGTGACGGGGTTTCCTTATCGGGCCAACCCCTACCGCACCACTACGGTGCTGTCGATTTGCGTAAACACATGGTCTTTCATCGCGGCGTCATCCATTGCCGTCACAACCGTCCTGTTTTTTACGTTCACGATAAACGCCATATCTTGGAACAATACGAGCGAATCTTTCGCACCCTTGGAAGCCGCTTTGTCGATCGCTCCTCCCAGCTTGGCGAGCTGCTCGGGTTCAAGGCGAATGCCTCTTTGCTGAAGCCGCTGCTCCGCATGGTGGCTGAAAGAAACACGCTTCTCTTCCAATATGGCGTGAAACGAGGATGCGCCAGAGCCTGACGACGCGCCCGGTTTCCCTGCCGGCGTCACCGGTTTCGAAGGCATCGGCTGAGGGTACAATCGGCCGACGGTAAACGTATTCGTCATTCGGCTGCGACCTCCCCTTGCTCGATTTTCACGATCGATTCCAACAGCACTTCATTCGTCCCGGATTTCAGATACTGCTTCCCGTCTTTCATGACGATCGCATCGACGATGCCCGTCTTCGTTCCGCTGATTTTTCCACTGGCGTCGTAGACGTTCCACGTGACCGTCTTCCCGATCAATCCGGATGAAAATCCGAACGACTGCCGCAGCATCGTCAGTTCATTGCCCATATTCATAATTTGTTCCACGGTGGAGAACTGGGCCATCTGCGCGATGAACTCCCGGTCCTGCATAGGCTGCATCGGATCTTGATGCCGGAGCTGAGTAATTAAAATATGTAGAAATTGATCTTTCCCCAACTCGTTTCCGCCGCTGCTTTTGCTTGGAGGAAGGTTTCCTTTCGCGTAATAAGGCCAAACATTTTTCGTGCCCGTTACACTTGTCTGATTTGCCATATGAGCACTCACCTCCTGTTACGCTGTGGCGTGGAACGAGCTTCCATATGTTCGGATGCGGCTGTGCTCCGATTCATCCAAGCGCAAGCTTGAATCGGTCCGCTCTTCGATTCCCTCTCCGTCACGCTGTTTGGTTTGGCGGGAATCGCGTTCGGCCGGACGCCGCTGCTTACCGTCTTGGAACATTCCGGAGCCGAGCGCCGCTTGTTGGGAAACTTCCAATTTTTCCACATGTACGCCTTGATTCTGCAAATTCGAGCGAAGCGTCGCCAAGTTGACTTCGAGCATGTCTTTCGCCATCGGCGACTCCGCGGTAAACAACGCGGTCAACTGCCCGTTATGAACCGTGAGCTTCACTTCAACCTGCCCCAAATGTTCGGGGAAGAGCGATATTTTCGCTTCGGTCACCGATCCGGTTCTCCCGCCCGCAGTTTGCCTCATAATCCATTCCGTCATCTCATCCGAGAAGGCGGCTGCGTTCATCCGCCGGGGAGATGCATCGCTGCGCTGCAAAGCTTCGCTTGAAGCGCCTTTCGAGCTTTCGGCAGCGGCCGGGAACAAACTCGTACCTTCCGTCGGCGGTTTCGATTCCGTCGAAGTAACCGGCTCCGGTGAAACGATTTGCGAAGGCTCGTGAATGACCGACAATCGAACGGCTGCGAACTTCGAATCCATTGCCGCCAGGTGCGGGTTTGGATTTGCGGCGGCAACGCTGACTCCGCTCTCGGAAGCGCCTGACAGTTTGCCGTTAAGCTGTGTCAGCATGGCGGTAATGCCCGAGCGCGATATTACATGTGCAGCAGAACCGTCAACAAGGCGTTGCGCGGCGCCGTTGCGTAACGGAACCGTCTCGTCATGCACCGCTGCCTGTTCATTCGGCGCGGTTTTCATTGCCGAGATAAACTGCTTCACCGCTTGTTTCGCCTCTGCCGCCGTGCGGAGCAACGGTGCGTTTCCGCTTTCTTTGGAAAGAACTTCCGAAAGCCGCGTCAAGAGAGAACGGAATTCGTCATTCGTCCCACCCGCTGCAGATTCGCCTTCCGAAAGCGGCTGACCGGTGAGCGCAGGTTGTGCCGGCACTATCACGTCGCCTGTCGCTATGGCCAATTCCGCCTTGGCTGCAGATATCCACTGCCGGGCAGGGACCCACGACTCGAAAGATTGCTTCCATTCGGCAGGCATCGCTTCAAGCAGCTGCAGAAGCTGTGAAAGCATCTCCTCCGCGGTCTCTCCCTCTTCCCCCTCTGCCTCTGCCGCGGAAGATATGCTATCCGCAGCCGGATTCGCATGAAGAGTCAACGGGAGTTCCGTAGTCTTTGCAGTGTCGGAAGCGCTGCCGGAAAACAAACCGAGCAGAAGCGATGCGAAAGCGGGAAGCTGCGAATCGGTTGCTGAGGCTCTCTGGCCATTCGCGGCGGACGCCGATGCAAGAGCGGAGTTAACGGAAGTTGCCGTCATATTTCCAATGGTTGCGTTTGCGGTAATCATCATCGGATTCATCTTATATTCACCTCCTTTCAAGAGGAGCACCCCCGGCGCATATGAATGCTACCCGAGCTTCGCCGTAATTTTTGCCGTCTGCTCCTCGGATAATTCCGTTAAAGCGTTAAGGACGGACGCGCGCGCGCCGGCTTCCATCAGCCTCAGAATGGCAACGACTTGCGTAAGATTCGATTTGGACATCTCAAGCAATACGGCTGCCGCATTGTCCGGCGACATCCTTGCGAACGTTTCGCTTACCTCGCTTTTCGTCAAGCCGGCCGCGGATGCCGCCTGCGGGTTGCCGCTTTGCTCCAGCCGCTCTTGCAGCGCGGCGATTTGAAGATCCTTCGCCGGAATGACGTCTTTCAACCGGATCGACGTCTCCGCCGCAGCTTTCGGTTCCATCTTCTCCAAGATGCGGACTTGATCGTCTTGCTTCATCCGGCTCAACACAAGAACGCGCTCACGAATCGTCAAGCTTTCCAACACCGGGGCCGCTTTGCCCGGAGACATGTTCGCGTACACTTCCGCTAAATTTTGAATGCCGACATCGTATTCTTCATCGCTCAACGTGACATCCTCGAGCTGCGCTTGGAGCTTCTTCACCTCTTCAGACAGCTGAGCGATTAGTTCGTCCTTCTTTTCGCTTTCCGAACCCAATTGATCGAGGAGCGTTTGTTTTTCCTCGATAGAAGTCCTTAGAGCGAGCACCTCTTCTTCCGAGTAGCTCTTTTCCGGAGCCGCTTGTTCCGCCGAATGTTTGATCGCTTCCCGCAGCTCGGCTTCGGACGGCAGCGGATCGGGAACCGCTTCGGAAACGACGGGAATTTTATTGGCCGCTCGAAGCACTTCGTTCATAACGTCGTATCCGAACACGGTGAGAAGCACCCCCGTAAGCAGCAGCGCGAAGAGCACCGGCAGCGTATAGAAGAGGAATCGTTCGAACCATCCGTACGATTTTTCGGTTTCAAGTTCCGGCATTGCTCTTCATTCCCTTTCCGATCTCGGTAGTGTGCCGCTACGCGTTGCGGGCCCGCACGGCGGCCATGTCATCGAGTTGATTTTGCGATTGCTTTTCGACACGTGCGGTATGGGCGACGTGCGCTTTTTCCCTTACTTTCGCCCATACTTTTTCGTCGACCATCCGCTCCGTCAAGTGCTGCCTGCTATGCTCAACGTTTCTCTGCGCCGAATCGATATTTCGTTCCGAGCGCTGTATTTGATCGTCAAGGTGATCGATATACCGCTGGATGAGCATCAGCTCCGATACGGGCAGCGAACCGGCCGCGCCTCCCGAAATTTGTTCTTGGAGCGAGAGCTTCTCGTCAACCAACCCGCTGCGTCTGCGCTCTTCCTCGTTCAACGCGGTGATGGCCGCGGACAGCCCGGACTCGGCTTGCTTCTTCTCATTCGTCTTCAAATCGACGATTTTTTGCAATCGGTATGCAAATCGCATGCTGCGGATCAACCTCCGTGAAACTGTTGTACGAGCCGTTCGCGGGCTTCTTGAAGCGTCGTTTTCTCGTCAACGTCTTGTTTGCTGAATTCCCAAATTTGCTGAATATACTGCAGCGCCGTGTCGATATCCGGACTGGAACCTTGCTTGTAGGCGCCGATGTTGATCAAATCTTCGGATTCTCTATAGACGGACAAGAGCTTCTTGAATTGATTGGCCGCCTGTATTTGTTCTTTCGCGGCCACTTCGCTCATCACCCTCGATACGCTGGAAAGCACGTCGATCGACGGATAATGGCCCCGGCCGGCCAAGCGGCGGTCAAGAACGATGTGACCGTCAAGAATGCCGCGGACGGCATCCGCCACCGGTTCGTTCATGTCGTCTCCATCTACGAGCACGGTATAGAACGCGGTGATCGAACCTTTCGGTCCGGTTCCTGCACGTTCCAGCAGCTTCGGCAAGTTTGCGAACACCGAAGGGGTGTACCCTCTGGTCGCAGGCGGTTCGCCTACTGCCAAACCGACTTCGCGCAGCGCCGTCGCATACCGTGTCACGGAATCCATCATCATCATGACGTCCAATCCCCGGTCCCGAAAATATTCCGCGATCGCCGTCGCGATGAGAGCGCCCTTCATACGAATCAATGCCGGTTGGTCGGAAGTGGCCACGACGACGACGGAACGGGCCAATCCTTCCGGACCGAGATCCCGTTCGATGAAGTCGAGCACTTCACGGCCGCGTTCCCCGATAAGGCCGATCACGTTGACATCGGCGGCCGTATTGCGCGCTATCATCCCGAGCAAAGTCGACTTGCCTACGCCCGAACCGGCAAAGATGCCGGCCCGCTGTCCTTTTCCGATCGTGAGCAGCCCGTCGATGCAGCGGACGCCGACCGAGAGCGGCGTCAGTACGCGCGCCCGCTTCAACGGGCTGACCGGCGCGTTATTTGCCGGCATCTCCTGCATTCGCGCAGGTAACGGCGAGCCGTCCAGCGGCACTCCCAAACCGTCCAACACTTTGCCGAGCAGCTCGTGACCGACTTTCACCGTCAACGGTTTGCCGGTACCGACGACATCGCAGCCCGGGCCGACGGAGTGCAGTTCGCCAAGAGGCATTAGAATGACTTTATTATTGCGAAATCCGACGACCTCGGCCTGTACCGGAGGCGCGCCTTTACCGGGGTAAATGTAACAAATATCGCCCAGCTTCGTATCCGGCCCTTCGGATTCTACCGTCAAACCGATTACTTGCGTCACTTTCCCGTTCACCCGGACGGGGTCGAGCTGCGACATTGCTTCCAAGTACTTCTTCACATCGAGCGGTGAGGATTTGGATGTGTTCAAATCCGGTCACCCTCTTCGCCTGATAGAGCGACTTCCAACAGCGCTTTCTTCACTTCGGCCAATTGGGTGTCGATTCGCGCGTCGATGCTCCCGAAAGAAGTGCGTACCACGCAACCGCCTTCATCGACGGTATTGTCGGGCACGATTTGAAGCTCCGCCTGGGAATCGATCGCAAGCGACAACTCGGCCCGGGCGTCCTGCATCTTGCCGAACTGGGACGGGGCGACGCACAGCGTAACGATTCCTTTCTCCCTTCGCCGTTCCAGCGTCTTCTTTACATGAGCGACCGTCCATTCGGGAGAACCTTCGACATGACGGCCGATGATCTTCCGCGCGATTCCAAGCGACAGCTCGACTAGAAACGGCTCCGCTTCGGAAATGGTCGCCTCCTTGACCCGATGGGCGTGCTCGATTAATTGCCCGGCTTCATGGAGCAGCGCCTCATATCGCTCTCTGATCTCGCGCTCGGCTTGTTGAAGCCCTTCGCGATATCCCGCTTCGAATCCGCTCTGCCGGCTCTCTTCGATAACCCTTAAATCCTCGATTCGCCGTTCGTTCCACCAAGCATCGATTTCCGCGGCGGCATGCTCGCGCATCTGTGCAGTTTCTTCGGCGGCAAGCTTTAGCAGCTCTTCAGCGGCTAGCTTCGCGTCGGCAAGCATCTTATCCGCCATTTCCGCCTGAATAGGATGATCCCGGCCGGCTGACTGCGTGTCTGCTTCAACAACGGCGGGCGCGGCCGGCGGGCAGTAGACGAACGCTTCGATCTTCTGCTTCTCGTCCATCGATACGTATGCATGCGGTTTGATTACGTTAGACAATGATATCGTCTCCCCCGCCGCGGGCGATAATGATTTCTCCGGATTCCTCTAACCTGCGAATCGTCGCGACGATCCGCGTTTGCGCTTCCTCGACGTCGCGGAGACGGACGGGGCCCATGTATTCCATCTCTTCCTTGAACGTGTCCGACATACGCTTGGACATGTTTCGGAAAATCGCCTCCCGCACCTCGTCGCTCGCCACCTTCAACGCCAACTGCAGATCCGCGTTCTCGATATCGCGAATGATCCGTTGAATCGAACGGTTGTCGAGATTGACGATATCCTCGAACACGAACATCCGCTTCTTGATTTCTTCCGCCAATTCGGGATCTTGTATCTCCAGCGAATCGAGGATCGTGCGTTCCGTTCCGCGGTCGACGCCGTTAAGGATTTGCACGATCGCTTCGATGCCACCGGCGGATGTATAGTCTTGCGTTACGGTCGCCGACAGCTTCTGTTCCAATACGCGCTCAACCTGAGAAATGACTTCCGGTGAAGTGCTGTCCATCAAAGCGATCCGTTTGGCCACGTCCGCCTGTTTTTCTTGGGGCAATGAAGACAGGATGGCGGCCGCTTGCTCCGGCAGCAAGTAAGATAAGACAAGCGCGATCGTTTGCGCGTTTTCGTTCTGGATAAAGTTTAAAATTTGAGCAGGATCGGCTTTTCTTGCAAAATCGAAAGGTCTGACCTGAAGCGTTGCCGTCAACCGGTTGATGACTTCCATCGCTTTGGTCGTACCGAGCGCTTTTTCCAAAATTTCTTTCGCATAATTGATGCCGCCCTGCGTGAGATACTCCTGAGCCAGGGCGATTTGGTGAAACTCCGTCATAATCGCTTCTTTCTCGGCGTTGTCCACCTTCCGCACGTTGGCTATTTCGAGAGTCAATTGTTCGATTTCTTCATCTCTCAATTGCTTGAATACTTGAGCGGACACTTCCGGTCCGAGCGTAATGAGCAGAATGGCCGCTTTCTGTCGTCCGGATAATACGTGCTGCTGTTGCTGCCCTTTCACCAAGTACTAACACCTCTATTCATCCACAATCCATGTGCGCAGCAAGTTCACGAACTCTTCAGGTTTGCGCTTTGCCAAGTTCTCCAGCTGTTTGCGAATTTGATTTTCGTTGTTCACGGATTCGATATCGAGCACCGGTTCTTTCTTCTCGGCTTGGAACGCCGCTTCGATCATTGCCGCTTCTTCCGCTTTCGCCTTTCTTCTGCGCATGACGGCATACCCGCCGCCGGCCAAGAGCGCGACGACCGCCGCTCCGCCTAAACCGTATAACAACATTTGGTCCGAAGTTTGCACGTCGTCGGGAACCGGAGCGCCTACAAAGTTACGCGAGATGACGGACACTTTCGATCGAAGTTGATCATCGGTCAACGTAAGTCCGTTATTTGCAAGCGAAGCGCCGACGATATTGGTAAGCACGTTCTCGATTTGCTGCAGCGTCTCGGGCGAAACCGGATTCGGTCCGTTCTCATTCGAGTTAATTCCCACTGAAATCGTTAAATCCTGAACGACATAAGGGCTTGATTCGATTTGATTGCGTATTCTGGTAATTTCGTAATTCCGGACTCTTTCGATGTTTTCGGACTCGTAATTGCCTTGGGACGCAGCCCCCGGATAATTCGGAATATCGGATTCGCCCGTTCCCGGCGTGCCTCCGGTTTGAACCCCGTCGCTGTTGACGGTCTCTTGTTTATCCTCTTCCGAAATAACGACCCCTGTTCCGTCTTCTTCATTGAAAGGTTGAACGATGTTTTGATCGCTCGTCTTCTTGTCGAAGTTCAACGTGGAAAATACGCTGACAACGACGTTCTGGCGGTCGAACAGAGTACTGAGAAACCCGTTGATATTACGCTGCAGGTCAAGCTCGAACTGCTTCTTGATTTGCAGCTGTTTCTCGATGATGCCGGCCGCCGCGCCTGAACCTCCGCCTAATTTCGAGGAGGGAAGCAATTCCCCGTTCTGGTCGGAAATCGTTATGTTCTCGAGCGCCAGTCCGGGCACGCTCTTCGCTACCAGGTTGTAAATCGTATCGATCTTCGCCTGGTCCGGAGGCTGCCCCGGCTGAAAATTGACGACAACCGACGCAGACGCTCGCTGTTCCGCGCCTTCTGCCGGCAAGAAGACGCTTTCCTTCGGCACATTAATGAGAACCTGAGAGCTTCTTACTCCGTTTATCTGATTGATCAGCCGTTGAATTTCTCCTGCTCTCGCACCGTTGTTCAGCACGTCGAACTGCTTGTCGGTCATGCTCCAGCTGCTCATGTTCTCCCGGAAAATTTCGTATCCGATCGACCCGTTTGTAACAAGTCCTTGCGATGCCACATCAATCTTTACTGAAGAAACCATCGTGCTTGGAACACCGATCGTCCTCCCGTCGCTGCTAAGCTTGTAATCCACGCCCGCGGTTTCCAGATATGCCTTGACGTTCGCCGCGTCCGCAGGATTCAAATCCGTAAAAGCGACGGAATATTCGGTTTTTGAAAATTGTACGACTAGCAAAGCAATGGTCGCGACGCTTAGAATAAACGCACTGATGAAAAAAATTCGCTGCTTTTGGCTGTATTGATTCCAGAACCGTACGAAAGACTCCCGGTACCGGACAAGCGTCTCATTCACGATGTCACCTCTTTAATCTCGCAAGCCCATAAGTTGATCACAACAAAATTACAGCTGCGTTCTCATGATTTCTTGGTACGCTTCAATAACTTTGTTGCGGACCTGCACGGTTAACTGCAGACCGAGATGCGCTTTTTCCGAGGCGATCATCAAAGTATGAACATCCACTCCTTGACCGGTAACGAATCCTTCGTTAAGGACTCGAACGTTTTGTTCTTGTTGTTCCAATTGGTTCAAAGCTTGTGCAAGCGTTTTTCCGAACGAGCCGGCAATTTCGGCCGCCCCTTTGCTCTCTGCGATCGGAGTAACGTTATTCTTGGCTGTCACAAATTGTAACGGGTTTGCGCGGATTTCGGATACTTCCACTGCGTATCTTCCCTTTCAACATGTTATTTTCCGATTTCGAGAGCTTTCGTGATCAATGCTTTCGATGCGTTCAACGCCGTTACGTTCGCTTCGTATGAACGGGTGGCGGACAGCATATCCACCATCTCTTTCATTACGTCCACGTTGGGCATTAAGACGAAGCCGTTCTCGTCGGCGTCGGGATGCGCCGGATTATAAACTTGCTTGAACGGCTCCGGATCGTTGTAAATTTTCGAAACCTTGACGCCCTCGCCCGCCGAGTTTCCCATCTTCCCTCTCAACATTTCGGCAAAAGAGACGTTAGCCTTCGGTTCCATAACTACAAGCTTTCTTTGATATGGGACCCATCTCCCATTCACGAGCTTGCCGCGCGTCGTCTCGGCGTTCGCAATGTTCGAGGAGATGACGTCCATACGAAGCCGTTGGGAAGTCAATGCCGAAGAACTGATATCAAATCCGTTCGTGATGCGCATTATCTGCCCTCCATCGCGGTACGAGTCATCTTGATTTCATGCGATACCTGTTGAATTAGCGTATTGTAACGAAGCTGATTTTTCGCCATGAGCGCCATCTCCGCATCGATATCGACATTGTTTAAGTTGTTGTTCATCACCGTATTTCGATCGATTTTTATTTGGGGCTCAACATTCGGCCCTTGGCCGCCGATATAAATATGGCGGGGGTCGGTGCGACGTCCTTTAAGAGTTCGCACAGAGTTCCCCATTTGCTGTTGAAGCAAGTCCTCGAATTGAACTTCGGCCCTCTTGTAATAAGGCGTGTCAGAATTCGCAATGTTGTTCGCAATAACGGATTGGCGCAAGCTGGCCGCATCCAACGTTCGTTCAAGCAAACGAAAATGACTCCCGGTTAAACCGATCACAGGGGTCCTCCTTCCCATGCAAATCAAATCCCATTCTCCGATTATGTAATTAGAAGCTGAAAAATAGTCAGATATTCTTATTCAACATATGTCGAAAATAATCCTGCTTTATTTCGACAATTTTTTTATGAGAAATGATGTGGAAAAATGAAAAAAAAACCTACAACAGCAAAGTGTTGTAGGTATTTAGAACTAAAGCCCTTTGTTTACATAAGTTGTTAGGCTCTCGATTTAACAATTTTGTCGATAAGCCTGTCGTTCAATATTTTAATGTACGTTCCCTTCATCCCTAAGGACCGGGTCTCAATGACTCCTGCGCTCTCCAATTTTCGAAGCGCATTGACGATGACCGACCTGGTGATTCCGACGCGGTCCGCCACTTTGCTGGCGACAAGCAGTCCTTCCTTCCCGTTCAACTCGTCGAAAATATGCTCGACCGCCTCCAGTTCGCTAAAGCTTAAGCTCCCGACGGCAACCTGGACGACAGCCTTGCTTCTTGCCTCTTGCTCGCTTTCCTCCGCTCGTTCCCGCAATATCTCCATTCCAACGATCGTCGAACCGTATTCTGCGAGAATGAGGTCGTCTTCGCCGAACGGACGGTCTTCCCGCGAGACGACAAGCGTGCCGATACGATCCCCCGCACCAAGAATCGGTACGACGGTCACGTATTGTTCTTGGATGACCTCTTGGATTTTTGCCACGAGCGCCCTATACGGACTATTTTCCTCGGAGTGGGATGTCGTGTCGTCAATGTTCATGAACCAGTGGTTCACTTCTGGAGGAAACCGCCGCTCTTCCGACACGATTCGACGAAACTCTTGCTCCTCCGGCTCCCGGATCAATCCGCAGCCTAATATTTTCCCTCTGCGACTAACGACGTAGATATTTGCGCCTATAATATCCCGTAACACCTCTCCCATCTCCATGAAATTTACCGAGGTGCCGGCCGCTTTTTGCAGCAGTTTGTTCAACCGCCTTGTTTTCGTCAACAAGTTCATTCTATTCTACATGCCTCTCGAGTTTATAAGATATATTGGCTTAAGTCGCGGTTTCTCGCCACTTCGCCGAGCTTCTCACGAACATATTCCGGGGTGATGACGATATGCTCCAACGTGATTTCGGGGGCTTCAAACGATAAATCTTCCAGCAGCTTTTCCAAAATCGTGTGCAATCTTCTCGCGCCGATGTTCTCGGTGTTCTGGTTTACCTCGGCCGCAACCCTGGCAATTTCCGAAATAGCCGCATCGGAAAATTCGATCCCGATCCCTTCCGTTTCGAGAAGAGCCGTATATTGTTTAGTCAGCGCATTCTGAGGTTCTTTCAATATTAATTCGAAATCGCTTTGGGTGAGCGAACTCAGTTCCACCCGGATCGGAAACCGTCCCTGCAATTCCGGTATCAAATCGGACGGCTTAGCCACATGGAATGCGCCGGCGGCGATAAACAGAACGTAATCGGTTTTTACCGGACCGTATTTCGTCATGATCGTGGAGCCTTCCACAATGGGGAGAATGTCCCGCTGAACGCCTTCTCTCGACACATCGGGCCCCGCTCCTCGGGAAGAGCTTGCAATTTTATCGATTTCATCAATAAAAATGATTCCCGACTGCTCCGCTCTCCGAATCGATTCCTGGATCACATCGTCCATGTCGATCAGCTTTTGGGCTTCCTCTTGGGTGAGCACCTTTCGGGCTTCCTTCACGGTTAACTTGCGGCGTTTCGTCCGTTTCGGCAAGAAGCTGCCGAACATCTCCTGCATGTTCGCACCCATCTGCTCGTTGCCGCCCTGCCCCGCCAGCATATCGAACATGTTCGGCGCGTTCTCTTCCACTTCGATTTCAATCGTATCGTTCTCCAATTGACCGGCCATAAGCTTGCGTTTCAATTCCGTCCGGCGTTCCGACAACGACGGATCCGTCTCGACCGCCTCTTGCGCCGGCTGCGTTCCGCCGGCGTTCCCGAAGATCATCTCCAACGGGTTGCGCATCGGTTTCTCCTTGTGCGGCGAAGGCGCCAAGATGGCGACGATCCGGTCGTTGGCAAGCGCTTCGGCTCTATCTTTCACACTTTCGGTTCGCTCTGTCTTCACCATACGGATCGCCGTTTCAACCAAATCGCGCACCATCGACTCCACGTCGCGGCCGACGTACCCGATCTCCGTAAATTTCGTGGCTTCTAGCTTGACGAACGGCGCGTTCACCAGCTTCGCCAAGCGGCGGGCGATTTCGGTTTTTCCGACGCCAGTCGGCCCGATCATCAACAAATTTTTCGGCATAATTTCGTCTTTCATCGCTTCGTCCAATAAGCTGCGGCGATACCGGTTCCTCAGCGCCACGGCCATCGAACGTTTCGCGTTCTTCTGTCCGACGATGTATTTATCCAACTCGGCAACGATTTGCCTGGGGGTTAACGCTTCTCTCGACTCCATCCTTGCTACCCCTCCAATTCTTCCACAATAATGTTATGGTTCGTATATACGCAAATGTCCGCAGCCATCGTCATGGCGGCATGAGCAATTTCTTTCGCATTCATATGTTGTCCCGCGTACCGCTTCAATGCTCTCCCCGCGGCAAGCGCGAAGCTTCCGCCGGAACCGATCGCCAGAATGCCGTCGTCAGGCTCTATGATTTCTCCGGTTCCGGAAATGAGAAGCAAATATTGAGCATCCATGACGATCATCATCGCTTCAAGACGGCGCAGCACCCGATCGGAACGCCAATCTTTGGCCAACTCCACCGCCGCGCGCTGTAAATTGCCGCTGTGCTCTTCGAGCTTCGCTTCAAATTTTTCAAAGAGAGTGACGGCATCCGCCACGGAACCCGCAAATCCCGCAATGACTTTACCTCTATACAAGCGACGCACCTTCTTTGCGCCGTGCTTCATCACCATTGCGTTTCCGAACGTCACTTGACCGTCTCCCGCAATGGCGCCTCTGCCGTTGTGACGAATCGCGAATATCGTCGTAGCATGGAACGATGATTGCATGACTATCGTCCTCCCTATTTTTATAATAACATTACGCCCTGGGATGGGCGCGATTGTAGACGGATTGCAGATGATCCTTCGTCACGTGCGTGTACACTTGCGTGGTGGACAGATGCGCGTGACCCAACAGCTCTTGCACCGTGCGCAAGTCGGCTCCGGCTTCAAGCATGTGCGTGGCGAACGTATGGCGCAGCGTATGTGGACTTATACGATTCATATCGGCTATCGTTTCCACATATTTATGAAGAATGCGCCTGACGCTCCGGTCGCTTAGCCGCGTTCCGTCCCGGTTCAGAAATAAAGCGTCCGTTGACGACGCCGCCGCCCGTGATCCCAATAACTGGCACCGCCCTATTCCCATATATACGCGTAAACTTTCAACCGCATGTTCCCCCAATGGGACCCACCGCTCTTTCCCGCCTTTGCCGAACACAAGCGCCATGCCGAGGTCAAGCCGTACCGAACCCACGTTTAACCCCACAAGCTCCCCTACCCGAATGCCGCTGCCGTACAACGTCTCAAACAAAGCACGGTCGCGCTGCCCGGCCGGCGTCGAGGCGTCCGGTTTGGACAACAGCTGCAGCGTTTGATCCAAGTACAGAAATTTAGGCAGCGGTTTATCCAATTTCGGGGTTTTCACTTCCTGCAGCGGATTCGATTCGACGAGTCCCTCTTTCATAAGGTAACCGTAAAAGCTGCGAAGCGCCGACAGTTTCCGGGCGACCGTTCGCTTGGCATACTGCTTGCCGTGGAGTCCGGCCAGAAATGTCCTAACCGTTACATAAGAAACAGCAGCAAACCCGGGAATGCGCTGCTGCTGCAAAAATTCGTCAAATTGCGCCAAATCGGAGGCGTAGTGACGGATCGTATATGGCGAAGCGTTGCTCTCGATTTCGAGTGAGAGCAAAAACCGTTGGATCCATTGAGCCGATTCCATGACAACACCTCAATTACGATACGGAACCGTGTGGTTAGCTTAGACTTCCATATCGTAACATAGCGGAGTTTCCATTTACAAGGCGGGCGCTTGTCCGCGGTTGGAAATATTCGAAAAATTCCGAATTTTCTCCAGTGCGCGCTGCGCGATCGCTTCATTCTTCTCTTTCTTGTTTCGGATGCGGGATTCGAGCGGAGGGAATAACCCGAAGTTCGCATTCATCGGTTGAAAATGCCGGAAATCGGCGGTCGTAATATAGCGGGCCATTGATCCGAGAGCCGTGTCCTCGGGGAAGATCAACGGCTCCGATCCGCGAGCGAATCTGGCGGCATTCAACCCGGCAATCAATCCGGACGCCGCCGACTCGACATACCCTTCAACGCCCGTCATCTGTCCCGCGAAAAACAGCTCGTCCCGCGATTGCAATTGGTACGTCGGCCGCAGCAGCTTCGGGGAATTGATGAACGTGTTTCTGTGCATAACTCCGTATCGTACGATTTCCGCGTTCTCCAACCCCGGGATGAGCGAAAAGACGCGCTTTTGCTCGCCCCACTTCAGGTGCGTCTGGAAACCGACGAGATTGAACAGCGTCCCAGCGGAATTGTCTTGACGCAATTGAACGACCGCATGAGGCTGCTTGCCCGTCCTTGGATCGGTCAAGCCTACAGGCTTCATCGGTCCGAACAGCACCGTCTGTTTGCCGCGCCTCGCCATCACTTCGATCGGCATGCAGCCCTCGAAATAAATTTCTTTCTCGAACTCTTTCAACGGCGCCGTCTCCGCGTGAATAAGCGCCTCATAAAACCGGTCGAACTCTTCTTCGTTCATCGGACAGTTCAAGTATGCCGCCTCTCCCTTGCCGTAACGGGAAGCGAGAAACACCTTGTTTATGTCGATCGAATCTTTCTCCACAATCGGAGCGGCCGCATCGTAAAAGTAAAAGTATTCCTCGCCCGACAGCCGCTTGATCGCATCCGACAATTCTGGCGACGTAAGCGGACCCGTAGCGATGACGGCAATTCCCTCCGGAATGTCCGTCACTTCCCCGGTCTTCACGTCGATGAGCGGGTGCTCGCGCAGCGTAGACGTCACATCGCCGGAGAAACCTTCCCTGTCCACGGCGAGCGCGCCTCCCGCAGGAACCGCATTGCGGTCGGCACAGCTCATGATCAGCGAATTCATAATCCGCATTTCTTCCTTTAATACGCCGACCGCATTCGTCAAACCGTTGGCCCGCAAACTGTTGCTGCACACCAATTCGGCGAACCGGTCGGTATGATGGGCGGGCGTACGCCTTACAGGACGCATCTCGTACAACGTGACGGGCACGCCGCTTTCCGCGATTTGCCACGCTGCTTCGCTCCCGGCCAGTCCTGCGCCTACGACGGTGACGCGTTGTTCCACGAGGATTCCCCTTTCCAGTTGCGCATATCGTTCATTATATCCGTTATTCGGCGTCTTCTTCCTGCACTTCCGCTTTATAATCGCAAGCAGTACATTGCACTGTAACGCCGTTTTTCGTTTTTTTCGACACCATCAACGAACCGCAATTCGGGCACGGCTGCGCCACCGGCTGATCCCACGACACATATTCGCAACCCGGATACGTATCGCAGCCGTAAAACAGACGGCCGCGTTTGCTTCTGCGCTCCACGATGCGGCCCTTCTTGCAGGTCGGGCACGTCACGCCGATATCTTTCACAATCGGCTTTGCGTTGCGGCAATCCGGAAAACCGGAGCACGCCAAAAATTTGCCGAACCGCCCCATCTTATATACCAAGTGCCTTCCGCATTTCTCGCATACTTCATCCGAAACCTCGTCTTGGAGCTCGACCTCTTTCATTTCGTCCTCGGCCACTTCCAACCGCTGTTCGAACGATTCGTAAAATGAGCCGAGCACTTTCACCCAGTCGACTTTGCCTTCCTCGACATGGTCCAGGTCCTCTTCCAGATGCGATGTGAAATCCACATCCAATATTTCAGGGAAAAATTGCTCCATCAACTCGATCACCAGCTCGCCGAGCTCCGTGGGAACGAATTTTTTTTCTTCCAGCGCCACATAACCGCGTCTTTGGATCGTATCCAAGATCGGCGCGTAAGTGCTCGGACGGCCGATCCCTTGCTCCTCCAGTGTGCGGACAAGCCGCGCTTCCGTATACCTCGGCGGCGGCTGCGTGAAATGCTGCTTCGGGTCGATTTTGTTCGTCTTTAACGATTGACCCACGGCAAGCGGTGGCAGCAGCTTGTCATCGTCGGTCACTCCGTCGTCGTTGCCCTCAACGTATACCTTCATAAAGCCCGGAAACTTCACCTTCGAGCCGACCGCTCTGAACGTCGTCCCGCCGGCGTCGAAGTCGGCGGTAACCGTATCGAGTACCGCGGACGACATTTGGCTTGCGATGAAGCGTTCCCAAACCAATTTATACAGCCGGAACTGATCGCGGGATAAATAAGGCTTCACCGATTCCGGATCTCTGACGGCCGACGTCGGGCGAATGCCTTCGTGCGCGTCTTGCGCGTTGGCGCCCTTCTTCGTGTAGTTGCGAGGCGTTTCCGGCACATATGACTTCCCGAAAACTTCCTCAATATACGAGCGGGCTTCTTCCTGCGCAACAGGCGAGATACGGGGGGAGTCGGTACGCATGTACGTAATAAGACCGACGGTGCCCTCCTTCCCGATATCAACCCCTTCATATAATTGCTGAGCGATTTGCATCGTCTTGGCCGCGCGGAAGTTCAGCTTTCGCGCCGCTTCCTGCTGAAGGGAGCTCGTAATGAACGGCGGCGAAGGGTTGCGTTGACGCTCGCGCTCCCTTATCTCCGTCACAACGAACGCTTTCTTTCCGATCGTCTCCAAGATACTGTTGACTTCCGCCTCGTTGCCGAGTTCTTTCTTTTCTCCCCCGACGCCGTAAAATTTCGCTTCGAACGCGGTGCCGTCCGCGGTCAACGTGGCCGTAATCGACCAGTATTCTTCCGGCACGAACGCTTTGATTTCTTTCTCGCGGTCCAATATCAATTTCACCGCAACGGATTGAACGCGGCCGGCGGACAACCCTTTCTTTACTTTCTTCCACAGCAGAGGGCTGATCTTGTAACCGACCAACCGATCCAAAATTCTTCTGGCTTGCTGCGCATTCACTAGGTCCATATTGATTTTTCGAGGGTGTTTGAACGCCTCTTTCACGGCTTGCTTCGTTATTTCATTAAATACGACCCGGCACGGTTCTTCTTCGCTCACTTCCAAATAATGCGCAAGGTGCCAAGCAATCGCTTCTCCTTCACGATCGGGGTCGGCCGCTAGAAATACCCGCTTCACTTTCTTACGGGCGTCTTTCAATTCTTTCAGTACGTCCCCTTTGCCGCGAATCGTAATATATTTCGGTGTAAAACCGTTTTCCACTTCCACGCCGATTTGGCTTTTTGGAAGATCGCGGATATGGCCCATCGATGCTCTGACAATATATTTGCTTCCCAGATATTTTCCTATTGTCTTGGCTTTGGCCGGAGATTCCACGATGACTAGCGTTTCGGCTGTCATCTCCCCTACACCCCTCTTCCGTCATATCAATCTTGCAATATACGCCGATCCGGGCAATGCCCGAATCCGTTTCTTCATCAGTAACGATAACAAAATGGTGTGCAAATGTCCAAACGTGTGGTCCGTTCGATCCAACAAAGCGTCAACCGTAACCGGTTCGGCTCCCATCACCGCAAGCAATTCGTCCTCTTCTTCGGAAAGCGGACGCTCATTTTCTTGTGAAGTCCGGCTTGCTTTCGCATGGTATTCAATAAGAACGTCCGCGGGTTTCGAAACCATCTTCGCACCGTCCCGTATCAACTGAAACGATCCCGCGCTCATCGGTGACGTTATTAAACCGGGTACGGCAAACACGTCCCGACCGGTTTCCATTGCGAAATCCGACGTAATGAGGGAACCGCTTCGCTCTGCCGCTTCCACCACCACCGTCCCCCTGCTCATTCCGGCAATGATCCGGTTTCGCCAAGGAAACGATGTCTTGTTAGGAGGAGTATTCCAGCGGTATTCGCTCAAGACGAGACCGGCATTGGCAATTCGCTGCTGCAGTGCATAGTGTTCAGGCGGATATTTAACGTTCAGCCCGCATCCGAGCACGGCGATCGTGGGCCCCTTCGCTTGAAGCGCTCCTTCGTGCGCGCATGAATCGATCCCGCGCGCAAGTCCGCTTACGACCGCGAACCCCGCAGCCGATAATTCCGCTCCGAACCATTCTGCAACCTGCCGGCCGTACGGCGTCGGATGCCGGGTGCCTACGATCGCAAGCATCGGCATCGTAAGCAGGTTCACATTTCCCTGTGCGTACAAAACCCACGGCGGTTTGTGAATGTACCGGAGCAGCGGAGGATACATGTGATCGAACCATGTGACGAATCGGACGTCACAGGTCTCATAGAAGTTAAGTTTACCCGCTATATTCGAATTCGTCAAAACCGGCGAAATATCCCTAATAAGATTGGGCGGCAATTTGGCCTTCTTCAGCAGTTGATCCGGTTCGTCCAGCAGCGCGGTCAGATCGGGAGTCACGGTCATAATTTTGTTTATCGTTTCCCATCCGACACCTTTCACGTCGTGCAGAGCGATCAATACCGCCCGTTCGTCTATATTCATAACATTTCCCCTTTCGCTTGAAAAAAAATAACCTTCCGCACCCGGACATTGCCGGATTCGGAAGGTTGCTTACCTACCCTTGTTATTCTGTTATAACGTATTCTTATTTTTTTACGATGCACTTCTCGAGCAGGCCCTTCTCTTCGAGGACCGCGACGAGTGTGGAACCCATCTCCGAAGGCGTCGGAGCGACGCGGATGCCGCAGCGCTCCATCGTGGCGACTTTCTCCGCGGCCGTTCCCTTGCCGCCGGAGACGATCGCGCCAGCGTGGCCCATCCGGCGTCCCGGAGGAGCCGTCTTTCCGCCGATGAAGCCGACGACCGGCTTCTTCATGTTGGCTGCGATCCATTCGGCGGCTTCCTCTTCCGCGGTTCCGCCGATTTCGCCGATCATGATGACCGCGTACGTATCCGGGTCCTCATTGAACAGCTTCAAGATGTCTATGAACTCCGAGCCCTTGACAGGGTCGCCGCCGATGCCGACTGCGGACGATTGGCCGATGCCGCGCGTCGAAAGCTGATGAACGGCCTCGTAAGTGAGGGTTCCGCTTCTGGAAACGACGCCGACATGACCCGGCAAGTGGATGTAGCCCGGCATAATGCCGATTTTGCACTCGCCCGGAGTGATGACGCCGGGGCAATTCGGCCCGATGAGGCGGGTGTTTTTGCCTTCCATGTACTTGCTCACCTTCACCATGTCAAGTACCGGAATGCCTTCGGTAATGCAAATAACGAGTTCAATTCCCGCATCGACGGCTTCAATGATCGAGTCCGCCGCGAACGCCGGCGGAACGTATATTACGGACGCGTTTGCGCCTGTCGCCGCCTTGGCTTGTTCTACCGTGTTGAACACGGGCAAAGATACCGTGTTTCCGTTGTCGAGGGTAATGTCGACGTTCGTTCCGCCCTTACCCGGAGTAACGCCGCCGACCATCTGCGTGCCGTATTCGAGGCCGCCTTTCGTATGGAACATCCCGGTGGAACCGGTGATGCCTTGCGTAATCACCTTCGTGTTCTTGTTTACCAATATACTCATGGCTTACTTCCTCACATCCTTTGGTCTGTAATGAGGGTCTACTTCACAAGAGCGACGATTTTTTGCGCCCCGTCAGCCATCGAATCGGCTGCAACGATGTTCAATCCGGACTCGTTCAATATTTTCTTGCCCAAGTCGACGTTTGTGCCTTCCAGGCGTACGACAAGCGGACGGTCAAGCCCGACTTGGCGCGCAGCGGTGACGACGCCGTTGGCGATTACGTCGCAGCGCATAATGCCGCCGAAAATATTGACGAAGATCCCTTTGACCTTCGAGTCGGATAGAATGATCTTGAACGCTTCCGTCACTTTCTCCGTCGTAGCGCCGCCGCCCACGTCAAGGAAGTTCGCAGGGTCGCCGCCATAGTACTTGATAATATCCATCGTCGCCATGGCAAGACCGGCGCCGTTGACCATACAGCCGATGTTTCCGTCAAGAGCGATGTAGCTCAGGTCGAATTTGGACGCTTCGATTTCTTTCGGATCTTCTTCGTCCAGATCGCGAAGCTCGACAATGTCCTTGTGGCGGAACAACGCATTGGAGTCGAAGTTGAGCTTCGCGTCGAGCGCCATGACTTCGCCGTCGCCCGTTACGACGAGCGGGTTGATTTCGGCAATGGAGCAATCTTTATCAACGAACGCTTGATAGAGAGCGGTCATGAATTTCACCGCTTTGTTCACAAGCTCATTCGGAATGTTGATCGCGTAAGCAAGTTTGCGCGCTTGGTACGGCGCAAGTCCGATTGCAGGATCGATGACCTCTTTGAAAATTTTCTCCGGCGTATGCGCCGCGACTTCTTCGATTTCGGTGCCGCCCTCTTCGGAAGCCATCATGGTGACGCGTCCCGTAGCGCGGTCGACAACAAGACCTATGTAATACTCTTTCTTGATGTCGCAACCTTGCTCGATGAGCAGCCGCTTCACTTCTTTTCCTTCCGGTCCCGTCTGGTGCGTTACAAGCGTCTTGCCGATCAGTTCCGACGCGTAGTTGCGGACGTCGTCGAGACTCTTCGCGATCTTCACGCCTCCCGCTTTGCCGCGGCCGCCGGCATGAATTTGCGCTTTCACAACCGTTACAGGCGTACCGAGCTTCTTCGCCGCTTCAACCGCTTCGTCGGCCGTAAAAGCGACGTGTCCGTCCGGAACTTTCACGCCGTACTGTTTGAGCACAGCTTTCCCCTGATACTCGTGAATGTTCATCTAGAAACCTCCTATTCGATTCTCTCCGGCGCTTTCCGAACCGGCGAGGAATGTCTATGTATTCCCGACCGTACATGGTTTCGCTCAACGAACGCAAAACATTCCGTAGATTCGTCATGCATGTCCGCGATGCGCCAACTTTTCCATTGTAACACGTTCTCGCGACTTTTTCGACATTTCGAACATAAACTTCACGGTTCGTGACGAAACAAGACGATCGGGCTCGAAAAATATAATTCCGCGGGAAATGAACGCGCTTCATTGCTAAAAATCCATTGCCCTGCTACAATGAAAATCAACTTGGAATGGCTGGGGAAGCACCTCGGTTCCGATCCGATCCGCGGCGCGCACGCGCTGAAGGAACGATCATATCGGAAACGGGGTGTTTTTATGTTCGGAACATGTTGGAGCGCTTGCGTACACGGCATAGAAGGCGCCATTATCCGGGTGGAGGTCGATTTGTCCAACGGCCTGCCGATGATTTCGATCGTCGGCCTGCCCGACAGTTCGATCAGGGAATCTGCGGAACGGGTCCGGGCCGCCATTAAAAATTGCGGGTTCGACTACCCACTCAAACGGATTACGATTAATTTGGCGCCGGCCGACGTCCGCAAAGAAGGGTCGTCCTTCGACTTGGCGATCGCCGCCGGTATCTTGATGACATCAGGCCAAATTCCGGCCCGGATCGCCGAAGGCTCCGTCTTCATCGGGGAACTGGCGCTTGACGGAGAAATTCGCCCGGTGCCGGGCGTCTTGTCCATGGTGCATGCGGCGAAATCCGCGGGGTTAACGACAGTGTTCGTGCCGAGTGCCAACGCGGGCGAAGCGCGGTTAATCGACGGCGTTGAAGTGGTGACTGTGGATCATTTGAGTGACTTGACCGGGGGGAATAAGGGAACCGGTCAATCGGCGGGGGAAGCGCCTCTTCCGCTTGGATTTCGGGCAGGTACGCCGAAAGGACAGTCCGTTCGGCAAGAGGATGAGGATTACGCGGATATTCTCGGACAACACGGCGCGAAACGGGCCCTAACCATCGCGGCCGCGGGTATGCATAACATCATACTGATCGGTCCGCCCGGTTCGGGAAAGACGATGCTCATCCGCAGACTGCCGTCGATCATGCCGCCGCTTACGGATGAAGAGGCGCTTGAGGTAACGAAAATTTACAGCACGGCCGGTCTGCTGTCCGAACGGGGCGCGCTCGTGCGCAAACGTCCTTTCCGGTCGCCGCATCATACCATATCGCCTAACGGCCTTGTGGGAGGAGGCGGAGTTCCGAAGCCGGGTGAAATCAGCTTGGCTCATCGGGGCGTATTATTTCTTGACGAACTGCCGGAATTTTCCCGCAACGTGTTGGAAGTGCTTCGGCAGCCGTTGGAGGATGCGAAGGTGACGATCTCGCGCGCGCGGACGTCGCTTACGTTTCCCGCTTCTTTCATGCTGGCCGCATCGATGAATCCTTGCCCTTGCGGTTATAGAGGTCACAATGACGCTCACCGTTCATGCACATGCAACCCTAACCGAATCGCCGGCTACAGGTCCAGACTGTCCGGCCCGCTGTTGGACCGCATCGACCTCCATGTAGAAGTCCCTCGGCTGAATTTGCATGAAGCGTATCGTGCAGACGGCGGCAATACACCGAAGAGCAGCGGTAAACGTCAACTTAACTCGGAGTGTATGCTCGCGGCGGTGCTTCAAGCGAAAGCCCGGCAAGCGAAGCGTTACGCGGGAAGCGGCATCCGCTGCAACTCGGAGCTTTCGGGAAGAGCGCTTCGTGCGTACTGCAAGCTCGATTCGGCCACTTCTGCAATGATCGCCGATGCGTGCGAGAGCATGGGTTTGAGTGTGAGAGCGCACGATCGCATCGTCAAAATCGCCCGCACGATTGCAGATTTGGAGGGCAGCGACAGGATTGAAGGAGAGCACGTGGCCGAAGCGCTGCAATACCGGTCGCTTGATAAGCCGGTGACAACGGTCGTGTAAGCGAATGTTTTGGCCGCCGATTGCGTACAACGGCGGCTCCCGTTACAGCGTCGAATCGGCGGCAACGTTCCCGTACAGCTTCCGCATCTTACAGTGCATTCTGAATATGCCGAATGTCGGAAGCCCCTCCAATCGAAGCAAGGGTGACGGCAATGACATCGAATCGAACCGGGACGCCCGAGCGGCCGGTTTGCAGCAAATATATTTCCGCAAGCCGGCGCAGCTTCATCCTCTTTCTATAATCGACGGATTCCTGCGGGGCGCCGAATGCATGCATGGACGAAGCCGTTCGCGCACGCACTTCCACAAAGATCAACGTGCCGTCTTTTTTGGCGACGATATCAAGCTCGCCCGCTTTACAGCGCCAATTGACATCCAATATTTCATATCCGTACAAAGCCAGATGCTCCTGCGCCAACCGCTCGCCTTCGGTACCCGCCGCTTTCCTGCTTTTCGTCATCGCTCGTCCTCTTCTTTCGCTCGAACGCCCGAGAGCTTCCGGTCCGTTCGATATACGAAGCTCATAATTTCCGCGACCAATTTATACAGCTCGGGCGGAATTTCTTGTTCGATATCGAGCTGCGAAAGCACCTCAACAAGAGAGGCGTCCTCTTGAAGGGGAACACCGTGTTCCAGCGCGGTCTCCATAATTCGCTCGGCTACCGCGCCTCTTCCCTTCGCTACGACAACCGGCGCGGCGTTCTTTTCCGGCGTGTAAGTCAAAGCGACCGCCTTCTTCGCCGGTTGCACGGTTTTATGCTCCCCGCTGCCTGCTGTCATATCCGTACATCGACTCCTCTGTAAGCCGGCCCTCCGTAAACGGATGCCGCATTCGCCGCTGTCCGGAAGCTTCCCGCCGCGGCGCCGCCCCGCTGTTCGCCTGAATGTGCCGGCGTCTGCGGAACGGGGGAAGCCCGCAGCGAGGAAAGCCGGTACCCGACTCGCTCCAATGCAAGCTCGATCTCTTCTTTACTGCCTTCAATCAGCTGCAAAGAGGCAGGATGATCATTAAACACATGGAGGGTTACGATTTTGTTCGTCACCTGCACATCGATCCCGGTCTCTCCCAACTCCGATAAACGCAAATCGAACCATAACCGGCAGTTTTCCGCATCCCATTCACCGTGTTTGCCTTTGCGCGTTTGGATATGCACGGATGCGGATCCGTTGCCGTCCCGGCCGCCGGCAAAAGGGATGAACATGGTCACATATGCGAACGGCAAGCTCCTGTCCGACGCAAGCAGCAGCTGCTGTCCGGTAATCCACTGGACCGTCTGCTGCGCGGCTTCCTTCAATGGCGCAGGGATATCGTCCGACGCTTGAAGCTGCAGCAAAGCTGCCTTCAACGTGTCCGTCCAGGATGCCGGAGTCCGTTCCGGAACATCCCCTTCCGGACTCGCCTGGAGTCCGGTAAGCAATATTGCTTCCGGTGCCGCCCGAGATTGCCGCTCTTTCCAGGCTAAGGTGCCGTTGCCAGGGGCAGCGGAAGCAGGCAAAGCTTCCGGGCGAAGCGGTGCGGACCGTCTCCTGTCCGGTTGCTCCTCCACATCGCTCTCGGTTAAAACAGGCAAGGTCTGCGAGGAAACAACCGGTTGAGGCGATGCGGCATCGGCCGAACGGAACGGGGCCGCGTTAACGGCTTTCGCGACTTGACGCTCCATGTCGACACCGAGCCATTGCAGCAGGGCAAGGACAGGCGGTCGTTCGGACCCGCGGGGCGTCGCAGCAGCTTGAGAATCAGCAAGCACTTGTGAAGCGGTTTGTGCCGGAAATTGCGTTTGAGCTTGCGCATGCGATTGAACCGGAGCCGCCGTCTGAGAGCGTAATGAGCCTTCCGAAATTCCAGACGAAGACGCACTTGCAATCGTTGATGCCACACCTCCAGAAGGCGTTGGCGCAGGCTTCGCGGCCTTGGCGGGTTCAATCGTATTTAACTCATCGAGCGGCCCCAACAAGCTGTTTGCCAGCGCATCCTTCCGCGACAGCACGTCAAGCAGCCGCTTTACGGCCGGATAAGACGGTTCGTCCGGCCGCGAAGCGGCGAATAACTCTCGAGCCGCCTTCTCCAACCGGCCGACCAGACCGCCCAGCCCTTCCCCGAACATAGCCGTCCGAAGCGCTCCCACTGTTTCGGCGCTTAGCGGCAATCCGCGGCGGGCGGCGATCACGGCCGCTTTCACAGCGGACTCCTCCCCGTCCGCGCCCGCGCCTTGTACAGCCTTGGCCGCCTCTTCCGCCGATTCCTTCGTCAGCGGCAAGCCCTCGCTGTGAAATGCGCGAATGACCATACGGTTCACCGGCGTGTCCTTCAATCCGACCGATTTCAACACGCCGGGGAGCGACTCCGGTACAATATCCACAACGGAGGATGCGAGCGGTTTCAGCACAACGAGTCCTCCCGCCGTCTCCGGCTGCACTTGCAGCAAAGTCGACTGCCCCTGTGCAAGAGGCGTTTCCAGCCGCGCCCGCACCGTTGTGCCCATAATGTTCATCAGGGCTTCGGATTCGGCAAGCAGCTTTAACACAACGCCGCGAACGACTTGGCCTGCCTTCAGCTCGACCAATTTCCCTTCGGACGGCTGCGGAGCGCCTATCAGCGCGCGAACAATGCCGCTCACATCCACCGCAAATCCCTCCGCTCACCAATATAGTTATTAGTTATATCGGCGGAAACGGGAATTTTTTTCAGTCCAAAAACAGCTCCATCTGCTCCGCAAACAATTTGCCGAGAAAAGATTTTCTATGCATCGGAGAAGCCCCGTACACAAGCAGTTCTTCCCTATGTGATTTCGTGGCGTACCCCTTATGTAAGGCAATTCCGTATTCGGGATAGAAGGCGTCCCATTGTTCGACGCAAAGCCGGTCCCGGGTCACCTTCGCAACGATCGAAGCGGCCGCTATCGACTGGGATAGCGCGTCGCCATGAATGATAGACAGCTGCGGCATAGCGGCATCCACCGTTTCCGCATCGACCAACAAGTAATCCGGTTCCGGGTTCAACGCTTCCACCGCTTGCTTCATCGCCAAACGCGACGCCTGGCGAATGTTGATGCGGTCGATCGTTTCCGCATCCACCCTGCCTATACCGACGGATACTGCCTCGTTCATAATGATTTCGTATAGTTCCTCGCGGCGTTTTTCCGATAATTTCTTGGAATCGTCCACTCCGTCGATTGTCAGCCCGACGGGCAATATGACCGCTGCGGCGACGACGTCGCCGAACAAACAGCCGCGGCCGACCTCGTCGACCCCGGCGATACGCGCATACCCTGCCGACCATATGTCGAGTTCGTATGTATTCATGAATAATTCCGCCTCCCGCAATGACGAAATTGTAGCACGGAATCCGAACCCTTTCACCATTTTTGGCAAAATGTTTCCATAATCATATAGACATCTTCAAAATTTCCAGCTTCGATTCGTTGCTGATGATCGTTCCGACATGCTTTCCTTCGCATATTTCTTTCATCGAACCGGGCCTGTCGAAGTTGAACACATGGATCGGAAGGCCGTAATCACGGGCCAAAATAAACGCGGATTGATCCATCACTTTCAAATCGTGTTGGAGCACGTCGTTATAATGAAGCGATTTGAACATCTTCACATTGGCGTTGTGCTTCGGATCCGCGCTCAGAATGCCGTCGATTCCTTGCTTCGCCACCAACAGCGCCTGGGATTTCACTTCGAGCGCCCTTTGCACCGACGGGTAATCCGTCGTTACGAACGGTTGTCCGTTTCCCCCTGCGAATATGACGATGTAACCTTTTTCCAAATGATGTATCGCCCTCAGCCTTATGTACGGCTCGGCAACCGAAGATATCGGAATCGCGGTCATGACGCGAACTTCCTTATTTGTTTTTGTTTTTAAAACGCCTCTCAGCATCAAACTGTTTATTACGGTTGCCAAAGTGCCGATGTTGTCCGCTTCGGCTCTGTCGATTCCCCAATTCTCCCCCATATTTCCCCGAAAAATATTGCCCCCGCCGATGACGATCGATACCTCTACGCCGATGTTTACTACGGACATGATCTCATTGGCGATGTGCTCCAGTTTTTCCGGAGCGAATCCGAACTCGCTGCCTCCCGCCACCGCGCCTCCGCTAAGCTTGATCAACACTCTCTCGTATTTCATGATAATACCTCCATGTAGATGTTATATTTGCTGCAGCGAAAATTATTTCGCTATACATATCGAATTTCCGAAAAAACTTTGCAGCGAAAAAAGCTCCCTCAATATCAACTCCAATCCAACGAACATCGGAAGTTTTTGTTCCGAGACCAGGATGCGGCTGTTTCGAAGTTTATACTTTCTGATCTCTAATGAAAACCTTCTATCGAGGTACATTCAAGCCTACTCAAGGAAGCGGGCAGCTCCTTCAGAAGAAGAAAAAACACTAAAGCAAATAGCTTTAGTGTTCCGTGTCACATGAGAATATTCGGTTTTGCACGCGGCGACCGGCTCATCCCGCATACTCCCATCCCTTCCCGAACTCATAATATCATCAGTATCTTATTCGCCGGCCGAAGTAAAGTCAAGACCCAATTCGCGCCGGAATACCCGAATGTTCTGTTCGTGAAACGATTTCATCCCTCTCGGGAAACGGTACTCCGCAAGCTGTGCGAACGTCTCATGTTCGCGGCCAACCGCCACCGCTTCCCTCGTTTCCCGAATATATTCCAACGATTTCCGGCGCCGCTCCAGCACCTCGTCCTTGGACGCGGCGGCGGCGCCGTGACCGGGAACCGTCAACGTCACGTTGTGCCCGTCCAAGATGAAGGGCACTTTCGCCATTGTCTCTTCGTAAGCGGCGCTTCCGTCATATATGTACGGGAATTCGATATCCGACAAATAATCTCCGGCAATCCATATACCCGGCGGTTCGACGACCGTAAACAATCCGTCGGCCGTATGTCCGGGCGCCAAATAGAACGTGAGCGTCGTACCGCCAACCGTTAGCCGCTGACCGTCCCGCTCCACCGCAATATCGATCCGGGGATAGGCAAGGGGATACGTTCGAACCAGGTAATATTTCTCATCGAAGGATGCAATTTGTTCGATTACCGCTTCAGGATCCGGATGTTCCGCCGTCTTCCTTGAAGCGATGGTAACCGCGTCGGGGAATGCGCCGAAACCGAGCACATGGTCCCAATCCGAATGCGTGAAACATAAATAAAGCGGCCGGTCGCCGCGAATAAATGATACGTATTGCCGGATTTGCTCCACTTCATCCGGCAGCCATGTCGGATCGGCGACGATGACCAGATCTTCCGTCCGGATCACGGTCGTGGTCGTTGCGTATAATGCGCTTTGAAATATCGTGTACTGTGCCTTTTTGCATTGAATCATGTCGTCTCCAACCGCTCCCGTATATGTCCCGTTACGGTATATCCATCGAGATGCGCCCGAGCTTGCCCGTGCGCAAATCGCGAAGAAGAACGTCGGACGCCTTCGAAATATCGATTTTGCCGCCGCTCATCACACAGCCGCGGCGTCTTCCCACCGCTTCCATCAATGCGACCACCTGCTGCGGATCTTCCGCATCGTCCGGCAGCTCGTCTATCCCGTACCTCTCAGAGAAAACGCCGGGGTAATGCGTTAACAAGTGCTTCACCAAATAGAAAGCTACGTCTTCCGAATGCAATATTTCGTCGCGAATCGCTCCCGTAGCCGCCAGCCGGTAGCCGACTTTCGCATCGTCGAACTTTGGCCACAGAATGCCCGGCGTATCCAGCAAATCCATGTCCGCTCCAACCTTGATCCATTGTTGGCCCTTCGTCACGCCCGGCCTGTCTCCCGTCGCCGCCACGCTTCTGCCGGCCAACCGGTTGATCAGCGTGGACTTGCCGACGTTCGGTATGCCGACGATCAGCGTGCGGATCGCGCGCGGGGACATTCCCTTGCGCGCCCAGGCTTCGAACTTAGGGGCCATCAGCTCCCGGCACCGCGGCAAAATCGCATTAACGCCGGTGCCGCTTGCGGCATCAATCGGCAGAGCGCTTATATCGTCCGCCGCCAGAAGCTTTACCCAGCGCTCGGTGACGGCGGGATCGGCAAGATCGCTCTTGTTGAGCAGCACCAGCCGGGGCTTGTTGCCGAGTATGTCGTTCACCATCGGATTCCGGCTGGATACGGGCAAGCGCGCATCCAACAATTCGATCGCCACATCGATTAACTTCAATTTTTCTTCGATTTGCCGCCGGGCTCTCGTCATATGCCCGGGAAACCATTGAATGCTCATCGGAATAAGCCTTTCTCCACGATTTTACGAATGCGGTATGAATCTGATTTCCGAAAGAGGCCAAATGATAAGGTCCGCTCTGCCGACAATATCGCCGTACGGGACAAACCCGATATCCCGGCTGTCCTGGGAATTCGAGCGGTTGTCGCCCAAGACGAACACATGGCCATCCGGCACCGACTGCGGGGCATAGTCCTTATTGTTGTATGTTAACCCGGCCTCGGCGGCGTTATCCACGGCTTCCTTCAAGTACGGCTCGGGAACCGGCTCGCCGTTGACGAGCACCGTATCCCCTCGAACCTCGACCGTTTCGCCCGGAAGCGCGATGATCCGCTTAATGTAATCCGCATTGAACGGGGAATGGAAAACAATGACTTCTCCGCGTTGAGGGGGCCGGATATCGTACAAAATTTTGTTGACGATCAACCGCTCCCCCGTATAAAAATTCGGAGACATGGACGGCCCTTCGACGATAAACGGAGAAAACAGGAAAAACCGAATAACGATGACGAGTACGCCGGCGACAGCCAGAGCCTTTACCCAATCGACCGCTTCCGATTTCCAACCGGAAGTCTTGTTTTTCTCCGTTCCGTCCGTGTCCGCCGCATCCGCCGGAAGCTTCGAATCCAACCGTTCTTCCATAGCTCTTGCTCCCCTCGTATGCAAAAACGAGGACCGGGTCCAACCGACCCAAGCCCCCGCTTCCAATTATCGAATATCTTTAATTCTAGCCGCTTTGCCGCGGAGATTGCGCAAGTAGTAAAGTTTCGCGCGACGCACTTTGCCCCGGCGCATTACTTCGATCTTGTCAACGCGCGGGCTGTGCAGCGGATACGTTCTCTCAACGCCTACGCCGTACGAAATTTTACGAACCGTGTACGATTCGCTGATTCCGCCGCCGCGACGCTTAATGACAACGCCCTCGAATACCTGGATACGCTCCCGGTTACCCTCTTTAACCTTCACGTGCACTCTAAGAGTGTCTCCTGGACGAAAGCTCGGCAAATCGCTGCGAAGCTGCTCGCGAGTAATTTCTTGAATCAAGTTGCTCATGGAATTCCCTCCTTCCGCCCTAGGCGTTCATACCGCTCCGGGAACCGTACGGTTCCGTTCAATGCCGGCAGAGGACCGCCCGATAATCCGACAAACACACAAAGGAAATAATATCATACAAACACGTCTTTGACAAGGAAAACGTTCCGGCATTCGCGTTACATTTTCCCATTGCCGTCCGATTCCCACTCTTCAATCCACTTCCGCTCCCGCTCAGTGAGCTCGACACCGGCCAGCAAATCCGGACGCCGCTTCCATGTCCGGTACAGCGATTGCCGGCGCCGCCACTGCGTCACATTCTCATGATGCCCGGAGAGGAGCACGTCCGGAACGGACCAGCCGCGGAACTCCGCGGGACGGGTGTATTGGGGATATTCAAGCAGTCCCGTGCTATAGCTGTCGGTGACTGCGGATCGTTCGTTGCCAAGAACGCCGGGAAGCAGCCGGACCACGCTGTCGATCACAGCCATCGCCGCGATCTCCCCGCCGGTCAGCACATAATCGCCGATCGATATTTCATCGGTGACGAGGAATTCCCGAATACGTTCGTCATAGCCTTCGTAATGTCCGCAAATAAGTATGAGCCGCTGTTCTTTCGACAGCTCCTCCGCCTTGCGCTGCGTATATGTTTCTCCTTGCGGGCACATAAGGATGACGCGCGGCTTCTCTCCCTCTCCCGCGACATGCTCAACCGCGGAGAAGATCGGTTCCGGCTTGAGCACCATGCCTCCGCCGCCGCCGTACGGATAGTCGTCGACCGTATTATGCTTGTTGCCCGCAAATTCGCGGAAATTGACCGCGCGGAGGCTTACGATTCCTTTCTCCTGCGCCTTCCCTAATATGCTGGAGCCGAACACGCCGGCGAACATCTCCGGAAACAGAGTGAGCACGTCGATGTTCATTCGAGGAGACCCTCCATGACGCGAATCGTCACAAGCTTGTTCGGCACGTCCACCGACAGCACGACATCGTCGATGTACGGCAAGTAGACCGGTTTCCCTTTCTCCCGCGCAACGACCCACACGTCGTTCGCTCCCGGGCGAAGAATGTCGGCAACGGTTCCGACGTTCTCGCCTTCTTCCGTCACCACGCGGCATCCGATAATATCGTGGAAGTAAAATTCGTCTCTCGCGAGTCCCGCTTTTTTGTCCGACGACACCTTGAGAAGCCACCCTTTATACGGTTCAACCTCATTGATGCTGTCGAACTCCCGAAGCTTTACGATATAAACGTTTTTTTGCTCGCGGGCTTGCGCAACGGTGACGGCGGCCGTCCGGTCTTCTTCTTCCGGATGAACGATAAGCAGCTCGCTTCCTGTGCGAAAACGCTGCTCGGGAAAGTCCGTTTCAGGCCACACTTTCACTTCTCCGCGTATGCCGTGCGTATTGACGATTTTGCCTACCAACAAATATTTCGGTTTCATGACGTTACCTCCGCATAAGGCTTGGACGCTTTCAGGATTGCAAAAGGGCTAGGAACGAGTCCTAACCCTCCGCGTTACGAAACGATTTCGACGGCAATGCGCTTGCCGCTCCGCGCGGACGCGGATGTGACGACGGTCCGCACCGCCTTAATGATGCGGCCGCCTTTGCCGATTACTTTGCCGACGTCATCGGGGTGAACGAACAACTCGTACAGAACGGATTGCTCGTCTTCGGTCACTTCCACGCGGACGTCGTCAGGATGGTCGACCAATCCTCTGATAAGTGTGCGCACCAACTGTTCCATCGCGCACCTCCGATCCGAAGCGATTATTTCTGCAGCTTGGATTCGTGGAATTTTGTCATGATGCCCGCTTTGCTGAACAAGTTGCGAACGGTGTCGGACGCTTGCGCGCCGCTTTGCAGCCACTTCAACGCCTTTTCTTCGTCGATCGTCACTTGAGCCGGTTGGGTTACCGGATTGTAAGTGCCGATTTCTTCGATGAACCGGCCGTCGCGCGGAGAACGGGAGTCGGATACGACTACGCGATAGAACGGAGCTTTGTGAGCGCCGATACGCTTCAAACGGATACGTACTGCCATGAAACTTTCACCTCCTTCAAAGAGTGGAATGACCGGACTTGCGACTTATTGCGATTATCCGAACGGGAACCGCATGCCGCCTTTGCCTTTGCCCATTTTTTTGAGCATTTTGTTGCCTTTGCCGCCCATCATGCCGGAAAATTGCTTCATCATTTTCTTCATCTCTTCGAATTGCTTCAGGAGACGGTTGACATCCTGCACCGTCGTTCCGCTGCCTTTGGCAATCCGTTGTCTACGTTTCGCGTTGAGAATTTCCGGCTTTTGCTTCTCCGCTTTCGTCATGGAAAGAACGATCGCTTCCACACGGGCCATCTGCTTCGGATCGATCTTTGCGTCCTTAAGCTGCTTCATGTTACCCATGCCGGGCAGCATCTCGAGAATGTTTTCAAGCGGACCGAGCTTCTTCACCTGCTGCATCTGCTCGAGGAAATCTTCCAGCGTAAACTCCGCCTTCCGGAATTTGCGCTCCATCTCTTTCGCCTTATCCTCGTCGATGTTCGCCTGCGCTTTCTCAATGAGCGACAGCATATCGCCCATGCCGAGAATCCGGGACGCCATCCGCTCCGGATGGAAAGGTTCAAGCGCGTCGACCTTCTCCCCGAGCGCCGCGAACTTGATCGGCTTGCCGGTCACGGCTTTGACCGACAACGCCGCTCCGCCGCGAGTGTCGCCGTCGAGCTTGGTGAGAACGACGCCGGTTATTTCCAGTTGGCCGTTGAAGTGCTCCGCCACGTTCACTGCGTCTTGCCCGGTCATCGCGTCGACGACCAGCAAAATTTCGTCCGGCTTCGTCTCTTCGCGTATGTTGTGCAGCTCGCCCATCAACGTTTCGTCGATGTGTAGGCGGCCCGCCGTATCGATGATCACATAATCGTTATGGTGCTCTTTCGCGTGCTCGACCGCTTGCTTCGCGATGTCGACGGGATTTGCCTTGTCTCCGAGCGTAAACACGGGAGCTTTCACCTGCTCGCCCAGCACTTGGAGCTGCTTGATCGCCGCAGGCCGGTATACGTCCGCTGCGACGAGCAGCGGGCGGTGGTTTTGCTTGATGAGCATCTTCGCAAGCTTGGCCGTAGTCGTTGTTTTACCGGCGCCTTGCAAGCCGACCATCATGATGACCGTCGGTGACCGGTTCGACCGCGCCAGCTTCGCATGCGTTCCGCCCATCAGCTCGGTCAGTTCCTTATTTACGATGTTGACGACGGTCATCCCGGGGTTGAAGCCCTTCTCCAGCGTCTGGCCGATCGCCTGTTCCTTCACCTTCGCGACGAAATCCTTCACGACCTTGAAGTTTACGTCCGCCTCCAAGAGCGCGAGACGCACCTCGCGCATCGCTTCGGTTACGTCGTCTTCCGTCAATTTCCCTTTGCCGCGCAATTTCCCGAACACGCTTTGCAGACGGCTCGACAATCCTTCGAATGCTGCCACGACAAGCTCACCTCCTATGCCGTTAGTTACTTTTGCTGCCTTACACCATCTCGTCCAGCAGCGCCCGGATCCGTTGTTGCGCTTCCGGATGCGCCGCTTTCTCGAGCTCGGAGCCGATTTCCTCCGCAAGCTGTCTCCTGCGCTCGTATTTCGCGAACAGCCGCAGCTTGTCCTCGTATTCCTCGAGCGTCGTCTCAGCCCGCTTTATATGTTCGTAAATCGCCTGGCGCGACACGGAAAACTCCTCCGCAATTTCGCCAAGCGAATAATCGTCGTGAAAATAATATTTCAGAAACGTCCGCTGTTTCTCGGTGAGCAGTCCCTCGTAGAAGTCAAACAGCACATTGATGCGGTTCGTCTTAGCCAGCGCGTCGCGTTCCGCCCGTCGGGCGCGTTCGGCGCGTTCGGTCTTCTCCGTACGATCCGTCATCCCAACGGCTCCTTCCGCAGCTATCCCGTCAAGGGAAAACACTTTACAGTCACCTTGGTTAGTATAGTGCATTCGAGAGACGATGTCAAGGTAATCGCCTTGATAGTGTACTGTTGAAGTGGCTGATGGCGGCTTTTGCGTAGATACCTGTCACAGGCTTGCCCCCGATTCCTGCGTGCGATATCATTTTATCGTTGGAGGAGGAGAAAAACGATGACGCCGAACGAGCACGAAACGTTGGTAGAATTGAGCAAGAAGCGGCTATGGCTTCCTTTTACCCAGATGAAAGATTACGACCGCGACCCGCTCATTATCGAGCGAGGCGATGGCGTGTTTGTGTGGGATACGCAGGGCAAACGGTATTATGACGCTTTTTCATCCGTGTGGCTAAACGTGCACGGCCACCGGAAGGCGGAGATCGACGAAGCGGTCCGCGAGCAGCTGAACAAAATCGCCCATTCCACTCTGCTTGGTATGACGAACGTGCCCGCGACGGAACTGGCGGACAAGCTGGTGCGGATCGCTCCGGCAGGAATTACCCGCGTCTTTTATTCGGACAGCGGGGCTGAAGCGGTCGAGATCGCGTTGAAGATGGCGTTTCAATATTGGCAAAATGTCGGGCGGACGGAGAAACGGAAGTTCGTCACCATGCGCGGCGGCTATCACGGGGATACGATCGGAGCGGTCAGCGTAGGCAATATCGATATATTCCATAAGATGTACCGGCCGCTGCTATTCGACAGCTACAAAGTTCCTTACCCGTATGTATACCGTCACCCGAGCGGCGATGCGGAAGCATGCCGGGATGACTGCTTGCGGCAATTGGAGGCGCTGTTAGCCGAACATGCGCACGAGGTCGCGGGGCTCACCGTCGAATCGATGATCCAAGGAGCGGCGGGCATGCTCGTCATGCCTCCCGGATTTTTCAAAGGTGTCGAGCAATTGTGCCGCAAATACGACGTGTTGTTGATCGCCGACGAAGTCGCCACCGGGTTCGGCCGCACAGGACCGATGTTCGCCTGCGAACACGAGGACGTGACTCCGGATATTATGACCGTCGCCAAAGGAATTACCGGCGGCTATTTGCCGATTGCGGCAACGATGACCACCGAGCGCATATATGAAGCGTTCTACGCGGATTATACGGAGTTGAAGACGTTGTTCCACGGCCATTCGTACACTGGCAACCAGCTCGGATGCGCCGCGGCGCTTGCCAATTTGCGTTTGTTCGAGAAAGAAGGCGTTCTGGCGTCGGTTCAAGAAAAGTCGCAATGGCTGCGGGCGGAACTATCGTCTTTCGAAGAGCTTCCGCACGTCGGAGACATCCGCCGTCTCGGCTTTATGGCCGGCATCGAGCTGGTACGCGACCGCCGAACGAAAGAGCCGTTCGAATGGGCGCGACGCACCGGATACAGGGCCACGCTTTACATGCGCGAATTGGGCGTGCTGACCCGCCCGCTAGGAGACGTCGTCGTGTTTATGCCGCCGCTTGCAAGCACGAAGGAAGAGCTATCCGAGATGCTCGCCATTATGAAGCGGGCGATCGGCGAAGTGACGGAACAGTGATTTTTCCCTGACCGGGTCGAATTGTCCGGTCAGAGTGTGTCGCATTTGTACAAAATTTGATCAATAGCTCCACTAATCGGTTACAAGCGTTGAAAGCCGCTTTCCGGCGCTGTAACCGGACTTTCTCCGGTTAAGAGGGCTCAACGGGCCGAAAATGAGCGCTGTAACCGGACTTTCTCCGGTTAGTAGGGTGCAACGGGCCGAAAATGAGCGCTGTAACCGGACTTTCTCCGGTTAAAAGGGCTCAACGGGCCGAAAATGAGCGCCGTAACTGGACTTTCTCCGGTTAAAAGGGCTCAACGGGCCGAAAATGAGCGCCGTAACTGGACTTTCTCCGGTTAAAAGGGCTCAACGGGCCGAAAATGAGCGCCGTAACTGGACTTTCTCCGGTTAAAAGGGCTCAACGGGCCGAAAATGAGCGCCGTAACTGGACTTTCTCCGGTTAAAAGGGCTCAACGGGCCGAAAATGAGCGCTCTAATCGGACTTTCTCCGGTTAGTAATGCGCAGCGGATCGAAAGTGCCGGGTAAATACGCTGTAATCGAAAAATTAGCGACTGCAAGTTCGTGTCAACAATGAATCGACAGTCTCATCTCTTCGCTTACATCGTCTAATTCCGGCTTTTGCGGACGTGTAAGCGAATTTTCTTCGCTTACAAAGTCCAATTCCGTACTGAATAAAGCGCCGACTCGCCGGCTGAATTTACAGCCGCGAATCGGCGCTTTTTACTTCTGTTCCTGAGCCTCATCCTCCGCGGAGTTCAAAAACAACGCATGCACGAACTGCTCCGAGTCGAACGGCTGCAAATCGTCCATCTTCTCGCCCAAACCGACAAATTTCACCGGCAGCTTCAGCTCTTGCCGGATGGCGATGACGATGCCGCCCTTCGCGGTCCCGTCCAGCTTTGTCAGCACGAGACCGGTGACCCCGGTCTTCTCGCCGAACAGCTTTGCCTGCTGGAGTGCGTTTTGTCCCGTAGTGGCATCGAGCACAAGCAGCACTTCGTGCGGCGCTTCCGGAACTTCCCTGCGGATGACGCGGTATATTTTGTTCAGCTCTTCCATTAAATTGACCTTGTTTTGCAGCCGGCCGGCCGTATCGCATATAAGAATATCCGATCCGCGGTTTTTCGCGGCATGCAGCGCGTCGAAGATGACGGCCGCGGGATCCGCGCCTTGCGATTGTTTAACGACATCGACGCCGGCCCGTTGGCCCCATGCTTCCAACTGCTCGATGGCGGCCGCCCGGAACGTGTCGCCTGCGGCAAGCAGCACCGATTTACCTTGCTGCTTGAACCGGTGCGCCAATTTGCCGATGGTCGTCGTCTTTCCGGCGCCGTTCACGCCGACGATAAGAATGACGGTTAACCCGGTGTCGGCCAACCGAAGAGTGCCGGCATCATGATCGTCATCCCCTCCGAGGAGTCCGACAAGCTTTTCCGACAGTACCGGACGGAGCTCGGAAGGCTCCTCGATGCGCTGTTTGCGCACTTCCGCACGCAGGTCGTCGATCAGGCTCATCACCGTGTTGACGCCGACGTCCGCGCCGATCAATATTTCTTCCAGTTCCTCATAGAACGCTTCGTCGATCTTTTTGCGTCGCAGGAACAAATCCTCCACCTTGCCGACGAAAGCGTTCCGGGTTTTGGACAACCCATCTTTAAACTTGCTCGTCACCTCTTCGGCTCTCGAAGAGATACTTTCACGCAGCCTCTTAAAAAAACTCAAGGTTTCACGCTCCACTTTTTTCGTTCTATACTACAACCGGGCAGCCATGCAGCTAGGCGGTCATCGGCTCATCGTCTTGATCAAGCCGGACGGACACAAGCTTGGACACGCCGCCCTCTTCCATCGTCACGCCGTACAGCACGTCGGCTTCCTCCATTGTGCCTTTCCGGTGCGTAACGACGATAAATTGAGTTTGACCCGAAAATTCCCGCAAATACTGGGCAAACCTTGCGACGTTCGCCTCGTCCAGCGCAGCTTCCACTTCGTCAAGCACGCAGAACGGAACCGGCTTGATTCGCAAAATTGCAAACAACAGCGCGATCGCCGTCAATGCGCGCTCTCCTCCGGAAAGCAGCTGCAGGTTTTGCAGTTTTTTGCCCGGCGGCTGCGCGACGATATCGATGCCCGTTTCGAGCAAATTGTTCGGTTCGGACAAGACGAGATCCGCCCGCCCGCCCCCGAACAATCGGGAAAACACGTCCGTAAACTGCTCCCTGATCGCTTGGAACGAATGCAGGAACCTCTTGGACATCTCGTCTTCGATTTCGCGGATGACGCCGTACAGAGCGGTCTTCGCTTCGATCAAATCTTTCTTCTGGCCGGAGAGGAATTCCCAACGTTCCGAAACGCGAGCGTATTCTTCTATTGCGCCGAGGTTCACTTCGCCGAGCGCTGAGATAGCGCGTTTCAAATCGCGCACCTCGTTCTGAACGGCCGGCACGTCGTCCGGCACGGGATACCGGTCTTTGGCCAGCTCATAGCTTAACTCGTACTCCTCGGCCAGTTTCTTCAACAAGTTCTCGAGCTCAACGTCCAACCGGTTTACGCGGATATCCGTTTGCCGCACTTGCTCTTCGACGGCTCTCAACCGGTTGCGCTCTTCCCGCGTCGCGCTTTCTTCCCGGTCGAGGCGGGCGACCAGCTCCGCGCGTTCCGCGCGCTTGTAGTCAAGCTGCTCCGCACACCGTTCTTTGAGGATACGAAGATCGTTCCCCTGCTCGATTCGGGAGGTCATCTCCCGCTCGAGCGCCGCCAGCTCCTCCTGCAAGCGCGCAACGTTGCCTGCCGCCTCCCCGATTTCACCCGTCAGCCCCGAGCATTCCGTGCGAAGCCGCGCCAGCTGAGCGTCAAGCGATTGCTTCTCCTGCGAAGCCGATGCCGCCTTCACCTTCCAATCGGTAAGAAGCTGCTGCAGCTCCTCCTTCGCCGACTGCGCCGCTTTGCGCGCCAGCTCGGCTTCGCGGATCGAATCGGTAAGCCGGGCTTCTTCCCCGGCGAGCCGTTCGATCCGCACGGCCAGCTCCGCCCGCTTATCCGACTCTGCGGCGCGCTCTTCCGCGATGCCGGCGATGTCGGTCTCGAACAACTCCAGCTGCTCCTTCGCGTTGCGCAGCTCCGCGTTAAGGCGCCCTAGCTCCGCCCGCGCCTCCGTTTCCTCGCGACGCTTGCGCTCGCCGGCGTCCCGGCACGCCTCGAGCGCTTTTTGCGCTTGCGCGAGCTCATCGCGCAAGCCTTGCACGCGCTCTCGCAGCTCGTCGGTTTGCCGTTCCGCCGCCTCGATTTCTTGCCCCAGCTCCTCCAATTGGCGCTGGCGGCCGAGCAGAGATACGTTCTTCTTCTGCAAGCTGCCGCCCGTCATGGACCCGCCGGCGTTCACTACGTCGCCTTCCAGCGTTACCACCCGGTACCGGTAGTTCAGCCTCGCGGCGATGCGGTTCGCGTGCTCCAACGTATCGGCAACAACCACATTGCCGAGCAAGCTGCCGACGATCGCGGAGTACGTTTCCTCATATTGCACGAGCTCCGACGCCACGCCGACGAAGCCTTCCGTACCCGATGCCGTCTTGCGCTCATTCTCCGGAATCGACCGCGCTTTGATGACGTCGAGCGGCAGGAACGTGGCGCGCCCGAGCTGCCGTCCTTTCAAGTATTGAATCGCTTCCCGAGCGCTCGGTTCATTCTCGACCGCAATATGCTGCAGCGCGGCGCCGAGCGCGGTTTCCAGCGCGGTTTCGTATTTCCCGCTCACCCTGATCAACTCGGCCACGGCGCCGTGGATGCCCGTAAGTGAATTGCGCTGCTTCGCTTTCAACACTTCCTTGACGCCGAGCGCAAAACCGTCGTAATCGTTCTGCAGCTCGCGGATCGTTTCGCGGCGCGATACGAGAGAGTCGACTTTTTGCTCCCATTTGCGCACGGTCGCTTGAGCTTCCTCCAGCAAGCCTTGTTTTTCATGAATCGCTTGCCCAAGCTCCATATAGCGGTTTCGTTCGCCCTCGATTTCGGCCTGAAGCGCCTCCAGCCGCTGCGTCCAATCCGAGCGCGCGCCGTCAAGCTCGAGCACTCTAGTCTCGGCCTTACCCCTCTCCTCGCTCAACCGGGCGAAACGCCGTTCGCCCTGCTCCGCCTGCGTCTCTATGTATTTCAATTCGTTGCGCGCGGAGGCAAGCTCGTTCAATTTGTCCAGCAGCTCCGCTTTCAACCGCTCTTCGGTCTCGCCGGCCGTTCCGCCGGATTCGGCGATAAGCCGGTCTTCTTCGCTGCGGATGCCGGCTTGCAGCTCGTCCAATTGAGCCGAAACGGCACCTCGTTCTTTCAGCAACGCTTCTTCTTCCGCCCTGCGTTCTTGCAGTTTTTCCTCAAGGGAGCCGATCGTCTCCTGCAGATTGGCGATGTTTTCTTCGGAATGCTTGCGCCGCTCCTTCAACACTTCGCCCACGCTGAGGCTTTTCTCCAGCTCTTCGCTCGTGCGCAGCAGCTCCGCCTGAAACTCCTCGATCTTCTCTTCCAGCTTCCGCAGCTCCGAACGGTGCGTCTCGAGCTCCGCGTCATGAGCCGAAACGACGGAAGATAGCGTCAGTTCTTCGTCTTTGAGCTTGTTCAACGCGTTGTTCGCTTCCGTCCAAGAACGGTGCAGCTCGCCGATATTGTGGACATACAGCGATATTTCCTTCGTCTTTAGCGCTTCCTTCAGCGATTTGTATTCGGTCGCTTTCTCCGATTGGATGCGCAGCGGCTCCAGCTGGTCCTCGAGCTCCGAAGCAAGGTCGTGAATCCGCACCAAGTTCGCCTCGGTTTCGTCAAGCTTCTTCTGCGCTTCTCTCTTGCGCGATTTATATTTTACGATGCCTGACGCTTCTTCAAAAATGCCGCGCCGGTCTTCAGACCTCGTGCTGAGAATTTCTTCGATCCGGCCTTGGCCGATGATCGAGTACGCTTCTCTGCCGATGCCCGTATCCATAAACAATTCGGTTATATCTTTCAGTCTGCACGACTGTTTGTTGATGAAATACTCGCTTTCACCGCTGCGGTGTATTCTCCGGGTGACCGTAACCTCGCTGAAATCGAGAGGAAGCGCATTGTCGCCGTTGTCCAGCGTCAAAGACACTTCAGCGTAATTCACCGCTTTGCGCGCGTCGCTGCCGGCGAAAATAATGTCCTGCATATTGCCTCCGCGCAAGCTCTTCGCGCTTTGCTCGCCGAGCACCCAACGGATGCCGTCGGAGATGTTGCTCTTGCCGCTTCCGTTCGGGCCGACGACCGCCGTAATGCCGGTGACGAACTCGAGCTCCGTCCGATCCGCGAACGATTTAAATCCGGCCAGTTCCAATCTTTTGAGAAACAAAAAATATCACCCCACAATATTGTAGCATAAAAGGACAAGCGGGGCGCATCCTTTTTACACGTTAGGCGACTGCGTCGGGGACGACAAAGAGGAACGACCGCCCCAATTGGATGAAATTATTCATGCATTAAAAAAAGGATATCCGGATTTCGACCCGATATCCCTTGTGACATTCTTTCTGAAAGTTCGGTTCATTGTTCGGCAATTTCCCCGTCATTGAAGTCCTTGACTATATATCGAACCGGTTTATGGCAATGTTCTGTTCATAAATCGTTCCTTCGTTACCATTATTCCCAGCATTCAACCTGCGTATCAAACGGTTTTGGCAACAAACTGTTTATATCCAGTTGCCTGGACAACATTTTATGAACATTGATTTGCCATAATTGAAAATACGCAACTAAAGAACACGGAAAAATGGCTCTGTTAAGACAAGTTACGAACATGCTATTGCCATAGTAGAACCGAGGCGGTAACCCCAGGCGTGTGACAGAGCGAAAAAAATAAAAAAGGCACATCATTTTATACTATTTGAACGGTCAAGCCTTGATTGCTCTAAAAAAGATACTTGTTTTCCGCTATTACCGGCGCAACGGGCAACAAATAGCGGAACATCGATGTGCTTATTGGACTCTAACCGACGCTTTTCGCCGGGATAGCAACACCGTTAACGTTTCGCCCCGAACGCTTCGCGGTCGAGCCGCATGATCGCTTCCGCGGCAGCTTCCTGCTCCGCCTCTTTCTTCGTTCTTCCGACGCCGCTCCCCCACGTCTTGCCGTTCAACCGGGTCTCGATGACAAATTGCCGGTCGTTCGCCGGACCCCGCTCCTCGACGACCGCGTACTCGATCGCGCCCAAGCCTTCCTGCTGCACTCGTTCGTGCAGCCGCGATTTCGCGTCGATCACTCCGCGGGCCACATAAGATTCAATCTCCGGAAACATGTGCTTGTGCAAAAACCGGAGCACCGCATCCCAGCCGGAATCCAAATAAATCGCTCCGACGAGCGCTTCGAACATATCCGCAAGCAGTGCCGGACGGGTCCGCCCCCCCGATAGCTCCTCGCCCCTGCCGAGCAGCGCGTACGAACCGAGAGACAGTCCTTTGGCCAGCCTGAAGAGCGCTCCTTCGCGGACGATGGCCGCCCGGACGAACGTAAGCTTGCCTTCCGGCCATTGCGGATATACGCGAAACAGATGCTCCGCAACGGCCAGCTGCAGAACGGCGTCCCCCAAATATTCGAGCCGCTCGTTATGCGTGGCGTCGCGGTGTTCGTTTACGTAAGACGAGTGAGTGAACGCCTCGCGCAGCAGCTCCGCATTGTTGAAACGGATATCAAGTTCGGTTTGCAGCCGTTCCCAGTCGCCAGAACTCATAATCGTATTCTCCGTTAACCCTCGAACTTCTTCAAAATTATCGTCGCGTTATGACCGCCGAACCCGAACGAATTCGACAATGCCACTTTGATATCCGCTTTGCGCGGCTTGTTGGGCACATAGTCGAGGTCGCATTCGGGATCTTGATTATCCAAATTGATCGTTGGGGGCATGGTGCCGTGAGTCAACGCCAATCCGCAGATGACGGCTTCCACTCCCCCGGCCGCGCCGAGCAAATGCCCCGTCATCGATTTGGTGGACGACACGGCAAGTTTATACGCTTGTTCGCCGAACGCTTCTTTAATCGCCTTCGTCTCCGAAATGTCGCCCACAGGAGTGGACGTGCCGTGCGCGTTAATGTAATCCACGTCTTCCGGCTTCAACCCGGCGTCGGCCAACGCTTTCTTCATACAGCGCGCCGCCCCGTTCGGATCGGGGTCCGTCATATGATGGGCGTCGCCGCTCATGCCGTATCCGATCACTTCCGCATAGATGCGCGCTCCGCGCTTTTGCGCGTGCTCGAGCGATTCCAAGATCAACACTCCCGCGCCCTCGCCCATGACGAAGCCGTCGCGATCCGCGTCATACGGACGGCTCGCCCGTTGGGGCTCTTCGTTGCGCGTGGACATTGCCCTCATCGCGCAGAAGCCGGCCAGTCCGGTAGGACGAATCGTCGCCTCGGCTCCTCCGCATAACATGACGTCCGCTTCGCCGTTCTGGAGCAGGCGGAACGAATCTCCGATCGTGTGCGATCCGGTCGCGCAGGCGGTGACGGTTGTCGAATTCGGCCCTTTCGCGCCGGTTATGATCGATACGTGGCCCGACGCCATATTTGCGATCATCATCGGAATAAAGAACGGCGAAACGCGCTTCGGCCCTTTCTCAAGCAACACTTTATGCTGTTCTTCCCACGTGCCCAAGCCGCCGATTCCGGAGCCGATGTAGACGCCTACCCGTTCGGGGTCCGTATCCTCGGCAATCGACAAGTCGGCGTCTTTCAACGCCAATTGCGCCGCAGCCGCCGCAAATTGAACATACCGGTCCATCTTCCGGGCTTCTTTGCGCTCGATATAAAGCTCAGGGTCCCAATCTTTGATTTCCGCGGCAATGCGTGTCGAATACTCGCTTACGTCGAATGCTTCAATCGTTGAAACTCCCGACTTGCCCTCCATCAAATTGTTCCAAAACGTATCCAAATCGCGGCCGAGCGACGTTACCGCGCTCATCCCCGTAATAACGACCCGATGTTTCATTTCAACCCACCTCGATCAATATACGATGTCATGATAAAGACATATGTTAAAGGCGCAATGACGGCCTTTATAATCTCTAAATGTGGAGAAGTCCCGTTCCTTGCGAAAACGGGACCCGAAACTCCATCTTACGTATGAGATTGTATGTAATTCACTACTTCTCCCACCGTAGTGATCTTCTCCGCGTCCTCATCGGAGATTTCCATATCGAACTCATCTTCCAGCTCCATTACCAACTCGACGACGTCGAGAGAGTCGGCGCCCAAGTCGTCCTTGAAAGAAGCTTCAAGCGTCACTTCGGCCTCGTCCACGCCGAGGCGGTCGACGATAATTTTTTTAACACGGTCCAAAACGTCGGACATCCGGTTCACCTCCTATCTGGTATTATACGAAAATGACGGCAAAAATGCCACAACGTGTCCATTCCAATGACCGGGACCCGAAGATGTTACATATACATTCCGCCGTCCACGTGAAGCGTCTGTCCGGTCATGTATGAAGCGTCGTCGGAAGCGAGGAAGCGAACGGCCTTCGCGATCGATTCGGGGCGGCCGAACGACGCGAGCGGAATTTGCTTCAGCATCGCTTCTTTCATTTCCGAACTCAATTTGTCGGTCATGTCCGTCTCAATAAAGCCGGGAGCCACGCAGTTTACCGTAATGCTCCGGGAAGCGAGCTCGCGCGCGACCGACTTGGTCAATCCGATAACGCCCGCTTTCGCGGCGACATAATTGGCCTGCCCGGGGTTTCCGAGCGCGCCGACGACCGAAGAGATGTTGACGATGCGGCCGCTCCGCTGTTTCATCATCGGCCGCGTTACCGCTTTGATGCAGTTGAAGACGCCTTTCAAATTCGTGTCGATGACCTCGTCGAATTCTTCTTCCTTCATTCTCATCAATAGGTTATCACGAGTGATGCCGGCATTATTCACTAAAATGTCCACTTTGCCGAAACGTTCCAGCGCAACCGACACCATTTCCTCCACTTGCGCGGCGTCGGCCACGTTCGCCCGGATCGCGAAAGCCCTGCGCCCCATCGCTTCTATTGCAGCCACCACTTCATGAGCCGCGGCTTCGTTGCCGGCATAATTTACCGCGACATCGGCGCCGGATGCAGCCAGCTCCAGGGCGATCGCCCTTCCGATTCCTCGGGACGCGCCGGTGACGAGCGCCGATTTCCCTTCCAACATACCGATTCCTCCTCACTTGCTTCAACGATTCGTTATCGCGGACAACCTTCGGTTGCCTCCTTAACGGCTTACAGCAGTGCCGGAACCGCTTCCTTCGCGGATTCCGCGCTGTTCACGGAAATCGTACGAACCTCTTTGTCGATTTTCTTGATAAGTCCGGCAAGCACCGTACCGGGTCCGAACTCCACGAACGTGTCGACGCCCAATTCGATCAACCTGCGCACACTGTCTTCCCACAGCACCGGAGAAAACACCTGACGGACGAGCAGACTGCGAATGTCCGAAGGGTCGGACGTTTCCCGCGCCGTAACGTTGGCGATCAACGGCACGGCCGGCGCCTGAATAACGACGCTCTCCAGCAGCTCGCTCAGCCGTTCCGACGCAGGCTTCATCAGCGACGAATGGAACGGTCCGCTCACTTCGAGCGGTATGATCCGTTTCGCCCCCGTCTCTTTGCCCCGGGCCGTCACCGCCTCCACGCCTTCGCGCGTGCCGGAGACGACGATTTGCCCCGGGCAATTTACATTCGCGAGCTCGACGCGCCCCGCCTCGGCCGATACGGCTTCGCAAAGCGCCGCCAACGCTTCGCGCTCCGCGCCGAGCACGGCCGCCATCGCGCCCTTCCCGCCCGGAATAGCTTCTTCCATGAAGCGGCCGCGCATATGGACAAGGCGTGCAGCGTCCGCGTGGGAAAGCGCCCCCGCGGCGGCAAGCGCGGTCCATTCCCCGAGACTGTGCCCCGCCACGTAATCCGGACGCGCTTCCGCGCCTCCCGCGGCTTTGAACGCTTCAAGATATGCGAGACTCGCGGTGAGCAGCGCCGGCTGTGTGTTCGCCGTCTGCTTCAGCTCCGCGTCCGGACCCTCGAACGCGATGCGGGATAAATCAAAGCCTACCGAGGCGTCCGCCGCTTCAAACAATTTCTTGGCTTCCGCATTCGTTTCCCATACGTCTTTTCCCATTCCGACCGTCTGAGCTCCCTGTCCGGGAAACACCCAAGCCGTCTTTCCCAAGTTTTCCCGCTCCTCCCTGACTATATTATCCAATTGCTTCCATTACCAAGTCAACACCGCGCCGCCCCACGTGAGCCCGCCTCCGAAGCCGACGAGCACGACGGTGTCGCCTTTCTTCACACGGCCCTCTTCCACCGCTTCCGCAAGGGCGATCGGGATTGTCGCCGCCGAGATGTTGCCGTAGCGGTCGACGTTGATCATCACTTGATCTTCCGAAAGCTCCAGCTTCTCCATCGCCGCGTGGATAATCCGGATGTTCGCCTGGTGCGGAACGAGCAGATCGATATCGCGCTTCGTCTTCCCGGCTTTCGCAAGCACGCTTTCCGTGAGCGTTTCCATGATGCGCACGGCGAACTTAAACACTTCCCGCCCGTTTTGCCAGATGTGCGGCGTCATTCCTTCCGGCAAATCGGATTCCTTAGGGTAGCGCGAGCCTCCGACGCAGCCTCCGCGTAGCAGCGACCCTCCGGAGCCGTCGGCGCCGAGCTCGAAAGAGAGGAAACCTCGTCCTTCTTCCGTCGGGCCGAGTACAACCGCGCCCGCGCCGTCGCCGAACAAGATGCATGTATTCCGATCCGTATAATCGGTCACGCGCGACAGCACTTCGGACCCTACCACAAGCACGTAATCATACATGCCGGAAGCGATGAAATTCGCCCCGTTTGCAAGCCCGTACACGAAGCCGGAGCAAGCGGCCGACAAATCGAACGCGGCCGCGTTCTTCGCGCCGAGCCGCTCCTGCAATATGCAGGCAGTCGACGGACACGCCACGTCGGGAGTCATTGTCGAGACGATAATCAATCCGAGCCGCTCCGGGCCGATCCCCGCGTTCTCCAATGCGATCCTGGACGCTTCATACGCCAGATCGGAAGCGGCCTCTTGCTCGGATGCGATACGCCGTTCCTTAATGCCGGTCCGCGTAACGATCCATTCGTCGTTCGTTTCCACCATCTGTTCCAAATCTTGATTCGTCAATATGCGCTCGGGCACGTATTTGCCCGTTCCATGCACACCCACCGGTCTTCCGATCATGTTACTTTTCCCCTTTCCCAAGCTCCGCGGCGATCGTGCCGACTACATCCTTCGCAATCGCAAGCCGCGTTTGCCTGACGGCGTTCTTTATCGCACGGGCGTCGCTCGAGCCGTGGCATTTCATCACCAAACCGGAAAGCCCCAGCATCGGCGCCGCTCCGTGTTCCTTATAATCCAGTTTGTCCCGAAATGACCGAAGACCCGGACGCAGCACCGCGGCAGCCAGTTTAGTAATCGTATTTCGGGTGAATTCCGTCTTCAGCGCCGAGAATACGGCGGACGCCGTTCCTTCGAGCGCTTTGAGCAGCACGTTGCCGACGAACCCGTCGCATACGAGCACATCGCAGACCCCGTTAAGTACGTCGCGCGCCTCCACGTTGCCCACGAAGCGGATCGGCGCTTGCTCCAGCAGCGGATACGCAGCCTTCGTCAGTTCGTTGCCTTTGCCGGGCTCCGTGCCGACGTTGAGCAAGCCGACGCGCGGTTCATCGATCCCGTGCACGTTGCGGCGATATATGCTGCCCATTACGGCATATTGCGTAAGCTGCTCCGCCGTCGCGTCCATATTCGCTCCCAGGTCGAGCGCCAATACGCCCGTGCCGTCCATCGTCGGAATCATCGGCGCAAGCGCAGGACGTTCGATTCCGGAAAGCCTGCCGACGACGAGAAGCCCCGAAGCCATTAGCGCTCCGGTATTTCCCGCGGAAATGAACGCGTCCGCCTCGCCCTCACGGACCATGGCGGCCGCCGCAACCATCGATGAATCCTTCTTTCTCCGCACGGCGCGAACCGGTTCTTCATCCGGGGCTATGACTTCCGGCGCATGCCGGACATGAACGTTCGACGGAGCGGACGCTTCCGAAAGCAGCCCGCGGATCCGGGCTTCGTCTCCGACAAGCGTAATCGTCACGTCAGGCCATTCTTTCGCCGCCGCAACGGCTCCTTCCACGGCCGCTTCCGGCGAATGATCGCCGCCGAACGCGTCAACGGATATCCGCATTTTCCGCCGCTCCTTTCTCCTCCGTATGTTTGGCGGACCGATAAATTACGAAATGTCCTTGAAATACAAGTTCGTCGCCAACGTATGTAAATAATTCCACTTTCGCTTTCCCCTTGTCCCCGGGCGCAGAGCGGACGTACGCTTTGGCCACGCACCGCTCTCCCAGCCGGACCGGCCGAATGAAGCGGATGTCGGCTGAAGCGGTCAACGCCACTTCATCGTCGATTATGGCCACCGCCAGAGAATTTGCCTGTGCAAATATATGGTGCCCCCGGGCAATTTTTGTACGCGCGAAAACATGCTCCTTCCCGATCTCGAGAATGGATATGCCGAATTTGTCAAGCTGGAGGTCGATGACTTCACCGATCACTTCATCCATTCCCAGCGATTTCGCCACCCCCTGGGATTCTGCGGCCATTAGTTTAATGCGTTCCCGCACTTCCGGGATGCCGAGCTCCATCCGGTCCAGCCGCACCGTCTGAATGCTGACTCCGAATTGCAGCGACAATTCTTCATCCGTAATGAAAGGGTTTGTCCGGATGCGTTCCTTCAGCCGTTCCTGCCGCACCGGTTTCGGCAATCGTTCGATGGGGGCCACCTCCAACCACGCTGGGATTAGTACCAAGTCCTAATAGCAGTATATAGTACTTGGTGTACATATGACAACAAAAAAAGCACCTCGTCTGCGAGATGCTTTTCATTCGTTTATTAGCCTTGCTTTACGATATCGCGCGATTTGTATGTTCCGCACACTTTGCAAACGTGATGGGCCAATTTCAATTCGCCGCAATGGTCGCATTTCACCATGCCCGGGACTTCCAATTTGAAATGGGTCCGGCGCTTGTTTTTGCGCTGTTTGGACGTCTTCGTAAATGGTACTGCCATGTTCCCACCTCCTTGCAAGAGTGCTCTCTCGTCTCATAATTATCGATTAAAAAAATCTTTCAATCCCGCCAATCGGGGATCAATCGTTTCCTGTTCGCAATCGCAAGATTGCGCATTGCGATCGGTTCCGCAAACGGGGCATAACCCTTCGCACGCCGTGTCGCACGAGGGTGCAAGCGGCAGTTGGACTAGAAGCGAGTCCTTCAGATGAGGAACCAAGTCCACGCGCTCATCGTGCACGAGATGGACGTCCTCGTCTTTGTCCGCGATGCTGCGCTGCTGCGTAAACATCTCTCCGACCGGATATCCGATGTCCTCGGTGAACGCCTTCAGACACTTAGAGCAAACGAGCTCAAGCTTCGCCTTCAACGTCCCTTCCACCTTCGCCAGTCCCGCATCCCATAGCGCAGTCAAGTCGGCTTTCACCGGCTCTTCGATGCGAATGTCCCTGCGTCCGGAAACGAGCTCGGACATATCCAGCATACCGTGGAGTTGAACCGGACCGTCCTTCGAAGCCAGTTCGCGTAAATTCAAGATCACGTGCGATCACCCCAAACAAACAAAGACTATTATATCCATTCAGTTTGCTCGTTGTCAACAAAAAGTATGTCGCGCTTGTCAGCATGCAAGAGTTTATCTGACGAACTCCTCCAACTCCTCGAATGATATTTCGGCTGCAACCTCATATCCGTTTCCCCGCCCGAGCGGCTTTATCACAACCGTACCCATATTTGGAATGTGACCGAGCGCCAATCCTCGCGGGAAACTGTGGGCGACGATCACTTTGTTTTTACCTTCAGGCGGCTTCATTTCCAGCACCGTTGTGAGAGCATTCAGCACACTTTCTTGCTCAGCAGAAGGAAGTCCGCGGCTTAATCTATAGATATTAATCCAGAAGTCATCGACTCGGACATTTTGTTCGCCGAATGCCAATCCGGCAGTTTCCCTTGTACGGCAAAAGGGACTCGCGGATACCGGTAAATCGAGGTGGATGTTTAGGCTGCGAAGCGCCTTCCCGTATGCCGCAGCTTGCCTCCTGCCCGGCTCCGACAAATTTCTTTGCGTCGAACAATCGCTGAAGACGATGATCGGTAGATCGGCTCCTGCCGTCGCTTCTCCATGTCTGACATATAGAATATAACCGCCCTCGCGCATAGCGTTTATTAATGAAGGGCTGATTTCCGCCTCCGCCGATTGTGTCGATAAAAGCATGAGCAAAGCGAGAAACACGGTGCAACAGACACTTCTCATCGGTGATCTCCTTGTTTGCCGCAAATGTACATTTACAAAACCTTAATATGCGATTAACGCTGCGAAAACATTCGAACCATATGATTCACCCTGTAAAATATTATTTGCATGGGAGTGTAAATATGGAAAAGAAACTGGATCGCCGCACATTTTTGTCTTACTTGGGAACGGGCGCGGCAGCGCTGGCAGCAGCTTCCGCAGGGCTTGGCGTATTGGAAGGCAAAGCATCCGCCATGTCTCCGGCCGCCGATCACCTGTTCGGCTTCAAGACGAACAAAGTAAGCGGTTATTTCAAGCCCATCCAACCTTCTAAAGAGGACAAGCTGGTATTGCCTGAAGGCTTCAGGTACGACGTTGTGGCCGCATTTGACGACGTCATCAACAAAGCCGGCGAAAAATTCGGTCAAGGCGCCGACTACAATGCATTCTTCCCGATTGACGGCTCGAATACGCGCGGGCTGCTGGTTACAAATCACGAATATACGAATATGTTCTTGTTAGGTCCGATCGCGGACAGCGGGAAGACGAAAGAGCAGAAGGAAAAGGATTTGTATTATCAGGGCATGTCCGTGATCGAGGTGTATCAAGATAAAGACGGCGTTTGGAAGATGGACACGTCTTCGAAGCACGCGCGCCGCATCACCGGCTTCACGAAGTTCGACGTAACCGGACCTGCGAAGGGCTCCGCCGCGATGAATAACGCTACTACCGCGCAAGGCACGTTCGCGAACTGCTCAGGCGGCGTGACGTTCTGGAACACCGTGCTGTCCTGCGAAGAAAACTTCATCGATACGGCAGAGGAAAACAATTTGCCGGAATCGCATTACGGCTGGGTTGTGGAAGTCGATCCGTTTGACGGCAAATTTTTGAAGAAGCATACCGCCCTCGGCCGATTCAATCACGAGAATACCGCTATGGGCTTAACGGCGGACAAGCGTGTCGTCGTGTATATGGGCGACGACAAGAAAGACGCTTGTGTTTACAAGTTTATCAGCAACGGCAAATATGACCCTTCCAAGGGACGCGCAAACTCCGCACTGCTGGAGAACGGCACGCTATACGTCGCTAATCTGAAGAAAGGCGCATGGGTTGCAGTGACTTACGAAGCGGTATCCAAGGTGCTGGCAAGCGAGAAATTTAAAGCGCCTTACGGCGTGAAAGACACTCGCGAAGAGCTTCAGGCTAAATTCAAGAGCCAAGCCGACGTCGTCGTCAATTGCCATGAAGCTGCGCTTCTTGTCGGAGGAACACCTACCGACCGTCCTGAAGATATCGAGATCTCGCCGTTTGACAACACCGTGTTTATCTGCCATACGAATAACGATACTCACGGCAACATCCACGGCCACATTACCCGCATCTTCGAAAATGAAAATGACCTTGGCTCTCTCGGGTTTGATTTCGAAATCTTTGCCGCCGGCGGCCGCCAATCCGGCTTCAGCTCCCCGGACAACCTGGCGTTTGATTCGAACGGCAACCTGTGGGTCGTGACTGACATCTCCACAAGCAGCCATAACAAAGGCGTGTACAAATCCTTCATGAACAACGGCCTCTTCGTAATCCCGACGACGGGCAAGCACATGGGCGAAGCGATGCAGTTCGCTTCCGGACCTGTCGACAGCGAGTTGACCGGCCCGTTCTTTACTCCGGACGAAAGAACATTGTTCTTGTCGGTGCAGCATCCGGGGGAAATGACCGAAGACTTGAACAACCCGACCAGCTTGTGGCCGCACCGTCCGGGCGATAAGAAAGCGCGCTGCGGCGTTGTTGCGATCAGCGGGTTCAAATTCGGTTAACGGATACACTTTCGATCTTCATTTTGGTATAATGTCCAGTACGAGTGTTTTGGCTTGTTTGACCTTTGAAACTTTACGCGGAAGGCGGTCTTGCCGCTTTTCGCGTACCATCTTTATTAGAGGGAGTTGTGCAGCATATGCCATTCGGAAGTATAGGCATCCCCGGCTTGATATTAATCTTGATTATTGCGCTCATTATTTTCGGTCCGTCGAAATTGCCGGAGCTCGGCCGCGCATTCGGACGCACGCTAAGCGAATTCAAGTCGGCTACCCGCGATTTGGTGTCGGGCGGCGACAAAGACAAAGACGAAGACAAAGCGGACAAGCCGCAAGGCCAATTGTCCGCGGACAATAAGTAAACCTTCATTACCCGGGGGAAAAGATGACAGAACAAGAGCTGCATCTCACGGAGCATCTTGCGGAATTGCGCAAGCGGATTCTCATCACACTGGGCGTCTTTCTGGCCGCCCTTTGTGGTGCTTTTATTTATGTAGAACAAATATATAAGTGGCTGACCCGCGATTTGGACACGAAACTGCAAACGCTGGGTCCCACCGATGTGCTATGGGTATATCTCATGATTGCCGGCGTATTCGCCATAGCGGTAACGATCCCGGTCGCAGGCTACCAAATTTGGCGTTTCGTCGTGCCCGGTTTGAAGCCGACCGAGCGGCGGGCGTCGCTGGCATACATCCCTGCGCTGGCCGTGCTGTTCGTAATCGGCATATCGTTCGGCTATTTCGTCATCTATCCGATGGTTCTCTCTTTCTTGAACGGCTTGGCCGCCGGCACCTTCGAAACGAATTATACGGCGGAAAAATACTTCCGGTTTATGATCAACATGACCGTACCGTTCGGCGTTTTGTTCGAAATGCCGGTTGTCGTCATGTTTTTGACGACGCTCGGCATATTGAATCCGGTCCGGCTTGCCAAAGCGCGGAAGCTTGCTTATTTCGTCTTGACGATCGTCGCCGTTACCATAACTCCGCCCGATATCGTGTCGGACGTGCTCGTCATCGTCCCGTTATTTCTTCTGTATGAAATCAGCGTCGGATTATCGCGTTTCGTATATGTCAGAAGGCAAGCAAGACTGGACGCGGCTGCCAAATTGTGATGGTCGCGAAAGCCGGTTTCAAGCGCTGTACCGAATATATAAGTTCACTAAAATGACCGTTATTACGTCCTATCGCGGAATCCTGCGGGTAAAGGCGTTAATAACGGTCATTTTTTCCCCATCTTCTTGTTGATATCATCAATATGTTAATCTATATATAAATTTTTCGCCGCGAAGGACGGATAGGGACATATGGGAATAACGGCGGGCATTGTGGTGGAATATAATCCTTTTCATAACGGACATGCCTATCATCTGGAACAGACGATCCGCGCCACGGGGGCGGAGACGATCGTTGCGGTGATGAGCGGCAATTGGCTTCAACGGGGGGAGCCGGCGCTCGTGTCCAAACGCGCTCGGACGGAGATGGCCGTCGCGGCCGGAATCGATCTCGTTATTGAGCTTCCTGTCGCTTACAGCACACAGCCGGCGGAATGGTTCGCCTTCGGCGCGATTTCGGCGCTGGAAGCGACCGGCGTCGTCGATGCCGTCTGTTTCGGGAGCGAGCTCGGGGATGCCGACGCACTGATGGCCGTCGCCGAACGGATGCGGGATGAGCCGGACATATTCCGGGACATCATTCGCGAGCAATTGAAGAAAGGCGTTCCGTATCCTGCCGCATACGCTTCCGCCGTGCAGACGCTGTCCGCGGATCAGGAGACGGCGCGCCTTCTGGCCCAACCGAACAATTCATTGGGCTTTCACTACTTGCTCTCGTTGTTTCGCATGGGCAGCGCCATCCGGCCATACACGATTCAACGAGTAAAGGCGGGCTACTCGCAAGCCGACATCTCCGACGAATCGATTGCAAGCGCGACCGCCATCCGAAAGCTGCTCCTGCGCTCCGAACGACCGGATCGCGATTCGCTATGCGAGATCGCTTCTTACGTACCAAATACAACGTTGGCGGTGCTGCAGCGTGAAATCGATGAAGGAAGAGGACCCGTTCACTGGGAACGGTACCGCCTCCCGCTCCTTCACCGGCTGCTGGTTCAACCGGCCGAGCAGCTCGCGGCTTATCGCGAAGTGACGGAAGGGCTCGAATACCGCATCAAAAAAGCGCTCTCCGCGCTCGATCGGCCGGCAACGGTGGAGCGCTTGCTGGAGGCGCTTAAAACAAAGCGCTACACGAGAACGAAACTGCAGCGCATGTTGACCTCGATCTATTTGGAGCACAGGAAAGATCAATTTTGCCCCGATACGCTGCGTAATGGCGTTCCCTATCTCAGGGTGCTGGGGTTTTCGGAGCGCGGGCGCGCGCTGTTGAAGCGGATGAAACGAACGGCGCGCGTCCCGGTGCTGACCGGCGTCGGTCGTCGGGACGCGCACCCGATGCTCTCGCTCGATACCGCGGCGACGGCAGCCTATGTGCTTGGCTATCCTTCCGCGGCGTCGGCATGCGCCGATGCAACCGATTGGAACGGCGATTTCTACGCCTCCCCCGTTCAACCGCCTTCCGCGGAAGCCTCCGGCTCCAACGACTCCAAATAGCGAAGCGCGTCTTGGATGGTCGATACCGGGACGATCGCCATGCCGCTGCCGATGTCGCGGGCTTTCTTCTCCGCCTCGGCCGCATTGTCCGCGGGAACGAAAAACACCGCCGCACGTTCCCGATCGGCCGCCACTACTTTATGCCGCACGCCGCCGATCGGCAATACTTCCCCTTTCGGCGTAATTTCTCCGGTTCCGGCAACGATGCGGCCTCTCGTAATATCGCCGGCCGTCAATCGGTTTACAATTTCAAGGGAAAACATCAGTCCGGCCGAAGGCCCTCCGATATGGCCAACCGCGATATCGGCCTGTTTTGCCGGATCGGCGCTTACGACTCGCTGCAATGCGGCATAACCGATTCCGATACCGGAGCGCGGAGGCTCGGAGCCGGGCAATGGTGTCAATTGTATTTCCTCTTCCCGCGTTGCATCGCCGCGTTTGAATTTCACCGTAATTTTATCCCCGTCGCTTAAACCTTCTATCGATGCCGGCACGTCGTCTGCGGAGCGGATTTGTTTCCCGTTCAACGCAAGCAGCGCGTCGCCCGGACGCAGCACTCCTTCCGCTCCCGTTCCCGGTACGATGTTCGTAACGACGATGGCCGAATCCTTCACCTCATAAGGAATGTGTATTGCGTTATATGCCGCCTCGATGGCGTTCGACTGCGACGTTCTCATCGTCAGCTTCTGCCTGGCGGAGTAATCGTTCCTCGTACGCCCGCGCAAAATATCTTCTTGCCGGAACAATTGCGCATTAGGATTGAACCCCGCCGCCACAAACTTGAACACGTTGGCGAAGGTGACCTCAACCGTCGTCAGCACGAATGCTCCTTCTTCTTTGTCCTTCGCTCCCGCGACTTTCACCATCGGCCGAACGTCTTCCGCCGTGCCCGGCTCGTATACGACGTAAGGCACCGGCACTAACGCCAACAAAATAACGGCGATGACGGAAGCGGCGAGACCGAGCAAAAACGATCGCGTATTATCAAGCCCAAGATGCCGGCGTTGCAAATGAACCACGCTCCTCTCCTGCCGGGGCTTGGTCTAAACGAATGCGTCCAAGCGTACACATGTACCATTCTACCACTGGATCGGGGGCGGCTCTCGCATGGATGATACGGTCATCGGAAACAGCAGATGGATGTCCGCTCTGTTCGGAATTTCGGCGGTAACGCTTGTCGGCATGATCATCGCTTTCCCTTCCGAAGCGTTCACCGCTTCTCTTTCCGGTTTGCAAGTATGGTGGGAGTTCGTGTTTCCGGCGCTGCTCCCGTTCTTTATCCTGTCCGAATTATTGCTTGGCCTCGGGATGATCCACGCCGTCGGCGTACTGCTGGAGCCGCTCATGAGGCTGCTGTTTCGGCTGCCCGGCGCCGGGGGCTGGGCCGTTGCAATGAGCTTTACGATCGGCTTCCCGGCAGGAGCGAAAGCGGCGGCCGACCTTCGGAAACAAGGCCTCGTCAGCCGGCAGGAAGGGAACCGCCTTCTTGCGTTATCCCATCTGTGCAGCCCCGTATTTCTGACCAGCGTCGTCGCGGTCGGATTTTGGGGCCATGCGGAATTAGGTTTGCCGCTTATCATTATTCATCTTGTGTCCGCGCTTATTACGGGCCTCATTACCGCCCGCATCGTCTTGCCGGCCGCGGAACGGATGTACGGGAGGAGCCGCCGTCCTCCGCTTCCGGCCACCTCTCCCGAAGAGGAAGCGATGCTGCTTTTGCGGAGAAGACTGAGGCCTGCCCTTCCGCGCCGGATGCTCGACAGCATGCTCATGGCGCAGCGGCAAGACGGCCGCACCATCGGCAAACTGCTTGGTGAAGCGGTCGGCTCCTCCGTGCAGTCGCTGCTCGTCATCGGAGGGTTTATGATCTTGTTTTCGGTTTTGCTGAAGCTATTGTCCGTCTCCGGCGTCACCGGCGGCTTGCAGCTCGTCGTCCAAGCGCTTCTTATACCGTGGGGAATGCCGCCGCAGCTGTCCGAGGGAGCGATTACCGCTCTGTTTGAAGTGCATCTGGGCGCGTACAGCATCAGCCAAAGCGGCGACGCCGGCGTATGGGGCGCGGCGATTCTAAGCTCGATTATCGGCTGGGGAGGGCTGTCGGTTCACGCCCAAGTGAAGAGCTTGATCGCCGGCACCGACTTGCGGTATACGCCGTTCCTGGCCGCCCGGATATTGCATTCGGCGCTCTCCATAATCGTAACGTTCGTTCTCTGGGAGCCGATGCGGCGTTGGCTGTTTCCGGGCTCGGCCGGGGAGACGGCGTTTTCCCCTCTGCCGGATTCCATTGTTCCCGATGCGGCCGAAATCGTTACCGTCTGGCCGCAGTACGGCGGTTCTTTGAAACTGATGGCGCTGTTCCTTCTCGCAGCAACCGGATTGTCTTTATTTGTTCGCGTTTTTCTCCCGAAGGGCCTGTTCGACTTCAGGAGGAACTAAATCCGATATCGGACCGTGAAACTTGGCGATTTCCTTCACAATGCTCGAGCTCAGGAACGAATAGGCCGGATTCGTCATCATAAAGAACGTTTCGATATCTTCACTCAATTTGTGGTTCATAGACGCCATCTGCAGCTCATGTTCGAAATCCGACACGGCTCGCAAGCCGCGCACGAGAACATGGGCTTTCCTTTGTTTCATATAGTTGATAAGCAGATCGCGAAACCCGTCGACTTCCACATTGGGCAAGTCTTTCGTCACGTCGGCAAGCAGCCGCTTCCTCTCTTCCAATGAAAAGAGCGGATTTTTCGACGTGTTGTTCAGCACCGCCACGATCAACCGGTCGAATTGTTTGGCCGCTCTGTGAATAATATCCAGATGACCGTATGTAACCGGGTCGAAGCTTCCCGGGTAAACCGCGATTTTCATACCTCGTTCTTCCGCCTTCGTCATTTGCGTTCCATCTCCTGTTCTGCCGCCGCTTTTTGCCCGACCTCATCCTCTTGAACCATATGTTGCCCAGACGGACCCGGGCGAAATACGTAAAGGCTGACGGCAGTATCTCCGTACTGCGCGCGTCTTCTCAGCCTGAACGAGCAAATTTCCTCGGGGTATTCGAAGGACGCCTCGTGTTCGACGACGATGGTCGCGCCGTCGCGAACGAGGCCGTTCTCCTCCATATACGCGAGATAGTCCGGTATATCCTTCATCCGGTAAGGCGGATCGAGAAAGACAAGATCGAACGCTTTGCTCCTCTTCGCGAGCGCGCGCAGCGCTTTCGCAGCTTCGGAGCGGAATATTTCCGTTCGCTCCTCCACCTTTGCGGCTTGTACATTATCCCGGATCGTGTCCACGCTCTTCTTATCGATATCGATAAACACAGCCTTGTCCATTCCCCGGCTTAACGCCTCTATGCCGAGCCCGCCGCTTCCGGCGAACAGATCGAGCGCCTCTCCTCCGTCGAAATACGGACCGATCATGCTGAACAGCGCCTCTTTCACTTTATCCGTCGTCGGCCGCGTCCCCGTTCCCGGTACCGCCTTCAGCGGTCTTCCTTTCGCACTGCCCGATATGACTCTCACTGCGGCTTCCTCCGATTGCTGTACCCGTGTCGGTTGTTTCTCGATTCATCGTAACATAAATTCGCCTTTAGTGAAAAATGTTCCGCCGCACATGTATATATATTCCGAATTCGGCAATCATGTAGGTAACGACATCTCGTATGTCGTAGACAACCGCGGAGAAGACTTACGTTTCCCCATAAGCTCTTCGTCCGGTTTCTCCTCTCCCATGAAGAGCCTCGTCGCGAGACGAGGCTCGAATATTTGATATCCGCAACGGCCGTTGATTTACGGGGTTGCGGTTTTTTGTTTTGTTCATAGAAAAGCCCGGACAGCCTATGCCGTCCGGGCGTCAATGCGCCTGCTTGCCGCCGCGCATACGCGGCTTTGACTTGAGCAGCGCCACATGAACGATGTCCCCGAACGGAATCCACACGGTCTCCTGCTCGCCGACGAGCTTTACGTAGCGGCCGATCGGGTCGATCTTCTCCACCACCCCCACGCTCGTCTCGTCTTCGTAGACGCCGTATACCGTGACGGCGGTGTCCGCGCCGCATTCGAGCGCCTCGGCAAGCGCCAAGGACAGCTCCTCCATGCGCTGTTCGTCGAGCTCCGGCTTAGGCCTGGCCTTCAGCCCGGTGCGGTGGCTGCGAATCGCGTCTTTATGTTGGGGGAGCATCATGCGCGACGCCTCCCAGATGCCGTTGCCGCGCAATTTTTTGCCGCGTTGGGTCATGTCTCGATCGTTCCTTTCTTGGATGCGTTATTTGTAATGTCCTCCGATCTTCGCGGCGCGCCCGTACGCTTGGCCGCCCGAGCCCGCCGAGACGGCGCGGACGATCGCCGAGACGCCGAACCGGTCTTTGATTTCGTCTGTAGCGAGCTCCAATGCCCGGTACGTCTCGCGCTCGTCGTCGAACTCGAGCTGGTACACGTCGTCGCGGACAAGGCCGCCGAGCGCGATATAAAGCTGCCGCACGGGCTGACCGTTCCAAAACTGATGGAACAGCCCGACCGCCGCGCGGTAGACGTGATTCGTGACGTGCGTCGGCTGCAGCAGCGTCGTCTGGCGGGAGAACCCGAATTCGAAGCCGCCCCCCGTGCAGCCGACCGACAACACGCGGCCCATGACGCCCCGAAAGCGGCACCGGCGGCATACTTCCTCCGAAAGCTCGAGCAGCACCGTCTCTATGTCGCGCTTGTCTCCGTAATCGCGGGGCAGCGTCATGCCGTGCCCGATCGCCTGCTGCGCCCCGTCATGCGTGCCCGGCGTCACCGGCGAATCGTCGATTCCGTTCGCGATGCGCCACAGCACCTCGCCGTTGATGCCCCAGCGCCGCTTCAACGCGTCGAGCGGCGTACGGGCGAGATCGCCGATCGTGTATATACCCATCCGGTTCAGATGGCGCATCATACGGCTGCCTACCCCGAACAAGCCTTGCACCGGCAGCGGCCACAGGTTCTCCTGCACCAGCGCTTGAGGCAAATGGAACACGCCCTCGGCATTCTTCTTCGCGAACTGATCGCACGCCATCTTCGCAAGCACCTTGTTGTCGCTGATGCCGATGCGCGCGAACACGCCGGTCTTCTCGCTTATGTCGCGCTGAATGCGCAGCGCCGTCTGCTTCAGCTCGCCGTGCAGGTGGAGGCTCCCCGTCAACTCGCAAAACTGCTCGTCGATGGAGAACGGCTCCACGGCGTCCGCATACCGCTCCAAAATGCGCGTAATTTGCATCGACACGTTGATGTACGTCTGCATGCGGGGGCGCAGCACAACGAGATCCGCGCACTTGTTCATCGCTTCTCCGAGCCTCTCCGCCGTCGTTACGCCCCGCCGCTTCGCGAGGGGGCACGCCGCAAGCACGATCCCGGAGCGAAGCTTCGGGTCGCCCGCAACGACGACTGGCCGGTTCGCGTACTCCGGGCGGCTCGCCTTCTCTACGCTGGCGTAAAAACTTTGCATGTCGGCCATTATTACGACGCGAGGCTTTCCCCGCTTCTTCCCGGCGCCCTCCGGGAGCGGCGAGCCGCCGCCGCCGATCATCATCGTCATGGACATCACCTGGCCATATCGAATCCGCCGAAAACAAAAAACAGGAATATATGTTCGGCTTTTATTCCTATTATACACCGAACGTATATTCCTATCCATCCCCAAACGCGGTTATCGAAACATATTCCACAATTTGATCAAGTGCAGCGCATTGTTCGGATCGATTTTTTGCGCCAGCACGAAACGCACGACGTTGTCCGCCTGCTGCTCGCTCAATTTCTCGCCGAGCGCTTTGGACGTCAATCCCAGCAGCTTCCGGACCTTGGCGCGATCTTGCAAATCGACTTTCGTAACGTTGTTGAGGACCGTTTTCACTCGTTCCTTGACGACCGGATCTTTCATCTTGGCCTTCACGCGTTCGACCAGCTCGACGCTGATCCCGTATTTCTCGTAGCCGGGCATACTCTCTCCTCCTAGATCCCCGGATCCCTCGTGCCGGGAAGTCATTCATTATTGTATGAGGGATGGATGCGTAAACTGCCTGGACACGGGAAAAAGAGACTAACTCGCATGAGCCGGGGCGGCACGCATCAACAAGGCTGATACCCTTAAGGATGAAAATGACCGCCCATTTGGAAATTTTTAGGTGAAATTCGAAAAGTAACGGTCGGAAAGGTTCTTAATAACGTCCGAAAACAAGAAAATAGGGCAAAATCCGGGTGCAGGGCGTTCACTAACGATCTTATGAACCGTTCTTAGCGTCGTACAGAAAGAGAAAGGCCGTATTAACGGTCTCTGCAACCGTTCACGGGAGTAAAGCAAGCGAGGGGGAGCAAGTCAAGAAGCGGTCACACGCGTCATACGAGGCTTTGGTGACCCTAAAGTGTTTGAAGAACGTTACGCGGCAAGAGCAGTTCTAACAATACTGACGTCGAGAAGCAGCATGAGCAAAAACATCCCTCCCGCTACATATATCGAAATAGGGTCAATACCCTCAATCCAACAATTCGCCCTTGAACATTTTCTTCCGGAGCAAAAAGAGTTACATTTCCTAAAAGCTCTTCGTCCGGTTTCTCCTCTCCCATGAAGGAGCCCTAACAAATAAGCTCAAAAATTGACCGTATCCGAACGAATAAGGCCAGTTTCTGAGCTTATACCTTGCAAAATATCCGTCGACGGTCAGCAAGACACGAGCGTAAGGGCAATTTCGGGTCTTATCCGCCCCGCGGCTACCCTCCTCACGGTAAATTAGGGTCAAAATCTGCACCTATGCAGCGAATTAGGGTCCATTTCTGACCCTAAAGCTGCGCAGTGCTTGCCTGCCGCCCGAAACGGATCGAAAGGCGGCTTAATCCAACAGTTCGCCCTGGAACATCTGCTGCCGCAGCAAGAAAGAGCGCAAATGCGCATATGCCGCCGCCGTCCAGAACTCCCCGTCGCGCACCAGCGCGGCCGCGTCGTCGCGGGCCGCCTCCAGCAGGGCAAAATCGGCCGACGGATCCGCCAAACGAAACTCCGGCGCGCCGCTTTGCTTCGTCCCGAAGAAATCGCCGGGCCCCCGAAGCTCCAAATCCCGGCGGGCCACCTCGAAGCCGTCGTTCGTCTCCGTCATGACGCGCATCCGCTCGCGGCCTTGCTCCGATTTCGGATCGGCGACCAGCACGCAATACGACTGGTGCTCGCCACGGCCGACGCGGCCCCGAAGCTGGTGGAGCTGCGACAAGCCGAACCGCTCGGCGTCGTACACCACCATCACCGAGGCGTTCGGCACATCCACGCCGACTTCGACGACGGTGGTCGACACCAACACGCCCACCTGGCGCGAAGAAAACCGCTTCATGACGTCCTCTTTATCAGACGCCGGCAACCGTCCGTGCAGCAAACCGACCGCCTCGGGACCGAACACGCCATGCAGGCGCGCAAACATATCGAGCGCGTTCTCGAAATCGAGCTTGTCCGATTCTTCAATGAGCGGGCAAATAACATACGCTTGGCGCCCCGCATCGAGCTCCCGCCGGATGAGGCCCAATACGCGGTCCATCGCGTCGTGCTTCACCCAGTACGTCTTGATCGGCAGCCGCCCTTTCGGCAGCTCGTCCAAAGTGGAGACGTCCATATCGCCGAAGGCGGTGATCGCCAGCGTTCGCGGGATCGGAGTCGCCGTCATCGTAAGCACGTCGGGATTCAACCCTTTCCTCCGAAGGACGCTTCGCTGCTGAACGCCGAACCGGTGCTGCTCGTCCGTGACGACAAGACCAAGCCCGCGAAAGTACACATCCTCTTGGATGAGCGCGTGCGTGCCGACAACGATATCGATCAGACCGCTCTGCAGCCCCGCCAGCACGTCGCGCCGCTGCCGGTCCGTTAGCGATCCGGTCAGCAGAGCGACTTCCACACCGAACCCTTCGAACAACCGGGCGACCGACCGCGCATGCTGTTCCGCCAATATTTCCGTCGGAACCATCAGCGCACCCTGCAATCCGCCTTTCACGCATGCGTACAATGCTACGGCCGCGACAACCGTTTTGCCCGAGCCGACATCGCCCTGCAGCAACCGGTTCATGCTGTGGGGCGCTTCCATATCCCGCAAAATATCGGCGATCACCCGCTTCTGTGCGTCCGTCAGCTCGAAAGGCAGCGCCCGCGCGAACCGCCTCACTTCCTCCCGGTCGAAGCGGTGCGCGACGCCGTCCTTTCTGCGGTGCGTCATCGCGCGGTACGCCTGCAATTTCAGCTGGAACAAGAACAATTCCTCATATACAAGCCTTCTCCGCGCCTCCAGGCCGGAATTGGCGTCAGCAGGCTGATGAATCGCCGTAATCGCTTCTCTTCTCGGCATAAACCGGTATTTCACGACCAACTCTTCAGGCAGCGTCTCCGGGATCATCGCTCCGAATTGCTCAAGCGCCGTCGACACGATCTTTTGCATCCATGCTTGCGTGAACTCGCCGCCTACGGTATACACCGGTTTCACAGTGCCCGCCCGCGGGTTTCTCGAATTCGCAAATTCACACGCGGATACGGTCAGCTGCCTGCGGTTGCGGTCCCATTTCCCCGTCATGACCGCTTCCGTTCCGTACGTAAGCCTGTCCTTTAAATAGTGCTGGTTGAACCAAACCGCCGTGAAAGTAACCGTCCCGGCCGCGGCTTTGCACACCATGCGCGATTTTTTACGGCCGAACATCTGAACGAAAGGCTCGCCGATGACGACGGCAGCCACAGTCGCACGGTCGCCGTCTGCAACCTCCGTCAAATCCCTGATGCGAAAATCCTCGTAGCGATGCGGAAAAAACTCCAAAAGATCGCCGACAGAAACAATCCCGAGGGACACCAGATCGCGGGCTTTGCTTTCGCCGATACCGCGCACCTGATCCACCGGGATTTGAAAAACGTCTTGCATCATGATAATACGGCGGTTACGAACACTCCAAGCGTTCCCGGACCTACGTGAGTGCCGATAACAGGCCCAAGCGTGTAATAGGACGTGTTCCGAACCGAAAAATGTTCCCGCAACACCGCTTCGAATTGTTGACCGGCGGGCACGGCGTTCGCATGCACGATAGTCACATCCACTTCTTTGCCGGAAAAATCGTTCTGAAACAGTTCGACGATCCGGTTCATCGCCTTCTTGCTGCCCCGGACTTTATCGACGGGATAGATCATCCCTTCGTTGTCGATGGAAAGAATAGGTTTAATGTTCAGCAGCGAGCCGAACACAGCCGATGCTTTGCCGATGCGGCCGTTCCGGTGCAAATATTCGAGCGTGTCCACTAAGAAATACAGACGCGTATTGGCTTTCAACGTTTCGATCAGACGCATGCAATGGTCTATATCTTTGCCCGATTGCACCGCCTCCGCCGCCGCCATCGCCAACAATCCGAAGCCGAGAGAAGCGCTCTTGGAATCGACGATTCGTATGTCGGCTTCCGTCCCGAGCAGCGATTTCGCAAGCACGGCCGATTGGTACGTTCCGCTGAACGCAGAAGACAGATGTATTGAAATAATAGCGGTATCCGGCTCCTCCAACAGCTTCTTGTACGTTTCCAGAAAATCCGCCGGCGACGGCTGCGAGGTGGTCGGCATATCTTTCGCCGCGGCAAGCTTATCGAAGAACTGCTCGGATGTAATCGTTACGGAATCCAAATACGTTTCCTTGCCGAAATGGACTTTAAGCGGCACCATTTCAATACCTAAGCGCCGCCGTTCCTCAAGGGGGATGTCCGCCGTACTGTCGACGACGATCCTCACGTTAGCCATTCAGGTTCACCTCGTTACGAGTCAATAGATATTGCAGTCATTCTGCTGAAAACAGATACGAATATACCGGCTGACCGCCCGGAAGCAGCTCGAATTCCGCATTCGGATATTGCTTCCTCATGAATTCGGCCAGTTGATCGGTAACGGCGTCCTCCGCATCCGCGCCCGTAATGATGGAGACGATTTCTTCGCCGCCTTCCAGCATGGACCGGAGCAGCTCCGAGCACGAGGTGAACAAATCCGGATTCGACACGACGATTTTCCCGTCAAGAATGCCGATATATTCCCCTTCGCGGATTTCAATGTCATCGATGGACGTATCTCTCACCGCATGCGTCACTTGTCCGGATTTGACGCGTTTTGCCGCTTGCTCCATCATTTGCGCATTTCGGTCGACGTCTTCGTTTTCCTGGAACGCCAATACGGCGGCCAGTCCTTGTTGAATCGACTTGGTCGGAATGACGAATACGGGCGTTTCGGCCAAATCCCTCGCTTGTCCCGCGGCCATGATGATATTCGAGTTATTGGGGAACACGAAAATATGCTCCGCATTCACTTGCTCCACCGCGTTAAGAATGTCTTCCGTGCTCGGATTCATCGTTTGGCCGCCGGCGAGCACGTAATCGACGCCGAGGCTCGTAAAGATTTCCGACAACCCTTCGCCCGCGGCCACCACAATCATGCCGTACGGCTTCTTCGGCGCCGTCTTGAGATTCGCGTCTTCCGCTTGCGCCCCGCCCGATACGGCCGCAACGGCCGCAGGAACTCCGTAGTCCTGCGAGATGATATGAGAATGCTGCTCACGCATGTTTTCTATCTTAATGCGGGTAAGATCGCCGTATTGCATCGCGAAATTCATTACTTCGCCGGGATATTCCGCATGAATGTGAATTTTGACCAAATCTTCGTCTGCGACGACCAAGAGAGAATCGCCCATTGTTTCCAATTCGCGTCTGAAATCCGGTTCGTCGAACGTTAAACCGGGAATTCTGCCTCCTGGTGTCAAACGAACGATAAATTCCGTGCAATACCCGTGTTCGATCGATTCCGTTTCCATATGCGCCTGCACGGGAACGAAGTCCGATTTCTTAGCCTTCTGAAGAACTTCCGCCGGTATTACCGAATAATCCGTCTTGGCGTTGCCGTCCTGCATAGGCGGACCGTCTATCGCCTCTCCTGTCAGCGCGGCAAGAAATCCTTCATAAACAAGAACGAGGCCTTGTCCGCCGGAATCGACGACTCCGACCTGCTTGAGCACGGGAAGAAGCTCCGGCGTGCGCGCCAGCGCTTCATTAGCGGCTTTAAGCGTGTCCCGCATAACCGCATCCACTTCGGCCGTTCGGCGCGCGGAGTTAACCGCGGCTTTCGCCGCTTCCTTCGAAACGGTAAGAATCGTTCCTTCCACAGGCCTAACAACGGCGGCATACGCCGTTTCCACGCCTTGCTGCAGCGCTTGGGCGAATTCTGTTGAGCTTGCTTTCTCGAGAGCGGATACGCTTTTGGCAAAACCGCGGAACAATTGGGAGAGAATGACGCCCGAGTTGCCGCGCGCCCCCATCAACAACCCTCTTGCAAGCGTTTCCGCCGCTTGGCCGATCCGCACGGAAGGCCGTTTCCGAAGTTCGTCCACTCCGGAGGTCAGGGTCAAATTCATATTCGTCCCGGTATCCCCGTCCGGCACGGGAAACACGTTCAAAGCGTTCACCCGCTGCACTCCCGCATTCAGGCGTTCGGCAGCCGCAAACACCATCGCCGTAAATTCCGTACCGTCAATAAAGCGCTTACTCAAAAGTCATTCTCCTTCCTTATGATGAAACGCGAACACCTTGCACGATAATATTTACGAAATCAACATGCAGACCAACGATATCGTTCAATACGTATTTTACTTTCGCTTGAATGTTATGGGCAACCTCGGATATTTTGGTTCCGTAGCTGACCACAATGTATAAGTCAATATGAACGACGTCCGCTTCGCGCCGGACATCGACGCCCCGGCCGAGATTTTCCCTTCGCAGCAGCTCCGCAAGTCCGTCCTTCAGCTTGTTCTTGGAGGCCATGCCCACAAGTCCATAACATTCCAATGCGGCGGACCCGGCGATGGTGGCGATGACTTCGTCAGTTACGTGTATTTTCCCTCTGTCCGTTTCGATTTGAATGGGCATCTTCTACCTCTCCTTTGATATGTCATATTATGGACTGAACCTCATTGTACTATATATATTCGCAGAAATAAATCCGATTTCTCGCATTTGATCGCATTGACGCGCACTTTTGGCATGTGCTATACTTTTAGGTATGTTTGCCACGGAAGGGTGGTGTGTGTAATGGCTCGCAAATGTTTCGTGACCGGCAAAGCCCCGGGAACGGGAAACCACGTTTCTCACGCGAATAATCGCAACCGCCGCTCTTGGGGCGTTAACGTACAGAAAGTTCGGATTCTCGTGAACGGTAAGCCGAAGCGCGTTTATGTAAGCACTCGCGCATTGAAATCCGGTAAGGTAACCCGTGTATAATTATGGGTAATAAGCGGAAATCGCTCTGTTTCGATTTTGGAAACGGGGCGATTTCTTTATAACTCGAAAGAGGTTTTCTTATTGTTCGCAATTGCAAGACAAAAAGCACCCCCCGGGTGCTTTTACCTTATACGCCTCAAACTCCCTCAGCCTGTCCTCATGCCGATCCGACGCAACAATAACGAACATCAGTTTTTGTTAAACGCGTTCAACAACGTTTTGACGAAGCCGCCTAAGAATTTAGGTAGTTTGATTGTATAGAACTTCATGTCTACCCCTCCTCGCAAAGATTCCGCCGCTCGCACACCGCCACGTACCCTTTGTACAGTGTTTATAGCTTATTGTATTCACGGAATCCGCTAAATGTGCCTATTTTTGCACGGAGGTAAAGAAAAACTTCAACGTTAGCCTTGTACCGCGGAACGGAGCGCGGCAATCGCCGCCTGCCTGTCCTTCTTCCCGAATACGGAGCTGCCGGCGACAAGCACCGACGCCCCGGCATCGGTCGCCGCTTTGGCGGTTTGTTCGGCGATGCCGCCGTCCACTTCAATCTCCACCCGGCCCTGAAGTCCCCGCTCTCCGATCCATCTTCGAACTTGCGCGATTTTGTCCAATGTCGACGGGATGAACGATTGGCCGCCGAATCCAGGGTTCACGGTCATCACCAACACGAGATCGACATCCGGAAGAACGGGCAAAATCCATTCCGCGGGCGTACCCGGGTTGACGGCCACACCCGCTTTCGCCCCGTGATCTTTAATCACTTGAACGGTGCGGTGAAGATGTACGCACGCCTCCGCATGCACCGTTATCAGATCCGCGCCGGCAGCCGCAAATTGCTGAATGTACGCGTCCGGGCGCTCTATCATCAAGTGGACGTCCATAAACAGGGAAGTCCGAGGGCGCAGCGCTTCAATGACCAATGGACCGAACGTAATGTTCGGCACAAAATGTCCGTCCATCACGTCCAAATGAAGCCAATCGGCGCCTCCCGCTTCCACCTCGCTCACCTCGTCGGCAAGCGCGGCGAAATTAGCCGCCAAGAGCGACGGCGCTATAATGGCCATATCAGTACCTCCGCTTCCGTTCCTTGATCTCCGTCAAGAATACGTCGTAATGTTCGTAACGGGACGATGCGATTTCGCCCGAGCCCAACGCTTCCCGCACACGGCAGCCCGGTTCGCTCCTGTGAAGGCAGCCGCGGAATTTGCACTCCTGCGCGAGCGCGGCCATCTCCGGGAACGCGCCGGACAACCGCTCGGGTTCCATCTCCGGAAATTCAAGCTGCGAAAATCCGGGCGTATCGGCCACCAAACCGCGCTCTCCAAGACGAAACAGCTCCACGTGGCGCGTCGTATGCTTCCCCCGGCCGAGCTTGCGGCTGATTTCATTCGTCTCGAGAGTTAATCCCGGAACGAGGCGGTTTAACAAAGAGGACTTCCCTACGCCCGATTGTCCGGCGAATACCGTGACCCGCCCGTCCAGCACGCCAAGCAGCTTGCCGATGCCGGATGCGGCGCGGGAGCTTGTGAAGTAGACCGGATAGCCGATCGCCTCGTACAACGATTGAACGGACTCCAATTGCGCGCGAAGGCCGGCGGTTTCGTCATCGTCCCCTTCCAGCAAATCCGCCTTCGTGAGGCAGATGACCGGGTGCAGACGCGCCAATTCGGCATGCGCCAAAAACTTGTCCAGCAGCTGCAAATTCAGTGCCGGCTCGGCGACGGAAAATACGAGCAGCGCCGTATCGACGTTTGCGATCGGCGGACGAACCAGCTCAGTGTCCCGAGGCAGCACGTCAATCACCGTCCCGTCGCTGCCGTCATCCGATAACTCGATCATGACGCGGTCGCCGACAAGCGGAGTAACGCTTTGCTTTCTAAATAAGCCTCTGGCTCTGCACTGGATGACTTCGTCGCCGTCGTCACGCTTCACGTAGTAAAATCCGCTTAACGCTTTGACGATCATGCCGCCTAGCATTCGATCACAAGCCCCCCGGTACCGTTATTTCATCGTCGGATTGTTGTTCGCCCTCAGGCTGGTGTTCGGGCTGCGTCTCTTCCGCCGTTTCGCCGGAAGAGGCATTGCCTCCCGCCTCCCCTGCTTGTTGGTAGGTCCATGTAATGTGGTTGTTCTTCACGTCGTCCTGGAACACTTCGATAACGGCGTTCTTCGACGGCGACGTGACGACATCGAACGAGAATGTCTCTTGCTGTTTCACTTTGCGCTTTGCCGCTTCCTTCCGGTCGCCCATAGCGTCGCTGACGACGATGCGGATTTCGCTTTCCGCACCTTCCTGCCGCGGACCGACGGTTACTTTGTAAGTCGTCACGCGCGCTTCATCGGGAAGGCCGGTGCTGACATATATCATGATCTCTTCTCCCGGCGGCTTGACCGGATTTCCCGGTTTATAAGGAAATTGTTCATATACTTTCCCGGCCGGATAATAAGCTGGTTCTTCAACAATGTTTTCTTTCTTCAGCGTTAAGCCTTCCTTCTCCAACAGCGCCTCGGCTTCATCGACAGTTTTGCCGATCAAATCGGGCATCGGCACCGTATCCGGCCCTTTGCTTATTTTCAGCGTTACCGAATCCGTCATCGGGTCGACGGAATCGTTCGCGCTCGGAAACTGCTCGATTACCTCTCCTGCCGGCCGGTCGTCAAACTCCTCTTTCGTCTCTATGTTCAGCTCCGGGATCCCGAGATCGGTCAAAGCGGTGACGGCTTCCGATTTCGTTTTCCCTTCCAACGGAGGAATCGTAACCATCTCTATCCCTGTGCTTACCACAAGGCGGATCGTCGTGTTTACTTTCGCCGTGTCCGGATCTTTTTTGTCTTGACGGATCACGTGATTGAGGGCAACATCCCGACTCGGTTCTTCAGCAATCGGTTGCGCAACGACCAGACCTACTTCTTCCAGTCTTTCTTTTGCGTCTTCCAAAGGCCAGCCGGTAACGTCCGGCACTGTCACTTCCGGTATGATCAGAATTTCTTGAAGCGCCTTCACGCCGTACCATGCTCCCCCAAGCATCACAAGAAGAACGGCAAACCATATGATCGGTTTAATCCATGGATTAGACCGTTTTTCCTCTTCGGGGTCCTCATATTTGCCGTTGCGCCAAACCGGCGCGTCGGCGGAAGCCCGAAGCTCATCGCCCGCGCCGCTCTGCCCATCCACCCGAAGCGCAGGCATGACGCGCGTCGCTTCCTCATCGTCTCCGTCGCTCGAGTACGTCCATTTCGGCTCGTTAAGCCGCTGCGGGGAAAGGCACGTCTCCAAATCGCGGAGCATTTCTCCCGCAGTGCTGTAACGCTCCTCCGGACTTTTCCGCATCGCCTTCAATATGATATTTTCGACGCTTTGAGGGATCATCGGATTGACCGCCCGGGGCTCTTCGACGTCTTCTTGCAGATGCTTCAGCGCAACGGAAATCGGGCTCTCGCCCAAAAACGGCAATTTACCGGTCAACATTTGATACAACACGATACCTAAAGAATATAAGTCCGACTTTTCCCCGGCGGACACGCCCTTCGCGTGTTCGGGCGAAAAATAATGAACGGAGCCGATAACGGAACCGGTTTGAGTGATGGATGAAGATGTAGCCGCTCTCGCAATGCCGAAATCGGTAACTTTAATGCGGCCGTTTTTTCCGATTAATATATTGTGCGGTTTAATATCGCGATGAATGATGCCGTTGGCGTGCGCGGACCCCAGCGCGTCGCAAATTTGCGTGGCGATATGCACCGCCCGGTCCACCTGCAAAGGCGCTTGCTCTTTGATGATATCGTTCAAATTGCAGCCTTCCACATATTCCATAACGATAAAATGCGTCTCGCCCTCTTGCCCCACATCGTATACGCTGACAACGTTCGAATGGGACAGCGATGCGGCGGATTGCGCTTCCCTGCGAAACCGGCGGACAAATTCTTCATCATGGACGTACTGCTGCCGGAGCACTTTCACTGCGACGTTTCGGTGCAGCAGCGTATCGTGCGCTTTGTATACAAGCGCCATGCCGCCGCCTCCGACCCGTTCCAATATTTCGTATCTTCCGGCCAGTCGCGTGCCGATCATCCGGTTTCACCTCGTTTCTTGCAAAAATGATTATTCATTGGACAAAAGCACCACCGTAATATTGTCGTCGCCGCCCGCGTCAAGCGCCCTCGCCACGAGCCGCTCCGCTTTCTCGTCAAGCGGCGCGTCGCTGTTGAGCGTTTCGAGCATCTCGGCGTATCCGACCGTGTTGGACAATCCGTCGCTGCATAGAAGAAGCGTATCTCCGGCAGTCCAGGACACCTTCGAAATATCGATTTCGACGTCGGAATCGGTACCGAGCGCCCTCGTCACCACATTTCGTCTCGGATGTATCAACGCCTCTTCGGCCGTAATCTGGCCGCTCTTGACAAGCTCGTTGACAAGCGTATGATCTTCCGTAAGCTGTGTGACGGTAACGCGGTTGATCAAGTAAGCGCGGGAATCGCCGATGTGCCCGATCAACAGCTGTTCGCTGTCGGCCAACGCAACGGTGAGCGTCGTTCCCATTCCGTGGTAATGCTCTTTTTTCGATGCGATCTCGTATACTTTGGCATTGGCTTTTCTTATGGCCGTCTTCAAACATTCCGCCCAGTCCCCAGCCGCAGTCCCGCCGTCCAGACGCTGAAGCTCGTCTTGGACGAGCTCCACCGTAAGTTGGCTTGCCGTGTCCCCGGCCTGATGGCCGCCCATTCCGTCGGCAACGATCGCAAGCGTCCATCCGCCGACATCGGCTTTCACGACGGCCCGGTCCTCGTTCACGCTGCGACCGAGGCCGACGTCCGATTTTTGGGCTGATTTTAACATGTCATTCACCTCGCGGTCGACTCCATATGCTTGGCGCGCAACTGTCCGCATGCAGCCGCGATATCGTGGCCTTGTTCTCTGCGGATCGTCGTGTTGACGCCCTTTTTCTCGAGAATGCGTTTGAAATTGAATATATCCTCTCGAGGCGTCCGTTCGTAATGCTCGCGCTCCGGAACGTAGTTGACCGGAATCAAGTTGACGTGGCACAGCATGCTCGACAGCACGTCGCCGAGCTCCTCCGCGTGCTCCGGACGGTCGTTCACGCCGTTGATGAGCGCGTATTCGAACGTGATGCGTCTTCCGGTTTTCTCGATGTAATAGCGGCAAGCATTCATCACTTCCGCGAACGGAAATCTGCGGTTGACCGGCATCAGCTTCGAGCGCAGCTCGTCGTTGGGCGCATGGATCGAAATCGCCAGATTGATTTGGGTGTTCCAATCCGCGAACGCATACATCCCCGGCACAATGCCGCTCGTCGACACCGTAATGTGACGCTGCCCGATATTCAAAGCCTTCTCGTGGATCATTGTTTGCAGGAACACTTTCAAAGCGTCGTAGTTTTCAAAAGGTTCCCCCGAGCCCATTACCACGATGGAACTGACCCGTTCGTTCGTGGCGTCGAGCAGCTTTTGCGCGTAAACGACTTGGGCGGTTATTTCGCCCGCGCTTAAATTGCGCTTCAGCCCGCCAAGCGTGGAAGCGCAGAACGTGCATCCGATTCTGCAGCCCACTTGCGTCGTTACGCAAATGCTGATGCCGTAATTGTGGCGCATGATGACGGTTTCGATCGCATTGTTGTCCCATAAGCCGAACAAAAACTTGATCGTCCCGTCTTTCGACTCCAGCTTCGTGATTTCGGACAATGCGCTGAGTTGGAATTGCGCGTCCAGCTTCTCGCGCAGTCCCTTGGGCAGGTTGCTCATTTCGTCGAACGAGGTTGCCCGCTTCACGTAGAGCCAATCGTAAATTTGTCCGGCGCGAAAGGCGGGTTCGCCGTTCTCCTTGACCCACTCCTGCAGCGCTTCCAGCGTATAGTCGTAAATAAACGGTTTTCCCGGCTGCTCTGTCTTTTTCATCGGATCCCTGCCTAACTTTTACCTCTATTGTAATCTGTCTTTCGACATTTTAACATATCGCAACGATTCATCCCACTCCTCTAAAGGTAGTGGGATGAATCGTTGCCTTCTGGATAAAATGCAGTGATAAATATTTGGATTGTTTTCACTTCTCCCCCTCCAAACACGAACATATGTATGGTATAATAAAACCAAACAAATGTTCTAGTAAAGGAGGGGTCATGTGATTCGAGTCTTGAAAACGTCGTTCCATGCCAGTTCAGAGGACCTGGACCGACTGTTTACGTGCAATCGCATCTCCGCACATGTTTGGAACGATTGTCTGCACTTCGCCAAAAGTCACTTCTTGGAGCACGGAGAATGGATCGATAAAACACAACTGCAAAAAGCGACCAAAGGGAAATATCCCATCCACAGCCAGAGCATCCAAGCGGTTTGTCACAAGTATCTGCATGCGAGAGACAATGCGCATAAAGCCAAACAAAAGGGTCATTCGCACATCCGATATCCATACAAAACGAAGAAGCATTTTCCGACGAAATGGGCGGCTCAAGGATTTACAGTACACGACAACGGGCGTATCGAACTCAGTCCGGGTATTTATCAATGCAAGCGGCAGAAGCCGATTGTCGTATGGGTCAAGCGCGTTCCAAACGGTGTGATCAAAGAGATCGAACTGATCTATGATCGCGGATTACAGTTAGCCATTTCCTATGACGATGGCATCCAGCCTGCCATGGCGAAAGGAACGCGAATCGCTGCCGTAGACCCCGGAGAAATCCATTCCGTTGCATGCGTCACGGAAGATGGAGAGGCATTGATCGTGACCGGACGCAAGCTGCGCAGTGTCAAACGGCTGCGAAACAAGAAGATGAAAGAGCTGCGCCGCAAGATGGCCAAGTGCACGAGAGGCAGCCGACAATGGAGAAAGTACCGCCGCGCTCTCCATTATGTTCTGTCCAAAAGCGAGCGTCAGCTTCAGCAAGAAGTTGTCGTCGGCGATGTGGAGGGCGTGCAACGAAACCGATCAAACAAAAAGAGAAGGAGGATCGGAAAACGGGTTCGCTCTAGAAAGCACAATCAACGTATGAGTCAGTGGCAGTTTGGCAAGCAGTACGAATATATGAAGTACAAACTGCATGCACATGGGATCGCGATCGCCAAACAGGATGAGCGAAACACGACACAGACATGTCCTGTCTGCACCTGTAAACGAAAGCCATCGGGTAGAATTTATCGCTGTTCCTGTGGATACATACAACACCGCGATATCCACGGTGGATGTAATATATTGTCTGTCTACAAATACGGCGAAATCAAACCGATGATGACTCAAATCCAACGAATCAAGTATCTACGGATTGCGTAAGCAAGAAGTAGTAGATGCCTTGGACCGGGCCGCGGGTATACCGTGTTGCTGAATGAACGTCGGGTCTGTCACCGTTCCTTTGAACACGTTGTCTATAACTGACACCTCAGGTGGCAGAAACCTATACGCTATTCAGAAGCCCCGACCCTCTATAGGTGGGGGAGGTTCACCACATGCTTGTTTGCTTAGGACCGTCTCCTCAGCCTGGCGATGAAAAATCCGTCCGAGCCGAAATGATGCGGCAGCACCCGCAGCTGTCCTTCTCCTGCCGAACAAGTGTCGAGCACGATCTGCGGAATAGTGCCCGGCATCGAAGCATCGGGACGGAATTCGGGGAACGCCGCCAAAAACCGTTCCATCTGACGCTCGTTCTCTTCCGCCTCCAATGTGCAAGTGCTGTAGACGAGTACGCCGCCCGGCTTCACCAAGCGATGGACGCTGTGGAGGATGTCGCTTTGGATTCGGGCGATCTCGCCGACGTCCTCCGGCGTCTTCGTCCACTTGATATCCGGTTTGCGGCGGATGACGCCGAAGCCGGAGCACGGAGCGTCCAACAGCACGCAATCGAAGCTTTCTTCCGGAAACTTGTCCGCCAGCCGCGTTGCGTCCTCCGTATGGGTCTCGACGTTGGCGAGCCCGAGGCGGCGGACGTTGGTTTCGATCAGTTCTCTCTTATGAGGATGAATGTCGCACGAAACGACCGTTCCCGTTCCTCCCATCAACTCGGCCAGATGGGTCGTCTTACCTCCGGGCGCGGCGCAGCAATCCAAGACGCGGGCACCCGGAGCGGGATCCGCGACGGCGGCGACGAGCATCGAGCTCTCGTCCTGAATTGTGCAAAGCCCTTCCTTATACCAGTCCGAGTGAGCCATATTGCCCGCCCCCTTCACTACGATGCCGGCGGGGCTCGCTTCGGACGGACGGGCTTCCAACCCCGAGCGGATGAAACGTTCCAGCAGATCGTCCCTCGAATTTTTCAGCACGTTCGCCCTGACGCTGACGTGCGGCGGCTCGTTGTTTGCTTCGGCGATGCGCGAAGCGGTCTCTTCCCCGAATTGTTCGATCCATCGGCGAACGAGCCATTCGGGGTGAGAGTGCACGAACGATATCCGCTCGCTGGGGGACAGCCGCTCGGGAGGCTCAAGCGCGCCGGGATTGCGGACAATGTTGCGCAGCACGGCGTTCACCATGCCGCTGATGCCTTGATGCCCTCTGCGCTTGGCGATTTCCACAGCCTCGCTTACGGCGGCATGCGTCGGTACCCGGTCCAAATACAACAGTTGATAGGCGCTTAAACGAAACAAGCTGCGCACCCATGGCTGCAGCTTCTCCATCCCTTTATTTATATAACGGTTCAGCACCGCATCCAGCGTATTGCGGCGCTGAATCGTTCCGTACACTAACTCGGTGGCGAGCGCGGCTTCCTTCGGCTCCGGACGGTGCTTCTGCAGGACGTCGTTGAGAGCGAGGTTGCTGTATGCCCCCTCCGTATCTACCGCAAGCAGCGCTTGCAGGGCGAGCTCTCTGGCGCCGGGAACGCGCGGAGGGCGGGAACGGTTCACGCTTCCTCCCCCCCAAACCGGTCTCCGGCTTTCAACTGGCCGCTCTTCAAAAATTCCGATGCGGGCATCGCTTTCTTGCCGGCGGGCTGCACTTGGGTCAACACGAGCACTCCGCCTCCTGCCGCCACATGAATGCCGCTCGCATCGAGAGCGACAACGGTGCCCGGCTCAGCAGCGGCGGTTTCCGCGGCCTTTCGTGCGGAAATCGCGGTGCGCCATACTTTAAAAACATCTTGATTCCAAGTTGTGAAAGCTCCGGGACGGGGCGACAAGCCGCGGACCTGATTATGAATTTCGGCTGCGGCGCGCCTCCAATCGATGCGTTCGTCGTCTCTCGATAAATTCGGAGCGTACGTCGCATCCGCATCATTCTGCGGCACACGGTCGGCGGTGCCGGTAAGGATCGCTGCCACCGTAGGAACGAGCAGCCCGGCACCTGCCTCGCTTAACTTATCGTACATGGAGCCGGAGTCGTCCTCCGGCGCAATCGGGACTTCAGCTTTGGAGATCATATCCCCCGTATCCAATCCTTCGGCCATATACATGATCGTCACGCCTGTCACCGTCTCCCCGTTCATGACGGCGCGCTGGATCGGAGCTCCTCCCCTGTATTTCGGGAGCAGCGAACCGTGCACATTGATGCAGCCGTACTGCGGCAAGTCGAGCACCGCTTTAGGCAGCAGTTGACCGTACGCGGCGGTCACAATGAGATCGGGCCGGAAAGCGGCAAGCTCCGCCACCGCTTCGGGGGCGCGCATCTTATGCGGCTGAAGTACGGGGATGCCGTGACGCAGCGCCTCTTCCTTCACAGGCGTAGGCGTGAGCACCCGCTTGCGGCCGACCGGCCGGTCGGGCTGCGTCACGACGGCCGCGACGGTATAGCCGGCTTCGATCAAGGCGCGCAGACAGGGGACGGCGAACTGTGGCGTGCCCATAAATACGATCGTTGGGGATTGCGTCAACGTCATGCTCCTTCTTCTTCCTCTTCCTTCGGTTCGTAAACGCGATCGGCAATATCGACATACAGAATACCGTCCAGATGGTCGATTTCGTGCTGAAGCGCGCGCGCAAGATATCCTTCGCCGTCGACGACGATTTCGTTCCCGTTGCGGTCCAGCCCTTTCACCTTCACGCGGTTTTTACGGCGCACGTCGCCTTGGAGGCCCGGTATGCTCAAGCAACCCTCGGGGCCGATTTGTTCGCCGTCCGCTTCGACGATTTCCGGATTGACCAATTCGATCAGACCGTGCTCGTCTCCGATATCCACCACGATGACCCGCTTGGAGATGCCGATTTGCGGAGCGGCGAGACCGACGCCGGGTGCGTCGTACATCGTATCCGCCATATCGGTCAGAAGCTTTTGGATATTCGGGGTTACTTGAGGGACCGGTTTCGCCTTTTCCCGCAGCACCGGGTCCGGATGTTTCACAATGATGCGTATTGCCATAGGAGATGCTCCTTCCTTCCGTTTGACACTAGTATATGATCACATCAGCATTTGCGGGTCGACATCCAGTTGTATGCTAAGTTTTGATTTTCGCATCTCGTCGCGAAACGCATCGGCCGCTTCCCGCAAAGCGTCGATTGCCGCAGATTCTCCCCGATATTTTACCATGCATTGAAACCGATATCTATCTTTCAGCTTCGGAATCGGCGAAGGAACCGGACCCAATAGCTCGGGGGGTTCTCCATCCCAAGCCGTGAGACGAAACCTCGAGCGGATTTCGGAGGCGAAGCCTTCGCTTGCGCGGACAAGCTTCGACACGTCTTCGTGGGACAAAGTCGCCAATGCGAGCCGCCGGTACGGCGGGTAGCCCAGTTCTCTCCGAATCGTCAATTCCCTCCGAGCGAACGAGCGGTAATCGTGCTGCGATGCGTGAACGATGCTGTAATGGTCCGGCGTGTACGTCTGTACGATCACTTCCCCGGGCAGCGTGTGTCTTCCCGCTCTGCCGGCAACCTGGGTCAGCAATTGAAACGTTCGTTCCGCCGCGCGGAAATCCGGAATCCGAAGCACCGTGTCCGCGCTGATGACTCCTACGAGCGTGACGTACGGAAAATCCAAGCCTTTGGCAACCATCTGCGTGCCGAGCAGCACGTCGCCTTGCCGGTTGCGGAACTGCGAAAGCAGCTTCTCGTGAGCGCCTTTCGCCGCGGTCGTATCGACATCCATGCGGATCGTCCGTATCCCCGGAAACAGCTTCGCGAGCTCCTCTTCCACACGCTGCGTCCCGGCCCCGAACTGTCTGATATGCTCGCTTCCGCAGCCGGGGCAAACGGATGTTTCCCGCTCCGCGTACCCGCAATAATGGCACCGCGAATGCCGGCTCGTCCGATGGTATGTAAGCGTGATGTCGCAATGAGGGCATTGGGCGGTGTATCCGCACGACCGGCAAAGCACGAACGTTGCGTAACCGCGGCGGTTGAGCAGCAGCACCGACTGTTCGCCCTTCGCAAGCCTGGCCTCAAGCGCCTCTTTCAGAGGGCGGGAGAACATGGCGCGGTTGCCGTCCTTCAATTCCGACCGCATATCGACCACCCGCACTTTGGGCAGAGGCCTTCCCGCCACCCTCTCTTGCATTTCCAACAACGTATAACGGCCGCGGTGAGCCGCCATATACGTCTCCAACGAAGGGGTGGCCGATCCGAGCACGACGGCGGCTCCATGCCTCTTCCCGCGCTCCAGCGCGACATCCCTCGCGTGATATTTGGGAGACTCTTCTTGCTTATAGGAAGATTCGTGTTCCTCGTCAATAATGATAAGTCCGATGTTCGTAAATGGAGCAAACACGGCCGAACGCGCCCCGATGGCAATGCGGACTTTCTTCTCAGCCATCTTTCTCCATTCGTCGTACCGTTCTCCTTGCGACAGCCGCGAATGCATCACCGCGACGTCATCGCCGAACCGCCCTTTGAAGGCGTCGACGGTTTGCGGCGTCAAAGCGATTTCGGGAACGAGCAATATCGCTTCCCGGCCGGCGTCCAAGCACGCTTGCATCGCCTGCAGATACACTTCCGTCTTGCCGCTGCCCGTTACGCCGTGAAGCAGAAACGCTTCATGCCGGGTAGCGGACACGGCGGCTCGTATCGGTTCGAGCGCCTTCGCTTGCGTTGCGGTCAGAGGCAGCGCATTCGACTTTTCGAACCGGCGGTTGCCGTACGGATCGCGTGCGACCTCCGTTTCCGCCACGCGGACGAAGCCTTTCGATTCAAGCGAACGGACCGCTGCCGCGCTCGCGCCCGTGTCGCGCAGCAAATCCGCGAGAGGAACGGGATCGGCGCAGTCGGACAGCCGCAGCAAGATGTCCGCTTGTTTCGGAGCTTTCGCCCCGATCTCCGACGCGCCTTCCCGCAATCGTTCCGCAGGCTGCGCGGGCGTCACAAACAAGGCGGTCTTCTTGCGGGCAAGATCCCTTACTTGTCTTTCCTCGATAAGCACGCCCAGCTCAACCGCCCGTGCGAGCAATTGCATGCGGTCTCCGAACGCTTTCATCAACTCTTCTTCTTTTGCCGAGCCTTTGCGCTCGACATACGCCGCGATATCCCGGATTTCCCCCGGCCATTGTCCGCCGCTGTCCGGCGATTCCGCGGCAAGCCGGTAAACGGTCTCGGTTTTTGTCTTTAGCGCGCCGGGCAGTACGGCGGAAAGCGCCGTGTGAAGCGTACAAACATATTTCCGGCTCATCCACGCCGACAATTCCAACAATTCCGGAGTAATCGGCGGCTTTATATCAAGCACCGTCTTCAGCGGACGCAATTTATCCGCCGGCGTGTCGCACGTTTCGGCGACGGACACGACAAACCCGTGAAGCAGGCGCGGTCCGAACGGCACGCCGACCCGGACCCCGGGACGGACAAGAGGACGCAGCGGCTCCGGCACCGTATAGCTGAACGGGCGGTCGGTTTCACGCGCGGAGACGTCAACGACGACATTCGCGATCATCGTCCCTGCTTCCCCCCGCTGCGCTCCGCAAGCAAGCCGGCCGCCAACGTAACGATTCGTTCGGCTGCGTCGCGCTTCGATTGAAGTGGCAGCTTTTCAACCAATCCGTTCGTATCGAATATCGAAACTTCGTTCGTATCTGCGGAAAAGCCCGCACCCGGTATCGTCACATCGTTGGCCACAACGAGATCGCAGCGCTTGGACGCGATTTTGGCCATCGCTTGCCGCTCCAGCTCATGAGTTTCCGCAGCGAAACCGACCAACACTTGATGCGTCTTCCGGTTGCCCAACTCTTTCAAAATGTCGGTCGTTCTTTCCAATTCCAGAGAAAGATGCTGCTCCGACTTCTTGATTTTTTTCTGTTCCGTACGCACGGGACGATAGTCCGCCACCGCGGCCGCTTTGACGACAATATCCGCGTCGCCGAATTTCGACAGCGCCGCATGGAGCATCTCTTCCGCCGATTCCACACGGATGACGTCGACGCCGGATGGAGGCTCTACGCTTGTCCTTCCCGCAATGACCGTGACTCGGGCGCCCCGGTCCCGGGCGGCGGCCGCGACGGCGAAGCCCATTTTCCCTGAAGAATCGTTCGTCAAATATCGGACGGGGTCGATCCGCTCAACCGTAGCTCCCGCCGTGACCAGCACCTTTTTGCCGGAAAGCTCGCTTTTCATCTTGAACATTCGCATAAGCTCGTCCACGATGTGCTCCGGCTCCGCCAGCCGCCCTTTGCCCGTATAACCGCAGGCCAGGAACCCTTCCCCGGGCTCGACAAACCGGACGCCGCGCGCTCGAAGCTGCTCCATGTGCGTTTGAACGGTAACATGGGCGTACATATGAACGTTCATTGCGGGAGCGACGAGAATCGGCGCGCGTGTGGCGAGCAGCGTCGTGCTTAACATGTCGTCGCCTAATCCGAGCGCCGTCTTGGCCAGAAAATTAGCGGTGGCAGGCGCGATGACAACGGCATCCGCCCGGTCCGCGAGATCGATGTGAGCTATGACCGACGGGTCTTCTTCATCGAACGTATCGACGATGACGCGATTGCGGGAAATCGCTTGAAACGTAAGCGGGGCGATGAACTTTGTCGCCGATTCTGTCATTACGACGCGCACGTCGGCGCCGCTTTGCGAAAGCTTGCTGCATACCGCCGCCGCTTTATAGGCCGCAATGCCGCCGGTTATCCCTAATACAATCGTTTTTCCTTGCAGCAACGCCACTCACTCCCCCGAGAAAAAAATAACAACCGCAAGGGTTGTCGTCATTATTTCGCGCTTTCTTTATTTGTCTTTTCGTGCTTGATGAAATCGAGGTGGATTTCTTCCAACGCGACGCCCACGTACTTGTGAGATCGCGGACTCTTTAATTGGCTTTTCGCGCCGTCGCGCAATGTGCGCGCCCGCTTCGAAGCGGCAACGACGAGCAAATATTTGCTTTCGGCTTTTTCCACCAGCTTATCAATCGACGGATACAACATCTCTTACACCTCGTTTAACCAGGATTTAACTGCGGGGAGCATTCGCTCCCGCTTGCAATGCTCCGCAGTAATGATGCTTTGAACCCGCGCGCAGGCGAGATCGATCACATCGTTTACTACGGCGTAGTCGTAATGTTCCATCAGCCTCATCTCGTCCGCGGCCACCTGCATCCGCGAGCGGATCGCGCTCTCCGTTTCGGTGCCGCGGCTTTGAATCCGGTTCTGCAACTCTTCCAGGGACGGGGGAAGAACAAAAATAAATACCGCTTCGGGAAAACGTTCTTTCACTTGCATTGCGCCTTGCACATCGATTTCAAGAATGACGTCGCGTCCTTCGGCGATGGTTTCTTCCACGAATCTTCTCGGCGTTCCGTAATAGTTGCCCACGTATTCCGCCCATTCCAACAGCTCTCCTTCCGCAATCATCGACTGAAAGCGTTCGCGGGAAGTGAAGAAGTAATTTTTCCCTTCCACTTCTCCCGAGCGCGGAGCGCGGGTTGTGGCGGACACGGAATATACGAGTTCCGGCGACAGTTGGCGCAGACGATCGCACAGCGTGCCCTTGCCTACGCCGGACGGTCCGGAGAGGACGAGCAATAAGCCTTTCTTCATGAAATGCTCCTCAGCTTTGTTTAAGGTGGTGTGCAATATACCGGCAGCAGCCATATGCTTATTCGTCGTGGTCTTCATCTTTGTTGGACAATCGATGAGCTACGGTTTCAGGCTGTACGGCTGACAGGATGACGTGATCGCTGTCGGTGATGATCACGGCTCTTGTTCTTCGGCCGTAAGTGGCGTCAATTAACATGTGACGGTCCCGCGCTTCTTGAATGATACGTTTGATCGGCGCCGATTCCGGGCTGACGATGGAAATAATGCGATTTGCGGAAACGATATTGCCGAAACCGATGTTTATAAGTTTAATAGCCATGATGGTTCCCCCTCAACACCTCAATAATAGGCAGTGTTGCCCTGTCCGATGCGGCTCATACCGTACCGCCGTACGTAAGGTTTGAATAATTATTCTATATTTTGCGCTTGTTCGCGCAATTTTTCAATTTCCGATTTGAGCTCGACAACCAGATTGGAAAGCCCGAGGTGATTCGCTTTCGAGCCGATCGTGTTCGCTTCGCGGTTCATCTCTTGAAGCAAAAAATCGAGTTTGCGTCCGGCGGGCGTTTCGCCGCCGGTCAAAGCCGCGCATTGTTCGGCATGGCTTTTCAACCTCGTCAATTCTTCGTCGATGCCCGCCCGTTCCGCGAAGACGGCAGCCTCCATCGCAATCCGCCCCGGATCGACGGCCCCCGCCGATTCCGCGTCGAGCCACTGTTCCAATTTGGATTGCAAACGGGAGCGGTACTCCTCAACGACGACCGGCGCCAACTGTTCCATCCGGCCGACGATTCCGGAGATGCCGGCGCTCTTGCGACGGATATCTTCAGCCAAATACCGCCCTTCCGCTTCCCTCATGGCGATCAGCCGGCCGAGCGCTTCTTCCGCGCATGCGAGCAGCTCTTCGGTTCCTTGTTCGGGGTCCGTCTCTTCTTCGAACCGCACCACGTCGGGGAACGCTAAGAAATCTTTCACGCTTAGCGCCCGCGCGGCCGGCAATTGAAGCCTTTCGGTCAATTGTCGTCCCGCATCGCGATACGCTTCGGCGAGCGTCCAATCAATGACGGCTTTGCGCGGACGGCCGGCAATGCGCTCCGCCGCAACGAACACGTCGATTCGGCCGCGGTGAAGCCCCTTCTGTATGAGGCGGCGCAGCCGATCTTCCGCATGCTGCCATTCCCTTGGCATACGAAAAACAATATCGAGGTGCCGGTGGTTCACGGACTTCATATCCACCGTGAACGAATACAGCTCCGAAGAGCGGATCGATTGTCCGTAACCGGTCATGCTTCGCAGCATGCTCTCACTCCATTTTCATATATTACTTGATTTCCATAGTGGGTACAAGTGGAAAACGGCGTTTCGTTTGTTCCCACACATATTTTGTAAGCTCTGCGGTCATTTCGTATGCCATGAAAGGAGTAATAAGATAAATGCCTTTAAAACGTTCCATCGCCACATCCAGCAGCTCTTTCGATATTTCCAGCGAAACGCGCCGACCGTCTTCCCCTTCCAATCCCGACATCCGCCGGCGTACGTCTTCCGAAAGGGTGATGCCCGGCACTTCGTTATGCAAATATTCCGCGTTCCGTCCGTTTGTAAACGGCATAATTCCGATAAAAATAGGAATGCTCAAATGCTTCGTCGCTTCATGCAACCGCTCGATGAGAGCCGGGTCGTACACCGGCTGCGTCATGATATAATCGGCGCCCGCCTCTATTTTCCGTTCCAAACGTTCCACCGCTTTGTTCAGATGCTTTACGTTCGGATTTAAAGCGGCGGCAACCGTAAAGTTCGCTTTTTGCTTTAAAGGCTTGCCGGAAAATGCGATTCCGTCGTTCAACTGCTTAATCATGCGAATGATCTCGAAAGACGTCAAATCGTAAACCGAGCTGGAGCCCGGCAAATCCCCGAACCGTGCAGGGTCGCCCGTTACGGCGAGCACGTGATCGATACCGAGCGCATGAAGCCCCATCAAATGAGATTGCGTTCCGATCAAATTGCGGTCGCGGCACGCGATATGCACGAGCGGCCGGACGCCAAGCTTGTCCTTGAGCAAGAAGCCGAGAGCCAAGTTGCTCATTCGCGTCATCGCAAGCGAATTGTCCGCCATCGTTATGGCGTCGACGCCGGCCTGCTTCAATGCCTCGGCTCCCCGCATAAATTTATCGATGTTGAGATCCCGGGGAGGATCGAGCTCCACGATAACGGTATGCCGCCTCGACACAAGATCTGTAATCGTCGGCTCATCATCCGGCGTTTGTTCCTTTTGCAACCGATCGCTGCCGATGCCGCCTTTTACTTCAATGGCGGGGGAGACCGACCGCTTCTTGGCCGCCTCCGGTTGTGTGACGTCTTCCTTAGGCCGAAAATGCCGAAGCGCTTCGCTCACGGCTTTAATATGTTCAGGCGTCGTCCCGCAGCATCCTCCGATCATCCGCACCCCGAGGCGGGCGAGCGTCAGGGCGCTCTCCGCGAAATATTCGGGTCCCGCCGGATACGAAAATCGTCCGTCCACATAGGCCGGAAGCCCGGCGTTCGGGAAGACGGATATCGGCTCGAGTGCCGCCCGATCCATTCCCTCCAGCAAACGGATAATGCCGTACGGTCCGATCCGGCAATTAAAGCCGACAACATCCGCTCCTTCGTCACGCAGCATGCGAAACGCTTGCTGCAGCGGTACACCGTCTTGAGTAGCGCCTCCCGTCTCGATCGCCAATTGGCAAACGACCGGCGTGTCCGTCAGCTTCCTGGCCAAACGAAGGGCGATGAGCGCCTCTTTCACGTCATAGAACGTCTCGAGCATGATTCCGTCGATATCGGAGTCGGTGAGCGCCTCCAGCTGACCCCGGAACGCTTCTTGCACGATCGAATCGCTTACATTGCCCCGTTTGCCTGCGCGAATGGAGCCCACCGCGCCGAGAACGTACGCGCCGTCGCCGACCGCGGCACGCGCCGCGGCCACGCCCGCGCGGTTGATGTGCTCCACTTCGTTTTCCAATCCGAATTTGGACAGCTTCTCGCTGTTGGCTGAAAATGTGTTCGTTTCAATGACTGTAGCGCCGGCTTCCAGGTATTGACGATGGATGTCTTGAATGACATCCGGCCTGGTTATATTCAGCTCCTCATAGGAGATGCCGACGGGAAATCCGAGCTGATATAGAAACGTTCCCAGCGCGCCGTCCCCTACGAGCACTTCATGTTTCAACGCATCGAGCAAATTTGTTTTCTTCATACAATCAACCGCCCCTTATACACTTCCTCCGCCTCTCCGGTCATAAAGACGCGACCCGTCTCTTCGTCCCATTCGATATGCAAATCCCCGCCGGCAAGCGACACCGTTCCCGATCTTGCCATTGTGCCTCCTAGAACGCCCGCAACCAATACGGCGCAAGCGCCGGTGCCGCAGGCGAGCGTCTGCCCGGCTCCCCGTTCCCATACGCGCATGACCGCACGGTCGGGCCTCTCCACTGTAACAAACTCAACGTTCGTCCGGTTCGGGAACCATTCGTGGCGTTCCAGCTTCGGCCCCCAGTAATTCACATCGAAAGCCGCCGCATCATCGACAGGAATGACGCAATGCGGATTGCCCATGGAAACCGCGGTAAATAGAAACCTGTGTCCGCCGATTTCCAACGTCCGGTTCACGACTTGGTCCGCCGCGATCGTTGTCGGAATGTCCAACCCGGTCAATACCGGCTTTCCCATATCGACCCGAACGCGCACAGCTTTCCCCGCCTCCGTAAACACGCGCACGCTTTGCACTCCGGCGCCTTTCGTTTCGATCGTTAATTGCCCGTCTCCGCCATTGCCGGGATTGCGTTCCCACACATATTTGGCGACGCACCGGACGGCGTTTCCGCACTGCTCCGCTTCCGTTCCGTCGGCGTTAAATATTCTCATCTTCGCGTCCGCCGCTTCGGACGGCAATATATAGACGAGCCCGTCGGCGCCGATGCCGAAATGACGATCGCACAAACGAACGGCGAGCTCGCTTGCATTTTCCGGCGCCTCGCGCTCCTCACATACGATAAAATCGTTGCCCAGGCCGTGCATTTTCACAAAATTCATCTTCCATCCCCCATTGCAAAAACAGAAAACCCCTCTTGGGGCACGTATTGGTTAGCCAATATCATACCGCAAAAGAGGATAAACGCATAGCGTTTCTATCGGATTTATATGAAAAACGGGATATCCATTTTCTTCAGCGCGCCGCAACTCCCGCGTTCGAACCGTAACGAATGGTGCGCTTCTTTTTCGGTTTGGACAGAAGGCTGCCCACTCCGAAGAACAAGGTCGGGATGGCGGCGAATACGAGCACAAGCGCCCATTCCGTCAAACCGATCGGAACCGTCTTAAAGATCGGCTGCAGCGCTTCAATATAAAGGACTCCGAGTAGAAGAAGCAAGGACGATAACACCGCCAGCACCAAATATTTGTTTTCAAAGAGGTTGCGGTGAAAGATGGAGCGCGAGCTCCTGCAGTCGAATACATGGATCAATTGCGCCATGACTAGCGTTGCGAACGCCACGGTTTGCGCTTTCGTCAGCGACTCCGCGTCCCCGCCGGTTTGCTGCAGTACGATCCAGAACGGAATGAGCGTGCATATGCCGATCAGAACGCCGCGGGAAATGATTTTCCACCCCAAACGGCGGGCGAATATATTTTCTTTGGCTCCCCGCGGCTTATGCTCCATGAGATCGGCCTCCGGCTGATCGACGCCCAGCGCCATCGCGGGTAAGCCGTCTGTGACGAGATTCACCCACAATATTTGTATCGGAACGAGCGGAAGCGGCATGCCGGCCATCATGGCGATGAACATCGTCAATATTTCACCCACGTTCGATGCGAGCAAGTAACGGATGAACTTCCGGATGTTCTCGTAAATGCCGCGGCCTTCTTCGATGGCGGCGACGATGGTGGCAAAATTGTCGTCGCTTAACACGAGCGAAGACGCTTCTTTCGATACGTCGGTCCCCGTAATGCCCATTGCGATACCGATGTCCGCCGCTTTGATCGCCGGCGCGTCGTTCACCCCGTCGCCCGTCATAGCGGCGACATGACCGCGCCGCTGCAGCGATTTCACGATCCGTAACTTGTGTTCGGGAGATACGCGGGCATAAACGAAAATATCGTCGACGACCCGGTCCAATTGATCGTCGGACATAGCGGACAGCTGCTGGCCGCTGATTGTCTTCCCGCCTTTGGGGATCATGCCCAACTGATCCGCGATCGCTTCGGCCGTCGTCTGGTGGTCGCCCGTGATCATTACGGTTTTGATGCCTGCCCGCCGGCAGGTGACAATCGCTTCCTTCGCTTCCCGGCGCGGGGGGTCGATCATCCCGGTCAATCCGACGAATACGAGGTTCCGCTCAGCCTCTTCATACGCGGATACGTTTTCCGACGACTTAAGATCCCTGTAAGCAAGACCGAGGACGCGAAGCGCGGAAGCGGCGAACGACTCGTTGGCTTCCATTACCTTGGACTTTAAGGTCCCTGTGAACGGCACCAGCTTGCCGTCCCAAAGCACGTAACTGCATTTTTCAAGAAGCACGTCGGGCGCTCCTTTCACGCAGAGCAAGCGGCCGCCCTGATGCTCGACAACGACGGACATCCTCTTGCGTTCGGAATCGAACGGAAATTCCGTTACGCGTCGATACAAGCCTTCCAAGCTGCTCCGCGTTACGCCCGCTTTCGCGCCGAGCACCATTAACGCTCCTTCCGTCGGATCGCCTTTGATGCCCCAAATATTTTTAATCGTTACTTTTCCTTTTTTCTTCTTCTTCTTCTTCTCATTCGTCTCCACTTGCTCTTCGACCAGCTCCGAGTTGTTGCACAGCACCGATATTTGAAGCAATCTGCGGAGCATGCTGTCGTCGCGCGGATCGCTCTTGTCTCCGCTGTTTATGATTTCACCCGAGGGCTCATACCCTTCGCCGGTGACCGTTAGCGTCCGTCCGCCAAGCCATAGCTTCGTGACCGTCATTTTGTTCTGCGTCAACGTACCCGTCTTATCCGAACAAATTACCGAAGCGCAGCCCAGCGTTTCCACCGAGGGCAGCTTTCGTACGATCGCTTTGCGGTGAATCATCCGCTGCACGCCGAGCGCAAGCGCAATGGTGACGATCGCCGGCAATCCTTCCGGAATAGCCGCGACAGCCAAGGAAACACCGGCGAGGAACATGCCGTACACCGGCTGACCGTGCAAAATGCCCGCAACGACGACTAGCACGGTAAGGGCCAGAGCCACGCCGATCAAAATTTTGCCGAATTGCTCGAGCCGGTGCTGAAGCGGGGTTTCCGCTTCTTCCGTATTGTTGATCAAGTCGGCGATTTTCCCCATCTCCGTGTCCATGCCGGTCCGAACGACGATCCCCTTGCCCGTACCCATCGTGATCATCGTTCCGAGGAAGCCCATGTTTCTCTGATCGCCGAGCGGAATGTCGGACTCTTCCAATACGCCGGCCCTCTTGGACACCGGGACCGATTCACCCGTCAACGCCGATTCCTCCGCATACAGGCTGTTTGCCTCGATGAAACGAATGTCCGCGGGAACGCGGTCGCCGCTCTCTAGAGATACAACATCTCCGGGCACGAGTTCTCTCGTCGGGACGACTTTCCACGTTCCGTCGCGAAGCACTTTGGCCGTCGGAGCGGATAATTCCTTCAACGCGCGAAGGGAGCGCTCCGCCCGGAATTCCTGAATGAAACCGAGCAGCCCGTTGATCACAATAATCGCTAAAATCGTTATGGCATCCAAATATTCGCCCAACAGCCCGGAAATGAGCGTCGCTCCCATCAAGACCAGGACCATAAAGTCTTTGAATTGATTCAAAAACAAGGTCAACGGCGAGATGCGGGCTCCTTCGCTTAATTCGTTGGCTCCCAGTTCCTCTCTCCGCCGGTCCGCATCCGCTGCCGATAAACCCTGTTCCGGGTTTAGCCCGTGGATGTCGCAAAGCTCTTCCGTGTCCAATTGATACCACGGTTTTTGAGTCATAACCCGCTTCCCTCCCAGTGGAATAACTTGTACTAGCATCAATGTATTCAAAGGAAAACGAGAATATCCCACTTGTCCTCATCCTTTCGCTTACCTTTTTGGACAAAGTGTGGCAATATAGGGATAGCTTCAAGCTTTTGAGGGAGAGTTGACAATGGCTTACGACGGACTTGTCGTCCGCGCCGTGGTGCATGAACTGCAAGCATTCATCGGCGGACGGCTTCATAAGATACATCAACCGAACGAGCATGAACTCGTGTGGACGGTGAGGGTTCAAGGAAAGACGGCAAAGCTGCTGCTTTCGGTCAACCCGACATATCCGAGACTTCATGTGACGGAACGCAGTTTTCAAAACCCGCTGGAGGCGCCGATGTTTTGCATGCTTCTTCGGAAGCATTGCGAGAACGGAGTCATTGAATCCATCGAGCAAACAGGCATGGAACGAGTCGTGCACATTCATATTCGCCAGCGCGACGAACTTGGCGATGTGAGCGTGAAACGAATCGTCTTGGAACTGACCGGACGCCACAGCAACATCGTTCTGACGGATCCGGCCACCGGTATTGTATTGGATGCGATTCACCGGGTAACCCCTGCTATCAGCTCGTACCGGGTCGTTCTTCCGGGCAGCGCATACGTCGAACCGCCGGAACAAAACAAAGCGAATCCGATTATTGTCGCGGAGAAACAGCAAGTAACGGAACTATTGCAACCGGATGGAGGCGGGGAACAGAACCCGGAATCGATCGCCAGACGTCTGGTAGACTTGTTCTCGGGTATAAGTCCGTTGGCGGCAAGAGCGATCGTCGGGTATGCCGCCGGCCCGGACCAAGATATTCCGGACACGGATGCGGTTGCGCAGAGTTTCGTGCGAACGATGGACGCCGTTCGGAACCACCGGTACGAACCGAATATCGTGACCGATGAGCGAAGCGGCAAATCGTTCTTTTCCGTTATTCCTCTTTCGCACATACAAGGCAAGCGCGTCTTGTTCGAAGGGATTAACGAATGCCTCGAGCATTACTACGGAGATAAAGCGGAACGGGATGCCGTTAAACAGAAAACTTCCGATCTGACCCGATTTCTTCAGAACGAAAAAAACAAGAACGAGAAAAAAATAGAGAAGCTGCGGGACACTTTGGAGGAAGCCCATGACGCCGACCGGTATAGAATCCTTGGAGAGCTTCTCAACGCGAATTTGCATCGCTTCGAACGCGGCGCCAAGCAAGTCGAAGTCGTTAATTTTTACGATGAAGAGCAGCGCGCGATCACGATCGGGCTCGACCCGCTGCTCACCCCGTCGGAAAACGCGCAGCGATACTTCAAAAAGTACCAAAAGATGAAAAACAGCCTGACCGTCGTTGAGGAGCAAATGCGTGAAGCGGCGGATGAGATTCGCTACATGGAAGACCTGCTTCAGCAATTGGACAGCGCCACGCTCGCGGACATCGAAGAAATCAGGTCCGAACTGGTGGAGGGCGGTTATATTCGCGACCGAAGCGGCCGGAAAGACAAGCGATTCCGGCGAAACGATAAGCCGCTGCTCCATAGTTACGTATCCTCCGAGGGCGTAACGATTTATGTCGGCAAGAACAATACGCAAAACGACTATATTACTAACCGGCTCGCACGGCCGACGGATACGTGGCTGCACACGAAGGACATTCCCGGTTCGCACGTCGTCATCCGCGGGGATGGATGGGGTCAAGCAACGCTCGATGAAGCTGCGAATTTGGCCGCGTATTACAGCAAAGCCAAACATTCAAGCGGCGTTCCCGTCGATTACACGCTCATCCGGCACGTTCGCAAGCCGTCCGGCGCGAAGCCCGGCTTCGTCATCTACGACCGGCAAAAAACCATTTACATTACGCCGGATGAAGAAAAAGTGAAAGCGATGGCTGCCGAGCCGAAATGACTTCCTCGCGCTAACGAACATTTAACCGCTCGTAACCGGAGCTTCTCCGGTTAGAAGACTCCCGCTGCCCGATTTATCCGTTCGTAACCGGAGTTTCTCCGGTTACAACACTCCCGCGGCCCGATTTACCCGTCCATAACCGGAGTTTCTCCGGTTAGAAGACTCCCGCGGCCCGATTTACCCGTTCATAACCGGAGTTTCTCCGGTTAGAACACTCCCGCGGCCCGATTTACCCGCTCGTAACCGGAGTTTCTCCGGTTAGAACACTCCCGCGGCCCCGATTTACCCGTTCGTAACCGGAGCTTCTCCGGTTAGAACACTCCCGCGGCCCCATGTACCCGCTCGTAACCGGAGTTTCTCCGGTTAGAACACTCCCGCGGCCCGATTTACCCGCTCGTAACCGGTGTTTCTCCGGTTAGAACACTCCCGCGGCCCCGATTTACCCGTTCGTAACCGGAGCTTCTCCGGTTAGAACACTCCCGCGGCCCCGATTTACCCGTTCGTAACCGTAGTTTCTCCGGTTAGACACAGTCGGGCGCTCTTAGGAGTAACTTCCCTTTCATCTCCCCACCGCTCACCCGGCCTTGCCTTCCTTCGGCTCCGGCTGGCGGAAAACGCAAGTGTACTTCCCCCCGTTCACCCAATACACGTTAACCGACAACGGACGAGGCTCCTGGAAGTACATTACATGCGTAAATTTCGCCAGTCCGGAACGAAGCGCGATGTCCTTCGCGGATTTCGCCGTTGCAATCCCTGCATCCACCGTCAGCGCGATCGCCATATCATAGCTTGGGAACCCGACCAGAAAAGACGAGGACATCCCTTTCTCCGCCATATCCCGTAGAAAGAACTGGAGCTGAAACGGGTGCCCCGCATCATAAAACACGTGCATTCGTCCGCCTTCCCAATAATTCAAAGCCGGGAACGATTCCTTAGGAGGTACCCACCCCATCTTGCGCACGTTGTCATATGCAATGCGTTTCCAGCGGTTGCGCTGCCCCTCGGGCACCATCTCCTTATTTAAAAACAGGCAAAGTCCGTCCCTCCGCTCCATAAACAAGGTGTCCATTCCGTCCGCCGTCGTATCGTAAAGCATGGTTCCACCTCCCGGCTGACGGGTGGCGTAACGCTTCGGCCGCAAAACGGGGTATACGTGCTCTTCCCGGAATCCTTGCCAATCCTCCTTTAACCGGTGCGACATGCGCAATGCTTTCAGTTGGGCGTTCAGCCCTTCGATGACGCAGTTTATATCGTTCGTCCGTTGGTAAGCGGTCCAGATATTGTCGAAATTCATGATCGCCTTCGCATCCTCTTGATCCGCAAACCGCACCGTATACAACATATCTCCTTCTTCACCGGGTTCGAAAGATACCGCAGGCTCCTCTTCTTTAATGCGCTTAATTAAAAACTCAACCAGCTCATCCTTGGAAAACAACAGCACTCCCATAATCAATCTCTCCTTATCAAATATATACAGATCTTGGCGGAAAGGCTGTACCCTCGACGCCCGGCAAAACAAAAACACCTCCATCCCGGCTTATAGCCGAAACGAAGGTGTGCTTCACCATCACTATGATCTTGTTCTCATTACAATATCATCGAACAGATGTATGTGCAAGCTAATTTTTTAAAACGGCCACAGAACTCGATAACGATAAATCCGAGCCTGCAACCGAGAATACTTCGCATACAACGCCACAAAACGACATTTCCGAGACTGCAGCCGAAATTACTGAGCCTGCACAACCGCCGCGGCAGTTATGCCTGCGCACTATCGGCCGACGGCGGCCTTCCGATGCTTGTGTAAATAAATCCCGCATCCCGCATCCGCTCCGAATCGAACACGTTGCGTCCGTCAAAGACGTATGGCTTGCGCAATATCGAACGGACCTTGGCCAATTCCAGTTCGCGAACTTGCGGCCACTCCGTTACGATCAGCATCGCATCGGCGCCTTCCAACGCTTTATACGGATCCTCGGTGATGAACACGCCCGGCAGCAATGCCGCCGCCTTCCCGCCGCTGACGGGATCCCACGCGCGGACGGAGGCGCCGTATTGAATAAGCATGGAGATCACATCCAGCGAGGGAGCGTCACGCAAATCGTCGGTGTTCGGTTTAAAGCTCAACCCCATTACTGCGAGCGTTTTGCCGGCCAAATCTCCTCCGAAAGCAGCGCGAACTTTGCGGACGAACCGTTGTTTTTGCAGCTGGTTCACTTCGATAACGGCGCGCATGATTTTAAAATCGTAATCTGCGTTCTCCGCAATAAACAACTGCGCGCGCGTATCCTTGGGCAGGCAAAAACCGCCGTAGCCGATACCGGCATTCAAGAAGGCGCCTCCGATTCGCTTGTCCATGCCCATCCCCTTCGCAACCATGGACACATCCGCTCCGACCTTTTCGCAGATGTTCGCCATCTCGTTAATGAACGATATTTTCGTTGCAAGAAACGAATTGGACGCGTATTTGATCAATTCCGCACTCTCGCGGTTCGTCATCAAAACAGGCGCCTCGAACGGGGATAACAGCTCGCGAACGGTTTCCGCCGCGGCGGCATTTTCCGCTCCTATCACAATTCTGTCCATATGGAACGTATCGTGAACGGCGGTGCCTTCCCTCAAAAATTCGGGATTGGATACAACGTCGAACGACGCGCCGGGACCGGCGTGCATACGAAGCAAATCCTCCGCCATCTTTCCCGTACCGACCGGAACCGTGCTCTTCATGACGACGATCTTGTAGCCGTCGGCCGATTCCGCGATTTGCTTCAGCACCGTCTTCACTTGGGTCATGTCCACATCGCCGTTGTCGAGCGACGGGGTTCCGACCGCAACGAACAGCACATCCGAATCGCGGACCGCCAAGGACAGGTCGGTTTCAAACCGGAGCCGCCCCGCTTCGACATTGCGCTTGACGATCGGCTCAAGCCCCGGCTCGAAAATCGGAATGTCGCCCTGCCGCAACCGGACGATTTTCGCCTCATCCCGGTCCACGCAAACGACGGTGTGGCCTACCTCCGAAAAGCATGCGCCGGAAACGAGTCCGACATAGCCGGTTCCGACCACTCCAATCCGGTTGCTCACCTGCCGGTCCCCTCCCACTGCCTAACAATGGATGATAAATACGAACGGACGGATTCGGCCAATTCCGGTCGGCGCAGCGCAAACTCGATCGTCGCTTCGATGTATCCGAATTTATCGCCGATATCGTAACGTTTGCCCTGCAGCGTGTATGCGAGCATCCGACGCTCTTTGTTCAATATGCGAAGCGCGTCCGTCAATTGTATTTCGCCGCCGCGGCCGGGGCTCAAGTTCTCCAGTATTTCAAACACTTGCGGCTCGATAATGTACCGTCCGATAACGGCGCGGTTTGAAGGAGCTTGTTCCCGGTCCGGTTTTTCGATCAGGTCGTCGATCCAGGAGGCGTCGGGCATCCCTGCAACAGAGCCTGACGGTGAAATAATGCCGTATTTGCTCACTTCGTCCCACGGCACTTCCTGAACGGCGACCGCGGATGCCCGGCACTCCTCGTACAATTGGATCATCTGGCGCAGGAAGGAAGGATCGGATTCGATAATGTCGTCGCCAAGCAGGACCGCGAACGGCTCGTCGCCGATAAACGTCCGCGCGCACAATACCGCATGTCCGAGTCCGAGCGGCTGTTTTTGGCGAATGTAGTGAATATCCACCATATTGGAGATGCTTCGGATGAGGTTGAGCATCTCCTCGTTCCCTTTTTCCTCCAACATCAACTCAAGCTCGATCGATTTGTCGAAATGGTCTTCGATCGCACGTTTGTTTCGACCCGTTACGATAATGATATCTTCGATGCCGGCCTCAATCGCTTCTTCCACAATATATTGAATCGCCGGCTTATCTACGATCGGCAGCATCTCTTTAGGCTGCGCTTTCGTAGCGGGCAAAAACCGTGTGCCTAAACCTGCCGCGGGTATAATCGCTTTGCGTATCATTGAATTCCTCTCCCTCTCCTCTCGATCAGGGCTTGCAAACGCCGAACGTCGGAGGCGTCGGCCGTTCGGGAGCCTAACGGCGCATGAAACGCCGCTCCATCCCGGTATCCGTGAAAATCGGAGCCGGCCGTAGCGGCCAAGCCGAGCGATTCGGCCAGCCGCCGAAACCGCTCTTCTTTCTTCTCGTCGTGATCCGCATGCGCAGCTTCCAAGCCGTCCAATCCGGCGGCTGTCAATCTGCGCGCAATCGATTCCCCATCGCGGTACAACCCCGGGTGTGCCAGCACCGCGGCGCCGCCCGCTTCATGAATCCACTCGACGGCTTTCTCCGGCGATACTCTAGGTATATTGACATATGCCTTGCGGCCCTCGCCGAGCAGCCGGTCGAATGCCTCGGCAACCGAGGAAACGAAGCCTTTGCGAACGAGCAGCTCCGCGATGTGCGGCCTTCCGACCGCCCTGTCCTTATCGCTCCTCCGTTCCGCCGCGATCGCCTCCGCTTCCGGCAGCGAAACGTCGTATCCGAGCTGCCGCAGCTTCTCGAGAACCATTTCGTTCCGCTTGTACCTCGATTCGCGCTGTTCGGCCAAACGGCGGATGAACGTTTCATCCTCCGGATCGGTCCAAAGCCCGAGAACGTGAACGTCGCCCCCGCCCTCGCTCGTGCTGATTTCGACGCCGGGAATGACCGTCACGGACAGCTGTTTGCCGGCTTCAACCGCTTCCGCCACTCCGCTTACCGTGTCATGATCGGTGATTGCAAGACCCGCAAGACCTGCCTCAACAGCCAGACGGACGATCTCCGCCGGCGTCAGACGCCCGTCGGATGCCGTGGTGTGGGTGTGCAGATCGTACTTCCCCTCCTTCAATACGTCCTCTCCTTTACAACCATTTGCTTAAATCCCTTTCCCTCAGGAACGTAAGAAACGTTACCGCGGAAATCGGCAGCAGGGTGGATTTTAAATACATTGCGTAAAAATGCCGCGCAAACCGGATTCCTTCCAACGGCACCATCCTCAGCACTCCCAACGCAAGTTCGTGCTTGACGGAAGTTTGTGATATAAACGTGATGCCGAGTCCCGCTTCAACCGCCGACTTCACCGCACCGGTGCTTCCGAGCTCCATGACGATCTTCATTGACTCCGGATCGATGCCGACGCGGCGAAGCTCCTCCTCCATCACTTGACGCGTCCCGGAGCCTTGCTCCCGAAGGACGAACGGGTAACGGAGAACGTCTTCCATCGTGACGCGATCCATCGACAGGAGCGGATGCCCGCCGGGAACGATGAGCTTCAGCTCGTCGCTGAGAACCGGCTCCGTATGCGCTTCGGGATGAACGATGGGAGCTTCGATCAATCCGAACGTCAGCTGGTGGCGAATCATATCCTCCAAAATCTGGGTTGAATTCATCACTTTCATTTGGATCGATATGTTGGGGTATTCTTGATTAAACGGTCCGAGTATGCGGGGCAAAATATATTCCCCGATTGTCAGACTCGCGCCAAGCTGAAGCCTTCCTTGAAGCATGTGAGTGAATTTGGACATGGCGACGTCCGTTTCCTTCACAAGCTCGATGCTTCGCTTCGCGTATGAGAGAAGAACCTTGCCCGCTTCCGACAATTCGATTTTTTTCGTGGAGCGGTGAAACAATTTCGTGCCGAAATACTCTTCGAGAGCTTGTATCTGCATCGTTACCGCAGGCTGCGTCATATGCAGCACAAGCGCTGCCGCGGAGAAGCTTCCCTTCTCCGCCACGGTGTGAAAGATGTGCAATTGATGGAAGCTTAGCGCCATCGAGCGGATCCTCCGCCTTCATAAAAAGTGTGAGTTCCAACTAATTATATCAAGTCTTTGAGCTTATGAAAAACGCACAGAGGCAAGAAAAAAGCGCGGTGCCGCATCGCCCGCGCCTTATCGCCTTTTCCGGCTGTTTTTAATTAACGTCATGCGCCGCGAATGCCGCAGCCATGAATAGTACGTTCGTAGGTCCCGCAGCTCCATTGTCTCCGACATACGACCCAGAAAAGTAACGACGATCATCTTGTCAAGAGGCTTCCCCTCGATGTCGGTATGCTTGTCCGACGGGGCGAATTCCGCGACGAACACCAAGTCTTCTTCCACTGTATATACGTCTTGTTCATTGCGATAATAGGACTGGATCGTCCCTTTCTTCAAATGCTCCCACAGAAAGGCGCAAATATCGTCAAATCCGGTCTTAGTCGATTCGACCCGGTTGACCCAACGCTCCTTCGCATGATTCGTAACGATAATATCCGCTACCCGCTTGTCCCCTAACTGTACAAAAAAAGACTCGTACGTGTTCCACCTCTCCGTCGCTTTGTCCTTCATTCGTCTCACCACCCCGGCTGACTTTTCATATTCGTTACCCTCATATTACATCACCTCCACATTTTTTCCAGTTAAATAGAAACGCATAAAAAAATGCCCCCAGAGACCAAAGGGGCATTGCAAAATTCCGAAAAATGTGCTTACAAGATATCAATAAGAGTAAAACCTGGTTTTGTCTGGAATATTACTACTATATTCCGTAGGAATTTCGCCCCGGTACGATCGTTCCACTTTCTTTACATAGGGAAGTCGTTGTATACTTTTCATCGTCTCCTCCGTTCGATCGGCGTGTACATAAAGCACAGCGTAAAACATTCTTTTGGAAACGTAATGAAGCGTTCCGTACTTCTCCAAATTCCGGGCGGACTTGGTATCGTTCAACCAGACAATAATGCCGTGGCGTTCCGCAAACATTGGATTCCTCATTTCTGCGTTTCACTCGCTCAAGTTATTTAAAATTATAGCAATTGAAAGGAGAGGCGAACGTTATGCATGAGGCACCGCAGCTCGTTCATATCACGAGGGGGGCCATCGTCGAGAGCGTTCACAGGGGGCATATCGCGGTTGTCGACGTTTCCGGCCGCGTAACGGCGAAAGCCGGAGACCCCGCATATGTGACGTATGCCCGTTCCTCCGCAAAATTGCTGCAAGCCGTTCCCGTTGTCGCATCGGGCGCGGCGGAAGCGTTCAAGTTTTCGCCTCAAGAAATCGCCATACTTTGCGCTTCCCACAGCGGAGAGGCGCTGCACGTTGAAACCGTGACTGCAATGCTGGCGAAAATCGGCATCGATCAAGGCGCGCTCCAATGCGGAGCTCACGCGCCGTACCACAAGCCGTCCGCAGACGAGCTGAGACGGGAAGGGCGGCAGCCCACTCCGTTACATAACAATTGCTCGGGCAAGCATTCGGGCATGTTGGCGCTCTCAATTCATCTTGGGGCGCCTCTTGACACGTATATGGAGCCGGATCATCCCGCGCAGCGGCAAATGCTTGAAACATTCGCAGCGTTTGCCGGCGTCTCTGCGGATGATATTGCCATCGGCATTGACGGCTGCGGCGTTCCGGTATACGGCCTTCCCTTGAAAAATCTCGCGCAAGCGTTCGCCGGCTTGGGCAGCCCGTCCGAACATTTGTCTGCCGCCGCATGCCGGCAAATAACGGACAGCATTGCGCGGCACCCGAACATGCTTGCCGGGACAGGCCGTTACGACACTGCCCTGATCGAAGCTACCGGCGGCAGATTGATCGGCAAGATGGGCGCGGAAGGCGTGTTTGCCGTCAGCAACCCCGGATCCGGACTGGGGCTTGCCGTCAAAATCGAAGACGGTTCACAGAGAGCGCTGTATCCGGCGGCAACGGAAGCGCTAAAACAGCTCGGCTGGTTGAGCCTTGAAGAAACCGAGAAGCTGGCGCGGTTCCATGAGCCTGCCGTCCGCAACTGGAGCGGTACGGAAGTCGGCCGTACAACGTCCGTGTTCCGGCTGGAAATGCTCTAAAGGCACAAGGGATGAAGCACCGTGCCTTGTACTCTTATCCGCAACCCCCGCTGCAGCCTCCCGAACCGCACCCTCCTCCGCTCTTGGGGAGCGGGTCGTTGCTTGGCACTTTGACGGTATCGGACACCGAATGGGCGATCAGCACGGATATGTCGTACAGCAAGCGGTCCAACGCTTCTTCCGCTTTCTTGAATTCACGGATCGATTCGACTTTCTCCATCTCCGATTCCACGGCCTTCACCTCATCCAACGCCTCGTGGTAGTTCGGATGAAACTGGCCGAATCGCTCGCACTCCTCAAATCTTTCCTTCGCTTTCGCCATCTTCCGCAGAACGAGCGCAACCGTCTCGTCGCCCGCCATGCGGTCTTTCCAATATAAATAATCGGCGAGCTCCGCTGTCCTCAGCATGGCTGCGCCGAGTTCGCTCGCTTTATTAAGAAGCAAGGATATGTCTAAAGCTTGTCTCTCAGCGACACTCATGTCATCGACCTCTTTTTTTAAAAGAATCTACTCCATCATCATATCACAAACCTCGCTATAGAGAACTAGGAATTCATTCAAATTGCGAATGTCGCGAATGCTAGTCCGGCAGCAGCAGCTGAACTTCTTCCCATTCTTCCGGGATGATGGAAACTTCGCTTCCGTTCATATACCCCACGGCACGGAACCGGTCTCCGGCACGCTCGATCCGGCGGGGATAAAACATATGCTCCGCGCCGTCGCGGCCGAGCTTTACCGTCGTCTTGATCCGGGCCGCCGTCTCCATCAAATCTCTCATGGTGGACAAATGATACCGGCGGAATTGCTTCACCCACGACTGCGGTACGCTATCCGTAACCGCTTGAAGCTCGGGCGCAGGAGGCGCAGGGTCGACAGGAAAGAGAGAAGCGGTCCGCTTCTCGAAAATGATTCCCTGCGGGCGGTCCCCCCAATCGGAAGACGCTGCATCTATGCGAGCGGCCGGCGGCGCTTCACCTGCCGCTTCTCTTGTGCGCGGTTTGCTTTGCGAAACCGCGTTCGTCTTTCTCGGAGAATATCCTTGCCGCTCGAGCAGGCTGAACAATTCGTCCGCCTTGCCGCTAAATACGATAAAATCGCGATCGCTCAATTGTGCGGCGATAAAAGAAGTCGTCTGCGGATGGCTGCGGATTTGTTCCGCGTGATAGGCGTCGCGGCAGCGAAGCAGCGTTGCTTGTTCCAGCTTCACCGTTCCGTATTGTTCTCCCCATTCTCGGAGCGTGTCCTCCACATTCGAAGGCAATCCGTACTTCGCGCCTCCGCGCAGCGTCTCGATGAGCCGTTCGCTATCCCGGCCGCATTCGATCGCGCGCTGCCACGAATGCTTCGTCAAACGGTATCGTTCAACGTACTCTCCCCCTTCGTAAACCGCCGCAGCCTCCAACTCCCAGCGAAGTGAGTATGGCACGGCCGGCGTGACGATCACCTCGAAATCCGGCTGAACGTACCATCTGTTATCCGCTGCTTCCGCGGCGCCGCCTTCTTCCGTCCCCCTCCATCTGTAAGCTGTTTGTTCGGGATCGTTTGCCGCCGATCCGGACTCCAGCCACCCCAATGCGCGCATCGGTTTCAGCCAGTGGCTGGCGACAGCCAAGGCGGCTTCCTCTGCGGAACGGCTGCCGGCCGGCACACCTGCCGCAAGCATCGTATCGGCCATTCGGCGAGCCGTTGTCCATCTGCCTTGCGGCAGCGATCGCAGCAGAGCCGCCGCTTGCTGCAGCCAAACGTCGTTCGGCGTATATACTTCCCACCAAAGCTTCAACAAGCGTTCATCCATCTCGCGCGCGGACAATTCGAGCCAGGACAGCACTTTACCTTCAACCGGCGCGGATTGATCCACTCCGTTGTTCAACAGTCCGAGCCGGAGCGCGGCGTCGTACACAACGGCAAAAGAAATGCCGTACTTGTCTTGATGCATGTATGAACATTGCATGCCTGCAAATTCCGAATCCGTTACGTCGAAGCGCTCGGTCACCCGCTGAAGATCCCGCTTGTGCAGCGTTCCTTTCTGAGTCAAAGGCAATCCCTCGAATTGCGCGATCGCCAACAAGCCGAACAGGAGCGACGCCAACCCCCGTTTCGGTTCATTGTGAGGCGCTGCATGCTCGTCGGCAACCGTCCAATCGTCCGGACTTGCAGGCATATACGCTTGCCGCCAATGATCGAACACACCCGTGGTCAGCGAGTGAATCCGTTCGCCCCAAGCTTTCTTGCGGGTCGTTACAATTCCTCTGCGCCTGAGCCGGGCAACGCCGATTTCAGCTTCGTATCCCGTCAACGCCCAGGGAGCGGCCGCCTCCAGTGCGTCGCAGGTGAACGGCTCTTCGGCGAAATGCAGCACAATGACGCGAAGCGTCTTATCTTCCGTATTCGTCAGGCGCAGCTCTGCATCTTTCATCACACGGTCTCCTCCTGAACGACCGAATCCAACGAATCCGGCGAAGCCAGCGAATCCAACGAGTCCGCGATCCGGTACCTGTACCCTTGTTCCACCAAAAAAAGCTGACGTTTCAACGCATACTCCTGTTCTTTGCTGTCCTTCGTGACGATGGTGTAAAAATGCGCGGTATTCGCCCCTGCTTTCGGACGAAGCACGCGCCCGAGACGTTGAGCCTCTTCCTGCCTCGAACCGAAGCTGCCGGACACTTGAACCGCAACGGAAGCGTCCGGCAAATCGATCGCGAAATTGGCCACTTTCGAGACGATCAACAATTTCAAATCTCCCTGTCTGAACCGCCGGTATAACGTTTCCCTTTGGTCATGGGGCGTTTCACCCGTTATCAAGGGGGCATGGAACGCCTCGGAGAGCAGATCGAGCTGGTCCAAATATTGACCGATGATCAGCGTCGGCTCCCCCGCATGAATAGAGAGCAGCCGGGCGACCGCCTTTTGCTTCTCCGGATTTTCACCCGCAATGCGGTGCTGCTCCCTCGACGTGCCATCCCTGTATGCGGAAAGCGTCTGACGATTCATCGGAACGCGAACTTCGCAGCAATTCACATCCGCAATCCAACCCCGCGCCTCCAATTGCTTCCAAGGGACATCCATCCGTTTCGGACCGACGAGCGAAAACACGTCATCCTCCCGGCCGTCCTCGCGAACGAGCGTCGCCGTCAGGCCGAGACGCCGGGTGGCCTGAATTTCCGCCGTCGCCCGAAACACGGGAGCGGGCAGCATATGCACTTCATCGTACACGATGAGTCCCCATTGTCGTTCCCGGAACAGCTTCATATGCGAGAACGGGGCATCCTTCGCTTTACGGTGCGTGAGCATATGGTACGTAGCAATCGTGACCGGTTTCACTTCTTTGCTGACCGCCCCGTATTCGCCGACTTCCTCGGGGGACAATTCCGTCTTGTCCAACAGCTCCTCCTTCCACTGCCGGACCGAAGTGGAATTCGTGGTAAGAATCAGCGTGGCGCAGTTTAACTTTGCCATCGCGGCGATCCCGATCACGGTTTTACCCGCGCCGCACGGAAGCACCAACACGCCGTTGCCTCCCGACGCGGAGCCGCCGCGATAGAAAGCTTCCACCGCCCGCTCCTGGTAATCCCTCAGCCGAAACGGCTTTCCCGATGCGGACGTCGTCCGCAGACGGATCGGAATCGATTCGCCGGTCACATAGCCCGCGATATCCTCCACCGGGTATCCGAGCTTAAGCAGCTCCTGCTTGACGTGACCGCGGTCCGCAAGCCGGATGCCGAGCGCACCGGTTTCGCGAAACGATTCGAAGTGAGGCCGAAGCGAGCTGTAGCTTTCAAGCCGCCTCAATACGTCATCATCCTCGCATTGCAGCATCAACCGCTCGCCTTTTTGCACCATTCTTATCAATCCGTACCGGTTGACGAAAGATGTGATTTCATCGCACACTTTCTTCGGGACGCCGAATCTTGCGTACGCTTCCAGTTGGCCGACGATGCTGTTGGCGGTCAAGCCCGAAGCCGCCGCATTCCAAAGCGACAGCGGCGTGATGCGGTATGTATGCAAATGATCGGGGCTTTTCCATAGATCGGCGAAGCCGCTAAGCGCCGTACGGGCTTCCTCCGTCAGCGGATGATCGGTTTCGAGCAGCACGGTGCAATCGCCCTGCACGATGAGAGGCTTGTTGTTCATGTCGATTGTCGGTTCACCCCGTTGTTTAAAAATGCAAAAACTCCGCTTTCCATCCGGGAAAACGGAGTGTTCGGAATGCTGCGCTTTTGCTTATCGAGTGGTGCCGATCGTGTCGCGGCGCTTCTCGGAAATGTCGCTGAGCGCTTTCCCGGCTTCGTCTTCGGTCATTTCCCGAACTGCCAAGTCGCCGATCGCAACGACGCCTACAAGCTCATTGTTGTCAACGACGGGCAAACGGCGAATTTGGTTTTTCGCCATAATTTTAGCGGCTTCGTCGATGCTCTTATCCGAGGATATCGTAACGACGGTTTGGTCGCTCATAACGTCGTTTACCGGAGCGGAACCGGAATTTTTCTCGGCGTAACCCCGGATGACAAGGTCGCGGTCGGTAATGACACCGATCAATTGCTTGCCTTCGACGACAGGCACGAAGCCGATATTGTGCTGTTTCATCTTTACCGCGACTTCATAAATATTATCTTTCGTAGTAACCGTAACGATGTCCGTTTCCATTATTTCTTTCACGGTTTGGACCGTCTTCATGTTGGAACTCTCCTCCTGTCGTTTGACGATTCGTTCGGGATTGCATGAGCACTTCATCCCTAGAATCCCCTAAAGATCAGGTTTCCATTCATTCAGCGTTCCGCCGCCAACGAATACAAGAGCCTTAACGATGTTTCGAGCGCGCTTTCATCGATGTCGAACAACGGATGATGATGCGGGACATTCGCCGTCTCCGATCCTGCGCCGACGAAAACAAAGCAGCCCGGCACCCGTTCCAAATAATAAGAGAAATCCTCCGCCGCCATAATGAGCGAAGAAGTGCCCGTCCGATCCGTACCGAACAATTCCGCCGCTTTGCGCAGCACGAGTTTCGTCTCCGCATCGTGATTCACGACCGGCGGATAACCTAACAAATATTCAAGCTCGTATGTTGCGCCGAACATGCGGCACGTATAGTCCAACACTTCTTCCACGCGTCGCTTCGCATATTCGCGCAATTCGTTGTTGAACGTACGAACCGTACCCTGGAGCTTGCACTCGCCGGCGATAACGTTGAATGTCGTCCCGCCGTGGATGGAGCCGATGGAAATAACGCTCGGCTGAGTCGGATCCACGTTTCTGCTCACGATCGACTGCACATTGAGGACAAAATGAGACGCGATAGCGACACTGTCCACCGACTGGTGCGGCAATCCGCCGTGCCCGCCTTTCCCCTTAATGTGCGCCGTAAACTCGTCCGCCGCCGCCATCATCGGTCCGCTAAGCGTATAAACGGTGCCTGCCGGAAAAGGCGTCCACAGATGTATGCCGTAGATGACGTCGACTCCGTCCAATGCGCCGTCCCGGATCATCGCAACCGCGCCGCCGGGCGGCACCTCTTCCGCAGGTTGAAACAGCAGCCGTACGTTCCCTTGCAACCGGTCCTTCGTTTCCGCCAGCAACTTGGCGACGCCCATCAGCGCAGCCGTATGGCCGTCGTGGCCGCATGCATGCATGACGCCGGGAACTTGGGAGGCGTATTCCGTATTCTTCTCGTCCTGAATCGGAAGCGCGTCTATGTCTGCACGCAGCGCTACGGTTCGGCCGGGGGCGCTTCCGGCAAGATCGGCGACAATACCGTGGCCGCCTACGCCCGTTCTCACGTTCCAGCCCCATTCCCGCAAATGTTTCGCCACAAAAGCGGACGTTTCGCGTTCGGAGTAGGACAACTCAGGATTGCGGTGCAAATGCCTTCGCCATGCGACAACCTGTTCCATCGTTTCACGAAGTCCGTTCAACGTCACCATTACGATTCCCTCCCATTTTAACTATATTAACACAATTGTCACTCCGCTTTAAGGGAAGGAGGTTGCGTCCGTTGTCCATTCATAATATCATGATGGTGTTGAGTTAGCCGCGAACGCGGATATTACGGGAGGAATGCATTTTGATTATCGAGGACAGCGGACTTAAGGGCTTGCATGCGGAATTGGCCGATTTCGACGAAGCGTCGGCTCAGCTCGGTTTCGTCCGGTGGCAATGGGAGTATTATCGGGCTACATACGATTTGAAGATTGAAGATAAACCGAATTCCGAGGATTATTTCGTGCGGATCAACACGAGAGCCGTTGAAGGGAAATTGGAAAATCCGGCTGCCGTGCTGCAAGTGGAAGAAGTGTACATCGGCCGCGCAACGTTTCCCCACGGTCTCGATTACGAATCACCGGTGCCGGAATCGGTTTTGAAGCTCGCGAAGCAAAAGCTTGCCGCTTTCAAACAATTGATTCAGGCGTAAGCAGCGGGGATCATAATGGAACAAAGAGGGACGCCGGATTTTCTGTTGCTGTTGTTGACGTTTTTGTTCGTCGGGTTCGGCATCGTTATGGTGTTTAGCGCGAGTTCGCCGGTCGCCGCGTATGAATTCGGCGATAAACTGCTGTTTACAAAGAAGCAACTGATTGCCGCGGTTCTAGGGACGTTCCTTATGCTGATCACCATGAACGTGCCGTACGCCAAGATGAAGAAGGGATACCTCCCTTTCTTCATCTTTACGCTCGGGCTGCTCATCGCGGTGCTGCTGCAGCCGTCGGGGGACAAGCCCAGAAGCTGGATCGACCTCGGCTTCTTCTCCATACAGCCCGCGGAATTTGCGAAGCTCGCCATCATATTGTATCTCGGTTCATTGATCAGCAAGAAGGGCGAGAAATTCGAACGGTTTACGCACGGGCTTCTCCCTGTCGCATTGGTGGTCGGTTTTATCGCCGTATTGGTGATGCTGCAGCCGGACTTCGGCTCCACCGTCGTGTTTTTGTTCTGCAGTGCGATTGTCATTGTTGCCGGCGGCGCGAATCTGAGGCACCTGCTGCTCGGAGCCGCCACGTTGGCGGTGGCCGGAGCGGTGTTTTTGGGAAAATTGGCTTTCTCCAACGAGGAATCATACCAAATCGACCGTTTTCATTGCTATTTCAACGCTTGGGACGACCGGCTGGGGGATTGTTACCAGAACGTTCAAGCGGAAATGGCGTTCGGACACGGAGGCATCGGCGGCGCGGGGTTCGGACAAAGCATACAGAAGCTTTTCTATCTTCCCGAGGCGCATAACGACTTTATTTTCGCCATTGTAGGGGAAGAATTGGGATTTATCGGTACGGTCATCTTTCTTTTCTTATATTTGATATTTTTATGGCGCGGCATCATTGTGTCGCTTCGCTGCTCCGACGCCTTCGGCACGCTAGTCGGCATCGGAATCGTCGGCATGTTCGGCATTCAAGCGCTTATTAATATCGGAGGGGTAACGAGAGCGATTCCGATGACGGGGATCACGCTTCCCTTTATCTCTTCTGGGGGCTCGTCGCTGCTCGTCAGCATGATGAGCATGGGCGTACTGCTCAGCATATCCCGCGAAAGCGGGAGAGTCGCGGAATCGAAACCGAAGACCGAGCGCGTACCTCAGCATGTGCCGCGCATCCGGTCATAACCCGCAATGACGAGAATAACGTTTCAAATAACCATCGTCAAGGTTATCTCTACAACGAAAGGGCTGCCCGCATCCCAATGTGCGGGTCAGCCCTTTTCTATTCGTTCCGGTGACTTTCCAAGTTGTTTATTTTACACGAGTCGCGGCGGTTTCCTCCGATTCTTCGTCAGGAAGCTGGACGCCCTCAACCTTTACGTTCACTTCCACAACGTGCAAGCCCGTCATGTTCTCAATGGATTCCTTGACTCTTTCCTGTAATTCGCGGCAAACATCATGGATAGCAACTCCGTAACGCACAATAACTCGCAAATCGATGGCGGCTTCCACTTGTCCGACCTCCACCGTTACGCCTTTCTGAGCGTTTTTACCGGTTAACCGCTTTGCCCAACCTTCCGAGATTCCTCCCGACATTGCCGCAATGCCTGGTGTGTCCAATGCGGCCATTCCGGCTACCGTTGCGACCACATCGTCGGAAATACGAACCGTTCCACTGTTTTCCACCATTTCAGTTCCCCTCTCTACATGGGCTGTAATTCCATTGTAAATCGTTTCTCGAGACGCATCAACTGCGATTTCATACATAATTCCGTGCGAAAAATAAAGCGGCCTGCGGCCGCAATTATGTGCTTTGATTTTGGTTGACCGCGAGCGCTTCATACAATTGAGCCAAGTTGCGCTCCAAGTTCACGAGCAGTTCTTTCCCTTCGGCTTCTTGGATTAGGCCTGCCCGAACGGCGAAGTCGATCTCACGCGATAGACCGTACATCTGCGTATCCAACACTTCCTCGTATAACGGACATTTGCGCGTCGCCAAGTTCTCCATCTGCACTTGGATGAGCGTTTCGATCTTCCGTGCGTCCTCCTGCAGAAGATGCATAGCTTTCTGTGTAAGATGGTGCAACATTTCCGAAGAAGACATGGCGCTTTCCCCCCACCTGACTACCGATTCTTATAACATAAGAATTATGACTTTTTCCTAACGCAAAAAGGTTGCTTCTTATGTTTCAAGAAAAACTTCCTTTCAACGACGTACCCGCTTCTTTGAATGTAATTCGAACATTAAGGACGTATTCGCTTAAGTTTTTCTTACCGTTAATTTTAGACGAAAACGAATCGCAGCACAAGTAATGGGGAACGGGCAGCAAACATAAAAAAGAACAAGCCGCATTTCGGCCTGTTCTTTCCTCCGTAATTGTATTACCCCTCGGCTAATTTGACTTCCAAGCCGTGCTTTGCGAACACTTCTGTCAGCGCTTGCTTCGCTTCTTCCTCGTCCGGCCCGTGGACGTGCAGTTCGTACGCTTTATCGCCGACAAGCGTAGTGAACAGACCGAGAATGCTTTTTACATCGATGTACTTATTTTCCAATTGAAGCACGATCGAAGATTTAAACTTGCTTGCAGTTTGGGCAATGTCGACAATGGCCGCATTTTTGTTAGTCGTCATATATTCGCCTCCGAACCAATTTGTGGAACAGCCGTTCTTCTCCTATGATACTTTGGGATTGAGGCGGAATCAAGATGAAATTGTCACGCGGCGCGTATAAGTTTACTTTAGATTTTCCGGATTCAATTCATCCAATTCCGGAATGACAAATCTGCCGTCTTTGCGAATCAACCGGTCGTCGAACCAAATTTCGCCGCCGCCGTATTCCGGACGCTGAATCAGCACAAGGTCCCAGTGAATCGAAGACCGGTTGCCGTTATCCGCTTCCTCATACGCTTGACCCGGCGTGAAGTGAAAGCTTCCGTCAATCTTCTCGTCAAACAGCGTATCCTTCATCGGGTGGAGAATGTACGGATTGAATCCGATGCTGAACTCCCCTATGTACCTCGCGCCCTCGTCATTGTCCAAAATTTCGTTCAGCCGTTTGGTGTCGTTGCTGGTGGCTTCCACGATTTTTCCGTTCTCGAAGCGGAAGAAAATATTTTCGAACGTCAACCCGCTGTACACGGTTGGCGTATTGTACCGAATCGTGCCGTTTACCGAATCCCTGACCGGGGCCGTATACAGCTCGCCGTCTGGCAAATTTTTGTCGCCTACGCACTTGACGTTCGGGATACCCTTAATAGAGAACGTCAAATCCGTATCCGGAGCGGTAATCCGTACCTTATCCGTGCGCGACATCAACTCGGAAAGCGGCTCCATCGCTTTGGACATCTTCTCGTAATCAAGCGTGCAAACGTCGAAATAAAAATCTTCGAACGCATCGGTATTCATTCCGGCGAGCTGCGCCATGGCCGGACTCGGGTAACGCATAACAACCCAGCGGGTGCGGCGGACGCGCTGGTCCAGATGGACGGGCTTGTAGTAGAGCTTCTCGTACAAACCGAGCTGACCGTCCGGCAGACCGGACAGCTCGCTGGCGTTTTCGCCGGAGCGAATAGCGATGTAACAATCCATCTCCTTCATCCGGGCCAAGTCGAGTTCGCTCCAATGCTCGAAGTTTTCTTTCTTCATCGATTTCAAGAGCGTTCGCTGCACCGCGCGGTCCGTCAATTGCGCATAAGGATGGCCGCCGGCTTCATGAACCTCTTCGATTACAGCTTTCAGCAGTTCTCTTTCCGGGCCGATCATCTCGATAAGTACGCGTTCACCGGGCTTTACCCGAATGGAGTAGTTCACAATGGTTTTTGCCATTTTGTTGATTCTGGGATCTCTCAAGCTTCTTGTCCTCCTTCGGATTTAACAAACGCGCAAATGCACAAAACATGCAAGAATAATTGTTCTTGCACGAGTCTGTCCTTGAAATACATCGTTATTTTACCACAGGTGAAAATCGCCAACAACATTCGTCCGAAACGGCAGGAATCCCACATTCTATCCGATCTTGTATTGATTTTTACCGCAGTGCTTCGCTGAATACAACGCCATATCGGCCCTGTAAAACAACAGCTCCACGCTGATCTTCTCGTCCTCGCGCTTCCATTCGGCCAATCCGCAGGACACAGTTACCGGCGGGTTCGTCTCCGACGCCACGCGGCTTCGAATGCGTTCCGCAATCGCCTCCCCTTGTTGAATCGGCACTTGAGGCAAATATATGGCGAGCTCTTCTCCGCCCCAACGCGCCGGTATATCCGTGTCCCGAATGCAGCTTCGCACAATGGAACTCACATGCTTCAAGACTTCGTCGCCCACTTGATGGCCGTAAGTGTCGTTTATGAGTTTGAAATCGTCGACGTCCACCACAATAAGCGAGCCGCCGGCGTCTCTCTTCTGATATTGCTGCACCTGTTCGTCCAAATACCGGCGGGAATAAAGCCCCGTCAAATTGTCGGTAATGACCATCCGGTTCAGTTCTGAATGAAGCTGAGCATTGGCGATCGCCAAGCCGAAATGGTCGGAAATCAATTGAAGCAGCTTGTAGTTGTCGTATGTGAAAAAGTTTTCTTCCCCGTGCGCCACAAGAATAACTCCGACCGCCTCGGAATTGACGGTTATGGGAGCTGCAATTAAAGAACGCGAGCCGGTATGGCGCATCAGCTTCGATTCTACGGTCGATTTTATCTGATAGTCGGAAATGATGACGGGTTCCTTCGTTCGATATACGACTCCCGCGAAGCCGTAATCGATCGAAAACGTGTCTCCGCTTAAATCCGGCAGGTTGGTTGCTTGTACGACAAACAATCTTGAATGCGGATCCAATTGGAGAATGCATGCAAAATCGGCTTGAAACGCTTCAATCAACTCCGTACAGGCAAACTGAAACAACTCGTGCAAGCGCAAACTTTGGTTTAACCTCTTTGTAATTTCGTTAACAAGCCTCAGCTCGGTGATCAACAAATTGGATTGCTCATAGAGCTTCGCATTCTCGAATGCCGAACCCGCCGTTTCGCACAGTTGCGACAAAAAGTGAATTTCCTCGGCGGTAAACGGGCAATCGCCGCCGGCGACCTCCACAACTCCGTATACGCCTTGGTTTCCGGTGAGTGGAACGGCAACGATTGCAGCGGTGCCGCCGGTTTTATCAATAATCGAACCGGTTTCGTCGGCCAGCACCATGCGAACTTCCATGTATGCCTTCGTGCAAATATCCGTGCCGTCATGGTTGAATAAAAGCGGTTTCACTGGAACCTCTGAGGAAATCGTGTCCTGCGTCATGAACAAATTGACGCCGGACCCCGGGCATGCTTCGCGTATCGCATCCGCCAGTCCGGCCAGCACTCCGTGTCCGGACCGTCGGGAGTGGAGGCTTCGCACATGGCGTTGGAGCTGCCGGTATAGATTGAGTTCACGTTCCATGTTAATCCGATCATGTTCCGGGGCCACGGCCGTATCCGGGACTCGGCTAAAATCTTTAATCAAAATAATCCCCTCTTTATCGCATCCTTCTCCCGTGACATTGATGTGCCGAATGATTGATCTCTATATTCTACTATGTTTTCCAACACATTGCACGACAGAATTGCATGTTTCGTTCATCATTTCCAGATGCCAAAATCTTGACAATCGTTCTTTCTTTGGCGTAAAATGAGTAGTCGAGTACGTAAGTTGGGCCCTCTTTGTAAAAAGAGTTTTTTTGTGCAACCCTCCTGTATCGCAATTCCGGGCCTGCGGCTGAACATGTCCGGAAAAGCGCAGTTTATATTCGCCCTGCGTTACAGGCGCAAGAAGAGTCCAAGCTTTCGTCATCCAATTACACTAAATTTGAAACATACTATATTTGCGAGAGAAAGAAGGAGTTTTATTCATGGCACGCTATACTGGCCCGAAATTTAAATTAAGCCGCCGCCTCGGCATCTCCTTGAGCGGTTCCGGTAAAGAATTGAAGCGCCCGTTCCCACCGGGGCAGCACGGTCCGGGACAACGCCGCAAAGTGAGCGGCTACGGTTTGCAGCTTATGGAGAAGCAAAAGCTTCGCCACATGTACGGTTTGAACGAGAAGCAATTCAGCAACTTGTTCGATAAGGCGTCGAAGATGCAAGGCATTACGGGCGAGAACTTCATGGTGCTTCTGGAAAGCCGCCTTGACAACCTCGTTTATCGTCTTGGTATGGCGAACTCCCGTGCCGGCGCCCGCCAATTGGTGTCCCACGGCCACGTTACGGTGAACGGAAAGAAAGTCGACATCGCGTCCTACCTCGTTTCGCCGGGCGACGTGATCGGCCTTCGCGAAAGAAGCCGCAATCTTACTTCGATCAAGGAAGCGGTCGCCAACCGCAACTTCCTGCCGAACTATCTTGAGTTCAACGACGCTGCGATGGAAGGCAAATACGTGCGTTTGCCGGAACGCTCCGAGCTTCCGCAAGAAATCGACGAGAAGCAAATTGTCGAGTTTTACAGCCGATAATCTTGGCAAAGAGAAAGACATCCGAACGGTTTCGCGTTCGGATGTCTTTTTTTTTGCAGGCGTTGACTGCCGCATGCCTGCCCACCATAACGGCAAAATTTGCCGTTGATTTGGTAAATATTCGGTGAATGGTCAAAAGGTACGGTCCAAAAGGATCTTAATAATGTTCGAAAGTGAGAAAAATGCGGTTCAAAGCCGGCGGATTTGCCGCCTGCTTCTTAACGCGCATGCCGTATGTGGCCCATCAAACCTTCAACCGGATAAACTTCCTCTTGCCCACTTGAACGATATCGCCGTTGTTTACGGAAATCACCGCATTCGGATCCGTAATCTTTTCCTCGTTGATTTTGACGCCCCCGCCCTGAATCGTACGCCGCGCCTCCGCACCCGAAGGCTGAAGCCTGCTTGCTAACAGCAGTTTCACAAGACGAATGCTGCCGTTATCGATTTCAGCCGCCGGGATTTCAAACTCCTCGATCTCATCAGGCAAGGACCGCTGCTGAAATACGGTGACAAAATGATGTTCCGCCTCTTTCGCCGCTTCTTCCCCATGGTACATGCGAACGAAAGTGAATGCCAGCTTCATCTTGGCGTCCCGCGGGTGGACGGAACCGTCCGCAAGACCTCTTTTCAATTCCGCTAACCCTTCGTTTATATCGGTCGAGAGCTCGTAGTACTTCAACATAAGCTCATCGGGAACGCTCATCGCTTTCCCGTATATTTCTTTCGGTTCTTCATTGATGCCGATGTAGTTGCCCAGACTTTTGCTCATCTTTTGGACGCCGTCCAAGCCTTCCAGCAACGGCATCATGATAGCCGCTTGCGTTTCCTTGCCGTATTCCTTCTGGAGCATCCGCCCCATCAACAAGTTGAACTTTTGGTCGGTGCCGCCCAACTCCACATCGGTTTCAAGCGCCACTGAATCGTAGCCCTGCATCAGCGGATAAAAAAATTCATGTATGGATATCGGTTGCCCGCTTGCATACCGTTTCGTAAAATCGTCCCTCTCCAGCATTCTGGCGACCGTAACTTTCGCCGCCAAGGACACGACGTCGGCAAACGTCATCGGCGCAAGCCATTCGGAATTGTAAACAACCTCGGTGCGGTCGGGGTCTAGAATCTTAAAAATTTGTTCTTTATACGTGGCGGCATTTCTTTGAACGTCTTCTTCAGTCAACTGTTTCCGCGTTTCCGACTTTCCCGTAGGATCCCCGATTCTGCCCGTGAAATCGCCGATCAGCAGCTGAACGCGGTGGCCGAACTGTTGAAATTGGCGCAATTTATGAAGCACGACCGTATGGCCGACATGAATGTCCGGTGCCGACGGATCAAGCCCTAATTTAATTTTCAGCGGGACGCCGGAAGCGATCGAGCCAGCCAGTTTATTCGCGAGTTGCTCCTCCGGAACGATTTCCGCCGTTCCCCTGGTTAGCGTCTCAAGCTGCCTGCTAAGCTCCTCCAGCTGCTCCGAATTCAATTTGTCTCTTTTATCCATAGGTTCCACAACTCCTTACAATGTCCAATTTATAGCATACCCCCATGACGGAGTCAACCGTTCGCAAGGGCTTGTATGCCCAAGAGAGCCGCCATGTGATATAATGGAATGTGATCTTGGGGAGGTACTGTACTATGTCCGAAAACAAAGAGAACAGACAGAAGGGCAAAGTGTCGTCGTCCGCGGCCGCATTTTTCCGCAGCAAGTTGGTTCGGCTCGGGTTGATCACTCTGAAGTGGTCGGTCCTGACAGGAATTCTTGGAGCGCTCGTCATGAGCGCAGCGGTTACCGGATACGTGGCCGCACTCGTTAAGGACGAAAAGGTTCGCAGCCGAGAAGAAATTATGGAGGCGATGAGCCTCAACAGCGAAACGGGATTCGTATATTTCCGCGACGGGACGGTCGTCGGCCAGCTCCGCACCGAGGAAGACCGCAGGGTCGTCTCGTACGATGAAATTCCAGCATATGTGAAAGATGCGTTGATCGCAACCGAAGATGCGGATTTCGACGAACATATCGGCATTGATTTCTCCGGCTTGTTCCGCGCCGTCAAACAAAGGGTGTTCGACGAAGAGGAGCAGACCGGAGGAAGCACAATCACCCAGCAATTGGCCCGGCGCGTGTTTTTAAGCCTGGACAAGACCGATTCCCGCAAAATAAAAGAAATATTTTTGTCTTTGCGGTTGGAGCGGTTCATGACGAAGGAAGATATTTTGGAAGCATACTTAAATAAAGTTCCATTCGGCAACGGTTCTACCGGCTATAACTTATTCGGTATAAAAGCGGCGGCAAAAGGGATATTCGGCTTGGAGCTGGATAAGCTCAACCTTGCCCAATCGGCGTATTTGGCCGGACTTCCGCAGCAGCCGTCGGCGTTCTCCGCGTTCACCAGCAAAGGGGAATTTGACGAGGAAGGCTTCCTTAAAGCTAAAGAACGCCAGCGGCACGTGCTGAGCCGGATGTTGACGGTCGGCAAAATTACGGAACAACAATACCGGGAGGCGCTTGCATTCGATTTGCAGGGAAGCCTGGCAAAGCCGAGCCGGAAAGCCTACAATACATATCCTTACTTGATGCTGGAGGCCGAACGCCAAGCGGCGGAAACGCTCATTTTGCTGGAGCATCCGGAGCTCACCCGGGAGCAACTGCGCAGCCCCGAATACGCCGATGCGCTCAAAGACGCGAAAGAGCATCTTCTGCGCGGCGGGTACAAGGTGTACACGACGATCGACAAAAAGCTGTACGACGCCATGCGCAGCATCGCCGAAAATCCGGAGCATTTCACGAAGGATCATCCCGAGAAGGGGATGGAACAAGTAGGCGCCGTATTGCTCGATAACGATACGGGCGCCATCCTCGGCATGATTGAAGGCAGAGATTTCTACAAGGAGCAATTGAATCACGCTACCCAGATGCAGCGCCAACCGGGCTCCGCGATGAAGTTCGCCGCGTATGTGCCCGCGCTGGAATCGGGTGCGATCCAACCTGGCGACGTCATCGACGATGTGCCGATCATTCTTAAGGACGGCGGCAAAGGAGTGCACATCCCGCGAAACTGGGACAACAAGTACCATGGGTTGATTACGGTCAGACAAGCGTTGAACCAGTCGTGGAACATTCCCGCAATCAAGCTGTTTTTGGATACTGTGAGCATTCCCTCCACTTGGGACTTCGCCAAGCGGGTCGGCATTACAAGCTTGACGGAAGACGATAATCACGCCCAGACCGGGATTATCGGCGGATTGGAATACGGCGTTTCCGTCGAGGAGTTAACGAACGCATATGCAACGATCGCAAATAAAGGCACGTTTAACGATGCGTTCTTTATTAGCCGGATAACGGATTCCGAAGACAACCCCATATACGAGCATAAGCTGAACCCGGCTCCCGTGTTTTCCGAGCAAACGGCTTACTTGATGACGGATATGCTCCGCACGGTCGTTTCTTCGGGGACGGCTAAGGAAGTAAATAGAAGATTCAAGCACGGCAAGAACATTCCGATTGTCGGAAAGACGGGTACGACGTCCGACAATTACGACCTGTGGTTTGTCGGTTATTCGCCGGATGTTACGCTCGGCGTGTGGATCGGGTATGATAAGCCTTCCACGCTTAGAGAATCGCTTCGTGCGAAACGTGTCTGGGCCGAGGTCATGAACGAAGTCGTAGCATCAAAGCCCGAATTGTTCGAAACGAAAGCATTCGACAAACCGGAAGGCATCGTGCAAAAAACCGTCTCCGCCGTTTCCGGCGATTTGCCCAGCGAGGCTGTCGTTCAAGCAAAGTTGACGGTTACCGATATTTTTAACCGCAAATACATCCCGACGAAGGTGGACGACGTTCTACAAATCGCACGCACGGTGACGGTTGGCGGAAAAACGTACTCGCCCCAACCCGGTACGCCGGATGACATGACGAAAACCCGGCCGGTCGTCTCGCGGGCCGAGCCGATCTCCGAGTTGTTGAAACGGATCGAAGAGGCGATGAGAAAGCTGCCCGAATCCCAAAGAAAGCCGATCGAACGATTTCGGCCGATCGACGGGTTCGGCGACGCTCCCAAGGAAGTCGACCCTCGCGCGGAAGACGGTTCGAATCCGACGGCGCCTCCGAAACTGACGTTGTTAAATACGGGGAAAGGCGTTAAAGTGTTGTTCTCGCCAAGCCCTCACAACGATATTGCCGGGTACCGGGTGTATCGTTCGATCGACGGAGGGCCGTTCCAAGCCGTGCCTGGGAAGACCGTATTGAACGGAGAGGCTCCCGCATTCTATGACGAGGTGCCGGATAAGCGCCTTCACGGATATCAAGTAGTCGCGGTTGACATCGCCGGTAAGACGTCCCCGCCAAGCTCCCCTGTGTATACGGGACAACCGGGCGGGATATCAGCGGACCAGGCCGACCAGGGCAATGAAGGCGGCAGTGCTGGCGAAGGCGGCGCTGCCCCGGCCGCACCTCAACAATTGGCTGCGGAAGCCCGAGATCTTGGCATGAAGCTTACGTGGAACCCCAATCCGGCCGATCAATCGGTAAAGCAATACAACGTATATTTCGCGGAGCAAGAATCGGGGCCCTATCAGTTGATCGGATCGACGGGAGAAGCGTCGTTCGAATATATTTCGGTTACTGTCAAAGGGTGGTATCGGGTTACCGCGCTGAATGACGCGGGAGAATCTCCGCCTTCCCCGAGCGTTCAGCTTAAGTAAAGAAAAAGAGGCTGTTTCAGCGTAGATTCTTATCTACTGCGAAACAGCCTCTTCTCTTAACTACGCCTGCATACCGCTCTTTAGCATCTGTTCCACGATGCTCCCCGACCGTTCGGAGGCAAGGCGCGTAAATTCCTCAAAATTAATATGCGCGGATCCGTCCGCCTTGTCGGACATCGATCGAAGGATGACGAACGGGACGCCGTTTAAGTGACAAACTTGCGCGACGGCCGAACCTTCCATCTCTACGCAATCGCCGTCCATTTCACGCCGCAGCCTGTCTACCGTATCCCGGTTCGCCACGAACTGGTCTCCCGACAGTATTCGCCCTTTCCTCGTATGACCCGGATAAAGCGATTCGCTGGCCGCATACGCCGCTTCAACCAAATTTGCATCGGCCGCAAAAACCGAAACGTCTGTGTAAGGAATGACGCCTCTCGCAAAACCGAGCGGTGTGACGTCCATATCATGCTGCATGGCATCGGTTGACACCACGATGTCTCCGATATTCAAATCGGGATGAAGCGCTCCGGCCACGCCCGTAAAAATTATGCAGTCGACGCCGAAACGGTCGATCAACAGCTGCGTGCATACCGCCGCATTCACTTTCCCTACACCGCATTTGCACAAGATGACCGTTTTGCCCAACCACTCGCCTTTCCGAAACTCGATACCGGCCGCCGCAACTGTCTCGGCTTCCACAATTCGTTCCAAAAACCGCTCGATCTCTTCTTGCATTGCACCGATTAAACCGATCGTACCGAATGCCATTCCACTATCCCTCCATAGTTAAACAAAAAAAAGAAGGCTCATTTCGCATGAGCCACGGATTGCCGCATAATCGTTTCGTGCGGAAGCACGACAACCGGGTTGGACACCGGTTCCTTCTTCATTAATTTCGTCAGCAAACGCATCGATACCGCTCCGATGTCGTACATCGGCTGAGCAACCGTAGAAAGCTGAGGCCGAACCATCGACGCCATCCGAATGTTGTCGACGGATATGACCGACAAATCTTCCGGCACCCGGAGTCCATGGTCCTGAATCGCATGAATGGCTCCGATCGCCATCTCGTCCGTAGCGGCAAAGACGGCGGTCGGACGCTCCTCCAATTGAAGGAAATATTCCATCGTCTCGATTCCGGATTCGTATTTGTAATTACCGATCCGTACGTACGGTTCGCGGAAAGGAATCCCTGCTTCTTCAAGAGCGCGCTTATACCCTTGATATCTGGCAAACCCGTTGGACGGGTCTTGCAGATTGCCGCTGATCATTCCGATCAGGCGATGACCGTGTTGGATGAGTACGGACACCGCGTCATAAGCAGCCTTCTCATGATCGATGTCGACCGAAGGCATTACGCGATTCGCATCCATCGTCGCGCACAAAACGATCGGTACCGAGTTGCGGAACGCCTCAATATGTTCATCGGTCACGACGCCTCCCATAAACAGCAATCCGTCCACTTGCTTCTCCAACAATGTGTTGATGACGCGTATTTCCTTCTCTTTCTTCTTATCGGAATTGCAAAGAATCATGTTGTAATGATACATGTTGGCGATATCTTCAATTCCCCGGACGACTTCGGAATACGCCGTATTGGAGATGTCAGGAATGACGACGCCGACTGTGGTCGTCTTCTTGCTTGCCAGTCCGCGCGCTACGGCGTTCGGGCGATATCCGAGCCGTTCAATCGCTTCGAATACTTTCTTTCGAGTTTGAGGCTTCACGTTCGGATTGTTATTAACGACCCGTGAAACGGTTGCCATCGATACTCCCGCTTCTCTGGCCACGTCATAAATCGTTACTGTCACGAGCATTCTCTCCAATGAAAAAAATTTGTACGAGCAAATCAAGATAAGGCTATCATACGACAAAATTATACTTCGCGCAACGCTCGTCCTTTTTTCCGCCATAAAGCGACAACCGGGCCCCTTCCAACAAAAAAAACCTCGCAAGAGGTTTCTTCAAGACAAGTATGTAGCGAATTGCCCATTCGTTATTTGCGAGAGCCGCATTCGGATGCTGTCCGCCCATTCTTCATCTTGGAGAGATTGGGCGAGTAAAAGCAAATCCAACAGTTCGTTGATCCGTTCTCCTATTATTTGCTCCACTGAAAATCCGCTTTTCTCCTTCTTCGTGACTTCATACAGAAGGTGAGCCAGTTCGTTAATCTCGTTAAAAAACAGCTGCTGCCGCTCCGGTTCGCCGCCCAAACTTCTCAGCAGTCCGGTCAGTTCCGGTTTTACTTCAGGGTATACGATGCTTCGTTCACAACTTGTGCACGAATAGACCGGTACGTTCTCAATCTTTACCTTGCCCGAGAAAATAACCGTTCGTAACCGTATTTGCATCGTTTTGCCGCATGTACACCGTTTCTCCAAAATGAATCCCCCCAAAAGCAAAAGCCAACCGACTTCACTCCTGAGTATATTCGCCTTGAAGAAACAAAACTCCTGCCGATCAAGCGTGACAGTTCTTGGTAACGCAGCCGTCACTTTGCAGACGGTCCGGCCAAGGCGTCGCAGAACGCTTTCGCATATGCGGGCAAATCCGGAGGTCTGCGGCTTGATATCAAGTGTCCGTCAACGACCACCGGTTCATCGAGCCAGACCGCGCCGGCATTCTCCATGTCGTCTCTTATTCCCGGCGTGGAAGTTACTTTCTTGCCTTGCAATATTTTCGCCGAAATAAGCACCCAGCCCGCATGGCAAATTTGACCGATCGGCCGGCGCAGTTCATTCAAACGGCGAACCGCTTGCAGCACTTCCGGGTATCTGCGCAATTTATCCGGTGCCCAGCCGCCAGGGACGAGAATTCCGTCGTACTCCTCCGGGTTCATCTCGGCAAACGTAATGTCCGCCTGCGCCGGCACCCCGTATTTTCCAGAGTATATATGCTGTTTCTTCGGTCCGGCGAACACGACGGAAGCACCTTCCTCGCGGACACGGTACACAGGATACCATAACTCCAAATCTTCGAATTCTTCATCGACCAAACACAGCACTTTCTTTCCTGTTAAGCGCAATGAATGCCGCCTCCTTTCTTAATCTGCAATAATAGTGTATCGGAGAAACCGTTTCATGTCGATCTTTCGTCAAGAGAACGATCGTATGCGGAAAGAGAATCGCGGATGGCGTCCGATGATCGAAGCTTCATGATCGTGTGCAGCAGTTTTACGCAATGCGCGTGAGAAGCCAGCATAATCCGGCTCTTTAACGGAAGCATCAAAGCGCCCGCCATGCTCAAATCGCGCACGCCCAATCCGAGCCAAATCGGCAATGCAAGCGGGTCCCCGGCCATCTCTCCGCAGACTGAAACCGAGATGCCCGCCCGCTGCGCGCAGCTGACGATTTGCTCGAGCATTCGAATTACCGCCGGGTGAAACGGCTCGTACAGATGCGCGATATGTTCGTTCATCCGGTCTGCCGCAAGCACGTATTGAATCAAATCGTTTGTTCCGATACTGAAAAAATCGACCTCTTCGGCCAAAATATCGGCGATCACCGCGGCAGCCGGCACCTCCACCATCATCCCGACGCGAATGTTTTCGTCAAACGAATGCCCGGCCGCACGTAGCTCATCCTTTGCTTGCGCGAGCACGCTCTTTGCCGCGGCAAATTGCTCCACCGAGGATATCATCGGAAACATGACCCGCACCGTTCCGAATGCGCTTGCCCGCAAGATCGCTCTCAGCTGCGTCTTGAACGGTTCCGGCTGCTCAAGCGAAATTCGGATTGAGCGCAAACCGAGAACGGGGTTTTCTTCCTCCGGAAGCTCCAGGTAATCCAAATTTTTGTCGCCTCCGACATCGAGCGTACGAATCGTCAACGGATTACCGTCAAGCATCTGCGCCGCTTGCCGGTAAATGAGGAATTGCTCTTCCTCGGTCGGATATGTTTCCCTGTCCATGTAAATGAACTCCGTCCGGAACAAACCGACCCCTTCCGCGCCGCCGGCAAGCGCGCTCTCCAATTCTTTAAGAGACGCGATATTTACGAACAGATTTGTACGAACACCGTCCGTAGTGACCGCCGGTATATCCGCCAATGTTTGCAGCCGCGCCTGAGCTTCGATCTGCTTTTCGCGCAGGCTTGAGTATCGGGCGATCATATCTTCGTCAGGATTGACGTAAACATCGCCGGCTTTGCCGTCAATAATCAGTAAATCCCCGGTTTCCACCGCTTCAACCAATTTTCCTTCAAGCCCGCTGACAAGAGGGATATTCATCGCCCTTGCCATGATGGCCGCATGGGAAGTGCTTCCTCCCGCCATCATGACGATTCCGAGCACGTTCGCCGGGTTCAAATGCGCGAGCTGCGAAGGCGAAACCTCTTTCGCAACGAGGATGAACGGGCGGTTATCCGTTGGAAGCTTGACGTCCGGAGAACCGATCAAATGCTTCAACAGCCGGTTTCCGACGTCCTTTATATCAAGAGCGCGCTCTTTCATATACTGGTCGTCAAGCAAATCGAACATGTTGACGAATTTGTCGGTCACTTCTTTAACGGCAACTTCCGCAGCTTTATATTGTCGCTGGATGATGCCCTGGATCTCGTTCATGAACACCGGATCGTCCAAAATCGCCAGATGCGCGTCGAAGATGGTGGATTCGGATTCTCCGATATATCCTGAGATCTCCTGCTTAATTTGCTTAATTTCTTGTTTGGAATGCCTGATCCCCTCATATAACCGTTCGAATTCGGCAGCGAGATCCTCCACGTCGATTCGATGTTCCGGCAAATCCCACTCCCAATTCGGCAATACGAATGCTTTCCCTATGGCGATGCCGGCCGAAGCGCCGATCCCGGTCACCTTACGAGCGCTGGACATGCTGTTCATCCTCCTTCAACGTTACCGACATTACCGAAGCTTGTCCTTTGCGCACCGCTCCCCAAGGAGCGAAGCTCCACGATTTCACGCGGTTCGGATTCGTGACGATCATCGGCGTTGCAAGCGATTTTGCGTGCTTCCGCACTTTTCCGATGTCGAAAGTAACCAACAGTTGACCCTGCTTCACTATGTCATTCTCTTTCACATGCGCATGGAATGCGTTCCCCGGCATTTGCGACGAATCGATTCCGATGTGAAGCAGCACTTCGAGTCCGTCTTCCGTAACGATACCGAGCGCGTGCATCGCCGGATAAACATGCATCACCTTCCCGCCGACCGGAGCCGCCAGCTCTCCGCGTTCGGGAATGAACGCAACGCCGTTGCCGACGATTTTCCCCGCAAATACGGGGTCCGGCACATCCTCGAGCGGAATCATGCGGCCTGCGACCGGTGAACTGAACGACACACCCCGTGGGTCTTTCCGGATGACCTTCATAATTTCTTCACGGATCAATTCGGAGAACGTGCCGAACACGACCTGAACGTTCCCGCCGCCGAGCGTGATGACGCCCGCCGCTCCAAGATGCCTTAAAGCGGCCGAATCCAGCGCGCGATCGTTCACGAGCGTGAGCCTTAATCTGGTGATGCACGCTTCGATCTGAACGATGTTCTCTTTCCCTCCGAGCGCCTCAAGAATGAGCGGTGCGCGGTAAGGAATGTCACCCGCCCAATCGTCAAGCGCGGAGCCTTCTTCCCTTCCGGGCGTCGGGATGCGAAACTTTCGGATCGCCCAACGAAACAATACATAATACACAGTGCCGTAAATAACGCCTAGCGGTAGCAGCATCCAACCGTTTGTCGCCAAATGTCCGTTTATCACATAATCGATGGCTCCAGCGGAAAACGCGAAGCCGTGATGAATGTCAAGCTCATACGTAATCCACATAGATATCCCCGATAAAACCGCATGAACGATGAAAAGATAAGGTGCCACGAACAAAAACGCAAATTCGATCGGCTCCGTCACCCCCGTTAGGAAAGAGGAAAGAGCGGCGGTAAGAAACGTTGCCCGGACCTTCGGCTTCAAATCTTCGCGCGCTTCGTGAATAATAGCGAAAGCGATCGCCGGAAGAGCAAACATCATCGTCGGGTACAATCCCGCCATAAATACCCCTGCCGTCGGATCTCCCGCAAAAAATCGCGGCAAATCGCCGGTGACGATCGTGCCGTCCAATCTCTCGTACGAACCCGTCTGGAACCAGACCATATTGTTGAGTATATAGTGCAAGCCGGAGGGCACAAGGAGCCGGTGAAACATGCCGTACAAAAACGCCCCGAAACCGCCCATACCGAGCACGATGCTGCTTAATTCGCCGAGGCCGGCTTGGACGTACGGACCGGCTTGGACGATGATGAATGAAAATAAAACCGACGCAAAGCTCATAAATAATAAAACGGATCGCGGTCCGCCAAAAAATTGAATATATTCCGGGAATCGGACGGCTTTCACCCGATGGTACAACAAGGCCGCCATCAACCCGATTACAATGCCGCTTGTAACTCCCAGTTGGAAACCTTGAGGGATAAAAAATTGAGTGACGCGATCGTACACGAAATATCCGACAAGCGCGGACATACCCGCGATCCCGGCGCTCTCGGTCAAGCCGAGCGCAACGCCAACAGCAAATATATAAGGAAGATATATAAATACGGTCATGCCCGCAAACGTCAGCATCTGTCCCGTTTGCGCCCACCCGAGCGCTTCCCAGTCGAAGGAACCGAGTCGAATAAGTATTGCGGCAGCCGGCAATGCGATCATAGGCATCATTAACGATCGTCCGAACTGCTGCAGCAGTCCCATCCAGTTCATGCTCCGCCCCCCTTTCCACAACGATAATGGTAAATCGCCGGGCATGTATTGTCAAAAGAAAAAATGGCGGACGAATTGTCCGCCATTCATGTCTGTTCCCCCAACCTTGATTTAGAAGTTGCGGAATTGTTGAGATTGTCCCGCAAATTGGTTCGTAAATTGGTTGGCTGGAACGAAATTGGTGCCAGGCTGAACGCCTCCGGCTTGAACACCGCCGTAGGCTCCTGCGCCTTGGACGCCACTGAACGCGCCAGTAGTACCTTGAGCTCGTCCCGCCGCGAACGCGCTAGGACGAGCTTGAGGCGCCCGCGACTGGAATGCGCCTGCCCGTTGTTGGCTGATGGAAGCGCCTGCGCCGCTGAACGCGCCTTGGACGTTGCCAAACGTGCTCACGCCTTGAGCTCCGGCGAACGCGGCTGATCTTTGCGCACGACCCGTCGAGAAATTGCTCGGGCGAGTGCTGTCGGCGCGCTTAGCCACGTCATGGTCAGGTTGGTTTCCTACATAGCCTGGCCCGTGATAGCTCTGCGGCTGCGGGTTGCTTCCGCGCTGAGTGTTGTAGAACGACTGAACGGTACCGCTCGGTTGGAACGTCTTCTGCAGACCGCGGTATTGCGACTGAACCGGCTGGCCGAAAGAAGGCTGGAATTGATTGGGCACTCTGTTTCCTCCTCTAGAATAAAAGTTGTCTTCATGTTCCGCCCGGATGCGGGCTAAAATGAAGCCACATTTATTTTGTCTAGAGTGAAAACAATTTATGAACGGAAGATGCTTGGTTTCGATTTGCTTTTATCGTTTCGGCCGCAGTACGGCGTCTTCCACCTTAATGCAGCGGTCCATGATGACGGTCAGACCGCCTTTTTTTGCAATGTCCGCCGCCTCTTCATTCACAATGCCGAGCTGCAGCCAGAGCGTCTTCGCCCCGATGCCGACGGCTTCCTCCGCGATCGGCGGCGTATGCTCCGGACGGCGGAACACATTGACGATATCGACGGGCTCGGGAATATCGGTTAAGCTGGAATAGCTTTTCTCCCCGAGGATCGTATCTGCGTTCGGATTAACCGGAATAATCCGGTATCCTCGCGCTTGCATCGCTTGAGCGACTTGATGGGACGTTTTGTCCGGATTGTCGGACAGACCGACAACCGCAATATTGCCCGCATTCTCAAGAAGTTGCTTAATTTGGTCGCGGGACGGATTTTCGTGCGCCATTGCCTCTCCTCCTAGATTTATATCGCTTTACTCTAAAGTTACATTCGCGCCGAGCGCGCGAAGATGATCGAAAAATTGCGGATACGACTTCGCCACATGATGGGCGTCCCGTATAATTAAACCGTCTTGCGAACGCAGCCCGACGATCGTCAACGCCATGATGACGCGATGATCGTAATGCGCGTCGATCGCGGCTCCTCCGCGCACTCCTTCCGGTTTACCGCGAACGATGATTTCGCTGCGCGTTTCCTCGACATCCGCTCCCGCCTTCTTAAGCTCGGCAAGGTAATCCGTAATCCGGTCGCATTCTTTATATCTTAAGTTCTCCACATTATAAAATCTTGATGTGCCCTCCGCAAAAACGGCGGCAGCCACGCAGGCGAGAACCGCATCCGTAAATTCGTCACCGTCGAACGCGCCGGCTTGAAGCTTGCCGTTGCCTTTGACGTGAACGATACCGTTCTCATGCGTTAATGGCGCTCCCATCCTCCTCAACACGTCCACCGCTTGTCTTTCGCCTTGTTTGCTGTGTTCCAACAACCGGTGAACCGCAACGTCGGATTCGGTGACCGCAGCCGCGGCAAGTATGGCCGCCGAGCCCGGATAATCTCCCTGCACGACGTATTCGCGGATGCGGTATTGTTGGTTGCCGGGAATACGGAACCTCATCAAATCATCGCTTGCTTCGATCTCGATGCCTGCATCCCTAAGCACTTCCAATGTTTGGCCGACGACAATCTTCGACTTTAAATCATGCAGCACCGTAATTTCGCTGTCTTCTTTCAATAAAGGGGTCATAAACAACAAAGAGCTCAAATATTGAGAAGAGACGCTGCCTGAAACACGGATATCGCCTCCTTGCGGATTTCCGCCGTATACGGTGATCGGCAATCTGCCGTTGTTATGATCGATTTTCACATTCATCGATTCGAGTGCCGCGATCAAGTCGTCGTGCGGCCTTTTGCCCAAGGAATCAGGATATGCGTTGACGAAAGTCACTTTCGGCAAGAAGGCTGCGACGGACAGCAAGAAACGAAGAACGGCGCCCGCGTTTCCTACGTTAAGCTGCCCCGGATTGCGCGGGTTACGGCCGAAGCCGGTAATTTCCATCGTCTCATCGTCTTCCTTAAGCACCGCGCCCAAGTCTTGAATGCAGCGCCTCATCGCATCGCTGTCTTCGCTGCGGGCCGGGTATCGGATCGTGCTCGTTCCTTCCGCCAAAGCGGCGACAAGCATATAACGGGTCGTGTAATTTTTCGAAGACAACGCTTGGATTTCACCCCGAAGCGCTCGTGTAGGTTTTACAATGGCATCCATAAATACGGCTCCTCCTGATCTAAAAAAATCTGCCCAATAACCATCCGGTCCCGGCCAGCACCGCCGATGCGATTAATGTACAACTGACGTACAGTATCCCGCCGGCGACTCCCGGCCGGCTTCGGCTCAATATTACGGATTCGACTGCGAACGTCGAGAAAGTTGTAAATCCGCCCAGCAATCCGGTTCCCAACGCCAAAATCATCAGCGGGTCTTGTCCTCCGGCCGCCGACAAAAAACCGAGCGCCAGCGATCCGATACAGTTCAGCAGAAACGTCGGAACCGGTTTTTCCGGCCAATACCGTTTGCCGCACCGCAAGGCGGTCCATCGAAGTACCGCTCCAACGGCACCGCCCAGAGCTACAAGAAAAGGGCCGATCCATGTCACATTCGAATGCTGCATCATCGCACCTCGCTTTCACGGGATGTCCCGGGCTTACTCAAGCCGAGATGCGCCGCCAGAGGGCCCAACGTTCCGCTTGCGACAACGTAAACGATAGCTTCTGCCCATCGCCGGTCATACAGCAGCGTCCACGTTTCCCATCCGAATGCGGACATCGTCGTAAATGCGCCCAACATGCCTGTTCCGATGCCATGAACGGCCCATGCCGGCCACCGCCCGCCGGCGGCCTTCCGCTGCAGCCGGCCGAGCGCATAGGAACCGGCTAAATTGCATACAAGCGTACCGGTGATAAAACCGGGAGAAGGCGGAAAAATCAAAGCGATACTCCACCGGGCCAAAGCGCCTAATGCGCCGCCCAAAGCGACGGCGAACCAAAGCATCGGGCTCACCCCTCCAATGTTTGACAACCGTTGAAATGACGGCGTAAGATAATTAGGAACAAATCGGCTGAAAGGGCGAATCCAATGAGCGAAATGCGCACGATCCAACCATCCGACGTCAAAGAACGGCTGCAGCGAGGCGACCCGCTGATCATCGTCGACGTTCGCGAAGATGAAGAAGTGGCGGCTGGAATGATTCCGGGAGCGAAACACGTCGTCCTCGGCGAATTGCCCGAGCGATACGGCGAAATTCCGCGCGAAGGCGAAGTCGTATTGGTTTGCCGCAGCGGCAATCGAAGCGGCAAAGCATATGGATTTTTAGAATCGCTCGGGTATTCGAACATTGTAAATATGACGGGCGGAATGCTTGCCTGGGAAAAGCTATAAGTAAAACTTTATATACCGATTTTCGACGCCGCGATAATGCGTTCCACCGCATGGCGAACGTTCCATACCGACGTATCGATCGATACGTCGGCAAAGTCGTAGGCGGTTTTCCGATTCTCCATCAACCGCCTTACTTCCCGTTCTTTATCGCCTTTAAGCAGCGGTCGGCCGGTGTCCTTGCGCAGCCTTTCGATAATGGTTTCGGCCGGTGCTTTCAATGCCACGACAAACCCGCATTCCTGCAGCAGTCTCCGGTTCTCTTCCCGAAGGACGGCGCCTCCTCCGGTTGAAATAATTTGCTTGTGTCCGCCCGCCGCTTCCCGTATTGCCGCAGTCTCCGCATCCCTAAAATAACCTTCTCCGTCTCGAGCAAATATTTCAGCGATAGAACGTTTCTCCCTCTCCTCAACAAGCCGGTCCGTATCGACAAATTTCCATCCTAACCGCTCCGAGAGCGCTTGCCCGACCGTTGATTTACCCGTTCCCATAAATCCGACCAATATGATGTTTGTGACCAATCGCAACGCTTCCTTTTTCCGGCACCCTTTTTTTTCTCCCCATCATAACACAGCCATTCAGAGCCGAACAATATGAAGTAAAAGAAAAAAACCTTATCCAGAAGCTGGATAAGGGAGTATGCGGATCACATCCAATTGAAGTGGAACGTGCCTTCTTTGTCGACGCGTTCGAACGTATGCGCTCCGAAATAATCGCGCTGCGCCTGCAGCAGGTTGGCCGGAAGACGCTCCGTACGGTACGAGTCGTAATACGCCAAGGCCGATGCGAAAGACGGAACCGGAATGCCCCGCTGCACGGCTGCGGAAACGACGTTCCTCCATGCCTCTTGATAATTTTCCACCGCGTTCCGGAAGTATGAGTCAAGAAGCAAGTTCGTAAGCCCGGGGTTACGTTCGTAGGCGTCCGTAATATTTTGCAGGAAACGCGCCCGAATGATGCAGCCTCCGCGGAAAATTTTCGCGATTTCACCGTATTTCAAGTTCCACCCGTAGTGTTCTGATGCGGCCCGCATTTGGGCGAAGCCTTGCGCATAGGAACAAATCTTGCTTGCATAAAGCGCGCGGCGCACCTGCTCCACAAATTCGGCTCGATTCATGTCCAGCGGCTTCGACTCCGGCCCCTTGAGCAACTTGCTCGCTTGCACGCGCTCTTCCTTCATCGACGAAATAAACCGCGCGAATACGGATTCCGTAATGATCGACAGCGGCACTCCAAGGTCCAACGCGCTGGAGCTTGTCCATTTGCCGGTACCCTTTTGTCCTGCCGTATCTTTAATTACATCCACCATCGGCTTGCCTGTGTCCGGATCGTTCTTCAGGAAAATATCCGCAGTAATTTCGATAAGATAGCTGTCGAGCTCGCCCCGGTTCCATTCCGCAAAAATAGAGTGCAGTTCGTCAGCGCGCAGTCCTAAGGCGTCTTTCAGCAGATGGTACGCTTCGCAAATGAGCTGCATGTCGCCGTATTCGATGCCGTTATGAACCATCTTCACATAATGGCCTGCGCCGCCCGGGCCGATATATGTACAGCACGGCTCTCCGTTGACGTGCGCGGAAATCGCTTCGAAAATCGGCCCTACCAGCTCGTAACCTTCCTTCGGCCCTCCCGGCATGATGGCGGGACCTTTCAACGCCCCTTCTTCTCCGCCGGACACGCCCGTTCCGATAAACCGAATGCCTCTTGCGGCCAGTTCCTTCTCGCGGCGCTGCGTATCCGGGAAATAAGCGTTGCCGCCGTCGATGATGATGTCCCCTTCTTCCAAGTGGGGCAGAAGCTGCTCGATCGTCTTGTCGGTCGGTTCGCCCGCCTTCACCATGATCATTATTTTCCGGGGACGCTCGAGAGATTCAACAAACTCCTCAACGCTATATGCGCCCGCCATGTTTTTGCCTTGCGCTTCTTCCATTAATTCCTTCGTCTTCTCCGGAGAACGGTTGTACACCGAAACGGAAAAGCCCTTGCTTTCCATGTTGAGGGCCAAATTTTTGCCCATAACGGCAAGTCCGACAACCCCGATTTGCTGCTTTGCCATTGAAGATCATCCTTTGTATAAAAAATGTTCATACCAACGCACCGCACTTCATTCATTTTACACGAATGCGCCCGGAGTTCCAACTAACCGCCTCCAAAAAATGAACAAGCGCCGCCCCACTCCATAACTAGAGTCGAAACGGCGCACTTTTTGCTTTATCCAAAAGGAATAAATGATCCCCAAGTATCCGATATAACCTCATGCCTCTAACAACAACATTTCTTTACGAAGAATCTCCAGCCGGCCTTTGGCTTCCAATGCGGCTTTCTCGTCGCCGGCGGCCATTGCTTCCGACAGCGTCGCCAATTCGTAGTCGATTTCAAGGCGCAATACCGGAACCCGCTCCTCCGCTCTCTTGGAACGGAACGCCTTCGCAATATCCTCCAAAGTTATGTTTTGCTCGCGTTGGAACAACACTTTATGCTCCACCCCCGATATTTCCACCATTCTTATGATTTCACCGAACATAATGTTCTCAATGACGATTTGCCTTTCGCGAAACCTCTTGACAACGGCATGGCCGCGGGTCGCGCCGATCATCCTCTCCATGATTTCCACAAGTTTCTCGTCGCGGAACGAATAATTGCCCACCATCTTAAACCGTTCTCCCACGCGCTGGAACTTTAATTTGACTAAACGGCGGGCGGCGCGAATCGATACGATGAAGTATGCGTCGTTCTCGCTCCAATACAACGAATAACCTTCTTGTATCAGAGACTTAATAAAGTTGTGGATTGTCCGGCGATCAAACCGCAAATCTAAGTTGCAATATTCCACTTCGTAGCTTTTATTCACGGCAATCCCCTCCCAAGCTGCGCGGTAAAGATAAAGACGAAATTTTCAAAAAATTTATGCCTTTACCTTATAGTATACTGATTTATATGAATGCGCAACTTGGATTATGGAACATTTTTACCCCAAGGCATTCTCTTGCTCGGGGCGAAGCGCGGCGGTGCCGAATCCCCGATGGCTTGACCAACAAAGAAATCGCAGGCGAATTGTTTCTAAGCGAAGGAACCGTAAAAAACTACAAAAGCTGGGGTTAAGGGACCGGACACAAATCGCCATTCACTACTGGAAACATAAACCGTAACATTATGAGAGGGGCATTAAGAATTGGCTTTCAATGGTTTTACTTCCGAGGATTTTGACGTATTTCACATTCAAGGGCTTGAAGAGAGGATGGCCGCGATCCGGGAACGGATCCAGCCTAAATTCAAGGCTATCGGCGAAACCGTCGCGAACGGCCTTGCCGTACCGGCGGGAAGCGAGATGTGTTTGCATATCGCCAAACACGCCCGGCGGTCGGTGAACCCGCCGAAAGACACTTGGCTGGCGATAGCCGCGAATAAACGGGGATATAAACAGCATCCGCATTTTCAAATCGGATTGTTCGACGATCATGTATTCGTCTGGTTGGCTTTTATTTACGAATTGCCTGACAAGGTGAACATCGCAAACCGGTTTCTAGATGAAATAGACACCGTTGCAAAGACGATACCGCCGGATTTCGTGTTATCGTTCGACCATATGAAGAAGGATGCCGTTTCGATGGAACGTTTGGGCGAAGAAGGATTGGTGAAGTCGATTGAACGTTTCCGGGACGTGAAAAAAGCCGAACTGCTCATTGGCCGGCATATAGCGCCCGCTGATCCGATTTTGAAGGACGGGAATACATTTACTAAGGTCGCAATGGACACGTTCGAAACGTTAATGCCGATATACAAGCTGAGTTTAGGCGCCAACCCTTGATCTAATCGCCATCTAATTCCCGATATAGCGCGAGTACAACGATTTCGCCCGCACCGGGTCCGTCGTTCCTTGCACGAGCACCCGGCCGTCGGGGAACAGCACGAGCCGTTCTCCCGACGAAAGCTCCGCCCGAAGCAGGAACGGGTTTCGGGATACGCTCGCCACCGGACTAAGCCGTCCCTCCCATTCCTCCAATGGCAGCGGCGCCCCTCCGCTTATTTGCACCGTCTCTCTCCCGCATAACGAGACGGCTTCTTCCCCTACAGCCGCTTCAAGCGCCGGAAACTCGCCTTTCCCGCAAACCGGGCACGATTCGCGCGGGGATCCGAATTTGACTTCGTAATATGACCCGGCCCATATGTCGACGGTAACAAGTGAGCGGCGCATCGATTCCCGGCGGCCCGAAAGCCATTTGAGCGCTTCCGCCGATTGATACGCGGCGACGAGATCGACGATCGGCGAGATGACTCCCGCCGTATCGCACGTTGCGCCTCCCGAAGCGTCCGGAAGCATGCAGCGCAGGCAAGGCGTTTCGCCGGGAACGAACGGCGCGCTCATTCCCCGCGACGCGACGGCGCCGCCGTATACGAACGGAACGCCATGTTTAAAGCAAGTGTCGTTCAACAAATATCTGGAAGCGAAATTGTCGGTGCCGTCGAGAACGATGTCCATGCCGTCAATTAGATCCGATATCGTCAGCGCGGTCGCATCGGCGACAACCGCCTCAATATGAACTTCTGAGTTGATTGCGGACAGCTTCCGCTCCGCAGCAACCGCTTTCGGCAGCGCAGCCCTCGCATCGCGTTCGTCGAACAGCGATTGCCGTCCGAGATTGCTCCACTCTACGTAGTCGCGATCGACAAGCCTGAGCGTGCCTGCACCCGCACGGGCCAGATGATTGGCGATCGCGTTGCCGAGAGCCCCGACGCCAACGATAAGAGCCGACGAAGAACGCAATGATTGCTGACCCTCATTGCCGATCGGGGAGAACAACATTTGTCTCGAATATCTGTCCACGTCCCGATCACGCCTTTCCGATACCGTGAGTAACTCTTGCTTTATCTTTTATTAGCGTCAAAAACCGTTGAAGCAGCAGCACCGCTCCAAGCGACATTACAGCCCCCAGGAAGAACGGCAATGCGGCTGCCACTTCGAACAATCCCCCGGCGATGAGCGGGCCGGCAATGCGGCCCAGGCTGTCCATGGACGAGCTGAGACCGTTCGTCAAGCCTTGCCCTGTCGTCGTCGTTTGGGTGATCAAAGACGTCACGCACGGCCGAATGAGCGCGTTGCCGACGGCAAATACCGATAAATAAAGAGATGAGGTCCAGAAATCGCGCGAAAAGAGCAGCAAAACGAATCCGAGCGCCGATATGACAAGTCCCAAACGGATCAATGCCGTTTCCGTGCCTTTCTTCGCGTACCGCCGGACGAAGCCGCCCTGCACCAACGCGCCGACGATGCCGCTGATCAAGAGCATATAGCCGAATTGCCGCGGCGTTGCGTCGAACCGTTCGATGCTGAAATATTGCAGCACCGATTCCAAGCCGGCAAGCGTAAACGTCATAACGAACGCTAAAATAAACAAGTACCGTATCGGTCCGCGGAAAGCGGTCCATCGAGATGCTCTCGCCTGCTGCGCATTATGTCTTCTAAGCTCCGCCGGAACCGATTCCGGAAGCGATACAATCGCAAACGCGAAATTGATAAGCGCCACACCGGACGCGACGAAGAACGGAACCGCCGTCCCGAATGCGCTTAGCAGCCCTCCGATGCCCGGCCCGAAAATAAAACCAAGCCCGATGGACATGCCTACAAGCCCCATCGATCTCGTGCGGCGTTCTTCAGATGTAATGTCGGCTACGTAAGCGACGGCGCAAGATGTCGTCGCCCCGGAAAACAAACCGCCGAGAATGCGCGAAGCGTACATGAGCCATAAATTGCCGGACGATAAGCCGAAGAGCAGAAAGCTGACGCTGAAGCCGGCAATTCCAAGCAGCAGCACAGGCCTTCTGCCGATCCGATCCGACAACGCTCCCCAGAACGGCGAGAAAACGAACGACACGGCCGAATACACGGCGAGCATGACATATAGATGAAACCGTTCCGCCCCCGAACCGACGATCATCTCCGGCAAAACCGGGATGATGATTCCGAAACCGAGAAAAATCGTAACGAGCATGACGAGAATGACTGACAGCCGCTTGTCCAAACGAAGCCCTCCAAAATTATGCCGAAAAATAACTGCGTTATATGGTATAAATAATCCCTATGTTACCATATCCGATTTTCGTAAGGAAATGAACAAATGGAGAACAAATAACGCAATGAGGACGGCTCCGCTCAACAGGAACGGCGATCCGTGGCTGACCGCATCCCACAGCATGCCGGAGAGCACGGGTCCGACTACGAAACCGGCTCCTTCAATCGTCAGGAAAAAACCCCACACCGCCCCCCGCTTCCGCTTTGGAATGGCGGAAGCTACGAGCGCGTTCCATGCGGGGATGACGAGCGCATAACTGAATCCGACCGCGATAACGGCTGCGTATAAGGCGGGACGGTTATGTACGAATGCAAACGATGCGGTCGCGGCCGCGGCCGACGGAATGCCGATGTGCAAAAACCACCGCGTCCCCCACTTGTCCGTCAGCTTCCCGACAGGATAAAGAAACACAAGCGTGGCCGCCCCGCCGATAATGAGGAACAAGCTGTACTCGTTCGAGCTGAGCTTTAAATCTTCCCTCGCGTATAATGTGACGATCGGCGTCAACACACCGAGCGCGAACGTCTGCAAAAACATCGCCGGGTACAACAGCTTGTTCACGCGCAGCGATCCGAAGACGTCGGAGACGTAATTTTTAATCCGCTCTAACAAGCCGATACCGTGCTGTCGACCTGTGCGGCCGTCGCCCTGATTTTCCCCCGCCCCCGCTTTCGCGCGGTTCGCGTTTCGCCCGGGCAAAAACATGCTGACCGCAAAGACGAGAACGGTAATAATCAATAAGATGCGGAACGGCACCGTAAAATTTCGATCGTCGACAAAAAAATTAATTAACGTGGGCCCGGCGCCCGTCCCCGCCATCCAAGCGATATACACGACGCTCATGATCGTTCCGCTCGCTTTCTCTCCCGCCACTTCGGTCGTCCCGGTCACAACGCTCGGCCACAGCGGGGAGGTTCCCGCCCCGAGCAAAAAACAGCCAAGAACAGCCCAACCGGGCTGCCGGGTAAAAGCGAACAGCGCGACGGCCGCCAATGTCGTTCCGATCCCGGCAACGACCGTCCACCTGTAACCGACCGTATCGATGAGCCAACCGACCGGCCCGCGAAATACGTTGTCTCCTATGTATTGCAGCGCAAACGCCCAACCGAGCGCAAACACCGAAAGTCCGAGCGACGCGCGCAAATATAGGGGAAGCACCGATACGAGCAGCGCCCCCTTCACGAATTCGACAAAGAACATGATGAACAGCAATTGAAAAACGAACGGAGTCCAAAAACCGTGCATCTTCCGAGTGTGCATGAGACAGCCCATTCCCTTCCGTCATGGCGGTATGTACAGGTTCTGTCGATTATTTTCACCAATATTAGCAACACTATATTCGAATTGCGTAAAATGCAGTTGAAACTTCCGTTATTTTTGCTATACTCAAACCTATTGTGTCTACATATTCATCACGGTTATCGAAAGGGGCGAAGATCTTATGGATCAATCTCGCACTCCGCTGTTCGACGCGTTGAAGGCGCACGCCGCGCGCAACCCTCTCCAATTTCACATTCCCGGTCATAAGAAAGGAGCGGGCATGGACGACGAATTCAGGTCGTTCATCGGCGGCAACGCCCTTTCGATCGATTTGATCAATATCGCTCCCTTGGACGACCTGCATCAACCGGCCGGAGCGATTGCCGAAGCCCAAGCGCTTGCGGCGGAAGCGTTCGGCGCCGACTATACGTTCTTTTCCGTGCAAGGAACGAGCGGAGCGATCCAAGCGATGATCATGTCGGTCTGCGGCCCCGGCGAGAAAATCATCGTTCCGCGGAACGTGCACAAATCCGTCATGTCGGCGATCATATTTGCGGGCGCCCGTCCAGTGTTTCTCTCCCCGGCGATGGATGAACAATTGGGTATCGCGCACGGAGTGACGACGCGTTCGGTGCGCAAGGCGCTCGATCTGCATCCGGATGCGAAAGCCGTTCTCGTCATTAACCCGACTTACTTCGGTATTAGCGCAAATCTTCGCGAAATCGTAGAGCTTGCCCACTCATACGATATTCCCGTTCTTGTGGACGAAGCCCACGGCGTGCATATACAGTTCCACGACGAGCTTCCTCTGTCGGCCATGCAAGCCGGAGCTGACATGGCCGCCACCAGCGTGCATAAACTCGGCGGCTCCTTGACGCAAAGCTCCGTGTTGAACGTCAAGGGTCGCAGAGTAAATCCGACTCGGGTGCAAGCGATTCTTTCGATGCTAACGACGACGTCGACGTCTTATTTGCTGCTCGCTTCGCTTGACACGGCCCGCCGGAACTTGGCTCTGAACGGCCGCGACATGGCGGCTAGGGCTGTCCGGCTTGCCCAAGCCGCCAGGGAACGAATTAATTCGATCCCCAGATTGTATTGTTTCGGTGACGATATTTTAGGATCGGAAGCGACGTACGATTACGATCCTACGAAACTCACCATCCATGTTCGCCGATTGGGCATAACCGGATACGACATGGAACGCGTTCTTAGGGAACGCTTTAACATCGAAGTGGAATTAAGCGATATGTACAACATTCTGTGTATCGTTACCCCCGGCGACTCGGACGAGACGATCGAACGGCTGATCAATGCTTTGGCAGCCGTTGCCGGCTCGGAAACCGGCGCGGAAGAGATGAACAATGTGACGGTGAAAAATCCGAGCATCCCGACGCTTGCGCTTTCTCCCCGCGACGCCTTCTACGCGCTGACGGAATCCGTTCCGCTTGCTGAGGCGGACGGACGAATCATAGCCGAGTTCATCATGGTGTACCCACCGGGTATTCCGATTCTTCTTCCCGGAGAAGTCATTTCTCAGGAAAATATCGATTACATTATCGAGCACATTGAGATCGGATTGCCGGTGCAGGGACCTGAAGACAAGTCGCTGCGCAACGTGAAAGTGATCGTGGAAGAACGCGCCATTACCGCATAAATACTCAAAGCCGTTCCTTCGCATAATGCGAATGGAACGGCTTTGTTTGCGGTTTGTCGGAAGTTTTTCTTATATTGCAATTTCAATACTGTTCTTTCGTCTCCAAGAAAGGAAGCCGCTGCTGCATAATGACGGATAACTCTTGGGCCTCTTCGATCGTATCGATTCCGTATAATTTCTGCAAGTACTCGGTGTTTGCCGCATCGTCCGCACACAGGAGAGAAGACCGGCCAGTCTGCATGCATACCACCAACGGTTTTCCGAAGAAGCTGTCTGTGTGCACGATCGCAAAATCGTAGCGGGCCCGTTCGGAAACATAACCGAAAAATTCGACTGTGGTGCTCTCGGAAACGTCGTACAATCGTTCAAACATGGGTTATCCTCCTTGCTTCGACTGTTATTTTCGCGGACAACCTCCGGTTGCCTCTTGTCTTTGCAAATCTTTCGGCAAAGGGAACGATTTATTCCGGATGGCTAGAAGTACTTATACTATACGGAAAATCGTCCGGACGCGCAACACTTATCGGCCGGCCGGCGCATTTGCAGGGTATGCCCGCCGCACCGTTGTAACCGCTCCCTAAAGCATGATAATATGATACGTGGATTAATAATACCGGTTACGGGACTAATGCAGGATCAATGCAAGCAAAGTAGGTGTTACATATGAGTCAGAGCGCTTTTCTTTATTTTGTTGAAGGTTCGGCCGTTCCTTCGTTAACGCTTGATGAGTTGAAGCAGCATTTGAGCCGTTACCGCGAACAAGTCGGGCAAACCGGAAAGCAGTTGGATTGGAATTATGCGGATGCGGCTTTCCCGTATACGGTCGAAGAGAAGCCCGAGGGCGACGGAGTATGGTTTTACCTTAAGGGCATGAACGATCTATACAAGTATATCGTCTTTGGCGTCGGCAAGCAGGAGAAGGACGGCGTGGAGCGGCACTTCGTCCAAATCGTCCTCCCGGACGGCAGCACGCACGGCGATAAAGCGAAAGCGAACGAGTTTTGCAAATATCTAGGACGTCATTTAAAAGCGGAAACCCATCTGTTTAACGGACGAATCATGTACTTCAACCCGCGAAAGTGAACGAAATAGAGCCGCGAACGTCAGCCGTTCGCGGCTCTCCTCGTATAAGTCAAGCTTGCGCGTTATCTTCAAGGATACTGTTGTATATTTCAACAACCGTGTTCCATTCTTCCTCATCTTCTATGTTGGCCAGAACCAACTCTTCCCCATCCTGATCGATCCGCAAAATTAATCCGTCCGCTTCCGCATCGTTCCGATCGACGAGCACAACATATTCGTTGTCGCCATAGTCGAACGTATAGACAGGAACGAGCTCCCGCTCCACACCTTCTTCATCTTTCACGAGGTAGACCGCTTCTTCTTGCTCGCCGGCCTCATCGCGCTCATGTTCCGCCATCAGTTTCGACCTCATTTCGCCATTTGGAATTTGGGTACCACTTGAGTATCCCAATTTCGGCGTTAATTATTCAGAGCGGATATAATCGCCTTCTCGGAAACCAACTCAAATTCGCTGTCTTCCGCCTGTTTGATATAAAACTTCACTTTATATTGCCCGGATAATTTGAAATCAAGCCGTATTGGAGATGTCGTGTACCAGAATACACCGTCGCGCACGTCGCCGTCCAAAAGCTTGTATACTTGGGTTTCTACCGTCTGTCCGTCCGGATCGACGACCGTCGTCTTAATGGAGTGGGCTTTCGTTTGCAAATTGTCCACTTGCGCCTGCACATTGAATTCATATACTCCTCTTTTGTTCACCTTGCCGAACGCAAGCATCCCGTTCTTATCGCCGGTAAACAGCAGCAAGTGAACGTTCGGTTTGTAGATATGTATGGACTCCGAAGCCGAATCGGATTTGATAAGAGCTTGCAACGTATCGGAAACCGATCGAAGCGGAACGTACGTCTTTCCGTCGATCGACAGCAGCGCTCCTCCGCTCAATTCCTGTCCGTTGACGGTCATACGCACTTTCTTTGCCTTCAACGACTGGTATGCTTCATTGGCGCCTGCGGAGGCGCCGCCTATCACCGATAACGCAAGCGCGCACAACAGCAATTTGCGGATGTTCATAGAAATTCCCTCCAAAAGTTGTCTCCGACACATTATACTCTTTAATAGTGGAAGAGTTGCGGTCATTCGGAGACACTTCATAAGAAAAACTTTTTTAAAGCGCCTTTGGTAGGAAATAAATTCCTATTTAAAGTGAAATTTGGAGAATACATACCACATATTAATTGAAATGTAAATAAAAATTCACGCGTATCGATCACAGTTCCGTTATAGCCCACTATAGGATAATATTAACATATCGAAATCTGCTTGCACGGTAAAGGAAGAAAGAAATGAGAAACTCTCGGATAGAAGAGGAAATGTTAAAATTAAAAAAACTTCTGGAGAATACTGCAGAAAGATATAAATACGATTTTTGCCACCCTGACGTTCTCGCTGTAAGTCAAAGACTCGATCAAGTCATTGTCCGTTTATTAACCGAGCACCAACCGGAGTCGTAGCGACGCCGGTTTTTTTGTTTTGCAATAATGCCAAACTTTAATTTTTATACGCATCATGATAAATTATTATTACATTTTTTTCTACCAACTAAGGCAGGAGGGCATTCATGTGAGTGTCGAAGTGAAGATGATCGGCACGGGCAGCGCGTTTGCGAAACGATACTTCAATAATAACGCATTAGTGACTCTCGGCGGATTTCGGTTACTGATCGATTGCGGAATTACAGCCCCTTATGCGCTGCACCAACTGAACATGAAAGTTACCGATATCGACGCTGTGTTGATCACGCACATTCATGGAGACCATGTCGGAGGGTTGGAAGAGTTCGCTTTCCAAATGAAATACGTATACAATCGGAAACCCGTCCTTTACGTTCCTTCCAGCATCGCCGATACGTTATGGAATTCGACGCTTCGCGGAGGCATGGAACAGTCAAGCGCAGGGTTTGATTCTTTAGAATATTATTTCGATGTGCACCGATTGGAACCGCACACACCGATCAGCGTATCCGAAGGCTTTACCGTCGAACTCATCCGCACGAAGCATATTCCGGGCAGACCGAGCTACGGCGTTCTCGTGAATGACGTGTTATTTTACAGTTCGGACCTGGTTTTCGATCCCGATCTTCTTACCCGCCTGTTGGACGAAGGACGATGCCGCCACATTATGCACGATTGTCAATTGAACGGCAAAGGCGAAGTGCATGCAACGCTTGATGAGTTGTTAACCTTGCCCGCTCGCATCCAAGAGCGGATTTCCCTTATGCATTATTCGGATGATATGGAACAATGGATCGGTAAGACGGGGCCGATGCGGTTTATCGAACAGCATAAAGTATATACGTTTTCGTAGAAAGCGTGTAACGGCCGCGCCGGTTATGAATAATTTCAACCTTCCAAGCGCAACATAAAATGGGAGGCGATAAATGATGGAACAACAATACCAGCAAGGAACCCAGAATCAAGAGGAAGTCGTGGCCGTAAGAAAAAACGGAGACGGCGATATTGTCGACTTGAAGTTAACCTCCGGCAAAGTTGTTGACTATAAGACCGCGCAGTCGATGGTTAAAAATAATGAGATTCGTAATTTAAACGTCTTCCGGGGCCGAGATAACGAAGAACACCTCAGATCGGACCCGGACGGGAGAGAAGACAACAATCTTGACAATTTGCCTACTTTTTAGAAAACTTGTCAGTTTAGGTAAAACGACCCGAGAGTATTCTCTCGGGTTTTTTACAGCGGCTTCATCATTCGAACGTGAGGTATGCCGGCATCGAGGAACGTCTCGGCAGACACCGTTTCGTAACCCAGCTTTTGATAAAACGGCTCCGCTTGGCACTGCGCATCCAGAACACTGTACGCGTACCCTTCTTCCTTTGCCCATTCCTCCAATGCAGCGATCAATTCGCGGCCCGTTCCTTTCCCCCGGAAACGGCCCCGAACTGCAATGCGCTGCATCTTAGCGGTATCCGGTTTATATTCAATAAATCGGCCGGCAGCGGCCGGAACGCCTTCTTCCGATATCAGGAGCATATGTCGAGCCGATTCCGGCGATACGTCGTACTCGTCCATCTCCAAATCTTCCGGTACTTGCTGCTCGTCGACAAATACCTCCATACGGATTCGAAACGCTTCTTGCAGCATTTCTTGAGAGGAAATTCGGATCTTTTTCATTGTTTAGGCCTCCAGAACTATTTCATAAAAGAAAATCTCGATTACGGTTTCTTATATTGCAACCTTTTTCCTATATCGAATATAATAAGAAAAAATAAACTTAATGATATAATAAATCATCGTATCAAGGCAAATCTATCGAAAGGTAGAGACGCAAAGCCGCGGGCCTAAAGCATCATGCTATGGCAGCCGGGTTGCCGATAAGAGAGACGTGCTTAGACGTCCGCTTTCGGCGGACGTTATTTATTTACATCCGGAGGGAAACGGCATGGCGTTATTGCGAAACGAGGACATATCCCACCATCATAAAAACTCCGTAGCCATTGGCAGCAGAGTGTCCGTCGAACGTAAAGATTTCGTATCTACGGGTATCGTAACTTTCATAGAGGGCGACATTATCGAAATCGAATTATCGCAAGCGAAATACTATAAACCGGGCGACGAAGTCAAGGTCACCGTTTATTCCTCCAACGGTTTTTTGATTCTTCCTTCTTCCGTCATCGCTATAGACATAGACGTAATCATGATCTTAAATCCTCCGGAAAACCAGCGTTTAATCCAGCGGCGCTCACATCCCCGCATCGATTTGCAATCCGGCGGCATCATTCATTCCCTCGGATGGGCTGGCGGCTCCGGGCAAAAGCTGAACGAACCGCTGCCGATACATATCAGCAATATCAGTATTGGAGGCATCGGCTTCATCGTCGCCGACGAAACGCCGCTCCGCGCGGCGATGATCGCCGAAGCGGAGCTTGCCATCATCGGAGGGCTTCGCTGTAAAATCGAGATCTCCCGCAAACAAGCAGCCGAACGGGGAGCATACGTCGGGGCCAAATTCCTTGACGTGCCCGCAGAGCAGCAAACCAGTCTGCGAGGATTTATCATAAGAACGCAGATTGAAGCGCGCGCAAAGCAACGTAGAGAAGAGGCGGCTTTGTAGCCGAGCGTTATGGGCGCCATTTTTCCTATTTGCTTACTAACGCGGAAATCGGAACGGCGCCTTCTTCCCCGTTTTCCCATTTCCCCCACGCCATAATTCCGTTGAGACGTTCGAGCGTGAACGTTTCCTCGCGGCCTTCCACGCGGTATAACCCTTTCGGAAACGGCCGGTCTTTCAATAAATACGCTTTCGCCATGTAATATTTTTGCCGCAACACTTCTGTTTCAACCGGCGTTTGCGCGTCAGCCATTTCGCGTTGCAGACGCTCCAGCTCTTCCGTCAGTTGTTCCGGCGGCCATTCGCTATATCTTCTTATCATTCTCTGTTTGCCGCGCCTCCTTCGTATTTTGATGATCATAATTATATAATAAGAAAAACTTCTATCGAAGTACACTCAAGGATGAGCGACCGCGATGTAGAGGAAGTTTTTCTTGGTATAGAATTTACTCGTTTCATGTTGTAGCAGAAAACTTATAAATTCTGGCGTTAAGAAAAACTTCTATCGAAGTACATTAAAGATGCGGACGTTTCTACATTCGCGTTTGCCGATTGTTCAGCCAAAGCGGAACCCGAATGTAAAGATTTTATTGACTCGAGTAACGTGCGCTGAATGGGACATTTAAGAAAACTGTCGTAAAATTATAGTCATGTTGTCATGATAATGTAATATTATTTCGGGTTTATTCATGATATTTTTATTACGTATTGAATTAACGTCGTTATTTCATAGTTCGAAGGGAGCGTCACGGGAAATGATTAAAGTGGCAATGCTGAGCTTTTGGCACGTCCATGCAGGCGATTACGCAAGGCAGGCGACGGAGCATCGTGATACTGAAATTGTCGCGATATGGGACGAGATTCCGGAACGCGGAAGGAAAGAAGCGGAGAAACGCGGCGTTGCTTTCTACGAATCGCTCGACGAACTGCTTGCACAGGCTCATATCGATGCCGTCATCGTAGATACGCCGACCAACATGCACCGCGATGTGATGGTTAAAGCGGCTCAAGCGGGCAAACACATCTTCACGGAAAAGGTATTGGCTCCTACGCTCAAAGAAGTGAACGAAATATTGTCCGCGGTTGATGCCGCAGGAGTAAAATTGACGGTTTCTCTTCCAAGGCTTAATGACGGATACACGATTGCTATACAAAACATATTGGAACAGGAGCTGCTCGGCGAACTTACGCTCGTTCGCGTGCGGCTGTCCCATAACGGCGCAACCGCCGGCTGGCTTCCGGCACATTTCTTCAATTTGGAACAATGCCTGGGCGGTGCGTTGATCGACCTCGGGTGCCATCCGATGTACCTTACCCGATTATTCTTGGGAATGCCAGAAAGCGTTAGCGCACACTACGGCTACGTAACAAGGAAAGAAGTGGAAGATAACGCGGTATCCGTATTGAAATACGCTTCCGGCGCTTTAGGTATTGTGGAAGCTGGATTTGTAAACAGCCATTCGCCTTTCTCCATTGAAATTCACGGGAAGGAAGGCACACTGCTGTACGGAACGCCGGAACGCCAGCTGCTTCTTAGAACGAATGCAAGAGGCGAGGAAAGCTGGACCGGCCAATCGATTCCGGCGAATGTGCCGAGCGCGTTCGAGCAATGGGTGTATCACATCAAGAACAATACGACCGCTGCGGAAAATATTAATTTGGCCATAGATTTGACCAAGCTGATGGAAGCATCCGATCTGTCGGCTAAATCGGGCTGCGCCGTTGCATTGGAGTCTTTGGAGAAATAATGCGAGGCATCAAACCGTTTCCGTATGCCATGATGAAAGAACGTCCGCATGCGCTCGACGGATTGGACATCGGCTTCAGATGGGGGCGGTTTGGGTTTCGCGTCCTGCGATGTCATTTGATCTCCTTTCCCCCGTCGCATGTCATCCCTTTTCACAAGCATTCCGAATACGAGTTTCATTTTATCCCCAGGGGTAAAGGCAAAGTCGTGTTTCAGCACGGGGAGTTTTCGTTGGAGGAAGGGATGTTTTACGTAACGGCCCCGGACGTTCTGCATTATCAGGAATCCGATTCGGCGGATCCGATGTGGGAGCTTTGTTTGCATATCGATATCGTCAAACTGAATGATGCTCCTGGCATTTCAGAGTTTGCAACAGACGATGCTTGGGGATCGGTAAGGGAAAATGAAGAGGCCGGTGCGTGCGTGGAAGCGCTGCAAAGCTTGCCCGTGCGCCCAGCCGCCGATCAGTGGAATGCGATGGCATGGTTTTTGACGGCTTACCGGGCTTGGTATGAGAACGATCCTTACTTCCACTCTACGGTGAAGCATTCAATCATTCAAATATTGCTCAGATCCGTCCGCGCTTATCGTAATAAAACGACGGCTGCTCCGCTGCCGGCCAGAGACATGAGCAGGCACCGGTATCAGTTGGCCGCGCAATATATTCAAGACAACTATGCCGGACCACTTACTCTTGAAGAGGTTGCTGATCGGGTTCAAGTGAGCGGCAGACAATTGCAGCGAATTTTTCGCGAACACGGGCAAAGCTCATTCAGCGAATATCTCGAGTCCGTCCGGCTGTCCCATGTGTGCAATCAGCTTCGAAACTCAGGGATGACCGTTGAGCAAATCGCCGCGAATCACGGGTTTACGAACACCAATTATTTGTTCTATGTATTTAAGAAGAGATTCGGCATGACTCCCGGAGAGTACAAGAAAACCTCTTTCGAGGCAGACACAAAGAAGCCAGACCGCGATTAGCGGAAGGTTTTCTTGAACCATTGAAGGAAAGGATGAGCAGCTTGTCCCGTAAATTGCGATTCGGCATTATCGGAGGCGGAGGCATTGCGTCCGCGCACGCTCGAGGCTACCGCGCGTTGGAAGACGCGGAGATTGCCGCGGTTGCCGATGTTATCCCCGGCAAAGCGGAAGCGTTCATACAAAAGGAAGGTTTGCAAGGCGCTGCCGCGTTTGACGACCACCGCAAATTGCTGGAGTTGGATTTGGACGGAGTCAGCATTTGTACGCCGAATATGGCGCACTACCAAACGACCGTCGACGCCCTGCGGGCTGGAAAGCCCGTTTTATTGGAGAAGCCCATGTCCGTCACGTTGGAAGAGGCGGTCGACATGGTGCAAACCGCAAAGAACACCGGCACCATGCTCTCGATCGGATTTCAACCGAGATACGACCCTAACATGAAGATCGTCAACGATATCGTTCAGTCCGGGCAGCTCGGGAAGGTCTACTTTGTGGAAACGGGCGGTGGACGCCGGCGCGGCATGCCGGGAGGCACATTCATACGGAAAGAGCTGGCGGGCGCCGGAGCGATGGCCGATATCGGCTGCTATTCGTTGGATATGGCACTTAACGCTTTGGGTTATCCGAAACCGTTGACCGTCTCGGCGTACACATCCAATTATTTCGGTACGAATCCGAAATATCACCGGGAGGCCGAACGGTTCGATGTGGAAGATTTCGGCGTCGCCATGATCCGGCTTGAGGGAGATATCGTGCTTAATTATAAAATTTCATGGGCCATGCATATGGATACGCTCGGTTCGACCATGTTCCTCGGCACCGACGCGGGGCTTAAAATCAATCCCGCCGGCAGCGGTCCGTGGAGCGGCGTGTGGGATGGTCGCGTGGGAAGCGTAACGTTGTTCCACGACGTTATGGGACACCATACGGAAAGCAAAATACCGCTGCATGACCATCAAATCCACTTGTTTAACGAGAAAGTTCGCGACTTCGTCGATGCGGTTCGCCACAACCGGCCCGCACCGATTCCCGGCGAACAAATTCTTATCAATCAGGCGATTATCGACGGAGTTCTTCGTTCCGCCGAGCTGAAGCGTGAAGTGGATATCGAGCTGCCTGAATTGTAAGGTTGCAGACGGGGCCGTCCTGAGGGACGGCCCCTAGCGCCTGTAGAGGGATTTTTCCACATAATGAAAAACGCCTCCGGTATTCACCGAAGACGTAACGCTTGCACCTTGAAAACCGGATGCGAAACTTGAGAACAACCATTGCATTCC
>NZ_JAEMXM010000010.1 GCF_016482785.1 Paenibacillus alkalitolerans | reverse complement strand
CGTCCTCGCCTACTCCATGATGGATGTTGTACGACATGACTGTAATGGTGCTTTCTTTCCCTTCACCATGCATTTCCGCTTCAGCCGCCTTCGCATTGCCGTCGTTCAACAGCAAAGGAAACAACAGCAGCGACAAAGAGAGAGCGACATTAAGCAATTTCTTGAACAACATTAAATTCCCTCCTAGCATGTTTTAGATTCTACTAGAGGATAGATTTTATTTGTTTTCTCAATGTAAGGATAATGTTAAGATAGAGTGAATTTTAGGAAGCTCGGGTTTTTTGATCCAATAACGCAAGATAATGCACACTTGAAGTTGTTGGAAGCGGGACTTAATATGTAATCTAATTGAATATGGACCTTCGGGGCAGGGTGAAATTCCCGACCGGCGGTGATGGTTCCCGTTAACCTAAGCCCGCGACTCGCTGACTACCTATTAGTAGACGGCGACTGACTTAGTGTAAATCTAAGGCCGACGGTATAGTCCGGATGGGAGAAGGTCAAAAACAAGCATAGTGCCGCATTTTTTCAAAAAATTCGCTGCTCTAGGCTTGTTTTCGTATGCCCCGTTTTCATTTTGAGAACGGGGCTGACTTCTTTCGAAGCGTCCTATTCAAAAACCTTAGGAGGTTGTTGAATATGGAAAGTAAAGCATCGATGATTTACCGCGGAGTACAGTCAGAACGTTCAAACGCAGGCAGCAAGAGTATCTGGTTTGTAGCTGCCGGCGCCGCATTGAGTTGGGAGTACCTAGGGAAGGGTGGAATTGGGCTTAACTCAAGTTGGTCGTAAAACAATGACCGGGAAAGCTGATGCTCTCCAGGTCATGCTTCGCTATTTCTGCAGCGACTCTAGATATTGAACGACTTCGTCGGAATGGTCGCCGCCGGCTTTGGCATGAGCCATTAATGGAATCGTATGTGGACCTAAGGTGTGAAGAGCTTTCGGATCGTCATTGATTATCGCGCGCACGATTTCAATCTTACCCAGCATTGCGGCGGCGAATAAATCGATTCGCGCTCCCTTTTCCAACAAATAGAGGGCTATATCGCGTCTTCCCATATGTGCGGCAGCGCCTAGAGCCGTTTCCCAATCGCCGTTACCCCAATCCCATGCGGCATTAAGTAATCCGGGTTGTTGCTCAAGCAGTTCCTTAACCTTGTCGAAGTCGCCATGAGCGTTGTAAACAAAATCTTTTACCAATTCGGGACTAAGACTACTAGACATTAAGTATATCCCCTCTCATTCATATTCGATGAAACGACTGAATTATATCAGCTATTTCGTTATTGCCCTTTGCAATCGCGTATTCTGAGGGTGTTAACGACTCGCTGTTTCGCATTAAAGGATTTGCCCCATTTTCAAGCAGCATTTTAGCAATCTCGAATCGGTTAAAATGAGCCGCCACGTGTAAAGGAGTAAAGCCTTTACGAGTCTCGCCTTCGCACTGGGAGTTGATATCGGCACCGTGTGTAAGCAGCAGCTTCACGATGTTGATGTGATTGCCTGCAATCGAAGCGTGCAGCGCGGTGTTGTTGAGCTTTCCGTCTTTTCCTTTCAGGTTTATATCAGCCCCACGATCCAGCAAATAGGCGGCGGCTTCTTCATGTCCGAAATGCGCTGCAAGTCCCAAAGGCGTATATCCGTCAAAGCTGTGGCTGTTAATGAGTTTCGGCGCTTCGCTTACTATTTCTTTTATCCTGGCTGTGTTGCCGACGGCTGCAGCTTCATATAAGTTAAGTTCCGCACCCTTCTGGAGGAGCAATTCTTTTATTTCATTAGCGCGGTAATAAGCGGCCATTAATACGGCGGTTTGGCCTTCTTCGGATTTCGCGTCTTTCAGCTTTTCGTCGATTTCGAGCAGGCGTTTGACTTTGTCGAGGTTTTTGCTTTTGACCGCATCCAACATTTCATCTTTCAATGCGCGAACGGTTTCTTCAAGCTGTTTTGCCTTTAGCAGCAGCTCTTCCGAGGACTGGACCCCGATGCTTATAAATTGAGATGCGGCCTCGGAACGGCTTTGCGCAAGACCGGCATTCACCAATAAATCAACGGCTGCTGAGGTTGTTTCATCCAGTCTGACGGAGATTACGACACTTCTATTTGATTTTCGACTCATATTCCACCACGTGTAATTTTGTAATAAGTGTTACAATGTCAATTTATCATGAGTAAGAAAATATTGTCAACCATTCACTCTTCGGTTCTAACGCCGATACAGGATGAAAGCGTGCGCCATATGGTAATATATGGATTGGCAGAATGGATTCGTTGCTAGGTGACGCAATGTACATAACTCAGGATCAAAAAGGTCCGCGGCAGCTGAAAAATGTCCTGAGTTATGGTGATTTGGTTTTTGCGGGCTACAGGCGGGTGGAGTTTGTTGGGCTGCATTTTGGTCGGGTGGAAGTTTTCTGGGCTTCATTTTGAAAGAAATTGGGGAGACGAGCGCATGGAAATACGGAAGTTAACGATGGAGAGAAAAGAAGATTTTGTCGCATATTGCAAGAAACATAGAATGGATATCGACGATTCATACTTATATGATGAAGATTTAAGAGATTTCGAGCCTAACGACGATAACCCAACTTATATCGTTGTCAATCCGCACGGGGAAATAATGCGGAGAATGAAGGGCAAAGGCTTGTATATTCAGGAGGGTTTCAAGCAGGTTGAGGCGGTTGTGTGTTACAAATATGATTTGACGCGTCCGTAACTGCTGCAACGCTGAAATAGCGGAATTGCAGGGACTTATTTGGGTGAAGTTCGTTTTACCGAAGAAATAGCGGAACTGTAGGGCCTTATTGGACGTTTTTTTTGGGAGCTTCCCTTGAATTCGTCCGAATAAGTGACCCCGGTTCCGCTATTTTTTCGCCGATGGCGTAATCCGATGCGATAAGTGCCTGCAGTTCCTTTATAACAGTTCTTCTTCCTTGATCGTCGCAATAGGATGAAGGAATTGATGGTCAAACGGATTCAGCGTCCTGCCTTCCTTCACTCTATTAACCCAATCCGGATTCGCCAAAGCGCTCGTCCCGATTGCCGCCAGATCGGCATCGCCGGACGCTATGAGACGCTCCGCCGCCTCAGGGTCGCCCAGCTTGCCGTTGGCGATAACGGGTAGACCGCTGTACCGCTTTGCGAGTCCTGCGAGAGTCGGTCCCCCTTCAGAGAATGCCGGCGCGAACGCTTTGTATTCCGTCGTATGGATGTAGCTGGGGGATGCGGCGGCGACTCTCTCGAAGATGATGTTGGCGTCCGCCTCTCCGCCGGCCCATTTATGATGGAAATCGTTGACTTTTCCTTGCGAAATGCGGACGCCGACGATGTAATCGGGACCGACCGCGGCGCGAATCGCTTCAAGCACCTCCGCAACGATACGGATGCGCCGCTCGGTGGAACCGCCGTATTCATCGGTTCTCAGGTTCGTGTAGTCTGTGATGAATTGATCGAGCAAATAGCCGTTGGCCGCATGCACTTCGACTCCGTCAAAGCCGGCCCGCTTGGCGCGGAGGGCTGCTTGGGCGAAACCTTCGACCGCCTGCCGAATTTCGGTCTGCGACATCTCTCTGGGAACGGGGAATTCCCCGCTCCCGCCATGCTCCTCAAGCATGGCGCCAACAGGCTTGACCGCGGAAGGTGCGATCGGCGCAAACCGGCCATGTTGAACCAACGCGCCTGCGTGTATCAGTTGGGCGATAATCTTTGCGCCTTCGCGCTGTACCGCTCGAATGACTGGAATCCATGATTCAGCCTGCGCGTCGTTCGCGATTCCCGGCTGATTGTCGTAGCTCTGGCTGTAAGCATCGTCGGGGTAAAGGCCTTCCGTAATGATGAGACCGAACCCTCCCTTGGCAAATCGCGTGTAATAACGAACCATGCGCTCGTTCGCCATCCCGGACGGTTCCGCGCTCGTGCGGGTCATCGGGGATAGTACCGCTCTATTAGGCAGCTGAAAAGAAGATCCAAGACGAAATGCGGATAAAAGCTGGGGATAGCTGCTCATTTTGTAGTAATCCTCCTTTATTTTGCGGTTATTGCTTTTCTTGAGAGGATTGTAATGCATAAACGGCATGACGTAAAATGATTGGTAATGATAGCGTCATCAGTTTAATTGATGATAACGACGGGAGGATCCTAATGGAGCTGTCCGATCTGAAAATGTTTTTAGCGATTATCGAGCAGGGCAGCATAACGCGCGCCGCGGAGAAGCTGGGCTACGTCCAGTCGAACATCACCATGCGCATCCGCAAGCTGGAGTCGGAGCTTGGAGTTCAACTATTCCATAGAAATGTGAAAGGCGTCGCACCGACTGAGAAGGGACTATTGTTTAAAAAGCACGTAATGGACATTTTGAACAGGGTGGATGAAGCCGTTATGGACGTTAAAGAACCGGATTACCCGTGCGGACCTCTTTCGATCGGCGTTGTCGAGACGATGGCTTCATCCGCTTCGTTTATTCGCGCTTTGTCCGTGTTTCAAACGAAATATCCCAAAGTCGAGTTGTCGCTTATCACCGGTACGTCGCCTCAAAATTATGAGAAGCTGTTGAGCCGCCAGTTGGACGGAGCGTTCCTCACGGGCGAGTTTGATCTATCGCCGATGCATGTCGCTCATGAGCTTCGGGAAGAAGTCGTTCTGGTGACGGCCGCCGGCAGCAATTCGCCCGAAGTAACAAATGCCTCGTGGGTCGTGTTTCCGAAGGGCTGTCCTCTGCGTGCCGCCGCGGAGGATTGGCTGCGCGTCAATGGCGTTTCGTCCGCAAACGTGATCGAGGTCAGCACTCTGGAGACGCTGCTCAATTGCGTACGGGCGGGCATCGGATGCTCGATGTTGACGCGGCCGTCCGTCGATGAGAACGATGATCGAGTGCGAGTGTATCCTGTCCCGGAAAAGTACCGGTTCGCGACAACTCGGCTTGTTTCCCGAAAGGAGCAGTTCGCCAGTAAAGCGTTCAACGCTTTCGCGGAGTGCATCCGCGGCGCGGCGGTGTAAGTGTATGGGATGGCGGTAGATTATACCTTTTTCGATCTCCGGCTCATCGCCTTCTTTGGAGAGAGAACATCTTCAAATGGGAACTGATGTTCGGTATAATGAATATGGCTTACAGGAAAAAACAAAAATCTGAAGACATTATGGAGGCGGTTTATGCTCGATTTGTTTCAAAAATTATCCAAATCCCAACTTGCTGACGTTCCAAATATTGGGATTTTATAGGCGAATATTTTCGCCAATCACGCAACCCTCCAAAATTATATCTGGCAAAATGTAAAAAGCGTGCCGCTCTTAACGAGCACACGCTTAACTTGCAGCGGCGTTTCCGTCATTGTTCAAAAAGTGAACGGCACGGCTCCGGAGTACATTGAATCGCTCCGGGGCCGTTCTGCGTCTATTTTTGATCCAAACTTTGCTCCCGCTTTTTGTTTGAGATTTATATGTTGACTTTTACACTAGGACCGCGAGCATCTCATCGGAGGCGTTCAGGCCTCAGTTTCGTTCGTGGCTGCACGATTCAATCGTTCCCGCTGTTGGTTGCTCTTTCCGCTCGTTCACGNGCTGCACGATTCAATCGTTCCCGCTGTTGGTTGCTCTTTCCGCTCGTTCACGTTGGTGGTTGCTCTCTCCGTTCGTTCACATTGGTGGTTGCTCTCTCCGTTCGTTCACATTGGTGGTTGCTCCCTCCAATCGCTCCCGCCGGTGGTTGCTCTCTCCGCTCACTCTCTCTCGTGGCATCAATTTTGTTTAAGGGATTTTCAGGTACCTATTTGTAGCCGTTACAACCTTCCAAGTTATACATAAGGGACTCCGACGTACTTATTTCCTCATCCAGAGCGCGTTTGAAGCTGATTACAGAAAAAAATAAGTCCGCCAAAATCCCCTATTCACCTACGCCACCTGCCATCTTCGAAAAATAAGTACTTGAAAATCCTCTATTGTTCACAAAAGGAAATTTGAGAGATCTTTCATCAGCAAATACTTCCGCGTGCGTTAACAATTTTCATCTGCAGCGTGTATTTCCCTGTCCCTTCTCGTGGCTGCACTATTCAATCGTTCGCCGGTAGTTGCTCTCTCAGATCGTTCCCTGCTAGCTCCCCGCAGATGGTTGTGCTCTCTGCTCGTTCCCCACTTGTGGTATCAATTTTCTTTAAGGAAGTACAGGGACTTATTTGGCGAAAACCGGGCTTGTTGGCAAAAATAGCGGAACTGCAGGCACTTATTGGCTGGATTTTAGGGTGTTTCCCCCTGAAACCGGCCAAATAAGCGACCCCAGTTCCGCTATTTTTTCGGCGGCGGCTTTTTCCGGCCAAATAAGTGCCTGCAGTTCCTTTATTTTTTCGCCCGCAAACCGACATGTTGAGCGGTCCTGTCACGAAGACGACCCCGCTTGCCTGTGCAGCGGCGGACTTAAATTTACAAGATCTTAATACCGGTTTTACACTGGCATAACCCTTGTTACTTGGCACCAAGTTACGATGACAAAAAATTGTTTCTGGAGTGTGAGCCATTGGTGAAGGTCGATTTGCACTGCCATACCGACGTATCGGACTGTTCCATGTCCTTACGAGAGATTATAGATCTGGCCAAGCTGGAAGGCGTCGGCTGTTTGGCGATAACGAACCACGACACAACGCAAGGTTTGGGACAAATGGTGGAAGCGGGTAGTAGAGAAGGACTGGAAATCATTCCCGGAATCGAGATATCCGCCTACGATTTCACCAGAAACAGGAGAGTCCATATTCTCGGCTACTTTATAGAACCGGGGCACTCCGCGCTGGAGGATATCTGCGCTCCGCTGTTGGACATGCGCCATCATGCGTCATATGTCATGGTAAACCGTCTGATCGAGGCCGGCTATAACATTACTTGGGAGCAAGTCGAGAAATATGCCGCCGGCGGTACGGGAGTGTACAAGCAGCATATTATGCACGCCTTGCTCGACAACGGCTATGCAAGCACGATTTACGGCGATTTGTACAAAGAGCTGTTCTCGCGCGGGCAGAACGGGGAGGCGCCGGGCATCGCATTCGTCCCAATGAAGTATGTTGACGCGCGATTGGCGATCCAGGCCGTTTTGCAAGCGGGCGGAATTCCGGCGCTCGCCCATCCGGGGCAATACGGCAATTTCGAAGCCGTACCGGAGTTGGTGGAGAACGGGTTGGCGGGCATTGAAGTATGGCATCCGCTGCACGGGCCACAAGACGAAGCAAGAGCCAGGGAGTACGCAGAACAATATGGGCTGATTATGACGGGCGGCAGCGATTTTCACGGGTTTTACGGCGAAGCGGACGTCGCGCTCGGCTGCAAGGATCCGGGAATCGATTGCGTGAACGCCCTGAAAGCGAAGAAAGGAGCTGCCGTTCGATGAAGCATATTCATCGTCCTCGCACGGAAGTCAAGCTTTCGGCCGAGCCGCTCATTCACGAGACGAGCATCGTAAACAACAGCCGCTTAGGAGAATGGACGTCCGTCGGCGCTTTCAACAAAATTACCGAGTCCGAAATCGGAGACTACACCTATACGATGGAGGACGTAACCGTTAATTACGCGGAAATCGGCAAGTTCGGCAATATCGCTTCCCACGTCTGCATCAACCCCGTTCAACATCCGATGGACCGGGTCACGCAGCACCATATGACCTACCGCAGGAAATCGTACGGTTTCGGCGACCGCGACGACGAAGCTTTCTTCGATTGGCGCCGTTCGAGCCGCGTCACGATCGGCCACGACGTATGGATCGGGCACGGCGCGATCATTATGAAAGGGGTCAGCGTCGGCACAGGAGCGGTTGTCGGCTCCGGAGCGGTGATGACGAAGGACGTTCCCCCGTTCACCATCGTGGCCGGCGTACCCGCCAGAACGATCCGGGCGAGATTCGAACCCGGAATCGCGGAGCAATTATTGCGGATCGCTTGGTGGGATTGGCCGCGCGACGTGCTGGAGGAACGGTTCCATGATTTGAACGACGTCCCTTCGTTTATTGCCAAATATGGCGTCTAATGATGTCCGGGGGTGATCGCAGATGCAAGACGAGGTTCAGGACATTGTCGATAAATTCATATTCGATATTCGCGCCGGAACATACGAACCGGACGATAAGCTTCCCTCCGAGAATGAGATAGCGGACTTGTTCAAGGTGCCGCGGATGACGGCGCGCAAAGCGTACGCCACCTTGCAAGAGCTGGGATATATCTACTCGAAGCAAGGCAAAGGAAGCTATGTCAAGAACAGACGGCGGCAGATCCCGCTTGTGCTCTCGGGGAACGTGAGCTTCAGCAAAAAAATGACCGAACTCGGTTATAACTATCAGTCGCGCAACATTTTCTGCGAAAAAATTCCTTATAACAAGAAAATCTATCAGGAGCTGGAAGTCGGCGAGGAGACCGGAGTATACCGCATCGGTAGATTACGGCTGGTCGATCAGCGCCCTATCGCTCTGCACACCTCGTATGTGGCGGAATGTATTTTCGGCGATATTGCCGAAGCGGGCAGACACATTACATCGATGTTCGATTATTACAAGAGCAAGGGCTATACCGAACTCGAATCCAAAACAACCGTACTAAGCGTGGCGTTCCCTTCGAAAACCGAACGCGAGCTGTTGGAATGCTCGAGCCTGATACCCTTGTTGATGCTGGAGTCCGGCTGCACGGACAAGCGAACCGGCAAAGTGCTGGAGCATACGAAAACCTTATACAGAAGCGATTACTTTACCTATGTCATTTAGACCGGCTAATGAGGAGGAACTGGGAATGCGACGGAAGAGGCGGACGGAGATTTTAATTAACGGATCCAGAGAGATCCCCGCGCGATTGGCGCAGCAAATCATCGGCCGGTACGAAGTGAAGACGATCGAACGGCCCAATAACGGTTTGGTCATGATCAAGGCGAGAGAAACGGCGAAGAAAAGCTTGTTCTACTTTGGAGAAGTGTTCGTCACGGAATGCAAAGTGCAGATCGGCGGCGCCGTCGGATTAGGCATCGTAAAAGGGCATGAGCCTGAATTGGCTTACCAGCTTGCCGTCATCGACGCGGCTTATCAGGCGGGTCTCGATGAAACGAAGCGTTGGCAGGAAGAGTTAACGGCGGAGGAGCATGCGATCGAGCAAAAGAGAAAAGCGCGGCAAAGAAAGATTATGCAAACTAAGGTGAATTTCGAAACGATGGACGACGGCGAGTAAAGGAGAGTAAGCGATGCAACTGGATATGGTTCATGATACACAGATGGCGTACAGGAAATTAGTCGACTCGATGTCCAGACCCGGCACCGTCTCCCGCCTCGGAGAGCAGGCAAACAACATCGGAATGGATACGTGCTGCTTCGGTGCGACCGTTCTTCTGGCGATGGTGCTCTTGGATACGGAAGTGACGTTCAAGATCGTCTCGCAACGGGAAGAGGAGACCGCGAGGCTGTTTAACCGGTTAACGTATGCGAGAGAAGCGGAAGCGGCACACGCCGATTACATCTTTGTGCTTCGCGACGCTAAGCCGGAACAATTGGAACAGGCGCTTCGTGCGGCCAAAACCGGCGATCTGGTCAATCCTCACATGTCGGCGACATTCATTGTGGAAGCGGAGACGATCACAAATGATGACGACTTAGTGCTGACCGGCCCGGGCATCAAAGAAGCGAACGGTCTGCTGGTGGTGAGGGACGGAAGCTGGCTGGAGCTTCGAAACGCGAAGAACGGCGAATTTCCGATGGGCATCGATATGATCTTTGTCGACCGGGACAGCCAAGCGGTATGTTTGCCGCGGACGACTCAAATTAGAAAGCGGGTGAACGAATAGTGGGTTACGTTGCCGTCAAAGGCGGAACGCTCGCCATCGAACAATCGATCCGTCGCTTGAAATACGAGAGAGTGAAAAAAGGCAAGGTGCTTGAAGTCGAGTCGATCGAGTGCGGGATGAGAGGGTTGATCGACCAGGTCATGTCGGAGAGCAGCTTATACAGTGAAACGCTTGCGGCGATCGCCGTTAAGCAAGCCGAAGGAAACCCCGAGGAAGCCGTGTTCCTGATGAGAGCTTACCGGTCCACCTTGTCCAGAAAGCATTATTCCAGAACGGTTCACTCCGGCGAAATGCGGGTCGAAAGAAGAATTTCGGCGAGCTTCAAGGATATTCCAGGGGGGCAGATATTAGGCGCAACGACCGATTTCATACACAGGCTGATCGATTTCGAGCTCATGAATGAAACGGAAGAAGAAGCGAAGCGGTGGCTCACCGCATTCGAACGGGAGGCTGTTGAATATGAGGCCGATCATACGGATCTGAACCGTTTGCCCAAAGTGTCGGATTATTTGCGCGCGGAAGGTCTGATCGCCGAGTGCGACAACGACGATCAAGAGCCGGATGACGTGACGAGAACAAGCTTGAAATTTCCCGCCAGCCGCAGCGAGAGGCTGCAAGTCCTGACCAGAGGGCAAACCGGCGCCGTCACCGCTTTCGCTTATGCCGTCATTCGCGGGTACGGGCAGCTGCATCCGACGGTCGGTGAGCTTCGCGTCGGAGACCTGCCTGTATGCATCGACGACCCGGTCGGCCCGTCCGACCCGGATGATGCTTACTATATAGGCGATGTCAAAGCGACCGAGGTCGAAATGCTCATTCCGGTAACGGTAGAGAAGGAACACGGAATGAAAGAGATCGAATTCGATATCGGATACGGCATCTGCTTCGGACAGAATGAAACCAAAGCGATTGCAATGGGCATATTGGACAACAGCTTGAGCGCGAAAAATCCCGAGTTTCCGAGCCAAAACCAGGAGTTCGTCCTTTATCATATCGATTCCGTTGAAGCGACCGGATTCGTGTCCCACCTCAAAATGCCGCATTACGTCACCTTTCAGTCGAAGCTGGATAGCGTGCGCAAGACGAGGAAGAGCACAACAGAGAAACAAGAGGTGGGGAGTCCGTGAAAATCGCGTACAACTTTGCGTTTTTTGATGAAGGGTCGAAGCGGGAAATCAGGCGGGCCACGTTGAAAGCAATCGCCATTCCGGGTTACCAGGTGCCTTTCGCTTCAAGAGAGATGCCGATCGCCCGCGGCTGGGGCACCGGCGGCTTGCAGCTGACGCTTTCTTTGATCGGTAAAAACGACGTGCTGAAAGTGATCGACCAAGGGGCCGATGAATCGGTGAACGCGGTCAATATCAAGAAGCTCGTGGCCGGAACGACAGGCGTGAAAGCCGTTGAGGATACGGCTGAAGCCACCTTGATTCAGTCGAGGCACCGTATTCCGGAGGTTCCGCTGAAGGAACATCAGATTTTGGTGCTGCAGGTCCCGCTGCCGGAACCGCTGAGATACTATGAGCCGAGCGAAGCGGTAACCAAGAGGTTGCACGCGGAGAAGGAATACAGCGGCGCATGGCTGATGCTGTTCGAACAAATTATGAAGTACGGCAATATGTCCACCGACGCCGACCATCCCGTACTGGTGCACGACAGGTATGTGATGGCGCCGAGTCCGATTCCGCGGTTCGACAATCCGAAGATGGACAGCTCCAACGCCTTGATTTTACTGGGAGCGGGTCGCGAGAAGAAGGTGTATGCCGTGCCTCCGTATACAAAGGTCGTTTCCTTGGCTTTCGACGATTATCCGTTCGAGGCGGAGCGGTTTGACGGTATGAGCTGCCGGTTGTGCGGGGCCACGGGCGTGTTCCTGGATGAATTGATCCATGAGGAGACGGGAGAGCCGTACCATCAATGCAATGACACCAGCTTTTGCTTATCCCGGTTAAACTCGGTCTCCGCTAAACGCATGGAAGAGGTGCCGCGCGAATGAATGATTTTGAAACGCCGATTTTATCGGTCAAAAACCTGAATAAGCAATACGGCGCCGGATGCGGTCATTGCCGGACGGGTGAAGAGGAACGCTTGATCAAAAATTATTGTCCGAAATGCGGCACCGTGTATGCATGCCGGAACATCTCGTTCGATCTGTTTCCGGGCGAGGTGTTCGGTATTGTCGGGGAAAGCGGGAGCGGCAAATCGACGTTGATGCAATGTTTATACTTCGATCAGGATGTGACGGGAGGAGAAGCGTATATCCGCACCTACAAGAACGGAGAAGTCAATTTGTTTGGGGAGTCCTCTCAGCAAAAGCGGCACATCCGCAATCATCAGATGGGCAAGGTTTACCAAAACCCCGTTCTCGGATTACGAATGGGCTTCTCCTCCATCGGCAATATTGCGGAAAAATTGATCGCGGCCGGAAGCAGGAAAGTCGGAGCTATGGAAGAGAGGGGGCGCGCGCTTCTGGAGCACGTGAATATTCCCGTCCGCCGGATGAAGGAACCGCCGAAGAATTTCTCCGGAGGCATGCAGCAGCGCGTTCAAATCGCGAAGGCGCTGTCGAATAACCCGCCGATTCTTCTGCTCGATGAAGTGACAACCGGACTGGACCTTTCGGTTCAAGCCAGCGTGTTGGATTTGATTAAACAACTCCAGAGACAGCTCAATATCAGCATTATTATCGTTTCGCACGATTTGGGCGTGATCCGGATGCTGGCCGACCGGACGATGGTCATGTTGGACGGCAGAGTGATCGAATACGGCCTTACGGATCAAATTCTGGAGGATCCGCAGCACCGATACACGCAGCAGCTGGTTCATTCGCTGCTATGATTGCCAGATGATCAAGGAAAGTGGGGGAGAATGTGTATCTTATAACGGGCGGACGCATCATTACGGAGGAAGCGGTATTGGACGGCTTTGATTTGTTGATCGACGGCAATCAAATTTCAAGAATCGCCAGACGGGGAGAACTGGAAATTGTCGGCGGCGTCGAGCTTATCGATGCGGAAGGCGGGTACGTCTCGCCGGGATTCATCGATCTGCATTCCGATTATATTGAGCATATGGCCGCGCCAAGGCCTACATCGCTGATGGATTTCAACCTCAGCATCAGGGAGACGGAGAAGGAATTGATCACACACGGCATTACGACCATGTATCATTCGCTCTCTTTATGGAAGGGCTCGGAATATGCTTATAAGCCGATTCGAGAGCCGGAGAACGTGAGACGGTTGATTGATATTATCGATGAGACCCACCGAAGCAAGCATCTAGTCCGCCATCGCTTCCATGCCCGGTTCGAAATCGATAACATCGAAGAAATCGCGAGCCTGAAAGCTTTTATTGCGGAGAAGAAGGTGCATCTCGTTTCCTTTATGGATCATACCCCGGGCCAGGGGCAATATCGCTGTTTGGAAGTGTTCCGCGCCACGGTCAAGGGGTATGACAATCTCAATGATGAAGAAATCGACCGCATCATCGACAGGCATCAACGGAAGGAGAAGCTGACCATTGACGCAATAAGGGAGCTCGCGCAATTCGCCCGCGAGCATGAAGTCGCGGTCGCTTCTCACGACGACGATTCCATTGAAAAATTGGAGCTTGTGCAAAGCTTCGGCGCGGTCATCAGCGAGTTTCCGATTACGTTGGAAATTGCCCGGAAAGCCAAAGAGAAGGGAATGTACACCGCAGCCGGCGCTCCGAACGTGCTCCTGGGCGGTTCCCACAGCGGCAATTTGTCGGCGGCCGAAGCTATCCGGGAGGGCAGCATTGATATATTGTGCAGCGATTATTACCCGGCCGCCATGCTGCACGCCGTCTTTGAATTGCACAGGAACCACGGCATGGATCTTTCCGAAATGTTTAAACTGGTGACGCTGAATCCTGCCAAAGCGGTCAACCTGGACCATGAAATCGGATCGATCCGGGAAGGCAAGAAGGCGGATTTGTTAATCATCGAAAAAATCGAGCCGGACTTTCCGGTGGTCACTTCGGTCTTTGTCGATGGCAGGCTCATACAAAAAACGAATTACCGAGTCGGATGACGGAAAGCGGGAAGATCAATGAAATCGATACTGACGATTGAGAACTTGTCGAAGTCGTTCACGCTTCATAACTTGAATAAACACATCAACGCCTTAGACCGCATCGATTTGGATCTGAAGGAAGGCGAATTTGTCGGTATTACCGGAAAGAGCGGCAGCGGGAAGTCTACGATATTGAAGAGCATCTACCGCACATATGCGGTCAAAGGGGGGAATATATGGTACGCATCGAAGAAATTCGGCCGGATCAATTTGGCGGAAGCATCGGAGCGGGAAATCGTTTATTTGCGCAAGCATGAAATCGGTTACGTTTCGCAATTTTTGAGTGTTATGCCGCGGACAACGGCAAGAGAGCTGGTGGAACAAGCGAGCGCGGAGATGGGGAACACCGAGGACGCCGCAAAGCGGGAAGCGGAAAAGATGCTGGAGCATTTTGAACTGGATGAGGATTTGTGGGACAGCTACCCTGCCACATTCTCGGGGGGTGAAAAGCTTCGGTTGAATATTGCCAGAGCGATGGTGAAGCGTCCGAGACTGCTTCTGCTTGACGAACCGACCGCAAGCCTCGATCACGGTTCGAAAACGAAGGTCAGAGAATTGATGGAGCAATTGATGAGGGAAGGCACGACCATGCTTGGTATCTTCCACGATCTTGAATTCATGAACAATTTATGCCACCGCGAGTATAACATGCACGACGGTCATTTTACGCAAGTAAGCGTTTGATTTAATCGCAGATTAACACTCGGTCTATAACATTCATATTGGGAGGATTGTTGAAAATGAAAAAAGCACTCACATTAATCATGGCATGCGTCTTTGTTGCGATTTTCTCAGGTTGTTCGCTGAATTCGGCCGGGAGCGGCACGATTTCCGTCGCATGGCTTCCGAACGAATCCGGCGCCGATGTAAGCGCGGCCCGCGAAGAGTTGGGCAAAATTATCGAAGAGTCGACCGGCAAGAAGGTGGAGCATAAGACGACGACGGATTACATCATTGCCGTAGAGGCCATTGCCAACGGCAATGCGGATCTGGCGTTCCTGGGTCCTCAATCTTATATTGAAGCTCATGACAAAAACGCGAAGGTACTCCCGCTTGTCGTACCGAGCGGGAAATCGGGGACATTGGACGACGCGGTGTACCACAGCTGGTTGGCGGTCAAGAAAGGAAACGGAGAGGCGTATAAGGACGGGGACAGCTTCAAGATCGACAATATTGCCGGAAAGAAATTCTCTTTCGTATCCACCAGCTCCACATCCGGGTTTAAAGTGCCCTCTTCCGGTATTGTGAACTATTTTACGAAGATGGATCAATACAAGGATTTGACTGCGGAGGAGCTGATGGAAGGCGGCAGCGGCAAGTTTTTCAGCGAGGTGCTGTTCGGCAATTCCCACCAGGGCTCCGCGGTGAACCTGATCAGCGGGAAGGCGGATGTGGCGGCATTTTGCGACAGCTGCGTCAAAAACTACGTTGAATTGGCGGAAGGCGAAGAAAACAAGCCCGGCGCCGTTTATCAGGTAAAGGCCGACGCGGAGGAGCCGTTCAATGCGTTCCCCGGCGAACAGTTCGTGCTCGTCTCCGTCACGCCGGTATTAAACTCGCCGTTCGTCGTAAATACGGAGAAAGTGGATCAGGCTACGGTGGACAAGCTTATTGAAGCTTTCACTTCCGACGAGGTTGCGAACAATCCGAAAATTTTCGTGCCGAAGGATTCGGAATTCTCGGGTTTGTTCAGCAAGAGCGGCGATGAAAAAATGCTTAAAGTGGAAGACGAATGGTTTAACCCGATTAGAGAATTGTCCAAATAACCGTTGGAACAAAACGCAAAAAACTTTGAGGGGTAAATCAATGAAAAATTTACTTGAAGTGAGACGGGTGTCGAAGCGTTACGGTCAAGAGACCACGGCTTTGTCCGATGTCAGCTTTAGCGTCAAAGAAGGCGAATTTGTTTCCATTATCGGTCCGTCGGGGGCGGGGAAATCGACCCTCCTCCGGTGCATCAACAGGATGGTCGATGCCAGCGGCGGAGAAGTCATCTATAACGATGTGAACGTTATGAAGCTGGACAAGCTGCAATTGAAGAAGGTCAGAAGAACGATCGGCATGGTTTTCCAGCACTATAATCTGGTCAACAGAATGAGCGTCATCGAGAATGTGCTTCACGGCAGACTCGGTTACAAATCTACCATTGCCGGGGTGTTGGGCCTTTACAGCGAAGAGGAAAAAAAGCAGGCGGTCAACATGTTGAACATTCTCGGTTTGCAGGAGCAAACCTATAAGCGGGCCGACCAGTTAAGCGGAGGGCAAAAGCAGCGGGTGGGCATCGCGCGGGCGCTCGTTCAAAAACCGAAAATGCTGCTTTGCGACGAGCCTATTGCCTCTCTTGATCCCAATGCGTCCAAAGTGATCATGGATTATCTCAAAACCATTTCGTCCACCATGGGGATTACCGTTCTTGTCAATCTTCACCAAGTGGACGTCGCGTTGAAATATTCCGACAGAATCATCGGCGTGAACAAGGGAAGAGTCGTTTACGACGGACCGGCCAAAGAATTGACCACGGGCATGATTCATACGATCTACGGCTCCGAAGCGGGAGAACTCATATTTGATCACGGTGGCAAAAATGCGGGGTGATTTCTTCGCGAGAAAAAGGATGAACTCCCTGATATATCTGGGAGTGTTGTCTTTAGTTACGCTTGCGGCGATCGTGATCACGGAATACAATGTTGCGAAAGGCTTTACCTCCATTCCCAAGGCAATCTTCTGGGGGGCTTCGAATTTTTATCCGAATGCGGAATCGTTGGGAAAGCTTCCCGATATTTTGGTCAAATTGCGTGAGACGGTGCTTGTTTCCGTCGCCGCCACTTCGACGGGGGCTGCCCTCGCCTTGCTGTTCGCTATATTCGGAGCAAACACAACCCGGTTTAACGCGTTTCTAGGCGGTATCAGCAGAGGGATCGCCACCGTCTTCCGAAACATCGATGTCGCCGCGTGGTCGATGATATTGCTGTTCTCTTTCGGCCAGAACGTGATGACCGGATATTTCGCGTTATTTTTCGGTTCGTTCGGATTTTTGACGAGGGCATTTATGGAAACGATCGACGAGGCGAGCGGGGGATCGGTCGAAGCGCTGAGAGCGACAGGCGCCGGATATTTCCACATCGTATTCCAATCCGTCATTCCGTCCGGCCTTCCCCAGATGGTCAGTTGGGTGCTGTTTACGATTGAAACCAACATCCGCCATGCCACGCTTGTCGGAATTTTGACAGGTTCGGGGATCGGCTTCGCCTTTAACTTATACTACAAAAATATGAACTATCATGCGGCCAGCCTCGTAGTCATATCAATCGTCATCACTATCTTATTCATCGAAGCGATTTCGAACTATGTCAGGAGGACGATATTGTAATGGCCGCCGAGACCGCAACGAGAATCAAAGTAAAATCGTTGAACAAAGCGACGATTACGATACGGGCCACGCTGCTTGTGCTGGCGGTTGCAACCGTATTCGGGTTCCTGACATTCGATTACAAAGACTTGAACTTCTTTGACGCTATCTTCAAGACGGCGCAAACTTTCAAAACCGTCTTGTTCGAGCCGCACTTTAAACATTTTACTTTTCCCGAAGCGGTATACAAGGTTTTTGTAACGATAGGACTCGCTTTTCTGACAACGTTGTTTGGAGCGGCGGTCTCCCTCTTTCTGGGTTTGTTCGCGGCCCGGAACTTGACGACGAGGGCGATTTCCAATGTCATCAGAGGCTGCGTCGCGTTTATAAGAGCGGTTCCGACGGTTTTATGGGTATTGATATTCGCCGTGTCGGCCGGGCTCGGGAGCGTTGCCGCGGTGGTCGGCATGAGCTTTCACACGATCGGATATTTGGTTAAAGCTTATTCCGAATCGTTCGAGGAGATGGACGAGGGCGTCATCGAAGCGTTAAAAGCGAGCGGCGCCAACTGGTGGCAGATCGTGTTCCAAGCGGTCATTCCCGGCACGATCACTTACCTTCTTTCTTGGACGTTTCTCAGGTTCGAAATCAACTTTGCCGTTGCGGTGGCTATGGGCGCGGCGGCGGGAGCGGGCGGAATCGGATTCGACATGTTTATGGCGAGCGTATTTTATTACGATCTAAGAGAAGTCGGTGTCATAACCTATTTTATTCTGATATTTGCGATCTTGCTGGAGATATTTGCAACCCGGTTGAAACGGAAGCTCGGGGTGAATGCGTGACAGCAGGATAGCCTCAGTTGTTTTAGAGGAACTGCAGGGTCTTATTTGGCTAAATTGGGCTCTGTCGAAGAAAATAGCGGAACTACAGGCACTTATTGGCTGGATATTAGGGAAAATGCCTCTCAATCCATCCAAATAAGTAACCTCAGTTCCGCTATTTTCATTGGGATCGTATTTTTAGGTGTTTTTAGGTCAAATAAGTGCCTGTAGTTCCTTTGAATTTGAAATATATATACGCGTTCGTCATTGGCGGTCTCTCACCTGATAGTAGTCGACATGACTTGTTACTGCGACTCCTTGTACAAAATTTGATCGATCTGCTGCATTTGCTCCTTGGTCAGCGGTCCGAACTGCAGCGCCTGCACGTTTTCCTTTACCTGCCGCATAGAGCGAAAACCGGGTATCGGTATCGTATCCTCACTTTTGGCCCAAATCCAGGCTAAAGCGCCTTGCGCAAGCGTTCTGCCGCCTGAGGTTAGGATGTCCCTAATATTCGAGAGCATGGCCGTCAGCTTGGGTGACGGCTTGCCGTCGCTATTGAAATAGGTCAGCCATCCCAGATTGTGCTTGCCGCGAATGTCCTTCGGATTGCTGACACCGGCATTCGCCGAATACTTGCCTGTCAGCAGGCCCATGGCGAGCGGTCCGCGGTTAATGCTGGCGAGGCCGTATTCTTCGCACACTTGCAGGATGGCGTCATTTTCGCGGAAAATGTTGAGATCGTGCTGAATGGCTGCGCAATAACGTCCTTTGGCGAACAGCTGGGCACTATCGGGCAGATCGGTTGACCAGCCGTACCAGCGGATTTTGCCTTCGGAAACCAAGTCCTCCAACACGGCCATGACTTCCTCCGCTTGGTCCGGCGGGTAATCGCCCAGGTGGAATTGATACAGATCGATGTAATCTGTGCCAAGTCTCCGAAGCGAAGCTTCACACGCTTGTTTGATGTAGGCAGCCGATGCATTTTTACCGAGCGCTTCCTTAGCAGCTTCATCGGTCACGTATCCGAATTTTGTAGCGATGACGACTTGGCTGCGTTTGCCTTGGACAGCCCGGCCGACTATTCGCTCACTGTGTCCGGCGCCATAATTATCAGCGGTGTCGATCAAGGTAACTCCCAAGTCGATCGCTTGATGAATGGCGCGAATCGACTCGCTGTCATCAATCTCGCCCCACCCGTATTCCTGGCCGGTTACCGCATCATGCCATGGTCCTCCGATCGCCCAGCAGCCGATACCGAGCGCTTCGGTTTCGATTCCCGATTTTCCCAGCTTCCTTTTCAACACTGCAATCACTCCTTTGTTCTTTGGTTGATTTTGATTATAATGAATGCAATTGGTATAATTTAGGTCCAATATCCATGAGTTTTGAGGAACCAATTTAGGGGCGGATTATAAATGTTCGGGTTTAGGCAGGGCGAACATCAGGGTTCGGTGATGATGCAGTTGTGCACGCATTTGCGCGCTATGATTGAGAGCGGGGACTTGCAGGCGGGGTTCAAGCTTCCTCCCACGCGGACGGCGGCGCAGGAATTGGGTATCGCACGCAGTATTATCATTGAGGTGTATGAGCAACTGATAGCCGAGGGGTACCTGGATAGCCGCGTCGGCTCGGGTACATTTGTTGCGGGCGGGATTCAAGTGCGTTTCAGGCGGCTGGCGGAGCCGGGTGCATGGCAAATTCCGGCCGAGTCTGCACGTATCGCCGCAAATAACGGCGTTATCGACTTCCGTGGCGGAGCGCCAGATCCGCGCTTGTTTCCGAGACGGCTTTGGGGCAAGTATTTGCGGGAGACGGCGGACCGCACGGGGGAAGAGCTGCTCGATTACGGCGACATTCGCGGCGATTCGGCGCTGCGCAGCGCACTTGCCAGCTATTTGTTTCGCGTAAAAGGCATTCGCTGCCATCCCGAGCAGGTCGTGATTGTTTCCGGTTCGTCGGAAGGCTTTTTGCTTATCGCTACCGCCTGCTCGCAGATGGTTCGGACCGTCTATGTGGAAGAACCGACGATCGATATCGTTCCGGCGATTTTTCGGCGGATTGGCTATACGCTTAGTCCGGTGGACGTCGATGAGAAAGGGATGGACATTGATCGGATCGGCCCGGAAGAGCCGGGTGGTTTGCTGGTACTGACTCCTTCCCACCAATACCCGACCGGCAGTGTTCTTCCTATTCAGCGCCGACAGCAGGTGGTGAGGCTGGCGGAAGCTGCGGGACATTACATTATTGAGGATGACTACGACAGCGAGTTCCGGCACAGCGGTGTGCCGATTCCACCACTGCAGACGTTAGCGCCGTCCCGCGTCATCTATTCGGGTACTTTCAGCAAGACACTCTCTCCGTCGTTGCGCTTAGGATTTCTCGTGTTGCCTCCCCAGCTTGCGGATACGGTCATCCGTACGAAAGCGGATCTTAATCTGTTTGCCCCGACGATTGCCCAGCATGCGCTTGCCAAATTTATCAAGGACGGTCATTTCGACCGCCATGTACAGAGGATGAAACAGGTTTACAAAAGGAGGCGCGGCGTGCTTGCGGAGGCGCTGAAGCGCCATTTTGGCGACGGGGTGGATATTCGAGGGGATGAAGCAGGCATGCACCTGCAAGCGAGCTTCGAAGAGGGACGCTGCGCGCGCTTGAAATGGGAGGAGGCGGAAGCGTTCGGCGTACGGCTGAATTCGCTGGAGGATTACGCGCTCGGGAAAGGTCGCCATCACCATCAGGTTGTGCTGGGCTACGGCAAACTGGATGATAAGGAAATCGCGGAGGGGGTAGCGCGGCTGCGGCGATTTATAATTGGTTGCTGATCCCGCAGTTCAGCGGTATTATTCGACGGCTGGCGAACCCGGGTTCGTCTGCTCGTAGGAAACGAATGAATCTCATTCTTCGATTCAGCATCAATGAAAGAGCATGGCGTCTGAATCTACCGCTAAGCATGCCTGCGTTAAATTCGTTTCATAAGCGATTTATAGGCATATATCGATATGCACCTTGGTTTTACCGCCGGAAGTTTTGATTGTAAGAGCTCAAAGTCATTCGTAACTCAGATTAAACAATACGTGCTAGCCGCTCATTCGCTCTTGAAATAAGCATTGGAAACTGCAGTTCTTTAGCGAGCAGGAGCGCTCTATCGTAACTTAAGATTGAGATCAATAGTACATCGAAATGGATCAGGGTCAACTACACCAAGCTACCGATATGTCGACAGCCTGTTCAGCTAACGGGCAGTTTACGTTAATTACGAGTGGGTTTTCGAGTATTATGCAGGTTGCTAATATACACGATTGACATCTGAATTCTAACTGGCTACAATAACAATAATTAGGAAATGATATAAATGAAATCAATGAATGAACAAAATATGCTACATTTCGTTCAGAGAGGGATGTTTTGGTGTGAAATCCTACGAAACTTAGTATGTTGCCGGTTCAGGAGTGCGGTTAATGCCCGCCGGTTTGACTCGTTATAGTCAATTGAGCTGATTGTATCGCTAAATGCGAAGACAATAACTTGGGTGGTACCGCGATTAATTCGTCCCAATCTTGGGGCGTTTTTTTGTTGTCTAAAATAGAGTAAAAGGAGAAATATCAATGAAACTGTATACATCTGAAGAGATTAGAGCGAAGTATATTCAGTTTTTTCAAGAAAAAGGTCATGCCGTCATTTCTAGCGCTTCCGTTATACCCGATAACGATCCCACCGTATTGTTTACGACAGCGGGCATGCACCCGCTGGTGCCCTATTTACTTGGAGAGAAGCATCCATCTGGAACGAGGTTAACCAATGTTCAGAAGTGTATACGTACTGTGGATATAGATGAAGTCGGTGATGATACCCATTGCACCTTTTTTGAGATGATGGGCAACTGGTCACTTGGCGATTATTTCAAACATGAATCCATATCGTGGAGTTGGGAGTTCGTCACTTCGCCGAACTGGCTCGATATACCCAAGCATAAAATTGCGGTTACTGTATTCGAAGGAGATGATGATGCTCCCCGTGATCAGGAGTCGTACGAGATATGGTGTGCATTAGGTCAATGTGAGGAAGAGATCTTCTTCTTGCCTAAAGCCGATAATTGGTGGGGGCCAGCAGGTCAAACAGGTCCTTGCGGTCCCGATACGGAAATCTTCATTATCTCGGATAAAGAACGTTGCGGTCCTACATGTTCGCCAGCATGTGGATGTGGGCGCTATGTTGAATTCTGGAATATTGTATTTATGAAATATAACAAAACGGCGGAGGGAAAGTTTGAACCGCTTGATCAAAAAAACGTCGATACGGGAATGGGCTTAGAGAGAGTGCTAGTCGCTTTGAATGGAGGAACAGTCTATGATAGCGACCTGTTTACTACGATATTCTCACGAATTGAAGAACTGTCGGAGACGGCATACGAAAATCAACCCAAAGCGTATCGAGTTGTTGCGGATCATACCCGCACGGCAGTATTTATCCTTGGTGATAATTACGGCATTACTCCGTCTAATGTCGACCAAGGCTATGTGCTGCGAAGATTGATTCGCCGAGCTGTTAGATTCGCAATGCAATTGAGTATTCAAGAAGGCGGTCTAGCGGATATCGCTAGCGCTGTGATTGACAAGTACGAGCTAATATACCCAGAGCTGCAAAGCAATCGCGATAAAATTATTAGGGAACTCCAGGCGGAAGAAGCTCGTTTTCAAAAAACGCTCGCGCAGGGACTTCGTGAATTCGATAAGCTTTCGATTTCATTAGTAAATGGTCAAATAGACGGTGCAGCTGCATTCAAACTTTATGATACGTATGGGTTTCCCATCGAATTGACCATGGAACTGGCAACAGAGCGTTCCATCGCCATCGATCTGGAAGGATATCTAGAGAAATTTCAGAAGCATAGAGAGTTATCTCAAGCCGGAGCAGCCCAAAAGTTTAAAGGCGGTTTAGCAGATAATTCTGCACAGACGGCAAATCTGCATACGGCAACTCATCTTCTGCATGCTGCACTACGAAAGGTTCTCGGAGATGAGGTGGCGCAAAAGGGCAGCAATATAACGGCTGAGAGACTGCGCTTTGATTTTTCGTTCCATCGTAAAATGACTGAAGAAGAGATCGTGGCAACCGAGCGGCTGGTCAATGAAGCGATTGCCGAAGGCGTCGGGATTACGTTCGAAGAGATGACGCTTGAAGATGCACGTAGAACAGGGGCTATTGGTCTATTCGAGAGCAAGTATGGCCAGATGGTAAAAGTATATACGATGGGCAAATTCTCCAAAGAGATATGCGGCGGTCCTCACGCGGTGAATACGGCTGACCTTGGTACTTTTAAAATTGTTAAGGAAGAGAGCTCGTCTTCTAGCGTAAGGAGGATAAAGGCAGTACTTGAAAGCACTGATGCTTTACGCTAACGGAAGACGATAGTGCAATAAGTATAGTAACCAAGAAAGGGGCTGCCGTGGTCAACTCCTTTCCCATTTTTCGCCGTTATGACCGTTAAGGTGAACCGTATCTTAAGTAACGGCGAAAATGTTTGGTGGAACAAGTTTTGCAAGACCAAAAGCTTGAAGTTAATGATATTGTAAAAGTTTTTGTTGGTAAATGTATGCACATTTCTCGTTTTATACTTGCAATTTAAAAGTACATACTTTATACTCGATCTATCAACAATAACGGAGCCGGCGTTATGACGTTGAAGAAGATCGGATCTCTAAGGTTACATATCAATTCAAACTGATGCTCCGACACGAGGATTTATTAGAAAAGGATATTCGCAAAGATGAAGACAAGTTAGAAGGAAACTCAAATTGAAAGGAAGTTTGCAAATGAACGGAACTCATTTCAGCGTTGTGGAAGCAGGTCCTTTTAACAGTCTTTTGACTATGTCGAAGGACCCCGTCCCAGGAAAGTACTTTCTGAAGGACAGACTTGGACTAACCGGCATGGAAGTTTCACTGAACCAACTGCCGGAGGGAGGCTCTATCCCGTTTTATCACACTCATGGCGAGAATGAGGAACTATACCTATTCATAGGCGGTCGAGGTCAGTTTCAGGTGGATGGACAGATTTTTGATGTCAAGGAAGGAATGGCTATTCGTGTTTCACCTGAAGGCGAACGCACGCTTCGCAATAACGGTACTGGAGATTTGTATTTCATCGTAATTCAAGTCCAAGCGGGCAGTCTCCGTCAATGGGTGGAGACGGATGGCGTCATACTCGATAAACCAGTGGCCTGGCAGGAATAGGATCAATTACTACACTCAAATTGCAATATGCAAGCACAGAAAGTATAATTTTGCTTATGAAAAAGCGAACATTTTCCGTCTGTCCCATTGTATATTCGCTCGACATATGGGGCGATCCCTGGAGCCTCGTTATTCTTCGTGACGTCCTTATCCAGAACAAGCGGTATTACCGCGAATTCCTGGCTTCACGGGAGCGCATCGCATCCAATATTTTGAGCGCACGGCTCCAATCACTTGTTGAAGCAGGCTTGCTCGTCAGAATTGAAGGCGAGTCAAATCGGGCACAAACGATGTATCGGCCAACACAAAAAGCACTTGAGCTGATTCCGGTCCTATTTGCCATTATGCATTGGGGCCCAACCCCAATACCGATATGAGTATTCCGATTATGCAAGAACTAAAAACAAACGGAAAAGAGCTGGAGAAACATCTTCTGCGGAATTTCGACGATGTTCGTTCATAGTATGATCAAGTCCATCTATATAACAAAAGGAGCTGCCGCGGCAAGCTCCTTCGCTATTTTTCGCCGTTATGACCGTTAAGGTGAGCCTTATCACAAGTAACGGGTGTGGGATATGCCGGAGGAGCGACTTTTTGCGGACGTGTTGTAACCTTAAACCTCTATTCAAAGAACACGTCTGCAATGGAGCCCGGAGGTATATCCCACACCATACTAACTCTCTTGCGGGCACTATCCTTCTGGCTCAGAAGAATGGCTAAGATGCAAAGGCGGCGGCGTGGAATGAAACCAGGTTCGCTTTATGAGCCACGGGGAGAATGTGCGCAAGAGGAGGATACGAACGTTATGTCCGGGAGAGCACCACAACGGAGGATAAGCCAATCTGAAACTAAGGGAGAGTGCACGTACGGTAATCAGCGTAATCGTTCCTTAAGTCTTTGCTGCATGAGCATATTGTAGAACATGAGACAGAGCTTTCTATTACGAACAATAGATCACTATATGTTCGGAAAAGTGTTGCGTTATCCAACATTTATCCAGCCTCCTAGATTATACTAAGAGCAGACGGCAAGCTCGGAGGTGGAGGCAATGAGTAATGATTACCCGAATGGAAGCGTCTTGCTTTATCCCGACGGTCAATCCGTCACATGTTTGGAGCGGAGCAAGGACAACGACGGAGAATATTTATTGGTGGAGCACAAAATAATCCGAAATGGCGCCATCAACGGACCGCATTGGCATCCGGTTCTAACGGAAACATTCACAATAAAGCAAGGAAAAATGCGGTTTAAGGTGAACGGAGAAGAAACCGTGCTCGGACCGGGAGAGAAATTGACGATTTTTCCGGGTCAGGTGCATCAATTTTGGAATGAGAGCGACACTACGCTGGTTGCGCTTCATGAAATACGGCCCCCGGGTCTCCATTGGCAGATGTTTGCTCTTATCCATAAGTTGGAATGCGAAGGGAAGTTGAACGGCAAAGGTATTCCGCGCAATCCGCTATGGCTAGGATTAGCCTGGGAAGCGATGGAAGGGTATATGGCCGGGCCACCCAAAATTGCGCAAGATTTAGTGTTGGGAGGGTTGGCCCGATTGGCGAAAGGTTTCGGCTATAAAGTCTTTGTTCAAAAGTAGGCGGCGGATCTGAACGCTACGGCTTGATGAGGGTGAACACCCGGGCGACGTGGATAGACTTGCCATCATTCGTCCTTAAAATTTAGCGGAACTAACTTTAATTCCCTTGTTTTTCATGCTCCAGCAGCCAATGTTTGCGCGTCAGGCCGCCGCCGTATCCGCCTAAACCGCCGTCCGAATTAATAACGCGGTGACAAGGAATGACGATGGCGAGCTGATTTGCCCCGTTGGCTTGCGCCACAGCGCGAAATGCCGTCGGTTTTCCGAGAGAAACGGCAATGTCCAGATAGGAGCGGGTTTCTCCCGGCGGTATTTTCAATAATTGCTCCCAGACGCTTTTTTGAAAATCTGATCCTAATAGAAAGAGCGGGGTTTTGAATTTGGTCAGCGTACCTTCAAAGTATTGAACCAATTCTCTTTCAATCGATTGAATCGGCTCCGTCATTCCTGGGATAATCGCCGATCTTGTCCGTTTTCTGAGCCTTTCGACTTCACGCTCCAAACCACGGCGGTCAACAAATTCCAAAAGATAAAGCGCTTGTTCATCCGCAATGGCAATCATCGGGCCGAGACGCGTATCGATCCAAGCTGCGTTCAGAATCTTCCTATTATTAAGAAAAGCAGGAGCCGCTCCCATGATTCGTGAGAATGCGTCTCTGAAACCGCTTCCGGATTCATAGCCGGTCGACAGTTGACTGTCAATGACCGATTGGCCGGACCTGATGTTCTTCAAGGCAAGCCCCATGCGGCGCGCGCGGGCGTATTCGACGAATGTCATGCCGAACCGCTTCTTGAACTGCCGTCGCGCCGTCGATTCGTCAACCGAGAGATTTTTAAAATCTTGCCCTTTCCATCGTTTTTCCGGATTATTCTCAACAGCTTCGACAAGTACGCGAACAATATCCGAGACATGGTTCGGATGCGATAACGGACGGCATCGTTGGCATGGCCGGTAAGAGGCGAGAAGAGCCTGCTGAGCGGACTCGAAAAATTCGCAGTTTTCAAACTTCGGCTTTCGTGCCGGACAAGTCGGGCGGCAAAATACGCCGGTTGTCTTGACGCCCACATAGAACAATCCTTCGTATTCGGTGTTTTTTTCTAATAATGCTTTGTAATATTCTTCATTACGATTAGAAATTATCATTTGTACACTTCCAAACCTTGATTGATACTCTTATTATAGAACCTTATCGCAAATAGCGCCGCCGAAAATCAGGCATTGATTTTTTTGCGGGGGCGATACTGCAAGTCAATAAAAGAACGTGGGTGAGAGCAGTGGGTGTTCCCGACATTCATCAAAACTTTAATCTTTTCTTCGATAGCTTTCACATGAGCAGGCAGACGGATAACCGGACGGAAAAGTTAAAGTTTCATTCAAAGATGGGGGAGGGCTCCGTTCACCGGCTAGCGCCCCGTTCAGATATAGTAGTGGCTATCGCAGATTTCAAGCTGCATCACAATCGTATAGTGAACCTTCGTACAGAGGCGGCTATGGTCGAGCTGAGCTACTGCTTGGAAGGCACTAGAGAAATGCACGTCTCCGGTGAGCGGTACAAGGTAGCCCCCGGCAGCTACACACTTCAATTTGTCAACCCGGCGGAGGCCGGACTGCAGTTTAGCAGAAATCAATCTTTCCAAATGCTAAGCATCGGTATCCCCGTTTCAACCTTCCATCACTTTATGGAGGAGGCGGGCGGCGCGCGTTCGGCCGACTTTAACCGGATCATCGGGGGAAAGCCGTATCGCATGTTTCAAGAAAGCATCGATCCGGCGGCTTCCATTCTCATTAAGCAGCTGATGGAATCGTCCGGAGGGCAAGGCTTGCGAAACCTTGAGGCGGAGTGCAGAATACTAGAACTGCTGTCTTTGGCGTTCCGCTCTTTCTTAATGGACGGCGGACCGGCAACGACGAAGCTGTCCAAGACCGATATGGAGAAAATCCGGCAAGCGAGGGAGATTATTCTCGAACGGATGACGGAGCCTCCCACACTGTTGGAATTGTCCCGGTTGATTGGCTTGAATGATTATAAACTGAAAATCGGCTTCAAAGAAATGTACGGCCAAACGGTGTTCGGTTACCTCAGGGATCGGCGTCTGGAGAGAGCGTACCGCCTGCTGCAAAATGGAGGCGCCAGTGTGATCGAGGTGTCTTATGAGGTTGGGTATTCGAATCCCAGCTACTTTGCGGAAGCTTTTCGGGAAAAGTACGGCGTCAACCCCGGCGCATTCGTTCGGCGTTCGTAAAGCCCGGTTCATTAACCGCTCTTAGGAGCGGTTTTTTTTGTGCGGATAGTGCGGATCTTCCGGCTAACCGCCATCGGGCTCCGTCAACTGGTAGAGATGTGGTTAGGGGCGTGTTACGATTTTCGCATATCAGGGAAGGGAGAGATATGCAGTGGAAAGTACGCAATATACGAAGCTGAAAGATCAGCTGGAAGCTGTGGCGAAGCATGGGGTGGAGGTTCTGCCTAAGGAGGTTATAGAGGCATTCGAAAGATCGATCCGGGAGCTGCGTGAATCAGGCATGGCCAAAGGTTTGGCGGTTGGGACAGAGGCGCCTGACTTCACCTTGCGGAATCAGACAGGCAACGGGGTCACCTTATCTGAAGAAATCGCGAAGGGCCCGGTTATTCTTACCTTTTACCGCGGAGAGTGGTGCCCGTTCTGCAACCTGGAGTTAAAAGCGTATCAACGAAACTTGGGCAGCATTCATGAGGCCGGAGCTCAATTGTTGGCGGTAAGTCCCTTAACTCCGGACCACACGTTAACGGTACAGGAGAAGAACGAATTGAGCTTTCACGTGTTAAGCGATTTGGGTAATCAAGTCGCGCAGAAGTATCTGCTTAAATTTAAGCTGCCGGACTATTTGCACGAAATCTACCGTTCGCTCGGCTTTGGCTTAGACGGATTTAACGGCGACGATTCCTGGGAGCTTCCGGTGCCTGCAACGTATTTAATTGACAAGCAGGGGATCATTCGTTTAGCGAGCGTGGACCCGGATTATAAAACAAGGATGGAGCCTGGTGAAGTGTTGAACGTTCTCCGCTCCTTATAACTGAGTTAGTAATATCGGCTTATTAGAAAAAGGGCTATCCCTTGGTCATTAATTATGACTTTAGGGACAGCCCATTTTCAAATCGGACTTGCTTACAATATCGGCATTCCGTGGCGGTGGAGCGCGGCGGCTTCGAGCGAAGACATGCCTTTGCTTTCGGCGAAGGCTGCCAGCTTGTCCGAAATTACCGGAGCGAGGTGCGCCGGAGGAGCGGCGTGGCCCATCAATCTTTGGCGTCCGGAATTGCTGCGTGCGAACGGACCCCAGATGGCAAAGGTGATTCCGGGACGTTGAATATTTACAAAGAACGTGTGGCCGTCCGGAGAGAAGACGGGACCCGCCAGCTCGGCTCCGTTCAGCGTATTTTCCGCGAAAACGTACGTTTGTCCTTCAGGAGTGACGCCGATCACTCTGTCCGAGCCGCCGCCGTCTTCGGCAATCCATAAATCGCCCCACGGCGTGATGCAGATGTTGTCGGGCGCTTCCAAATCGTTTTTCTCGGAAGATTCATAGAATAACTCCAACGTGTTGGTTGCCGGGAAATAGCGGTATAACCGGCCTAAACGTTCCTCTCCGGCGCTCGTGTCGTCGAACCAGAATACGCCTCCCGAAAACCATGCGCCTTCCAAGCGGCTGAACACGATGCAACCTTTTTCTGCGGCCTCGAGGCTCGGTTTTTCCGGATTCACGTCTTTCCAAACGATCCCGAATGTTTGCCCCGTGGCGAACGATCCGGCTAACGCGGCAGGCATCTCCTCGATCGCCGCGGCTTGCAGCTTGCCGCCGTTGTGAAGCGCTCCCGGCTTTTGGCTCCGGTCGTTAGGAATGAAACGATACAAGAAGCTGGGGCTGGCGTCTTCCGTCAAATACACAATGCCCGTGCTCGGATCGATCGCCGTCGCCTCATGCGAGAAAGCGCCCATTTCCCGAATTGGAGTTTTGGACAACTCGTTTTCGGGATTCAAAGGATCGACCTCGAACACATAGCCATGGCCCATTTCGCGCGTTTCCTCGCATGTGAGCCACGTTCCCCAAGGAGTTGCTCCTCCGGCGCAGTTGCGGATTGTCCCCGCGGAGGTTACGTACTCGTCCATCACTTTACGGTCCGGACCGACCACAAGTGCAGTCGTGCCGCCGGTTCTTAATTTGTCGTACGGATTTTTTCCTTCAACTGGATTATCCGTATTTCCGCTCTGCTCGTGATTGCGCACAATGATAGTAGAATTATGCCGCCCAGCAAACGCGGCCATGCCGTCAAACATTCCCGGTATCACTCGTCCGTCCGAAAGCTTGCCGCCCTCTTCCGAAATAATACGGTACTGGAAGCCTTCGGGTAGATTCAGGATGCCGCCCGGGTCCTTCACCAAAGGTCCGAATCCGCCGCCGAATCCGGCTAAGCCGGCCCGAGGATTGTCGAGAGCCGCAAGAGCGCTCTTGCCTCCTCCCAACGAGAACGCGCCTGTTGCGCCCAACGCCAAAGCTACCGTACTCATTCCGCTTGTTTTTAAGAAGTTCCGTCGGCTTAATCGCTTGTCCAACTTAGTATACCTCCCTATCAATTTTGGAGATGAGTTTCTATGATGAAGTTCTATTTAAAAGCATAACAAATCAGTTTTAAGGAATTGTTGAGATAGTTTAAATGTTTAGTAAATTGGTGAAAATGGACATTTTGTACCGATACTTTGGAACCGGAAGCATGCCATAAACGCAGAAAAACCCCGTCCATGCTGAAACGGAAGGGGCTTCGTTCTCAAACTTATAAATGTGATCCTCCGGTCGCATCGATCATCTGACCCGTTACCCAGCGGCCGTCCGATGCGGAGAGGAACGAGACTATGTCCGCAACGTCCGATGGCTGCCCGATCCTGCCGAGGGCAGACATTTCGGCGGCGTACTTCTCTCCGTCGGGGGTATGCAGCCATGAGGCGTTAACGTCCGTATCGACGATGCCCGGAAGAACCGCATTGACCGTAATGCCGCGGGAACCCAACAATTTCGCAAGATGCAGCGTAAATGTATTAATCGCGCCTTTAGACAAATTGTAAGCCATGATGTGGGGATATGCGATTCGCGTAACTCCGGAAGAAATATTGACAATGCGTCCGCCGTCGCGCAGAACCGGCAATGCGTGCTGGACGAGGAAGAACGGGGCTTTCACGTTGACGGCAAACACCTCGTCGAATGATTCCTCCGTTGTCTCCTCGAATGTTTTCGAAGTAGCGATGCCCGCATTATTAACCAGAATGTCGAAGCGGGGAACTCCCGTAACGCCAATAAGCGCTTCCTTCAACGAATCGATCAACAGCTGTACCCCAGCAACAGTTTCGAGCTTTGCTCCTATGGCAATTGCACGTCCCCCTTGCTCTTCGATGACGCGAACGACATGTTCCGCGGCATCGCGGCTGTTGCCGTAATGAACGATAACGAGCGCGCCGTCTTCCGCCAGCCGCAGCGCAATTCCTTTGCCAATCCCTCTGCTTGCTCCAGTGACTAATGCAACTTTCCCTTTCAATCGTTTCAATTGTCTCACTCCTTATTTGGTCTGGAACTACTGTACACCTTCCAGTAAAGGGGAGAGTCAAGAGGTCGCAGAAAGAAACAACGAGATGCTATTTAGACGACTCGACGGGTATGAGCAATTCCGCCAGTCTCAACTTTCCATACATATCTGTGTCCGAGGTTAAATAGATTTCCCGGATCGGTTCTTTATCGGGATGAATATATCCATTCGATGAAATCCACGACATCAATTGCGCAACCGCTGTGCATGAATTATCGTATGGGTCGCATCGGTGCACAAGGGAAGCGGCTGCTTTCCATTCGGGCTGGAGGCCGACTTTCACTCTGTCGCTGCTTGGGATATGTTTGGTTAGCGGCAATGCCACCTCGATATCGGCTCGATCCATATTCATGCTGCGGTAATCGTGCCATAAAATCGTGAGTAAATTACCGTCACTCTCCCCGTAGATGCGAACGTACTGCGTGATTTCGTCCAGCAGCAGACACAGCTGCGAACGGGGGATCACGTCGCGAATGGAGGCCGCGAGCCGAGGTTTTACATGCCGGATTGTTATTGTTGATGGTTTATGTTGATTTTCCGTCCGTTCCATGCGGAGCAGTTTTGCATTGATTTCATCCAACTGATGCTGCGCCTCTTGGATCGTACGCAGCAGTTCTTCCTTCTTGTCTAGCAACTTGCTCCTCACTGTATCCGGTAGCACTTTTTCTTCCAGAAGCGATTTAATTTGTTCCAACGTAAAACCCTGTTCTTTCAAAGCAACGATGCGCTTTACGGTGAGGAGCTGCTCCTCGGAATAATACCGGTAACCGTTGTTCATGTCTACCGCGGCAGGCTTTAATAATCCCGTCTCATCGTAAAATCTCAAAGTTTTAACAGATACTCGGCTCAGCTTAGAGAAAGCGCTGATTTTTAACACCGAAGCTGTCTCCTTTCAGAAATTCGGTTATTTTAAACCATCTTATTTCATAACGATGCAACGGGTAAAGGGCTGGTCGTCTTTGTATGTTATTCCAGTTTCAAGATGCTATAATGATGAAACATTACGGTGTTTGAACACACAGTGGATTGGATGTGAGAATGTGCCAGGCGTAAACTTTTTCCGCGATGAGTCGGTACCCTTTCTAGAAATTAAATTTTGTAATGACAAAAGCTTATCGTATAAGAAACATTTTCATGAAGAATATTCAATTGGGGTTATAGATGAAGGCTCGAGTTCGGTGTGGTGCGACGGTAAAAACATCGATGTCGGGGCGGGAAGGTTCATATGGATTCCGCCTTACTTGCCGCACGCCTGCAACCCCCGGGAGAAGTCGGATTGGAAATATAAGATGCTGTTTATTCGCCCCGAGTGGATGAATCAAGCGCTGGGGGCTAAGGAGGAGAATCTCCATGAGCCGTTCCTGTTCGAAAATGAAACGAATCAACTGTTAAAGAGATATTTGAATGATATGATCCGCTGCTTGAAGAGCCGGAAAACTCCGTTAGAGACGGAAACCGTTGCTATTGAAATGGTAGATATGATCAGGAACGGGAGAGCCGTCAAAGAGAAGCGGCCGGGCGATGGTTGCCAAGCCAAACAAAGTCTGATAAGGGTCAAGGATTATTTGCATGAGCACTATTTGGAACGGGTTACGTTGGAGCAGTTCGAGAAGGTGTCCGGGATCAGCCGCTTTCACTTGCTCCATTCGTTTAAGAAAGAGCATAATATTCCGCCGCACGCTTATCAGAATCTCTTAAGAATTAATTTCGCCAAGAAAGAATTGCGCAAGCGGAGGCCCATTGCGGAAATTGCCGCGGAAGCGGGCTTTTACGACCAAAGCCACTTTACGAAATTATTCAAAGGGTATGTCGGCGTCACTCCGCACAAATATGCTATTTCAATGTAAGTCCGTATAAAGAACAATTTCATACAATACTCCTCCGCCCCGACTCTGTACAATGGCTTCAACATCAGATGAGGGGATAGAGGAAGGTGTCATCCGTTAAACTGAAAGCAATATTGATAAAAGCGGAAAACTATAATATCGCGGGAAATTTGGCTATGGTCGTTGTCGTGATATTGTGGGGTTATTCATTTGTCAGCATTAAAATTGCGGTAAGCTTCGTTCCTCCTGTCACAATGGCGCTTCTGCGGTTTATGATCGCATCCGTCATTCTCTTTATACTGCTGAAGAAATTGGAGCCTGCCGCAACACTTGAGAAGAGAGATTTGCTTAGAATGGGATCGGCCGGTTTCTTGGGAGTCACGTTGTATTTTTTTCTTGAAAATACCGGGATCAAACTTTCAACCGCCTCGAATGCCGCCCTTATTGCTTCCGTTATTCCCATCCTCGCCACGTCTTTGGATATTTGCTTTTATAGGACGAAGGTTTCTGCAACGCAATGCTTGGGCATGGTGCTGGCGATTGCGGGGACATATTTGGCGATTACCGCGAACGGACAGGTTCGGCTCGATTCCGTACATTTCAAGGGAAATGTTCTCATCGTTTGCGCGATGGTGTCGTGGGTGCTGTACACTTTATGCAATAAATCATTCGGGGCAAAATATTCGGGGCTGTCGGTAACGGCTTGGCAGCATATGCTCGGTACCGCTCTGTTAATTCCATTAGCCATTACGGAATACCAACAGTGGAAGCTCTTTCCGGTCTCTATTTTGCTTCATATTATATTTCTTGCCGCGTTCTGTTCCGCGGGCTGTTATTTATTATACATTTACGCTTTAAGAAAACTGGATGTTGCGGCAACCACGATGTATTTGAACCTTGTGCCGATTGTCGGGGTCATATGCGGACATTTGTTGTTGGGGGAGACCGTTTTACCCGTTCAGCTCCTTGGGGGAGCCGTAATCATAGGCGGGATTCTCTTGGTCAATCTAATAAACCGCAAAGACGCTATTTCGGCAAAGATTATTGAATGAATGCCGCAACGCTGCGCCCTACTTCAAACCCGTCCAAGCCATCGGACCGTCTCCGCCGATTCGCGTAATGATGCGAGCCACGTCGGACGGGGACAGCTGTCTGCCTGATTCGAACCAATGCATCAAAATGCCGAGATTGGCCGAAGTGACATACGCAATCAGGTAATCGCGCGGGATGGCCGCGTCATCCGGCTGCGGAATATTTTTTAATACATGGTTAAACAGCCTGTCCTTCATAAACTCCTTGACTCTGAGCGGAAAAGCGGGATCTCCCTTCGGTCCGAGAATGACGCGGAAGAAGTCGGCGTGTTTGTCGAAATATTCGAGCACTTTCACGCTGGGTGGATAAGGTTCGTCTTTGTCCGCATAATATTTAAGCTCAAACGGATTGATTCGGGCCATCTCATGAGTCAACCCTTCGAATATTTCCGTCTTCAGCTGCTCCAGAAAGTCTGCCGCATCGCGGTAATGCAGGTAGAACGTCCCCCGGTTTACGCCAGCCCTTTCGGTCAAATCGCTTACGGTCAAGCCGTCCATCCCTTTTTCCTCTATAAGTTCCAGCAAGGCTTTGCGAAGCAGCTGTTTTGTCCTTATTTTACGGCGGTCCATTTTGATCGTCATCGGATCACCCTTTTTAAAAATTTTGTGAAAAATGAACATGCGACGCTCGAAGTGACGATTACTAAACATTTTTCAGCTAAACTGATTATTGATTTGCCCTTGGCACCAATTATAATTAACATCGTGATGATTAATCAACACTTTGTTCATTAAAATTCAGGGAGCTTGGGGAGGCTGTTAGAGATGGTTTTTGTGAAACAGCGGTTGTTGTGGATAGGGATAGTCGTTGTTTTCGTTGTGATTATGATTTTCGGCTTGGCGATGATGGGCTCGGCGCTCGGGGCGAAGCCGAAAGATTTGCCTGTTGCGTTGGTCGTGCTCGATCAAGGCGCGGACCTTCCGAACGGCGGCAAGCTGGCAATCGGGGAGACGATTACAAGCAAGCTTCTCGAGCTGGAAGATTTGCCGGTCGCGTGGGAGGTGCTCGATTCCGAGGAGGAAGCGAGGAAGGGGCTCGACGATCAGAGTTATTACGGCGCTTTGATCATTCCTTCCGATCTGAGCTCGGGGGTGCTCTCGCTGCAGACGCCGGATCCGAAACCGGGGACCGTGAAAATATTGGTGAATGAAGGTATGAACGTGCAAGCGGCAGCAGCTGTGAAGCAAATTTTAGGGCAAGTGGCGAGCGGGGTGAAGAGGGAGCTGACCAAGCAAGCTCTTACGATGATCGGCCAACAGACGCAGCAGCTTCCGGTTCGCGCAGCAGAAGCGCTGCTGGCGCCGTTTGATGTGGAAGAGCTGATTGTTCATCCGGTCGGCGAGAATAACGCGAACGGCAGCGCGCCGAACATGCTGACGCAGATTATGTGGCTGGGCAGCATGGTCGCCAGCATCTTCTTGTTCCTTGCGGCCGGCAAAGAGAAGGAGAAAGGGTACGGAAGTTGGGCGGTCGTCTCTTCGCAGACGGCTGCCGGATTGTTGACCGTGTTTGCCGCATCCGGATTCCTGATGTGGATGGCTTCTTCTTGGTACGGAATGGAGATCGACGGGCTTACGGAAGCATGGTTGTTCCTTTGGCTTGCGGGGACCGCGTTCTTCCTCTTGCAGTCATCGCTGCTCAACTGGATCGGGTTCCCGGCTGTCGCTCTGCTTGTCTTGCTGCTGTTTTTCTCAATGCCGGTTATTAACATGGCGCCGGAATTTTTGACGGAAACGACGCGGGATTGGCTCTATTCCTGGACGCCGTTCCGATTCGTCACGGAGGGATTGCGCAGCATTATGTACTTCGGAGGCACGGATGTTGCGGCTGCTAGCTATTCGGTGTTGTGGTGGCTTGCCGGGACCTGTTTCGTACTGCTGCTCGCTTCCGGCGTCCGGAAGAAAGCCGCCGCCGTAAAGGCGGTATCGCAGTAAGTAGTTGGCAATACTAATGAAGATACCCGGTGTGCTTCTGTTCAGGCGGGCCGGGTTTTTAGGTTGTAAGGGGGTTATGGTACGATAGGGGTATATTTTATCACATCGGAGTGAAACGCAGCATGGCGGGAAACGGAAAGAACCGGAGCGACATTCGCCCGGGATTGCACGTCGATATCGTGCTTAAGAAGGATCAGAGAACGGGTGTGACGACACGCGGGGTGGTGAAGGACATCCTGACGAACTCGCTTTTTCATCCCCACGGCATCAAGGTCAGACTTCAAGACGGGCAGGTCGGCCGGGTTCAGTCGATCGTGGACGGTACGGACATATAAAACGCGAACATTTTCAGGGCTGCCCATACGGGATTAGCCCTGTTTTGGTTTTTTAGTTGTTATTTATATCGGGGCGACATATAATATGTATCGAATCGACATATAGAAATGGTGTAAGTAAGGAGGTTTACTATGTACGAATTGTTTATCTTAGGCGAGTTGATGACAGGGGATAAACATGGGTATCTGCTGCAGGACATTCTAAAAAATGCGGTCGGACCCTTCCGGCAGATCAGTTCGGGAACGTTATATCCGCTCCTGTCGCGGCTTGTGGAGAACGGACTGATTCGTCAGCTGGCAGATGAGGGAAAGGAGGGCGCAAGACCGCGAAAATTGTACCAATTGACCGAAACCGGCCGCCAACGCTTCCATGAACTAATGGCGCAACCGCTCGAGCATAACGCGGAGGCCGAGCTTCTTTTTCATTTCAAAATGGTCTACTTCCTTTATGTGCCCAAAGACGTTCGTCTTGCCTGCCTGGAGCAGTATTTGAAGTACCTGCAAATCAACCTGCATTATATAACCGGCTTCGAGTCAAAAATCCTGCTTTATAAACCGGAGCCCGAAAAAGAACGCGTTCAATTACTGCGGGTTATCGATCACCGGAAGCATGTCGGAGCGGCGGGTATCCGGTGGGTGGAGGAAGAGATTGAGCGAATTAAATCGAGTGGAGAATAACTTAGAGTCGCTGGGGAGGAATGTGCGTGGAGCGCTTATGGACGAAGCCTTTTGTTCTAATGACGGTTGGAATGCTTTTACTGGGAGCCGGTTTTTATTCGCTCGTTCCGACTTTGCCGCTTTATATTAAGCAATTGGGGGGTACAGAATCGCAGGTCGGGTTGGCTGCCGGTATGTTTACGCTGTCTGCCGTCATATTTCGTCCGTTCGTCGGCGGAATGCTGGATCGGTACGGCAGGCGGCCTTTTATACTTTGGGGGCTGCTTCTCTTCGCATTGTCCATGTATTTGTACGATTGGGTCGGCGGCATCGTCAACTTGATGGCTTTGCGCGTACTGCACGGCATGAGCTGGGCCGTCTCCACAACCGCCGTCGGAACCGCGGTTACGGATATTATTCCGGTCTCCCGCCGCGGTGAGGGCATGGGTTGGCACGGTATGGCGATGACGGTGGCCGTTGCGATCGGCCCGCTCCTTGGAGTGTGGGTCACACAAAGTTATTCGTTCCATGCGCTGTTCCTTATGGCTGCCGGTCTTTCCGCCGCGGCGCTGCTTTTCGCAGCTGTGACGAAAATACCGTTCCAACCGAAGGCGGCAGGGGGAAGGATGGAATTTTTCGATAAATCGGTTTTACCGGTAACGGTCGCGCTCTTTTTCCTGGCCGTCGCTTATGGAGGAATTCTCACATTTCTGCCGCTGTTTGCCGAATCGATCGACGTAAACTCCGGGACGTTCTTTCTCGTATATGCCGTCGCGCTTACCCTGATTCGGCCCGTTGCCGGAAAACTTTCGGACAGTCACGGCGAATTGGTTGTCATCGTGCCGGCACTTGCGGTTACGATTTCAGCATTGCTGGTACTAAGCTTCGCTAACGGATTAGCCGGCGTCATTGCTTCGGCCGTGCTGTTCGGCACCGGTATCGGTTCGGCGCAGCCGGCGCTTCAGGCGGCAACGCTGCGTCTTGCCCATCCGGACCGTAAAGGAGCAGCCAATGCTTCCTTCTTTACCGCGTTTGACTTGGGAATAGGACTTGGGGCCATCATACTGGGGTGGGTTTCCCAATATACGGGCTATCAGGTTTTGTTTATGGCCAGCGCCGTGTCGGTTGCCGTTTGCTTGTTCATTTTGGTAGTGTTCGTAAGGCAACGGTTGAAGGTTGGTGTACAGAGCAACGAAGCGGCAAAATCTGTTTGACACGAAACCATTTGGTGTCGTATAATTCGATGTGAAACCAAATGGTTTCGCAATTAGGAAGGATTGTGATCGGTGAATGAAGAGTTGTTGAAAAAACTGCGCTACAAAGAAGGACGGGCAACGGTATTGAATGCGCCTGAAGGATACCGTCTTGGCATTGAAGCAGGGGAGGTGATCGGAGAGGCAAACGATTTTTTCAACGATAAAGAATTTATAAGTTTTCTGCTTTAGCAGGAAATGAGTAAATTCTTTACCAAGAAAAACTTCCTCTTACTCGCGGTCGCTCATCCTTGAATGTACTTCGATAGAAGTTTTTCTTATGCTATTTGCAAACAATGCGGAAGAAGTTCGCGAATGGGTGCCTAAAGTGATTCCGGCCTTGAAAGAAGATGCGATCTTCTGGATCGCATACCCGAAGCAAAGCTCGAAAATCAAGACGGACATCAACCGGGATATTTTGTTCGGCATCGTGCAGGATATTTCATTTAGACCCGTAAGCAACGTGGCCATCGACGATAAGTGGTCGGCGCTGCGGTTTCGCCATCGGGATAAAGTGAAGACCGCCAAATAAACACTACCAAACAGGAGGATAAAATAATGGGGAACGACACTCAAAAGACATTGCCCGATATTGAGAAGAAGATCGTGCTGAACGCGCCGATCATGAAAGTATGGCACGCCGTCGCCACTTCGGAGGGCATCGCGGCTTGGTTCATGCCAAATAATTTCAAGCCGGAATCCGGCTTTAAGTTCCAATTGGACGCGGGTCCGTTCGGCATGTCCGATTGCGAAGTAACGGAGTTGGATCCGCCAAACCGGCTATCTTTCCAATGGGGCGAGGAATGGACCGTTACTTTCAAATTGACTGAAATGGAAGGGAAAACGGAGTTTACGCTCATCCATTCCGGCTGGGTTGAAGGTATGGTTACGCCGTTCGGAGAAACGCACAATATTGTGCGCGACAGAATGTCTCATGGTTGGGGCGGACTTGTCGAAAAATTGGGCGCATACGTCGAAGTTTGATGATGACATCCGCATCGCCTAGACACGATGTATTTCAGGCCATCGCCGATCCGACCCGACGAGAGCTGCTGAAATTGCTCGGTGACCAGGAGATGCCCGTTACCGTGATCAGCGGACATTTTCCGATGACTCGGACGGCCGTTTCCAAACATCTGCGTATTTTGGCGGATGCCGGGCTGGTCAAGGAGAGAAAAGTCGGCCGCGAGACGAGGTACCGGCTCGAGCCCGAGCCGCTGCTCGAATTGAAAAGATGGCTGTCTTATTACGAACGGTATTGGGAAAATAAGATGGGCGCGTTGAAACGTTTGGTTGAGACCGGAGACAACGACGAGGAACAGGCTGGATCACCGTTGGAGTTGATTGAACCGGAGACAAATAAATAAGAAATCACCGGAGCGCTGCTTCACGGAGTCTCCGGTGATTTTTCCGCTGCTTTGAGCTTATCCTAATGGATAGGTTCAACATCCGCACGGTCGATTCATTGTTGACAGGAATTTGCAGCCGAAATATTTCGCTTAAGGTGAAATGTATCCGGCACTTCGGCCCGCTAACCGGAGAAAGTCCGGTTACAGCGCTTATTTTCGGCCTGCTGTGCGCTCCTAACCGGAGAAAGTCCGGTTACAGCGCTCATTTTCGGCGATCTGCGCGATCCTAACCGGAGAAAGTCCGGTTTACAGCGCTCATTTTCGGCCCACTGCGCCTTCCTAGGCGCAATTTTTGGCGATTTATGACCTAATGACTATTTTCAAGCGGATGTTGCCGCACTCGTCAAAAATCCATTGCATTGTCCAGCAAACGGGTCCTCTTTCGGCAGGTTATTGGCGTAAATGACCGTTATTAACGGCTTTCCCCTTCGTCTACTTATTCTTCATAAGCTCATACTTGAGACGCAGCAGCTCAATCGCTTCGGATGTATCCGTCTCGGACTTCAAATAAATCGATACCCAGCCCGATTCGGGATAAATGTGGTGGGGCTGCGCGCGTCCGGCGGAAATCATTTCATCCCGAATGGATTTCGGCAAAAGCATGTCGACCAGATGATCGCCGTGCAGATGTCCGATTTCCTTTCCTTCGTAGTTGAATTCAATTCCACCGAAGCGGTGGGGTTGAACGGTAACTCCGGGCCACGACAGCAATTCCGCGGTCAACGTTTCTTTCCGATTTGTATTCATCAGATCAACAACCTCCACACTAATGGATTGTTAAGACGTTACCTGCCGGCGCTTGCAGACAGGCTGCCTACTCTTCCTTTCAAGACAAAGAACACGATACAAATCTGAACCACGATAACGAATGCCAAGCACAATAAAATGGCCGGAAAAGGAATGCCCGAATCGGCCGCCTTTGTCGCCGCAGTCCCCCCGATCGCTCCCGCCAAAAATCCCGCCAAGCTGAATATTCCCATGCCGGAGCCGATATTTTCCCTCGGAAGCAGCAAGGTAACGAGTTTGGAGACGGATGACTGCATAAAAATGAACCCGACATTCGGCAGTATGAGACATAAAGCAACTACCCACGGGGCGATACCAGCTAACAAAGAAAGCGAGACAAAGCCGGCAATCATTAGCGACGCGGCAATGAGCATAATAGGAATGCTGCCATAGCGATCCGTCAGCTTACCTCCGACGCGCCCGAACACCGCAGCCGCCATGGCCGCCGGGAACAGCACCAATCCGATCCAGTCGGCGGTCAGTTGGAACGTCGATTTCAGCAGAAGCGGGGTGAGCAGCATGATGCTGAACCCTGTCGAGGCGGACAGAAACTGCGCGGCAACCGCGTAACGGAACGGCCCTTGTGTAAACAGGGATAGGGAGATGAACGGTTCGCGCGATTTGAGGCTTCTGGCGATGAAGAGCGAGAGCAAAACTGCGAAAGCGGCGGCATAAACAAGGTTTGAAGCCGTGATCGCAAGCATCAGCATCGCCACCGAAGCCGCCAGCAAGCCCGCTCCGAGTGCGTCGATGCTCCCTGCGCGCCTTTGCTCGTTCGGCAGCGCTTTGCGAAGGAACGGAAGTACCAGTAGCGTGCCGAGAGAAAGCAGGAACAGGTATTTCCAATGGAGCGCTCCCGCTACAAAGCCGCCTACGATCGGACCGACACCCGATGAGAAGGCGATGAAGGACGCGATCACGCCGATCACGGCGCCTCGGCGTTCCTGTGGGAAATAGCGCGCCGGAATAATCATCGCGAGCGCGGGTACCGAAGATGCGCCCGCGCACTGCACGAGACGGCCGGTTAGGAGCCACAAGTATCCGTCCGATAAGAAGCCGATGACGGAGCCGGCGGCAAACAACGATATGCCGATCGTCATCAACGTCTTTAGCGGGAATAAATCCGCCAGTTTTCCATACATAAGCGATCCGATCGCATATACCATCGCGTAGCCGGTGACAACCCAACCCGCCAGCGACTGCGTTATTCCGAGGTCCCCTGCGATATCCGGAAGCGCTACATTGAACATCGTCACATTCATTACCGAGAATAAAAGCATGCATCCAAGTAAAGGGACAATCTGTTTCCCGGGTTGTTGGTTCTGTTGAACTTCTTGCGTCATTGCTCGCTCACTCCGTTTCGCACTTGTTCTCTGACGTTGAACAGTATCTTCTGCAGCATGGACAGCGTAAGCTCATATTCCTCGCCGCCCATGCCGGACCGGATTTTTCCGTTCACATCATGTAATACTTCCTGCACCTTCGGCATGACCGATCTGCCCGATTCCGTCAAATAAAGCAAGTTGTACCTGTTATCGGCGGGGTCCGTTTCCCTTCGAACGTACCCTTCCGACTCCAGCTTGCTGATCGCCTTCGCCGTCGTCGTCTTGTCGATGAGCAGCTCTTCGCTTAGCGCTTTCTGCGAGATCCCCTCTTTGTTGGCAACCGTCATCAAGAAGATATACTGCCCGCTCCCGATACGGTATTGCTCCAACCGGGATGTAATAAGAATTTGCATATGGCGGTAAATGGCCGAAATATACTTGCCGGGCGACTCGACGCCCCCGCAAGGCGGTTGTTTCGAGTTCTGGTCCAATGAAAGCACCTCCTGTAAATAGGATGTCATTGCAACTAATATACGCGACAATAGGATGTCATTGCAACTATTTTTTGAAAAAAATTACTATTGGGAGGAAGTAGTACAGTCTATCGCCGCTACTGATATTTGGACATGATTTCTCCGAAAAGCCGTTTCATATAGCTTATCAGCTCCTGAGGGTGCTTTACCGTCGCCTCATTGCCCAATCCGATGAAAAATCTGGCATAGAAAGCGAGATCGCTCCGGGCAATCGGACCTTCCAGCCAGCCGGTGCCGTCCTCCCGGATATGCAGATGGGAGCCCAGCCATAATGCAGCCTCGCACATTTGGACGCCTGTTCGGCTCAATTCCGCATATAGCTGCGCCGACTCCTTCTCCGTGTGGAAGAACGACTCCTTATTTCCAAGATGTACATGACGCAGATCCATAGGCTCCGTACCGTCGGGATCGAATGCCGCCGAAACAATGCGATCGCAGCGAAAAACGCGAAAGTCTTTGCGCTCGAAGCAGTAAGCCGGACAAAACCACAAGCCGTTATTGGCATAAATTCCAATTGGCTGTATTTTCCTGCACGACTGATCCCCGCGGGACTCGTATTCGATGAGCAGCACCTTTTGGTCAACGGCCGCTTCGAGCAGCATCGCTAAATAAGGGGATTCCTGCTGTCTCGTCGGCGTTACGAAATCCACCCGGTTTTTCATCTGATCGATGCGGTCGCGAATGTCCCCCGACATGTGCAAATAAAACTTATCCAATGCGGAAGCGGATTCCGCTTCAAAGGGCAGAGAGGAGTAATGACGAAGCGCGTACACCGCAAAAAACATGGCGACAGCTTCTTCTTCGGAAAATGCGATCGGCGGCAAAATTCTTTCCTTCAGCACCTGATAACCGCCGTGAGGACCTACCTCCGAATAAAGCGGTACCCCCATCCCGCTTAATTCCTGCAAATCTCTTAGCATCGTTCTCGTGGATACGCCGAACTCGCGGGCAAGCTCTTTGACCGTAAATTTGCGTTTTCGGTTGACCGTCATCATCAGTTCCAACAAACGTTTCGATTTCGACATGGCATGGCTCCGATTATATTATTGGTTTCATGACAACTTTTGTCACTATTATCTTCTACAATAGGCTCAGAATCAAATACAAAAGAAAATGGTGAAGAGAATGAGTAAAATTACCGCGTTATTTTTTCTTGTCATGTTCGTTATCGGTACGGATACATTTCTAATCTCCCCGCTGATTCCGACACTGCAAAGCTTGTTCGGTGTACGTACGGAATTGGCGGGATGGATGATGGGAGCTTACACGCTGGGTTCGGCGGTGTTCGCGCTGATCGCCGGACCTTTGTCCGATGGGTGGGACCGGAAGAAAGTGATGCTGTCCGGTCTTGTTTGCTTCGCGGTTTCAACATGCTTGTGCGGCTTCGCCGTCGATTTTTGGAGCATGTGCTTGTTCCGGTTTATGGCGGGTGTCAGCGCGGCGTTCACAGCGCCGCAAGTGTGGGCGTCCATTCCGACCCTGTACCCGCCCGCCAAAATCAGCAAAGCGCTGGGCGTCGCCTACGCAGGACTAGCTGTCTCCCAAGCGCTCGGCGTGCCGATCGGAAGCGTGCTGGCTGCCGTGAACTGGTCTTTTCCATTTTGGGCCATCGGCATATTTTCTTTGCTGCTGGCGGTTGCGGTCTATTTCGCCGTACCCGGCATGAAACCGCACCAACAGCAAGGAGCTAAGCCGTCAATTTTCAAAAGATACGTTCCTCTGCTGACTAGCGGAAAAGCGAGGGGAACCTACATCGCTTACTTTTTTGTACATTTAGGGAGCAGCGCCGCCTTTGCTTTTCTTGGGAAATGGCTGGCCGACGGCTTTTCCCTTTCGGTTGACGAGGCGGGATATGTGATCATTTTCTTAGGGCTGGGCAACTTGCTTGGAAGCATATTCAGTCCGTATGTGATTAAAGCTCTACAACCGTTTCGTACTATGGCTGCGGGCATGCTTGTCATTATTGTGGCTTATATCGCGCTGCCTCATATACCGTCGGTACTTATCGTCAAAGGCGCTTTCTTTTTCATTTTTGCTATCCTCGGTATATTGTTTCCGCTTATGGTGGGGCTATTGAACGGATTGAATCCGGCCATTCGCGGCACCATTTCAAGTCTGGCCACATCAACCATGAATGCTGCGACAACGGTCGGAGCATGGACGGCGGGAATGCTTTATGCGCTGTTTAACGGTTATGCTGCCGTAGGTATTTTTACGGGGATCTGTCTGGCGTGCTCGCTGCTCGCATTTATTTCAAGCGGGGTTCTGTCGCCTCAAAGGGAAAAAGAGCGAATGGTTTGTGACGGGAGCGACTTTTGAGACCCGATTTCGAGCCTACAACGGCGATGGGAAGGGGCTCAAGGAGCGAGCGGCACAAATCCAGGAGCGACGAAAAGGATCATTGACACGTCTATTTTTCCGATATATTATTTAGGTTAGCTAATTAAATATTTTGGTTAGCGAATATAAATAGTATTGAAGGGACTCAACCCGATGAAAAACGACCACACGATTTCCCAGGAGCTGATACGCGCCATTCGGCAAATAGGACGCATTAACTGGACCGGGCGGAATTCGGACGATTTCACGAAGAGCGAGAAGATGATGCTGTATGTCGTCCGCAGATGCATGAAGTCCGGCTCGACCGGATTGAAAGCTTCCGAACTGAGCGACTTCCTCCACGTTTCCTCACCGACCGTCACTCAGATGGTCAACGTGCTGGAAGCGAAAGGAATGCTCGAACGGACTCCCGATCCGGACGACCGACGGGTCGTTCGCATCCGGTTGACGGAAGCGGGACAGCAAGCCGTCGACACGGTGGAGCAAGACATGCTGGAAGGGACGAACGGGCTGATCGACCATTTGGGGATGGAAAGAACCCGTCTGCTGATCGAACTGCTGGACGATGTGTACCAGTATTACTCCGACCGGTCGTCTGTCTATTTGCTCGATTGCAAGCGCCCCTCAATTCAACCGAATGAAGGTGAAAGCGAACAATGATCAAGCTGTTTCGATTTTTGAAGCCGTACCGGCTGCAGGTGGTCCTCGTCCTTGTCCTCGTCTTTCTTCAGTCGTTGGCTGAGCTGTATCTCCCGACGCTGATGGCCGACATTGTGGATCGCGGCGTAGTGCAAGGCGACACCTCGTACATTTGGCGAATCGGCGGGCTTATGCTTCTCGTTGCCGGCGCCGGCGCTGTTTGCGCCGTCGGCGGAAGCTTGTGGGCGGCCAGATCGTCCGGCGGCTTCGCTAGAGATTTGCGCAGCCGGGTATTCGCTCACGTGGAGCGGTTTTCACTGAACGAATTCGACAAGATCGGCACCGCTTCGCTTATTACCCGGACAACGAACGACATTACCCAAGTGTATCAAGTGCTGACGATCGCTATGCGCGTCATGGTCATGGCGCCCATGATGTGCTTCGGCGGCATTGTGATGGCGGTGTCCAAAGACGCTCCGCTGTCGCTTGTTATTATCGCTATCGTTCCAGTGCTGGCCGGTTTTATTATATTCGTGTTCCGCAAGGCCGGCCCGCTCTTCAGGGCGATGCAGACGAAGCTGGACAAATTGAACCTCGTTCTTCGCGAAAATTTGACCGGCATCCGCGTCATCCGTTCCTTTAACCGGGTGGAGCACGAGCAGCGGAGGTTCGACGGAGCCAACTCTGATTTGACGGACACCGCGATCAAGGTGAACCGGATCATGGCGGTGATGATGCCGGTCATGATGTTGGCTCTCAACTTCGCGGGGATTGCGATCATATGGTTCGGCGGCATCCGGATCGAGTACGGACATATGCAGGTCGGCGATTTGATCGCATTTATCCAATACTCATGGCAAATCATGTTCTCTCTTATGTTCGCCGCCATGATGTTCACGATGATTCCGCGCGCCGCCGCTTCGGCTGCCCGTATTAACGAAGTGCTCAATATGACGCCCGACATTCGCGACGGCGCTGCCTCCGGGCAGACGCTAGCCTCGGGACCGTCGTTGGAGTTCCGCAATGTGACGTTCAGTTATCCCGGCGCGGAAATGCCGGCGCTCAAGGACGTTTCCTTCACGGCGGGCCCCGGCGAAGTGACGGCGATTATCGGCGGCACCGGTTCTGGCAAGTCGACGCTTGTCAATTTAATTCCGAGGTTCTACGACGTGGACGAAGGAAAGATTCTGATCGGCGGCGTCGACGTCCGCGACATGCCGCAGGAGAGCCTGCGGAAGCTGATCGGGCTCGTTCCCCAGAAGGCGATGCTGTTCACCGGCACGATCGCCGACAACATCCGTTTCGGCGACGGGCAGGCGGCGGACGAAGACATTCGCCGCGCGGCCGAAATTGCGCAAGCCGCCGAGTTCATCTCGGGCATGAACGACGGCTTTGAATCGCCTATTTCTCAGGGCGGCGCGAACGTGTCCGGCGGGCAGAAGCAGCGGCTGGCCATCGCCCGGGCGCTCGTCCGCAAACCCGGTATCTATTTGTTCGACGACAGCTTCTCCGCGCTCGACTTCAAGACCGACGCCAAGCTGAGGGAAGCGCTGCAGTCGGAAATCGCCGATTCGACGGTTATCATCGTCGCCCAGAGGGTGAGCACGGTAATGGATGCGGATCGTATCATCGTGCTGGACGAAGGCCGGATCGCCGGCGTCGGCACCCATCAACGGCTGATGCAAACTTCCGACGTATACCGTGAAATTGTAGCCTCGCAGCTATCCGAGGAGGAGATCGCATGAGCGGGCAGCAGACAAATTTGCACAATACCGGCAAACCCGGCGGACCGGGCGACAGAGCGGCGGCTCCCGGCCCGGCGTTGCCTTTCGGGCCCGGCGGACGGGGCGGTCCTGCGATGATGGGCATGCCCGTGCAAAAAGCGAAAAATTTCAAAGCGACGTTCCGCAGGCTGCTTACTTACATTAAGCCGCACCGGACCGCGATGGCGGTCGTATTCCTGACCGCCGTGCTCAGCACCGTATTCGGAATTGTGAGCCCGAAAATTATGGGGAATGCGACAACGATACTGTTTGAAGGCATGATGGCGGGGGCGGGTATCGATTTCGGTGCGATCGGGAACATTTTGCTATGGCTTGCAGGTCTTTATGTTATCAGCTCGTTGTTCAGTTATATCCAGCAGCACGTGATGGCCGGCGTCTCGCAGAAGATCGTCTACGATATGCGCCAAGAGGTCAACCTGAAGCTGGCTCGCCTGCCGCTTAAATATTTCGATTCGCGCACCCACGGCGAGACGTTAAGCCGCGTCGTCAACGACATCGACACCATCAGCGGCACGCTGCAGCAAAGCTTGACCCAGTTCATCACGTCGATTGTGACGCTGGCCGGTGTTGTGGTCATGATGCTCACAATCAGCCCGCTCATGACGCTCATCATTATCGTCACTCTGCCGCTCAGCTTCGTCTTTATCCGAACGATTACGACCCGGTCGCAGAAGCACTTCAGGGGCATGCAGCAATCGCTCGGCGAATTGAACGGTCATGTTGAAGAAATGTACACCGGCCATCAGGTCGTCAAAGCGTTCGGACATGAGCAGAAGTCGATCGAACGGTTTGACGGAGTCAACGCCAAATTATACGAATCGGCTTGGCGGGCGCAGTTTATTTCCGGCACAGTCATGCCGTTGATGAATTTCATCGGCAACATCGGCTACGTGTTGGTCAGCGTCGCAGGCGGTATTTTGGTCATGCGCAACGCAATAAAAATCGGGGACGTGCAGGCGTTCATCATGTATTCGAAGCAATTTTCGATGCCGATCGCCCAGACGGCACAAATCGCGAACATTATCCAATCGACCGTCGCGTCGGCGGAACGCGTCTTCGAGCTGCTTGACGAGGAGGAGGAAACTCCTGAAGCGGAGGGTGAGCGGCTCATTGCCCAGCCGAAAGGAAACGTCCGGTTCGAGCATGTGAAGTTCGGTTACAAGGAAGATGCTCCGTTGATCGAGGATATGAACATCGATGTGTCGTCGGGACAGACCGTCGCGATCGTCGGGCCGACCGGCGCCGGCAAGACGACGCTCGTCAACTTGCTGATGCGGTTCTATGAGCTGAAGGGCGGGCGCATCACCATTGACGGGATCGACATCACGCAGTTGAAGCGCGGCGACCTGCGGAGCTTGTTCGGCATGGTGCTTCAGGACACGTGGCTGTTTAACGGCACGATCCGCGACAACATCGCTTACGGCAAAGAAGGAGCGACGGAAGCGGAGGTCGTGCAAGCGGCTAAAGCGGCGCATGCGGACCACTTCATCCGGACGCTGCCCGAAGGCTACGATACGGTGTTGAACGAAGAAGCGTCCAACATTTCGCAGGGCCAGAAGCAGCTGCTTACGATTGCGCGTGCGATTCTCGCCGATCCGGCGATCCTCATATTGGACGAAGCGACTAGCAGCGTCGATACGCGGACGGAGATTCACATCCAGCATGCCATGAGCGAGCTGATGAAAGGACGCACCAGCTTCGTGATCGCCCACAGGCTGTCCACGATCCGCGACGCCGACCTTATACTCGTCATGAATCAAGGGGCTGTTATCGAGCAGGGAACGCATAAGGAGCTGTTGGCCAAAGGCGGGTTCTACGCGGACCTGTACGAGAGCCAGTTCAGCGGCCGGAAGAAGCAGAAGGAAGCAATATAGGAAAGATTGATGTAGGAGGCGAGGCCTCAAAATTGCCGGTAACGTGGTTTTGAGGCTTTTTCCTTGTTTAAGATGTTTTGCGGAGAACCTTATCATAAGTGAGGCGAAATTTTTGGCCTTACTCGCTTGCGGGGCGCGGAAAGTTGCCCCTCAACCCACAGGAGTAGGTCACCCTTGTAGAATAAAGCAACGAAGCCGGCTCTTGATTATTGAAAATTAGTTCATTGGCCACATTTTCTATTCTAACTTATTTACAAATTATTCTAGTTAAATGAAGAGAAACAGTGTAAGATTGAGATACACTGTGTTTAATTTTTCCTATGCTTATGGATCTTTCCACATGACATCGAAGGAGGATTGCAATTGAAGCTCATGGGTTTTCGAGTGAGACAATTTCGCTCAGTAGAGGACAGCGGCTGGATAAAAGCAAATGATGTCACAGCATTCATAGGCACAAATGAATCAGGAAAAACAAATCTGTTGGTACCTTTATGGAAGCTAAATCCAGCAAAAGATGGCGAGATTAATGCAATCCAAGATTACCCGCGTGACAAATATCATATTATCCGGGCTCAAAATAGGAAGCCGGTTTTTATTGAGGCAAGATTTGAACTTTCGGAACAATTGACTCACACCGTTTCAACAATGACAAGATTGCCAAGAGACCAAGTAAGTCAGGTCATTGTTAAGAAGGATTTTGATGGCCTGTTCTACGTAGAGTTTCCAGAAGCCAAGGGACCGTCAAAACCTGAAACTCAAATAATTCGTGATAAGATCGTGCAGACTGTTCAAGATATCAATGGGATCCCAACTACACTTAGGACTGATGAACCATTAAAGGAAAGCATTTTGCAGGTATTAGCTGCGGCACTTTCAGTAGCTGAGGATATTACGGAGCTAACAATTGATCTGCCTGTCCTTACTCAGATCAAGGTAATATTAAATGAGATTGACCTGTCTAAAGCCGCTAGGAGATCGTCCATTTCACCTAGATTTGGGCAGTTAGTGGATGAATTTGAGGAATTAATTGAGGCGATAGATGTACCGGAACCAGAGGAAAACGAAGAAGCAAATAAATTGATTTTAGATAATTTGCCTTCTTTTGTTTATTACTCTAACTACGGAAATCTTGACTCTGAGATATATTTACCACATGTAATTCAAAACATGAACCGAAATGACCTTGGTGTAAAGGAAGCTGCAAAAGCAAGAACGTTGAAAGTCTTATTTAATTTTGTGAAATTAAAACCTCAAGAAATACTGGAATTGGGACAAGACTTTGCACAAGGATCCTCTCCTACTCAAGAGCAAATTGATGTTGTGGCTGAAAAGAAGAAGGAAAGAGATGTTCTGCTTCAATCTGCATCAACAGAGTTGACATCAAGATTTCGGGAATGGTGGAAACAAGGTGACTATCGATTTAGGTTTCAAGCTGACGGTAATCATTTTCGAATTTGGGTGTCAGATGACAAGAGGCCAGAGGACATAGAATTAGAGGGTAGGAGTACAGGACTTCAATGGTTTTTGAGTTTCTATCTTGTATTTTTAGTAGAAAGTCAGTCTTCTCACAAAGGAGCAATATTGCTTCTCGACGAACCAGGAAATTCACTGCATCCGATTGCACAAAGGGACTTATCAGCTTTCTTTGATAATCTTTCAAAAACAAATCAAATTTTTTATACAACCCATTCACCATTCATGGTTGATCCAAATCATCTGGATAGGGTTAAGGCGGTTTACATAGATTCGTCTGGCTCCACATCTGTCTCCGCAAACCTTCGAGCAGCTGAGGGAGAAGTCAAACAAACACAATCTATTTATCCCGTTCATGCTGCTTTGGGGTTGTCGGTATCAGATACTTTATTACAAGGTTGTATAAGCGTAATTGTTGAAGGAACTTCGGATCAATATTATTTGAGCGCTATTAAGAATTTTCTTATAGGAAAGGGTCTGATTCTCCCTAGTCGAGAAATTGTATTTATCCCGGCCGGAGGAGTCAAAGGTATCGCAGCAGTTGTATCCATCATTTCAGGGAAAGACCAAACACTTCCTATTGTACTACTTGATGGCGATGGACCGGGTTTAAGTGGGGCTAAGAAATTAAAAGAGACAATTTTTGAATCAAGTCCTAACAACGTTATTGTTGTGAATGATTATGCTGCATTAGAAAGCGCAGAAATTGAGGATTTAATATCTGTTGATTTCTTGGCAAGCATTGTTACACGAATGTTACCTAGACCGGCGGATTTGGAAGAAGACTTCTTAGATGTTGTTCAATCTGACATTCCGATTGTCCAACAAATTGAGACATATGCGTCGTCTAATAATATTGAATTGCAAAAAGGCTGGAAAGTAGAGCTTGCTCAACGAACTAAAACGCAATTGCTTAGAGAGAAAGCAGCTAAACAAATTGATGACTCCAAGATAGAAGCATGGGTAAAGCTCTTTCAGCATATTTTAGGAGTTTAGCCTCTTACCATTGAAAATAATGAAAGATTCAAGACAATCCTGTCGATCACGATTTAAATGCCGGAGCCTCGACCAAGAGTAGAATATATGTTTAGTTCGTCAGGACGATCAATGATTGTATTTCTTGATATGATGAGCGAATGGGGGAAAGGCACATACTTCCGGAAAAAAGTGGAATGCAGCAATAAATTCAGATGCTATACCATAACTTCGCGGTGAACCGTATCACAAATAGTGGTAAAGCGGGGAGTAGAGGTAATAGTAAGTCTAGATGATTTTGTAGAGAGACTCGATTGATTAAGAACAATGCAAAATGACCGGAAGCACTTAGGCTTAATCTACCGCCCTTCGGTTGCTACACCCGTCACTTTCATTGGAACATAAATTAGTTCCAACGAAAGTGACGGGTCTTAGTTATGTTCTTATGGCTGCAAATTGCAGTTCTATAACGATAACATAAAGGGAACAATCAGTTTTCATCGGATGATATCGTTGATGGGTTATGCCGATTATGATATAATTTATATCATAATCGGCATAATTAGTTGAGATAATGAATAAAGTAATAAAGGAGCCAATTAACTAGTGTACGAAGTTAAAATTTATGAAGATAAGGATGGGGATTCAGAGCTCAAAATTTGGCTTCGAGAGTTAAAACGACGTAAAGACAAAGGAATAAAGGAAGCCAGAATCATACTTAACCAAATTCACTATTGCATTGAACGTATAAAAATGGATGGGACATTCGTTCCTGAGGAAATTGCCAAACACATCGTAGATGACATTTGGGAGCTGCGTCCAGATAAACATAGGGTCATGTTTTTCCAAGCGAGAGAAGGTAGGTTTATTTTATTAAACCACTTTCGCAAAGAAACGCAGAAAACTCCAGCCAAAGAAATCAAAAAAGCTATTCAACTAAGAGATGACTGGAACAGTCGTAATCTTTAACCTTCTACAAAGGAAGAATGGAGGAAGCGCAATGAATTTCGATGATTTTATAAATGAAATTGGTGAGAACACAATAGAAACGGAAACGATCCGACAAATCGCTCGAATGGTCTCGGATGTTGTTAGACGTCGAAAAATGCTTGGATTAACTCAAGACGAAGTTGCTAAGAGGGCGGGTCTTTCTCAAGCACAAGTAGCACGACTAGAAAACAGTTCACAAATTCCGAGAGTAGATACCTTAATAAAAGTGGCTATTGCCCTTGGAATGAATATTACATTGAATGAAACCGAAGAAGAGGCAGCCACTGGTAATTTTCTTGCTCATGCCTAATTATAAACCATAAACATCTGATTACGGGAGCCAGTGGCTCTTTTTTTGACTTATTTTGCTGCTTTACCATAACAATACGCTGAACCGTACCACAAGTAACGGCAGGTTTCTTAGGGGTGGAACGGGTAGGAGCCTGTAAAAGCGTGTTGACCGGCATCGTTTGAGAACGACTATATACAGCAGGTGGAGAGTATGATTTTCACTGAAACGAGACAAGAGCATCGAACGGAAATGATGTGTAAATGTGGAACGATAGCTAAGTTACGTATGGATGAAGTGAACTGGGAAACAGATGATTTGAAGCCTACAGCTGTGAAAGCACAATCCCCCCGTAGGCGAAAGCCGCTACGATTACCAGCGCGGGATGGATTCGCTTGATTTGCAGCGCCCAGAAGGCGGCTGCCGCAATGCCGAGCGACTGCCAAATGCCGATGTCCAATACGGAGCTTTTGCTTAATTGCCAAGTAAGCATCACCATTAATATGGCAACCACGGGCTGCACCAGCAACGTCATTCCTTTGACGGAGAGAGAATCCCGGTACCGCTGCAATAGCTTGATGAGCCCGATTAAACCCAAGGCTGATGGAATAACGGTAGCGAAGAGGGCTGCGAGCATGCCGATCCAGCCCCCTGCGTTATACCCGACAGAGGCTGCGATTTTCGTAGCGATTGGTCCGGGAAGCGCGTTTCCTAAGGCGAGCACGTTCGAGAACTGAGCGTCATCGAGCCAATGATAATGATGCACGATTTCTTGATACATTAGAGGGATGGATGCGGGACCGCCGCCGTAACCAAGCACATTGGCGATAAAAAAACCGAGCAATATTTTTAACCATTCCATGTTTGGCCCTCATTTCTTTTCCGTTTGGCCAGCTCGACAATATGCAGATGCAAGGCTCCGTAAACTAGCGAAACGCTGATTACAATAGCCGGATGCAGGTGGACAATTTGAAGCAGCAGAAAGATGAAAACAAATAAAGACACGGCAATGAGCTTTCCTAAACCTTTGACGGCCTTCTCCGAAAATTCGTACGCCATGACGCCGATCATGACGGCTATAACGGGTGTGACGGCGGAAATCATACCTTGAATAATCTTCGAGCCGCTCAGAATTTGTACGACGGAAAGCAGCGCGACCATTGCGATGCTTGTCGGAACGATGTGCGCCAGCACGGCGACCAACGCACCCGTAAATCCCTTCTGTCTGTAGCCGAGATACGCCGCCATCTTGGTGGCGATCGGTCCGGGAAGCACGTTGGCCAGCGCTAGGATTTCGCCGAATTCCTCATCCTCCATCCAGCGGTAACGGGTTACGGCCTCGTAACGGATTAAAGGTATGACGGACGGGCCGCCCCCGTAGCCCAGTATTCCTGTTCTAAACATGCCGGCGGCGATTTCTAAATAACGTTTGTCAACCACTGTGCAGCTCCCCTCCCGCTCCTAATTACAACCTCATCCCCATACGGCTCTTATACCGGTGAATTAAGATTTGGCAATCTACACTTGTAACCCCCGGAAGCGGATAAATCTTTTCTTTCAAAAACTGCTCCATCTCCCGGTTGTTAACGAACAATCCGTGCATGTGGAGCTTACTGGGGCCTGTCATGTGATAGAGGCTGGTTACGTAAGGCTCTTCGGCCAGCTGATCGGCTACCTGAATCAAGTGTTTAGGTTCTACGTCGATATTAAAAAAAGCGGACACCGTTATTCCGATTTTCTCAGGATTAATGACGGCAGTGAACCGTTCTATAACCCCATTTTCCATGAGAGCGTTGATCCGGTTTTGCACGGCAACCCTGGAAAGGCCGATCTCTTGGGCCAAATCGGTGTAAGAAATACGGCCGTTCTTGTTCAGTATGGCAATGATTTGTCTGTCGATCTCGTCGATGATGCTGTTGGGGGCTTCTACCGCGGCTTTCGAGTTCATGACCTCACCTCCTCCGTCATCGAATTGCGAAATGTAAGAAAAAACGATATTTTAATTGCTTCACGAAGTAATATACAGCGTATTTGTGACATAATCAATAAAAAATCGGAAATATAGTAACAAAAAAATATTGATATAGCCATGAAAGCGTGTTACCATTGCGCAAAGTTGAAAACCAATGGAGGGGAAGAGCTGTGCCGTCGAGTAAAAGTGTCATCGGTCCGAAAACGATGGTTGTGAGCCCTCATTACCTGGCCACGGCTGCCGGAGCACGCATCCTGGAGAAGGGCGGGAACGCCTTCGACGCGGCGGTTGCCGTAAGCGCGTGCTTGGCGGTCGTTTATCCTCATATGACCGGTCTGGGCGGGGATTCGTTCTGGTTGTCCTACCATTCGGGCGACGGCAAAGTACGCGCTTACAACGGCAGCGGGCGTTCAGGCGCTCTCGTTCACCGCGGCCGGTTTGCCGGTATGAATGCGATACCGACTCGCGGAGTGCTTAGCGCTATCACGGTACCGGGAATGGTGGACGGCTGGAATGCGATTCATGGGGAATACGGGAGGTTGAGCTTCGCGGATGTGCTTGAACCGGCCATAAGCTATGCTTCCAACGGGTTTCCGATGTCGGCCGATCAACACGAAAATACGGTGAAGTGTTACGAACTGCTGTCGGAGAAGCCTTTTACTTCGGCTATTTACACGCCAAACCGCCGGATTCCGAAGCCCGGCGAACGATTTGTTCAAGCCGGTCTTGCGAAGACGCTGACAAAGATCGCTCTTAACGGACGGGATGCCTTTTATCGGGGAGACATCGCCCGCGATATTGTACATTTCCTCCAATCAAACGGCGGATTGCTGACACTGGACGATTTTGAGGCGCATGAAGGAAATTGGGTTGACCCGTTGTCAAGCGCATACAGGGATCATACCGTATACCAGCTGCCGCCTAACTCGCAGGGCTTTGTCGGACTTATGATATTGAATGTGCTGGAAAAGTTCGATTTCCAAGGCATTGAGCACGGTTCTGCCGAGTACTATCATCTTCTTGTTGAAGCGGTTAAGATTTGCTTCCGAGACCGTGACGCGGTGCTGACCGATCCTGAATTTTCGGATATTCCGCTCGACCGGTTGCTTAGCAAGGATCATGCTTCCAAGCTTGCCGATCAGATCAAGCCCGGCGGTGCTTCCTCCAGGGAGGCCGAGTCAATGGGCAGCGATACGGCATATGCGGCCGTTATGGATGCGGAAGGGAACGCGGTTTCCTTCATCCAAAGCCTGTACTTTGAATTCGGTTCCGGCGTGGTGGCGGGAGAAACGGGAATTCTCCTCCAGAACCGCGGATCGTTCTTCTCGCTCGATGCGAAGCATGTCAATTGTTTGGAACCGCGTAAGAGGACTTTTCACACGTTAATGCCCGCGATGGCATGTCTGGACGGCAAGCCGGCCATTTTGTACGGAACGCAAGGCGGGGAAGGACAGCCTCAAACCCAGACGGCGCTGCTGACACGGATGATCGATTACGGAATGGATCCGCAGCAAGCGATTGACCAGCCCCGCTGGGTATGGGGGAGAACGTGGGGAGCCCCTACGCAGGAGCTGAAGCTTGAAAGCCGGATTGATCCGAATGTCATTGATGAGCTGCGCGCTCTCGGCCATACGGTCCGGACCGTCAACGCTTTCGACGGCATCGTCGGCCACGCCCACGCGATAGCGGTAAATCGTTACGGTTACCGCAGAGGCGGCGCCGACCCTAGAAGCGACGGCGCGGCGATGGGCTGGTAGTGAACATTCTCGATCAGGTAAGCCAGCCGCAAACGTAAAGAATCGTTCGGATCCCGCAGGCTTCGGCAAGTCAGCTGCTCGAACTTGTTCAGCCGGTACGCGACGGTATTGCGATGGATAAACAACCGCTTGCTCGTTTCGGTAATTTGGCACTGCATTTCCAAAAATACTTTAGCCGTGTTCATCAACTCCTTCCGCTCGTGCTCTTCCAGGTCAAGCAAAGCTTGAAACGAATCGCGGTAAAAATCGTGCAGCACATCCTGCGGAATCATCTTCATCAGATCGACGACTTCTTTGACTCTGAAGGATTGGACAAAGCGCGAGTGCTTTAGTTGATAGCCCATAAGCAAAGCGTTATGCGCTTCTTTAAAGGCGGCCGGAATCGAAGTCAATTGGTCCGTCGGATTCCCGATTCCGAACGACAGCGAGATTTGCTCGGCTTGATAAAGCTGCTCCTGCAGCTGAATGAAAAACTCGCGAATTTGAAACTCGGCCGCCATCTCGCCGCGCTCCCATTTAATGAGAATGACAAACAAATCTTTTTTGATAAACACGATAGAAGGCAGTTTCCGCTTGTTCACGATATCCTTCAGACAGTCATAAATATGGTCCCGTTTGCTGTACAAGTTATCATCCTTAAACTCCGGCAAGTCATCTATCTTTCCGACTGCGCAAAGGCACGGATACGTTTCTTCCAACCCATAACGTCTCCCTTGACGTACGATCTCCGACGCGGATTGAAAATTCCCTTCCACCAAGTCGTCGAAAAAATCATTCTTGTACCTCATTGACCGCTCCTTTACGGCTTGGAGCTTCATAAGCTCAAAGCCGATCACATTAGCGGCTTGCTCAATCGCCAGCAGCGGGAGAGCCTTGGTCTCAATTGTCCAATTCACGAACAGCAAGCAGCAGCGCTTATGGGAGGTTATCTCCAACGGATAGAACAGCAGCTCCTGGCGCTGACCGGTCTCCGCCTGAAATAAACACAGTGTCCAGGGTCTTGTGCGGAGCAGTTGCCAGTGGGTTAGAAAGTATTGTGCCGGTTGTTGTATATGCCGGTAAAGAAAGTCCGGCTGCTTCTCCGATTCGGCCAAAACCTGCAAGCGGGAGTCGATTAGCAGAACAGACTGCTTAGTCAGTTCGGACAACGCTTTGAGGATCGAAGGAATTCCTTCGCCTTTGAGCACCATCTGAGAAAACTCGCGATGCATCGACAAGGCGTGCCGGAGCTCCTCGTTTCTCTTCTCCATGATGTAGCTTAGCGCTTCTCCGACCATTTCCCCGAGGGAATGATTCAGCGAAAGCTCGATAATCGGAAATTGCAGCTCGTTCGCGAGGTGAAGAACGGATGCCGGGATTTCTTGAAGAAACCGTTTGGTCTTGACGGCGAGGCCTGCGCATTGATGAACAGCCATATTTCGCACTAATTCCAGCATTTCTTCCGGATGCTCTTTAATCGCATAACCGGTTGTCAGAAGAAGCTCATCCTCTTTGAGAAAGTCGATAATATCCGGAGCGTCCATCATATTAACCGATCGAACCTCTCTATTCATCCCGCTGTGTCCCGCCAGAACTCGACTCCCTTGAAAAATGGGGATCTGAAATAATGCACTTAAATTCACAATTTACCCTCCATATAATGTTAGTATAAGTAACGCGAGGTGACCTATTGATTGAATTTCACTGTACAATTCTTCACGTTATTATGCAAGTAGCACAATATAGGTATAAATTCTTGTTCGCTTTTGCTATTGAAAAAGGAGGTGGAAGTGATACTATTTATCTATCGAAATTGACCATGTTATGAAAAGTGACATAATGGTTAAAAGGGGTGACGGCTTTGCACCTGGTGGTCGACCAAGTTGAAAAATCCTACGAAGGCAAGAAGGTGCTTAGAAATATTAGTTTTCATGTGGATTCCCATGAGTTTATCTGCATTCTTGGGCATAGCGGCTGCGGGAAGTCGACCCTGCTCAACTTGATCGCCGGATTTTTGCAGCCGGATCGAGGCAAGATTACGGTGAACGGCGAGTCTATTAAAGGCCCTTCGAAATCAAGAGGCGTCGTATTCCAGGAGCATGCGTTGTTTCCGTGGTTTAAAGTTATCGACAATGTCGCTTTTGGTCCTGAAGTTCAAGGGCGGGACAAGGAGGAAGCGCGTGAAATCGCCCGGAAATACTTAAAGCTTGTCGGACTTGAGGAATATGCGGACCATCAACCGGATCAATTATCCGGCGGAATGAAGCAGAGGGTGGGCATTGCGCGGGCGTTGGCCAGCGACCCGGATATTCTTCTGATGGACGAACCGTTCGGCGCACTGGATGTGCTGACAAGAGACCTGATGCAGAAGGAGCTGCTTCGCATATGGCTTGAGCTTCGGCCTTCGGTTCTCTTTATAACCCACAGCATCAATGAGGCACTTTCCTTGGCGGACCGCATACTGGTGATGAAGCATGGCGAAGTGGCCGAAGTGTTCGAGATCGATATGGAACGGCCCCGCGACAAGCACCGTGCGGATTTTGCCGATCTCGTCTCCCGCATTGAGAAGCTGTTGACGGATTAAGAAAGAGGTATACGATGGGTAAACAATTAGGAACGATAGCAACCGAGAAAAGCGGGTCAGTAAACCGGAAACCAATCGGCTTTATTGAAAAAACAGCGAAATACAAGGGACTCATTCCTATTCTTGTTTTTTTCCTGCTCTGGGAAATGGTCAGCACGGTCAATGGCAGGCTGTCGTTGTTTAATCCGATTTTTTTGCCGGCTCCGACGGATATTCTGAAGGAAGGCTGGCTGTTGGCGCAGAGCGGACTGATCTTGGACAGTGTGGTTTCCAGTACGATCCGCATTATAGCAGGCTTTATGGCGGGACTCGTATGTGCGGTGTTCGCCGGTGTGCTGATGAACAAGTACAGAACGGTTGAGTATTGGATAAGCCCCGTGCTCAATCTGCTCGGTCCGATTCCCGCCCTTGCGCTGCTGCCGATCTTTATAATATGGTTCGGGATCGGCGAGTTTCCTAAAATACTCTTGATCGCCTGGACGACGTTCATTCCGGTGCTGGCTAATACGTTGGAAGGGCTAAAGTCAGTCAATCCCGTTCTCATTCGGTCCGCTCTTTGCTTGGGGGCGAGCGAGCGGCATATTTTCTTCAAGGTCATATTGCCCTCCGCGATTCCGAGTATTTTCGTAGGGGCTCAAGTAAGCCTGGGTCTTGGGTTTTCATCTCTGATCGTATCGGAAATGATGGGAGCGAAGTCGGGTTTGGGGTACATCATTGTGGATGCGCGCAATTACTTCAAGATGTCCAATATGTTTGTCGCGATCGTTTTGATAGGCCTTGAATTCAGTTTTCTCTCTTACTTGCTGAAGGTTTTGGAAAGAAGGCTGGTGACCTGGCGGAAAAACGGGGTTCGCAGCGCAGTCGAAAAAAAATAAAAAAACATTAGGAGGCGTTATAAATGAAGGAACAGCTTAAAAAACTCGTTGGCGGGGCAGCTATTGTAAGCTTGGCGCTCAGTCTTGCGGCATGCGGTGCGAAGCCTGCGGCGCAGACGGGTACACCGGCGGCGTCGGAGCCTGCGGCATCCGCAGCAAGCGACGCAATCGAATTGAAGCAGTTTACGTTGGTCGGGGTAAGAGACGCGCAAATCTCATCCCAGCAAATTATCGCCGATAAGCTGGGTTACTTCAAAGAAGAAGGGCTTGACGTGACAAGCCAATTGATCGAAAGCGGTCCGGACATCGGCCCGATGGTGGCCGGCGGAAGCGCGCCGATCAGCATTCAAACGAACTTTATGGACATCATCTTGAAATCGAACAATGTCGGCGTGAAAATCGTGGCTCCTCTCGCGCAAATAGCCGGAACCCAAGCGGTTGTCGGCGGCAAAAATCTGAAATTGGACAGCGCCAAAGATTTGGAAGGAAAGACGATCGGCGTTCCGAGCGGAGCCGACGTCGTCATTGCAATCAATAACATGGCGAAAGAGCTTGGTGTCGACGCGAGTAAAATCAAGTATGTCAACCTGTCTCCGAGCGATGCCGTAACCGCTCTTGAGAAAGGCGATATAGACGCGATGGCGTGCTGGGAGCCGTTCATCACGAAAGCGATTCAAGGCGGTGGGCACTTCCTCTTCAGCGGAACCAAGAGCGAGCTGCCGGACAAGCAGGGCGACGTCAACTGGATGAGCGTTCATACAACGATTCAGGTTACCGACGATTTCGCCGAGAAAAATCCGAATACGATCAAGGCTACGCTTAAGGCGCTTAAGAAAGCGACCGATTACATCAACGACAACCGCGAAGAAGCGATTAAAGTGCTTGCTCCGGAGCTGCGCCTGACACCGGAGGAGCTGACGGAGATTATGAACCGGAACGTCTATTCCATGGAAGTGAACGATAACTATATAAATGACAGCAACGGGGAAGCTGTCGGCAACTATCTGAAAAGCGTCGGTAACATTAAGGAACTGCAGGACCCGAAGAGCTATCACGAATTGAGCTTCCTTCAGGCTGTTGCGCCGGAGCTTGTGAAATCCGAATTCAAGTAAGAGTTATATAAAGCAATCAGTCCTGGGACGGCGCGTCCCAAGGACTGATTTTTTAAGGGGGGGTTGCGGGATGCTCGATACGGTCATTACCAACGGACTCGTTGTACTGAAAGACGAGGTGGCGAGACTCGACATAGGCATTGCCGGAGGGGCTGTCGCCAAGCTTGAGAGAACGATCGCGGAAGATAGCGCGGTGGTGCTGGATGCCGGAGGGCAGATAATCATCCCCGGGATGATTGATGTCCATGTGCATTTGAACGAACCGGGACTAGGCGATTGGGAAGGAATCCCGACCGGTTCGTCGGCGCTCGCGGCAGGCGGCTGCACCACTTACTTCGATATGCCGCTTAATTGCTTGCCGCCTACGACGACGGAGGAATTCCTCGAAATGAAGAAGCGGTTGGCGAAGGGGCGTTCCGTAACGGATTATGCCTTCTGGGGAGGCTTGGTGCCGGGCAATTTGAAGGATCTCGCCGATCTTGCGGAGAGCGGAGTGATCGGATACAAAGCCTTCATGTCCGCGGCGGGAGGAAAACAAGAAGGGGCGTTTCGGGAAGTCGACGATATCACTCTCTTCAGGGGGATGGAGGAAATCGCGAGGCTTGGGAAGATTCTTGCTCTGCATGCGGAAAGCGAAGCGATGATCGGCGCACTGGCGGACGCAAAGCTGCGGAAAGGCCGTACATCGGCTGGAGACTATTTGGAGACAAGGCCGCCTGCCGCAGAACTGGAAGCGGTGGAACGGGCGTTGTTTTATGCCGAACAAACCGGATGCCCTCTGCATTTTGTCCACATCAGCACTCCTGCCGCCGTAACCGCCATCTCGAAGATGAAAGCGGCCGGCTTGGACGTCACTCTTGAAACGTGCCCGCACTACCTCGTTATGACGGAGGACGCCTTGGAGGAGGTCGGGGCGTTGGCCAAATGCGCTCCTCCGCTTCGTTCTAAAGAGGAGCAGGATGGATTATGGCAGGCGATTGCGAGCGGAGAGCTGGATATGATCAGTTCAGACCACTCCCCTTGTCCCCCTGAATTAAAAGAGTCCCCGAACTGGTTTGAAATTTGGGGAGGCATTTCGGGAGCTCAGCATTCCGTGGAACTAATGCTGAGCGAAGGGTACTGCAAGCGCAAAATTCCGCTCCCTGCTCTGTGCCGGCTGCTCGCCGCGAACCCGGCACGGCGCTTCGGGCTTTATCCGAAGAAGGGGGAGATCCGGATCGGAGCCGACGCGGATTTCGCTTTTATCGATTTCTCAAAGTCATATATTTTGGAACGGAAGCATCTTTACGATCGTCACCGGCAAAGTCCGTATGTCGGCAGGAGGTTGGACTGCCGCGTAACGCAAACGATGGTTCGGGGAAAGACCGTCTACTTGCGGGATTCGGGCATTCAGGACGCAGGCTTCGGACAATGGGTAAGTCCGTGATATATACTGCCGATCGGCGAGGATTGGAAAGGGAGCGTTCATATGGTTACTTCACAACTGGTTTCAAAGAGCGATCGGGATCGAATCATGTCGGATATAGGGGAAGCGATCGAGTGGTTGTCCGGCTTTGGGGCGGACCCTTCGGGGGGAGTTACCCGGCTTCTTTACAGTAAGGAGTGGCTTTCAGCTCAAAAAGCGCTGGCACAACATATGGAAGCATCCGGACTGCATGTGTGTTTCGACGATTGCGGAAATTTGTACGGCCGTCTTGAAGGGGAAGGGATTTCTGCGGGAACGCTGCTTACAGGGTCTCACGTGGACACGGTGAAATCGGGAGGTAAATATGACGGAGCTTACGGGATTCTTGCCGGAATCATTGCGCTGAAATATTTGCGGGACAACTACGGCGCACCTAAGGTCAGTCTCGAAGTTGTTTCTTTGTGCGAAGAGGAAGGCAGCCGCTTTCCTTTAACGTATTGGGGATCGGGAAATATTACGGGGAAATATTCGCTGGAACGCGTACCGGACATTCGGGACCGCGATGGGGTAGAGCTGGAGCAAGCGATGCTGTCGGCCGGATTCGGCAAGGGTACATACCGCTCGCCCCGCCGTCACGATGTGCTCGGGTTTATCGAGCTTCATATAGAACAGGGCTCGTTGCTGGAACGGGAGAGCCGATCCATCGGCATCGTCAATCACATTGTCGGCCAAAGGCGTTATACGGTAAAGGTATCCGGCACGGCAAATCATGCGGGGACGACACCCATGGATGTCCGGAAGGACGCGCTTGCGGGTGCGTGCGCAATGATTCAAAAGCTGGAGGAAGCCGCACGGCTCGAAGGGGGCCAATTCGTCGCTACGACCGGGCTCTTGAATGTGTCGCCCAATCTTCCGAACGTCATTGCCGGAGAAGTCGCGTTTACCGTAGATGTGCGCGATGCGAATGCGGATACGCTTGAACGGTTTTGCCGCGAGTTTCATCGCTGCTTCAAAGAAATTGCGGATTCCCGAGAGCTTCATCTTCAAATTCAAGAGTGGATGAATGAGCCGCCTGTCCCGATGCATGCCCCCTTTAATGAAACGTTAAGAAACATCTGTGAAGAATATAATTACTCCTATCGATTTATGAATAGCGGGGCGGGCCACGACTCCCAGTTATTCCAAGCGGTGTGCCCGACAGCTTTGGCGTTCGTTCCCAATAAAGACGGAGTCAGCCATTCTCCGCTGGAATTCAGCGATCCCGGCAGCTTGGCCGACGGTATTGTGACCTTGATCGAGTGGCTTTATTTCTATGGTTATAAAGGGGGAGAGCTTGCATGAAGAGGTACAAGGATCTGGCTCCCTCTTTGCGCACTATTATGACGCCGGGGCCTGTCGAAGCGGATCCGCGTGTGCTTCGCGCCATGGCGACACCTGTGTTGGGTCAATTCGATCCGGAATTTACGGACATTATGAATGAGACGATGGACATGATTCGCGAGACGTTCAAGACGGCAAACCATAATGCATTTCCCGTGGACGGGACGTCGCGCTCGGGGCTGGAGGCGGCATTGGTCAGCCTTATTGAACCGGACGATAAAGTATTGGTGCCGATCTACGGCAGGTTTGGCCATCTGCTTGTAGAGATTGCGGAGCGATGCGGCGCGCAAGTGGCGACGATGGAGCAGGAGTGGGGAAAAGTATTCGATCCGGAGCAGGTCATTGACCGGATCAAACGCGAAAAACCTGCTATTGTGGCTATGGTCCACGGGGAAACCTCTACGGGAAGGATGCAGCCACTTGCCGAGATCGGGCATGCATGCCGGGATCTTGACGTTTTATTTGTCGTGGATGCCGTGGCTACGATCGGAGGTACGGATGTCCGAACCGACGAGTGGATGATTGATGCGGCGATCGGCGGCACGCAGAAGTGTTTATCCGTACCGGCCGGGATGGCGCCGCTCACGTTCAACGAACGCGCGGAAGCGAAAATTCGGGCTCGCAAATCCATTGAACGGGGGCTTCGAGACCCGAATGCCCCTGCAGCAGCTTTCGGACGCGTAATCAGGAGCAACTATCTCGATCTTGGCCAGCTGCAGGACTATTGGAGCCCAAGCCGGCTAAACCATCACACCGAGGCGACTTCCATGCTCTATGCCCTCCGTGAAGGCTTGCGAATCGTGCTTGAAGAAGGACTCGAAGAGCGTTTCGCCCGCCATAAAAAGCATGAAGAAGCATTGGTCGCCGGGATTGAAGCGATGGGACTTTCCTTGTTCGGCGATCCGGGCTGCAAGCTTCCGGTGGTCACATGCGTAACGATACCGGATGGAATTTCCGGCGATTCGGTCATCCGGATGCTGCTGAGGGAATTCAGTGTTGAAATTGCGAGCTCGTTCGGTCCGTTGAAGGGGCAAATATGGCGAATCGGTTCGATGGGATACAGCTGCAGCCAGAGAAATGTTCTTCACGTATTAAGTGCGCTAGAGGCCGTACTGATTCGTCATAAGGCAGCTATCGTGCCGGGACGAGCGGTTCAAGCCGCCCTTGATATTTATCTTAAAGGAAACGACGCTTATGAATAGATACGGGGCTTATATTCATGAGGATGTATCGGCGGAGCCGCAGGGAACAGGTTTGTTGAGCGGCCTTGCTTTTGCGGTAAAAGACGTATTCGATATCCAAGGACATACGTGCGCGGCGGGAAATCCGGACTGGCGCAAAACGCACGCTGCGGCTCGCGGGCATGCGGCCGTCATCCGTACGCTGCTCCGCCAAGGGGCGCGGCTGCGGGGGGTTACCCACACGGACGAATTAATGTACAGCTTAAACGGCATCAACCATCATTACGGTACGCCGGTGAATCCCAACGCTCCGGATCGGATTCCGGGAGGATCGTCCAGCGGTTCCGCGGTGGCTGTCGCCTCGCACAGTGCGGATTTTGCGCTTGGAACGGATACTGGGGGGTCGGTTCGGATCCCATCCTCCTTCTGCGGAATATACGGCATTCGGCCGACCCATGGCCGGATTTCCGCAGAAGGCGTTATTCCGCTTGCTCCCAGCTTCGATACCGTCGGTTGGATGGCGAATACGGCCGAGCGGATGTTTGAAATCGGCCGGGTGCTTCTTGATGATGCATCGGCAGTCGGCGAAGGCGTTCCGTTCCGATCCGTCTATGTACCGGGGGATGTCTGGTCGTTCGCCGATCCGGGTGCGATGAAAGAGTCGGATCCGCTGGTGAAAGCTATTGCAGGCATGGTCGAGCGGAGCGGGAAGATCATACTCTCGGACGAAGGCTATAACGATTGGATGAATGCATTTCGAGTGCTGCAGGGACTGGAGATATGGCAATGCCACGGAGAGTGGATCCGTGCGTCCCGGCCGAAGTTCGGACCGGGCATTGCCGGGCGGATTGCGTGGGCAAGCAAGCTTAAGGCAGGCGATCATGAGGATGCTTTCCGGTTGCGCCGTGAAGTCAGAGAACGCTTGGTTGAACGACTCGGCGAGGACAGCTTGCTGTTAATCCCTACAGCACCGGGCCCGGCCCCGCATCTCGGAGGGTCTACGGAGGAGCTTGAGCTATTTCGGGAGAAGATGCTTTCGATCTGCTGTATCGCGGGCCTCTCCGGATTGCCGCAAATCAACATTCCGGTGCGCGTACCGGGAAAGCCCCCGATTGGAATATCGCTTATTGCCGGCACGGACCAAGATTTGCGTCTGCTGGCCTTTGTTCATGAAATTGCGAGGGAGGCTAGTAATTTACTAGGAACTGAGAGGGGACCGGCATGAGATTAGCAACTGTAAAACATAACGGTATAGAGAAGGCTGCTATCGCTGCTCCGCATGGCCTGGTTTTGCTTGAGACGGTCAACGAATCCGAGAGGATGAAGTGGAAGGCCGGAATCTATGAGCTGCTCGTTAATGGCCAATTGGAAGATTTATCGGGCTGGTATCGCTGCGGAGGAGAGGAGAAGCTGCTAAGACTGCAGGCCATCGCGCTTGAAGATGCGGAATACGCGCCGCTGTACCGGACCCCCCGTAAAATCTGGGGAATCGGTATGAATTACGTGGATGATCCTGTGGAGCTAGCCGATATGGCTCCGGACGAAGAGCCTGTAAGTTTCATGAAACCGGATACGTCTCTTATCGGTCCAGGCGATCCGATTATGCTTCCGTCCGAATCGGAGCGGGTGACGGCGGAGGCGGAGCTGGCCGTCATTATCGGCAAGACCTGCCGAAATATCTCGGAAGACGACGCTCCGGGAGCAGTAGCGGGGTATGCTGCCGCATTAGATATGACCGCAGCGGATATACATGGCCGAAATGCCAGATATTTGACGCGTTCCAAGAGCTTCGATACGTTCTTCAGCCTGGGGGCGGAGCTCGTTACGGCTGACGAGGTGGACCGGGTAACGGATTTAACGGTAACAACGTCATTGAACGGCACAGTTGCCGGCAGCGGCAAGGTGTCCCATATGAAATTTTCGCCTTGGTTTTTGATCTCTTTCCATTCCCATGTAATGACGCTTCTGCCCGGCGACATCATTCTGACGGGGACTCCCGGAGCTGTCGTGATAAGGGACGGAGACCGGGTCGATTGTCTCATCGACGGATTTCGGCAGTTGTCGAATCCGGTAACGGGTTGAGAAAGAGCCTCAAAACCGCTCAAGAAGCGGAATTGAGGCTCGCAAGCCAGTTACTTCTTGTTCTTCCCCAGAATGGCGTTTGCTTCCGACCTGAACTGCTTCGCCGCTTCCTCCGGGGTAATTTTCTTAAATTCCAATTGCTCTACGGCCGAGGTAAGCGCCGCGAACACTTCGCCTGCGCCGACCGGCTCCGGAGGATCCATCGGAGTGCTGTTGTTCTCGGCCCATGCCACATAATCGAATACTTGAATCTGTTGGGGCGTCAGGAGCGGCTTGAGCGCTTCTTTGACGACGGAGGAGCCCGGAACGCCGCGGTCGCCCATGATCAGCTTGTTTGCTTCCACGTCGTTCAGGAAGAAGCTGATGAATTTGGCCGCTTCTTCTTTATGTTTGGAGCTTTTCGCTACCGAGAAATACATGCCCGGATTGATGAACATGCCTTGTTTCATGTTCGGTCCCGGCATATTGAACAAGGCAAGCTCGCGCTTGGCGACGGACTGAAGGCCGATAAACTGGTTTGACCATTGCCAGATGCCGATCGCCGTACCTTTGACCACCGGGTCGTCGTCCAAGCCTTTAATTTGCGCTCTGGCATCGGGCGTCATAAGCGCGCCTTCGTGAACGAGCCTCGACAAGCGCCCGAAATGATCGACGAACAAGGCGTCGTCATCATACCCGAGCTGCGTGCCGTCCGCGCTGAACAATGTTTTGCCATGGGTGCGAAGATAGTACGAGAAGAACACTTCCGGCCTCATGCCGGTATCCATAAAGAGTCCCGCCGCTTTGGCTTTTCGGGCGATATCCTCATAATCGCTCCAGGTCCAATTCGGATCCAGGGCTTCGACTCCGGCTTTCTTCAACAGCGCCGGGTCATACTGAAAAGCGAGACTCGTTACGCCAAGGCTCATTCCCCACAGCTTGTCGCCTAGACGGCCGCCATCCACGACTGCCGGACTGATGTTGGATATGTCGATGCTCTTGCCCAGGTACGGCGTCAAATCCTCAAGCTGACCCTTCTCTCCATACTGCGCCAGATACGACAAGCCCATCTGAAGGATGTCGGGCAGTTCGCCCGCCGCCGCTTGCGGCGCAAGCTTCTTCCAATAATCGTCCCAGCTGGCGTATTCCGGTTCGATTTTCACATGAGGGTTTTGCTGTTCGTACATTTTGATGACTTTCAGCGTGTAGTCGTGTCTGGGCTGGTTTCCCCACCAGGTCATCCGTAGGGTAATGTTTTCTTTCTCCCCGTCAGAAGCGGCAGCCGTTGTCGATGTCGTGGCTGACGTTTCCTTTGTTCCGCCGCCGCTTCCGTTTACATTTCCGTTCCCGCTGCCGCATGCAGCCAGAGAGAAAGCGAGGCTTAACGCTAAAACCGGCGACAACCATTTCTTCATGCGGTTTGTGCTCCCCTTTCAAATAGTATTACGTCTATGTAGTGCGGTTACAAGCCTCATTATAAAGAGGAGGGCAGTGGAGGAGAACGCAATAATCCGACTTCTTGGTCCGAAAAACCGATTAACTTCGTCAGGGGGTTCGTATAAATTCGGAAGGGGTGAAGCCCGTGTATTTTTTGAATGCATAGCTGAAATATTTGGGATTATCCCCGAAACCGAGCGTGTCCGCCAGTTCGAATACTTTCACGTCGTCCATTTGGCCGATCAGCTCGATCGCTTTCTCCATTCTGGCTTTCATGACGTAGTTGGAAAATTTTTCGCCGGTCTCCTTTTTGAACAATTTCCCCAAGTAATCGGCATTCATGTACAGCATTTCTTCGGCTACCCATTGCAAAGACAGCATCGGATTTCCGAGGTTGTCCCGGATAATGCCCAGCACTTTGCCGACGATGGCGGAGTGTTTGCTCCGGTTTGCCTCAAAGACGGCGGAAGCGAGCCCCAGGGCTGCCGACATGACGAACTCTTTCAGCGATTGGATCGTATCCAGGCCGGCCAATCGCGCTATGTCATTCATCAGAACATTCAGCCGCTGCGGACTGCATTGGCGGACCATGGCCAAATAGAGGGTCATGACATACGACTTAGCCAGTTCCGCATCCATTCTTATCCCGGCAAGCGATTCGAACAGGTCGTCGATTTCTTTCCGAACGTCCTCCACGCGGCCCGATTTAATCAGCAAGCAAAGCTTCTCCTCGTCATATTGAAACAGTTCTCCGCTTTGCCTGGTTAACGCGCCGATGTCCCGTTTGGTGATTAAGCCGCCTTCGCCCAAATAAAACCGGTAGTTCAAGCATTCCAGCGTCTCCCCGTACATGCTTCTCGCTTCGGTGATGTCGCCGCTCCCGCTTAAGGCGATCGTTACATCGGATTTGTAAAATTGCCGGAAAGTGCATCGGATTTGCCCGATCGTCCCGAGCAAAGACTTCTCCTCTTGCCGGTCCCCGATGAGCAGAAGGACCCGGTCTCCGATTGTCGTGCTAAGCAGAAGCGGCGGTTTGCCCAAAATATCCTCGGCAATATTGGTCAGAGCAAATAAATGTTCGTATTCGAAATTTCCCTCCGGTTGAAACAGCGCCAGCCTGACCTTTTCATTGTCCGGAGGGATGTTGAACAAGCTTCTGTAGGTTTCCCAGTCGCTTTTGCCATATGTTTTATTGGTAACGAGCTCCTTCAGGAATTGCTCCTTGGCATGGGGCAGCACTTTCAGAAGTCCGGCATGGATGCGCTCCACAAACCGCGCGCCGTTCTCGCTCCGTTTCCGTTCCTCCACGGCTTCGTTTAAAGCCTGTCCGATAGCCTGCGCGCTGCAGGGCTTTAAGAGGTAATGTTTGACCCCGAACTGCATGGCCTTCTGAGCATATTCGAACTCGTTGAACCCCGAAAGCATGATGAAGAGGATGTTCGGGTATTGTTCCTTCGTCTTCTCAACCAACCGCAATCCGTCCATCCCCGGCATCCGAATATCGCTGATAACAATGTCCGGACGCTCTCTCCCGATTCGTTCGAAAGCCTCGATTCCGTTGCGCGCGGTGCCGGCCAAGCGGGTCCCGTGAGCTTCCCAATCGACAATGCGGGAAATTCCGTCCAAAATAATCTTTTCGTTATCAACCAGCAGCACTTTGTACAAAATGGTTGCCTCCTTGTGCGGTTATCAGCGTACCCTCACGGACAACCTTCGGTTGCCTCCTTTAACCGGAAGCGACAGCCGGATGCGGGTGCCTGACCCGAAGCCGCTTTCCACCGTCAATCCGTATGATTCGCCGAACATCAGCCTTATTCGTTCGTCAATATTCCGCAAGCCGATTCCCGAGCCCCGGGGTCTGATCTCACCGGAATAGAGCTTCTCCAGCAGCATCGGATCCGTTCCCGGACCATTATCGTCGACCGTCACGAGAAGGCGGCCATCTTCGATCACGGCACGGACGCGGATCAGGCATGTTTCCATCATCTCCTCCAAGGCGTAGTTCACGGAATTTTCCACAATCGGCTGCAAAGACAACTTTGGAATGAGGCAGCCGGCGGCCGGCTCCGGGACGGCCAGCTCGTATTCCAGCTGGTCTTCGAACCGGATTTTTTGAATCGTCAAATAGCTTCTAACAATTTCGATTTCTTCGCGGACGGTAATAAGCGGCTCTTTCAAGCTGATGGAGCTGCGCAGCAGGTGACCGAGGGACAGCGCGACGCGCGATATGTTCGCATGGCCTTCCGTTTGCGCCATCCAGTTGATCGTCTCCAGCGTGTTGTATAGAAAATGCGGATTGATTTGCGCCTGCAGCGCTTTAAACTCCGTTTCTTTGATACTGAGTTGTTTTACATAATTTTCTTGTATCAATTCATGGATTCGCGCGATCATCATCCGAAACGTCCGGTGCAGCAGTCCCACCTCATCCATATGACCGGACACTGGAGGCAATCCGCCGGGCTCGATGCTTTCAAGGCCGCCTTTATGAAGCGCTTTCATTTGGGCGGTGAACGATTGTATCGGCTTCGTTATGCTCCGGGCAAAACCCATTCCGGTGACGGCCGCCGCGGCGAAGGTGACGAGAAAGCCGGCAATCAGCATCTTCTTCATATACACAACTTTATCGAAGATGGAGTTGTACGGGACGATGTTGTAATAGGTCCATCCTGTATAGGGGGAGCGGATGTAGGAAATAAATACGTGTTTTCCGTTCGAATTTGCGATGTCGTAGCCCGTTTGCCGATCGGAAGTTGCTGCCGCTGAAGGGATCGTCTGCGCCGGCGGGTTGTCCGGAATGATGGCGTCGCGGCCCGACATGATCCGAAGCCCGCCGCCGGCCGCATCGGAGCCTGCCGCCAAGTCGTCTAACAGCTTTCGCAAATTGATGCGGATGATCAAGGTTCCGATCGGAGTCAGGCTTAGTCCTTCATACGAGCGGATTTCCCGCGCCATAATAACGGCTGAGTCGTTCTCGTCAGGGTAAAACCAACGGACCCTCCCTTCGGCAAGATGCGTTTCCGCCCTGATATTCTCCAGCTTGCCGTCCGGAATCGAAATGTTGTTGCCGGCGGCAAAGCTTTCCTTGTTCAAGGAATCGATCAAATGCAAAGACATCACGTAATGTTCCGAAGTGATGTGCCGGACAAGCGTATTTTTGAGCGCGGCGCGGTTTTGGAAATTTTCATAGTCCGCGTTCCCTTCCCGGATGGCCAGAAGCGTGCTTTGGATTTCGCCGTTGGACAAAATACCGAAAGACATCCGCTGGATCTTCCGCAGTTCGGCTTCAATCGCCGTGGAGGACAAATTCAGCAGCTGCGACGATTTTTCGTACAGCTGCCTGTCGTATATCGAGTAAACGTAATAGAGCGCGCTGAACGTTATGGTTAAGCCGGAGAGCATCACAAGCGACAGGAATAGAAACAGCTTCGACTTGATATCCATGTTTCGATACGTCCGCAGCATCATATTCGGAAGCATATTCACCATTGCAAGATCCCTCATTTCTAGGTAGAAACATCCCATATAACCACATAAGCGTCAAGGGAAAAATCCGGCCGTATCGTTCAAAAATCAGTGAGAATTCGGTCCTTCTTGACATTGCTACGATTTCGAACTAAAATAGGTTTTATAATTACTACGAACTCGTACTAAAAAGGAGTGGCGGCATGCAGGAGCTATACGATCTCTTTCTCAAGACCGGATTGCGGCCGTTCGCTTTCATGTCCGACACGCTGCACCTCGAACAAAATGTGACGCGCTCCGATCTGTCAACGCTGCTTATTTTGCTCTTCCGGGGAGATTTGCCGATGTCGGAGCTGGCGGCCGAGATGGGAGCTCCTTTAAGTTCTATGACAAGCATCGCTAAACGGCTTGAACGTAAAGGCTATATCGCCAGGGCTGCATCCGTGCAAGACCAGCGGGTTAAACTTGTCACGTTGACACAGGAAGGACGGCAGCTGGCGAAACAATGCGAGCAAATCATAATGGCCATGTTGAGCAGGCTGGAGGCGGCGTTTACGCCGGAAGAAATGGAGCAATTCACGACACTCCTGTTTAAGGCGGCCAGAGTTTTTCAAGACGGAGGAGCCATAACGCTCAAGGAGACAAAGTCCCGTCCGATGAAGATTAAGATTGAGGAATGACCGGTTTGAGCCGGATTTTTTTGAACATTTACTACGAAATCGTACTAAAGAGGAGCGAGCGGAATGAGAATTATTATTTTCACGGGAAAAGGCGGCGTCGGAAAGACAAGTGTGGCGGCGGCGACGGCGGTGAAGATGGCGAAACAAGGGAAACGGACTCTCGTTCTCAGCACCGATGCGGCGCACAGTTTGGCGGATTCCTTGGCCGTACCCGTCGGGCCGGATCCGGTCCGGATTTCCGAAAATTTATGGGGGCAGGAGGTGAACAGCCTCCGGGAAACGGAGCGCAACTGGGGAACCGTTCAAGGCTGGCTGTCGAAGCTGCTTGACAAAGCGCAGTTGAAAGATATCACGACGGAAGAAATGCTGGTATTTCCCGGTATGGAGGAACTGTTCAGTTTATTGAAGATTAAGGAGCATGCTCAAAGCGGACATTACGACGTGCTTGTGGTCGATTGCGCGCCGACCGGTGAAACGCTGCGGCTGCTCAGTTACCCGAACGTATTGAATTGGTGGCTGGAAAAAATTTTTCCGACCGAGCGCAGACTGATCAAGCTCGTCCGGCCGGTCGCCAGGCTTGCAAACAAAATAGAGCTTCCTTCGGATGACGTGCTGGACAGCATCGAGCGTTTCGCGCGGGGGTTGGAGGAAATGCAGCGGATCGTTCTGAATCCGGAGATCACGTCGGTGAGGATCGTGTTGAATCCCGAGAAGATGGTGCTTGCGGAAGCCAAACGCTCCTTCACCTATTTGAACTTGTTCGGGTTCAACACCGATGCGATCATCGTAAACCGGGTGCTGCCGGACGAGGCGGGACAGGGGTTTTTCGCTGGCTGGCGCGACATTCAAAAGAAGTATGAGGAAGAGATCGTAACAAACTTCCATCCGCTGCCGATTTTGAAAGCTCCAATGATGAAAGAGGAAGTTACCGGGCTTCCCGTACTTGATAGATTTGCCGATATCATATATGGAACCGGTGATCCTTCCGATATGTTTTATCGCGGCATAACGGAATCGATCCGGGAGGAGGGGGAGGAAATGGTGTTGGAGCTTGCGATACCTTTCGCCGATAAGGCTGTTCTGGATTTAACGCAGACGGGGGACGAATTGACAGTGGCTGCGGGCGCCTACAAACGGAAGGTCATTTTGCCAAGACCGCTGATCGGCCGGAAGGTTGCGGGCGCGAGGTATGCGGATGACAGGCTTATGATCCGTTTCGGCAAAAGGAATTTATCTGAACTGGAAAGCGGGGAAGACCAATGAGAGGTACCGGGCTGGGCATGGAGCGGATGCTTGAAAATTTAGCTGCTGCGGAACGCTTTCTAGCGCACCTGGAACGGAGAGAAACCAAATCGCATGTGAAAAACGCACTTAAGGAGTGGTTGCTCGCGTCCCGGTCGGTCATCGACAGTGTCATTGATACGTTAGAGGAGGAGCAAACCGCACCGTCTGCCCGAAAAATCGATATTTCGTAAGAGTGCCGGGAATGAGGCAAGCGAGAGGAGAGGAAACGGTATGGTGAGAGGGATCAAACGCCGCGCAGGGTTATTTCTTATGCTGACAGGGTGGCTTCATACGGCCGTGGGGCTGATTCTTTACAGGAAGCAGCTTCAGGAAATCTTGGCAGACGGCTTATGGAACACTGCGCCAGAGGGAGAATGGGAGGCTATGACGGTGTTCTGGTTTATGATGTTCGGATTTATGTTGATATACCTCGGTTACACGGCGGACTGGTTGTTGAAAAAGAAGGGCATTGCACCTCCGCCCGCATTCGGTTGGATACTCCTTGCGATATGTTTGGCCGGTGTTGTCGTTATGCCTGTTTCGGGTTTCTGGCTTGTCCTTCCGCAGGCCTGGATTTTATTGCGCAACTGAGTTTATCTACACACCAAGAAAAACTTCCGCTTAATGACTAACCTAAAGCTCGAACTGAAAAGACGCCGTCAGGCGTTTTTCTTAACGATAAAGAATTTATAAGTTTTCTGCTTCAGCAGGAAATGAGTCAATTCTTTACCAAGAAAAACTTCCTCTTACTCGCGGTCGCTCATCCTTGAATGTACTTCGATAGAAGTTTTTCTTACTTTCGGACGGCGACTGGACAATCCATCTAAATTTACAGCAAAAATATCGTTAGTACAGGCAGTTTTTTTATTTGATAATGAACAAGAATCCAAAAATCAGTGAAAGGAGCGGCCATTCTTGCAGTTCATTATTTTGAGAGGGGAAATGTGCATGAAGAAAAAGTTATCGGCGACAGCATTGACATTGACGCTTGTTATGCTTTGCAGCCTCTTTCCTTTAACCGCTTTTGCAGGAGAGTACAAGAACGACAAAAACCCGGCTGATCTCGATATGATTTTCATTGGCGCCCATCCGGATGATGAAGCGGGCGGACTTTCCACTTACGGTCAATGGATCGAACAATATCAATTTAAAATGGGTATTGTGACCGTCACTCGGGGCGAAGGCGGAGGAAATGCCGTCGGACCCGAAGAGGGTGCGGATTTGGGGATTTTGAGGGAGAGGGAGGAGCGGGATGCCGTTTCGATCGCGGGGATAACACAAGTTTTTAATCTGGATAAAGTTGATTTTTACTATAATGTGAGCGCTCCCCTGACCGAACAGGTTTGGGAGCATGATTCGACGCTTGAAAAAGTAGTGCGTACAATTCGGATCACTCAGCCCGAAATTATTTTTACGATGAATCCGTCCCCGACTCCCGGCAATCACGGACATCATCAATATGCGGCCCGGATGGCGGTGGAAGCATTCTACGCTGCTGCGGATCCTGCCAAGTTTCCGCAACAGCTGACCGAAGAAGGCTTACAGACGTGGGCGGCGAAAAAGCTCGTCTACCGTGGAGCCGCGGGCACGGGTACTAATTCCGGAGCCGCTTGCGAGACTACATTCGTACCGGCGGAGCCGACGGACAAGGTTTACAGCGTTTGGAGCGGAAGAATGTCGGAGAAGCAAGGCAAGACATGGGCCCAGCTCGAGCGCGAAGCGCAAAGAAAGTACGCGTCGCAAGGCTGGGCGGTTTTCGCCGACGTGCCGGCGAATCCGAATGAGTTAGGGTGCGATCGCTTTACCGAGTTCGACAGCCGCGTTCCGGTAACCGATAATAATCTGCAATCGACGGCGCTGTTGGAAGGCGCGCTTCTTTCCGGCCCGGGAAGCTTGGCTCTTGGCACGGAGCTGTTCGTGACAACGTCGGATTACAGCATTGCCCCGGGCGAGAAATTTACGGTCGACGTTGAAATTACGAATAACAGCCAGGACATATTGAAGGATGCCGTGCTGGCGCTTGAATTGCCTGCAGGCTTGCAGGCTGACGGCGGCTCGCAAACCTCAATTAAGAAGCTTGCCAAAGGGGAGACGGAGAAAATCAGCTTTAACGTGACAGCATCCGCAGCGTTGGAAGCGAAGAGGTACCGTCTTAAAGCCAAATTAACGGCTGACGGCAAAGAAGGTTATTCAAGCCATGTGATCGCAGGCGTGCCGGAGGTTCAATCGACCCTTGCGCCATTGCCTCATGTGAAAGAGTACCAACAATGGACTGCGGCAAACGGTGTTCAACACTTGGACAATCTGATTAAGCCCGTATTCTCGATCGGAGTCGGCGAAACAAAGTCGGTTCGGATTGTCGTAACGAACAACAGCGGCGAGCTTCAAAACAGTGAGGTGTCCTTGCAATTGCCGGAGGGCTTCGAAGCGGTTCAGTCCAAGTTGGCTTTGAATCTGCCAGCCAATGAAACGAGTACGGCCGAATTCTCGGTCAAAAATTCCGACACATCCTTGAAAACTTCCAATCAAGGCGGCGCGAACGGGGATTACAACTTTACGGTTACGACCGAAACAAATAATACGTCCGTCGTTCAACAAGCAGCCATCAACCTGGTTCCCGTTACTGAAATTTCTCAGGCAGCATCCGAGCCTGCCGTTGACGGGTACGTTTCCGGACACGAGTACCACGATCATGAATTGGACTTAAGCCGTGTATGGGAAGGCCAAGCGCCCTCGTCCGCCGAAGACGGTTCAGGCCATGCCAAAGTGAGCTGGTACAATGACGCGTTGTACTTCTATGTAAAGGTGAAAGACGATACGCTTGGCGCCGTGCTGTCCCAAGCGGATGCCAAACGCCACTGGAGAACCGATTCCGTTGAAATCGCGATCGATCCGCGCGGAAATTCTGAAAACACGTCGTCCACATTTAAAGTCGGCATTTTCCCTACTACGTCCGAGGGCAAGCCTGCCGCTTACCGGGATGCGGACAATCATCAAGGTCCGATTGATATTACCGCCAAGGGAATGGAAATAGCATCTCAAATCGATACAAGCGATTATTCCGGGTATACGATTGAGGCGAAGATTCCGTTCTCCGCGCTTCCGGCGGCCGTGGACCCTCGGATGATGGCCTTCAATATTTTCATCTATGATTCAGATACGCAAGACAAGACAGGGCAAACGCGGCTTGGCTGGTCGACATGGGGAGGCGTGCAGGGCGATCCGTACCGTTGGGGCCGAGGCTATGTGAAAGAATACGAACCGGACGGTTCACTGCCTGCAACGCCTATACCGCCCATCATTCCATTGAATGTCGCGAGAAGTACGCTCTCACCCCAGTCGATCCTGCAATCCTCTTTGAACGACGTGCCATTGGCGAGCGGTCAGGCGGCGGATAAGAACAGCCTGCAAATAGCGGGCAAGCCTAAACTGTTGAATGACGGCAAACTGCAAGTAACGCTTATAGCCCAGGATGACGGCGAAGCGAACTTGTTCATATGGTCGAACAATCAAACTGTCGATAAGCGTACGGTCAGCTTGAAAGCAAAGCAAAGGGTTGAAGTAACGTTAACATATCCGAGTTCCAAACAATCGATCGGTGATGTTCTGCTAATTTCATATGAGACGGACGAAGGCAAAACATTGAGTCTATCGCATTGGCTACGGAAATAAGCAGGTTGCGGCAGAACAAAGAGGTTGTGCGGTCGGCGTCGCACAACCTCTGAATTCTCCTCAATACTTTTTGCAACACTAGACAACTGTGTTATCTAGTGAGGCATGCGGTCGCGCAAGCCGGACTTCTAATGCTTCTTAAGATTATAGTAATACTTCGGCAGCTTCCGGTACTTATTCGGACTTACGCCTATCAGCTTTTTAAAGGTCCAATGGAAATGGGTCACATTGTTATACCCCACTTGAAAGGCGATCTCCGTGACCCTCGTATCGGTATGCAACAGGAGCTCCTTCGCCTTCCAAATACGCTTGAAAGATATGAACTCCATTACCGTAAAACCGGTGTTTCGTTTGAACTCCCGGCTCAGGTAGGAGGGGTTGACGCACAGATGCTCGGCAATGGGTTTCAAATGTATATCCTCGTGATAATGCACATTGATGTAGTCCATCGCTTGTTTCGTAACTTCTTTGAACCGGATGCCGTGCCACGATTCAACCCCGTTGTACCGCTTATTATTCGCGTATGCGCGGTTCAACTCAACGAGCAGCCACTGCAGCAGAGAGCCCACGATGCGAAGCGAGAAGCCGTCCTCGCGCGCATACTCCTCCATCATAAGATCAAAGCACATCCTAAGCTTGCAGTCCAACGGCCCGGAACATTTCAATTGATGCGAGAAGTTATCCGACCGTTCATAAAAGATGGAGAGCGGATTGAATCCGTCGTCGAGGTTGAAGAACGTCGTCAATTGCGGATCGAACATCAGCACCAGCACTTCGAACGCTTCATTGTCTATCAGTTGGCTGCGATGAAGCTCTTGATTTCCGATGACGAACAAGTCCCCCGGCTCAAAGATGTAGACCTTATCCTCGATATAATATTTGCCTCTTCCCGATCTCACGTAAAAAATCTCCAGAGGCTTATGCCATTCAAAGGGCATATGCCATTCGCCTTCATTCCGGTTGATGAAGATTTGAAAGTCATAAAAACTTCTAAACGTTTGCAGTGATTCCGGCAGATTTTTCACAATCTTTCACTACCTTTCGTTTAGCCTTTAATGGCGCCGTTAGTCAATCCTTCAATGACCTGCCTTTGCAATAAAATAAAAATTGTAACGATCGGAATAATGCTCATGATAATAGCAGCAAACATTGCGGAGAAGTCGGCGCTGAATTGCGCTTTGAACAAGCTGATTCCGACTTGGAGCGTTCGTACGGACTGGTCGCTCGTGAGCAGCAGCGCATATAAGAATTCATTCCAGCAAAACAGAAATTGAAAGATGCCTGCGGTTGCGAGTCCCGGCCGGATCAGAGGGAGCAAGATTCGCCAGAATGTATGATAGAACCCTGAGCCGTCGATTTGCGCCGATTCGAACAGTTCTTTGGGCAGTGTGCTTACGAAACCGTAAACGATCAGCAGCGTTAAAGGCATCCCGACCGCAGAGTATGTCGTAATAAGCGACATCTTCGTGTTGAGTATGTTCAGGTTGGATGCAATCAAAAAATAGGGAACCATCAAGGAGTTAATAGGCAAAAATATGCCCGTAATAATGACCGCATAGATGATTTTGCCGATTTTGCCGCCCAAATGAACGGCATAAGCAGCCATTGAGGAAAACAATAACGTGCAAGCGACAGAGACGGTGGAAATGGTTATCGTATTGATAAACAATTGTCCCAAGTTCGCTGATTGAAACGCTTTAATATAATTTGAAAAGCGCCAAACGGCAGGCAGCGAGAACGGAGATCGCATTAGCTCCGCGTTCGTCTTCAGCGACCCGACGATGACCCACAGCAGCGGGAGGATGGTCACACAAAAGAAAAACAGGATAACCGCATAAGCGGGAATCGATTTAATCCTTGGCATCTTTGTCACCGGCCTCAAGCTTCTTTCTCGTTGAACAAGGTTCGAACGAGCAGTACCATCAAGCTGCCCATAGCGATCAGCATGACAGCTAACGTGTTGGCATAGCCATACTGGTAAGAAGCCATTTTATTGTATATGTGCAGCGAAAGCACCATCGTCTGATCAACGGGTCCTCCGCCGGTCAACAGGAACGGAGCTTCGAAGTTCTTGAGCGTATCCGTCAACGACAGCAACACCGCCGTGGCAAATGCCGGTTTAATGAGCGGGATGGTAATATGCCAGGCTTGTTTGACGGCGGTCGCGCCGTCAATTTGGCTGGATTCGTATAACGAGGCATCAATTGTAGAGATGTACGCCATAAAGATAATCATGTAAAAGCCGATGTAAAAAATCCAATGAGCGATGAGAGCCGGAAACGCCGTATTCATCTCGCCGAGCCAGTTGTGCTGCCACGATGATAAGCCGATTGCTGTGAGCAGTCTGTTAAGCAAGCCGAATTCCCCGTTGTAAATAAATTGCCACAACATGGCGAGGGCAAGCGTCGAGATCAAATTCGGGATGAAGAAGAGGGTGCGGAAAAACTTCCAGCCTCGAATTTTCCTGGACAGTATCATGGCGACAAGTGCGGCCATGGGGATGTGGATGCAGATGGAGGCAGCACCCCATAGCACGGTGTTGATCATCGCTTTAGTGAAGGTGCCGTCCGAAAACAGCAGCCTGTAGTTGCGAAGCCCCACAAATTCCATAGGCGTTATGGAATCCCACTTCATAACGCTTGTATACAGTAAAAAACCGACGGGATAGACGAAATAGACTAAAAAAATGACCGAGACAGGTATTAGAAAAAGAAAGATGCCGATACGCTGATGTTTAACTTTAATCATAATTCGGAACACCGCCAATTATTGTTGGCTCGCTTTGACAACGCGCTCCACGAATTGTTCAGGGGTATACTCGCCAAGCACCAGTCCGGACAATGCCGCGGGAAACTCGGTTTTTACACCGGAGCTTACCATGCCTTCGAAGTAGTTGTACGTTTGAGGCGCTTCATTGACCTTAGCCAAAATATCTTGCGTAATCCGGTCGACATTATCGGTCTCCGCCAGCTCATAGTTGGTCGAATTGAAAATTTCGCCGCTTTGAAGGAAGATTTGTTTCGCGTTTTCCGGACTTATAAAATATTCGATAAACTTGGCCGCGAATTCCTCTTTTTTAGGGTCATCCTGTTTTTTTGCGGCCATGGTCCATCCTAGACCGGATACAAGCGCTCCTTCTATCCCGAGTCCGCTCGGCTGTCCGGGAGATGCGGCAACGCCGATTTTCGCAGGCAGTGCTTCGTTATGCTGCTGGAATTCGGAGATCATCCATGGGCCGTTAACCGTTATTGCGGCCTTTTCGTTCAGGAAGTGCGCTGCGTACTGCTGATAAGTGGCGCCAACAGCGTCTTTGGGAGTAAATTCGAACAGCTTTTTCAAAATTTCGGCGCCTTTGACGAACGCAGGGTCGTTCAATCCGGCTTGGTACACGTCAGGACCGCCAACGCTCGAAACGATATAGGAATAGAGCAGCATGGCGCTCCATGCGTTCTCTCCGGTCCCCATCGCAAAGGCGTTGATACCCTTGCTTTTCAACGCTTCCGCCGCATTGATTAAATCGTCCCACGTCTTCGGGAACTCTGTAATCCCTGCCTGCGCGAACAGGTCTTTATTATAGAAGAAAGGAGTGATCATCTGATCGAGCGGAACGGCCAAAACTTTTCCCTCATATGTACCCGCCGCGAGCACTTCCTCTCCGAAGTTCGCCTTCAATGAATCGCCGACGATAGGGGCGAGATCGAGCAAACGTCCGGATTTATAGTACAATTCGGACTCCACGGGATTATAGTAAAACGTAAAGATATCCGGAAGCTGGTTGGAAGCGAGATTGGTTTTCATCTTTGTCTGATAAACGTCGTCGTCCGGAATCGGATCAATGACGACTTTGGCTTGTCCCTCATATTTGGCATTGAAATCATTTACGATTTTTTGCACAATATCCGTTTTGCCGTCTTCACCGACCCAGAAGGTAGGAAAACTAAGCTCTACGGGTTCGCCGCCTGCGGATTTCGAATCCGATGAACACGCTTGCAAGAACAGTGCTGTGAACAGTATGATTGCCAAGGATGCCGGCAAACAAAATCTGCAGCTTCTTTTCATTCGGTATAACCTCCCTAATAATTATTAAATATCTTGCAAAGCATCAACCACATGTTGTTCCAAAGGAGCGCCGCTGTATCCTCCGATCGACTGAACGCACCTGCTGCCGCAGTAATTCGCTATGATCAGGCATTGTTCGATTGGCTTTCCGTTCAGCCAGCCGTATAGAAATCCGCCGATGAAGCAGTCTCCGGCGCCGGTCAAATCGATCGAATCGGCGGGAAAACCTGCAGCATGAAAGATTTGGCCCTGGAATTTCGCTATGGCGCCTTCCTTGCCCAATTTGACTACTGCAAGAGGCGTCATCTCGGCGAGCAGCTCGAGAGCTTCATAAGGGTCTTGCTTGCCGGTAATCGTCTGAGCTTCTTTCAAATTCGGAAGAAAAATGTCCGACTGGCGAATTTGGTTGCGAATTCCTTCGGATTTCAGCCATTCTTCGTCCCACACCGCGTCCAAGCTGACCGTGCGGTTGTTGTTCTTGGCCTCCCGAATAAACTCGGAATAGTCTCTCTGGGCCGAGAAGTGGTACACCCCCGCATCGCAGTTTCGGATAACGGATAACAGGTGAGATTTAAAATCATCGGAAACTTTGCCGGAATCTCCGTACGAAACCATGGCGCGGTCATCCTGATGGTTTAACGATACGGTTACTTGAGGATAAGGTCCGGGAAACTTTTTGGCCAAGGCGGTGGATACGCCTTCCTCCAACATCTTCGATTCGATGATATCTCCCCAGAGATCCGAACCGTATGCGGTTACAAGCCCGACATGTTTGCCGAGCCGGGAGAGCGATGCGGCGGAATTCATCATTCCTCCGACGGTGAGCAGCAGCCCCTTGGCCCATATTTCTTCTCCGGGCTTCGGCATAGAAGGCAGTTCGTTGAAAATAATATCGCAGCAGGCGGCTCCTACCAAGATTGAGTCGAATTTAGGCATGATTGGTATCCTCGCTTTAATGAAATTGCGGTAAATACGGTTTGTGCCGCTCTAGGTAATCGTCGACGATTTTCTTTGCAAGCGAATGGGAACCGACGAGCGGATGAACCGTTAACGCCATGATCGCGTCGTCATAAGAACCGCTCACAGCCGCGGAGACGGTATATCGCTCGTACTGTTTGACCGATTGGACCAGCCCCTTCACATGTTCGGGCATTTCTCCGACCGCCAGCGGTGTGGGGCCGTTTCCGTCCAACACGCAGGGAACCTCGACGATATCATCCTCTTGAAGAAAATCGATAATTCCTTTATTTTTTACATTCAAAATCAGATTCGTCTTTCTGTTATTAATGATTGCTGCCAGGATGGACATCGCGAGTCCCGCGTAGCCTTCGTTTTCGAACATATCCTTGTCAGGATGTGCGCCTGAATGCGGCTTGCTCCCGGTTTCCGCGGACATGTAGCTGTTTTGCCTCTCCATCATTGCGACGGTGTATGCGTGCATCACCTGTTCGATATCGTCTTTTGCAAGCATTTCTTTAAGCCGGGCGATCAAAGCCGAATTGATCTGCAAGATTTGTTCGCCGCGCGTTTGTTTACTCCCTAGAATATTCTCTACCGCTTGCTCCCGATAGTAAAAATAATAGAGATATTCGTTGGGCAGCATGTTCAACCGCTTAATCAGAGAAGGGGAGAAGCTCGCCATATGCGGGCATACTTCCGCAAACCGTTCATAATCGTTCACAATATCCGGCAGCCGGTCTTTGCCGTTTACCCGCACTTCGCTGATCCAGCCCAAGTGATTCAAACCCGCATAATTGATATGAATGGAGTCCGCGGGCTCATTCAGATATTTCGCGATGTCCAGCTTCATGGCTGAGGGGGCGTCGCATATTCCGATGATTTTCAGACCGGTGTATTTCGTCAGCGCCTCCGTAATCAATCCGGCTGGATTTGTGAAATTGACTACCCAAGAGGAGGGGGCATATGTTTCAATTACGCGGGCATATTCGAGCATGACGGGAATTGTCCGCAGCGCCATGGCGAAACCGCCCGGTCCGGTCGTCTCTTGCCCCAGAACGCCATAGCTTAACGGCACCCGTTCATCGATCGTTCTTCCTTCTTCTCCGCCGACACGGATGGCCGTGTAAATGAAATCCGCATCTCTAACGGCCTGCACGAGATCGGTCGTAAACTCAACCTTGAACGGCGCTCCTTGTTTGTCGGCCAAATACCTGACGATCGATCCGATCACTTCGATCCGCTCAAAGGAAACGTCGTGGACAGCCAACAGCTTAATTGGAATTTCCTTATGCCGCCGAATCAAATCGTTGATCATCGCAGGTGTGCGAACGCTCCCACCTCCAATAACGGTCAGTTTCAATTTGCCTCACTCCCTGTTCATTCTGTAGCATCAATATAATGTATAAAGAAGAGCTATTACTAACGAAATTATGGTTAGAAATTTAGATATTTTTACTTTTCAGGCCGATCTCACAACATAATTTCGAACAGACGGAAGTCATTGCATCGTTGAAAAAAGGACTGTCCGTATCTCATGCGCCGTGCACCGGCACAAGAAATATGAGACAGTCCCGAAAGCAGCTGTTGCTTCTATCCGTAATCTCCGACTTATTGGCAGTCTTTGGGTTGCGATAAGATATGGAGGTTTGCATCGGAATGCGCTGCGGACATTTTTAAATGTTCTTTTCCCCACTGTTCGAGCAAATCTAGTACCGGTATAAGACTTTTCCCGTGTGAAGTCAACGTGTACTCAACTTTTGGAGGAATCTCAGGATATACCGCCCTCCTTACCAGGCCGTTATTTTCCAATTCCCGCAAGTGCTTGGTGAGCATCTTTTGGGTAAGTCCGGGAATCAGCTTTGGAAATTCGCAAAATCGGACGGCCCCTTTTCTTAAATGACATAGAATCAGCATGCTCCATTTGCCTCCGATAATGTTCAGCGTAACGTAAGCGGCATAATCGTGGACTCCTTTTTTCATTACTCTCGCCTCCTCTTTATAACTTACCTTTTGGAAACTACCGCGAAAAAAAGTGCCTACTTAACAAAGATCAGTTCATGGGATACTTTAATAAACAACAACAAGGCTAAGGCAAATGCAGTGAATTGAATCATCATTTTACACAAAATTATCGTTAAGCGAAACGGGAGGCATCTCATGGGTAGGAAAGTATTGGTTACAGGGGCGACCGGCTATATCGGAGGGTCAGTAGCAGTAAAGTTGGAACAGGCGGGATATCATGTAACAGGGCTGACAAGGACGGTTGCCGGGGCAGAGAAGCTAAAGGAACTGGGAATTTCGCCGTATCTCGGTACGTTAGACGATTACGAGTCGTTGATTCGGGCGGCGAATGAAGCCGATATAATTATCAATGCCGCCGATTCGGATCATATTTTCGCGGTTTCAACCATACTGTCCGCTTTGGAAGGAACCGGGAAGATTTTCATTCACACCAGCGGTTCCAGCGTTGTTGGAGATAAGGCCGCGGGGAAAATCAGCAGTTTGGTCTTCCATGAAGAAACCATCGAACCTCGGCTTGAAAAATTAGCGCGCGTCACTATTGACCGGACGGTCGTTTCTTCAGCCAATCGCGGCGTACATTCCGTTGTCATTTGCCCTACTTTGATTTATGGAGAAGGTCATGGTATCCATAAGGATAGCATACAAGTTCCATGGTTGATCGATCTGGCGCTGGAACACGGTGCGGCCCTTCATATTGGCAAGGGAGAGAATGTCTGGTCGAACGTTCATATCGATGACCTGGTAGAGCTCTATTTATTAGCTCTGGAGAAAGCGCAGGCCGGTTCATTCTTTTTTGCGGAGAACGGTGAAGCGTCCATGAAAAGTGTTTGCGAGTCGATTAATCGAGCATTTGCACTTGGTCTTAAGACGAAGACGATGAGTTTGGATGAAGCGATTAGGCGATGGGGGCCTGAAGCCGCTCATTTTGCCTTCGGGTCCAATAGCCGTGTGAGTTCAACAAAAGCGCGGAGAATGCTGGATTGGAAACCTAAAGGCATTTCGTTGTTAGATGAGATCGAGAACGGGTACTACAAAAATAAATATAAGCGCGAATAATTCGCATGAACAAAAATCGGTGTCTCTCCCACGAACTTGAATTCGGCTGCAAAAAGGTTCAAAATGAAGATATTATTTTTTGACGGAACCTGCTTACATGGTGGTCGGCGGGGACGCAATATAGAATAGGGGGAACCGTCAGTGGAAATAGGTGTGAGCACCTTTGTGGAGACGACGCCGGACGTTCGGACCGGCGAGGTGATAAGCCATGCGCAGCGGTTGCGCGAGGTAGTGGAGGAGATTGTTCTTGCAGATCGGGTAGGATTGGATGTGTACGGTGTGGGGGAGCATCACCGCAAAGATTTTGCGGCGTCTTCTCCTGCGGTCGTGCTGGCCGCCGCCGCATCGCAGACGACAAGGATAAGGCTGACAAGCGCGGTCACGGTGCTTTCTTCGGCAGACCCGGTGCGCGTGTTTCAAGATTTCGCCACGCTCGACGGGATCTCGAACGGGCGTGCGGAAATCATGGCGGGCCGGGGTTCTTTTATCGAATCGTTTCCGCTGTTCGGATATGATTTGAAAGATTATGACGAGCTGTTCGACGAGAAGCTGGAATTGCTGCTTAAATTACGCGAGTCCGAGAAAGTGGCATGGAGAGGCGGACACCGGCCGGCAATCGATAATTTGGGCGTGTATCCGCGTCCGGTTCAGAATCCGTTGCCGGTGTGGATCGGCAGCGGCGGCAATTCGGAATCGGTAATCCGGGCGGGTCTGCTTGGACTGCCGCTCGTTCTCGCGATTATCGGAGGCAGTCCGCTGCAGTTCGCGCCGCTTGTGAAGCTTTATAAGAGAGCGGCAGCCCGCGCGGGCCATGACGTTTCGAAGCTGCCGGTCGGTTCTCACTCGCACGGGTTCATCGCGGAGGACAGCGAAGCGGCGGCCGATATGTTTTTCCCCTCCACTCAGCAAGTCATGAATGTGATCGGACGGGAGCGGGGATGGGGGCATTACGACCGCTCAAGCTACGACGCCGCGCGCAGCTTTGAAGGAGCGCTGTATGTAGGCGATCCGGAGACGGTTGCCCGGAAAATCATTCATCTGCGCAAGAACGTGGGCATAACGCGCTTTATGCTGCATGTGCCGCTTGGCACGATGCCGCACGAAGATGTGATGAGGGCGGTAGAACTGTTGGGAACTGAGGTTGCTCCTAGGGTTCGTGAAGAAATATCGGAATGGGAAGACAGGGGCGAGGCGGAGCAATAGAAGTTGCTGCCTTCCGGCAAAGTTCGGTTGAACCGTCATGAAAGCCGGATTTGAGCGTTGTAACCGAAAAACGAGCAGGGGCTGCCCAAAAGTCATCCGAAGATGACAGAGGGACAGCCCCTTTTAAACAAGAATCAATTTTCTCTCGCAGTCCACATCGCTTCCATTTGCTCCAGGGATCTGCCCTTCGTTTCAGGAACGGATCGCCACGTGAAGAAGAAAGTGAACAAAGCGGCCGCGCCGAAAACCCAGAATGTGCTTGCCGGGCCTGCAGAGCTTAAGAGGGGCGGGAATGCTTGCGATACGACATAATCGCCGGCCCACAGCGCCATCGATGCGATGGCGACGGCTTTCCCGCGAACATGGTTTGGGAAAATTTCCGACAGCATCACCCATACGACAGGTCCGAGCGATATCGCAAAGGCCGCCACATACACAAGAATTACGATTAGAACAAGCGGACCGGACGTAAGTCCCATCTTGAATGCTATTCCTATGATTGCCAGGCACAGGGTCATCAGAGCAGAGCCTGTGAGCAGCAGAGCTTTGCGTCCCACTCTGTCGATGAGCCACACGGCCAAGATCGTGAACAGGAAATTAATCAAACCGATCCAAATCGTCTGCTGCAGTGAGGCGTCGGTGCCCGCTCCCATTTCCTTAAAGATGACGGGCGCGTAGTACATAATCGCATTAATGCCGGATACATGCTGAAGCAGGGCCAGCATGACGCCGACAAACATGGCGATTCGAATGCCCGGGGAGAACAATTGCTTTAACGATCCGCTTTCCTTTTCCTGCTTGAACGACTCTTTAATTTCCAGCACTTCCTGCTTCGCCAACTCTTCTCCATGGATCTTCAACAAGATCGGCAAAGCTTGATCAGGCCTGTTTTGTTTAATGAGCCATCTGGGGCTTTCCGGAATAAAAAACAACAAAAGCATGAACAAGATACCGGGCACCGCTCCGACGCCGAACATCCAGCGCCATGCGGAGGAAACGTCCCAAGCGTCGTCTCCGAATCCGGCGATCCACAAATTCAAGAAATAAACGAGAAAGATACCCGTAACGATGGCCAGCTGATTAAGAGCCACCAGCCGGCCCCGGTATTTGGCGGGAGCAATTTCGGCATTATACATCGGACAGATGGCGGAAGTGATTCCGATGCCAATGCCGCCGATGATGCGGAAGATAATATAGCCTGTGAATGTTTCCGGGGTTGCGGTGCCGATCGAGCCGATAACGAACAGGAGCGCCGCAGCCGTCAGCACTTTTTTCCGGCCGAATTTTTCGCTCATACTCCCCGAGATCGCCGCGCCTATAACGCAGCCTACAATGATGCTGGATACGGCCCAGCCGATCTGCACATTATTCAGCACAAAATGCTGCTCCATAAAAACGATCGCACCCGAGACGACCGCAATATCAAATCCGAATAATATTCCTCCCAAAGCCGCTGCGATAGATACAAGCGTTACAAACAGCATGTTGGGTTTTTCCGCTTGCAGAGATGCTGCCTTAGCCGTAGTAACCCTGTTGGCAACCACTGTCATTGTTCAAGTCTCCCTTCCTTCACTTCAGACCGGTCTGCCGGTTCTCATGTTGGATTATATCATCGGGGCCCGGGCGCTTAAGCTGCAATCGTCTTCATTAATCCGGCTATTTCCCGCACTATATTGTCCTGAACGGTTCGGCAGACGGGAATCGCTCCTGCAATAGCATTTTTTTGTTCCGCGTGCACAAAAAAATCCATGCCGGGCCGCCCGGCATGGAGAACTACTGATTTCTGTATTCCGTTGGTGTAACTCCGGTAATTTTTTTGAAGACACGGCTGAAATAGTTGGGATCCTTGTAGCCTGCCTCGAAGCATACTTCTTTGAGACTCATCTGCCCTGTACTCATGAGTGAAATGGCTTTTTCGATCCGTAAGCGTGTTACGAAATCGATAAAGGTCTCACCGAACTGCTGTTTGAAAATTTTGCTGAGATAATGGGGGTTCAAATGGACGTATTCGGCCACCTCTTCGAGCGATATGTCCTCTGTGAACCGCTGCTGAATATAGTTTTTTGCCCGGTCAAGAGCGGTCAACGTTTGCTGCTCGCGCTGCTCGCGAATCCGGTGCAAAGCGGAAACGACGTAAGACTGCTGCGCGCCTTCGTTCTCCGGTTTGCCGTTATGCGAAGAGTTTACAGGGATATCGCCTTTCTTGAGCTCTTCGAAACTGTAGATATTATTTTCCGGCGACGAGCAGGTGGAGGCAAAAACAGCCTCAAAGTACGATTTGTGCAGTCCTTCCGTTCCGCTGCCCGGGGAACCGATTCCGACGGATAACCGCAGTCCGAGCTGCTGCCGGGCAAGCTCGTTAAGCCGATGGGCCAACCTCTTCGTTTCCTGCCGCCAGCCGCTGTCGTTCAGGGATGACGGTTTCCGCAAAAAGACGGCGATATGGCTGTCGATCAACGAACTGATGATGGAGGCGGGACCATGCGTTTTGACAAAGCTGCGAAGACGGTCGTAAATCTTCTTTTTGTCCTGCGGATAGACCTCCTCGGTAAAAGCCATCACTATCGCGCACCCATGATCGAGGGGAAACAACAGCCATTCGGAAAGCTGCTCCGCGTCGGCATCAACCGTTTGGTCAACCATGAGCATTAATGCCAGCTCATTCTCCGCAAGAGGAATCAGTTGGGACACTTTATTCCGCAGGTCAAGCTCCTCGGCCCTTGCCCGTTTCTCCCGCTCGATTTCCTCTACCAGCCGCTTCAGCGTACCGACAATCTGTTCCTTCTTTGCGGGCTTCAATATATATTCTTTGACGCCGAGCGACAGCGCCTCCTGAGCGTATGCGAAATAATCGTATGCGGTAACCAATACGAATCTGGTGTCCGGGAGCCGCCGTTTCATGTCACGCAGTGCCTCCAAGCCGCTAATGCCGGGCATGTTGATGTCCATGACGGCGATATGCGGACGATGCTCTTCCGCGAGTTCAATTGCCGTTCGGCCGTTAGCGGCTTGAATAATTTGGAACGTATCCGGCATAGCGTGTTTCACGATCCATTCCAAACCTTCCAATTCCAGCGGCTCGTCATCCGCGATCAACAGCCGGTACATCTTTATGCTCACCGTCCTTTCCAACGGGAATCCGAATCACGACCTTCGTGCCTTTTCCGGGACTGCTGTCGATCTCGACAAGATCGTCCCTTCCATAGAAAAGCTGCAGCCGCTTGAATACGTTGCGGGTTCCGATCCCCGTCGACCGCATGCCGTCCGGTTCGGCTTCCAGCCGGAGCATGGAGAGCCTGGTCTCTTCCGTCATGCCGGCTCCATTGTCCGAAAGGGCGATAAGCACGCCGTCCGCTCCGCCCGATATGCTGAGTCGAATGACGGCTCCGCTCTCCATGCCGGCAACGCCGTGCAGAAATGCGTTCTCGACGAGGGGCTGAAGGGTTAACGCCGGTATTTCCACCTGCAGGGGAGCATCAATTTGAAGCTCAAATGTGATGCGGTCGCGAAAGCGGGCCTGCTGGATGGCGGCATATTCCTTGACGTGCGCGAGCTCCTCCTGCAAAGTGACCGGCTTGTCCAGCTTGCGGAGGCTGTAACGCAGCAGATTGGACATCGAGATAATAAGATCGCTTGTCTTCTCCGCTCCTTCCAGGAGAGCCATCTTCGAGAGTACATTTAACGTGTTGAAAAGAAAATGAGGGTTAATTTGGCTTTGTAATGCCTGAAGCTCCAGTTCCTTCACAAGACGCTGCATTTCGAGACTTTCCTTATCCTTCTCGATCAATATGCTTAGATCGGCGGACATTTGCCGGATCGCTTGCGACAGTATGCCGAGCTCATCCTCCGTTTGCGGCAGCGGGCCGATGCGGAGATTTCCTCTGGCGATTTGTTTCGCCACGCCAACAAGCCTTCCGACCGGACCGGTTATACTGCGCGAAATCCAAACCGCAAGAAGAGCTCCCATAAGCGCGTTCATGCCGAACAGTGCTGCGCCGAGCCGGTTCATGCGCTCCGTCTCGGCTCTAACGCTTTCAATGATCGGGCGGTAAAACGTGAGCTCGGCATCGACCATCCGCTGTCCTTCTTCACGAACATAGCCGACTGTTTTCTCGGCTTCTATATAATGCTCGAAGGCGGATTGAAAATCCCGTGCCTCCGCTGCGGATACGGCGGACCGCTTATACTCCAGCAATGTTGTCAGCAAATTGGCGTAGCCTTGCGGAGTGAACGATTCGGAAGAGTAGGCCGGCCCGGCGCCTTCCTTTATGCGGTCGCGCAGCCGTGCCAACTCGTCCCCGGCCGCGTCCATCCCGTCGGCGGCGGCCGCCGGGTTGAGCAAATAAGCGTAGAGCATTCTCAGATTGCTTTCCGCCTTTTCGGCTGACTGCTCGATCAGCAAAATGCGCTCCATCATTTCGTCATAGGTAGTCTGAACGATTTTCCCGCTTTGAAACACGAAATATGCGACCGTGTTCGCGAGTACGACAAGGAGAGGAATAAAGATCAACAGCTTCGTTCGAATGGTCATCGGCAATCGCCTCCGGCCCCGGCGTCCGGCGAGCCGGCCTTTAGTACGTATGATTCGGTAAAGGTTACGTTACGGGGTGTTTCCCCTTGAAAGTACCCGTTTAGCAGTTGAACCGCTTTAAATCCCATTTCCACGGGCCGCTGCACGATCGTCGCTTCGATCCGGCACGCTTGAACGGCTTTCACCGTTTCCGGCAAGTCATCAAAGCCGAAGATTCGGACCCCGGCCGGCCGAACCCGCTGCGCCGCTTCGATAATGCCGAGACCGTCCAACGAGCTGAAGCCGACCATATATTGAATCTGCGGGTGCCGCGACAGCATGTTTTGCGCCCGCTGCGCCGCCTGAAGCCGTGAAATGTCAGAAGATGCCGCTTCAACGATTTCTAGGCCGGGGTAGCGGTCAATGACCGAGCGGAAGCCGTCGAGCCGCAACCGTTGGTTTTCGGCCTTTTCATGACTGATCAGCACCCCGATGCTTCCTTGCTTTCCGGAGGCTTCCGCCACAAGCTCGCCCATTTGCCTCCCCGCGCCGAGGTTGTCCGTTCCGACATAGGCCAGCCGCCGGGAGTCCGGTTCGTCCGTATCCACCGTGACGACGGGGATGCCCAATCCGGCTGCCTTATCGATTAACCGCCGGTACTCCGGATCGTTAATTCCTTGGACTATTATGGCATCGGCTTTAGCCGCGATTGCTTTATCAAGATTCTTGATCTGCTCTGCCGGATTTATTCGGGCAGGACCGGTATATTCGAGCTCCATGCCGAAGCCGGCTGCCGCCTCGCGGGCTCCTTGCTCGATAAATCGCCAGAAAGGATTGTCAAGCTCCTGGGAAATCAATACGATATGTGCCGTATCGGCGCCGGCTGCAGATTCCGCCTGCAAAGGCACGACAAGCTTGCGGATCTGCAGAACGGAGCCGGTAAACTGCAGCAGCAGCCAAGCGAACAGCAGGAAAAGCAGGACAATCGAGAATGTCCATTTGCGATTTGACATACCGTTGCTCCTTTGAAGTCTGAAAATGAAATATTTCTTTCATTATAGATTGAACCCTGGGTTAATTGTACAATCACCGCCGAATATTTTGAGGAAACAACTTCCAACAAGAACATTTGTTTGCTATAATGGTGTTCGTGTGCACATCGCAAACCGGAAGAGGTGGAAGAACTTGTCTTTTGTGACTCGGCTTCAGTGGTTTTTTAAATGGAAGTGGGGCCGTTATGCGCTTGCCGTCGGATTGATGGCGACCGTCAGTTTGATTTCGACCATACCGCCCAAGATGGTAGGAAATACCGTCGATTTAATCCGCGGCAATAATTTGACTACCTCGGCGTTAACCCAGACGGTTCTTTTACTCATTGTCCTTGCTCTTCTTACATATGTAATGGTTTATGTATGGATTACGACGTTGTTCGGGAGTTCGTCTTTGCTGGAGAAGCTGCTCAGAGGACGGCTGCTGGCGCATCTGACGAAGATGACTCCGGGCTTTTTTCAGCGCAACAGCACAGGGCAGCTGATGGCGCTTGCGACCAACGACATTCTCGCGATCGGACAAACGGCCGGATACGGCGTAATGACTTTGGTTCACACGCTTGTCGGAGCTTCCGTCGTTGTCGTCATGATGATCTCCTTTATAAGCGTTAAATTGATGCTTGCGGCTCTCATCCCGATGCCTTTCTTAGCCATAGCCATCAACAAGCTGGGCAAACAAGTCAGGACCCGGTTTCTTGATGCGCAAGCATCCTTCGGCAAGATGAACGACCATGCTCTCGAGTCGATTTCCGGAATTCGCGTCATACGTTCCTATGTTCAGGAAGACAACGATCTGTCCGCGTTTGATCGGGTGACTTCCGATGTGATGAACAGGAATAAACAAGTAGCCGTTATGAACGCATTGTTCCAGCCGGTCATCTCGCTGATCGTCGGATTGAGCTACACGATAGGGATCGGCTACGGTTCTTACCTTGTATTTGAAGGGGAAATTACGCTGGGTCAGTTGATTTCTTTCAATATTTATCTGGGAATGCTGATCTGGCCGATGATTTCCTTCGGCGAGTTCATTAACGTGCTTCAGCGCGGAAGCGCCTCGGCGGACCGTCTTGAAACCGCGTTCACTGAGAAAGCCGACGTGCGGGATACGGAGAACCCGATAGCGGTCGAAGTGCCGGCCAGCATTGAAATGAGAAGGTTATCTTTCACATATCCGTCCTCCAACCATCCCAGTCTTGACAACATTTCATTTCGGTTGAAACGCGGCGAGACTTTGGGCATAGTAGGAAAAACCGGGAGCGGGAAGAGCACGCTGCTGAAGCAGCTGCTTCGCCAGTACCCGGTGGAACCGGAGAAGCTGTTCATCTCCGATGTTCCAATCGAGAAAATTGCTTTGGACCGGCTGAAAAGTTGGATCGCTTACGTGCCGCAGGAGCATATGCTGTTATCCAAATCGATTCGCGACAATATCGCGCTCGGTAAGCCTGATGCGACACTTGACGAGATTTCGGGAGCGACAGAGATGGCCTCTTTCGCGGAGGATATTCAACAAATGCCGGAGGGGCTGGACACGATTGTCGGCGAGAACGGCGTCATGCTGTCCGGCGGCCAAAAGCAGCGTCTGGCGATCGCCCGGGCGCTGCTGATCGATTCGGAGATTTTGCTGCTTGACGATGCGTTGTCGGCGGTGGACGCCCGCACGGAAAGCCGGATTCTTCATCATATACGCAAGGAACGCGCGGGCAAAACGACCTTGATTACGACGCACCGCCTTTCCGCCGTCAGCCACGCCAATTGGATTATCGTGCTGGATGAAGGGCGAACCGTGGAGGAAGGAAAGCATGAAGAATTGATGATGCTTGGCGGTTGGTACAAGGAGCAATGGGAACGCCAACAGATGGAAGCAAGCCTAGAAGAATAATAATCATGCATAACCAGTAAGGAGGGCTTCGGATGCCCAAGCAATCCACGGCGAGAAGACTGTTCTCGTACGCTCTTTCGTATAAATTAAAAATTATCGGCGCGCTTCTCATACTTTGCTTATCGGTCGGCGCCGAGCTTGCCGGTCCGTACATTACCAAGACGATCATCGACAAGCATCTGGCCGAAGACACGAAAGATTTGGCCGCGGTGTTCGGGCTGCTTGCCTTGTATATGGGACTTCTCCTTACCGCCAGTATCGGAAATTTTACCCAATCGTACATTCTGCAATCGACGGCGCTGCAAATCATCAAGAACATGCGAATGGATTTGATGGCTCACATTCACCGGATCCCGCTGCGCTATTTCGACAAAACGCCGATCGGGCAGGTCGTGTCGAGAATCGCGAACGATACGGAAGCGATCCGAGACTTGTTCATGAGCTTTATGGCGACATTCGTCGTCAGCTTCATACAGCTGACGGGCATTTTCGTTGCGTTGTTCATTTTGGACGTGCGTCTCGCGTTGTTTTGTCTGCTTCTTCCGCCGCTGTTCGCGATTATCATGATTATCCATTTAAAATATTCAAAGATCTACATTTCGATCATGCGGGCACGTCTTAGCGACATGAACGCGATGATTAACGAATCGATCGTCGTGATGCCGATTATTCAAGCGTTTCGCCGGGAGAAGGTAACGCAGGACGAATTTGAAGTGATGAATGAAGACCGTTATGTAAATCAAATCAAGATGCTGCGTGTGTTTTCGTTGTCTTCCCGGAACATTGTGGGAACGATCGGCGCCTTGGTGACGGCGTTCGTCGTCTGGTATTTTGGCAGCAGGTCGCTGACGGAGGCGGGCATTTCGTTCGGGGTGTTCTATGCTTTCATCGATTATTTGGGACGCATCTTCCAGCCGATTATCGGCATATTCGATCAGTTGACGAATGCTCAGCGAGCGTTTGTTTCCGCGGACAAAGTGTTTGCGATTATGGACTTGGATGGCGCCGAGGTCGGAAAGACGGATGACGCAAGCCGTCCGGAAGGCGTTGTGAAGTTCGATAACGTGTCGTTTGCGTACAAAACCGGAGAAACCGTGTTGAAGGGCATTTCTTTCGAAGCCCGCAAAGGGGAGACGGTCGCGCTTGTCGGCCATACCGGCTCGGGCAAAAGCTCGATCATTAACTTGCTGCTAGGCTTCTACGAACCGGGTGAAGGAAAGATTACGATTGACGGGCGCGACATTACGACGATGTCCAAACAAGCGCTGCGCAAACATATGGGAATCGTGCTGCAGGATCCGTTCTTGTTTGCCGGAGACATCAAGTTCAATGTGAGCCTGTATAACGAAAATATTTCACTGGACCGGGTAAAGAGCGCGCTTAGAGACGTCGGTGCGGCACCGTTTGTCGAGCAGCTGCCGGGCGGCTACGACGAGCAAGTGGTGGAGCGGGGAAGCACTTTATCATCAGGCCAAAGGCAGTTGATTTCATTCGCCAGGGCGTTGGCGTTCGATCCGTCCATACTCATCTTGGACGAAGCGACGGCAAGCATCGACAGCGAGACGGAAGGACTGATCCAACAGGCGCTGAAAGTCGTCAGCGCAGGCCGGACTACGTTCGTCATAGCTCATAGACTGTCTACCATTCGCGACGCAGACCAAATTCTTGTGCTGCACCGCGGAGAAATTGTCGAGCGGGGTAACCACGACCGGCTGATGGCGCTTGAGGGCAGATATTACAAGATGTATCAGCTTCAAAAAGGGGAAAAGCCGTCTTTGGCCGCAGGTCCGGCTGAGACCGCTGCGGCGAATTCGCCGATGGTGTGATCGGGGTGCAAAATAACAATACGCTCGAAATTGAAGGACGCCGTAAGGCGTCTTTTTAGACATATAAGAAAGTATAAGTTTCACATCTATACTTGGCTTATATTTCAACGGTAAACGGCGCCGACCTCGAAGAGGACGGCGAAGCCGTTTATCCTTGACATTGTAGAGGGATAAAAGAAAATCGATAACGGAAATTCGTGTACTTAACCTGATCAATCAGTGGGTACGACATACAGCTTAATGGAATTTTTTGTACTTAATCGGTACCGTTCGAGCGATATTCATATGTTGCGGCTACTTTTAAGTACAGTATTTTCCCATAAGTCATACTAACTACCATATAAGATGGGAATTAAGTACATGAATTTCCGTTAAGTTTCGAATCACATATTGGTTTTGCCACGCTTATAAGCCGATTCCCACCGGTCATACAGCATGATCAAGGCGATCGGAACGATGTATCGCAATGCCGTTAACAAATGATTCCAACGGTGATAGATCAACCATCCTTGATAATGAGCGAGGAAAGCAAAGGATATTCCGATGCAAGCAACTGCGGCGAATGCAATCGGCCTTGCTTTCTTAGGTATCATCGGAATGAAGATGGTAATAAGCAGAGCGAGGATGTCTCCGGTGAGCAGGTCGGTAAACCGGCAGTCGGCCATCGGCTCTTTAAATACGCCGGGTCTGTATTCATACATCTTAAATAACGGCGATGCGAACAACGCGCCGACCCACATGATGAACGTATGCGAGAAAGCCATCAATCGAAGACGGTAAGGAACAGGCGGACCGTAAGTTACAATGCGGGGGGCCAGATAAGCGGCGATACGAAAACCGGTCACATAAAATGCTGCCGAAATGGCGAGGCTCCAGTGTATGTACTTCATATATCCGAACTGCAAGAAAATCCACTCTAACACGATAAAACCGATGGCGAACGGCAGCGATATTTTCCATGGGTTAATTTTTTTGGAAGCGTAATAGACAAATACTATGAGGGTAAATGGCAGAATTAACGTATCTGCAAATATGATGCCAAGTTCATTATCATCGGAAGGATTCAGGTGCAAATGTGTAGGGAATTTGTAAAGCCCCAGCAGCAGGTTAAACAATACCTCGAACATATCCGCGGTGAACACGGCGATCGAGTACGCGGCCACAATGGAATGAAAAGACAGCCTTCCTTTGCGAATTACTGCAATCATCCAAATACCGATAACCGCCAGCGTAATCACGTACAACAATTGGAACACCATTCCCCGCACTTCGGATTTGCAGTTATTTTTGGATATTATGTAATTATTTATTCTAATGCCATGCGGCCATGATACAATATATTGCGATAAGGGATTGGAGCGTATGATCCGGCATTTCCAAATCGATGGATGGGAGAGCGTCCAATGGGAAAAAAGTTCGAAAACTCTTCAATCGCGTACGCGCTCGGCATGTTCGCCATGATGGTTCCAAGTCAAGCATTTAGCGCGTTTTACAGCTATTATTATGTGGAGAAGCTTGGTCTCGCCATCGGCCTTGCGACGATTGCAAGGGCTGTCTTCCTCATATGGGATGCCGTGAACCAGCCGATGTTCGGATATTTGTCCGACCGGACAAGAACGCGTTACGGCCGGCGCAAGCCTTGGATTTATGCGGCGATTCCGTTTTTTATGATGACGTTTGTCATGGTATTTGCAGTACCTGAAGGGTTGACGGACTTTGACTTGTTCATATGGTTTTTAATCGCACTTATACTTTATGAGGGTGTCGCTACCATTCTGTGGGTGAATTACGGAGCTTTGTTCCCGGAGTTGTTCCAAGGGGACCGGTTGAGAGCGAAGGCGTCCGCGGTCCAGCAAGGCTTCCAAATGGTAGCGATTCTTATCGGCTCGGCTTTGACGCCGATACTGTTCAACGCGCTCGGCTTCGGCAGTATGTCGGTCGTGTACGCGCTGGTTTTTGGCGTGTTTATGCTGCTGTTCGTCGTATCGGTAAGGGAAAATGAGCAAGCGATGAAGGAGCCTCCGCTGAAATTGATCGAAGCGTTCCGCGAAACCTTGAAGAATAAAGAGTTTTGGATTTTCAACATTGCGAACTCCTTCGCCCAGACCGTAAACGGACTTCTCGGTTCCATCATTCCGTTCTACGCCAAGTACGTATTGAAAATACCGGAGTCGCAGGTTTCGTTACTGCTCGCCTCCATCTTTGTGTCTGTCATTCCTCTTGTCGCGGTGTGGTACTTCATCGTGCGCAAGCTCGGAGGACTTAAGAGCTGGCGCCTTGCGTTAGTTGTATACGGGTTATCCGTCATCCCTTTGTGGTTCGGGCAAAATCTTGCCGGCGGCATCGCAGCCGGAGTCGTCGTCGGGTTCGGCCTCGCCGGATTTCTCGTTACTCCCGCCATGCTGAGCAGCCGGATTATAGACCTTGATGCGGAGAAGACCGGGCGGAGAAGGGAAGGGGTCTATACGGCCGTAGCCGGATTCATTACCCGCTCCAGCGGACTGATTTCCGCCTTGGCGTTCTGGGTGGTCGGCATGATCTTCGGATATGTGAGCGGTGAAAATCCTGGCCCGAATCCGGAAGCCACATTCAGGTATTTGGTCAGCGTCGTTCCCTTCTGTTTGTTGGCGGTCTCCATGATCGTTTCTCTGTTTTTGAAAAATTTATCGGACGACAACAATGAGCAGATCGCAAGGGCGTTGGAAGGACAAACAGTGGAGAAGTAAGTGGAGGAAGTACAGTTGATAAATTGTACAAGCCAGTTTGGGACTAAACAAACGGGCAGGATAGTTAAAATTTGGCTACAATTTATGCCCTAAGCGAACTTTGATAAACTAATCGTGAGAGGAGGAGTTATTATCTAAAAATTTAAACCTTCAAGAAGCCTGTCACTAATTTTTTTACCACTTGGCGTAGTGTTTTCACTGTCCGTTTGGGATTCAATAATTCACTAACGGCTACGACGGAAACGATAGCTAAATAAATGAGAACGTCCGGAGCATCCCCAAATTTTATTGAGGTAACGGGAGGATAGTTGAACCCATCACTCAAATTAAGCAGGATGACAGTGGATACCATAGGAGGGTTCATTTTATCTTAACAAGACTATCGGCCATCTAACAACAGGGGGGCGAATTACAAGTGCAAGAGTCGAAGTTGATAATGATTGAAGGTATACCCGGTTCCGGAAAATCGACGATGGCCCAATCCGTATCACGTACGCTAAAGCGCCAAGGCATTGTGTATAAATGGTGGTACGAGGAGGAAAAGGGGCATCCGGTATATATCTACGACGATTACAATACGATGGGTGCGGTCATTGAAGAGCTTAATGGCGGAAATTACCGGCTCGTTATTGAGAAAGCACTCGACCAATGGAGGGAGTTCAGCCGGTCCGTCCAAGCGTCTAATGAGATAGTCATCGTGGACAGCTGCCTTTACGGATATCTTACTTGGACCTTGTTTCCTTATAACGTACCGCGATACGAGATCCTAGCCTACGTCGAGGAGGTCACGCGGATCATCGCTATATGCAACCCCAGCTTAATATATTTGTACCAGAAAAACATAAGCACCGCATTACAAAAGATTTGCTCACGCAGAGGTGGCGACACCGAAGGCCGATTTATCCGTTCCGCAGTAGAGTCAACATACGGGAGAGCAAACGCACTTAGCGGATTTGACGGAATGGTTGCCTATTGGGAGGCGTATCGTGACATCACTGACGAAGCATACAAGCAATACCCATTCCGGAAAATGGCGTTGGATAACACGGACGGCGATTGGTCTACATATAACCGGGAAGTACATAAGTTTCTCGGTTTAGAGATTGCGGACGAGCATGAAGCCCCACACAATCAGGAGCGTTTTTCCGGAAGATACGTTAATGAGACGGGGGGCGACCGATTCTGTACGGTGATTCATGAGGAAGGCAGACTCCTTGTGGAAGGGCTTCCCCACGCATGGCCACGGGCACCGATACTCCAAGCGTTCGGGCTCACTTTCGATGTGGAGTCGCTACCATTTCAGATTACCTTTGAGGCCGATCCTTCGACAGGAAAGATCATACGGTTTTTCATACATGGACCTGAGCTATTGGAAGGGTCGGTTAATGGCATTTTCAGAAAAGAACCGATTACGGATCAGACAATGCGTTGAATTATCGGGGTACGATAGTTCAACAATCAACGCAAAGGCTGCGGATCGAAGAGGTCGGAGGCCATCATTGCGAACGGTCAGTTTAGCGTAGTCAACTGAGCGAGTGAAAATATTGTGGAGGGGGAACGCCCGTTCGGTATAATCAAAATGAAAATATAACTAATGGTGGGGGATAGCTTGAAAATTGAACTCAACAGAGAAGCGAAATATTACTGTGATGATTTTTCACAGATACGTGAAATACTTAGTCGAATTAATGCACGATTTGTAACTATGAAACAACAGGAAGATTATATTTTCAAAATATATGACACATTGACAAAAACAAATTCCAAGAGAATTAAAGTAAGAATCGAAAACGAGGAGTCATACCTAGTTTATGTATACTGTCGAAGAGACCAAGAAACAAATATTGAATTTGATTATTACCAGGTTAAAGACGGACAAATCATTTCAATCTTTACCTCTCTTTACGGTGAAGCGATACGTATTAATAAAGTAAGGGAAGTTTGGTCCAAAGATAATGTGGTCTTTCACTTGGACACTGTTGAAGGCATCGGGAAGATTTTCGAAATTGAGCTTTTAAAATCAGGTATTAACCAAAATAATGAGGACTTGGATGGCTACAAACAGTTGTTTCAAAGCTATCTTTTGAAAAAAATCGAAGGATCCAATGAAGACTTAGTGTCCGGAAAGGACTTTGAAGATGGCAATTACTAATTACTCGGCCCATAACATGGACCTTGCCAGTCAAATGGAATACCTCACATCGATTATTTTGCTGAATCCTATTCTGGACCATATTTTCAGGAAGGCTCCTGATCTAAAATTAGAACATTATTACATAGGTGCAGGGTGTATTACTCAAAGTATTTGGAACCACCTATGTGGGTTTCCGGTTAATGGCGGGATCAGTGACATTGATTTTGTTTACTACGACCCGGACCTATCGTATGACAAGGAGTGCGAGGTAATAGATAATGTCAAAGGATTACTCGTCGACATTCCTTTAAGAATAGATATTAAAAATCAAGCACGAGTCCACTTATGGTATGAGCAGCACTTCGGTTATCCTATAAATCCATATTCTTCACTTGAAGAGGCAATTAATACTTGGCCTACAACAGCTACTGCAATTGGGTTGAGAAGAAATGCAAACGGAACATTTAGAGTCTATGCACCATTTGGATTAAATGATTTATTCGGTTTAATTGTAAGAGCAAATAAAGCCCAAATAACAAAAGAGATATATGAAAAGAAAGTACATAGGTGGAAGTCTAACTGGCCAGATCTTACTGTCATTCCATGGGATTAACTATTAAACAAACGGGTACGAGAGCTCAAACAACAAGGGCTGTCGACGAACTGTGGTGTAAGATTAATCAATTGTTCAGGGGGCTCACATGGAATCTAAAAGAGCAGCAGCTGAAAAAGCTGTAGAGTATGTACGTGACGGTATGGTCGTTGGTTTGGGTACAGGGTCTACTGCTTATTGGGCTATTCAAAAATTAGGAGTGGAAATAAAGAAAGGTCTAAGTATTAAGGCAGTAGCAACTTCAATTAACTCTGAGAACTTGGCTAAGGAGTTAGAAATTCCGTTAATTTCAATTTCTGAGAGAGAAAGCTGGGTACGCTTGGATGTGTTCCACAATTAAGGATTCTCGATAATAAGCCATTCATTACAGATAACGGAAATTATATAGTTGATTGTGACTTCGGGAATATAGACCAACCAAGAGAATTTCATACCGCGATCAACATGATACCAGGAGTTGTAGATAACGGATTATTTATTCAGATGGCAACAAAAGTGATTATTGGTTATCAAGATGGTTCTGTTAAAGAACTATGAAAAATAACGGGTTATTTATCGCTAAACTAAACGGAAAACAATAATTAATGCAACCGGCAGTCAGGGCAATAATTGAGACTGCCGGTTTTGTAGGAAGATTTGTGTCGTTAGATGTGTGCGTTAGGTTTTCATGATAATGTAGGAACATTTCTGTCGTTTATGTAGGGACATTTCTGTCGTTAGAATTGAAGTATTTTAACGACAGAAATGTGACGACATAAAATTCATTATTTAAAGCCCAGCTTATGGGCTTTTTCCCATTTATGTCGGCACTTTCGGTTCGTGGGTCTGCGATACAAAAGATCCGACATTGTACTCAAACGAAACAAATGTAGTGACATTACATATGTCAACCTCGCTAAACTAAACCGAGGGACGGGCAGATTAGTACAACAAATTTTCGGATAATTATCTAGACTGTATTGGTTTCCATCTGTGGTATAATTGCATAAGTCCATGCAGGAGGGATATAGATGTATAACTTTATTGCACCCCCGGTAGTACCGCAAGCAGTAGAATCTACTGTCAAGGTACTACATTAATTTTGCTGGTCCTTTTCCGTAGATTCTACTGTATGAAAGGGCAGACTAGTTTCATTGGTCTCACCATCATATTAGTAGAAAGCGGGAAAAAAATTGAAAGAAAAAATTTATTTTGTATTGTCCATGATCATCTTTGGTGCAGTTGGAGTTTTCGCAAAGTATATTGAATTGAGCTCAAGTGAAATAGCTTTATTAATGAGTCTGATTGGCAGTTTATTATTATTCATTGTCTGCGTCTTAACCAAGATTAAAGTATCTTGGCATAACATGAAAAAGAATGCTCTTGCATTGTTACTCGCAAGCATTTCCTTGAGCGGGAATTGGATCTTTCTCTTTCAGTCTTACAAGGAAACGACAATCGCAAATGCCGCTTTAAGCTACTATTTTGCTCCCGTTTTGGTTATCGTTATGTCACCTATTGTGCTTAAAGAAAAACTCTCGCTCAAAAAAGTATTATGTGTCTGTGCAGCCCTCTTCGGGTTGATATTAATTTTGCAGAGCGGCAGAAGCGATGAACACGGCAATCATTTGCTTGGTATTGTCTATGGACTCATTGCGGCAACTTTCTATGCAATCCTGACAATTACCAATAAATTTATTAGAAACATGAATGGAATAGAAATCACATTCTCACAATTATTATTATCCTCGGTATTGTTAATTCCTTACCTTTTTATTACTGAAGAGAAATTAGGATTATTTCAGATATCAAGCAATTCCGTTATCCTTATTTTGATTTTGGGTATCCTGCATACAGGCGTGGGATTCTACCTATTCTTTTCAGGAATGAAAGGTCTGGAAGGTCAAAGCATCGCCATATTAAGTTATGTAGATCCCCTAACATCATTATTGATTTCAGCTCTAGTGATAGGCGAAAGGATGACATTGGTTCAAATATTAGGTGCTGTCCTGTTACTGGGATCAACGTTTATTAGTGAAGTAAGCACAAAGATGAAAAATCCTTCTAGGAAAAACCGATTGTTAAGCTAACGGGTAACGATAGTGGAATTACGGTTGCTTTTCGGCAGCCGTTTTTTGTTCGTTAAATTAAAGGGCTGTTGCCGCTTAATGTGGACTAATCCTAACACTTCAGATTTTGAAGATTGGGTTTCCAAACAAGAAGTATCGGCAACGAACAAAAACTCCAAACTTGAGCTTGAAAGCATAAGAAGCAAGAATTATCTGTTCTTTTCGTACCATGAACTAACACTCGTTAGGGAGAGGGATGAACATTTCGTCTCGTACGCTCTATATTCAGGGATTGGACTGTTAAAAATGATATTCACAATTAGTGCACCTGGTGATAGTGTGAAAAAGTCGCCTGTTTTGTAAGAATTGAATGAAACTAAATAAAAGTAAGAGTATAGCGACGGGTTCCAGTGTATTTCTCGTCTTTATATTTTGGCTGAATAAGATATCGCAACGCTTTTGATGGTGGGGTAAGTAGATCTGGATTGGATGGATGCACGAATGAAGAAGATTCTTGTCGCATTTTGCGCGCTATTGTTGCTATTGTCTTCTGCTTGCGAGAACAAATTATGGACCTTCAGCGCGTTGGAACGGAGTGGCTCGTATGGGGAGACATGAATTACACGCAGTTTGATTGAAGTCTGTTCTTAAGAAAGGAAGATATAATGGAACGTCAGAGGTCCTTACACTTATGAATCGTATCGAATTTGACAAGGGAACATTCTCTGTAACATGGAACGGCCAATCCGTCGCTCTGCTGCCGAAAGAGTTCGAACTGTTGGAGTTCATGCACCGGCATTCCGGTCAGACGTTATCGAGGGAGCAATTGCTGCATGCCGTATGGCCGCTGCAGTTTCCGACCGATCGGACGGTAGACGATCATGTGTACCGGTTGCGAAAAAAACTTGCACTATGGGATCCTATGATCAGGATTGAGACGGTCCGAAGCTCCGGTTATCGTTTTGCGGCAAAGGTGCCGGGGCACACAGATAATCCGCTGCATCATGTCCCTTCGTTTACAGAAGATATGCGAAACATTTTCACCGCCTTTGTCAGGTATGGTAGAGGCGATGCGCTGTTAACGTTGTACCGGAATAAGGACGTATTCGGATTTGACATAGATTTAACCTATCAACTGTTGATCCGGTTTATGGAAGGGGACCTGCGCTTTCTGGTGGAGGAAGACCAGGCAACGTTTGCCGAACGGGCATTTTTTCTTCTGAATATCTATCAACATATGAATCCTAATGAGAACCGCAAATATGTGGAAACGGCGCTGCGGTGCAAAATACTCCCTTCCGTATGGCACAATGAGTTGGAAAACTACATTCTCATATACATGCTTATGGACTGGGGCGAATACGACAAAGCGAAGGCGAAACTCGATGCCTTGTCGCTGGAAATCGAACAGAACGGATGGGACGGTCTCATTCCTTATGCCGCCAACTTGAAGCTGGAGTATGACCTGCGTATTCGAAACTGGAAACAGATCGGTGCGGATATCAAACAGGCGGAGGAACGGTTGGAACAATTTCCGTATCAGCGGGAGCAGGGGCAATTTAATATTTTAAAAGGAATAGCGATGTACGGGAAGAACCCGCATGAAGCATTGCAATGTATCGATCAAGGCTTGGACATTTTGAAACGCTCGCGTTTTCTGCCTCATTTGATGAGCGGGCTTCATACTTTGATTTCTTTTGCGCAGGCCGAACAATGGGGCGGGATTCTGGAAAAGTACGAGAAGGAATGGGACCGCTTTTCGCGTCATATCGGGTTGAGTGAGATGGAAGGCCTGATCAGGCAACAATTGCAGACTCATTTGGGAAGCTTCTGATATTGCTCTGACAAAGGTACGTTACTTTGGAAGAAAAATGCCGGAGGTTTTTTATTATGGAATTGTCGCGAGAACAAATATGGGCACCGCTGCGTATCCGGGCATTTCGCCGGTTATTCATCGGGCAGGCGCTGTCGGACTTCGCCAATTGGATCGATTTTGTCGCACTGAGCGCTTTAATCGTATACACGTGGGGTTACGGGTCGATGGCGATTGCCTTATTGTCCGTCTGCATAGGCGTTCCTTGGGTCGTTGTCGGACCGTTGATGAGTGTGCGCGCAGGGCGCTTGTCCGGAAAGAAGGTGCTTGTAGTATGCGATTGTTTGCGGGCTGTCATTGTGTTGGGGATGGTTTGGGCGCCCTCCCTTCCGGTGTTGCTGTTGTTAGTGTTTCTAAAAATGTGCGTAAGCGCCGTGTTCGATCCGGTAAGACAAACCGCCGTGAAACGGTTGGTGGAACCGGGAGCGATGGCCCAGGCGTCTTCGTTAAGCCAAATGTCGGTAAACTTGACGAAGATTATCGGGCCGATGGCAGGCGGAGCTTTGATCGGATGGATCGGCGAATGGACGCCTTTTCTCATCGGTGCGGTGTTATATGCGGTTTCCGCATCGGTTCTGTCCGGCATGCCGGAATGGACGAACAAGGACGAGACAATTATCAAAGAGAAAAGCAGCCTCCGCGAGGCGTGGACTCATATTGCCCGCCGGCCGGTATTGAAAGCTGCAATTGTGTACGCAGCCATAATCTTCTTCTTGATCTTCTTGTATGACGGCTTGTTCGTCATGCTCACCAAAGAAGCGGGAATGAACGAAGCGCACTTCGGGCTGCTCATCGGCGCAGTCGGAGCGGGGAGCGTGGCCGGGGCGTTGGCTGCGGGACAATGGAGCGGTTGGAAGCATAAGCCGTTGACGCACATGATATCGGCCGGCTTCGTTTCCGGCATCCTCATTGCCGTCGCGGGTTTGGGGCCTGCGGGGTGGCTGCCGAATACGCTCTGGCTATGGATTCCGTTGTGTATAATGCTAGGCTTTTGCGGCGCGCAAAGCGCGACTCCGTTCGGATACATCTTACAAACGGAATCTACCGACGATACGATCGGTCCGATTTCAGCGCTTTCCAACTCGTTGCAGACAGTCTCGATGCTGATTGCGCCGGTTTTGGGCGCATTAGCGGCCGCATGGGTCGGCACGGGATGGGTGTTTATATTCGCCGGTGCGGCGATGGTATGTTTGGCCGCGGTTTACCGCCTGGCGGTGGTAGGTGTGAAAGAACGCGGGAAAGAAACACCAGTTTCAGTCTCATAACCCGAAAGGTGAACGTATTAGTTTCATTTATTGAAGTTATTTTTGAAAAATGATGCGTTTCTGGCGTGATAGTTTCATTTTTTGAAATTATTTCTTGAATTGTCTAGCTTGCTGGTCGCTTTAGAAAAAATAGTTTCAATTTTTGAAGTTATTTGGGGGTTTGCGGGCAGCTGCGGGATAATAGTTTCAAATTTTTAAGTTATTACGCGGCGCTGCTTAGTAGAAATGTCTAAAAGATTCGCAGACCGGGCACAATAAACGTAAAACCTATGGATTTCGGTGGGAGGAGTACGTTTATGAGAGCGCCGCGCGAAAATGTGTTGTGGGACCGCCCTCAAGCGCTGCTTGAGGGTGTCGTTCGTCATATCGAAAGAATTGTAATCGGAAAGAGAGAGTCGATAGAGCAAATTCTAATAGCTATTCTTTGCGGAGGACATGTGCTGCTGGAAGACGTGCCGGGAGTCGGCAAAACGCTTCTCGCAAAAACGGCGGCCAAGGCGCTCGGATGCACATTCGGTAGAATTCAATGCACTCCGGATTTGCTGCCGTCAGACGTGACCGGCGTCTCGGTGTACAAGAAAGCGCTCGAGACGTTCGAGTTTCGGCCGGGGCCGATTATGGCGAACATCGTGTTGGCGGACGAGCTGAACCGTACGTCGCCGAAGACGCAATCGGCGCTGCTTGAAGCGATGGAGGAGCGCCATGTGACGGTCGACGGGGAGACGTATGCGCTCCCGGAGCCGTTCGTCGTGCTGGCGACGCAAAATCCGCTCGGCTTCGAAGGCGCATACCCGCTGCCGGAAGCGCAGCTCGACCGGTTTCTGATGAAGATCCGGCTCGGGTATCCGACGGCGGCGGAAGAGACCGCGCTGCTTAACCGGGCGGACGGCGCGATGTCAAGCGCCGAAACGCGAGCGCTGCTCTCCCTGGAGGAGCTGCGCGAGCTGCAGCGGCAGGCGGCGTTGACGCACGCCGACGATTCCATCAAGCAGTACATCGTACTGCTTGTGCATGCGACGCGCCGGTCGCCCGAGCTTTCGCTCGGGGCGAGTCCGCGCGCGTCGCTGGCGCTGCTGCGCGCGGCGCAGGCGCAGGCGCTGCTGCGGGGACGGGGGTTCGTCGTCCCCGACGATGTGAAGGCGCTTGCCGGGCCGGTGCTGGCTCACCGGCTTGTCGTGCGCCCGGAAGCTTCCTATGCCAGCGTAGTGGCGGAAGAGGCGCTCCGCCGCATCGTGCGCGAAACGCCGGTGCCCGCATCGCCCGCATCGTTCGGGGGCGTCGCCAGATGAAAATATACGGGTGGGCTGCGGCCGCGGTATGGGTGCTTTTAGGGGCGGCGTACGCATATCAACGCGGCTTTGCATTCGGTTTCGTATTCTTTGCTTATAGTCTGTTATGCATATACGGCATTATTGCGGGATGGATCGGTTTGCGCGGTGTCAAAGCAACCCGGATCGTATATAAAGACGGGGGTCCGGCCGTGCCCGCGACATTCACGGCGGGCGACGAAGCGGCGGTGGAAGTCACTTTGCGGCGTCCGTTTCCGCTGCCGCTCCCATGGGTCGCCGTGAGGGACCGGGCGGGCGGTTGGCGTCATGACCGCTTGTGCGGACCGTGGCTGGGCGATGAGCTCAAGTATCGTTATTTACTGCCGCTGCCGGAACGCGGAGTATACCGTTTCGAGCATTTGGAGTTGTGGACGGGAGACCCGTTCGGTATCGTGACGAGAAAGCTTCGCGTTCCGATGCCTGCGGACGAAGCGGTTGCCGCTCCCAAGCCTTTCTTGTTTGACGCGGCCGCGGAGAGAGCGCTGCTGCCGCTCTCCGAAGAGGACCGTTACGGCGGCGTACGTCCGTTTCGCGACGGCGATCCCGTGAAAAGCATCGTTTGGAAGACGGCGGCGAGAACCGGGCAATGGATGGTCAGATCGCCGGAGGACCATGGAACAATTCGGGACGCGGCGGTGCTGGTGGATGCAACGGTATCCGGGCGCGGGGACGATTCCAAAGCGCTTCTCGATTTGTGTGCGGAAGCGGCTGCAGGCGTCTGCGCCGCTCTGACGAGGCATCGCCTCTCGTTCGGCGTGTGGGACGGGTCGGCTCGGTCACGGAATGCCTCTTGGGCTTACCGGTTCGCAGCGCTTGAACCCTACGTAGGGACATCTTTCGCGGATGCGGCTCGAAAATCGGCCGCTTTCGGTCCTGAAACATCGATCGTTATCGTCAGTCCGTCGGCGGACGGCGACGCGGTTGTCTTGTGCCGGGATTTGCGTGCGCGGGGAACGCATGTCGTCTATATCTTTGTAAGTCTGGGAACGCGAGCGAGCGAACGCGAACGGGCGGCATTGGAATGGATCGCTAGATCCGGCTGCCGTGTGGTGAAGCTTGAAAAGTCAGGAGGTGTCTATGTTGAAACGGACAGAGTCGATCGAACTTCGTCATTTTGAGGACAGCCCGCATCGGGGCGGAAGCTCATTACCGTATAACTTGATCGTCTCCGCTTTTATTTTCCTGCTTTTCTGGGAGTGGCTGCGGCCGCTGACGGCGATGGCGGAGTTGACGGATATACACAGGTTGAATCCCTTTATATGGGCCGTCGGAGCCTATTTGCTCATTGACGCACTGCGTGTTACCGGTTGGATTGGCTGGCCGTTGAAGGCCGTATTCACGGCCGGTTGGATCGGTTATTGGTTTCGGCCTGATGCGCTCGCTTCGCATACTTGGTGGCGGCAGGCCGCAAGCATCGCCGAGAACGACCTTCAGCGCCTTCTGAATGCCGAATTGTTCGCACTAAGTCCGGAATCGAGAACGTTCGTCTTCTTGCTTGGGTGGGCGGCTTTGGTATATGCCGTTCAGCGCATTGTGACCGAACGCGGTCAAGGCGTCTGGTTTGTCGGCGCTACGGTCGGATTTTTGCTGCTTCTGCAATTATGGCCGGGGATCGACACGAATGAGGGGCTGATCAGGGCGGCGGCATGGGGTCTGATGATGCTGGCGGTGCTGAACGGACCGAAGTGGGAATTATTGTCGGGCTTCGGCTTTGCCGGCGGCAAACGGTCGCTTGCGGCAAGCGCGGCGGCGGGAGCGGTGCTGGGAGCGGTTGTCCTCGGCGGAGGTTACGCGTTATCGGCGTCGCTGCCCAAGACGGTCGAGCCGGTTAGTTTGGAGCCTGTTGTGCAATGGGCGGGCAAAGCGGCGATCGACGGGTTGTCATTTACGGCCGAAGCGAAAACAGGGTACGGCTCATATGACGGAAATCTCGGAGCGCCGGTAACGGCCGACGATTCGGTAGCGTTCGTCGCCCGCTCGTCGCAACCGTCGTATTGGCGCGGAGAGTCGAAAGACATATACACCGGCAGGGGATGGCGGAAAAGCGCATTATCCGACGGCGGCACAATGTTTCAAGCCGGCGGCGCAGCGGGGGACCCGGCCGCGGACACGGCGATTTCTCAACGTATTGCCGTCGTCGACGAAAGCTTTTCCCGATTCGTGTTCGCCGGCGGCTCCGTGCTTCGCTTTACGGAGCTCACTTCGCGAGACGGCGAAAGCGTCTCCGAGATACATATCCGCCACGACGAAGAAACCGGTTCGTATTACGTCGGAACCAATACGGTAGAGCTTTCTTCATACGCGTTCGAAGCGTCGGCGGGCAAAGGAGATTGGGAGACGCTGTTGTCGGATCGCGGCACCGTACCGGAACAAATAACGCGGCGCAATCTTCAATTGCCGGACGGCTTGCCCGCCAGAGTAAAACAGTTGGCCGAGCAAATCGTAGAGGAAGTGCCGGATAACCGGTTGCTGCGAGTATCGGCGGTCCAGCGGTTTCTGCACGAAAGCTACACGTACACGCTGGATACGGAATTGCCGCCTCGCGGCGCCGATTTCGCGGATACGTTTTTGTTTGAGCGGCGCGCGGGGTATTGCAACCATTTTTCCACCGCCATGGTCGTGCTGCTCCGGTCCATCGGCATAGAATCGCGATGGGTGAAAGGCTTTGCTCCGGGAACGCCGGATGCGGACAATGCCGGAACATACGTGGTTCGGAACAAAGACGCGCATTCATGGGTGGAGGTGTATTTTCCCGGTGCTGGTTGGGTTCCTTTCGAAGCGACACCCGGTTTTGGAGGGGAGGCGGTGAATATGGTCTCTGCGGATGAGCAAACGGCGGGAACGGGTGCGCAATTCGATGAGCCGTCCGGTAATGAGATGAATTCTATCGCGGCCGCGCCCGCGGCCACGGCATCGACGCAGGACGAATGGTTTGCCCGCGCATCCGGCTGGTTGACCGAAGCTTCGAACATATGGAACGAAACGGCGGCCGCAGCGAAACGCTTGAAGCGTCAATACGATGCGGCCGTAGCGGAAGACGGAAGGCTGCCCGCGGCCATGATCGGGCTTGCAGGCATTGGGATTATCGCGGCGGCGGCTCCGCTCATCGTAAAATTATCCGCTTCACGCCGAGGACCGCGGTTACCTTCGATGCGGCGGGACCCTGCTTCCGCTGCTGCGATTGCGCGGTTGGACGCGTTCTGGACAAGGATGTATAGACGTTACGGGCAGAGGTCCGTATCCTGCACGCTTCGGGAGTACGTCGCGGGACTGCCTCCGCACGGCAGAAAAGCGCTGGAGGAGCTTCTGCAATATGACGAGCTCGTTCGTTTCGGAGGCGGAACCGGCCGGCGGGCAACGCGTCAGTGGCTGGAAGAAGTGTGGCGCAAAGTGTCCGGCTCGTAATTGCGGAAAGAAAAATACCCTTCATTCAGGATTCCGGCGTCCTGATTGAAGGGTATGCTGCTCGATTGCAGAATCCTATTCACAACGGTTGCGTTTGCGCACGCAGCCGTTTCGCCTCCATACGTTTGATCTCGTAAGTTTGCAGCCCGTCTTCGATGTGATTGGCGATGTCAATTAACCTCTCAACGTCAGCGAATGAGTATTTTCTCGTTCCTCCCTTAGATCGTTCCGGGAAGATCAACTTCCGTTCTTCATAATATCGGATTTTTCTTACGGACAGTCCCGTAATTTCGCTGACCAAGCCGATGGAGATCACTTTTTTGTCACGGTACGACATAATGTTCATCAACCTCCCGTCAAAAACAAAAGTCGGAATATCGGCGGCGAACATGCCAGCAGTCCATGCTGTGATGTTTCATGCCTTAAAGTAAAGGTATATGCGGACATTTTATCACATAACAAAAAATTTGGTAAGATATATGTAATATAATATGCCACAAACCGAGGGTTTGAGCAACAAAGTCCATTTTTCATGTGAAAAAAGCTTACAATGAACTATGCACTCCGGTATCGGTTATCGTATGATAGGTTTATCAAGCGGAGGCTCAATATCCTCGCTGAGGTGCCGCCGTGAATGATGTTACCGTCGATCCGGGCGTTTTACGCTTCGGAGTGCCTGATCTCACTCCCCAATTGGAGCCCTGTATAGGGCTCGTTTTTTTTTGTCTGAACATGGGGAAGTGTGCCATACTTGTACAATAAACATTTAGGAGGGAAAAATGATGGCGTTGAAACAACTTCGCATGAAAGACGGTATTGAGCTTGAAGTATACGACGAGGGATCCGGTGCGGCCCTTTTATTTCTTCATGGGTTTCCGCTGCACAAAGGGATGTGGGAGCCGCAATTCACGGAGTTTAAATCGACCCGGCGCGTAGTGGCTCCGGATTTAAGGGGATTCGGCGGTTCGCGGAACTCGTCCGCAGTCGGGCCTGGGCGCATGCCGGAGCCGGTGACGATGGCGCAATTCGCGGACGACGCGGCGGAGCTTCTGGACAAGCTCGGCATCGATAAAGCGGTAGTGATCGGCTTCTCCATGGGAGGCTACATAGCGTTCGAGCTTATGAAGCGGCATCGCGAGCGCGTCGCCGGACTTGTGCTGGCGGATACGCGGGCGGGCGCGGATACGGAAGAAGGGCGGGCGGGACGGCGCAAGATGGCCGCGGCTGCGATGGAGCGCGGTCCGGTCGTTGCGGTGGAAGCAATGCTTACAAAGCTGCTCTCGCCCAAGACGCCGGATGAGCGTCCGGAGCTTGCAGCCGCCGTTGAGCGCATGATGCTGGATGCGTCCGGAGCCGGCATCGCCGCAGCGGCGCTCGGCATGGCCGGCCGTTCGGATATGACGGAGCTGCTGCCCGATATTCAAGTGCCGGCGCTTGTCATTGTTGGGGAAGACGATGCAATCACGCCGCCGGAAACGGCAAGATCGATGGCTGAGGCGATCCCGGACGCGGCGTATGCGGTTATAGCCGGCGGCGGGCATTTGGCCAATATGGAACGTCCTGCCGAATTCAATCGGGTCTTGTCGGATTGGTTGAGGGAGATTTCGAAGTAACAAGCTGTTGAGAATGACCGTGATTCGGGTATAATAGTCTCTATTATATGTAGGAGGCTGTACGTACTAATGGAAAAACCGAACGAACTTGTGGTCGTTCTCGATTTCGGCGGCCAGTACAATCAATTGATCGCCCGCCGCATCAGGGATCTCGGCGTGTATAGCGAATTGCTCCCATTTAACACAAGCGCGGAGCGGATCCGGCAATTAGCGCCGAAAGGGATCGTGTTCTCCGGCGGCCCGGCGAGCGTGTACGGCGATGATTCACCGCTCGTCGACCCGGGCGTATACGATCTTGGCATTCCGATTCTCGGGATCTGCTACGGAATGCAGATGATGAGCCATCAGCTCAAGGGTAAGGTGGAACGGGCGGGAAAGCGCGAGTACGGCAAAGCGACGGTCCGTTTCAACGAAGGCTGCCGCCTGATCGCCGGGCTTAAACCGGATCAGCAAGTATGGATGAGCCATTCGGATCTTGTTACGGAGCTTCCTGAAGGATTCGAAGTGGATGCAAGCACCGAGCACGCGCCTGTTGCGGCGATGAGCCATCGGGAGCGCAATCTTTACGCCGTTCAGTTTCATCCCGAGGTGCGTCACAGCACGTACGGCAACGAAATGATCCGCAACTTCCTGTTTGACGTGTGCGGCTGCGACGGAACGTGGAGCATGACCACGTTCATAGAAGACACGGTGCGCGACATTCGCGAGCAGGTCGGGAACCGCAAAGTATTGTGCGCGCTTAGCGGAGGCGTCGACTCATCCGTAGTCGCCGTTCTCATCCATAAAGCGATCGGCGATCAGCTCACTTGCATGTTCATCGATCACGGGCTGCTGCGCAAAGGCGAAGCCGACAGCGTAATGGAGACATTCTCCGGCAAATTCGATATGAACGTTGTGAAGATCGACGCCAGGGAGCGGTTTCTCGGCAAGCTGAAGGGCGTTGACGATCCCGAGCAAAAGCGCAAAATCATCGGCAACGAGTTCATATACGTGTTTCAGGAAGAGTCCGAGCAGTTGGGCGACTTTGATTTCTTGGCGCAAGGAACATTGTATACGGATATCGTGGAAAGCGGTACGGCGACGGCTCAGACGATCAAATCGCACCATAACGTTGGCGGACTGCCGGAAGATATGAAGTTCAAACTGGTCGAGCCGCTGAAGGCGCTGTTTAAGGACGAAGTGAGGAAAGTCGGCGAAGCGTGCGGTCTGCCTGAGGAGATCGTACAGCGGCAACCGTTCCCGGGGCCGGGGCTTGCGATACGCGTGCTCGGCGAAGTGACGGAGGACAAGCTGACGATCGTTCGTGAGTCGGACGCGATATTGCGCGAAGAGATCGCTAAAGCGGGGCTTGGCCGCGAGATATGGCAATATTTCACCGCGCTGCCGAATATGAAGAGCGTCGGGGTTATGGGCGATGCGCGCACATATTCGTATACGGTGGGCGTACGCGCGGTTACGTCGATCGACGGCATGACCGCCGATTGGGCCCGTATTCCGTACGAGGTGCTCGAGACGATTTCGACCCGGATCGTGAACGAGGTCGAGAATGTCAACCGCGTCGTCTACGACATTACCTCCAAGCCGCCGGCCACGATCGAGTGGGAATAACACAAATTAAGCGTTACAGGACAGCTGATTTTGCGGGCTGTCCTTTTTTTAATTCTGGAAAAATTTGAACGTGTATCTTTTCCTTCGGCAGGCTACGAGAAGCAGGAACAATGCCTCTTTGTGTCGAAAATTGTTGAGATTCCACATAGGGGAGAGGCCCGGCAGTGCTGTTCAACTCATATCAGTTTATTCTTCTATTCCTCCCGATCACGGTTACGGGTTACTTTCTGCTGAACAAGAGGCGGCTCGTCAAAGCGGCCAATGTTTGGCTTGCCGCCGCATCGCTGTTCTTCTACAGCTACTGGAATATCGCTTACCTGCCTTTGCTTCTGGCATCGATCGCTTTTAACTACGGAGTAGGATCGCTGCTTAGCCGAACGATGGGGGACAACCCGTCACTCAGGAAATGGATTCTGGCAGCAGGCGTCATCGGAGACGTTGGACTGCTCGGTTACTACAAATACGCCGATTTTTTCATCGCCAACTACAATGCGCTGGTTCCGGCCGACATTCCTCTGCTGCACGTTATTTTGCCGCTCGGCATATCGTTCTTCACGTTCACGCAGATCGCTTATCTCGTTGACGCCTATAGAGGCCTCGCGAAAGAATACAACATCGTGAACTACGTGTTGTTCGTCACGTTCTATCCCCACTTGATCGCGGGTCCGATCCTTCACCATAAAGAGATGATGCCGCAATTCGCAAAGCTCTCGGGCAAAACCTTTCGCTACCGCAACGCGGCGCTTGGCGTTTATCTGTTTTCCCTCGGACTTGCGAAGAAGGTGCTGATCGCCGACAATTTGGCGCCGATCGCGACGGAAGGCTTCGATGCGGCTTCGAAGCTCGGCTTCACGGACGCATGGATCACCTCGCTCGCCTACACCTTCCAGCTCTACTTCGATTTCAGCGGATATACGGACATGGCGATCGGTGCGGCGCTTTTGTTCAACATCAAGCTTCCGGTCAACTTCAACTCGCCGTACAAATCGCTGTCCATCCAAGATTTCTGGCGCCGGTGGCACATGACGTTAAGCCGGTTCCTCCGCGACTACATCTATATCCCGCTTGGTGGAAACCGGAACGGCGAAGTGCGCACGTATACGAATTTAATGCTGACGTTCTTAATCGGCGGATTTTGGCACGGGGCCGGATGGACGTTCGTTATGTGGGGTTTCCTTCACGGATTCGCTCTCGTCGGGCACCGCGCCTGGTCGAAGCTGAACATCGCCATGCCGCGGCCGTTCGCGTGGTTTCTCACATTCATGTTCGTTAATGTGACGTGGGTGTTTTTCCGTGCGGACACATTCGGGGACGCCCTCAAGGTGCTTAGAGGCATGTTCGGGTTCAACGGGATCGATATCCTCTATAAGCTGCACAGCCCGTCCGTCGTGTTGACGCTTGCGGGCGGCGCAATCGCGGCGGCAATCGCCCTGCTTGCGCCGAACACGAACGAGCTGTTCGCCAAATTCCGCCCGGCGCCTTGGCAAGCGGCTGTTGTGGCGGCTGCCGCGGTGCTCGCTCTGCTGCATTTCAACCGGATCAGCGAATTTCTTTATTTTAATTTTTGAGGGGAGAGGCGGGCGTGACAACGAAGTACAAAACATTTTTCCGTCTTTTCCTGGCCTTTGCGATTTTATATTCATTCGCGTTTATGGCGCTTGCCTATGTGGTGGACCCGCTGCAGTTTTATCGCAAAGCGTGGTATCCGCCTCTCTTCTCGGAGGAAGAACGGTACCAAAACCCTGGGCTGGCGAAAAACTACGAGTACGATACGATCATCGTCGGCAGCTCGATGACGCAAAATTTCGTTCCGTCATATGTCGAACGAAAGCTGGGCGGCAATGTGTTGAAGCTGTCCATCGAAGGCTCGACGTCGCGCGAACAGCGGCTCATCGCGGAAACCGCGCTGCGGACGGGTAAAGTAAAGAGAGTGATTTGGGGACTCGATTATTTTGCGTTGAGGGGCGACTCCGAGGCGGTGCGAAGCGATCAGGGGCCGTTCCCATTTCACTTGTATGACGACAATCTTGTCAACGATATTCTTTATCTGTTCAATTTCAGTGTCGTCCGACAGGCGGCGGAAGTGGTTTACGACCGTATGGCCGGAGAGGAGAGCGAGACGCTCGAGACGCTAAACAACTGGGATGAGGCGGCAGACTACGGAGCCGAACGGACGTATGAAAATTACTTGACGGCGCGCGGGCTCGAGAGCGGCATGGCGGAGAGTGAAGTGCCGCTTGAAACCGTTCGGAAATCGTTTGAACGAAATGTGCTCGCATTGATTGAATCGTATCCGGATGTGCAGTGGGTGCTCTATTATCCGCCGTACTCCATTTTGCGCCATTATGTGTGGTATGAATTGAACCCTGAGCGCTTTGACAATCAATTGAGCATGAAAGAATGGATGTTTGAGAAGCTGTCGGTGTTTCCGAACGTGTCGATCCACGACTTTCAATCGGACGAGAGCATTACGTTTAACTTGGACAACTACAAGGATATTTCGCACCATTCTCAGGCAATCAATGAGTATATTATCGACGGTTTGGCGGCGGGAGCGCATATTGTCACGAAGGATAACGTGCATGAGTACACGGAACGGCTGCGCCGGCAAGTTGCGGAGCTGGACCCGTACCGCCTCGACCCGAATCGCGTGATTGTCGTCGTCCGGGGCCAAGAGCTGGCTATGGATCCGAAGCCGGTGATGACGGAAGACGCGGTCATTATGGCGCCGGCGCGCGGAACGTTGGATAAAGCGGGAGTCGGGTTGAACTGGGATGCGGCTTCGGGACAAATGACGCTGAAGAACGGCAATGTGACGGTGCTGCTTACGGCAGGACGGGATACGGCCGGTGTGAACGGGGAGAGAGTGATGCTCGACGCCGCGCCTCGAATCGCGGCCGGCCGGCTGCTCATTCCTCTCGCTGCCGTTGCGGAGATATTGGGGTTTGAGACGGAGTGGGACGAGGGGGAAAGGACGTTCACGATCCGGTAAAATCCGCACATCGCTCGCGTCCCGCTAAAATCCGAACATAATTTTTAGAAAAAGTTTGATCGTTCGTATTCTTGTTGACAGCGCTAACATTTCCCAATTACAATTAGTCCGGAAGTCAGGCCGGCGGTTGATTAAGATGCATACTTTTTCCAGAGGTACGCAATCTATGACTGCCGGATAGTTGACTCAGACATTATTGCAAGGGGAGTAAGATAAGCGATGGATCAATTGTTTCGATTGCGGGAGCGCGGAACGAATGTAAGAACGGAAATTATCGCAGGCTTGACCACTTTCATGACGATGGCTTACATCCTGTTCGTCAACCAGATATTCTTGGGACCGGACGGCGCCGGTATTCCCGCGGATGCGGTGTTTTTCGCTACGGCCGTAGGTGCGGGGTTGGTCACTATCGCCATGGGCTTGTTCGTCAACATTCCGGTAGCGCTTGCCCCGGGTATGGGCCTTAATGCGTACTTTATGACCGTCGTGTTGAGCTCCGGAGGAGCCATCACGTGGCAAGCCGCTCTGGGAGCCGTGTTTATCTCCGGTATCATCTTCATTATTTTGACGGTGACCCGAATCCGACAGATGCTTATCCGCGCGGTGCCGCAGAGCATCAAGGTCGGGATCACGGTCGGCATCGGGTTGTTCATCGCATTAATCGGATTCAAATTAAGCAATTTGACGATGGTGTCGGTAACGCCGGGTATTGACGCGACGAAGCCGGTGCCGGGCGCGCTGTTCTCGCTCATACTCGGATCGTTCAATCCGGCGACTCATCCCGATACGTTCCTCGCTCTTCTCGGTTTGCTGCTCATCGGTGTATTGATGTCGCTGAAAGTGCGCGGTGCGCTGTTGATCGGCATCGTTGCGACTACAGTCATCGGCGGCATATTTTTCCCGTCGGTCGTCGATTTCAGCAGGCTGGGCCAAGCGAATTGGATTCCGCAGTTCAATAACTTGGCGGTCGGCCAGTTGGATATTATGGGCGCTTTGGGTGTCGGCATTATCGAAATCATATTCGTGTTCACCTTCGTTGAACTGTTCGATACGTTCGGTACGCTTGTCGGCACCGCCAGCAAAGCGGGAATCGACGTTAACAAGCCGGAAGGCCAGAAGACGGTAGGGCGCGCGATGCTCGTGGATGCTGCGGGCGTAAGCACGGGCGCGGTTCTCGGCACGAGCACGATAACGGCATACATTGAGAGCGCTTCGGGTGTTTCCGAAGGGGGCCGGACCGGCTTGACCGCGGTGACGACCGGCGTATTGTTTCTGCTTTCTCTGCTGATCCTTCCGCTTGCGGGCTTGGTACCGTCCGCGGCAACCGCACCTGCTTTGATCATTGTAGGCGTGTTGATGATGGGCTCCGTGCGCGAGATTCCTTGGGATGATTTCACTCAAGCTCTTCCCGCGTTCCTGACTATCGTGCTTATGCCGTTCACGAACAGCATCGCAAACGGAATCGCCATCGGTATCGTAACCTATGTCGTGATCGGCGGCGTGCACAACTTGTTCTCTTCGCGCCGCGTGCCGATACACTGGCTCATGTGGGTGCTCGCCGTTCTCGTCATTGCGAGGTATGCGTTCTTGGGCGGCGAATAAATCGAATTATCTTTGGTTAACCGTCGGCCGTTTCGGCCGGCGTTTTTTTGTGTGCGGCTTTTGAAGCGGCGATATCGGGGGGGGGGGCTATGTGTAGGCTTAAAAAGTGTTGGATCGCTCTCCCGTTTGCTCAGGAAATGTTGCCGAATGTGGAATGAGATTCCGAGGCGCATATGGTGCGGTAAAATAGAAGCGATTCATCGGGGGTGCATATGCGGTATCTGAACATTAGACTAAGGCGGCATGAACACCACATAACGAATTTGAACATCGATAAATAAAGGCGTGTAATTTAGAAATGAGGGTGGAGAGCAACGGGAACAAGAACAAGAAAGAGGAGTTAATTAAGATATCTGCTTAGATGGATACGTCATGCAGATGCCGGAAAGAGAGTCCATAACCGGCATGTCACGGAACGATTGATTGCACCGGAAACAAAACTCGTCCAAATAATTTTGCAAATATTTGCCGCCTATTCCGTGAAATGTGCGGTTGATCCATCTTTTCGCTTGTTTAAACACGTCCGGAAGCAGCTCAATTTCGTGAAGGCGGAAACGCTTGAGTATCCTCATGTCGAAGGTGTCGGGTTCGACATGCCGTTCAACAAACTCATTCTCTCCTGAACGGAGAATCGATTTGCCGTCCATATGAAATTCGGAGACCAGCTTGCATTTGACGTAGATGGGCTGGCCATTCTGATGAAACGCCGCACCGACCATAACGGGATGCTCCTGCGGATGCCGTACGAACGGCTGATGGTATTTACGGCCGTAAAAGCTGAGCCCAGCTCTGACCGTGCCGGACAGCAATTGTCTTACATCAATGGCGCTAATCGCTTGGCGAATTTTCCGGAGCATGGCCCAAGCAGTCTTATAGGTAACCCGGATTTGTTCGGCAAGTTGGACGGCATTGATGCTGGCAGGTTGAGACAAAAGTTGCAGGGTAACCGCCCACTTGTGCAGCGGGGTGCGGCTGCCTTCCATCACGGTGCCGGCAGTGAGAGAAGTCTGGTGACGGCAAGAATGACACTCGTAAAGAGGCAATCTGCGGGTGTTGATCGTATAGGCGCGCGCGTGTCCGCACCGGGGGCAGTGGAAGCCTTCCGGCCATTTCATCCGATAAAAATACGCAACGCAATCCTCTTCCGACAAAAACTTATGAATTGCAGACTCCTCTAAATGAGTCATCAAAACCACCGCCGAACATATATTCTTACTTTCCATATTACAGAACCTATGTTCCTAAGTCAAGATAATTTTGGGAATATAACCCTAGCACGATGCTTGAGAAATTCATCTGAGTCGTAGAGACACACTTCTTTGGAAACTCATTCTGAGTTATGGGGAGACAGCCCCCATGAGAAAATCATCGGAGCTATGGGGATACGTCCTCTCATGAGAAAATAATCTGAGTTATGGGTACACGGCCTCTTCAGATAATCATCCTGAGTTAACAGGACAGCGGTTTGAGATTTATAGCGGATTGCTGGAGGTGACCAGGCCGATTGCGGTAAGGGGGTACAACGTTATTAAGAGGCGGGGGATCGCCCAGGCACGTCGGAAGGACAAAAACGGTCGTCGCGGTCGAAGCAACTTTATAATACTTACATTTTCTCTGTTAATCAGATTTTCTGAGCAAGTGGCATAGCGACTGAAAGGAAGGGAAAGAGGACACTTCTGCTCGAGGTGTTCGACATTGCAAACAATTTAATAAAAAATTAGCACAACTTCCTACCAATAATCTATTAATATAATAGTGGTTAATTAATAGATTCTATCAGGAGGAAATGATGTGAGGAAACCTATTTGGAACAGAGTCGCAGGTTTTGTACTGTCGGCGGTAGTGGCGGTGTCCGGATTTGCCGGAGCGTTCGCCGCTCCGCAGCAGGCGTCGGCGAACGAAGGTTCGATCACAGTGGCGCAAGCGATCGCGAACAACTCGGGCGCGGCGACGGTAGAAGGTTACGTCGTTGCGCATACGACAGGCACTAATGCATATGATTTTACGGCGCCTTTCGCGAATGACTTCAACTTTGCAATCGCCGACAGCGCGTCCGAGACGAGTGCGGCGAACATGCTCCCTGTTCAACTGACCACAGCATATCGGGCTCAGTTCGGACTAATGACGAATCCGGCGATTATCGGCAAAAAAGTGCGCGTAACCGGAACGTTGGGAGCATATTTCTCGGTTCCAGGCTTGAAAGCCCCGACGGCTATGGAGTTCGTCGATGGCGGCGATAACGGAGGAGGAGGCGGCAGCGGAGAGGCAGTCAGGCCGATTGCCGAAGCGAAAGCCCTTTCAGGCCAGACGGTTACGATTGAGGGCGTCGTTACGGCCGACAACGCCGCCATTGGCGGCGGCAGATTGTCCACATACGTGCAGGATGCGACGGGCGGAATCAACGTGTTTGCGTTCGATGCATCGGCGTTCCCGGCGCTAACGGAAGGCCAGTTTGTTCAAATTAAAGGGCAAATAACGTCCTATAACGGTCTGACGGAAATTGTTCCTGCTTCGATCACGGTGAAAGCGGAGGGTCAACCGCTTCCTGAGCCATTGCCGCTTTCGCTCCTTGATGCAAGTCAAGCGGCAACGGCGGAACCGCATGAAGGAAAGCTCGTGACGGTTCGCGCGTTTGTAAACGATATGCCATCAACTCCGGCAGGCGGCGGATACAACGTGCCGGTCATCGACGAAAATTATAACGGCATGACGCTTCGCGTGATGGCGGAAACGAACGTCATCGGGCAGCTCAAAGAAAAAACTTGGTACGATTTCACCGGCGTGTTAAGCCAATATGACTCATACCAGCTTCTTCCCCGTAAGGCGGCGGATGCAGCGGAATTGAATCCGCAGCCCCCGGCTCCGGCTCCGGAATCGAGCTATGTGTCTACCGTGAAATCGGTAGTGGACGGCGATACGGTTCACTTGACAACCCCGGTATTGGGAGTTACGAAAGTACGCATGCTTTCCATCGATACTCCCGAGAAAAATTACGAAGGCCAGTCCCAAGGGTATTATGCGGATGCGGCGACGGAAAAATTGCTTGAACTGCTGCCGCCCGGGACGGAGGTCGAGATCGAACCCGGCAGCGATCCGATCGACGGCTACGGCCGCCTTCTCGCGCACATTCGCGTGAAAAGCACCGGACTCGATGTAAACAAGGAAATGGTAAAAACGGGTTTCGCGGTCAATTACTTTATCTGGCCGAATATGAGCTATTTCGAAGAATACAGCGCCGCGGCGAAAGAAGCGATCGAGAACGGGTACGGCATGCATAACCCTGAAAACCCGATCCCGCAATTGCCTTACCAGTTCCGGTTCGAGCTTCGCGGCGGTCCGGACAAATTCGTCGGTGATTACTTTACGAAGACATACGTCGCTCCGGACAAGTGGATGGAAGTTCCGACGGAAAACCGCGTATTCTTCTTCACGGAACAAGAAGCCCAAGAGGCGGGCTACGTTCCGGAAGCCTCACAGCTTGTTTCGGTTCAATTGTTGAGTGTCAACGACCTTCACGGCAAAATCGACGTAACGTCGCCTATTAACGGCGTGAATTACGGCCGCGCGGATTATTTGGCGGCGTATTTGAAGCAGCGTGAGGCGACGAACCCGAATACGTTGATCGTGCACCCGGGAGACATGGTAGGCGCTTCCTCCCCGGTATCGGCGCTCCTCCAAGACGAGCCTACGGTGGAAATCATGGAAGCGATCGGTTTCGACGTCGGTACCGTCGGCAACCACGAATTCGACGAAGGCGTCGAGGAGATGCTCCGCCTGATTAACGGCGGGACGCACCCGAACGGTACGCCAAACTATGACGGCATCAACTTCCCTATGGTTGCCGCGAACGTTGAATACAAAGACAACGGCGAGCTTGTTTTGCCTCCGTATACGATCAAAGAGACCGGCGGAGTGAAAATCGGCTTTATCGGAGTCGTGACGACGGAAACTCCGAATATCGTTATTCCGGAAGGCATTCAAAGCATTCGTTTCACGGACGAAACCGCCGCCATCAACAAATACGTTCCTGAATTAAAGGAACAAGGAGTTGAAACGATTATCGTTCTTGCCCACAACCCCGGCGATCAATCCGGAGAAACGGTGACAGGCAATATCGCCGACATCGCGGCTGCAATCGACGATGAGGTGGACGTTATTTTTTCGGCGCACAATCACCAGAAGAACAACGGCATGGTTGACGGCAAACTCATTGTCCAAGCGTGGGAATACGGCAAAGCGATCGGCGACGTCGATTTGCTCATTGATCCGGCGACCGGAGAAGTTGTGAGCAAGAAGGCCGAGATCATAGACGTTGTGCAGACCGGAATCGAACCGGATGCGGAAGTGGCGGCGATTCTAAAGAAATATGGCGACATTGTCGCTCCGAAGCTTAACGAAGTGATCGGCGAGACGTTGGTGGAGATGACCAAGGGATATCCGACAAAAGCCGTAATCGGCGACGATGACCTCGGCAATTTCCTGGCTGACGCCATGAAATGGTCCGTAAACAGCGATTTCGCTTTGATGAACGGCGGAGGCGTGCGCGACAACATCAATGCGGGGCCTATCACTTGGGGAGAGCTGTTCAACGTTCAACCGTTCGGCAATACCGTCGTTCGCGTTAACGTAACGGGCGAAGAATTCGAACAAATATTGAATGCCATGATCAACCCGAGATACGGCCCGGATTCGTTTATTGCAGGCGCTTCATATTCCTGGGATGCAGACACGAAAAGAGTGAAACAAATAACACTTCCGAACGGACAACCGATAGACAAGAATGCGACGTATTCCTTGGCGGTTAATAACTACATGTACGAACAAACTTCGGACAAATACCGGCTCATCGCGGAGTATGGCGACAGCTTCGTGCAAGGTCCGATCGATGTCGATGCGACGGTAGCGTTCTTGCGCAGCATCGGCGAGCCGATCGCTTATGAAGCGGAAGGCCGCATTTCGACGGATGTGACCGCTCCGGTAACGTCCGCGGCGCTTGACGGGCTGAGCGGCGAAACGCAATTTAACGATAAAGATGTAACGCTGGTATTCAGCTCGGACGACGGTCAAGGCATCGGCGTTCTGCGTACCGAAGCCCGCATAAACGGCGGCCAATGGCAGACGGTGAACGGTCCGCTGAGGCTTTCGGGCGAAGGAATGAACCGCGTAGAATACCGTTCCGTCGATAAAATCTATAATGTAGAACCGTCGCAAGAAGTTGCGGTGGCGATCGATAAGACGGCGCCCGAGATCGACGCGCACTTTAATGACAGGATTTATCTGTATGAAGAATTCCTCTTCGCAGCTGAAGCGACCGACGTATTGAGCGGAACGGAATCGTTAACCGTCGAAATGGACGGCAAGCCGATGAGCAATCCGTTTACTCTGGCTTCGATGACTTTGGAAACGGGAGTTCACAAGGTGATAGTCACGGCAGCCGATTATGCCGGAAACATGGCAAAAGCGGAGTATGAATTCGAGGTCATGCTTGACATTGGACATCTCGACGAGCTTGTTCAATGGGGTCTCGACAATGGTAAGGTGGCCGAACAACAAAAAAACGCATTATTAAGTAAAATCGATGCCGTCCAAAAATCGGCCGCCGATGCTGCGCAAAACAACCAGCTCGAAGCACTTATAAATCATGTGAAGGCGCAAGCGGGCAAACGGATCGATGCCGGCTTTGCCGAGCAGCTCATCAAAGAAATCCGGAAATTGCAAAGCAAGCTGTAACTCAAAGAAACACCCGGGATATCCCGGGTGTCCGTTATATTTTTCGGAAGTCTCCGCATGTAAAGCATGTATCTACGCTGATCCAGCCGGGCTTGTGAAGCCCGTTTTCTTTCGAGCAAGAGATCGGTTTTTCCGAGTGTGCGTCTGTTGAAATCATGGCGCAGTATGTACAGGGACTTATTAACTCGTATGTCATTCGGTGAATCGTCTTCTTCACTTCAGTGACATCTTCTTGCAACAGTCTCAATGAAACCAGGTCATTGTCGGAACTTTCGTAGCCGACAGGTTTCCCTTCCCGCACGGATTTCACCTCATTCTCAGAACAGGTGCGCACTACATCACCGACCGAAAAGGACGAACCTCCACAAGAAGGTTAAATCGTAAGGGCAGCTTGGCGATCGTAGCTTTTCAGCCGTAGACCCATAGCTTTGCGTCCTTTCCTTTCGGATAAGTTTGCCGCTTTCCTTTGCTCATTAATTAATAAAGAACCAGTTGATGTATATACTACCACAATGAAAAGAAAGCGTCACCATTTTTTTGCAAAATGCAATTTTATATTTCAAATACGAACTTTCCTGTTAAAGTGGGCTGAATTGTTCGTCTTTTGCATTGACACTCGCATTCTCCAATTGTTACACTTATAATGTGATGAAATGAGTCGAATTATGTTTGCCGGAAATGTCCGATGATTCTTTTTCGTTCGGACTTTTTCTATTGAAGTAAACGTTTGAGAGGAGATTGAATGCCGTTGTCCAGACCGATTGTTGGTGTCATAATGGGGAGCCGCTCCGATTGGGAGACGATGAAATCGGCTTGCAGCGTGTTGGATGAACTGGATGTGCCGTACGAGAAGAAGGTCGTTTCGGCGCATCGTACGCCGGATGCAATGTTCGCTTATGCGGAGAACGCCAAGGACAGAGGCATCAAGGTCATTGTGGCAGGAGCGGGAGGCGCGGCGCACTTGCCGGGAATGGTGGCGTCGAAGACGGAGCTGCCTGTCATCGGGGTGCCGGTACAGTCTAAGGCGTTAAACGGTTTGGATTCGCTCCTTTCCATCGTGCAGATGCCGGGAGGCATACCCGTCGCGACAGTGGCGATCGGTACGGCCGGCGCGACGAACGCGGGGCTGCTGGCCGCGCAAATCATCGGAACGTTCGATGAAAGCGTTGCGGAGCGCATAAGGGAGCGCCGCGAACGAACGCGGGCGGAAGTGGAAGCAATGAGCGATAACTTGGAATAATCCGGAGAATACTACTGACATGGAAAATCATTACTTACAACAATTGCAACCGAAACCGGGCAAAGAAGACGGTCGAGCCGTCAAGCGCATCGTTCCCGGATCGACGATCGGAATACTCGGCGGAGGACAGCTCGGGCGCATGATCGCCTTGGCGGGGCGGAATATGGGCTACCGGTTCGCGGTGCTCGACCCGACTCCCGATTCGCCGTGCGGACAAGTCGCCGACCGCCAAATTACGGCAAATTACGCCGACGAGGCGTCCGCGCGCCAATTGGCCGCGATGTCGGACGTCATCACGTACGAGTTCGAGAACGTGAATGCGGGCGTGGCGGCCGTGTTGGAAAGGGAGTCTTATGTGCCGCAAGGGAGCGAACTGCTGCGCACAACCCAGCATCGCCTGCGCGAGAAACAAGCGATCGAAGCTGCGGGCGCAACGGTGGCTCCGTACCGGCAAGTGCGTGATATGACGGACATGCGGGAGGCTGTGGCAGAGCTCGGGCTTCCGTGCGTGCTGAAGACTGCCACGGGAGGATACGACGGCAAAGGACAGCGAGTGATCCGCAAAGCCGCCGAAGCGGCGGATGCGTACACGTCGCTGGGCGGCGGAAGCGCGGAGTTGATCCTCGAAGGGTTTGTCGATTTCTCGATGGAAATATCCGTCGTGGCGGCGCGTAGTCCGGACGGCAGCGTTGCGACATTCCCGCCGGCCGAGAACGTGCATGTCGGAGGCATACTTCATACGTCGATCGTGCCGGCCCGCATTGACCCGCAGACGGCGGATCGCGCCCGTAAGCTGGCCGCGGATATCGCGGAACACCTCAAAGTCGCCGGATTGATCGCCGTGGAGATGTTCGTCGGGAAAGACGGCTCCATCTACGTGAACGAGCTGGCGCCGCGACCTCATAATTCGGGGCATTACACGATGGACGCGTGCAACGTCTCCCAGTTCGAGCAGCACATCCGGGCGATATGCGGATTGCCGTTGACGGAGGCGCGCGTGCTGACGCCCGTCGTTATGGCGAACGTGCTCGGCCAGCATGTGGATCCGCTTCTGCGCTGGCTGCGAAGCGGAGGCGAGCGGGAGCTGCCGGAAGGCGTTACTGCGAAGCTGCATTTGTACGGCAAGGCGGAAGCAAAGCCGGGCCGCAAGATGGGGCACGTCAATTTGTTGACGGACGATGTGGAGAAGGCGCTCCGATGGGTGGAGTCGTGCGGCATTTGGACATAGCATAGGCAACCGAAGGTTGTCCGCGGATTGATGCACGGAACGAGCAGGAGGGGAAAAACAATGATCGAACGTTACAGCCGGCCGGAGATGGCCGCGATTTGGACGGAAGAGAATAAGTTTAAAGCATGGCTTGAGGTGGAATTGGCCGCTTGCGAAGCATGGAGCGAGCTTGGGGTCATCCCGCAGGAAGACGTCAAGAAGCTGAGGGAGAACGCAAGCTTTGCGATCGATAGAATTTACGAGATCGAGCAGGAAACGCGGCACGACGTCATCGCGTTTACGCGGGCGGTGTCTGAGACGGTCGGACCGGAACGGAAATGGGTGCATTACGGCCTTACATCCACCGATGTCGTAGATACGGCGCTTGGTTATTTGCTGCTTCAGGCTAACCGTATCCTGGAAGCGGACATCGTTCGCTTTATCGACATCTTAGGCGATCAAGCGATTAATTACAAAGACACCGTCATGATGGGCCGGACGCACGGCGTGCATGCGGAACCGACGACGTTCGGCTTGAAGCTCGCGCTTTATTATGAAGAGATGAAGCGCAATTTGGAGCGGTTCCGCCATGCGGCGAACGGCGTACAGTTCGGCAAGATCAGCGGCGCCGTCGGAACATATGCCAACATCGATCCTTTCGTTGAAGAATTCGTGTGCAAGCGGCTCGGCATCTCTCCGGCGCCGATTTCCACGCAGACGCTTCAGCGCGACCGCCACGCCGAATATGTTGCTGCGCTTGCTCTTATCGCAACGTCGCTCGATAAATTCGCCACGGAAATCCGCGCCCTGCAAAAGTCGGAAATCCGCGAAGTGGAAGAACCGTTCGCCAAAGGGCAAAAGGGTTCTTCCGCCATGCCGCACAAGCGCAACCCGATCGGCTGCGAGAACATCAGCGGCTTGGCCCGCGTCATTCGCGGACATATGCTCTCCGCGTACGAGAACGTGCCGCTGTGGCATGAACGGGATATTTCGCATTCTTCGGTGGAGCGGATCATCTTGCCCGATGCCACGATTTTGTTGAATTATATGCTCAACCGGCTCGGCAGCATCTTTAAAAACCTCACCGTTTTCCCGGAAAACATGAAGCGCAACATGGAGCGGACGTACGGCGTGCCGTTCTCCGGACGCGTTCTGACGAAGCTCATCGACAGAGGTTGGAGCCGCGAGAAAGCGTACGATACCGTGCAACCGAGAGCGATGCAGGCGTGGGAAGAGCAGCGCCAGTTTCAAAGCATTATCGAGAGCACGCCGGAAATTACTGAAGTGCTCACGCCGGAAGAAATCGACGACTGCTTCAATCCGAGCTGGCATTTGAAGCACGTCGACACGATTTTCCGCCGGCTTGGACTTAGATAATAAGGAGGCGTACGCCGTGACGAACACAATGTTGCCTGAAGCGATGTCCACTGCGGTCCCCTATGTGGGAGCGCCTCTGGTGTATAAAGGGAAAGTCCGCGAATTGTATGATATTGGGGAACATTTTCTCATCGCCGTTACCGACCGTATTTCCGCATTCGATTATATATTGCAACCCGCGGTGCCGGATAAAGGCAACATTCTGAATCGGCTCAGCGTGCATTGGTTTAATGAAACGCGCGGCATCGTGAGAAATCATATGGTGCATGCGGATGTGAACAAGCTCGGCAGCTTCGTCACCGATAAAGAGCGGCTTCGCGACCGGATCATGGTCACGAGGAAAGCGCGCCGCATCGACATCGAATGCGTCGTGCGCGGCTACTTGACCGGAGGCGGTTGGAGACAGTACCAACAAACGGGCGAAGTGAACGGCATCAAGCTGCCGGACGGCACGCGCAAGAACGCGCGGCTTCCGGAGCCGATCTTCACGCCTGCGGCGAAGAACGACGTCGGGCACGACGAGGACATTTCGTTCGAACAAATGAAGCGCTCGGTCGGAGCGGAACTGTCCGAAAAGCTGCGCGACACGAGTTTGCAATTATACGAATTCGCACATCAACGTTTGTCGGAGCGCGGAATTATTTTGGCCGATTGCAAATTTGAATTCGGGCTGCTCGACGGGGAGCTCATTCTGATCGACGAGCTGTTCACTCCGGATTCGTCGAGATTTTGGGCGGAAGAAAACTATGCTCTGGATATAGAGATCGATTCGATGGACAAGGAGCCGGTCCGAACGTACCTCGCCGAATCGGACTGGGACAAAAACAGCGAACCGGATCCGCTGCCGCCGCACGTGGTGGAAGAGACGACGAGGCGATACCGCGAAATATACCGCCGCATAACCGGCGTGAACCGATAAGGAGGCAACTTACACGATGAAAGCGACCGTTTACGTAACCGTGAAGGAAAATGTGCTCGACCCGCAAGGCAAAGCCGTTCAAGGCGCTCTGCATTCGATGGGGTTTGAAGAAGTAGGGGAAGTGCGCATCGGGAAGTACATGGAGTTGAACCTCGACACGAACGACAGGGCCGCGGCGGAGGAACGGATACGCACGATGTGCGAAAAGCTGCTCGCCAACACGGTGATCGAAGACTACCGATTCGAATTGAAAGGGGAGTAACGCGCATGGCGGACTTGGCCGACAATCGTCAAATGCAGACGGCCGTCATCGTATTCCCGGGTTCGAATTGCGACATCGACTGTTACAAAGCGGTGGAGCAGACGATACGCCAACCGGTGGAGTATGTGTGGCATACGTCTTCGGATCTTTCTAAGTATGACTTGATTCTCGTTCCGGGCGGCTTCTCCTATGGAGACTACTTGCGCGCGGGCGCGATCGCACGGTTCGCTCCGGCGATGGAGGAAGTGCGGAAAGCGGCGGAAGAAGGGCGCTACGTGCTCGGCATATGCAACGGATTTCAAATTTTGCTCGAGTCCGGGCTGCTTCCGGGAGCAATGCGCCGCAACAACAGCTTGAAGTTTCGCTGCTCGCAAGCGACGCTGCGCGTCGAGCGCAGCGACACGCCGTTCACAAGCGGCTATTCGGCGGGCGAGAAAATATCGATTCCGATCGCGCATGGGGAAGGCAACTACTATTGCGACGACGAGACGTTGAAGCGCCTTGAATCGAACCGGCAAATCGTGTTCCGTTACGACGGATGGAATCCGAACGGATCGGTATCCGACATTGCGGGCATCGTGAACGAACGGGGCAACGTGCTCGGCATGATGCCGCACCCTGAGCGGGCGGTGGACGTGCTGCTCGGCTCCGAGGACGGCAAGCGGATGTTTACGTCAGTCTTGGAAGCATGGAGGGAACGCGCATATGGCAACGCAGCAGCAGCTCGCAGCTAAAGAACCGACGGCTGAACAAATCCGCGACCAGAAGCTCTATAAGCAGATGGGTATGACGGACGAAGAATACGAGAAGGTGGTCGGGCATCTCGGACGACTTCCGAATTATACGGAAACCGGCGTATTCAGCGTTATGTGGTCGGAGCATTGTTCGTATAAAAACTCGAAGGTCGTCTTGAGGAGATTTCCCACGACCGGAGAGCGCGTGCTGATGGGCCCGGGCGAAGGCGCCGGCATTGTCGATATCGGCGACAATCAAGCGGTCGTGTTCAAAATCGAATCGCACAACCACCCGTCGGCGATCGAGCCGTATCAAGGCGCGGCGACGGGCGTCGGCGGCATCATCCGCGACATATTCTCCATGGGCGCAAGGCCGGTTGCGCTTATGAACTCGCTCCGTTTCGGACGGCTGACCAACGACCGCGTGAAATACTTGTTCGAACACGTCGTATCCGGCATCGCAGGTTACGGCAACTGCATCGGCATTCCGACCGTCGGCGGCGAGATCATGTTCGACGAATCGTACGAAGGGAACCCGCTCGTCAACGCCATGTGCGTCGGCCTCATCGAGCACGAACGGATTCAACGGGGCGTGGCGCAAGGCGTCGGGAATCCGGTGTTTTACGTAGGGCCGGCGACGGGCCGCGACGGCATTCACGGCGCCACGTTCGCGTCGGAGGAGCTTACCTCGGAGTCCGAAGCGAAGCGTCCGGCCGTGCAGGTCGGCGATCCGTTCATGGAGAAGCTCGTGATGGAAGCGTGCCTCGAAGTGATCGAGCGGGATCTCGTGCTCGGCATCCAGGACATGGGCGCGGCAGGCCTGACTTGCTCCAGCGCCGAAATGGCGAGCAAAGCGGGCAACGGCATGGATCTGTACCTCGACAAAGTGCCTCAGCGCGAACCGGGCATGACGCCGTACGAAATGATGCTCTCCGAATCGCAAGAGCGCATGCTGTTCGTAACGACGCCGGACAAGGAAGAAGCGGTTAAGGAAGTGTTCAAGCGCTGGGGGCTGTTCTGCGAGGTGGTCGGCAAAGTGACCGACACCGGACGCCTGACGTTGTACCACAACGGACAAGTTGCGGCGGATATGCCGGTTACCGCGCTTGTGGACGACGTCCCCCAATATCATAAACCATCCAAAGTGCCTGAATATTATTTGAAAAATGAATCCGTAGACACGACGGCGTACCCTGAAGTGACCGACATCGAGGGCGCGTTGCTGAAGGTGTTGGCGTCCCCGACGGTTGCGAGCAAAGAGTGGGTGTACCATCAATACGATTACATGGTGCGCACGGCGACGGTCGTTCAGCCCGGTTCGGACGCCGCGGTCGTTCGTATCGACGGCACGCGTAAAGCGATCGCCATGTCGACCGACTGCAACGGCCGGTATGCGTACCTCGATCCGGAAGTCGGCGGCCGCATCGCGGTGGCGGAAGCGGCGCGCAACGTCGTGTGCTCCGGGGCGGAGCCGCTTGCGATTACGGACAACTTGAACTTTGGCAGCCCCGAGAAACCGGAAATTTTCTGGCAGCTCGAGAAAGCGGTCGACGGCATGGCGGAAGCTTGCCGGGTACTGAATACGCCGGTCATCGGCGGCAACGTGTCGCTGTACAACGAGAACGCGCGCGGCGCGATTTATCCGACGCCCGTCGTCGGCATGGTCGGTCTTGTGCACGACGTCGAGCATATTACGACGCAAGGCTTTAAGAAAGAGGGCGACGTGATCTTCCTGCTCGGGGAAACGTATGCCGAGCTTGGCGGCAGCGAGCTGCAGCTAGTCGTGCACGGCGTAACGGAAGGCCGGCCGCCGAAGCTTGACCTCGCTGTCGAGCGAAAGCTGCAGAAGACGGTGCTCGCCGCGATCCAAGGCGGCTTGGTCGCTTCGGCCCACGATTTGTCCGAGGGCGGTCTCGCCGTTGCGCTTGCGGAGTGCTGCTTCGCGAACGAGGTTGGAGCCGACGTGGACGTGAGGATCAATCTGCGTCCGGATATTGCGCTGTTCAGCGAATCGCAATCCCGCGTCTTGCTGACCTGCAAGCCGGAGAAGGCGGATGCGCTTCAGATGATGCTCGTAGAGAACGGCGTGCAGATGTCGCGCATCGGAACGGTCGGCGGGAAGAAGCTGACGGTGCGGGTCCGCGGGAATGCAGTGATCGATAAATCGGTTGAAGATTTGGAGAAAACATGGAAGGACGCGATCCCGTGTCTCATGAGTTGATTCGCCGGCTGTGGACGGGAGATTACTTCAACGAAGGAACGGAAGACCGCGAGTGGTTCGACAAGCTGCGCGAGGAATGCGGCATATTCGGCGTGTGGGGCCACTCCGAGGCTTCGTCGCTCTCTTATTACGGGCTGCACGCGCTGCAGCACCGGGGGCAGGAGAGCGGCGGCATGGTGACGTCCGACGGCGGCGAGTTCCATTATCACCGCGGCATGGGCCTTGTCAAAGAAGTGTTTGACGGGACGCGGCTTGCCGCAATGCCGGGAACGGCGGCCATCGGGCATGTCCGCTATTCCACCGCCGGCGAAAGCAAGCTCGCAAACGCGCAGCCGTTCGTATTCAAATATCGCGGCGGCGATTTGGCGGTGGCGACGAACGGCAATATCGTGAACGCGCCCGCTATCCGCAACGAGCTGGAAGCGGCGGGTTCGATTTTCCAGACGACGAGCGATACGGAAGTGGTGGCGCACCTGATCGCGCGCTCCAAGCAGCCGACTTTCGCCGATGCGGTGAAAGAAGCGCTGCATCGTTTGAACGGTGCGTACGCTTTCTTGTTCATGTCGAACGATCAATTGATCGCGGCGCGCGACCCGAACGGCTTGCGCCCTTATGTGGTTGGAAAGCTGGGAGACGCGTGGCTGTTTGCGTCCGAGACGTGCGCGTTCGACGCGGTCGGCGGCGAATACGTCCGAGACGTGCAGCCGGGCGAGCTTATCGTGCTGGATCGACAGGGTATGCGAACGGAGCGGTTTGCGGAAGGGAAGCGCCGTGCGATTTGCGCGATGGAATATATTTATTTCGCCCGTCCGGACAGCGACGTCGACGAGATTAACGTCCACACGGCGCGCAAGCGGATGGGCAAACGTCTTGCGCAGGAAGCGTTCGTCGATGCGGACGTCGTAACGGGCGTGCCGGATTCGAGCATTTCCGCAGCGATCGGCTATGCGGAACAAACCGGCATTCCCTATGAGCTCGGATTGATCAAGAATCGCTATACCGGCAGGACGTTCATCCAGCCTTCGCAGGAATTAAGAGAGCAAGGGGTCAAGATGAAGCTGTCCGCGGTTCGCAAAGTGGTCGAGGGCAAACGCGTGGTCATGATCGACGATTCGATCGTCCGCGGCACGACGTCCCGGCGCATCGTCAATTTGCTGCGCGAAGCGGGAGCGGTGGAAGTCCATGTTCGCATTACGTCTCCGCCGTTCGCGAATCCGTGCTTTTACGGAATCGATACGCCTTCGCGAGAGGAATTGATCGCATCTTCCAAGACGGTGGAAGAAATAAGGGAAACGATTAACGCGGATTCGCTGTATTTCTTAAGCCAGGAAGGATTGCTGGAGTCGATCGGCCGTCCGCAAGGAGAACCTAACCGAGGTCACTGCACCGCTTGTTTCGATAATGTGTATCCGACGTTTGACGAGGTCGAATCGCAGACTTCGGATGAGGATGCGCTGCAGCTCATTCCGGGCTGCGGAGATTCGACGTAGGCGTTAGTTCGACTTAAGCGTTAGAAATAAGATGGGAAGGTGACGGAATTGTCGGAAGCGTATAAAGGAGCAGGCGTCGATATCGCGGCGGGCAACGAAGCGGTGGAGCGCATGAAGAAGCACGTCTCCCGCACCGTGCGTCCCGGCGTGGTCGGCGGTCTGGGAGGATTCGGCGGCTTGTTTTCGCTCGGCGCCGCGGGCAAATATGAGGACCCGGTTCTTGTGAGCGGAACGGACGGAGTCGGCACGAAGCTGAAGATCGCGTTCGCGGCGGACAAACACGACACGATCGGCATCGACTGTGTCGCCATGTGCGTGAACGATATCGTCGTGACGGGTGCGGAGCCGCTGTTTTTCTTGGATTATTTGGCATGCGGCAAGCTGGTCCCCCATAAGATCGAGCGCATTGTCGCCGGCGTGGCGGAAGGCTGTGTGCAGGCGGGCTGCGCTTTGATCGGCGGGGAGACGGCGGAGATGCCCGGCATGTATCAGGACGGGGAGTACGATATCGCCGGATTCGCCGTAGGCGCGGCTGAACGCACCCGGATGATCGACGGCAGCGGCATCGGCGCGGGGGACGTCGTCCTCGGGTTCGCATCGAGCGGCGTGCACAGCAACGGATATTCGCTTGTTCGGCGGCTGCTGCTTCAGTCAGACGGCGGCAAGTACCGGTTGGACGAGGCGATTCCCGCATTGGGCGGCGCAACGCTTGGGGATGTGCTGCTGACGCCGACGAAAATTTACGTCAAGCAAGCGCTGGCCGTGTTGAAGAGCGTGCCGGTCAAAGGCATGGCGCACATTACGGGCGGCGGCTTTATCGAGAACATCCCGCGCGTCCTTCCATCAAATGTGAATGCGCACATCCGCCTCGGTTCTTGGAATATGCCTCCGATCTTCGGACTGCTGCGCGAAACCGGCGGATTGTCGCACGACGATTGCTACCGTACGTTCAACATGGGAATCGGCTTTATACTTGTAGTTCCTGCGCAATCGCGCGACGCGGCGTTGGAGGCGGCCCGCGAAGCCGGCGAAACGGCTTACGAAATCGGCGTCATTACCGAAGGTTCCGGCGCCGTTACATTCGAAGGTTCGGAAAGATGATGCGGGTGGCGGTATTCGCTTCGGGCAACGGCTCGAATTTTCAAGCGATCGTTAATGCGGTTAAAGAAGGGCGGCTCGACGTCAGCGTCGAGCTGCTCGTTTGCGACAAGCCGAAGGCGTACGTCGTAGAAAGGGCGCAAGCCGCCGGAGTGCCGGTGCTGGCGTTCCGGCCAAAGGAATACGCTTCGCGCGAGGAATACGAGCGGATGATTCTCGCCGAGCTGCAGGCGCGCGGCATTGAGCTGATCGTGCTTGCGGGTTACATGCGCATTATCACTTCGGTGTTGGTCGAGCCGTACTACGGGCGGATGATCAACATTCATCCATCGCTGTTGCCCTCGTTCCCCGGCGTGGACGCGATCGGGCAGGCGCTGGCGCATGGCGTCAAGGTGACGGGGGTTACGGTTCATTTTGTCGACGGCGGCATGGATTCCGGTCCGATCATCGCGCAGCAGGCCTTGGATATTCAGGTAGATGATTCGAAGGATACGCTTGCGACGCGCATTCAAGAAGTGGAGCATGAGCTGTACGTAAAGGTGATAGGCATGATCAGTGCCGGACGCATAAAGCTTGAGCCTGATGGACTCAGAGTAACAGTAAAGTAAGCGATTAGCGGTGGGCCTCCACCTTTATGGCAACAATTGCAATCGATTAACTTATAGGAAATCCTCCAGTTATTTCGGTTAGAATCGTACAATTGAAAAAAATTCCAGGAAAACCTCTAGTTCATTCGGCGGTATCCTCCGCATTCGGAGGGAAGGGCTCTAATTAACGGCAGTTTTTCCTGGTAAACAAGAAGACTTGTTCATTCGAAGCAAAATTAGCGTGAGAAATTCCCGTTAGCCACACACATGTCTTCGAGCTTAACCGACGGGCGCCGATTGACTGCTTCGAAACAATCTCTTTGGTTTACATTACAAATAAGGACGGTACCGGAACATGACTGAAGCATACGAGCTTTCCCTGCGATACGGAATGAACCCGCACCAAAAAGAGGCGAAGCTGACGAACGACGGCAAGCCGCTGCCGATTCAAGTCTTGAACGGAGACCCGGGCTTCATCAACCTGCTGGATGCGCTCAACGCGTTCCAGCTTGTCCGCGAGCTGCGGAACGCAACCGGGCTTCCGGCCGCCGCATCGTTCAAGCATGTCAGCCCGGCTGGGACGGCCGTCTACAGCCCGCTGACGCCGGAGCTGGCGAAGGCTTACTTCGTCGAAGGCGCGGAGCTGTCGCCGCTGGCGACGGCTTACGCCCGAGCACGCGGCGCGGACCGCATGTCGTCGTTCGGCGACGCCGCCGCGCTTAGCGACACCGTCGATGCCGCGACCGCTAAGCTGCTGAAGCGCGAGGTGTCCGATCTCGTCGTCGCTCCCGGCTATACGCCGGAGGCGCTCGACATCTTGAAGCAGAAGAAAGGCGGCAAATACCTGATTCTGCAGATCGATCCGGACTATAAGCCGGACCCGATCGAGAAGCGTAACCTGTTCGGCTTGACGCTGCAGCAGGAGCGCAACGACGCGGTGCTGACCGAAGCTTCATTCGAGCGCATCGTAACGGAAAACAAAGAGTTGCCGGATAGCGCGAAGCGCGACCTGCTCGTGGCGCTCATTACGCTGAAATACACCCAGTCGAACTCGATCTGCTATGCGCTGGACGGCCAAACGATCGGCATCGGCGCGGGCCAGCAGTCGCGGATTCACTGCACGCGCCTCGCGGGAGATAAGGCCGACCGCTGGTACCTTCGCCAGCATCCGATCGCGCTGGCCATGAAGTTTCGTACCGGCCTGCCGCGCGCGGAGCAGAACAACGCGATCGACCTGTGGCTGGAAGAAGAGCTTACGCCGATCGAGCAGGCGAGCTGGGAGCAGTGCTTCGAGGAAGTGCCGCAGCGCCTCACCTGCGAGCAGAAGCGGGAATGGCTGAACGGGCTTAATAACGTCGCCTACGGCTCGGACGCGTTCCTGCCGTTCCGCGACAACATCGACCGCGCGAGCCGCAGCGGCGTGAAGTATGTCGTCCAAGCGGGCAGCTCGATGCGCGACGAAGAAGTGGTGCAAGCGGCTAACGATTACGGCATGGTGATGGTGTACTCCGGCGTACGGCTGTTCCATCACTAAAGCGGATTTGGCGGCGCTCCGGAACGTGTCCGGACGGATGCCGCAACCGCAAGCTCAGAACGGAAAGGAAGCGAGAACGCGATGGCAGCAGCATGGAACGCGCTTGCGGAGCGCACCATCAGCGAATTGAAGAAGAACTCTTACCCGGGACGGGGTATTATTATCGGCTTGACGCCGGACGGCTCGAAATACGTGCAGGTGTACTGGATTATGGGGCGAAGCGAGAACAGCCGCAACCGGGTGTTTATTGCGGAGGAGAACGGCTTCCTGCGCACTGAAGCGCGCGACCCGGCGAAGCTGTCTGACCCTTCGCTCATCATCTACTACCCGGTGCGTCATCTGAACGGTGCGCATATCGTCACGAACGGCGATCAGACCGATACGATTTACGAAGCGCTGCAAAACGGCGGCACATTCGAGGGAGCGCTTGCGACACGCACGTACGAGCCTGACGGCCCCAATTTCACGCCGCGCATCTCGGGCATCGTCGACTTGAACGACAATCTGAACGCGTACAAGTTGTCGATTCTGAAAACGAACGAAAACGACGAAACGCAAACGAAGCGCCAGTATTTCCATTACGAAAATGCGATCGCGGGCTACGGCCACTTCATCTCGACATATCGAGGCGACGGCAATCCGCTCCCTACGTTCGACGGCGAGCCAAAGCTGGCACCGCTGTTCGACGATGCGGAAGCGACAGCCCGGTATTACTGGGAACTGCTTAACGACGATAACAAAATTTCGTTACTGGTCAAAACGATCCGCCGCGACAACGGTGAAGCCGCGCTGACGGTTCTGAACAAATAGCCAGGAGGGGGGAGTTTTCCGTGCAAGTATTGGTTATCGGCCGCGGAGGGCGCGAGCACGCCATCGTATGGAAGCTGAAGCAAAGCCCGAAAGTAACGAAGCTGTATTGCGCACCGGGAAATGCGGGAATCGCGGCGCAGGCTGAGTGCGTTCCGATTAACGAGCACAGCTTTGACGAACTTGTCGCCTTCGCGAAAGAGAAACACATCGATTTGGTTGTCGTCGGCCCGGAAGATCCGTTATTCGCAGGCGCGGCCGACGCATTCGAAGCGGAAGACATCGCCGTATTCGGGCCGCGCAAAGACGCCGCCATCATAGAAGGCAGCAAGGCGTTCACCAAGGATCTCATGAAAAAATACAACATCCCGACCGCAGCATACGAAACTTTCGATAATTTTGAGGAAGCGCTCGCATATGTGCGCAAGCAGGGCGCACCGATCGTTATTAAGGCGGACGGTCTCGCGGCGGGCAAGGGCGTAACAGTGGCGGCTACGCTTGAGGAAGCGGAAGACGCGCTGCGCACGATCATGCTCGACAAAGCGTTCGGCGAAGCGGGAGACAAGGTCGTCGTCGAAGAGTTTTTACAAGGTCAGGAGATGAGCATTCTCAGCTTTGTGGACGGTACGACCGTAAAGCCTATGCCTGCCGCTCAGGACCACAAGCAAATATTCGACAACGACGAAGGTCCGAACACGGGCGGCATGGGTACATATTCGCCGGTTCCTCACATCCCGCAAAGCGTCTACGATGAGGCGATCCGCACGATCGTGAAGCCGACGGCGGAAGCGATGGTGAAGGAAGGCCGCCCGTTCCGGGGCGTCCTGTTCGCCGGTTTGATGATCACGCCGGCCGGGCCGAAGACGATTGAATTCAACTGCCGTTTCGGCGATCCGGAAACGCAGGTTGTCCTATCCCGCCTCGAGTCGGATTTGTCCGAGTTGTTCCTGGCAACGGTGGAGGGCCGTTTGAATGAAGTCGAGCCGAAGTGGAGCGATGAATCCGCTGTCTGCGTCGTGCTTGCTGCCGGCGGATACCCCGGCCCGTACAATAAAGGCGACGTCATCGAAGGTCTCGACCTTGCGAGCGAATCCGTCGTCTTCCACGCCGGAACCGCGCACGACAAGGAAGGTCGCATCGTGACGAACGGCGGCCGTCTTCTCGGCGTCACCGCCACCGGAGCGACGATCGATGAGGCGCGACGCAAAGCGTACGCCGATGTCGACCGTATCCGTTACGAAGGCAAGCAGTACCGCACCGACATCGGAAAGAAGGCATTATAACATTGCACGGTCTTGCTTCCTTGAATATACTTCGATGAGGTTTGTTATAAAATGGCAAGACAGAGCCGATCCTGTGGAGGGTCGGTTTTTTTGCGTGCAGGGGGAGGGGCCGTATGTTGACTCGGAGTGTAGGATCGCTATTCCGTCGGCTCAGAGAATGAACGCGATGCACCCATATTCGAAATTGTGAGGATAGTGGAGTTCTGAGTCTGGGACAGAGGTAATACGGAGTATGCGGGAGCATTTTCAAGCTGATGTGCAAAGTGATTTCTGGGGCGGATGTGCAAAAGTGATTCTGAGTTGTGGGGAGAGCGTTTGAAAAGGAAGCCGACGCCGTAAAGTTCCTGAGCAACCGGGAGAGCGAGCGAAAGGAAGCAAAACAAAACACACCGGCACATTACTCTAAGACTTCAATCATTTAACCTTCTAAAGCCGATCCTATCGCAGGATCGGCTTTTTACATGGAATTACCACTTACATTATTGGTTCGAAAGGACGATAAATAAATTATGACATGAGGAGGATAGATAATGCAGAAGAAATGGTCCAAGTTTTATCGAAGCGGTGTTTTGTCGTTCATGTTGGCATTTGTCGTCACATCGGTGATTATTCCAACCGGTAAAGTTCGTGGGGAAGGCACTCTGCTAAAAACAGGGAATTATATTCATAGTCCTGCTCCGGACGGAGGGAACTCTCCCGACTGGCGAGCGACCGGGATTATATCCTCGGCTAACGGTGTTCTGTTTGACGGAGGCCCGGCTTATGCCGGCTGGATGGGGAGCGCGACCTCTCACGGGACAGTGAATGTGATCATTGACCTGCTTAAGGATTATCCCTTGGACGAGATCCGCCTGGCGCTGAATTCACCTAACAAATATTGGGGATTTAAAGACATTACCGTAAAGTATCGTCCCGAGTCGGCAACAGGTTATTACATTGCAGCCAGACACGTAAGAGCGGGAACCGAGTTGAACTATTCGGTAACCGTACCGATGTCGAACAAGACGGCCAGGTTTATCGTGCTGAACATTAGACGAACCCAAGCCTATCAACATATTCCCTTGACGGAAGTTGAAATTTACAGAGGCGTCGGCCTCGAAGGACAGAATGCGAAACCCGCTTTTACAGCCGAGGAATTGAAAGCCGAACTGAAGAAAGAAGCTCTGTTGGCTGACAAATACGGTCAATGGATGAATGAAACGTGGCCGGGGAAGGTGACATCCGACGCGCAGCTGCAGCGGGAATATGCCGATGAGGCCGCCGCATTGGCGAACGTTTCGTTGGATCTGACAAAATACGATCAATACGGAGGAATTAAATGCCGGGGCAAGTACGCAAACACAGGGTACTTCAGGCTTCAAAATATCGACGGCAAATGGTGGTTCATTACGCCGGACGGATATCCCTTTATTGTTAAGGGGGTGGATGCAACAAGTTTGTGGGAGTACGGATACAAGACTTCTATCCTGAAACCGGACGGCACCCTGAAGCAGATTTTTGAAGAACTGCCCGACCGGACCGCTTACGCTCCCGCCTACACCAAAGATGCCAACGGCGAATACGTCAACTTCGTCGTCGCCAATGTGATGAAAAAATACGGAAGCGACTACGAGGAGAAGTGGGAGGATATTACCAAAAAGCGCTTGATCCAATGGGGCTTTAATACCTTTAGCAAGTGGACCAAACCGAAAAACATAACGTTTCCGTACATTCAAGTCCTGAATGACCCTTGGAATTTGAGAAGGATACTATGGTCGTACGACGTGTTTGACCCGCAGAGCGGCCCTATCATCGAGAACGCGCTGAAGGCACAGCTTCACAATGCGAGATACAGTAAGTGGTTGATCGGCTACGCCTACGACAATGAAGCCGGTTGGGATGCGGAAATCGTAAAAAAGGTGCTGACATATTCTTCCACGTCACCGGCGAAGAGCGCATTCGTGGATTTTCTTGCGCCAAGATACAACAACAACCTCGCCGCCGTCAACCGGCTTCTGGGTACGAACGCCGCGTCGTTTGACGCTTTGAAAGATATCCCGATCAATATCGCCAATGTTCCCGCCGTCGATGTATCGGAATATATCAGGCTGGCATCCAGAACGTACTATTCCATGATCAGGGACATCATCAAAAAATACGACCCGAACCATCTGTTCCTGGGCACGTCTATCGTTCCTACTTGGCGAACGAGTTTGGATTGGGATCAAGCGGCTATGCCGTATGTAGACGCCTTTTCTGTAGACAGCTATACGAGAGACGGGTCGTGGATTTCCAGATACGAAGCTTATGGGAAACCCTTGTTGAATCTGGAATATTCATTCGGCTCATCCGAGCGCGGACTTTCGTATATCAGTGCGGCAACGATGACAACAAGCGTAGCGGACAGAGGAAGGGCTTTCCAAACATTCGTAGAAAGCCAGGCCGAGCATCCTTTGTTTGTGGGTTCGGGATGGTTTTCATACTTCGATCAGCCGGTTACCGGGCGCCCGGACGGCGAGAGCTACAACCTCGGCCTTGTCAATCAGCAGGATCAGCCGTATACGGACATGGTTAACATTATGAAGACCGCACACTCCGGTTTGGAAAATATCCACTCGTACGGAGGGGTGAATCTTTCCATGAAAGCCACTGTTGCTGCCAGTCCTTCAGCGAAAATGGCCGCCGGGAATGCAGTCGACGGGAATTCCGCTACGCGCTGGGCATCGAATTATACCGACAATGAGTGGATATACACGGACCTCGGTGCGGTCAAGACCGTAAACAAAGTTAGATTGAACTGGGAGGGAGCCTACGGAAAGGAATACAAGATTCAGGTGTCCGGCGATTCCGTGAATTGGAGAGACGTATTCTATACGAATACGGGCAATGGAGGAATAGACGAAATATCTTTTGCGGCAACCGAGGCAAGGTATGTGAGGATGTTGGGGCTCAAAAGCGGCACCCTGTACGGATTTTCGTTATGGGACTTTGAGGTATACGCCCCGCCTTCGGCAGCGCAGGCTCCGACTTCAGCCAAGATAGAAGCTGAGGGATACAGTTCTCAAATGGGGATTGCGACCGAGACATTGTCGGGTACCGAAACGGGGTTGCTGAAAATCGGTTCGCTGCATCCCGGAGACTGGGCCGCTTACAGCGAAGTTAATCTGACGGGGATGAAAAGCATCGACTTCAGGGTCGCCTCGGCCGCTTCAGGTACGATGAGGGTACGGCTGGGAAGCCCGACGGGTACCGTTATAGGTACGTTTAACGTCACTTCCACGGGCGGATGGCAGAGCTGGGTCACTTCAAATGTTCCGATCGCAGAAACCGTCGGCACGCAAAACGTATATTTCACGTTTGAGGGTGTTGCGGGACAGGAGATCGGCAAGATCGACTATTTTGTAATCAAACCGAAATGAAACGAAAAATGAACAAATGTTTGACCCGGCCGCGGTGCCGGGCTTTTTTTTTTTACCATTAACATTTGCTCCACGCCGGGCGGTTTTTTCAGTACAATGGGAACATATATTGCATAAAAAAGGTGACATATGACTGTATTGAAGAAGAGGCGCCAAATCATACGGCCGGAATGGGTTATCGTGGCGGTGTTTCTCGCAATTGTTTCAGCAGTGACTGTCGTTTCCGCGATCCCCGTTTATTACGAATTCGAAGCTCCGGGCGAAACGGTGCCTGTTTCAGAGATCGGAGTGAAGGGGAGCGTGCGCTACACGTATGTGTATGGAGGGGTAACGGCGAATTTGTTGGAAAAATGGGTGCAGCCGCTCATCTACGGGCCGGAAACCGAGTTTTATTCCATTCCGAAAGAGTATTACGATACTTATGAAGAGACATACATCGAAACCGAGACCAAGGAAGCGACGATTAGCAACGCTCTAGAGGCCGTGGAAGAGGTTGCGGAGGCAGAGAGAGGCACGGTTGAAACCGGCGGCCGTCTGGAGAAATTGCTCGCGCAAACGCAAAATCTATACGGCGATTCGATCGGATTAATGGTGGCAGTCGGCCTGTATGAAGAAGCCACTGGCCAAGATTTCTCACGGGGAGGACGCTACAAAATCGCAGGTACAGGCACGCTGGAAGCGGATGAAACGGTCGGTTCGGTCGGATCGATAAAGCATAAACTGATAACCGCCGGGAAAGAGGGAATCGACCTGTTCTTTATCCCGGCGGATAAGGACGAATGGGGCGAATGGAGCAACGAAACGGAAGCCGAAACGGCCGCAAAGCAATTGAATCTGGACGTAAAGATCGTTTCCGTGGATACATTCGACGAAGCCATCGATTATTTGAAAAGCTTGCCTTGACCGGCTCATTGCCTTGAATAACGGCTTATTCGATGAGCCCCAGCGCCTCGTAAACCGTCCGGTCAACAATTCCGTCGGCGAGCAATCCCTGTGACCGCTCATACGCGCGCACGGCCCGGTCGGTGGCGGGGCCGAATATTCCGTTGCAGGTGCCGTCGAAATAACCCGCCGCTTTCAACCGGTTTTGCACGAGTTGGACGTCGAGGCCGGTATGGCCTTTCACCAGCCACCGGGGCTCTTCTTTGAGACCGCGCAGCGCGTGGCCGTAGATCGTCACTTTCGTGCCGATTTTTACCCACGGATACAGTTCTTCCACATGCCGGTTCAACATGCGGATGCAGCCGTGCGATGCGTTGGTGCCGATCGAGCCGGGGCGGTTCGTTCCGTGTATCCCGTACACGCCCCATGGAACGCTAAGTCCGATCCACCTTGTGCCGAAGCCGGAACCCCAGTTTATATGTTTATTCGCCACTGTGAAATCCCCGATCGGCGTCGGAGTCTTGCGCTTGCCGATCGCCACCGGGTACGCTTTGCGCGGAACTCCGTCTACAAATACCGTCAGCCGGTGGGCTTGAGGGTCGATGACGATGGAAACTTCCCCGTCCGGCTTGCTTAACGGTTTCGGCTGCGATGCGGCGCCGCCTTCCGCCTGAACCTCCCCGTACCATGGCCCCGCCGCGAGCGCTGCCGCCAATATAGCCAATAGTGTTAGTAACCGTGTTTTATTGGCGAACGCGAACCATTTTTCATACGACATCTTTCACTGACTCCCGCCTTCGTTCAAAATATTGTGGTTAAAGTTAGAATTTCCCATCATCATTCTTTCTATCCCATTTCGCAACCCATCACCGGCTAAAACCGTTATAATAGAGTAGCAGTCATACATATTTACCGAGGTGAACGAATGAATCGATCCCTGCAACGAACCGCCGTCATCTTTCTTTCCGCTTCCCTGCTTCTTACAGCATGTTCGCAAGTGCCGGAACAGCCGGCCGAGGAGACGGCCGTTACGGAACCGGAACCAACGGAACCGGTAACACAGGAGAAAGAGGCGGAACCGATAGCGCCCTACCGTCATCCGTTGACCGGAACTCCGTCGCAGCTGCAGCTTACGGATCGCCCGGCCGTAGTGATGGTGGAAAATTCGCCGGCGGCGCGGCCGCAATCGGGTTTGCACAAAGCGGATATCGTCTATGAAATATTGGCGGAGGGCGATATCACCAGATTTGTCGCGGTATATCACAGCCAAACCGTCGAGAAGATCGGTCCCGTCAGGAGCATTCGGCCGTATTTCGTGGAGCTCGGCGCGGGTTTGGACGCCGTGATCGTTCATGCCGGCTGGAGCCAGGACGCGATGAACGTGATCAGCAAGAACCGTTTGAACCATCTCGATCAAGTATACGGCGACCACAAATATTATTGGCGGGAGAAGTCCCGCAAAGCGCCGCATAATCTGTATACGAGCACAGAGATGATCAAGGAAGGCGCGAAGGACAAGAAGTTCCGCGAAAGCTGGACCGATCCGGTATTGGCTTTTGCCGAGAGCGTGGAAGCATTTTCGAATGAGGGACAAGCCGTCGCCAGTGTGACTATTCCGTATATCAACGGTTACACCGCCGGTTACGAATACGATGCCGGCCCCGGATTATACCGCAGGTCGATGAAGGGAAAGCCGCATACCGACGCTGAATCGGGGGAGCAAATAACGGCGGCGAACGTCCTTATTTGCGAGACGGATCACCGGATCTTGGACAATGCCGGGCGCAGGAACGTCGACGTGTTCGGACCGGACAAAGGCTATTTGCTGCAACGCGGCAAGCTGCGAGAGATTACATGGGAAAACAAGAACGGAGTTATTCGCGCTTATGCCGGCAGCGTTGAATTGCCGTTGCTGCCCGGACAAACATGGGTCCATGTCGTGCCGAGCTTGTCCAAAGTCGATGTTGGCGGCGAAGCCGCCGGCGTTGCCGGGTAAGGGCGCCCGAACGAATTTCCGTTCGAGCGCCTCTTACCTTGAATTAGCGCCGGCGGCGCTTTGCCGAGGGGCGGGTTGAACCGCTTCTTCTGCGGCGTCGTCTGCGTCTGCGGCGGCGGGGATATTCATCGTAATCGTCATCAGAAGCGATTGCCGATTTGCCTTTGCCGAAGCTGCCCATCACGAGCTTCAGCATCGGGCCCATCTGCTGCAGAGTGCCCATAATTTTCTGCACCTTCGTAACGTTCTCCAGTACGCCGTCGATACCGCCCATGCGGTCGATTATTTGACGGATGTTGCCGAGATTGCCCAGCAATCCGGCTAATCCGCCTCCGCCGGCTCCGCCCCCGGTTGCGGCAGGCAATGCGGGAGGACCCCCCGTTTGCGCGCCGAAGTCGGCCGGTCCGCCGTACGGCGGCAGAAAACCGTTGGTTTGCGGCGTGGGCGCCGGGTACTGTACTCCATCGTAATACGGCGTGTTTCTGACATGTACCTGTTTATTCACTGCGCTCACTGTCCTTTTTTCGCGAGTCTTAGGCTTTCATACTACACTTTATGTGGTAGGCGAATGTTTTGTATGGACTGATGTCCCGATTTTCGCAACAACATGTTACAGGACTTTTACGATTCAGGCAGAACATGGTACTATAACATTGTAAAATTTTAATGCGTTAACGTCCGACCAAGGGGGAAACTTTGAAGTGCAATTGAAGAAGCTCAACGATAAATCGATCGATCAACTGTTCGAGGCGATTCTCACGCTGGAAAATTTGGAAGAATGTTATTTATTCTTTGATGATCTCTGCACCATCAACGAGATTCAATCGCTGTCCCAGCGGCTTGAAGTGGCGCGGATGCTGCGCAAGGGAAGCACGTACAACCAGATCGAAACGGAAACCGGTGCGAGCACGGCGACCATTTCCCGGGTAAAGCGATGCTTGAACTACGGAAACGACGGATATAAGTTTACGCTGGAGCGGCTTGGGAGATAACAGGGATGCAAGGGGTACTGGTCATTTCCCACGGCTCGCGCAACAGCGAATGGGTGCGGCTTGTAGACGAAGCGGTCGACGCGGTACGGCGCCGAATTTCCGTTCCGATTGTCTCTTCGTTCTTGGAAATCGTTGAAGGAAGGCTCATCCAAGACGGCATCGGCGAATTGGAAGCGCGGGGAGTAACGGAGATGATCGTCGTGCCGCTCTTCATCTCTTCCGGAAGCACCCATGTCGAGGAAATCTCCTGGGCGCTCGGCGCAAAGCCGGACTGTCGGGTGGAGACGGACCTTGAGCCGTTTCGCCGCCGGGCTCGGGTTCGATTTTGTGCGCCGATCGACGACGATCCGGATATTGTGGACATTTTGTATGAGAAAATGCTTCCTTTATCCGTTACTCCCGAGCAGGAGCTCGTGCTTGTCGTCGGTCACGGCAGCGCGATGGAAGGGTTCCACCTGATTTGGCGCGGCGTATTGGAACGAATCGCGGGCCGGCTTTGCGAGAAGGGCGGATTTGCGGCGGGAGACGGAGCGATGCTGCTTCCGGATCAAATTCCTTCGAAGATGGACTTCTGGCGCTCGCGGCACCCGGAGCGGGCAGTGCTCGTCGTACCGCTGTTCGTCAGCGAGGGGTATTTTACCGAGAAAGTCATACCGGAGCGGTTTGAAGGGTATGATGTTCGATATAACGGCCGTTCGCTGCTGCCGCATCCTCTGTTATCGCGATGGATGGAACGGCGCATTGCGGAGAAGCTGGAGGAGCAAGATCATGATGGCCAAGAGAGCGAGACTCATTTATAATCCGACATCCGGACGGGAAGAGATGAGAAGGCGGCTGCCGGACGTGCTGCAGCGGCTGGAAGGGTACGGCTTCGAAACGTCCACGCACGCAACCGTCGGCTCCGGCGACGCTACGCTTGCCGCGGCGGAAGCGGCCCGGCGCGGGTTCGACATCGTCATTGCCGCGGGCGGCGACGGTACGATCAACGAAGTCGTCAGCGGTCTTGCGGAGGCGGAGCATCGCCCCCCGTTAGGCATTCTTCCGCTTGGCACGACCAACGACTTGGCGCGGGCGCTCGGCATTCCGCGCTCGTGGGACGCGGCGATCGACATCATCGCCGAAGGCCATGAGCGGAAGGTCGATATCGGCCGGCTGAACAAGCGGTACTTTATCAATATTGCCGGCGGCGGTTCGCTGACGGAATTGACGTATGAAGTGCCGAGCAAGATGAAGACGATGCTCGGACAGCTCGCTTATTATATGAAGGGTTTGGAGAAACTGCCCCGCTTGCGGCCGATCGAGATGACGGTCCGCTCGAAGGAAGTCGAGCTGCACGAAGAGATGATGCTGTTCCTAGTGGCCAATACGAGCTCCGTCGGCGGCTTTGAACGGTTGGCGCCGGACGCGAAGATCGACGACGGTTTGATGGACGTGTATTTGCTGCGCAAGTGCACGTTGCCGGATTTTATCCGGCTGGTCTCCTTAATCGTGCGCGGAGAAACGGTGTCCGACCCGTTGGTGGTAAACTTTCAGACGAGCCGCCTGACGATCGAATCGAAAGATTACGTTCAGTTAAATTTGGACGGAGAATTCGGCGGCACGCTGCCTTGCGAAATTACGGTGCTGCCCAGCCATCTGGGATTGTTCGTTGACCCGCTGGGCAAGGCCAGCTACCATCTGTCGAAGCCCGGACAGCCGGGTTCGACGGGAGTCGGCTTTGGCGCGTCTGGAGGCGCAGGCGGGGTAGGCGGCGGAGTAACGATGAGCGGAGTGATTGCGCGGCATGAATAAACATACTCGAATGAACGGTCGGGACCGCAGAGGGCCCGGCCTTGCTTCTTCTATAGAGAAGCATGGTGTTCGCGGAGCCGCACCAGAAGCCGGGCGGAGGCCGCCCGTTGAGATGAATGAGATCGTCGAAGCCGGTGTGATCGGTCTCGGACATGAAGGAGAGGGCGTCGGGAGGTACGAAGGTTACACGTTGTTTATTCCCGGCGCGCTGCCTGGGGAGCGGGTAAAGGCGCGCGTGTCGGAAGTGAAGAAGCAGTTCGGACGCGCGGACTTGATTCAGGTGTTGGAGGAAAGCTCCGACCGCGTCGCTCCGCCGTGCGCGATATACGAGCAGTGCGGAGGGTGCCAACTGCAGCATCTGGCTTATCCGGCGCAGCTGGCATGGAAGCGCAAGATGGTTGTCGATGCGCTTGAGCGGATCGGCAAGCTCCGGGTTGGAGACGGCGGCGGCGCGATTGTCCATCCTGCTATAGGAATGAACGAGCCTTGGCGTTACCGCAATAAAGCGCAGGTGCCGATTGGCTTCGATCTGGGGGAAGGCGGGCTCGTCGGCGGATTTTATGCGCTAGGGTCGCACGATATCGCGGATATGGACACTTGTTTGATCCAGCATGAACGCAACGATGAGACGGTCGCGGCCGTCAAGCGTATCGCGCGGGAGCTGGGGGTGGAAGCGTACGACGAGAAATCGCACACCGGCTGGTTGAGGCACGTGGTGGCGAAGTACGCTTTCGCTTCCGGGGAAGTGATGGTCGTGCTGGTAGTGACGGAGTCGTCGTGTGCGGTTTTCGAGGAGCTAATCGAACGCATTTGTGCGGAGGTTCCGGGAGTTGCAAGCATCTGCATGAACGTGAATCCGGAACGCTCGCGCGCCGTCTTCGGAGAGCGAACCGTCACGCTTTGGGGGAAGGATTCGATCGTCGATTCGATCGGCGGGATCCGGTTCGCGATCTCGGCCCGGTCGTTCTACCAAGTGAACCCGGCGCAGACCGAAGTGCTGTACCGCACCGCGCTTGAATACGCCGCCCTCACCGGCGGCGAAACCGTGATCGATGCTTATTGCGGCATCGGAACGATCTCGCTTTTCCTGGCGGGAAAAGCTCGCCGCGTGTACGGCGTCGAAATCGTGCCCGACGCCGTGGAAGACGCTCGCGCGAACGCGCGGCTTAACGGCATTGCCAACGTCGAGTTCGCCGTCGGCCGGGCCGAAGCCGTCATCCCCGCGTGGCGCGAAGAAGGCATCGACGCCGACGTCATCGTCGTCGACCCGCCCCGCAAGGGCTGCGACGCCGCCCTGCTGGACACGATCGTCGCGATGCGGCCGAAGCGGGTTGTGTATGTGTCGTGCAACCCGTCCACGCTCGCCCGCGATCTCCGCGTTCTGGAGGACGGCGGCTTCCGCACCGTCGAAGTGCAGCCGGTGGACATGTTCCCGCACACGGCGCATGTGGAGGTGATAGTGAGACTTGAAAGAAAAGATACAGCCCAATAACTGTACCTTAATTCGAGGGGAGAGAGGTTGTAGTTAATCTATATTAACGCAGATTGGAGAGATAATAATGGGAAATACTGATAAGTTTGAAATGATAGCTAGTAGTTATGATACTTCTGAAAGAGTTCAAATGGCAAAGGTATCATCAGATGCCATTCGTGAATATTTAGTTGACGCTAATAATAAGAACGCTATTGATTTTGGGTGTGGAACTGGTCTTGTTGGAATGAACTTGTTAAATGATTTCAATTCTATGCTTTTTCTGGATACATCGCAAAATATGATTAATCAAATAAAACAGAAAATTGCTGACTTTAATATTCAGAATGTTGATACATTATGTTTTGATTTCGAAAAGGAAGATCGATCGGATATACATGCAGACTATATTTTTATGGCTCAGGTTTTACTCCATATTAATGATGTTGAGTTAGTTTTATCGAGATTATATGATGTTCTAAATCTAGGAGGGCATTTAATAATCGTAGATTTTAATAAAAATGAAGAAATAGTCTCAGATATGGTTCATAACGGATTTGATCAAGAAAAGCTTATTGACCTCATGACTAATATAGGGTACAGAGAAATTCAATCTAAAACTTTTTATACTGGAAGTAAAATATTCATGGGCCATGATGCATCTTTATTCATACTAGATTCTCAAAAATAAACGCTAAGTCAGATGTTTTTATCCTGTTGCTAGACTTGAGATTAATGAGAGAATATTGAAAAGAGACAAATTAATATGAAAGAATAACTGGGGTTTCAGGAGTTCATCATAATGCAATAATGCATCATAGAATATCTTTATTTGGCGACCCATGCCATTATTGTGAAATGGGATATTAAAAGATAATGGAGTTGAAATTTTTGGCGAAGAAGAATCTGATGTATATACGACTTTTGGAAAATGTTTGGATGAAATAAAAAGGAGCGACTTTTGGAAAGCCGCCCTATGATTGAGCAAATGTCATCCCTGTTGATTTGTGTACTCCCTGTCATCTCCTCACATGTGGAGTGTTCAGTGTTGTTAAAATGGGCGGGGTGCCGATAAGTAATGGCACCCGCTTTACGCTTCGATTCTTCTAAAATAAAAACTGAATCAAAAACATATAGGCGAAAGTACCGCTTGCAATCGACAAAAACATATTTCTCTTCCAAATATGGAGCAAAGCAACTAGAACAATAGAAATCAGTTCGGGTACTCCGTAGTTGCCGGATAAAAATTCCACATCTTTGATACTATAGACAACCAGTAACCCTAGAGCTGCCGAGGGCAATACTTTGCCGAGATACTGCACATAACTTGGAGTGGGTCTGCCTGAAGGAAAAATAATAAATGGAATAAATCTTGTCATCATGGTTCCCAGTACGACCATTCCAATCGTGATAATTTGCTCTAATACAGTCATTGACATGTACTTTCACCTGTTTTCTTCTCCAGTTGCTTCCTCATCAATGTGAGTACGAAGAGAATGATGATCATGGAAGGGATGACAAAGTTGCCGCCGTTAAAAATGAAAAGGCATAAAATTGATAGTCCTAGACCCAGTAACGCGCTGTGATGTGCTGTCTCTTTCATCCATTGATCAATAAAGATGACAACAAATAGAGCCGTCATAACAAACTCAAGCCCTTCCATATTTAATTGCACCAACGCTCCAAAAAGCCCGCCAATTGAAGCCCCAAGCACCCAGTAGCTATGATTAAGCACGGTGACGAAGAACATGTACCATCCTTTATTCACCTCTTGCGGTATATTTGCTGTGTAATTGATGGAGAAAGATTCATCGCATAGACCAAAAATCAGATAAATCTTTTTTAGTCCGGTCCCCCTGTACTTTTCAAGCATGGATATCCCATAAAAAAGATGACGCGCGTTTACCATTAAAGTTAGCAGCAGTGCACCCAATGGATTAAAAGCGCCAAGCAACAGACTGACAGCGACAAACTCCATCGAACCGGCAAAAATAAGCAGGCTCATAAGGACGGAATACCCCGCACCAAAACCCGATACGTTCATGAAGATGCCGTAAGCAATCCCCAAGAATAAAAAGCCGGCTAATATAGGGACAGTAGAGGGAAAGGCCGCACGAAATGCCGCTTGAAGTTCGTTTTTGCTAATCATGGTTAGCCCGCATCTCCTCAGCACGATTACTTTTCCATGCCATTTTAGCAGCGTAAATCCATACAATCAATGCTATAATTGTATGGATTACAATTCTGTGAGGTACTATATGCCTATAAATTCCTTCACTGATTACCCCATGTCGTGGAGACCCGACAGAGACGCATTGAAACGTCCAGTCTATCTTTCGCTCGCCTTATTACTGGAACATGACATTGCAAACGGATTTTTAGCTCCCGGCACCAAACTTCCGCCACAAAGGGAGTTAGCCGATTTTTTAGATGTAAATTTTACGACTATTACCCGTGCGTATAAACTATGCGAACTTAAAGGCTTAATTTATGCTGTTACAGGGAGCGGTACATTCGTTGCGCCCAACGCGGCACGCTCCGTCACAATTTCAAAAGATAAAATCTCAAATGAAATTATCGATCTTGGTTTTGTTGCATCATTTGAGCAAAGCAATACAACTGTAGCTGAAGCTGCCAAGAGCGTGATAGAGAAAAGATATTTGGAGCAGCTCTTTAATTACAATGATCCTACAGGAATACCTCATCAAAAAATAGCGGCGCTACATTGGATGAAGGCTTTTGGCATCCATGCGGATACAGAAAATATGGCCATTGTTTCCGGAGCACAGAATGCGTTGGCAATTACGTTGTTAGCTCTGTTTGAACCAGGAAACCGGGTCGCAGTCGATATTTATACTTACGCAAATTTTATTGAGATTTCGAAAATGTTTCGTATTAAGTTAGTTCCGATTCCCGGTGACGAGCACGGAATGCTGCCTAATGAGCTTGAAAATCAGTGTCTTCAATTGGATGTGCACGGCGTTTTTTTGATGCCTTCTTGTTCTAATCCGACTACTGTAATGATTCCGGAAAACCGCAAAAAGGAATTAGCCGCTATTATTCGAAAACATCATTTGATTTTAATTGAAGATGATATTCATGCCTTTCTGACAGCTGGTATTATAGATGATTATCGTCAGCCTATGTATCAGCTTCTTCCAGAACAAACTGTTTATATCTGTAGTACCTCCAAGTCCATCTGTTCGGGTTTCCGAGTGGCATATATTGTGTTTGGGGACAAATTTAAAGAGAGGATTATAAAGGCTATTTTTAATATTAATGTCAAGACTTCTTCATTGGATGCCGAGATTATAACGGAACTTATTTTATCTGGAAAAGCAAATGCAATTGTTGAGGAAAAAAAGCAGCTAGCTCAGTCTGCAAACAGTTTATTTTCAGAGTTTTTCCCACAACCTCTCCACACTGGTCATCCACTAAGCTTTTATAGATGGCTTCCCATATCGGACTATGTTAATGCATCACGCATGGAGAGTTACTTTCTGAACAAAGGAATTCGTGTTTTTCACTCAGATCGCTTTTTAAGCGGGGCCAGCGCACAGGACAATTTTTTGAGAATAGCACTTGCGTCTACAAATTCTTTGGGTGAATTAAAAAAAGGATTGGAGATCTTGAAAGAAAATCTCAGGTTTTAAACACGCAGCAGCTGAAGAGGAGGAACGACTCAACCGTGATTATAGACAGGATTGAGGAGCCGGTCGTCAAAGAAATATTCATCGAATGTCGCCCGGAGACCCTTTTCCCATTCCTCACCGATCCCGAAAAAATGGTCCAAACCAAGGACGATTTCGAGGCTCGGACGGACGAAATGCGGAAAGAGAGTTACTGGCCGGCGTGGAAGGCCTTCACCCAATCGATGAGGGAGGCCGGTATACTGGCCAACCCTGGAAATATCCTGCACCCTGGGAATACGGCGTATTCGGTGAAATGCGCCAATGGACAAGTTCATGCGAGCGAAGGTTCTCATACGGATGGTTCGGAGCAGTTAAGCGGATATTACGTCATCGACGTTCGCGACGCGGACGAAGCGATTGAATGGGCCTCCGCGCTCCGGCAGCCTTAAGCGGTTTTGTTGAAGTGCGGCCGGTTTTTAACCTGTGACTATACAACTAACACCGGAAGCAGCTTACGACGAGATCGTACGGATCCTGTCTCAAGATCCGGAGGTCACGACAACCATTGACCACACGAAGAAAAGATTCGGTTCCTCGGGAGAATTGAAGTATGCGGGAAAGATGTTCGCTTTTCACCATAAGGGGAGATTGATCGTCAAACTGCCGAAGCCGCAAGTAGACGCTTTGATTTCCACCGGGAAATGTGAAACTTGCGTCATGGGACGAGGACGGGCCATGAAAGAATGGGTTGTGATCGGTGCCTCTTTTCAATCGGAGTGGCTGTCGCTTGCTTCCGAGTCTAAGAGCTTTGTTTCAGGTAAGTATAAATGAGTTTTTGCCTAAAGTGCCTTCCGCCTCTGCGGCCCTGTGGTCCGCATGGCGGAAGGATTGAGTTGAGAGAGCCACCTCAATGCGTCGCTTCTTCTTATCTCACACGCCGCGCAGTAACATAATGATCTTCCCAGAACCCATAGTTCAGGTTATTGAATCCGACCTTGTTAGACGGTGCGCTGTGAATGAATCGGCCTCTACCCATGTAGATACCTACGTGGTTAATTCTGCCGTCATCATTCGTATCGAAGAATACAAGGTCGCCTTTTACTAAATTGCGCTTCGCTACATAGTATCCCTTTTTGGCCTGCTGACGGCTTGTACGAGGCAGGTACACACCTTCCCGCTTAAACACAAGTTTTGTGAAAGAAGAGCAGTCGGAGTACCTGTAACCGCTATTCCACGGCTCGGCACCAAACTTGTATCTGAAGTCGCCAAGGTAATTGTCGGCCCGGCTTGCGATCTCTTTACCGGTAGCTGCGAACGTCAATGTTCCGAACAGCATTGAAACAACCAGCATCAATGTGGTGGTACTAACTAGCTTCTTGAACATTGGTTTTCACTCCTAGTCTGTGATTTGTATGAGTATTGCTTCGATTTGCAGCGGCATAAAAATCCCCGAAGTTGCGAAAGTTAATACCGATGCCCGATGGCAAAAGAACACCCGAATAAGTTCACAATTGGAGGTTGGCTCCCAGTAACGCATGTTAACATATATGAAAAGAAGACTGAACCCCACAGCATTTACCAATATCCGTTTGGCATTTGCGGCTTAAAACGCCGAATTCCTTGAGAACACTGGCAAAGCTTCAACTGAGGGCTGCCTCAAGTTGCACAGTAAATACCAGATATTACATTGTCGGGCGAAAGCCGACTTACCGGATAACCGAAAACTAGGGCAAGAGCGGTTTAAACCCGGCTTCAATTGGTTAAGATAGCGTCTAAACGGATTGAACGAGGTTTATTCATGATCTTGACCGCCTGGGCAATAGTTAACGTTCTTTTGTTGCTATTTACCGTATTGAAATTAATGGACCTGTGTTAATATTGCTGTACGGGTTAGCTATAGCCAAAACCTATGATTTCATGATCGCTTTTCCCCCGCTTGATATGTATGATTTAAACGACCATAAGGATAAGTATGATTTGGTTGAGCCTTTGTTGGCGTTTGCTTACTGTCCCTTTTCGTATTTTTACTTGTATATTTACGAAACATGGAAGTTCAAGGAATGGAAACTTCTTCTTTATATGATAGCCGTTTCGCTTTTTGCCGTCGGACTTGAAGCCGTCGGCGAATGGGTGGGAGTATTTCATTATAAAAAATGGAACTTACTGAATTCGTTTCTGGTTTATCTGGTGACCTTGGGACTGACACACTTGTTCTATAAACTGATTGTTTGGAAAAGACACAAGAGCTTACAATTGAATATTGAACAAGGTGCAAATTGAGCCCGGGCGAGTTATTCGCACCGGGCTCTTTGCATGTTTATTCATTGCTGCATACACCGGACACCCTCCGAATACGGTTATCGATTTATCGGGCGCGGCAAGATTGACGCACGACCAATTCGGGCTCGACCAGAATGGCCGAAGGCTCGATTTGCTTGTTGATCATGTCGAACAGCATGATGGCGGCCAATTTGCCGATTCTTTCTTTCTCCTGTCTGACGGTCGTCAGCGCCGGCTCGGTATACGGGCAAGCGTCGATATCGTCGCATCCGATCAAGGCCACATCTTCCGGAATTCGCAAACCGTGTTCCTTCATCGCCCGCATGACGCCGAAGGCGAGTAGATCCGTCACCGCGAACATCGCTTTAGGCAGGGAACCGGCGGCGATCGCGCGTTTCATCGCTTGATATCCGCTCTCCTCGTCATATTCCTTGCTATAGAAGAACCAATCGGGGTTGACGGCTAGCCCGAACGTTTTAAGCGATTCCTTGAACGCTTTTTCCCGCAGTGCGATGACCTCCGAGTGCCGTTCAATACCGAGAAAACCGATCTCGCGGAATCCGTTCAAATACAGATGCTCCACGACTTGCTTCGAGATTTTCGCGTTGTCCGACATAATATAGGCGGAGTTGGTACCGGACAGCGGAATATCGATTCCGATGCAAGGAATTTCGCTCTGGTCCAGCTGGTGAATGCTCGGTTCGATTTCGTCGCCGGCGATAATGATGCAGCCGTCCACTTGAAAGTGGCGGCATCGCGCCAAATAATCTTCTTTGGAATGAAAGAACGTTTCGTTGGAGAAGAACAGAAGATCGTATCCGAGCAGACCGATTTGTTTCTTGAACGCGTTGAGGACGCTTACGAAAAAAGGATGATTCAGGTCGGAGTTCAGCGCGCCCGCAAATACAACGCCGATCAGATTCGATTTTTTGGTGGCGAGCGTCTTGGCGGATGAAGAAGGGCGATAGCCCGTTTCCTCCATAATTTTAAGAACCCGTTGCTTCGTTTCTTCGCCGATATCGCTGTAGTTGTTGATGATTTTCGAAACGGTCGCAACGGAAACGCCCGCCATTTTCGCAATTGTTTTAATGTTCATTGCTGTGGGCTCTCCTTTATTTCATTGTCGGACATGGACTAAATCGGTTTCGAGTCCGCAAATGCGTTATATAGTAAACACTCTACCTATTTTAGGGTTTACGAAACAGTTTCGTCAATAAAAACCTTAAAATAACTGGAATTGTCGACCGGCAACATTTTTTTTGAAATCCCTCTTTACAAAATCTCCTCGATGAGAAATAATAAAGCTGTAATTTTCGAAAGCGGTTTCGGATTCCAAATCCTCATTCAATCCTGGTTTCAGGGGAGCCGGAGGAAAGTCATTGAAGGCGTTTTCTGAAAATTTTCGAGCAATCGATCCATATTATTAGGGGGAACAAGGAATGTTGAAGAAGTACGCATTAGGGTTAATGAGCCTGGTTCTGGTCTTCGTCGTTGCAGCCTGCGGCGGTAACGGCGGCGGCAATACGTCGGAGACGCCTTCCGAAAGCTCCTCGGAGCCGGCCGCTTCGGAATCCGGCGCGAAACCGGACGAAGAAGTGACGCTGAAAATCATTCACTGGATCAACGAGCCGGTGAACAAGTACTACGAAGAGTTCAACAAGGAATTTATGGAACGCTACCCGAACATCAAGGTCGTGTACGACGTCGTTCCTTCGGACGCCACATACGACCAACTGCAGCAAACGCGCATTAACGCCAACGATGCCGACTTGGTGGCGCTGAAAAGCGGTTTCGCCCCGATTCCGCAGGAATGGGCGAAAGGCGCCGAGGACCCGCTGTGGAAGCAATGGATCGATGCCGGTTTGATTGCAGATTTGACGAACCAAGAGTTCGTCTCCAACTACAATTCGATTGACGTGCAAAACTCCACCACGTACAACGGCAAAGTGTACGGCATCAACATGGGTAAGGTGTCCTTCACCGGCCTTTACTACAATAAAAAGATTTTCGCCGACAACGGCCTGCAAGTGCCGACAACATGGGACGAATTCGTAACGGTCGTGAACACGCTGAAAGAAAAAGGCGTCACCCCGCTCGGATTCGCCGGAAAAGACATTTGGCCGTTCAACCTTGCGGTTCAAGGATTGTCCGCCTCCGTTCACAAAGACCAAGCGGCATTCATCGAAGGGCTCTGGCGCGGCACGACGAAATTTACGGACCCGGCACAAATCGAAATTCTCGGTAAAGCCCAGTTTCTGATGGAGAATGCGATCGACGCTTTCATGGGCGTCGACTACGGTTCGCTGCCGAGCCTGTTCGTCAGCGGCCAAGTAGCCATGATCGCCGACGGCACCTGGAACGCGCCGACGCTCAAGTCGTTGGACCCGAACCTGGAATTCGGCTACTTCCCGATCCCGGGCAGCAACGACGCGTCTCAAAACAACTCTCTCGCCGGCAAATACGACATGTCATGGGTCGTTCTGGAAAAAGCGAAGAACAAAGACGCCGCTCTGAAATGGCTCGCGATGCAGTCCGAGCCGGAGCATTATGCGGAGTTCGTGAAAGCGTCCGGCTTCCTTCCGAATGCCGACGTGACGGTCGAAGATCCGTTCATCAACGAAATCAAGCCGTATTTGTCGAGCTTCAAGCTCGCGTGGGACCAATTGTTCATCAACCGCGCCAACGCGGGCGAACATGTCAGCGGCTCCAGCATCCACGCGGAGTTCCTGGCCCCGGCGGGTCCGGTCAAGACGCCGGAAGAGTTGGCTGAGCTTTCGCAATCCGAGTGGGATGCGGCAGCTCCGAAGTAATAAAAAAACGGATGGATCACGGGGTCTGATCTCGAATCAGGCCCCGTCGTTCCTTCAATACAAAAATAGCGAGATCAGGTATGAAGAGGTGATGGGATGTATCCGTTCGGAAAAGGGATTGCAAGGCACTTGCCGCTCGCTTTGCTGATGCTGCCCTTGCTGCTTTATGTCGTGTTCGGATTCGGTCCTTCCGTCGCGACGATCTTTTTTTCGTTTACGAACGCCACGGGACTGCCGGGCGTCGAGTGGAAATTTGTCGGCTGGCACAATTATGAAAGGTTTTTCTTCTCGTCGGACCAGAAGGAGCGAATCCGCTCGATTGTCAACACGGTCTATTTTTCATTCGCCGTCGTAATTATTCAGAATGCCATCGGGCTTTGGATGGCAGTCCTTCTGAACCGTAAATTGAGAGGAGACGCTTTCTACCGGGCAACCTTCTTCCTGCCGGTCGTTCTAGGCGTTACGGTGTCCGGTCTCGTCTGGAGGATGATGACGAATCCGCTGGGCGGCCCGATGAAGGAGCTGTTCGGATGGTTCGGCGCGAAATCGACGTTTTTTTCGGACTACAATTCCGCATTCGAGTGGGTTATTTTCGTCCAAATCTGGATGTATATGGGCTATTCGATGACGATCTTCCTGGCCGGTCTGCAGTCGATTCCGAAAGACTTGTACGAAGCGGGCCATATCGACGGCACGAGCCGCTGGCAGTCGTTCCGGCATATTACGTTTCCGATGATCGCTCCCGCGTTTACCGTCAATATTATGCTTTCGATTATCGGCGCTCTGCAGACGTTCGATATCATTTACGTGCTGACGAACGGCGGCTTCAATACGCGTACTTTGGCCTTCGACGTGTACCGGGACGCTATCGCCAATAACCGGGTGGCCGACTTCGGGCTCGCTTCCGCCGGCGCGATGATCCAGTTCGTGTTCGTGTTCGCCGTTACCGTTGCCGCCATGATTTATTTACGGAGACGGGAGGTGGAACTGTAATGCAGGAAAACAAAGTCCCGCTGCTCTTCCGTTATCTTGTCGTTGTTGCCATGTTGGTCATTTATCTTTTTCCGTTGTTCTATCTGTTTAACGTAGCCATGAAAACGCAAATCGAATTTTTGAAGTCCCCGGTCGGCATTGCGGAACAGTTTCGGTTCGGGAATTTCGTCGAGGCATGGAACAAAGGGAATTTCTCGACTTATATTTGGAACAGCCTGCTGTATACTTCGACGGCGACATTCGGTTCGATCATGTTGGCGGTTTTCGCGGCGTTCCCGATCGCGCGCCGTTACGTCAAATTTTCCAACCTGATCTATTTGTTCTTTGTGATGTCCCTGTTTCTCCCGAATCCGCTTGTCCCGCAGTTTTGGCTCGTCAACAAGCTCGGGCTTTACAACGAGCAGTGGGGGTACATTTTGCTGCGCACCGGAGGGACGGGCATCGCCTTCATGATGTTCGTAGGCTATATCAAGTCGATTTCCAAGGAGCTTGACGAAGCGGCGGCGATGGACGGTTGCGGTTACTTGCGTTTCCTGTTCCAAATTTTGCTGCCGTTGATGAAGCCGGTTATGGCGACGGGGATACTGCTGACCGCCATCGGCATCTGGAACGATATTATCGGTCCGACCATTTATTTGTCCGACTCGAAGTACCAACCGATCACAAGGGGGCTGTTCGCGTTTTTCGGTCAATATTTGAACAACTGGCCGCTGCTCGCCTGCGGCATTATCCTCGTCGCGCTGCCGCTGATCGTGCTTTATGTGTTCGTACAGCGCTTCTTGGTGAGCGGAGCGTTGGCCGGATCCGTAAAATTTTAAGCTGAAAGGTGTACGGTTTGATGAGCATTGATACGAAGAAATTTCCCGACGGCTTCGTCTGGGGGGTCGCCACTTCATCTTACCAGATCGAAGGGGCGGCGGACGCGGACGGCCGGACGGCATCGATATGGGATACTTTCTGCCGGACGCCGGGCAAGGTAGCGGGGGGCGATACGGGCGATCGCGCGTGCGAGCACTATTACCGTTATCCTGACGATGTCCGGCTGCTGGCCGATTTGGGAATCAAGCACTACCGCTTCTCTGTGGCGTGGCCGCGCATTTTTCCCGAGAAGGGGAAGCTGAACCGCAAGGGGCTGGATTTCTACCGGGCTCTGCTGCAGGAATTGAAGAAATACGGCATTCAGCCGCTCGTGACGGTCTACCATTGGGATTTGCCCCAGTGGGTTCAAGACGAGGGGGGTTGGACAAACCGGAAGACGGTAGACTATTACTTGGAATATGCCGGAGCGTTGTTTGCCGAATTCGGACACGACGTGCCGATGTGGAACACCCATAACGAGCCGTGGTGCGCCGCCGTTCTCGGCTACGGCATTGGCGTTCACGCCCCGGGGCACACCGATTGGCGCGAGGCGCTCGTGTCCGCGCATCACATACTGCTGTCCCACGGCCTGGCGATCAGAGCGTACCGGGAAATGGGCTTGTCCGGGCGGATCGGCATGACGCTCAATCTGGACTACAACGATCCGGCGTCCGATCGTCCCGAAGACTTGGCGGCGCAGCAAAGACACGACGGGTATTTGAACCGGTGGTTTCTCGATCCCTTGTTCAAAGGGGATTATCCGCAGGACATGAAGGAATGGTACTTGCCGCACATCGGGTCGTTCGATTTCGTGAAACCGGGCGATCTGGACGCGATCGGCGAAGCGGGTGATTTTCTGGGGATCAACTATTATACCCGCGCAATCGTGAAGGAAGGAAACGGCCACCCGTTGCTGAAGGCGGATTATGAGTTGCCGGAGGGCAGCGAAGTGACGGATATGGGCTGGGAAGTGCATCCGGAATCGCTGTACCGGCTGCTGAAGCGTCTGCAACAGCAATATACGTCTCTTCCGATTTACATTACGGAAAACGGCGCAGCGACGGCGGATCGGTTGATCGAAGGAAAAGTAGACGACCGGGACCGTATCCGTTACGTTAAAGCGCATTTGGAGCAGGCGCAGCGGTTCATAGCGGAAGGCGGCAACCTGCAAGGCTATTATTTGTGGTCTTTCCTGGACAACTTCGAGTGGGCTTTCGGATACGAAAAACGGTTCGGGATGGTATACGTCGACTACGAGACGCAGGCGCGCACGCCCAAGGCAAGCGCTTATTGGTACAAGGATGTCGTGCGAGCGAATCGGATTGTAGATTGAGATAATAATGCTTAACCTCCTCCCAACACGCGGCGGAGGTTTTTTTGTGTCTTATGAACGGCAGTACAACGCACAGGACAATATTTTATGGAGAAAGGTTGTCTACGAATGGTCGCCGGATTGCCATAATTTTTACGGAATCCGATGATCGGGATCAATTATGGCAATGCACTGTTCATAAACGGTTGTTAAGAACACAGATTACGTACACACTATTGCCATAGTCACAGAAGTACGAAAAAATATACCGCACGGACATACACAACGACGACCGCTTATGAACATTCCGTTGCCATAATGATCATGCGACGGGCATAAGGACCACACGTTGGAGATAATGAAGCGCACCAATTCGGGCAAATGATGTCCGGACGGTCAACTCATAAACTTTCAAAGACTTGGAGCCGGATCTCCAAGTCTTTTTCTGTTTGGGGCACATCAAAGTTCATAAATTCCAGCTAGATTGGGAATGTTTAGATTTATGCGGCTGTGCTAACAATATCTTCGCTGGGGGAAAGTGCATGATTTTGAATAATGAACAGCTTAGGCATGAGGCACGCCAATTGGCATTGAAGCATGACCCGTTGGTTCGGCGCAGACCGTCAAAGCGCTTATTGCGGAACCTTGAATCCGGCGCTAGAATGCTGCGGACTTTCGCCGCCGAATTGCGCGAGAACCGCTCCGATTGTTCCCAACCCGCCGAGGAATGGCTGCTCGATCATGCGGAGTTTCTGGAAGAACAAGTGCTGTCTGTCAGGCACGAGCTTTCCAATACGTTCACCGATGCTTTGCCTTATCTGAGCAAGACCGGAGAATTGCGGGTTTTTTCGATTTGCGCGGAATATATCGGCCATGCGGACGGGAATTTGAACGAGGACTCATTTATCGCCTATCTTCAGGCTTATCAAGAAGTATCCGTTCTGACCATCGCTGAAGCGTGGGCAATTCCGTTGATGCTTCGGATCGCTCTCATTCGCCGTCTGGCCGGCATTATGGAGACGGTTCGGGAACGCCGCGAAATGTGCGCTTTGGCGGATCGCGTGCTTGACGGCATCGCGACTTCCGGATTGACACCGGAAAGGCTGAAGAAGGCGTTAGAAGAAGCAGGTCAAGATATGCCGCTTTCCGGCCCGTTAATTGTTCATCTGGTGAAGCATCTCCGGGAACGCGCGGAAGATACCGCGACGGTGGGGGAATGGCTGATCTGCAAGCTGGAGAACGGACCGGAAAGTCTGGATCGTATCCTATCGTACGAATATCAGCTTCAGGCCGCTAATCAAGTGACGGCGGGCAACCTCATCGGAAGCCTGCGAAAGGTGTCGCGTTGGGATTGGCGCGAAACGTTCGAACGGATCAGCATGGTGGAACAAACGCTGCGCAAAGAAAGCTCGGGGGATTATGCCCGTCTGGATTATTCCAGCCGCGACACGCTTCGGAAGAGAGTAGTGCGGTTGGCGCGGCGAATGCATATCCCGGAAAATCTTGTCGCTTCCCACGCCGTGGAACTGGCGGCATCGGTATATGAAGAGAAACGAAGGTCGGATGGCGGCGTGGAGGAGCTCCCTCGCAATGCGTTTGCCGCCTATTATTTATTGGAAACCGACGGGATCGCGGCATTGAGAGAGTCTCTCAAGATATGCGGAAAACCGAGAGCTTTGCCGGAAACCCCATTTTTGCGGAGAACGACCGGAATGTATTTCAACCTCCTTTCGGTCATATTTGTCATCGCTTGGATCGGGTTTTCGGTATGGATCGGGCGGAATGCAATTTTAACGCCATTGGAATGGGCCTTTATTTTAGCCGTTCTTCTACTGCCTGCTGCGGAGTGGGCGGTTACGGCAGTGCATTGGTTCATTGAACGGGTCAAAAGCCCCGTGCCGCTATTGCGATACGACCTTTCCGATGCGGTTCCCCCGGAAGCTTCAACGATGGTTGTCATTCCCGTCATTTGGTCGACCGTCGAGGAAGTTCGGGAGATGACGGAAAGGCTTGAGCTGCACTACTTGGCGAACCGCGACCCCAATGTGCATTTCGCCATATTAAGCGACTTCAAGGATGCGGAAGCGGAGAAGCTTCCCGAGGATGAGCCGGTTGTCAAGGCTGCTGAAGCGGAAATCGACCGATTGAATCGCGCATACCCCGAAAGCAAATTCCATCTGTTTCAAAGAAGCAGACAATGGAACGCGTCCGAAAGGGTTTGGATGGGATGGGAGAGAAAGCGCGGGAAGCTGGCGGAGTTTGTCGAGCTGCTCAAAGGTGATACCGGCACGAGCTTCGATGCGGTGAGAGGAGATGCGGCGGTACTCCGGCGGATCCGATACATTATCACTCTGGATGCCGACACGCAGCTTCCTCTGGAAAGCGTACATAGAATGATCGGGACGATTCACTTGCCTTTTAACCGGCCGAGGCTGAACGAGGCAAAAACAAGGGTGATCGAGGGTTACGGCGTACTCCAGCCGAGGATTGCGATGAGGCACGAATCGGCTGTCCGTTCCCGGTTGTCGTACTTGTGGTCGGGCGGCCACGGAACGGATCCTTACTCCTTCGCCGTTTCCGATCCGTATCAAGACGGGATGGGAGAAGGGATCTTTACAGGGAAAGGAATCTTTGACGTTGACGCCTTTTACCAGGTGCTCTGCGAGAGAATTCCGGAAAACCGGGTGCTGAGCCATGATTTGCTGGAAGGAGGTTTCTTGCGCGCGGGCTTGCTCTCGGATATCGAGCTGATCGATGATCATCCGGCAACCTACAGTGCATATCAGAAGAGGCAGCTCCGTTGGGTGCGGGGCGATTGGCAGCTGCTGTTGTGGCTGATGCCCAAAGTGCGCAATCGCAGGGGGGAGCTGCTGCCGGTGGATTTATCGGTATTGACCCGCTGGCAGATCATAGACAATTTACGGCGGAGTCTGCTGCCGCCGGTTCTTTTTGCCATACTGCTCTTGTCTTTGAATGTGCTTCCGGGGTCTTCCGCGGCTTGGATCGTACTCGTGTTTGCGACATGGTTTCTGCCGGTGATCCGGCAAATTGCGGCGGCCCGATCCGCCCTTCGGCATTCGGCAAGCTTGGGCTTGACGACGGGGCAAGTGTTGGTAGGACTTATGACGCTCCCTTTTCAAACCGTGTTGTTGATTAATGCCATTGCCAGAACTCTATGGCGGTTAATGTTTACCAAACGCGGGTTGCTGGAATGGGTCAGCTCAAGCGAGGTGGAACGAAGAAGCAAGCTGAAGGGAGCTCCGCCGCTGCTCGGCATGTTCGGAGGATATGTGCTTGTCGTTGTGTTTCTGGCGGAAACGGTGCGCAGCGGAAGTCTCGTTTCGCAGGCTATCGGATTTTCATTAACCGCTCTGTGGATTTATGCTCCGTTCGCGGTTCGGTGGTTAGAACAGCCGCCCCGGCAAGAGAAGCTTGAGTTTTCCGCCGAAGAAACGGAAGAGCTGCGGAGATTGTCACGGGAAATCTGGTCATTTTATGAAGACTATGTTACGGAAGAGGACAATTGGCTGCCTCCGGACAACGTGCAGATCGAACCGCCGAACGGGGTGGCCCGCCGCACATCTCCCACCAACATAGGCTTATATCTTTCCTGCGCCTTGGCCGCCAGAGATTTCGGGTTTATCGATACGCCCGGATTGATTGAACGGTTGGAGAGGACGCTGAGTACGATAGAACGGCTGGAAAAGTGGGAAGGCCACCTTTACAACTGGTATGACACCGCGACACTGAAGTCTCTGCCTCCCTTGTACGTATCGACGGTGGATTCCGGCAATTTGGTCACTTGCCTGATGACAGTGAAAGAAGGTGTGAAGGAATGGCTTGAACATGACGACATGGCGGGAAAGCGGACCGAATCGGGAAGCCGTACCGATCGCGGGGCCGAATCCCTCCATGTAGCGTTTGCCGAGGAAATATCGCCTGCCAAATCGGCCGAGCCCTTCGCGCAAGCAAAGAACGACTGGCGGGACCGCGGCAACCGGGTGGTTACCAGGTTGGAACGGTTGGTCCAAGAAACAAATTTCAGACCGTTATACGACCATAAAACAAAACTGTTTTCCTTAGGGTACCATGCCGGCGGCCGCGAACGCGATCAAGTGCTTTACGACTTAATGGCGTCGGAAGCAAGGCAGGCCAGCTTTGTCGCCGTAGCCCTCGGTCAAGTCTCCGTATCGCACTGGCATGCTCTCGGCCGGACGATGACGAAATCGGGAACACGGCCTCTATTGCTGTCCTGGTCCGGTACAATGTTCGAATATTTGATGCCGTGGCTGTTTTTGCGCACGTACCGGAACACCGTTTGGGAAAGCACGTACCGTGCGGTCGTCGGCCGCCAAATCGAATACGCGCGGCAGAGAGGAGTGCCGTTCGGAATTTCCGAGTCGGGCTATTACGCGTTCGATTTTCAGATGAACTATCAGTACAGGGCGTTCGGAGTTCCGGGATTGGGCTTCAAACGGGGGCTTGAGCAGGACTTGGTCGTGTCTCCGTACGCGGCGGTTTTGGCTATGCCTTTCGCGAAGCATCAAGCGCTCGACGCTTTGAAGCGTATGGAACAATTAGGCGGCCGCGGCAAGTACGGGTATTATGAAGCGTTGGACTTTACTCCGGAACGGATGCCCAGGGATCGCCGGCATATAGTCATCCGCAGCTTTATGGCGCACCATCAAGGGATGAGCATGCTTACTCTTGCGAACTTGCTGCTGCCGCAAACCATGTACGGACGGTTTCATCGCGACAAAAGGGTGCGCACAGCGGAAATGCTGCTGCAGGAACGAATTCCGCAAAGGCCCAAGTTTATCAAACACCCGTCCATGCACCGCGTCCATGCGCCGTTATCCGAGCCTGTACAGGATACAACCTCATTGAGGGAGTACTCTTCCGCGATTACAACGGTTCCGGAGGTTTGCGTTCTTTCGAACGGCACATTCACGACGGTGGTTACGAACAGCGGCAGCGGGTTCAGCCGGTACGAAGGTCTGTCCGTCTCGCGTTGGCGGGAAGATCCTGTCACGGATCCGTGGGGCAGCTTCCTGTATATTCGCGATGTAACGAAGGATGTTGTCTGGTCGCCGTCATACCAGCCATGCCGCAGCGTATCCCAGGAACAGCGCGTTCAATTTTTTTCGGATCGCGCAACGTTCATGCGCGCGGACGAGGAAATGCAAACCGTCATGGAAATTTGCGTTTCGCCGGAGTGGAACGCGGAAGTGCGCCGGATCACCCTGACCAATACGGGGAAAGAAGCGAAGATATTGGAAGTTACGACCTTTGTTGAACTGGCCTTGGCTCATCCGAATGCCGACGATGCGCACCCGGCTTTCAGCAAGCTGTTCGTTCGAACGGATTATGACGAAAAATCGGGATGTCTGGTTGCCGGGCGCAGGCCCCGTGAACAGAAAGATAGAACGCTATGGGCGGCTCATTCTCTCATCGCGGACGGAAATACGATAGGAGCGGTCGAGTATGAAACGGACCGGGCCGGCTTTATCGGCCGCGGACATCGTCTTTCCGAACCGCAAGGAATTCGCTCCCGCTTGCGCGGCACGGTCGGCTCGGTGGCCGATCCCGCTTTTGCGATGAGGCGCCGGATCCATATCGAACCGGGGGAAAAGGCGCATTTGTTCGCCGTTACCTCGGTTGCCGATACGAAGGAGACGGCCGTTGACACCGTTCTTCAGCTTACAACCGGTCAAGCGGTGGACCGGGCGTTTCAATTGGCATGGAACCGCGGTCAGATTGAGCTCCGGAATCTCCGTCTGACCAATCGGGAAGCCGCGGCTTTTCAAATGTTCGCAAGTCAGGTGCTTTATAATCCGCCTTTGCGGAAAGAGCGCGAACAAAGTATCTCGAGCAATGTCAAGGGACAGTCGGGCCTCTGGTCCTTCGGCGTATCCGGGGATCGTCCGGTCGTCCTTGCGCGGATTGATCACCGCAGCCAGCTGCCGTTCGTCGTCAAGCTGTTGACGGGACACGAATACTTGCGCAGACTCGGGATTTCGTTCGATCTCGTCTTGCTCAACGAATCCGCGGAAGGATATTATCAGGAGCTGCAAGAAGCGCTTCAACGGGCCGCCGAGCACGGGGTTGACCGGTTCGGAGCGGGTTTGGCCGGGGTGTATGTGATTCCGGCGAATCAGCTGCGGGAGGAGGACAAGACGTTATTGGCCGCTGTAGCCCGCATCGTCCTGCGCGCCGGCGGACCTAGTTTCGCGGCACAAATTCAACTGCCCAAGGATGAAGCTCAAGCCGCATGGCCGGAGGAGCTCGCCCGCAGCGCGCCAGTCAACCGGTATGACGGCCGCCCGGTGCAAACAAATCAGGACGATGCCGCGAAATGGTTGTTTTATAACGGTTCGGGAGGGTTCTCCCCCGACGGCAAAGAGTATCGGATCATGATAAGAAACGGGAAACATTTGCCGTCGCCGTGGATTAATGTGCTTGCCAATCCGCACTTCGGCTGTTTCGTCTCGGAGCTCGGTACGGGGTACACTTGGTTTCGGAACAGCCGCGAATGCAAGCTGACGCCGTGGTCCAACGATCCAGTGCTTGATCCGCCGGGCGAAACAGGGTATTTGCGCGATGAAGAAAGCGGCGAAGCGTGGTCCCTTGCGCCGTCCGCCATGCGTTCGGAGCCGCCGTACCGGATTGCGCACGGGCGCGGATACACGAAGTTCGACCATCAACGGCACGGAATCGAACACGAAATGACCGTGTTCGTTCCACTGCAAGATCCTGTGAAAATCATGCGTTTGAAGCTGAGAAACAACACTTCGGAACCAAGACGTATGTCCGTCACCTATTACGCGGAATGGGTAATCGGCGTGCAGCGTCATTCCAACGCCCCTTACATCGTAACGGAATGGAACGAGTCCGCAAGCATACTGACGGCACGCAACATGTATCAAGAGACGTTCCGCGACGCGACGGCTTTCCTGGGTGTGTATCCGCAGCCTTCGTCCGGCGGAGAGTCGAACGGCGCGCATGAGCTGTCGTGGACGGTCGACCGCAACGAATTCATCGGCCGGGGCGGAAGCATGGAGAGCCCAGCCGCGCTGAACCGGGCGCGTTTATCGGGCCGGACGGGCGCCTGTTATGACTCCTGCGGAGCAATCCAGGCGAAGTTCATATTAGAACCGGACAGTGAGAAGGTTGTGTATATACTGTTGGGCTGCGGGACATCGGACGAAGCCGCATCGAAGCTTGCGCTGCAATACAGCGGTGTGGCGGCGTGCGAGAAAGCTTTGAAGGAAGTAACGGATTTCTGGGAGCATACTTTGGATCAGATTGTTGTTTCGACTCCGTCTCCCGAAGCGGACGTTCTCTTGAACGGTTGGCTGTTATACCAGACGTTAGTATGCCGGATGTGGGCGCGCACCGCTTTCTACCAAGCCGGAGGAGCGTACGGCTTCCGCGACCAGCTGCAGGACTCGTTGGCGCTGCTGCATACCCGGCCCGATCTCGCCAGGGCGCAAATCGTGCTGCACGCGTCCCATCAGTACGAAGAAGGCGATGTGCAGCACTGGTGGCATGAAGAGACCGGGCGCGGCATTCGCACTCTGTTCTCCGATGATTTGCTGTGGCTCCCGTACGCGGTATCGCGTTATGTCGAGCATACGGGTGACGGAAGCATTTTGGACGAGACTGCCCCGTTTCTTCACAGCGAACCGCTGCGGGAAGGGGAGCATGAGCGGTATGAGCCTACGCAACACTCAGGGCGTTCGGCAACGATATACGAGCACTGTCTCAGGGCGATCGATAAGGCATTACAGCGCATGGGCGAGCATGCTTTGCCTCTCATCGGGGTCGGAGATTGGAATGACGGCATGAATTTGGTCGGCGCCGAAGGACGCGGCGAAAGCGTATGGCTGGGATGGTTTATTTGCGAGGTGCTGCGCGGCTTTGCGGAGCATTGCCGGACGCGGGGGGATACGGACAGGGAGGCGGCCTTCGAAGAAATTCGCTCGAAGCTCACGGCTTCTCTAAACGAGCATGCTTGGGATGGCCAATGGTACCGCCGGGCGTTCACGGACAGCGGACAGTGGCTTGGTTCGATTCGCAACGAGGAATGCCGGATCGATGCCATCGCCCAATCGTGGTCCGTCATCTCCGGAGCGGCGCCGGAAGACCGTGCGGTACAGGCTATGCAATCGTTCGACCGCGAGCTCGTGGACCGCGACATTTCCGTTGCTCGTCTATTGACGCCTCCGTTCGACAAGACGGATCTGAATCCGGGGTATATCCAAGGGTATCCGCCGGGCATTCGCGAAAACGGGGCGCAGTATACGCACGGTGTGATTTGGAGCATTGTGGCGTGGTGTCAGCTTGGGAACGGAGACAAGGCATTTGAATTGTTCCACATGCTGAATCCGTTGACGCATACGCGAACGAATCGCGAGGTCATGGAATACGGAGGAGAGCCGTACGTGATGGCGGCGGATGTGTACACGGCGGAGCCGCACAAAGGTCATGCCGGGTGGACGTGGTATACCGGAGCGGCAGGCTGGATGTACCAAGCGGGGATCGAATGGATTCTCGGCATCCGGCGCCGGGGGGAGAAGCTGTATATCGACCCGGAAATTCCTGCCGATTGGCCCGGTTATTCGGCGACGTACCGTTTCGGCAAGGCGCGTTACCATATTACCGTGAAAAAATCGTCCGGTACGGCATCCGAGGCGGGTATATTGCTGGTTGACGGCAAAGAAGTCCCGCAATCGCAGCATAAGCCGGAACAGGGCGTTTGCTTCGAATTGCGCGATGACGGGCAGGAGCATCATGTGGAGCTTACCTATTGACCGAATTGGTGAACTCTGGATTCCGCTGAAGTAAAACATCGAGTATAAGCTAAGCTCTCTGTAGAACCTTCTCAGACTGTCGAGAAAACTCTCGGCAGTCTTTGTGTTTCATTTAGCATATATATGAGAGACATGTGGAGTGAGAACTTCCGATATATTCGCTTAGCGCATGTATCGGTGCACTATTTCCCCATTGCGCCTTACTAACCGGAGAAACTCCGGTTACGGGGCCTAATATCGGTCATCAGCGCCTTACGAACCGGAGAAACTCCGGTTACGGAGCCTAATATCGGTCATGAGCGCCTTACTACCCGGAGAAACTCCGGTTACGGAGCCTAATATCGGTCATGAGCGCCTTACTACCCGGAGAAACTCCGGTTACGGAGCCTAATATCGGTCATCAGCGCCTTACTAACCGGAGAAACTCCGGCTACGGAGCCTAATATCGGTCATGATCGCCTTACTAACCGGAGAAACTCCGGTTACGGAGCCTAATATCGGTCATGAGCGCCTTACTAACCGGAGAAACTCCGGTTACGGAGCCTAATATCGGTCATGATCGCCTTACTAACCGGAGAAACTCCGGTTACGGAGCCTAATATCGGTCATGATCGCCTTACTAACCGGAGAAACTCCGGTTACGGAGCCTAATTTCGGTCATGAGCGCCTTACTAACCGGAGAAACTCCGGTTACGGAGCCTAATATCGGTCATCAGCGCCGTACTAACCGGAGAAACTCCGGTTACGGAGCCTAATTTCGGTCATGAGCGCCTTGCTAACCGGAGAAACTCCGGTTACGGAGCCTAATTTCGGTCATGAGCGCCTTGGTACCCGGAGAAACTCCGGTTACGGAGCCTAATATCGGTCATGAGCGCCGTACTAACCGGAGAAACTCCGGTTACGGAGCCTAATTTCGGTCATCAGAGCCTCACTAACCGGAGAAACTCCGGTTACAGCGCTCGATTACGGCCATTGTTACATGGACAAAATTTGTTTTCAGAGTGAAACAACATAATGAATCAACGCCATCTTACCTCCTCTAATCGCACGGTGGAGGTTTTTTCATGCAATCATAGCGGCTAAAGCAGAAGTTGTGAACACTCGATTTGCTTCAGTTTTCCGAGTTTCCGGCTTCAATACTTCTTCTTGCAACCAAAACCTAATGTACTGATTATGTACGAAATTTCCAGATGGCATATATGATGAAGCAAAACTTGGAAATTACCGCAAGGAGGGACATGATGTATCGAATCATTCTGATTCGAGACGGCAGCGTTGTGTTTGAGCGGGAGTACGCAAAGACGGGAGATCAAGCGGCGTTCATCGTTGAGACGGTGGAGAGGGCGTTGCATGAAGTTGGGAGTTTGGATGAAAGAGAGGGTGCGGATCCGCCGGAAGACGATTGCCTGTCTCAACTGGAAGCAGTCAATCGAGTGAAACAATATGTAATGGAGCATCTTTCGGATCCTTCTTTAACGTTAACGAAAATCGCCAATGAGATTGTGTTTCTGAACGCGGATTATTTGGGGAAAACATTCAAGAAAATGACGGGGGAGCGGTTTTCGAAATATTTGCTTCAACAACGAATCCGGCAAGCGGTCCGGATCATGGAATCGGACGGACAACTGAGAGTGGCAGATATTGCGTCGAGATGCGGATTCGGAGCCAATGTGTCCTATTTCTGCCGAAGCTTTAAAAAGCTGATGGGCCTTACCCCGTCCGAATTCAAGAACGCCGTGCGAGAAAGACGGAATAATGCAACGACAACCTCTGAAAAGTGACATGCATTGTATTTTATAATGGCTTTATAGCAGTGTTGTAAGCGCTTACCGATACGGTGATCGGAGGTGTGTTTCATGTACTTCGGACAAGCACCCTGATGCGCATGATGGATCGGAAAAAGCGGATGTGTTTGAAAAATATGTTACAAGGAGTGAGAATGGTGAAAAGGTCGCTTTGTTTGTTTCTGATTGCCAGCTTGCTGTTGTCCTTGTTTATGGTTATTCCGGCAAGCGCCGCCACACTGTTCAGCGATAATTTCGAAGACGGGAACGCGAACGGATGGACGCCGCAAAGCGGTTACGACGATTGGTCCGTGGTCTCGGACAACGGTGACTATGTATACTATTCGTCGAGTACAAGCGAGGCGCGCACGTCCGCCGGTTCAGCTTCCTGGACGGATTATGCGGTGGAAGCGAAAGTGAAGGTGGAAAATTTCAACGGCTCGAACCGGGCTTATGTCGCCGGGAGATATAAGGACGGCAACAATTACTATGCCGCATCTTTAACAGGCGGGAACAAGCTGGAACTGCGGAAGAAGGTCGGCGGCAGCACCTCCAACCTGGCTTCGAAATCCTACACCGTTTCGACCGGGACCTGGTATACGGTGAAACTCGAGATGACCGGTTCTTCCATCAAGATGTATGTCAACGGCAACCTCGAACTGGAAGCGACGGACAGCAGCCTGTCGTCGGGCGGCATCGGACTGGTCGCTTACAAGACGGTGACCAAGTACAACGACGTGATCGTGGCCGACGGCGCGTCCCAGAGCCCGCCGTCCGCGCCGACCGGCGTAACCGCTTCCGCCGGCGACGGACAAGCTTCGATCGGCTGGAACGCTTCGTCAGGAGCGGACAGCTATAACGTGAAACGCTCCGGGAACACCGGAGGACCTTACTCGACAGTTGCATCAGGAGTGCAGGGGACAAGCTATACGGATATCGGCTTGACGAACGGCGCGACATATTACTACGTTGTCAGTGCGGTAAACGAAGCCGGCGAAAGCGCAAACTCCGCGGAAGCCTCTGTTACGCCGTCGAGCGGTTCCGGCGGAGATCCCGGCGGCGGCACCGGCATGGAAGGGTATGTCGGATTTGCGACGTTAAACGGCGGGACGACCGGCGGGGCCGGCGGACCGGTGGTAACCGTCAGCACCGGCACCGAGCTCCAGAACGCGATCAAGAATAAGGACCCTGACTCTCCGTTGACGATTTATGTGGACGGCGTCATTACCCCCGGCAATTCATCCGGGTTGACGAAGATCGACATCAAGGACACCAACAATGTTTCCATCCTTGGCGCAGGCGAGTACGGCGAGTTTAACGGCATCGGGATCAAAATTACCCGCGCCAGCAATGTCATCATCCGCAACCTGAAAATTCATCACGTGAATATCGGCGATAAAGACGGCATCAGCATTGAAGGGCCGGCCAACAACATCTGGATCGACCACAATGAAATCTATAACAGCCTGGATGTCGACAAAGATTATTACGACGGGCTGATCGATGCCAAAAGCACCGCCGCTTATATCACCATCTCGTACAACTACCTGCACGACAGCTGGAAGACGGCCCTGGTAGGCTCGTCCGACAGCGACAATTACGACCGCAGGATCACGTACCATCACAACCGGTGGGAAAACATATATTCCCGCGGACCACTGTTCAGATATGGCCAAGGACATCTTTTCAATAACTACTACAACAACATTATCGACACAGGCATAAATTCCAGAATGGGCGCGACGCTGCGAATCGAGCACAACGTGTTTGAAAATTCGAAAGATCCGATCGTATCCATGTACAGCGACGAACCCGGTTACTGGGATGTCGAGAACAACTTGTTTATCAACAGCACCGGAAACCAGCCCACGACGGATACGACCAATTACACTCCGCCTTACACCTATACGTTGGATCCGGTAGAAGACACGAAAAATATCGTGCTCCAAAATGCCGGCGTAGGCAAAATTACTCCATAACTAATCGCAATCGAACAAGAGGGGTGGTTGTCCCTCTTGTTCGGTGTTTACGCGGGAAGGAACGAATGAGTAAAAAAATTTCCTAAAAGTGTAAAAATATTTCGATGTATTGGCGCCCAAAGTGAGTTACCTTGATAGTGCGGGCATTACATTTTGGAAGGAGTGATTTGAAAGCGGATACATAATTATGTAATCGTTGATTGCCGGACCGCTGCAGTCGCAACAGCATGATTACGCGTCATTTTATTCTGATGGAGGTGGATATTTATGAGTAAAAACAAAGTCATACCGTGCTTACTGGCCGCCGCTCTTTGTTTCGGCTTGATCGGCGTTGTCCACGCCGCGCCTGTAACCATAACCAACGGAACGCAATTCAGCGATACGGCCGGGAATGTCGCGCATGCGCACGGCGGAGGCATGATCAAGGCTGGTTCCTATTATTACTGGTTCGGTGAAAACAGAGACGGCACGAACTATGTTTCCGTCTACCGTTCGACGGATTTGAAAAATTGGGAGTTCCGCAATCACGTGTTATCGAAAAGCTCCCATTCCGAGCTGCAAACGGCCAATATCGAGAGACCGAAAGTGATCTACAACGCACAGACCGGAAAATATGTGATGTGGATGCATAAAGAAAACGGAGTCGACTATTCGGAAGCGAGGGTAGCGGTGGCCACATCGGATACGGTTGACGGCGTTTACACGTACCACGGCAGCTTCCGGCCGCTCGGATACGATTCGAGGGATATGACGGTGTTTAATGACAACGGAACCGCTTATTTGATCTCCGCCACCCGGGTAAACGCCGACCTTAATATTTACCGGCTTACGTCCGATTTCCTCGGCGTCGAATCGTTGGTCCAGACGTTGTGGCCCGGCGCATACAGAGAAGCCCCCGCCATATTCAAGCGAAACGGAGTCTATTTCCTGATCACCTCGGGCGCGACGGGATGGAATCCGAACCAGGCGAAATATGCGACCGCTACCAGCATTGAAGGAACATGGAGCGCATTAAGCAATTTTGGGGATGGGACTACTTACGACTCTCAATCCACCTTCGTGGTGCCGATTGAAGGATCTTCAACGACTTCATATTTGTATATGGGTGATCGTTGGGCCGGGGCATGGAGCAGACCGGTCAACGAATCCAAATACGTATGGCTGCCGCTTTCTTTCCCGAGCGGTACCTCGCTTTCCATGGATTGGTACAGCAGCGTCGATATCGACACGGCGACCGGCGCCGTCACGGGCGTCCCCTTCGTGCTCGATACGAACGCATACTACGAAATCGAAAGCCGGGGAAGCCATAAGCTGTTGAACGTGAGGGACAGTTCGACAGCGAACGGAGCCGACGCGGAGCAGTTTACCGACAGCAATGCGCACAGCCAGCAGTGGAAATTCGTCGACGCGGGCGGAGGATACTACAAGATACAGAACCGGAACAGCGGAAAAATAATCGGGGTAGAGAACGGCTCGACCGCGGACGGAACGGTGATCGAACAGTGGTCTGACGGCGGTTGGACAAGTCAGCACTGGCAGCTGATCCATGTCGGAGGAGGAAACTATAAGCTGAAAAACAGGGCGACCGGCAAGCTGATGGACGTATCGGGCGCTTCCTTGTCCGACGGCGCGAACGTCATCCAATGGACCGACAACGGCGGCAAGAATCAGCATTGGCAGCTGTATAAAGCGAATTAATGGCCGTATGTGAGAAGCATTCTTCCGGCTGAACGCTTGGGAAAATTCACTATAATCATTTAATAAATTGTTTCCGCGAACAAAGAGACGTACGATGGAAACGTGGCAGGAATAAGCAGACCGCAGACACAGCCTGCGGTCTTTTTGCGCAAATTTTACTGGTGAGGAGCCGGATGCTTTTGTTAAAGTTAAAATATCTTTTTAACAATGTGGACTTGGCGGAAATGATTTTGAAAAATTGGGACTACGATGAGCAATCGATCGATATGTTCAAGCACTACCGGATCTCGTCCAACGCCATTTATCCGTTTAAGTATGAAGGCAAGACCCGCCTGTTAAGGTTCGCCCCAATGACGGAGAAGCTAAAAGCGAATATTTTGGCGGAGCTTGCGTTTATTTCGTACTTGCGAGACAACGGCTACGGAGTTTTAGAGCCGGTCGAATCAAAGCGGGGCGAGGAGCTTGTGGAGGCGCGGACTCCATGGGGAGATTATTTTGCATCGGTGTTTAAACGCGTTTCCGGTGTGCAGTTGAAAAATACGGATTCAAGCGATGCGATAATATTCAGCTATGGAAAAGCTCTTGGAAGGCTCCATTTTTTATCCAGTCAATACACACCTGGTACGGACAAAAGATGGTCATATAGCGACGTTTTAGATTGGATCGAGGATGTGTTATCGGATTTTCCGGAAGAGTCGGCGGCACGTAAGGAAACGAAATTGCTGAAGGATTACTTTGCTTCAGTCCCAAAAACGCAAAGTAACTATGGATTGGTTCATTATGACTTTGAATACGATAATGTATTTTACGATGATGAATCCAACTCGTGTAATGTTATTGATTTTGACGACGCCATGTATCACTGGTATGCAATGGATATCGTGCAAGTGCTTGACAGCTTGAGGGACTGCATTCCTTCCGAAGCTTTCAACCATAAGAAACAATGCTTTATGGACGGATACGCCTCCGAGTATGATATCCCGCAAGATGTTGAGGAAATGTCACCGGCTTGCAGGCGCTTTGGCAAATTATACGGATATGTTCGAATACTGAGGTCCATTGCGGAAAGATGGGACAATGAGCCGGATTGGCTGATGGATTTGAGAGAAAAATTATCAAAAAGTTTGTATAACGACTGATTGCTCAGCAACATTACTTATTCGATATTCGTTGTAATATCCAAAGGGGGGCAACTATGAATAACAGAACTTATTTGAAGGTGTTCATTATTGGAGTGTCATTGACCGTGGTCCTACTGTCGGGTTGCGGCAGTGTTCAAACGGATTCTTACGAAAGCAACATGGATCAAGAAAGCAAAACACAGGCAGTAAACATTTCTCTGACTGAGGATACAATGACGGGCTTATTGCTTCACATTGATACAAATAAACGTGAGCTTCGCTTGAATATTTCAAATTGGGTCAACCGAGGTAAAACGGAAGTTAATGATATGATGCACTCGAAAATCATAACATATCATGAAAACACTATTTTTCAGGATGAATATGGCTCGATCGTCCACCCAGAGAATTTCAAGATAGGAGAAAAAATGGCGGTGTTGCCAACACCAGATGCCGCAAGTTCAAGTGATGAAACAGCTTTTACTGCAGATAAAATCATTCAGTTGACGATGTCTAAAGAAGAGAAATTGGATGGGTTTTTAGCTGAAGGGGACAATTTTCATACCGTGGTACTGTACGAGGAAGGTACAACGCCGCCATACGATGAAATGGACTTCGATAAACATGTACCTGAATCATTTTCGGGCGGCATTTCTTGGGTGCCCTCCGACGGAAACCGTTAAAAGAACATAGAGTAGAATGCTTCAGCTATCGGAGAACATATACTGTATCATACGGGAGATGATTTAATGAAATCCGAAAAAGAATTAGTATACGAATATCACCGATTGTCATCATGGGACTCTCTTCTAAACCATCCAAACACGACGAGTTCAAAAAGTCTATTCGAAGTAGAACAAAACATTGAAATAAACGATGCGAGGCTGTCAAAGATATACTTAGACTACAAAAAAATACCTGAACAATGCATCTCTGACCTTGTATCTCAAAGAAATTCCGCCAAAGAAATGGTTCAGTTAGAAGACATAAACATTTTGGAACTGGGGACTTTTCTCAAATGGTCTGTAGGAAATAAATTAAACGAACAATCTAAGAAAATGTATCCCTCCGCTGGGGCGATTTATCCTAATAAGATATTTTTAGTTGTTAAGAATGTCGAGAATATAGATAGTGGCTTCTATTTTTATAATTCAAACGTTCATTCATTAATAAAAATTTCCAATGACGATACGTTTGAAGATGCATTATTACAAGAAGGAATCAATTCAAATGTATGTTGTATTATTGCATCGCATTTTGAAAGTTCCGAAGCTAAATATGGGTTAAGAGGGTATCGATTTTGTCTTTTAGAGGCAGGACATATTGCCCAAAATATGTTACTTTTAGCCAATGCAATGGGATGGAGTGCAGCACCTATTGGAGGATTTAAAGATGAAGTTATAAACAAAAAATTAAACAATAAATTAAAGGCAATATATTTAATTCCTATTGGAAAGCAGGCTAATTAAGCTATTTTTAAGAACAAAAGGAATACTTTGCTAACGCATAACGATAGTTAAATGCAGAAGGGCTGCCGCGCGGCAGGATGTCGATTATCTGGCGGACTTGGGGTTGAAAGCGTCCTTTAACCCTTCGCCCACAAAGTTAATAGCCAATACCGTCAATGTGACCATAACCGCAGGCGGCATCCATTGCCAAGGTTTATTTCGCAATACGTCGGCGGCGCGCGCTTCCGACAGCATATTTCCCCAAGTCGGCACATTCTGGGGTACGCCGAATCCGATGGCGGACAGCGCGGATTCCACTACAATAAATGACGCCAGCAGCAGTGTGGCTTGTACGATTATCGCCGATAATACATTGGGCAAAATATGCCGCGCAATCGTATTCCAAGGTTTGGTACCGATGGAGACAGCGGCGAGCACATATTCATTCTCCTTCTCGGCCAGCACTTTGCTGCGGACGATTCTGGCCGTTCCGCCCCAGCTTAAGGCGCCGATCACGAGTATGAGGCTGGTTACGCCGGAAATCTTCCCTATGAATATGGCGTTTACCACAATAACAAACGGCAAAAACGGAAAGAGAATGATGAAATCGGTAAATCGCATTAGCAAATCGTCCGGTTTGCCGCCGAAATATCCCGCTGCGGCACCGATTATTGTCCCGATGACCGTAACCAGAACCACGCATGAAAAACCGATGGTCAGCGACGCCCTCCCTCCGTGGATCAGACGGGTCAGGACATCCCGCCCGTTGCCGTCCGTTCCCAGCCAATGTTCCGAAGAAGGCTTCAGATTGATCCGGTCGAATTGTACGCGCGTAATGTCTTGCGTTGCAATGACAGGCGCAAAGACCGATATCAGAACGAGCAGCACGATAAAAATGAGTCCGGACATCGCCAGGTTATTTTTCACAAACTTTCGGCAGGCGACCGCCCAGTATGAGGGACTCTTCACGATCTTCGGTTCCGATACTGACAGCATAAAGTCCCTCCTATTCCAGACGAATGCGCGGGTCGACAACACCGTACAATAAGTCGGCAATCAGGTTCCCGATCAGGGTCATCAAGCTTAAAATCATAAAGATCGCCATAAAGACCGAGTAATCGCGGAATGTCAGCGAGTTCAGGTAAAGGCTGCCGATCCCCGGATAAGTAAAGATCGTTTCTATAATGATCGCCCCGCCCAAAATGCCCCCGATATCAAAGCCGAAGAAGGTGACTAACGGGATCATCGAGTTGCGCAAAATATGCTTGTTGTAAATATCATTTTCATTCGTTCCCTTGGCCCGCGCCGTCCGGACGAAGTCCTTCTGGCTGTTTTCGATAATGTCATTGCGCAAAAATTGCGTATAGCTGGCCGTGTTGAACGCCCCCAGCACAATGGCGGGCAACAGAACATGATGAATCCTGCTGATCCAATATTCGAAAGTTCCCGGCTCCACGCCGATCTTGACGGAACCTGTCGACGGAAACCATCCCAGCTGAAACGAGAAAAAATAAATGGCTACAATAGCGGCAACGAAAGACGGGATCGCGAGCGCGATATAATTGGCCGTGGCAATCGCGTTATCGCCGAGACGGTAAGGGTATTTCCCCGAATACATTCCCATTGCAAGGGAAAGCGCGTATGTGATGACAAGAGAGACGATGCCCAGAAACAGCGTATTGGGTATGCGCTCCGCGATCAACTCCGATGCCGGCACTTTGTATTTGAAAGATTTTCCGAAATCGCCTTGGACGAAATCCTTAATCCAACGGCCGTATTGGACGTAAATCGGGTCGTTCAAACCCAGCTTCTCCCGCATCTCCGCAATATATTCCGGGCTGGTGTTTGTGGGATCGATCTCCCCGGACAGGGCATCGCCCGGCATCGCTTTCGCCAGGGCGAATACCGTGACCGAGAGCAGGAACAAGATGGGGATCATGCCTGCGATTCGTCTAATTGCGTATTTCAGCACCGCATAATCCCCTCCCGGTTAACTTGAATTACTCCGTAACCCACCATTTGTGCACATCGTTCAGAAGTGAAGCTGAGTTTACATGAATGCCTTGGATTCGTTTGTTCACGGCATACAAGTCCATATTCTCCCATAGCGGAAGCGCCGGAAGCTCTTCATTGAAGAGTTTTTGCCATTGGATATAAGTTTCTCTACGGTAATTTTCATCGAACGCTTTTTCGCTTAACGCCTCCGCAAGGAGCCGGTCGGATTCCTCGTTCACCCAGCGGCCGTAGTTCCATTGGGATTTGCTGCCCCACAGGCCGGTCGGGTCCGGATCGCTGCCGGTGCCCCAAGCGCCGAAGAACAGTTCGAGCTGCGGGTCGTCATTATCTTTCATGTCGTTGTAAGTGTTGAATTCCACAAGTGCGCCTGTCATCAATTGAACATCGAGTCCGACGTCGCGCAGGTTTTGAATGATGCCTTGAGCGCGGCCTTCGAACGCCGCAGGGCCGGCATAGTGGCCGAAATTGATTTTAAACGGTTTGCCGTCCTTGTCTTCCACGAATCCGTCACCGTCTGTATCCTTATATCCCGCTTCAGCAAGCAATTCTTTCGCTTTTTCGGAATTGTACTCGTACGGATTCAGTTCGGATTCGGGCGCCCTCGTCCAGAAAACCGAAGGAATCGGAGAGTTGGCCACATTAGCGAATCCTTGCAGATACGCATTGATCAGGCTTTGGCGATCGATGGCATACAGCATCGCTTGGCGCAGCTTCTTATCCTGGAATTTGGGGTTGTCCATGACGCCAGTGCCTTTTTCCTTGTCATAATGGCCGAAATCGATGCCGATGTAGGAATAGGAGAGCCCTTGCTGCTCGATGACCTGTACGTTGCTTGCGCTCTTCAACCCTTCTACGTCTGCGGGACGAATCCCCATGGCGTCTACTTCGCCGTTTTGCATCATGCCCGAGATGAGAGACGGATCGATTACTTTTACAATGACGCCGTCCAGTAGCGGCTTGCCTTGCCAGTAATCGTCGTAGCGTTCGAATTCCACGGATTCGCCGGGAACAATGTTCTTTAATTTGAACGCTCCCAGTCCGATCGCTTTCGTACGGACTTTATCGCTGTTCGGAAGATCTTTCACCGAGATGCCTTCATAATACTTCTTCGGCATCGGGAACGACCACAAATTGTCCAGATTGTTGATCTTCACTTCCTTAAAGGTGATCTGCAGCGTATAGGGGTCAACGACTTTAACGCCCTCAATGTGATCCGCCTTGCCGCTGTGGTACTCGTCGATGCCAAGTATATCTTTCACATTGTCATAGCGGGGGCCGGAGTAATCCGGATGGCCGAGCACTTCGAGCGCATAAGCCCAGTCTTCCGCCGTCAATTCATCCCCATTGTGCCATTTCACGCCTTCTTTAATATGGAAGGTATAGACTTTGTGATCCTCGGACTCCTCCCAGGTTGCAAGATTGGGAGCGGTTTTCAGATCGTCTTCCGTTTTAAACATTCCTTCCGTCAAGAAGGACAGAAGCTCCGCATCGACTGCGCTGCCGTAGAATCCCGGTTCCAGGAAGCCTTCCGGGGCCGTATCGACCGCGTATGTAACGACGCCGCCTTCTTTAGGTCCGTCTGCGGGCTGATCATTCGGTTGGTCTTGAGCTTGATCGTTCGTTTGCTCGGGAGAGGGTTGATCTTGATCTTCGGCCGCACCGTCGGAGCTGTTGTCGCTGCATGCCGCCAACACAAACGAAAGCGCAAAAACAATTGATAGCACGATTAGCAGATGTTTCTTCATTTTGGTACCCTCCTTTTTACTAGATAATTATTCCATTTTAAGGGTAAAGATGACATGCAACCTGATGCCCGGGCGTCACCTCCCTTAATAGCGGCTTGATTTCGCGGCATTCCGGCTTAGCGTGCATGCAGCGGGGATGGAATGCGCATCCTCCGGGCGGATTGGCGGGGGAAGGCACATCGCCGGATAATACGATGCGCTGCTTTCGTCTCCTCGGATCCGGAACCGGGATAGCGGAAAGCAAGGCCTGCGTATACGGATGAAGCGGCTCTTTATATAAACCCTCTTTATCTGCAAGCTCCGCCAATCTGCCCAAATACATTACTCCGATGCGGTCGCTTACATGCTCGACCACGCTCAGGTCGTGCGCAATAAACAAGTAGGTGAGTTGAAACTCTTCTTGCAAATCTTGCATCAGATTCAAAACTTGGGACTGAACGGACACGTCCAGCGCGGATACCGGCTCATCCCCGACAATCAGCTTCGGCTTTAACGCAAGGGAGCGCGCGATTCCGATTCTTTGCCTCTGGCCGCCGGAAAATTCATGCGGATATTTATAATAAGCGTCTCCGGGCAGGCCGACCTTATCCAAGAGCTCCATTACCGAATCTTTCAACTCTCGCTTTGTTCTCTGTTCATAATTTCGGATCGGTTCGGCAATAATGTCTCCGACCATCATCTTCGGGTTAAGCGATGCGTACGGATCTTGAAATACCATTTGCATATCCCGGCGCGTTTTTCTTAATTCGTCCCCCTTGATCCCGGTAATATCTTTCCCTTGAAATAGAATCCTGCCGTCCGTAGGATCCGCTAGGCGAAGAATCGTTCTTCCCGCAGTGGACTTCCCGCAGCCGGATTCTCCGACCAGTCCGAGAGTTTCACCTGCTTTTAAGGCAAAAGACACACCGTCCACCGCTTTAACTTCTCCGAGCTTTCGCTTGAAAAATCCCCCTGTGATCGGATAGTATTTCTTCAGGTTCTCGACTTCCAGCAGCATGCGAATCATTTCACCCCTTCAGATACCGCGGGAATGCTCTCTTTGTATAACAAGCAGCGAACCGTATGCCCGTCTGCAATATTCGCCAGCTGAGGCGCGATCTTTCGGCAATCGCCCGTCGCCTCCGGACAGCGGTCCGCGAACCGGCAACCCTCTCTCGGCATATTGGCCAAAGAAGGAACGATCCCTTTGATCGAATCCAATCTCTTCTTCTTTTCCCCAAGCCTTGGTATTGATTTGAGCAATGCTTTTAAATAAGGGTGCTTCGGATTATAAAAAAGCTCTTCCGCGCCGCCTTGTTCGACGATCTGCCCCGCGTACATCACGATAACGTCGTCGGCCATCTCCGCCACTACGCCTAAATCATGGGTAATAAGAAGAACGGACATGTCCCGCTTGTACTGAATGTCCTTGATCAGTTCAAGAATTTGCGCTTGAATCGTAACGTCCAATGCCGTTGTAGGCTCGTCCGCAATAAGCAGCTTCGGATAACATGCGATCGCCATGGCGATCATTACGCGCTGCCTCATGCCGCCCGATAATTGATGCGGATATTGATCCAGAACCTTCTCCGGTGCCGATATTCCAACTTGCATCAACAGTTCGGCGCTTTTCTCCCGCGCATGTTTCCTGCTGATTTTGGTATGGTTGAATAACACCTCTTCTACTTGAAAGCCGACGGAAAATACGGGATTTAACGCCGTCATCGGTTCCTGGAAGATCATTGCCGCATCTTTGCCGCGGATCTTGTTCATTTCCTCTTCGGAGAAAGAAGCGATGTTTCGTCCTTCCAATATAATTTCTCCGCCCGCTATTCTGCCGATCCCTTTGGGAAGCAGCTTCATAATCGAAAGAGACATCACGCTCTTGCCGCATCCGGATTCTCCCACGACACAGACGATTTTGCCGCGGCCGGCTTTGAATGAAACCCCGTCGACCGCAAGGCGGAGCCGTCCTCCGATTTCAAATCCCGCTTTTAAATCCCGAACCTCCAAAAGAGGCGGTTGTTTTGCTTCAGCGTTCTCATTCATCCTACCCACCTCATTAACAGTGGTTCACTCCGAAGGGAAATAAAAATTAATTAAAAATTAAAAAAATTAAAAAAATTATAACAAAATTATAACGATTCTAACATTTATTTTACATAGGCTGGAATTACTATTATATTTTGGACTGGATGAAGGATTGTATGGAGAATTCATACATGTTCGAATTCCTGTCGTCATCTATTTAGTAAGTATCCGATGGTAATAGTTGGGTGGGTTATTCGGTTTTATGAATACTCCCGCCACTCCCCGCGAACGCTCCGGTTGAAGTGGGGGTTTCTAGTGTATCCATCGTACGAATTACCGAAGGCTTAACACCAGCGGAGTTGACACGTTGACGGACTGGTTACCGTCCAACCCCTCTATCCCATCAGCCGAAGCGTTTGGGACTACTTTTCGCAATATATTCGCCGCACCGTTCACATCCGCATGAATCAGACCTATCTTACTCTTGTATAAGCCACGTCGGATTCGTTTCCCGGAGAACATCGGCGCCTTTCCTTCTTCATATGCAGGTAACGGATCGTGATCCAAGAAACTGGCTTGTGATGTATAGGCTTCTTCCGTTACTTGTACGTCCATCCCCTGTTGCGCCGCTTTATACTTGATCAGGGAAATCAACAGGTGATGGGGAATATGACAGAAGGACTGGTTGTTCCGCTTTCCCATGTCGGAAGCTTGTTTCCATCCCTTGTTCTGTCCGACGATGATCGTGCCTATGTTTTGTCCGACAGCCAACCGTACGATATAGGCGCTCGCTTTGTGAAACAGGTCTTTGATTTTACGGTAACGGGTTCGATGCAGCCGTTCCAATCGTTTGGAAGTATGCTGTCCTTCATGCGGCTGCTTGCCGTGACGGAGAATGCTCATAAAATGAGCCTTTCTCTTGTTGTAGTACTGATTGATCGCCTTGATCCGCTTGCCCTTCACCAATACCGGTCGTGAACCGGTGGTGGTGACGATGGTTGCAAGATGTTCGACCCCCAGATCAATCGACATGTACCGCTCTTTATCCAACTGTTTCGTTTCCATCGAACAGGCAAAGATCAATTCAACAACGTATTGCCCGTACTTGGGAACCACTCGCACCTGTTGCAA
>NZ_JAEMXM010000001.1 GCF_016482785.1 Paenibacillus alkalitolerans | reverse complement strand
GCCAAGCCAACAACGAGAAAGCGCCTTTGGTTATATGCCAAGGGCGCTTTTTTCATTCGTGGGTACTAGCGGAAGCGAAACTCGGGACGGAAACATACATTGATGTTAATTACTATCGCTTAGAGTGAGGTTCGTAAATGGAAAGATTGATGTGTAAGGGCAAAATCCATAGAGCCACCGTAACGGAGGCGGATTTAAACTATGTAGGCAGCATTACAATCGATTCTCTTCTCATGCGTGAAGCAAACATCCTTCCGTATGAAATGGTTCAGATCACGAGCCTCAGAAATGCTGCGAGATGGAAAACCTATGCGCTTCCCGGTCCCGAAGGCTCCGGAAAAATATGTTTGAACGGTCCGCCCGCCCATCTGTTTCAACCGGGGGATCTGGTCATTATTCTCAGCATGGGATCGCATTCGGAGGATGAAATCAAACGGCTGGAGCCAAGAGTTGTGTTCGTCGATGCCGAAAATCGAATCACCCGGGTCGAGGTTTACCGCATATTTCAAAAAGAGGATGAGGAATAGTGACCTCCAAGTTGTCTGGAAGCAAGTGGAAGAAACATAAAATTTTGCGAGGGTCCTCCGAACTTTCTTCCGCATTGCCCCCAACCCGAACCTTTTCACGCGATAATTTGTGGGAATATGTCCATAGGTACGGCAAAGTAATCGTAAAACCGGTCAACGGTTACGGAGGAGCCGGCGTTATTCAAGTATCCAGAGTTGAAGACAACATATACAAAATACATTACGGAAGCAGCCAAAAAACATTTGTCGGCGAACAACGTGCGAATGATTATTTGAAGAGCAAGATGAAGCGCGCCTCCTATATCATTCAACGCCGCATCCCCCTGGCCACAATAAACGGCCGTCCTTTTGACCTAAGGGTCATGGTGCAAAAGAGAACCGGCTCGCCGTGGAAAGTGACAGGGAAGCTTGCTAAGGTCGCGGGTAAAGGATACATCATCACCAATGTCGCGCGCAGCCGCGGCAAGGTGCTCCCGGTTGAAACCGCTCTGAGATTATCCAATATAACAAAGAGAAACAATTCCGTACTTTTACCGCAAATTGATCGTATCGCTTTATCGGCAGCAAATCGATTGGGCAATTTTTACCGGTTCCGCATTGTGGGTTTGGATGTCGGTATAGATCGGGACGGGAAAGTGTGGATTATCGAACCGAATTTCGCCCCGGCTGTATCATTGTTCCTTAAGCTGAAAAATAAATCGATGTACCGCACCATTATGTCATACAAAAGAAAAAACCGATAACACGCATTGCATCAACCCAAGCGCTTCCTGATAGGAGGTGCTTTTTTTCATGTTTCCCGCATCCAATTGTCGACGATTTGGACGGATACCGTTTCCGTTTTTATCACGAGTGTATAACTTGAAGAAGGAAAAGCAACGACAGGAGGGTGGCGCATGAGATTCTTATTAACATGTAAAAGCTGCGGGAAACAGATTCCTTTCGACTTAAAGGCGAACTCGTGCAAGTGTGGAGGAACCCTCTTGGTTACGTACGACTTGGAGCGGATTGGACGTACCTTGAATAAAGAAAATCTAATGTATCGACAGACTACGATGTGGCGATATGCCGAGCTTTTGCCGGTACAGAATAAGGATTGCATTATCTCCTTGGGAGAAGGCTGGACCCCGCTAATTCCGTTAAAAGACACGAAGGGAATATTGCCAAAGGGGAAGGTGTGGGTCAAAAGAGAAGAGCAAAATCCGACGGGAAGCTTTAAGTCCAGGGGATTTTCCGCGGCGATATCCGTTGCCAACGAATTCGGCATCCGTAAGGTTGCGGTAAATTCCAACGGCAATGCCGCATCCGCCTTAGCCGCATATGCCGCGTATGCCGGGATGGAGGCGTATGTATTTGTTCCGCGAGATTGTCCCGGGCTGATCGTCAAGGAATGCGTAGATTACGGAGCGAACACGTTCTTGGTGGACGGATACATTCACGACGCCGGCCGGATCGTCAAGGAAGGAGAGAATGAGCAAGGCTGGTACAATGTCGGTACGCTGCAAGAGCCTGGGAGAGTCGAGGGCAAGAAGACGATGGGCTTGGAAATTGCGGAGCAGCTTCGTTGGAAAATGCCGGACGTGATTATTTATCCGACGGGCGGCGGTTCGGGAATTATCGGGATGTGGAACGCCTTTTTGCAATTAAAGGAATTAGGTTTTATCCACGGTAAGCTACCGCGGATGGTCAGCGTTCAGGAACAAGGCTGTCAGCCGCTTGTCGATGCAATAGAGAACAGCGGCAATTTTATGCCGCAAAATGGAGCTGTGAACTCGTGCCCCACCGGGATGAGAGTGCCTAATCCGCCGGACGGTCAATTGGTGGTTTCCATTTTGCTGGAGTCCGGGGGAACCGCGGTTGCCGTTTCAAGCGAAGAAATTGTGCAGGCGCAGCGGTCGCTCGGAAAGAGGGGAATATCGGCTTCGCCGGAGGGAGCGGCGACATGGGCCGCTTTGCTCCGGTTGATCGACTGGAAATTCATTCTTCCGACAGACGAAGTCGTTCTGTTTAACACATCCCATTCCATAAAATATTTGCCTTGGAACAGCAACAGCTTGCCGATCGTCAAGTCGTATCGGGAATGGGTAGGCTGTCGCCAACAAATTGTACATTAAGTAGGTGTAACGAGATGTCCGTATTGCCGCACGGCGGGGCTTTGGTGAACCGTTTAGCCGTTGGAGAGACAAGAGAGCAATTGCTGATGCTGGCAAACTCGCTGCCGAAAATTAAAGTCGATGCATGGACGATATCCGATATTCATCTGATCGGAGTCGGAGCGTATTCGCCTCTAACCGGCTTTTTAAATGAAAGCGATTATGTAACCGTAATGAACGATATGAGGTTAGCGGACGGAGTTGTTTGGAGCATTCCGGTCACCCTTCCGGTTAACGAATCGGATGCCGGATCGTTGACGGTCGGACGGCAGGCCGCTCTTGTCGGGGATGATGACGGAATCATATACGCAATTATTGATATTGAATGCATCTATAAAGCCGATCCGCGCAAAGAAGCCCAACAGGTTTATAAAACAACCGACATGAACCATCCGGGAGTCCGAAAATTATTTCAACGCCCTTCCACTTATATTGGCGGTCCCGTTCAGGTTGTTAACCGTGCAATGGATAAGCGGTTCGCGCAATATTATTTGGACCCCAAGGAAACGAGGGATTTGTTCGAAGAGAAGGGCTGGAGAAGCGTCTGCGCATTCCAAACAAGAAATCCGATCCACCGCGCGCATGAATATATTCAAAAATGCGCTCTCGAAATTGTCGACGCACTGCTGCTTCATCCGCTTGTCGGTGAAACCAAATCTGACGACATTCCGGCGGAAGTCCGGATGGCAAGCTATTCGGCCATTCTTGATCATTATTATCCCAAAGATCGGGTGCTACTGGCGGTCTTTCCCGCCGCAATGCGCTATGCGGGGCCGAGGGAAGCCATCTTTCACGCAATCGTGCGCAAAAATTACGGGTGCACCCATTTCATTGTAGGCAGAGACCATGCCGGAGTTGGAAATTATTACGGGACGTACGAGTCGCAGCATATTTTCAGTCAATTTTCTTATGAAGAAATCGGAATAACGACGCTGTTTTTCGAGCACGCCTTTTACTGCAAGAAGTGCGGCAATATGGCCTCGAGGAAAACATGTCCGCACGATATATCGGATCACCTTCACTTGTCCGGAACGAAGGTGAGACAGCTGCTGAAAGAAGGAAAAAGTCCGCCCCCTGAATTTACGCGTCCGGAAGTTGCCAAGATCCTCATCGATGGAGTGAAAAAGTACGGCTGAGGGCATACTAAAGTTCGATGTTTCAACAAGGACGTGATCTCACTGTACGAAATTTATTTTCATCTGGCCGTCAAACTTGCCGTCGGTTTCATTTCGCTTTTCGTAATTACGAAACTCATCGGGCGCAGACAAATAAAAAAACTGACTACTTTTGATTTCATTTCCGCGATCGTCTTGTCCGAGCTTGTAGGAAACACCTTGTACGAGAAGGAAGCAAATTCGCTTCGAATGATTTATACGATCGCGGTGTGGGCGGCGTTTATTGTCGTTGTCGATAAAGTGACAATAAGGTGGTATAAGGCCAGAAAAGCGTTGGACGGCCTTGGGCAAATTATTATTAAACAAAGTAAAATCGACATGCAGGTACTCAAGAAGAACAATTTGGATTTGAACGAACTGTTAAGCTTGCTAAGGCAAAAAGACGTATTTTCGCTCAAAGAAGTTGAGTACGCCATGCTTGAACCGAACGGAAGCATCAGCGTACTAAAGAAGGCTCAGTATTCCAACGTTACGCTCCGGGATGCGGAAATCACTCCGAAGAAAGCTCCGCCGCCAATTGTATTCATTCTGGACGGAAAAATTATGGAGAACTCGTTGAAGGAATACAATAAAAACACGGCATGGCTATTTAACGAGTTAAATAAACAAGGTTATAAAACACCTGAAGAAGTGCTCTACGCCGAATGGACGGAAGGAGACACCGTATTCGTAGTAGAGCAACCGGGATCGAATGCAAATAATGGTTGACAACAAACCTGTTCATGGAATATAGTTATTGAGGGATCCCAAGGAATACCAAAATTTATTGAAAGGGGTGATGGAACATGTTGAAACAATTCGTACTCACTACACAATTGAACACACTTTCTTCTGTTCATCCGGTTCCATCGTACCCAGGAGCGCCGATGTTGTAATTGCGCGTTCATAATTACGCATGGTACCAAGCCACGGTGAACTTCGTTCGCCGTGGCTTTTCTATTTTTTATACGGAAGGGAGCGATTCGCCAAACTATGCGCACAATTACTTTGAAACCTAATATGAATGTTATGACGTTGTCCAATATGCTCGTAAAGTTCTTTAATAAAACAAGAAAACGAAGGTGAATATCGATGGAATTAATCAGTTATGTGGCGGAGAAGCTGTCCGCCGAACAACAAGCCGAATTGAACGCGGCGGTGCTTCGGACGGCGCAGCTGCAAGCAGTTAATAAGATGAAAAAATCAATCCGCTGCAAAATGTTTGCGATCACTTTATGGAAGTTTGAAATCACTGTTTCATCCGTTCGCAAACAGGTTAACTAACGCTCAAAGGACATGTCCGGCCGACATGTCCTTTTTCTAATGCGAGATACATTTTATGGAATACTTTCCGTCAGCACGGCGAATGCTACATGCGTGGCTGCAAAAATCGTAACCGCCGGTTATGCGATGGAAAGGAGGCTTGTCATTGAGCAACAGTTTGGATGCCATTCGCGCGGATCAACAAAATTTTCTGGATAAAACGGAAGACGAAGTGAAGACGGTTGCTGCAAGCACCGACGTCGACGAGGCTGTAGAAGCCATTACGGCGCATATTAATAAATACGATGAGCGTGAAGAAGATGAACAACCGCAATAGAATAATTACAAATGGCAAGGCGTATGTTTGCCGGGAAACGTCAAGACGTTTCCCGTATTTTTCTTAAGTCCGGAATTTTAGAACAAGGATTTGGTAGAATGAAAGAACCGGTAGATTCGTGCCGTCGATGCGGCAAAACCGTATACTGTGACAATGGGTTTCTCGAAGGCGTCGCACTTAGCGATGGAGGAGTAATATGTTTGGAATGCGACGCGAAAGAACGCAGTGATTCAAATAGTCGGGATTGAGAGGAGAGCGCCATGATGTCTAAGATCGTCATACTAATGAATTTGAAAGACAGCTACATAGACCGTATTCGAGAGACAGCGCCGGGTTGGCATGTGATTTACGGGAAAGACCGCGCACAATGGGAACAATCGCTGCAAGAAGCTGAGATAGTAGTCGGCTGGCGAGCGGACGCGGAAGATGCGCTGCTTTCTCCGCAGGCGAAGATGAAGTGGCTGCAAAACTGGGGTGCGGGCGTGGATCATCTTCCGTTACAGAAGCTTCACGAGAAAGAGGTTATCATAACAGGCGCAAGCGGAGTACATCCGTATCCGATTTCCGAAACGATATTCGGAATGATGTTGTCTTTGACGAGGCAAATCCATATCTACATCCGAAACCAGATGCAAAAGAAGTGGGATCATTCCGGCTTAAAACTGGAGATGCACGGAAAAACGGTCGGCATTGTCGGTGTCGGTTCCATCGGCAAGGAAACGGCGCGGATCGCTAAAGCGTTCGGCATGAGAGTGTTGGGAGTACGGCGCTCAGGCGAACCGGTTTCCGACGTAGACGTCATGTACACGATCGATCAGCTGCTTGAGATGCTGCCGCAGTGCGATTATATCGTCGTCACGATACCGCTGACCGAACAAACCCGGCACATGTTCGGGTCCCGGGAGTTCGAAGCGATGAAACGGACGGCATTCTTTATCAATATCGGGAGAGGCGGCACCGTGGACACGAATGCGCTCGTGAACGCTTTAAGGAGCGGTCAACTGGCTGGGGCAGGGTTGGATGTATTCGAGGAGGAACCTCTTCCTGCGGAGCACCCGCTGTGGGAAATGGAGAACGTTATTGTTACACCGCATACTTCCGGATCGACGGAGCATTATCATGATCGCGCCATGGACATCTTTATAACGAATCTTGCGGATTATACTTCAGGAAAACAGCCTTCCCTCAACCGGGTGGAGAAAGATAAAAATTATTAACACCGAACAATTGGTGATCGGCATGCCGGAACGGTTTGTTTTCTTTTCCTCACCCCATCTCGCCGGTTTGACGGTTGCTGTGGTTTCCGTCGTCTTAATCGCGTTATTCCGGACTTCATTGAAAAGCAAGAAGTTCAGGTACGGGCTTGCCGGCCTGTTGGTTGCTTCCGAGGCATCCCTGTACGTTTGGTACACGATAACCGATCAATGGGGATGGTTTGCGCTGCCGTTCCAGCTCTGTACCGTGACATTGTGGCTGTCGGCGGCCGTTCTGATTACAAGAAACCGCACATTGTACGAGGTGACGTTCTTTCTCGGCATTCTTGGAGCTTTTCAGGCGCTGCTCACCCCGTATTTGACGGAATCGTTCCCGAGTTTTCGATATTTCCATTTCTTCGGCGCACACATTGCCATCATTGCCGCCAGTGTTTACATGACTGCGGCCGAAGGATTTCGCCCCACAGCTAAATCCGTGTTTCGCGCGATGTTATGGTTAAATGTGTTGGCTATACCAGCGGCTACAGCCAACACCGTCACCGGGTATAATTTCATGTTTCTTGCACGCAAGCCGCCGACGGCATCGCTATTGGACTTTCTGGCTCCTTGGCCATGGTATATCGTACAATTGGAAATCGTAGCGCTTGCGTTATGCTTCCTTTTGCTCGGGACAGTTAAAGGTGTCGATTATTGTTACCGGATGTTCCGCCGGGGATAAGAAACAAGGGATGTTTCTCAGCCATCATCGGTGACATTCGAGACATCCCTTGTTTCTATCGATATGCTATTACCAAGCGTATGCTTTCGGTGCGGCGCCGCCCGGACCCGGGAACAGTTCGTCCAACCGTTTCAATGTAGGTTCGTCCAAGGTGATTTCAGTGGCGCACAGCGCCTGCTCCAACTGCTCCAGCGTACGCGGCCCGATAATCGGCGCCGTCATGGCCGGATGCGTCAGCGTCCAGGCCAACGCGACGTTGGCTTCGGATTCGCCGAGTTCTGTGCACAAAGCGGAGAACGCTTCAAGAGTAGGGCGCAAGCGTTCTATCCGTTCGGCTCCTTGCTTCGCGGTGCGGCTGCCGGGCTTGGAGCTTAACGCGGAACCTCCGAGCACTCCGCCGTCAAGAGGACTCCATGCTACGACGCCGATACCCAAGTGTTCGGCGGCAGGCAGCACTTCGAGTTCCGGAAGCCGGCAAAGCAAGCTGTATTTATGTTGTTCGGATACGAGCCCGAAAAAATTCCGTTTCTTCGCTTCATATTGAGCTTTCACCAAGTCCCAACCGGCGAAGTTGCTGGAGCCCACATAACCGATCTTGCCTTGATGGACGGCAACTTCGAACGCTTCCCACAATTCGTCCCAACTGACGGAACGGTCGACATGATGCATTTGGTACAGTTCTATGTAATCCGTCTGCATGCGGCGGAGCGAGTCGTCCAAGTGCCGGCGTATCTTGTAAGCGGATAAGCCGCGAACATCGTTGGGTCCGTCTACCGGATTGTGCATTTCCCCGTATACTTTGGTTGCCAGAACGGTCTTTTCGCGTCTTCCGCCACCGAGTTTGAACCAGCGGCCGATGATTTCCTCCGTCCGTCCGGAATTTTTTCCCCAGCCGTAAATATTGGCGGTGTCAAAGAAATTGATGCCCGCATCTATCGCGGCGTCCATAATGCGGAACGCTTCTTGTTCATCGGTGTCCACGCCGAAGTTCATCGTTCCCAAACAAAGCCTGCTCACTTTCAAGCCGGTACGACCAAGATTTGTGTACTTCAATTCGATTCCTCCTTTCAAGATGCTATTATTGTATATCATAACGAATCGTTGGTATAGGTTATTGTTCGATGACAGAGCTGTGCTGGCATATACTCGTAAAGATGGTGAAAGTGAAAAGGAGTGCGATCCGGCAACGGTTCTCGCACTCCTTTTTATTAATTTGCAAAAACGTGGTTTCCTATGGTTGTGCTGACGGGGCGGCTGCGCACCCATTGATTGTCCGTTTTGTCGGGATTGAAGAACGTTAACGCTCCGCCGGTCGGATCTTTCCCTTCCAATGCCTCGTTAACCGCATCAATCGTATCTTGGCTCGGATCGGCGTCGTAAATTCTTCCGTCCAACACGGGAGAATATTGGTAATATTGCTTACCGTTAACTTCTACGATATGAAATATAACGTCCTTCATATTATTCGGATATTCGGGACTTTCCATACGGTTCAGCACTGTCGCAGCAACTGCGATTTTTCCTTTACGGCTTTCACCGCCGGCTTCCGCTTCCGTCAATTTGTACAGCCATCGGATGCCCTCGTCGGAAAGAGCCGCAAGTGTGGCAAAGTTCTCCGTCTTAATAAAAATCTTTGATGATTGAGGCAAATACGTAATTTTCATCCCTAACTTTTCAACCGCGTACCGGAGCGGTATGTAGGTGCCGTTCGTCTTATCCTTTGTTGCGGTATCCAGCGTTTCCTTTACCCACTGCGAACCGCTTAAATAATAAGCATATTTGGTTCCTGTCGGCAATGATATAGCGACTTCCCCGCGCTTTAGAACAACGGCTTGATTTTCCTCGTTCCAATTCACGGAAACTCCCATTTCCCGAAAGTATGCCGCGGGCACCGTCAATCTTCCGTCCTTCATAATGTAAGACGTAGGTGAATTGATTCCATTAATCGAAAAAATGATTCCCGCCGCAGCGGCAGACGGTGGTGCGATAACTCCAATGATCATTATTAGAGAAAGTAATAAAGGCAGCAGCTTACAAAAAACTCTATTCAATACAACGGCTCCTTCCACAACATAATCTTTCTTAATCAGCAGCTTATAAACTACTCTTATAAATAATAAACGCTAAACCGTTCGGATTGAACCCTCCAAAACTTGGCATATGAAACAAATGAATTTTTTAAATAGAACTAATTGACATTTCATGTTACTGTTATTGGAGACTTTACACGGGAAATGCAGAGGTCATACCCGATAGGAAAGAAGGCGCACTATGGAAAAGAGAAAAAGCATGGTCACGATGGCTCTGCTGATCGCCACATTTCTTTCGGCGATTGAAGTGACGATAGTCAGTACGGCAATGCCGGCTATTGTCGACAAGTTAGGCGGTTTTGAGCTGATGAGCTGGGTGTTCGCGGTCTATTTGCTCACCTCCGCCATCATGACGCCGATTTTCGGCAAGCTGTCCGATCTGTTCGGAAGGAAAATCGTGTTCATCGTCGGCACTTCATTGTTTGTCGCCGGCTCCGTCCTGTGCGGTTTCTCGCAAAACATGCATCAGCTGATCGCCTTTCGCGCGCTGCAAGGCCTCGGCGCCGGTGCCGTCATTCCCGTTACGTTTACCATTATCGGCGACCTGTTTACTTTCGAACAGCGCGCCAAAGTGCAAGGCATGCTGAGCTCCGTATGGGGAATCGCCGGAATATTCGGCCCGCTTGTCGGCGGATTTTTCACGGATTATTTGTCCTGGCATTGGATCTTCTTCATTAATGTGCCGTTCGGCATCGTGTCCATCTTCATTATTTCTGTTTATTTCAAGGAAAACCTGGAGAAGAAACGCCGCCGGATCGACTATGGCGGTGCGATAACATTCGCAGTCGGTATGACTGCGCTGCTCTACGTACTATTAACCGGAGGCCATGAATTGCCTTGGAGCTCTCCAATCATCCTTGGGTTTGCTGGCGTTGCATTCCTATTTCTTGCCGTGTTTGTGTTGATCCAGATGCGCCATCCCGAACCGATGGTGCCTTTAAAGCTGTTTCGCATCCCGGATTTGGCCGTTTCGAATACGGTCAGCTTTACGACAAGCGGCATACTCATCGGTTTGACGGCATATTTGCCGATGTGGATACAAGGCGTCCTTCTCCTTGGCGCATCGTCATCCGGATTAACGTTGACGCCGATGTCGATCGGTTGGCCGTTAGGCGCCATTGTCAGCGGCAGAATCATGACGCGAATCGGCACGAGAACGACTTCCTTAATAGGGTTATTGTTTGTTTGTATCGGCGCGGCTGCTTTGAGCACGATCGGCATGTCGACGCCAAACTTGGCGCTTGTCTTCATCATGTTTACCGTCGGCCTCGGCTTTGGATTATCCATAACGGTAATAACGGTGATCGTTCAGTCCTCCGTCGATTGGAATATGCGGGGAGCCGCCACATCGGCGAATACGTTCTTGCGCACCCTGGGACAAACGTTGGGAATCGCTTTTCTCGGTACGCTGCTAAACCATCGGTTGGGCACAAGCACGGCTAATGAAGCGGTGCCGCCCGACGTTCTTGCCTCCGGGCTGCACGCCGTGTTTGTCAGCTTAGCTGTTCTGGCCGTTATCAGCTTCGCCGCAGCCTTCCGGATTCCGAATCGGAAAGCGGGCGGAAATCTTGTTTCATGATAGGAGAAAAGTACGAATAGTAAAATGGGACCAATAGCAAAAATGGACAGTATGTTAAAATAGTATGATAGCCGTATACTTGCGAGGTGATGTAATGAATCGATTAAAGGTATTGATTGCCGACGATGATCCGAACGTAAGAGAAATCATCCGCCTTTATTTCGATAAACAAAACTACGAGCTGTTTGAAGCGAAAGACGGACAAGAGGCGGTTGAAACGGTGGAAAGGGACTCACCCGATATCGTTATATTAGATGTAATGATGCCTAGAATGGACGGCTTCGAGGCGTGCAGACAGATTCAAAAGAAATGCGACATTCCGATTATTATGCTGACCGCGCGCGGAGAGGAATTCGATAGAGTGCTAGGCCTCGAGCTCGGTGCCGACGACTATGTTACGAAACCTTTCAGCCCAAGGGAGCTTACAGCGCGAATCAAGGCGATTTTCCGCAGAATGCAGCCGAAGAAAGAAGACGCCGGCGAAGAAGCGGCGGACGAACTCAGCTTCGAAGGGATAAAGATAAATATAAACCGCCGGGAAGTGATTGTCGACGAACAAACGATCAGCTTGCGCCCGAAGGAATTCGATCTTTTGGTGTTCTTGGCCAAATCGCCTGGCCATGTGTTCACCCGGGAGCAGCTGCTTGAGCAAGTGTGGGGATACGATTTTATCGGCGACATTCGAACGGTCGATGTGCATGTGAAGAAAATCCGGACGAAATTAAACGGCCGTGAGGGAGAATGCATAAAGACTGTATGGGGAGTAGGCTATAAGCTTGAGGTGGACAAATGAATCAAAGCATCTTCCGCGGTATGCTCATCAGCTATATTCTTGTCTTTTTGTTCGCTTTATGCGCTGTCGGTTTGTTCATGTCGTATTTTACGAGGGACTATATTGTTGATTCCAAAAAGCAAGAACTGCTGCGGAAAGCAAAAAAAGTGAACTTGACGATACAGGGCGTGAAGAAATTCGGCGAAGTCGAGAAAGCTACGCTTATATTTCTCGATCAATCATTTGATGCAAGGATTTGGGTATTCGACCTTACCGGAACCATTGTTGCGACTTCAGCGGCAGATGAAGTGAACGTCGGGAAAACCGTGGACCAGTCGATTCGCCTCAAGGTAAAGCAGGGGGAAGAAGTTGTTAAAAATCTCAAGTTCGACGGGCTGACGGAGCCGACGCTTTCCGCTGTCGTTCCGTGGGGCGTCGATAACGAGATGTACGGCGGCATCGTACTGCATGCATCGGTGAAGGACATCGACGAGACGGTAAGCCGTATCAGGGAGATGATCCTATGGGTTACCTTGCTTGGCATGATCTTGGTCGCGGTGATGGTATATTATATTTCTTGGTCGATTTCACGGCCGCTGCAAAACATTCATAAAGTCGTTTCGAAAATAGGAATGGGGGACTATAAGGAACGAATCCACGTAGAAGCCAAAAATGAGATCGGCGAGCTGGCGGCGACGATCAACAACATGGCGGAGAAGCTCGAAACGATCGATTACGAACGGGATAAGCAAGAGAAGATCCGCAAGGATTTCCTTGCCAACGTCTCCCACGAGCTGCGGACGCCCCTTACGGCGGTACAAGGATTTCTTGAGGCGCTGCAGGACGGCTTGATCGATGGGGAGGCACGCCAAAAATATTATAAAATCATCTATAACGAGTGCATCCACATGAGGCGGCTCGTCGAAGATATTATGGATTTGACGAGGCTCGAAAATAACGAGATCGTGTTGACGAAGCAGCAGATGGATATCTCTTCGCTGCTGCATAAAATCGCTTTCAAGTTTGAACGCGAAGCGTCGGAGAAAGGCGTCTCGATCGAGCTTCATACAGCCGACGAACTGCCGAATGTTCATGCGGACCCGATCCGCATCGAGCAAATCTTGAACAACATTGTCAAGAACGCGGTTAAATTTACGGAAAAGGGAAAGATCGAAATATCTGCGTACAAGGATAGGGATATGATACATCTTGCCGTGTCGGATACGGGCATCGGCATATCGGAAAGCGACCAGGAGCTTATATGGGAGCGGTTCTTCAAAGTTGACCGCGGGCGTTCGAAGGAAAATATTGGTACCGGCCTCGGTCTTGCCATCGTAAAGGAATTGATCGAGCTGCACGGCGGTACAATCTCGTTGGAAAGCGAAATAAACCGGGGCACTACCGTGCATATACGGATCCCTTGGCGATAACGCTTATCTGGAATATTGCAAGAAGCCGCGCGGTTGCGCGGCTTTTCTTCGTTATTCGGTTGCAACCGTTCTGCCGTTGAGCGGTTGAACAGGACGGTTCGCCGAACGATGATCGGCAAAGTTTATGCTGTAAATAGGTAACAAGCTTTACAATTCGTGAGGTTTTCTCCCGCGACTTCATGATCATAATTATTTCATTTTAGGGTAAAAAAAAATCTTATTTCGAACATAGTTAGGTCACATTTATGCTTTACATTAAGAGTGTGCAAGTCAAACAAAGATTTGAGAGGAGAGGTTACAAGTGGGGAAAAAGTGGTTCTTGGTATTGTCGTGTGTGTTGTTGGCGATCGGATTGATGGCGGGTTGCTCGGGTGGACAGCCTGCTGAGGATACTATGTTGGAGGATCCTGCAGCTGGCGGCGAGCCGGCCGTGGAAAGTCCGGACGCGGGAACCGAGGGCGGTGCAGAAGGTTCCACCGAGACCGAAACCGCTCCCGAGGGCGAAAGCACCGAATCGACAGAGACTACAAGTCCATAATTTAATCGGAACGACCGATAAAGAGCTTTGCCGGATAATATCCGGCAAAGCTCTTTATTATTCTTACGGTTCGACATGAGGGCAGGTTGTAATTTATGATGAAGTGAGCGGAATAGCAAACTAAAAGCAGGTGACTCTGTTGAGCTTATTTAACGACCAATTTTCGGAACGATTGCGGCAAAACTCCATGGCGATGGAGCAAGACGGCGTTATCAACGCCCAGGCCTGCATAAAGCGAAGGGGTGGAGTGAAAATGTACGACGGATTGCATCACGTGGCGGTAGCGGTTACCGATTTGGAGAAGGCGAAACATTTTTACGGTGAAATCTTAGGACTGCAAGAAAGCGGCGAACGGCCAAACTTTCCATTCCCAGGAGCCTGGTACCGGATAGGCGGAAATCAACTGCACTTGATCGTGCATCCGGAGGCGAGAACGGTGCGCGGAACGGCGCGGATCGACTCGATGGACGGGCATTTCGCGATCCGTGTCAAAGATATGAATACGGTATTGAAGAGGTTGAACGATTGCGGCTGGGCGTATGACGACCGTCCGAAAAGCATCACGGGATGGCATCAAGTGTTCGTTACGGATCCCGACGGGAACGTTATCGAATTGAATGCGGAGATAGACAGGCGGAGATGAAACAATATTTTCTAATCAGCTTATTCGTTTCCATCCTATTGACGGGTTGTTCACAACTTGGCGATCAGGGCATGGATGCGGATGCATTCGCAGCTCGGATTTATTTCAAATATCCTGAATTGAAAGATAAAAAGTATGAGATAGCGACCGTTAAGCGAACCGTAGACGGCGACACTTTCGAGACGGATTCCGGACATAAGGTTAGACTAATCGGCGTAAACAGCCCGGAAAGCATTGGGAAAGCGGAATATTACGGAAAAGAAGCGAGTAATTTCAGCCGGGAGCGATTATCCGGTAAAAAGGTGTATATGTTTCAAGATACCGGAGACAAGGACAGATTCGGAAGGTTATTGCGATATATATTCATTGAGAATGAAAATACAATGTATAACGAGACGCTTCTTGTGGAGGGGTACGCCAATACGATGACCGTGCCGCCCAACGTAATGTTCTCTGAAAAATTTATTGAAGTTGAGCGCGAAGCGAGAGAAAAGAAAAAAGGTTTATGGGAAGAGCCGCAAGAAAATAATTTTAAAAGCGACAAATGCGGCGAACCGAAAATCAAAGGAAACATTAATTCAAAAAATGAAAAGATTTACCATATGCCAGGCGGCCGTTATTATGATCAAACAAAAGCCGAAGAAATGTTTTGCACCGAAGAAGAAGCTGCAGCGGCGGGATACAGGATGATAAAAGAGTAGAACAACGCTTTCGCTTGCGAGAAAAGAAAAGCGGGATGGAGCGTCATTTCCACTCCATCCCTATTGCTTTCAAGAATGCGCGCGCAAGCACCATGTGTCCGGTCATATTCGGATGAACGCGGTCCCATGCAAGCGTCGCCGGGTAAATGTAGGTCATAACTTCGTTGAAAGCCGCTTGCGTGTCGACAAACACGGCGCCGTACTCTTCCGAGATTCGTTTGACCGCTTCTCCGTACAGATCCATTGTAGCCCTCATCGCATCGTCCCGGTTGCTTTCGATGTAGAACGGGGTCATCAACACGACGCCTTTCACTAAAGATTGAGCCTGCTGCACGAGCAAGCGCAACGTACTTTCGTATTCGTCCAAATAAACGTGCGACTCGGTTATTTGCGGTTGGTCGTATTGGCGCCAAACATCGTTAATTCCGATCATGACGGACAACCAATCCGGCTTCAAGTCTATGACGTCGGATTTCCAACGGTGTTTCAAATCGCGTACCGTATTTCCGCCGATTCCCATATTCACCGTCCGAATGCCAAGCTCCGGATAGACCGCATGCAGCATTGCATCAACGATCGAAACGTATCCGTGGCCCAGAGCTTGAAACAAACCTTCGCCGACAGGTCTTTTTCTCTCGCAATCCGTGATGGAGTCTCCGATGAATAACAGCTTGTCATTGGTTTCCAGTCTCATGGCCTTCATTCCCTCCAACTATAATGTATTGTCATACCATTTACTGAATTCTAGACGATAGCTAAAATACCTTTCGACCGGAGGCGAGGAAAATCGTTTTTTACGAGGAAGCCAACATTTTCATTTCCTCCGGGCGCATCGCTTTGAGCTGTTGTTCATATAATTTTCGGTACAATCCGCCTTCCTGAAGCAGTTGGCGGTGGCTTCCTTGCTGCACGATCCGGCCTTCGTCGATGACCAATATTTGATTCGCGCGAACGACGGTGGCTAACCGGTGCGCGATGACGAACGTCGTCCGGCCGACCATCAACCGCTCCAACGCTTCCGTCACCATCGCTTCCGATTCCGAATCCAACGCCGAAGTCGCTTCGTCCAAAATCAATATTTTCGGATCCTTCAACAATGCTCTGGCGATGGCCAGCCGCTGCTTCTGGCCGCCGGACAATCTCATGCCCCGCTCGCCGATGATCGTGTCGTAGCCGTCTTTAAACGAGGTGATGAAGTCGTGGGCGTTCGCCGCGCGGGCGGCTTCCACGATTTGTTCCATTGTGGCATCCGGACGACCGTATATTAAATTTTCTCTGATCGTGCCCGAAAACAGCACGTTATCCTGCAGGACAAGCGCGATATGCCGGCGTAAATCTTCCATCTTGTAATTACGAACATCTTGCCCGTCGATATACACCGAACCGGTCCCGGCATCGTAAAACCGCGGAATCAAGTTGATCAGCGTCGATTTTCCGGCGCCGCTCGGGCCGACCAATGCAATGACTTCGCCGGCTTTCGCCTCGAAGGTGATGTTACGGATGCCGGTCCGCTCCTCCCATTCGATATCGGGGAGGTTAGGCGCGATATTCGCAGGAATCCAAAAGAACCGCTTCGGAGGTTTCTCCCGCTCGATCAAGTCGGGATCGCTGCGGCCGTTGTCTTTTCGGAAAATGAGATTGCGCGAAAGATACGTGTAAGTTACATTGTCAAACTTTATATCGCCGCGGCATTCGGGCATGGGCAGCGCGTCCGGTGAATCGGTCACGTCCGGCTTTTCGTCGAACATTTCAAAGATGCGCTCGATGTTGGTAATCGAATTTTGGATCGTGACGTTAACGTCGGCGAACCGCTGGATGGGACCGTACAAATTTCCCAACAACAGCTGGAAGGCAATAATTTCCCCCGCCGTCATCTTACCGTTAAGTACGAATGCTCCGCCAACGAGCCATATGATTACGACCCCCGTATGGGCGAGAGTCTCGCTCATACGGCCCAGCAAATTGGAAAATATGTGCGCGGACACCGTGTGGTGGAAATGCTGCTTCGTTTGTTTGCTGAACCGCTGCTTCTCCTGTCTTTCACCATTAAACGCTTGAACGATGCGTATGCCCGCCATTCGTTCCACCAAAGTCCCGGAGATGCGCTCCATCTGGCGGTGCACCGCTCTCCAGGCGAGGCGGATGCGCACGTTCATGTTCGTGAAAGAGAGATAGTACAGCGGGAGTATGCACAAGGATATCGCCGCCAGTACGGAATCCATCCTGAACAATAGAAAACCGGAAAACAAAACCAAGAGCAAATCAAGCACAAGGTTGATGATGCCGCCGCCGATCAAGTTTTGCGCGCCGCCGATATCGTGGATGACTCTTGAGGAGATGCCGCCGACTTGCCGTTGATCGTAGAAGCTGACCGGCATCTTCTGCAGGTGATCGTACAATTGCCCTCGTAAGTCCATCATCATTTTGTTTCCGAGAACCGCCGTTACGTACCCTCTCGCGAAGTTGATTGCGACACCGAACGCGAAGATGGCGGCCATCGCGACGATCACTTGCGTTAAACTCCAATCGCCCTTGCCGGCGAGCGTTTCATCCAGCAGAATTTGCGTAAAAATCGGCTGGCTTAGCGGAGACGCGAATTGCAGCACGCCTAATCCGATTACGACTGCAATCATCCACCAGTAAGGTTTGGCCCACACCAAATACCTTTGAACGGGACTCATCCGTGAAATCAACACCTTCATTTGAAATTCTTGTTAATCATAGAGCAGGGGATAGCACATTACAATTTTTGGGACGGGTACGTATATGAAGGAAACGGGCGGATTTTCCCGCAACGGCGCTATAAACGCCATGGAAGGTCATGCTGCGGATATTTTCACCGGATAATCCATATTATGTTGAATTTTTTGTTTTACAAAAATAGGTCAATGAGGTTTAATTGTTTATTTGAGCTGGAGGAATGACAGCAATCATTCAGAAGTAATACGTGGGAACATTTTTCATATGAAGGGAGTTTTGGTGTATGAATATCGAACCAAGAAATTGCGAATGCCGTTACATTCTTGGCGTCCGATCTGGCCAGCTTTATTTCAGGCGCATACATTCCGGTTACCGGCGGGAATGTAATGCCTGCAATTTGAGGAGGACAAATGAACGCAATACATAAACGGATTCAGGATTTGCATAACTACAAACCGCCGCTGACGTTGGAACCGTCCGAGGCAGACCGGTTCTGGGACGAAACGTTGGCCGCATTTGCGGATAAACCGATGCTCGACGAGATGAAAAAAGTGGAAAGCCCGCTCAAAGAAGTCGAAGCTTATCATGTTTCTTACGAAGGCTTCGACGATACGCCGGTTCACGCTTGGTATCTAGTTCCCGCTTTCTTAAAGCAAGACCGTTACCCATGCATCGTCATATATCAAGGATATAGCGGCGATAAGGGTCTGCCCGAGAGGTATGCCGCGTGGCTGCTGCTCGGTTACGCGGTGTTTGCGGTTGACATGAGGGGGCAAGGCGGAGAAACGGGCAACCGCTTGAATTACGATTTCGGCGCAAGCAAAGGCTGGATCACCCAAAATATACTTCATAAGGAACGCTGCTATTATATGGCGTTGACGATCGATTCCATAAAGGCGGTCGATTGGGTTTCCCGGCGTCCGGAAATACTTCCCGATAAAATTGCGGTCATGGGCGGCAGTCAAGGCGGTGGAACGGCTCTTATCGCATCTGCTCTCAACAAGAAAGCATCGCTCGTCATCGCCGATATTCCCAACTTGTGCCACATGGATTTCGGCGTAATGCATTCCACCGGGTCCTTAACAGAGGCCGCCACTTACATCAAGCGTCACCCGGATCGTCTCGAGGCTGTGCTGCTCACGCTGGCTCATTTCGACATCATGAACCTTGCTCACCGCATTCAAATTCCCTCACGAGTGTCAGTCGCGTTAAAAGATACGGTTTGTTGGCCGGAGACGGTCTTTGCCGCTTATAATCGGATTGAAGGCAACAAGCATATCGATATTCACCCGTTTTCCGGGCATGAAGTGAGCGAGCATCAGTTGAGGCTGCACATGCAATATTTGGATGAGTGGAAACGCAGTTAGCCGGTTTCTTAACGCCAGAATTTATAAGTTTCCTGCCACAACATGAAACGAGTAAATTCTATACCAAGAAAAACTTCCTCTAACTCGCGGTCGCTCATCCTTGAAGGTACTTCGATAGAAGTTTTTCTTACTTCTTACTCTGCAATGTCCGCTAAGGGGAAAGTAATCGTAAATACGGTACCGGAGTTGACAACGCTTTGCACGTCGATCGTCCCTTGATGGTCTTGGACGATCTTGTGGCAAATCGAAAGCCCAAGTCCGGTACCGTATTCTTTCGTTGTGTAGAACGGATCGAACAGCTTGTTCATCTGCGACGCAGGGATACCTTTACCCGTGTCGCGGACTTCAACGACGGCGGACTGTTTGTCTCTCGTTACCTTGATCGCCACAGTGCCGCTTACTTCCATCGCCTCGAATGCGTTTTTTATAAGATTTAAAAACAACTGCACAATCTTATCGCGATCCATCAACATATACAATTCGCCAACTTCCATTTCGCTATACAGCTGATGTCCAAGCTTCGAAGCTTCGGACACGGTCAACTGGATTACCCGCTCTATACAAGCTTGGATCGGCAAAATTTTCATGCTCGATTGGGACGGTCTGGAGAAAAGTAAAAATTCCGCCGTCAGATCGTTCATCCGGTTAATTTCGTCCATGATCAATTTATACCACTTATCAAGGTCGTTGTTGGATTTTGCCAGCTGCAGAAATCCTTTGACGGTAGTGAGCGGGTTCCGGATTTCATGCGCCATTCCGGCCGCCAATTCGCCGATAAGTCTAAGCTTCTCGGAGCGGTAATACAGTTCGTCTTCCAGCTTTTGCCGCTTCCATTCCCGATTTATCCGATCCGTCTCGATAAATGATCTTACAAGAACGATCAATCCGAGTGAACCGAGAACGTCCGTAACGATAACCAGCAGATTATACGGACTAATTCCGGCATAGGCGATGCGGATAACGGAATAAACGGAGAAACCGACAATGGTATATATGTACGTATGAAGAGAATTTTCCGTCCTTGCGGCGTCTTTCACGCTTAATGCCAAATACAGACCGTAGCACCAGTTCAATTGACTGTACCAATGAAACAAAGATAACAGCAATATTTGCGTGAATCTCACATAAGCATCGTTGCGTTCGGTGATAACGCCGAGAAGAAACAGCAGTCCGAATAACAGAAGGTTGATCTCGGAGGCCGCTTTTTGAAGGATAAAGGATGACGTTATGATAAATATGACGTACAAGGGAACTAACACATTGTAAAGAGTTTTGAACACGGGTGTCGCGGCCCCCAGATAAATGATCGAATACAAAGGTCATATATCATTTAGCCGGAACAGTCCGGAAGTCCTGCGTCTTTGGAAAAATTTGTCCGGAGCGGCATACAATATCGATAAAATGTGTGGGGGGAACATAGGTGTTGGGATCATGCCCCCAAGTCGCGCTTCCGGTAAGCGGCGGGAGTGCATCCGAACCGCTGCTTGAATACGGTGTTGAAATAGCTTACATTGTTAAAGCCGACATCCAGGGCGATCTCCATAATTTTTTTATCCGATTTCTTCAGCATGAAAGCCGCTTGTTGAACCCGATATTGGTTGATGTATTCGATCGGGCTTTTTGTCGTGATTTTCTTAAAGAACCGGCAAAAATACGATTCGCTCATCGATGCGAGTCCTGCCAAATCCTGCAGTTGGATTTGTTCGCTGTAGCGGTTCTCGATGTATTCGACGATCGTCTTCAACCGGTCGATATTGTGGTTGCCGGCGCCAAGCTTGCTTTCGCGCTGCACAGGCTTGCCCAGCATCAGCAGCTTGGACAAGGAAAGATAAAGCAAGCCCTTGGTTGTAAGCTCATGAGCGTTCTGTTTGTTTTGATTCGCATCGAACAACTGGTACAGCATGGATAGGACGTCTCTTTCCGGTTCGGTATTGCGCGTAATGTGCACAGGGACGTTATACTTATGTTGAACGAGCGGTTGAATGTAACGGTCTTGAACGATATCGACCGATCCGGCTCCGAGCAAATCCGGGTGAAACACGACCGCAAGAAACGAACACGGTTTCTCCCCAACGACGTAACCGGAGTGAAGCTCTCCCGCATTGACGAAGATCGCTTCCCCCGCTTGCACCTCATAATTGCTCACATCGACGCGGAATAAGGCTTTTCCTTCGGTCACCAGAAGAAACTCCAATTCATCGTGCCAATGGAGGTCGAGCAGAGGCTCTTCAGGCGGGCATGTAATCGGGTATACGCTGACCGGGTAAACCGGGTCTCCGTGTATTCGATTCTCTTTCAACGTCGCTTTGTTCATGTATATCCCCCCGGTACTTCTTACTAGGTGATCATAGGTCAAAATAGTGATAAAACTAGACAAAATTGATAGAGAAATATTTTTATTTAGTCAATATCATTATAGTTATAGAAACGGAGGGATTTCAATTGAAGTTTACCGACGGTTATTGGCAAGTTAAGGAAGGCGTCGATATTCAGTATCCGACGGAAGTTCGGGACGTTCGTGTAATCGGTAACGAGGTAACGGTACATTCGGCAACCAAATATGTCCGAACGAAAGGCGACACGTTGAACGCGGCGCTGCTGACGACCGAATTCAGTTCGCCGATCCCCGACGTGATCCGCGTGCGGTGGACGCATCATGCGGGAAGGCGGCATTTGGGACCTGATTTTGAAATTCATCAAGATCCGCAAACAAAGATTGCGATAGACCAAACGGAACAGTTCGTGAAGCTGCAAAGCGGCGGGCTGACGGCGACAATCCGCAAATCGCCGGCTTGGGGTTTGGAGTTCGATTTTGAAGGCAAGAGACTAACCGGAACGGCGAACAAAGGGGCCGCTTACATTGTCGATCGAGACGGCAGCCCATATTTCCGTGAAATGCTCGACCTCGGTATCGGCGAGCAAGTATACGGGTTGGGAGAAAGATTTACGCCGTTCGTAAAAAACGGACAAGCCGTCGATATTTGGAACGAAGACGGAGGCACCAGCAGCGAGCAGGCGTATAAGAACGTTCCGTTCTATTTATCCAGCGGCGGATACGGCGTGTTCGTCAACCATCCGGAGCGGGTCTCGTTCGAGGTTGCGTCGGAGGTCGTCTCCAAAGTAGGCTTTAGCGTGCCGGGCGAGACGTTGGAGTATTTCATCGTCGGCGGCGAAACGTTGAAGGACGTGTTGGACAATTACACGAAGCTGACAGGAAAACCGGCTCTTCCGCCGGCATGGTCGTTCGGGCTTTGGCTGACGACTTCCTTCACAACGAATTACGACGAAGCGACGGTCAACAGCTTCATCGAAGGAATGGCCGAACGGAACATTCCGCTGCATGTATTCCATTTCGATTGTTTCTGGATGAAAGAGTACCAATGGTGCGATTTCGAATGGGATCCGGACATGTTCCCGGATCCGGAAGGCATGCTCCGCCGCTTGAAAGACCGGGGACTGCGCATCTGCGTATGGATCAACTCGTACATTGCGCAAAAATCGCCTCTGTTCAAGGAAGGCGCGGAAAAAGGCTACCTCGTCAAAACAAAAGACGGCGATGTATGGCAATGGGACAAATGGCAGGCGGGTATGGGGCTTGTCGATTTCACGAATCCGGACGCCGTAAAATGGTATCAAAGCAAGCTTAAGCGGTTGATGGACATGGGCGTCGATTGCTTCAAGACGGACTTCGGCGAGCGCATTCCGACGGATGTCGTTTATTACGACGGGTCCGATCCGATGAAGATGCATAACTATTACACACAGCTTTATAATAAAGCCGTATTTGAGGTGCTCGAGCAGCACCGCGGCAAGAACGAAGCGATGCTGTTCGCGCGCTCCGCGACGGCCGGCGGCCAACAGTTCCCCGTTCATTGGGGCGGAGACTGTTCGGCGAACTACGACTCGATGGCCGAGACCCTTCGCGGCGGCCTGTCGCTCGGCTTGTCGGGCTTCGGCTTCTGGAGCCACGATATCAGCGGCTTTGAACGGACGGCACCGGCGGACATCTACAAGCGTTGGGTCGCTTTCGGGCTGCTTTCGTCCCACAGCCGACTCCATGGTAACGAATCGTACCGGGTGCCGTGGCTGTTTGACGAAGAATCGGTCGATGTGCTCCGTTACTTTACGGAACTGAAGAGCCGCCTGATGCCGCATCTGTTCGGATACGCCGTCGAAGCGACCGAGAAAGGCTTGCCGATGATGCGTGCCATGGTTCTGGAGTTCCCGGAGGATCCGACCTGCCACTACCTGGACAGGCAGTATATGTTGGGCGAGAGGCTGCTTGTGGCGCCGATCTTCAATTCGGAAGGCACCGTCCAATATTATGTGCCGGAAGGCCGATGGACGAATATGATTACCGGCGATAAAGTCGAAGGCGGCAAGTGGGTAAAAGAGAAGCACGGATATATGACCGTCCCGCTTCTTGTCAGACCGAACAGCCTGATCGCGATCGGCAGCAACGATCAAAGGCCGGATTATGATTTTGCCGATAATGTGACTTTCCATCTGTTCGAGCTTGAGGATGGCGCTTCTGCTTCGACCGCGGTGTACGATTTGAACGGAGCGGCTGAGTTGAAAGCGAGCGCGTTCCGCAGCGGAGGAACGCTCGAAATCGCGGCCGAAGGCGCACGGAAGCCTTGGCACGCAGTACTGCGCGGCATTGAAAGCATCGTTTCCGCTGAAGGCGCAGCGTTCGAAAGCACCAGCGAAGGCGTCAAGCTCACACCGCATGCCGGTGCGTCCAAGATTACAATCAGACTGTAATATAACCGAAAACCATCGCGATATTCGCGATGGTTTTTCACTGGGATTGAGATGCGAAAAATTCATGATGGTACTATGCATCTGTAGTTTTATATATACCATAATAGGAATATTCCTATAAAGGCAATTTGTATTATATTTTGGGAACGCCATACTTCCTTGTCAATGTGTTTGAATCGCGGCTATGCAATATCTCTTGTCATAGTGCTTTTGCCTTTGCACACCGCTTTGTGTAATATAAAAGTCAGTGAAGGTTAAATGAAAAAAATGGAAGCGAGGCGGAGAGGGTGCAGCACGTCATCGAGGTTGATAACCTGGTGAAGAAGTATGGGGATTTCACGGCGGTTGCCGGCGTGAGCTTCGAAGTGCGCCAAGGGGAAGTGTTCGGGCTACTGGGACCGAACGGCGCAGGCAAAACTACGACGATGGAGATGATCGAAGGGCTGCGCAAGCCCGACGGCGGAGTCGCGCGGGTCGGCGGCTATGATACACGCACGCATCTGGATCAAGTGAAAGCCGTCATCGGCGTTCAGCTTCAATCGACTTCCTTGTTTGAACTGCTTACGGTGAGAGAGATTACTCAGATGTACGCCTCCTTTTATAAAAATCCCGTCCCTGTCGATCCGCTGCTTGAAAGCATGATACTGAAAGATAAGCTCAACGGTCGCGTCAAGCATCTCTCCGGCGGGCAGAAGCAGCGGTTGGCGATTGCGCTCGCGCTCGTGAACGATCCGCTCGTTGTGTTCCTTGACGAGCCGACGACGGGACTGGATCCGCAAGCGCGCCGTACGCTGTGGGACATTATTTTGCGGATGAAGGAACAGGGCAAGACGGTCGTCCTGTCCACACACTACATGGATGAAGCATACATATTGTGCGACCGTATTTGTTTAATGGATCAAGGGAAAGTGATCGCGCTCGATACGCCGCAAAGTTTAATCAACTCGCTCGGAGCCGACAGGACGATCGAATTCCACATTCCGAACAGAGAGAAACACACTGAGGAACAATTGCAGCGGCTCGAAGATATACTCAGGGGAATTTATCGCGTCAGCCGTGTGGAGGAACGGAAGGATCAATTTGTTCTTTATACGGACGACTTGCAGGCATCGCTTACGGATTTGATTCCGAAGGCGGATGAGTACGGTCTGGAGTTGACGGATTTAAGCACGCGATCCGCAACGCTGGAAGATGTGTTCATTCAGATGACCGGAAGGAGCCTCAGAGAGTCATGAGAGGATATTGGCAGCTGACATTGGCGCAATTGCGGCTATTTGCACGCAATCGGCAAGTATTGTTTTTCACGCTATTTTTTCCGATTTTATTGATGGTGGCTCTCGGATCGTTTTCCGGAAACGGCGGCGTTAATTTTGCCGCGGTTGTTGTGGATGAGGACGGGACGGAAGCTTCCGAAGCGGTCGTTGCGGCGTTTTTGCTGCAGTCGGCGGTTCCAACGGAGCAGGATGATGATCGGGAATCGGCGCTCGACATGTTGAAGCGGGGAGACATGCAAGTTGTTGTCGTTGTGCCGGCGGGATACGGCGAGCGGCTTGGAGCCGGAAACGGCGCAGCGCTGGAGACGTACTTCGACGAGAAAAATATGGCGGCATCCCAACTCGGCGTTACGTTCGTCAACGGGGTGGCGGATGGATTAAGCAAACAGATTACCGGTTATAAGCCTGTAGTTACGGTAGACGCGAAACCTATTCAATCGTTAGGTTTGAAATACATTGATTTTCTTGTCCCTGGGATCGTTGCGATGATGATCATGTCCACCAACTTGAACGGGGTTGCCGGACAAATCGCCTCTTGGCGCGAACGCGGCGTGCTTCGCCGGATGCAGAGCACGACGCTGAAGGCGCGCACGTTCATTTCGGCGCAAATAACTGCTCGGTTGCTGCTGAACGCTGCGCAAGCGATGATCGTGCTGCTGATCGCTTCCGCTGTGTTCGGCACGCAGGTGAGAGGTTCGTGGCTGCTTCTTCTGTTTTACGTCGTACTTGGCACGCTTGTCTTTATGTCCATCGGCTTCATTATCGCGGGACTTGCGAAAAACCCGGAGAGCGCCGGTCCGATTGCGGGATTAATCTCGTTCCCTTTGATGTTTTTGGGGAACGTGTTTTTCCCGGTTCGCAACATGCCGGAGATTATGCAGCCGTTCGTGAACGCGCTGCCGATTACCCATCTGTCGGAAAGCCTGAGGGAAGTGATGAACGTCGGCATCGGGATGACGGGATTATGGGTCGAAACGTTGATTATGCTTGGTTGGCTGCTTGTCTCGTTCGTTGCGGCGAGCCTTACGTTCCGGTGGGAGTAGTCGGGATTAGGGGAGAACTCGGGATTAGGCGAATAATAGAAAAAGCAGCATCGATGATACGCGTAATAGTGCGTTCAATCGATGCTGCTTTTCTATTATAAACGGTACACGTTCAGGAGTAATCGTAACTTGTTGCCGAAAAGCAGTTTTTAAGGAAAACCCCTCCCGCGCCTCCGCTTGGGCTGCATCCTCCAACGAAACAAAACAACTTTTTTATCCATCGTCCCGATGGATAATCCAAACTGCGGCTAATCCCGGTAGCGGTAGAGAAGGTTGAAAACTTACCCTATGTACACGCAGCCTGTTACTTCTACGATTCTCCACGAGTGATCCGAGTAAAATAAGGTCAAAAATGAGACTGTCGATAAATTCAACTGACTTAAAACGCTGCGAGCGAATAAATTTCGGCTGCATGTTCGTGCCGGCAATTAATTGACAATCTCAAAATTGACCCTATTTTTATGAATAAGCTCAAAAAATGACCCTATACACTCGCAGCGTGCTACTTCTACGACTCTCCACGAGTGATCTAGGTAAGATAAGCTCAAAAAATGACCCTATTTTTATGAATAAACTCAAAAATTGACCCTATACACTTACAGCGTGCTACTTCTCTGATTCTCCACGAGTGGACCGGGTGAAATAAGGTTAAAAATTGATCCTATATTTATAAATAAGCTCAAAAAATGACCCTATCTACTTCAGCCACACGTCTGACCTGTTTGCGCAAGCCGGGGCTAACCGATGAACCTGAACCAGCTTATATTTACTGCTCCGCGGAAAACTAAATATACGCCGTGTCTTCCGTTGACGCCCGTCACCGCACAGGTGGCCGTTTGCCAAGCTTGTCCGCTGCCCGAAGCGCTAATCGTGCACGTGCCTGCCAACGGACCGTCGGGTCCGTTCAGACGAATCTCGACGGTTGCCCCCTCAACGCTTGCAGCCCTCGTCTCGAATGAACTGACGCCTGCGCCGAATTCCGCATCGTCAAACCGCACCCATGCGCCCTCCACGGACGCCGCAACACTGCTGCCGCCTTCCTTACATTCACCGATCGTTACGTTAGCATAGTCGTCATAGTTAACGGCCTTGGTCACTTGCTTCAGGTCACGCGGCGGAACCGACTCACCGTTCACGGACAGCGTCCCGTTCAGCTTAATATCCGAGGATGACGAACCGATCATGATCGTGTAATCGCCGCTCTCCACGCAGTAACGTTCGCGAGTCACGTCCCAGAAAGCGAACTCCGAGGCCGGAAGCACGAATTGGACTTCAGCGGAGTCGCCTGGAGCAAGGTGCAGTCTCCGGAATCCTTGCAGCTGCTTCAGAGGACGTTTCACCCGGGATTGCTCCGCGCGGACATACAGCTGTACTACTTCCTCGCCCGGAACGGATCCCGCATTCGTAATCCTGCAGCTTACCGTAACGGATCCGCCGGCATCGATATTATTAGCGCTCAGTTTCAAGCCGTCGTACTGGAAGCTCGCGTAGGAAAGGCCGTGACCGAACGGGTACAACGGATCTCCGTCGAAATACTGGTACGTGCGATTGCCCTTGATAATATCGTAATCCATAAAATCCGGAAGCTGTTCAACGGATTTAAACCATGTCATGTTCAAGCGCCCGGCCGGATTATATTCGCCGAACAACACGTCCGCGACGGCGCGTCCGAGCTCTTGCCCTGCATGCGAAGTGTACAATACGGCAGGAATGTTCGCGTCCACCCAGTTGATAGCGTACGGATAGCTGCCGACGATGACCACGATCGTATTGGGGTTCGCCCGGAATACTTCCTGGATGAGCCGTTCCTGCGATTGCGCAAGCGTAATGTCCGGACGGTCCATCGTTTCTTTGCCGTTAATGAGCGGATGGTTGCCGACGAAGACGATGGCCGCGTCGGCGGCTTTTGCAGCCTCTACCGCGTCCCGTAAGCCGTCAGTCACTTTCTCGGCGATAAAGCTCTCCGCATCTGCTGCCGTTCCGTCCGTCACGGTCAACGCTCCCGTGCCCGCGTCGACGGTCACGGGACGATTGTTCCAGGTGGAAATCTTCACTTTGGAGCTTCCGTCCTGCGGCCGGACGTGGAAAACCTCTTTCGTGAACCATTCCCAAATATGATCCGAAGATGCAGTGACTTCCTTGTCGTCGGTAGTGACATATTTTCCGTTGGATTGCGCAATAAGCGTATGGCTGTCCCAGCCCCAATCGGTCGATTCGAACACAGACGCTTGAGCGGCATCGGCGCAGTCGGCGGCAAGAGGACTCTTATCCTTGTCCGACAAACGCACATACCGGCCGTTCGATTGCGATTTCAGCTTAATGAGATCGCAGCCGTTGTTGAAGCTGAGGGCTTTGCCCGCCAATTTCTCTTGGATGCCCTGAAGCGGTGTTACCGCGTAGGGAAGTGTGCCGCTGTACCAATCGCGGTACACAATGCCTCCAAACGGCCCGATGACCGCGACCTTGTTCAGTTTCCCGGCGTCAAGAGGCAAAGTCCCTCCGTCATTCTTGAGCAGGACGATGTTTTTGCGCGCCGCTTCCAGCGACAGCTTCGCATGCTCCGGATGCAGAATGATCGTTTCATCGATGGACGCATAAGGATTGCGCTCGTCCGGATCGAATTCGCCGAGGCGGAACCGGACTCGGAACGTGTTTCGCAGCGCAATGTCCAGGTCGTTCTCCGTCAGCAATCCTTCGGCAAGAGCATCGCGGATCGCTTGTTTGGAAACCGGATGATCGTCGGTGATACTGTCGATGCCGCATTTGATCGTTTGCGCGACCGCTTCTTTGTACGTCTCGTAATAACGATGGTCATTGACCGTTCCGAGCACGTCGCCGGCATCGCTGACGACGAAGCCGTCCATGCCCCATTCCTGTTTCACGATTTTGACGACATCAGGGTTTACGTTGGCCGGCACTCCGTTGACGGAGTTGTACGCCGTCATCATCGACTGCGCGCCGCCTTCCTTGAACGGTATTTCGAACGCTTTCAAATAATATTCCCGCATGTTGCGCGGATCGATGCTGACGGAACAGCTGCCCCGGTCGATTTCATTATTGTTGCCGAGGAAATGTTTCAACGATGCTACGGCCTTCAAATAGTTCGGATCGTCTCCTTGAATGCCGCGGATGAGAGCTGTCGCAAGCTTGCCCGTCAAATGCGGGTCTTCGCCGTACGCTTCCTCCGTGCGGCCCCAGCGAGGGTCGCGTTCCATATCGACCGTCGGCGCCCATAGCGTCAATCCGTTAACGGCCGGATTCCGCTTGAAGAAGCCGCGCGCTTCGTCCCCGATGGCGCTGCCGACCCGCTTCAGCAAGTCCGTGTCCCACGTGCAAGCGAGCCCGATCGGTTGGGGGAACGTCGTCGCTTCTCCGAGCCAAGCCATGCCGTGAGCCGCTTCCGTTCCGTGCTTATACGGTTTCACGCCCAATCGGGCGATCTCGTCTTGGTACTGGCACATCAGGTTGATTTTTTCGTCGGGCGTAAACCGGGAAACAAGGTCGTTCACCCTTGTTTCAAGAGGCAAGTCAGGGTTTTGGAATGGAAAATCATATTTTTGTGTCAATGCGTTCAACTCCTCGAATGCGCTTTCATCGCGTGTTCATTTTATCACTAAGTGAATCGTCGTCATACCCGGAAAATTGGTTGAAAAATCCGATGAAAATTAGCTTAATGAAGCTTTCGGAACTGTTCGGGCGGCATGCCGACATGTTTGCGGAACGTTGCGACGAAATGGCTCGTATCTCGGAAACCGACTTTTTGCGCGACTTCCTTCACGGTGACTGACGATGAAGCGATAAGCATTTCCTTCGCCTTTCGGATGCGTAGATGGATAAAGTACGCATAGGGTGACAAGCCGAACGTTTCCTGAAATACCGCGTTAAGGCGGCGGCCGGATACCGGAAGGACGGAAGCGATGTCCTTCAGTCCGATGCCCGGGTCTTCGTAATGAGATTCCATCCATTCGACGATCGTGCGGATTTTATCAAGGTTGCCGGCGCTTGCCGTACGATTGCCGTATAAGGCGTAACGGCTCAAGGTAATCAGAAAACGGTACGTCTCCGACGATACGGCGAGACCGAGCACATCGGTCTCAGACTCCAGCCGGTCCAACAGCTTCTCGATAAAAGACGATAACGGCGCTTCCGGCTGCCACCGGAAGACGGCCGGCTCGCGGATGCCGATGGAAGCGAGAATGCCTTCCACGGCCGGTCCGCCGAACGTCAAATATTGCGTTTCCCATATGTCGGAAACCGTCTCGTACGAATGAGGGATACGAGGAAACAACAGGACGCCGGTATGTGGAGGGATGTTTGTCGTCTTGCCTCCGATTGTGATTGTTCCTTCACCTTTCGCGGTCTGAATCCAGTGGTAATACGGATAACCGTCTTGACGCCATATTTTTTCTTGGTTCGGATTATGACCCAAGCTTTCGACGATGATCGGCAGCTGCTGAGCGTCTGAAGGCGTGAGGACGAATCTGCGGTGAGGCAGGGAAATCATGGCTTGAATTCCTTTCTTCATGTTCCATATAATTATAGCCACCAACCATATTATTATATTTATCGGCGATTTGCGAACATTTACAATGGTTATATATTTATATTACAAAAGGATGTGCGTTTCACGTGATAAACGAAAAGCTGCCGAAAATCTGGTACGGGGGAGACTATAATCCGGAGCAATGGGAATCGGACGTATGGGATGAAGACATTCGCATGTTCAAGCTGGCGGGCATAGATGTCGCGACGCTGAATGTGTTCTCTTGGGCGTTGAGCCAACCGAATGAGGACACCTACGATTTCGCTTGGCTCGATGAGACGATAGACAGATTATACAACAACGGAATCTATACTTGTCTGGCCACGAGCACCGGAGCTCATCCAGCTTGGATGGCGAAGAAGTACCCTGACGTGCTTCGCGTAGACTACCAAGGACGCAAGCGCGCGTTCGGCGGACGACACAACTCCTGCCCGAACAGTCCGACGTACCGCAAATATTCCCGGTTGATCGCCGGCAAGCTGGCGGAGAGGTACAAGGACCATCCCGGCTTGCTGATATGGCACGTTTCCAACGAGTACGGCGGATACTGTTATTGCGAGCGCTGCGCGGAAGGCTTCCGCGAATGGCTGCGCGGCCGTTACGGCACGTTGGACAAGCTGAACAAAGCGTGGAATACGCGGTTTTGGGGGCATACTTTTTACGATTGGGACGAAATCGTTCCTCCGAACGAGTTGAGCGAGGAGTGGGGCGGCAACCGGACGAATTTCCAGGGAATATCGCTCGACTACCGCCGTTTTATGTCGCACAGCCTTCTGGAATGCTACAAAATTGAATATGACGAATTGAAAAAGCACACGCCGCACATTCCGGTTACAACGAACTTGATGGGAACGTATCCTGTGTTGGATTATTTCGAATGGGCGAAGTATATGGACGTCGTGTCGTGGGACAATTATCCGTCTTTAACGACACCTGTAAGCTACACTGCGATGGTGCACGATTTGATGCGCGGATTAAAGGGCGGCCAGCCGTTCATGCTGATGGAGCAGACGCCTAGTCAACAAAATTGGCAGCCTTACAATTCTTTGAAACGTCCTGGCGTAATGCGGCTCTGGAGCTATCAGGCGGTCGCACGGGGTGCGGATACGGTCATGTTTTTCCAGCTGCGCCGTTCGATCGGGGCATGCGAGAAATACCACGGCGCCGTCATCGAGCACGTCGGACATGAGAATACGCGGGTGTTCCGGGAATGCGCGGAGCTTGGCGGAGAGCTGCAGAAGCTGTCCGACAAGGTGCTGGATGCGCGCGTGGAAGCGAAGGTCGCGATCGTATTCGACTGGGAAAACCGGTGGGCGGTTGAACTGTCAAGCGGACCGACGATCGCGCTTAAATATGTGGATGAAGTGCACAAGTATTACGACGCGTTGTTCGGCATGAACATTCAAACCGATATGATCGGCGTCGAGGAAGATTTGAGCAAATACGATATCGTCATCGCTCCAGTATTGTATATGGTTAAGCCGGGATACGCGCAGAAGATCGAAGAGTTCGTTCGCAACGGCGGAACGTTCGTAACGACGTTCTTCAGCGGCATCGTGAACGAGAACGACCTTGTCACTGTGGGCGGGTACCCGGGCGAGCTGCGGAAGGTGCTGGGGATTTGGGCGGAAGAGATCGACGCGTTGTTCCCGGATCAGAAAAACCAAGTAGTCATGAAGCAGCCGCTTGGAAGCTTGAACGGTTCGTACGAATGCGGTCTGCTGTGCGACTTGATCCATCTGGAGGGTGCGGAACCGGTCGCCGAATACGGCTCAGATTTCTACAAAGGGATGCCGGCCGTAACGGTGAACCGCTTCGGGCAAGGCCAAGCCTGGTATGTCGCCACGAGTCCGGATGCTGAATTTCTTGGCGGATTTTTGGCCAACCTTTGCGAGTCGAAAGGCGTGAAACCGCTGTTGAACGCGCCTGCCGGCCTGGAAGTTTCCCGCCGTACGAAGGACGGGAATTCGATGCTGTTTCTACTAAACCACAATCCGGAGGCGGTGACGGTAGAATTGGACGGAAGCCGTTACACCGACCTTCTGACAGGGAAATCGGTTTCCGGTTCGGCGTCGGTGCCGGGCAGAGGCGTCGTTATTTTGTCCGATTAAGGGCTGAGCCCGTTGCGGTCCCGGTACAGCGATCAAACCGCTGTATCGGGACTTTTGCTGTTCGTTGCGTGTGTTTTTGCCCCGCCGATTGTGCGCCGTAACGGGGAAAACTCCCAATACTGGGCTCATTGCGCACTTTGACCTAGGCCTGTGGTGTCGGATAAAATGAAAGTTGGGAAGTGAAAGCGTTTTCCACATTACGGAAGAAATACATTTCAATACGCTAATTCCGCAATGTACGCCATTACCCCAATACCCCAATCCAGGACAAGATAGAGGTGAAGCCGGGCGTGATTCATAAGTTGATTCGCACAATTAACGATCTTAAGCTCCGGACCAAGCTGTTTTTGTCCTTCATCATCGTAGTCTTCGTCCCCGTCTTGATCGTCGGCATCTTCTTGACGGGCGAGCTGCGCGACATGGCGTTGAACAACGCCACAGAGCAGACGTCGATGAACGTGGAACGGGTCAAAAAACGGACGTCCGAAGTAATCAACGTCGCCTACGACAGCGCCTACAGGCTTGCGAACGACGAAAGGCTCGAGCGGGTGGCCAACCGTCAGTACGAGTCGGTTTACGATGTGGTAAGATCATACAGGGATTATCAGGATATCGATCTTTTGCTTGAATTATACGACGAGATTTCCAACATCCGTTTCTATATGAACAACCCGACGCTCTTGAACAACTGGCAAATCATTCAGCCGGGCGATCGTATTCTGGAATCGTTCTGGTACCGCGAAGCGATGGAAAGCGGCGGTTTGATCGGATGGTATTACATCGAGGACGAGCGGGATCACCGCAAATATTTGAGTTTGGTGCGTAAAGTCAAATTCCTAAGCTCAAATTCAAGCGGAGTCCTTGTCATCAACGTCAATGCCAACATGCTGAACAAGATCTTAAGCCAGGAAACGTTCGAAACGTTAATCGTCGATGCCACGAATCATATCGTTGCGGCCAACCGGACGGAGTTGATCGGAAAGACGCTGCAAGATATCGATTTCGATCAAGATCTGATGGACCGGCAAAGCGGCGTGTTCGAAGCGGACGTGAACGGCACCGCTTCGCAAATCCGGATCGAGCCGCTGATTCCGGTATCCAGTATGAATACGCTTCGGATTATTTCCGTGTTCTCGATCGATCAGATCGTCAAAGACGCAAACCGGATCAACCAGTTGGCGCTGACCGTCATCACCGTCAGCCTCATCCTGGCCATCTTTATGATTTACGGGTTTTCGACTGTGCTGTCCAACAGAATGCTGCGGTTGAGCAAGCATATCTCGAAGGTGGCGACCGGCAACTTGGACATCTCGCTTGAAATCGACGGCAAGGACGAAATCGGCCAGCTGTCTCGGCAGTTCAACTCGATGGTGGCCAGCATTAACAACCTGGTGGCCGAGGTGCAGAAATCGAACGATCAGAAGAGATTGCTCGAATCGAAGCAGAACGAAATCAAATTTAAAATGATGGCCAGTCAAATCAACCCTCACTTCTTATTTAACGCGCTGGAATCGATTCGAATGAAAGCGCACTTGAAAGGGGAGAAGGAAATATCCCACGTGGTGAGGCTGCTGGGGAAGATGATGAGAAAAAATTTGGAGGCCAGCCAAAGAAAGACGAAACTGAAAGATGAAATCGATATGGTCCGGTGCTATTTGGATATCCAGAAATTCCGCTATGAGGATCGGCTGCATTACGAGCTTGATATCGATCCGAACGCCGAGCAGACGCCGATTCCCCCTCTGATCATTCAGCCGTTGGTGGAAAATGCGGTCATACACGGTTTGGAAAACAAGGAACACGGCGGCACGGTTAGAGTGAAAGCGGGCGTGTCCGGAAGCGAAGTGCACGTGCTGGTTACCGACGACGGAGTGGGCATGAGCGAGCAAAAAATCCGGGAGTTGTACGATTCATTAAAAGACAGCGAAGACGACGAGAAAAACCGGATCGGCTTACGAAACGTTCACTTGAGGCTTCAGCTTTCTTACGGCAGCGAATACGGCCTTGTTATAGAGAGCGAGACAAACGTCGGCACTCGCATTCATTTTACGATTCCGATCGGAGGCGAACCTCTTGTATAAAGTTTTGCTTGTGGATGATGAGCCTACGATTCGCGAAGGGCTCCGAACGCTTATAACGTGGGAGGATATGGGATACCGGGTTGTCGATACGGCGGCTAATGGAAAAGAAGCGTTACTGAAATACGATCTCCATAAACCGGATTTGATGATTGTGGACATTCGGATGCCGGGGATGGACGGCCTGGAGCTGATCCAGGAGCTTCGGAAAGCGGAAAACTCCCCTCATTTGCTTATCTTGAGCGGCTATGCGGATTTCGATTATGCCAAGAAGGCGATAACGCACAAAATTGACGGTTATTTGCTGAAGCCTATCGATGAGGATGAATTGATCGAGTATTTGGAAAAGATTAAAGCATCCATCGCGCGCGAGGAACAATTGAGGAGTTCATCCTCCTCCGGCGGCATGCATAACAGAGAGGATCGAATCCGAGCGCAATTGACCGGCGGTAACAATGAAGTTTCAGGCGATGCGGTTGAGGATGCAGGATTGGGCTGGCACGCTTATGAAGTAATATTGATCAAGCTGCTGTCCCGGGGAGATATCGACTCGGCGTCCGCCGCGCAAATCAAGCGTACTCTGGCGGAAAGAATCGAAGATACGGGGAGATGCGCCGTCTTCTCGATGGAACCGTACCTCGGATTGCTGTTGAAAGACGCATCGAACGACGAGCACATCCTGAAGTCAATATACAAAGATATTTCTTCTGCTTGCAAAGAACACAATGTCGATTTCATCGCAATGTCAGGCGGTCCGGTTCCAAACTGGCGGGAGATCGAACGTTCATATTCGAATGCGTTACAATTAATGAAGGACCGCTTCTTCCTTGACGGCGAACAGATCGTACGTAAACGAGAAGTCAATCCTTCGTCCCGGGAACCGGATGCAGAAGACACGGCGGAAGAGCTGGTTGACATTGCTGCCTTGTCCGAAAAGCTGTTTCTCGCCGTCGAGGTCGGCAACCGCGAATTGATTGAGCAATTAGTCGAGGACGCGGGAAAGCGAATGACGGGATTGTCCGAGGAAGAATTCAAGACCGTTTTCGTGCAGCTTGCGACGGGAGTTCTAGGCAAGCTGTCGCAGCAGCATGCCGAAATCCAAGAGATCAGCCCCCGGTTTTCAAGCGGCATGCTTGAGATGTATAAGGAGTACCGTTACCGCGATCTGCTGCGCCATGCGGTGAACATTTTTCAAAGTTTGGCGGACACCTTGGAAGTTGACGGAACGGACAAACAGATAAAGAGGATGATCGACTTGATTCACCGCAACTACCATGAGAATTTGAAGCTGGAAACGCTCGCGGAAGTGTTCAATTACAACAGCGCGTATTTGGGAAAGCTGTTTAAAAACGCGACGGGCGAGTACTTCAACACGTATTTGGACAAAGTAAGGATAGAGCATGCGAAAGAATTTCTGCAACAAGGAATCAAGGTATACCAAGTGGCGGAAAAAGTCGGCTATGCGAACGTCGATTATTTTCACAGCAAATTCCGGAAATATGTCGGTACTTCTCCGTCCGCGTACAGGAAAAAATAAAGCGTTACTTGAGGGGCGCACAGTTGTGCGCTTCTCTTTCTTTGTTCGCGCTTACACTAATTTTTATATGATTTTGTGCCAAATCCTTCGGGTAGATGTATGCGGTTTCATTGCTTTATGATGGATCTATAGATATAGGAGGGGTACCATGGAAGCGGTAACAAACAACATGCAGACACAAGCGAAACCCCGAAAGGGCAAGAGTTTCTGGAGGACGTTTCTCCAAAACAAATACTTGTACATGATGTCGCTGCCTTTTGTCGTGTGGGTGTTCGTTTTCAGTTATTTGCCGCTTTGGGGTTGGACGATGGCGTTTCAAAAGTTCAAGCCCGGCAAATCGTTCTTCGAGCAGCAGTGGGTAGGATTCGACAATTTTCGGACGCTGTTTCAGGATGACACGTTCTATCTGGTCATGCGCAATACGCTCGCGATGAGTTTTATGGGACTCATTGCCGGATTTACGGTGCCGATCATCTTCGCGGTTCTTCTGAACGAAGTGCGGCAAATGGCGATTAAACGGTTCGTGCAAACGGTTTCGTATTTACCGCACTTTGTGTCGTGGGTCGTCGTGGCCGGAATCATTACGAAGATGCTGTCCACGGAAAACGGCGCTTTGAACGAGTTTCTCATATGGATCGGAGCCATTGACGAACCGGTTCAATTCATGGCGAAAGGCGAATTGTTCTGGGGAATCGTGACCGTTTCGGATATTTGGAAAGAAACCGGTTGGAACGCGATCATCTACTTGGCCGCTATTGCGGGCATCAGCCCCGAGCTTTATGAGGCGGCAAGAGTGGACGGCGCGAGCCGGCTGCGTCAAATATGGCACATCACGCTGCCGGGTATCCGGTCAACGATCATAATTTTGCTCATTATGTCCATCGGGCATTTGATAAGCATCGGTTTCGAGAAGCAGTTTTTGCTCGGCAACAATTTGGTTCGCGATTACTCACAGGTGCTTGACCTGTACGCGCTTAACTACGGGCTTGGTATGGGACGCTTCTCCTTCGGTACGGCGATCAATATTTTCAATTCGGTCGTCAGCATCATTCTGTTATTCATTGCGAACGGCTTGTTCAAGCGGATAACGAAAGAAAGCATCATGTGAGGAGGAACCGGCGAAAATGTCAGCGAAGACAACAAGTCTTACACACAAACCTTTATCGGACAAAATATTCGATACGGCCGTCTATGCGACTGCGATAATCGTCACCGTTGCGACGCTGTACCCGTTCTTGAACGTGCTTGCGCTCTCATTCAACGATTCCGTTGACAGTGTGCGCGGAGGCATTACGATATTCCCGCGGGCATTCACACTTGAGAACTACGAGCTGATCTTCGCGTACGAAGGACTGTTAGTCGGGTTTAAAAACTCGGTGCTTCGGACGGTACTTGGTACGTTACTGGGTCTTGCCAGCGCTTCGATGCTTGCCTACACGCTTAGCAGACCCGACTTTCAAGGCCGCAGATTCATTTCCGTGTTTTTGGCCTTGACGATGTACGTATCCGGCGGATTGATTCCGTCCTTTATGTTGATCCGGGACCTCGGAATGATGAACACGTTCGCCGTATATATTCTTCCCGGGTTGGTAAGCGCGTTTAACGTATTCGTCATCCGTTCTTTTATCGACGGGCTTCCTTACGCTCTTCAAGAATCGGCCAAGCTGGACGGCGCCAACGACTTTACAATTTATTGGCGGGTCATTCTTCCGCTTACGACGCCTGCGCTTGCGACGATCGCGCTGTTTCTTGCGGTAGGACAGTGGAATTCTTGGTTCGATACGTATTTGTACAATTCGTCCAACGAATCGTTAACCACACTTCAGTACGAATTGATGAAAGTGCTGCAAAGCACCACCCAGAGCAGCGGCGGCGACTATCGGACGAAAAATATGTCCGACGTCATGGCGCAAGTGTCGCCGGAGTCCGTTAAGATGGCGATCACGATGGTCGTGACGGTTCCGATCCTGGTCGTATATCCGTTCCTTCAGAGATATTTTGTGAGGGGCATGACGTTAGGCGCGGTAAAAAGCTGATTCATTACGGTATTTGCAGGGCAACCTGTTTATACAATATAGATTTAAACTCACGGGAGGGTACAACATGAAAGCAAAGAGAAAATGGTCCGGCATATTGCTGTCGGCCGTTATGCTGGCCGGCTTGCTGGCGGGCTGCGGCGGACAACCGGGCAATAATGAACAGGCCGGGGGGAACGAAGGCAACACTCCGACGGAAAATGCCGGTGGTAAAGAAACAGATACGGCAAACGACACGTCGCCGGTCACGTTCACGTTCTATGGCGCCGACGAACACCCGAACTGGCAAAAGATGCAGGACGAGGTAGGTAAAGCGATTACCGAAAAAACAGGCGTAACGCTTGACGCCGAATTTGCGGTCGGCGACTCTTCTCAGAAGATCGCACTCATCGCGGCGAGCGGCGATTATCCGGATTTGATCAGCCCGAAGGGCGGGTTGAGCAGTCTGGTCGATGCCGGAGCCATGATCGATTTGACCGACTTGATCGAGCAGCATGCGCCGAATATTAAGAAAATGCTCGGCGATCAAATGAAGCGCCTGCGTTACAGCGAAGAAGATCAGTCCATCTATGTCATTCCTACGTATTCGAAGGTTGGCGGAAAGTCGTTTGAAGCAGGCGGCGGCTTCTCGCTTCAGCACCGCGTCGTCAAAGAACTCGGCTATCCGAAAATCCGCACGGTGAAAGACTTCGAAAACGCACTTAAAGCCTACCTTGAGAAGCACCCTACCGATGAAAACGGCAACCCGAACATCGGCGTATCGCTAAACGCGGACGACTGGCGCATGTACATCTCCGTTACGAACCCTGCGTTCTACACGACGGGCGCGCCTGACGACGGCGAGTTTAACATCGATATCGATACGCAGGAAGTTACGTACCACTTCCGCCGTCCGGCGGAGAAAGAGTATTTCCGTTGGTTGAACCACATGAACGCGGAAGGTTTGCTCGACAAGGAAAGCTTCGTGCAAAAGTACGACCAGTATAAAGCGAAGGTCGCTTCCGGTCGCGTTCTCGGCTTGATCGACCAGCAGTGGGATTACGGTGAAGCCGAAAATGCGCTGAAATCGGCAGGCAAGTTCGAATACACTTACGGCCATTATCCGGTTACTTTGACTGAAGAGTACAAAGAAACGTCCTTCTGGCCGACAGGCTTTATGGCAGGTTGGGGCGTAGGCATTACGACGGATTGTGAAGATCCGGTTCGCGCCATTAAATTCCTTGACTTCCTCGCTTCCGAAGAAGGCCAAGTTCTCATCAACTGGGGAATCGAAGGGAAACACTACAATGTTGAAAATGGCAAGCGCGTCATCCCGGCGGACGTTCAAAAGCGTAAAAGCGAAGATACGACAAACTTCCAGAAAGAAAGCGGCATAGATTTCTATACAAACATGGGCCTGCATTACGGCGACGGAGAAGTGGACTCGACAGGCAATTACTACACCACCAAATTCCCGGAACAAATTGTCGCAGGCTATAGCGATGCAGCGAAAGAAACGCTGAAAGCTTACGGCGCAACGACTTGGAAGGACCTGTTCCCGCAAGAAGACGAGTTCCCGGTCAGACCGTGGGGCGCGGCATGGAACCTCCCTGTTCCCGGCGATAGCGAATTTAAAGTATTGAGTGAAAAGTTGAAAGAAATTACGTGGAAGCGAATTCCGGAAGCAATCTTGGCAAAACCGGAAGACTTTGATAAAATTTGGGATGCTTACATGGCCGAACTTGACAAAGCCGGCGTGGAGAAGGCGGAAGATCAATACGAGGAGCTTGTCAAAGCTCGCGTAAAATTGTGGAACGAGTAATATTTAAGTCACAAGGAATAAACCGCAAAAGCCCGGAGTTCTCCGGGCTTTTGTTGTATTGGAGGGGGAGATCAAGTGTGGCGTCTATGGTATGAGCAGCCGGCTTCGAGATGGGAAGAGGCGCTGCCTATCGGCAACGGCCGGCTCGGCGGCATGATTTTCGGCGGGACGGATACGGACCTCATCGAGTTGAACGAAGATACGTTATGGGCGGGGTTTCCGCGCGATACGATCAATTACGAGGTTCGCCGGCATTTAAACAAAGCGAGAGAGCTCGTATTTGCCGGACGGTATGCGGAAGCGGAGCGGCTTGTCGAGGCGCAGATGATCGGCCGCAGCTGCGAGCCGTATTTGCCGCTCGGCAGCCTGTCGATCGAACGGTTGGACGGAGCGGGATCCGTTACGGGTTATCGGCGGGAACTAAACTTAAACCACGGCGTTGCATCTACAGGCTACATATGCGGACAAACTCGTTACCGATGTGAGTATTTTGCCAGCGCTCCCGATCAGTTGATCGTTGTCCGGTATTCGGCCGAAGGAGGCGATTTGAGCGTAAGAGTGGCGCTGAATTCCAAGCTTCTGCACCGGGTGGAGTCCGACGGAATCGGCAGCCGCGATATCGTGCTTCGCGGACAAGCTCCGAGCCATGTGGCGGGCAATTACCGTAACGACCATCCGGCCTCCGTGTTGTATGAGGACGCACTCGGTTTGAAATTCGAGACGCGGCTTCGGGTGGAGACAGACGGCGCAGTGAGCGCAAGCGATGACGGCAAGCTTGAAGTGCGCGGCGCGAGAACATTGACGGTGTACTTGGCGGCTGCGACCAATTTCGCAGGGTTCGATACGCCTCCTGATGCCGGCGATCGGACTCATTCCGAGCGGTGTATGAAGCAGCTGGATGATGCCGGGAAAGCGGGCTTCAATGTGCTGAAAGAGCGCCATATCTCGGATCACCGGTCGTTGTTCGGTCGGGTCGACCTGCGGCTTGGCGGAACCGAATCGGAGGAGTTGGCGGTGCTGCCGACAGACCGGAGATTGGAGGCTTACAAGGAGCGGAGAAACGACCCGCAGCTTGAGGCGCTGTATTTCCAATTCGGCAGATATTTGCTTATGTGCAGCTCGCGTCCGGGAACGCAGCCCGCCAATCTTCAAGGAATCTGGAATCCGCATGTGCAGCCGCCGTGGAACAGCGATTATACGACTAATATCAATACCGAGATGAACTATTGGGCGGCGGAGGTGTGCAATTTAAGCGAATGCCATGAGCCGTTGTTCGCGATGCTCGAGGATTTGAGCGTCAGCGGCCGGCGAACCGCCTACATCCATTACGGCTGCCGCGGCTGGACGGCGCACCACAACGTCGATCTATGGCGCATGTCGACGCCGACGGACGGCAGCGCAAGCTGGGCGTTCTGGCCGCTGGCCGGAGCTTGGATGGCGCGCCACCTGTGGGAGCACTACTTGTACGGTCAGGATGCATCGTTCTTGAAGGAACGCGCATATCCTCTGATGAAGGGCGCCGCGCTGTTTTGCCTGGATTGGCTGATCGAGGGTCCGAACGGCGATCTCGTGACGAATCCGTCCACATCTCCGGAGAACATGTTTGTAACGGCGGAAGGCGAGAAGTGCAGCGTATCCATGGCTTCAACGATGGATATCGGCATCATTCGGGAATTAATTACGCACTGTTTGGAGGCGGGGCGGATTGTCCGCGGCGACGAATCGTTTCGCGAGGAATTGGAGCATGCGCTGACCAAGCTGCCGGAATACAAGATCGGCCGATTCGGGCAGCTGCAAGAATGGTACGAGGACTTCGAGGAGCATGAACCCGGTCACCGCCATGTTTCCCACTTGTACGGGCTGTTTCCGGGCGATCAGATCCATGAAGGAACGCCGGAGCTGCTGGAAGCAAGCCGCAAGTCGTTGGAACGAAGGCTTGCGAACGGCGGCGGGCACACAGGCTGGAGCTGCGCATGGCTCATCAACCTGTTCGCCCGGTTGAAGGATGCCGGACAAGCGCATCATTTCGTGCAGACGCTGCTCGCCCGGTCGACGTACCCGAACTTGTTCGACGATCATCCTCCGTTCCAAATCGACGGCAACTTCGGAGGAACGGCGGGTATGGCGGAAATGCTGCTGCAGAGCCACTTGGGCGGCATCGACTTGCTGCCTGCTCTGCCCGACGCATGGCCGGAAGGGTACGTCGGCGGATTGAAGGCAAGAGGCGGGTTTATCGTCGATATTCACTGGAAAGACGGGAAGCTGGACAAAGCGGTTGTGAAGTCATTGCACGGCGGTATGTGCCGAATCCGGTACGCCGATGCCGTAACGGTCGCTCCTTCCGGCGGCGGCGAGGCCATAGTATTAACCGGCGGAGGATTCGAGTCGAAAGCCGACGAATCTTATATTGTGCGAACGGCACTCGTCGGTCGCTAAGATGGATTAGAGGAAGGAGACGGATAAATTGCAGAATACAAGGGCTTACTGGCTGGACACGATGCTGCGGACCGTGCATCCGGTTCTGTTGAACTTGTCGGAGCGCAGACTCAAAGCCGTCATGCCGGTTGAAGCCAAATCGGACGACCGGGTGAAATATGCCTACTTGGAGGCGTTGGCTCGGTCGCTGTGCGGCATAGCGCCTTGGTTGGAATCGGAGGGCGGCTCGCACGAGGAACAGGAGCTGCGACAGTATTATGCGGATTTGTCCCGCAAAGCGATCGATGCGATTACGGACCCCGAGTCTCCGGACCGCGCCGATTTCGACAGGTCGGGCTCGTATATTCAAACGGTAGTCGATGCGGCATTTCTTGCAAGCGCCATCGTGCGGGCGCCGAACCGGCTGTGGCAATCGCTCGACGAACGCGTGAAAGCGAATGTGATTGACGCATTACAGAAAACCAGAAACATTCGTCCTTGCGATAACAATTGGATATTGTTCTCGGCCATGGTGGAAGCGGCTCTCTTCGTTATGGGGGAACCTTTTGACGTGGTAAGAGTCGATTACGCGGTGAAACAGCACATGCAATGGTACGCGGGGGACGGCGCATACGGCGACGGTCCGGACTTTCATTGGGATTACTACAACAGCTATGTCATTCATCCGATGCTGATCGACTTGCTGCGCACCGTCGGGCATATTTACGATGGGGATCCGCGAATGAAATCCAACATTGAGGAAGCTGTCAAGCGGCGGGCTCTGCGGTATGCCGAGGTACAGGAACTGATGATTTCGCCAGACGGATCTTTTCCGCCGATCGGCCGGTCCATCTGCTACCGGATGGGCGCGTTTCATCTACTGGCTCAATCGGCATTGCGCCGGGAGCTTCCGGACCGTCTTTCGCCGGCGCAAGTGAGGTGCGCGTTAACGTCGGTCATTAGGCGGTGCCTTCACGCTGAAGGCACATTCGACCCGCAAGGCTGGCTGAAGATCGGGCTCTATGGCAGCCAGCCGAGCTTGGGTGAGTTTTATATCAACACCGGCAGCTTATATCTCTGTACTCTCGTATATTTGCCTCTCGGGCTTCCTCCGGAAGATCCGTTCTGGTGCGAGCCCGACGAACCTTGGACGTCCGTAAAAGTGTGGTCGGGTCACGATCTTCCCGCCGACCGGGCGCTTTACGGGTGAACAAGAATTACAATCTTCATCCCAAAATGACGGGTTCAATGGCGCCCAGCAGTTTGGAAACATCCGCTCTCTCATAATTAAAGAGCATGATTACGCTTGCTTCTTGGCCGGGGTACTGTTTGATCTCGGATCTAAATCCGGGAGTACCCCCGCCATGCATCCTGCTATTATCTGTGAGAAACCAACCATACCCGTAATTAAGCTTATCACCGACTCGCGCATGCGGCGTAAACATCAGCTTCAATGCGGCAGGAGAAATAAGCGGGTATTCGAATAACGCGTCGCACCACTTTTTCAAATCCCGTACTGTGGAATAAAGCTCGCCGGGAGCATCTATCTCGCTTAGTTTGTCGTTATCCGTATTGATAAATACGCCGTTTTCAGTCGTATGCCCATATGCGCGGCCGGGATTCACTTTCCGAGGATTGTCGACACCGCTGCTCTTCATGTTAAGGGGAGTGAGGATGTATTGCTCCAAAATATCGGCGAACGATAAGCCTGTAACTTTCTCTAGTATATAGCCCGTCAGAATGTATCCTGTCGAGCTATAGCTCCATTTTTGCCCTGGGATAAATAACTGCTGTTGATTGATCAGATAAGACAGGAAATCACCGTTTTCTCTCTTCAATTTGCTCATTTCAAACCTTACATCCGGCACTTCGTATACATCGTGCAATCCGGATGAATGCGACAGCAAATGATGAATCGTAATGTTTTCATCCAACCGGGACATTTCAGGCATATATTTACCCGGTTTCTCATGCAGGTCGATCAGGCCTTCTTCGTAAATGATCAATGCGGACATAGCGATAAACATTTTTGTCAATGATGCGATTTGGAACTTAGTGTCCAGTGAGTTGGATACGTTCAGCTGCATGCTTGCTTTTCCGTATGCTTTCTCGAATAACACTTCCCCGCTTTGCGCGACCAGAATTGTCCCGCTCAAATAGTGCTCCTGCTCCAGTTTGCCAAACACTGACTCCAGTTTTTCTTTTGAGATCATAGTTTCTCCTGCTTTCCTCACATATAATATCTTCATGATCTTGTAACCGGGAAAATCTCGTTCTTCTCCCCTATGAGATTAGATGCCGGGAAACTTGTACTTTTGAACAAAAATCATGTCAGATTTAACGATCTAGCTTTTATTAATTTACAAAATCTTAACATCTCGAATATATCAACTTAATACTATTAATAAATAATAGAGCGGAAAACTATAAACGGAGGGTTAATCCTTATGAAGAAGCAGCTTTTGACCGCTCTATCGTGCTGCCTTGCAGCCGCAACGCTGTCGGCAGGCGGAAGCGCGCTGTCGGCTCCGAAGCAGATCGATTCGTTCCGCCACATCGGCACGTTCGTCGTACCGAACGGCGGCGTCGCCGAAATTATCTCGGCCACCCCGGACGGCAGAACGATTGCTTACACGAATTCGGGAGACGACAACGTCGGCATAGTGGATTTCAACAACCCGCGTCAACCAAAACTGTTGAAAGAAATCGCGGTTCCTGGGGAGCCCACCAGCGTTTCGATCACGGCAGACGGGAAATATGCGGTGGCCGCAGTCAACTCTTCGCATAAGGAAGAAGGCGAAAAGCCTGTGTTGACTCCGGGCAAGCTCGTAGTCATCGATATGAAGTCTCTCAAGATTATTGGCGGCGTCAATGTCGGCGAAGGCCCTGACTCCGTGTCGCTGACGAAGCTTGGCGGCACGACGCTCGCCGTTGTCGCGATCGAGAACGAACCGGTTGTCGTGGATGCGAAAGGCAATTTGACCGACGCGGAGGAACCGGGACTCGAGGGCGATATCAGCGGTCCCGGGTATGTACAAATCGTCGCCATCAATTTCTCGAATCCGAAAGCATCCCCGGTGAAGACGATCAAATTCCCTGAAGAGCGTCTCGAGGCGAAGGGCCTGCTGTTTCCAGCGGATCCGCAGCCTGAATTTGTTGACATCAAGAACGGGAAAGCCGCCGTCACGCTCCAAGAAAATAACGGCGTCGCTCTTATTGATTTGAAGACAGGTTCCTTCGACTTGTTTTCTTTGGGCAAACCGAAACGGCAAATGCACGACTTGACCGAGGACGGCAAAATCAGCTTTACGGAATCGTATCCGGAGAAATTTGCATCGGAAGCTTCGTACATAGGCGCTCGAATGCCGGATGCGGTTGCATGGAACGCGCGCGGGACTATTCTGTATACGGCCGACGAGGGCGAGATGGATTTGACCGGAGGACGCGGCTGGAGCGCTTGGAGTGTCACCGGTGCACAAATATGGAAGGATAACGGATCATTGGAACGGATCGCGGCGCAATACGGTCATTACCCGGAAGGGCGCTCGGAAGCCGGCGGCATCGAAGTCGAAGGCTTGGAAACGGCGGTGTTCGGCAAGAAAGAGTTTGCGTTCGTCGGATCGGAAAAAGGTTCGTTCGTTGGCGTCTACGACATTACAAACAACAAGCATCCGAAATTCGTGCAGCTGCTCTCCACGGGCATGGAACCGGAAGGATTGTTGGCGATTCCGCAAAACAATTTGTTCCTGACATCGGATGAAGATTCCGGAACGATTACGGTGTTCGAGGGCATCACAGGCAAATACGAGGCGCCTGCGGATCAACCGGTACTGCATTCTTCCAAGGTTTATTGGTCGGCCATTTCCGGGTTGGCATCCGACGAGAAAAGGAACGATGTCGTTTACGCGGTGCCCGATAATGCTATGGAGCCTTATATTTATAAAATTACTTTGAAAAACGGCGTGGGAAATTTCGAGCATATGGCGAAAATAACGGACGGAAGCAAAACAGCCGATCTCGACATGGAAGGCATCGTTCGCGACACTTCCGCCGCGGCGCCGGCGACCGGAGGCTTCTGGCTGGCCAACGAAGGGAACGCGAAATTCGGCAAACACGACTATATGCAAAATCAGCTCATCCAAGTCGATATGAAAGGGAACGTGCTGCAGAAAATCGTGCTTCCTGCGGAAGTGGATTCATCATCAGGCGGCTGGATTCGGAACAACGGTTTCGAAGGCGTGGCGATTTCTTCCGACGGCAACTACATTCTTGGCGCGATTCAACGCGAGTATAAAGCCGACGAAGCGATCGGCGGCAAGCTGTATACGAGAATCGTCCGGTATGATTTGACGAACAAAACTTGGGAATTTTTCTTATATCCGCTTGAAGCGGCAATGGTGGAAGACGACTGGATCGGGCTTTCCGAGATAGTGAACTTGGGCGGCGACGTATATGCGGTTATCGAACGCGACAAGCAAGTCGGCGGTGCGGTAACGTTAAAAGCCGTATATACGTTTACGCTTGACGGAGTCGAGCCGTTCGAAGGATTGGTCACCGCGTCGTCGGATATTTCGAAATCGGTCGTAACGAAGAAGCGTGTGCTCGACTTGCGCGATGCTTTCGCACCATTCGAGAAGATCGAAGGGATGACCGTAACGCCGGACGGCTCGGTCTGGACGGGACTCGACAACGACGGCGGCGAAGTAAAATCCGTATTCTTCAAAGCCGGGGAATTAAATAATTTGCTGAAATAATAGAAGAGAGCTATCCCATAAAAATTGCGGGACAGCTCTCTTTTTTCGCAATAAAAAAGCGTCACATATCGTGCCGCTCCCGAAAAATGACGTATCTTAAGCAGGAGGCTGTATTCTTAGCCCTTATGATATTAGTATAAAACATGGTTCATTATAAGTCTATATCTTTTTCGAAAGATCATTTAAAGTGGGTATACCCGGCCGGGAAATTATGTATTTCGATTAGGAGGGAACCCTCTTTGCAGTGGATTTCCTGGGATATGAACTTAAAAATCAGGCTGATCGGAGAGACGCTCTTCAACTTATTGTTCTGGATGTATTTTCCCTTCATTGCACTCTACTTCAGCGATGCGATGGGCAAAGAAACGGCCGGGATACTGATGAGCGTGCCGCCGCTCATCGGCATGATCGGCGGCATGCTTGGCGGTTATGTATCCGACCGGTTCGGCAGGCGCCCCGCTATGCTGTTCGGAGCGTTCCTGAAAACAGGAATGTTTGCGGTATTCGCATTCTCTAACTCCCATTGGTTCGACTATCTCGCGTTTATCGGCATCGGTCTTGCGGGATCGATTTACGGGCCGGCGAGTTCCGCGATGGTCGCCGATCTTACTCCGGAGAAGGATCGGCGGAAAGTATTCGCCACTTTCGTTACGGCAATGAATGTCGGGGCGGTATTGGGGCCGGCATTGGGATCGGTGTTTTTCTTTCATTACCGGACCGGACTGCTTTGGACCTGTACGCTCGTCATGTTGTTCTATTCCAGCGCAATCTATTTCATTATTCGGGAAACAAGACCGAGACCGGCTGACGGAACGGAACAAACAAACGCCATACTCCCGGCAATTAAGGATCAATGGAATAGTTACGCGCTCATTTTCCGCGACAAAGTATTTGCCCTCTATATCGCGGCCGGCATCTTCGTCATGATCGCATTCATGCAGTTGGACCTCTATTTGGCCGTTTATGTGAGTGATTACGTTCCCGCACAAACGCTGCTCTCATGGAAGGAGTGGTCGTTCAATTTAAGCAGCGTTGAAGTGTTCGGGTGGATGATGGGGTTAAACGGTCTCTTGTTCGTGTTGTTCGTATTGCCGGTTACGAAATGGCTTGAGCATTGGAGCGAACGAAATATTTTGATCCTATCGGCTGTACTTTTTGGATCAGGCATGTTTATGGTGGGACTAACGACGAACGTGTGGCTGCTATTTGCATTTATGATCATTTTAACGGTCGGCGAGTTCATGCGTTCGCCGGTAATGCAAAGCTTCGTCAGCAAGTATGCGCCGGCGGATGCCAGAGGCCGGTACATGGCAGCTTCAAATCTTCAATTTTCCATCGGGCGGCTTATCGCCCCGGTCACCGTTGTTCTTTCCGCCTGGATGCCGCCGATCTTGGTGTTTGGCTTCATATTGCTTTGTACGGTGATCAGCGCCGTTCTTTATGTCCGGTTGTTTCAAATCATGCCTGCAATCGATCAGGGAAATACCCCGGCAAACTCCGCAAAGGTTAATAATGCGCTGTAAAAAAGTGAACCTCCCGTCTTGGAAACCGTGACCAATGAATGAGGAGCGGCTTATCAGGATGACCGAAAATACCTAGCCAAACTGCGAATTTTGTCAATTACAGACGATTTATAAGAACCTTTGTCGAATGCCACAATGCGGGCAGGATTTAAATTACCGTTGGTCGAAAGGAGAGAATGAATCTTCTCATCATATTTTCGATCAACGGAGGGATGTATTATGAATCTGCGCAGGTATAGGAGCATTATTGGCATTATTGTTGCCATGCTGCTCCTTCTGACGGCTGTTAATCCTGCATTAGGAATGGTCAACGTAACAGACGAACCGCAGCCGGCCGGCCAACAAGATGCCGAGTACGCTTATGTCCGTTTTTCCGATCCTCCTATCGCATCCTATGATGGAACAGTTAACGGCTATGAGAAAACAAAACCGAGCAAAGGGCAAAAGATAAACTTAACGTCTCCGGCTGCCAAGAAATACGGGAACCGATTGGAGGCACAGAGGGACAATTACAAGAAGTGGCTTGCGAAGCATCTTCCGCAAGTTCAGGTGGTAACCGAGTATAGCGTTACTTATAACGGTCTCGGCTTGAAGCTGAACGGAGCTTCGCTCAACGACATCAAAGCGGGACCGGGCGCGGTGGAAACCGGGTACAGCAAGACATACCGCAAGACAATGAGCAGAAGTACGGGCTTGATTGACGCGCCTCCGCTGTGGGAAGCTCTCGGCGGGCAAGCCGATGCCGGGGCCGGAATCAAAGTGGGGGTCATCGACAGCGGTATCGATCAAGCTCACCCATTCCTTCAGCCGAATGCCGGAATGGAAATGCCGGAAGGATTCCCTAAAGGCGATGAAAGATTCACATCGAATAAAGTAATTGTAGCGAAAGTGTTTCATCAAGACCCTTGGCAAACCGCGCAAGCCGTCGAGAGCCACGGCACGCATGTAGCCGGGACGGTGGCCGGTAAAGCCGGAACGATGCCGACGCTGGGCAACTCTCCGTTAAGCGGTGTCGCTCCGGGGGCGTATTTGGGCAATTATAACGTATTCCCCGGCGATGTAGACAGCGCCAAGAGCCTCTTTATTGCTAAAGCGGTAGAAGAAGCGGTGGCCGACGGAATGGACGTGCTGAACTTGAGCCTCGGAGGTACTCCGCACAAAGGCGCCGATCTGCTTGATATGACGGTTAACGCGGCGACGGAAGCCGGCGTTGTTGTCGTCATATCGGCGGGGAACGAAGGACCGGGCAACTACACCGTCGGATCTCCCGGTACGGCGGACAAGGTCATTACCGTAGCCGCTACGACAAACAGCCATACATTTGCAATGTTCCTGGAGAATGCCGCATTGGAAGGAGGCCGCACGTTAGCCACTACGGGAACCGACGGCGGCAAAGTAACGGAACCGATAACCGGCGAATTGGATGTATGGTCCAAGTACGCAGGCGGTGACAGCTTGGCTTGTACTCCGATTTCGGATACGCCGCTTGCCGGCAAAATCGCACTTATTCAACGAGGATCTTGCACTTTTACAACCAAGATTAATAATGCGGCGGCCGCGGGCGCAACCGCAGTCGTTATTTATCAGAACGTCAATGCCGCTCCGATCCCGATGTCCAGCGACGGGGCGACGATTCCCGCCGTCATGATCGGCAAGGATGCCGGCGCATTATTAAGCGAATTGAGCGACGCGCAAGACCATACGGTTACCATTACTTATCCTCCAAGCGAAGAGAACGTTGAGCCCAACTTGGTCGCAGACTTTACTTCTTGGGGACCGACGCCGAATTATACGCTGAAGCCCGATGTTGCCGCACCAGGGGTAAATATATATTCATCCGTGGTAGGCGGCGGTTACGAGATGTATCAAGGCACTTCCATGGCGGCGCCTCACGTTGCAGGTTCCGCAGCTCTGCTTCTTGCCAACAGCAGGAAGCACAATTTCGAATGGGGACCTGACGAAGTGAAAGCGGCGCTGATGGGCACGGCGGTTGATGCAACCGGCAGCGTGCTTGGCGTAGATGCAATCGATCCTTTGAAGGTGGGGGCGGGCATCATCGATCTCGAACGCGCGACGAATCCTGCGGCGATGGCTTTCCCCTCGTCGCTCAGCTTCGGATTGGTCAGGCCGGTGGGCAACTTTACGTATGAAATGGTAGTTACCTTGACCAATCCGACCGATGAGGCGCAGGTTTATCAAATTCAAGGCGACTCCAATGTGCAAGTAAGCGAAGAGAGCATCATGCTTGAACCGGGCGCGAGCTCCGACATTATCGTAACAGTGGCGAACCGAAACGCACAAACCGGGACACCCGAGCTTGTGCGGGGGTACATCACCGTAACTTCCGAAGCCGGTGATATCCGCATTCCGTATTTGTACGTGATTGATTACAATCGATAAGCAGTTCTAACGAAGGGGCTGTCCCGAAAGTCATCGGAAGGTGACTGAAGGGATAGCCCCATTTGTTGTCGATTATTGCTTCGGACTAGGGTTGCCGACCGACCAGTCATTCACCGTGTCGCTGTCCGTCGCAACATCCGCGCGATAAATGACTTTGCCAGTAGAGGCGCTGAGCGTCCATCCGCTCACATATCCTTCGTAGGCAGCAAAATCAAGTTCCGTTTCGGTTGAATCTTTCAAGATGACCTGATCCCCGCTGTTGCTGAGGGCAAGCGTCATTCCGCTAACATCGGGTTCGAATCCGAACAGAGCTTTGAATCCTTCCGTATCTCTTGCGACCACCAGACGTTGTCCGGCTGCAATCGACGTTCCTGACGGAAGAGTGAATGTTCCCGCATTGTCGCTCAACTTATATCCGCTCAGGTCGACGGTCGAGCCGGTACCGTTATAGATTTCCACATACTCTTCAACGTTGTCATCTCCTGCAGTATCGTAGTACACTTCCGAAAGCAGAAGCTTGCCGGAAGTTCCCTCGCCCGAGCCGCCTTGCGGGTCCTGTGTTGAAGTTCCGCCCGTATAATCCCACCAGAATACTTGCTTATAGTAATTGGCGACATCGGTATTTTCCACGACGACACCGGCTTCCCGGTTGTTGGTAGGGCTGTTTTCGGACCAGTTGATGCTGGAAACGAGCACTTTATTGTCGGCGATCATCCCTTTGTTATGGATTTTCTCCAATTTGAGCACGCTCAGATCGGCCAGCTTTGCTTCCATATCCAGACCTTCGTTGGCAGCAATACCATTGATATAATCGACCGTGTATTGATTGTCGCGGCTATCGTTCGGATCAAGGAAAGCGGAATCGAGCAGAACGCGTACTTTCACCCCGCGCCGTCCGGCGTCGATCACTTCTTCCAAATAGATGTTCGGATCGGTTTCCGGAGAGCCGCTCGCAGAAGAACCCCAATGTTTATGGATATATAACTGTTCCACCAGCAGTTCGCTCTGTGCGCCGCGGATCATGCCGATAATCGCTTTTTCTTTCAGGAAAGCGGAATCTGGCGCAAAGACAGGCGTGATTGTAAAGGTGCCGGTATACGTCTGATTGGTGAAAGGCACCGGATATGAACCGCTGGGATTTGCGGCATCCGGGACGAATCCGCTGACCGGTTCTCCCCATGCCGTGCCCGGAGTATACGGGAAACTGTCTCTGAAGCCTGTGTTCCAATCGCCGTCAAACACATTTTTTACATAATTGGCGAAGTCCGCGTTATCGATAATAATTCCCCATCCGCGGTTTCCGTACGTATTCGTTGTGGGAACTCCGGTGCTTTTCCAGTTTTCGCTTTGCAAAAACACTTTCATTCCATCCACGATCGCATACTTGGCATGGTCGAAGCGATAGCGCTTAAAACGTTCTTCCGTTTCGTTATTGATAATATAGCGCACTTGTCCGCCGGCATCGACGATTTTTTTCGAAACATATTTGGATTGATCCGTCAGTCCGCCGACAGGCTGCCCTTCGAAAAATGCGCGCACTTTGACTCCCCGACCGATTGCATTCAATAGGGTATCCAGCAAATAAGTATTGTGGAATTCATACAGGTTCAAATCGATGGAAGTTACAGCATTGTTCATTAAATCGGTGAGCTCGGAGTAGCTGGAATCGGGAGAGGTATAAGCGGTGACATTACCGTTGAACGTGAAGCTGGGAGCGGGGAACCGCGACTGGCCCGCCTGATATACTCTTAAATCGTTAAAATCCGCTGCCGAATCCGTATCTTCCCAAGCGCCCGCCGATTCCGTACGGTCCCTCACAAGAATGACACCTTCAGATACGTCCGCAACAGGGGAACCGGACCAGCCGCTGCCGGAGTGCGTGGAGCTTCCATAAATAACCGAATCAACAACGTTATTGCCGTTCTTTAGAAGGACCTCATCTCCCGTATTCGAAAAGGCACTTACGCTTCCGGCCATTTGCGGAACATTCGCGTCACAGTCCGCGCCGTATTCGAAATTCGGTGTAATGGCCACGATTTGTTCCTTAAATCTGCAAGCGTCCTTGGTGATATACATCGTCTCTCCGGCAGCAATAGAGGTCCTGCTTGGGAACGACATGGAGTCGCCGAGGTTAGTAATGACCCAACCAGAAATATCAACTGCGGCACCGGTCGGATTCGTTATGGCTATGTACTCTTCAGGTTCATAGGACAGATTCGTATCGTAGTACACTTCCGTAATCAGAACGTGGTCCGCCGCCGCCTCTGCCGGTTGGTAGCTTGACGGCATGACGACGGATAATGCGATGAACAGTGATAGCATGATATTTATAAACTTCTTCATTCATGATTCCTCCTCGAATATTAATGATGGCTGCACAAAGATTAATCATGAGGTTTGAATGTAAGAAGGCAGTTAAATGCAAGTTAAGTTTTATGGAAGAATACTTTCATTTAAGACGGCAATAGCGGAAGTTTTCACAAAATCTCAATCCAGTTTTTACATCGGGATAACCAAAGCACTACGCTATTATTGATATAAATGTATTGACAAGCTGGCTGTCAGGAAATCTGCAAAAAAATTTCTTCTTATAGAGGAGGTAATTTATAAGTATGAGATTTCGTCTGCTGAGCAAAAAAGCCGCGAATGTTTCTCTTATTTTGGCAATATCGGCTGGTGTCGCCCTTTCTGCCGCACATTTGCCCAACGCTGAAGCTTCAACGGGAAAATGTTCCGGTATCAACGATTCCCAGGTCACACATGAAATTAATCAAATTCAAGGAAGCGGCGCCGAATCGCCGCTGGTCGGAAAATCGGTAACGACTTGCGGTACGGTGTACGCTGTTGAGGCAAAGGGATATTGGATTCAGGACACCACCCCCGACAGCGACCCCGCCACTTCGGAAGGTATTTTCGTTTATAAAAGCAATGGTGTAGGAAATATAAAAATCGGAGATATCGTCAGGCAGAAAGGTTATGTTCAAGAATACTACGGGCTGACGGAAATCAACGCAAAAGCCGAGATTACTAAGCTTGGAACAGGAACAGTGCCCGCGGCTGCGGAAATTACGGCATCCATGACTTACAGCAATCTGGAATCCCTCGAAGGAATGCGCGTATTCGTCAAATCGGCAACGGTTGTGGCCGGAACCAACAAGTACAATGAGACGTTCGTCGTTCCCGGCAGCACGGCATCCCGTGTCGCCCGAACCGATACGAAGACGCCGCTGTTCAAGTTCGACGATGTGTTCGGCAACGTATTCACTGACGCTTCCACGTTCGACACGATCAGCGGAGATCCTGCGGGACCGCTTACTTACAGCTTCGGGGCATACGGACTTCTGATGAATACGGGCACGGCTTCCGTATCGGACACCGGAAACACGCAAAACTCGCTTTCCGCCGATAGCAGCAGCCAGTTTACGACCGCCACCTTCAACGTGGAAAACTACTTTGCCGTCGGTTCCGAAGTGTCTCCCGGCGACCCGGGCACGAAAGTGACGCAGCAGCAGTTTGATACGAAAACGGCGAAGCTTTCTTTGGCCATCCGCAATTCCATCGGTTCACCCGATGTTGCGGCAGTGCAGGAAGTGGAAAAAATCGAAGTGCTTAACGCGTTGGCATCGAAGATTGCAAGTGACGGAGGACCGAATTACACAGCTTATCTGATTGAAGGCAGTGACGAGCGCGGTATCGATAACGCCTATTTGGTAAAAGAGGGCACGACTGTGCTCAGCGTCGAACAGAAAGGCAAGGATGCCACAACGACGCTTGAAGGCTGCGGACCCTCCAACACCAATCTGTTATTCAGCCGTCCGCCACTTGTGCTGCGCGTGCAAACCGCGGCCGGACAGAAGATCGCATTAATCAACAATCACTTTAAATCCCGCGGCGGGGACGATCCGGAAAATAAAGAGTTCCAATCGTGCCGGGAAGCGCAGGCTGAATATGTTGCGAATGTTGCGAATGCCGAAGCGTCCAATGGTTACGATGTCATCGTTCTCGGCGACCTGAATTCTTTCCCGGAAGAAAACGTCCTTGCCATTCTGCAAACGAACGCCAACTTGACAAATCTCGTACAGAACATTCCGTCCGACCGGGCATTCAGTTACATCTATACCGGCCGAGCTCAATTCCTTGACCATCTGCTGGTTGGAGGCGCGTTGAAGACTCAAGCAACCGGGACAGATTCGGCGAAGATCAATCCGGATCATCCTTATTCGCTGGAAACTGACGCCTCTACCCCGCTTCATGTTTCCGACCACGATCCGATTCGTGCAGATTTCTAAACTATACGGACTTGACAAAGAAGGCCTCAGGATACTATCCTGGGGCCTATTGCAATTTAAAAGTGTGACGGACAAGTGGTAAGAAAAAAATTGGAAATCAAGAACTGTATTTATTTTTACTGAATAGAATAATATTGCAAGCGCTTCCATTAAGGAGGAGTCCGAGCCTTCGATTTTTCCAAAAATCGTTCTATAAACTCCCTAAAAATGTTTCTATTTTAAATGCGGGCATCGTGTTATATTTAACATCGTTAATGAATGCGCTTTCATGTCGGGGGTCGTAAAATGGTGAAGGAAGGAGGGACAAGATTTTCACCGTGAAAACGCGTCTTTTGAAAGCGTTTTCGATATATAGGGAGGTACACCTATGAGAGAACAGATGAGATTTGCAAGCATGTTCTGCGTTGTCTTGATGCTCGTTTCCGTTTTTTTGTCCTTCAGTCCGGGACAGGCGCAGGCTGGATTCACGAATTTTATTACGCGTAATGTGGACAAATTCATGGATGGTACGTCAGAGTTTCGCTTTATCGGTACGAACGTTCCTTATCTTGGCAGGGCATGGATGGATCCGACGGAGATCGAGGATGCGATTCGGGCTGCCAGCGTGTCGGGTATTAACGTTATCCGCTTGTATCCTTTCGAGGTGAAGATGAGCAGCGACCCCGAAGGCACTTATCGTCATGTGATGGGACCCGGAAACTACAACGAAAGCGCCTTTAAGCTGATTGACAAGGTTCTTCAATTGGCGAATCAATACAATGTGCGGTTGATCGTTCCTTTCGTGGACCAGTACAACTACGTTGGCGGTATAGCCGATTGGGCGGCTTTCCGCGGCAAGAGCGCCAGCGATTTCTGGAGCGATCCGGTAATCAAGCAGGATTTCAAAGACTTTATCAATTATGTCGTTAACCGCACCAATACCTATACGAACGTGCAGTATAAGAACGATAAAGCGATAATGGCTTGGCAGCTCGGCAATGAGCTTCCATCCACCGACAGTTGGGTCAGCGAAATGGCCGCTTATTTCAAAAGTGTCGATGCGAATCATCTCGTCGGCNTCGGCAATGAGCTTCCATCCACCGACAGTTGGGTCAGCGAAATGGCCGCTTATTTCAAAAGTGTCGATGCGAATCATCTCGTCGGCGACGGAGGATATGTACGCGCTCAGGGAATAAGACAAAATGCGCTGACCGACCCGAATGTTGATTTTATTGATCCGCATATATACAGATATCACAATTATTCCGATCCGATCGCCAAGATCAACGAATGGCGGAACACCACCAAAGGAAAAAAACCGTTGATTATAGGGGAGTTCGGGGATTTCTCGCCCGAAACAACCGAGGAGCTGCTCAATACGGTACAGAGCAACGGAACTTCGGGCGCCATGTTCTGGGGCACGATGCCCCACCATAAGATGGGAGGTTGGTATTGGCCTCCGGTTGGAAATTGGGCATATTTGCGTTATCCGGGATTTACAAGCGGCGATTGGGCGAACGAATCGGTTATTATCGGCAAGTTGCGAAACTACGCCTATTCGATCAAAGGACTAACCGTCCCGCCATGGCCCGCCCCGGACGCGCCGGTCATGTTTCCGGCAGACTCCGTAAACACCCTCTCCTGGCTGGGAGTTTCGGGGGCCGGCTCATATGACGTCGAACGCTCAAGCAATCCGTCCGGACCCTGGGACATCGTAGGCGCCGGAGTGACGGACGATATCACAACACCGGTAGCGCGCCCGTCGGTCTCTACCAGTCGCCACTATAATTTTACCGTACCGATATTCAGCGACACGTCGACCGTCAACGGCACCGAATATTATTATCGGATAAGGGCAAAAAATGCGGACGGATTGTACTCCCCTTATTCCAACGTGATCGGACCTGTAAAGTCGAACGGCTCCATCATCATCGACAACGGCGGCAGCGGTTATTCGGAGTCGGGGACATGGGGTGACAGTTCTCTTCCCGACAGCTACGGCGGAACCTCTCGTTACAGCAGTACTAGCGGAAGCACTGCGAAATGGACGCCAACCATTGCCTCATCAGGATACTATAACGTATATGTGACTTATCCTACTCATCTGAAGTCGAACCAGAACGCCCAATTCACGATTTACCATAACGGTACGACAAATACGGTTACCATCGATCAGACCGCAATGGGTAGAGGCCGGTGGCAGCTGATCGATACGGCCTATTTCGGTGCCGGAACGGGCGGCTATGTGAGGTTGACGGCGAGTTCCGGTTCCAACTCCAGGGCTGATGCGGTCATGTTCGAACAGGTAAGCTTCGGGGATCTTTTCCAAAGCGGCAGAGTTTCGAATTGGACGGTATTAAGCGGCAATTGGACCGTGGCGGATGACGGCAGCAAGGTATTCAAGCAAACCGGCGGCGGCATTGCGGAAGCTAGAGCAGGTTCGGTTCATTCCGATATAACGGTCACTGCGGCTGTCAAAGCGTATGACAAGACTAGGCCGAATGCTTCTTCCGGACTGGTCGCCCGTGCAAGCGCCGATTTTTCCAGCATGTACACGCTGCGAATCAATTACGATTCGAACAAAGTTCAGCTTTACAAAAAAGTGAACGGCAGCTGGACCAACCTTGGGGAAGCACACATCGAGGCCAATCCGGGCACGTGGTATTTACTGCGGCTGGAGTTGAAAGGCAGCTCCATCAAAGGTTTTGTCAACGGGGTGCAAAAAATCAACGCAAACGATTCGAGCTTGACGAACGGATATTTCGGCCTGAGAACCTTCGATCAAACAGCTGTTTTCGATAATTTTGTAGTTACGCAGAAATAATGAACACGTGAGAACAAGCGTCACAAATTCTGCTTTGGCTCTGGCCTTTCGGCCAGAGCTATTTATTTTTATTTAGTCTATCCGTTCTTGGACATCATGAATAGAATTTTATCACAAGCGCTACCATAAGCAGGAGTCCAAGCGTCCTATTTTTCCAAAAATAGTTCTATAACTTCCCTAAAATTGTTTCTATTTAAACAAGCGCAGATCATGTTATTTTAACCTCGTTATTGAATGCAGTTACACGTGCAATCGGATTATGGTGAATGGAAGGGGGATGCACATGTTTATTTTCACCGCCGATTCGTCTTGTTGAAAGCGTTTCCAAGACAAGGAGGTAGAGCTATGAGACATCAGATGAGATATGCAAGCATGTTCTGCGCTTTCATATTGCTTGTTTCCGCCTTATTTTCCTTTAGTCCGGGACGGGCGCAGGCCGGATTCACGAATTTTATTACGCGAGACGCGGATAAATTCATGGACGGTACGACCGAGTTTCGCTTTATCGGATCGAACGTCCCGTTTCTCGGAAGAGCATGGATGGATCCGACCGAGATCGAGGACTTGATTCGGGGTGCCAGCATATCGGGAATTGACGTCATTCGCCTGTATCCTTTTGAAGTGAAAATGAATACTGATCCCGAAGGCATCTACCGCCATGTGATGGGTCCCGGAAACTATAACGAGAGCGCCTTTAAGCTGTTTGACAAAGTTCTTCAATTGGCGAATCAGTACAATGTGCGGCTCATTATTCCGTTCGTGGACAAATACAATTACGTCGGCGGAGTTGCCGACTGGGCGGCATTCCGCAACAAAAGCGCCGATGAATTCTGGAGCGATCCGAGAATCAAGCAGGATTTCAAAGATTTTATTAATTATGTCGTTAACCGGACCAATACTTATACGAACGTGCAGTATAAGGACGACAAAGCGATAATGGCCTGGCAGCTCGGCAATGAGCTTCATTCCACCGATAGCTGGGTCAGCGAGATGGCCGCTTATTTCAAAAGTCTCGATTCCAATCATCTTGTAGGGGACGGAGGATATGTACGCGCTCAGGGAATAAGACAAAATGCGCTGGATGACCCCAATATTGATTTCATTGATCCGCATATTTACAGATATCACAACTACTCCGATCCGATTGCCAAAATCAACGAATGGAGGAACACGACCAAAGGGAAGAAACCATTGATTATCGGGGAGTTCGGGGACTTCTCGCCAGAAATAACCGAGCAGCTGCTCAGCACCGTACAGAGCAACGGAACTTCGGGTGCGATGTTCTGGGCAACAATGCCCCATCACAAGATGGGAGGATGGCACTGGCAGCCGGTTGGAAATTGGGTGTATTTGCGTTACCCCGGCTTCGCAACCGGAGATTGGGCGAACGAATCGGTTATCATAGGCAAATTGCGAAGTTATTCCTACTCGATCAAAGGTTTAACCGTTCCGGCATGGCCGGCGCCGGATGCACCGGTCATGTTTCCTGCGGACTCAGTAAACACTCTCTCCTGGCTGGGGGCTTCAGGAGCAGGCGCATTTGAGATCGAACGCTCGACCGATCCGTCCGGTCCTTGGGACGTCATAGGCACCGAAGTGACCGACGATATCACCACGCCGCGTCATTACAATTTAATCGTACCGATTTTCAGCGATACGACGGCCGTGAAGGGCAACAGTTATTATTATCGGGTCAGGGCAAAAAATGCGGACGGTTTGTATTCCCCGTATTCCAACGTGATCGGACCGGTTGCGTCCAACGGCGCCGTCATCATCGACAACGTAGGCAGCGGTTATACCGAGTCGGGGACATGGGGCGACAGTTCTCTTCCCGACAGTTACGGCGGAAGCTCCCGCTACAGCAGCAACAGCGGAAGCACGGCGAAATGGACGCCAAACCTTCCGACAGCGGGATACTATAACGTATATGTCACATATCCTTCTCATCTGAAGTCGAACGAGTACGCCCAATACACGATTTACCATAATGGCACAACAAATACCGTTACCGTCGATCAAACCACAATGGGCAGAGGCCGATGGCGGCTGATCGATACGGCATATTTCGAAGCGGGAACGGGCGGCTATGTGAGATTGACGGCGAGTTCCGGCTCCAACACCAGAGCTGATGCGGTCATGTTCGAACCGGTTAGCTTCGGGGACCATTTCCAAAGCGGCGGCACTCTTAATTGGAAGGTATTAAGCGGCAATTGGAGCGTGGAGGATGACGGCACCAAAGTATTGAAACAATCAGGAAACGGCACTGCGGAAACGGTAACAGGGGCAATTTATTCCGATGCAGCGGTTACTGCGGCAGTTAAAGCGTATAACAACACAAAGTCTAACGCTTCTTCCGGATTGGTCGCCCGTGCAAATGCCGATTTATCGAGCATGTACACGATGCACATCAATTACGATGCGAACAAGGTCCAGCTTTACAAGAAAGTGAAAGGCAGTTGGGCCAATCTTGGAGAAGCTCACATCGAGGCCAGTCCGGGCACGTGGTATTTACTTCGGCTGGAGCTGAAAGGCAGCTCGATTAAAGGTTATGTCAACGGGGTGCAAAAAATCAGCGCAGACGATTCGAGCTTGACCGACGGTTATATCGGCCTGAGAACCTCCGGTCAAACAGTTGTTTTCGATAATGTCATAGTTACTACGAAATGACATGGAAAATCCCCTAGAATGCTTAACGAGCATTTTAGGGGTTTTTCGCATTGACATACAATGGAATACGAGGCGTGCAGCAAACTCGTCCGTCCCTTGGATGGCATATTCGGAACCGAGTGAGTTGTATTCATAATGTAACTTTTCAGTATCATTCCCGTGTTGACGGATTCATTTTTTCCGCTGATCAAAAAACGATCGAGTGTGTAAAGATACAGGACGGGTCTTCTCTTATAGAAGAAGAGATTGCGGCAGATTTGGTCGTTGACGTCGGCGGGGCAGGTTCCCGGATGCTTAAATGGTTAAATGTGGAGAAAAGTTCAATGGAAGCCGTAAATATCGATTTATCTACATAGCCGAGAAGACCCCGCCTTCAATAAGTCGGGGATGAATCGGCTTCGGACAAAGGAGGGCGCTGCCCTCCTATTTTTGTCTGACAAGATCCAGCTTCCATATGAAACGAGTAGGTTGATTGCAAACAAATGTTCGCGTATAATGGAATCATTGAGAACGTGAAAGCGGCCGTTTGAATATCTAAACGGAAGATGAACCAAAGAAATGCTTTTTTCAAACTTTTTTAACACTTAACCGCAAAGGAGGCAACCCACATGCTGGCAGCCTATTTTTCCAAACGTATCTATAAAAACACAATAGAGCAACCTGTGATCGACGCCGTGGCGGATGCCTCCGAGCGGTTCTTCCGGCCTTCGGTATTGTGGAGACTATTTCGGTAAGGAGACGGACGGAATGAAATATATTGTAATTTTATTTTGTGTAATTGTGTTTCTTTTTATTGCTTACAAGGTATCAAGGACAAAATAGAAGCACGAAACGTCATAAAACTATCCTTGAACAGAGGCGACAAAAAGTTTGCCGATAGACAAAAGTGCGGTATGTGCCGGAAAAAATCCAAACGACTTACATTTTATGCAAACGAATACGGCAAAGCCATTGGAGTATGCGACAAGTGCAGAGTAATTGCCGAACGCCGGGCATTGCTTAAATTATAAATGTAATGTGAAGCTGCCGAGTACGGCGGCTTTTTCTTTTTTACTAAATCGTGTGTTACCTTTTTCTTGTTTCCGCGTTATTTGTTGTGAAAGGTGGGGCCCCTGTTATGAAAGAACCTTTTATCGATTTATACGATCAATATTTCGACGACGTTTACCGGTACGTTTACTATAAGGTAGGCAGCAAGTGGGATGCGGACGATCTCGTCAGCGAAGTGTTCCGCAAAGCGTTCGAACGGCATTCCACGCTTCGGGAAAACTCGAACTCCAAAGCTTGGCTCATCACGATCGCTCATAATACCGTGGTCGATTTTTACCGGAAAAAGAAATCCACCGTGTCTATCGAGCAGCTGCACAATTTGGAGGAGCCGGGCGCGTTCGAGGAGCAATTCGAATTGGACGACAATCTGGAATGCGTGAAAAGCTCGCTTGCCAATCTTTCGCCGGAGGACCGGGAAATCGTGAACTTGAGATATTTTGCGGACTTAAAGAACCGGGAGATCGGCGAAGTCCTGAAAAAATCCGAGGAAGCGATAAAGACGAAAGTATTTCGATTGCTCAAAAAGTTGAGCGTCCTTGTAACAAAGTGCTTGGAAGGAGCAAACAAACATGGATGAAAGACAAGTAGAAGAGTACTTGATGCGTCTGAAGAACAAGATAAAGATAAACGAGCAACTAAAGCAAAATTTAAGAACGGCGATCCTGGGATGGAAGCGTAGGCGCATGATCCGAAGGAGAGCTTTCATCAGCGCGGTTGCGGCGGTCGCTCTGTTGTTCGCGTTCACCTTCCAATTGCCCGGCGAGGTGGAGAAGGTTGAAGCCGCATCGTTGAAAATTCAAAACCAAGTATCGTTCGTCGACATCGGTTCGGGAAATCCGCTCGGCGTGTCGGAATACAACGGCTCCGTCTACATTCCGGCAGCGGGCAAAGGTGTGTTCGTATACGATCCGCAAGGGTTCCGGAGGATAACGGATCAAGAGGCGAGTGAAGTGGACGTCGACCCTGCCGGGAGCAGGCTGCTCCTGTCGAACGAGGGGACGATCGGAGTATACGATTTGCAAAACAAAACCTACACCGAACTGCTGCGGGGGGACGGGAAAACCGAGTTTTACGAGCAGCCTTCCTGGAAGGACGAGCATACGATACTTTACGTGAAAAAGGTTACGCAGCCTCAGACATCTCAAGTCATCTACGAAATGGACATCGACGGCGGCAAACCGGCCGAAATCGGTGAAGGAACACACCCTTCATATTCGGAGAGTGAACGTGCGGTCGTTTTTCAAAGAGATGATCAAGTGGTGAAGATAGAGTCGGCCAGCGGCAACGTAACGGTCATTGACGAGGGACGCTTTCCTTCCGTGTCCCGTGACGGTGATTATGTCGCTTATGTGAAATCCAAAGATAACGCCGATCAGGTATGGATCGCGGACGTCAGCGGACGTACGAAGCGGGCCGTCACACAGAACGTTCCGGAGCTTTACAGCTACTACAATCCGGTATGGGGATCCGGCTCGGAAAGCTTGTACGTGTTAAAGAAGGATCACCGGGAAGGTTCGCAGACTAGAATCATGCGGATCGACTTTTCAGAGAAGACTCTCGAGGCGATAGAAACGGTAAAAGCGTTTAATCAGGCGGTCATCCGGCGCGATGACGATTTTGCGCGCAGCTTGTTGAGAAACGACCCGGACTTCTTGACCGTGACCAATCCGCGTCAAGTCAGCTATTCCATTCTCGGCTCCGGCCAGGAGGGGGAGAGGGAATATGTTGACGTCGAAGAACATTGGTCGTACACGGCGAACCCGAGTTACTCGATTCAACGGGTAAGATATTTCTTGTCCGAGTCGCCGAACGGCTATTTGATCGATGAAATGAAGAAGACCGGCTGGCTTGCCGTTTCCGAAGCGCCGGACGGCTCCATACAGGTGCAGGAGGAGGGCCAAGGCGGCGGCAAACAAACGTTATTTACGATAGAAGATATTCCGAAGGAGCTTTTGCCAAAAGGCGAATACCGATTCTCATCGCTTGCGTTCATCGAGAGCCGGAATACGCTGATCTTCACCGTTCAAGCGCTTCAGGATCCGAATTTCGGTCAAAAATCATCCGTCATGATCGTAAGTTACGATACCGGCACGAAAACGTTCCAACCGCTGGAACACATTACTTCGGTGAACGGAATGGAAAACGTCGGAGTGGCAAACATGATCGTTTCCTCTACCGGGGACTATGCCGCATTGGACCTGTTTTCAGACGACGACAAGACTTTTGCAAGCCATCTGCTTGTGCTTGATTTGAAGAATAAGGAGAGGGTATGGATCGAGGAACAGATGTCCTCTGAAACGGGTGAAGTATCCACACACTCTTATTACTGGGATGAAGGCAACCTGCACTTCACGCTGACAAGCGGCGGGGAGACGATGTACTACAAGTGGGATGCGATAAATAAAAAGATGGACCGTCCGTAAATGAACGTTTAATTGTACCGAACATAGTCACGCCGCGTTGATTTAGTCATAAAATCAGGATCGGCAAATATATATGTTATCGGGAGACGTAATGGCCCATCTCGAGAGGAGAAGCCAAATCGAAGGAGCATTACAATAAGGCGGGAGGAACACTGTATGAGTGTCGAGCTGCTCATTCATTTACTCATGCTCATTGTAATGATCATCGGATTGGCCGCAAAGCAAGGAAATTCATAACGTATCCGCAGAATACCGGAAGGCACTTGTGGCCTTTCGGTATTTTGTTTTTTAGCTAAATTAACAGACGAATCAGTCCTTTGGCCATATAATCTGGCGTAAGGGTTTGGATGCCTGTTCTCCCTGTAAGAGAAGCCCAGAGTACAAATACACTGCCCAGCAATACGCCTGCACCTGTAACCGCAGAGATATTTTTTTAAAATACATTGACATGATTTTCAGACGAAGATAGTATATTAATTAACAGAAAAGATCGAATGTTTCGAAAACTTAGTTTTATAATATAGTACATAACAAATTGACCATATACGCGAACCTCTCTTTTTCCGTTTTTATGACAGCGTTTTCAAAAAAAGATATCGCTTTCAAAAGGAAGGGTCAAAGTCTCATGTATTTCATTAATATAAAACTCAGTTCTATAATATAAAACGATTCATTTCTCTCAATGAGGAGGTTGGAAATGAAGCCGAATGTGTATATCGCCACGCCGGTACCGAAGGAAGCGGAAGCCCCCCCAATCTGGTGACAAGCAGAGGCCAATTCACACAGAAATGATAAAACTAAGTTTTATAATATAAAACAAATAAAAGGGGGTACAAAAATGAAAAAAAGCATGTCAATCCTATCCTGTCTCATTCTTTCGGCAGTGATTTTCCTCTCCGGGTGCGGTGGCCAGCAAACGGCGGGCAGCGGCTCGCCAGGTGAGGGAGGCATTGCATCAACTGCCAAGAAGCACACGTTGAAAGTAGCCAACTACTTCGCGACTGAGCACCCGCAGAACGTCGCTCTGCGGGAAAAGTTTAAAAAGATCGTGGAAGAAAAATCAGGCGGCACGCTGCAGGTACAAATCTACGATAACAGCAAACTAGGTGCGGAAAAGGAGTTTTACGACGGGGTGCGCAACGGTACGATCGAGATGGGAATTCCGGGGCTGATCATGCAGGCCGACATTCCCAAGATGGCTGTTGGAGAGTGGCCATTCCTGTTCAAAGATTTCGCGCATGCCAAAAAAGTCTTTAATGGTCCGGTCGGCAAAGAGATGACAGAAGAATTGGAAAGCAAGCATGGCGTTCATCCGCTGGCATGGAGCGCAAACGGTTTCCGTATGTTCTCAACAAATAAAACCATCGCCAGTCTTGAAGAATTCAAAGGTCTGCGTCTGAGAATGCCCAATATTCCCAACTACATAACATTAGGGAAGTTGCTCGGGGCCAATGTTACTCCCATGCCGATCTCGGAAGTGTTCACGGCACTTGAGCAAAAAGTTGTCGACGGGCAGGACAACCCGATTGCAACGCTGAAGGCATCGGGCTGGTATGAAGTCCAGTCTGATGTCTTGGAGTCCCGTCATATGTTCAGTCCTAACCTGTATATCATCAACGCAAAGCTCTGGAATCAGCTTACTGCCGAGCAGCAGCAAATCATCGAGGAAGCGGCGAAAGTATCCGCCGACTACGAGTGGGAGTTGCTGGAAAAGAGCTATGAGGATGACAAGAAATTTTTGCAGGAGAAAGGCATCAAATTTACCACGCCAGACGATTCGTTCAGACAGTCGATGGAAGCGGCAGTCCAGCCACTCTATGATGAAATCTTTCAGAAGTACCCGTGGGCCAAGGAAATGGTAGAAAAAATCAAAGCGGAGGCAAAGTAGTGAACAAGACAAGAAAAGAGGGAGGGGTTTTTGTGGGGAAGACCCAAAAAATTCTCAACAGCGTGTTGAATGTTGCCATCGCCTTCTCCTTAGCATTTATGGCGATCCTCGTTTTCGGCAATGTCGTTTTGCGGTATCTGTTTAACTCGGGGATTACCTGGTCGGAAGAGATGTCCCGTTTCTTGTTTGTCTGGATGACATTTTTGGGAGCCATCGGCGCGTTGAAAGACAACGAGCATTTAGGGGTCGACATGTTTGTCAAAAAGCTTTCGCCCGTATTGAAAAAAGTAGTTTTTGTGGTCACGAATGGGCTCGTGCTGTACGTGCTCTGGCTAGTGCTGGACGGCAGCTGGAAAATGACCCTAATCAACATGGAGAGTATGGCCCCGGCAACGGGATTGCCGCTCGCTTACGTGTACGGCATCGGGATTGTCATGAGTATTTGTATGGCGATCATCATCGTGTTCAATTTGTATCGCGTGTTGTTCGGCAAGCGTTCCGTCGACGAATTTGTCCGTGCGCGGGAATCGGAAGAAGAATTACTGGCATCGGGTCAGCAACAAGTGGCGCAAGGTGGTGGGAGATAAATGACGTTAGGAGTATTTCTTGGCTCTCTATTAGGTGTAATGGCTCTTGGCATGCCGATTGCTTTTGCCCTGCTCTTCAGCGGCGTTGCCCTGATGTTTTACCTTGACATTTTTGACAGTCAAATCGTGGCTCAAAACCTGATTAGCGGGGCGGACAACTTCCCGCTGATGGCGATTCCGTTTTTCATTCTCGCCGGGGAGCTGATGAATGCCGGCGGAATCTCAAAGCGAATTGTCGATTTTGCCATGGCGCTTGTCGGTCACATCCGCGGCGGATTGGGCTACGTTGCGATCCTGGCAAGCATCCTATTCGCCGGGTTATCCGGTTCCGCTGTGGCGGACACTGCGGCACTGGGGGCTATTTTGATCCCGATGATGGTGAAGGCGGGTTACGACCGGAACCGTTCCACCGGTTTAATTGCCGCCGGAGGGATTATCGCTCCGGTCGTTCCGCCGAGCATTCCGATGATCATCTTCGGCGTGACCAGCGGCGTTTCCATCACCAAATTATTTATGGCGGGAATTGTGCCGGGGCTGCTGATCGGTGTCGGAGTTATGATCACCTGGTGGGCAATGGCCAGAAAAGGCAAGTTTGAGGTGTACCCGCGCAGGTCGTCGAAAGAAATGCTGGCCGCGACCAAAGGAGCGATCTGGGCACTGCTTTTGCCGCTGATTATCGTCGGCGGGCTGCGCGGAGGTGTGTTTACACCGACTGAAGCTGCGGTCGTAGCCGCCTTTTACGCCCTGTTCGTCGGATTTGTCGTCTACCGGCAGTTGAAAATTTCTCAACTCTATCATATTTTGGTCGCATCCGCCAAGACCACCAGCATCGTGATGTTCCTCGTTGGTGCCGCGATGGTGTCCGCCTGGTTGATCACGGTGGCCAATATCCCCACGTTGTTAACCGATATGTTGGGCCCTCTGATTGAAAGCCCGCTGTTGTTGCTGATTGTGATCAATGTGATCGTCCTGCTGGTAGGCACAGCGATGGATTTAACGCCGACGATTTTGATCCTGACACCGGTGCTGATGCCTGTGATTGAACAGGCCGGAATCGACCCAATCTACTTTGGTGTGCTGTTTATCCTGAATAACTGTATCGGTTTGCTCACCCCTCCTGTCGGCACCGTGCTCAACGTAGCTTGCGGAGTCGGGAAGATCGGTATGGAAGACATCATGAAAGGGATCTGGCCGTTCTTGTTGGTAGAGGTTTTGATTCTCATCCTGCTGATATTATTCCCTTCAATCGTTACCGTTCCGTTAGACTGGTTGACCTAAAGGGGGAGAGAGCATGCACAAGTGGAAAGTCGTCGTTACCGATTGGGAGTACGCTGACTTGCGGTATGAAGAACGCGTTCTGAACCACGAGCTCATCCAATTGGTTCCGGCGCAATGCCGCACGGAAGAAGAGGTGATCGCTGCCTGTTTCGATGCCGACGCGCTGATTAACCAGTACGCTCCGATCAGCAGAAACGTAATCGAGCGCTTGGAGAAATGCAAGGTGATAGCTCGCTACGGAGTGGGCGTAAACACGGTTGATTTGCAAGCGGCAACGGAAAAAGGAATTTGTGTGGCAAACGTACCCGATTACTGCATGGATGAAGTGGCGGATCACGCGCTTGCTTTACTGCTCGCCTGGACGCGCAAGGTTGTCATAGCCAATCAAGCTGTAAAAAGCGGCGAATGGGATTTCAAAGTGACGCAGCCGATTGCCAGACTGCGCGGCAAGGTGCTTGGTTTGGTCGGGTTCGGGAAAATCCCTCAGGTATTGGCGGAGAAAGTCAAGCCGCTCGGTTTGCGGGTCATGGCATACGATCCGTTTGCACCGGTATCGCTGGCAGAGGAAAAGGGAGTGCAGCTCGTTTCACTCAACGAGCTGTGCAGCAGTGCCGACATCCTCTCCGTTCATGCGCCTTTGTCCAAGGCAACGGAAGGAATGATCGGCAGAGGGCAGTTGGCCTTAATGAAGCGGAGCGCGATTGTGATTAACACGTCGCGCGGTCCTGTGATCGACGAATCGGAGCTGATTGAAGCGCTGCAGACGGGAAGGATCGCCGGAGCCGCGCTCGATGTAGTCGAGCAAGAGCCGATTCCGCCGGACAATCCGTTACTGCGGATGGGAAATGTGATCCTCACTCCGCATGTGGCCTGGTATTCAGAAGAAGCTGCCGCGGAGATGAGGGCAAAGGCGGCAATGGGCGTTGCCGATGTACTGCTGCACGGCGAGTATCCGAAGTATTTGGTCAACACGCAAGTGAAAGAGTATGTCCGGTTAAAAGAGAGCACGCCGGAGAACCGCTATGCGGCACTTATATGAGTAGTAGATGCAATTGTAAATCAAAATCATGGGGGGAATCTAGTATGAAAAAGTGGATGAAACACGTAGTCATCAGTTGTACAGTTCCAGCGCTGCTGCTGTTGGCAGGGTGCGGCGGAGGAGGAGGCAGTTCCGCGACATCTTCACAGCCGGCTGCCAGCGGGATTCAGGAGCGGACGATCAAAGCGGGGATCGGATTGAATGAGGATCATCCGGAGGGGCAGGGCTTGAAGAAATTTGCCGAGCTTGTCAGCCAAAAGAGCGGCGGAAAGCTAAAGGTGCAGCCTTACTATTCCGCTCAACTGGGTGACGACAAAAAAATGACGGAAGCGCTGCAAGCCGGTATGCAGGAAATCACGATTCCCTCCACATCGCCGTTGGTAGGCATGATCAAGGAATACGGCATCTTTGACTTCCCGTTCGTGTTTAACGACGAGAAGGAAGCACATGCAGTGCTGGACGGTCCGCTCGGCCAAAAACTGCTGGAGAAACTGCCTGCCCACAACCTGATCGGATTGGGCTATTGGGAAAATGGATTCCGCAATCTGACCAACAGCAAACATCCGGTTGCGAAAGCCGAGGACTTCAAAGGCCTGAAAATTCGCACGATGCAGAACCAGGTTCACCTGGAAGCATTTCAGGTGTTAGGCGCTAATCCCACGCCAATGGCATTCTCTGAAGTATTCAGCGCATTGGAAAGCAAGACGGTAGACGGTCAGGAAAATCCACTGGCTACGATCAAATCGAACAAATTTAATGAAGTACAGGGCTATTTAAGCGTAACAAAGCACGTGTATACACCCTTCGTCTTCCTAGTCAGCAAGAAGTTCTGGGATAAGCTATCTCCCGAGGAACAAAAGATTTTGCAGGAAGCGGCTGTCGAGGCGGGAACATACCAGCGCGAATTGAACATCGCGGAAAACAAGAAAGCATTGGACGATTTGAAGGCAGCAGGCATGCAGGTGAATGAGGTAACCAAGGAAGAAATGGCGAAGATGCAGGAAATCATCAAGCCGGTGATCGACAAGTTCTCGAAAGAAATCGGCGAGGATCTTGTGAAAGAGCTTTACGCTGAGGTAGAGAAGGCAAGAAAGTAAAGGCGGCGTGACCATGGGAATCATCGAAGAATTGCTTCGCTTGTGGCCGAATGGTAGAACGATACTTGAAATCGTGAGGAGGAGTTAAATCCTATGTCTTTTCCATTTCCGCCGATCCAAAATGAAACCAATCCTTATCGGGAAAATGTTCAAGGCAAAGCAAACGAACCGATTTGCGTAGCCGGTCTGCTGGATCGCTCGAAACAAATCCTCGGTTCATCCTATCAAGGGCAAACGCCGGACTGGACACTGGAGGAAATCTACAACCGCTTGGAGGAAAACGCGCCTCGCATCGCGATTATCGGCGGTTCCTCAGACCATCCGGCACATATCATGGATTTTCAAACGTCTGCCCGCGCAGCCATCCGTATCTGGCAAAACGGCGGCGTGCCGTTCTACTTTTCCACTCCGGTAATGTGTGACGGTACGGCGCAAAGCAATCAAGGCATGAGCTATTCGCTGCAAAGCCGCAACGCGGTCGCCCAAATGGTAGTTAATCAGATAGAATCGCACAGCTACCACGGCGCGTTTGTCATTCAGGGCTGTGATAAACAACCGCTTGGCGTAGTCAGTGCGATGGCCCATCTTGACCGGATTCGCCAATACCGTGGCGAGGCGCCGTTCTTTGCTACCTTCGCTCCTGCCCACGTCCTGCAAGGGGGAACGATCCCGGCTGAGCTGTATGCGGAACTGGAGCAGGTGGCAAAGACGGCGGAACAGCAGGGAGCGCCTGACATTGCCGCCGATTTGCGCGACGCGATGGCTTTCATTTTACAGTGTTCTTCCAATACCGCGTTTCAAGGCGTTCTTGAACGCGCAGTTGACAGGGGGATCATCAGTAAAGCAGTGCACAAGGATTACGAAAAGCGGTTGGCAGTCGCTACGTGTGACGGGAAAGGCGGCGTTTGTGCCTTTAACGGTACAGGAAACAGCTCCCGCCATCTCGTCGCCGGTCTGGGATTGGTGCATCCCGCCGTTGAGCTGTTAACGGATCCACCCAGTCAGGAACAGGTAAACCAGGCCGTCGACAGCCTGGCAGGGATGATTAACAATCCGGTATTTGGCGCCGCCAATGTGGTGGCGGCCAACATTAAAAATGCGATTCGTATCCACAGCGCGTCTGGCGGTTCGACCAACTTAATGATGCATTTGGTAGCGGCCATGCTGTACGGCGGCTACCGATTCAGCCTGCAGGATCTGGACCGGATCCATCACGAGCATCCCGTACCCGATCTGTTTGATTACAGTTTGACCCAGGGGCGCGACATCTTCGCTCTCGCGATGCAGTGCTGCAGCGGCAGCAGCAGAGGGATGGAAACGCTGTTCTACGAGCTGATGCAAAACGGCGTGCCGATGGACGTGGATGCGCCTACGGTAACGGGCACGACGTGGCGTGAACGGCTGGCCAAACAGGACCGCTTATCGGCTGAGTATGTGAAGGAAAATCCGATTATTCTGTCCCGTCCGCGCCGACCGTTCAGCGGAGTGGATGTGCTAACCGGCAACTTTTTTGAATCGGCGGTTGTGAAAATCAGCGGAATGACGACGAGCCAACTGGATGAGTTTGATAAGAAAGCGGCGTTTGTCCTCTACTACGAGAACGAAGATGACGCCAACCGCGGCCTGTTGGACACGCTTTTGCTGAAGAAGCTAAAACAAGCGCAAAGTTTCACACGGGAAAACCTGTTGGCCGTGCTCAGACATAATGCGCTGCATCTCTATGAAGACTTGCATGCTCTCGACTACGATGCGCTGTTTGAGAGGATGGTGGAACATGGCGTGTTGAAAATCGCCGTTGTCATCTCCGGGCAAGGACCGGTGGCGTTTGGGATGCCCGAGATGTTCACCCCGATGCAGCATATCAATGCCAATCGAAATCTGAAGCGGCTCGCCACGCTAATCAGCGACGGACGTTATTCAGGGGTAACTTATGGTGCAGCGATTGGGCATATGACGCCGGAGGCCGGCCAGGGCGGCGGTATTCTTTACTTGCAAACGGGCGATTTGTTGTACTTGAATCTTCGCGAACGGCAGATCCAATTTGTGGACGAAGCGGCATTTCGCAGCGGCAGACTGGAATGGTCCTTCGAGGACATCAAAGCGGAAAGAGCGGAGCTGGCGGAAAGCCGGCTTGCCACCATTCGCACGCGCCAAAGGCAGGTGGCTGCCAGCAATCGGATGACAGGCCATACCGACGCTGCACACGGTGTGGTTCCAATCAGTGTGTACGAGGAAGCCATGCTTGACTACCGAGCAGACGTCACTTTTTACACATCAATAACAATAAAATAGGGGAGAAAGGATGGGAGAAAGTTGAAACATACTCGTGAGGTTATCGAGAAATTGGGTTTTCCGGCAAGCGATTGTCACGATTTGCCCAACTCTTCCAAAACATTTCCTGACGGAGCCCAATACCGCGTGGAAATTCCCAGTGTGGAAGGCCCAGCCTCTTTTGAAGCGGTGCTTGACGCATGTGAAACGCACGATGTGACGATTCACCGCGTATCGCAGGGGAGCGGAATCATGCTCCTGACCGATGGGGAGCTTGAACAAATGGCTGCTATCGGCCGTCGGGAAAATCTTGAGGTCAGCCTGTTTGTCGGACCGCGCGGCACGTGGGATATTACACCGATGCCATGGGCCAGCGCGGGAAAGATAGCCGGTCTGCGGGTACAGGGGATGGACCAGCTGGTATATTCGATCGAAGACATCAAACGAGCGTGCAGTGCAGGAATCCGCAGTATTTTGGTGGCGGACGAGGGGCTTTTGTGGCTGGTCAACGAGTTCAAAAAAATAGGCGAGCTTCCTGACGACTTGCTCGTGAAGATCTCCGTTCAGATGGCCCAGGCAAACCCCGTATCGATCCGGATCATGGAACAAATCGGCGCAGGCACGTACAATGTCCCCACCGATCTTACGCTGCCGCGCCTGGCGGCAATCCGCCAAGCTGTGGATATCCCGATTGATATTTACGTGGAAGCGCCTGACGATATCGGCGGGTTTATCCGTCACTATGAAATACCGGAAATCATCAGGGTCGCCGCTCCAGTCTACATCAAATTCGGCCTGCGCAATTCGCCCAACATCTACCCTTCCGGCACTCATTTGGAACAAACGTCAATCAGCTTGTGCAAAGAGCGGGTACGCCGCGCTCGCATCGGTCTGGACATGATTCAACGGTATGCGCCCGATTTGAAAACCTCGCAAAAAGGGGCCGCCGGATTAGCGGTTCCAAAATAACTCCGTAATCAAATGGTTAAAGGATGGATAGCATGCCGATTATTCAAGCTGTGGAACGTGCGCTGAAAATTCTCGATCTCTTTGACGAACATGAAACCGAATTAAAAATCACCGATATCAGCGAGCGTATGCAGTTGCACAAAAGCACCGTTCATTCCCTGTTAAGGACACTGCTTGTGCATGGCTATATTGACCAAAACCCGGAAAACGGGAAGTATCGGCTGGGAATGAAGCTATTTGAACGAGGAAATTTTGTCATCCATGGTTTAGATGTTCGGAAAGTTGTGAAAAGGTATCTCGTTGACTTGTCGGAGAAAACGGGTCAAACTCTTCATCTTGTCATCCTGGATGACAAAGAGGGTGTGTATATTGACAAAGTGGAAGGACCACTGGCAACTATTTTGTACTCTCGCATCGGCAGGAGAGCCCCCGTTCATTCGACAGGGGTGGGCAAGGCACTGATCGCATGGAAGAGCGAAGATGAACTGCGAATAATTTTGAACGGCTATCATTATATCCCTCGAACGCCGAATACCATTACAAATGAACAGGATTTTCGGAAGGAACTGGAGAAAGTGCGTCAGGCGGGATACGCTGTCGACAATCAAGAGAACGAGCCGGGTGTTCGCTGCATTGCCGTTCCGATCCGAAATCACAAAGGGCATGTTGTCGCCGCTGTCAGCCTCTCCACGTTGGTGTCACGCGTAGACGATGAAAAGTTGATGCGTTTTCTTGAGATGTTAAAACCTGCAGCGGATGAGATGTCAGCGCAGATGGGTTATGGTATTGCCTCACGAAATCAATGAACATGGAATGCACCTTCGGGTGTCATTTGTCACAAATTTAAAACTGCGTTTTATATTACAAAACATTTGGAGGGAACCATATGCGAATCATTCGATTTGTGCAGGGAGACTCAGTTCCCGCGCTTGCAGCCGTTACCGATGATTCCCGGGTGCATCTGCTGCCGCAAACAGACTTTATGGAGCTGGTCAACGAGGCTGACCAGCGAGAGATTACCCCGCTTGACTTGGTCAAGGAAGTGATCGCAACCTCTCAGCCAATACCGCAAAAAGTGGGAGAACTTCAGCTGTTGGCACCGTTGGAAGCGCCGGAAGTCTGGGCGTGCGGAGTCACCTACGAAAGAAGCAGGAATGCGAGAAACTACGAGGCGACAGGCGGGAAGCTGGACGGCACAACTTTCTACGACAAAGTGTATGAAGCGGAGCGGCCGGAAATCTTCTTTAAATCGACCGCGGCCCGCACCGTCGGTCCCAATCAGGATTTGTATTTGCGCAGCGATTCAAACTGGCAGATTCCCGAGCCGGAACTGGGCCTGGTGCTTGCGAGAGATGGAAGAATCGTAGGATATACGGTCGGCAATGATATGAGCTGCCGCGATATCGAAGGTGAGAACCCGCTCTATCTGCCGCAGGCAAAGATGTGGAATCGCTCATGCTCGATCGGCCCGGCGATACGTTTGGCAGAAACGATAGAAGATCCGTACGCATTCCAAATCGCATGCCGCATTTACCGCAACGCAGAAAAAGTGGCGGAAGGCACGGCAAGCACAGCGCAGCTGAAGCGGAAATTGCACGATCTGGTAGCGTATCTTTTGCGGGATAACCAAATTTTTGACGGCACCGTGCTGTTGACCGGCACATGTATCGTTCCTCCGGATGAGTTTACGTTGGCAGACGGAGATCACATCGAAATTGAGATATCAGGCATTGGTGTATTAAGCAATCCGGTAAAAAGCCAGATGGAAAGAAGTCTTTCTGTATGACGAAAATTTACAATACGGTGATGATGAAGTCGCAGGATAAAGTGGCGGTTGCATTGGAGTCCATTGCCGCCGGTGAGTTGGTCATTGTAACGTGCCAGGATAAAACCTTCGAGGTTACGCTGCAGGATCCGATCGAATTCGGGCACAAATTTGCCGTTGTCCCGATGAAACAGGGTGAAGACATACTCAAGTACGGCGAAGTGATTGGCGTGGCAACCAAAGATATCAGGGCGGGAGAACACGTACACGTTCACAATCTGGAAGGCAAACGGGGAAGAGGTGATCGCATTGTCGACGCTGGTTAACGGGAAGTTTTGGGGGTACAGGCGGCCGGATGGCAAAGTGGGGGTGCGCAATCATGTGCTGATCCTGCCGACCATTACCTGTGCCACGCAGGCGGCCAAGCAGATTACCGAACTGGTACAGGGGACCGTATCGTTCATCCATCAGCACGGATGTGCTCAAGTCGGAGTCGATTACGAGCAAACCTTTCGCACCTACGCAGGGATGGGAGCTAATCCCAACGTATACGGCGTTGTCGTTCTCGGACTCGGCTGCGAGACTCACCAGGCAAGAAGCGTGGCAGGGGAAATCGCCAAGACGGGCAAGCCGGTAGAGGTCGTTTCCATCCAGGATCACGGTGGGACGTTGACGGCAATTGCGCATGGAGCGAAAATCGCCGCCAAGATCGTTCAGGATGCATCGGCGCAAATGAGAGATTTGTGCGATTTCAGCGAAATAATCGTCGGGACGGAGTGCGGAGGCTCCGATGCCTGCTCGGGCCTCTCGGCGAATCCGGCGGTGGGCGTCGTCAGTGATATGATTGTCGATCGCGGCGGCACCTCAATTCTTGCGGAAACGACCGAATTGATCGGTGCCGAGCATCTGCTGGCGAACCGGGCAGTGGATGAAAAAGTGGCGAAGCGGGTGTATGAAGTGATCAAAGCGATGGAGGACCGCGCCTTCATGATGGGAGTGGACATCCGCACAGGTAATCCGAGCCCGGGTAACATCAAAGGCGGGTTAAGCTCCCTCGAGGAAAAGTCATTGGGAGCAGCTAACAAAGCGGGCAGCCGACCTTTACAAGAACTGATTGACTACGCGCAAACACCAAGCAAAAAAGGGTTGGTCTGGATGGATACGCCTGGACATGACATTGAGCAACTCACTGGAATGGTGGCGGGTGGAGCGCAAGTCGTTCTGTTTACCACCGGGAGGGGAACGCCAACCGGTTCGCCGATCGCACCTGTGATCAAAATTGCCACCAATACCGCAATCTTTGAAAAAATGGCTGACAACATTGACATTAATTCTGGCTCGATCATCGACGGACAGGAATCGATTGAAGCTGTCGGACAGCGGATCTTTGATGAAGTGTCGCTGGTCGCATCGGGAAAGCTGACCAAATCGGAAATCCTCAAACAGCACGATTTTGGCATCTGGCGGATCGGACCTACCTTTTAAAGGAGTGGAACAAATGATAGTGAAAACGGAAGTCAAAACGTATCTGAACTACGTGAACGGCAGTTGGATCCCCGCTTCGACCAACCAGGTAGATCCTAGTATGAATCCGGCTAACAAACGAGAAATTGTCGGGTATGTACAAAAATCCGGCCGGGATGACCTCGATCAGGCGGTAGCTGCAGCTAAACAGGCACAGCAAACATGGCGCAAACTTTCCGCGCCCGCACGTGGAGAGTACCTGTACAAGGTGGCAAACGCACTGGAAAAGCGGCTGGATGAGATCGCCGAGACGATGACCAGGGAAATGGGCAAAACCTATCCGGAAGCGAAGGGTGAAACCGCCCGTGGTATTGCCATTCTGCGCTATTACGCCGGAGAAGGAATGCGCAAGGTAGGGGACGTGATTCCATCGACTGACAGCGAAGCCTTCATGTTTACCACGCGAGTGCCGCTCGGCGTAGTCGGTGTGATTACACCGTGGAATTTCCCCGTAGCCATTCCTATCTGGAAAATCGCGCCCGCACTCGTTTACGGAAATACGGTCGTATTCAAGCCGGCCCAGGAGACCGCTGTGACAGCTGCAAAAGTGATCGAGTGTTTTGCTGAAGCAGGGTTGCCTTCAGGTGTCGTCAACTTGGTGACCGGCCCCGGTTCCGTCATCGGCCAAGGCATCATCGATCACCCTGGCATCAATGGTATTACCTTTACCGGCTCCGATGAAGTAGGTAAACGCGTGGGGCTGGGTGCGCTGGCGCGGGGCGCGAAATACCAGCTGGAGATGGGCGGCAAAAATCCGGTGATTGTAGCCGCTGATGCAGATCTTGATCTCGCGGTAGAGGCGACGGTCAGCGGCGGGCTTCGCTCCACAGGGCAAAAGTGTACGGCGACCAGCCGGGTAATCGTTCAGAGCGAGGTGTATGACGCGTTTAAAGAAAAATTGCTGGCGAAGGTACAGCAGTTACAAATCGGTGACGGGCTGCATGACACCACCTGGATGGGCCCCTGCGCAAGTGAAAGCCAATTAACCACCGTGCTGTCTTATATTGAAAAAGGCATCGCGGAAGGTGCCACGCTCGTTTACGGCGGCCGCAGGCTGACAGAGAACGGACTGGAGCAAGGTTTTTACGTGGAGCCGACCGTTTTTGAAAACGTCACATCCGACATGACCATCGCTCAAGAAGAGATATTTGGACCCGTTCTCGCCTTGATCAAAGTGGACACGCTTGAACAAGCATTTGACATCGCCAACGACGTCAAATTTGGGTTAAGCGCGTCCATCTTTACCAAAAACATCGGCAGCATGCTTTCATTCATAAACGAAATCGAGGCCGGCCTCGTGCGAATCAACGCAGAATCTGCCGGTGTGGAACTGCAGGCCCCGTTTGGCGGCATGAAGCAATCCAGCTCTCATTCACGCGAGCAGGGGCAAGCAGCCATTGAATTCTATACATCAATCAAAACAGTATTTGTCAAACCATGATCAGGATATATTATTATCTGCACTTGTTCCACGGGCGGTTTTACTGCAGAATCTACGGTTAATCGATGCGATATCGATACAATAAATAACAGTGTGCTTTGAGACATTATTCCTCACGGCACACTGGTATTTTTTTACCCGGCAATCACGTTGAGGGTCGTTCTTCCCTGCGGCACTTCGCATTGCCACAACAATCGTTTGCTTGCATTTCGGGATTTCACCGTATCCACCGAATAGGCCGTCCAAGTTGCCTTATTCATTGTCAGTTCCAGAATGCAGTACCCATGAGTTGTGCTGTCAAACAGCTTAATCCATGGATTTTCGATTCGAAGGAGGCTTGTTAATTTATTTATCGCCTCACTGACAATCGCATCACTTATAACGGTAATTGGCCCCATAAATCGCTCTATTATTTCTTTCATCACCGGCAGGGGAAGCGGATTCGAGTTGGTAATTCGTCCATAAACAGCTTGTTCGATCAATTCTTTCAGATTGGAGGAAGTGACCGAACCCACCATCAGCTCGATACCGATCGCACTCGAATCCGGATCATTTTCATAGTCAACTTTCATGACGTTGGCTTCAAATGTATGAAAATCCCCGGTTATGACAATAAAATTCTGAACTCCCGCATCTTTTAATTCTTGTGAAATCAACTTGCGTTCTCCTGCAAATCCATCCCAAGCATCAAGATTCACGTACTTCCCCAGCAGCTTCAGAGGTACGAATTGTACTTCATTCCCCCAGATCTTCCAAACGGCCGTCGAGGTTTTCACCCGGTTTAAAAACCAGTTTCTCTGATCGCTCGTTGTTACACCGAGCATTGATTGATTCGGGTCATGAATCTTGTCGCATCCGTCAGCCAGATATCTCTCACCGATTTCTCCTTCCCCGCAAGGGTGAGAGCTGCGGTACAGTCTTTCATCTGTCAGGATCAGCTCGGCCAGATTTCCAAGTTTCATCGAACGATAGATTTTTAGAGAATCTTTGAAACCGAGAGTCGGATCGAATGTCACCCGGGCCGGCATGTATTCAAACCATACCTGGTTGGCAGTCAATCTGCGGGCGGGGGATGATTCAAGGCTGTCATCCGGTGCCACCGCCGGATAGTACGTATCATTAGCAAACTCATGGTCGTCCCAGATCGCAATTATCGCATGGTTTTCATGCATTTTCTGCATATCGGGGTCGGAACGATACGTATGGTAAAGTGTTCTGTAGTCATCAATCGTAAATGCTTTTGACGTGTTGCTTGGCAAAGTGATTTGCCGGTCAGGGAGCGGATTTTGATAAGTGGGATCACCGACAGATTCATAAACGTAATCACCGAGATGTACGACAAAGTCCAGTTCCTCCTCGGCAATAAAGCGTAAAACATTAAAGTAGCCGTTCGTATAATCACCGCAAGAAATATAAGCAAACCGAGCAGAGGACAAATATGCGTCAGATTCCGGCAGGGTTTTAAATTTTCCTGCTTTGCTCACATAACCCGGTTTAGTTACAAAGCGATAGTAATAGGTGGTTCGTGGAGAAAGGTATCCATCCAAGTCAATCTTCACAACATTGTCAAAATCACTATAGATTGGCGCGTATCCCCGCAATACAGTTGAACTGAAATCCGGCTCGGTACTGATCTCGAACATAATAAATTGCCCGTTATTAATCGCTTCCACAACAGAGGAATTGACCTTGGATTTCGAAGAATCCTGAATCCATTCCATCAAACCGGGATTATACTCATTTCCGCTGACCCCTTGGATGATAGAAGGATCCACTCTCGTCCAAAGAATCACCCCAGACGGAGTCGGGTCTCCGGAAGCAACCGACTGCGGAAAACCTGCACCCGGACTATAAACCGGGGTAAAAATCGGCAGATTTGACGGCTTTTCGTTATCTGCTGCCTTGACCATGTTGACGAGACTGTTTCCGCTCAAGCTTTCAGCCACAAGAAGAGCTGAGCCGGCAAGAAGGGACTTTAGAAAAATTCTGCGAGTTTTATCCATGTTCAACCTCCTGCTTTATTTGACTATACAGTTAAATCTAGCAAACGAGAGTTTAAACCGTTTTTGTTTCGTTGAAAGATTGGGGTTCAAGTTACGGCATTTCGAGCAGTCCATTTTATTGTACGGTCTCTCATCATATCGAACTCCCTATCGGTAAAAAAACAAGATTCATAGAAAACCTGCATCTTCATCCAATCCCAACAAGACTCGGGTGGCGCTTTTGAATACGCTTAATGTTCTTGCGAAGTTTCTGAATAACTCCGGCAATGTTTTGGAACGTCATGACATCAATTCACCTCCAATTAACCTGAGAAAATATATATTTTTAGATTTAGATAAGAATACGCGGCGTTTGTCAAGGAAGTGTAAAACTCAAATGAAGTATTTATAAATTCATTTTTACAAAACATCAACGTTGCCCAAACATTCCATTAATATTTTTCCTTTACCTTTTTACTAGATTCATAGTAAAAGGAGGAAAATAACAATGAAAAGAGACTTCTTCGACAAAGAGATGGATCGGCGCACTTTCCTGGAGAAGACGACAAAGTTGGCCGGAGTGACGTTAGGATTGTCATTGCTTAGCCCCTTAACCGGCATTCCAGCTGCCAAGGCTGCATCTGAAGCTCCTTCCCATAAATTTGGGGAGATGAGCTTCCAGTTCGGCCTTGTGGCTGACGCGCAATATGCAGATGTCGATCCGAAAGGAACCCGTTATTATCGCGCTTCTCTGGAGAAGCTTGCGGAAGCCGTAGACACATTCAATAAGAACGATCTTGCCTTCGCCGTCCACCTTGGCGATTTTATCGACCGGGATGCCGCCAGTTTCTCGAAGATTCTCCCCGTATTCAATCAAGTGAACGTGCCGAAGTATCATTTGCTGGGTAACCACGACTTTGCGATGGAAGGCGAGAAAGTTGCGAGACTGCTTGGCATGCCCGGCTTATACTATGATTTCGGCTATCAAGGATGGCGCTTTATCGTACTGGATACGAATGACATCAGCACTTACGCGTATCCCGTCGGTTCGGAGAAATACAATGAAGCCCGGAACATCTATGAGGTGTTGAAATGGAGCGGAGTCGACAATGCACAGACGTGGAACGGAGGCGTCGGCTCGGAGCAGATGGTTTGGCTGCAAAATGTTCTCGCAAAGTCCGTCCTGGCGGGGGAGAAGGTTATTGTAATGGGACACATGCCGCTTGCTCCGGAAAACATGCATAACACGTGGAACGATGATGCTCTGATCAAGGCGTTCGAGTCCGCCGGCAATGTGGTAGCTTATTTCAACGGTCATAATCATGCCGGAAACTATGCGGAGAAGAACGGGATACACTATTTAAACTTCAAAGGTATGGTCGAAACGGCCGATACCAATGCGTACTCCATCGTTCGGGTTTACCCCGAAGGGCTGGTGATCAAAGGCTACGGCCGGGAGCCGGATCGAGTGCTAATGATCGGCAAGAAGACGAACGCCAAAGAAGATTCAATCGCTTGATAAACCGGAGGAACTCGCTTGACGGCGGTTCCTCTTTTTTGTTTCTGGGGAAAATAGGTGCACCGCCCAACAAGAGGGCGGTGCACCTTCAATGGTCTACCTGATGCACGCTGCGCGTGCTTCACTATGGTACGGCAAATACCACTTGCTGAAATACCAAGGATTGGCGTCGAAGACACCATCGAGCGAGATTCATTCAAATGCAACGATTTTTCGCGCATTCGGCCAGAAGACATCGGATCAATCTCGAAAATAAAAGTAATTTCGAAAAACCCGCGCATCAATTTGCCGGATCAGAACGTTATCCCCCGGCCAAGCGGAGGAGATTGACCGGGTGTACCGCGACTACCTACATTTGCACGATGACGAATTTGTCCGCTCATACTTGAAGGAATGGCTGAACGGATAAAGAATTTGAATATATAAAAAGGAGATGATGCCTACATGGAAATTCGAATGCTGAGTGATAAAGAGATGGAAGAGGCGGCGAAGCTGTCCGACCGGACGTTCCGAGACGCGGAACAAACGTCGATGGCCGTTGCTTTTCCCTACATATTTTCCGGTGGGGTGAAGCACTTGTCTTTCGGAGCGTTCGATCAAGGCAAGCTGGCTTCCTTCTTCGGGTTGGTCCCTTGGACGGTTTGCGTAGGAGAAGCCCGACTTAGGGCGTTCTCCATCGGCTCGGTATGCACCGATCCCGCGTACCGGGGGCACGGGATCGCTTCTCAGGTGCTGGAGGAGATTTTTGCATACCTGAATCGTACGGAGGCATCGCTGTTGTTTGTATCGGGAACGCGCTCCTTATACACGAGAGTGGATTGCTGCCGGTTCGGCCGTGTCAGAAAGTACACGGTCGACGGCCAAGCCGCGGCAGCGTTATCGGCGGAGCACGCTTCCGCCGATGCCGTCACGGTTAGGGAGGCTGATGTATCCGACATCTTCGCATTGCATGAACTATCCCACTCGCAAAATGTTCGCTTCGAATCGGACGTGAACGGTTTGGCGGCACTCATCAAGGCGGAAGCAGTGGCCGGCATCGAGAAAGCAAGGCAAAAGGTGTTCGTCGCAGAGACGGCGGAAGGCGGTGTGCAAGCTTTTGCCGTCGTAGGAGCGAAAGATCAACGTGCCGTCGTATACGAATGGGCGGGCAAAGCTGAACTGGTTGCGGGTCTAGCCGGGAAATGCCACTCGCTGCTCGGCGGAACGGACACGCTTGTAATGCGCGTCGGTTGGCATGAAACGGCGATCCATCAGCTCATGAGCGGCGTCGGATATGAAGAGGAAGACAATGAAGGGACGGTTAAGATCGTAAACATGGATGCATTGCTGAAACAGCTGAAGCCATGGCTCTCGGCGGAGAACGCAACCGTACCCGTTGCCGACATTGCAAAGAGCCTCACGCCCGAACAGCTCGTTGCGTTCATATTTGACCGGGCATCCGGCGGCGTCGAGCTGCCCGAGCAAGCACGCAACAACTGGAAGCCCGTCCCGCTGCCGTTCACCGGAGGGGTATTCTTCATATAGCGGCAAGTCAGCTGAAGTATGACCCTCGCGGGTCTTTTTTTCTATGTAAACGATTTATAAAAGAAGGAATATTAACCCTTCAGGCGAATGGATAAATTTGTATTAGACTTTCATTCGCCTAGTACGCCTAAATAAACTCAAGGAGGAGAATTAATGAGGAGAAAGAAACCGTTGATTGCTGCTATTACAGCGCTTGGTTGTCTGGCGCTCTCATCTGCGGGATGGGCGGCCGAATCGGTCCAAACGGTCAAATCGGACATGAAGCTGGTGATTAACGGGAAAGAAGTTGTCATGGAAAGCAGTTTGGTGAGTCATCATCTATATGCTCCATATGAAATTGTCGCTGAGCAGCTGAGTGCGGAAGCGAAATGGAACGAGGAAGCCAAGTCGCTATCATTGAGCAGAGAAGGCGTAACCATTGAACTGACCGAGGGAGCAAATAATAACAAGGCCGGCAACATGGAAGAGCCATCAACCGCACCGCTGTATATTGCAGATGGCGCTGTGATGGTACCTGTCCGCGCAGTTTTCGAAATATTCGAATATAAGGTCGTATATGACGAGCAGACCCGCTCGGTCAGCTTGATGTCGAAACCGGAAGAGAAAGAGAAAGATAAGGGCGTGAACAAACCGCAGGTTACCATCTTGAAGGACTTGGACCCGGAGAAGGCAACGGGGCTTCGAATCGAGGGCATCATTGCGGATGAGAAAAACCGGGTGTTTACCGTTGAAATGGATTCGAAAAAGCTTTACCGGATTTCTGCCGACAGCGGGGAGACGGACGTGCTTACCGAGCTTCCTCGTACGGGAACAGGCATGGCATTCGATAAAGACGGAAACTTGTACATCGCAAGCGGGGGAGAAGAAGGTCTAATTTATAAAATCGATGCTCAGGATCTCGAAGGCGAACCGTTCGATACTTCCAAGATAGAAACATATATAAGCGGAGTAAAAGGTGCCAACGGACTGGCTTTCGACGACAAAGGCAATCTGTATGTCACCGGCGGGGCTACCGGAAATATCTATAAGGTGACTCCGGGTGGAGAACTGAGCACCTACGAGAGCGGAATCACTCCGGAAAGGCAGGAACAGCTGATCGTCGTCAATGGGATTGCCTTCGGACAAGACGGTAATCTGTATGTGAGCAATACCAGCTCCGGCGAAGTGAACCGCTTCACGGTGGAAGAGGACGGTTCGCTCGGCGCTCCGGAACAGCTGGCGAAAAGTCCGCTGTTATATGGAGCGGACGGCCTTAACTTCGGGCCGGACGGCGCAATATATGTAGCGGCCAACGAGCGTAATGCGATTGTGCGCGTTACTCTCGACGGGAAAGTAAAGGAAATCGCGCGTAACGATAATGAAGGACCGCTTGAGTTTCCGGCGAGCCTCTATTTTGTCGGAAATATGCTGTACATCAGCAACTTCGATCTGCCGCGCGGCGACAACGCACCGAACGAGCCTGGAATCGGAGCGTCGATTGCAACAATCGATTTCGGTTCTATGAAATAGATTCAGAAATAATAGCATTCCGGCAAATGAGCTCATCAAGTATGGGCTCTTTTTTCACGAATAATATAGTTATATATTCCTACTAATCGGGATTAATAGGTATAAAGTCCATGCCCTAAAATGGGCTGCACCGGGGATATACGATTCAGTACCAATGTTGCACAATGGAAATGACATCTTAGAGAAGGGAAGAAAATGATGTACAATTTCAAAACGAAAGTCATGGGCGCAGTCGTTACTTCCGCATTGTCTCTCGCCGCATTTGCCTCTACCGCTCTGGCATCCTCTTATGCCGTGCAGGAGGGGGATACGTTTTGGAAGATTTCACAAGCAACCAAGGTTTCCGTAACCGATCTCCAAAATGCGAACCCCGACGTAAATCCACTTAATCTTTATAAAGGTCTTGTCATTCAAATTCCCGAACGGAAGTATACGGTACAGGACGGGGATACGATGTGGATCATCTCGAAGAAGTTCGGCATTTCATTGGACAGTCTCCTCAAAGCAAACCCGGCCGTCAATCCGCTTAACGTGTATACCGGAATAATCATTAATATTCCTTCGTCGGCACCTGTCTCGCAGCCTGCCGTACCGTCCGTCGTGCAAAAGCCGGCCGGCGTCGTGGAAGGCGTCTTTCCGTTGGCGAAAGGATCGTACAAGCCGTTCGACGACGACTATGGCGTTGTGAGAGATTTCAGCACGAACAATGTAATAAGATCGCACGAAGGCGTCGATATCGAGGCTCCGATCGGAACTCCCGTATACAGCATAACCGACGGCACCATAATCAATTACGGCTGGAATACATACGGCGGTTGGAGAATTACGATCCGTACTGCCGAAGATCAAACCACGGTTTTGTATTATGCGCATTTAAGCAAGTACGCCGCAGGCTTGGGCACAGGAGCTCAAGTGAAGAAAGGGCAATTAATCGGGTATGTAGGCAATACCGGTTACGGCCCGGAAGGCACGAGCGGGGCATTCGTACCGCATCTGCACATCGGCATGTATAAGACGACTCCGGAATGGCATGCTGTCAACCCTTATAGCGCATTGGTGTATTGGCAAAGCTACGGAATCGTGCATTGACATCCTCCCCCACCTTGCAAGAGGTGGGGGATTCCTCTAGTGACTCCCAAGTCCGCATTTGCGAGTTCGTACCAAAGGATGGTTACCGTTACCTCGGTTCAGTTCCGTCCAAGCTGACTGATCGCATGTGACGGATAGAACGTCTTCGGCCAGGTGTACAGCACAGTCAGGTGCCTTATGTAAGGTATCTAGCCCTACACAGCGGCGCAAGCCGCAGTTTGGTCATTACTTCCGATGGATGATCTTTTGGATATCGTGAATGATGCGTTCACATCCGCATGATCTTTATATCCGCAAGAGCATGTGTAGTTCGCTTTTCTCCGGTTTGACTTGTTGATTCGCCCGCACTTGGAGCATTCCTGCGAAGTCTTGAACGGACTGACTTTTTCCACTCTTAGCTCGGCTAATCGTGACTTGTATGTCAGCTTCTTCTCCAGGTCATAGAACGCCCAACTATTGATATTGCGATCCGCGCGCTTCCAATATTTCTTCATTGACCGGATATTGCTCAAATCTTCCAGATTTATGATCGAAGCCCCGCATTCGATGCCAAACTTCACTATCTTCTTCGATATCACATGATTCCAATACCGGATGACACGTTGTTCTTTATCCTCCAGTCGTTTCAGCGCTTTCATATTCTTAGCCTTCATGAACGTCCTTCTCAAACGCGAGTAGGTTCGGCGAATATGGCCGATCTGTCTGCCGTTAAACGTCATATACTTCCCGCTTTCCGCATCTCCGGCAACCGCTATAAGCCGAAGGCCGCGATCGACTCCAATCGCTTTAGAGGTTTTGGAACTTGCATTCGTTTCAAAAGAGATGGCAAAAGAAAAATACCATTTGCCCTTCTTCTCGAATAGTTGAGCGTTTCCTTTCTTAGGGACGGATACCCCCTCAAAGGAAGATTGGCAGTATTTGCTCTGCGGGTCCATCTTTCCCGTAAGCAAGTAGTTCACCCAAAAGAGCGTATACGCATTCACCTGCAACGGGACATACTTTTCGATGGTTAGATTCCCGTCTTCAAGGGTAGGCAACCCCACATTCAAATGCCCCTTGTCGAATCGGAGCCGCCAATTCTGATTATTGAACAATATCGAAATCTTTTCGCGAAATAACGGAAATCCCTTAGTCTTTGCGTTCTTCTTCCAATCATTGAATCGGCTTACTGCCAGCTTTCTTGCTTCTTGATGAAGAGTAGAAGGTAACGGGATAGAATGGATATGCCGATCAAGCTCCGATGCTTTTACCGTCGGATGTTCCTTCTTGTAGGCAAGCACCTGATTGCAAGCTCTAGAGAAGTTTGACCGCATTTTCTTGTACATTTCGATTTTTATGTTAGTTGGTTCATACAAAGGCAACTTAATCGTGATCGTATTCATTTCCCCACCCCCATAAAACCATTATATACGAACAAATGTTCCATATCCACCACTTTATCCCATACCAATAGGATTGTCGGACAAAAAAGGAGGACATCTGCCCTCCATTGTCCGAAGCCGATTCATCCCTCCCTACTTCATTGAGGAAGGGGTCTTCTCGGCTATTATGATAAAGTCAAAAGCTTGGCGGGAACAGCTCCTGCCAAGCTTTTGTATTTGCAATTGCGTCAGCCGATAAGAATTTTTTCTTCCGGATAGCGGAAATGTGGCTGTGGTTGATTTTTCGCTATTGCGAAGGCGATCGTCAGGGGACCTAGCCGGCCCACAAACATTAATATAATTATGACGATTTTTCCGAACGGACTTAATTCCGGAGTTGCGCCCAAACTTAAACCGACCGTTCCGAAGGCCGACACCGCTTCGAAAGCCAGCATCATCAAAGGAAGGCTTTTTTCGGACATTTCCAATAAAAACACGCCGCCAAACACTACAATTACACCAATCATGAAAATGGACAGTGCCCGAAACACCAAATCGTTCGGAATTCTTTTCTTCCAAACGTTGATGTCCTCTTTCCGGGCGATAAAACTCCACACAACCAAAATCAAGAGCAAGAAAGTCGTTATTTTGATTCCGCCGGCTGTTCCTCCGGTAGACCCTCCGATAAACATTAACGCCATCGTAAGGAGAATGGAGCCGTTGCCCATTTGCGTTACATCCAACGTATTGAAACCGGCGGTTCTCGGTGTTGTCGCATGAAAGAAGGACGCGATTATTTTGTCTATGAAGGACAATTGTCCTATCGTATTGGGATTGTTGTATTCAATATTGAAGATTATAAGAGTAACTGCGAGATTCAGCACGAATGTAGCGGCAAGCACCAATTTTGTATGTAGAGACAATCTTCTGAAACTTTTCTTCGCTGCGACATCCATGATTACCGTAAATCCGAGACCGCCTAATATGAATAAAGCAGCGATAATGATATTTATTGCGGGGTTCGCCACCCATTTCATTAAACTGTCCGCTTCCAATCCGAATCCTGCGTTGTTGAAAGCGGATATCGAATGAAACACACCGTAATACAGCGCTTTCGGCCAACCCATCTCGCCCGACCAAACAACAGCTAATAAGACCGCCCCCGCGGCTTCGATTATAAAGGTTGCAAGAATGATGATTTTAACCAGCCTTACCAACCCTGATAACGAGAATTGATTCGTTGCGCTTTGAACGAGCAATCGGTCGGACAAGCCGATTTTCTTGCCTAACAGAACGGCGATCATGATTCCGAATGTCATAAACCCTAACCCGCCGATTGAAATCAGCATCAGCAGTACGACTTGTCCAAAAACTGTGAATGCCGAACCGGTATCGACAACGACCAATCCGGTGACGCAAACGGCGGATGTCGCTTCAAATAAAGCGTCAATGAAAGAAAGCCGGTATCCGGGGTGCGTCGATACCGGCAGCATAAGCAGCAAAGTGCCCGTCAGGATTATGATCAAAAAGCCGAGCGCTAATGTTCGTGGGGGACTTAATCTGATTTGATTCCATTTTCTCAAAATTTATCACCTGACTCGGTTCTATAATTTCTGCTTTCGTTACTCACGAACACTTTGCGGCTCGCTCCATGGATCTTGCCCCTTTCCGGGATTTTCCTCTGTGTTTTTATGGTTCCTATATTTAGAGCCTGTTATCCAAGCCCTGTCTTAAATGATTTTATGGTAAAAAACCGTGCCGTCCAATTCTCCGTTCGCAGACTTCGCATAATTCGGAATGCGACCGGATTCGATATATCCAATGGATGTATACAGGATGTTGGAAGGATCTCCTTCACGCGTATCAAGAACTAGCAGCGACCTGCCTTCATGTTTCGCTCTTTCTTCGGCGTGCAGCATGAGGGAGTGTGCAATTCCTTTCCTTCTGAGATCGGGATGTGTCATTAATTTTGCGATCTCCGCTCTATGGAGTCCGTTTGGTTTCGTGCACAGGTGAAGTTGGACGCTTCCGGCTATTATACCATTCCATTCGGCGACCCATAAAATCACGCCGGGCGATAATACGTTTCTCCAGTAATGTTCCGCTTCCGGGAGCTCCAGAGGAGGCAGGAAACCGATGGACGCGCCGTCGTGCACAACGTCGATGAGCAGCTTCGAAAGCTCGCCGAAGTATCCTTCAACGGATGTGAGCTCTACAATTTTCAGTTCGTTCGCCAAATGTGTCACCCTATCGTGTTTTTTCCTTATTATACATGCTCTCTTGGATTTTTTGCCAGAATAACCGGATGCGGTTTTGGATCGACCGATTTTTGCAAGTATCTGGGCTCGCGATATGGTATTATCTAATATGTTGATCGGATGAAAGGATACCATTGGAGGCCGAAGAAGCGTATGAAACTCGGAATCAGCAGTTATAGCTTGTATGGAGCGATAGCAAGCGGAAAGATGACGATTGCGGACGCGATTCAGTGGATTGCGGATAACGGAGGGGAGCATATCGAGATTGTGCCGCTCGGCTTCGATTTGGAGAAAACGCCGGAGCTGATCGATACGATCCGCCGGAAGGCCGAGGAAGCCGGCATTGAGATTAGCAATTATGCCGTCGGGGGCAACTTCGTGACCGATACGGAAGAAGCTTATGAGGAAGAAGTGCGGAAAGTGATTCGCCAAGTCGATATCGCCGCGCGCCTAGGTGTGAAATTGATGCGTCACGACGTTGCGTCGAGGCCGATGGACCAGATCGGTATCGACAGGTTCGAGCGCGATTTGGACCGGATGGCGGAAGCGTGCCGGAGAGTGGCGGATCATGCGGCGCAGTACGGCATCACGACGAGTGTGGAAAATCACGGCTATTACGTTCAAGCGAGCGACCGGGTGCTTCGTCTCGTGCAAGCGGTGGATCGGCCGAATTATAAAACAACGCTGGATGTCGGCAATTTCATGTGCGCGGACGAGAACTCCGTGTCGGCCGTGAAGAAGAACATCCTATTCGCCTCGATGGTGCATCTTAAGGATTTCTATTTGCGGCCATCGTACCGCAATCCGGGGGACGGCTGGTTCCGGACGGCATCGGGCAATTATTTGCGCGGCGCGATCGTCGGACAGGGCGACATCGATATGCCGGAAGTGATTCGCGTCATCAAGCAATCCGGGTATGACGGTTACATATCGATCGAATTTGAAGGAATGGAAGATTGCCTGAGAGGAACGAAGATCGGATTCGACAACGCGCGCCGGCTTTGGGATGAGGTTTGAATGTTATCTTAACGTTATTCTTTCATATAACAAAATTCAAGTTTCGCAAAGTTTCTCTTTTGTTAGTGACGATTTGTTAGGTCATTTCATTTATAATATGAATTATTACTGTTCTGACTACCAAGGAGGATATAATGACCGAAGCAAAGTTGAAACTGCGGCAATGGAAATTTAAAGCTTGCGACGAACATGAGTGGCTGCCTGCGAAGGTTCCGGGTTGCGTTCATACCGACCTTCTGCGCAACGTCAAGATTTCACACCCATTCTACGGCACGAACGAACGCGGACTTCAATGGATAGACAAACAAGATTGGGAATATGAATCCGTGTTTGACGTAGATGAGCAAACATTTAGCCAATCAAATGTGGAAATTGTTTTTGACGGTTTGGACACATATGCCGATGTATATCTTAACGGACATCATGTGTTGTCCGCCGACAACATGTTCCGCACATGGAAAGCCGACGTGAAAGATAAGCTGCAGCGGCGAAACAACACGTTAAAAGTACGCTTCCGCTCGCCGATCCAAGAAGATTTGCCGAAGCTGGAAAAGTTGGATTATGCTCTTCCCGCCTCGAACGATCAATCGGAGACGGGCGGACTCGGCGACAAAAGGGTGAGCATCTTCGCCAGAAAGGCGCCTTACCATTACGGTTGGGACTGGGGACCGAGATTCGTAACGAGCGGCATATGGAGGGAAGCGCGGCTGGAAGGCTGGTCCGGTGTTCGCATCACGGATGTGTACATCCATCAGAAGAGCGTGACGAAGCAGTCCGCACAACTGACCGCCGTGATCGAAATTGAAGCAGATAACGGTTGGGAAGGACTTCTCCGTTTATCGACGGACGGCCGGCAATGGGAGAAGAAAGTGCGGCTCGCGGCCGGAACAAACAAAATCGAGCTTGATGCGGAGATCGAGCAGCCGAAGCTGTGGTGGAGCAGAGGGCTCGGCGAGCAGCATCTGTATGAATTCACTGCCTCGCTAAGAGTCGGCAACGAAACGGCAGCGCAAAAATCCGTTAAAACCGGCCTTCGATCGATCAAGCTTGTCAGAGAGAAGGACGAGCACGGCACATCGTTCTATTTCGAGCTGAACGGTATTCCGGTATTCGCCAAAGGCGCGAACCATATACCGAACGACAGCTTTGTTACCGAAGTCACGTATGAACGGTATCGGCACGAAATCGAAAGCGCGGTACGCTCAAACATGAACATGCTCCGCATATGGGGCGGCGGCATTTACGAGAATAAAGAGTTTTACGAGCTGTGCGACGAATATGGAATTCTCGTATGGCAGGATTTCATGTTTGCCTGCAGCATGTACCCGGGAGACGAACACTTCTTGGAAAATGTCCGCATCGAAGCGGAAGAGAACGTAAAGAGGCTTAGAAATCATCCCTGCATCGCGCTGTGGTGCGGCAACAACGAGATCGACACCGCTTGGTCGCACTATAACGAAGAGGCCGGCTGGGGATGGAAGAAGCAGTATACGCCGGAACAACGCGAGAAAATTTGGGCCGACTACGAGGCGATCTTCCACCGGATTCTACCGGATGCCGTAAGCAAGAACGATCCGACCGCGGACTATTGGCCGTCTTCGCCGATGCAGGCGTTGACGGGCGACATCAATCAGCATGCCGGCAACCAAACGACGAGCGGCGATATCCACTATTGGGGTGTCTGGCATGCGGTGGAACCTTTTGAAAATTACAATATTTACTTAGGCCGCTTCATGAGCGAGTACGGCTTCCAATCGTTCCCGGAAGAGAAGACGGTCCGCTCGTATGCGGAACAATCCGAGATGGAGCTGTTGTCCGAAGTGATGCTTTGCCATCAGCGCCATCCATCGGGCAACCGCTTGATCAAAAAATATATGGACATGTATTTGAAGGAACCGAAAGATTTCCCGTCGTTCCTGTACATGAGCCAGGTGCTTCAGGCGGAAGCGATGAAGACGGCTATTGAAGCGCACCGCCGGAGAAAGCCGTTCTGCATGGGGACGCTGTATTGGCAAATGAACGATTGCTGGCCGGTAGCTTCCTGGTCCAGCATGGACTATTACGGCAGATGGAAGGCGATTCAATATTACGCCAAAGCTAGTTTCCGCGATGTAATGGTATCATTCGACGGAACGAACGAAGGGCGTATCGACATTCATATCGTTTCGGACTCGCTTGCGCCGGTCGACGGAAAGCTCCATCTAAAGCTGTTTGATTTCAAAGGATCGCTGCTGCAAGAACAAACGTATACGGTGCAAATCAAGGCAAATACGGCGGAGAAGGTTGTATCTCTGCAAACCGAACAGCTGCTTGACGGCTGCGACCCGAATTCCGTCGTGCTGCTCGCGCTGTTGGAACAAGCGGGTGAAATAGTGGAAAGCAAGGAACATTATTTTGTTTCGTCCAAGGATATAAAGCTCCTCACACCTGCTATTACCGTCTCGGAAGAAGCGGGAAGCGACAGCACAAGGTTTACGCTTGAAACGGACGTTCTCGCGAAGCAGGTGTGGATTTCGGCGGAGGTTGAAGGAATTTTTACGGACAATTACTTCGATCTTATACCGGGCATACCGAAAACAGTTCAGTTTTTATCCAGGCAAGACGGCGGCAATGCCGGATTCGTTCCGTCATCTCCCGGAAAGCTGACAGTTCGCTCAATGGCTGATTTTGTTGTCTAAGCAGTATGTGAAATACCGAAAAACGGTCTTCTCGCATCGCAAATGCGGGGAGGCCGTTTTTTGCTGATGCGTAATTTTGAGCAAGTAAATATGGGTATTCGGATTTTATGGTGGAAATTAGCCCGTTGACGTTATTAAATAAAATCGGATTATGTGGTGTGATTAAAATTCCCATTTGTTGCAAACTGAGGTTAGCTGTCGGTTTGCAACATTTTTTTACTTGACTTTCCACTTGTATGGAAGGTTTATAATTCGAGAACAGAGAGGAGTGAATCCCATGTTTAAAATCAGCGAGTTCTCAAAGTTAAGCCAAGTTCCCGCTAAAACATTACGGTTTTATGATCAACTTGAACTTCTAAAACCTGCCTACACGGATCAACAAAGCGGTTACCGTTACTACAAGAGCGAACAATTGCTTGATCTGCATCGAATTCTGGCGTTTAAGGATCTTGGTTTTACACTTGAACAAATCAAACAGCTTCTGAATGATAACGTATCTACAGCGGAAATTCGCGGAATGTTTCGACTTAAGCAGGCGGATCTGCACTCGCTGATTCAGTCGGAAATGGAGCGTTTAAGGCGTATTGAGGTCAGACTAGAGCAAATTGAACGGCAAAGTGATGGTCTTTCTCATTATGAGGTTGTGGTTAAGAAGGTCGAGCCCTTAAGGGTTGCAACGCTTAAAGAGACCACGGATAGAGCAAGTATTCCTGGGTTATTCGAAGAAATCGACGAATATTTAAAATGGAATGGAATACCGCTGCCTGTTACCCATATGGTGATGTGGCATGGTTGTCCGGAGTGTGAAAGCAGCATCGATCTGGAAATAGCTTGCCCAATCCCGCGCAAGCTTCAGGACACGGCTCGCTTTCAGACGAAGGTGTTGCCGGAAATGATCGTTGCGACGGTGACCCATATGAGCCGTCCAGATGTGGATACGCCAGTGAGCATCGATCTAGGATCCTGGATTGAGGAGAACGGCTACCGGATCAGCCCGGAAATGCCGAGCAGGGAAGTTTATTTATCACCTCAAGAAAGCAACAAATTGCGGTATGTGACCGAGAGTCAGATGCCCATTTGGGGAGCAGGGTTCATGCAATGAACCGTATGCCAATTGCGCTCTGGGCGTTAACTCTTGCCTCATTTGGAATCGGCACGACCGAATTAGTACCTATGGGGCTTTTGCCTACGATTGCCGAAGACTTGGAAGTATCACTTTTTGCAGCGGGTCTTTTAATTACAGGATATGCACTAGGAGTTGTAATAGGCGTTCCGTTCGTATCGATTATCTTCTCGAGAATCTCTCGAAAAAACTTGCTTTTATTGCTTGTTGGGGGATTTGCAATCGGAAATCTTCTTTGCGCATGGGCACCGAATTATACTTTTTTGATGATCGCTAGGATTATTTGTGCATTTATGCATGGAACATTTTTTGGAGAAAGCTATGTCGTTGCAGCCAAACTAGCTCCTCCAGATAAACAGACAAGTGCACTTGCTTTAGTGGCTTTGGGTTTGACTTTGTCTACCGTATTGGGTGCGCCTTTAGGCACCTATCTCGGTCTTGTTTACGACTGGCGAATGCCGTTTTACGTGATTGCAGGGATTGGGACTATTGCTTTCGTGGCGATCGCGTTACTGGTTCCCTCGATGAAACAAGAACAAGTGGCATCTCTACGGAAACAAGTCGGTGTGCTGCGTCGCCCCCAAGTATTATTGGCGCTTATGATGACCGTTTTTGGTATTGGCGGAGTTTTTACTGTTCTAACTTATATTACTCCTATGCTGGAGCAAATCACGGGAGTCGATTCCCATGATGTTTCTGCAATCTTGCTCATCTACGGGATCGGTACTTTAGTTGGTAACATTGTGGGAGCAAAGCTGGCTGATCGCTGGTTGATGCCCACATTACTCGGAGCCTTAATTGTACTGGCAGTGGTTTTGACCAGTTTAACCTTTACCGTCCACAATCCGATAGCGACAATCATCACGATCTTTATCTGGGGGGTTTCAGCGTTTGCTTCTATTCCTCCATTGCAAATGCACATTTTAGAAAAAGCTTCCGATGCGCCCCAATTTGCCTCAGGGTTGAATGTGGCTGCTTTTAACATGGGGAATGCGCTTGGGGCATTTTTAGGCGGGATCGTGATAGAGAACCCTTCACTCAATTTAAGTGCATTGCCTTTGGTAGCTGCCTTGGTAACTTTTGTAGGCGTATTTTTAACTTTTGTCAGTCTAAGAATCGATAAAAAAACTTTAATTATCGTAGAAAAAAGGAGCGTTTGATATGACAAATCCGTTGGAAAAGCAGATGATTGCAGAGTTTAATGTTCCCGTTGAAATGAGAGATGGGATCGTGTTGCGTGCTAATATTTATCGGCCCAATCAGGAAGGAAAGTGGCCCGTTCTACTCAATCGCCATCCTTATAATAAAGATGTTCCCCCCATTTCTTTTGGATTATACGATATTTCTCGTGCAGTTCGGCAGGGATATGTGGTCATCGTTCAAGATACAAGGGGAAGATCCGCTTCTGAAGGTGAATGGGAGCTTATCTCTACCAGTATACAAGAAGCTTCTGATACCTTTGAGACCATCCACTGGGCGAGCAAACTACCCTTTAGCAATGGTGAAGTCGGTTTGTTTGGTGAATCTTATTCCGCATTCGTACAGTGGGCAGGCATGCTGCAGAATCCACGAGAGCTCAAAGCAGCTACTCCTTCATTTTCTTGGAGCGATCCCTTTGACGGATTAATGTATCGGGGAGGAGCGCTTGAACTCGGTTTTTTGTCCTATTGGCAATTAGGAATGTATCTGGACACGCTCTCAAGACTTTATTCGGATGAGCAAGAACGAGCTATTGCTTTGGCGCAGTTAATTTCAGATATTGATCAACTAAAAACGGAGATTAAAGCACTGCCATTGAAAAATTTTGCGCCTTTTGCCCGAAATAAAGTGGCTCCCTTAATTCTTGAACATTTTGAGCGCGGCATGGATCAAGATTATTTGGATGCATTATCGTTGAAGGGGAAATATGACAAGTTAACGGTTCCTACACTTAACATTGCAGGTTGGTACGATATATTCTTGCAAGGAACCATTGAAAACTTTTTGCAAATGCGTAACAAAGGCGGTAGTCCGGAAGCTCGGCAGAGCAAATTAGTCATCGGGCCATGGATGCATTTGGATCACAGTCATCAAGCTGGCGAAATAAATTTTGGATTGGCTGCAAACTCCGCTGTCGTGGATTTGGTCGGACTCAAATTGCGATGGTTTGATCATTTCTTAAAAGGAAAGGACATCGGTATCATCAGTGAAGCACCGATCAAGCTATTGTGATGGGCGAGAATGTTTGGCGCGATGAATATGAATGGCCGCTTGCTCGGACAAATTTCACTCCGTACTACTTGCATAGCCAAGGACATGCCAATACGCTTCAAGGCGATGGAGTGCTTAGTACAATCATACCAGATCAAGAGGAAGCCGATCATTATACGTACGATCCCTTGAATCCAGTCATAACTAAAGGCGGAGCGATCATGATGCCTCCTGATTTTAACAGCGGTGCATTCGATCAGAGAGAGATTGAATCACGCGATGATGTATTAGTTTATACAACTCCCGTATTAGAAGAAGACGTAGAAGTGACAGGACCGATTAAAGTGAAACTGTGGGCAAGTTCAAGTACGTTAGATACAGACTTTGTCGCGCGATTGGTAGATGTTCATCCCGATGGGTATGCACAAAATCTAACCGATGGAATTATACGTGCCCGCTATCGGAATGCTGCTAAAGGAGAAGCTCCGAGCTTAATCGAGCCTGGAAAAGCTTATTTATTTGAAATCGATTTATGGTCAACAAGCAATTTATTCAAAAAAGGACATATGATCCGCTTGGATATAACGAGCAGTAATTTCCCGCGTTGGGACCGAAATCCAAACACTGGCAGAAATTTCGGTGAGGATCAGGCTGAGGATGTTGTGATCGCTCGGCAAACCATCTTTCATGATGAAGAACATCCTTCTTCAATTATTCTGCCGATCATACCAAAAAGCTAATGTACTGTCCGTACGATTGAAATTGTCTGATGCTGTTTTCAGTATGTAATTCGCTTGATCATTATTTACGAATAGAAGGAAATTTATGGACGTACTTAATCTTTCGTTTTTTAAGATTCTCGGAATAATGGAGAATGACTATGACTTTCAAATTCAGGTGGAGACGAACTCTCCACCTTTGGCTTGTCCTCATTGTGGTTACGAAACGAACCTCTACAAGCACGGTAACCGTGAGCAATTGAGTATGGACTTGCCGATTCACGGAAAGCGTGTAGGGCTTCTCATAAAACGTCAGAGGTATCGGTGCAGAGACTGCAATCAAACCTTCTGGGAACGGTTAGAGCACACCATAGACGAAAAGCGAAACTGTACCAAGCGGTTATTGTCTTACATTGAAAAGCAAACCCTAAAACGCACGTTTGTCAGCATATCAGAAGATGTTGGGCTTAACGAAAAAACCATTCGCAATATCTTTCGGGATTACATTAACCGTCTGGAACAGACTCTGCGGTTTGAAACACCTAATTGGCTCGGTATAGACGAAATCCACATTATCAAGCCAAGATGCGTTTTAACCAACATCGAGGAACGTACCTTGTTAGACATTCTGCCCAATCGTAACAAGGAAACCGTTGTAGGCAACCTCTCACGCATTCCAAACAGAGGACGAATACAATACGTCACAATGGATATGTGGCAACCGTACAAAGACGCTGTTAGGGCTGTACTGCCGAAGGCGATTATCATTATCGATAAGTTTCACGTTGTCCGTATGGCGAACCAAGCGTTGGAAACCGTCCGTAAACAGCTTAGAGTGGGCTTATCAGCGAAGGAACGGCGTGGTCTTATGCACGACCGTTTTATCCTCTTGAAACGCCACAAAGAGCTCACGGACATGGATAAGATTACGCTTGACCTATGGACGAAGAATTACCCCTCTCTCGGCATAGCTTATGACTTGAAGGAATCATTCTTCGACTTGTGGGATAGCGACAGCAGACAGGAAGCATATTTCAAATATCACGATTGAAAAGTCAAGATACCCAAGGAAATGCAATCCGCCTTTGAGCCTCTTACTAAGGCTATGACGAATTGGGAAGAAGAGATATTCGCCTACTTCGACCACCGCATCACAAACGCTTATACAGAGTCTATAAACAACCTGATACGTGTCATTAACCGTGTAGGAAGGGGATACTCCTTCGAAGCATTACGAGCCAAAATACTCTTTACAGAGGGGCTTACAAAGGAACGTAAACCAAAGTATCAAAAGCGTATGAATGATTATGAACTTCGTGACTACAACTATCCGATGTTCGATAAAATGTCTTCAATTGGCGTGGTTCGTGAGCGTAGCGAGCTCCTTGGTATCAACATTTCCACCTTGATTGAGAAATTGGAGAAGGGCGAATTATAAGCCCTTTTCCACCATAAAATCCGAATACCCGTAAATATTACACAGTCCATAGCGACTTACGTGCGTAAGCACAAAAAACACCCTTTGCGTTATGAATTATAACAAAATTACGTCATTATTATTGACCTATAATTCCCATCTGCCTACAATGAACTTCATCAACATGCTTGAATCGATGTAGACGGGAGGGAATATCGATGCAAGTTGCGACGATAAACCGTGCCAATATATATACCCGGCCGTTGGTGCGAATGCACGGTCTGGACAAAATATACCCCGACGGTACGGTTGCGGTTAAGAACGTCGATCTCGACATTGCGGAAGGCGAATTTCTTTGTTTCGTCGGGCCGTCCGGGTGCGGGAAATCTACTATATTCAAGATGATTGCAGGCCTTGCCGAACCTACGAGAGGCAAGCTTGAAATATTGGGGACCACTCCGAAGGAAGCCAGGAAACATAACGACCTCGCATTCGTGTTCCAGGAACATACGCTGCTCCCTTGGTGCAGCGTTCAAGACAATGTAGCTCTTCCTCTCGCGCTGCGCGGAGTATCCAAGAAGGAGCGAAGGCACGAAGCGGAAAGGGTGCTGGAGCTCGTCAGGCTGAAGGATTATATGAAGTCTTTGCCCCGGCAATTGTCGGGCGGCATGAAGATGAGGGCATCCATCGCCCGGGCGCTCATTTCCCGGCCGAAATTGCTGCTGATGGACGAACCGTTCGGCGCTCTCGACGAAATTACGCGCCAATCGCTGCAGGACGAACTGTTAAATATATGGCGGCGGGAGAAGCAAATGACGGTGTTGTTCATCACTCATAATGTATTTGAAGCCGTGTTTCTATCCACGCGCGTAGCGGTGATGACGCCCCGGCCCGGCAAAATATCCGCGACAGTAGATATTCCGGCTCCGTTCCCGAGAACCGATGCGTTCCGGACGGCCTCGGAATTCAGCGAAAGGGTGCGGAGAGTGTCCGAAGCGTTAAAGCATTGAGCAGAGGGGATGTCATTATGAGCGTAAACAAAATTGCTCCGCCGCTTATTGCCTTTATCGTGTTTGTCGGGGGCTGGGAATTGATTGTGACATTGCTCGGCATGCCCCCTTATATATTGCCGAAACCGTCGGACATTGCAGCGGCTGCGTCAAACAATTGGAACGGCTTGATGATCTCCGTTTGGACTACGATTTCCGAAGCGGTGCTCGGCTTCTTATTGAGCATCGTACTCGGGCTCGGAGGAGCGGTGCTGCTGGCCGTCTCGAAAATCATAGAAAAAAGCGTATACCCGTACGCGATTATTTTGCAGACCATCCCGATTGTTGCCGTAGCTCCCATTATCGTCATCTGGTTCGGCGCCGGGATGAACGCCATTGTCATTATCGCCTTCCTGATCGGATTTTTCCCGATGCTCTCCAACACATTGATCGGTCTAAACTCCACGGATAACAACATGAAAAATTTGTTTTATTTATACAACGCCACGAAGCTGCAAACGATGTGGAGGCTCAGAATTCCAGCGGCGCTTCCTTACATTGTTGCCGGTTTAAAAATATCGTGTACGCTCGCCGTCATCGGCGCCATCGTGGGGGAATACATCGCCGGAATCGGCGGCGGGAAAGGAGGATTGGGGTACGCCATCACTGTCGCCTCATCAAGACTGCAAACTCCGTATTTATTCGCTTGCGGCTTGTCGGCTTCGGTTGTCGGCATCGGATTCTTTTTGCTGGTGAACGCCTTTTCGAAATGGATGCTGAGCTCTTGGCACGAATCCGAGATGAGGCACGAATCTTAGAACACCCGATAAACATGAGACAATTCAAAAAGGGAGAGAAACAAATATGAGAAAGTTCGGTATGCTGCTTGCCGCGATCATGTTGACGATTATCACCGCATGTTCTCAATCGCCGAACTCGACCGGAGCTTCGGATACCGAAACGCCGCCGCAGCAAGAGGGTGATACAAGCGGAACGGAACAAGAAAAAGAGCTGCCGCGCGTGGCTTTCGTATATATCGGGGTTCCGGGTGACGGAGGTTGGACGTTCGAGCACGACAAAGGAAGGGAAATGGTCGAGGAAACGTTCGGAATTAAAGCGACGGTAGTCGAGAATGTGCCTGAAGGTTCGGATGCGCAGCGGGTCTTCGAAGAGCTCGCGCAGGACCACGATATCATCTTCGGCACCAGCTTCGGATATATGGATCCGATGTACAACGTTGCGCAAAAATATCCCGACGTCAAGTTTCTTCACGCAACCGGCTACAAGACGCTGCCGAATTTGGGCACATATATGGGCAGAGGCTACCAGACAGGATATTTGGCAGGAGTCGCGGCGGGGGAAATGACGAAAAACAACAAAATCGGCTATGTCGGAGCTTTTCCGATTCCCGAAGTGATTTTTACAATCAACGCCTTTACGCTTGGCGCGCAAAGCGTCAATCCGGACGTCGAAGTGTCCGTCATCTGGAGCAACACCTGGTTTGATCCGGCAACGGAACGGCAAGCGGCGGTCAGCCTGTTGGACAAAGGGGTCGACGTTCTCGCGAACTACCAAGATTCGCCCGCGGGCATTCAAGCCGCAGCCGAGCGTAACGTATGGGGAATGGGGAACGATTCGGATATGAATCGTTTTGCTCCGGAAACGTACATTACGAACCCTACATTAAATTGGGGTCCGTACTATGTCGAGACGATCCAAAGCATTATCGACGGCACTTGGAAGTCCGAATCGTATTGGGGCGGTTTGAAAGAAGGTATGGTCGATATCGCTCCGTTCGGAAAGAACGTGCCGCAAGAGGTCAAAGATTTGGTCGAAGCGGAGAAGCAGAAAATTCTGAACGGCACTTTCAATGTGTTTCACGGACCGATCTACGACCAATCGGGCGAAAAGCGGCTCGAAGACGGCGTGAAAATGAAAGACGAGGATATATTGAGCATGAATTGGTTTGTCAAAGGGATCAAAGGAACGATTCCTCAATAATTGCCAAGCGACAAGCGGCAGTGCCAATATATTCGGAGGTGGGAGTATGGAGAAGAGTCCGGAAAGAGATATGAGAACGGGGTGGTTTCGCCGGCGTTTTGCCTTGATGATCGGTTTATTGCTTGTTGTAAGCATCGTGTCCGCATGCGGCGGAACGAGCGATAATGCGGCAAGCGAGCCCGCCGGTACGGAACAGGCCGAAACGACGGAACCGTCCGAGCCGGCTGCCGCCGAACCGCAGAAGAAGGAGCTCGTCAAAGTTTCGCAGGTGACGAACTGGTTTGCCGAACCGGAGCACGGAGGGCAATATGCCGCTTTGATGAAAGGATTTTACGAAGAAGCCGGCTTGGATATGACGATTCAACCGGGGGGACCGCAAATTTCGTCCACGCAAATCGTCGCCTCCGGTCAGGCCGAATTCGGCATGACTCAAGCCGACAGCTTGTTGTTGGCGCGAAAAGAAGGCATTCCGCTTGTGGCCATCGCGGCTCTGTTTCAGAAAAACCCGCAAGGATTAATATTTCATAAAGAGGAAGACCTTAAAGATTTCTCCGATTTGGCCGGAAGAAAGGTGTACGTTGCCGCTGCGGCGGGGTACTGGGAATATATCAAGAAGAAGTATGCGCTCGAAGGCAAGGTCGAGGAGATGAAGTATACCGGCTCGCTTGTCAATTTCATCAACGAGAAAACTTCGGTCACGCAAGGATACGTTACAGCCGAGCCGTTCGCTCTCATGGAGCAAGGCGTCGAGACGGGAATGCTGCTGCACGCGGATTCCGGTTACAATCCGTACGCCAACATCTTGTTCACTACGGAGAAGATGCTTCAAGAGAAGCCGGAGCTCGTGAAAGCTTTCGTCGAAGCGTCGATTAAAGGCTGGGATTATTATAAGACGAACTATGAAGAAGTGAATCCGTTCATCCAAGAGAAAAATCCGGATATGACGTTGGACGGCATGAAATACGGAGCCGAAAATCAGATGGAATTGGTGTACGGCGGCGATGCGGAAACGGGCGGAGTCGGTTATATGACCGAGGAGCGCTGGTCCGAGTTGACGGATCAATTGCTGGAAATCGGATTGTTGGATGAGAAGGAAGATGTAAGCAAAGTGTACACCAACGAATATTTGCCGAAGAAGTAAAGTAAATATGGTTTGAAAAGTATGCGGCGGAAGGAGGCGGATTCGATGAAAATGTTGTTGTATAACGTTCGCTTGCCGCTGACGGATGAAGCCCGGCTTTACACTGCGGTGGCCGAGGAAGGTGTTTGGTCGTCTGTTGAGCCGCAATCGGGGGCGGTGATGGTCGCCGGATCGATCCCGCTTGACGAATGGAAGCCCGACGCTTACGCTCAGGCCGATGAGATCGTCATTGATGTGAGGGAGAACATGCTGCTGCCGGGACTTGTCGATGCGCACATGCATCTCGACAAATCGTTCACTTTGCCCCGCGTCGGCAACGAGTCCGGCACACTTGAGGAAGCGGTTCGCAATTATGCGGCCGCTTCTCCTTCCTTTACGAAAGAAGAGATTAAGGCGCGAATAACCCGTGCGGCTATGCAGGCCATATCATTCGGCACTTCGGCCATTCGGACGCACTTGGATTTCAATGTGAAGGCGGGCCGCGATGTCGCTCTGCGCACAATTGAAGCCGCACTTGAGGTGAAGGAGGCGCTTGCTCCGTATGTGACGCTGCAGCTGTTTCCGATGTGCCCGTACAACCAGCTTTCCTCCGCCGAGATGGAAGTGGCGGAAGAGGCGATTCGGATGGGGGTGGACGGGTTAGGCGGAGCTCCGCATTTGTCTTCGACGCAGGAAGAGGACATCGATGCGATATTCCGGCTTGCCGAACGGTACGGCCGGCCGATCGATCTGCATACGGACGAGAGCGACGATCCGAATATCCGGACGGTGTCCCATATCGCGAAGCGCACGATGGAATACGGATTTACCGGCCGTGTAACAGTCGGTCATCTTTGTTCGTTGGCGGCAATGCCGGATGAGGTCGCGGGTCATTTGATCGGGCGTATGGCCGAAGCGGGGTTAGGTGCGGTTACTTTGCCCGGCGCAAATTTGTACTTGCAAGGCAGGCGAGACGGGTTTCCCGTCAGACGCGGCGTGACGAGGGTTAAGGAATTGCTCGCCGCCGGAATTCCGTTAGCTGCGGCTTCGGACAACATTCATGATCCTTTCCATCCGTTCGGCAGAGGGGATCTTGTGTTGATCGGTCTGGTCACCGCTTATGCGGCGCATATGGGGAGCCCGTCCGACCTTCGCACGCTGCTCCGCATGATCACCGATATCCCCGCCGCCGTACTCGGGCTAACGGATTACGGCGTGAAAGCCGGCAATAAGGCGGATTTCGTTATATTTGACGGTAGGTCGCCGGAAGAACTGTTTACGGAGCTTCCGGAGCGGCGTTGGGTCTATCGCGGGGGAAGATGGCTTAAGATTGCTGCGAGCCGTGCCGGTTGGAACGATTCGGCGTTAAGCTTCATATGGGATTCGGTGACTGAAGCTGTTTCATTCGGCGGCAGCAGGCGGACGTTGAAAGTATGAAAGCGGCGACGAATATACTTGTTGTTTATTATAGCGCTTATGGACACGTGTTTCGGATGGCGCAGGCCGTTGCCGGCGGGGCGGAGGCGGTGGACGGCTGTTCCGTTCGGATGGTTCGCATTGCGGAAATCGATTCCGTGCGCAATCGGACTGAAGCGAGGCAAGCCGCCGCGAGCAAGCTGTCGGACGAGCGGGAGCTGATCATGGCTGCGAGATTGGGCGCCAGAGTTGCGAAGGTAGCGAGCGCTTTGAAGAAGCATGCGTTTATTTGATCTGCTCTTATTTGCGAATCATCTTTTTTAACCGGACAATATCAGCATAATGATGCCTGCTATGGTCGGCGATATGCCAAATACCCCAACGGATTGCGGCGGTTTGACCATTCCCGTACGGTACAACGGTGTTTAAGTCGTTGTCGGTTAACTTTAAGCAAATTTGCCTGAACATTTCTTGGATTTCATCATATTCCTCTAGCAGTTTTTCAAGAGGAACATCTTTTACCATAGGCAGTTTACCTTCGTTGTCATACATTGGTCCGAATCGATTCCGATACTCTTGCGGCACGTCTTTCGCTTGCAGCCGATATACCCAATGAAGGTCAACGACGGCCAGGTGTCTTAACAGTTGTGCGATGCTGTTCAGTTCTTCATGCGGACCCTTATAATCAATCTCGACTTGAGTTAACCCGTCTACCAGTAATTTTAAGCGATGATAGTTGTATGTAACCATTGAATGCAAGAGTCCAACGACGGGAAACATCCGATCGTCCGGGGTAAAATCATAGTGTTTCATTACACCATTCCTCTCTCTTTATAAATTGGAGCGGCTTATATCACTCCGAAGGTTTCGACTGATACTCCGTAAACACCGCCATATACTTCACTTGTTTCGTAATCGGGATAACGAGATGTTCCTCCAAAGAATTGAAATAGACACCGTCGCCGGGACCCATTTCATATTCCACATTACCGACTTTATATTTCATTTTGCCGGAAAGCACGTATATGAACTCTTCTCCTTCATGTGAAAACGTATGGCGGTTGATTTCCCCTTTATTAGCGATAAAAATGTAAGGCTGCATTACTTTATTCCGGCGTTCCAGCGCAAATGCGAAGAAAGAGTAGCCTTTGTTCGTTTTGATCCATTTGGACGTATCCTCGTATTGGCTGGCCGCGACCATTACCGTTTCGTTCCCGGCTTCCTGCTCCAATAAATCCGAAACTTTAACTCCGAGCGCGTTCGCGATTTTCATAAGCGTCGCAATTGCAGGCATCGTATTGCCGCTTTCGATTTTGGAAAGCAGACTCTTTGTAAATCCGCATATTTGCGCGATCTCATCTTGAGTTCTTTTTTGCTCTTTGCGAATCAATCGGATTTTTCTTCCCAGGTCCATAGCAGCCCTCATGTAAAATTGATAAGTATACTATACTTCAACTTTTATTGAGTTTGCAATTATGGCATCGAAACAAGAAAGCGGTTGCAAATATTAAGAACGTATTTTATAATCATTTCATTCAACATGGTTGAATAAAATACAATTAGGTTGATTAAGCATTACTGTTGTTGAACTGGCCGCTATGAATTGATCGATCTATCCAGGGGGTGTTGGCGGGTAATGTAATAGGGAGTCCGAGAGCGGAATTATTTACAATCAAATACCAATCATAACGTTCAGGGAGTGAAAAGACAATGAAAAAGTATAAAGTGGGTATCGTGGGCGCAGGCGGAGTAAGCGAGTTGCATTTTGTCGGGTACAAGGATCATCCGGAGCGGATTGAGATCGTCGCGCTCTGCGACCCGAACGTCGAAACTCTCAACGCCAGAGCGGATAAGTACGGCGTTCCGCAGCGGTTTACCGATTTGCAAGACTTTATTCAAAACAGCGGCGTTGATGTGGCGGTTGTCTGCACGCCGACTTCGATCCGCAAGCAAGTCATATTCCCGCTGATTGAAGCCGGTTTGCCTGTATTCGTCGAGAAGCCGTTCTCCGATACGCTGGCCGAAGCGGTCGAAATAACGGAGAAGGCGAAGAAGCACGGTGTTGCTGTGTCGGTGAATCAAAATTTCAGGCGCCATTTCCCGTTCGAATTGGTGAAGGGTAAAGTTGCCGAAGGATTGATCGGCAGCGTAACGTCCATCATATTCACCAACTTGTTTTTCCGGCAGGATCAAGGCTGGCGTCTCAAACAAGAGAGACACGCGCTTTCGGTCATGGGCATTCACTGGTTTGACGGATTCCGGCAAATCCTCGGAAGCGAAGCCGTATCGGTCGTCTGCCAAACCCGGTCCTCAGCGGCGATTGACTGCCTGGGGGAAACGGATGCGACCGTCCAAGTGGTGTACGAAAACAATGCGGTTGCGACATATGTTCAAAGCTTCTCCTCCGCCTTCGGCAAAGGCGAATTGATCGTCATAGGGGAAACCGGCACCATTGCGGGCGGCCATAATTCGGTAAGCTTGTACCGCAAAGGCGAAAGATCGCCCGAAGCCACCTGGGATAATAGCGTTTCCAGAGAAGTGGCGACATACGAAGGTTTAAACCAACTGCTTGTTTCATTGGAAACCGGAGAGGAAGCGCCCAACAGTGCTCAAGATAATTTGAAAACGGTTACCGTTCTTGACGCAGCGTATGTTTCCGCCAAGGAGCAGCGGATTGTCCTTCTAAATCAAGGTGTGGCCAGCGGTAGGTAACGGAATATGAGATGGCGCGCTCTCCGGTCGGATATCATACGCGACAAATATCTCTATTTGCTCGTTTTGCCGGGCGTACTCTACTTTTTACTCTTTAAATATGTTCCCATGTGGGGGATCGTTATCGCATTTCAGGAATATTCGCCTTATATGGGGGTATTCAACAGCGAGTGGGTCGGACTCGATCATTTTGTCCGATTCTTCTCTAACCCGGATTTCATGCTGCTCTTCCGCAATACGATGATGATCAGCTTGTTGAACTTGTTATTTTTTTTCCCGTTGCCCATAGTGCTGTCTTTGCTGCTGAACGAATTAAACCATGAAGTGTTCAAAAGGGTCATCCAGTCGATCGTATATCTCCCGCACTTTTTATCCTGGGTCATTATAGCCGGCATCTCGTTTCTATTGCTGTCGCAGTCGTCGGGCATCATCAACATGATCATAGAATCGTTGGGATATAGCAGGTTCGATTTTTTGACGAATGCGGATACGTTCTGGGGATTGCTTGTGCTGCAAAACATTTGGAAAGAAACGGGTTGGGGAACGATCATTATTTTGGCGGCCATTACGGGAGTCGATACGCAGTTGTACGAAGCTGCGAAAATCGACGGCGCAAGCCGATGGAGGCAAGTATGGCATATTACGCTGCCGGGCATCAGGAGCGTCATACTGGTCTTGTTGATTCTCAGGCTCGGTCACATTATGGACGTCGGTTTCGAGCAAGTGTTCTTGATGTCGAACGGCGCGGTCGCCCACGTCGCGGACGTGTTTGAAACGTATGTGTACCGCAACGGAATACAACAAGGCCAATTCAGCTACAGCACGGCGGTCGGATTATTTAAATCGGTAGTAGGTCTCATTCTTGTCATATTGGCAAATCGGCTTGCCAAGCGGATAGGCGAGGAAGGAGTCTATTAAGTTGGGGGTTGCCGGACATGAAGGCAAGCTTTGGCAGTCGGCTGTTCGACGTTGTCAACATCGTTGTATTAGCTGTCATAGGGCTGCTTACTCTGTTTCCTTTATACTACGTATTTGTCGTCTCCTTCACGGAATCGCACGAATATTTGCAGAAAAACGGATTCGTTCTGTTTCCTGAAAGATGGAATGTCGGCGCTTATAAGTACTTATTAACGACACCCGCATTTAAAAATGCAACCGCTGTCAGTACGTTTCTGGCGACGGTCGGGACAGGATTGAGCTTGTTCTTTACGGCGGCCATGGCGTTCGGCATGTCGCGCAAGAGGTTGAGGGGCAGAAGAATCATCATGCTGATGGTTCTGATTACCATTCTATTTAATCCCGGCATTATCCCCAATTATCTTGTCGTTCGAGAAATCGGACTGATTAACAGCGTGTGGTCGTTGATTATACCTGTCTTAATCAGCGGGTGGAATGTGATATTGATGAAAAGCTTCTTTGACAGCATACCGGTGGAGCTGGAGGAAGCAGCGCTGATCGACGGCTGCAACGATTGGGGCACATTCTTCCGGATCGTGCTCCCGCTCTCTGCGCCCGCGCTCGCCGCATTCGGACTGTTCTACGCTGTCGGTTATTGGAACACATTTTTCAACGCCGTTCTGTTTATTAACGATTTCGACAAGGTGCCCCTGCAAATCGTGCTGCGGAATATGCTGATCGATTCGGAAACGTCGACGGGCGGATCGACTGCAGCGGAGATGATTTCGGAGCAGCAAATTCCGACGCAGACGATCAAGATGGCCGCGGTTGTTATCGCAACTTTGCCGATCTTGGCGGTGTACCCGTTCTTGCAGAAACATTTTACCAAAGGCGTTATGCTCGGCTCGATCAAAGGATGATCGAAACATATGATGGGGAGGGTTCTGCTATGAAAAAGACGGTTGCCATAAGTATCGCAGTCTTGTTGTTTTTCATAACGGTTTTATCGGCTTGCTCCGGTTCCGGTTCGAACCAACCGGCGGATAATCAACCGAATCAGGAGGCAAAAAGCTCCGATAACCCCAAATCCGAGGCGCCAATGGAAATTAACATCATGAGCGACTTTTCGATCGCCCAGCCGCCTGCCGAGGACAATCCGGTAATTAAAGAATTCGAGAAACGAACGAACACGAAACTGAATATAACGTGGATCTCATATACGATATATAACGATAAGTTGAACGTTGCGCTGGCGTCGGGCGATCTGCCCGATCTTGTAAAGATAATGGACTTTACGAATGCGCAGTTTCAGACGATGGCGAAGCAGGGAGCTTTCTGGGATTTGACGCCGTTTCTCAAAGACTATGAAAATTTAATGAACTCGCCTAAGGTTATCTGGGAAAATACGAAGATTAAAGGCAAAAACTATGTCATCCCCATTGTCCGTCCGCTGGAGGTTGGAGGCTTGGCCATCCGCAAAGACTGGCTGGATAAGCTGGGCTTGCCGGTACCGCAGACGACGGACGATCTGTATAACGTTATGAAAGCTTTCAGGGAAAATAAGCCGGACGGAAAAAAGGATACGTACGGATTTACGATGCGCGGGCATGGAATTATCGAACAAATATTTACAGCTTCGCACGGACGATGGAAAGAGGCGGACGGAAAGCTCATTGACGTTACCCTGGAGCCGGAAATGAGGGAATCGATCCTCTACAGAAAGAAGCTGTTTGACGAAGGGCTCATTCCGCCGGATTTCTCCGTCATGAAAGACAATCAGTTCTGGGATTTGGCGACGAGCGGCAGCGCCGGGGTGACGAACGAAACGATTGAAGCTTTGTGGCGTTGGACGTATGACCAGTGGAAACGCGATCCGAACGTCGAATGGCTGCCGCTCGTTTCTCTTGCCGGTCCGAACGGACAGCAGTTTACCGGCCAGGGGACGGGATTCATCGGCGTAGCGGCGATCCCGAAGAAAGTTCCCGAAGAGAAAGTGAGGAAAATATTGTCCGTACTCGATTTCGGCGCCTCGGAAGAAGGAGGAACAATGTCGCTGTACGGTCTTGAAGGGATACATCATACGAAGGAAGACGGTTTCTATGTGACGACGGAACAGTCCGTGAAAGACAGCGTGGGCGTCGGCTCGTTCGGCAAGCTGTTCATGAAATTCGACCCTTATATGTATGCGTTCGCACCGGGTATGCCGAAGGAAGTGTTTGAGCGGAATAAAAAAATCATCGACGAGAAATCGAAAATAAGCACTCCGAATGCTACCGTCGGATTGATCTCGGAAACCGACATTAGGCTAGGCGCGGACTATAACAAGAAAATCAACGATCTGAAGACGCAAATTATTATGGGCAAATCTAAGATCGGAGAGTGGGACCGCCTGATCGATGAGCTGAAGCGCGATCCGAACTATCAGAAGATTATTGAAGAAATGAATGGGGCATATCAAGAAAGATTGGCATCCAAGTAAACATAAATATAAAGAAGGAGATTAAGCGTATGGCAACCATTACGGATTTGAGAACGCAGGATAAGGCGCGTATTTTGGACATGGATTGGGGGAAGATTCAATGGCTTTGCGGCCAAGAGATCGATCCCGACTGCGAGATGACCTTCGGAATGGTTTATATCAACGCGGGGCAATCGAACCCCAGGCATGTGCATCCGAATTGCGAAGAAATCATCTTTGTGCTATCCGGGGAATGCGACCATACCTTAGGAGACGAAACCTATCATCTGGAACCCGGCATGATGCTGCGTATTCCGCGCAATGTGCCTCATAACGCAACGGTAACGAGCTGGGAGCCGTGCCGCATGATTATCGCTTACTCGGCGCCGGACCGGCAGACGATCGGGGAATAAGCCTTATTATTGATGAGGAGATCTTTGATATGAACATAAAGCTCGCTTTTTCGAGACCCACCTCTTTGATGGAGGAACAGATGCTGCTCTTCGAGCAGTACGGAGCGGTTGGATATGACGGACTGCAATTGAAGGGACCGCAATACTTGCCGTTTCTTAATGAGCCGGAAAGATTCAAGGAGGAATGGGGGCGCTTGCCCGGTGTGGGCTCGGCGCTCATCACTGGAGGAAGATTGGATGAGGAGGGTATTGAGCAGCTTCGGAAAGTTTTGCGGTTTGCCTCGGGCATTGGGACGGATCTCATCGTATTTTGCCACGGCGTTCCCAGGGCGCAGGTTACTACCGACGATATACGCGAATATGCGGACGTGCTGTCCGGACTCGGTCTTGAAGCGCTGGATCGAGGCGTGAAGCTGTCGCTGCACCATCATTACGATCAGCCGGTGATGTATCGCGAAGATTTCGACATCTTTTTCGACCGGGTACGGGATCGATCCGTCGGGTTAACGGTGGATACCGCGCACTTGGTGAAGTCCGGGGTCGGCAATGTCGCGGAGCTGATCCGCAGTTTCGGGCATGTGATCGATAACTTTCATCTCAAAGATTTCGAGAATGGAGATTGGAGAGTGCTCGGAGAAGGGGCTATCGATTTCAAACCGATATTCGAAGCAATTAAAGAAATCGGTTACGAGGGATGGATTTCTGCGGACGAAGAGAGCGGCGGCGGCATACTTCAGGGCATGAAGGCATGTTATGAATTTATTCGCGGCGGATTGAAGTGAGAATCGAATCAGATCCTTGAAGGAGCTGGTGTTGCGGTGAAAAGAGCGGTGATAATCGGAGCTTTGGATACGAAGGGACATGAATATCAATTCGTGAAAGATGCGCTTGAGGCGTGCGGGGCGGAATGTTTCGTTGTCGATACCGGAGTTCTTGGGGAACCGCTATTTACGCCCGATGTATCGGCGGATGAAGTGGCAAGAGCCGGAGGATCAAGTATTGAGAAACTGCGGGAGCTGAACGATCGCGGAACGGCGGTTGCCGTTATGGCCCGGGGAGCTGCGTCGATCGCGGCGCAACTGGAGGAGCAGGGCATTGTCGGCGGAATGTTCGGGATGGGAGGAACTGCGGGAACGACGGTGGCTTCTTCGGCTATGCAGTCATTGCCTGTCGGAGTGCCGAAGCTGCTTGTGTCCACCGTTGCTTCGGGCAATACAAGGCCGTATGTTGGCGTGAAGGACATCATGATGATGTACTCGGTTGTCGACATCGCGGGCATTAATCGGTTATCCCGGCGAATATTGAGCAACGCCGCTTATGCGTTAGCCGGAATGATTCGGCAGATCGAACTGGAGCAGGGTGCGGAGGACGATAAAGCAACGCTGGGTTTGACGATGTTCGGCGTCACTACGCCGTGCGTAACGCGGGTGAGGGAAATTTTGGAGGACAAAGGTTACGACTTGCTCGTGTTTCACGCTACCGGGACAGGCGGTTCGGCAATGGAGGAGCTTATCAAAGCGGGTTATATCAAGGGAGTTGCCGATATTACTACGACGGAGCTGGCCGACGAGCTTGTCGGGGGAATATTCAGCGCGGGACCGAATCGATTGGAGGCGGCGGGTGCTGCCGGAATACCGCAGGTTGTTTCGGTGGGAGCGCTCGATATGGTCAATTTCGGTCCGCCGGATACCGTTCCGCCGCAATTTAAGGAGCGGGTGTTCTATCAGCATAACCCGACGACTACGTTGATGCGAACGACGGTGGAGGAGAACCGTGAGTTGGGCCGGATTATGGCTAACAAGCTGAATGAGAGTAAGGCGCCCGCGATCGTCGTGTTTCCGAAAGCCGGAGTGTCCTTATTGGATATGGCGGGCAAGCCGTTCGATGGTGTACAAGAGCGGCTCGCCCTGCATGAAGGAATTAAGGAGCATCTGCTCCCGGATATTCCTTTCATTGAGCTGGAGGACGATATTAACCATCCCACAGTGGCTGAAGTCATTGCGGAAAGCTTGCTAAAGCTGCTGGAACAAACGAAAGAAGGATAGTGAGATATGGCGATTCCAAGACAAGAGATTGTGGCTCGGCTGCGTTCCCAGACGGAGCAAGGGAAGTTTATTGTAGGAGCCGGTGCGGGGACCGGTCTTTCCGCGAAATGTGCGGAAGCGGGCGGCGCAGATCTAATCATTATTTACAATTCGGGAAGATACCGGATGGCCGGACGCGGCTCGCTCGCCGGACTAATGCCTTACGGGGATGCGAACCAAATTGTAGTCGACATGGGCGGCGAGGTATTGCCTATTGTCAAGAACACTCCCGTACTGGCCGGCGTATGCGGCACCGATCCGTTTCGTATGATGAACGTATATTTGAAGCAGCTCAAGGATATGGGATTTTCCGGAGTACAAAACTTTCCGACCGTCGGCCTTATAGATGGGACATTCAGACAAAATTTAGAGGAAACGGGCATGGGGTACGAGCTGGAAGTCGATATGATTCGCTTGGCGCACGAGTTGGACTTATTAACGACTCCTTATGTATTCAATGAGGGCGATGCGATCGAGATGGCTCGAGCTGGGGCGGATGTGTTGGTTGCCCATGTCGGCTTGACGACCAAAGGGACGATCGGAGCGAAAACGGCGCTCACGTTGGACGAATCGGCCGACTTGGTGCAGCGTATCTGCGATGCGGGCAGGTCCGTGAATCCGGATATTATCGTCATCTGCCACGGTGGGCCGATTTCGGAGCCGGAGGATGTGCAATATGTACTAGGCAAAACGCGCGGCATTTCCGGTTTCTTCGGCGCTTCGAGCGTGGAACGGCTGCCGACAGAGGTTGCGATTACGGAGCAGATGCGAAGATTTAAGGGGGGAAGGGCTGTCTTGTGACGGCCCTTTTTTTCAGGGATCGGAGGTCCAACGGCATGGCAATTACGGTCGAAGTACTAGGAAACGTTTGCTCTCTTTGCGGAAAAGTTGGTCGATCAGCAGAACGGATTGAGAAATTAGTCAATGTCCATTGACTCAATTGTCAATATCAATAACAAAATCATACACCGTCGCTTATATCCGATACTTTCAAACGAAGCAATACATGAGTTTCCCGCCATAGCGTTTTCTTGACAGAAAATAGCTACGATGATAAAGTCAAAGCGCTTGTATAAAGAACGTTCTACCTAGGGAGGTGGAAATATGACTCCATCCACAAAGAAAGAGGACATTCTCGATGCCGCAGAAACCCTATTTTACCAAAAGGGATTCCACGCAACCGGCATCAATGAAATCCTCAAGGAATCCGGTGTCGCTTCCATGACGCTTTACCGGCATTTTACCTCGAAGGAAGATTTGGTTCAGAAAGTGTTGCTACACAGAGAAAAAAAGTATTGGTCGTTTTTGAACGCGACGATCGCCCAATCCCCCGAGCATCCGTTCATTACCGTCGTTCAAGCTCACGGAAGATGGTTGGTGGAAAAGGGAAACCGGGGTTGCATGCTGTTGCGCGCCATCGAAGAGTTTTCCGGTCTAGAGAGCCCGATTGAGAAGATCGCCCGGGACCATAAAAAGAACTTGGTTCATTTTCTGGAGGATCTGGCGCGGAAAAACCGAGCACCCGATCCAGAGCGATTGGCCGCTGAATTGGCGCTCGTATTGGAAGGCGTGACAGCGATGGCACAAGTCCTGGGGGCGGATGAAGTGACGAAACGCGCGGCATCCATCGTAAAGGAAATATCGGACCGATCATGCGGGAAGGAGAGGGGTCAATGAGCTTCACACGTCTCGTCTATCCGGGGATGGCCATGATCGCGGTGTGCTACGGGCTTGCGCGATTCGGCTACGGGCTGTTGCTCCCGGAGTTCAGCCGAGATCTGGGCTTAGATAAAGCGACATCCGGGTGGATCGCTTCCGGTTCGTACTTCTTTTATTGCGTGGCCATCCTTCTGGCCATTCGGTTCACCCCACGCCTGGGTCCACGCAGGGTCATCGCGGCGGCCGGCTTTTCGGCATTTGTCGGGATGCTTCTGATGGCACTTTCCCAAAACCCCATCTGGTTCGCCGCGGGCGTCTGGACCGCTGGCGCCAGCACCGGGTTGGCTTCTCCGCCCTACGCGACGGTCGTGAGCGGGAGGATAACGAAAGGGTTGCAAGATCGGGCGAACACATGGATCAACTCGGGAACCGGGCTGGGCATTATCCTTTCCGGGCCGGCGGCTTTGCTGCTTGCGGGATATTGGCGAACCGCTTATCTCGTCTTCGCCTTGATCGCGCTCCTGGTCCTCTGTTGGAACACCGCGGTAATTCCGCCCGGGGGAAGGGAAGAAGAAACAGAAAGTAAGGGTTCTTCCTTGCTGCGCAAGGGAATCGCTCCAATGTTTTCGGCGTCCATCATCATCGGGATTTCGAGTGCCTCCTACTGGACCTTTTCGCGGGGTTATCTGGTCCAGGAGAGTTCCTATTCCGGGTTTGTCACATCCACTTTTTGGATGATCATCGGCATTGCGGGGATTATCGGCGGGATCGCGGGGAAGGTGATCGAAGGGATCGGTTTGGCCAGGTCTTATCGATTTGGTGTTGTGAGTTTGGCGCTGTCCATCCTGTTGCTTCCAGTCTTCCTTTCCCGCATCTTTCCGGTTTTCTTGTCGGGCGCTCTTTTTGGCGCTTCCTATGTGTATCTGACCGGGGTGCTGTTGGTGTGGGGAATCCGCGTCTATCCCGACCGGACGGTGGCGGGCATTGGAGTCCCCTTTCTCCTTCTCGCCCTAGGACAGATGATCGGTTCCCAGTTGGCGGGCATGGTAGCCCAGGCGTTTAATTATCCCGCCATGTTCATCCTTTTCGCCATAGTGGGAGCAACAGGTTTGTTTATCAAGGACAGCGCGGAAAAAAGGAAAAAACAGACCTGCCGAAACGGCGAGTCCGCAAAAAGAGATTAGTTACCTGTTTCTATAATAACAGAACGAGCATATGTTCACTAAACAATAAGTCTTTTCCGAAGTTTCTTGATCCGAAGGATCCGAAGGCACTAGATAGCTTGTTGCTTTAGTCACCGTCGTTACCCGCTAATTTGCCGCGTATTCAAATCTTGATTTTAACATAGGTCGCCCTCTACTTGATGACAAGGTGGGGGCTTTTTGATGCTTACATTGTTTCGCCAATGTACACGCGTTTCACTTCCCGCCAACTTATTTCGTAATGAAAAGTAACATGCATATAACAGGAAATATTCAACCAAAAACAATATGTGCAAAAAAGAACTGCTTCAGGTGCAATTTTAATGCAATAGTCACAAAAACCATTCACTTCCTTATATATACCTCCAAATTTATGTGAAAATTATTTACTCGAACCTAACATTAAAATAAAATGGTGTGTAAACGGAGGTGTCCCGGAACATGACCGCCATGGTGACTCGATATACGGGTAAAGCGTGGGACCGCCATTTTTTCCCGCGACTCAGCAAGCTGGAAGTGCAGCAAATTGCCAAAGACGATGCTCTCATCGTATTGCCGGTAGGCGCGGTAGAGCAGCATGGTCCTCACTTGCCTGTCTACACAGACACATTGATCGGCGAAGCTCTCTTAACGCAAGCTTTCGAACTGCTTCCGGACGATGCGAACATTTGGTTGCTGCCACCTCTATCCTATGGGAAAAGCACGGAGCACTTGGGACATCCCGGCACCATATCGTTATCCGCCGACACTCTCATGAAAGTTTTGAGCGATATCGGCAGCAGCCTGAAACTAAGCGGTTTTCGCAAACTGCTGCTCTTCAATACGCATGGTGGCAATACGGATCTGTTGAACATGATGGCAAGAGAAATCCGGATCGCCTGCGGACTCGATGTTTTTCGGCTTGATGCAGGCGCATTGGGCATAGGGGATTCTTTGATCGACGATATCGAGAGGAAAGCCGGAATTCATGCAGGGGAAGTAGAAACTTCACTCGTAATGGCTATACAACGATCGTGGGTGCACGACGAGCTTGCTCCTTGCGAGCTGCCGGACTTCCCGGCTGAAACTTCATGTTTGTCTTTTAAGAAAAAAGCTTTCGCGTGGGTGATGGACGATCTTTCTTCAACCGGCATTTCCGGTGACGCAACCAAAGCCTCCGAAGAGAAGGGCATGAAGATGCTTGTCGCCGCAGGCAATATAATCTCCGAAGCGCTAATGCAGATCGCTGCATTTGATATGAAAAGCTTGAAAAAGGAGAGAGTGTAATGGCGATCGGATGGGAGAAGGAGATGCGGGATGCGTTGGGCGATGAACGTTTGTTTCTCGATATAACTACCCGCGAGAAATTGTCGAAAGATTATTTCTGGTACTCGCCGGTTCTGGATAGACAGCTAAAAGATAAAATAGCGGACGGTATCGTCGTGCCTGCAGATGAGGACGACGTCGAGTTTACTCTTTCATTCGCACACCGGCACCGCGTTCCGGTAACGGTTCGCGGGTCGGGTACGGGGAACTACGGTCAAGCGGTGCCGCTTCAAGGCGGTCTCGTGATGGATGTAAGCCGCATGGACCGGATTCTTGAATTGGGTGACGGATTCGCCCGAGTGCAGTGCGGAGTTCGTCTCGGCGTACTGGAAAAGAAGGCTAGAGAACAAGGACAAGAGCTCCGCATTTACCCAAGCACGTTCATGAAGGCGACGGTCGGCGGATTCGTATGCGGCGGTTCCGGCGGGATCGGTTCGATTACCTGGGGAAATTTGTGGGACGGCAACGTACTCGAGGCTGTCATATACACGATGGAGGAGAAACCCCGAAGGTTGGTTGTACGGGGACCGGAGCTGTTCAATTACATTCATAATTACGGAACGACGGGAATCGTTACTGAGCTGACGATACCGCTTGCGCCGCGGCAAGAATGGATGCAGACGATCGTTCATTTTGACGGCTTCGAACAAGCGTTATTATTCTCCGAATCACTGGCCAAAGACGATTCCGTACGCAAAAGACTTGTCTGTTCGGTCGAATGGCCGATTCCTTCGTACTTCAAGCCGCTGGCGAAAGTGCTCGAAACCGGCGCCGCCGCCGTTCTTCTGGAAACCGTAGATGGTACGCTTGGTGCGATAACCGCTTTGGCTGCAGCATTCCAAGGAAGAGTCGGCCACGTCATCCCGGCTGTCAGCTACCGCAAAGCGATCGGACTTTCGGATTTTTCTTGGAATCATACGACGCTGTGGGGTTTGAGCACGGATCCGGAAATCACATATTTGCAGGCCGGATTTTCGCCGGAGTCGTATTTGGAGCAGGTTCGCAGCATTAAAGCGAAGTTCGGGAATGAAGTGCTGCTTCATTTCGAATGGGTGCGAAGCGGCGGCAAGATTACTCCCTCATCGCTTCCCATCGTCAAGTACACGACAGAAGATCGTTTGTATGAAATCATTTCCTATTTCGAATCGGCCGGCGTGAAGATCTACGACCCGCATACGTGGGTCCTCGATAACGGAGGGCGGGGCGAAGTCGGCGCAATGCAAAGAAAGAAACGGGAAAACGATCCGCGAGGATTATTAAACCCAGGGAAAATACACTAAGAAGTTTGATTTATTGTTCAGGAACGTTCGGCTTCCGGACCGAGAACATCCCGTCGATATCGGTATAAGGGACGGAGTGTTTGCGAAAATCGGCGATTTGCGCACAGTGGTATCCGCAAAGGAGATAGATGCGGAAGGCGCGCTCATGCTGCCGCCGTTCGTGGAGTCGCACATTCACCTGGATACGGTGCTTACGGCGGGGGAACCGGAGCGGAACCGGAGCGGCACGCTGTTCGAAGGAATCCGGATTTGGCAGCAACGAAAGGTGCGGCTAACCCGAGAAGATGTGATCAGCCGCGCAATGCAGGTTATCCGCAGTCAGATCTCGCAAGGCATCTTATATGTGAGGACGCATGCCGATATTTCCGATCCGAATCTTACGGCGTTGAAAGCGCTGCTGGAATTACGGGAACGATTGGCGCCTTACATGAAGCTGCAGGTGATCGCGTTTCCGCAGGACGGCATTTACTCTTGTCCGGACAATCAGCGGCGCCTTGAGAAGGCGCTGGAATTGGGAGCGGACGGTGTCGGCGCAATCCCTCATTGCGAGTATACCCGGGAGGACGGCGTCGCATCGCTTCAGTTCGCCTTTGCGCTGGCGGAACGGCACGGGCGGATGGTGCACGTATTTTGCGATGAAACCGATGACGGGCATTCAAGGTTTCTTGAAGTAACGGCCGAGTTGGCGATTAAATCCGGTCTCGGAGAGAAAGTCGCCGCAAGCCACGCATGCGCGTCTTCTTATTATAACGAGGCGTACTTTCAAAAGCTGCTTTGCTTGACCGCCCGTTCCAATATCAACATTGTCGCATGCCCTCTCGTCAACGCAGCGATGCAGGGGAGGTTCGATCCTTATCCGAAGGGGAGAGGGATCGCGAGAATCAAAGACTTCTGGCAGGCGGGAGTTAATACGAGCGTCGCGCACGACGATATGATGACGCCGTTCTATCCGCTGGGTACCGGAAGTATGCTGCAGGCCGCACATATGGCCGTACATCTGGCGCATATGACCGGGACGGAAGAGATGGAAGAGGCGATTCGCATGATCACCTCGCGCGCCGCAAAGATACTGCAAATTCAAGATGAATACGGCATTCAAGAGGGGAATCCGGCGAGCTTCGTCATTATGCCGGTGAAAAATACCATCGATCTGCTTCGATTGCAGCCCGTCTGCCGTTATGTGGTCAGCCATGGCGCCATCATCGCGGAAACGCATCCGGCCAATACATTCATTCATCTGGAATAAAGCAAAAAACCCGTCCTTAAACTCAAACGGCCGGGTTTTTGCATATCGTTATTCGCGAATCATCGTAAAGTCGTCGAAGTGAAAGCCCGGCGCCACGATGCAGGAAACAAGAACAGGCTCATCGCCCATCGGACTCGCCATTTGCCAGATCGAGGCGGGCACAAGCGCTTGAGGTCGTTGTCCCTTGGATAAATCCATTCCGAGAACAATCTCCTCCGATTGTTTAGGTTCCGCACCTTTCCCACCTAACGTCAGCAGCAGCGGACTGCCGGAATGCCACAGCCAAAGCTCGTCGGAAAGCACCGCGTGCCACTTGGAAACTTCCCCCGGGTGCAGCAGGAAATATACCGAGGTAGCTGCGGCTCTCGGACCGGAGTACTTCGATCCCAACACCGGCTGTGGAATTTCTATCGATGTACGCCATACCTCCCTGTACCAGCCGCCTTCAATATGAGGCTTCAGATCCAATAGATCGACTAAAGGGGAAAGCTGTTTTTCCATACGATTTCTCTCCTTGTACTCTCTCTAAATTAAGACGTTTATTATTATACATGCTAAAATGTCATAAAGTATAATTATCAACATGCGAACGCGGGGGACACCATATGAACATACGAAAGCTTCGGCTGTTTGATACGGAAAACACATTATCGAGCGAAGACAGGGACGAATATGAGAAAGATTACGCGCGATTGATTCAGTCGCCGGCATTCAGGCGGCTGCAGGGCAAATCCCAAGTGTTCGGCGCGGGTTCCGGCGACTACTACCGCACCCGTCTGACCCACTCGTTGGAGGTATCGCAAATTGCGCGAGAAGTCGCCCGGCGGCTTGGAAAGACGTATCCATTTCTCGCCCAAAAATTGCATCCCGGATTAATGCTGCAGCCTGAAGTGGTCGAATGCGCGGCGATCGCACATGATTTGGGGCACCCTCCGTTCGGCCATAAAGGCGAGGAGGTGCTCAATCACTTATTGATGCAGGAGCATGGCATGCCGTACGAAGGCAATGCGCAAAACTTCCGGATCCTTATGTTCTTGGAGAAGAGAGCCGGCAGCGACCGCGGATTGGATCTAACCGCCGCCGTGCTGCTCGCGATCAATAAATACCCGTATTGTCTCGATGAGCCGGACGGATTAAAGGCGTATATTCTATGGAATGGCACGGCATCAAACATTTGCGCGACACTTGGAACATGCCTGCCGGCTGCGCGACTCTTGAGGCGCAATTGATGGATCTATGCGACGATATCGCTTATTCCACCCATGACATCGAAGACGGCATCAGAGCGGGTAAAATCCAGATGAATCAAAGCTTCTTCGAAGACGAGCGGCTCGTGAACAATGTCATCCAGGAAATCGTGGATGACCACGGCAAAGTAGACGTCGGCTGGGAAGAAATCGATTTAAAAGCGCTCGTTAAACAAGTGTTGAGCAACTACTTGCTGCAGTGGGAAGCGATATTCGCCCAATGCGGCCGGGAAGCTTCACGCGCGCGGCGCGAAATGAAAGCGCGTTGGGTCAGTAAATTCGCGAACCAGGTTGGAATTATCGACGATTCGAAGGCGGACTGGAAACGCGTGACGTTCGTTCGCGACGGAGAGCAAGACGTAGACCTTCTGCGTACGATGGAAATCTTAAAGAAGCTGGCATGGGTAACGATGATCAAGGATTTTCGGGTACAGCGGCTGCAAAAACGGAGCGAGATTATCGTACGGCGGCTTTGGGACAGCTTTAAAGAGTATGACACAGGCCGTCTGATACTTCCTCCGGACTGGATTGAGAGTTACCAGCAGCATAAAGGGAAGTGGAGCTGGGAACGGCTTGTGGCGGATTATATTGCGGGCATGACGGACTCCTATGCGGAGAAGGTATACGCAGAATTATTCGCCAGCCGGACCGGCTCCATCTACGAGAGAGATTGAAAGTGGTCTCTCCGCGCCATTTTCAAATCAATTTAATGACATGAACGATCTTCGGATCGGGATACACCTTGATCAAGTGATGATCGGGATCGTATTCGACTTTCCCGGAACCGATGGCTAGCCTCGGACTGCTTCCCAATCCGTAAAAAATATCGTCCGCCAAAGTTCGGATGCATTCCGTGCGTTCATTCCCGTCCAGTGAATCCCAATCGACACGGCTCATTTCGAAGCATTCGTGGCAATCGGCGATGGAGCCGATGGAATAGACCATATCGTTGATAATATCTTTGTATTCTCTATTAAATTTTACGCCCACGGTTTACACGCCCTTTGTTCAACATGTGATGCTACTTATCATATCACAATTATTCCCTAAAACCGGTTGTGTGCAACCGTATAGGTGCGGATTTGGACGCAACAGCCGAAAAGTGTATGATGGATAAAACGAATGAAGCATGGTGAAGCGGTTGCTTGAATGGACGGGAGAAAGAATTATTCCGAAGCTGATGAAGCCGGCCAACGGAATGCTGTTGGAGCACTTGGCGAGATATTATTTTGCCACACCTTACGTTAACGGCAGAGTATTGGATATCGCATGCGGTACAGGGTACGGTTCACATATGGTGGCGAAAGAACGCAAACGCGAAGTGACGGAAATTGTCGCCGTCGACATTGACGAAGAAACGATTCAATACGCAAACCGGGAATACAATCATCAAAAGGTGACATACGTGCAAGGAGATGCGGTGGACGCCCGTCTGCCGGACAAACTCGGGACGTTCGATACGATCCTTAGCTTTGAAACGATCGAGCATGTGGCGGATGAGCAGACGTTCATGAACAATGTGTACAGGATGCTGCGGCCGGGCGGTGCTCTTGTGCTGTCCAGCCCGTTCGGCAGAGGCCGGGGGATGCCGACGAGCGAACCTTACCATTATTATCAAATGACTCCGGAAGAGTTCGAGGGACTGTTTGACCGGTTCGCTGATGTAGACATCTACTATCAAAGAGGCGTGACTTTCGAGAAGCCGCGGGAAGGAGTCCGTTATTTCATCGGAGTAGCCGTATGCAAGAAATGAAGCGGGAATTTTCAGAGTATTCGATTATTTCCCGAGCAAGCGCAGGAATCGACTTCAATCGCGGTAAGACGACATGAGCTTGCAAATTCAGCGAAACATTATTACAGAAAACCGGCGTTCCGGAGCTTACATTTCAAGCTCCAGGCCGCCGGTTTTCGTATCCTTCAATATGATTCTCGCATCGAAGGATGTGCCGTCATTGCGTTTAAACTTTAGTTTATTCGTCTTTCCTTTTTCAATTAACGATTTAATCATGGTATCTGTCAGCGACTTTCCAAAGCTTGTTTTCCAGATGACGAACGTGCAGCCTTCTTTATATTTGCTGCAGCCGTAGCCTTTGCGCCCCATAAAGATATGCCCGCCGCAGCTTTCGCGGGGACAAGAGGCAATCGTATTGTCGCCGTCCGGCTTGCCGGAAGAAGCGGTACGGCTGCTCGTGTTCGTGGAATGGCGTTTGCTCTTCACGGATGGGGAAGAAGAGACGCTGCCGTTGTCAAATGCGGACCTGTCTACCCTCTGTTGGGCGCGGACTTTATCCACGATCACTGCGGCGAATTGCTTCACTTTATTCATAAACGACTGATCGTCGGCCAAGCCTTTCGAAATTTCGTTCAGACGCCGCTCCCAATGCCCGGTCATTTCCGGTGAAGTCAACAATTCGACGCCCGCTCCGCGAATGACTTCTATTGCCGTGCGGCCCTTTTGAGTAATTACGATTCTCTTGCCCTGCATACTGATATATTCGACATGCTTTAACCGCTCGATGGTCGCCGCGCGTGTCGCGGGCGTGCCCAGACCGGAGTCTTTCATCGCATCGCGCAATTCTTCATCTTCGATCGATTTGCCCGCGCTTTCCATCGCTTTGAGCAATGTGCCCTCGGTATAGTGCTTCGGAGGATTCGTTTCCTTCTCCTTCACCTCGGACTTCTCGCATATTACGCCTTGTTGAGCGTCGAGCAGGAAGGGGTTGTCCGTTTCTTCTTCCTCTTCCTGATCTTCGTTCTTTTTCCCTTTATCTTTATCCTTCTCTTTCGCTTGATCGGCGTATACGGTCTTCCAACCGAGCCGGAGCAGTTCTTTGACTGTCGTCTTGAACGTCTCTTGAGCGACTTCGGTAAATACCGTGTGCAGTTTGTACTCGGCGGCGGGATAATAGTGTGCAAGAAAGCGTCTCACAATCAAGTCGTAAATTTTTTGCTCGTCCGGAGTAAGGGTTCCGGGTTTTTTATAGGTCGGCAATATCGCGTGGTGGTCTTCCACCTTGCTTGGGTTGCATACGTTAAAGTTTTTGATATGTACCAATTGTTTGGATGCGCCTTGTACGAGCCGGTCGTACGATGTTCCTCTAAGAGAGTCCAATGCCCGATGCATCTCCGGAATGTTTTGTTCGGTCACATAATTGGAGTTCGTACGCGGATAGGTGATCACTTTGTGTTTTTCATACAATGATTGCGCTATGTCCAGCGTTTTCTTGGCGGGATATCCGTACTTTGCGTTCGCTTCCCGCTGCAATAGCGTCAAATCGAACAGTTTATAAGGGTATTCCTTCGTTTCCTTAATTTCATAGCTCGCGATCCGGCCCGGTTGTCCGGATGTTTTGGCGACGATTGCGTCCGCCAGCTTGCGGTCATCGATGCGCGCGCCTTGCTGCCCTTGCCATACGCCCTTGTACCTGACTTCGCCCTGTGTAAAATATCCGTTCACTTCATAATAGGTAAGGGAGGTGAACGATTCGATTTGGATTTGCCGGTCGTAAATTAAAGCGAGCACCGGCGTCTGCACGCGGCCTATCGACAGAAGCACGTTATGCTTGGTGGTAAACGCTCTGGAACCGTTCATCCCGATCAACCAATCGGCTTCGCTGCGCGCTTTGGCGGCTTTCGTCAAATTTTCGTATTCCGAGCCGTCCTTCAAGTTGGAGAAGCCGCTGCGGATCGTCTCGGGAGTCAAATCCGAAATCCAGAGTCTTTGAACGGGCTGCGGGAGCTTGAGGTACCGTTGGATCAACGAGAAAATATATTGGCCTTCCCGTCCGGCGTCGCAAGCGTTCACCAGCTTGTCGCATCGCTTGGCCAATTCGGAAATCACTTTGAGCTGATCTTTCGTCTTGTAATTCGGGATCAGCTTGAACTGTTCGGGGATGATCGGCAAATCGTTAATGTTCCACTTTTTATACTTATCGTCGTATTTGTCGGGTTCGGCAAGTCCGATCAGGTGGCCGATCGCCCAAGTGATAATATACCGCTCGCCTTCCAGATGCGTCCGTTTGTTGACGGCTTTCGGCTCGATGGCTGCGGCGATGTTTCTGCCCATGTCGGGCTTTTCTGCGATTACCAATGTTTTCATAGATACCTCGAGTCCCTAATCTTCAAATATTATTATATATGAAATCCGGTTTTTGTTCATCCTTCCTATCCGTTATGTCCGGCAATCTATGATTTCGTGTCTAGTATATGTCATACAATATTACATTAAGAGACTATTATAAAAGAAAAATAATTAATAATGTCATATTTATTGACGCAAATCGTGACATGAGAAAACCTCCTCTGCTATTTTTTGTCGTAGAGTCACTTTATACAGCAGAGGAGGATGACGTTATGGACAAGCCGGGGAAAGATATGACTCGGAGGGAATTTCTAGGCGTGCTAGGCAAGGTTGGCGGTGCTGCCGCCATGTTCAGCGTCATGGGGACGCTCGGACTTCTGTCGCCGGAAACATTGAAGGCGGCGGACTACGATCCGCCGAAGAGGGGTGAAGCGGCCGGCCGCAACGGCAAACGGATCGTAATACTCGGTGCGGGCCTGGCCGGTATGACCGCTGCCTATGAGCTCGGCAAAGCGGGCTACGATTGTGTCATCTTGGAAGCGCGCGACCGTGCGGGCGGCCGTAACTGGAGCATACGCCGAGGCGATGCGGTAACGGAGACAGGAGGCGTTAAACAAGTGGCTCGTTTCGATGACGGGCTGTATTTCAATCCCGGACCCGCCCGCATTCCGCAGTTTCATGTCACGTTGGAATATTGCAGGGAGTTCGGCGTTCAGCTTGAAGCGTTCCATAACGTAAACGAACACGCCTATTATTACAACGAGAACGTAGGAGAGTTGTCCTCGAAGAAAATACGCAAGCGTGCCGCTAAAGCGGATGTCCGCGGCTACGTCGCGGAAATGCTGGCTAAAGCCGTCGATCAGAACAAACTGGATTTGCCGGTTACCCCGGAAGAAAAGATGATGCTTGTCGAGTACTTAAGGGCGGAAGGCGATCTGAACCCGGATTTGTTCTATAAGGGTTCCTATCGCGGCGGGTATACGGAAGAACCGGGCGGCGGACTCACCGCGGGTGTAATACGGGATCCGTTCTCGCTGAGCGCTATTTTGCAAAGCGGCTTCGGCAAGTATTTCAGCTCGGAATATTCGTATCACCAGCAGATGATGATGTTCCAGCCTGTCGGAGGTATGGATATGATCGGCAAAGCATTCGAGAAGAGGGTTGGAAAATATATTCAATACCGTACGGTAGTTAAGGAAATTCGACAAGACGCAAACGGTGTGCGGGTCGGCTACACGGATCGCTTCGGCGAGTTCAAGGAAGTGACCGGCGACTATTGTATCTGTACGATTCCGCTGCCTGTGCTGAAGGACATTCCTGCCGATTTTTCCCCGCAGATGAAAACGGCGATATCAAGCGTTCATTACGCGGAAACCGGCAAAATCGGACTGCAGTTCCGCAGGCGTTTCTGGGAAGAGGATGAGCAAATATACGGAGGCACCACAACGACCAATATGGATATCACGCAGATTTGGTATCCGTCCGGCGGATTCTTCTCCAAGAAAGGTGTCGTTGTCGGTTACTACAACTTCGGTCCGAAAGCGAAGAAGATCGGAGAGATGAGCGTGGCCGGCCGGGAAGAGCAAGCCTTAATGCAGGGCGCCAAAATCCACGATCAATTTTACAAGGATTTTGAGACATCCTTCTCGATTTATTGGCCGAAAGTACCCTACAATTTGGGCGGATGGGGCGAATATAGCGAGGACGACAGGAAAAAGTATTATCCGACTCTGTGCGAGCCGGACGGGCGCGTATATTTGTCGGGCGAGCATATCAGCTACTTGCCGGGATGGATGGCGGGAGCGATCGAATCGGCACGGCTGGCAGTCACGGCGATTCATAAGAGGGTAATGCAGAGTTGAACATGAGAGGGGAATAACGTAATGGAAGCTACCAAGAACTTGAATAGAACCGGAATAAAAAAGCTGGCGGCGGTGACCGCCGTCATTGGTTTATCCGTAATGATCGGATGGAGCGCGGTTTCCGCTTTGCCGGACACCCCGAACAAATATCCGGACGAACCGATTCACGAATCGGAATTTTACGGCAGCCCGACTTCAGCTATTTCTAGCGGAGTGTCGGTGCCGGCGGGCAGTTCCTACCTGTTTACGAGCGGGACGGTTCCTCCTCTGCTGAATAAGGACGGCAAAACGATTTACGAACGGTATGGCGACACGAAGACGCAGGGAATCGGTGTTTTGACGGAAATCAAGAAGCAGTTGAATGCGAAAGGGCTGTCGATGGAGGATGTAATATATCTTCGCGTTTACTTGGTGGCGGATGCGGCGAAGGAAGGGAAGATCGATTATCAAGGCTGGTTTGATGCGTACGGCCAGTTTTTCAATACGGAGGATAATCCGGTCAAGCCGGCGCGTTCCACGGTCGGCGTTGCAGGGCTTGTCAACTCGGATTGGCTTATCGAAATCGAGGCGGTCGCCGTATATCCCAAGAAGAAATAAGGAAGAAAGGAGTTGTGACATATGCTGCAAAGTATCGGCGTTCCCGGTCTAATTATGATCGTTATCATTATTTTGATTTTGTTCGGCCCTTCCAAGCTCCCGGAGCTGGGACGAGCGGTCGGCCGGACGCTCAGCGAGTTCAAAAGCTCGGCGCGCGAACTGGTTGCCGAGCCAAAGGAGGAACCGGAGCAGGGAGTCAAGAGTTAAATATATTGAAGGAATACCGCGCTTCCCGCACGTTGTTGGGGAGCGCGGTTTTCAAGTTAGCCGATCCACCCATGCAGTGATGAATTGAACCATTTTTTTGGTTGCCGGGGAAGCATTTTTAAATGAAACGGAAGCAATGCCGATAGTGCGAAAATATCCCCCTTCCAATGGACGGACACACAGGTTATATGGCGTCCCAGACAAAATCATTTCCGGGAGAATGCTTACACCCAATCCGTTCTGAACCATGGACATAATCGCATGATCATCTTCCAGTTCGTATTTGACTTTCGGCGAGAGTTTATTCTCCGACAAAATTCGCCGTACGTCCGTGTCACAACCCGAGATCGGCATAATGAACGGCTCGTCAATGATATGTTCCAGACGAATCGTTGATTGCCCGCGGAGAACGTGATCCGGGGGAAGGATGCAGAGCATTCTATCCTGTTTCAGTGAAACCTTTTCTAATGCATTATGAGTAGGCAAATTTACGAAACCGAAATCAATTGCCCCGGTTGCTATCCAATTTTCAATTTCCTGATAGTTGCCGTCTAGTAATTTTACTTCAATAAAAGGGAACGCAACATTAAATTGTTTCAATATAGCCGGTAACCAGTGAATGGAAATACTTGTGAAAACCCCTATCTTCACGGTGCCGATTTCCAAACCTTTGATTAAAGAAACTTCTTGATAAAGCCTATCGTTGATTTGTTTGATTTCTTTGAAATAATGGATTAAACGTTCTCCAATGCTGGTTAATTGAATGCCTGAGCGGTTCCTTATGAGAAGCGTGAGCCCGATGTCCTGCTCCAATCCGGAAATCGCATGACTGACGGCCGATTGTGTGAGATTTAACATTTCTCCGGCCTTTGTCAAACTTCCCATCTCTACTACTTTAACAAAAATCTCGTATTTATTGAGTTTCATAGATGCCGCTCCTCAATTTACATGAATCATTTTCATTCATGATATCACAAACATTCATTTTTGTTATTCAAAACTTATGCTTATAATCATATCAAGGTCGAAATTCGAATAATTTTAGGAGGTCAGAGGGTAATGAACGGTAATGATCATGGGGCGGCGGAGCCGTATTATGCAGTCATTTTCACGAGCCGCCGTTCTTCCGGGGACAACGGTTACAGCGAGATGGATCAAAAGATGGACGAACTTGTTGCGCATCAGCCGGGGTTTCTGGGAGTCGAGAGTGCGAGAAACGATTCGGGATTTGGCATTACCATTTCCTATTGGTCAAGTTTAGAAGCGATTAGACATTGGAAGAATAACGAAATGCACAAAATTGCGCAAGAGCAAGGAAAGCAAGTCTGGTACGACAATTACACAGTGAGGATTTGCAAGGTCGAAAGAGAATATTCGTTTAATGGATGAACCGCCTTGTCTGGTGGTTTTTCTTTCTTGAATAATTTTGGAAATAATGTTATGTTAGGCGGTGCCTAATATTTTTAGGTGGAGCCTAAAGCGTTGGAGGATTAACATATGCTGGTTTGGATGCTGCGAAAGATTATGGCGGATAGAGGAATTTGGACTGGAGCGGAGTTGGCCCGTTTGTTAAAGGAGGAGGCCGGATACGAATTGTCCGCCCCTTCTATTAGCGCTTTAATCAACGGCGAACCGAAACAGATGAAAGCGGAAACCTTGGATGCTTTGTGTACGGCTTTGGAATGCACACCAAGCGATCTATGGTCACACACGCCAACATACATGAAGACGTTGAACGCGTAGGAGGAAGCTAAGCTATGGCAGAAAGAGCAATTCTTCCTTTCGGCGATCCGATTTTAAGAAAGATTGCCAAGCCAGTAGATCAGGTCAGTCCAAAAATTCTAAAATTGCTCGATGATTTGGCGGACACCATCTATGCAGCGGAAGGCAGAGCGGGCTTGGCGGCTCCGCAAGTCGGAATACTGCGAAGGGTTATCGTGATGGATTGCGGAGAAGGGTTAATCGAGCTCATGAATCCTGAAATTGTGGAATCCAAGGGAGATCAGACTGGACCGGAGGCTTGCTTGTCGTTTCCCGGATATACAGGGATAGTTAGCCGGGCGAAATATGTTAAATTAACGAGCCTGAACCGCAGCGGAGAAACGGTTACTATAGAAGCCGAAGATTATACAGCCAGATGCATCCAACATGAGATCGATCACTTGAACGGCGTATTATTCGTTGACCGCATTCAGGATAACGGCTTATATCATGATCAAACCCGGCAAAGAATCAATCTGTTCGACGTTCTTCAAATGACCAAATTAAACAATTAGGGCTGATAATAAAGTATAATGAAAGCAAATCAGCTTCTAAGGAGGATGTGTCGGAATGTTAAATCGGAAATTAGGACGAATCGGTCATGAAAGCTCAGTGGTCATGTTCGGCGCGGCGAGTCTTGGAAGCGTTACGCAGCAAGAAGCCGACGAGTCAATTTCTTTTGCTCTTCGGCACGGCATTAATCATTTCGATACGGCAGCAGGTTATGGAGATGCGGAAATACGTATGGGTCCGATCATCAGCAAGGTGAGAAACGATATATTTCTCGCTACGAAAACCGGAGAACGGACAAAAGAAAAAGCGAAGGAAGAAATTTACCGCTCCCTGGAAAGAATGCGGGTAGATTCCGTCGATTTGCTCCAACTTCATGCCGTAGGAACGATCGACGAGCTTGATCAATGCACCCGCAAAGGCGGCTCATTGGAAGCTGCGATCGAGGCGAAGGAGGAAGGCATTGTAAAATCGATAGGAATTACCGGTCACGGGCATCAAGCTCCGGTAACGCATTTGGAGGCTCTTCGCCGGTATCCTTTTGAAACGGTATTATTACCTCTGAATTATTACATGTTCTCGCTTCCCGAATATCGCGAATCGTTCGACGCGTTAATGGAAGAAGCCGGCAAGCAGCAAGCCGCGGTCAGAGCGATTAAAGCGATCGCGAAGGGTCCATGGGCGGAAAACCAGCACCGTACATACGCAACTTGGTATGAACCGTTCGACCGGGAGGATATAATCGACGCTTGCGTGCATTTCGTGCTTTCTTTCCCGGGCTTGGCCGGTTTCGCCAGCGCGGGCGACATACACCTGTTCCCGAAAATCGTTGACGCCGTCGAAAGGTATGGAAGCATGAAAGATGAAGAGGCGGAGCGCATCTTAAGCTCCATTAGCGGTTATAGCACCATCTTCGGCGCACCGACTTCCATCGCGTAGTCTGCTGCATAGCTGTCGCATCCGAAGTGACGCCGAACAAGCGTCACTTTTTATCATTTATTTTGCTAAGAGGAGTCTTCTGAATGAAGTCTGACGCGGTAGCGATCGATCAACTGTTATCTTCATATTTCGAGCCGGGTTCGCAATGGAATGTTACGACCGGATCCAGCGGGGTAAACAATACAACTTTGTATGTAGAAGTGGAAGGTAACAAATACGTCTTGCGCATTTATGAAACTCATAAGGACGAGTCAAAGGTAATGATCGAGCACACCGTCTTGGCGGAGCTTTCCAAATATACAGCCCTGCCGTTTCAAGTGCCGCAGCCGGTTTCGACACGGAGCGGACAAACTGTTGTTCGGTTAAACGACGGATCGGATAAAATAGCAAGCTTGATGAGATACATACCCGGGGTTAATCCCGTGTTTGACCGTCCGGAAACCGTTTACTCGTTTGGCCAAAGCGCCGGTTCGTTATTGGTTGCTCTAAACAACGTCCGAATAGAGCAGCCCTTCATATATCAACCTTACTATAAGATTGAACAAACTCATCCGAACTGCCCGATGCATAAAGTGATCGAATGGTGCGAGCATGCTCCGAAACCGTTTCAGGATGTATCCCGCGAACTGCGGTGGATCGGAGATCAACTGAAGAAATTCAACCATTTCGGACCTCGTCTGACCGCACTGCCTCATCAAATCATTCACGGCGATTTGAACGAATCGAACGTATTGGCAGGATCCGATCACCGCATCTCGGCAATTCTCGACTTCGAGTTTGTTACCAGGGATCTTCGGGTGATGGAAGCGGCCGTTTGCATCTCGGATATGATGGTGAAGGAACCGAATGATTCGGTGTTCTGGGATAAATTGAAGCTGTTTATGGACGGATTCGCTTCGGCCGTAACGTTGAGCGATCCGGAGATTGAAGCTTTGCCGGTCTTGGTTCAACTTAGACGATTGGATGTGTTTGTACATTTCTTGGGTCGTTACTTTGACGGGATCGATGAAGCCGAATTTTTGAAAAAGCATATTAGTGATACGGCAGCGAGCAGGTACGGACCGCAGTTAGAAGAACGAAAATTAACCTCGTTAATCAATTGAAGTAGATGAGGGAGGGGCATCTAAAATGGAGATGCGGAACATTTCCGTTGATTCGTTAACTATATTAAATAATATTTTTCGAGCTTCAAAGATAATTGATTTATCGGTTTTATTGGAGAAGGGGATCCCAAGATGGCCGACTCATCCACCTCTAGCGATCGACGCGGCGGCAACGCATGAACACGACGGATACGCAAACCAATTGATTTCTATGGGCGAGCATACCGGGACTCATGCAGATGCGCCGTTTCACATTCATGGAGATTTAACGACATTAACAATTGAAAATGTTATGCCGGATGCATTGATCGGCAAGTGCACGGTCATTGATTTAAGCGATAGAGAGTGGAAACCGGGAGAAAGAGCGAGTCTTGCGGATATTCAAGCCGCATTGCGGAAGACCGAAACGGACATTGACGAAGGCGATATTGTATTGATCCGATTCGGTTGGATGCGTTATTGGACGACTTCGAAGGAGTGGGGTTACTACGCCGATAATCAACCAGGTTTCACGGAGGACGTAGCGGACTATTTGATAGACAAGAAAGCGAGAGCCGTCGGAACGGATACGGCGGCTGTCGGAACACCGGTAGTAGAAGGTGTTATTAGAGGAACCTGTTATTTCCATCAGAAAGTATTGCGCAAACAAATCTACTTGATAGAATGTCTGGACAATTTGCAGCTGCTGCCGCCCAAATGTTTCTTCATGGCATTGCCGTTAAAGATAGCCAATGGAACCGGTTCGCCGATCAGAGCGGTGGCGATTATCCCGTAGCAGCCGAATTTATTTGGTAACGACAGGCTTCGGCTTCGGTGCCTTTGCCTGTCCTTGATATTTACTGAGCGCAACGCCGCCGAAAACCAGCAATGCGCTTGCTACGCTCCATACTGTCGGCACAAGACCGAACCATACCCACTGAAACAATGCGGCGAATGCAGGCTGGGGATAGAGGCTGACGGCGGCCGCAATTCCTCCCGGTAGACGCTTGGCGCCGTAAGCGTTTAACGCATAACCTAACACACTGACGAACAGAACGACAAACAGAAGCTCAAACCAACCGCTGCCATTCAGATTGAAGATCGGAACCCAAACTCCTTGCAGTTCACCCTGTACTGCGGCGAGCAGCCATAAACAGATTGTTCCGATTACCGTTGTTCCGGTAAGCATTTCCTTCAGTGCCACGGTTTGCATCAATCGTCTCGTCAGCACTACATACCCGGCGAAGGCAAGCGCTCCGACGGCACATAAAGCGAAACCATAAAGCGTGCCTTGAAAAGACGATTCGCCTCGAATCAGCAGCGCGATACCGCCGAAAGAAACCGCAATTCCCGCCCAGCCCCATGCGTTGATGCGTTCCCGCAAAAAACCGAATGCCATTAATGCGGCAAGCAGGGGGGAAGTGTTCATGATGACAAGGCTTTCGATCGGTGTCAAAAACGGGAGCGATTGATAGAAGAACAGCGGATATATAACAACGATCAAAACACCCGCCAGCGCGAGTTGAACAAGCGTTCGCCAATCGTAAGAGAATATCCGTCTAATGCTTCCGGCCCAAATCAACGAGTAGCATATCGTGGTAAAAGTATAACGCCATACGGTGAGGGACAGCGGGTTCATGCGCGCTTCAAGCGATTTTCCCACGACTCCGTGAAGTCCCCAAATGAACGCCAACACTAGCAGAGCGATATATGCCCACAGCTCAGACCTGCGGTCTTCGAGCGATTTATTATGACTCATAGTTCCTTTTCCATCCTTCGATTGCAATTGGGATTCATTATATGGTCAAAATGTGCGCGAGTAAAGGGGTTATACAATCTAAAAAGGTGGTGGGTCATATCCAAAAAGGCGCGTTGATCGGCAAAGGGATGACAGCCGAAGTCTATGAGTGGCAAGAGAATAAAATATTAAAGCTTTATTACGATTGGTGCAAACCGGAAATGATTAGTCATGAAGCGGAAATTGCGAAAGCAGTCAAAGATGCGGGCGTTCCTGCGCCGGCTGTTTATGAAATCGTAGAGGAGTGCGGCCGGAATGGGATTGTATTCGATCGAATCAGAGGGTCCTCTATGTTGGCCATTATGCAAGCTTCACCATGGCGAGCCGCGTTCTTCGCGCGTACAATGGCCAAGCTCCACAGCAATATTCATTGCTGCAGCGGAGCGAAGCTTCCCCGTCAGAAAGTAACAATGGAACGGGCAATACGAGTTTCATTCGAGCTGCTCAAAGAGACAACGGAAACAATATGCAAGGTTCTTCACGATTTGCCTGATGGTTCCCGGATATGCCATGGCGATCTCCACCCGGATAATATCCTTATGACCGGATCCGAATCGATTGCGATTGACTGGACCAATGCTTGCACGGGCGATCCTGCGGGAGATGCGGCCAGAACCTGCTTGATGTTCCGGACGCCGTTTATCCCGCCGGGAACTTCCAAACTTATGGCTTTGCCGATCCGATTAATAAAGAACATACTACATACTAATTATTTGGAGGAGTATCGAAAGCTTACGAAGGTAAAGCTTGCCGAAATCGAAGCATGGATGCTGCCTGTCGCGGCCGCCAGGCTGCGGGAAAATGTCCCCGGCGAACGAGAGTGGCTCTTGGATCTTATTGATAGAAGACTCCTACAATTGGAACGGTAAATAAGAGAGGCCGCATTATCGGCAGCCTCGCTAAGTTCACTTAAACTTGCCTGCTAAGCTTATATGCGTCGAGCAGCGCTTCGACGGAAATGCCGTCAATGGTCGTCCCTTGCACGTTGCAGCGCTCGATTGCGACACCGCTTAAATTGCAATTTTCAATTTTGCTTCCTTGGAGATCGCAATTCTCGAAACGCAGCGGACGCTGTTTCGCGCCTTCCACGAAAGCCGGATGGCCTTTCGGCGGCAACCCGATGTTATGAATGTAAGCTCCGCCCAATTGTGCGCCGTCGATTTCCAGATCGCTCAAGTTGGCGTCGCTTATTTTACCGTTACTGAAGTTCACATTATGCAGTCTTGTTCGGCGAAGATCCGCGCATTCGATCGACAAGTCCGGCATCGATACGTCGTGAAACTTGACGTCCTCCGCACGGCAGTTCACGAAAATCGAGTAGGCGAAGTTCGTGTTTTCGACTCTAAGCTTCTGATTCGGCTCCCGCTTGTGCTTGATTTCCACACTGTCCGAGCCGGATTTCGCCCGCTGCGCCGCCGCAATAAATTTCGGATTATCCCAACCGTTCTCGGTATAGAGAGCGATAATTTCATCGTCTGTCAGGGGGCGGTCATACATTCGAATGTCGTCGATGGCGCCGTGGAAGAAGAAGTAAGGCTCGTCGGTAGACTTTCGTCCGATATACAGCGGCTCCTCTTCATTGGGTTCTAATCGGCCCGGTTTCTCGGTCATGAGGATACCGTTCCGATACAGCTTATGCGTGCTTCCGTCAAACACGGTCACATAATGCTCCCAAAGCCCGGTCCTCACCGGTTCCTGGACGAACACTTCGTCGGATTGAAAAAACCGGTGCCACGTAACACGGTTGTCATAGGTGCTCAATTGGAATACTCGCCGCCCTTCATGGCCGTCCTGCGAGATGATCGCATTGTTCCACCAGGAAAGCTTGGCATCGCGACCGTAACGGACCCAGACGGAAAGCGAGAACGCTTCCTTATTCAACTTCGGAGCCGGCTGTACCAAGATGTAGTCGTTGATTCCGTCAAACTCGTAAGCGCTTCCGGGATTTCCGAAACGATCCGCCGTCGGAACGGCGCCATACACTTGCCCGCTGTAATTGCCTGAATTGCCGGTGTCGAGAGCGTTTCCGTCAAACAAAAATTCCGCAATTAAACCGTTGCGCAACGAGTCCATCGGATGACCAATCCTCCCAAATTGTTATATAATTGCATAGAAGAATCATAACAAACAAGTGTTCGCCTGTAAACAATATGTTCCTATAAGGAGGAATCATCAATATGTTAGGCACTCAATTTATTACGCAAATCGGACTCATCGTCCGGGACATCGAGAAAACTTCCCAAGCTTACGCGGATTTCTTCGGGGTTGAGAAACCGAAATGGTTTTTGACCGACACGCTCGATAAAACGAATGCGCGTTACAACGGTCAACCGACGGAGGCGAGAGCAAAGCTTGCTTTCTTTGATATGGGCTCGCTGCAATTGGAACTCATTGAACCGGATGAGCACCCGAGCACATGGAGACAATTTCTGGATACGCACGGCGAAGGCGTCCACCACATCGCATTTTCCGTTGAAGGGATGGGCGATAAAATATCGGCGATGGAAGCCGAAGGTATGCCCCTCATTCAGAAAGGCGATTACACAGGAGGCCGTTATGCATATATGGACACGGTCAAAAATCTTAAAGTCATCATTGAGTTGTTGGAAAACGATAAATAACGGGAATCAGAAAGTTTACGGGATAAAGTAACTATTTCTTTAATCCCACGTATACATTATGGTTGCTTTTTTTCGGAGGTGTTACTTTTTGCATTTATTGCGCAAATTTTCGACGAAACTATTGCGTCTGAAAAATTCTCTGCTTGCCGGTATCACGATCGTATTCATTTTGGCGACTTCCGCCTTGAGTTACATGCTCGAACCCGAGACGTTCGGGAACTGGTTCAATGCGCTGTACTATGTCATGACTACGATAGCGACCGTTGGTTACGGCGACTATTATCTCGCAACGGTTCCCGGCAAAATTCTGGCAATGTTTCTATATGTGTTCGGCATCGGTCTTCTAAGTTTGGTCATCGGGAAAATCATCGATACCATCGCCGAATTTCATCGCAGAAGAGGAGAGGGGAAAATGAGTTATTACGGCAAAGACCACATCATTATTGTGAACTGGAGCAAGAAAGCGCAGCTCGCGATAGAAGAGCTTCTCGCCTTCGATCCGAACGACGAAGTTGTCATTATCGATGAAGTCGAAAAGCACCCGTTCGACCACCCGAAGGTGCATTACGTAAACGGAGATCCAACCTCCGAGGAAATATTGCTGAAAGCCGGAGTCGACAAGGCGCGGTCCGCAATTATTTTCGCCGATCCCCGCATCGACGAAACATCGCTGGTCGACGGCAAATCGCTGCTGATCGCGTCAAGCTTCGAGAGAATCGCCCCGCATATTCATACGACAGTGGAGATTATGCTGGATAAACATATTCAAAATTTCCGCCACGTTCGGGTGAACGAGTTCATTTTGTCTTATGACGCGGTTTCCCGCCTTGCCGTCCGTTCGGCGCTCAAGGAGGGGAATATCGATATTATCACACAGCTTCTGCGCCGCCGGCACGGGGCTGATATTTACGAAGTTCCGGTCGACGCTTCATGGCGGACTTTCCGCGACGCGTTCACGGATTTATTGAGCAAAGGAGCGACGCTCATCTCAAACAAAGGTGATATGAACATAAACCGGAAGCTGGATGAAGCGATACCGTCGGACGCGCGGCTGTTCGTCATTTCCGACGAAAGCATACTGGCAAAACTAACTGGCGCGGGACGTAAGGACTAAGATGGAATACTCATTGTGTTATCAAGAGTGGTCGGAAGCCGACAGGCGGGTTGTGCGGCTTGTCGATCAAGCGACGGTGTCTCGTGAGGAATTGTTTATTCGAAAACTCGTAAACGCAACGTTGATCCGCAATCAATTGTATGTTCATTCGTCGAACGAGTCCGAAAACTTTGAACTGCACCATATTTATGTTGCACCGTTCGACGCACGAAACCAGCCTTACGGGGAGGCGATTCGTGAAGCCGCGTTCGAATACTGCAGCGTGTCCGCGCGCATTGAAGCGGAATGGAAAGTATACGACGGTAGCTATTTTGTAAATACGGAGTTGATTGCTCCGGACGACGGTTTAATAGATATTGCCCGGATGCTTTTGGACCATTATTTGATTATTGAGGGACATACGTATGAGACGATTTATTCGTTGCTCGACAACGACCGGAACAAAGTCGTCTTTTATGTTAGGGAGGTGGATATATAAATGGGGGAGAAAGGAAAGACGAAGAAGATGACCGCTTTCGCGCTGATGCTCACGGTTCCTGTGATGATGACGGGATGCGGCGATACATCGCTTGAGGAAGAGTGCGACGATTTATCGGAAGATTTGGGTTATTGCGAAGACGGCGATGTCGACGGAGTCAAAATAAAATCAAAGTCCAAAAGTGCGATGAAGGGGTTCGGCAGCGGCGGCTCCAGCGGAATCAGCTCCGGGGGATGATGAAAGTTGAAGCGGATTGTAGAACTTGGCAGGCAGCATGACGATATCTTTCGAACGTTCGAAGAGCATATCCCGTATCATCGCATGTACGGCAAACAATATTGTCTTCCGTCCGTTACGGTCTATCGGAGCGAGGAGTACGAACAGCTTAAACGGGCTGCGGAGCAAATCGACAATATTTATTGGAAGGTACTTCGATTCGCGCAACGGCATTTGCCGGATCGATTTTTAGAACAGCAGCTTGGAATCCATGCCGAACTGATTCCGGCCGCGAGGATGGAAGTTCCGTTCCACGGGGTTTCAAGACAAGATTGGATCGTTAACGAGCAAGGGATCAAATGCATTGAAAACAACACGGACACACCGACAGGCATCCCGGAAACGGCATATCTCGCAAATGAGATGATTAAACTATATACTTCATATGCGATGCCCTCGTCCGGCATGAAGGCGGCTGTACAATCCGCGTTTCAGCGATTGATCGATTATTACGGAACGCAAGGATTATCCGGTCTCGTCGTCTTCAGCTGCTACGATTGGCACGCGGAGGACAAGGCCAATACGCTATATTTGATGGATGCGGTCAAAGAGTTGGGATATAGCGTAAAATATGCGCCGCTTGACCAACTGGAGATCATACCTGTCGACGGTTTGTATTTTGAGGGTGAAAAGATCAGTATTCTTTACCGTTTATACCCGTTAGAGTATCAAATTCACGACACCGACAACGAAACCGGTGCTCCGATCGGCGAAGAGCTCGTCAACTTATTGACGGAAAATAAGCTGGGGTTGATCAACCCGGCTCAAAGCGCGATCACCCAAAGCAAAGGTTTTATTGCGCTCATTTGGTCGTTGTACGAAAGAAATCATATGACCGAACAATATTGCGGTTATACGCTGTTTAATGAAGAGGAAATGTCGGCGATAGCGAATTACTTTTTGCCTACTTATTATATCGACTCGCCTTTCGTTGAAACGAATACTCCGTATGTGGCCAAGGGGTATTGGGGGAGAGAAGGAAAAGGAATATCGTTGTTTAACGGGGCCGGGGCGCTTGTGCAATCGGAGCGGGGGCACAATGATGCGGAGGTCCCGGAAGTGAGAGAGTACTATGAAAACCAACCGAAAGTGTTTCAGCAATTTTGCCCGATGGAACGACTATCGGTCAACACGGAAGAAGGGGCTTTTACCGGTTATTTGTTAACCGGGGTGTACGTCATAGGAGGCCGGTATGCAGGGCTGCTCCCGCGCATTGGCGGAAAAATCACAGGCGACATGGCTTATTATTGTCCGGCGGCAGTATCAAAATTATAGGAGGAATGACTGGTGGGCGCATTTTTGACAGATATTATGAATGTAGTGATTGGGGTTCTCATTCTATTGGCCATTCTTTGTGTCGGCGCTTATGTGTTTAGTTTATTAACCCGGTTCAACGATTCACAAGAAATTAACAAAGGGAATGAAGCGGCGGGCATCTATATGGGAAGCAAGCTGCTTGGACTATGCATCATTGTCGCGATGGTTTCTTACAGCTCCAATTCATGGCTGTCAATGGCCGTATGGTCCGCGGTCGGCATCATTGTCTTATGCTTGGTGTACTTAATATTTGACTGGTTAACACCCAAGTTTAAAGTATGCGATCAAATCGCAGAAGGAAATTTGGCAGTTGCCCAATTGCTCCGTTCCATTATCATCGGTGTCTCCATTGTAATAGGCACATTCTTGATGTAGAGCTTCCGTCTACAGAAAATTTTTTCGGCCGATGTCGAAATCCATACATCCGTCCCGTCATTATATTGAGTGAGCGATAAGGCTCACTCAATAATTTTGAGAGGAGAAATAACAATGCAATTCACACTTCTGTTTTACGAAAGCCCGGAGGATTTCTCGAATCGAACCGATCCGTCGCGGCAGAAGGAATATTTGGCAGGTTGGTCTCACTATGTTAATGCTCTGCGTAATTCCGGCGTCGTTGTGAGCGGTTCCGGACTTTATCCTCCGGAAACCGCAGCTTCTTTAAGACGCCGCGACGGTGAAATGCTCGTGCAGGATGGGCCGGTAACCGAAACCAAAGAACAGCTCGGCGGTTTTTTCGTCATTGATGTGCCTGACCTTGACACCGCATTGCAGTGGGCGGCCCGGAGTCCGGTGAATGCGGTTGAAGTCCGGCAAAATATACCGCCGTTAAAGTGATTACGCCATGAACGCATACCACGCGGTTGAACGGACGGCCCGCGATTCATACGGGAGACTGATTGCTTACCTGGCCGTACGCTGGCGCGACTTGTCGGCGGCGGAGGACGCATTGGCCGACGCCTTCCTCGCCGCATTGGAAACATGGCCGCGTATTGGTGTGCCGGATAAGCCCGAAGCATGGCTGCTTACCGCGGCGCGGCGCCGGCTCATCGACGGCGCTCGCCGTGCCCGCGTGCGCGCCAATGCCGCACCGATGCTGCTCGCCATGGCGAAAGAAGCACAACAATTGGCATCCTCCGGCATAGAGTTTCCGGATGAACGGCTAAAGATGCTGTTCATTTGTGCCCATCCCGATATCGACCCGCTCGTGCGCACGCCGCTTATGCTTCAGTCTGTGCTGGGAATCGACGCCGCCCGTATCGCGTCTGCGTTTGTGGTAAAACCTTCAACGATGGGACAGCGGCTCTCCCGCGCAAAAGCAAAATTACGGAACGAACAAATTAGTTTTGACCTTCCCGATGCCGGCGAATTACCTCAGCGGCTCGACTCGGTGCTCGAAGCGATCTATGCCGCCTACGGCAGCGGGTGGGAAGATGTGGCCGGAGTGGACCCGCGCCGCAAAGGATTGGCCGAAGAAGCGATCTACTTGGGAAGACTTCTCGTGCAATTCATGCCTTCGGAGCCCGAAGTGCTGGGACTGGTTGCGCTCATGCTTCATTGCGAAGCGCGCCGCGACGCGCGGCGCAACAAGTCTGGGAGCTACGTACCGCTCTTGGAGCAGGATATGTCGCTTTGGTCGCGAACCATGATCGAGGAGGCGGAGCGCTGTCTAAGCAAAGCCGCACAAGCCGGGCGCATCGGCCGCTTCCAACTGGAAGCAGCGATTCAATCGGTGCATTCCCAGCGTGCATGGACCGGCAGCACCGAATGGCAAGAGATTGCTCTGTTATATGAGGGGCTCGTACGTCTAGCTCCGACAATTGGAGCTTCGGTCGGCCGAGCTGCCGCTTTTGCCGAGTCGTTCGGCGCCGGCAAAGGGCTGGAGCTGCTTGAATCGATCCCGGCCGAAGCTGTGAAGGAATATCAACCTTATTGGGCGTTATCCGCTCATTTGTTCAAGCGGCTGCATAAATCTGAGGAAGCCCGGGCTGCTTACAGCCGAGCCATCGGTTTGTGCACGGATCCGTCCATACGCGAGTTTCTAAAGCATCAGGCTTGCCAAGTTCAGTGAGTACCGGAATATAGAAGCAAATAGGCGATACCTGCATACAATGTATCAGGTGATCGCCTATTATTATTGAAAAGGTGTGTGTTTCGTTGAGACAAAATGAAATGTGGCGTCCGGTTTCGGTGCAATTAAACGCAAGCCTTAATGGGGAACAAATGGTTTGTTCGATGAGCACTCAGTTGTTTCATATTCCGCAAACAAGCGACTTGCAGGGAAATGAGGAAATGCATACTCATCTCGTCCCGGCATCCTATCATCGCGTGACAGCCGTCGGATCCGCCGAAAGGTTGTTGAATGGGGAGTACCATCCGTCGATCGTTGAAACGATGATATCGTGCATGCAAAGCGCCGAACAAAGAGACCGGAACGTGCGCGCGGGATTAATGGTCATGAGGGACGCCGCTCCGGCTTCTTTCAAACCGTTTATAGAAAACATCATTCGTTGGCAGGATGTCACCGAAATGCACTTGCGCAATGCGAGGCTGCTTTCGATGCAAATTACCGGTCCCGCACCTTGGCAGGCTCAAGCGCAGTAAGAAAAAATCGGTCAGGCTTCGAACACGTCTCACTTTCTGGCGCATTATTATCGGCGTTTTCGACCGTAGGTTTGGAAAAATTTAGGATAGCGGTTAAAATTAACAGTCCGGCTTGCTCTTAATAACGCCCGAAAGCAACCAAAAGCAAGAAAATCGGGCCTCTAGGCGATAGTAACGGTCTCTGCGACCGTTAATACCACTGAAAATTGCGATTGCTACGTTAATAACGGCGAATTTTACCGCTCTTCATCACAACGATACTCTTAAATCAACGAATATCCGAACTTGCTCTCTTTTGCTGGTGACGTAGGAAAGTCATAACGTTACAACCCGTTCACTGCAGCTTGAGCGGCGGCATCGGCTTGGACTAAGCCGTACCCGTATTGGTTATCCTTCCCGGCGGCGCCCAAATCCGAAGCGGTGCTTTGCAGTATGGATCGAACTTGTGCATTCGTCAAGGCCGGGTTAACGGACCAAGCAATAGCCGCGGCTGCCGAAACGTGCGGCGTCGCCATGGAAGTGCCGTCGAAATAACTGTAATCCCACGAGGAAACATTCACGACTCCGGTACCGAGTCCGCCATTCACAATACTATTGCCGCTATTGTAGGAGACGGAAACCGACGGGATCCAGTCTCCTGGGCTTCCCAGAGTGAAACTTCCCGGATCATCGGGGTTTGCGGTATCGTTATTGACTATGATTGCCGCCGCCGCTCCTTGGGTCGTAACATTCTGGATCTTTTCGGCAAAGCTGATATTCCCCCGTTCAATCAATGCAATCCAGGCGCCCGAGTCCGGTTTGCCCGAACAGGAGGTGGTGGAATCGGCCAAGCCGCAAGCAATGAGAGGGCCCGTTACATTGCCGTTACCCGAATATTCGAGTCCGTGACTCTTATAGCTTGTTTCAACTCCGTCCTGTATCTCCTTGGCGGTACTGTTCGCTCCGGTGCCTGCCGGAACGCTGGATAACGTCGCCACCCCGGGTCCGACAAGCTCTTGTTCTTTGCCGAAGTTGGAGAAATCGGCAAGATTCAGATTACCGTCAACCGCGCCTACCGCCACAACCGAGCTGTACTTGGCCGGGTATCCGATTCTGCGGCTGCCGTCGTTTCCGCTGGCGGCAATGCTAAGCAGCCCGTTCTGATAAGCTTGATCGAAGGCTCTTTGCTCCGTTCGTGAAGAAGTGCTGCTGCCAAGCGACAGGTTGGCAATGTCGGCATTATTTTGCAAGCACCAATTAAGGCCGTTGATTACGCCGCTCGTCGTTCCGCTGCCGTCGTCGCCAAGCACTCTGGCAACGTATAGATCCACGCCGGGCGCCGCTCCGATTCGGCTTCCGCTATTGCCGGTCTGTCCGGATATCGTGCCTGCGACATGTGTGCCGTGTCCGTTGCCGTCACGCGCATCCGGATGTCCGTCATTGACGAAATTTTTGCTGCCTTTAATAATGGATGCGCCATCCCGATTAAACTCCGGATGGTTGTAGTCGATGCCCGAATCCAATACACAAACCTTGATATTGTTGCCGGCAGCGTTCTGATTCCAAGCGGTTTCGGCGTGAATTGCCTGTAACCCCCAAGTAAGTGTTCCATCAGAGTAAGGCGCGCCGTCGCTGCTTGCAAATACGGGGCGGTCCTCCTCGATGTAAGTTACATTAGGGTTGCGTTCCAATCCTTTAATAGCCGCGGCAGTGGCAATGATATGAACCGCGTCAAGATCGTCCCAATGCGATACGAACTGAATACCCTTCGCTTCCAGCGCTTTAGGCGGGACGTCCGGCTGCATTCCCACAAGGTACGAATGCCGCTCGGCCTGCTCCGGAGCCGCTGCGGCAGCATTGGCGGCGAACAGCAGCAGTATGAGCAATACACCGATAACTTTCGAAAAATTGCCGGCTTGTAACTTTCTTCTCACAATGAAAATCTCCTTCCGATACGTTGTTGGCGAGACAATACATTGTATTAACCGTGCAATGACGATATGTGAAAATACATAATCATAATATTGTGAGATAATCGCAGTTCCGAAAGTAATAGGCAGCCCTAAGTAATTAACTGTCTTCGCAAGTCGGATGGGGAAACGTTTTTTAATTTTTTAAACACGCGCCCGAAATAAGTCAAGTTGGAGAAACCGACCCGGTATGCCACTTCGTTGATGCTGCAATCCGTTTCCCGGAGCAGACGGTCCGCTTCAATGATCCGCAGCATGTTCACATATTCGATGAACGTCTTGCCGGTCGTCTTCTTAAAGAGATTGCAAAAATAATTGGGGCTGAGGCTGCACATTTGAGCCGCTTCATCTACGGTGAGCGCTTCATGGAATCGCTCGGTCAAATGCCGGAGGACCGGACTTATCGCCCCTTCTCTTTCCGGCCGGTTCTTTCTTCTTTCATCTCCGCTTTCAGCGCTGCGGTACACGTGCCCCAAGCATAGAAGCAGTTCCGCTTTGACAAACAGTTCATAACCGTCTTGTTTATGTTCGAATTCTCTCATTAGGCGGATCAAACTTTCCTCAATGCAGGTGGTTGCGAAACCGCCGGCTTTGAATATGGCCGGAACAATGCATTCATTGTTTATGATGGGAAGAATATATTTTTTCTCGGTGCTGTCCAATGCGCTGTTCCGGATAACCGCCTCGTTGAAGACGATCGCGGTTAATTCCGTTTGCTTTCCTAACGGGAAAGCGGCATGAATCCGCCTCGAATTGACAAAAACTATGTCGCCTTCCACCACATCCTCAAATAAAGAATCCACTTGAACCCGATAGCTTCCTCGTCGAATATACATCCACTCCAGATGCTCATGCCAATGCGGCGGTATGGAAGGGCTCTTCGGTTCGCACACCGTAAACACATTGATCGGAAACGTCTTGTCCGGAAGCTCGGTGCGTTCTCTCCCGGAGGGAGGTGCATATGTCATGGGTAGTCACATATCCTTCCTCGTAATATTGTATGATAATTCGATAGTATTCGATCTGTTATTGCACCATCATCATTCATTATAATTCAAAACAAGTGCAATAGGACTCTTTATTAAAAAGTAATTTGGTACGAGAAGTGACAACGATGGCACGATTGTACGATGCGCTTCTTTAAAAATAACATCATCCGATCAAAGTATTGTTACTGGCGATTGGGTGTTTCGACAAATTCGCTGAGCGGATGTTAAATAAGCAAGAGGCTAACCCGCATATTTTGCGTCAGGGTTAGCCTCTCTTCATTAATAACCTTCGTATTCTTAAATTTTCGGGATCATTTCACTCTGAAGACAGTAACAGAATGCTTTGGAAAATTGTAATAAAAACTGCAGCCTTCCGCGATAAATTGCTTCTGCTTCGGCGATACCCGCTCAGGAGACGAAAAGCTGTTTTCGTCATCAAGCGCAAAGCCGGACATCTCAAACACTTCAACGGTCAAAGACGATTTTTGCATATCCTCCAAAACAACTTGCGTATGAACGCTTTTCTCATGTACATTGACCGCCTTTATGATGACATCGCCTGTGGAATGCTCGATGCTTGACGAAAAATACAGAGGCTCGATAACCGGAATCTTGTCTTCCGTCTCATTGAATAGCACGTTGTCAATGTAAGCGCGGATCTGTCTTCCCGAAACTTCTAATTTAAACTCGTGTTCAACGCCGGATTCCAGAGTAAATGTGCATTGGGTGAGGCAAGAGGTTCTGCCGTTCACGCTGGAACACATATTGGAGTCCGCATTCGCCCAGCCGCCTATTTCCCAGATCAGCTGGTTTTTGTCGTCGCGTTTTCCGAAATAAATGTTGAAACCTTTGGGCCCGCTGACCTTTTTGGCTTTTAGAGTCAGCGTATAGTTTTCCCAATCCGTTTCTCCCAAATCCAGCGTTCTTATAGCCGATCCGTTTTGTCGATCCTCAGTCGTATCCGAAAGCTCGGCAGAAGACATATTGAAATCTTTCGTTTCTCCGGTATCGCTGTTAACCAGCCGAATATCCGAAAACCGAATTGAGCAAAGGTCTGTCCCAAGCGCAATCGCACCGTTAATCGGCTTCATCGTCGGTTCTTGTTTTTTCTCCAATCCGGTTGCTTCCATTTTTAACAGTTGATCGCCTTGATGGTGCATAAACAGCTTCTGCACGTAATAATTTGCCGTTCCATACACTTCATGATTGTTGAACCAGATCAAGTCCGGTTTCCAATTGACATAGTCTACATTGCAAAGCATCGGCGCGTAGCAGGCCAGCCCTACCGCGTGCGCGTTTTTTTCCAGCCCGGTCATAAAAGCGGCTTCTACAAGAGCGTTATAATAGGTGTTTCCCCATGAAGCATACTCGCCTAAAAACACCTTCGGGTCATCGGCCTTAAAGTCATCGTAACGGTCAATATGTGCCAGAAACCATTCCGGAGACTGATAATAATGCTCGTCTACAAGATCCGATTTGTTCTCCCTTGCCGATTTCCAGCCTCGTTCATATTCTCCGCCCGCCGCAAACGGTCCGCTTGTGTTGATAATTTTGATCTTCGGATATTTCTCTTTTATCGCCCTGTGGAAGTACGGATATCGTTCAAAAAACGGCTCTCTGACTTCCTCGTTACCGATGCCGATATACTCCAGGTTAAAAGGTTCAGGGTGACCCAGCTCCGCCCGTACGGCACCCCACTTGGTGGAAGAATCTCCGTTGGCAAATTCGATCAAATCCAGGGCGTCTTCAATCCAGGGCGTTAGTTCTTCAAGCGGAACGATTCGATTATGATGCGGGTCGACTCCGCCCGGCAAAATCGGAATCGGCTTGGCGCCGATATCTTCGCAGAACAGAAAATATTCGTAATAACCTAAACCGAGTGTCTGATTATAGCCCCAGTTATTCCGTCTGGCCGGTCTTTGCTCGAGATCGCCAATCGTGTTTTTCCACCGGTACATCGAGTTTCTGTCATCGGCATTCAATGAACCGTCATGCACCAGACATCCGCCGGGGAAACGCATAAACTTCGGTTTTAGATCCGCGATCAGCGTCGCAATGTCTTCCCGCATGCCGTTTGGCCGGTTGCGAAATGTCTTTGCCGGAAAGAGCGATACCATATCGAGATAAAGTTTTCCTTTTCCCTTCGTTACAATGACTAGACGACTGCCGGTATCGGTGGCATTGGCCGTAATTGACGTTTCGTATTTTGTCCATTCGGAGGAATGCACCGTGATCGTTGTTTCTCCTCGAACGGTGCCGTCAATAGCTTCAATCGATATTTTAACCGGCTCGCCAAAGCTCTCATCTCGTCTTGCATAGACCGAAAATAAATAATTTTCTCCTTGCCTGACAGGAATTCCGCTGTTAAATCCAAGATTCATAATCCCGACACCGTCGCCCTCGGATACAATATCAATGGCAACGTAGTGCGGGTTTCGCGGGTGTAACGAATGCCCTTCCTCTACGGTAATTTCCGCTTTCCCGCCGCCGCGTTCGACTTTTTCCCAGGCTGTCAGCGAATGGTATTCTGCGCGATCGATCGGATCAAATTCGAAAGAACGGTTTCGAACGAGCTCCGCGTACAGTCCGCCGTCCGCCGCATGATTCAAATCCTCGAAAAAAATGCCGAACATGTCGCCTAACTTCGCGCCGCGTTCTTGTGTGTATACTTTTAATACCGCTTCTGCTTTCATCGATTTCTGTCTCCTTGACTGTTTTTCTCAGATTGTAAGTGCTTGTCCGCTCGGAAACAATAATCTATAATGGCAAGTAACTGACTTATCGTGCTTTTTGAGGGGATTCGATAATGATTCGTTTGATTAGCTGCGGACATAATATTGTGCACAAGGACGGGATTGCGATAGATCGTCCGGCAGGGGCGGGGAATTATGCCTTTGTTTTATTCAGAAGCAATTCGGAGGTTGTTATAGATGGAAGGAGGGTGGCGGCGGAAAAAAATACATTCATTATTTTCCGCCCTGCGACACCTCATCTTTACCGGGATTCGGAGAAACCGTTCGTCAACGACTGGTTCCATTGCGAAGGCAGTGAAGTCACAGATTTCCTTCAGCAGTTGAATTTCCCTTTGGATACGCTGATCAAGGCTGCCGACCCGTATTTGATAACAAGGTATATAAGAGATTTGCATAGCATCAACAGGCTTGGAGGTCCGTTACGAGAACAGATTATTGACACCGATATAAGAACGCTTTTCTTGAAGCTTAGCAATCTTCTCGAAAGAGCCGCTTTACCGGAAAAGATGAACCGGTATTTTCGCGAGTTTTCCGAGCTGCGCAACGAGCTGTACAGTTCGCCGCAAACACATTTGCCTGTTGAAAAGATCGCTTCGCGCGTCAACTTGAGCAAATCGTATTTCCAGCATATTTATAAGGAACTATTCGGGTGTTCCGTCGTTTCGGATATGATCAACAGCAGGCTGGAGTATTCGAAGTATCTTTTGGAGAACAGTTCGCTATCCGTGACTGCCGTTTCGAAGATGTGCGGTTATGAGAACGACACCCATTTTATGCGACAGTTTAAACGATTCGTAGGCGTCACGCCAAGCCAATTCAGGTCGCAGCGCTAATTACATACCGCTTGTGCCGATTCCTCTTGCTTTAATCGCCGCGCCTGGTTTTCCCTGCCTCTCATCGGCCACCAATTCGCTTCCCCGAACGTGCGGACCATCACCGGTACGAACAACGGCAGCATGACGAACGAGTACAGGAACAAACCGCAAAGAACGACCGTGGCAATTTGCATGAGCGACATGACGCCGGAAGGGATCATCGCCGCGAACGTTCCGCCCAGAATGACCGCGGCCGACATTATTACGCTTCCGGTGCTCCGCATCGCCTTCAAAATCGCTTCTTTAGCGCCCAACATGCGCTCCTCTTTGAAACGGTCCATCAGGAAGATGCTGTAATCGACTCCGAGCGCAATGAGTATCACGAAGCCGAAGAAAAACACGGTCCAACTGATGCTCGACAAGCCCAGGATGCGAACGAAGAGCGTTTCCGCCATCGCCATCGCGGTATAATAGGTCAGCCAAAGCGACAGCATCACATAGAGAGGGATTACAATGGAGCGGAACATGGCGACAAGGATCAAGCCGATTCCGATCATCATAAGGACGACGGTTCGGGAATAATCCGCCCCGGAGATGCTCCATAAATCGTTGTTGATGCTGGAAACGCCGTCAACCGCATACTCCGCTTGAGCGTAAGCCGACCCTCTCAATGCTCTTCCGACCGCAGCCTGTAGCTCGTCGACTTTCTTCAAGCTTTCCAACATATACGGGTTTGTGTCGAACACCACATCGAACCTGGCGATCTTGCCGTCTTTTGAGACATACATTCCGACCGCATCCCGGAACTCTTCGTTCCGGGCGGCTTCGTCCGGCAGAAACCAGCCGGTCAACTGCTTGTCGGGAGCGGAGGACAGCTCGAGCAAATATTGCTGCGCCGACGTCAACCCATCCGTGACCTGCGTCAGACCGTCAACACTCTGATTAAGCCCGTCGGTCAACTCTCCAAGCCGGCTGGCGAGCCGGGTAAAACCGTCGCCAAGCTCCCGCTGGCCAAGCTCAATTCGTTCGATGCCGCCAACGACTTCCGGCAGCTGAGCCGTGATTTGCCCTTGGCCGTCCGCCGCTTGAGCTATACCTTCCTGAAGCTGCCCAATGCCGGTTACTATCCGGCCAAGCCCATGCGCCAGCTTGGTTTGCCCTTCGGAAGCCCGGGCGAATCCGTCGTTAGCCTGCTGCAGCCCTTGCGCAATCCCGGCAAGCCGCGCATTCAATTGCGCGATGCCTCCGCCAAGCTCCGAAGCGCCGGATTGCAGCTGCGCCACTGCTCCTTGCGCTTTCGCAAAGTCGGGATCGCTGCCCAGATCCGGATATTTATCCGCAAGTGTGCTCAAGCCTTTGCCCAATTCGGAAAGCCCCAAGGTCAACTCGTTGACTTTCGTCCCAACGCCGCCATACGTCTCCGACAATTGCGACAGCCCGGATCCCATCTGCCGGTAGTTGGCCAGCAATTGTTCGCTTGCCGCCGCCAATTGCTCCGCGCTTGATTGCGCCTGAGCCAGCCCGTTCTTCAGTTCTCCCGCACCGGCCGTTCCATCCCGAAGTCCGGTCTCGATCCGCTTCAGACCGTCGCCAAGATTGACAATCCCGGCTTTCAGCTCCGCAGTTCCGTCCGCCAGGCGATTCGCGCCGTCCGCCGCCTTGTTCAACTCGGGTGCGTTGTCGCTTAACGACTTGCCGGCGTCGGCAAGACCTTCGGTTATTTTGCTCAATCCGTCTTCGCCTTCGCCCAACCCGCTGCCGAGCGCATCCATCTGCTTCGCCACCTGCAAATCCTCAAGCGCCTCTCCGGTCGGCCGCGTTGCGCTGCGAACCGTTTTGACGCCGTCTATTTGGTAGAGCTCCCGGGACACCTGCTCGATGACCGCTAAACCTTCGGGGGTATCGAACTCCTTGTCGGCTTTGATTACAACCGCCGAGGGGAGTGACTCTCCGGGACCGAAGCTGTCGGATATGATGTCGAACGCTTTCACGGATTTGAAGCTGCTGCCGATCTCATCCATCGAATTAAAGGAAGGCGTTCCTTTGTACGCGAATAGAAACGGCCCCGCCACCGCCGCGACGATCAGGAGCGCCAGCACCGGACGTTTCATGGAGAAGCGGCCGACCGCTCCCCATAGCCCATTTTCCTTATGCTCCATCGCTCCTTTAGAAGGCCAGAAAATCGCCTTGCCCATCGTCATCATGAAGAACGGAACGAGCGTCGCGATCGCAACGAGCAAAACTGCGATCCCGACGGCAACGGCGACCGCCGAACGGTACAGCACGAAAGTCGAGAATCCGATCGAGGCAAATCCGACTAGAACGGCAAGCCCCGAGAAGAAGACGGTTTTGCCCGCCGTCCGGTATGTCTCGACAATCGCATCCGCTTTGTCGCCGCGCTTCGCGAGTTCCTCTTTGAACCGGCTGATCAGCAATATGCAATAATCGGTTCCTATTCCGAACAAAATCGCAACCAAGAAAATTTGCGTAAACGTGGACAATGGAAAATCAAGATACCGGACAAGCCAGGCAACGATCGATTGCGAAACCACATAGGTCAATCCGACGGTCAGCAGCGGAATGAAGGGAGCCGCAGCTGAACGAAACACGACGAACAGGATGGCCACGATAAAGATAACGGTAAGCCATTCGGTTTTCTTAAGGCCTTCCTGCGAGCTCTCGACCAAATCTTCTTCAATCAGCCAACCGCCCGTATAATAATGGTCCACATTGACATCCGCGACAGCGGCATATAATGCGTCGCGCGCTTGTGCCGGCTCCCGGCCGTGTTTCTCCAGACTGACGAGCGCAAGGACCGTCTTGCCGTCTTGGGACACCAACTGGTTTTCCAGTTCGGGCGTGTCGTAATGGGTGACGACGTTGGTTACGCCGGCATGCCGGTCGTCCCGGAGCTTCTGCAGCCCGCGCTTAATTTCCTCTTTATCGGAAGGGGTCAGGTTATTCTCGTTGTGGAATACGAGCGCAGACGACCATTCATCGGCGGTTCCGCCATTCATTTCCTTCAGCAAATTCCCGGCCAGCGCAGACGGGGAACCGTCGGGTACGCTGATTTGTCCTTTGTCGCGTACAAGCTGCTCCATGTTCGGCGCCGTAACCATCAGTACGGCGGCTGCAACGAGCCATGCCGCCAACACAGCCCACCGCCATCTCAAAACCGTTCTCATTTCCCGATCTCTCCTTCTTCCGAAGCTTGCATAAGCACACGCGCCAACTTCTCATACGTTTCGATAAACGCACTCGCCTCCTCCGGAGTAAAATTGGCGATAAGTCGGGACAGTACCCGGTGGGTATTTTCTTCGATTTCTAGTGCAGCCTCGCGCCCCTTGCCGGTCAACGACAAATATATGACGCGGCGGTCTTTCCGGTCCGGTATGCGTCGGACTAAGTCTTTATCGACCAATCTGGCGATAATGGCGGTGACGGAGCTTTTGCCCACACTGAACGCTTCCGCCAGCTCCGTCGAAGTACAGGACTCGTTTGTACGAATATAGAGCAGTATCTTGCTTTGCTCGGGGGTCAAGTCTCCGACAAGCTCATCCTTCAGCAAAACGCCGAATTTCCTTTCCACAAGGAACATTGCTTTCAGATACCGCTCAATCAGTTGTTTGAGCACGGCTCCTTCGATCAATTTAATTCTCACTCCCTGGTTAGTACATTTAGTTCGCTTGTCTAATAGTTTCATTATCGAACAATTATACACAAGAACTATATCATCGGAGCTAATCATCGTCAAGACAAAAGGAAAAACACCGGTCATTGACGAATCCCATAGGTAAGGAAAGGGGAAATGTATTGGTGGAAATGCAGGCGATATTGACTGGACTGCAGTACGGAACGATGAAGAGCGGAGGGGACGGCCGGCGTCTGCTTTTCCCGGAAGGCCGGGAGGGATGGCATGAACGGAAGTCTTCGCCTGAATTCGTACGCAAATTGAATGAATTTCGGTCAATCGGGGATCGGCTGTTGAAGGAGCCGATCGAGACGATTCCATTTCGATTATATAAGCTCTATGATACGACGGGGGATAGAGAACAGTTTCAGAAAGTTTATTTCGAAAGAAGAAGGCGGTTGGACGTGTTTGCGGTGTTATCGCTTGCGGACGGCGACCCTCGATACGTGGAAGCCTTGGAAGACACGATATGGGCGATATGCGGCGAATACACCTGGTGCCTGCCTGCGCATTTAGGAGGTAACAGTCTTCGCGTCACCGAAAAAGCGAATCACCGGGAAACAATCGATTTGTTTAACGCGGAAACCGCTCTTTATCTGTGCGAAATCGTTCACCTGCTTGAAGACGTCTTGCCGGAGCTCGTCGTATACCGCGCTCGCGAAGAAGCGAGGTCTCGCGTGCTGGATCCTTATTTATCCGCATCCACGGCGTATTGGTGGGAGACGACGGATATGAACTGGGCCGCGGTTTGCGCAGGTTCTGTCGGAGCGGCAGCCATGTACCTGATCCAGGACGACGATGCTCTTTACCCTATCCTTCGCCGCGTTGCGGACACTTTGGACTGCTTTGTGGGCGGGTTTACGGACGACGGCGCTTGTCTTGAAGGCATACTTTACTGGAACTACGGATTCGGTTTTTATGCCGGCTTCGCCGAGCTGCTACGGCAAAGGACCGGCGGTCGGATCGATTTGATGAAGCGAGAGAAAATAAAAAACATTGCGTTGTTCCAACAAAAATGTTATTTGTACGGCAACGCGGTGCTCAGCTATTCGGACAGTTCGCAAACGTATGATTACCATCCGGGGTTAACGCATTATTTAAAATCGCGGTATGAAGAGCTTGAAATACCGGAACGTCAATACGAAGCAGGCATTCTCGGCGACAATTGTTTCCGGTGGCTGTTCGTCATACGCAATCTGGTTTGGAACAACCTATCCGATGCCGGGAGCGGGCTTCGCGATGCGGACTATTATTTGCAGGATGCGCAAATTCTGGTCAGCCGCCGTACGATCGGCACCCGTAAGACCGCTTTTTCCGCCAAAGGCGGACATAACGGCGAACCGCACAACCATAACGATGTGGGCAGCTTTATTTATTTGGTCGACGGCGAGCAGCTGCTTGCCGATCCGGGTTCCGGCGTCTATTCGAAACAGTATTTTGGCGACGCCAGATATTCTCTCATTTACACCGGATCGCACGGCCATTCCGTACCGATTGTGGAGGGCGCGTATCAACTGGCCGGAATGCAACATCGCGCGACAATACACTCCGCGATCATAACGGATGCTGCGGACGAATATGTGATGGATATCGCGGGCGCGTATTCGTGTCCGAAGCTGCTTTCGCTTATAAGGCATTTCCGGTTTGATAAGCGATCCGGCGCATTGCGCTTGGAGGATCGATATAGCTTCAGTGAATGTCCCTCCGGATTGACAGAACGTTTCGTCACTTTCTTCGATCCGGTCGTGATGCGGGATGGAACCGTACGCATCAAGGGCAGCCGCGGTACCGGCATACAATTGACGTACGACCCGGAGCAGCTTGTGTTGAGCGTCATCCGGGAACCGTTCATACATGGCAATGAGGGGAAGGAGTGGCTGTACTGCATAGATCTGCAGTTGCGGGTTCCGAAGACCGATGCGGCAATTGTTGTAGAAGTGTCGTTGGACGACGGTTAATCTTATATTTCCGAGCTTTTCTTGCGTGCGCGAAAGCGTCTGACTTTCATTAAGTTGCCGCACATTTTGTCGTCGCAAAACCGTTTGGAACGATTGCGCGTGTTATCGTAGTAAACCCATAAACAATCCGGATTGTCGCAAATCCGGATACGGGAAATCTCTCCGTTTATCAGCACATCGGCGAAGGAAGCTGCGATTTCCGCCATTACCTGCGGCCATTCTACGGGAGTTGAAAAATGTTGCGTTTCCAACCGGTAACCGCCGGCGCTGCCTGTGATTTGGCGAACTACGGGTCCGCCGGCCAATAACTTATTCAGAGTGCGGATGTCATCGCGGCTTGCCTCGGAGCCGTGTACAAGCCGTTTCACCAAATCAAATAAAAATGCCCGAAACCGCTTCAATTCCGCCATCTCTTCCTCAGTCGGCCTGCCCGTGACGGAGAGATGGTGTTCCCCGAGCCATTGATCCAGCCATCCGGCCTTGTCCAGCCTGTCTTCGGACCGGTCTCCTCCCCTCCAATCGTGATAATCGCTGTTCAAGAAATCATCCCACAACATAATGTCATTCCACTCCGGTATTTTTATTCTGATGATTGTAACATGTAAAAATATGTTTTGCTAGTTACTTGCAACTGCATTTCACATGTGTTACTATCCGATTGTAACTACCAAAATATCATTTTAATCGTTACATAATTTATTCGGGAGGGATTTGTATGGATAAGAAAGCATTTTTGCTGCACGGGTGGGATATTTGCTATGACAAGGAAGACTGGTATCCGCCGTTGGCCGAAGCGCTGAAAGGGGTGACGGCCGAGCAGGCAAATTGGAAGCCGGAAGGAGCTTCGATCAATACGATCTGGGAGAACGTCCAACACTTGATGTTCTACAAGGAAAGATTTTTGAAGCGGTTAACAGGAGAAGAAAAGGAATTCCCGCAAGGAATAACGAATGACGACACGTTTGCCGCCGCATCCGCCGACCCGTCGGCTTGGGAAGAAACGGTGCGTAAAATGGATGAGATTCACAAATCGATTCGAGGCATTATCGTGGGATACGGCGATGACGACTTGGAGCGGGAAATCCCGAAGCGGCCGGTGGGTACTTCGTTGTTCAGTCTTATACTTCATGATGCATATCACACCGGCCAAATCATACAGATCCGAAAGCTCCAAGGTTCATGGCCGTCAAACCGCTCATACGAGTAATCCGCCTAAGGAGTGAAACGATATTCCTAACATAACTGTTCGCCCTATCCGTACTTACGAGGAGCTCGACCGCTTTGTTCAATTCGGAAACGATGCCGGCCGGGCGCTTGATATGAAACGGTATGCGGAAAGCATGTTTTCGGCCGGAAGCATGAGGATTGACTGGTGTTTTATCGCCGAAACCGGAAATCGAATGGTTGGCCGGGCAGCGTTCTGGACATTGCCAACCTTAGATAAACCTCTGGATTTGGTGTTATTGGATCTGGATTGGGAAAACGAAGACCACCTTGCTGCAGGAACTAAATTTTTGGAACAAATGACTGCAAAAATGCGAGAGCTGGGAGCTGAAGAGACAGGGTACGTTCTTGATTCACCTTCTTGTTGGCCGCAATGGCAGCACTTTCCGGAAAAACGGATAATATTGCTTAAGCAGATCGGTTTTAAAATACAGCGTGAAACGTACCGGTTTGAATGGAACGATAAAGCCGCGCTCTCCGCGATATCCCATGATTTAATATTTCGTACGTTTACCGAAGCAGGCGAAGCACGGTTTGTCGAAGCGATCAAACGCGTAACCGAAGGCACGCTGGACCGCCGCTCACAACGTGACCGGGAATTGCTGGGCGAAGAGATGGAAGCTCAAAGCATGTTTGAGGATCTTACGAAGATGGAATATGACCCGGCATGGTGGCAGCTTGCTTACGCTCATGACGGTCAATTGATTGGATTGGTGATGCCTGCGAAAAGCCCGACTTTTGCCACCATAGGGTATATTGGTGTTGTTCCTGAGTATCGGGGAAAGGGTTTCATCCGGCTATTGCTCCATCATGGAACCGAAACGTTGATTAATGCCGGAGAGACAGCCATACGCGCTGACACCGACGTGAATAACATACCGATGGCCAATGCTTTTAGAAAAATCGGATATGTCCAATTCTGCAACAGGCGGGAATATAGTCTGAAACTGAATCGTTAGAACTCCAGTACGAACGAACTATGATGGTCTACGGCATTTTCCAATCTATGCCTAATCATATTTCATAATGTAAAAAAATTCGACAATATTCAGGTCTATGGGAGTAATATTTGCAAATGAGGCCTAATTCCAACTCCGTTCTATTTGCCTATTTCTCTAATCTTTCCTACTGATATAATAGACTTAGATTTAAAGATCGTTAACGTTCGAAACCAAGTATATGAATAAAGGCAAACCTGTTACGAAAGTCAGGGACGCAAAGCCACGGATCTACATCATCGTTATCGATGACATGACCGCCGGGTTGCTCGCGATGCTTGGTTTTTTGTTGTTAAAAAAACCTCTTGCCGCAGAATTCCTTGAAATAGGAGGCCACTATGAGAATCGGCGAACTTTTGAAGATGAATAACCTTATTACGGAAGAACAGCTGATAAAGGCTTTGGATCAACAGGTGCATTCATCGACAAAGCTCGGCGAAATCTTGGTGGATCAAGGGGCGATTACGGAGTTGCAATTGTCGGAAGCGCTTGAGTTTCAGCTTGGCGTCCCTGTCATACATCTGAACGAAGCGATCATAGAGAAAGATGCGGTTCAACTGATCGATAAAGAGTTGGCCGCAAGACGGAATGTCATACCGGTTGAACGAAGAGCAGGCAAAATAAGGTTAGCCATGCTTGATCCGCAGCATCAAGAAACGATCGATGAAGTTCGGGCAGTTACCGGGATGAGCATTCAACCTTTGATCGCCATGCGATCCGAGCTGCAGCAGATGATAAAGCTTCACTACGGCGACGACGAGAGCGAACAAATATTGACTGAACTGCTAACGGAATGTCTAAACGACAAATCGAACGAGATTTTCTTGGATCCGCAAGAAGCCGGGCTGGTTGTCAAATACAAGCTGGAAAGCGGGTTGAAAGCGAAAAAGAAAATCGCGAAAGATAAACAGCAAGCTCTTATTCATCATATTAAAAGATTGGCGAAAATTCCCTCAACCGATTCACTATTGCCGCATGAAGGTCGATTTGCGACAACAATCAATGAGCATGCATGCGATGTAACAGCTTCAACGCTTCCGACGCTTCACGGGGAGAATGCGTTTCTAAAAATAAAGAAACGGTTACAAGAAATTAGCGCATTATCCGAGCTTGGCTTTTCGGAGGAACAGCTGGGAGAATTGAAGAACGCGTTGCAGCGCCGGAACGGACTCATTCTTATCTCAGGTCCGTCCGGCAGCGGCAAAACCGGAACTCTTTATTCCACACTTGCCCATGTCAAGAAAGACGAACTGCAGATCAGCACGATTGAAGATCCGATTGAACACCGGCTGGAAGGAGTTACTCAAGTCGAGGTCAATGAACGGGCAGGTTTAACGTACGGACGAGGTCTTCAAGCGATATTGCGGCAAAACCCCAACATCGTAATGGTTGGAGATATGAAAGGCGTCGATACCGGCGAGATTGCGGTAAAAGCGTCACTCACGGATTGTTTGCTGATTGGAGCAATAGAAAGTGCGAGTATGATCGAAACGATTAAACGGTTTGAAAAGCTCGGGATCGATTCAAGACTCGTAGCTTCCTCACTGGTTTGTGTCGTTCACCAACAGTCCGTTCGCCAAGTATGCAGTCAATGCGCTCAGAGCGTACCGATGACGGATGAGGAGACGAAGCTGTTTGAAGAGCATAATTTGCTGCAGCAAGAACAAGAACAAGCGAGCAAGACCGTCTTCGGTAATTTCCGTACCATGGTAAGCGCACATTTCAACGGGAAGATGGTCGTAACCAGGGGGAGCGGCTGCAGACTTTGCAGCAATAGCGGCTATCGCGGACAAACGGTCTTATATGAGGTATTAACGATCGATGAGACGCTGCGCAAACTGATCTCTCAACAGCTTCCTGTCGTCGAATATGAAGAATATTTAAAGAAAAAAGGTCACAAAACAATGTTTTATGACGGATTGTTCAAGGCGAGAAGCGGCAAAACGACCGTTGATGAAGTGTTGAAAATCAGGTAAGCGAAGGGGAGGGTACGATAATGTCTTACAGTGTTCTTATAGTAGATGACACGAATTTTATGCGAAAGATGTCCGCGGATTACTTGAAACAGTTCGGTTACACGGTTGCGGGTGAGGCGGCGAATGGCCGGGAAGCCGTAGAGCTGTACGTAACTCTTAAACCGCACATCGTCATGATGGATTTGACGATGCCGGAGATGAACGGGATCGAAGCGATCAAGGAAATAATGAAAATCGATCCTAAAGCCGTTGTGTTGGTTTGCTCGGCAAGCAATCAACAGGACTTAATCTTCGACGCTTTGGACGCAGGCGCCAAAGGGTACATCATGAAGCCTTTCAAGCCGGATCGTATGAATGAAATTATTCGTAAATACGCCGTACCTTATCTTGCGGCCGAAGCTATTGCATCCCGAACGGTACATACACCGGAAGATGACGACGTTTCTCTTGAAATCGCCGCAACAACGGAAACCGTCCTAGAAGACCGGCAGGACATAGAAGGGGAAGCGGATGTTCCGGATGTTCGGCAGGAAGTTCAGCAAGTTCAAGCAGTTCATGAAGAAGAGGAAGTTAGACAATATAATCCGGCGGAGGAAAAACCGATGGAACAGCCAAGAAAGTCCAGACCTAGTTTCGTCACAAGCTATATGTGCAATTGGGATGAGGAGATTAACGGCAGTGCGGTAACCTATCATGTCGTATGCACTGAGAATGAAAATAAAATGTTGGTCGAGATGCACGGCGAGAATCAGGAGAAACAAGCCATCCAGTTTTCGTTGGACGGTTTCCGCGAACTGATTCATTGGCTGGACAAGCAGCTAGCGGATAAACGGGGAGTCAGTTAGTGAATATAGATTTAAAGCGCAGATCCTGGGAAAATAATCCCAGGGTCTTTTGTTTTTATCAGTTTTCGTACATTTTTGCGGACTTTGTGCATAGATCAAGATAGGATTAACATCATATAATGACTAATTGCAATGCAATCGCTTACTCGAATGGAATTAATACTTGATTTCCCCTTAGTATGATGAAAGGAGAAAAACGATGGCGGATAAACCGATGACGGTGCTGGTGGTCGATGACGAAATCCCGCTGCGGCAGGAGCTTCGGGCTTTTCCGTGGGAGTCGTGCGGGGCGGTGGTCATCGGAGAAGCGGAGAATGGCGAAGATGCTTTGCAGAAGTGTCATGAACACGTCCCCGATGTGGTCGTAACGGACATTGCGATGCCGATTATGGATGGTCTGACTCTCATACGCGAACTGCGAAGCGCCTATCCTTCCGTTCAAGTCATATTGTTGACTTGCCATAGCGAATTTCAGTACGCGCAAGAAGCGATCCGCTTAGGCGCGCTGGAATACATCTTGAAAGTGTCCATGGACGAGGCAGAGTTGAAGCAGGCGCTGATGAAAGCGAAACAGGCATTTGAGCGGGAAAGAAGTGTTCGAAACAATGAAAAATCGAAACGAAGAACATTGCAGTCCAAGTTGGTCGGAAACCTATTGAAGGAGCTGAATAATGCCGATTCCTACACAAAGACGGACGTTTCTCTCAGCGATTCGGATTGGGGGCTTCTCGGATTAGGAACCGAAACTCTTTGCCGTATTGTACGCTTGTTTATCGACATCCCAATCGGCGAATTCGTGTTCGTTCAAGAGGATATACAAGCCGTAATTGATACCTTTGAGAAGGAGTATCCGGACTGTGTCGCGTGGGTATCCGTTACAGGAGACGAACTTTTCATTATGTTCTCCCGTTCGGGCAGCGTGGCCGACATGGAGCGGATGGTGGAACGGTTGTTCCGGCAGCTGACATCCGAATATGAACGGAATGTTTGCAACGCCGAAACGGATCTGATTATGCATGCGGTGATTAGCGAACCGATTCGGAACAGGACGGACTTTATCGAAGCCCTGTATACGACCTCGTTGTGGAAAGAGGCTCGATTTTATGACGGGGATACAAGTCGGAATATATTTGATGGCGAACCGATTCCAATGGCGGAAATGACGGATGAGCACAAGAAGCAGTTATTTGAAAATATCAGGAAAGCAAGCTGGGATACGGATAAATTATGCGCGTACTTTCAGCATGATTTTTCCGTTTGGTGCGTAAAACAGCGCATCCGTCCGAACCAATTAAAACAATGGCTGTTTAATTGGCGGCTGCAGCGGCTGCATGAACAAGACGGTCTACTCAAAGACGGATCGATTCATGTTCAGCTGACTGAAGCGCAGACGCTCCGGAGTTTAATTTCATTGCTCGTGAAGGACTTTCAATCGGCAGGAGGAAAAGCGGAAAGAATGCGAGTGGAAATTCGGGAAGCCAAGCAGTGGATCAAAGACAATCTGAAGCAAGATATCTCAGTGCCGGCAATTGCGGAGCGCGTCGGTTTAAGTCCTCAGTACGTCAGCCGCTTGTTTAAAGAAGAAACAGGAGAGTCTGTGAATCGGTATATTACCCGTTTGCGGATGGAAAAAGCGATCGATCTATTAAAGAATACCAACAAGAAAGTATATGAGGTTGCAGAGGAGGTCGGGATTCCCAGCTACCGGTACTTCACCGTTACATTCCGCAATTGGACGGGAGTGGCGCCGACGGATTTCAAGAGACTTGGCGGAGCATCCGACAATTCTTAGAACGGAGGACTGCCGGATGAAGCTGTTTCATTGGTATACGGGGCTTGGACTTGCGACAAAGCAATTCATATATTTGTTCTTTGTCACACTGACATTATTTATGGTGCTTGCTTGGAACAATTTGAACGAAGCGGAAAGCCTGTTCAAAGAACAAGTGACTAGAGACGCGGAATTGCTGGTGGCGAGAACGAACCAATTCATTGATGCCAGCCTGGATGGTGTCGAAAATATCCTTCTGCTGTTATCGACCCGGCACGATCTACTTGCAGACGGGAACGAGCAAGCGGCCGTAGAAACTCTGCAAAAATATGCGAGCTATAACAGCTCCGTTGCAAAAACGCTGTATATCGTACGCGCAGACGGCAAAGTATACTCCAACTCACAAGTGTTCTATGAGGTCATCGGAAACCCGCATTTGAAGGAATTATACAATGCCGCACCCGACAATTACGGAGCTATCAATGTAAGCGAGCCATATTATTCTCCTATGTCGGGACAGACGATAGCTTATATGCGGCCGATAACGGACCGCTCGAACCAAGTGAAAGGCGTTGTCATTGCCGAGGTGAATTTGGAGCTGCTGACGTCCCGGATCGCGCCGATGATCTATCAGTCGTTCACGTTGATTACCGCCAACGGAAATGTCATCAACCGGTTGGATCCCCGCGATAAATTGCTGCCCTTTCAGCCGAAAACTTACCCTCCGGTACTGGAACCTTACTTTTCAAAACAACTCAAGGACCTGAAGGTCGGCGTGGGAAGCATTTACGGAAACAACGAACCCCTTATCGCCGTCAAATCGAATAAAAACCGGCTCGGATGGTCTCTCATCGCATTCATCGCCGAGGATTATTTTTATCATGACTTACAGCGGCTGTATAACAATTACCGAACGGCGACGGTTATATGGGTTATCATCCTTCTGATCAGCGCGTTCACGCTAAGCCGGCAGTTTACAAGGCCGATTCGCCGGCTTGTCGACAAGATGGACCGCTTGGACGACTTTCATGTCGTGCCGAAGCTGTCGGAAACGCGACGCGATGAAATCGGCCGTTTGGCCAAGAGCTATAATGCAATGCTGGAGCGAATCCACTATCTGCTGCAAGAAACGAAACGGGCGGAAGAGAGGAAGAAGGAATATGAACTGAAAATGCTTCGCAGCCAAATCGCTCCTCACTTTCTTTATAATACCCTTGCTTGTATAAGCAGTTTGGCCAAACAGCGAAAAATCGACGAGGTACGCGACACGATCCGTTCGCTTGTAAAATTGCTTTCGTTCAGTTTTGACAAAAACACGGAATTCGTTTCGATCGAAGAAGAGCTTGAGGGTCTTACGATGTATATGCAAATCCAGCAAGTCCGGTTTGGGACAAAATACGCCTATTCGTTCGATATCGATCCGAGTGTCATGCATTGCAAAATCTTGAAGCTGACGCTTCAGCCACTCGTGGAGAACGCGTTGTTTCACGGCATCGCCCCGAAAGGCGGAGGCAGAGTGACGATCAAAGGCCGCTCGGAGCAAGGAAAGCTGAGATTGTTCGTCCGGGACGACGGAGTCGGCCTGGCGCGTGAAAATATCCCGCTGCTGACGCAGCGGTCTGAAGCGGAAGCTTCAAAACACCGATTTACCGGAATCGGATTGAATAACGTCCATGAACGAATCCGGATTCACTACGGCAGTTCGTACGGGCTGCGTATCGGCAGTATGAAAGGGGTCGGAACGGTCGTCAGGATCGATCTTCCCTTGAGTTAGCAAAGATGTTATTTTTTCGAACACTTTTACACGTTTTCTGTATATCGGCGCAAAGAGTCAGTCAGTTATACTGAAACCGCTAAGTTGAAAGCGTATTCAAACTGATAAGGAGGATTTCATGGGCGCCGCAATGTGGAGAACGGTGTGGAAATTCCGGGCGTTCTATTTGATGTTGTTACCCGGCGTAATTTACTACATTATTTTTCGATATTACCCTATGTACGGAGTCATTATCGCTTTCAAGGATTTCGCCATTATGGAAGGAATTGCCGGAAGTCCGTGGGCGAGTCCATGGTATAAACATTTTCAAACGTTTTACAATTCGCCTTATTTCGAGCAGCTGCTCACCAATACGCTGTTGATCAGTTTTTATAAGCTGATCTGGGGTATGATTCCTCCGATCATGCTCGCGTTATTATTGAACGAATGCCGCATTCGATGGTTGAAGTCCGTTGTGCAAACGCTCACCTACATGCCTCACTTTCTTTCATGGGTTATCATCTACGGGATATTGCTGGCGTTGTTATCGCAAAACGGGGGACTCGTCAACCGATGGATCGTTGAGGCGGGCGGGGAATCGATTCCGTTCATGACTTCTACCGATTATTTCCGAAGCATACTCGTTGGCTCGGAAGTGTGGCAAAACCTAGGATGGGGCGCGATTATTTACTTGGCGGCCATCGCGGGGATCGACCCAATGTTATACGAAGCAGCGAGGGTCGACGGCGCTAGCCGTCTCCTGATGATATGGCACATTACGCTTCCCGGCATTCGAAATGTCATCATCCTGCTGTTTATTTTGAAATTGGGCCACCTCATGGACGCAGGGTTCGATCAAATCTATATTCTTTACAACATTCAAGTGTATCCTGTAGCGGATATTTTGGATACGTGGGTGTATCGAACAGGTTTGCAGCAAATGAATTTCAGCCTTGCATCCGCGGTCGGCTTATTTAAATCCGCAATAGGCTTGATTCTCGTCTTATTGGCGAACCGAATGGCAAAGAGATGGGGTGAGGGCATATGGTGAGAAGCTTGGAAGACAAAATTTTTAATACGTTCGTCTATTCGATTCTTGCCGTATGCGGTCTCGCCGCCATATTTCCGCTTATGTATGTCGTGTCGGTATCGATAACGCCGTTTGGGGAGGTGCTGCGTAACGGAGGATTCATTTTATTCCCGAGGGAAATCACTTTCTCCGCTTATCTAAAGCTGCTCACCGAATCGAATATTCCGCAGGCGTTCCAAGTGACCGTGTTTATCACCATTGTCGGAACCGCCGTCAATCTTGTGCTGACAGGATTGATGGCGTATCCGCTAAGCCGTAAAAACCTGCCGGGGAGACAAATATTTCTGCTCATGATCGTGTTTACCTTGTTGTTTAACGGAGGATTGATTCCGACTTACTTGACCGTGAAGGAGGTCGGGCTCCTCGATACGGTTTGGGCGATGATATTGCCGAACGCGGTATGGAGCTTTAATGTACTGATCATGAAGAGCTTCTTCGAAGGGCTTCCCGAGGAGCTGTTCGAGTCCGCCAGAATGGACGGGGCGAAGGAATTCCGTATCCTGCTTCAGATTGTGGCGCCGCTTTCCGTTCCGGTGATCCTGACCGTCGGATTGTTTTACCTCGTCGGTCATTGGAACGAATTTTTTCAAGCGATCTTCTATGTCACGGACCGAACGTTATTCCCGCTGCAGGTCGTTGTGCGCGAAATTTTGATGCAAAGCCAGCAGCCCTTGGAAAACGCGGAAAACATGATGCCTACGCAGACGATGCAGATGGCTTCGGTAATGATCGCCAGTTTGCCTGTCATCGTCGTGTATCCGTTCATACAGAAGCATTTCACGAAAGGGATGCTGCTCGGCTCGATCAAAGGTTAATTTGGGCGGCGCATTGTAACTGGCCAGCGATGCGGCGCTCATTCAATAAAAAACAATGAAGGGGTTAAAAGACATGCGGAAACTGACTGTTATCCTATTATCGTTCATCTTGCTGTCCGGTTCGCTTCTTGCCGGCTGCGGAGGTGGCGGAGGCGCCGAACAAACGGCGGCACCGGGTGCCGGACAATCGGATCAGCCCGGTTCAACAAATGAAGAGAGCGGCAAATCCGAAGTTGAGAATTCCAAAAAAACGATTAAACTCGAAATCATCGAACCCGGGAGCAATTTGCCGCCGCCGGACAAAGATATTATAAAGCAGCAATTGGATAAAGCGTTGAATATCGATTTGAATTTGACGGTGTACCCTTCGGGCGACGATTATAAAAACCAGTTGAACGTGCGGATGTCCTCCGGAAATTTCCCCGATTTATTCAGTTTGGACCGTACGCAGCTTCTGCAATTTTCGAAGCAAGGACTGCTCCTCGATTTGACGCCGTATATGGACAAATTGTCGCAAATGAAATCGTTTATCGGGGAAGACAGTTTGAAGAAGGGGATGGTGGGCGGAAAAGTATACGCGATCTCCAAATCGCCGCAAATACCGTATACTACGTATTTTATCCGGAAAGATTGGCTGGATAAATTGCAGTTGAAGGTGCCGGAGACGATCGAAGAATTGCTGGAGGTGTCCATTGCGTTCACGGAAGGCGATCCGGACGGAAACGGAAAGAAGGATACGTACGGGTTGACGGGCAGAAAACTCGAAGCGTTCGCTCCGGTGTTCGGCGCCTTCGGGGTAGGAATGCCGGTGCCCGCCAACTTCTACGAAAAAGACGGCACAATTGTCAATGCATTATACGATCCGGCGATGAAAGACGCGCTCGAGTTCATCCGGCAGATGATCGATTCCGGTTTCGTCGATCCCGAGCTGCTTGCGAACACGGCATTGCAGCATCAGGAGAAAGCGATCAAGGGACAGGTAGGCATCGTCTATATCGACTGGCCGGCTATGACAAAAGAACAATTTGTCGAACAGATCAAAACCGTCAACCCGAAAGCGGAATGGATTCAGATCGCGCCTCCGAAAGGACCCGGTGGACAATTCGACGGCCCTTGGGATATTGGAAATTCTCCCGGACGCTATGCGATTCCGAAAGCTCTCGAGAAAGATCCGGAGAAACTGCAGCGAATCTTCGATCTTCTCAATTATATTTCGGATCCGGATGGAGGATCGAATCTCGTTCAGTACGGAGTCGAAGGGACGCATTTTACGGTCGACGGCGGGAAGGTCGTTCCGACGGATAAAATCGGTGAAGTAGGCTACTCATGGCTGTATCAATTTACCGGCAGACCCGAAATGGAATATTTGCAGACGAAATTCGCTGCTCAAGCGGATTATATCAAGTTTGCCAACGATCAACCGCGCATCGAGGCATTGAACGGATTTGTCGACATTCCGGAAGGCTATTCCGCCGCGGATGCCGACCGGTACATCGAAGAGGAACTGGCAAAGTTCGTATATGGGAAGCGGACGCTGGACGAATATGACGCATTCCTGAACACGCTCGAAACGACGATGAATTACAAGGCTTTGTTGGATGCTGCCAACGAACAATTGAAAGCGCTCGGTTACGGTAAATAATATGGGATCAATATGGATATTACTGCGCTGAAGAAGCAATTCATGGGAGAAGGATTCTTAATTCTTCGCAACGTGCTTTCCGAGGAAAAAGTGAAGCGATTGAACGAAGCGGTCGATTCGGTGCTCGAAGAAGAAGAGGAAAGTCTCTCTTACAACATTTATAACAGTGTGGAACGGCATCCGGAGTTTTTATCTCTCATTGACGAACCCGTCGTGCTGCCTTTAATAGTGAACTTGTTAGGATACAATATTCAGCTTCATATCTCTCATTTGACGGTTCGTAAGCCTAATCCAGACGATTTGGAGACGAATACGAACAGCTTTATCGACTGGCATCAGGACGGCCCTCATCCGCAGTTTCCGAAGATCAACGGCATAACACCCACTTTCTATATCAAAACATGCTATATTTTGAGCGACATGTCCGAGCCGAACCGGGGCAATACGAAAGTAATTCCGGGGAGTCATAACAAGCCTTATAACCCGAACCATACCGATGTGCGGCAAAAGCTGAAGGAAGAGGTGCAGGTGTGCGGCAAGCCCGGCGATGTGTTTATATTTGCGCAAAACTTGTGGCATGCGGGTTCCCCGAATCATTCGGAATATACAAGACGCCAGCTGTTTTTAGGGTACAGTCCGATCTGGATGCGGCCGATCGATTATCATCAAGCTTCGGAGCGGCTGCTGAAGGACGCGGATCCGATTCGCCGCCAGCTCCTTGGCGCTATAAGCGACAACAAGTTCAAGTACTACGTGCCGGAAGAGTCGATGGTGCTGCTGAAGGCTTTGTATGTAGTTGAATAGGCGCCTGAATAGAGGTAAGAATTGCCGCTGCAGAGCGAATTCCGATATTTGTTGAAACACAGCGGCAAAAATTGCCGCTCCTCCGACAAATCAGGCGCCAAGAGCGGTTTAACCGTTGTGCAGCGGAAAAATTTGCCGCAACAGTGAGGAGAACAATAGTTTGTCTATTGTTGCGGCATAACGTACCGCTGCAGATGAAGGATGAACCAGAACCGCTGTACACGGGACGAACCGATTCCTCGCCAGCAAAATGTAGCGCGGTTTTCCGATTCAGATGTCACAAATCCGTGCTCATTCTTGTCTTATTTGCGGGAGGTGCGACTATGAAGATATTTGTTGCGGGAGCAACCGGCGTAATCGGACGTTCGCTGCTTCCTTTGTTGGTACGCAATGGATATGAAGTATACGGAATGACGCGTAACGAAGCGTCCAAGAGAGCCATGAAAGCAATGGGCGCGGCGCCGATCGTTGCCGACGCTTTGGACCGGGATGCGGTTTTCGCTGCACTTAGCAAGGTTCGTCCGGAAGTCGTTATTCATCAGCTCACATCATTAAGCGACTACAACTTGGAGGACAATGCAAGAATTAGAAAGGAGGGGACACGAAATCTGGTTGACGCTTCGCATTCGGCCGGCGTAAGGCGTATGATTGCCCAAAGCATATCTTGGACATATGAGCCGGATGAAGGGCCTGCGACGGAAGAGGTTCCGCTGGATGTTGAGGCTCAGGAGCCGAGAAAAACGACGGTAAACGGCGTTCTTGCTTTAGAGAAGGCGGTTGCCGAAATGTCCGAATACGTCATTCTTCGCTATGGTATGCTATACGGTCCTGGGACTTGGTATGACCGCAACGGCATGATTGCCGAAAAAGTGCGCCGAATGGAGATGAAAGCGACGGAGGGCGTTACGTCGTTCTTGCATGTAGAGGATGCGGCGCGGGCAGCACTTGCTGCATTGGAATGGCCGAACGGTCCCGTGAACGTAGTGGATGACGAACCGGCGCCGGGGACGATATGGCTCCCGGTATATGCGTCGGCGGTCGGTGCGCCGGAGCCGGAGTACGCACCGGGATGCAGCGGTTGGGAACGCGGAGCTTCGAATGCGAAGGCGAGAAGGCAATATGGTTGGGAGCCGGTGTATCCGACTTGGCGGGAAGGTTTCGAATCAAGCATATGAAACATGGCAGCTTGCCGGAGGAGACAGCCGGCAAGCTGCCATGTTTTTTAACTACACAAGTTAGAAGGGTTTGAACGGTTTATCTAATAGAACAATTACCAGCAGATCGAAAAGTACCAACGGAAATATGATCGGTGAAGAAGCAGGATTGTGGCGTGTGCTTGCGGAATGGGATAAGGAAGGTGCGCATTAGATAGGGCGCAGACAACCTATTTACACTTTGCCGGGGAAGTGAGACGATTGGACGTGGAGACGTTGCTTGCACGCATGACGCTTCGGGAAAAAATCGGACTGTTCCCGATATCCCGGCATACGTGGCAGCATACGAAGCGCGGCCGTTGGCACTCGAAAGCGCGGCGAAGGCGCTGCTGGGCATTATAGAGTTCTGCGGCGTACTGCCGGTGACGTTAGGTGATGCATATCCGGCCGTCAAGGCGGTGAATAAGCCGCCAAAGCCGGAATCGGCAATTGATCGAAACCCTCAAGGAGGGATATAACGATGTTGGACCTCAATATTGTCCGGCAGCTTAGAGACATAGTCGGTGAGAAATCTTTCCGGAACGATCAAGAAGCGCTTGTCACTCATTCCTACGACGGCACTCCGATGCTGCAATCGCTGCCTGACGGCGTCATTTACCCATCCGATACGAAGCAGGTATCGGAAATTATGAAAGTTCTGTCCGCGCATCGAATTCCCGTCGTCAGCCGCGGCTCGGGTTCGAACTTGTGCGGGGGGACGGTGCCTGTCCAGGGCGGGGTCGTCATGGTGATGCACCGGATGAACCGCTTGCTGGAGCTCGATTTGGAAAACTTGACCGCAACCGTTCAGCCCGGACTCATAACCGCAGAATTCATTAAGCGCGTCGAAGCGGCAGGGTTGTTTTATCCGCCGGATCCGAGCAGCATGCGCATTTCCACGATCGGCGGCAATATCGCGGAATGCTCGGGCGGTTTGCGCGGTTTGAAATACGGAACGACGAAAGACTACGTCATCGGCCTCGAAGCGGTGCTGGCCAACGGCGAAATCATCCGCACGGGAGGCAAGTTGATGAAGGATGTGGCGGGATATGACCTTACTAAGCTGTTAGTGGGGTCGGAAGGAACGCTTGCGATCATTACGGAAGCGACGTTGAAGCTGATCCCGCCACCGAGAGCGAAGAAGACGATGCTTGCGTTGTTCAAGGATATGTACGGCGCCGCCCGCACCGTTTCGTCCATTATCGAAGCGCGCATCATTCCCGCAACGCTTGAATTTATGGACAATCCGACGATCCGGGTCGTCGACGATTTCGCCAAGCTCGGACTGCCTCGCGATATGGATGCGATATTGCTGATCGAACAAGACGGCGAACCCGAGACGGTGCAGAGAGACATCGAGCAAATACGTTTGATTTGCGAGGAGGAGCAAGCGTCGCGTGTGGAGGTGGCTTCGACCAGGGAGGAAGCCGAGAAGCTGTTGACGGCGCGGAGAAGCGCGTTCACGGCGCTGGCCAGGATTCGGCCGACGACGATCCTTGAAGACGCCACCGTACCGCGTTCGAAGATCGCCGATATGGTGCGGCGCATTAACGAAATCGCGAAGAAATACAATGTTCATGTAGCAACGTTCGGCCATGCGGGCGACGGAAACCTGCATCCGACGATAACGACCGATGCGCGGGATAAAGAAGAGATTCATCGCGTGGAGCAAGCGTTCGAGGAAATATTCGAAGCGGCGATCGAGCTTGGGGGAACCATTACCGGAGAACACGGCGTAGGAATCGTCAAGGCGCCATACCTTGAGTGGAAGGTCGGGGCGGCGGGCATTGAGGTTATGAAAGGCATCAAGACGGCTTTCGATCCGCACCAACTGTTGAACCCCGGCAAGCTGTTCCCGAAGCAGTCGCGCAGAAGAGTGGTGATAGAGCGGAATGGTTGAACGTTATAAGGAAGGCAAGCCCGATATCGTGCTCGATAATCCGCTTGCCCGCACTCTGCTTCAGAAGCTGGATTACGATCAACTGACGAACTGCATGCGGTGCGGCTTTTGTTTGCCGGCGTGCCCGACGTTTCAAGAAACCGGTCTGGAGCCGGAATCGCCGCGCGGCCGCATCGCGCTTATGAAAGCCGTCGCCGACGGACTGATGGCGCCGGATGAACGGTTCCGCGAACAGATGAATCATTGCCTCGGCTGCCGGGCATGCGAACCGGTATGTCCGGCTGACGTCAAATACGGCCGATTGATCGAGCAGGCGCGGGATGCGATCGAAGATCATCCGCAGCATACGGCCGCGGTCTCATGCATCAGAACGCTGGTTTTCCGCCATCTGTTCCCGCACGAGCGCAGAATGAAGCGGCTCGGCGGATTGCTCCGGTTTTACCAACGTTCCGGGGTGCAGGCAGCGGTTCGTATGATCGGTTTGCTGCGCATCTTGCCGAAGCACTTAAGAGAAATGGAGGCCGTGCTGCCTGAAGCTTCGTCTAATGGGGTGGCCGACCGGATCGGAACGTTCCTTTCCGCACGCGGAGAGCCCATCGCCCGTGTAGGATTGTTTCGGGGCTGCATCATGGACGTTCTGTTTACCGAAACGAACGTCAATACGGCCAAGCTGCTTGCGGAAGCCGGCTTCGAGGTCGTCGTGCCGACGGCGCAAGGCTGCTGCGGCGCGCTGCATGCGCACAGCGGAGAGACGGACACGGCGCGGGAGCTCGCCCGCCGCAACGTTCAAGCGTTCAAAGATGCGAATGTCGATTACATTGTCTCCAACGCCGGCGGGTGCGGCGCCATTCTGGTCGAGTACGATCATCTGCTTGAGGGTGATTCCGCTGTAAAAGAAGACGCGATATCGTTTGCTAAACGGGTGAAGGATGTCAGTCAACTCGTTGTGGACAAAGGACGGCTGCCTGACGCTCTTGACGCAGCCGATTCCCAAAACCACCCGGAACCGGTTCGCATTACATACCAAGACTCATGTCATTTGCGCAATGTGATGAAGACTGGAGACGCGCCGCGGCAATTGATGAAGCGAATCGCCGGAACGGAGTTCGTCGAGATGGAGCAATCCGACCGCTGCTGCGGATCCGCGGGGATATACAATGTCACGAATCCGGAGATGGCGGGACAAATATTGGAACGCAAGATGGGTCATGCGAACGAAACGAATCCCCGTTACTTGCTTACAAGCAATCCCGGCTGTTTGCTCCAAATGAAGCTCGGCGTCGAAAGGCACAAGCCTCGGGAAACGTTGGAAGTGATGCACATCGTAGACTTCTTGTATTCGCGGCTGCGGCGTTCCGAGTAGACCGGACGCGGTAAACCGGCTATCAACCGGATATTTGGTTGAATGACAAGAAAAATTCCTTTGGAAGCATGTTATCCGTCATTTATTACAACGGGCGCGGATGGGGCCTTATGGTTTACCGAAAATCAGAGCAATCGAATCGGCCGAATTACGGTAGACGGTGACATTAGGGAGTTTCCAATTCCGTCGGCAAATGCCGGTCCGGTCGGTGCCGTATGGTTCGCGGAAGAATGCAGTCAGATCGGGCGATTAAAGCTTTCGGATTGAGTCATATTGCAATGAAGGACGGTGCCTTGCAGATGCAGAGCCCGTCCTCTTAATTTATCTAGAAGACGGCTACTTATCTTTGGAAAAATTCGATCCACTCTTCTTTTAGACATTTGCCGTTTCCTCCTTGATTGAGATTTTTTCCGGTATTTTTAAATACGTGAAACTTGAAAGCGCCAACACCGCCGCCGCCGCAAACCAAGCCGTTGAGACCGAGTAATGGAATGCGACGTAACCGTGAACGATGCCTCCGGCAAGCGCTCCGGACTGCATGAAAAATGAGTAAAGCGACTGCATCGTCGACCGGTTTTCTTCCTTCAGTTGATTGTTGAACAGTGCCTGACCGGGGGCGCCCGCCAATCCGTTAACCATAAACAGTATAAGATAGAAGACGGCAAAGCCCGGGATATTGTTTTGCAAAGCCAACACGAAAAATAAGCATCCCAACAACAACCGGAGTAAAAAGAGGAGTGTCGGAGTCTGTAAAGTCAATCTGCTGGAAAATGAGCTAATCAACAAACTTCCGACAGAAGCCGAGAGAAAGTATCCGGCTGTAAGCAAACCGTAGATCCAAGTGTTTGCGGTTTCTTTATCGCCGAGCATTCCCTTCACTTGCGGTTGCCAATAATCTTCCAGTCCGACAAAGGCAAATCCCCATGCGAACACAGATAATAGCATCATAAGTACCGCCGTGTCTTTGAAACCGTATTGAATAGAGTGGGAGATGACAACCGGCAATCGTTTGAATCCGTCAAGTATTTTGGAAGAACGGGAAGTATGCGCTATTTCAATAACATTTATCTTTGTAATAATATACTGAACAATGAGCATTACACCCATTACTATAAAATTAATAGAATAGATGCCGGCACCTAAATTTACTGTCCTCGTTCCCAGTAAATCAGGCAAAATTCCGCCAATCAACGCGCTCAATCCGAGAGCAAGGGGAATATATATACCGGCTTTGGCCAATTTTGATTGCAAATCTCCGTCGGGTTCCATTCTGTTGTATTCGTCCACAAACCACGCGTCGATTGACCCGGATGATAGAGCTCTTGCAAGCCCGAATAATACGGTGCCTATCGCCAGTGTAATAAAGTTCCAAGAGATTAGTAGAAAAAAACACGAAATGAACAATATGACGAGGGAGATCAGATAAACCCTTTTCCTGCCTAGCGCATCCGATAAACCGCCGGTAGGCAGTTCCAGCAGCATCACAGTTGCGGAATAGCATGCGGCGATCCAACCAATTTCCAGCAGGTTCATTCCTTTTTCAAGCTTGAATAATGTTATCACCGGTATGAGCATTCCGATAATAAACCAATGCAAAGATTGGTTTATAATATAAACGCGTACGAGCTGACGCGAGTTTCCCACTTTGTCGATCCTCTCTTGTTGAGTCATCTATTTACGTATTCTACACTTATTAGGAGGTTAGTTCTAGAGTGACAGATTTATTCGATGATTTTTGAAACCAACACCCCGTATACAAAGTAATAAGTGGTATAGCTCATTTCGGAGGTTGGAGAGAGTGAATAAATATCGTCTTGTCTGTGTTCTTGCAATTTGTGTTACTTTATTATCCGGTTGTTCGATCGTCTCGGAAGTGAATAACACGATTGACTATGTAAGTGAAGCTACAAAATTAATTACAAACGCTCAATCGTTCTCGGAGCAATTTCCTTCGATGGTCGAGCAAGCGGTTTTAAGCGAAGAAGCCCGCCAAACGCTAGTCACTCAGCTCGAACAGCTTCGTGAGGACATCACAAACTTTAACGGAATAGACGTTCCCGCTGTTGCGAATGACATTCATCGCGAACTCGTCGGATACAATGAGAAGCTGATTGGAGAAATCGACACGTATCTGGGAAAAATTAACGACGGCATAACCGAACTGGAGCAGTTAAGAGGAGCGGAAATATTGGACACCATAAGCAGAATGACATTGCTGCTCCAACAGTTCGAACAACTTGGCGGCTAGCAAAAGGCGGGCTTCCAATGCCCGCCTTTTTGCTTGAGTTATAATTACCGTTTCTTGCAGTTGCATGAATGAGATCTTGATATCGAGGATGTTCGCGATCTTGGAAATCCTCCCACTAATCCGGCGCAATTCAGACAGTCTCTAATGCATTGTCGCCGGCCAAAGATGAAGAGACGGTTGCAGACGTTTCTGCAAAATCTTGAACAGCGGGGGACGGTCTGTGAAGCGCGATAAGTTCTTGCCATGCGAAAGCCAGCTCCTTTCCTGAAGTAGTACAGCATATTCGGTTTGTACCTGATGCTCCCGTGCTTATATCCATATTGAGAAAATAAGACCGCGAAAAAAGGAAGGTTTGGTTTCAACATTGAAATAATCCATTACTGCATAAAACTTCATGAATTTCAATGTTATAATCAAATGAGACAAGCCTGCAATAATTACAAAGGAGTCATCGACCATGCTCACCGTTAGAAAATTGGTTAAAAAATATGGAGACGCGGTTGTTCTCAATGGGATTGATCTGCATGTGGAATCCGGACAATTCGTTGCAATCGTCGGAGGAAGCGGCAGCGGAAAAAGCACATTAGTACGCTGCTTAGGGTTAAAGGAACAATGGGATGAAGGGAATCTGTTATATAAAGGCGTCAATTATGAAATGAATCAGTCGTGGTTTACTCGCTGGAAGTTAAGCAAAGATTGGGCATTTATAGATTCCTCGCCGCAGCTCAATGGAAAGCAGACGGCATTTCGCAATGTAATTAGCGGGCGATTCCGCCAGTTTTCTTTCTGGCGTCTGCTGCTCGGCGGCAAACCGTCGGAGGATGAATACACCCGCGCTATGGATTTCTTGCAAAAAGTTGGGCTGCTTGACCAAGCGTTTCAGAAAATCGACACGATGAGCGGCGGCGAGAAGCAGCGGGTGGCGATCGCCAGGGCGCTTGGCCGGGGAGCAAGAATCATTATAGCTGACGACCCCGTATCCAATCTTGATCCGCATTCGGCGGAACGAGTGTTGGAGGATTTGAAACAGCTTTGTAAACATGAAAACATCTTAGTCATATGTGTATTTCAGAATATCGAAATGGCTGAAAAATATTCCTCCCGGATCATCGGTTTGGACAATGGAAAAATCGCTTTGGATGTGAGCGGAAGACGGCTGACGTCCGCCGAGAAGCATAAGATTCAGTAGTGTTAAGCTAGGGGGAATGAGGGATGGCGGAAGAAGCGTTTCTTGAAACCAGGTGTTTGAGTTCTCTTTCGAAAGTTTTTCCCGACGAGGAGTTGAAAGATGCTCCGTTCAATAAGTTCTCTGCGTTGCGAAACGAAACATTCTCATTTCAGGTCGCATTCCGTTCCAACGCAATAATGAAACAATTAAGAGTACGGATTGAGTCCGATTTGACGGACTTGATTACGGTCCGAACCGTCGGGTTGGTTCCGTCGGAAATGCCTATATACTCCGGTCATGACGAGAACATCTTACGGTCCGCACCGGGTCTTTATCCGGATCCGCTATATCCGATCGATTCCGATGGAATTACCGCTTTACCGAAACAATGGCGCTGCGTGTGGGTGACAGTGGAAGTTAATGCGGACACGGATCCTGGCGTTCATGCGATTAAGATCGTCTTTGATACGGCATCAGGCGAGACTTTGGCGACAGAGCGGTTCGAGCTTGAAGTCATTCCGGCGCAGCTGCCGAATCAGCGTCTCATTCATACGGAGTGGTTCCATACGGACTGTATTGCAACTTACTACCGATATGACGTGTTCAGCGAACAGCATTGGGAAATGATCGGCAAATACATACAGACTGCTGTCAAGCATGGCTTGAACATGATCTTGACTCCGCTGTTCACACCGCCGCTAGATACGGCTGTAGGCGGTGAGCGCCCCACCGTACAGCTTGTCGATGTCGAGAAGACGGGTGAAACGTACCGGTTCGGCTTTGATAAGCTGACCCGATGGATCGAACTAAGCAGAAGTAAAGGCATCGAGTACTTTGAATTTTCGCACCTGTTTACCCAGTGGGGGGCGAAACACGCTCCAAAAATCATAGCAACGGAAAACGGAGAGAGCAAAAAAATATTCGGTTGGGAGACGGACGCGTCGGGAGAAGAGTATAAAAACTTCCTGGGCCAATTTCTTCCCGCGCTGGTGGATTACATAAAGAAACATAACATAGAATCGTACAGTTATTTCCATATATCGGACGAACCGAATATATCCCATATTGATTCATATCGAAGCGCAAGCGCAATAATAAGAAAACATTTGGACGGTTTTCCGATTATCGACGCGCTGTCAGATTACGAATTTTATCGGAAGGGGCTGGTGGAGCGGCCCATTCCCGCAAGCAACCATATGGATTCTTTTCTGGAGAACAAAGTGCCTGACTTGTGGACATATTATTGTTGTTCGCAATTTAAGAAAGTTTCAAATCGCTTCTTCTGCTTTCCGTCGTCACGCAACCGGATTATTGGAATGCAATTGTACAAGTATGACATTGCCGGCTTCCTTCACTGGGGATACAATTTCTGGTATTCGCAATACTCGCGCAAACCGGTCGATCCGTTCAAAGTGACCGATGCGATGCATGCCTTTCCTTCCGGTGACGCTTTTCTCGTATATCCAGGGGGAGACGGTCCCATTGAATCGATCAGAATGGAAGTTTTCTATGAAGCGCTGCAGGATTTGCGTGCGCTGCAGCTGCTTGAATCATATATAGGCAAAGAAAAGACGCTTGAATTGATACATGAAGAAGCGGGCGGCGATATTACGTTTGAACAATATCCGACGGATGCCGGCCGGCTGCTGAAAACTAGAGAGCGAATTAATCGCGCGATATCGGACATACAGCCGAATGATTGACAATGCAGTTCATGCAAAAAGCAGTTATTGCAGGTTCTCCTGTAACGGCTGCTTTTTTTATTTTACCCTATTACTGATAGCGAAGCAGCAGCATAGGATATTGGTAAGACCAATTCTAAAATTGATTAGACCACTGAAAAATCACCGGGGAAGGTGAAGCACATGAACAATGCTGTTCCTGTCGGGAACGAAATCAAACACAGAGCTTTGGGTTTATCGGATGAACAAGTGCTGGAAATGTACTATTATATGCTGCTTGCCAGAAAGCTGGATGAACGGATGTGGCTGCTTAATCGCGCGGGCAAAATTCATTTTGTCATTTCCTGCCAAGGACAAGAAGCCGCCCAAACGGGAGCCGTATTCGCGCTCGATAAACACAAGGACTTCCTTTGTCCTTATTATCGCGATTTGGCTGCCGTCACCGTATTCGGCATGACTGCTAAGGAACATATGCTGTCCGCTTTCGGCAAAGCGGAGGATCCGAACAGCGGCGGCCGGCAAATGCCGGGACATTATGGAAGCAGGAAGCGCCGCATATTAACGGGCTCCAGCCCCGTCGCCACCCAAGTGCCGCACGCGGTCGGTCTTGCTTTGGCGGGAAGGATGGAAGGCAAGGATCTTGTTGCGTACGTATCCTTCGGAGAAGGCTCGGGCAATCAAGGAGATTTTCATGAAGGGGCCAACTTCGCGGGCGTCCATAAGCTGCCGGTGATCTTCTTCTGCCAAAACAATAAGTACTCGATTTCGGTACCGCTTTCGAAGCAGGTGGCGGGCGAAAGCATTGCGGCTAGGGCGAATGGATACGGGTTTCCGGGCGTTACGGTAGACGGAAGCTATCCTTTGGAAGTGTACAGGGTGATGAAAGAGGCTGTAGACAGAGCGAGGAGAGGAGAAGGTCCGACGTTGATCGAGGCGCTGACGACACGGATCACTCCACACTCTTCGGATGACGATGACCGCTACCGTTCGAAAGGCGAGGTGGAGGAAGCCAAAAGAAACGATCCGATACTGCTCTTTGCTCAATATTTAATATCCGCCGGAGTAATGGACGAATCGAAAGAAAGAGAGATTATTCAACGGATCGTCAAGGAAGTCGATGAGGCTACGGAATATGCGCAGCAAGCGCCATATCCGGAACCGGAAGATGCCCTAAAGCATGTTTATGCGGATTAGGAGGCAACCGAAGGTTGTCCGCGAAACTAAGCAAGGAGGCGGGATCATGCCGTTGATTTCATATATTGAAGCGGTGAACCGGGCGCTTCGCGAAGAGATGCGCCGCGACGAAAAGGTATTTGTGTTAGGTGAAGATGTGGGTGTAAAAGGCGGCGTTTTTCGGGCAACCCAAGGTCTGTATGAAGAATTCGGAGAAGCGCGGGTAATCGACACTCCGCTGGCGGAGTCCGCGATTGTCGGCGTCGCTATAGGCGCGGCCGCTTACGGATTAAGGCCGGTCGCAGAAATGCAGTTTGCCGATTTCATTATGCCCGCCGTGAACCAGATCGTCAGCGAGGCTGCGAAGATGAGATACCGGTCCAACGGAGATTGGACTTGTCCGCTTGTCATTCGCGCTCCTTGGGGAGGAGGGGTTCACGGCGCTTTGTACCATTCGCAAAGCATCGAGGCGATGTTTTGCAACACGCCGGGACTTAAGGTAGTCGCACCTTCCACACCCTATGATGTCAAAGGACTTTTAATTTCTGCAATACGTGATGAAGACCCCGTTTTGCTCCTTGAGCATAAGAAGTGTTACCGGTTAATTAAAGGCGAAGTTCCGGAGGCGCCATATACGGTTCCGATCGGGAAGGCCGAAGTAAAGCGGGATGGCTCCGACCTCACCGTCATCTCGTTTGGACTCGCTTTACATTTTGCATTGCAAGCGGCAGAAAAATTACAAACGGAGGACGGGTATAACGCACATATATTAGATTTACGTACACTTTATCCGCTTGATAAGGAAGCTATTGTGGAAGCTGCACGAAAAACCGGCAAAGTGTTGATCATCCACGAGGACAATAAAGAGGGAGGTGTTGGAGGAGAGGTATCCGCGATTATTGCGGAGGAGTGTTTATTCGAGCTCGATGCACCGGTAAAGCGGTTGTGCGGTCCCGACGTGCCCGCCATGCCTTACAGTCCGCCAATGGAAGATTTCTTCATGCTTAATCCGGATAAAGTGTACAGGGCGATGAAGCGGTTGGCTCAATCTTAAACCAGTGGGAGGCCAGCATGGGTGAAAAAGTGTTCATGCCCCAGCTCGGTGAAAGTGTTGTCGAGGGAACGATTGAAAGATGGCTCGTTCAAGAAGGAGATAAAGTAAACGCTTATGATCCCATCTGCGAAGTGACGACTGACAAAGTAACGACGGAAGTGCCGTCAACGGTGAGCGGAACGATTAGCGAGATTGTTGCGGCTGAGGGCGAGACGGTTGCCGTCGGCGCTTTGATCTGCAGCATTGAAACGGATGAACCGGGGCCGGAGCAGCACAATGATCCGGAAACAAAGGATGCCGCCGCGGTTCTCTATTCGCCTGCCGTATTGAGGCTTGCGCATGAGCATAACCTGGATCCTTCCGCTATTCAAGGAACGGGCGAAGGCGGACGGGTTACACGGAAGGACATGTTGGAGGCTTCGGCAAGGAAAAAACAATTCAATGAAGATCAGGATCGGGTCATTCCTGTAACGTCGGTTCGTGCAACGATCGCGAATCGAATGGTCCAAAGCAAGAACGAAGCTCCTCACGCCTGGACGATGGTGGAATGCGATGTTACCAATATGGTCGAATACCGGAATCGGGTTAAGGATGAATTTATGAAGAAAGAAGGAATCAAACTTACTTATCTGCCCTTCTTTATTAAAGCGGTAACGGAAGCGTTAAAAGAATATCCGATAATAAACTCGCAGTGGGGCGGAGACAAAATCATCGTAAAAAAAGCCGTCAACATCTCGATTGCTGTGGCGACCGATACCGCGCTGTTCGTTCCGGTAATCAAACATGCCGATCAAAAAAACATCGCAGAAATCGCAAAGACTGCGGATGAGTTAATCAGGAAATGTAAAGAAGGCAAGCTTGCCGCCGACGATACGTCCGATGGAACCTTCACTGTTAACAACACAGGCGCTTTCGGTTCGATTGCTTCAGCACCGATTGTCAATCCGCCGCAAGCCGCGATCCTAAGCGTCGAAGCAATCGTCAAGCGGCCGGTTGTAATCGCTAACAATATGATAGCGATCCGGGATATGGTAAATATTTGTCTCTCTTTGGATCATCGTGTGTTAGACGGTCTTCTATGCGGGCGATTCCTGCATAATGTAAGGAAACGGCTTGAAAACTACGACCCGGAAACCAAGCTTTATTAAGCGGGATCGGAGGCGTCGCCATGTCGAAAAGAACGGTTATCGTCAGTGCGGCAAGAACCCCTTTCGGGAAATTTGGCGGTTGTTTGAAGCAATTGCAGGCCGTCGATTTGGGTGGCATCGTCATCCGCGAGTCGCTTAGCCGCGCCGGCATTCGTGAGGAGCAAGCGGACGAAGTCATTGTGGGAATGGTGCTTCAGGCAGGCTGCGGACAGATCCCATCCCGGCAAGCGGCGAGAATTGCCGGTCTTCCGTGGGATGTGGCTTCGGAGACGATCAATAAAGTATGCGCATCCGGAATGAGGGCAGTAACGCTCGCCGATCAAATCATTCGCTCCGGGGATGCGGACGTTATTGTGGCGGGCGGCATGGAGAGCATGAGCAACGCCCCTTATGCAATCCCGAATATGCGATGGGGCAATCGAATGGGAAACGCAGCGCTGCTCGATCTCATGGTGCATGACGGCCTGACTTGTCCGTTCCGGCAAGTTCATATGGCTGTGCACGGCAGCATGGTTGCGGGGGAATATAACATATCCCGTTCGGAACAAGACTCATGGGCGCTGCGAAGTCACCGCAGAGCGATCGGCGCGATAGAAGAAGACAAATTCCGGGAAGAAATCGTGCCGGTTCGGATCCGGCAAAGAAGCGGCGATGAGATCGCCGTTGACACTGACGAAGCACCCCGCAAGGACACAAGTTTAGAATCGCTCGCTAAACTGGCTCCCATCTTCGACAAGGATGGAACCGTCACGGCCGGGAACGCGCCGGGCGTGAATGACGGGGCGGGAGCTCTCGTGTTGATGAGAGAAGAGAAGGCGCGAGCTCTGGGTAAACGGCCGCTTGCCGCAATCCTCGGGCACGCCGAGGCCGGACAGGAAGCGCCTTACATTGCCACGACACCTGCTCTGGCCATCCGGAAGCTGATGAAGAAAACCGGATATTCGCTGCACGATATCGATTTGTTTGAAATCAACGAAGCGTTCGCAGCGGTTGTTCTTACCAGCGGTAAAATCCTTGGCTTGGATCCGGAGAAGGTGAACGTAAACGGCGGAGCGGTCGCGTTAGGTCATCCGATAGGAGCGAGCGGCGCGCGTATCCTGATGACTCTCATTTACGAGCTTCGCCGCCGCGGCGGGGGGCTGGGTGTTGCGGCAATATGCAGCGGAGCGGCGCAAGGAGATGCGATTTTGGTCGAGGTGGAAGGAGACAAGTGATGGCGGTTCATAAGGTAATGGTGATCGGGGCGGGACAGATGGGAAGCGGGATCGCTCAGGTTGCCGCAGCGTCAGGATTGCAAGTAATAATGAATGATATCAATCCTTTGTTCGTCAAAAAAGGTCTAAATACGATCATGAGGAACGTTTCGCGGGATGTTGAGAACGGCAGAAGAAGTCCGGAAGAAATGAATGAAATCGTCAGCCGAATCGCTTTGTCCACCGATTTGTCCGATGCCAAAGAAGCGGATTTTGTAATAGAAGCGGTCATTGAAAATATGCAAGCAAAGACGGATGTGTTTAAGGAGCTGGATGAGAAGTGTCCTCCGCATGCGATATTGGCAAGCAATACATCTTCTCTGTCCATTACGGAGCTTGCAGCGGCAACGAAGCGTCCGGATAAAGTAATCGGCATGCATTTCATGAATCCGGTGCCGGTTATGAAATTAATCGAGGTCATCCGCGGTATCGCCACCTCGGATGAAACTTACGCGGTGATCGGTGAGCTGTCTAAACAAATGGGCAAGATTCCCGTTGAAGTCAAAGACTTTCCCGGTTTCGTTTCGAACCGCGTGCTGATGCCGATGATCAACGAGGCGATTTATTGCGTTTATGAAGGGGTTGCGGCTCCAAAAGCGGTGGATGAGATCATGAAGCTGGGAATGAATCATCCGATGGGTCCGTTAACGCTTGCGGATTTTATCGGTTTGGATACATGTCTTTATATTATGGAAGTATTGCATGATGGTTTCGGCGATTCCAAATATCGCCCTTGCCCGCTGCTTCGAAAATATGTGAAAGCGGGTTGGTTGGGACGAAAATCAGGACGCGGCTTTTACATCTACGAATAACAGCGTGGAGGAAGTGCATGCAGCATGATGTTGCCGTTGACGAGCGAACAAGAAGCGCTTCGAAGTATGATTCGAGATTTTGCCCGCAAAGAAATTGCGCCTGCAATTGAGTCGATGGAGGAGAAGGACGAATTCCCGCTGAAATCCGTCCGGAAGATGGGGGAAGTCGGCTTGATGGGAATTTCGGTTCCTGAGGAATGGGGCGGGGCGGGCGCGGATTTTACGTCGAACATTTTGGCAATTCATGAGATTTCAAAGGTAAGCGCGGCCGTAGGCGTCATTTTGTCGGTACACACTTCGGTTGGAACGAATCCGATTGTTTATTACGGAAATGATGAGCAAAAGAGAAAGTACGTACCCAAGCTGGCTTCAGGCGAGTTTATCGCCGCGTTTGCGTTAACCGAACCGAACTCCGGTTCCGATTCCGCAAGTATTCGCACATCCGCGGTAAGGAGGGGTGACCGGTATATCTTGAACGGAACTAAAAGTTTCATAACGAACGGAGGGTATGCTGATACGTATATAACTTTCGCCGTAACGGATCCGGCTCAAGGAACGAAAGGTATATCCGCCTTTATCGTGGAGAAGGGGATTGCCGGTTTTACGGTGGGGAAAAGAGAGAAGAAGTTGGGCTTGCACGGCTCCAGCACAACCGAGCTCATCTTTGACAATGCGGAGGTGCCTTCGGAAAATTTGTTGGGGCGAGAAGGAGAAGGATTTAAGATCGCGCTGGACAATCTTGACGCCGGAAGAATCGGCATTGCGGCACAAGCTTTAGGCATCGCGGAAGCCGCTTTGGAATACTCCGTCGATTATGCGAAGAGACGCCGTCAATTCGGGAAGCCGATCGCTTCCCACCAAGCGGTTGCATTCAAGCTGGCCGACATGGCGACTAAGGCGGAAGCGGCAAAGCTGCTCGTTTACCAAGCGGCCCATTTAAGATCCAGGGGGTTGAAATGCGCCAAAGAAGCGTCCATGGCGAAGAGGTTTAGTTCGGATTCCGCCATGGAAGCCGCCATTGAGGCGGTTCAAATCCACGGCGGGTACGGTTATATGCGGGAATACCCGGTAGAAAGGCTGTTCCGGGACGCAAAAGCGACGCAAATCTACGAAGGCACCAACGAAATTCAAAGGAACGTGATCTCCAAACATTTGCTTAAAGACTAATCGTAAGGTGGAATGAACGTTGGAGACGCTTGTATTACGGCCGAAAAACAATGTGCGTGTCGTTACGGCTGCTTCTTTGTTTGACGGACATGACGCCTCCATTAATATCATAAGACGGATACTCCAGGCTTCCGGTACGGAAGTGATCCACCTCGGACATAACCGTTCGGCGGAAGAGGTTGTAAATGCGGCGATTCAAGAAGATGTGCAAGCGATCGCCGTAAGCTCTTATCAAGGCGGTCATGTCGAGTATTTGAAATACATGGTTGACTTGCTTCGGGAGAAGGGGGCGGGTCATATAAAAATATTCGCCGGCGGGGGTGGTGTCATCATCCCTTCGGAAATCGAGGAATTGGAGCGATACGGCATTGCCAAAATCTTTTCCCCGGATGACGGCCGCGAATTAGGACTGCAAGGTATGATCAACCATATCGTTCGGGAGTCCGATTTTCCGACACCGAAACGGTTGGAGCAAGAGGTAGCCGGTTTAACGGAACGTAATTGGAGCTCGATTGCGAAATTAATAACGATGGCAGAGGAAAATATCGAATCGGAATCTCTTCGTGCCGCTGTCAAGCATTTGCTTGCAAACAAGCCGGCAGCCCCCGTCCTCGGAATAACAGGAACAGGCGGAGCGGGCAAAAGCTCATTGACTGACGAATTGGTGCGCCGCTATCTCGATAGTTTCCCCGGTCGCACCATAGCAATTATTTCCGTCGATCCTTCGAAGCTGAAGTCGGGCGGAGCGCTGCTTGGCGACCGCATTCGGATGAATGCGGTCAACAATCCGCGCGTGTTTATGCGCAGTATGGCGACACGCGGCTCCAAATCGGAGATAAGCAATGCAACTAAGGACGCGATAAATATTGTGAAGGCGGCCGGATACGAGTTTGTAATTGTCGAGACGAGCGGAATCGGTCAAGGCGGCTCTGCGATCGTCGGGATATGCGATGTTGCGGTGTACGTCATGACAAGCGATTTCGGAGCGGCAACGCAGCTCGAGAAAATCGATATGATCGACTTGGCGGATGTTATCGTCATCAATAAGTTTGAGCGAAGGGGATCGGAGGATGCGCTGCGGGACGTGCGCAAGCAATATAAGCGAAGCCGGCAGTTGTTCGATGTTCCGGACGAGGAGCTGCCCGTGTTCGCTACGATCGCCAGCCAATTCAACGATCCGGGCACCAAAGTGCTGTTCGCCTGCCTAATGAAGATGGTGGAGCAGATAACCGGAGTCAGCCGGCCGGCAAAATATGACGGTTCAATTCGAAAGGTTACGAAGAAAAATGAAGTCATTCCGCCGGATCGAACCGGTTATTTGGGTGAAATCATTCAAACCGTTCGCGGGTACAAAAAGTTTATTGAAGAACAAGTTTCAGCTGCCAGAAAGCTGCATCAATTGACGGGAACCAAGCAATTGGCCGAAGCTGACCGGGGCCGGGTCATTACGGAACGGGAAGCCGAATATATTTCAACTAAGCTTGACGGAATGATAGAGCATTACGCATCGATGCTGCACCCCGATTGCGAGAAATTGTTGGACGAATGGCCGAAGCTCCGGGAAACGTACAAGCAAGAGACATTGGCGGTTAAAGTGCGCGATAAACATATTTACACTCAACTATATACCGAGTCGCTGTCCGGCAGTAAAATTCCAAGAGTCAGCCTGCCGAAGTACGAAGAATCCGGCGAAATATTGCGATGGCTTCTCAAGGAAAATGTACCCGGTCATTTTCCTTACACGGCCGGCGTATTTCCGTTCAAGCGCACCAACGAAGATCCGCGGCGTCAGTTTGCCGGGGAAGGGACGCCGGAACGCACGAACCGCAGATTTCATTACTTGTGCCGGAACGATGATGCGAAACGGTTGTCCGTCGCTTTCGACAGCGTCACATTATACGGGCAAGACCCCGATGTCCGGCCGGACATATACGGGAAAATCGGGAACAGCGGCGTCAACGTTTGTAATTTAGACGATATGAAGAAGCTGTTTGCCGGCTTTGATTTATGCCATCCTTCTACAAGCGTCTCGATGACCATCAACGGACCTGCCCCGATTATATTGGCCATGTTTATGAATGCCGCGATCGATCAGCAGGTGCAAAGCTTTGCGCATACGAACGGGGGCCGGCAGCCAAATTTAGAAGAATACGAAAACATCAAAGCCTATACGCTGCAAACGGTACGCGGTACGGTTCAAGCGGACATTTTGAAAGAGGACCAAGGACAAAACACGTGCATTTTCTCGACCGAGTTCGCTTTGAAAATGATGGGCGATATTCAACAATACTTCATCGATCACAACGTGCGAAACTACTACTCTGTCAGCATCAGCGGTTATCATATCGCCGAGGCCGGCGCCAACCCGATTACCCAGCTGGCGTTTACGCTGGCGAACGGATTTACTTATGTCGAATATTACTTAAGCCGCGGCATGCATATCGACGATTTCGCCCCTAATCTCTCCTTCTTCTTCAGCAACGGCCTGGATCCGGAATATGCCGTCATGGGCCGCGTGGCGCGCCGGATTTGGTCGACTGTCATTAAACATAAATACAACGGAAACGACCGCAGCCAAAAACTGAAATATCACATTCAAACGTCCGGACGATCCTTGCATGCGCAAGAGATGGATTTTAACGATATCCGCACTACTTTACAAGCTTTGATTGCGATATATGACAATTGCAATTCCTTGCATACGAACGCTTATGATGAAGCCGTCACGACACCGACGGAGAACTCCGTTCGCCGGGCTATGGCGATTCAGATGATTATCAATAAGGAAATGGGCATGGCGAAAAACGAAAATCCGCTGCAGGGCTCCTTTATTGTCGAAGAGCTGACCGATCTTCTAGAGGAAGCCGTTCTGGAGCAATTCCAACGGTTAAACGATCGCGGCGGAGTGTTGGGGGCGATGGAAACTCAGTATCAGCGAGGAAAAATTCAAGACGAATCTCTCTATTACGAACAAATGAAGCATTCCGGACAATTGCCGATCATCGGCGTGAACACGTTCATAAATCCGAATGGCGGCAAAGAAAATGATGAAATCGAATTGGCCCGCTCGACGGAAGAGGAAAAACAAACCCAAATCGCCAATCTTCATTCCTTCCGGACAAAGCATGAAACGAAATGCCCGGATGCACTCGAGCGTCTGAAGCAAGCTGCGCTTACAAACGGTAACATCTTCGAAGAGCTGATGGAAACCGTAAAAGTCGCATCTCTTGGACAAATCACAAGCGCGCTGTATGAGGTGGGGGGACAATACCGCAGAAATATGTGATGTAAAACATCTCACAAATGAAGGGGTGTGTTTGGAATTGACGGATGCACAGTACCGGCCTGGTCTGGAAAACGTAATTGCAAGCGAGACGTCCATTTCTTACCTTGATGTGGAAAATGAAGAAATCGTAGTGCGCGGATACGATTTGATCGAGCTTGCAAAGAAGGCGTCTTATTTGGACATAGCCGGACTAATCTTGGACGGATCCTTGCCGGACAAGGAACAAAGAGCTTCGTTGGAAGAGAATTTGAAATCCGAATACGAATTTCCCAAAGACGTCATGTCCATGCTGAGGCTGCTTCCGGAGAAATCGAACATAATGGATGTATTGCGAACGGGCATCTCCGCGATCGCAAGCTTCGATCCGGAGCTTGAAGATCGTTCCGGGGAAGCGAACTACCGGAAATCGATCCGGTTGCTGGCTAAGGTGCCGCAAATCGTTGCGAACGGCTACCGGTCCGTGTTGAAAATGCCGCACATGGAACCGCGCAAGGATCTGTCTTATACAGGAAATTTTTTATACATGATCACAGGAAATGTACCAGGTTCATTGGAGGAACAAATATTCGATCAATCTCTCATCGTGTACAGCGAGCATGAAATGCCGAACTCCACCTTCGCCGCCCGGGTTATCGCCTCCACTCAATCCGATATGTACGGAGCGTTGACCGGCTCGGTGGCGTCGCTGAAAGGAACGCTGCATGGCGGCGCGAACGAAGCCGTGATGAAGATGCTTCTGGAAGCGGGCACGAAAGCCGGAATCGAACCGTTGATACTGGAGAAATTGGCCAAGAAAGAACGCATTATGGGCTTCGGACACCGCGTATATATGAGAAAGCCGGACCCCCGCGCCTTGCTGATGAAAGAAGCATTATCGGTAATCGCGAAAGAGAAGAACGAACAGGAATTATTCGAAATGTGCGTGATCGGTGAACATGTCATGAAGCGCGAGAAAAATCTATATCCGAATTTGGATTATTACGCCGCACCTGTATACTATTTGCTCGGAATACCGATCGATTTGTTCACCCCGGTATTTCTTGCGGCCAGGACGGTCGGAATATGCGCCCATGTGATGGAGCAGCACGAGAACAACAGGCTGTTCAGACCACGCGTTCTTTATAGAGGACCGCGAGGCTTGCATCAGTAGAGTGGAGGGGAAACTGCGAGATGAAGACGGACCGGCTGTTGATCGATATAGCGGATTATGTAACGGATTATATTGTTGAGAGCGATGAGGCTTATCGAATTGCACAGTATGTATTGATGGACTCGATGGGGACGGCAATCCTGTCATTGCGGTTTCCGGAATGCGCCAAGCATATAGGGCCGATTGTGCCCGGAGCGTATTTGACGGGCGGGGCGAGGGTACCCGGTACGAGATATGAGCTGGATCCGGTTCATGCGGCATTCAATATCGGCTGCATGATTCGCTGGCTCGATTACAACGATACTTGGCTGGCCGCGGAATGGGGTCACCCTTCGGACAATCTGGGCAGCATACTTGCAGTGTCGGATTATGTAAGCCGCTGCCGGATATCCGAAGGGAAATCGCCGCTTACGATGAAGGACGTATTGACGGCAGCGGTTAAAGCTCATGAAATTCAAGGGGTCTTGGCGCTGGAAAACAGCTTGAACCGCGTCGGGTTGGATCATGTGCTCTTTGTCAAAATCGCCTCCACGGCAGTTGTAACCGCCATATTAGGCGGCACCAAGGAGGAGATCGTAAACGCTCTTTCCAACGCATGGCTTGACGGGGGAAGCTTGAGAACATACCGTCAAGCGCCGAACACAGGCTCGCGCAAATCTTGGGCGGCGGGCGACGCCGCCAGCCGTGCGGTCCGGCTCGCTCTAATGGCGCTAATCGGCGAGATGGGGTACGCAACCGCGCTATCCGCGGACAAATGGGGGTTTCAGGACGTTTTATGTAAAGGACAGGAATTAAAACTCGGACGCCCGCTCGGGACATATGTAATGGAGAACGTGTTATTCAAAATAAGCTTCCCGGCGGAATTTCACGCACAGACGGCGGTCGAGTGCGCCTTTGCTCTACATAATACAGTAAAGGACCGTCTCGACGATATCAGCCGCATCACATTGACTACGCATCAATCCGCGATTCGCATCATCGACAAGAAAGGTCCTCTGACGAATCCGGCGGATCGGGACCATTGCTTGCAATATATGGTCGCCGTCGCGTTGATTTACGGCAACTTAATCGCGGAGCATTACGAGGACGAGACGGCAAGCGATCCGAGAATCGATGCGCTCCGGGAAAAGATGGTTGTCGTTGAAGACAAACAGTATAGCGAAGATTACCTTAATCCTGACAAACGTTCCATTGCAAACGCGATACAAATCCGATTCAAGGACGGTACCGAAACCGAGAAGGTTGTGTGCGAATATCCGATCGGACACCGCAGGCGCAGATACGAAGGTTTGCCTAAGGTGATCGAAAAGTGCGAAGCAAGCTTGTCCACTAGATTTCCGCGGAAGAGGACGGCCGAAATTATTCGGCAAACGTTCGATTTCAATTGTCTGACCGGGATGACGGTTCCGCAATTTATGAGTATGTTTGTTATATGACGGTTCACCGGAGGTAGCGTATGTCGTGGCTGATTGAAGAAGAAGCGGAACAGAGGCAGCTGGCGGAGCAATTTAGAAAACTTGTTTGCAGCGGATCGATTGTAAAAATTCCCGGTACGCACGACGGGATGGCGGCTAGAATTGCAAAGCAATTTGACTTTAGAGCGATCTATCTTTCCGGAGCCGCATATACGGCAAGCCGAGGTTTGCCGGATTTGGGCTTGATCTATTCGAACGAGGTGGCGGAGCGTGCCCGCGAGCTGGTGCGCGCTTCGGGCCTTCCCGTGCTTGTTGACATCGATACGGGCTTCGGAGGGATATTGAATGTCGCCCGGACCGCAAAGGAGATGGTCGAGGCGAAGGCGGCAGCGGTGCAAATCGAGGATCAGGAAATGCCGAAGAAGTGCGGACACTTGAACGGGAAGAAGCTGATTCCGGCAGAAGAAATGGTTCAAAAAATTCGTACGATCAAAGAAGTGAGTCCTACGCTTTATGTAATCGCCCGGACGGATGCGAAGAGCGTGGAGGGGATCGATTCGGCGATCGAAAGGGCTCATCGATATATTGAGGCGGGCGCGGACGGCATATTCCCGGAAGCGTTGGAAAGCGAAGAGGAGTTCAAACTCTTCAGCGCCGCCGTACATTGTCCGCTGCTTGCAAACATGACCGAATTCGGCAGGACTCCGTACTATACCGCGGAGCAATTTGAAAGCTGGGGATATCGCATGGTCATCTATCCCGTCTCATCTTTGCGGGTGGCCGCGAAGGCATACGAAAGAGTTTTCGCGGAAATCGGCGCAATCGGCACACAATCCGGATCGTTGAATGATATGCAAACCCGCGCGGAGCTGTATAAGACGATTCGATATTATGATTACGAGAAATTGGACGGAAAAATTGCAAAGACCGCGCTGCCGGCAAATCCGATCTCGGAGGACGACGGGTAGCGTATTAATTAACGTCCATACCTTCAACGGATACTCTCGCCATTTCGTTTCTAATATGCGTAATGTGTTGTTGCATAAGTTCTTTGGCACGGGAGGCGTCCTTCAATGCGATGGCAAGATAAATTTCTTTATGTTCATTCAGTGTGGCTTGAAATTGTCCTTCTTGCTTAAACCGGTAATGCCGGCAAACTCGAATCGTATCTTTCATCTGTTCTCTGAATGTTTGAATCAATTTTATGAACACCGAGTTATGTGTGGCTTGAGCGATATAGAAATGAAATTGCGAGTCGGTGATATAGCCTAACTCCTCGTTATGTTCCGCTTTGGACATTTCGTCGAGACATTTGCGCATATGCTCCAAATCCGCGGAGGTCGCTTTTTGTGCCGCAATATACGCGCATTCGGCTTCAAGCACCATGCGGACCTCCAGCATTTCGTACAGTAATTTTTCGTCGACTTTGTAATTCGATTCGGATAAGCTGTCCAACACGGATTGAATTTCCGACGATCGGATGAAAGTACCGTCGCCGTGCCTGACTTCTACGACGCCATTGCTCTCAAGAACCCGAAGCGCTTCTCTGATCGACGTTCTGCTAACGTTAAACCTGGCCGCCAATTCTCTCTCTGGCGGAAGTTTACTTCCGGGTTTAAATTCTCCGTTATCGAATGATTGTTTTATATGGTTAAAAATGATTTGGTATACTTTTTGGCTTTTCGACGGCTCGGACCTCATATAAGACCACCTCATAACTTAATAATACGCTGCCGGAATAGGGGATAGCAAAAAAACAATCCGTAAGAAACGTCAACGTTGTTTGCCTCGAAATTGTCTTATAAATCTCGCATATTATGAGTGAACTTGATATTCATAAAAAAAAGTATAAAAATAAAAATACAATAAAAATATTTCCAATTTTTATACTTTATTAATAATTGGATGTTACTTTGTTGTATGGATACGAATTATTTCAATTGCGGAGGTTTCATATGAGAATTATTGTTGCAGGCGGGGACGGTTTTTGCGGATGGCCGACAGCTCTCTATCTTTCACAAAGAGGTCATGATGTGACAATTATCGACAATCTAGCAAGGCGAAAATGGGACAAAGAGCTTCGTTCCAATTCGCTAACGCCGATTTCTTCCCTTGAGGAGCGGGTGAACCGATGGAAGGAATTAACGGGAAAGACCATACGTACATATATTGGAGACTTGAATCACTATGATTTTTTGCGAGAAGTGATGCGCCAAGCGCAGCCGGAAGCTTTCGTGCATTTCGCCGAACAGCGTTCGGCGCCGTATTCGATGATCGACCGCGAGCACGCGATTTTCACGCAGGTAAACAATGTAGTCGGTACATTGAACGTTGCTTACGCCATCCGTGAAATGGCTCCGGACTGTCATCTCATCAAGCTTGGAACGATGGGAGAATACGGTCAACCGAACATCGACATCGAGGAAGGCTACATCGAAATTGAACATAACGGCAGGAAAGACGTGCTTCCGTTCCCGAAACAGCCGGGCTCGTTCTATCATTTATCCAAAGTTCATGACAGTTATAATTTAATGTTTATATGCCGCGTCTGGGGTCTTCGCGTCACCGACTTGAACCAAGGCATTGTTTACGGACTTCATACCGAGGAAACCAAACTTGATCCGGCGCTGTCCAATCGGTTGGATTACGACGCCGTCTTCGGAACGGCGCTTAACCGTTTCTTGATCCAAGCGGCGATCGGCCATGATTTGACCGTTTACGGCAGCGGCGGCCAAACCCGCGGTTTCCTTAACATAACGGATACGGTTCGCTGTATTGAAATTACGGCGGAAAATCCGGCCGATCAGGGAGAGTTCCGAGTATTTAACCAATTTACCGAAGAATTCTCAGTTTTGGATTTGGCCAAGATGGTGAAACGGGTAGCGGAACAAGAAGGGTTTACCGTCAACATTACCCATCTGGAAAATCCGCGTATCGAGAAGGAGTCGCATTATTATAACGCCAAAAACACCAAACTTCAGGACCTCGGTCTGCAGCCGAATTTACTCACGGATGACGTGCTTAGTGAAATCTTCCGGTCTGTAGTAATACATAAAGATCGAGTTATATCGGAGAATGTACTTCCGAACGTCAACTGGAGTTGATAGCGATATTATGAAAATTGCTATCGTAACCGAAACGTTCTATCCTTCGACTGACGGTGTCGTAACGCGGTTAACCTCGACCGTCCGTTGGCTGCTCAAACAAGGGCACAAGGTGATGGTTATCGCCCCGGACCAAGGAATTACCGATTTTGAAGGTGCGACCGTATGCGGTATTCCTTCGTTTCGGTTTTTCTTATACAAAGACCTAAAACTTTCTTTACCGTCACCGGCAGTCGGCAAAGCTTTGCGGACATTCGATCCGGATATCGTGCATGTCGCGAATCCGGCGATGCTTGGAGTTGCAGGCGTGTGGTTCGGACGGCGCTGGCCGATGATCGCATCTTATCATACGAACGTTCCTCAGTATGCCGATTTTTATAAACTGCCATGGTTAAAGCCGATCCTGTGGACGTACTTGCGATTGCTGCATAACCGGGCAGATATAAATTTATGCACGTCGAACTCGGTGTTGGAGGAACTAACCGCCCGCGGTTTTAAGAATGTCCGGCTTTGGAATCGCGGAGTGAATGTCGGAATATTTGGAGAGAATCACAGGTGCGAGGAGATGAGGAGACTGCTTTCCGGCGGAGAGCCGGATAAGCGCCTTCTGCTATATGTCGGACGATTGGCTGCGGAAAAGGAGATTGAACGAATTCGGGACGTGTTATCCGCGTCCGACGACACCCGGCTGGCCATAGTAGGGGATGGCCCTCACCGCAAGCAGCTGGAGGCTATTTTCGCCGGCACGCGCACGACATTCACCGGATTTCTTCATGGAGAACAACTCGCGAAAGCTTATGCATCCAGCGACGTATTCGTCTTTCCGTCCACTACGGAAACCCTTGGTTTAGTGCTGCTCGAAGCAATGGTGTCCGGTTTGCCCGTCATTGCCGCAGCAAGCGGTCCGACCCGGGAGCAAATTGAAAATGGGAAAACCGGCTTCTTGTTCAATCCAGCGAAAACGAACGATTTCGTGCATACAGTGCTCACGGCGCTTCGTGACGAACGGCTTTTGCGCGAGGTAGGGGAGCAAGCTCGTCAAGCGGCGCTCGCGTACGGTTGGGACGGACCGAGTTTACAGTTGTTGGGGTTTTATACGGCCGCGTTGAATACGAAAACACGCTTCGCTAGCCGGGTAAGGGAAAGAGATGCCTAGCACCGGGAAAGATAATTGGGTTTCGGTATTCTCCTTTATCGTCATAGGCGGAGCGAATGCTCTAGTAGATTTCGGTATATTGAATTTGCTGCTGTGGATTCGACCTGCAACCGATCCGACTTGGCTAACCGTATACAATACCATTGCATACGTTTCTGCCGTTACAAACAGCTACATTTGGAATTCGCGAATTACGTTTCATCGCCGGGCTACCTTTCGCATTCGTGAAAAATTCGGGTTTGCGCTTCAAGCCGGTTTTGCTCTCTTGATCGGCAACGTCATATTCCTATTAGGTTACTCTTACTTAAGCTCAAATTCATGGAGCATACCTTCGTGGACGCAATACAACGTCGCGAAAGGATTGTCCACGGCGATATCTTCGGCTTGCAGTTATTTTCTAATGAAATATGTCGTTTTCGTGAGAGACCACGGAAACAAAAGCGATCTGTCAATACGCAGGTAATCAAGAGACATGTATGTTTGCGGAATTGCAGGGAAACATAACTACTGTTATTTTTTTCCTCAAACATACAGGCGAGGTATCGTATTGTGATGGAAACAATCAAAGACATATTAATTATTTACGGCCGGATCATTACCATCTTTCCCTTAGTACTGATAATCGCATTATTTATGGGCAGAAGGTCCATCGGAGAATTGCCGGTATTTGATTTTCTTATCATTGTTTCACTGGGCTCGATTGTCGGAGCCGATATCGCCGATCCTAGAATCGAACATATCCCTACCGCCTTTGCGGTCGCGGGCGTTGGCTTGCTGCAAAAATCGGTTTCCACGCTGGTAGTTAAGAACCGCCGATTTGGCAAATGGGTTACGTTCGAACCGATTGTAGTCGTTAAGGATGGCAAGATCATTGTAAATAACTTAAAAAAAGTAAAGTACTCGATCGATAATATTTTACAAATGCTTAGAGAAAACGACGTGTTTGATATCGCCGCCGTCGATACGGCCGTACTTGAAGCTAGCGGCAAGCTGACGGTTCACAAAAAAACGGAAAAAGCTGCGGTCACTGCCGAGGACCTGGGAATTACAAAAACGGAATCCGGTATTTCGTATGCCGTTATAATGGAAGGCCGAATCGAACAGGGGACGGTGAATGAGCTTAACTTGGATGAAGTTTGGATCTTAAACCAAATCAGCGAAAAAGGTCTCCAACTCAAGGACATATTTTTGGCCACCATAAACGACAAGAGAGAGATGAATATCACCATACAAAATCAAAACATATCGCCGCGCCCTCTGCACCATTGACATGCGAAAACCGCCTTTTCAGGCGGTTTTTTCAAATTTAATATGACATGCTGTCTACTGCCACTTCCACCAGTCGCCGCCGGCTTCCTTCAATAATTTCGTCTCGTCGATCTGCCTGTTCATTTCTTCCTCCACGATGCGCAGCGCCGTTACGTTGTCTTTCGACTCCTCGAAGATCAGCGGCTGGAATATTTGCGCCACTTTCGGATCTATGAACGTCAATCCCGGTTTGCGGGGAGCCGGAACGGCATGCTGTAGGGCAAAAATATTTTGTACGCTTTTACCTTGCAATTCCGGCACGTTTTGCCCAAATACCTGAACAACCTGTTCGCTGTTCATCGGACTGACGACGCCCTGTTTGGCTCTTTCCATCTGCACCTCCTCGGAAAGCAGATAAGCGATCACTTGAAACGCCAAGTCTTTCTTATTGGACTGATTAGTGATGAACAAACCGTTCATATTCGGTTGATATTTCGAGCCGGGAGATTCGGGGAATACGGGAACCGCCGCGAAATCGAAGTTCAAATCGGGATATTCGCGGGCCCATTTGACGACATTTTCCACGACATCCACAGACATGGCCATTTTTCCTTGCGGAAAGTAAGTGGTCGATGTGAACTGATTGCCCTTAATGTCATAAAACCGCCTGATGTTATTCACCAGCTTCATCCATGTGTCCGTTGTAATATAAGCCCTGTCTTCTTCCGGGTGAAGCGCTGGCGCGGAGAGCTGGTTAAACTGCATGTAATGGCTGGGGTGCTGCTGGTACCCTTTGTATGTAATATCTCCGTCTTGACGGCTCAGTTTTTTCGCTAACTCGTAAGCTTCATCATATGTCATGCCGGATTCCGGATAATCTTCGCCGAATTTATCGAAGATGTCTTTGTTGTAAACAAGCACGTAATCGTTGATTTCAAAAGGAAGCGAGTATGTGCCTCCGTTCGACGCGTTCGCAACAGCCTGCATGGCAGCCGGACTAAGTACCGAGGAGTCGAAATTATATTTTTTGATCAGGTCGGACATATCGTGCTCCAGCTTGAATCTGCCGATCAATCGGGTCGTGTTCCGGCGGACATCCTCAAGCACGATGTCGGGAATCGTTCCTTTAGCGATCAAATCCTCATATCTTGTACCGTCGTTCCAGTGGATATGCTTGATTTTAATGTCGGGAAACTTCTTTCTGATATATTGTCCGATCAGTTTCTCGAAATTTTCTTCCTCTTCATAGATTTTGTTTTGCGCCGTATAGAAAAATAACTCGTCTTCCGGCGTATTGTTGATCACCGTGCCGGATTCGTCTTCGGAAGCTTCGCCTCCGGAATCGCCGGCGGTTTGGTTGCTTCCGCCGAAACAGCCGGAAACGATAACCGCGAGCGCCAATAGGGAGGTGCGCGCTGCCAGGATAAAGCTTTTAGTCATTGGAAAATTCCCCTTCCATATAAATACCGTTACGGATTCTCCGGAGTTTGCAAAGCCCATATGACGATATTGGAGAGAACTTTCCACCCGTCTTCGGTCAATTGTTGTTGCAATCCGATGCTGCCGAAAGCATATGCGATGCGTGCCGGCACTTCTGTGCCGTCGTCCGCTTTCGATCCTTTCTCATAAGCGTAAATGTATGCATCTTTCGGTTGTCCAGCCACGGTTGCGATCACCTTCGCGTTTTTTCCCGTTTTCTGGCCGGAAACACCCAACTGTTTAATCTTTTCCTTATCCTCATCGACCTTCCTGAACACTTCTACTTCTCCGGAGAAACCTGCTGCAACCGGATGTTTCGAGTCTTTAAAGGCGATGGATCTTATTTTTTCCGAAGTTGATTCTTCATCGTCAGGATCGGCGTTCGGATCCGGCGGGGGAGCGAGACGAATGCCCGCCATGCCTTGTCTCTTGCCGTAAATTTGCGGCACGTCGAGGCCTTTCATTTGACCGTCCTTAACAAACTTCTCGTTTAAGGTCGGGCTGAAGTAGACGATATCATATTGTTTGAGCTTTTCTACGGAGATTTGCTTTTCATCTACCAGCGTCACCTTCAATCCGAGAACCATCATGCGTTTCGCAATTGCCGCATCTTCCTGGGCTTTGCCTCCGGTCCGGCCGACAATGGCCATTTTCTTTCCCTTGGGAGAAACTTGCTTTGCCGCCGTCTCCGCCGGTTTCGTCGAAGTGTCGTTATCCGGCGGCGTCTGCGTATTCGTGTCTTCGGTTTCCGCCGGTTTCGTTGAAGCGTCGTTATCCGGAGGCATCTGTGTGTTCTTATCTTCGGTTTCCGCCGGTTTCGTCGTTGAAGTGTCGTTATCCGGCGGCGTCTGTTTATTCTTATCTTCGGTTTCCGTCGGTTTCGTTGAAGTTTCCTTATCCGGTGTCTGCGTATCCTTATTGTCGTCAGTTTCCGCCGGCTTCGTTGAAGTTTCCTTATCCGGTGTCTGCGTATCCTTATTGTCATCGGTTTCGGCAGGTTTGGTTGAAGTGTCGTTTTCCGCGGTCTGCGAATCGTTGTCGCCGGTTTCAGCCGGTTCCTCCGCACCGTTATCATCCGTTGCAGCATTGTTATCGGCCGTTTGCGTATCATTGCCGCCGGTTTCGTCAGGTTCAGCGGCAGTATCGCTATCCGTCGATTGCGGATTACTTTCCCCGGCTTCCGGTGCAGCCGTTTCCGTATCCGTAACTTCCGAAGCGCCGTCGTCAGCTTCCTGCGAGGGTTGATTTGAAGAGCATGCGATCACCGAAACCGTCATTAAAGCGATAAAAAGAAACGTATGGAACTTTTTCATTGAGTATATCCCTCCATATGGTAGTTTTCCACACCCGTGCGGAATCGCCGCCAAGTCAACCTTCCCAACATCAATTATTTAGTAGAAAGGCCGCCCCTCAGCAGAGTGGAACCGCTTTGAAGGAGGCAGCCTCTTTCGACCAATGAAAGGCTTTATAAACTAAGCGTTATTTCTGTTCCGGTTTTTGCAAGGCCCATATGACGATGTTGTTGAGAATCTTCCAGCCGTTCTCGGTTAATTGCTTATGGAATCCGATGTTTCCGATAGCGTACGCGATGCGCGCGGGCACGACGGTGCCGTCATCCGCTTTCGATCCTTTCTCGTAAACGTAAATATACGGTTTGTCCGGCTGGCCGGCAACGGTTGCGATCACCTTGGCATTTTTTCCGATTGGAATGTTGCCGCCGACACTCAATTGGGTCATTTTTTCCTTTTCTTCATCGACTTTCCTGAATATTTCTACTTTTCCGGAAAAACCGGCAGCGATCGGATGCTTGGAGTCTTTAAACGTAATTGATCTTATTTTTTCCGAAGCTGGGGTATTGTCGTCCGGATCCTCGTCCCGATCCTCCGTATTATTCGGATCCGGAGGGGGAGCCAGACGAATGCCCGCCATGCCTTGTCTTTTGCCGTAAATTTGCGGTACATCGAGACCTTTCATCTGACCGTCCTTCACATACTTCTCGTTCACGGTCGGAGAGAAATAGACGATGTCATACTCTTTGAGCATTTTAACGGTGGCTTGTTTTTCGTCCACAAGCGTGACCTTCATGCCGAGAACCATAAACCGTTTCGCGACTGCGTTATCTTCCTCGGCTTTTCCTCCGGTTCGGCCGACAATGGCCATTTTCTTCCCTTTCAGGGAAACCGGAGTCGTCTTAATATTGGTTGAACTTCCGCCGTTATTGCCGGAGGTACCGGACCAAATGTTGATGGTCGATACCGACCCAATGCTATTGAATGTGACCTCATATCCGCTGTTCTCTGAGACGAAGCGAAGCGGCACCATTGTGCTGTTGTTGACAATCTGAGAAGGAACATCCAGGGAAACGAGCTTTCCATTGACCTTCGCCTGTGTGCTGTTGATCGTTAATTGAATCGTAAGATTTCCTTTTGTTCCAGTTGCTCGCTGCAAGGCATCGCTCCATTTCACATTAAATCCAAGGGTTTCAAACAGCTTGCGGAACGGAACGAGTGTGCGGCCGTCTATCATAGCTGGTTGTGCGTCGTCAAATTGGATCTGCTCACCGTTGAAATAAACTTGGACCTCCGTTGCTGCTGAAGCAGCGTTGGCAACGGAAACCATCGATACGGCCATGAAAACGATCATGAGACTCATTAGAAATTTTTTCACTGATCTTATCCCCTCATATGAATGAATCTTCGGACAATGGACGGCTTTTTATGTTTTTCCGGTTATTGTTTTTGCAGGGCCCAAACGATAATGTTGGTGAAAATCTTCCATCCGTCATCGGTTAATTGCTTGTGGAATCCGATGGCTCCGAAAGCGTACGCGATGCGTGCGGGCACGACGCTGCCGTCATCCGCTTTCGATCCTTTCTCGTAGAGGTAAATGTACGGTTCGTTCGGTTTGCCTTCGACGGTTGCGACCACTTTCGCATTTTTTCCCATTTTTGTGCCGGCAACCCCAAGCTGTATCATGTTGTCCTTCTTTTCATCAACCTTCCTGAACACTTCTACTTTTGAGGGGGAACTGAGACCGACTGCGAACGGATGTTTAGGGTCCTTAAAGGAAATGAATCTTGTTTTTTCCTTTTCTTCTTCCTCGTCGTCCCCATCTTCTTCCGGCTTCAGAGGAGGAGCCAGACTAATGCCGGCCATACCTTGTCTCTTGCCGTAAATTTGCGGCTTGTCGAGACCTTTCATTTGACCGTCCTTGACATACTTTTCGTTCACGGTCGGAGAGAAATAGACGATGTCATATTCTTTGAGCAATTTAACGGTGGCTTGTTTTTCATCCACAAGTGTGACCTTCATGCCGAGAACCATAAACCGTTTCGCGACTGCGTTATCTTCCTCGGCTTGTCCTCTGGTTCGGCCGACGATGGCCATTTTCTTTCCTTTCAGGGAAACCGGAGTCGTCTTAATATTGGTTGAACTTCCGCCGTTATTGCCGGAGGTACCGGACCCAATGTTGATGGTCGATACCGACCCATTGCTATCGAATGTGACCTCATATCCGCTGTTCTCTGAGACGAAGCGAAGCGGCACCATTGTGCTGTTGTTCACAATCTGAGAAGGAACATCCAGGGAAACGAGCTTTCCATTGACCTTCGCCTGCTTGCTGTTGATCGTTAATTCAATCGTAAGATTTCCTTTTGTTCCAGTTGCTTGCTGCTGGGCATCGCTCCATTTCACATTNGAATGTGACCTCATATCCGCTGTTCTCTGAGACGAAGCGAAGCGGCACCATTGTGCTGTTGTTGACAATCTGAGAAGGAACATCCAGGGAAACGAGCTTTCCATTGACCTTCGCCTGTGTGCTGTTGATCGTTAATTGAATCGTAAGATTTCCTTTTGTTCCAGTTGCTCGCTGCAAGGCATCGCTCCATTTCACATTAAATCCAAGGGTTTCAAACAGCTTGCGGAACGGAACGAGTGTGCGGCCGTCTATCATAGCTGGTTGTNCGCCTGCTTGCTGTTGATCGTTAATTCAATCGTAAGATTTCCTTTTGTTCCAGTTGCTTGCTGCTGGGCATCGCTCCATTTCACATTAAATCCAAGGGTTTCAAACAGCTTGCGGAACGGAACAAGTGTGCGGCCGTCTAATATAGCTGGTTGTGCGTCGTCAAATTGGATCTGCTCACCGTTGAAATAAACTTGAACCTCCGTTGCTGCTGAAGCAGCGTTGGCAACGGAAACTAACGAAACGGCCATGAAAACGATCATGAGACACATAAGAAACCTTTTCACTGATCTTATCTCCGCCTTTCAATAAAATAAAATTAAAAGCGCTTACAAATTACAATCCTATTGTATAAAAAGCGGTTCTCTCATTTATAGGTGTTTAATTCCATAATTATAGGTTGTTTGTTTCTACTTGCCGACCGCCCCGGACGATGGGAAGAAGGGATAAATAACCTATAAACGTGGAACGAATCCCCTATGACTGCCAACCGTTTTAGTAATAAATTGAAAGCACGAAGGAGTGGATGATCATGCAGCGAGTCGAAGGGGTTATTCCGGTACTGATCACGCCGTTTACTGAAAAACATGAGTTGAATGAACCCGTGGTGCGTCGTTTCGTCAACCGTTTTATTGACGCGGGGGTAGACGGACTGTTTTGTTTGGGGACGAACGGGGAGTTCTTCTCGTTAACGATGGAAGAGAAAATTCATATCGTCGAGATCGTTGTAGACGAAACGAAAGGGAGAGTGCCGGTTTATGCGGGCACAGGGGGGATCGGCACCAAAGAAGTCGCGAACTTGTCGGAGAAGATGGAAGCGGCCGGAGCGGATGCGCTGTCGATTATTACGCCGTACTTTCTGCCGTTAACCCAACATGAATTAATTAACCACTACAGAAGCGTGGCTTCATGGACGTCGCTGCCGATCGTCCTGTACAATTTTCCGGCCCGAACGGGACTCCATCTGGAACCGAAGACAGTGGCCGCGTTATCGGATATTTCGAATATCGTAGGAATTAAAGACAGCAGCGGCAATTTTGACATGATCCTACAATATATTCACGCAACGGGACCGGATTTTTCCGTGCTGGCCGGATCTGATTCTTTATTGTTATGGACGTTGATGGCCGGCGGTAAAGGAGGGGTAAGCGGCTCGGCGAATGTCGTTCCGGAGCTGATCACGGCGATTTATTCCCATTGGAGGAACGGAGAGTTGGGCGCGGCGAAGGAAGCGCAAAGCTTGCTGCGTCCGCTGTCGGAAGCATATAAACAAGCAACGCTGCCTTCCGTGTTCAAGGAAGCTATGAATCTGATGGGACTGCAAGCCGGCCCGTGCCGGCCGCCGATCGCTCCGCCGGATCCCTCCTTGAAAGAAACGTTAAGAAACCTGCTCCGGCACTATAAAAAAATGGGCTATATAAAGGAAGAAATACAATGAGCGCAGCGGTAAGCCATTCGGTATTCCGCACGAGCGAATGCATCATTGCCGGGAACGGCAGTCTCTCTATGCTGGGGAAACGTCTTGCGGGAATCGGGAATGTCCGAAACGTCCTGATCATCAGCTCTCCCAGCATACATAAACAGGGATTTGTTGCGGATATCCGCCGCCAGCTCCGCAATGAGGGGATCGGTTCGGATGAGCTGACCGGCATACGGCCTGAACCGACGGCAGATCAATTGGAGCAGCTGCACCGGTCGATAGAAGGGGAGCCGTTCGATGTTTATATCGGAATCGGCGGTGGCAGCGTGCTCGATGCGGCAAAGCTGCTGTCCGTTCTTCGAACGAACCGCCGGAGCATCCGCGATATGCTTGGCATCGACCGCGTGGAAAAACCGGGCGTCCCGACCGTCTTGATTCCGACCACTTCGGGAACCGGATCGGAAGTTACTCCTAATGCGATCGTCACTTTGCCGGACGAATCGCTGAAAGTCGGCGCGGTCAGCAGCTACTTGCTCCCGCGAATCGCTTTGTTGGATCCGGAATTGACGCTTACGCTTCCACGGGATGTGACGGCTGCAACGGGAGTCGATGCGCTCACCCATGCGTTGGAATCTTATATTTGCAATAAAGCAAATCCGATCAGCGATATGATGGCGCTGGAGTCGATCCGGAAAATATCCGGCAGCTTGCTCGCCGCTTATGACAACGGAACCGACTTGAAAGCAAGAGAGGAAATGCTCTATGGATCCATGTTCGGCGGAATGGCCTTGACTTCGGCGGGTACGGCGGCAGTGCACGCTTTAGCCTATCCGCTCGGCGGAAAGTTTCATATATCACACGGTCTGTCCAATGCGATGCTGCTTCCGCACGTGATGCGATACCAGATCGGCTCCATAACCGGGAAGCTGCAGCGGGTCGCGGAAGCAATGGGGCTGGACACAGCGGGTTTATCCGCATCCGAATCGGCGGAGCGTGTGATTGAAACGATGGAACTTTGGTTGAAACGATTGAATATTCCCCGGAGTTTGCGGCAATTCGGCGTTTCGGATGAGCACTTGGACGATTTGGCCGATTCGGCTTCCAAAGTGACGCGGCTGTTGAACAACAATCCCAAAACGCTTTCGGTACAAGACATGAAAGCGATATACGCAAAGCTGCTTTAAATCGATAAATGCAAGTCCAATACAAGCATGACGGGAGGAATCGAAAAAAATTATGAATGTTTCACGTTTAAAAACCGAATATTGCGAAAATCCATTAGGCATCGATACTACAAATCCCCGGTTAAGCTGGATCTTAGAATCGGCGGAGTACGGCCAGAAGCAAACGGCTTATCGAATATTGACGGCTTCCCGTCCCGAATTGCTGAACGAAGACGCGGCCGATATGTGGGACAGCGGGAAAGTGCCGTCCGATCAGTCCGTCCATATCGTATATGAAGGCAAGGCGCTGGAATCGAACCGGACATATTATTGGAAGGTCAGAATTTGGGATAAAGACGGCAACGTGTCGTCATGGAGCAGATCAGCCTCTTGGTCGATGGGGTTTCTGCGGCAAAGCGAATGGAAAGCCCGCTGGATCGGCAGAAAAAAGCGGCATGATACGGAGCTTCCGCCGTCCCCGTATTTCCGGAAAACAGTGGCGATCGAGAAGGAGGTTCGCCGCGCTTTCATATATGCGTCTGCATTGGGCTTATACGAACTGCACATCAACGGGGAAAGAATCGGAAACGACCGCTTCGCACCCGGTTGGACCGATTACAATATCAGAGTTCAATATCAGACTTACGACGCGGCGGCATTTTTGCATAAAGGAAACAATGTGCTGGGAGCCGTATTGGGTACGGGATGGTACGCAGGGCATGTGGGAATGTTCGGTAACAATGTATACGGGGACAACCCATTTTTGCTCCTTGAGCTGCATATCGAGTACGAGGACGGATCCGTCGAGCGTGTTGTGACCGACGAGTCGTGGAAGACGACGGCCGGACCGATCCTGTACTCGGATATCATCAAAGGCGAATCGTACGATGCCCGCCTGGAGCCGGAACGCTGGAAGCTCGACGGGTTTGACGATTCGGCTTGGGAAACTCCCGTCGTATTGGATCGTTACGATGGAAGCCTTACGTCGCAAGCGGATCCGCCCGTTCGGGTCATGAAGGAATTGCTGCCTGTCAGTATGCGCAAAACTCCGCGGAATACGTACATTTTCGATATGGGTCAAAATATGGTCGGCTGGGTCCGGCTTCAAGTGGAAAACGGTGTCGAGGGTCAGGAAATAACCGTCACTTATGCGGAAATGATGAGCGATGAGCACACGCTGTACCTCGATAACTTGAGAAAAGCGGTTCAGCGGAACAAGTACATCATACGAGGCGGCGAGGTTGAATATTTCGAACCTCATTTTACGTTTCACGGATTTCGTTATGTTGAAGTAGCCGGTCTGACGGCTCCTCCTACTTTGCAGACGGTCATCGGCAAAGCGGTTCATTCCGCGACGGAGCAAACGGGCTGGCTGGAAACTTCGAGCGTCATGCTCAACAAGCTTCACAGCAATATCATGTGGGGGCAGCGCGGCAACTTCCTCAGCGTCCCGACCGATTGCCCGCAGCGCGACGAGAGGCTCGGATGGACGGGAGACGCGCAAATATTCGCCCGCACGTCGAGCTTCAATATGGATGTCGCCCGCTTCTTTACAAAGTATATGACCGACCTGATCGACGCCCAACGCCCGTCCGGAGCGTTTCCCGATGTAGCGCCGGATGCCGGATGGGAAGCGTTCAAGCTCCGTAATGAAAAATTGAACTGGCTCGCTCCCGATAACGGCGGGTGGGGCGATGCCGGTATCATCATTCCTTGGACGGTATACCAGATGTACGGGGACAAACGCATATTGGAACGGTGCTATTCCGCCATGGTCAAATGGGTGGAATATTTGAAATCGAACACGAACGGCCTGATCCGTCCGGGTTACTCCAACTACGGCGACTGGCTTTCCATCAACGCGGATACGCCGAAAGACGTGCTGGATACCGCATACTTCGCCTACAGCACCGATCTTCTGGCAAAATCCGCGAAAGCGCTCGGTTATACCGAGGATGCCTTCAAGTATGGGGCTTTGTTTAAAGATATCAAACATGCTTTCTCCGACGCTTTCGTCGGCGCGGACGGACGCATCAAAGGCGATACGCAGACGGTGTACGCGCTCGCACTGAAGATGAACCTGCTGCTTAACGAAAAGCAAAGGGAATTGGCATTATCGCATTTGACGGAAAACATTAAATCGCACGGAGACCATTTATCGACGGGGTTTCTTGGAGTCGGCTATCTGCTTTCCGCTCTCACCGAGGGCGGAAGAGACGATGTCGCTTATACTTTGTTAAATCAAGATTCGTTCCCATCCTGGCTTTATTCCATCAAGCACGGGGCAACGACGATATGGGAACGGTGGGACGGATGGACGGAGACGAACGGGTTCCAAACTCCGGAGATGAATTCGTTCAATCATTACTCGTTGGGTTCCGTAGGCGAATGGATGTATCAGAACATTCTGGGGATCGCAACGGATACGGAGCAGCCGGGCTTCAAGCATATCGAAATTCATCCGCGGATAGGCGGGGGACTGACTTATGCCAAAGGCGAGTTCCATTCGGTGTATGGAAAGATCGGGGTGGATTGGAAGCTGGATCGCGATAGTTTCGCATTGAATGTCGCCATTCCGGCAAACGCGTCCGCCACGATTTATGTGCCGGGGACGGTGATCGAAACGGATGAAAGCCGGACGGAGGAAGTCCGTTATGTCGGCTCGCGGCACGGTAAAGCCTTATACCGGACCGGTTCCGGAAGCTATACGTTCATATCCCGGTTGCAACCGGTTAAGGGGGCTAAGGACAATGTTTGAGGTTAAAAAAACGGCCGGTGACAGCTCCTGGTTCGTTCATGACCGGTTCGGGCTGTTTATCCACTGGGGACTGTATTCGTTAGGCGCTAGGCACGAGTGGTTGAAATCGCGGGAGAAGATGACGGATGAGCGATACGATAAGTACTTCCGGCGATTTGACCCCGATTTGTACGATCCGGAGCTGTGGGCGGAGTACGCTTCCGGAGCCGGGATGAAATACTTCGTAATCACTACGAAACACCATGAGGGATTTTGTTTGTGGGACAGCAAGCTGACCGATTATAAGGCGCCGAATACGCCGGCCGGCCGCGATCTGCTGCGGCCGATAGTCGAAGCGTTTCGCGGACGCGGCATGAAGGTCGGGTTCTATTACTCTCTCATCGATTGGCATCATCCCCATTATACGGTAGATCCGAAGCACCCGCTTCGTCTCGATCCCAAGTTTATCGAGGAAAGCGGGAAGAGGGATTTTTACAAGTACAGGGAGTATTTGCTCGGACAGACGAAAGAGTTGTTGACGCAATTCGGAAAAGTAGATTTGATGTTCTACGATTTTTCTTTCCCGGGAGAAAACGGGTTACCGGGGAAAGGGAAGGACGATTGGGGCAGCGAACGGCTGGTCGGATTGATAAGGGAACTCCAACCGCATATTTTGCTGAACGACCGGCTGCAGGTCGGAGGAGACATTACGACGCCGGAGCAGTATATGCCGAAGGAATGGGTCAAAGCGGACGGTCAACGGGTGGTGTGGGAAACATGCCATACGTTCAGCGGCTCGTGGGGGTACCACCGCGACGAGGAAACGTGGAAGAGCGCGGAGACGCTGATCAAGATGCTGATCGATACGGTCGGCAAAGGGGGAAATCTGCTGCTTAATGTCGGTCCTACCGGACGCGGAGAGTTCGATGAACGCTCCTTAGAGCGGTTGAAGGGAATCGGCGAATGGATGAAGCGGCACGGCCGTTCGATATACGGATGCACGCAAGCGCCTGAATCGTATATTCGTCCTCAAGATTGCCGGTTAACTTACAATCCGGCGACGAACCGGATGTATGTGCACGTCTTCAGTTGGCCGTTCAAAAATATACATTTGCACGGATTTGCCGGCAAAGTGGAATATGCCCAATTGCTGAACGATTGTTCGGAAATCCGAATGCGGGAAGGCGCGGCCGAGAGCACGATGGCGGAAGGGGCTTTCCGGGAAGGCAGGGACGCGGAAACATTGACGTTGTCGCTTCCCGTGAAGAAGCCGGACGTCGCGGTGCCGGTTATCGAGCTGTTTCTGAAATAGTATGCAGGATGGAGGTACACCGATGAAAAGCGTCTGTCTCGGATACGACAGCAATCCCTCCCCGAGGGTGAGATACGGACTTGATCTGTTGAAAGCTGCTCTGCACGAATGCGGATATGCCGTACTTGAGGATACAACGCCCTGGGGGTGGGACCGGTACCGGTCAGTCCCGGGAATGAAGATTTACGCAGGAAACCGCAGCGAGTCGGAGTTTTTGCGGCAGCTGGAGGATCGTGATGTGCTGCTGTACCATACGGATGCACCCCGGGGAGAAGGTTTTTATATTGCGGCCAACCCCGGAGAATTGCTCACGGTTTCCGGCGGTAACGATACCGGCGTGCTCTATGGTTGTCAGGAGATCGCCCGCCGCGTACGCAACGCGGGACAGTTGCCGAAAGATTTCGCTTACGGGGACGCCCCGCGCTTTGCACTGCGGGGGCCGGCGATCGGCCTGCAGAAGACGACGGTCGAACCGCCCAGGCAAACGTACGAATACCCGATAACGCCGGACCGATTTCCATGGTTTTACGATCGTGATTTGTGGTTGGATTTTCTAGACATGCTCTTGGAAGAGCGCTGCAATGTGATCTATATATGGAGCGGCCACCCGTTCTCCTCCCTAGTGAAGCTGGAAGATTATCCGGAAGCGCTGGAGGTAACGGAGGAACAATTCGCCCTCAACGCGGATACGTTCCGGTGGCTGACGGAAGAAGCGGGCAGGCGGGGAATATGGGTCGTGCTAAAGTTTTACAACATCCACATTCCGCTGCCGTTCGCGCAGAAGCACGGGCTGAAGCTGCATCAGCCGAAGCCGCTGCCTTTAACGAGCGATTATTACAAGAAATCGCTCGCCGAATTCGTCCGCGCGTATCCGAACGCGGGGCTGATGGTATGCCTCGGGGAAGCGCTGCAGGGACAAATTTACGGCGTGGAGTGGTTCAACGAAACGATTTTGTCCGGCGTACTGGAAGGTTTGCGTGAGATGAATGCAAAGGAACTTCCGCCGATCATTCTTCGTTCGCACACGATCGACGCGAATAAAGTCGTTGAAGCGGCGCTGCCGCTGTATCCGAACTTGTATACGGAAGCGAAGTACAACGGGGAATCGTTGACGACCTGGACGCCGCGCGGCAAGTGGCAGGACATACACCGGCAGCTCGCTTCCCAACAATCGGTACATATCATCAATGTGCATATTCTAGCCAATCTTGAACCTTTCCGTTACGGATCGCCGTCATTCATCCAAAAGTGTATGCAGGCGGCTAAGTATCGCTTGAACGCGAACGGACTGCATCTATATCCGCTGTTTTTTTGGGATTGGCCGTATTCGCCCGACCGGGCGGAACCAAGATTGAGACAGATGGACCGGGATTGGATTTGGTTTGCGGCCTGGTTCCGTTACGCATGGAATCCCGATCGCGATCCGGATGCCGAACGTCACTTCTGGAGGGGGGCGCTCGGCCGCCGGTTCGGCGCTCCCGAAGCCGGCGCGGCGATTCTGGACGCATACGACGCGTTCGGGGAGTGCGCCCCGAAGCTGCTTCGGAGATTCGGCATTACCGAAGGAAACCGGCAAACGATGAGCTTGGGAATGACGATGAGCCAACTGACGAATCCGGACCGGCATATGCCATGGCCCGATTTATGGGAATCCCAATCGCCGGAGGGCGAACGTCTGGAAGAGTACGTTATGAAGGAACTGGCGGGCGAACCGCACGTAGGCGAGACGCCTCCGGAAACAATCGCCGATGCGGAGCGTCATGCAGAAGACGCCGCAGCTGCGATAGAGGAGGCGCGCGCATTCGTTACACTGGAGCGCGAAGAATTCGAACGGTTGGCCGGCGATGTGGAAGCGATTCGCCGCATGGTTTACTTCTATTCGCATAAAGTGAGAGCTGCGCTTGCCGTTCTGACGTATAAACATATGGCCAAAGGAAAATTTTTCAATCATGTGGAGCTGCTGGAGCAAGCGCTTACGCATCTCGAGAAAAGCGCCGAACATTACAGGAAACTCACGGAAATAACGGAAACGACGTATTTATACGCCAACAGCATGCAAACACCGCAGCGCAAAGTTCCGGTCCGGGACGGTTTCGCGTTCAGACATTGGAAAGACTGTTTGCCGCTGTACGAAACCGAGCTCGAGAAGTTCCGCACTCATGTCAATGAGCTTGCCTCCGCAATGTTGCCGGAGGCGCTCCAACGAAAGGAAGAACCAATATCCGCTTACCGGGAAGCACCGTTCACGCTGCATTCTTCTGACGCAGAGGCGTACGTAGTGGAGAAAGGCGGCTTCGCGTTCATGGACGGAGATACCCGCATTACCGGCTGTGCGGAAGAGCTGCACGGGTTGACGGGAATCCGCTTCAGCCAAATGAAGGCGGGCCGCTTGGGCTGCACGGTGGACATCGAACTGCCGCAGCCGTCGAAAGTAATGATCGGGTATTTCAACTCGAAGGACGAACAGTGGCTGCAGCCTCCGAGTTTGGAGGAAAACACGCACGCGGACGACCGCGGCGGATATATGCCGATATTGCGCAAAGGGCTGCGGTTGTTCGCCTATCCTTCGGTGAATGTACACGCCTACCGTTATGAGGCGGGGCGGCACACGCTCGATTTCGGCAAAGGGGCGTACCTCATCCTCGGTGTCATTCGCGACGACGAACAAATGCGGCCGCGGGACGTGGAACATAGAAACGACGGCATCGATACGCTCGATTGGCTGTATGAGTGAGCGCCGATGCAGTTCTCCGAAATTATAACGCATGGGAGTGATCGTGAAATGGCTGACAATCGACTGGTTCCCGACACATTGTTGTTGGAGGAGCGCGCCGGCTTCGCATTGAACGCGATGATCGGATTTGCCGATACGGAGTTTGGCGGCATTCCGTTCTTCGCCGGCAATTTGATGGAGAAACCCGCATTTTTAACGCACGGCGACTGGGATTACGGCTCAAGCCACGGCAGGCTGGTGGACGCGATGTGTTTGGCCCGCCATATGTCCGGGCTGGAGGACGGCAGAGATGTCGAGGAACAATACAGAAAAAATCTGCTTAGCTTTTTTAAAGAAGACGGGCTGAGCTATCGGCAAAGAAATCCGCATTTCAATTGGGAACCGAACGCAAATATGATCGACCAGCGCGCGGTCATCCTTGCATTGACGACTTGGTACATGGCGACAGGGGACGCGAAGGCGAAGGAAGCCGCGGACAAACACGTGGCGGCGCTCAAGCGGATTGCCGTCAAGGAACGGGACGTCTGGTATTATCCGGCCTCGGAATACAAAGAGGGCGGATGGCCTTCCGCCAACGGCGTGCAGCTTCGCCTCGCTCCCGACCCGGCGGCTTTCTGCGGTCGGTTGATCATGCCTCTGCTCAAATACCACGAAGTGACGGGAAATCCGGACGCGTACGAGCTGTGCGAATTTTTCTCGGCGCTCATCGTGCATCGAAGCGGCGTGTTTCTGCCGGACGGAAGCTTCAACGATTCGCTCGCATACCGAAGCGGCCATTTCCACACGAGAATCGGCACGTTGGACGCTTTGGCGAGATTCGCCATCTTCACGGGCGACGCATCGATCACTCATTTTGTCAAGAAAAGCTACGATTGGGCGTTGACCAAGTGCACTTCTTTCGGGTGGACTCCGGGCGACTTGCGGGAGCAGGCGTACGAGCATGAAACTTGTTCTTTGGTTGACCTGATTTCGTGCGGCATCGCGTTGGCCAGAAGCGGATATACCGAGTATTGGAGCGTTGTGGAACGTTTCCTACGCAACCATCTCGTCGAATCGCAGCTGCTCAATTTGGATTGGGTGGAGCAATCCGGCGACACATCGCGCGACATTCCGGGAGAGGTTTCGTACTACATGGCGGCTAAACGGGCCCGCGGGGCGTTTGCCGGGTATTCCGCGCCGAACGATTTTTGCTGCAATGTGAACTTCGGAAGAGGGCACACGAACGACCTGCAGATGTGCTGCATCGGATCGGGAACCCGCGGGTTGTTCATGGGCTGGAGCAACACCGTTACGGAACGGAACGGGACGGTCAGCGTGAATTTTCTGCTCAGCCGCGGCTCGCGCTGGCTCGATGTGAACAGTCATCTTCCGCATGAAGGGCGCGTCGAGCTTGACATCCGCCAAGACGTGCCGAGATTGTTAGTGCGCATTCCCGATTGGGCAGGTTACGCCAAAGTGAAAATCGAACGGCACCGGGACGGGGAGACGGAAGTGCAAACCGGAACGCAGCCGAGCATTTGGGTGAAACAGCGGTATTTATCGTTAGGGGAAGCCCGCTCCGGTGAACGCATCGTCATTGCGTTCCCGCTGCATCATTCCGTCACGACGGAAACAGCGATCCATCAACAATTCGAAGCGCATTGGCGTGGGGATACGGTCTACCGCATTGTCCCGGAAGGCGCCGAGCACCCGTTGTACAATCACCGCCGGATGCACGATAAAGCTCCGCTGCGGGAATACGGATACAGGCGTCCGGAACGGGAATTGGTTTGGTAGCGGCCGGGAGCCGGCTCGCTGCCGTCCGATACTGGACATAACTTATGACGGTTATAACGAGAGGAGGGAAACCGAAGCATGCCCGGCAACAAGTTATGGTACACGAAACCGGCTGCGCAGTGGATTGAGGCGCTGCCGCTCGGAAACGGACGTTTCGGCGGGATGGTGTTCGGCGGGACGCAACGCGAGCGGATCCAATTGAACGAGGACACGCTCTGGTCCGGGGAACCCCGCGATCCTGTCCGGTACGACGCGATACGGCATCTCGGCCGCGTCCGCGAAATGATATTTACGAAAAAATACGCGGAAGCGGAACAAATAATCGAAAATTACATGCAAGGGCCTTGGACAGAATCATATTTGCCGCTTGGTGATTTGGAGCTGATATTCGAAGGGAACGGCGAAATTACGGACTATCGCAGAGAATTGGATCTGGACGAAGGCGTCGTGCGGGTGTCCTACCGGCATGACGGAGCCGCTTGCAGCCGCGAAATATTCGTGTCCGCCGTAGATCAGGTGATGGCGGTGCGGCTGCACAGCGAGAAAAAACAATCGTTCACGGCGTTCCTGCACAGCCCGCTGCAATATTCCGTCCGTAAAGCATCCGTCAATCGGATCGCTATGTCGGGGCGCGCTCCGGTACATATGCTTCCGAATACGGTCAGAACGGAGGAGCCTGTTAGTTACGCGGATCAAAGAGGGATCGGGTTCGACGCCGTCCTGCACGTTTCGGCGGCAAACGGAAAGGTAGCGGTTAGCGGAAGCCAAATCAGCGTCAGCGGCGCAGGAGAGGTTATTCTGCTGCTAGCCGCTTCCACAAGCTTTAAAGGTTATGACAAAGAACCTTGCGCTTATGGGGAAAACTCCGCGCTGCAGTGCGAACGATGGCTGGAGAGAGCCGATGTTTTCGGATACGAAGCATTGAAAGACCGGCATATTTCCGAGCATGCACGGCTGTTTCGCAGAGTAACCCTTGATATTGACGGAGACGACAGAAGCGGATGGCCGACGGATGCCCGCATCGATGCCGTTAAGAAAGGCGAGAGCGATCCCGGACTTGCCGCTTTGTTCTTTCAATACGGAAGATACTTGCTTATGTCCGCCTCCCGTCCCGGTACTCAACCGGCGAATCTTCAGGGCATCTGGAACGATCGCATGCAGCCTCCATGGTGCTCCGCTTGGACGACCAATATTAATCTCGAAATGAACTATTGGCCGGCGGAAGTTTGCAATCTCGCGGAATGCCACCTTCCGTTGTTCGATTTAATCGACGATCTGAGAATCACCGGAAGCAAGGTCGCCAGCGTGCACTACGGCTGCCGGGGCTGGACCGCCCACCACAATATCGATATATGGAGAACCGCGACTCCCGGCGGCGGGTCTCCCAGCTGGGCATTCTGGCCGATGGCGGGAGCATGGTTATGCCAGCATTTATGGGAGCATTACGCATTCGGCCAGGATCAGGCTTTTCTTGAGAAATCGTACCCTGCCATGAAAGAAGCCGCGATGTTTTGTTTGGATTGGCTGGTGGAAGATGAAGACGGCTATTTGACAACCTGTCCGTCCACTTCTCCGGAAAATACATTCATCGCCGATGACGGTCAAACAAGCAGCGTTACCAAAGGTTCCACTATGGATTTGGCGCTCATCGCGCAGCTTTTCACTCATTGCATAGAAGCCAGCCGCATCCTGAACAAGGATGAAGCGTTCCGGCTCGAACTCGAGCTGGCGCAGTCGCGCATCCCGCCTTTCCGTATCGGCCGGTACGGCCAATTGCAGGAATGGGAAGAGGATTTCGACGAATGCGAACCGGGACACCGCCATATCGCGCATTTGTTCGCACTCCACCCCGGCGACCGGATTACGTTCCATCAACACCCCGAATTGGCCGCCGCATGCAAGAAATCGTTGGAACGGCGCCTTGAACACGGCGGCGGGCATACCGGATGGAGCTGCGCATGGCTGGTCAGCCTGTGGGCGCGGTTAAGGGAAGCCGGACCGGCTCACCGCTTCTTGATCGAACTGCTTTCCGGGTTGCATCCGAATATGATGAACGCCCACCGTCATCCGAAAGTGAAGATGAACATCTTCTCCATTGACGGAAATTTCGCCGGTACCGCCGGAATCGCGGAATTGCTGCTGCAGAGCCATGACGGTTCGATACACCTGCTGCCGTCCCTTCCGAAGCAATGGAGCCGGGGCGCCGTTAGAGGATTAAGAGCGCGCGGCGGTTACGAGGTCGATATGGAATGGGAAGACCGTTCACTTTCCCGCGCAGTCATTACTTCGATTTCCGGCGGCACGTGCCGGCTGCGGACGGCTCATCCCGTCCGGGTTCTTCTGGAGGGGCGCGGTATTGATTTCGAGCAGGCCGAACCGGGCCTCGTCGCTTTTCAAACTTGTTCCGGGCTACAATATGAAGTTGTCCCCCAGACATAAACGCGAAGGGACACGATAACAAATAAGGAGACGAACGATGAAATATGTTGATTGCGTCAAGGAATTTATCTTTGAGGATGACCGGCCTTTCCTAAGCTGTCATGCCTCCACCCTTGAGCTTCTGCCCGAAGGGGAAGTTATTGCCGCTTGGTTCGGCGGGACGAGAGAGCGGGCCGGCGACGTCGCGATTTGGACTTCAAGAAGGGAGAAGGGGGGATGGACTTCTCCGGTGAAAGTGGCCGATCAGGAAGGCGTTCCGCACTGGAATCCCGTACTGTTCGGAAGACGGGACGGAGTGCTGTTTCTATACTACAAGGTCGGACACAACATATCGGAATGGACAACGATGGTGATGCGGTCGCAGGACGGCGGCCGCACTTGGTCCATCCCCGTTCCATTGGTTGAAGGCGATATGACTGGCGGAAGAGGTCCGGTGAAAAACAAGCCGATCGTATTGCGCGACGGTACGATTCTCGCGCCGGCGTCCGTCGAACCCGATTGGGACGCGTTCGTCGATATTTCCTATGACGGCGGGGAAACGTGGATTCGCAGCGAAACGGTGCCGTTGGACCACAGCAGGTTGATTGGGAAAGGCATCATCCAGCCGGCTCTGTGGGAGTCCGCTCCAGGAGTCGTACATATGCTGACGCGAAGCACCGAAGGCGCGATTTACCGAAGCGATTCCACGGACGGAGGGCGAACCTGGTGTCCCGCGTATCCCACTTCGCTTCCGAACAATAACAGCGGAATCGATTTGGCCAAATTAGACAACGGCAATCTCGTCCTGGCCTATAATCCCGTACGGCCGGAAAGCGGTACGAAAGGCCCGCGGACTCCTCTCGTTATTCGTATTTCCGGCGATAACGGGCAAACGTGGGATCATGAATTCGAGCTGGACCGGGGTGAAAAACAATATTCGTACCCGGCGATCGTTGCAGATGGCAACGATATTTACGTCACGTATACATGGAGACGGGAGCGCATCGCATTTTGGAAAATATCTGTACGGAATTGAGTGCGATTGCCCTATAGTTGAAAACAAAACTACCATTAACAGGCAAAAAATCCGATATATAATACGAATATAGCAGAAATGCCGATTTCATACACCGAAGTCCGGTATGATGGAATAGGGGGAAACCGCGATGTCTACAGCTCCATGGGACGAACAACTGCGCGCAGGAAAGAAGTCGCTCCGCACGCTGCCCGGATCGCTGCTGCTCGGTTCGACCGGCGCGCGGCTCTGGGCCGATTATTTGGATCCCGCACCCGGCTTTTCCGGCCGGTTCGATTTTATTCACAAAACGAACATCCCGCTGTTATTTACGGTGGACAACAATTTAACGGACAGCTTCGAACCGTGCCTGACCGAATGGTTTCCCAGTCATCTATTCATGGAATACGAAGGAAGCTCCCTGCTATATTCGGAACAAAAATTTATAACGTGGGACGATTGCGCCGTTTCTTGCCAAACTTGGACGAACCGGAGCGGCGAGGATCTCGTGCTTCGGCTGAGAACGTTCGATCATGTTTTTAACGGCAACGGGGAAAATCAGCTGTTCGGCACGTTTACCATCGAGCATTACAGTTTCGATATCGATGCCGCGCTAGCCGTTAGCGATGAAGCGCTGTTGGAGCAGGTTCGGCTGAAGCCTGGCGAATCCAAGCAATTTGTAGTCGCGTTGTCATTGGGAATCCGGGGGAAAGACCGTCCGGAGCTGCTTGGACAAAGAGCTGCGGGGTACGCGCTCAGCCGGCGTTCGGCCCGCCGCGTGCTCGCCGATTACAGACAAGAGTACGGGAAATGGTTCGAAAAAGCTCCGGTCTTTCGCAGCAGCGACCCTCTGCTGGACAAAACGTGGGCGTACCGTTGGTTTATTCTGCGCCACAATTTGGCCGACCCGCAGTACGGTCTGCTGCGTTATCCATTGTTTTACGAAGGAAGATCGCACAAGAAAGGCAAGACTCCATTCGGCAAAGGCGGATGGGAGTTCAGCAAGCTGATCAACTTGTCCGTTCCGCTTCATATTACGGATGCTAAGTGGTACCACGATCCGGTCTATGGCGAAGGCGCCCTGAAAAACATGAAAGAAGGCAGCGGCGAAGACGGATTGTTTTGCTGCATGACGGTAGATACAAAAATGCATTCGTTCGCCAACTTTTCCTGCTGGGCGGCCTATCAGCTGTTTTTGGTGCACAGGAATACCGAAACAATGGCGGAATTGCTGCCTTCGATGAAGATGCAGATCGATTCATGGAAGCGGTTGCACGGAAATGAGCGGGATGAACTGATGATCGAATACCGTCATACGCGAACGGGGAAGGAATATCAGCCGAGCTATTGGTATTTTCACAATTACCCGAAAAATCCGAAAGATCCGGAAACGTATACATATCTGAAACGGGTAGACCGCACCGTGTACCATTATTTGAACACGCTTGGCGTGGCCAAATTGTGCGAAGAGTTGGGCGATCCGGAAGCGGAAACGTACCGTTCTCTCGCGGAGCGAATCAAGCAAGACATACTGGAGAAGATGTGGGACGGAACGACGAGCTTCTTTTACGATCTTCATCACGAAACCGATGAAAAGGCTTTCGTCAAAAATATCGTCGGTTTTTATCCGGTGTGGGCCCAATTGATCGATGAGCGTTACGACGGATTGATAGAACATTTGTTTGACGATAAAGAGTTTCATACGAAATGCCCGTTCCCGACCGTCTCAGCGGATTGTCCGGCCTATTCCAAAGAAGGCGGGTGGATGGGACATTTTATCAAAGGAAGAAACGGCTGCGTATGGGACGGTCCGACTTGGCCTTATACGAATTCAATCGTTCTTGACGCGCTCGCGAAAGAAAGCAAGCGGAGAAATCACCGGTTCGACAGGCAGTTCGCTTATTATTTGCGCGAATTTTCGTTTCTCCACTTCTTTCACCGGGATTTGCATCAACCCGGTCTCGTTGAACATTACAACAGCGCGACCGGCGAACCGTTAAGCGACGAACATGAATACAATCATTCATTCTATATCGATTTGCTGATCAGCCATGTCGCGGGATTGTCCGTTGCAGGAGACCGGTTGGTTCTCGATCCGGTGGACGCGGGTTTGGATTATTTCAGCTTGGACAACGTGAAAGCCGCCGGATTGGATATCCGGGTCACCTACCGGAGACCCGGCATCCGCGCCGGAGATTCGGGAATCGGCGAAGGATACAGATTGTTCGTCAACGACAGGCTTGTCTTCTCGAATGCCGGACTGTGCCGGGCGGAGCTGCCGTTACGTGAACTTGCTCACCGAAGGGAGGATTGAACGGTGTCGTTGGAAATTGTGCGTTTATTGACGGAATATGAGGAAAAACCTCATGGAATTGATGCCCGTCATCCCCGATTGTGCTGGATTATGGAATCCGAAAACCGCTCCTCGATGCAAACAGCTTACAGAGTGCTCGTTTCCTCTTGCCGACAGTCGCTTGACCGCGATGAAGCGGATATGTGGGACAGCGGCCGCGTCGAATCCGATCGTTCGGTTCATGTGCGCTACGAGGGAAAGCCGCTCGAATCCGGTAAATGCTATTTCTGGAAAGTGCGCGTATGGGATAAGGACGGGATACCATCGCCGTGGAGCAAGCATACGTACTGGTCGATGGGATTGCTCGACCCTGGCGAATGGCGGGCAAAGTGGATCGGGATGAACGGGGAGCTCACGGACAATTATCCCTCTGCCGCTTATTTGCGCAAGACGTTCGTGATTCCAAAACCGGTAAAGAAAGCGATCGTTTACGCGACGGCGCTTGGTTTATATGAGTTGTACTTCGGCGGCCGGCGGGTCGGCGACGATCATTTCGCTCCCGGATGGACCGACTACGGCAGGAAAGTGCAGTATCAAACGTACGATGTCACGGAGTATGCGGAACAAGGTGAAACAGCTGTCGCCGCCATATTGGCGACCGGATGGTATTGCGGAAAATTGGCGATGATCGGCAAGCGTAAATACGGGGATAGGCCTTACCTGCTCGTTCAAACGCATATCGAGTATGAGGATGGAAGCGAAGATCTTGTAATTACGGATGAGACATGGAAGACGTCTGAGGGCGCACTTATTTATTCGGAGATTTACAGGGGGGAAACTTATGATGCGCGAAGGGAACACGACGGCTGGCTTCTCCCCGGATTCGTCGACTCGGATTGGCAGCCGCCGATTGTGCTTCCCGGCTACGGCGGGAATCTCGTGTCGCAGGCGGATCAGCCTATACGGATTACTCGGCTGATAAAACCGGTGTCGGTCACTAAGACGGAATCCGGGACTTATATTTTCGATATGGGCCAAAATATGGCCGGACGGGTTCGGCTCAAAGTAAATGGGGAAAGAGGCGCACGCATCGTATTGGAGCATGCCGAAATGCTCAACGTAGACGGTACGCTGTACAAGACGAATCTCAGAAGCGCCGTAACGGCGGACACGTATATATTAAACGGAAAAGGCACCGAAATATACGAACCCAGATTTACTTACCACGGTTTTCGATACGTTGAGATGAGCGGATTTCCCGGCGAGCCGGATCTTGAAACAATCACTGGAGTCGTGCTGCATACCGACGCCCCCTTATCGGGGAAATTCGAGACGGACCATCCGCTTCTCAACCGGCTGCATAGCAATATTCTCTGGGGGCAGAGGGGCAATTTCTTCAGCATTCCGACCGATTGTCCGCAGCGCGACGAAAGGCTGGGTTGGACCGGCGACGTGCAGGTTTTTTGCCGAACCGGCTGCTTCAATATGAATGCGGCGCGTTTCTATGCCAAGTATGCGGCCGATATGGTTGACGCCCAGCTTCCTTCGGGGTCCTTTCCCGATGTGGCTCCCGACGGCGGATACCATCAGCGCAGACTAAACAAAAGGAAAAATACCGATTGGACTCCGCCGTACAGCGCCGGCTGGGCGGACGCCGGAATGATCATCCCTTGGACGATCTATCAGGTATACGGCGACACCGAAGTATTGGAGCGCCATTACGCCGCAATGATCCGGTACATGAATTTCCTTGAAGGGGTAAGCGAACAATTCCTCGTACGGGACATCTATGCAAACAACTATGGAGACTGGCTTGCGCTTGGCCCGGAAACTCCGAAGAAGCTCATCTCCACAGCATTTTATTTCTACAGCACGGTTCTGATGGGACGGATCGCTTCCGTACTCGGACATGCGGAGGACGCCGAAACATACCGGGTTCGGGCGGAACGGATCAAAGAAGCATTTGTCCGGGAATTCGTCGCACTAGACGGCAAAGTGCAAGGCGATACGCAGACCGGATACGCAATTACTCTGGAGCTCGGTCTGCTCCCCGAACCGTTGGCGAAACAGGCGGCCCGGCAGCTTGTGCGCGTTATAAGGCAATGTGGGAATCATCCGACATCCGGATTTATCGGAATCGGTTTTCTGCTCCCCGCCTTAAGCGATTACGGCTATAGCGATACGGCTTACGACTTGCTGCTGCAGGAGACGTTTCCATCTTGGTTTTACCAGATTAAACACGGAGCTACAACGATATGGGAGCGGTGGGACGGGTGGACCGAGGAAAACGGAATCCACGCGAGCCGCATGAACTCGTTCAATCATTACGCTTTCGGAGCGGTCGGCGAGTGGCTGTACCGCTACATGGCAGGAATAGACACCGATCCCGGCCAACCCGGGTTCAAGCACATTCGCATTCAACCCCATCCGGGGATCGGTGTGTCCAAGGTGCATGCGGAATACGACTCGCTCTACGGGAAGATCGTATCGTCTTGGCAATTGCAAGACGGCCGATTCCGTTTACAGGTGAACATACCCGTTAATACGACGGCAACAATCCGGATGCCGGATCAATCGGCGCATGCAGTCGGCTCCGGACAATACGAGTTAGAGGCACTGCTGCCGGTTCCCGCCGCTGGAACAAACAGTAGCGATCAGGAGGAGGAAATTATCACATGAATCGATTTAACGGATTGATCCGAATGTCGGATAAAGACCCGAGCGTAATTGAAGCTTATCTTCCCGTTCCGTACGAGAACGACAACCATGCCGCCAACTTGCTGGAGCTGGACAACGGCGATCTGCTGTGCGTCTGGTTTTCGGGCAGCGGGGAAGGCAATCCCGATACGAAAGTAGTCATGTCGAGACTTCCTTCAGGATCGGACCGATGGACATCACCGGTCGAGCTTACGCGCGATCCCGAACGGTCCGAACAAAACCCGGTGCTGTTCCAAGCTCCGGACGGGAAGCTGTGGTTTTTCCACACTTCCAACGAGCCGCACAATCAGAGAACGTCAAGGGTCGTGTATATGACCTCCACTGACAGAGGACATTCATGGAGCGGGCCGCGAGCGCTGTTTGACGACAAACCCGGCATATTTCTCCGCCATCCTCCGCTTGTTTTGAAAACCGGCGATTGGCTGCTGCCGGCATATTATTGTACCAGCGAGGGACATTACAGCGTTGTGAAGCTCAGTTCCGATCAGGGCAAGTCGTGGCGGGAAATCGAAGTGCCGGACAGTCTGCACAGGGTTCAGATGAATGTGGTCGAATTGAACGACGGCACGTTGTACGCGATGTTTCGCAGCCGACAGGCAGACAGGATATACACGAGCGTGTCCCGCGATAACGGAAAATCGTGGTCCGCGCCGGCGAAGAGCGAATTGCCGAACAACAACTCGTCCACGCAAGCGGTCAAGCTGCATGACGGACGTCTTGCACTCATCTTCAACAACGCTACATTGGAACGGGACCAGTTCAGATGGATCGAACGAAAAGGAGAATGGCGCAAAAAACCGCTGCGCACTCCGCTAACGTTGGCCGTTTCAGACGATGAAGGGAAGACGTGGCCATATATGAAAAACGTGCAAATGGCCGATCTCGAGTACAAAGAGAAGGAAACCGGATATTCCTATCCGTCTATAATTCAAACGCGCGACGGGAAAATCCATATCGCTTTTTCTTACCTGCGCAAATGTATCAAGTACGTGCGCCTCGATAAGGATTGGATCAATAATTGACGATAGATTCGGATTTACTAGTTTGTGATTGCATTCATGGTCATTATATGAAACCGGGGTGAAAGTCATGAACGGAAGAGTCGAGCAGTTGAAGGGCGAACGTTTTTTTGAACAGGACAACGATGTATTTGTAAACCGGGAAGTGGAATCGTTTTCAACTTGCTTGCACACGCATGATTTCGTGGAAATCTGCATTGTGGGAGAAGGGAGCGGATATCATTATCTCGAAGAACAGGTGCTGTCCGTTAAGCGGGGAGATGTGTTCCTCATTCCGATCGGGACGGCGCATGTTTTCCGGCCGTCCTCTCCCAAGCACGACAAAATGCTGGTAGTTTACAATTGCATTTTCCGCACGACGATTTTGAAAGATTGGAAGCATTATTTCGGGGAACAGTCCGGAATTAGCGACATTATTTTCAACCCGGAAAAAAGTTCCGCCCGATGGCTCCATTTTCAGGATAAGCATGATAGATTTCTAACGATGTTCCAAGACATGCATTGGGAGTATCTGAATAGAAACAAAGGATACGAGATCATGCTGATCACGCTGCTGATCCAGATCCTGACGTTGATGCGGCGTTTCGAGATGACATACGGCGCGCTGCCTTCTCCCAAGAGCCAGCTGGACGATATCGTAGACTTCATCAAAAACAATCACTCGAAAAACATCACGGTTCAGACTGTGGCCGATTACTTTTATATGAGTTCGAGCCATTTTCAGCGCTTGTTTAAAAAATCGACCTCATTGACGTTCACCCAGTATTTGCAAAACGTGCGCATACAAAAATGCTGCGATTTATTGAAATCGACGGATATTTCGATTCATGAAATCGCCAACCATGTCGGCTATCAGGATATGAAGTTTTTCCACGCTTTGTTTCGCAAAAAAACCGGCGTCACTCCCAAACAGTACCGGAAAAACTTTCAAGAGACGGAGGACGGGGAAATATCGGTCGGTTGAAAAAGTACGATCCACCTATAGAATCATCGGACATCACCTATAACTTTCTTGAAATGATCGATATACAATATAAAGTGTAATTGTTTATTAGATAATATAAACAATATTACTTAATCGGTTGTTTCAAAAATGAAATGTTACTAAGTATATCGAGCTTCTCAGCAGTTTGAATAAGTTTAGGAAATGATAAAAATCACAGGGGAAAGGCAACAATTGTAAATCATTATATAAACTTTGCCATTTTGTTTAGGTTCTAGTTTACCTGCCAGCCTAAAACAAGGAGGAGATTGTCATGCTATGCAAGCGATTCAACAGGACAACAAGATGTATACATAACATGCCGTATTAAGAGAGAGAGTGTGGTCCGATTTAAAATTCCGTTAAACGGGAGGCTGTAAGTATGATAAACCGCAAAATATGTTTATTGATTTCATTACTGCTCTTGCTTAACATGTTTAATCCGGCCGCTCATGCAGCAGAAGACGGTTCGGGAGAGCAATCGTCTCAAGAGCAGCAGTCGGAAGAGCAGCAATCGGATGAGCAATCGGATGAGCAATCGTCTGAGGAGCAACCGCAATCCGAATCCGGATTAACCGCTGACAATTTCGGCGATTTGAAGGAACTGTCCGAAGATATTAAGGAAAAAATCGACGCGCTTATTCGCGGCGGCGTGTTCAACGGAATTTCAGAAAACAATTTCGGCTTGAACGAGCTGATGAATCGCGCTCAACTTGCTAAAGTGGTAGCAATTATTTTTTCATTGCCGGTTGATGAAGCGCTTACAACGTCCAGCTTCTCCGACGTCGCCGCCGGATTCGAGTATGCGGTGCCTTACATAGAAGCGCTTAAAGAGGCGGGACTGACGAAAGGCAACGATCCCGAAGGGAAATTGTACAACCCGGGAGGCAAAGTCACTCATCAGGAGCTGGCGGCTTTCCTGATTCGAGGGCTCGGGTTGGAGGAAGAAGCGGAAAATGCGACGCCCGTTGAAGACGATACGGTCGATGATTGGGCGAAAGCGTATGTCGCTCTTGCGCTTGAGAAGGAAATCATGGCAAACCAGGAAGACGGCACTTTCGGCGGCAAGGTTCACGCTACCAGGGAAATGCTTGCGATTGCCGCATACGACACGAAAGCTTTGTTTCAGAAACCGGAAAAAGCTTCGATTATCGAAGCGAAAGCGACCGGCGCCAAGCAAGTATCCGTCAAGCTTGATCGGGACGTCGACATCGTCAAAGCCGATCTGGAAGTTTGGAGCGGCGGAAAATCTCTCAATAAAACCGTGGAATGGAACTCCGATTTTATGTCCGCCACGATCACAATGGATAAAAACCTTGTGAAAGGCAAATATTCGGTCAAACTGATCGGTTTGGAAGAAGATGCGGTAGAAAAAGGTGAACTGGAATTTGAGGCAGACAACGAAAAGCTGGCTTCGATAGAAATCGTCGCCCCTTCGGATACGCTGCCCCAAGGGAAAGTCACGATTGAGTACAAAATGAAGAACCAATACGGGGAAGAGACCGACCAATTCACAACGCGGATTATGGGCAGTTACTTCGACGCTCCCGCTCCGGTCTTTGTTCCCGGCAAGCAGGCATTCAAGCTTGATTTGACGCAGGTTCCCAAAGGAGCTCCGATAACGGCCGTTCTGCTAAACCAAGCTTACTCCGTCACGGCAAGCAAATCGTTTACCGTAGGCGATCCGCAGATGGTCGCATCCATAGAACTCGGAGAATTGAAATTTAAAGGCTCGGAGACGATCCTCAAACCCGGCGGTACGGCTTACCTGCAATTCTCCGCATTCGACCAGTACGGTTACCGCATTTCCGATACGAAAATATTGGACGACGGATTAATTAAATTGGTTATCGGGCATGGACTCAATGATAAACCGCAGCTTGTCGATTACGATAACGACGGATATCCGGAGCTTCAATTGGAGGCTTCTCGGGATGTGGAAAGCGGCACGGAAGCGACCGTGAAGCTGATTGCACCCGCCAGCGGAAGGTCTGTAGAGAAAACCGTAAATATCGTCGTGCCGAGACTGCCGGCTTCCGTTGAATTCGAATACTTCGACGAGTCGCTTGTCGAAGGAGACGACGATAAGTATGTCGGCATCATCGTGAAGGACGATAAAGGCGACATTCTGACTCCGGCCGAAGTCGCGGCTGCGGAGACGACCAGGAAAATTATGGTGACAAGCACAGGCCCGATCGTATTAGCCGCGAAACCGGAAACGCGCATCGATTACTCCAGCGGTTCGAACGTTACTAGAAAAGTAGCGATTCAAGAGACCGGAAAGAATAAGGGGAAAATCCGGATCGCCGAAATTAAAGGCTCGGGCCACGCTTCGATCATTGTCTACTTGATGACGAACAATCAACAAGCGACGTTCGATATGCATATTATGCCGGAAGCAACCGATCAAAGACCGTCGTCGATCGTCGTGGACGGCGGCGATACAAGCAAAGCGGTGCTGAATGCGACCAAGACGAAAATGAAGTTCGACGTCTTGGATCAATACAACAAAGATTTTAAAAATTCCTTAGCCGATATTAAAGTCGAGCTGAAGCTTGAAAGAATAAGCGGCGATGCGGGTGCTGTGAGCACATCGAGAGCCGTAACGTTATCCGATGCGAATCCGACTGCGATCAAGGAGATCAAAGATATAGCCGACAAGGATATCGAATTCATTCCGGACAGCACGAAGACGGGATCTTATCGGTTAACCGCCTCGCTGGTAAAAATAAACACGGCGGATAACACAGTGGAACACCGGTTGTCTTCCGCTTCGATCGTGGCGGATGTGATCGACGGCGTTAACCCCCCGCTCGTCTATGAGGTTGACGTTGAAGAAGACAACTTGTATGCGATCGGCAGGTATACTTACGATCGCGGGATTACCTCGACCGTTACCGATGCGACTTATCAGTTCTCCTGGTATGGCGATTTCGGTGCTGAGATCGAAGTGCGGGCGACCGACCAATTCGGAAGAAAGGTCGTACTTCCGGACAATATGATCACGAACATGATGGTTTCGAATTCGTCGGTGCTGGCTTTTAACGACGATATGAACAAAATCATCGGCCTGGATGCCGGAACGGCCAAGCTGACCGTTGTGTTCAACACTCCGACAGGAATGCAGACGCAGTCGAAAGACATAACGATCAAATACGATCCGATTGAAGTATCCGAGTTGAAAGCGAAGAAGACTGACAACAAGGTCGACAGCAAAGCGCTGAACGGAATGTACCCGTGGAACGGCAAATTGATGGACCAACTCACCGTGGTGCATAATTTCGGGCAAGTGAACAGCGGCAAATCGAACGGTGTAGACAGATTCCTCTATTATAACAGCCTGTTCAACGGAGCGTTCGTCATCAACAACCTCAAGTATGCGCCGGGAACCACGGCGGGCATGCAAGACCGTATCTATGTCGGCGCCGATTTCAAGATCGTCTACACTCCTGCAAGCGGCGATCCGTCAAACAACAACCTGCTCGGCTTCACGATTACATTCATGACGCCGAATGGGGAAAGCATATCGTGCGATGTGGAAGTGCAGTAATACAAATACTTGAATTCGGGTTCTCCTCCCTCTTTATATAAATTTTTGCCTCTGCCGGCATATGCCGGCGGGGGCGCTTTTTTTATTCCGGAAAACTAATGTAACAAATGCGGCGCAAATGACCTATAGAATGGATAAACCTCACCCATAATCGTGTCAAGCGATCGCTTGTATAATTGAAAAAACGATACATATTTCTGGAAATCAGGCCGGTTGAAACGATGAACGAGCACACAGGGGGTGTCGCAGTGGAAAGCATTTCTTTAAACCATGTGGAAAAGCGTTACGGCAAGGAGAAGCTGTATGCCGTCAAAGATTTTCATCTGAAAATAAACGAAGGCGAATTTTTGGTGATGGTCGGTCCGTCCGGCTGCGGAAAGTCGACGACGCTGCGGATGATCGCCGGTCTGGAGGATATTACGTCGGGGGAAATATATATCGGTAACCGGCTGGTCAACCACCTTCCGCCGAAAAATCGCGATATTGCTATGGTTTTTCAAAATTACGCGCTGTACCCGAACATGAACGTGTATGAAAATATCGCGTTCGGCTTGCGCATGAGAAAGATGCCGAAGCATGAAATCGATATGGCGGTGAAAAAAGCGGCCAGAGTGTTGGAAATCGAGTCGTTCCTCGAGAGAAAGCCGAAGCAGCTTTCGGGCGGGCAGCGGCAGCGCGTAGCTCTCGGCCGGGCGATTGTCCGCAATCCGAAAGTGTTTCTGATGGACGAACCGTTGTCCAATTTGGACGCGAAGCTGAGAGTGCAGATGCGCACGGAGCTCATCAAGCTGCACAAGCAGCTTGGCGTCACCACGGTTTATGTAACGCACGACCAGGTGGAAGCGATGACGATGGGCAATCGCATCGTCGTTATGAAAGACGGGGTCATTCAACAGGCGGATACGCCGCAAACCATCTACAGCAACCCGAAGAACATGTTTGTCGCCGGCTTCATCGGCACTCCGCCGATGAATTTTATTGAAGGCAAACTTATGGAAAACGCTTCCGGACTATTGGAGTTTCATACCAACCGCTACTATCTGGAAATTCCCGCCGGGCAATCGGCCAAGTTGAAAGCAAATAACAGGGCGAACAAAAACATTATTTTAGGAATCCGCTGCGAGCATATCCACTTGGATGAGGCGATGAGAGACGCCCGTCCGCACTCACAAATCGCAGGAATTCAAAAGATCAACGAGCTGATGGGGGCGGATATGTATCTGTATCTCGATATCGGAGCGCCTAACTTGCTCATTGTCCGTACCCACCCGGAACACCGGTTTGCAGAAGGGGAAAAATTGACGCTAACTCTCGATTTGCACAAGTCCATTTTCTTCGACAGAGATACGGGCGAAAATCTGCTGCAATAATTTATTCACGGCGGAGGGGTCAAAATTGAAAGCGCTCTTGCGAATATCTCGGACATGGACCGGTATAATGTTGGCTTTAACGTTGGCGTTAAGTCCGGCATTACCCGCCTTCTCGAGCGAACACGCCGCATCCGAAGACAGCTCCGGTACCGGCGGAGAACAGCTCCGGACGCAGACGAACGTGCCGGGCGGTCTGGAACCGTCTTATCAGGAAGTGTTGGAAAAGTGGAAGAAAGAAGGGGCGGCGGAAAACCATACCGGGATTATTACGATCGCCGGGCCGGCGTTCACCGGCAAGTCCGATAACGCACATGTTTCCGTCGGCTCATACGGAGGCAAAAACAATGTGCTGGTGTGGAACTCCGCAAGCGACGAATGGGTCGAATTCGAAGTGGAAGTCGAACAGGGCGGTCTGTACGCCGTCGATATTTCCTACCATCCGTTCGTTGACGGGACGAACAGGCTTCCGGTTACTCTGAACGTCACGCTGGACGGCGCCAATCATTATGTGGAATCGAGATCGGTCCAATTGTACCGGAGATGGAAGGATCAGATGCCCGCGCTTAAAGACGACTACGGCGACGAAATGAGGCCGAAGTCGATCGATTCAAGCGAATGGGTAACGGCGCCGCTGCGGGATTCCGGAGGAGCCTATACCGATCCGCTTCTCTGGCATTTAACTCCGGGAAAGCACACGCTGCGATTTGCAAGCAGCAATCCGATGGCGATCGAATCGATCACGTTGAAGCCGCCGTCGACGGTCGCCGATTACAACACGGTCAGAAACGCGGTTAAGGCGGAGAAACCATCCGCCGCCGTCGAACCGATCGTCATTGAAGCCGAACAAGCGCAATGGAAGAGCGATTCCTCCATTGCGTTGGGGTACGATAACGATATTTACGCGACGCCTTACAAGAGAGGGAATATCACTTATAACGTCATCGGCGGCACTCAATGGGCTGCGGGAAATCAGGAGGTCGCTTGGTCCTTCGACGTTCCCGAAAGCGGATTTTATAAAATCGCCATGCGCGCGTTGCAGTTTTATTCTTCGAACCGTTCGTCGTTTCGGACGATCACGGTTAACGGTCAGGTCCCTTTCTCCGAAATGGAAGCATACCGATTCCAATATTCGACGGGCTGGCAAGGCGTCTCGCTGGAGGACGGCGAAGGCAAGCCATTCGAGTTTTATTTGGAAAAAGGCACAAATACGCTCTCAATGCGGGTGACTCAGGCTCCGCTAAAACCGCTGACGTTAGAGATGGAGAATTTGGTCGCTCAGTTAAAAGAAATGGTATTGGAAATCGAAGCGCTTACAGGCGGTACGGTAGATCCGAACCGGACGTGGAACACCAAACGCGATCTGCCCGGGTTCGTCGATAAGCTTAGCGGTGTTTACGGGAATCTTCAGGACATCAGAAGGCGTCTCGAATCGGTTAACGGACGTTCCGATGCGGTAACGCAGGGCATTGTCACCGTTGAGAAGGATATCGAAACGCACCTGCGGAACGTCAACGACATTCCGTTTGAAGGCAGCAAATTCGTGTCGATACAAGGAAAATTGGCGGAATTCGTGCAGCAGCTAAACAGCCAGCCGCTCCAGCTGGACCGGATTTATATCGTTCCGGCCGGTCAGGACATTCCGAAAATGACTCCCGGCTTTCTCGAAAATATCAAAGGCGCGATCATCAACTTTTTCTACTCGTTCCAAACGAAGAAGAGACTCACCGATGTGGACGACGAAGAGGTGCTAAATGTATGGGTGCAGCGCGGCAGAGATTATGTCAATTTGCTGCAGCAGCTGTCGGACGAAATGTTTACGCCCGAAACCGGAATCAAGGTTAAGGTGAATTTGCTGCCCGGATCGGATTTGCTCGTGTTGATGAACGCCGCGGACATTTCTCCGGATGTGGCTCTCGGCTTGTCCCAAGATTTGCCGTTCGAGTACGCCGTACGAAACGCGTTGTATGATTTATCGTCGTTTCCGGATTTCAAAGAAATGTACGACCGGTTTCCGCCGGGAATATGGACGCCGCTGTATTATGACGGGGGCTATTACGGCGTGCCGGAAACGCAAACGTTCGAAATGCTGTACTACCGCAAAGACATTATGGATCGTTTGGGTCTGGAAGTTCCGGATACGTGGGAAGACGTTTACAAGATGCTGCCTACGCTGCACCAAAACAATATGAATATGCCGCCTATAACGTATACGCCGATTTTCTACCAAAACGGCGCCGAATTTTTCACGAATGACGGAATGAAGACGGGCTTCAACAATCCGACAGGCTTCGAAGCCTTCAAAACATGGACGGATCTGTACAATCTACATGCCGTGGAACGCCAGGCGGCAAGCTTCTACCAATCGTTCCGAAGCGGGATTTACCCGATCGGAATATCGGAAATTAATACGTATATCCAGCTGATGGTAGCCGCTCCCGAATTGAACGGATTGTGGGGAGTTGCGCCGATTCCCGGAGTTCGGCAGCCGGACGGCACCGTCGCCCGCTGGATGAGCGGAGGCATGCAGACGGGCGTCATCTTCAAGAAAACAAAGAAAGCCGAGGAAGCCTGGAAGTTTTTGAAATGGTGGACATCCGCCGAAGTGCAGGAGCGCTACGGAACGGATCTGGAGACGGTAAACGGGATTACATTCCGTTGGAATACGTCCAACATCGACGCGTTCGTGAAGCTGCCCTGGAAATCGGACGACCTTCAGAGCATCTTGGAGCAATGGAGATGGTTCAAGCAAGTCCCCAACGTTCCCGGTTCCTATTATCTTGACCGCGAAATTCAGAATGCATGGAACCGGACGGTGGTCGACGGAATCAATTACAGAAGCTCTCTCGAGACGGCTATCAAAGATATTGAAAGAGAGATGTACCGAAAGCTGCAGGAATTCAATTTCATCGATACGAACGGAAGTGTCGTCCGCAGCATGAACATGCCGCAAGTAACGGAGCCGTGGAAAGGTGTGGATAAGTATGTTAAAGACGGAAGCCGATAAGCTGCGCGCACCTCACGATTACGGAAACGGGATGCAAAAGGCGGTGCGGACGGCAAAGCTGCTGTGGTCCTACCGGTTGTCTTACTTGTTCATTGCGCCGTTCATGATTTGTTTCATTCTGTTTATTATGGTACCGGTTGCGGCCGCATTTTTGCTCAGCTTCACCCAATTCAACTCGTTGGAGCCGCCGCGGTTCGTCGGTTGGGACAATTTCAGATACATGCTGTCGCAGGATTTGCTTTTTATCAAATACGCGCTGCCGAACACGTTCAAGTTCGCCGTCGCCGTCGGCCCCGGCGGGTACATTGCGTCTTTCGTGCTCGCATGGCTCATTTCAATATTGCCGAACGCCACGCGCAAATGGTTCGCACTCGCGATTTACACCCCGTCGCTTACCGGCGGGCTCATCATGGCGATCGTCTGGGTGCCTCTTCTTTCCGGGGACCGCATCGGATATTTGAACAGTTACTTGCTCAGCTTCGGATTGATCAACGAGCCGGTGCTGTGGGTCACGAGCAAGGAGTATTTAATGAACTCCATGATATTCGTGACGCTTTGGTCGAGTATGGGGATCGGATTTTTGGCGATGCTCGCCGGAATTTTGAACGTGAATCAGGAATTGTACGAAGCCGGCAGACTTGACGGCATTAAGAGCCGTCTGGAAGAAATTTGGTACATTACCATACCTTCGATGAAGCCGCAGATGCTGTTCGGCGCGGTAATGGCCATCGTCGGAACGTTCAACGCGGGCGGCATAGGCAGCCAATTGTCCGGTATGAATCCGACGCCGCAATATTCGGGCCATCTCGTCGTGAACCACATTAACGATTACGGATTCATCCGGCTGGAGCTCGGTTATGCTACGGCGCTGTCCGTATTCTTGCTCCTTCTTATGTATGTGGCCAACAAATTTTGCTGGGGAATTTTCGGCTCGAAGGAGGACGAATAGATGCAAGCCAACGCAGCGTTTCGGAAAATGCGGATGTGGCGGACGAATTCGAAGCTGTTCCGCTTAAGCCCTATCGAAAAGTTCGCGGCCGTTCTGCTTGTGCTGCTCAGCATATTCATGCTGATGCCGCTCGTGTTCATTTTTAACAACGCATTGAAGCCTTATCAGGAACTGTTTTTATATCCGCCGACCATTTTCGTTGAAAATCCGTCATTTCAGAACTTCTTGGAGCTTTGGGCGATCACGAAAAATTCGGCGGTCCCGATGACCCGGTACATCTTTAACAGCGTGCTGGTGGCGGCGCTCACCGTCGTCGCGGTGACGGCGGTAAGCGCATTGTGCGCCTATGCGATTTCCAAACATAAGTTTCCGGGTCATAAAGCGGTGTTCGCCGCCATACTTCTAACGCTGCTGTTCGCACCGGAAACGGTCGCCATCCCGCGCTACTTGGTCGTCAGCCAGCTAGGCATTATGAACACGTATTTCGGCCATGTTTTCCCGATGGTGGCTGTTCCGACCGGCGTGTTTTTGATGAAACAATTTATCGATCAGCTGCCCAACGAATTGATCGATGCGGCCAAGATGGACGGAGCGGGGGAGATGACGATTTTTATGAATATCGTCATACCGTTCTGTTTGCCCGCGGTGGCTACCATCGGCATCATCGCGTTCCAGAATGCCTGGGGAAATACGGAGACATCGTCACTGTTCATGCAGGAAGAGTCGATGAAAACATTCCCGTTCTTCATCTCGACGCTCACTTCCAATATGGCCAATAACGTAGCCAGACAGGGGGCGGCGGCGGCGGCGGGGCTGCTTATGTTTCTGCCTAATTTGATTATTTTTCTGGCATTTCAGAACAAGGTGATCAACACAATGGCGCATTCGGGGATCAAGTGAAAGACGTCAATCGGATTTGGAGGGTTACGCATGAAATATAAGCGAAGCGGGTGGCGCCTGATCTTATCCCTGATCATTGTTTGCACCGCAATGCTGCCGGCGCCTGCTTCCGCGGAAGTAAAATATTCGACGTTTACGAGGAACAGCTACGGCAATCTTGTATGGCTTCAACCCGCTTATTTTCCCGTAGGCGTTATCGGAGCGGATCTGTACGTGACCGATCCGAACAATCCCGGCGACAGAACGGTATCGTCTTTGAAGGAGCCGAAAGATATATTCATCGATGAGAGAGACGAAATTTATATTGCCGATACGGGGAATAACCGGATCGTACATTTGTCTGCGGACGGCACATTCATACGGTACATAACCGTACCCGACAATCCGCTCAATAAGCCGGAAGGCGTATACGTTACCGCGGACGGCGATATTTTCATCGCGGACACCGGCAACAAAAGAGTGATCCGGCTCGGCAAAGACGGAAATGTGAAAAAACTATACGAACGTCCGGATTCCAAATTTATTTCCGATTCGTTCGTGTTCACCCCCGTGAAGTTGATTGTAGATAAACGGGGTTTTCTATACGTCGCGTCGCAGGGAAGTTACGAGGGTTTGCTTGTGCTCGACCCGGAAGGCCGTTTTCAAGGGTTTTTCGGCACGAATCAGACGGTGCTGACGCCGCTGGAAGCATTGAAGAAATGGCTGTATACCGATGTGATGTACTCCAAGGAAGTTCTGAAAAGACCGGAAACGATCAACAGCCTTTCCACGGATGAAAACGGTTTTATATATACGGTAACCGGCGGGTCCGCCAAAAGCAATCAACTCAAGAAATTAAATTCCCGCGGAGTCAACCTGCTCCGCAGCTCGCAAGGATCGTTCGGGGAGTACCGGGGGGTAGACGCCCGGACTACCGTCTTGAACACCGTGGCCAAGAGGCCGCAGCTGATCGATGTGGCCGTCGACCGCAACGGAAATATCGCGGTGGCCGACAAACAATTCAAGTACATCACCCATTACGATCCGAACGGAAACTTGATGTACTTCTGGGGGGGGCCGTCCGACTTCGGAACGTCGCAGGTAGGTTTGATGAAAAACCCCGTTGCGCTCGATTTCAATTCGAAGAACGAACTGTACGTTCTTGATGACCAGGAAAATATCGTGCAAAAATACCGCATGTCGGAATTCGCGCAGTTGGTTGACGAAGCGAACCAGTTGACCCTCTCGGGTTTTTATGAGGAAGGCGAACAATTGTGGCGCGAAGTGCTCCGGTTGAATCCGCAGTTCAACCCGGCGATCTTGGCATTGGCGCAAGCCGCATTCAAGAACGAGCAATACGAAGATGCTAAAAAATTGTTTCACGAAGCCGGCGATCAAGAGGGATATTCCGAAGCGTTCTGGCAAATCAGACTGCAATGGTTTCAGCGGTATTTTTCTTGGATCGCGAGTTTCGTTCTGATCGGCTTCATCCTGCTGCAGGTGCTTGACAAGTTAACGAAGAAGCACGGGTACCGCAGCAAATGGCGCAACAGGAGCGGATTGCGGCTCCCCTCGATCGTGCTGCATCTGAAACACGCACTCTATGTGTTAAGGCATCCGATCGACGGGTTTAGCGCCATTCGATACGAAGGCAAGGGCAGTTTTTGGAGCGCGATCCTGATATTGATCGTCGTGTATTTCTCCTTGTTGTTCCGTGAGTTTAATACCAGCTTCGTGTATAATAACGTGCTGCGAATCAATGTGTACACGATATTTACGCAATTTTTCATCGCATGGATCGCCTGGGTCATCGCCAATCATCTGGTGAGCTCAATCTACCGGGGGGAAGGGCGTCTGAGAGATATTTTCATCGGCAGCGCTTACGCGATGGTTCCTTATTGCGTCGTAGGCATTCCGCTGGCGATCGTTTCGAACGTGATGACGCTGTCCGAAACGTCCATTTATGAGTTTGTCGATCAAGGCATGGTCATATGGATAGCGCTGCTCATGTTCTGGAAAGTTCAGTTTATTCATAACTACAGCGTCGGGGAGACGTTAATGAATATTATCCTGACGCTCGCTACGATGCTGGTTCTAGGCCTGCTCATATTCATCATGACCGGTTTGACCAGAGATTTGATTTCGTTCGCCCTTGAAGTGATGCGGGAGGTGACTTTGCGATGACGTGGATAAAACAGCTTCATAGAATCAACATACGCGCCGCAACCGTCACCGTCATCATCGTTGCCGCTGTCGTATATATGGCGGCCAACGTGAAAATCGAATGGCGCGCCTCGGAGGCGACGGCAACAATACCGGAGCAACCGTCGGAGCCGTCGGCGGCCTCCCGCGCCGAAACCGTCGATTTGCCCGGCGAAAGCAAGTTTCAGCTGGTTGCGGAAACTGACGTTTTGCGCTTGAAAGCGGATTCGTCGACCGGTCATTTCATTGTAGAAGACAAGCGAAACGGAAACGTGTACCGCTCGTACCCGGATCCGAAATATTGGGACAAGGAACAGGTTTCGAAAGTATGGAAGCAGCATCTGTCCTCGCCGTTGATGCTGCAGTATGTCGATTTTTCGAAGCCGATCCTGCAGCCGAAGGAAACGAGCTTATCCGCGGCAGGCGGCGCGGTCAACGGTATGCGGACGATTCCCGGCGGCTTTGAGCTGACGTTCGAGATGCCCGAGTTGGGGTTCACCGTTCCGGTGCGGGTGAAAATCGATAGTGATTTCGTGGAGACGACAATTGTACGGGAGGGCATCAAAGAAAAGGACTTGGGGCTCATCTGGGCGCGGTTGTATCCTTTCTTCGGCGCCGAATACACCGAAGAGGACGCGAACGGATACCTGTTCATTCCCGACGGTCCCGGAGCGCTGATCCGTTTCAAAGACAACAGGCTGAACGTGAACAAAATATACGATGAACGGGTTTATGGCAGAGACATGACGTTCCCCGGTCTGATCAATAACCGCAACCCGGTGAGCATGCCCGTCTTCGGAATGAAGTCGGGATCCAAAGGGTTTCTTGCCGTTCTTCATGACGGCGAGGAATACGCCAATGTCATTGCATCTCCCGCGGGAGTGTTCAGCAATTACAACTGGATTGCGTCCCAGACGAATTTCCGCGCCAGCTTCATTCAGTTTGCGAGAAGGAACGACCCGGTCGAATGGGGGTTTATTTCCTATAACGAAGACGAGTTGTTCGGCAGCGACCGCATCACCCGTTACTACATCCTCGACCGCGGCAAAACGGATTATGTCGGCATGGCCTCAAGATACCGCCAATATTTGATGGAAGAAAAAGGATTGAATCGGTTGGAACCCGGAAATGAGGATATCCCTCTTTATGTTTCCGTCATTGGCGGGGACCGCGAGCGGGGAACGTTATCCGATCTCTATATTAAGGGAACATCGACCTCTGAAGCGGAGAAAATGATCGGGTCGATGCACGCCGGAGGAATCCGCAATATGGCCGTTACCTATATCGGGTGGCAGCAGGGAGGCGCGAGCTCATACGGCGCGACGTTCCCGGTGGATTCGCGCATCGGCGGTTACGACGGGATGAAGCGATTTGTGGACTATGCGCACAGTCTCGGGTACAAGGTTTATTTGGACACCGAATACGGCATCAACAACACCGGCGCCAACGGATTCCGAGAGGAATTTCACGCCGTCGTCAATTTGGCCGGACATACCTTGGGAGGAAACGGTTTCTCGGTAGTCAGCGACAAATATGTCGAACAAATGTTGAATGCCGATTTGCAGGAATTCAAGGGGTTGCGCGTCGATGGCCTATCCGTCACCGGAATCGGCGGTAACTTGTTCAGCGATTACAATACGAAATACGGATCTTCCAGGCATGAGGGAAGAGACGTTCAAGAGCGGATTCTGCAAACGATCAAAGAAGAATTGGGCGGAGTGATCGGAAGAAATTCGAACTTTTACGCTTTGCCTTATATCGGCACGATACAAAACATGGCTCCGGATTACTCCTACGACTTGTTCTCGGACGAAGCGGTTCCGTTCGCGCAAATCGCGACGCACGGGTTGATTACGTACACATTTCATTATGCGAACAACCGGGATGAAAATGTGAACGACTTCTTGCGCGAGATCGAATACGGCGCGGCACCGGCATACGTGTTTACCGCCGCGGAGACGAAAGAATTCATCAATTCGTACAGCATCGGTTTTTACAGCACCAACTATGACGATTGGGCGTCGTACGTTACGAAGGAGTACGAACGGTTCAACGAGGCGCTCGGCGACGTGCAAAACCAATTTATCGTCAATCACAGGACGCTGGCCGACAAAGTGAAGGAAACCGTCTATGCCAACGGAAAAAGAATCATCGTCAATTACAATACGCGGCCTTACAGTAACGGCGATATTCAAGTGCCGGCGCAAAACTTCATCGTCATTCCGGGAGGTTCCAGCCGATGATCAATAAACTCAGGTTACGGTCGTCATTGATTGATTATATGGAAGGCGCCATATTTATCGCTCCTTGGTTTATCGGCTTTTTGGCGTTTATGGCGTTTCCGATCGGATTTTCGTTCTTTATGAGCTTCCGGAAAGTCCAAATCGTTGCAACGGGCATGACAAGTTACGATGTAGGGTTGGACAACTACAAATATATTTTGTTGGAGGACGGCAGCCAATTGTACAACGAACTGATACCGTTCCTGCAGCAGACGCTGTTCATGATCCCGATCATCGTTATCTTCGCCCTGCTCATCGCCATTATCCTGAATCAGAAGTTTGCCGGACGCTCCCTGTTTCGCGCGATTTTCTTCCTTCCCGTCATCTTATCGACGGGCGAGGTTGTGAAGGAGTTTCTTACGCAAGGCGAGGGCGATCTCGGCTTTATGTCCAGGTACAACGTTTCGGACCTCATCAGCGCGAATCTGTCTTCCGCGTGGGCGACGCCGCTCATCTGGATTCTGAATTCGTTCGTGCTCATTTTATGGTATTCGGGGGTGCAAATCTTAATCTTTCTCGGAGGACGGCAGACGATATCCAACTCGGCATACGAAGCAGCGCGAATCGACGGCGCCGGCCCGTGGACCACATTCTGGAAAATTACGCTTCCGGCCATGATGCCGTTTATTTTCCTCAATATGATATACACGGTCGTCGACCTGTTCACGTTCCCCACGAATCCGATCGTGGCGAAGGTAAGGGACAGCGAATACGGGCAGTTCAGCGCCCTTATTTGGATTTACTTCGTTATCATCAGCGTGTTTCTGGCCATAATTTTCTTCCTCTTTCACAGGACGATGAAGTCGCATAAACAGGCTGTTTAGAAAGTCGATAAGGGGTGATAGGCGTGAATAGGTTTCTGACCAACATCAGAGTGCGGACGAAACAGTTTGACCCATCCGCATTCATGGAATGGGTGATGAAAGTACGGTATGCGGTCATCGGCAGGGAAGCGGACAAAGGGCTGTTGTTCAAGCTTTTCATCTACGTCATATTGCTCGATGCCGCTTACATTTATTTGAAGCCGATATTCCGCATGCTTTCGTTAATGATCCAGAACGGAAACGATTTATTGGATCCGGCCGTGAACTGGGTCCCAAGAGTGATCTATATGGGACACCTGCAGGAGGTATGGGAGTGGCTCGAATATCCGAAAGCGTTTGGGATGAGCTTGCTGCTTTCCTGTTCGGTGGCTTTGTTTCAAACGTTTTCGTGCGCGATTGCCGGCTATGCATTTGCCAGGCTCAAGGTTCCGTTCAAATCATTGTTGTTCTTCTGCTTGCTCGTGTCGTTTATCGTGCCGCTGCAGCTTACGATTTTACCGAATCTGATTTTTGCCAGAGTGCTCGGCGTACTCAATACGGTGATACCGATCATCGTGCCGGCGATGTTCGGTCTCGGATTGAAAGGCGCGTTGTTCGTCATCATTTACAGGCAGTTTTTTTCCACACAGCCGAAAGAACTGGAAGAGGCGGCGAAAATCGACGGCGCGAGCGTATTCAAAGTGTTCTTTAAAGTGATGATGCCGCTCGCCAAACCTGCGATTCTAGTCGTATTTCTGTTTTCCTTCGTTTGGACATGGAACGATTTCTATCTGCCGAGCATGTATTTGACGGATCTGGATATAAAGCCGCTGTCCATGGGAATTTCGCAAATCGCTTCAGTCATGCGCGCCGAGGCCGAATCGGGCGGACCGTCCATTTATACCGAACCGCTCAGTATGGCGACGACATTCATGATGATCGTTCCGCCGATACTATTGTACTTTTTCGCCCAACGCTGGTTCATTGAAGGCGTGGAAAGAACCGGATTGGTCGAATAAAGGATTAATTCCCGGTAAGAAGGGGGCCGAAACATGAGCGTAGCGGAGCAACCGCAACATCTCGAACCGCTTGTGCGGGCGGAAGGGGTTACCAGGGTGTTCGGGCGCGGTACGGAAGCGGTTTACGCCTTAAAGGGAGTGAGCTTGTTTATTCCTCCAAAGAAGCTGGTCGCTCTCAGAGGACGTTCGGGCTCGGGAAAGACGACGTTGATCAATATATTGGGAGCGCTTGACCGGCCGACCGAAGGAGCGGTGTATTTCAAAGGTACGGAAATAAGCGGGCTGCCCGAGAAAAGACGCAACGAACTGCGCCGCAAAGAAATCGGTTTAATCTTTCAATCATTCGGACTTGTTTCGCTGATGTCGGCTTATGAAAATGTGGAATTCGGCCTGCGTGTCGCCGGAATTCCGGCTTCCCGCTGCCCGAAGTATGCGCGCTCTGCGCTGGAAATGGTCGGTTTAAAGGGAAGAATGGACCACCGGCCGTTCGAAATGTCCGGAGGTGAACAGCAGAGGGTCGCTATTGCGAGAGCGATCGCCCATAAGCCGTCGGTCATATTGGCGGACGAACCGACGGCCGAGCTAGACAGCAAGACGGGTCTTCAAGTGTTAAAGGTGTTCAGGGATCTCGTTCAACAGGAAGGGATAACTATTATATTGACATCGCATGATCCCGCAATCATGGAAATCGTCGATCACGTTTATACATTGGAGGATGGCGAGATTGTCAAAGAAGACTGATATGTTTCGTATGCCGGCGATCGGCGTCTGTTTCGCGACTGCGCTTGCCGGCTGCTCCCTTCTGCCTGTTGAAGAGCAGGAGCTGCAGCCGCCGCTTGTAAAACCTGTACAGCAAAACATCTCCACCGCCGAAGTGAAACGCGGCACGATCGTGAAACAAATCGTCGGCGACGCAACCTTTCAATCGGACAAGATGGAATACTTGTATTTTACGGAATCGGGCGGAACGTTTACAGGAATGAATGTGAAATTGGGGGACAAGGTGAAGACCGGCGACGTGTTGGCGTCCATCGAAACGAGCGGTCTTGATTCGGAAATAGAGCTGCAAGAAATCAATATTGAAAAAATAAAGATTTCGCTGGAACAGGAAAAAGCCGGCAAAGAACCAGGCGATCCATCGATCCGGTTGAAAATGCTCGATCTGAAGAGTGCCGAAATCCGAATGAATTCGTTGATGGAACGGCTCGAAAAATCGCGGTTGACGGCAAGCGTGGACGGAATGGTTACGTATCTCGACAAAATTAAGCCCGGGGATAAAGTTTCGGCTTACAAAGAATTGATCACGATATCCGACCCGACTGCGCTGAAGCTCGTATACACGGCGGGAAATCGCGTCGATCTGGCGGGCGTGTCGGTCAACATGGAGGTCGGCGTGAAAATCAACGGCCAGACTTATAAGGGCAAGGTCGTTCAAACGCCGATGACGGCGCCTCCGAGCGACGACAAGGACATTGAGGATCGAAACTCCAGATCGATTATCATCGATGTGCCGAACGCTCCCAAAGATGCCGGGATCGGCACTCACGCCGAAATAACGATCGTGACGGACAAAAGGGAAAATGTTCTAATCATCCCGAGATCCGCTCTGCGCACATACTTGGACCGGGATTTCGTGCAGGTTCTCGAGGGCGAGAGCCGTAAAGAAATCGACGTGGAGAAAGGAATCGTCACATCGACGGAGGTTGAGATACGGCAAGGACTGCAGGAAGGGCAAACGGTGATTTTGAACTATTAGGGGGGCAATGAATTTGGCGTTATTGATTATGATCCTCCGCAAAATGATCAAAAACAAATGGCTGGAGCTCAGCCTGTTGTTCGGACTCGTGTTGACCGTCGCCTTGACGAGCAGCTTGCCGATATATACCAACGCCATTCTGCACCGGTTATTGATTAAAGAGCTTCAAAATTTGCAAATCAACACGAACCAGTATCCGGGCACCTATTGGTTATCGGCCGGCCTTTCTTCGAACAAGCCGCAAGACAGCGATGTAATGGCCGCGGACGAATATTTGCGCAATGCCGGCGGCAAATTCGGCATCCCGGTGCAATATTTCGTACGCGAGAGGGTGACCGACAAATACAGCTTCGCACCGGCAAATACGGAGAAAGTCGATATAGACAACATGGTGTGGGCCGACTTCACGGCTATCAGCGATATTGAACGGCAAGTCCGGCTTGCGGACGGCCGTCTTCCCGCCAAAGAGCCGGTTGACGGCGTGTATGAAGCGCTTGTCGTTCCGGAAGCGTTGACGCAATTCAAGATGGTGCTCGGCAGCGTATTCACAATCCGGGACGACAACGTTAAGGAAACTATCCGTGTAAAACCCGTCGGGGTCATAGAACCGAACGATTATTCGGATTTGTACTGGTACAACCATCCGGGAAGCTACAAAAACAGTTTTCTGCTGGATTTTGATTTGTTTAATAAAGAATTTGTTCAAGGCGGGAAGCTGCCGGTCAAGTCGGGATATTGGTACTTCGCCCTCGATTATTCGAAGATGACGCTGTCGTCCATAAGCGGATTTCTTGGGGCGGACCGGATGATCGGCAAATATATGAACGAGAAATTCGACGGTACCGGTTCGAACGTTCCCGCGTTGAATACGCTGGGCGTCTATTTCCAGAAGGAAGCGAAGCTGCGTATTCTACTCTGGTCGCTGCACGTGCCGATCATGCTGATGCTCGCGTTCTACCTGTATATGGTGGCCAACCTGATCACGGAACGGCAGAAGACGGAAATCGCCGTATTGCGCAGCCGCGGCGCAAGCCGCTGGCAAATAATCGCGAGCTACGCGGCGGAAGGTTCCGTGCTCGGCGCCATCGCTTTTGCCTCCGGACCGTATTTGGGTGTGCTGTTGACGAAGATGCTGGGCGCTTCCAGCGGGTTTCTCGAGTTTGTGCAGCGCGCTAAAGTGGAAGCTGCGGTAAACCGGGAAGCGTTCGAATATGCGCTAATTGCCGTCGTCTTCTCATTGCTGATGACGTTGATTCCGGTATTTCTCGCAACGAGAGTTACGATTGTCGGGAGAAAGCAGCAGATGGCAAGGCTGCAAAAACTATCATTCTGGCACAAATATTTTTTCGACGTCATTTTGATAGCCATCGCACTATACGGGCTGCAAAACTATCAATCCCGCGTTAAAAATATGCTGTCTTTCGGTTTCAGCTCGGCCGATATCCGGATCGATCCGCTTCTGTTTCTCATTCCGTCGTTTTTTATATTGGGTGCGGCTTTATTTCTGCTTAGGTGGTATCCGTTGTTCATCCGGATCGTGCATCGGCTCGGCAGGCGTTGGTGGACGCCGTCTTTGTCTTCCGCATTGATCCAGATCGGCCGTTCTTCATCCCAATACCAGTTCATCATGGTGTTTATGATCGTCACGATCGCCACCGGCATATTCGGCGCGAGCGCAAACCGTACGATCAATAAAAATGTGGAAGACAAAATCTATTACGACATCGGAACCGACATCAGGATGCAAATCTATTGGGAGAACGACGCGCCGCCGGTCATATTGGCGGGCGCTTCAGACGAGGAGGGGCAGGGCGGTCGGGAGGAAGCTGCCATGCCTGCCGTACCGAAAAGAACGCAATATTCAGAACCGTCATTCCTGCCGTTCACGCAAATTCCGGGTGTAAGCCACGCTTCGAAAGTGTTTCTGAAGGACGAAGCGGTCCTTTATGAAGGGGATTCCGTCAAAGACGAAGTTCAGTTGATGGGGATCGAAACATACGATTTCGGTCAAACCGCCTGGATGCGAAGCCGCTTGCTCGATCATCCGTTCAACGGATATTTGAATCTCATCGCGTCGAATTCATCCGCCGTACTTGTATCCAAATCGATGGCGGCGGAAAACAATATCAAGCCGGGAGACACGATAAGCCTCGGTTGGTCCGGTACGGACAAGGTGGATTTTATCGTTTACGCGGTGATCGATTATTGGCCGTCCTGGAATCCGGCGCCGGACGATTTGTCGTTAATAAACGGCGATTCGGAGAAGGTTAAGAGACCGAAGCTCGTTGTCGGAAATTTGCCTTACATCCAGAACAACCTTGCACTCGAACCTTACGAAGTATGGTTGAAATTGAAGCCGGAAGCAAGCAGTCAGGAAGTATACGATGCGGTGTCGGATAAAGGTTACGATGTCCTCTCGGTGAAAAACGCCCGGCAGGAGCTGATCAAATCGATCAACGACCCGTTCATACTGGCTATCAACGGCGTCATGACGCTCGATTTTATTATTTCGATATTTATTACGTTTGTCGGATTTCTGTTGTATTGGATCATATCGCTGCACGCGCGCACGCTTCAATTCGGTATATTTCGCGCGATGGGCATCTCATTCCCCAAACTGATCGCCATGCTCGTCGGAGAGCAAATATTGATATCGGCCGCTTCGATCGTGATAGGCATCTATACCGGAAATATTACGAGCCGGTTATTTGTGCCCTTGTTCGAAATGTCGTTCGATGCGAAAACGCAAATTTTGCCGTTCAAGGTTACCTTCGACCAGGACGATTATTTGAGCCTGTATATGATTGTAACTGCAATGCTTGCGGTCGGATTGATCATTCTCGGTTATGTCGTGTCCCGCATTAAAATCCATCAGGCTGTCAAGCTGGGGGAGGATTAAGTTGATCCATTGCGAGGGTCTGGTAAAGGTTTATAAGATCGCGGATTTGGAAGTCGTAGCTTTGCAGGGGCTGGATATGCACGTCGAAGAAGGGGAGCTGATGGCGATCATCGGCAACAGCGGAAGCGGCAAATCGACTCTGCTCAACATGCTTGGAGGGCTCGACCGTCCCACTGCCGGACATTTGACCGTCGACGGGAAAGATCTGTTGAAGATGTCGGAAAGCGATCTGGTGAAATACAAGAGGGAGACTGTCGGCTTCATCTGGCAAAATAGCGCCAGGAACCTGATCCCCTATTTGACGGCGCAGGAAAACGTGGAGCTTCCGATTTTGCTCCAAGGGCGGCGCAAGCGGCAGCGGGCGCTCGAATTGCTGGAAGCGGTCGGATTGAGCCATCGGCGGAAAAACCGGTTGAACCAATTGTCCGGCGGCGAGCAGCAGCGGGTGGCCATCGCCATTGCGCTGGCCAATCATCCGAAGCTGCTGCTTGCCGACGAACCGACCGGATCGGTGGATACGAAGATGGCGAACCGGATTCTCGATTTGTTCCGGGAATTAACCCGGAATTTCGGGCTGACGGTCGTTGTCGTCACGCACGATCCGCAATTGGCTAAAAAAGTCGACCGCGTAGTGGCGATCCGCGACGGCAAGGCGGCATCGGAAATTGTCCGCCGTAAAACGTACGCTCAAGAGCTGCTTGAGCTGGAGCAAGGCATGCAGAACAAAGAAGAAGAGTCTTTCATCGAATACGCCGTGATGGACAAAGCGGGGCGTCTGCAAATCCCCCAAAGCTATCTGGACGAAATCGGGGCGAAAAACACGAACCGGATGCAAGTTTCGCTCGAAGACGGGAAAATCGTGCTGACGCCGCCGAAAAATTTTTAAAACCGAGGAGTGTTTGTAATGAAAAAAGTTTTGCTCGTAATAGCCGTTGTCATTGCGATGGCGGCCATCGCTGCATGCCAGCCGTCAAAGACGGAGCCGACTGTGAAGCTGGAGGGCAAGAAGCTGCTGTATGTCGAGAAGGCGAGCAGCGGCGGCGATTTTCTAACCGTCTCCCGCATAAAGAAGATGGGATTTGAAGTGACGGAAATATTTGACGGAGAATTTACGACCGAATCGGCGGACGGTTTCGACGTGGTGTTCGTCAGTTCTTCCATCAGCTCCGGCAAAGTCGGCACCAAGCTCTACAATTCTCCCGTTCCGGTCGTATACGCCGAACCGCAAAATATTAGCGATATCGATTTGGCCGGGTGGGACGACACCGTCGATAATGGGACGGTTAACGGAAAAACAATCAAGATCAAAGACGCCAACCATCCGCTCGCGGCCGGTTTGAACGGAAACATTGACGTGTATAAATCGGAAGGGGCGATCGGCTTTGCGATTCCGGGCGGCGAAGCCCAAATTATCGCAACGGCTTCGGACGACGAGAAAAAAGCGGTTCTCTTCGCATTGGAAAAGGGCGGGAAAAACTTGAACAACCATCCGGTACCCGCGCGCCAAGTGTTTATATATCTAGATCCGGACAATGTCGTATATCATACGGACGACGGTTGGAAGCTTCTCGAAGCGGCCCTGACGTGGGCCGTATCGGGAAATTGAGGCAATAAACCTATAAATGAGGAATGCCACCCTAATCATAAGTTGTTTCGCTTGTAGTAAGATTTCCTTGAAAACGGTTACCGTTACTGAAAATGACTAGGGGAGGTTCTTGCAAAACATGAAAAAATTATTTCTTGCGGCGATTGCGATCGCCTTGGTGATCGTCGGTTCCACCGGCTGCTTTGGCGGAGACGCCGCGCCGCCCGGTACCGAAGCAACCGATAACAATCCCGACGGCAGCTCAGCCGAAGCTTCGGAAAACACTTCGGAAGGGGGCAATACAGACACCACGGTCAACAGAACGTCGGACAACGTGCTGTTCTTCTATACGGCACAGAATAAGATCTATGAAGAAGAAGAAAATTTCGAAAAATTGATCGGGCAATATATCCGGAAGAAGTTCCCCGACATCCAAATCAAGCATGTCCACTGGAACGACGGTACCCGTTATGAGGACCTGATCGCGAAAGGTACGATCCCGGATATCGTATTGGAGCAGGTGCGCCGCAACACGACAAGGATGATTGTCAGATTCGGAATGGAATACGACATGTCCGACCTGATTAAAAAGTACAATTTCGATACCGGCGCTTTGGATCCCGCCATGCTGGGAGTTTCCAAATTGGCTTCGGACGGAAAATTGTATTCGCTGCCGTTCGAAAACGACGAATTCGTGCTCGTGTACAATAAGGACATATTCGATAAGTACGGTCAAGATTACCCGCACGTCGGCATGACGTACGAAGAAGCGTACGAACTGGCCAAAACGATGACGCGCCAAGACGGCGATGTCACTTATAAAGGCTGGCAGCAGCACCCGAGCCATTACATGATGTACAACCAGCTTTCGGAGCCGGCGCTCGATCCCAACGATGACAAGGCATCGTTGACGACCGACACGTGGGTCAAAATCGTGGATAACATGAGACGGTTTTATGAAATTCCCGGCAACCAGTTCACCTCGACTTCGGAATTCCCGAGAGGAAGAATGGCGGTTTCCGTCGACACGCTGGAGAACGTTACGAAATGGTCCCGCGAATACCCCGATCTGAATTTTTCGTTCGGAGCGGTGCCCGTATTCCCGGAGGCGCCGAACTCGAAGTATATGCCGAACCTCAACGGATTGTTTATTACCAAACAATCGAACAAGAAGGATTTGGCGTTCCAAGTCATCTCTTATCTTCTGTCCGAAGAAGTGCAGATGGCCAGAGCGAAAGACGCGCTCATCGGCCCGATGATGAACGAAACGGTAGTTCAGGCTTTCGCGCAAAATGTGCCGGAATTGCAAGGAAAAGACGTCCAAAACGTATTCGCCTTGAAGCCTGCCGTTCCGAAAGCGCGCAAACCGGGTCTTACGTTCATCAATCCGAACGTATGGGGCGTATTCCAAAATCACATCTTCGAAGAATCCAAAGATACACCGACGGCGCTTCGGTTGATAGAAGAAGCAATGACCCAGCAAATCGATGAGACGATCCAGCTGAAAGAGGCCGGCGGCGATTGGTGGAAATATCAATAATGCAACACGGAACGCAAAAGGCCTCCTCGCTTGGGGCCTTTTCTTTTCTTCCGCTTGACGGACATGGCTTTAATGACACGATTCGCCTATACAATAAGCAATCATCACCTATAATCTCTCAAATTGAACCTTGTATAATGAATGAAACTAAGGGAACCAATAATTGGTATTTAGTATATAGGCTTTATACGGCGAGGAGTGACACCGACCGATGTCGACAGAGCGAAACAAGCGTGAAGTGGAACGATGGGGGATGTTCGAGCTTTGTCTGAACGGACCGGCGGATGGAAACCCGTTTCAGGCGGTTCATCTGTCAGCCAGCTTTCAATATAAGAATTTGCAGATTGAAGCGGACGGATTTTATGACGGGGACGGGAAATACCGCATCCGTTTCATGCCGGACCGGATAGGCACCTGGAGATATGAGACCAGAAGCAACCGAAACGAATTGAACGGCCTGCGCGGCGATTTCGCCTGTGTCGCGCCGTCCGACGGAAACCGCGGTCCCGTGAGGGTGAAAGGCGACCATCATTTCGCGTATGAGGACGGATCGCCCTATATGCCTTTCGGCACTACTTGCTATCATTGGACCCATGACGGCAACGAAGAGTTGGAAGAGCTGACGCTGCAGACATTGAAAGCTTCTCCTTTCAACAAAGTGAGAATGTGCATCCTTCCTACGCGCGACATGGCTCCGCCGATGTTCGCCTTTGCCGGAACGTGTCCGGAAGATGCGGATACGACGCGCTTTAATCCTGCATTCTTCGCCCGTCTGGAAAGAAGAATCAATGATCTGATGAACCTTGGAATCGAAGCGGATGTGATCTTGTTCCACCCCTACGACAAGGGCCATTGGGGTTTCGACAATATGGACTATGAGACCGACTGCTTTTATTTGCGATATTGTGTAGCCCGGCTGGCCGCTTTCCGCAATGTTTGGTGGTCGATGTCCAACGAATACGACTTCAACAAGTTCAAATCGGTTGAAGACTGGGACCGGCTGCTCCGGTTCGTGCAGCGCCGCGATCCGTATCAGCATCTCCTTTCGATCCATAATGGGACGAAGATGTACGAATCTTCATGGCTGTACGACTTTTCCAAGCCGTGGATCACGCACCAGAGCATTCAGCATTGGGATGCATCAATGACGACGCGGTGGCTGGACGAGGTCAAGAAGCCCGTCGTCATCGACGAAATCTCATATGAAGGCAACAGCTCCCGGAGATGGGGGAATATTTCCGGGGAGGAAATGACTCACCGGCTTTGGGAAGCGATGTCGGCCGGCGGGTATGCCGGACACGGCGAATCGTTCATCGACCGGGAGACGAGAGCGTGGATTTCATCAGGAGGGAAGCTGTACGGCGAAAGCATGGAGAGGATCGCCTTCATGCGCGGCATCTTCGAGCAAGGACCGGCCGACTGGATCAAAGCGCGGCAGGAAGGTACGTACATGCTGCTCTATTTCGGAAAACACCAGCATGCTTACAGTTATGTCGATCTTCCCGAGCATTCTTCTTATCGCATTGAAATCATCGATGCGTGGAACATGACGGTGAAGCCGGTGGAAGGGACGTTCCGGGGCAGAAGCAAAATCGATTTGCCCGGAACACCGTACATCGCTCTTCGCATCTGCAAGACATGAATAAACGCACATCCGTTTCGGGAGGGTGAGAAATCATTGATCGAGACTAAGCAAGCGGAACGTTGGGGTGTATTCGAACTGGCCTTGGAAGGACCGTCCGGCGGAAACCCGTTCGTCGACGTTCGGCTAAGCGCACAATTCAGGAAAGGTACGCAGCTGTTCGAAGTCGAGGGGTTTTACGACGGAAACTCGGTGTACCGGATCCGCTTTATGCCGCAAGAGGAAGGAATTTTCACATATCAAACGTCCAGCAGCTGCCCGGAATTGAACGGGATCGCGGGGGAATTTGTTTGCACGCCGCCATCGCCCGGCAACCGTGGACCTGTCACGGCCAAAGATTCCAGCCGTTTCCGGTATGCGGACGGAACACGCTATATCCCGATGGGCACCACTTGTTATGTTTGGCATCTTCAGAACGAGCGTCTTCAGGAACGAACGCTTGACACGTTGAAAAATTCGCCTTTCAACAAACTGCGAATGTGCGTGTTTCCGAAATCATACGAATTCAACGATGCCGAACCGAGCATTTATCCGTTCGTTACAACCCAGGAGGGGGTATTTGATCTTTCGCGCTTCAATCCTGAATATTTCTCACGCATGGAGAAGAGGATTCAAGATTTGTCGGCGCTCGGTATCGAAGCGGATATTATATTGTTTCACCCGTATGACGAAGGACGTTGGGGATTCGACCGGATGTCGGCCGAAGAAGACGAACGTTACGTTCGCTATGTGATCGCCCGGCTGGCCGCATTCCGGAACGTATGGTGGTCGCTCGCGAACGAATACGATTTGATGAAGGAAAAGAATACCGGGGACTGGGACAGTTTGTTCGGCATCGTGCAGGAATACGATCACGCCGGACATTTGCGTTCGATCCACAACTGCCGGACATTGTACGACTACGGAAAACCGTGGGTCACGCATGCGAGCATCCAATCCGCCGACGTCAGGATGATTTCGAAATGGACCCGGCATTACGGGAAACCGGTCATCGTCGACGAATGCGGTTACGAAGGGAATATCCATACCAGGTGGGGCAGCCTGACTCCGGAAGAGATGGTGCTCAGGATATGGGAAGGAATATTTCGCGGCGGTTATGTCACCCATGGAGAAACGTATCTGCATCCGGACGACGTGCTTTGGTGGTCGCATGGAGGAAAGCTTCACGGCCAGAGCGTTCCGAGAATCGAGTTTTTACGGAAGCTGATTGAAGAAGCGCCGGACGGGATCATGTACACCGGCAATCGGCTCGATGCTTCCACACTGGAGATCGCAGGCGAATATTATTTGCAATATTTCGGTCCGCATCGTTTCTTATACCGCGACTTTTCACTGCCCGAAGGGCGTTATAAAGTCGATGTGATCGATACGTGGAACATGACGGTCACCAACGCGGGACAATCGTTTGAAGGGAAGTTCCGGATCGATTTGCCCGCGAAACTATACTACGCTTTGCGAATTCAAAGGGTTTGCTGAACGCTGAAACAAGCAACCGAAGGTTGTCAGCGTTAACAATTATTTGCAGCTACGGAGGGATGAATATGGAATATAAACTTTGGTACAACAAACCGGCCAAATCGTGGGAAGAAGCGCTCCCGGTCGGTAACGGGCGCCTCGGCGCAATGATTTTCGGCAAAGTATACCAGGAAAAGCTTCAACTGAATGAAGATTCGGTCTGGTACGGCGGACCTAAAGACGGGAACAATCCGGATGCGAAGCGCTATTTACCGGAAATCCGCCGTTTATTGTCGGAAGGGAAACAGACGGAGGCGGAGGAGCTCGCGCAAATGGCGATGCTGTCCATTCCGAAATCTCTGAATCCTTATCAGCCTTTGGGTGATTTGAACATGTACCACAACGGCGGGAAAGGAATGATTTCCGAATATTACCGGGAATTGGACTTGGAACAGGCCGTCGCCCGCGTCAGCTTTCGCCTGAACGACTTGCGGTATGAGAGGGAAATATTCAGCAGCGCCGCCGATCAAGTGATCGCCATCCGGTTTACTTGCGAAGAACCGGGAAAGCTGCATCTGAGATTTCATTTAACCCGTAGACCGTTTGACGGAGGAACGTTGAAGGCGTCACGGGATACGCTGCTGATGCAGGGGGATTGCGGCAAGGACGGGGTAACTTTCTGCACGGGGCTTAAAGCCGTCGCCAAAGGCGGACTGGTTCAGACGATCGGCGATTTTCTCGTCGTTCGTCACGCGGATGAGGTCGTATTGTATTTGGCCGCAGCGACAACGTTCCGTCACGAGGATCCGAACGCGGAGTGCCTAAACCGGTTGGAACAGGCGGCAAGCAAGTCATACGAGCAGGTGAAACAGGATCACATAGAGGAGCATGCATCAAAATTTCAGCGCGTGAAGCTCACACTGAACCGCGGGGAAGATTACGGGGACAGCGCTGCGCTGCCGACGGACGTTCGTCTTCAGCAGTACAAAGAAGGTTCCGATGATCCGGGATTGATTTCGCTCTATTTCCAATACGGACGATACTTGCTTATGGCAAGTTCCCGTCCGGGATCCAACCCGGCGAATTTGCAAGGCCTATGGAATGAAAGCTATACGCCGTCATGGGAATCCAAATATACGTTGAATATCAATACGGAGATGAATTATTGGCCAGCCGAATCATGCCATATGCCGGAATGTCACGAGCCGTTGTTCGACTTGATCGAGCGGATGCGTCCGCACGGCCGGAAAACGGCGATGGAGGTGTACGGATGCAGAGGGTTCGTCGCTCACCACAATACGGATATGTGGGGATCTTGCCAAATCGAAGGCAATTATTTGCCCGCATCGATCTGGCCGATGGGCGCGGCTTGGCTGTCCCTCCATATGTGGGAACATTACCGCTTCGGCATGAACGAAACGTTTTTGCGCGAACGTGCCTATCCGGTGATGCGGGAAGCGGCGGATTTCTTCTTGGACTACCTGACGGAAGACGGGCAAGGCCGTCTCGTCACCGGGCCTTCCACATCGCCTGAGAACAAGTTCATCCGTCCCGACGGCGGCGTCGGGAGCCTCTGCATAGGGCCTGCGATTGACACCCAAATTGTGTATACGCTGTTCCGGGCGTGTTTGGAGGCGTCGGAAATATTGCAGACCGACGATCTGATTCGCCGCAGATGGACGGAAGTCATTCGCAGGCTGCCCCAGCCGGCCGTCGGAAAGCACGGACAGCTGCAAGAATGGTTGGAAGATTGGGACGAAGCGCAGCCCGGACACCGGCATATTTCCCACCTGTTCGCACTGCATCCGGGAGAAATCATTCATGTTCGCCACACGCCGGACTTGGCTCAAGCCGCGAAGCGGTCGCTGGAACGCAGGCTGGAGAACGGTGCAGGCCGTACCGGATGGAGCAGGGCTTGGGTGCTCAATTTTTACGCCCGATTGGAAGAAGGCGAGAAGTGCGGCGAGCATCTCCGCAGTCTGCTTACCCAATCAACGCTCCCAAATCTGCTCGATACTCACCCGCCGTTTCAAATCGACGGCAACTTCGGAGGGATTGCGGGAATAGCGGAAATGCTGCTGCAATCGCACCGCGGAGAGATAACGCTGCTTCCCGCACTGCCAATCGACTGGAAGCAGGGAAGCGTTAAGGGACTGCGCGCCCGCGGCGGATATGAACTGGATATCGAATGGGCGGACGGCCAGCTCGTCAGCTGCCGTATGAAAGCGAAAGTCGACGGAGTATGCCGTATCGTGTGCAGACGGCCGCAAGCGCCTCTAGTCGTGGAAACGGACGGCCGACCGGTTGTTTGCGAGTCGGAAGGGTTTATGACCGAGTTTGAGACGGCAGCTGGGAAGACGTACGTGCTTTCACCGGAACCTATGAAAACAACGGCGGGAGTGACGGCCAATTATGGAATGGATAACGCCTGAAGATTACTTGCCCCGGAAACTTGGCGACGCGATCGCGGCCAAATACGGCATCGGTCTGATCGGCTGCGGAAACATCGCGAACTCGGCGCATCTTCCCGCATACCGCAAATACGGATTTCACGTGGCCGCCTGCTGCGACGTCAACGAGGAAGCGGCGCGCAGCACGGCGGAGAAATTCGGCATCCCGCGTTGGACCACGGATGTGAACGAGCTGTTGGACATGGACGAAGTCCGAATCATCGATATGGCCATTCATCCGGAAGCGAGGCTGGACACGCTTAGGAAGATAGGGAAGGCGCCGCGGCCCGTATTGTGCCAGAAGCCGTTGGCGCTGGATTTGGAGCGGGCGAATGTATTGAAGAACGAGGCCGAGCGGCTGGGCATCGTGCTTGGAGTAAACCAGCAGGCCCGTTGGGCGCCTGCGCATAAGGCTCTGAACACGTTGCTTGAACAAGATGCGCTGGGCGAAGTCTATAGCATCCAGCATTTGATGTACTCCTATCAGGATCAGTCTGGGTGGTGGTGGACCAAGATGCCGAATTTCAACATTGTCGACCACGGAGTTCACTACGCGGACCTGTGCCGGCATTTCAATCGATCCGGGCAGGAATGGTCGAGGGTTCATTGCACAACGGCCCAATTGGCGAACCAAAATTCGATCGATCCGCTCATCTATTCGGCCAATGTGGAATTCGGTCCGAAAGGCGGACGCCAGCCGCTGATGGCGTCGCTACACTTCAACAATATCGTGCGGGCGAGCCGGTCGCATAATTATACGTGGCGGATCGACGGAACGGAAGGAAGCGCATGGTGCTCGCACGACATGCTGCATATCGCGCTGACGAAGCACAGAAATATCGTTCACGAGATTAAGTTGAAAGGCTCCTGGTTTCCGGACGCATTCGCAGGTTCCATGTCGGCGTTCATATCTGCGCTGGATGAGGGAACACCTCCGCCGGTCACTGCCGAAGACAATTTGCAGACGGTCGCCATGACGACGGCTATGGTCCTCTCAAGCCGTGAAGGCATGGTGGTTGAGAGGGAAGAACTCCTTACGAAGGAGCTGGCGAAACGATGAATACGCTCGGATTCATGAGTTACGTATATAACGGATGGTCCGCGGATGCGATGGCCGATGCGGGGCGGCGGCACGGGTTTTCCTGCGTGCAGGTCGACCCAAGGCAAGCTTTTCGGCTGATGGACGATGATCCGTTGTCGCCGGCACGGGCTGAAAAAATCCGCCGCATATTTGAAGATAACGGAATCACTGTCATCGCTTTGTCCGGTTACACCAATCTGTGCCATCCGAATGCGGAGAAACGGGAACAGAAGCTCAAGCAGTTCGAGAAGCTGATCGACTTGTGCCAGGCGTACGGCACGAAATATATCGCCACCGAGACGGGCAGCCTCCATCCGACGAACAGCTGGCGGGACTGGGAGGGAAACAGAACGGAAGAGGCATGGAGCGGGTTGCTTGAGGCCGTTGACCGGCTGCGCAACCGTGCTGTCAAGCAGGGCGTCGTGCTGTTGATCGAAGGATTTGCGAATAATGTGCTTGCCCGACCGGAACAGGCGCTCCGTATGATGGGGACGTTGGGAACGGAAGGCTTGGCGTTCGTGATGGACCCTTTTAATTACTTAACGCAAGACGATATGCGCAACCAGGATAACGCGATGGAAAACATCTTCAGATGTATCGAAAAGCATTGCCCGGTCGCGCACGCCAAAGACGCCTTGTACGATGAGGAAGGGTTTACGACGCCCCGCGTCGGGGAAGGTACCGCGGACTGGAATATTTACGCTTCGCTGCTCCGCAGCCGCCTGCCCGACGTTCCATTGATACTGGAGCATGCAAAGCCGGAAGAGGTTGCGGATTGTTTGACTTTGATCCGGAAAGCTTTTCAACACAGGAGCGACGGGTAATGAAGCGAGCTGCGCACCGTCCGAAGCTCGGAGTGCAGGGCCCCGTCGTCGCATGGCAGGATCCGTGGGCAGGAGAAGCTTCGGACCGGATCATGCGGACAGGGACGGGCAGCGTCTGTCCGTCCCAGGATCCGAAGCCGGAACCGGAGCGGTTTTTGAACGCCCTGCGCGATCTGCAAACGGAATTTTATGTCCATCATGTCATACCCGGAGCTGACCATTCGACATTGCTGCGCGATATCGCCAATGCGGAAATGGACATCTGTCTTGGCAACGAATACGGCAACATCAACGGACCTTGGGTTGAGGGGACGAACCGTTATGACGTCCCTGACAATCTAGTGGCGGAAGCGGGCCGCACCGGCCGGTGCATCGGATTGCTGTACGACGAGCCGGAACATCTGCAAATCAACGCGGGGCAGTACCGCAAAGACGGATGGTTCCCCCATTGGGGACCGACCGACGGGATGAGCCTGGACGCGTCGCGCCGAGAAGTGGAGCGGGCGGCCGCGGCCAGAGCCGGGCATGTGAGGCGTGTGCTGGAGGAAGCGGGATTGGAACGGCTGTCGGCACCTCTGATCTCCGAACAAGTGTTTCCGGTCATGTTTCACACGTTGGCGCGTGCCGGTATGGACGTCTGCCCGAAAATCATGAAGGAATCGTTCCAGTCGCTGCAGTTGTGCACCGCGCTCGGAGCCGCCAAGCAGTACGGGAGATCGATGTGGATTTGCGCGGATTTATGGGGACCCGATGCCGGAACGTGGTTTACCCGCTTTCCGGGATTCCCCGGCCATTCCCCCGAGGAATTCGATTCAGCGTTAAAGATGGGATATTGGATGGGGCCGTCGCATTTGTTTGTAGAAAATATCGACGTGCTGCTTAGATCGACCGGCAGAGGATTTGAAAAAACGGAATTCGGGGAAATATGGACGGAATTCGCACGGAAGTATGTGCCGGAGCATCCTTTGACCTGGGATTATTCGCAAGCCGACCCTGATATCGTAATCATCCATTCCGATGATTCCAATTATGGGCAGAACAAAAACTTGTTCGGCAACCGCAATCTTGAAGCAGACACGCATTCGCAAAGCGTGTTTCACATATGGCACCTTCTCAGCCGTGGCGAGATTCCGCCGCACGGAAGCTGCATGCATATTCCCGGCTTTGATTTTCCCAGACACGAATTGAAACGCCAGGTGCCGCTCGCGAGCTTTCCGCTGGAGCACGGGTTCGCGACCGACAGCGGAAAAAGCGTACATCCGTTGTTTTACCCGGTCAATAACGTGCTGGCATACGACGGATACGTGAGCGGACGGATGCTGGGCTTGCCGAAATTGATCATTGCCGGGGGCTCCTCACTTTCCAATGAGACATATTCGGCCCTCATCGAGAAGGCGGAAGAGGGTGCGGTCGTGGTCATCGCCGAATGGCTTCTGCCGCAAGACTGCCCGGCCAAGCAGAGGGAAAGCGGCAGGACGGGCGCCGGCAGGTGGATCGTCTCGCCGCATTTCTTGGATGAACGAATACGGGAGACCGTCGACCCGTTTCTCGGGGAAGAGCGCTGCTGGATGCAGCGGTTCGGATCGGCGGAAGTAAGAATGTTTGCGAAGGATGAGGGCGGATTTACGCTCGATTTCGAAATCGGACACATCATGAGATGAGAGGAGGACAGACCGTTGGAACAAGATACGCAGCTAGATCAGTTTGCAGAAATCGCATTTCGCGAACATCCGGAAAGGGAAGGCGATCTGCAGGAAATATCTCCCGTATATTTTGAAAAAAATTATTTTGTTCCGTGCGGCGACAAGGCGCCCGCGGAACGCTATATTTCCCACGAGGAGCGTATCGTCCGGTTTCAAGCGCAGTTGAACAAGCTTCGCGAGGAATTCCGGCCTTATATGCGAGATTTGACTACCGAGCCGGAAATACGAAGAGATACGTTGGACATTTCCGAATTTCAATTTCGTTATCGAACGCCGGGAGGCGACGATTTCCGCCGCGTATTGGAAGGCGAAGGAGATTGGGAAACGGTGACCGTTCCCGATTTCAGGGGACCGACCGGGGAAAACGGCAAATGGTCCGCATATTACCGGACTCAATTCGCTTACGGCCCGATTCCGGAAGGAAAGCGGGTATACCTCGTATTCAAGGGGATCGATTACAAAGCGTCTGTATATGTCAACGGCAAATGCGTGGGCTCTCACGAAGGCTTTTTCGCCCCTTTCGAGTTTGACGTCACCGAGCTGCTGCGCAATGAGAACAGCCTGGTGGTTGAAGTGTCCAACGACTATCCGATGATGGGAGTCGGCGGCACGAAGCTGGACGGCGACAAAATTTATGCGGCGACCGGACCGGGATGGGACGATCCGTACAGCGGATGGCATCACTGCCCGCCGGGAGGCGGCATCTACAACAAGGTGTTTTTGGAACAGCGCTCGGAGCTGTTTATCCAAGATATCTTTGTCCGGCCGAACATTGACGACGGCTGTGCGGAAGTTTGGGCGGACATCATGAATACGGCTAACCGTGTGATTGAAAATATTGAACTTCAGATCGAAATCATGCCGAAAAATTTCACCGGGGAGAACATCGGCCCGATTTCTTTCCAAGTCGCATACGCCGGCCCGGGAATCAATTACTGCCGGTACCGGCTTCAAATACCGTCGTTTCGACTGTGGGAGCCGGAATCTCCATATCTTTATACGGCGAGGGTCAGCTTACAGGCAGGAACGGATCGGCAGGATGTCAGGGACAGGCATTTCGGAATGCGGAAATTTCTCGTGGACGAGTACGATTCTCCGAAAGGAACGCTTTATTTAAACAATCGTCCGGTTATTCTTAGGGGCGCCAATGAGATGGGCCATCTGCAGCAGTGCGTCATGAATCAGAATTACGAGCAGCTGATTGACGACATATTGATCGCAAAAATCGCAAATATGAACTATTACCGCATTACGCAGCGTCCCGTGCAGGAAGAAATCTACGACTATTTCGACATGCTGGGGATGATGCATCAATGCGATCTTCCGACGTTCGGATTTATCCGCCGCAACCAATTCAGCGAAGCGGTACGGCAGGCGGCGGAGATGGAACGGCTGATCCGCAGCCACCCTTCGGCAATCATGGTGTCGCTGATCAATGAGCCGTCCCGGACGGAAAAGAGAAGGAAAGGACACCGCCATCTTCACCGGGACGAATTGGAAGCATTCTTCGTTGCCGCCAGACAGGCGATTTACATCGAAAACCCGGACCGGGCGGTCAAGAACGCCGAAGGGGATTACAATCCCCCGACCCGCGAAGGACTGCCGGACTTTCATTGCTACAATATGTGGTATACGGACAATGTCATTCCGGTGGGGAAGATGTATAAAGGCTTTCTCCCGTCCATTAAACCCGATTGGAAGACGGGATGCGGGGAATACGGGACGGAAGGCTTGGACAACATCGGAGTCATGATGAAGCATTATCCTAAAGAATGGCTTCCTGCGGAGGAGAACGAACCGTGGACCCCGGATAAAATCGTCGGAGCGCAAACTTACGGTTTGCACGGCGATTGGTTCGCCGAACAAAGCACTCTCGCGGACTGGGTGCGCGAGAGTCAGAAGCATCAATGCTTAGCGACGAAATTGATGACCGACGCTTGGCGCAGGCGCGCAGACTATATTGTGTCCACTGCGATCCACCTATTGATCGACGCATGGCCGTCCGGTTGGATGAAAGCGCTGGTCGGAGCGGACCGGAACCCGAAGCCTGCGTTTTTCACCTATCAAGCTTGCCTTGAGCCTGTTCGCGTCAATTTAAGATGCGACAGATGGAGAGCTTACGAAGGGGAAACGCTGGAAATCGAGGCATGGCTGTTGAACGATACGCACAAAGATTACGACAACTGCCGGGTGATCGCAACGCTGCGGGACGAAGACCGGGAATACGGCCATTACGCAATAGCCGGGCATGTCGAACGAGTATCATCGCGTTATGCAGGTACGATCCGGATTGCCGTGCCTGCGGTGCAAGACAGGAGCAGCCTGTACGTCGACGCCTGTCTGGTGAACGACCGGGGAGAGAGGCTGAATTCGGAGCGTTTTGCCTTCGAAGCGTTTCCAAAAGCCGGATTACAGACCGCTCGAAAAGTTGCGTTTCTCGGCGGCGAAGCCGAGCGGGTTTGCTCGTTATTGCAGCTTGACGGAGAACCGTTCAATCCCGTCTCTTGGAACGGTCGGCCGCTGATTGTCTCTTCCGGCGAGGAGTTTGCCCGCCATCAAGCATCCATTGTGCCAAAGGTCAAGGAAGGCGCTTCGGTTTTGCTCATCCGGGGAGGTTCCGGAACGGATGTGTGGGATATCGACGGCTCAGTGGTGAAAACCGTACCTATGAAGGGAATCTACGTACTCGCCGTCAACCGCGAATCCCCCCGGCTGCAGTGGATGAATCCGGATGATTTGTCTTACTTCTATCATGTTTCTTATGACCGGATCGGGGCGGTCGCCGACTGCTGGCTGGAAGGAGCGCAGCTCGAGCCGGTCGCCTTCACGTATCGCAAACGCAAAGATGCCGGCGGGAAGGGAAAGCTTCCCGTGGTCGGTAAGATTCGGATGGGAAAGGGCGAAATCGTGATCGCCGGTTTGCCATTGTCCGGACGCAACGGCTTCAACCCGACGCTTGACTTGTTTCTCGTCTCGTTATTGGGTTTGCACGACACCGTCGCCGTTGCGGCCGCCGAACGAAATGAGGGAGTTGATCAAAGTGAAACGTTACGCGCTTGCCGGCAATGACAGGCAAAAGCAGGTCGAAGCAGCGGAAACTCCTGATTCCATCCGCCTCATTTTGCGACATGCAAGTCATGCTGAACCGTATTTCGAAGGCAGCTTGCAGCACATGTTCACATGCTCCGAGGGCAGGCCATGGCGATTTGACTTCTCCCGGTTCAGGCACGAGCGAATCGTTGAAGAAGGCGGGAGCATCCGGATCGAAGGATTCCTGAATCAGTTGAACGTTACCGTAAGTATGTCCTTCGGCAAACATGACTTGTTGAAAGTGAAAGTGACTTGGGAAAACCGGACGGACCGGCTTGTTTCCGACGCCGCCGTAGGCGTAACCTTCGAGCTTCCGGTACGGAAGCGGGAGATTACAACAATCCCGCACATGATCTATAACAACAATCCTTCCGCGGATCCGGAGCGGATCGTCCCGAGGCTCGGAACCGGTCCGGGGAAAGGCTATATTTGCGAAGAACACCGCCTGCCGATTCCGTTCGTCAATGTGGAATGGACGGAGCATGCCCGGACGAACTATTTTTCCTTGTATGCGATCCCGTCTTTCGTCGAAACGGATGACGGCAAGGTGAATTATTTTTCGCTGGGAGCGGTGTGTGACGGAGACGTCTCGGTTTTGGCGTCGCTAAGCGGAGTATTGATGTTCAATGGGGAGAAGGATGTTGTATACGTCGGCAAAAGCAAAACGCAACCGTACGACGGAGGATATGTCGATCTGCCTCCCGGCTTCACGCTGACCAAGGAATACGTGCTCGATTGGGGAACGGCCGCTCAAGCGGGCTGGGGATTCCGCGAGGCGGTTCGTAAAGGGTTGCTTTTATTCGACCCGCAAGGGGCAAAGCCGCTCACCTTGAATGAAATGATCCGCCTCAAGACGAGCGCCATGGACGACCGTTGGAGGGAAGCGGCCGGTGCGGCCGGTTACGTCAAATTCAACGACTCGAACGCGTTCGGGAACGTTTCCCGTCATCCGCCGCATTTTTTATACGGGTGGACGGGGCAATGCATGAAGCTTGCATGGTGCGACGGTAAGCTCGGATTCGATGGCGGGTACGAGGAGCGTATCGGCCGCTGCAAACGGGCTGTCGACTTTTACGTTAGGGAGAGCGGCGGGTTAACGCCCGGACTGAGGCGGAGCTCGTATCGGCTAAGCGACGGCCGGTGGGACGATTTCCGTTCGAATCAGCGGCCCGTCATATCGAGCCGGGCATACGGCGAAACGATATCGGATTTGGCGGAAATCGCGCTCCTGTTCAGGGACCGGGACGGAAAGGCGCCTGACGCTTGGATCGAATCCGTGCGGGAAGCGGCTGATTTTTTTACCGGCGCGGATTTGCCGTCGGGAGTATATCCGGCAGCATGGCTGCACGACGGCGACCCCGCGGATGAAATCATTACGGCAGCCGGCATACCGTGCTTGATCGCCGTACTGAAAGCTTACAAGGTAACGGGCGAACGGCGGTATTTGGAGCATGCCGAACAGGTGATGCGGCGCTATTATGAACAGCATGCCGAGACGTTCGAGCGGCCGTTCGCCCGGTCGACGCTCGATGCCAAGTGCGAGGACAAAGAAGCGGGCATGTATTTCTTCTTGGCCGCTTACGAATTGTTTGTACTTACGAACGACGAGCGTTACAGATTATGGGCGGAAGTCGCGGCGGACTGGCTGCTGACGTATGTGTATGTTTGGAATCCCGCCTACGACCGCGGATCGAAATTGCGCGAGGCCGGTTTCAATGCGGTCGGATGGCCCGGAGTGAGCGTGCAAAATCATCACCTGGACGTGTTTTTTCCGACTTTCGAATATTGGAATTTCGGCCGGTTGACCGGAAACGCGACATACGAACGGATGGGCCGGACGATCTTCGACGCGATGGGGCAAGGAATATGCACAAAGCCGGGAGAATGGGGATTTACCGTCATCGGGGAGCAGGGCGAAGGATTTTACCAGACCAATTATCATAAGCGCGGCGATCATAACAACTGGAATCCGTCCTGGATCATTGCGCTTGTATTGTCCAACGCTTTGCGGTTCCGCGACGCGGCGGCGAAAGAAGGTGCGGCAACGTGAACGGCGGGGGCGATTGGAAGAATGACTGGAAGGATCTGAATGTGCTTGGCCGGAACACCGAACCGCCGCATGCCGGGCTGTTTCCTTATGCCGATATACATACCGCGCTTGAGAGGGAAAGAGGAGCTTCTCCATACTTCCGCTCGTTAAACGGACATTGGAAGTTTTATTATGCGCGGCGCCCTTCCGAAGCGCCTGAACGCTTTTACGACAGCCGCTTCAACGCGGAAAGCTGGGACACGATTCCCGTTCCCGGCAATTGGCAGCTGCACGGGTACGGCAATCCCCACTATACAAGCAGCATGTATCCATTTCCGGTTGATCCGCCGCATGTGCCGGAACACAATCCGACAGGCTGTTACCGCCGCAGCTTTTACGTTCCGCACGACTGGAAAGACCGGCAAACATTTATCGTGTTCGAAGGCGTGGATTCGGCATTTCACTTGTGGATTAACGGGCAATTTGCCGGTTACGGTCAAGGAAGCCACATACATTCCGAATTCCGGATTACACCGCTCCTTCAACCGGGCGAAAACGTTGTGGCGGTTCAAGTATATCAGTGGTGCGACGGCAGTTATTTGGAAGATCAGGATAAGTGGCGCTTAAGCGGCATTTTCAGAGACGTATATTTGATTTCGACTCCTCATGTGCATATACGCGATATGTCGGTGCGGACCCGTTTTGCCGGCAACGGGGAAGACGCGGTTCTCAGCTTGAGGATGGCAGTGAAAAATTACGGGGAAATGCCGGCAAACGAGCATGAAATAAGGATCGAACTGCTGGTTGACGAACGGCAAAAGGTTCATGCGGAGACCTTGCGCACGCCTCAACCTCTTGCAGGCGGCGAAGAAATCGAGCTTCAAACGTATATTCCGGTTGCCGCCCCGCGCAAATGGTCGGCGGAAGATCCCGCCTTGCACGAGCTCACGCTCACTGTGTCCGATGAGCATGGAAATATTGCGGAGTCAGGTTGCCTGGACGTCGGTTTTCGCGACGTTGCGGTTAGGGACGGCAGGCTGTTCGTCAACGGCAAGCCGGTTATTTTGAAAGGCGTCAACCGCAACGAATTTCACCCTGATCTGGGATTCGTAGTGACGATGGAGTCGATGCTCGAGGACATCCTGCTGATGAAGAAGCACAATATCAACGCCGTCCGCACGTCCCATTATCCGAACGACACGCGTTGGCTCGATTTGTGCGACCGGTACGGGCTTTATGTGATCGATGAGGCGGATTTGGAAACGCACGGGTGCCATTTCATCGGCAACGAAAGCCATCTGGCGCAGGATCCGGCATGGAGGCGGCATTTTGTCGACCGGGCGGTGAGAATGGTGGAAAGGGATAAAAATCACCCTTCCGTCATTATTTGGTCGCTTGGGAACGAATCGGGCTACGGAGAAAATCATGACGCAATGGCGGAATGGGTGCGGCAAGCCGATCCGACCCGGCCGATCCATTATGAACGCGCGAAAGACGCCCCGATCGTCGATATCGTCAGCAGTATGTACCCTTCGTTGGAAGATTTAATCGAACAAGGGGAAAAGACAGACGATCAGCGGCCCTTCCTGATGGTCGAATACGCTCATGCGATGGGCAATTCGGCCGGCAATCTGAAGGAGTATTGGGAAGCTGTATATAAATATCCGCGTTTGCTCGGCGGCTTCATCTGGGAATGGACCGATCATGGGATTAGGAGGACAACCGAATCCGGCGAACAATGGTATGCGTACGGAGGCGACTTCGGCGACCGTCCGAACAGCGGGCATTTCTGCATCGACGGGCTATTGTTTCCCGACCGGACGGTCAAACCGCCACTGATCGAGTACAAGAAAGTGATCGAACCCGTACTCGTTGAACCCGTGGACATGCGCGCGGGAATCGTCCGCATTCGAAACCGGTACGATTTCGTCTCGCTCGCCCATCTGCGAGGAACATGGACGCTGCTGTGCGACGGAGAAACATTGGAGCAAGGAGAATTGCCCCGATTGGACGTGCCGGCGGGCGGCGAGGCGACCGTAACAATTCCATTGATATGCGGTTTTGCGCGGCCCGGAGGCGAATACTGGCTTCATGTTTCCTTTGTACTGCGTGAAGCAGCCGCCTGGGCGCCGGCCGGACATGAAGTCGCGTGGGCCGATTTGCCTGTTCCCGCTGCAGCTCCGGCGGCACCCGCAGTCAGGCTCGATTCGATGCCGCCGCTTCGCACTGCCGAATCCGGACTTGCGATTAAAGTTGAAAGTGACGATTTTGCCGCCGATTTCGATAAAAGGCTCGGCCGGTTGAACTCGTTGGCGTATCACGGCGTTCAACTGCTGGCCGCAGGCCCGAAGATCAACGTGTGGCGGGCGCCGGTCGACAACGATGCAAGGCAGGCCAAGCAATGGAAGAAAGCCGGCTACGACGTGCTTGAACATTATGTCCGTGATGTGTCGCTCCGCCATTACGGCGACTGCGCGGTTCGGATCGACGTGTCGGTCGTGCTTAGCTCGATAGGTCTCGGTCCGAGCTTCAAGGCGAAAGTGTCGTACACCATCTATGGATCCGGGGACATCGTTATCTCAACTCATATCGTACCGCGGGAGGGACTTCCGAATTTACCGCGGCTCGGACTGCAGCTCGCGATGCCGCCGGGATTTGAAAGCTTCACATGGTTTGGGCGCGGACCGCACGAATGTTACATTGACCGGAAGGAAAGCGGGAAACTCGGTATTTACCGTGGGACGGTCGACGGTCAGTTCGTGCCGTATATTAAGCCCCAGGACAATGGAAACAAAACGGATGTGCGTTGGGCGGCGGTGACGAATATGCAGGGAATAGGGCTTTTGTTTTCGGGGACGCCGCTGCTCGATGTAAGCGTCTCGCATTATTCGGCGCACGATTTGGCCAGGGCAAAGCATCTTTACGATTTGGTCCGGCTGCCCGAGACGATCGTCAACCTGGACTACCGGCAAGGCCCGCTCGGCAATCACAGCTGCGGCGAAGCTCCGCCTTTGGAAAAGTACTTGCTTCATCCAAAAGAAACATCGTTTTCCGTAAGGTTGAAACCGTTTTCCTCGAACATCCAGTCTCCCGTGAGGCTGAGCAAACGGCTGCCGGAGCCGCCGGATTCGCAAATGAATGGATAGGGAGTGTTGTGAATGGATATAGAGCGTTATCTGACTCCGTACAAATGGGGCAAACCGTTGCTCGCCGGTTCTGGCGCACCGGAGGCGTTCGACGAACGGGCCGTCGACTGTCCGTTCGTATTCGGGCATAACGGCAAGTTTTACATGATGTATGTCGGCTTCAACGGGATCGGCTATCAGACGGCGCTCGCCGTAAGCGACGATTTATTGAATTGGGAGCACCTGTCCGTAATTTTGCGCCGTGAAGAAGGGAATCGCTGGGATTCCAAAAATGTGGCCGGCACATGGATTTTGCGCGAAAACCGGTTGGACGGCCTGCCCGTCTTGAAAAAGTGGGACGGGAAGTATTGGATGGCATATCATTCGTATCCGGAAGACGGGTACGAGGAAGGCTCCGCCTGCATCGGTTTGGCGTGGACGGAAGACGAACGGCTGCTCGAATGGCACAGGCTGCCCGATCCGATTCTGACGCCCGAGGACGGTGCCGACTGGGAGAGCGGAGGATTGTACAAGGAATGCCTGGTGGAGCACGATGGAACCTTTTATTTGTTCTATAATGCGAAAAACCAAAAAACCGGCAAATGGATCGAACAAATCGGCGTGGCTACTTCCGCCGATTTGCGCGAGTGGAAACGATACGAGAGCAATCCGGTGATCAAGGTGACCCCGGAAGCGTGGGATTCCCGGTTCGTCAGCGACCCTTGCGTCGTCCGTGACGGCGGCAGGTGGGCCATGTTCTTCTTCGGGTACGACTATAAGCGCGCTCAAGAAGGAATCGCCGTGTCGGAAGATCTGTTTCATTGGGAGAAACACCCCGAACCGATCGTAACGGTCGGAGTGGGGGATGAGATCGACACGATACACGCTCATAAGCCGTCGGTCATCATGCATAACGGCGTTCTGTACCATTATTACGTCGGCTGCAGGCCGTACAGGGAAGGCGACAGGACGAAAAATTTCGGGAAAGAATTCAGAACGATATGCGTCGCCTCATCCCGCATGCTCGCGAAGGAGGGAGATGCGACTTGAAGATAACGGAGCTGCAGCAGCGGTTCGCGGCGGCCGACCCCGCTTTCGGCCCCGTGCCGATGTGGTGGTGGAGCGGCGAGGAAGTGACGGAAGAGCGAATCCGCTGGCAGATGGGAAAATTTCGCGCCGGAGGATTGCGAAACATCGGGATTATCAATTTGGCGCCGACCGGCCCGCAGTACGGCTCTGTCAGCGACCGGCCGGCGTACTTGAGCGAAGCGTGGTGGGCGCTGTTCGAAATTGCGCTGCGGGAAGCGGAACGGCTGGGGATGCGCCTTTGGTTTTACGATCAAATCGGGTTTTCCGGCGCCAATCTGCCCGCGCGGATCGTCGCCACGCACCCCGAATGCGAAGGCTATCAGCTGCGCCGTTTCGCGCGCGGCGATGCAGTGCCTGTGTCGTCGAACCTATTGTTGGAAACCGGCGATCATGTGTACGCGGTCGTCCGGCAAGGGTTCAACTGGCTCGATCCGCATGCGGCTGGCTTGTTGATCGACCGAGTACATGGCGAGATGGAGAGGCGTTTCCCGCACGAACTTGGGAAAACGATCGCCGGAAGCTTCCAGGACGAGCTGCCGCCGATGCCGATGTGGTCGCCTGAAATCCCGGTTCTCTATACAGAGCGCTATAACGAGGACCTGATCGAAGTCCTGCCCGCCTTATTCCGTTCGCCCTATGCCGACGACCGGGTTCGTGTTGTTCGCCGCCGATTTTACCGGCTCATCGCGGAACTGGCGGAACGGGCCTTCTTCAAGCCTCTTGGCGACTGGCACCGGAAGTACGGCATGCTCATCGGCTTCGATCAGGCCGGTCCGGCTCGGAAAGCCGATCCTCACGGCGCCCAGCGACTGTACGTCGATTATTTCCGGACCCACCGTTGGTTCAATGCGCCCGGGTCCGATGCGGACGGCGAAATCAAGCCGCATTCATCCATGGCCCATCTGCACGGCGGCTCCAGAGTATGGCTTGAAGCGTTTCATTCCAGCGGCTGGGGCGGCACGCTCGAAGAAACGATGCATTGGCTCGTTCCTTGGCTGCAAGCGGGAGCGACCTTGTACAATCCGCATTCGAACTATTTCAGCACGAGAGGCGGCTGGTGGGAGTGGGCTCCGCCCGATACCGGGTGGCGCCAACCATATTTCGAGCATTATCCGGTTTTCGCCGATACCGTAAGCCGTGCTTGTTACTTGTTAAGCCAAGGCGTTCATGTGTGCGACATCGCCGTGCATTACCCTTCGTACGACATTTGCGGACACATGTCGTTGGACGATGCGAAGCCTTCCGATCATCCGATGGTGCCGGCGAACCGCGATCCCGACGAGCATGTCACCCGTATCCGAGATATTTACCGTGAAATCACGGGGTTTTGGAACCGACGCGAATATACCTATCCCGGCGCTTTGCGCGGAGCGAGGATGGATTTCGACATTGTGGACGACGCTGCGCTGCACAAAGCATTGCCGGAAGGCGGTCACTTGCGCATTGCGGAAGAGCGGTTTTCCGTCTTGCTGCTGTGCGGCACGACCGTCATGGACGAGGAAGCGCGGCGGAGCGTGCAATCGTGGATCGGCGGGGGCGGATGGGTGATCGCCGTGGCCGTGCCGGAACAACAGCGGGATTTGGCCGGAGCGGTTTATGTCGATACGTCCGAAGAAGCGGTACGGCTGATCGAAACGCGGCTGCGGAAGAGGGTCGAGGGGCCGGGACATTACCTGCATCGGCGGACGGAGGACGCGGATGTATTCCTCCTGCTCCCGCGGGACGAACAGCTGTTGGTGATGCACCGGCCGGCGTCTCCGGATGCGACTATGTGCAAACCAGCCGTTTATCGTCTCCGTTCCAACGGTGAACCAAAGCTTTGGGATCCTGTCAGCGGTAGCATTGAGCCGCTCGCCTATACGCGTCAAGGCGAATGGATTGAATTGGAGGTGCCTTTCGACTCATGGCCGGCGGCTCTGGTTGTATGTTCGGAGGAAAAAGCGGCCGCAACGGCGGGCAGCGCGGTGGTACCAGCCGTCATTGGTGCGGACCAAGAACTAACGCTTTCCGATGATATATGGACAATCCGAACAGTTGCAACGCTCGACAACCGGTACGGGGACTTTGATCTCCATGGCGGCAACAGTGGGCTGCTTCCGGTCGAACGCCGCCATTTCCTGATGAAGCTCGAAGACGGGAAACCGGGAGAGGAAGAGGGATGGCACAATCCCGACGCGGATTGCGCGGATTGGACGCCCCGACTGTGGAGCGAGTCGGCTTACTGGATTGCTTGCAAGGGGGAGCAATTTCGAGCGGATCATGCGAACCCTGTCGTGTACAGCAGCATATTCGGCGATCTCTCCATGAGAACATGGGCCGGCCGAATGGGGCATATCCCGCGGCGGTTTCTCAATCTCGGGGAACTTGAACCTGATGAGTCCGCTTGGGCACGCACCTATGTCATCGCGCCGTCAGCGGGGCGATATTGGATTCGGGTCGAAAGCGGCGCGGAAATTGACGTATGGATCAACGGGAAGGAAGTCGGCTTGAACGGCGGACCGGAGGAACAGACGGCCTGGATCGACTTGAATCTAGGGCATAATGAGCTGAAGCTGAAGGCTAGAAGCATAAAGCGCGGATCGGTACGGGTAGGTGTCGAGATCAACCCGGAAGCGCGTCCCGAACTGCCGAAGTGGCTGTTTACGCACAACCCGAATCCGAAATCGAGTCTTAAGAAGCTCATTGAAAGCCGCCCGAACGCCCCAGTTGAACGGGTTCGCATCATATTTGCGGCTCGCGGACGCGCGATGCTGTACGTGAACGGATACAAAGTGACGGAGCACGGAGATTTCAATCCGTATGTCAGACAAGGCCAAGAAGAGGTCGATGTTACGGCGCATTGGCGTCCCGGCGAGAACGAGATCAAGTTTTTGCTTCCCGAAGGCAAAGGAGAGGTGTTCGCGGACGGAATCGTCGAATGTCGGAACGGCGAAGTATATTCCTTCTGCACGGGACCGGACTGGATCGATGAACAGGGGGATTCGGCAGGCGTTCTCCACGGTGCGACGCTTCGTTATACGGATACGGAATCGTTATGGGTTTCCGCCAGGCCGCATCCGCTGCCCGGAGTAAGCTGGCTCATGCCGGAGAGCGCTCCGGAACCGAAGCCGCTGTCTTTCGTCGCCGACCCCGCATTGATCGGGAAGCCTGTATGGCTTCGCTTCCCTCTTCCAATAGGGGCGACGGCCATGCGGATTGAATCGGCCGGTGCGGCGCGGCTATGGATCGGCGGCGCAGAAGCGCCGGTCGTCAACGGACGGGCGCAGTTTCCGCCGCAGCGGGCCGGAACCGTCGCAGCGGTGAAGATCGTGCCGGACGGCGTCGATACGGAAGCGGCCGTTCTGAAAGCTCCGATTCGATTCGAGACTGCGCCGATGCAAGGTCCGCTCGGAGACTGGCGCACCGCATTGCATCTGCCGCATCACAGCGGCGCGGTAGAATATGAAGCTTACGTGGACTTACCGGTGTTAAAAGATGCGGTTCTTGATCTCGGCTTCGTAAGAGGAACCGTGGAAGCATGGCTGGACGGAAAGCCGCTCGGCGTCCGCATATGGAGTCCGTACCGATTCTCTCTCGGACCGGATACAGTTGCAGGAACATATAGGCTGCGAATCCGGGTAACCAATACGCTGGGCGCGCACTACGAAATCGGCAGGCCGACGAGTCTGGTCGGCGCCAATCCGGACGTCGCATATTGGAGCAAGGATCGCCCGGAGGAGGCCGAATGGCAGACGCAGTTTGCCGCGGGCGGGTTATTCGGCCCGGTTCGGATCTTATCGGCCGGTTCCGTCGGGGGGAGATGAGAGAGGTGGGTGGCGTCATTTTTCCTAAAATATTATTCGGCGGCGACTATAACCCGGAACAATATCCGAAACAAATATGGGATGAAGACATGCGGCTGTTTCGGCTCGCCGGCATCGATGTCGCGACGGTGAACGTCTTCTCCTGGGCGTTGAATCAGCCGGATGAGAACACGTACAAGTTCGACTGGCTCGACGAGGTGATGGATAAGCTACACGCCAACGGGATTTACGCGTGCATGGGAACCGGAACGGCGGCGCACCCGGCGTGGATGGCCAGAAAATATCCGGACGTGCTGGCTGTGGATTATCAAGGGACGAAAAGAAAATTCGGCAGAAGGCACAACTCGTGTCCGAACAGTCCGACCTTCCTCAAATATTCCGGATTGATCGCCCGCAAGCTGGCGGAGCGGTATAAATCCCATCCGGCGCTGCTCCTATGGCACGTCAACAATGAGTACGGCGTTCGCTGCTATTGCGGCAATTGCGAGATGACGTTCCGCGAATGGCTGAAGAAGCGTTACGGCTCCTTGGAAAAGGTGAACGAAGCATGGTACACCCGGTTTTGGGGACATACGCTCTACGATTGGGAAGATATCGTGCTGCCAAGCGGCTTGAGCGAAGGTCTGGATAAGAGCGATTCCGACAAAACGGCGTTTCAGGGCGCTACGCTTGACTATTACCGGTTCGCTTCCGAAAGCTTGCTAAACTGCTATTTGACCGAATATAACGCAATCAAAGAAGTGATCCCTGATGCAATAGTCACCACTAATTTTCAAGGGAACGGGACATATAAACCTCTTGACTATTTCAAATGGGCGAAGCACATGGACATTGCCGCTTTGGACATGTACCCGCCCAACGACGCCTCCGCAAGCTATACCGCGCTCCGCTACGATCTGATGCGCGGCATGAAGGACGGCGCTCCTTTTATGTTGATGGAGTCGACCCCCGGAGTGCTCAACTGGAAATCGGTCAATCCGTTGAAACGGCCCGGCGCAATGCGGCTGCAGAGCTACCAAGCAGTCGCCAGAGGCGCGGAGACGGTCATGTTCTTCCAATTGCGGCGTTCTTCCGGGGCATATGAAAAATTTCACGGCGCGGTCATCGATCATGCGGGGCACGAAAATACTCGCGTTTTCAGAGAGTGTGCTGAACTCGGCAACGAATTGCGGAATCTGGAGGGAGCTTTGCCGGGTTCGCGCATGAATAGTCGTGTCGCCATACTGTTCGATTGGGAAAATTGGTGGGCGGTCGAATTCAACGGCGGGCCGACTACGAGATTGAAGTACTTGGATCAGGTTCAAAAATATTACGACGCATTTTATGAAAACCATATCCAAACCGATATCGTCAGCGTCGATTCCGACTTGAACCAATATGAAATTATTATCGCGCCTTTACTATACATGGTAAAGCCCGGAGTTGCCGGAAAGCTGGAGAATTTCGTCGAAAACGGAGGAACGTTGATTGTCACATTTTTCAGCGGCGTCGCCAACGAAAACGATCAGGTGGTATTGGGCGGTTATCCCGGCGAACTTCGCAAGCTGCTCGGCATTTGGGTCGAAGAGATCGACGCGCTGTTTCCCAATCAGAAAAATGTCGCCGTCATCAAGCGGGAGACAGAAAATCTGGGAAAATCATACGAATGCGGCCTCGTATGCGAAATCGTCCATCCGGAAGGGGCGGAAGTAATTGCCGAATTCGGCAGTGATTTTTACGTGGGTTCGCCGTCGCTGACGCGTCACCGATTCGGTAAAGGCGAGGCGTGGTATACCGGTTCCGATCCGGAACCCGTGTTTCTGCAAACATGGGTTGCGCATCTGTGCGAGTGCAAAGGGATAAGTCCATTGCTTCATGTCCCGCCCGGAGTGGAAGTGACGCAGCGGATCAAAGAAGGTACACGTTACACGTTCTTATTGAATCACACCGGTTATGCGCAGAAGGTAGATATCGGAGAGCAGCCGCGGCACGATCTGTTGAACGATACCTTCGTGAGCGGCGTATTGGAGATTCCTCCCGCAGGCGTGATGATTTTGCGGGAGGCTTGATGGGTATGAAAAAATACCGGGGTTTCTTGCTCGCATGCTTACTCGTTTTATTCGCCGGTTTGGTTTTCAGCAAGGGACTGAACTTCTCCGGCGCTGCCGAACCGCTCGACGTTCCTGTCGGTTTCGCCGCGACGGGCAGCGGCATGACGGGGGGCGAGGGAGGAAAGACCGTAACCGTCAGCACCGCCGAGGAATTGATTCGTTATATGCAGGAATCCGATCCGTACGTTATCCAAGTGTCTGGAACGATTTCTTTGAACGGAATCCACAAAGTGACCTCGAACAAAACGATCATAGGATTGGGTTCGTCAGCGCACATTACCGGCGGGGGATTGCGAATATCCGGCGCTCAAGACGTCATCGTCCGCAACATAACGTTCTCCAATTCGCCTGATGATGCGATCGGTGTGGACAAATCGTCCAAACACGTCTGGATCGACCATAATAATTTTATGAGTTCAGCCGACGGGTTGGTAGACATTAAGGAAGCGTCGTCGTATGTCACCGTATCCTGGAACAAGTTTTACAACCATGACAAGACTGCGCTGATCGGCCATAACGACAACACGGTGGGAGATATGGACAATCTGAAAGTGACGTACCATCACAACTGGTTTGACGGAACCGTTCAACGGCATCCAAGAGTGCGTTACGGCGAAGTGCATGTATACAACAACTATTACTCCGGAGTACAATCCTATGGCATTGGAGTAGGAGTAGAGGCGAAAATATACTCCGAACAAAACTATTTCGAGAACACGAAAAAAGCCGTCACATACATCGACAAACCGGAAAAGCCCGGCTATATCAAAGATATCGGCAGCTATTTTGTTGACACCCCGCAGCCGGAGCTGCGGCTGGACGGCGTAACGTGGAATCCGGGCGATTATTACGAATATAAGGCGGATAAGGCCGCCGACGTCAAGTCGATCGTCATGAACGGGGCGGGTGTGGGGAAGATACCGTCTCGGTCTTGATAAACTGCAAAACGGCAAGAAGAAATTCATCAATATTCGTGCGATCATCATTAAACGGTATAGGACATCACCTTAACGAAATTAACTGATATGCCGGCAGTTAATTTTGCTTTAAAGGTTAGATGTCCTATTCTTTTTTCACCTGTTTTTATCAATATAGGAAGAATTGCCCTAATAAAGATCGTTTTGACCAATACAATATTGGTACAAAATATTGGGATAATTGATTTTAAATTGGTTATATCAACCTTTACATTTCATCATGTGATGTTACTTCCCAAAAGTTAACGAAAATATAGGTCCAGGGACCGGAGAAGCATAGAAAAATTTTTTGGAGGTAATAGAATGAACGATTGGAATAAAGTGATTTTAAATGCGGTCTCCACTGTCGATGAAAATGCTTTTGTTACAGGTCAAACATACTATTATCCCTTTTTTAACGAAAAGTTCGGCCCTGCGACGACTTCTGTCGAAACCGAAGTTATATTGCCTGGCAAAGAAAGAGCAAAGATTGTTGAACAGGAATTGCAGGCAAAGTACCCGATGTATCGGTGGAAAGTAATCGCCGTTGAAGGAACGTCTATTAACGATATAAAGGTATATTTGCAACGAAAGAACATTAAAGCTTTATCCGGAGCGGTCCGTATGTCAGGAGAACAAATGGAGTATATCTGGGGCTATGACGATACAGCGGATCACCTTATTGAAGGCCGAATCGAACCGACTCCTTGGTGTAATATTGAGGAGGCAAAAGAAGAAGGGGGCAATATAGCGGAGAGATTCCCGAATATTACTAGCGAATTTCTTGGCATTTATCGATCAACAACACCGAAATCCATTGAATGGGAGGAAATGGAGTCAGAACTGCACAAACGTGAAAAAGGCGGTAAAAGTTACAGCTTTTTCTTAACGGAAAAAGAAAAAACGGTCTGCGATGAAATCATGGAATGGCATAAATCCAATCCGAAGACACCTCAAGTAGTGCCGATTCCTAGAAAATCGAAACTTCCGACAAGCAATCCATGGGATGCGCCTGATGAACAATTCAGGGAATGGTTGATCGATCAAACGCTAAGCAGTACTCCTGCTACCGAGAAAGATCAATACCTGCACATGGTTCTCGACTACCAAAAACAATGGGATCAAAAACCGACTCATCAGGGCTGGAAGGTTTATCAGCATTCAATCATGTCGACTTTGATGCTGAATACTCAAAATGTCAGAGAAACGGACAGGAAATTGTTACGCCTCTCAACCTTGTGGCACGATGTAGGGAAATGCAAGAATATATGGACACCGGGGGCACACGCCGCGGCCGGAGCAAAAATATGGATTAAATATAAACCGAATTGGATTTCCGATATAGAGGCAAAAACAGTCAGCTTTTTAATACAAACCCACGACTTTCTAGGCTTGATGGATAGAGGTCTGAAAAACAATGCATACAGAGGCGGGATGCCGCCATCGTCTGTAAGGGAATATTATAAAAGATTCAGTGATAATTTGAATTATGCAATTCGATTAAATGTAAATGTTTATAACGCGGATATCGGCAGCGTTTCGACTTTAAGATGGTTGTTACCGTTAACTCCTCTCCTTGAGAAAATGATCCTAATAAATGAAAGCTATATGTTGAATTATGTAAGCGCTTCTACTGCAAATTGAAAATGGGGGATTCAATTGAAATACGTCGTCAATTTATCACAATGTGCTCAGTGTGATGAAACACTGGTTGGAGGGAAAGCTAAAAATCTTGGAATCTTGATTAGAGAAGGATTGAATGTTCCCGCCGGTTTTTGTCTCACAACAACCGCCTTCCGTTCGATTCAAGGCATTGATGAAATGTTCCGTGAATATTTAAATAGGTACACAAAAAACGACCCTTCTTGTATAAAGATACTTTCGAATATCAGGAAAATGACACTATCTTTTGAGTTTCAGGAAAATATGCAAGAAGAGTTATTTAACGTTTGGAAATCGCAAAAGAAGTTCGGGAAAATAGCGGTACGTTCTTCAGCCGTGGGAGAAGACAGTATGAATAAAAGTTACGCGGGCATTTATAAAAGTTATCTCAACATCGATCAATATGAAAATTTTTTAAATGCGGTAAGGAATGTTTGGTGTTCCGTATTTTCAGAAGTTGCAATGTATTACCGCAATAAAACGATAATGCAAGCAGCGCCACAAATGGCAGTCATTATACAAAACATGGCAGTCGGGCATTTAAGCGGGGTATTATTCAGCCGAAATCCGTTAAATCCATCCGAAAATATGATGGTGGCGGAGGGGGCATTCGATGCCGGCGATATTGTTAAAGGGATTGAACCCCAGTTTACATGCCGCATAGCCAGAGATGAAACTTCTGCGGCATCTTCGGAAAAATTAAGTGAAAATGAAATGCTTCAGCTTAAAAATAATGCCTTAAAAATCGAAAATATGTTGAACGGCCCTGTCGACATGGAGTGGATTTCAGACAAGAAGGATATCTTTATATTACAAGCAAGACCTTTATCCATAGATTGGTCGAACAGAGATAATGCGCTTTCATGCGAATTAATTCCGCTTGACCATATTGAAAAATGCGAAAAATTGGATTTGGATTCCCATGGGTATCGGGAATCTTATATCAAGTGGTTGAGTAAGAAGTATTGGATAAGAGATCATGCAAAAAAAGCAGGCATCCATTGCTATGGAGAGCATTTCCTGAAATTTACAAGTGGACAAATTGAGGAAGCTTACGAACTCCTGTTAAACAACAAATTCCATTCAAATTATTTCATCGTCAGAGGAGGGGCGATACAGAAAAAATACTTTGCTTTATCGGATATCCGTTCGCTGTTGTATCATACATCGAAAAGTAGTCCTCAAAAGAAAGAGTTTATGATTCAACTGGGGGAAGTTATACCGGTTGAAATTGGAGGGTTTTCCACGCTATTGGATGACGGTACATGTTTGGTAGAGTATTGTCCCGGATTAATGACCGGAATTATGACAGGCGATGTGGCGCCTTCATTAATCATTATTGACGATCAACTTAATACGGTATATGAGGACAAAAAACAATTTGATGAAATCTATATTTTTGATGAGCAATTACTGGAAAAACGAAAAGTGAATAATAAAGCTTCGAACGAGAAGACAATGAATAAAGACCTGCTTCACAGGATACTAAAGATGACAAAATATTTCTCGAGTGTATTCAGGGAGCCGAGAATAGAATGGTATTTCTATGACCATAAGTTATTTATTAAAGACTTAAGTATGGAAGAAAACAAGATATCGGTTTTGTCCGATGATGGAAAAATTATGTCCGACGGTTATGCGGAAGGGGAAGTTGTGATCATCAAAGATGATGAACTGGAGTATCTTGATAAGTTGAGCGAGGAATTGAATCTTAGCGTGATCAGCAGAACCGATGAGCAGGATCATTTGCAAATAAAAGGAAATCAGCTTACCGGTCTGCCGGCAATTGTTAACTCAACTAATCAACAAGTAATTGTACTCGCAGATCGCCCATCTACAGGATTCATACCCTATTTGTCCAATGTCAAGGGATTTATTTTTAATAAAGGATCTTTGCTGTGCCATTTAGGAATTGTTTTAAGAGAAGCAAGAATACCTGCGCACATATGCAATAGTGCTACGAGCCTTTTCTCCGATGGGGACAAGGTGAGACTTACATCAAATGGAATAATAAGGGGAATGTAAGGGATTATATGCACAAGAATATTATAAATGAAAGAAGACAAGCCGCACTTCCGGTCATACATCATTGGATCGAAAAATATTCGCTCGATGCCGCCGCATTCCAAGGAGGCATAGTTCGGGGCACTCTTAATGAAGATTCGGATGTCGATGTCTTGATCGTAACCGGTTCTCCGGAGCGATGTGAAGAAATTCCTAAAGGAGAAGGGGTCTTTAATGGAATAAAAATAGGGACATACTTTTTAGACTTTTCCAAAGCGACTCCTTCGAAATGGAATGACAAGCAAAGATATGTGTATTGTTTTGAAACGGAACCGATTTACGATCCGCTGACCAAACTTAATGAAATGATGAAGCAGGCGGCATTAACGATAGATGAAATTGTATTTCGAAGCGTTAAGTTAATAAGAAAATTAAGCAAAAAAGGTATTAGTTATGAGGGACTGAACAATGAAAACTGGAGAGGTTTTAATTGGAGCCGCTCCGCCGACTATTGGATTGATCGGGGAGAGTGGTTGATTGCGAATTTACAAATCAATATGGCCGTAAACGATGTTTTTCAATTGCTTTATACACTAAACGGGAGGCCGATTCCCTCCAATAAATATTTTTATTATAATATTCGTTTTCTTCCTTGGTTGCCAGCCAAGCTTACTGAAAGAATTCAATCCATATCCCAAAATTACGCGGCTACAAATACTGAATATAAATTAAAGAGCAGTGAGATGATAAGCATTCTGACAGAAATAATTGATGAAATCGACAGTAGAGGATTGCTTCCGCCGGATATGAAGGAATATTACTACCGTCATATTTTCTCATATCACGACAATACCGATGAATGAGGCATATTTCATGAAATCCTATTACACTGATTACATTAAAGGGCTTGAATGGCATATCGATCGGATAAAAGATATTCATAAGTACAAAAGTATATATTTAACGGGAAGCTTTTCGCGTGATGAACAAAAAATCGGAGCTAGCGACATAGATTTGGATTTTATTTATCCCTGTTATTCGCATGATATATGGGAACATACTTTGGATTTATGCGGCATCTGGAAAGAAGGGGGACATTTTTTTAAAAGAGAAGGCGATAAAGGCCTGATATCTTTTCCTAAAATTTCAAGTGAGGAAGACCTTGTAAGTTTGGTTCAAGCCGATCCGATCCGATGGATGAGAAAATCAAAGTATGCCAAATTATTACATGGCCAGGAGTCATACCCTGCGGTTCAACCCAACTTGGCAAATATGAATAAAGACCTTACAAGGCTGGCCGTTAGAGAATTAATTAATATGTACTATCTATTAAATGTTCAATATCGATTCGGCGAATGGAATCGCGGACAATGGCAGCGGAGTCTGAGCGAATTTTTCAGGTGCCTTATTGGCATGAAGACAGAAATAATCGTTCACCGTTACGAAGATATTTGCCAATGGAGCTCATATTTATTCGGTCAGAAGGATTTGGCTTCGGAACATATGCGTATTGGAAACATTGCGCAGGATAAGTCGGGATACATATATGGCACGAACAAAATAAACGAATGGTCGAAGTTATTGTTTGAAAATATGAGAATAGATCATCGTGAACTGAGACAGATTGCTGTTGATAAAAAGAAAGGTTGCTGTGTGGAAAATATATCCGATGACGCCATTTCCGCGAACGGTATTTGGAAAGCGGAAGAATGGTGGTATCAGAGACATTTCAAACCATATCCGAATTGCACTAAAATCTACGTTTCACTAGATGACGACTTATTTTACAATTGTAACCCTATTCATTTATTAACAACTATGAACAAAAACAATCATCATTTCGGAAATAATTACGTTGCCGTTTTTTTACCGAAATCACTCTTTGAAATGTACACAATATTCGTCGAACCCAGACTTGGCATCGAAATACTCGGGTCATATGACGATTATTCAATGGATTGTAATTGCAAACATGATATTGCAATTTATTTTTTCTCCATGATCGGGAATTACGGGGAAGTATACAACAGCGCGGATATACGTAAAAAAATAAAGAAATGGATGTCGAAAACGGAAAGCGTATTAAGCAGTCTGTCGTATCTCTTGAATGGAGATATATTGCAAACGAGAAATGAAACATGGAAAAAATGGTCGCAATACGGATTCGAAACTGAGTCGAACCTTATTAATGACTGTGCAACGGAAAATGAATTGAGAGATTATTGGAAAAAAAAGTATCCGGATTGGTGTAATGAACTGCAAACAATCAAGAAAAGTTCATCAGCCGGCGTAAGGTAGATTGTTAGTAACAATATCTTGAAGAAGGGACAACAAGGATGATCATTTCCTTTATCGGAGCTCCCGGAAGCGGTAAGAGCACTCAAATCGCGAGGATATCCGAGTATTTGTCCGAAAAACATAAACCGATCATACTCAGGGTACCTAAACTTATCAATCTCGACAAGGAAGTCGTTTCATATTTGACTGCCGAGGAAATTGAAACAATAAAACAACACAAGGAGCTTGCCCGTAAATCAAAAGACGAGGGATTGCTGGCTCCAATTATATATGATGCGATTCTTTTCGAATTAATACCGCGAATTAAAGATAAATCGTTTATCATACTTGACGGTATGCCCAGGGGATATAAGCAAGCCGAATTATTTTTAAATATTGATAAGGTTCTGAATCAAACTTGTTTTTTTCATCTAAAGTTTATAGAGAATGCTTATGAATCATCCGTTAGCAGACAATTTTATCGTGAATCAATAAAACACGGGGTAGAGAAGGCAGAACTCAAGCTCAAGAAATTTATAAATAAATATAATGTGTATAGTGAGGATACTTTGAGCGGGGTGTCATACCTCTTCAACCAAGGTGCAAATATATATATGTTAAATGCCGTTGAGAACGAAGCCAGCATTCACAAGCAAATATGTTCAAGTTTGGATCGAATAATATAATCCTCAGGTGAGTACTATGATTTCATCTCGGAGTAAAGGGTACTATTTAAAAATTTATTTGTGGGCGCTCGCTTATTTAAACCGATACCGCGGGCACTTTATAGCACTTGTTTTATGCGGGATCGTCATGTCGGGGATCGGTTTAGCGATACCGAAGTTTATTCAGCGCTTGATTGATGTCATTATACCTTCCAAAGATCAGATAGCTTTCGTATGGCTTATTATCTCTTTTGTTTTACTTATCATTGCGTTATTTGCGGTGACGGTGCTTCGGCAATGGTTGCAGAGAAATATCCAGGAGAAGGCCGGAAGAGATTTGCAATTTTCCCTTTTCTCGCATCTGCGGAAACTCGGATTTTCATATTATGAAAGAACACCTGTCGGCTACACGCTTTCCATGTTTCATACCGAAGCTGACGCTATTCAACAAATATACCGTAATTTCTTTCCGTCATTATTGGAGAAAGGCATCACCCTTTTGATTACAAGTTTCTTGTTGATTTCCATTAATGCACAAATGAGCTTGATTATTATTCCTTGCTTTCTAATCTACTTTACTGCCGGACCTTATTTTTCAAAAAAGTGGGGATTGTGGAACAAGGAAGCGCTCAACTTAAGAAGAGAAACTGGAAAGAAGCTGTATGACAGCATCTCGGCTTTACTGGAAGTTCGCGCTCATGGGAGAGAACAGTGGGATTTAAAGAGACTGATTGATTCTCAGAGCGAATATCATCACGCATTGTTAAAGCAATATCTGTTCTCTTATTTGCGCGGCGCCATGCAAGTATTATCGATGAATGCAGGCGCTTTGGTTTTATTCGTTATCGGTGCGGTTTTAGTACGACACGGTTCTTTAAGCATCGGTGAATTTGTAGCGTTTAGTCTTTATTATTTTATGGTTATGAGAGATCTTGTATCACTGGTCTATTTAATTACTCAGCAAAGTGTCGTTTTATCACATGCTGAACGGCTTTATACTTTCTTAGGAGAAGAACCGGATGTAAAAGAGCCGGTCAAACCTGTTATATTGCCTAATATTAATGGGGAGCTGCACCTGGACAATATAACTTTCGGCTATCCTAACCAACCTGATGTTATTAAAGACTTTAAACTGCATATTAGACCTGGAGAAAAGGTAGCTTTTGTCGGATCCAGCGGGCATGGAAAATCGACGCTGCTCAAGTTGATTTGCCGGTTTTATGATCCTCAGAAAGGAGAGATAAGGCTGGACGGCGTTCCTTTGCCGCAAATTTCTCTTTCGCAAATTCGCCGTTCCATCGGATATGTTTTTCAAGAAACGTATTTATTTGGCGGAAACATTATAGACAACATCCGGTTCGGCAATCCGGACGCAACGGAAGATGAAATAATAGCTGCGGCAAAATCAGCTTTTGCGCATGATTTTATAATGGAATTCCCTCAAGGATATGAAACTGAAGTAGGGGAAAGAGGAGTCAAATTATCCGGCGGACAAAAGCAACGTATTGCGATAGCTAGAATGTTTGTAAAAAATCCTTCGATTGTATTGTTGGATGAAGCGACATCGGCATTGGACAATTTGAGCGAACGTGAAGTGCAAATAGCGCTCGATGCTCTCCTGGAGGGAAGAACAACGATTGCCGTTGCCCACCGGCTTTCCACTGTACAGCATTATGACAGGTTGATCCTGGTTGAACAAGGAAAGCCCGCGGAAAGCGGCCGCTATGAGGATCTAATAAACAAACGCGGAATGTTCTATCACTTGGTTATAGGTCAACAATCGGCAGAGGGAGCAAGCTTATGAGGAATTTCCGATGGATGCTCAAATATATGAAAATGATCCGTAAGCTGCTGATTTTCGGTTTTGTAATCAAGATTTTTCATACCGGGTCTCATTTGATGCTTACCGGTATTCAGAAATATATTATTGACGATATGTTTATGAAACAACAATTTGAATTGCTCATACCTTTAATATCGGCATTTGCCGGGGCTATTCTGGCAGCTTTGGTATTCGGCGGTTTGTCAAGGCTTATTTTGGATTCGAATGCTTTACTGCTCAACCGCATCATCACCCGGGATATGATTGAAGCGACACACCGGCTGCCAGTTGAAAAAATTCAAAGCAAACGAACCGGAGAGCTTGTTAATTATTTGACCAATGATGTGAAACATGCCACCAATACCATTTCATCCTTCACTCCGGAAGGACTTAGCCACTTCGTAACTTTCACGTCCTTATGCTTTATTATCGGTTATTCAAGCCCGCTGATATTAGTATCGATACTCTTACTTAGTGTTCTATATATCGTGTTCGGCAAGTATTTTGCCCCTCGTATGAAAAAAACTTCGAAACAAGTTCAAGAAAGCAAATCTGCACTTATGGTTCAAATTGAGGAAGGAATATCTTCCACGAGGGAGGTCATAGCTTATGACCGGACGCAATGGGAAATCGAGAGACTGAATCACAGATTTTCCCAATATTTCGATAATGTGATGCGTCTATGGAGATGGCAAATCAAAAGCACGCTTTCCACGGAACCGATACGATGGGCAGCTTCATTAATCATATTTGCCGTTGGCGGTTATCAAGTGATGCAAGGAAACATATCCGTCGGTTTATTTGTGATCGTGTATCAATTTTCCAATCAACTAATTACAGCCGCACAGGGACTTTATAACTTTGTCACGAATTTCTCCACTCGTTTGGCTGCGGTAGAACGCATCAGAAATGTTATGGAAGAACAAGTTCAGAAGGATGGAAACGAAGCTATTGACGCAGAGGTAAGGAAATTTTCTTTGGAACATGTGAGATTTCGCTATTCTCCGGAACTTCCGTGTGTTTTTGAAGACTTATGTATCGATCTGCCTCTGGGTAAAAAAGTTGCTTTTGTCGGCACAAGTGGAGGCGGCAAATCAACCTTGGCAAAGCTATTCATTCGTTTTCATGATCCGGAAGTAGGCGCGATCATGATTAACGGGATCCCCCTTTCAAAAATCAAAAGAGAGGATTGGACTAAAAAGATATCCATCGTTTTTCAGGAACCTTATTTATTTCCGGATACGATCCGCAGCAATTTGCTGTTAGGCAGAGAAAATATTTCCGAAAAAGAAATGATCGCGGCATGCAAGGCGGTCTGTATTCACGATATGATTGAAGCTTTGGAAGACGGTTATGACGCGCAAGTGGGAGAACGGGGAATTCAACTGTCCGGAGGACAGCGTCAACGATTGGCTCTGGCCCGTGCTTTATTAAGCAATAGCGAAATACTAATTCTTGACGAGGCGACCTCGGCATTGGATCTTGAAACGGAACGTCAAGTTCAGGCGAACTTGGATGAGTGGAGAAAAGGCAAAACGACAATTATTATTGCGCATAGATTAACCACTATTACGAATGCGGACTGGATATACGTATTGAAAGACGGTTCCGTGGCAGAACAAGGGACGCATGAGCAGCTTCTCGCCAACCGTTCCATCTATCAAGAATTAGTAACCACCCAATATACATTGGAAGAAAAAGGGGCATGATCCATGAACGGAATGAAAAATATTTTAGACATATTGAAGTGGGCTGGAGGCGGGAAGCAGGATATTCATCATTCGAAAGAAATTGATGAAGAAAAGTTGCTTGACCTTATTGATTTTCACCGACTTGATACGAGGCTGTTATTTCGCTTAAAGGATGAATGCCCGCCATGGTTAAATTCGAGAATTTTAAGCCATTTGGAAAAACAGTATGAAATCGCGGTTCGCGATTTGGAACTAAAGATTTCATTTATGGAACAATATATTGAAGCGTATAAGTCGGACAAAAAGCCAATTGCGGTAAAAGGATTCACGAATTATTTGCTGACCGGGGAGCATAAATTTGTACGGCGCAGAGGTGACCTCGATCTTTTTTGCCATGACCCGGAATTCAATCGATCCGTTTTAGAAAGTCTCGGTTATATTTCTTTAGTAGTACCTTCCGCTGAATATGAATTAGGAAATTATCGCCCGGCGAATGACAAGAACGGCATTCATCTGGATTTTCATAAATATTTCCCGGTTTATCAATATCCGAAAGATATTATGAACTGTTACGATCCGTTGATACATAAATTGCCGGTCAGGCAAGAGGAAAGAATACCGAAACAGAAAAAAATTATGTATGAGGACTTGTTGGAATATTCGGTCCCAAGCATTAAAAACATTGATGTAATCAAGCCAAGCATGTCCGTTCTGGTAAGCAGTGCTCATCTTTTCAAGACTTATTTGAAAGTGAAAAGACTTCCCGTCAAACTGTCCGAGCTTTCCGATATCGGAGACTTAACTTGTAACGGAATATTTGATGAAAAGGAATTTCATGATTTAGTCGTTAAATTTGATGCTTTCGATTCGGTGGAGTTCGTATGCTATTTATACAATAATTTATATCATTATATTCCTGAAAAACTGCAAAAATACTGCATGAACAAGGAATATAAAATAAAGAAGCAGTTGCCGTCAGCGAGAATATGGGGTTATTTCGACGCGGCCGAAGATCTTATCGTTCCTAAAAATCTATATGAAGGAAAAGTAAAGGATCAGGTACTGAAACTAAAAGCCAATAACTATATAACAGCTGCAAAAGACCAAGAAGAATTCCGTTATCGTTTATTTTCTTTTGATGAAAATGAAACGGAGCTGAAAGGTGTATTCATAAGTTCATTGCATAATAATATTGATGGTTTAATTATTGGGGTGGGTTGCAGTATTTCGGGAGAAGACTTGCGAGTCAGCATAAATCTAAAGGTAAAACAAGTTACAGACATTAAAGTCGACTTACAAATGGATCGTGATTGCAGACATTCATATTTTATTGGCAGCGAAGGGAGGCTGAACTGGCAAAAAGGTGTCGGAAGTCTCATTTGCCAATATAAAGATGATGATGTCGAGTTAACTTCAGTGTATGGCGAAAAACACTGGAAGATCAATTTAATAGAGAATCAGGTTTATGCAATATTATATATAAAAATAATTAGAGACGGACAACCTATTATTGCGTCTATACCTTTGGTGATCATGAATTTGCAAGACTTAAGTTCAAATAATACTAGAGGAGAGAAAAATGTATCATAACGATCTTCTGAATAAAATTATGGACGCGTTACATAACCACGTTAATTATTTTTTAAAGAAAGGAAAAGACCGGTCCGGAACCACACCATTCTTCGTGAACGCTTTGGATCCGAAATCAGGTGAAGCCATTCATCTTGATACAGCTGAGGTTTGTTCTGATTCGCTATTGTCAAACCCATCGAATCAACAAGGCTGGTTTCGCCTGCTTGCGGCAATGTCTTATCTGACCGGGGATCCGTCCTACCGTGAGGCTGCCGATGCTGTTAACAAAAAACTGTTTGCCGATCACGCTGATAAAAACGGCCTCTTGTTATGGGGCGGACATGTAGCCTATGATTTGTTAAAACATGAAACGGTTTATAATGAAAATAAAACAAAAGTACACGAGGTTAAATTCTGTTTCCCTGATTATTTTTTAATGTGGGAAGTTAATCCGGATGCTACAAAGCGTTATATCGAAGCAATGTGGAATGCCCATATACTTAATTGGTCCAATCTTGATTTCAATCGGCACGGAGATTACGACATCCCTTTCGGCCCTTTATGGAATCACGAGTACAAGAGCGGGAGCGTTTTTTTCTGGGGTGAAGGATTGACATTTATAAATACTGGCAGCGATCTGTACTTTGCGGCGGCCATGTTATCCAAACTGTCAGGTGAAAAAACTCCATTAGCATGGTCTAAGAGGCTTGCATACCGTTATATTGAAACACGTCAAAATGATGTCGGTATCAGCGGCTATCAATTTAGCCAGTGTATGGATTCATATTGTGACGGCCCAGCGGTTCGTGGAGACCGTGCGCAATATCAACTGGCTCATTTGATTCCTGACGGTCATCTGGTTTATGAGGGTACAATTTTTAAACCTCGTGCGGCAGCGCAAAGATGTCAATTTGTTTTAGGAGAAACTTTAGGGGCCGATGGGGACGATTTTAAAAATTGGGCTTATGAGGAAGTAATGGCTTGGGGCCGTCAGGCATATCGAGAAGAAGACAATTGTTTTATACCAATGTTAACGGACGGTTATTCGTTAGAGGGGTTACAACTTGACCGCAAAGGATATTTCGGTCCGGCGGGGAAAGTTTTCACGCCAATCCGTGCGAATTCCGATTTTTTTTGGCTGTATGCCATGGCCTATCGTATGTGTGAGGACGATTTTTTATGGACTATACTTCGTAACATAGGAAAAGGCATTGGTGTGGGAGATATTGGCGAAAGTAAATACAAAAAGCCGAATTGGAATTTTGAAATAAAAAAGCCTGATATTCGCATGATATACGGTTTATTGGAATTGTATAAAGCCACATATCGCAAAGAGGACTATCACATGGCATCATGTCTGGCCGATGTATTATTACAGGTAAATTACTGTGACGGATGTTTCTTGATGAATTCATTGGTAAGGGTTGATGACCCCTTACCGTTAGCCCTGTTGCATATAGTCGCTACCGGTTCCGGCAAATCGCTTCCAATTTCTTCAATAATAAGATAAGAGTCTTTAAGAAATAATTGCAAATATATCATATCGCGAAAAAAAGGCGGTAATCATATGAAACGTCTTATTGTAGATTTAGATGATACCATTTGCACAACTAAACATGGTAATTATAACGAATCATTACCAAATCAAACAGTTATTGAAAAACTTCGTCACTATAAAAGAGATGGTTTTGTGATTGTTATATGTACTAGTCGAAATGTAAGAACATATGAAGGTAATGTTGGTAAAATAAATGCAAATACATTACCAGTAATTATTAGTTGGTTACAGTCAAATCAAGTACCTTATGATGAAATATATGTAGGTAAACCGTGGTGTGGTTATGATGGATTTTATATTGATGATAAAGCAATTCGTCCTTCAGAGTTTGTAAGTATGGATTATCATCAAATAATTGAGTTATTACAGAAGGAAAAAAATAAATGATAATTATATTATCAGGTGATTATATTAATCAGGAATTGAAAGCAGAATTTGGATCATTACCCCCATGTATGCTGCCAATAGAAAATAAGAGATTATATGAATTACAAATATCAATAATAAGAAAATCTATTGACGAAGACGTAGTAATATCTCTTCCACAAAACTATAAGATATTGGAACAAGACCTGCATAGGCTAGAACAATTAAAAGTAGATATTATTTTTGTGCCGGAAGGAATTAGCTTGGCAGATTCATTGCTTTATGTAATTAACAGAAAGGGAAGTTTTAATGAAGCGATAAAGGTTTTGCATGGTGATACATTAATTGAAAATATCCCGGAATCATTGAATACAATTGGCATTTCATCTACTAAGCATGAGTATGACTGGGAATTTGTGGGGGGAGAAAGCTTCGAGAAGGATCTAGTATGGTGCGGTTATTTTTCATTTTCAAATATTAAATTACTGGTACAATCACTAGAAACGGCAAATGGGGATTTTATAAGAGCGATTCGTGAATATGAAACGTTAAATCCAATGACGAAAGAACATATTATCACTTGGTACGATTTGGGACATTTGAATACATACTTTAATACTCGTGCTAAGAAAACTACAGAACGAAGTTTTAATTCACTAGACATATCACAAGGGTATGTAAAGAAAACAGGAACTAAAACTAAAAAAATAAAGGCAGAATACGAGTGGTATCGGAATATACCATGGGAAATAAAAACATATACACCTCAAGTATATGAATATGGATACTGTGAAATGAAACCTTACTATATCTTGGAATATTTACCCTTAACTCCTTTAAATGAGTTGTATGTTTATGGTGAGAATAATGTCGTTTATTGGGAGCGAATATTTTCTCACTGCAACACTTTTTTTGAGCTTTGTGAAAATAAAATAGAAAAACCAATTGAAGAAAAAAGTATAAACATTATTCAATTGAAAAAAATGGCAGAGAATCTATTTGAAGAGAAAACATACTCGAGGCTTGAAGAATTCAGTAGAAGTACGGGGTTTGATCTACAAAAGGAGTTGATTCTTAATGGTCAAGCTTGTCTCTCTATACTTAAAATAGCAGAAGAATGTATCCAGACTTCTAAGAAAGATTCAATTATACCAGCGGTTTTACATGGAGACTTTTGTTTTAGTAATATTCTATATAGTAGTAGGGATGATCAAATTAAAGTGATTGATCCTAGAGGAATGTCGGACAAACAATTCTCGATCTATGGAGATTTAAGATATGACATTGCCAAACTTACCCATTCTGTTATAGGACTTTACGATTATATTATTGCTGGTGCAATGGATTTTAAAATAAATAACGATTACGAAATGGATTTGAAATTCTATCAAAAGAACCGTGTTTTAGATATTCAAAAGCAGTTTTCGAAACAAAGGTTTATGAAAAATCACATAACGATTAACCAAATAATGCCAATCACAATTCTCCTATTTATATCCATGCTGCCTTTACATTCAGATAATCCAATACGTCAGAGAGCCTTACTCTCAAACGCTATAAGACTGTTCCTGTTATTTGAGGAGCAATTCCTGTAATGAAAAATGTAAGGGCATAGGCAGCGTGAAGTGGGAGGGTAAAGCCCGAGTGGAGAGCCACAGTGCGATCATATATTGGGAGGATATACTATGATAGTAATACCTATGGTTGGTAAAAGTTCTCGTTTCTTTACTGCGGGATACAATATTCCCAAATTTATGTTGCCTATACAAGATAGAACGGTGTTCTCACATGCAATACTTTCGTTCGAAAAGTATTTTTCCGACGAAGAGTTCTTGTTTCTTACAAGAAATGATTATAATGCCGAAGAGTTTGTTACAAATGAAGTAAACCGACTTGGAATCAAAAATTATACTGTTAAAGTATTTGAAAAGGAAACAAACGGTCAAGCAGAAACCGTATTTCTAGGTTTACATGACATAAATAGACAAGAAGAAGTATTCATATTTAATATTGATACTTTTCTCTTGAATTTTGAGAAACCTCAGTGGATAGAAGAATGTGACGGATATTTGGAAGTTTTTATAGGAGAAGGGGAAAATTGGTCATATGTTAGGTCAGGAATAAATAATTCGGTAATAGAAACAGCTGAAAAGGAAAAAATATCAAATTTATGTTGTGACGGATTATATTATTTTAAAGAGAAAGCATTATTTGACCAAGCATACTACTATTTTGAAAAAAATAATATGAAAATAAAAGACGAATATTTTATAGCGCCATTATATAATGTTTTAATTAATATTGGGCTTGATATACGTTATTCCGTAATAAATGAAAATGAAGTAATAATTTGTGGAACACCTGAAGAGTATGAAAAATGTATTGCTACAAATTTAGAACAACGAAGGTTAATAAAAAAATGAAGAAACTTATAGAAGATCTATGGAATAGTCAGAATGATAATTATCAGCTAACTATAAATGAAAATACTTCAATATTATTCGAATTAGAATCTGATAAAAGGTCAGAACCAGCACAACTTCCATTTATTCTGGAAGGTTTTCGACGCGATGTACAACACGAAAATGATTTTAAATCTAAATATCGAAGATATCTCTTAATGCCGATAGCAGAAATGCTGGAGATGGGACGAAAAAATAATCGACTTGGTCGTGCAGGGATTGTTAACCTGCTTTATGTATGTGGAGAGTTAAAATATGAAGGAATCGAGTTAAACGATAATGTTTTAAAAGATATATTAAAGAAGCACTTTTCTTGCTTCCACGTAAGGGATTATCTTCTAGCAATGAAAGCAAAAGAGAATATTAGTATACTTGTTAGGACAGCTATTGAAGACTTAAATTTTTGGGCTGAACCTAGAGCTGTTTTATATGTTCATCTTATTAATGAGATTGCAAAGGCTAATCTATTACCAGTAATACCCCATGATGTTATTGAAATGCAAATCTATCGAGCTATTAATATGACTTTACCTGATTCTTTGAATGATAGGCAGGAGGCTCAAAAAATACTTGCTGACTTAATTTGGCCGAAAATGAAAAAAAATATTATTGAGTTTGTAAAAATAAGTAGGGAGTTTTCTCGAATAAATAACAATGATAATGATAATATACCGCGAGTAGCCCTTTGCATATCAGGGCAGCTTAGAGGTTGGAAAGATGCCTTTTTGTCCTGGAAAAAGACCTTCATGAAGGGTGCAAATATTGATTTATTTGTTCATGTTTGGGAAGCGGTTGGAAGGACTGAGCCTAGTAGCGGTAATAGGGCTTCAAGGGTATTTACAGGAAAATTCCTGGTTGCTTATCAAAGTGCGTTAGTAAATGAAGGTTATGAAGAAATATGCAGAAAATACCCCACACTTATCTCTCTAGTAAAAGATAGTACTATTGTAAGAAAGGATGAATTGCAACAAGTTTATGATACAAACTATGTAGTTGTTGAAAATGAGCAAGATCCTTTATTTGAGGATTGGGATAATTCAGTTAAAATGCATTATAAAATATGGTCTTGTCATCAGTTAATGAAACAATCAGGTAATAAATACGACATTGTTGTAAGAATGAGACCTGATCATGAGGTGGTTGTTGATGAAACAAAATGGAATTGGAAATTGATAGCAAATGAAGTGAATTTAAGTCCCAAAATATTTGCAAATAGCCCATTAAGAACTCAACGAGATGTTCTAATGGGGGATCAATTTGCTATGGGTAGCGAATGGTCGATGGATAAGTATGCAAATACTTGGGTAGATAGCCCCAAATGTTGGCAATATGGAGCGCCTTGGGTAAAAAAATTCATTGGACATACTAATATAGCACTACAATGTTATATAAACGGTATTATAGTAAGAAGGACTCCTTCTTTTATCCTAGGTAAATCATCAGATTCTTATGTTGATCCATTTAAGATTTTAACTGCCCTGAGAATAGATATAAAAATATTTACTGATCTTGATATGCAATTACTTAAAGCAGCAGAAGAAGATTGTCAATCGAAGGTTCATTAAAAGAGAAAAGCTGCACACCGGCTCACCGGTCGGAAAAGCCGCATTAGCCCTATGAATTAAAGTTTTACACCTATACAATAATTGGAAAACAACGTTAATATAATTACAAAAGCTGATTCCGATGACGGCCAACGAAAGATAAGTCCCTCTATAACATTTAGAGGGACTTATCTTTCGTATAAAGGTGTATTTCAATTAGCCGATGCAATCAAGAAGGGTGATACAAGCATTGAAACTTCAAAATTGGAAAGAGGTCTCCAATGAATCGCAAAAAATCTATTCAATTACACGTTATATCGGCGGTATACTGATCGGCGCGTCTTCGACACTGACGCTTGCTCTTCTGCTGCTAAGCGTGTTCGGCGGACTTACCTGGCTGGCTGAGTTATGGGCGATCACCCGATTCATCGATGAAATCACCGTCTTTGCCGGTTGGTCCGATTCGTTTTCTAGGGTGGCAGTTCATTTTCTCCCTTTAATAGCCACTCTAGTCGGAGCGATTTTGTTCCAACAATTTGCTTCCGCCATCCGGCCGTATTTGGCGGCACATTTGAATGAAAAGGCTTCCATCGTCATGAACCGTCAAACGTTTCTCAAGTCGATGCAATTGCGATTGGAATCCTTCGAAAGCAATGCCTTCTACAATAATCTGGAACGCACCATAAGAGTTCAGGGGCAATTGGTGCGGGTGTTGGAAGGAATCGGCGCAGCGATCGGGGCGTTCATGCAGTTAATCGTTATTTTTTATGCCATATACCGGCTTGGCGTGTTTTATGCGATATTTTTTGTTCTCAGTTGCGTGCCCGTTGTTTATTTTCATATTAAAAGTAATAAGCGTTTTGTCCAGGTTAATTATGAACAATCTCCGACAAGGAGAAAACAGGGCTATTGGCGGAATCTGGCGACCAATCGACAATCCGCCGCAGAGGTTCGGTTGTTTCAACTCGGGCCGTTCATCATCGACAAATGGCAGCAATATACTAGTACCTTGATCACCGAGCTGTGGCAGGCCAGAAAAAGTACGGCGCTTCTTAAGATGAAAGGAGAATCTGCCTATTTAATATTATTGTTTGTCATGATGGGCGCCGCGGCGTTCGCCGGCGTCCAAGGCACCGCTTCTCTCGGAGCGGTGGTGTCCACCTTATATTTGCTTGACCGCTTGCAGCAAGTGATGGGCACAGCAACATACAGATTAAGCGATTTAGTCCGGTTTTATTTCGAATTTCAAGTAGTTCCCGAGTTTCTGCAGATCGATGAAGAAGAAAAAAAGAACGGCATTCCTGCTCCATTTCCCTTGAAAGAAGGCATTCGTTTCGATAACGTCAGTTTTACGTATCCGGGTCAATCTGGACCCGCTCTGGAACAATTGAGTTTTCATATACGTCCTGGCGAACGAATCGCCTTGGCAGGAGAGAATGGCGCCGGCAAAAGCACGTTATGTTTACTGCTGTTGGGTTTATACAGACCAACCCAAGGACGTATATTGATCGACGGCATCGATTTGGCCGACATCGATCCTGCAAGCTGGAGGAAGACGGCCGCGGCGGTATTCCAAAATTATGTGAGGTACCAGCTGACAGCTGAAGAAAATATCGGATTCGGCGAAGTGGAGCGGCTTACCGATGCGGAAAAGGTAGAGGAAGCGGCAAGCCAAAGCGGAATACATCCTGTTATCGATCAATTTCCAAATCGATACGGTACGTTGCTCGGCAAACAATACGAGGAGTCGCGCGATTTGTCGGGAGGCCAATGGCAGAAAGTCGCGATCTCCCGCGCCTATTTTCGTGACGCCGGTCTATTGATTCTTGACGAACCTGCCGCCGCGCTCGATGCCTACTCCGAATTTGAGGTTTACAAACAGTTCAGTGAAATATCCGAAGGCAAAACGGTCCTTATCGTTTCCCACCGGTTGGGTTCCGCCCGTCTCGCCGACCGCATTTTCTTTCTGAAGAACGGACGGTTGGCGGAAAGCGGCAGCCATGACCAATTGCTAAATTTGAACGGCGAATATGCGGCATTATTCGGGATACAGTCTCAATGGTACCAAGAAGAAAATGCAAAGGAGGGACGTACGGTTGTCGAGTAAAGAACGTATTACCCGATGGCAGGTGTACAGGAGAAGCTTTGGCACGCTGCTTCGCTTGTTAAGGTTATGCGCCAAGCTGTCCCCGAAAGAAATGGCGGTCGTCATGGCTATCAATTCTGTAAGAGGATTCATTCCGCTGGCCGTTTTATTTTCTCTGCAGAATCTTATCGATGCGGTCGGCGATGCCGCCGCCGGGAGACAAGGCGTATCTCAGCAAGTGACCGTTTGGTTGGCCGCTTTCGTCCTGGCTTTATTATTATCGCGGTTCATGCAATTTTTCGGCGACCTGATCGCAAGCCATGTTCAGGAAATCGTCAAGGAACGCTGCCAAAGGGAGATCATGCAGAAGGCGTACCGGCTGTCATTGGCCGATTTCGACCAATCAGAATTTTATGATCGGTTGAAACGCGTGAACAAGGGGATGGACCGCCGTTTCTTTACAACGATGTCCTTTATTTTTCATATTATTACTGAGGTGTTTTCACTCGTTTCGATTTTATTTTATTTGGTGTTCATTCACTGGGCAATCCCGCTCGCATTATTCGCAGGCAGCTTGACTTTCACACTCGTGCTTGTCAGATCGTTGAAAGAAAAATATTTGCTGCATCGCAAACAAACGACGCCCGGCCGTCAACTGCAATATCTGGGAAGTATGATGACTACGCGGGATACCGCGTCGGAATTGCGTCTGTACGGTTTGAAGGATCATGTGCTGCAAGCGTGGACGTTGCTGAATCGTCAATTAATCGGGGAACGGCTGAAACTGGCAAGGCGTGAATACCGGTTGAATCTTTTCAGTTCCACGGGACATACGTTTACCTTCGCTCTCGTCATCATAGGGATGTTCCTCTTGGGAACGAAAGGACTGCTGTCGATCGGCAAGCTGGCCGCTTTTCTTCGTGCCGTGCAGTCGTTTCAAAGAGATTTGAACCATATGATGTGGACCACGGCGCTCGTCCAGAACGATTTGCGGTATATCGAGGATTTCTTCGAATATTTAGATTTGCCGGAAGAGGAAAGAACGGGAATCGAACTGCCCGCAGGTCAACCGCTGAAGCTGGGAATACAATTTTGCAACGTCGGGTTTGCTTACCCCGGTAACGATTATATGGTTTTGAAGGATCTTGATTTGGACATCAGGCCGGGCGAAAAAATCGCTTTGATCGGAGATAACGGCTGCGGAAAATCGACGCTGGTCAAACTGCTGCTCGGATTATATAAGCCGACGAAAGGGACTGTCATGATCGACGGAATCGATTTGAACGAAATCGACTTGAATTCATGGAGAGTAAAAACGACGGCAATATTTCAGGATTTCCACAAGTACCACCTGCTAAGTGTCGGAGAAAATATTAGCATAGGGCAGATCGAGAATATTGAAGACAAGGAGCGTCTTCACAAAGCGGCTTTGCAATCGGGAGCGGAAGCCATGATCCGAACACTTCCCGAGGAATACGACACACTGCTTGGCAAAGAATTCGGAGGAACGGAACTGTCCAGAGGCCAATGGCAAAAAATCGCCGTGGCCCGTGCTTATTTCCGCGACAGCGAGCTGCTCATTCTCGATGAACCGACAGCATCGCTGGATGCGAAAGCGGAAGTGGAAATATACCGGCAATTCGAACAAGTCACGCAAGGGAAAACGGTAGTGTTCATCTCTCATAGACTGGGCGTGGCGAAGCTGGCCGATCGCATTATTGTCTTGAAAGACGGGCGGATCGAAGAAGAGGGAACCTATGCCGAATTGGTCGAAAGAAACGGATATTACGCGGAAATGTACCGGTTACAAGCGCAGTGGTACCAATAGCCAACGATCCTCCTAGTACCGACTTTTTGTAGTACAACCTGAAAAATGAATGACAACAACCTGAAAAATGAATTGACTTGCATGCAAGCATGCAAGTATAATACAAGCAGGTGAAGCGCTTACATTGAGGTGGGTGATACTATGGATTTACCAAATATTTCAACAAAGAGTGAGACATTATCCGATCACGCATACCGAGTGATTAGAGACGCGATTGTCACCTTGCGCCTGGAGCCCGGGCAGCTGGTGTTCGAAGCGGAGCTAGGGAATACGCTCGGAGTAAGCCGTACGCCAATTCGGGAAGCGTTTCGCCGGTTGATGGCCGAGGAATTGATTGAAGTGCTGCCGCAGCGCGGCGCCCGGATTGCACACATGTCGAAGAAGAAGATCGACGAGGCCCGCTTTGTCAGAGTATGCCTGGAAGCAAACGCTTTTAAGGAAGTGGCCAAAATGTGGAAACCGGAAGACAGCCGGTTTCAAAAGCTTCATGCCCAGGTGAAGGGCATATTGGAAGAACAGAGAAAGATGGTTGACGAACAAAATTTTGAAACCTTTTTTCAACTGGATGAGAAGTTCCACCATACCATACTGGAGACGATGGGCAATACCACGTTGATGTCGATCATCAATCAAATGCGGGGCCATTTGAATCGCATGCGATATTTAGAACTGCTGGAAACGAAACATATGAAACGGCTCGTAGCTGAGCACGTGGCGATATTTGAAGCGGTCATTTCGAACAATGCCGATCAGGCGGACCGTTTGTTGAGCGATCATATCCGCTGGCTGGAGAGCAGCACGGATGATTTCATCAAGAAATATCCGCATTATTTCAAGCAGTAGAAAATTTTCTCGCTCTTCATGAACGCGCTTCCAATCGGTTTTGATGATACCCTGTCAAGGAGGAATGCCTTTGCAATATCTTGCATACTAGTATAATTAATGTCGGCTACTCGGTTTTTCATGTGCATGGAAGCAATTCATATCATGGAAACATTAAAAGGGGAGGAAGTTTCGTGAAAAACACGTTCATAATTTTGGCCAGTATCATTCTTCTTATTACCCAAGCGGCATGTGCGTCTGAAACTAATCAGGCTGCTGGAACAAACGGAGAGAAAATCACCTGGAAACTTGGACATATTTCGGACGAAAATCACCCTTGGCATAAGACAGCGCTTAAGTTCGCGGAGCTGGTCAAACAAAAGACGAACGATCAGATTGAAATCAAAGTATATCCGAACAGCCAGTTAGGCGGCGAAACCGACATGCTCAACAGTATTAAAGCCGGAACGGCGGATTTGACCATTTCGGGAGAAACGATGGCCAACTGGGCCCCAAAAGCCGCGTTAATGGCCGTACCGTATGAATTCCGCGATGAAGCCCATATGAAGAAGGTTATTGAAAGCGAGATCGGAGAAGAAATCGAACAAGAGATTTCCGAAAAAGTCGGCGTTACAACGCTCTATTATCATCTGCGGGCACCCCGAAATCTGACATCGGATGAACCGGTCAATTCTCCGGATGACATGAAAGGCTTCAGGATAAGAGTTCCGAACGTACCGCTGTTCCTGGATGCATGGAAAAGCGTCGGCGCCAAGCCGCAAGCGATGGATTTCAAGGAAGTATTCACCGCATTGCAGCAGCACGTCATAGACGGTCAGGAAAATCCGTACGATTTGATTTACAGCGCTTCGTTCTATGAGGTTCAGAAGTACGTAAACCAAACCGAACACGTTCGCCAGTGGGTTTATATGGTCGTAGGCAACAAACAGTTGGAATCGCTTACGCCTGATCTGCAGAAAGCGGTCAAAGAAGCCGCAGCAGAAGCTCAGGAATATGGTATGCAGCTTTTTGCCAAAGATATCGCCGATTATCGCCAAAAGTTGATTGATAAAGGCATGACAATCAATGAAGATGTGGACCGCGATGCATTTAAACAAACGATGGAGCCCGCGGTTAAGAACAGTCTGAACAAAGAGCAGCTGGAATTGTACGAGAAGATCCAGAACATGGAATAAGGCGGGTGCCCGAAGCGTGAAAATCTTTAAGTGGATCGACAGGACGCTCGAAACGGCTTGCTTTATTGTCTTTGCCGCGCTGATCCTAGTTGTCGTCATCCAGATTTTATCCCGGTTCCTGCCGTTCTCTTTTATTTGGACGGAAGAATTGGCGCGGTTTCTGTTTATCTACGGCATTGTTCTCGGCGCCCCTCTCGCGATTAAGCGGAAGGAATTTGTCAACGTCGACATGCTCATCAACAAGCTGCCTCCCCGAAATAAACGGTTCTATGACATCATCTTGAATGTGGCCGTTATTCTTTTAATGTTCATCATCGGAATGAAAGGAATGGAGTTTGCGGGATTGGGTGTAGGCCAACAGTCTTCTACAATGCCGATCCCAATGGCCGTTCCCTATGCGAGCATTTGCATTTCAGCCTTCTTAATGGTCCTCTATTCACTGCATAACCTAATGGAACAGTTATCTGCAAAGAGAGGTACACACTAATGATGGCGCTGCTTTTGTTCGTCGTTTTTATCGGATTGATTTTCCTTGGCATGCCGATCGCGTTCAGTTTGGGATTATCGGCGCTTGTCTATTTGTTGCTGCTGGACATTCCGTTGAATATTATTCCGCAAAAAATGTATGCCGGTATCGACTCATTCACCTTATTGTGCATCCCCGGCTTCGTGCTCGCGGGTAATTTGATGAACGTAGGCGGTATCACCCACCGGATCATTCATTTTGCCAACTCCGTCATCGGTTTTATCCGTGGAGGTCTGGGGCTTGCCACCGTCGGCTCCTCAATGGTGTTCGCGGGCATCTCGGGAACCGCTCTTGCCGAAACGGCCAGTCTCGGCTCCGTCCTGATCCCGGCTATGAAGAAGGAGAAATATGACGCAGGCTTTGCGTCGGCACTTGTGGCTTCCGCTTCGACGATCGGGCCGATTATCCCGCCAAGCTTGCCTATGATTATTGTCGGCACGTTAACCGGGATTTCCGTAGGGAAATTGTTTGTTGCCGGAATGATACCGGGCATTTTAATCGGTGTTCTGCTGATGCTTGTGGTGTATATCATTTCAGTGAAACGGAAATATCCGAAAGGCCAAAGACAACCGTTTTCCGTTATTGGAAAGGCGTTCCTCAGCGCATTCTGGGCGATTATGATGACCGTTATTATTTTATATGGGATTTTAGGAGGCTTCTTTACACCTACGGAAGCAGCCATCATAGCTGTGCTTTATTCGATTGTCGTCGGAAAGTTTGTCTATAAAGAGCTGCGTTTCCGCGATTTGCCGCAAATTTTTATCTCGTCCATGATCTCAACCGCAGGCATCATGATTCTGGTCGGCCTTGCCAATTTGTTCGGATGGATTTTGGTCAGCGAGCAAATTCCGCAGATGATCGCCGAAGCGATTTTGACGGTGTCCGATAATAAAATCGTCGTCATTTTGTTAATCAACCTGCTGCTGCTGTTTGTGGGCATGTTCATGGAAACGATCGCAGCGCTGGTCATTTTGTTCCCAGTTCTGCTGCCGGTGGCGACAAGCGTCGGAATGGATCCTGTGCAGTTCGGAGTCATGATGGTGTTAAACCTGATTATCGGACTGGTAACCCCTCCGGTCGGGGTGTGCTTGTTTGTCGCATCGGGGATTGGGGAAGTCACGCTGGGAAGAGCCGCGAAAGCTTTGCTTCCGTTCTTGGCGGTCGAGCTGATCGTTCTGTTCCTGGTTGCTTACGTTCCGGAAATTACACTTTTACTACCCAAATTACTAAATTAGATCAATAAAGAAGAGTGGAGTGAACAACGTTGAAGGCCATACAAGTCGTCAGACCGGGCAAGATTGACATCATCGAGAAGGAAAAACCCCGCATTACACGGGGGGATGAGGTGCTGATCAAGGTTCGGCTGGTCGGTATTTGCGGTTCGGATATGCATATTTATCACGGAACGTCGCCGGTTGCGACCTATCCACGGGTGATCGGGCATGAAATGGTCGGGGAAATCGTGGAAACAAGCTCCGATGTGACACGGCTGGCCATCGGGGACAAAGTCGTCATGGAACCGATCGAGTGGTGCGGAGAATGCTATGCCTGCAAGTCCGGCCGCAAAAATGTGTGTACGCAGCTTCAGGTATACGGCGTCCACAAGGATGGAGCTTATCAGGAATATATGGTCCTCCCCGAGAAAATCGTGCATAAAGTGGAAAGCCGGCTCGATTGGCACGAGGCGGTTCTGGTCGAACCGTTCACCATCGGCGCTCAAGCCAATTGGCGCGGCGACGTAAGAGCAGGTGACATCGTGTTTATTATGGGGGCAGGTCCGATTGGCTTGTGCGCGCTGCAAGCAGCCAAAATCAAAGGAGCGACCTGTATCATTACGGATTTAAGCGATGACAAGCTAGCCTTTGCCAGGTCGCTCGGCGCCGATTATGTCTTGAATCCCCTGAGGGATAATGTGAACTCGGAAATCGAGCGGATTACGGACGGTGTTGGTCCTAACGTGACGATCGATGCGGTTTGTACGGTAAAAACATTTGAGCAGGCGGTCGAAATCACATCTGTTGCGGGAAGAGTTGTCGTGCTCGGCTTCAGCGAATCCCCTTCGGCAATCGCCCAGCTTCATATAACGAAGAACGAACTGACCATTGTGGGATCACGCTTGCAGTCGGACAAGTTTTCTGAAGTGATTGAATGGTTTAACAGCGGGAAAATAAAGGCCGATTCATTTGTCACGCACCGCTTTGCGCTGGAGGATATTCATCAAGCCATTGAACTGATTGAAACACATCCAAACGAGGTTCGAAAAGTCGTTTTGGAAGTTGGGGGAGTGCAGAAATGAGAATGGTATTCCGATGGTACGGCGAGGGGAATGATCCGATTCCCCTGCGCCATATCAAGCACATTCCCGGCGTAGAAGGCATCGTATGGGCGCTGCACGATCTCCCGGCAGGAGAAGAGTGGCCGCTCGAGAGAATTCTCGAAGTGAAACAACAGGTGGACAGGTACGGCTTTCATCTTGATGTCGTGGAAAGCGTGAATGTTCACGAGGATATCAAGCTGGGACTCCCTACGCGGGAACGTTACATTGATAACTACAAAAAAACGATCAGAAATCTTGCCCAAGTTGGCGTGAAGTTAATCTGCTATAACTTCATGCCTGTCTTTGATTGGGTGAGAACGGATCTGTACAAAGAGCTGGAGGACGGCTCAACAGCCCTTTTCTATGAAATGGCGAAGGTGGAAAACATGGACCCGATGGAGCTGGTTTCGAAAATCGCGGAAAATCCGGACTTCAAGATGCCGGGATGGGAGCCGGAGAGGTTAAAGCATCTTACCGGATTATTCGAGTCGTATAAAGGGATGACGGAAGAGAAGCTATGGGGGAATCTCCAATATTTCCTAGAGCAAATCATTCCGGTAGCCGAGGAGAACGATATTAGGATGGGCATCCATCCGGATGATCCGCCATGGTCCATTTTTGGACTGCCGAGAATTATCACGAATGCCGCTAATATTCGAAAACTGCTGAAGCTGGTGGACAGCCCTTTCAACGGCGTCACGCTTTGCAGCGGCTCATTGGGAGTAAACTCTGAGAACAACGTAGCGGAGATGGTCAGGGAGTTTGGGGACCGCATACCGTTTGCTCATATACGGAATGTAAGAGTATACGAGAATGGAGATTTTATCGAAACTTCCCATCGGATGCAGGACGGATCGGTAGATATATGCGATATCGTGAAAGCGTATCATGACATTGGCTTTACCGGTTATACACGGCCGGACCATGGCCGGCATATTTTTGATGAACAATGCAGACCGGGCTACGGGCTATACGATCGAGCTCTCGGAATCATGTACTTATGGGGAATCTGGGATTCTTTGGAGAGGTCTAAACGGGAGGGAACCTATGCTGCCGATTAATGAAAATTTAAAAGGGAAGGTCGCCGTTATCACGGGCGGGGGCGGAGTCCTTTGCGGCGCAATGGCTGTCGAGCTCGGACGTCAAGGCGTAAAAGTGACCATTCTTAATAGGACAGCGGAAAAGGGAGAAGCGGTTGCTGAAAAGATCAGAAGCATGAACGGCGAAGCAATCGCCATTACCTGCGATGTGCTTAACGTCCAAAGCGTGAAGGCTGCGGAAAAGATCGTCTCCGAAACGTTCGGGGACTGCGACATTTTAATCAACGGCGCGGGTGGAAACCATCCGCAGGGGATTACAACAAACGAAAACTTTAAAATGGAAGATCTTGAAAATAAAGAGATTACAACATTCTTCGATTTGACGGAAGAAGGATTCAGCTATGTGTTTAATCTGAACATCCTGGGAACGTTAATCCCGACTCAAGTGTTCACGAGAAAGATGCTGGGCAAAAAAGGAGCCGTTGTCATCAACATGTCTTCCATGAGCGCGCCGTGTCCAATGACGAAGGTTCCCGCGTATAGTTCAGCCAAGGCGGGTATAGAAAACTTTACCCAATGGCTGGCTGTGCATATGGCGGAGGCGGGTATTCGGGTGAATGCGATTGCCCCGGGATTTTTCCTGACCGTGCAAAACAAACGGTTGTTGACCAATGAAGACGGCTCCTTGACGGAAAGATCGCAAAAGATATTATCTCATACCCCTATGCGGAGATTCGGCACTCCTGAGGACCTCCTTGGAACCTTGCTGTGGTTAGCGGATGAGAATATGTCCGGCTTTGTTACGGGAATCACGATTCCGGTAGACGGCGGATTCATGTCTTACTCTGGCGTCTGATCTGTCTGTTTACTCAACCTTGAAGGGGAACCTTGCGGCGGCTGAGGCTGGTGCAAGGTTCTCTTTTGTCCATTGAGCGAAACTAACCGAGATTTGAATGATGAATAGTTACTATAATTGCAATAGCTGATTCCGATTATTTTCATGGTAGGGCATACCAATGATCAATCCCCCTATACATGACAGGAAAACCCTATTGTTTGCGTTAACCTAACAAAATACTCTGTTAATGGGTGAAAACGTTTACTTAGAAAATTCACCCACACAATATTTTGATAGGGGGAAGTTGAGTCATGAAAAGATTTTTACTAGTGCCGATTGCGATCGCCCTGGTGCTGGTCGGCGGTACCGGTTGCTTTGGCGGAAGCCCCAGCGAACCGGCCGACGCCGGTGAAACCGCCGAAACTTCGGAAGGCAACGCGAACACCGAGACATCCGGAGGTAACGAAACCGCGGACAATCCGGAGGGAACCGTGGTCAACACTACGCCGGAGGACACGTTGTTCTTTTACACCGTCGACCTCTTTCTAACGAAACGTTATGTGCAGCAGGATGATTTCGAAAAGTACATCGGCCAGTTTATCCGAAAAAAATTTCCGAACATCAAGATCAAGCATGTGCTATGGGACGACGGCACGCGTTACGAGGACTTGATTGCGAAAGGAACGATTCCGGACATTATCTTCGAGGACACCCGACGCAACGCGTACCGGTACGTGCGAAGGTACGGCCTGGAATACGACATGACGGATCTCATCAAAAAATATAACTTTGACACCGGTAAATTGGACCCGTCCTACTTGCAGCTGTCGCTCAACTCATCGGACGGCAAGCTGTATTCGCTGCCCTTCGAAGGATACGATTATGTGTTGTACTACAACAAGGATATTTTCGATAAGTTCGGCGTGGACTATCCGAAGCCGGGCATGACGTATGACGAAGCATATGAATTGGCCAAAAATATGACGCGCCAGGAGGGGGATCTCACCTATAAAGGCTACCAGCAGCATCCGGAATATTATATGATGCTAAATCAGCTCGCGGAGCCCGCGCTCGACCCCGACGAAGACAAAGCTTCGATGGTAAGTGACAATTGGATGAAAGTTGTAGACAATCTTAGGCGGTTCTATGACATTCCCGGCAATCAGTTCACAACCGTGAGAGATTTCCCTAAAGGCCAAATGGCGATGGCGGTAGATGTCGAGTCCTGGATCTACAATTACTCGAGAGAGTATCCCGATTTGAATTTCGACGTCGCTCCGGTGCCTGTCTTTCAGGAAGCGCCGAATTCCAAATATCAGCCTTACGTGGGAGGCTTGTATATCTCGAAGCAGTCCAACAAAAAAGATTTGGCGTTCCATGTCATCTCCTATCTGCTTTCGGAAGAGGTGCAAATCGAAAGAGCCAAGCTGGGCATCAGATCTCCTTTGCTAAGCGATGCCGTGCGTGAAGCGTTCGGTCAAAACGTGCCCGGATTGAGGGATAAAGATATGAATGCGCTCTTTGCATTGAAAAACGCCGCACCTGCTCCGCGCAAACCGGGCTTGACGTTCATCGATCCGAAAGTGCGCGGGGTATTCAGCCCGCTCATCTTCGAAGAATCGAAGGACACCCCGACCGCGTTGCGGGTGGTCAACGAAGAAATGGACAAAGCGATTGACGAGACGAAGGCGATACAAAGCGAAGGCGGGATCAGCCCGCATCTGTAAGTTACAAACATGAGGCTGTCACTGAAGTAGATAATCTCTACTGAGGGGATGGCCTCTTGATTGATCGGCTGACCAATTGGGGTAAAAAAATCATTATGGCAATGGTAAGTTTATGTTTGGCGGTTGGATTGCGATATATTCGATGAATTATGATTGTTCGCAACAAGTATGGCAATCCAGTGTTTATAACCTGCTGTCTGAACGACGGATTGTAAACATAGTTTTGCCATAATGCCGGCCAAGCACCAGATTTCCAATGAAAATAAGGAAAAGTGTTGCCAAACTTGTACAATGAATTGCCATATTATGATGGTATGGTCGTTGTCATATAATTGAGCAGCTCTAGTATTTATGGGACGCGCGGCCCGCTAAGCATAAGAGCAGACGGACAAGGTTCTCCCTTGTCCAACTGCTCTTTGTTTTGGTCTGTCGCTGGACCGTGCAAGCGAAACTTTTTCGCTTATAGCACTGAAATTCGACATTCAGGACCGCGCAAGCGAACTTTTTTCATGATGCAACAGCCCCAACTTTAATACATTCATCGCCATGTGCAAAAACCCTTCGTCGTTCGGATGCAGGCCGTCGGTGAAGAAGGCGGGGTGGTGTGGCGTCAATTTCAAGCCGGGGATGAAACGAACCGTCTCGAAACCGCGGCATATGCGCTCAATCGTATCGTGAATATCGGCGAACGAGCCCGTCCTTTTCACGTGGTCGCAATCCTCGCGCCAAACCGGCGACAGAACGGTAATCGGAACGCTAGGGTACATCTCGGTCAGCTTGCGAATATACGCCGAAGCCCGCTCCTCGAACCGTTCATGGCTATCAATTACCGTCCAGTCGTTCGTGCCGTAAGCTACAGTTATGAGATCCGGACGGTACGGCAGCTCCGGATCGATCGTCTCCGGGTCGAACACGTATCCGCTCACCGCCTGATTCAGCAGGTTCATCTCCAGAAACCGCGACAGAAGCACGGTATAGGTTGACGACGGATGGGCGGCGCTCATCCCTTGGGTGATCGAGTCGCCCAGACACAACAAATTTTTGCCGTACGGCTCCGCCGGTTCCCATAGCGAACCCTCGGCGACATTCATCCGTTCGACCGCGATTCTGGCCTGATACGGCAAGTAGACGGTGACGCGCCGCGGCTGACCTTTGCATATCGGAAGCTCCGCCGTCCAATCGCCGGTACCCTTGCCGGAGATTAGAACGGCAGGGAAGGAGACAAGCTGATCGTCTACAAAAATATCAAAATAGAGACGCTCGCTGGTACCCGGTTTCAATTTCACGCGAAACGATATCCGGAAAAAAGGAGAATCCGTTATAAAATCAAGGCATATTCCAGCGGCGTTATAGCTGCGGAATTTATACGGAGTCGGTTCGAAATAAGCCATTTGCGCTTTGGAAAACCGCAGCGGCACAACCGTTCCGTCCACTAATTGAAAATCGAGAGCATTGCGAAAAAAACGTTCCATCCCCAACCCCCCATAAGCCGGCTATCCCGCTACTTTTCCTGCAAACTCCGGCACGACTGTCTTTCTACCAATTTGGTGTCGACAACGATTTTGGTTTTCACCTGATCTTTGTTGTCGATGAGATCGATCAGCTTTTCGACCGCAAGGGAAGCGATTTTTTCTTTCTCCACATGAATGGTGGTCAGTTCGGGCGAGACGATCGTCGATTCCGCGATGTTGTCGAATCCGACGACCGAAATGTCTTCCGGCACACGCACGCCGATTTCAGCCAACGACTTGATAACACTGATAGCGATATAGTCGCACTCGCAGAACAATGCGGTCGGCAGCGGCTCTTTCCGTTCCAGACGAACTTGAATTTGCCGCTTGAATTCGTCCTGCGGCCCTAGAAACGTAGGCGATACCGTGAAGAAATACGATTCATCCGCCTGCAGGCCGTACTCTTCAAGCGCCGCAAGAAATCCTTGTTTGCGACGATCAAAGTTGTGCATCCGGACTTGCGATTGAACATAACCGATTGAACGGTGACCGAGCCCGAGCAAATACATACCTGCATCGTAGGCGCCTTTCATATTGTTCATCAGAATGAAATTGACGTCATCCGTTTCGAAGCACGTATCGAGCACCACGAGATTCGGTTGCACTTGAGCGGCCCGACGGATTTGTCCCCGATTTAAATTCGTCCCGAGCAGGATGACGCCGTTTGCGCCGCCGTCGTTCAGAAATTTGTCGATATCCCGATCGAAATACTGCATATCGATGGCCGAATACATTAACGAATAACCGAGTGAACGACATTTCTCCTCCAAAAAGGCGAGAAGCTCCATAAAGAACGGCTGTTTCGAATATTGCTCCAGAACGATGCCGGAATTTGTGAAAGCTATGAACCGGAGCGTGTTGGACACTCCGTAAACTTGCTCCGCTTTAACCATGCTTCTCGGCAAATATCCCGTTTCTTTGACGATTCTCAATATTTTCTCCCGGGTTTTCTCGCTGATGCCGGACTTTCCGCTGAGCGCAATCGAGACGGCCGATTTCGACACCTCGGCCATCCTTGCGATATCTTCCATCTTCATAATCCGTTTGCTCCAATCTCTAGAAAGAAGTACTGTAAAATCCCTAAATAAATTTAGTGTACTATTTGGGTCTTGAAAGATCAATAAGTTACACATTGTGAAATGGGTGCTAATCGTACCATTATCAACTTCACTAAAATAATTTTGTGAAATCTATAAATAATATTAGAAAAAATCGTTGACTGCTTTTCGAACCCGGTGCTACGATCATGTTATGGAAATTGTTGCTATATAGCCTATGTACGTCACTGTAAAACATTTTCGAAAACTTCTGTTTAGTAAACATTGAAGGGAGTTTAGCTTATGAAAAAGTTGAAACTCGGTTATGCGCCTACAAGGAGATTCGTATTTAGCGCCGAGGACGCGTTCCGGTACAAAACGTTAATCCGAAATAAGCTGGAAAGTTTCGGTCTTTCGATCGACATCGTCGACTTGGAAGGTTTGAACCAGGAAGGCTTGCTTTATGACGATCATATCAATGCGGATCAAATCGTAAAGCGGTTCAAGGACGAGCAGGTCGATGCCGTCTTCTTCCCGCATTGCAACTTCGGGACCGAAGATACGGTAGGGAGGGTCGGCAAAGCGTTGGGGAAACCGGTTTTGCTATGGGGACCGCAAGACGAAGCGCCTCTGGAAGACGGTATGCGCCTGCGCGACACGCAATGCGGTTTGTTCGCCACCGGGAAAGTGCTTCGGCGGTTCAACGTCCCCTTCACCTATATCACGAACAGCCGGGTTGACGATCCCGTATTTGAAAGGGGATTCAAAAATTTCATCGCCGCCGCCAACGTGGTCAAACATTTCCGCAGTCTGCGCATATTGCAAATCGGGCCGCGGCCGGCGTCGTTTTGGACGATGATTTGCAATGAAGGCGAGCTGTTGGAACGGTTCGGCATCGAAATTCATCCGATTACTCTGGAAGACATCAAGATTGCGGTAAAAAGGATCGAAAAGAACGGCGGCGAAGAGTTGAGCGAAACTGTGGAGTATATCAAAACATCGCTTGATTACTCGGATGTTACGGAAGACGACGTCAAACGGATCGCCGCTTTGAAAGTGGCTATGAAGAGCTATGCGGCAAAGACGGGAAGCACCGCGATCGCCATCCAGTGCTGGTCGTCGCTGCAGGACGCGATCGGCATCATGCCGTGCTTGGCGAACGCGATACTTACGGACGAGCAAATTCCGGTTACGTGCGAGACGGATATTCACGGGGCGATTACATCTGTCATGGTACAGGCCGCGGCGATGAACGAGGCTCCGACGTTTTTCGCCGATTTGACGATTCGCCATCCGGAAAATCCGAACGGCGAGCTCCTGTTTCATTGCGGCAACTTCCCGGTTTCCCTCAGTATCGAGAACAAGCCGAAGCTTCGCAAACACTTCTTGTTTGACGACCATTCGCCGGGCACCCATGAAGGAGAGATTAAGGGCGGTCCGATGACGTTGGCCCGCTTCGACGGCGACCATGGGGAATATTCGATTTTCCTCGGGAGAGCACGCGGCATTCAAGGGCCTTATACTAGAGGTTCTTATGTATGGGTCGAAGTGAACGATTGGCCGTTGTGGGAAGAAACGTTGGTTAAAGGCCCTTATGTACATCATTCCGTCGGCATTCATAAAGACGTCGTTCCAGCTTTATACGAAGCCTGCAATTATATACCCGGCTTGAAGCCTGACCCCGTCGACCCGACGGAAAGCGAAATCCGCTCATGGATGAGGGGATCTCTATGAACAAGCTCGAGCTTGAAAGAAAAGCGGCGGAAATACGAATAGAGCTGCTGAAAATTATCCACCGCGCCGGAATGGGCCATACCGGGGGATCGCTCAGCAATGCGGACATTTTGACCGTGTTGTACTGCGAAGTCATGCGCATCGATCCGGCTAACCCGATGTGGGTGGATCGCGACCGGTTTATCGCCAGCAAAGGACATTCCGTCGAATCGTTATGGTGCATATTGGCGGACCGCGGCTTTTTTCCGAAGGAAGAGCTCGACACATACTGTCAATTCGGCACGAGACTGATCGGCCATCCGAACAATAAAGTGCCCGGCATCGAGATGAATACGGGTGCGCTCGGGCACGGATTGTCCGTCGCCGTGGGCATGGCGCTCGCCGCAGCAAGGGACCGCAAAGATTACCGCGTGTATTGCTTGATGGGCGACGGGGAACAGGCGGAAGGCTCGGTATGGGAAGCGGCGATGGCGGGAGCGCATTACGGCTTGGACAATTTGATCGGCATCGTTGACCGAAACAGGCTGCAGATCAGCGGCAGCACGGAAGACGTCATGGGTTTGGAACCGTTGGACGACAAATGGAGGGCGTTCGGATGGCACGTTGTTTCCGTCGATGGAAACGATATCGGCGGGCTGCTCGACGCGTTCCGCGCAGTGCCCGAGAAGACGGGTAAACCGACATTGGTATTGGCCGACACGGTCAAAGGGAAAGGGGTGTCTTTCATGGAAAATCAAGTGAAATGGCACCACCACGTGCCTAACGACATCGAACTGGCGTTGGCGCTGGAGGAATTGCGGGGCAAGATCGACAGGCTGGATCGCGCAGGAAAGGCGGGGATCTCGTGATAAACCGCGTGAAAAACACGATCGCCAACCGGCAAATTCTCTGCGATACACTGCTCGAGCTGGCGAGAAAAGACGCTGACGTGATGGTGCTGACGAGCGACTCGCGGGGATCGGCGTCGATGGGCCGGTTCGCCGAAGAGTTGCCGGACCAATTCGTCGAAACCGGCATTGCAGAACAAAACATCGTCGGTATTGCCGCCGGGCTCGCCCGGAGCGGAAAGAAGCCGTTCGTCGCCTCCCCGGCCTGCTTCTTGAGCATGCGCGCTATCGAGCAAGTAAAAGTGGATGTCGCCTACTCGGCAACGAACGTAAAGCTGATCGGTATAAGCGGCGGAATCAGCTATGGGGCGCTCGGGATGTCGCATCATTCCGTGCAGGACATCGCGGTGACCCGCGCGATTCCGGGGCTGGCCGTCATCCTTCCGGCGGACCGCCGCGAGACGAAGAAAATGACGGAAGCGCTCGTCGATTATGAAGGCGGCGTATATGTCCGGATCGGCCGCAATCCTGTGGAAGATTCATACGAATCGGAAGGCCATTGCGATTTTCACATCGGGAAAGCCGTCACAATGCGCGAAGGTTCGGACATCACGCTGATCGCCGCGGGGGAGACGGTGCGCGTCGCGCTTGACGCGGAGGAAGCGCTGCGTAATAGCGGCGTGAGCTGCCGCGTCTTGAACATGCATACGATCAAGCCGCTGGATGAAGAAGCGATCAAGAAAGCTGCGGAAGAGACCGGACGAATCATTACGGTGGAGGAACACAGCATTTACGGAGGATTAGGCGCCGCCGTCGCGGAAGTCGTCGTGCAGCACCGCTGCGTCCCGATGAAAATTATCGGCATTCCCGACGAACCGGCCATTGCCGGGAAGACGGCCCAAGTGTTCGACTATTACGGCATCAGCGCGGAGCATATCAAGCAGGTCGCTTTGAACATGTTGAATGCAGGGCGTGAACGCGCATGACGATGCGGTATATGCTTGTTGCGGATCAAAGCACTTCGGGGACGAAGGCGTTGATCGTCGACCGTTCCGGCCGCATCGTCGCCCGGAGCTTCCGGGAGCACCGCCAATATTATCCCCAACCCGGTTGGGTGGAGCATGATCCTTTAGAAATATATGAGAACGTAAAGATCGTGCTGCATGAAGTATTGAATGCTGCTGGCCTACAGCCCGGACAAATGGCCGCTTTGTCGATAACCAACCAGCGGGAAACGGCGGTCATTTGGGATAAGAAGACAGGCCGTCCGCTTAGCAACGCCATCGTTTGGCAGTGCCGGAGAACCGCCGGGATGTGCTCGGAATATAAGGCGGATGGAATCGAACATACGGTTCGCACAAAAACCGGGCTGATGCTCGATCCGTATTTTTCCGCCACGAAATATAAATGGATGCTGAATCATATCGAAGGTGCTCGGGCTAAGCTCGAAGAAGGCAGGCTGCTTGCAGGTACGATTGACGCTTGGCTTATCTGGAAAATGACGGGGGGCAACGTTCACGCGACGGATTATACGAATGCCAGCAGGACGCTGCTTTTCAACATCCGGAGTCTCGATTGGGACGATGAACTGCTGGACATATTCGGCATGCCGCGCAGCTTGCTTCCGCAAATTAAATCGTCCGACGAGTCTTTCGGCGTGACCGAAGACCCGGATTTGTTCGCGGAACGGATTCCGATATGCGGCGTCATCGGCGATTCCCAGGCTGCGTTATACGGCCAGTTATGCCTGCAACCCGGGACGGCGAAGGCTACTTACGGAACTGGCACCTCCGTATTGATGAACACCGGCGCGACGCCGGTCGACTCGGCGAACGGTTTGGTGACGGCAATCGCGTGGGGATTGAACGGGCAAGCGAGCTACGCTTTGGAAGCGATTATTCATACGAGCGGTGATTGCGTCAAGTGGGTGAAGGAAAACCTGGGGTTTGCGGGAACATTTGAGGAAATAGAGCGGTTGGCGGCTTCTTTGCCGGATAACGAAGGAGTGTTCATAGTGCCGGCTTTCTTCGGTTTGGGAGCTCCATACTGGGATGCGGAAGCGAGGGCGGCTATCGTCGGATTGAGCAGGGCTTCGGGCAAGCCGCACATCGCCCGGGCCGCGCTTGAAAGTATCGTGTACCAGGTGTACGACGCAGTCGAACTGATGCGGAAGGAATCCGGAATATCATTGAAAGAATTGAGGGTGGACGGCGGTGCGACGGAAAACCGCTTTCTTATGCAGTACCAAGCGGATATGCTGCAGACGGACGTCGTCAAATCCGCGGTGCCGGAGCTGTCTGCGATGGGAGCGGTTTATATCGGCGGTCTGGGAAGCGGCTTTTGGACGTCCCCCGAACAAATCGCGGAGTTGCAGAAGGATATCGCCGTATATAAGCCCGCGATGAAACGGGAGCTTCGGGAAAAGTACGTCCAAGGCTGGAAAGAAGCTGTCGGAAGAGTGCTGTCGCCTTCGCAGGCGCAGCCTTTATAGGGAGGGTCAACGATGCAGGTGGCGTTGGTTGCCGACGATTTGACCGGTGCTTTGGATTCGGTCGTTCAGTTTTTCCCGGTATGGCGGTCTGCGGAGGTGCTTCTGTTCGAACAAAGCGGGCAGGCGGCTGCGGTAGCTCCCGAAGCTGAAGTATGCGGATTGGATATGAACAGCAGGGGAAGCACAGCCCGGGATGCCGCGTTGACGGCCGCCGCCGCCGCGCGGTTCGTGATGAACGGCAGTCCGGGAATTGTCTACAAGAAAGTGGATTCCACTCTTCGCGGCAACATCGGCGCGGAATGCGACGCCATTCTGGAAGCGGCGCAATTCGAATTCTGCATATTCGCGCCCGCCGTACCCCGGTTGGGCAGAACAACACGCTTGGGCGTTCAGCTTGTGCACGGCTTGCCGGTGCATCGGACGGAATTGGCGGCGGACCCCATGAATCCTGTCGTTGAAGGACATATCCCTTCGCTGCTTTCCCGCCAGTCGCGTTACGGAGCCGGCATGCTGTCCGTCGAAGCGTGCCGCGACCAAACGGCATTCGATTCGGAACTCCGGAGACTGTCTGAATCCGGAGTTCGTTATGTTGTGGCGGATGCGGAGACGGATGAAGATTTGCGCAACCTAGTCAATAGAATAGACGATTCCGGGCGCAACGTGTTGTGGGCCGGAGCTGCAGGATTGGCAAGTGCTTTGGCCGGTGCGAGAGCCGGCGTTGGAGGGAGCGGGGATACTCTGATTCCGACGCGCGGCGATAATAAGTCGACGCAGTATGACGGGCCGGTTTTATACGTTTCGGGGAGCCGGACACAGTTGACCAAGCTGCAGATCGGGCGACTCGCCGAACAGAGCGCAGTTATCCCGGTAACGGTTGCGCCTGATGCATTGCTTCCGGGTAATGAGGACCGGTCGTCCGCTGCGGCGGAAAGGGCCGGCGCCATACTCCGGTCCGGTCGCAGCACTGCTCTTATTATAGAAGATACCGATCAAGCAGCCGGACGATTGACGAATTGGGCGGTCCGACTCGGTATGACGGCAGCCCAATTGAACGCATCGCTTGTCAACCGGATGGGTGAACTGGCAGCGATGGCCTCTGGGATGGCGGAACACTCGGAGAAACTTGTCGTTATCGGAGGAGAAACGTCCAGAGGGGTATGCCGCGCTTTCCGTGCAAACAGGCTGACGGTGGCCGGCGAGCTGCTGCCGGGCGTCGTCTTAAGCGGCTTCAAATCCGGAGCCCAGACGGACGTTTCATTCGTGACCAAATCCGGTTCGTTCGGCGATGAATATACATTGGTGCAGCTGCATGACGCATTAAGAAGCCATTAAGGAGGTAGCTATGAACCAAACGAAACCGATCGTCGGAATAACGATGGGCGATGCGGCCGGAGTCGGACCCGAGATCATCGCGAAGGCGTTTGCCCGGCCGGACATTCACAGTATTTGCAGTCCGGTCGTGATCGGAGATTACGCAAGCATCATACGGGCGGCGAAAGCAACGTCCGTCGATATTGCGATACGCCCGGTGGAAGAGGTTGAGGAATGCAAGTGGAAGGATGACGGCGGCGAGGCGCTGCATGTGATCGACATGAAAGCCGTCCCCGCCGATCTTCCATACGGCCGTATATCCGCCGAGGCGGGGCGGGCCGCCTACCTGTTTGTCGAAAAAGCGGTCAAGCTCGCGTTGGAACGGCGGATCGACGCCATTTGCACGGCTCCGTTGAACAAAGAGGCGCTGCACATGGGAGGTTACCGCTTCCCGGGACACACCGAAATATTGGCCCGCTTGACCGGAACGGAACAGTACGCGATGCTGTTGGCCGCTCCACGTTTGAGAGTGATTCATGTAACGACTCATATCGGAATTATCGATGCGATCGAACGGATCAACCCGGAACGCGTATTGCGAGTCATCCGCATGTCCCATCAATTTCTGCAGCGTACCGGCATTCCCGCACCCTCCATCGCCGTCTGCGGCATCAATCCGCATGCGGGCGAAGGCGGTTTATTCGGCCGGGGCGAGGAAGAGACGAAAATCATTCCCGCGGTCAAACAAGCGGTAGAGGAAGGCATACGCGTATACGGCCCGCTGCCTGCCGACACGCTGTTTTACAGAGCGGTTCGCGGTGATTTCGACATTGTCGTGGCGATGTACCACGATCAGGGACACGGTCCGGTGAAGGTGCTCGGTTTGGAAGCGGGCGTAAACATTACCGTCGGGCTTCCGGTCGTCCGCACGAGCGTGGATCACGGAACGGCGTTCGATATTGCGGGCCGCGGCATTGCCGACGAGTCTAGCATGGTCGAGGCGATTCGGCAAGCCGCGCTCCTCTCGCCGCAACACGGCACGATCGGCCTATAAAATGGGTCGGGTTCCACACCGTCCCGTCCTTCGGGAGTTTGTATAATGAAACTCAAGCAATGAACGAAGAAACGAGGGAGCGGTTTTGGCGAAAAAAAGATACGTGATATGCGGAGTAAGCGCGAGAGCTAACGGCATGTACATAAAGCCGATTCTGGACACATACCGTCCGCATTGTGAAATTGTCGGATTGCTTGATTCGGATCCGGTCCGGTTTGACAATTGTTTTGCCAAATTTCCGGAGCTTCATAGCATTCCGGTGTATCGTCCCGAACAATTCCCGCAGATGATCGAAGAGACGAAGGCGGATGTCGTCATCGTCGCGGGTGCGGATTTCACCCATGCCGACTATATCGTTCAAGGGCTTAAGCGCGACATGGACGTCATTTCGGAAAAACCGATGGCCACAACTTCTGCAGATTGCAAACGAATTTTGGAAGCGCAGTCGAAAAGCAAAGGGACATTGTACGTCACGTTCAATTACCGATACAACCCCATCCATTCAAGAATCAAGGAAATGGTGCTCGAGGGGCGGGTAGGCAGAGTCACTTCGGTCGATTTGAACTGGTATCTCGATACATATCACGGCGCCAGCTATTTCAAAAGGTGGAACCGCAAAAGAGAAATATCCGGCGGACTGTCCATCCATAAAAGCACTCACCATTTCGATCTCGTCAACTGGTGGATCGATCAGAAGCCGGTCGAAGCGTTCGCTTACGGAGCCCTTAATTACTACGGCCAGAACGGCGAGCTCAATCCCGCGAAGGAAGACGGAAGATTTTGCGGCACTTGCCGCGTAAAGCAGAATTGCGCTTATTATATGCGCTGGTCTTCGCGTTCGAAGGCGATTGTACCGGTAGACGATCATTTGAGCAATTTCGATACGAAAGCGAGGAGCTACTCCGGATACCGCCCGGACGCCTGCATCTTCGATTCGGATATCGACATTGAGGATACGTATACGGCCGTCGTCAAATACGATAAAGGCGCGATCATGAGCTATTCCGTCAACTTCTCGCTGCCATACGAAGGATACCGCTTGGCGATCAACGGCACGAAGGGGAGAATCGAAACGAAGGAAGTCGTAAGCCGAAGCCAGCATCACACGGCGGAACAAACCATCGACTATTTCCCGTTGTTCGGCGCCAAGGAAACGATTCATGTCATTCACCGGCAAGGAGGCCACGGCGGAGGGGATCCGCTGCTTCTCGAGGATTTGTTCCTTGGCCCCGATCCGAACAGACGTTACGAAATTCTTGCAGGCGCGGAAGCCGGTACATTATCTGTGCTCACCGGCGAAGCGGTCTGGAAGTCGGTTCAAACGAACAAGCCGATGCGTATTACCGAACTGTTGGAATGAAAGGAGCAACCGAAGGTTGTCCGCGGTTTGGTGCATAGAACGAGTAAGGGAGATGATGTGTAAATGTATGAGAAGCTGGAATCGACCCAAATCCCCAATTTCGATATAAAAAGCCAACTGCCCCGGTGGATTCACGACGCGGCGCTGAAGGCGGCCGAAAGTGGAGAGCGCGCGCGGGCGGAGGTCAAAGACATCGCGGGCTTAAAGCGGCGCCAGCAGGTAATTCGGGAGGGTATCGAACGGTGCCTCGGCGGATTGCCGCCTCTCGATACGCCTTTGAATCCGAGGATTACCGGTGTCATACAGGGTAACGGATTCCGCATCGAGAAGGTGATCTTCGAATCTCGTCCTCGCGTGTACGTCACCGCCAATCTGTATGTTCCCGACGGTATCTCCGGGCCCCGCGGAGCGGTGATGCTCCTGTGCGGCCATCGCGAACAGGCGAAGCATTGCGACGAATACCAAACTCCTTGCCACTATCTCGTGCATTCCGGTCTTGTCGTACTGGCGGTCGACCCGATCGGTCAGGGAGAGCGGTTCGGTTATTACGATCCGGTCGAGAAACACGCGCCGATGACGAGCGTCACGGAGCACGAGCAAGTCGGCCGGCAATGTTTGCCGCTGGGCGATAACTTGGCGCGTTATATGCTTCACGATGCGGTGCGGGCAATCGATTACTTATGCTCGCGGCCGGAGGTCGATCCTGCCAGGATAGGCGTATGCGGGCATTCCGGAGGCGGAACGCAAACTTCGCTGGTCATGATGTACGACAGCCGTATCGCGGCCGCCGCTCCAGGCGGCTTTATCATGAACCGCCCGTATTTCCTGATGACCGGTAAAGCGCAGGACGCCGAGCAGAAATGGCCGGGTTTTTCGGCGCTCGGCTTGGATCACGAAGACATTGTGATGGCGATGGCTCCGCGGCCCGTGCTTATACTGGCGACAACATACGATTCCGTTCCGATCGAGGGCGCCCGCCATACGGTCGACGTCAACCGAAGGTTTTGGGAAATGCACGGCTTGAGCGATAATCTGGAAATATACGAAGATGATTTCGGGCACCGGTTCACACTGCCGCTCGTTCGCGCAGCAACCCGGTTTTTCTCCAAACATCTGGTCGGACGGCCGAACGTGCCATCCGACGAGAAGATCACTCTGCTTCCTGCCGAACAGCTGTTATGCACTAAAAGCGGGCAAATAATCGGGGAGCTGGAACGACCGAAAAATGTGCACCAAGAAAATATTGAGCGGCTTGAAGAGTTCGAAAAGACTCGTCTTGCATACCCGGACGCGGTGCGCAAACAACGGGCGATGGACTGGCTGCGTGAAACCGTTTATCGCGGCAGGCAATCTTTCGCTCTTAACCCGCGCCTGTATGGCGGAGGAGAAGTGGAAGGAATGCACGTCTGGCGCACCGTCTGGTGGAGCCAGCGCGGATTGTTGAATCACGCTTTGCAATTTTTCGACGCGGAGCTTGCCGGCCGCAAACTCCCGGTAACGGTCGCCGTATGGGACAGAGGTACGAACCAACTGACGCCGCACGACCGGTGGATCAGGGAAACGTGCAAGTCCGGCAGAATCGCCATGGTGTTGAACCCGACAGGGATCGGGCCGCTTTTGCCTCATCTCAATTCGCCCCAGGACAACCCGTTCAAGAGATTCGGAATACTCGACAAGTATACGGACGAATTGATGCTTCTGGGCGACAGTATGGCCGCGGTGCGCACATATGACGTTCTGCGGGCGGTCGAACTGGCGTCGAACCTCAGTAACGTCGATCCTGGAGATATTCAACTTTACGGAAACGGCCGGTATGCGATCTACGCCGGATTGGCCGCATTGCTCGAACCGCGCGTCCGGGGCGTCCGCATGGATAACCGTATGAGCAGCATCGCGGATTGGATAAGAGAACCATTTTACGACGAAACGGATTCTCAAAGCTTTATTTTGCCGGGGATGCTTCAATATTTCGATTTGCCGGATTTGGACCGTTGGCTTGATGAAGATGGCCGGCTGCAAGAATCGCCAGCCGGGCACGATCCGGTAAATGCGGGGAGTGACGCTTGATGCCCACAGTAGTTGCAGTATATACGGGACAAGGTTTGTCGGAACGGATACAATTATTGTTTCGAGAGCATTTGCCGGTGTGCAGATTGGTCAATATTACCGACGACAGCCTGATCGCCGACGTAATGCGCGCCGGCAAAGTGACTCCGGCCGTCAGGCGGCGGCTGCAGCAATATTATCGTCAAGCCGAAGAGATCGGGGCCGATGTCATATTCAACACTTGCTCGTCGGTCGGCGAGGTAGCGGATTGGGCGCGGCCGATGTTCGACACGCCGATCGTCAAGATCGACGAAGCGATGGCCCGGCAAGCGGTTCAAAAATATGAAAAAATCGGAGTGCTGGCGACGCTGCCGACCACGCTTGAGCCGACGTGCCGTCTGCTTCGGAAGGAAGCCGGGAGCCGCAGCGTAGAAGTGCTGGACGCATTGGCCGGCGGCGCGTATCAAGCGCTTGTCGCCGGACGGCCCGAGGAGCACGACCGACTCATTCTCGAAGCGGCCATATCGGTCGCAGCACGGGCCGATGCGCTCGTGTTGGCGCAAGGGTCGATGGCGAGAATGGAGGATGCGCTGAAGCGGGAAACGGGTCTTCCGGTATATTCCAGTCCGCGGCTCGGCGTGCTGTCCGTCAAATCCGAGCTGGAACGGTTAGGGAAATATACGGATTTAGGGGGATCCCGCCGATGAATGGCTCCATCGTCGCAACGTATTGGATCGAAACGGCGTTTTCCCTTGAACATGCCGCTGAAGTAGTGGCGGGAGAACAGTCGACCGGGACGTTCGTTGCTTTGCCCAATGAGTCCGACAACTTGAAGGAACGGCACAGGGCCCGGATAATATCCGTCGAACCGCTGGAAAAAACCGCATTTCCTTCTTTGCCGGGAGCGAAAGTACCCGCCGGAAACAAAGGAGAATACCGGCGCGGGATTGTGAAGATTGCATTTCCTTACGAGAACGTCGGCCCTTCAATACCTAATTTGCTCGCGACAGTGGCGGGCAATCTGTTCGAATTGGAAGAATTGTCAGGACTCCGCCTGATCGATCTTGAACTCCCTCCGCAGTTTCTGGAGCGGTATGACGGTCCGAAGTTCGGAATCACAGGCACTCGCGAGCTGACCGGCGTATACGGACGTCCCGTCATCGGGACGATCATCAAACCGAATATCGGACTTACACCCGATCAACTGCGGTTGATCGTAAGGGAGCTGGCGACGGCCGGCATCGACTTTATCAAGGATGACGAAGTTCACGGCAACCCGCCATATGCGCCGTTGTCCGAACGGGTCAAGGCCGCGATGGAGGAAATCGAGCGGGCGGCGGACGCGACCGGCAAAAAAACGATGTACGCGTTCAATATTACCGACGATATCGATCAGATGCTCCGTCACCTCGACACAGTAGTGAAACACGGAGGCAATTGTGTCATGGTCAGCATCAACAGCGTCGGCATTTCGGGATTGGCCCATCTCAGAAAACACGCTCCCGTATGCATCCACGGACACCGCAATCAGTGGGGAATGATGACGCGGTATCCTTATCTCGGCATGTCTTTCGCGCCGTATCAGAAGCTGTGCCGGTTGGCCGGCGTCGATCATCTTCACGTCAACGGGCTCAATAACAAGTTTTTCGAAAGCAACGCTTCCGTCATCGAATCTGTCCGGAGTTGTTTGACGCCGATGTTCGGTGAATCGGACACCGTCCTGCCCGTACTTTCGTCGAAGCAGTGGGCCGGCGCCGCGCCTGAAACGTACAGGACGCTGCAGACGGTCGATTTGATGAATATCGCGGGCGGGGGCATTCATGCGCATCCCTGCGGCGTCGGTGCGGGCTTCCGCAGTTTCGTGCAAGGATGGGAGGCCGCGTTGGAGGGAACCGATCTGGAAACGTACGCCCATACGAACGAAGAGTTGAGGCAGGCGCTGGACACTTTCGGATGAATCGGGATTCTTCAGAGTCCCAGAGTCCCGAGGCGATAGGGGGGAAATCTGTGCAAATTTGCTATTACGGCGACGATTTCACCGGTTCGACCGACGCCTTGGAAGCGCTATTAAACGGTGGACTGCGCGTTATTTTATTTATGGATGTACCCGACTTGGCTTTATGGAACGAGAAGTTTCGTGAATACGACGGCTTCGGCGTGGCCGGCGTCAGCCGGACGATGAGCCCCCGAGAGATGGAACGGACGCTGAAGCCCGCACTCGCCGCATTGAGAAAATTCGGTTCCCGGATCGTTCACTATAAAATATGCTCGACCTTCGACTCTTCCCCGGAAACGGGCAGCATCGGGAAAGCGATCGACATCGGGAGGGAGTTGTTTCCGGAACAACGTTATATTCCGCTGTTGGCAGGAGCGCCCGCTTTAAAGCGGTACACCGTGTTCGGAAATCATTTTTGCGGTGCGGGGGAGCATACCGTTCGTTTGGACCGGCATCCGAACATGAGCAGGCACCCTGTCACGCCAATGAATGAAGCCGATCTTCGACTTCATCTTACGAAACAGACTGCAAAGTCGATCGGATTGATGGATATTCTCGATCTGGAGTTAGACGGACCGATGCTGGAGCAACGACACAATCAACGGTGCGGCAGCCGGCCGGATATATTGCTTTTCGATGTGTTGACGGATGAACACCTGTTGAAAATCGGAGGTTTGCTCTCTCGCGAAAGCGAACGAGCACCGTTGTTTGCGGTCGGGTCATCCGGCATTGAGTACGCGCTGGTCAAGCACTGGAGACGAAGCGGAAAGCTTCCGCCGGTTCCTCCTGCTTTCCAAGCGGAGCCTGCGGACCGGCTGCTCGTCATATCCGGCAGCTGTTCGCCCGTAACGCAAGATCAGATCGAATGGGCGCAAAATCATGGATTTGCGGGCATAAGAATTCATGCCGACTCAATGTTGGAGGGTGGGGCGGACACGGATGCGTTGGAACAGGCTGAGCGGCTGCTGCGCGACGGCCGAAATGTTATTTTATACACAGCGCTCGGACCGGAAGATGTCTCCATCGTGCAAACGCAGGAATGGCTTCAGGCGCATGGGTTCGGAACGGCCGAAAGCGGCAAGCTGATCGGCAGCCGCTTGGGAGAAGCCGCGAAAAAACTGCTGTTGTCCTCCGGTTTGAAACGGGTAGTGATTGCCGGCGGGGACACGTCGGGTTTTGCGGTGAAGCAGCTTGGCGTATACGCTTTGGAAATGATCGCGCCGCTTGTTCCGGGGGGACCGCTTTGCCGGGCATATTCCGGTGACGATCGTTTGGACGGGCTGGAAATCGTATTGAAAGGCGGGCAGGTCGGACAGGAGACCTTTTTCGAACAGGTGCGTATGGGGAAAGCGTGAATATCAAATATCGGTAATTGGTTGCCACGAGCAGACCGTGCCTTCGAAACTGAAGGCCGGTCTTTCTTCATTACTTCAAATGCAAATGAACCGAAACTCCGATAAGCAAACCATTCCTCCAGAATCACATAATTGCTCATGCAGTGGAAGATGTAGCGATTGTGATTCCTATCCGAGACGAAGTACGATGGCTATGTACCAGCGAGAGGAGGAACGGGAAGAGATGGCATCGACTGCGGCAACCCGTCCGGAACGAGGCGTCCCCATGACGGCCGATCCGCGACCGAAGAAATCGAAAAATGCATTTATCCGCAATGTAAAGAAGCATTGGATGTTGTACCTAATGATACTTCCCGGAATTGCGTTCTACATCGTATTCAAGTACGTGCCGTTGGCCGGGAGCGTCATCGCGTTTCAGAAATACCAAATCTTCAATGGAATATTAGGCAGTCCGTGGGTCGGATTGGACAATTTCGCCTTCCTGTTCACGTATCAAGATTTTTACCAAGTGCTCCGTAATACGGCGACGATTGCGTTATATCAACTGGTGTTCGGTTTCCCGGCGCCTATTATCCTCGCCCTCTTATTTAATGAAGTGCGTTGGATGCTCGCCAAACGAACGATGCAAAGCCTATTTTACTTGCCTCACTTCCTGTCTTGGGTCGTCGTAGGCGGCATCGTGTTTGAATTGCTGTCGTCGCAGGGCATCGTGAACCTAGTGCGCGGCTGGATGGGGTTCGAGCCGATCTTGTTCATGCAGGAGGAGAAATATTTCCGTACGATTGTCGTACTGTCCGGAATATGGAAGGAAGTCGGCTGGGGAACGATCATTTACCTGGCGGCGATCTCCGGAATAAATCCGAACCTGTACGAAGCCGCCGTCATGGACGGCGCGAGCCGGTGGAAGCAAACGCTGTATATTACGCTTCCCTCGATGTTCCCGACGATATTAGTGCTCTTCCTGCTTAACATCGGCAATTTCTTGGAGCTTGGCTTCGATCAAATCTTCAACCTGTTGACGCCGATGACATACTCGGTAGGAGACATTATAGAGACTTATGTATACCGGGCGGGCGTGCTGCAGGGGCAATACAGCGTAACGACGGCGATCGGCTTGTTCCAATCGGTCATCGGGTTCGCGCTTTTGTGGGTCTTCAACCGTCTAGCACGAAAATCGGAACAGGGGTTATGGTAATGAGACAATCGCTAGGGGAAAAGTGCTTTCAATGGGCGAATTACGCATTTCTGGCGGCGGCGGCGGCCACGATGATCTTTCCGCTTCTTCATCTGCTTGCGATGTCGCTCAGCTCGCCGATCGCGGCGGATTCGAAGAAAGTGTTTCTGCTGCCGGTGGAATTTACGACGGCGTCTTGGTCGCAAATACTTCAAAACGAAAAATTGTGGAGCTCATTCGGCATTACGGTGTACATTACGGTCGCCGGTACGCTGCTCAGCATGTTCTTCTCCATTCTCACCGCATATCCGCTCTCCAGAAGGGAGTTTATGCTGCGAAAACCGGTAATGCTCGGCATCGTCATTACGATGATCTTCAACGCGCCGATGATCCCGTTCTTCCTGACGGTGCGGGAGCTTGGGCTTATGAATTCACTGTGGGCGCTCATCATTCCCGGGTTGATCGGGACGTTCAATATGATCATCATACGAACGTTCTTCATGGGCATTCCGAGCGAGCTGGACGATTCGGCGAGAATCGACGGCTGCCACGATTTCCGGATTTTATTCCAAATCTATTTGCCGTTGTCGAAACCGGTAATGGCCACGGTCAGTCTGTTTTACGCCGTGGGATATTGGAACACGTTCCAACGGGCGGTGCTTTTCTTGCGCGATCCGGACAAATGGCCGCTGCAGATGAAGCTTCGCGCTTATTTGCAGCAACCGGAAGAATTGGCTGCGGTCAATATGTTCTTGGGAGATTACGATTTTAACACGACGACCTTGAAGGCGGCGACGATCATCTTCGCGACGGTACCGATCATCTTGGTGTATCCGTATTTGCAAAAATATTTCGTGAAGGGCGCAATGCTGGGTTCGCTGAAAGAATAATCGAAGCGGTATTGGACCGAGGCTCTCGGTTTGATATAGAAGCAAAGAGAGGCATTGTATTATAAAAAAGGAGGAGCAAAGATGTCACTACACATCAGAAAGCCGCTCATGTCGGTTGCGCTAATCATCATGCTGGCGTTCACCGCCATTGCGGGATGCAGCACGAACGGCACGGCGGGCGGGGAGTCTCCGGAAGGCGGAACGCCGGCGGAATCGGATGTGGGACCGGAAACCGGCAAAGACGCCGAAACGGGCGAGCCGGCAGCCACTGTTCCGATTAAAGTATTCAAGAGTCACATGGGGGTAGGGACGATCCCGGGGAGCGACGACCCGCACGTTCAATACGTCGCGAAGAATACCGGCGTCGAGTATCAGCTTGTTACGACGCCTCCGGGCTCCGAGCCGGCCGAATATATCAACCTGATGATCGCGTCGGACGATTTGCCGGATATCCTGCGTCCGATCGGCGGCGTGGAGCAGACCTTGATTCAACAAGGCGGGGCGCTCGCGCTCGACGAGCTGCTGCCGAAATATGCGCCTCACGTGTGGGAAAGTATACCGCAGGAAGCATGGGACATCGTCCGTTCCGCTTCCGAGGACGGAAAAATATATTACGTGCCGAAGGTGTTCCTCGTGCCTGAACGGGCGCCGCTCATCCGTCAAGATTGGGTCGAAGCCGTCGGCATGGAAATGCCGAAGACGGTGGAGGAATATAAGGAGCTGCTGCGCGCGTTCCGGGACAAGGACCCGAACGGCAACGGAAAGAAGGATGAGCTGCCGACGACGGGACGCGAGTTCGGCCGTTGGATGGATCACTTGTTCGCCATATACGGAGTCGCAATGTGGGAAGGGTACCCGGAGTGGGACATCTACGAAGGCGAAATTCAGTACGCCGGCGTCTCCGAGAATATGCGGGCCGCGATTGCCTTCATTCGCGATTTGTACGCGGAGAAGCTGTTGGACAACGAAACGTTCTTGAACAAGGGCGACGTATGGACTGCCAAGATCAACAATAACCTTGTCGGCAGCTGGTATCACCTGCCCGCGAATCTTCGCGACCGGGTAACCGCCATGCGGCAAAGCGCTCCGAATGCTTACGTCGCGGGAATGCCGCTTCCGAAAGCGGAGGGCTTCGACGGCTTCGTAACGCAGAAGAGCATGGGCGAGCCTGAGTGGGTCATTCCGAAAGCGTCCGAAGATAAAGCTGAGCATGCCTTGAAGCTGCTGGATTTCTTCTATAACGAGGAGAATGACGATTTTATCCGCTTCGGCATCGAAGGCGTGCAGCACGAGGTTGTTGACGGCAAGAAAATGATCTTGCCGCCGGCGGACAACAAACCGATCGCATTGGGCATGCGCAACCTGACGACGGAGGAAGACATGGAGGTCAGGATCGACCAGACGATTCCGGAAGACATGCAGCAGATGGTGAGGGACATCTTTAAGATCAGCACCGCGGACGCGAGAAGAATCGCGGGAGACGGACTGCCGAGCACCGTCTACGAGGGCTTCCCCGACATTCAATCCCATAAGCTGTTCCAGGAATATTTGACGAAGATCGTCATCGGGGAATGGCCGATCGAGAAATTCGACGAGTTCGTGGAGCGTTGGAACAAAGCGGGTGGAGAAACGGTTACGAAACGAGTGCAAGAATGGTATGCCAAGACGAACCAGTAACATCCAAGGCACGTTCGAAACGGTTGCCCGGAACACGGTTTCCGGGCAACGCTTGCATTTGGGAACAACATGAATGGAAAGGAGGGAGCGTAATGACGAGAAATCCGTCGTCGAGACGCTCCGTATGTTGAAGCATCTGGAAAAAACCCGGAAAGCGGAGCAAACGACAGGATAATGGAGTCTGCGCCCGAAGAGGCGGGATACGGCGCACTGAGACGAGTCTGAAAGCGCTTGCTAGTCCGGAACGGATTCGCAGTATAATGAATGGATACTGTGAAAGGCGGGAAACGGCATGATGCAGTCCCTTAAGAAATGGCTAACCTATACCTTCACCAATACGCAGACCCGGCTCGTCCTGTTTCTTACGGTATCCGTGTGCGTCATCATTTTGGGCGTCAGTATCACATCCTACTATACGTCCAAGTCCGTCTTGCAGAACGAACTAAGCGAGCCGCAGCACCAGATGCTGCAGATCAGCATGAACTTTATTGACGAATATATCGAAAAAACCGATCAGATCGCGGTTTCGGTCGCGCTTAATCCTTACATCTACAAGTTTCTGACGAGCGAAAATCAAAATTCATATAACAATATCACCGGAATATACCAGTTTTTATCGACGTTGATTAACAACACGTCCATTATTGACAGCATTTATGTATACGATTTGGAACGAAGCAGCTTCGTGTCGATGCCATATGGATACAGCTCCAGCAAGTTGAACTTTGCCGATTCCGGTTGGGTCGGCATCGCCGGGGAGTTCGGCGACAAGAAGATGCTTGTCCGGAAGCGTCCGGTGACCGACGGCGTCCGAAACAAAAGACCGGAAATCACCTTGTTCCGCAAAGTGATCGTTCATGGCGAATTCAAGGGGATTGTTGCAATCAACCTAAATAAAGAGGAGTTGTTCTCGAAGCTCCATCCGCCGCACCGGTCCGACTTGCAGCGGGCGAGATTTATCGTCGACGAGAACGGAGAAATCCTCTATTCGGTATCGGGCGGAGGGTTGGACCGGGCCTTGATTCAGGAGGCGATCGAGCAGACGGACGAAGAAGGCTTGGGTGATCTTCGTTACATGAACGCTTCGTATCTAGTGAACCAACTGCAGTCGCCGCTGACGGGTTGGATGTACATCTCCTTCGTCTCACAGGAGAGTTTGTTGGCGCAGTCGAAGCACGTCCGAAACGTAGTTCTATGGGTATCGGCAGCGGCACTGCTGCTCGGCGTCGTGACTATATTCTACATCAACTCCGTCGCGTTCCGGCCCGTACGCCGCATGCAGCGGCTGTTTCGGAAGAACGACCGGGACATGTTTCACGCGGATCTGCTTCACCTTGAGCGACTCACCTCCGAGCTGCTCAGCGACCATGCGCAGCTGTCTCAGCTTATCCGGCAGACGATGCCCGAGGCCGCTTCGAAATTCCTGTACGATATCTATATGGGCAATATCGACAGTAAGCGGGAAGTTAGGGAGAAGTGGAGCAGTTATTTCCAAGGCTGGACGGACGCCCCGTTAACGATCGCGGTAATGTCCATCGACAATTACGAAGCGTGGTCGCGGCGTTACCCGAGCGCCGATCATTCGCTCTTGAAGTTTGCCCTCGCGAACGTGATGGCGGAGTTACTCTCCCCGAAATGGCGCACCGTTTGCGCCGATTTCGGCAAGGATAAGCTGGCGATGCTAATTCAACCGGCAAACGGCGAAGCTGTTCTAGATGATGCGTGCGAGAAGGCCGTCGCGATCGCCCATCGAATGCTGGGCTTCAGCGTGTCGATGGGAATAAGCACGCCGCGCGAGGATGCGGGTCGTCTGAAGCAGGCGATGCTCGAGGCGGACAATGCGCTGGGCTACCGGTTATTCCGGGGCTACGGCAATGCGATCTTCTTTCGCGAAGTATCCGACCACGAAATGCCGGCCGCCTTCGGTAACGATACGGCAGTCGCCGAGCTGGCCGCTGCGATTGAAGCGGGGGACGAAGCGCGCGCGCTTAGCGTGCTCGAACGGATGATGCTTGACCTGCGCGCTGCGGAGCCGTATCCTTCGGCGGCGTTATCCATGCTGAAAGCGGTCGGTGACCGTCTCCGCCGCATCGGCGAAAAGCAAGAAACCGACCGCTGGGAGGAGCTCGATCCGTTCGAAGAACTGAACACGCTTCATCTGGACGACATCGCGCAGCTGTTTAACCGCCGGGCCGCGGAATTGGCGGAACGGTTCCACAGTCTTATGCAGAGCAAAGATTTCGTGCAATGCCGGCAGATGATCGATTTTATGAAGCTGCATCTGGGAGAATCGATCGGCATCCAAGAAATCGCCGATTCCGTCGGGATCAGCGTGAGCTTGGCAAGCCAGCTGTTCAAACAGGAGATCAACGACACGATCTACGGTTATTTCACGAAGCTGCGCATGGATCGAGCAGGGGAGTTCCTGCTCGAAACGGACGACAAAATATCGGATATTGCGGAAAAGGTCGGCTATCAGCACGAGAACAGCTTTATCCGCGTCTTTAGAAAGTACAAGGCTATTACTCCCGGCAAGTACCGGGAGATGATGAAATTCCGGAACGAATCGCCAAATGAAACACGCAATGAAGTCCAACTTCTCGAAATGCGAGCGAGGGATCCATATGAATCGAAAGGAAATCGTATTGCGCCATAACCCGCTTCTTACGAAAGCGGAGCCATTGTCTCCGCTCTCGATAGGTAACGGGGAATTCGGCTTCAGCGTCGATGTCACCGGATTGCAGACCTTCTATGACGATTACGAGACTCCGCTGGGAACGCAGTCGAACTGGGGCTGGCATTACACCGGAGGCCGGGGAGTTTACTCGGAGAAGGATATCGCTTACCAGACCTTCGACACTTACGGGCGTCCGGTAGCGTACCCGATGAAACCGGAGGATAAGGCGGAAGCGTATCATTGGCTGCGGCAAAATCCGCACCGCCTTCAATTGGGACGTATCGCGTTCAGGCTGCTGCACCGCGACGGCACGGAGGTCCGGTTGAACGAGCTAAGGGATATACGGCAGGAGCTAAATCTTTGGACCGGTATTATCCATAGCGAATTTACCGTCGACGGAGTCCCTGTCGCGGTACGCACAAGCTGCCACGCCGAACATGGAGCGATCGGCGTAAGCGTGGCTTCGCCGCTTATTTCCGAAAACCGGCTTCAAATCTTCATCCGGTTTCCGGCGCCTGACATGACGCATACAAGCTGGTCCAAGTCGGTCTTCCCCGATTGGGAGAACGACGACCGTCACCGGACGGAGATTATAACGGAATCATCGTCTTCTGTCGTCCTGCAGCGGACGATGGATGATGACGGATACCGGGTCCGGTGGGATTGGAACGGAAGCGCGACGCTCGAACGCACCGGAGTCCATGATTTTACGCTGCGCGGTCTCCAGGGTTCGGATCGATTAGAGTGCACGGTAAGCTTCGCACCGCACGAACCGTCCGCGGTGACGGTTCACGACACGGAGCAGTCAAGCCGCGGCAAGTGGTCGGCGTTCTGGGAGAGCGGCGGCGCGGCCGATTTCTCCGCTTCGACCGATACGAGAGCGTTCGAGCTTGAACGACGAGTCGTATTGTCGCAATACTTGACGGCGATTCACAGCGGCGGATCTCTGCCGCCGCAAGAGACGGGACTCATGTACAACAGCTGGTTCGGCAAGTTCCACCTGGAGATGCATTGGTGGCACGCCGCGCATTTTCCGTTGTGGGGCCGGGCGGAATTTTTAAAGAAAAGTATGGATTGGTATATAGCGACCCTGCCCTTGGCGAAAGAGCTCGCCGCTTCTCAAGGTTACGAAGGAGCCCGTTGGCCGAAGATGGTCGGCTTCGACGGCGTTCAAAGCCCATCCCCCGTGGCTCCGGGCTTAATATGGCAGCAGCCGCATCCGATGACGCTGGCGGAGCTGGTTTACCTGGCCGAACCGAGCCGGCAAACGCTGGAGCGGTATGCGCCGATCGTGTTCGATTCCGCCGATTTTATGGTGTCCTATGCGCATTGGAACGAGGAAAGGGGCTCGTTCGATCTGGGCCCTCCGCTCATTCCGGCCCAGGAGTGCCACCATATTTATGAAGGCATGAATCCGCCGTACGAATTGGAGTACTGGAAATACGGCTTGGAGATCGCTTTGCGCTGGGCGGATAGACTGAACATTCGTTCGAATCCGGAGTGGTCGAAGGTCGCGGGAACGATGGCCAGGCCGCCGCAGCTCGACGGAGTGTATTTGGCGCATGAACGCTGCCCGGACACGTTCGCTGCGAAAAACCGCGATCATCCGTCCATGCTCGGCGCGCTCGGGATGCTTCCGGGAACGCTTGTCGACAAGGAAGTGATGCGGAACACGCTCAAGAAAGTGAAGAAAGAGTGGATCTGGGAATCCGCTTGGGGCTGGGATTTCCCGATGTGCGCCATGACGGCCGCACGGCTCGGCGAGCGGGAGACGGCCGTCGAGTTTCTGCTCATGGAAGCGACGAAGAACACATACCTTCCGAACGGACACAATTATCAGCGCCCAGGGCTCACCGTATATTTGCCGGGAAACGGAGGACTGCTTATCGCCGCCGCGATGATGGCATGCGGCTGGAACGGCGGGCAGGATAGGGATTGTCCCGGATTCCCCCGGGAAGGCTGGTCTGTCCGATGGGAAGGGTTGCATCCGCTTTTATAGAAAAGGAGGAGACGGATGAAGGTGGCGAAATCGGCGGAAAGGCAAGGCAGTTGGTGCGTGAAAATCGGTGACACGATTCTCTCTCAGTGCGTCGACGGCAAACATCCGAAGATGGCTAACGGATGGGGGTACGTGTCCGGCATGGCTCTTATGGCGTTGGCGAGACTGTCGGAGCACACCGGCGATTCAAGTTATTATGAAACGGCCAAGCACCACATGGATTTGTTTATTCGAGATGACGGCTCGATTCATACGTATATCTTAGAAGACTACAATTTGGATCAAATCAATCAAGGGAAAAACTTGTTTTCGCTCTGGAAGCGGACCGGGGAGCCGAAATACGAAATGGCGATTCAACGGCTTGTCACGCAGCTCATCGGGCAGCCGAGAACGAGCGAAGGCGGTTTCTGGCACAAAAAGATTTACCCATTCCAGATGTGGCTCGACGGAGTGTACATGTCGTCCCCGTTCCTCGCGGAATACGCGAAGACGTTCGATGAGCCCCGTTTCTTCGATGACGTCGCGAACCAAATATTGCTGATCGAGCGCATGACGCGGAACCCGAAAACCGGTCTGCTGCATCATGCGTGGGACGAAAGCCGCGAGCAGCGCTGGTGCGACAATACGACGGGGAAGTCGCTCCACGTCTGGGGACGGGCGATGGGCTGGTACGCTATGGCGGTCGTCGATGCCCTTGAACACTTCCCGGTCGATCATCCGAAGCGCGGACAGATCATGGGCTTGTTTCACCGGATGGCCCACGCGATCAAGCACGCTCAGGAACAAGAGAGCGGCCTGTGGTTTCAGGTCATGGATGAAAACGGGCGCGAAGGCAACTACCTGGAAGCATCCGCCTCGTGCATGCTGACGTATGCGCTCGCCAAGGGGATTCGGCTCAATTACGTGAATGAGCTTGACCGGTCGGTCGTGCGGCATTCGTTCGCCGGAATACTGAAGCACTTCGTCACCGAGGATGATGACGGTGTCCATCTTCACCGGATTTGCCACGGAGCCGGATTGGGAGGCATAGGCAAGTACCGCGACGGTTCCTATGAATACTACTTGAGCGAGCAGGTCGTCAGCGACGCGCTTATGGGCGTCGCGCCGTTTCTTCTGGCCGGCATGGAGATGGAGAAACTGGGATGAAGATGCGTTTGAAATATCCGGCTGCCTGGTGGAAAAATATGTGGCGCGAAGCGCTGCCCTCCGGGAACGGCACAATCGGCGCCTCCGTGTTCGGCGCCGTTCAAGAAGAAACCGTTATCGTCAATCACGCGGATCTATGGCACTGGGGCCGGAAGGACCGGCTGCCGGACGTCAGTTTCACGCTGGAGGAAACAAGGAAGCTGATGGACGAACGGCGATATTTGGAGGCGAGTTGGCATCTTACGAACACCTTGAAACAGCGCGGCTACGAGACGCGGTTGGCGTCGCGGTTCCCTCTTGCGGCCATACGGCTGACGATGCCGTGCGAGAGAGCTTTCCGGCAGTACGAGCGGTCGCTGAACATGGAAACAGGAGAGGTGACGGTAAGCTGGAGCGACGGCACCCGAAAGTATGCCCGAACGTTGTTTGTATCGCGCGCCGACGATTGTATCGTCTATAGCATTGAAGCCGATACGCCGGCAGCCGTCAACGGGGAAATCGGACTCCGAATGCATCCGAGCGACAGGCTGCAGGATGAGCCGGCCTATAAGGAGCTGGAGCAGTCCGTTGCTGTCCGGTCCGACGGCGAGTTTGTAATGTACGCCGGCCGCAACGACGACGGGACGGATTTTGGCGCCGTGCTGCGGCTCGTTCCGGATGGAGGCCGAATAACGAACGAACCGGATGGCCTTCGATTTGAAGGAGCGGACCGCGCGCTTGCAATAGTAAAAGTGTTCGTATCCGGCAGCGATCGTGTTCGGGAATGGGACCGGCTGAAGGACGAGTTGTCCGGCATTCGAATGGATTACCAAGAGCTGCTGGTACGGCATACCGCTCTGCATCGGACGCTGCTTCGCTCCGCATCGCTTGAAATCGAACCCGACGGCGACCGCTCCGCAGATGAGGATCGGCCAAACGAGCAGCTTCTGTTAGAAGCGTATGAAGGGGAAGCTCCGACAGAACTCGTAAGGATGATGTGGGCGTACGGCAGATATTTGTTCATTAGCGGCACCGGTCCGAACAACCAGCCATTCGGTTTGTACGGGCTGTGGGGCGGCGATTATCGGTTGGTTTGGTGCCACAATATGGCCAACGAGAACGTCCAGATGATGTATTGGCATGCCCATGTCGGCGGTTTGGAAGAGCTGACCGGTTCGTTGTTTCGCTATTACGAAAGCTTGATGGACGATTTCCGCGACAACGCCCGCAAGCTGTACGGCTGCGGAGGCATCTATGTTCCGGCGGGCTCCACGCCCGGTATCGGAACGCCGAACCAAATCGTTCCCGTCATCATGAATTGGACTGGCGCGGCTGGCTGGCTCGCAAGCCATTTCTACGAGCACTACTCGTATACCGGCGACGAGCGTTTCTTGAAGGAGACAGCGTGGCCTTTCATGAGAGAGGCAATTGCGTTCTACGAAGATTTTCTGGTCGAAGGGGAGGGCGGCTATTACAAAATTTATCCGTCCGTTTCCCCGGAAAATACGCCGGAAAATTTTATGCCCAAGGACGGGAAACCGCTGGCCCATCCGATGCCGACGGCCATCAACGCAACGATGGATTTCGCGATACTGAAGCAATTGCTGACATCGCTGATCGATGCGAGCCCGGTCGCCGGAGGCGATCCGCAGGATGCGGAGAAGTGGAAGCGCATGCTGATGCGAATCCCTCCTTATGAGCAGAATGAAGACGACGCGGTGCGGGAGTGGATGCATCCGGACTTCGACGACCGGTACGGCCACCGTCACCTCTCGCATCTGTATCCGGTATTCCCGGGTCATGAAGTGAACCGGGAGGAGCAGCCCGAACTGTTCCGTTCGTTCGAAACCGCCGTCCGGTTACGGAAATTGGGAGCCCAAAGCGGCTGGTCGCTTGCTCATATGGCATCGATTTATGCCCGGTTGGGAGACGGCGACAGCGCATTGGAATGTCTTGACATATTGTCGCGCTCCTGTCTGCTGCCCAATCTCTTTACATTGCATAACGATTGGCGCAATATGGGCGTCTGCATGAATATGCCGGCGGCGCCGATTCAGCTCGATGCCAATATGGGCTGGGTGAACGCCGTGCAGGAAATGCTGCTGTACGTGTCGCCTAAATTGATAAAACTGCTGCCTGCGCTCCCGTCGAAATGGAGAAGAGGCAGCTTCGCGGATTGGCGGTTTCACACGGGAAGCTTATCGTTGCAATGGGATCTCGACAGCAGCCGTTTAGCGGCGGATATTTATGCGGATCGCGAGACGGAACTTACGGTTCAACTGCCTGAATATGTTCACCGTTATTCGATCTCAGGCGATTTCGAGGTCAAAGAGTGTACGCAGCAAGGCGCTTACAGGGTCAAAATGAACAAAGGATCGATCTTGGCCGTTCGCAGCCAAAACTAGCCGGTAACCGGTCAAACGTCATGGATGTCGCTTCTCGATGTCCATGACGTTTTTTTTGTATGTTCCGGATGTCAGAAATTATCAAACGCTGGATAAGAAATTGAATGGTAAAATGATTCAAATGTTAAAAGAATGCTCTCCGGTTAAATAAATACCCTATACAAGCCTGCTCCGGCTACTACCATAGACTATACAATGTTGTTTAGAAACGACGGAGGTGCGGCGTTGAAAACGAATACTTTCGGGAAAATCATTATCCTTGTAATCTCGCTTCTTCTACCGATTGTCGCATTGTACGGTTACTCTTATCAAGTCAGTGTGAATGTGGTGCGGCAGACGGTGGAAGAAAGCAACATAAACCGGCTTTCTTTTTTTATGAGCCAGATGGAATTAATGATCGAACAGTTGACGAAATTTTCGGTGACGGCCGGCAGAGACTTCAGTCTTCGGGAATATTTGAACGGAAGAGATTCGGGCGATGAAATCACGCAGCTCCAGAGACAACTGCGAATTTACGAAATGTTGAACATGCAGACGACGACCAGCGCATGGAACAACCAAATCATCTTATACTTGCTGGACTCCAAAGAAGTGATTTCCACCGACTATTCGGTTCATTACGACGACAACATCACACATTCCCCGACCGGGCAATGGACGCAGCGCACAGCGGTCAGCTTCGGCATAAAACAAAATCTATTCTCGCAAGTAAGACGTTCGGATATACCGAATTTGTTGGTAGAGGTCCGTTTTACGGAAGACAATCTTCGAAATATGTTGAGCTTATTCAAACAGAGGAACCAAAGGGAACCTTTCCTGTACAAGTCGGGCATGGATCCGATCGTAAGCTACACGGCGGACCGCACGCTTGTCAATAAAACCTCCGAAGTGTTGGACTCCATGAATCTGGCCCATACCGGCAGTTCGACGATCACGATTGACGGCGAGAAATACATTGTCAATTACATTCTCTCCTCAAGCCTCGGTTGGTATTTGATTGACATTATGCCGATACAATCGATTTTCACTCCTATCGTTACGAGCAGAAATCTATTTTATTCATCAATCGCTCTATTGATGGCGCTAAGCATATTAGCCACGCTGCTGTTGTACAGAAACGTCCAAATACCGATACACCTTCTTATCAGAGGGGTTCAACGAATACGGGACGGCCAGTATTCCACCAGAATCAATAAAAAAGCAAACAACGAGTTCGATTTCCTCATCTCAAGCTTTAACCAAATGGCCGAAAAAATCGAGGAACTGATCGACAAAGTGTACAAAGAAACGCTGCGGTCGAAGGAAGCGACATTAAAGCAGCTTCAATCGCAGATCAATCCTCATTTTCTTTACAACTGCATGTTTTATATCAAAAACATGGCGAACTTGGGCGATAAGGAAGCCGTGACGGCGATGGCTTTAAACCTTGGCGAATATTACAGGTATACGACACGGTCCGAGAAGACGACGTCTACGATCCGGGAGGAAGTCAAGCTTATACGCAACTATTTGAACATCCAGCAATTGCGCATCCAACGGTTCAGGTTTGAAATCGACATTCCCGAAGAGATGATGGAGATCGAAATTCCCCGTTTGCTCATTCAGCCGATCGTGGAAAATGCCGTCATCCACGGCGTGGAGCCGAGCCTTCAATTCGGAGTGATCCTGATCAAAGGAGAACGGGGCGACGGCTATTACCGCATCGTTGTTGACGATAACGGACCGGGGATTACGGAGGAGCGCCTTGAACAAATAAAAAAACAAATCAGTATTCCGCTTCAAGAAGAAACCGGTTGCGGACTATGGAACATTCATCAGCGTCTGGTACATCAGTACGAAGGGAAGTCCGGCTTAAATTTTTCAAAATCTCCATATGACGGTTTCCGCGTTGAAGTGATCTGGGAGGAATGAATCATGGACGCAAATTCGATTCAGTTATTGATCGTCGATGACGAAGACAGCGTCGTTGACAGTTTGGCGGACACCATCGATTGGACAGCCGTCGGCATTACGAATGTTTATAAAGCGTATTCCGGGTACGAAGCGCTCGAAATATTAAATACAAACACGATCGATATTGTCATTACGGACATTCGGATGCCCGGAATCAGCGGCCTCGAGTTGATCGCCCGAATCCGCAAAAGCTGGAAAAGAATCAAGTGCATTCTGCTGTCGGGTCACGCCGAGTTCGCCTATGCCCAGAAAGCGATAGCTCAAGAAGCGTTCGAGTATTTGCTTAAACCTGTCAGCGACGAAGATGTGTTGACAACGGCAGGCAATGCGGTGCAAGCGCTTCGGAAGGAACGGAATGAAAATCAATCCTATGAGCGCCTCGTGAAAACTTACCAAGAACACCTTCCTAAGATTCGAGCCGAATTGCTGAACGGATTAATCCAAGGGATGAAGTTTTTACCCGGTCAGCTTTCCGAAAAACTCGATTCATTGCGGCTTCATCTGCAAACGGGGGAGCCGTTGGCATTGGTCACGCTTCGTATGGAAGGCCGGTTATCCGAGCTGGATTTTTACAATTTGTCATTGATGGAATACGCGATAGGGAATATGGCGCAAGAATTGTGCGAAGGCTCATTCCGGCTATGGAACTGTAAGGATGTGCACGGATATTTAATATATGCCGTTACTCTCTCATCGGAGTTAAAAGAATGCAACCTTGAAGAAGCTTCCCGACAGCTCCAATCGTTCGCCACTCAACTGCAGTTGAACGTGAAACGGTACTTGAAAGGCTCCGTTTCGATTCTGATAAGCAAGTGGGGAAGCTTCCCGCATGACATCAGAAGCCTTTATGACGAAAATTTGCTGCTGCTGCGCAAAAGAGTCGGGAATCAGAGCGGACTGTTTATTTGTGCGACCGAGGATTCGGAACAATCGCCCGTTCACTCCTTGCAGAGACTGTACGAGCCACCGATGCTTATTCACCTTCTGGAGTCGGGGAACTGGGAACAAGCCCATGATAAACTGTCGGGCATCTGCAACGAACTGAGGCAGCATTGGTCGAATTCACAAGAGCATCTGACCGAGGCGTACTTTTATGTTTATTCGTCCTACAGCTCTTTCTCGCATAAACACGGGCGGTCGTTGACCGAGTTGATCGGCCCGGGTTTATCGGCGACGGCGGGTCTCGCACCCAGTCGTTCCATAGGGGCATTGGAAAGTTGGGTGTTCCAGTCGTACGACCTGCTTCAACAAAGCGTTGAGATGGAACCGCGCAACGATCGTGAGGAAGTCGTGGCTAAAATCAAACGCTTCATACAAGATCACCTCCTGCAAGACGTTTCACTCCAGACGATTGCAGATAAAATGCGGATTCACCCGGTTCACGTATCGCGCTTATTCAAACTTGAAACTGGCGAAAACTTGAGCGACTATGTGCTGAGGCTAAAGATGGAGCTCGCGGCGGCGCTGCTCGCGGACCCTTCATTGAAAAACTATGAAATCTCCCTTCGCTTGGGATATCAAAATCCGAATTATTTTATCAAGGTGTTCAAGAAATATTACGCATTGACTCCTCAAGAATACCGGATCAAATTGGACGCTTCGGCTTCCGAGCACAATTCATCTTGTTAATATATTGCCATCCGGATTAAATACTCGCCATTTTCACCGGTTTCATTGCCGATTTATCATAAGGTCCAAGGCGGCACGGTCCCTTTTCGACACCGTAAGCCAAGAACATTTTGATTTAACAGGGAGGATTGCATTGGATGAAAAAATGGATTGCGGGAGTGACGACACTCGCCATTATTGCAGCGATTTCAGCAGGCTGCGCCAACGCCGGCAGCAGCAGCAACCCCGGGGAGTCGGATTCGACAGAACCAAGCGGTGAGAGAAAGACTCTTACGTTCTGGATGAAAAAGCAATTGTTTGAAGATCAGAACAATTTGATTCAAGAGAGGGCGAAGCAGTTCGGAGAAGAGAACAACGTCGACGTAAACATCGAACTGATCGCTTACGAGGATTTTTATCCGAAATGGAGCGCCGCGATCGAATCGAAAACGACTCCGGACGTTTCCTACTTCGGTTATCAGGAAGTCGGACAGTTTTACGAACAGGGCGTACTTGAAAATGTAAACGACGTTATCCAGACCATCGAGCAAGCAAACGGCGGCATTCAAGACAACGTGAAAAAGGCGATCGCGTTCGAAGGCAATTATTATGCGGTGCCGTTCTGGACGGAAAGTCAAGTGCTGTACTACCGGAAAGATATGCTTGAGGCGGCGGGGTTCGACGCACCGCCTAAAACATGGGATGAGTTTCGGACGATGGCGAAGGCGCTCACCGATCCGGGCAAAGGCGTATACGGCGCTGGGCTTGGTTACGGCAAAGGCAACTCGGACGCCGAGTTTCTGACTCGCGGAATTATTTGGTCCTACGGCGGCTCGGTGGATACGAAGGACGGGAAGACCGTAATCGTCAACTCACCGGAAACGGTAGAAGCCGCGAAGTTTATCCGCGATTTGTTCCTTACCGATAAAAGCACGCCGCCAAGCGCGCTCGGGTGGGACGACAGCGGCAACAACAAGGCATACTTGAGCGGCCAAGCCGCCATGATTTTCAACGTCGGCAGCGTGTTGGCAACGATTAAGAACGATAATCCGGATCTTTACGAAAAGACGGGAGTCGCGCCGTACCCGGCCGGTCCGAAGGGCACCTTCGTCCCGGGCATCAGCAACAATCTCGGCATCTTCAAAGATTCGAAAAACAAAGAGCTTGCGAAGCAATTCATCGCTTACATGCTTCAAACCGATTGGTACAAGACATGGATTGAGAAGGGAGCGCCTTTAACCGGACCTGTGCTCACCGGCTTGAAGAACGAACCGGTTTGGCAGGATGAGAAAAACAAAGCGTTCGTCGATTCCGTGGAGGGCTTTAATTTCTTGGGCTACCCGGGCGAATACAATCCGAAAGCGGGAGAGGTATTTAACCTTCGCATTGTCAACGACACCTTCCAGAAGCTGTTGCTGGAACCGAACTATACGCCGGAAACGGCAATTCAAGATCTGCAGGCCAAAATTGAAGAAGTTTACAAAAAGTAATGCATTATGCGGCTGTGGATCGTCATAACACGGTCCGTAGCCGGCTATGTAAGGCGGGATGCACCTTGAGAACGAATATGGACAATAGTTTGGCCTATGCCTTGATGAGCCCGGTAATCATATATTTACTGGCGGTAATGGTAGTGCCGTTCGGTTGGGCGCTTTATCTGAGCTTTACAAACAAGGTCGTCGGCGCGCCTGCCGTCTTTCACGGTTTAACGAATTATATCGAGTTATTCAGAGACTCGCTGTTCTGGAAAGCGGTTTGGAACACTGCCGTATTTACGCTTGTTGCCGTGATAGCCAAAACCGTATTCGGCATGGTGATGGCGCTCGTTCTGAATGAAAAAATCGTGTTTCGCAACCTGTTCCGCGTACTGCTGTTTCTCCCTTGGACGATCCCGACGATCGTCTCGGTGTTTACTTGGCAATGGATCTATTCCGATGTCGGCGGGGTACTGAACTTCCTGCTCATGAAAATCGGAGCTATCGGCCAACCGGTCGGATGGTTGGCGACTCCCGACTTGGCCATGTTTTCGGTCATATTGGTCAATGTCTGGAGAGGGATCCCGTTCATGGGCATTGCCATATTGGCCGGTTTGCAAACGGTCTCCAAGGAAATGTATGAAGCGGCCATGTTGGATGGGGCGGGTGCGGTCAAACGGTTTTTCTATATGACTCTGCCGTCGGTAAAAGAAGTTACCGTATTGGCGGCCGTAATGACGACGATCTGGACATTGAACGACTTTGAAATCATTTGGCTTCTTACGCGCGGGGGTCCTTCCAACGGCACCCAAGTTTTATCCACGCTCAGCTATACGATCGGTTTCTTGAACATGAGTTTGGGCAAAGCGATCGCCATAGCGATTTTGACCTTGCCGCCGCTTATTTTGTTAATCAATTTCGTCACAAAGCGATCGCTTTCGGACAAGTAAGTGAGGTGTACGCATGGATCAAAAATCACTGAGCCGCCAAATTATAACTTACGCCGCACTTGCCCTTTTGCTCATATTCGCTTTGTTTCCGTTGTATTGGATGTTCAATACCTCATTTAAACCGCAAAGCGAAATATACAATATGGTACCGACGTTTTGGCCGGAACAGTTCACTTGGTCCGCATATGTGAAACTGGTTGCGGAGAAAAATTTTCTGGCGAACGTCAAGAACAGCCTGGTCGTTTCATTGATCGTAGCATTATTCTCCATTCTCTTTAGCGTGTTGGCCGCATATGCCATATCCAAGCTCAAGTTTCGGGGGAAGAGAATCATATCGAGCGGCATCTTGTATGCCTATCTCATGCCGCGTGCGGTCTTGTTCATTCCGCTTTACATGTTGGTTTCAAGCATCGGTCTGAACGACTCGATCTACGGTCTGATACTTATTTATCCGACCATTACGATTCCATACGCGACATGGATGCTGATCTCGTACTTCAAATCGATTCCCGACGAAATTGAAGAAGCGGCGATGATTGACGGCTGCAGCCGTATACGAACGTTGACAAGCATTATTTTCCCGTTATCCGCTCCGGGAATCGCCGCCACGTTCATCTTCGCGTTCACCCTTTGTTGGAGCGAGTACTTGTATGCGTTGGTCGTAGTATCCAAGAGCGCTGACAAAACGATTACGCTCGGTCTGGCCGATATGATTGTGGGCGATGTGTTCGCATGGGGTCCGTTGATGGGAGGCTCCATCATCGCTTCCATACCTGTCGTCATCATGTATCTGTTTACTTCGAAATATATGGTCAGCGGAATGACCGTGGGAGGAGTCAAGTAGGAATGTCAGGGTCAAAGAAAGTGCTTGTGACGGCTACGAATTTCTCGGCGCTTTGCGCGGAAGGGAAGCGGCTGTTGGAAGAAGCCGGTTGCGTCATTGTCGAAAACCAAGTCGGACGTCCCCATACGTTCGAAGAGCTCGTTCCGCTTGTCGGAGATGTTGACGGCGTCATCGCGGGCGTCGATACGTGGGATGAAGCCGTGTTCAAGCTGGCTCCGAAACTTAAAGCGATTGCCAGATTCGGCGTAGGAGTCGATAATATCGATTTGGAGAAAGCGAAGCAATACGGCATCCAAGTAAGCAATGTGCCCGGGGGAAATGCGAACGCGGTAGCGGAGTTGACGGTCGGATTGATTTTATGCTCGATGCGCAGCATTCCCGCCTTGCATCAATCGGCCAGGCGGGGATACTGGGACCGCCGTGTGGGAACCGAGCTTGCCGGAAGAACCGTCGGATTGCTCGGTTTCGGCAATATAGCGCGCATGGTTGCAAAGAAGCTTCAAGGCTTCGATGTAAACATCATCGCGTATGACAAATATCCGGATGAAGGGAAGGCGAGAGAGTCAGGAGTCAAGCTGGCAACCTCCGACGAGGTGCTGACGCAAAGCGACGTCGTCAGCATGCATCTGCCAAGCATGCCGGAAACGCGGCATATGATGAACTTTCGCCAGTTCGAGATGATGAAACCGACCGCCCATTTCATTAATACGGCGAGAGGCGCATTGGTGGACGAGAAGGCGTTGGCCTTTGCTTTGCAGACTCGCCAAATTGCCGGTGCAGCGATAGACGTGTATGAACAGGAGCCTGTTTCGAGTGACAACCCGCTGTTTCAAATCGATCAACTCGTTTCAACGCCGCATACGGCCGCAGAGACGGAAGAAACATACCGCCGAGTCGGTATTGCAACGGCAGAAGCATTATTGAATGTGTTCTCGGGCAAAGAGCCCGCCCATTTACTCCGGTAATCGATTATCGTTAAGCAAACATCAGAAGGAGCGCTTCGATGAAACGTCTATACGGCATTACCACCGCGATGGTGACCCCCTTTACGAGAGAAGGGGAGGTCAACTTGAACCAAGTCGGAAAGTTGACGGATTTTTTAATCTCCAAAGGAGTTCATTGCCTTTATCCGCTCGGAACGACCGGCGAGATGATCCGGCTTTCCGTTGCGGAACGAAAAGCGGTGGCGGAAACGGTCGTCAAGCAAGCGGGCGGCAGAGTGACGGTGTTTATCCACGCGGGAGCAACGACACTGCAGGATACAATCGAGTTGGCGAAGCATGCGCATACGATCGGCGCGGACGGGATCGGTGTCGTTACTCCGATATTCCTTGGGGCAAACGACCGGGAGCTGGAGGAGTTTTTCGTGACGGTCGCCAACAGCGTCCCGGACAACTTTCCGGTCTATTTGTATAACATTCCGCAATGCGCCGCGAACGATCTGAAGGCGGACGTCGCGCAGCGCGTTGCGGACCGCTGCCCGAATGTGGTGGGGATCAAATACAGCTATCCCGACTTCCTAAGAACTAACGAGTATTTAAACATTAATAACGGAACGTTCTCTGTTATGCAGGGATCCGACCGGCTTCTGCTCGCGGCGCTTGCAATGGGATGCGACGGAGTGATCTCTGGCGTTTCCTGCGTATATCCCGAACCGTTCGTCGCCGTGTACGAAGCATATCAGCAGAACCGGATCGAAGAAGCGAGACGATTGCAGCGAATTGCGGTCCGTTATTGCGAAACGCTGAAAAGCGGAAGCAACATGGCTTATTTTAAAGAAGCGCTGCGTCTTAGAGGCGTTGACGCCGGTTCGATGCGGGCTCCGCAACTGGATCTATTGCCCGGCGAAGCGGATTCGTTGCGATTGGCTCTAGCCGAATTGAACCGCGAAACGTTATACGGTTAGCAACAAATTGAAAGCAAAAGCTGGCCGCATGCCGCATCAATAGATGCGGCTTTTTTGAATTTATAATATTTCGGAGTGGGAGGGGCGCTTTCACGAGAAATTGCGTGAGTACCCCAAAATGCCCTAGGGGGTTCTCTTAATGACTGCTGTATTCTGAACTCCCTTGCGCTTACTATCCCTATAGTTCAGATAAACTGATTTGTTCAAGACCATTTTCTTATAAGCACGATCCCTTCGGATTAGAATACGGCAAAGCCATCGAAGAGAACGTATGCGGATACGAAACGGGAAGATGGGGAGCAGGTTCGGGACAGAGGGTCAATTTCTGAATCAAGGGGAGAGTGCGCACACGTAAATTAGAGGGCAAAGTCCCGTTATAATTTTGATCTCAAGATACCCGTAAATGCTTTTTTGAAGGCATTGAAAGAGGTTTAATCTGGCGCAAAAACTTCTGAAATTATTGAAAGAGATTGTTCATCCTTATTATTTCAAGCCTCGGGAATAAGACCTACAATGAAATGAGGTAAGAGAAAGCCGAATGGAGGAGGTTGACGCACATGACGCGTCCGAAAATAAAACGATGGGAGCACCCGGTAACCGGATATTTATTCATCTCCCCTTGGCTGATCGGTTTTCTAGGGCTTACGCTTTGGCCGATGGTGTTGTCTGTATATTACTCGTTCACAAATTATTCTTTGCTGGAATCTCCCGAGTGGGTCGGATTATCCAATTTCGAACGCATTATGTTCAATGACCGCACATTTTCGCAATCGCTTTCAGTCACACTTTGGTTTGTAGTCTTCTCGGTTCCGCTAAAGCTCATCTTCGCTCTTGCGGTAGCGGTCATATTAAACAAAGAAATTCGCGGGCTTAGCGCTTACCGGCTGCTTATTTATTTTCCGTCGCTGATCGGAGCGAGCCTGGCCGTTTCCGTTCTTTGGCGAAACATCTGGAGTCAAGACGGTTTTATCAATAAATTTTTGTCCGTTTTCGGGATCGAAGGAATGAACTGGATCAACGATCCGCGAACGGCGTTAAGCACACTTGTATTGCTTGTGGTATGGCAGTTCGGATCTTCAATGGTCATTTTCCTTGCGGGATTGAAACAAATTCCAAGGGATTATTATGAAGCTTCATCCGTAGACGGGGCGTCGAAGATCAGGCAGTTTATTAAAATCACTTTACCGCTGCTGTCTCCGATCGTCCTCTTCAATTTCGTGCTGCAGACGATCGGATCGTTCCAGATGTTCACCCAAGCGTTTATCATCACCGAAGGCGGCCCCGTTCATTCGACTTATATGTATGCGCTTTACTTGTATGACCGGGCTTTCGGAAGATTGCAGATGGGCTACGCCTCAGCGCTGGCCTGGATCTTGCTTGCAGTCATCGCAGCGGCGACCGCGCTCATCTTTCTTTCTTCAAAATATTGGGTATTTTATGAGCAAGAAAGGAGGAAAGCCGCATGAACCGTCAAGCCGTCAACCGCAATGTGTTAAGGCACTTGCTCTTGCTTTCATTCAGCTTAGTGATGATTTATCCCGTCGTATGGTGGGCCGGCGCATCGCTTAAGAAGACGGAAGAACTCAGCTCGCCAAGCATATTTCCGGCAGCACCTCAATGGAGCAATTTTTCGGATGGTTGGTTCGCAATACCGAATTACGATTTTTCCCACTTTTATTTGAATTCGTTTGAACTGATACTCGGAGTGCTGTTCACGACGGTCATTTCGTGCAGCTTGGTCGCATACGGCTTCGCTCGCCTAGACTTTCCGCTGCGGAATTTCTGGTTTTCGATCGTCCTTGTCACGCTCATGCTGCCCAGTCAAGTGACGCTTGTTCCGCAATATTCCATGTTTCACTCTTTCGGATGGGTGGACAGTTATTTGCCGTTTATCGTACCGCATGCTGTAGCCGGCGGGATCGGCGGCTCTTTCTTCATCTTTCTTCTCGTGCAATTTATGAGAGGGATACCGAAGGAATTGGACGAGTCGGCAAAGATGGACGGCTGCACCCAATTCGGCATCTACTTGCGCATCGTGCTTCCGTTGACCAAACCGGCGCTGGTAACTGTTGCAATCTATTGTTTTCTCTGGAATTGGGACGACTTTTTCGGACAATTGATATATATTAATTCCATAGAGAAGTATACAGTGCAGCTGGCATTGCGGTTGTTTATCGATACGCAAAGCGCGATGTCGTGGGGACAGCTGCTTGCGATGTCTCTTCTTTCCATCGTTCCCGCGGTCATTGTATTTTTGGCGGCTCAACGCCACTTCGTAGAGGGAATTGCCACCACGGGCATTAAAGGATGAAATGAATCGGGTGATGCAGGGCATTGAATTTATTTAAACGTTACCGGATTGACCGTGTGCTGTTCGGTTTCTCGGCCGGCTTCATTATCGTTCTGTTAACTACGGTTGTATGGGTCGGATATACGATTTCGGAAAATGAAATGGCATCGAGCACATCCAGGTATCAGCAAGCGCTCCTAAACCAAATTAATAAACAGTTATCCTTGCTAATGGACGGCATCGAACAGCAGTCGTTAACGGCTGCCCGAAACATAGCATCCCAATATCCGAATCTCGGGGGGACGGAGTATGACCGCTTCCAACGGATGGAAAAGTTTGAGGAATATTTAGCCCAACTCACATACAGCTCGCCGGCGATCGAGTCCATTGAGTTTTATTTCTCATCGGAAGAAAACGTTCGAAGCACGAAGGTGTCCAGCGTGCATTTTTTCGGTCCCTCCGTCTTACATCGGCAGTCTTGGGCGAAGCAATTGGAGCTGGCCGATTCGGTCTGGATCGCTTCGCATAAAATCGCCACTTGGCGGGGCGATAAGGAAGTCGTCAGCTTCGCAAGAAAGGTGTATTCCAACAGCGGGAATTATGTAGGCCTTCTTGTGTTCCATGCGAAAACTCCAGTCATTGAGGCCATTATGAAGAGCGGCCAGGAGTTGGCGGACGCCAGCCGGGTTGTGCTGGACGGCGGCGGGCGCAAGAAGATCGCGGTCGGCGACGAGCTTTCGCCTGCGCAAATCAGTACTATCTTGGAGAGCATTAAGGGAACGAACGGCTTCGCGCGCGCGGAATACACAGGAGTTAATGGGCGGGAAGAGTATTTCGTCGTTTGGAGTCAGACGCTCGGTTCGGGGTGGCTGTTGATCGAGGCGACGCCGTGGTCGCGGATCACGGCGGGCAGCGTTCAACTCGCTAAGACGCTTCTTGCCATTGGGGCTGCGGCCATCATGTTATCCGTTATTTTTACCCTTTTGTTTTCCAAACATTTTACCCGCCCGGTTAGTGACTTGCTCACTGCGATGAATGCTTTTTCCGTCGGAAAACCACCGATTCATTTGCCTGACGATTACCGCAACGAGTTTGGAGCCCTGTTCAACGGCTTTCGAAGGCTGACCGAACGGATATCCGAGCTGTATGAATCTCTTAAAGAAGAATATCGGCAAAAGCGGGAAGCCGAAATCAGCGCGCTGCAAGCAAACATTAATCCGCATTTTCTATACAATACGCTCGATCAATTGAACTGGATGGCAGTCGACGCGGGACAAGAACGGATCAGCCGTATACTCGAGCTGGTGGGCCGTATGCTGCGCCTCGGGCTTTCGAATGGAGAGCGGTTCATTACGCTAAAGAACGAGGCCGAGTATTTGAAATGTTATTTGGAAATTCAACGAATCCGCTGGGGAGAAGGCTTGACATATGAGATGGACATTCCCGATGCGGCCGGTACATTGTATGTGCCTAAGCTCACGCTGCAGCCTTTTGTTGAAAACAGTATTATTCACGGCTTTCACGGTCTTCAACGGGGCGCAATCCGAGTCGAGGCGCAGGCGGATGACGGAAATCTGCTTATAAGAATTACGGATGACGGCAACGGAATTACCGAGGATTGGAGAAGCTCGCGCCGGAAGGATACAGGCGGGTACGGTATACGCAATGTAGAAGAACGTCTTTCCGTTTATTTCGGCAATACATCTTCCGTTACCATCCGTTCCCGGGACGGCGGCGGGACTGAAGTGGTAATACTAATGCCTTCCGTTACGGAAAAACCGGAGTGACTGCTCGCATGTAACCAGGAGGAATTCGTATGTACAAGGTTGTCCTTATCGATGACGACAGGCAAGTGCTGCAAAGTATGAGAAAAGCGATACCTTGGAATGAGTTGAATGCGGTCTGCGTAGGGGAAGGGATCGACGGCAAAGAAGGGCTTCGGTTAGTCGGCGAATTGTTGCCGGACATCGTCATTACGGATGTGTATATGCCTGTTATGAACGGGTTGGAAATGATCAAAGAGCTGCGAAAAAACGAGTATGACGGAAAAATTATTATTCTAAGCGGCTATTCGGATTTCGAGTATGCCCGCGAAGCCTTAAAGCTGCAGGTAGACGATTATTTGTCCAAACCCGCAACCGTTTCCACGATCCGGGAAGTTATAGAGCACGCCGTGGCTCAATTGCGGAAGAAGCAGTCGGAACGGGAAGCGCAAGTTGAATTATTGCATAAAATCTCCTTATATGAACCTTTTGTTGAAAGAGAATGGTTAAAGAGCATCGTCATCGGAACTGTTGCAGGAGAACACGAGGAGTTCATTCTTCATAAACATCCGCTCATGAAGAGCCATTATCATCTGGTGCTTGGAGTGGAGATCGAGGCGACATCCAGATATTCCGACGCGGCCGCCGCCGATCGAAGACTGTTTCGGTTTGCGGTCGGCAATGTGATCGGCGAGCTTCTGGCACAGTATTGGAAAACGTATGAATTGGTAGAATTGCAGGGAAATAGTTTTGCGGCGATTCTTCACGTAAACCGAACGCAAACCGATGAAGCTGCCGTCAGTGAAGCATGCGGTCTCGGAAAGCGAATCATCCGCAGTATTCAAGACGTGCTCGGCATCCGTCTTCGGATCGGAGTAGGTGCTTTGCAGCAGCATTGGAGTCAAATATCCGTTTCCACGGAGGAAGCGTTCTTGGCGCTGGCCGAGCGGGAAAACGCCGTTTGCGGCGACGCCGAACTATATGTGTTTAAAAAGAAGGAAAACAAGACCCGTGAAGCAACTGATCAAACGCTTCGTCCGGTTAAGTTTTATCATCAACTTGCCGAATCGATACGCTCCTTGCAAGAACAGAAGGCGGTCGATGTCGTCCGCGAGTTTATCCGCGCTTTGCGGCAGTTTGGCGAGACAAGGCCGTCATCGTTGGTCAGGCACGGTTCCGAATGCTTGACCATTATTCGATATACGATGTTTGACGTCGGCAAAAATATGGATGACATCACTATGATGAAGACCGCAACCCAAAGCTTGGAATCGGTAGGCACTCCGGAAGCATTGGAATGTTGGCTGATTGAAACGGTTCGGCTTGTGTGCGGCCACCGCGCCTGGAATGAGAATGTAAAACATAAGCAAGCGGTTGACTTTATGGTGCAGTATATTCACGACCATTATGCCGAGGAGATCACGTTAACGGAATTGGCCGAAAAAGTGTACTTATCCCGAAACTATCTCAGCCAGTTGTTTCGCGATGCCGTAGGCGAGACGTTCAACAGTTATGTGACGAAAGTCCGAATGGAGAAGGCGAAGCGCCTGCTGATGGAAGGAAAATATCTGATTTACGAAGTTGCCGAGATGGTAGGGTACAAGAATATCCCTTACTTCAGCACCCTGTTTAAGAAAGAGACCGGTCTTAATCCTAGCGATTTTCTTAAATAACGGCAGCAACCGTTTATTATTGTTGATTTTTGAAATACGTTGTGCATCCTTCTTATACTCATGACTGAACGGAAGTGTTACGATTTTTATGTAAGCGGTTTAAAAATGAGTCGAGAGGGGAGTATATATGAATTTGCAGGTTGTAAAAAGATGGATGTTGCTATTGCTTTGTTTCGCATTTGCATTCGGCTTGGCGGCTTGCAGCTCAAACCAAGGGGCGGCTAACGAGCCAGGCGAACAGAATAGCGGCGAAACCGCATCAAATGGGAGCTCGGAGAGCGCAAATCCGAATCCTGTAAAGCTCCGGATTATGTGGTGGGGATCGCAATCCCGGCATGATGCGACTTTGAAAGCTTTGGAGCTTTATACGCAAAAAAATCCGCATGTGACATTCGAACCCGAATTTTCCGGATGGGAAGGATATTGGGACAAACTGTCCACCCAAGCGGCCGCCAAGAACGCTCCAGATATTATCCAGATGGACGCCGCTTATTTGGCGGAATATGCAAGCCGGAAACAACTGGCCGACATAACCGAAGGAATTGATACGTCCGGAATGGATGCTGCGTTATTGAATACCGGAAAATACAACGATTCTTTATATGCCATTGCGCTTGGAAACAATGCATTCGGCCTTGCCTATAATAAAGAGATGATTGAAAAGCTCGGTTTGCCTCTTCCGAAAGACGGCTGGACGTGGGAACAATATTTCCAGTACGGCCGCGATATAAAAGCGAAGCTTGGGCCGGAGGGGCATGCGTTAATGGATCATACGGGAGCGTTGGACATCTACGGTATATATCAGATGAGCCACGGGAAAGGCTATTACGTAACCCCGGACGGGAAATTTAACATCGATAAACAATTATGGCTCGAATGGGTGAATACTTTCTCTCAACTGAGAGAGGAGGGCGTCGTTCCACCTGCCGATGCGGCCGTAACCGATAAAGAATTGGACCCGGCGCTCGACTTGCTTAATAACGGTAAAGTGGCGATTCGCCAACTGCACGCCGCCCAGTCCGGAGCTTTGGATTCCATGAAGCCGGGTGCCTATGCGATGGTTACAATGCCTAATGGTCCCGAAGGTGCGGGTTGGTTGAAGCCTTCGATGTTTTGGAGCGTCTCCTCCGATTCGAAGCATGTGGAAGAAGCGAAGAAATTTATCAATTGGTTTATCAACGATATCGAGGCGGCGGAAATTCTTGGGACGACTAGAGGAGTCCCTGTTTCGAAGGACGTGCTCGGGCACCTGGAGCCGAAATTCAATGAAGCCGACCGTATGGGCATTTCACTGATCCAGAACACCTCAAGCATCGCCCAACCGTTCCAAGCAGACCCTAAAGGATGGTCGAATTTCCGTGCGAAAGATTATGTGACCATTGCCGAGAAAATCCAATTCGGCCAGCTCACGCCGGAACAAGCTTGGGAAGAGATCGTTGCTATGGCACAGGATTACCAGTAATTTTTGACTTCTTCACGATATCGCGAGAAAGAACCGAGGGGTTGCCCTTGGTTCTTTATTTTTCTTGGTTCAATTAAGGGTTTTACTATATTATTACGCATTAAGAGGGTTGTGTTTACTATAAGAGATCCCGGGAGGTGCAGCAATGTATTCAATGTTGATTGTCGATGACGAGAAGTGGGTTCGGCAAGGCTTAAAGCAAACGATTGATTGGCAGTCCCACGGCATTGAAATATGGGGAGAAGCGGAGAATGGGGAAGAAGCTTTCACTTGGCTTTCCAGGACCGCGCCCGACATTGTAATCACGGATATCAAGATGCCGGGCATGGACGGATTATCTTTACTGGAACATATTAATGAAAACAAGCTGCATTCGAAAGTGATCATCATTAGCGGTTACGGGGAATTCGCATACGCCCAAAAAGCGTTGAAGTGCGGAGCTTCCGGCTATGTTCTCAAACCGATCGAGGAACAAATGCTTCTTGAAGTCGTACAGCGTTGCGTTAACGAGCTGCAAAGAGAGAGTGCGGTAGAGGAGATGAAATGGCAGATCCGTCAAAGCATGCCGCTCGCGCAGCAGAGGTATTTGGAACAGTTTCTATTAGGGGAGAGCGATCAGTCCTTTCAAGATGCGGACGCAATATGGAGCGCCCTTCGGCTCCAGTTGAATCCGCGCGAATTACAGGTTGCGGCCATTCGCATTCACGATTGGGGCTCCAAAGGGGAAACACGCAACGACCGCAAGAATTTGCTGTACGGTTTACGGAACATTGCCGAGCAATCGTTAAGCGATAACGGGTACAAATCCGTTTTTTGCAAGCTTGGCGACAGCAGGGATGCGGATGTGGCCGTTGTATTTTCACCGGAACTCGAGAAATCCGGTAACCCGGAGGAAGTAATACCTTCAGTTTTGCAGCAAGCATTGGAGATGTCCAAGCGGTTGCTGGATTTGACCGCAAGCGCAGGCGTAAGCCGGATTTGCAGTTGGAAAGATCTTTCAAGAGCGTATAACGATGCGATTTACGCTTGCAGCTATTCATTTATTGAAGGACACGGGAAGCTGTATAATTGCTTCCGGCTGCCGCCGCAGCGCATTGAGCTTGGGGTTCCGTATGCGGCCCCGGGTACGGAGTGGGAGAATCGGCTGATTCACGCATTAAAAATTGGGGACGGCAACTTGTTAGAGCAAAGTATAAACGGGCTGCAAGAGCGTGTAGAAAGTCTTCTTCAAAAATACGATCCGCTGCAGGTTACAAGAAGTCTAAACATGTTGTTGACGAACATCTTCTTCAAACTTAAATCCTGTGTAAACGACGAAGAGGCGGCGGAGCAAAGTATTTTAAAGGAAATACGTTGTCACAGCTTACATATGGACGATCTAAGCGGCCAATTGTTGAATCATATGCAAACATGGAGCGCTCGAATCCGCGGTACGGCAAGCTACAGTAAAATAATAGAGCTTGGTCTTGAATACATCGGCAAGCACTTCTTCGGGCAAATCACTTTGCAGGATGTATCCAACCACCTGTTCGTCAATGCCTCGTATTTCAGCAAACTGTTTCACGAAGAAGTCGGGGAAACTTTCGTCCGATACGTCGCCGGATTGCGAATATTAAAAGCGAAACAACTCTTAAACGATACAAATATGAAGATCTACGAAATTGCGGATGAGGTCGGGTATAACGATTTCAGGCATTTTGTAAAAACATTTAAAGATATCGTGGGACTCACACCTTCCCAATATCGGGATAGCGTCTAGATATTTATGATGGAGCGTAATGTGATGAAGTTCATAAAGAGCGGACCATTTTGGAATTCCGTCGGTTTTAAAGTGTTTATACTATATTTCGTCTCGATGTCTTTCACCGTTGCAATTATGGGATACTTGTCTTTTACGAAATCGACTTCCGTCATTCAATCGAATGTGGGGGCGATTGCCCTCCAAACCGTCGAACAAGCCGAAAAGCGTCTTCGGATCATACTCGAAGAGTACGAGAACCGCTCGCAAATTATACTCGGGTATCAAGAACTGCAGCGGGGATTGATTGGGAAATTTTCGGACCATTACGATAGAGTCTTGAATACTAAAACGGTCGCCGCTTTTGTAACGAACTTGGTTAATTCCAAGAACGATACCGTCAGCATGCATTTGATCGGCTTTAGCGATACGTCCTATCGATACTCCTTAATGACGTCATCCGGGGTTCTCGTTGTCCCCCCGGCCGATTCCGCCATGCTCCGGAAAGATTGGTTCCGCAGCATAATTGACGCTAACGGGAAAGTCGTTTGGTTCGGCGTCCGTCACTCCCTCTTGCCGATCGACAGCCCGTTGTATGAAAATAATCCGGTATTTACATTCGGAAGGGCTCTTAAAGACCTTCAAGGCCGCGGTGAAATTATCGGGCTGTTGCTATATGAAATCGACCCCTCGCTAATTCAAGAGATACTTAGTGAGATTGATTTTCGCGCTTCAGGCATTTCGTTTATCATGAATCGCTCAGGCGACATTATTGCTCAGGATCCCAACATTTATCTTCCTGCAGAAATATCAAAACTGAAGCTGCCGTCAAAACCGCAAGGAACCCTAAATGCTAATATTCAAGGGGAAGACAAGCTCATTGTATACAGGGAGATGGAGGGAACGGGTTGGCTGCTGGTTGGAATGGTCCCTACCAAAAATCTTGTAAAGGATACGCAGGAGATAAAAATATACACTTTATTTCTTGCCGTTGCCTTTGTCATCGTAGCCGTGATTTTGGCATTGGCCGTCGGACGTTTCGTTTATACCCCCGTGTACACGCTCATGTCTTATATGAAGAAAGCCCGCGAAGGCGATTTCGAAGCGAAAATTTATCACGGGCGAAAGGATGAGTTCGGCACTTTATATGAAAGCTTTAATGTCATGCTATCCCGTATTAAACAGCTGATAGACGAGTTATACGTCCAACAACTCTTGAAGAAAGAAACTCAGTTGAAAATGCTTGCCTCTCAGATTAATGCCCATTTTATTTACAACACGCTTGATTCCATCCATTGGATATCGCGTATTTACAAAATAGATGCCATCAGCACAATGATATTCGGATTATCGAAGTACCTCAGGCTAAGCCTAAGCGACGGCAGGGAATTCGTCACTGTCAGCGAGGCAGTCGAATTGGTTGAGAGTTACTTGTCCATTCAGAAAGCCAGGTATGAAGATAAGTTTACGGTGGACATCGCGGTCGATCCGGACATCCGGCATAACATCGTGCTGAAATATTTGTTTCAGCCGCTCGTGGAGAACGCAATATATCATGGCATTGAAAACTTGAAAGGTAAAGGCGAGCTGCATATCGCTTGGAGGAAAACCGGAACAGGCATCTTGTTTACAGTGAAGGACAATGGAATCGGAATTCCGGGAGACCGGTTGGAAAGTATCAGAAACACGTTGGAACTAACGGATATGCGTGAAAACTTTGCATTAAGAAACATTAATGCGCAAATTAAACTGATTTATGGGAATCAATACGGATTGACGTTGGAGAGCGAGTTGGGAAAAGGGACATGTGTGAGCATGATCATTCCGCTCGTCGATAAATAAACAAAAATATGACACCAAACCTAAAACCAACCTCATTTTCGCATGTATCTGAAAGCGCATACAATTAAGGTGCAGCCAACAGGCTGAGACCGAACCAAAAAAGGGAGGTACTTAGGACATGAAAGTGAAGGCAAAAATTCGGTTGATTACGGCTTTTGTGCTTGTCTGCTCTCTAATTGCGGCAGGGTGTTCAAGCGGTTCAAATCCAACGACCGCCGAAGGCAACACAGATGGAGAAGGAGGCTCCAACAGCCAGGTAACGATCGATTTCTGGTTCCCGTGGGGCGGAGATTTCCAGAAGGAATTTAAAGCAAACGTCATAGATGAGTTCGAAAAGAAACATCCGAACATCAAGGTAAAAATGACGTTCGTGGAGACAACGGGAAACACGCAAGCTTCAGATAAGCTGCTCACAGCAATTGCAGGCGGAAATCCGCCTGATGTCGCTCTATTCGACCGCTTCCTGATCGGTTCTTGGGCAGCAAAAGGATCATTGACAGACTTGACGGGCTATGTGCAAACGTCGGGAATTAATTCTAGCGATTACTACGAAGGACTATGGTGGGAAGTTGTTTACGAGGACAAAGTTTACGCTCTTCCATGGGGTACGGACAATCGGGCGATGTATTACAACAAGACATTAATGAAAGAGGCTGGAATCGATCCGGAAAAACCGCCTGCGACAATAGAAGAGCTTGATGCGATGGCAGCTAAAATATTCAAGAAAGGATCCGGCGGCAAATACGATCAAATCGGCTTTATTCCATGGATGAACCAAGGTTTCTTATATACGCAAGGCTGGAACTGGGGCGGCCAGTGGGAGAAAGACGGCGAGCTGACACCTAACGACCCGCAAATTGTAAAAGCGTTGGAATGGATGGCATGGTACGCAAAGACGTATGACGTTGAAACGTTGACCAGCTTCTCCAACGCAATGGGCCAAACCGGCATGAACCCGTTCTGGTCCGGAAAGGTCGGATTCGTCTATGACGGCAACTGGATCTTGAACGATCTTAGCAAGTATAAGCCTAAGTTCGAGTGGGGAGTAGCCCCGATGCCGGCGCCGGCCGGCATAGACCCTGTAACATGGGCGGGCGGCTGGTCCTACGTTACTCCCAAGGGCGCGAAGCATGAGAAAGAAGCGTGGGAATTCATTAAATTCGTCGCACATAAAGAAGGTACGCTGCTTTGGGCGAAACGCCCGACCGCAGGCAACGATATTACCGCAATGCCTGCAGTGAACGAGGAGCTGAAGCTGGCGGATAACCCGAACCTGAAAGTATTTTTGGATTTGATGCCGAAAGCGTACACAAGACCCGTTACGCCTGTTGGAGCCTTCTTGTGGAACGAGACGTTCCGTGTGCAGGATTTGGCGATCAACGGAAAAGGCAGCGCGCAGGAATTGTTGGATCAGGTCAAGAAGAACGTCGATGCCGAGCTGGCAAAGATGAAATAGATACTTGTTAGCTAATAGCGTGGGGGCTACGTCGATAGTCGGCTGCCCCCTAATATTATGAGCGAAGGAGGTAATCCCTGTGAAGAAACCGTCGACCGGCTACGAAAAGAATTTGGCGTTGTACGGCTTCCTGTTCTGCCTGCCTTGGATCATCGGGTTACTCCTATTCAACTTTTATCCGCTTCTCATGTCTATTTATTATAGTTTCACGTCTTATAGTATCTTGGAGCCCGGAGAATGGGTCGGTATGGAAAATTACCGCCAATTAATGAAGGACAACGTATTCTGGGTAAGTATATACAACACGTTATACTTCACCTTTTTATTTGTACCGATAAGCATTTGTGTCGGTGTCGGACTGGCTTTGGTGTTGAACATAAAAATTCGCGGGCAAGGAATTTATCGGACGCTGTTTTTCATGCCGAGCTTGGTTCCTCCGATTGCGACCACCATTATATGGCTGTGGTTGTTAAATCCGCAATTCGGTCTCGTCAATCACTGGCTTGAACAGCTCGGACTTCCCGGACCCGCTTGGCTTGGCAGCGAGCATTGGTCGAAACCGTCACTAGTTTTAATGAGCCTGTGGGGAATCGGACAATCTATCGTGATTTACTTGGCCGGACTGCAGGACATTCCACAAGATTATTACGACGCTGCGGATGTGGATGGGGCGAATGTGGCTCAACGTCTGAAAAATATCACTTTGCCTTTATTAACACCGGTTATTTTCTTTAACTTGGTGATGGGGACGATCGGGGCGCTTCAAAACTTCGTTCTCCCGTATACGTTGACGAATGGCCAAGGGACGCCGGCGAACTCCATGATGTTCTATGTCATGTACTTATATACGAACGGATTCGGTTATTTGAAGATGGGCTACGCGTCAGCAATGGCATGGATTTTGTTCATGATTGTTATCGCGTTGACCGCACTCATTTTCTGGTCTCAAAAACGCTGGGTGTATTACCAAGGGAAAGATTAAGGAGGTCAGCGGAAGGTGCGTTCATATAAAACCGTAACTACGGCACGAAACACGAGTGCCCATCTGTTTCTCACCGCGTTCGGGTTATTTTTCCTATTGCCGTTTATCTGGATGTTATCGACTTCGCTGAAGCCTGACTCCGAACTGTTCCTTTGGCCGCCGGTTTGGTTCCCCAGCGAGCTTGTTTGGAGCAACTATCCCGATTCTGTAAACTACGTGCCGTTCTTTATGTATTTGAAAAATACGATGGTTATTACAGGACTCGCAACCGCAGGCGTACTGTTCTCGTGTCCGCTTGTCGCATACGGAATTGCAAGAATTCCTTGGAAAGGGGCGAAACCGTTGTTCGTCATAACGCTTCTCGTTATGATGCTGCCTTACCAAGTAACGATGATTCCGATCTTTATCGTATTCAAAAATTTCGGCTGGGTCGGGACGAATATTCCGTTATGGCTGCCGGCTTTCTTCGGAGCACCCTTCTTCATATTTCTTCTTCGTCAGTTTTTTATGGGATTGCCGAAGGAGCTGGAGGATGCGGCAAGAATTGATGGAGCCTCCGAGCTTCGAATCTACTTGCAAATTATGCTGCCGCTTTGCAAACCGGCGCTGCTTACCATTGCGTTGTTTCAATTTATGGGGAGCTGGACGGACTATCAAGGCCCGCTGATTTACTTGAACGATGAGGTTCAGTATACGATTATGCTTGGACTCCAAGCATTCAAGACGCAGCACGGCGCGGAGTGGCAAATGTTGATGGCGGCTTCCGTTCTTATCACGCTTCCGATTATAGTCCTGTACTTCCTTGTACAGAAAGCATTCATTCGAGGAATTACGTTCTCGGGAATAAAATAGATTATATTATTTACAATTAATACAATTAAATATTAATCATCTGTAGTTTATGGCATTAAATTTCAGACCCTTGAGATGAAGCGTCTTTATTTTGCAATGGATTGAACCATTTTCTGGACAATTAACAAGGTTAATTACGACACCGTGAACAACAAGTAAGGTATAATACAAAGAAATAGAAGCTTGGACTTGGACACTGTGACGTCGTTGCAACAGGATGATATCTAGTTTGTTGTGAGGTGTGCCCTGAATGGATCGGAAACAAGCTCGATTGCCCGAGACAATGAACGCGGTGGTCGCATATGCCGCAGCCGATTATCGCTTGGAGGAACGGCCGACGCCTTTGCCCGAACCGGGCGAAATCGTCATCGAGGTGGAAGCGGTTGGAATTTGCGCGAGCGACGCCAAATGTTACGCCGGAGCGCCTATGTTCTGGGGAGACGGGAATCAACCGGCTTATGTAAAGGCGCCTGTCATCCCCGGTCACGAATTTGTCGGGCGAGTGGCCGCGCTGGGCGAAGGTGTAACCGATTATCAGATCGGCGATCGGGTTTTATCAGAGCAAATCGTACCGTGCCGGTCATGCCGATACTGCGGCCGGGGACAGTACTGGATGTGCGAGAAGCATGATATTTTCGGTTTTCAGCATTATGTTAACGGCGCCATGGCGCGCTATATGAAATTTCCGAACAATGCTATCGTACACCGCGTTCCCGATGCGCTGACTCTAGAGCAAGCGGTTCTGATCGAACCTTATGCCTGCTCCTTGCACGCCGTTCAACGGGCGCAAATCCGGTTGGGAGACACGGTCGTCATTGCCGGAGCAGGCACACTTGGCCTCGGTATGGTTGGCGCGGCGAAATTATCGGGACCAGGCAAGCTGGTCGTGCTGGATATGATGGATCATCGTCTGGAAATGGCGAAAGCTTTCGGAGCGGACATCGTACTGAATCCGGGCAAAACCGATGTGGTGGCGGAAGTCAAAGCGTTGACGGACGGATACGGCTGCGATATTTATATCGAAGCGACGGGACATCCCAAAGCGGTAGAACAAGGGTTGTCCATGATCCGCAAGCTTGGCCGTTTCGTCGAATTCAGCGTCTTTAAGGAACCGGTCACCGTTGATTGGAGCATCATCGGTGACCGCAAAGAATTGGACATATTAGGTTCGCATCTGGGACCATACTGCTATCCGATCGTGATAGACGCCATCTTGAAGGGCGATCTTCCAACCGCAGGCGTGGTCACGCACAAGCTGCCGCTGGAAGATTTCAAACAGGGATTCGAGATGGTCAAGGAGGGCAAGCATTGTCTGAAGGTTATTTTAGTTCCAAGTTTGGAGACTCGTTAACTAATTTTACGAATTCTCTCATGAAGCTTGGAAGATCCGGCCACGCATGGGCCGAAACCAAATTCCCGTCAACGTGAACAGTTGACTCCGGGTAAACGGCTCCGCACATCTCTACGTCAGGCTTGCATGCCGTGTATGCCGAATATGTTCTGCCGACCATCAAATCACGTACGGTGTTTAGCACAAGGGCGGCGTGACAAATAGCGGCAACGGGTTTGTTTTGTTCAAAAAAATGCCGCACGATTCGTTGGAGATTCCACTCCAGCTTCCATATGAAACAAGCGGGTTGATTGCAAACAAATGTTCGTGTATAATGTAAAAAAATCCATTGCGCAGACCGGTGTATCATCTAATATAAACCTCCGCAAAAGGAGGCATCCAATATGCTGGCTACTTATTTCTCCAAACGTATGTATAAAAATACAATAGAGCAACCCGTTATCGACGCCGTGGCGGATGCCTCCGAGCGGTTTAACCGAGCCAAGCACTACGCTTTTCAAACGTTAATGCGCGAAGCAAGGGAAGGCAAGAAGCGGCATCAGGACTCGCTGCATGTGGTGCTAAAACAAAGGTACGATATCGACGATTACTTCGCCAACAGCGCGCTGCAAGAAGCGAATGCGCTGTTCTCCAGCGTTCAGGAACTGCGCAAACAATATATCGCTGACAAAAAGGACGCGATCGAAACGGCAAAAAACAAACTGAAATCGCTAAAGCGCAAGCTCACCCTGAAAAAGAAGATGCTTGCCTCGCTGATGGAAGGCAAATTCAAAGCCAAGTCCTGCCGTGAGGATCAGTGCGGTCGTTTCTACATTGTCCGATACAAAAGAGAAACGAAGCTGTATGACAACGCGTATTTGTTCGAGCATACCTATCTGAAACCCGAAATCAAGAGAATCGCCCACCGCATCGCCATGGTGGAATTCCGCCTGAAACGACTGCAAAAAGAGCTTGCGGACCTGCAAAAGTATACAGGCCGCGTGATCTTCGGTTCGAAAAATTTGTTTCGGAAGCAGTTTACAATAGAGAAATACACGAAAGATCACGAGTTGTGGAAGCGGGAGTACCATCGGGCGCGTTACGGCAGGTTAGCCGTCAGCGGCCGCAAGGACGCGAAATACGGTAACTTTGTGTTCAAGTATGATGTGCAAAGCAAGACACTGCATATGCACTTGCCCCTCGGCGTATATGAACTTCGTAATCTCCGCTTCCCGTACGGCCAACAAGAAGTGGACGATGCGGTTACGTATCGGAAGAACAGAGGAAAACCGATCGCCTGGGCGGTGGAAGACCATGGAGATTATTATATTGTAAAGGCGACAGTCCATAAGCCACAGCGAAGTGAAATCAACTACAGTAAGGTCGACGGCGTGATCGGCGTCGATTGCAATTTCGATCATTTCGCATGGGCTGAGACGAACGATAAGGGGCAGCTCTTGTCCAAAGGCGTCTTCCCGTTTGACATGGAGCACAAAACAAGCGGCCAAATCACGAAAATCATCGAGCACGAAGCGATGGCGCTCGTGGATCTCGCCGTTACCAAACACAAACCGATCGTAATTGAACAGTTGGATACCACCGATTCCAAATCGAAACTCAGGTACGGCAATAAAAAAGCAAACCGCAAGATGACGCAGTTTGCTTACGACAAAATGACCTCTTCGATCAAAGCGCGGGCGGACAAAATGGGCGTTGCCGTCTTTGAAGTGAATCCCGCGTATACGTCGCAAATCGGAAAAATGAAGTACATGAAACCCTTGGGGTGTTCCATCCATGTAGCCGCGGCGTATGTCATTGCGCGGCGCGGCATGGGATGTAAAGAGAAACTTCCACCAGCGGTGTTTGGCTTGTTGCCGGAGAAGATAACGAGCAAGCACCACTGGGCGCATTGGAGTTATGTTTCCAAGAAACTCAAGGGCGTCAGGCCGCATAGTTTTTTCGAAATGAAACCATCATCCCGATATAGCATTCGTGCTTGGCACGAACTATTTGACCCGGGGGCTCTTGCAGATTCAGGTCAAAAAGAGATTATATTGAGGATAGCAAACGGCGCCTAGTTGAACGGGTTGCCTCTTCCCAGCAGTTTTGGGATGCCTCTCTTTGTAGGGAATCTCCCGCTTCTACAAGCGGGAGCAGTTCAATACTATTTGTAACGTGCGAAAGCGAGGTCTCATCGTGGCAACAATTGAGGATTTTTTGAAGTTGGATATACGTATCGGTACAATAATAAGCGCAGAACCATTTCCGGAAGCTCGGAAGCCTGCTATAAAGTTAGAGATTGATTTCGGCGAGGTTGGCATTAAGCGCTCATCCGCTCAAATAACGAGAAGGTATGAACCCGAACAACTTATTGGCCGTCAAGTGGCGGCAGTCATAAACTTTCCCGTTCGGCGAATCGCCGGCTTTGAATCTGAAGTATTGGTAATCGGCGGAGTCCCAGAGGAAGGCGACGTGGTGCTTTTAAGGCCGGATGAACCTGTCAAGAACGGTACGCCTGTTGCCTGAATGGGTAAAATAAAGATAGTTTAAAAACTCCCTTATAAATCTAATGATTTTGAGGGAGTTTTTTCTTTGATGCTTGTTTTCGGCAATCGAATTACACACAAAAATATGTTATTTTATCTAACACTAAAGAAGTAATCGAGTAATTTATGTGATAATAATGAAATATATATTAACATATTCGGTATAAAATCATAAAATCACAATTAAAATCCTTAAAAAATAACCGATTGATGTAACATATTATAACGCAATTTACAATTGAATAAAAAAAAGCTGTCTAGGGTTCCGTTGGCGTACGTTCCAAGCTGGTCCGAGAGACAGCGTATGGCGGCGCGCCGCGCTCCATATTCACGGAAGGATAAAAGCCTGGGAGGATAATTACAATTATTCTCCCGGCTTTTTGTCTTATTAATTAAGAAAAGAAGGAGAGAGGGACTATGAAGAAACGCATCTGCCTGACACTGTCAATCACCCTGGCGGTCTTAATCGTTTTATCGGCTTGCGCGAAAGCCGGCGAAACGAGCGGTTCGACCGCCGGCAGCGGTGGCGCTGCTCCTATTAAATTGGCGTTGAGCCCATGGCCGGGTTGGTTTTTCTGGTACGTGGTCGAAGAAAAGGGTTATTTCAAGAAACACGGTGTAGATGTCGAGTTGACATGGTTCCCTGTATACAGCGACTCTCTTCAAGCGTTGTCAACGGGTCAGGTGGACGCAAACAGCCAGACGTTAAGCGATACGTTAGCTCCTCTATCCAAGGGAATCAAGCTCAAGGCGGTACTTATCAACGACAACTCCAACGGCGGCGACGCGATCGTCAGCAAACCGGAAATAAAGACGGTCCCGGACTTGAAAGGGAAGACGGTAGCCACAGAGCTCGGCACGGTGGATCATCTGCTGCTATTGACCGCTCTCGATCAGCACGGAATGAAGGAATCGGACATCAATTTCGTTAACATGGCTGTCAACGATGCGGGTCCAGCGTTCATAACGGGTAAAGTCGACGCTTCGGTTCTTTGGGAGCCGTTCCAAACGAAGGCGGTGCAGGAGGGCAAAGGCCGCGTTCTCTTTTCCTCGAAGGAGACGCCCGGACTTATTCCGGATTTATTGGTCTTCAAAGAAGAAGTTGTGAAGAATCGGCCGGATGACGTGCAAAAGATCGTAGACGCATGGTTCGATGCTCTTGCCGACTTTCAGAAAAACCCGGAAGAAGGCTTGGCGATCATGGCCGAGAAAGCGGAGACGAGCATTGAAGATTACAAGCTTGGCATGGAGAGCATCAAGCTGTTCTCACCGGAGGAGAACGTGAAAGCATTCGAATCCGGCGAAGAATACACCTCCCTCGTGTTTACAGGACAAAAGACTGCGGAATTTTTAAAGAAGCTGGATATGATCGGCTCCATTCCGAATGTGGAGGAGCTGTTGGAACCGTCATTCGTCCAAAAAGCGGCGGAGAGGTGATGACTCGTGGAAAAGGTGGAAGCGGTTATGGGAACAGGTACGGAACGCTCTCGAACCCGAATTGAAAAATCCGCCGCGCCCGCGGCCTCAAAAAAAAGGAAGGCATGGCTTACGATCCGCCGCGACGTTTCGCGAAATGCTTACTTGACGGTTGCGATATCGTCCTTTGCGCTGATGGCGGGGATTTGGTCGATTGTTAGCTACGGCGGCTTCGTAGAGAGGACGTTCCTTCCTTATCCGCACTCGGTCTTGCTGGAACTGTTCAGGCAGCTCGCTAATCCCGAATACTGGAACCACATCGGAATCAGCGTGTTTCGCGTCATGGCCGGATTCATCCTTGCATGTGCGCTTGGCGTACCCCTTGGACTTCTCGCCGGAACCTTTAAAGCCGGTGAAGCTTTTGTAGAGCCGCCGATGGAATTCGTCAGGTATATGCCCGCAGTCGCATTCATTCCTCTTCTGATGGTATGGACGGGGATCGGCGAATGGACGAAGGTGCTGGTCATTTTCATAGGCTGCTTCTTCCAGTTGGTGCTTATGGTGGCTATTAATGCGAAACAGGTTCCTGACGATTTGATTCAAGCGTCCTATACGCTTGGAGCCGGCCGGCGGCAAACGATCGAGACGGTCATACTGCCGTATATGATGCCGAATTTGATGAATACGATGCGCCTCATCTTGGGCTGGGCATGGACGTATTTGGTGGTGGCGGAGCTCGTTGCGGTCAACAGCGGCCTCGGTTATGCGATTATGAAGGCGCAGCGGTTTCTGAATACGGAGCAAATTTTCGTCGGAATTATTGTTATCGGCTTATTAGGTTTAATGAGCGACCGTCTGTTTGCTTTCTTTAACCGTCGATTGTATCCATGGGTGTGACTATTTTTAATGGAGGCGAGGGCTGTGCGAAGGAGTTTTGGTTCGGCGGCGGTACAACCCGCATCGGCCGGTTCCATCGACATCGTCGGGGTCGGCAAAAGCTTTGAGACGAAAAGAAACGTACATGAAGTTTTCCGCGATATTGACCTGCAGTTGAAGGCGAATGAATTTTTCAGCATTTTGGGTCCTTCGGGCTGCGGCAAATCAACGCTGCTTCGTTTGATCGCCGGCCTCGACGAGCCTTCCTCGGGCGCCATATATCTCGACGGGGAACAAATAACGGGGCCGGGGGCGGACCGGGGGATGGTGTTTCAGGGGTACACTTTATTCCCGTGGTTGACCGTCAGGCAGAACATAGAATACGGGCTGAAGCTGAAGGGGATTCCGTTATTGGAACGGCGCGCCGTGTCTACCCGTTATTTGAACACGATCCGGTTGGAGTCATTCGCCAACGCTTTTCCCAAGCAGCTGTCCGGAGGAATGAAGCAGCGGGTGGCTATTGCGAGGGCACTGGCCAATAAACCGAAGGTGTTGTTGATGGATGAGCCTTTTGGGGCGCTTGACGCACAGACGAAGCTGGAGATGCAGGAGCTTCTGCTGGAAGTGTGGGAGCAGGAAAAGACGACCGTCGTGTTCATTACCCATGATATAGAGGAGGCGGTTTTTCTTTCACAACGAATCGCGGTGATGGGAGCAGCCCCGGGAAGGATCTTGGAAGTGTACGAGGTGCCTCTTCCGCCTGCAAGAGCTCCCGAGACCCGCGAGCTGCCGGAGTTTCTTCGACTGAAGCGGGAATTGTACGCTCAACTAAAACAGCGCTGATTATTTATATTTGTTAATACAATCGCTTGGGGGAGTTGCAATGGGATTTTTCGATAACCACGGATTAAGCTACCGCCGGCAACGCGCCGAAGAAGCCGGATTCAACCGGGAGGATCTTCACGGAATTCAAGCCGCCGTTAAAGAAGGAACGCTTCCTGCGGCTCGGGCCAATGAGGAGATCGAACGCGGCATTAAGCTTGGGCTGGAAGCTGCGGAAAGCATCGGAGACCGAACGATTTCCTGTTTCAGCCGCGGGGAGCTTCCTCATTATGCCGGAATCAACACGTTCCTGAAGATGCCCTTCCTTGAGGATGTGAACCGGGTGGGTGAATATGACGTCGCCGTAATGGGCGTTCCATTCGACATCGGCACTACGTACCGGTCGGGGACGCGGTTCGGCCCGCAGGCGATCCGCCGGATTTCGGCGCTATACCAGACTTACAACTACGAGCTTGGGGTGGATCTTCGGGAACAGTTGAAGATCTGCGATGTCGGAGACGTATTCACGATAGCCAACATCGAAAAAAGCTTCGATCAAATTACGAAAGCCGTATCTCATGTCATGAGCAAGGGGACAATGCCTGTCATTCTGGGGGGCGACCACTCGATCGGATATCCTTGCGTCCGGGGAGTTGCGGAGAATGTGGAAGGTAACGTCGGCATCATCCACTTGGACCGCCATATCGACATTCAAGAGAAGGATATGGACGAACGGATGCACACGACGCCGTGGTTTCACGCCACCAACATAAAGAATGCGCCGCCGATCAACCTCGTGCAGATCGGAATCGGCGGATGGCAGGTTCCGCGCGCAGGCGTCACAGTCGGACGCGAACGCGGAACGACCATTATGACGATAAACGATGTAGAGACATTAGGGATCGAGAAGGTTGCGGAGATGGCATTGGAGGTTGCATGGAAAGGCGCTAAAGCGGTCTATCTCAGCTTTGATATCGACTCGATCGACTGCGGCTTCGTACCCGGCACCGGCTGGCCCGAACCGGGAGGGTTCCTGCCAAGGGAGGCCTTGAAGCTGATGCACTTAGTGGCGAAAGAAGGCATATGCGCGATGGAGGTAGTGGAGGTTGCACCCGCGTACGACATAAGCGATACGACGGCTCTGCTGGCGACACGCGCGGTGCTGGACGTGCTGGCCACAATGGTTGATAACGGGAAAATAGGAGGTAAATAATCATGCATCTCCCGGACGGATTTTTGGATGTCAAAGTATGGGCGGCCACTTCCTTCGCGGGAGCGGCGGCTCTCGGCTATTGCCTGAGGCGCTCCAAAATCGACAGGTCTGATGTTCCTTCGATCGGGATGGTCGGCGCCTTTATATTCGCTGCTCAGATGGTCAATTTCCCGGTGGCGGGTGCGACGAGCGGACATTTTTTGGGTGGCGCTCTGGCTTCAATATTGTTCGGACCGTTAATCGGCGTGGTCATTATGGCCGCCGTACTTACCGTTCAGGCTCTGCTGTTTCAAGACGGCGGCATTACCGTATTAGGCGCTAACATTTTGTGTACGGGAGTCATCGGCAGCTTTACGGGATACTGGACGCATAAAATCGCTGTACGTTGGCTTCCGAACCGCTGGGATGGAGCTGCAACGTTCGCCGCCGGATGGTTATCGATAGTAATGGCCGCGGCCGGGGTAGCTTTGCTTTTGGCTTGGTCGGAAACGGTGCCTTTGCAAACCGCGCTTTCCGCCATGTTAGGCTGGCATGGTTTAATCGGCATCGGAGAAGGATTGGCGACAATGCTCGTATGCTCTTATTTTGCCGAACGAAAGATGACCCCTGTAAGGGCGGAGGTGCGAAAATGATCCGGGACAAACGGAAGTTGGCGGTACTGGCGGTTGTCGTTTTCGGTATTTTGCTGTTTTTGGCTCCTTTCGCCTCCGAGCACCCGGATGGACTTGAGCGTGTCGCCGAAGACGAAGGTTTTCAAGACATAAGCCGCTCTTATTGGATTTTTGCACCGTTTGCCAATTATCGTTTGGACTGGATACCCATGCGCCCGGAAGCCGCCGTTTCTGCGGCGGGCGCAATCGGAATTGCCGTGATCATGGGAACAATTCGGGCGTTAGGGATGATAAACCTCCATAAACAGAGAGGCAACAAATCATGAAAGGGTTTCTTTCTTCCATGACGCAGGATCAAATCAGGCTGCCGCGTCTGATGAGTGAACCTATGACACGGCTCGCGGCCGTTATGCTATTGATACTTCTCGTCGTGCTGCTTGAACGGCCGGAGCCCTTAATCTTCTTATTTGCAGTTGTCACGTTCACGGGAGTATGGATCGGTATCGCATTGCGCCAATTGGCCGCAAGATTGCTGCTCTTGATTCCGTTCGCTTTAGGAACGTTAGTGCTGTTGCCCTTCACAGTCGATGGAGAGGCGTTATTCCAAGCGGGCGGGATTAAGGCAAGTATGGAAGGCATTGTTCAATCGTTCATTCTTTTGCTTAAAATAAGTACCGCAAACGTGCTCCTTACCGTTCTATTGAAAACGACCGCATTTTTCGACATTGTCCGCTGCCTCCGGAAGCTGGGTGTTCCCGCCGTATTTATCGAAATCGTCAGCTTGCTCATACGTTACTTCTTTCTTTTGGCCGAAGAGGTTCAAGGGATGGTGAAAGCCCAGCGGTCCAGGGGTTGGAAGACGAGTAGATGGTACTGGTCTCGCGTAACGTACCGCCGGTTCGGACAGCTTCTGGGCGTGCTGTTGCTGCGAGCTATGTCGAGAAGCCGCCGGATTTACCTCTCGATGAGCGCCCGCGGAGGGCTAAATTCGGGAGCGTCACAATCAGTACATGTTCCTGAAAGGACAACGCACTCGGCGGAGACGGGGAGTAAAATACGAACGGCTATCGAATTACGTGAGGTTTCTTTTGCATACGGTGACAGGGAGGTGCTGCGAAAAGTCAGCTTGAGTATCAAGGCCGGCATGAAGGTTGCTTTAATGGGGCCAAATGGTGCCGGTAAATCAACTCTGATTTCGCTCTTAAACGGCCTCGAAAGGCCGGCAACGGGGGAAGTCAAGATCTTTGGGGGATCACTCGCCGAGAAACGGGTAGAGGAGATGCGGTTGCGTATAGGTGTCGTTTACCAAGACCCTGACGATCAAATTTTCTCCCCGACTGTTGAAGAAGATGTCGCTTTCGGCCCTCGCAACATGGGACTTTCCGAGATGGAGATTGAGAATCGCATTCAAATGTCTTTAGGCTCTGTCGGTATGCGGGAGTACCGGAAGTTTTCTCCCTTTGAGTTAAGCTATGGACAAAAACGCAGAGTCGCCATCGCCGGCGTGCTTGCTATTCAACCGGAAATTATCGTATTGGATGAACCTATGGCCTTTCTAGATCCTAGAGGGAGAGATGACTTGCAAGCACTGCTGGACAGCATGCACTTGATGGGGATCACGTTAATCGTAGCGACTCACGACGTAGACTTTGCAGCCGAATGGGCCGATCAAGTCATTCTGATCAAAGACGGAGAAGTTTTGGCTGACGGCGGTACCGAGCTGTTATTCGACGATCGGTGGATTGCCGAAGGCGGCCTTCATCTCCCGAGACTTGCGCGTCCGTTCAAACTGCTACAAGGAGCCGGGCAAAACTGCCGTCCCCGAAACGTGAGACAGGCTGCACAGATGATTTGGCGTTTGATGGCCGGGGGCGGAGAATCTTCGTAATTATCTCACTAACTTATAAAGAAGCTCCAGAGGTAAACGGTTGCTTAGGCAGCCGTTTTTTTGTTGCTTTCGAGGGTTGAACGTAATCGATAACGGAATTTAGTGTACTTAACCTGATCAGCAAATTTCATTTTTTTACAACAAAATCTATAAATCTAGCGTCTATAAGTATGATAGGATGGAAATAACCGCACACAAGTCACAACGAAAGGAAACGAATCATGAACGAAGTGTACTACGAAATGGAATCCCGCTTGGCCCGCGTGCCGAAAGAAAAGGCCAATCCGAAGCGCCGATTGTCGAAGTGGGTCGTGAGAACGGCTGCCATTCTCCTTTGGACGCTGCTGGCCGGGAGCGCTTTTGCGCTGGCCTATTACTATGTCGGAGGCATCTTGAATCAACTGGAGCGCATTCAACAGACGAACCAGACAAATATAGCGGAGTTGAACAAGAAATTGACGGACCTGCAAACCGCGCTGGAAGCGAATAAACAACAGGCCGAAGCTCTTAAGCAGCAATTCGCCGTTGTCGAGAGCGAACTGGATGCGGTCAAGGAAGAAATGTCTCTGGCGGGCGATTCGCTCAGTTCGACCGCGAAGACGAAGCAAGCTCTAAACCAACGGATCACCGATCTGAGCAAGGAATTGGAGGAGCTGCGCAAATCGATCAAGAAGCTGGAGGAAGCGGCGCGTGTCTATTAAAACATTCGTCCCGCTCGGCCTGATCGTAACGGTGCTCGTCTCATTTTTGGCCGCATTTCATTACCGCTCTCCTGAACTTAAGGCCGAATATGCTCCAACCGTGCTCTCTTTTGAAAAGGCTGACACATATTTGAGCGGCATGCAGCAGCAAGCGACCGATGTCTCCGGCTCGTACTCGCAGATCGGGCAAACCGCAGCGGCCTCTGTCGAACAGCTGTCATCGATACATACCGTATTGAATGAACTGTCGGAACACGCCAAACAAGAGAAGGCCATCGCTGCGGAACAGCATAAAGCGGTCGACGAATTGGTTAACGCCAGCAAGCAGCACAATCAAGAGACGGACGATGTGCTGGCAACGGTGCTCTCCAACATTCTCGGAAAACCGATAGGACAGACTTTCGGCAAACGCGCTAATGTGAAAGTGTTTTCCTTGAAGGAAGCCGGCTACCGCGGGTACATGGCAAAAGTGAAGCTGAAAGATCCAAAGGCGGTCAAACTCGTCATGTCCCATGACAAAATCGGCGACAAAGGCGAAACGACCAGCTCGGCCGCCAAACGTACCGGCGCCGTGCTCGCGATCAACGCGGGCGGTTTTTCCAAAGGAAGGAACGGCCTGCTGTACCCGATGGGAGTCACCGTCGTCGACGGAGAAATCTTGACGTTCTACCAAACCGGCCTCAGCTTTATCGGCATCAACAAGAGCGGCAACCTGGTCGGCGGAGAAATAACGTCAAGAAAACAAATAGAAGCTCTGGACGTTCAACACGGCGCCACGTTCGTGCCGACGCTGCTCAAAGACGGCAAAAAGCTTGGAATACCGAAAAAATGGAAAAACAAAAAAGAGCCGCGCACGCTGATCGGCCATTTCTCGAACGGCGATTTGCTGTTTATCGTCATCGACGGTAGACAAGAAGGGTACAGCAGCGGAGTGACGTTGGAGGAAGCGCAAACGAAACTGCTCGAATGGAACGTGCGGGACGCCTACAATTTGGACGGCGGCGGCTCCAGCACATTCGTCTACAAAGGCAAGCTGCTGAACAGCCCGTCCGACGGCAGGGAACGAAAAGTCGTTTCCAACTTCGTAGTATTGCCGTAAATTAAACTAAGCTATAGTCCGTATTAAACCCCGCTCTTTATGAACGGGGTTTTCCGTGTGCAATAAAATATTGAATATCCGGCTTTGCAATTATATAATCTGTATGTATGATTTTTCCTGTATGACAGATATTCATTCCAGGGATGGAGGCAGGTGCGGTTCGATGAGTATCCAGTCGCTTCGGTACATGCAGATTAAGGAACAATTGATTAGGCATATTGCGTCGTTACAACCGCACGACCGTTTGCCTTCGAGGACCGTTTTATCCGAATCGTATCAGGTTGCGCGTACAACGATCGAAAGAGCTGTCTCGGAGTTAATCGGGGAAGGGCTGTTGTATGCCCGCGACGGGAGCGGTACATATGTCTCCGAAAAGAATAACGCCCGGATCGGCCGTGCCGCTCAAGATATCAATAATTGGGGGCTGCTGATTCCCGATATTCAGCATTATAATTACCCCGATATTGTACGAGGGGCAAGCGATGTGGCAAGCGAGAATGAAATCAACTTAATAATCTGCAATACAGATAACGATTATGAAAAGCAAACAAGACATATTCAAAAATTAATAGACAGCAAGGTACAGGGCGTCATGATCGTCCCCGCCATATACGGCAAATCGGATTTCAGTCCGTTTTATAAGCTTGTGGAAGCGGAGATACCATTTGTTTTTTGCCATAGAATGCTTGAGGGGTTCCATGCTTCAAGTGTCATATCGAACAATTTCTATGCCGGTTACTCCGCCGCTAAACATTTAATCGCAACCGGATGCAAGAGGATCGCATTCATATCCAGACCGGTTTATTCCGCATCGTCTCAACGATTCCAAGGCTACGTCAGCGCATTGGCGGAAGCGGGCATACCGGTACGGCAAGAGCGGGTCGTATTCGAATCTTCGTTCGAGTCGGATGGGGAGGGATATTTCAGCGCCTTGAGATTTCTGCGGCAAGAAGAACGGCCGGACGGGCTTTTCTGCTTTAACGACGGGATCGCAAGGGGGGCTTATGCCGCAGCTGCAGAGCTGGGAATTGCCGTCGGTACCGATATCCGAATCGTAGGCTGTGACAATACCGACATCTGTCAGACGCTTCCGGTGAAGCTTACATCCGTAAAATTTCAAACCTATAATATCGGCTTTGAAGCGGCACGCTTGCTGCTCGAGGGGAGGGCTCGTGATAACGCGATCCAAGTGCTGCAGCCCGAGTTAATTGTCAGGGAAAGCTGATCAAGCTAACACAACTTTTTGCTTTACTCCACCATTTTGTAACCGTTTACACGTACAAATAGGGGGCGGAACGGTATGTTTAAAGGTAATAGACAGTTAGTATGGTTTAACAAGCTTTTAAGAAGAAAATTTTTTTTAAAGCTGATCATGACCACTACGTTGATTGCTGTCATTCCCAATCTGCTGTCCGATGTTGTCGCCTACTATAAATTTTCTCAAACCTTCGAGGAGGAAACCGGGAAGAGCAAACTTCAATATTTGAACCAGACGCTTAATGCCATTGAAATTGTGCTGAAGAGGATTGAAGAAAACTCCAATCTGCTTGTTTTGAATCAATCGTTTCTTTCATTTGAACGATTTCCCAACGGCAAATATTACGAGGCCTTGAAGGGAGAGCTTCTTAAAGAGGATCTGTCCGCCCTGTACGAGTATTTGAAAGCAAAAACAAATTCCATCCGCACGATCAATTCCTTCAGGCTGTCCAACGAGTATGTAGATTCCGTCTATTACTATGACAGCAGGAAAGACCTTGTTCTCACATCGGAAAATGACGGCTCGAACCGGCAGTTTTCTCTGGACAGCTTTCATGACAAGGATTGGTACCCTACTTTGGGCGCTTCGAGAACCAATTCCGTATTTATGGATCCCCGGATTGCTAACCAATACAACGATACGAAAAAGAACTTGTTGACGATTATCTATAAAACAAGGTACGACAATGCGATCGTCATCAATTTGGATGCATCGATTATTTACAATGAAATAATTAACATCCTTAATAACCGGGATGATATGTACGTCGTATCCGCGAAAGGGAAAGTTCTGTTTCACAGCGACCGGGAAAATATGCATCGCAGCATACATTCGATATTGCCGAAGAGCGCCGGCCTTGTCGGAAAGAACGGCTCTTTCGTAGCGAAGATCGGGAATAAGCAAATATTGGTCAGCCATTCCGTTTCTCCTTTCTTAGGATGGACATTCGTGAACGTCTCGGATATGGAGGCGCTCTCGAAGGGCACCGCATCCATTAAGCAAACTATCCTCCTGTCCGCAACCGTCCTCATTTTCCTCTCGTTTACATTGGCATATTTGTCATCAAGAAGCTTATACCGGCCTATCTCCCGCCTCAAGGCCATAGTCGGAAGCGACTCGGAGCGGAAATCCCCGGAACAGACGGATGAAATCGGCATCATCGGCCGCTTCATGCAGTCTGCGCTAAACGAAAGGGACTATTATAAAGAAAAGCTTGAACAAAGTCTTCCCGTGCACCGGGAACAATTCAAGTCGTCTCTTCTTCACAGGCATTCGATGAGCGTGGAAGAAATCGAAAGCAATATAGCCTATTTAGGCATAAATATCGATCTGAACGACCTTGTCGTGCTCGCGCTTTCTTTAGATGACGATACCGGCCGGGAAACAATCGAACATGTGACATTCGATCTTGTCAAGCTGCGTATGATTGATACGCTCGAACGAAGCCCGATCCTTAACGCAAAGCATTTCTTCGTGAGAGCGGAGAAAAATATCGTTGCCGTCGTGATGTCGTGCGGCGGGATGGACCGGCAGCAAGTGTTCCTGCTCGGACAGCAGCTTCTGGATGAAGTGAATTACGAGCTGCGGCATCCGTGCACCGTCGGCATCGGAAGGATATGCGACTCGATTCTGGAGCTGCCGCAGTCTTATGAAGAAGCGCTAATTGCAATAAAATACCGAATTTTGTACGGCAGCGGTATGGTCATTGCCATCGACGATATACGAATCGATAACGAAAGCCGCTTTGTTTATCCGTTACATAAAGAAGAGCTGCTGCTCGGGCATCTGAAAACCGCCCGAACCAAGGAGGCGCTTCAAGCCTTTGACGAGTTTGTTTCCGAAATCGACGCGCACAAGAACAAGCTGCACTACAATCAAATTCAACCGATGTTCATGCAGCTTTTGACGGGGATGATTCATGCCTGCAGCCAATTGGGAGCGGACATAAGAACCGTTTCGGGCGGAGCGACGGATCCGTACCGGGAGCTGTTGGACCGGGATTCCTTGGATCAAATCGGGCGATGGTTCCACCGGCTCATTCAAATGACGACCCTGCATATCGAGCGGGAAATGAATGCGAAGGGAAACCAGCATATTTCCAGAGTGATCGACATTCTTGAGCGGGATTACAACCGGGAAATTTCACTCAACTCCGTAGCGGAACAATTGTCGATGAATCCGGCGTATATCAGCAGGCTGTTCAAGCAAATTACCGGTCAAACGTTTGTCGATTATGTCAAGCGCATCCGAATCGAGAAGAGCAAGGTGCTTCTTGCCGGAAGTACGCTGAAAATCAACGAAGTGGGCAAGCAGGTCGGTTATGACAACGCATATTATTTCATTAAGGTGTTTAAGGAAATGATCGGCGTAACGCCAGGCGAGTATAAAAAGTTGTATGGCTCCTAAGATTATCCCGATTTCTGCCGCTTTCGGCGGGGTCGGGATAATACTTTTTTGATACGTAAAGATTGTTGTACGAATATAGAATAGTTATTATTTTAAGCGCTTCCATCGACTGCTATGATTGGTTTCGATCAAGAGGCGAACTCTTGCGATTCGAAAACAAAGGGAGGAAATAAAATGTTGAGGAAGGTCGTCAGTATTTGCATGATTGCCGCGTTAATTGCCGTTTCGATCGCGGCATGCTCCTCAAGCCCCCCGGGCAGCGGGGAAACACAGAGCTCTGCGGAGGGTAAAACTGCAAATGAGCCGGCAGCGCCAAGCGAAAAGAAAGAAATACCCAAAATTTATATTTACCAAAACACGGGCGCACTGAACCAGAAGCCGGAAGGAAGCATGCCGGAAAAGCTGAAAGAAATGCAGCAAATGTATATTGAAGAACTGGGCATCGAACCGATTGCGATCGTTCCGCCCAAAGGGTCGGAATCCGAAAAACTGAATCTGATGCTTGGGTCCAACGATGAGATCGATACGTTCCAAGGCAATTGGGACGACTATGCTTCCAAAGGCGCGATCATTCCGCTCAACGACTTGCTGGATCAACACGGGCAGGACATTAAGAATGCGTGGCCGGCTGAAGCGTGGGTGAATATGACGGACAAGGAAGGAAACATATGGGGGATTCCAAGAGGCACTCCATCCGTTCACTACCCGATCTGGATTCGGACGGACTGGCTGAACAAGTTGAATCTGGAAATGCCCAAAAACCTCGATGAATTGGAAGCTGTTTTGAAAGCGTTTAAGGAGAACGATCCGGACGGAAACGGGAAAGACGACACGATTCCGATGATGACGGATTTGAACGGAATAAAGAACGCGTTGCTAGGAGGGTTTACGGAGCATGGGAACAGCAACTGGGTCGACCCGTCGGACGGAAAGATTAAGCCGTTCGAGCTCGATCCCGGATTCAAAGATTTTGTGGCAAAGATGGCGGACTGGTATCAGAAGGGCTACATCTACAAGGAATCGTTCGCCAAGTTCGATGCGCTGGAGCTGTTGAAGACGAATCGTGTCGGCACTTCGTCCATGTGGTATTCCCGCATCACGCTCCTATTCCCGCAAATCAAACAAAACTTGCCGTCAGAAGCCAATTACGAGATTGTACGGGGAATCGAAGGACCGAAAGGAAAGCTGATGACGGCTTCCCGCGGCAGCACGACGTCCATGGTTATTACGAAGAAAGCAAAGCATCCGGAAGAGGTCATGAAGTTTATCAATCATCAATACCAGAACATCCCGGCCAATTCACTCACGGCAGCATTCGGCAAAAACTGGAGGTTTATCGGGGACAGCAACTTCGAGATCGAGCTGATCAATCCGGAAATTGAGTACGCGGGCGAATATATGGTTTCCTTAGGTACGGCAACGGAAACAAAGTATGCGTTCAAGGATCCGATCAAGAAAATGCACGCGGATTACTTAAACAACGAACTGGGAAATCTCAGCGTAGCGAAAATGCCGTTTGATGCGACGATTATATACGATAACACAAAGCTTCAGGAAAATATCCCCACCTTGGGAGATATCGACCGTTTAAGAAGCGAAGAGCTTGTGAAGTTCGTGACGGGCGCGCGGCCGATCTCCGAAATCGACCGATATATAGATCAACTGTACAAGGCGGGTCTCGACCAGTGGATCGCCGAATATACGCGGCAATATAACGAAAAGAAGAAGTAACGGGATAATCCGAAAATGTTTCACGGCGGCATTCCTGCAGCCCGTCACAGGCAAACGACCGCCGCCGTGAAACGGTATCGCTGAAGCTTCGAAAGGAGGAGCATCTTTGAAATTATGGCCGGCTATCAAGTTGCACCGATTTTACTATTATTTGATCATCCCCGGCATGCTCTACTTTTTGATTTTCGATTATATCCCGATGTTCGGAATTATTATTGCTTTCAAGGATTTGTCCCCGTTCGAGGGAGTGAGCGCGATTTTCACAAGCGAGTGGGTCGGTTTCAAGCATTTCGTCCGGTTTTGGAACTCGTATTATTTTTGGAACGTGATGCGGAACACGCTGCTGATCAGCGGTTATAAGCTTCTGTTCGGATTTCCCGCTTCGATCCTGCTTGCGCTGCTGTTGAACGAATTGAGACACATGATGTTCAAGAGAGTCGTGCAGACCGTTTCGTATTTGCCGCATTTTATATCAACGGTTGTCGTAGCTGGATTAGCGATGATGATATTGTCCACGGACGGGGGATTGATCAATGCGATCATCGTTCAATTCGGCGGCGAACCGATTCATTTCCTAGGCAGTCCCGCTTACTTCCGAAGCATCTTGGTCATCTCCCATGTGTGGCAGTCTATCGGATGGGGCAGCATCCTGTATTTGGCCGCCATGTCGGGGATCGACCCGGGATTGTATGAAGCGGCAAAGATGGACGGAGCGGGCCGCTTGCGGCAAGCATGGCACATTACACTGCCGGGAATAACCCCGGTGATCGCCATTTTGCTCATTTTGTCGATCGGCGGACTGCTGAATGCGGGTTTCGAGAAAGTGCTGCTCTTGTATTCTCCCGCGGTATATGAAGTGGCGGATATCATCGATACGTACGTATACCGGGAAGGCCTGACGCAATTGAATTACTCCTTCGCAACGGCTGTCGGTTTATTCAAGAATGTCATTGCTATGTTTCTAATATTAGGCGCGAACTACGTTGCCAAAAGAATGAACCAGACGGGAATTTGGTAGGGGGTGATCCGTCGATGAGCGCATTGAAGCCGACCGCGGGAGAACGCATATTCGACGTTTTCAATATCGTTCTATTGACCGTGCTGTCGCTTATGTTTCTCGTTCCGTTCCTCGCCGTATTATCCACCTCGTTCATCAGCGCCGAGGAATCGATGCGAAGGGGAGCGTTCGTTCTCATTCCTGAAAAAATCGATTTCGGCGCATACGACATGCTGCTGAACCGAGGCATGATTATTCTTAACGCTTATAAAGTGACACTGTTTCGCGTTTTTGCCGGCACTTTTCTCAATTTGCTGTTTACCGCGACGTTAGCGTACGGATTGTCGCGCCGGACGCTTCCCGGACGAAACCAGTTGGTTCTGGTCATTTTTCTCACGATGATATTTCACGGCGGACTCATTCCGAATTACATGCTGATCGATCATTTAGGTTTGAAGGATACGTTGATGGTGCTTATTCTTCCCGGGCTGATCAGCGCGTGGAACCTGTTCATATTGCGGAACTTCTTCATGACGCTGCCGGAAGAGCTGGAGGAATCCGCGGTTATCGACGGGGCGACTCCGGCCGTTATTTTGCGGAAAATCATTATTCCGCTTTCCATGCCCGCTATTGCCACTATAGGGCTGTTCTATGCCGTACACCATTGGAACGATTGGTTCGGCGCTTCCATCTATATTAATTCTCAGAACAACCTGCCGATCCAAGTCATTATGCGCAACATCCTGCTTACCGGCATCATTCATGACGAAACCCAAATCGAATTCATTAAGGACCCGCCGCCGGCGGCCACCTTGAAATCAGCGGTAATCATCATAAGCACGCTTCCGATTTTGTTCGTATATCCGTTTATCCAAAAGTATTTCGTCAAAGGGATAATGGTCGGATCGATTAAAGGTTGATGAGAGAGGGGAAGAAACCCGCATGATAACCAAGTTTAAAATAAGCCGCGACGACGATTGGTATGAAGCGTGGCCGGATGTGACGCTGACGAAGGGCGGCAAGCTGGTTTGCGTATTTTCCCAGTGTACGCACCATGGGAACCGCTCTGCCACACGTCTAATGCTCATAGAAAGCACGGACCGGGGTAGGACATGGGAAAACAAGAGAGCGTTCACCGAGCTGACGAACGGAATGCCGTATTGGAACTGCGCCCGTATTTCCCGGCTTCGTGACGGAAGGCTGATCATCGTTGCCGATCTCATTACGAAGGAGAAGGAAAACGGCGGCCGCAATTATTTCTGGGTTGGCGACCCCGAAGGCACGCAATGGTCCGAGCCGCTCGAAACTCCGTTGGAAGGAATCGTTCCAGACAAGCTGTGTGAGCTTCCGTCCGGACGGTGGCTGCTGTCCGCCCATACCAAGAGCGGACAATGGCTCCGGTATTCCGATAATCAAGGGAAGAATTGGTCGGAGCCTGTGCTCGTTGCGTCGCACCCTGAGCTGAAGCTGTGCGAGGTGAGCATCCTGCCGTTGGAAGACGGAACATTAGTCGCGTTCTTGCGGGAAAATTCCGGGCTCGGCTTGGATTGCTACAAAGCCATATCCTATGATCAGGGAGAAAGCTGGAGCGGGCTTTACCGGATCCCGCTCCCGGGATGCCACCGGCCGGTCGCCGGTCTGCTGCAGAGCGGACGCATACTCATCACGTACCGGTTTATGCAAGGAGGGAAGGGCTGGCTCGGCAATTGGACGCAAAATTTCTTTGCGGCCTTGACGGACCAGGAATCGGCTAAGGCACAAGAAAGACGTGACCAATGGACTCGTATTATGCCTGTCGATTTCGACCGCAGTCCCGTATCCGACTTAGGGTATTCCGGTTGGGTACAGTTTGAGGACGGAGAAATTTACGTCGTTCAGTATATTGTGGATGATTCGCCCAAGGGACAAATCAGGGGATACAGCTTCCGGGAAGAGGACTTTCTGATCGAGAGTTAAAGAAGCGGAATATTTCCCGAGCAACCGCAAAATATCAAATAATTCAACTTATTTCGACACTCTATCGAAGGCAGTCATTGGGAGCACCGTTTCATTTTTGGAGGAGGCGCGTTAAATTAATTGTACGAGTTATAAAATGGCAGCCGGGCCTGACCCAGGCCTCGGCTGCCATTCTAGCTTAATAGGAAGATGAAAGATCAGCAAATATCCGTTGCATCAGGCGGCAAGCTTCGGACCTTACGAAGATATTCCGACACTCGGTGGTCATCCTCGATTGGATAGTTATAGCCGAAGTGATCGGCTACCGTTAACGCCGCATCCCGAAAGAGAGCGCACATTTCAAACAGCGCTTGCCATAATTCCCCGTAATCTCCACCGGCAAATGTGCGTAAAAAGGCGTCCCATTTTGTCGGTTCCAGATAGCGCTCGTAATATTTACCTTCTTTGCCGGGCTCCGCATTAAAATTCGTAACAACGCCGATATGCCATGAGAGCATGCGCATAAGCATATCCCGCACAGGACCTTCATACATGCGAATGGCATACGGCAGCTGGCGGCGCCATAAACCTTTTGCGACATAGGTGCTCACCCACCAAAACTCGTTGCAGCAATTATAAAATTGCACCTCTGATGGAGGAACAGGCAAATAATCGCGATTGCTTGGCGGCGGCACGTCTCCGAATATCCCATCTTTATCAAGCAGCATCACCGTCTGGCTGTCATGAGCAAACCGATCCAATTGATCGATCTGAAACAGAGTAAGGTCGATACGGTTTCCATCAGAAAACAACATAAGGAAAGCAAACTTGTCGAACCGCTCCGCGTACGGGTTATCCATCTTATCGGGAGTCTGCATGATCAAGATGTCTCCAAAACGGGAAATCCAGCTTTGATCGGAAACAAACTCCTGAACGGAGTCCACAAAGTATACGATATCGTAATCCTGAAAAATATCTTTCGCCGCTTGTGGGTTAGCCCGCGATCCGTTCATCATGACCGCCCGGATCCGTTCATCGTTCCTTGCAAAATCGCAAATCGTTTGCAGCATTTCGGTTTCGCTTCTCATCGCAAAAACACTCCTCCCGGTATCTCTTACAAAATTGTATAAGCCGATTTCAAGAGGAGGACCTCGGGCTTTAGCACGTTATAACTTGTTCAACGTTTTCTTCATGAAACACTCACCTTCCATTGCGACAGTCGCAGTTTTTCTTTTACATACTATATCACAATGGCTATTTGTGCTGGAACAAACCATGCGAACGAAAGTTCCAGCGTATCAACATTTTTACCACACAAAGATGTTCGCAATCGAATTTTCCCATTCGGCGCGTCATCCCGTTTTTGTTCATTCCGTGGAATATTGAATGATTGAATATTCCTTCGCATAACGGATATGATGGCGTTACATTTAGTGAAGGAGGCGAGAGCAAAGAGATTTGACCCTACCCTCATAACTGAAAGCGGTTACCGACTGAAATTGTTGTTGCGAAGCTAACGCGATTTTGGAGCTCAGGAGGACACCGGTTCTATTAACTTTGTGAAACGAGGTGCGAAATGAAGAGGTTTTTGGCACTAGTTCTATGTATTGTTCTTGGATTTTCTCTCTTCCAACTGCAAGTTCCTGAAGTAAAAGCCGGTTATACGGCTCTCCCGGCATTTCCCGGAGCGGAGGGCTTCGGTTATGCGGCAACGGGGGGACGGGGAGGCGAGGTTTATCATGTCACAAGCTATGAGCTTACAGGACCGGGTACGTTCCATGATGCGCTAATGTCAGCCGGAACGACGCCGCGAACCATCGTATTCGATATATCGGGTGAAATAACTATCCCCCAGATTGTGGTCAGGAATAAATCAAAAATAACCATCGCCGGCCAGACGGCGCCCGGAGACGGAGTTACGATCCGAGGAAACAATATCCGTTTCATTGATTGCAGCGATATCGTTATAAGATATATGCGCTTTCGTTTGGGCGTTCAAAGCTTTAAAGATGACACCATGTATTTCGAAGATTGCCAGAACGTGATCATCGATCACTCCTCTTTTTCATGGGGGACAGATGAAGTCTTATCCATCAAGAGCAAAGATTACGACAATCCGGAGTCCAAAAACATAACCGTGCAATGGTCCATTATTTCAGAAGGGCTTCTAACGCACTCTATGGGCGGATTGATCGAGATGAACACGATCACTATGCATCATAACATCTATGCCCATAATAACGACCGAAATCCGAAAACCAAAGGACAGATCGACTTTGTCAACAATATTGTTTACAACTGGGGGCAGTTTCCGTATGTGGCCGGAGGCGAATCCGGGACCAAAGGCTACGGAAATGTCGTAGGGAATTATTTTATTGCGGGTTTGAACTCCGCAGATCCTCATTATGCTATCGTACGCGGAAATGAGAATTATAGCTTGTATCTCGATAACAACCGTATCGACAGCAATAAAAACGGTATTTTGGACGGGACGGATACAGGTACGGGAATGATAGAAGTTGAAAGACCCAGCGTCGTGGTTCCTGAGCGGTACGAATACCCGCCGGTTCATACGCAAGACCCGGAGATTGCATACAATCATGTTCTGGATTACGCCGGTGCTTCTCTAGTCCGTGATGCGGCGGACCGGCGTGTGATCGACGACGTAAGAAATCAAACCGGTGTCATCATCGGCCATGAAAATGATGTCGGCGGGTTTCCCGTCTTGGAGCAAGTAACGGCACCGGCCGATACGGACCGGGACGGAATGCCGGATCAGTGGGAACTGTCGAAAGGACTCGATCCGAATAACCCGGAGGACAGGAACGGCGATATGAACGGGGACGGCTATACCAACTTGGAGCATTACTTGAATGAACTGGCGGCGCCCGGCTTCCCCGCGAATTACCCGTCAGTCCCGCCGGCATGGTCCGGAACTCCGTTCGAACCGCCTGTGGAGCCTAAGCCTGAGCCTGTATCCGAGCCGAAGCCAAGCATGGACGGAGACATACTTAGAAACGTAGTAATAAACGATAACAGCAGCAACGGAGATGTGAACGAGTCGAATTGGTCGGTTCAAGAGAATCTCCAAGTCGGGGATCCGGTGGCCGGAGACCGATTGACCGGAACCAGAGTGTATAAATTCGTATCCATTCCGGACGAATTGAAGGGCATGGAATGGATCCGGTCGGCGGTAAACTCAAGAAGCGCAACAAGCGACAATTTGGTTTCCTTCTACTTGGCTGCCGACGCAGACGTATATGTGGCTTATGATTCCAGGATTACAACCCCGCCTCAATGGTTGACTTCTTCTTACGAAGACACGGGATTAGTAATCGAAGACGACCAGCCTGTGCAGTTCAAGCTGTACAAAAAGAACTATTCCGCGGCCTCTTTCGTCGTGATGGGACCGAATAATAATACTTCCAGAATGAACTATTTCGTGATCATTAAGCCGTCAAGCCCTCAAGCGGAGCCTCCATTCGATTCACCTTCGGGACTGACGGGCACGATGTCGGAAGACCTCTCTGTTTCACTTGATTGGTCACCGGTAAGCGGGGCGGGTGCTTATTTGATTTACCGTTCCTCCTCTATGGATCCGTATTTCAAAGTAATAGGAAGCTCCACAACGGCACAGTATGTTGACGCTGCTGCAGTTCTAGGAAATACATATAATTACAAAGTGTCCGCATTGAATGCCGGAGGCGAATCTCCACAGTCCGAAAATATTGAAGTGTCCGCCTTTGATACTACGCAGCCGATACCGCCTGCGCCGACAGGTTTAAGTGTGCCCGTAATAAAGAGTATTTCCGTTGGTCTGGAATGGACTCCGGTGGAAGATGCCCTTAGCTACGGGATATACAGGGAAAGCGATCCGGAAGGGCCCTACAATAAGATTGGAAGTTCGTTAACCGCGGCATATACCGACAAGACGGTGAGCCCTTCCACTACGTATTATTATAAAGTATCGGCGACAGGGGTCGGCGGCGAATCCGAAAAGTCCGGCAGCGTCAGTACAACGACGAATCCGCCTGTTACGATTCCGGAGACGCCAACCGGCGTATCTGCAGGAACGGTGACAACTTCAGCTTTCGAAATCTTATGGAAGCCGGTGGATAACGCTGAAAGTTATAACATATATAGAAAAGCGAGTGGCGAAAGTACATTTACCCTATTAGGCAGCACTTCGTCAGCCGTCTATGTCGATAAAAAAATTAGCGTCAGTAAAACAGGTTACAGTTACAAAGTCACGGCAGTGAACGAAATGGGAGAATCGGCGCAGTCCGATGAGGCTGCCGTTGCAATGCCTTTGCCGTCCACACCTACCAATCTGTTCGTCGGATTGAAGGGAGAAACCTTTGTCGGACTCATATGGACATCCCATGGGGGCGCGGCTCAGTACAATATATACAGGTCATCTGCCGGCGAGGAAGCCCAATATGTGGGATATGCCAAAGTAGATACGTATTACGACCGCACCGTAGAGCCGGGTGTCGAGTACACCTATTACATCAAGGCGCAAAATGCGAGCGGAGAATCGGAAAAGTCCAACAGCGTGATAGTCAAGACATTGGGAACTCCCAAGGATACGACGGCACCCGTAACGACGACCGATGCGAAATCCGGATGGCAAAATACGGCTCAAACCGTAACCTTTAGCACCGTGGACGCCGAAGGTTCGAAAACTTCAACCTATTACAGCATAAATGACGGCCCGTTCGTGTCAGGCAATCAGGCTGTAATCGACGAGGAAGGGGAATACACGCTTCGTTATTACAGTGTGGACTCGGCGGGGAATCAGGAAGCCGTCAAATCGGCAGCGGTGAAAATCGATCTAACGGGACCGATTGTTCAAACAACCGTAACGACAACGGTATATCGCCCGGATGCCGTGAACATTCCATTCGTGATTACGGATTCGTTAAGCGGCGTTGACAAGGTCGAAGCGACGCTCGACGGTTCCGTTGCGAGTGTGCCTCTCACTGCTGATCCTTATTCGCTGCCGATCGGCGATCACCCGATCGTTGTCACCGCAACGGACAATGCGGGCAACGTCACGGTACGGCACTATGTGCTGAAAGTGACAATGGATCACGGTTATCTGGATGAAGCGTTGCGGTTAGCGTACGGCAAAGGTTGGATTACGAACGAAGGCGTGTTGGACAGCTTGCTCGACAAAGTTCAACATCTCCAAAACCAAAGCGACAGCAAAGAGATTATTAACGCGTTGAACGCTCTGGAGAAGGAGGTTTCGGCGCTGGCCGGCAGACAAATCGATAAGGCATTCGCAGGACATCTGTTGGCGGATATCGCTTACTTGAAAGAACAGATATAAAAGCAATCCAAAGATAAACTCAACAAGATAACCGGCAGGGCAGGATCCTCCGGTTATCTTTTTTTTGTGCTTCACCGGCCTTATATCGAATGGAAATCTATAGAAACCTTTCGGGAAAAATAACGTCTAACATAAATGGGGTGAGAGTGTTGCGCATAAATCAAAGAACAGTTGTTAGAAATGAAGCCGGCAAACGAAGCGGGAGGGGGAATATTACGGTTAAATATCTTTTGGCTGTTACAATCGCAGCATCGACATGTACTGGAGCCGCAGTATCAGCCGCGGATTTTGAAGATGTACCTGCCACAAGTTCATATTATCCTTATATAAACGAGTTGAAAGCGCTCGGCGTTATCGACGGAATATCCGAAGGCAAATTCGGCCCGGAACAGACGCTGACCCGCGCCCAGTTCGCCAAAATCGTCTCCATTGCGTTTAGGCTGCAAAATAACGGCAATATAGTGCCATTCTCGGACATCCAAAACCATTGGGCCGAGGAATACATACACGCCGCTTATCAAGCGGGCATTATTACCGGTACCTCGGAGAGGACATTTTCGCCAGGTAAAGCGATCAATCGCGAGGAGGCGGCCGTCATGGTATGGCGGTACGCGCAAAAACAGGGGCTTAGTTCCGGAAAAGTATTGAACTTCAGGGAGGCGCCCGCTTCTTGGGCGGTTACAGAAATCAGCAGTGTCATTGCCCATGGCTGGTACGGGAAGGACGTTAAAAAAATTTCAGACGGATGGTCGTACCGGCCGAAAGACGCCATGACACGTGAGGAAGCGGCCGCATTGATCGATTTGTCGATGCAGGATGTCCCCGGCAGTTTGAGCAATGCCGGTGCCGGCAAACCGGGGCAGAACGGATCTTCCGGTGTAAGCTCCGGCCTGCCGTCGGGGAACGTCCCATACGGCAGTATGGTCGTATTAACTGCCGCCAAAGACGGCGCAGCCATTTACTACACCATTGACGGCAGCGATCCCAAGACATCGCGTACCCGCAAGCACTACAGCTCGCCGATTCCGGTACTGAACAATGTTGTGATTAAGACGTACGCAGTGAATTATTCGTCTTCGGGCAAAGCTTCATCCAGCGATGTTTCCACCTACTGGTATGTGACGAAAGCAGCATTGTCAAATCAATCGGGACTCAATGATCCACTCGATAACTTTAAACAGATTCATAGCCGTTCGAATATTTTCATTTCATCGAGCGATCCTGCATACTTCGGCAACGATTCGAAACGGATGGCGCGAACGTCGACCAAGCCGGGGACGATCATTTACCGTACCGATTATGATATTTCATCGATAATGATATACAGCTACTTTTTTACCGGGATCGACTTGGAGAAGAACCAGTTGTTCGTATCGGAGAACGGTAAGGATTATAAGGAAATAACCGCCAAGGTTTATGCGATCGGTTATCCTGCCGGCAACTGGCAGCAGTACGTGTACGAGGTTTCGTCACTACCACTTCGTATAAGGTATTTGAAAATCGTTATGCGCGGATCCGCGAAGTCTTGGTCGCCGCAGCTTTCCAAAGTCACGCTCAATAGAAGCACCGCTTCCGTTGATATGAAGTCAACGAGAAGCGCAGATTCGCTTCTGGTCGAGCTGACTTCCGATTCGAAGGGGGCGCGGATTTATTACCGTGTCAATAACGGATCCGCTTTCAAGCCGTATTCCGGTCCGCTGAAGCTGACAGGCTATAATGTGCTTGAAACGTATGCGGTGAAAGACGGGAAAGTTCCGAGTCCCTTCCGCAAATATAGACTCAATGCCGGCAAGGATGTTAAAGTCGACCGGTTCGGTCAGATGGTTTCCGCGAATTTTCCGGGTAAAGTAACAAGCGAGGAGGAGCTGGTCGCGGATGCCGCGGCAGACGCGTCCTATTACGGGAGCTTAAAGCCCCCTGCAGACCGGGACAGCTACGGCGGATTGGCAGGCAGCTCGGCCAAGTATGGAATTAAGGGCACCGGCTTTTTCGCGATTCAGAAGGTCGGCAACAGGAAGATGATGACGACTCCGGCGGGCAATATATTTTTCAGCATAGGGATGAACGGAATCACGCCTAATGAAACCTACACGATGGTTAAAGGACGGGAGCATGATTTTGAATGGCTTCCCACATATGAAGGGGAGTACCAGTCGGCATTTATTACGCCCGATCACGGCAGCTTCTCATTCTACATGGCGAATAAATTCAGGAAGACGGGAGCCGTTCCGACTAACAGCTCGTTTTATGCGGAAGCGGTATATCGTCTCAAGAAATGGGGCTTTAACAGTGCCGGCGGATTTTCGCCCGATAAATACGGACAGGCGAACAAATTCCCTTATACACGGATGCTTCCGCTGAATAGCATGAGTTGGGCCAAAATTAGCGGAATTTCGATATTCGACATTTTTGCGCCTGACGCCGAAGCCAAGATCGATCAAGCGTTTAAGCAATCGCTCACACCGTACAAGAACGATCCGCTTCTGATCGGATATTTCATTGACAACGAATACGATTTCCATAAATTTTATTCCCATGTGCCGAAGCTGAAAGCAAGCTCCGCGGCGATCAAAGGACGATTAGTCCAAACATTGAAAAATAAATATAAAGAAATCGACGCATATAACAGCAGTTGGAACACTAGCTTCAAATCGTTCGATGAGCTGAAAGATGCCGAGCTGCCGGTCAGTACTTCGCAATCTTGGCGGGATATGAATGAATTTTTCCGGTATTATCTGGATACGTTTTACGGAACCGTATCGCGGATATATCGAAAATATGACCCGAATCATCTTCTGCTCGGGGACCGTTGGATGGTAACGCCTTTCCGGAACGAAAAATTTAGAAGCGTGCTGGCAGAGGTGGAAGGGAAGTACGTGGATGTCATCAGCATCAACTATTACAGCTATAACATCGAAACCGATCTCTTGAATGACGTGTACACGAAATCGGGCGGCAAACCGATTTTAATCAGCGAATTCGGTTATGGCACCGGTGAGCAGGGATTGAAGCCTCTCCTTCCCAATTCCGCCGGGAACCAGCTCCAAAGGGGAATGCGTTACCGGAATTACGTGGAGGGAGTTGCAAGTCTGGACTACATTGTCGGAGCCCATCTGTTTAATTATGTGGATCAAGCTGGCCATGGAAGGTATTGGCAGGGAATTTGGGGAGAGCGCTACAACTCCGGCGTAATCAACGTCGCGGATCGTCCGTATAAGGATTACCTAGAAGGGATCAGGGCGACCAACTACGACATATACAAGGTGTTTCTCCGGGAACGGCCGAAATTTTATTACGATTTCAGCTCAAAATAACTCAACAAAGCGGCCGTTTCCCAGTGGAAACGGTCGCCGCAATTTTTTCTGCTGTTCAACCCTGGAAATTTAATTTATGATTAAAGGAGTCGTTATGCAAGGGGGGATGCGCGTTGAAAAGAAATAGCCGGCATGCTGCGCTGCTGATCTTTACGATTTTATCCGTACTTTTCATTGCGATTCATCCCGCCATTACCGCAATCGACGAAATAACTGCCGATGTTTCCGATAATACTGCGCATACGGATGAAAAATTAAAGCTGTATGGCATCATTTCGCATTATCCCGTTATTATCGGCGGTTCTTCGTTCTCTGCTGCGGCCGGAAATTTTGCGGCTGTAAACTTCAAATCGAAACATTTTTTGCTGGCTGTTTTTTATCAATCGAGTTATTTTTAATATAGATCTTCTCCCTTCATTTAATTTAACATAAGGAGGAGAATGCCCATGTTATTGGCTCGATTGATAGTGATCGGCTTCTTTACATTATCTGCCGCCAGTCTTTTTCTGTTTCAAGGAATCGAAATATTCCATGCATTTTTCGATTTTTTCCACCAAAAACATTAACACTATAATAAGCGCGGTTCTCATTTGAGAGCCGCGTTCTGGTAAAGGAGAATGGACAAACCTATGAGAACAATCAAGCTGGGAAGCACCACGTTGGAAGTACCGGTTATTGCGGTCGGCTGCATGCGAATTAACTCGCTGGATAAGAAAGAGGCGGAGCGTTTCGTCCAGACCGCCCTGGATCAAGGGGCCAATTTCTTCGACCATGCCGATATTTACGGTGGAGGCAATTGCGAAGAAATATTCGCGGAAGCGATCCAAATGAACGACGATATTCGCGAGAAGCTCATCCTGCAATCCAAGTGCGGTATTAGCAAAGGCATGTTCGACTTCTCCAAAGAACATATTTTGGAATCCGTTGACGGCATTCTGAAGCGGTTGAAAACCGATTATTTGGATATTTTGCTATTGCACCGGCCGGACGCGCTGGTAGAGCCGGAAGAGGTGGCGGAGGCGTTCGATATTTTGGAAAACTCCGGGAAAGTGAGGCATTTCGGCGTCTCCAATCACAACCCGATGCAGATCCAGCTGCTGAAGAAGTCGGTGAAGCAGCCGATTGTTGCGAACCAACTTCAGCTGAGCATCACGAACGCGACGATGATCTCAAGCGGAATTAATGTAAATATGGAAAACGACTCCGCTGTAAACCGGGACGGCAGCGTGCTTGATTATTGCCGATTGAACAATATCACCATCCAGCCTTGGTCGCCGTTCCAATACGGATTTTTCCAAGGCGTATTCCTCGGGAACGACAAGTTCCCGGAATTGAACCGGAAGATCGACGAAATCGCGGCAAAATATGAAGTGAGCAACACTACCGTCGCACTCGCATGGATATTGCGCCATCCCGCGCGCATGCAGCCGGTGACCGGAACGATGAATATTGAGCGGTTAAAAGATTGCTGTAAAGCAAGCGATGTGCATCTGACACGCCAAGAGTGGTATGAGATTTATCGGGCGGCAGGCAATGTGCTTCCTTAACTCAATCATCGGAATAAATGCCCCATATCCAAAAATATGGGGCATTTATCATTCTATCAAGGCAGCGGATAAATAAAGGTCTCTTGCTGTTTGAATGAAAAGCTTAACGGCGATCGAAGCCTCCTTCAATGAAGGAACCGCCAAGTTAATTACTCTGCACGGCTGCGGATCAATGGTGCGTACTTGGACATTAGGCGGTAATTTTGACAGCGACAATGATATTTTGGATACGATAGCAGCACCCAGACCTTCATAGGTTCGTTGTTCAAATCCGTTATATGAATTATCGGACGGTTGTTAAGAGGATGATCGTCTCGTATTACAAACACATGTCGTCATTGTAGAACGGAACAATTTCAAACCCGTCATTCGGCGGAATAATCCAACCGACATCGATCACTCTGGATGACAGCCATTCTTTAATCTCATCGATTGTTCCTTCATAGAATTCAAATTTCAATCCGGGATGCTTCTCCCGAATAACCCGAATGCGTACGGTTCCGATTTCATAGCCCTTTGCAGCCGTAACCAAAATACATGGCACATTTATTTAATATCCTCGGCGCTGAACATTATTCTATTTTGCATCTTTCAAACCATAGGGCTGAATTATGTGCCTGCCGGACTATTTGCAACGATAGTTTTCTTCCAACCTGTGCTGCTTGGCATCTGCTCGTGGTTATGGCTGGGGGAACCGATGTTCTTTTGTAAAATTGCCGGCCTGATTCTCGGCTTTCTAAACTAATAGCGGGACTTGTTCTGATTATTTCAAGCATTGTCCTGGTAAACTTAAAACCGAAATCAATGCGAGATAAAGGACAGGGAAATAAAGAAAACCCTAAAGTTGGGAGAGAAGCGGTATGACAAGAAGTTATCGGTTATATCAGATTGATTCGTTTACGAAACACAAGTTTACCGGGAATCCTGCCGGGGTTATTACGAATGCGGACGGATTAACGGAAAGCGACATGAAGAAAATTGCGAGGGAGCTTAACAATTCTGAAACGGCCTTTATTTTTTCTTCCAGTGACGCCGCATATGATGTTCATCTGCGCTTTTTTACGCCGACACATGAGGTGCCGATCTGCGGACATGCCACTATAGCTGCGCACTATGCACGCGCCGTTGAACAACGGTTGGATACGACACGGGTTATTCATAAAACGGGGGCAGGCATTTTGCCGGTTGATGTCATTCGGGAAGACAACGATTATAAAATCATTATGAAGCAAGGGAAAATCGAGTTCGGTTCGTTAATTGAGGGAGGGGACAGGGAAATGCTGTTATCGGCTTTAGGCGTCACAGAAGAAGATTTATTGGAAAATCACCCTGTTCAAATTGTTTCAACAGGTCACTCCAAGGTGATGATCGGTATAAAAAGCAGTGTCATCTTACATCAGCTTAAGCCAAATTACGAAGCTCTTGCTCAATTGAGCAAACGAATAAATTGTAACGGTTACTATACGTTCACGACCGATTCTGCTGATCATGACATCCTCATCAGAGGAAGGATGTTCGCTCCCGCTATAGGGATCAACGAAGATCCGGTAACCGGAAACGCCAACGGCCCCCTTGGGGCATACCTTGTTCATCATAAACTCGCAAAGCATAACGGATCTTCGTTCCGATTCAAAGCTAAACAAGGGGAAGCAATGGGACGATCTGGAACTATGGAAGTTGAAGTGCAAATTGAGAATGGAGAACCTGTCGAAGTTAACATCTCCGGCGAAGCGGTAATTGTATTTCAATCGGAACTTATCTTATGAGCAACTATCAGGAGGGATATAAATGATATATGTATCTACAGACAATGCGTTAAAACCGTCCGGTCATTACTCTCAAGCCGTTATTTATGGTGATTTGATTTATATCTCAAACCAGTAGCTATAGACCCGGATACAGAACAAAAGAAAATCGGAACGATCGAGGACGAGACAGTAAGAGTATTAAAGAACATCGAAATTATTCTTGATGAGGCTGGCAGCGTAAAGAGCAAATTATTAGAACGACGGTATACATTACAAATATTGCTTTTTGGGATAAAGTGAACATTGTTTACGGCCGGTTTTTCGGGAGCCATAAACCTGCAAGAACAGTTGTTGTCGTGAAGGAACTGCATTTTGGATGCAATGTCGGAATTGAAGCCACGGCAGGAATTATTTAGAACAATAGAGATTAATACCCGTATATCCGTACATCTTTCCAATAGAAGCTTCGACATCTTCGTCACATGCTGAATATGATGGTGGAAAAAGGATGAGACTGCATGAAAAAACAAAGACGGTTCGATGGCGTAGCTTCTGATTTTTTTCCGGTACGGGAAATCGACTATATTGAATTTTATGTCGGCAACGCGAAACAAGCCGCGCATTTTTTCAGCAAAGGATTCGGTTTCCGTCCAGCTGCCTATGCAGGATTGGAAACCGGAGAAATAAACAAGGTTTCGTATGTGCTGGAACAAAATAAAACGCGGTTTGTCGTCACCGGTGCGCTTTCGCCGGACCATCCGGCCGCGGAATTTGTCAAGAACCATGGCGACGGCGTGAAAGACATTGCATTGCGGATCGACGATGTGGAGAAGGCTTACCGGGAGGCGGTTAACCGCGGCGGTATCCCGGTTATGGAGCCGAGGGAATTTACCGATGCTCATGGAACGGTAACAATGGCTGTTATCGGAACGTATGGGGATACAGTCCACACGTTAATCGACCGCAGCGGTTATAACGGGCTGTTTTTGCCGAAGTATGAGCCTTGCGAGCTGCCCATTTTGCATCAACCGGCCGGAATCATCGGAGTCGACCATGTTGTCGGCAATGTGGAGCGCATGGAGGAATGGGTACGGTATTACGAGAAGGTAATGGGCTTCAAACAGATGATACATTTTGATGATAAGGACATCTCGACCGAGTATTCGGCGCTGATGTCGAAGGTCATGTTCAGCGGCGGGCGAATCAAATTTCCGATTAACGAGCCGGCAACCGGAAAGCGCAAATCGCAGATTCAAGAATTCCTCGACTATTATCACGGTGCCGGCGTGCAGCACATCGCGCTTTTAACGAATGACATTATTTCTACGGTATCCGCCCTGCGGAATAACGGCGTTGATTTCTTGACTACGCCGGACAATTATTATGAAATGCTGCCTGACCGGGTAGGCGCAATCGATGAAAATATTGCCAAGCTTCGGGAACTGAATATTTTAGTCGACCGGGATGACGAAGGCTATTTGCTGCAAATTTTTACGAAGCCGATCGTGGACCGTCCCACCTTGTTCATTGAAATCATTCAGAGGAAAGGCGCTACCGGATTCGGGGAGGGCAACTTTAAAGCGCTATTCGAATCGATTGAACGGGAACAGGCCCGCAGAGGTAATCTTTAAGATAAAGGAGTGGGAAGATGAAGGTAGATCCCGGCACGCTGGATTGGAAAGACGCCTACAAATTGCTTATCGGCTCCGTTCTGCCCCGGCCTATCGCATTTGTCTCCACTGTCGATCGAGACGGGCACTGCAATTTGGCTCCTTTCAGCTTTTTTACCGGCATATGCGCGAATCCGATGATGGTTTGTTTTGCTCCGATGATCAGGGGGACCGATGGGAAAAAGAAGGATACGCTCTCCAATATCGAGGCGACGAAACAGTTTGTCATCAACATTGTAGGTGAGAAAATCGCCGCAAAAATGAACGATTGTGCGATTGAATATCCGCCTGAGGTGGATGAATTCGTGCAAACGGGTCTCACCAAAATACCGTGCGAGTTCGTCAAACCGCCGCGTGTAAAAGAATGCGATGTGCACCTCGAGTGTACATTGCATGAAATCGTTACGTTCGGCGATCATCCCGGCGCCGGCAGCTTGGTGATCGGCCGGGTCGTTTATTTGCATGTTCTGGATGAGCTGTTCGAAAACGGCAAAATCAACAGCGAAAAGCTGCGCCCGATCGGCCGGATGGCAGGGCAAACATATACACGGGCAGTTTCGGATACGTTCGAGCTGGAACGGAAAAAGCAGCCTGGAAAGTGAGTTGACCCGCATGAAATTTGTTACGTTCCTCAATGAAAAAGGCGAGCAGAGGGCGGGCTGGGTTCAGGACGGCATAGTGGTCGACATGCAGCTGGCCAGCGGGGGATTACTGCCGGATAATATACAGGATTTTTTACAGGATTCGGAAACGTGTTTACCGGTCGCGAACCTATTAGCGGAACAATTCAGGCTGGATGCTGCGAAGCTTTTCATAGAGCAGCCGCGGAAGGCATTCCCGTTTGCCGGCGTTTCCTTGTGCGCTCCGATTCCGAAGCCGTCCAGCGTGCGCGATTTTTACGCTTTCGAGCAGCATGTGAAGACGGCGAGGGCGGGGCGAGGACTTGCGATGATTCCGGAGTGGTATGAAATTCCCGTATTTTATTTCTCCAATCACCGGTGCATTATAGGGCCCGATGAGCCGGTACTGCGGCCCAAGAAGTGCCAATGGCTGGATTATGAGCTGGAAATCGCCTGTGTCATAGGAAAGGAAGGACGTAATATACGGGCATGCGAGGCGGATGACTATATTGCCGGATACTGTATCATGAACGACTGGAGCGCCCGCGATCTCCAGCGCCAGGAAATGAAAGTCGGATTAGGCCCGGCAAAAGGCAAAGATTTTGCCACCTCTCTCGGTCCGTATCTGGTTACGAAGGATGAACTGGCGCCATACCGCACAGGAGACCGCTTTAGCTTGGAGATGACGGCCAAAGTAAACGGGCGGTTGTTGTCTCGTGGTAATTTCCGGGATATTTACTATACGTTCGGGGAAATGATCGAGCGTGCCTCGGAAGATGCCGTATTATATCCGGGAGATGTGATCGGATCGGGGACGGTTGGCACCGGATGCATTCTAGAGTTGGGGACGGAGGTTCACCGGTGGCTCGAGCCGGGTGATGAGGTGGAGCTTGCGGTCACCGGACTGGGCGTGTTGAAAAATCAGGTGGAGTAATCGGGAGAGAGGGAGCGAATATGCCGTTTTATCATCGCATGGGGACGGTCCCGCCTAAGAGGCATACGCAATTTCGCCGGACGGACGGTACGTTGTACCGCGAACAGGTGATGGGGACGAAAGGCTTTTCGGGAATCCAATCGATTCTATACCATCATTATGCGCCTGCCGAAATCGTAAAAGCGCATTTGCTTTCTGCTTGCAGAACTCAGTATGAAGAGCAGGGAGCGCTGCGGCACCGGCATTTCCGCACAATCGGATGTAACAAAACCGGCGACGCGGTCGCAGGCAGGCAGTATATTCTCGGCAACGACGATTTGTTGATCGGTGTCGTCAATCCGACGGAAGCGATGGACTATTACTACCGCAATGGAGACGGAGACGAATTGCTGTTCGTTCATTACGGGTCAGGCAAAGTGGAAACGATGTTCGGCACATTATTGTATCGCCCCGGCGACTATATCGTGCTGCCGATCGGCACGATTTACCGTGTGGTTCCGGATGCCGGGAAATCCAAGTTTCTTGTAGCGGAAACGAACGGCTGGATCACGACACCTAAGCGTTACCGTAATGAACACGGACAGTTGCTGGAGCATAGTCCGTACTGCGAGCGGGATATCCGCGTTCCGGAAATATTGGAAACGGTTACGGAAAAAGGCGAGTTTGAAGTCCGTACAAAAAAAGGCGGACATCTGCACTCCCATATACTCTCCCATCATCCGCTGGATGTGGCCGGGTGGGACGGTTATTTGTATCCATGGATATTGAATATTCACGATTTCGAACCGATTACGGGACGCATCCATATGCCGCCGCCGATTCATCAGACTTTCGAAGGGAACAATTTCGTCGTGTGCTCGTTTTGCCCAAGGCTGTACGATTATCATCCGCAGTCCATCCCCGCTCCGTACTTTCACAGCAATGTCGACAGCGATGAAGTGCTGTACTATGTGAGAGGAAACTTCGGCAGCCGCAAAGGGATTGAAGAAGGCTCGATAACGCTGCACCCTTCGGGCATCCCGCACGGTCCCCATCCCGGCAAAGTGGAAGAAAGCATCGGGAAGAAGGAAACGAATGAATTGGCGGTTATGATCGACACGTTCCGTCCTCTGCAAGTCGTGGGGCAGGCACGGGAGATTGAGGATAAAGATTACGCATACAGCTGGGTTCCAAGATCGTAATGATAACGCGGAGCGATGCAAAAAAAAGGAGATGCTGAACATGCGGCAAAAAGCGGTTTGGCACCCGCCGAAGCATGAGATGGAGAAAACACGCCTTTATCGCTTTATGCGAAAATATGGGTTTGCCGATTTTGACGATTTCTATCGGGAATCGATTCGAGACATATCCTGGTTCTGGGATGCCGTTGTAGAGGATATGGGGATCGAATGGTTTCACGGCTATGATCAGGTCGTCGATTTGGCGGGGGGGATACGCCGGCCCTCATGGTTCGCCGGGGGCCGCATCAACGCGGCTTACAACGCAGTCGACAAATGGTTGAATGATGCGGCGGTATCCGGCAGGCATGCTCTCCTCTGGGAAGGCGAAAACGGGGAAACGAGAAGGTTTACCTATAGCGAGCTGGCCGAACAAGTCGATCGTGCGGCGCACGGATTACGTCGATTAGGGATAAGCAAGGGCGAGCGCATTGCAATCTATATGCCGATGCTGCCGGAAACCGTAATTGCCATGCTTGCCGTTGCCAAGCTCGGAGCAATTTCTACCCCCGTATACTCCGGCTATTCCTGGGAGGCGGCGGCCAAACGCGTCGAAGGGGCGGGCTGCAGACTCATCATCACGGCAGACGGCTATTACCGGCGCGGTATAGTGGTTCCGATGAAGGAGGAAGCCGATAAGGCGGCAGACAACGTCACTGCAGTCCGGAAGCTGGTCGTTGTTCGCCGCCTTGGCATCGATATCCCTTGGCGGCAGGAGAGAGACGTGGAATGGACCGAGCTGACCCGCTCCGACTCCTTGCAACAATTGCAAACGCTCCCGATGGAAAGCGCCGATCCGCTCATGCTCCTGTACACCTCCGGGACGACCGGCTCGCCCAAAGGCATCGTCCATACGCACAGCGGGTTTCCGATCAAAGCGGCGTTCGACGCCGGATATGCAATGGACTTTCGGCCAGGCAACGTTATGTTTTGGATCACGGACATGGGTTGGATGATGGGGCCATTTCTGGTATACGGCTCACTGCTCAACGCCGGCACGATGACGCTTTATGAAGGAGCGCCTGATTACCCCGGCCCGGATCGCATATTCCAACTTGTCCAAAAGCACCAAGTGACGCACCTCGGTATTTCTCCGACATTGATTCGCGTGTTGATGAAGCACGGAGAGCGATGCTTCCGAGGTCGTGACTTGTCCTCGCTGCGGGTGGTCGGTTCGACGGGAGAGCCCTGGAATCCGGAGTCTTGGCTCTGGCTGTTCCACGAAGTGTGCAAAGACCGTGTACCGATTGTCAATTATTCGGGCGGTACTGAAATATCCGGGGGCATTCTCGGTAATGTACTGTTAAAACCGATTGCCCCGGCCGGCTTCAACACGCCGATTCCAGGCATGAACGCGGATGTGTTTAACAATGAAGGGAAATCTGTACGGGGCGAAGTCGGGGAGTTGGTTCTGAAGAGTCCATGGGTCGGCATGGCGGAAAGCTTTTGGCAGGAGCCGCAGCGATATGAGAAGGCGTATTGGTCGCGTTGGCACGATGTTTGGGTGCACGGCGATTGGGTAAATATCGACGAAGACGGCTGCTGGTACATCACGGGTCGCTCCGACGATACTCTAAAAATCGCAGGCAAACGGCTCGGCCCTGCGGAGATGGAATCGCTGCTCGTGGAGCATCCGCTGGTGGCGGAAGCGGCCGCCATAGGCGTACCCGACGAGGTGAAAGGGGAGGCAGCCGTCTGTTTTATCGTCCCGCATCGTTCCCGCGCAAATGCGATTCAACCGTCCGAGTTGACGGCGGATTTGATTGCTTTGGTCGCTGAACGGCTCGGGAAGTCGTTAAAGCCGAAGGCGATCCATATCGTAGATGCGCTGCCCAAGACAAGGAACGCCAAGGTTATGCGCAGAGTGATTCGCGCCGCTTATTTGGGGGAAGATCCGGGCGACTTGTCGGCCTTGGAAAACCCCGAAGCGGTGCATGCTATTCGGTTGATTATTTAAATAATGCCGGCCATACTCTGGGGCGAAGAGTCGGCCGGCTTTGTTTTTTGCCGCGAAACACTCATGCAGACTGGAAATGCCACAAAATTCGGATACATGAGGTCGCTTCTCCCGTTCCTTCCGTTAGTTTGTTATTTGAAGAGGACAGGGTGCACTCCCCCAATGATAAATAACGATAGAGAAAGAAAATCGGTTTGAATAACCGGAGAAAAAATCATGGCCGAAAATAGTGATGTATAATGTAATGTAAAACAGCAAAGAATCCAACTGCCTGCGAGAACATCGAGAATATAGAGGGGAGAGTCACATTGACGCTGCAGCAATTAAAGTATGTGATTGAAGTCGTGAAGAGAGGTTCCATTAATGAAGCGGCCAAGCGGCTGTTTATTTCTCAGCCCAGCCTTTCCAATGCAATTAGAGATCTTGAAGAAGAATTGAAGATTACGATTTTTGAAAGATCCAATAAAGGAATATCCCTTTCCAAGAACGGGGTTGAATTCTTAAGATACGCGCGACAGGTGGTCGAGCAAGCGGAATTATTGGAAGGCAGGTATCTCAATGCCAAACCTTCCCCGCAGCATTTTTCGGTATCGACTCAGCATTACGCTTTCGCGGTGAATGCATTTGTAAGTTTAGTGCAGCAGTATGGCCAAGATGAATATGAATTGGCTTTGCGCGAGACAAAAACTTATGAAATTATTGAGGATGTCAAAAGCTTGCGCAGCGAGATCGGAATTTTATATTTGAATGAGTTTAACGAGAAAGTCATCAACAAGATGCTTAAAGAAGCCAATTTGCAGTTCAACAGCTTATTTATCGCGAAACCGCACATTTTTATCAGTATTAAGAATCCCTTGGCGAAGCAATCGATCGTGACGATTGACCAGCTGGAGCAATATCCGTATTTGTCCTTTGACCAGGGAGAATATAATTCATTCCATTTTTCGGAAGAAATACTCAGCACGATGTCGCACAAGAAAAGCATTCGAGTCAATGACCGGGCGACGCTCTTCAATTTGTTGATCGGATTAAACGGATATACGATATCCACCGGTGTACTGAGCGCCGACTTAAACGGCAATGAAATTATTCCCGTGCCGTTGGATTGCGAGGAAACGATCAATGTCGGTTGGATATCCCATCGAAACGCTTCACTATCCAAGCTGGGAGAGGCGTATATTCAGTCGCTCAAGCAGGCAATAACCCAATAATCGCTTTGTTATAGCCAAAAACTATATCTAGATATAGTTATTATCAGTTACGCTATATCCAGCCTGACGTGATATGTTTTTTGTAAACAACTAGCAGAGGAGTTTACAAAACATGGTGAAAAGCAGTGTGCTGGGATATCCGCGTATCGGTGCGAATCGAGAGTGGAAGAAGACGTTGGAGGCATTTTGGTCAGGCAAGCTCATAGAATCGGAGTTTCACAGTCAGCTGCAGGAAATCCGTTTGAATCATTTGCGCAAACAGCGGGAGAAGGGCATCGACTTCATCGCGGTGAATGATTTCAGCTATTACGATCACATGCTTGATACAGCCGCAATGTTCGGCATCATTCCTAAGCGCTTTTCTTATCAAGGCGGTGCCGTACCGCTATCCGTCTATTACGGCATGGCCCGCGGTACGAAGGATTCGGCGGCATGCGAAATGACCAAATGGTTCAACACCAACTATCACTATATCGTTCCTGAATTGGACGGGGTATCGCCGGCGCTTACCGAAAATAAACCTCTTTCGGCATATCGGGAAGCGAAGGAGAAGCTCGGTATAGAAGGAAAACCGGTTATTGTCGGACCGTTGACCTTCCTAAAGCTGTCAAAGGGTTATAGCGTATCGGAGACAGACTCGTGGCTCGACCGGCTGCTTCCTCTCTATGTGGAGATTTTGCGGGAGCTTGAAAGAGAAGGGGTTCAGTGGGTACAAATCGATGAACCGATACTCGTAACAAAGCTAAGCGAAGCCGATGTGCAGCGATTGAAGTTAATCTATGGGACGTTTGCCGCTTCGGCGCCGAACTTGAACATCATGCTGCAAACCTATTTTGAATCGGCAGAGCGCTACAGCGACATCGTCGGACTGCCAGTGAAAGGAATAGGACTTGATTTCGTACATGGCTTTTCCGGTAATATGTCGTCGATCAAAGAGCTGGGTTTTCCGGCGGACAAGGTATTAGGTGTGGGTGTCATCGACGGCCGCGGTATTTGGAAGGCGCCTCTTCGTGAAAAACTGGCGCTGCTGCAAAGCCTCGCAAAGCTCGTACCGGTCGAGAGGTTAGTCGTACAATCGTCCTGCAGCTTGCTTCACGTTCCGGTAACGGTACAACATGAAACGACACTGAAATCCGAACTGAAGGAAGCTCTCGCATTTGCGGATGAGAAGCTGGAGGAGCTTGTACTTCTAACGAAAGCATTAGCGAAAGACGGTGGCGGTATCATATCCGAACTGGAACAATACGATCGTGCCGGCCAGGCGCTTAACCTGTCTGCCGACCGCAATCGGGAAGACGTTCAGCATGCGGTTGCCGCTATCAGTACTCAGCACCCCGAACGGAACAGTCCTTTCTCCGAACGTCATAAAGCTCAACAGGAGAAATGGCGGTTGCCTATCTTTCCGACAACGACAATCGGAAGCTTCCCGCAAACCGCCGAGGTTCGCAGGGCCCGCCAGCTTTGGCGCAAAGGCGAATGGAGCGATGAGCGGTATACAAGCTTCATCCGGGAACAGATCGATCTGTGGATCAAGCTGCAGGAGGAAATCGGGCTGGATGTTCTCGTGCACGGCGAATTTGAGCGAACCGACATGGTCGAGTTTTTCGGCGAGAAGCTCGCGGGCTTCGCGTTCACACAGAACGGTTGGGTACAATCGTACGGATCCCGCTGCGTCAAACCGCCGATCATATTTGGGGACGTAGCGTTCAAGGGGCCGATGACCGTCGAAGAGACAAAATATGCTCAGTCCCAGACCGAACGACCGGTTAAAGGAATGCTGACCGGACCGATTACGATCATGAACTGGTCGTTTGTTCGCGATGACATCGATCGCGAACACATCGCTTATCAATTGGCCTATGCGCTTAGACAAGAGGTGGAGGCAATGGAGCAGGCGGGTATTCACATGATACAGGTCGACGAGCCCGCGGTGCGCGAAGGGCTGCCGCTCAAGGAGGAAGAACAATCGAAGTACCTGAAGTGGGCTGTAAAGGCATTCCGCGCAGCCACCTGCACGGTACAAGATACCACGCAAATTCACACGCATATGTGCTATTGCGAGTTCCATGACATGATCGATTCGATCGAAGAGATGGATGCCGATGTGATTTCGATCGAGACATCCCGCAGTCATGGAGAGCTGATTCACAGCTTCGAGTTGAATACCTATAGTAAAGGCATCGGTTTAGGCGTATACGATATCCACAGTCCGCGGGTTCCGCAAGTGGAGGAAATGACTTCGATGATCGAACGCGCTTTGCGTGTGCTGGATCCGAAGCTGTTTTGGATCAATCCGGACTGCGGACTTAAGACGCGCGGATTTGATGAGACTGTTTCTTCCCTCCGCAATATGGTTGAAGCGACAAAGATCGTCCGTGCGAAATATGTCCAACATTCGCTTAATTAATGGTTTATTCCGATATCGAGTCAGGACATATCAACGGAAGGATTTGTAGTAAATTACAGATGCCACCGGGTTCACTCGGACATATAACCATGAATCGTGCGTGCTTGTTTCATAGTGAACACGGTGATGCGCGAAAGAACCACGTTGTGCCGGTGTGAAACAAGAGCCGGCGAATCGTGCGTGCTTGTTTCATAGTGAAACACGGTGATGCGCAAAAAAACCACGTTGTGCCGGAATGAACAAGAGGCGGCGAATCGTGCGTGCTTGTTTCATAGTGAAACACGGTGATGCGCAAAAAAACCACGTTGTGCCGGAATGAACAAGAGGCGGCGAATCGTGCGTGCTTGTTTCATAGTGAAACACGGTGATGCGCAAAAAAACCACGTTGTGCCGGAATGAACAAGAGGCGGCGAATCGTGCGTGCTTGTTTCATAGTGAAACACGGTGATGCGCAAAAAAAATAACGATCCAAGGATCTTAATAGCGTCCTATACGGAGTCTTTCCGCTAATAGCAGTACAATTCCGAACTTTCAGAGGAGTCTTCACAACCTGAAAGTTCTCTTCTTATTTATTCTCAAGGGAGTAGATAAAAAAATACGGCAAATTATTTACGTTGAAAAATGGGCCAATAAGCGATAATATATTATGAACATTAGTATATATATTAATTGATATGCATTTATGTTTGCCTCTATGCGAAATGACGAGAGGTGATACACATGAATCGTTACTATCGAATGTTATTCACCTGTCTAGTTCTTCTAATAATAATTGCAACCGGCATCTTTATGAATAGTAGAGGCGATCGATTAGCCGGTCATGTGGAGCCGGATGAAACAATTGCCGATAAGGGGGAAAAGTTAGTGGATACCGCAGCGGATAAGTCAACAATTGCAGAGGAAGTTCGGCTGGATACGGAAGCTTTGATCGTTTACAACATCGATGATGTCCGTGGCCATTTAACACTGCCGACAGAAGGAAATCACGAAACAAGAATTACTTGGAATTCTGAAAATCCCACCGTCATTACAACTACAGGGGAAGTTTCGCGTCCTGCGAGCGGAAGCGGGGATGTCACAGTTACGCTAACGGCAACCATCACCAAAAATGACGTATCCGCAACAAAGAGTTTTCAAGCAAGAGTAAGAGAGCTTCCTAAGGAAGAGGATTATGCAGGATACTTCTTTACTTATTTTATTGGGGATCGCTTCATAAACGGGGAGCAGATCTATTTTGCTTTAAGCGAAGGAAACGATCCTCTGCGCTGGAACGAATTGAACGACGGACAACCGGTCCTGACATCCGAAATAGGCGAGCAAGGACTGAGAGATCCTTTTATTATCCGTTCGCCGGAAGGCGATAAGTTTTACATGATTGCAACCGATCTGAAAATTCACGGCAACGGCGACTGGAACCGGGCGCAAAGAAGTGGCAGCAGATCCATTATGGTCTGGGAATCCAACGACCTTATCCATTGGTCGGAGCAAAGGATGATTCAGGTGGCGCCTGCGGAGGCGGGAAATACATGGGCACCCGAAGTGATCTACGATCATACGACAAACGAGTATGTTGTCTTCTGGGCATCGAATATATTCGAAAATGAAAGTCATACCGGCAATGCCCGCCAAAAAATGTTGTACAGTAAAACCAGAGATTTCTATGTTTTCACGGAACCTCAAGTTTACATGGATTTCGGGTATTCAATCATTGATACGACCATGATTGCCCACGATGGCAAGATATACAGATTCACAAAGGATGAAAGAGACAATTCCGCTTCGACGCCTTATGGAAAGACGGTCTTCCAAGAAGTCGGGAATTCTGTGCTCGACACTAACTTTGAACTGATTAAAGAAGGCGTAGGCAACATGAAGTGGGTGGAAGGTCCGACGATTTTTAAATCCAATACGGAAAATAAATGGTATCTGTTTGTAGACGAGTTCAGCGGCAGAGGCTACGTCCCCCTTGAAACGACCGACCTGAATTCCGGGGAATGGGTGATGTCTTCTTCCTATGAGCTGCCTCCACATCCCCGTCATGGGACGGTAATTCCCATTACAAAAACGGAGTATGATGCCATTTACGCCAAATATGTGGCCGCCGCGAAAACTTGAACAATCGCTCACTTTTACAACATTGTACTTGCAAAAGCCAGCCATTACTCTAAACAGATGGCGGCTTTATTTTTTTGCGTTCCTACATCGTCCGACATAACCAGAGGTTCCTATATCGAATTGTTCTCAGATTGCAGATAATGTAAAGTTAGTATAACTGAAACTACAAATAGAATTGAAGACTTATACACATGCTAGGGGGCTGCTTCGACCATGGCTTGGCTTCATGTACATTATCATTCCGAAGTTCTTCGCATGCCGGTTTCGATGGAGGTATTGCTTCCGCAGCACGTAGCCGGCGGTTGGCGCAGCGTGAACGACCCGGGACCGTACCCGGCATTATACTTGCTTCACGGCATGAGCGACGATCATACCGCTTGGATGCGGAGAACGAGCATCGAGCGCTACGTGGAGGATAAGCCGATCTCAGTCGTTATGCCTGCCGCTCACCTGAGCTGGTATACTGATATGGCGTTCGGACGGGAGTACTTCCGCTTCATTACCGAGGAGCTTCCCGCGTTCTGCGAACGCATGTATCCGATCTCGAGCGCCCGGGAAGACCGCTTTATCGCCGGACTCTCCATGGGAGGTTACGGTGCGATGAAGGCCGCATTGAATGCGCCCGAACGCTACTCCGCCGCCGCATCCTTCTCCGGCGAGATGGATGCGCTTAAGACTTACGACCGATTGCCCTCGCAGTTATCTAGCGATATATTCGGGAGCAGGGAGCGGCTGGAAGGCGGAGTGAACGACCTATTCGCGTCCGCCTCAAGGTTGGCCGCATCGGACGGCCCTCGCCCGAATTTGTATATGTGGTGCGGAACCGAAGACTTCTTACACGAAGAGAACGTCCGTTTCCAACAACATGCGAAATCGCTGGGGCTGCCGCTAGAATATGAGGAAGGCCCGGGCGGCCACAGTTGGCAATGCTGGGATACATGCATCGAACGGACCATCCCTTGGCTGCTGCAGCACCTGTCCGTCGAGGGAGGGAAGTAAGCGCTATGGCATTGATGGAGACTCATTTTTTCTCCGAAGTGTTGGAAATGGAGATGCAGGTGAACGTCATCCTGCCGCAGGAGAAGCGTCCGTACACGGGAGACGGCAAGCTGAAAGTGCTCTGGCTGCTGCACGGCGGCTCGGGCGACCACACTGCGTGGCAGCGAATGAGCCGCATTGAGAGCTATGCGAACCAATACGGTATCGCGGTCGTACTGCCGGGCGTCCTCAACTCCTGTTATACGAACATGGCGCACGGCGGCCGTTTCTTTATTTACATGACCGAGGAGCTGCCGGCGATCCTCCGTCACCTGTTTCCCAGACTCTCTTCCGATCGGGAGGATAACTACATCTCCGGCCTGTCGAACGGCGGCTACGGCTGTTTCCGTATCGGACTGGCCCGTCCGGATCTGTATGCGGCGATCGGCGCATTCTCGGCCGGCGACAAATCCGACATCGCCCTCGTGAACGATGGCTCTGATCGCGCTTACGACCGGATCCTCCTATTCGGGGAGGGTGATATGAAGGAAACGGAGAACGATTTGAAATTTCTGGGGCGTCAAGCACTTGCTAAAGGAACGCCGCTACCTAGGGTGTATCACTCATGCGGCAGCGAGGATCCCTGGCTTCACCTGAATGAGCTCATGCGGGTTTTCTTCGCCGGATTGCCAGGCAATCCGTACGACTATCATTACCGGGAAGCGGAAGGACACGGGCACACTTGGGAGTTTTGGGACGAAGAGATCGTACGTTTTCTTGAATTTCTCGGATTGAGAAAAGGGACTGCCTACATAGGAAGTTAAGTTAGGAGGAATCTCATTTGAAGAAGCATCGCATCGTGCTTATCGGACACGGTGTTATCAGCAAGGCGTATCTGAAAGCGTTCGCATCGATTCCGGAGGCGGAAATCACCGCCGTCGTGGGCCGCAATGCAGAGAAGGCTGCGGCGTTCGCCGCAGAGCACGGCATTCCGGTGAGCGGCACCGACATCGCGGAGACGTCCGCCCGCTCGCAAGCGACTGCAGCCGTGATTTGCACGCCAAACGCTTCCCACTACGATGGCGTTATGGCGGCATCCCGGTCGGGGCTGCATTGTCTTTGCGAGAAACCGCTTCATATCTCGCCGGACAAGCAGCGGGAGATGATCGCCTCCTGCAAGGAACGCGGGGTGCTGCTGGCTGTTTCATACATGAGACGGTTTATTAAGCATATGTGCTACCTGAAGGAGCTCATCGATTCGGGGGCGTTGGGGCGTATCATGTCGGTCGATGTAACGATCAAACATTTTCGGCCTAAGACATATTACGAATCATGGCACGGCACGAAGGAGATTGACGGGGGCGGGCCATTCATCCAACAAGGAAGCCATATTATCGACTTGGCGTTATGGTTGAACGGTGGATATCAAGAAATATTGGACGCAAAAATGTTTCAAGTGTATCACCGTATTGAAACCGAAGATCACGGCTACGCTATTGTGCGGTACGCCAACGGCGCGGTCGGGATGATCGAAGCGTCTACGGCAAGTCTCGGCATGCAGAAGGAAATCATAGAAATTTCCGGCACCCAGGGTACCGTGACTGCGAATTACGATGAAATCTTGACATTCCATATCCCCGGGATGAAGCCACCGACTTTCGACCCAGCCGGATCTGCAAATGAGGAGTTGTTCAAGCAGCTGGCTTCGGATTTTCTTCGGGCGATTGAGCAAGGCCGAAGCCCGTTTATTGACGGGGAATCGGCGGCGGCCGCTACCGAATTTATCAATGCTATATACAAGAAAGCCGGCGAGCCGGTGAGAACGTTCGGAGGGTGAGAAGGGATGAAGCAGATTGTAAAATGTTTTCCCGGAGGCAAGCATAAGGTGCTCACGATGAGCTACGACGATGGAAAGATCGCGGATCGGAAACTGATAGAGATATTTAACCGCTACGGCATCAAAGGAACGTTCCATATCAACTCCGGTCTGCTCGGCGCCGGCGACCGGATCGGAGCGGAAGAGGCGAGCACTCTTTATGCTGGTCACGAAGTGTCGGCGCATACCGTAACTCACCCGACAATCGCGCGCAGCCCGAGGGAACAGTTGATCCACGAAATTATGGAGGACCGGAAAGCACTGGAGCGGTTGACAGGATATACGGTTCGGGGGATGTCATATCCGAACGGTTCTTACAGTCGGGCCATCATGGATTTGCTGCCCCACCTCGGTATCGAATATGCACGAACGGTGAACAGCAGCAGGTCGTTCGCTATGCCGGATCGTCTGCTCGAGTGGAATCCGACGTGTCACCACAATCACGACGTACTGGAGCTCGCAAAGGCGTTCGATGCGCTGCACAAACGGCAGTACCTGTACATGATGTATGTATGGGGCCATAGCTACGAGTTCGATCAGCAAAACAACTGGGACGTTATCGAGCGGTTTTGCGAATTTATCGGCGGCCGGGAGAACATTTGGTACGCAACCAACATCGAAATCGTGGACTATCTTCATGCCTTCGATCGTCTTCAATTTTCCGCGGCATGCGAATTCGTCTATAATCCGTCCGCAATGTCCGTGTGGCTTAGCGTAGGCGGGGAAATCGCAGAGGCGAAAGGCGGGGAGCTTACCCGGCTCGATTAAGTAAGATTAGCGGCATAAAACAAAAATATTACAAATAAAGCACAAAAACGCATCCTGTTTCGGATCGGTGTAAGCCCTTACAATGTGAAGGAGAACATCGTGACAAGGGGGAATGCGAATGAGTGCATTATTTATGAGAGTAAAGGCTGTTGCAGTATGGATCGACCGGGCGATAGAAATATTCGCCGTCAGTGCGGTTGCACTTATGACATTAATTGTGACTTTACAGGTCGTTACCCGGAAAGTGTTTAACTTTGTGTTCTTTTGGTCGGAAGAAATCACATTGCTTCTGCTCATCTGGTTTTCTTTCTTGGGAATCGCAATCGGCTTTCGGGACCGCCTTCATATTGCAATGGATGCCCTTGCGAAGAGGTTTCCCAAGGCGATCAACAGGATGTTGGACGCGCTGATTTCGCTTTGCAACCTCGGATTCGGCCTCTTCCTCATCGTGAACGGTTGGGGGTTCACGATGTTGATGAGCGGAAATACGATGAGCGCGACCGGTTGGTCAAGCAGTGTAATGTATGTCATTATGCCGGTCACCGGAGTCATGATTTGTTTTTACTCCATTCTCCATCTTCTAGGGGTCGACACCGTTCAGCACAAACATCTGGATGAGGGGTTGGGAGAATGAGCACTGCGATTTCCATTATTATTCTTGCCGTAAGCTTTACCGGATTGATTTTGTTGCGGTTCCCAATCGCAATGGTACTTGCCTTAACATCTCTGTTGGTTGCCTTCACGCTGGACTTGCCCCTTGCCGTGATCGGACAGCGGATGGTGCAAGGTATAAATTCCTATTCGCTCTTGGCGATTCCGTTCTTCATTCTGGCCGGGCAGATCATGAGCGAAGGCAGATTGGCAGTCAGGCTTATTAACTTGGCTCAACTAACCGTAGGGGCCATAAGAGGCGGTCTCGCTATGGTCAACTGCGTTGCCTGCATGTTGTTCGGCAACATTAGCGGTTCCGCAGCGGCGGATGCTTCCTCTGTCGGATCCGTTATGATTCCGATGATGAAGAAGAAAAACTACGATGCCGATTTTTCCGTTGCGGTAACTTCCGCGGCTGCGATTCAGGGCGTAGTGATGCCGCCAAGTCATAACATGATTCTGTACGCGCTCGCTGCCGGCGGCGTATCGATTTCCAGTCTGTTTCTCGCGGGAATCGTTCCATGCCTAATCTTGTTGTTCTCATTGATGACGCTATCGTTTTTTATTGCGAAGAAGAGAGGGTATCCGAAGGGAGAGCCGGTAAAGCTCAAAGACGTCCCAAAGATCGTAAGGGATGGCTTTCTCTCCATGTTTACCGCCGTAATTATATTGGGGGGTATCTTTTCCGGTTGGTTCACTGCGACGGAATCGGGTGCGATCGCTTGCGTATACGCCTTTATTCTTACGTTCTTCGTCTATCGCGATCTTCCGATAAGCCATGTGAAGATTATCTTCTTGAAGACGTTCCGAACCGTCGCCATGGTATTGTTTCTAATAGCGGCCTCCAGCGCCTTTGCTTGGGTTTTGACGTATTTGAAAATTCCGGCCCTGCTTACTGAAGGATTGCTAGCGATCTCGGATAACCCGATTATCATATTGCTCATTATTAACGTACTGCTCTTAGTTCTTGGGGCGCCTCTCGATATGGGGCCGCTCATTCTCATTATGACGCCGATCTTGTTCCCGGTGGTAACCGCATTGGGTATGGATCCCGTTCATTTCGGCATCGTGCTCATTCTTAATCTAGGCATCGGGCTCATAACTCCTCCGGTCGGCACCGTTCTGTTTGTCGGGTGCGCCGTAGGCAGGGTGAGCATCGAGGCGGCGACGAAGAGGCTTATACCTTACTTTTGCGTGATGGTTGCTGTGCTGCTGCTTATTACGTACGTACCAGGCATCTCGATGTGGCTTCCGAACCTGGTTAACGGGCACTAACGGAACAAAAATATCACAAAATAATAACAAAATCATACATGGTTCTCTGAATGCGCTTTCAATATACTACAAAATGTAGACGATTAAACCAAGAAAGGGGAAAAGAGCACTTGATGAAAAACATTAACTTGAGCTTTATTGCTATCATTCTCGTGGCGATCCTTGTAAGCGGTTGCGCATCCGGAGGGGGAAACACGCAAACCGGTGAATCGGCGTCCGGCGCGAACGAAGGACCGACGTACACGTTCCGATTGGCGGAGGCGCATCCGGCCGATTATCCGACGACGAAAGGCGATATGAAATTTGCCGAGCTTGTGAAAGAGCGTTCCAACGGGCGTATTACGATCGACGTATTCCCGTCGGCGCAGCTTGGTGAAGAGAAGGCGGTCATTGAACAGGTTCAATTAGGTGCGATTGAATTTACCCGCGTCAGTACAGGCCCGATGGCGGAGTTCAGCAAAAATTTCGGAGTGTTCAGCCTGCCGTACATCTTCGATAACGACGAGCATGTATGGAAGTTCCTTTTAGGCGAATCGGGCATGAGCCTTCTGGACACCCTGCAATCCTCCGGATTGCAAGGATTAGGGTGGTACAGTTCGGGCTCCCGGAGCTTCTATTCCTCCAAACCGTTAACTGGTATCGAGGATTTGAAAGGGAAGAAGATTCGCGTTATCGAAAACAAGTTGAATCTTGCCATTATGGAGGCGCTTGGAGCAAGCGGGACGCCGATGCCGTACGGAGAAGTGTACAGCTCGCTTCAGACCGGAGTGATCGACGCGGCCGAGAACAACTATCCGAGTTATTACTCCAGCAAGCATTATGAAGTCGCTCCTCATTTATTGCTGGACCATCACCAACGGGTTCCGGAAGTGCTGCTCGTATCAAAGACGGTATGGGATAAATTATCCGAGGAAGACCAAGGCATAATCAGACAGGCTGCATTGGATTCAATCGAATACCAGCGCGAAGAATGGGCTAAATATGAGAAAGAATCGGAAGATGCCGTACGCGCAGCCGGAGTGACCATCACGGAAGTTACTGATTTTCAACCTTGGAAAGACGCGGTAAAGCCGGTCATCGACAGCTATCGGGAGGAATACCGCGAGATTCTGGATGCCATTGAAGCTTCTAAATAATCTAAAACACGAGAGATACCCGCAAGGGTTCTCTCCTTTTCTATTCATTCAAAGGGAGCAGTAACACATGAATCGACAGCTCATAACAAAAATAATCCGGAAAATACTGCTTCGCGACCACTCCCTCATGACAAAGTTAACGGTTTACTCCATACTGCTTGTCGTGGTCCCGATGATGCTGGTCGGGATCATCTCCTATCGGGAATCGGCCCGAACGCTCGAAAACGAGGCAAGGCGATACAGCTGGCAAATCATTGAGCAAGTAAAGATCTACGTCGAGGATTATTTTCGCGGCTTCGAGATCAGTACATTGAAAATTGTGAATCATCCGGATACGGTTGCTTTTTTAAAGCTCAAAACATTAGAAGAAGCAAATGACACGGATGTAATACAACCGGTGCGCAACTTGTTGAAAAATTCGGCCTACTCTCAGTCGGATATCATCAACATTACTTTGATTCTTGATCGGATTCAGTCGATTCATTCGACGGTTCAAGAGGACGTATCCACCGTTGACGGGATTGAGCGTGAATACTGGTACAATACAATTCCTGTAACGGGACGTCCGAAGGTATACAGCCGGCTCATCAAGTGGAACGGCAGGGAAGAGCCCGTCATTTCGGTTGTGAAACGGATTGCGAATCCGCAAACATTGCAGCCGTTCGGGATGCTGGTCATCGATGTGAATTATAAGCGCTTGCATGATGTGGCCAGGAAGATCAAGCTTGGCGAAACGGGAAAAGGGTTTTTATTTATGTTGGATGAGAATGGGTATTTTGTGTATCATCCGTACAAGGGCTTAATCGGGACGAAAGCCGACCCTATTATTGTTAACTCGATTCGCAACGAAAAAAGCGGTTCTTTTATAGCAGAAGTGGATGGCGCCAGGAAAATGTTCACGTTCAGCCGAAGCGAGTCGTTGCAATGGCAGGTCGTCACCTCAATACCGTACGATGAATTAATGCGCAGCAGCAGGGAATATATTGGAAAGATGATCTTTGGGACAACGGCGATATTTATGACCCTCGCGCTCATGTTCAGCATCGGGTTGGCCGCAAGCTTGGTAAGACCGATTAAGAGGCTCTACAAATATATGAAAAGAGTTGAAATCGGAGATTTCAAGGGGAAACTGCCCGTGGAGACGGCGGATGAAATCGGCATGCTCTCTATCGGATTTAATACGATGGTGAACCGGCTTTCTCAACTGCTTGACGAAGTATATTTCTCAAAGCTGAAGCAGACGGAGATGCACTTACGGCAGAGGGAAACGGAGCTTAAAATGCTTCAAGCGCAAATCAATCCGCATTTTCTTTATAACTCCTTGGATACGATCCGCGGAATGGCGCTTGAGCACGAAATCGAAAGCATCGGTTCGATGGCGGCCGCGTTAGCCCGGCTTCTGCGGTATAATGTGAAAGAATCCGGCATCACCGTTACGGTTCAGCAAGAGGTCGAGATCGTCGAGGTGTATTTGCGCATTCAGAAATTCCGCTTTGAGGAGAGGCTGGAATACCGTTTCGACGTTCCGGATTGGGCGCTTCGCCAACAGATTTCCAAATTCTCGCTTCAGCCGATCGTCGAAAATTGCATCGTACACGGCATGGAACGAAATCCCGGCAAAACGGTTATTCAATTGTCGGTCAACATGCTGCCGGATCAACTGTTTGAAATACGCATAACCGACAACGGACCTGGCATACCGCCGGAGAAGCTTGAACAGGTGAGACGCCGGTTGGATGAAGAGGAGCCGGCTGAAGAGGTTCATATAGGAATGATGAACGTGCAGCGCCGGATTCGTCATGTGTTCGGGGAACGGTGCGGTTTGAGGATTCGAAGCGTTGAAGGGGAAGGAACGGAGGTAAGCGTCGTACTGCCTTACAATCCGCTATAAGGGGGAATATCGATGATATATCGTCTGCTTCTTGTGGAGGATGAGAAGTGGGTTCGAACCGCGATAAGAAAAGTCATTGAAAAGGTCGAGCTTCCGGTCACTGTCGTGCATGAAGCGTCAAACGGCATGGATGCGTCGGATTGGCTGAAGCTCAACGATGCGGAGCTGGTTCTTACGGATATCCGGATGCCCGTAATGGACGGACTTTCGCTATTGAAAGAAATCAAAGAGAATCAATACAGTGCCGGTGTCGTCATGATCAGCGGGCACGATGATTTCGCCTATGTGCAGAAAGCATTGCGCCATGGCGCATTCGATTACTTATTGAAGCCGGTTGAGAAGGAAGAGCTGGATAGATGCCTTCGCGAATGGATAAGAACGAAAGAACATGCGTCATCGGGGAAAAACGCGTCCTCACATGTTGTAAACATTCAGGAGCTGTCTCCGGTGGACCAGGTCATTCATTTCATCGAATCGAATCGCGCCTACGACATATCTTCAGCAGAAGCTGCGGATCGGATCCACCTTAACCCGAGCTACTTCAGCAAGCTGTTCAAACAAACCAAAGGAATGACCTTCACGGATTACGTCACGGCGATAAGAATGAAGGAAGCGGCCAGACTATTGGAAAATACGTCGTTGCGCGTAACCGAAATTGCCGAGAGATTAGGTTTTACGGACTCGGCCTATTTCACCAATACTTTCAAGAAAGCAACCGGACAGACGCCAAGCAACTATCGGAAAGCTTTGCTGGAGAAAAAATGAAATATTATATAATGTAATGCCCTCCATTTGAGGGAAAAATAAGGAATTATTGAAGCAAGCCTCTGAGCATTACATCGGAATCGGACAGGGATGTTGTGACAGGAGCTCCTGTTATAGAGTATGAGTATCGGCGTTGGCAAACAATGCCGCATACTTCAAGAGGCTGATACGGCGACGTATTGGCGAACCACAATCATCTGTTTGTCAATATGAACCGCCACCGCTTGATCGAGCACAAGAAGGAAAAATTAGTGATCGATCCCGAAAAAAACTTTGCAATGTGCCAGGGTTTTTATGTTGATTTCCTTTTACATCCAACGGGGAATCATATATTTCATATTACATATCTCTGTGCGTGTCAACCAACGAACCCGAGGGCAAATGTCTGCATAGTTTATCAAGGAAAGGAGGAAGCAAATATTGAACAGTTATAACTATACGCATCGAGATCCGATCCAAGCCTGCAAAAGTATTGCGGAATGGTGTTCCCAAGGGATCGATTATGTATCCTTTATAAGACTGTCTCGGAAAGTTCCGGAAGGATGCAAAAATTCGTTGGATTATTGGGAGTATGCCTTTCGGAACTTGGCGGCAAAAGCTGAAAACGTTCTGTGGTCCAATACGACAAGGTATCATCCAAAGAAATTGGCCGAGCTCATTCATCAAAGCCAAATGTTACATCTCGATTTCACTCGTTTTCTCCAAACGAATGCAATTTCTAATCAAAATGATCCCGAATTGCATAAGGAAAAATGGAGAGCCGACAACAACTCAATGAATGCCGTTCCGATCGGAGAGCACACTCTGCCTCCTTTGCCTTACGACTATAACGCGCTGGAACCTTATATCGATGAAAAGACGATGCGGCTTCACCATGACAAACATCACAAAAGCTATGTAGACGGATTAAACAAAGCGGAGAAAATGATGGAGAAGGCACGGAGAACCGGAGATTTTGAACTCATTGCCCACTGGGAACGCGAGGCCGCTTTCAATGGGGCCGGACATTACCTGCATACGATCTTCTGGAACAACATGAGCCCGCAAGGCGGCGGGGAACCGACAGGAAGTTTAAGCGAACAAATTGCGAAAGTTTTTGGCAGTTTCTCTGCGTTTAAGAAACATTTTTCTTCCGCAGCCGAAAAAGTGGAAGCCGTCGGGTGGGCGATTCTCGTCTGGGCGCCGCGGTCTCACCGGCTGGAAATTCTCCAAGCGGAAAAGCATCAAAATTTGTCTCAATGGGACGTCATTCCGCTGCTCGTTCTCGATGTATGGGAACATGCCTACTATCTTAAGTATCAAAACGATAGAAAAGCTTATATTGACGCTTGGTGGAATGTGGTCAATTGGAGCCATGTTAAGGAACGCTTCGAGAAAGCTCGTACAATTACCTGGACTCCTTATTGAACTCAAACAATAAGCAAAAACACTTCTTTTTGCGACGACCAAGAGGCTGTCGATTAATTGCGGACAACAGAGTTTGATCAATTATTAGCGCTGCAACCGAATTAAAAGAGCCTGCTTCAAGAACTTAACTAAAGTCAACAAGTTAATCACGACATATGTCACTTTGTAGGCAAAGATGAACGATAATTTGTACTCCACTTGCTAGTGATGTGTATTTTCCCGGGGAGGAAACGTCCGGCAAAGTATTCGAAAAGTTGAATCTCCTCCCGGAGTTTTTTTGCAGGTAGATGCAAACATAAGGGATAACCCTTTGATCATATAGTTTATGGATGTTGAAACAACTCAGATCAAAGGAGGTTAACTACTTGTTTAATTTCCCGAATAAACTCATCGTTAGAGAAGCAGTTTGGGAAGAAGTAAACGGACAGTTATATCAACGATTTTATAAACTCGTTGGAAACAGCCCACATGTTCCACCTCTGCTGCATATCCAACAACAAAAAAGCCAAATCCTTGAAATGATACTACATTCATTTCAATTTCGTAGACCTGCAACCCCGTTCAGTTCAATAATGAATCATGATGATCCGTACTCACTCTTAAAAGAATTGACAGAAAGGGAAAATGAGCTTTTACAAGTTTATCAATCCTATACTTATTTTTTCTCACAATATCCGCAGTTACTTTCCACGCTTCAACAACTCATACATTTACAAACCAATCAAGTTAATTTATTAATGGGATTAAGGAACCTTTTTACATATGGTAAAGAAGCCCGAATAAGCTCTTCAGATTACTGGCTGCAGCAAGGATTCGAATTGGAGCCGGTTATATCAGGACTAACCTTTCCGACAAGTTTGGTTTTTGATGAAAACCGCGAACTGTATGTTGCCGAATCGGGTTACGCATATGGTCCGGCGTATGCCAAAGGAAGGGTTCTGCGTATCGATAAACACGGAACAACTCATGTATTTGCTTCGGACTTCGAAGGGCCGCTAACCGGCATGTCTTGGTACAGAAACCATTTGTATTTAATTGAGGGAAGTCACGACGGTAAAATATATAAAATCGATCGAAACGGTCACAGAGAAGTAATAATTCGCGGGCTGCGCGGCGGAAGCGACCACTTTACTTCGGAGTTGGTATTTGGTCCGGATAATAAAATGTATTTTTCTGTTGGAACAGTCACTAACTCAGGTGTCGTGGGAGTAGATAACGCATATTACGGATGGCTTGGTCACAGACCGAATTATCACGATATTCCCGCACGAGATCTTAGACTGAAGGGACAAAATTTTACAACGGATAATCCTTTAACAAAATTAAATCCCAATGATAAGGCAACAACCGGCGCATTTCATCCCTTCGGGACTCCAGGCTTTCCTGGGGAGACAATTCGGGGACAAACGTTAGCCAACGGAGTAATTTATCGAGCGAATCCAGATGGGAGCGGGTTAGAGATTATAGCGGATGGCTTTAGGAATATATTTGGATTAGGCTTCGCTCCTGATGGTCGATTATATGCTACCAATAACGGATTTGACTTTCGCGGAAGCCGACCGATCGAGGGAGACTGGGATACTTTTTACGAAATAAATCCCGGTTGGTACGGATGGCCGGACTATGCGAGCGGACTGCCGGTAACCTTACCCTATTTCAAACCGCCTGGACACCCACAACCCGAATTCTTATTATTGGAGCACCCAAGATTAGCGGAACAACCGCTCATTCGATTTAAGCCGCATTCCGCCACACAAAAGTTTGACTTTAGTATCAACGAATCTTTCGCTCCGATAGGTGAAATATTTTTCGCTCAATTAGGCAGTGCTCCTCCAGTGACCACCGCAGAAATGCAACCCGTCGGCTACCGGGTAGTTCGTGCCAATCCCATCACCGGACAAGTACATGACTTCTTGATTAATCTTAAGCCCGGTAAAGGCGGCTCTGGTCCGGAACGTCCTGTGGCAGTACGTTTCTCGCCTGACGGACAAAGTCTTTATGTGGTTGATTTTGGTATGCTCGGGGCTGATGTGGCTACGGCCATTCCATATGCGGAAACAGGTGCAGTATGGCGAATTAGTAAAAAATAAGATGACATACAGATGCATCATAACGAAGAGCCGCGGGATAGGGCTGGAGGTTTCCGCACGGATGAGGAGGTTAGCGTGACCTTTTATGACCAAGTTGAAAGCTTATCTTGAACTCATTCGTTTCCCCAATCTGTTTACAGCAATGGCCGATATAATGGCAGGCGGGTGGATCGCTTACGGTATTTGGAGTCATTTTCACTTCATTCCCCTATTTTCTTTGCTGATTGCAAGCGCCTGCTTTTATGCCATGGGAATAGCGCTAAACGATTACATGGACTACCCGCTCGATAAATTAGAACGGCCTGAACGACCGCTGCCCTCCGGACGTATTGCCCGCTCTAATGCGCTGACGTTAATCTGCATACTGGGAATGAGCGGGCTCGTTATAACTTTTTTCGTCCACTGGGTTAGTTTTTTCATCGCATGTACGCTGGTAGCGTTAATTTGTCTATATGACACTTTTTTAAAAAAACACTATCTTTTCGGACCGATTTGTATGGGATCATGCCGTGGATTGAATCTCTTGCTCGGGATCAGCTTGCTTCCCTCGCAACTGCCAAAGTTTTGGTGGATCTCCTTTATCGGTCTCGTCTATATTTCCGTCGTTACTGCTTTGGCAAGAGGAGAAGTAGGGGATGCTTTATATCCGAAGCGTGTTTGGATGATGAGCTTTGCGATTCTTGTTTGCTCGGTTGCTGTCATGTGCTTAGGCAGAGGGGATACACTGTTGGCGACTTTCATTACCGTATCCGTTTTTTTCCTATGGACGTTCAGAGGGATATATCCTTCTCTAAAAAAACCGGACGCCGTCCATATTCGCAAAGCGGTTGGAACGTGCATTATCGGTTTACCTCTTCTGGATGCAGCGATTGCCACAACTTTCGGCGGAATGACAGCTTGGTTAACCGTGTTCGCTTTTATGCTTATTAGTTATGCGTGGTCGCACGTATTTTCCGTTACATGAGGAGGAGGGAAGGAAATGAATAAACAACATGTACTTGTACTCGATATTGTCAGCCTGCAGCCGAAACATCTGCTTGATCCGGATTTAACCCCCAATATCCAAAAAATTGCGAGCGGTGGTCAGCATATCAAAGTGAGGCCTGTTTTTCCTGCAGTAACCGGAACGGTGCAAGCCACGTACATAACGGGCAAATACCCTTCCGAACATGGAATTATTTGTAATGGACTCCCGGACCGGCAATATAAAGAGATTACAATGTGGAATCAGTATATGGTTCCCATTCAGGGTGAAAAGTTGTGGGATACATTGAAGAAGTCGGACCCGGAAGCCAAAACAGCTGTATTGTTTTGGCAATTCAGCAAACTTAGTACGGCGGATTATGTGGTGACTCCTTCTCCTATTCATTTGGAAAACCGCATGATTCAGTGGTGCACGTCCAAGCCCCACGGATTATATTCGAAACTCCGGGAACAACATGGGGATTTCGATTTACGGACGTTTTGGGGACCTTTAGCGTCGCTGAAATCGAGCGAGTGGATTCTTAAGGCTGCTATTGATGTGTTAGATGAGTATCGACCCCGGTTGTCTCTCGTTTACTTGCCCAATCTGGACTATAACGCGCAAAAATACGGACCGGACAGTACACAAGCGAAGCAATCTATAATTGAGATCGACGGGCTTATCGGCAATCTGATGGAGGAGTTAAACCGCCGGCAGCTTTATGAGAATACGCGTATCGTTTTACTGTCGGAATATGCCTTTAAATCCGTTCAACGCCCGATTTTTATCAACCGGTTTCTGCACAGCAGGGGATACCAGATCATTGACCGCGTAGATGATATGGATTTTATTAATATGGAGTATTCTAGAGCTTTCGCTCTAACGGATCACCAGTTGGCTCATATCTACATTCCAAATTCCGATGATATTCCTGAAGTTAAGAGATCTTTAGAACAATTGCCCGGCATTGCGGAGGTTTGGGGAGAATCGGAGAAGAAGGAGCACCTCATAAATCATGCACGGTCCGGCGAATTGATCGCCATCGCGGAACCGGATAGCTGGTTTGTTTATTATTGGTGGCTAGAGGATGAGCGGGCGCCGGAATTTGCTTACACCGTCGATATTCATCGCAAGCCCGGCTATGATCCGGTTGAACTGTTCTTCGATCCGAAAACTCGCCGCATTCCTCTACAGCCGGAGTTAATTCTCGGCTCGCATGGATTACCGAGCAAAAAGGAAAGCGATAACGTTTCCATGATTGTTTGCGGCAGAGATATCATGTTGCCGAATGAGGTAGAGGCCATCGAAATTCATGACCTGTTACTGCAGTTTTGTTTACATGGAGATAAATAGCACGAAGAAACGGTTCGTTCTAAATAAAAAAACGAGACCGTATATTTTGTAGGGACTGAAAAATTTTAAAAAATGCGATCGGGGTGAACTCAATGAAGTTTTTTGACCCTCATATTCATTGTTATTCCCGTACGACTGATGATTACGAACGAATGAGTTTATCCGGAGTGCAGGCTGTAGTCGAACCCTCCTTCTGGCTCGGAAGCGAGCGCCGTTACCCAGAAACGTATTTTGATTATTTCCAGCATATCCTGAGTTTTGAACCGAAAAGAGCGAAACAATACGGGATCGAGCATTATAGCTGTGTGGCGATGAATCCGAAGGAAGCCAACAACCTGAAAATTGCGCACCAGGTGGTTGACGGCTTCCAAGACTATTTGCGGCATGAGCGGTGTTTGGCTATCGGCGAAGTCGGGTTTGATCTCATCACGGATGCGGAAGAAGAGATTATGCGACGTCAGCTTCATTTAGCGAAAGAATTGAACATGTTGGTGATGGTGCATACTCCCCATCAAAATAAAAGGGCAGGCACCGAGCGTACAATTAAGGTGCTAAAAGAAGTAGGGCTGGATCCCGATCAAGTTTTGATCGACCACAATAATCTAGACACCATTGATCTTTCTGCAGCCTATGGGGGATGGAGCGGAATGACCATTTATCCGACGAAGGTTTCCCCCGAGTTGGCAATTGAAATATTGGATCGGTACGGAATGGAACGAATGCTAATTAATACTGCGGCCGATTGGGGGCCTTCCAACCCGTTGAATGTGGTGATAACGGCTCTGGAAATGAAAAAGAAAGAGTACGGTGAAACAGTAATTCAGCAATTGGTTTGGGATAATCCGGTACGATTTTATAGTCAGTCAGGCAAGTTGAGATTGCAAACGATCGAGAAGGGGGGGCGGTGATGAACGTTCGTAAGCCGATGACAGGAAAGGAGTATTTAAATAGTCTTCAGGATGACCGGGAAATTTGGCTAAATGGCCAGCGTGTAAAGGATATTGCGAACCACCCGGCCTTCCGTAATTCGGCACGTTCCATTGCAAGACTTTACGATGCGCTGCACGACCCTAAATACCATGATGTGTTAACAACAGCAACGGATACAGGTGGAGGCAGCTATACTCATCGGTTTTTTAAAGTGAGCAACACCGCGGAAGAACTGTTGGCCTCCCGGGAAGCGATCGCAAGTTGGGCCCGCCTTACCTATGGTTGGATGGGGCGCACCCCGGATTACAAGGGATCTTTTCTGGGAACTCTTGGCGGTAATCCAGGTTTTTATACACCATATGAGAATAATGCACTCCGTTGGTATCAAGAGGCACAGGAAAGGGTCTTATTTATCAATCACGCCCTCATCAATCCTCCTGTCGACAGACACAAACCGGTGCATGATGTTTCCGATGTGTTTATCAATGTGGAGAAGGAAACGGATGCCGGGATTATAGTTAGCGGCGCGAAAATGGTTGCAACAGGGACTGCCATAACAAATTGTAATTTTGTCGCTCACAACGGTACATTACCTATTCAAAAAGAAGAGTTTGCCCTTGCTTTCTTTGCGGCCCACGATACGCCAGGGGTAAAAATGATCTGCCGGTCATCTTATGAACTGAATGCAGCCGTGACAGGAAGTCCATTCGACAACCCGCTTTCAAGCCGTCTCGATGAAAACGATGCTGTTCTTATTTTTGATAAAGCTTTGATTCCGTGGGAGAATGTATTGGTTTATAGGGACATTGAAAAAGCAAATGACTTCTTCCCGCGTTCCGGATTCGTTAATTTGTTTCTCTTTCATGGCTGTACTCGTTTGGCAGTAAAGCTTGACTTTATTGCCGGGTTGCTTCTGAAAGTTATTGAATCTACCGGAACGAACGAATATCGCGGTGTCAAAGCAAATGTCGGAGAAATGATTGCATGGCGAAATTTGTTTTGGGCGATTAGTACGGCAATGGCAAAGGATCCTGCCCCTGGGCCTAACGGGACTGTTCTTCCAAACGTCGAACATGGAACTGCTTACAGAGTTTTCTCTACTATTGCCTGGACACGTATTCATGAAATTATTGAAAATGTGACAGGCGGCGGGCTAATCGTACAACCTTCCAGCTCGGAGGATTTTAAAAATCCGGATCTTCGCCCATACTTGGAGAGATTTTACCGTGGTTCCAACGGGGTAAACAGCCTTGAGAAGGTCAAGTTGAATAAATTACTTTGGGATGCCGTAGGCAGCGAATTTGGCGGTCGTCATCGATTGTACGAAAGAAACTATACCGGTAATTACGAAGATATTCGCATCCATGCCTTGATGGAAGCAATGAATAATGGTTCTGCCGATGCCTTTAAAGGTATGGTGGAGCAGTGCATGAGTGATTATGACCTCGATGGTTGGACGGATTCAACTTGGATTAATCCATATGATGTCAGTTTCGTGATAAGGTAAGGATACACTAAACCGACTGGCAATGAACAGATAGCCCCATCAAGGTTGTGTTAGAAGTCGGTGCAACAACGGAGCAGCGGGTTTCCTGGTTGTAAAAACCTGTGAAAGGTACAACCTCTTTGAAAAAGAGAGTATCGAGAAATCGATGCTCTCTTTTACGCTTGGCAGTGCCAAACCTCCTTTTTGACAATTCAAAAAACGTTTGTTTAAGGGATAGTTTCAGTTGAGAAAAGGGTTTTGAAAATTTGCAGAGAAAAACAGCTCATTATATAAATAACATTTTCGAAATTTCTTATGTATTTTATTTGGGCGATGACTACCGAAGGGGACGGCAACTACGAGCTGCAGCGGTTTTTGGAAAATGAAGGGGCGGAAGTGGAAGTACAGTCTGTTACGGCTTGGATACTTTACCTCCTTTGGGCGGGGCGGTACGATACATTGAAACGAATGAGCCTTCGTCGAGCCGATTCCGGCAAACACGGCTTACAGGGGAAAAATCCGCATATGCTCCTGCGTATGCTGTGCTTGGCCGACCGTATTCTTCGGGTCATGTTCCAAACATACGCGAGAGTAATCGGCATGCACCAATACCACCTGCCCGACATGGAGGAAATCGCGAAGATAGCCCACGATCATTATAACAACCAGCTTCGCGGCGGAGAGGGTCATATGGAAGTAGGGAAGCTGATCCTGAACGTGAAAAAACGGAAAGTTAATATGACCATCTCCGTCAAGCCGTTCGGATGCATGCCGTCTTCCGGCGTGTCGGACGGAGTACAATCATTGATCACCGAAAAATATCCGGATGCGATTTTCCTCCCCATCGAAACAACGGGAGACGGAGCGATCAATGTATACAGCAGGGTGCAAATGATGTTGTTCAAAGCAAAGCAGACCGCCCAGAAAGAGTTCGAAGAAGCTTTGATGAAGAAGGGGATTACGGCTAAGCATCTTCAGAAATTAAAAAGCCGTTCGAAATTCATTCATCCTTTGCGGACGAGCCGGCACTTTGTCGCTTGCACGGCGGCAAACTTCATATATGATACACGCGGCTTTATGAACAGATTTTCCGTTCGGACCAACTGTGAGGAACTTCAAGGGGTATAGTATGGGATTGTACGCGTACCATTGATATCAATGAATTAATTTTTTGCTCGTTATACTCCGCTGAATGAAGCCCCGGCTGAAACGATTTCAACGAACTACAGACGGTGACAATCGTCTAGGGGAAGGCCCGTATCTAATCGAAATCATGCCTGGGGGCGGCACCGATGGCGGAGCCTTCCATACATCCTTTCGTGGAATACCAACCATGGTCATTGGTGTTCCTGTCCGTTACATTCATAGTCATGTTTCCATCGTGCATCGCGACGATTTGGAAAATGGCGTTAAAGGGGGAACGGAAGTGGGGGAATCCTGGGAAGTAGCATCGTACAAGGAAGGAAACCGGACGATTAGTGTGAGACACAATATGGAAAACGATCGTGTAGATGAGGGTGATTTTCCGGATACAGTATATAGTAAAAAGGGTTTTGGACGAGCTCCCTCAGCGGTATGACTGTGGGAAAACGGCCTTTGTTTTGTCGCACCTCTGCAATGAGCAGTCCATTTCTAAATACTTGGTAAGATCGTTCGGATTCCGATGATGAGGAGGAAGATGAGCTTTATCGGTATGTGCATTCATATAAAGGGTAAGGTTACACAGTGTCTTGACAAGAGGGGCGAAGCTTAATGGTATTAGTCGCTGCATCCATTTTATCAGCCGATTTTTCAAAGCTTGGAGAAGAAATCACCCAAGTTGATAAAAGCGGCGTCAATATGATTCATGTTGATGTAATGGACGGGCGTTTCGTCCCGAACCTTTCCATGGGCTTCCCGATTGTAAAAGCTGTCCGGCAATGCACAGAACTTCCACTCGATGTGCACTTGATGATCCATGAGCCTGAACGATATATTCATCGCTTTGTAAACCTTAAGGTAGATCGCATTTCCGTACATTTCGAGGCTTGCACTCATTTGCATCGAACACTTCAACTGATTAAGGAAAATGGTTTGAAAACAGGTGTAGTTTTTAAGAAAAAATATTACCAGCTACTTTCCATACAAAAAGATTTAACATGAGCACCGTATAGATTATAATAGTTCTAAAAAGCAAACCTGTAACATGTGTTTAGTTTCCATGGGAGGTGTATGTCTCAACGTGACCATATCGAAGCAGCTCGACAAGATCAACCGGGAATTGATCAGCAAAGGCTACAAGCTGACGGCGCAGCGTGAAGCGACCGTCCGCGTATTACTGGAGAATGAACACGAGCATTTAAGCGCCGAAGATGTGTTTATGTTGGTTAAAGAATTTTTCCCCAATATCGGTCTTGCTACGGTATATCGGACTCTGGAGCTGTTAGCCGAGCTGAATGTCGTTGAAAAGATGAACTTCGGCGACGGGGTGGCCCGCTTCGACCTCCGCGGCGAACAGCAAGCGCATATGCACCATCATCTGATTTGTACCGCATGCGGAAAGCTTAAAGAGATCAAAGACGATTGGCTGCTTGAATTGGAGAAACGATTGGAACGCGAGTACGGGTTTAAGGTGACGGATCACCGGCTCGATTTTATGGGTGTGTATGAAGCGTGTAACGGAGACGATTGCAAAAGAGCGTGCAAAGAGGTTTCATAAGTAAATTGTTCAAGACGGCAACTTCTCGGGTATTGCAGAGAAGTTGTTTTTATTTTCGCATTTAAAGTATGAACAACATATAAATAAATGGTCATGTTAAGATGCACTTAGAAAGGAGGTGCATTATGAGCAAGTGTATGAACCCTCATTGCCGGTGTGAAAACTGTCAGTGCGGACCTAACTGCCGATGCGATCACCGAGCTTTCCCTTACCCTACTCCATATCCTGTTCCGTATATCCCGTATTATAAAGATCCGTTGTACTATCCCTCTTTACCGACAAATAAATAATTTATGCTCCAGATCAAAGAAAACCTCTTACTGGCATAGGTATTAATATTCAACCTATTTCAAGGAGGGATTTATCTGTATCAACATCCGTTTCTTAACGCACCGATTTGGGCTCATATGATGAACAGCAATTTTGTCCCGGATCGTGAGGCTCTTATCGCGGCATTGGAAGAAATGCGGGTATGGACGATACTTATGGCCGAACATGCCAAATTTATTCGTCTTGGACTTGATCCGAATCCGCAGCAGGAGGAGCTTTTCAGAATGGCCGATCAATTTGCTATTGAGCTCGATAAGCTGTATAGCCGTACGATTGCGACGCCTCCAACAGCTCCGGACGTAATCCTGTTCAACTTGAGGGAAGAAACGATCGTCATGGTCAACCAATTGATAATGTTTAAAAATGAGATCTTCAAAGCCTTGGAAGCTTGCAAGGGGCTTGGCATTTTGCCCGCTATTCTTGTAGATCATGTCCGGCGGGAAGCAGACCGGTTTGTAGGCACATTAGAGCGGTCAAAAACCAATCAACAAACCCGCACACGCGAACGTTTAGGGTTAATGGACGGAGGACGGTTTGCCCAAACGGTTCCACGATTATTGTACAATCGTTTGCCGTCGGAACAGCTTTTTACGGTAGCCATTGAAGAAAGCATGTTCTTTTCCCGTACCCACTCCGAGCATGCCGAACACCTTTCGATGAGCTTCCGCCCCGAAGTTCAAGAGAGTTACCGGCAAACAGCCATTCGTTTCAAGAATGATTACCAGAATCTTATGCTACAGGCCAAAGAAGTTGAAAATACCGGCACTCAATTGCGCGCGCTGCTTGATGAAAATAGGAAGCTCTCCTTTGCGTTTCGTGATTATTTGACCAGAATCTTGGATGAAATATCCACATGCAGAATACCTACCGGGCAAACTAATTTCCCTCCGCTGCTTGCGGACCACATGAGGAGGGAGGTCATTTACTTTATCGATATACTTGACAGAATTCAAGTCAGATAATGCCGAAATCAACTATATTGCAGCAAAAACTTACCGACCCAATATGGGTCGTTTTTTTATCTTAAAACAGTGATCCAGAATTATGGTAAAATGATTCGGAAATGAAAAATGTAACCGTTTACGTGACGCATCACGAATCGGCTGATAAGGAGGAGTGGCTCCTTGAAGAAAGTATTGATCGTGGATGATGAGCCTTACGTGCTCGAAGGCTTGAGAACATTAGTCGATTGGGAAAAGAATGGATTTGTTTTGTGCGGAGAAGCAAGCGACGGAGAAGATGCGCTTGATCTCATTCGCAGCAAAGATCCCGATTTGGTCATTACCGATATCCGGATGCCGGTATTCGACGGATTGACATTGATACGCAAGGCGAAGGAAGAGCTGGCCGTCCGATCGAAATTCGTCATATTGAGCGGACATGCCGATTTTTCATACGCAAAGACGGCAATTCGCTATCGAGTGAAGCATTATTTGAGCAAGCCGATCATGTCGGATGAAGTCGAGCAAGTGATCGCCAAAGTTCGAACCGAATTGGAACAGGAAAAGACGAGCGACCGGTTCGACGAGCGTATTCTCGCTTCGGCTGCCGAATCCGCAATTTCCGGCTGGATGAAGGGTGAGCGCCCGGACGAGCTTTGTGCGCACGCGGCGCAAGTGAGCGGTGTAAACGAGAATTCATCATTTATCGTTATCATAGGGGAAATCGAGAACTACTCCGAAAGCGGCATGAGCCGTCGTTCCGGAGTGAAGGAAATAGGGATCGCCCGTCGAATCGCGTCCGATTTATCCGGGGAATACAACGTTTATTTGTTTGAAGAGAGCGAAAGCCGGTTTGGTATCGCGATCAGGGATTGCAAACGGACAGGCAAGGAGTTCGAACGCCAACTGGCTCATATCGGCGAGCGGTTGCAGCAATGGACGGGATGGACGGTTTCGTTCTATGTCAGCTCGCGTGGACGGGGAATTTCCATGCTTCCCGACTTGTACCGGCAAGCCCAACTTTCGTCGACCCTGAGGCTCGCATCAAAGACGGCGGGAGTGTTCCGCTATTCGGAACATTCCGGCAATTCGGACTGCATCAGCCGTCTCTCCGGCGAAACATCGGATTTGGTGGAAATGATCGCTTCCGTTTCCGGAAAACCCGGGGAGGTCCGTGAGCGTATGGAAAGGTTTTGCTCCGAATTAGCCCGATGTAATGCGGATCCCGCCGATATTCTATTCGTGATCGGCTCATTTCAGACGGAGATGATCGATCTCATCAGCCGGCGAGGCGGTTCTTCCGACCGGCTCATGCCTTATTTATTAGGTTTGAGAGGCAGCTGTTATCCGTTCTTGCCTTCGTCGGTGAAGGACAATTTGGCCGCATTTGCCGCCGTCGCGGCGGAAACGCTGGACGAGTTAAAGCGCAACGCCTTCGGTCATCCGATAATGGCGCAGATTATCGATTACGTAAACACCCATTATAGGGAAAAACTCGAGCTGCGTATTTTGGCCGAAGAGTTCGGCATACATCCCGTAAATCTCGGTCAGTTATTCAAAAAAAAGACCGGTATGCCGTTCCACGATTATTTGCATCATTGCAGAATCGAGGAAGCGAAAAAGCTGCTAAGCCGATCGAATATGAAAATAAGCGAAGTCGCCAAAACGGTCGGTTATTCCGACCCCGAATATTTTGCGGAAAAATTTAAATCGATCGTGAAATGTTTGCCTTCTGCTTATTACAAATTCGAGGAAAGGAACAGCAATCAATGACACGGCAGGCGAAAACGATATTCCCATGGGTCAACGACATCCCGCTCAAATATAAATTTTTATTGATCTACCTGCTGTGCGTGCTCGTTCCGATCATTTCGATCAATCTGCTTTTTCTCAATCAAGTTTCGCAAAATATTCGCGTCCGGGAAGAACAGAACATGTTCATTTCCATGGATCGCGCCACCGGTGAAATCGCGCGTCTGATCGACGAGATGGTCGGCCTCGGCTATTCGATTTCGAAAGACCGCGCGTTGTACGAAGCTCTCGACCGAACGTATGAAACGAGGGTGGAGTATTATGATGTTTTCGACAGCTTGCTGCGAAATAAGCTCAAACCGAACTTACCGGTTCATCCCGGCATTCTCGAGTTGGGCGTGTACACAACGAATCCCACGGTCGAAAGCGGTGGCGAATATTTCTACTTGACCGACCGGATGAGGCAAACCGATTGGTATAAAGCGATTGCTGGATCCAGGAACAGGGTAACCGTCATTGCGCATGAAGATCCCCAGCCTCTACTGCTCGGCAAGCCCGCCAAGCGGATCAGCATTTTGACGAAAATGGACCAGTATGACGGATACCGAACGTATGACAAGTTTTTGAAGATTGATTTGAATATAGGCAAGCTGTTGGAAATTTTACATGTGGAGAGCGGTTTTCTCGATATCGCCTTGATCGATCCTTTGGATCGGATCGTCGTTTCCGGACCGGGTTGGAGCAGCGGGGATTATTCGAAAATACCGGCGGACGCGGAGAACGTCGAGCTGTCGCAGCGTTACGAGCACAAGCTGGGCAACGCCAGCTACTTGTCCGGCTGGAGGCTCGTCGGCGTATCCGACCATCGGAAAATCGCCGAAACGTTATATGAATCCAGGCGGTTTATCTTTTGGCTGGCCGTGATCAGCACCATCGTTCCCACCGTGCTTATCTATGTTATTTTGAGGTCATACAACTATCGGGTGAAGAAGCTGTCGCGGCATATGGAGAAGATGAAAAACGAAAAGTTTGATCCGATCACGCTGCAAGAAGGAAAGGACGAGATCGGGGGACTTATTCGGAACTTCAATCTGATGGCGGCCAAGATCAACTCTTTGATTAACGATGTATATAAGCTGGAAATTCAAAAGAAAGGTCTCGAGCTGGAGAGAGTTCGAGCAGAATTGAATTTTTTGCAGAGCCAGATGAATCCGCATTTTTTATTCAATACGTTGAACGCCCTGCTCGTCGTTTCCAAGAAAAACGGTTACAACCAGGTCGCGGATATAATTAAAAATTTGTCCCTTGTTCTAAGGAGATTGCTTAGCTGGACGGACGATCTCGTAACGCTGCAAGAGGAAATAACGTTTACGGAGATGTACCTCAAGATCGAAAAGTTCCGGTTTATGGACCGCTTCGATTTCAGCATTGATATCGATCCTGCCGCCGCCAGCTGCAAAATTCCGAAGATGAGCATCCAGACGTTGGCCGAAAACGCCTGCAAACACGGATTGCAGGCAGTGAAAGGCGTAAGGATCATTCGTATCCGGGCAATCGTATCGGATCGACATCTGCAAGTCTCGGTTGAAGATAACGGCAAAGGATTCGAGGAGAATAAACGGGAGGAAATTTTGCGCGCTTTAAGCGAAGACGGAGAAATCGGAGGACATGTAGGAATTCTCAATGTGTATAAGCGATTAGCGTTGTTTTATGGCGATCGGGTCGATTTTCGCATTGGAGACGACGCAGGTCAATGGACCGTCGTCAGCTTCTATATCCCGCTTGACAAGCTCTTTGAACGGTCAGTGGAAGGAGGGGAGGCGGTATGAAGCACAAGGCGCTGCTGGTCGATGACGAACCGCTGGCAATCGAGGGTTTGAAACTGATGATCGATTGGGAAAAATACGGCTTTGAAATTTGCGGGGAATGCGAGAACGGGGAAGAAGCGCTGCAAAGGCTTGAAAGCTGCAACCCCGACGTCGTCGTCACCGATATCCACATGCCGGTTATGAACGGCCTCGATTTCATCGAGCGCGCCAGAAAGCAGGGCCAGTCGGACGTGATCTTCATCGTGCTCAGCGGATTCGGCGAATTCGAGTACGCGAAGAAAGCGATGGAATTCGGTGTACATCATTATTTGCTCAAGCCGTTCATCGATGAGGAAGCCGAGGAAGTGCTTTCGGACATAAGCAGCCGATTGGCGGAACGGCGGCGAAAAGCCGCTTACCGGGAATTCGCCGCCAAGGCCGATATGCATCGGTTACTATCGGAGCTGTTGGAGGGCGAGGATCCGGATTCGGACGCCGGGTGGCCGTACCTGAACGATCTGGAACGGAAAGCGCCGTCATGGCGGTATATTCATATTCGAATGGATGAATCGGAGCACTTTGCGGTCAAACAAGCGGTTGTAAATCATTTGGAGCATATCCCGTGCATTGCGATAAACGATCGTGAACCGGGGGTGCTCGGAATCGTATGCGGAATGAGCGATCGGACTGACGTTCGAATGCTCGCGGAACTGCTGATTCAAGTCATTCGGGCAGAGACGGATGTCCTCTTCGGAATTTCCATAGGGGAGAAGACGGAGCGTTTGTCCGATATCAGGCGCTCGTATTTGACGGCGCTTGAAGCGTTCGAGCATTTATTTTTCATGAACGGAGCATCGTACGTTCTGCACGAAGATGTGCGTGAGATGTCGCTGCGCTTCAATCCGGCGCCGACCCGAGAAGCAGACGCAATATTGCAGTCGTTAGAATTCGGGGACCAGGCACAGCTCGATGAATCGATAGACGAATGGCTGGCCGAAAGCCGCGCTTCCCGTGCGGCGCCGGATATGATCCGGATGTCCGTCTGTCATATCATATTCAAAAGCTTGACGATCCTTCGCGAAGCGGGAGCGGACGTCGCCACGATTGCGGACAGGTTTATTTCGGGCGGCAGCTTGCGTCTGTCTAACGCCGGCATGTCCGGTTTGGAATCGCTGCTGAGGGATTTTTGCGTTGAGTGCAGAGAGCGGCTCGGGGCGCTGCGTGAAAGAGGGACAGACCGCTTGATGACGGAAGTAAGGGAATACTTGGATAAGCATTACAGGAGCGGTATGACCATTAAAGAAATTGCGTCCGTGTTTTATGTACACCCTGTTTATCTAGGCAAAGCTTTCGCCGACAAATACGGCGTCGGTATACAAGAGTACGTCCATAATCTGCGGATCGACGAGGCGGCGAGATTGCTTAGGGACACGGAATTGAAGCCGGGGGCCATTGCGGAAAAAGTCGGTTATGCGAGTTATAACCACTTCTTGAAACATTTCGAAAAACGAATCGGTCTTAAGCCTGCCAAATACAAAGCAACTAAATTTTAGGGGGTAACTCCTTTAATCCGTTCATTGTAATCGCATACATGGAGTTCATAATGAAAGGTGTCGGGAATGTCGTGTTGTCTTGAAAGCGTTCTCGTCAAACATCTTTCATAAAGGGAGGCAATTCAATGGGGGTAAGGGTAAAAAGAACTTTTGCATCCGTCATCGCGGTCATTTTATTGGTTAGTGCCGCTTTAATGGGCTGCAGCAGCAACAATGCAACGGAAAATTCGAACGATCCGGGAACGGATACGAATGCGCCTGCGGAACAAAAGACGGATCCGTTGAACATTTCGGTATTTTACGGCTTTTCAGGGCAGGTTCCTACGGAAAATAACAAGATCTCTAAGAAAATCAAGGACGAGCTCGGCGTTACGCTCAAAGAGGAATACTTGGTCGGGGATTCCGAACAGAAGCTTGGCGTGATGATCGCCGGCGGGGAGTATCCGGATTTGATCACCGCCAACACGAAGCTGGTCGCTGCGGGAGCCGTTATCCCGCTGGAAGATTTGATCGAGCAGCACGCTCCGAACTTGAAGAAGCATTACGAGCCATACTGGAACAAAATGAAGGATCCGAGCGACGGCCACATCTACTGGCTGCCGAACTACGGGGTTTACACCGGCGAGTTTAATATGACCTGGTATGCCGGCCCGGCATTTTGGATTCAGAAAGCGGTACTTAAGGAATTCGGTTACCCGAAGCCGAAGACGCTTGAAGAGTATTTCGACTTAATCAAGAAGTACAAAGAGAAATATCCGGAAATCGACGGGCAGCCGACGATCGGCTTTACGACACTGGCATACGACTGGAAGAAGTTTCCTCTATTCAATCCGCCCGAGCATTTGGCCGGATTTCCGAACGACGGCGGCGTCATTGTCAAAAACAACGTTGCGGAAATTTTCGCCCATAAAGATATTGCAAAGACCTACTACAAGAAGTTGAACGAAATCAATGCGCAAGGCTTGATGGACAAAGAAGCGTTCACGCAAAACTACGATCAATATTTGGCGAAAATCGCCACCGGTCGAGTGCTCGGCATGTTCGACCAACATTGGAATTTCGGGCAGGGCGAGGATTCCTTGATCGCGCAGGAAAAAATTGAGCGCACTTACGTGGGCCTGCCTCTCGTATACGACGGAGTTAAAGATTGGTACCTCGACAGACCGCCGATCAACCTGAACAACGGCTTCGGTATTACGGTGGACGCCAAAGATCCTGTCCGGATTATCAAGTTCCTGGATTCGTTGCTGGATGAAAAATGGCAGAAATTGATGCAATGGGGAGTCGAGGGAGAAGACTATTTAGTCGGTGACGACGGCATGTTCTATCGCACGCCGGAAATGCGCAAGCAGCAGGAAGATCCGGCCTGGAAGCTGGAAAACAAGATGGCCGGATTTTTTGGTACATCTCCGAAGTTGGAAGGTACTTTCAGCGACGGAAACGCGACGAGTCCGGGCTCGCAGCCGAAGGAATACTTCGACGGGTTGAAGGAACTGGATAAAGAAGTGCTGAATGCGTACGGCTACAAGTTTTGGACCGACTTCTTCTCCGAACCGCCGGAAAACCCGGTGTACTATCCGGCATGGCAAATCGATCTGATCGAAGGCTCCGATGCGAAATTAGCCGCGACGAAAATGGAAGAATTACAAGTGAAGTACTATCCGAAAGCCATACTTTCCAAACCGGAACAATTCGATTCCATCTGGGACGAATTCGTTAATGAGGCTGGCAAAATTAACATCAAAGCGATCGAAGACCGCTACAACGAACAAATTCAATGGCGTATCGAAAACTGGAGCAACTGATAGAATAGCTGGATCATAATCCGGGAAGCGGGAAGCGGGAAACCATCATTCCGCTTTCCGCTTTATTACCTTGCAGGAAGGGGGAGGACATTGTCACAAGCAGCACTAGATAATAAGCAAAGCGTTCCGGCGGCACGAAAAAAAATCAATTGGAAGCTCATCCGAAACCAGAAACAGCTCATGCTGATGTCTCTTCCACTCTTGGTTTATGTCTTTATCTTTTCATATGTGCCCATTTGGGGATGGTCGATGGCGTTTCAAAACTTCAAACCGGCAAGAAATTTCTGGCAGCAAGAATGGGTCGGCTTTAAGCATTTCCAATTCCTGTTCTCCGACGATACGTTCCTGCGCGTGCTGCGCAACACGCTGGCGATGAGCGTCATCAATATGGTGCTCGGTTTCATAACGGCGATCGGCCTTGCCGTCTTGCTGAACGAAGTCAAAAATAAACTTTTCAAGCGTTCCATCCAAACCATATCTTATTTGCCGCATTTTTTGTCATGGATTATCGTGACCGGCATCGTCGCCACTTCTCTTTCGATCGAAGACGGCATCGTAAATGATGTATTGATGAGATTGGGCTTGATCGAATCGCCGATTTTATGGCTTAGCGAAGGCAAATATTTTTGGGGGATCGTAGGAGCTACCCATGTCTGGAAAGAAGTCGGTTGGAACACGATCATTTATTTGGCGGCAATTGCGTCGATCGATCCTTCCCTCTACGAGGCGGCGGATATGGACGGGGCGAACCGTTACCAGAAGATGTGGTATATTACGCTTCCCGGCATGAGACCGATCATCGTTATATTGCTTATCATGAATCTCGGCTGGATATTGGAAGCGGGATTCGAATTGCAATATTTGCTCGGCAACGGGCTTGTTATGGATTGGTCGGAAACGATAGATATTTTTGTTTTAAAGTACGGTCTAAGACAAGGCAATTATTCGCTTGCAACCGCCGCGGGTATGTTTAAAACCGTAGTCGCCATAACCCTGATCTTTATTGCAAATAGAATCGCCAAGCGTCTCGGCGAAGAACGACTCATCTAAGGGGGCGAACAAGGATGCGGCAAACAATGCAATCATTCCGGCTCGAGCCGGTGCTGTTCAACACGTTTAACGGTATATTCTTAATATTTTTGGCCGTCGTAACCCTTTACCCTTTTCTGAACACGCTTGCGGTATCCTTTAACGAGGGCAACGATACGATTCGAGGCGGCATATATTTGTGGCCACGCCATTGGACGCTGCAAAACTATAGAGCCGTATTCATCAGCGGGACCGTATTCGACGCATTCTGGGTTTCTGTTGCCAGAACGGTGATCGGCACCGTGCTAAGCGTCTTCCTTACTTCGATGCTGGCCTATACGCTCAGCCGGAACGAATATGTGTTTCGCAGGTTTATTACGACTGTCATCGTCTTGACGATGTATTTCAATGCGGGTCTCATTCCGTTCTACTTCTTGATCCGCGATCTGCATCTGCTTAACAATTTTCTCGTTTATATCGTTCCCGGTCTGATCAGCGCATTTAATCTGATCGTTATCCGGACATACATCCGCACGCTTCCCGAAGGTTTGATTGAATCCGCGAAGATGGACGGGGCCGGCGATTTCTATATCTTTCTGCGGATCGTATTCCCGCTGTGCACGCCGGTGTTGGCGACTATCTCGTTGTTCGTCGCCGTCGGGCAATGGAACTCATGGTTGGACACATTTTTCTTTGCTTCATCCGATCAAAGGCTGAGCACGCTTCAGTTTGAATTGATGAAATTGTTATCTTCCACAATGAACCAGAACAGCAATCCCGGGCTTGTGGCGGGCATGGATAAGGAGAGCGCGAGAAATATGGTGACGCCGGTGTCTATTCGGGCAGCGATTACGATGGTCGCGGCAACGCCGATACTTTTTGTCTACCCGTTCTTGCAGAAACATTTCGTTACCGGGCTGCAGTTGGGAAGTGTGAAAGAATAGCGTGATTGGAGCAATGGCTCGTTAAAACCTTGATTGGCTTTACGCCTCTCAAGGTTTTTCGCTTTATACATTCCTCCGGTTCATTTGCTAAAAAATAGTTTGGAAACTTTCGGCATAATACTTTAGAATTATTTTTTATAATAGTGAACGATGGGGGGACGGATATTGAATACACCAATTATATCCACAAAACTTTATATACCCGCGACAAGGACTAAATCTGTTCACCGTCCCCGCCTGATCGAACGGTTGAACGAGGGTTTGCACCGTAAGCTGAGCCTCATCTCCGCCTCCGCCGGTTTCGGGAAGACGACGCTTGTCAGCGAATGGCTTGCCGTTTGCGGACATCCCGCAGCTTGGCTGTCGCTCGACGAAGGAGATAACGACCTTCCGCGCTTTCTCACTTACCTCTGTGCAGCCTTACAGACAATTGCGGATAATATTGGAGAAGGTGTGTTAAGCATGCTTAACGCTCCTCAACCGCCGTCAACCGAATCGATATTGACCGCATTGCTCAATGAAATCGCAGCAGTCCCGAACAATTTTATTCTTGTCCTTGACGATTACCACGTTATTGATGCCCGGCCGATTGACGATGCCCTCGCTTTTCTTCTTAGCCATCTGCCTCCTCAGATGCACATGGTCGTCGTCACCAGGAAGGATCCGTTTCTACCCCTTGCCAGACTGCGCGCCCGGAATCAATTATCCGAGCTTCGCATCTCGGATTTACGGTTTACCCGCTCGGAAACGGCAGAATTTCTTAACCGAACGATGGACCTGAATCTCTCGCCTGAACATATCACCCTGCTTGAAACCCGAACCGAAGGCTGGGCTGCCGGTCTGCAATTAGCCGCGATTTCATTACAGGGTCACAAGGATCCAGCCGGCTTCATCGAATCATTCTCGGGTACCCATCATTTCGTGCTGGATTATCTTGTAGAAGAAGTGTTGCAACGGCAATCTGAGAGTGTGCAATTTTTTTTGCTGCGCACATCGATTCTGGACCGATTGTGCGGCCCTCTCTGTGATGCCGTTATGCGCAATGGCGCCGAAGATCGCTTCGATCCCGCCGAAACCGGGCAAAAAACACTCGATTATCTTGAGAAAGCCAACCTGTTCCTCATCCCGTTGGACAATGAGCGGCGCTGGTACCGATATCATCATCTATTTGCAGAATTGCTTCGCCAACGAATGCAACAAGATGCCGTCTTACCCGAATTACATATTCGTGCGAGCGAATGGTATGAGAATAATGGACTGGAGCTTGAAGCTTTCCGGCATGCAGCCGCCGCTAATGATCTTCACCGCGCCGCGCGGCTTATGGAAGGCGGGGGAATGCCGCTTCACTTCCGCGGTGCGGTGGCCCCTGTTCTGAATTGGCTAAAGTCGCTTAGGACAGAGGAGTTGAACGCCATCCCCTCGTTATGGGTAACATTCGCCTCGGTCCTTTTATTTGTTAATCAAATATCCGGTGTCGAACAAAAACTTCAAGCTGCCGAACAATCTCTTCAGAATGCCGAGCCTGACATCAATACTCGTGATCTTAAAGGACATATTGCATCCATACGAGCCACTTTGGCTGTCAGCCAGCATCAAGCAGAAACCATTATTGAACAGTCGCAACTCGCTCTTAAGTATTTGCATCCCGATAATCTTCCCGTCCGTACGGCCACAACTTGGACGCTAGGGTATGCCTTTCAGCTTCAGGGAGACCGCAGCGCGGCAATTCGTGCTTATACCGAAGCCATAACAATCAGCGAACAAATCGGGCATTTCATCGTCGCCATCATGGCTAACATCGGACTTGGCAATATAATGGAAGCAAATAACCAGCTCGAGTCTGCAAACGAAACCTACCGGCGTGTCCTGGAACTCGCAGGCAATCCGCCGCACCCGGTTGCCTGCGAGGCTCATCTTGGTCTTGCCCGCATCTTCTACGAATGGAACGATCTCGATGCCTCGAAGGATCACGCGCAGCAGAGCATCCAATTGGCGAACATGATCGAGAACTCGGACAGATTGATTGCCGGCGAGGTTTTCCTTGCTCGTATGACGCTTGCCGAGGGGAAGACTTCCGTCGCGGCTGCATTGTTGGCAAAGGCGGGTCGTCATGCACAAGAGCGTAACTTTTTACTTCAGATTCCCGAGGTCGCAGCCGCGCTAGTGCTTGTATTGATCAGGCAGGACAAGTTAGCCGAAGCTGCTGATCTGGCTCAAAAATACAGCCTTCCCATCAGCCAAGCCCGAGTACATCTGGCGATGGGGGACACATTTGCGGCACTGGCGGCTTTGGAACCATTTCGTCTGAAGTCCGAAGAGAAGGGTTGGGAGAATGAACGGCTGAAGTCTATGGTTTTACAGGCTATCGTTCTTCAAGCACACGGCGAACAAGAAAAAGCTATAAGTCTTCTAATTGACGCGCTGGCATATGCAGAGCCCGGCGGCTTCATTCGCCTCTTTGTTGATGAAGGGATTCCGATGGCCAGGCTGCTGTCCGAAGCGGCTTCCAGCGGAATGTCCCCGGACTATATCGATAAATTGCAGGCTGCATTTGAAGCCGAACAGCAAAAATACAAAGACAAATCGAATCAGACTCTGATCGAACCGCTCAGCGAGCGTGAACTAACAATCTTGCAGCTTATTGCCCAAGGCCTCTCGAATCAAGAAATTTGCGAGCGGCTTTTCCTCGCATTGAGTACGGTTAAAGGATACAACCGGAATATTTATGACAAGCTGCAAGTCCGGCGGCGCACCGAAGCGGTGGCACGCGGCCGCGAGCTAGGTCTGTTACAGCCGTACCCCAAGACCATACTTTAGTATCTAAAACTCCATACCTTGTTGCAGATAAACTATATATAAATCGTGCGCTCGGCACTTTACTGTGAAAGGAATGGAATGGAATCCATATGAGAGCTGTCGTTTACCAAAAATTCGGTTCCCCCGATGTTCTTGAACTGAAGGAGGTGCCAAAGCCGACTCCCAAGGACAACGAAGTGCTGATTCGAGTACGTGCGACAACCGTAACATCCGGGGATACAAGGGTACGGTCCCGTAACGTGCCTGCAGGCTTCGGACTGATTTCCCGGCTGATTTTCGGCATATACAAGCCGAGGCAGCCGGTGCTTGGGACGGAGCTTGCCGGAGAAATCGAAACCGTCGGCAAAGATGTAAAAACCTACAAACCGGGTGATCAAGTTTTTGCAATCAGCGGAATGGGTATGGGGTGTTATGCCGAGTACAAAACAATGAAGGAAGATGGGGCGCTAGCCATTAAACCGGCGAATCTGACATACGAAGAAGCGGCAGCGATTTCCTTCGGTGGAACGACCGCACTTAGTTTTCTTAGAAAAGCGAAGATTGAACGCGGGGAAAAAGTGCTCGTCATCGGCGCTTCCGGAGGGGTAGGCACGGCTGCGGTGCAGCTTGCAAAGTATTTTGGGGCGGAAGTGACAGGTGTATGCAGTACCGCAAATCTTGAGTTGGTGAAATCGCTTGGCGCAGATAAAGTAATTGATTATACCAAGGAGAAATTCACCGAGAACGGCGAAACCTATGACATCATTATGGACACGATCGGTACGGTCGGATTTTCAAGCTGCAAAAAATCGTTGAAGGATAGAGGGCGCCTTCTTCTCGTTGCAGGAGGTTTGCCTCAGTTTGCACAAATACCGTGGGCTTCCATGACAAGCAGCAAGAAAGTAATCGCCGGCATGGCAACCGAACATGCGGAGGACTTGCGATTCCTCGCGAAACTGGCGGAAGACGGCGAATTTATTGTGTTCATAGACAGGCGCTTTTCCTTAGAGCAAATTTCCGATGCACACCGTTTCGTTGATCAGGGACGCAAAAAGGGAAATGTCGTAATTACCGTATGATCGCATGATCATCATTGGATTACAAATTTGAAATAAAATGATTGCGAGTCACGGAAAACAAAGAGCTTCGCAGCATGGCGAACGCTTTTTGTTAGTTCCGTGGCTTTTTTGCATATTCCGCTGGAAAGTGAATTGGTCCGCTGCAAAAATGTACGATTGCAGGAAAATGCGGCGGGGAGTAGGTTCAAATCATACAGGTTTTGTTGAGAGGAGAAAAATATGGCGCGTATTTTATTCCACCACTTGTATAAGTCGTACGGCAAAAACAAACCGCCTGTTGTGAAGGATTTCCATCTTGAGGTCGAAGATAAAGAATTTGTCGTGTTCGTAGGACCTTCCGGCTGCGGAAAGTCGACAACGCTTCGTATGCTGGCCGGACTCGAGGAAATATCCGAAGGGGAAATCGTTATTGACGATGAGGTCGTCAACGAACTCCCGCCCAAGGATCGGGATATCGCCATGGTATTTCAAAATTATGCGCTGTACCCGAACATGGCGGTTTATGAAAATATCGCTTTCGGTTTGCGCCTCCGCAAGCTGCCCAAGCACGAGATCGATCTGTCGGTGAAGAAAGCGGCGCGGGTGCTTGAAATTGAATCGTTTCTCGGCAGAAAACCGAGAGAGCTGTCGGGCGGACAGCGCCAGCGTGTGGCATTGGGCCGCTCCATCGTGCGCAATCCGAAAGTTTTCCTTATGGATGAACCGCTGTCCAATCTGGACGCAAAGCTTCGCGTTCATATGCGCACGGAGATTATCAAGCTGCAGAAGCAGCTCGGAGTAACGACCATCTATGTAACTCACGATCAGACGGAAGCGATGACGATGGGAAGCCGCATCGTAGTGATGAAAGACGGCGTGATCCAACAGGTCGATTCGCCGGAGGCGATCTACAATCAACCGAAAAATATGTTCGTAGCCGGCTTTATCGGGTCTCCCCCCATGAATTTTATTGAAGGCAAAATTCAGCAAGCGGGAGAGAAATTGGAGTTCCATACGAACCGGTTTGCCTTGGAAATTCCCGGTGGACAGGCAAACATGCTTCGCAGACACAATTTGATCGACCGTTATGTCATTCTTGGAATACGTCCGGAAAACATCGGTGTTGAGACGATAATGTTCGAAGCCTTCCCGAACGCCGTCTTCCGCGGGATCAACAACTTCAGCGAGCTGATGGGCGCCGACCGCTATCTGTATGTGGATATAGGGACGGATGCCGATCTGGTCGTCCGCGTCAATCCGAGAAACTATTTCGCGGAAAGCGAGACGATTGCGCTGGTCATGGATATGAATAAAGCTTTGTTCTTCAATAAAATGACAGGCGAAAAGTTTTAACGACGCTGTGTGTCCAGGATAGAAGAGGTGATTGCCATGTTATTGATCCGCCGCGCCGCGGTTACCCTTATCTGCATTACGCTCATCGCCTCCGTTGTAGCGCAAACTTCGCTGACGAAAGCGAATAAGACGGCCGCCGGGGAAGGAGCTCCGGTGCCGGATGAACCGCCGGCATCGTTGGAAAGTACGGAGCACGAACCGTACTACTTGGAAGTTTCCGAAAGGTGGAAACAAGAGGGTGTGCCTGCAGCGACAAGCAATATTGTGATTGAGGGAAGCAGGCTCGCCGGCCTGTCGGAGCAGGCGGATGTGATTACCGGTCATTACGCCGGAAGAAACAATGTGCTGATATGGAGAAACGATCGGACGAATTGGATTGAATATGAGGTTCATGTGCCGGAGACCGGTTTGTACGAAATCGTGCTCACTTATCATTCTTACAACGATAAAGAATCGCCTTACCGGAGCTTTCGTCCAACCATGCTGGCCATGTCCGTGGACGGACGATATTTGTTCCGCGAAGCAAGGGCGATGGCTTTTCCGCGGTTGTTTCGCGATACGCTCCCATTCAAGAAGGATGAATTCGGCGATCACATCCGGCCGAGACCGATCGAGCTAGAGCAGTGGATCGAGAAGCCGTTCGAAGATGCGGGAGGAGCGTATTCCGCCCCGCTGCAATGGAAGCTGACCGAAGGAACGCACAGACTTCGGCTGCAATCGTTCTCGCCGATCGTTATCGGACAAATCGAGCTTAGATCGCCGGCTGCAGTTCCCGCCTACGCCGATATAACACCGGAAAATCCGGATAATTCTCCGGCGGGCAGCGAAATTGTAATCGTAGAAACGGAAACCGTGCATGCCAAAAACGACGTCGCGCTGCAAGTGACGGCCGACCACGATGCATTCACGACCCCCGACGCAAACAACAAGACAATCTTTAATGCGGTGGGAGGAACGCGTTGGCAGAGCGGGGGAGGTGCCGTTACTTGGTCGTTCGAAGTTGCCGAAAGCGGGCGATACAAAATCGGGATGCGCGCATATCAAGGGTATCAGTCTAACAAGAAAGTGTTCCGCAAGATTTATATTGACGGCAAAGTGCCGTTCCGGGAGCTCCTTGCTTATCCGATTCCTTATAGCTCGGGCTGGCAAGGTGTCCTGCTCGAGGACGAGTCGGGCAACCCTTACGAAATATATTTGGAAAAGGGTATGCATACGATCACTATGCAAACGACGTATGCCCCGTTCAATCCTGTCATCAAAGAGCAGGAAGGGGTGCTCCGCGCCATCCGCGCGCTGTCCGACGACATCAACACGATCACCGCAGGCGTGGACGACCGGAACCGGACTTGGTCAATCGAAGAAAACTTTCCCGAACTGATCGACCAGCTTGAATCGATCCTGACGCAAGTCAAAGAGATGGAGACGATGCTGATTGAGGTTAACGGTCAGGCGGATAATAACACTCAGGCTTTGTCCACGTCAGTCACGGATCTGCAGGAGATCAAGAAATACCCGAACGATATTCCGTACAAGCTGGAAGAGCTGTCCACGGTCGCTACGCGTATCGGTTCGATTACGGCGGGACTTACGAATGCGCCGTTGATGCTAGATAAACTGTATATTGCGCCAGTCGGCGCCAAGATGCCCCGCATCGTTGCGAATTGGTGGGAGAAGCTTGCGGGTTCATTCTCCGCTTTCATCCATTCATTCGGCGCTGAGAGCCGGCTTTCTTACGATAATGATGAAGTATTAAACGTATGGATCAACTACGGCAGGGATTATGTGAATTTGATTCAAGACATGGCGGATCAATATTTCACTCCTGAAACGGGAATTCGGGTCAAAGCGGATTTGCTTCCGGACGAGAACCTGCTGGTGCTGGCCAATGCGGCCGGCAAGGCGCCGGATATCGCCCTCGGTATGACCGAAGGTCGCCCGATTGAGCTGGCTATCCGCGGCGCAGTGGAAAATTTAGCGGACAATCCGGGCTTCGAAGACGTCTTCAAGCAATATTCCCCGGGCTCGACGCTTCCGTATTATTACAATGGCGGATACTATGCATTGCCTGAAACACAGCGGTTTCAAGTGCTTTATTACCGGAAAGATATTTTGCAGAAGCTGGGACTTCAAATTCCTGAAACGTGGGAGGACGTCATCCGGATGATCCCGACCTTGCAGCAGAACGGGTATAACTTTCACGTTCCGTTCAACGATTATATGACATTCATTTACCAGCACGGAGCCGACTTTTACACCGGTGACGGGTTAAAAACAGCCCTGGATACACCGGAAGCTTTCAGCGGCTTCAAGTTGATGACCGACTTGTTCACGATCTACGGAATTGAGCGTCAAGTGCCGAGCTTTTATCAGCATTTCAGAGACGGCGACATGCCGATCGGGATTGCCGATTTCAACTTCTATTTGCAGATGCGTGTAGCCGCGCCGGAGCTTGACGGATGGTGGGGCATAGCGCCCATGCCGGGAACGAGAGGACCGGATGGAGAGATCGAACGTTGGACGGGAGGAAACCAAACGTCGGCCGCGATATTCTCAAAGTCCGTCAACAAGGAGGAAGCGTGGAAGTTTCTCCAATGGTGGCTTTCGGCGGATGTTCAGCAACGCTTCGGGAACGACCTGGAGGGTTTCTATGGAGTCGCGTTCCGCTGGAACACCGCGAATTTGGAGGCGTTCACCCGTCTGCCTTGGAACGAAGACGAATTGAACGTTATGTTGGAACAATGGCGCTGGTATAAGGATATTGCGAACATTCCGGGCTCTTACTTCATTTCCAGAGAGCTGCTGAACGCCTGGAACCGCACCGTGCTCAGCGGTCAAAACTACAGGGATTCGCTGGAAGAAGCCGTTCTTGGCATAAATCGCGAAATATGGCGCAAAGCGAAGGAATTCGGCTTTATTGACGAAACCGGAAACATTGTGGATACATATGACCCGCCGAAAGTAAAGGAGCCATGGAAGGGAGTGGACGCTTATGTCAGTCCATGATGCAGGTCTGGCAGAACCGAAGCTGCGGGCGCCCATACATGTCAAATCGAAAAATTTGTTCAAAGAGATGTGGAGATTCCGGCTCTCTTATCTGTTCATCGCTCCTTTCGTCATTTTATTTTTCTTGTTTGTCTTGCTTCCGGTGCTTGCTGCATTAGGTCTAAGCTTTACCGATTTCAATACGATTCAGTTCCCGAACTTTATCGGCTGGGACAATTATGAGTACATGCTTTCCCAGGATACGCTGTTTCTTAAGCATGCGATTCCCAACACATTGAAGTTTGCCGTACTGGTGGGACCGGGCGGATTGATCCTGTCTTTCATGCTTGCATGGATCATTGCGCAAATTCCGGACCGGATCCGTCTTTGGTTCGTGCTGGCAATTTACGCGCCTTCCTTGACCGGCGGCGTCGTAATGCAAATCATCTGGCTTCCACTTCTGGCGGGCGACCGTCTCGGCTACCTGAACAGCTTTCTGTTTCGGTTGGGCCTGATTAACGATCCGCAGCTATGGGTGCTTGACCCTGCCTACTTAATGAACTCGATGATCGTTGTCACGCTGTGGTCGAGCATGGGGGTAGGCTTCCTGGCCATGCTCGCCGGAATATTGAACGTCGATCCCGCACTGTACGAAGCGGCCCGGCTCGACGGCATCAATAGCCGTCTGCAAGAAATTTGGTACATCACAATACCGTACATGCGGCCGCAAATACTGTTCGCTTCCGTAATGGCGATCGTTGCTGCGTTCAAAGGCGGTTCGATCGGCGAACAGCTGTCCCAGATGAAGCCGACGCCGGAATACGCAGGCCATACGCTGATCAATCATATCGACGATTACGGCTTGATTCGCTTCGAGATGGGCTATGCCGCTGCGCTTTCCGTAGTGCTGCTTGTTTTCATCTATCTCTTTAACCGGCTCAGCTGGAAATTGTTCGGAGCGAAGGAGGATTGAAAATGATCCGGTCCATCAAACAACGTGCGGGAATGGGGGTTTGGCGGAACAATTCGCGAACATTGTCCCGCATCGATAACACTCAGAAAGTACTGATGGTGCTGCTCGGCTTGTTCAGCTTATTTATGCTGCTGCCGCTGGTATACATATTCAACCACGCATTCAAGCCGTATTCGGAACTGTTTATTTTCCCGCCGAATGTTTTCGTTCGGCAGCCGACTTTGTCCAACTTCATAGAGTTGTTTGTTGTTACGAGAGATTCCGTAATTCCGGCGACCCGGTATTTGTTCAACAGCGTTACCGTCGCATTTCTTGGGACCGCTTCGGTGGTAATTATCAGCGCACTATGCGCATACCCCCTCGCCAAACATAAGTTTCCAGGTCATAAATTGCTGTTCGCTGCGATCGTCGTCTCCCTAATGTTCGTGCAGGAAGCAGTGAACATTCCGAGATACGTCATAGTTGCAAACCTTGGAATTACGGATACGTACTGGGCGCATATTTTGCCGCATGCGGCGAGTACGGTCGGAGTATTCTTGATGAAGCAATTCATGGATCAGGTTCCTAACGAATTGCTTGAAGCGGGAAAAATCGACGGCGCAAGCGAGCTTACGATTTTCCTGCGAATCGTCATCCCGGTAACGATGCCGGCCGCCGCGACCGTCGCCATCTTGGCGTTTCAAGGGATATGGAGCGATGTTTCGACCTCTACCTTGTTCATCCAAAACGATGCAATGAAGACGTTCCCGTTCTTTCTGACCACCATTACCCAAAATTTGGCCAATTCCGTCGCAAGGCAAACGGCGGCAGCCGCTGCCGCCCTGGTAATGTTCTTGCCTACCCTGATCATGTTCTTGTTTTTTCAGCGCAAAGTGATCGCGACAATGGCGCACTCAGGGATCAAATAGACATGGGGAGGGAAGAGCATGAAATTTTACATACGGCAATGGATGCGAACGCCGCTTCTTTGCCTGATCTGCGTACTCGGCATGATCGTGTCGCCGTATGCGGCGGAAGCCGAGGTAGCATACGGTACATTTACAAAGGACAATTACGGGTTTCAAATAGAGACGCAGCCGGCCTACTACCCGCATCGAATTATCGGGGCAGGGCTGATGAAGCAGCATCCTGACGATCCGGCTGCAATGGCGCCTTCCCCGTTGCAAAAACCAAGCGACGTATTCATCGACAGCCGCGACGAAATCTACATTGCGGATACGGGCAACAACAGAATAGTCAAATTCGATAAGTACGGAGAGTGGGTCCGATACTACGAACTGCCCGAAAGTCCGCTGAACGCTCCTCAAGGCGTATTCGTCGACGATAACGGCGATATATACGTCGCCGACACGGGGAACAAGAGAGTAGTGCGGCTATCCGCCGATGGAGAACTGTTGAAGGAGTATAAGCGTCCGGAATCGAGGAATGTGCCGGATGAGCTTAAATTCGATCCGACCAAGGTGATAGTTGACAAGAGAGGATACGTCTATATCGTTACGATGGGCGGCTATTACGGCATGGTGCAGCTTGACCCCGAAGGGGAGTTCAAACGGTTTTACGGCGCCAATGCCGCTCCGTTCTCGTTACTGGATGCCGTCAAGCGAGCGATATATACCCGGGAGATGTACGAGAATGAAACACGGAAAATTCCTCCGCCGGTGAGCAACGTTGCAATTGACCGCGAAGGTATTATCTATACGGTAACGAACGGCCCGAAGGTCGGAACCGAACAAATAAAGAAGCTGAACTTCCAAGGGGAAAACATACTTGCTCAATACAGCAAGTTCGGAACCGCGAAACAAAGCTTCGGAGAGCTTAACCGTTATGACGTCCGCTTCGCCGAAGGAGAGCCCCAATTCCCGCAGCTTGTGGATGTGGCGGTAGACGGTGAAGGCAACTTTACGGTGTTGGACTCACTATATGCCTATATCAGTCAGTATGATGCCGACGGTAACTTATTATTTTATTGGGGCGGGCCGTCATCGCCTTCCGCTTCGCAGTTGGGTTTGCTGAAGGTGCCGGTGTCGATCGAGACGAACTCAAGAGGAGAATTGTTCGTGCTGGATAGCCAGGAAAATATGCTTCAGGTTTACCGCTTGTCCGAATTCGGCGCCATGGTGCATCATGCCAACCGTCTGACTCAACAAGGCAGATACATCGAGAGCGAGCAGCCGTGGGAGGAGGTGCTGCGCTTGCACTCGGAATATCTTCCGGCCATCCTCGGTTTGGCAAGAGCAGCCTATAAGAAAGGCGACTATCACGAGGCGGCGCGTTTGTTTAAGGATGCCGGCAACGCCAAGGGCTATTCGGAATCGTTCTGGCAAATCCGGCTGCAGTGGTTTCAGCAAAGGTTCGCCTTGTTTGCGAATATATTTGCCGCAACCGTTGTTGCTTATTTGTTCTTAAGCCGGCTGTTCCGTAAATATATCGACTCGAACCGTTGGAAATTGCGAATAAGCTTCGGCTTTCCTCTCTGGATTCAAATAAAGCAAAGCACGGTTATTTTGAAACATCCTATCGACGGATTTACCGCACTTCGGTACGAGAACAAAGGCGGCTATGCGAGCTCCTTTCTCCTGCTTGCCGCCGCTAGCGCCTCCGTGGTCGTGTCCGAAACGACGACTAGCTTCGCCTTTAATCCAGTGCCGTCTTCCGGATTTAACATCGTATCCATGTTGATGCCTTTCTTCGGCTTATGGTCCGGATGGGTGCTGTGCAATTATTTAATAAGCTCGATTTACCGCGGCGAAGGCAGGTTCAAGGATGTGTTCGTCGGAAGCGCGTACGCATTGACGCCGCTCATTCTTGTAGGAGTGCCGCTGGCCTTCCTCTCCAATGCCATGACGCATTCGGAAGGAGCCATATACGAATATCTCCACAACGGCATGTATATATGGCTGGCACTGTTGTTCTTATGGAAAGTTCAGTCTCTTCACAATTATTCCGTAGGCGAAACTTTGCTGAATATTGCGATGACTTTTGTCGCGTTAGCGGTTTTGGCCGTACTGATCTTTCTTGTCGTCGGTCTCACGAACGAGTTGCTTACTTTTATACATGAGGTATATCGGGAGGTGGCGCTGCGTTGATCTTAAGGAAGCAATTAAGAGCGGGCTTCATTATTATATTCGCGGTTGCTTTGATCGTGGCGGCAAGCCGGATGAATTATAAATTCAAGGAGGACTCGGCCGAAGCTTCAACGCCGGAATCATTCTCGAGCTCGAATCGGAAAGAGGCGGCGCTGCCGGCGGATGAAAGCTTCCGGCAGGTGGCGGAGACCGATATATTGCGTCTTAAGCTGGACGAATCGACCGGTCATTTCCAAGTGGAGGATAAAAGAAACGGACATGTGTGGAGGTCTTATCCCGATCCGCGGGACTGGGCCAACGAATCGATCGGAGGTATGTGGAAGCAGCATCTCGTTTCCCCGCTGATGTTTCAGTACATCGACTTTACCGTCTATAATTCACCCCCGAAGGAGAGCAATTTTACGGCGGTGAACGGAACGATTAACGCCGTGAAGGAGATCGAAGGCGGGGTGCAGTGGACTTACGATATGCCGGAGTACGGATTGTCCGTTCCGGTGCAAATCCGAATCCTGGATGATTACGTGGAGACGAAAATAATCGACGGCGGGATTAAGGAGCACGGATACAGCTTGCTATGGCTTCGTTTGTTTCCCTTCTTGGCGGCGGAGCATTCGGCGAACCGGGAAGGGTACATGTTTATTCCCGACGGCTCCGGCGCCTTGATTCGCTTCGACGACAATCGCATAAGCACGAATAGAGGATATCAGGAACCGGTGTTCGGAAGGGATCCGTCATTCGAGACCGGTCTATCCTTCAGCTCCCGTTATCCTGTGAAGATGCCCGTGTTCGGGATAAAGTCCGGAAACAAGGCGATGCTCGCGGTAATCGGGGAAGGAGCCGAGTACAGCGAAGTGTTCGCCGCGCCGTCAGGCCTGTTCAGCCAATACAATTGGATCACCGCTCAGCAAAAGTACAGAGCAGAATACGAGCAAATTACGAACCGAAACAAAGGAACAAGCTATATAACTTACAACAAAGAGATGAGGTTCGGCACGGACCGGACCGTTCGTTACTATTTCCTAGACGAAGATGAGGCCGATTATGCGGGAATGGCCGCCCGATATCGCCGCTACTTAATGCAAGAGAAAGGGATGCGCAAGCTGGAAGATAACAACGAACCGCTTCCTTTGTACATATCGTTGATCGGGGGCGATACCGCGGACGGCATGATCGGGGACCGTTATATCCAAGCGACCTCCACCGAGGAAGCGGGCCTTATCGTCACCGAGCTGCGCAACCGAGGTGTCGGGAAAATGTACGTTACCTATATGGGTTGGCAGAAAGGCGGCTACAGCGCACACGGCGGTTATTTTCCCGCGGATGATCGTCTGGGGGGGAACGAAGGGATGAAGCGGTTCGTCGAATTGGCGCATTCCATGCATGCAAAGGTATTGTTAGGCGTCAACTATGATTTGAACAACACCGGAGCGAACGGTTTCATGGCACAGTACCACGCCGTTCGCGACATGGCGGGCACGATTCAGAAATTCAGGCACCGCAAAGACAATTTGTACATGGCCAGCCAGCAATTTATTCTAGAGACGATTGAAGGCGATTTATCGGAATATCAAAAATTCGGAGCGGACGGTTTGTTTCTGGAACAAGCGGGAAGCATGCTGGCCAGCGATTACAATGCAAGGACCGGCAGCGACCGGACGGAAGCATTGAAATTGCAAGAAGAAATTTTTCAACAAGTCAACGACTCACTTGGAATAGTCGAAGCGGAAAACCCGAACTTTTATGCCGTTGACAATGTTACGCATATCCGCAATTTATCGGATGACTTCTCTTACGATTTGTTCTCCGAGAAACCGGTGCCGTTCGCTCAGATCGCCTTGCACGGGCTGATCACCTATACGTCAAGCGAAGAAAATGACAGACATCAGAACACGAACGACTTTCTTCGTGATATCGAGTACGGTGCGCTTCCGTCCTTTGTCTTCACGCAGGTTGAAACGGAAGCCCTCACCGAAGCGCACGGACTTCAGCTGAAAAGCTCTGCATTCGCGGATTGGGCGGAAACCGCGGCTGCCGAATATGAACGATACAATAAGGCGCTGGCGGGGGTGCAGAGCAAGTTCATAACGGATCACCGCGAGCTTGCGAACGGCGTCATGGCAACGATATATGAAGATGGAACGACAATACTTGTCAACTACAATGATAATCCTTACGTTCACGGACAAGTGACCGTCCCTGCACGCAATTACGTCGTACTGGAAGGGAATGGCGGGGTATGAAAAGGAGACGTAAAATCAGCGCGGCGGCGGAACGAAAAATATGGGGAACGATTTTTATTTCCAATTGGGCGACCGGCTTCTTATTGTTCATGGCTTTCCCTCTTGCGTATTCGTTCTATATGAGTTTCAACCACTTGGAAATTTTAGCGACCGGCCTCAAGGTGGAATACCGGGGGTTGGAACATTACAGATCGATCCTGTTCGAGAACGGAAGATATTTGTACGACGAACTGATCCCATTCTTGCGGCAGTCGCTGATTATGATTCCGGTCATCGTTATTTTCGCCTTGCTGATCGCCATCATGCTGAATCAGAAATTCGCAGGCAGGACCGTCTTCCGGGTCATCTTCTTCTTGCCCGTTATCTTTACGACGGGACAAATTATCGAAGAGTTCATGGCGCAAGGGGAAGGGGATATCGGTTTTCTGGAAAGATACAATATTTCATACTTTGTCACGCAGCTGTTTCCCGGAAGCTGGGCCGCTCCGATCATTGCCGTATTGGGCTCCTTTGTCCTGGTGCTCTGGTATTCCGGAGTGCAAATCTTGATATTTCTTGCGGGAAGGCAAACCATTTCCGGCTCCATCTACGAGGCGGCGCGGATCGACGGAGCGACGCCATGGGAGACATTCTGGAAAATTACGCTGCCGGAGATGGTGCCTTTCATACTTCTAAATTCGATTTATACGGTTGTCGATTTATTCACGTTCCCTACCAATCCGATCATCGACAGAGTCAATACGACGAATTACGGGCTTTCCAGCGCCTTGGCCTGGATCTATTTCGGTATCATTTTAGCTTTTCTCGGCCTTATATTTTATATTTTCTCCAGAATTACACGACCGGCCAAAGCTTGACGAGGAGGTTTACGATGGCACATGTTAGTATCGGACGTAAAAAAACTAGAAATATACCAATAACCGCTCTCAAGAAGCTGAAAACGACGTTATTCGGGCTGGAGGCCGACAAGGGTCTCATTTATAAATGCTTTCTTTATTTAATTCTGATAGATACTGCCTACATTTATTTGAACCCGATCTTCTTCATGGTTACAAGCATGATCAAAGATTCGGCGGATTTGGTGGATCCGGCCGTGAAGTGGGTGCCGAGAACGGTCTACTTCGGTATGCTTCAGGATGCCTGGCAGCTGCTTAATTACCCGAAAGCGCTGTCTATCAGCCTTGGGCTGTCTGTCGCCGCCGCGGTGTTTCAAACCGTCACTTGCGCGATTGCGGGATACGCATTCGCCCGTCTGGAGATCCCGTTTAAAAGCTTCTGGTTCTTTTGTTTGCTGCTTACGTTTATCGTGCCGCCCCAGCTTACGGTATTGCCGACGCTGATCGCCGCCAGCCAACTGGGAGCTCTGAAGTCGTATATCCCCCTAATCCTGCCGGCTTTCTTCGGTCAAGGCGTGAAGGGAGCGCTGTTCGTCATCATCTACCGGCAGTTCTTCTCCAAGCAGCCGAAGGAGCTGGAAGAGGCGGCCGCCATGGACGGGGCGAGTGCGCCGAAAATTTTTTTCCGTGTCATGCTGCCGCTCGCGCGGCCGGCATTCGTCGTTGTATTTCTGTTTTCCTTCGTCTGGAATTGGAATGACTTTTACACCCCTACGATCTACTTGCACGGCATGCCGGATCAACCGTTATCCGTCGGCGTGTCGAGCATTACAAACGCGATCAACTTGCGTGCGGAGGAGGTGGGTCCTTCCATCTATGACGAGCCGATGAAGATGGCTGCCGCATTTTTAATGATACTCCCGCCTTTGGTTCTATACGTATTCGCACAGCGATGGTTTGTCGAAAGCGTGGACCGCACGGGCTTGGTGGAGTAAAATCTTGTAAAATGCGTGCCGAGAATGAATATTATTTCGAATAGAAGGAGCCGAAACATGTTCGATCAATTGCGAAAAGAATTCATGGAACCGTCAGGGCTTTATTCCCCGATACCGTTCTGGTTTTGGAACGACGAGTTGACGAAGGAGGAGCTGATCCGGCAAATACGCGATTTTCATTCTAAAGAAGTTGAGGGGTTTGTTTTACATCCGCGAATCGGAATACCGAAAGAGATGCCTTACTTGTCCGACAGCTTCATGGACTTGGTGGAAGCCGCCGTTCGGGAGGCTGCGGAGCTGAACATGCAGGTGATTCTCTACGATGAAGGCATGTACCCGTCAGGATCGGCTAACGGCGAGGTCGTTAGAAGAAACCCGAAATTTGGAAGCCGCGGGCTTCGAATGCTCGAGCTGCCGGCCGACGGGCCGATACGGTGGAAAGTACCGCTGGAGGAAGGAGAGCAGCTCGTATCCGTTCAAGCAGTCAAAATTTCTCCAGATAAAGCGGTAAGCCTGGATGAGACGATCATACTGAAGAAGGAAGACGGTTTTGTCGAGTTTGCGCCGCCCGATCCGGAAGGTTGGTTATTGGTCGCGTTCGTCGAAACGTTCACAAACGGCACGATTCGGGGCATCCACTACGGCCAAGACGACGGGGAGCCCGATGCTCCGCGATCGGCCGATTTGCTCAATCCCGAGGCCGTCCGCTTGTTTATCGAGCTGACGCATGAACGTTATTACCGCCGGATAGGCCGTTATTTCGGCAACACCGTTATCGCTATGTTTACCGATGAACCGGACCTGATGGGCAGAAGGCACAGGAAAGGATTGATCCCTTGGACCGGAGGTTTCCTTGCGGAATTCATTGCAGGAGGCGGCAGGGAGGAAGAGTTGTCCGCATTGTGGCTCGATGCGGGCGTTCGAACTGAATCAATCCGCCAATCGTACCGCAAGGCGGTGCGGGAACGAATGGAAAGAGTTTATTATAAACCGCTGTACGATTGGTGCGAGGAACGCGGCATCGCCTTGACGGGACATCCCGCGGCCAGCGACGATATCGGATTGTTGAGGTATTTCCATATTCCCGGACAAGATATCGTGTGGCGGTGGCTGGCGCCTGAGGACGAGAAAGGGACGGTCGGACGTCACAGCACCATGGGGAAGTGTTCATCGGACGCTGCCCGGCACCGGGGCAGGAGAAGAAATTTGAACGAATGCTTCGGCGTCTGCGGCCAAGGGAACGGATGGGCGTTAACCGCCGGCGACATCAAGTGGTATTTGGATTGGCTGTTCGTTCGCGGCGTCAATTTAATTTCTCCTCACGCATTCTATTACTCTATCGATGGGAAGCGATTGCATGAGCGCGCTCCGGATGTAGGACCCAATAACATCTGGTGGCCGGAGTTTGCCCGGTTTTCACGGTATATCAAACGGATGAGCTGGGTGATGACGGACAGCGCCAACACGACCAATGTAGCCGTGCTGTGTCAAGCGGACCGCTTATCGTGGCGAGTCGCCAAGCCGATGTTTGAGCGGCAGCTGGAATTCAATTACTTGGAGGAGTCGCTCTTGCAAGACGCGAATGTTTGCAAGCTGGAGGGGGGCGCGATATCGATTGCGAATCAGCGGTACGACACGATCGTGCTTGACAAGGGAGCGCTGCTGGAGCCATCGACATGGAGTAAATTGGAGACTTTCGTCCGCCAAGGAGGCACAGTGTTGGAGTGGATCGAAGACGGGACTGCCAGCGCTCCGAATTTCGGTCAGCTGACCTTCGATGCTCTAGAACGTCTCATCGATGAAGCGTGCCGCCGGATGAAGGGCAAACCTGATCTTGACCCGGCGGGGAAAGACTTAAGAGTAAGCCATGTGGTCAAGGAAGGACTGCATCTATACGTGATAGTGAATGAAGGGGAATCGGCTTTTGACGGAAAGATTGCCGTAGCCGAACGGGGCAGGGCGGAAATATGGAATGCGTGGACCGGCGCCATTGAGCCCGCAGCCGCCGTTGAAAAGGAGGCAGGTACGGAGGTGAGCGTGCGGATTGAACGAAGGGAATGCTTGATCGTTGCCGTGGATCCGTATCAAAAGCTTGAACCCCGTTTCCTTCCGATTCCCCGACTGACGCATCATATTGATTTATCCGGGAGCTGGAACATAGAAGGTCGGGAAGACGTCTCGTTAAAGTCATGGGTCGAATGGGACGGGATGGAACACTTCTCGGGTACTCTCAGCTATGATGCCGATGTAACATGGGAGCCGGACGCATCTTATGACGATATCATTCTGGATCTTGGAGAAGTGCACGAGATGGCGCGTGTCTATCTTAACGGGCAAGAGATCGGAGTGCGGTTGTGGGGACCGTATCGCTGGTCCGTCAAAGACAGGCTCCGAAACGGTGTGAATAAGCTGCGCGTAGAAGTGACGAACACTTTGGCGAATCGGTACGACCGGGTTTCGTTGCCGTCCGGCATGCTCGGACCTGTCGGATTATATTGTTACATTTCTTCGGGGAGGAACGATTGATGCGATATTTCGAAGAACAGCTTAGTATGCAACGCCGGTATCCCGGACAGGTGAAGGAAGCGCTGGAGATCATCGCCAACCGCTATATCGGCGAACATCCGAAACATCCGGTCGTGTACAGAGCTTTTAACCGGCAAGGCTTCATAAGGGGGGAGGACTACCGGTACAAATTCGACTTCGCTTCAAAATTCGCTGAGCTGAAGGAGGGACAGTTCGTCTACGCCTGGGCCAAGCTGTGGACCGACAGTCCATCAACTCTCGGCTTCAGCGTCAGCTGTTTCGGCCCCATCTCTGTTTATATTAACGGTCAGCGGGTGTTTAACTCGAATCTGAATGACGATGTGTTTCCAGAGCGGAAGACCGGGTTCAGGGCGAAGCTCGAGCAAGGCTGGAACCACTTCCTGCTTCGCTTCCTCTCTACGCCTACCGGGTGCGGCGGTTTGTTCGGCACGGGATCGATCAAGGGCTTTCCGCTGCATTTCATAGTTCCCTCGCAAGATCGCGAAGGCCAGGAGGGGTGGCTCTACAGCGATCCGACGGATGAGGAGTTAATCTTGACAGACGGAAATATGCCGGTGCTTGATGCGAAATATTCCTGGCATCCCGTCCAGCGATGGGATGAACGGGAACTGGCGAAAGGTGCGTTCTCCCGTTTATTTCATGCGGAGATCGGGAAGACGGCTTATGCTTGGACAAAGCTGCGCTGCAGAGCTGCGGAAGAAGCCTCCTATTGGACGGGTCGCCATGTCGGAAGTCTTACGATATGGATCGGCGGAAAGCTCGTTTATAGCGCCGACGACGGCGGTTCTTTCCGTATCCCGCTTCCGGGAGATTTCCGGACGGACGATGTATTGATCCGCTCAACCTGTACAGGGGAGACATGGGGGTTCGATGCCGATCCGCTGCCTGAAGGTTATGAGTTAATGCCGCCCGTAACCGTAAATGGGAGCGATGAAGTATGGTTTTACTTGGGAGAGATGGAATCGGATCTGCCGCCGGAACAAATATGCAAGATGTCAAAGCTGTTCGAGCACGAAGGCGAGCGTACATATTGGAGGCTTGATCAGCCGGATACGTGGATTCGTCCCTATATCGAAAATACTCATTTCGGCAAATGGAACTACCCGCTGGGAGTAACTCTCTACGGAATATTGCAGACCGGTCTCGGCATCGGCCGGCCGGATTACGTTCAATATGCGCTCGATCATATCGAGCTCTGCACCTCGTTCGACACCTATGCTTTATGGGACAAGGAACAATACGGCGCCGCAGGAGTAAACCATCAGCTGTCCGCCATCGATTCTCTGGATGATTGCGGTTCCTTTGGGGCTACGGCTTTAATCGGCATGAAACACGGAGTGCTTCGCGGAGCCAGGGAGGCCGTAGACCGCATTGCGCGATATATTTCCGATTTCCAGGACCGGTTGCCGGACGGCGCTTTGTACCGTGTGCGCGGCAGCACGGATTTCATGCAGCATACGCTGTGGTGCGACGATTTATATATGAGCACGCCGTTTTTGTGCAGATACTACGAGCTAACCGGCGACGAAACGTATTTGAACGATGCCGTCAAACAATTCCGGCTTTATAAAAAATACTTGTATATGCCGGAAGAGCAAATTATGTCGCACGTACACGATTTTAAATTCGACAAGCCTACGCGGGTGCCTTGGGGCCGGGGAAACGGGTGGGTCCTGTTTTCCTTGACGGAGCTTCTTGCCGTGCTGCCCGGGAACCACGAAGCTAGAGATGAACTGCTTTCCTTCTTTAGCGAGCTGTGTGCCGGATTTTTGCGTTTGCAAGGGGAACACGGCATGTGGCATCAAGTGCTGAACGTACCGGATTCTTATGAAGAAACCTCCTGCACTTCCATGTTCATTTACGCTTTTGCCCGCGGGGTCCGTTACAAGTGGCTGGAGCAGCAAGCTCCTTATGTAAAATCAGTATTGGACGCTTGGGACGGTTTAAGCCGGATAGCTCTGGATAAATGGGGCAACGTGTACGGGGTTTGCAGAGGGTCAGGGTATTCCTTCTCCGCTTTATATTATAAAGACCAGCTTTCTTGGAACCTGAATGACACTCACGGTATCGGCATCGTCTTGTTGGCCGGAATCGAAGTCATAAACATGACGGATAGTCTTAAAGACTAGCCGAAATTTAAGACAACGAAAAGCGGGTGGAAAAGTTGAAGGGGATGAAGGCAGCCAAAGGGAGTTTCTACCGTAAAAGCCTCCTTATCATCTTACTGGTCGCCAGTATCCCCGGATTAATTACGGGGGTCGCTATTTATGTGTTTGCCGTCGGTACGATCGAACACGACCTTATGGCGCTTCATAGCAAACAAATGCAGCAGCGGGTACGTGCGATCAACGATCAATTTTCCTACCTGGAGCAGGGATTGTCTCACTGGGCCTTCGATCCGAGATTCGGCAGCAGGCTGAAAAACACAGATTTTTCTCTACGTATTATTGAGACAAAGGATCTGGTCAGCACATTGTTAATCTTGCAAGGCTCCCATCCGCTAATCGAACGGGTGCAGTTGTACATTAAAGGGCCCGCGCTTTATCTCTTCGACCCTGAATTTACACAGTTATCCGACAATACGAAGCTGCAATCGCAATATGAACAATTGCTGTCCCGCCCCGACAAAATATTTTGGACTTCCAAGCCGATTGTATTGCGGGGGGCTTCCCAAGACGGTCCAGCCAAGACGGAACCCGTCATCATGCTGGCTCGCAAAATACACGGAGACTTAACAGAATCGTTCGGCGTTCTGGCCGTATCGCTAAAGTCGGATCGGCTGCACGATCTGCTTTTGACCTTGACACCTTATCATGAAGGCGCAACCTTCCTAATGAATGAGAATAAAGAGATGATCTTGTCAACGAACAAAGGAGTCGAGGCTCAAGTATTCGAACGGTCGCTGCGGGAAGATATTTTTAAGGCCGGCGGCAAAGCCGGGAGCTACGTCAAGGAGTGGCGGGGAACGACATACTCCGTTTCTTACGGCACATTCGACCGCCTTAGCAAGCAATGGACGTATGTATCGGCGGCTCCCATGTCGGCCATCACATATCCGGTCGTCATGGCTTCGAAGACGATCTTCATCATCAGCGCCTTGATGCTGTTGACCGCGTTGGTTTTGTCCTGGGTCGCGTCGCGGAAAATTTACACTCCCGTCGAGCGCCTCGTCAGGTTAATAGGCGGCGATAAAGCCGCGGAATTGCGCAGTCTCGGCATGGATGAATTCAAGCTGCTGGAGAAACGTTTGCATCATCTGAACCATGAGAGCACGACGCTGCAATTGCGGTTGGAGGAGGAGCTTCCGCGTGTAAAGGAAGGGTTCTTACTGCAGCTGATTCAAGGACATCTGCATGCATATTCCGAGAAGGATTTGCGTGAACGGATGAGGCATTACGGTTGGGCGGTCAGCAGGCAGCAATTCACCTTCGTAGGTGTGCAGCTGACAGGACTGTCACGCCTCGAGGACCGCTTTCTCGCCGGCGACGAGGGACTGGTTACTTTCGCAGCGGCCAACATCATCGAGGAGCTCGCTGCTGAGCATTTGAAACATTGCAGTGTGCTGAACTTTCACAACCTGTCGGTCGGCATGCTGGTCATTACACCCATGGACGAACCTCAGAACGAATCGATTCACGCCTTGTCCGAAGCTCTTACTCAAGCGATAAACAAGCATATCAAACTTATGGTCACGGTAACGATCAGCCGTCCGACACTGCTCGTGAAAACCATTCCGGACCTTTTTCAGGATGTGATGCAAGCTGCAAGCTACAGGCTGTTCAAGGACGAGAATCAGATCATCCGCATGGATGATCTCTCGGCAGACGTCTACGATCACAACAATCATTACCCGTTCGCGTTGGATCGCGAAATCTCGCAAGCCATCCGTATGGGGGAGTGGGAGGCGGCCGAGCGGCTGATCGATCAGTTTCTCGACGAGGTCTCCAGAGCGCAGAAAGAGTACCTCGTTCAACAAAGCGTGCTGCAGCTGTTCGGGAGCATTCAATACATCATTCTTCAATCGGGATTGCAGCCGCATCTGCTCTTCGGAGGGTGCAACATGTTCGAACGGCTGGCGCAAATTCGCGAGCCGGCCAAGCTGACGCAATGGTTCAAGGAAGAGGTTGTACGCCCATATAGACGGCACTTGGAGGAACGCTCCAACCTCCAGCTGAAACGGGTCGTGGAACAAACGATGCAGCTGCTTCAAACGCAATTTATGACCGATGTTTCCTTGGAAAGCTGTGCCCGATTGACCGGTACGACTCCTTATACTTTGAGCAGAGCGTTTAAGCATATTGCAGGAATCAACTTTGTCGATTATTTGACGCAGCTTCGGATAGACCGCGCAAAGGAGCTGCTTCGCACCACCGACTTAAAAATAAACGATGTGGCCGAACAAATCGGATACCAGCACAGTTATTTCAATCGCATCTTCAAAAAATACGAGGGAGTTACGCCAAGCCAATACAGGGAGAAATGAGAAAAACTAAAAAAGGATGTAAAATTCTCATTATATGACAAAATAAATCAAGTTTGCCGTAATACGTCAATAAATGAGTAGAACGCAAGATAAGGAGCGTGGCAAAATGGAGAAAAGAAAGCGCATTCATGTCAAAAGAAGGGGTGGAAATCAATGTTCAAATGGACTGGCAAGCTTTGTTTAATCGTTCTTGCGGCCGTGATCCCGCTCTGCTCCGTCGGTCCCGTTCAAGCCGTATCGGATGGCAGCCCGGTTCCCGCTTTTCCGGGTGCGGAAGGCGGCGGCATGTATACGACCGGCGGGCGCGGCGGTGAAGTGTACGAGGTTACAAATTTAAACGACAGCGGTCCCGGTTCATTAAGGGATGCGGTAAGCCAAAGCAATCGCACGGTTGTATTCAAAGTCTCCGGAAATATCAACCTCAATTCGCCGTTGCGAATCCGGGGAAGCAACATCACGATTGCCGGCCAGACGGCTCCAGGGGACGGAATCAGTGTAAACAACCATTCCACCTATATCGAGGCGGACAATGTAATCATTCGGTATATGCGATTCCGAATGGGGGACCATACGGAATCCACGGGTGACGCTATGTCTGCACGAAGACACCGCGACATTATGATCGATCATTGCTCCATTACGTGGGGAGTTGACGAGGTTCTATCGCCTTATGAAAATGCGAACACGACCGTGCAGTGGTCCATTATCGGGGAAGCGATGCACATGTCCACCCATTCCAAGGGCAGGCACGGCTTCGGCGGATTATGGGGATCCAATAACGCAAGCTATCATCACAATATATTAATCCATAATTCAAGCCGAAATCCGCGATTGAAAGGGACCCTAGACAGCGACAAGCGTTTCGATTTCCGCAACAATATCGTTTACAACTGGAATTACATGAGCGCATACGGCGGCAACAGCTCGGACATAAACATGGTCAACAATTACTTTAAGTACGGTCCGGATACGCTGGTGAACAAGCGCAGCCAGCTGCTGACCCAAACGGGCTCCATAGGAAGACTGTATGTCGGCGGCAACGTGGTCGACGGGGATGCGGCTGTAACGGCGGACAACTGGCTCGGCGTGGATGCGGACGCCGGAAAAGAGATTATGCAAGAGCCGATTGAAGTCACGCCCGTTACGACCCATACCGCTCACGAAGCTTATGAACTGGTATTGAACCAGGCGGGGGCAGTATTGCCGAAAAGGGACTCCATCGACGCCAGGCTGATCAACGATATTCGGAACCGTACCGGAAGACAAATCAATCATCCCGAGGATGTCGGCGGATGGACCGAGCTGCACAGCGCCCCGGCTCCTGCGGATAACGATCACGACGGCATGCCGGATCAATGGGAGCTTGAGCGGGGATTTAACCCGAACGACGCCGAAGATCGCAATGGAGATACCGATTCGGACGGTTACACAAATCTGGAGGAGTATTAGAACTCTAGTGCCGGCAACGGTTCGATGAATCCGGAAGTTTCCATTATCGCACCCGAAACGGACCTGCTGAAAGGGCAGCAAGGTCAAATCAATATCGCCGCGAAAGCCCATGATTCTGACGGGAGCATCGTTAAAGTTGCGTTCTATGCGAACGACATGAAGCTTGGAGAAGATTTTGAGGCGCCGTATACGTTTTTCTGGGATGAGCTTCCGGAGGGTACGTTTTATTTGATGGCAAGGGCGACCGACGACAGCGGGACATCGACGGATTCCACGCCCGTTCCCGTCCATATCAATGCTAAGGGCGATATAGCTCCTTGGATGTCCGCCGATGTCGGCCAACCCGGCATTTCCGGTCATGCAGACCTGCGGGACGGACGGTTGACGGTTAAGGGAGGAGGAAATATCGTTCCGGTGTTTGGAAATAACAAAGGACTTACAGAGGAAGATCAAGCGTTTCATTATGTGTACCAAGAAGTGACAGGCAATGCGGAGCTTGTGGCCCGTCTCGACCGTATAACGGAAACGGCGCCGCACAACCGTTCGGGCTTGATGATCCGGAACGGACTTGAGCCGGCGGCGAAAGAAGCGATGATCGGTTTCTCCGTCCGGGGGGATCAGTACTGCTCCGTGTTCTACAGCAGAGATTCAGAGGGAGCGCCGATGACGCAAACGCCTCCGATCCCTTCGTTAAACACTCCCTTTTACTTCAAATTAACCAAGACCGGAGATACAGTAACAGGCTATCATTCCCGAGACGGGGTCGACTGGGTCAAAGTATCTTCCGCGACATTCGCCGAAGACTCGTTCTATATCGGATTTGCCGTGGATGCAGGCAATGAGAATAATCCGATCGAGCATTACAATTCTTCAATCTTCTCGGAAATACAGCTTGTCACACAATAAAGCAGTTACAAATAAAGTATATCGGGAGGTATAAGCAATGAAACGTCAAACGATTTTCAGCTTATTGATAGCCGTTTGCCTTCTCATTACGGCGGTTGCTTGCAGCTCAGGTAACGTTCAAGAGCCGCCGGGCTCAACCGCCAACGAAGCGGAAGGCGGCAGCGTAAAAGAATCCGCAACTTCGGATGAAAAATTAACTTTGTATGTCCACTCCAACAGCGGCGACTCCGTCGAAAGCTGGAACGAGCGGTTCGGAAATGCTTTAAAGGAGAAATTTCCGAATTACTCTATCGAATATATTCCTAAAACAAAGGAAGTCGGTTTGAAAGAGTTGATTACGGCCGGTCAACGCATAGACATCTTCTGGGAATCCATTGGCGGATTCTCGACCTATTTGCTGGGTCACGATCTGCAATACGATATGTCTGAGCTGATCGAGAAGCACGAGATCGATATGACACGGTTCGAGTCGACGGCCGTCGAAGCGATCAAACAAATTTCGGGAGAGAACAAAATTTACGGCATTCCCGTATTCAACAACACGATGGTAATGTATTACAACAAGGATCTCTTCGATAAATTCGGCGTAGATTATCCGACGGACGGCATGACTTGGACGGAAGCGGCGGAGCTGTCGAAAAAACTGACACGGACGGAAGGCGATAAAATCTATGCAGGGCTGTCATCATCGGAAACCCATATGCTTCTGATGAATCAGCTTTCCATCCCGTTCGTCGATCCGAAAACGCAAAAAGCGACATTGGATCAAGACGAACGTTGGAGACAATTTTATGAAACCGTCTTCGTCCAACCGGCAGTCGGTCCGGGTTACCGGGAATATATGCAAGCTCACGAAAACAAGCTGCCGAACCGCAAGGATTTTTTGGAAGCGCAGGATTTGGCGATGTTCGGATGGTTATCCTCAATCATCTTCGTCTTCCCGGAAGAGTTTTCCAAGATGAATTGGGACATGGTTTCCATGCCGACTTTCGACGAGGCTCCGGGAATAGGGACGCAAGCTTACCCGACATACTTCAGCGTCACGAATATGGCGGAAAATAAAGACGCCGCTATGGAAGTTATCAAGTATCTCGTATCCGACGAAATGCAAACTTCACTCTCAAAAATGGGAGTAATGCCCGTCATTAACGATGAAGCCATCCAGAAGATGTTCGGAGAAGAAAGTATGTTCAGAGGGAAAAATTTTAGCGCGGCTTTCTATAACAAATTCGCACCGATTCCTTACAAATCCGAGCATGACCGCAAAGTGGTGACACCTTATGCAAAGGCGGCTCCCAAGGTGGTGCTGGAAGGAGACTTTAACACGATCTTCCGGACGTACGCGGAGGAGTCGAATCAAAAAATCACCGATACGAAAACAAAGTAATTTATGCAATTGAAATGAGCGCATTTCGGAAACCGTAATTTGACGCTTTGTCGGTTACGGTTTCTTTGCGTCCCTGTTCAATGTAAGTAATTGAAGGAACATGGAAATGACCGTCATACGAGTCGTATCGCCTGACGGTCATTAATGGAATTACCGGTTGAATTGTTAGTGAAATTGTACCAAGTCTTTAATATCGACCGCCTGTCCCGTTCGGAGAGAGATATTTCCTGCAATTCCTGTCAGGATGGACATGGCGCCGTCCACATGGGAGGCCGACCGGTGGAAAGGATCCTCCGGCGGATTGCCGAACAAATCCTCAAGCAGGATCGGATCCGCACCGCCGTGGCCGCCCGCGGCATGAACCAAAGGGACTTCGTAAGGCTCTCCCCAAATAGGCTGAACGAATATTTGTCTGACTTTGGCCGCGCCCTCATCCGCTTGTTTGCCGCCGGCGTTCACATACGATTTTTCGCCGACTTGCAGTTGTATTCTTCCCTTGGTGCCGTTAAATGCAACGACTTGTCCTTCCCAGGGGGAATAGGCATGAAGGGAGTAGTTTAGAATAGCCCTGTTATTGTATTGAACCAGAACACTCATTGTGTCTTCAATGGAAATGCCGTCACCGAACACGCTTTGATCGCGGTGATACCCGTCTTCATGCTCCGCGTCAAGATACATGGCCTTCAGCGAAGGGGATTTATCCAGATGCAGGGCGAACGGGTCGTCTTGAGCTGCGGGACTGCCGTACGCACGTTGGTAGAATTGAGTTATGCCGCGCTTTTCCGCATTCTCTTTGCCGTAGAACGATAAGTCCCCCATAGCGAATACTCTTTTCGGCTCGGTTGCCAGCCAAAAGTTGACAAGATCGAAGTGGTGCGTCGATTTGTGTACGAGAAGACCTCCGCTGTTCCGCTTATCACGGTGCCAGCGGCGGAAATAGTCCGCGCCGTGTTTCGTATCCAGCAGCCATTGGAAATTCACTTGAAGGACATCCCCGATAACGCCGTCTCTGATCAATTCACGAATCTTCGTTGCGTGCGCCGAGTAACGATAGTTGAAAGTTACCCTGACTTTGCGGCCGGTTGCCTTGACGGTATCCAATATTTGTTGGCATTTGTCCTCATCGATTGTCATCGGCTTCTCCGTTATGACGTCGCAGCCAAGCTCCAATGCACGAATAATATAGGTATGGTGCGTACGATCGACCGTAGTCACGATCACTACATCCGGTTTTTCGCTGTGAATCATTTGTTCAAAGGCATCCGCTTTATAAGTAGGAACGGGTCGGAAATCCGCAAATTTATCCGCAAGGCGCTTGTTGGCGTAATCCATCCGGGTTTGATTCACATCGCAAAATGCTGCCAATTCTGCCGTTTCCTTATAAGTTCCGGCGATCGCTTCGTAAAAAAAGGAAGCGCGTCCGCCGGTCCCGACGTGCGCATACCGCTTTCTCTTCAGCATTTTATATACCTCCCTCTTGAATTAATGCTAGAATAGTACATGAAAGGGTCGATATCTACTCATTAATTGTTTATTTGATATATTCTTTGCATTTTTTGTCATACCTGAGGGAGTGGCTGTAAGATGCTATATATTAATAAGGTGCGCCGTACGGGACATTATACGATGGATGTGGATCATTTCCACGATTCATATGAGATTTATTATTTGCTGGAAGGGGAGCGTTACTATTTTATCGAGGGTGTTACTTATAAAATACGTAAAGGCGACCTCGTTCTGATCGGAAAATATGACGTTCATAAAACCGTCGATACCGGAATACCGAATCATGAGCGGATCTTGATCAGCTTCAGAGAAAGTGATTTAAGCAACTACCAAAATCACATTCCTTTGCTATTATCTTGCTTCCGGCAGGATACCAAAGTGGCACGGCTTGATCCCTCGGCACAAAGGGAGATTGAAGAATACTTGTATCGAATGCTGGAAGAAAAAACAAACAGCGGCATCGGGCACCAAATCGTGCTTCAGACGCTGCTTGTCCAGCTGCTGATAGCGGCTGTCCGCCATTGCGAAGGCTCGGCCGAACAAGCGGAAACGGCGGAAAGCGCCGCCAGCCGGAAGGTGGAGGAGATTGTGCGCTATATAAACTCCAACTACGCCCAACCGATTCGGCAAAGCGAGCTGGCGAAGAAATTTTATGTAAGCTCCTCTTATTTAAGCAGAACCTTCAAGCGCGCAACCGGTTTCTCATATTCCGAATATGTACAAATCGTGCGGGTGAAGGAGGCTCAGCGTTTGCTCAGGGAGAGCAATAAGATGATTATTGAAATAGCCGAAATGTCCGGATTCGACAGTGTCCCTCATTTCAATCGCGTGTTCAAGCGGATTATCAGGACGACCCCGACCCACTACCGGAAAAGCTTTATGCAGCGAAAGCCATAACTGGGGAAAAGAGGCATCTTTGGACAAGAAATTAAGTCCTAGGCTGCCTCTTTTTCATTAATGCAGCAGGTAATAACACTTAACATAATCTTTACATCATCAAACTATCGGCACAAGAATGTCTTATGATTGCTGTTTTTCCAGTTAAAGAACTGATGAAATACAAGCCGTTCGGAACTAAGCACGCGGTATTTGAAGCCGGGTTTACTACTTTAGAGGTATCCTATTTAGGTTTTGAATATGTTACGATTTCCGTAGAAATATGGAAATCATTGTATGACGGCGTAGATTAATAGCGCTGCGATTGCCAGAAACGGAGCGAAGGGCACCGACTTTGGGGCGCGGCCGAAATACAGCTTCTGTGAACCGGCATACAGCAATGCGGCGGTGCAAGCCAGCAGAAGCACATATACGTTCGGAAGCCACCCGAGTCCGGCACCGACAGCAGACAGCAGCTTAATGTCTCCCGCCCCGATGCCCTTCATCCAGGATCGCATAATCAGAAGAGGCAATGAAGGCAGCAGAATGCCGGACACTGCCGCTTCCGGCGTATGATGCAGCAAATTGTTTGCCGCACCTAATGCGAGGATGACGACTATCAGGCCATTCGGAATGATTCGCATCTTGATGTCATAATAGCTGCACAGCACAAGCAGGATGCAGATGGCAGCCGTCAGGACCATGTTCAACACAATATCGCCTCAATGTGCAGGATCATTTCTCTATTAACCAAGTCTACAAGTCTGTTTTTATTCCAATCTTTCCTTTATACCAAGCTGCCTTCAAGCGGACAGGCCGCAGAACGGCGCTATTTTCTCACATCATGAAGGATCCGTCAACCGAGAAGTTGCTGCCGCTCCGGGTTAGCGAATGTAAAATTCATAACCAATTACAGGTGATTGCAGTGAAAGTGCTGTTGGTATGCGGATATGCCCATCTTACAATGTCACGTCATAACGGCGGACAAATCGAAATCGTCAACTCCGACCCGCTGGTACTGCGGGACCTGCCGCAATATTTGCAAGAAGTCAATCCGATTGTTGAGGGGGTTTTGATTACGGACGAAGCGCTGTCCCTGCTTACGGAAGAGGACAGCGACAAAGTGCAATTTCTCATCGGGTGGATGGCCGAACGGGAACGAACGGGCATTCCTGTTGTTCTGCTGACCCGGGAAGACTCGCTGCAAACCGAACTCGAGCGCATTGGAGCAACGCATGCCGTCCGCCTGACGGTTATCCTGTGCGACTATGTGCGCATTCCTGTTTTCTTGTATCGGCAGGCGTTGGACGAGCTGATGCGGATCCGGGGGACGTCGGACGAGCGCCGCAACCGCACCTTCAAGCGGGAAGGGCCGGCCGAAGACAAACCGGGCAGGCGAAGGCCGTTCCTCGAACGGTTCCTCCCGAAGCCCAGAGGCGAGCCGAAACCGGGAGCAACGGACCGAACGGATAAGGAATTCGGCAACTTGAGCCGCGGGATCAGCAGGGTTGTCGCGATTACGGGGCACCGGGGCAGCGGATTGACCAGCACGGTCGTAAACCTGGCGAGCGAAGCGTGCAAGCGCGGACTGCAAGTGATGATTATCGATATGGATATTGCGTATAGAAGCACCAATATGTATTTCAACCGGTTTCACGATTTCACGAAGAAGGATGAGGACATGAATGCATCGCTCATCCGGACGCTGGCGAGGCCGCAAGACTATATGACCACGGCCTTCCCGCTCCAGGAGAACCTGTGGTTGGCCGCGCTCGGTTATTCGTTCGACGACCGAAAGCTGGCCGGGCAGTTCTATAACAGCGCAAAGCTGGTAGGCCTATTATCCGTGCTGCGGAACCGGTTCAACATCATCCTTATGGACATGCCGCTCGATCTGTTCGGAACGTTCCGGGACGCCATGATTCATATCGATACGTTCGGGTTATGCGTGCCGAACAATTTGCATGCCGTTCTTAGCACGGTACGGAACGTAGAAGTTGTCTTAAACCGGGAAGACTCGCGACTGCTCAATGCCAAGTCGAAACTGGTCGTTACCAAATACAACGACAGATCCAGGCTTCAAGGGGAACCGTTCACACCGGACAAGGTTGGAGAAGTGTTGGCGTCAGGTCTTAGCGATCGCTTCGACTATGAGATGACGGCGGGATTCGTCCCTTATATGTCTGATTTTGACACCCAGATCGAGACGGATATCCCCGCAGTGCAAACCGGGCGAGTCTACGAACGGGCCTACGGGGACATTCTGCTGCGGTTGATGGAGGGAGCCAGGTAACCGATGGATTTAAGCACCGTGAAGAGCATCTCGCCTAACCGAAACACTTGGAAGAAGATTTTGTCAGTGGTGTTCAGTCTCGTCGTGATCGCAGTGTCGTTCAATGTGATTACGAATGCGAATAAAGACGCCAAGGACACTATCGATGTGCTGCGTGTGAAACAAGACGGAGGCATCCCGGCCTTCACCGTTCTGACGGAGAAACAGATTGAGAAATATTCCATTATCAAGAAAGAATATACGAACGATATGCTTCTGGCCGGCGATCTGCCGGAGGTGCTGGGAAAGTTCACGAAATATTACATAAGGAACAACAGCGTGCTTTACAAGGATCAACTGACAAGCGAGAAGCCGTTGAAGAACGAATGGCTGTACGAACTGGAAGAGACGCATGAGGTGCTTACTCTTCCTTATAACTTCCTCGAAGCAGGCGGAGATATCCTAATGCCTGGCGACCGTGTCCGCATCCGGGTATCCTACGAAACCGACGCCCCTGCGGCAAGCGGCAATCCCAACGACATCTACAGCGTATCCCGGGGCAAGGTGACCAAGACGGAAGTGCTGTTCGACAGCATCGTCGTGAAAGATATGCTCAACGCCAACAGCCATTCCATCTATGAAGTGTACAAAGAGGTGCTTAAGCTGGACGAAGACAAGCGGCAGCGAGTCATGAAGAGCGAAGATTTCCTAAAGAGCATCCAACCGCGGGCGCTTCTGCTTGAAGGCACCAAGCAACAGATCGACAACTACGCCAAATATAAGGGCCTGGAAGGAAGATCGCTGCTGATCACCATTCTGAGCCGAAGCCAAAGCAACGTCATAATGGACCAGCTGCCTACGCTGCAAAATGAGGTGGAGTCATGGATCGACAAGCAGAGCGCACCATAGCCGGCATCCTCCAAAAAATATCTCCTAAAGATTTGGTAGGCGCCGCGCTCCAGGAAAGCGGCCTTATCTACAGCGTAGTAGGATTCGTGCCGGCCAGCGACTATACCGACAATGCGCTGCTCATCAGCAACCTGGGGTATCTGTTGGCGCAGAAAGGCTTAAATACTTGCATCGTGGATTTGAAAGTGTTTTATCCGAACATCTATCAGCATCTCGCAGTTCATCCGAACAAGCGGGGGCATGGCCTGATTAAGGTGCTCAAGAGCGACAAAACGGAATTCAGGGAGGAAATATTGCGCACGAAGTACGATAGGCTGTACCTGCTCTCGCCGAGTCCGCATGACTTGATCGAGGAGTACTTCGATTTCGAATTCGAGCATCTGGAGAGAGTGATCGAAAGGCTCAAGGGCATGTTCGATCTCGTACTGCTTGATATTCCGAACATTCCGCCGCTTGAGTTTTGTCTCGGGGCGATGAAATATTGCCATATCGGATTTTTCACCGCCGCCGAACGGATCGAAACGTCCGGCAATATTCTCAAGCTTCTGGATTACGCCTCATCGGTCGGTATCAGCACGGCGAAATTTACGAGCGTTGTCTTTATGAACCTGCAGGACATCCAATACGATTACAAAGTGCTGAAGGAGCTCGGCTTCAACATCGTTGCGGCTGTGCCGCTCGTCAAAGAAGCCGCTGCGTATGCGCTTGACGGAAAGCTTTACGTGCGGGACAACCCGTTCGTCAATAAGTACTTTTTGAGAGAAATCCGCAGGTTGGCCGACATTCTCGCATCCCACTAGAGAGGAGAGAGGCGTTTGCTTACTCGAGCGAAAATCAGCGACATGCAGCAAAAAGTATCTCAAAACCAGGTACAGAATACGGAAGACATGGAGGAGCTAAGAAAAAAATATACGACGATCACGTTCGAAGAAGTGCTGGAGCTGTGCCAGAAATATATTACCAAGATCGCGACGCACGCGTTCCGGCGAGAGAGCGATCCTGCCCGCAAACGCGAGATGGCGCAGTCTTACATTCATGAGTTCGTCGACTCGCAGCGGCCGAACGTCGAAGGGTATTACGATCTGCTGTCTCTGAAGCGGGCGTTGATCGACGAGATCACTCACTACGGTCCGATTACGAAAGCGATGGAAGACCCCTCCATCGACGAAATCCGGGCGAACGGTCCGGAGCAAATTTTCGTCGAGAGCGGCGGCAAGACGCTGAGGTGGGATCAGCAATTCAGCGACCGCGAGCATATGGAGCGGATTATCTCGAAGCTGATCGGCGTATCCAAAGTGCGGCTTACACCGAAGGTTCCGATGGTCAACGCGCGGACGATCGAGGGTTACCGCGTCAACGCTACCCATGCCGAGATCTCGCCGTACGGCATGCCGGCTTTCGTCATCCGGAAGTTCAGCAAGAAGTCGATTACCCCGGAGACGATGATCCGCAACGAGTCGTTCTCGGTCAACATGTTCAAGCTTCTGTCGCTCATTCCGAAGGCGGACTTGTCTTGGATAACGGTAGGGCCGACGGGAAGCGGCAAGACAACGCTGAACGAAGTACTCGTCAAGGAAATCAATCCGTTGTCAAGGATCATCACGATCGAAAACCCGTCGGAGATGAGGCTTCTGCGGCGGCAGGGAGACAGCGATCACGGCAAAATCATCAACGACGTTCTGCAATACGAGTCGGTTCCGGAAGAAGACGACTCCAGCCCCGCGACGATGGAGAATCTGCTGATCAACGCGATGCGGCAGTCACCGCATTGGATCGGACCCGGCGAGCTTCGCACGCCGGGCGAGTTCGCGACGGCGCTGCGCGCGGCGCAGACCGGCCACTATTTCTTCTCGACACTTCACGCGGAAGGGGACAAAGAGGCTATCTACCGGTTTCTGACAGCTTACCTGATGGCATCGAACGAGCCTGCGGAGCTGGCGCTCCGCAATATTTGTACGGCGGTGAAGTTCATTATTTATCAGGAAAAGTTGGCGGACGGCACCCGGAAGGTTACGTCGGTTTCGGAGATATTGGGTTCTGAGGGGCTGGAGCCGATCGTGAACCCGATTTACAAGTTCATCTCCGAAGATGTGATCGAAGAGGAGGGTACGCACAGGGTGATCAAAATCGTCGGCAAACACAAGCGGGTCGGCATGCTGTCCGAGAAGGTGCAGCAGGCGATGCTGAAGGCGGGCATCAAACGGAGCCGGTTCGAGTTCCTGACGAGGATGCCGGAAGAAGACGAGGTGGAAACGTATGATATTCCATAACACAGCCTTCATCATGAGTCTGTTTGCCGGACTTGCCGCATTCGTTGTCTTCAATTCCGTGTTTGAAGTGAGGTTTTTCCAAGGGACGGGGCGGTTCTTCCTTAATATGCTGGACACTTTCGCCGAGCATCTGGGCCGTTACAACGCGAAGCGTTACGTGGAACGGATCAAGAGGGAGCGGATCGTAAAGCGAAAGGAGAACATCTACGCCAAGTACAATCGGCTCGTTGATGAACTGATTCTGGACTTCAACCTGCCGCTTACGCTGGAAAGCTTCACCTCTTTGCTCTGCATATGTTTTGCCGTGACCGCGCTGCTTGTCGTGTTCTTTATGAAAGATGTGACGTTAAGCGTTGTGATTACAATATCGATCTTCATCGGGCTTCTGACCTATTTCGTCATGCAATCAAAGGCGATCAAGGCCGAGAAGCTTGAAGACATTATGGACGCGGAGGACATGATTTGCCCGCTGGCGCGCGACGGCGTACTGCTCGCCATCAAGAAAGTGATGGCAAGCGAAGAGTACATACGGCCTGGGATCAGGCCTTACTTTCAGCAATTCATCGACAACTGCGAGAATAACGGCTATTCCTTCAAGCAAGCCATCACGCTGCTAAACAGGCAGCTTGGCCCCAAGTTCGACAGTTTCACCAAGAAGGCGACCGTGTTTGAATACAACGAGCGCAAGGGGATGGCCGATATCTTCCTCGATATCGTCGACGAGAACGCCGTATTAAGGGAGATCAACGCCAGGAAGGACCGTATATTCCGCAAAATGAACCGGGATTTCCTGATGAAGACCGCCATTATTATTCTGTTCTTCTTCTATGCGCTGTCCGTCCCGGATTTTCGGCAGTTCATGCTGCATACGGACGCCGGCAAAATGATCAATACGTTCCTGGTCAGCGCCGTATGCCTCAGCTTCGCCCGCTGTCAGGCGCTGCAAGGGAATCTGGGACCCGGAGGCGACGGCTCATGATTTTCATAGCCAAGCTGAGCGCGCTCTTGTCCGTTGCTTACCTTGTTAAGGTATTTCTGTACCCTATGTTCAAACCCGTTAACCGCAGGCAGAAACGGCGCGCCCGAAGCTTTATTAGGGAAAGAAAAGATGCCGCGTTCCGGCAAAAGCTGCAGAGGATGAAAAAGACGATCGCGCAAAATTATGTAGGCAGGTTGCTGGGAAGCGCCGAAAGACTGCGGTTCCAAAGAATGGCCGACCGGCTGGATTTGGCGGTCTCGCCGGAGGAAATCCGGGCGGAGCAGCTGATGTACGCTTCCGCGGCGATTGTGTTCACGGCGGTTGCCATGAGCGCCAACCGGCTGCTCGGCTGCGTTGCCGCCGTTCTCATTATCCTTGGCTGGCTGTACCCGGTCACCGAGCTGGAGAAGAAGATCGAGAAGAAAAACAAGAACATTGCACTCGATTTTCCAGCTTTCTTCAGCATGGTGTACTACCAATATTCGAAGTCGGTCAATATTTACCTGGCGGACATCATCCGGGACTATTTGCCGAATGCGAACCCGGACATGGCGGAAGAGCTCGGAGTCATGCTGGACAACATTGAATATGGAGAAGAGTACGCGCTGAAGCAGTTCAAGAAGCGGGTGCCGCTGCGTTATGTGATCAAATTTTGCGACATTCTCGAAACGAGACTGAAAGGATATGACAACATTTCCCAGATGGTCTATCTGAAGAACGAGGTGGACGAGTTCCGCGTCATCGCGCTGGAAGAAGAGTTACTGAAGCGCGAACGCAGCAACGCGAGGCTGCAGTTTGTGCTCATTGCAGTTCTTGCCGTGTACATCGCGGTTTACTATTTATTTACGGTTCTTGCTTCTTTAGAGATGTTTCAATCATAAAGCCGGATAAGCGGAGGGAAGCGACTTGAAAAAGGAAAACAGCAGCAAAGCGTCATTTTGGAAGGATAATTCCGGAGATTTCGGCATCAGGCAAATTGCGGCGACGGTCGCGGTCATCGTCATCATCGGTTTCATCGTCACTGCGATCCAAACCAACATAGGCTCATGGGTCAACGAAGTGTGGAGGCTGTTCATTGACCAGATTGAGAATACCCTTACCTAAGCGGACGGGAGGCGGCGAATATGCGCGGCATAGCGAAGGCGTTGCTCGTCGCAATATTGGCATCGATCGGCATCATGCTGTTCACGAACCTGATTTTCTTCTTTCCGTGGTACTTGACGCTGGTGGTAGAGACATTCAACCTGTCTCAAGCGGCGGCAAGCGACAATTATATTAAGCAATCCTACTACGACGACGCGCTCCAGCGGATGAAAGAGCGGCCCGTCTTCCGGGAAAAACCGGAGGATATCCGGATTACGGCGGTCAATGAGAGCAGCTATAGCGCGATCGGCAGCGATAACGAATCGTCGTATGCGGCGTTGACGGAGTTGGAGAAGCCGTACCGGCAGCGCGGCAGTCCGGTGACGGTAACGATGAGCGCGGTATACCCGCTCAGCATAACGTTATGGGGCCGGAAGTACGAGCGGGAAGTCCCGGTGACGTTCTCTCTGACAACGATCGGACTCAAGCATTACAAAGACTTGAATTATTATTTTAATTGACGGGATGAGACTGGTGCGAACGATTGCGTTTGGATTGTTGGCGGTCATTTTTTTATCCGTATTGGTGGAACCGATGGTTGAAGTCGCCAATGTCGCCCGGGAGAAGCTTGTTCTTGGCACCGCTCTGTCCAATGCGCTGCGGGCGGCCAAGGACAGGAGTCTCGAGTTCGAGAGCCAGCGAAATCTTGACGCTCGAATTGACCGGGATCGGTTCGCCGATTATTTCTCTGAAGCGTTGGGCAGCGCACTGAAGGTATCGCTCAACGACAGGACCGGCGATACACTGACATTTACGTCGGATACCGGCAAGCTGAACGACCTGATCGTGACGCTGGATTTCAGGGAGAATACGGATTCCGATACTGAGAGGACCGTAACCGAAATCAAGGTGAAGGCGGAATCGGCATACAAGTTCAAGACCAAATATTTACGATGGGCTGAAGCTGCAGGGGAAGATGTGGGTTATACAATCGCGAGTGAACGAAATTTAGTGCTTTCGGTCAGGAACTGAAAGGAGCCTGCCATGGACTATGTGATGGTGACGTTTGAGGCGGACAACAATTTGAACGTGGATCTGAAAATACCTTTGTTCGTTACTCCCGGAGAATTAATCAGTATGTTGTCGGAGGCGCTCGGCGTTTCGTTTACACCGGAGAACCGGCTGCAGGCGGAACCGCTCGGCCGCATATTGGCTCATGACCGGACACTGGCGGATGAGGGCGTGGCGCACGGCGCGCTGCTCACGCTCATATGAGGAGGACGGACCATGGACGGCAATTCGGCGAACGGCGGACTTATACTTAAGACGCAGGGAAAGTTGTTTATAAGTGACGCGCGAGGCGATGTCGGTACGTTCATGCTTGATGCGTCAACGGGATCCGCTTACAGGGCGAGTGGTTCGTTTTGGTTTATGAACGCGCACGGAGTAGACATCTACTGCAGCGACCGGCAGCGCGGCGGCGCCCTGGTCAAGCTCGATGCCGGCACGCTGACCGCTGAAACGATACTCGATGCGCCGTGTTACGGAATTGCTTACAGCGGAGGTTGGCTGATCTATATCGATGAGCGTGACGGAATGCTGTACCGGTGCCGGACGGACGGATCGGGCAACGTCCGGCTTGCCGACGAGCGGGCCGTCTGTTTCGCCGCAGCGGGCGGCAATGTGTTCTTTGCGACGGACAAAGGGATTTGGACGTGCGGCAGCGGCGGCGGAAAAGCGGTGCGAATCGCCGAATGTGCGGCGGCTCATATGATTTTGTTCGGAGATAAACTGGCCTATGCGGATCGGGAGAGGAATTATGCGCTGACGATTCTTGACCCGGCCTGCGGAGATATTGTCCGGTTGGACGAGTTGGCGCCGGCCGGACTGAATACGGACGGCCGCTACCTGTACTGCGCGAACCGGAGAAACGGCCGGACCGTCTATCGGGTGGACCCGGAGCAAGGGCGCAATATCCGAATTTGCGGGGAACGCGCCGACTACCTGCATGTGATTGGCGACGAGTTATACTTCTACGGACGGAATGATTGGTACACGATGTCTTTGCACGGCGGACAGCCGTTGAAAGTCGTGACGCAGCGGCGAGGAGGGGTATAATGAACGACCCGTATCAATTCAGCCGGCAGCCCAGATTTATACCGGAAATGCCGTCCGGAGAAGTGGCCGTACCGGATCCGCCCTTTGTCCATGAGAAGCCGGAAATATCGTGGTTTACCTTGCTTGCCCCGCCTGCGGTGATGCTGGTCATCACGTTTCTGATGGCGCTTGCCGCGCAATCGTTGTTCCTGATGATTTCCATCACCACGACGGTGGTTACGCTCCTCACCTCGCTCGCCGGGGCAACGGCGCAAATCCGCAAATTTCGGCGTCAAAAGAAGGAACGCGAGAGCAAGTACCTTCAGTTTATTGCCGATCGGCGCAGCGAACTGTCTTTGGCCAGGGAAAAGCAAATCAAGGCTATGAACGATATGAATCCGGAGCCGGCGGTATGCCTTAGGCGCATTGCGCAGCTCGACAACAAGCTCTGGGAACGCACATCGTCTTACCCGGATTTCCTGTCTCTACGGGTCGGTCTGGGAAGCGTGCCTTTGGCCGTAAAAATCAAACACAATCCGCAGGCGGTCATCATCGAGAGCGACCCGCTGCAGATGGAGCCGCAGCGGATGGCGCTCGAATTCGAACGCGTTCAGGACGTTCCTGTCGCCCTAAATCTCCCGGCCACCGAGATTTGCGGCGTCGCCGGAGAGAAGGACAAGACGGTTGCGCTCATCCGGCTGCTGCTGCTTCAGCTCGTCACCCACCACGGATATGACGATGTGCGGGTGGTCGTGCTGGCCGCCGACGGGAACGCGGACGCTTGGAGCTGGCTGAAATTTTTACCGCATGTGTGGGATGACGATTTTGAAACCCGGTACCTGCTGTGCGGCCGAACTATGGCCCATCCCGTACTGGGAGAGCTGTACGAGGTGCTGAAAGACCGGGAATCGAGAGCGGTCGGCGGCGGCGCGCTCCCGCATTATGTCTTCATCGTGGAAGATGCATCGCTGCTTGACAACGAGCCTGTGAACAAATACCTGTATTATCCGAGCGGCACGCTTGGCGTATCCGCCGTCTTCACGGCAAGCAATCAGGCTTATTTGCCGATGAACTGCCGGACAGTCATTACGCTGCAGGGAAAAACCGGCGAACTGGCCGACAGGGAATCCGGGCAGAAGTCGATTTTCATCCCCGATCAGCTGGATTTCACGGGAGTCGAACAAGCGATGCGAAGGCTGGCGCCTCTGCGAATCCGCCAGACCGGCGCCAGTTTTGCGCTGCCGGACTCCATCACACTTCTGGAGATGCTCGGAGCGGTCACGGCGGAAGATGTGGACCTGCACACCAGATGGAGCCGGAACCGGACGTTCAGAGGAATCAGCGTGCCGATCGGGGCCAAGGCCGGCGGTGCCCTGTTCAACCTGGACCTGCATGAGACGGGACACGGCCCCCACGGTTTGGTGGCCGGGACGACGGGATCGGGAAAGAGCGAGCTGCTTCAGACCCTTATCATATCGATCGCCGTCCATTATCACCCGCACGATGTGGTGTTCGTCCTCATCGACTACAAGGGCGGGGGCATGGCGGATGTTTTCAAAGGTATGCCTCATCTTGTAGGGACGATCACAAACCTTGGCGGCAACCAAACGACGCGGGCGCTGCTCTCGATCAAGAGCGAGCTTCAGCGCAGGCAGCGGATCTTCTCGGAATACGGGGTCAACAACATCGACAAATACCAGAAGCTCTACTATAGCAGAGAAGATAAGAACGGCATGCCGGCCGTTCCGCATCTTGTGATGATCGCGGACGAGTTCGCGGAGCTGAAGCAGGATCAACCCGATTTCATGAAAGAGCTGATCAGCGCGGCGAGGGTCGGGCGAAGCCTCGGCGTCCATCTGATCTTGGCGACGCAGAAGCCTGCCGGGGTAGTGGACGACCAGATCTGGAGCAATTCCAAATTTAAGATTTGCCTGAAGGTGCAGGATGAATCGGACAGCAGGGACGTCATCAAGCGGCCGGACGCCGCCAGGATCAAGGAACCCGGACGCGCCTACATTCAGGTGGGCAATGACGAGATTTTCGAATTGTTCCAATCGGCGTATTCCGGCGCGGATTACGATCCGGAGCAAGAAATGCAGCGCAGTGAGAACCGGACCAAACGGATTTACGAAATCCGGATGAACGGCAAGTCCGAGCAGATCTACCCGCTTGAAGAAGAGAAGATTGCGAAGCACGAGCTGCCCAGCCAGCTGAAGGTGATGGCGGAGCATATTGCGTCATCCTGCGCGATGGCGGGTATCGTACCGCTCTCAGGACCGTGGCTGCCGCCGCTTCCCGACACGGTTCGCTTGGATGAACTGTTCGGACCGGGCGAGGGCTTTAATGAAGAGAACGGCGTATGGCCGGTCCGAACGGCCATATGCGGCGTGCCTGTCGGATTGCTTGACGATCCGCGCGGGCAGCGGCAGGAGCCTCTGTTCCTTGATTTCGCCAAGGAAGGCAATCTGTTCGTCTACGGGGCGCCGGGAACCGGCAAGACCGTGCTGCTCAAGACGCTTTGCTTGTCGTTGGCTCATGTCTATTCCCCCTCGGAAGTGAACGTCTATGTCATGGATTTCGGCGGCTCTTCGTTTAAGCCGTTCGAGCGGCTGCCTCATTGCGGCGGAGTCATGACGCTGGAGCAGGAGACGAGGATCAACCAATTCGTGCTGTTTGTGTTTCGGGTTATGGAGGAACGAAAGAAGCTGTTCGAGGACGCGGGCAGCGACAGCTTTACGGATTACCGGAGCAGAGCGGGAGAGCTGCCGGCGATCGTCGTCATCGTTGACAATTATTTCGCCCTGTCGGAAACGTACGAGAACATCGACGATAAGATGGTCGTTCTGGCCCGGGAAGGGTTTAAATATGGTATTTATATGGTGGCGACGGCTAGCAACGCTTCGCTCGTCCGCTACAAATTTTCGGTCAACTTCAAGATGGCGGTCAGCCTGCAGCTTACGGAGAAGAACGAATACGACACTATTGTCGGCCGGACGGAAGGGCTGGCGCCCGCGGCAACCCCAGGGCGCGCGCTGGCGAGAGGCACGCCGCCTCTGGAATTCCAGACGGCGCTGCCGGAATTCCGTGACCGGACGACAGAGCAGCTGATCGACCGGTTCGACAGGCTGGCGCAGGTCGGTCGTACGGAACGGGCGCGGGAAGTTCCGGTGATGCCGGCCAAAATCGACATCGCCGCGATTAACGACGGCACAGCGCAGCTGGCGATCGGGCTCGGCGAAGGCGACTTGCAGCCCGTATACATAGATGTCGCAGCAACACCGGTGCTGATGGTGGCCGGCGATGCCATGTCGGGCAAGAGCACGCTCCTAGTTTCTTGGATGCTCGCCTTGAGCGAGAAATACGGACCCGACGGGATCGACATCTATGCGATCGATTCGTCCGGCATGGGCATCGAACCGATGTTCCGCCTGCCGAACGTAACGGATCTGTCGCAAGTCAAAGATATGACGGCACTGATCGAAGGCGTCAAGTCGGAGCTGCTGACGCGCCGCGCCCAACTGCAGGCGGCAAGGCGAACGGGCGGCGATGCCGTTCAACTGGTACGCTCCTGGAAGCAGATCGTATTCGTCATCGACCGGCTTAGCGAATTCACGAACGGTGATCTGTATTCGCTCAAGGAGCTGCTTGAGAGAATCGTTAAGCAGGAGCGGGGGATGAAGGTCGCCGTCATTGCGGCGGATAATACATCAGAGCTCGCCGGCAATTGGGACGGGCTGGGCAAGGCGATCCGCGAAGAGCAAACGGGCGTGCTGCTCGGTAGCCTGAAAGAGCAGAACCTGTTCAACGCAAGGCTGCCGTATGGCGTCCAGGAGAAGGAAATGGGACCGGGTGAAGGATATTTCATCTTTAAGAACAAATTCCAGTCCTTAAAGACTGCGGTTCATGCCGCCGCCATTCCGGATAAGGAAGTTGTTTCATTAGGGATCTAATTCATCTTGCGGTAAGAAAGGAGGAGTAAATCATGCCTACACCGGCAGAGATTCGAAGCAAAGCTACGGCCGTAAGCACCGCCGCAGGCGATATCCGCCGCGAAGCGGGCAAGTATTTGAAGGAAATGAACGGCTCATCCGACTGGTGGAAGGGCGATGCGGGCAATGCGACCCGGCAGTCCTATGCCGAGATCGATGCCGATATCAGCAAGCTCTCATCCAAGCTGGACAGCCTGTCAACCCAGCTTAGCGGACTCGCGGGAGAAGTGCAGGCCGCCGACGACGAAAGGCGGCGCAAGGCGGAGGAAGAACGGAGGCGCCAGGCCAATAAGCAGCGGGTGCCTTAACGTCATTCCATGCGCAGCTTGAAAGGAGGTGAAACTTATGGTAAATCAAGCGTTCAGTCCCGATCAGGCTAGAGGCGTCGCAAACTCGATCAAGAACAAAGGCCACAATGCAAAAGACCTCGTGAATCAGCTTCACCGCGAAATTAAGGCCGTCGAAGGCTGGTGGCAAGGCGATTCCGCGAAGGCGTTCGTAGACGAGTTCGAGCTGCTCAAGCCCAACTTTGACAAGATGGTCGAATGCGTAGACAACATCAGCATTCAGTTGAACAAAATTGCCGATATCAAGGAACAGCATGAAAGAGACATTGCCAATCAGCTTCGACGCAGATAATGCAATCATCGGCGCGGCATAGCGCGCTTCGCGCATTGCCGCGCTTTCCCACATCTTGACCCAAAAAAAAATCGGAGCCTGACGACAGGTCCGTTCGAAAATAGATTCATGCAGGGAAAGGAAGTGAACCCATGACAGTCATCAAAGTCGACCCGAACAAAGTGCTGGGACTGGCCGAAGGGATGCAGAAGTTGAATACTCCGCTGGAGAAGGCCGTTTCGGGAGTTTACAAGGATGTCAGCAGTCTCGTCCGGAGTACGGAGAGCAGCTATCACGAATCCCATGTACGAGCCAAGGCGGCTTCCGTCGAGAAGCTGCTGTCCGAGATCGTCTCGCTTGGCGTGGCGATCGGCGAGAAGCTTGGCGGCAAGGCAACCGCATTGATCGATGCCGGCGAGGAATATTTGTTGGCGGAGCAGCGGTCGCAGATGGCTAGAGATTACGGAAAATCGATCATCAGAGATTGGTACAAGCGGGCGTGGGATCTTTATCAAGATGTCGGGATCGGCTTATATTCCTGGTATAAGGGCTATAAGTTCAAAGTGAACGGAAATTACGTTCACGTCTACGGAGCGAGGAGCGCGACCGGATTCTGGGATAAAAGATACGCGGCTTGGCGCACAAGAGAAGGGCTTACCGGCACAAGGTACAGGCTGGATAATTCCAAGGTTGCCAAATACCTGGATATGAAGACCGGCGTAGTGAGCAAATTGAGCAGCAACTATAACATTATGAACTCCAAGGCATGGAAAAACTCGCTGAAAGGCGGGGGTATCCTGGGAGCTGCGGCCACGATGGGAGTCAGCGTCTACGATTACGGCTGGGGCAAGCATAAGGATAACGGACTTGCCAGCACCGAATTTGCGTCGGATCTCATCGTAGAAACGGGAGTCATGGTAGGAACGACGGCCGCAAGCACCGCGATCGGGATGGGCGCCGCGGCTGCGGCCGGAGCAGCGTTCGGATCGGTGGTCCCGGGACTCGGAACGGCTGTCGGATTCGTTGCCGGCGTCGGGATCGGCCTCGCTTTAAACACGAAAGCGGGTAAAGCGGCTACGGATTGGGCGAAAGACAAAGTGAACAAAGGCATTGAAGCGGTCGGCAAAGCGGCGAGCAGTGTCATCGGCGGAATCAAGTCGCTATTTTAGAGGGAGGTGCCTTCATGACGAAAAGCGGGCCCGCGGCAACCAATTACAATGCGATCTATTTCTTTGCATTGTTCGCACCTGCCTTATTCGCCTTGCTTATGGCCGTCATTCCGGACTGGTCGCCGGGCATCGGCACGGTTGTATTCACAGTCGTTCTGTTGAACGTGCTGCTTGTCCTTGTCTTGAAGCTGACAAGAGCGATCGAACGGTCTCCGAAACGCAGAGTTCTCTTCTTCATCTCGGAAATGAATCTGCTCGTTGCGTGTCTTCTGGGCATCGTATGGCGATCGTGGGGCGCCGGACCGGTGCTTGCCGTCGGTCTCCTTCTTTTAAACGTAATTGTCGCTTACATCGGTTACCGGTACAGGCGAACCATTTTTCAAGAAGTGCTCTACCCCAGAACGCGAGCCGGAAAAATCATCTTTGCGGCAGGGCTGATCGGCGGCGGTGTCGCGGGCTCGATCGGTTACGGGCTTAGTCAGCTCTTCTCCGATCATTTTCCAGATATGCTCCCGTTTTTTATAACCCTGGTATTCGTACCCGTATCGATTTATATCCTGCTGGTCGTTTATTCCGGTTGGATCAAGGCGGAAGACCCGAATTGGGAGCCGGACACGCGGCCCGTTCGGAGGAGGAACGGCCGTACTATTAAAAAATAATTGGATGGGAGTGTTTACCGGATGTCTATCACTTTGCAAATGCTAGGTATGGAAGATTTGCAGGATCCGATGAAGATCGAAGCCTATTCGGAACAATTGCTGGAAACGGCGGAGGACGGTTCTTCGCGGCTCAAGCCGGATGCGTCCAAAGAGTTGTCTTTTTTGTTCCAAAACAAGTGGATCGGGTTCCCCAGCTATGCGCAGTCATATGCAAGGGACTGGCTCAACACCGAAACGATCGTCAATCAACTTAGTGAAGATCTCGATAAGGTCAAGACACTGGAGGAAGCGACGGAGGCGGCAATGACGCATCTGCGTCGCTGGGGGCGGCAGGCGGCGGCCGATATTGTAGGCGCGTTCTGCTTTCTCGAAGCGCAGGCGGCGGCCGCCGGCGGCAACGACGGGATCATCGCGCGCATTCGTACGGCGGAACGGTCGTATGCGGGATATCTTGCGCAGCATGAGCAAGAACTTGAGGGGGATCCGTCAAGCGGCTTACAGCCCGGACAGTCCTTGTACATAGCACAGCCTCTTTTCTCCATGGCGCCAGGTTACATGGAGTGGCTGTTCGGCGTTGTCGACGTCGCGCTGTTGAACCGGAGACCGCTGATTCAGGACGCCTTGATCGCCGAAAGCTTCGAGCAGGTTCTGCTGAAGGTTATGCTGGCATCGAACGGCGTCATTGAAGAAGCGGCGCTGCTCGGCGCATATGTAGCCTATCTCTTGGACCTCAAGCAGCATTATTCGCTGTCAAATACGAGCATGTGACTGGAAGGGGGATAATCATGAAGAAAACAGCAGCTTTCCTTGCCGCGCTCTTTATTGTCCTTTCGTCGCTGCCCGCATTGTCTCTTGCTGCGAACTTGCCGCTGCGGATCGTCGTTAACGGCGATCGTATCGATGTGAGGGACGCCGCGCCGTTCATCGACAATAACGGAAGGGCGCAGGTGCCGCTTCGCTTCGTGAGCGAAGCGCTCGGCGCCAAAGTGGGCTGGAACAACAAGTCGAAAACCGTCACCATTGAGATTGTGTCCAAAACCTTATCGCTTGTCACCGGCAAAACCTCGTACACCTTGAACGGGGAAATCCGTAAGATGGACACGGCCGCCTTACTAAAGAATAAGAGGACATACGTACCCATCCGCTTCGTCAGCGAAGCGCTTGGAGCGACCGTCAATTGGGATAAGAAAATCAACACGGTTTATATCGACACGTCGGGGATCAAAGACGAGCAAGGCGACAAGGAAGATATTTACGGCTTTACCGTCTATCATAATACCGGTTCCGAGCTGAATATCGAGAAAGGTCACGATCCGGATGACAAGGAATCCGCGCTTCTGATGCTGCTCATTGAACTCGATAAGATCGGCGCCGATTATGAAATGCAAGTTAAAGAAGTGGACGCCATCCTTCGTTCACAGATTGATAGCGATACGGTCGATGATGCGATGAAATATGTCCGGACCAAAACACCTGACACGATCGATAAACGGCTGGAATTGAAAATATACGAAGACGATAACTATAAGATCTATGTCATTTCGGCGCCGTATGAGGGGATAGACGTATCGATCTATAAGAAGTAGGTGAACTCATGAGGAAATACGCCGCTCTTACAATCGCCTTCCTGCTCCTATACGGTCTTTTTCCTGCTTCCTTCGTCCAATCGGCCGTCACTGCCGGCGATGAGGATGCGAATGCCATACGTGAACAAAGCAATAAGGATATGGAGGAGCTCTACCATAGATTGAACTACTTTCCCAAGAGCACCGCAAAAGGTTCGTTCAAAGTGATGCTGCGGACGGAAGGTGGCACGAAACACGGGGACATCGTTTACGGTTCTCCCCACGGTACGGAGTTGACCCATAAAGGAGTCCGTTTATTCAGATACTCCGGCTATAGCAGAATTGGCGAGTCTTTTCCCAATATGGAGTTTCCATGGGACGCCGGTTGGAGCGGGATTAAGATTCAGGATTTCGACTTGATCCGGTCGCCCTGGGGAAACGCCGACGTTAAGGAAAGTTATAAAATCAGCAAAGGTGCATTCGACCTCTACGAAGACGAGAATGGCGGTACGCTCGAGAACGCGATCATTACCGGTTTAAATTATGCTTTCGGCAGCGGCCAAACGTATAGCAATTTCATGTACGGGAATAAAAATTCGGAATTTAAGGACCGCACCGTATATACTCGCAATGCCAAGCCAAGAAATGGCGGCGACTGGATTGATTACGTCCATATCCTTCAGCCGCCGACGATGCGGTCTTGGGGACTTGGGACCGTTTATATCAGGAGTGTTTACGGCGGGATAACTTATCTGAACATTCCGATTGCGCCATTTGTTCTCGTTGCCGATCTGGATGCGTCGTTCGAATTGCTGCCTTCAGGGGCGATAGCAGGAAAGCACGTGCGAGTCGGGGTCAGGGTGAAGTCTTCGTTCAAGAAAGACGTAAAACCCAGCTTCCGCTGGAGGATTGAAACGAGCGACGGGACACCGCTGACGGCGTCTTTCGATGGTACTTCAAATAAGAAGTCCGGCGAGTTGACGATCGGCGCGAACGGCGAAGCGGTGCTATATGCGAGCTTCATCATGCCTGACAGTGACGTTCGGATTAGATTTGATGTGAACGAGGACCGCAGTTTGCAAGAGGAATACATGGGCAACAACAGCTTGGATTCGCAGCCGAAGGCTATCAAGCTGATTACGCCGATCAAGCTCGATTACGATGTGCTTTCCAGAAAAGTGAATTTTCCGCTGATGAACGGCAATCCGATCACCGCCCAGCTCAATCTGCCGCAAGGCCGGTGGTCCGGCAATGCGACAGGCGCACTAGACGTGACCAACGATACGCCGGGCCTGCTCCGGGATGACAAAGTCACAGGCAATCCGCCGGTGAATGAAGACAGCGAAACGATCGAGAGGAACCCGATTTTCCATGCAACCGTTAAACGAAAGGATTTTGGAGATGATCCGATCGGCCGCCAGTGGAGCAACTTGGCTGACCCCGGCAATTCGATTCTTAAAAGCGGTTCGGTTTCCTATTCAGGTGAGGTAAGCAGAACATACGAGTATGATTATAACGCCTCCTGCGACGCGAATGGAAACTGCGAGAAGCGAACAAAATCCGAAACCGTCACAGCGCCGTTCGACTCCGGTACGGACTTCAGATGGTTCGAGACATTCGTTTATAACGGACGCGAAAATTTGCCTGAGATGAAATATAAAGAGGAAATCGAGCAGAACGACTTGGCATCGAAGACCAAGAAGTTATTCTGGCAAAATGAACCGTACCCGTTCTATGTCATCCGTTGGATGCACCATCTGGATGAGAACGGAAACAAGTACGGATGGACACCGGTGGACGGACAGTATCGTCGGACGTTTACGGAGCAGGCTTCCGGTGTGGTCGGATGGAAAGCAGAGCGGGCCATGGCCCGCGATTACGAGCAATCCCGGACCGCGGCGAGCGATAATTCGAACCGAAAGCCGTTGTATGACAGGGCCGTATTCGCCACCGACCGCGAGCTGCAGAAGTATGATTATCCGATCAAGTCCGGGTATTATTTCAATCCGGCGGGAACGTACACGTTCACTGTTGAGACGGTCACGTTCAAGCCGACTCCGGCGGACACTCAGGATCACAAGGATCTTGTCGACGCAGTGATCGATTCGTTCCGGTACGAAACGGATTTGATGTATATCAACAGCAAGAAGGCTGCCGTCAACATCCGTAACGAACCGCTCTCGCCAAGCGGGGGAGGCTTCGAGCGCAAAACAGGCATCCTGACAGCCGAAAACAATAAAGGCGTTGACGGGCAGGTGCTGCTCATCGTGCTCGACCGAACCGACGACGAGTCCCGTTACAGCAAGAAAGTGGAGGAGTTGGAGCATTCAGAGGCAAAGGGCAGCGACTCCCATCCCTCCTGGAAGAAGGCGATGGAGGGCTACGGCGACTCGCGCACGCAGGAAAGCGAGAGCAATTATCGCTATGTTGAATATGTTAAAAGCGGGCAGCATATGTACAAAATCACGGAAACGACGAGGGTAAGTATTGTCATCAACAAAGATAACCTCAATGTTTATACTCATGCCAACATGCCAAACGGAACTTACTACGTAAGAGCATGGATAGCGGACGTCGCATTGGATCGGGAGCAGCATGCTTACCGTACTCTCGGCACGCTGAAAGGGGTACGGACATTGGACGAGATCAATGTCACCGTTCATGGCTCCATGTACGACGATTTGAACAATTAAATATGTCTGGTGACAAAAATATGCGCTCAATGAAAGCTTGGTTAATCCAAGCTTTTTTTCATGAACCGGAAACGGTTTCGGTGGGCATAAGCACATATAGGAGGCTGCGCATATGGTGTAATGAACGAAAGAAGGAACTTGGGGTGAGGTAATGTCCGACTGTGTGGCTTATTTTTCCGCGGAATTCGGTATTGACGAATCGATGCCGATCTATTCCGGCGGCCTTGGCGTATTGGCAGGTGATCACATCAAGGCTGCGAACGATCTGAATCTCCCTCTGATCGGGGTCGGCATTTTTTACAGCAAAGGTTATTTCCAACAACGGATTCGCGAGCACGGGGTACAGGAACATCTCTTTCCTAAGATCGATACGGCAAAATCTCCTGTTGCACCCGTTCTAAATCAAGAGGGCCGTCCAGTATATATAGAAGTCCCGATTGCCGATAGAAAAGTCGTCCTTACCGCTTGGTCCATGAAAGTCGGGCGGGTTACGGTGTATCTCTTATCTTCGGATGTGGAGCTAAATAACGAGCAAGACCGTCGCTTGACCGATCACCTTTACCCAGGCGACCAAGACACGCGGATTCGTCAGGAAATCATTCTTGGCATCGGCGGCGTTAGATTGCTGCGCGCTCTAGGAATTCAACCGGGGGTATGGCATTTAAACGAAGGACATTCCGCTTTCTTGACATTGGAACGGATACGAGAATATTCTGCCGAGGGTGTTGCTTTCGATACGGCGCTGGAAGCAGTGAAAGCGAGTACATTATTTACTACCCACACTCCGGTTCCGGCAGGGCATGATGTATTCAGCTTGGAGATGATGGATCGCTATTTCGGGGATTTTTATTGGCAGCTTGGAGCAGACCGGGATAAGGTGCTGGCATTGGGTCGAATCGGCGACGTTTTTAATATGACCCGCCTTGCGGTAACGGTATCGTCGAAAGTAAACGGGGTAAGCAAGCTCCACGAAGAAGTAACCAAGGAATTGCTTCATCGTTGGATGCCTCATATTCCACAGGAGGATATTCCGGTTACTTCGATCACGAACGGCATCCATATTGGCACATGGTTGTCGCCGGGCATGAAGGAGCTGTTCGACCGTTATCTTGGTTTTCGATGGGAGACGAACTTATCGGATCCGAAAACATGGATGCCGGTAAGAGAGATTCCATCTCATACGTTGTGGGAGAGGCACCGGCGAAACCAAGCCGTCATGATCGAAAGGCTGGGACTTCCACTTGACTCTTCCTCCGCCGGGAATTTGTTAATTGTCGGGTTCGCTAGACGATTCGCTACGTATAAGAGGGCATATTTACTGTTTGAAGACTTGGAACGTTTGGATCGCATCGTTAACGATCTTTTGCGGCCCGTATGTTTTGTTTTTGCCGGCAAAGCTCATCCATCCGACCGGCCGGGGCAAGAACTCATTAAGAAAATCGTAGAAGTGTCGAAGTCGGAGCGCTTCAAAGGACGAATTTTCGTTGTAGAGAACTATGACATGGAAAAAGCGAAACATTTGGTACAAGGTGTGGACGTATGGCTCAATACCCCGGTGAAACCGATGGAAGCAAGCGGAACAAGCGGGCAAAAGGCGGCTATAAACGGAGTTCTGAACTGCAGCATACTAGACGGATGGTGGAACGAAGGGTATAACGGCCGCAACGGTTGGGCCATTGAAAGAGGAACGGAAGGAAACGGCGAGGAGCGCGCTTGCTCGGATAGTACAATTTTATACGAACTATTAGAGAAAAGGATCGCAACAACTTACTACTCGCGCGATGAACATGGAGTTCCAACAGAATGGGTTGCCATGATGAAGGAATCGATCTGTACGCTGGCTCCGAAATTCAATACACATCGAATGGTAAACGACTACTGGAATAAGTTATATGTTCCTATCATGAGACGCGGAAGCTGCTTTGCCGTCAACGACCTTGAGGTCGCCGGCAGGGTGGCCGCGTACAAACGATTTATACGAGACAATTGGCATGAAGTTCGAGTCGGGCGGATGGACGTCTCATCTTCGAGGGTCACGAAGATCGGCCTCACCATGATTCGATTTGAGGCGGATATTATATTAGGTCCCATATGGCATAATGATGTAAAGGTAGAAGCGGTCGGGCCGGGATTTAACGGAATATGCAAGTCCGAGCTTACTTTCGTTGAGGTGTTGGAAAATGGTATGTATCGATACGAGGGGTCGTATTTAAACAATACGGACTCCATATGGTGGCTATCGAAGTTCAATATCCGTGTCGTGCCCATCAGCCGCGATTTCAGCAGCGACTTTGAAATGGAGCTGTCGGCGTGGGGCGACAAATAAGTTTGCACAGAGCGCATTGCCGTTCTATTTCGGGGTACAATAATTAACAAGTTGCGCACGATTGTCAAAAATAAAAGGATTAATTCCCAAGAGGTTAGAAGAATAAGATAGTATTGGAAAGAAGGCGGCCGTTTCCGGTTGAACACCTGGAGACGTTCGCCTTTTCGTCTTCTTTTATCCGATATAAAATAATTAAAAACGAAGGAGAAATTCTACTAGGAAAGGGGAGAGTTGCGCATTAAAACTTTTTTAGGAAATCTGAAAATAAGGGAAAAATTTTTCGGCATCACCGGCCTCATTGTGCTTGTCGTATGTATCGCCAGTTTGGCTGCTTTTCATGTGTTTGCCGGCATTTACGAACACCGGATTTATACGGAAGCGGCGGAAGTATTGAATTTATCTTCATCCGCCATAGACAGCGAATTGTCGGAAATCGAAAAATGGTCTTTTCAAATGAGCACGGATGCCCGTATTCAAGATTATCTTGCTTTTATCCGGGGAAATGACACAATTTACGAGCTGTTTAGAGTAAGAGAAAATTTATTTAACCGGATGTTATATTTTATGGAGCAAGAAAAATATATTTCTTCCTTGCAAATTATGGATTCTCAGGGAACAGTCCTGACTACCGTCACGTTTGGAATTCAAGATCAAGGTCTGGATTTGGAAAGGATTGCTAAAGAAGCGGGAGGCTCTAACGTATGGCTCGCCGGGAGGGAAGATTCACAAAAATTAATTTCCATAAGGCAAATCAGGGGCATGGAAAATTTGAATTTATCGCATTACGGGGTTTTGGTGTTCTGGATTGATATGGAAACGCTCGTTGACCAGTTTCTGGATCTTTCCGCAGATAAACTGTTTGTAATCGCTCAAAACGATCAAATTGTGTTTTCCAATAATCCGGAACTCGATGAAACAGAATTTATCAATTCCCAAGGTAAGAATGGATTTGAAATTCGCGAGATTCATGGGAAGAAATATCTGATCTCCTATTTAACGTCAGAACACCATGATGGATTGTCTTATTACAATATTTTGCCTTATGAGGTGATTTCTCGCCAGACCGGACAACTTCGGACTCAAATGATTTTGTTTTTTATCGTTTTGTTTCTGTTGGTGCTTCCGATCAGCCGAATGGCCGCCCATAGTATCACCAAGCCGCTCGTATCTTTGACGGAGAAAATCAAACAGGTACAGAGAGGGAATTTTGAAAATACCGATACTTTACAAAGCACTCCGAATATGGATGAAATAGGTCAGCTTCACCGAAATTTCCGCATCATGCTGGAAAAAATCAATGAACTGTTCAAAGAAAACTATCAGAAACAACTGATCATTCAAGAAACGGAATACAAAGCGCTGCAAGCCCAAATAAACCCCCATTTTCTATACAATACGTTAGATACGATCAATTGGATGGCCAAGATCAATAAGCAGCATCAAATCGCCGAAACGGTGGAAGCGCTCGGGAATATGCTGCGAAGCGTAATCAGCAAGAAGGAACCGCTCATTCCGATTCTCGAAGAATTAAATATATTGAACGATTACGTAACAATACAAAAAAATCGTTTTGATGACCGGCTGGACTTCCGCCTTAACGTGGATCAGGAAATCAACCTTTGTTTCATTCCGAAGCTTACCTTACAGCCTGTTGTGGAAAATGCCATACAACACGGATTGGAGGCCGTCAGAGGAGTATGCCGGATCGAAGTGGTTGCGGAGCGTGTCGGCGAACATATTGAAATTGTCGTGTCCGATAACGGTCCCGGCATGGATGCTCAGAAGCTCGAAGATTTAAGAATGGGGAAAGTGGTTTCCAAGAAAACCGGCATAGGGCTGAAAAATATAGATGATAGAATCAAGCTCATGTTCGGTGAAAAATATGGAATCCGTATAAGCAGCGAACCGGGAAAGGGTACTTCGGTAACCATTTTGCTCAAATTTCATGGAGGTGAAGTTCATGTATAAGGTATTGCTAGCCGATGATGAGAAATTCATACTTCAAGGGGTTTCGGCACTCGTTGAATGGGAACAAATCGGAACCCGGTTAATCGGCACGGCGTTAGACGGCGAAGAAGCATTGGAGATGATCCGGAATGAGCCGCCGGATATCGTGATCAGCGACATCAAAATGCCGGGAATGAACGGATTGGAATTAATTCAAGCGGTACGAACGGCGTACCCGGAAATTCGGTTCATTATCCTCTCCGGATATGAGGAATTTGAATTTGCCAAGAAAGCGATGGAATTCGGTGTCAAGCATTATTTGTTGAAACCGTGCAATGAGAGGAAGATTGCCGAGGTATTGAGCAATGTTATTGAAGAAATGGAGGAAACCCGCAAAAAAGAATCCTTCATCCAAAAGACGCGTTATAATTTAGAGAAAGTCATGCCCAAAGTGAAAGAACAATTTTTAAAGGAATGCCTTACGAATAAGACATACGGAAAGAAAGAATGGGATTACTACAGTCAACTGTTGAATCTTCAGATTTCAGAAGAGCTTGTCAAGCTTTTGTTGTTCGAGATCGAAGGAGCGTATGATGTTGAGCATATTTTCGCGTTGAAAAACATATCTGCGGAATTGGCCGGAGAACATAACAAAGTGCTCCTCAGCACGACGATCGGTGAAAGGGTTGTTATTCTCATCGAGAATCCGCGGATGGACAACCTGTCACATCAATTGAAACAGATTAAAAAAGTATACAAAAATTATTATGGTTTGGAAGTTACCATTGCTGTCAGCGATTCTGGAAAAATCAGCAATTTGAGGAAGCTGTACAAGCAGACGCTCGAATGTTTGACGCACCGGTTCTATCTCGGCGAAGGAAGCATCATAGACCATCAGGACATCCGGACGCCCGGAGAGCACCCGGAAGACGTTCAGTTTGATCATGAAGAATTGGCTATCTCCTTGCGAGGCGGATCTATCGATAAATCGCAAGAGTATATTGCAAGGTTCTTCGCTCGGCTAAAAAGGGAAAAATTCGATATCGGTCTGGTCAAATCGTATACGTTGGAACTGTTTATGATCATCGTCAGAGAAGCGGGCAGGCAAAACATGGAGCGATACTTGAAGAAAGTCGCCGAATTGGAAAGCATGACAACGCTGGATCATATCGAGGAGTTTATTGTTCAATCCGCTAGAGAAGTTGCCGAGGATACTTACGAGGCGCACTCGAATAAACAAAGCCGCATCGTGAAAAAAATGATCGAATTTGTGGAGGAAAATATTGAGGATGAATCTTTCTCGTTAAATAAATTGGCCAATGAAATGATGTTCATGAGCGCGGATTATTTAAGCAAAGTATTTAAGAAAGAAACCGGCGAACGGTTTACAATTTTTTTGATAGGCGTGCGAATCGCCAAGGCGAAGGAATTGATTCATCAAATGGAAGACGTCAGGATCATAGAAATTGCAGAAAGAGTAGGATTCGGAAATAATCCCAAGTATTTCAGCCAAGTGTTTAAAAAGACGACCGGATATTCTGTATCGGACTATAAAAATCTGATGTTGTGAAATAACGGTTTTTTCGACCAACAAGACGGTTATTTGAATTTATTTTTGAATGCGCTTTCAATACAATGGATTTGCAATCGATAGATTAATATTTCGAGTCGCAAGTAAAAAAGGAGGAAAATCATTTGACGAAGTTTAAAAAGATCGCAACGTTGATGATGGCTGCCTTGCTCACATTTGCCATGGCTGCGTGCGGCGGAGCATCATCCGAAAGCGGCGGGAACACCGGTAGCGGCGGGAACGCCGGCAGCGGCGGAAGCGCGGGCGAAGCCGCAAGTCCCGGAGGCGATGAAAAGCCGATCACGTTAAGGGTTGCATGGTGGGGCGGACAATCGCGTCATGACGCCACGCTGAAAGTCATCGAGATGTATGAAGAACAAAACCCGCACGTGAAAATTCAACCGGAGTTCTCCAGCTACGACGGATATTGGGAGAAAATGGCCGCCCAAGCCGCCGGTAAAAATTTGCCCGACGTAATGAACCAAAACTTCGGGGAATACTTGACCCAATATACCGAGAAAGGGCTGCTCGCCGATTTGACTCCGTTCATTGAAAGCGGTCTGATCGATACGACGAACATTTCTCAGAGTATCCTTGATTCCGGCACATTGAACGGAAAAATCGTCGGTTTGTCCCTTGGAACCAATGCTTATATGGCGATGTACGATCCGGCTTTGTTCGAAAAAGCCGGAGCTGAGAAGCCTAAGCTTGGATGGACTTGGAGCGATGTCGAAGACGCGGCGAGAAAGCTGAAGACGGTTGCGGAATACGGCGTAGATACGCTGGAAACGCACCGTGTAGTAGAAATTTGGCTTCGTGAGCACGGAGGCCGCTACTTTAACGACGACGGAACCGGACTGGGTTATACGGACGACAAGATCCTGGAAGATTATTTCACGATGCACCAAAAATGGGTTAAAGAAGGACTTGCTCCTAAGCTTGACGTAAAAGCCCAGCACGATTCCACGGAAAATTCGATGATCGTCCTTGGCAAATTGGGATTGACGTTCACATGGTCGAACGGCATTGGTGCCCATGCCAAAGCGGCGCAAAGACCGCTGGATATCGCGCCGATGCCGGGGCCGAACGAAACCAAGGGCATGTATTTGAAGCCAAGCATGTTCTTCTCCATTCCGGAGAGCTCGGAGAATAAAGAAGAAGCGGCGAAATTCATCAGCTTCTTCGTCAATAACGTAGAAGCGAACAAAATCTTGAACGCCGACCGAGGGGTGCCTGTAAGCTCTGTCGTTGCGGATGCGCTCAAGTCAACGGTTGACGAAAGCACGGCGAAAACGTTCGACTACATTAAACTGTTGACCGAGAACAGCAGTCCGATCGACGGCAATCATCCGGCAACGGCTGCGGAAGTGTTAAAGGTGCTTACGGAAACGGATGAAAAGGTGTTATACGAACAATTGACCCCTCAGGAGGCGGCAAAGGAGTTCAGAAAGAAAGCGGAAGAAATCTTAAGCAGAAAATAACCGCTGGATAGAACTGTTAGACCGGTCCTGATTGTTGATTTCAAATGATCGGGACCGGTTTTCCATTGTTCCGATTGATATTTCCTAGATGGAAGTGGTGGATGACGATGATAGGCAAACTGAAGAAAAAGCGGGACCATGCTAATTTATCGGGTTATTTGTTTATTTCGCCGTTTCTGGTCGGATTTTTCTGGCTGACCATATTTCCGATCGGAATGTCTTTGTATTTGTCGTTTACGAAATTCGATCTTTTGGGTTCGCCAAGGTGGATCGGCCTGGACAATTATGTACGGATGTTCACCGAAGACGACAAATTTTGGCAATCATTGAAGGTGACTTTTTTATACGCGTTTACGGCTGTCCCGTTCCGCCTTGTCTTCGCCTTAGCCGTAGCGCTGCTGCTGGTGAAAACAATCCGGGGATCGGGATTTTACCGCACGGCTTTGTACTTGCCGTCCATTATCGGCGGCAGTGTGGCTGTTGCCGTCATGTGGAGGCAATTGTTCGGCAATAATGGGGCGATCAACGGGATTTTGGAAGCCTTGGGTTTGCCGACAACCTCTTGGCTTGGAAATCCGGATACGGCGATTTGGACATTAATACTTTTGTTCGGCTGGCAGTTCGGTTCATCAATGCTTATTTTTCTCGCGGGATTAAAGAACATTCCGATGTCTTATTATGAAGCGGCCAGTGTGGACGGCGCCAATGCTTGGTACCGCTTCTCGCGGATTACGATACCGCTGCTGACGCCGATCATCCTCTTTAACGTCATTATGCAAATGATCAGCGGCTTCTTGTCATTTACGCCTAGCTTTATCATCACTCAAGGCGGACCGCTGAACAGCACGTTGCTATATGCCCTCTACTTATACCAGCGCGGATTTATGTTCTTCGAGATGGGCTACGCATCCGCAATGGCCTGGGTTCTGCTCTTGATTATCGGGATATTCACCGCTTTCGTCTTCAGGAGCTCGAAGCATTGGGTGCATTATGAATCCGGAGGTGACAGGTAATGGCTCTGAATTCCAACAGAGAAGCGATGATCCGGCAATTGATCTTGGTTCTGCTGACCGCATTCATGCTCTATCCGTTGATATGGCTGTTCGCAAGCTCTTTAAAAGAAGGATCGCAGGTTTTTGTCAGCGCGCATTCGATATATCCTAAAGGATGGCATTTCGAGAATTATATTAACGGCTGGAAGGGGTTCGGAGGCATTACGTTTACCACCTTTTTTACAAATACGTTCATTGTTGTTCTCGCTTCCACGATCGGCAGCGTCGTTTCTTCCACCTTCATCGCTTATGGATTCACAAGAATCAAATTTGCGTGGAGAAATGTATGGTTCGTTTGCATGCTGCTTACAATGATGCTTCCGTTTGAAGTCATCATGATCCCTCAATATATCATGTTCAACTGGTTTGGTTGGATCAATACGTATTGGCCGTTGATTCTGCCGACGTTCTTCGGGGTTCCGTTCTTCGTCTTTCTGATCATGCAGTTCATTCGCACGATTCCCTATGAAATGGATGAAGCCGCAAGAATCGACGGTTGCAACCGTTTCTCTATTTTTTACCGGATCATCGTTCCGCTTGTCGTTCCTGCGATGATGACCTCCGCCATTTTCTCTTTCTATTGGCGCTGGGACGACTTTATGGGTCCGCTTATTTATTTGAGCAAACCTTCTAAGTATACATTGGCGCTTGCTTTGAAAATGTTTTCCGATCCGGAATCGGTCACGGATTGGGGTAATTTGTTTGCGATGTCGGTGCTCAGCTTGCTTCCGGTCATCATTATTTTCTTTTCGTTCCAAAAGTATATTGTGGAAGGAATCAGCACCAGCGGTCTAAAAGGATAAAAGGTAGAAAATGGAGGGGACGCACGTTGAATTATGCATTAGTAGACAAATTGAAAGTACAATATAGGACCGGAGAGAAATGGTATTCGGCAAGGTGGCATTATATTGAAGGCTGTATTTTGAAGTCGTATTTGGACAGCTTTGAGCTTACCGGCAATGAAGAAGAGTACCGATTTGTAAAAGATTTTATCGATCGACTGTTTGATGCGGACGGCAATATCCCTGGCATCAAAATCGACAACTACAATATAGACCAAATTCGGATGGCGGTTATTTTGTTCGCCCTCTATCAAAGGGAGGGGGACCCCAAATACAAACGGATCATGGATATGCTGTACGGACAGCTGTCTACATATCCGAGAACGGAAGCCGGGTCGTTCTGGCATAAAGACAATTACCCGAATCAGGTATGGCTGGACGGATTATATATGGGGCAGCCTTTCTATGTCCAGTATGTGAAGCGATTCGCAGAGCGGAAGGATTATTCCGATACACTGCGGCAATTCCGGAATGCCCGTCAATGCCTCTATAACCATGAGAAGAAATTATATATGCACGCTTATGATGAGAGCAGACAAATGTTCTGGTGCAATAAATCGACAGGGCAGTCCCCGAATGTATGGCTGCGGGGGATCGGCTGGTTCGCAATGGCTCTCGTGGATGTGCTGGAGCTGCTTGACGGAGAGCCCGCGGACAGCGGCTTCCTAAAGGTCTGTTTGAAGGAGTTGATCGACGATATGCTGCCGCACCGGCATAGCGAGGGGATGTGGTATCAGATTGTGGATATGCCGGATGTTCCGGGCAATTATCTCGAAACGAGCGGAACACTGATGCTGGCCTACGCGGCTTTGAAAGCAACGCGATTGGGATATGTGCCGCAGGAATACAACGCATTCGGGAAACAGGCGTTTGACGGAACCGTCGCCCGATACCTGAGAGAAGAAGACGGCGAAGTAAGGTTAGGGGGGATTTGCCGAAGCGCCGGACTGGGCGAGCATCCGGAATCCGGGCAAATTCGCGACGGCAGTCTGGCGTATTACCTCTTCCAAGAACAAATCGTGGACAATAACGGTCATGGGGTGGCGCCTCTGCTAATGGCTTATAACGAGATTAAACGGCTCGGCTTAACAACTTCCCTATGAGAAAGGCGGCAAAATGATGACGAAAACCGAAAGAATTGCGCCTGCCGGAATTCTGGGCTTCCCGGTTGCACCGTTCGACCGGCATGACAATCTGGATGTGAAAGCGCTCGAGAAAAACATTCAATTTTTAATCGATGAAGGTTTGACATCGATTTTTATCGGCTGCGGGTCGGGTGAATTTCATGCACTGGCCCCATTCGAGTACCAGACTATGGTCGAAACCGCTCTTGCGGTTTCCAAAGGTAAAGTGCCGGTATATACAGGGGTTGGCGGCAGCATAACCAATGCTTTGCAGCTGGCGCAATTGTCCGAAAAGCTGGGTGCAGACGGCTATTTGATTTTGCCTCCCTATTTGATTGAACCGGAGCAGGAAGGTTTGTACGATTATTTGAGCACCATCATAAGCAGCACGGAATTGAATGCAATCGTGTATAAGCGGGATAATTGCGTCTTAACATTGAACACGCTTCAGCGTCTGGTTGAATACAATCAGCTTGCGGGGCTGAAGGATGGTCTCGGCAATATGGATTTGAACATAGAACTGACCCAAACGATCGGGGAACGTTTGCGTTGGCTGAACGGGATGCCGATGGCGGAGGTAACCATGCCTGCTTATGTCAATCTGGGGTTCACCGCATATTCTTCCGCTATTTCCAACTACATACCGCATATTTCGGCGATGTTCTATGAAGCGCTGCTTAATCAGAATAAAGCTCTGCTGAACGATCTCTATAGAGATGTAATATTGCCGATCAACAGAATCCGTAAGCAAAGAAAAGGCTACGCGGTTTCCTTGATCAAAGCCGGCATGGAAATTGTGGGTCTTCCGGTTGGAACGAAGGTTCGTCCCCCGCTCATTCCGGTGGAGAAAGAACATTATAAAGAATTGGAGCTAATCTTGAAAACCGCCTTCGAGAAATATCCGAAACAAAAGCCAAAAAGAATGGAGGAAGCGATTCATGAAAGCAACTGAAATCCGAAATTATTTCAATTATATCAATGGAGAATGGACGGCGTCTTCGACCGGCGATGTAAAGGAAAGCATCAATCCGGCGAATACACATGAGATTGTCGGGTATTATCAACATTCGTCTTTGGATGATTTAAACAAAGCGGTGTCCGGCGCAAAAGAAGCCCAGAAACAATGGAAGAAGCTATCGGGCAGCGCGAGAGGAGATTATTTATTCAAAGCTGCATCCATTTTGGAAAGAAGATTGGATGAAATTGCCGAAACGATGACAAGAGAGATGGGCAAAACGTTCCCGGAAGCAAAGGGAGAAACGGCAAGAGGAGCAGCCATATTACGCTATTATGCAGGGGAAGGGATGCGTTCCGTCGGAGAGGTGATACCGTCCACGGACAGCAGCGCTTTGATGTTTACGACACGAGTGCCTTTAGGGGTCGTTGGGGTTATTACCCCTTGGAATTTCCCTGTCGCCATCCCGATTTGGAAGATGGCTCCCGCCTTGATCTATGGCAATACGGTAGTATTGAAACCGGCCTCCGAAACCGCAGTCACTTGCGCCAAGGTCATCGAATGCTTTGTCGAAGCGGGTTTACCCGCCGGAGTAATCAACATGCTGACGGGGCCAGGCTCCGTCATCGGACAAGGATTGGCCCAGCACCCTGATGTGGACGGAATTACTTTCACCGGCTCTAACGGGGTGGGCAAACGAATCGGTCAGGCCGCACTTGCCCGAGGGGCCAAATACCAGCTGGAAATGGGCGGGAAAAACCCGGTTATCGTGGAAAACGATGCCGACCTCGATCTTGCCGTGGAGGCCACGATCAGCGGCGGGCTGCGTTCAACTGGCCAGAAATGTACGGCGACAAGCAGAGTTATCGTGCAACGCGAGGTTTACGAGCCATTTAAGGAAAGGATGCTTCAGAAGCTGCAGGAGATTACCGTGGGGGACGGCATGAAGGAAGGCACCTGGATGGGACCTTGCGCCAACGAAAGCCAGTTAGAAACAGTGGTCTCTTATATTCAGAAGGGGATTGAAGAAGGAGCGGCATTGATCTTCGGCGGCAAAAGGCTTCAAGGGCCGGGGTACGAAAACGGATTCTTTGTGGAACCGACGGTTTTCGAAAATGTAGCGTCCAATATGACTATAGCTCAAGAAGAGATCTTCGGACCGGTGCTTGCTTTAATGAAAGCGGATTCGATTGAAGAGGCGCTAGCATTGGCTAACGATGTTGAATATGGACTTAGCGCTTCTATTTTCACTACGAATATTAGCCGTATGCTTGCCTTTATCAACGAGATGGATGCGGGACTTATTCGTATTAACGCGGAAAGTGCCGGGGTGGAGATGCAGGCGCCGTTCGGGGGAATGAAGCAATCCAGCTCTCACTCACGGGAACAAGGTCGCGCAGCCATAGAGTTTTTCACCTCTATTAAAACCGTGTTCATAAAATAATATCATGTCCAGCATAAAAGGAGAGTGACTAAAGGTAATGGAAGAGGGTCAAAAAGAATCGCCTCTTTACATCAAGGTCAATCCGAACGATAATGTTGCCATTATTGTGAACTCAAGAGGGTTGCCCAAAGGGACTGCATTTGCCTGCGGCCTGGAGCTGAGGGAAAATGTTCCGCAAGGACACAAGGTTGCTTTAACCGATTTGAACCAGGATGAGGCGATCATCCGATATGGCGAGATCATCGGGTATGCTGCGCGTCCCATCCAAAGAGGCAGTTGGATTGACGAATCGTTAGTCCGGTTGCCAAAGCCTCCGGAGCTGGACGAACTTCCCCTTGCGAACAAAGTGCCGCCGCCGCTGCCGCCACTTGAAGGCTATACGTTCGAAGGCTTTCGCAATATGGACGGCAGCGTCGGAACTAAAAATATTCTTGGCATTACTACGAGCGTTCAATGTGTTGTAGGCGTTCTGGATTTTGCAGTAAAACGGATTAAAGAAGAAATTCTTCCAAGGTACCCCAATGTCGATGATGTGGTGGCCTTAAACCATAACTATGGCTGCGGAGTCGCGATACAAGCTCCCGAAGCCGTCATTCCGATTCGCACGATTCAAAATATTGCGGCCAATCCCAACTTCGGCGGGGAAATTATGGCCGTTGGTTTAGGTTGCGAGAAGCTGCTGCCGGAAAAATTAATACCTGACGGAGATCTGGCTAAACTCGTTTCTTTACAGGATTATCATGGATTCGGCAAAATGATACAGTCGATTATGGAGATGGCGGAAGAGCGGTTGAAAAAATTAAATTCCCGGCAGCGCGTCACTTGTCCCGTTTCCGACCTGGTAGTCGGCTTGCAATGCGGAGGGAGCGACGCTTTTTCCGGCGTTACCGCCAATCCGGCCGTAGGCTATGCGGCCGATTTGCTGGTGCGTGCAGGGGCAACGGTTTTATTTTCGGAAGTGACGGAGGTGCGTGATGCCGTCCATTTATTAACGCCGCGCGCGATGAACGAAGAGGTCGGGCGCCGGTTGATTCGGGAAATGAAATGGTATGACGATTATTTGAATAAGGGCGAAGCGGATCGCAGCGCCAATCCGACACCCGGCAATAAAAAAGGCGGATTATCCAATGTAGTGGAGAAGTCGCTCGGGTCTATCGTCAAGTCAGGCAGCAGCCCGATTGCCGGCGTCCTCTCTCCCGGAGAAAAGGCGACGCAAAGAGGTCTGATTTTTGCCGCCACGCCGGCAAGCGATTTTGTTTGCGGAACTTTGCAGCTGGCATCAGGAATGAATATGCATGTATTCACGACCGGACGGGGTACCCCTTACGGATTGGCCATGGTTCCGGTCATTAAAGTATCGACCCGAAATTCTTTGGCGGATCAATGGCCCGATCTGATCGATGTAAATGCAGGACGAATCGCAACCGGTGAGGCTACGATAGAAGACGTTGGTTGGGAGATATTCCGCCTTATCATCGATGTCGCAAGCGGTCGAAAGCGAACGTGGGCCGAACGATGGGGACTTCACAATGAATTATGCCTGTTTAACCCTGCACCGGTAACCTGATGATCGAATCGGACCTGGTCCAATCAATACACGTGATAATAAGAAACAACGGCGCTCACCGGGCGCCGTTGTGTTTGTTATTAGGGACGTTTGTTATATAACATTTTGAAATCTAGTCGACATTAATAGTAACTTTAAATTCATCCGAATTTGAAGAGGTTGGGTAATTATTCATTTCAAAACGCCGTTTTATTAAACTTAATAGCCCCATCATTTCTTTGCCTATAATTTCATCGCTCATTTCTAACACCTCATTCGAGCTAAAGTTAATTATCAAAACTATTGGGTCACTTTTATGAGGCGGCATTATACCATCAACAAAAAAGTGTTTCGTCTTTATATAGTTTTCAATTTTTTCGGTAACAGTGATCCCGGAAACCATTTTTTCTCCCGGCCATTGGACGTCGTTTTCTAAAGCTTGCACTTTCTCTTCCAACGAATCCACCATTTGAAATGCGGAATATAGAGAATTGTTTAATTTTATATTTTCATGATAGAAATAAAGCATTCCTGCAATACTAATAAATATAGCTATTATCGAAATCAGTTGTGTTCTGGCCATAATTCCGATTCGCTTTTTTCTACGTTTTGTTTCCTTGTTTTCTTTATCGTTACGATCATGATTATCAACATTCATCCGATAGACCGTTATCCGTTCGTTTGTCCGTTCCTTCATGACATTCTCCTGTTTCCTCATACGTATTTCTACTTATTCTATTTCGTTTCTCCAAAAAACATGAAGAATATTGATTGATAATTTGGAGTTAGGACATCGAAAATTATTATAATTGTTTCCGTTATTTGACACGACCGAGAACGTGAATATAATGGAAAAGGTAAGACTAAAATTCAAGATGAGGTGGAAGGAGTATGCATTTATCGGCTGTTCAAGTTCGGAATTTGGCTTAAACGGGAGAAGTCTGCCCATTTTTCAGGATAAGCCAGCCGAAGAACAGCGATAAAGAACGCTATTCCTTTCTAACAATGTCTCATTGTATGGGGAGGGCGGAGTGTTCGCCTTGCCCATTTTTTAATTTGAACCGAATATTTCTTTAATCACTGTTCTCTCGGCTGGCTTCAGCATGAAGCTAAAGGAGAGAATGGAAATGAGTATATTATCCGTCGCAAATCTTTCGCATACGTATGCGGATAAACAAATTTTTCGTGAAATTAGTTTTCGTTTACATCGTGTGGAGCACGCAGGCCTGGTCGGAAGCAACGGCGTCGGCAAGTCGACGCTGCTGCGAATTTTGGCAGGGGACTTGATCCCCGATACGGGAACAATCGAGTGGTTGCCTAATGTAAAGTTTGGCTTCCTTCGGCAGCAAATCGAGTTGAAGGCCGGGACTACGATTTTGCAAACTTTGCAAGGTGCCTTTGCGCATTTGTATGAACTGGAACGGAGCATGCTGCAAATAGCGGAGAAAATGTCAGCGGCAGAGAGGGACATCGAGGCTTTATTAGCCCGGTACGGCGAATTGCAATACAAACTCGAGCAATCAGATTTCTATCAAATCGATTCGAAGATTGAGGAGGTCGTTTCCGGGTTAGGCCTTATGGAACTCGGATTGGATCGAGAAGTCGAAAAGCTGAGCGGCGGCCAGCGCACGAAACTGTTATTGGGCAAGCTTTTGCTGGAGGAGCCGCATGTATTACTGCTTGACGAACCGACAAACTTTTTGGATGACGCCCATATAGCTTGGCTAACCGATTATTTGAAGCGGTATGAGCACGCATTCCTTGTCGTTTCGCATGACGAAACGTTTTTGAATGAAATCACGACCACGATCTTCCACTTGGAACATCAGCAGCTCAAACGGTACTCTGGTAACTACGAGACATTCCTAAGCCATTACGATCAAAGCAAACAACAGGCACAACAAGCATACGAGCGGCAACAGAAAGAAATCGACAGGTTAGCAAGCTTTATTCAAAAGAACCGGATACGGAAAGCGAAGCAAGCGAAAAGCCGCGAGAAAATGCTGGAAAAAATGACCCGGATCGAAAGACCGACAGCAGGACCGCGGCCGCGATTTTCGTTTCATGTTCATATGGAGCCGGTCGCCCAGGTTATGGAGGCAAAGCAAATACAAATCGGTTACACGGAGCCGCTGTTTGCTCCCCGCGATCTGCAAATAAACCGGGGAGACAAGATTGCCGTTATGGGCTGCAACGGGATCGGTAAATCTACGCTGCTTAAAACATTGTTGGGATATTTGAATCCTTTGCGCGGAACAGTGAGATTAGGGGAACGAGTTATAGCCGGCTATTATGCACAAGAGCACTATTTGTCCGAACAAACGCCGCTGGAACAGCTATGCTCCTTTCGGCCGGATTTGACGCAAAGAGATATCCGAAAAACATTGGCCATGGCCGGCTTAACCGATAAACATATTCGGCAGCCTCTTAACACATTGAGCGGAGGAGAGCAGTCGAAGGTTCGTTTATGCGAATTGATGTTAACCCGCTGCAACTTCCTCGTATTGGATGAGCCGACGAATCATCTGGATACCCGGGCAAAAAACGCATTGACAGAAGCGTTCGAAAAATACACGGGGACGATTTTACTCGTCTCTCACGAACCGTCCTTCTATGCAGGTTGGGTAACCGATATCTGGCAGGTGGAGAATTGGAAGAGATAAAGGTGCGGCCGGGGAGAAGTTCCTCGGCCCGAATTAACCCTTGAGTCTATAAATATGGCTGCCGCTGTTGACAGCGAAAAGCCGCGGTTTCTATAATTTTTATGAGGTGAACGCATGATGAACGACTTGAAACAAGCTTATGAAACATTAGGTCTCCCAGAGAACGCAACGCGCGAAGAGGTCGAAAAGCGGTACGAGATCTTGCTGAGAAGAGCACGGCAACGGGAAATTCGCAAGGAGGACGGAGGGGAGCTCGATTTCAGTAATGTGAATCGCGCCTATCGTTTCATCGTCGACCATGAAAACAAGCAAGCGATTAATGCGTTGGACGAGAAGCAATATGGGAAATACAGGGGTTATGCGAAACATGCGGAGAAGCTGGACCATTTTTTCAGCTATTATAAATGGCATTTATTAGCGAGTGTTGCGGCCATAACGTTGATAATCTACGGAATCATAGCTTACAGCGAACATCGTGCGGAGCAAGCCCGTCTTGCGGCGCTGCCGCCGGCCGACCTGGAGGCGTCGTTCCTCGGACGGTTTTACTTGCCGAGCGATACGGATCGAACGGATCAGCTAGAAGCGGCAATATTGGGTCAATTCCCGGAGTGGAAGCGGGTGGAAGCCGACGTACTCTCCTACAATATGAATGCGCAGGATTCCTTGGATTACGCAATGCTCCAGAAAGTCACAGTAAAGCTGGCTACCGAACATCCGGACGTGTATATTTTGGATTCGGACAGCTATCAGTGGATGGCTCGCAACGACATTCTAATGAGTTTGGACGATGTGGTAGAAGGCCGGTTTAAGGATCTCTTGCCGGAGGGAGCAGCGGTACGCGCGTTCGTACCGGACCGCGACGAGCTCAGAGGGAACACCGATCCCGAAGCTCCCGTGAGCGGTGAAGAGCACGTATTCGGCATCGACATCAGCAGCAGTCCGCTTGCAAAGAAATTACCGCTCCACATGAAGGAAATGATCGTCGGGATCCGGCTTGACGCGAAGAACCCGGAGAACGCATTGCTGCTGATCGAACAGTATTTGAAGGCGCTGGCGGCGCATTAGTTAGCAACTAAAGCAAGTAACGCCGTCACACGAACGTCAAAATAATAAATGAGCGCACCCGCCGCGGCCGGTCCTGAAAATCTTACGATCGGTGTATGTCAGAATCCATGCATTTGCGCATGGGCTTATTTTTTGCGTTATATTACAAAACATGTAATGTTATATATCTTTATCTCTTACCGTTTGTCCAATATGAACAACCTTAACCGGAAAAATTAGCACATCTGTCCAATGACAAACCAAACCTTTGTTGATATTATGTCATTGTATATGACATTTAAAGTTTGGATACATAACGTAAAGGGAAGAGCAGGAGCTTGAGAGGGGATGGTGGAGAACCTCATGAAACACTATGTGACGAGGTATTTACTGCAGTTCATACCGATCCTATTTATTATTTCGTCCGCTATTTTCGCGCTCATTTATTTGACCGGCGACCCGGTCGCGCTCATGATTTCGGATAACGCGACACCCGAACAGATCGCGGAACTACGCGAGACGCTTGGGTTGAATCGTCCTTTTTACGTTCAGTACGGCATTTATATGTGGAATTTGCTGCAAGGTGATTTCGGGATCTCGTACGTCTACCGGGAAGACGCCTTGTCCATCGTTCTCGAACGATTGCCGAGCACATTGCTTCTTGGATCTGCCTCTATTATATTTGCCATCGTCATTTCTGTTCCGCTGGGAGTCCTTTCCGCCATTAAGAAAAACACCTTCGTCGATTTGTTTATTTCCGGTTTCTCTGTCGTCGGGAAAGCTATTCCGAATTTTTGGCAGGCGATTATGCTTATTTTGCTGTTCTCCATTATCCTTAAAATTTTTCCGGTTTCCGGTGAAGGCTCATGGAAGCACCTTGTCCTTCCTGCGATAACGCTGGGGAGCGGAGCCGCGGCTGAAATTACTCGCTTGATCCGTTCCAGTATGTTGGATATCCTCAGTCAGGACTATATCCGCACAGCCAAAAGCAAGGGGGTCTCGAATGTGATCATTTATTATCGGCATGCGTTTCGAAACTGCTTGCTCCCCGTGGTGACGGTTATGGCGACGCAGGTCGCGGTGCTTTTCGGAGGCGCGGTCATTACGGAAACGGTGTTCGCATGGCCGGGGATGGGACAATTGTTAGTGAAAGCGATCAGTGTTCGCGATATGTCGGTTGTACAAGCAGTCGTCTTCGTAAGTGCGCTAATCATCATTCTAATGAACTTCTTGGCGGACGTAACCTATCGCTTGATCGATCCAAGAATTAAATACGAAGGGTGATTGGCGATGTCAGTAGATAACCGAATCGAGTTGGCAAATCCCGTACAAAGAGAGAGCGTATCGGTCGCCAATAAGCCGAATTATTTTACGAGGTGGAGCAGGCTGTTGCTAGCGAGCAAAACGGGCACGGCGGGTTTCGTCATAATCGTCGTCGTCGCGCTGACCGCGCTTCTAGCGCCTTTCCTTGCCCCGCATGATCCGAGCGTCATGAATGCGAGGAATACGCTCGCTCCGCCGTTCTGGATCGAAGGCGGCACGACAAAGCATATCTTGGGCACAGACAATTTGGGCAGAGATTTGTTAAGCCGCATTATTTACGGATCCCAGATCTCTCTGCTGGTCAGCGTCGCATCGGTATTCATTGCAGGATTCATAGGCATTACGCTGGGGGTCGTCTGCGGATATTACGGCGGAAGATGGTTTGATTCCGTTATCATGCGTATCGTCGATGCGAAGATGGCCGTGCCGGGGATCTTGCTGATGTTGGTTGTCATCGGCGTATTCGGCACGAGCGTCACGACACTGATCCTCGTCATCGGTTTTACCGAATGGACAGCCTATACCCGTCTGATCAGAGGGGAAGTACTGAGCATCAAGCAGCGTGATTATGTCCGAGCCGCGCGATCGATCGGCACTCGAGATCGAACGATTATGTTCAAGCATATATTCCCGAATATCGTATCGCTTTGCATCGTCATTTCGACTTTGACGGTCGGAGGCAATATCGTTTTGGAGGCGTCCCTTAGCTTTCTCGGGTTAGGGATTCAGCCTCCGATCGTTTCCTGGGGGTACATGCTCAACGAAGGCAGGGACCATATCGCCACAAGCTGGTGGATCTCCACGTTCCCCGGCATAGCGATCACGATCACGGTGCTAGGCATTATTTTCTTGGGCGATTGGTTGCGCGACGTATTCGACCCCCGCACGCAAAGCCGGCGGTCGTAAATTAAGTTTCATGCTGCACAAGAAAGGGAGGGAGCTTGATGTCGACACGACAAGCGCTGCTGGAGGTCCGCGACCTGAAGACGTATTTCAAGACGGAGGCGGGAGTGACGCGTTCCGTCGACGGCGTATCTTTTAAGATCGAACGGGGTGAAGTATTGGGCGTCGTGGGGGAGTCCGGATGCGGGAAAAGTGTAACGTCATATTCGGTGATGGGACTGGTAGAACCGCCGGGGAAGATCGTAGGCGGCGAGGTCATATTCGAGGGAACGGATTTAACGAAAATATCCGAAAGCGAGCTGAAGAAGCTGCAAGGCAATGCGATCTCGATGATCTTTCAAGAGCCCCTCACATCGCTCAATCCGCTCCTGACCGTCGGCTTTCAAATTTCCGAAAATATTATGCTGCACCAATCCGTCAATAAGAAAACGGCGAAACAAAGAAGCATTGAAATGCTGAAAAAAGTCGGGATTTCGCGCCCGGAAGAAGTGTTCCGATCGTTCCCGCATGAATTAAGCGGAGGAATGCGGCAGCGCGTAATGATCGCTATCGCACTTTCCTGCAATCCCAAGCTGCTCATCGCCGATGAACCGACAACGGCGCTCGACGTCACCATTCAAGCGCAGATCTTAAGGCTTATGCAGCAATTAAGGGATGAAACGAACGCGTCGATCATGATCATTACCCATGATTTGGGTGTGATCGCCGAGATGGCGGACCGTGTGATCGTGATGTACGCCGGACAAGTCGTAGAAGAAGCAGGGGTCTACGAATTGTTCAGAGACCCGAAGCATCCGTACACGCTAGGGCTGATGAACAGTACACCGCGGCTGGAAGAGACGAGAACGGAGCTTGATTCGATCCCGGGGACGGTCCCGGCGCCCTCCAGTATGCCGGACGGCTGCCGGTTTCATCCGAGATGCAAATTCGCCATGAAGCAATGCGTAAGCGATGCGCCGCCGCTGCTCGAATTGAAGTCCGGTTCGAAGGCGAGATGTTGGCTGCACGTGGAAGAGGAGGTGAGTTTGGTTGAAGATCGCAAACAGGGGACAAGCACCGCTGTTGGAGGTTAAGGGATTAAAAAAACATTTTGACATTACTAAGGGGTGGTTCGCCAAAAAAAGGGTGCTGCTTAAAGCGGTAGATGGAGTGGATTTCAAGGTATACCGGGGAGAAACGTTCGGAATTGTCGGGGAATCCGGCTGCGGGAAATCGACAACCGGCAATCTCGTTCTCAGATTGTTGGAAGCTTCGGAAGGCGAGATCTTGTTCGAAGGCCAAGATTTAAGAAAGCTGACATCCGAACAAATGAGGGAGAAGCGAAAAGATATTCAGATGATTTTCCAAGACCCGTTCTCCTCCTTAAATCCAAGAATGCGTGTGGAAGATATTATCGCCGAACCGTTGCGGTCACACAAGGTGCTGGAAGGTGGGCAGCTTCGCCAAAGAGTGCTTGAACTCATGGACACCGTAGGATTGAGTCCTTCATTCGCGCCTCGGTATCCGCATGAATTCAGCGGCGGCCAGCGGCAGCGTATCGGGATCGCTCGAGCCTTGGCATTAAAGCCGAAGCTGATCGTTTGCGACGAAGCGGTATCCGCGCTCGACGTATCCATACAGTCACAAATATTGAACTTGCTGTCCAGGCTGCAGAGGGAATTCGACCTGACCTACATCTTCATCGGCCATGGACTTCCTGCGGTAAAGCATATCAGCGACCGCATCGCCGTCATGTATTTAGGGAAAATCGTAGAAGTGGCGGGCAAGGAACAATTGTTCCGGCAACCAAAGCATCCTTACACGCAAGGTCTGCTCTCTTCCATCCCGATATCGGATCCGTCGCTGAGAAGCCAAAAGGGAATGCCGGTATTGGAAGGCGATATTCCAAGCCCGACTAACCCGCCGGCCGGGTGCAGATTCCATACGCGCTGTCCTTATGCAACGGAACGCTGTATTCAAGAGGAGCCGCCGCTGAAGGAGGTGGAGGGAGAAGGGAGGATGGTCGCCTGCCACGAACCGATTGGGAGCGAACATAGCTGCAGTACGTCGATTAGTTAGCAGATTCATACAAAACTGCAGAGGAGAATGGACCGTGAAAAAGAGAAGCGTAACAAAAATCGCTTGGATATTAACCACAGCCGCAATGTTGTTGCTTACGGCTTGCAACAATCAGAGCGATGCGGGCAAACCGTCTTCCGAAACGGGAACGGCGGCGCAAGGGACAGAGGCGGAGAAAGCACTTACTTTTGCTTTAAGCCAGGATGTTGACACCTTCGATACTCACAACACGACCGCGATCTCTACGGAGGCTGTGATGGTCAACCTGCAAAGTTATTTATTGAAGCGGGATCACGACAGCAAGGTGCAGCCGCATCTGGTGGAATCGTACGAAAAAACGGATGATGTAACATGGTCGTTCACGCTAAGAGACAATATTACGTTTCATAACGGAGACCCGCTGACGGCGGAAGACGTGAAGTTTTCCCTGGAACGCGTAGCCTTGGACAACAAGCTGGTGCAGCACCAAAACTATAAAACGATTAAAGAAGTGGAAATTATTGACGATACGCATTTTAACATAATTACCAACGGCCCGGACCCTGTGCTGCCTTATCGAATCGCCAGGGAGGGGTCCGGCATTTTCCCGAAAAAGTACATTGAAGAAGCAGGCTGGGAAGGTTATATGAAGCACCCGGTCGGAAGCGGCCCTTATCAATTCGTCGAGTGGAGCAAAGGGGACCGATTGGTTTTAAGCAAATACGACAACTATTTCGCGGGGGACGTTACGGAGTGGGATACCGTCATCTTCCGGACGATCATCGAAAACTCGACTCGGATCGGAGAAGCGCTGACCGGCGGTGTCGACATTGCGGCCAACATCCCGCCTACCGACTTGGAACGCGTCGAAAATAATGACGGCACCACCGTCATCCCTAACGATACGACGACGGTCATGATGCTCATGGTCAACCAAAACCCGGAATTTAAAACGTCGGATCCGAAGGTTCGCGAAGCGATCGATTACGCAATCGATAACATGGCATTGATCGAGAAATATACAGACGGTTCGGCTGCGCCTACCAGAACGCGTATCGTACCTGGCGTTCCAGGATTTGAAGAAAGCTTATACAATACGCACAGGTTCGATCCGGAACGTGCGAAGCAGCTGCTTGCGGAAGCCGGCTATACCGACAGCAACCCGTTGGAAATTACGTATACCGCTTCGCAAGGCCGTACGTACGCGGATAGTGAAATGGCGCAAATGATCGCCGGCATGTTGGAGGCTGCTGGCATTAAGGTAAAACTTCAGCTTCTGGAAGCAAGCCAGTACGTAGACGTAAGAACCAACGGCAAGAATGCAGAACTGCTCCAAACCGGTTGGAACAATACGATGTTCGATCCGTCTCTCGCATTAATTCATTTCCATTCTACTTATAACCCCAAGGGGTTTGGGTACAACAATCCGACCGTCGACGATTTGCTGGATAAAGCTGCTGTGAACATGAACCCGGAGGAGAGGGCGGAACAATATAAGAAAGTACAGCTCATCGCGGCCGAGGAGCTTCCCTATATTTATTTGTTCAGAAGCAATGAATACTATTCCGTCAGCGATGCGATCGATTATAAGCCTCGCGTCGACTCCATGTTCTATGTCGAAGAAATCAAAAGCAATTAAACCTAAAAGAGAACGCGCAAACCCAGCGCGGTCTTTTTTTATTAAATCGTAATTGTCATAGTACAATATAGAAAGAAAAGAAGCATTTTTAAATAAAGGGTGAATTCAATGTTTCAATGGCTATTCGGTTCAAAATGTTTCATTTGCGGTAAAAAAGCGAACCATCCTCGTAAATATTTAGACGATAAGGACAAAAAAATTGTTGTTTGTGCGAAGTGCGTATTATATGCGGAACGACGAGCGTTTAAGAAAAGATAAGTAGCCAAAATGTATTATAGGAATACGATATAATACATTGCTACTACTCGTAAGAGGAGAGGGATGGTTATGCCGATTGTGGTATTGGATCCTGGTCATGGAGGAAATGATCCCGGCGCTCAGTCAAATGGTATTATCGAAAAGGATTTGGCTTTGAATATTGGTTTGAAGGTACGTGATTGGCTTTTAAACTGCTATGATGCGGATGTCCGTATGACAAGAGAAACGGATACTTTTGTATCATTATCCGACCGGGCAAGCTTTGCCAATCAGTTGAACGCGGATTATTTTGTTTCACTTCACCATAATGCGGGGGGAGGGGAAGGGTTTGAATCCTTTGTTTACTCCGGTACCCGAAGTGGAAAGAGCGGGCAGATGCAAGATTTCGTCCATGCAGAGGTAATGGCTTACCTCGGACCACTTGGCGTGAAAGATCGCGGCAAAAAGGAAGCCAATTTCGCCGTGTTGCGTGAAACGAAAATGTCGGCGATTCTCCTGGAAAATCTGTTCGTGGATAATGTAATGGATGCTACGCTATTGAAAGATTCTGAGCTAATCAAAGAATTAGCAAGAGCGATTGCCAGAGGGATTGGCAATGCGATGGGATTAGTGGAGCTCTACCCGCCGGGAACGCCGGACTGGAAGAAAGATGCCGTTGGCTGGCTTTACGCACAAGGTCATTTGACCGATCCAAGCTGGAAACAAAAGATTGAACAGCCCCTGCCGTTATGGGCGGAAGCTGTCATTTTGCAGAAACTTTATCGAAAGCTGGAAGGTAGTTAGTAAGATCGGCAAATTTGGTCAACTATGAATTAAAATGAGGTATCCGGCGTTAAACTTATCCCACCGAAATGTCTAGTGACATAGATATGCCCTTATTGAAAAGCTTGAAATAATCAGGCTTTTTTTTATTGCCGAATCAGTTCAATAAACACGCTTGCCGCGCTTGATAGGGGCATATTTCGCATCGTCAATATCGCAACATGAGAAGGGGGGAGCGGTACGTCTAATCGAACCTCGAAAAGAGATCCCTCTTCCAATTCCTTCGATACGAATTCCCGGGTCACGTAAGAAACTCCGAGTCCTCTGCGCGCAAACTCGATGAGCAAATCCACGCTTCCGACCTCGATCTCCGGCTTGATCGAATATCCGTAGCTTTGAAATAATTCCGTGATCGCCATTCGCGCGCGGCTGTTCCGTGAGAACAGAATGATGGAGTGCTGAAGCAGCATTTCCAGAGACAGCACCTTATGTTGCATATCCGCATAACGGGCTCCGGCTACGAAACAATCTTGGAGTTGGAAGCTCATCTTGACTTCAAGCTGCGGATCGATGATCGGCATGCGAACGACACCTAGATCGATTTTGCCTTCTTTTAAAAAAGTTATGATTTCCGGCGTCGTTCCGTGATGCAGGTGCAGCTTGATGCCCGGATGATTTTCATGAAATTGTTCCAAGTAGGGGAGCAAATAATGCTTGAACAGCGAGTCGCTCCCGCCGATGCGCAGTTCGCCGCTTTCCAGGTTTTTCAGCGCAGTAATCTTCTCCTCGGCAAGCGAAATGAGGATTTGCGACTGTTCGATATACGAATAGAGGACGGCGCCCTCTTGCGTTAACTCGACGCCTTTGGAATTGCGAAAGAACAATGTGACGCCGAAACCTTCCTCAAGCTGCTTGATAGCATGGCTAACGGTTGGCTGCGTAAGGTACAACACCTTGGCGGCTTGCGATAAGCTGCCCGTTTTGGCTGCCCAATAAAAAACTTTATATAGTTCATAATTGATACCCATAGACATGATCTAGAGCCCCTCTTAAATATATTCATTACTTATATGGCTGTAGTTTGTATTATAGTAAAACCACAAAAAAGAAACAAAAATTCGAGATGAGAAAAGGAGAACGCCATGCTTGACACGCAAACGATCAATCAGTTAGCGATCAATACGATCCGAACATTGTCCATTGATGCCACCAACGCCGCCAATTCCGGTCATCCGGGACTGCCGATGGGCGCGGCGCCGATGGCCTACACCCTCTGGTCCGAACATATGAAGATCAACCCCGGAAACGCCAAATGGTTCAATCGCGACCGGTTCGTGCTGTCTGCGGGGCACGGTTCCGCTTTGCTGTACAGCCTTCTGCATCTGTTCGGGTATCAAGTGACGTTAGAGGACTTAAAGCAGTTCCGCAAGCTGAACAGCCGTACGCCGGGACATCCCGAGTACGGACATACGGATGGCGTGGATGCCACGACGGGTCCCCTGGGACAGGGTATCGCCATGGCTGTCGGGATGGCGATGGCCGAAGCGCATCTTGCCTCGAAATTCAATCGAGACGGATTCCCGGTAGTCGATCATTATACGTATGCGCTGGCCGGAGACGGCTGTTTGATGGAAGGCATCTCTTATGAAGCGATGTCCATGGCGGGACATATGAAGCTCGGCAAATTGATCGTGCTCTACGATTCCAACAATATTTCGCTGGACGGAGAACTGGGCTTGAGCTTCAGCGAAAATATTCGAAAACGGGCGGAATCCGCCAATTGGCACTATTTGCGGGTGGAAGACGGCAACGACTTGGCTGCAATCTCGGCAGCGATCACGGAGGCCAAGCGGAACGGCGAGCAGCCGACGATCATCGAGATCCGCACGATCATCGGTTACGGTAGCAAGGCGGCAGGCACGAACAAAGTGCACGGCAACCCGCTGGGCAAAGAGGAAGCCAAAGCGACAAAGGAAGTGTACGGCTGGCCCTACGAAGAAGAATTCACCGTTCCGGAAGAAGTTCGTGCGTATTTCGACCGGCTGAAGCAACAGGGCGCTAGTAAAGAAGAAGAATGGAACCGGCTGTTCGCTGCTTATGCCGCGAAGTATCCTTCGCTAGGCCAAGAACTCGCTGCAGCTATCGAAGGTGCCGTGTCGATCGACGCCGCCGATATTCTTACGTTCGACGCGTCGAAGACCGTCTCGACCCGCGTGGCGAGCGGAGAAGCGATCAATCATTACCTGAAGACCGTACCATTTTTATTCGGAGGAAGCGCGGATCTCTCGCATTCGACGATGACGGATATAAAGGGAGAGCCCGCTTTCGCCATCGAGACTTATGCAGGACGCAACGTTTACTTCGGTGTGCGTGAGCATGCTATGGGCGCGGCAGGCAGCGGCATGGCGCTGCACGGAGGAGTCAGGCCTTTCGTAAGCACCTTCTTTGTATTCAGCGATTATTTGCGCCCGTCCATTCGTTTGGCCGCGCTGCAGAAGCTGCCCGTCATCTATGTATTCACCCACGATTCCATCGCCGTCGGGGAAGACGGGCCGACGCATGAGCCCGTGGAGCATTTGGCCGCGCTGCGTACGATCCCGGGACTTACTGTCATCCGACCTTCCGACGCCAACGAGACGGCAAGCGCATGGGCTTACGCGCTTGCGCAGAAGGAAGGACCGGTCGCCCTCGTATTGAGCAGACAGAACTTGCCGATTTACGAAACGACCAAAGCCAACCGCGAGCAAGTCGCCAAGGGCGCATATGTCTTGACGGAGACGAACGGGCAGCCGGACATGATCTTGATCGCAACGGGCTCGGAGGTCTCCCTGGCCGTGAACGCCAAAGCGGAGCTCGAAAAGGAAGGCCTCTCCATTCGCGTCGTGGCCATGCCGAGCCAGGAATTGTTCGACCGGCAGTCCGAAGCCTATAAGCAAAGCGTTCTTCCTGACACGGTCGCGAAGAGGGTCGCCATCGAAGCGGGCATCTCGCTTGGATGGGAACGTTATGCGGGTCCAGGCGGCAAAGTGTTGTCCATCGATACGTTCGGCGCTTCGGGTCCGGGCACCGCGGTAATGGAATATTTCGGCTTCTCCGTCGGCAATGTCGTTAGATTAGCCAAAGCATTATTGAAATAACCCCGAGCCAAAATAAAAGTGAGTATGGAAGAAGATTGCAACCCAGACCTTTACACCGGGAGGATTGCAATCTTCTTTAATTGTGAAAGTAGCCTATAACTTACCGGGCGATTAATCACTCGATCGGCAGGTTGTCATTACTAACTGTAAACGGTACAATTTTTAGGAATAATTACCTGAAGCTTAATCTGTACTGGCTAAAAGTGGTGTAAAGGTAGAGGAGGTAGTCAAGGGAATGTTAAATTCTCATTTTGGTGAGTTCCCAAAACTTCATGAAGCATTTAAGCAGCATTTCTTAATAGGGGCGGCTGTAAATCCAATGACGCTGGACACGCAGCGTGAGCTGTTGACGCATCATTTCAATAGTGTAACCGCGGAGAATGAAATGAAGTTCGAGAGATTGCATCCTTCTGAAGATCAGTATACTTTCGATGATGCGAATCGTTTGGTTGAGTTCGCGAAAGCCAACGGTATGGGGGTCAGAGGGCATACGCTTGTATGGCACAATCAAACGCCTCAGTGGGTGTTTGAAGATCGCAACGGCAGCGCGGTTGACCGCGAAACGCTGCTGGCGAGGATGAAATCCCACATTGAAACGGTGGTCACACGTTATAAGGGAAGTATCTATGCTTGGGATGTGGTGAATGAGGCGGTTTCCGACAAAAGCGGGGAGTTGCTGCGTACGTCCAAGTGGCTCGACATTGCCGGAGAAGATTTCATCGCCAAAGCATTCGAATATGCGCATGCGGCTGATCCGGGGGCGCAATTGTTTTATAACGATTATAACGAGTCCGTACCCGAAAAGAGAGAAAAAATCTATACCTTGGTCAAATCGTTGAAGGAAAAGGGCGTGCCGATTCACGGGATCGGGCTTCAAGCGCACTGGAACCTGGAACATCCGACCATTGACGATATTCGCGAAGCCATCGAAAGGTATGCAAGTCTCGGTATGAAGCTGCATATTACGGAGTTGGATGTTTCCGTATTCCGGCATGACGACCGCCGAACCGATCTGGCGGCGCCGAATGACGAGATGCTTGAGCGGCAAGCGGAACGGTACAAACAATTTTTTCAACTGTTTAAGGAGTACTCCGACCATATTAAGTCCGTGACATTCTGGGGAGCGGCCGACGATTATACCTGGTTGGATAACTTCCCGGTCAACGGCAGAAAAAACTGGCCATTCCTCTTTGACACGGAGCATAAGCCGAAACAATCATATTGGGATGTACTTGACGTCGCACGCTCTTAAACGTTGTATTCGCAAAGGGGAGAATCATACGAATGAATACGATCATAACTAACCCGATCATCTGGGCGGATGTCCCGGATCTATGCGTTATCCGGGTGGGGACAACGTTCTATATGGTCAGTACCAGCATGCATTCGATGCCCGGATGCCCGATCATGAAGTCGGAGAACTTGATGAATTGGGAGATCGTGAACTATGTATACGATACGTTCGAAGATAACGATGCGCACAATTTGCTGGACGGCAAAGGCATTTACGGCAAAGGTTCGTGGGCCGCAAGCTTGCGTTATCATAAGGAAACGTTCTATGTCTGCTTCTCGAGCCTTGACATGAACCGGTTCTATGTTTACCGTACGAACGATATCGAGAACGGACGATGGGAACGTTTCGTCATTCAAGGCCTCCATCACGATCCGAGTCTGCTGTTCGACGAAGGGCGCGTCTTTGTCATCCATGGCAACGGCGATATCCGCATCACGGAGTTGGCGGCAGACGCGACGGCCTTAAAACCGGGCGGCATCAACCAACTGCTGTTCGAGACGGAACGAGAAGGGATCATGCTGCGCTGCGAAGGCTGCCACGCCTATAAGTTGAACGGCTACTATTATTTGTTCTTCATCGAATGGCCGAATGCCGGAAACCGGCGCCGCAGACAACTGCTTTATCGTTCGCGGGAGCTTCTGGGTCCGTATGAGCGCAAGCTGCTGCTCGATGACGACATGGGCTACCGGAACAACGGTGTCGCGCAAGGCGGCATTGTCGACACGCCGGCAGGCGAGTGGTATGCCGTGCTGTTCCAAGATCACGATGCCGTCGGCAGAATTCCTTGTGTTGTCCCGGTTTCTTGGGCTGACGACTGGCCTATATTCGGCGTGGACGGCAAGGCGCCGAAGGCTTTTGAAGTGCCGTTGCCGAACACGGCGCCTAAACCATTGGTGATCAGCGACGAGTTCGAGTATGTCGAGAATAAATTGGCATTGAATTGGCAATGGAATCATAACCCGGACAATCGATTGTGGTCCGTGACGGCACGGCCGGGTTATCTGCGATTGGAGACGGGTTATCTGGCCCGCAGTGTCGAATATGCCCGCAACACGTTAACGCAGCGGACGGAAGGTCCGGCATGCAGCGGGATGACGGTGATGGATGTCACCCATATGAAACCGGGCGACCGCGCCGGCTTGGTCGCCATGCAGCATCATTTCGGAACCGTCGTCATCCAAGTCGCGGAGAACGGCGAACGTCACGTTGCCATGTGCGTCAACGGGGGCGACGGCGGCGAACAAACGGTCGAGCAAATTCGATACGAGGGCAGCCGGATTTATTTGAGGATCGATTTTAATTTCGAGGAGAGCGTGGATCTCGCCTCTTTCTACTATTCCGTTGATGGTACCCAGTGGGAACAAATCGGCCGTCCGTTGCAAATGAAGTATACGCTGGATCATTTTATGGGCTGCCGGATCGGGTTGTTCAATTATGCAACCAAGCAAATCGGCGGGTTCGTCGATTTCGATTATTTCCGCTACGACAAAACGGCCAAAAAGTAAGATACAAAGGAGCGTTCCGTTCAAATGGCAACCTATCGCAATCCCGTAATCAGCGTCGCCACGGAAGTCGCCGGCAGGTTTACGGGCGTCCTCATAGCGATGTACACGACGGGCCACGGAGCTCGATCCGCGTCGCCGGCTCACTTTGATTGGTTCGAGTATGAAGGCGTCGAGTAGAAGCGAATATGCGAGAGATCTGGCTTGGAGCTTCGGGAATCCAGGTCAGCATTAGAACCGCCTCTTGGCCTGCGGTTGGCCGGAGACGGTATTACCGTTAGCCGGCGTACAGCTTTCGGAAAGCGAGCGGCGACATGCCCATATAACGTTTAAAGCAGCTTGAGAAATACGGCGCATAGTTGAAGCCGACGCGCTCGGCGACGATCGCCACCGGCCATTCCGTCTTGATCAGCAGCAGTTTCCCTTGTTCGAGCCTAATCTTAAGCAAATATTCCATCGGCGTGCACTGATAGATTTCCTTCATGCACCGAACGATATAGTTAGGGTGGAAATGCAGCGCCTGGGCCAGCGTTTCGTTCTTCAGGTCCCTTTGATAGTGCTGGCGCAAATATTCTTCTGTCCGCTCCGCCAGCCTCATGACAGACGTGGGGGGGTTATCGCCATACTCCTCCTCTTCAAGGAAGTGCAGCAGGTCCATAAACTGCTGCTGCTCCTTCCAGTATGCGGCTGACCCGCTCGCTCCCGCATAATCCAGCATCTGTTCAAGGAGCCGTTCGATTCTCGAGAACTGCCGGGGCGTCGTATACTGCGGGAGTCTCAGCTTATACGGGTTGGCCCACGCGTGCCGGATCTGAAGCGAAAAGTCGGCGTCGCTATGGTCGCTATAAGTTCCTTGAAAAACAAAATGGATCCAATAAAAGACGGTCTCGGTTCGGCAAGGCGCCGTCGCGTAATGATAGCGGTCGGGAAGCAGCAGAAGCGATTGGCCTTGGCCGACCTCCCACTGCTTCTCGTCCTCGCCGATATATAACGCGCCCCGCACGACGAGCAGCCAATCGAATATGCCGATATTTCGCCGATTCGGGTGATGCTCGCCCTGCTTAAATTGCGTTCGTCCGATCGTAATGTAATAAGGCATCGGAGGCAGCTCCATTATGATCTTGTCCATTGATAACTCCCTCTATTCGATGTGTGAAATATTATAAAAAATAGTTTGGTTAATTCGTGGTTTATCGCTATTTTAAAGGATAAACTGGGAGGATAAAATAATCAAATCGTGTATATCGGGGAGTTGTGCAGGATGGTACAAGTTACGCTGCTAGACGGCATTTTTCAAGAATCGCAAGAAACTGGGAAGGGTTATCTGCTTCATCTGGACGTTGACCGGCTGATTGCGCCTTGCTACGAAGCTGCAAGCCTGCAGCCGAAGAAGCCGCGCTACGGCGGATGGGAATCGACCCCGATCGCCGGTCATTCCGTCGGGCATTGGCTGTCCGCCGCCTCGGCCATGGTTGCGGCGACGGGAGACGAAGCGCTGCTGCAGAAGCTGATCTATGCGGTCGACGAGCTTGCTTATGTGCAATCGCACGATCCGGACGGTTATTTGAGCGGATTCTCGCGCGACTGCTTCGACAGGGTGTTCACCGGCGACTTCGAGGTCCATAACTTCGGGCTGGGCGGCTCCTGGGTGCCCTGGTACAGCATTCACAAGATTTATGCGGGTCTCATCGATGCTTATAAGCTGGCGGGGATTGAACAAGCGCTTCAAGCGGTCGTTAAACTCTCCGATTGGGCCAAGAAAGGTACCGACCGGCTGACGGACGAGCAATTTCAGCGCATGCTGATCTGCGAGCATGGCGGGATGAACGAGGCGATGGCCGATCTCTACCTTCTTACAGGCAACCGCGCGTATTTGGAGCTTGCGATCCGCTTCTGCCATCAAGCCATCTTGGAGCCGCTCGCCAGAGGAGTAGACGAGCTTGAGGGGAAACATGCCAATACGCAGATTCCGAAGGTGATCGGCGCCGCCAAGCTCTACGAGATTACGGGAAAAGAGACGTACCGGAAGGCCGCGGAATTTTTCTGGCAAGAGGTGACGCGGAACCGTTCCTATATCATCGGCGGCAACAGTATCTTCGAGCACTTCAGGGCGCGAGGTACCGAGAAGCTGGGCGTCGAGACGGCGGAAACGTGCAACACCTACAACATGTTGAAGCTGACCAGCCACCTGTTCCGCTGGTCGCCGGATGCCGAGTATATGGATTTCTACGAACGCGCTTTATACAACCATATTTTGGCTTCCCAGGATCCGGATTCCGGCATGAAAATGTATTTCGTATCGACCGAGCCGGGCCACTTCAAAGTTTACGGTTCGCCGGATCAATCGTTCTGGTGCTGCACCGGCACCGGGATGGAGAACCCGGCCCGGTATACGCACGAGATCTACCATGCGCAGCAGGATGCGGTATACGTGAACCTGTTCATCGGTTCCAGGGCCGTCTTCGAAGATAGGGAAGTCGTCATTAGGCAAGAAACGGATTTTCCGCGGACGGACCGGACGAGACTCGTCCTGGAAGAGGCACAGGACGCGCGTTTCAAGCTTCGCATCCGCATTCCGTATTGGGCTGCCGGCATGGTGACGGCGGTCGTGAGCGGTTCCGAAACCTATACGGGTTCCGGACGCGATTATTTGGAAATCGAGCGCAACTGGAATGCCGGCGATACGATCGAAGTAACGCTCCCGATGGATCTGCACATTTACCGGGCGAAGGACGACGAGCAGAAAGTCGGCTTCATGTACGGCCCCGTCGTACTCGCCGGCGCACTTGGGAGAGACCGGTTTCCGGAAAACGATATCGTCGACAACCACCTCAAGCTGCATCATCACCCGTTGATCGACGTTCCGGTACTGGTTACGGATGAACCGGATATCAAGAAATGGATCATACCCGTGGAAGGTTCAGTTCTGACGTTCGTCACGGATCCCATCGGCGAGCCCGGCAGTTCGCGCGTGACGCTGATCCCGTTCTATGCCCTGCATCATCAGCGGTACACGATCTATTGGAAGCTAATGAACAAGCAAGAATACGAGCGTTATACGGATCACGAGAAAGCGGAGCGGGAGCGGCTCAACGCAATAACGGTTGATGTCGTGAGCCCGCATGAACAACAATCCGAAGTCGAGCATGATATTCAATCTCAAGAGTCGAGATCCGGCTATTCCGTTCACGCCCAGAAAGGTTATCGAGATGCGGTAAACGGCGGCTATTTCCGTTATCGGATGGCGGTCATGCCGGACAAGCCGATGGCTCTACAGGTAACGTACTTCGGCAGCGACGGCGTTGCCCATGTCGACGGTGTCCGAATGGAACGGGACTTTGAGATTCTGGTCGACGGGAAGGTGATCGCACGCCAGCAGCTGAAGGCCGAGAATCCGGACCAACTCTTCGACATGCTCTACGATATCCCGATCGAGCTGACTAGCGGGAAACGGAACGTGGAAGTGAAGTTCGAATCGACCGCAGGGAAGATAGCCGGAGGCGTATACGGGATCCGATTGGTCGATCGGGACCGGATGGAGCAGTGGGAAGGGAAAGCGTGACGGATCACGGCGTTATTTTCCAATTATTCTATGCAAGCCATGAGGATAACCTCATGGCTTTTTCTATTCTCACCGCTGGAAGGAGTCATGCTGGCGGCGGAATACAATTAACATTAATTGTTATTAAACAACAATAACGGAAGTACCCCCTTATATCATCTATATCTGTCGAATAATGTTGAATATCCTTCCGATCGACCTTTAAGCAATGGTTTTTGAACTAAGGAGGAGAGGTTCAATGTTAAAGAGATTTGAAAAGGTTTACGGTATTGACTTGGGGACATCAAACACAGTTATCTTTGAGCGGGGTAAAGGTATCGTACTGAACGAACCATCCGTAGTCGCTATTGATCAGAATAGCGGTGGAATACTGGCTGTCGGCACGCAAGCGCAAGCGATGATTGGACGAGCTCCCGCCCATGTGGAAATCAACTATCCTTTGATGAACGGCGTCATCGCTAATTTCGATATGACCACCAATATGCTTGATTATTTTATGAAAAAAATCCAAGGTCGTTCGTCGTTGTTGCGAGGCTCCAAAGTGTACATTTCCATGCCTTGCGGTATTACCAATGTACAAAAGCGTGCGATAATGGAAACGATTGTTCATAAAGGAGCAAAAAAGGCAATTGCAGTGGAAGAACCGGTAGCCGCCGCGGTCGGTGCAGGATTGCCGATTAACGAGCCGATTGGTCATTTAGTGCTGGATATTGGCGGAGGTAACTGTCAAGTCGCAATCATTTCACTAGGCGGCATTGTGGCAAGCAATACGCTGAACCGGGCGGGAATTTCTATAGACCGAGACATTATGGATTATGTGAAACGCAAGTATAACGTAGAAATCGGAGAGCGAACGGCTGAAAATATTAAGAAACAAATCGGAACGGCCAACGCCTCTGCAGAAGAACGTTCTCTAGAGATTCGGGGACGTGACATGGTTGATGGGTTGCCCCGTTCGATTACGATAACGTCCGGTGAAATTTTCACAATTGTGGATGATTTCATAAAGACGCTGGTACAAGCTATTAGTGCGACGGTGGAATTGTGCCCGCCGGAACTAGCTGGCGATGTGATTGAGCAGGGGATTTTGCTCTGTGGGGGCTGTGCTTTACTGGAGGGAATTAACGAACGCCTTTGCATGGAAACCAGGATTCCCGTACATACTGCAGCTGATCCCCTTGAATGTATTGCGGCCGGCACAGGCATGATGTTATGAGTGCACGGCCAAAGAGAGGTTGAACACAGAGCTTATTGAATTGAATGGATACGATAACGAAGCGATGGATTGAATCTATCGCTTCTTTCATGTTGCACGTATAGTTCGATGGTCGCCGGACATACCCGGTAAATTATTAGGAAAACTCAAGGAACTTTTACGATCTTCAAGCGGTCTAATTCAATAAACGGATAATCCCGAATTCCCCGGCAGAAAGGGATTGAATCGTGAAACTACATGTGTTGGTGCTTAGCTCAGTGCTCATTGTGTTATCGTGGGTCGGCAACTTGGTGTACTATCAGCAGCTTCAATTGTCAAAGCCGCTTTTCATGAAACACTACTATGATATTACCGTCTTGAACGGACAGACGTTCGGAATTTATTATCTGGCAAATAAGACTCTCGATATTGATGTATCCCACATTGAACTTCCGGAAGCTCCAGACGCACGGATCACCACGCTCGGGCATCTGAAATCCGAATATACTCATCAGGTGTTGAAAGAATTTAACGTCGCGTTCCACGAGGGGTCACAAGAAGCGTGGCGGGAGAAAGGCGATGTGGTCATTACCCATATTAACGTCTACTACACGGACGGGACCAGTGAGAGTGTGGACATTGGCGAAATCCATCTCCGGTCACCGATGAATTGGAGCCGTAAGTTAGAATTTCAATCCGGCGGCGGATCCAGCGACGGCACTGGATTTTATTCGCAACGGGCTTTAGAGGATGTAATGGTTACTGGGATCGCTCACCATTTTCAGCAACTGTTGACCGATATTCTGCAGTTGGAGCTGACTGTACCCGGGTATAACAGCGCTGAGGTTAAGGATATCCCCTTTCCGATCCTACTGAAGAAGAATGACACGGTGTATTTGAGATATGCATGGGATAACCGCTTCTCGACTAGGGGTCCCGCCAACATTTTAACGAAAATATACGCTAAGCCTTCGGATGTGGCCGGCTCAGCGTTTTTTCTTACTCTAAGCCCAATAGTCCGGGTGACATAGCCCGGACCAACCGGTCATTCAGCTTCCTGTTGTTTCAGCGGTCGTAATGAATTGAGAGACGTATTCTGCTTAAAATTGAATTTGTATTCGCCTAAGAAATTGATGTGCTCCCATCCGAGTGGAGAAATATGGTTTAGTAGTTCTTCCTGAAGCTTTCCTTGCTTTTTGCGGTGTTCTGTTGCTTGCTGGAGATAGACCGTATTCCAAACGCTAATTGCATTGATGATAATGTTCAACGCACTCGCCCGTTGGAGCTGGTCTTGTAGCGCCCGTTCTCGCAGTTCGCCATGTTTGCCGAAGAAGATCGCTCTGGCCAATGCATTCATGGCTTCCCCTTTGTTCAACCCACGATGGATTTTTCGTCGCAGCGCCTCGCTTGAAAGGTAATCCAGAATGAAGATCGTTTTCTCGATACGTCCCATTTCTCGCAGCGCGGTAGCCAAGCTGTTTTGTCTTGCATAGGAGCCGATTTTCCCCATAATGAGTGATGCTGAAACGGTGCCTTCCCGGATGGAGTGAGCCAGCCGGAGAACATCATCGTAGTTTTCCTGAATGATCTTTGTATTAATCTGTCCGCGCAGCAGCTTCTCCAATTTAGGAAAATCGGAAGGCTTTCCGATAGCGTAGAGCTTGGAATCAGCCAAGTCGCGTAAGCGCGGCGCAAAGCGAAATCCAAGTAGATGCGTTAAACCAAAGACTTGATCTGTGTAACCAGCTGTATCCGTATAATGCTCCTCGATGGACAAGTCCGTTTCATGATGGAGCAAACCGTCGATGACGTGTACGGCATCCCGAGCGTTCGTATTGATGACTTTCGTGTAAAACGTGGAGAATTGGTCGCTCACGAAGCGATAAATCGTAGCTCCTTTTCCGGTCCCGTAGTGAGGATTAGCATCTGCGTGAAGCGCCGAAACTCCGATCTGGACGCGCATTCCATCAGATGATGAGGTCGTGCCGTTCCCCCAATATGAAGGCAGCGCCAGCTTGTGATGAAAATTAACAAGAACAGCCTGCGCTATATTCATTGCGTCTTCGTACAACCGCCATTGTGCTGTATTGGCCATTTGCCGATATGAAATGCTCGGCGTGGCTTCAGCCATCTTTGTAAGCCCTATGTTCGTTCCCATTGCCATAAGAGTAGCCATAAGGATTGTCGTTTCTTCCTCGTTCGGAGCGCGGTTACTGGAAGCGTGAATGAACTGCTCATGAAAATTCGTCCAGTTGGCTACTTCCATGAGCAGATCCGTTAGCTTGATTCGTGGCAGCAACTCATAGAGGGAAAGGCTGAAATTCCTGGATTCATCAGGAACATCTTTCTCCAATCGCTCGATGTGCAATTTCCCGTTCTCCAAATTAACGCCATCCAGCTCGTCGATGTGGTCCGAAACCCAGTTTAATCTTTGAAGAAGTGATTCAGTCCGTTCTTCAAGATATTCCTTTGCGGACAAGCTAACAGCAAGCTTTGTAGCGGTTGGATCGATGCCAATCCAATCAGCTTTCGGTACAAGGTATTCCTCGAAATCCTTATGCTGACGGCTTCCGACAATGGATACGTCCCCGGAACGAACGTAATTCCGCAGCTCTGTCAGGACAGCCATTTCGTAGTAATGCCGGTTGATCGTTCCATCCTCGTCGTAAACGTGCTTTTGCCAGCGATTCGAAACGAAGTTCAGCGGTGCGCCTTCCGGAACCTTTCGCTTTCCCGTTTCGTTCATATCCCGGATGATATCGACCGCTTTCAGTAGTGGCTCAGCTGACTTAGTTGAGCGAAATTCTAGCGATTTTAACAGCGTTGGCGTATATTTCCGGAGCGCATAGAATTTCTTTTCCAGCAAGTCCAAATAGTCGTAATCTACGGGCCGCGCCAGCCGTTTAGCTTCTTCCACGGATGCGACGATCTGATCCCACGGCATAACGGCATCAAGCGCAACAAACGGATCAGTACCTTCACTTCGGGCCTTAATAAGAGCGGCCCCAAGATCGGCAAAATGAACAACCTTTTCGTTAATCGATTTACCGTTTTGTTTTTGAAGTTCCTCTTGGGCTTTTCTCCCTTTGGAAAGCAGTATCATGATCTGCCGATCATGAATCTCGAAAGCCAGGTCTGTCAAATCCTGAATCAGTTCCAATAGGTACGCTACTAAAATCGCGTACTTTTTCGGATCATTAAAACGGCGGAAGGAATGAGGTTCGTAACGTGAACCGATTTTTGAAAGCTGCCGTAGCCGGTTCGGATGGATGCCATTCGTATCGACTTGCAGCTGTAAATCCCGTATGTATTCAAGCTTTTCAATCACCTTCAAAAAAGAATCCGGAGAGCTGGTACCTGGAATTTCCCTTAACCATGCCAAATAGGTTTTGCTACTTTCCGGCATGGTGGCTAAGACGCGGTCCAGCTTGGCAATTTGTAATTCTGTCAGTGAACTGCTGAGCAGCTTGAATATTTTTTCTTCTGTCCGTTTGCGAGTTTCCCAAACTACTCTTTCAATCGTGGCCATTGAAGGAAGAATAATTTTACGCTTACGCAAATCTTCGAGTGCGAGCTGAATCAGGTGTAAGGGATTGCCGTTTGCCATTGCGTGGTTAAAAAGATGTTTGCACAAAGAACGATACTCGCCCATTGTAAATGTCTGGTAGCCATATTCCTTCCGGATTTCCTCCAGATGCTCGTATTTGGTGGCTTCCCGTTCGCCGTAAGATGCAAAAGACTCCACATCGGCATGGATTTGCTTTGCAATATAACGAAGAACTTGAACTGGCACTTCCTTTATATCAGAAAACGTCCAGCCGAGATAACGAAGTACGCACAGCTGCACGGTAAAGCCGAGTCGATTATATTCTCTTCGCCGTTGCTGGATGATTTCAAGATCATGCTGGGTTAATGTGAAATAGGTGCCCAATTCCCATTCGCCTAGATCAGGCGGTATTTGCAAATATTGCAGCCGTTCCTCTGGAGTCAGCAGTTCCCTTACTCTCGCGTACATCGTCTGTTATCCTCCAGTTGCTCATACTCCTTCACGCGCCGGTAAAAGGTCGGCTTTTTCATACTGAGCTGTCGCATCGCTTCCGTAGCCGTTATGCGCCCCTTTTTCCAATCTGAATAAACCCGAATAAAACCATCATCAATTTCCTGCTTTGGCCTGCCGAACCTTACTCCAGCCGCCCGCGCAACTTCGATTCCCTCCGATTGTCGCTGCCGATTCTTTTTTCGTTCCTGCTCGGCCACGTAAGCCAGCATGCTTAGAAATTGATCCTCCAACAGCTTACCGATGTCTCCCATCGTTTTGAACTTACGGCTGTCAAACAATGCTTCATTTTCCAGGCACACAATATCAGCGTTTATTTCACGCGTGATGTATTTCCATTCCGTTACAATTCCATCGTAATCACGTCCTAAGCGATCCAGCGCATCCATATAAACCAGGTCACCTTCCCGGAGCATCATCCGCATAGCCTGATAGCGTGGCCTCTCGAAATCCTTGCCACTCTGCTTATCTACAAATACATATCTATCATCAACACCTAACTGCCGGAACTTGATCAGTTGACGTTCCGGATTTTGGTCTTTAGCCGATACCCGACCATATGCCAGCTTCAAACGATCCACTCCCCTAAAAATCGTTTCAAAAAGTATGGTACTAAATTGATACGTTTCTAAATTCATTTTAGTATTTTTTGAGACGCGAGAATAGGGGGGATTTATAGCGTTTCGAAAAGCATGCTTTTCGAGACAACAAAAACCAGCTCTAGTACAATACCTTGAGCTGTTTTTAATGGGCGAAGTTATTTTTGGATCCGATGTCACAAATCTCAGTCTTGTCTTGTTATATGCATAACGCGGAAGGAGCTGAAGGAAGAACGACATTAACACCCAGATCATCAGTTGACGGGCAAACTGAACTATTCGTTCCTGGTCGTCATCCAATATATCGGCATCGAAGGCTCGTTCGAGCGGCTGGAAGCGATTGCCGTCGCGCTGTGGGTTATGGGCAATTTCGTTAAAGTGTCGGTATCGCTCTTCATTCTGTGTCTAAGCGTCAGCCAATTGTTCCGCATCCGGAATTACCGCGAGCTCATCGCCCCGCCCACGCTGCTGTCGGCGATCGGCTCGGCCTGGATCTTCCATAACAGCGGCGAACTCCACGCGTATCTCGTCTTGATCTACCCGGCCCTCGGCTTGATCATGCAGAGCCTCATTCCGCTGTCGCTTCTCCTGATCGACTGGATCAGAAGCAAGGCGGGCGGCATGCAGCGGCGCTAGAAAAAAACAAACGCAGGCGCCGCATGACGGCTTGTCGCGCTTCATCGCGAAGCCGACCAAAGGGAAGAGCCGGAACGCTGCGAACAGCTTCCGGCTCTTGGCTTGCAGCGTACCCCGCTGCGGTTCGTTATGAATCGGTCACGTTGGACGTATCGTTGGCGTATACGGCGGCAGAATGGTCGTCAAGCAGTGCGCGCCATCGTTGATTGGGACTTCATTTCATGACATGGCCGTGAAGAAGGCCGCGTTCTTCATGAACAGGCTTTCCAGCTTCGCCACGAGCGGACCGTCAAGCTCGGACACCTGTTTGATCGCCAACCATTCCGGATCGCTGCGGAAGCGGTCGTAGTTCAAGTTGCGCGCGTCCATGTCTTCATGCTCGACGAGATAGTATAGCCGATTCTCGCTTTCGTCCCAGTCTTCCCAGAACTGCGTTACGTTCATGCCATGCTTCGCGAACAAAGCAAGGACATGGTCCCGGAACCGGTCCTGGATCGCCTTCATCTTGCCAGGGTGAATATGATAAACCCGCAATTCATATAACAAAGTTCTCGCTGATCAGGGAAAATAAAGATCTTTCGCGGAAAATAAAGTCCTTTCATGGAAATTAGAGTTCTTTCGTGGGAAAATAAAGTTCTATCATGTTGTTTGCAATTGTAGACAAAACAAAGCCAGGGTGCGAGATTAGCCTTGGCTTTATTTATTAAACTGATATGAACAATGCGGTCAATATCCTTTTTTAGAATTTTTTTTATGAGGGGATGCTGTTGAAGTCTTGGCACGGAGGCAAAGACGTTGACGGTGGTTAACAGTCTGATATGCGCGGTGTGTTCGTGGAGAGCCTCAAGTTCCTTTGCTAACGAAAAGGGCTTGTCTCAATATCGGTTCAAAACCGATGGGAAACAGCGTGTAAAAGGCATTTACCACAATGTGGACAGTTATCATAGAGGATTAAAACGCTGGATAGACCGCTTCAACGGTGTGGCAACTAAGTATCTGCAAAATTACTTGGCTTGGTTCCGATATTTAGATAGCAAGGAATTTGAGAACACACCGTTGAATAAGAAAAACATGTTAGTTTCTTCCTGTCTGTTCCCTGTAAAGGAGACAAACATTTATCTTCGCCAAGCATTGTTTTCTTGCGGCGATGCCGGACAGATATTAATCCCCCTTTCACGAAAATCGCGGTGCTCCTGATCGGCGCTGCGGTATGCGGAGTGCTGGGAACCCTGGTCTTCATCGCCCGGTCGGAGCGAGCGGAACTTCATGAAGCGGAGCAAGCCGCGCAAGACGGTGATTAATCTAACAATTGCTGTCGAAAGGGAGCTTAAATGAAACGAAGCCCGGCGGCTAGCCTTTGCCGCTGGGCTTCGTTCAAATATATCCACTGCTAGGGCAAGCGACGTTAACGCATAAAAAATTCGGCCCGTTTCATAAATATTTCCTCTATCTTCGCTACGATCGGACCGCTTTCCTCGGACTTGCGCTTCACCTCGACCCATTCCGGATCTTGCACAAACGTGCCCCACTTCAGCTGCCGATCTTCCATATTCTTGTATTCCATCACGTAATACAGCTTCGGATGCCCAGTCTGATCGATCCAGAAATCGGCCACTTTTATATCCAGCCGCTCGAAAATACCGAGCGTGTGCCGCTCGAATCGCTGCTGAATCGCATCCATTCTCCCTTCATGAATCGTATAAATGCGCAGCTCGTATAACATGTACATTCCCTCGCTTCCGTAATAATCGTATGGTTTGATCGTTGAAACCGTCTTTTCCGCAAGCTAAAAGATATTCTACATTTTTTATGGCTCCAAAAAACCCTTCTCAACTGCATCATTAACAATATTTTCAATATAACTCCACAGGATGGTAGAACCGTTCTCAATTCTTCTATTTCTTGATAATACTTTTTCTCTTGTGACACCTAACTTTTTCCATTGTAGGCCACTAGTTCTATAGTTATGGAGGATAGGCATAAAGCTGTCCATTGCTTGGGCAAATTTTGCTTCAGGAGTTTCTGCTTCTTCATATTCATTCCAGATTTCCTTTAACTGATTAGCTTGGTCATTTGGTAATATTCCAAATATTCTTTCTGCGGCTTTTTTTTCTTTTTCAGCTGTTTCCTGCCAGTTCACATTACCATAAGCAAATGTATCTCCAGCATCAATTTCCACAATATCATGGAGCAAAATCATCTTAAAGACCTTTAACATATCCAAATTACTTTCATTGGCATATTCAGACAATATCATAGCTCCTACAGCCATATGCCATGTATGTTCAGCATCATTCTCTTTCCTTGAAGCATCCATTAGAATAGTGTTCCTAAGTATTTGTTTCACTTTGTCAATTTCTACAATGAACTCTATTTGTTTATTAAACCTTTCAATATCCATTTAGCTACCTCTGCGCTCGGAGCAGCCCTGTACGCGGCAAAGGGCAACCGCATCGCCTGTAGCGAAAGCGGCTCCATTCCCGTCTACAACTTCAAACTCTCCTTTTATGACATAAGGGCCGCCATTTAATTTCATGATTACGGTTTTGGACATGGTTTCGTTCACCCACTTTCAAAAGGTCGCCTTTCGGTTATCTTTACCCCCGTGCAATTGACGAAAGAGGGCCGGCGTAAGCGGGCGATACAGTCGTTAAGAGCACGCGGACGGTCGATTAATGACAACCTATTACAACACCTATCACCACTCGGATGGGAGCACATCAACCTGACTGGCGACTACACATGGCAACAGAGCAACCAGGTGGCACCCGGTAAGTTCAGGCCGTTACGCCCAGTCAGTGACTCTTGCCGTACGATCACATCCGTCCGGACGCGAGGGAGCTTCTGCACATCGAAATCAACCAAATAGCGTGGGAACATCATTCTTTTGATACTCCGCCGATTTGCCCTTCATCAATGCGATGCGTACGAATGGCATGCCGCATTCCTCCTTCTCGTTTTCCTTTAGTCTTTTCCTCACGCTTACTCGGCGTGTTCGGTATGATTGAATCTTAGCACGATGACGTCTATGCTAAGAATGCAGGCGAGTTCGTACGAAGAGTTCGTGTAAGTTCGTGTAAGTTCGTGTTATCGGGAGGAGAATAAATGGCAGGTAATCAAACGGAACGGATATGGCCGGAAGAGATGATTCGCAAACTGCGGCAGAGACCGGGCCCGGCCGTAAGGGCGAAGCTGCGGCAGATCGATCTGTCCAAGCGGATCGGGGTGGAGATAAGGACGATTCAGCAGTGGGAAAATGGCGAACGGCTGCCGAGCGCTCATAATCTGCAATTGCTGATTCAACTTTTTGTCGTTGAACAAAAGTTTCTTCGCGGTTCCGAGCGCGCGGAGGCTCAGTTGCTTTGGGAGACGGTCCGTCGATTCCATGACGACAGGTCAGGAAACAACCGGATGTATCCCCTTTTTGACGAACAATGGTTCGAGGCGATTCTCGCAGCTGCTTCTGCGGGTAGAGAGGCTGACGTTCACTCCGGAATCCGATCGGCAGGTTTGCCGGCACACAGGACCGATGAATCGCCGCGAAGTGCTACCGCACCATATGGAGCAACGAATCTACCAAGCAGAATGTCCTCATTTATCGGCCGCCTCGAACAGGTCTGGGAGATTCGGCAACATCTTGCCGATTCCCCCCTCGTCACGCTCGCGGGTGCCGGGGGAAGTGGCAAGACGCGCCTGGCGTATAAGGTCGCATCGGACGCCTGCCTTTCTTATCCCGACGGCGTGTGGCTGTTCGAGCTCGCTTCGGCGATGGATACGCTCTCGGCGCTGAGAATCATCACGTCGGTATTGGGCGTCAAGGAACAGAAGGAAAGGCCGCTTATCGAGTCCTTGCTCAACCATATCCGGAACAAATGCATGCTTCTCGTGTTCGACAACTGCGAGCACTTGATCGATTTCTGCTCTTCTCTCATCGAGCGGTTGTTGTCGGCCTCCCCTAGGGTCGTTATTTTGGCCACCAGCCAGGAGCCGTTGAACATCGGCATGGAGCGCGTATGGAGGATTCCGCCGCTCACGTTCCCCACGGAGAATGAGCTGCGGGATCATGCGTCAGATGACGCCATTCTGTCCCGCGAGTCCGTTCAGCTGTTTATCGAGCGCGCGACCGCCGTGTCTCCCTCCTTCCGCGTATCGGAAGCGGACGTGAAGATCGTCGGGCGAATCTGCAAACGTCTGGAGGGCATCCCGCTGTCCATCGAGCTGGCAGCCGCCCGGACGAACGTGCTCAGCATCGAGCAACTCGACGAACGGCTGTCCGATATGTTCGCCGTCCTTACAGCCGGGAAGCGAACGGCCGCACCCCGTCATCAATCGCTTCGAGCCACCCTGGAATGGAGCTTCGCCCTGCTCACGGAGCAAGAGCGGCAGCTGCTGCGGAAGCTGATTGCTTTTACCGGGGGATTCGAGCTGGAAGCGGTCGAACAGATCTGCGTGGATGAGGAATCGAACCCCTCGCTCGGACGGTTCGATCGTCAGGAGGCCTTAAGCTTGGTTGCTAGCCTATTCAATAAATCGTTCCTATCTGTTGATTTGGCGAGTAGCGGACCTAGGCGCAGATATGCGATGCTCGAGACGATTAAACAATTTGGAAGCGAACAATGGGAGAGGCACTGCACCGGCGAGGAACGCGAACGGATGATCCGCCGCTTCGTCGAGCACTACTGTCGATTCGTAGAAAGAGCGGAACGGGGGTTCCGCAGTCGAGACCGGGATGCCGCATTCGTGGCGATTCGGCGGGAATACGCCAACATTCGCTCCGCGCTGAAACTAGCCTGCGATCATCCGCGGGCGGAAGCTGCAATACGAATGGCGTCCTGCCTCTATTATTACTGGCTGCATGAAGGGACCTTGCAGGAAGGATCCGCGCAGCTGCGTGCGGCTCTGGCGACGCACAGTCAAACTTCCGTTCAAGAACACGCGGTAAAAGCGAAGCATGGTCTTAGCGTGTTGCTGTGGGTCATGGGAGAAGTCCAGGAAGCCGAAGACCTGGCCAGACAAAGCGCGGATGAAGCTCGCAAGCTCGGTCATCCGGCGCTCCTGGCATCTCAGCTTCGCATGCTTACTCAGCTGGCATCGCATTCGGGCTTGACGGACGAAGCGATTCGGCTAGCAGAAGAGAGCGTGCTGCATGCCAGGAATTCAGGTGACGATTGGAGCCTTGCGTCATCCTTAGGTTCTCTGAGTTACATCCTGGTGGCGCAGCAGCAGTGGGAACGGGCGGAACCCTTGCTCGTCGAAAGTGCCACGCTATTCGAGAAAGCAAAAGACGACTTGGAGTTGTCGGGACCTTTTCGGGCCTTGGGATATATTGCGTTAAACCGGCAGAAACCCAGAGAAGCGTTGGCACTTTTCAAGAGAGGCATCGCCATCTGCCAAACGTATCCGGGAACGTGGTTCCTCGCGCGAGGAGTCGAGGGGCTTGCAAGCGCGTTGTGCGGGCTGGGAGAATACCGGGCGGCCGCTACGCTGATCGGAGTCTCCGAGAAATTACGAGCCAATCTTGGCTCCGCGGCCCAGCCCCAGTTTCAATGGATTTACGAGCAGGCGAAACGAACCTGCAGGCTAGAATGCGGCGATGCGCCGTTTAACGAGGCCATTGCGATTGGAAGAGGAATGACGAGAGAGCAGGCCGTTTCTTTTGCGTTAGAGGTGTAGGGGCATTCCTTGTTGCGCCGTTTGTCGAGCAACGCTTGGTATTTTCTTCTTCGGCGGCAGCGAGTCGCTGTCCGATTTTAATTCAGCCACTCCGAACTTCCAACACCGCTGGTTTTTATAAAGTTGTTCTTCTCAACTTTCGAAAAGCATGCTATTCGAGACATAATAATACAACTCCACAGTAGGAGTAGCTATCATCTACGTTTTGAAAACACCTAATGACCACCGCTAAGCCCTTGAAAAAAGGGAATAATGACTTTGGTCTCCTATTTCCCTGGACGCAGCAGTTCTATGTGATACTAGCAAGCTTTCGGCTTATACTTCGGGAGACACACGTTTCAGTCTAAGAGTAAGATAATATCCTAAGCTATTCTGAAGGCTTAGCGTATACTTTCGTTAAAATGTTGGCGTGACCCCGACTACATTTTATAAATTGGATATTCGTATGGAGCTTGAGCTTCCGGAGGGAGATAGGGAGGTAAGCACGATCCCGATTCATTCCGACCCATATCCGGATGAACGGGTAATCAAGAAGTTGGTTCGGGATTCGAAATAGAGGGGGCTCATCACATTGGCGCGTCATTACAATAAACTGGCTTGGGGTCTCTTGTTAACCATACTGGACTTTCGCATCCAATCCATCGATTTGCTGGCCGACTTCATCGGTTATTTCATGGCGGCAGCAGCCTTGAGCGCGTTGGAGGAGGAGAAACATAATGATTTCCGTACGGCAAAATGTATCGCGATATTCCTCATTTTCGTGTCAGCCCCAAGTGTTTACATTCCTGCAAGACCAGGGGTAGTGATTTCGGTGGAGCCCGGTTTCATGATGCTCTTATCTGTATTGGAGGGGCTCCTTAAGTTGTTCCTGGTGTTCTTTATCTGCAGAGGGATCGGTACGCTTGCGAAATTTGCAGGAAACGGCAGCTTGCGTGAATCAGCCAAATTGAGGTGGCGCTTTTATCTGGCGGTTTGCGGTTTGATGCTGTTTGCGATTCCTTTTTCAATGAACTTTGAAAGTGAATGGTACGCACTGTACATTCTGCTCATTGTACTGTCTGTAATTGTGGAGTTGACGATCTTTGCGCTAGTGCGTAAAGCGGGGAAAGAACTAGCTTAGACGGGTAGTGCCAACGTCGCCGGCAAAACCAGCAAGTTGGCTTAGGGAGGATAAAGAATGTCAGAGAATGAGAAAGTTATTACGTGACTATTGAAAAATTATACGAAACTTATAGAATAACAATATTGAGGTATATTTAAGTAGTCATACGAATGATGGAAACATAACTCTTAAGAATGATGTCTTAACATTAGAATTATGACGTCTTTTCACACTAGATTCGGAATACAACAAACCATGGATATTTGAAAAGGAAAGTGCACCGGGATGTAAATGCTAAATCCAAATCAAGGATAATGGGGCGGTGAAATGGTCTGGTATATCGTTTTTGGGATCGTTGGGCTCGGTGCTCTCCTCGTAGGAGCGATGTATATTTGGATTAGTGACGTAGTTAAGAATGACTGGCCAGAGTAAAATACGGTCCCGCTGATCGGTTCAGCGGGATTTTTATTTTTATGGTAAACGAAACAACCGATCCTTAATTAGGTTCGGTTGTTCGTGTTTGATCCAAAAAAATCGTATGTACGAGCATAGTGTATGTGATTACCGGAAGGCAGCTCTCTTATTTGTATGATCTCAAAAGAGTACTGTCCAGCCTGGTTTTACCTGGTGCTTCGTATAAGAGACTCCATCGACTTTCAGGCCGCGTTGGTCGAGTAGGGTGATAATATCCCCCTTGTTTCGGAGGAATCCCGAACTCTGCCCAATTATAGGGATAGACATAAACTGTCCGGGTTGGATGAAGCCCTGCAGTTTGTATCTCTGCTTCACCTTATTGGCAATTGCCCATCCTGTCAGGTCTACGTCCCGGTTGGAAGCATTCAGCAGCGTAACCGTTTCGTTGCCGTCACCCTCAGGTATAACGATGGCTCCGGCGATTCGAATGCCGCCTTCCACTGGAAACGGCCTCGCACCGGTATCCGGAACTGTATCTTCATCGGGACCGGCAATTGCACGTCCTGTCTGATCGTCGGTATGCCAAGATTGGGACTGAAATGCGAGAAATACCGCGATCCACCTGTCTTCCGACGGGAAATGAATCAACAGCCCCCCGTCTTGGTAGACGCCGTCATCTTTCGTAAACCTGTCGCTGTTGCCTTGATTCATATGAATATTGTGAATGCCGTTGCCGGGGTCGAATCCGAAAATTTTGTCCTTCTTGCCGGGTTCGGGTCCCCACCTTTCCCCGAATGCGTACAAAACGGCATCATCCGTTTCCATCGCGCGCTTGATGTAGAAGTCAAGCTTCTCGTTCAGATCGTTCTCTTGTCCCGGTATGTCGAAAGCAAGCGGCACCATGTCGCGACTATCGAACAAATTGCTGCGGATATAATCGAGCGCCGGTCCGTCAGGCTTGCTTGCCAGCGGTGTAAAACCAAATGGTACAGCTGGCAATTCAGCTGTCACGAAATGCTGAAATTGTTCAACCGTACAGTACAATAGCTCGGACGGGCTCAGTTGCGACTTGACATTGATTGCGATACGAAAATGTTCGTTATTTGCGGTAGCGTACACCTGGTAGTGAGCGTTCTCTTTGGTGCCGAGACGCCGGTCGATCGCTTTACATTTGAGCACACCATAGGGGTGGATGGGCATAAGCTTCCTCCTTCAATACGGTCTCGACATGGTCTTTTGATTCTCCATTAACCATTCTATATGAGGGAAATAACTCCTCTTCGCCATGTTATTAAAAATTTGTTGACGAAACATCCCTTTAATTAAGTTCCAGGAGCTTGTCCGACTTCATAATTTCTTAGCTTTCCGTTGATATGTCGATAACCTTTCATTGGTATGTTGACCGCGGAAGCATTTTTTAGTAGAAAGGATGAAGTCAGCGTGCGTAAGCAAAGGCAGCTTTGCATGTTATTAGTCTCGCTCATTTGGTTCGCAACGTTTCCGTTTTCACTCGCGGGTTCGGGAGAGGTGGTAAAGGCTGTTGGAGGAATTGAAAGAAAAGCATCCTCGATCGGCAGAACGGTTACGGCTCCATTGATTGACGGCCGGTTGGACGAGCCTCTATGGAGCAAGTATGAACCGATTGAGGTCAGAATGGGAAGCGGCGAATTTCAGGACTCATCTTTCAGTATGTTATGGGATTACAAGTACCTTTATATCGCTGTGAAGGTGCAGGACGAGACACTTATTCACGATGGCAGCGGGTACTGGTTCGAACAGGATCATATCGGCATGTTTTTCGATCCGACGCTTCACCGTTCCGCTCCTTTCGCAGAGAACGACATGCAAATCGGGTTCGTGTACGCGCCGGACAGCTTCACGCCAAGCTTCTATTTCGGGGCGGCGCCGAATCATGCGTCGAAGGACGAGAAAAAAATTCTTCGCGCGATTTCTACGACACCAGACGGTTGGACGGCCGAAGCGGCCATCCCTTGGGATATGCTTGGTTTCGACCCGCTTAAAAGCCGCCAGCTTGGCTTTGATATCGGGGTGACTGACCGGGACGCGCTTGAAGAGACCGGCAGGTCGAGCTACTGGAGCGCGTACAACTCGGATTCGTTCTGGAACGACACGTCCGGCTACGGCACGCTGACGCTTGCGGATACGCCGCCGGTAAGCTGGAATGTCACCGATATACTCCTTGAAGAGAGCTTCGACACTTACGATAGCGGTCAGACTCCATTCGGCTGGATATCGGATGCGGCAGCGGGAACGGCGCCGATGACGGTAACGGAGGATACGTACGGCGGCGGGAGGCTCGTATTCGAAGGCAACGCCTCCGCCAAGCAGGGCCGAATCACCGCTCCCGTTCAATGGGACAACTACGCGATTGAAGCGGACGTACGCTTTGAGAGCGTGCTGAACAACTCGCGTTGGGGCGCGGTTATGTTCCGGGTGCCGTCGAATGGTAAGCAGCCGTACAATCAGATGGCCGTACGTCAGAACGGAACGTACGAGCTTGCGTACCGCAAGCCGGACGGCAGCTGGTCCGTTCCGGCCAGCGGAGTATGGAAGCCGTTGGCGCTCGGTGCGGATTATACGTTCAAGGTGAGAGTATTCGACAACAATGTGAAGGAATATATCAAGCCGAAGAATGCGGAGGACTACACGCTTCTGATGGATCGCAGCTTTACGGCCGATCTGTTGGAGCGGGGAAAGGTCGGCCTCCAAGGGGATCAGAGCAAAATTTCGTTCGACAATGTGAAGGTGACGAGAATTAATGCGGAAAGCATGGAGCTCGCCGTGCCCGATTCCGTCGAAGCGTTCACCGGACCGATCACAGTCTCCGCTTCGGTTTATTTCTCCGATGGAATCAACGACAGCATCCCGTCCGGGCGGCTCAAGCTTTACTCCTCGGATGATTCGGTGCTTAAAGTGACGGACGGCGCACTCCATCCGCTGCGGGAAGGAATCGCCACCATAACGGCCGTATTTGATCGGATTGCCGTGCAGCGTGAAATAACGGTAACGCCTTCCGCAACGGGCCCGTCCATCGTCTACTTGAGACATAGTGACGGATACGTGCTCGCCGAAACCGGCCAAACTGTCGATCCAAGCACGATTACCTTCACCGCCGATTATAACGATTTGACGAGCAGAGAAATTATCGGAAGCGAGCTAGCATGGAGCGCAAGCGGCAGTGGAGTAACGGTGGAGGGCGGAAAATTGGCCGTCAAACAAAAGGGAGTCCACACCGTAACCGCTCAAGCCGGCGATGTCTTCGTTCAGCTTCTGATCGTGGCAAAGGATTCGAACGATGAGGAGTATGTGCTGTACGAGGCAAGCTTTGATGATGACGCCGAAGGGACGATGCCGCCAGGCTGGAGCCGCATCCAAGGCACAACGCCAAGCAAAGCCAGCGTTAAGGCGGGCGCGTTCGAGCTTGACGCAAGTACCGCTCCGGATAACCCGTCGCGCGTGCTGCTCCCCGAATTTTTAGGAATGTTCGGCGACTACAAGATTGAAGCGGACGTGACGCATTTGGCCGCGAACAATGCCTCCCGCTGGCATTCCATCATGTACCGGGTGCAGAACCGCAACTATCCGTATTACCAGATGGCGGTAAGACAAGACGCCACAGCCGTTAACGGCGTTGAGTTTGCCGAACGGACGCCGGCCAATCAGTGGAGCGTCCACGACCGTGCCTCTTTCACGGAACGGATCGACCCGGGCAAAATGTACCGCTATACCATCAAGCTGAAAGACAACCGTGTGCAGGAATGGATTAACGATAATTTGCTGATCGATAACGATCTTGCAGGCGGCTACAAGAAGGGCCGCATCGGCCTACAAGCGGATGGGAGCCATATGAGAGTCGACAATATAAAGATATCGCTTCAAGAGAAGCCGCTGCCGCCGGCGCCGTCAGACCGTTTCGTAACCGTGACCGAACCGGAAAGCGATATCGTGCTTGCGCCGACGATCGTGACGGAAATCGAGACGAGCGACGATCTTACCGTGCTGAATTCTGCCGGCACGCTGCCCGCCACGGCGATTGTGACAGTGAACAGCAGCTTGATGGTCACGAGCCGTGACGGACAAATCGAGCTTGGCAGCCTGGATGAGATTCTTCCTCGGTTCGGCACGAAGGTCATGCCCGCCTTCTATGTGAAGGACGAAGCGACGATAGATGCATTAATCCGTTATCTGAAGGCGCAGGGGCTGGAAGACGTGTTCGTCATTTCGAATAACGGAGAGCTTGTGAAGCAGGCGAGGTCGCAGTATCCGATCATTCGAGGAATCGTCGACTTCCGCGGGTCTGAGGCATCGACGCCGGAACAGCTGATGGACATCAGCCGCGCCACGAACGACAGTCAGGCGAAGATTGCGCTGCTTCCGCAAAACGCCGCGACGCTTACGCAAGTCCGGTATTTGCAAAAGCGGCTCATCACAGTTTGGGCTGCGGACAAGACGGGGGAAGCGCTGCCGCTGCACCGCCTTATTACAGCGGGCGTGAACGGCGTCGTCACCGACGCCCCTGCAGCGGCATTCGATGCGTTGAAGGTGTACACGGGCGGAACGGCCCTGATTCGGAAACCTTGGGTCATCGGCCACCGCGGCATTCCGTCGCTCGCGCCGGAAAACACGATGGAAGGCTACCGGCTGGCAGTCGAGTATGGGGCGGATATACTTGAAACGGATATTTACTTGACCAAAGACGGCCATATCGTCATTATGCACGACCCGACACTGGACCGGACGACGACGGGGACCGGCCGCATCGAGGATTACACCTTGGAGGAGCTGAGGCAGTTCAAAGCCAATAAACAGTTCCCAGAGCAATATCCGGATGCAAAGATTCCGACGCTTGCCGAGATGTTCGATGAGTTTAAGGGCAAAGATATCACACATTTTGTAGAGATCAAGAGCAGCAAGCCGGAAATTGTCGACGCGCTGGTGCGGCTGATTGCCGAGAAAGGTGTGGAGGACCAAGTGACGGTCATTTCCTTTAACGCCGATCAGTTGAAGCTGCTCGGTCGGAAAATGCCGGGCATGTCGGCAGGCTTCTTGACGGGCGGTTATGCGAACGAGACGAACGTTAACAGGTCGCTGAGGGCGACGCTCAAGGCAATCGGCCCGCTAAACACGACGTTCAACACGAGTTATCCCGGGCTCGGCGCCAACTTTATGGAGGCGGCGAAACATCGCGGCATGACGGTTTGGCCGTGGACGTACCGAAACGAAGCCGATTATTTAACTTATTTCAGACTTGGAACGTACGGGCTGACGACGGACTACGCGCAATGGTCCTCGAACTGGGCGCATACGCTCGCTCCGCTTCAGAGCCGCTACGTCGCAATGAAGGGTGGCGAGCTGGCACTGTCGGCCAAGCTTGTGTCATATACGAACGGCGAAACGGTCGTAACTCCGGAGATCGTGCTGTTGGACGGCGGGGAAGAGGTACAGGTTGACGGGAACATTTTGAAGGGAAAAATGAAAGGTTCTGCGCACATATTGCTGCGGTACACGGTCACGATGAGCGATAACGGCACTTATACACTTTATTCGCAGCCGATCGAGATTGCAGTGGTAGAGCCGTACACAATGACGGTGGAACCTGATGTGCTGACGATGAAAGTCGGTCAGAAGAAGAAGGTAAAACGGGTGATCTATGCTTCGGAAGGCAAAGTTCTGGATGTAACGAAGGAAGTCGAGTTTTTAACGCGCGACGCATCGATTGCCGTCTATGAGGATGGGAAGCTGCACGGCTTGCGTGCCGGCACCACCGTAGTGGACGTGAAATACGGCGATGCCTTTACCGAATTTACGATTCGAGTGGAAGCGAAGAAGTCCGGCAGATCTTCCGATACGGACGATGAACATGGAGACGACGCGTGATTTTAGTTGGCCGACTGCGCAATGCAGCCGGTTTTTTTGTAATAAGAAGCTGTTCGTTTCAAATCCCAAGCTTTTGTTCCAGTTCGCTCTTCTGACGCAGGTGATGTTGGACATGCATAACGGCAAAATCGAACCACTCGCGCGCGTTTAGCCACCCAAAGCCGTCGTGTTTAACTTTTTTGTTCGGGTTTATAGTGTCTGCTTTCTCTTCACATTCTCTCATTCTTTGCAGTACATGATCGCTTCCTAACCACTGGAAGGAGGACATAACTTATTTCTCAGAAATTCGTGTCTTGACATTGGGGGGCATTACATTTTACAGGCCTTCCTCCTTAACTAGATCTGCAAAAGCTTTGTAAGCATAGCTCATATATTTTTCTCTTCTTCTGATAAGACCTGTTTCAATAAATTGATACGATTCGGGTATAGGGTACACATGTAAATCTTCATATGGACCTTTTAAAACCGATTTAGGTAGAATGGTGGACGTCAACCCAGCTCTCACACTGCTTAAAATCGTTTCTAATGAACTAATCTCAATGAAGTTCTTTAGTGCAACTCCCTCATCCTTCAACCATTGTTCCAATTTCATTCTGAAAGGACAACCTCTTGGAGAGATCGCCCACTTTTGCTCTATTAAAGCTGAGACATCTAATGTCCTGCCAGATAATAATACAATTTCATCCGTTAATAAATAGTCGGTAACGAAATTTGTAATAGTCAGCTCACCTGTTACAAAAGCAGCATCTAATTCAAAGTTCTTTACCTTCTCCATTAATTCAAGAGGATTGCCTGTTTCTAAACTGAGAGATACTTGTTCATACCGCGATTGATAAGAAGCAATTAGGTTCATGAAATTTCCGCACGTAACCGTTTCAACAACACCTATTTTTAATGATCCACTTGGTTTACCGTGATCTTGAAGTATTTTGATCGACTCATCTGCCATTTGCAAAATTGAATCGACATACTTACGGAAAAGTGCGCCTTTTTCTGTGATCTGAACTCCTTTAGGTCTTCTATAAAAAAGAAGGACTCCCAACTCATCCTCTAGTCTACGTAACCTTGCAGTTACATTGGACTGAACATAATCTAATCGCTCTGCAGCTCCAGAAATGCTTCCTTCTTCAGCAATTGCTTGAAATAACTTCAGGTCGCTTAGTTCCAAGAATTACACCTCCATCATTAAAAGTGATATTAATATCACTAACAATCATTATACTTGATAATAATATGCATGTATACTCGACTTAGACAATAAAGAGTGGAGGAGGAAAAATGGCTTATCTTTTTCTAGCATGAACGATTATTTTAGAAGTAATTGGAGTTGTCTATTGCCGCTCGCGTAAAATGACGGTGTAAATCTCACCGACAATGGCGTTGGAAATGTGCCGTCAATCCGCCAACAACGCGAGAAGTATGCCGCCGTTCAACAAGAAGGCTCATGCCAGAAGCAGCATGCGCCAACCGCATAAGAGTACGGGACCCTTTTTCGGATCAACTGGTAACGCCGCGCTGCCGGTCCATATCGGCGAGTACGCGGCCGACGTCGGCTTCTTCAATCACCTCCAGATTCCGGGCGGTGGCGTCGGGCAGAATCTGTGTCCAGATCTGGTTCAACACACGCGGAAGTCCCTGGCTCGCGGCCAAAGATCCGGCTAAGCGCGTTTTCGGCAAACACTGGCCTCTCCGTCCGGCTTACGGTCATGTGGTGCCGAATATAGGAGGTCGTTTCCTCCTTGCTCATGCCGCTCAAGTGGAACTGCAAGCCAATGCGCTGGGGACGGTGGGATGCCATAAAGGAAGGAAGCTTGTGTAATTTATTTAAGCATTGAAGATCAGAAGGAGTGATTCTCTTGGCAAATCCATGTACCACTGAAGGGCCTGCGGGGCGAACACTTCAGTCCGTGAGGCTCGCCGGCCCGCGCCAATGGGCTGGGCTCGCGCTTCTCTCCCTACCAACCATCCTACTCGGGCTCGACCTGACGCTGTTGCATCTGGCGTTGCCGGCGCTAGCAATCGATCTGCGGCCGACGAGCACACAGGCCCTATGGATCGTGGACGCCTATGGCTTCATGATCGCCGGCTTCCTCATCACGATGGGAACGCTGGGTGATCGCATCGGGCGGCGCAAGCTGCTGATGGTCGGGGCGGCTGCCTTTGGAATCGCTTCTGTACTCGCGGCCTATTCGACCAGCGCCTCCACGCTTATCGCAGCACGTGCAGCGCTTGGTGTGGCGGGCGCGACACTGATGCCATCGACGCTGGCACTTATCAGCAACATGTTCGTCAACCGTCACCAGCGTGCGCTGGCGATTGGGGTGTGGGCGACCATGTTCGCGCTCGGCATGGCGGCTGGCCCGGTCGTGGGCGGTGTATTGCTAGAGCACTACTGGTGGGGTGCGGCCTTTCTTGTCGCGGTGCCGGTGGTCGGGCTCCTGCTTGTAGCCGCACCATTTCTCCTTCCGGAATACCGGGCACCACAGGACGGCCGGTTGGATATCCTGAGTGTCACCCTTTCGCTCCTAGCCCTGCTGCCCATCATCTACGGCATCAAGCAGATCTCCAAAAATGGGCTCAGTACCGGAACGGCGCTTGCGATTGCTGGTGGATTCGCCTTCGTGATCTTGTTCGTTCGGCGACAGCGCCGACTGGAAAGTCCTCTCATCGACCTGGATCTTTTCACTAGCAAGGTGTTCAGCGTCGCATTGGTCGTACTCCTTGTGGGCCTCATCGGCGTCGGCGGAACGATGCTGCTGGTCACTCAGTACCTACAACTGGTCGCCGGCCTACCGCCGCTGGTAGCGGGGCTTTGGATGGGGCCACCGGCGCTCGCTATGCTGGCCGCTGGCATCGCGGCACCGCTGGCATCGCGGCGTATCCGGCCCGGCTATGTGATCGCGGGCGCGCTCGGACTGTCGGTCATCGGCTATTTGATGCTCACGCGCCTCGAAAACGAGCCATCTGGCATTGCTCTGGTCACCGCCGCGTTTTCACTCGTCTATCTCGGCCTTGGCACGATCGCCGCGCTAGGCACGGATCTGGTGGTAGGCGCGGCGCCAGCGGAGAAGGCAGGATCAGCCTCGGCCATGTCCGAGACTGTGCAGGAACTCGGCCTGGCGGTTGGCATTGCCACGCTGGGTAGCCTCACGACCGCCGTCTATCGCAGCCGGATGTTCGACCGGATACCCGATACGCTGGCTCAGGATGTCCACAAGGCCGTCGGAGACAGCCTCGCGGGGGCATCCTCGGTAGCGCAAGAACTGCCTCCCGGCTTGCTTGAGGAGGCGCAGGCAGCCTTCACGGCGGGATTCAATGCAGCAGCGGCAACGAGCGCAGTCAGCATCGCGATCCTCTCCATACTCGCGGCCGTCATCTTGCGCCATATTGGAACTGACGGCGGTAATGCCGACGGCGACGAAGCGGTTGAATCCAAGCAAGCTGAATCGTAATCGTTTCCACAGTGACTTCACCCCAATCGACTTGTGCTTGCCGGCCGGGTGGGGTTTCATATCGTTCCGTAGCTTTAGCCTGCACTTGTGGACGCAGCGGCTGCATAAAGTCCCGCAATATCGTGATTCCGCCTTGATAGCCTCGTTCACGGATTTCTTCATAGAGAATGACTGCATTCAGGCATCCTTCGTTCATGAGTTCGCGAATGTAGTCCTTGAATGGATCCAACTTTCGGGGTTTGGTCAGGACAAGCTTCGCTGCAAGGAAATATGGGTGGTCGGAGCTAACCGGTACCGGAATCCGGATGATGACTTGCCAACAGATTTTGAAGAACGGCGGGAAGAAAATTACAAGGCGCTAAAGCAACCGTTGGACGCAGAAGCCTTCATTCAGCATTGAAGCAAGCCATGAAAGCAGGATTGGAAAAGCTCGATACCGGACTCCCAAAAAACCCCAAGGTGCGGATCACGGAGAAAGGGAATGGTTGGATTAGCTTATCTCCGCTAGAACCACAAGCTGAGCCAGTCAATCTTTCACGTGTAAAAGCAGAGATGATTCAGCGTTGGCCGATGACGAGCCTTCTGGATATTTTAAAAGAAGCCGATCTTCGTGTCGGAATTAATCCAAGGAGAAGTTCCCGAAGGCGCCGATGTCTTGAACCAAGCCCTCATCGTGGAGGTTCATAACAACAAGGTACTGATCAAACGCCGCGATATCCACAACAATGACTGGACGGGCGAACCTTTTGAAATCAGCAATCCAGCCAATAAACAAAACTTCAAATATTCGGACGCGAGAAGCGACAAGCAGGCGCCCTACTTCAACAGAGACGCGATGCTTTCCATCGTAGACGATAAAACAACTGTAACCTCGCTGACCGTTATGCTGACGCAAGCCAAAGACAATCTGCTCGTCCATGACTATAAAATCGTGGCAAAGAACGCGGAAACAGGGGAAGTCACGAAGGAATATCTGGCGTTCTCGGAGTTTTACAAAGATCCGGTCCCCAATCCGTTGACGCTGACCCTCGACGGACTGCAGCCGAACACGACGTACAAGATCGAGATCCGTGCTGTTGACGCGTACGGCAATGAAAGCAAAGAATCTTTAAAGGCGTTAGGCAAAACGCTCGACGGGGTAGTGAAGGATGTAACGATAACTTTGTCGAAAAATGTATTAAGCGGCGTACAAGATACGGTAGAAGTTACCGTCGAGAACGCCAGAGCGCCTCGACTTTCACCGTAGGCAGCGAAGCATAATAACAAAGAGAAAGCCCTCGTTTAACACGGCGACGAGGGCTTTTTTTATGTTTGGGGACAAGCAAAAGGACACGATAACGCGGACGGAAAGCGAAAACAAATGGGTGGAATCGTTAGAGTATGTGGAGCGGACGCGGCACACATAGCCGATATGAGCTTGCATTCTGGGAAATGGCTTATTGGCTCGAACAATCATTTATTTTAACTTTATTTTTTGTGAAAAACGACACGATTCCATTTTAAAATTCACATTTTGACACCCTCGTTTCGACAACATATTAGCTATTGAGGGATTATGATAGAACTATATTAATCTACCAATGAAAAGGGGATTATATGAAGACACAAAAGGAAATGAAAGAAGTAGCTGAAACACTAGGGTTAGATGAAAAAACGATACATCGTTGGTGTCTTTTGCTCCTGTGGAAGGGATACAGCATTCAGAAAATTGGAAAGTCATCATGGAAGTTGAAAGAAAACGATGTAATGCTCCTGAAACAGATAAAGGAGCGGATGTTAAAAGGTCAATCGTTAGATGAGGCAGCGATGATGGCATTAAATTCAAAACGGGATAACATCAACCAAGATGAGGAAGATATAAGGAAGTTGATTCAACAAGAAATTGTATCGTATCTTGGTGAACGTTTAGGGAAAACGGAAGAAGACGTACGGCAGCTTAAGACTGTGGTTAATCACATGGACGTGGAGATTAATGAGTTGAGATTAAAGCAAGATAAGATTCTAAAGGATGTCTCGCAACAATTAAATAGGCAGGAAGAACACCAGTCCTTCATTGAAGCACAAGTAAAAATGCGCGACGAAGAACTAGTTACGATTCTTAGGGAGATAATGGAGACAAAAAAAATGGTAGCGGCAACGAAAGAAAATACGTGGCATCGAAAGTTATGGAAGATGATAATGAGTTAACCTGAATATCCCAATGTTACTAGGCTTCCGCGGTTTGTTAAGCAGCCTCGCTCAAATAACGGTAGGTTCTTGACGGCAGCGGTGTTGTTTGCGGTGCTTAGCGTGATTTTCTATTTGTCAATAAATAGCCATCTCTTTTTATATACCTGGCGCAAAAGCACGTTACCTTTCCTGCGAACAGTGAAATGAGCAAGCAAACAAGAGGCCCTTTCATAGTGCATTCGTTCGTATATTGATTTGTACTGAAAATGAAATTTTTGCAAATTCGTGTCACCTCCCTTGCGGTTAGGTACAATAGAATTGAGGTGACAATAGATGAAACACATCAGATTGAAAACGAATCTGACAAACAAGGCTATTCAAGATAGGTTGCAGTATGATCCGGAAATAATCGAGCTCCATTTGGAGGCAGCGGATCTTAACGCACCTTCGCGGCTGCTTGAAGTAATCAGGCTGTTCAAAGAACGGGGCATCAAAGTCTTTCTTCACCACCCGGCCAAAATCAACGGCAAATTTCTTGATATTTTATCCTCCGACCCGGAGGTTCAAAGTTACTACTGGCAATCCTCAAGAATACTTGCTGATATCTGCCAAGAGGAAAAAATTCGATGTGTCATCCATGCCCATTACTCGGGAACCGAGAGCTCGACGCACGTTTCCGCTCACCAAACGAGAAGGATGAAAGATAAAATCGATGAAATTCTGAGCTTCGGACAAGGAATCTTCCTTTGGGAGGACACGATTGAGGGGCTCTTTTCCTACAGCAATCCCTATCTGATCGAGGATTTGATCGCACCGTTGAAACTTCCTTTGAACATCGATGTATCGCACGCTTTCATATCACTCCGAGGCGATAATCATAAGCTAAAGCATGTTCTAGAGAGAACGGCCCCATTCGTCCGATATTTTCACCTTGTCGACTCGCTCGGAATAGGTCACGACTCTTTACCGCTCGGACAAGGAGCGATCGACTGGGAGATGGTTATCCCTTACACCGAAAACCACGATTTTATTTTCGAGATCGGTCTGTCAGGCGACCATACCGATTGCAGGCTTATGGTAGAGAGCGCAGCGTATTATACAAATCTGCTTCAGCAAGTTACTCAGAAATCGAATTAGGAATGTGAATCCGAAAGATACTTTCCGCGGGACTGTGCCTTTTCCCTCAATTGACCGCACCAATTTATTTAGGTTAGCTATATACCGGGAAATTGGCCAACAAGAACCTGTCGTGGCAAATGACGGAAAAACGTTTGCGATCAAAATGAATCTCAGATGAAAGCTTCATCCGCAAAGCGAGCAAGGTGAAGATCACGTACATAAACAACGCCAAACAAGAAGAAATTTACTGCGGGACAGTCCGATTGGACTGTCCTTCTTTATGATATGCGCAAAATAATGATTAAAATTATGCTATAGTAATTGTCGGGCTACCAAGAGGAGGCTCAACATCAATGAAGAAAAGTTTCAAATTTAGTCGCAGAGGGATTTTGACGTTCCTGTTGGCAGCGTTTATCGTCACATCAGTTTTTGTATTTATCGGTAAAGTTGGAGAGGAAGGCGCCCTGTTAAAAACAGGTAACTATATCTATAATCGTGCTCCGGACGGAGGGAATCCCCCTGACTGGGAAGAGACCGGGGTCATATCCTCGACAAACGGCGTGTTGTTCGACGGTGCCCCGTCTTATGCGGGCTGGATGGGAAGCGCAACCTCTCCGGGGACTGTGAATGTGGTCATTGACCTGTTGAAGGATTACCCATTGGATCAGATCCGCGTGGTGCTGAATTCGCCTAACAAATATTGGGGATTTAAAGATATTACAATAAAGTATCGTCCCGAGTCGGCATCGGGTTATTACATTGCCGAAAGGCACGTAAGAACGGGAACCGATTTGAACTACTCGGTAACCGTCCCGATGTCTAACAAGTCGGCCAGAATGATCATACTGAACATTAGACGTACCCAGCCCTATCAACATATTCCGCTGACGGAAGTTGAAATTTATAGAGGTTCGGGCGATGAAGGACAAAATCCGGGACCCGCTCTTACACCGGAACAATTGAAAGCCGAACTGAAGAAGGAAGCCCTGTTGGCGGACAAATACGGTCAATCGGTGAGTGAAACCTGGCCGGGAAAGGTTACATCCGACGCCCAGCTGCAGCAGGAATATGCGGATGAGGCCGCTGCCTTGGCGAATGTTTCGCTTGATCTGTCAAAATATGATCAATATGGAGGGATTAAAAGTCTAGGAAAGCACGCAAGCACCGGTTATTTCAGGCTTCAAAACATAAACGGCAAATGGTGGTTTATTACGCCGGAAGGGTATCCCTTTATTGTGAAAGGGGTCGATGCCGCAAGTTTGTGGGAGTACGGATATAAGACTCCGATCCTGAAAGCGGACGGTACCACGAAGCAGATTTTTGAGGAACTGCCCGATCGGACCGCTTTCGCTCCCGGCTACACCAGAGATGCCAAAGGCGAATACGTGAGCTTCGTCGTCGCCAATGTCATGAAAAAATATGGGAGCGGCTATGAGTCGAAATGGGAGGATATCACGAAGAAACGTTTGATCCATTGGGGCTTTAACACCTTCAGCAAATGGACCAAACCGAAAAACATAGCGTTTCCGTATATTCAAGTCCTGCAAGACCCCTCGAATTTGAGGAGGATAAAATGGACGTACGACGTTTTTGACCCGCAGAGCAGGCCAAACATCGAGAAATCGCTGAAGACAAAGCTTCAGAATGCGAGACACAGCAAGTGGTTGATCGGCTATACCTACGATAATGAAGCGGGTTGGAATGCCGAAATCGTAAAACAGGTGCTGACGTATTCTTCGGACTCTCCGGCGAAAAGCGCATTCGTGGATTTTCTTGCACCAAGATATAATGGCAATCTCGCGGTGGTCAATCGGATTTTGGGTACGCACGCTGTAACATTTGACGCTTTGAAAGACACCCCGATCGATATCGCCAAAGTTCCCGCGGTCGATATTTCGGAGTATATCAGGCTGGCATCCAGAACCTACCATTCCATGATCAGGGACATTATCAAAAAATACGATCCGAATCATCTGTTTCTTGGCACGACAGTCGTCCCTACCTGGCGAACCAGCTTGGGTTGGGATCAGGAAGCTATGGGGTATGTAGATGCCTTTTCCGTGGACAGTTATACAAGGAATGCGAGCTGGATTTCCAGATACGAAGCTTACGGAAAGCCCCTGTTGAATCTGGAACATTCATTCGGCTTAACCGAACGCGGACTTTCCGATATCAGTACGGCAACGATGACACCAAGCATAGCGGAAAAAGGACGGGCTTACCAAGCTCTTGCGGAAAGCCAGGCCGCGCATCCGTTGTTTGTCGGCTCAGGCTGGTTTTCCTATTACGATCAGCCGGTTACCGGGCGTCCGGACGGCGAGAGCTACAACGTCGGACTTGTCAATCAGCAAGATCAGCCGTATACGGATATGGTTAATATCATGAAGAAGGCACATGACGGTTTGGAAAATCTCCACCGTAACGGAGGGGGTAACCTTTCCTTGCAAGTTCCGTCTCCAGTCAAGATAGAAGCCGAGAAATACAGTTCGCAAATGGGGATTGCGACCTATACCTTGTCCGAAACCGAGACAGGGCTGAGAGTTGGTTCATTGCAGCCCGGTGACTGGGTCGCTTACAGCGACGTCAGTCTAACGGGGATGCGCAGTATCGATTTCAGGTTCGCCTCCGCCGGTTCAGGCACGATGAGGATACGGCTGGGAAGCCCCACGGGTACCATCATAGGAACGTTTAATATCACTACCACCGGCGGATGGCAGAATTGGAACACTTCCAATGTTCCGATCGCGCCAACCGTCGGTACTCAAAACTTATACTTTACGTTTGAAGGTGTTGAGGGTCAGGCAATCGGCACTATCGACTATTTCGAAATCAAACATCAATGAAACGAAAATGGAAATAGAGCGGCGGTCGTTGCAGAAAGTCCTGGAGAAAGAATTTACGGAAGACATTCCCGCGGAATATTAAAGGTCCTTTTGTCCCCCTCTCAAATTTTTGGAAAGGTTCGATTAATATAATGAGATTTTTATTTCAAAAAGAGAGGAGCCAAAATGAGAAGAATTAAAATTTTACTCATGTTCACGTTGGTTTTCGTCACATTATCAGGTATGGGAAATGCTTCATTTGCGGCAAATTTCGAAGATGTATCGGGTACCAGTTCATATTTTTCTTATATTCATCAGTTAAAAGAACTCGGTGTGGCCGACGGAATAGAAGAAGGTTTGTTTGGTCCGGGGCAGCCGTTGACTCGTGCCCAGTTTGCAAAATTTGTATCGGTTGCATTTAAATTGGAAGAAAACGGCAGCCCGGTCCCGTTTTCGGATATCCAAGACCATTGGGCAGCAAATTACATACGTGCTGCCAATCAAGCGGGCATTACAAACGGTACGTCCGATTCGACCTTTTCACCGAATCAATTTCTCCTGCGCCAAGAGGCTGCCGCCATGGTGTGGCGATATGCCAAAAAAGTCGGACTGTCTCCGGGCACAGTACTCGAATTCAGCGCAGAGCCTGACCCCTGGGCGGCGGAAGGGACCAGCAGCGTTATTGCCCACGGGTGGTATGGTAAGGAAGTGAAACAAGATAACGCTGCATGGTCGTATCGGCCTAAGGATGCAATGACACGCGAGGAAATGGCGGCACTGCTTGCTCTGGCGATGAAGGATATTCCTGCCCTGTCCTTTCAAGGATCTCCCGGCGTGAGTTCCAGCTTTCCTTCGGGGGTCGTCCCTTACGGCAGCATGGTGATTTTGAGCACTCCGACATCAGGCGCTGCCATATATTACACAACAGACGGCAGCGATCCGAAAACATCGCACACCCGCAAGCATTATCAAGCGCCGATTGCAATGCTGAAAGATGTTCAGCTGAAGACTTACGCCGTGTATTCGTCTTCGGACAAAGTGACGGCCAGCCGGGTTTCCACCTACCGGTATGCGATTGATGGGCCGGTACAGGCTCAGCCAGCAGGACTCAACGATCCGCTCGATAACTTTGATCAGGTATTGAGCCGCACAAATATGTATATCGCCGATGACAAGCCTGCTTACTTCGGCGGCGATTCCGGGCGGATGGCGCGAACGTCGGAGGAGACGGGGGAAGTCATTTACCGAACCGGTTACGATATTTCTTCCTTTATCGTTTACAGCTATTTTTTTACCGGGGTTGCTATTGAAAAATTCCGGTTATTCGCCTCGGAAGACGGAAATGACTATACGGAAGTTCCGGCCAAAGTTTATCCGGTCGGCTACCCGGCAAACAATTGGCAGCAGTACGCTTATGAAGCTTCGTCGCTGCCGCCGAATACGAGGTTTTTAAAAATCGAGCTGCCCGGATCGGCCAAGAATTGGACGCCGCAGCTTTCCAAGGTGATCCTCAATCGAAGCGCCGCTTCCGTAGATATCAAGTCAACAAGAAGCACTGAATCGTCCCAGACCGAGCTGTCCTCGGCATCGGCAGGGGCTCGAATTTATTATCGATTGAACAAGGGCTCCGCATTCCAGCCGTATAAGGAACCGCTGCATCTCACCGGTTATAATGTGCTGGAGACGTATGCCGTCAAAGACGGAATGGCGCTGAGTCCGATCCGCAAGTATACGATCAACGCCAGCAGCGACGTAAAAGTGGACAAGTTCGGTCAGATGGTTTCCGCGAATTTTTCGACGAAAGTGAAACACGACTCGGAGTTGAAAACGGATGCTGCGGCAGACGCTGCCTATTACGGCAGTCTGAATCCGCCTAAGGAACGGGACCGTTACGGCGGGCTGGCCGGCAGTGCGGCCAAATACGGGTTGAGAGGAACCGGTTTTTTTAAGATTCGGCAGCTCGGCAGCCGGAAAGTGATGACAACGCCGGAAGGCAACCTCTTCTTCAGCTTGGGTGTAAACGGCATCACCAGCGATGAAACCTATACGATGGTGAAGGGCCGGGAGGAGGAATTTGAATGGATTCCTCCTTATGAAGGGGCATATCAGTCGGCGTTTATAGGGCCTAAACACGACAGTTTCTCATTCTATTTGGCGAATAAATACAAGAAGACGGGAGAATTTCCGACAGACAGTTCTATGTATTCGGAAGCGGTCGGTCGGCTTAAGAATTGGGGCTTTAACAGTGCGGGAGGATACTCACCCGAAAAATACGGATCTGAGAACAATTTCCCTCACACGCGAACGCTTCCGCTCGGAAGCATGGACTGGGCCAATCCTTCCGGAGGAATTGACATTTTCGACATTTTTGCGCCGGATGCCGAGGCCAAGATCGATCTGGCGTTCAAGAAAGCACTCACGCCGTACAAGAACGATCCGTTTCTGATCGGGTATTTCATCGGCAACGAATACGATTTTCATAAATTTTATTCCCATGTGCCGAAACTGAAGGCAAGCTCGGCGGCCATCAAAGGACGTTTAGTTCAAAGATTAAAGGATAAGTATGTAAACATTGGCGCATTCAACAGCAGTTGGGGAACAAGTTTTACATCCTTTGAAGACTTGAAAGAAGCGGAGCTTCCCCTTGAAACGTCACAGGCCTGGAAGGATATGGACGATTTTTTCTACTACTATTTGGATACATTCTTCGGGACGGTTTCCCGGCTCTACCACAAATACGATCCCAATCATCTTTTGCTTGGAGACCGCTGGATCACGACGACTTTCCACAATGAGAAGATCCGGGCCATTCTGTCAAAGGTCGAAGGGAAATACGTCGATGTCATTAGCATTAACTATTATACCTACAAGCTCGAGACCGACCTTTTGAAGGATGTATACGAAAAGACGGGCGGCAAACCGATCCTGGTCAGTGAATTCGGCTATGGCACGGAGGAGCAGGGGTTGGACCCGCTTCTGCCGAATGCGGCCTTTAACCAGACCGAGAGAGGACTGCGTTACCGGAATTACGTAGAGGGCTTAGCCAGCCTGGACTTCGTTGTGGGAACGCATTTGTTCAATTATGTGGATCAAGCCGGTTCAGGAAGATATTGGTCGGGAATCGGAGATTGGTCGGAGCGCTATAATTCCGGCTTAGTGAATGTCTCGGACCGTCCTTACAAGGACTACTTGAAAGGGATTATGGCGACCAACTACGACATTTACAAAGTGATGCTTCGGGAACGAACGAAATTCTATCACGATTTCAGCAAAAAATGAGCAGGTGCTGCAGAAACAAGAGTCTTGCCCGATAATTCCTAGGGCAAGACTCTTGTTTGAGTCTCTCAATTTCTGGTCCAAGGGGTAGTCCTTCAACAGATCAATGACAACATTCACAGTCGCCGGAGAGGTCGCACTTCCCATCCAGCCGGCGTAAGCCGAGCCTCCGTCGAACAACACGCCATCTGCCGAGGATATAATCCCGGTCGCTTTCAAATCGGGAGAGTTCCCTCCGTCCGGAGCAGGACTATGAATATAGTTCCCTATCTTTAGCATAGCTTCTTCCCCTCCAACTTAGCTACTAAACTTGCAGCTTTTCTTCATATTATGTAGAGCCTCCTCTTGGTGATACTCGGTTATTACTAGTGTTAAATTTTCATATTTTTCACGTGTAGCACCGGATAAGAACAGTGAATGACAGTACCACTCCCACCCGGGCACCGGGCTTGAGATACTAGAAAAAAGCCCCACGAAACTCATTTAGCCAGTCGAACGTGCTTCCGCGCGGCGAAAGTTAAATTTTGCCTTATCCATGCCGTTTCACTTACAATGATTAGAGTGCGGAAGCTGTTCAAACGGTTCGATTCGACTAGTGGGGGAGCACGATGAGACCTTTCGGCAATAGAGATAGAGTCGGTTACATGTTCGGAGATTTGGCCAACGATTTGTTCTTCGTCTATATGGCTACGTATCTGATGTTGTTTTATACGGACATTATGGGGATCAACGCGCATGCCGTCGGGGTCATGTTCTTGGTCGTTCGGCTGTGGGATGCGCTGTGCGACGTGGCGATCGGTGCGTTCATCGATAGTAGAAAGCCGTCTCCAGAGGGCAAATTCAGGCCTTATCTGATCCGGTTCTCCGTACCGATTACCGTGCTCGGGGTTCTGTGCTTCACCTATTTTCCATCGATGTCAGAGCAAATGGCTCTGGTCTACGCCTACCTTACTTACATGGTGTACGGCACGCTGTATTCCTGTGTGAATATCCCGTACGGCTCGCTCGCTTCGGCGATCACAAGCAATCCGCTAGAACGGACCTCCCTTTCCACATATCGGACGCTAGGCGCGGCTATTGCAAATATCGTTATTGCCTTCACCGTGCCCAAGCTGATCTTTGACGCGAACAACGTACCGCAGGCCGGAGGGTTCTTAACGGCGGCGGTGTTGTTTGCGGTGCTTAGTGTGATTTTCTATTATGGCTGCTATAAATTAACGACCGAACGGATCACTGCCGGCTACGATGAAGCGCCCCAGGTCGACTGGGGAGATACGGTCCGCGGCATGCTGCGGAATCGGTCGCTGATCGCCTTCATCATCGTATCGATCATCATGCTGACCGTCAATTTCCTGATGGCATCGCTCAATCCGTATTTGTTCAAAGACTATTTCAAGAACGGCGAGCTGCTCAGCTGGATGACCTTGATCATCGTACCGGTTACGTTTATTTTGCTTCCGACGGTGAAGCCGCTTGTAGCCCGATTCGGGAAGAAGGAAGTGGCTGCGGGCGCGCTCGTCTTGACGTTCGTCAGCAACCTGCTGCTTTTTTCACTGCCGCTCGTCAACCCTTGGGTGTACTTGGCGTTTCAATTCCTATCGTTGATCGGGCTGGGGTATATTACGATGCTGACGTGGGCGCTAGTGGCTGATATCATCGATTATCACGAATATATCACCGGCAAGCGGCAGGAGGGTACGGTCTATTCGGTGTACTCCTTCGCTCGCAAGCTGGGTCAAGCGCTGTCCGGCGGACTGGCTGGCTTCGCGTTGGGCGCCATCGGCTACGTACAGGGGCTTGCCGAGCAGCCGGCGGAAGTCGCGCAACGTATCAAGCAGGTGATTACGATCGTACCGGCTACCGGCAGCTTGGCTATGATCGTGCTGCTCGCTTTGGTGTACAACTTATCCAAGGAGCGGGTAGAGAAGCTGCGAGTGGAGCTGGAGGCGCAGCGGGGGCATTAGGTTGTTCGGCAAACATGGTACAAAACATTTGATGCGGAAATCAGGCTGGAAAAGGAATCGTCCGCGGACGGTTCCATTTTCCTCAATTGACCGTACCATTTTATTTAGGTTAGCTATACAATATATTTATGAGGGTATGAGGAGGGATCGCGATTGAAAGCGGAATTGGAACAGTTTTTGGCTTACTTTCAAGCAATCAACCGGCATTTGCGTTCTGCCGCTTTCGACCAGAACCAACAGCCGATCACGCGAGTGCAATGGTTGTTGATGCGTCAGCTGCATCGCAGGGGCGGAATGACGATCGGGCAGTTGGCGGAGCATCTGGATGTTCGGCCCAGCACGATGTCGCAAATGTTGGACCGATTGGAGAAATCGGGGTATGTGGCCCGAAAACCGGATGCTCAAGATGCCCGTGTCAAGGTGATCAACCTGACGGAGACCGGTTCGGAAATGATCCGCAAGACTGAAGTCACCTGGATGGAAGCGCTGTCGGAGCCCTTCGGGCACCTGGGCGAAGATGAAAGGGAAATGTTTGTACGTTTGATGAAAAAGCTTTCCGATCATTTGCCCAAAAAGGGAGATGCGTAATCTATGCCTTACCGCAAATATTTTAGGAAATATTGGAAAGGATTCTTGATCGCCTTCTTTTTCTTGGCGCTCGAAGCGACAGCCGACTTGATGATGCCTACATTACTGGCATTGATTATCGATCATGGGGTGGCAAACAACGATTTGCATTATGTGATGCGAATGGGAGGCATCATGCTTTCAATCACGGCGCTCGGCGCCGTTGCCGCCAGCTTGCGCAACGTGAACGCCGTTCTCGTATCGCAAAAGTTCGGAACGGAGCTGCGGTCCGACCTGTTTCGCAAGATCCAGTCGCTTTCGTTTGAAAATATCGACAAGTTCGAGAGAGCCTCGCTCATTACCCGCATGACGAACGACATCAATGTCGTGCAAACCTTTGCGGGCGGGCTTATGAGGATCTTCGTGAAGGCGCCGCTCTTAGGAATCGGCGCGCTCATTCTGGCTGTCCGGTTAAATCCCGAATTATCCGTAATATTTGCTGTCGTTGTGCCGATAATCGCGGTTTTGGTCGCTTTGAATATGAAAATCGGCTTTACCCGCTTTATGAAGGTGCAGCAGTCGCTTGATAAAGTAAACAGCGTCGTTCGGGAATATTTGTCGGGTGTCCGGGTGGTAAAAGCGTTTAACCGTTTCGATTACGAGACGGATAAGTTTCGCCTTACGAATGAAGAGCAGAAAGAGAGGTCGGTTCATGCCATGCGGTCGATGGCCGTCTTTAATCCCGCCATTATGTTGACGGTTAATTTGGGCGTCGTTGCGATCATTTGGGTCGGGGGAACGTGGATCGATTCGGGATGGATGCGGAAAAATCAAGTGGGCGAGATTGTGGCCTTCGTTAATTATATGACGCAAATTTTGTTTTCTTTGATGACGATTTCCATGGTGTTCAACATGTTTGTGAGAGCGAGGGCATCTACGACGCGGATCGGAGAAGTTTTTTTGCAAGAAAATTCCATGACTTGGAAAGAGCCGTCGTCAGGTGATGACGTCGTTGTGTCTGGCCGAATCGACTTCGAAGGCGTCGATTTCGCGTATGCCGGAACGTCCGGCCCTCCCGTGCTGAAGAATGTATCGTTCACTTGTCTGCCGGGGGAAACCGTCGGCATCATCGGCTCCACCGGTTCGGGAAAGAGCAGCTTGGTAGGGCTTATTCCACGGTTTTATGATGCGACAGCCGGCCATGTGCGGATCGACGGCAAGGACGTGAGAGACATCGATCCCGCCGTACTGAGGAAGAGAATCGCGATCGTACCGCAAAAGAGCGTCTTGTTCTCGGGAACCGTTATGCAAAATATTCGTTGGGGCGACGAGCAAGCAACCGAAGAAGAAGTCAAACAAGCGGCGAAGATGGCGGAAGCCCACGGCTTCATTACCCAATTGCCCGAGGGCTATCAATCCAGGCTGGGCCAACGCGGCGTAAATCTTTCCGGAGGACAGAAGCAGCGCATCTCGATTGCGCGGGCATTGATTCGAAAACCGCGCATCCTGATTCTGGATGATTGTACCAGCGCGGTGGATACAGCTACAGAGATAAGAATTAAAGAAGCTTTGAAGACATATGCAAAGAATCTTACCTGCATTATGATCGCTCAGCGTATTACCTCGGTGATGGATGCCGACAAAATCGTCGTGATGGACCAAGGGGAAGTGGTCGGAATCGGTACTCATCAAGCGTTGATGAAAGAATGCAAGGTGTACCGGGAGATTTTCCAATCACAGATCGGGAAGGAGCTGCAAGCGAATGTCCAGGCAAATTGAGCAAAGCCGCTCCGCGACCGGACGGCAGGAAGTTCCTATGCTGCATGGACCGGGACCGGGGCCCGGCAGACCCGGAGGCATCAGCGGCGGATTTCCCGGGCGAGGACCTGTCGCAAAGCCGAAAAACTTCACGGCGACGATGAAGCGGCTGTGGGAATACTTTGGCAAGGAGCGAAAACTGCTGTCGGTCGTTGCGGCATTCGTCATTCTCGATTCGGCGCTGACCGTAGCGGGACCGTTCCTGATCGGCCATGCAATCGATTCAATCGAATCGGGCCGCATGCAGCTGCTTTATATTATGATTATCGCGCTGTCTGCGGCTTACATCGGGAACGGCTTATTCAGTTTGTTGCAGGGATGGCTGATGGCCGGATTGTCGCAGCGCGTTGTCATGAACCTTCGCGGGTCGCTGTTCGCGAAGCTGCAGAAGCTGCCGCTTTCATACTTCGATTCCCGCCCCAACGGCGAAGTCATGAGCAGACTGACGAACGACATCGATAATGTCAGCAATACGATTTCCCAGTCGACCGTTCAGCTGATGGCCGGAAGCATTTCGATTGCCGGTTCGCTCTTCATGATGCTGGCCCTTAGCCCGGTATTGACATTAGCCGCTATAATCACAGTACCGCTCGTATATTTCCTAACCCGCACGATCACGAAGCGGACGAGCGTGATGTTCAAGGAGCAGCAAGCGCAGCTCGGCAAGCTGAACGGCCATATCGAGGAAACGATTACCGGGCAGGAGATCGTAAAAGCTTTCAATCATGAACAGAAATCGATCGAGCAATTCGAGGAGGTCAACGCCAAGCTTTATAATGTTTCGACTAAAGCTCAAATTTGGTCGGGGTTCATGATGCCGCTGCTCAGCGTTATTAACAATATCGGGTTTACGGCCATTGCGTTCACCGGTGGGCTGCTTGCCGTGAACGGTTCGATTACCGTCGGCGTGATCGCAAGCTTTATCGGGTATTCTCGGCAATTCGTGAGGCCGTTGAACGATTTGGCACAGACCTATAATGTGCTGCAGGCGGGCGTGGCAGGCGCGGAACGGGCGTTCGAGTTGCTGGATGAACAAGAGGAGACTTCCGATTCGCCCGGCGCGATCCGGCTGGAGCAGCCGAAAGGCCACGTCGTGTTTGAAAATGTCAGCTTCGGTTACCGGGCGGATGTCCCGATTCTGCAGAACGTAAGCTTCGAAGCGCCGCAGGAGAGCAGCATCGCCTTGGTGGGCCCGACAGGCGCCGGAAAAACGACCATCGTCAACCTGTTGACAAGATTCTATGATGTAACGGGTGGCCGAATTTTAATAGACGGCAGAGACATCAGGGAATATACGAGGGACAGTTTGCGGCAAAGCTTCGGGATTGTATTGCAGGATACTTATCTGTTTTCCGGGACCATCAAGGAAAATATAAAATACGGAAAGCCGGACGCAACGGACGAGGAGGTCGTCGCGGCGGCCAGGATGGCGAACGCGGACGTGTTCGTCAGACGTCTCCCGAACGGTTATGGTACCGTCTTGTCCGAGAACGGCGGGAATTTAAGCCATGGACAACGACAGCTGCTGGCGATCGCAAGGGTCATTCTGGCTCAGCCTTCGATCCTGATCCTGGACGAAGCAACGAGCAGCATCGATACACGGACCGAGCTGCATATCCAGGAAGCCTTGTTAAAACTTATGAAGAACCGAACCAGCTTTATTATCGCGCATCGCCTTAATACGATCCGGGACGCCGACACGATCATGGTCATCGATCGGGGCAAGGTGTTGGAGAAGGGCAGCCACGAAGAGTTGATTCATGAAGGAAAAAGATATTACGAGATGTTTTTCAATCAGTTCGAAAATATTCAAGCGTGACGGGGAAAACCTCCCGTTTACGGAATCGAGAAAAACCGCTTCAATGAAAAGAGTGATACATCGTGTTCTACTTTGCCCGATGTGACTAACTGGCTGGCTGCTTCCCCAACGGCGCTGACGAACTTGAATCCATGACCGGAAAAGCCAGCGGTGATTACCACATGCGGGTATGCGGGGTGTCGGTCGATGATGAAATGCTCGTCCGGCGTCATTGTGTACAAGCAGACTTTCCCCTGCTTTAAAGCGCCCGCTGCTTGCGGCATACAGGCAGTAAGGAAGCTACGGAGGTCGCCTTCATCCTCAGGGAGCGATCCGAATTCCCGATTCATATTATCCGGATTAACCGCTTGACCGCCGTCGTGTCGTCCTACTTTCACGCCACAGCTGTTGAAACTGGGGAATCCGTAGTACGTGGACGTCTTCAAATCAAAGATAAAGGCGGGAAAATGAGCGGCGCCGTATAATTGTTCATTTGCCTCAAACCAGCCTATCGTCTTGCGAGTAGGAGTAAGCGGGAGTGACAGATCAAGCGAAGCCGACAGTTTTCCTGACCACGCTCCTGCAGACAGTATGAGCGAGTCGCCTGAGTAGCGTTTTTCACCGCAGTGAACGACTACTCCGTCAGATTTTACCTCAATGTCGGTAACAGGTGAATTAGGGCGTATGTCTGCGCCGAGGGCTACCGCCCTATTACGATAGGCTCGTATACACTGCTCACTGAACAGAAAGCCAGAAGCGTTTTCAAAGCACCCCAAGAAATCGTCCGGGACGGTGATGCCCGGCCAACGGATTTGGATCACTTCTGCATTTAGCACCTCAAGCGGAAGGGAGAAGGTTGCCGCACTTTCCTTCACTTCCTTCAGAAAAGGGGAGTCCGAGGCGCCGACAGAAAGCACGCCGGTTTGCCGGAATAGGGAAATCTCAGCTTCCTGTTCCAATTCCAGCCAAAGCTGCTGTGCCCGCAGTACAATGGGCACGTATTGCTTACCTTCGCCATATGCGTGCCGAATAATGCGGGTATCTCCGTGATGGCTGCCTACGGTATGGGGAGGATCATTTGCGTCGAGCAGCAATGTTTTTCGTCCCTGTTTTGCCAGGTAGTATCCAGCGGCCATCCCCATGGAACCGGCTCCTGCGATAATTACATCGTAAAGACCGTTCATCTCTTGGTTCTCCTCGATTCTTCCTAAAGATTTGCATTCGCCTTGGCCTTGCAGAGTGATTCCATTATCCCACAGAAGAGTCCCTTTTTGCATATTCATATCGGCACGACGGGTGCGACGACGGATCGATTTCCGAGTTTTCCGTTTCCTCGGGGGAGAACCTATGGTACACTGCTAACGATTGGAACGATCTTCATCATGACCTATCAAGGAGGTAGGAATGAACAAGAAGAGAACGTCTTATCGAATGCGGGCGTTGATTGGCGCCGCGGCGCTGCACTTAATGGTTTCCGCGCCGTTGACGGTCTCGGCCGCCGCCGGGGAAATAATGCTCATAGAACAACCGACGGTGACCATCGACGGGGAACAATCCGCTTGGGACGCTTCTATGCAGTTGTCGGATGGCCGCTTGTACGTTCCGGTCGGCTCGCTGGCCGACCTGTTCGAAGCAACGACGGCATGGGATCAAAAGAATGCAACGCTAACGATACATACCGATGACGGCGACAAAATCGTCATGAGCGACGGCGTTCCCGTTGCCTTCTTCAACGGTCGTCGGTATCGGATGGATGCGGCGCCTTACGTCACCGACGGCAGGACATACGTCCCGCTTCGGTACGCGGCCGGATTCCTGGGGGCGACCGTCGTATGGAACGTGGACGAACGACGCGCCGATCTTGCTATGGCGGAGTCATCCGATGCGCTGGTCGCCTCCGAGTTTCAAGAAGCGAAGCCATATGCAGTGGAGGACTTGTTGCTGCTCGCAAAGCTGGTCCAAGTCGAAGCGGGATATGAATCGTACGAAGGGCAACTGGCTGTCGCCAACGTCATCCTGAATCGAGTGGGAGACGCGCGGTTCCCGGATTCGATCCACGAGGTGATTTACTCGGGCGTTCAATTTCCGCCAGCGCATAACGGGCTCCTGGATAAGAGCGAACCGAACGCGAGCGTGCTGCGCGCGACGAAAGACGCCATGAATGGCAAGAATAACGTGGAGGGCGCCATATATTTTTACAATCCCGACGTGACGGACGGAGCGTTCTGGGAACGGCTGAGCGTGGTCGCGGAAATCGGCAATCATCGTTTCGCGAAATAATGAACGTAAAGTAGCTTTGAAGCGAGGCGTCCCTTAAGGCAAAGGGGGCGTTTCTTTTATTAACGGTCGAAGTTGTTATCTTTTGCTGCCCAGAGGAGTGGGGGAAACTGTTGCCAGCCGCTCACCGGCAGCTTATCCGGGGTGGTATCGCGAAGCTGACACCACCCGCAAAATATAAGCTACAACTTCTTTTGAACATTCCGGCCTATGGGGGTTCGCACTTTCTACTTTTACCTCTAGCTTGAATTGAATCCTTTCGAGGAGAACGGAACATCGTAACCATTTGCAATTGAATAGTCGCCTGAATTTATTTTAACTTTAACTTCCTCGAATAAATCCTTGGTAGACTGAGCATTTTCTTCCAGTTGAGCCTGCGACTGCTCCTTCGAATTAGTCGTTTTCGGTGAAAATAATACCCTATCTGGGTTAATTTCTTCTGGCTTCCGGTACTGAGAAACGGATGAAACGTTCTTGTCCGTTACGTGATTCTCGTTGACTTCCTCTATTTCCTCGATGGAATAATCATTTTTTAATTCATCCAACCACTTAAGCTCGTTGTACTTCGCGCTGACATTCCATGATTGACCGCCATTGCTTATTGATTTTATCCGGAGAGTGGACGCTCGCCGTTTGTTCTTTTTTTTCAGTGTTAAAGGCCTCCTTTGAAAAGTGATTAAATAACAATGTGTTTAAAAAGATACCTCAACCTGTGGTTGGGCATACCAGATACAACAATCTATGGAAAAAAACCTATATGATCCACGGCGGGTACCCAATATGTGGGGAATTTTAGATTCCTGGAGTGTCATTTTCCATTTGTTCACTATGGAGAAAAAATAGTAGAAGCTTACTATATCTGAGGCCATCCTATAACTAAAATTATGGGACGGTCTTTATTTCTATCAACCGTAACAAAATTTAATGGATCGTCCGGATTATTATAGAAGTATCTTTTTTCCGAGTGATTTTGGTTATTTATTTGTTTATGAGGGTGGTCTAATACTATTTAACTTTAATGGCACGGCACGGTGAAGCAAAAAACATCAGTACTACGACTGGCTTACTCGCTCAGGAATAAGCTGCCTCCGACAGCGGCCAGCGCAGCGGTATAAGAGTCCGTGCCGATAATCGCCCGGAATCGCGGCAGAAATTGTATCCTTTAGTGTAGATCCGGAGAGAGATAAGCCGGAAGTGTTAAAAAACTACGTCAGTAAATTCAATGCGGAATTTACTAACTGGCATGTGTTGACTGCGTATTCGGATGAACAAATCTAAGAATTTGCCCGCAATTCCTTAAAAACGCTTGTACTGAAAGATTCGAACTCCGATCAGGTGACTCATGGAACATCTTAATAGTAATTATTACGAATAAAGGACGGCGAAGCAAGGGATCTCTACAATATGTCGCGAAAAATGGAGGAAGCTGCTCAAGTGCTTAAGGGAGAATTGTTATCGGATGCATTCGTCATGCAAAGCTTTGAAGATGATTTGAAGATGATTTGCAGTGAAATAGGAAAAAGTATGGGATCAAGGACGTTGAACTAGTCCGTACTACAGTGGAAAATTACATGACAAGAATGGTTGCTATATTATCTACATTGACCAGATACTTGTAGGATGATACGTTAATAGTAATTATTACGATTTATCCGGGTACGGTGGCTCGTATTGTGCTCCACCATTTGTTTGAAGGCTTCGAAATGAGTTGGAGCGGATCTGAAGACAGCATTGTTTGGCTTGTCAGAACCCCGAGGGTGCTACTGGCCGCTTTCGTTGGAGCTGCGTTGGCGATTTCAGGGGTAGCCTTGCAATCCTTAGTACGCAATGTTCTAGCAGAACCCTACCTGCTTGGTGTCAGTGCAGGCGCCTCGACTGGAGCCGCGCTAACGATTCTCTTCGGAGTTGGAGTGTCCGTTGGAGCAAATGCTTTGACGGGCAGTGCGTTTTTGGGTGCGCTAGGCGCCACTGCAGTGGTCTTTGCGCTTGCATCCAGTGGCGGGAAGATAACATCAATCAAGTTATTACTCGCAGGAGTGGCCATCGGTTATGTGCTCAATGCAGCGACCAGTTTTCTGATTTTTGCCTCGGATACTCCGGAAGGCGCCAGGGCTGTGTTGTTCTGGTTGTTAGGTTCGCTTACTCGGGCGAATTGGTCTTCGGTTGCCGTTGCCGGACCGATGGTATTGATCTCGTTTGTGTTCCTTGTGCTATGGTCAAGGCGGCTTGACGCGCTCAACTTGGGAGATGATACGGCTCACGCGCTTGGGAGCCCGCCGGCACGAGTGCGTTTACAAGTACTGGTGGTCGTCTCTTTATGTGTAGGGGCTGCTGTGGCTGTTTCTGGGGGAATCGGTTTTGTAGGTTTGGTTGTTCCACATGTGGCCCGCCTTTGTGTTGGGGGGATTCATCGCCGACTACTGCCGGTAGCGGCACTTTTGGGAGCTTCATTTTTGATCTGGGCAGATCTTGCCGCTCGTATGATTTTTGCCCCGCGGGAACTCCCTTTGGGCATCATCACTGCCGTGGCTGGCGCCCCGTTCTTATTTTTCCTGGTACGAAAGATGCGGTCGGAAGGCTGATATGATATAGGGGGCAATTTTCGAATAGCGGGTGTACGATGGTCGTTTAAGTTTAAATAGGGCTATTGGCGAACATTGCCCTCGTTTTGAGGTGAATGATGTTTATCATTTTGAGAAATGTGCAGTTCCGGCTAGCATGGCTGAGTTACACGGCTTCTGGAGCAGCTACGTCTATTACGCCAGTTGCACTTACTCTATATCTATTGGATACTCATGGCGGCATTGAGGTGCTCGGACTGGTACTGGGAGCTCGCACAGCAGGTTTTGTGCTGGGAGCGATCCTTGGGGTAGGCATAATCGACGGTTATTCACGACGCAATGTGCTTACCTTATCAAGTGCTATTCGAGGGATGGCTATTCTGGCTTCGATCGTCACCTTTTCATTTTCGGTGCCCTTGCTCTGCGCGACAATCTTGGTCGCCGGGTTAGGGGAGGGCATCTTCAGAGGGGCTTACCAGGCCTTGATTGGCGAGGTTGTAGCGGAGAAGGAAAGGCAACAGGCGAATGCGCTATCCACCCTAAGCAACAGGGTTCTTCTTGTCGGCAGCCCAACATTGGCGGCAATTTTGTATGCTTCAATCGGCGGCTCAGCAACGTTGCTTGCCACCGGTTTGTTATGGCTGGGATCAGCTTGGCTGGCGAAGTTACTGCCAAACAGCAGGCGAGTCGCGACCACCGGTTCTGGGAAAAACCCCTTTTCCGATTTCGGAGGGGTATTGAGTGAGGTTGCCCGGCATCGCTGGTTTATCGCCGGTCTCGGGGCGCTTGTGGTGTGGCTGACGTTAGGCTTCGCTGTACAACAGTTGACTTTGCCGCTGATTAGTCGGGATCTGCTTGGTGTGAATGGCAATACGTTCCTTGGAGTGGCGCTGGGAAGCTATTCGTTGGGCGCGGCGGCCGCAGCGGTGTGGATGGCAAAATGGACGCCTCGCCGTCCAGGTAGGGTTGCGTTCATTGGTTTGAGTTTATATGGATTGGTACCGCTGGCACTCACCATTCCGGCAATATCCCCACAATGGGGGATCATCCTTGTTCTTCTGGCCTATTTTCTGGGAGGAGCCGGGATCGAGGCATTTAACATTCCATGGTTCAGCGCTGTTCAGCGCGAGGTAGCACCGGACAAGCTGGGAAGGGTTTTCTCATTTGACTTTATGGTGTCTTATGCTATTGCTCCGCTCGGCCTTATCCTGCTTCCCTACGCATTAACAGCAGCGGGGCAAACTCCCGTGCTGCTCATTTGTGGACTGATGACTGTGGGTGTGTCACTTATTGTGCTTGTAGTCCCGGGCGCGCTTGAGCTTGCAGATCCGTTAGTCAAAAGGGGCCATGATCAATACAATTCGGCTATAAACAGAAAGGGACAAAAACCTGGAGGAGGGGAAACAGTTGATTCGTGCTGAGAAGGTGTCGTTTGCTTACGATGGGGAGCCCGTACTTGCTTCTGTGGGTCTTGAAGCACATTTGGGTAAGGTTGTCGGTCTTATCGGTCCAAATGGAAGTGGAAAGTCTACCTTTTTACGTATACTTTATTCTGCGCTTCCTCCACGCGAAGGGACGGTACTTATTGATGATGCAGGGGTGACTTCATTATCCAGTCGTGAGTTACCCCGGCGAATCGCCGTAGTGGCTCAGGAAGCCGCGCCGAATTTGCCGATTTCAGTAGCTGAAATGGTGCTCTTGGGCAGATCGCCACACCGTTCGTCGTTGCAGGCCTACACAGTGGAAGACCATCAGATTGCGGCTGGCGCCCTGCGCCGAGTAGGCATGAGGGAACTTGCAGACCGCAGTTTTAGCACTTTGTCGGGGGGCGAGAAGCAGCGCGTATTGATTGCTCGTGCGCTCGCTCAGCGTGCGGATCATTTATTGCTTGATGAACCTTGTCTAATCGTAATTATTACGATATGATGTAAATCGTTATCATTACGAAAAGAGGGATAGTTTTGAAAATAAGCAACAAGAGATACTGCTATTTATTGGTATTGGCATTGGTGTGTGTCAGCTTGTTAATGGCCTGTACGCAATCTCCAGCTGATAGAGGGGATATTAAGCACATTCATTTTCTGTATAATTTTTCTACTAAGTCCCTTGATCCGCACGTAGATTCAAGCTATGTACCGTTAAGAGCAGGAATAACAGAAACTCTAGTCCGATTAGATGAAGAGAATCTAACCGTTTCACCTTGGCTGGCGGAAAGCTGGGAAGGTGAGGATGGACAGCATTGGACGATAAAACTCCGTGAAGATGTCACATTCCAAAATGGTAAGAAAATGGATGCAGAAGCCGTAAAAGCCTCCCTTGAACGAGCGCTTAGAGAGAGTGTCGCTATTCAGAATGCATTGAAAATCGATACGATCGAAGCGGATAAATATACATTGAATATCTCAACAAAAGAACCATTTCCTGAGTTTGTTTCAGAACTTGTTAATCCCAATGTTTCAATCATTGACGTAACAGAACAGGATGTTGTCAATAAACCTATAGGTACGGGGCCTTTTGCGCTGAAGTCATTCACACCTGGGAGCAAACTCGAGCTTGAACGTTATGCCGATTATTGGGATGGGGCTTCAAACCTCGATTCAGTCACATTTTCTTTTAACGAGGATGCAAATGCCCGTTCGCTTGCATTGAAATCCGGACAAGTAGATATTGTTTATCGTCCGGAAGTGGAAAGTTTGGAAATGTTAAGAGAAACAGACGGCATGAAAGTTGAATCTACTGCAACTTTCCGTGTACATCAACTGACCATGAATATACAACGCAAAAGTTTGCAGGATGTCAATGTAAGACGTGCTGTGGATGCCTTGATTGACCGCCAGAAAATTGTTGATACAATCCTGCTTGGGTATGGGGAAGCTGCTGCAGGTCCATTCCTTCCATCACTGCCGTTCGCCCCATCTTACGAAGAGCGTGCTTCGGGAAAGGATGCAGCTGTCAACTACCTGGAGGCAGCCGGCTATACTCTTAAAGACGGAAAAATGCAAAAGGACGACGAACCTCTTCAGTTTACTCTGCTGACATATTCAGCAAGAGCAGACTTGCCATTGATTGCCCAGGTCTTTCAATCTGACGCCAAACAGATGGGTATCGATGTCAAGATTCGGCAAATCGATATCCCCGAAGAATACATGGCATCAAATCGCGACTGGGATCTGGCTACTTATAGTAATTTGACTGCTCCGCGAGGGGATGCCGGATATTATTTAAACGCAACGTATCATCCGACCGGCGCACTTAACTTTAGTGGTGCTAATGACCCCGAGTTGACTTCAATCATTGATAAACTCAATCAAACCGTAGGTCAAGAAAATCGAGCTTTACTCGCTGAGCAAGCAGCCGATTATGTTCATGAGAATGTGATTAATTCATTTGTTTTGCATCCTTCCACGATCGTTGCTTATAACGATAAAAAAGTGAAAAATTGGGTGACAACGCGGAGCGAATATTACATGATTACAAATCGGTTGGACGTGAAATAATGTTTCGAATCGTTGTACGGAAATTCCTTGAAGTCCTGCTTTTTATGTTATTTATTACGTTTATCAGTTTTTTATTTGTCCGGCTTGCTCCCGGCGACCCTGTTCTGACCATTTTAAACGTTGATGAACTATCGGTTAGTCGGGAGCAAGTAGAGGCATTAAGAGAAGAGATGGGATTTAATAAGCCATTGCTTGTCCAATATGGGCAATGGCTTCTTCGTTTCATCCAACTTGATTTCGGTCGCTCTTATGTTACCGGCCAACCTGTGATGGATATGATTTTAATGGGACTTCCTGCTACCCTTGAATTATCAGCCGGCGCGGTGATTGTTATGCTGGCGATATCCATCCCGTTGGGATCGTTATCCGCCCTCTATCGAGATAGTTGGGTTGATCGCATGAGCAGAACACTCTCAATTATTGGTGCAGCCATGCCGAGCTTTTGGCTTGGCCTTATTTTCATCGAAATTTTTGGGGTACGGTTTAATTGGTTTCCTACAATGGGGAGAGACGGTTTTGTTTCCTTGATCCTGCCGTCTATTACTCTTGGGCTGGCCATTTCAAGCGTATATGTTCGATTGCTTCGATCCAGTTTGCTTGATGCGCTTAGTCAGGAATTTATTCGTGCAGCGAGAGCCCGCGGGTTGTCAGAACAAAGAATATTTTTCGCTCATGCATTTCGTCATAGCCTGCCTCCAGTTATTACTGTATTTGGTGTCAGCCTGGGAAGCTTAATCGGTGGAGTTGTGGTGATTGAAGTTTTATTTGCCTACCCTGGAATTGGAAAGCTTGTGGTCGATGCGATACGTCAACGTGATTTTCCGCTGATACAGGGGTATATTTTGATAATGGCCGTCATTGTTTTCATTGTAAATTCATGTGTGGATTTGACTTACCGGTATATAAATCCCGAGATGAAGCTGAAAGAAAGGGAGGCCGGCGGATGAAAGGCTTATCTATACATTTGTCAAAGAAGAATAAGCACAGTGTGCAAGCTGCACTTGTGCTCCTGTTCGTTGTCATTGTCAGTGCGGTCTCCGTATACACTTTTTTTTATTTACGGCATGATCCTACATTAACAAATCTCGACGGCCGCCTCCAGGGATGGAGCGTTCAGCATCCCCTTGGAACAGACCATCTAGGTCGGGATGTACTGACCAGACTGTTACTAGGCGGTCAACAGACGATAGGTTACAGCTTATTGGCATTATTACTCGCTCTCATCATCGGCATTCCTGTTGGGCTCATTGCCGGATATAAACGCGGATTGGTTGATAAGGTGTTTATGCGAATTGCAGACGGTTTTTTAGCTTTTCCAGACACTATTGCAGCGATTATCATAAGCGGCTTACTTGGACCGGGCATCGGCAACTTGGTGCTTGCGATCGTCTTTGTTAAATGGGTTAATTATGCGCGTCTTGTTCGGAGTACTGTTCTGTCAGAAGCCCAAAAAGACTATGTACTGATTGCCCGTACGAATGGACTGTCTTCCGGCAAAATCATGAGCAAGCACTTATTTCCTCATATTGCGGGACATGTTCTTGTTCTGGCAAGTCTTGATCTTGGAAAAATTATTTTGCTCATTTCCGCATATTCGTACATTGGACTAGGCGCTCAACCTCCAGTCCCCGAGTGGGGAGCAATGCTCAACGACTCGCGCCCTTTTTTCCAATCAATGCCTGAATTAATGGTGTATCCTGGCGCGGCGATTGTAATAGCGGTGTTATTTGCGAATATGCTGGGCGATGTTCTGCGTGATCATTTTGATGTCAAGAAAGAGGCGGGACAATGAACCTATCGATTGAGCAGCTATCCATTAGCAGCAGAAAGAAGACAATCGTCGATCATGTCTCATTCTCCATTCATCAAGGGGAGTGGTTAGCTCTAGTCGGGCAAAGCGGAAGCGGAAAAACTTTGCTCTCCCAGGCAATTGGACGCTTGCTTCCCCCCAATTTGCAGGTTGAGGGGAAGATTTTTTTTAACGAGGAAAATATTCTGTCAATGTCAAAAAAACAGATGCGGGCCATTCGGGGTCAAAAGCTTTCTTATATTTTTCAAGATTATCAGGGCTCTTTCACGCCGTTTCGAACCATCGGTCAACACCTTGAAGAATATCAGAAAGCACACGGCATCGTCTCTGCAAAAACTCGGCAGATCAATTCAATTCAAGCGCTCACTTCAGTTGGGCTGGAAGAAGCTTTATGTAATCAATATCCGTTTCAGCTAAGCGGGGGACAACTTCAGCGTGTTTCAATTGCAATGGCGCTTTTGCTGTCGCCGGACTTGGTGATTGCAGATGAAATAACAACCGCGCTTGACAGTGTGTCAGGGCACAGGATTTTAGAATTGCTGGCAAAACTGCAAAAAGAAACAGGGTGTTCGATCCTATTTATTACGCATGATTGGCGCCATGTCAGACGCTATGCGGACCGTCTCGCTGTCATGAAGGAAGGGAAGATTGTTGAGTCCGGAGGAAAGCATCGGATACTTGACCATCCCCAGCATGAGTATACCAAACAGTTGATTCAAGCTGCACCTACACTGGGGCATTCTCTTCCATCCGGTCTAAGGGAGGAGGAAGAAGATGAGCCTGCTTACGGTTAAACACCTGACAAAGTCTTATAAAGCGGGAAAATTAGCTGTGAACAACCTTTCCTTTGAGCTGGAAAAGGGTGAATGTCTTGGACTTGTCGGGGAAAGCGGCTGCGGAAAAAGCACACTGGCACGGTGTCTGTTGCGGATTGAACTGATTGACAGCGGAACGATCCTTATAAATAATCAAGCGATTGAACAACTTAATGAGAAGCAGTTGCATCCTTACCGGAGAAAGATTCAAATCGTGTTTCAAAATCCGTCCGCGGCTCTAAATCCAAAGTTAAAAATAAAAGATTCTCTTATTGACGCATATTCCCAGTATAAGAATGATCTAAAGCTTGTTTACTTTTCTTATACCTCTAAGGACGCCTACGTAAAGCAGCTGCTTGAAGCCGTTGAGCTGCCGTCGGAGTTGGCAAATCGATATCCTCATGAGTTAAGCGGAGGACAACGGCAACGTGTGAACATTGCACGCGCTGTCAGTATTGAACCTGAGCTCATTGTGCTGGATGAGCCTACCGCAAGTCTGGATGTTATTTCACAGGGAGCTGTTCTGAATTTATTAACGGAACTTCGGGAATGTTTACATCTTTCATATTTGTTTATTTCACATGACCTTGCCGCCGTCAATCAAATGAGCCAACGGATCATGGTTATGAAAGAGGGAAAGCTTATCGATCAATTCAGCCGCAATCAATTATTCGCGGAGGAGCGCCATCCTTATACAAAAGAGCTCATTTCATTTTTTAGATAGTGTGCCGCTGCGTTATCTAAGTAACATACACCGAGAGGAACCGGATTTATGAGATTACAAATGTCATTGCTCCAGAAACAATCGCCGCTATATACGCACAAGTCGTATTTGCTGTTGTCACTTCCGCTTGTACTATCCGCATTATCGACGCCTCTGTTGGGGGCTGTCGACACTGCGATCGTCGGACAACTTGGCGATCCTGTATATATCGGATCCGTCGCCGTAGGTTCCTTGATTTTTAATTACCTGTATTGGCTGCTTGGATTTCTTCGAGTGAGCACTTCCGGATTTACCGCGCAAGCGGACGGGGCGGGAGACTCCAATGGATTGGTTATGGCGTTCTCCCGGCCTTTCTTTTTAGGACTCGGTTTCGGTTTCGTATTCATAGCATTTCAAGATCCCATCTTGCGAGCGGCTCTCTATTTCATTGGGCCGTCCCAAAGTGTCGCGGCTCTGGTCGAACAATATTATTCCATTCGGATCTGGGGCGCCCCGCTTTTGCTTGCAAATTACGCGGTATACGGGTGGTTAATCGGACGCTCTAAAGTTAAAATGGCATTATGGATGCAGCTTCTATTGAACGGTTTAAATATCGGGTTGAATTTCTTTTTCGTACTCGGTCTAGGCATGAAAGTGCAAGGCGTAGCGTGGGCGACGCTCATTTCCGAAGCGTTCGTTTTTTTGGCAGGCGCTCTATTTGTGTGGTCGAAAGTAAACCGATTGAGTAAAGATTGGCGTACTTTCTTCCATGCGGAGTCGTTCGTTCACATGCTGAAGGTCAACCGGGATTTGTTTATAAGGACCTTCTGTCTTCTTTCCGTATTCGGGTTGTTTACTGCGGCGGGAGCCGGGAGAGGGGACGCCGTTCTGGCCGCCAACGCGATTCTTATGCAAATCGCCTTGATTGTCTCCTACATTTTTGACGGGTTCGCGAATGCCGGCAGCATCTGGTCGGGGAGGGCTTACGGAGAGAAAAATGGCGCGCTGCTTCGGCATACGATCAAGTTGGGAATGTTTTGGTCCTTCGTCTCAGCTCTTGTGTTATCTGTAGGTTTAGCGGGGGTTGGCGGCCATTTGATCTCGCTGTTCACGGCTTCTGAGGAGGTACAAGCGCTTGCCGTTCGGTATTCGGTCTGGCTGTTTGTTTTTCCGATCGTCGTTTTCGGCGGGTTACTGCTGAACGGTATATTTAACGGGGCTACGGAATCGGTACCGATTCGCAATTCCATGATCATTTCAATGATCGTGTTTGTCGCAGTCCTTTACGGTACCCGGGATTGGATCGGCAATGATGGGCTATGGCTTGCTTTTATCGTCTTCAGTTTGGTTCGCTCGTTAATGCTTTGGATGTATGTAAGCAGATTAAAGAGGAAGCTTGATTAAAGTAAGTCGGATTATAGGTTGATTCAAACGAGGGAGGAAATACTATGTCTATACTGCCCAACCCACAAGCGATAATGGACCGGATTGACGCGGTGGTTTTGCCGGAGGAGTGCGTTGCAGTATGGTTTGTCGGACAAGAGAGTATCATTCTGAAGGGGAAGGATACGATTATATACATTGATCCTTGGGTATCCGATTTGTTGGAACGAAGGGGCGCCAAACGCGCTTTTCAGCCGCCGTTTTCTCCCGAAGACATCAGACGGGCGGATGTATGCCTGATTACTCACGAGCATGGCGACCATCTCGATGAGGGTACGATCTCAGTGATGGCACGCAACTGTCCGGGCACTCAATATGTTTCTCCGGTCTTTTGCCGTGATAAGATGCTTCGATGCGGAGTGCAAGAGAATCTCTTGACTAATGCGGTGACTGGCGAATGGCTAGCGTTCGGAGATGCCCGAATCCTTCCCATTCCAGCAGCTCACGAGAGCCTGGAGACCGACGAACATGGTATGCACCGATACGTCGGTTATTTGATTGTAATGAACGGAGTCACCATTTATCATGCCGGCGATACGGTAGTTTACCCTGGTCTTGTGGAAACTCTGAAAAACCATAACATTGATCTCGGCTTGCTTCCGATCAACGGTGGTGATTTCTTTCGACGTGAACGGGGGATCGTTGGGAATATGGATTACCGCGAAGCGGCAGAGGTGGCCGTCGCAGCCGGAATAGAAACTATCATCCCTCTTCACTATGACGGATTTAGCGCCAATGGGGAGAAGCCCGGTCATTTTGTCCAGTATCTATTTGAAAATCACCCCTATCAAAAAGTTCACGTAATGGCTCAGGCGGAACGTTTTATATACATATCGCCCCGAGCGTTTGTATCGAATCAATAATATTTACGACACCGTCGCGAAACGTGTCATAAAAATGGAGGACGGTTCGAAAAAATGGGAGATAGGCAAGAGACGGATTAACAGATAGAGTAAAATCATTCGAATTCAGGGGGGATTAGAATGATTACGATCATAAACCCGATCTTGCGTGGATTTAACCCGGATCCGTCTATTCTCAGAGTGGGGGATGACTATTATATTGCGACCTCAACCTTCGAATGGTTCCCCGGCGTGCAGATTCACCACTCTAGAGACTTGGTCCATTGGAGGCTGCTCACCCACGCCTTAACGAGACCGTCCCAGCTGAACATGGAGGGCAACATCGATTCCGGAGGCGTCTGGGCCCCATGCTTGAGTTATCATGACGGTGTGTTCTACCTGATCTACACCGACGTGAAAAGCAGAATAGGCGCCTTCAAGGACACCCATAACTATCTCGTGACCGCGACGGATATCCTTGGGCCTTGGTCGGAGCCGATTTACTTGAACAGCAGCGGGTTCGATCCTTCTTTATTTCACGACGACGATGGGCGCAAGTGGCTTGTCAACATGCTGTGGGATCACCGCAAGGGCCGTAACCGTTTCGCCGGAATCGTTCTTCAGGAATATTCGGCGGAGGAAGCGAAGCTGGTCGGACCGGTCCGGCATATCTTTAAGGGGACCGACTTGAAGCTTACAGAGGGGCCGCATCTGTATAAGCGGGACGGCTATTACTATTTGATGACCGCCGAAGGAGGGACCGAGTACAACCATGCGGTTACCATGGCGCGCTCCAGACGGATCGACGGCCCCTACGAAGTGGACCCGCGAAATCCGGTGTTGACCTCGGCGGGACGACCGGATTTGCCTTTGCAGAAAGCGGGACACGGCAGCCTGGTGGAGACGCAAACGGGCGAATGGTATATGGTTCACTTATGCGGCCGACCTGTAAGGGACAAACTGTGCAATATGGGCAGAGAGACTGCGATACAGCGATGCTATTGGACGGAGGAGAAGTGGCTAAGGATAGATGGAGGAGGTCATGAGCCGTTGGTTGTCGTTCAAGCCCCGCAACTGGCCCCGCATCCATTCCCGCCCTCGCCCGCGAGGGATGATTTCAACCGAGACACGCTTGGCGTCGACTGGAGTACTCTTCGAGTTCCGGCAGACGAAGCTTGGTTGTCTCTGCGGGAACGACCGGGCTTCTTGCGGTTGAAAGGCAGGGAGTCGCTCATTTCCCGTCATCGACAAAGCTTAGTGGCGCGCAGGCAGCAGGCATTCAACTGCACGGCCGAGACATGCGTCGAATTCGAGCCGGAGCAATACCAACAGATGGCTGGACTGATTCTATATTACGACACGAAGGATTATATCTACCTCCGAATCACGCGCGACGAAGAGGCCGGTAAGTGTCTTGGAATCATACGAAGCGTCGGAGGTCGGTATGACGAACCGATGGATTGCGACCTCCCTATCGAAGGCGTCACGCGCTGCGGTCTCCGGGCGGTCATCGAGCGGGAGTTCGTACAGTTCTGGTGCTCTCTGGACGGTTCGGATTGGAGCCCCGTCGGCGACAAGATGGATGTGGCGCACCTATCCGACGAGTCCCCTGATTACATCCGGTTTACGGGAACCTTCATCGGACTTTGCGTGCAAGACTTAAGCGGCGCACGGAAGCATGCCGATTTCGATTATTTTGAATATACGGAGCAAGCGTGATCGGATGGCAGCGGTCGGCAGCCCGGTCGACCTGTATACAGGCGCCGGGCTGTTTGCGTTTTTTTCGATAGCTAGCTCTTTTTTTGGATATCATGAAATGAATTTACAGTACTCGTGCGGTGGCGTACAATTTAAAAAACGGTAACGCAGACACACATATCGAATAAAGAGGTGCTACGTGAACGTCTTCCCGTCGAGTATCAGAATGTTTAAGCACAAGAGTATCTTCGTCAAACTGCTTGTGTTCTTCAACTTATTCGTTCTCGCGGCCATCTTGGCATTCGGATATTTATCCTATACGAAATCGTCGTCTCTGCTGATCGATGAAGTGGTAAGCGCTAACAATAAGTATATCGAGCAGGCCAGGAACAACATCGACAAAGCGCTGATGTCATGGGACGTGCTGTCGTATCAGATCTCGCTGCAAAGCGACGTCCGACGATCCATGTACCTGACCGAGCAGACATGGAATCAAGATCAGCTGCTGTTTTACGATATCATCCAGTTTCTAAGGAGCGTAAAGCATTCGAACAGACTGATCTCGGATATTTGGCTTCAGCCGTACCGGTATCCGGCCGTTCTGAACTTCGAGTCGAAGTACGATCGGGATTATTACTACACAGGCATCTACACAACCAAACCCGAGCTGCCCTGGAAAGAGACCGTGGGCAGTCATTTTGGCATGAAATCGATGGGACACTTCGATGTCGTCTCTTATGACAAACCGATGTCCGTCGTAACCTTTGCGCGAATGCTTCCCCCCGACGAGATGGTCCCAAGCGGCGTGTTGTACTTCAGCGTAAATGCCGAAGATTTATCTGGTATGTTGCATAGCGGGAGCGAATCTTATCCAGCCTTCTTATACGTTGTGGACGCTTCGGGCCGCGATATGATCAACAGTCCGATCCGATCGGAGCTCGACGTCACGATTAACTCCGTCAAGAACATCATTACGGATAAAGTCCGATCGTCCGGTACGGGAGAAGGGTACCTGCAGGATAAGATTTCCGGCAAAAGCTATGAAATCGTATTTACTACGTCCCAATTCAACGACTGGACTTACATAAGCGTGGTGCCGACAGCATTCATTACCGAGAAGGCCAATAAATTCAGGCAGTTCACGCTGGTAGCTGCCATCTTGTGCCTCTCCGTAGGCTTGGTGATCTCTTACTTCCTCTCGGAGCGGATCTACCGGCCGATCAATCATATGGTGGGCTGCCTGCAGCTGTTCGAACGAAAGAGCGCTCTTGGAGACGATACCCCTAAACGGGAGGATGAGATTGGTTTCATAGACCGGATCATCAATTACGTCTACTACGAAAACCACCACTTGAAGGAGGAGTTTCAGAAAAACCTGCCGGCCTTGCAGCAAAAATTTCTTTACGACATGCTGGAGGGCAGAACGACGAGCGAGAGGCTGGCAGAGGCGTCCGAAAAGCTGCAGTTGCCGTTCTCGTTCGGTGCATTTCAGATTCTCGTATTCGAGCCTGTGGACTTCACCCTGGACGATAGAATCAGTCCATACGATATTGATATAATCAGCGAGATCGACGGATTCGCCGCGGCGATCAGCCGATCTCGCTTTTCGGTCAAATCGATTGCGAAGCGTAATAGCAAGATCGTGTCGGTGGTTAATCTGGATTACCACAAACTCAGCCCTGAGGTGATCGACGAGTTCATTCGGAAAGTGACGGACCACTTCCAACGGGAATACGGCCGAAGCTTTACGGTGGGGGTGGGCAATGCGACACAGCAGGTCGAGGATATTTCGTATTCTTATGTGGACGCTCTGTCGGCTCTGCAGTACAAGCTAGTGAAAGGGCAGGGCAGTATCATCTATGTCGATGAAGTCCGCAAGCTCCCGGAGCGTTCGTTCATCTATTCGTTCGACATGGAGAAGCGAATCATTAATGCGGTGAAAATCTGCAATACTTCCGCGTTGTCCGAGTACTTGCATTCCATCTGGAGTGACAACCTGGAGTCGGGGCATTCGACGCCATCCACCGTTATGCATCTGTTTCATTCTCTGGCAGGCACCGTTCTTCGCACGATGTATGAAGTCGGCTCGACACCGGAGGAAGTATTCGGCCCGTCCTTCGATTTACATCGGGAGTTGGAAAGCAGGGAAGGGATCGAGGAGAAAAAGGATTGCATCGAACAGGCGTTCCAGGCGCTCGTTCGTTGGCTTCAGGAGAAAAAGGAGGGACAGTATGCCCAACTGCTCCGGCAGATCGAATCGTTTACCGCCGAGCACTACCGACGGGATATTTCGCTGACGATGCTGAGTGAGGCCATCGGATTGTCTCCTTCGTACGTAAGCAGCATCTTCAAGGATGTCACGGGTATGCATTACGTCGACTATATCAACGCCAAGCGCATCGAACAATCGAAGCTCTTGATGAGAAATACGAAGGAATCGATCGCGGCGATCTCGGAGTCTGTCGGTTTTTCAAGCGCGAACACGTTTATCCGTGTTTTCAAGAGACATGAAGGGATTACGCCGGGGCAATACCGTCAAGTGAACGGATAGCTTGTCGCGCGGAGGCCGTGCGGATTCGTCCGTCCGGCCTCTTCCAATGCGACTTCCGGGCGAATCGGATGTTTTGATAATCCGCCTTAAAACTTGCGGATGCCCTTTCGCGGCAAATCCCGAAATTTGAGGATGGATCGTAAGAATGAAAGATTGGCAGATCGATTGAAAGCGGATACATTGGAGGGGCAAGGCCGCCTTGGCTTGCGAGACAATGACGAAAGGAGGATTCAAGCGAAGATGGCCAAATCCGCAGCCGCAGACGTATCGGCCTCGACAACCGCGACGTCCAGACGGGCCGACTGGAGAAGAACGGCAAAGAAAGCGTTGCCCTACTACGCAATGTTTCTGCTTCCGTTCATCTACTATGCGATTTTTCGGTACGCTCCCGTGATCATGGGGGTGGTCCTCTCCTTTATGGATTACAACGTGTATAAGGGAATATTATCCAGTCCATGGGCCGGATTCAAACACTTTCTCGATTTCTTCGACTCGATTTATTTCGCGAGGTTAATCCGAAATACGCTCATGCTCAATCTGCTCAATCTGATTATTGTTTTCCCGGCACCGATCATTTTTGCATTGCTGCTCAACGAAGTTCGAAGTGCTTGGGTGAAACGATCCGTACAGACGATCAGTTACTTGCCGCATTTCGTATCGACCGTGATCGTGGCGAGCATGGCGGTCACGTTCCTGTCGCCCAGCGTAGGACTGGTGAACAATCTGCTGGTCCAGTTCGGTGCGGAAAGGACTGCCTTCCTTCAGAAGCCGGAATATTTCTGGAGCATCTACACCCTCATCGATCTATGGAAGACGTTGGGATGGTCGGCGATTCTGTACTTTGCCGCCTTGACGGGGATCAATACCGACCTGTACGAGGCCGCCCGCATGGACGGCGCAAACCGCTGGAAGCAAGCGTGGCATGTTACGTTGCCCGGCATTGCGCCGACGATTATCATTCTTCTGCTTCTTAAAATCGGACACATGCTTGAGACCGGGTATGAACTGATCATCCTGCTGTACAATCCGAACACGTACGTCACGGCGGATGTCATCGGCTCCTATGTGTATCGCCGAGGCATTCTCGAGGCCAACTACAGCTTTGCGTCCGCCGTAGGGTTATTCCAATCCGTGATGGGGCTCGTGCTGCTCGTGATCGCCAACAAACTGGCGCGAAAATATTCGGAGACGAGCATTTGGTAATAGGAGGAGTGAATGATGCCAACCTATCGCATGACGTTCGGAAGCTTGGCTTTTCTCGCGTGTAACACGTTGTTTCTCGGCATCATCGTCATTACCACGATCTACCCGTTTCTCTATGTCATCGCTGCGTCCTTGAGCGATCAGCTATACATATCTCAAGGGAAAATCGGCATCATTCCTATGGGCTTCCAATTGGATGCCTATAAGCGGGTCTTCGCGTTTCCGATGCTTGGCCGGGCGTATTGGAATACGGTTGTATATACGGTGGCCGGAACCGCCGTCAGCCTGTTCCTCACGATCTGCGCCGCTTATCCGCTATCGAGAAAAGAGCTGCCCGGACGCAACATCCTGACCGGATTCGTCCTCCTTCCTATGCTGTTCGCCGGCGGCTTGATTCCGACCTTCCTGGTCGTGAATGCGCTAGGGATGCGGAACTCCATATGGGCGATCGTCATTCCTACGGCCGTCGCATCATTCTACGTGTTTATCCAGCGTACGTTCTTCGAGCAAATTCCGAGCGAGCTTGAAGACGCCGCCAAGATCGACGGCTGTTCAATGCTGCAGACGTTGTGGAGAATCGTCCTTCCGCTGTCGGTGCCTTCGCTCGTGACGATCGGCTTGTTTTACGCCGTCAATCAGTGGAATAGTTTTTTCCCGGCGCTGATTTATTTGAACGACGAGAAGCTGTTTCCCGTGCAGATTTTATTGCGCGACATCGTGATTCAAAATCAGACGGACCAGATGATGACCGATGTACATGACGATAAAAATCTGCTAAGCGAATCCATCAAATATTCCACCTTGGTGGTAGCGACCTTGCCGATTTTGTTAGTGTATCCCTTCATTCAAAAGTATTTCGTGCAAGGATCGATGATGGGATCCATCAAAGGATGAAACCGTAAAAACGCGGGGGCGACCCCATAGATAATCGATGATAAGGGAGGTTGCGCAATATGAGAAAATTGAACTGGATGAATAACATTTCCGCCGTCATGGCGGCAACGATCCTGCTTGTTGGTTGTGCGAACGGCGGAAACGGGCAAGGAGCGGATGAAAAAGCCGCGATTGAGCAGAAAGCCAATGAAGTCGGCAAGCAATCCGAAGCCGAGCAGAACAAGCCATCCTCCGACGGCGATAAGATTCTGGACGAGAAGATCGAGATCGACATTTATATGAAGCCGCGTCCCGAATCCGTATCCTCGAACGATTCAGTCTGGATGAAGCCGATCGTGGAAAGAACGAATGTGTATTTCAACTGGTTGAAGGCGCCGAACGACAACAAGGATTATCTCGAGAAGTTCAATCTAACTTTGGCCGGCGGGGATTTGCCGGACGTTATGGAAGCTACGCCGGATTTGCTCAACAAAGGCGGGGAGAACGGAGCTTTCGAGCCATTGAACGAGTTGATCGACGAACATATGCCGAACTTCAAGAAAATATTGAATGAAAACCCGAAAATCCTGAAAGACATCAAATCGGATGACGGAAACATCTATTTCTTCCCGCAAATATCGGCCGTGAAAACGATCGGTCTGCAGATCGTCCGCCAAGATTGGCTGGATAACGTCGGTATGAAGGCACCGACGACGACTGATGAATTGTATGAGGTACTGAAGGCGTTCAAGGAGAAGGATCCGAACGGAAACGGCCAGGCCGACGAAATTCCGTTCACCACAAGAAACAAGCTGAACGGATTGAATGCGTTCATTGAACCATTTGGCGTATCGTTCGAAGAAGATTTCTATTTGGAGAACGGACAGGTCAAGTATACGTATACTAATCCGAAGCTAAAGGATGCGCTCGCTTTCGTCGCCAAGCTGTATAAGGAAGGACTGATAGACCAAGAGTACATCACGAACGATCAGAAGGTGTGGGAGTCGCGCTTTACGAACCAGGTTTCGGGTTACACGGCCGATACCTTCCCGCGCATTGAATATTTGGAGAAGCTGATCGCCCAGGAAAACCCACAGGTGAACATGACGGGGATCACGCCGTTGAAAGGGCCTGGCGTCGAAGCATATACCAAGAGCCAGCAAACGCTGATCCGTAACGGCTTTGCGATCAGCTCGAAATCGAAGTATAAAGTGGAAATCGCCAAAATGCAGGATTGGTTCTATAGCGAGGAAGGCCAGCTGGCGATGAACTTCGGCGCATTGGGCGAAACTTATACGATCACAAACAACCAACTGGTATATACGGATGTGATCATGAAGGATCCGAACAAATCTCCGCTAATCAAAATGTTCGAGATGGGCAAACGGGAATTCGCCTTCCAATGGGATCTTCGTTACGAGGATGCTATGGTGACGCCAAAGATTAAAGAAATCCGAGATTCGATCACGCCGTTCATCAAGGACAAATACCCGCTGGCGCTCTCTTTTCCGCAAGCGGACAGGGACGTGCTCAATTCGAAATTCGCCGAAATTACGACCTATAAGGACGAGATGGTAAACAAGTTCGTCATGGGGGCTGAGCCAATCGATAATTTTGACGTGTACGTCAAGAATATCGAGAGTATGGGCCTGGCCGAAGTGCTAATGATACAGCAAGCTGCATACGATCGATACCAGAAGCGATAAAGAAAATCATCCCCGTTAAGAACTCCTTCGCTCTCGCGGTCTAGTTCTAAATATACGGAATGGTCTAAAATTAGAGCAGGGTTTACGCAGCTGCGTAAACCCTGCTCTTTGCACTTGAGTTATGTACTTTTAAATCGTTTGATATAACTCAGTAACAGTGGAAATAAAACTTTTTGTTGGCAATACATGCTACCCGCGTATGTACTTTAATCAATAATTGGAAATGGAATATAATGAGGAGGACGTAGCCCAAGCGAAGGCGTGGGAGCGTCCTTTTGAACTAATTGGCAGCCTAGTGGAATTGAATACAAGAGGATAAGTCTATCTAACATAACTAGTCCCATACATGTGAAAGCAAACAGCCCCTCCACCGTTTGATGGAAGGGATCAACTCAAAAAATGCTTTTGAACAGTCTTCGCTCGTTTACACTGTCACAAATCAGATCCTTACGTTGTTATATGTGTGAAAAATGTAAAGGAGATGAAGTGAGATGAACGACTTGACATGCATTATCATTGGAGGCGGCCATGCAGGGCTTGGGGCGCTCAAAGCAAAAAGGAAGAGACCCGGGGCATGGCGAACGGACAGCGTATTCGGTTTGTTCTGATCGACAAGCAGCCCGGTCATGTGCGCAAAGTGATGTTGTTCCGGCCGGCCGCAGGCGGGGAAGAGATTATGGTTCCCTGGACGCGTTATTGTTCAGAAGGAGTCGAATTCTTGCAAGGTACGGTTACTTCTGTGGATAGTAGGGAAAAACGGATTCGATATACGGATGCGCAAGGAAATGATGCCCGAATTTATTATGACCTTTTAGTAGTTGCGGTCGGAAGCATTGTTCGTCGACCGGATCCCGATAAGGGAGGGATCGCCTTGACCGACCCGCAAGCGGCGGCAGACATCCGGGAGCGCTGGCGTGCCAATCTGCGGAAGGCTGCCGTCGAGACGAACCCTGAGGAACGAAAGCGACTAATGACAATCGCGGTTGCGGGGGCGGGCATCAGCGGCATCGAGACGTCCGCCGAGCTGGTGCTCGCCATGCGGAAGGAAGCGGCGGCACTAGGACTGAATCCGTCCGATATCTCCGTCTATTTGTTAAATGCGAACGAGCGGCTGTTCCCGGGAGGGCCGGAAAAAGTTGGACGAAAGTTGGAGATGACGCTCAGAGAATGTGGAGTGACAGTGCTTCACAATCGTAAGGCAATGCGGGAGCAAGCAGGAGTGTTGACGTTGAGCAATAGTGATCGTCTGCCGGTTGGCCTATGTATATGGACGATTGGTCTGATACCGAATCCGGCCCTCCGCAGCATGGGCTTGCCGCTTACTTCTGAAGGTCAAGTGCTGGTGGATGAATGTTATCGCGTCCAAGGGATGTCGGGCGTATACAGCATTGGCGATTGTGCGAGAATCGTCGATCCGAGTACCGGCAAGGCAGATCAGATGACGTGCAAAGAAGCTGGGCCGCAGGCGTTAAGACTGGGAAAAATCGTGATGGCTGATCTGGAGGGCCGTTCCGCGCCGGTTCACAAATCGTTTTTGGATACCTTCGGCATCGGCCTTGGGCAAAATCGCGGGTTGATGTGGGTACGCAAATGGGGACTTGATATCATCATAACGGGGAAGCTTGCGTGGAAAGTCAAAAAGCTGGGATGGGATTTTGCTAGCTGGCTCCGATAGAAACAAAGGGACCAAGTTGATATATGTCTAATAGCCCGGAGAAGGTGAGACGGCGGATGGAGGAACTGTACGATCAATATAGAGCGCTTCTGTTCACGTTGGCTTATCAGTTGACTGGCTCCGCGGCAGACGCGGAAGATGCGGTGCAGGATGTATTTGTTAAGGCGTGCGACGTACATCCCGAACGTTTGGAGGAGCCGAAGGCGTATTTGTGCAAAATGGTAACCAATCACTGCCTCAATATGCAAAAGTCGGCGCGGAAGCGCAGGGAAGTGTACGTCGGTCCGTGGCTCCCTGAACCGATTCGGACGCCGGAGGCGGATACGCTCGAGATGACGGTCGTCCGCCGCGATCTGCTGTCTTACGCCATGCTCGTACTGCTCGAGCGGCTGACGCCGACAGAACGGACGGTTTTCGTCCTGCGTGAGGCGCTGGGCTTCGATTATCCCGAAATAGCGGAACTGCTGGGCAAGAAAGAGGCGAATTGCCGCAAGCTGATGAGCCGGGCAAGAAGCAAGATGGGTATATCCGAGGAGGAGCCGGTCGCGGCCGAAGCGGTCGAATTGGAATGGGTCAGTCGGTTCCTCACATCCATCGAGCAAGGTAACGTCGATCATGTGCTATCTCTGCTGACCGAAGACGTCATGCTCATCGCCGACGGAGGTGGAAAAGTAATTGCGACCACGCGTCCGATACAAACGCGTGATCGCGTGGCCCGAGTCCTGGGCGGCGCGTCCGAAGGCATTAAACGCTATTATCAGGGAAATCTTCACTTCGAGGTTGCCCCTCTGAACGGTGAGACCGGTATAGTACTCCGTTCGGGGGACGAAGCCGTGGGGGCTATATTTATACAACTCCGGAGCGGAAAGTTTGCCAGAATCTACGTCGTAGTAAACCCTGATAAGCTTACTCGGGTTTAGGTAGTCGACTGCAGATTTTTCCATGATGATAAGGAAACGGCAAACTAAGATAAAAGCGTTCCAAGTCTTTAAGTTTGATGAACATTAGTTATGAAATTAAATGAGTTATGGATGCTGTATGAATCGGATAAACGCATATTCTAGGATTCAGCCCGCATACATTAAAGGCTTACAGTCTCCAGTTAAAGATGTTGATCCGCGAAATAGGCGATCTTGAAATCGAGGATGCAACTTTAAACTTGCTAAAGGACTACTTGGCTAAGCAATCAGCTCGATTAAAGCCAAGCAGTCTAGGACATCGAATTCGTTTCGTGCGTTCCCTTTTTCGTTTTTAGGAGTAAAAACAGGATTTTTGAGAGCACCGAAGCAACAAAATGGGTACTGAATAGAGTATTATATTTATTGATTATGAACCATTTTATCAACTGGCTTGAATTTGCCGGAAATAAGAAATACTTGGAAAGAGGTAAAGTTTATTTTTATCACCGACCGCCGTTTAAATACGAGAAGCTGCCGTTCTTTATTGTAAGAATCGAAAACAACAATATCATAGAATTTCAATGTTGGAATAATGAAATTCTTTTCAAGCTGAAGCAATTACAATTGCAATATAAATGTCCATTTGACTCAGAAAAGAAACGACGAAAAAAAAGTTCATTATTATAAGAAGGTGCTACTTTTTTGTCAATATAATGATTGTTGCTATTTTTTTGTCATTATTGATCCTAGTTTTATGTCATTTGACAATAATAGAGGACATAATTCACGGGTACGACTGATAATATTCAAATTAGTTTACATAATATATATTCAGTTATGCTGTTTGGCGAGTTATCGAGTCGTTTACATAATTATCGTGCCGGTACTGGGATTATGGGCGCAACCCTGGAAGTTATCGGTCGGTACAATAATTCAGTTTTCCCCAATCCATTTCATGTAAACCGTAAGTTTTATTCGGGGATGACTTTATGCAGAATCTTAAAGGGGACGGTTTTGCATTCATCCACGCGGGCGGGGAGGAGCATCGTGGAGAAAGAGCCGGCTTCCGGTGAGATGCCAAGAATTGAATTGATACTGTTTTGTAGCGATGACGCAGCATGGAGGCTCCGAGGGCGAAGGCAGCATTCTTGATCGCTAAGAAATTTACTCGTTGGAGATAATCGGCAATTCGAATCGGATCTGTGCTGACGCGCGGGTCTTTTTTTTGGTAAAAGCAATCAACCGATCTGTCACGGAACCAACCATACCAACAGTCAGTGCCTCGAAAACCTTGTTACCATGCGGGTTTATGCGCTTCCACGGATTTGCTCATTCGATGGAAGATGTAACGATTGTATATCCTTGGCACTGGCGGTACGATGTCCATGACAACAGAGGAGGGAGGTCGGGAAGATGACAACGCCGGCAAGAGCGGAAGGGGAAAGGTCTATAGCAGTGGCGAAGCCGGAGGAACGCATGGCGCATCGATACATTCGAAACATGAAGAAGCACTGGATGCTGTATCTCATGATTCTTCCCGGGATCGCATTTTGGAAGCGTTATCGCGTTTCAGGACTATAAGATTTTTAACGGCATTCTAGGAAGTCCGTGGGTCGGGCTCAATAATTTCATCTACTTGTTTACGTATCAAGATTTTTACCAAGTGCTCCGAAATACCGCGGTCATTGCCTTGTACCAATTGATCTTCGGGTTCCCGGCACCGATCATATTACCGGCATCAATCCGAATCTGTACGAAGCGGCTGTCATGCACGGGGCAAGCCGCTGGAAGCAGACGGTTTATATTACGCTGCCCAGCATGGCGCCGACGATTCTGGTGCTCTTCCTGTTGAATATCGGCAATTTCCTTGAGCTCGGGTTCGATCAGATCTACAACTTGCTCACGCCAATGACGTACTCGGTGGGCGACATTATTGAAACTTACGTATACCGGGCGGGTGTGCTGCAGGGTCAATACAGCGTCACAACGGCGATCGGTCTGTTCCAATCGGTCATCGGCTTTATTTTGCTGTGGATATTTAACCACCTCGCGCGGAAATCGGAACAGGGGTTGTGGTAAATGAGACAAACATTCGGTGAAAAGTCGTTCAATTGGCTGAATTACGTCTTCCTGTCCGCGGCTGCGACAACGATGATCATTCCGCTCCTGCATCTTCTGGCGGTATCGTTCAGCTCGCCGGTCGCGGCGGATTCGAAGAAGGTGTTCCTAGTTCCCGTTGAATTTACGACGGGCTCATGGACGCATATTTTGCAAACCCAGGAGCTATGGCAGTCGTTCGGCATTACAGTGTATATCACCGTGGCTGGCACAATCATCAGCATGTTATTCTCGGTACTGACTGCCTTCCCGCTGGCCAGGAAGGAATTCTTGATCCGGAAGCAGATCATGCTCGGGATCGTCGTTACGATGATTTTCAACGCACCGATGATCCCTTTCTTCCTGACAGTAAGGGAGTATTCGAACGTTCTTCATGGGCATCCCCGGCGAATTGGACGACTCGGCGAGAATCGACGGCTGCTCGGATTTCCGGATTTCGTTCCAGATCTACTTGCCGCTGTCGAAGCCGGTCATGGCTACGGTCAATTTGTTTTACGCGGTGGGGTATTGGAATACGTTCCAGCGTGCGGTGCTGTTCATCCGGGACTCGTCGATGTGGCCGCTGCAGATGAAGCTGCGCGCCTACTTGACGACGCCGGAGGAGCTGGCGGCAGTCAATCTGTTTTTGGGCGATTACGACTTTAATACGACGACGCTGAAGGCGGCGACGATTATTTTCGCCACGGTACCGATCATTCTGGTATATCCTTATTTGCAGAAGTACTTCGTGAAGGGCGCCATGTTAGGGTCGTTGAAGGAGTAAGCTATATAACCGGGAAGCTCGGTTTTATATAGACAATAGAAACGAGATTTCAAGGAGGGTATGACATGAAAACTTCATGGTTGAGAAGGCCGATCGCGACCGCCGCACTCGTCTTCGTTTTCGCTTTCACCGCCATTGCCGGCTGCAGCGCGGGCGGTTCGTCCGGAGGAGAAGAGCCGACGAATAGCGTAGTCGAGGAGAAGGGGACGGACGCGGGCGCGAATGCGGGAGCGGAGAAACCTAAAGAACCGGTAAAAATTAAAGTGTTTAAGAGCCACATGGGTGTCGGAACACTCCCCGGAAGCGACGACCCGCACGTCCAATACGTTGCGGAGCGTTCGGGCGTGGAATACGAACTTATTACGACGCCGCCTGGCTCGGAACCTGCGGAATATATCAACCTCATGATCGCTTCGGACGATCTGCCGGACATGCTTCGCCCGATCGGCGGCGTGGAGCAGACGCTGATCCAGCAGGGCGGCGCGCTGCCACTCGACGATCTGTTGCCGAAGTACGCTCCTAACGTCTGGGAAAGTATCCCTCAGGAAGCATGGGATGTCGTCCGTTCTGCCACCGAAGACGGCAAAATATATTATGTACCGAAGGTGTTCCTCGTACCGGAACGCGCGCCGCTGATCCGCCAAGATTGGTTGGATAAACTGAACCTCGACATGCCTGAGACAGTAGAGGACTATAAGGAGATGCTTCGCGCGTTCCGCGACCAGGACCCCAACGGAAACGGGCAGGCCGACGAACTGCCGACGACAGGCCGCGAGTTCGGTCGTTGGATGGACCACCTGTTCGCTATGTATGGCGTCGCCATGTGGGAAGGGTATCCGGAATGGGACATCTACGAAGGAGAGATCCAATACGCCGGCGTAACCGATAATATGAAGGCCGCGATCGCCTTCATCCGCGATTTATACGCGGAGAAGCTGTTGGATAACGAGACGTTCCTGAATAAAGGCGACGTATGGACCGCGAAGATCAACAACAACCTTGTCGGCAGTTGGTACCACTTGCCGGCACACTTGCCTAACCGATTTACAGCCATGCGGCAAGGCGCGCCGGATGCATATATATCGGGCATGCCGCTGCCGAAGGCGGAAGGCTTCGAAGGGTTCGTAACCCAGAAGAGCATGGGCGAACCGGAATGGATCATTCTGAAGGCGTCTGAGGATAAAGCGCCTTATGCGTTGAAGCTGCTCGATTTCTTCTTTAACCCGGAGAATATAGAATTCGTACGCTTCGGTATCGAAGGCGTGCAGCACGAGGTTATCGACGGGAAGAAAAAGCTGCTGCCGCCGGCAGAAGACAAACCGATCGCGCTCGGCATGCGAAACTTTACGACGAAGGAAGATATGGAAGATCGCATCGACCAGACGGTTCCGGAGGATATGCAGCAGATGGTACGTGACATCTTCGCCGTCAGCACCGCAGATGCGAAGAGAATCGCGGGGGACGGTCTGCCCAGCACGGTGTATGAAGGCTTCCCGGACATTCAGTCGCATAAGTTGTTCCAAGAGTATTTGACGAAGATCGTCATCGGCGAATGGCCGATCGACAAGTTCGACGAGTTCGTCGAACGTTGGTATCAAGCCGGAGGCGATCAAGTAACGGAACGCGTCCAAGAATGGTACGCGAAGACGCAAGCGCATCGATAAAACGAGCAAAGTGAGTTATCGGCGGTCGGCGGGAAGAATCGATGATCCTGGCGAAAGCCGCCCGCCGTTACCGCATCGGCATGCGTGCCGGTTCGGTCGCCCGGATAGGGGGATAGTCTGTTCATAAGGGAGATGGAACCACTTTATAGTTCGTATTCCTTTTATAATGAAAACTACTACGGATTGGAGTGGGTACCCGTTGTTCGATTTGAAAGCGTTTGAGCAGCCGCAGCCTCAATTTGGGATTCATCCTTTCTGGTTTTGGAACGGCGAGATGGACGACGGGGAGATCATTTCGCAAATTCGGTCGATGGCGGAGCAGGGGATCGGCGGATTTTTTATCTGCCCAAGACAAGGAATGAAAATTCCGTACCTATCGGAAGTATGGTTTCGGAAGGTAAAGCTTTCCATAGAAACGGCGGGAGAGCTTGGTCTTGAGGTATGGCTGTACGATGAATATCCGTACCCGAGCGGGATCGCCGGCGGAGAGGTCGTGCTCACGCATCCGGAGGCGAAGCACTACACCTTGGCGCATGTGACGGAAAAAGTGCAGGACGGAAAGACAAGCGATATGGAGCTTCCCTGGGCACGGATTTTATACGCGAGGGCCGTTCCCCTCGACGCGGAAACGGGGGAAAGGTGTTGGGATCAAAGCATCGATGTCAGCGAGTCTATCGGGAACTTTCAATCGGAGCCTGTGTTCCAAAAGACAGGGTTAACTGCCTATAACCAGAAACGTTTCTTCACCTACCGGACCGTGAAAAAACTGCATTGGACGCCGCCGCGCGGGGAGTGGGAGCTCCACTTTTTCCTCGAGGCGGAAGTTAATGATTTTAAGTATTACGGGACATTCGTTGATCCGTGTCATGCCGAGGCCATAAAGACGTTTATAGAAATGACTCACGAGCGATATGCAAAAGCAATTGGGGAGTATTTCGGTAAGACGGTGAAGGGCATGTTTACGGACGAAACCGGGCTGCTCGGCAAGTTGCCGTGGTCGCCGCGCCTTCCCAAGTTTTTCGAGTCGACCTTCGGCTATGATTTGAAAAGCTGTCTGCCGGCCCTTTTGTTCAATATCGGAGAAGAAACGGCAAAAATCCGATACCACTACTTTCAAGCCATTCATTTGCTCATCAGACAAACCTATCATAAGCAAATCCATGACTGGTGCGAGAAATATCAGCTTCAATACGTTGCTGAAGTGCCTTCGGTCCGGATGACGACGCAACTGTACAGCCATGTTCCGGGCGGAGACAGTGCCCATGACAAGCTCGGGCGAACGCTGGACTGGATCATGAACCGGTATTTCCTTAGTTACCGTTCTAACCCGAAATCCGTCAGTGCGCTAAGCCATCAGTTGGGACGGGAACGTGCACTTATAGAATGCTTCCATAGCGTCGGTTGGTCCATGACCCTGCAGGATGCGAAGTGGATGATCGACCGAATGGCTGCGATGGGCATTAACTTCTTTAATTTTCATGCATTCTTTTACACTGTGGATGGACTGACGAAGCATGATGCGCCTCCTTCTCAATTTTTGCAAAATCCGTACTGGCGGCATTTCCGTCATTTATCGGATTACGTCAAGCGGATCAGCTATGTGACGAGTCAGGGGACGCCGGAGCGTTTGATCGCGGTGCTTGATCCGACGACAACGATCTGGTCGTTCATGGGTAATCCGTTCCATCGGTTCGGTTACTGCGGCTCCGATGAGCAAGAGAAACGGAAGCTCGAGAAGATCAAGCATGACTGGCTGCGGATTTGTAAGGAAATTGTGTTCGCGGGCAAGGATTACGACCCCCTCGACGCCGAGCTGTTAGCGGAAGCCGAGGTCGCGGACGGCGTGATACGGATCGGGAACGCCGCTTATTCGGTGCTGATTTTGCCTCCGATGACGAGCTTGGAGCAAGGAGCGCGGAGACAAATAAAGAAGTTTCTTGATCAGGGCGGCACGGTGATCGCTTGCGGACTTTTGCCATACGAGCGAATCGATACCGAAGAATACGCAGGGGGAGAACTGTTTTCCGTCTTTGGCGTCGAAGAATCCAGTTTGGCGTCTTATTGGAACGAGGAGGTCACGGTTCCTGCAAAACCGTGGAGAAAAGGGGAGAGAAATGCCTATTTCCTCCCGATGGGGGCAGAGGCACTTGATCTTTTGCTTTCAATTTTGGACCGACATGCCCCGGATGAGGTGAAGTTTGAGGTTCCGGACGGTTCGAAGAGTTTTATCGTTCATCGGCGCCGGTTGTCCGAGGATTCAAGCCTCATCTTTATTGCGAATCAAGAGGGCGGCGAGCATGAAGGATTGCTGTCTTGCGACACGGCTGAGGACGGTGTGAGAATCGTCAGGCTGAACCTTGAGAGCGGATTGGCCGAGCCGGTAACACTTATGCGGGACGGGGCGGTATGGCGGGTGCCGGTACATTTTGCTCCCTATGCCTCTCATGCCTTCATCATCGAAAGAGTCAATGGTGGTCATGAGTTCGTCGCGAACTCGGTTTCCGCCGAACCCTACGAATGGGAGCTTGCGGCGGACGGCCGGTGGGAGATGGAAATGTTGGGCGAGAATGCGGTACGGATCGATTCCTTCGAGCTTGAGATGGATTTGAGGGAAGGACAGCCTGAAGAGGCGATGCAGGTTCAAGTGAAGCCCTTTATCGACCAAGCGGAGGAGATCGCGGACGAGCATCTGCTGCTGCCGCTCCGGTTCCAACAAATCTTCGGAACGCCAAAGAAGAAGGAAGTAAAATATCCGATACGCTGCCGATACACGAAGCGGTTTCACGTGGAATACCTTCCAGAAGCTTGTCTGCTGCTGAAAGACAGCGGAGCCATCAGCGGTGACTATGTCATCCGCTTAAACGGAAATAAGATCGTAGAAGAGGATTTCAATTGGAGATTCATATACGATAATTCCAACCAGGTCACCGATGTTGCACTTATGTTGAAGGCAGGGGAAAACACGCTTTCCATCGAAGTAACGATCGCGAACGATTGGGACGGAGTTGTGGATGCCTTGTATTTGATCGGGGATTTCGGCGTTCGCACAACGGCTGGCAAGAACGACGGCCCTGCCATCGTACCAGTTCCCAGAGAAGGGCTATTGCAAAACGGGCCGTACGAGGGGCTCCCGTATTACGCGGGCACGATTGCATTCCGGAGAAACATCACGTTGTCCGACATTCCGGATACCGATACGTTCCGGCTGGTTTTCCGGGATTGGGATGCGAATTTTCACGATTGTGCTGAGGTGCTTGTGAACGGGCATTCGTTAGGCGTGCGTCCCTGGACCCCATACGTGTGGGAGGGCAGGACCGACTTGCTCACGAAAGGTGCCAATCGGATTGAGGTGCGAGTCACGAATACCTTGATCGGATTGCTCGAAGGAAAATGGTTCGACTATGAGGCGCATGTGCTAAAAGACATTTAGAGGAGTGAAGTACATGACCGGTGCAGCTGTTAAGCAGAGCAGGAAGCAGCCGAATGTGATTGTGTTTTTTACGGATCAACAGCGTTGGGATACGACAGGCATCCATGGCAACCCTCTCGGGCTTACGCCGAATTTTGACATGCTCGCGCGCTATGGAACACATCTTGAGTATGCGTTCACCTGTCAGCCGGTGTGCGGACCGGCAAGGTCGTGCCTGCAAACCGGCTTGTACGCGACAAAAACCGGCTGTTTTACGAACGGGATTCCATTGCGGCAGGACTTGCCGACGATTGCGCAATATTTCAACGAAGCGGGATATGAAACCGGGTATATTGGAAAATGGCATCTGGCGGTGACCCGAACGGAGCCGGTGCCTGAGCATCTGCGCGGAGGTTACAAGTACTGGCTCGCGGCGGATGCGCTGGAGCATACTTCTGACGCCTATAATACTGTGCTTTACAACAATGATAATGAATTCGTCAAGCTGCCGGGGTACAGGGTCGATGCCATGACGGATGCGGCGATTCGCTATATTGACGAACGCAAGGACCGACCGTTCTTTCTATTTTTATCTTATTTAGAGCCGCATCACCAGAATCGGCGCGATGATTATCCGGCGCCGGATGTATACCGTGACGCGTACACCTCCCGTTGGGTGCCGCCGGATATGGCGGCGCTCGGAGGTACGGCTCACCAGCAGCTTGGCGGCTATTACGGGATGGTGAAGCGGCTGGACGAAGCGCTCGGCCGGGTGACCGACGCATTGAAGAGCCTTGACTTGAAGGAGGAGACGATCATCCTGTTTACATCGGATCACGGTTCCCACTTCAAGACGAGGAATGGGGAGTATAAGCGGTCGTGCCATGATAGCTCCATCCGCGTGCCGACAGCTTTGTATGGCTCGTGTTTTACGGGCGGGGGCACTGTTCGCGAGTTGGTCAGCCTGGTCGACTTCGTACCGACCCTGCTCGACGCCGCGGGAATTGAAATCCCCGGCCATATGCAGGGACGCTCCATCGTCCCGCTCGTGAAGCGGGAGTCCGTCGACTGGCCAGACGACGTCTTTGTACAAATCAGCGAGTCGCAGGTCGGCCGCGCGATCCGCACGAAGCGGTGGAAGTATTCGGTGTCGGCGCCGGATAAGCATCCGACCCGGGATGCGGCCTCTGAGCGTTATGTGGAGGAGTTTTTATACGATTTACACGCGGATCCGTATGAGTTGATAAATTTAGTCGGCTTTGAATCCCATCGCGAAACGGCCGACCGTCTGCGTGAAAGGCTCATCAAACGAATGATCGAAGCGGGCGAAGCCGAGCCTGTGATCGAAGCGGCGCCTCCGAAGGCGTCGAATCAACGCAAGGTGTTAGAGCACGAACAAAATGAGTAAGGAAGGGGCTGTCCCATAAATAGATAAATTAACTGCTGTGATATAATGCGGACCGACGCGGTTATTCAGGAATATACCAACAACTAGTGAGCGATGAACAACGAAATTTTGACTCTAGTTTCATGAGACCGTGATATGCATTTTATAGAAAAGGAATAAACCTAAACTTTCTAAAAGTAGCTTAGGAAATACACTGTTACGTCCCATAACTAAAATTATGGGACGTTCTTTATTTCTATTAACCGATACATAATTTACAGGGTCGGCACGATAACAGCGATTGACAGAGAACATAATTCACGGGTACGACCGATAATATTTATATTTGTTTACATAATATATATTATCGGACTCAAACTGAACACCGATAATTATGGTAATATTTTACACACTGTTGTCGGACGACAAGAACTTGACCCGTTAAACGACAAGAACTTGACCCTTTTGTCGATAATGGAACATACATTTTTAACACGGGAAGTTTTATGCAGCATTGAGTCGGGTGTCAATTTTTTATATAGGTCACTAACTCTTTTAGTCAACGTGAAAAATTGATCTTAGTTTTTCTAATAATAATCCCTACTTAGGATCATGTTGAGGCTCTTAACATCCGACCTTATTAAACAGCAAAAATCCAACGGCAAGTGAGACGCGGGTTTTGCTGATTCGGTATTGACTTAGGTAAAGGGAATTCGTTGGTCGAACCAGTTGTCCACGACGGAGTTGGCTCTCCGTCTTCATTTATTTTAGGACAAAGCCTTCTCGGTACCAACCGTCCGAGCCTGCAGCATTGTGAGCCATATAAAAACCCTTCATATATTCGTAATTATAATTCGCACCCTCCCGGTATTCGCTTTCAATCCAACTATCTTGAGGATCGCCGTTAATGGTTACCCACATTCCCTTTTGGATGAAGCGCTTATAATTTGTTGAAGACCAGCCTGAACTTACACTTGGAACAGTTGAATACATGTATCCCCCCGTGATACTTTCAAATAAACCTATCTGGTCCATTCTCCCAACAGCATATGAACGTGTTACACCATCGTCAAGCGCAAATGCACCATTGCTGGGTAGTAGAAGAATAGCAGTTAATACTAACATAACTACAGCTGCTTTTTTGCTCATTACCTTAGTCCTCTCCATACAATTATTTCCTTTCTTCGTTGTCGCTACCACTTTGTATATTATATTTTTTATTCCACTAGTACAAGGGGGGCCGTTGGGCTAATTTTATGGGTCCCAGGGCAACGCCCCCTTCTCCCCCCTCCGTGTAAAGCCTGCGACCGTTTCTCTGCCGATCCTTTAGATCACCAACATTTGCTCAACACCGAGAATTTGAGCGAGGAGTTGTATAAAAAAAAAAAAAGCCGATCTCGGCGACCAGCTTTTCATAATCTATTCTGCAATCTATTATGCACTTTCATCCAGTAGCTGGGCTTAAGCAGTCCATGACGAAGGGTGGTTAAAAATCCACTTGGCATCCTTTATAAGCTGACTCCGGTACCGTAATCATCGTCCCAATCGGCTACACCGCAAGACTCATAAAGCAAAGGATGCTTCCTGTAACCTTCGTAATCAAAGCAAGAAAACTATAGGATCCGAGTGATTGATTCATCGTCTTCAGAACTATGAATCCACTCTCCAATGAATCAACTTATAAATAAGAAAGATAGATAACACGGCAAAACCACTCATCACCGCAACACTCACCGTAACTGCTTCCGTCCAACCGACCAGCAGCATATCTTTTAAAGCTTGTGCCGCATACGTGGTCGGGAGCAGATATGAAATCCACCTCATGATCACAGGAAGTTGATGCATCTCTATAAAAACCGGCGTTAGAAAGCTGACAATATTCATTAGAAATTGCGATGCCATATTGAGAAGCTGATGGTTGGGAGACCAAAAACCGAGCATGACCCCTATTCCGATAATGCTGAGGATAGAAAGCATGAGGACCGGGACCAAACCCCACGAATAATGAAATTCTACGCCGAATGCCGTTCGTCCAAGCGCAGCTAAGATAATTACCGAAGGAAACGTAGAAAGAAATGCGCGAAGCAAGTTAGCGATGACGAAATGGAATTTGGAAATAGGAAGGGACGCGTAAAAGACAAAGTGACCTTGATGCTTCTGCCAAGATATATCTTGCGCCATCATATTCATTCCCATGATGATAATCGCGAAAATCATGTTGCCGGCAATCAACTTGACCAGCATCTCCGGAGTGGGATCCACCGTAAAAAAATTCATAAACATCAGCGTTGTCAAAGGAAACATCGTGGCCATGATAATCACCATCATCCACCGGTCGCGAATGAAGGAAAATTGGATCCGGAATAGAATCCACAGTTTCACCCAAGATTGACGAAAATCCTTTCTATACCTTACGCCAGCGATCGAATTCATCCTGCGGCCACCTCCTGCCGTGTATTCTTCTCATCGATATGGAAATAAACATCCTCAAGAGACGGAGGTACCAGCGCAAAATCTTCGATCGACATGAAATCCTTATTCAATATTCGTTCCATCACGCTGCTGGCATCTCTTCGATCCAGTAACAGCCGAATGCGATGTTCTCCGATTCTTTGGATGATCCCGAATGCAGCGAGAGCCTGCTCGACGTCATTCGCCTTTCCTGTTTCTACTGACAACTCAAGTTTAAGTCGTTGATCTACCGTCTGTTTGAGCTTTGATACGTGATCTACGGCGAGAAGCTTGCCGTGATTAATGACAGCTACACGATTCACGACTTGTTCTGCCTCCAGCACATTATGCGTTACGAGAATAATTGTAGCTCCGCCCCGGTTGCGTTCTTGAATAAGATTCCATACGAGTCGTCGCTTCTTCGGATCCAGTTCATTGGTAGGCTCATCTAATATATAGACCGGACATTCACCGATTAACGTCGTTCCGATGCCGATCATCCTCTTTTGCCCACCTGAAATATGCTTCAGTTGTTGAGTCTCCAAATCCCCCATCTCGAAGCGATCCAACAATTCTTTCGTTTGCCGCGTCGCTTCCTTCCGAGACAATCCTCTAAGCAAACCTGTAAATTGAAGCACTTCACCCACTTTCAATCCGGTTAACGCATGAGGTTCCTGAGCATAATAAGCCACTTGCCGCGCTACATCGCTTGATTTTCGAATAACATTTGTCCCCATAAAAAGGATTTCCCCGCCGCACGGCTTCAGATGACCGACCATTTGTTTGATTAACGTCGACTTCCCTGCACCGTTCGGTCCAAGCAACCCAAGAATTTCACCTTGTTCCACGTTAAAATGAATATCGTCATTGGCAACAACTTTCCCTTTTTTATACGTCTTCCTCACATGGTTGATTTCATAAACGGAATTCATCGCTTCCCCTCGCTTCCCTCCCTAAATCATGGAGATGGTTTAAGATTTAACTTTGTTACGGACTTCGGCGGTCGGATCGATCTGCAGACTTTCGGTATATTCAACCATATCGATACGACAATGCGGACCGACCCGAATGGTGCTGCTTCGCACCGTTTTGGCTTCAACGTTGCTAATGTCCACGGTCGTTCCTTCTATGACTTCAGCTTTCAGTCGAACTTCTTTCGGGCTTTTGTATCGATTGAATAATTTACGGAACCAACCTGAATGATCAATCCCTTTGATCGTTATCGTTTCCCCGCCTATATCAGCTACAAAGCTTTCACCAACAAGTTCCAGCGTAATGTCCTGCGCGTTGATCAATCCTTGTGCCTGTATGACTCCTTTGACGAAAAACTCCTCGCATTCAATGTTTCCCCTAAACTTGAAATTGCCCCGTCCTTTCATTTGGTCTGCTCGAACGGGTCCTAAGACGACGCTTCCGGTCAGCAAGGCGCTCTTTACCGTCAATGACCCTTTCGTTTCGAAACTGCCTTTTGCAATGATCTCTTCCCCGTCTATATTTCCATTTACAATCGATGAACCCGCAATGGAGAATCGATTCGCAATGAGGTTTCCTTCGATGACACCGTGACCGCGAATGATCGCTGCCGCTGTCTTTAGATCGCCGTTCACCGTACCGTTTCCGTAGACGGATACCTTATCGTAAGCTCCTCCGCCTACGCTTCCGTGTCCTCGAATTGATATCGTTTTGCTCATAGCCGACAACCTTTCCTACATTTTTACTTTTTTCAATACGACGGACGATGGATGGATACTAAGACGCTTGGAATATTCAATTCGTTCGACCCGACTGTTAGGGCCGATGATAATCGTTTCCCCAGAGATCTTGCCCACGCGGGTGTTTTCAATATCCACGCTGTTCGCCTCAATCGAACGGAAGGAACATTGCGTCTTTCTGAAGACACTAGTCAGTTTCATAATAATTGTATTGATCCCTGTATGATCCTTCACTTGCTTGCGGATGTGTACGGAATCGGCGCCGATTTCCGAGATGGTTACCGGACCGTCAAAAACTATATTTACTTGGCCTGCGTTCAACAGACCGTTAACTTGAACGTACCCTTCGACATGAAATTCATCTGCTTCCACATCGGAACCACAGGACAAGAAACCGCTGCTGGTGCAGGAGACTGCTTTTAATAAACCATCACATCGAAGCTTTCCACTGCTTTGCAGCGTATCTGTACGAAGTTCCCCTTTTACCGTCATGCTCCCGTTCGAAACCATCTTCTGAGCTTTCACGTTCCCTTTCGCGATCGTTCTGCCCGAGATGGATATGCTGTCGATCGTTGCGTCACCTTCGACGACGGACGAGCCGGATATTTCTAATGTGGCTGCCTCTATGGATCCCATTACTTTGCCCATTCCACTAATGCTGACGCGATGATATACGCCTCCGTACACTTTGCCCATTCCGCTAATGGCAACATCACTACTCATAAACAATCCCCTTTCTCTTAATAATTAGACCGTTTCCCATATCTTTAACTTATCGCTGATGGCCTTGGTTAAGTCTTCTAAAGCAAGCGCCTTCACCAGCTGCAGCTTTGGATCCAACAAGAGGGTTCCTTCCGGAACAAGTAGGACGAAATGCCTCCCGTTCTCCTCGCACACCACTACTTGCATGCCAGTTCGATCGAACCGTCCAGCCCAGGAATGAACTGAATGGTACAAATTTTCAACCTCGGCCTTCGTCAAGCGTTCCTCTTTGATGAGGGAGTAAAACAACTCTAGAAACAGTAGGTCATGGAATGTGAAGTATTCCTGGACCGAAGCGTGTAAATAAGACCGGACCATATCCTCCGGATAACCGAGTCGAAGAACCTCCTCTACCGGGTATAGCTTTTCGCTTACGTCTGGATTAAAATGTCGCGCCAATTCGTCCAAAGAGTATTTGTCCTTTAGATCGATAATGGCATCGATTCGTTCGAGAATTTTGTGTTTAGGAAAGAACGTTTCTTGTCCCGTAAAAGACGACTGTTTGATAAACCATGCTTCAGGTATAAGGTTCTGCCTCTTCCATCGGTACAGTTGCCCGTAGGATATGCCTGTCAGCCGCAACAGCTCCTTCTTGGACAACAAGTCTTTATCTTCTGTCATATACCCCACCTTAACGTAACAATGTTTTGTTTCACTCCTGAGAACAGAGTAACATAACATTGTTACGATGGCAAGACAAAAAATGAAAAGAAAAAACACCTTGGTACGCATTGTTAAGAGGCGTGGTGGTTTAAACTTTAATAAATATCATATTCAATTCTTTTTCTACAAAATGCATATCACGATCCCTTGACACTAGAGCCAAGTTATAAGTTTTAGCTGTAGCAATAATCAATGCGTCGGGTACGCTCGGATGTGCCTTTCGCTGTTCAAGGGAGAGTCCGTCTAGCAACCATCGCAATTCGCGGCGGCTGACAGTCATTGTAGATGCCGATGTTTCCGCGGGCCATCGAAAGCGTCCGCGCTCCAAGCACGATAGTAATGCCAAAAGCCGTTGTGATCCCAGTGAAGGATTTTCAACTTGTCTCACTCACGATTGCAAAACACAAAGAGCGCAGGGGCGAACGGATCGAGATCAAATCCTTCTTGGACGAGGATGGCTAGCCCGTCAATCGATTTTCTCAAGTCGGTACTGCCGCAAACGAGATATACCCGATCTACGCTAACGTCATTTAGCATACGGTCTGTAATGTCCGGACCACATCGGCCAACAGGACGGCGTCATATCCTGGCTTCACTTCAATTACAGCGGAACCGACTTTGATCTGCAACGGTGTCGATGACCGCTCGTCTACCTTGACCGTCAACCATGAGGCTGAATGGTCGGCTGGACGCTCGTTATCTAACCTTCGCATCCAGTTATACAACTGGCGGCGATTAATCTGCTCCACAGCACACCAATGCGTTGCTTTCTGCCCGCTCCCGCGGAAGGCTGCAATTCTCGCTTCCCAAACTTTCCTGCGTTCTAGTTGGGTAGACATAAAGAAATCCTCCTCGCATCATTCTGACGAAGATTATCTCACTACTATTTGCTTGATTGAAGGTGGGGAGTATTTGACGCTTACGTAATACCGTTCATTAATTCCTCTAGTCTCCAAGTGTTCATCATCACTTACGAGACGTTCGAGCAAACATCAGGCTCACACTCAAAACCTATTTGCTTTGAAGCACCTGCTCTCTGTGAGTTGGGGTTAGACCGGGACCGAATGTCGTAAAGAATGGAAGCTATTTCATCGGCAGCCATCTTGGATGTTTTGCCAACCTTTTGACATCGTCCGTGCTCTCCTGCTTTGACCGCTTCAACTGCCGCATTAAGCGGAAGAAGATTGGTCTGATTCGCGATATCCGTGAAGGTACTACAACACCAAATTAACAGTTATTATGTCACTTAATATGCTTATAAGAGCATGAAGCGTGTGGTTTGGCATTAGCACATTGACAAAAGGGTCAAGTTCTTGTCGCGGGCCAGCGACAAGAACTTGTCCGAAATAACAAAAAGACCCGCATTCTAAGCGGGTTTGAATCGGCGAATGTTCTTGTCGTCCGACATCTTTGTTGTTGTTTCTTTACACATGTCGTTCTTCTTCGGACGACATGGGCCGATTTGGATTAGTTATCATCATCCATGTTGAAATCTATAGTAGTCTTGTGCATGTACCACTTTAAATCCAACTGATTCATATAACCCTAGAGCATGGTCGTTTTTAGTTTCGACTTCTAAGTGTACCGAGTATCCGGCCGAGTGTTGCTCTTGAATTACTCGGCTCAACACTTTCCTACCAATTCCTTTTCCTTGGTGTTCTGGCAAAATGGAAAATCCATAAATCCACGCTTGCCTCTCTTCCCTGCTGACCCTAATTTTCCCAACCGTTCCTTCGTTTACTTCAATCATGAGTATATCGGTGTTATCCCCGTAAACTTTGCATTCCATCGCCCTGGCGTCTTCTTCGTCCATTCCAAACGCCGTAACGGATAATCGTACGCGCATTTCATAATCCTCTAAAGTTGCTTGTCTCAAAACGATACCGTCCGTTTCTTCAAGAGCCTTGACTTGCCACTCCATTTGATGCTCCGAAAATGCATACTCAGCACCATGTTTACTCAAAAAAGCTTTTGCCGCATCTGATCCAGCAGGTGTATTCAATAAAATTTTCTTGTATCCGTTTTGTTTGACTTTTTCCATTCCTTGTTGGAACAATCGATGGAAATGCCCTTTTCGTCGTTCACTAGGTTTCACCATGCCACATATTTCAACTGTAGATCCAAAAGGATACAAGCCTAAAAATGCGACAAGTTCGCCATTTTCATAATGAAAAAAATCAAGCTTATCGAATTCGCGTCTTCTGAGCATTTCCCAGTTAAGCTTGAGTTGTAAGTGATCATGAGTTTCACACTCTTGTTGCAATAGTTCAATATCATTTAATTGTTGTGTCAGTAACATATTTTCCTCCTTTGGTTGTCCACATCAATAAATCAGCTATAAACTTACTACTAGCAGGGTAGCATCTATCTCGGAACGACCAAAATCCCAGTGTCTAACTTTTTGGGGTCACTTCAGATGCTGGAAGCCATTGTCATGAACTCTCGTTGCCCGTTAGTGGAATGAGTGACACTTTCCCCCCTAAGATATAGTCTCAAGTTGCTTGAATGCAGAGAACGGCCCCCCCTCTTCGAGACGCTTGCGTATTATTTCGGCACACTCTTCAGTGCTTAATACTGCGGTGTCTACCTCCAAGTCGTATATACCATGCGAATGGACAGCATTCTGCCATAATCTCACCGGCTTGGGTACTGATCCATCCTCTTCGTAACCTACCTTCCATGTAGCAATCCGCCGCTGCATTACAACCTCTGAAGGGCATCGCACACCTACGAACAAAACTGGAAGCCCACTCAGGATTCGAGCGCAGTTAGGTAAAATCCCAAGTGGTATAGAATATTCGTCATGATGACCAAAATCAACTACTACATTCAATCCGAGCCGACTGGTGCAGCAATGGACTCATACATGGCATGGTACAAGGTCACAATGAGAGGCTCAAGGTCGGGGCGTTCTCCACCTGGTCGAAGCCCGATCCCAGGCTGGCAGCGTTCAGGGGTCATCTGCATGAACCGGTCGACTCCCATGTTCATCCACACGCCGTCGAATGTATTTTGAATCACATTGGCAATGCTGGACTTCCCAGACCTTGGGGTTCCGTTTAATATTACTATTTGTCCGTGTTCTTTTTCTTGTGACATATGTTTGCCTCCAATCACTCCACATTGTACCACACTTAAGATTGCGCTAAACTGCCAGTTAGCTGAGCGATCAATGGTGATTCCTCCAACAACAAAAGGGTTAAGTTCTTGTCTTTCGGAAATTCCGCTGTTTAAGCGGGGTTGAATCGGCTTTTGTTGTTGTCGTCCGACGACAACTTTCTAAGGAAACACAAAAGGCTTAAGTACTTGACGTTCATCGACAAAAGGCCCAAGTTCTTGTCTTTCGGAAATTCCGCTGTTTAAGCGGGGTTGAATCGGCTTTTGTTGTTGTCGTCCGACGACAACTTTCTAAGGAAACACAAAAGGCTTAAGTACTTGACGTTCATCGACAAAAGGCCCAAGTTCTTGTCTTTCGTTCGCGACAAGAACTTGGGCCTTTTGTTGAGGTACGAAAAAAGAGCCTCCACATTTTCCGTGGAGGCCTCCTTTTCAAACCAATACAAATTCTTTTCATAACGACCCAACGGCGAATAAAAGAGGAAGCCCACTGAGGATTAACCTTATTTGCCCCTTCTTCATTGTCAATGTTCCCTGACGGCTCAATCATTTTATCATCTTTGTAATGGCCGTAAGGCTTTCCGCAAGCAATAAGGAGTACGCTTACAGTTGTTAATAATAAGAGCAAGGATAACGTTCTAATCGTACATCACCTCCTAAGGCTAATAGGAATCTCAATCGAATCAGTACCCATAACATACATGTTCTCACCTCAAAAAAAGAGTCACACCCATTATATGGATGCGACTCCAATATTACAAATTAATTTATTTCAGCCCCCGCAGCACATCCTGCAGAAACTCCCACGTCCGCTCCACGGAAGAGATCGACAGATGCTCCTGCGGCGTATGAATATCGAACAAGTTCGGCCCGTAGGAAACGGCGTCGAGGTCAGGCATTTTCTCGATCAGCACGCCACATTCGAGGCCGGCATGAACCGCCTTGATTTCTAGCGACTTGCCGAATCGGCGCTCGTACATCTTTTCAAAGACTGGACGCAGCTTGGAATCCGCGCGGTACGGCCAGCCAGGGAAATAGCTGTCATACCGGAAGCCGCAGCCCGCCGTCTGCGCAAGTGTCTCCATCGTCTGGAGGACATCGTCGATCTGCGAACGCAAGGAGCTCCGCGCATAGCTGCGCAGGACAATTTCCTCTTCGCTCGTCGTGACGACGCCAAGGTTCGATGACGTGCGGACCAGGTTCGGAATCGCCTTGTCCATGCTCAGCACGCCATTTGGAATAAGGGTTAGGAGACGAATGACGGTTAATTTCGTCTCTTCCGAGAATACCTTGTCCGAATAGACTGGTCCTTCCTCTCCGTCCATATTGTATCCAGCTTGAAGCATTACGGTCACGCCTTTGTCGCTCACCTGATATTCGTCCCGCAGGATACGATTTATCTCGTCAATGCGTGATTCCGCCACTTCTTTGCCTTCCGAAGTCAAATAGATGACTGCCTCCGCTTCGCGTGGAATAGCGTTTACTTTCATGCCGCCATTTACACTTGCAAGCGCGAAATCCGCATGGCCAACCAGGTCGGTTAGAACTCGACCAAGCAGCTTATTGGCGTTTCCGCGTTCGTGGATAATGTCATCGCCGGAATGGCCGCCTGTTAGGCCCTGTACATGAATCGTATAGGGCTCGCCTGCTTCCGGTCCCCGATTCTGCCATACAATCGGCACCGTATGATAAGCATTAACGCCGCCTGCACAGCTGACGAACACGATGCCTTCACGGTCAGAGTCGAAATTGATCATCATGCGGCCCTTCAGTGGAGTAGCGTCAAGATAGAACGCGCCTTCCGCGCTTGTCTCTTCTTCCGTTGTCAGTAGGATTTCCAGCTCTGGATGCACCACCTCAGGCGAATCGATAATCGCCATCGCCGTCGCTACCGCAATGCCGTTGTCCGCGCCAAGCGTCGTGCCTTGCGCGTAAATCATATCTCCATCGATTTTGAAGCGGATCGGATCCCGGGTAAAGTCGTGTACCGTTCCTTTGTTTTTCTCGCATACCATATCGAGATGGCCTTGAAAAATGACCGTTGGCGCCGCCTCATATCCCGTCGAAGCGGGCTTGCGGATGATCAAGTTATGGCGATCATCTTGCAAGACTTCACAATTTCTCTGCCGCGCGAAATCCGCAATGAAATCGCTGATCGCTTTTTCGTTGCCGGAACCGCGGGGGATCTTGGACAGTTCCTCAAAATACTGCAATACTTTATTGTCGCCTGTATAGATATTGGCTGTCTTGTCATTCATAGGTGTTTCCTCCTAAACCGAGTCTCATTAATGCTCTATGTAAGTATCTCCCTTTTAAGCAACCCGCGCTGTAGATGGGCAAACGATTCTAACGCGCGACGAATGTTTGCCCGTAGTTGGTCTGATACATCTATTCCAGGATCGATCTGCAGCAGCTGCACCTTAAGATGCTTTTGTTTATCGTCGAGACGCGGGTCCATCCGGCCAATCAAGCGGCCGCCCGCCAGGATCGGCATGGCATAATACCTTATTGAAAGTCAACTCCCTTGCCTGTCGTTATGAACTGTTGGGGCCAGGAAACTCACGGATTCCGGTTTTATAGAAATAATAGTGGTGAAGCAATCCCGCGATTGCAGCGAGCTCCGAATTTTGTCCCCTCTTCATAGCAAGCATAGAAGCAAAAGTTGATACCCCGTAAAGATAAACATAGGCTTCCTGTTTTTCAACAGAGCTGTCCATAGTTTCGGTGAACTTTAATATTCTTCTTCCTAATAAAATAAAGCGCCATGAGGAGAAAGACGAAAGTAAAGCTGTTGAACACCGCGTTCAGCATCGGCATCGTGAAATCAATATGTTCGAGCCCCTCCGCCTCCGGCAGGAAGAAGAGAATAGCCACAATCGCATTGACAGCAATCGAGAGCGTTACGATAAGCGGCGTGAAGTTGCGTTCTTTAGTCGGTGCCATGAGCGAAATTCCTTCCTTCGCGGAACATTTTAATTATATGATAATGAAATATGCCCCTCGAAAGCAAAAATTCGACGTCTACTTGAAACGTTCCGCGATATCCGTAAGCCGCCTGGCCCCCTCCCGCAGCTGTCCTTCGTTGACAAAGGAATAACTTAACCGGATCCAAGATTTCATTTCCCTGAGCGGGTCGCAAATCGCCCCGGGGACGAAGGATATCGACTGCCGGACGCATTCGGCGAAAAACGGTTCCATTGGAATCGAGTCCGGCAGCTTCACCCACAAATTAAGCCCGCCTTGCGGACTGACCCAGTCCCACCCGGCACCCGCAAATTCCCGCTCCATAATGTCTCTCCTTACTTGAAGGGCGATTCGCAGCTTTTCCTGGTGCTGCTGTAGCCGTTCCGACCCGAAATAATGCAGAAAAATTTTCTGATTGACGCACGGAGTACCGTTATCTGCGAGAGACTTCGCCGTAATCAGAGAGCCGATAACGGGGCGCCGCCCGATCACCGAGCAAATCCTCAGTCCCGGAGCCACATATTTGCTGAAGCTGCGGAGATATACGACCCACCCTTCCGTATCGTAAGTGATTAAAGGCATCGGAGGCGGCTTGTCGAAGTACATGTCATGAAACGCATCGTCTTCTATGATCAAACACCTGTATCGTTCGGCCAACTCCACAAGCTGCTTGCGCTGCGCAGAAGGCACCGTATAACCCGTCGGATTATGAAAAGTAGGATTCATATAGAAAAGCCGCGGCTTATACCGTTTCATCAATAATTCCACTCTCTCCAGATCGTACCCGTCCGGATATATATCGACAGGCAAAAGCCGGGCGCCCTGTTGGCGGAAAATATCGAGCGCGGCGCTGTACGTCGGTCTTTCCACCAAGATCGGATCCATCGAACGGATGTATATGCGGGAAAGCAAATCAATCGCTTGCTGCGCACCGGTCGTGATTACCATTTCGCTTGCGGTCAACTGCACCCAATGCTGCCGAACCATAAAGCGGCTAAGCGCTTCACGTAGCTCCTCGTCCCCTTGAGCGCTGGAGTATGTTCCCAACAATTTCGGGTAACTGTCGAACACCTTCTTTACATATTCGGACAGGAACAGATTGGGCAGCAAATTCGGATCGATTAACGCTTGGGAAAACTGATAAAGGACAGGCAGTTGATGAATTTCGGATGCGACAAGAACTTGGGCCGTTTATCGGAACAGCTCAAGTTCTTTCGATTTTTGGTCTATTTGGCTTATGAGAATCTAAGCTTCGGGCTTTTGTAATTAACCCTCAAGAATATCAACTAATTAATCGATAAATCTAAACCATATTCAACTTTATGTCGTAAACAACTTCAATTAATTCAGGACTTTGATCATGTGCCTCTTCTAATGAAAGCATTGAAATATTCCAACCATGACCTTGTATTTGTTCATTCTCTATGTAAGGGAATAATGTAGCTTCGTGTAGAACTGCCGTTCTCTTTGTTCTAGAAATTGCACTATAAAAATATCCGTCACTTTGTTTTACAATATATCCACGCATTAACTCGCCTCCAATGTTTATGAATAATTTCATTTTTCTTCTGTAATAAATGACATGTTTGACAGCCCAGTTTTTATACACAAACCCCAGCCGAAGAACTCGTTATTAGTTATTTCTGCTCGAATTGTATTGAAGCCGGCTCTCCAGCGAACAGGAACACTGGCAAAGTCAGACCGAATACGTCCATCACTTTCCGGGGGGCTCCATATCCAATACCCTTGGTATACTTCATCGTCATTTACCCATAAACGAAGATGATCACTGTATCCGAAAGTTAGCAGAGTCTCATTCTCCTCAGGTATGTAAAAAGTACTTTTCGCATGCACTGAACTACCTTGTTCGGCGGTATAGATTCGGTTAAGGTTTAATATCCCGTTTTCTTCCACAACGGCTTTCGTCCAATGGTTTTCGGTGACTGGTGAAACCATCCATTCAGTTACAAAAGTCTCGGTTAACAGTCTTTCCAAATCTCTTTCTCTTTTCGTAATGGGCGTCGGTTTTATTTCCTCTATCGAAAGATTGCGAATGTAGCTGGGCAAAAACCCCCAAAACCCTATTTTACCAATAGGGTCTCCGTGCTGAAGATTAGGAATTACCAGTTGAGGGAAAGTATCATCACCCATATAAACGGCGGCACCGTTCGGTTGCACTTCCAAGGCAAATTTTTCCCATTTCCCAGTAGTATTCGGCAAAGGCTTTTGATACATAGGGCCATTATAAATTTGCCATGTCGTCGAACCATTCATAACCGGATCATATTGAATTTCTTCTGGCGCCAAATAAATAAGCTCATAATTTTTCGAATCCTTGGTGCCGAAAACAAACCCAATAAACCCTACTTGCTCAGGAATCGCAACCTCGGCTTCAAGGCGAAAGCAGGTAAAAGGGATTTCATCGTGAAGAAAAACGGCAGAGCCGGTTTTTTCAAGATAAGTTGCTTGTTGCCCCAGATATACTCCAGGACGTGCATTAGAATTGCCCAAATCAAATTGATCCAAATCATTCCAGAGGTTAAACGAGAGCTTTGTCATCCTCATACTCCTTTTTGTCGATTTTCATATGCACTCAAATATCAAAGGTGATATTTTGCAGACCTCGGTAATAATCCCCATATTTGGCCGTAAATCTTAAAATGCAATAATCAGGGTCGGTGACTCCAAGAGGATAGTAAACTTCCCACCCCTCTTTCCATAGACGTTCTTTTGATTCCGCATCCTGCAGGACCTCCATTTCTCCGACAAGCAATAGCCCTGCAATACACCCTGCATCGTAAAAATAGACCGACGCTTTCGGATTTCGGATAAACTGCGACACCCTTCTCGATGACGTAATGGTACTGAACCAAATGGATTTTAATTTATCCGATTCAATCTTGAACATGGCCTTGATATGAGGGTAGCCATTTTCGTCAGTCGAACCTACCATCGCGATTTCCGAACGTTCCAACAAATCAAGGGACTCTTGTATGCACACTTCTCTATCGATCGGGGTGATGCCGTCCACCAGCAGTTGTTTTGCCGATCGGATCCCTGCTTCAATTGCGCTTTCGGAATTCATACTCGCACCGGTCCTCCTAGGAGATACTTGTTTTTTTATTTTATAGAGATTTGAATGTCGCTGTTTGGCATATCCGAAGCTCCTTTACTCAGCTTCATGTTCTTTGAGATTGTTGAAAATCCGTTCAAGATACTTCTCAAACTCGTCGATTTCGCTATCTTGAAATCCTTTATAATATAGTTTGGTCATTTCCACGGACACCTGTTCGTAGGCTATTTTCATTTTTTTATTTTCCTCAGTGAGCTGAATGAGTATTTTTCGCCTGTCATCGTTCGGGAATACACGGAGAAGAAATCCAGTTTCTTCGAGCTTATCTAGCATACGGGTTAGAGTTGATTTACCTAAGGCAGTTTTCTTTGCAAGTTCTTGAATGGGAATATTATCCTTCTGCCAAAGAGCAAAAAGTATTCTGCCTTGCGCTGGGTTAATATCGTTAATGTTATAGTCCTTGAGCTTTCTGGAAAAAATGCGCCCCGACAACTGATGAATTTTTGAAATTATAAATCCGCCCTGACGCAACTTCATCATATATAATTCCTTTCAATAATCTAGAAAGTAGATACTACAATTGTATATAGAATAGTTGTATATAGTACTATTGTCAAGTAATGGAGATGAAATAGTGTAATCGAATAACGGACCATGTTCTTGTCGTTCATCAACAAAAGGCCCAGGTTCTTGTCTTCTATCCGCGACTAGAACTTGGGCCTATAAATAAAAAAGCCCGCGTATTAGGGCCTGTTGACAAATCATCATTTTGGCGAAATTGACATTTGAAAACCTGCATAAATACTGGGTTTACCAAAGTCAGATTTCGCAAAAACGGCATTTGTCAACAGGCCCTATTATGCGGGTTTGAAGCGGCCCAGGTTCTTGACGTCCGACAACATTTGCATCGGACGACAAGAACTTGGGCCTTTTAGCGACAAGAACTTGGGCCTATTAGATAATCGCGACTTTGCTGAAAAGCAACCGTAACTGATTGCTCAACTATGCTACCCGTTTAGCGCAGCGAGGCGACTGGATCTTTGCCAGCCGCCTCGCTTCAGTTTTATTTTTAGCCAGAGGATATTAAAAAACTTATAAAGCCGTTTGAGTTGATACATCATGTTTTAAACATTTTAAAAGTGTTTCAATGTGTGTTGTCGCATATCGATTGTACATACGTACTGCAACGGTTTTATATTTCGGAATGATAACAACATGGCAGCCTGTTGCCCCTTCTGCTTCAAACATCATGTCGTCACCAAAATACCATCCCATTATTCGCTTATTCGCATACTCGGGAGTAGATTTTAATTTTTCCGAAAGATCGATTACGGATTTGGGGATGATTTGAGCTCCATTAATTACACCATTATTTAGGTACAGATATCCCCAGTATGCGAGATCTTTTGCTGTCATATAAAGATTTCTACCATCCCCCTCATCAGATTCCAATCTGATAGAGGCGTAACCATCACCAGCCGTAAAATCACAAACTATATTATCTTTCGGTATCGAAATCCATTCCGTGTTTTTTAACTGCAACGGTTCTAAAATTTTTTCCCTTATTAATTGTGCAATTGTTTTTCCTGTAACTTTCTTAACAATTCTAGCGGCCAAACCTTCCCCCTCTATCTTATTTGGTCCAAAGAATTTAGGGTTCGTTTTTGTAAGCACATTTCCGATCGTAACCGTTTTCAACTCATCTTTTGAAATATCTTCAATGAATGGATGGACCGGTGTATCGAGGGCAAGATCAGCCTCAATGACAGCTAATGCTAGGGCTAGTCCGATGTGTGTTTTTCTTATTGAATATACATTAAACTGTGAATCAGCTGTTACTGGCTTAGCCCCGGGCTTGTCATGATGGTAACCAGAGTACCATTCAGTGACAATTTGATCATCTTTAATTATTATAACGGCTGCAGCTGAGGAATTGATAATACTCCTTGTTTGTTCAATATGGGATATTAAAGATTCAAATTGTTCACTGTTATTTGTGGCTGATAAATTCATTATTTATAAACCCCCTTTGTCATAAACTACTCAATAAGAGCAGATAATAAATAACGTTCTACGATCTCTCTTGGATCTATAAACCTCTTCAAATGTTTTGCTTGAAAAACGATGACAAGTTGCTTCGAAGGAATGATCCTTATGAGAGATCCGCCCGCACCAGATGCGGAGAAGCCATCCTTTTCTATCCACCACAAGTAACCATAGTTTTTTCCAACCTGCCTTTTCACAGAAGTCATCACCCATTCCCTTGGAACGATCTGATCATCTCCATGAATACCTCCGTTCAAGTAGAGCAATCCGAATCTGGCCATATCTCTTGCAGTCATAGAAAGCGATCCGATTCCGAGTTCCTGTGGATCGTCTGCTTTCCAATAAGGAATGGTTAATTTAAGTGGTTCAAACAGCCATTCATTCGCTAATTCACCTATACTCTTGCCAGTAGCACGTGAAAGACACGCTGCTGCAAGAAAAGCATCAGTATTTTTGTAATTAAAGCTTTGCCCAATTACGTCCTTGATGGGTAATCTTAAACTGAATTCGGCCCAATTATTGCTTCGCATTGTCCTCTGCCAAATTGGCTGAGCATCCCCAGCCAAACGTGGATAGTAAAGGCCAGAGGTCATCGTGAGAAGATGTCTTAGTGTGATGCGTTTTCCTTGCGTATCAATCTCTAATTCTGGGAAGAGGTCCGCGACCACTTGATCTACACTTGATAAGATTCCTTTATCCAAGGCTATGCCTATTAAAGAAGAAAGAACGCTTTTGTTCACTGACATAACCGGGACAGCATTCTCCGGTCCAATTTGACGATAATAGCGCTCGTAGACGATAGTATTGTTTCTAACGATGAGCATACTTAAAACATTCGGATATCTGCTGAAAATTGCACGGTCTACAAGCGCTAACTTAGACGAATCCATTTCTTGTTCCTCTGGAGAAGCTACCGTATCCCATAACGCGGATCGACTAGTCATACATTGCCCCCTTCTTGAAGTATGTTCCAATAATTGAACTAGATATATTCGCAAGCATGTCAGGTGAACCTTCAGCTATTACCTCGCCGCCTTCACTCCCCCCAGAAGGCCCCAACTCAATGACCCAATCACATGCCGCCAATACCGACAAGTCATGCTCGATAACTAATACCGAGTTTCCTTTGTCAACCAGTTTTCTCAGAACTACCATGAGTCGGTTAGAATCCACACAACTTAATCCCGTTGTCGGTTCGTCTAAAATATACAAGATATTACCAGTACGATTACGTCCCAATTCTTTGGCCAACTTAATCCGTTGTGCTTCCCCGCCACTGATGGTAACGGCCGACTGCCCTAATGTTACATAACCCATTCCGACCTTTTCCAGTATTTTTAATGGTCCGGTTATAGAGGTTTCACTTTCATAAAAGTGAACTGCTTCAGACACAGTCATATCTAAAACATCGGCTATATTCTTTTCCCTGAACGTAATTTGTAGGATTTCCGGGCGATACCGCGTTCCATTGCAAATATGGCAAGGCCAGGTCAATGCATAGCCTCGTAATTCTTTTTTAATTTTCCCTTCTCCATTACATTCGGAGCATCCGCCGGTCGAATTAAAGGAAAAATCACCGGGCGATAATCCTAGCTCTTTTGCTTCTCTTTGGCATGCAAATAAAGTTCTAATGCCATCCCATATTCCGATATAGCTTGCCGGCGTGGATGTCTTTGTCCGTCCAATTGGAGCTTGAGTAACAACGGAGACCCCTTTTAACATTTCGGCCCCTATAAGCAATGTACCTGTCAATATTTCCTCTGAAGATCCTTCCTCGTCATCTATCTCACTCTCTTCGCTGAGATCAGTTTTCAAGGTTTGAAAGGACTTAGCTAATAACGGGACCAAAGTGGACGAGATCAGGCTGCTCTTACCGCTTCCTGAAACACCTGCTATTCCGACCATTACCCCAAGAGGGAAAGAGACAGTGATATTTTTTAAATTATGGGTTCTGGCGTTACGAATAGTTAGTCTTGGTGTGGAATCGATAATGGAGATTGTTTATCTTCAAGAATAAATGGAGTAGGATGTTTAAGTAATGGAGCAATCAATGAATCCGGGCAAGCTAAATACCCCATCAGATCGCCATGATAAACCACTCGTCCTCCATCAGTACCCGCACCAGGACCGATTTCGTCGGCAGATTGAATGATGCCAAAATCATGCTCTACGACAATCACACTGTTTCCTTGATTCACTAATTCTGTTAGGCGCTGAATCAGACGGCTTTTTTCTCTCTCATGCAATCCTACTGAAGGTTCATCGAAAACATAAATGAGTCCTTCCAATTCCGATTCCAAATGTGAAGCCAGAAATAATCTTTGTAACTCCCCACCACTTAAGCTAGGTGTGCGCCGGTATAATGAAAGGTGAGATAGACCGACATCACAAAGCTGGTTTATCTGTTTCTGTATACGTTTTAAAACCCCGCTCAGGTTTAGCTCTGCAGAGACGATTCCATTGACCGCCTTCTCCCAGAATGAAGCTTGTTCACGCAACGTGAGTTGTGCCAGTTCGCTGATATTCATCCCTTGAATGGTTATATTCCGGGCTTCTTCCCCAATTCTGGAGCCTCTGCAAGATGGACAGACTGTTGATCCGTCGGTTTCATTACCTACTCCTAAACGAGTCAGATAGGGTAGTAATCCTTCATACCCAACGGATAAATCTCCATGCAAATATACATGTTGTGCATCAGGAGACAAGGTGTAGTATGAATCATTCGGGTTAAATCCGTATGCCTTCCCTAGCCGTTTTACGCCATCTTTTAGTTTTCCAGGCGTTCCACGTATAATAGAAAAGCGATCCATATTCTTCAGAGCTTCTTGTTCACTGATGATCGATATACGTCCGGTACCAAAACATTGCAAGCACATACCAAGCGGAGAATTGAAGTTAAAATATGAAGTCGGTAATGGATCCATTGCAAGGTCACAGTCTTTGCATTTACGCTGAAAATTTGTTTTACCACCGCAGATGCTACAGTGGTAATTTCCTGCGATTGAATATACTATCTGCATTAGCCCAAGTAATTGAGTTCTTGTTCCCACTAGACTTCTGGGGTTGGATTGCCGAATGATTCTTTGTTCCACGGCCACGGTAGGTAATAATCCGGACATTTCATCGAAGCCGTCATGTTCTTCAAAACTCGTCGAACCTACCGCCCGATCATACCTCCGCTTCCCTTCACGATACAATAAATCAAAAGCTAATGTTGATTTCCCTGAACCGCTTACCCCAGTAATAACAACCAGTTTTCCCTTCGGAACATCTAAATTAAGGGACTTCAAATTATGTAACTTTGCTCCGCGTATACTTACGGGTTTCAATTATCTCTTCCTTTCTAACTTTAATATCCAATTATTTCTTTAATATTAGCAAACAATTGTTCGGTCGGGAAGATTTTCATGCATTTGCAATCATCAAAGATAATTTTCCCGGCATATAACATTGAAGAACAAATAGCCCTTAGTTAAACGATTACTAGCTTTTTTCCCTTATCAACCATAAGGGTTAAGTTCTTATCGCGCCACATTATTGTTGACAAAAGGCCCAAGTTCTTGACGTTCGTCTACGACAAGAACTTGGGCCTATAATAAAAAAGACCGCCAAATACGCGGGTGTGAATCGGCCCAAATTCTTGTCGTCCGACATTTTGCTGTAATTGCGGACTAAACGAGTCCGCTTACCAAAGGCCACCTGTATTATTTAGCTCTTAACCAAATTTTTAATACCTCAAACGGTTTAATTTGAGTCGATCCATTTTCACAAACATTTACTTTCTACCGTTGGAATCTATTTTTATTATAATTGCTTAACTGAAAACTCATAATCAAGCGAATAGTTTTCAAGTTGCATTTTATATATTGGTATATTTAATTTTTTTGCCATTTGCTTCAATCTCTCGATATACTTATTCGTGCAACTCATTCCAATGTATATTGCAGAAGGACCAGCATTCATCAAGCGAGTGTCCTTCCGTCCAATAACTACTCTCAATTCTTTTTCATAACTCCAGCTAACATGTTTCAAACAACTTAAATAAGCTATAACCCAGATTAACATCATATTGTCCATTAACACTGTTTTATTTTCTTTCCACTTTGCCTCTTTTATCTTTTTTAGTGTTTCTGATACAATCGTTTCCATTATAGGTGTAATATCTATTCGCTTATCCGTATATTGAACGGGAAGCATACAACCTTTCATACTCAAGTTATATTCTTGGTTCAAATCATACGACAAACAAAAACCCCTATGATTGTTTGCATAATGTGCCCACATTGGCATGCTGTTGATCCCATTTGATGTAAATGAAGAAAATAAGCTAAAAGAAGCAAAGTCATCAATTATTCTTCCGTTTACATGTTTAAGACGTGAATATCTGCTTAGTCTTTCACTACGATAAAAATAGGCATTACTCTCGAACGGATCATTGAGTTCTTTAGGTGATGCCAAATAAATTTTCTTATCTTCAATGGTCTTAAATTTCAATTCGTTTAGTTCTTTATCATCAGTCAATGAAAAATATTTATATACTGTATCGGGTATATGCAATCTAGTGATTTTGTATATTGTATCACTTACTAGTGAGTTGTAAGGATCTGAATTAATTAATTCAATCGCCTTGAGGTAATCCATCGGATGTTCCTCGCGGTATTTATCTAAACCAAAGTCAGCCACAGAAAACCCCCTTAGATGCCCTCCCAAATGACATTTAGAATATCGGATTATCCAATCGATCCCAGTATCGGCGAAAAAATAATGGCAATGTTTATTTATGGACGATCCGTTCAATCACAACGCTCTCCCCTCACATCGTACGGAAAGGTACAAACGGCTCTGCGTGTTCAGTAAAGAAAACGGCATCTAGGTTTCGAAACGTCTTGCTCGCTTCTGTTTTCCCAAGACCCATCAACGACCTTATCTCCTTTATGCCATCAAGCGAATATTTGTTTGGGACAGTTGGGCTAATCCTTATTAGGTTCTCGCTCCCTGCAAGCAACGATGCCGTACCAAGTGCTTGAGAGGATTGCCCCGCCATGAATACCTCCGTTATGCGTGGCCCCCAGTATCCTATCCCCATTGGAAGGAAGCGGGCTACGCCGACATGAATCGGTGTTGAAGTACAGCCTAGGCTCAAAACCTTTAACTCATCCCTTGGCCAGTTAAGTACACCTATTGCCTCTACAACAGCAACGCCTACTGGGTTGTTTGCCCATACTCCACCATCAATGATCGGTGTTCCAGAATTAGTTACATGGGTCCTGAAGAATGTAGGTGCTGCCGCAGTACCCAAAGCGACATCTACTGCACGTTCGGTGTAATCACGTATGTAGTTAGGCTTGTGTGGTGTCTTGAAAACATGAACCTCTCCCGTATCTATATTCATGGCGGGGATTACAAGACGGACCTTACTCTCCCACAACCGCTTATCACCAAAAGTCGATTCTAAAGCCTTTTGAAGAGGTTTGGCACTGTATTTTGCACTCCCTATCCGCTTCAAGTTACTCAGGATTGGGGTTTGCCTGAATATCTTCTGCCCTTCTGACTCATAGAAGGATAGTATTTCCTTAGCAGTTAGCCCCATGCCTAGACCGAGTGCGATAATTCCTCCCGTTGATGTCCCGACGATTAAGTCAAAATAATTTGCAATACGGTCTCCGATTGCATCTTCCAATGAAGCAAGGAATGATGCGGGGAACACTCCCTTTATTCCACCACCGTCAATCGATAAAATTCTTCTCACCTTGAAACCTCCCGAGGGAAGAAATCATTCCCGAGAACGTCCTTCCAACATTCGATCGCAGTCGGTCGGTCATGGGTTGTAGCTGCTATCCTGGAAAGTCGGGCTAGTAGGACGACAAATTGGTGGAACACAGACCAATCATGCCAATTCCATTCATCCTCATCGAACAAATCCCGTTCCCCGCATGGTGTCTTGATATCTGATCGGTACCAAGCTTCAGCTGGATATTGGGCGATATAACCTAAAAGACTCGCAATGTAATCAGCAGGAGATCCCTCGAAGTAAACGTTTGGGATTGCGTGCAGAAGGCTCTCGATATGGAATGAGACAGCATCGATGTCATGATAATTCCGTATATGTTTGAACACCTTGATAGCAGGAATGTAGTTGCTGTTCGTAACGCTGTTCTTGCTCGTTAAGTATGCTTGATGTGTCCTTGCGTATCCTTCTTCCCACCTTCCCTTATGTGGACGATACAAGCAAAACGGTTCGACCCTTGGGTCATGGTTTCCCCTTTTTAAGACAGCAGGAAGTATCTCGACCTTTATGCCGAGATCCACCTTTATGCACATACTACCTTCGTTGTAACGAACCTTATTACGATAACGCCCATCGTTGAGCAAAGGCGCAGCCAACGTGTCGAAGATTTCGTTTCTTGACCAAGTCCTTCCCCCGCCCCCGCCACTCTCCCCAAATGATAATCCCTTACAGAGAACTACGATATCGACATCATTGATCGTATATATCGCTGTCTGTTGCCTGTATGATCCCTGAAGAAAACAGACGGGTGATAATTCGCTAGCGAGTCCGTTAGGATCTTCGAGCAGCCCTGTAATCGTGGAGTGTTCACTCGATGCACGAGATACAAAAGTCGGGCTTGGGTTAAGCCTGTTGAAGAAGTATGCGAAGTTTGCGGATAACGAGTGAATCGCCAAGGGAACCCTCCATCCTTGATTGGAAATGAAGACCAGTCCATACATGGGAGTATTCTCCTAGGAATCGACATTTTCCTGCAAGGCTCTACAACTTTCGCCATTCCCTTCTGTTCCTGCTGTTGTGACTGCACGGACAAAAGGGTGTTCCATATCTCCATCTAGGAAGAAGATCCCAGTAACTCGCCATTATGTCAACACATTTGTGACGTTAGAGTACGATGACGGAACTTTTATGTCGCAGAGCTACGACACAAAAGTTGCGACATAAATAAAGAAAAACCCATAAGTATGGGCTATTTAAAAAAAATTATGTGGGTACGTTTGTGTCGTTAGATTGTAATTAATATTCAAGGGCGCCGCACCAAGTTCCTAACTATTCGCTTTAGCAAATTCCGCTGTAGGTTTCAATCAGTTCTACGATGGATGCAACCGCATCGCTTTCATTTCGGGATTGCATCGCAGCCTTATAAGTCTCACGATTAGCATACAGAGCTTCTACTCGTTCTACAAGCGTATCTGCCGTTAGGGTTTCTTCGCTCAGGACATCTGCATAACCTGCTTTCCGGAATGACGCCGCATTCAGAATCTGGTCTCCTCGACTTGCTTGCAGCGACAAAGGAATAAGCAGCATAGGCTTTTCCAGTACCAGAAATTCATAAATGGACGTAGCACCCGCCCGGGAAACAACCAAATCTGTCATCGCCAGAATATCAGGTAGCTCCTCGTTTACATATTCGAATTGGTTATATCCCCGTGTATTAGCAAGCTCCTCTGCCATATGACCTTTCCCGCATAGGTGCACGATCTGAAATTGTGCAAGCAAGCGCTCCAGGTTACCACGGACTGCTTGATTAATGGCTTGTGAGCCTAAGCTGCCCCCCATCACCAAAATGACAGGTTTTTGCGAATGAAAATTACATAGCTGGTATCCGCGAGATGCTTTACCGCTGCGAATGTGTTCACGAATCGGTAAACCCGTCAGAACGGCCTTATCTTTTTGAACATGCTGTAAAGACTCCGGAAAGGTAACACAAACTTTAGTTGCAAAAGGAATTGAAATTTTGTTTGCTAGCCCTAGCGTTATATCAGACTCATGAATAATGACCGGAACCTTGTTCATCCGGCTGCCTATAACGACCGGGACGGAAACGAACCCGCCCTTCGAAAAGACGATGGCGGGCTTCAACCGACGGAGCAATCTATAAGACTCATAAACACCTTTCAACACTCTGAAAGGGTCTTTCACATTTTTGAGATCAAAATATCGACGTAATTTCCCCGACGAGATCGGGTAAAAGGGAACTCCCTCACGTTCTATGATGTCCTTCTCGATGCCCATTGCCGAACCTATATATTTAATTTCCCAACCTAATTGCCCAAGCCTGTGCATGAGCGCAAGGTTAGGCGTAACATGCCCGGCGGAGCCACCTCCGGTAAAGACAATAGTTTTCATTTTGCTGTCACCTCGAATAACGAGATATATTGAGCAGGATGCCGACCGATGTCAGCATAAGCGTCAATGAAGACCCACCTGCACTTATGAATGGCAGTGTAATGCCGGTTACCGGGAACATCCACCATTTGCATAAACAATTACCTCCGGGGCCGGCGGCGATATCCGATGCTTATTGTCGACAAACCCGATGCTATTTTGCCGATTGCAAAGCGTTCTCGACTTGGGTGAGATGCTTCGTCATCGTCGCAGCCGCCGCTTTCGGGTCCCCGTCGCGATTCGCCTCGAACAGCATCCTGTGTTCTTCGAACAGCTTGGCGGCCGTTTCCTTCCCGCTGAAAAGCCACAGCTTGCGACTATCTTGAATCATGCGGTGCATCGCGGCGGCAATAAGCGCCATAATTGTCTCCAGTATCGGATTGCGCGACGCCCGGGCCCGACAGTATCCTTCATCTGCTCGACGATTTTGCCGATCTCCTTGATATCTTCATCCGTACGGTACAGTGCAGCAAGCCCCGCGGCTCCGACCTCCAGTATCTTGCGAACCTGCAGCACTTGCGCAAGCTCGGCGTTCGACGTCTGCAGCGAGTCCAGCACCGCCGACGGCTCGAGGCCCGGCTTTTTTACATAGGTTCCGCCGCCCTGCCGCGATTCGATCAGGCCGAGCGCCTTCAACTGGCTGAGCGCCTCGCGGACCGTCGACTTTCCGACCCGGTACTGGGTCGCCAGTTGGTCGATGGTGTCCAGCTTCTCCCCCGGCTTGATGAGACCCGATTCGATAAAGCGCCGGAGCTCGTCCGTGATGATTTCGTAATTTTTCCGCTGCAGGCTCATGTCATCCGTCCCCGTCCCGTGTCGTTCATACATATGCATATTCGTACGATGCGACGCCGATTGTCCCATCGATGCCGGATACCGTGCTGATGCCGGGATCGACGCAAGAGGTCGCGGACATTCTGTGCACGGCGAACGAGCGCTCGCCATTTCCTCCCGGAACCGTTCAAAATCTTTATAAATTCTTATGAACAACTACTATTTTTCTATACTGTTGTATACAGCTAATGCATCGGTAATATTATACTGTTCCGTATAGTGATCCCCTTTCGCACCAACTGAAATCAAAATATATTCTTGGTCACCCACTTGAGCGAGGCTCGCAAGACATAGACCCGCTTCATCGGTGAAGCCAGTTTTCCCTCCTAAGATTTCCACGTCGGCGATGCTCTGATTGTTAAGTTCTTCAAACATGGTACTTTTGAAGGTTATCCCGTCAGGGTGCTTATTCGTTGGCGGTGTGGTATGGCGTGATGAAGTAAAAATCTCCCGGAAAGTATCATTCTGTAAAGCATAGCTTAGAAGAATAGACAGATCTTTTACTGTTGTGTAATGGTTTTCATGCTGAAGTCCAGTTGAGTTCTCGAAATGTGTGTTATGCATGCCGAGATCTGCCGCTTTTTGATTCATCATCCCTACAAAGTCCTTTTCCGACCCTGCAATGTAATAAGCAAGTCCAACACAAGATTCTGCCCCACTAGGAAGCAGAGCCCCATATAAAAGGTCAATCGCCCTTACTTCCTCCCCCGGCTGGAAGCCTGCCATAGATGCATCTGCTTCTGACAGGCCCTGAAACACAGAATTGGTCAGTGTGATTTCTTTCTTCAAATCAGGCAAGTTTTCTATTACGACAATGGCTGTCATCATTTTAGTCAATGAAGCAGGATATATTTTTTCTTCACTGTTTTTCTGCATCAGAACGGTATGATCTTTTAAATTGATCAGAATCGCATTAGGACTGTTCAGTTCGCCGGGAGATATGGACACAGAGGGTTCGGGTTCTAGCTCCAACGATGGATCTGGCATTGTTTTATGGTCTGAAGAAATGGGCGGAGAATACGACGAGCTGTTATCGTCATATTCATTCACAGGTATTTGGTGGTTTTCTGGAGTAATGATGGATTTGTAGACCAAAGCAGCAACGACAACCATCAATAGAAGCGCTACAAATATGCGTATTCCTGACTTTTTCTTTTTTTCTGTTCGTACCATAATAAAATAACTCCTTATTCTGTGCTTATCTTGGAATTCCATCAAATGAACTTCTTAAGATTTTTTCCGGATCTGCATGTTCCTCTTTATTTTGTACTGGGGAAAAAACAGAAGCTCATCCTCGCCCGCTACCTTTTTTGCTTTTTCAAGCAGCCTTTTTCCTCCATATCGGTTCCTAGGTCAATGGCTGTGCACAAACTATTGCTCCATATACATTTCGTGCCATAGGCTAAAGATGTATAGCACCCACAATTTTCTAGAATAATCTCCCCGGCCGGCCAGGTGATCTTGTACCATGCGTTCAACGTAAGGAAGTTGGAAATACTGCGACATGGAAGGCACTAATAATTGCTCACGAATAACGGACATTCTTTCCTTGCGGCGAAGCCAATCGCGGATTGGGACCGGGAAGCCGAGTTTGGGGCGATTCACTATAAAATCCGGCACGATTCCTTCCATTGCCTTCCGTAAGGCATATTTCGTGGTCCCTGCCGCAATCCGGTAGCGAACCGGTATTTTCCTTGCTGCCTCAAATACTTCTTTATCAAGGAAGGGGACCCGTAATTCAAGCGAGTGCGCCATAGTCATTTTGTCGGCTTTCATCAGGATGTCCCCGGTTAACCATAAGTTCAAGTCAATGAGCTGCATCCGGGTAACCGGATCATGGTGAACCGATTCATGGTAAAACTTTTTCGTAATATCGCTAGCCTTTCCCACTTTATGAAACCAGCTCTCCCAATTCGTAAGTAAATCTTGTTTCGCATCTTCGTGAAAAATATTCGCGTTGCCAAAAAAGCGTTGTTCAAGCGGCGTAAACGCTCTTAGTAAATAGTTTTTCCCTGTAAACGACCATTGCGTATCGGTTAGGATCTTCTGCATCATTCGTTTCCACATTGAGGGGAGCCAACTTAACGCTCGCAATGAGTTCGGCTCCCGGTAAATGCGATACCCGCCAAACAATTCATCGGCACCTTCACCCGACAGGACGACAGTGACGTGCTCTTTCGCCAAACACGCAACATGGTATAGTGCGACAGCAGACGGGTCCGCCACCGGATCGTCTTGGTGCCAAACCGTCTTTCTTACACTGCCGAAATACTCTTCTTCTAAAATGATGTGGTCGCAGTGATAAGTCCCTAACTCGAAAGCCGTTTTTCCCGCAATAATGGTCTCATTGTTCGAACCTTCAAATCCTACGGAAAAGGTTCGAATCGACTCAAAGGAATTCATATGGGCCGCTATCGCTGTGGAATCAATGCCGCTGGATAAGAAGCAGCCCCGTGGTACGTCGCTTTGCATATGAAGTTCGACGGAATTGTGCAAGGACGCTCGAATGTCTTCTATATAATCGTTCATCGATCGTTCGGATGGCTCAAAGATGGGTGACCAGTATTTACTTACTCGCACCCTCCCGTCAAAATCCACTCGCATACAATGCCCTGCCTGCAATTGATGCACGTTCGAATACATCGTGTTGGGCTGAGGCACGTATTGGAACGTCAAATACGCAACCAAGCTTTCCATTCTTATCGTTTTTTTCACTCTTCCGCTAGCGATGAGTGCTTTGATTTCGGAAGCAAAAACAAATCCCTCTTGATCTACGATGTAATACAAGGGTTTAATCCCAAAAAAATCACGCGCTGCAAATAACGTTCGCTTGCGAGCATCCCAAATCGCAAAAGCAAACATACCTCTCAAATAATCGACGCAGTCTTCCCCATACTCTTCGTAAAGATGCACAATGGTTTCGGAATCAGACTGACTTGAGAAACGGTGTCCCTTATCCATCAACATGCTTCTTAACTCTTTGTAATTATAAATTTCCCCGTTAAAAACCAACCAAACCGTTCGATCCTCGTTCGAACATGGTTGACGCCCTTCCACAACGTCAATGATGGATAGTCTTCGAAATCCTAAGCCGATACGATCGTCAATATGATAAGCAACGTCATCCGGTCCCCTATGCACAATGGTCTCTGTCATTTTTACCAGTACTTCCGCATTTACGGGCCGTTCATTAAAATGCATCAAGCCTACAATTCCACACATGCGGTTTGTCCTTTCGCGTTTGAGCAGTGATTAGATATAACCGTCAAACACTACAATTTTTAGCATTTGACCAACACCCTCTAGTTTGCCTGTGCAACGGTCAAAAGCTTATGTAGAAAATCAGGAGTATTCGCTATACAACGGGGAAATCAAAATAGTGATTGGGGTATGGTTCGTTTCTTAATACATAGTGCCACCATTCGAAGCTATACGCTTCAAACCCGCTGTTTTCCATGATGGAACGCAAAAGTCTGCGATTTTGCGCTTCCATGCTTGCAATCCCTTTTGCTTCATGGTGTGAACGCTCATCCATAAAATCGAACCCTCCTCCCATGGAAACAAGCGCACCCGTATCTAAGTGGTAAAGCGTAAGATCAATAGCACTTCCGCGACTATGACTTGATTGTGGCGCTATATATCCCTGTGCAACCATCTCGGTTCGCTCGATATTCGGATAGTATTTTTCTTTTGTGAGGTTGTCTTCCGGTTGCTCGCACCAACGCAGGAAGCGCTCTACCGCACGTTTGGGGCGATACCCGTCCCATAACAGTAAACCGTACCCAAGAGCCGCCGCTTGCTTCTGCGCCTCCAGCAGCGCAAGGGCTAGGGCATGTGTTCCCACGATGCGATTGACCTCATATCCGTCTACTGGTTTCCCTGTGAAATTGTCCCATGTGGCATATTTGGCGTCCCAGCGAACACCGTTCAATATTTCATCTAAAAAAACAAATCCCTTTTCCATGCTTATCAGCCCCTTTTCCATGCTTATCACCCCTTTAACGCTAATACGATCAGGCGGTCAATCAGTTCGGGAAGCGCTATACCTGCAGCGGCCATCATACGGGGATAACGGCTGTATGACGTGAAACCGGGCAGGGTATTTACTTCGTTAAGCACAATGCGTCCGTTATCTTGTAAAAACATATCAACACGGGAAAGACCTCTACAGCCGAGCGCCTTATATATTTTTTTTGCCGTTTCCCGTATCCGTTCTCGCTCCTCTGCCGACAGGTCTGCGGGAATGGTTATAACTGCGTTTTCGGAGCCTTTTTCCGGCTCGGCTTCCTGATGAATTCGAAAGATACCGTGCCGAAGCCTGATTTGGTCCAGCTCGCCAACAATCAACTCGGAATTGTTTCCCAATACGGCACATCCGACCTCACAGCCCAAAACAGCTTGCTCAATTAAGATTTTGCTGTCATATTGTCTTGCCGATTCAATGGCGGCGTCCAATTCGTCCGCGCCATTGACTTTTTTCACGCCAAAGGATGAACCTGAACGCGCCGGCTTAACAAAAACAGGATAGGGAAACGCATCTGTCGCCGGATGATCGTCTTTATGAATAACCCAAAATTCGGGAGTAGCTATGCCAGCGTTTTTCGCGATGATGTATGCCAGCGATTTGTCCATACAAATCGCGGAGCTTTGAATATCGCAGCCTACATAGGGGATACCGGACAATTCAAACAGACCTTGTATTGCTCCATCTTCACCAGACTTGCCGTGCAACACCGGAAATGCTACATCAATGCGGTGGATCTCGCATTCTTGGTTCTTTATAACAAGCAATCCGTGCATGTTTTTATCCGGCGAGAGCACGGCTGGAAAGCAATTGCCGTTTTCCCAATCCGCGCTCGGTTTTTCGCACATTTTCCAAACACCGGATTTCGTAATTCCAATGTATATCGGTTCGTATTTTTCGTTGTCAATGTTAGCGGCGATCTCATTTGCGGATTTTACCGACACGTCATGCTCCTCCGAGCAACCGCCAAACAGAATTGCAATTTTTACTCTATCCATGTGCCAGGCTCCTTTCAAAATCCAAACAGTTTTTGATTGTTTTTTCGACGGTATCACGCAACGCCTGTTCGGTATAGTAAGCCGTATGCGGCGTGATGATCACGTTCGGCATTCTTTGGAGTTTCAGTAAAAATTGATTATCAATTGGTTTTTGTGTGCAATCAAAGTAGAAAAGCCCTTCCTCTCCTTCCAATACATCCAATGCGGCGCCGCCCAGTTTTCCGTTTTCCAATGCTTGAACCAGCGCATCGGTATCTACAAGCGCACCGCGCCCTGTATTGATAAGAAACGCGCCTTGCTTCATTCTCCTCATTTGTTCGCGGCCGATGATATGGCGCGTATCCGCATTGAGCGGCACATGAAGCGTAACGATATCGCTATTTTGCAACAACGTATCAAACGGAACATAGTTTGCCTCTACACTTTGGCTGCGACTATAAGCCAGTACCTCGCATCCAAAACCCCGCAGCCGCTCAATAACCGCTTTGCCGATATGGCCGGTTCCCAGCACGCCGACGGTCATGTCGCGCAGTACCTTGCCACGGACGCTGTCCAGCCGGTAATCATGTTTTTCCACTGAGCGCACAATCGATTTCGCGTTGCGTACTGCCATAAGCATCAGCATCATGGTATAATCGGCAACGCTGTCTGGCGAATACGCCACATTGCCGACAGCGATGCCCATTCGCTTAGCGGCAGCTGTATCAATATGATTGCAGCCGACGCTTCGGGTAGAGATATATTTCACGCCGGCTCTCTTCAGCGCAAGAAGAACAGACGCGGAAACGACGGATTTGTGTCCCACGCTGATACATTGATTGCCAGGGGCTGATATGGCGTTGGCTTCCGATACGGGAACGTTAATGATCGTGGGCGTAATGCCAAAGCGCGGCGAAAGGGCACGGAATGCATCTGCCTCATCCTGCTCGCATCCATAAACGGTAATGCCGATGTTTTTCATCATTAAGGCCACCCCTTTCTGCGAAAGGCACCAATAAGAAATGAAACGGGAATGCCGATCGCGGTAAATGGAAACATAAACTTGTCATATCCTTCTCAGACGAAACGAAAAAGCTCGTTCTTACGGTTTAACTCTACCGCATAAGAACGAGCCGTTTTTTAATATTCAATTGTGAATTTCCTAAGGGAAAGTAGCGATTTCCTTGAGATTTTCCTAAGAAACGATGTTCATTTCTTAGGAATTCCTTTTATCAGCCAAATCTGGAAATGCCGGAAGCTCTACCGTGAACGTCGTGTAGTTATCATCGCTTTCCGCGTAAATCTGCCCGCCATGCAGAATAACGATTTCTTTTGCAATCGCCAATCCAAGTCCCGCGCCGCCCGTACCGGAAGAACGGGCATCATCCAGCCTGTAAAACTTTTCAAATATCGCAGCGAGTTTATCTTTGGGGATGCTTCCGGCGTTCTTGAAAACGATGGACACCACATCCCCGGAGAGGCCCGCCGTAATGTCAATGACGCTGTTGTCCTTGCTGTATGCAGCGGCGTTTTTTAAAATGTTGTTAAAGACCCTCGCCAGCTTATCGGGGTCGCCGAATACGGTCAAATCCTCGGAAGCATGGATCACCGCCTGTTTTCCATTCGCGGCAAGCTGGGGATAAAATTCATCGGTCATCTGCACCAGCATATAGTATAGGTCAATGTGCTTTTTTGTGAGCGTCATCGTCTGGAGGTTGTACCGCGTAATCTCGAAAAACTCATCGATCAGCTGTTCGAGGCGATACGCTTTGTCCAACGTGATATTCACATACTTTGCCTTTTGCTCTACCGGCATGTCTGGCGCCTCGTCAAGCAGGCTCAGATAACCGATAACGGATGTAAGGGGCGTTTTAATATCGTGCGCCAGGTACATCACAACGTCATTTTTTCTTTGTTCGGCCAGCTTTGCATCCTGCTCTCGCTTTTCCAGAGTCCGTTTTAATGTGTTGAGCTTCTGTTCCATGAACTCCATTTCCGCTGAAAGCTCTATTGGTTTATCTTCGTTCTGAATCAGGATATCGATGCCGGTATTAATCTCGTCAAAGTATTTTGCAAATTTTGAAAGCATGATGCGGCATAGGATAAGAATACTAATGGCAATCGCCATAAAAATAACGATTTCCATATTATTCCGTACAATATAGTGATATATTGTCATCGCGTCCTGACGATCTAAGTAAAAACTGTCTTGCAAAAAACGTACGATCCCCTCCCCAAGGGCTTGCCGCTGGATAAATAAATCCAATAACAGCACGAATACAACGGCTGCCACAACTGTCACAAGGATATACAGGTAGAGTGTTCGTTTTAGTTTGGAATAATCGGTTTTTTTATTTTTCAATTTTATAGCCAACCCCCCATACCGTTTTTATATACTTCGGATTATCAATGGCGTCGTTCATTTTTTTGCGCAGATGCCGGATATGCACGGTGATGGTGTTGTTGCTCTTGCTGAAATATTCGTCGCCCCATATCTCATGAAATAACTGCTCGGAGCTAACCACATTCCCCTTGTTTTCACAGAGGATGCGCAGGATTGAAAATTCAGTAGGTGTAAGGGATAGAGGTTTTTCGTTCAAAAAACACTCGTGCGTATTAATATCAATGACAAGGCCAGAGTGGACAATAACATTTTCACTTTGCACCACCGCTCCGCTGTATTTCTTGTAGCGGCGTAGTTGCGCCTTGACCCGCGCAATTAACTCCAGCGGGCGAAAGGGCTTCGTTATATAATCGTCCGCGCCGATTGTTAGCCCTGTAATTTTATCTACCTCCGTATCTTTCGCGGTCAGCATGATAATTGGATAGGTGTGCTTATCCCGTATCTTTTGGCAGATAGTGAGGCCGCTCGAACCGGGAAGCATTATATCCAGTATGGCAAGGTCAAGCTCGGTCTTGTCGATACATTCCAACGCTTCTTTGGCAGTATAGTATTTGAAAACCGTATAATTCTCGTTTTTCAAGTATAGCTCAACCAAATCGGCAATTTCGCGTTCATCGTCCACAACAAGTATTTTATCGCTCATAGTTATCAACCCTCTTTTAACAAATTCTTTAATACCATCATATCCTTTAAATGTTTTTGGGTAATGCAACCCTTGATAAAAAGCTAAAAATTTTCTCATCTGTTCCTTTGAAATACAGGTTCTCTCTATAAAACTGGATCTGGATTCGGGGGAGTTAGGAATATCATTATCGGGCTGTATACTGCAAAAAAAAATAGGACTGACTATGTGAAGGTTTTTATTAGCTTCGGCATTTTCATGTTGGCCCCAATAAACTCTCGAAGAAATAAAAACTCGTCAACGTTTACGGATATTCCAACCTCTTCAAATACTTCTCGGCAAACAGCTTGCTCTAATGTTTCACCAAACTCTTGTTTGCCACCTGGGAGGATGTAAGACACATCACCGTCTTCATCCCTCGTTAGAATCGTTATTGTTATTTATAATAACAGCTTGTACACCCACACTAACCTTCATCGTACTCACTCAATTCAGTGCGTCACTGACGTATACAACTGATGAAATCGCTAACGAAGCGCCACACATAAAACCCACGTTATCTCACTCGTTTTGTGTCGACTCCACTAAATAGACGCTTGAGGATCTGGGAAAGTTCCGCCCCTTTCGGTCGTCCGACGACAACTTCCTATGGAAACACAAAAGGCCCAAGTTCTTGACGTTCATCGACAAAAGGCCCAAGTTGTTGTCATTCGTCCGCGACAAGAACTTGGGCCTATAAATAAGAAAGCCCGCGAATTAAGCGGGTTTGAATCGGCCCATTTTCTTGTCGCCCGACACTTTTCATTTGTAATTTTTTCTTCGACGATTCTTCTTGGGTAATTTTCGTTTGACTTAAATTAAGTTTTCTAATATTCATTTCTTTCTCCTTAAGTAAAATGGCAACCTACTACCTGTGAGCTAAGCGAAGGAATGTACGCCGCAATCACTTCAAATTGAACTATCGTATCCGTTGAACAATTTCTTCAAGGAAAATCACCAAGTATCGTTTTATTTCTTGGTACTGTACTCAATAAAAAATCTTCTTTAGGTACTTCTTTCAAGAGACCTTCTCCACGTTTTCTTAGTTTCTCATGTTGATTCCGCACACGTTTAACATGAACTTTATCACTTTTAACTTGTTTTTCAATATTTTGATATTCCTCATGACTGTTATATTCCCAAATTGCAAAAACTTCAATAACACCTTCGCGTTCCTCCGTCATCCACCGCCCTACCAACCTTGCTCAATATTTAAGTTGAGTAGGTAAAAGAAATTCATTAAATAAATGATTAAATTCATCTATTCTTCTTGCATCAATTTTGTATGACTTTCTTCGATAAATCATTTCCCTATCTCCCCTGCAAGAATAATCATTTTTATTTTATTCTGTGGATGTACAATTACCCCCTGCTTTAAGAACATGCAAAAAATTACGCTAAACTCCCGCTAGCTGAGCAGGTTGCCGATAATCCAGCAGCATCTACCCGTTAGAGTTTAGTGTATGATCAGACTTTACGCCAGAAGTTGATAATTAAATCCCGGTGTCTGTTCTCTATCATTCTTACAAGAGAGTCAAAAAAAGCCTCCTATTAAGGAAGTGCTACAAAGGTATCGATCATAAGGTTAAATTCTTCTTCTGTTACATCATCTGCATCACGAAAAGCATAGCGTTTGGTACCATCAAAAAAGATGACGTTCCGAAGAGTCCCCCTTCATATCTCCAGGTTTCAAGTAGATCTCATAACGATAAACGGTTAGTCCCTTCTGTTCATTTATAGTCAGCGGTTCCACCAATGTTCGATCTCCATCCGCCGACATTTTTCGATCAATTTCCGATTGAATCCATTCTTCCAGCTCTTGTTGAGACGATACATTTGCAACATCAAAAATAATTGTTTTCCCTGTTGCTGTTTCTTGGACATGGCTATCCGTAGCCTTATCCCAAGATTTCGGGTATTCAAAAGACCACCCATTGGGGCCTTGATAAATATTATTTGAGCTCGTATTTTGACTGTCATTATTATAGATTGAAATCTCTTTACTCTTCGCATTATATTTTGCTGTTGCCCCCAAGTTCTCAGCAACAAATCGTAAAGGGACGTAGGCATGATTTTTATAATTAAGTACAACGTATTCGTTGCCTAGATGCTTGTTTTCCCCATTAATGATAATTTTCACCGGAAATAACAGGGATTTGATTGAATCTGATGCATAGACGTTAAGCCCCTTGGTGTTGAATACCGAATATTTGTTTTCCACTATTGCCGACTATCATCCGGAACGCCTTCAGATTAGTTTTTAAAATTCTTAAGTAAATCAAACAACCGATCGTATGTGAATTGTCCTTGTGCTCTAATTTGGTAGCAAATTCCGTCCTTTTCTCCAAGGAGCACCTGATTGTTGTAAACCGGTCAAGGCAGTTCGAAAAACGGCTATTTGATTGAGGTATATTAGTGTCATCATTGCGGGTAGTTTTGTGTCAATGGACAGCAAGAGAGGGGGTTAAAATAATACTTTTTGTTCACTCTCTCACTCCATAACCGAGGATTTTTTTAGTGTCGCCGTCGACATAAACGACAATCGGTCCTAAAACTAAATCCATGTTCGTCTTGAAAGTCACCTTATATAAATGCTTCACTTTAGGTGCCTCTCCACCGCCTTTAACAATAGGCATTTCACTCCGTTACGTCACATGCAATGGAAAAAGTACGAAAGTTGAAACCCCGTGTGATTCCTAGCTCATGTTATAGGTTATAAACGGGCAACGTGGTTGGTGAAGATGTACTCTGAAAAAGTACTGGACACCGGTTATGAATAACTATTGGTAATAAAAGGAATATGGCTCAACTGACTTATTAGCAGCCGGCAACCCTTTTTAACTACTAACGAACTTGATCAATAGTTATGTTAATATATTTGTATACCTCATCATTATATTTAAAATTGTTTTCTCTCAATAACTTATAAAAATCATCTATAATCATGTATGCATGAGTTTCTGATCCATGGTATTCTTCAAGAAATGATTCATATATCGTTTTCATCTCAGCCTTCGTTTGACCAGCAAGGAGGTAGGATGCTAACACATTTGCATATATATTCTTAACTACTGTACGCATATCCGATTCATTATACTTCGTTAAAAACCTTTCAACATCTATAACATTTTTCGCCAACTGGCTATATGAAGCAATGATACTTTCTTCATCATATATATTTGAATTTGAAGCACGGATTTGAAGGTATTCTTTCATTTCCTCAGACAAGATATCGTCATATTTATCAAGTAAATATCCGAAATTTATTGTTGGTTCAAAATCTCCTTCAGCGGTTCGAAACATCAACCCATTATTGGCTATCATTATTAACTTGTTTTTGAATTCCTTATTTGTCACTTCATCAGGGTTTTTTAGTAGATCGTTATTCAATATTTTTAGTAACTCATAGGGATGTGTATCTTCGGGATATCCTAACATTTTGTTGATTTCAATATAATTCATATAAAAGCCGATAGAAGCCGATGCGTTCTTCTCAAGCCATGATAATAATTCCTTAAATAATGGTTCTACATTGGAGGCATCCGCCTTTGCATCATTCACTGCTGTATCAAAAAGTTCCATTGCTTCTTTCGGCAATTTAACTCCCTTGAAATCAATGGAATTATCATGGATTTGTTTCTCGGTTCGCTCTTTCTGTTCTTCAACATTCTCCTGTTCATTAAGATTATGATCATGGGCAGTAACCTGATTTTCCCTACTGACATCCTGATTGGTAGTTGTTCCTGTTGAACATCCTACAATACTGGTCAATAAGATGAATGCTGTAAAAGGTAGTAATATTTTCTCTTTCAAGATAAATGGCCTCCCAAAAGCATAGTTTTAATTTCGGAACACAAAGACAGGCTCACCGCCGGAATCGCCGACAATCTCCACAGCATCGTAATACCCTTTTGCCAAAAAACGGCGCATATTGCGATTTTGCGGATGAATCTTCACGACCTCCGTATACATATTCAGGTTCGAGTCCGAACCTTCCTGTTGAGCCGGTACCGGTCGTTCTGATTGCTGTGCAGCATGAAATACAGACTGTTTCCATGCCGAACAAGTTGTCCGAGGTCAGCGTAGTTTTGCCGGAAGATCGTCTCTGCCTCATTCCGATTCAAATCAATTCCAAGAATCCTATATCCCTGCACAAGATGCGTTCGTATAGGTTCTGACTAGTGCAGCAAATGCTTCAAAATCACCATTGCCGGCTGACTGGACTAGGTTGATATCTTGCTGTATATTGCTTCCTCCTTTTTGACTTTATTAGAAATTCAATTGGAATAAAATTATTGGGTATCTGTTAATTCTTTTTCCAACCAACAATTTCCTGCCCTTGTAATACGTTTTTTTGCCACTAGGCATACAAACGGACAACGTTCTTGCATCAATCAACAAAAGACCTAGGTTCTTGTCGCGGTCGCATGAATAGTGTACCTATAAATAAAAAAGTCGCGGCCCATATTCATGCAAAATTAGCCTTACTGCTGTAATTTCACAATTGTTACTATCGATAAAAGGCAAAAATTCTTGTCGTTCATCGACAAAAGGCCCAAGTTCTTGTCGTTCATTCGCGACAAGAACTTGGGCCTATAAATAAAAAAGACCGCGAATTAAGCGGGTTTGAATCGGCCCATTTTCTTGTCGTCCGACAGGTCGGTCGGTGTTTGTCCAATGACGTAAAAGTAGCACCGTAAGTGACAAAAATATAGCAACAATCATTCTTTTGACAAAAAAGTAGCATCATTCAATTGCTCGATTGGCGCTACTTTTTTGTCAATAATTTGGAGATATCGTTAGAATTGAACGTATCCGTTTGTTCAACAGCCGTGTGTGTACTTTCGGCATACTCAGAGTACAAAAGCCTAGGATGACTATGCGTAGGTGATGAATCTTGGATACCCCATCTCGTCATGAACATGTCATGCGCGCCATAGCGAATATATGCATTTTGGTTACCGGGGTAAGTTCTAAGAGTATTATCATCGACTTTAAAAACTCAACAAGTTCCTCTTTACAGTCTCCCACTCCTTGTCCAAAATACTATATATATTAGAATCTCGAATATACCCATCATGATTAATCAATTCTTGTCGCAAGGTTCCTTCAAACTTCGCTCCTATTCTTTGAATTGCGCGATTGGATCTTTCATTTATTCTTAATAGATTTTCTTATAACTAAATGAGATACAGGTTCCACTCTTTCAATTAGAAATCCAATATCCCTTCTGATCCCAAGTTCGCCAAGTTAATTTTATTCCATCGCGTTCGTTATGATTTATTGAATCCGGGACCTGAATGTCATCAATTGACCCCCAATGTAAGATAGTGCAATCATGCCGCTTTTTGCCGTCATACTCAATAATGCTTTCATTGAGACATGCAAGTGCGCCGATTTCCGATTGCAAATCAAATTCTTCAATCAACTCTCTTTTGATGTCTTCTGCAGCGGTTTCTCCGAATTCAACGCCTCCACCAGGAAAGCGGTAAAATGTTTCTTCGTTATCACATTGAACTAATACAGATAGTCCGTCTTTTCGGATGATAATTGCCTCCGCTCTTAACAATGGTCGGTTCAAAGTAATCCCCCTTAAGGTTTTTAAAAGGATATTCTTCTGCCCGTTTGCGTAACGACGAAGCTGCCGATCGATCTCGCGGCAGTCTCGTGTTTATGTTTACTGAGCTCTTGATGAAGCGGGGCAACCCATCTTAAGATCCCCGGAAGCGAAAAAATGATTTTTGTTTGTTGACATGAAGTCGAAGGCAGTATAAAATGACGTTGTAAGTAAGTACTTGCATTAGAGGAGTGGCGCATGAACGACAATCAAAGCACAAGCGACAAAATATTGATGGCGGCAATCGATCTGATGTCAGAAAAAGGTTATGATGGCACGACAACCAAAGAAATTGCTGCTGCAGCCGGAGTGAACGAAGTCACGCTTTTTCGACATTTCGGCACGAAACAGAAGTTGCTTGAGACAGCATTTCATCGTTATCACTATGCTGAAGAGATGACAAAGTTATTTCAAGAATCGCTTAAATGGGAGTTGCATACGGATCTTCTCTTAATCAGTCGAACGTACCACAAGATCATGAATCGAAACAGAAAATTACTATATATCGCTCAAAAAGGCAGCAGCAGTCTTCCTCAAGAAATTTACCAAGAAGCAGGGCGCCATCCCCGGCATTTAAGAAACCTTCTGACAAATTACTTGACTGCCATGATGGAGAAAAATAAGGTGATGACGGCGAATCCCGAGATGACAGCAATGTCTTTTATGTGGATGAATTATGGTGCATTTTACAGTGGCCTTAACGCAAAAGGTGCTTCTCCCGACCAACCTTTAGATGATTTTATCGAAGAAAGCGTTCGGTTATTCGCTAGGGCTTTGACCCCCTAGCTCTTTTATAACCCGTAATGTAAGTAAGTGCTTGCATTATATTCGGTGCTGAAATCCGTTACATCGGTATCTAGCTGTTTTACCGCTTGCAATTCCGTTCAAGGAATTCAAGCGTTGTTATACAACAAACAAATGTAAAAGGAGTTGGAAACATGAAGTTAGAAGTATTTCCTTATGAAAAAAAGCGTCGGCAGGTTTTCGGGTTGGAGATGGCGTATGTGGAGGTTGGAAGCGGCGATCCTATCGTCTTCCTGCATGGCAATCCTTCCTCCTCCTATCTATGGCGAAACATTATTCCTTATGCTCAAGAGCATGGACGCTGCATTGCTCCCGATCTTATCGGCATGGGGGACTCCGCGAAACTCCCGGACAGCGGTCCCGGCTCTTACACCTTTGTCGAGCATAGACGTTATCTGGATGAGCTTCTGGATCAACTTGGCGTACGACAAAACATTGTTTTTGTGGTGCACGATTGGGGCTCGGCTCTCGGCTTCGATTGGGCGCGCCGCCATCCCAACGCGGTGAAAGGCATTGTCTATATGGAGGCGATTATCAAATCAGTAAGTTGGAACGAGACAACGGAGACCGCACGCAAGATCTTTCAGAAGCTGCGGTCCCCGGAAGGTGAACAAATGGTGTTGGAACAAAATTCCTTCATTGAAGTCAATCTTCCGTTGACCATACTTCGCAAGTTAACAGAAGAAGAGATGGCACAATATCGCCGACCCTTTGCAGAGCCGGGCGAGGCACGTCGACCAACATTATCCTGGGCGCGTCAGCTTCCAATTGATGGAGAGCCGGAGGATGTGATTGAAATCGTTACTGCTTATGGAGATTGGTTAACACAAAGTCCCGTTCCCAAGCTATTCATTCGAGCCGAGCCAGGCAAGATGACGCAATCGGCCATTGATTATTGCCGCACCTGGCCTGCACAAAGAGAGGTCGCAGTGAAGGGGCTCCACTATCCCCAGGAAGATGCTCCGGATGATGTCGGTGTCGCCCTTGCGGCTTGGTTGAAAGATCTGAAATAGGACGATCCCCGGGGGTTCTCCCTCTGCTGAGCACAAAGACGCGACCGGTTTCCCACTCGCGTCTTTGTGCTATTTATGGAGCCTTGGGGATATCGAGATCTTGACCTCATCGCTGCCAACAGTGCGCCTCTCATTGGAGTTTTTGACCCCATCTCTCGGCCCAACGAAATTTTCCCTTATCCCTGTATAAATTTCCGAGATGATGGAGCTGAGAAACTTTTGCTGTTCAACACTAGCTTTTTCACATAGCCCCCATAGCAATTGATTCTCATGCTCAGTCAGATCCCGTTTGAGTGTTGAAATCATTCTTTGTTTCAAGTCGAAATAAAAGCCTTTTCTTCGACCGCCCGAATATAGTGCCCGTCCGGATCAAAAAAGGTGAAATAACCGAAATCATTAGTAAATACAGGTTCTTTATCAATATGGGCTCCAGCTTGTTTAATCCGTTCATGCAAAGCAAGCAAATCATTCGTTAACATCTCAACCATCGTCACGTGCCCCGTGCTGCTTGTGATAAAGAATGAACGAGGAAATACAAACTTCAATTGTGTGACATCTTCCGGTTTGGTTTCCATCAAGAAAATGCCCGGACCGTTTCCATTTTTCAATGCAACATGTGCCTCTCCAAACTGAAAATCTGCCGAATTCAATTCATAGCCCAACACATTGCAATAAAAATCTACCGAACTTTTCAAATCCGAGACTGGAAATCTCATGCAACAGTAACCGATAACATCCGCATTATTCGTTTTTTTGCTCAGCATATTCTACATTCTCCTTTATTAATTAGCTATTTTTCGTTGTGAATTACTAAATTATCACAAGCGTTTTCAGTGCACCCCGTCTCGCTTGCGTGCCGTTCTCCGTTCACGAAATTCCTTGACTGCGCCTTCCTGCCCCTAGAACGAGAGTTACTTCAAATTCTTTGTCGATGATCGCCATTGCTGGTTCTCAGATCAATTCCGAGTATTTGAGGCTTCAGCTTTCCTTGAATGTATTTATTCGTTAAAAAATTCTACAATCCTGCCCGTTCGTATTAGGGGTAATACCAGCGTAGTACCAATGGTAAAGTATATGGTTAAAAGAACCCTCCGCGAGTGGAGAGTTCTTTTTGTGAGTGATAAATGTACCAATTGCATTCTATTCGTTGAACTATCGCGCCAGTTAGCGCAACGAAGCAACTGAAGATCCCGCGGCAGTCCCGTGTGTAGTTGCTGAAATCTTGTACCCGGCTAGTTCAATCGATTGACGGTCTTCTTATTAAGGTTTCACATTACAAAAAGACTAAATATTTCGTTTCTCATACTCAAAGGGTTCTTCACAGAGTAAATTTCATGGAAAAATCCCATATACGGGATATCGTCTTCCAGGCATTTTATGCAATATGACAGCCACTCATCACACTTCGGCTCTTCACCATTGTTCCACATACACTCGAATTCATCTACAATATTTTCCATAAGGGTTACTTTAATAAATAAAGGCAATTTATCCAACATCGAATCTTCGATCTTGGTCTCGGATCTGTATCCCTCGAGGGCTGTTTTAAAATAATCATCCATAAACTTTTTGCGTTTACCGGCGTCTTGTTCACGACTTGTCCAGCCCACTCCGCTTCTCCAGAGATCTGCCAGGTCATACATATACCAGCCGAAACATGAATTATCGAAATCATATACAGTTATTTGCCCGTTATCAAAATCAATCGAATAATTCCCATCGTTGTAATCAAAATGGATCATACCGAAAGACTCATGGTTCCTGTCCAATCCTTCTAAGGTTTTAAGGAGCTCTACCAGCTTCTCCTTAAGCAGAGATAAGGAGCCGGGTATCAGTTTATCGATATATTCGGCATTGTATTTATCAAAAAAACTATACCGCGATGGACAGGAGTATATTCTTTCGACAATTGGTGCAGTTTTCCCAGGACTTTACCGCAGTTATAATAATATTCGGTAATAGGGGCTCCTTCCCGATACCGATATTTATTTTCCACAAGCTTTTTTCCTCTCGCCTTTTCAAAAAGGCAGACAAAAAAGGTGTGATTATTATGAGTTATCTCTTCCAGCAGATTCCCCTTCCTGGAGCTGACTACATCCGAGACACTGCCGCCATGCTCGAATAAATACTGGATATATTCAACTTCGCCCAGCAATTCTTCCCGGCTCCTGTCATTTAAGAAGGCGATTCTGATTATTTTTGCACCAGCGCCCTCTCTCTCACAGTTATAAACGACATTCCGCCCTCCGGCATGTGCCTTAACCGGCCTGGTTTCATAGCCTTCCAACCCGTACAACTCTGATACTAATGGAAGTAAATATGCATCACCGATTTTAACAACCTCGTTATAATTCATAATATATCCTACCTCCTAGGTGGGATTGCCCTTTAGCTCAAATTCGAATCGCGTACCGGTATTAGTGAAGTCCTTATTTCTATATTCCTCCATAACTTGTCAAAGCACTCCTGCTCTAAAGATGGGAGATTAACCATTCGCGAACAGAGTGCAATCGGTACCGGATGGCCGCCTGTTTTATATTCAATAACACCATATCAACTGATGTCTCTATATAACCAACTATCTGATCAAACGTAAAAACATTAAGCTTTTCATTTATAACTTCCTTATCGTACTCCATATCGCCTAATACATAAGGAATAAATTGTTCAACATCTTTGGACTTAACCTCTTCCAAATCAAAGATTGTAGGAAGATAACCGAGCATTTTTCTCAATTCATCTGTAAAACCATAGTATTCTAATAATTTCCCATTCAGTAATCGGAAATCATTATGGTATAAATTATATAATTCTTTATTTGCTTCCATTCTGTTTCTCAACCAAGGAAGATTAAAACCTTTCAGCCATATATCATCAGCGATTAAATGTGTAAAATATCCCAATATATAATGACTTTCTACCTGCGAACTATATTTATGTAAAAATCCTTTATAATCAATGCTTCTTGAATAATCTTGTAATTCACCTTTAAAGAAATGTGATAACTCTTTAGGTGAAACAGCATCTGGAGCAATGCTTCCAAGTAAAAATAGTGTTCTATCCTCTATCGACAGACACTCTGCAATTCTATTAGCAATAATCAAGTGCATTATTCTTGACCCCATATTTTCCCTCACCCTTCAATAATTTCAAGCTTTTTTCTCGCAAACCGGCCGGGCAGCTCCTGCACATCCAGCTCGCGCATGGAGAGCTTGGCCCCGATGGATCGAAAGCTTCCGATGACGTCCTCATAGCCGCGCTCAATGTGCTCGACGCCTGTAATCCACGTGCTGCCCTCGGCCGCTAAACCGGCCAGCAGCAAGCAGGTGCCGGCACGCACATCCGTAGCATGCACCCAGCCGCCCTGCAGCAGAAGTCCGCCGCGGATAAAAGCGCTTTCTTTCCGCAGCTCGATCTCTGCGCCGAGCCGCCGGAGCTGCGGCACGTGAGCGAATCGCTTCGGAAAGACGCGGTCGGTAACGATGCTCTTCCCCTTGGCCTGCAGCAAAAGCGCAGTCATCGGCTGCTGTAAATCGGTGGCGAAGCCCGGATACATGCCTGCGCGGATCCGCGTTGCCTTCAGCGAGCCCGTACCGTAAGCCGTAATGTGGCTCTCGCCGCATTCCACATGCATCCCTACCTCCTCCAGCTTCGCGAGGCAGGCGCCAAGATGCTCAGGGATGACGTCCATGACAGTAACCTGCCCCCCGTGGAGCCCGGCCGCCATCAGAAAAGCCCCGGCAATCAGCCGGTCCGGAATCACCGCGTGCCTTCCCCCGTTTAAATAAGAAACGCCTTCAATACGGATACGTTCCGTTCCCGCCCCGTAAATCCGCGCGCCGAGGCGGTTCAGGAAGGTTGCCATATCGACTACCTCCGGATCCACAGCCGCGTTGTACAGGTGCGTCCGCCCTTTGGCCCGCACAGCTGCCAGCATCGCGTTAATCGTCGCGCCGCAGGTAATAGTATCGAAATAAATATCCGCGCCTTTCAGTTCGGCGGCTTCGACTACGTAATAATCTTTGAAGAAATGAACCTGAGCTCCGAGCGCTTGAAACACCTTGATATGCTGATCGATCGGCCTGGAAACGAAATCGTCGCCTCCCGGAAAACCGATCGTGACTTTGCCGAATTTGGCCAGCAGCGCGCCTGCAAAATAATAAGACGCCCGGTAGCTCGAAGCCTTGCCCGGGTCGATCACGGCGCTGTGAATCCGGCGCGGGTCGATGACGGCTTGTCCGCCTTCCTGTTTCAGCTCCATCCCGATATCCCGGCTGATCTCCGCAATAATACGGACATCGTCTATGCGCGGGATACCCTCCAGCGTTACAATATCGTCCGCCAGGCAAGCAGCGGCAAGCAGCGCAAGGGAGCTGTTTTTCGCTCCGGGTATATGTACCTTTCCGTTCAGCGGGCCAGAATACTCCGCCTGTATATACTTCATGAAGTGATTCCCACTTTCGTTATGATGATTTCGATTCCGATTCGAGCACGTAGCCGCTGCCGCGCACTGCGCTGATAAGAAAGGTGTCTTTGCCGTATTTTTTGCGCACCCGGTAGATCAGGGCGTTCAATTCGTCGAGTGTCACATCCGGGACGCCTTCCGCTCCCGGCGACCGTTCAGGCCATACTCTGGATTTGATTTCCTCGAGCGGAACGAGCCGGTTCGCGTTCTCATGAAGCACGCGAATCAGCAAATATTCTTTTTCGGACATCGGGATCCGCTTGCCTTCCACCACACATTCCCTTTTCTCCCAATGAATCGTCAGCGGCAGCTGCGGGACTTCCATCTGCCTGGTGATGCTGAGCGGTTCGATTTCAAGGGTATGATCGGCAAACGAATAAGTAAAGTGGAGGACGGCCATCCCTTTGGCGAGCTTAATAATATCAAAATTGTTCAGGGGATATGGGTAATGCGGCGTAAGCCGTGCGCCGTTGATCTCCGTACCGTGGCGGCTCCCCAAATCGTACAGCACCGCCTTGTCCCGCTCCTTGCGGATGACGAAATGCCGCCGGGAAATAAATGCGTTCGTAAAGGCCAAATCCGGAGTCATCCGATTGGATACCCGGCCGAACAGCGTTTCATCCGCGGTCAGATTCACGTAGGTGCCCGATCGGTAAGGCTCGCCGCGAATGACGTATAGGCATGCAAAGTTTTCCAGTCTCGTCCCCTCCGTTTGCGATGGCAGGCTGCCACCGGTATTGGGAAATGACTCCACTATTCATCGTAACTTAAACTGAGGATGAAAAAAACCCCTTTGCACTAACGGCCCGCTCACATTTCAGTAACGCCGGGAACCGGCACCGGTCTTCCCCCTTCGGGAAAGATCCAAAAGTTTAACTCAGCTATCAATCATTGAGCTCATGGGTATCCAATATTCGCAGAGTCTACTAATGCTATAACGAAAGAACATAGTCGCATCAGGGCCCTCAAACAGAGTCATAATGCTGACAAACAGGAGAAGCTAGATATGTCGCAATGGACCCGCATTATCATACATAGGATTTTATTTCCTTCTGATCGAACTCGAAGCTTGGCACCCCATGAAAAAACCTCGTCATTTGCCCGATCAGCAAATGACGAGGTACGGAAATCTTTATTGATTCAACTTGCTCGGCAGTTCTTCCAGTGCGCTGTTAACCCGCCTCTATCCCGCGGATCAGCGTTGAACCAAGCTCTTGATAAACTCTAAGTCCTGTTCAATCTTCCCTGCTCCTGCCCCATTGGATACAATTTCAGGTACCTCTTCGGTCGGATCCAGTTCGTATTCATAATCTTTGAAGTTAATGGCGATCGTGGATTCCGTAGGTTGACTGCCGATACAATTGTCGAAGATGTTACCGCTCACTTCCCATCGGCCTGGAATAAGACCGTGGAAGTCGCCGATCGGATCTCTCACATCTTCATAGTAATTGTTTTCAATTCTCATTTTTGCGTTACTGCGCACATTCGAAGCTGAAAGATTGACATTCTTAATATAATTGTTGTACATGTGCGCATGGCCTCCGCGATAAAGGGGCACACGCTGTGTTACATTTTCGATATAGTTATGGTGCATAATGAGTCTGCGGTCCGGTAAAGCATCCACTCCATCATTGCTTCCTACAAGGAGAACCCGATTGCTGTCTTTAAAATGATTCCATGACACAATCACATGCTGTGAATTGTTTTTGATTGACATTAACTCGTCAAATCGGATCCCTTCCGGGAGTTCTCGGCCGCCGTCAATAAAACTGTTGTGCCTGACCCAAACGTCCGTCGCGTTGTTCACTTCTATTCCATCATTACTTTCAACGTATTGAATCGTCAAGTTTTCAATGACGATATTATGGCCATGGATTTTCAAGCCTGAACCATCCAATATTCCTAGATCGGCGACACCGATGATGGACAGATCCTGCACTTCGGAGCCGACAGTAATTGCGCGATCCTTTTTTCCGGTTGCCTCGACCCACTCCTCGTAACTTACGGTTCCATTGACATAAATAATGGAAGGTTCCCTTGCCGCTGTTACTTTATCAAGTGCCACCGCAAATTCAGCAGCGTTGTGAATGACATGGATGTTATCCGCTGCCGCCTCAGCACCGCCGGTAATCCGCTCATGCATATCGCTGAATCCGGGCACTTCCTTCTCCACAAACATGAAGATGTCATGAATCGTGATCTCGGCTTGATAAGGAAGCAATACTTCAATATATGCTTGATCCACATCCCATAATGTCGTTTCCAATTCAAACATCTTATCAAAAACCGCGGTCTCTTCCGTGTAATTCCGCCAATCGATCACATGTCTTGAAGTGACATAGCTTTCTGCCCCGTTCACGTTGTCCTTGAGATATAAGTACATCCCGTTTGTCGTTCGGCTCACATCCACACCGGCATTGATATGTACCCCAATTTGACCGGAAGAACCATTGAGAGCCGTCAAATCCAGCATTCCTACCCCATCTTTAAACCCAATGCGGACATAACGATTGCTTTTCCCGCCCGGCACTTCTAATGTATTTATAAAGGTGTTTCCTTTCTGTTGTATGCCTTCATCAAATTCTACAAGGTCCAAAATGTGCAGAAGATTAATGTGTTTCGCATCGGCATATCTTTCTTCGATAGAATCTTTTGTTCGATCAATTTTATCGGCATCGGTAACAATGATCTTATCGGTAACATGAGAAGCAGGCGGTACGTCTTGGTCAGCGTCATTAGCAATTACGGCCGGAGTTAACGTTACCGCCAAGGCAGTAATCAAGGTGAATATCATACCTTTTTTTAAGGAGAACTTTTTTATCATGATCAGCACCTCCATATGGATTAATAGGTTTTGCAAACATTTTCAGTTTTAAAAACAAAAACCGACATGCTGCCCACATGTCACCTCCTTAATCAAATATCCTTAAATCTTTCATTTCCAAATACCTGCGTCAAATTGTAAGCGCTGACAATTATAACTTCTCCATAACCCGTCCATATTCCTTCCTAAATTTCCCTTGTTTTCAATTAGCATAGTGATCGAGCAATATTCTCGAGACATCATTTGGCCTCTCTATATCCTGCCGCGCACAACAAAATCACCCCTCATAGGAATGATTAAAGCATCCCCTGATAATCATGGGGATGCTTTTTTGTTCATTCATTTGTATAACCCTAGACATATTTATGCCGCGGCGACATTCTTTCTCTTGCTGCTAAAAGCGAAAGAAAAGATGGCGAATCCCATCGCGATCAGTGCCACTATCCCCGCAGTCCAACCCAGATTCGACGCAGATGATGAGTTGATGATAACTCCTCCTAAGAGAGGCCCAAGCGCCAAACCGAATTGAAAAAATGACAAATTTACGCTTTGAGCTATATCCGGCGCTTTTGGCGATAGCGTGACCAGATAAAATTGAAGGGAAGGAGTAATAATCCACAAGGAGCCGATCCAAATCAGAATGACCGAAATCATCCCAATCATAGTTGTTCCTAACATAGACGATAAAAGAAGTATGGCCGCCTGTAAAAGAAGACCCGTATAGATCGTAGATTTGCTCCCCCATTTATCCGTAAGGTAACCTCCCAATCTTGATCCGATCATCGAGGCTATGCCGGCCGCCAACAGAATCATGCTGATGGCCTCTGTTGTTAATCGATGAAACGATTGTATGAATGGAGTGAGGTAAGTCAACAACGTCGCATAATCAAGAACGATAAACAAGGATACCAGAACGCATGCGATAACGGCTTTGTCTTTCAGTATTTTGATTTGTTCCGATAATGGAATTTTTTGTTTATCATTGATTACCGGCATGTATCGAGAGATGATGAACGAAAGGATGAGGCTGAGTATCCCAATAATGATAAACAAGTAACGCCATCCCACGGCTTGGCTCAATAAAGTACCCAAAGGGACGCCGATTACAAGTGCGGAAGTAACCCCTGTCGCAATGATGCCGATTGCACTTCCTCTTTTATCTTCGGAGACCAATTTCGTAGCAACGGCTAAGGCAACTGCGATATAAGCCCCGCCGCCGGTTCCGGCCAAGAGGCGGAACAGCAGGATCAGTTCAAAGCTCGAAACGAAAAAGGTAAGTGCATTTCCTGCCGCAAACAAGACCAATGACGTCAATAATACTTTCTTACGATCATACTTTGCAGTAAGTGCGATTAGAATGGGGCTGCCTATACCAAAACCTAAAGCGAAAGACGTAACAAACTGCCCTACCGAAGAGACAGATACTTGAAGATCGCTTGACATCATTTCGATAATGCCGGCCACGATGGATTCAGCGGTTCCAAGTAAAAATCCACCTATGGCGAACACATATACCAGTCCATTTTTCATTTTTTTCCTCCGGTTGCGCAAGATCAAATGTATCTTTGCTTTCAGATGGGACTTTGGTCTACCGTAAAAGAAATGCTGAAATTTTGATACATGCAAGTTATCTCCTCTCGCTATTTGTTGACTAACACCCCTGAGTATAAAGCGCGTACTTGCAAATTGCAATCACAGGAAATATAAACATGCGTTCGAATCGACCACCTTGAAAACCGTTAGTGAGCGTAAGCCTAAAAAGGCACATACTCCTTGCAAGGCGGCAAAACCCGAACGCCGTTTGTTAACGCACATATAGTAGTGAGGTATCTTGATTCTCAAAAACTTGAGATGCACTTGTTTCTAAAAATGCTTGCATCTTAATAAATAAAGCAGCTGCCAAACTAAAACGTTTTACGCCAAGCTCTTTCAGTTTATGACCATTGGTGAGCCCAGGTAATGAGGCTACATTCAAAGGCGCCGACACTTGTTCCGCTACGGCCCTGATCTCGTCATCTTCTCTCAAAAGTGGAATGAAGACCCCGCTTGCTCCACTTTCTACATAGGCTTTGGCTCTGTCGATCGTTTCAGTCAAACCTTGCTTCTTGAATAAAGTATCTACTCTGGCGTTGATATAAAATTCATGATAGCCATTGTTCTCTAACGCCGTTCTCATTCTGGACAAAAGGTCACAATGCTTGACCAGTTCTCTCAGCTCCGATTGATTTTTGGGGGAATCTTCAATATTGATGCCGGCAACCCCCAAATCCGCCGTTCGCAGCACATTATCGATAATTGCATCTGCATTATCACTGTAACCCGACTCGATGTCTGCCGATACCGGGATTTTCACAGAGTTTACGATCGACTTAATGATTCCTAAGTGTACATCAAAATCAATCTGTTCCCCATCGTTATAGCCCAACGATTTTGCAATCCCCCCACTCGTCGTGCCGATTGCCCTGAATCCGGCTTTTTCAAGTGCGAGTGCGGACAACGGGTCCCAGGCGTTTCCCAGCAATAATATTTCCTCAGAATGATGCAGCTCCTTAAATTGGTGGATATGGTTCATAACCATGCATCCCTTCTTTGTCGAAATGTCTTGTCTCGTCATGCAAACGCCGATGCTTCTCATTCCAGTTTGAGTTGGTCTGCTGAATGGGGACAATCTCCGACGCACGGCGTACGAATTGTGTCCGGGTTGATGTACGATTGGTTTCCATCTTGCCCTCCTAGAAAATGGTTTTGGTGTATCAATGAGCTTGATTTCGGAACAGAACTGTTCTGTTCCACAAAAGCAATGTTACAATACTGTTCTGTATCATGTCAAGAGATTTCATTAGCCTCCCTTTAATTGCTGAAAGAGAGCAATCGTGATATATTAAAACAGAACTGTTCTGTTCAAGTAGAATGGCTTGCTCACTGAGCGAAAGGCGGGTTATAATGACAGAAAGACACTCATCCGCACGCCAGCGTCTTCTGGATGTGGCAGCCGAATTGTTTTATTTGGAAGGGATACGTGCGATAGGCATCGATACGATTGTTGCGAAATCCGGTGTAGGTAAGGCGACGCTCTATCGGCATTTCCAAACTAAAGATGATTTAATTGCCGCCTATCTGGAGAAAGAGGAACGACTCCATTGGCAATGGTTCGACCAGGTGATCGCACCGCATGAAGGATCCCCAAAAGCACAGTTGTTGGCGTGGGTCGAAGCCTGCACACAGCGGTTGACGGAGCCGGACTTTCGTGGCTGCGCCTTCATGAACGCACTGGCTGAAATCAATGAAACCGATCATCCTGCCCACCGTTGCGTTGTCGAACATGAGCGAAAGGTATTAAGCCGATTAACTCAACTCAGCCGCCAAGCGGGTGCGCGCGATCCCGAACAATTAGCCGATCAACTCCTGTTGGTTATTAATGGAGCGTTGACTTCCGCCCCAATCTTCGGCACTACTGGCCCGGCGGGTCAACTCAAAACGATTGCAGCTCATCTGATTGACCTGCAACTTGAGAAAGCATAAGTAAAACCTTGATACAAGTGCAAAAAACCGGTACCTCGCCGAAAAGCGAGGGACCGGTTTTTTGCGTGCAGCCGGAGGCTGTACCGCCATTCATCGTCTAAGAAAGCGGTGACTAAGAAAAATAAAAGAATGACTATTAGGATTGCAAGCTAGCGCTCATTTTGCGATACTTGGCCGGGGGAATGCCAACTTCTCGCTTGAAGGCTTTGCGAAAGGCCACTTCTGACTCATAGCCGAGAAGCTCGGCGATCTTTTCCATCTCGACGTCGTTCTTGAGCAAGCGGGTCGCCTTGTGCATGCGCCAACGGGTGAGATACTTGATGGGGTGCTCACCCACAAGTCGGGTGAAGCGAGCTGAGAACACGGGGCTGGCTACCCTTGCGGGTCCCGTTGTCGGCGGCGCCATCTCCGAGGGTCTTGCATGGCAATGGATCTTCTGGCTCAATGTCCCGATTGGACTGCTCATGTTTGTACTAATATGGAGTCAAATCGGAGAGAGCTTCGGACCGAACACCGCCCTTGACTTTCTCGGACTCACGTTCGCGACAGGCGGTGCGCTCGGGTTGGTGTGGGGGCTTATTCGCAGCAACAGCGTCGGCTGGTCCAGCCTGGAAGTGATATCAACCTTGGCAGTCGGTATTCTGTTGAGCATTTTATTTGTCATCTGGGGGCTACGCTCCCGGAATCCGATGCTGCCGATGCGCTTTTTTCGCTCCCGCGCGTTCTCCATAGGAAACTCGGCTATCTTTTTGCGTAACGCTTCCTTGTACGGCGCCTTATTCTTCATCGCACAGTTTTTGCAAATCGCACAAGGATTCGGGCCTCTGGACGCGGGGCTGCGAATGCTGCCTTGGACTGCAGCCGTATTTATTGTTGCACCGGTCGCGGGCAATTCGGTCAACCGGATTGGCGAGCGTCCACTCATTATCGGCGGACTTCTCATGCATGCACTCGGGATGATTTGGATTGGGCTGCTCGCAGAGCCCGGTACCCCCTACATTGAATTCGTTGCCCCGCTGATCATCAGCGGATGCGGATTAGCAATGGTGCAGCCCACATCCATGAGTTCTGTTATCGGTTCGGTCGCACCAAGCGAGATCGGGAAAGCATCTGGCGCCTTCAATATGCTGGGTCAACTCGGCGGTGTATTCGGCATCTCTATCCTCGCCTCGGTTTTCGCCGCGAATGGAAATTATACCTCCACCTTATCCTTCAACAGTGGATTCGTTCCGGCGATCATCATCTCCAGTGCTTTATCGCTGGCAGGAGCGCTTGCAGGGATTGGGCTGCCCAGACGTCGCAAGGTACCGGTCATGCACGAGAAGGCGGGAGCCTAATACATTTTTGGCTGCCTTATGGCAGCCTATTTATAAAATCGTTTTTAATCAGAAATATCACAGTATACAAACGGTAGTATCAATGTGTAAGGAGAACCTTCTATTACAGCGCCATGGTGGACTTATTCGTGTGCATGAGCATACGACCCGGACATGTAAAGGGGGTTACCGTTATCATTCCTTTATGTATAAGTATATCTGGACGTATATTGATAGTCGTTCCTTCCTCGGTAGTAATTTGCGGTTGTAAAAATCCTTCTAATTTGCTTCGTTAATATCCGACTTCGACGGATGCGATGACAACGTAGATCAGGTCGTTCTCGTCGCCCTTATCGGGCAGCACAACGCCGCTTGGAGTGACCATCCCGCCATCGACCACTTCGACCGTCACTTCACCGTAGGGAAGAACCGCTTTAACCGCTTCATGGTCAAGCTTGTCTTTATCGCACGGCACTGCTAGCCTGACGTTCACCTTCATCCGGTGCAAGCTGTTTTCCGGCAGGACCGACCGCAGCCCAGGCATCGAGTTGTGATGAATCGCGTTTTGAACAGCTCGCACCGCTGCTTTCGTCACATTCTGTCCATGCAAATCCGTTCCCATGCCAAGCTCGATGAAAAATATTTTTTCCATTCCCTTACCTCACGTCTCTAAGCTCGATCGCTTCATGAATTGTTGTCCCATCAAGTATAGCAGATCCCCAGGGTATTCCGTCACCGGTCTGTAGATTTAACCACAGAATCTTAAGCTTCGCGACCCGTTTCCTGCAGGGACATATTTCAAATATCGGTGTCCGTCAGCTCAATCTTATTCATCTTATGTTTTTAACGCTTCTCTTGCCTTATACTCATCAACAGCGGATACTCTTAATTTCATAATGGGCTGAACATTTCCTCCAAAGTAAGCTTGTGAAGTAGTCGAACCTTGGTTTTCGATTTCCTGCGTAAATTTAATACCCGCCTTTTGAAGCTTTTGTTGCGATTTAAAAGATTCGCCTGGATCAGATGTTATATGAACTATAACCACTTTCTTATTAAATAAGTCATTTATCCACTTCATCATAGCAATCATCTCCTTATAATTACCCCTTTTTATTTCCATAAATCATTTAAGCATCTGGTCCAATAGTGGAATAAGACTGCCGGTCATTTCCGCGGCAGCCTCCTGGTGCTGGATCAATATGCTCTCGTTCTTTGTTATTTCAATTTCTCTAATATTCGTCTCGCGTCACATATAATTTCCGTCTTCGCCACGACTTTCAACAAATCTGGACTCAACGACATCTGGAGACAAAGTTGATTAGGAACCTCTAATTTAACTATTTCAACTCATTCCTATTCATTCCTGCCCGATTTCGACATCCCTCCCGAAAATAAAAAACTAGCGGAACGAAATTATTGCCTTGTTTTGGAGTAGGCCTCCTCGTATTCTTTAATCATGTCGCCGCCGCCCGAGCTTCTCCATCGTTCGATTTCGGCGTCGTAGCCGCTACGGTCGATTTTCCCCATAATATACTTAATAACGGCGTCGTTGATGATTTGGTCCAATTCCGCTCCCCTTTCCGAATACGTCTTCGACGACAATGTCAGAGCCGGGTTAGGCACCACGTAATTAAGATTCTCTTGAGCGACCTTCAAGCCCTTCTCCCCTTGCGGCGTGTCTTTGAGCGGAGGAACGTTGTATCCTTCAAAGTTGAACAGCATGTCGCGATACGGCTTGACCTCCCGTTGGAACGCGTCGAAGTCGCTGAATTCCGTCTTCCCGTCACCAATTCGAACGAAATGTTTTCCCTCGATGCCGCGCAGCTGCAGAACGCTCATCGGTTCGTCTAGCATTTTGTCGACAAAGCTCAGGATGCTCTTCAGCTCTTCTTCCGACTTGACCGTCGATTTCGGAAACACGTAAAATCCGTTGTTGCCCTCCTGCCCTGGAAGACGGATGCCGTTCGGTCCGCGCAGCGGCTCCAGATCGAAGACGCCGTCCGGGATCGTCTTCACCAGCCGTTCATGCATGCTCTTCGCGTTGCCGGTGACGGCGATCCGGACGCCGCCCCGCCCCGCGTCGTACATCTTCTCCGCTTCGGAACCGTCGAGCGCCGCAAAATCCTGGTTGACGGCCTGCTCTTCGTACAGCTTCCGGAATATTTCGACGGTTTCGAAATGTGCCGGATGCATAAATATCGGTGTGAATTTTCCATCCGCATCCACATCCCACATATTCGGCGCGCCGAGGCTGACAGCGATCCGGGTCAACGTCGCCGCGGTCCCTCCGCTAACGTTTTTGTCCAAGATCATGCCGTATGTATCCTTCTTCCCGTTTTGGTCCGGATCGTTTAGAGCAAGCGCTTTCAAGACGTCATACCAATCATCGGCCGTCGTCGGCTGCTTCAAACCGAGCCGGTCGAACCAATCCTTGCGGTAAATGAACGCTGAGCGCCCGATGTCGCGAAATAGCGGCACCCCGTAGATTTTGCCGTCCACTTTAATATTTTCGTAATACTGCTCGTGCTGTGCGGACAAATTCGGATAATCCTTCAAATAAGGACCGACTTCCCAAAACAGTCCGGATTGAATCGCGCTGATGATTTGCGGCTCGTATTTCACGCGCAGCATCATCGGCATTTCGTCCGACGCGATCATGACATTGACTTTCTCGATGTACGCTGAGCTCGGAATCCACTGCATATCAAGCTCCGTATTCGTGTACTCCTCGATCGCCAGCTCCACTTCGTTGTCGTTCGGCGGAATTTCGTTCACTTGCGACGTCGCGATCGTAATGCGGAACGGCTTTTTGGAAGATCCTCCTTCCTCCGCTGGCGCGTTCGCGCCTTCGCTGCCTCCGCAGCCGGTTACAACAACAGCGGTCAATGCTGCGAAGCAGGCAGCCATTAATGCTTTCCTGCGAAACGAATCCAACCTCATAGTGAATGCCTCCTTTTTCCTTCTATCTGTGTAATTGAACGGTCCGTACGCAACAGGGAGCACGGATGCCGTTTATTCCTTCACCGATCCGAGCAGGACGCCCTTCGCAAAATGCTTCTGCAAGAACGGATATACGAGCAAGATCGGAACGGTCGCAAACACGATGACCGCCATTCGGATCGTTAGCGGCTGGATTTGCGTCTCCTCGAAGCCGGCATCCCCGATGCGGCTTTGGGCCATAATGACGACTTCGCGCAGCAGCACCTGAATCGGCCACATCCGGTTGTCGTTCAAGTACAGAATGGCGCTGAAAAATGTGTTCCAATGACCTACTGCGTAAAAGAGCGCGAACGTCGCCATGGCGGGCAGCGACAGCGGCAGAACGATTCTAAACAGCACGCCCAAGTCGTTCGCGCCGTCGATTTTGGCGGAATCCTCCAACCCGTCGGGAATTTGCTGGAAGAAATTTTTCAGCACGATCAAATTAAACGCGCTGATCGCGTTCGGTATCATCAGCGACCACAGCGTATTCGTCAACCCGAACGCTTTGACCACGAAATATGTCGGGATCATGCCGCCGCCGAACAGCATCGTAAATAACACCGCCAACAGAACCGTACGGCGGCCGCGCAAATGCGTCTTGGCGAGCGGGTACGCCATTAACGACGTGAACAAAAGATTGATCAGCGTGCCGACGACCGTAATGTATACGGTGATGCCCAGACTTCGCACTAACGTATTAGTAGAAAAAATGTATTCATAGGCCGCAAGCGAAAACTTTGTCGGGAACAAAATGATGCCGCCCTTGGCCACTACGGCCGGATCGGTAAACGATACGGCAATCACATAAAAAAACGGGAGCACCGTGACGATTGCTGCGACCAGCAGCACAGAAGCGTTGACGAAGTCGAACAGCCGGCTGCCGAACGATTTGTCTTTGACCATGCTTCATGTCTCCTTTCCGAGAGTCGATCTCGCCGTTCAATACACGCCTTCTTCGCCGGAACGGCGCGCGAGCCAGTTGGCGCCTACCACCAGCGCGAGACCGACGACTGATTTGAACAATCCGACCGCCGTACTGTAGCTGTACTGCGCTTGCGTCAACCCCCGCATATAGACGTAGGTATCGAACACTTCGCCGACTTCCCGGTTCGTCGAGGTAAGCATCAAGAAAATTTGTTCGAAGCCGCTGTCGAGAAAGTTGCCCAACCGGAGAATGAGCAAAATGACAATAGTGCTGCGGATGGCGGGCAGCGTAATGTGCCACAGCAAGTGCCACCGATTCGCTCCGTCGATGCGGGCGGCCTCGTACAATTGCAGATCGACCCCGGCCAGCGCTGCGAGGAAAATGATCGTCCCCCATCCGGCTTCTTTCCAAATTTGCTGAGAAACGATCATCGTCCGAAACCATTCGGGCTCCAGCAAGAAGGCGATCCGTTCGCCCGTCAGCAGGAAAATCAATTCATTGATTACGCCCCCTTCGGTCGTGAACAGCAAATAAAATATCCCGACGACCACGACCCAGGAAACAAAATGCGGAACGTAGACGCACGTCTGCACGAACCGTTTGAACCGCTCGCGGCGCAGCTCGTTGAGCAAGAGCGCGAGCATAATCGGCAGCGGAAAGAAGAAGATCAGATTATAAAGCGCAAGCACCGCGGTATTCCGAAACAACTGCCAAAATTGCGGCTCTCCGAAAAACCGTTCGAAATGCTTCCACCCGACCCACGGACTTTCGGCAAATCCCAAATACGGTTTGTAATCCATAAAAGCGATCACGACGCCATACATGGGCAAATACTTAAACGCCATAAAATACAAGACGCCCGGCAAAAGCATTAAATACAGCCAGCGGTCCCGCGCGATGTCCTTCAGCCAACCGTCTCTCCGGCTCAGAGCGGGCGCGGAGGCAATTGCGTTAATGCGAATGCGAAACCATGGCGGCAGCATAACTCCCCTCCCAGTTATGTTATTGGTTTGCATCTTATTATCGGAGAGACCGTAATGTTTCGCCATAATCTCCTCTTAACTTCTTGTGGACCGGCCGGCCCGATGTGCAGCAATTAACCTGGCGTGTGCAGAAAACAACCAGGCCAAAAAAAAAACCGGATGCTTCAAGCATCCGGATGCATATTCAGTTCCACGCTTTGTTGCCGTTCCCTGTATTGTCCCGGCGTCACGCCGACCGAGCGGCGGAAGGTGCGAATGAACGCGCTCGTGTTGGCGTAACGCAGCTTTCCCGCGATATCGGAAATTTTGTGCGTCGTATCCTCGAGCCATCGTTTTGCCATCTCGATCCGGTACTCGGTCAAATATTCGCTGAAGCCGACGCCGACTTCCTTCTTGAACACGCGGCTTAAGTAGACCGGGTGAAAATTCAACGCGGACGCGCATACCTCGAGCGACAAATCATCGTCATACCGCTCATGAATCAACCGCAGCATTTGACCGGCGATGTCGGTATACCTCGACTCCATCCTTCGCTCCAAGTAAGCGAACAACGGAGCAAACAGGTCGTTGCGGAACCAGGAAGCGATGTCTTCGAACGAACCGAGCTTCATAAAATGTTCGATGTCTGCCCGCTCTCCGAGCGCGAAGCGGATCGATCCGCCTTGTTCCTGAACAAGCTGATACACTTTGGCGATAAACTGCACCATAAGCGCCGGATATTCGCGGGAACACGATTCCTTGCTAGCGATCGAGCTTATATATTCTTCAAGGAGCGCATCCGCTCTCCCTGGATCCCCCATCTTTACGGCGTGAATCATCTGTTCCTCCAGCCGCCTCAACTGAAACACGTCCGCCGCTCCGATTTCTTGCTGCGGCTCCGCGTCTTCGGCATGCACGATGACGTCGCAGCCGAGCCGGTACCGGCTCTTTAACGCCTCGAGCGTTTCGTCGTACGCTTTGGCCGTATCGCGCAGCCGCTCGTAAGGTTTGCTTATGCCGATACTGACACGCAGCTTCAAATATTCGTAAACCTTCGAGCGGACCGTCTCGGCCGTTTCCTGCAGCATCCGCCTGACCCGCTCCGCATTGTCCGAATCCGCAGCGATGATCGTCACTTGCGACTGCTCCAGCACGATCGGACTGAAGCGCGTATGCGGCGGCAGCAATTCCTCCACCATATTGCCGACAGCGTAAAGCAGCAATTCACGATCCCGTTCGCGGATCGTTTCACCTTCCCGGGCGTCGATTGCGACCGTCATGACGGCAAGGCGACTCCATCCGCCCGGAAAGCCGTACAAACCGGCGCGGTGGTCGGAATCGGTTTCGTGCGCCTGCCCCATGAACAGCTTCAATACGAAAAACTGCTTTAACTGTCCGAACTGTCCCCGGAGCTGTCGTTCCAGCCGCTTGCCGTTGTCCGACAAATACCGCAGCCGCGTCTCGATCAGCGACAATTCGTCGTACGGCAGCGGATGCTGAGGCGCGTCCATGCCTCTCGCGAACTCGAACAACCGCCTGACCGGAACATAAATTTTTCGACTTCCGATGTAGGCAATGGCCGCTGTTACTGCTGCGACCGACAGGCAAACCGCCCAAGTAAGCGCCGCGATCCGTTTCGATTCGAGGGTAACGGCTTCGAATGGGACGACCGAAGCGTAGATCCAATCTGTATATGTTGAAACGCGGTAAATGACGACCCACTTGTTACGCTCGGCCTCCGCATAGAAGAAGCCGGTCTGCCGCGCGGAATCCCGGACGCGGTCCGCAACTTCCTTCCGGAGCCCCGCATAGGGCGGCGATTCGTCCCCGCCGAACAAGTCTTCTCCGGCGGAAGTTATAATAAATTGACTTCCGAGCTCCGCGCTTGATGTCAACTGATCCCGAATATCGCGCGACCGGATGTCGACCGCCATGATCTGCTTCGGAGGAACCCCGGGTACGGACGGTATTTTTAAGACCATGCGGATGACGGAACGGTTCCCCTCGCCCGCGCGGGTCCAAAACAGCGCTTTCGGATGATTTCCGTAGTCGAGAAACGTCTCGCGCTCCGGCAAATCGCGGAACAGCCGAAAATAGCGGAAATTGAGAATCCAGTCGTTATCCAAATGAATCAGCCACGCTTCTTTGACGCCGGTCAGCGTCTGCAAATGGGACAATCCTTTCGATAACACACTGATTTGATCGTAATCGGTTACGCTCAATCGGGCGCCGGCGTTCCGTTTTACCGACGACGACGACGCGAATTGGATCGAAGCGAGCTCTACCGACTTCATGACTTGCTCGATCCGCATCTGTGTCTGTTGCAAAATTTGGGAGTTGCCTTCAATCACTTTCGTTTCGATGTCCCGGGATGCAATAGAATAGGAGAACCACCCGACCGCCACAACCGGAATGACGCCCAGAAAAAAACCGAAAAGAAGGAGTCGCATCCAATACTTAGACATAACTGCCCCCCTATGCGGAACCATGCCGTTTCCCTACATATTACATGAGGCGTCCAACGTTTGGAAGCGATTACATCCAGGAGGAAAAAAGATTTTACTCGATTAAAAGGAATTATAAACACGCAATTTGCGTGGGTATAAATCGGCTTATTTCGGGCGGTACGGTTCCGGGTTTTCCTCACCCAGGTCAGACAATAAAAATTGAAATTCTCTCCATACCAAATCCACCACGCCAAACATCTATCGCATTATTATCCGGACCTTTAAATGCAAACCAGTTATTCTGGTCTTGAGCAGTAAGCTCGATATTTATCTCTGCCAGTTGCTTTTTTAGTTCTTCAGTGTGATCACTAATCAGGCTCAATCCTCTTGGAGAATCCTCATTCGTGCTAATCATTAAGTAAGCTCCATGAGAAATTTGCATAACAATACCCGTTGGTGATTCCTCTACCATTTGGCTGCCTAGAACTTTCCCGAACCAATTTGCTGTTGCAAGCGGATCACTTGCGTATAACGTGCTGAATAGCATGTCAAGATATTGTCTAGGAACTGCTCCCTGGCCCAATGGAGCGCTCTCATGGGCGTTATGTCCGCGCTTTCCCTCGCACCATTCATAAGGGATATAGGCATAGATAAAATCATCCTTATAAACCTCATGAATGTAAAAGGAGCCTTCAGGCCTTCTGAAGAATGGGTTCATAAAGTGTGACCTGCGTCTTAATTCGTTATTTCGCAGCGTGTCAATGTATGTATAGTCTATTGGAAATACCGTATAATCTTGAGGAGGAATATAAATGTATTCTGAATCTGCAGGCAGATCGTTTCTAGGGATATTTTTTAAGGGAATGCAGGCATACACTTTATCGATTTGGCCTGATGGTTTTGTATGAACATAAGGCTCATCCCTAACTTGCCCTGAATATTGAGAGGTAATAAACGGTTCACCCATAACAGGAATATTATGTTGTTGGCACCAAGCCTGTAGTTCTTCCGACACTTCTTCAAATTCAATATCATCTTTAATAGAACGTGCTAATAGATGCATGTCGCCTCTGGATTCTAATCTGCACCGAATCAGAACATTTACAAAAAAGTCCGGCATGGAAGCTTGAAAGCGATTCATCTCGTATTTATTATTCCAAACTTCGATTATGTTACCGTTTAAATCTATTATTTTTATTAGAGACTCTTCATCGACCGCCATTTCTACATTTGCATATACTAGTTGCCTTCTTAACGCTTCGATATTTTTACAAAAGAAGACTAACTTTCGTGATGATTTCTCATCCTTGTTAAAAAACAGGCATCGTCCGGGTGCATACTCCATTGTGGAAAAGTTTGGATTGATGGATACAACCTGAAATCCAAACGCCTTATTGTACCACTTGATCGATTCCTGCAGATCTTTGACAAATAGCGTGCCGGAAGGCATTTTTGCTAATGGCTTGTTCAAAACATTCATCTCCCTTTATCTGGCATATGTCCTTTTAACTCGAAATAAGTTGTTTATTAACAACACCTCCACCGATAGCGATTTGATAGCCGTTTATGTCTCGAATTGTAACTTTACTATTCGTTATCCGTTAATGATATAGGGACCTTAATGAATACTCCCGACACATACCTTCGCGAACGCTCCGGTCGAAGTGGGAGTTTCTGCTGTATCCATCGTACCAATTACCGAAGGCTTGACACCAGCGGAGTTGACACGTTGACGGCCTTGTTATCGTCCAACCCCTCAATCCCAATAATCTCACCTCCCCGAACCCAAACGTTTGTTCTAATTAAGTTTAACATATTTTGGGTTATTGGGGTAGGTGTTTGTTGTGTGTTTAACTAAGTGGGAGTCCTCTCGGTAAGGCTGATAGATGAACACCCGTCTTGTGATTCGGCATTATTTTAGTTCTCTTCCAACAGAAATGATGTAGGAAGCATCCGAAACATACATAGTTGAACGTTTTATGACCTCATCGTCTTTCTCCACAGCCGGCAACGGCGGATAATTCGAGCGTGTATATGAGTCAACCGAATGGCCGCCTCTTCTATACGAAACCAAGGGTTGGATATCGGCTTTTCCAGATTCGATGTCTTTCCCGGAAATATTGAGAGCCTTGATAGTCAGCACCTCTTCTTTGACCATAAACGATTTTAAATGAAAAGCATTATCTGAAACTGTTACGGTAAAATCGTTTCCTGCAAACTGCTCAAACGGCTTTCCTTTTACAATACGTTTGTCCTTAAGATGCAGATACTTATATTTCGTAGACCATTCCCATTTTAAATCGGTGTGATCCAAGAACAATCTTAAAGGAATGAATATGACGCCATCCTTTAACACGGGCATGGTATCCATTTTGACTACGGTGTCATCCACAATCGCTGTTGTAGAGCCGACGGTGAACTGAAACTTATGATCCAACGATGCTGTATTTGTTTTTGTATCAACAGAACCACCCATGAGATCTTCCACTAAACGAAGCGGGATCAACAACCTGTTCTTTTTATCAATAAACGGGGCACTTGGTATCGAATAGAGAATGTAATATTTATCGATTTTTAAATGAATAGGTTTTTCTCCGATAGAATTTAGCGCATAAACATTTCCGTAAAACGTAGAAAACAAAAACAATGCGATAATAATGGATGTAAGATACCTCATTGTTTAAGCAACCCTCCTTGCGCTATCGTTTCCCGTCGATTCTTTATATACTCTAGACGTTAAATCCGTATAGAAAGTTCTTTAGAGATATCTCCATTTGATACATTTCTAGAGCTCGGCACTGCGCACTCCAAACAATTATGTTAAACTTTCGATAGAATAGAGTAACCACCCGGAGGATTTATAGAATGAAGTTAATATCTTGGAATGTAAACGGTCTGAGAGCATGCGTTAATAAAGGGTTCCTAGACTACTTCAAGCAAACGGAAGCTGATATATTCTGCGTGCAAGAGACGAAGCTGCAGGCTGGGCAAATTGTTCTTGAGCTCGGCGAAGAACACGCCCAATATTGGAACTATGCTGTGCAGAAAGGCTATTCCGGCACCGCAGTTTTCACTAGAGTAAAGCCGCTTTCGGTACAATACGGCTTGGAGGAGGATCCGGAGCCCGAGGGCCGAATCATTACGTTGGAATTTGACGATTTTTATCTAGTCAACGTATATACGCCGAACGCCAGACGCGATCTGTCCAGGCTCGAGCTCCGCCTGGAGTGGGAAGAGCGGTTCCGCTGTTATTTGCAGAAGTTGGACGCATTAAAGCCTGTGGTCATTTGCGGCGACTTGAATGTGGCCCATCAGGAGATCGATCTGAAGAACGCAAAGGGTAACCGCGGCAATTCCGGTTTTACCGAAGAAGAACGCGGGAAAATGACCCTGCTCCTCGATTCCGGATTTATCGATACGTTCAGGCATCTCTACCCAGACCGCACCGATGCCTATACTTGGTGGTCGAACATGCCCAAGGTAAGGGAACGGAACGTCGGGTGGCGGATCGATTATTTCCTCGTTTCTTCCCGGCTCCAATCCCGTATCACGGATGCGCGAATCGATGCTCACGTGCTGGGCAGCGACCATTGCCCTATTATTTTGGAACTTGCCGATTGATATCGGCCATGGTCACTCACAATTGTAGAGCTTAGTAATACATAATACGGGCCGTTCCCGGGTTCTCCGGGAACGGCCCGCGCCGCCTACGCTTTGAAACTTTTCAGGATGTCGTCGATCGCTCTCATCTGCACCGGACTAAGCGGTCCGTAGCTTACGGCTTCGGCCGCTTCCTCCATCTGCTTCACGGTTTTGAGCCCGGGAATCGGAATCGTGTTCTCGCTTCGCCCCCAAATCCAACCTAAGGCCCCCTGAACCAAGGTTCTCCCCCCGGAGGTTAAGATTTCCCGAATCGCTTCTAACGCCTTTAGATACTCCTCCTTCGGCTTGCCGTCCTTAAAATAAAGGAAATATCGCCCACGTGAAGTTGGTACAAGTCGATATAATCGGTCTTCAGTCGCCGCAACGAAGCTTCGCAAGCTTTTCGAACATAATCCGGGGAGACGTCGTAGCGTGTGGATACGTGCCGGGTCGATTCGTCGTAGGCATATCCGAATTTGGTGGCGATTACCGCCTCATGTCGGCGTCCTTCCAGCGCAAAACCGACGATCTCTTCGCTATGTCCCGTTCCGTATGCGTCCGCCGTGTCGAAGAAATCGACGCCAAGCTCCAACGCCCGCCGAATCGCGCGTACCGATTCGCCGTCGTCGACCTCCCCCCAGCCGTCCGGCAATCCATCTAACCGGAACGGACCGCCGATGGCCCAGCAACCGAATCCGACGGAACTTACCTCGATCCCCGATTTCCCTAATTTCCTTCTTTGCATCTCACCGCAACCTCCATTTCTAATAACGTTCGAACTCATTATATAGAAGGAAATCGGTCGCCTTAAGGTCCAAAATAAATTGATTTCAGGGAACCAATTCGGAGGTACGGTTAACGTCAATCTCATTAATTTGTCTCATAATCGTAATACAGTAGTCACCGATTTTTAAGGTTCGTTTAATGTACGGGGTTTATTCTTGTATTACCCCTTTATATACAGCCCTTCGGACTTGGCGCCGCAGGGCTGATTTGATTTTAGGCTCGATCAGAGCACGCCGAAAACCCCACAAAATGAAGCGGCCGCATTAAGCATCACGATCCGTATCACGATGATCGTGCATAATATGTAACTTGTGTCTCAAATTGTCGATCCAGGCCAATTCATGTTCGACTTGCGTTTGCTGGAAAGAAATGACCTCCGTGACAAAAGGAGTTTGGGGACTGGCATTCTCGATATCGCGATAACGATGGAGCTGTTTTTCCAAGATCTCCTGTCTCTTGTGCAGAATCTCCAGCTGCATGTCGTGTTCTATTCGGTCAAACAATGCCACCCGTACCAGAAATTCAATCGGGTTGGCTGCCAATTTCGTTGGAAATTCACGAATCATTTCACCAAATATCTCTTCCCCCGTATCCGTCAGAAAGTAGACATGGCGGTCGGGTTTTCCTTCCGACCTCACGACTTCTTTGGAAATGGCGCCCATCTCCAGGAAACGGCGCAACGCGGGGTACAGCAAATTATTATTGATTTCAAACCCCTCTCCGAGCGCTTCTTGGATGTTTTTCTTGATTTCATATCCATGTTTGGGACCTGACAGGAGATGTCCCAATATCAAGATTTCCGCGTACACCGGCATCACCTATTTATGAAATTTTTGTGTAAAAGACATTACCGCTTCATATTATATGTTAAATTAACATATGTAAGTATATCTTAAGAGGAGGGATTTTTATGAGTTCGACGAATCAAAACATCCTTTTGCACGAAATTTCCAAGCTGAAGTCGAAGCAATCGCAATGGGAACCATTTGCCTGGTACAAAGAGATGAGAGAAAACAGTCCAGTGTATTACGATGCCGAGCAGGATGTATGGAATGTGTTTTCGTATGAGCATGTTAAGCGTGTGCTGTTTGACCACCAGTTATTCTCTAACAAAAAGGAACGAAGCCTGATTCCCGTTCCCAGAATGGATAACCGCAGCAATGTTAATTTCGTCGATCCCCCGGAGCATCGAAATCGGCGCGCCCTTCTCGCCAAAGCGTTCGCTCCCCGCACTCTTGAGGAATGGGAGCCCCGAATCCAAGCCATTGTTGACGAATTGATCACGGAGATCGATAGCCTGACGACCGCAGACGTTGTGCAGAAGCTCGCGATCCCTCTTCCGGTTACTGTAATCGCGGATTTGCTCGGTGTCCCTTCCAAAGACCGGGCTATGATCAAATCCTGGTCGGACATTCTCTTTCTCCCGTATGCCAATGAAACCTACGACGACCTCGCCGCCCGGAAAGCGGGTGTCATGAAGGAGTTTTATGAATATTTGTATCCCATCGTGCTGGAGAAACGGAAGCATCCCGCTGATGATATTATCACCGATTTGACCAAAGCCGAGCTTGACGGAGAGCAATTAACGGATGAAGAAGTAGTCATGTCCGGCATCGGACTGCTCGGCGCGGGTAACGAAACGACGACTACTCTTATTTCAAATATTTTCTACTCCATGTGCTTTGATAAACCTGGTATTTATCAGGAACTGCGGTCCGACTTATCACTGGTTCCCCAACTGGTCGAGGAGGTTCTGCGCTTCCGCTTTCCGGCTTCCATTGATCGAAAGGTAGCTCAAGATACTGACGTATTCGGGCACGAGATGAAGAAGGGACAGATGGTTGTGACGTGGATCGGCGCTGCGAACCGGGATGAAGCCCAGTTCGCCCATGCGGAAGAGTTCGATATCCATCGTCCGGGCAACCAACACCATCTCACTTTCGGAGCCGGTCCGCATTTCTGCTTGGGCGCCCCGCTCGCCCGGATGGAAGCGCGAATCGCTTTGAACTCCTTTGTGAAACGGTTCGCCGATATTCGGCCGGCAGAGGACTTCGAGGTGAGCGACCATTTAACCGATTCGGCGATAGGCCAATCCCTTAAGAGCTTCCCGGTTCGACTGGAGAAGGCATAGACAGGAAGGACCATGTACATTTGGGGTACCTAAGAAAGGTGCCCCTCTTCTCTTTATAACTAATTACTCATAATCGTCTCCTCTAAGTACTTCTAAGCATTCAAAATTGATTCTGCGAAAGCAACATTTTTTAAAAGACTCGGATACTCCTCAGGGGTTGAGCCGCCTTCTACGCACCAGCATATTCCCATTGCAGTTTCCACATAAAGGCATTGTTTTAGTATTTCATTCGGAATATTAAGTATTTTTTCAAAGATGCATATGATATGGTTTATTTTCTTATGTAATTCCGTTGTTATTTCTTCACCAAACTCATTTAATATAAAACGTGGAACATCAAATACAGGATCGCCTATTACGCCTTTAGGGTCAATAATTCTATACTCTCCATCATGATCAAGTAAAATATTATCATGGTGAAAATCTCCATGGAGCAGCATCTGTTGAGAATACAAAGAAGCTACCGAAAAGCATATATCTTTTGCTTTTTTCATATGCAAATATAATTCGTTACAATCCTGCCGATCGCTCATGTATTCTGTTATCCTGTTAACCCACCCGGTGTAAGTCGGATATATTTCTGCATTGACGGGTGTTAGGTGCAAGCCTTTATATAGGGAACAAAATACGTCAAGTCTTTTATCAAGAGAGCTCTCATCCCTTAAAGGAGTCCCCGGCTGCACACGCTCTTCAAGTATCACGCCATTATCAATATCAGCGTCAAAGACTCTGCAAAAACGTCTGCCGTTATATTGAGACAAAGTATTAAATTCTGTAATTATTTCTTCGAAAGAAGGATTACCTATTTTAAGCACTACATTCCCATATTTTGCAGAATAACATTTAAAAACTAAGTTTGCAGAATATGAAGGAATAAGTTGAAAAGAGGTTAAAGTCCACTTATCCGCGTATGTTTCAATATCCCTCAAAACTTTTTCATAAAAATCTTTACCAAAACGGTTAATTATATTTTCGATTTCATCTTGATTGAAACAATATCGCTTGTTCATCCTTAGGATCTACCCCCACTCCTCGAACATAAACCTATGTATCATTCTCTCTCACCCAATGAACGAATCAATAAGATTCCAGAAAGAACAGTAATAAGCGTCTGAATTTCAGGTTTCCACAACATATCTATATAAAAAGGAAGACCGAGTCCGAACCAAAGTACCCAGTATTGTCTTGGAATAAAGGATATAATGCCTAAAACAATGGCCGGTATAAGGAGTCGCCAGCTCACCTTTATATGTCCTTTTATTACGTTGTACAAAGCTTTCCATTCAATTACCACTCCAAATAAAAACACTAGTGTACTCATTCCAGTACTTAAAATTATTTAGTTCTTTGGTCTTTTCTTGGATCATATAATACGTTTCGTTCATCATGTAAAGTAATAATGACATACCGATTATTATTAGTACGGAAAAAGCAAGTTTCCTGTTCAAAACACTTCCCCCTCCCCGATGCTCGTCATTGTAACAATCGCTGACTGTCCAATAAAACCGATGCGGGTTTGCTAATGTAACCGAAATACGGGCTATTGCCTTTAATCATGATCGTTCCGTCTGCGGCGATAAGGATATGCCAGTAGGAGCCCGGTCCTTCAATCTCAAAAGAATACCACGAATAGATGGACGAAATGTCCATCTTCTCCTGTTGTCGTCCATTCCCGAATCAAAGGCAAATCAGTGATCTGCTCCATCATAATCGCATCTTCTGTTTCCAGTTTCTTGTAATAAACCTTTCCATCCCCGTCAAAACAGCAAAGAACGGATAACCGTACATTTTCACTATTTCTGGCTGCACATTTGCCGGAAAGATCACTTTCCTGACAGTGACTATTTCCGCATTCAATCGATCAAACTTATATAAATCTCCGGAATCGACCTTCGCAATCCAACCGTTAATATCCCTAATAATCTGCATAATGCCTTCTTCAGTGGTGATTTTATAGCACGTAGCTGTTTGCCTCTCCCCCTACCGTACCGTCCGATTTCAAATAAAATCTCATTCCGTACGTTCCGGCGATTTGCACGGTTTGTTCCGGCACTTCATACTCCGGTTGCCGTTCTTGTTGAATTGGAACAATATTTCCGTCCGTTGTCACTAAGTAATCATCTTCATAGGTCGTTTCTACCCTCATTGCCTTCTTACCTTCCGGCAAAGCGACCGCAGTTGGTTCATGCAGCTTTGCATCCCATTCGATTCCAGCTCTCCATACTTTATGATCTTGATCGATCCAGTATATGTCGTAAACATCCCCGTAAACGGCTTTTACTTGACTTGCATGCTTGACTTGTACAAGAGTTTCCTCCCTGTATTCCGCTACCTCTGGCGCCCACAACCATAATTGTCCTTTTAAGGTAACAGCCGCTAATATATCGTTGACTGTATCAGAAATGGATACAACGTTGGATAAGCCGTCAATCGGAGTAGGTGGTTCTATTCCGTTTAACATCCAGACTTTTCCGTCAACATCGAGCGCATACAAGCCTGAAATTTCTTTGATTTCCGGGAGTCCTGTCACCAGCTGCGGAAATGGGATACCTTTATTTTCCCAGCCGTATTGTTGGCCCCAGATATACACCTGTCCATCCTCGTTCAAAGCAAATGAAGATCCAAACTGAAATCCGTAACCTGCTTCATCAATCAGCTTGCGAACAGAGATTGCCTTAATACCGCTGAGTGTCTCTTGTTGCTGGGCTGGTAGAGAAAATTTCATTTTTTGTACTTTATCTAAATCGTTCCGATGCAATTCCATTGTGCATGCATTGAGTTCAAACAACGATACGAGAACATCCTGCTTCGGAACCCCCCTAAATCGGAATGTTCAATTACTGATATGGAATTAGAATCTGTACCGGATTGTGCCTCATTTTCAGAAAAATCCGATTCCGGTTGAGACGTTACTGTTTGATTTTTACAGCCTGCCATTGCCGTCATGATAGCAAAAATAATTGACAACGCTATTGGAATACGTATCTTCATTTTAAATAATGGCATCTTCTCATCCCCAACCGTACTATTTAACCTGATTCATCAGCAGGCTAATATTACAGTTCAGCTAGCCCTTTAAAAAGTTCGACCGCGGTTTCGATGATATCGTCCCGGAAGTCATACTCATAGGTATGGACGTGAGGATAATTTTCGCCGTTTCCGATGAAGCACATCGCACCCTTGGTTAGCTTCAAATAATGGCCGAAATCTTCGGATCCGCGGAATGCTTTCGGCATTTCGACGACCTGGATCCCCTTAGCCCTGCAAACCTGGCGTATCTTATCCGAGCTTTCCTTCCAGTTTACCGTCTCCGGAAAAATATCATTGTAGGAGAAAGTTACCTTGAGGTCATACTTGTCTGCTTGCGCTTGAGCGAGAGCTTCGAGATTTTTCTGAAGCTTCTCCAATTCTTCTTCGTAAAATGCACGGATCGTCAGAAGCAAATCACCTTTGCTTGCAGATAAGCCGAAGGCTCTCTCCCCTATATCTACCTGAACAATAGTGCATAGCACCATACCTTTGTTGTTCTCCGGAGAGATCAATTCGGGAATAGCATCAATAATTTTGGCAATGGCAAAAGAAGGATTAACCCCTTCCTCCGGTTGGCTGGCATGGGCTGGAGAGCCCTGCATATGAATTGTCATACCCTTGGAAGCACAATGGGCTGTTCCGTCAATGACGTTCACCGATTGGAAAGCCATACCGCTCATGTTATGGTACGCGAATATTTCTTCAATGTTATGCTCTTTGATAATTGAAGCACACTGGGCTGCGCCATCTCCAGTTTCTTCGGCATGCTGGAAGAGGAAGAAGATATTTTTATCGGCGCCCTTCTGGTCAATCTCCAACGCAAACCCGGCCAGGCTGGCTGAGTGACCGTCATGCCCGCATTTGTGGGAGACTCCGGGGATCCTGGAAGCATGCGGGATGCCAATCGTCTCTTCCATAGGGAGCGCGTCGAAATCCGCACGGAACGCTATGCTCTTCTTGCCTTCTCCCGCCCGGTAAATGGCATAGAACCAGAGGCCTTTGTCTACGATCCTCAGCTTCGTATTCACTTTTAGAAAATCCATCAAACGCTGTTTGGTCCAGACCTCCCGATTCGAGAGTTCCGGATGCTGGTGTAATTCATGACGCAGCTGTATGACTAATTCCAGGTTCTTACGTTCCAACGTAATCATCTCCTAATGCACTGCGCTCGCTTCCGCTTTGGCAATTACCTCCGCCGGGAACGGGCATGACCGTATAATGCGCTCACCCTCCATTGGGTTTCCATTGAAATATAAATAGAATATTGTTTATTTTACCACATAAAGAAGATTCAGAATCTTATTATACTCATAAGATCCCCTGCCCTTCTTAAGCGGAAGGAAGAGTCCCCAAATGGCTCGCACTCATAATTTCTGTGACTCGTGAAATGATCATAAATTTTTAATCGTTTCTTAATCTGAATTTCATGTTTCTCGTGTATGATGACGTTATCGCTGCAACCGACGACGAAGAAAGGATGGACCAGATGATACATGCCAAAAGGATGCTCATGCTCGGTACATTGGCCGTAGCGGTTGCGCTGGGGTCTCAAGTTACGGAGAGGGAAACCGTGAAGGCCGATCCGTCTTCGAAGACGATGAACCGTGACGCCGAAGCGGAAGAATTTCTCCGCGTGCTGGGGGCATCTACGGAGGAGGAAGTCAAGGATGCATTATACGCAGGGGCAACGTTGGCAGAGATCGCCAGAAGCAACGATCGCGATCCGCAAGACGTCGTACGCCTGCAGGTGCGCGGCTTGAGCCAGCAGCTGGAGCTTCGACTCGAGCGCGGGAACATTTCGCCGGAGACGTTCGCTTTGCAGATGGAAGAGATCGAAGAAATCGTCAAACATAGCGTCTATGGTAAGCAATCTGCGAATGCTTGATCGCCGCAATAATAATCAAATAGCCCGCACCTTGACACCAAGATGAGGGCTATTTGAAGATTACCTCAATTAAGCAAATATATTATGTAAGTGTCAATCATATGGTATATGTCAACTGATTACTCTTCATTCCTCGGCCTTGGGCAGGGCCTGTGCGATTTCCCATATATGGCCGCCGGGATCGGTAAAACTGGCGGTGCGTATTCCCCACGGTCGGTTCATGGGGCCGTTGAGTAGCGTAACCCCGTGCTTGTTAAGCTCTTCACAAACAGTATCAACATTATCCACAGTGATGGTTAACTGAAAGCGCGATCCTCCCTCGCGACCGGCGACAGCCGCAGGCTCGATTAGCTCGAATGCTTCAGAAATTTTGAGCAGATTAACACTTATGTTTCCAAAATCGAATACCGCAGAACTCTCGTCTTCAAATACGGCCGACAAGCCAAAAACTTCCTGATAGAACAACTTCGTGCGTTGCAAATCCTCTACGAACAGGGTAATAAATTCGACGCTCTTCATCCACCAAGCACCCATTGCCGCACCTTCTTCTATGAAAATATTACCCTTCCAGCACATCCGCTCCCAATTCACCCGCAACCTCAATCATCTTGGGAATCACTGCTTTATCGGTGCCCGAAACGTAAATATCTCCCTGATAATGCCGGAACGGGATCTTTTTATTTCCACAGCTCCACATGAAAAAATCTCCCTCAATCGACATGCTGGTAGATCCTTTCACCGTAAAAACTGATGTATAGGAAAAATCAGGTTTGGACGCAAAATACCGTTTGCACTCTTCCAAAGTTATTGTTTGTTCGGAATTGCCGTTTTCTTGAAGTGTTCTTGTAATTCGATAGCGTTGACTCATTGATAAGCCTCCATTATCGTTTATTTTCTTTAATCAACTAGGTTAATGTCTAAACAATACAGTAATGACATTGCTTCAGGCAACATAAAACGAGCATTTTTCGTTTTGTTTGTCGTAACGGATATTGAGTAATTAGTTGCATGGCAAAAATCCGCATTTGTTAAGTTAGTATTCATGAATATGCTGCCGGTCAAATCTGTATATTGAAAGTCGGCATTAGTTAGGTCCGATTCTCTGAAATCCACGTCTCTTGACACGCTATTTCGTACGAGAATGCCCTTTAGATTCAAACCGATGAAGGTTGAGTGGCTCAAATTGCATTCATCGAATTGAAGTGTACATCCGCTCGCCATCTTTTTCCATTTAGATTCCGACCAATTCACACCCATTATTTTCGATTTATTAAAAGTAACATTTGAAAAAGAACAATCTTTGACTCCGATAACACTCAAAATACACTTCTTGAATTCGCAGTCGTTAAATTTGCATGACTTAAACGCGGTTTCACTAAAATCACAATTTTCAAAAATACAATTATAAAATATGATCGACTCCAGTTGCTGTGCACTAAATTCAACATCTTTAATAATTTCTCCGTCATATTCAGTTTCGGTAAATTGAATCAAAGTTCATTCCCCCACTTTCTTTAAGTGACTTCTTCGGGTATTTGTATCGATAAGAATATATGTTCTATTTTAATGTAAAAATTATCATTCGTCTATTTCATTCCGAAAACGGGAAAGCGATCGTTATTACGTGTTAAAGTGGAGACTTACCCATATCAACTTTAAAAAAGTAAGTGAATCCAAACAATCGGATTAGATCCGAATGATTTGCGTTCTTACGCAATCTTTCGCAAAAAACTATAATCGGTCTAATAACTCCTCCTTATCGCTGAAGTAATACTTCAGTTCATTAGGAGTGGAGTAATCCAAATTGTAAGGAGCCGTTCCCATGAAACAAGCTTATCGACCGACTTCGAACCCTTTACCTTCCAACGTAGCGGCATTAAACTGAAAAGCCGAATCATTATGGCGGCTATGACACATATGAGCTCGAATGCGGACGGCTCTATTTCCGAAGAAGAAATTCGCTACTATAGCCGCCGTGCCAAAGGTGTAAGCATGGTTATTACCGCTGCCACTTATGTATCTCCTGAAGGCGGATTAATCGGAGGGCCTGGTGCGGACAGCGATGAACTCATTCCCGGATTAAGTAAGCTTGCCGCGGCTATTCAGACAGAAGGGGCGTTGGCAGTGCTGCAAATCTTCCATGCCGGCAGGCAAAGTTCAAAAACCGGAGATTTCGTCAGTGCCGGTAATATTCCGGAGAACAGAGCTGGTGCGGCGATCCCTCGCGAGCTGACCGGGCCGGAAATATACGGTCTTATCCACTCGTATGCAGAAGCAGCCAGACGAGCCGTCGAAGCCGGCTTTGACGGCGTTGAGATCCATGGAGGAAACGGGAATCTTCTTCAACAGTTCTTTTCCCCTTACACCAACAGGCGCAGCGACGCCTTCGGCGGCAGCCTTGAGAAACGAATGACACTCGCTTTATCTATTACTAGAGAAGTTCAACGGGTGATCCGCGATCATGCATACACCCGAGGATGCACTTGAAGCCCTGCAATCCGGCATTCCAATCATCGCAATCGGACGTCAGTTGATCATGGAGCCGGAATGGAGCGAACTTATCTTGCAGGGGCGTGAGGAGAAGATCAGGACGACGCTCTCCATGAATGATCAGCAGGCATTAAATATTCCCGATCCGATGTGGAGCCTCATGATGAGTATTCCTGGCTGGTTCCCGATTGATACCAGGGTATAAACCGTTGTGAAAGCGGCAGGTTTCGGGACTTTCATGCAGCACAAACGAAACAGCGGCAAGACTAGGACGTAAGAATAAGTCTTAGACTGCCGCTGTTTTTTGATATTTGACAGTTCGCCAATAAAGGTTTAACGAATAGCGAACCGGCTCTCTTGTACGACCGATAGCCATTGCCGTGCAATGAGATAATGCCCCGCTGCCGTCGGATGGACGCCATCCCAAAGCCAGTACGCCGCATCGGCTCTCCCGCATGCTTCATCAAGCGCTGCTTGCAGCGGAACGAATACGGCTTCAAATTCTTCAGCAAGTTTTCGGACGGTTTCCTGATATTTGCCGATCCGTTTCTGCCACTCATCCCACTTTCCTGCAGTTGCACCTGTTCGGAGGATGAACGGTTCGCACAATATAAGGCCTACAGATGGAAGAACTTCTTTCGTTTCCTCCAGCAAGTGACGGTAAGCGCGCTCGAACCGGTCCGTCGCACCTGTCGGTTCGCCGTTGACGATCCGCCATGCATCATTAACCCCGATCAGAATACTGATCAAATCGGGTTGAAGACTGAAAGCATCCTCATTCCAGCGCGCATACAGATCCGACACCCGGTTGCCGCTGACGCCCCGGTTGAAAAACACCGGCCTTGTTTCCGCCAGCTCATTGCCCAATTTGCTTGCAATAATATAGGGATAACCATGCCCCAATACATGATTCAGATCGTCATTGCGCGATCTGGCCCCATCCGTAATGGAATCGCCTTGAAACAAGATCCTCGTGAACTTCATCTTATAACTCCTTTCGAATTGGACAATATTCAGAATCGTACCAGTTCAAGAAAGTGGCGGCAATGGCTGAACCCGCTTCACCATTACTTTTCGGTCGGCCATTTCCTCTTTAGTTTCACGGGTGTTAATCGATTCTCAGTTGTGCTATCGCCAAGTTGACCGTCGTTATATAAGTCTCCCCTGAACCTAAAAACAAGACAGGACTGCCACTCGGCAGCCCCTTCGGAGTTGAACTATCGTTTAGTAGCAACAATTATACGACGCTTACTGCTGCACTATCTTCTCCTGCTTCTTGTTTTCCGGGATCGGAGCGGGCTCCGTGCTTTGGTCGTTCGCGGTAAGATCGATGCCGTAATCCTTGGCAAACACCATATGGGTCTCGACAAGAACGTTCTCAGCGTGTTCGTCGAGATGGAATACCCGGGCGCCGCGCAGCCGGTTCCGATCCTCGCCGGGCAAACCGTAAGCGCCGAAACCCGCGCTTCCGGCATAGCCGAGCAGCACGCCGTAGTAGTTGCCGTGGTACGTATTGACGTGATCATGACCGCAGAAAACGCCCTTAACATCGCCTCGAGCCAGAATCGCCGAAAACATGCCGCTATTGATCGGACCCGGGCACTCTTCTTCGTTCCGTTCTCCAACAATCTGGTGTTTCACGACGGCCCTTGCATGGTCGGCCTCGGACCTTCCGTCGACGCTGGCGAACCACATGAATCGGTACTCCCAGAGCGGGATATGAATGAACATGAGCGACGGCACTTTATAACCCAGTTGCTCCTCCAGCTTTTTGGAGGTTTCGTAATACCACGCCACTTGATCGAACCGCAGCCAATCCCAGGTCGGATATCCTTCGAAGTCTTGACCGGCGATCGTCTGTGGCGCATACCTTCCGCTGTCCAGCAGCCAGAGGTTGAAGGACGGCTTCGCCCCTTGGGAGGAGCGGATTAACAGGTGGGTATTCCCCGTCCCGGTAATTCCCCGTTCTCCGGGCTGGTTCACATTATGCTTGTACGCCATATAAAATCGCAGCATCTCCTCTTCGTAGAGACCGGCGTTGGGAGTCGAGTCTTCGTCGTGATTCCCGAAGGTTACGGCCCACTTGATTCCTCGCTGCTCCATTGGCTGGGCAACGTTGTTCATCGCCTGCTTCATCTCTGTCGCCGTATCGCAGCCCCCGGTAATATTGTCGCCATTAAGGACGACGAAATCCGGCTTTTCGGCGTCGAGCACCTTTTCCATCAGTTCCACGGTTCGCCGATCGATAAGTTCGTCGTCCTGAGTATCGTTGAACTGGACGATTTTAAACTTTCCGTCCGGGTTGAATTGCAGCTTCACGTTGTCGTTGGTTGCTGCCTGCACCTTCCCTCCGCCAAATAATTCGACGGGAACACCCGTCGAGCCGAGCGTGAGCGCCAGCGCACCCGCCCCTCCGACTTTAATAAAATCCCTCCTGCTCATGCTTTTACTTGCTTCATCATGGCTCATCGAACAAATACCTCCTACATTTATTGGATAAGTACACCACCAATCTATCGAAGTAATCTAAGAAGAATATTAGCTCGTTCTAAAGATTATGTTAATCTTTCCGACAACTCTCTAGAAGGTAGCAGCTAATTCGCGAGCCCTTTTTAAACCTTCCTCTTTTATTAACTTCGCCCTGTCACGGTATTGATCATGAAAACCTATTAAAATTGAAAGGATTACGCTAAGTTACTTTCAAGTGCGTATATGACTTGAAAGTGCGTACTATACATCTCCCTTCTTCTATTCCACAATATTCATCAGTTGAAGGTGAGGAGGAGAAACCTAATGAAATCAGATCAAATTGAAACAATGAAGACCGCATTAGTCGTTGGAGCCAATGGAGTAATCGGACGGAATCTCATTAATTATCTGCTTACACTTTCCGATTGGAACGTCATTGGAGTATCCCGACGCTGCGGAGATGACACCGGTCGTTTGCGGTATGTACCGGTGAATTTGCTTAACGAAGATGAAACCCGAGAGAAGCTGGGCACATTAACCGAGGTCACCCATATCTTCTACGCGGCATATCAAGACCGCCCTACTTGGGCCGAGCTCGTTCAACCTAATCTATCCATGCTTGTGAATGTGGTCAACGCGGTAGAAGCGGTCGCCCCGAACCTGCAGCATATCAGTCTTATGCAAGGGTACAAGGTGTACGGCGCTCATCTCGGTCCATTCAAGACACCCGCAAAGGAAACTGACGCCTACCATATGCCGCCCGAGTTCAACGTCGATCAACAACTTTTCCTCGAACAGCGGCAACCGGGAAGCACCTGGACTTGGTCCGCCCTTCGACCGTCGGTTGTTTGCGGATTTGCACTCGGCAATCCAATGAACCTGGCGATGGTCATAGCGATTTATGCTTCCATGTCGAAGGAACTGGGCTTGCCGCTCCGTTTTCCCGGGAAGCCGGGGGCTTATCATAGCCTGCTGGAAATGACCGATGCCGGGTTGTTGGCTCGTGCGACGGTCTGGGCGGCGACCGATGCAGGATGCGCGAATCAGGCGTTTAACATCACAAATGGCGACCTTTTCCGATGGAACGAGCTTTGGCCCAAGATCGCGGCGTTTTTCGAACTCGAAACAGCCCCGCCGTTACCAATGTCATTGGAGGTGGTTATGGCCGATAAGGAGCCGCTTTGGAAATCCATGGTTGAGAAGTACGGATTGGAGAATAACGGCTATAAAGACGTTTCCTCCTGGCGTTTCGGGGATTTCGTGTTTGCTTGGGATTACGACTTTTTTGCCGACAGCTCAAAAGCGCGCCGCTTCGGCTTCCATGACTTCGTCGATACAGAGAAGATGTTTATGGACATCTTTGAAGACTTCCGCCAGCGCAAAGTAATTCCTTAATCCAATTAATATTCGCACGGTACCGGTTCCTCATGATCAGGGACCGGTATAACTCTTAATTGCCGGAATGCGGCGGTTTGAAAAGAACCCTGCCTCTATCCCCATAAACTCTTTCAATATGCATGTCGCCCCATCTGCACATGAGATGAAGGATATCTTTAAGTCGCCAACCGTAGTCGGTCAACTCGTATTCGACCTTCGGCGGTACCTGGTTATAAGAAATCCGGGCTACGATTCCATCCTTCACAAGTTCCCCTAGCTGCTGGGTCAGCACTTTTTGCGTTACGTCAGGCAATAGGCGCATTAGCTCGCCATTACGCTTCTTACCGAATGTGAGGTGGAATAGTATGACGGGCTTCCACTTGCCTCCGATGACTTCAAGAAATGCTTCAACCGCTGTATTGTAGGTTTTATTCGGTTCCTGCATGATCTTGGATCACCCTCTCCAACCGTTTTCCTCGGATTAATTTTTTTGTTTTAACAAATCCCGTATTTCGGTAAGCAAGATTTCTTCTTTGCTCGGCGGTGGCGGTACGTCGGGATTCGCTTCTTCTTTTCGTTTATATTTGTTGATGACTTTTATAGACAAGAAGATGGAGAATGAAACTATAAAGAAATCAAGCACTGTCTGGAAAAACGATCCATATTTTAATATAGTTTCTCCTGACTTGATATGAAGATCACTCAGATTGATGCCGCCGACAAGCAGACCGATAATGGGCATCAGCAGATCATTGACTAGAGAAGTGACGATTTTTCCAAATGCGGCACCGATGATCACACCAATGGCAAGGTCCACTACATTGCCTTTAAGTGCAAAAGCTTTGAATTCTTTCCACATGGATACAGGCTCCTTCGAATAATATTTGCCGATAATTTATCATAGCGCCATACTGGTAAATGAACAAGGCTGCCATGAGGCAGCCATTGCAATGTTCTCTGTCGAAACGGACTACCGCTGGAACCCGGAAGCTGTAAGATGGCGCTATTTTGTCTAACTGAGCGTAACAGAAAAAGGGCTAAATAGTATGCCCTTTTCCAAAAACAACTTATTTATAAAGTTTTTCTATTTCAGGTACCGCAAAAGGTTCGGTAAGGACGGTTTGATGGTGCAGCCGGCGTGCAGTAATCGGCCTGTTCGGGGGAGTGCGCGTAGGGTCGCGATAGAACATCAAGAAGCCTTTCCATGACGCTGTAGTCTCCTCGTTCCACCGCAGCTTCCAACGCTTCCTCTACCCGGTGGTTGCGAGGGATTAAAGCGGGATTTCTGCTTCGCATCAACTGCTGCGAGGAGTCTTTTGGTTCCTGCTGTCTGCTTAATCTCTCCTTCCACTGCTCATGCCACTGAGCAAACTCCGCGGTGCCGAACAGAGCCATATCCTCCGGCTTTTCATCAAAAGTTAATGCGCGGAACGTGTTGGTGTAGTCCGCACGATACTTTTGCATCATACTAAGGAGGCCTTCAATAAGGGATTCATCTTCCGGTTCTTCGTTAAAGATTCCGAGTTTTGCCCGCATTCCCGTAAGCCAATTCCGGTGAAACGACTCGGCAAAGTTAGAAATCTCATCTTCGGCCAGTTTCACAGCTTGCTCCTCGTCTTCATGCAGCAGCGGCAATAGCGTTTCAGCAAACCTCGCGAGGTTCCACGCGGCAATATGCGGCTGATTGCCATAGGCATAACGGCCATGAATGTCAATGGAACTGAATACCGTTGCCGGATCATAGGCATCCATGAAGGCGCAAGGACCATAATCGATGGTTTCACCGCTAATGGCCATGTTGTCGGTGTTCATCACCCCGTGAATAAAGCCGACGAGCTGCCATTTGGCAATGAGCACGGCTTGGCGTTTGATCACTTCCTGAAGCAGACTAAGATAGCGGTTTTCATCGGCGTCAACTTCCGGGTAGTGTCTTTGCAATGTGTAATCCGCCAGCACCCGAAGATCATCAACAGTGCCCCATCTCGAAACATATTGAAAGGTGCCGACGCGGAGATGACTTGCAGCCACTCGGGTGAGAATTGCACCAGGCAGCTCGGTTTCGCGGATGACCGGTTCACCGGTTGTCACTACCGCTAAGCTGCGAGTGGTGGCGATACCAAGCGCATGCATTGCTTCGCTGATAATGTATTCTCGCAGCATCGGTCCAAGAGCCGCCCGACCGTCGCCTCCGCGGGAGTATGGCGTCCTGCCTGAGCCCTTAAGCTGAATATCGACCCGTTCTCCCTGCGGAGTGATCTGTTCGCCAATCAGCAGAGCCCGGCCGTCCCCTAACATGGTAAAGTGCCCGAATTGATGGCCTGCATAAGCTTGAGCAAGAGGCAAAGCTCCCTCGGGAATCCGGTTTCCGGCAAACACCGCTACGCTATCGTTGCATTCCAACGCTTGAGCGTTCAACCCAAGGGATGCCGCCAACGAATTATTAAGAATGATCAACTTCGGTGAGCGTACAGGGGTTGGATTAAGCCTTGTAAAAAATATTTCCGGCAGACGGGCATAACTGTTATCGAAGTTCCATCCTGTATCTATAATTGCTTTTTGCTCTGTCATCGTATCTCCTTTTTTGTACATTAGTTTATTCCTCTCCATATGCATGACAGCCACAGTTAATGTTTGCTTCTTCCAATATATGTATACACTCACCTCAAATAATTGTTTCATACTTATAATTTTCAGTCAATTCATGCGCGGGAGTTCACCGGCTCATTCTAATCCCGAGAAATTTCGATCCCGCGGATGCTCTGCCAGCATCGAGCCGAGCAATTTCATTACACTGGGATGGTTGAGTTTGAGAAGCTCCGCTTTATCCGTACAACGCGCGATAACTTCCCCTTGTTCCATAACGGCAATAGCGTCAGAAATCGCGTAAGCGGCTTTAATGTCATGCGTAATAAAGAGATAAGAAAGGCCATACGATGACTTTAACTCGCTAAGCAGCTTCAAAATGTGCGATTGGGTCACCATATCAAGACTGCTTACAGCCTCGTCCAAAACGATTAGCTTCGGCTTTAACGCAATCGCTCTTGCAATATTGATTCTTTGCAGCTGTCCTCCGCTAAATTGATGCGGCTGCTTGCGCATATCCTCCGGTTCAAGTCCGACTCTTTCAAGCAGCTCTCCGATCGTTCGTTTTAGTTCCATAGGAGTCAGCTTCTCGAAGTTTTGCAACGGCTCCGCTATAATTTGCTCCGCCGTCATCCGCGGGTTGACCGAAGAATAACAATCCTGAAATACGACTTGAAGATCGCGGCGCAGCTGTTTGCGGGCGGACGGGTCCGCATTATACAAGTCGACGCCTTGAAATATCACATTACCCCTCTGCGGTTTCTCAAGGCCTAAAATTACTTTGCCCAGCGTGCTTTTTCCTGCTCCGCTCGTTCCGAGAAGACCCAAACACTGGCCTTGTTCAATCGAAATGGAAATACCGGAAAGCACCTTGACCTTCCGAGTATATCGCCGAAAAAAACCGGTTGAGGCAAAGCTATGTGTAATGTCTTTTACCTCCAGCAAACTCATGCGACCATCCCCTTTTCTCGGCCTCGTGAACATAGCCCGTCTCTGTCTGCCGTGCGCATTCATGACATGACAAGCTCCTCGATCCGCTCATTCATCTGCAATGTAGGACGAGCTTCCATCAGCTGTTTTGTGTAAGGATGCTTCGGATGATCGAACAGCTCGTAAACATCAGCTTTCTCCACTATTTCTCCCCGCTGCATAACGGCGACCTCGTCTGCCATTTCCGCAATGACGCCCAAGTCGTGCGAGATTAGCAGTATTGCTGTCCCATATTCCGTACGGATGCGCTCCAGAAGGCACAGCACCTGCAACTGGTTTGCCGTATCGAGCGCTGTCGTCGGTTCATCCGCTATAATCAGCGATGGCCGCAAACACATCGCTAGTGCAATCATCGCCCGCTGCAGCATGCCGCCGCTTAGCTCAAAGGGATATTTCCGCATGAGCATGAAGGGGTCGGGCAAATTCACATCCTGCAACGCACTTGCTGCCAATTCAAGCGATTGCTTTTTGCTGAAAGCCGTATGCGCCCGGATCGTTTCGACGAATTGATTGCCGATGGAAAAGACGGGAGAGAAGGCATTCATCGGATTTTGCATGATGAACCCCATCTCCTTTCCGCGAATACGGCGCATCTCCTCGGCTCGAAGTCCGTTCAGCTCGCGTCCGTTCAAGCGAATGCCGCCTTCAACGCACATCGTTTTCCGATCATGCAATTGCATGATCGAGAGGCAAGTCATCGTTTTGCCGCTGCCGCTTTCGCCGACAAGCCCAAGCACACGGCCCGGTCTCAGCTCAAAATCGATGCCGTGAACGAGGCTTTGCATGCCTCGCGGCGTTTCTACCATAACTCTCAAGTCGGTAACCTGCAATATGTTGCCCTGTTCTTGGTTCAAGTCGTCTCACCACTTTTCAAAACGTCGTTTGACACTGAAACGGTCCGACAACGCCTCCCCCAGCATATTAAATGAAATGACGACAAGCAGAATCATCATTCCGGGGTAGACCATTAATTCCGGATTGCTTCGAATATAGTTTTTCCCTTCATGTATCATAGCCCCCCACTCCGGGGCGGGCGGTTGAATGCCGAGTCCCAGGAAGGAAAGGGCCGAAATATCCATAATCGCCCATCCCATCTCCAAAGTTCCCATGACGGCTATCGGGGGAAGCACGTTAGGAAGCATATGGCGTACAATGATTTTCCGCTCCGAGGACCCGCTGATCTTGGCCGCCGTTATAAAATGACGCTCCTTTAAGCTAACGATCATCCCCCTAAACATCCTTGCATAATATACCCACTGCACCAGCATCATCGCAAATACGACCTGCATGAGGCCGGGCCCGAATATTCCGACCAGGCCAAGAACAAGCACGAGACTCGGAAATGCCATCACTCCGTCGCAAAACCGCATCAAAATATAATCAATGAACCCGCCTTTATACCCGGCAATAGAACCGATAACCAGACCGATTCCCAAGGAAGCGATAAAAATTAAAGAGGCAAAACCTAAAGAGTAGCGTGCTCCATATAACAGACGGGAAAGGTTGCAGCGGCCCAAATGATCGGTGCCCAATGGATAGTCAAGCGAAGCAGGCTGCAGCTTGTTCGCCAGATTAACCTGGATCGGATCATGCGGTGCAAGCCACGGAGCGAATACCGTGATGAGAAGAAGGACAAGCAGAACAGATAAGCATACCGGTACAGTTTTTGGGCTTTTAAGGCTGACTCGAGTTAACGCAATCAATGTTCGGCTCTTCCTTTCCGCGATATTCGGGGATCCAGCATCATTTGCAGCAAATCCACGATAAGGTTGCATAAGATGAAAAGACAAGCCGCAAGAAACACGTAACATTGGATAACCGGCAAATCCCGGTTAAAGATCGATTCGACAAAATATCGACCGAACCCCGGCCAAGAGAAGACCTGCTCCACAATGATGGTCCCGGCCAGAAGCTTCCCCATGTTCATGCCAAGACCCGTAATCATCGGCGAAATCGCAATGCGGAGTACATGCTTGCTCATAATAAGCCGCTCCCGCAAGCCTCTGGCTCTTCCATAGAGCACATAGAACTCATGCAGTTGCTCGAGAACATTGCTGCGCAGCAACCGCGAATATATCGCGATAAGCCCCAAAGCGAGCGTCATTGACGGCAATATCAAGTGCGCCCATGTCCCTTTCCCTTGAACCGGCAATAAATCCAGCTTCAGAGACAAGAAGAAAATCAGCAGGTAACCAAGCCAAAACTGCGGAATCGAGGCGCCAATAAAAGCGATCATTCTTGTTAGATGATCTATAAAGCTATTCTTATATATCGCAGATAAAAAACCGAGCGGCACGCTGACGAAAACAGCCATAACAATACTGCCGAAAGCAAGCTGGAGCGTCGCCGGCATTCGCAGCACTACTTCCTGCCAAACGGGTTCCTTCGTAATATAAGATGTGCCGAAGTCAAGCCGGCACATCTTCAGAATAGATTGAACATATTGAACTATCAACGGCTGATCCAGGCCGAATTCATGCCTGACCTGTGCCAATACCTTATCTGTAGGATGAATATGGGCGACGGTTAAATAAACTTCCGCCGGATCGACCGGCGAAAGATGGATCATTGTAAATGATAGTAAGGTGGCAAAAAGAAAAATGGGGATGATGGCAAAAATCCGTTTTACTATATAGCCAGCCATGTCAAGCCTCCCCTATGATTACTTGCCGGTATCGATTCCGTTAAACGGATGGTCCTCACGGTTGGCCGGGAATGCAAATCCGGTCACATCTTTTTGATAAACCGCTGTTTTTTTAATATAAGAGAGCGGCACCAATGCCGATTGCTCTTGCAAATGTTTCAGGATTGCACTGTAAAGCTCCTTGCGTTCAGTCTCATCCGTGGAAAGAAGAGCTTCATTGATTTGCCGGTCAAGTTCTTGCTTGCCTGAGATGTTCGACAGCGCATCCGAGAAGCCGAAGCCCTTCTCCTTCACAATATGTATGAACGAGTGCGGATCGTAAGGCGCTCCGTAGTTGCTCGTGAAGTTCAAATCAAATTCATTGCCGCGCCACCGCTTGATCTGCTCGGTCAGCTCAAGCCCGGTAATTTTCAGCTTAACCCCGATTGCCGCCCATTCTGCTTGCAGCGTTTCGGCCATCGGCTTCTGAATTTGATCCGACTTCTCGTAAATTAACTCAAGCTCAAGCGGTTTTCCGTCTTTCTCACGGACCGTCTTGCCTGCAGGCAGCTTCCAGCCCGCATCATCCAAATAAGCCTTCGCTTTTTCAACGTCGTAATCTAATGGCGTGGCATCGATGTTCGTGTAAGGGAAATTTTTGGACAAAATGTTGTCCGCGTTTTCCTCCAAGCCTCCAGTAATTCCGTCGACCATCGCTTTTTTATTAAAGCCATACTGCAGCGCTTCGCGTACCTTAATGTCCGACAAAGCTTCTCTTTTCGTATTCATCGCAATGAGTCTTGTAGCGACAGGCTCAGATAGGGTAGTTTCATATTTCCCGCTAGCTTTCAGCTGTTTGAACGCATCCATGCTGATTGCGCCTTCGCCGAAGATCAAGTCCAGCTCGCCCTTCTCAAAAGCAAGAACGCGGGTCTCTCCGTCAGGAATGATTTTGATGACGATTTTATCAACCTTTGGTTTCTGACCCCAGTAATTCGGGTTGCGGGTAAATTCGGCATATTCATCCTTCTTGTAATTCGTCAGCATCCATGGTCCTGTACCGATCGCCTGCTTCACACTCTTGGACGTGTCGCCGTCATCAGGGAAGCCGGCATCTCCGAGAAAGCGCACCGGGCGTACGACAGTCAAGTCCTGCAATGCAGGGGAATACGGCTGCTTCAGCGTCATCTTAAATGTGTATTCATCAATAACCTCAGTCTTATCCAGCACATTAAAGACACCGAGCCAGCTATGATTTTCGGCGTTGATCATAATCGCGTCAAAGTTTTTCTTCACGTTGTTTGCGTTAAATATCGTTCCGTCCGAATACTTGACGTTACGGCGAAGCTTGAATGTATACTCTTTTCCATCCGGCGATATCGTCCAAGATTCGGCTAAATGCGGCTCAAGTTTCCCGCCTTCTGTATACGTAACGAGCGGTTCATAAATCATCGATTGCGCAATCAATTGAGAAGGGTTGTAAACGTGCGGATTCATGGGTCCGATGTCTCTTGGCCATGAAATCGTGATCGTTTTCTCCTTCTGAGCTGCACCTGTCCCCTCAACCGACGTTGAATTTTGTTTGGAGCAGCCTAAAAGCGATGTAGTTAGGATCAGGACGAGTATTACTAATAACTTTGTCTGGGATGCAAGCATGTGAAAAACAAACCCCTCTCAATTCCAGTAATGTCTAAGATAATGATAATCATTATCACTAACGAAAGTAGTATAGGGTAATCCCTATCCCTTGTCAATGCGGCTCTCCGCCGGAAGAGAATAATATTCATGGATTGCATGATTGACCGCGTATTGAACGAGCTGCTTCCAGTTCTGATGATCCGTGTTTTTGCGTAGTATGTACTTGTTGTAATATTTGTGCGGACATCTCAAATACTCTTCAAGCTGGTAATCCGCGATGCTTACCACAAAGGTGTCTGAACTCATTGGTTAAGCACAACCTTTTTTAGCCCCCAATTAAAGTAGCGACATACATACAGTCACCGGAACAATGCATATCGCTTACCGGATATCCGATTGATCATTCTTTTGTTATAGTAAGTGATAATGATTATCATTGTCAACAAAAGAAGAAAAAAAGGACGATGTTCTTGGCCTCCTGATATCAAGGCCTCGAACATAGCCCTATCCGATAAATTCCCATTGGCGCTTGACTCTTCGATATTCGGAATTACTTCATCATCTGCTTTACCAACTCTCTATTTCTCTCTTTGAAAACTTCATTATGCGAAGAGACCATCGCATCTTTACTGGCATCGGGTTGAATGTATTGTTTGGCTTTATTTACTGCGTTCGCCGCATCCTGAAACGCGCCGGCAATCAAATATAGCTTCCCATCGTGCTTAAGTATGTCTCCGGCGGGTTCAACGGATTGAACCCCCCATGTCTTGTTCAATCGATTTTTCAGATTTTTCATTTAAGTGAGCATATCGGTCAATGCAAAATGCTCCTTTCTAGTTAATTAGAAAAAAACCGCTGAAGCGGTGTTCAACGGTGGCGCTGTTCTTATAATTCCTTGGTCATAAATGCGCTGTTTGGGTCCTCTATGTAATCGGCAAACGGAGCGCAATATTGAAACCCGAAGCTTGCATATAGCCTTCGAGCCGGTTCGAAAGAATCCATGGAGCCCGTTTCCAAACTTAGCCGCTTATAGCCGCGACGCCTGGCTTCTTCAATGATGTGTTCAAGGATTCGCTTGGCTACGCCTTTTCTTAGATGAGATGAAGATGTCCGCATTGATTTTATTTCGCCATGTTCCCCGTCAAGCTCCTTCAGCGCACCGCAGCCAAGCAGTTCATCTTGTTCCCAAGCGCTCCAGAACGTTACATCCGGTTTTCTTAGCTCCTCGACATTTAAGGCATGACAGCTTTCGGGCGGGGATTGGGATGACATACTCTCAAGATGTTCCTTAATAAGCGCAATTACCTTTGATCCGGTTAAATCGTCTACCTTAATTTCCATAAAATACATACCACTCCACGGACACAGTCTCAATTTCTTCCTAATCTAGTATACGTCTTATTGCTTCCACGCTCAACGGGTCGGCCATCGGTTTTTATACCGTCTCATTTTACATTCTAACAAGCGACTTACGCAGCAAATACAAGAAGAACGGCGCTCCGAGCAGCGTAGTGACGGCGCCGACCGGCAAGCTCGTCGTATGGTTTTCCATGCCCGGCAGCGGAAGGCGGATCGTGATGCTCTGCCCGATCCAATCGGAAGCCAGCAGAAGGAATGCCGCCATCAATCCGCTGACCGGGAACAACACCGCCGGACTCCTCCCCGCGAGCAAGCCCGCAATGTGGGGTCCGATCAGCCCGATAAAACCGATTGCTCCGACGACGGATACTGCAGCCGCCGTCAGCGCGGAAGCAATCAAGAGCAGCACAAATCGCGTTCGGTTTACGGCTAGTCCCAATCCTGCGGCCATTTCATCGCCAAGCCGTAAAATATCCGCCTTTCGCGCATACGCCAATGCCAGCAGCGTTCCTGCTAAGGCCCATGGCCATATTGAAGACCAGCTGCTCCACCCTCTTCCGTTCAGCGATCCGAACAGCCACAGGAAGATGGAAGTAAGCCCTTGTTGGTTCTGAAGGAGGAGCAGCGAAGTCGTCGACTGAAGAATCGAAGTAACGATGACGCCGACCAGTGCGAGTCTGGCACTGTTCCCTCTCTGGTTCGCGTTCAATGCAAATACGAGTACGGCTGCGCCTAGGCCGCCGGCGAGAGCGACGAATTGCAGCAGCTTATTTCCAGCATTCCAACCTGCCGAAGCGATCCCCCAAAGAACGGCGAACAACACTGCACCGGAGGAAGCGCCGACCAATCCCGGTTCGACCAGCGGATTGCGGAGAATCGTCTGCAGGATTGCGCCCGCAATGCCGAGCATTACGCCGGCGGCAACCGCGACTAAGGCGCGTGGAAAGCGTAGATTCCATACGATGTGACGAGCCCCGTCGTCTCCCCCAAGATTAAAGAGCGCCAGTATTACTTCTTTCGGTGTGAATGAAGTCTTCCCATAGCCGATATGCAATATAAACAAGAGGACGACCCCGAAAGCCAAGATGAAAAAAACTAGAGGGACCATCTTTCCCGAACGTGCCGACGCATTTCGGTCACCCATGAAATCCGCCTCCTTGCCTTCTTAACAGCAGGAATAGAAAGCAGCTGCCGCCAAGCAGCGTCGTCCAAATTCCGACCGGGATTTCGATCGGATAAAGCAATAGACGTGCCGCCATATCGGCCGTAACGAGCAGAACGCCTCCGCAAAGCATAGCTAGCGGGAGAACGATCCGCGCGTCGGCCATCCTTAGCAAGGTGCGGATGATATGAGGAGCCAACAAAGCAATATAACCGATTGGTCCGCTCTGCGACACGGTAACAGCGACTAGAATTGCGCAAAGCGCAAAAATGGCAACCCTTGAGCGTCCCACTTTCACGCCAAGTCCGGCTGCCGTATCGTCGCCGAGCTGAAGCAAGTTTATGGTCCTGGTAAAAAACAAGCATACCGGCAGCGTTGCGAGAAACCAAGGCATGATGCGCAGCACATGATCCCAATTGCGGTTTGCAAGAGAACCGAGCAAATACAGGTAGAGCATATTTACATCATTGCTCGTCCCGAGCGAAATGAGCAGAACGAGCAGCCCGTTCATGATCGCAGACACGGACATCCCGATCAGAAGCATACCGAGCGCTCCCCGGCTTCCGCGGGCTGCAAGCACCACGCAGCATCCGCCAACGAGACCGCCCCAGAGCGCAAACAACGGGTGCAGTTGTACGGATACCGGCAAATGCAGCACGGTAATCACAGCCAATGCAAGCGACGCTCCCGCCGAAACGCCTAACAGCTCCGGTCCGGCCAGAGCGTTGTTCATCGCACCTTGCATGAGCGTCCCTGCCGCCCCGAGCATTGCTCCGACCAGAAATCCCAGCGCGACTCTTGGCATACGAATCTCCATGACGACCGTTCGCTGCAGCTCACCGCCCTCGTCCCAGAACACAATGCCCGGCAGCTCCCGCCAAGAAACCGCCGGTGAGCCGGCGACAACCTGCAAACCCGCGGCAATAAACAAGAAGCCAACCAGCAATAAGATCGGAGGAAGAAAGCTTCTTCCTCCGATCGCGTTCCTTCCTGCTTCAATTTTCATCGCATCACCTAATATAACTCCGGATATAGAAACTTCATCGATTCATCCAATAAGATGCCTAACGAACGGGTGCCGCGGCCGTCTCCCCATATCGGGGAACGAACCTCGATGACCTTGTTTTCCTTCACAGCCCTCAACTCGCTCCACAGCGGCAGGTCGGCAAGCTGCTCCGACAACGGCTTCGTACCTGGACCGAAGGAATAGCTTTCAACAAAGATCGCGTCCGGATTTTCCTCCAGCAGCTTCTCGAGAGAGTACGGAATGCTGCCGTCACCGTAAGGATCTTCGGAAGGATCGTTCACCTTCCATGGATAAACGGCGATTTCTTTCATGACGGTGCCGCCTAATCCGCTGTCGGTAACAACCGCGAAATTTACATCGCTTCCGAACATGATCAGCGCTTTCTTATTTTTTGGCGACATCTCCTTCGCTTCCTTGAGCTTCGCAAGGAACGTTTCGGCGGCCGCCATCGCCTCCGCGGTTTTCCCGGTAATGCGGCCGATCGCTTCGATCAGCTCAAGCGATTCCGAATAATGGACCGGATTGACCAATATGATCGGCGCGACGCCGTCCAAGCCTTCCCGCAGCGCATCGTGAACGCCTTTCAAACCGATGACGAGATCGGGCTTCGCATTGACGAGGTCCTCGAGATTCGGTTCAAAGAAACTGCCCCCGATCGACGCGAAAGTTTGTCCCTTCTCCCCATAAAACTCCTCTTGCGTTGCAATCGTACGGACGCCGCCCTCGCTGATCGCGACCGGTTCCATCCCGAGCTCCGCCATTACATCGATGCAAAATGAGACGACGCAAGCGACTCGCTCGACCGGCTGTTCGAACGTCAACTCTGTATTCGTATCGTCAACGACGGAAAGCTTCTCTTCCGCCCCGTCAGCGGCCGATGTATCCGACATTGCCTCTTTCGCCAAGTCCGAATTCATATCGTTCGATCCCTCAGGTGCGGCAGCGCCGCCGCATGCAGTGACAAGAATAATCAGAAGCATCATGAATACTGTCAGTAGAACAAGAACCTTCCCTGGTCCTCCGGAATCATTTCATATTTGTTTGAACATCCAAAATGACGACCGTTTCCCTGCGCTTTATCCAAATGAAGCCGATCGCCGACAAAGCGATGAGGGAGCATGCCGCAAACATGTGAGCGAATGAAAATAATTGAACGATATAACCCGTTGCGAAGCCGCCAAGAGCAAAACCTAAATCGTATGAAGCTAAAAATATGCCGAACAAGATATGCTTTGTCGCTTTCGGAACGGCGAATGAAATATACGTCGTAATAGTCGGGTAAAGCAATGACATGGCCAAACCGTTAAAGACAGACGAAAGGTATACAAAATAACCGAGATGCGGCAATACGGCGAGCAGCGCCGTTCCGGCAACGGAGAACAGCAATACGACGGACACGAAAACCGGGTGCCAATTGCCGTCCGAAGGTATGTATTTTCTCAATACGAATCGGCTGCACACGACGACAACCGCTTGCAAAAACAAATAGAGGGCGGGATTTCCTTCGCCTGTTGTCACCATATATAGCGGGAGAAACGTAGAAACGGCCCCGAATACGAAAGCGCCTGCAAGCATGACGAAAGCGGAAACGATCAAACCGTTATGGGGAAGCACTTCTGCCAATGCGGACCGCATTTCGCGCAATGTAAATGCCGCTCCTCCCTGCTTCGTTCCCGGAAGAGGCGAGCGCAACAGAAACAAAAGCGGGACAATCGCCAATACCGCTATAAACACCGAAAGATAGGCGAGTTTGGACGGCGTCCAAAGAAGCAGCGCCAACGCAGGACCATATAACCCAGGCAGCACTGTAGATAGAGAATACATCGACATTCCTTGCCCTCTGTCTTCATCCCGCAATATGTTCCCGATTCCGATTTGCATGGCCATAGAGAAAAATGCGGTCACAGCTCCTTGCAGCGCACGAACGATATAAAGACCGTCCGCACCAAAACAAATATAGACGAGCAAAGTCAACGCATGCCCTATTAACAACCACCGCATGACGGTGAGCACGCTGTGTTTCGCGATCATTTGCCCCGCCCACGGACGCAATAACATGCATGCAAACATGTAGAAGCCCATCATGATGCCGATCTCGCCTTCTCTATAGCCATGGTCTGCAGCTTGGAGAGGGACTACGACGGTTAACACGGAATTAGCCGTGAAGAAAAACATCGCCAATGCATACAGCTTCACCATACTTTTAGATAGAGGGCTGTACATCAACTAAAAACCACCTCTTGGAACCAGTCTGCACCGCCGCTCTCATTCTATCAGGGATCGAATTAATAGTAATGATTACGATTAAGGTCGATTTTGATTGTACTTCAAAAATTTTACAATGTAAATAGTAATCATAACGTTTTTCCTCTATTGAATGCTAACTCCTTCGCTTTGGCAGTATCCCAGTTCGGATAATAATCAGCCATAAAGATGAACGCATCGGATATTCTCATGCCGAATGGCATTGTGAGATGATCCGGTACAAAAGCAACCTTCTTATATATCTCTTTATCTGCAGGTTGGCCATCGATGCGAATCTCTCCCCGTCGATTGGCGTCAAACCCATGATCTCTTTCATCACGTTAGATTTTCCGGCTCCGTTCACGCCTCCGACTCATATTTGCGTTTTACCAAGTCCAGAAGCTCTTCCAATGGCATATCGATGTTGCGGACGGATTCGATCAATGCGTCGACGGCCTCTTCAAGCAGCTCCAGCCGTATTTTCCGCAGTACAGCGGTCTCCGTCGTAATCCGGCTCGCGGTGTTTGTCAAGCCTTCACCGTTCTTGCTGACACTTATCAAAACAAAATTCGTCTTACGACGAGCCCGTGGCACTCCATTGTTCAAATAGCCGGTCCACTTTATCGACTATCGATTTCTCCGATACCGTTCGAAGCGTGCCATCTTCAACAATCGTTCTCCCGTTCACCACAACATCCTTTATCGCGTTAGGCTGAAGCGAGTAGACAACGTTCGCAAACAGTTCCCGCTTCGGAGACAAGGAGAGATCGTTCAAATCGAGCGTGACAAAATCCGCTTTATAACCCTCTTGGATGATGCCTACCGGCAGACGGAGAAGCTCCCCGCCAACTTTCGTGCCCATGTCGAACACTTGCTTGGCGTTGATGCACGTACCGTCTAATCGGGTCACCTTTTGCAATAAAGAACACATTCTCATCTCTTCGAAAATGCTGATCCTGTTATTGCTGCAGGCGCCGTCCGAACCTAGCGAGACGCGCACTCCCGATTGCAGCAAGTCTGGAATACGCGTTACTCCGTCCGACAGGAACATATTGCTTGAAGGGCAATACGCCAATGCGGCCATTCGCTCCCCCAACAGAATTATTTCCGAGTCGTCCAGCCAAACCAGATGAATCGCAATCATACTCTCATCGAGCACACCGAGCCGATCCAAATAATGAACGGGTCGCAACCGGTATTTTTCCAACGTCTCCACAACCTCGAACATTTCCTCGGCTACATGAATGTGGAAAGGGGTGTCCAATTCCCGAGCCAAGCGGTGGCCGGCCTTGATCATTTCCGGAGAAGCGGCGTGCGGGCTGTGCGGAGCCGGATGGATGTCAACCATCGGATCGCCTTGGTATTTGATTGCAAGATTTCGAGTTCTTCGCACGGCGTCTTCCACCGTCTCTTGGAAACCGGCCGGCGCGCCGTTCCAATCGTACATCGTGCGGGCCAGCACAAGGCGGATGCCCGCATCTTTCGCAGCCTGAATGACGGCTTCATCGGTGTCGGTGCCGCCGTTATGGACGTAGAAGAAGTCACTCACGGTCGTAACGCCGTATTTCAGCATTTCGCCGAAAGCGAACAGAGCCCCGGTGTATATGGCGTCTTCGTCTAGTAGAGGACTATACTTATAGAGCGCTTGATCGCGCCACTCCAGAAACGGCCGGTCGACGGCGATGCCTCTGAGCAGGCTTTGAAACGAATGATTGTGAGCGTTAACGGTTCCTGGAACGATCGCTTTTCCGCTCCAATCCTTACGTTCAACTCCGGGATATTTCGCTTCCAACGATTTGGCGTCGCCAACCTCTTGTATGACCCCGTTATCAACCAGAACGGCCAAGCCGTTCTGAAATCGATTTTTATAAAAAATGGAATCGGCCTTGTACAGTATCGCCACGCGTTCTCCTCCCTTACCGGTCCAAGCGCCGGTCAAGCTCCAGAATCGTATGGAGCAATACATTCGACACCTTCTCGATGTCATCCATACGGCTAAATTCTTCAGGACAGTGGCTTTTGCCTCCGCCGCTCGGAACGAACAGCATGCCGCTTCTTGTAATGGACGCCATGTGCGCCGCGTCGTGGCCGGCCATGCTGCCCAGCTTATACCAAGGATAGCCGAGCACGCCCGATTGTTCTTGACTCACTTGAACGATCAAGTCGTCCATCGGAGCGGGATCTTGATCAAGCAGCACTTTACGCGTCACCTTCGCGGTCCGGCGCCGCTCTACGTCTCCGATCCGGCGCTCCCATTCCGCTATCACTTCGAGGATTTCTTCCCTGCTCTTCCCGCGGATCTCAACGATAAATGCCGCTTCCTCCGGGATGATATTGGCTGCGTTCGGCTTAACGTTGATTCGTCCGACCGTGCCTACCGACTCGTTCGCAGGATGGTTCCGGCACACGTCCTCCAAGGCAAGGATGATTTCGGAGGCAGCCGTCAACGCGTCGTTCCGGTCCTCCATCACCGTCGTTCCCGCATGGTTGGCTTCACCGCAAACGACAACTTCCTCCCGGTAAATACCTGTGATCGCGGTAACGATGCCGACCGGAATGTTCCTCTCCAGCAGCCGTTTGCCTTGTTCGATGTGGACTTCCAGATAAGCGCCGAGTTGCTCGACGCTTCGGACGGCATCCTCGATTCGCTCGGGATCCCCTCCCGCGCTGCGCAGCGCTTCCGTCAGAAGCCGGCTTTGCGGATTCGCCACACCGTCGATATGTTCCTTCTTGAGCTTGCCGGTAACGACTCGGCTGCCGAATGTCGACAATCCGAACGGATTCGGCTCCTCCGCACTGAACGAGACAAGCTCCAACGGATGCCTCGTTTGTACGTTATGTTCGTTAAGCAGCGTCATCACTTCAAGCGCGATCAATACGCCAAGCGCGCCGTCATACTTCCCTCCGTTCGGAACCGTATCGATGTGCGAACCGAAAGCGACGGACGGCAGCGACGGCACAGTGCCCGCACGTTTGCCCCAAATATTGGCGGCCTGATCGACCCGCACATCGAAGGACTGTTCTTTGAGCCGCTCTTTCAACCAATCCCTTGCTTCTAATTCCGGCGGAGTAAACGTCGTGCGATCCATGCCGCCTCGATCATTTTGACCGAACACGGCCAATGCTTGTATGTTTGCTTCGAGTCGTGCCGCATTAATTCGAAGCATGTTTTCCGTTTGCAATGAGAACACCGCCTTCAACTGCGATTTCTCCGTTCTTAATGACCGTATGGACAAGATTGACGGCAAAGTTATACTGAAGCGTCTGGTAATTCGGAGCGTCAAACAGTACGAGATCGGCTTTCTTGCCTGCCTCGATGCTTCCGATTTGATCCGCCCTGCAGATCGCATGCGCCGCATTGATCGTTGCCGCCGCCAGCACTTCGGCAGGCGTCATCCTCATCGTTAAACAGGCGATATTCATGACGAAAGGCAGCGATTGCGTCGGAGAAGTGCCGGGATTGCAGTCCGTGGACAGCGTGACGGCGACTCCCTCATCGATCATCTTTCTCGCCCTGGCCGGTTTCTCCATTAGGAAAAGTGCGGTTGCCGGCAAGAGAACGGCAATCGTATTGCTATTGGCCAACGCTTGTATGCCGGCATCGGACGCCTGCAGCAGATGCTCGGCGGAAACGGCGCCAACCTCGGCCGCAAGTTCGGCGCCGCCGGTTTGAACGATTTCATCGGCATGGATTTTTGGCTTTAAACCGTACGATTTGCCGGCCTCAAGTATTTTCCTGGATTGTTCAACTGTAAACACACCTTCTTCGCAAAATACATCGCAAAACTCCGCTAGTTTCAGTTGCGAAACAAGCGGGATCATTCGTTCAATGATCAATTGCACGTATTCGTCAGCACGGCCTCTGTATTCAACGGGTATCGCATGTGCGCCCATAAACGTGGGAACGATGTCTATCGGATGAATCCTTTGCAGTCTGCGCGCCGCTTCAAGCTGTTTGACCTCATCCTCAACCGTCAAACCGTACCCGCTCTTCGCCTCAACGGTCGTTACGCCGTGCAGCAAAAACCGGTCCAGCCTTACGTGCGCCTGCTCGATCAACTGCCCCAAGCCGGCTTCCCTCGTGCTGCGGGTAGTGCTCAGTATTCCGCCGCCTTGCTTCAACATATCGATGTACTTGGCCCCTTGCAGTCTCATTTCGAATTCTTTCTCCCGGCTGCCTGCATACACCACATGAGTATGCGGATCGACGAGTCCCGGCGTTACAATCTTACCCGAAGCGTCGATGAGGCGAATGTCTCCCTCGAAAGTTTCCAGGAAGTCCGCGGCATCACCGTCGGACCCGACGAAAGCGATCCTATCTCCGACAAGAACAACGCTTCCGTTCTCGATCAGGCCGATATCGGACATCGCCTCGCCTCTCTTCGGGGCATCGCTCGCCCCTTTCATCGTCACGATTTGTGCTGCCGATTTCACATGCGTAATCACTGTCATAGTATTCCATCCTTCAATTCATGCTCGGTATACGAATGCCCTTCGCCTTCGCCGTGCGGATCGCCAAGTCATAACCGGCGTCAACGTGGCGCACCACGCCAATGCCCGGATCGGTCGTCAACACGCGTTCAAGCCGCCTTGCCGCATCTTCGGAACCGTCCGCAACGACTACCATCCCTGCATGAAGCGAGTATCCCATGCCTACGCCGCCTCCATGATGAACCGAAACCCAGCTCGCTCCCGCAGCCGTATTCACGAGCGCGTTCAGTATCGGCCAATCCGCCACCGCGTCGCTTCCGTCCTTCATCGCTTCCGTCTCACGGTTGGGAGAGGCGACCGAGCCGGCGTCCAGATGATCGCGTCCGATGACGATAGGGGCTTTCAGCTCGCCGGAAGCGACCATGTCGTTAATAATCTTTCCGAATTCTGCGCGCTCCCCGTAACCGAGCCAACAAATTCTGGCCGGCAAGCCTTGGAAGGCGATTTTCTCCCTCGCCATGTTGATCCATTTGCACAGATGCTCATTGTCCGCAAATTCCTTGAGAATGACTTCATCCGTCTTATAAATATCCTCCGGGTCTCCGGATAAGGCGACCCAACGAAACGGTCCTTTCCCCTCGCAAAATTGCGGGCGGATATATGCCGGAACAAAGCCCGGAAAATCAAATGCGTCCGCAACCCCTTCGTCATACGCTACTTGACGGATGTTATTGCCGTAATCGAACGCAACGGCGCCTTTCTTGCGCATCGCAAGCATCGCCTGTACATGAACGGCCATGCTGGCCTTTGATTTTACAACGTATGCTTGAGGATCCCGCTTCCGCAGCTGTTCGCCCTCCTCCAGCGTCATCCCCGCCGGGAGATAACCGTTTAGCGGATCGTGCGCCGACGTTTGGTCGGTAACAATGTCAGGGATAAAATTCCGGTTGACCATCTCGGGCAACACTTCCGCCGCGTTGCCCAGCAGGCCGATCGACAGCGGCCGGCCCGCCTTCTTCGCCTCCACGGCCAAGTAAATCGCCTCATCGAGCGACTCCACGAGTTGATCGCAATAGCGGGTCTCGATGCGCTTCTCGATTCTCGACCGGTCGACGTCGACAGCGATAACAACCCCCTCGTTCATCGTAACCGCGAGCGTCTGCGCGCCGCCCATGCCGCCGAGCCCTGCCGTCACGGTGATCGTTCCTTTCAGCGACCCGTTGAAATGCTGTCTCGCGCACTCCGCGAACGTCTCGTAGGTGCCTTGCACGATCCCCTGGCTTCCAATGTAAATCCAGCTTCCCGCCGTCATTTGTCCGTACATCATCAGGCCTTTTTGATCCAACTCATGGAAGGTGTCCCAATTCGCCCAAGCGTGGACAAGGTTCGAATTTGCAAGAAGCACCCTGGGAGCGTCTTTGTGCGTTTTGAAGACGGCAACCGGTTTTCCGGACTGTACGAGCAGCGTTTCGTCATCTTCTAACTCATTAAGAGAAGATACGATCCGATGATAAGCGTCCCAATTTCTTGCCGCCTTGCCGATGCCCCCGTACACTACCAGCTTCTCCGGATGTTCGGCCACTTCAGGGTCCAAGTTGTTCATCAGCATGCGAAGCGCGGCTTCCTGTACCCAGCCCTTCGCTTGCAATTTCGTGCCCCTCGGGGCTATTATCCGTACACCGTCTGTACCGTTCATGATCGGTCCCTCCTTTATTCAGCATACGCTCCAATGTTCCCATCGTTTCCAGCCGAATTCCGAATGTTCATCCGAAAAATGCAAAAACCCGGCCGCAGACTGAACTGCCGACCGGGCTCTTCCCGCATCAAATCTTGAACTGCATATTGTACAAACGCGCATAGGTGCCGTAATTTCCCATCAACTCTTCATGCGTCCCCTGTTCTTCGATCCCATGATCCGTTAATACGACAATCCTTTTGGCGTTTCTAATCGTAGATAATCGGTGGGCGATTACGAAAGTCGTGCGGTTTTTCGCTAAATGCTCCAACGACTCTTGAACAACCTTCTCACTTTCATTATCCAGCGCGCTCGTAGCTTCATCGAATATTAATATCGGCGGATTTTTCAAGAACACTCGCGCGATGCTCAACCGCTGCTTTTGCCCTCCCGACAACTTAACGCCGCGTTGGCCGATATCCGTATCGTATCCTTCCGGCAATCCCATGATGAAATGATGAGCATTTGCATGTTTTGCCGCTTCAATGATTTCCTCGGTGCTTGCATCAGGATTTCCGTAGCGGATATTTTCCATCACCGTCCCGGCAAACAAATAGACGTCCTGCTGAACGATCCCTACATTCCTTCGCAATGAGCTCAAACGGATATCTTTTACATTCACTCCATCAAGGAGCACTTCTCCATCGCTGATTTCATAAAATCTTGGAATTAACGAACACAACGTTGTTTTGCCGGCTCCGGAAGGTCCCACTAATGCAATATACTCTCCGGCCATTACACTCAGAGAAATACCCTTCAGCACATGCTGACGGCTATTCTCGTACCTAAACGTTACATTTTTAAACTCCACATTTCCTTGAACGTTTTGTAATTCAATTGCATTCTGCGCGTCCTGGATATCTGGCTCCGTCTCGATGATTTCCATAAAACGTTCGAATCCGGTAATGCCTTCTTGAAACTGCATCGTCATATGAGTCAGCTTTTGGATGGGCTCGATGAGATGGGCGATATACAATAAAAATGTGATCAAATCCGCCAAATCCAACGACGCATTCAAAATGCTCGCACCGCCGAAAATGATAACCGTCACTGTAGTAAGCTGAATGAGAGCAGCCATTCCATTATAAAAGTACGCCTCGTTCTTATAGGTGTTTTTTCTGCTGTCGAGGAACCGGTTGTTTTCGTAAGCGAATTTATCTTTTTCGATTTCCTCGTTGGCAAATGACTTCACGACCCGGATTCCCGAAAGACTATCTTCAACCTGCGCATTGATATCGCCGATTCTTTCTTTATTCCTCTTCAAAGCGATATTTAACCTTTTATTGAAAAAAAGCGCGTAAACGGCCATCACCGGCAAAAAGACGAACACAGCCAACGTCAATTCCGCATTGATATGAAACAGTATGACGAACGCCCCGATAAACTTGATGAGATATATGACGTAGTCTTCAGGGCCGTGATGATACAATTCCGACAATGAGAGCAGATCGTTGGTGATTCTGGACATGAGCTTGCCGGTTTTTTGCTTGTCATAAAATCCGAACGATAACTTTTGATAATGCTCAAACAATTCCTTTCGCATGTCGCGTTCCATCATGGCGCCCATCGCGTGGCCCCGGTAATCGACAAAAAAATTGCACGCGGTTTGCACTATAACCAATACAAGCATCAATGCACCGGTCATATAAATTTGATTTAGCGCATTCGCGATACCTTGCTCCAATACATTTTTGGTAATATATCTTGTCAGCAACGGATACATCAGTGTAATCGCCGATGTAATGACGGCGCACGCCATTACCGCGCAGAACAACCTCAAATACGGTTTGTAATAAGAAAGAAACTTCTTATACCGGAAATTCATATATTGATTTTCTCCTTCGTTGAGAGTGTAATCGGGCAGTTGCCTGCGGACACAAAAAAACACGACCTTGCAGTCGTGTCGTTCCTGTAACAGGCACTCCATTATGAAAGGTTACCGATGATTTGCGTAAGCGCAGCACAAAATAAAGGGTAGTCGTATCTACCTGCAATGGCCGCATTTACGCCTATATTTAATTAGTTTTCATTCACCTGTGTTCTCATCGAAATAACCCCTCTCAACAAAAGAAGTTGATTTTATTATATTCTCCAGGCAGCACGTGTCAATCGGTACATTCGTTTATAAATAATTTCTACCATTGCGAGCGAATTTATATTGTCCGAAACGCCGTACATTTCCCAATCCCATCTGATATGCTTTCCCGCTCCCAATCTTCCGCTGCTTTTCGTAAACCAGAATTTTACGGTAACGGCCGGATCTATAAACGCCTTAAACACCTCTTCAACCGGTTTTCGGATGAGCATTTCCGCTTTGACAACCGGTGTTTGATTCAGAGTCGCCATAGTATTGCTCCTTTTATATTTTGAGTTTCTTATATAATAGCAAAGAATCCTCGTTACTCATTTCTTCCCGATTGCTCATTTCGCAAAAAAGCCGCCAATCGGCAGCTCGCGATCTAGTTATAAGGATTTATACTCCCGGCAGTCGCCTAACACCTTCAACAATTTCTTGTTCCGACAAGTGACCGAACCCGAACATCCATTCGTGTTTGCGCCTTTCGTCGCCGAAGACGTGATATTGGACCGGGTACAGCCGGACTCCCCCAACGTTGACAGGTTCCGGTGATGCAGGCAAATGCGGCGCATGAACGGAAATGTGCAAACCGGTGGAAGTGCCGAAAAGTTCTATATTACCGTTAAATTTTTCCGCAAGAGATTTGACTAGAAGCTGCTGCTTTTTCCGGTAGCGGTGCCTCATTTTCCGAACATGCCGCTCCAGATGACCTTCGTCAATGAATACGGCAAGCGCCTCTTGCTCAAGCGAATGCGTATGTATGTCCGATATCCATTTCTCCATAATAAAATTCTCAACCAACGGCTCGGGAAGCACGGCGTAACCGATCCTTAGCGAAGGAGACAGCATCTTGCTAAGCGTTCCCACATAGATAACCCGGTCCGGATCCAGCTCGTACAGCGCACTAACCGGCGGCCCTTCGTATCGGAACTCGCTGTCGTAATCGTCTTCGACGATGTATGCGTCTACGGAGCGGGCATAATGCAGCAATTCGATTCTTCTCTGAATCGGAAGAACGCCTCCGGTCGGGAATTGGTGGGACGGCGTCACATAAATCATACGAACGCGCGGATCATCCGGCAATGCGGACGTGACGATTCCGCCCCGGTCTACGGGAACGGAATGAATGTGCCCGCCATAGGATGCGAAGATGGAACGGATCTCGCGGGTGGACGGATTTTCTATCGCTGCAGCCCGGCCGGGACCTAACAATAGCTTCGCTGAAATCGCTAGCGCTTGCGCCGCGCCGTTCGTTACGACAATGCAGTCGGGATCGCAGACAATGCCCCGGGCACGGCGCAAATATCCGGCAAGCGCTTCTCGCAACGCGGCCGAACCTGCGGCCGGCTGATAATGGAATTGTCGGGTCGGACCGTTCAACACGGCTTTCTTATAGCACTGCACCCATAATCCCCTTGGAAAGCAGCCGCCATCCGGCATACCGGTGCGGAAATCGATGACACTTTCGTCCACAACGGAGGCATCTTTCCGCCGGCTCTTAGGCATGTCCGGTAATCGGTCCAGCTGCGCCCCTTCCGCCACAAATGTCCCTTTGCCCTTTTTGCCCGATACATACCCTTCCGCGAAAAGCATGTCATAGGCTTCCATCACCACGTTGCGAGACACGCCGAGCCGTTCGGCAAGCTCCCTTGTGGAGGGAAGCTTCTCTCCCGGCTTGAGTTTGCCGGAGTGTATCGCTTCACGTATGCCGACATATACTTGGCGAATATACGGAACAGACCGTTCCCGGTTGATTGAAAGCCAATCCATTGATGCTTCCTCCCGCTTTTCCTTACGAACATCCGATATTCCGATTCTGAATCGAATCGTTCTCATGCAAAGCCGCAATAGGCCCAAGACCTCTCGAAAGCAGTACGCATATAACGACAATCACAGCGATTGAAATGATGATCGTGACTCGATCCTTTCCGTTTCCTGCCGGCATAGGCTCCTCCTTACGATACAGCGATGTCGGTCGGGCGTAAAGGCCCAGATCCAAACATAGCACGCATTTCGGTCGAAACGGAGAGCCATTTATACTTAGATTGAATGGTGCCACTACTAAAAATACGGTCGGCAATTGCCGACCGTTTATCTCATTCCACTCCATCTTTAAAGTGATTAGTGTAGTATTTATCTCCTTTGTGCCGTAAATCCTCTATCGTCCATTCCAGCGTATGCAGCAGTTCCTTCCGCACGTCGGACAGCGTATCGTAAAAAACTTGTTCCTGTCCGCCGCTCGGCTTAATACCCGCAAGAGCTTGTGCCGCAACGTACCGGCGGTGATACTCTTCCAAATGATCCAATGCCTCCAGCACGTGTTTCGCATAAAGCGCCAAGTCCTTATTTCGTTCGGATATATTCTTTGTGATATCCTCGATACTCATGTCGCATCCACTCCTTTGTGTCCCTAATCTCCCAGCAAATATCCAGCTTCTTGCCGGAACATTTTTGCGATTCGGAACGAGTATACGCTCATGGTACGAGTTAAAACTTAAAGTAAAATGAATGTAACATGAAAATTACATAAAACATGGAGACCGCTAACCCGTATATTCTTTATAAAATTGAAATCCATCCACGCACTTGGTTGCGGCTTCCTCCGCATTTCCGGTTTTTATGATTTCCAGCAGTTCACGGTGACCTTCAACGATCTCGTCATTCGGAATGTGCTGATTCGTAATGCTGATAAATCTCATGATTTTCGTGCGGATATTTTTCCAGATGTCAACAAACAAATGATTGTTACACCTTTCATAAAAAAAACCGTGAAACCTCATGTCGAGCTCTACTAATTGAAATGGATCCTTCTCATCGATCGCCTTTCTCATTCCGTGCACAATATTTTCCAGATAGCTCAAGTCGTTTGCGTTCATGACTTTCATCGCTTCCCGGACGGCATGTCCCTCTACTAAGGTCCGAAACTCATATACATCCTTAATTTCTTTCAGAGTGATATCGGAAACGACCGACCCCTTGTTCGTTTTACCGATGATCAACCCTTCCTGTTTAAGTCTCTCAAGAGCCTCTCTCACCGGCGCCTGGCTAATTTCGTATTTTTTCGCGATGTCCATGACGAGCAGACGGTAACCGGGGGGAAACTCGCCTTTGAGGATCGCTTTCTTTATGCTGATATACACCTGTTCGCTTAAGGAAACAGTATGGATTGGAACATTCGTATGAAACATCATCGGGTCCACCTCTCAGCAGCGGGATTATCGATAATCATTAATTCATACCAATCGTATCCGAAGGTGTGATGAGTCGTCAACCGTTTACAGCTGCGCGAGATTCGGTCGCCATACTGACTGAATCATCAGTAAAAAATCAAACAATATCGTAAATTTACGTCATCGCACCGAATCGGACCGGGCTAGTAACATAAGAAATGAATGTAAACAAAAATGAGGTGTTCACATGAAGTTTGACAATCCGGAAGAAATAGTCCAGTTGACGCCGCTTTGGCAAGGCGAACGGTTTCCGAACGGCCGTCCCAAAGTACCGGACGACATTCTTCGACGGATGCGGAAAATTACATTAGAGGAAGTATGGGGACCGCTTTGGAACAGAGGTTATGCGTATCAGTTTGAAGGCGATTTCAAAATCATCCACCCCGACAAGGTGATGGTCGGTCGCGCCGTCACGGCCGTAATGGTGCCGAAACGTCCTGACTTGCACGAAACGCTGCTGAAATACGGACACGAGCAGGAAGGCAGAAAAGGGTTCTTTAATCAATGGGTCATCGATTGTCTGCAAGAAGACGATGTCGTCGTCGTGGACATGTTCGATAAAATCTATCAAGGCACTTATGTAGGCGGAAACTTGTCGACCGCCATCTCCACACGCACAAAAAGAGGCGGCGCGGTGATCTGGGGAGGTATCCGCGATAATCAGCAGGTAGTAAAGATCGAAAATATCAACGTGTTCTACCGCGGAAGCGATCCGACGGCCATTGCGGACGTAACGATGGTTGGGATGAACGTACCGGCGCGGATCGGCAGAGCGATATGTCTTCCGGGCGACATCGTATACGCGTCTCCGGCCGGAGTGATCTTTATCCCTCCCCATCTGGCCGAGCTTACTGTCGTTAATGCGGAGAAGTCCCAAGTTCGCGACGTTTTCGGCTTCATCCGCTTGAAGGAAGGTGTTTATACGACAGCGCAAATCGACGCCTCATGGACGATGCCGCTTTGGCAGGACTTCCTGGACTGGTTCAATAGCTCCGAAGAAGCAGCCGAATACCGGCACCTGACATGGGACCGGGAAATCGATGAAGCACGCAAATTGGACCAAAACGGACCGTCCAGCGACGTTCGTCTGTAAAGGGAGGGTTATTCATTTGAAATTAGCAGAAGCGTTAGGAACCCATGAAAACCGATTATGGACTTTGTGTAAGCAGATGGGCGTTAATTACGCGGTAGCAGGATTGCCCGGGGTAGAGAACGGCTATAAGCCTTGGGACTATGTAAATCTATTGCTTATGAAACAAAGATTCGAAAATTTCGGTTTTCATGTTGAAGTGATCGAAGCCAGGCCGCCGGCAAATAAAATAAAGTTAGGATTGCCGGGACGAGATGAAGAAATAGCTGTCATTCAAGAGCTAATTCGGAATATGGGCGAACTGGGAATTCCGGTATGGTGTTACGATTTCATGGCCGAGTTTAACTGGTTCCGCACTTCAACCAGCACTCGTACGCGCGGAGGCGCATTGGTATCCAGTTACGACCATTCCCTCATGAAAAATGCGCCATTTACCGAGAATGCCCCGATAAGCGAAGATCAACTGTGGGAGAACCTGGAGTATTATCTGAAAGCGATCGTACCGGTGGCTGAAAAGGCAAAAGTCAAATTGGCGCTGCATCCCGATGATCCGCCGATCTCGCCGATTCGCGGCGTATCCCGAATTCTTACGAGTGCAGACGCACTTCAGCGCGCTATCGATTTGGTGCCAAGCGAGTACAGCGGCGTTTGCTTGTGCCAAGGCACCCTTGCGACAGCCGGAGACGATATTCCCGCCGCGATTCGCAAGTTCGCCAAACAAAATAAATTGTTTTTCGTTCACTTCAGGGACGTGCGCGGAACTGCCGAGAAGTTTGAGGAAACCTTCCACGATGATGGAATAACGGACATGTTCGAGGCGATGAAAACATACGCCGAAGTAGGATTTGACGGCCCCGCCCGGCCGGACCACGTTCCTACGATGGCAGGCGAAGACAACGGAAATCCCGGTTACGAAACGCTTGGGCGACTGTTCGGTGTCGGTTATATAAAAGGTCTTATGGAAGCCGCTTACAGGAATTAACCGGCTCCAAAAGTTCATAGGCAGGTGGGGCGAACTATGAAACTAAAAGACAAAATCGTGTTCATCACGGATGCCGATAGCGGTTCGGGAAGAGCGATTGCCGAACGTTTGGCTGCGGAAGGCGCTCATTTTATTTTAAACAGCGCTTCAGGCGGCGAAAACATCAAATCGAACCTGCAGCTGCTGAAAGACTCCGGATCAAAGACCGTTGTGACAAACGTTAACCTGTGCAAGAGCTCCGATGTGGAGGCCATACTTGAGGAAACCGCTCGGCGGTTGGGCATTATTGACGTTCTGGTACACAACAATAATGTCTTAAAACCGGCCAGCGTAGAAACATGCGATGAGCAATTGTTTCTGGAAATCATGAATGCGAACGCCAAATCCGCGTTTGTATGCACGAAAGCGGTGGGCAAACAAATGGCTCTCAAGAAATCCGGCAAAATCATCTACGCAAGTTCCATACATGCCGAGAAACCGACGGGCTCCTCATTCGCATACAGCGTATCTAAGAGCTCGGTCAAGATGCTCTGCCGCGAAGCGGCGATTATATTAGGCCGCGACGGTATCAACGTGAATACAATCGAATTGGGTCCTGTCGATGGAGACGATCTCTTGTTTAAGAGCGATATCTCTACTCTATACGATTTCTATCAATATAAAGTCCCCAATGCCTTTCTCGGCAGCTATGACGACCTAGCCCACCTTGTCTTATTCCTCTCCACCGATGAAGCGCGCTATGTGAACGGTGCGGAAATCCGTATGGACGGAGGGTTCCTCATGCACTATATGGATCACAAAATGAAACGGTCATAGCTTTGGGAGGTGGTATTCCATGAGTCTGTCACAAAAGGTTGCCATTGTTACCGGCGCCGGAACCGGCATCGGCAAGGGAATCGCCATTGCGCTAGCGCAACGCGGAGCCAAAGTAGCCATCTCCTACAACTCGAGCGACGCAGGCGCGAGAGATACGCAGCAGAAAATTGAAGAAATCGGCGGCGAGTCGATCATCGTTAGAGCGGACGCAGCCGACAAGCATGAAATCGACAGCATGGTGAATGAGGTTGCGCGCCATCTCGGCGGAATCGATATTCTTGTAAATAATGCCGCACTTCAGTTGAATTTGAACTTATACGATCATGACGACGAAACATACGATCGCATGATGAACATCAATTTGAAAGGGTACTGGCAGTGCATCCAAGCCGTAATTCCGTATATGAAGGAAAATGGAACCGGAAGAATCATCAATATTTCTTCCGTCCACGGGAAGCGGCCGACCGATTTTGATACCGTCTATTCCATGACGAAAGGCGGCGTAAAAATGTTGGGACGGGAAAGCGCGATCGAGCTGGCGAAATACGGAATAACCGTCAATACCATTGAGCCCGGCGCCGTAAATGTAGGGAAGCATGGCACAGGGGAAACAAGACGCGATATTCGGAAAAAGTTCCCGTTGGGCCGTATCGGCCTTCCTTCGGATGTGGCAAGCATGGTTTGCTACATCGCTTCCGATGAAAGCGAATTTATGACCGGCGCTTCGATTCGATTAGACGGTGCAAGCATGCTGTTATAACCAAACCTCTTAATATGATGGCAAAGGAGTCCGAACGATGGTACAACAACAATCTTATGGAAGCGCGCTAGCCCATGTAAACACCCATTCGAAACCTTCCGAGTTGAAAATTACCGACATCAGGTTCGCTGATATTGTCGGCGCCCCGATGCACTGCTCTTTGATCAAAGTATATACAAACCAAGGTTTGGTCGGCTTCGGCGAAGTGCGCGACGGCGCAGATAAACTGTACGCACAAATGCTCAAGCCCCGCCTTCTCGGTGAAAATCCTTGCAATATCGATAAGCTGTTCCGCCGGATTAAGCAGTTTGGCGGCCACGCACGCCAAGGCGGCGGCGTAAGCGGAATCGAGATCGCATTATGGGATTTGGCCGGCAAAGCCTACGGCATCCCGATCTACCAAATGCTTGGCGGCAAGTTCCGCGATAAAATCCGGATGTATTGCGATACCGATGTGGACGGTAAAGATACAGGCACGGCGATGGGACATGCGCTTAAGAAACGGATGGAGCAAGGCTTCACCTTCCTGAAGATGGATCTTGGGATCGGCCAAATCATCGACGAACCGGGAACACTCAGCGCGCCGCTAGGTTTCTTAGAGGAAATGCGCGAGGCATCCAGGGCTTATTGGAATGCAAGGAAGAATGGCAATGTGCCGGCGGAAGAACTGCGTTACCTGCGCAATCGCGCTTATGACTTCCAAAATATCGCCCATCCTTTCACCGGTATCCACGTGACCGAGAAAGGATTGGATATACTCGAGCAATACGTGGCCGATGTCCGTTCCGTAATCGGCTGCGAAGTGCCGCTCTGTATCGACCATTTCGGCCATATTGGCATCGAAGACTGCATCAAGCTCGGACGCCGCATCGATAAGTTCAATCTTGCTTGGATGGAAGACATGATCCCCTGGCATTATACCGATCAATATGTACGTTTGGCCAACTCCGTAACGACACCGATCTGCACGGGAGAGGATATTTATTTAAAAGAAAACTTCAAGCCGCTTCTCGAGTCCGGCGGTGTTTCTATCATTCACCCGGACGTTCTGACGGCCGGCGGTATTTTGGAAACGAAGAAGATCGGCGATATGGCGCAGGAATACGGTGTCGCAATGGCCATCCATATGGCGGAAAGCCCAATCGCCTGCTTGGCGGCCGTTCACGTTGCGGCAGCAACCGAGAACTTCCTAGCGCTTGAGTTCCACTCCGTCGAAGTTCCGTGGTGGGATGATATTATTATTGCTCCCCAACTTCCAAAACCGCTCCTGCAGAACGGGTTCATCCGCGTTGCGGACGCGCCGGGTCTCGGCATAGAAGAGCTTAACGACGAAGTGATCGCGCAGCACCTGCATCCGCAAGTTCCCGGTCTGTGGGAATCTACGGACGAATGGAACGACTTTGTCGGCAACGACCGATTGTGGAGCTAATGGGATTGCATATCAATAGGACCGTTAAGGAGTTTGCCTTGGCGGTCACCCCCTTCCTTTAGACCACTTGAGCAGCTCGAAACTGCTACTCAATTTTCTGTTTCGCACCTCCATAAGCGCCGATCCCTTCACCTCTCGCAACTTCATAAGTACCCCCGTTTACCTCAAGAAGAAGCCCCTTCGCAACTTCATAAGTCCCCTCGTTACTCCTTGCGCGCACTATCCCCTACATTCAGACGATCGTTTGTCCATTTGTCCCGATCCTGCTGCCCGGACTTCCAGTTGCGTATCAACTTGCGCATACTCTCCCGGTTAGTCAGCAATGGGTATTTTGAGATTCCGGATTCCGGAGTTCATCCCTCTTTGTACGTTTCGACCGCGATCCTTGCCGAGTTCTGAAACAACAGGGATAGCTCTCATAAAACAGTTGAAACGAGGTCATGGCGACTCGTTTATCTGAACCTTGGGGATATTGCCTGCAAGGAGGTTCTGGACATAGGTCAGACCGACACGGTTTATATGATTCATGGGGATGGTGCATACAAGGGGGGCGAGACAAGGGTCAAAACCGACTTGGTTTGTCTGATTCATAGGGATAGTGCCCGCAAGGAGGTTCGAGACATAGGTCACAACCGACTCGGTTTATCTGTTTCAAGGGAATAGTTCGCACAAGGGGGTTCGACACAGAGTTAATGTAGCAAGAAACCCCGAATTAACGGAACGCTTTTCCGTTAATTCGGGAATGAAAAAAATTGCGCACTCTGTCAGCTATTATTTGTTGGCTGCATTAGCTGCCAGGTCTTGACCCATTTGATTGATTTTATTATAAGCTTCCTCTATCGATTGCTGGCCGTAAGTAACTGCTTCCATCTCCGCTTTGAAAGCGTCTACCCATTCCGTATAGCCTGGGGCGGCACTGAAGAATGGCATCGCTTTATCGACTGAGACGTCATATATTTTCTTGCCGAGCTTATCTTTCGGTTCCAGCGTCGGTTCAAGCTCTGCATAAATTTCCGGATTGATCGGAATGCCGCGGGTCAGACGAAGCGCTTGACCGGCTTCCTTATCCGTAATGAACCACCGAACAAACTCTTTTGCTTCTTGCTTATACTTTGAGTTCGCGCTGACACTCAAGAAGATCGTGGATTGCGCCCAACCGCCGCCTGCAGGTCCCGTTGGAACATTGACGACATCTACTTTACCTGGCATTAATGTTTCCAGCACGCTTACGGAACCTGTTGTACCGCCGCGGGTCATAACGACGCCGGATGCCATCGGATCCGCTTGCGGATCGTTTTCCACAAACGCCGCCGCTTGTTCCGCCGGCGGAACAATGCCTTCTTTGCGGAATTCCGCATAAGTGTTGAAAAACTTCATGAATAATTCTTTGTCGAGATTGAATGTTTTTCCGCCGTCCGCCATGATCTCGCCTTTACCCATGGACGCTTGGTAATATTGATACCAGTCCCAAGTGGTGGTATCACCGATCGGATACTGGCCTTCCGGCAGTTTCTTGCGAGCCTCCCTAGCCCAGTTGAAGTAGTCGTCCCATGTCCAATCCTTTTGCGGCAGCGGAATGCCGAATTGTTCGAGTTCGGCTTTGTTGAACGCGATACCTTGCGCATTTTGGCTAAGCGGAATGCCATACAGCTTACCGTCGATCTTCAGGTTGTCGATTACTTTAGGATCAACGATACCGCTAAGATCAATGTCGGACAAATCCTCAAGCGTGCCTCTCGCCACGTATTCCTTAATATAAGCGGCGTCCATCTGCAGCACGTCCGTCATTGATTTCGACGCCGCAAGCGTAGGCAATTTGCTCCAATACCCGTCCCAAGCCAGATATTCCGGCGTAAACGTGACGTTAGGATGCTGCTTCGTATAAATTTCGAGCGCTTTCAATGTGGCTTCGTGTCTTGCATCCGGTCCCCACCACATAATGCTAAGCTTTGCGTTATTGTTTGATTTCTCCCCGGACTCAGCCGCCGGTTCCTCCTGGACTTCTGTTCCCGCTTCTTGCCCGCCCCCGCTGCAAGCCGTTACAAGCAACAGAACAATAGTCATCAGCAAAGTCAACCCCTTTGCCCGCAAACGATCACCCTTCATTTCATTACCCCTCTCTTGACTGTAATGATTATCCTTTTAAACCGGTAGTGGCGATTCCTTCGACGAAATGCTTCTGTGCTAGGAAAAATACAATGACCGACGGAACAATCGAGAGCAGCGACATCGCTAAAAGCTGCCCCCACTGAATTTCAAACTGGTCGATAAACATCCTCAATGCCAAGCCGACGGTAAATTTCTCGACGGAGCTCAAATACAGCACTTGCCCAAAAAAATCATCCCAACTCCAAATAAATGTGAAGATGGCCACCGTGACCAACGCCGGTTTAATTAATGGAAAAACAACCCGGAGGAAAATTCCGTAAACCGAGGCACCGTCTATCTTTGCCGCTTCGTCCAAATCCTTCGGAATACCTCTGATAAATTGAACCAACAGAAAGACGAAAAATGCCCCGCCGCCGAAGAAATGCGGTAAAATCAACGGAATATAACTGTCCACAAGACCCAAATTGTTATACAAAATATACTGCGGAACGATCGTTACCTGACCCGGCAGCATCATCGTAAGGAGGAGAATCGAGAACCAAAAGCTGCGAAGCTTAAAATTCAATCGGGCGAAGCCGTAAGCCACTACGGCGCTGGTCAGCACCCCGCCCAGTACGTTCCAAAACTCCATCATCAACGTATTGGCGAAGAAGTGCCCGAATGAAAACTCGGCGGAGAAATTCCAACCCTTCGTGTAATTTCCCCACATAGGCGTCTCCGGCCAAATGGTAGGCAAACGCATTTCCTCGGTTTTTTTCAAGGATGCCCCGATCCACCAAATCACCGGATACAGCATCAGCAGCGAGAAGCTCGATAAGAACAAATGGTTGCCGAGTACCGAAAGTTTGGGGCGCAACGCATTCATTTGGACTTCCCCCCATCCGCCTCATAAAATACCCAGTAACGCGAAGCAAAGAAGTTAAGCGCGGTTAAGGCGGCAACAATCGCAAGCAGTATCCAAGCCAGTGCGGAAGCATAGCCCATCTGATAATGCTTGAATGCTTTCTCGTAAAGGAACAAGGCGTACATATACGTCGATTGGACCGGTCCGCCTTTAGTAATGATGAACGCCGACGTGAACATTTGGAACGAGCCGATTACGCCAAGCACAAGGTTGAAAAACATGACCGGTGAAAGCATTGGAAGCGTAATATTGACGAACTTCCTCAATCTTCCTGCTCCGTCCACGGAGGCCGATTCGTACAGCTCCTGTGGAATTTGCTTTAATCCGGCCAAGAAAATCACCATTGTTGAACCGAATTGCCAAGTGTTCAATAGGATCAGCGTACCAAGCGCGGTGTCCGGATTTGTAATCCAACCGACACCTTGAATACCGAACCATGCAAGTACTTGGTTCACGTAGCCATCTAAACCGAACATGTTTCTCCAAAGAACGGATACGGCAATACTGCCGCCAATTAAGGATGGAAAGTAAATCGCCGTCCGGTACAGGTTCATGCCCTTTAACCTTCTATTAAGAAGCATGGCTACCATTAACGAAAAAAACAGTTTGAGAGGAACGGAAAACAGTACGAATGTAAATGTGACAGCTAGCGATTTGCCGAACAGCGCGTCTTTGGTAAAAATTTTCTTGTAATTTTCGGTACCTACCCAAATCGGATCGGCTAAAAGGGAGTATTCGGTGAAGGATAAGTAGAAAGACTGAGCAATCGGCCAAAGCGTAAGCAGTAGAAAACCTATTAACCAGGGCGAAATAAATACGTAACCCGCTATATTGGTTTCGTACGAGTTATTCTTTTTCTTTCGAACCAATCGTGTCCATAACGAAAGCTTGCTTACTGCGGCTGAGTTTATCCCATATGTCTCACCCCTCATAACCCAAGTGAACTTAATATATCAGAAACCGCTTTCATATTGACAGGTGACGATTTTACGAAAATGTTTGTTTTTTTTAGAGATAAAGATTTCTTAATGCCCTAGCGATGCACGATATTCGCTGGGCGAAACGCCGACCTTTTTCTTAAATATTTGGCTGAAATATCTAGAATCATGGTATCCGACTCTTACTGCCACTTCGTAGTTTTTTAAATGCGTGCTTTTCAACATATCTTTGGCCTTATCCATTCGGATATCGGTCAACTGTTCAATGAACGTTTTGCCGGTGTTTGTTTTGAAAAGCAAACTCAAATACGCGGGAGTCATATATACCTTCTTTGCAACGCTGTGCAATGTTGCGTGCTGGCATTCCTGCTCCATATATTGAATCGTCTTCTTGATAATGCTTCGGTGGTTCACTCTTGCGTTTTGGGAGAGTATTTCCGCAATATCCGTTAAATACTTGCTGACGTAGAGTTTTATTTCTTGCAGCGTCTCCATCTTGATTATCGACATAACTTCATAAGATTTGTAACCGCCTTTAAGATCTGCGGCAAGAATCCTCTTTTCGATTCCCACCAGAAGACGAATCGATAGTTCGTAAATGTTTATTATTTCGACCGGGCCGTTCCGTAAAATATATTGGTAGAATTCATTGACGGCCTGTTCGATTTCGGACGGACACTTCGCGGATCTAATATATTGGAACAGCTCTTGCTCTTTTGCCGCCGGATAGTCACCGGATGACTCATATTTTCCAAGCTCGCTGAAATAAATGATCTGTCCCGTTCCCTTGTAAAATTTATATTGCAGTGCGTGGGAAGCTTCCGTGTATGAAGAATGTATTACCGAGAGTTGGTTGCACGGCTTGCCCACACCAATATTTACCGGGTTCGCAAAATATTTTTTCAGCATCGTTCGGACAGCTTCCATTACTTCCTTCGATACCCATGAGAACAAGATCCCGATTCGCCCGGACTCATCTAGGAACACTATGCAGTCATTAGATAGATGTTCTTCCAAGAAAGCTCTGATCTGATGTTTTATTTGCCGCTTCTCATCCTCTTCCCGCAAAGAGCCTGCCGGCTCAATCAATGCCACTGTCGGAAAGGAGAAGTACGGATTTAATTGCAAGTAGGTGAGATTCTCTTTTAAATTTTGCTTGGCATTTCCTTTATCGGAGACTAGATCAGACATATAACGATCTCTCATCAACTTGAGGACAACCTCGTTCTTGAATAAAAGACCTTGGTTTTGCATACCTCCACTTCCCCCTTAACACATGTTAATGCACTAAGATGAAATGCGTTAGTTCAGTTGAGTGGCTTCATACTGCTCGACATGGATTCTTTACAGAAGAAGCTCCCTAAGCCGTTTTAAAGTCCTTATCCTCACCATCTTTCTTATTGGTCATTACCGATTAACGATTATCGATAATTCTATTCATGGTCCAATTGTATCCGCTCTCATTATGTTTGACCATAGGAGATTTTGCCGAAATTTGGCGATTTTATCGTTTAAAGAAAAAAGAGGTGCATCGAGAGCACCTCTTGGCATGATTACACACGTTCAAGCGGCAAATATGGTTCATCAGGGAGCGAAACCTTAATCCGGTCCAGCGGTTTTACCTCTCCTCCCGCTATAACTACTCCCATAATCCCCGCTTTGCGAATCAATTTCCCTTGTTCGTCCGTCTCTAATACCGCCGACATCAGACCTGTTTGAAAATCGTCCAATTGCTTGCACGGATTTCTAAGGCCGGTTACTTCAACTATTGCGGTATTGCCAATATGAAGACGTGTTCCTCTTGGAAGCTTCAACAGTTCAATTCCGCGCGTAGTAATATTCTCCCCCATTTGACCTGCGGAGACATTGAAGCCCTTCGTCCGCAGCTCGTCATGCAATTCGGAATGAATAAGATGAACTTGTCTGAGATTGGGTTGGGAAGGATCAACGGTTACTCTGGAACGATGTTTGACCGTAACGCCCGAATGCGCGTCTTCTGCAACACCCAATCCCGCAAGCAGTGAAATGCTTTCTTGGTTCTCTTTGCTAAAGGAATGGGTCGGGCTTGAGCTTACTGCAATTACAAGACCATCCGAAAATATCACTCGCTTTCACCCCGTCAGATAAAATGAGGAACTTCTTCCATATACAAGCGTAGTATAAGTATAATTTTATTGGAAGGAGGAACATGATGTATTTTATTTTTTGGACTTTGGTCTTGATCGGCGCCGTTTTCTTGCTGTACAAAAACCGCGAACAAGACGAGGATTTACTGGTGCTGAAGCTTTTCGGGTACTACATTCTAGGCGCTTTCTACTTTAACTTGAACGGACTTGTAATCCCGTTAGGCTTTATCGTCAGCTTATTTTTACGGCCGAAAGAAAATAAAAGCGTGAAACGCGGGGCTGCGATTTTCGGTCTCGTGATGATGATCATCGGTTACTTTGTCAGATAGTTGAGCAGAAGAAAAAGCTAAGTCCGGCCGGAACCGGCCGTCTTAGCTCTTGCTCGCGTGCATTAGGCAATCGCGCTTGGATCCATATAAATAACTTCCCAAATATGGCCGTCCAAATCCTGAAAGCTCCACCCGTACATAAAACCGTGATCCTGCGGCTCGTTGGCAGGCTTTCCTCCGGCAGACAGCGCTTTGTTGACCATCTCATCCACTTTTTCTTTGCTTTCGGCCGACAATCCGATAAGTACTTCCGTACTTCTCGTGGCATCGGCGATATCTTTCTTAGTAAATGTCTTGAAAAACTCTTCAGCCAGCAGCATGACGAAGATGTTCTCGTTAATTACCATGCACGTTGCATTTTCATTAGAAAATTGCGCGTTAAATTCAAAACCGATTTGTGAGAAAAACTCGTTTGTTTTCTTCAGATCTTTCACGGGCAAATTTACAAAAATGTTATTCGATTTAACTGCCATCTCATATCACCTCAAAGTTTTTTATGGGAGCTTGTCAATCCCTTGGTTATAATATACCCAAAACGGTATATTCCTGTCAAGGAATGTTTTTTTATTTTTTTAACCCTGCATTATCCGGTACGTGATAGAACTGTTGTCGAATGTTTACACAAACTTCCTAACGTATCCGGGTCTCGGGAAACCCGAAGCCGGATAGGGTCCAAAGTGAGACTGTCGATTAATTGAGGGCACGAACGTCACCCGAAATTTCTTCGCTTGCAGCGTCTGAAAAGGGCTTTCGCGACTCTGGAACCGAAATTTCTTCGATTCAGCGTACTAAGTCAGTTGAATCTATAGACAGTCTGTCAACAAAAAACTGGCGCATCCAAGCGCCAGCATGTGCGATATAATCGATTGTTGCTTAATCGTTATCTATCTGAAGCTTCGCCACTACCGGGTAATGATCCGACGGATAGCCGCCGTCGATTTCCCTTCGATCGACACATACGTCAATGATTCGAAACTCCGGCGTCGCGAAAATATAATCGATCGGCTCTCCATCGACACCTCCGGCAAAGCTGTGCGCGGTGAGGCCGGGATTGCCCTCCATAAGCGAATAAGCGTCGACCAGCCTCATCTCCGAAGCGACTCTGCCCTCTTCCCCGCGAAGCAAGCGGATCGGCCGGTCGCCCGGTACACTATTGAAATCTCCGGTCAAGATTGCCGATACGCCGTTCAGACTTCGCTGACGTTGCATTCGCTCCATGATGAGCCTGCCGCCCTCGCCTCTAGCCGCTTGACTGTAGTGATCGAGATGCGTGTTGTAAATATAAAAGGATTCGCCCTTACCGCTTATTGTGAAACGAGCCCATGTACATATTCGAGGAAACCAGCTGTCCCAGCTTTTCGAGGCGACGACATTCGGGGTTTCCGACAGCCAAAACTGTCCATGCTCTGCGATTTCCAGCATGCCCTTATGATAAAAAATCGCGCAATGCTCATTATCGTGCTCACCGAAACGGCCGCTTCCTACCCATGCATAATCGTTTAGGTACGGCTCCAAATCAAGAAGCATCGAATGATAACCCTCTTGGGTACCGATCACAAGAGGGCAATGCTCTTTTATAATAGCAGCCGCCTTGCCGATCCGGTTCGACCAATAATTATTACCGTCGTCCGGGGTTGCATGCCGCAGATTGAATGTCATCACGGTCATATCCATCAAGCTTCATTCTCCCCTGTTCATTACTCTTTCACGGACCCGAGCATAATGCCGTGAATGAAATATTTTTGCAGAAACGGATAAACCGCGAGGATCGGCACCATGGAGACGACGATTTTCGCCGCATTTAAAGTTTTCTCCGATATTTTCTGCAGCAGCTCCGCTTGGGTGGAATCAAGCTCCTGCAAATTGATCTGCACGACAAGCTGCTGAATATAGGTTTGCAGCGGGTAGTTTTCCACGCTCCGCATGAAGATGAGACCGTCGAAGAAGGAGTTCCAATGTCCGACGATGCTGAACAGCGTTACGGTCGCAAGCGAAGGCAGCGACAGCGGCACGAATATTCTGGCCAACATATACCAAGGCCCCGCTCCGTCGATATATCCCGCTTCGCTCAATTCTTTCGGCATGTTCCGGAAGAAGTTCATCAACAAGACCACATTAAACACCGGCACCGCTCCCGGAAGCACAAGCGCCCAAATCGTGTTGAACATGCCGAGCGTCTTGACGGTCAAATACAGAGGAATGATTCCCCCGCTGAACAGCATCGTGAACAGTAAAAACCACATATATACGTTCCGATACGGGAACTCTTTGGTGCTTCTAGAAAGCGGGTACGCCATAAGCACGGTCAAGGCGAAGTTGATGGCGCCGCCGATCAGAACGCGCTTGACGGAAACGTAAAACGAATGGATGAAATGGGGTTCCTCCATGATTTTTTTGTACGATTCCAATGAGAACCCGACCGGCCACAGTTTGACGAAACCTCCTGCCGCTGCCGCATTATCGCTAAACGATACGGCGGCCGTATGCAGAACGGGCCCAAGCGAAATCAATGAAATAACGAGCATCACCGCAAGCAGCAGCATTTCGGACAATCGAGCAGACAACGTTCGATCCCGGACCATCAACTTTCACCGCCTTTTTAAAAAATTCTGTAATTTGCATACCGGTAAGCCAGCGCATACGAAATGATGATCAAAACAAACCCGATGGCGGATTTGAGCAGACTGACGGCCGTTGCCAAACCGTACTGCGCTTGAACAAGACCGACTCGATATACGAACGTATCGATGATGTCTCCGGATTCGTACACAAGCGGATTGTACAAGTTAAAAATTTGATCGAAGCCGGCATTCAGGATGTTACCGATGCTTAACGTCGCAAGCAAAACGACCGTCGTCGCAAGACTGGGCAGCGTAATGTACAGCAGCTGTTGGAAGCGGCTGGCCCCGTCAATTTCCGCCGCTTCGTATAATGCCGGATTAATTCCGGCAAGCGCAGCCAAGTAAATAATGGCGGCAAAGCCGAATTCTTTCCATATATCGCTGCCCACGACAATCGCGGGAAACCACGCGTTGCTGGCCATAAACATAATCGGTTCGACGCCGAACGCTTTCAGCGTCTGATTGACGATCCCGTTCAGCGAAAGCATGTCGACGACGATACCGGCCAAAATTACCCATGAAATGAAGTGAGGCAAATAAACGACGGTTTGTACCCATCTTTTGAATGCCATGATCCGGACTTCGTTTAACATCAACGCAAATACGAGCGGAACGATCAGGTGGGCAACGATCTTGCAAAGTGCGATGAACACAGTATTATAGAAGATAATTCCACTGTCGCGGATCTCGAACAAGTAGATGAAATTTTCCAAACCGATCCATTCGGAATTCCATATACCTCTGCCGATTTTGAAATCCTGGAAAGCGATCGCGATTCCGAACATCGGAATGACTTGAAAGATGATAAGAAGCACGACACCCGGAAGCAGCATCAGATGATAATGCTTATGATACGATTTCATGTTCATATGTCGGATCACCCGTTACTTCTGGAGTTTGGAGACTTCCTCCTGCACTTCCTTCGTGATCTCGTCGCCTCCCTGCGCCTTCCAATCGGCCACAAATTGATCGAAAGCGTCCAGCTCCTTTTCACCCATAACGATTTTCAAAAATGTTTCCTTCTCAAGCTTCTGTAAGTTCTCCCATTTCCGTTCCATCGTTTTCGTTGTCGCCGTAAACTCGCTGTAAACCTGGTTCATCGGTTGTTTCAGCAACTCGGCCGGTGCCGTATATCCGTAGAACGACCGCCAAACTTTCAGATCGGCTTTCGGAATCGCTTTATCGGCGACTGCGTTATCGTACAATTGTTTCATCTCGGGGTTTAAATCTTCGGGCTTAATCTCTCCGGCTAATGCTTTCTTCAATGTTTCTGACTTTCTTTCCACAGCGTCCGCATAATCGAAGGTTGCGTTGCCGATCGGCCAATATTCGGCGCTTACCGTAAAGTCCAATTTCAAAGCGTCCGGGTCGGCTTTACGCTGAGCGGCAATGAACGTGTTGGCGTAAATGACGGCCGCCTCCGGGTGCTTCATCCCCTTCTTTACGACGATGAATCGATTGCTGACCGGCACCATCAGGTTGTTGTATTGACCATTGGCATCGGGAATAAGATACGGTTCAAACTCCGCCTTCGGATTGTTGGTCATCGTATCCGCCGCCATGCCTCCCGACCACCACGGTCCGAAAAACATTCCCGCCTGCCCGCCGATGACCGGTTGATTGAGATCTTTGCGTAACGCGAATTCCTTATCGATGAGACCGGCCGCATACCATTCCCGAATTTTCCCAAGCGCTTGCTTCGTTTCAGGCAAAATGGAGCCGTAGACGATACTGCCCGAGCTATCTTTGATCCAATTCCCAGGGTACGCGTTGTATGCCATGAACAAACCTTTGTAGTTATGGTGGCCCGCTTTTCCCGGTACGGACAGTGCGCCGTCGGAGCCGGTCAACCCGATCGTATCCGGTTTCCCGTTGCCGTCGGGATCGCCTTCGACGAACGCCTTGGCGATCGTCGCAATGTCGTCCGCCGATGCCGGCGGTTTCAAACCGAGCTTATCCATCCAATCTTTCCGTACCCACAGCAGACTAGCCGCATCCGCCTGTACGCTTATGTTCGGGATAGCCATCAGCTTGCCTTGATACTTTGCTTTGTCCAGCGCCCTGTTGTTCGTCGACGCGTACAGCTCTTTCGTCAATGGCGACGCGTATTTCTCGAACACTTCAGTCAAATCTTCAATTTGACCGGCTTCGGCGAGCGACAGGAACGTCAATTCATTAACGAATAGAATATCCGGGATATCACCGCTCGATATGGCTAACTTTGATTTTTGATCGAAGTCCGGACCGGATGCATGCCATAAAATGTTAAAGCTGATATTCGTTTTATCTTTAATATATTTGGTGTACTGGTTGTCTTCGACCGTCTCACCGGCGTTCAGCTTGGCACCCGCGCTCACGCTCTTGAAAGTAGTCACTTCTATCGGTTCCGGCATGCGGAAAGGGTCAAACGTATCTGTATTCGTCTCCGTTTTTGATTCTGCACTAGATTCCGATTCCGTCTTCGTTTCCGTTTGGTTTGTTGCCGCCGGATCCGGTTGCTTGCTTCCCCCGTCGCTTGCGCTCGGGGTGCCGTCCCCGCATGCCGATGTAAGAACTACAATCGCCGTAAGGCATGCAAGAATCATTCGTTTACTCCATTTATTCATTCTTCATCCCTCCTTGTATTTTCCCCTTATTTTGGGAGGCGGCTGCACATGAACCCCGCTCGACCATTTCCGTCGATATCAGAATACGTTTCACCGAATGCTGCTTTGCCGCGCATTGATCAATCAGCAGCTTGGCTGCCTCCCGGCCAAGCTGCTCCCCGAACAGCTTGATTCCGGTTAGCGGCGGATTAAATTCGGGGGCGAATACCGAATCGTCGCTAAACGCGATCACGGACAGATCGTCCGGGATGGCGATCCCCATCTCGGATGCGGCACGGTAGACGCCGAGCGCCATCTTATCCGTATCGGTAATGATCGCCGTTATATCCGGAAGCTTCATGAGCATCTCCTTCGAGATCGAGTACCCGAACGAGGAAGATGTCATATCCGGATCTTTGTGAATGAGAAGCTGCGGGTCGAACGGCACCCCGGCTGCTTCGAGCGAGCGGCGGTAACCTAACCCCCGGTCTATCGAGACGGTCTTGTAGCGCGATGCATTGAGGAACAATATTCGATTGTGTCCGAGACGCAGCAAATACTGGGTTGCATTCTCGCCATTGGCGACATTATCATTGTCGACATAGGACACTTTCGACTCGAAATCCCCGGGCGGCCGCCCGATAACGACGACAGGCAAATTTTTTCGAATCCGTTCGGCAATACGCGTGTCCTTCTCCACCGGATCGAGCAAAATATCTCCGTCTACCGGCTCCGACGATACGTGCGGCAGCTCGTTCAAATAAGATTTAGGCAGCGAATTGACCAATAGCCGGTAACCGTGCAGGCTGCACTCATTCAGCACGCCGTTCATTAGCGACAGGTGAAACAAACTGAACTTCACCCGTTCGCCCGGCATATTCAGTCCGATAATGCGGGTTGTCCGGTTCGCCAAACTTCTCGCCCAATAATTCGGCCTGTAATTCAGCTTCCGCGCGGCAGCCAGAACGCGTTCGGTCACTTCTTTGCTGATCGGGCGTTTCTGGCTGAACACGTTGGATACGGTGCTTTTCGAAACGCCGGCCGTTCTGGCCACATCGTCGATCGTTGCCAAGTCTCCCTCTCCCCCCTCTCTAAAGAAACATCGAATGGACAAGGTTATATTAAACCGGTTTTATTAACTGACTGTCATGATTTTGTTGAGTTTTTATTAATTCCGGCAATATATGGATATGATTTATCGCAAAAGCAATGAAACCGGTTTAATGATTGTTATGTTTCCGTTAATGCCGGTATACCTGGCGAAAAACCGCTTTCAAATAAAAAAACACCTTCTCTTCCAACAGCTAGGAAAGAGAAGGTGCACCAAAGGATACTTGCATATTCCTACAAAAGATCGCCGTTCAAGCGATCCAGAGAATTTAACCGAGGGAGGTCAGATTACCAGCGCTTCTCGCAGAAATCGTCCCGTATGCGACGCCTCGACCATGGCGGCGACCGCTTCCGGCGTTCCTTCGGCGACGACTTGTCCCCCCTCATGCCCTCCTTCGGGACCGATGTCGACAACCCAATCGCTCTCTTTAATAACGTCGAGGTTATGTTCCACGACGATAACGCTGTTGCCGGCGTCGACCAGCTTGTTCAGCAGCACGAGCAGCTGCTTCGTATCGCGCGGATGCAGTCCGGTTGAAGGTTCGTCCAGCAAATACAACGTATGCCGCTTCGTCTTGGCGCTTAGCTCCTTGGCGAGTCGAATCCGCTGACCTTCACCGCCCGATAAAGTCCGGAGCGATTGACCCCAATGCAAGTATCCGAGACCGACTTCGTGCAGAAGGGCGATCTGCGCGTCCATCTTGCCTTGACCTTGAAGCAGCGGCAAGCTTTCCTCCACCGTCATGTCCAGCAGATCGGATATATTGACGCCTTGATACGCGACGCGAAGCACTTCCTCCTTAAAGCGCCTGCCGCGGCATACCGGACAGCGAACCTCGAGTCCCGGCAAGAAAAACATGTCCATCGGCACAACGCCGAGACCCTGACAATGCTCGCATCTGCCGCCAGGCGTGTTAAACGAGAAGTGTTTCGAAGTCAGGCCTGCCTCTTTCGCTTCCGGGAGTCCCGCGTATAAATTCCGAATCGCGGTGAATACGTCTGTGTACGTCGCGACGTTGGACCGGCTCATCCGGCCGAGAGGCGACTGATCGACCGTCACAATCCCGTTCACGGCGTCGAACCCGGTAATGCTTTCGCAGCCTTCCCTCATCTGCTCGTCTCGCCCGCCGGCAGCGACGAGATCGAACAGAAGCGTCGACTTCCCGGAACCGGACACGCCGGTGACCGCGACAAGACAGCCGAGCGGCAGCGATACGTCGATATGCTTCAAGTTTCTCGCATGAGCGCCGCGAATGTGAAGATACCGCCCGTTCCCCGAACGGCGTTCGCGCGCGGCAGCCGAACCTCTTGCTTCGCGGAGGAAGGCGCCCGTGACCGACTCCCCGCTGTCCTCAAGCTCCCGCAGCGTCCCTTGCCCGACCACGCGGCCGCCAAAACTCCCCGCCCCCGGCCCCATGTCGATGACGTGATCCGCGGCCCGCATCATCTCGACGTCGTGTTCGATAACGAGCACCGTGTTGCCGAGATCCCTTAACTGCTTTAGCACCTTGATGAGTCCCTCCGTGTCTCGAGGATGCAGCCCGGCCGTCGGTTCATCCAGTATATAAAGCACGCCGGTCAGACCGGATCCGAGAATCGAGGCAAGCCGCAGCCGCTGCGCTTCACCGCCTGAGAGCGTGATCGATTGCCTGCTTAGCGTCAAATACCCGAGACCGACATCTACAATCCGCTTCGTACGAACGGCGAGATCGTGCAGGATCGATTCCGTAAGCTCCTTGTCGTCCGGCGGCAGCTCGCGCGCGAGGCGCTCCAGCCAAGCGTGCGTGTCGTGCAGCGACCAACCGGAAACCTCGGCGATCGAAGCTCCGCCGACCGTCACCCGGCGTACCTCTTCCTTCAACTTGGCGCCTCGGCACGCTTCGCACGTCTTCTCGCGGAACAAGGCCGCTTCTCCGGATTCGCCACCGTTCGTCTTATACCGTCTCCATATGCCGGTCACAACACCTTCGAACTTGCCGGCATTGACTGATTTCGGCGGTTTTATGTCCGGGAAGCGACGGGTGAAGTCCTCGCTTTCAACGCCATAATAGAGCAAATCGCGCTGAACCTCGCCGTACTCCTTCAAAGGCAGATTGGCGTCGAACTCGATGCCGTAATGCTTCGCCGCCGCTTCCAAGATCGGTATGTTATATTTGATCAGCATGTCGAACCAGGTCGTCACGCATCCGCCGCGCAGGCTAAGCTCCTTGTCGAATACGGCGTCCATATTCAGACTGACGGTATGACCGAGCCCGTCGCATCCTTCGCAAGCACCCTCCGGCGTATTGTACGAGAAGTGACGGCGGGTAAACCTCTCCATCTGTTCCCCGCAATGCGGACAACGGACGGTCTCATAGTCCTGCCCCCCGTCGTCATCGGCTGCCGAAAGCGGCGATTGCTCGTCCGGACGGCATGAACCGTGTCCCGCAACGGGGACAGGGACGTTCGCCGAGCTTCTCGTAAACTAAGCGCAAGTACGTATGGATGTCCGTTACCGTACCGACCGTCGACCGAGGATTTCGGTTCGTCACATGCTGTCCGACGCTGATCGACGGGGATAAGCCGACAATCGAATCGACCTTGGGCTTGGCGACGGTTTCCGCGGTCATGCCCATCGATTCCATGTATTGGCGTTGGCACTCCCGCTGCAGCGTGTCCAAGGCGAGTGTCGACTTTCCGGATCCCGACGGGCCGGTCAGCACAACCAGCTTGTATTTCGGAATCTGCAGCGTAATGTTCTTCAAATTGTTTTCCCGGGCGCCCCGGATTTCTATTACATCTTTCACCAACATCCAGCCTTTCTAATTGGTATTTATTGCTTCACGACCCATTCTACAACATTCATGCAAGTGAGAAGGTCGTTTCACAAAGTATTTAATAATTCAATCTCGATCATGGAAAAGTTTCTCGATGCACTTTAATGTTTTGCAGTAACTTCTGCCGGCTTCTGCACATGAACCTGTATGACCCTTCCCCTTTAGCAAAAGTCATTAACTTGCCAGAAAGTGCGCGGCGGATTTGTTCAAGAACTTTCGGACATACCGTGCAACTACCCGCATAACACGCTGTCATTACTGCATGCCGGATTACCAGACAATCTAATTCATATCAAAATGACTTTTACTATATTTCTTATCATTTGCTGTTTTTCATAGGCTCTTCTTTCTAATAATGTTGCTTTAGTAAATAATAAAAACCGCCGTTATTTTGACCGGCGGTGTATTCTCATGTTTCATTATCTATCTGTCAGTTGAGCGAATCAATGAGCGACCCTTATTCTTCTATCGTTCGATAACCACCTGCGTCACCATTTTCTCCGGACCGATTTCATATCCTGCAAACCAAATCTTCACCGCGTCGCCCACCGCGATGTCGGAAGCATCCGACGCTTGACCGTTCAACCACACTTTCGCGATCGGGAGCAGCCGGTGCTTTTCCCCATCCAGTTCGATTGTTCGCCCTTCGCTCCAAACCTTTACCGACGAACCGATCTTCACGTCCTCCGCATTGACCGGCTTCCCTTCAAACTCGATTTCCGCGTCGTCGGACATGGCGTACCACGCGGCGTCCGGCATCTTCTCTTCTTTGTCCAAAAACTTATCCGATGAAACGACCAGGAACCGCCCGTCTTTGTCGATTGCCGTAATTTTGCCGGATATTCCCGGTTGCTCTTCAATCGTATAAACCGTAATGTTCAACGGAAACACGCCTCCTACGGCTTCATAGATCGATCGTTTAAGGGAGGCTATCTCTTCGTCCGAAAGCGGCTTGGAATGCTCGCCTATTCGGCGAATTTCCAGAAAACCTTCCCGTTCGTTGCTGTGTGAAGACTGAAACTTGACACGATGGCCTTTAAACACATCCTCCAGCTTATGAAGCTTGTTTACATAGTTCTCCAAATCATCTTTTCCGATGCTTCCGTTGATCATATTCCCCCTGCCGCAGCCTGAAATAATCATCACAATAAGAATAATACAAATGCTCGCTCCCAACAGCTTCATCATGTTCCCCATACTCGGCCCCCCTTTCCCCACTTAGACGATCTCCTCTCTGAAAATGTTACTCGTTGCTCACCGCGACCGATTGAAATCGACAAAAAAAAATGCCCCCCCGGAATAGGGAGCACCTCGTTGATCCAGGTGCGCCGGTTCAAGCATCTGGCGAGATCGTAATCAAATCCGGCATCATGATAGGAACAACTCCGACATCGGCGGCTTCCCGTTTAACTCATCCAGCATATTGACCACTAAGAGATTCCAATTCAGAAATCCTCCGTTCATGACCGGTTCGCCGCTTTCCGGAACGTAATATTCGTGCAGCGTTCCCGTACGCTCCAAATCTTTCCCGAGCAACTCCACGGTCTTCCCGCACAGTTCTTCCGCTTCCGCTGCATAACCGTAGTTCATCAAACCGCGAAATACGACGTAATTGCTTACGATCCAAATCGGCCCCAGCCAATTCGACGGATTGTTTGTCGCTCTCACATCGTACATTTTCTCGTCCCGCGCCAATGTTCTGACGCCGAACGGACTTCTGAACGTATTGGAGTCCATGATATGATCCCTTACAAGGAACGCCGCCTGTTCCGGTGAAGCGATACAGGAATACATGGGAATAAACCCGGACCAAGAGCGGATTTTTATCGGAAGCGTGTTCCAGAATACACCCAGCCCTTTATGAAACCAGTCATAAGGCCGGGTTTTGATATCCACATCCACGGAGTAGTAGAATCTGTCGCGGCGGTCCCAGCATTCATTCTGTATCGCTTCGCATAATGCTTCCGCTTTTCTTTTATACCTGCCGCTCTCCTCAAGCTTCCCTAATTTCCTCGCGATGACGGACATCGCTTTGCATTCGCCGACCATAAAAGCGTTCAAATAAATGCCCGCAGTCGAAAAGCGCGGCCGCCCGAATATCGCAGGGTCGTTATCGACGCCGATCATGACATCGTCCGCCCATACATACAGTTGAGATCGGTCATGGAAATAATTACGGTCGTAGCATGCGAAGTATTTTTCCAAATGATCGTAATAACTTTCCATCCATGAGTAATCGTTGCAATAGCCGCTGATCAACGCGATTTGCTGGCATAAGAACGGCTTGTGCATGTTCAGCACATGGCCCTCTTTATGCTTTCCAATCAAATAAGGCTCTTGATAGCGGTCTTTTGCAATCATCATAGGAATATATCCGTCGTCGAGCTGGTGATCAAAGAAATTGTGTATATTGCCTTTCGCATATTTTACATACCGATGGTCCGCCGAAGGCGATTCCGTCATATTTAGAAGCGCATACACCGCCCAGAAAGAATCCCAGTCCCATAAGTTTCCGTCATACACGGACCCGGGATCGACGAAAGGATGTTTCAAATAATGAGCGGGTTCTTTCAATGTCTTATCGACGTTATCCTTGATATACTCTCCTAGCATGCTCTCATATCGATCCATTCCTGCGCCCCCTTTTCACCCTTTAATCCCCGAAGTTGAAATTCCTTCCACGAAATATTTCTGCATGGAGAAAAACAAGATTAAACAAGGTAATAATGAAAGAACCGACATCGCGAACAATGCCCCGTAGAACGATTCTCCCGTCGAATCCATAAACAGCCGCAAGCCTAAAGGAACCGTAAACAGCTCCGCCGAGCTGATGTACAGCAATTGGCTGAAAAAGTCGTCCCACGTCCACATAAAGGTGAAAAGCGCGGTCGTAATAAGAGCGGGAACGGACAACGGCAAAATGATGCGCCAATAAATCTGAACCGGGCCGCAGCCGTCGATGATCGCAGATTCGTCCAGCTCCTTCGGGATTCCTCTGACGAATTGAATCATCAAGAAAATAAAGAAAGCTTCCGTAGCCAAAAACTTCGGTATTGTGAGCGGAAAATAGCTGTCAACCCAGCCCATCTTCTGAAACAAAATATATTGAGGAATAATGGTAACGTGATGCGGCAGCATGATCGTGATCATCATCAGCGAGAACCAAAGCTTCTTCAGCGAAAATTGCAGCCGTCCGAACGCATACGCCGCCAACGAGCAAGATATCAAATTACCGGCCACAGCCCAAATGCATATCGCAAACGAATTGACAAAGAACACGCTGAATTTATTGCCCCCGACCCCGTTCCATCCTTGCAAATAGTTCCCGAACGTTATTTGTTTCGGCCAAATGCTCAAATCCGAAAAGATCAGGTTGTTCGGCTTAATAGAACTGCTGACGAGCCATCCGATGGGGTACAGCATAATGACGCCGACAGCGATAATGATGCAGTGGATCAATATATTCCTCATACCGATCCCTCTCGCCACCGTTATCTCCCCCCATCCATATAGTTCACCCAATATTTCGACGATCCGAAAACGGCCGCGGTGAACACACCGATAATAACGAGCAGCAGCCAAGCCATGGCGGAGGCGTAACCCATTTCGAAGAAGGAGAAGCCCTTCAAGTACAAATATAGCGTATAAAATAACGTCGAATCGATCGGCCCGCCGGTTCCGTTGCTTATAATGAAAGATGAAGTGAAGGCCTGGAAGGCGCCGATCATTCCCATCACCAGATTAAAGAATACGACAGGCGTCAGCAACGGCAAGGTAATCGCGAAGAATCGATGGATTTTGCCCGCTCCGTCCACTTCGGCCGCTTCATACAGCTCTTGCGGAATTTGCTTCAGTCCAGCCAAGAAAATAATCATGGAAGCTCCGAACTGCCACACTGACAATGCCACGATAGAGTATAACGCATATTTCGGATTCGCGATCCAATCCGGGGCTTTCCATCCAATGAGCTCAAGCAGGATCGCATTCACTACGCCGTTGCCTCCGAATATTTTGCGCCATAGCACAGCAATGGCCACGCTGCCGCCCAACAACGACGGAATGTAGTACACAGTTCTATAAATCCCTAACCCTCTAAGGCCTTTGTTAAGCAAAATCGCAACGAATAGTGCAAACAACAGCCGAAGGGGCACCGAAGTAAACACATAGAGGAACGTTACCCGCAAGGAAGTAAATAACCTGGGATCATCGGTAAACATCTTCTTATAATTATCGAACCCGATAAATTTGGGGGGTGATAATACATCGTAGTAGGTGAACGATAAATATAAAGAGCTGATCATAGGTCCGACCGTCAGTGCAAAAAATCCGATGAACCAGGGCAGTAAGAACAAATACGCGATTCCGTCCCTCTTCCATACCGTTCTTATGTAATTTATCATTGTTGTATTTTTGCCACCGCTTTAACCGCCGCTTCATACACCGCTTTCGCGGCATCCTCGATCGAGCTCTGGCCGAAAGCGAGTTTTTGCGATTGAACCGTCAGCTCGTTCTGCCATTCGGCAATGTTAACCATCTCCTGATCCATCGGACGGGAATGTTTAAGCGCCAGGTCAACATATTCGTAAATCCGCTTCTCTACTTCAGTCCCTTGTTCTTTAAGCATATCCCGAACCTTGGAGGAGCCGGGAATGCCGCGTTCACTGCCTAAGATTGCGGTAGCTTCCGGATCCGTCACCATGAAATCGATAAACATGACCGCTTCCTTCGGATGCTTCGATTTTGCATTGACGGACATGAACTGGCTCGGCTGCTGCCACATGCCTTGCGTCGTTCCTCCTGCCGGCAGCAGAGTGATGCCGATTTCATCGGTCATAGCATTCTGATAGGCGTTAACTTGATTCGACCAAATATTTTTCATAACGGCTTTTCCTTCGACAAACAGCGAATTATCCGGACCTTCTTTATAGGCGGCTGTCGTTTCGGCATCCGGGATTAACCCGTCCTTCCGGAATCTGTCCCACATGGTGAACCATTCCTTGATGTGCTCCGCGGTGAAGGCGATTTTACCGTCCTTATATAACGCTCCGCCCCGCTGGCGTACGAAATGATTTATATAGTGTGTATACGCCGATTGATCGATGAACGGATAGTAGCCGTCTCCGAGCTTTTGTTTCAGTTCTTTGCTGTAAGCTTCAAACTCTTCCCAAGTCCAGCCTTCTTTGGGAGGCTGCATTCCCGCTTTTTCGATTAAAGCCTTATTGTAAATAATTCCTGAAGCATTTGATCCCAAGCTTACTGCGTACAGTTTGCCGTCCATCTTTCCGGAATCGATAACGGTTTGATCGAAGCTGTCAAGCTTGAGTTCGTTGCCGTACAGTGACGAAATATCCATTATAGCTCCGCGCAGCACGTAGTCCGGATAGTTGTTTCCAAGCTGGATCAAATCCGGGGCGTTGCCGCCGGCGACGACCGTGTTCAACTTATCCCAGTAACCGTCGCTCATGTACTCGGGCTTGATTTTAATATGAGGGTACTTTTGTTGGAATAAATTAATCACTTTCAAAGTAGCGTCGTGCCGAATTTGCGAGCCCCACCACATGATGCGCAGCTCAACTTTTTGCTGTTTGTTACTGTCTTCATCGACCTTCTGTTCCGTTTGCTCATTATTTTCCGTTACCGTCGGGTCGTCGGCTGCATCCTGGTTCCCTCCGCCACCCGAACAAGCGCCAACGAACAGCAGCATTGCCGCAATAAACATAATCCAAATCGCCTTCGCTGTTTTCAACGATCCCAACCTCCTTTATTCTCTCAACAACTAAACCAATTGTAAATTAATTTAGTTTTGTTCAGTGAATCAGTTTATTAATGGCAAGCGCTTTCATTGTACAAAATAATGATAACATCAGCAATTTTACGTTGTCAACGAGAAGTTTAGTTTGTTTTTAGGGTAATTACTAAATATTTTTCTGTTTATTACTATTAATATTTTAGTTAGTGCTGCTTATGACAAATTGGATTATTGTTTATATCGCTTGTTATTTTTCGTGTCCGGACAGCCTGATACGGTTTGCCGGGAAGATCGAGCCGGAATTTTCCGCTAACTTTCCCCGGAACGTCAGAAATCGTCATGTTCCAAGTATCGATGATTTCCAAGGAGTATTCCGCGGTATCCGGCAGCTCGATCATTCGGTATGCAGGAACATGGAGACCGAAATATTGCAAATAATATTCGCCCTCTACCCCGATTGTCGGTACATCGTATACCGCTGGAATCGGCTCGCAGTCAGCGGGCGCACCGTTGATTATCGACCGGAGAAACGCAATGCGTCTCGGGCTTTCGCCGTGTAGTTCTCCGCCCTTCGCCCACCATATGACGTCTTCGGGATGCAAGAAAGTTTCGCCGTGCGTGACATATCCTCCACGGGTGACTCCGTCCCAAAATCTCCTGGTCATCTCTTCGCCTGTAATATTGCCCCAGCGCTGCGGTATGTTTCCTTCATAACAGCATTCATCAATGACAATCGGTTTCTTGTATAAATCATGCCACACGGCCGTTAACGTCACGTCCCAGTGCTGAATGCTGCAATGCGTGACCCAAGGTTTTCCGTGATCGTACATGACAACGCTGCCCGGATCGTACATTCGGGTTCCGTTGTGAATGGAACGAAGATGGTCGTACGGGTCCTCCTGCTGAACGATCTGAAACAATCGGTCCCAATCTTCGGTATGCTTGCCCTTCATGAAATCATACTCGTTGGCTAACGACCACCACACATTGCGGAAAGCGGATAATCGGGCCAATACATAACGCAAGTAGAAGTCGTCCGTTTCCCGATCCATTGAATCGAAGCCCCATCGCCCCTTGTCATATGGATGGAATAATATCAAATCCGCCTCAATATCCAGCCGTTGGAGTTGAAGGATGCGGTGTTCCAGGTTCGCAAAAAATCGCGGATCGAACCGGCTGAAGTCAATTTCGCCCGCTTCCGTTCGGACGAAAGGGAAATAGACGGGTTCTTCCGAGTTGAAACTGTAATGCTTCGGAAAGACGCACATGCGGATTTTATTAAACGGAGCCGAAGCGAGCGTTCGCAGCGTCCGCTCCTGTAAGTGCTCATTCAGGTGGATCCACGCATAACAGGTCGTGCCGAACGCATGATAGACGGTACCGTCTTCATACATGAAACCGTAACGGTTCCGAATGCGAACGGGACCGCGGTTTCCGGCAGCCGGAGCGCCGCATGTCAACCTGCCCGTGATGCCGTCCAGCTCCGGGTAGTTAGAGGCCGTCTTGTAAGTCCACTCCCCTTCCGTATCCGGCATAAATCGGATTCGGTATACGCCGTTACCGTCGTAAAATCCCGTGATATCGACCGTCCTTTCTCTATGCCGAAATATAGCGGTCAGTAGGCATTCCTTGTATGGATTGCCTTCGTCCGTCCCTTCCAATGCCAATTCGAACAACCCCCACCGTTCCGCATGCGTTTGCGTCTTCGATTTCATTCCCGCTCCTCCTTTAAAATAATCTCAACTAAAGTTTAGTAAACAATAACTAAATTTTATCAATAAATTGTTATGATATGTAGTAGAATTTGATGTTAGACACCAACCGCCGTCCAAATTTTTCAATCTAAGATAAAGAAGGTCAACAGGTTGAATCCCTGTTGACCTTCTCATGCAAGGGAAATATGTTTATTACCTTATCAATCGACATATTTCCCTTCCGAATAACCTTCAAATAGTCTGCCGCCGTTCGGCGCTAATATATTATCGACAAATTGTATAATCGCATCTTTTCTCTCCGTCTTATAAAAATCATTTAATATGTGGAGAAATTGGTCAGTAAACTCCTTGTTGTATATTTGCAGCGAACGCACGACCCACTTTCCATCTCCAATCCAACAACCATTCATTCTTAACACATACTCATGAACAAGTCCAACCAGTTTATTGACAATAAATATATTTTCATAATGACAATCTGAACCTGTCAAATCTTCCAAACATTCACTTATTTCATATCTTGCTTGTTTCATTTCTTCAGCCGTCCAAGGCAGCGGCCCCTTCTTTAGGGTTTCTCTCGCAATCTCGACAACCTCGCTTGCAGTACCATCATCTTTTAAGATGATTCCTTCGGCGCACATCCGGTGAAGCGTAGGCAAACCCCGGGATTCATTGATTTCAAACATATCGCGATACGTATCTTTGGTTAGGACAAATGCTTCGATCGGCCATCCCGACTCATAAAACGATTCACGATAGGGAAAAAGCTGAGTGTCATCTATTATTACGATGTCGAGATCTGAATGCATTGTTTCCCTTCCTTGACTCACACTCCCTGACAATATAGCTGTATTGCAACAGGGAAAATGGTTCATCACAAATTGTTCTGCAGCTTCAATCGCTGTTCGCCTCATCTCCTCACCGTCTCTTGGTTAGAAATAACAGTATCCGACTTTCCTGGATTCGCGGCCCAACTTTACTGAACGCATAATCTCGAATAAACGGGAAAACCGCGAATCGAATTGAATCGCGGTTTTTTGGAACGGGAAATTATGCGCCAAAGAAGACCGTACGAGTAACAATGACAAGTAATATAAAGAGGACCAAGATTGTGCCTGTCGAAGTAAATACCTTACCTACAGCGGACATCAATATCACCTCCCATTGCATCATACTATATTAGAGTATGTAAGCTCCGGGAGCCCGGAATAGACTCAATCCCCGTATCATTAGTCTAACTTAAATACTCCGGCGCTTGCATTAGCGAAACTATGGATTTGTGAAAAATTCGACTTCCGCGATATTACCGTACCCTCCATCCGGCGCAACATAGCGAAGATATCGGTAGGCGGTCGGATCGCTAATCGTAACTTCGTTCCAACCTGCCGGCGGAGTGAAAGGAATCGTATAAAGATCTACAAATCCTGTATCCGGTCCTTCATTTGAGCCTTGGAATTTTCCTCCGGGCATTCTACCGGCGAACCCGATACGGGGATAGAAGCGAATCTGATTGATTACGGCGGAATTACCTTCACCTAAATCAATTCCCGTATATCCTCCGTTTGCCGTGTAATAGTCGTAGAACGTGTTGACATCGCCGTCGAACGCTTTATCGTATTCGCCGCCGGGCGACCAAGCCGGACCAAGTCCGAACGGGGTTCCGGTTACTTGAAGCAATTGATTGCCGATGTGAACGATCGTCTCTCCCATGACACCGGTGCCGTCGGTTGCTTCCGCCGTCACTTTCACCTGACCGTTCTTTCCGTTGCCGGCAGCCGTCAGCACACCGTCCGGACCGATGACCGCAATGTCGGTTTCGTTGTCTTCCAAATCGTAAACCGACCAGGTCACGGTTTGATTAGCGTTCGCTGGAGCAACTTTCGCTTCCATCTGCAATGTTCCTTTATTGCTGGTGATAGAATCGGCGCCGCCGGCACCTTTTACTTCGATCGAGCGGACATCCGCATAAATCGCAACCGTATAGATCATATCGTACAGCGGTACCGCTTGTGCCTTCACTATGCCGGCATCCTTCACTTTGATGTCCGCAGAAACCGCTTCAGATTGTTTCGCTCTCCAATGCAGCTTCAGCAAGTCTCCGGAACCGATTTCCGGCGTCTTCTTCATTGTAACGACGATTTCGCCGGCGGTTTCGGAAGGCGCCGCCAACACATCCAACCCCTTCATAATCGGTTCGGCAGCGATAAATTCAATAATATCCGGATCGTACGAGAGCGTCATCCGCGCCTCTTTCGAATTTTTAGGCAGACCCGTCATCCTTAAAGTGAGTTCGAACGATTCGTTCACCTTCACGCGGTCCGCTCCTTCCAGCGATATGACCGGATGCGCAGCGGACGGTTCCGAATTTCTATCCGCTATGACAGGCAGCGGGTAAATATCAAACTTATCGAATGCCGGCGTATATTGCTTCGGCACCATGACGGTGGGAACAAACGGCTCCGTGCCTGACGCGTTGCTTCCGCCGTACGGATTCGAACCGCCGTCGTACGTATTGTTATTGGAGAACCTGATGCTGTTCGTCCCTTCCCGCAGCTCGACGTCCAGCGTGACCGTCGCGAATTGCTGCCAGGAAATCGTGTTTTTGAAATAAACGGTTTGCGGTTCCGCGCCGTTCACCGACATTTGCGCATAACGTTCAACGACGTTGTTGTTATAAGAATGAGAACCGGAATATTCGCCGTTCGCATACGTGATGACGAGCTTGTACGTGCCCGATTGCGGTACATAGATGTCCGGGATTTCCAGGTATCTCTCTTGTCCGTCATAGGAAGTGATTCCATTGACATATTTGCCACCGGAAGCGTATTTGGCAAACGCGTCGCCGCGAATGAGCGGCGGGTCTCCTTCTGCCGGAGTTCCCGCTACAACGGCATCCTCCGCTTCAATCGTAATGATCGGATCTTTGCCGGCATATACGGCTTCAATATAGTCAAGTTTGATATCTGAGGCAGATTTCACATCGATCAGATTGATGCCGGTGCGCAAAAACATCTTTACAGTCCATTCGCGCCATGTGCCGTTCGTGTTGTTCAACGGAATGTTCATCACATTTCGTCTGTCGTGATCGACGATCAGCTTTCCGGCGCTGTCCGTTGCAAGCTTGAACGTCACATCGTACATGCCGTCTTCCAGCACGCTTAGCACAAAGCGGGTTTTCGCATCCGCGGCATGGTATCCGGTCACATACCCTGCTCCTTCAAAGCCGGGCAATACGCTCTCTCTCGTCAACCCTTTCGAAACATCGTAATCGGCGAACTCGGCTTGAACGCGATAGCTCGGCTGCGATCCCATTACCCCGTTATAAGTGAGCTCGACCGCATCCAACGTCGCGGCTCCCTGCCCCATTTCTCCCGTATCCTGATTGTACTTGCCGATGGCAATTGAATGAGTTCCCGCGGTCAAATCGATGTACTTGCTGACCATCCCCATCTGCTGCCAGCTGTAATCCGCCCGGAGGACGACCTTGAACGACGGCTGATCGTCAATTTTTATGAAAAATTCGGAGTTTTGCCGTTGGTTCGAAACACCGCCGCCGGATTGGGCCGGGAGTTGCGCGGTCGATCCGCTGCCTTCGACGATATCGAGCCGATAGCTTCCGTCCTTCGGCACTGTGACGCTTGTAAATTTGATCATGCTGTCCGGATAATCGATCCCTCCGATGTGCTGTCCGTTGGAGGAAGAACGGCCGGAGTTCGTTCGCGGATACACATTTTGCGGAGACTGTACATTGACCCTTACTTCCGCTTCCTCCGCTTCATACCTCTCGGTCCATACTTCGCTCGGTTCGGAATCGGCCGCTTCCGTCATAACGGCAAAATATACGGCGGTGTGATCGTCCATCCGCACCGGCAGCGTTACCGAACCGTCAACGACGTCGAAGTTGCCGTCGATGATTTGCGCCGGCTCCACCAGGAAGCCCGTAAGTCCGGTGTAACCGGCATACCAAACGGTGATATGCACTTGATCGGCGCCGGCGAGAAAGCTCGGGCTGTTTTCTTGCCCGGTGATGTTACGGAATACGATCCGGCTCTCGCCCTTCGTTCCTCCGAAGGCGATGTTCACTTGTTTTTTGTCGTCATCGATTGTGGAAAACCCGTATAAACCTTGGCCATACGCATCGCTATCATCATTCGCCTTCACAACGCTGACCTTGGCCATGTCCCCTTGCATGTCGGCATACCATTTGTAGAGCCACCATGCGCCGTTCGGTTCATTTTGTCCGGCAAGCAGCGATCCGTATGAATTGGCGGTGTTCCAATACGGAAGAGCGCCGTGTATTTTCAGTTCGTCGTAGCGGGCAATATATTGCACCAGCGAACCGCCTGATGCGATTTCCGCAGTGGAAGCGTATTCATTAATATCGACGGGAATCGGGAACGGGCTCTTGCGGTCCGGGTACAAGCTCTCATACTCGGAAACCAAAGTCGCTTCCAATGCGCGATACGCAGCCAAGTTGCTCGCCGCGTGATTGTACGCTTTGTTGGACAGCAAATGCCACGAGACGATATCCGGCAAGCAATCGTTTCGCACACAGAACGATATGAACGAATTCATCACATTGGATTTGTAGTTAATTAAGTTCGGACCCGATATTTTGGCGCCCGGATCGATCGCTTTGATGGCTCGGTACACCTTCAACCAATCGTTGTTGAACGTATTTCTGGAGTTCTCGCCGGTAGCGTTCGCGTTGTTGATGCTCGGATATCGGGTGCCGTTTTGTTCGGGTTCGTTGTAAGGAATGTACAGGAATTTTTCATCGGGATCTTGGCCGGGATGTTTCGCCGCCCACTCGTCTTTGTAAGCCTTGACCGCGGTCGCCACCGGCACGACGGCTTCATTTATGTACTCCTCGGCGGTTCTGGACGGGTAATACCATAGGCCGTAATAATCCTGAATAAGAACCTGAACAAACCCTCCCCCGGCTTCGAAGAAATAATCGGCGACGCGCAAGCCGTCTCCCGACGGATGCTGCACGCCGTCCGGCGCCTTCTGCGAAATATGCGACGGTTTGAGCGGAATCAACGTATTAATGTCCGGAACGTTCGGTTCGCTCAAGCCGTACAGCGCTGCGCTTGCCCCGTGGTAAATTTCGCCGAGCGATCTGTCCGCCAAATCAACGGACAGCTCCGCCCAGGACGCCCCCGACGCAGCCGACGCAAAGCCCGAAAACAGAGACAACAGCAATGCAACGGACAAAATCGACGACAATGTTCTCCTTCTTCTTCCCATTAAAATCACTCCTTCGCCATATTTTAAGATTTCAAGATCAGCCTTTCACCGAGCCCGCCGTAATGCCGCTGACGAATTGCTTCTGAAGCGCCACGAATACGGCAATAACCGGCACCGACGCCATCACGACGGCGGCAAACATGATCGGGTAGTTGGTCAAATAACGGCCCATATATTTGGACAGACCCAGAGAAATGGTCTTGATCTCTTCGCTTCGGATATAAAGCAGCGGATTATAAAAGTCGTTCCAGATAAACAACAGATTTAATATAAGCACCGTGCTGACGGCAGGCGCGCACAGCGGAAGCACGACTTTCCAGAACGCCTGAAACTCGTTACACCCGTCAATGACGGCCGCCTCATCCAGTTCCCTCGGTATCGTCCGGAAAAATCCGCTCAGAATGAAGATCGAAAACCCCATGGTTGAGGCGATATAAATAATGATCACGGACCACAATGTGTTTACGAGCCCAAGCTTCGCGATCATCCAGTACGTCGGAATCATGACCGCCTGCGCCGGTACGATAATGCCGAATATGAAATAAGCATATAACCTGTCGCCTAACTTGAAATCGTTTCTCGTAATCGCATAAGACGTAATCGTGCTGAGGAACAACACAACTCCTAACGACACCGCGGAAATCAGTATCGTATTTTTGAAATACACAAGCATATTCCCTTGTATAAATGCGGCATGGAAATTTTCGAACACCGGAGCTTGCGGAATCGAAAACGGATTGTTAAACAATTCGGCCGACGTCTTGAAAGCGCCAAAGAATACAATCGTAAGCGGCGTCAAAATGACCAGCGCAAACAGCGCCAATCCGGCGTACTGAAACGGCAGCAATTTGTCTCTCATCTGATTCGCCCCCTCCTAGTAACCGATGTCTTTGGCGCGGAATAACCGGATTTGCACGAAGCCGACAATCATGATAATGATGAGCAGCACAAGAGAAATCGCGGATGCGTAGCCCATTTCGCCGTAAGTAAATCCGACTTTGTAAATAAGCGTCCCGAGCACTTCCGTCGAGCTGCTGACCGGTCCGCCCGGCGGCGTAATGATGTAAATCAGGTCGAACACTTTCAGGCTGCCTGTGGTGGACAGGACGACGTTCATCATGATGGCCGGCTTTAACAACGGAACCGTCACAAATACGAACTTCTTCCACCTGCCGGCGCCGTCAATATCCGCCGCTTCAAAGAGCGATTCGGGAATCGTGAGCAGCCCGGCGATAAAAATGACCATCGAATAGCCGACATACTGCCACGCATTCACGAACGCGATGGAGAACAGCGCGGTATTGCTGTCGCCCAGCCAATTGTGCGCCAGAAAACCGAGACCGGCCGTATTGAAAAATGAATTAACGAACCCGTTCATCGGATCGAACATATACGACCATACGAGCGCCAGCGTCACGTTGGAGAGAACGACCGGCAGCAAGAAGATCGTCTTGAAGAAGTTGCCGCCCCACAGCTTCTTGACCAAGATGAGCGCAAAGGCGAGCGCCAACGTCAGCTGGATGACGACAACAGTAACCATATATACAACGTTGTGCCATAAAGCGCTCGCAAATTCCGGATCGTCGGTAAACAGCTCGATAAAGTTGTCCAGCCCGACGAAGTTCATCTTCGTATTGCCGCCGTTCCACTCAAACAAGCTCAAGTAAATATCGCCGGCAATGGGCAGAAGGAAAAATGCCGTGTAAACAAGCAGCGCCGGCAGCGTAAACAGGAACAAAACGATGTTTCTTCTCTTTCGTGCCGATTGCAGCGAATGTCTGGTCATTTAAGTCACCTCAGAGTTGAATGAAAGGGTTCAAGACGATGCGGAACGCGAACGCCTTGAACCCTTCCTGCCGCGCGTTATACCAACTACTTTCCGGCGTCGTCGATCGCTTTCTGAATCTCTTCCAACGTCTTGTCAAGCTCCTGACCGGCCAAGTATTTGTTCACGCCTTCAAGGATCTTGACCTGCAGCGATTCGGTCGACACCGTATGCGGCCAATACAGCGTCGCATCGTCCCGCGTGACGACGGCGGCGATCTTCTCGCTCACCGGATCGCTGATCGCGGCGTCCTTAATCGAAGGCACCGCTTTGGCGCCGGCGGACAGCTTCTCCTGCTGAGCTTTGCCGTTCATGAACGCCACGAATTTCTTCGCTTCTTCAGGGTGCTCCGTCTTATTGTTGATAACGCGGTAAGCGCCGACGTTTATGTTCGGAACCGTCTTCTCATTGCCAGGCACGATCATGAAGTCGATATCGTATGCCGGATTCCGTTCCATAATGCTGGCGATGTCCCATGTTCCCGTAATGATCATGGCCGCTTTGCCTTGTCCTACAAGGTCCTTGGATTGCTCGTGCTTCATTCCCGTCCAATCCTCTGGAACGTAACCTTTATCGATCAGCAATTTATGCTTTTGGATCGCATCGACGAATGCCGGATCGTTGATTTTGATTTCGCCGCTTTCCAGTTTTGCCGTCCAGGCTGCATCGGCGCCGTTGTTCGACATGATCGAGCCCCAGAAAAATTGCGGCACCCACCATTCCGAGTCCATTGCGATCGGAATAATGCCTTTTTGCTTCAGCGTTTCGCAAACCGCCAAAAACTCGTCCCATGTTTGCGGAACTTGAAGTCCGTGTTCTTCAAACAGCGTCTTGTTATACAACAGGCCGTCGCTGTGAATGAGCTCGGGCACTCCGAACACTTTGCTATCGACCGTGACCGGTTTCAAGGATGCGGGCAGAAAGTCGTTGAGGAACTCCTCTCCCGTCAAATCGAGATACACTTGCTCGTCCAATGCGGCGAATTCCGCGAATAAGCTTGGAGACCAAGTATCGAACACGTCCATCTTCTCTCCGCCGAGCAAACGCGTCTTGATGCCGGCCGTATAGTTCGCATTTTGAATGAAATCCGTTTCGATCTTGATGTTAGGGTTTTGCGCTTCGAATTCGGCGATCGCATCGAAATACGCTTTGCCGGCCTGCGCCGTATCCAGCAGGTAACTGGAATATCTAAGCGTAACTTGCTCTTCTTTCTTCTCGTCCGAATTTCCGGATTCACCGCCGCCGGCCGTCTGCTCCGATCCTTGGTTCGCCGTTTCCCCCGTTCCGCCGGAACCGGTCGAGCCGCATGCAGCCAGCACGAACAAAAGCATAAGCGACAACGCCGCTGCCAGCCATCTTTTAGAAGCGTTCATAGATGTTCGTTCCCCTTTCGTTTTCGATTGCATTTACATTGTAAAAATAAGTCGAGCGATAGAAAATGAACGTTGTTTACGGTATCGTCCACTTTTTTTACCTGATTACAGTCCGCAAGTCCGGCAATAAAAAAAGGCATGGATGCACCATGCACTTTTTTTACTGTCCGCTTCACGAGCACCGGTATTCTTCCGGACTTACCCCCACTACCTTTTTGAAAATTTTGCTGAAGTACGTGTAATTGTGATAGCCTACTTTTTCGGCTACCTCGTACACTTTTATATTCTTCGTCTCGAGGTAAAACTTCGCTTTATCGATGCGTACTTTCGTAAGAAACCGGATGAAGTTGTCTCCCGCTTCTTGCTTGAACACCCGGCTCAAGTACGACGGATTGACATTGATTTGATTGGCGACGCTTTGAAGCGAAATATCTTCCGCATAAAACTCCATAATAATGTCGATCGCCATATCCACATAACTCCGATGATCCGTTTCCGCAGTTTGCCTCTTGAAACGGTCAACCAAATAGCTTTCGGTGTATTCTTGCAGTTCTTGAACGGTATCCAACTCCAATATTCCTTCATACGGCGTTTTTCCGGCTTCCGGCAAAGGCGCAGCCTCGGGAAGATGCGTGCCGATCAATTCTATCAATCGGATATACGTTTTTCGGATGGCATGTTCGGACAAATGATCATTCTGTGCGATTCGCCGGCAGATTGAATGGATAAACGACATACTATCGTCTATCCTTAAACTTTCCAGTGCGATTCTGAACTGTCTCTCTTCTTCACGCCCCATTACATTGCCGTGATTGTCCCGCTCCGGCATCGTCTTGACGTCGTTAAAGCAAATCGTCCGCCCGGCTCCAAGAAAGAAGCGGTTCCGGACCGCAGTATCCGCCTCCTTATAGGCCGCTTTCAAACCGATAAAACCGGACACGACCGAACTAAAGCCGATCGTCAACGAAATATTCATGAAGTCCTTCATCGCCTCGATCATCTTCTGGCAAAGCTTATCCAAACTATGCTTATACGTCCCGGACTTCACTTCCTCAGGCTCCGGATTAACGAAAAGCAAATATTCTCTGGAGCTCTCGACAACGATTTCTTTGTTCCACTTTGGCGGAATCATCTCTTCTAAAATATTAACGACGGAAAACCGGAGCAGCTTCTCATCCTTTTCCACGTATTTCTGCCTTACCTTCTCGAAACGGTCGATGGATAACTTGATTACCGACAGCTCGTTAGGCTGCAGCCGGGTGTTCAGCTGCTTCAGCTCTTCTATGAAGTCCTTCTCGGATTTCAATCCGCTGATCAGCTCTTTGAACAAGCTTTCTTTCAAAAACCCGACGGATTTATTGAAGTTTCCGTTCCTCCGCAGGCTGTCATCGTTCTGGATTTTTCCCTTGATCCTGTCCAGCACCTCGATCAGCTGATGCGGTTTCAAGTCGCTCTTGATCAAGTAATCGGCGGCGCCGAGCTTCAACGCTTCTTTCACATACTGAAACTCCTCCAAGCAGCTCAATATGACATACTGGCACGAATCGAGTACTTTGGCCGCATTGCGTATAAATTCGATCCCGTCCATTACCGGCATCTTGATATCGGTAATGACGAGATGCGGCCGGGATTTCTCCGCCGCCTCCAACGCTTCTTTGCCGTTGGAGGCTTCTCCGACGATCGTAAATCCGTGCTCTTCCCACGGGATAATCGATTTGATTCCTATTCTCATCAACAGCTCGTCTTCGACAATCAACACTTTGATCATGCCGTGCTCACCTCTGTGTCCGATCGATCAAAGATTGCGGGAATTTTGATATAAAATGTCGTGCCGTTTCCCAAACTGCTGGTGAAACGAATACCGTACGAGGAACCGAAGTGATTTTTAATTCTGCTGTTAACATTGCTGATCCCGATGCCGTTAAACGTACCCTTCGGATTTGCCAATCCTTGGTTTAAGTTTCGAATTGTCGCTTCATCCATACCGGCTCCGTTATCGGAGACGGAAATGACGACAGTTCCATCCTCAACGTAAACGGCGATCCGGATCTTCCCCTCGTCTTCATGCTCCGACGTCCCGTGGAATATGGCGTTTTCCACGATCGGTTGAATCGTCAACTTCAAAATTTTGCAATCCAACACGTTCTCATCGACGTCAAAATCTACTTGTATCCGGTTATAGTAGCGAATTTTTTGAATCGTTACGTAATGCTTGATATTTTCCAACTCGTCGCATATGGAGACGAGCGTACCGGTTTTATTGGTCGTGTAACGCAGCATGGATATCAACGCTTCCGTCATCTCGACGATCTTGTCCGATCGCTGCATCGACGCAATCCATTTCACCGAATTCAATGTGTTGTACAAGAAGTGAGGATTGATTTGCGCTTGCAGCGCTCTCATCTCCGCTTCCGCTTTTTCCTTTTCCTCCACATAGATGCGGTTGACCAGTTGCTTCAACTCGTGAGACATGAGGTGGAAACGGTTCGCCAACAAACCGATTTCGTCATTCGATTTGACGGTCGGCAAATTTTCGAATACGCCTCTTTCCACCGAGGTCATGTTGCGCATTAATATTTTGAGAGGTCTTGTAATTCTGGCCGATATATAAAATGAGCTGACTACGGCGAACAAAATAAGCAGGAACGCGATCATGAGCAAATTTCGCCTCAGAATGTCCCCCTCAACTGATAACTCATTTAGCGGCATGTACAGAACCGTCTTCCAATTGCGCCGCTCGAACGGCAAATAAGTTACGATATAATCCTTGTCTCCCACATGCGTAATTCCTCCGCCCGACACCCCGTCGATATCGTTGAGGTTCACCGGAAACACTTCGGCAAACGGCTTTCCTATTGTTTCGTAATCACTGTTATAAATGATATTTTCATTCTCATCCAAAATTGTGAAAGCCGAGCGCCGCGACTCCAGCAGACGGCCGTTCACTTTATCGATGAAGTCGATGTCAATGCTGACGACCATGACTCCCAACAATTTGCCGTCTTTCATGTCGAATATTTTACGCACGTTGGAGATCGCCCAATTATTGTCGCTCTTGGTTTGATAATCCTGATGGGTTTGCAAATAAAATACGGATTGAGACGACTGAAGAAATTGTTGAAACCAAGGCTCTTGTACGGAAGTGTAGTTATAGTTAACCGGCTTGTTCGAGCTGATGTACAGATCCCTTCCGCCGTTTAAATTGTAGATATATACGGAAAAAGCGCGGTCCTTCATCATGATGTAGTTCATCAGCAGCCGGTAGGCTTGGCTTTCGTTCTCCTTGCTGCTGTCTCGCAAAAAGTTCTGAATCGGATAATTGTCTTGGGCGGAGTAAGAGACGTAACTGTTCACGCCGTAGCTGGCCAGCATCGATATTTTCTCCACTTCCGTCAAATACTCATCGATCCGAATATTCGCCTGCCTTGAAATCTCTTGAAGCAGATCCGTATACTTTCTCTCCAACAGTTTCTGCGAAGAAAGATAGGAACTGTACGACATGACGAGAATCGGCAATATAATCACTAGAAGAAACAACACGATCATCTTCGTCTTAATGCTGACAAACCGCTCTTTCTCTGTCGGAATCATTGCACACCGTCCCATTGTATCCGCTTTCAATCATTACAATCAATGTAACACTTCTGCACGTTTAAGAAAACGGTTCACCGCTATTCTACCTTTTGCGCGATTCTGGGAGCGTCTGCAATAAATTCGTTGTTGTTCCATCGGCGGATCACTTCCATTTAATAAGGAAGACGGCCGCCACTATTCCGAGGTACAGCTTGCGCGCAAACGTCATGTAAAACGTTCACAGCCTTCTCACTTCAATTTTTTCGTCAAGTAGAGCACCACATCATCATCTATTACTACAGATTGCCCCGGTTCGACACGGTGTTCGTTCCGGTATATGCCGTTCCCGTCTGGAATATAGCCGCGTCTTGCATACAGTATTTGCGCAGGTCCGTAATCGGAGTATAAGCCGAAGCCGATTCCCGCTATGTTCGTGCGCTCTCCGATAATGTCTTCGGCTCGATCCATTAGCTTGGCGCCTATACCGCGTCTGCGATATTTGATCAACACGTTAAAATCGTTAATTTCCGGAATGCCTCTTTCCCGAAAAGGAGGATAATAGGATTTCCAAATGACATTCACATAACCGGCAAAATCGCCGTCATACTCTGCGACCAACGAGACTCTTTCTCCGTTATTTTGCTCTTTTACATATCTGACATATTTTTCTGCCGGCTTGTTCCATCCTTGCTCGCTAAATGCATTAGAGATCATTTCCGAATCGTGTTCATTCATCAACCGCAGTGTAATTCTATTCATAAAAACAGTTCGCTCCCTCCATAAAACACTCTATTGAAAGTTAGCTAATTATACCACAAATGAAAAAACCTCCCGAAGGTCAATCTTCGAGAGGCCGCGGTTATAATCATCGTTATAGTATTTCGAGCGGTTCTTGGCAAAATTTATTTGCTCCGAATCGGAAATATAATATCCGTAACCGAATCCTCGGATTCAGGTCCGTTATTCTTCTCCCCATATATTTCAATATTGTACGGAGCGCAAAGTTCGTAATTATTCTCTTTAACTGCTACAAAAATTCATCCAGTCTCACCGGTCTGTTTTGTTCCATCGAGCGGTAGCAGGCAAACACCATTTGCATCGTAAGAAGATTGTCCCTGACGCTGTTTTCCGGCTCCCGGCTCTCTTCGATCGCACGCAGCAGCTCGCCCATCGTTCCCATGAAAGCGTGCGGAAACCAACGGCCCTCGAGCTTCGGTGCAAACCAGTAGTCCGGATCGATTCGTCTGCTGAAGAACCGGATCGTGTCTTCCCTTCCGGTCGGATAGTTATAAAGCGCACCGTTTGTGCCCGTAACGACGCCTTCCGTGCCTTCCAGCCGGAACGTCGCGTACCAATCGTCCTGACCGGCGATGTTGTTATGATTGTCATGGATAAGTCCTCTGGTTTCTCCAGGAAATTTCATATGGATGAGCGTCCGGGTTTCTCCTGTGCTCGCTTGTCCCGGAAACTTCGCGCCGTCGGCATATACGTATTCGGGAGCTACGCCTGCCAAAAATCTGATCGAGTCAAGATAATGAATGCTGTGGTACATAATTTCAAGCCTATCGATCTTGGTGATCCACGGCCACTGCTCCCATTCGGTCAGCACGTTGACTTGAACGGTCGTTTGCGTAATGTCTCCCAACCAACCTCTTTGAGCAATAGTATGGCTTGCGCGAATGCCGGGCGACCACCGCATCTGCTGATTTACCGCGCCGACGACACCGGCCTTCTCAATGGAGCTAACGATGCGTTTCGCTTCCTCGTAAGATTCGGCGAGCGGTTTCTGGCACAGCACGTGCTTGCCTGCGGCGGCGACCCGCTCCACCGTATCCGGTTGAAACTTCGCCGGTACGGCGATATCGACGACCTCCACATCGGGATGAGCAAGCAACTCGTCCAAAGAACCGAACACCCGGCCGATACCGAATTGACTGGCGAGCTTATCCGCCTTCGAGCGGTCAATATCGTAAATGCCGACAACATGGAGCCCCGCCATACGATAAGCAGGCAGGTGGCACGCTTCTACGATCGCTCCCGCCCCGATGATGCCGATCCCGCGGGATTTGTTAAACGGCAGTTTCGGCTTATAGTCCAAATCGAGCCAATCCGATCGATCCTTCAGATGCATGGCTGCCCATCCTCCCGCGATGAAATATTAAGCAAATATAGTCCGCTTGTTTACGAGAAGCAGATGCTCGCATACCAGCACCGTTTCGTCTTTCTGATTAAGCACCTCTATCGCTTCCGTTACAATGCCGTTTTGCGGACGTTTCGGATGATCGCGTTTTTCTTTGATTGTAACCTTTACCCGAATCGTATCGCCGATAAACACAGGTTTAATAAACCGAAGCCTGTCGTAACCGTACGACATCGCTTCCGGATTGATCTCTCCGGCCGTCATCCCTACTCCGACGCTGAAAATCAACGTGCCATGCGCTATTCTCTGCTTGAAATCCTGGCCTTTGCACCACTCGGCATCCATATGATGAGGGTAAAAATCCCCCGTCTGTCCGGCATGAAGAACGATATCCGTCTCCGTGATCGTCCTCCCTAGCGTCTCTCTCGTATGCCCGATTGAATAGTCTTCAAAATATTGCGTCCGAAACATAAACCGGTCACCTCCGAAGGTCCAGCATCAATCGAGATGGAACACTTCCTCCATCTGTGCCCACCATTCGCCCTCTTTTCTCGTCTCCAGCGGCTCTTGGCATGGGATGCACACTTCCCACCACTTCTGTGTCACGGGATCCGCGGCCATTTTTGCCATATCGGCTTCATAATCGGTACCGCTATATTCGTAATAGCTGAATAAATAACCGTCCTTATAGTAAATGGAATAGTTATGGATATTGCATTCTTTGATCATCTTCAATACGTCAGGCCATACGGCCGCATGCAGCCGCTTGTACTCTTCCAGCTTCTCCGGCCTTACTTTAATCACGCTTCCATATCGCTTCATATCGTTGTCCCTCCTGTTAGTCCACTCATTTAACCCCATAAAATCGCGCCGCCGTACCGCCTAAAATCATATCAATGTCCCTTTTGTCGTTATCCGCGATCGCTTTGTTCGTTTCCGTCCAAACTTTCGCATAATCCCCCGCCAAATTGGCGACCGGCCAATCGCTGCCGAACATGAGCCTGTGCGAGCCGAACGTTTGTAACGCATAATCGATATAGGGCTTCAAATCGTCGGCTATCCAAGTTTCCCAATCCGCCGCCGTATTCAGTCCCGATACTTTCGCAAAGACGTTCGGATATTGAGCCGCCGCGGTAAATTGTTCGGCCCACTCCCCCATTTGCTTGTCCTTGATCGGCGGCTTCGCAAAGTGGTCGATGACCATTTTCAAATCCGGCACCTTCTCGGCAAGAGTCGGCACGTGTTTCAGATGATTCGGAAAAACGGCGACCACGTCGAATGTCATTCCGTAGGAGGCCAGCACCTTCAAACCTTCGATCACATTATCGCGAACGACCCAGTCCGGATCCTTCTCCTCGTGGATGAGGTGGCGCACGCCTTTAAAATACGGATTCTTCGTAAACTCTTGCAATTTCTTGTCGGCAATCTCGGGAATGTTCAGCGGAACCCAGCCGACTACCGCTCCCACCCAATCGTAGGCGGCTGCAACTTCCAACATATAATGCGTATCTGCAAAGGAGTTCATCGACTGGACGATGACCGTCTTGTCGATTCCCGCCGCTTTCAACAACGGTTCCAGCTCCGGAGGCTCGATCGTGCGGCAAATCGGACCGAACATCGGATCCAGCCACGGATAAGCCACTTGTTCCAAATTCCAAAAGTGCTGATGAGCGTCGATTTTCATTGAAACAGCTCCTTTCTGATTTTTGCACTATGTTCCCCGGTTCGCGGAGAGCCTTTGCGCGATTTGAATAGTTGACCGTCGATACGGATCGGGCATCTGGTCGTTCTCATTACGGGACCACCCTCCCGCTCGATCTCTTGAATCATGTCCAGCGCTTTAAACCCGTCTTGCTTCATCAGTTGTTCCCAAGTAAGCACTTTCGTCTCATGAACGTCAGCCGGGTCAGTGTAGGATGAAGCGATTGCGAGGTAACCTTCTTCCGTTTCGTATATTCCATTATGCGAGTGCGGGGTTGCAGACGGATGTGCGCAATTCCCGCCGTTCATATATTCTGACAATTGTTCCAGTTGGATGTCGATCACCGACTCCAATAAGCTTACTTGAACGTGCGCCCCTTCTCCGGTTACAGCCCTGCGAACCATACACGATAAAATGCCCTGCGCCAAATGTACTCCCGCCATTATATCGGCAATTGCGAGACCGAATGGAGAAGGCCGCTCTCCGTTCTTATCTTTAACCCAAACCAAACCCGATCTCGATTGCGCCAGCAAATCCTGACCGGGCGAATCCTTCCAAGGCCCTTCCGAACCGTACCCCGTCACTTCCCCATAAATTAATGCAGGATTCATTTCCTTGACCGCTTCGTAGTGAAATCCAAGCTTCTCCATAACGCTTGGCCGGAAATTTTGTATCATTACGTCCGCTTTCCCGATCAACCGCTTGACGAAATCGGCATCTTCTTGCTTCTTCAAATCCGCGCATAAACTTTCTTTATTTCTGTTGATCGCATGAAAGATTGAGCTGTCTCCGTCAATTACGAGGTTGGAAATATACAGCCTCCGGCATATGTCGCCGCTGCCGGGACGTTCCACCTTAATGACGCGGGCTCCAAGGTCTGAAAGACGCAAGCTTGCGGACGGTCCGGACAGGAATTGGCTGAAATCGATCACCGTGATGCCTTCCAACGGTTTCATCGCACACATTGGGAATCAACCGCCCTGTTCCTCTAAACCGAATTCCGTCCGGATCGATTCATTATGCTCGCCGACGGACGGTGCCCATTTCGGCGATTTCAACCGCTCCCCGTTGATACGGATCGGACAGCGGGTCGTGCGAAGCGGAGCTCCTCCGGGACGGGCGATTTGCTGCACAATGTCCAACACTTGGAACCCATCGTGGCGTATCAGCGAGTCCCAATTCATTACGTCCGCACACCAATAATCCGCCGGTTCGAGCCGCTCCAGCCACTCATTTGTCGTCTTGTTCTTGACATGAGCTGCGAGCACGCTTTTAATTTCATCTCTCCGTGCAAACCAATCGTTCGGATCCGTGTAAGCTTGAAGCTCCGGACATTCAAGCAGTTCCCCAAGCCGCACCACCGATCCCATCGCCAACGCTATATAACCGTCTTTCGTCTCGTATATACCGTAAGGTGCACCTAAATAGGCATGCGCATTGTTCACGGAGCTTCTGACGGGAGATTGTTGACCGTCATTCAGATATGTAGTGAGCACCTCGAATTGAAAGTCGAGGATCGACTCCAGCAGGCTCACTTCCACAATCCCGCCCGTCCCCGTCTTGCCTCTTCGGATGAGACAGGCTAGTATCCCTTGGACCATATGAGCGCCGGCCAGCATGTCCGCCACAGCGAGACCGAACGGTACCGGGGGTTGTCCGGCATCGCCGTTCAACCATGTGACGCCGGACATCGCTTGAACCAACAAATCTTGGCCCGGTTTGCTTTTCCAAGGTCCCTCTTTACCGTATCCCGTAATGCTGCCGTATATGATTCGGGGATTCAGCAGCCGCACCTGCTCATAACCGAGCCCGAGCTTCTCCATCGTTCCTGGTCTGAAATTTTCGATTAGCACGTCCGCCCGTTCGATCAGTTTCTTCACGTTTTCCAGGTCGCCGGGCTGCTTCAGATCGGCGGCATAGCTTTCTTTATTCCGGTTAATCGTATGAAACAAGATACTGTCTCCGTCAGACAATAAATTGCTCAAAGAAAGCTGCCGGCATAAATCGCCGCCGTTCGGCCTTTCGATTTTGATCACTCTCGCTCCGAGATCCGCCAGACGGAGCGCCGCCGACGGTCCCGATAAAAACTGGCTGAAGTCCAAGACCAAAAGTCCGTCAAGCGGTCTCATGAGGCACCTCCCGTTTCGATTCCCGGTACAATTTGTTCATACCGTCCAGAACGACTTTCCCCGAACCGCCTTGCATCATGAATCGTCTAACGAGATCGCCCGCATGATCCTGGAAATGCAAGTATCCGTTGTAACGGGGACGGAGATAGGAACGGTCCAATGCGGGAAGCGTCGCAACAAAGTAATTTCCGCACCGGCGGTTCGCTTCTTCGTCCATCCATGCGGTACGGTGCCCCGGTTGGCCCCCGTTTTCCACATATATCGTTCTTTGGCATTGCGGGCTTGCGGTAAACTCGACGTACCGGACGGCGATATCCGGATGGGCGCACCGGGACGAAACGGCGATTCCCGTTCCGCCCAACGTCGATTTAAGTTTGCCGTGACGTCCGATCGTCACCATATCGCAAAAACGCAAAGGATGATTGGAATAGCCGGCGCGGGCATAGTTCGAATATCCGTATGCGAACGGACAATACGCAATATCGTCTCCTCCGGACATCGCCTCGTACAATTTGATCGGATTCCAATCGAACATTTCTTTGGTGCAATATGCGGCGAGCTCTCTTAACTGATCGAGTACCTGCAACCCCATGTCGGAGCTGACGATGTATTCATCCGACACGCACGGATCCTCGCCTTGGGTGCTGCACAGCATGTAGAAGTTCATCAACGAATCGATTGCGATACCGGGGAACGCCATGCGGCCTGTTTTGGCAAACGCCAATAAGTCTTCCCACGTTTGCGGCGGCTCAAGTCCGTAAGCCTGCAATAAATCTTCTCTATAAGATGCTACAGGAGCTGCCGCGTCCACAGCCAGCGCGCTTTGGAAGCCGCTGAAATTGTAGCTTTCATGCGATTTTCCGACCGAATTGGCGGCTTGGTCCGCAAGAAATTCCTCCGATAAGTAACGTTCCAGCGGAAGAAGTACGTTGTGCTCGGCTGCAACTCCCGCCCACGGATGATCGATAATCAACAGATCGTATGATTCCGCCAGCGTCTGAATCGGCATATCGGCGAATTGTTGAAGAGACCGCTTTTCCCAGACGATCTCCACGCCGGGGTTTAACTCCGCGAACCGCTGCGACGTCGCAGCGACGGGTACGAAACCTCTGCTGTGATTCCATGTAATCCCTTTCAATTTAACCGGCATCGTACGCTTCCTCCTCGCAAACATTCCTTACCTCTACATGACAATACCCTCCTCTTTTACTTAGTTCAATACAGTGAACGCATCATAATTATAGGTGAAATAAGCTTTTTACCGTATCATACGAAAGCTTTGGCCTGCGGTATCTGTCGACAATCCCTTTGCTGTTTTGCGTCCCTGCGCGGGATAACAGCCATCCGTTTCCTTCCGTTACCTTACAATCGCAGAACTGCCAAATCAACATCCCGGATATGAACGGTCTCGCTTGATAAGCCACAATGTTCCGTCTGATGATGTCCGCCTGGCGCTCCTCGGTGCCTTTGAAACGGGCGGGATCCCGTAGTCCGTAATAACCGTCGGCTCCGAATTCGCTCATAATCATCGGCTTGCCCAATCCGCCCGCTTCATCGGCCCACTTTCTGGCCTGATCGCAAAGCTCACCCGGATCTTCTTCGCCGTACCATAACGGATATAAATTGAACGACACAATATCTGCCAGATCGAAGCAAAGCTCCTTATCTCTATGATGGGAGGCGAACGTAAGCGGCCTGGATTGATCCATCGAGCGAATTTGCTCCAGCTGCGCCTTGTACATTTCCCTGCCTTCCGGCGTATCGCTCGCGCACTCGTTGAGAATCGCCCAGATGATGATGCTCGGGTGGTTGTAGTGCTGTTCGACCATCTCACGGTTGCAACCTTCGCATTGCTTCATAAAATTCGGGTGCTTCATCTGTTCCAAGCTCAGGCCGCGGGCATGGTTTTCTTCCCATACGTAAATACCTCGTTCATCGCACAGATCCAGGAAACGTTCGTCGTTCGGGTAATGGCTCGTCCGCACCGTGTTGGCGCCCATGTCGACCATCAGCTCCACATCTTTTACCATGAGCTGGTACGGTATGGCCGCTCCGGCGAGAGGATGGTCCTCATGGCGGTTGAAGCCTTTCAGCATAATGTCTTCCCCGTTGATCTGAATTTTCCCGTTGTGCGTCGTTACTTCGCGAAATCCGACCCGCTCGATCAAATCGTCGACCGGCTCGCCGCCGGAAGCGGAATAAAGCTGCATTTGCAGTAAGTATAGGTTAGGCGCCGCGTTTGACCAAGCGTTCACACCGTTGAACATTTGGTTAGCGTGGAAAACTGCCGTTTGTCCCGCAGGAATAAGACGTTTCCCCATATGGATTGAAGTGCCGGCCAAAGTTCCGCGGAGCTCCGCCTCCGTATCTTTGTTTCCGATATTTCGGACATACACGTTAATGGAAGCTTGCCAACCGGAACCCGCCATTGAAGGAATAAACTCGATCCGCTCAATGAATGTGTCCGGAATCTCTTCAACGACGACCGGCCGAATAATTCCCCCGTACGTAAAATAATCGTTGGGAACATGCAGTGCGGAAGCGTCGTTAAACGAGTTATCGACCAATACTGCGACATCGTGCGTCCCCGCATCGGCTTCCGGCACAATAACGGAGAAAGCAGTGTATGCGTTATAGTGCTCGGCAATTTTCTCTCCGTCAAAATAAACTTCAGCCGTATGGCTCACGCCTTTAAATGTGAGCCGCAGTGCCGTCTTCTTTGCTGTTTGCACTGTCGTGCGATATGCTGCCTTTCCCCTGTATACATCGAAACGCGGATGCATTTCCCAGCAGCCGGGCACCGGCATCCTGTACCGATATTCGGAAGGAAGCGTTCCATCCGCCTCTACCGGCTGGAAATCCCAATCCCCTTCCAACTCTTTTAATTTGCGAACGACATTCGTTTGGAATAAACGTATCATCGGCCCGATCTCATCTCCTTATATATAGTAAGCACTTCTATCATATCGTTTTTCAAAGAAGGTGAAAAATATAATTATCAAGCCGGCAGGTATAAGAATACGGAAGCAATCAGATTCAGCGCCTGAATTCGGCATTCATCGCCGTGCAACCGCAATTTTCGCGACTAATCCGTATATCACATCCAACATGTAAACTCGATCCATTCCCGTTTGAAGAAGTGGATGGATAGGTTTCAAGGTGTTGCAACCAAAATCTCGACAATTATATGTTTTGGTAACGATTCTTGGAGTTACATCATGCAGACAGGCAGAAAAAGATGTTACTGGATACATGTAAGCGAGCGAATATTATAACTATACAGAACTTCAAGTAGATTGCTTAAGAAACTGAATTGACTAAAAAATTTCCCTCAAAGCATGCATGTATATGGTAAAATATGGTTGTGATATCGCATTACTTGATGATAGAGGTGACCTTTAATGGAAAAGCCAGTATTTTTGTTCCACGGGGGAAGTAAGTTGGTTGATGAATTAAAGCCAAATCAAGCGTATGATTGGGGCCACAATGAAGGAAACCAGTTTGCAGTATACGCAACTTCTATTAAAGATCATGCAATAGCTTTTGCATTAGGAGTCGTTCCTGACGAACATGGCAATAGCAGCCGAGTTATGCACCCCAAGTATGGAGAGCCGTTAAAAATGATATTTGTTAGTGGGCACCCAAACTACGGAGGAAAAGGTTATGTATATAAAGTGTCAAGTGAAGGATTTACATACGCAGGTGGGAATCAATGGGTAAATCCCAATCCCGTTACTCCAATTGAAATTATTGAAATAAACGTAGATGAGCATTTGCATTTGTTTAGGTATGCAACAGAAGAGGAAAAAGCAGAGATTGAAGAAGAGTATAGACGTAAAACCCAAAGATATTGATTAGTTGAGGATGCCCGCCCGTATGGGAATTAGGTATCCTTACTAGTATTGGACAATTTTAGACATCAGTAGAGAGCAACAATATTTGCGAAAACAGCGTTTTTGTTTTGATGGAGGACGTAGCCCAAGCGAAGGTGCGGGAGGGGAATATTCCCTAAGCCGGCTTCTTCGACAACAGTTTTCTTGAAAATACTCAAAGGCGTATACCCCCGCTATCATCGATTAGTATCATAACGATCATTCCGACCGTACTATGCATAATTTTCACCGCTCCATCATGCCACCCGATAGATGTGACAACATCAACGGCTTACATAGTGACAAACGCGTAGAAAAGTGATGGACCCTTCGCTGTCCATTCGTGTTACAATGGGACCTATAATCTTGAAACAGCATCCGACCGGGGGCCCAGCCATATGTCAAACGTATCTTTATCCCAAACCGCCAAGCCTGCAACGGCCCGAACAACTTCCATGTTAACTCTGGTGCTGTTTTTTCTGCCGCTAGGCCTAGCCTCTTGTTTAGTGACAATTACACACGTAATCATTCATGCCACCTTATCCCAAGCGCAGCAGCCGGAGGCGGTCATTGCCAGCTACGCGATCGGGATGAGTTTATTTATTTTAACGGAAAGACCGGCGGTTCTCATAAGGCAAACTTGCTCGGCACTGGTCAGAGACCGTGTGTCGTTCCGGGCCATGTCGGGTGTAACATACATTCTTATTGCGGCGTGCATCGCATTCGGCGCAATCATTAGTTACACTCCGGCCGGCCCGCTCGTATTCCGACAAATATTCGGAGTCAAGCCGGGCGCCGTCGGTTCCGTAGTCGAAGGTTACCGGTTCTTAATGTGGGTAAGCGTATTTTCCGCGTTACGCTGCCTGTACCACGGCGTTATCATCTCGCAGATGCGGACCAAATGGATGACGATCGGCATGGTCGTCCGATTAGCCGGCATGTTCGCACTCTCTCAATATTTCATCCGGATGGAACAAGTCGACAGCGGTGCGGTCGGCGCACTTATATTTGCTGCAGGTATGATGATTGAAGCGCTTGTCAGTTTCCTGGAAGGCCGAATTCTCGTACGCAAAATGCCGGAACGAATACAATCGCATGGCATCACAAAAAAAAAGCAGGTATTCGGATTTTATCGCCCGTTGCTCTATTCATCGTTCATCGCGGTAACGATCCATCCCGCCGTCAACGCCCTGCTCGGGAAGACGTCGGACATCGAGTTGGCGATCGCCTCATTCGCCGTCGCTTCCAGCATATTTAATTTAGTGATGAGCTTCTTTACTTACATTCATCAAATTGTGCTTAACTTTCACGCCTCTTCCCCGGAGCTTGTACGACGGTTTCAGCTCATCGTCGGATTTGTCCCGGGCGTTTTGCTCATCGCCATCGGGTGGACGCCTATCGGTTCTTATATCTTTGCGGAGCTGCTCGGATTAAGCGGCCGTCTGCTGCCGGCAACGATCGATGTGCTGCGTTCGTTCCTTGCACTGGCATTCGTGCTTCCATGGCTGGATTTCGGCAACGGATTGCTTATGCTCCGCCGGCGGACGAACGTGTTCGTCTGGTCCCAGTGCGCCAACGCCGGACTAGCAGTCAGTCTGCTCGTCATATTGGTCGCCCTCGTTCCATCCTGGAACGGCAGCATCGGCGCCGTCGCCATTACGGGTGGTTTTGCGGGCGAGCTGGCGGTTGTGTGGACTGCGCTGTACCTGCAGCACCGTTCTAAATTAACGGCACTGTAGGATCCGACTATCTATTGTGTAAAAAAAAGATCGGCATTAAGCCGACCAAATTTGTTAATGTCATATAACAATTAACTATATTAATTATTCATGATGTTACTTACTTAATATATTAATTGGTTTGCTATACCACTCCGCAAGTATTACACCGGCCTTCTTGCCGTAAACATCAAACCCGAGGTTGGTTCCGGCCTGCTCCAACGGATAAAGCTTGACGCTCCAATCCCACCAGAAGAAGCCCGAAAACCAAGGCTCGTCCCAAAACACTTTGATGACGGAGCTATAGAAATTCGCTTGCTCCTCTTCATAGTACGGAAGCTCGCTGCTGGCGTAATCCCACGGCATCGTCGCACACCCGAGGGCGCTGCGGCAGCCGATCTCCATAAATATAATCGGCTTATTAAACTTGCGCTGAAGCCGCTCCAGCTTTTCCCGAACGGGGAGCCAGTTCGCGATCATGTTCTCCTCGGTGTCTCCGGGCGCTTTTCCTACCGGGTAGTATGCGCTCGTTCCGATATAATCCACCGCGTCGAACCAGGCGATTCCTTCTTCCTTGCCGTGGTTTGCGTTGTAAACGAGCGGACCCGAATACGCTTGACGCACTTTCACGATAGCGCTTCTCCAGCGGTCGGTTTGAGACTCCGACTTCACCATTTCGCAGCCGACGCAGAACATTTCGACGTCAAGCTCTTCAGCCAGTTCGGCATAATGCACCAAAAAATCCGTGTACGACTCGAACCATTTATCCCAGTATCTGTGCGTAACGCTCTCCTCATCCGGAAAACCGATATTCGCTCTCCACAGACCGTCTCGAGAATTGACAACCGGCTTTAAGCAAACCTTCAACCCGAGCCTCTTTGCTTCGCGAACCGCGAACTCCAAATCGCGGTCCGTCACCGTATATCCGTAATCGAAAGAGATTTCGGTGGAATGCACCGTGTCCTGCCACGTCCAAAACGACAGAGCGACCCATTCACATCCCGTCTCGCAAAGCTTGCGAAGAGAATCGGCCGCCTCGGGCGTTCTGTAATCTCCGCGCTTTGAGTTCCATCCCCACGTCATTCCCTTGATGAATAACCGCTCCATTTTCAAAATCCGCCCCTTTTCATTAACCCACAACTCCCGTACGCTCCACGCTCTCAACGAAATACCGCTGCACGAACAGGTACATTACGATGAGCGGAGCGATTGCCAGCAAAATCCCCGTATCGACAATCATCGCAACATGATTCGGGTCCGCCTTCATTTCCGCATTCGCACCGAGCCCGAGAAGGGACGGCAAATACTGGTTGGCATCGGCAGGCAAAGAAGCGATCTTGACTGACATTAAGGCGCTCTCGCTCATGAACAGCGACGCATAGAACGTGTCGTTGTATTGCCATACGAATGCAAACAGCATAACGGTCACCAACGCAGGGATCGCGTTAGGCAGCATGATGCGGAAAAATGTCATGAACCCGCCCGCTCCGTCAATCAATGCGGCTTCCTCAATCTCCTTGGGAAGACCGCGAAAAAATTGCCGGAAAATATAGATGTACAGACCTGACTTCAAACCGTTTGCCGTCGCCGACGTTATCATGGAGGGCCAATAGGTGTTGAGCAAATTGACGCCGTCCTTCCCGGAAAACAGAGTGACGAGACCCATAATATCAAAATTGCGGAAATGCAGGTACATCGGCACCATCAACGTGCTCATCGGAATAAGAATCGTTAAAATAACAAACGTAAACAATATGTTGCTGCCCGGAAAAGTGAATCTTGCAAACCCGTATCCCGCAAGGGCGCAAGAAGCGGCTTGCAGTAACGTTGTAATCGTAACGAACAGCAGCGTATTGCCGAGCAGCGGCCAATAATTCAGAACTTCCATAGCGAGCCTGAAGTTATCCAGCGTGAAATGAACCGGCACCATATAAATCGTAGGGTTGTAGATATCGGCAGGATCTTTGACCGCTGTGGAAATTTGCCTTGCCAGCGGATAAATAATGACGAACGATATCCCGATGACGAGTATATAGCGGACGACGGACCATAACCATTCCAACGATTTGTTTTTCGTTCTCTGCAGCCGGTACACCATGGACGCGTCTTCTCTGACATTGAACGATTCCATGCGCCGTTCCTCCTTTCGCAACCTTCAGTTGTAATAAAACACTCTTCTGGAGATGAGTACTCCGATAATGACCAGTATGACGGCGACTACCAGCGTGTACAGCCAGGACATGGCCGCGCTGAGCCCGAAGTTTTGCGACCGGAATGCCGTTTCATAGATCGTCTGCGTTACCGTGCTGTTCGAGAACGAGTCGATGATCGTGTATATGACGTTGGTCAGAATGAGCGGGCTCACCATCGGGAAAGTAATTTTCCAGAACGATTCGTAAGCGGTCGCGCCTTCCATCTTGGCCACCTCATACATCGACGGCGGAACCGACTGCAGAGCAGCCAAGAAAATCAAGATTTGAACGCCTGAGCTGCGTATAATTTCATAGATTCGCATAACGCCGTCGACGATATAATTGATAAACCATTCCGGAAATCCGGCGTTTTCCAGTAGGAAGATAAGAGACAGCGTGTCGAACCCGCTTTGCATCTCGCCAAGCTCTTTCGCAACCTCCGAGCTGCCGGTCAAGCTGATCAAACCGGAAGTTTCGGCGGCCGCGATCGCGCCGGAAGCGAGAATGACCGGAAGAAAGAACACCGCTCTTGCCATCGTCCGTCCTCTGAACTTCTGATTGAGCAAAGCCGCCGAAAACAGGCTAAAGAACAATATCATCGGTACGTTCCAGACCATTTCCGTTACGGATTCCGTCAATATCCTGTTGAAATTCGCATCGACGAACAGTGCGTCGTTGAAGTTTTTGAGACCGGTAAAGCGCAATTCATAGCCGCCCGGAGCCACTTTGAGCTCGTGAAAACTGAAATTGGCCGATTGAACGAGCGGCGCCGCGAACAAGAATACGAATCCGATCAACCACGGCAGGATAAAGGCATAGCCGAGAAGCGCCCTCTTCCGAGTCAGTGTCATCCTTTTCTTGTTCACTGGCTTCCACCGCCCGCCGTAAAGTTTTTCGCGCCGATTCTCGTTCCGTTCACCGTTACCGGCTTATCCGTGTAGTTGATAAATACGGAAGCGCCGTTCTCGTACCGTACCTCCACGACACCTTCCATATGACGAATGTGCTTGTCGATCTTCACTGAACGAAGGCCAGCAAGCGCTGCGTTTACATTCTTGTACATGTCCACCGCCTGATCGTACCAAGACGTATATTGCGTCGAAAACATCGTGTCGTAGAGTGTAAATTTTAATTTTGACGAGGAGTCGTTGGACCAGAAAAAGTGCGGCGCGGAACCGAGTTCGATCGAACGCAGCAGATGCGCGTGTACGTCCTGTTCGTCATCCAGGTTGACCGGCGCTCCTGCATAATCGGCATACCCGTGAAGGACCATCTGGTAAAACGGCACCTCCTCGTCCGTAATATTGAACAAACTCGTTGAGGTCGGAACGTTCACCACCTGATCGGCATATGCGAGAGCGTACGCGTTCCCTCCGGTAATCAGCAAATTCGGGTAGCGCTCTTTCAATTTGCCGAGCTGTTCCGCCACGATGTGTTTGGCCGTATCGCGGAAGATAACGCGATTGACCCGGTAATCGGCATGCAGCAAGTCCCCGAGATCGCGGAGCGCGACGGCGTCGTTCTCCAACCGTTCATATCCGTTGATAAAACGATCCACATAATAAGGCAGCTTGGCCGGCGACAACAAATAATAAATGCCCAAATCGTAATCCATCGTATTGAATGCGCGGTTGAACGGCGTGCGGACCGCTTCCTCGCGCGTGACGAAACGCGCGGCGTCGGAAGCCGGCGCAAAGTTGAAGTCGTCCCGGTAAACGTGCTGGAAAGCGACATCCGGGTACAGCTTGCCGCCCATCGCCTCCAGCTTGGCAGCAAGAGACTTGATACCCGAGCTCCCGCCAAGCACTCCGTCTACATTCACATTCGCAGCGATTTTATGATTTATTCCGCCGTTGAACCAGCCCAAATAACGCATACGGATATTGGAAACTCCGTCCGATTTCAACCGGTCGGCGATCGCGCCGGCTTGATCGAACGTTGTCATTGAGATCATGCCCTTATACGGAACGCCGAGAAACGTCTGCCGCTTATCGACGGCACCGAGAACGCTTAGATAGAAAGGCATATCTCCCTCTGCCGCAAGCGGCTTCAGCACGCCCCGCTCTTCGAGCGATTCCTGATAACGCTTGGCCATGCCCGAGTAATCCGCGTCATCGCCGGAAAGAAAGCTGTACCGCACTTGAACGTCGCCGGCAAACCGCTCATCGGTCAGCAATTTTATTTCTTCGACTTTATTGCCCTTATACAGCTCCAGCTCATCCTCACCGCGAATGGCGAAGCTGGAAAAAACATGGTTGTAAGAATTACTGCGCCCGCTAATATCGGCGTTTATGCTCGCAATGCCGTCACCCTTCTCAATGACTGCGAGCCACGCCTCACTGCCGGATTTCAGACCGAACACCGGCAACCTTACGCTTTCGGCCACCTGGCCGCGCCTGCCGCTGTTATCGTTGTAGTCCTCACCGTAAACCCTCTGCGCGTAAACCTCTTCTCCCGTCTTGCCGTTGTTCAAGTAAATCAAACTTCCGGAGCCGTCCGGCACGAGCATGTAGCCTTGTTCCGCCGTTCCCGCAGCCCCGAAAAATCCGAGCAAATTCAACATGCGAATCCTGTAACCTTCGCTTTCTTGAATCTGGCTGACAGGTACCGTAACGACAAGCGAATCGCCGTTCAACCGAATTTCGAGCGGAATCGTAAAATTAGGCTTATTAGCGGCTGTTCCTCCCGCAACCCCGTTCTCTTCGTTATCAAAGGCAAGATCGTCGGGCGAATAGCCCGCTTTCTGGAATGCTTCCAGCATTCTCTTCAGCACCAGGGCCCGTTCGACGGCCGAATCCAACCGCTCCAGAACGTCCGGATTCGATTTCAGCGGATAGTACCTGGTGCTTACATAGCGCGCCGTCGCTTCGTCCAGCTTGCTAAACACCTTCTCCTCCATCCTCTTCTTGCTGATAAACTTCGGGAGCGCGTCAATGCCCAGCGACATATCGCCAAGCGTGTATGCGATGCGGATGCCGTTCTCGATGCTCTCCGCCGTGAACTGGCCGCGATTGATGCTTTGCGCGAAATTGGTGAACGTGTCGACCCGCCCCATGTTGTCCCGATACGTTATTGTAATTTGCGAAGCCAGCGTTTCCTTCTCGAATGGAGAAGCCTTGGAGTCCTCGTCTTTGTCAGCCGGGTTACTGTGCCACACTTTGTCGCTTCGTTTATTCAATACGGCAAATTCCGTCGTTTCGGGATGGAAGTAGAGTGCCAGCTCATCCGTTTCAGCCGCAAGCTTCATTCCCGGAACGGCATCGGCGCCGCCCTGCAGAAACTTCAGCTCCGCCGCTTGCACGGGCTCGGACGTCCCTTGGTCGTAGGAAGCCGTGTTGATCGCCGGCACGCCTGTATTAACTTTGTAAATCAAGAATGCAGCTATGCCGGCAACCAGAATGCAAGCCGATGCCGCGTACCATTTTGTCCGTTTTCTCAAAGGTTGCGGCCTCCTTTACATCCGGAATATAAGTTCACGGTAAATATTCAAGATGAAAAAATAAATCTGCATGCCCATGCTGAAGGCGAGCGATCCGAGGAATACGACAATTCCCATTGCAATGACGGTCAACACCAACGTAATGACGGTTTTGGCCGGGGTATACTGATGCACGGTCATGATGCCGACGAACAGCAGATAGAGAAACCAAGCCCCCGCCAAGCTCCCGGTCAAATAATAGAATGGCGTCTCTTCCTCGGTCATGAACCTGCTGATGAAGGTCATAGGCAAATTGATAAGCACGAACGGCAGCAGCGCATAGCCGGCAGCCATGACAATTTCCTTGAATTTACCCTCGCCTTCCATCAACGTCGTAATCGACCAATTGGCAATGCAGAACAGGAAGAACGGAAGAACGGTGTATTGAATGTCGTTCAGGCTGTTCAGGTAGCGCGGATCGTTGTAATTTACCAGGAATCCGGCGAATTGCTTCTGCAGAATAACGCTAAGAACAAGCAGCGCCAATATGATCATAGCGACTCTGACTTTGCCTTTGCCTTCATACTTCAAATCCCAGAATCCGTCGAACGGATGCAGAATGACATGGAACGGAAATTTATAATGCTCCGGCTTCACGATTCACAGTCCTCCTCTTTCTCCATTTCTTGACGAACCGGAACGATACAAGCGCAATCATTATTGTCACCAACACAGTCATGAACGTGCCGAAATGCTCCTTCATCACTTCTCTCCGGTACCGCTTGTATGCAACGGAATAATATTTGCGCTGCATGCCAAGCTCGAAGTATTCCATCGCTTCCTTGTTCTTTTTCTCCATAAGGAGCGATCTGCCGATACCCAGGTAAGCGATGTCATAGTTGGAATTCAAGCGAAGCACTTCTTTCCATACTTCAACCGCTTCCTCGTCGTTGCCGTTATAATGAAGGGTTACCGCCTTATGGACGGAGCTTCCGAACAAGGTCGGTCGGAACACAACGACGTTGTTCTTGCCCCGGTCAAGCACGGCGAGCTTATCGCCGATCCGTTCGACCGCAACCGGAGTATTAAACACGCCCAGCTGCGTACCTCTGCCTCCGAAAGCGTAAAGCAGCTCCCCTTCGTCGTTATACGTGAACAACCGGCCGCGGAACGAATCGAGCACCGTATACATCCCGCCGCCGATCACCTTGATATCGGTAAGCTTCGACGGACCCGCGTTATTGCCGAATATCCGGTATCGCACATCGCCCATATTCGGATAATAACCGAACCGCTTGATGACATCTTGACCCGACGGATTGAGCCGTTTGATCGGGTTTTGCATATTCATGTCGATGTTGGTGGAGTAGACAAACCCTTTGCTGTCAATATCGACGTTGGAGAATTCCGTTGGAATAAAGAGCTGCATCCGCTCGCGCTGCGCATCCGTCGCAAGCCGGCGCCAAAGTTTGTCGGTGAAGCTTTGCGTTACGTTGATCGTGCCGACGTACCCGATAAAGCCGCCTTTGTCCTCGAATTGCATCAATCCCTCAAATACGCCGCGCGCCACGACAAAGATCCGGTTTGCCTTGTCCACAGCGAGCTTGACCGGGTTGAACTTGAAATTGCCCGGCAAAATGTCGGATTGAGGATTGTCGACGATTTTGACAAGCTTCCCTTGATTCGTCAGCACGACAATACGGCTGTTTTCGGTATCCGCGACGTAGATCTCTTTGCTTTCCGTTACGAATACGCCTCCGGGATTGTTGAACTTATCTTCCTTGCCGGCGTTCTCGAACGAAGATATGACCCGGATGACGTTCCAGTTGCCGTCAGTGCATATGATGCGATTGTTGCCGCTATCCAGAATGTAGATGAACCCGTCCTCCGTCACGTACAAATCGTTCGGATTTTTGAAGCTCCCGACACCCAGATCGCTTCCCGAAACCGAACGATCCGGAAGGAACGGTGCAGGCAGCGGGACGGAATCCCGATAGTAATTGTAGGTATAAGCTTCGTACGGAGCCCCCGCCGATACCGGCGGAGCGGCGTTCACCGCAATGAATGAAATGATCGCCGTTATGATAAGCGCTTTGTTCAATATCACGGCCGCCCCCCTAATCTTTCATACCGGACGTCGCCATCGTCTCGATGATACGGCTTTGCGTAAAGATGAACAGCGTGATCGGCACGCTCATCAATATTAACGCTACCGCGGCGCCGACGCCCGCACGGGCGATACCGCCCTGTATGATTTGATTGGACGCAAAGTGCAATGTTTTCAGCTGCTCGCTGTATATGAATCCGTTGCCGTCCGTCCCCCACAGCAATTGGAACAGCAGGATGATCAGCGTCAGCCATGCCGGCCTCACGTTCGGCATTATGATTTGCCAGAAAATCCGGTATTCGGAGGCGCCGTCGATCTTGGCCGCTTCGAGCAGCGCGTCCGGGATTTGCTCCATAAATTGCTTCATCAGATACAGTCCCAACGGGAATGCGAAGGCCGGCACAATAACGGCCCAATACGTATCGATAAAGCCGATCCAGGACATGATCATATAGTTCGGAATGGCGGTGACCGCCGGCGTGAACATGAGCGACAATACGACTGTCGTGAACAAAATCGTTTTGCCGGGGAAATTATATTTCGCAAGCGGGAATGCAGCCGCCGAAGCCAAGATGACGTGACCTATGACTCCCATGCCTGTGATGAATACGGTGTTGAAAATGTAGCGGGAGAACGGCACCCACGAGTTGCCCAGCAGCGTCATAAGATCGACAAAGTTGTTCAAAGTCGGATTGCGAACGAATAACGTCGGCGGGAACAGGAAAATCTCATCGAGCGGCTTGAACGCCGCGTTGATCGCATAGACGAGCGGAAGCGCCATAAAAGCGCCGACGGCCGCCAGAAACGCGAACATCCAGAAGCTTCCCATGAAGGAGCGGTTCACGCGTTTTTTTCGCAGTTGAAATGTGATATTCATGCGCTAATTCCCCACCCTCCGGAGAAGTCGTTGAACGATGAGGTTCGTGCCCACCATAAGGGTAAACAGTACGGTGGCGATTGCCGAAGCGTAGCCCATCTCGAAGCGGATCGTACCGAAGTCGATCAGGTGCGTTACGATCGTCTCCGCGGCGTAGTTAACGCTTGGAAAGCCCGCCAAGTTTATCGATACGTCGGCTACCGCAAGCGACGTAGTCAGCTGAATGACCGCACCGAACATGAGCTGCGGCTTCATCGACGGCAGCGTAATGTACCAGAGCTCCTGCCAGCGGTTTTTGACGCCGTCGACGGCGCCGGCTTCGTATAACGTCTTGTCGACGGTCTGCAGCCCTGCGATAAAAGCAAGGAAGCCGGTGCCAAGGCTCAGCCATAATTGCACGAGAATGATAATCGCCAGAATGTACTTCTCCGTCTTCAGCCATAAGATCGGCTCGAGAATGATCGCCCAATTGATCAAGAAGCCGTTGGCGATACCGTACCGGTCGCCGGAAAATATCATTTGCCATATGAAATAGACGTTGCCCGATATGGACGGAGCGTAGAAAACAAGGGTCATGAAGGCGCGCATCTTCGGCCGCAAATCATTAATGATCCAGGCGAAGATGAAGCACGCCAAGTAGCTGACCGGACCTGTAATTGCCGCGAACAACAGCGTGTTCTTGATGGCGATGAGGAATATGTCGTCCTCCAGGAACAGTCTGGAGTAGTTCTGCCAACCGATAAATCTCGGGAACTCGAGCATATTGAAATAGGTAAAGCTGATAAAAATCGACATGATGACGGGAAGAACGGTAAACATCGCGAACAACAGCATATATGGCGCCATAAGAACGTATGCATGCTTATTCGCTTTGATGGCCTGCCTCTTGACTGCCCACCAGGATTGAGAGCGGGCGGAGGGTTTCAAGGCCGATGCGGCTGGGTTCGGTTCATTAATGATGGCGTCAGACATTGTGGTTCCCTCCCTTTATTCCGGCAGGCCGAATTCTTTTCGCTTCGCGCGAATTTCTTCCTGAATATATTGCGTGTAATCCACTATCGCTTCCCGTGGCTCCGTCTTGGCGTTAACGACAACCTTATAGAATGCATTCAGAAGGTGGCGTCCGGTGAAATAGCCGCCCGGCACCTCCGGTATGCCGCGCACCCATTCGAACTGCGCCCTAAGGTTTTCGTAATCGGCAACCGGCCAAGGCAGGCTGTCAAGGGCTTTGATGTTTGCGGTCGGATAGCGCGCCGCAGCTCCCATCAGACTCTCCATTTCCCTTCCGAACTTTGTTTGAATCTGTTCGCTGGTCCACCATTTCATGAATTCCCATGCCGCATCTTTGTCTTTGGCGCCCTGCAGCATAAGCGTTCCGCTTCCGCCGCCCGGCACCTCGCGCCTGATCGTTCCGTCCGGCTGTTTCGTGCCCGGAACGGGTGCAAAGCCCCACATTCCGCGAATTTCCGGCGCAAACACGGATAATTGGTTATACGTCGTGTAGTCCGCGATGCCGATCGGCATCTGTCCGGTCCGGAAACGGTTCGGGAAATCGAATTCCCGTTCCAGTTTGTAGTCCGTATAGAACTCCGTCCAAGCTTTGAACGTTTCGATGCCGATACGGGAATCCAGATCGGATTCCTTGCCTCCATTGCGGTAAAACTGCCCGCCGTTCTGCATCAGCAGCATCGCGTAAACGGAGTTCGGCGGAATGTTTTCGCCGGGATAAGACGGTTGTAGAACGAGCGGCAATCCGAATTCCATATGATTTTTATTCAGGACGGCGAAGATGTTGGCCACATCTTCCCACGTTTCCGGCACGGACAGCCCCAACTCGTTGAGCACATCCTTCCGGTAGAACAGCATGTTGAACGTCTGAGTTTCAGGCAGCGCATATACGCCGTTCTCGTACGTGTACGGTACTAATGCGCTAGGCCGGAAGCGCTTCGCGACTTCCTCGAAGTCGCTGAATCGGGTAAGGTCTTCAGCCGCGTTGCGCATCGCGTAGTTTACCGGAATGTCGTTGCCGATCTGCATGGCGACGTCAGGCCCTTGCCCGGCAAGCGTGGCAGGCAGCAGCGTTTGCATCTGGACAAGCTTAAGATTGACGTTGATTCCGGTTTCCGGCGTGAAGGTTTCGTCGATCATCGCTTTCAGCGTATTCGCCTGGTCGCGGCCGCTTCCGATCCATACCGTAACCGACCGTTCCCCGCTCCCGTCGGACACATTGCCGATCTGATTGTAATCGATAAAGAACGAGTACATGAATGTTACGATCTCGTGCCTGAGCTTCGCGAAAAAACCCATACCGTCGTTCGGCAGATTCTTATCGGGCGACGCCACGTAGATCGCATCGATCTCGAGCGGCATTTCCCGCGTCTTCAGCAGCCAAGTGCCGAGTCCGCCGGTATTCGTCTTATAGGCGGTCAAGCGTCTTGGAATCGTGTCCGGATTCTCGATCATTTCGTCAAGCTGGATGGCCATCGTCTTCAATAACGCCTCCGAATCGCCGCTCCCGCCGGACAGTCTGCGCAGCTCGGCGCTGACGTCTTTAAGCCGCTTGCTCTCCGCGGCGAACGTTTCCAACAAGTTCGGAATTTGTTTCTCCACGCGGTAGTCGCGGAACTCGTCGGGAGAAGACCCGGTTATCATCAATATTTTGCGGTACATGGCGTTGAGGTTGAACAAGCTTTCCTCGACCTCGCGGATCAGCGGAGCGAATTCTCCTAAGCTCGCCTCCAGGCGCAAAATATGCTTTCCCTTCTCCAATATAAACAAGTACGGTTCGGCGCCGCCCATCACGTCCAAGCGGTAATTGTTGTTGAAACGAAACGGGACGCGCTCCATTTCCTTAAACGGCACTTTGCCGTCAATCGTTAACCTGCGGGTGGAATAAATACCCCGTACAAAGTTTTGCTGTGTCTTCATTCCGATTTTGTACAGCCCGGTCTCGGGCACTTCGAATTCCCATTCGATCCACTGCCCCGGAATGCGCCAATTATAGCCGCCGATCGTATTGACCCTTATCATGGACGGACTATACGGATAGACTGCCGAACTCGTCCGCTCGCTTTGCGGATACAAGGTCGGCGACGATTTGGCGATCGCGTCCTCTCCTTGTACCGTTATCATGATATTTTTAGCTTCGTTAAGCCCCTCGGCTTGATAGCGTTTCAATGTTTCCTCGTATGAAGCGGGCGGCTTATATTGAAACAGCTTCAGATTTCGGATGACCATCGGCTCCCGCTGCGAGACTAGCGAGATTTTGTGGGTGCCCGCGGTAAAGTAGAATTGAAACGGCTGTTCGTAGTACCCTTCGAAATCTTTGAACATCGCCTCCCGCCACTCGGGTTTCTCAATTTGCTGCGGACGAAGATCGTTGCCGCGGTTGTCGCGCTTGACCTGATCCAACTCGTTATCCCATATTCGATCGAACTGCAGGTAAGCGGCTTCTTCGAACGGCACTTCGCCGTCAATTAGCAGCGATCGTTCGATACTGGAGCTCTTCCCTTCGATCGGAAAGTACAGTATCGAGATATGGTACAGTCCGGATTCAGGCACGGTAACGGTCCATTCCGCGCTCCCCTGTTCCCCCGTCTTAAGGGAAACGCCTTCCTGTCCTTCGTAATTGTTCAGCGTCTCGAAGCCCTCTCCTTCGATTCCGGAATAGTCGGAAGCCTCCACCACGATTTCCCGATCCGGTAATGAAGCGTTTTCATATTGAGCGATATAATCCGAAAAGCCCTGACGGTCCAGGAGCATCTCGAACAACCGGTCGGCGCCGAATTCGATCGCGGCGTCAGTGACCGAAGAACTTGCGCCGCCTTCGGCCGACGCAAGGGGGACGGGTCCCAGCAACCCGATCGTCAGCATGACGTTCAACATCGCCAACGCCAATTTCCCGATTCGTTCTTTCCCTCTCAATGTCAGCCCCCCAATGCCAACACAATATCGGCTTTATGTATCATGCGAATTTCACATAATGATCGTATCATCGGACAAAACAACCGTCAATTATTACACTAAATAATTTAGGTTTTTTGTTTTGTTGTTATGCTAAAACGATAGGGGTGCACCGGTCTGTACGGCACACCCCTTTCTCATTCGAGTCGGTTCTACTTCGAAACTTTATCCAATGCGGCTTGAGCTTGCGCTTTATATTTCTCTATCGTTGCAGTCACGGATTGATTGTTTTTGATTATATCGTCCATAATGCTATAGAACGGATAATCCGGAATGCCTTCTTCGACGGAAATCATGCCCGTGCCGTTGATGTGCTCCAAAGCCATCTTGATGTCTTCTTCGGTTTTATATCGGGACTCCAGCCAATCTTGGCCTAAATATTCTTCGGTTGGAGGCACGTCGCGCATCTCTTCGAAGATTTGATATACGATAGGCGCATCTTTCACGCCTTTCGGAATGAACCATCCGTTGAGGGCCGTATTCGCGTAAGTAAATTTCTCGTTGCCTTGCGGACCGACCGGAATCGGAACGAGACCGGCTTCGAAGGTAAGGTCGCCTACGTTCCAGTCGTACATGATGGACATAGCAACGTCCCCGTCTTTGAACGTACTCGTCTCATTCCAGTCCATCTTATTGCCCGTCTTCACCTTTACGACGTTCTCGACATTGTAAATACGGTTTACGAACTCGAGCGCTTCGACCATCTTCGGATCTGAGGAATTATCTTTGAGCGTTGCGTCGTCGACGAACGAGATGCCGTTGGCGGCTCCGAAGTGGCGAGCCATGTCAGCCGCCCAGCCGGAATATCCGTACACATCGGTTTTGCCGTCGTTGTCCGTGTCGCGCGTCGCTTGTTTTGCGACCTCGAGGAACTTCTCCCACGTCCATTCGCCATTGTTGTACAGCTCTTGCAGATCCGGAAGACCAAGCTTCTTGAACAAGTCGCGGTTATAATGCATGCCGACAACCGAAACGCCCGGCGAGTTGAAGGCATACTCGCCGCCTCCGAGCGGAGGAAGCTTCTTCACAAGCTTCTGATCGTTGTTGATGTCGCTCGTCGGGGTTGTAAATGCGTCGAGCGGAAGCACCTGGCCTTCTTTTACGGGCACGATCGCCCTCTTGTATTCCATGATCGCGATATCGGCGAGAGGTTCGCCCGCAAGCACGGTCGTCGTAAATTTATCCATGTATTCACCGAACGGAATGTTTAGGAACTCAAACTTGAAGTTATATTTCTTTTCAAGCTCCGCCATCTTCTCCAGGCGGGCTTTCTCCCCTGCCGTTTCGCCTTTCGGTTTATCGTCCCACCAAGCCGCGATACGGATGGTGCGGCCGCCAAGATCGATCGCTACCGGTTCTTCGGAAACGGGCTCTTCTTCCTCGGCCGTTTTATCGCCGCCGGTGTCGGCCGGCGCTTCGGTATTGCCGGCGTCGCCGGAATTGCTGCCGCCGCCGCCGCAAGCTGTTAGCACGAGCATAAAAACAATAAGTACAATTGTAAGCACTTTCAAGTTTTTCATTTCCTAACCTCCCGTTTATTAGTTGTACGTCTTGCCGATAGCCGACCGCGAATCGCCAGTTGAACCCGTTCGGCCGTTTACCAGCTAAGCTCCCCCTACGAAACCGCTTACAAGTACTCGCTGGAAAGTCGCTCATCACCACCGTTATGTAATGTTTTTGTCTATTACAAAACAATAATAGCATCACGACTAGTCGTCGTCAATTATATAATTTGCTAAATTTTATGTTTTTGTTATCTTTTTGTTATTTGACTGTTTGGTACCTAAAATAAACGAGCTATCCCTTAGTCATCATTTGATGACTAGAGGATAGCCCGCGAAAGTATCAATATCTTCCGGTTAAGCGGGAGGCTGGCCGGCGTAATCGTCCCTGACGATAATATCGCCGTAAATCAGTTTGCGTTCGAACGCGGAATCCCTGTTCACGATACGCCATAACATTTGGTCGACCGCCCGCATGCCCAGCAGTTCCTTGTTAACGTTGACCGTCGCCATGATCGGATATGTTTCGTTCACATTGTCAAACCCGGTGACGACGCAGGCGTCCGGAACGTTCAAGCCGCGTTTTCGAAGCTCGTCGATCAAGAAGACGGCGTTGGAGTCGTTCGCGCATACGAATACCTCCGGCAGCGCATCGAGCGGAACTTGCGGAATGAGCTTATACATATCGTTCGCCTCCGGCCCGATGAGGAGAGGATTTTGGTTCAGCTCGATGTCATGCTCTTCCAGCGTAGCCTTATAGGCGAGCCATCGCTCATAGAAGCTTTGCGCGTCACGGATATTGCCGACGAACTGAAATTTCCTGTAGCCCTTGCTCACTAGCTTGATCATCATGTCCTTCATACAGTAGAAATTATCCGTGAAAACAGTATCGCATTGGAACACCGGATCCATATGGTCGACCATAACAACCGGAATGTTCAGTTCTCCAATGTCGAGCAGAATCTGAGTCGATATTGTGCCGATCGTAACGATCCCCCGGATCGCTTCCGGCTTGAGCACGGAAAACACGTGATCGCTCGAAGGTTCGGTAAGGGTAAGAATGTCGAGTCCCTTTTGGTTCAAACGAGTCGAAATCCCGTCGAAAACCGGCCCCCAATAGAGCGATTCCCTGTTTTGGTATCGGATGTTCGGGAACAAAACGACAATCGTCCCGGACCAATGAATGCCGTTATGATCCTGCAGTTCGCCGGCAAAACGTTTTGGTTCGTTGTTTTTAAAATAACCGAGCTGCCCTGCCATCTTTAAAATCTTCTCCCTCGTCTGATCGCTAACACCGGACTTGCCGGCCAGAGCGCGGGATACGGCAAATTTGGAAACGCCTGCGAGATCCGCGATCTCCTGAATCGTCACTTTTCCCCTCATGCACCTCATCCAATCGATAAAAATGATGTTCGCTTCATTTGTCCAGCTATCTCTTAATATTCAACTATCTTTTAACAATTTTCAACATTAATCGACATATCGGCTATCTTTCTTATTTTGGGAATGGAGGTCGACTCTCGATTTACGATCTCCGCTGGAACATATATTTTCTCCGGAGGCGCTTCGCGAAACCGCGTTCTCCAAAGCAGCATTTGAACGGCGCGAATTCCGAGCCATTGCTTCGGTACATCGATCGTTGTCAGCATAGGGGTGAATTTGGCGCACTCTTCGATGTTGTCAAAACCGGTTACCGAGCAATCGGAAGGAACGCTCAGACCCAGACTGCGCAACGCTTCAATCGTCATCATGGCAATTTTGTCGCATGCGCAAACGAACGCGCCAGGGAGCGCATCGCGTTGAACTAGTCCGGATATGATCCCGACCAATTCTTCGAAGTTGTGAAAGCTGCTCTCGCTAAGCCGAATAAGGCCTTGTTCCGGACTATACGGGATGCCGTGCTCTTCCAAAGAAGAACGAAACCCTAACCACCGGTCATAAAAGCTTCTGGCATAGCGAACGTCTCCCACAAATTGCAAGGATCGATGACCGGCACCGATTAATTGATCGGTTAATCGGCGAACGGAATTAAAATTATCGGTAAACAGACAGTCCGTCTCCGCATCCGAGGAAGTTTCATTATCGATCGTTATTAGCGGCAACCCCCATCTTCCAAGCTCCGACAGCAACGCGTTGCTCACAGGTCCGACGCTGATTGTGCCGTCAATGCTTGCCGGATTAATAACATTTATCGCATTGTCGCCGACAAGCTCCGTAATAGCCACCATATCCAAACCGTTATTTGTCAGTTCATGTGTTATCCCTTCCACAATAGGCGCCCAGTACGAAGACTCCTGCGTCTGAAAGCGCACATCGGGAAACAATACCACAACAACTCCTGTGGAGGATGCTTTTGATATTGCCGGTGCCTGTTTAAACCTATCATGCTTCCGTGAAAAATATCCGAGTTGCTTGGCTGCTTTAAAGATGCGTTCTCTAGTTTTCACACTCACGCCGGCTTTGCCGGAGAGAGCTTTGGAGACTGCAAATTTCGAGACCCCGAGATGGTCGGCAATTTGTTGCATCGTCACTTTTTTTGTCAACCGTTATCACTCCAATTTTGTCAACGCAAGAACACGCATTTAAATATGTTAGGTTTTTGTTAGGCATTTCTACTATAATGGGTAATTTACTCCACGTCAACATTGGGGTTAGTTAATGCAACATAAAGTTATACATAACAATATTTGTTATTTTTCGTGTTATCTATAAAGCGGTGTATACCAAAAAGGAGCGCTCGAAAGTTATTTACAAATTATGTTGGATGCGCTTACAATAATGTGGAAGGTGAATATTGGCATAGCGGGGTGGCGGTATTGAGAATCTTGAAACAGTACCTTCCTTTGCAGTCGTTCATTTTGATACTGTTGTTATTAACTTCCTGTTTCCCCGCTGACTCCGTAAAGGAGAGTGACATGATGCCGGATCCTTTCTTGCAGGCTGACAAGCTAGGCAAAGGCATAAATCTGGGAAATGCGCTGGAGGCACCTGTCGAAGGACAATGGGGTGTTACGCTGCAGGAATCGTACTTTAAAATTATCAAAGAAGGCGGTTTCGACACGGTTCGCGTCCCGATCAAATGGTCATCCCATGCCGCAACTGAACCCCCTTACACAATAGAAGAGGCGTTCGCCGAACGGATCGACTGGGTTATAGACCAGGCCCAATCACAAGGATTAAACGTTGTAATCAATGTACATCATTATGATGAATTGTTCGACTCACCCGAAGCTCATAAGGATCGGTTTATCGGCATATGGAGACAAATCGCCGGCCGATATAAAGATCGCCCCCTCTCTCTTTACTTTGAACCGTTGAATGAGCCGCACGGGAACCTTTCCTGGCGCGCTTGGAACGATCTACTGGCGGACACGATTGCCGAAATCCGTATGACGGACACGCGCCGGACGCTTATTATCGGCACGTCCGATTGGGGCGGAATACGCGGATTGACAAGCTTATCCGTACCCGAGGAAGAGAAGAATGCGATTGTTACATTTCATTATTACGATCCGTACCTATACACTCATCAAGGGGCCGAATGGGGCGGTCCGGAGGTCGGCACTACGGGAGTAACATGGCCCGGACCTCCCGATTCTCAGGTAACGCCCGCGGATGCCGCCATCAAGATTGATTGGGTAAAGCGTTGGTTTGAAGACTATCATTCATTGTCTCCCGATAAAAATCCGGCCGGTCCCGAACAAGTCGTCCGGGATTTCGATAAAGCGGCCGCATGGGCGAAGGAAAACGATCGCCCATTGTGGCTGGGAGAATTCGGCGCTTATTCGAAGTCGGATATGGCATCTCGTGTGAAATGGACGGAATTTGTCCGAAGCGAAGCCGAGAAGAGAAATATTCCGTGGGCTTACTGGGAGTTCGCCGCTGGGTTCGGCGTGTATGACAGGCAGCTGGGTAATTGGAGAACCGAGCTTCATAAAGCGTTAATCGGCGGCGTAACCGTAACCGAATAATTCAGCGGCGGCACGCCGGCGCAATTACGAAACCACCGGAAGCAAGACGGTAAATCAATGACTACTCACCGTTGGAATTATTTCGATCGCATTTTCACCAGGTTGTAAACACTTGCTTGATTTGATTGCCGTCGTAGCGGACGCCCGTTTGCGTGAGCAGGTTGGATTATCCATCGGGACGATGGAGAATAGTATGTTTTTGTTTTGATGGAGGACGTAGCCCAAGCAAAGGCGCGGGAGGGAAGTTATCCCTTAAGCTGCTTTCTTGACGACAGTATCGTTAGAACTTCTCGTTGGCGCGTATCGCTATTTAACATACCTAGTTGCTTCAACAGGCCCAATCTCGCTTGTTCCGTTCCGGCACAACGTGGTTCATCCGTGAACCACCGTGTTTCACTCTGGAACAAGCGTGCCGCGCACTCCGCCTCTTGTTCCATTCCGGCACAACGTGGTTCATCCTTGAACCACCGTGTTTCACTCTGGAACAAGCGTGCCGCGCACTGCGCCTCTTGTTCCATTCCGACACTGTGGTTCATCCGTGAACCACCGTGTTTCACTCTGGAACAAGCGTGCCGCGCACTCCGCCTCTTGTTCCATTCCGGCACAACGTGATTCATCCGTGAACCACCGTGTTTCACTCTGGAACAGGACGGGCGGCGGGATGCAACTAGACGATAAAGCTGACAGACTAACAAATGAGACCGGGAGCGCCAGTTCTCCCGGTCTCAAAACATTCAAGCGCCGGCTTCGGAACCTTCACCGCTTTCCTCGCCGCTCTTCTCCACATTCTCAATCGCTTTGTCAAGCACGGCCTGTAATTCAGTTTCCATCAAACGCAATGCTTCCTCGATAGTTACTTCTTCTTTGACCAACGCGTCCCAATGTTTAGGCAAAATCTTATCCGACTCTTCGAAAAACGATCTCGGAAGCTCGCCGTAATCGGCATACGTATCTTTCGTGCTCGGCTTTAAGCTGTAGAAAGCCTCCATATGTTTCCCTTCATCGTTCCGAATATGTTCCGTTCGCACGGGAAGCCCGCCGAATATCGGAGAGCGGGCCGTAATCTTGGCCATCGTGTCCGAGTTGACGTACTTCACAAACTCCCATGCGGCGCGAAGATTGGCCGATTTTGCGTTAATGCTGAAAATATCCGACAAATTAAAATAGTTCGTTTCCGTAGGATTGTCGGGATGCACCGGGATCGTGACCACATCCCATTCGTATGCGGACTTCTCCCCGAACCGGTCTTTCGCCTCCTTCAGTTGGTTCATATACCAGGAGCCTGTCATCTTCATAGCAAGCCGGCCGGTCAAGAAGGGATCCCTGCGCAAATGATTGTCATATGTTTCCCCCTGTTTCGGGTTAAACGGCTTCTCCACGTATATTGCTTTCGAACGTTGGAAGCGCAGCGCAGTTTCCGCAGCCTGCTTCCAAGAATCCGTATTCAGCGTTACCTTCTTGTTTGCGGTATCCAAATAGGAAAGACCTTGATCCATGCCAAAGCGTAAAAAGTAATAGTATGTAGAACCACCGAATGCTTCCAAACCGTAAACGCGCTCTTCTTCGGACCCGTCCACCGGAAACCGTTCCGCCAGCTGCAGCGTCTCTTCCCACGTCATGCCGTCTTTCGGCAGCGGTACGCCGTGCTCCTCGAACAATGACTTATTATAATATATTACATAGCTTGAAAAGGTCGGCGCCAAACCGAACAGCTTCCCATCCCCATGCCGGCGTATTTTCTCAATGGCGGACGGAAGTATTCCCTTAAGCGCGAATCCGTCCTGTTCCATGACGGGATCAAGCTCGTACAGCATCCCCTCTTTAATAAGGGGCTCTAACAAATAATCGTCTAACAACAGGACATCCGGTTGCTCTTTCTCAATTAGCTCTTTCATCGCTTCGGACCGGTCTTTATCGGGGCTGTACAAGCCTCTAGTAGATACGACCTCGATATCGATATTCGGATGCTGAGCGATGAACAAGTTTCCGAAATGCTGATAAAATATGTTCTCGTCCCAATAAGTTACCTTGATCGTCACCTCTTCTCCCTCGGCCAATGGCGCGAGCACTTGTTTGGGAGCGCCTCCGCTCGAACAAGCGACGAGCATCGAAAACGCAAGAACTGCAATAATCCTCAACTTGGCACGCTTCAACACTATTCGTTTCAATTACTTTCCACTCCTAAAACGGCAGTATGTATGTCCTATACTACTAACGTACTAGGCATGGAAAAGGTTCACAATTTATGGAAAATTTTTTGTATTTAAAAATGTTAATGTTGCAGAGATTTCGTTAATATGCATTTGATCGGCCCATAAGATGAAGTAGTTGTACGTCTGCCCTTCAATAACAACCGGCCGGGGATACCGGACGATGAGAGCCGCTTGGCCCCGCATTTCGGCAGGTTGGTCCGGTGACGGGAAAATATAGCAAGCCTCCTGGCCCCGTATGACCGCAGGAGATATTCGCGGCTGCGACCCGTACGGCCTTAAAGGGTGAAACGCTTCATTCCGGCAAACCTCTTGGATGTCCGATCCGGCTGATATAGCGGATATTTGGAAAAATCCGTCCGGTCCTTCATACCTCTCATCCGTTACCCTCCGCCAATGTGCCGGATACTCAAATGAAACTTTGTATACCGGATTGGTATATGTTTTCTTAGGTAAACCGGCGATCGGTTGCGGTGACCATTGGACAGCCGTAATCCTTCCACCTGCAAGAAGGCGTATGGGAACAGGATGAGACGTATCGAATAACCATATCTCGCTCGCAAAGCCTCCGCCGTTGCAGCCGGAAAGATACACGACCTTCTTGGCGTCCGGAGACCAATCGACGGGAGTGGCGAAGCAATCGGAGATCGCCCAAGTGCTGTCGTTTTCTCCGCGGCTCCCGGCAATTCGTATAAGCGAGAAGTACCCTCTGTCTTCGAAAGCCGTTGCACTGTAAGCAATTCTTGTCGAGTCGGGCGACCATGCGGGAAAATAATTTTTGGCAAGCGGTCCGCCCGGAACCTCGAAATCGTTGCCGGTATCGATTTCTACGGTATGAATGATTGAAATGCTTACTCCAGGCGTAGTATATAGCGCAAAATAACCGTCGGGAGAAATCCGAATGTTATGAAGCAGCCCGCCCGTGTTCCTGGTGATCTGCCTCTTGCCGGTTCCGTCGGTGCGTATGCGGAACAGCTGGCTCGTTCCCGATTCATCGGGCGCTTCGAAGAGCAGTTCGTCGCCGATTGGGAACCATTGCACTTCCGAGACGCCCGGCTGCGGTATCGTACGAGACCGGTGTGCAACAATATCGTACAGTACGATCGCGTCTTGTTTTACATACGCCAATGTCCGGTTATCCGCCGACCAGTCAAGCCCGGGCGGAGGCAATTCTCCCACTTGATCTATGCTGGCAACGGCGCCGGTATTGACATCAATTACAAAAATAATCCGGTTCCTTCCGATGAAAGCGATCGTTCTGCTATCCGGTGACCAAACAGGTACGGAAAAAGTATCGGCCAATCCGTATGTAAGACGTATAACGGCACCATTCCGGGGGTTGTACAACCATATATCGAACTCTCCTGCTGCGTCCGTCGTATAAGCTATCAGACCCCCGTCACCCGGCGGGGCGTATGGGATGGCGAGCCTCATACCGGGCGTAATCGAAACAGTAGGAAGCCTATTCAACCGTTGGATCAATTCAGGCGCCGCCTGCCCCCCGCTTATTACGTTATACCGGTGAGCAATTTCAAACAGCGTATCCCCCGGCTGAACGACATAATACGGTACACCCGGAGGAACTTTGAGAAGTTGACCGGGATAAATGACGTACGGCGGTTGAAGACGGTTCGCCTCTATAATCACCGATGCGGGAACTCCGAAAGATTGAGAAATCCGGTATACCGAATCCCCCGGCTCAACTCTCACCCTATCCACTCCAGGCGGAACCGATAGCTGTTGCCCGACAAAAATCGTGTACGGCGGAGTCAAATTGTTCGCCGCAATCAAAGATTGGATCGGCAGTTCCCATCTTCTTGCAATCAGAAATAACGAATCGCCGGCTCGAACCGTATAAAACAGCTGCATTTTCCTACCCCCTCGAATCAGCCTTATTAATCTTTATGCCGACTATTGGGCTGGCAGGGCATCTTTAGCAAAAAATCACTTTTCGGCTTACTCGATTCGCGCTGTTTGAAACGAATAGTCGTTTCCGTGATAATCGGTCAACCGATTCTGCTTTAGTTTCAGGTAATGGTCGAAAAACGCCACCGTATACAGGTTGATTATATTGTGCTGCGTTTTCGGGGATACTCCGTCCGTTAAGGCAAGATATGGGCTCCACAAATAATAGTCCGAAAAACTCATATGTTTTGCGCCATGCAGCGTAAGGATATGTGCATGTTCGTAAATGCTCTTTCTCCTATCGGCAATCGTAGTTTTGAGCTGCTCGAACTGTTCAGCCGTAATCCCTAACTGTTCGAGAATATCCTTCGGCGGTGGGGGCAGACGAAGCCCTTCTTCCCATCGATCGTCGTCCGTATTCATGTACAATAGCGGTTTATGTAATCCTTCTGCAGGAAAATCGCTGCCGAACAGCGTACCGTCCATATTGATACCAGCCTTTATTCTGCCTTCGAGGACAAGCAGTTGCACCGCTTCCGCTCCCCCGAATGAATGTCCCACCGCACCTATGCGCTCCAGGTCCATTTTTCCGGTTAACAACCCGTAGCGGTCTTTACCGTTGATTGTAATCAACTCGTTGACTACAAATCTGGAATCCGGCACCCAGACGTCCCTAATGAATTTATCGGAACCTTCGATGTCGAGCATGTTGGGCGTGTTTTTGTCAAGAAGCGCCGACCTTCCATCCGGAAACACCGTCGCAATCGAATGATACGGATGGTCTACACCTACGACTATGTAACCGTGGCTGGCCAGTTCCTCCACCAGGAACGTATTGGTCTCGCGCATTCCCGGGAACCCATGTAAAAATAAAACAACCGGATACTTCCTTTCCCGATCGTCAACTTCAAGTCTGGAGTAAGAGTTCGTTTTTACTTGCCGTAAATGCGTAAATAATAAATCCGGTATTCCGTACTGTCCGGAAAGCGCCTTGCCCATCTCTGACCAACGGTCGATATATGGCGAACGGTCTGCTTTATTGTTGGGAGTAAGAGCCGGGTACCAAACGGTAATCATCAACTCCCTCCGATCGCCGGGCAAGTCCGTCAATATCTCTTCCCGATTATTGTCGATCAGATGGTAGGATACTTTCCCGACGGAATATTGTCCGGAAGGAGAATCAAATTCAAATACGGGCAGCACAATCGGAAGAAGCAAGGCTATCCCGCCGTACAAGCATGATACAGTTGCAACGAAAGTCTTAGCGATCCAAAACCGGGCCGTACGTCTCACGAACGAAGTGTTTCGTAATAATATGACGATTGCCGCTGCCGGCGAGAAACTATATGCGGGTACCATCTGCCATCTCAATCCCTCGAATAAGAGATGGAACGCCAACGAAACAAAGGTACTTGCCGCAAGCAACCGTCCTGTCCATGTACGAAGCGGTTTGCGTGAAAACAAAATATAAACCCATCCGATCATGCTAAGTCCTAAGAAAATGATTTCTCCCGTTCTCACTTATATTTCCTTCCTTCATTGGTATCAAATCCATTCAATTATAATGACCATTTATAAAATCGGCTGATAAAAAAATGTGATTTTTATGTAAAATCAGTTTGTTCAAATCCAAATAGGGAGAAACTCCAACGGTTTCTCCCTATTTGATCCATTTATTCGATAACTTCTATTTCCCCAACAGCGAACGGACACCCCGCACAATGAATGCGGTTGCAAATACAATCATCGATACGGCGCCGACAATATCAAAGATCGGTTCCAAACTGGACAATACTGTTCCCGAAACTTCGGTTTGAATCAAGGTGTAACCGCCTATGATCCCTCCCAAATAGGTCAGAAATTTATCCATTTGTCCCACCTCCTATTATTTTCTGTAAGCATAATATGCTTTAGAAAAAGAGAAGGTTCGGACAAAGTTCACACGAAGCGCATGACAAGCCTGTTTAACGTATCTCTGTGGATGAAAGGCGCCAATCCGGTCAGTAATTCAGGGTTCAGATTTTCCAATTCGATTTGCTCAACTAGCTTATCGATATTGTCTTGACCGAGAAACGGGGCCAATCCTATCAGACGCGATGCATCGATATTTCCGTCAACGACCCGTTGAACAAGGTTGGTCAACGTCTCTTTCCCCACGAAGGGAGCCAATCTCTGGACAACATCCCAATTCAGGCTGCCGGCCCCCGCATGATTCAACAACCGGTCGAGATGCTCCTTATCGAGGAACGGCGCAATGCCGGATATTGTATCAGCGTCCAATTCACCTTCTATCAATCTGTTTACGAGATTACTTAGGGTTTCTTTTCCTAGGAAGGGAGCCAGCCCGACGATGTGATGAATCGTAATCCGGTGTTGATCCAAACGTTCAGTCACTTGATTAAGAACGCTTGATTTTAACACAGGAGCCAATTCCACAAGCTCTTCCACTTCAATTTTGCCTTCATTAACGGCGTCGGCAAATTGCTCCGGTCGGTTTTCCGCCAGACCTTCGACAGCGGCGCCGACTCCCTCATCGTTAGCAGCATCTTCCGCTTCTCCTCCGCTTAACAATGCATCAACCGTAATATTAAACATCTTTGCCAGCTTCGGGATGATTCCGATATCCGGCAGGGATTCGCCCCGTTCCCATTTGGAAACAGCTTGGTGGCTCACGTTCAATTGATCGGCAAGCTCCACTTGAGTCATGTCTTTGCTCTTTCGCAATTCCGATATGAATGCGCCTATTTTCCTAACATCAATCATGCTTTCTTCCTCCTCGAAAGATTGGATTTATACCAGAGCGCGCTATGATACATCCAACTTATCATCAATCCAACACGTTTCCAATCAATTGCCGGTTGCAGCGCAATAACTCCCGTATTCAACTTATGGTTGAACAGTTTTTATATTCTTGCCTCATCCGCACCCGTACTAAAATGTAAACCTTTTCAATATATTTTAAATAACTTAGACAGAAGTCTAAGATTATATTGGAGGGATTTGTATGGTTGCTGACGAAAATGAAATCTCACCTTCTGACGAAGCAACGGTAGAGGCGGCGGAAGAGGCAGTCGAGGAAGAAACCGGAGAAGACGAGGAAGCAGCCGAATAAAAGAAACGGGGCTGGGCCAGTGGCCTAGCCCTTTCATTTCAATAAATATTGAATCGCGTCGCTTGCAGGTTTATATACGAAAGTGATCCAATCCAAAGGATTAGGTAAAGTCACATGAAGACTCTGGAGAATGGCGGTTGTCGTTCCGAACAGGAGAAGAATAAAAAAAACCGTCAGATCTCTCTTGAGCTTCTTCTTCAACATCGCAGGAACTTCGATAATCGCGATGATAACGGCAGCTGCAATAATAAAGGCAATTCCGGACACGGATATTCACTCCTTTGGTTTGCCTTCCAGCGGTTGCATAATCGTACCTAATCGACGTATGTTTACATCAATCTTGGTATTTACTTTTACATCTGCAAAATGATCATCCCAGCCATTCTTCAGTTTTTTCCAAGCTCTGGGGTCAGCTCTGTGGATCGCTTCGCCGAAGCCGAAAATATCGGAACGAAATTCTTGAGCTTTCTTAATCGCCTGTTTCATAAACTTGTCGATTTTTTCTTCCTCTTTACTCTGCAATTCATAAATCGTTCCCTGTTTCATGAGATCGATTTTACATTCAACGTCCGCCACATTTTCTTCGGTTCTGACCTCGATTTCGATCTGCGGTTGACCGTTCACGACTTTCCCTTTCATTTGCGTTTCCGATTGAATTACCTCAAGTACCAGTTTACCTCCATCCGGACAGGAAACGGATTTTACGGTATTCTTAATTTTCCCTTGAATGAAGTTATAGCCCAAGGTTTCATCACTGTTTAACCAGCCGGACATCTTATCCTCATTAAAAACCGCCATACCTTGGAACTTTATAACCGAAATCGGTTTCATTTTCTCTGCGTTTGTTTTCGTTTCCGATTGTTCCGAATCTTTTCGGCCTGTAAGAACTACGCCTGTGAGCAGCGGTTGTTTTCCTGCCGCTTTCAAATCTTCAATCAACTCGTCCAATGTTACTTTCGCTACCCCCGCCCACGCTTCTTCCGCGGTTTCAAGCGATGCGAACATATTGTTGGCAGGGATAATTTCTTGAGGGGTGCTATACACACGTAATATTTTTTCAGCCGATACCCCATTGGCGATTACTATGTAGAAATCCGTACGAAATTCCGGACCCCTGGACATAAAATCCAGAATTTTTCGGATTCCTTCTTTGGCGATATCTTCATCGATGACAAGCATTCTTAAATGTGCCACATATATTCTCCTTGGCGATTTGACCGTCATTCTTCGAAGCGCCTCAAAGATCGTATCCGCCGTTGCCGTAATCGTGGTAGTCGGGGCTCCCAATCCTCCTCCGCCTTTTTTATTTCCCGAAGCAACTTCGCTTGGATTGACGACTTGCGCCGTGACCTGATATCGGTCGCCTTTCTTGTCGATTCCGAGAGCAACCGCGATCGCCAACTCATCCAATTCCCTCCGGCTCCAACAAGCTGTCATTACGGATAGGAAAACAAGGATAATTAAAACCAATCCGACAGTTCGTCTCATTATGACCTCCCCTGATGTTCAAAACATTTTTCTCGGCAAGGCGTCACTTTCCGCGTTCCGGCGACGGCGGGTCGGTATTTTCCCGAATAATGTTTTTTTGGCTGATCAACCGCGGCCGGGAAGAAAGACTCCATAATGGAAAACGGAAAATGGCATCCCTTTGGTCTGTGGCTATGAACGGAGCAAACGGAGACATGTACGGAACACCAAAGGAACGCAAACTGCATAAATGCAATATGAGCGCGATCAATCCGATCGTGATTCCATATAAGCCGAACGATGCTGCAAGTCCCATGAGCGGGAAACGCAGCATCCTTATTGAAATGGCCATGTTGAAAGCCGGAAAGACGAAGTTTGATATGGCAGTAATTGCAACGACAATGACCATGGCGGCCGAAACTAATCCCGCTTCGACAGCCGCCTGTCCGATGACGAGCGTCCCCACGATGGAAACGGATTGACCGATCGCACGGGGCATTCTAACCCCGGCTTCCCGCAATATTTCAAATGTGATCTCCATGAGCAGCGCCTCGACGAAAGCCGGGAAAGGCACTCCCTCCCGTTGCGCTGCTAACCCGATCAAGAGTCCCGAGGGCAGAAGCTCTTGATGAAAGGTGGTGATCGCAATGTAAAGCGACGGCGCCATCAAAGCGATAAAAAAACATATGTAACGCACAATTCTCAGAACGCTGGCGAAATCCGCACGCTGGTAATAATCTTCACTGGCCTGAAAAAACTGGGCGAATAGCGCTGGTACCAACAGCACAAATGGAGTGCCGTCCACCAGAATCGCAACGCGTCCTTCCAACAAGCCGCTTGCAATCGTATCCGGACGCTCCGAGTGGAAAACCGTAGGAAAAGGCGTAAAGGTATCGTCTTGAATCAGTTCCTCAATATTCCCGCTCTCCAATATACCGTCAATTTGTATTCGTTGCAGTCTCGTACGAACCTCTTGCAGCACCTCGTCATTGACAATACCTTTGATGTACATGAGGGCGACGTCTGTCTTCGTGACACGGCCGACTTGCATCGATTCCAGCCAAAGATTTGAATCTTTGATTTTCCGGCGGATAAGAGCGGTGTTCGTACGAAGAGATTCCGAGAAACCTTCTCTCGGTCCCCGGACGACCGTCTGCGAGGAAGGCTCCGTTACGCCTCTGTCCTTCCATCCCTTCGTTCCGCTAACAATACCAACGCTTTGTCCATCGATTAAAATTGCCGTATCCCCTGAAAGTACGGCATTTAATATCATTTCGAAGTCAGTGGCTTCCTTGATCTCGCCAATGGCTAAAGATGAACTTTTTATACGTTTCAAAACATCTTGCCCGAATGGTTCTTCGCCTATATGCAACCCGTTTTCTTTAGCGTCAAACATGAACGATTCCAATATGAAGTCGGAGATCGCCTTGCTGTCGGCCAAACCGTCCGTGTAGATGACAGCAGCCTTCAATTGCCCGGAATCGCCTATTTCGAACTCCCGGATGATTACATCACCGCTATTCCCCGTCGCCTGCTTTACCTTCTGCAAATTTGCCGCGAGCGAAGCTTCAATCGGTTCCTTACCCTGCGGGCTTTGCGGTTGTATGGTTGGCTTTAATGGCGGTTGCTTTGATGTTTTCTTGAACATTTTGATAAAGCTGCTCATATGATGAACCTCGACTAAAGCTAAATGTTTAGGATATTGTTTCCTCCAATGGCAAAATAAATCCCCATCAAGTTCACGATTTCGTATTCTTTCTTCTCCGGAGAGCATCTATCACGAGTAAAATGCACGGCATTAGCAAGCCAAACGTCATCACAAAAGGGATCCAAACCATAGAATCGAACTTTGCCGCATAAACGACATTCGGATATACAACAAGAGAATATACGACTAAAATCATTCCGCAAGGCAAAACCAGCGGTCGGTAATCTGAAAGATTGCATACTTGTGCGATCCCTACTACAAATCCGTAAAAGTAAAATGTTGTTTTGTAATACACCGTAATAAACCAAATCGCCGCTATAAGAACTTCGACCCGTTGGAAAAACTGCCCAATGTTTATAATTTTGGCTAAAGCATAGCTGGGATACAAATGGTTTGCCGTTAAATCGGCTCCAAGTACCGTAATGCACAAAAATGTAATGACTACAAAATAAATACCTCCTGTCAATGTCGCATTAATAAAGACTTTTCTTGCTTTTTGATTGTCGTTAACATTCACCGGGAATATCATGAACAGCACGATGAACGGGAGCGAAGCGGTACCGGTTACAGACAACGCGGCATATAATAACTGTTTGCCCCCAGCCTCAAAGACGGGCTGCACTTTATATAATTGGATCTCCGGCAATAGAGACACCGCCAAAACAAAAAATATTGCAAACACCCAAGGGAATAATATTTCTCCCGCACGAGCCAATGTTTCAAGTCCGAGGCGCAAACCCATTACAACAATCATTGCATATAACACGTTGATCGCTTGTATCGGCGTTTCGGACATCACTTCCGTCGTAATAAAATTACCCATATAAAATAATACGGTTGCAGCACCGATAAACGAAAAGAAAATAAAAAAAAGGGAAACCAGCTTTCCCAGCCATTTCCCCAAAATTTTTTCACTATACTGAACCAAAGTCATATCGGGAAAGCGGCGGCTCAGATTGTTATAGAACAAAACCAATAACATATTGAGTCCCAATCCGAGTATGGATGCAATCCAAGCATCCTGTCGAGTTAATGTGGCAAGACCCGATGGGATAATTAAGATTGTAGTGCCGATGGTATACAAAATGACAAGAACGCCAAATTGACGTACGGATATGTTTTCAACTTTCAATTTCTACTCACCGTCTACTTCAATTGAGGATATAAGTATTCATTCCCAACTTTTAATTATCACAACCGTATTTACTTAATCGGTGAACATTCCAGACAGTATTACGCCTATCGTGATCATTATTGATGAAGCTATGTTCTTCGATCCTTGGCGTTCTTGAAGAATAAACACACCCATTAACGTACCGAATACGGTCCCTATTTCCCTCATTGGCGCCAACAAAGAAACTTGCCCGAAGGATAACGCCAATAAAAATGATAGCCAGATTGTTCATGTTGTTGCCATTTAGGACATAGCGAATATAAAGCGTTTGTGGTTACATTAAGACAGGAAATTAATTTGCACTTGACTAGGGGATGATCTCAATATGGCAGCATTGCGCGGTGCCGTTATCGGTTATGGCGGCGCCTTCAACATGGGAAAGCAGCACGCTCAGCAAATGATGAATAACGGAATACGGTTCGTTGCGGCCTGCGACCTGGATAGCGGACGAATGGAGCAAGCGAAGCAGGATTTCCCGGAGATACTGACATTTACCGATCCTGCCGAGCTCATAGCCAGGAACGACGTTGACATTATTACAGTCATTACTCCGCATAACACGCACGCCGATCTCGGTAAGAGAATATTGCAAAGCGGCAAACACTGCATATTGGAAAAGCCGATGTGTATTTTCACGGAAGATGCTTATGACATGGTCCGACTATCCCGGGAAACCGGCAAAATGCTGTCCGTATACCATAACCGGCGCTGGGACGGCTGGTACTTGACGCTGAAAGATTTAATCTCCAAAGATATCATCGGGGATATTTTCCATATGGAGTTCTCCTTCGGCGGATATAATGCTCCCGGCAGCTGGTGGCGTTCCGACAAGAAAATTTCCGGCGGAGCTTTCTATGATTGGGGAGCCCACTTGATCGATTATGCGCTAGGAGTCGTTCCGGGGAAGATCAAATCGGTCAGAGGCTTTATCCATAATCGCGTTTGGCATGAGGTTTCCAACGAAGATCAAGTCGACAGCATTATCCACATGGAAAACGGCGCCGTTACCCACATTCAAATATCGAGTATCGCTCACGCGCCTAAGCCCCACGTTCGAGTGCTCGGAACTAAGGGCGCCATTATCGATACGAACATCTTTGACGGCGAGCTGACATTGTTCTCGCAAATAAACGGTGTGAAGGTGGAAACGAAGGTCGCATGCGAGAAGGACCAAGGCCATAAATATTACGAGAATATCGCAGCCCACCTATATAAGGGGGTTGAACTGGTTGTAAAACCGGAGCAGGCGATGCGGAATATCGCTGTAATTGAGACGACGGAGCGTTCCGCCGCGGAAGGTAAAGAGCTGCCGGTACCGCATGAAGATTTCGTGAAATAAGCGCGTAAAAAACCGAAAAGCCGGAGGTGACTCCGGCTTTTTTTCGTTCAGCTAGCGAAGGTTTTTTCAATTGCGAATAACAAATAAACCCATTTGTATAAGATCCAGATACCTCCCGTCTTCTAATCTAATTTGTCTCGCTTGTCTGCCCTCTTCTATAAATCCGACTGACTTATATAGTTTTATCGCAGCTGCGTTATTTGAAAATACTTCCAGGCAAATCTTTTCTATTTGTTCTCGTTGATTAACCCATTCAATAAGGTTGTTTATCAAGACTCTTCCAATACCTCGACCCCTATAGCCGCTCCGAACACTCAATCCAAAAGATCCGACATGCGCCATTTTATTCTTACGAGCTCCTTGAAAATCTAAGAGCCCGATAATCGATTGATCTTTCTCTGCAATGATGATCACACTATTCTCTTGTTTATACAACTTTTCGATCCATTCTGCTTGTTGTGCTGCTGTCAAATGAAACTCTGTCGGTGTAGTTAAGAGGTACTCTTGCTCAGAGCTAAGAAGGTCTTTGACGAATGTATGCAATCTTGGAGCATCAGATACTGTAGGGGATCTCAGTGATATTAACATCTGATCTTTAGTTTCAAACAGAGTTTCTGCGATATGTCCCACCGTTCATCGTCCTTCCCCGACTCGGATAACAATTAACCCAACTGTTCCTTTAGTTCGTAATATGCATCTCTTAACCAAGGATGAACTACTCTCAATTTCTCCCGCTCGTTCCACAAATAATTTATGTATGCAAACGCCGCATGTTCAAGCGATCGATTTAACCCTTTCAATATTTCACCCAAATATGGCGGATTGCCGGCTTGATCCCATCTTATTTTATCTGCAACAAACAACACTTTATCCAGGATTGTTGAACCCTTCCTTAGTGTTGTATGACACCCGACGGCATCTAAAATCTCAGGCGACTGTACGTTAAATATATCTCTTGCCATCGCTTTGGATATCTTTTGGTGTATGATCATGGGGAATATCTTTTCCTCCGGCAAAACTTCCAGCTCCAATTCTTGAGCGACCTGCACTCTAACCTCATTTGCAAATACTGCACTTATATCGTGTAAATATCCGGCAACTTCTGCCGCCTCAATATTAACATTGAATATTTCTGCGATTCTCTTTGCCTCATCTCCTACCAGCATGCAATGTTCTGCGGTTTGAGGACGGTTGTTTATAACCAAAAATTGGTATACGTCTTCCCTAATGTTACCTGTTATATTATTGATTTTTATCGCATTATAAGGTGACTTCATTGATCCTCCTTTGTGTAGCGGCCTGTTCCGGTACGAACTTATAGCTATCCGAAAGCTACAATTATACTTGTAATGAGCAGCAGCAAAGATACAGGTGCCCAAATTCTTCTTTCCCATTTGCTTCTTGTTATTATGTTCAGTATTGTAGCGAGAACAGAAAAAGAAACAACAAACCAAATACCTATTTTGGTAAACGAGCGCCAATCAGGAAACACAAGACCTGATTTACTAAGCACTATTGAAGCTATTGATATCAGAATAATGATCTGAACTAAAGCGGCGACACGCATAGTTGGCGGATATTTTCCGGGAAACTTCCCTCCCATTGCATAACTTCCCCAAGGCATTCCTGCCGCTAACGCAAATTGGAAAACAATCACAATACCAATTAATGCAGAAAATATTATTGCCGATATCAATACAACCATTTTTTCACCCGCTTTAATGTTGGAGATATAGATGGATGGATTATCCTACAAGTTTTTTTCTATCGGAAAATACAAATATAAGTTTCCATTTGTCTCTTTGGGGTTGTAAAATTCATGAACGGCCCCGACGATCGAGTAACCATTATTTGGAAGATATTCACTAAGCATATAATTAAATTTTTCTTGATATGTATCTTGACTGCATCCAATAACCGCATATTTATATGGAGGGATGACCCATTTAGTCCATCCTGTTGGAGCAACGGAGTTATCTGACACTTCGCAACTAGCTAAATATTTGCCTCGTTCTGTCCAACGTTCAAATCTTTCCGAAATATCACTCATAGCCCCCCAAATTCCTACTAAATTACCTTCACTGTCTTTCTTTACTAATTCACGAATTTCGGCAAAATTACTTTTTGCCTCTTGCCAAATAGCTGGAATCCACTTGTAACCTTCGGATGAAAGACCTTTTCCTAACTTCCCGATAACTGTAAAAGATTCCTTATCTTCGATGGTAACAGACATATTGCACTCTCCCTTTTTTTATTCGATATGTATCTACGGCGCTGAGAACCTTATTTATTTGCTAAATATTTAATCGCGGGGTAGGAAATCATGTTCCTTTCTCTGTAAGTTGAGACTATTGCATCATTATTCGAACTTAGAATACCTTGTTGTAACAGTATAGGTTCAAACCCTCTTTCTTTTGCTCCATTATAAGTGAATAAGACGCAATGCTCTGCTGCAAACCCGGAAATGATAACTAATTCAACACCATGAGATATTAAAATTTGATCCAGTTCTGTTTTCCAAAATGCATTCGAATATTCTTTTGTCATCTTTAGATCATTATTCTTAATATGAATTTGTGGTATAAAAAATTATACAACTCTTTATTTGCTTCTTCCATTCCTTCTACATCCTGAATATGTATAACCAAATGATCTCTAGAACGGACAATATCGGATACATAATTTATATATTCACAGGCTCTGTCTACAATCTTCTTTTCTAATGTGTCCTGCAAAAAGATTGCTTGCATATCGATAATCAAAAACCCGATCTTCATTGAATCTACTCCTTCAAAATGTCTTTGCTGCGCGAAATGCCTCTTGCGAACAGAGGGCTGCCAGGCTCGGAGCGTGAATGTTAGTGTTGAACTAAACCGCTCCGCGGGTTATTTGAAGTTCGGATAAAGAAGACCTACTTGTTTTTACCATGATCTGCCCCAGGAGGGTTGTCCCCCGATGCGTAAACACATTGTTAGCTGTTGTCATTGCCTTTGCCTTCAGGTTTCCATAGTCTTTCTACTTTTATTAATTCGACTCCATCAAATTCTAGTTTGTAAATATCTGGTTTTGTAGTCTGTTTCCAAAAATCATACCCGAAACTGTCCTCAAAATACTTTAATATTATTGTCATGATGTTCCCATGAGTTCCAATCGCTATCTTCTTTCCTTTATATTCTGCAAGGAGTTGTTTTATCGTTGGTATTGATCTTTCCTGGGCTTGCCTTGTCGTTTCCCCTTCTGGTAAGCAATAATCTATATCAATAAACGACTTTTCAATGCCCTTTAATAATGCTTCTACTTCAATCTCATATTTCAAACTTGCAATAGGTCGTTCTATTAATTCTTCAAATAGTCTAATCTCTTTATTCAAGAGATCAGCTAATGGTTTAACTGTCTCAATTGCTCGTACATACGAGCTCGAACATATAAAATCAATTCCCTCATCTTTCAAGATCTCTGCGATTCGCTCAGAGTCTTTCATTCCTTGTTCAGACAATCCTCTTATCCTTTCGTTTTCTAATGACAATGGAGAAATCGCATGTCTAACAAAATATATATAGGTTTTCATAGTGCCTCCTTAAGCTGCATTTAATATGAACATTGCAATGATTAGCTAACGTCTCTTGCATTCAGAACCCTCACCGACTAAAGCGAACGGAGTGAGCGGCTGCGCTTGTGCAGTTAGTCGGTACAGGGTTGTCAGCTTGATCCGCTTCTACGAAATACCTCGTGTGGACCGAGGGGCGGCGAAACCGACCCGATGCATGAATGCGGTGTAATAGGATGTCAGCTACTTCTTCGAAATACTGATCCAATCCTCACTCGCCGTTTTACGTTATATAGTCATTAAAAAATTCGATGATTTCTTTCCTCAATTCTTCCCATCTATCCTTTACAAAATGTCCTGTCCCAGACAATTCGAGATACCGATATTTTTTTTTATATTCTTCTAATTTTTTGATCATCTCCCTCGCTTGACTTACCGGTACCATCAAATCCTTCTCTCCATGGATTATTAGTACGGGAACATTGATCTCCTCTGCCCAGTAGATGGCGGACCGCTCCGTATACTCCTTCTTATCTCGCACGGGGTCCCCTACAAGACGATCCAGTATTTCTTTCATTACTTCTTCCCTCTGATAGTACAAATCTATCATATTGCTTGGACCATTTATAACAACCGCAGCATTCAATTCTGCCTTTTTCTTTAGCGCTAAATATGTCATTAACCCGCCTCTCGATTGGCCAAGCATCACCTTCTTACTCATGTCCACATAATCTAACTTTTCTGCTACACGCATGAGATTAAGTACATCGTTTATATCGTCACCACCCCATCGGTCTTGTCCCTCTCCACCGTCGTTTCCTCTATATTGTGTGGTTAGAACGACAAATCCCTTCCTTACAAAGTAAGATAAAAATATGAGAACATTATGGTTGATCAATCCTCGTTCTTCTGCTCCACCACGGTTATAGATTAAAAGCGGGGTTTTTCCATTGATTTCTCTTTGTTTTATGATAAAACCAACCACTTTGTAACCATCACTCAAATATTCAATTCGATAAGCTACCGCTTGTTCAGCGTATTCTCCGAGAGATCGTTCAACTTCGACTTGAGATATAATCACACCATTCTCGTTGGTTGCTTTCAATTGAGAAACCTCCTAACTTTAATTTCAGATGCGATCTAGTTGAACGAAGCCGCGTTATTACTGCTATGGACTTTCAATCGTTCTTCTTTTTATAACTAATCCCATTACCAATATACAGGATATAACATGCGCAGAGCTATACATTTTTGGAAATTCGTAGGGACTAGCTACCTCCATCCTACCATATATTTAGTGAGGTCCCCCGCCCTCCCAACCGATATTGAATACCCCACTTCGATACCCGATCTTCCCAACTTCCTTTTCAGGATTTACATCCTCCTCTTATATCCATCCTTCACGTTTAGTATAATAAGGAATGATTGGTACAGCTTAATTCCAACTCCATTCAATTTTGAGGAACCAATTTGAAGGAGACAATTTGGAGGTGCTGCATTGCATGTTCGGGTTCGTACTAAATCCCGCAGTGGGTTCGATCACACGGCAGCTGTGCGCTCACTTGAGGAATATGATCGAAACCGGCGAGCTATGGCAGGGAATGCGGCTCCCTCCGACGCGGAAGGTCTCGCAGGAGCTGCGGGTGGCGCGGAATGTCGTAATTGAAGTGTACGAGCAATTGACGGCCGAGGGGTATTTGGAAAGCCGCGTCGGTTCCGGCACTTATATCGCCGAAGGTATTCATATCCGTACCGGTGCTAATCAACCGGCGGCCATGCTTCAGCATAATCCTTCCAATCGTGCGAAAGAGCGGCAGGACATTATCGACTTCAATAGCGGTACACCCGATCTGAGGCTCTTTCCGCGCAAGCTGTGGGGGAAATATGTTCGTGAAGTGACGGAATACTCACCGGACGAGGTGTTTAATTACGGCGATCCCCAGGGCGAACCGGAATTGCGGGCTGCAATCGCCCGCTATATGTTCCGTGTCAAAGGCATCCGCTGCAGCCCCGATCAGTTGTTCATCGTATCCGGGTCGTCGGAAGGCTTTCTGCTCATTGCTTCCGCTTGCTCACCCATGTTTCTGACCGTATATGTCGAAGACCCGACTGTCGATTTCATACCGGACATCTTTCGTCGAATGGGTTACACTATCCGTCCGGTCGGCGTTGACAGACAAGGAATGGAAGTTGACAGCATTGCCCCCGCAGAACCGCGCGGACTGCTGTTGGTCACTCCATCCCATCAGTACCCGACAGGCAGCATCATGTCGATTCAGAGACGGCAGCAAGCGGTCATATTGGCGGAAGCCGCCGGTCATTACATCGTGGAAGACGACTACGACAGCGAATTCCGGCATAAGGGCGTCCCGGTACCACCGCTTCAGGCGCTCGCCCCTTCCCGTGTCATATATGCCGCGACATTCAGCAAAACGCTGTCGCCAGGGCTTCGGCTAGGCTTTCTTGCTGTACCGCCGCAGTTGGTCGATACCTTTGTTCGCGTGAAAACCGAGTTGAATCTGTCATCGCCGGCGATCATCCAGCTAGCATTAGCCCGGATTATAGAGAATGGCCACTTTGACCGGCACATCCACAAGATGAAAACTGTATACAAGAATAGACTCTTCCACCTGAAGGCAGAAATGAAGCGATATTTCGGTAAAGATGCAGACATCTGCGGAGACGAAACCGGCTTGCACGTGCAGGTCGTCTTTCCATCGGAACCGTACGGCTGTCTCAATTGGGCGGAAGCCGAATCGTTCGGTGTCCGGCTTAGCTCATTCGAGGATTACGCGATCGCCAAAGGACGCCACCGGAATAATATCGTATTTGGTTACGGCAAGCTGAATGAGGAGGAGATCGCGGAAGGCGTGAGGCGGCTGCACCGGTTTGTCGCCAGCCGTTTGCCGGTATAACCGGACCGAACTGTATGTCAACCGCCCGCACCCTGATATTTATCGGCGCAATACATCCAAAATTTATAACCAATCCAAAAGCATACAGGTCCGACCAGCGGCGCAAACCACGTCCCCCATTCGGGAATGAGCGGCGTTTGTTTGGAAAGCAAGAATGCGCTTGGAAAAAAGTTGACGAATGCGAACGGCAGGCAAAAAACCAAGATGATTTGTATAAAAGTTCCATAGACGGATATCGGATACGAAATAAAATCTTTTAACCGAAAAAACAGACTGAACAAAAAGCCGGTACGTATCCATATAAACGAACAGGCGCCGATGACCGACATCAACCCGGCTTGAATCATCGAACCGCTAAGAAGCGCCAACAAAAAATAAACGACCTTAAACCATGTCCATTCTATATGTAACTGAGATAGAGCCCAAAGGAGCACGATGCCGGAAATGAAGACATGCGCGATATAACCCAAGTTAAAGCCCCTGCAAATCATATAAAGATAAGGATTCACAGGTTTCGTAAGAATACCGTCAAACGTCCCGCTTCTCACTTGTCCTTCAAGCTCCCGCATCTGTACGAATGAGAAAGAAGCGCCGATCGCATAAGTGAATAATCCGATGCTATATAGTAGGGCGATTTCCGGCCAAGTCCACCCCGCAATCGTATCGAATTTTTTAAGAACAACCAAATTACGGCGTAACTCGCCCCATAATTGATAATCTGAGCAAACGCTCCTAATATGAAATCGCCCCGGTACTCCATCCGCTCTTTCATGAGCAGCTGCACCAGTTTGCCGAAAAGCGGCCACGTCATTTGCGCACACCTCCATTCTGAATAAATTAACCGCCCTGAACGACCAGCCTGCGGACGGCTCTCCACCAAAGCCATTGCACGACGATGATCAAGCCTCCGATCCATGCCAACCCGGCCAATAAAGTGGGTACGAGCTCACTTGCCGGGATATACCCCATATAGATAGCGGCTGGAATAAACCCGAGGAATTGAAACGGCAATGCGCTTGCAACCGCCGCCCACGAATCAGGAAAAAACCACAGCGGCAGGAAAGATCCCGAAAATATGAGCATCAATCCCCCTAAAGTCCAGTCCAATGCAAAATGAGTCAGAAACCAAAATGCGATCAACGAAATTAGGTAGCCAAGCAGGAACGATAACATCAAAGCTATAACGAGAGCAATGAGAAAAGCGGAAAAATGTTCAACTGAAGCCGGCGCTTGAATACCGAAAAACACCCAAGATACGAGGAAAGAGGCGCTGCCCCAGGCTAAGCTGCCGGACCGGTTTTTGAATAAAATCGCCTATTCCAAGCAATTCAACGCAGAATTCGAGATTTTCCTGAAAACGGCGATCCGGAAGTTTATATATGTATTTGTGCAAATCGAAAGAATCTATAACGGGCAAGTCCCACCATAATTGGCTTCTCTGCCCGAACACGACACCGATGTGCTGCGCGTTATGCTTCCTCGATTTATAAGGTATATTCCCCATCACACGGATATCTCCAGAGGTCGGAACAAGAATGCCTGTAAGCATCTTAATCATCGTCGACTTGCCTGCTCCATTCGGACCGAGATAACCTACGGCTTCTCCTTCCCGAATATGGAACGATAATTTGTCAACCGCTTTCTGTTCCGTGTATTCACGAGTAACCAAGCTGCGAAAAGCCCCTGTTATTCCCGGAAAGCGTCGATATTGCCGGAACAATTTCGTTACGTCTTGAACGTCAATGATATTCATGTGAGCTCCCCTGTACTAGTTCAAAAGTTTCTTTATATGTTAGACCATTTTACCAGCTTCGGCGGAAAATTGTACTAGGAAAATTAGAGTCAAAATCCAATAGACCCTATAGAAGCTATAGGGTCAACGTAAAATCAATTATGATCGCTAACTACTCCCAGCTTCCTTCATTTACGGGACGTTCTTATCAGATGAAATTCCTTGCTCCTCCGGTGTCGAACGCGGAAATCGGTGCATGCTGGTTTTTGCCATAGAAGCCATCCATATTTAGACTCACTGGATAACCGTAATAACATTGCCGTCTTCGTCGCGGATGTTGAAGTACGACATGCCCGGATGGCGCGCAATGCCGTACACGACCTTAAATCCAAGCGATTCCGCATGCTCACGCGCCGCGTAGATGTCGTCGGTGTGCACCGAAAACAGCACCGGGCCGTGACAGTTGACAGGCACGTTCTCCATACCGTTCGAATCAAGCGTCAAATCGGTCCCGTTCTCAAGTTTGAATACATGCAGATGGCCGAAATATCGATCATGTTCCGACACGTTTAAATCCAATAACTTTGCGTATCGTTCAACAGCGGTATCAAGGTCGCGAACCCACAACGTTACGCCGCCAATATGCGGTTTCAGAGGACTGCGCCGCCCGCCGGGACGCCCGTCAACGCCGCCGAAAGCGATTGCATATCCGTCCGGGTCGCGTACGATGAATTCTTTCCACGGTCCTCCATCCGGATAGGTGACGATTTCTTGCGCGATGTGCGCTCCTTTTTCTTTGAATTCCTTAATCATGGAGTCCAGCTGCGCCCAGTTATCGACATAAGCGTAGACGTCGACTCCGATGGAACTTCCCGCTGCTGGGGCATTCGGCCGGACGTCTTCGGGTTTCGCGGCTTGCTGGAGCTTCAGCGCCAGACCGCTCAACCCGTCCCGCTCCGCCCACCAGTCGGTGACGCTAAAACCAAGTACGTCGCGGTAATTAGCTTGTGACTGTGCCAAATCGCTGACTAGAAACACTGTTAAAGAAGAACCGATTGCCTTGGGACTACTCATAATTGAATCTTCCTTCCAAAAATGATTATTTGATATAAGTTTGTCGACGCTTCTACGATAATACCACACACATGTTCGTATTGGAATCGAAATTGGAAAATATTTATCCCCCGATCGACGGGGTGTAGGGCATTTCCATGATTTGGCCTCTGTCCCATTCTAGTTTCGCAAGCTATTCTATTAGTATAACTTATGGAGGTGACAGCAATGCGCAAGTCTATTATTTTACTCGCATCTGTACTGGCAATCGTGTTCTTCGCTTCATCAGTATCCGCCGCGGTGCAGTACGAAACGGTAGTCACATGGGGGGTCAATTTCAGAGATCAACCGACTATAAGCGGATACAAATACAGGATGATTCCTAAAGGCGAACGAATCCATGTCATAGAGAAAGTAAACAGCGGTTGGCTAAAGATACAAGTGCAGGACGGCACAATCGGTTACATATCGGCTAAATCAAAGTACACATCCTCACTTAGTACCAGGGACAAGCTGGTCTCCACAGCAAAATCATACATAGGAGATTTCAAGTATAGATGGGGAGCCGAACCTTGGACGACTAACTATCAATACACCGATTGTTCGGCATACATAGAGCTGGTGTTCCGAAATCATGGAATGGACTTGAGTAGATCCAGCAGAACGCAGTCCAAAGAAGGCGTATACGTTTCCAGATCCAACTTGAGCAAGGGAGATCTTGTATTCTTCGATACGAACAGCGACGGTACGATCAACCACGTCGGTATGTATATCGGCGACAATCAATTCATTCATGCCAGTCCGTCCTTCAATGGAGTCGGGATCTCAAGCCTCTCCGGATTCTGGTCAAGAACTTATGTTACGGCTCGCGATGTCCTGCGGTAAATGAAAACATACCCTGCTTTAGCCGGTTTCGGCTGAGCAGGGTTTTTCATTACTCACGGCTCCTTCGGCACATATTTCAATACCCACTCCACTGGAACGGCAAGTCCGACCTTTTCGCTTTCCCCATTCCGTTCTATAGTGCTTGTGGCAAATACAACGCCTATCACTTGGCCGTTCCGGCCGATTACGGGACTTCCGCTGTTGCCTCTATATACCGGGGCCTGCAGCGTCATCACCGGAGGATCCCGATCCGTGAGCAACTCCCCTACTACCCCTTCATTGGCTATCCAATGAAAAAATAACGGATTGCCGATTATATAGACGGGTTCCCCTTCCGTATCCGAGCTGCCGCCGGCGAGCGGCAACACGGGCATCTCCGTATGGCCGATTTCCAATATGGCAATATCCATAACGGGGTCGCGCGCGACAACATCCGCTGTGTAACGCTTTCCATTCTGGAAGGTGACAACGCTTTCCGGCGCCTCCCCTACAACGTGCCGATTCGTCACGATAAGCCCCCGCTCCGAGGATACATGGAAGCCTGTGCCCTTCCGGTTATCCGAAGTTACTACAACAACGGCCTGCTTGTACGCTTGAATCGCTTCGGATTGCGAGAGCTGCGCCGATACCGTCAAAAACCGGATCGCCGGCAGCGAAAATATCTTAGGCAAAAAAGCAATCACATTGGCGCACAGCATGAGAGAAAGCAATACGGCAATGAACCGTTTCACTGTTTTGGATTGAAAAAAGGGAGTGAACTCCTCCTGCTCTTCCTCCGCTTCTTTAAAGTACGCCTCCAACTCTTCCTCTGTAAAATCCCTGCCGTACTCCTCATCGGAGGTCAACCGTTCATCCGGTTCGCTCCCGTTTACTTGTTCCTTTTTGCTCTCGTCGTATCCTGTCACGAACTTCTCCCCTTTATTTTACTGTCCGTGCCTCTCTATTAGATCGTAACAGATTAGGAGCAAATTTGAAAAATGCAGCGATCATCAGCGTACCGCATATTCGCGACCGTATTAGTTAGCGGAACGCGCCTCCATATAGAACACGTACAGAAACTTTCTTATGTTCAATTTGGCGGAAGTCGTCTTGCTCCCATCCTCCAACTCCCGCATCCGGAGGCGAACCTCTTGGAAATCGAACAGTCGGGAAGCATAGTATTCAAACGTCGGGTTCGCGTAATCGTTCAATCCTAATGATGAAAGATGGGTGAGCGTTTGGAACGCTAACCTGCGTACCCGCTGTTCCATGGCTCGCGCATCCTTTTGCAAGCTGTCGTCTCGAACTTCGCGATGTTTTCTGACCACTTGCTCGTAAATATCTTTCAGCGGCGGAAGGTCTGCAAGCACGCGACCTTCGTGTTCCTGTTCAGTCAGCCAAATAATGATATCGATAAGATCGGAAGCCCCCGCTTCGCCGGCGATCCCAAGCTGCATTAGCAGAGAGCGGGCTTGCTGTTCCCACGAACGTTCCCGCTGCCGGAGTCCTCCCATCTTCGCTTCATCGTTTCCTTGCGCATCAAACACACTGAGCGAATTTCGGATCGTCTGCAGCGATTTTTCCAGTATGAGATGATCCGCCACGCGCTTTAAGACGGCAAGAACCTCCAGACGGTTTATCGGTTTCTGGATGAACGTGTCGATCCCTTGTTGATATGCTTCGCCGATCATCTGCTTATTTTCGACCTGGGAGATCATAATGAAACGGCCGGCGTAACCTTCGTCGCGGAGGGCTTTCACCGTCTCGATTCCATCGCGCCCGGGCATCAACAAATCGATTATGACGACATCCGCGCTCCGGATGCCATCGATCGACGTGCTCATTCCGTCGTCCGCTTCCCCGATTACATCGCCAAGACCGCTCTCGGCGATGATGCGGGAAACCATCCTACGGACGGCTGGATCGTCCTCAACTAAGAAAAACCGGAGCATGTTCCGTCACCTCCTTGCGTATCAATCTTTCCGTCGGAATTCTGATTTCAAATTGCGTCTCGCCCGGGGCGCTCCAAATCTGAATGTCTCCTCCAAGCAGCTTAGTGATGTCTAATGCATGAGAAAGCCCGATGCCCGTCGATGAATTTCCTTCGGCATCAAATTTGGTCGTGTATCCCGGCCGGAAAATCAACTCCCGCTCGTCGGACGTGATGCCGGGACCGTTATCCGTCACCATGAATACTACGCAATCTTCCTGAAGCTCCACCTCAATATATATATGTCCTTGTCCATCGATCGCTTCCACCGCATTCGACACGATATTGTTCAATACCGAAAGCAGCGGATAAATTTCGTCGGTGGAGAGGTTTACGTCGCTCCGGGTTACGATTTCGATTTTCTTGCCAAGCATCAACGCGTAGTTTTCGTTTGCCCGGGCGACCATTGCGCACAGCGCAGGGATGCCTGTACGCTTGGACAATATTTGCTCCAGTCGAATGATCTTCGACAGACCGGATAATATCCGCTGCGAGTCCTTCTTCACCTCGTGCACATTCTCCGCGATATACAGAGCTTGAGCGGCATCCGGGAACGACTTATCTTTAAGCTTCCTATATAATTGATAACTATCTCTCGTTATTTCTTCAATATGGCTCATCGACTTCCGGAGATAGAACGATTCCTCAAATAAATTTGAATTGATCATCATTAAGCGCTCCAGTTCTTGCCGGCGATGTTCCCCTAGTGCCCGAACCTGCCGTATCGCAAGCATATTACACAGACCGACGACAAAGAAGCTTCGCAGCAGGCCGACCAGAACAATCAGTAGAATCCCGCCGGCCGTTATATCCGAAGGCGCGGCCGATCCGTACCGCGCCAACAGCTCCACTCCGTTCGAAGAAATGTCCGCAATCGCACCGTAAAATCCGACCTTCACCGGATATTCGACATTTGTTTTTATTTTCAAGACCGAGATGATCACCGCAAACGTTACATAGAAGAAAAAGGTCGGCATATGCTGAATAACTCCTTCTGTCCAAGGAGTATCGTACAGCGCGGCATCCATTCCGATCCGGAACAATACGATGAATAACCCTGCGGAAATGCCCGTTGCAAGCACTGGTACGGAAAACCAAAGCAATCCGAAAAAATACGCCACAATGCCGAGCGAAAACCGGAAATCGCCGCCGAACGGGGTAATCTTTACTTCCCCGAGCAGCGCCGTCGAAAGAAGTATGACAATCCATATAAATAATCTCTGATCTTTCATTGAACGGACTGCTCCTTTCGCTGGTCTCATGTACCAAAAATGCTCCATCCTCCTTATGTTAAAGGAAGAAAGAGCATTTTGTCTCGCTCGCGGCGGTAACATTTTATGGATGCTTATGCTCCAGTCTGCGCGAAATGATGGAAAGCAAGTAATTTACGGCAAAATATAGGAGCGCCGCAAACAGGAACGTCGGGATGACGTAATTGATATTATGGCCGTTAATAATTTGCACGTGGTTCATCAGTTCCGGCAAAGAGATAACGACTGCAAGCGAGGTATCTTTCAGTAAAGAGATGAATTGGCTCACCATTGGCGGCACCATGCGGCGCAGCGCAATCGGCAGAACGATATGCCATAGCGTTTGCGTCGCCGTCAAACCGGATGACCTTCCCGCTTCCACGAGGCCTTTTTCCACGGAATTCAACCCGCCTCGCACGATTTCAGAAATCATAGCGGATTCAAATATAACTAACGCGGTGACCGCCGCTGAAAACACGTCAAGTTTGATTCCCACTTCAGGCAAAGCGAAATATGTGAAAAATATGATAAGCAGCAGCGGCAAGTTTCTTATGGTTTCGACGAGCACCGCGAATACTTTCGCCAATACAGGTACCTTCGCATAACGAACGGTGCCAACCAGCACACTAATAACGAAGCTGATGACGATCGATATGAGCGCCACTTCAATCGTGATGAGCAAACCTTGAAGCAAAAAGTTTATATTCGCAGGGGACAAAGCTCCGGTGAAATCCATCGTTATTCCCCTCCTTTAATTCGCTGCTAATCTGCGTTCCAAATAACGAACACCGAAGCTGAGCGGAATGGTCAGTATTAAATAAAACATTGCGGCAAAAATATAAGTGCTGAACGTATCGAACGTATCCGAGTTGATTAAATCTGCATGATACATTAGATCGGCTGCCGAAATAACTGTAAAAATCGAAGTGTTTTTTACAAGGTTCAAAAATTGATTGCCAAGCGGCGGAATGACGATCTTGATCGCTTGCGGCAAAATGACGTGCCGCATCGCTTGAATATAAGTTAACCCTGAAGACTGTGCGGCTTCCATCTGACCCTTGGGAACGGAAAGAATGCCGGCGCGAATCGCTTCCGCGATGAATGCGGATGTGTAAACGGAAAGAGCTATCAAACCGGATTGAAAAGGGACAAATCGTAATCCAATGAGCAGCGGAAGTCCAGTGAAGACAAAAACCGCTATCAATAACAGCGGGATATTTCTGATAAACTCTACATATGCAGTGCCGAACCATTGCAGCGGCTTAAATGGGGTAATGCGAAACACCGCTATGATTGTGCCAAGAATAAAACTTGCGATTAGGGATATTACACTTGCAAGCAGTGTTCCCCATAATCCGATCATATAGCGATCGATATTTTCTGTGAGAACCGAAATGTCGATTAACATATCCCTATCCCTCCTTTACTCGCGTTTGCAAACACAACGGGGACGAGCGGCCTGCGCTCATCCCCTCGATTCGGTGCATTATTCCGGTTTTTTGCCGATCCACTTCTCGTAAATCTTGTCGTATTCGCCGTTGTCTTTCAGCTCTTTCAACGTTTCGTTAACGAGCTTCACAAACTCTTCGTCGCCTTTCGCAATACCGATGCCGTACGGCTCTTCCGTGAACGTCTCGTCAAGCACGCGGAAATTCGGATCCTGCTGCGCCATGCCGTAGAGCAATGCATTATCGGTAGTCAACGCGTCGCCTTGGCCGGCTTTCAATGCCGTGAACGCCTCAGCGTAGTTTTCAAACTCAAGCACTTGCGCGTCCGGCGCCGCTTCCCGAATATTTTTCGCGGATGTGGAGCCTTTCGCCGTCACTACTCTCGAATCGGCCGTCAAATCTTTGACGGAGTTGATCGGGCTGTCCTTCGGCACGAGTAAAGATTGACCGGCAGTAAAGTATACGTCAGAGAAGTCAATCTCCTGTTTACGCTCTTCAGTAATCGTCATCGTTGCCACGATCATATCGATATCGCCGTTCTGAAGCATCGGAATGCGCGTCTTCGACGTCACTTCCACGAGCTCGATCGCGTTTTCGTCTCCGAGCACCTTCTTCGCGATTTGCTTCGCGATGTCGATGTCAAAGCCGTTCACTTCGCCGGTTGCCGGATCTTTCAGACCGAACAAGTTCAGATCGTACTTGACCCCTGCAATGACTTTGCCGCGTTCTTTAATCTTTCCAATAATGCCTTCCGCCTTCGCTTCGCCGCCGCTCCCTTGGGTATTCTCTGCGGTTCCTTCATTCTTCGCTCCGCAGCCCGCCAAAGTACCCACTGCCAAGACGGCCGCCAATGCGATGCTCATTACTTTGCCCCAACGTTTCATGCTCCAACAACCCCTTCTCCTATTTAGTGATTTAAAATACGGCTAAGGAACAAACGGGCGCGCTCTTCGCGCGGGTTTGCAAAGAACTCAACCGGTGCTGCCTCTTCCACGATCTGGCCCCGGTCCATAAACACGACCCTGTCGGCCACTTCTTTCGCGAAGCCCATCTCATGGGTGACGACGACCATTGTCATACCTTCAAGCGCCAGCTTCTTCATTACGTCAAGCACTTCCCCGATCGTCTCGGGATCGAGAGCGGACGTCGGTTCGTCGAACAGCATAATTTTCGGTTTCATTGCGAGACCGCGCGCAATCGCTACCCGCTGCTGCTGCCCGCCGGACAGTTGAGCCGGAAACGCATGTGCTTTGTCGGGTATGCCGACTTTTTCCAGATAAAACATCGCCGTTTTCTCGGCTTCTTCCTTCGTCTCGCCTACAACTTTCATAGGGGCGAGAGTGATATTTTGAAGAACGGTCTTATGAGGGTATAAATTGAAGTGCTGGAACACCATCCCGATATTCCGCCGCAGTGTATTGATATCGGTGGACTTGTCGTTTACTCTTACACCGTCTACCAACAACTCGCCGTCCGTGATCGTCTCCAACCGATTGATGCAGCGAACCAACGTGCTTTTCCCGGAACCGGACGGGCCGACAACGACAACGACTTCGCCTTGTTGAATCGATAAATTAATGTCCTTCAACACATGAAAGCTGCCGTAATGTTTATTCACCTGGTGAAAATGTATCATCGGACTCCCTCCTTTCTTTCGTTGTGAGGATACATCACGTGTTAATTGCATAGTAACTGTCGGTCTACTGAAAACTACGAAATTCTACACAAAAATTTTAAAAATAATTTAAAAATTAGGTAAGAATTCCTGACATAAAAAAATTGGAATAGGACATATGCGCTCCCTATATATTGATTAACAACATTAATTCCAATATTTGGGGATGAGTCTATGCTTGTTACGGTTATTTATCGAGCAGGAATTATTGCATTATCACTATTTGTGATATTAGCAGGTTTTTACTCAAGTCGAACTGGCGCTAAAGCCGCTAACGACGATTTGATTATCGTCAATAAGAAAACGAACGAACTGACTTACTTCAAAGACGGAATGCTAGAGAAACGGTTTTCCGTCGCTACCGGCAAATCCGACTCATTGACACCGGAAGGGACGTACAAGATTGTAAATAAAATCAAAAACAGGCCATACTACAAAGACAAGATTCCGGGCGGCGATCCCAGAAATCCGTTGGGAGACCGTTGGCTCGGGCTTGATGCGAGAGGGACGAGAGGAACAACGTACGCGATTCATGGGAACAACAATCCGAAATCAATCGGCAAATATGTAAGCTTAGGCTGTATTCGTATGCATAACGATGAAGTACATTGGTTGTTTGACCAAGTGGAAGTAAATACGGTTGTCATCATTACAAATTCGGACTTATCTCCGGAAGAAATAGCGGAGAATCATCAATATGAACTTGCAGTAACTTTCGACGGTAAGATATCGGTTTACGGGGAGATAAAAGAAACAAGGAAAGAGTTTATCCTCTATAAAGAGAGGCTTTTCGTTCCCTTGCGCAGATGCTTCGAACTGTTGGGAGGAACGGTAAATTGGGATCGACAGTCTAAAACAGTAACGGCGGTTATTGGCGATAAAGAAATCGTACATATTCCTGAGTCAAACATCGTCATTGTAAACGGTACGGCGATGGAGATTGAAATCCAGTCTCGTCTGTTGAAGGAATCCGTAATGATCCCGCTGAGGGATTTCGCAGAGATTACAGGGTACGTCGTTCACTGGGACGGAGCTGCGAACACCATTGCAATCAACTGAGTTATTGAGGGTCCAAGAATAGCAAACGAAAAGAAATATCATCGACAAGCGAGTGATACAATCCAAATAAGAAGATGATTATGAAACGATGAGGTGATTGTTATTCTTGCGGTAGAAGCAGTGGGATTGGTGAAAGTATTCGATAATAACAGAGCTGTTGACGGAGTTGATCTTGGCATACCCAGAGGAACCGTTTATGGCTTCCTGGGACCTAACGGCGCGGGCAAAACGACAACGATTCGCATGCTCGCTACGCTTCTTCGCCCTGACGGCGGGCATGCCAGCGTTTTCGGACACGATATCGTTCGCGAATCAGATGCCGTACGAAGCCGGGTAAGTTTGACCGGGCAATTCGCTTCGGTCGACGAGGATCTGTCGGGAATTGAGAATTTAGTACTTATCGCCCGATTGCTCGGTTATTCATGGAAGCAAGCGAAGACGAGGGCGTATGATCTGCTCCAAGCCTTTGATCTGTCAGAGGCCGCGGAGCAGCAGGTCAAGAAATATTCCGGAGGAATGCGCAGACGTCTCGATATTGCGGCAAGTATTGTAGTTACACCGGACTTGCTGTTTTTGGATGAGCCTACAACCGGACTTGATCCGCGGAGCCGCAATCAGGTTTGGGACATTGTCAGGGCGTTGGTAGATTCGGGTACAACCGTGCTGCTTACGACTCAATATCTGGAAGAGGCCGACCAACTAGCCGACCGGATTGCGGTGATCGATCAGGGAAAGGTGATCGCCGAAGGGACTAGCAGCGAACTCAAAGCTTCTGTCGGGTCGGGCACTTTGACCGTTCGACTTCACGATCCCGAGTGTCTTGACAAGGCCAGACTCATCCTTTCGCAGGTACTCGAAGTTTCCGTTCAACTGAAGCCTGACCTTACGACGCTGTCAGCCCGAACCTCCGATACTGCGAGCGTTGCATACGCGTTAGGCGAACTCAATCGGTCCGGGATCGCGCTCACCGACTTCTCGCTTGGCCAACCAAGCCTGGATGAAGTGTTTCTGGCGCTGACAGGCCGTCCGGCCGAAGAGAAGCAGCATCCCGCAAAGGAGGAGACGGCATGAGTAAGCAGATAACATTAAACCCGACCGGGAAGGACAATTCACTTCGAGTTGCTATGGCTGTCCGTATGAGACCTTCGCGCCCGGGACCGTTAAGTACGTCGCTCACATTTGGCTGGCGGGCTCTGCTCAAGATTAAATACGTTCCTGAGCAATTGTTTGATGTCACCGCCTTTCCTATTATGTTTACGCTCATGTTCACCTTCTTGTTTGGAGGCGCATTGGCCGGTTCGACAAGCGAATATTTGCAGTTTCTTCTTCCCGGTATTCTCGTCCAATCGGTATCGATCATCACGATTTATACAGGAATGTCCATAAATACGGATATCTCCAAGGGTATATTCGACCGTTTCCGCTCAATGCCGTTATGGCGCCCATCCGTCCTCGCGGGTGCGATGTTCGGAGATGTCGCCCGTTATTTAATGGCATCGATCGTAATTGTTGTGCTCGGTGTAATCCTTGGTTTTCGTCCGGAAGGCGGATTTGCGGGCATCGTGCTTGCAGTACTTATCCTGCTTTTATTTGCATTTAGCCTCACCTGGCCTTTCACAGCTCTCGGGCTCGTATTGCGAACTCCAAATACGGTTATGATGGCAGGTATGACGATCTTGTTCCCACTGACATTCGTCAGCAATGTGTTCGTAGATCCGCAGACCATGCCTACCTGGCTGCAGGCGATCGTTAATGTCAATCCGATCAGCTTGACGGCGACGGCGGTTCGCGGTCTTATGCACGATACGGTGACGGCCGGGCAGATCTGGATGGTTTTCCTAGCGTCGGCGATCATTATCGCGGTTTTTGCGCCGCTCTCGATGTACCTGTATAGAATCAAACGCTAGACTTCTGTCCGCTATGTGCCAAATCAGAACGTTTACCACAAAAGTTTGAGTCCGCCGGTCAAAGCAACCGGCGGACTGCGGCTATTTAGAAACCCTCAGCTCTATCGGCACTCTCATTTCCTTATCGGGGCTGTCGATGCTGTATCTCCAAACATATATTTCCGCATCCGTTCCCTTGAAGTCGGGATATACGTCCACCGCTCTGTTGTTGCCGTCTCCCATAATGTTGGCGGTAACCGGTTTGCCGTATAATCTTTTCCCGTCTTTCTTCAATTGATATGTCTGATTGATACCGCCGAAGGTGCGGTCCGCGCTTTCCGTCTCGACATATAGATCGTTCCCCTTCATATAATATGTCCATTTCACGGGATAGCCGTTGACCTCATCCATAAAAGACTTCTTTTCCCCGCTAATTCCGGTTAACCGATACGATTCCGAGCCGCCTCCGCGAAAGACTATTTCGTATTTACCGACCAGCGTAACCGGCGTATCCTCCTCGATTCGAACGTGAGGAGGCAGCTCAAAGCGAAATGTCGGCTTATTAGGTTTATCTCTATCGTAACCGATTCCGCCCCGTAACTTGACTCCGTTCACATCCAACGAGTAGTGGACATACTGAGGAATCATAAACCTCCGAACGTGACTTGCCGTAATCCTCACCTGTGTCGGTGTAACGACCATCTCCTCAAGCGTAATGTCTCCATTGGGCAGCTCTATTGGAATGTTCAGCTTGCGGGTAATCGTGCTGTTTTGCATCAGACTTTTGTCTAATTCAAGCTCCATATTCCACTCGTTATCCAATCGTTGTTCTTCCCGGTAATATGACAACTTGTAAGTTGCGGTCCCTCCTTGCAAATCGTTAAGCCGAAAATGCTGCTCGTTCGTGTACTCGCCTTCGCCGTCCGGCGTTCCGAACACGGAAACCCCGGACTCTTTAACCCTCTTCCCCTCCTTGGTGATTTCAATGCGAGGATAAGCCCAATCCTTCGCTTCCGGCAAAGAATAGGAAACGGCAGAAGCGAGTGTGACTTTGTCTTCATCTTGAGCAAAGGCTTGAACCTTCAGTTGACGAATGCCGTCTTGATCAATATCGAATGTTTGGATGTCTTCATTCAGCGGGTTCAGCGAAAGAGGCTGCTTCTCTGTCGAAAGGATTTGTAACGTTTGCGCCGAAAACCTCACATTCGCTTCCGTTCCTTCAGGATTCCAATCCGTCTCAAAGTATCCGGTAAGCTTGCCGCTTTGTTCATCCCATCTATGTGAGTAATTGCCTTCTATCGGCCGGCCTTTATCATCCTGCAGCTGCATCTTGGCAAATCTCCACTGTTTATTGCGGTCAAAAGTCTCTTGTCCGGACTCCAAACTATACAATATTACCGTACGGTTTTCGTCTACGACAGCCGTATGCAGCGTGAGTGTAACGCCGTCATGAGTAACGGATTTCTCAATCGTCTGACCCAAGCCTTGCTGAAGCGCGGATTGGACCCCGGTTCTTCCCGGCAGTAAATATTCCCAATTGATTGCCGCAAATACGGGAGTTGCGGTAAGAACAGCAGCAAGTGAAGCGGCGACGAACCATTTGCGCGGGACCGGACGATGAACAGCTTTAACCGATTCCGACTGAACTTCACTTTTGGAACGCTCACGAATCCTTTCCCACATCTTATCAAAATCCGGATATTCAATATGGGAATCATCTTTCCATTGCCGAATAAGCGCTTCCGCTTCTTTCATAAGCCGCTCCCCCCTCCTTCGCTTTAAGATCCTCACGCTCGATAATTTTTTTCAGCATTTTTATACCGTAATGCACTCTGGATTTGACGGTGCCGACGGGAATTTGCAGCACCTCCGATATTTCCTGAAAGCTTAAATCATTCATATACCTTAGAGATACGGACATTCGAATTTTCTCGGGCAACAGGCTTATGTAAGATGCGCACTCCGAAGCGGTTTCCTGTTCTTCGACTACAGCGTCCGCCGGTCTGTCGGCGGTTCTCAATGTGAACATCCTTAACAATGCTTCTTTTGTACGCAGGCTCCTTCTTTTTCTAATATGATTCAAACAATGATTCACCGTCACTCTTAGAAGCCATGTCCGAAAATATTCGATGCTTGCCCAGTTTTGTCCGAACACGGTTATGAACACTTCTTGACATACATCCTCAGCGTCCATTGCGTTGCCAAGCATACTATAACAAGTTCTGTACACTTCCTTGTTATATGTTTCAAAGAGCTCCCGTTCCGTCAAAATGTCCCCTCCTTTCAACAATCTACTAAATAAACACATCCGATCGAAGAAAGGTTCATTGTCGACAAAACATCCGAAGAACCGATTATGATCCGATCCGGACGTATATCCGGATGGAGGGCGGCCCGGTCTGCCTCGTGCTCAGCCGCCAAAACTTGCCGGTCTTTGCGGGACGGCGACGAAAGCTTACGAAGGTGTCGCCCGGGGCGCGTACGTCATTTCCGATGCAAATCATGAAAAGCCTGCGGCATAATTAATTGCCACAGGCTCCGAGGTTCATCTTGCATTGGAAGCTCAGAAATCGATCGCATCCGAAGGAATCCAGGTGGTTATAAATATTGTGAATCGTGTGAAGACGATTCTTTCATCCGGTAGCTCGTCGGCGTCATGCCGAACGTTTCTTTAAACTTCTTTGCGAAATAAGCGGGGTTATTGTAGCTGACCTGCATCGCGATCTGCTCGATGGGCAGCTCCGAGCTGCGGATCAGCTCGCCCGCTTTGTGCATGCGGACCGTAGTAACAAAATCGACGAAGTTTTCGCCGGTCTCCTGTTTAAAAATGCGGCTTAAATACCTCGGGCTTAAATTTACAATCTCCGCAACGGCATTGAGCGATAAATCCTTGTCCGGATTTTCGACGATGTACGCCTTGATTTTATCGATCATGTCGGCATTCTTGTGTTTTTGCTTGTCGTCGATATAATCGAACGTCGTTTTAACGACATTCATAAGCCAAGCTTTGTATTGATCGATATGATCAAATTGGTAGAAGTCCAATAACAGCTCTTCGTCAAACACTTCCCTGGTGCTTATATTCATGTTCTTCACATAGCTGTAGTATTCGTAAAGAAAATCTTTGATTTTTTCTTGTCCGTACTCCGCGCTATACATACCGCTCGAAATTTCATTCGTGAACCTCCTGATCGCTTCGTCCGCTTTTTTCTGGTCGCGCAGCTTTAACGCCTTTGCGAAATCTTCACAGAATGAAGAATCGAGCTCTTTCTTGCTTTTTTCCCTTTCCAAATACGAATATCCGAAAATAATCCGCTGCTTCGGTTTGAAATACCTGTATTTTAACAAAATCCTGTTTTCTTGGAACGATTCGTTCAGCTTCAACGGATTCGTCGCCCAGCTGCCCACCGCACCGACGACTGACAGCATAAAATTCGAATAGGCATAAGACGAAATGGAATTGATAACGTGATGCACCGCGTCCGCATTTTTCTGTTTGGAAAACACGGCGATATGGATTCGATTCTCATGTTCGATCGCCAGGCAGCGTCCTTGGAACAGGTGCCCGTTCTCGATTTGATCGATCAAATTGTACTTAATGAATTCGCTGTTCTCCGTATTGATATTCCGCAAATCGGTTTCGTCGAGATGCAGCGATATGACGCAATAATAACTGTATACATCGACCGGCTCCGCATGAATCAAAGCCAACCGTTCGTTGATTTGGGCTGTAGATTCGATCTTTCCCTTCAAGAGATCGTCCGCCAGCTTGTTCTTGATCAGCGGCAGGTTGCCTTTCAATGTTTTCTCCAAGTCTCCGACCTTGACGGATAAATTGTCGATGACACTATTAATCATATGGTATTCGTTGGCATGCTTGGCCGCCGATTCGTCCTCGTGAAACCACGTTCGCGCCCGGTCGAGTATCAACTTCAGCGGGTTGTAAATGTTAACGGTAAACACATTCGAGATGACTACGCCGATTGCGAGCGCAACCAAGCAAATCAATAAAATCGTCCGTTGGATCGGAACCGTTTTATTGTAAAACTCGTCGACGGGCGTAATGTTCACGAGCTTCCAACCGGGACGAAGCGAAGTATAGGAAATCATCGCTTTGATGCCTCCTATTTCCGTTAAGTAAAAATGATCCGCCGTATCCGACATTTGGATCTCTTTAATGTGGTTTTGAGCAAGCGTCAACACTTGATCGTTCGGCTCGTGCCCGACGACGCCGTCTGGCCCGACTATGATGAGCCGCCCGGCTTCTTTCGCAGCCGATTCGGTGAGCAGCTCCGTAATCGCCCGCTTTTTTAACAATATCGCAATATATCCTTGGCTTTCACCTGTGTTCGCAAACGGATAGGAACCGATTAACGCTACGGAATCCCCGAAGTGGTACCAAGAAAGCGCCCCTTTGTACTGCTTGTTCGCCACTTCCAGCCATTGCGCCGGTTCGCTGCCCGGATGTTCGAGAAACTCTACTCCGTGCATCGAAGAGATGATCAAATTATTTTCACGATAATACACCTGAATGGAATCGATCAAGTCCGAATGGCGCGAAGAGATCTCTTTCAAATATTGATTCACTTGCGAAATGCGCGCATGGTTTCCTTCCACCGGTTCGTGAAACAAAGCAATCGCCGCATCGTTCTCCGGCATGGCCATGGTGATGTCAATATAAATTCGCTGCGTTTCGCGAAAGATATTTTCGTCGGTTATTTTTTTCAGGTACGCAAGCATGCGGCCGTTCACTTTTTCGATTTCTTCATTGAAATTTTTCGTGAAATATACATACGAAGTGATACCCATAAATATCGTCGTTATGACGATCAGCAAGAAGTATGAAAAGATTAACCGGTAAAACACGGTGTTCATCGGCTTCAAGAAACGCATTCAAAGCCCCCCATTACTGTGCTCTCGGTCTATTTGTGTGTTTGAAAGCGGTTTTTATTTGTTGTACCACAAAAACAGCTTTGAGGGAAGGAAATCGGCTAAAAGAAACGGCGGGATTCCACCGAACCGCAACGATTCGTGGGAATCCCGCCGGGTGTTTGACTTACTTCGCGCTCTCGACCGTCGTGCGTTCCGATACGGCCATCCATTCCGCCAGCTTGCAAATTTCCGTACCGGCCAACATGACGATACCGATGCCGTGATTGTCGTTAGTGACCGTCTTCAGATCATCTTTATAATATTCGGCCGTGAAGGAGTAGCGGGAACCGCTGCAGACGCCGTATACGTTGCCTGCCCGGTCGATGGCGTGCCGCGTCAGACCGTGCCAGCCGCGGAAAGCCGCTGCCGCAAACCGGTCCGGATCATGCAGCCATCCGTTGTAGACACCCCTTGCGAACGCGTACGTAAACATGGCAGTGCAGGACGATTCCTCGTATGCTTCCGGGTCGTCCAGCACTTGCCTCCACATGCCGCTCTCCCCTTGAAGCGCCAAGTAACCTTCGCATAAGTCGTTAAAGAAAGGAAGGAGCTCGCTGCGGTGCGGATGTGTTTCCGGAACCGCCTCCAGCAGCTCCGATAACGAAAAGAGAACCCATCCGTTGCCTCTTCCCCAAGGCACTTTGGTTGCCGTTCCGTATTTAAAATCGTATACATGCGACATGATACGCTTCACGGGCATAAACAAATACTTCTTGTAGAGCAGAAACTGCCGCGCCGCATCGTCTAGGAACGATTTGTCGCCCTTCAACTGCGCGTAACGCTTCATGAACGGCGTGCTCATATACAGATCGTCCGCCCACATCGAATTTTCCGAGTATTCGCCTTCGCAGATGCGGTAGAAGGCGCCGTCTTCCCTTCGCTCGAGCCGGTCCCGGATGAAGGACGCGATCGTCTCCGCTACCGGCAGATAAGATTCGTCCGCGTTGTCCCGGTACGCTTCCAGCATGGAAGAACCGAAAGAACCGCAATTATCCAGCATTTTCATTAACACCAGCTGGTGATTCACGGAAGGAAAGCCGTACTGCTCCTTATCCCAGAGCGAATAATCGTAATATTTCGTGCAAGAGCCGATATGCTTCTTGACGTACTCGATCATATCCGCCCGTCCCAGAAGACGTCCGCTCTTAAGCAATCCGTACATCGTTACGCCGAGCGGATAGTCCCACCGGGCGAAATTCGTCATTCCGCTCGTCGTCCACTTGTTGCTGAGCATCGCGTTCTCGTAGAAGGGACGGACGGCAACGAGCGGCTCGGCCGTGCGCCAGTAAACTTGTTTTTGGCCCCCGTCGTATACGTGATGAATGACTCCCAATTCGGCCGGTCCGTAATCGACCGTTTCGTCGATCGGCCCAAGAAGCAGCCATGGTCCGTCATATCCGTGAACCGGATGCGGCTGCTCCCACATACAGCGCCGTCCTTCAACGGCTGCCCGAAGCTCAAATGACCATCCTCGGTTGCCGCACACGCTCTCTACATAAACGTCGCAGCCTTCCACCAAGGAGCGGGGAACCGATACGAGAAACTCGCCTCCTGCCGGAGCATCAAGCACCAAGTGCGAACCGAACCATACGCGAAGAGCGCCGTCCGACCGGCCGGAAAGCGTTAACGGACCGCCCTGGAGCCGTTCCAGCCTCGTCCAAGCGTAAACCTTCTTGCCGGGCTGCAGCCCGTAGAGCGTCTCGCTGCATACGGCTGATTCCCGGCTTCCCCGCCGAAGCAGCGGATACCAATCGCATTTGTCCGACGGCTCCGCGTCCGCTGCATCCGGCAGACGCTCGCCGCCGGCAAACACATCCGCAGCCGTCGGCGCGGTAAATACCCAACCGGCTTGGCCCATTCGTTCGGTAAACGGAGACAACACATGCAGAATGCGCACCTTCGCTTCATCGGCGCCGATGGCGCATCCGAAGCCTGCCGTCGTGTTCCGCGCTTTCACGAACAACGTGTTCCATCCGCGGCGAAACGTCACCTCAACGACGGAACGGTGGTGCTTCTTCACTTCGTCGATCGCATTCGACCGGTACAACGGTGATCCGTTGCAGAACAGTTGTACAGGCCCGTAGCACTCTATAACAAGGTCTATGGAGCGTTCCGCGTCGCTCCATACGGCGCCGCATGCATAAGCGTACATGCCATGGGCGGCGTCGGGAAACCGGTTCCTCCAATTGATATCGAACAATCCGTCGGCCGTCTGCATAATGCCGTCGAGCGGCCAAGCGCGAAACACGAACGGAAGCGGAGGGTTCGCTCCGATATACCGATCGGCGAGAACGCTTACTATTGCCCGGTGATCGCCGCGCAGCCGGGAATCGATGCTTTCTTCTTCACGAATATAACTTGCCGTCTTTATCCCGCGTTCCATTGCGCTCCCGTTCCTTTCCTTGCGGCCATTTTGCCAGTCATGATTTGAAAGCTCTGTTCTATTTGCTCCGCCGTGTTCGGCGAGCGCAGCTCATAAACTTTAATCGGCGCCGCTTCGATCACGTCCAGGAACGCATCGAAGCCGTCGTCCCCGCCGCTCTGTATATACGGACACCAGTGGTCTACAAGGTCCACGGTTTCATGGATGTGGATACCCAGTACCTTATGCTTCAACTCAAGGATCTCTTTCACGTTATCGTATAGTCCCATCCGGTCCATCAGCATCCCGTGCCCGATGTCGTACCAAAGATAGACAGGCGCTCCTTGCAAGCCTTCGATGATTTGACCGGCTTCCTGGAGGGTCGGAATCTGGTTGCATCTGGACCGGGTTTCAATACCGATCTTTACGTCGTGACCTTTCTTCGCAATATATTCGCTAACGATTTCCAAGCTTTCTTGAATGCGGCGTACGTGAATCGGAGCCAGCGCATTCCGCTGTTCCAGCATCAAGTCCCATAGTGCGGCATATTCAGGAGAGTTCCGCCCATGCTCCCGCCAAAGCCGCTTCAGCTCGGCATCGATATTATAGTCGAAGGGGACTTCACCGGGGTGTACGACGACACCCTTCGCACCGTATCGAACCGCGTAATCGACGGACCCGGTCAGCAGCTCCACAGCCCTCCTCCGCTTCTCCAAATCGTCGAAGCCGAGCATCACGGAATCCGTGTCGTAATTTTTGTCCGGGATAAACGGAAACACGTTGTGCACGCTCGATATGCGGACGCGTCCGCTCTCGATCATCGGTTCGATCGTCGAGAGCAGCTCCGCCGTCACGTTATAGTTCAGTTCTACCTGCTCAAACCCCAAGTCCAAGATTTCATTAATGATGTCTTCCCCGCGCGTGTGCTTGCGCAAATTCCACATCGTAGAGAAGGAATATCCTTCTTTATGAAGCATACGGCTTCCTCCTCGCCCGTTCATGGCAACCATCGATCGAAACGGTTAAGAGCTTAAGAGGCGTTCCCCTTAAGCCCTTACCGCATGCGCTTACTGCTTTTTAATTATTGAATTCTTGATACCATTCATTCGCTTCCTTCGTCAGCTGCTCGCCGCCCATTTGATGCCACTTCTCGACGAATTCTTCGAAGTAATCGATCGGCTTGTCGCCGGTGATGATCGAGATATACGCTTCGTCTCTCAATTTTATAAGCTCCGCCTTGTACATCGATTCGGACGGCAGCGCCACCTGCAGCTTATTGCGCGTCATAACGTCGTAGTTATGCTCCTTCGCCCAATCCATACGCGGCCCTTCCGCAGGGAAAACGCCGAATTGATTTTGGAATATCATCTTTCCGTCAACGCGGTCTGACAACTCCGCCCATTTGCCGATCGGCTTATTCAAGCCCGTTTCCGGATCGACGTCCCACATTTCGCCTTTAAAACCAAGCGTTGCAGTTAAGTTGTTTTCTATCGACGATGCAGAAGTATGGTTGAGAATTTCGAGAATTTTGCCGAGCTTATCCGGTTCTTTCTCCAGGTTTCGGCCGAACGCGATAATTTTGCCCGGAACCTTGTTGTCCGTATACAGGTTTCTTCCTCCTGGACCTTCCGGCGGCAGGCTGTGTACGAGCGATTCCGCCACCTTAGGATCCAACTTCTCGATTTCTTCGTAGTTCGCGCCGATGCCTCCGTCTTTTAACCTCTCGTTCCAATGGTAGAAGTGGCCATGGCCGCTGTAGCCGATCCGGCCGTTGATGAACGAATGCGACAGCGCCCAGTAACCGCCCATGTTTTCGCCGGTAATAAATTCGGGATCCAACACTCCGTCTTTATACCACTTGTGTATCAACGCGAGCGCGTCCTTCATTTCCGGCTGAACGGCGCCGTTGACAATCTTGCCGTCGCGCTCGTGCCAGAACCAATCCTGCCAGTCGAAGGAGCTGTAGCCCGGCAGATAGCCGAATGCCCCGAATACTCCGGCAAGACCGGAAATCGACAAGCCGTACGTATCCTTTTTGCCGTTTCCGTCCGGATCTTCGTTCGCGAACTTATAGAACGCTTCCTCGAACTCTTCAAGCGTATCCGGCGTCTTCGTAATGCCCACTTTCTTCAGCCAGTCCCCGCGCCATACGGTGACCGTCCGTTTCCCCGAGTTGACCATCTCCGGCAAGCCATAGATCTTTCCGTCCACCATCGCGAATTTCAGCCACTTCGGCTCATAAGCCAACGCCTTCTCGTACAGATCCGGAGCGAACTCCTTGATGACCTCCTCCGGAAGCTCCATTAGCACCCCTTGCTTCACATATTGCTGCAAGTTTTCACGCTTGACGCCGTCCGACATAAAGTCCGGAATTTCCCCGGCGGCGAACTTGAGGTTTAGTAATTCAGTAATGTTTTTGTTATCCAGATTCAACAGTTTGAACTTTACGTTAAACTTCTCTTCGTAATGCTTTTTCAGAGGCGCGTCGTCCGGAACCGGATCGATAATGTAAGGAGACCAACTGATTTCATACGTTTTCCCCTCGACCGGGCGATACTTGGCGAGCGCATCGTCCGCCTTCTTGTCGTCGTTCGAGCCGCCTTCCGCCGTCGCCGGCTTCTCGGACGAGCCTTGCTCATCTTTCGTGCCCGCGTTGTTCGAGCACGCCGCTAGAAACAATACGGAAATCAAAACGATTGCCAGCGTAATGCTCCATACTTTCTTCCATGGACTTGGCATGAAACGTAACCTCCCTGTTTTCTTATTGTATATATTTCAAAGATAACGGCGCATGGCGCGATTATCGTTTGAACGCTAGCCTTTGATCGAGCCCACCATCATGCCCTTGACGAAGTATTTCTGCACGAAAGGGTAGACGAGAATGATCGGAATGGTCGTCACCATGACGGTAGCCGCTTTTATCGTTTCCGGATTTCCTCTCGTATCGTTTATCGGCGTTTCCGACACGAGATCCATCTGACCCTGCAGCACGATTCGCCGCATAACGACCTGCAGCACATCCAAATCGCGCTCCGTCATATAAATTAAGCTGTCGAACCACTGATTCCAATGATTCACCGCATTCCACAACCCCAACGTGGCAATAATCGGCATGGACAGCGGGATCACGATGCGCCACAAAATATACATTTCGTGAGCTCCGTCGATTTTGGCGGCTTCCTCAAGCTCTTCCGGTATGGACATCATGAAATTTCTCGCGATGATTAACTGAAACGCATTGACCATGATTGGAAGCGTGAGCGCCCATACGGTATTCATCAGGCCGAGATTCTTGATCAGCAAGTACGTCGGGATGAGCCCTCCATTGAAAAACATCGTCATGATGATCAGAACGGTCCAGAACTTTCTGTGCGGAAAATAGGACTTCGCCAAAACATAAGCTGCCGCAATCGTAACGCTAACGGTTAATACCGTTCCTAACACCGTGCGCTGCAGCGTATTCAGAAAGCCTTTAATCACATAATCGTAATTAAGCACTTGTATGAAATTATTAAACGTCACCCGCTCCGGAATGATACGGATTTGCACGAATGAGACGTCGTTCGGGCTGAGCGAAAGCGTCAGCAAATACAGGAACGGGTATATCGTCGTAAAGCTTAACACAATCATAAACAGCACGTTGGCGGTATCAAAAATGCGGCTTCCTAACGAAGTTTCCTTCAAGGGTAACGCCTCCTCTCTGCGCGATTGTCACCATAGCCCGTAATCGTTCAACCGTTTCGCAATCGCGTTCGCGCCCAGCACCATTACAAGCGAAATGAGATTTTTAAACAAGCCGACGGCCGTCGCGAAGCTGTATTCCATATTGACGAGACCCATCCGGTACGTGTATGTGCTCAACACATCCCCGACGCTGTATACGGCCGGATTATACAAGTTGAACACTTGATCGAAATCGTCGTTGATGAGCTTTCCGATCGTAAGCACCATCATGATCGTGATAACCGGATACAGACCCGGCAGCGTCACGTACCGTATGCGTTGGAAGCGGCTGGCGCCGTCGACTTTCGCCACCTCGTATAGCTCCGGATTGATGCCCGACAGCGCCGCCAAATAAATGATTGTCCCCCAACCGAGGTCCTTCCATATGTCGGTAGTGACCAGCACGGTCCTGAACCATTGCGTATCAGCGAGGAAGTAGATCGGTTCAAACCCGAGAGATTTGATCAAAATGTTGATTGGACCGATCGACGGCGATAGAAATTGAGTGAAGATGCCCGCGAGAATGACCCATGAGACGAAATGCGGAAAGTACGAAACGGTCTGCACCCACCGCTTGAACAGCACATACCTTAATTCGTTCAGCAAGAGCGCGAATATAATGGGCGCCGGAAATCCGAAAATAAACTTATATAAGCTGATGACTACCGTGTTAACGAACACTTCCTTAAAGCTTTGCATTTGCCATAATCGCTCGAAGTGCGCAAGTCCGACCCATTCGCTGCCCCAAATTCCGTCGAAGAAGTTGTAATCTTTGAAGGCGATCTGCAGCCCGTATACCGGTCCGTACGCAAACACCGCGAAATAAAGGATGGCCGGGAGGATCAGCAGAGTCAAATATTTGTATTTGAAATACTTATAGAACTCGGAATGCTTCCATTTATCCCGGAACGTCGCCGGTGTGCTGTTTACGGTTTGCAGGTTTGGCATAAGCTCGTCCCCTTTCTTTCGTTGTGCGGTTTCCATGTAACTCGGCTTCTCTTTTCTAAGGCGTAAGCGTTTGCAGACGTAACCCTGAACTGCGCCCTGCAAAGCTGATTGCAGCCGTCCGTTGCGGCGGTTACGGTTAGTACGGCCATTGTAACGGTATTTTTCGGCAAGAAACAATAATAAAAATTCGTGTTTTGTGCGGAGTGCAATTATTGCTAGCCGCTTACTGCGCAGTATTCCGCTCTATTTTTCAGCAGGTAGAATTATTGTCAGCGAGGTGAAATTGTTGTATTGAAACAAATGACATAGAGGTGCATCGAATACTTTTCCTAACGTTGATCAGCCTACCGCTGTCCTGCTCTAGCTTAGCCGTATCGAAAATTCGCGATTAAACGGACTGAGCAGATTGACGACAACCGCTTGAATCGATCCTGTCGGCTCGGCTCCGCCCCTCATCTGCTCCACACGGTGTTCGTAAGCGCCTCCTTCGAGCTCGATCCGCGACCGTCCCGAGGAAGCATGCAAAATGCCGCCTTTCCATAACGACAGCCCGCCGTCCCGTTGTTCCAGTCCGTCTCCGATAAGCGATTGACAAGCCGGAAAGAAGAAAACGACCTGCGTTATAACGTCTTCAAGATCGTTCGTGCAAAGACGAATCCTCCATTCACCGCCTTCCCGGATCACCTCCGCTTCCAACCTATGAGTTTGCAAGTGGGTGATCGCCCTTAGGTGATGAGGCAGCAAATACCAAGGGCTCATGTCCGACGCGGCGGATTCCGGCAGCAGAGCTGCAGGTATCGGCGAGTTGTACCCCTTCTGCATAACGGTTCCCATTCGAATTCCGTTGTCCGTCTTCGCGAACGACTCCATGGGCACGTTACCCGGGGTAAACAACGTATTGACCGAGACGCCGAGCAGCTTTGCTTCGCCATGGCGAAGCGAGAAGAAAGACGGTGTCCGCGACATGACCGTCGCGCTTGTTTCCCGATCGCGATACCGCATGAGCGGCGCTCCGAAGGAAGTATGCATGCTGCTGTGCAATATTTTTGAGTGGTGCCCCACCTGCTCCATTCGCTTCAGATGTTCCTCGACCGGATGCCGTTCGTTAAAGAGCAGCTCATACCGGTCGGGCAGCGGCGTGCGCTTCACGGCATCCACGTCGCATGGGAAAGCGAGCATGCCGAGCATCGCATGATTGTTCACGGGCCCAATGCGCGTGATCGTCTTAGCCGTAAGGTCGTGCATTGATGCGAACAACGGATCTCGGTCATGAGCCGCCATAATACGATAACTTAGAAAATATTCGGACAGATCGTGCGGAACGCCGAAATCCTGCCGCCCTGAATAATCCGTGACAACCTCGCCGTCGGGATGCACCATATAAAGCATCATTCGCAGGTTTCTTCGGACATACTTAAGAAGCCCCGGCCGATCGAGATAGACTGCGGTATAATAGAGCATGATATCGCTCACAGTGTTATAAATGCCGTTGCTGCGTTCGGTCCATTCGCCGTCCTCCGTGCAATCCATTCCCTCCGCCAACCATTCGTCCGCCCGTGACGCCAATTGTCCGCGTCCGAACAATTGATAGAGCGCTCCTAAAGCCGCCGTCATGACCCAGCGATGATTCGGCGTGTGGCACCCGCCTGTAACAAGCGCCGGGATTGTCCGTTCCAAGAAGAGATTGACCCGTTCGGCCGCATCCTGGAGCGGCATCCAGGGTTCACTGCGTAACACGCGGTAAACTTGCGCCATTCCCGCAACGACGAAACTCGTGTCCGGCGGTGAATGAAAGTTTGTCCCGCCGAGCGAGATCGTTCCGTCCGTATGCTGAACGCGCAGCATATAGTCCGCTGCTCGATTCAGCGCCGCGGCCGCGATTTCGTCGCGGTAATAACGGGACTCGGGCGTGACGAGCGCCGAGGCAAGCGAAGCGATATAGCTTGCAGTTCCTCCGTGGCTCGGACTCGGGATTCCCGTGTGCTCGTTGACGATTCCCCCGTCATATTTCGTCCCGGGCGAGTCGACTTGCATTCGCAACGCCCGTGCGGCGTGTTCGTCGTTCATTCGGATGATTTTCGCATATGCGTTCATAAGGCTCCCCCTCGCTTTTCCCTATATGCTAACGGGAATCGCTTGCCGAGAACAATGACAACTTTTCCCCTTCCGTTAAAAGTGCAATTTTTGTTAGAGATAAAAAAATGATATACGTTTTAGCCCTTCTTCCGCATATAGATATTGAAAGCGTTCTATATGCTGCGGGAAGGAGCATGATTCGGATGGTCGTGTTGATGCTGTCGACGATCGGATTAATTGTATTCGTTGCTGCTGTATGCATGTTGATTACGAAAGCAATTCACGCAGATTCATGGAGCCAAGACGCTTATAATGTTTGGATCGGTGTTGACGTGTCAAAGTGCAAAGAGGATTAATATCAGGCAGCCGTCGGCGTTGTGGTCCTCTCGGTGGAGCTGCAGGTAATTTATGCCTTAACAGGCATCTTTTTTTTTGACCGAAACCTCCGCTTTGTCCCAAGCGTATATCAGTTAGGGGAACGGTTTCCAATATTACAGACGGATAGAGGTGGCTGCTTACTCCACATGATTGAATTGTACTGGTTTTGTTTCATTGCGGGATCCGTCTTTGCATTACTGCTCGTATTCGCCGATTTCTTGACCGGAGGTTGGGTGGACGGCTTAACGGACATCCTACCGGACTTCCTGCACCCGATTGCAATCGTTGGCGGTGTCGTCGCGTTCGGCGGAGCGGGAATTCTTCTCTCAGCATACAGTCCGTTCGGCATATGGCTCGTATTGGCGCTTTCCCTCCTCTTAGCGTCCTTCCTTTCGATTACATTGTTTTTCTTTTATGTAAAACCGATGAAAGAGGCGGAAAATTCCATTGCGTATTCCATTACCGAACTGCCCGGCAAAATCGGTGTAGTGACGATCCCGATACCGGTAAACGGTTTTGGAGAAGTATCCTTTACGTTCGGTCACGGCCTTGTGCATGAGATTGCCTCAAGCACCGAACAAGAAGAGCTTCGTTCCGGCGAGAAAGTGCTGGCGATTGAAGTGAAAGACCATGTGGTGACAGTGTGCAGATGGACTGAAACCGGCAGCATCTAATAGTACATAAGGAGGAAGAAAATCAATGGAATACATAACAGTGCCCGTGGTCGTTCTCGGTATTATCATCCTGCTCGGACTCGCCTTCTGGGCAAGGTATAAGACGGTCAGCCCCGACGAAGCGATGGTAGTGACCGGGTCAATGCTTGGCAGTAAAAACACGTTGACCGACGATACGGGACGGAAGATCAAAATCGTCCGTGGCGGCGGCGCATTCATCTGGCCGATTTTTCAAAAGGCCGAATTTTTATCGTTACTTTCTCACAAATTGGATGTTACAACACCTGAAGTGTACACCGAGCAAGGAGTTCCGGTCATGGCGGACGGCGTCGCCATTATTAAGATCGGAGGTTCGGTTGAAGACGTGGCGACAGCGGCGGAACAATATATGGGTAAACCGACGGAAGCGTTAAAATCCGAGGCACAGGAAGTGCTGGAAGGCCACCTTAGAGCGATCCTCGGTACCATGACCGTCGAAGAGGTGTACCGGAACAGGGATAAATTTGCACAAGAGGTGCAAGGTGTCGCTGCAAGAGATTTGAAAAAGATGGGGCTTCAGATCGTATCGTTCACAATAAAAGACGTTCGCGACAAACACGGATACTTGGATGCGCTCGGGAAACCGCGGATCGCGGCGGTGAAACGGGACGCTGAAATAGCGGAAGCGGAAGCGATCCGGGATTCGCGGATACAGAAGGCGCGTGCGGACGAAGAAGGCATGAAAGCCGAGCTGCTGCGGGATACGAACGTAGCGGAAGCGGGCAAAGAGAAGGAATTGAAGGTCGCTTCTTTCAAGCGGGATCAAGATATGGCGAAAGCGGAAGCCGACCAGGCGTACCATATTCAAGAAGCAAAATCGAAACAGCTCGTTATCGAGGAGCAAATGAAAGTCGAGCTCGTTCGGAAAGAACGGGAAATCGACATTGAAGAGAAGGAAATATTGCGCCGCGAGAAGCAATATGACGCGGAAGTGAAGAAGAAAGCGGACGCGGACCGTTACTCCGTCGAGCAAGCGGCGGAAGCGGAGAAAAACCGCCGCATCCGCGAAGCGGAAGCGCAGCAGTTCCGAATCGAGTCTGAAGCGAAGGCGCTCGCCGAACAGAAACGTCTCGACGGCTTGGCGATTGCGGAAGCCGAACGGGCCAAGGGTACCGCCGAAGCGGAAGTCGTTCGTCTTCGCGGCTTGGCGGAGGCTGAAGCCAAGGAGAAGCTGGCTGAGGCATTCGCCAAATTCGGTGAAGCCGCAGTGCTCGATATTGTCGTCAAGATGCTTCCTGAATTGGCCGGCAAGGTTGCCGATCCGATTCGTTCGATCGATAAGCTTACCGTTGTAGACACCGGAAACGGCGAAGGGGCGGCGAGGGTCAGCAACTACGTAACGTCTTTAATGGCCACCGCTCCGGAGATGGTAAAGAACGTATCCGGGATCGACGTTGAGAAGATGATTCAAGGTCTAATGAGAAAGGAGAATGCGAACGATGGGAATTTTTAAAAGACTGCGCGACATCTCGTTATCCTCCATCCATGAACTGTTAAACAAAGCGGAAGATCCTGTTATGCTTATGAACCAATATATCCGGGATATGGAGAGCGAGCTGTCCGAGGCTGAGGTTGCCTTCGCCAAGCAGGTTGCCGCAGAAAAGCGGGCTCAGCATCAGCTTGAAGAAGCGGCGGAAATGGTCGTCAAACGTGAACAAGGCGCAATTCAAGCACTTCAGGCAGGCGATGAAGCTTTAGCGCGCCAAGCTTTGGAAGACAAGAAGACGTACGAAGCGAAAGCGGAAGTGTACAAGACACAGTATGAATCTGCCAAGTCGTTATCCGATCAGCTGCGGTCTCAGCTGCATGAAATGAAGTCCGAGTACGAACGAATGAAGCAATCGCGCGATGAACTGGTGGCCCGCGCGGAAGCGGCCAAAACGCAAAAGAAGCTCAACGAGACGCTCTCCTCTTTCGGGAAAGCCAGCGCGGTCAAAGAATTTGACCGGATGAAAGAGAAGGTGTTGGAGCTCGAAGCCCATGCGGAAGCAAGTTCCGTATTGAAGAACGAAAACCGGAATTTGGATCAAAAACTGAACGCCTTGAACACCAAGTCGGAAATAGACGATGAACTGGCGAGGCTGAAGAAACAAATACAAGACGGTGAGAACAGTTAATTGCAATGAATCACAAGAACCAGAACCGGAAACTTTCGCGGTTCTGGTTTCTTATGCTTGTGAATTCCGATTTCTCAAGATAATATGGATTCATAATTAGGAAAGTTTAGGTGTCGAACAATGATCATGAATGAGCGGATAAAGGCATCGGAAGTGCAGCTAACCGGAATAAACGGCGAAGATCTGGGTATCGTCCCGACGCAAGAAGCTCTTGCATTGGCGAAGAAGCTTAAAGTCGATTTAGTATGCACTTCCCTGATGAGCAGTCCTCCCCCATGCAAGTTAATTGGGGCCGGTGCGGCCAAAGAAGTAGCGCAGCAGGCCAGGAAACGGGAAAAGGAGCCCAAATTGAAAGAAATCCGACTCGCTCCGCAAATCGAGGATCATGATTACGAAACGAAAAAACAACAAGCCGAACGCATCCTCAAATCAGGGGACGCCGTTTTACTTGTGGTGCGTGTCCAAGGCAAAGAGGGCTCCAAAGCGAAAGAATTGCTTGAGGAGCTGCTGAAAGATCTAAGCACGTCGGGACGTAAAAAAACCGGAATTCAGCTTAGCGGGAAGCAAGCCGTCGTTCAGATCGATCCGCTGTAAAATGGTTGCGCCTATCGGCCCACCCCGCTCATCCGCGCTTTATTTCAACCACCTGAACCATCGGCCGTGCCCTTCGGTCTCCGCTAATGCTTCATTTCGTTCTTCGCCATTGATAAAGAAATCGAGATGCAGATTCTCATCCCACATATTGTTATACAGATGGAATACATCCCTGGTTTTGCCCAGTGTTTGAATATTCTCGACTAGTGCGTATTTAGCGTCTCTTTGTAATTGGTTGGCGACATGTGTATGGAAAATACATATTGCTGTTCCATGCGGGATGTCCTGTGCGACTTTCGATAATAAAGTAACGCCGTCTCCTTCAATCAACTTGGGCGGTTGAGTCTTCATGCTATCAGCCGCTTTTTCAAACAGTTCCACTCTCTCTTTATGTTCAGGCCAGATCAAAGCTTTCAACCAAAGCCGGTGTTCCGGATTTGTTAAATCATTTACATGTAGATCCAAACGTGTCTGGATACAACAGGAGGACTCATTTTATGGAGAAGAGGCATAACGTCCCCTCTTATTTCGGATTTGATATGCACGCTTGAGCGAAGATTGCCGTAAGCTTCTTTACCGGTGTTATATGAATAAGAATACTGATCCCATAAAAGCTGCAAACCGGCGCTTGTTCCAATTTCAATTAACGATAACGGCTTCTCAGCTATCTCGTATATATAACAAAAACTTGGATACAGATAGGCGCACCGCCTCACTTCATTCGTTTGAACCAACTTGCTTTGGAGTATCGAGATAATTTCATTTTTATATTGATTACAGAAATCCTTGAAATGAGGGTAAGCCGTATCACAGTCCCTGGGATTTGCAACAATGCTGCCGTAATACTCACTTAGTTCGTGGCGGTTCCCTTTCAACAATAGGAACTGAACTGCGCCAAAAAATAGATTGGGGATCGGTTGACCAAGGCCGGCATATGAAGCAATCTGCAACAGCTTGGCATCTTCCGCAATGTTCATTGACAGGTTCTCGTATAAACGGCTTGAACCTTTGCATTCTTGTTTTCCAAAGTGATTAAAACGTTTCGATAACGCATCTATATCCAACCTTATCTCCCCCTTGGATCTCAACGGTTTGCCAGTTATTGGTAGCATACCACTATGAAACCATAAGAAGAATATATTATTTTCAATTGTATTGATTAAAATTGGTTATCGAATTTTCTGCTAACGTACGGAGCGGTCTTTTTTGCCGCTGCAATTACCAAAATAATTAGGCTCGAAAATGCCGACGTGCCGTTTCCCTGCTTTGAAATATTCCCTCCGCCTGAATTTGTCATGCATTAGTTTCTGGCTTTTATCGGCTGCGACGGCAACCACCGACGAAGAGGGAGAGAGCACATCATAAATATTATTAAAAAAAATGCGTCACCGGATATGTACTGTCGGTTTGCCAGCTTACGATCTCGCCATATGGCAGGTCTGCAATGACGATATCGACATTGCTGCACTTTTCATGCAAGGCTTTCGGTGCGGTTATGTCTGCCTGGAAACAATAGATTTCCTCTAGCGATTCGTTTGAAATCAGACTTGTCAAATAGTCTGCGCTTTCCAATGCTTCCAGATGAGAAGCTTTATTGTAAAGTTCGAATAATTGCTGCAGCTGTTTTTTGCGTGTTTCCATACCGGAAGATGAAAGCAAAGAGAGATTCTTCCCGGCAATGTCCAACAGCTCATGATTAATGTCGGAAGCGAAAATAGTTTTAATATGGCGTCTATGCAAGAGTCCGATTATTGTTAGCAAATAAGCTCCGCCGCAGCAAGGATCGTATACCGTATACGGCCCTTCATTCCCCTTGCTTCTAAGAATATGAAAACATCTTTGTATAATCTCGCTCCCCAACCTGACCGGAAACGAAGTCGTTCCGTGAGCGTTGTACAGCACTCTTCCGCTTGCGAAATGCTCATAATTTTTCCTGGTTTTTTCAAATTGATACTCCATGCGTCAATTCCCTTTCCGCTCAAATAATTAAGAAGCCACGGTCTGCGTGCTACGCGTGGCTCCTTAATGCTTCTTGTTATTCCGCTTACCATACCATACGGGAAATAATGACAAGAAGGATAAACAATACCAGAATCGTAGCAGTAGAAGTAAAGACGCTTTGAGTCAAGTGATGTCCCTCCTTTCAACTGCAGTTTGTACATACTATGATCGAGTTCATCTTATTCTTGGACTCATATACTTTAAGTGCGTTTTTACTATAAAAATGTTTGAATGACTACTATTTTCTCTCATTTAACCGGACGAAAGCGCATTCCCGGTATAACCGCTGTATGAGTGCGTATGGGGGATTCTTCCGTTGTAGTTTCCGCATAATATATGGGTGTGCTGCACAGTATTGGGAGCTGGTGCGGTCATACTCATATATCCGTGGCGATGACCGTCATCGAACGTAGTTACGCCTGATAGTTGTTGAACGTGAACGGGAACTCCTAGGCTTTAAACAATCTCAATATGAGATCCGCGTCCAGTGGCGGCAGTCCGTCTTTATTTTGAGCTTGCTCCATCGAGATTCCCTGAATTAGGGCAAAGTAAGCGCGCCCCAGCTTGACTGGATCGTCGTGAACGATTTCACCGGCTTGCTGTCCGGCAATGATGATTGGCACGATACTGTCCAATGCGGTGGGAGAATGGCCGTTAACCATTGCTTTTACTTGTTCCGGAACGGCATGGGATGTAAAAGCTTGAACTATGATTAGGAAAAAAAATGCCCCGTCTTCCGAGATACCCTTAAGAATGGTTTCCGTTAACCACCTCAGTTGGCCCAAAGGCGTTAGTTTTTGCCGGGCGGCATACTCTACGACCTTCTTCGAGCCGTTTAACGCCGTCTCAACAAGCATTGTAAAAATTTCGTCCTTCGAACGGAAATAATGGTAGACGAGTCCGTGGCTTAAACCCGCTTCCGCAGCAATGTCGCTTATCTTTGCGGCCGCAAGTCCCCGCCAGGCGAAAACTTTAAGAGCGGCTTTCAAAATCTGTTCTCTGCGGTCATCTCTGATTTGTTTGTTTTGTTCTTCATTTCTTGGTGACATACGGATACCTTTCCACTCTTCTATTGTGTTATCCCGCCTTCGCCAATAATTGCCCGTCTCGCATATAGACGATCCGGCTTACGTCACGGGTCAATTCCGGGTTATGAGTTACCATTACAATCGTGCGTCCACCTTGATGCAGCTTGAGAAGAAGGTCTACTATCAAATCCCCGTTCTCGCTGTCAAGATTTCCCGTCGGTTCATCCGCCAAAATCAAATCCGGATCGTTAGCCAATGCCCGGGCGATCGCCACTCTCTGACGTTGACCTCCCGATAATTGCGAAGGCAAGTGCTTGGACCTGTCCGCCAAGTGCACCTGCTCCAAAAGATACTCTGCTTTTTCTTTCGCCGCTTTTCGTTTCATTCCTGCCAGTTTCATCGGGATTTCGACATTTTCTAATGCATTTAATGACGGAATCAAGTTAAACGTCTGGAAAATAAATCCTATGCATCTCAAACGTAAATCGGCGAGTTGTCTTTGATTCATTTTACCGATATCTTCGCCTTTGAATATAACTTCTCCGCGGGTCGGAACATCCATCGCTCCGAGAAGATGCAGCAAGCTGGACTTGCCGCTGCCGGAATGTCCCAACAGAGCAATGAATTCACCTTGCGAAACGGTCAGCACGATTCCGCGCAAAGCATGCACGGCCGTCTCCCCTAATCCATAGGTTCTCCATACGTTAGTCGCTTTTATCAACATAGTGCATCGCCTCCTGAATCATTCATAACGCAAGCTTTCGAGCGGGTTGACGCGCTGTGCCGACCAAGCGGGCCAAAGCGCGGCAAGAAGGCCGACAAGCGCTGATACGGCAACGGTTTCCAGCCATTTTGCCGGATCTAACACCCACTCCTCAAACATCAATCCGTTCAAAACAATCGAGACCGGCAGCGCAAGAATACCGCCTAACAAGCTTAAAGAGAGGCTTTCGGCGAGAACCGCCCCGATAATCTTTCTTCCGGACGCGCCGACGGCTTTTAACGTTCCTATTTCCTTTCTCCTCTCAAAAATGGACATGACCATTACAATGTTAACTATTAATATCGCAATGATAATTGCGGTGTTATTAATCATCGTGAAGAAGGTGCGCTGCGCTTCAAGCAGCTTTTCCGCATTTTTCGCCAGTTCCGCCGACGTCGAAGCCTTAAGCTTCGGATCACCGGCATTGATTTGATCAGCCAGCGCTCTCGCTTCGTCCGCTTTGGCGGCAGTGATCATGATCGCACTCACTAATGCCGGCCTGACAAAGATGTCTTGGGCGGTTTTTAAAGGAAGCACGAACGAACCGTCGATCAGCCAGTTGGTTTCCGCAAACATTCCGATAACGGTAAAAGTTTCGTCCCGAAGTGTGATGCTGTCGCCTAAGTTGACCCCGTAATGTTCCGCGGCATCCGCACCGAGAATCACGCTGTGGTCATTTTCGAGGCGGCGTTCCCCTTCCACGTCAATATCTCCGAAGTAGGCGGATTCTTTTCCCGGTTCGACACCGACGGCCAATACGCTTGGAGGCATGTTCGGTCCCGGTGCCGGAATGATCGTTTGAAATAACAACGCGCTGCTGCGGGTAAGATCAATGCCGGACATTCGGAGGATTTGAACGGCTGAATCCTCCTTGATCACGGTGTCCAGAGGCGGGAAATTGATTCCTTCGGACTTATATTCGACAACGATTCGTCCGGCCATACCGGATATTTGACTCTGGATGTCTTTTTCGAATACATCCATGAGGCTGGACATAACGACATAAAGTTGGATTGCCGCCAAGATGCCGAGGACTGTCAATAATGATCGGGTTTTTCTAAACTTTACGTTCTTCAAAGCTAATTCCCACATCGAAACCCCTCCTTTTCTTCGGTTGACTATTCAGTCAACGATAATCATACCCTGCTTTCCCGGACTTGTAAATATTTTCTTCTCAAGTAATGAAAAATGCGACATGAACCTGCTTAAACAGCAGTTTTCATGTCGCATTTCCGTCCCCTTCTACTTCTTCTCATCCGTAAAACCGTCCAGGCCTTGACTCTTCAACTCCTCCGCAACGATGCGGGCAAGCTCTGTCGCTCCTGATCGGTTAGGGTGCAATGTATCGTTCCTCATGTACATGTAAAGTTGAAGCGTTGCTTCACGGCAACCATCATCAGCACCATGCAGAGCATTTTGAGCAAAATGCTTCTGTTCATCCGAATTCCTCCCGTCATATTCATAACCTGTTACTTTAAATATTCCTTAATAGCCAAATCCATATCACGGATTCCTTCACTTACAACTTTCGCGATTTGCAGCGCTCCGGCTTCTTGGAAATGTGTATTGTCTTGAACCCCGTTCGGATAATTAGGGTATTCTCCCGGTTCAAGCCATAAAAATATCGACTTGGTGTCCTCGATGCCGATCGAGTTGTACAATTCAATACTTCTCGTATTCAGATCGAGCAAAGGAACGTTTTTCTCTTCGGCAACCTGCTTCATGGCAATACAATAATCGGGAAAATCGTTCTTGAACTGTCCTTCGCTGTCCCAGCTTCTGCGCCCTACCGGCGTAACAAGCACTGGAATTGCATGACGCTGGCGCGCACCGTCCACATACATTGCTAAATATTGTTTGTACGTAGTATAAGGATCCGTATACCGCTCCGGTCTGCTAGAAGCGTCGTTATGACCGAATTGAATGAATAAATAATCGCTTGGACGAATATTGGTCAAAATCGTGTCCAGCCTGCCGTCCAACACGAAGCTCTTCGAGCTTCGGCCGCCGATAGCCCTGTTGGTGAACGTAATATCGTCTGTAAAATAGTGCGCGATTTTCTGTCCCCAGCCGGCCATCGGGTAGAAGCGGGAAGGATACGACATCACGGTGGAATCGCCTGCCATATAAACGTTCGTCTTGTCGCCCTTCACCCGATTCGGGAGTTTCGTTATGACAAGCGCATTGATGCGCGGATCCGTTCCGGTGAGCTCCAAGTTCAATTGTCCGTCGATAAGCGCGATCGTAAATGAGGCTTCCGCAAAAATGAGATGAATCTTTTCTTAATCATTACATGCCTCCTCGTCTTTTTGGAGTATACATCTTTTGGGAAATAAAGCGTTTACATTCGTTTGTTCAAAACAATCACCTCCTCGGTGAATTAGATTATATATAAAGATGGTATTTCCTCAATGGGATATTTTTGTAAATGTTGGACTTTGTTGCACCGGTCGCCCTAAAAACAAGCAAAGCCGCCCAATTGGACGGCTTTTGGTTCACTACGATCAGTTCAATGTTTTCAGCGGGTAAAAGATGAGATCTACCGGGAAATAAGACCCGGCGGGCGGTGTAAGCTCAATGTCCAACACCTTCTCTTCGCCTGTCGTTCTCTTCAGCACGTACACGCCGCTGGAAGTTGTCAACGTTCCGGAAACAGGCGCCATCACCAATTGCCCGTTTATTTTTATCGGTCCCTTAAAGTTGCCGCCCCTCGGACGGAATAGAATGGCGATTTTACCGGGATTATCGATTCTAATGTGGTGATTAACACCGTAGTTCCCTTTGTTTTCCGCCTCACGATGCTCCATCGCATCAAATCCCCTAATATACGGCTCAATGGTATTATCGCCGATCGAGAGCCGCATTGGCGCCGAGAGAGGGACTCCTCCGGTTCTGCCTTCGATATATATGTCGGAAGACGGGAACGTTCCGCGGACGTGTTTAAAATATGGCAGACGCGGCAGGTAGCTTTGATCGAATTGCTCCACTCCCGCGCCCGGGTCCATAGCGACGAAAGTAAACATCACTTCCCCGTCCGTCTCGATATCGTAAAACGTATTTACGCCGTATTTCGGTGAAAACTGAGGAAAAAGTTTGTACGTTACCGACGAACGCGGTTTTACCGAAAGGTATTCGTCCGGCATCTCATCCAATAGAAAGTCGACGGATGCGATATGTCCGATTAAGTTGGCCAATGGAGACGGATATACTTCTCCTTTGTTGGTGGTTCTTATTCGTACTTCTTGTTCCGTATGATTCGTTGCAACGATCGCGAAAGTAACGTTCTCGTTCATGCCGTTTTGATGGTTTGCGTACAATCTTCCCTTTCCTTTAACGACATCCTGATATAAGATCCCCTTCTCCGTTATAATCTCAGGGCTGTCGCTGACAAGAAGCTTGCGGCTTGTGTCGTAGCGAACCGAATTCGGCACTTGAGGCAAGGAAAGCAAGCTCATATTCGTCTTGAAAGAAGTTCCTTCTTTCGCATAATAGAACGGATATTCCTGTTCCGTAAGGAATACTTCGTCAATGACGGTCAGTTCTTTTGTATACACTTCGCTGACGTTGTTACTCGTATCTTTCACTGTAAGTGTAATGGGATACGTTCCCGGCTGGAAGAAAGCGTATGATCCCGCTTGGAAGAAAGCGTCCTTCAGCCCTCCCCATGTCCTGGCCAAATTTTGCCCGTCCGTGTCGTAGCTTAAATCAATGGTTCTGACCGGCTCGCCAATCCGGTAAAACGGCTTCTCAAACGTGAATTTGGCTACCGGTTGGGACGGATTGATGTTCCCCGAACCGGCAGGAAGCTTGATATACGTAAGTTCAACCTTCTTTTCCGAGCCGGTATACGTGAACGTGGCGCCCATCGCTTTCGCAACCCACGCCATCTGAACGAGCAATCTTCCGTCTTTGTTGAAGTAGACATATTCGTTGAAAGGAAGAATCGTGCCGTTATCGGTTACAATCTTTGCCCGTTGGTCGATTTCGATATAGGAATAGGTCGTGTGAAGAATGAGGGCTTTCGTGACGGGATTCGTACTGATATTAAAACCGAGCGTCTCGCTTAGAAATCTTGCGGGCAAATAAGTTCTGCCTTTGTCCGCTATCGCGGGGACCTCCAACGTATACGGTTGGTTATTTATATAGGCTTCCGTACTGTCCAGATATAGAATCACTTGCGTTGTCGTGCTCGACACGGCGCCTGCAGCCGCCGGGATTAACGAAATAACAATTGCGGCGCAAAGCATGATCGAAATCCATGATTTTCTCACCATCGTCCGGTTCCTCTTTTCTCTAGATCAGAATAAAAATGTCAGTAAAAGACGGTGTCGACCCCATCATTTTAGCGACATATATTTGACGCACAATAGCTTGAAAAGTTTTACAGAACGGTAAAAATTTTTTGTGATCCTCCAATTAACGGCCAAAAAACAAATGCCCCGAAAATCGGGGCTTTGCCAGAAGTATCACTTGCCAATTAATATCCATGACCATCTCGTCTTTTTTAAAAGAATGTATAAACCCCACGAACAGGCCAAAGCAACAACACCGCCCATCCATGTTAGATAATGATAGTACTCGCCGTAATTGGAAATAATGTGCCTCCTCCATAGCTCCAGGAAAATCGGGTGAGCTAGAAATATGGTAAATGATGCATTTCCTATTTTACCCAAAATGCCGACAATCAAATTCTTTCTATAATTAAATATATATTTGGAAATAAGAAGCAAAGCAACAGAAGCAGTCAATGTAAATAAATAATATATAAAAAAATTAATATAAGCTTTATATGGCAGCAAATCGGTGAACCATCTATAATATATTTTTTCTGAAAATATATAAATTAACATACTGGTTATAAAAATACAGCCTAAAAGCCAACTGCGGGACTTCAGATAACGAAAAACTTTATCTAACTCCATCCCGATATACGCTCCCACACAAAAATGCAAAAAATAAGTAATAAACATGCTCCCGGTTTGGTTAATACCGATAAACCATTTATTTATTAAAAAGAAAACGATCTGAACAATTACGGCCAGAAAGACAAACTTCTTCCGAATTAAATCGCTTGAGATTACTAACTTTAAAAATAACGGGAATAATATATAGAGCTGCAAGATGATTACAAAATAATAGAGATGAGTATAATTTTTACCGGTGGCCAGATTAATAAAATAGGTTTTGATATTGAAAAAAATATTCGTATCATTAATTAGTTGTACACATATAAAATAAAAAAAAGACCATATAAGATAAGGGACTAAAATATTTAACAATCGCTTCTTATAAAAATGAAGTACCCAATTTTCTCCCTCTCGATCCCTCTTAACATAATTGTAAAATAAAACTATTCCACTTAGAAATAAAAAAGAAGGTACGGCAAAATGACTGGCGTAATTAAAAAACATGTAAAAAAAATGTTGGAAAGTCTCATCTTCGAGTTGATCCATTGGAAAAGATGTGACATGGATGATAATAACTGCAAAAATACCAAGAGCGCGATAAATATCAAGATATTCGTGTTTTACATTTTTAGTCACTTACCTATAACCTCCATTCGTTATTATTGTAATGATTAACCTGAATTCCGAATGCGGCAAAATCAAGACTAAATCTGCATACTATCCGTATTCTTATGATCTGTCAATCAATAATGAATTCTGATTTAAAAGCGGTATCTAACAGAACAAACAAAGCCGCCTGTTTTTTCAGGCAGCTTCGGCTGTTTATCGCACCATTATTGCGGTCGCGTATTTACTTCGAATATCCAAACCGTACCTCTCTTGTCAATACCGAAGTCGTAACCGAGCTCCCCTATTCCGGGGTAACGGGATTCCAGCAGAAACGTGCAAGTACGAGCGACTCCGGTCATTGTATCTTTCTTCGATTTAACTAACCTGGGGAACGTTCGCCTCAGCGCTTCCCTTCCTTTCATCAAGGTTCCGCCCCTGGAAAGATTCGTCACGAACAGGCCCGGCCGGGCGAGTCGGCCGACGACGGCAGTTATCTTCCAGCCCGATCCGCGCTTGACGAGCTTGACCCGGTAATCGACCCTTCTACCGTGAATCGTTGCCAAATCGATTCCTTGCTGCAGCATATATTTTCTGCTTCCGCGGATTCGGTTTATGTCTGAAATAAGCCCATTCCACGATTGATGAACTTTAGTTCGCGATTTGTAATGGTAACGGTATCCGCTCTCGCCTACTCTTTCGATTTTTATAACCCCATATCCTCCTGAGCCGACGACCGGCTTTGCGACGACAAAGCTAAATCTCGACAACATTCCTCTCAAAGCGGACGAACTGAAGAGCTGCATATACGGAACATGCTTCGCAGCCCCGCTATGACGCCTTAGAACTTGAAACTTTGCCCACTTGCTTGCGACGCGTCTCATCTCTTGCATTCACTCCTTTCGGGGCAAACCAACCTCGATCTTATCCTATTCATTACAACCGTCAATCAACCCGACACTTGTCTATTGTCCGGCACATACGCACAAAAAAATAGATTATCCCCTAGCTGATAGCCGTCTAATTATAGGTTCGGCCTGTCCCATTTATCGCAAGAATCGTTGACGGACCGTAAAATCGCAGCTATTGCCGAGGAAACGAAGGATAAAGCGCCGAGTTGGAAAACTTTATGCAATGAACATAACAGGAGCAGATGCTAGAATAGAACGCGACTTTAAAATCTAGGCCGAAGCTTCGCAAGAAGCGCGGGGGAACCCGTCTTTGGGGTGAAGCCACGCAAGTGGCCGGGTGATTGCTCTTTGACCCGAATCCGTCAGCTAACTTCGCAGGCCGTAAAAAGGAGATGGAATGATGCGTTTCAAGAAGTCCGTTTTGGCGGGATTGCTCGCACTGGGCACATTCGCGGGAGCAACTGCGGTTTCTGCAGCGGCGTACACGGTAGACGCCAACGACACGATGTGGACGATTTCCCGGCAGCATGGGATTTCGTTGAGCAGCCTCATTCAGGCCAATCCTCAAGTGGCAAACCCTAACATCATCTGGCCGGGAATGGTTCTCAATGTTCCAAGCACCGGATCGGGTTCTACAACGACCGCAGGCACTTATGCAAATCAAGTGGTTACATTGGTAAATAAAGAACGGGCGAAAGCCGGTTTGAAGCCGTTGGCGAAAGACAGCGCTTTGTCGGCTATGGCACTGGATAAAGCAAAAGACATGCATTACAACAACTACTTCAGCCATACGTCCCCGACGTACGGTTCTCCGTTCGACATGATGAAGTCTTACGGCATCCGGTACACTTATGCCGGAGAGAACATTGCCATGGGTCAGCGGACTCCGCAAGAAGTAATGAACGCGTGGATGAACAGCCAAGGGCACCGTCAAAACATCTTGAGCCCGAACTTCACCACAATTGGTGTAGGTTATTTTAACGGCAAATGGGTACAAGAATTTATCGCGAGATAAACATTTACCGCCGCTCGCATTCATTGGAATGCGGGCTTTTTTAGTTTAATCACTTTTTTCCAACATTATTCAATGCGGATGGACTTCCGACATTTTTCCTGTTTCTTCGTGCTCTCGCTGTCGAAACTTTTGGTTTTTTATTACTTGCCCTTGTGTCCAAGCTTCCTGTATCATTTTCTTAAATAAATAATAAAAAGAACAGGAGAAGGAGAGACAAGCAAGTCATGAACATCATTAGTGACGAGTTACTGATCGAGGTTTACCACAAATCGAAGGAGCTCAATTTGTCGCAGGATTTCTTATCGATTCTTTTAGAGGAAATAAATAGACGGTCTTTGACCGTCTAAAATGAAGTCTTTCCGATGCATTTGGGAATAATGGATACCGTAACGAAGAAAGTGCTTCCGGCTTCTTCTCGGGACCATTGATGACCAAGGTGATTATGCGGATGAAGGATATTATTTTATCTTTACTCGTGGGTGCACTGTTAGGTGCCGTGTTCAAATTGCTTAAACTGCCCGCCCCTGCACCGCCGGTGTTGTCGGGCATTGTCGGGATTTTCGGCATATTTCTCGGCGGCATCGGAATGGAATATGTGCTGCGTTATTTTGCAAAATAAAGCCGGTAACCCTTAACAATTCGAGTTGCCGGCTCTTTTTCATGTACATTTTTATGATAAAATGATACCAAAAACAATGGAGAGCATACCATGTCACGGAACCGCCGGTTAGTATCGGATCAAGATTTGCAAGAAGCGATGGAACGCCAAGTCAGCATACGTGTTTTTCAAGACGATCTTGTCGTGGATTCAGGCGGAATCATCGTTCGCTTTACGGATAAAACCGTTGTTACTCAATCCGGAGTCAGCGACATTACTTACCATGACAGAGAACTATGCGAATTTTTCGAAATGAGAAGCCGGTAAATAGCCGCCGGGCAAGTGATGTCGATTAATCATCCCATTCATCCCATTCATCCTCTTTATCCCGATCTTTTCCCCGGTCATTATCCCGTTTATCTCTGCCTCTTTTTTCATCCTCCTTCTTTCTTTCGTTCCCCTTTTCCTTACCCCTCTCTTTCCGGTCATCGTTATCTTTTTCTTTATCCTTATCCTTGCCCTTTTTGTCCTTATCATCATCTCCGCGGTCACGCCAATCGGCTTTAAATCCTTCAGGAACGTCGAAGGAGGAACGCGGCGCGTCAGCTAACGCTCTGGACATAATTTCGCGAAATACGGAGGCCGCTGCAGCGCTGGATGTCGTCAAGTAATGTTCCCGGTCCGTTTGATCGTACCCGATCCACACCGCTCCGGTCAGCTCTGGAGTGTATCCGACGAACCATAAATCTTTGGCGCCTCGGATTCCTTCGAATTCACCGGTTTCGGGCAGTTCGGTCGTTCCCGTCTTCCCCGCCGTCGGCCTGCCCGGGATCGCCGCATTGCGCCCTGTACCGTTTTCTACCGCATTCTGAAGCAGTATTGTCATTGTGTACGCTATATGCGGATGGATCGCTTGCCGCGGTTTCTCATCGAATTTCGCTATAATCTCGCCGTCTTGACTCTCCACGCTGCCGATGGTATGGGCCGTATATAACAAGCCGTTATTGGCGAACGCCGAGAACGCATGAGCCATATGAAGCGGCGAAACGCCCTTGGATAAGCCGCCAAGCGCCAAACCAAGGTTCCTGTCTTGAGGTGTTAGCGGAATGTCCAGCCGCTCCGCAAACTCCATTCCTTTCTCAATCCCGATCCGGTCAAGCAGCCAAACCGCCGGGATGTTCCACGATTGGCGGACCGCTTCGAACATCGACACTTCGCCGTGATAACGCCTGTCCCAGTTGCGGGGGCGGTATCCGTTCACGTCGATCGGACCGTCATATAACTTTGAGAGCGGAGTATACCCTTGTTCGAGTGCCGGTCCGTATGCGGCGATCGGCTTGAACGACGATCCGGGCTGTCGTCTCAGCTGGGTGGCGCGATTGAAAGCCCGGTACGTGCCTTCTCCCCGATAGCCGACAATCGCGCGAATGCCGCCCGTTCGTTGATCCAAGAACACGGAGCCGCTCTGCACAAGCTGTCCGTTTGCCGAATCCGGAAACTGAGCCGGATCGGCATAAACTTCCACGGCAGCATCTTGAACGGTCCCGTCCATTTCCGTCTTTATGACCCATCCGCCGGACATGAGTTGGTTTTCCGACATTCCGTACACATCAATGGCTTCCTGAATGACGGCGTCGACGTACGACGCATATCTCCCTTGATTCTCGCTTTCCTCATGCGGCCGGAGTACGATCGCTTTCGCCGATGAATCCTTCAATGTATTCTCGTCAATCATTCCTTGCTCGGCCATCAACGTCAACACCAGATTTCTGCGTTGTAACGCCCCTTCCGGGTTTTTGACAGGCGAATACCGGCTCGGTGCCTTCGGCAAGCCCGCGAGAAGCGCCGCTTCGTCCAGCGTCAGCTCTCCAACGTCTTTACCGAAGTATGTGCGGCTCGCAGCTTGAACGCCCCAAGCGCCTTCACCGAAATAAATCGTGTTTAAATAGCGTTCCATAATTTCTTGTTTATCGTAAGTCATGTCGATCTTAAGAGCATACGCCGCTTCTCTGAGCTTCCGCTCGAAGCTTTTGTCGGGCGACAAGAAGGCATTCTTCGCCAGCTGTTGCGTGATTGTGCTCCCGCCTTCTACAATGTTCCCGGCTCGCAAATCGCGATATAATGCACGGGCGATGGATAGGATGTCCACTCCGGGATGTTCGTAAAATCTCCGATCCTCTACCGCAATAATGGCTTGGATAAGGGATTCGGGCATCGCCGAGATCGGCACCGGCTCCGATTTTCTCACTGACAGCGTATAAATCTTTTCTCCGTTTCGGTCCAATATTTGTGTCGGCTGTGTCATCGGTTTGGCAAAAGCGGCGACATCAAGCGATGCCACGTACATCATTGCGGCTGCTATAATCAATCCCGCGCAGGCCGCCGTAACCGTCATGCACCATAGGCCTATGCGCAACACACGGTTACGACCGCGAAGACGACGCAGAGGCCGTATCAGTAATTCTCGCAGCATGGAAACCCCTCAATTTGTTTTCTTATATATTTCGCTTCCGAATGCCGCTTTGAGGGTGTGGCCGACGATTGGGTTACTTATTCATTCTGTATTTCGTCAAAATGCACGGTACTCCGAACCCTACCGATCCGGGTTGCTCCATCCGCTCCAAATAGTCGATTCCTCTGGTACATTGAGTTTTGCATACTTTACATGTATCAGAAGTGACGAGCTTCATAAACCACTGATTTTTATTATGCTGCGGTACGTCCTTTAGTCTGATTTTTTTGCCTGCCATAGCCGCCTATTCCTCCCCCCGTCAACGTTGTTTCCCGCTACTGCTAGCGTATGACGCTGCAAGTGAAGAGGTTCGTTCGGCTTACAGGCAGAAAAAAGACTGCCTTTCGGCAGCCCATGCAAAAATATATCTTTGGTTACGTTATCGGGAAGGCATGACAGCGGCGGCGATAATATAAGCGACCACGCACGGAAATAAACCTGTCAAAACAGCCGCAATGACAAACATGAGCCGCACAATGGTCGCATCCACTTCCATGTACTCGGCAAGCCCGCCAAGCACACCGCTCAGTTTACGGTCGTAAGACTTTGTAAGTCTCTTCACGCTTTCCGCCCCCATTAATTATCCGATACAGCAAAGCCGTCAATAACTAATATTCGGTGAGCTTGCAATTGTTTCCTCTTTTTTTAACGTTCCATATGATCTTCAGGTTGTGCGGCTTTGACGGTCAGACCCCCGTCAACCATGAGCAGATGGCCGTTGACCTGCATCGCGTCTTCGGATGCCAAGAACACGACCGCGTCTCCGATCTGCCTTGCGGTACCGAGACGCTTCATCGGATTCGCTTCGATTTCTTTCCGGCGAATTTCCGGATCGGCCAAATAGTCCGTGCACATATCGGTGTCCACCGTGCTCGGACCGACGGCGTTGACGTTGATGTTATGCTTGCCGAGCTCAATCGCCATTCCTTTCGTCAGCATATGCGCCGCCGCTTTCGAAGATTGATAGTGCGGAATGACGGGACTCGTGACCATTAAACTCGCTGTAGAAAGAACGTTTACGATTTTGCCGTACTTTTGTTGAATCATGCCCTCCGCCGCTCTTTGCGAGCAAAGAAAGATCGATTTCACGTTCGTATTGAACGTGCGGTCCCACGTTTCCTCTTTTATGTGAAGAAACGATTCGAACGGAGCAATTCCCGCATTATTCACCAAGATGTCCACCGGACCGAGCTTAGACTCCACTTCATCAAACATTCTTTGCACTTGGTCTTTCACTCCGACATCCGCTTGCACGGAGATGCCGTTACTGCCGAGTACCTTGATCCTGTTCACAACGTCTTCAGCCAATGAACGGCTCTTATCCGAAGTATAATTGACCGCAACGCTGGCTCCTTCTTCCGCCAATCTGATTGCTATGGCTTCGCCGATGCCCCGGCTTCCGCCGGTTACGAGCGCAATTTTCCCTTGGAGTTTACCCATTTCAGCCTCTCCTCTTCTATAAGCTTGGTCCGATCCGGTTAATGCTGAATTCTTGATGTCCGAGAATTTCCGCTTTCGTTAATTTGCCGTCCGCCACTTCGGCGATTTCCTGCCAGATCCGTTGGCCGGCTTCGCGGACTCCCGCAGTTCCGTCCAGAATATCGCTGACGTCTACGTCCATATTGTCCTGCATTCGTTCGAACATGACCTTGTTCCCTGTAATTTTGACGACAGGAACAACGGCTGCTCCCGTCGGCGTTCCGCGTCCCGTCGTAAAGCAAACGAGATGAACGCCGCTTGCGGCCATGCCGGATACGCATTCGATGTCGTTCCCCGGTGAATCCATGAAATACAATCCTTTGCCGGGGATTGGCTCCGCATATTCGAAAGCGCCCATCAACGGCGATGTGCCGCATTTGCTAATGCAGCCCAGCGATTTCTCTTCGATCGTCGTCAATCCGCCAGCGATGTTGCCGGGGCTCGGATTGCCGCCGCGCATGTCCGCCCCCATCCGGGCCACTTCTTTCTCGAAGCGCTCCACGTATGCATAAAGCTGCCCCGCCACTTCGGGAGTTGCGCATCTCGCGGCCAACACATGCTCCGCGCCGATAATTTCTGTGGTTTCGCTGATGACCACCGTTCCGCCTCTTTCGATCAATACGTCCGACGCCGCTCCCAGTGCGGGATTAGACGCCATGCCGGACGTTGCGTCCGAGCCGCCGCATTTCACGCCTATTCGTAGCTCGCTGAACGGTACCGGCACCTTGCTCATGGCATCCAGTTCCCTGCGCAGCTCTTTGGCCAGTTCGGCGCCCTTCTGGATCGCTTTCACCGAGCCGCCGGCTTCCTGGATGTCGATCACTTCCACCCGCTTGCCTGTCGATCGAATCGCATCGGCCAGCTCGTACGGATTCACGACCTCGCATCCGAGACTGACGATCAGCACGGCGCCGACGTTCGGGTTTCTTCCGGTTCCCGCGAGCGTCTCGAAAGTTCTGTCCTTATCCGCGCCGATCTGGCTGCAGCCATGCTGATGCGGTATGGCAACGGTTTCAGGAACAAGCTGCATGATCCGGCTGCAGACTTGATTCGCGCATATAACTGTGGGAATGATGAGTAAATGATTTCGTATGCCAAACTCGCCGTTCGCTCTTGCGTAACCCATAAATTCGTTCACGCGTCTTTCCCTCCTTGTACCGCCTGATCTCCCCGGCCACGGATGCCTTCCACATTATGAACGTGAACATGCTGCCCCGCCGTTATCTGTTTCGTGGCGCGGCCGATCACTTCGCCGTACTTGCGGACCAATGCGCCTTCAGGCAAGTCATTGATTGCCAGCTTATGACCGAACGGGATATCGTCTTGCAAAACAACTTCTTGCACCTTGGCCGAGAGCCGGTAAGTTACCGATTGCCCGGATTTTAACTCCCGCAATGCTGTCGCTACGTCATCCTTCTCGTCCACTACGAGCGCGTCGGCTCCGGCGCTCACTTTTGCACCCATTAACGTCACCTCTATGAATTGAATAGAATTGATATTGCAGAGTTATCGATAACCCTAAACTAACGGAATCGCTCATTGCTGTCAAGATAATTTTACGTTAGAATAATACAAGAATATGTGGCCGAAAACTTTAATAACAAAGGATTTTGCGCATGGTAACGATCTACGACATCGCCAAGAGAGCGAATTGCTCCGCAATGACCGTTTCCAGAGTTATCAATAACACTGGAAGGATCAGCCATACAACAAGGCAGCGCGTTCTCACCATTATGAAAGAACTGAATTATGTACCCAATTCCATGGCCAGAAGCCTTGTTTTACAGAAAAGCAAGCTGCTCTCTTTGCTTATTACGGACATTACGAATCCGTTCTTCACGACTTTGGTTCGGGGCGCCGAAGACGCGGCGCACAGGCTCGGTTACCGGCTGCTGCTGAGCAACAGCGACGAAGACGCGAAGAAGGAGAAGGAATATATCGATACGATTTTATCTTCCAAAGTAGATGGAGTGCTGTTCGCTCCGGCCAATGACCATTCTGCCGAACACTTGAAGAAGCTGAAGCAACACGGCATTCCTTTCGTCTTGCTTGACCGCGAGATCCCCGGCGTCGAGACCGATACCGTCGTTGGCGACAGCAAGACCGGAGCGCGCCGGTTGGTGGAACACTTAATTTCCCTTGGTCACCGCCGGATTGCGATGATAAACGGCGCTTCGAACGTGTCGACGGCCAGGCTGCGGAAGGAAGGATACGAGGAAGCGCTGAAGCTGCATCAAATAAGCCTTCGGGAAGATTATATGGCGGAAGCCGGATTTACGCAGATCCATGCGGGTAATATTGTAGAGCGGTTGTTGTCTCTTGACGATCCGCCGACCGCCCTGTTTGCCGCGAATAATTTTCTTGCGCTGGAGGCGATGCGCTCGTTATTGGATCGAGGGATTCGGGTTCCGGAGGATATTTCGGTCGTCTGCTTCGATGAGCTGGAAGCCGGTTTTGTGTTGGATCCTTACCTTACGGTGGCTGCGCAGCCGGCTTACGAATTCGGCACGCTCGGCATTCAGATGCTGATAGACCGCATTGAAGGCAATGCCGGAGACGAGTGGCGCAAAGTCATTCTTCCTCCCAAATTGTACATTCGCAAATCGGCCGCGCAGCTGACTAGCTAATCTATCCGAACGGTTTGCACGAACGCTTGCGCCTGCTGGCGAACCGCATGAAAATCGCCCTCTATCGCCGCCTTCATATTGATCAAGCTGCTTCCAACGCCCAATGCGGCTGCACCCGCTTGCAAATATTCCCTGGCGTTGGACATCGTAACGCCTCCGACGGCGATCATCGGTATGTGAGAAAGCGGACCCTGCAGCTCTTTAAAATATGACGTTCCCAGACTTCCGCAAGGAAACACTTTAACGTACGCCGAACCGGCCCGGTGCGCTTTCACGATTTCCGTAGGCGTCATCGCGCCGCCGATCATCGCGATCCCCTGCTCATTGGCGAAGCGGATCACATCCTCGTCCACGTTAGGGGAAACAAAGAACGAAGCCCCGGCTTGCTTCGCCGCAACTGCCGTCTCCATATCGGTGACCGTTCCCGCACCGATCCACATGACCTTTCCGAAGCGGGCTTGAACTTCCTCAATTATCTCCGCGGCATCGCCGCTGTTCATCGTAAACTCCAAAACTTTAACGCCTGCGTCATACAACGCTTGCGTGAACGGCAGCGCCAGCCGCTTTGGAAGCCCGCGGACGATCGCCACGAGCTTCGTAGTTTCCAACAGTCGAATGCCTTCTTGCCTATCAATATGCGACATGATAAGACTCCTTACCATTCCGTCAGCGAACCGTCCGGGTTCCGCCATATCGGATTTCTCCAACGGTGACCGGCCGCCGCCGCTTCTCTCACTTTTTCTTCGTCAATCTCAATGCCTAAACCGGGTTTGGTCAATCTTTCGACATATCCGTCCTTGTACTGGAACACGCTCTTATCCTTCAAATAATCGAGCAAATCGGATCCCTGATTGTAATGGATGCCCAGACTTTGCTCCTGAATGAAAGCGTTCGGCGTGCAGAAATCGAGCTGCAGGGAGGAAGCAAGCGCAATCGGTCCAAGCGGACAGTGAGGCGCAACCGCCACGTCGTACGCCTCCGCCATCGCCGCAATTTTCCTTGTTTCCCATATGCCGCCCGCATGGCTTAAATCGGGTTGAATAATATCCGCGCCTCCGCTTGCAAGGAGCTGTTTGAACGCCCATCGCGTAAACATCCGCTCGCCGGTAGCGATCGGGACGGATGTATGTCTTGCGATCTCCAGCAATGCTTCGTTATTTTCCGGAAGCACCGGCTCTTCGATAAATAAAGGCTTGAACGGCTCCAGCTCCTTCATCAGCACCTTAGCCATCCCTTTGTGCACTCTGCCGTGGAAGTCGATGCCGATACCTATGCCGAAGCCGACCGCTTCGCGAACGGCGGCCAGACGTTCCACCGCTTCCTGCACTTTCACCGCGGAGTCGATCCACTCCATCTCCGCGGTTCCGTTCATCTTTAACGCGGTATAACCGGCGGCCGCTTGTTCCTTCGCCGCAAGCGCCGTATCCGCCGGCCGGTCGCCGCCGATCCATGCATATACGCGCATCCGGTCGCGGACCGGACCGCCCAGCAGCTCGTAAACCGGTACTCCAAGCTTCTTTCCCTTTATGTCCCAAAGCGCTTGCTCGATTCCCGAAATTGCGCTGGTAAGAATGGGGCCTCCCCGATAAAAGCCTCCACGGTACAGCACTTGCCAAAGATCTTCAATACGGCCCGCGTCTTGCCCGATCAAGTAGTCGGCCATCTCCTCCACAGCCGCCTTGACAGTGTCCGCACGACCCTCCACGATCGGTTCACCCCAACCGTCAATGCCGTCATCCGTCGTAATTTTCAAAAACAACCAGCGCGGCGGGACCGTAAACAATTCCATCTTCGCAATCTTCATCGAATCCGCTCTCCCCTCTTACACTGCATCAGACAACAGCTTTGCAAGCCTTCGAATTTCAGAAACCGCCGATTCCCGCTTCTCGCTCCAATGATGGGAAGGCATCGAAAAGCTGACAGCCGCGATCATATCCCCATTCCTGTTGTATATTGGGGCGGCTGCGCAGCAAAACCCCGGAACGACTTCTTCTATATCCGTTGCGTAACCTTGGGAGCTCACTTCCTCCAGCTGCTTGAACAATTCGTCAATGGAACGAATGGTATTCGAGGTGAACGGCTGCAGCGTTTGTCCAGGAAATAATGCGCGAATTTCCTGGCGGTCCATTGGTGATAGAAGCATCTTCCCCATGGCTGTGGCGTACGCGGGAATTCGCATACCCGGCTCGGAAAGCAGGCGAACGGGCGATACCGCTTCTTTCTTCGCCAAATAGACGATGTCGCCTTTCTCCAATCTGGCCAATTGCACGGTCTCGCCGACGCGTTCGACAGTCTCGGCCGCCTTCTCCGCAAACAGCTCGACAAGATTAATGCCGGAAAAATAGGCGTTGCCCAAAAACGCGAAAACCGAGCCTAACGTGTAAGTATCGCCTTTCTCCCGCTTCACCCATTCCAATGCTTCCATTGTGTGCAGGATGGAAAACATGGAGCTCTTATTAATACCCGTAGCTTTCGTCAAATCCATCAGCCGTAGTTTTGATGGCTGCTCCGCGATACATTGCAGCACCGCGTGCGCCCTCTCTAAAGCCGGTACCCAATATTTTTTGTCCATAAGCGCACCTGGTGGTTTTGTATAGTAAACTAAGTTCAGTTTACCACTCGAGCCTAGGAATTCAAGTTACAGTTTTGATGTCGGACAAATTCCGCTATACTAAGTGTCAATACATGCGGTTGCAACAAAGGAGAACAATATGATTCCTTTTGAAAACACGTGGCCTTACGAATCCGTCGGTGATGACGTGTACGTTTCCGAATGCCCTTATTGCGGGCGGCATAATGTGCTGCTTCCGCTTCGCAAGAAGGAGCTCAAGCATATACGCGAAGGAAAGAAAAAGCTCCTGGTGTTTCCGTGCTGTCACAGCCGGATGACCGTGATCGACGCGGATTCGGATTATCTTCTCGCCAACGCGCCGCTACGGCGGTTTAAATAATTAGCAAGAAATGGATCGGTGCAACCGAAGTTTCTTCGCTTACAGCTCCCAAATCCAAATTAGAGGGTGTTTTGAGGTGGGGGATTGAACCCGTAATATCCTTACCGTGTGAAGCGCACCCCTAATTAATCAAATACAGGCGCTTTCCCAGGATCTTTTAAAAACTCAAACATCAATTTAATTTGGAACTCGGTGTTGCGCTCGAGCGATAACGGCGGCAAGGAATCTTCTGAAAAAAACCGCACATCGCTCGTTTCCATTCCTCCCGACGCTTGTCCGCCGACAATCTCGCACCGGATAAAAATTTTGTAGATATGATAAGCTGAAGGCGGATGATTGTGCTTCGCTTTATCCAATACCGCCAACAATCGCGCCGGTGTCGTATCAAAGCCCGATTCTTCTTTGATCTCCTTCGTTGCAGTCTCGCCCGGAGATATTCCGATATCCGCCCATCCTCCCGGCAAGGACCATCCCCCGTCCGACTTTTCTCTCACCATCAATATTCGATCGTTGCGAAACACCACTCCGCGAATATCAACCTTTGGAGTGGCGTAGCCGGTCTCACCCGCAAACAAATCTCTAATTTGCTCAATTTCCATATCGGTATACTTGTTCATCATTTCCAGACTCAGATCGCGCAGCTGCTCGTATCTCTCGATGTCGTAAACGTCCTTCGCATACGTTAATCCGGATTGGCTGATCGCTTGAAGCCGCTTCACCCATTCCAACCAAACAGTACTATGTTTGCTCATAGATCCAGCCCTTACCTTTCGTTCAGTTAATGCTGCAAACTACTCATACAGCTCCGGATTGTTATACGTTTTCGTCCACGAGTCGTGGTCCGCATCCGGATATACGGTAAACTTTACTTTGCCCCTTGCTTCTTGCAGCGAATTGACCATTGCCTCAGAATATGTACCGAACCGCCCCCATCATACTTCACGCAACTTAATAAGTAAACGAATTTTCACTTATAAAAAAGAACCTCGGAAATCGAAAGCCGACCACCGCGGTTCATACTTCATCTACATACGCTCTTTAACCCATTTTACGGCCGCTTGCTTCTGAGTATCGTTCGCCAAAATTTTCTCTCTAAGCTGCTCAATCAGCTGAATCGTCGTTTCGCCGATTACGGTGCCCGTCGGTTCAAGCCCTTTCGCCTTCTGGAACTTGATTACCGCTTCCTTCGTGCTCTGATCGAAAAATCCGTCCTTGCGGCCCGGCTCGTAACCGAGTGCGGATAACATTTCCTGCAGCGATTTGATTTCCGCCGAGAAAGCGTCCTGCTTTAGCTCTTGCTCCGGATTGATCAGCGGAATATTCGCATAAGCCGGCAGCTCCACTGCGATATCAGGCACGACGCCTTTCTCGTGAATCCAATCGCCTTTGGGCGTTAACCATTTGGCAACGGTAAAGTTCATATTCGAGCCGTCCGGGAACTCGGATACGGCCTGCGCAGTTCCTTTGCCGAACGTCTTCACGCCCACTACCGCCGCTCCTCCGGAATCCCGCAAAGCGGCTGCCATAATTTCCGAGGCGCTGGCGGAACCGCCGTCTACCAACACCGCAACCGGCAATCCGTCCAAACCGACGTCCCGATGCTCCGCCTTATAAACCTCCCGTTCTCCGCCCCGGCGCTCCGATTGCAGCACTGTCTTGCCTGTCTCAAGAAACATATTGGCCATATCAATCGCAACGTTGAGCAATCCGCCAGGATTTTGTCTCAAATCAAGCACAAGCCCTTCCATGCCTTTCGATTTCAGCTCGCGAACCGCTTTCTCGAATTCCTCGGCCGTCGGCTGCGCGAACGTCGTCACGGTAACGATTCCGATCTTGTCCTCCGTCATCTCGTAGAACACGGTTTCCAGAGGAATCGTATCCCGAACGATGGTCACGACAAGCTCCCCCTCGTGTCCGGGACGCACGATCGTTAACCGCACCTTCGTCCCCTTCTCGCCGCGAATGAGTTTAACCGCTTCGGCTACCTTCATTCCGTCCAACACGGTTTCGTCCACCTTCATGATCCGGTCTCCCGGCTTCAGTCCCGCTTTCTCCGCGGGCGAACCTTTGATCGGAGATACGATGATTATCTTGTCGTCCTCCGACTTCACCTCCGCACCGATGCCTACGAATGATGATGAAATGTGTTCGTTGAACTGTTCCGTCTCTTCCTGATTCAAATAGTCGGAATACGGGTCGTCGAGCGCCTCCACCATGCCGTTGATGGCGCCGTCAACGAGCTTCGAACGCTCCACGGATTTAAAATAACCGGATTCCAGCATACTAATGGCCTGTTTGAATTTATTGTATTCCGTATCGGTATTCTGTGTATATAAGTTCGTAACCGCTCCGCCGATCAAAGCCGAGACCAGAACCAGAGGAACCGCGGCGATTTTTCTCATTGCACTCTCTCCGTTTCGTTGTTGCGCGACATTTTTAATAAAAACAATTAAAGCTTATTATACAGACGTTCAGTGAGGAAATCGAATATATAATGTTTTCTATTCTCATCGAACAATCGATCAAGTATTATATATGTAGAAATACATAGTAAAGGATGAGTTGATATGACCAATGTCGAACAGCTCGAAGATTTGAACACCATTGTCAAGCAATTCAAGGAACTGGATGAAAAAATGACCCACTATTCCGACATGCTTTCGTTGGCGGGTTGGGATCAACAGGTGAAGGCGCCGGCCAAAGGAAAAGCATACTTCGCGAAAGCGCGCGGCACGCTGTCCACGGAGTTGTTTAAGCTCGCTACGTCGGAGCAGATGGGCGGGTTATTGGCTGTGCTTACCGCTCCGGAGGCACAGCAGCAGCTTGATGCGCCGACGAAAGCCGCCGTGCGGGAACGCAAGCGTGCCTATGACAAGGACAAGAAGATTCCCGAGCAGCTTCACAAAGAGTTTACGATCCATACCGCAAATGCGAGGAACGTCTGGGAAGAAGCCCGGAAAGAAAACAATTTCGAGAAATTTCGCCCGACGTTGGAGCGTACCGTGGAACTCGTGCGTCAGTATGCCGAGCTGTACGGTTATGAGAAACATCCATACGATGCGCTGCTGGAAGAATATGAGCCAGGGCTGACTGTGGAGCAATTGGACGATATTTTCGGCACACTGCGGGAAAAGACGGTGAAGCTGTTGGAGCGCATCCGCAGCAGCTCCGACCAACCCCGGAACGTGTTTGAAGGAAGCTTTGATGTGACTCAGCAAGAGAACTTCAACTTGTACTTGCTTCCGTTCCTCGGTTACGACTTGGAGGCGGGACGGTTGGATGTGACGGCCCATCCGTTCGCCTGTACGATGAACGTCGGCGATGTGCGCATCACAACCCGCTACCTCGAGGACAACCCGAGAAGTTCGTTGTTCGCGACGATTCATGAAGTGGGACATGCGATTTACGAGCAAGGCGTTAACCCGGAATTTGAGGGATCGGTAATAAGCGGCGGCGTGTCCCTAGGCATTCACGAATCGCAATCCCGATTCCTTGAAAATATGGTCGGGCGCAGCTTGGCCTTCTGGGAGCGGTACCTGGATACATATAAGAGTTACTTCCCGGATAAATTCGACGATGTCTCCGTTCGCGATTTCTACCGGTCGGTGAACATCGTAACTCCGTCTTACATCCGTGTCGAAGCCGACGAGGTAACATACAACCTGCACATCATGATCCGTTACGAGTTGGAAAAAGCGCTCGTAGCCGGCACGATCGAAGTGAAAGAATTGCCGAAGCTGTGGAACGAGAAAATGCGCGAGTATCTCGGCGTCGAACCGCCGACCGATACGCTCGGCGTTCTGCAAGACGTTCATTGGTCGTACGGCGCGTTCGGCTATTTCCCGACATACTCGTTGGGCAACTTGTATGCGGCGCAAATCCTGTTCACGATTCGCAAGCGGTTCCCGGATTTTTACGGCATGATCAGCCGCGGGGAGTTCGGCGCCGTTCGCGAGTGGCTGCGCGAGAACATTCACCAGCACGGCATGGTATACTCGCCGGAGGAATTGATTGTGCGCGTTACGGGCGAACCGCTGAATCCCGACTATCTCGTGCAATATTTCGAGGAAAAATATTCGGATATTTACGGATTGTAATATGAAGGGGCTGTTCCGGTGACGGAGCAGCCCCTTCATGTTGGGTTGTTCGGCGCTGTAACCGGAGTTTCTCCGGATGCACGCCGCCCGGAGGCGCTATTTCGGCCCTGTAACCGGAGTTTCTCCGGTTGCACGCCGCCCGGAGGCGCTATTTCGGCCCTGTAACCGGAGTTTCTCCGGTTACAGCGCCGCCCGGAGGCGCTATTTCGGCCCTGTAACCGGAGTTTCTCCGGTTGCACGCCGCCCGGAGGCGCTGTTTCGGCCCTGTAACCGGAGTTTCTCCGGTTGCACGCCAGCCCGGAGGCGCTATTTCGGCCCTGTAACCGGAGTTTCTCCGGGTGCACGAGCCGGCCGCACTTGGGATAAACTTAGTTTAAGCTACTCACTCGCCGTCGGGCTTCTCCGCCGTATTCACCATGTGATGCGCGACTTGCGTCAAGCGGTCGAAGATGAATTCGCGAACGGGCCCTTCCAATCCGGCTTCGTCCATTGCCAAGCGCATGCAGGAAAGCCAAGCTTGCGCGCGGCGGGGCGTTATTTCGAACGGCAGATGCCGATAGCGCATCATCGGATGTCCGAATTCGTTCGAGTACAACGTCGGCCCGCCTAAGAACTGCGTCAGGAACATCTTCTGCTTGCGCATCACTTCATCGATATCGCTTCCCGCAAATAATGGAGCGAGATCGGGATGCTTCACTACCCGGGGATAAAATGCCTCCACCAAACGAGTCAACGTTTCCTCCCCGCCTATTTCATCGTAAATGGATTCGCTCATCGAATCTCTGTCGCCCCCCTCATATACTTTTGCAATACCTTCGGTATGCGGACGCTCCCGTCCGCCTGCTGGTGATTTTCAAGCAGCGGAATGAGTATGCGCGGCGTGGCCACGGCGGTATTGTTTAGCGTGTAACAGTAACATAAATTCCCGGTTTCGTCCCGGTACCGTAGGTTGGAACGTCTCGCTTGGAAATCGAGAAGGCTTGACGAAGAATGAGTTTCGCCATACCCGTTGCGGCTCGGCATCCACGTTTCAATGTCGTATTGTTTGTAGTTTTTCTGCGACATATCGCCGGTACAAACCGCCACCACCCGATACGGCAGCTCGAGCATCGAAAGCAGATTTTCCGCAAACTGCGTGATTTCCGTCAAGAGAGCTTCCGCGAGATCCGGGTCATCCTTGCATATAACTACTTGTTCAACTTTAGCGAATTGATGCACCCGATACAAGCCGTGAACGTCGCGCCCTGCCGAACCGACTTCCTGACGGAAGCAGTTGGATACGGCGCCAATGCGAATGGGTTCGGTCACATCAACAATCTCGTTGCCATAATAAGCGATGAGAGGCGCTTCGGAAGTTCCTGCGAGCCATTTGTCCTCTCCTACGATCTCATAGGTTTGTTCTTCTCCCAGCGGGAAAAAACCCGATTGAACGAGACTGTCGCGATTGACCATAAGCGGCACCTCCATAACGGTGAATCCCCGTTCCGACAAGAAGTCGACCGCCAATTGCTGTACTGCCCGATGCAAATAAAGCCCCATTCCTTTTAACACATAGTTCCGCGAACCGGCAATTTTCACTCCTCTTTCAATATCAAATAAATGTAAGGCGGTACCGAGCGCGACGTGATCTTTCGCTTCGAAGCCGAACACCGGCGGCTCACCTATTTTTCGTATTTCCACATTGTCCGCATCCGAGTCTCCGACCGGAGTATCCGGGGATACAGGATTCGGGACGAGCAGCATGAGCTCACGGTACCGTCGCTCTAAGGTTTGCAGAAGAGCCTCCCGCTCCGCCAACGCTTCTTTGACCAACGTCACTTTCCGCTTCTTTCTTTCCGCATCTTCCTTCCGTCCGTTCCGCATCAGCTCCGATATTTGCTCGGTGGCACGGTTTCGTTGTTGCCGCAATGCCTCCACTTCTTGCAGCGTCTTTCGACGTTCGTCGTCCGTCCGGATCAGCTCGTCGATGGAGATATCGATTTTTTTCCATTTCGCGGTTTGTTGAAACAATTCGGAATTTTCTCTGATTCGACCGATCTCAATCATCTTGGCAGCAGCCCCTTCGAATAAAAATAAACCGCCCTTCATCCCATTGGGACGAGGAGCGGTTGCTCGCGGTGCCACCCAAGTTGACAGCGCTTCGACGCACTGCCCTCTTTATGGCGCTGTAACGGGCGCTTCCCGTCCGGCTTAAAGATTCCGTCCTGCTCTATGGAATCCGGTCGCCGGCGCCTCCGAGTTGGATGCTCTTCATTGGCTCGGTACATTGTTTGTTGACGTGTATTATAACTCTAGAAAGATCAAATTTCAACATTACTATTGCCGCGGCCTGGCCCGATTCGTCGGCTGCGCCGCATATGGATCCTCCGGCCAATAATGCTTCGGATACCGCCCCTTCAAGTCCTTCTTCACCTCAAAATACGTTTCTCTCCAGAAGCTTGCCAGGTCGCGCGTAACTTGAACCGGACGCTGCGCAGGGGATAGAAGATGGAGCAGCAGCGGAACTTTGCCGTTCGCGATTCGCGGCGTCTCTTGAAGTCCGAACACTTCCTGCAAGCGGACAGAGAGCTTCGGCGCTTGAGGATCACTGTAATCGATAGGTATGCGCGACCCGCTCGGTACGACAATATGGGTCGGCGCCTGCTCGTCCATCTCTCGCCGCCGCTCCCAGCTCAACATCGATTCCAACGCGCCGGTCACGTTCACCCGCTGCAGATCCGAACGGCTTCTCATCCCGTAAACATGCGGGCCCAACCATTCCTCCAATGAAGCGGCGAGCGCTTCGTCCGACACATCCGGCCAAGCCGGATCGATAAAGTGCAGAAAAATTAACCGTTGCTGGAATTGCCGTGCGTGCTTCGTCCACGGCAGCATGCCGATCCCCTCTTGGGCGATGCCGGACAGCAGCGCGGCCAGCAATTTGTCCGGATCGGGATCCGGCAGCGGGTATTCCCCCAATGCGAGTGCATCCAAGGACCTCCTTTTGCGCGCCCGCACGCTTTGTGTTCCGGAATCCCAAACAACCTCTTGCTGTTCGGCGATCCGGTCGGCATGATGTTCTTCCAGCTGCTCGCGTCCGATCGGCGCAGCCAACATGATACGGCTGTCTGTACCTGTATCGTCCAATTCGGCAGCGACGCAATATGTGGAATGCGAGAGCGGCTGATCTCCGCCGAATACCGCGCCGCGCCCGTTGCTTAACAGAAACTTGCCGTTCGGGCGGCGTGATGCGATCCTGTCCGGAAAAGCGAATGAAAGAAGCAATCCGCAAGCGTCAGAGTCCGCTTGTGCACCTGTCTCCGCGATGTTCCATTCCCGCTTCCATTGCTCCGCCTGCGCCAGGATGCGGCGGCAAACGGCAGTATCGACCGTGTGCCCCGCAATAGCACCGGACCCGGAATGGAGCGCCTTCAAGCGAAGCCTCATATCCGAATCCGGTGCCCCTCCATGATCACGGCGGAGGATATCGCGTTCGCCGAACAGGGCGGCCAACTCGCATGCCGCTGCCCCGAGCCCAAGCTCAACGGCGCGCAGCACCATGCAGGCAAGCCGCGGGTGCATAGGCATGGCGGCCATCCGGCGGCCGAACGGCGTTATTGCTCCGGAGCCGGATCCGGAACGGCCGCTGCCGCTAAGCGCACCGAGGCGTACCAGCAGCTCGCGCGCTTGAGCGAACGCCGCTTCGGGAGGCGGGTCCAGCCAGCGCAGCTCCCCCGGATCCGATACTCCCCAAGCCGCCAGTTCCAAAGCAAGCGGAGCCAGGTCGGACTCCGCGATTTCCGGAGCGCCTTGAGACGGCAGCAGCTTATCCTCTTGCTCCGTCCACAGCCGGTAACATACTCCCGGACCGAGTCTTCCGGCCCTGCCCCTGCGCTGATCGGCAGAGGCGCGTGACACCGGCACCGTTTCCAAGCGGGTCATTCCGGTGCGCGGTGAAAACCTCGGCACGCGCATGAGGCCGCTGTCGATAACGATTCGTACGCCCTCGACCGTCAAGCTCGATTCCGCAATGGAGGTGGCGAGCACGATCTTTCGCTCCCCGCCAACGCCCGGCGCAATGGCGCGGTCCTGCTCCTCCGCCGACAAGCTGCCGTATAGAGGAGCGACGCGAACAGGCATCAACCTGCAAGCTTCATTCAACTGCGCTTCCACACGGCGAATTTCGCCGATTCCCGGCAAAAACACAAGGATGTCGCCCTCATCATGCTCCTCTAACGCCTCAAGTACGGCTTTCACTGCCCGGCCATCTATGCGTCCTTCCTCGCGCCGAACCGCATACCGCGTTTCCACAGGAAACATCCACCCTTCGCTGACTACAACGGGAGCATCGCCTAGCAGCGCAGCCACAGGATCGGCGTCCAGAGTTGCCGACATGACGAGAATGCGCAGATCGTCGCGCAGCAATGACTGTGACTGCAAGCTGAACGCCAGTCCGATGTCGGCGTGCAAATTTCGCTCATGAAACTCGTCGAAGATGAGCAGCCCTATATCTGTCAACGCCGGATCGTCCTGAAGCATGCGGGTCAGCACGCCCTCGGTCACCACCTCGATTTTCGTTCGACCGCTTACTTTCGTATCTAATCTGACACGGTAGCCGACACTCTCGCCAACGGTCTCACCGAGTTTCGAAGCCATGAATCGCGCGGCCATCCGTGCCGCAAGCCTCCGCGGCTCGAGCATGACAATCTTGCGGCCTCCAAGCCACGGCTCGTCCATCAACGCAATCGGGACGCGGGTCGTCTTCCCCGCACCCGGCGCCGCCACAAGGACTGCGTTCAAGGACGATCGCAACGCCGAACGCAAGGAAGGCAGCGCATCTTCAATCGGAAGCACCTTACTCATTGCGAAGCCTCCTGTTTTTTCACTGCATTTAATCTCAACGAAGAAATCGTGTACAACGCCAATGCGCTCCATATACATGCGAAGCTTATCATATGAGCGTCGGAGAAAGGTTCATTGTACACAGCGACTCCGATTACAAGCGATATGCTCGGGGCCAAATACTGAAATAAGCCGACCGTCGACAGAGCAAGCCGCTTTGCCGCTTGCGCAAACCACAGCAGAGGCAAAGCGGTTGCCGCCCCAGCAAGAAGCAGAGGCAATGACGATGCATCGGCGAACGGCGCGGCGATCCCGCCGGTAACCGTCAAAAACACAACAGCTGCAGGCAAAGGAATGATCGTCTCCCAGCTCAGTCCGAGCAGAGGATCGACGGCCGTCTTCTTCTTCGCCAAGCCGTACAATCCGAAAGAAAAGGCTAATATAAGGGCGATCCAAGGAAATTTGCCGTAAGACAGCGTCAGGATGAGAACGCCGGCAGCCGCCAATCCGATCGCAGCCCATTGCGGCTTGCTCGGCCGCTCCCTCAAGAAAAGCACTCCAAGCAATACGTTCACTAACGGATTGATATAATAGCCCAAACTCGCTTCAACGATATGTCCGCTATTGACAGACGCTATATATACGAGCCAGTTGAGGCTGATCAGTGCGGCGGACAGCAGCGCGGCTCCGAATACCGCCCTTGAACCGAACAAGCTCTTCCATTCGGGAAGCCGCTTCTTTACGGCAAGCAGCCCGACCACAAACAGAAACGACCACAATATTCGATGCGCTAAAATGCTCTCAGGGGGCAATCGCTCGAGCATTTTCCAATATAAAGGCAACAATCCCCACGATATATAAGCCAAAAGCGCATATACGATTCCCGAAGCCACGTCAGTACCATCTCCATACGCCATCATTATCGACTTACTCATTTTTAGCGCTAGAAGATTAGAAAGTCAACAAAAAACACGGGATTGCACCCGTGTTAAACGCAAAAATATTATGGTTTCGAAAAATAGTAGTTTGCGTATTTGATACCGTTTCTCAAACTCGCCCATACATCCGGGCTCTCGCTTCCGATGTACCAATATGCGTTGCCTGCCACACCAAGGCTCACTCCCGCTTGGAACTTCAAAGTCAGCGATCGGCTGTCTTCCGCCCATATATGATGCCGAACACCTTGACTTTTGTATGAGGCGACGTATTGGCCCGCTGAATCGTCCCATTGTACCTCGGGTTTCCGGGATTCCATCAAAGAATTTTGTTGAAGCAGCGTAACATCTTCGGAGACGATCTTCCCGTTCGCTTCCGCCCAATCCTTCGTATAAAACGGCAATCCAGCAATAACCTTTTCGGCGGGGACTTGCTTTGTCAGCTTTTCAAGATGCTTCCGCAGCCAAGGCAGCGAAGATACCGAACCCGCTTTCCCGCTTCCCGACCAGTGCTCATCGTATCCCATCAGAACGATATAATCCGCGCTTTTTCCCAATGCGGCGTAATCAAACGGCATACTCCAGTCATTCCCCAAATCAGGCGGCACGCAAACGGATAAAACAGCGCCTTCCTTATGCAGCTGACCGGCCAAATCTGCGATAAATGCGGTATAAGCGTCTTTGTCCGCAGGATCCAATTGTTCAAAATCAATGTTCAACCCGTCCAGATCATACTTTCGCACAAACTCCGTCAACCTGCTGATCAACACATCCCTGAGTTCCTTTTTCGTCAAAAATTGGTGCGTCAATTGTTTATCAAAGCGATTGCCGACCAATGGCCACACTTTCTTGTTGTTCTGATGCGCCCATTTCACCAGCGAAGCGTCCGCGGAATCGGTAATTTGATCCGGCGCTTTCAGGAAAAACCATCTAGGTGAAATCGTATTAATCACAGACGCTTCTATCGATTTTTTAAATTGTTCGTTCGACTGGTTATATAACCATCCTAGTTGGATCCCCGATGCATACTCCGTTTCAATGCGTTTGGACCAGGCGGCGTTTTGAAGGATTCTATCGAATACGACTGCCGCTTCCTGTCTGCTGATCGGGTCGTGCGGACGAATTTTACCGTTATAACCTTGGATTAATCCCAAGCTGTAAGCTGCGTCCACCAGCGGCACAGCCCATTCGGACACACTTCCGGCGTCGGAAAAAGGCAATGAAATGCCATCAACTCTTCCATTCTCATGTTTTAACGCTCTCGCCAATAAAGCCGCCGCTTCCTGCCGCGTAATAGATTTTCCGGGTTCGAAAGTGTTGGGGCTTGTTCCGGTTACGATACCCAAATTCACGGCCGCATGAACCTGACCGTAATACCACGACGATTTCGGAACATCGGAAAATGCGGGGACGGCGTTATACGTCGGCTGCAATTTAAATAAGCGCATAAGCATCGCCGCGAATTCGGCACGGCTGATCGGCTTGCGGGGTTCGAACAATTTATCGCCGGTACCGTCTACGATTTGCTTTTGATATAAATGTATGATTGCATCTTTAGCGAAACTATTGGAAATGTCGTGAAAAGGCAAACTATTAACCGCACCAGCGGGAACATTCGGCATAATAGTCGAAAAAGACAGCACGATCGCCAGCAAAAGTATGTATATTCTGTATGCGATTTTCAAATTATGAGACCTCCGGGACTTTTACTATACCGATTTAATATAACAAAAATGCCCGGTTCCGCCAGCCTCAAAATATTGGAAAAAAGCCGCCCCTTGCGGGGACGGCTAATGGTGAAATACAGTAATCAGTTATCCTCGAATCGTTTCAATTCGGCAAAAACAGCTTGCAAATCAATGGAGATGCAGGCGAACACGTCGGATGTAAGCAAGTCTTCTTCAGTATAAGTGGCCTTCAAATGCAATAATTGGTCTTTAAGTACAAACCTGTCTACCGTCTTGATTACCGGATCCACGATCCAATATTCTTTCACGCCAAACTTTTCATATAGATGTTTCTTAAGCGTTTTGTCGCGGGCGCCTGTGAGGGGGGACAATATTTCGATTAATAAGTCCGGCACACCATGAATTTCTTTACCGCGTATGATTCCAAGGCTATCGTTCGAGATAAAAATTATGTCCGGTTGAACGATATTCGCTTCATCGAGATGAACGTCCATGGGTGATACGACTACAATTCCGTTCGGATGGCATGAAAAGTTCAAGTGCTGCCAGAGCTTCGTTACTAGAATCTGATGATCGAGCTTTGGAGAAGGTTTAAGATCATAGCGGATACCTCCGATGATCTCATATCGTTCCGGTACATCATATATTTCCTGTTGTTCTCTGACTTTTCCAGGCTTACTCATCCGAAGCCTCCCAACACCCGTGATGATTCAAGTATACCAAACTGCAGCTGATCATAAAATGCAATACCAACGACAACCCATTAGCTAGGCCGATAATTACAACAGTCCTACAAGCTTTTCAAACGCCTGAAGCTGGCCTTTCTCCGCTTCTTTGGCGGCTTTCATCAGATCGGCCGCGGCATACCGGCGCTCTGCGTCCGGAATGGGACCGAACGGCTGCATCCATGGGAACATCTCATTCAAACCGGCGAATGTTTTGTGCAGCCTCTCTGCGAATCCAATGGCTTCATCAAATATATTATTGAGCGGCGGATCGCCGATTCTCTCCTTCGCTTCTATAAGAAATTGCCAACCGGAATGACGCAATTCGCTCCAGCCGTTAGCATGCAAACCAAGATACCATCCATCATAGCGGCCTTTCTCCAACGCATGAATCAACGTATTATAAGCTGAAGGACCGGCAATCATTTCCGATTGAGACCAAGGCCCTGACGGGTCGGCAAACTCAAGGGCTAGAGCAAGGGCTTCCTTGACCGCAGTTCGATCGTCAGGCGCTGCGTTCGGCTTAGCCCAGTAGAGTCGTACCTCGCCTTCTTCTTGCGGAGATAAAGTAGCGCCCTTATGCAGGTATCGTTGGCACTCGTTGCAACGGCAAACGGTCCGGACGGGACCTTCGTCCCGCCAATTGACGCGTCGAAGCGTACAAGGCTCGCATGTGCATTGACCCTGACCGTACATCATCCATGGGATCGATTTGACGGAATTGCCGTGCCAGGAGCTTGTATAGTAACCGTCGTTATCGTAACCGTTAATGACGGAATACTCGCCGCCTGAAAAATCAACCGCGCGTCCGAAGCATGCCCAACCCGAGTCGACCGCTTCCCTTGCCGCATTCCACGCTTGATTAAGCAGATCGAGATATCCTTCGCCTTGCGAATAGCCTTCCATGCTTCCGATTTCCAAACCAACGTTCCCAAACAGCTCAATCATGCGCCGCTCGGGAAACGGTATGCAAAAATCGTGAACGTTAATGCGCTCATGCATCGCAAACAGAAACGGCCGTCCGGTGACTCCCCTTAGCCATACGTCAGAACATCGGATACCGTAATAATCGGCGATGCCACGATACGTGTTAAACGGCGACATGCAGCTGATGCCCTGGTAACGAAGCCCTTGAAGCAGTTTTTTGCTGTATAATTGATCGGCTAGTTTGCCAAGCTCTTTAATTCCGGCTTCTTCAGCCGCTGCGGCCGACTTGACGGCGCTTATCATTGTTTCACGGGAAGTCAGGACGCCGTGCATAACAGCCGATGCTTCACGCCCCGCATTTGAAAGCTCCTCTACCACATTCAGGTAACAATGTTTTGCTGTCGACAGAATGTCGTTAAAGTCCTTTCCGGAAGAAACATCGCTCGAACGTTCGATAAACTGAAGTACGGTTTCGCGCGACTTTCGCCATGCTGACGGCGTCAGAACGTCCACATCATTGTTTTCATCAGCTAACTCCCCAACCCAATCCGCATATTCCTTAGCAATATGCGGGGCCATGCCGGACGCCAAACGAAACGCGCTTGCAAACCTTTGCCTCTTCTCGGACTCATTGGTTAGCTTTATAGAAAACAATTGATCTAAACCGGATTCCCCAATCTTATCGCTGCCGATAAACTTTGCCGGCCGATCGCTTCCTTCAACAATGAAACCGTGCTCGGAATAGGCTGTTACGGTCTGATAACATTCGGTTCCGGCAAAACGGCCGAATACTGGAACCCCATCCGCGAATGATTCATGAATGAAGGACAATACAGCGTCCATTTCATTAATAGATCCGTCCCAACGAACGACGTCAATACCCAGCAGCTTGGACTGTGATGAAAACACTGCAAAATCTAATGTATTGTCCAAAGGTGCATGGAAAGCGAGACCGGTCGCCCCAAGCCACTCCACCTCATCGATGTAACGGTTATAATACCGCATCGCTCCAAGGTAACAACTTAGCAAGGAGTTATCATTAGGAACGGATCGAAACCCCGGCAAAACCGTAAATCCGGAAAGATCTGCAGGCAAATCGGTTACAAGCGAACGATCGGCGGCGCGATGCTCGGTGACAGACAATGAACCGACCCTTACATTTGCCCGCCATCCGGTACGTATTCCCACAGAAGAGCTGACTCCCCGGAAGTTCCCATTCAGCGTATACCGCTCTTCCCCATTCACGATGAGCCGCATAACATCCTCGGCAATGATCCATTCAACGTGGTGCCAACGGCCGGTCGGGACGCTGCCGAGTCCGGGGACATTGAATGCTTTGCCGGTGACAGGATGCCGCACATTCAACAGATCCTCGCGCCGGTCCCAATTTAAGATAATCTGCCCTTTGCCATATAAGAGGACAATATTAGTGCTATCCGTCATTACGGTCGCTTCGATCGAAAGCGGCGTTCGGTACTCTTTCTCCGTAAATGCAGGGAATATTCCGAACGAATCGGTGAACTGCATCCCTTCTAATATTCTAATCGGTTGGCTTCCCGGATTCGCTATAAGCCGGTCCGCTTCCTGCCCGTCCTTGTAAGCAGGTATCCATATCGTATCTATGTTTCGATCTAACTCTTTCGTTACCATATTCGCTCACTCCTCTATTAAAGTTGTTTTAGATGTTGTGATAACCTGCTGAGTGCATGAAGGCCTGCTTCTTCATGTTCCGACGCCAAAGTAAGCAGTTTTACCGCTTCTTCGGAAGTACATTTGTTCAACGGTTGCCCGCCGGACGGAAAAGGGAACATTGCAGATAATTTAGCGAAAATTGCCGCCGTCTCATAATAGTAACCTTCCGCTTCGAAAGCTAATTGCGCCCGTTCGCCGTCCCAACGGTCAATACAGCCGCGAAGATAACGAACGGCATGCAGCCTGGCATCGGCAGCCACGTGTATCGTATACGCATTGCCGAGCGGATCGACCGAACCGTTCCGAAATGCGCCGATCCACGCTTTATATGCGCCTAACCCGCAAGCAAAGCCCGGGAACGTTCGCTCCCCGTAAGCATGAGCCATTGCCATCGAAACCGTTCGCCGAACCGCCGATTCCATTACAGTCGATCGGTTGATTCGTTGCAGCGCCAATATAAAAATTCCGCCGGATTCGCCTCGACCCATCCGATCATAAGAAAATGTACGTACACCGCTGCCGTCATTACCGGTGAATAACTGCCTATTGTCATCGAAACCATACAGAAGGCCGAATCCCGGTGAAGACAAATCCCAAGCGATGACCGGCCTTCCTGCAATGATTTCGTTACGGGCAAGCCTCACAGCCTCCAGAAGCATATACTTCGACGGCGCTACTCCGCCATCCCCGATATGCTTGGCGAGCAATCCTATATTAGCCAACCCTTCCGAGAACACAGGCTCCCAAAAATACATCAGCGGTCCTGACACTCCGATAGTTTCGGTTTCGAGGCACAGCCGGAACGCTTGACCGGTCAAACCCATAACGTCGGAAATGGATAAATCCGTCCCGCCGAAATGCCGCAACCATATTTGTGCGCATACCGCCACCGACGTTTGACTGCTTTTCCATATTTCTTCCGAAATACGCAGCGGCAGTACGACCTTGCCGTTACGTTTTCCGCCGTCCGTCAGGCCGAGAGTTTCCCGCAAGTATTCACGCACCTGCTCATCCTTAACTTTCTGCCGGGAGCGGGATATTGACTTATATACACTTCCCTCGGTCATCTTCAGCACCTGTGCGATTTCTTGCGGAGATAATTCATTGAAGAAGTGCGCCTCGAACACTTCCCGCTCCTTGGCAGACAGACAGTGCAGCATACGATGCACGGACCTGAGAAACTCTTGTCTCATGTACATTTGCTGCGGATCGAAGCCATCGGCGGCGGACTTTGCGCTCGAAAGTTGATACAGGATATTGTCCAATTGCGGCTTGTCATCCGAGCCCCCCGATCCTGCAACCTTATGTTCCATATCACTGAATGTCGATTGCTTCGCTTGCCTCACTTGTCTGCGCAAGGTCATCAATGCTTCATTGCGGACAATCCGGGAAAGCCAAGGCGCAAATCGTTCCACATCCGCAAGCCGGTTAATGTGCCGAAAAGCTTGAATCAACGCGTCCTGGACTACATCCTCGGCGGTCTCGCGATCACGGACGATTTTACGTGCGATGCCGAATGCTTTCGCCCGGTGAAGGCGCACCAATTCCCCGAATGCGGTTGAATCTCCCGCCTGCGCCAGCGCCGCCAACCTGACCTCTTCTTCGTTATTTTCAATCACCGCTCTCTCTTCCCTCCTTCCTCTAATTATTTTTGATGATATACAAGGTTCATTTTGGACATCCGAAAAAAATATTTTTTACAATTTTCTTCGCCATAGACGGAGTTTCTTCTTCCCATCAGGAAAGTTCCAAACATTGTATAGGCCGGCCATTGAAAAAATGCGTCGATCCCGCATCATGATTCGCATGGGTTGCTTATCTCTTCCTATACGTTTCCACTCGTAAAAGGAGTCTGCAGCCACAACAATTCGGTTCCTTTTTATAAGTCCCTTACCCGTTTTAGTCTTTTCGAGTGATTTTTACCTAAAATAAAGTTTTTTCATGAATTTTATAAAATCAAGGAGCTCCTTGAACAGGGGAATAAATGAACGGATTTTCCACTAAATAAATTCATTCATACATAATCTTTTCCCGGCAAATAACCGGCTGCCACAGCAGCCGGTTCTGCTTTCTAAACTATCGTTCTCCGTCCAATGATGTAATGTTCATCTAACTTAAAAGGAGAATTGGAAAGATTTTATCTTAGTTTCCCGGTTCCTTATCTTTATGGAAAAATCTGGTCGACTACCTAAACCCGATTAAGCTTATCCGGGTTTCTTACGACGTAGATTCTGTCAAACTTTCCGCGTCGGCGTTGTAAAAATATAGCGGCCACGGTTTCGTCCCCCGAACGGAGTACTATACCGGTCTCACCGTTTAGAGGGGCAAACTCGGAGTGAAGACTTCCCTGAGGCTTTATGCCCTCGAACGCGCCGGCAAGGATTCGGGCCATTTTATCGCGCGTTTGTATCGGACCCGTGGCCGCGATTACTTTTCCACCCCCGTCGGTGACGAGCATGACATCTTCGCTCAGCAGGGATAGCACATGATCGACGTTACCTTGCTCGAGGGATGTGAGGAACCGGCTAACCCATTCCAATTCGACCGCTTCGGCGGCGACCGGCTCTTCCTCGGATATTCCCATCTTGCTTCTTGCCCGGCTCATCAGCATGCGGCAATTCGTCTCTCGCTTGCCGAGCAGTTCGGCTATTTCGGGATAATCGAATCCAAGCGCCTCACGCAGGACGAAAACCGCCCGCTCTGTCGGCGTCAGCCGCTCCAACAGTACGAGCATGGCGTAAGACAGCAGATCGCGCCGGACGACCGCCTCGAGCGTATCCGCCTCCGGCGTCCGAAGCGGTTCGGGGAGCCACGGACCGACGTACACTTCCCTCCTCCTCCGCGCCGACTTCTGCAGATCGAGACAGCGATTGGTTACCATTTTGCACAAATACGCCTTCGGCTCCCCCAAACGTTCGGGATGTACGTCGCACGCCTTAAAAAACACGTCCTGCACCGCATCCTCCGCGTCTGCCGCAGAGCCTGTCAATTGATAAGCCAGCGTGAACAGCAGCGCTCTATATTGATCGTACAGTTCCTCCATTCGCCGTCTCACCTTTTCCTGTTAGAAGTATTGCAAACTTGGTCTCTTTGTTTCTATCGAAGCATACTGGCGTAATCCCATGCCAGCTTCTTGATTTTCCACTCAAGCTTTCCCGTTATGATTATATCACCTAAAAGCCTCGGAATGATCGATCGCCCACTGTTTGAAGGTGCGAGGTGTCCAGCCGGTTACTTCTTCCACTGTGGGAAGCACAGTAGAGAATCTTTGACCATGCTTGGACAGATCGAAGAGAGCGTCGACAATTTCCACAGGCATTTGTCGAAGCATGTGCTCACGAGCGATGTCGTCCGGGATCGTTTCAAAACCGATATCTCGCCCCAATACTTCGCCAAGTATACGCACTTGTTGTCTACGGGTTAGCGGTTCAGGTCCGGTTAACGTATAAATCTTCCCTTCATGTCCGTTTGAGCTCAGAGCTTTCGCTGCGACGGCGGCAGTGTCCCGCGAATCGATGATTGGAATGCTGAGGTCGCCGAACGGTACCCGGACAACCCCCTCGGACCTGATCGAATCTTTCCACCGAAACGCATCGGTCATGAAGCCGTTGGGCCGCAAGAATGTCCAGGACGCGCCCGATTCCTTGACTGCTTGCTCGGCATTTAAGTGGAGTCGCGCAATGGCGTTTTCTACTCCAATTTCGACCGTTGCCGCAGAGAGCAATACGATATGCCGGACCCCGGACTGCCGGGCTATCCGCGGGAAGTTAAAGTCGGCGGCAAGCGGTAACATCCAAAATACATTTTCCACACCGTCCAAAGCCGCTGGAAGAGTCTCCGGCTTCATTAGATCTCCGGCCACCTCCTCAACTCCTGCAGGAAAATTCGCCTTCTCCGGATTGCGGCTCAACGCCCGTACCCTAAGGCCGTCCTTATGCAGTAACCGAACAACTTCACGGCCTACCGAGCCTGTGGCACCTGTAACTAAGATCATGCATTTCTCATCCTTTGCTATTACTATTTTTTCCCAGCGAGTATGACAGAAAAGGAAGATGTTCTGTGAGATGAAGTTCTTTACAATAAACCGCACCATTGCCAACATCACCGCGACAATGTCTACAAATTTATGTCGTTTGAACACTATACCGCCAAGGACGGCGGTATAGTGTTATGCTTGTAGTGAATTAGAATCCGGATGCTACTTTAGTTGCTTCAGCTAAGCCGGTTTCGATGATTTGCTGAGCACGGTCTTGGAATTGCATGTGGCCTTCTACGACAACCGTTTGAATATCCGTTATTCCCCAGAAGCCGAGCATGCTTTTCACGTAATTCACAGACATCTCCTTTTGAGCCAGCGGGCCTTCGGAGTAAACGCTACCTCGTGCGTTAAGAAGCACGACTTTCTTGCCGCCTTGCAATCCTACCGGACCTTGTGCTGAATAAGAGAAGGTTTTGCGCGGTTGGCTTAGATAGGACAGGTAGGTCAGCAATTGAGCCGGAATCGTAAAATTCCAAAGAGGGAACGCGAATACAACTTTATCGGCTGCTAGGAATTGATCTGTGTAGCCGTTAGCGATATCGGCTGCTTTTTGTTCCTCGGCAGTGAGTTCATCGCCGATGGAAAGCTTGATAATGCCCGTAAACATTTCGTTGTTATAGTAAGGCAGCTCCGCTTCGAAAAGGTCTAATTCCGTAATATTGTCGTTCGGGTTTTTCGCCCGGTACGCACTTACGAAAGCATCGTACAGCTTTAAGCTGATGGATTGATCCCGATTGTTAGCTTTAACGAATAAAACATTTGCCATTTCTGATAATTCCTCCCGTTAATTAATATGAAATTTTCTTATTACTGTGTGATCATGATCACAGTAACACAGTAAGCCCTGCATAGCCGCCTTCGATAATTATGCATGTCTCATTGTTCCTCAGCTCCTTTTACGTTTTGCACATATAACGATGTAAGGCTCTGATTTGTAACATCGGAATCGAACGAATAACCTTGCATGAGCCCGTTTAATCAGCCGTTCTTTCGTGCCAGCTTGTTGAGTAAATCTGCCCGTTAAGTGAGTAAAGGCTGCCGGTCAATTCTTGCGGCAGCCTGTTGCATAGGTTTATTGAGCTATAGTTCTCCGTTAGAAAGACCGACCTCCACCCCTTAGATGGGTGTAACGAAGGAATGAAAGGGCATTTGACCCGTTGAGACATGGGAGTGAAAATCGCTAAGGGAACCATGGAGAATACGTGCAGTAGATGGAATGAATTGGGTGGGGCTACCTCCACCTCTGTTCCCGCATGCCTTCTAACGACTCAACGTTGGTAAAGCAAGCTCTGGACGAGGGTTTCATTACAGATGATACGGTAGCCATTGATGCCCACGCATATCGAAGCCCGAGATCAAGCACCTGCGAAATAAGAGCAAGAAAAGCTAGAAACAGTATATTATATAGTGGATTCCGTAATAACGGCGGTACCTAGAAAACAAAAGGCACTCAAGAATAATTGTCTTGAGTGCTCGTTTCAACTTCCATATCAATTATTCCACTTCGGAGCAAATCATGATGACATTGCCGTCCGGATCCTTCACCGTAAAGAAAGCCAGTTGCTCCCACGGTCTTTCAATATCAGTGAACACAGGTACCCCCTTCGATTCCAGATATGCTTTCGATGCATCCACATCCGGTGTATCCAGCATAAACAGCGTCTCGTAGTCATCCCCGTGCCGGAAACGGTTGTCGTCCAGCAGCACTCCGCTCCCGCTCTTCATTTTCAAATCATAGATCGAATTTTCCGGTCCCGACCCGACTTCTTGGTACGGCAGACTTAGAACTTCACTGTGGAAACGTATGGCTCGGTTCATATCCGTAACATTCAGAAAGATTCCGCCGATTCTGTTCATTATGGGACTATCCGTGTTATCCATTCGCTCTACGACATCCGAAAAATAATCAGATTGCGTAACCATCAACGAGTTGCCGTCCGGGTCGGTAAACATGAAAAACGCCAATCCCGGATGAGGCCGCTCAATCGGGTACAATTCCGGCACGCCGAGATTTTCCAAGAATCGATAAGACTGCTCGATTTCGGATGTGTTGTACATGTATCTGACGCGAGGCGTTTCCGGCGAGTTATTTCTATTATCATCCAAAATAATTCCGGTACCGCCCTCCAGCGTCAACCAATACACATTGCCTCCGTTCAATCTCTCTTCCAGCACCGGAAGCCCCATAACCATACTGTACCATTTGGCGGAACGGCGGAGGTCGGTTACATGAACGAATGCGCTTCCCACGACATTATCGATCGGGCTTTTGACGAGCTCCATCCCCATCTCTCCTTGTTTTGAGTTCATTGCTCCAACGGAAAAAACCTTGAGTGCGGCCGGCACCTGCTGCGGCTTATAGTTGTCAGGATGTCTGCGTGCAGGATAATGTTTGTCACAGATGTTTTTGATTTTGGCGTTTTGCCCCATCTACTTTCCTCCCGCTTCGTCTTGCTAATAATTATAACAAAGCATAATGTCCCCAATATGTTCAAAATTCTCAGAAACCGATCACCGCGGCAGTATTTGCACAAACCCGTTCGTTCCGTCCACCCGGATATATGAGCCGTCCTTAATTATTTCCGTAGCTCTCTCGATACCGACAACAGCCGGAATGCCGTATTCCCTGGCTATCACCGAGCCGTGAGTCATCATTCCGCCGACTTCCGTAATGAGTCCGACTACCGAAGTAAACAGCGGAGTCCATCCGGGATCGGTATAAGGCGCGACTAATATTTCTCCGGGATTAAGCTTTGCATCCTCTGGTCTTAGAACTACCCTTGCGACTCCTTCCACTACTCCTGCGGAAACCGGTGTGCCCAAGATCGCTCCTTCAGGCGCTTTCACATCGCGCAATTTGCCGGTGATAATTTCCCCTTCACTCGTCATTACGCGGGGTGATTTCAATTTCCGGTTTCGCTCATGCCGCTGCGCTCTTTCGTCTATGATTTCCCGAACATTCCCTGTAAAGCGGTTCTCAATCAATGCGATAAGTTCGTCCAGCGTAAAGTAGAATATATCCTCTTCCCGAGGGAGTGTTCCACTTCGGACAAGTTTGCCCGTTTCTTCCATAATGGCTCTTTTGTAACTATACAAATGCTTAACCAATGCGAATTTGTGATGCTCCCGCATACCCATCAAATTGCGGTAAAGCTTCACCAGTCTGGACACCCATCTTTTTTCAATAAAAGAAAACAGCGAAACGATCTCTCTTGCCGCGTCTTCCGCCTCTTGTTCACCGAGCTTATATTTCTTTCTGTGTTCCCCCGAAGACGTCGTCCGGATATTGCTGATAATCGACGGTACAAGCTGAACAGGCTCTTCGATCCATCTCGGTCTTGTTATATCGATTTCTCCGACGCACCTCATTCCGTATTTTTGCAAAAAGCTTTCCAACTCACTTTTAAACTCGGTTCCGCCCGGGATTTTATCCAATTGTTCATAGAAGTTGTCGTTGTTTGCTTTTTCCAAATAATCAATGACTTCCGAGTGCGCTCTTATTTTATCGGCAAGATCGCCCAATTCCAGACCGACTTCCGTTGTGACATTGCCGGGCAAGGATTTATACAATTGGTTTAACAAGAAAGTGCCGCGTTCATCGCCCGCCTTGTTTTTCAGCTTTCTTTCAAGAAATCCGGATGCTATCACACCTGCGATTAAATAAACTACAATATTTGAAAGCACTCTGGGCAGCATGTTTCCCATACCTTGCCGAATTAAACGGATCCGGTCCGCTCCTGAAGCTTCTAATATTTGTTTCTCTGTTTCCTTAACCAAATTCTCAATCAATGCGGAAGCCGTTTTATTAGCAGTTCCAGGGTCTTTATAGAGCAATATGGTTACAACTTTTAGAGCTGCGGGAATGACGATCGGCGCCAATTTCCTGACGACGCGAAACACTTCCCCCTTCGGTACGGACATATTGAGAAATTGTTCGCGGCTTGTCACTTCCGATATAGCGGATGCCATTAATTCATCCATACCCTTCATTACTTTAAGCATCCTGTTCCGGACAGGTGTTAGCGAAAGAGGTCCAGTGAAATCCGCAAATATTCTACCTCCGGCCTCGCGCATAACGGGATGGCCGGGTGAAGCAGGGTCTTTCTTTAGAAAATGGAGAACGCAACCTACCACCGATACGGCCAAAGGCTTCATCGGATCGGTCATCATCTGGATGTAGCCGAAATTAATAAAAACATGCAATTTATCATCGCTAACAGGCGGCACCGGATATAGCGACGTAATCGGCCGGCTTTGCAGAATATAAAATTTGCCGCCGGCCAAACCCCACTCAATGTCTTGTTCCGAACCGTAATGCGCTTCGATTTTCCGGCCCAATGCAGCCAGCTCAACAATTTGATTGTCCGGCAAAGCCTGTAGTTCTTGTTTTTCAGGAGGCACACCCTTTGTAACCGTTCCTCCTTTCGGAACGGAATAGATTGCAATCTCTTTCTTAGAAATCTGTTTTTTGACGATTTCTCCCGAGCGCACTTGGTATAAATCCGCAGTAACCAAACCGGATACAAGCGCTTCACCCAGCCCGAAGCTCGCATCGATGGAGACTGTTTTACGGTGTCCCGAGACGGGATCGGCAGTAAACATAATTCCGGAAACTTCCGGAAACACCATGTGTTGAACGACTACCGAAAGAAATACCGAGCGGTGATTAAATCCGTTCTTCGCACGATAAGAGATGGCCCGGTCGGTGAACAGGGAGCACCAGCAATTTTTAACTGCCTTAAGCAGCTGCTCCGGCCCGCGGACATTCAAATAAGTATCCTGCTGACCGGCGAATGAAGCGGTCGGCAAATCCTCAGCCGTCGCACTGGAGCGGACTGCATAGGATTTATCTTTCCCCTCCGCTTCCCACGCCTTTAATATCGCTGAACCTATCTCATCAGGCATGGGGATGGAGGCGAGATGTTCTCGAATTGTTTGCCCCAGTTTGCCGATTTGCTCCAAATCGTCGTGGCTTACCCGGTCAAGAAGATCGAGCATTTCATTCATTTCCTTGCTTGTATTGATGAAGGTTCTATAAGCCCGTGTCGTAACGCAAAATCCTTGCGGTACCGGAAAACCCGCTTTCGTCATTTCGCCAAGATTAGCGCCTTTTCCCCCGACTTGCAGCAAATCGGATTTGTCGATCTCGTTGAATTTGAGCGCGTATTTGCTCATCAATCATCCCTCCCCGAATTAGCAATTCCTTTGCAGAAAATATCCAAGAAAAGGTCGAGTTTTTGTTCGATTGAATACCTGCTTTCGGAAAACGCATGCGTGTTAACCAACGCTCTCAAACAAGTCCTTAGAATTTCTACAACTTGATCGATGGGAATATTTTGTTTTATTAAACCGATATGTTGAGCGGTTGTAAATAATTGCACAATGTATTGATTTCCTTCGTGTCTAAGTCGTTTGTACCGATTGGACAATTCGGGAAGATACTTCTCGATATCCATCAAGAATAGCGGTCCGAACCTGATAGACTCGTCTTTGACATGGATTAAAATCTCTTTAATTTCAAGTAAAGGATCTGATTGAGACCGGTCGGATACAGACAGTACTTGCCGGACCTTCTCCATCGATTCCTCCACCACAGCCGTGGCAATTTCCTCTTTGCTTGAAAAATACTGATAAACGGTTTTTTTGCTCATTCCGAGTTTTCCGGCCAAGTCTTGGATCGTTACGCTCCGGTATCCGCGTGTGTTGAATAAATCGCGTGCAGCTTTCAGTACCCTCGTTCGGTTGACATTTTCCATAAATATCCCCTTACCAACATTCTCTTCTTAGAAACCTCGGATACCAACAAAGTAGTTTGTAGTTTCCATTGTCGCGTAAGTGGTTTTTTTTGTCAATTAAAAAGATTTACATCCTTTCAATAAGAATGCATAATGATCTATTGTAAAGTATGCTTATTTAGATCATATACTTACCAAAAGGAGAGTGTATTTTATGCGCGAAACCTGTGTTCCGACCGGCGTGGAACTAAAAGACACCGGCTTCGGATATACGTTGTCCTTAATAGGCGGTAAATATAAAATGATCATTATGTATTGGCTGTCTGAAAATAAGGTTATGCGGTTTAATGAGCTGAAGCGATGTATAGGTACCATTTCCTTTAAAACGCTAAGCATCATGTTAAAAGAGCTGGAGGCAGATGGCCTTATCAAACGGCAGGAATTTCCCCAAATACCTCCAAAAGTTGAATATTCATTATCTGAACGTGGTCTTTCTCTCATTCCAGTTTTAAATATGATGTGCGAGTGGGGGGAGAAAAACAGTTTGCCGGCTCTGGAGGCTGTAAAGCGGTAGGCATAGCTATTTTATTTAAATCAAAAGAAGTATCTCCTGAACAAGGAAATACTTCTTTTTTTTTAGCTTTAATGAAGCTGCCAATTACAGGTTGTCAACAAAATTCAAATAATCTTGTGCGCTTTTTTCCAATTCGCTTGCACCCGGCTCATTTTCTTCTTCTTCGTTTCCACCTGGCTCATTTTCTTTACCATAATACGCAAAGAACGAACGATAATCTGCATTGCAGTATAGGAAGGTAGTTTCAAAAGGAGATAATAAATGTTCAAGTGTATACCGATATCTTCCCTCTTCACTATAATCTTCTTTTTTTATTCCGGCAGATACGGCTAAAGCAGCTTTACGATTCTTTAATTTATCGCCTCCATTTGATCCGTAAGCCCAACCATAAGCAAAAACGTCGTCAAGCCATTTTTTAAGGAGGGGCGGACAATTAAACCAATAAATAGGGAACTGTAAAACAAGATTACTATGCGATTCAATTAATTGCTGTTCTTTTTCCGCATCAATGTTTCCGTCAGGGTAAACCTTATGCAATTCGTGTACAGTATACTTTTCCGGATATTTTTTGAGTTCTTCTACCCATCGCTTATTTATAACGGATGTTTCTATGCTTGGATGTGTTACGATAACAAGAGTTTTCAAAGATTTGTCCTCCTTAAGCATTATTGATTCTTTTTTCGAGTATAAAGATTACACTGCAAATATGTAAGTATGCACTTTTAGTACAGGTACTGTCATAAAGGTGAGTGTCATATCAGTCATATTAAGAATAAAGAGATATTTTCGTTGTTTATCCATCATAAAAAAAAGCAAGCAGCAATGGCTGCCTGCCCTCTCTAATCCGGTTTATCCGTTCCCAAAAAGCATCTCTTCGAACTTTACATGAACACCCATTACTCCTCGGTCTCCGTCGTAATTAGATAATACAGCTAAGGTGTAACCGCTATTCATGTACATGTTCAAAAGCGCGCTCACACCGGGTAATCCTCCGTTGTGACCGATAACCCGTTCACCCTTCATCCTCACATCCATAAATCCGTATCCGTACTGCATTTGCATATCCGGATTCTCATGAAACTTATCAGTTGTAGCAAGCGCAGTCCATTCCGGGCTAAGCAGCTTATTTGTTCGGAGCGCGATATCGAACTGTAGAAGATCCTCAACAGTAGAGTACCCTCCTCCTGCCGGACCGCCCTTCACGACGTGGAGGAATACATTGTTACGCCAAGGGCCACCCTCCGCCGTGCCGTAACGAGTATATCCGACTGCCAAATTCGGCACGTCATATTCCAGATCGTAACAATCTGTATTGAGCATATTCGCCGGCAAATAAACTTTATCTCTTACGAACGAAAAGTAATCCTTGCCAGTAACAGATTCAATGATCGCTCCAAGAATAATGTAGCCTGAGTTGCTATATGCCCATTTGGTGCCCGGTTCGAATAATAATGGGTCTTCGATAAACAACGGAATATAATCGGAGACCGTTTTGAGTTCCGTAAATTTTGCTTTAAATTTATTATTCCAATACAGTCCAGTTCCCGATGTGTGCGTCAACAGATGGTGGACGGTAACTTTGTCAGCCAGCTCCAATGGAAAATCAGGCAAGTATGTACCGATTAGATCATCAACGCTCAATAAGCCGTTTTCCGCTAGTTTCATGATTGCAACAGCTGTGAACATCTTGTTTACCGAACCGAGATTGAACTTTGTATCTGTTCTGTTTGGAATTCCATATCCTTTATGCGCCATACCAAATGCTTTCTTGTAGAGCGCCTTTCCGTGTCTCGCCACCAATACGGCACCGGAAAACTTTTCCTCGGAGGCAAGATTTTCAATAGCGGCATTCAACTCATTCATATCAATTTTTGGCCATGTCATAATGTTCGCCTCTCTGTTCAATCGGATAAATTTCCTACATTGCAGGAATAATTGACGTATGGTACAGTAAGAATAACAACAAGGGGCGGTCGCAACCCGCCCCCGTACAACTCTTGGATGGGAAACCTCCAAAAAGATCAAGGAAATAACCCGAACCTAATGCGACTTGGGCGGGCGAGGCAAGCTTATCCCACCCAAGCAAGTTGTACAAGTAATATTATACCAAAAGCTGTCCACCAATGGGCAGCTTTTGCTATTTCCGAGCTTTCACGATTAGGAAATGCGGATTTTTACAGAGACGATCAAACCATCTCTTATACCAATCGCTCGCCTCCGGATTGTCCTTATAATCTGGACTGGGCTGCGGCTCTACGATTCTACTAATACTAAAATGTTCCGACGTCACATTAATAATTTCTTGAAGCGGCCTTCTGTAGAAAGCGACCTCCACTGGACCAGACTCCTTTTTGTTCCAAATTTCTTTCAGTAACTCATGGGCGAAGTAATCCGGTCTATCGAAATGTTTAAAGTCCATAAAAGGATGATGTACGGAGAAAATAAGACTTCCGCCTGGTTTCATTACTCGATGGAAATCACGAAAGGTTGGCGCCCAATCGTCGATGTAATGAAGGGTTAAGGAACTTACAATCAAGTTAAAAGCCTCATCGTCAAAAGGAAGCGTACCGGTCAAATCACATGTGAATACTTCTGCACTATTTCCGACACGCCTTTTACAAGCTTCCACCATCTCGGGACTTAGATCGACAGCCGTAACTTGAGCACCAAGTTGTATAAATTGCTCGGTATACCACCCAGCAGCACAACCGGCATCCAGAACTGCAAGATGTTTCATATTGCTTGGCATAAGCTTCATCATCGCCGGCCGTTCATAATAAGCGTTATGTCCGCTCTTTGTATCCACATGAAGTTCGTAGTCTTTTGCAAGTTTATCATAAGCTTCGAGAACCTTCTCCTTAATATTCATCATTCCTCCTACCAAGCGGGATTGTCCCAACCGGTTTGCCGCTCGCTGCGAAACCGCTGTACCCATTCCTCCGCAATATCATCGGCTATTTTATCAAATGCGTGCGGGGCAACGTGTATCTCACCAGATTCATCCTCAAATTTCAAAGTAAAAATGAGCGCCCATTACCAGAAAAAATTTTGGGTCACTAACCATCGGTCCAAAAAGATACTCTACTTCGGATGCCAGTTCCAACCATCCCATGATATCTTCCTTTGTTGCTGCCACAACCTTCATCTTTTTAGTTCTCCGATTCCCCTCGATTTTTTGATGCCCAAGAACAAAATATTGCCTTCAGAATCGCGTTCGAACTCGTATTCACGATCAATCACGGTATGATGAAAGAGGGTCTCGGAAACAGGGTAAAATGGGATGGTGTACTCATCTTGAAAGATGAAAAATAGGTTGTCACCGCTGCGTTCGACGATCAATGACGTGCCGTCTTCTCCTTCATATTTCCCCATGTAGCTTTCGTATACGGCCGGGTCCAACGGGTACTCCGGCGGACGAACCGGAACAACCTGTTTCTCGCCAAGTGCGATTCCCGCCAATGCGTCACAAATGCCGCCAAGCACCGCAAAACCAAAGTTGCGAGCACTACGACACACAGCCCGCTGTCCGGATAACGATGATATTCAGCCCTGTAACCGCGGTATGCTCCGTCATGGCGCAGCCTTCGTTGGGAATATTTCCGGTCAATCCACCATGCGAACCCATAGCCTTCACGATACGGAGTCATTGCCTGCTCGAGCATCCGAGCTGAGACAAGCTTTTCGGTTAAAGCGCTTGGTCCCAAAGGAACAAGTCTTCTACCGTCGAATAGTGCCCGCCCGCAGAAAAACTACCGCTCATATCAATATATTCGCTTCTTACCAGTTCTTCCCCGTCCATCTGGTACCCGCACGCCATACCGTGAACCACTATCTTGTTGCCATCCACAACCGTTCCGTTCATTCCCAGCGGTTGAAAGATTTTGCTCTGCAGAAAGTCACGGTAACACAAGCCGGACACCCGCTCGATGATGAGGCCAAGCAAATAGTAGCCGGAATTGCAGTAAGCATAAGCAGTTCCCGGTTCGAAGGAAAGCGGCTTGTCTTTGAAGAGACCGATGACTTCCTCCGGGCTGAGCGTTGTGTTCGGAATTTGATGCTCGATGCTTGCGTAACCATACCCTCTTTTGAAAATGACCGTCCCTTCCTTAGCCACCAATACCGATCCGCTAAAAGGCCACGCTTCCACATACTCCGCAAGGTAATTTTCTATTTGAGCCGATACGCTTGTTTCCTCCATCCTGACCCTCCTACTGTTCCGGATACCGTTTCCATTTACTACTTGCAATCAACTTTTTCTAACTGTATCGTCTGTTCTTCCACAAAGTTTCGATAGTTCGGCCGGTTTCTGGAATAGTCGAGTATATCTTGAGTAATCTCAGGATACAGTTGAATCGATTTCAGCTCGGACAGCTGCACCCACTTAACACCAACCTGGTTCGGATCCGGATGATCAGGCATCTTCGGAACGGAACCTTCTTTTAATTTGCATGCAAAAGTAACTCCGACACTCGGAACCTCCCCATAGAGGAATCGATTGCGAACCGGTTCATATTGATAGACGAACGCGACCGGACCGACCTCGATTTCCGCCGACGCCTCTTCACGCGCTTCCCTTATCGCCGTCTCAATGAGAGTTTCCCCTGGTTCCATTCCACCCGCGGGCAAATTGTAATGCAGCCCGTTCTCATCCTGAAACTCGATCAGCAAGATAGCGTCATTTTCGATCACAAGCGCCGCCGCACGCAGTCTGACGTAATGCTTCATCCGTTCATTCCTCCATTGTTTGATTCCCTTTCCAGATGGAGCTCCATCGGCTCTGTGCATAACCGAAAGCCGGTCTTCCGGTAAAACGGTATGCTCTCTTCCGCCGGCCAGACAATAAGAAATTCAAGCTCACTTGCCTGCGCCCTTAGTTTGACGGCCTCCATCACTTTGCCGCCAATGCCGCGCGAGCGATATTCCGGCAGCGTGTATACATTGGTGACATAGCCGAACGGATGGGTCACCCTGCCCGGACGCGGCACTTTGTCGATCAATTGCACATAGACGTGAGAGACAACTTTCCCTTCCGCTTCCGCCACCCAGATTTTCCATCGGTCACTCTGAACCGCATCAATCAGAAACGCTCTGCATTCTTGAACAAAATCTTCAAATCTTACTGTCGTTTCCGTACGGTTCTCCCATGTGAAGTCCCACCGCATCCGTATTAACTGGTCGATATCCCGTTCAAGCGCCTCTCGAATAATGATCGTCATGTTCTCTTTCGCCTCATCTCTTGGAGTGTTTCTCAAACCGAATCCCCTTTCCAGTAATGTAGACTCAATCTACAACAATTCCCAAAAAAAGACATACAATGAATCTCGATTTCGCACCAGTCATTAACCCAAAAGTCGTGAAATATTTATTAACTTAAACCTTCCGTAATATTTTATGGAAACAACGGAGTATTCGCTTCGATCTTATCGGCTACAAGTGTATAGTAAGCAGGAAACTTGTTATTCTGTGGATGAGGTTCTTCTTCTAGGATTCTTAGATATAATCCCTGTTCAGCTATGGCGGTCAACATTTCTCCAAAAGTCCACTTTCTTAACAAAACCTTGTGCAATTCCGAACGATTATGTTCAGGGATAAAAGAGGTATATGCGATATCGTCTTCACGAAGCTCAGTATCGAAGTAATCTCCGTTTTCTCTTAAAACTATGCCATTTCCAGTATCGCTTAACAACTTATGTGCGAATGGATGGAAGTCAGTTAGAATGAATCGACCGTTAGGTTTAAGTATTCGAGCAACTACTGTGAAAATCAATTTCAAATCGGAAAAATAATGCAGAATACCGAATTCCATCAAAACAATATCGAAGTTTCCTAATTGTTCTTCAATTGGAATATTGAGAACATCGGCGTTTATATACTTCACTTTAACTCTTGCTGCTTTTGAAACTTCCATTGCGTATCGCATATTTTCTTCAGATATATCAACAATGGTTACTTCGGCGCCAAGTATTGCCAGAGGTATTGCCTTACTCCCCGTTGAGCCTAAGAGATTAATGATTCGCGCCCCTTTTGGCTCTCCCATGTACTTCAACCATCTGCGCAACGGATATTTGGGATCCTTTCTCAGCTTCTCCGCTTGTTCAATAGGAGTTCCAAAATGATTCATCCAAGCATCATATGCTTTCGTATTCCAAGCCAATTTGTTTGCTTCCGTCTGCTTCTCTTGCATCCAAACACCTCTCATAAATCCACAATAAATGGGAACTGCTGCTGCATCATTTCTCGTCTTCACGAAACAATTCCTCTAAAAACCTCTCCGTTCGATTCAGGAATCCTTTTGTAATTTGATAATGCTCCGTGTCTTCGTATCTGATGTCTTCAATTGAAGCGGAATCGAAGCTAAAGATGTTTGCATCCGGATACCCGAGCAATAATGGCGAATGTGTAGCGATAATAAATTGGGTATTGCGGCTGCTGACCAATTGATGAATAATTCGCAAAAAAGCGAGCTGACGCGCAGGTGACAACGCAGCCTCTGGCTCGTCCAGCAGGTAGATGCCTTTACTTCCGAATCGGTTTAAGAACAAGGACAAAAAGGACTCACCGTGAGATTGCTGGTGTAATGATCTGCCTCCGTAACCCTCATAATTAAATATTGGGTCATCCTTCGCTAACTGGTCGAGATGGGAAGCAAAATGATAGAAGCTTTCGGCCCTCAAAAAGAACCCCTGAGTGACTCTTGGAAGCCAAGATAGGCGGATGTAATCTCCCAATGCAGATTGAGATGAATCAACTTCGTGTGCATTGTTCCGCCCTCCGCCAGCAGTATTAAATCCACACTGGTACGCAATCGCCTCAAGTAAAGTAGACTTCCCGGAACCGTTTTCCCCAACGAAAAATGTCACTTGGCTATCGAAATCTAACGTGTCCATTCCTCTTATTGCCGGAACAGTGAATGGGTACGTTTCAAAATCCGTAATTTTTTCTTTGAGAAGAGTTACACTGCGTAAAAACAATTTATACTCACTCTCCATGACGGAAAACTTCCACTAATTAATGATGCAGCTCTCGAACAAGTTGGAAAGCATTTAGTTCATCTAACAAGTTAATGTAGCTTGCCTCACCATTCAAAATCTTTATGGGTAATTGATCTGCGGAATATATTCGTGCCTTCCTTTGATGTGGATTCATTCCATACCGGAGATTTATTTCCATCCAATTATACCCCTTTCGGAAAAAGAAAAAAGTACTTGGAATTAAATCCAAATACTTTGCCCAGGCGTACGGCTGTTATACTGTGTGCTTCCTCATGGTTCACCATGTTCACGCAGTAACACACAAGTTTGATTTGAGAAGATATTACCCTAATGCTCCATAATTTTCAAGCGAGGCTTATCCCTCCTTTCTATTATGAGCTTTGTCCAGCAATGCGGCGTTTATGGCGTTCAAGAAAGCAAGCGCACTAGCTTTAATAATATCCGTATCCATCGCGCGTCCTGAATATGTTTTGCCCTGATAGTCGATTTGTAAATTGACCCGGCCTACCGCTTCTTTCCCCCTGGATATACTGTTAATTTTGTAATGATGTAATTTTACTTCCAACCCGGTCAATGTTTTCAACACGGTGTACAGAGCATCGATCGGACCATCGCCAACTGCACTTCCCGTCAATGATTCGCCGTCTTTCTTCAATTCGACGGTTGCAGTCGGATATAGGTTATTGGTAATAACCTGGAACGATCCCAATTCGTACATAGGATTGTTGTTCTCGGCTTGTTCGCGATGAGAATTCATCAGATAAGATATATCGTGATCATAAACTTCTTTCTTCGCATCAGCCAGTGCCAGAAATTTCCGGAACAACGTTTCGAACGAAGCCTCATCGCCGCTGTCAAAGCCCATCTTTTCCACAGCATTCTTGAAGGCATGCCGACCGGAACGCGCAGTCAAAATTAATTCCATGCTCTCGGCCCCGACTTCCTCCGGGGAGATGATTTCGTAAACATTTTTATCCTTGAGCAGCCCGTCCTGATGGATGCCGGAGGAATGGGCGAAGGCGTTATCGCCGGTGATGGCTTTATTCACTTGGACATCCAATCCCGTCAAGTATGTTAAAAGTCTGGACGTTCTGAGCAGTTCCGTTGTTTTAATATTCGTTGAACAGCGGTAACGGTTCTGCCTTACTTTTAGAGCCATTACTACTTCTTCCAAAGAAGTATTGCCGGCTCTTTCTCCCAAGCCGTTAATCGTACACTCTATTTTCTGCGCTCCATTCTTGATTGCGCTCAGTGTGTTGGCCGTGGCCAACCCCAAATCATTATGGCAATGTACGCTAAGAATGACTTTGTCGTTTACGTTTTTCAACCGCTCATTAATTCTTCGGATTAAATCGCCGAATTCCTCGGGTTCGGTGTATCCGACCGTATCGGGAACATTAATGATCGTAGCTCCTGCTTTAACGACAGCTTCAATCGTATTCCATAAATATTCGAAATCCGCTCTGGAAGCATCCTCCGTGGAATATTGAACTTGCGGCAGCAACGATTTGGCATATTTGACGGCATCCACTCCCATTTGCATTATTGCATCCTTGGAACGGTTAAATTTTTTCTCCACATGGATGTTCGAAGTACCCAGTACAATATGGATGAACGGGTCTTGCGCAATTTTGACGCTCTCGTATACCGCATCTATATCCGACTTTACCGCACGGGCAAGTGCAGTGACAGATACACTGTCGCCCACACATCGCGCAACCTCATGTACCGCTTGAAAGTCGCCGGTTGAAGATGCGGGAAAGCCCGCTTCGATGATGTCTACCTGGAGCCGTTTCAGTTGTTGGGCGAACTCGATTTTTTGATAAACATTCATTTTTGCTCCCGGAACTTGTTCCCCGTCGCGTAACGTAGTATCCAATACAATTATATTTCGATCCATCTTCTGATCCTCCTCGTTAGTTTTCCCTGATCTATATGAAGCGGGGTTGATTAAACCCGGAATTTAATCAACAAAAAAACCCCGTCTCTGTATAGAGACGAGGTTGAACCCGCGGTACCACTCTAATTCATTTCGTTAAAGCGTGAAATGATCTCCTTCGATGGCCATCACCATCTATCCTTGTAACGGCGGAATCCCGGCTTACCCTACAATATCAGGCAGCTGTTCATAGACGAGTTCAAAGTAATCAACACTGCCGTTTCGCACCAAACAACGGCTCTCTGAAATGTTTTCTTACTCCTACTATTTCTAATCAACACATTTTGAATATGAAATTTAATGGAAATTATATGCAACTTTAGCAGCCTTGTCAAGGTTGCCTTTTGTTCTTTTTCAAGCAAGCAATGCACCAGAATATAGGGTTTTTGGTGAGCCGCCTTTACTTGTAACAGTTTTGCCACAACCCAAGAAAAAGTTTCCCACAGCAGGAGTTTCTTTTTTGACTCTATTCTCTTCCTTACATTACTATAAAATGGAAGGGAGTGATTAACCATGGGAAAAGTGCTGTTCATTAACTTTCCCGCAGAGGGACACGTGAACCCGACGGTAGGCCTGGTGAAGGAACTGACGCGCAAAGGAGAAGAAGTTACTTATTACTGTGTGGAAAAGTTCAGGGAGAGATTGGAAGGAGCCGGAGCTAACGTAAGGACGTATGAAGATTTTGTCGAAAATGAGATTATGAAAAAAGCCGCGAGCACGGGAGGACCCGGTCCTAATTCAGATCTGTCCATGTTCATGGAAATCATGCTGCGGAAATCGCATGAGCTGTACCTGACGATCTTGTCTCAAGTTCAAAACGAGAAGTACGATTATGTAATCAATGACCATATGTGCCTGGCGGGTTGGATGGTCGCGGAAAAGTTAGGACTGCCGAAGATCACCTCATGCACATCTTTCGCACTTCATCCTGACTTCGAAAGCCCGATGAAAAAATTGATTCCGCCGGATAAGTTTGCCGAAGTAACCCGCATGACGGAACAATGGATCGGGTTGATGAAATCGGAGCATGATCTGGATCTGAGCTTCCTGAGGAAGGCGTCTGGATTCTTTTGCCACCCGGTCGATATGACTGTCGTGTATACCTCGGCTTATTTCCAGCCAAATTCCGCATCGTTCGACGGCTCGTACCACTTCGTCGGCCCCTCCATTGCGCCGCGTAAAGACGCTCCTGAGTTTCCGCTAGAGGATTTAAAAGCGCGCAAAGTTGTTTATATCTCCATGGGTACGGTATTCAATCAACAGAAGCACTTCTATGAAATGTGTTTTGAAGCGTTTAAAGACCTCGATGCGGCCATCGTAATGTCTGTCGGAAAAAATACGAATTTGAGTGAGTTCTCATCCACTCCTGATAATTTCATCGTGAAAAACTACGTGCCGCAGTTGGAAGTACTGCAGATTGCTGACGTATTCTTTACCCACGGGGGTATGAACAGTACGAGCGAAGGGCTTTACTACGGCACACCGCTGGCTGTCATCCCGGTCTCCGCGGACCAGCCTATGGTAGCCCGGAGGGTATCCGAGCTGAAGGCGGGATTAACGCTCGATCTCACAGAAGTTTCCCCGGCTCTTCTGCGCGAAACGGCTGAAACGCTGCTTGCCGTCCCTTCCTTTAAACAACAAGCCGAAGCAATCGGCGCATCCTTCCGCGAGGCGGGCGGTGCTTACATAGCGGCGGATGTGATATTACAGTGGAGACATGCTTCGGTCTGAACACAAATAGCAGAATAAATTTCATACTTTCTTCTGGCCTGGGACCTCTCCCAAGGCTTTTTCTTTTCATCCGTAACTCCATAGTTTTGATGACGTAGACTCCCTCGTGCCCCATCATCCTGCTTTTGATGATATAATCAAATACGAATCTTACAAACAAACAGGGCGGTATAATCAATGTCCTTCTTGAAAGCGCTGACAGGGAGCTACTTTACAAAATTGGTCTTATTCGGCTTTTTCTTTGCAACCCTGCCCTTGCTAGCTTTAGGAATCTACTCATATACGACCACATTCGATATAATGCAAACACAGACGAAACGTGAAAATTTACAGTTGACCGTCCAGGTGCGGCTTACGGTGGAACAAGTGCTCGAAACGGCCACGCATTCGGTAACGCATCTATTAAACTCCTCTTTAGCGGAACGAAGCTTGGACACGAATTTCTCCGGACAGGACTTCCGGTTATATAACGATCTGACGGAGAGTCTCCGCCATCTGCAAACCTTTGATACCGGAATTCAAGACATCGTATTGATGAATGAGCGGCAGCACTGGGTGATCAACAACAACGGGTTATTCCGGTGGGACGATATGCATTTCGCGAATACTTACGCAGGCTACATGGACGCCTCGCATGATAAGTATTGGACGCTGCGTCTGAATACACCCTTCCCGGGCCAACCGGTCGCTTCGGACGCAATGTGCAACAGCCATATCGACTATGTCGTAAAGCTTCCGGTCAATAGATACGAGAAATACGGACTGGCCGTTACCCGAATTCCTGTATGCGAAATGCTTCAATTATTCCCGCAGACTTCCCATAACCGCATATACGTATTGGACGAAACCATGCGATTCATCGTTGCCGATCGTCACGAAATGTTGGGGCGTGCAATATCCGACGTGTTTCGCTTCACAGAAGCGCCGGACTTCTCCCCTCCCCAAGGATATTTTACAAGCAAGCTCGGTCAAGAGACGTTCGTCTTTACATATAATCGTTCCGAACTGAACGGGTGGACCTACTTATCCATGACATCATTGGAACAGCTTACGAGAGAGTCCCAACGCATCGGCTGGCTCACGGTCTATCTCTGTTTGGCGTTATTGCTCGGTGCCGGGGGGATCGTCTGCTTGATCTCGCTTCGTATGTATAGGCCGGTGCGAACGCTGCTCCGTTCCGTTGCACCCGACGATGCCGGCCGCGCATTGCAAAGAAAACATGACGAGTTTCAAACAATCGGATTGCAATTTCAACGATTGCATCAAATCAAGGACAAGCTCGTAACGGATCTATCGACGCATGTAAACCATTCCAAAAGCTACTTTCTATTACAGTTATACCAAGGCGACATCAGGCCGAAAGAAATTGAAGAAAAACTGCACACATTCGGTTTCTATCCCTATACGTCTCACTGGAATCAAATGGCTGTACTTACGATCCAGATCGACTCTCTTGAAAGTACTAGATATCAAGAGCCGGACCGGTCGCTGCTTCTATTTGCCGTCAACAACATTATCGGAGAGTTGATCCCTGATAGCCGCAGGCTCGCGCCCACGATTATAGGAGAATCGCAGGTTACATTAATCGGAGGAGAGGGTGAAGCAAGCGGCGAAACCGATTTTTCGGATCGCCTGGAGCATGATGCAAGCAGCATACAATCCACCGTACGATCTTATCTCGGTCTTTCGATAAGCGTATCGATCAGCCAGCCGTTCCAGGAATTCCGGGAAGCCCCCCGCGCCTTTCATGAGGGATTGGAAGCTTTGCAGCACCGGATGCGGCTTGGCAACGGCGCAATCATTCGTTACAACAGCTTGCCCCCTAACCAGAAATTCGCCATCGCTTATCCGAAACGGCTCGAGGATTCATTAACGGATGCCATACGATTAATGGATAAACAGAAAGCGCATGAATCGCTCGAGCTGCTGCTTGGAGAAATATTCACTGCAGAGCGCCACCCGATGGAATACCAGATTACGCTTGTCAGAGTGCTTAATCAATTAATCGTACTCATGCAAGAGCTTGGCGTCAGCTTAAACAGTGTACTGAGAGAAAACGAGTCGCCATATGACCGTTTGTTCCGGTTAAAGACGCCGTTCGAGATCGAAGCCTGGTTGAAGGCCGATATCGTAAAACCGATCATGGCCACGCTCGATGAACGAAAGAGTTCCCAGTACAAGCATCTGTCCGAAAGGATGATCGCAATGATCCATGACGAGTACGATACGGATTTAACTCTGGAAAAATGCTCGAAAGCTCTGCACTACAACATGAACTATTTAAGCGGCGTATTTCGGAAAGAGACAGGAATGTCGTTTAGCGAATATTTATCTATTTACCGGCTGCATATGGCTAAAAAATGGTTGACGGGAACCGACATGTCGATCAAAGAGATTGCGGAACGGCTGCAGTACAACAATTCACAGAACTTCATCCGTTCGTTCCGAAAATCGGAAAATATGACCCCGGGCGAATATCGAAAACAAACCGGGCACTCGGCTTAAAAAAAGAAAAGACGCGGAAGGAATCTCTCCGCCGCGTCTCATTTTGCGATTATTTGCTAGCCTGGTATTGCTCGTTAATCTCCTTAATCACTTTATCTCCGCCGTCTTTCAACCATTTATCGATCGCGGCTTGAAAGCCCGCTTCGTCCAAGTCACCCATCATAAACTTGTAAGTCGCATCCGTTATGATCTGCTGGAGTTGAACGCCTATCTGGTCTCTGGTTGGGGAACTGAAAGCCGCCGCAGGATCGTTAATCAGGATGTTGTTATTGTCGGCCATCGAATCTCTTGTTTTCTTGTCCAGTTCCGTCTCCGCGTAGGCGACCAATCCGTCGACGGTCTCCGGACCTCCGATTCTTAAACTTAAGAGCGGGCGAACTTGCCGGTCGTTAATCGCCGCTTTCTCCGGATCCTTGAACGACTTCGCTTGTCCATCAACGATTTCGTAATGCTCTCCTTCAATCCCGTAATGCAGCAGATTGTATATTTCCGGATTCATCAGTTGGTCGAAGAAAGCCAATACTTTCTTCAACTCCTCTTCGCTGCGTACGGACGATTTCGGGAATAATACCATATTCCCATACCCGGGTACTGACCATACGCCAAGCTCCCCTGTCGGACCCTTGATCCGGTTGACGACATCCAACACGGTTTCCGGCATCGACTCGACCATGTCACGTTGATACCCTGGCGCTGCACAGATGCAGCCGATGTACACCCCGGCTTTACCGGACTTGAACAAAGCTTCATGATCCGGCTTGCTCGTCACCGGGAAGTCGTGATTTATCAAACCCTCGGATTGCAGCTTCCTGAAAAACTTCATCGTTTCCATATAAGCCGGAAACATAAATTCCGGCCGAAGCTCGCCGTCCTGCTCACCCCAGTTGTTCGGGGTACCGAAATACGAGCTTACGGTTTTAAAAGCGCCGTAAACGAGGTCGCTTCGGTCCGCGAGGCCGATCGTGTCCTTCTGACCGTCGCCGTCCGGGTCTTGCTCTGTGAACGCTTTCATCATGTTGTATAGATCGTCGATAGTTTCCGGTGCTTTGAGATTCAACTTGTCCGCCCAATCCTTCCGGTAAATAACCCCTTGTCTGGATAACGGCGTCGCTTGATAAATTCCGTAAATTTTTCCGTCGATGGAACCGTTCTTCAGGACGAGCGGATCCAAATTGCGCAAATACGTGAACTCTTCGAGGTACGGCCCGATTTCCCAAAACTGTCCCGCGCGCAGCGCGTTTTTGAAATTGTTGTAAATCGCCAAGTTCCCCGCATAGATGGCTTGGGGCATCGTATCGGTTGCCATCGACGAAAGCACTTTCTCTTCATACGTCGCATTCGGCACCCAATTAATGTTCAATTTCGTATTCGTCTTCTCCTCGATTATCCGGAGAACTTTATCCTCCGGAAGCTCCGTGGTGTGCAGTACCGTCATGATACTCAGCTCGAAAGGCTTCTGAGTTGCAGGTTCATTTGTCGTTTCCGTCGAATTCACCTTTCCGCCCGGATCTGTCGGAGCGGCGCCTCCGGAACATGCTGCGTTTACGGCTAACAATACTATTGAGCTTACGAGCGCGAACCAACGCCAGCTTCCGTTACGGCTGTTACTTTTCTTCTTCATTCGATTGCGACCTCCTGTTTCCTTTGTTAATGAGATGCTTGCCTCGCCATCCCATCGTACGCAAGAAAGTAAGGAGACGACTATAATCCCAAGATTAGAACGCCTACATTTCATGCGGGTTTTTAGCAGAAAATGAAGAAATGATTGTGCTTGTGATATCAGTCAGCTGACGTTGCAGACCGGTACTGTTCGGTGAACTCTTTCATCATCCGTTCCCCGCCCTGCGTCCTCCAATCATTGACGGCATTCCGGAATCCGGCTTCATCGATTTGGCCCAGCATATATTGATAAGTGGCGTCTGTAATGATTTGCTGCAGCCGGCCCCCGAGCTCGTCGAACGTCCTGGATTCCAGTCCGACCGTCGGATCTTCGATTAAAAAACGCTCGTTATCCTCGATCAACTCATTCGCTTTGACGAATAAGTCGTCCGGCTCGTATTGCTTCAACTCGCCAATGGTGTTAGATCCACCGATTTGCAGCGACAGAAGCGGCTTCACCTCGGCGTCGATCATGTCCGAACTGGCGATAAGCTTGACGCGTCCGTCTACGACCGTGTAATGGCGATCCTCGATTCCATATTGCAACAGATGATAAATTTCCGGTTCCATCATCGCATCATAGAAGGATAACACCCGCTCCAGCTCCGCCTCGGTACGGATCGCCGATTTCGGGAAAAGATACGCCGCGCCATAGCCCGGTATGGACCATATGCCCAACCCGCGGGGACCTTCAATACGATTGAGAACGTCGAACTTTGCATTCGGGTTTGACTTTAACGCTTCTTTTGCTAGACCGTGTGCATCACCAAGCGAACCTATATAAGCGCCGGCAACCCCGTTGATGAACAAATTACGCTGCGCGCTCTTGCTCGTTACGGAGAAGTCTTCATTAATCATTCCTTTCTCTCGTAACGATTTAAAGAATTTCATTGTTTCCATGTAACCCGGAAACATAAACTCGGGTTCAATGCGGCCATTCCGGATTCCCCAATAATTCGGCGTACCGAAATATGACGCCACCGTCTTAAATGCGCCGTAAACCAAATCGTTACGTTCGGCTAACCCAATCGTATTTCGTTTTCCGTCGCCATCCGGGTCGCGTTCCGTGAATGCCGCCAACATCGCGTGAAGCTCGTCGACCGTCTTTGGAGGCTCCATCCCCACACGCTCCAACCAGTCTTTCCGGTAAATAACGCCCTGCCGGGAACGGGGACGTTCCTGATACAGTCCGTAAATCTTACCGTCGACAGCGGCAGTTCGAAGAACGGCATCGTCCAATCGGCGCAAGTTATCGTACTTATGCAGGTAAGGCCCAATCTCCCAAAACTTGTCATGCCGTATTGCATTTTTCAATTCCATATAAAATAACTGACTGCCTGTCGATACGACCATCGGAAGCGAATCCGTCGCCATTGCCGCATTCAGCTTCTCGTAATATATTTCACCCGGAATCCACTCCAATTCCAGCTTCGTGTTCGTCTTCCGCTCAACGATCCGCAGTACCTCGTCGCCGGGAAGCCTTGACGTATGCAGAACGGTCATAATACTGATGGTGAACGGCTCGCCTTCGGATTCTGGGTGAACCATATCTGCTTGTTGCCCGCATGCGGAAACGAAGAACATCAGTACGATAAGCAAGATGACGACTCTTATCCGCTGCCGCCTTAAATCCTTCATTGGTCCCCTCTCCCCCGATAAGTGAAATAAACAAAGACCGCTGCTGAAAGAGCGGCTGATGTTTGAGCAAGAGTTTAACATCATACAGAAGTAATGAATACTCCCGCCACTTACCTTCGCGAACGCTCCGGTTGAAGTAGGGGTTTCTAGTGTATCCATCGTACGAATTACCGAAGGCTTAACACCAGTGGAGTTGACACGTTGACGGACTGATTACCGTCCAACCCCTCTACCCCATCAGCCGAAGCGTTTGGGACTACTTTTCGCAATATATTCGCCGCACCGTTCACATCCGCATGAATCAGACCTTTCATACTCCGATATAAGTCGCGTCGGATTCGTTTGCCGGAGAACATCGGCGCCTTGCCTTCTTCATATGCGGGTAACGGATCGTGATCCAAAAAGCTGGCTTGTGATGTATAGGCTTCTTCCGTTACTTGTACATCCATCCCCTGTTGCGCCGCTTTATACTTGATCATGGAAATCAACAGGTGATGCGGAATATGACAGAACGATTGGTTGCTCCGCTTTCCCATGTCCGATGCTTGTTTCCATCCCTGGTTTAGTCCGACGATGATCGTGCCTATGTTTTGTCCGACAGCCAACTGTACGATATGAGCACTCGCTTTATGAAACAAGTCTTTGATTTTACGGTAACGGGTTCGGTGCAGCCGTTCCAATCGCTTGGAAGTATGCTGTCCTTCATGCGGCTGCTTGCCATGACGGAGAATGCTCATATAATGTGCCTTTCTCTTGTTGTAGTACTGATTGATCGCTTTGATCTGCTTGCCCTTCACCAATACCGGCCGTGAACCGGTGGTGGTGACGATGGTTGCAAGATTATTGACCCCCAGATCAATCGACATGTAACGCTCTTTATCCAACTGTTTCATTTCCATCGGACAGGCAAAGATCAATTCAACGACGTATTGCCCGTACTTGGGAACCACTCGCACCTGTTGCAATGTTCCTTTGGTATATCCCAGCTTTCCAATATTCAATCGCAGCTTCGTTTTCGGGAGTTTGAGGAACTTTCCGTCTGTAATGACACAATCCTGATTCGTGAACTGGATTTCCTTTTCTTTGGCGCGACAGTATTTCGGAATGCGAGGCTTTCCTTTGTACTTCTCAGGATGCTGATGGTAGTCTTTGATGCTTGCAAAGAACGATTTCCAATTGTGAAACACGCTCTTGATTACCCATTGACTGCTTTGCGTCGGAAGGGCCCGGTAATTCTCGTGTTCCATCACTTTGAACAAGCAGTCCAAAAACTCATAATCTACATAAGCATTCTCTTTGGTTGGAAGCTGAAACAACTTACAATGCAGTTCCCGTTGCTTGTCTGCCGGCTTGCGCTGTTCCTTCGCTTTGCGAGACCCATAAGCTTTCTGTTGCCTTTCATTCATGATCTCGATGTATTGAACCAGCGTGTCGAGTACTTCCTTCTGCAACGGCTCAAGAGGCTTCTGTTGTCGCAACGCGGTGAAGATTTGCCTGATGTAGAAGTTGGTTGTATTATATAAGTTCTTTGCATGCCGGCATGTTTCGTCGAGGTACCTGTATAAGCGATGTCCTTTCTTGATCCAAATCTGAAACGTGTTGTATTGGGCATGTGACATGTTTTCACCCCCCCGACCAATCCAAACATTTGTTCTTACACAGTATAACATATTTTGGGATATTGGGATAGGTAATGTATGTTTATCTTGGCGGTCACCGATTCACCTCGCCACTTATAGAAGTGGGAGTCCTCTCGGTGAGACAGATAGATTCAAGCCAATAATCACACATGCTGCCGCATACACCAAAAGATTGGTTATCGGCTTATTGACATATGTCCCCATAATGTTATTATTTCGCGTTAACCATATGAGTGGGATGATTGTAAACGGGAGCTGTATGCTGAGGATGACCTGACTCAGTATTAATGCTTTCAGCGTATCGATTCCGATCCCGATTATGATGAGAGCCTGAACCATTGTAATCAACCTGCGCACCCATATCGATAATCGTATATTCAAGAACCCTTCCAATATACCTTGACCGGCCATCGTCCCAGTAACGGAAGAAGACAAACCTGCGGATAGCAGAGCAATGGCAAAGGCTAAACTGGCAAATCCGCCAAGAAGCGGAGTTAATGTCGAATACGCCTCCTCAATGGAAGAAACACGGATACCGGCTGAGCAGATAACAAACTTTTTCTCCGCATTCCGGTCGGAGTTTCACCGGTATACTTTCTAAAGAGATGACAGAACTGCGACGAACTGGAAAATCCGCCTTCCTGTGAAATCTCGGTGATGCTTTTCGTTGTAAACAACAGTTTTTCTTTCGCCGATTCCAGCCGTTTCATCAATAAATATTGATTTGGCGAAAAACCTGTGGATTCCTTGAATTTATGTCTGAATCGGTCATAGCTATATCCCGTCAGTTTGGCGAGGTTCAGCAAATTTATTTTTTCGTTATAGTGTAGGTCCATATAGTTTTTTACATAGACATGCCATTCCTCTTCGAAATCTTTTCGATGTATGTTAATCATTCGATCGAGTTCGATAACCAGATCTTCAACTAGCAGTTCTAACCTTAGCCGATAATGAGTTTTCCCGAAAAGCATTTCTTCCTTCATCCGATTCAGACGCCCTATTACTTCCTTGTCTGAATCGTAAAAAACTCCATCCTCAAGTTCGACAGGTGCATCGTGGAAGAATGCGATTGCAATAATTTCCGTTTCCTCACTAGTTTGACGGTCATGTGAACAAAACGGATTCATGAAAGAAAACATACCTTCCCGGTAAGCGTAAGAACGATTGTTTATTTTTGTATATCCACTGCCTCGCACATAGTAAACCAGCTCGAAGCAATGATGCTTGTGCAGAACTTGATAATGCTGAGACTTCCTTGTTTCATAATATAGGTACTCAAACTTCGCGCTCATTTTTTCCCCCTTACTTATTACCTTAGCCATTATCTGCAATTTTTTTAGCCGTCTTCCGATATCTGCATCATAACCTTGCCGCTATGATAAAAGATAAAGTTTTACCGCACAAGTCACAGAAAGAAGTTATTTTTCGGTACATTGTCGAAGGGAGGAATTACATGCCTGAATTTGATTGGTTTTATGACGAAGTTCGTCAAGTGGGGACTGATTTTACGGATTACGATCAGGTAATGCAATACGATTCTAATATGGGTGATCGATCGGCTGAAATACAAAAATTGATACATATCATGAAGTTGGATAACACCCAAACCGTACTTGAAATCGGCACTGGAACCGGGAGCATTGCGGTCGGTGTGGCACCGTCGTGCAAACAAGTATACGCAATTGACGTTTCAAAACCGATGCTGGATTATGCAGCAAAAAAAGCCCGCGATCACAAGGTAGACAATATCATATTCCATCAAGCAGGTTTTCTATCTTACCGGCATCTTGGTTATCCGGTTACCCGAATCTTTTCTCATTATGCCCTCCATCACCTGCCTGATTTTTGGAAATCGATTGCCCTTCTCAAGATGTACGATCAGTTGGAAGCAGGCGGGATGCTTTATATTCAGGATGTTGTATTCTCATTTCCGGTTCGCAACTATAAAGCATCGATTGACTTTTGGATTGAGAATTTGCGAGCCGGCTCTACTTTTGATGAAGCGGAATTGTGCACACATATTCGGGATGAATATTCGACATTCGGATGGATATTAGAGGGAATGCTTCGAGATGTCGGTTTTCATATAGTCAAGGCGGAATATAGCGGATATATGTATGCAACATATCTATGTGAGAAAGAGGGTTAATCGGCACAATTGGCGATTCAACATGCTGCCGGCTATACTCCCCAAATTGAAACGTCGGATAGAACGGCGTCGAAAACTTTATGTAGAACTTGGAGTATCATTACCTTAAACTTTCCAGAACCACCTACCGGCAAAAAATCCCGGGGCGTGGTTCTTTCTTTCCCCTCCCCATATGTGCCATCATGAATATGGGGGCGATGAACATGTTTAACGACTTCAAGCTGACGGGAGACCGCCCGGTCTATATCCAGGTGAAAGATTACTTGAAACGTTTGATTATAAAAGGTTCCCTGCAAACCGGTCAGAAGCTTCCCTCCACCCGAGAGCTGAGCTTGCTGCTCGACGTCAGCCGCAACACCGTTATTGCCGCTTACGCCGGGCTGGAGGAGGACGGCTTCGTCTATGCGGTTCAAGGGAAGGGCAGCTATGTTGCCGCAGCCCTTACTCCGCACGGTGCTGCAGTCCCTTCTTGCGAAATCGATTGGCAATCGCGCATAAACGGATATGCACGTCAAGCGGCAGAGCTGGACCGGATGAAACGCGGCATTCGCGCGGATAAAAGCGTAATTTCCTTCACCAGCATTGCGCCCGACGAAACTCTATTCGATCTGGACAATGTAAAACGCGCTTTTCTCGACCGAATGGCGATCGAAGGGAACGTTCTGCTAAATTACGGCTATGCGAAAGGCTATAAACCGCTTATCGATTATATGTTGAAATATATGGAGCATAAGGGCGTTGATCTGAGCGGAAAAGATATGCTGATAACGAGCGGCTTCACGGAAGCGTTCGATATCGTCTTGTCCGCCCTGCGCAGAAAAGACGGCGGATCCGTCATTTGCGAAAACCCGACCCATCACACCGCGATCAAAAACTTGAAACTGCACGGCTTCGAAATTACCGGTGTTCCAATGGAGCATGACGGCATCAATCTGGCCGAGTTGGAGCGCGCATTGACGGAGCGGTCTTACGATTGCGCGTATTTTGTCCCGTCCTACCACAATCCTACCGGCATCGTAACGTCCCCCGAGAAAAGACAGGCGATCATGCAGCTTATGGCCCGACACCGCATTCCCGTCATCGAAGACGGATTTAATGAAGAACTGCGTTATTCGGGGTCGCACGTCTCCCCTTTAATCGCAACGGCCGGACAGGGAAATGGCGTTATTTATCTCGGCAGCTTCTCCAAAGTGCTCTTCCCTGGACTTCGGGTCGGGTGGGTGCTGGCAGACCGCAAGCTGATTGATTTCCTGGAAAGCATCAAACGGGCCCGCAGCATTCACACCTCGACGCTTGATCAATCGGTGCTCTTTCAATATCTCCATAACGGCAACCTCGAGAAATATTTGAAAAAGGCCCGCGCCGAATACAAACGAAAATACGAATGGACAAAGATTTGCTGCGAAACGCATCTCCCTTATAAAAAACTATCGGGAGACGGAGGCCTGCATCTGTTTGTCGAATTCGATGAGCGTTTCGATACGACGGCGCTTCTTAACGCATGCGCCGGCCAAGGTGTCATTTTTACGCCTGGGGATATGTTTTACACCGACGGCGGAGGGCGGCATACGATGCGGCTCGGATTTTCAAGAGTGCGGTATGAAGATATCGGCAAAGGCATTGAAATTATCGGCCGGACGGCCAAACAACTTATGGGATAACGAGGTGCGGACATGAAAGTTGGCGTGATTATGGGAGGCGTATCGTCGGAACGCGAGGTGTCATTCATGACAGGCATGCAAATGATCGCCCAACTGGACCGAAGCAAATACGAACCGGTTCCGATCGTCATTTCAAAGCGGGAAGATCTTGTCGGCATTGTGGAAGGAATCGATTTCGCGCTGTTGGCGCTGCATGGCGTGTATGGCGAGGACGGTACGGTGCAAGGTACGCTGGAGACGCTCGGCATTCCATATTCGGGCAGCGGCGTACTTTCGAGCAGCTTGTGCTTGGATAAGGACCTGTCCAAAAGATTGCTGCGAGCCGAAGGAATTCCGACACCCGATTGGCTCTGTTGGACCGGTCCGGACGAATATGCGCCGGAAGAAGTCGAGGAACGGCTCGGCTATCCGGTCTTCGTTAAGCCGAACCGCGGCGGTTCCAGTATCGGCATGCAGTTGGCGGCAGACCGGCATTCTCTTCGCATGGCCGTCCGGGAAGCTTTCCGCTGGGACAGATCGATCGTTGTTGAACAGCACATTGAAGGTGACGAACTGACTTGCTCTATATTAAACGGCGAGCTTTTGCCGGTCGTCGGCGTCCGCCCGGCTCATTCCGGATGGTTCAATTATCAAGCGAAGTATGAAGAGGGCGCTGCAGACGAACGGGTTATCGTGTTGCCGGCCGAGCTGGAGGCTCGGGTGCGCGATACGGCGCTCACCTGCTACCGCCTTCTTAAATGCAGCGTATACGCTCGAATCGATATAATGCTTCAAGACGGTATCCCTTATGTGCTTGAAGTCAATACACTGCCCGGCATGACGGCGACAAGCCTTCTTCCCAAAAGCGCGCAAGCGGCGGGCATATCGTTCGACCGGCTGCTGAGCCTTATTATCGAATATTCCCTGCAAGAGCGAAAAAGAGAGCGGACGGTGACTTGCCATGAGTGATGAATATATATCGCAGCGCGTTCGGGACATTCCCCCATCCGGAATTCGCGCCTTCTTCGAACTGACCGAAGGAAGCCGGGATACGATCTCGCTCGGGATCGGAGAACCCGATTTCGTTACGCCGGAACACGTGCGAGCAGCCTGTATTCGCGCATTAGATGAGGGCCGAACGAAATACACTCCGAATGCCGGCCTTCCCGAGCTGCGGGAAGAAATCGCTTCGTATTTGTGTAACGGTTTCGGGCTCCGTTATGAGCCTGCAAACGAGGTGCTCGTAACGCTCGGTACGAGCGAAGCGGTCGATTTGGCGCTTCGGACATTTGTGGAGCCGGGCGATGAGGTGCTTATTCCCGCTCCCGGCTACGTAGCCTACTCCCCCATCGCTCATCTGCACGGCGCTCAAGTTGTCGAGGTTAAGACGTCCGCGGAGGAACGGTTCAAACTGACTGCACAGGCGCTGGCAGAGTCCTTGACGCCCCGATCGAAGGTACTTGTTGTAAATTTCCCGAATAACCCGACCGGTGCGGTCATGACGGAGGAAGATTGGCTGCCTGTTGCGGAGTTAGCCGTCAGGAACGACCTGATCGTCATTTCCGACGAGGTTTACGCCGAGCTTACTTATGGGTCGCGGCATGTAAGCATCGCTTCGCTTCCGGGTATGAAGGAGCGGACGATCGTGATTAACGGATTTTCCAAAGCTTTCGCGATGACCGGATGGCGTATCGGCTACGCCTGCGGCAACCGGGAGCTTATTGGCGGCATGCTCAAAATTCATCAGTACACGGCGATGTGCGCTCCTGTGCTCGGTCAAATCGCCGCCATCGAATCGCTGCGCAACGGATTGGAAGCGATGGAAGCGATGAAGACGGCGTTTGATGAGCGCAGGCGGATGTTCGTCAAGGGTTTAAAAGAAATCGGACTGCCGTGTCATGAACCGCATGGCGCCTTCTATGCCTTCCCTTCTATCGCGCACACAGGGCTAAGCTCCGAGCATTTCTCCCGTAAGCTTCTAAAGGAAGCGGGTGTTGCAGCCGTTCCGGGCCATGTTTTCGGTACGGGAGGTGAAGGTCATATCCGTTGTTCGTATACGGTTTCGACACAGCTGCTTGCCGAAGCGCTTGAACGCATGCAGCGGTTCATGCGCGTACCGGAACGAATTTAATCGGCTTTCTGTACCTGTTTCCTTCGCTGCAGCATGAAGGCTGCTAGTCCTAGAGCTAGCGCGGTATAGCCGCAGAGCACAGCAAAGCCTGCCCACGGCGCCAGCGGGTAGTAGCCCAACTGCGGCGTATAGAGACTGATTACCTGCGGGTACTCCGGTATGCTCTGCTGAATCGCGAACCCGGCGGCCGGGGTGAGCCGCAGCAGCCACTTTGACGCGCTGAAGGGTACGATATTGGCTAAGATATAGGGAAGGACGACTACCGTGAGGCTCGCAGCCATCGCCGCGACACTTCTCCGGATCAAGGCAGCAAGAGCGGTGGCTAAAACTGCAACTATTGCGAGAAGCGCTGCTGTACCGAACATGACGCGCAGCTCTGTGAGCAGAGTAACCGGGAGGACAGAGATGCCGTTTGAAAGCAGGATTTGCTTACTAAGCGGGACTGCGACGATGGCGGCAACCAGCCCCGCAGCAAAAGTGATCGTACCAATCACGATAGCCTTCGCTGCCATCACCCGGTCTTGCCTATGGCTCGTGATTTCCCGCCGGTATTCGACGGTGACAAAGCGCACAGCAACAACGATCACCGCTATCAACCCGGTCAACACGCCGATAAGGGAACGCTCGATGATCCAGTTACCTTCAACCCCGCGAGGCGCGATATCTCCGGATCCGGTCACGGTGAATGCGCCTCCGGAGTCCTTGACTCCGCCGTAATGGTGAGCCGGATGGCCGGTTCCAATTCCAATATCGTCTTGGCTCCAAGAGCCGCCGGACGACTCCCCCTGCAGTTCGAAGCGGTCAAAGACTGCGGTTGCATTGGTGAAGCGTATTTTCGCTTCGGACACCGACACATCACCCGGGGACGTAACGAAGAGTCCGACCCGCACCGTAGCCGGCAATCCGGCTAAGCGAGCTGTGCCAACCTTGTTCCACTGCTTGCCATCCATCGACTCATAGCCCGTAATCGTGTTTTCGGAGCGGGTCAGCCGCAGCCAACGCGGGGATTCCGCGGAGACACCGCCCGGTCGACCGGATATATCGTGAATGAAGTTGTGCTGCATCCGAACCCCGTGGCTGCCGGTGACCATCATCGCCGCGTAAGGCGATCCTTGTCTCGTACCGTCCTTAATGATGATTCCTGCCTTCGCCCATGGCACGACGCCCGGTACAATTTTGTCGTTGTCGGGCGGGGGGTAAGTAATCAAGCCGGTCATTGAGGTGACACGTACGGTAATGCTGCCGTCTCCCGTCAGCGGCTTATGTACGAAGTAGAATTTATCGGTCACCGCTATGCCATCCGGTCCTAACAGAATAGGAGGACCTCCATTTGAACTCGCAGCGAGGAGCAGTCCGGGCAGCACGGTGAGCAGCGCAGTGACAACCATACCGATCATCCAGCCGCGAGCTGACCGGAACTTGGTCCACTCCGCCCGTAGTAATTGTGCGAAGGTGTCGACCTCTGTGTGTTTAGTGTTTTTAAACGTCATCGTTTCATCTCCCTTGAATTTGATAGCATCACGATGATATCTTACTCAAGGTTAAATGACGGTTAATTTTTCGGCAGCATAACGGTTACTTTTGAAAAATTTCCTACTTCACTTTCTATTAAAATGTTCCCGTTGTGCTTTTCTATGATGGTCTTTACGATCGAAAGCCCTAGCCCGCTGCCTCCCAGTTCCCTTGAACGGGAGGTGTCGACACGGTAAAACGGTTCGAAAATATGTTCCAACTCATCCTCCGGAATGCCTATCCCGGTATCCTCGATAGTAACGGTCACAACATCATCATTCTGCGCTGCCGTAATCACAACCTCTCCGTTCCTTTTATTGTATTTCATGGCATTCTGAACAAGATTAAAGAAAGCCCTTTGCAAAAGCGACTTTTCACCGGAAAGCATAATGCCGGAGATGTTGTTTTCTACGCGGATGTTTTTATCTTTACTGCTTTCCGATAGAGCCAAGATAATAACATCAAACATTTCTTTTACATCAATATTTACGAAATGATCGGCATTAAACGCCGTGTTCATCTTCAGCAGATCATGAACTAAGGTACTCAGCCGCTGGGCATTGGCAAGCGTATCTTCCAAAACCTCTTTATATTCCTGAACGGTAGGATTTTCATCCAATTGTAATACCTCAATATTCGCAATGATCCCGGCAAGCGGCGTTCTCAGCTCATGGGCGGCATTTGCCGCAAATTGTTTTTGATGATTGAATGATTTCTCCAACTTCAAAATCATATGGTTAAAGGATTTAGCGAGCCTTGCAACTTCATCATTCGTATTAAAACCTTCAAGCCGCTGGAACAGTTTACTTTCGTCAATATTTTCTATGCTTTTGCTTAGATCGGCGACCGGCTTTAACGCCTTTCCGGCAATGAAATAAGAGGCGCACGTACCTAATACGATCATAATGAACATGTAAACGATGCTGGCATAAGTGAAGTCATTGTTTGTTTCATCTTCTGTGACCGGCGGTCTATTCATAGATGGATTCGACGGGGAAGTATTGGAATTATAGTCCTCAGCTGGCACTGAATAAATTTTCTGTGCGTTAAAAACAGAAGTAATCGTCAGCAGCATACAGATGACTGTAAGAACAAGCGCAGTCAGTATTGTGAGCCTTAACCGTAGAGGCATCTTATTTAATAATTTCATCAGCATGCTCCTTTGTGATGAAATACCCAAGCCCTCTCGTGTTTTTAATCAGCTCCTTATCGCCGGTATATTCTGCAAGCTTCTTTTTCAACGAATTGATATGTACTTTGAGAGAATTGGAAAATAAATCCGCCTCGCTGTCCCAAATATGCTCAATCAATTGTTCCGCACTAACGATCCGATCTTTATTCATAAAGAGATATTCGATTATGGCATATTCCTTTTTTGTCAACTCCACCGTCCGGTCATTCACAATGACACACTTCAAGGCGGTGTCGATTTTTACATTGCCGTGTGTAATGACAGTATCCCTTTGAATAAAATCCCTGCGGAGCAATGCGCGAATACGGGCCTCAAGCTCTTTGAAATGAAAGGGTTTTGATAAATAATCGTTAGCTCCGGCATCAAGCCCCGATATCTTGTCCTCAACTTCCGCTCTTGCAGATAAAATCAGGACCCGAAGCTCCTTATTTATTTTGCGAACCTCTCTGAGAACTTCCATCCCGTTTGTTTTCGGCAGATTCAGGTCGAGCACAACCACATCGTAAGGATTTATATCGATAAGCTCCAAAGCTTGCTCGCCATCGTTTGCCGGATCGACGGCATATCCGTATTTTTTCAGCCCATTGCATAGCGCTTTTTGCAAGGACACTTCATCCTCCACAACTAAAACTCTCATTTCTCCACCTCTATAATGTGCATTTAAAAGAGCCGCAATACTGCGGCCCCTAAGTGAGCGGCGCTCCGGTCTCCAGCAATGTCTTCATACCTGACAGAACGACGGGCAATCCGGCCTCGAGAATCCTCGACGTATTCGGAGCCTCCTCGAATTCGTCGTGTACGACGGTGACGAGAGTCACGCCGTCAAACTGGGCATGAGGCTCGATTTCCCATGTAAGGCGAGACGGTTTCTCGTCCGCCGTATCGGTGAATGAGAGCAGCTGCCATGTCATCACCAGCTTGCGGGGCGGATCGACGGTCAAGAGCACCCCTTTCGCCTGCAGCTTCCCTTGAGGATTCCAAACCTCGAACGAGGACCCGTTCTGCCAGTCCGATTGAATCGAACCATTATACCAGTACTTTGAGGTCATGGTTTTGTCGGTAAGTGCTTGCCATATTTGTTCCGGCGTCGCTTTGATGGCGATCCGGTTCACGTGCCGCGGCTTTTGTTCCATAATAGGTTCACGCTCCAATTCGGTTTTCAATGAAGTTAATCCGGCTGCCCATGGTTCTGCGTACTTGCTTACCCACCGATCGTATATTTGACGGATAGGCACCGGGTTCAAGTAATGCAGCTTCTCCCTGCCGACTTTCCTCGTCGTTATAAGGCCCGCTTGCTCCAACTGATTAAGATGCTTCATCACGCCGAATCTGGACATGTCCAGATGTCCGCATAGGTCGCTGAGCGTACGCCCGTCCGATTTATGCAGCAGATCCAACAGGGTGCGGCGGCTTGGATCGGCCAGCGCTTTGAATATATCGTTTTCCAAGCTGTCACACCTTCTTCCGACAAATTTAGAATCATATAGAACATATTTGTTATTGACATGTTACTTATTAGTCACATATATTATATGTGACAGTATAGTCACATTGTATCATGATCCGGTTTGGTTGTCAGCCGGCGGCAAACAAACCTTTGAGTCGGCAAAAACGATTGGAGGCTTGATAGAGTTGACGCGGGAAAATAAAGTGTACGACGCTGCAGTCATCGGCGGAGGGCTTGCGGGACTTACTGCCGCCGTTTATTTGGCAAGAGCGGGTAAATCGGTCATTGTTTTCGAGAAAGCGGGGCGGCTTGGAGGCTTCTCACAAACGACGAATATAAACGGCGCGCTGTTCAACCTAGGTCCTCATGCCATGTATGAGGGCGGAGCCGCGCTGCAAATTCTGAATGAGTTAGGTTGCGTGCCAAAAGGAGGGTACTCTTCCAAAAGCGGCGCACCGATGGGCGTCCGGCAGGGAAAAATAGTGCAAATGCATACGGATTTATCCCCGGAGGAAAATGCGGAGTGGAGCGAGCTCATGAGCGGTTTAGGACAAATCGATACCGGATCGATCCTGTCGCTCAGCCTTCAGGAATGGGCAGCCAACCATATTCGTTACGATGTTGTCCGAATGTTCTTTACCGCGCTGTGCAGACAGTTGTCGTATTGCGGCGATCCGATCGTACTAAGTGCCGGCTATGTCATCAGGCAGGGGCAGCTTGCAAGGCAAGGCGTCAAATACGTGGATAGAGGCTGGCAGACGGTCGTCGACGATCTGCATAAATTGGCCGTTGGAGCCGGGGCGGCCATCGCCACAGGATGCAGCGCGAAACAAATCTTGCTCAGCGACGGCAGTGTTCGCGGCGTGCTGCTCTCTGACGGGACATCGATGGAAACCAGGGCGGTTATCGCCGCTTTGGGACCGGGTGAGGTGTGCCGGCTCATTCCGGGGTCGGATGAAATGTCGCTCGGGAAATGGAAGGCGGCAAGCCGTCCCTTGTATGCCGCATGTCTGGATCTGGCATTGAAACGTGTACCGAACCCGGAGCGGGTTTTCGCACTCGGCCTGGATCAACCTCTGTATTTTTCGAACCATTCGTCGTCCGTTACATTGAGTGATAACGGATCATACGTGCTTCATGTCATGAAGTACAACGACAACCGCAGAGACACCGATCCAAAGACGGACAAGGAGATGCTGACGGGCTTGCTTGATCTTCTGCAACCGGGCTGGGACAAAGAAGTCGTTGCGGAACGGTTTTTGCCGAGAATACTCGTCGCCCATGATTCACGCACGGTTCGGCACAATGGCGGCGGTCCGGCACCCGGTCCTGCCGTTCCCGAGATCCGCGGCTTGTTCGTGGCCGGCGACTGGGTCGGACCGGAAGGCCGGCTTGCCGACGCGGCGATGGCGGCCGCTAAGCTTGCTGCGCAGATGAGCATGAATGCCAGTATGAGATGTATCATTTCATGAAATGCAAAAAAAGGTTACTGAGCGGTTCCTCAATAATGTCTATTCAGAAGGCTCAGCCTTAAATTCATTCATACAGCATAGTTACAACACCAGCATATTCTGACAAATTTTCTTTAGAAATATCCAAGGTCTTAACTTCGGTTGTTCGCTGTCCGGAAATCTGAAGAAACTTATCTACCTTTGAAAACATCAAGCCAACAACCGACAATGCCTTTGTTCTATAGTGCATAGGAATTGTAATAGTAGGTTTGAATTGACGCATTACTTGAGTAGCTTCTAGTGCATTAATCGTAAATGTACCTCCTACGGGAATCATGAGAATATCTACTTTTCCAATTTCATTAACTTGTTCTTCTGATAATAGATGCCCTAAATCTCCGCAATGACAGATAATTAGACCGTCCATTTGGAAACGATATAAAATATTGAGACCTCTCTTCTCACCATTTACTTTGTCATGAAATGTCTTAAATCCACTAATTCTTACATCATCGCGGATGTATTCCTTTGGCTCATTAACAAGCAAGTAATCACCTGCTGCAGCTTGAATTTTACTGTGATCAAAATGATTATGTGTAACGGCAACTATATCTGGTTCAACAATCGGCATACGGTAGCGGATGAAGCGATAATATGGATCAATGAGAATCCTAGTTCCTCCTTCGGATGTCAGTAAAAAAGCAGAATGTCCAAACCATTTTATTTTCATACTAAAATTCTCCTTACTATGCAATTTAAATGTTGGCCGCCGCATTATGTGGCGGGAATAAGACGTGAATTCGCCACTCGGTTTAGCGGAGCAAAACCGAGAATATTAACGACAATAGCCTAACCCCCTCTGTACAATGACGGAGGAGTAGGCTATTGTTTTTTATAAAACGAAAAATGCTCCCGTACCTTTGGCGAGGGCACCTGGGAGCAATTACTTCTCTTTCATGTCAAAAATACTTCACTTTGGCCGTTCTTGCAAGGCTTATCTGCGTATATACAGAAATCGGAAATCCTCCAGATCCGATCTACTGCAGTTTTTGCCCTGGCTGCGGGAAAATAATCCCCTTTTGCCGGATTTTCTGGTGCCATGGGCTCGATTCGTCACTTGGCAGTGCAACTTCCCCCTCCGACTAAGCCATATTTCTATCTTTAATATACAATTTTAATATCTTTCATTCTTACACTAGACTGCCCGTCCCTCGGCGATCACTAGCGTTTTCTCCGAACAACAAAAGAGACAAGTTCTTGTTGTTCTCCCGCGACAAGAACTTGTACCGATAAGCGCGCCGCTCGCCACGTCTATTTATTAAAGCGATTCCCCGTTTAAATAACGATAGAACGGAGGATCGACCCAGAATTTGTACGTTTGCACCTTGATGTCGGGCTTTAACGCTTTAAATCCTTCGGCGATGTCCGAGGACTGTGCGTTCAGCGAGAACGATTGCGCGTAGTACGGTCCGTCGCCTACTATCTTGTTGTTCGTGATGAGATCGTACCCTTCCAGCTCAGTGAACGAGTAATACAGCGGCTGCCACCAGGACGAGACGATGAGACCGCTCCCATCTTCACTGTTCTTCTTAGCGTAAGCGAGCACGACGTCTTGGAAACGCGCCTTGTCCGCTCCCGAGTCGAATTCGAATGAGATGTCGTATTCTTTCGCATATGCGATATAATTGCCGTTTTCGATCTGAACGACCTGGTAACTGTCCGATTGCGACGGCTCGCCCCACTCTTTCAAGTAGATGAACGCCGACGTCTTCGGCTCAAACTGCACCTTCGCGTCCATTCCTTCGCTGCGCATTAGCCCAATAAGCTGCACCGCGTGGGTGAGATTGTCGTGCCCGTAGGTGAGCGACAACGCATCCACGAAGTTCGGGTCGTACCGCGAATCTTTCAAGTTATAGCCTGTCAGCAAGTCTTGCTTCAGCGCGGTGTCGACGACTTCCTGCAGCTCCGGTGCCTTAATGAGGTCCGACGTCCGGTACGCGTCTTGGAGCTTTACATAGATGTCCGCGTCACTGACGTAACCAAGGTAATGCTTGTAGCGATCATTGAACGCCAGCGTCTTCCCGAGCAAAGTCGCGAGCAAGTCGGAGGACGCTGCCCCGCCTGACGCCACTTCCTTGTAATACTCTTTCGGAAGAAGCCCCGCGTCGATCGCCGCAGCCAGCTCCTTGCCGGCTTGCGGAGAATAGGCGGACGGCGATAGTCCAGCTTCAGTCAGCGTCGCGTTAGCTTTCTCCATCGGATACGAGTACGCCAACTCCTTCAGCCCCGAAGACTTCACGGCCAAGTAGACGGCAAGCGGCGCGGTCAGCGTCGATTCCGGTTTCACGGTCATCGAAGTAATGATGCCCGCCTCGTACAAAGCGACTGCAGTCGCGTACCACGGGCTGTCGCTGGACACATCCTCGAAGCCGACCTTCGCAGTGGTGCCGTCAAGCTCGAGAACGTCTTGGATCGCCTTTAGGAAGGCGCCCTTCGGCGTTGATGTTTCGAACGCGATGTCGAGCTTCTCCTCCAGGAACAAGCCGTAGTCCTTGGCGTCCTCGACCGGCGCAGCCGCCGCCGAAACCGGCATCGCCGCCACGCAAGCGATCGCGATCGCTAAGCCGCCAGCGGCAAACTTGCGCATTATGGGTATGTGTAACATTTTCAATCCTATCCCTCCACTCTATGATATTCCATCATTTTACTTTGAATATTAAGCAATCCGCAATAAGAATCTGTTTACTTTATATCACATATGGGATTTCAATCGTTCCCTAATCATATCTAGTGCTAATGCTTCAGTTTCACTTCCATAAACGCGGTTGCAACTGAAGACAATACTGTCACATGTCCGACACTAACCGTGTTCGAGGAGATTTACGTCAAGAAAAGCCCGGCAAGCGCGCCGGGCTTTTCTTGACGATCGTATCGGAGCCTGCGGTAATGATTCCCACAGCTTCGCTCTATCGCGAGTATCGCGTGACGTCGTATACATCAAGGACAGAGATGGGCATTGATGCGACGTTACCGAATCCGCCTTCTCTCTTCCCTCCCCCGTCGCCTCCTAACCGCGAAAGTCCGGCGTTCCGTCAGGAAGCCAGCGGATCGGCTTGATCCAAGTATGGCGATTCGGATCGTACAGCGGATCACCGACGATCTGTTTGTACGTGCGCGCATGATAAACCATCACATCTTCCGTGCCGTCCTCGGACACTGTGAAGCTGTTATGGCCCGGACCGTATTGTCCCGCTTCCTCGTCGGTCGTCAGCACCGGCGTCCGCGATTTTCTCCAGGACGCCGGGTCCATCAGGTCGGCGTCTTCATCCGCCCACAGCAGCCCCATGCAGTAATTGGAATCGGTCGCGCTTGCAGAATAGCTGATGAAAATTCTCCCGTTCTTCTTGATCACGGCGGCGCCTTCGTTCACAAGGAAGCCGATCTTCTCCCACTCGTACTCCGGCCTGCTCAGCATGACCTGCTTCCCCCCAAGCGTCCAGCCGTTGGCCAGCGGGGCGATATACAGGTTCGAATTGCCCGGTATCGCGGGGTCTCGCTGGGCCCATACGAGGTAGTGCGTGCCCTTGTGCTCGAACCGGGTGGCGTCCAGCGAGAACGACTCCCACTCCGTACGGAGCTGTCCCTTCTCCGTCCACTCGCCTTCGAGCGGATTTGCGGACTCGTTCTCCAGCACGTACATGCGGTGATCGAACAGACCGTCCAGTGTCTCCGACGTGTGGGCGGCGGCGAAATAGATGTACCATTTGCCGTCCATATAATGAATCTCCGGTGCCCAAATGTTTGCGCTGAGCGGCCCGGTGTCGTATTTGCGCCACACCACCTTGGCTTCCGCTTCCGCGAGTCCCCGTATGGTCTCCGCCCTCCTGACTTCGACACGGTCGTATTCCGGTACGGACGCCGTGAAGTAATAAAAGCCGTCATGATGGCGGTATACCCAAGGGTCCGCCCGCTGTTCGATGATCATTCCCGCTTTGCGATATGCGCTTTGATTCGTATTCATGGTTGCATTCTCCTTGTCCCTCATAGCTGTATTAGTTTGTCTGCTCCTTGCGGTCGGAGACACGGCTGCCCCAGACCGCCGTTCCACCCTCCGACAACGCGGTAAACGCCATAGTCTCCGTCTGCGCAGACTCATCCCACTGGCGGACGAAGACACCTGTGTAAGCGATTCCGTCCAGCGTAACTACCGCCTTGTTACCGTCCGAAAGCTTCCACGTGCCCGCGAACGCTCCCGTGATCCTGCCGTCGCTTTCCAGCGTAACCGCAGCGGACGGTTTAATGTCGGCCGATATGTCCTTATCATGATTAACCAGCCTATATTCACCAACGACGTCCTTCTTGCCGTACTTCCCGATCGTTTCGCCGGCATAACGGTACGGAGCCGCGACCGGCCAGCCGTCCTCGTTCAAAAACATTTGATGGACACGAACATTGTGCGTTTCGCCCATATTCGGAAACCGGGTGTGAAATATGAGGTAATACTTGCCGCTTTCCTCGTCATAATAAGCGGAATTGTGGCCCGGGGAGACGTAACCGCCGCCTTCCTCTCCGTCGTTGCCGATCCATTGAAAATTTCCCATCAATTTGGCGCCGTAAGTCTCAATGGAGCGGTCGTCGAACAATGTACCGGGCGCTCCCATTGCGCCAACCATATCGTTTCCTTCCGTATCGACGAACGGACCGTCCGGATTTTTCGAACGTGCGACCCTGAAGTTGTATCCTCCGTTAGCGTCAAGCCCACCGTAGGAGAGGAACAAATAGTAGTACTTCGTTTCCGGACTGTACAGCATGAAAGGCCCTTCGATTCGGGCATGATTGCCCCCGAGCAGTTTCTTCCCGTATCCTTGTCCCGGTACCGGCTTTCCCGATTCGGGATCCATCTTCAGGATATATATACCGCCCGAATAAGAGCCGTACACCATCCAAAGATTCCCGTCCTTGTCGTAGAATACGTCCGGATCGACCGTGTTCGGATGGATGGTCGCATCGTAATAGCTGCCGTCCTCAAGCGGCTCGGTCATGTCCATACCGGACTTCAACACAATTCCAAGATCCTTGTAGGGTCCTTCCACCCCGTCCGCGACCGCTACACCAAGCGCCGACCTCGGGGAGTCACCCCGGCACGCATTGTAATACATATAGAACTTGCCGTCCTTCAGCTGGATGACATCCGCCGCCCACAGCGTCCCCGTCTCCGCCCATTCGAACGTTTCCTTTAGCTCCATATACGGATCAGGGATAAGCACGTTACCAACCCTGACGTCTGACGATACCTGAGTCCACGCCTTCAGGTCGGTTGATTTCGCCGATGCCAAATGTGACCCGAAAACATAATAAGTATCGTCAACCTTCACGACCGAAGGATCATGGACCGTAACGTCTTCAAAAACAGGGGGTTCGGTTATCCCGTCACCACCCTCCGCCGGGCGACCGTCGGCACAGCCAACGACCGGCAATATGACCGCTAGCAGAACGATTACGGCACGCAAACGATTATTCACAGCAATCCCCCCGTCAATATTAACATCTGCCTTGTAACTCATTAATAAAGTACGTATATTGTTTATAAGAATATTAATTTCACCAAGTCAGGAGAAGAAATAATGAAAATCGATACGACCCCTCTCTCGCTGCCCATCTATGAAGCGATGTCGAGCAGCGTACGTTTGCAAGTCATCAATCTTCTGGCCAAGCAGGACATGAACATCAAAGAACTTGCCCAAGCCCTGAATTTAAGCAGTGCGATTATGACTATGCACGTCAAGAAACTGGAGAAGGCCGGCATTATCCAAGCAACGAAAATCTCAGGCAAGGGCGGCAATCACAAGGTATGTACGCTCGTCGCCGAGCAGATCACCATTGATTTTCCGCGCAAGGGCGGTATGCCGCCTGCCCGCGACTATCACCAAACCATTGTATCCGTCGGGCATTACACCGATTTCCAAATCGAGCCTACCTGTGGATTGGCCTCCACGGAGAAGGTGATCGGCGAGTTCGACGAACCGCGCAGCTTCCTCGATGCGGAACGCTTCAACGCCAAGATTCTATGGTTCGGGCAGGGCTTCGTCGAATACAAAGTGCCGAATTACTTGCTCAGCGATGAAATCCCTGAAGAGCTTGAAATATCGATGGAGATTTCATCCGAAGCCCCGTTCACCAACCGGAACTGGCCCTCCGACATTTCCTTCCATCTAAACGGCGTCAAGCTCGGCAGCTGGACAAGTCCGGGCGATTTCGGCGGCAAACGCGGGAAGTACACGCCGGATTGGTGGTGGGACGAAGTCAACCAGTACGGACTTCTGAAGGTGATCAAGGTGAACAAGCAAGGGACGTTCATAGACGGAAATCAGGTGTCCGTCGTCTCGCTCGACCAGTTGAATATTCGGGAGAAACAACTGAATTTCAGGATCGGTATCGATGAGAACGCCATGCACATCGGCGGAGTTACGCTGTTCGGCTCCGGCTTTGGCAACTACAACCAGGACATCGTATTCAAGTTGTATTACCGGCAGGCAGAGGAAACCCCGGCGGAGTAATCCTCGCCGGGCTTCGATTCGTCAAGTCAAGCAGCGACGATCTGCTTGCCCCAAACGGCCTAACCGGCATGACGGACCTGAACTTCATCCCTATCAGCCCTTTACCCCTGTGAAATTAAGTGACTCAACGAAATAGCGCTGGAACACGAGAAAGACGATCAGGATCGGAATCATGACGATGAACGCGGCCGCCATGATGAGCGGATAGTCGCTCTGGATCACGTAGAAAGCGTTGAAGTCGGCCATCATCAGCTGTATCGTTTTCTTCTCCGGGGTGCTCAGGTAAATACGAGGCCCCAGGTAATCGTTCCAGATGCCGAGAAACCATAGAATAAGCTGCGCCGCGACGGCCGGTTTGACCATAGGCAGCATGATTTTGATGAATATGCCGAACAGCGAGGCGCCGTCTATTTTGGCGGCTTCGATGAACTCGTCCGAGATGCCGTTCATAAACTGCCGGATGAAGAACATCATGAACACGTTGCCGAGCATGGCCGGAATGATGAGCGGCTTCAGGCTGTCGATCCATTGCAGCTCCGCGAACATGACGAATTGCGGGATCATGACGACCGGAAACGGAATCATGATTGTAGCGAGCAGCATGAGGAACAGGAAATTGCGGCCCGGAAAGCGCAGCTTCGAAAAAGCAAAGGCCGCCAGCGAGGACGTAAAGGTGCCTACTGTGATGACCGGAAGCGCGACCTTCAGGCTGTTAAAAATGCCTTGAAGGAAAGGAGCCTTCTCCCAAATTTCCGTATACTTCACAAAATTTGGTTTCGGAAACCAGTCAGGCGGCATGATGAAGGCTTCCGCCGGTGATTTCATCGTTGTGATGAACAGCCACCAGAACGGAATTAGGATCACGAGAGAACCGAGGGTCAGGAGAGAATAGACGATGAAATTCGTCCACCTTTCGCTCGCCTTTTTGCTCAGGCCTTGCATTGTATTTGGATTGGCGCTCACTTAGGCTCCTCCTTCGCTTATTCGTGCACCCATTTGTCCTGGAACTTGAACTGGATGAACGTGATGATGAACATGATGATGCCGAGCACCCATGCCATGGCGCTGGCGTAGCCCATTTCATAGTAGTTGAAGGCCTTCTGGAACATATACACGACAAGCGTCACCGCGCTGTTATTCGGTCCGTCTCCGCCGTTGCTTGCCATGATGATGACTTCGACGAACAGCTGGAAACCGCCGATCAGCCCGGTAATCACCAGGAAGAACGTCATCGGTGTCAACAAGGGGAAGGTAATATGACGGAACATGCCAAACTTCCCTGCGCCGTCGATTTCCGCCGCCTCATACAGCGATTTCGGGACGTTCTGCAGACCTGCCAGATAAAAGATCGAGGAAGCGCCGACCCCTTTCCAGACCATCATGAGAATGAGGCCGGCCTTGATCCACGCCTCGCTTCCGAGCCACGACGGCCCTTCAATACCGAACCAGCTCAATACATAATTGACGAGACCGTAATCCTTGTTAAGCAACCACTGCCACAGGATGGCGACTGCCGCCAGCGAGCAAACCGCCGGCATATAGAAAATGACGCGGAACGCCTTAGAACCCTTGAGCGGCCGGTTCAGCCCAATCGCAAGAAGCATCGCCAGGATCAGCCCGATCGGTATTCCGATCATATAGTAGACGGTGTTATAAAGGGATTTCCAGAACTTATCATCCCGGAATAAATCTTTATAATTGTCGAGGCCTACAAATGAAGCTTTCTGTACGATATTCCAATCCGTGAAGCTCATGATTCCCGAGAAAATCATAGGGCCAACCGTAAAAAGCACAAACTGAAGAAGCAATGGCAGGATAAAAAGGTACGCTACCCACATTTCCTTCTTCTTTTCAGTCAGCTGCATGCTCTCACCTCTCCTTGATGTATCCGTTGCCTCACCATGAAAGAAGATCCGGGCATGGGAAGTGTCCCACACCCGTACGTCCTTTGCTTCCTTTATTTTTGCGCTTGGGCTTTCTTCTTCTTCTCAATCGACTTGTCTACAAGCTCCTGCATTTTCGGCTGGAGTTCCTTGACGAACGCTTCAGGTGTCTTCTTGCCCTCCCATACCTGGGTTACACTGGAGTTGAAGAGGTCATACCATTCACGGTCATACGTCTTCTCGAACGCCCAGTCATGGCCGTTCGTTTCGATCACGTCAAGGAACACTTGCTTGCTGACCGGCTTCTTGTCGGTCATGTTCAGGTACTCGTTTTTCGCCATATCGATCAGGTTCGGTACCTGCAGGCCCATCGTCATCGCTTCCCGCTGGATGTCCGGGTCGACGCTCAGGAATGCAGCGAGGTCGAACGCTTCCTGCGGATTTTTCGTCTTCGCGGATACGCCGAAGCCTTGGGAGCCGAGCCACGTTCCCCATGTGCCGTTATTGGATGGCCAAGGCATCAGGTCGTAATCAAACTTCAAATCCCAAAATGCGGCAGTGTCCCACGGGCCCATCGGGAACATGGCTACCGTACCGTTCAGCCAGCGCGTATAACCGCCCATCGCGGACTCGTCTTCCGCGGACGGAACGACATGATGCTTATTTCTCAGGTCGGCCACAAATTGCAGCGCTTCAATAAATTTCGGGTCGTCGATCGTCACCTTCGTGCCGTCTTCGTTGATGTAATCCGCGCCGTTGCCCCATACAGCCGGCTCGTGCCACCAGAAGCCCGCGCCGTATTGTTTGATTTTCTTCGGGTTGAAATCCGGGCTTTCCGCGTTATTGCCCTTATCGTCAAGAGTCAGCTTTTTGGCGATCGAGATGTACTCTTCCCAAGAGAGCGGGGTTTTCGGGTCCGGAGTCGGGATGCCGGCCTTTTCAAACAAGGTTTTGTTGTAAGCGTATGCGAATGGTCCAACATCCTTCGGCAGCGCGTACGTTCTGCCGTCACGCGTATACTTCGAGAAGCCCTTCTGCCAAATATTGTCGACGTTGAAAATGTCCGTTTTCTCAATATAAGGCGTCAGGTCAAGCAGCTGGTTGGTGTCAACCATGAAGCTGACATTCTCCGGTGAAGCGTAGAATACGTCCGGCGTCTGGCCGCCTGCGATCAACGCCTGCAGCTTTGTTGCGTAATCTGCAGGAGGTGTCGTAATGTAATTTACCTTAACGTGAGGATATTTCTCCTGATACTTCTTGATCAACTGGGTATACATCTTCTGCTCATGCGGTTGAGCGAATGCCACCAGGTTGATTGTCACCTTGTCCTTCGGTTTATCGGCGTTTGGCTGGTTAGTCGAAGATTCGCCGGCTTGTTCTCCATTGCCGTTGGAGTTACCGGACCCGCCGCAAGCGGACAATATCATACTCAGTATGAATGCGGTTACAACAAGCAAAATTAAAGATCTTTTCATTGCTTTTCCCCCTACAATAGTAAGTATTGGGTTCCCTGTTTAATATTAGTGTTAATATTAACTTTAACCCTTTTTGATAATTAACAATAATTTAAAACCGCTTTCACATAGTCAACCGGAAATGCCTGCTTTCATCACCAATTGCAGGTAATGAGTATTGGCTTCCTATCTTTTATCCCCTTTCAATGGAATATAATTTTATGTTAACAATATTATTTATACCACCAACTATAATTAATTTCAATGTTATTTTTAAAATGTTGAAAACGGACTTTTTGACTGGAAAACGCTTTAAAGCAGATTAATTGCAGTAGTAAAGAGCAAATATAATAACGTCACAAGAAATTTATGGGTATTAAATTAACATAATAGTTATTTTCATCAACACATATGATGAACCATATTGAGAAGTTGGGGGTTACATTGTTTAATATTATTCGTGCTTGTAGTAAGCTTCTCTTCTTATACACGCTCCAAGCAACTAAACAGTTTGGCAAATTTTTCCGCATGGATTGTAATATGAAGTGCGACAGCTAAAAAAAACAAGTAGCCCATGAATAGATTCGTGTAAAATGGAAGTTACTACACCTGTTCAAAGAAAATAAAGTACTATATAGACTGATAAATAAAGAATTAGACTGACAGCTACGAACGGGCAGCAATAGTTGGATGTTTTCTGTACAGAGGTTTAGTGGTTTATTGGATCACGTCAAAGAAATTACACATTTATAAAAACAAAGGAACACAGATCAAATATGAACTGTGTTCCTTTCATTTAATCTGCCGCTTCAGGTTCTGTACGTGGGGGCGCTGTGAGTAACGACAGCGCTGAGTCGATGCAATTATCGATCCATTCCCGATTAGGATTTGATTTCTTCAATACGGTTATTCCGATGAAAGCTACCACAAGGGACTGAGCTATTGCCCGGCAGTTGACCGATCCATCGATCTCTCCGGAGGTTACACCCCGTTCAAGCGTATCTTCAAATATCGCCGCCAAATATTGTTGATGCTCTCGTGTCAAAATTTCAAACTTCGCGTCGTGCGGAGCCAGCTCCACCATTGTATTAATGCAGAAGCAGCCATTTCGCTCATGCGTTCCGTTAGGGAACGCCCCTTCCAGAAACAGGAGCCTGAAAGCAGTCTTGACACTCGTAATTTTGTTTAGCTTCAAGCGAACGGATTTAGCATGTAATTGGTTATAATTTCGAAGAGCCGATTCAAACAAAGACAATTTGTCGCCGTATGCAGCATATAAACTAGGTTTCTGAATCCTCATGCGAGATGTTAAGTCACTTAGTGAAGTAGCCTCGTACCCTTTTTCCCAAAAAACATGCATAGCCTCTGTTAATGCCTTTTGTTCATCGAATTCGCGAATTCTAGCCATAACGCCTCCCGATAAAATACCTTTTAGTACATAAATATGATATCGAAACATTTCATATAGGTCAATGTTGTGTTGACATTCCTGATTTTTCATGAGTTAATTGGATTTAAAATAACATACCGTTCGGTACAATTAAGGGAGGTTTTTCAATGTCAAATTCCCCGGCGCTCCGTCCGAATTGCATGGAGTCACAAGCTCAACTTTCGAGCGCAGCGGTTTTAC